>NZ_JACHGN010000010.1:377308-432602 GCF_014202315.1 Thermocatellispora tengchongensis | reverse complement strand
TGGAGGAGGAGCGCAGGGAGCGAAGCGACCGGAGCGACGAGGGAAGACGCGACCCTGCAGGGCGCCCAAGCCCGCCCGTGCGGAGCACGGGCCATAAACACAGACGGGATCGTCCTCCGGCTTCGAAAGCACCCCCCAGCCCTTCCGAAGCGGGAACGACCCCGTCTATGTCTGGGATAACGCGGAGGTCTCAGGGGTTGTTCCCCTTCTTCCCATCAAATCCAGTGATCTGGCTCACGTCGGGAGGGAAGGGGTCATGGGGTTGCAAACAGAATAGTAGCGATATATCGTTGAGGCATCGAGAGCGATCGACGGTCGATCGCCTGGACGACAGGGGGACCTGACGATGACACACGTACATGCGATGGGCGGCCCGTGGCCCGGGCGGCATGCGCATCACGAGATCAAGCGTGAGGTGCGGCGGGCCGCCGTGGAGGCGTTGCGGTCGATGGCCGCCGCCTGGCAGCAGGGGGGCGGGCCGGGGCGGGGGCCGGAGGACGAGCCGTTCGGGGAGCGGCGGCGGGGGCCGCACGAGCACCGGCCGCGGGGGCCTCGCGGGATGCGGGGGCCGTTCCCGTTCGACTTCGGGCGGGGGTTCTTCGGCGGGCCGGGCTGGCACGGGGGCCGGGGCGGCGGGCGTGCGCGCAAGGCGAAGCGCGGTGACGTCCGGGCCGCGATCCTGGCGCTGCTCGCCGAGGAGCCGCGCAACGGCTACCAGATCATCCAGGAGATCGCCGAGCGCAGCCAGGGCGGCTGGAAGCCGAGCCCGGGGGCGGTCTACCCGGCGCTGCAGCAGCTCACCGACGAGGGCCTGGTGCGGGCGGAGGAGAGCGAGGGACGCAAGACCTTCCAGCTCACCGAGGCCGGCCGGGCGTACGTCGAGGCGCACGCCGACGAGGTGCGCGCCCCGTGGGAGGACATGACGCCCGACGTCGACGACAACACCTGGGAGCTGATGGACCTCGCGCGGCAGTCGGCGTTCGCGATGGTGCAGATTCTGCAGACCGGCACCGACGCGCAGATCCGCCAGGCGAGGCAGACTCTAGTGGAGACCCGCCGCAAGCTGTACCAGATCCTGGCCGATGGCGACCCCGCCGAGGAGTGACCTCCATGACCGCTCGTGATGATCTCCGCATCGGTGACGCGGAGCGCGACGCGATGATGGGCGCCCTGCGCGAGCACTACGCGCAGGGCCGCCTGACCCTCGAAGAGCTCGAAGAGCGTCTGGACCTGACGCTCGCCTCCCGCACCAGGGGCGAGCTCGCCAAGATCGCGGAAGATCTGCCCGAGCCGCACGAGTCCCGCGCCCCCGCCCTGCCGGAGCGAGCGCGCCGCCACCACCATCACCACGGGTGGCGGCCCGGCGGGCCGCCGCCGTTCCGCGGGCGCGGGCACGGGCCGCACCCGGGGCCGATCGTGGCCGTCATCGCGGTGATCGCGCTGTTCGCCGGGTTCGGCGTGCTGAAGGTGCTGTTCTTCGCATGGCTGGCGATCATGGTGATCGGGTTCGCGCACCACCATCACCACCGGCACCACCGGCCCCGGCCCCACTCGTACGGGCCCTGACCGCGCGCGGTCAGCCCATCTCCTCCAGCGGGCGGCCCTTGGTCTCGCGGACGAAGAGCAGTACGAAGACGAACGACAACACGGCGAAGGCCGCGTAGCCGACGTACGCTCCCGAAAGCGACCACTCCGCCAGGCTGGGGAAGGTCACGGTGATCAGCCAGTTGGCCAGCCACTGGGCCGCCGCGGCCACCGACAGGGCTATCGCGCGCACCCGGTTGGGGAACATCTCCCCCAGCAGCACCCAGACCACCACGCCCCACGACAGGGCGAAGAACAGCACGAAGACGTGCGCGGCGACCAGGGCGATCACGCCTTCCGCCGGCGGCAGCGAGACCTGCTCGCCGGTCTTGATCGCCGTGCTGAACGCGTACGCCGCCGTGCCCAGCGCCACCGCCATGCCCGCGGAGCCGACGAGGAGCAGCGGCTTGCGTCCCGCCCGGTCCACCAGGGCGATGGCGATGAACGTGCCGATGATGTTGATGATCGACGTGGAGAAGCTGATCAGCAGCGAGTCGCTCTGGTTGATGCCGACCGACTGCCACAGCGACGCCGAGTAGTAGAAGATGACGTTGATCCCCACGAGCTGCTGGAACGCCGACAGCGCGATGCCGACCCACACGATGCCGATCAGCCCGAGCGCCGGGCCGCGCAGGTCGCGGAGCCGGGGGCGGCGCTCGGTGCGCAGCACGCCGCGGATCTCCGCCATGCGCCCCGTCACGTCCACGCGGTCGCCCTCGACCTCGCGCAGCACGCGCTCCGCCTGGGCGGTGCGACCGGCCGAGATCAGGAACCTCGGCGACTCCGGGATCACCGAGGCGAAGACGAGATACAGCACCGCGGGCAGGAAGCAGGCGCCCAGCATCCACTGCCATGCCTGCAAGCCGACGATGACGTTGTTCACGTTTCCCCCGGCGAACTGCGCGATGGCGTAGTTGGCGAGCTGCGAGACCGCGATGCCCAGCACGATGGCGAGCTGCTGGAAGGAGCCCAGCCTGCCCCGGTACGCCGGCGGCGCCACCTCCGCGATGTACGCGGGGCCGATCACCGAGGCCATGCCGATCGCCACGCCGGCGAGCACGCGCCAGAAGGTCAGGGCCCAGATCGAGAACGGCAGCGCCTGCCCGATGGAGCTGATCGCGAACAGCGTCGCGGCGACCTGCATCGTACGGGTGCGGCCGAACCTGTCGGCGATCCCGCCCGCGATCCAGGCCCCCAGCGCCGAGCCGAGCAGCGCCGCCGCGACCGTGGCGCCGATCACCACCGCGCCCACGTCGAAGTGCCGCTGGATGCCGGTCACCGCCCCGTTGATCACGGCGCTGTCGTAGCCGAACAGGAAGCCGCCTATGGCCGCGGCGGCGGTGATGAAGACGACATGGCCGAGATGTTCCTGGCCCGCCGTCGTCGTTGTCGTGGCGCCCATGCCGCTCTCCACCCCCGTAGACCCGTTGTCACGCTCCCCGGGAGCCCCCATCGGCACCCGGGAAGACGCACAACGCCCAACGCACTACCCGGGGAAGCGGCCGGAGAACGTCCGGTCGCGACACCGCCGGGCGCGCGCGGTCACAGGCGGGGATCGACCGGCTCCGACTCCAGGGCCAGCACCGCGAAGACGGGCTCGTGCACGCGCCACAGCGGCTCGCCGGCCGCGAGCCTGGCCAGGGCCTCCATGCCGAGGGCGTGCTCGCGCAGCGCCAGCGAGCGCTTCTTGCCCAGGAAGCGCCGGCGCAGCTCGGGCAGGCTCTCGGTGTAGTCGGGGCCGTAGATGATGCGCAGGTACTCCCGTCCGCGCACCTTCACCCCCGGCTGCGGCTCGCGTCCGCCGGCGGCGGGCGGGCCGGCGGGCTTGACCACCATGCCCTCGCCGCCCGCCTCGGTCAGCGCCGTCCACCACTCGACGGCCTCCCGGCAGGACTCGGGCGAGCCGAGGTCCACGATCAGGCTGCGGGTGGGGGTGAGCAGGTCCGGGGCGGAGGCGCACGCGGCGGCCAGCCGCTCCAGGTGCCAGGTGTGCGGGTGCTCGCGGGCGAGCAGGCGTCCCTCGGCGGCCAGGATCTGGAACGGCGCCAGGCGCACGCCGTCCAGCCCGGTGACCGGCCAGCAGTACCGCGCGTACGCCCGCCGGAACCGCGCCGCGTTCTCCTCCCGCCGCCGGGTGCGCTCCAGCAGGGCGGAGACGTCCAGGCCGCGCCCGGCCGCCGCCTCCAGGGCCGCCACCGCCCGCGGCAGCGCGGCGCGGGCGGCGGCGCCGACGGAGGCGTACTGCGACTTGATCAGCTCGCCCGCCTTGGCCGACCACGGCAGCAGCTCGCAGTCCAGCGCCAGCCAGCCGGTGTCCAGTTCCTCGAACAGGGGCCCGGCGGCGGCGCGCAGCCGGTTGACCAGCTCGGCGAGCAGCGCCGGGTCGGGGAAGAACGGCCGCCCGGTGCGGGTGTAGACGGCTCCGGCGCTCCCGTCGGTCACGCCGAACCGCTCGGCCGCGATCTCGGGGGTCCTGGCGAGCACGGCTATCGCCCGCGAGCCCATGTGCTTCTCCTCGCACACCACCTGCGCCACGCCGGCCGCGCGGTACTCGGCGAACGCCTCCTCCGGGTGCTCCAGGTACCCGTCCAGGGCGGAGGTCTCCGGGGGCGCCATGGTGGGCGGCAGGTAGACCAGCCAGCGCGGGTCCACCGCGAACCGGCTCATGATCTCCAGGGCCGCGGCGGCGTTCTCCTCGCGCACCTTGATCCGGCCGCCGCCGGCGATCTCGACGTGCCGGGTGCCCGCCACGTCGCCGATGGCCGGGGCGAGCGGGTCGCGGTGGCCGGGCGCGGCGAGCGGGCGGGCCGGCTCGTACCAGACCCGCTGCGCGGGCACGGAGACCAGCTCGCGCGAGGGGTAGCGCAGCGCGGTCAGCCTGCCGCCGAAGACGCAGCCGGTGTCCAGGCAGATCGTGTTGTTGATCCACTCCGGCGCCGGCACCGGCGTGTGCCCGTACGCCACCAGCGCGCGCCCGCAGTACTCCGTCGCCCACGGGTAGCGCACCGGCAGGCCGTACTCGTCGGTCTCGCCGGTCGTGTCGCCGTACAGCGCGAACGCGCGCACCCGCCCGGACGCCCGCCCGTGGTAGGCCTCCTTCAGCCCGGCGTGCGCGACCACCAGCCGGCCGCCGTCGAGCTGGTAGTGCGCGATCAGGCCGTCGGCGAACTCCCGCACCGCCGCCACGAACTCGGGCGGCTCGCGTTCGAGCTGCTCCAAGGTCGCCTCCAGGCCGTGGGCGACCTTGACCTTGCGCCCGGCCAGCGCGCGGGCCAGCTTCTGCTCGTGGTTGCCGGCGACGCACAGCGCGGTCCCGGCGGCGACCATGCCCATGACCAGGCGCAGCACCCCGGGCGAGTCGGGGCCGCGGTCCACGAGGTCGCCGACGAAGACGGCCGTACGGCCCTCGGGGTGACTGGCGCCGATCGGCGGGCCGTCCTCACCGGCGCGCTCCAGCCGCCACCCCAGCTTCTCCAGCAGCGCCTCCAGCTCGGCCCGGCAGCCGTGCACGTCGCCGATGATGTCGAACGGCCCGGTCAGGTGCCGCAGGTCCGACCACGCCTTGTCGTGGCGGATCACGGCGGCGTCGATCCGGTCCACGCCGCGCAGCACGTGCACGCGCCGGAAGCCCTCCTTGGCGATCCGGCCCATCGAGCGGCGCAGGTCCTTGCGTTGGCGCACGATGACGCTCGGGCCGAAGTCGCGGTCGGGGCGCGCGGCGTTGCGGCGCACCGCAACCTCCTCCGGCACGTCGAGCACGATGGCGTCCACCAGGACGTCGTGCTTCCTGGCCAGCTCCACGAGCGCGCGGCGCGCCTCGTACTGGACGTTGGTGGCGTCCACCACGGTGAGCAGGCCGCGGCGCAGCCGGGTGCCGACGATGTAGTGCAGCACGTCGAAGGCGTCCACGGTGGCGGCCTGGTCGTTGGGGTCGTCGGCCACCAGGCCGCGGCAGAAGTCGGAGGAGATCACCTGCGTCGGCTTGAAGTGCTTGGCCGCGAAGGTGGACTTGCCGCTGCCCGAGACCCCGACGAGCAGCACCAGCCCCATCGCGGGCACCCGGACCTCCACGGGTCCGGCGACCGCGGCGTCCCGCGTGTCAGTCACGGGCGAACACCCCCATCTGCGTCGGCGGCCCCACCTCGGGGTCCTCGTCTCCCACCGGGCGGTACTCGACCCGGTAGCGGTAGCGCGCGCACACCTTCTCCGCCCAGGCGGCGAACTCGGCGCGGGTCCACTCGAAGCGGTGGTCGGGGTGGCGCAGGCCGGTCAGCCCCTCGTAGCGGACGTTGTGCTCGGCGTTCGGCGTGGTCACGATCACGTGGCCGGGGCGGGCGACGCCGAAGACCACGTGTTCCAGCGCGTCCAGGCGCGGCGGGTCCACGTGCTCGACGACCTCCATGAGCACGGCGGCGTCGTATCCGGCGAACCGCTCGTCGGTGTAGGTCAGCGCGCCCTGGAACAGCTCCAGGCGGGCGCGCTGCCGCTCCGGCATCCGGTCCAGCCGCAGCTTGCGCGCGGCCATGGCCAGCGCCCGGGTGGACACGTCGGCGCCGGCGATCTTCGTGATCGCCGGGCGCTTGAGCAGCTCGGCGATCAGCTCCCCCGAGCCGCAGCCGAGGTCGGCGACGCTGCGGGCGCCGATCTCGTCCAGCACGGCCAGCACCGCCTCCCTGCGCCGCACGGTGAGCGACACGCGCGGCTCCTCCGCCGGCGCGGCCTCCCCGTCGGGCACGGCTCCGGCCGCCGTCTGCTTCTCGTCCGGCGCGGCTCCGGCCGCCACTTCTTCATCCGGGGCGGCTCCGGCCGTCGCCGTCTCCTCCTCCGGTACGGCTCCGGTCGCGGCCGGTTCCTCCGCGACCGGGGGCTCCAGTGACTCCTCCAGGTCGTCGCCCAGCTCGGCGAGGCGGGCGAACGCCGTGCGGGCCAGGGCCCAGCGGCGGCCCAGGTAGCGGCGGGTGATCAGGGCGCGCTCGGGGTGGGCGGCCAGCCAGCCCTCCCCCGCCCTGATCAGCTTGTCCACCTCGTCGGCCGCGATCCAGTAGTGCTTGGCGTCGTCGAGGACGGGCAGCAGGACGTACAGGTGGTTCAGCGCGTCGGCGAGGCGGACCTCGCCGGACAGCTCCAGGCGGACGTACCGCGACTCGCCCCACTCGGGGAACTCCTCGTCCAGCGGTATCGCCTCCGCCTCGACCCGCCAGCCCAGCGGCTCGAACAGGCTGCGGGCCAGGCCGGGGCCGCCCCGGCAGGGCAGCGCGGGCAGCGCGACCGACAGCGGCAGCGGCGTTCCGGGCAGTTCGGGGCGCGCGGCGCAGCGTCCGGCGCGGGCGGTGCGGAACACGTCGCCGAGCGCCACCGCGAGCAGCGACGAGGCGGCGTACGGCCGGTCGTTGACGTACTGGCCGAGGGAAAAGTCCGGCGAGGTCCTGCCGCGCGAGCGGACCAGGCGCACCGGATCGACCTCCAGCAGCAGCGCCGCGGTGCACCGGTCCTCGTCCGCCTCGGGGTAGAAGACGTGCGCGGTGCCGAACGACTGGCCGAACTCCTGTACGCGCCCTGGATGTTTGTGCAGCAGGAAGCCGAGGTCGGTCGCGGGCCGGGCCGTGGTCGTGATCGTCAACAGCACGGACGCCAGTCTGGCGCACAGCACCCCGGCCCCGCGACCGGAAATATCGCACTATGGCGGCCGAGTGGCCGCCGCACGTCACACGTGCGGCATGACCTCCGCGGCGATCAGCTCCAGGTGATCGAGGTCGGACAGGTCGAGAATCTGCAGGTAGATCCGCTCGCAGCCGATCGCGGCGAACTCGCCGATCTTGTCCACCAGCTCCTGCGGAGTGCCGGCCAGGCCGTTGCGCCGCAGCTCCTCCGGCTCGCGCCCGATCGCCGCCGCCCGCCGGGCGAGCTCGGCCTCGTCCGTGGCGCACACCGCCACCTGGGCCGCCGAGAACCTGATCGAGGAGCGCCCCGCGGCCTCGCACGCCGCACGCACCCGCCCGTACGCGGCCTCGGTGTCGGCCACGCTGCTGAAGGGCACGTTGTACTCGTCGGCGAAGGCGGCCGCCAGCCGCGGCGTGCGCTTGGCGCCGGCGCCGCCGATGATCAGCGGCGGGCGGGGGCGCTGCACCGGCTTGGGCAGGGCCGGCGAGTCGGACAGGCCGTAGTGCGCGCCCTCGAAGTGGAACGTCTTGCCGGCCGGGGTCTGCCACAGCCCGGTGATGATCTCCAGTTGCTCCTCGAAGCGGGCGAACCGCTCCCTGACCGGCGGGAACGGGATGCCGTACGCCGTGTGCTCGGCGTCGAACCAGCCGGTGCCCAGGCCCAGCTCGACCCGGCCGCCGCTCATCTGGTCCACCTGCGCCACGCTGATCGCCAGCACCCCGGGAAGCCGGAACGTGACCGGGGTGACCAGCGTGCCGAGCCGGATCGTGCTGGTGTCCCTGGCCAGGCCGGCCAGCGTGATCCACGCGTCGGTGGAGCCGGGGCCGGGGTCCACCCCTCCCATGTGCAGGTAGTGGTCGGAGCGGAAGAACGCGTCGAAACCGAGCCGCTCGGCGGCCGAGGCGACGGCGAGAAGGTCGTCGTACGTGGCGCCCTGCTGCGGCTCGGTGAAGATCCTCAACTTCATGTCTCCAATTATCCGGGCAGATGGGACGGCATCCGCTGATTGGGCCCCCCGCCCGGCGGGTGCCTGCTAACGTCCGAATCCTCCGATGCGCTACGTGGTCGCGCGAGCACACGCCGCGACAACAGGGAGGGGCAGATGCCGGTGCCGACCGACGACTCCCGCCGCGGCGGGCTTCCGGGCACGCCGCCCAGGTTCGTCGTGGTGCTCGCCTCGGCCGGGCTCGTCGCGCTCACGGGGGCGGCGGTGTGGCTGCTGCCCGCCGAGGCCGGCCCGCCCGGCGGCCTCGCGGCCGGGTCCACGGCACCGGCCGTCGGCTCCGCCACCGAGCTGGCCGGCATGGAGCGTCAACGCCGTCTGGTGGTGCTGCCGCCCGAGCGGCGCCCCTCGGGCTACGTCACCTACGTCCACACCGCGAGCGAGCCGCGGTTCAGCCCGGCCGCGGAGATGCGCCGCACCGGCGTGCGCTGGTACGCCCTGGGCCACCTCACCGCGGGCCCCGACGGCTGCACCCCGAAGTGGGGCGGCACGACCGACCAGGGCCGCGACCCGGTGGCCAACCGGCTGGCGCGGCTGCGCGCCGCGGGCGGCGACGTCTCGCTGCTCTTCGGCGGCGGGGGCGGGCGCGAACTGGCCGAGACCTGCGCCGACACGCGCGCGCTGACCGCCGCCTACCGGCGGGTGATCGGCGCGTTCGACCCGCCGCACATCGACTTCGAGCTCGCCGCGCCGCCGGCGTCCGTCCCGCTCCCCGCGGGCAGCGGCGGCGCGGCGACCGGCCCCGGGCAGGGCGACCCGCGGCCGATGGGCACGGCCCTGCCGCTGCCGCCGCAGGGCGCGGCGGCGGCGCAACGGGAGCCGGCCTCGGCCGTACGCCGGGCGCGGGCGCTGCGGGCGCTCAAGCGGCAGGCCATGAGCGAGGGGCGCTCGCTCGACGTCGGTTTCACCGTGCCGGCGGGCGCCTCCGGGCTGGCCGAGGGCCACCGCGCGGTGCTGCGCGCCACCCGCGGGGCAGGCGGGCCGGTCGACACGGTCACGCTGCTGGTGCCGCTGCGCCGCACCCCCGACTCCAGCCAGTTGCGCCGCCTGGCCGAGTCGGTGCGCGTCTCGCGCGCCCAGATCGCCGCCGACCTGGGCCTGTCGCCGCTCGACGCGTCACGGCGGATCGCGCTCACGCCGGTGCTGGCCGGGCCGGGCGACCTGAGCCCGATGGAGGCGCGCAAGCTGTCGGCGTACGCCATGCGCAACCAGCTCGCCTGGCTTTCGCTGCGCGGCGCGCGCCCGGCCGAGGCGGTGGTGCGGACCCTCAGCTCCGCGCACCTGTAGGGGTGAGCAGGGCCACGCACTCCACATGGCTGGTCATCGGGAAGCAGTCATAGCCGCGCAGCTCCGCCAGCCCGCAACCGAGCCCGGCGAACCAGGCGACGTCGCGGGCGAGGGTGGCGGGGTCGCAGGAGACGTAGACGATCCTGGCGGCCTCCAGCGCGGCGACGCGCTCCACGACCGGGCGCCCGAGCCCGGCGCGCGGCGGGTCCACCACCACGAGGTCGGCCCGTTCGATGCCGTGCCGGTCCAGCGCGGTCTCCACCCGGCCGCGCTCGATGCGCGCCTGAGGCAGGCCGCGCAGGTTGCGCCGCGCGTCGCGTACGGCGGCGTCGTCCGACTCCACGCCCAGCACGCCGCCCTCGGGGCCCACGGCCTCGGCCAGGGCCGCGGCGAACAGCCCGGCCCCGCAGTACAGGTCCAGGGCCCACTCCCCCGGCCGCGGGGCGCCCAGCTCCAGCACCGCGTCCAGCAGGGTCTGCGCCGCGCCGGGGTGCACCTGCCAGAAGCCGCTGCCCGTCACCCGGAACGTGCGGCCGGCGACCTTCTCGTGCAGCACGCCCTCGCCCCTGACGGCCCGGGTGCGGCCCCGGCCCTCGTGCACCAGCACGTCGGCGGGCGCGCCGAGGTCGGGCATCGTCACCGTCCTGCGGCCCTTGGGGGTGACCACGACCGCGCGGTCGCCGGTGGACGAGGCGATCACCTCGACCGTCTCGGCGCCCCGCCAGTTGCGCGTCTCGGCGCCCACGGCCTCCACCTCGGGGTGGGCGATCAGGCAGGCGTCCACCGGCTCGATCTCGTGCGAGCGGTGACGGCGCAGCCCCGGCGTGCCGTCGGGGCCCACGGCGAACTGGACCCGGGTGCGCCAGCCGAGCCCGCCGGGCGCGCCGGGCACCTCCTCCACGGTGACCTCGCGCTCGATGCCCGCCAGGCGGGCGAACTGCTCCTCGATCACCCTGGCCTTGAGCCGGCGCTGGGCCTCGGGGGTCGCGTGCTGCCAGTCGCAGCCGCCGCACTTGCCCGGCCCCGCGTAGGGGCAGGGGGCCTGCACCCGGTCGGGCGACGGCCGGAGCACCTCGACGGCGTCGGCACGCAGGAACCTGGCGGTCTCCTCGGTCACCCGCACGCGTACGCGCTCGCCGGGCAGCGCATGCCGGACGAACACCACGCGGCCCTCGTGCCGGCCGACGCACCAGCCTCCGTTGGCCACCCGGTCAACCGTGATCTCCACAACGTCCCCCTCGCGATCCGCCTGCCCGGACGTGTCACCGTACCGCGTGTGGCGGGGCGCCGGTCACGGTGTGGCGCCGTCGTCCTTGCGGGCGACGCTCGCGGGACGGCGCACGCTGCTCGCGCCCCAGCGCTCCGGGCGGCCCTTGAGCCGGTCGGAGGAGTGGAGCTGCCAGGGCACGCTGGTCACCATCACGCCGGGCACGAACAGCAGCCGGCCCTTCAGCCTCAGCGCGCTCTGGTTGTGCAGCAGGTGCTCCCACCAGTGGCCGACGACGTACTCGGGGATGTAGACGGTCACGACGTCGCGGGGCGAGCGGCGGCGCAGCGTCTTGACGTACTCCAGGACCGGGCGGGTGATCTCGCGGTAGGGCGAGTCGAGCGTCTTCAGCGGCACCGGGATGCCCTTCTGCTCCCACTCCTCCTGCAAGGCACGCGCCTCCGCGCCGTCCACGCCGACCGTGACCGCCTCCAGCGTGGACGGGCGGGTGGCGCGGGCGTACGCCAGCGCGCGCAGCGTCGGCTTGTGGATCTTGGAGACCAGCACGATCGCGTGGTTGCGGGCGGGGAGCATGGTCTCGTCGGGCTCCTGCTCGGCGGCGACGGCCAGCTCGGCGGCCACGTTCTCGTAGTGGCGGTGGATGCCCTTCATCATCAGGAACAGCACCGGCATGGCGATGCACACGATCCACGCGCCCGCCGCGAACTTGGTCACCAGCACCACGACCAGCACGAGCGCGGTCATGACCGCGCCGAACCCGTTGATCATCCGCGAGCGGATCATCTGCAGCCGGGTCTTGGGGTCGGTCTCGGTGCGCAGCCGCCGGGTCCAGTGCCGCACCATGCCGGTCTGGCTGAGGGTGAAGGAGACGAACACGCCGACGATGTACAGGTTCAGCAGCCGGCTCACGTCTGCGTTGAAGCCCCACAGCAGCAGGCACGCCCCGGCGGCCAGGATCACGATGCCGTTGGAGAAGGCCAGCCGGTCGCCGCGGGTGTGCAACTGGCGGGGCAGGTAGCGGTCCTGCGCCAGGATCGAGCCGAGCACGGGGAAGCCGTTGAAGGCGGTGTTGGCGGCCAGGAACAGGATCAGCGCGGTCACCGCGGAGATCACGAAGAACAGCAGCGAGCCGTTGCCGAACACCGCGTCGGCCACCTGGGAGATGATCGGCTGCTGGTGGTAACCGGGGCCGGCGGGGCGGCCGTCGATCAGGACGTCCTCGGCGGCGACGGACGGCTCGGCCACCTTCACCCCCGAGGCCAGGCCGAGGGTGATGATGCCGCCGAACATGGTGACCGCGATCAGACCCATCATCAGCAGCGTGGTGGCGGCGTTCTTGCTCTTGGGCTTCCTGAAGGCCGGCACGCCGTTGCTGATGGCCTCGACGCCGGTCAGGGCGGCGCAGCCGGAGGAGAACGCGCGCAGCACCAGGAACGCCAGCGCGAAGGACGTCAGGTTGGTCTGCTCGGCCACGATCTCGTAGTCGGCGGTGGGGGCGCGCAGCTCGTCGCCGAGCAGGAGCAGCCGCACGGCGCCCCACAGGACCATGCCGATGACCGCGATCATGAAGCAGTAGGTCGGGATCGCGAAGGCCGCGCCCGACTCGCGCACGCCGCGCAGGTTGATCAGCGTCAGCAGCACCACGATCAGGATCGCCACGATGGGCTTGTGCTGGGCGACGAACGGGATCGTGGCGCCGACGTAGTCCACGCCGTTGGCCACCGAGACCGCGACGGTGAGCACGTAGTCCACGAGCAGCGCGCTGGCGACGGTGAGGCCGGCGTTCCTGCCCAGGTTGACGGTGGCGACCTCGTAGTCGCCGCCCCCGCTGGGGTAGGCGTGCACGTTCTGCCGGTAGGAGGCGACGACGGTGAGCATGACCACCACGACCGCCGCCGCGATCCACGGGCTGAAGTGGTAGAACGACACGCCCGCGAGCGAGAGGATGACCAGGATCTCCTGGGGCGCGTACGCGACGGAGGACAGGGCGTCGCTCGCGAAGACGGGGAGCGCGATCCGCTTCGGCAGCAGCTGCTCGTGGAGCTGCGTGCTGCGCAGCGCCCGGCCCAGTACCAGGCGTTTTGCGGAATCCGTCACTTTGGACACGTGTGATGATGGTACTCGCCCGTCGGCGAACCCGCTGCCCCGGCACTCCCCGGGAGGGCCATACTGGCAGGGTACAGATACGGTCCGCCTGTTACGGGTCCGCCTCACATCGGAGCGGCGGGGGAGAATGCATATCGTGATCATGGGGTGTGGCCGGGTCGGCTCGACCCTCGCGCACATCCTTGAGGACAACGGCCACTCTGTGGCGATCATCGATCGAGACCCCCAGGCGTTCCGCCGCCTGCGCGCCGGGTTCCGCGGCCGTCGCGTCACCGGGGTCGGCTTCGACCGCGACGTGCTGGAGGAGGCCGGGATCGCCTCCGCCGGCTCGTTCGTCGCCGTGAGCAGCGGCGACAACTCCAACATCATCTCCGCCCGGGTGGCCCGCGAGACCTTCGGCGTGGACAACGTGGTGGCCCGCATCTACGACTCCCGCCGGGCCGAGGTCTACCAGCGTCTCGGCATCCCGACCGTGGCCACCGTGCGCTGGACCGCCGACCAGATCCTGCGCCGCATCCTGCCCGAGGGCGCCGAGCCGCTGTGGCGCGACCCCACCGGCACCGTCCTGCTCGCGGAGGTCACCTGCAACCCGGCGTGGATCGGCACCCGCATCTCCGACCTGGAGGCCGGCGTCGGCGCGCGGGTGGCGTTCCTGAACCGGATGGGCGAGGCGCTGCTGCCCAAGGCCGACACGGTGGTGCAGGAGGGCGACATCCTGCACGTCATCGCGGCCGAGAACGACATGGACCGGATCAACAAGGTGCTGGCCGGCGCCCCGGAGGAGGATCACTGATGCGCGTCGCCATCGCGGGCGCGGGGGCCGTGGGCCGCTCCATCGCCGCGGAGCTGCTGGAGAACGGGCACGAGGTCCTGCTCATCGACGTGGACCCGAAGGCCATCAAGATCGACAGCGTGCCGCGCGCCGAGTGGCTGCTCGCCGACGCCTGTGAAATTTCATCCCTGGACGAGGCCGGGCTGAACAACTGCCACGTCGTCATCGCCGCCAGCGGCGACGACAAGGTCAACCTCGTGGTGTCGCTGCTGGCCAAGACCGAGTACGGCGTGCCCCGCGTGGTGGCCAGGATCAACCACCCCAAGAACGAGTGGCTGTTCAACGAGTCGTGGGGCGTCGATGTCGCGGTCTCCACGCCGCGCCTGCTGTCGGCCCTGGTCGAGGAGGCCGTCAGCGTCGGCGACCTGGTCCGGCTGATGACGTTCCGGCAGGGCCAGGCCAACCTGGTCGAGCTGACCCTGCCCGAGGACGCCCCGGTGGTCGGCCAGCGCTCCGGCTCGGTGCCCTGGCCCGAGGACACCGCGCTGGTCGCGATCCTGCGCGAGGGCCGGGTGCTGGTGCCGAGCGCCGACGACCCGCTGGAGGCCGGCGACGAGCTGCTGTTCGTCGCCAACCAGGAGGTCGAGGGCGACCTGGCCCGCCTGCTGTCGCCGCACTGACCCCGCCAACGCACCGACCCCACGGGGAGCGCACTGACCCACGCGCTGATCCCGGCCGGTGGCCCCGGCCGGGATGGGCGGATCGGCAGGGCCGACCGTCACGCCGGGGATCGGCAGGGTCAGCCGTCACGCCCCGGGATCGGCAGGACCGGCCGTCACGCCCCGGGATCGGCAGGACCGGCCGTCACGCCCCGGGATCGGCAGGACCGGCCGTCACGCCCCGGGATCGGCAGGACCGGCCGTCAGGCCGGGGAGGCTGGCTGGATGGGGGTGCGGCCGCGGGCCAGCACCCACACCATCGCGGCCAGCGCGGCCACCTGGAGCGGCCAGCCGAGCACGACCTTCGACACGCCCAGCGCGGCCACCAGCCCGAACCAGTACAGCGGGAGCTGCACGATCACGCGCAGCAGGCACGGCAGCATGAGCAGCCAGGTGAGGCGGGTGCACAGCCGCACCACGCCGGGGTCCTTGCGCCAGCCCGTCGGGTCGCCGGTGATCGAGCCGATGAGGAAGCCGATGAGCGGCCAGCGGGTCACGATCGACAGCAGCATGCCCACGGCGTACGCGGCGTTGTACAGGATGCCCGGCAGGAACACGTCGCGGGCCTCGCCGGTGCGGGAGGCGAAGAACGCGCCGATGCCGATGCCGATCAGGCTGTTGATCACGAACTGCGGGCTGGACCGCTGCACCAGCCGCACCGCGAGCAGCACCACGGCCGTGCCGATGCTGAGGATCAGCGAGAGCCGCAGGTTCTCGGAGCTGATCCAGGAGATGGTGAACACGATCGTGGGCACCGCCGCCTCGACGATGCCGCGCTTGCCCCCGAGCGCCTTGGACAACTGGGCTCGAACCGCTCCCTCGACGGTGTCGTACCCGACACCGCCGACGGCCTTCGGGTGCGCCTGCATCGCTTCGCCCTCGGCCTGCCGCTGCCCCTGGTCGCTCGTCTCGGCCGTGCTCATCGCCTCGCCTGCCACTCCATGATCATGCTCCGCTCGACGGACGCAGCTCGTATCTCGGGTTGAACATGACCTTACGGCCGTCCTGAAGGCTCACCAGGCCCTCGGCCCGGACGAGCCGGCCGGGCTCGATACCGGCGATCTTGCGCCGGCCCAGCCACACCAGGTCGATCACGTCGGAGCCGTCGTACAGCTCGGCCTCCAGCGCCGGGGCGCCGCCGCGCGGGCGCAGGGTCACCGTACGTAGCGTACCGGCCACGCAGAATCGCCGCCGCCCGCCACACGAGGCGATCGGAGTCGCGCCGTGCCGGTCGAGGTCCTCCTGGAGCTCCTCGGCCTCCAGCTCGGCCTGGCTCGTCGTAAGCCTCCGGAAGAATCCGCGGAATCCCGCCCGTTTGTGGGGCTCTGCAGAACTCACCGACCTCAACCTCTCGCACCCGGTGGGGAACCTTGATGAGCCAGACTATGCGATGTCGCGGCCCGGGACGCTCCCCGGCCGGAGACGGCGCGGAACGGCCCCGGATCAGCGGGTTTCGGTGATCTCCGGCCCCCGCTGGAACGGGTTGAGGTCGGGCGTCTTCTGCCGCGCGGCGTGCTGTTCCACGGCCTGGCGGGCCTCGGCGGGCAGTTGCAGCCGGATGGGCTCCTTGGGCGCCATGGGCTCGTCGCCGCGCACCACCACGATGTCGCGGATCAGCCCTTCCAGCGCCTCCCCGGCGGCCGGGTCGGCGGCGGCCTTGCCGCTGATGACCGCGCGCAGGAACCAGCGCGGGCCGTCAACGCCCAGGTAGCGCACCGGCTGGCGGCCCTGGCCCTCGACCGGCACCTCGCCGGCCAGCTCGACACCGAACGGGCCCTCGCGCTCGCTCACGGTGCCGTTGACGGCCCGTACGCCCTCGGCCAGCTCGGCGCGGACCTCGTCCCAGATCCCCGAACTCTTCGGAGCGGCGAACGCGTGCACCTGAAGGGCGCTGTCGCCGCCCAGGACCACGGCGCCGACGATCTGGTCGCCGGCCACGTTGACCTGGATCTCGAAGCCCTCGATGACCGGCAGGCGAAGCCCGCCGAGATCGACGCGGTCGCGATCGGGGTGCGGCTCGTCGGCGTCCCACGGCCCGGAGTCGCGCATCGGCTCGGGCGCGGCCTCCTCCACGGGGGCGGGCTCCGCCTGCCTCTCACGCGCCGCACGACGACGTCGGAACACTGTAAGTCACGCTCCTTGCTCGGTTGTGCCGGTCAGCGGCCGGTCGAGCCGAATCCGTCGGCTCCGCGCACCGATCCCGGCAACCGGTCCACCTCGTAGAATGCCGCCCGCTCCACGCGCTGGATCACGAGCTGGGCGACCCGGTCGCCGCGTCCGATGCGCACCGGCTCCTTGGTGTCGGTGTTCAGCAGCGTCACCTTGATCTCGCCCCGGTATCCGGCGTCGATGGTGCCGGGCGCGTTGACCATGGTGACGCCGTGCTCGGCGGCGAGGCCCGAGCGGGGGTGCACGAAGGCGGCGTACCCGTCGGGCAGCGCGATGGCCACCCCGGTGCCGACGACGGCCCGCTCACCGGGCATCAGCTCGATGTCCGTGGCGCAGTACAGGTCGGCGCCCGCATCCCCGGGATGCGCGTACGCCGGCACGGGCAGCCCGGCGTCCAGCCGCTGGATCAGCACCTCGACACTGCTCACTCGTCGCTCACCGCTCCTCGCTCGCTTCCTCGCCGCCGGGGACCCCGGACGCGCGGCCCCCTACCGCACTCACGGTACGCCCGCACGCGAAACCGGGTCACGCTGGGGAACACTATCGCTACCTGCGCGCGCCCCGAGCCCGCTAGCGCCTCGTGTCCCCACCTTGACCCGCCCGACAGCAGTATGAAGCCGCCCTAGCCTCCCCCGCAGGCGGTCCGGGCCCATGCTCGGGCAGGGCGTGACCTGCCCGAGCATGCGGCGGGCCTCCCCTCATCCAGAGCGCGCCTGCCCCCACCGGGGGCTCGCCTGCCCCCACCCGGGGCGGGCGGCCCCACCCGGGGCGGGCGGCCCCACGCGGGGGCTGCCCGATCGGGGATGGGCTCCCCCACCCGAGGCGGGCTCCCCCCATGCGGGGCGGGCTCCTCCATGCGGGGCGGGTGGCCCCACGCAGCGCGCACTGCCCCACGCGAGGCGGGCTGCCCGATCCGGGGTGGGCTCTCCCACGCGGGGCGGGCTCCCCCCGCGGGCGGGCGGCCCCACGCGGGGCGCACCCCACCCCGGCCGCACTGCCCCACCCGAGGCCCAGCCCGCACTACCCCACACAGCCCGCACTGCCCCACAGCGCGCACTGCCCCAGGCGACGCGGGCTGCCCAATCCGGGGTGGGCTCCCCCACGCGGGCGGGCGGCCCCATGCGGGGCGCACTGCCCCACGCGGGGCGAAAGCCCTCAACGGAGCCAACCCGGCGCTACGCTCACCCGAGGCGAAACGCCGCTCACGTCAGGCGGACCGGCACCATGCTGACCTCCGGGCCAAGCAGCAAGCCCGGCAGGTACGGCCATCGCCCGCCGCGCCTGCCGGGGGCGGTGACGGACGGGCGACGGACCGGCTTCCTGATCCGGCGGTGGGGCCGTCAGGCCGACAGCCAGCCGCGGCCCTTGCGGCGGCGGGAGGCCAGGATCGCGCGGCCCTCGCAGGTGCGCATGCGCAGCCGGAAGCCGTGGGTCTTCGCGCGGCCACGGTTGTCCGGCTGGAAAGCACGCGTGCTCACGAGTGGGCTCCAGGACCCGGCCGCGTCTCGCCGGCGCCGCGTTCGGGCCGGGCCCCCCGGGCATCGTCGGCGGCATGCAGACGCTCCGCCGACGCCGTCGCGGGCGGGTCGGACGCCGAGGGCTCCTCGACCATCACGGGCCGGTCGGATGCGCGAGGCTCCTCCCCCGCCACAAGCCGGTCGGACGCCCGAGGCTCCTACGCCCCGGTGGGCCGGTCGGATGCGCGACGCTCCTCCGCCGTCGCGGGCCGATCGGACGCCCGAGGCTCCTCCCCCGTCACGGGCCGGTCGGACGCGCGACGCTCCTCCCCCGCCACGGGCCGATCGGACGTCCGAGGCTCCTCCCCCGTCACGGGCCGGTCGGACGCGCGACGCTCCTCCCCCGTCACGGGCCGGTCGGACGCCCGAGGCTCCTCCCCGGCCACGGGCCGGTCGGATACCCGGGGTTCCTCGGCCGTGGCGGGCTCGGTGGCGGGCTCGGGCGGAGGTGTGTCGCGAGGGCCGGGTGGTCGGGTCTCGCCCGGTGGGGCGGGTGGGGGTTCGATGGCGGCGGGTTCGTGTCTCAGTTCGGGCAGGGCCCGGTACAGGACCGCGGCCACCGGGACCGCGATGGCGGCGCCGGCGATGCCGGCCAGTACGCCGCCGACGGCGAGGACCAGGATGATGGCGAGCGGGTGGAAGTGCAGGGCGCGGCCCACGATCAGGGGCTGGAGCACGTGGTTCTCCAGTTGCTGCTCCACCACCAGGATGCCGATGAACACCAGCGCGTAGATGGGCCCGCGGGCGCCGAGGGTGACCAGGGTGGCCAGGGCGCCGGCGAAGAAGATGCCGACGATGGGGATGAAGCTGGCCAGGAAGATCAGCATGGCCAGCGGCGCCCACAGCGGCACGCCCATGCCGGCCAGCACCACGCCCATGATCACGCCGTGTACGGCCGCGACGGCGACGGTGCCCTGCACGTAGTGCGAGAGCGTGCGCCAGGCGGCGCGCCCGGCCCGGTCCACGCGCGGGGCGGCGCGGCCGAAGGCGCGCAGGAACCAGTTCCAGATCCGGTCGCCGTCCTTGAGCAGGAAGAACGTCACGAACAGCAGCAGCACGATCGAGGCCAGCACCTCGACCGCGACCGTGGCGCCGGTCAGCACCGTGCCGGTGATCGCGCTGCGCTGCTCGTTGAGCTGCCGGGTGATCTCCTCCACCCAGGAGGCGAGCTGCGACTCCTGAAGGTGCAGGGGCCCGGTGATCAGCCAGTTCTGGACGTCCAGGGCCGTCTGCTCGATCTGCTCCACCAGGCGCGGGAACTCGTCGTTGGCGCGCACCCCGACGATCCAGCCGGTGCCGACGAGCACGGCGAAGGCGAACAGCATGGTGAGCCAGGTCGCCCAGATGGGCCGCATCCCGGTCGCGCGCAGCCGCCTGGTGAGCGGGAAGAGCAGCGCGGTCAGCAGCAGCGCGATCGCCACGGGCAGCATCACGAACCGCAGGGTGGCCAGCACCTGCGCGAAGTAGTAGACCACCACGCCGAGGAGTATCAGGCAGCCGCTCCATGCCGCCATCGTCGCCAGCACGGGCGGCACCAGTCGCGTGGGGCTTTGCCGGTCCGGGATCACGTGTCCAGCCTGGCACGTCAGGCCGGGAAATGCGCGCACGTTTCCCGGCGGACGCGCCGCGAGGCCCGTGGAAGGCCCCGCGGCGCGGGCGCGGGGCCTTCGCGGAGCGGGTCTGGCCGGGTCCGGCCGGGGCTACTCCTGGAGGCGGACGTCCACGGTCAGGGGGCCGTCGGAGCGCTCAAGCACGAACTCCTCGACGTTGCCCGCCGCGCACAGGTCGTCCTGGGCGGCGCGGACGGCGTCGGCCTGGGGGCCCGTGACGGTGAGCCGGGAGACCTCCGCGCGCATGGACAGCTTGGCCTCGGACTTGGCCTTGCGGACCCGGCCCAGGACCTCGGCCACGGCCGCCAGCACCTCGGGGTCGCCCGCGCCGGGCGCGGGGTCGGCGAGGAGGTCGCCCTCGTACGCCGCCGCCCCCGCCTGCGCGTCGGACGGTGACGGCCAGGGGGCGCGGTGCACCGAGGCGTCGTGCCACCAGGACCACGCCTCCTCGGTCACGAAGGGCAGGAACGGCGCGAACAGCCGCAGTTGCACGCCCAGGGCGATGCGCAGGGCCGCGTGGGCGGAGCGGGCCCCGGCGTCGGAGCCGTAGGCGCGCGACTTGACCAGCTCCAGGTAGTCGTCGCAGAACTCCCAGAAGAATCGCTCGGTGACCTCCAGCGCGCGGGTGTGGTCGTACGCCTCCAGCGCGCCGGTGGCCTCGGCCACCACGGCGCGCAGCCGCGCCAGCATCGACAGGTCGAGCGGCTCGGTGATCGCCGCGGGGTCGTCCAGGGCCCGGGGGTCCTCGCCGGCGCCGAAGGACAGGATGAACTTCGACGCGTTGAGGATCTTGATGGCCAGGCGGCGGCCGATCTTGAGCTGACCGGCGTCGAACGCGGTGTCGACGCCGAGCCGCCCGCCCGCGGCCCAGTAGCGAATCGAGTCGGAGCCGTGCTTCTCCAGCAGGTCCATGGGGGTGACCACGTTGCCCTTGGACTTGGACATCTTCTTGCGGTCGGGGTCGAGGACCCAGCCGGAGATGGCCGCGCCGGACCACGGGAGCAGCCCGTGCTCCAGGTGCGACCGCACCACCGTGGCGAACAGCCAGGTGCGGATGATCTCGTGGGACTGCGGGCGCAGGTCCATCGGGAACACCCGCCGGAACAGGTCGTCGTCGGTGCCCCACCGGGCGGCGATGTGCGGGCTGAGCGAGGAGGTGGCCCAGGTGTCCATGACGTCGGGGTCGCCGGCGAAGCCGCCGGCCTTGCCGCGCTGGTCCTCGGTGTAGCCGGGCGGCACGTCGCTGGACGGGTCGATCGGCAGGGTGTCCTCGGCGGGCGTGATCGGCCGGTCGTACATCGGCTGGGCGTTCTCGTCCAGCGGATACCAGACCGGGATCGGCACGCCGAAGAAGCGCTGGCGGGAGATCAGCCAGTCGCCGCTCAGCCCCTCGACCCAGTTCTCGTAGCGGACCCGCATGTGCGGCGGGTGCCAGGCCAGCTCGCGCCCGCGCTCCAGCATTTCGCGCCGCAGCGCCTCGTCGCGCCCGCCGTTGCGGATGTACCACTGCCGGGTGGTGACGATCTCCAGCGGCTTCTCGCCGCGCTCGTAGAACTTCACCGGGCGGGTGACCGGGCGCGGCTCGCCGTCGAGGTCGCCGGAGTCGCGCAGCATGCCGACCATGCGCTCCCTGGCGGCGTGGGTGGTGCGCCCGGCCAGCTCGGAGTAGGGGCCGGCGGGCACGCCCTGGGGCGGCTCGGGCAGCAGGCGGCCGTCCCAGCCGATCACCGGCCGGGTGGGCAGGTCGAGCTCGCGCCACCAGGTGACGTCGGTGACGTCGCCGAAGGTGCAGATCATCGCGATGCCGGAGCCCTTGTCGGGCTCGGCCAGGCGGTGGGCGAGCACCGGCACCTCGACGCCGAACACGGGCGTACGCACGGTGGTGCCGAACAGCGGCCGATAGCGCTCGTCGTCGGGGTGGGCGACCAGCGCGACGCAGGCGGGGATCAGCTCGGGCCGGGTGGTCTCGATCCAGACCCGCTCGCCGTCGCCACGGTGGAAGGCGACGCGGTGGAACGCGCCGGGCCACTCGCGGTCCTCCAGCTCGGCCTGGGCCACGGCGGTGCGGAAGGTGACGTCCCACAGCGTGGGCGCCTCGGCGACGTACGCCTCACCGCGCGCCAGGTTGCGCAGGAAACCGCGCTGGGACACCGCGCGGGCCTCGTCGCTGATGGTGGTGTAGAGCAGCGACCAGTCCACCGACAGGCCGACCCGCCGCCACACCTCCTCGAAGGCCCGCTCGTCGATCTCGGTCAGGCGGTGGCACAGCTCGACGAAGTTGCGCCTGGAGATCGGGATCTGGGTCTTGCCCGGCTTCTCGGGCGGGGTGAAGTCGGGGTCGTACGGCATCGCCGGGTCGCACCGCACGCCGAAGTGGTTCTGCACCCGCCGCTCGGTCGGCAGGCCGTTGTCGTCCCACCCCATCGGATAGAACACCGCCTTGCCGCGCATGCGCTGGAAGCGGGCGATGATGTCGGTGTGGGTGAAGGAGAAGACGTGGCCGATGTGCAGCGAGCCCGAGACGGTCGGCGGCGGCGTGTCGATGGCGTAGACCCCGGCGCGCTCGGCCGTGCGGTCGAAGGGTAGGTGCCCTCGGCCTCCCAGCGAGCTACCCATACCGCTTCAAGCCCGTCGAGAGTCGGTTTCTCGGGCAGAGCGGCATGGCGTGATCGCTGTTGAGTCATGCCTCCTTATCGTACTTGGATGACCCGCCGTGCCGCGGGGAGAGACTAGGGTCGTTACATAGCCGGAAAGGGGACATACATATGGCTGACAAGCCGGACAAACCGGACCTCGCCTGGCGGGTCATCGGCGGGCTCGTCGCGCTCGGCGTCGGCTTCGCCACCCGCAAGGCAATCGCGTTCGGCTGGCAGAAGGCCACCGGCAAGAAGCCACCGGCCGACCCCGACTCCCTCGACATCAGCCTGGGCGAGGCGCTCGGCTACGCGGTCGTGACCGCCGTGGGCATGGAGGTGGCCAGGATCATCGCCACCCGCGCCGCGGCCAAGCGCTACCGGGCCTGGGCCACCCCGAAGGAGATCGTCGAGGTGGCCGAGCCCAAGGCCTGACCCGCGCGTCCTCGTGCCCCGCCCGGCCGATGACGTGCCGTTACCCCGCCGACAGTGCCCGCACGGGCTGGAAGGCCGGTGACTCGAGGGCCCTCAGGAAGTCCCCCGCCCACCGGTCCACGTTGTACGTCGCCACGCGCCGGCGCAGCGAGCGCATCCGGCGGGCCAGCTCGTGCGGGGTGCTGCGCATCCCGGCGATCATGGCCCGCTTCAGCCCGTCGATGTCGTAGGGGTTCACCAGGAACGCCTGTCGCAGCTCGTCTGCCGCGCCGGCGAACTCGCTGAGCACCAGCGCGCCACGCAGGTCGTGGCGGCAGGCGATGTACTCCTTGGCCACCAGGTTCATCCCGTCGCGCAGCGGCGTGACCACCATGACGTCGGCCGCCAGGTACAGCGCGGCCAGCTCCTCCCGGGTGTAGGACTGGTGGAGGTACTGCACGGGCTGGTGGCCGATCAGCCCCTGCTCGCCGTTGATCCGCCCGACCGCCAGCTCGATGTCGTTGCGCAGCCGGCGGTACTCCTCCACCCGCTCCCGGCTCGGCGTGGCGATCTGCACGAAGACCGCCTCTCCGGGCCGTACGGCGCCGTCGGCCAGCAGCTCGCCGAACGCCTTCAGCCGCTGCCCGATGCCCTTGGTGTAGTCGAGCCGGTCCACACCGAGCAGCACGTACTCGGGCTCGCCCAGCTCGGCGCGGATCTCCTTGGCCCTGGCGATGATCTGCTGCTCGCGTACCAGGCTGTCCAGCTCGCCGAAGTCCACCGAGATCGGGAACGCCTCGGCCCGCACCACCCGGTCGCCCAGGTAGATCTCGTGCTTCTGGTGCTGCAGGCCGAGCAGGCGGCGCGAGAGCCGGATGAAGTTGGAGGCGCCGCCCGGACGCTGGAAACCGACGAGGTCGGCCCCGAGCAGACCCTCCAGGATCTCCCTGCGCCACGGGAGCTGGGAGAACAGCTCCGAGGGCGGGAACGGGATGTGCAGGAAGAACCCGATGCGCACATCGGGACGCATCCGGCGCAGCATCGCCGGCACGAGCTGAAGCTGGTAGTCCTGGATCCACACGATCGCGCCCTCGTCGGCCACATCGGCCGCGGCGCGGGCGAAACGCTCGTTGACGGTACGGTAGGCGTCCCAGGTGTTGCGGGAGTACACCGGGGTTGCCACGACGTCGTGATAGAGGGGCCACAGGGTGGCGTTGGAGAATCCCTCGTAGTAGCGCTCGACGTCGGAGGCGGACAACGGGACCGGCACCAGGTGCATGCCGTCGTACTCGAACGGTTCGAGCTCCTCGTCCGCCGCGCCGTGCCACCCCACCCAGGCGCCGTCACGGCGCTGCATGACCGGGGCTATCGCGGTGACGAGCCCACCGGGGCTGCGCCGCCATTCGGACTCTCCGACCCGATCTACCGGTAGCCGGTTGGCGACGATGAGAAACGAGCTGCGGCCCTGCACGCGTCCTCCAAAAGGTCGGCTTCCTTTACAACCTTACGAAAAGGACACGAGGCGCTATCGTGGGGTGCTCATGGCGATTGCCGCGCATAGGCGAGGCGTGCTCATAACCCGTGCCCGGCACGTGCGGGTCACGCCCAATTCCCCACGACCCCGTCACCGCACCTTTCTGCCGAACCCGTCCCCCGGGCAGGCGACGCCCCATGTACCCAGGAACGGGCCGCCCACACCAGGGGCCCTGGCCCCGGCGAAGTCCGCACATCGGGCAGGGGCGCTCGACGCCCCGGGCAAGGGCGTGCGCGAACGTGCTCGCGGGAGGTCAGCGGGGCAGGGCGGTGGGGGTGTCGGCGGGGGGCAGGCCGCGCTGGCGGCGCAGGTCGGCGCGTACGGCGGCGCCCAGGCGGCGGGTGGCGGCGCGGTTGAGGGCGCCGCCCGCGACGGCACCGGTGAGGAAGGGGCCGAGGGTGGTGAGGTGCCGGCCGAGCGTGCGCATCAGCCGGTTGCGCAGTGCGGCCTTGGACGCCGCGCCCAGTGCGAGGGTGACGGAACCGGGCGCGAGGGGATCGACGCCGCGCTGTTTGGACCAGGCGACCACGAACGCGTACACGCGCTGGCCGCCGGTGCCGGGGACGTGCACGCCGTAGACCTCGTGCAGCTCGGCGATGAGCTTGGTCTCGATGGCCGCGACGACCAGGGTCTCGGCGACGAGCTGCGCGGGCGCGGAAAGGAGCAGGGGCGGGGCCGCGAACTCGGCCGCCGCGAGCGCGCCGCCGATGGCGCCCACCGCCATCGTCGCCTTCGCCGCGGTGCGTACGAGGTCGTCGGCCAGGGGTTCGGCCGTCAGGCCGTGGTGGTGCTCGGAGAGCGTGGCGAGATCGCGGATCGGGATGCGAGGCGCGACCGCCATGAAGACGTCGGCGAGCCAGCGGCCACGCCCCGCCCCGGTCTGCCTCGCCTGCTTCGCGCCGCGGGCGAGCGCCTGGGTGAGGCGTCCGAGCAGCCTGCGCCGCTCGGCGCCGTCCATGTCGCCCGGCTCGGCGAGCCTGCCGACGAGCTCGGCGACCTCCTCGTCCGCGGAAACCGGGTCGTCCGCGGAAACCGGGTCGCCGGCGGAAGCCTCGGCGGCATGCGAAGAGTCGTCGGCCGCGGCGGCATGTACGGAACCGCCGGCGGCCTCGCGGTCACCGGCGGTGTCGTTCTCCGGGGCGGCCGTGCTCGCCTCGGCCGCGGCGGACGCCCCGGAGCCCCCGGGCCCGTCCGGCGCGCGGCCGGGCTCGCCGCCCGGGGGAACGCCGGTGTCGTCGTGCGGTTGCTGATCCGCTGGATGTGTCACGCTGCTGAGCCTCCTCCGATGTCCGGCAGGACGATCAGGCGGCGCACTCCCGGCAGATCTGCTGGCCGTTCTTCTCCGAGGCGAGCTGGCTGCGGTGGTGCACCAGGAAGCACCGCGAGCAGGTGAACTCGTCGGCCTGGCGCGGGATGACCCGCAGCGAGAGCTCCTCGTTGGACAGGTCGGCACCGGGCAGCTCGTGCGACTCGGCGAGATCGGTCTCGTCAAGGTCGATGATGCCCGAGGACTTGTCCGTGCGGCGCGCCTGCAGCTCCTGCAGGCTGTCCTCGCTCAGGTCGTCGTCGGTCTTGCGTGGGCTGTCGTAGTCGGTAGCCATTGGCGTACTCCATCCCCCTCGTCTATCTGACTGCGCTCCGTCGCGCGCGTATAACGTCGGAGAGGCTCATCTTGTGCCCGAAAGGTCCGAGAGATTTGTGCATCGGTACCCCCTCGGGCGGCGGCTGAACCTCCCCTCCACGGGTGTGCGCAGCCGCCAATGGGCGTAGTTAGCCAAATCTGGCGAAAACCACAGCATTGGCGTCATGCAGCACCGCGTTCGACGGCACATCCAACCACATGTACGGCGCGTAGGAGACTCCCCCCGCCGGATCAACGTCCTGGGGGCGTTCTTCCGGGGCCGGCACCGGCTCCGGGGAGCCTGACCGTGACCACCAGTCCGCCGCCCTCTCGGGGCACCGCGGTCACGTTCCCGCCGTGCGCCTGCACCACCGCGCGCACGATCGACAGTCCCAATCCAGCTCCCTTGGCCGAATCGACCCGGTCGGCGTTGAGCCGCCGGAACGGCTCGAAGAGGCTGCCCACCTCGTACGCCGGCACGTGTGGTCCCGTGTTGGCGACCTGAACAACCAGGGCGCCGTTCAGCATTCCCGTGCGTACCCAGATTCTTCCCGCTTCAGGCACGTTGTACTTGATCGCGTTCTCGACCAGGTTCGCCACGCTGCGTTCCAACAGCACGGGGTCGCCGGTCGTGGGGGCGGAGCCGAGGTCGCTGGTGATGGTCACCCCGGCCTCCTCCGCCTTCGGCGCGAGCTGCTCCAGCGCCGTCTGCGCGACGTCCTTGACGTCCACGGGCTGGCGCACGCTCAGCTCGCGCTCGCTGCGGGCGAGCAGGAGCAGGCCCTCGATGAGCCGCTCGTTGCGGGCGTTGACCTCAAGGAGCGTACGTCCCAGCGCCTTGAGGTCCTCCGACGCCTCCGGGTCGGACAGCGCGATCTCCAGCACCGTCCTGTTGATGGTCAGCGGAGTGCGCAGCTCGTGGGAGGCGTTGGCCACGAACCGCCGCTGCGTATGGAAGGCGACGTTGAGCCGGGTCAGCATCGCGTCGAAGGTGTCGGCCAGCTCCTTGAGCTCGTCGTTGGGCCCGTGCAGGTCGATGCGCTGGTGCGCCAGGGTGCTCTCGGACAGCTTCTTGGCCGTGGAGGTCATCTGGGTGACCGGCCGCAGCGCGCGGTCGGCCACGAAGTAGCCGATGATCACCGCCAGCAGCCCGACGCCGACGAGCGCGAGCAGCGAGCGGGAGAGCATGTGGTCGCGGGCGACCACGATGGCGCCGTCGCGGTGACCGGCCCACCACGCGACGATCTCTTCGGCCTGCCTCGGATCGAACACCTCCAGGTTGACCGGGATCTCGGGCCACGCCATGTCGATCGCCCAGCCCACGATCCAGTACATGACCAGCAGCAGCAACGCGCCGGCGGAGAAGAACATCGCGCCGTAGGCGATGGTCATCCGCCAGCGGATGCTGAGCCGGGTGGGCAGGTCCTTGATCGTCTCCAGCAGGCTGCGGTCGATCGGCTGGGCGACGAGCGGCGGAGGGCCGTCCCACGCGGGAGGGCCGGTGGGCGGAGGCGGGCCCTTGCGCGGCGGCGCGCCCGCGTCCAGGTGTTCGGTGCGAGGGCCGCCCTCGGAGTGCGGGCGGATCATGGGGTGGGTCGGCTGGGTCAGCCGGGGCGAGGCGTGCGGTGATCCCGGCGCGGGCCCTGACGCCGGGCCCTGCGGCGGGCTGAAGGACGGGCGCGCCGCGTCGCGGCCGGAGCCCGGTCCCTCGCCGCGCCCGCCCGGTCCGCCCGGCGGCCCTCCCAGGTTCGGCTCGCGCGCGTCGCTCACAGCTTGTAACCCACCCCTGGGACGGTCTCGATCACCTGCGGCTCGCCCAGCTTCTTGCGCAGGGTCATCATCGTCACCCGCACCACGTTGGTGAAGGGGTCGATGTTCTCATCCCACGCCTTGTCCAGCAGGTCCTCCTGGCTGACCACGGCGCCCTCGGCGCGCAGCAGCTCCTCCAGGACCGCGAACTCCTTCTTGGTCAGCGAGATCTCCTGGCCGTCCCTGGTCACCAGGCGCTTGCCCGGGTCCAGGCGCACGCCGCGGCGCTCCAGCACCGGCGGCAGCGCGGGGGCCGAGCGCCGCCCGAGCGCCCGCACCCTGGCCACCAGCTCCACGAACACGAACGGCTTGGCCAGGTAGTCGTCGGCGCCCAGGCCCAGGCCCTCGACCTTGTCGTCCACGTCGCCGGAGGCGGTGAGCATCAGGATGCGCGAGGCGGTGCGCTCGGCGACCAGCCGCCGGCACACCTCGTCGCCGTGGACCTTCGGCAGGTCGCGGTCCAGCACGATCACGTCGTAGTCGATGTAGCTGGTCCGTTCC
Source organism: Thermocatellispora tengchongensis (assembly GCF_014202315.1). Classification (GTDB taxonomy): domain Bacteria; phylum Actinomycetota; class Actinomycetes; order Streptosporangiales; family Streptosporangiaceae; genus Thermocatellispora; species Thermocatellispora tengchongensis. The sequence continues at coordinate 404,434 of NZ_JACHGN010000010.1, read as the reverse complement.
AGCGCACCGGCGCCGTCGTAGGCCACGTCCACGGCCATGGCCTCGCGCCGCAGCCCGGTCGCGATCGCATCAGCGAGCACCCGCTCGTCCTCTACCACAAGCACCCGCATCGGCCTCTGGCACCTCCTAGGAAACGTCCCCCGCCGTGGCGCGCCGGAACGGCTCCTCATTTTCACCACAGCGTGCGTAAGCGCAGGGTAAGCGCTTTGTCCACCATAGGCGGCCACGTGACGCACGGCACATCGAAGACATTCGGCACTTCGGGTTTGAAGCAGGGACGCACGTGGGTACTGCGTGTGCCATACCCCGGTGCCGCCGCCTCGGCGTCACCCCCTTCGCCCCCGAAAGAAGGTGAGATGGGCGAGTTCACGACCACGATCGAACACCGGCTCGACCAGGCCTACAGGGGCCTCCAGGAGGCCCGGTCCGACGGCGACGACTTCCTCGCCGACACTCTCGCCGCTGAGATCGAGGACCTGCGCCGCATAGCGGTCGACAACGGCGTCTCCCTCCAGCGCTGAGCCCAGGACGCGGGAAGGCCCGCCCGGCGGATCGCCGGGCGGGCCTTTCGCACGCCCTGGGGCCGCAATGTCAGGCGTCGCGCTCGGGGTTCAGCGGCGCGAGCAGGTCGTGCAGCTCCTCGAACAGGCCGGGCGCCGCGCACAGCGTCATCTCCGGGCTGTACGGCCTGCCGTGCAGGCCGCCGATCCTGGCGCCCGCCTCGGTGGCGACGAGCCCGCCCGCGGCGTAGTCCCAGTAGTTGGGGCCGCGCTCGTAGTAGCCGTCGAGCCGCCCGGCCGCGACCGAGCACAGGTCGGAGGCCGCCGATCCGGCCCGGCGGACGTCGCGCACCGCGGGCAGCACGTGCGTGAGCACCTCCGCCTGTACCTTGCGCCGTCCCGCCTGGTAGCCGAACCCGGTGCCGATGAGCGCCTGCGACAGCGGCACGCCGGTGTTGCACCGCAGCCGCTCGCCGGCGAGCCAGGCCCCGCCGCCCAGCGAGGCGGTGAACACCTCGCCGCGCGGCACGACGTTCACGACCCCGGCCACGATCCGGCCCTCGACCTCCACGGCGATGCTCACCGACCATTCGGGCAGGCCGTAGAGGAAGTTGACGGTGCCGTCGATCGGATCGACGACCCAGCGCACAGCGCCCTCGCCGGTCGCGCCGCCCTCCTCGCCCAGGATCGCGTCGCCGGGCCGCGCCGCCTTGATCCGGTCGCGGATCAGCTCCTCGGCGGCCCGGTCGAGCGCGGTCACCACGTCGGTGGGGCTGGACTTGGTCAGCAGCACCTGCGGGCGCGCCGGCCGCTTCTCCAGCAGCATGGCCCCGGCCTCTCGGGCGATCTCCTCGGCGAGCGCCGCGAACTCCTCGGGGGTGGGAAGGGACGCGCTCATGCCAGCGACTCCGGACGCACCCACTCCTCGCCCAGCACGTGCTGGGCCAGGAACGCCAGGACGGTCTCGTACCAGGCCACGATGTTGCCCGGCTTGAGCACCCAGTGGTTCTCGTCGGGGAAGTAGAGGAACTTCGACTCCACCGAGGAGCGTTGCAGGTCCCACCACAGCCGCAGCGCCTCGCCGATCGGCACCCGGTAGTCGCGGTCGCCGTGCACGACCAGCATGGGGGTCGAGATCCGCTCCAGCGACAGGTGCGGCGACAGGCGGGCGTAGGTGTCGGAGCCCGCGGGGCCCAGCTCGCGCTGCCAGTACGCCGGCTCGTCGGTGGTGCCGCCGAACTGCTCGAAGTGCCACAGCGACGCGTGGGTGACGATCGCGCGGAACCTGTCGGTGTGCCCGGCGATCCAGTTGGCCATGTAGCCGCCGAAGGAGCCGCCCATTGCGCCGGTGCGGGCCGCGTCGATCTCGGGCAGGGCCACCGAGGCGTCGGTGATCGCCATCAGGTCGGCGAAGGTGCGCGGCCCCCAGTCGCCCCAGCCGCGCGCGACCATCTCGGGGCCGTAGCCGGTGGACAGGCACGGGTCGGGCAGCAGCACGGCGTAGCCGTGCGCGGCCATGATCCACGGGTTCCACCGCCAGGACCAGTCGTTCCAGCTCGCCAGCGGGCCGCCGTGGACCCACAGCAGGAACGGGGCGGGGTTGTCGGCGGAGGCGCCCTCGGGCAGCACCAGCCAGCCCCGGACGCGCGCGCCGTCGTCGGCGGTGGCGGAGATCTCGGTGAGCGTGCCGGGCACGTCCAGGCGCGGCGCCGGGGAGGGCAGCTCCTCCACGCCGCCGCCGTCGGCGGCGATCCGCACCGGGGCGGCGGCCTGGGCGACGCCGCTGCGCAGCGCGAACACGGCCGTGCCGTCGGGCGAGGGGCACAGCTCGGAGTACGACCAGTCGTCGGGCGTCAGGCGTACGGGCTCGCCGCCGTCGGCCGGGACCCGGAACACCGGGCGGCGGCCGTCGTGGTCGGCGGCGACGTACAGGGAGCGCGAGTCGGGGGCCCAGGCCACCGCGGCGGGCCACAGCTCGCCACCGCACGCGGTGCCCTCGCCGGTGGCCAGGTCGATCACCCACAGCGTGATCTCGGGGATGCGGTCGGGGGCGGCGTGGCGCTCGCGCACGCACGCGACCAGCCGGCCGTCGGGCGAGACCACGACGGGGCCGTTGAAGTCGTGGCCGTCCTGGCGCGCCAGCACCCGCGGCTCGGCGCCCCCGCCGGCATCTCCGGTCTCGGTCGGGATCACGACCAGGTCGGTGCGCATCTCGCCGCCGGGGAGCCGGTGGTGCCAGGTGGTGATCACGGACGCGCCGTCGGGGGTGACCGCGAACGACGCCTCGCGCAGCGCGCCGCCGGGGGACGGGGTCAGCTCGCGCGGCTCGGCGGCGTCCTCCTCCGCGGCGGGCGCGGCCAGCGCGAACAGCCGGGTCTGGCCCGGCCCGAGGTCGTGGTCCCAGTAGCGGACGGGCGAGGACTCGTGCAGGATCGCGCTGACGCCGGCGTCCTTGCGCGCCTTGCGCCGCTCGGCCTCGGTGGCCTGGTCGCCGGGCAGCACGTCGGCCGAGAACACGATCGCGCCCCCGCCGGCCCGCGCCCGCCCCAGCGCCCCCGGCCGCGCCGCCACCCGCCACGCCTCGCCGCCCGCCGCCGGCAGCAGCCACAGCGCGGGCTGCTCGTCGTCCTTGTCCTTGACGGTCGGGTCGGGCCGGCGCGAGACGAACAGCACGTCGCCCGCCTCCGTGAACTCCGCGGCCGCCTCGCCCTTGGCCGAGCGGGTCAGCCGCCGCGGCGCCCCTCCGGCCGCGACCGGCACCTCCCACAGCGCCGTGCCGTAGGACTTCCCGTCGGGCTGCAGCGACTGCACGGTGGCGACCAGACGCCCGCCGTCGGGGGACAGCCGCAGCTCCCCGATCCGCGGCACGCCGACATATTCACGAATGTCCTTGAACAACGTCACTACACGAACTTACACAGCTCGGCCGGGGTGCGTGCGTACCGAGTGGTGTGCCGGATCGGGTTGGATGGGGGCATGGCAAGCTATGACGCCTTGGTGGTGGTGTCCTTCGGCGGGCCGGAGAAGCCCGCGGACGTGATGCCGTTCCTGGAGAACGTCGTACGGGGGCGCGGGGTGCCGCGGGAGCGGCTGCTGGAGGTCGAGGCGCACTACCAGCGCTTCGGCGGGGTCAGCCCGATCAACCAGCAGTGCCGCGACCTGATCGAGGCCCTGCGGCCCGAACTGGACGTCCCGATCTACTGGGGCAACCGCAACTGGCACCCGTTCCTGGAGGACACCGTCCGGCAGATGGCCGCCGACGGGGTGCGCAGGGCCGCCGCGTTCGCGACCTCCGCGTACGCCGGCTATTCGAGCTGCCGCCAGTACCTTGAGGACATCGAGCGGGCCAGGGCCGGGGTCGAGGGCGCCCCGCGGATCGTCAAGCTGCGCCACTTCTACGATCACCCCGGGTTCGTGGCGGCGGTGGCCGACCACGCCCGCGACGCGCTGTCGCGGCTGCCTGAGGAGCACCGGCGCGACGCGCGGCTGGTGTTCACCGCCCACAGCATCCCGCTGTCCATGGCGGCCTCGGCCGGGCCGGCCGGCGGCGCGTACGAGGCGCAGCTCCACAAGGCGTCCTCGCTGGTGGCGGCGGCGCTGGGGCGCGGCGAGCACGACCTGGTGTGGCAGAGCCGCAGCGGCCCGCCGCAGGTGCCGTGGCTGGAGCCCGACGTGTGCGACCACCTGGACCACCTGGCCAAGGAGGGCGTGCGGGCGGCGGTGCTGATCCCGGTCGGGTTCGTCTCCGACCACATGGAGGTCGTCTACGACCTCGACGTGGAGGCCGCCCAGCGGGCCGAGGAGCTGGGCATGCACGTCACCCGGGCGAAGTCCGCGGGCACCCACCCTCGGTTCGTGCGGATGGTGCGCGAGCTGATGGAGGAGCCCGAGCCGGCGCCCTGCGCCGCCACGTGCTGCCCGCCGCCGGCACGCCGCGGCGCGGGCGGCTGACCGGGGCTCACGAGGGCCGACCGGGGCCTTCCGGGGCCGGCCGGGGCTAACCGTCGGGGTAGGCCTGGGCGTAGCCGGCGGCGATGCCGAGCACCTTGTCCACGTAGGACCAGGAGTGGTTGTAGTGCCACACGGCCTTCCTGAGCTTCTCGCCGCCCTGGTTGGCGCCGGTGGCGCACAGGTAGTTCGCGGCCGAGGGCACGGCGTCGTACGGGCTCCAGATGTCGGCCACGCCGTCGCCGTCGCCGTCCACGCCGTACGCCTTCCAGGTGGCCGGCATGAACTGCATCGGCCCGAGCGCGCCCGCCGACGACGGGCCGTTGTTGCGCCCGTGCGAGCTCTCCACCTGGCCGATCGCGGCCAGCACGGTCCACGACAGGCCGGGGCAGACCGCGGCCGACAGGCGGTAGAGCTCCAGGTAGCTGGTGGGGCGGCCCACGAGCACCCGCTGCGGCGCGGCCGGGGCCTTCTCGGCGGTGTCGCCGACGCCGGACCGGGCGCCGCCGCCCCCGCCGACCGTGACGACCTGGGCGTCCTTGCCGAGCAGCTTGCGCACGCCGGCGTCCATGGCGGCGACCCGCTCCTCGGGGCCGTGCACCAGCACGGCCACGCCGGGCAGGAGGCCGAGCCTGCGGCCCAGCTCCGGGCCCACCAGGCCGTCCACGCCGGGCAGGCCCAGGGTTGCCGAGGCCGCCACGCGCAGCCGCGGCCCGCCGTCCACCTGGTAGGCCGCGCCGAGCACCAGGCCCAGCCTGCGCGCGGAGTCGCCGGAGGCGACCATCTCGCCCTTGGCCAGCGCCTCCCACACGGCGGGCTGGTCGGCCACCACCTTGGGGGTCCAGGAGCGGAACTGCGCCGGATCGACCGCGAGCAGGTTCAGCCCGGCGCCCGAGACCTTCACCGCGCCCGCGTCCACGGCCGCGACCTTCTGCACGTGCTTCAACGCGGAGATCTTGTGCAGGGTCTCCTGAGGCACCGAGGCGGGCGCGATGGCGAACACCCGGGGCGGCGTCGGCGTCACGCCCGGCCCGCCGATCACGGCGGCGGTGGTGGGCGGGGGCGCCGGCGAGGCGGGGGGCGCGCTGGGCACCAGGGCGTCGATGCCGGCCAGGCTCTGCCGCGGCTGTCGCGGCGGGGGCGGCTCCGCCGGGGCCTGCGGACGCCCGACCAGATAGACCCCGGCCCCGGCCGCCGCGCAGGTGATCACCACGACGAGCACGGCGAGAAGGGCGTGCGGCATGGAGGCGCGGGAAGAGCGGGGCATCGGCCTCACGTTAGTCCGATCGGCGCACAGATTCGCCCAGAAAGCCAAAAATCACTTGTCGTGCCGCACGATGTGAGTCATGGTCTGACAGGGCATAGAGCCATTACATACCAGTGACCGCCGGCATGGCGGCGATCCACGCCGAGTGGCGTGCGGAAAGGAAGTCGTCGTGGTCGGGCCGTACCGAGGGCTCTTCGACATGCCCGGGGTCAAGGGGTTCGTCATCGCGGGGTTCTTCGGGCGGCTGCCCATGTCGATGCTCGGCATCGGCGTGGTCGTCCTGGTCTCCGAGCTCACCCACTCGTACGCCACCGCCGGCGCGGTGGCCGCGACCGTCTCGCTCGCCTTCGCCGTCGGCGCCCCGGTCTCGGGCCGCCTGGCCGACCGGTTCGGTCAGGCCAGGGTGCTCGTCCCGCTCACGATCGTGCACGCCGCCGCGCTGGTCGCGCTGATGCTCTGCGCCGGTCTGGGCGCGCCCAGATGGACCCTGTTCGCCACCGGCGTCGTCGTGGGCGGCGCCGCCGTCTCGCTGGGCGGGATGGTCCGGGCCCGCTGGTCGCACCTGCTCGGCGGCTCCGGCAAGCTGCACGCCGCCTTCTCCTTCGAGTCGGTGGCCGACGAGGTGATCTTCGTGACCGGCCCCGCCCTGGTGACCGGGCTGGCCACCACGGTCAACCTGTACGCCGGCCTGATCGTGGCGCTGGTGTCCACCGTGATCGGCTCGCTGGCGCTGGCGTTCCAGCGGCGCACCCAGCCGCCCGCGCGGCGCGGCGTGCGGGGCGGCGGCACCCCGATCACGATCCCGGGCGTGATGCTGCTGTCGTGCGTGTTCCTCGCCATGGGCTCGGTCTTCGGCTCGGTGGACCTGATCACGGTGGCGTTCGCGCGCGAGCAGGGCGCCCTGGCCATGTCCGGGGTCATGCTGGCCTGCTTCGCCGGGGGCAGCATGGTCTCCGGCCTGTGGTACGGCTCGCGGGTCTGGAAGATCTCGCTGCGCGGCCGGTTCGTGCGCAGCGTCGCGGTGTTCGCGCTCGGCCTGAGCCCGATCGCGCTCATCGGCAACGTGCCGCTGATGGCCGTCGCGCTGTTCGTCGCCGGGCTGGCCATCTCGCCGACGATCATCACCGGGTACATGCTGGTGGAGCGCCTGGTGCCGCCGCACCTGCTGACCGAGGGCATGGCGTGGGTGTCCACCTCGGTGGGCCTGGGCGTGGCGCTCGGCGCGTGGGCGGCCGGGCGGCTCACCGACGCGTTCGGCGCCTCCAACGCGTACGCGTTCTCCTTCGGCTGCGCGTTGCTCGCGCTGGCCATCGGCGCCGGCGGGTCGAGCCTGCTGCGCGTGCCCAAGACCTCCACCGTGAAGCCCGCCGGGCACTGAGGTCACGCCGGGAGCTCCGATTCGTTCGCACGCGCACCTGTCGCGGCGGCCTACCGGTGGGTATGGTGCGAATGCATGGCGTTCCGAAACTGGTCGGGCAACCAGTCGGCCACCCCCGCCGAGGTGCGCGCGCCGGCCTCGGCGCGCGAGGTGGCGCGGGCCGTGCGCGACGCGGCGGAGGCGGGCATGCGGGTGCGCATGACCGGCTCCGGCCACTCCTTCACCGGCGTGGCCCTCACCGAGGGCATGATGCTGCGGCCCGACCGGCTGACCGGCGTGCTCGCCGTGGAGGACGACCAGGTCACGGTGGCCGCCGGCACCACGATCCGCGCGCTCAACGCCGAGCTGGCCCGGCGCGGGCTGGCGCTGGCCAACATGGGCGACATCGACGCCCAGACCGTCGCCGGGGCGATCCAGACCGGCACCCACGGCAGCGGGCGCGACTCCGGCGGGCTGGCCGACCAGGTGACCGCGCTGGAGATGGTGCTGGCCGACGGCGAGACCGTCACCGTGCGCGCCGGGGGCGAGGCCGAGATCCGCGACGGCGTGACCGAGCGCGACCTGTTCGACGCCGCCCGGGTGGGCCTGGGCGCGCTGGGCGTGCTCACCGCGATCACCTTCCGCGCCGAGCCCGCCTTCCTGCTGCGCCACGTACGCCGCCCGATGCCGCTCGGCGCGCTCCTGGACGACCTGGACTCCCTCACCGCGGGCAGCGAGCACCTGGACTTCTTCTGGCTCCCCCACACCGACACCTGCCTGGTCAAGCGGAACAACCGCGACCGCGGCCCGGCCTCGCCGCCGGGCGCGTTCCGGCGCTGGCTGGATGACGAGTTCCTGGAGAACACCGTCTTCGGCGCCGCGTGCGCGATCGGGGCGCTGGCGCCCGCGGCCATCCCCGCGATCAACCGGCTGTCCGCGCTGGCGCTGTCGCAGGGCGCCTGGGTGGACGCCTCCCACCGCGCCCTCATCAGCGTGCGCCGGGTGAGGTTCCTGGAGATGGAGTACGCCGTGCCGCGCGAGCACCTGGAGCAGGCGATCCGCGAGGTGCGCGACCTGATCGAGCGGCGCGGGTGGCGCATCGGCTTCCCGGTGGAGGTGCGGGTGTCGCCGCCCGGCGACGCCTGGCTGTCCACGGCGTACGGGCGGGCGACCGGCTACGTCGCCTGCCACATCTACCGGCCCACCCCGAACCCGGCCTACTTCGAGGAGGTCGAGGAGATCATGACCGGGCTGGGCGGGCGTCCGCACTGGGGCAAGCTGCACACCCGCGACGCCGCCTACCTGGACAAGGTCTACCCGAGGTTCGCCGACTTCCTCGCCCTGCGCGACCGGCTCGACCCCGGGCGCCTGTTCGGCAACGCGTACCTGGAGACGGTGCTGGGCCCATGAGAGCCCGGGTGAGGGCGGGGTGAGAGTCGTCGGACTACCCGCCCCCGGTCAGCGCCGCCCCGGCCGGGCGTAAAGACCTCGCCCGCAAAGCGGAGAGGGCGCGTGTCACGCGCCGCGCGGGCGGCGTACGCGGGGCAGATTCGTCATCGCGGCCCGCCCTTCGGCCGCCCTGCCCCCGCAGCCCAGACCGCCCGACGTCTCCAGGAGTTGTGCCGCCCATGACCGTCCCCCGCCGACCTGGTATGCCCGGCCTCTTGCGCCAACGGCGCACCGGAGCGAGTCTCGATTGGAAACAATCGGAGTGGGTGGTCGGCGCGCAGCGGGCAGGCGTCCGATGACCGCGGCAAATGTGACCGGCGTCACATCGTCCCCCGCCCTCCCCGAGAAGGCGATGTTCGGACATGCCGGGTACGGTGCTGGCAGGCAACCGGCACACGCGAGAGACTCAAGGGTCCGGGGGAAGATTGAGCACGACGACGAAGGGACTCGCATGCAGGAGCTCCGACTCGTCGCGGTGAGCGAGGACGGCACGTACCTCGTGCTGGCGACGGCCGGGCGAGGCACGCGGTTCACGCTTCCCGTCGACGACCGGCTCCGCGCCGCGGTCCGTGGCAACTTCTCCCGTCTCGGCCAGTACGAGATCGAAGTGGAGAGTCCGTTGCGCCCCAAGGAGATCCAGGCACGCATCCGCGCCGGAGAGACGGCCGAGGAGATCGCCGCGACGGCGGGCATCCCGGTGGAGCGCGTCCGCTGGTTCGAGGGGCCGGTGCTGCAGGAGCGGGAGTACATGGCGCAGCAGGCGCAGCGCGTCGCCGTGCGCCTGCCCGGCGAGTCCTCGCCGGGCCCCACCCTGGGCGAGCTGGTGGCCGAGCGGCTCACCCGGCGCGGCGTGCCCGCCGACGAGATCGACTGGGACTCCTGCAAGCGCGACGACGGCATGTGGCGGATCAAGCTCGGCTTCGTGTGGAACGGTCACACGCGCCACGCCGAGTGGCTGTTCGACCCCCGCCGCCGCCACATCTCCCCCCACGACGACGAGGCCATGCGCCTGTCCGCCTCCGACTACGTGGACCCCCCGGCGCCCTCCACCCCCGACACCACGGTGACGCCGTTCGTGCCGCGCGTCGCCAAGCTGCAGCCCGTGCCGCCGCTCGCCCCCGAGCCGCTGATGCAGCCGCCCGTCCACTTCCCCTCCGTCGTACGCCACGACCCGCCCGCCCCCGCCGAGGCCCCCGCACGCCCCGAGACGGCGGCCCTGTCCCGCTTCGAGCCGCCCGCCCTCCCCCGCGCCGAACCCAACCTCCCCCGCCCCGAGCCCCGCCCCGCCCCGGAGGAGCCCCGCCAGAAGCCCCCGGTTCAGGAGCAGATCACCGTCGAGGAGCCCAGCGCTCCGGAGGCCACCATCCAGGAGGCCACCGTCCGGGAGCCCAGCGACGCCCGGGAGGCCACCGTCCAGGAGGCCACCGTCCGGGAGGAGCGGGCCCGCGAGGCCGTCCGGCCCTCCGCCGCCGCCGAGCCGGCCGCCCCGGCGCGCCCGCAGGCCGCCCCCGCCCCGCCGCCGGAGCCCGTCGTGACGGACCCGGCGCCCTCGCAGGAGCCCGCCACACCGGCCGAGGCGCCCAAGCCCGCACCGGAGCAGCCGGCGCCCGCCGCCCCGGTGGCCGAGGAGCCCGCGGCCCCCACCGCACCCCCGCCCGCGACCGTCACGGCCCCGCCGGCCGAGCCCGTCGCGCCCCCGGCCGAGCCCGCCACCGCCCCGGCAGAGCCCGTCAAGGCCGCGGCCGAGCCCGCCGCCGCCCCGGCCGCGCCCGTCGCGGAGCCGCGGCCCGAGCAGCCCGCCGCGCCCGCGAAGACCGCCGAGGCGGCCGAGGCCACCAAGGCCGCCGAACCGCCTTCGGCACCCGAGCCCGCCGCGCCCGCTCCGGCCGCCACGCCGGAGAAGGAGCCCGAGCCCAAGCCGAAGAAGGACGAACCGGCGGCGGCGAAGGAGGAGCCGGAGGCGGCCGGAAAGAAGACCGAGGAGGAGCCGGCCCCGCCACCCCCTGCCCCGCAGCCCGCCCAGCCCCCGGCCAAGCCCTCACCGGCCCGCCCCGCCAAGAAGAGCCGGGGCCGCCGCGCCTCGGTCCCGACCTGGGACGAGATCATGTTCGGAGCCCGCCGCCAGGACTGACGCGCCGGGCCCCCGGGTGTCGAGTCGCTGGATCGCCGCGCGGACGGCCTGGCCGTAGCCGTCGTCCTGGAGCGTGTCGAGGTGTCGCCGGGCCTGGGCCAGGTGGGTGCGGGCCAGGGCGGAGTCGCCGAGTCGGTGGTAGTCGGCAGCGAGGTTCAGGTGCAGGGACGGGTAGAACCCGCGGATCGTCAGGGACGCGTGATGCTGTCTGGCGCGCTCGTCGGTCACCGACGCGGCGGCCTCCAGGGCTCGCAGGTCCCAGGCGAGCTCGTCGCGCGGGTCCTGTTGGAGATCGGCCATGTAGTGGGCGAGGACGCATCGGTGGAAGGGGTCGCCGTCGGGGGCGATCTCCTCCCAGATCTCGGTGAACCGTTGCCGGGCCCCGTCGGTCTCTCCTGCGTGCTGCAGCGCCATGGCGTCCTCGATGCGCTTCATCGTCTCGTCAGCGGTGGTCACGGGTGCCTTCCTCGCCGGTCGCCGGTGATCTCGGGACAGCGTACGGGCGGCCACCGACAGCCGGACCGGCACCCGAGGCGGGGGCGGGGTCAGCGCATGAAGGGGGCGATCCAGTCGGGGGTCACCTCGGCGGCGAAGGCGGGGCCGTCGGCCTCGGAGACGTCCACGGCCTCGTAGCCGCCCACCCCGGCGCCCACGCCGGCGATCACGGTGAGCACCCCCGCCCGCCGCTGGAACCAGGTCTGCTTCAGGGTCCACCCGACGACCGCGCGGCGTTCGACCACCGCCTGGGCTCGGCGCAGTGCGCCGGATCGCACCGACAGGTGCGTGCCGTCGTACGCGTGGCCCAGGGAGCGGTAGCGGTCCAGGCCGAGGGGCACGCCGAGCAGGGCCAGTACGAACGCGATACCGGTGGGCACCCACCACGCGCCCGCGCCGGTGGCGAGCGCGAGGAGAGCGCCGGCCGCGGTGAGGGCCGCCCAGGGGGCGACGGCGCGGAACAGGCGGCGACGGCGCGCGGCGGGCGGGTGGGGGCGCAGGGGGGCCGCGAGTACGCCGATCGCCGCGCCGGTCACCCGGCCGGCCTCGGCGCGCGGCACGACCGGCAGGAGCTGTCCCCGGGTCTGGGAGTCGCCCAGGCCGGTGACGATGGCCCACACGCGCGCCACGCCCGCCCACCGCTCGGCGAGCCCTTCGACGATCTCGAACCCGCGCACCCTGCGCCGCTCCAGCGACACGCTGCGCCGGGTGATCAGGCCGCGCTCGGCGACGAGGTAGCCGTCGCGGGAGCGCAGCGTGAAGTCCCAGTTGAAGATCGCGTACATGACCACGCCGGCCAGCGGCATCGCCACGACGAGCAGGGCCGCGGCGACGAGCAGGAGGTAGGGGTGGTCCCACAGCCAGCGTCCGGCGCTGACCGCGGCGTCGCCGCCGAACCCGAGCTGCTCGCCCCACTGGAACGCCAGGCCGACCGCGCCGGCCGCGAGGGCGAACGGCGTGAGCAGGTACGCGCCGGACAGCGGGCCGTACCGCAGCCACTTGCGGGGCACCCGGGCGTACACGACCTCGGGCTCGCGATGCGCGGCGGCATGAGCCGACGCGCCCGCCTCAATCGCCTCAGAAGCCCCGATCGCCTCGCCAGGCACACAGGTCCCGGCGCCCGCCGCCGGGGCGTCCACGGCCGCCAGGGGCCCGTCTGGGCCGATCTCCGGGCCGGCCCCGGGGGTGGCGGCGCGGCGGGCCCGCGCGGTGCGCAGCAGCACCGTCTTGAGCCGTTCGGCCTCGGCCACGGTCACGCCGTCCAGCTCGCCTTCCTGCTTGCCCGCGCCGTGGGCGCCGGTGTCGATGCGCAGCACGGCGAGGCCGAGCAGGCGGTGCAGGGGCGGCGTGGCGATGTCCACACCGCGCACGCGTTCGAGCGGGATCGTCCGCACCGACCGGCTGACCAGCGCCCGGGTGAGCTCCAGCCGGTCGTCCACGATCCGGTAGGTGAAGGTGGCCCACCGGATCACCGAGTAGGCGACCGAGCCGACGACGCCGATGGCCGCCCACCCGAACGACGGCGGCGAGAAGCCGCCCACGAACAGCACGCCGACCAGCGGCAGGAACAGCGAGGGCAGCATGCGCACCGGGTCGATCAGCAGCATCCGCGGGCTCAGCCGGGCCGCCGGGGCGTACGAGGGCGCGGGGCCCTGACCCGGCGGCGGCGCGCCTCCGGGGACGGGGCCGGGAGGTCCGGGCGGGGTCGGGGAGGCGGTCATGTGGCGTCGTCCCGCAGTTCCTCGGCGCGCCGGGCCAGGTCCTCGGCCAGGCGGGCGGCGACGGCGTAGTCGAGGCCCTTGATGCTGGACGACCCCGCGTACGAGGCGGTGCGGATCTCGACGGTGGCCAGCCCGAGCAGGCGCTCGAACCAGCCCTGCTCCTTGTCCACGGTCTGGATGCGGCTGACCGGCACGAACACCCACTGGCGGCTGAGCCAGCCCGAGCGGGCGTACACCACGTCGCCGGACAGCTCCCACCGGTGCACCGCGTAGCGCCAGAACGGCTCGATGACCACGAACGGCGCCATCAGCACGGCGACGGCGGCCGGCAGCCACCAGATGCCGGCCTCGATCCAGCGGGGCAGCCAGGACCAGGACGCGCCGCTGATCCACGTGGCCGCGAGGGCCGAGCCGCCGACCAGCAGCACGAAGCCGAACAGCGACTCCAGCAGCCACAGTGTGATCGCGCGGCGGGAGACCTGGTTGGCCGGGTCGCGCAGCGGGACGCTCACCTCGGTTCCTCCCCACCGCGGGAGGCGTCGCGACGCCCCCGCCGTCCGGCTCCCGCCCGCTTGGTCCGGCTTGTTCGCACCCTCACGCTGCCAGCCTAGAGCCGGTACCCCCCTCCATCCGGCTCCGCGTGTCAGCGATCTGTCAGAACCACGCCGGAGCCGGGCATGCCGCGTGTCAGCGCGCGCGCCGCGATCTCACGGAAATGTCAGTGGCGTCCGGCACCCTGGGAGGGACTGACGGAAGGACGCTGACATGCCATACGCGATCGAGGCCGAGGGCCTGGTCAAACGCTACGGCGAGACCACCGCGCTCGACGGGGTCGACCTCGCGGTGCGCCAGGGCATGCTGCTCGGCGTGCTCGGGCCCAACGGGGCCGGCAAGACCACCGCCGTGCGCATTCTCGCCACGCTGCTGCGCCCCGACGCGGGCCGGGCCGCGGTCGGCGGGTTCGACGTCGTGACCGACGCCCACCGGGTCCGCTCCCTGATCGGCCTGACCGGCCAGTACGCCGCGGTTGACGAGATGCTGACCGGCGTGGAGAACCTGGTGATGATCGGCCGGCTGCTCGGCCTGTCCCGCCGCGAGGCCAAGCGCCGCGCCGGCGAGCTGCTCGACAGGTTCTCGCTGTCCGAGGCGGGCGGGCGGGCCGCCAAGACCTACTCCGGCGGCATGCGCCGCCGGCTCGACCTGGCGGCCAGCCTGGTGGGCAGGCCGCAGGTGCTGTTCCTGGACGAGCCGACCACCGGCCTCGACCCGCGCAGCCGCACCGAGCTGTGGGACGTCGTGCGCGGGCTGATGGCCGACGGCGTGACGGTGCTGCTGACCACGCAGTATCTGGAGGAGGCCGACCAGCTCGCCGACTCCATCGTGGTCTTCGACCGCGGCACGGTCATCGCCTCCGGCACCTCCGACGAGCTCAAGTCGGCCTCCGGCGGGCAGGTCCTGGAGGTCAGGCCGGCCGAGGAGGACCGCCTCGACCTGGCCGCCCAGGTGATCGCCGAGGTCATCGGCGCCGCGCCCGAGGTCTCCGGCGGCCGGGTGACCGCCCCGGTGCACGACCCGGCGGTGGTGCCCGCGATCGTGCGGCGGCTCGACGACCTGGGGATCGTCGCCTCGGAGCTGTCGCTGCGCAAGTCCAGCCTGGACGAGGTGTTCCTGGCCCTCACCGGCCACCGGGCCGAGAGCGAGCCGGCCGATCACGACAGCGCCGATCACGACAGCGCCGATCACGACAGCGCCGATCGTGACAAGACCGGTCGTGACAAGACAGGTCGTGGCAAGGGCGACCGTGGCAAGGGCGACCGCGACAAGCAGGAGGCGTACGCATGACCGCGATGACGACGGCCACGCTGCCCGCGGCGGCGGGGCGGCGCGTCGGCCTGGGGGCCACGCTGAGGCAGACCGCCACCCTGGCCTGGCGCAGCCTGGTGCAGGTCAAGCACAACCCGTGGGAACTGCTCGATCTCAGCATCCAGCCGATCATGTTCCTGCTGCTGTTCACCTACGTGTTCGGCGGCGCGATCTCCGGCTCGACCGGCGACTACCTGCAGTTCGCCCTGCCCGGCCTGCTGGTGCAGAACGCCCTGTTCTACACCCTGTCCACCGCGATCGGGCTGAACACCGACATCACCAAGGGCGTGTTCGACCGGCTGCGCAGCCTGCCGATCGCCCGTACCGCCCCGCTGGCGGGCCGGATCCTGGCCGACACCTTCAAGCAGGTGTGGGCGTTCGCGCTGCTGGTCGGGTTCGGCATGGTGCTGGGCTTCCGGGTGACCACCAGCGTGGCCGGGCTGCTCGGCGCGCTGGCCCTGCTCGTGGTGGTCGCGCTGGCGATGGCCTGGATGTCGGTGCTGATCGGGCTCAAGGCGAGCAGCCCCGAGAAGGTGCAGATGATCGCCTTCTCCACGATGATGCCGCTGACGTTCACCAGCAGCGCGCTCGTGCCGTCCGACACGTTCCCCGGCTGGCTGGAGGCGTGGTCCGACGTGAACCCGGTGACCCACCTGGCCGACGCGATCCGCGGCCTGCTGATCGGCGGCGAGGTGGCCGGACCGGCGGGGGTGTCCCTGCTGTGGTCGGCCGGCTTCGTGCTGGTGTTCGCGCCGCTGGCCATCCGCGTCTTCCGCACCACCGCCTGAGGCCGCCCCGGTGCCCGGATCGCACCGCTCCCCCAGGGCGGGCCGCTCCCCGGGGGCCGGCCCGTCACCGGACGCGCGTCGCTCTCCGGGGGAGGGCCGCCCCTGCTCGCGGGGGTCAGGGGCGGGCGGTGAGACGCGTACGGGCGAGGGCCACCACGTCGTCCGGGGTCATGGCCAGGCCCCGGGCGTAGTGGTGGCCGAAGTCGTCCTCGGTGAGGGCGTCCCTGGTGAGCCCGGTGACCCACACGTGGTCGTAGTCCACCACCGCCCCGACGCCCCGTACCGACTCCACGCCGCCGAGCAGGGCCGCGGCCGTGCCCGGGTCGGCGGTGGCGGCGGCCCAGCCCGCGACCGCGACCAGCACCACGCCGATGAGCTGCGCGTCAGCGGTGCCCATCCCCTGATCCAGGGCGGTGAGCAGCATGCGGCGGGCGGCGGCGTGGTCCTCCTCCTGCACCGCCACCAGTGCCAGGCCCGCGTGCAGCGCGGCCGACAGGTGCGGCGGCGGCGCGCTGACCCGGTCCAGCACCGTCAGGGCTCGCACGTAGTGCCCGCGGGCGGCCTCGAAGTCGCCGTCCTGCCGGGCGAAGTCGCCCCAGGCGCCCTGGATCCCCGCCTCGCCGACGACGTCGCCGTTCCGGCGCACCAGCTCGGTGACCTCCTCCAGCATCCGCACCGCGGCCTCGCGCTCCCCGGCCGTGTTCAGGCTCAGGGCCAGCCGCGCCCGCAGGTACGGCGTGTCCTCCACCGCCCCGAGCCGGTCGAGCAGGGCGAGCGCCTCGCGCGTGACGTCGTTGGCGGCCTTGGCCTCGCCGCGCAGGAAGTGCAGCTCCGCCAGGGAGCTGAGGGCCATGCCGGTGCCCCAGGCGTCGCCGATCTCGCGGAAGCCGGCGAGGGCCGCGCGCAGGTCCCGCTCGCCTTCCTCCAGGTCGCCGCGGTTGAGGTGCGCCACGACTCGGAAGGCCCGGCCCACCGCCACCACCCAGGGGTCCGACAGGCCCACCAGCTCGTCGAGCACGCCCACGTCCTCGGACCGGCCATCGCCGAACAACGCCAGGTACGGCCCGGCCAACGCGAGCAGCGGATGCGAGTCGAGGCTCAGGCCGGCGCGCTCGGCCAGTCGCCGGGCCTCCGCCAGCACGTCCCTGGCCGAGTCGAACAGGAACGACGCGCCGACGGCGTTGAGCGCGTACACGGCCAGGGCCGGCGCCCGCAGCCGGGGATCGGCGTCCTCGCCCGCGACCTCCAGGGCCTCCTGCGTCCGGTTCGCCCCTTCCAGGCGGTGCCCGCGCAGAAACCAGTACCAGCCCAGCGCCCCCGCCATGCGCAGCGCGAGCGGGCCGTGCCCGCCATCGAGCGCCCAGCGCAGCGCCGCCGACAGGTTGTCGTGCTCGGCCGACAGCTCGGCCAGCCGGGCGATCTGGTCGTGGCCGCGCAGGTGGCGGTCGGTCTCCTCGGCGAAGGCGGCGAAGTGGTACGCGTGCGCCCGCCGCATGGCCTCCCGCTCGCCCGACTCCTCCAGCCGCTCGGCGGCGTACGCGCGGATGGTCTCCAGCATCCGGTACCGCCCGCCGTCGAAGACGACCAGCGACTTGTCCACCAGCCGCCCGAGCACGTCGAGCACGTCCCCGGGCGCGGGGGCCGGCACGGCCGAGCACACCTGCTCCACCGCCTCCAGGGTCGCGCCCTCGGCGAAGACCGCGAGCCTGCGCATGAGCACCCGCTCCTCGTCGTCGAGCAGGTCCCAGCTCCACTCCACGACCGCGCGCAGGGTCTGGTGCCTGGGCAGCGCGGTACGGCTGCCGCCGGTCAGCAGCCGGAACCGGTCGTCCAGCCGGTCGGCGATCTGGGCGGTGGTCAGGCTGC
Source organism: Thermocatellispora tengchongensis (assembly GCF_014202315.1). GTDB lineage: Bacteria > Actinomycetota > Actinomycetes > Streptosporangiales > Streptosporangiaceae > Thermocatellispora > Thermocatellispora tengchongensis. The sequence continues at coordinate 387,049 of NZ_JACHGN010000010.1, read as the reverse complement.
GCAGCCGGGCCGCGGCCAGCTCGATCGCCAGCGGCATCCCGTCCAGCTCCCGGCAGATCCGCAGCACGGCCGGGAGGTCGTCGGCCACGCGGTAGCCGGGCCGTACGGCGGCGGCCCGGTCGGCGAACAGGCGCACCGCCGGATAATCGGCCGCCGCGCCGGGGTCCGCGCCGGGCGGCGGCAGCGCGAGCGGCGGCAACGTCAGCGTGACCTCCCCGGTGATGCCGAGCGGTTCCCTGCTGGTGGCCAGCACGCGTACGCCGGGGCACTGCGCGAGCACCCGCTCGGCGAGCGGCGCGGCGGCCTCGACCACGTGCTCGCAGTTGTCCAGCACGATCAGCGCCCGCCTGCCCGCCAGCGCCCGCAGCAGCCGCTCGGCCGGATCGTTCGGCTCGGGCACCGGCCACGGCGGGTTGCCCCGCACGTCCATGGCCGCCGTGACGGCGGACGCCACATCCGCGGCGCGCGCGACCGAAGCCAGCTCCACCAGCCACACCCCGTCCGGCAGCAGCCCGCCCGCCACCGCCGCCACGCTCTCGGCCGACTCCACCGCCAGCCGCGTCTTCCCCGCCCCGCCGGGCCCCACCAGCGTCACCAGCCGGTTCTCCCGCAGCAGCTCCCCCACCGCGGCGACCTCCCGCTCCCGTCCCACGAAGCTGGTCAGCCGCGCCCTGAGATTCCCCCGCCGCACCGCGGGCCCCTCGTGCTCCCCCCGGGCAACGCCCCCGTCCCCCGTCAGACCACCGCCCGAGCCTGCTCCGGCCTCCCGGCCGCCCAGGTACCCCTCGCCACCGGCCCCGATCACAGTGTCTCGGACCCGGACCTCACCGCCCCCGGCTCGGATCTCACCACCACCGCCGCCGATCCGACCGTCATCGGCCCCGACGCCGCGCGCCTCACCACCACGAGCCCGGACCTCATCGCCCCTGGTCCCGGCCTCACCGTCGTGGGCCCGGACCCTACCGACACCGGTCCCGATCCGGCCGCCATCGGCCCGGACGCCGCGCGTCTCACCGCCACGGTCCCAGATCTCATCGCCACGGTCCCAGACCTCATCGCCCCCGATCCCGGCCTCACCGCCCCTGGTCCCGACCCCACCCTCGCGGGCCCGGACCTCACCACCCCCGGCTCCAGCGCTCCCGCCTCCCCCGGCTCCCGCGCCCCCGCCGCCGGACCCGCGACCGCCTGCCGCGCCTCCGGAGGCGTCCTGGTGGCCATCGCCACCCACAGCCCCGAGGCCATCTCGCGCGCCACCAAACCCGCCACCAAGCCCGCCGCCGTCCGCGCCGTCCAGATCACGCGCGCGCCCGGCTCCCGAGGCCCCGCCCCCGACGCCCTCGGCGCCGGTTCCATCAGCCACACCATCGGGGCCGCGCTCGCGCCCACCGGCAGACTCGCCCCACGAGCCCGCGCCCCGGCCGCCCCAGCCCTCGGCCGCCCCGGCGTCGGCGAATCCGGCGCTCCCCTCCACGCCACCAGTGACCCCGCCGCGCGAGGCCCCGTCACCCGCACTCCACGCCCCGGCCGTCCCCGGCCCCTCGGCCCCGTCGCCACCCTCAGGGCCGCGCCCACGCCCGCCGCCGGCGCCCCCGCCCCACGAGGCCGCATCCCCGGCACCCCACACCACGGCCGTCCCCGATCCCGAAGACCGGGCATCACCCTCAGGACCGCCGCCGCGCCCGCCGCCGGCGACCTCGCCCCGTAAGGCGGCATCCCCCACGCGCCGCGCATCCCCCAGGCCCCGCGCATCGTCCGCCCCCGTGGCCTCGGCGTGTTCCCGGGCGACGGGCTCGGTCCAGGTTCTGCGGAGCATGGCCAGATGGAGGGCGGACAGCTCCGGGGAGGGGTCGGCGCCGAGTTCGTCGGCGAAGGCCGAGCGGGCGGACTGGTACGCGGCCAGGGCCTCGATCTGGCGGCCGGCGGCGTACAGGGCGCGCATGTGCAGGGCGCGCAGGCGCTCGCGCAGGGGGTTGGCGGCGATGATCTCCGGCAGATCGGCCGCGACCGCCGCGTGCCGGCCCAGGCGGATGCCGGCCTCGGCGCGGTCCTCGATGGCGCACAGGCGCAGCTCCTCAAGGCGCGCGACCGCGCCGGTGGCCACGTCCGAGCCGGTGAGCTCGGCGTACGCCGGGCCGCGCCACAGGCCGAGCGCCTGGTCGAGCAGGTCGGCGGCGGCCTCGGCCGCGGCGGGCCCGTCGGCGGAGTCCAGCGCGCGGCGGCCCCCGGCGGCGAGGAGGACGAAGCGGTGCGCGTCCACCTGCTCGGGTTCGACGGCCAGGCGGTAGCCGGAGCCCTCCGACACCACGGCGGCCGACGGGAGCGCGGCGCGGAGCCGGGAGGCCAGGGCCTGCAGCGCGTTGGGCACGGCCACCGGCGGGGAGTCGCCCCAGATGCCGGCGACCAGGGTGTCCTGCCCGACGGGCCGGCCGGGGGTGAGGAGCAGGAGGGCGAGGAACGCGCGCAGCCGCTGCCCGCTCAGTTCGACGGGGGTTCCGGCGGCCCGGATTTCGAGGGGGCCCAGCACTCCGAAGCGCGTTCGTGTGTCCAAGCTCACCCCCTCCATGCCTCGATTGTGGCGGATTAAGGGGCATTTCGCCGCCGCGGAGTGTCCGGATCCGGTCAGCACATCCGTCAGATCCGCGTAGCATCAACGGGCATGGGGCAGCCGAAGACGTCAGCGCTCGCAACGCGCGCCGCCGCATGCGCGGCGGTGGCGGGTTCGCTCGTTCTCGCCTCCGGCTGCGGGCTCCTGGGCGCTCTGTCGCCCTCGGGCCAGGTCCTGGATTCCATCAGCGTGTCGAGCCCGCGCCTGAGTGAGGATGCCCCGTTGCCGGCGGGTTATTCCTGCAAGGGCACGCTCGGCAATCCGCCGCTTCGGTGGTCGGGGGTGCCCTCGCCCGAGACCAAGTCGGTGGCGATCGTCGTCGACGACGACAACGCGACCGAGGGGGCTCAGGTGCACTGGGTGCTGTACAACATCGACTACCGCACCACCGAGATCGGCGAGAACGTCGTGAAGGACGGCCTGCCCGAGGGGTCCGTTCAGGGGCCCACGTCCAGCGGCAAAGTCGGCTACTCGCCTCCATGCCGCCCATCGGACAACTATCGTTTCACCGTCTACGCGCTCAACGCGAAGATCAATCTACCCAAGGACGCGACGCTCTCGGAGACCCTGAAGCGCATCGCGGACCGGACCATCGCACGAGGCCGGTTGACCACGGTCCACATCGAGTGACCCGCTGAGCACCGGAGGTAGTAATGGTTACCAATTCTTCACTTAGGGTGTGACAACGGTCATAGTGGTCCGACACAATCAGATCCAATCGCTGAGCGTTGGTGATCAAGGGGGGCAGATCGCGTCGATGGCCGCGCGATCTCACCGGCGCCGCTGGCAGGCCATGGCCTTGAGGGTGGTGCAATGATCGCGGTCGTAGCAAGCCTGGTCGCCGTCGTGCTCCTCGTGCTCGTCGTCGTGGCACTGGGCATGCGCTCCATGAACCGCCGGGAGAGCGCCCTGCCGCCCGAGCGCCTCAAGGAGATGGCCGAGCAGGCCGAGAACAAGCCGCAGCTCTCCTCCGACGACTTCGCGACCCGCGAACCCCGCCTCACCAGCTACGCGCCCGACTTCAGCCCGATCGAGGACGACGAGCGGCCCTCCGCCCGCCAGCGCGCGGCCGCCCGTGCCCAGCGCGTGGCCCGCCAGGCCCAGGGCGCCCGCGGCAGGCGGGGCGTCAACGAGTGGGGCGAGGCCGACGACTACGACGACGACTACTGGACCCGGATCAGCGCCGACGACGACGGCGCCGGCGGGACCATCGCGGCCAAGGGCGGCGCTCCCGGCGCCGCCGAGGGCGAGGCGCGGGAGCGCCCGGTGGCCGACCCCGACGCGACGACCGTGCAGGCCAAGCTGCCGGCCGCCCCCGCCAAACCCGCGCCGTCGAGCGCGCTCGCCGAGCTGGTCGAGCCCGTCCAGCCCCCGCCGGTACGCCCGGCGCCCTCCGCCGCCGCGGTGGCCGAGCAGAAGACCGTCACCTTCGCCGCCCCCACCCCCGACCCCGCGGGCCCCGTGCCCACCGGCCCGGGCCCCGTCGCCCCGGCCGCCACGGGACCGCAGGCCGTCCCCCCGCCGCCCGCGGCCGGCGCGACGCGCGGCACGCCCGGGGCACCCGGCGCCCCCGCCCCGTCCGGCATGCCGCGCCGCACGCCCGCGGCGTCCGGCAGGCGCGCGGGCGGCGCGGCCCGGCGCACGCCCGCCTCCGGCCCGCGGCCCGAGCCGCGTACCGGCGCGCGTCCCGACCCGCGCACGGGATCGCGGCCCGACCCGCTGGCCACGCCGCGGACGGCGTCCTCGCGGCCCGACCCGCTCGCGTCGCCGCGGTCGCCGTCCCGCCCCGACCCGCTGAACGCGCCGCGTACCCCCGGGCGCTCCGACCCCCTGGCGGGGGCGCCGCGCGCTTCGGCCCGCCCCGACCCGCTCAACGACCCGCTGCCCCCGCGGCGCCGCTCCGGTTCGGGCACCGGCGCCAACGCGACCGGCCCGCTGGCCGCACAGCCCGCGCCCGACCCGCTCGGCCTCGACGCCCTGGGCGCCGACCCGCTGGCCACCGGCCCCTACCCGGCGCGCCAGGCCCGCTCGACCGGCCCGCTCGATGCTCCGGGCGCGCGCCGTACGACCGGCCCGCTGGACACCCCCGCCCCCTCGCGCGGCACGGGCCCGCTCGACGTGCCCGCGCGTGGCACGGGCCCGCTCGACGTCCCCGCCTCCCCGCGTGGCACCGGGCCGCTCGACGTCCCGGCCGCCGCCCGCGGCACCGGGCCGTTCGACGCCCAGCCCTCGCCCCGGGCCACCGGGCCGTTCGAGGCGCCCGCCTCGCCCGCCGCGACCGGGCCGTTCGCCGCCGATCCGCTGGCGAGCGGCGGCCTGCCGGTCTCCGGCGGACGTACGGCGTCGCCCACTCCGCCGGTGATCCCGGTGCCGGGCACGGTTACCCCGATCAGCGGCACGGTGTACGCGTTCCCGGCCGCGTCCGACCCGCTGGCCGCGCCCGATCCTCTGAGCGCGCCCGACCCGCTGGCCGCGGCCGACCCGCTCGCCGCGTCGGACCCGCTGGCCGCGGCCGGCCCTCTTGGTGCTCCGCTTGCGGCGCCGACGGGCGGGCGGCAGGCGCCGCCGGCGACCGACCAGCCGCACGGCTACGCCTGGAGCGGCACCGCCGACATCCTCGACGACCCCGCTCCGGCGGGCCCGGCGGCCGCGCAGTCCTCGTCCTCCTCGCCCTCCTGGCCCGCGGCGGCCACTGCGGCGCCGGCCGGTGGCCCCTACCAGCAGCCGTCGCCGTACCCCGGGTCGTACACCGCGCCCTCCTACGAGGTGAGCACCGGGTGGGCGACGATCGACGACTCCGACACGATCACCGGGCCCTCCCCCGCCGCCTCGGCGACGACCATGCCGGGCCGCACCGTCTCGCCCTACGAGTACGACCCGTCGTCGGCGCAGCCGCCCGTCAGCGACGTGCTGTCGGGGAGCGGATCGACCGGCTACTCCTACGACGCCACCGCGCAGTACCAGACCCCGGCGCCCGCGGCCACCCCCGCGCCCGCGCCCGCCTCCTCGGGCGCGCCCGCCGCGTGGCCCGAGCAGCCCGCGGGCGGCGGCAGCGGGTGGCCGACCTACACCGAGCTGTACGGCTCGGCCCAGGCGCAGGAGACAGAGGCCGTGTCCGAGAAGCCGGGCACCCGCGGCGGCCACCACCGAGCCCCAGATCCGGATTATCCCGACTACTACCGCTGACCGGCCGCGCAATCCGGCAAGGCAGCCATTCCACTCCTTGCCGACCTTTCTCCTAACTGGGTAAAGCCGTTCGGCAACCCTTAGTTTCTGTCGGCCCCTCGGCATAAGGTCTGGGGCATGACGAACACTCAGCGTGATGTGGCGACCGCGCGGCGTCACCTCACCTCCGTGCTCAAACACGACCTGCCCGCCTCGCTGGTCGTCTTCCTCGTCGCGATGCCGCTGTCGCTCGGCATCGCCATCGCCTGCGGCGCCCCCCTCGTGGCCGCCCTCGTCGCCGCCGTGGCGGGCGGCATCCTCGCCGGCGCGCTCGGCGGCTCCGCGGTGCAGGTGAGCGGGCCCGCCGCGGGCATGACCCTGGTGCTGGCCGAGCTGATCCACACCTACGGCTGGCGCGCGACCTGCCTGATCACCCTCATGGCCGGCGCGCTGCAGTTCCTCCTCGGCGTGTTCAAGGTCGCCCGCGCCGCCCTGGCGGTCTCCCCCGCCGTCGTGCACGGCATGCTCGCCGGCGTCGGCGTCACCATCGCGCTCGCCCAGCTCCACGTGGTGCTCGGCGGGGCGCCGCAGCGCGGCGCGCTGGAGAACCTGGCCGAGCTGCCCGGTCAGATCGCCACCCTCCACGGCGACGGCACGATGACCGGGCTGCTGGTCATGGCGGTTCTCCTGGTGTGGAACCGGCTGCCGCGCCCGGCGCGCACGCTGCCGGGCCCGCTGGTCGCGCTGGTGGTCGCCGCCGGGGTCGCCGCGGTGTTCGGCTGGCGGGTGACCCACCTCGACCTCGCCGGCAGCATGGACTCCTGGGTCGGCCCGGCCCTCCCCGACGCCGACTGGCACGGCGTCGCCGCCGCCGTGCTGCTGGTCGCGCTGCTCGCCAGCGTCGAGTCGCTGCTCAGCGCGATCGGCATCGACCGCCTCCACGACGGCCCGCGCGCCGACCTCGACCGCGAGCTGACCGGCCAGGGCGTGGCCAACATGGTCAGCGGCGTCCTCGGCGGGCTGCCCGTGGCGGGCGGCATCATGCGCAGCACCGCCGGCGTGCGGGCGGGCGCGCGCACCCGCTGGACGGCCGTGCTCAACGGCGTCTGGGTGCTGGTGTTCGCGGTGTTCCTGTCCTGGACCGTGCAGTTGATCCCGGTCGAGGCGCTGGCCGCGCTGCTGGTGTTCATCGGCGTCCAGATGGTCAACCTCGGGCACATCTCCCACCTGCGCGGCCACGGCGAGGTGCCGGTCTACGCCGTGACGTTCTTCGGCGTGGTGCTGATCGGCCTGGCCGAGGGGGTGCTGATCGGGCTGGGGCTGGCCGCGCTGCTCGCGCTGCGCCGCCTGACCTGGGTGACCGTGCGCACCACCAGCGAGCCCGACGGGCGCTACCACATCGTGGTCGCCGGGTCGCTGACCTTCCTGGGCGTGCCCAGGCTGACCGCGGCCCTGCGCACGATCCCGCAGGGCGCCGCCGTGGACCTCGAACTCAACATCGACTTCATGGACAACGCGGCGTTCGAGGCGATCCACACCTGGCGGCTGGAGCACGAGCGGTTCGGCGGCACCCTGACGATCGACGAGATCCACGACGAGTGGTACGCCCTGGCCGCCAGCGGGGCCCGGATGTTCCCGGCCAAGACCCCGCCCCGCGCCCCCGACCGCTGGTGGCTGCCCTGGGCCTACCGGCGCAGCCGCCGGATGCCGCAGGAGCACCCCGAGCCCGCCGTGCCGCACCCGGTGCCCGCCGTGCCGGTCACGAGCGCGGTCAGCGCCGAGTCCCCGGCCGCCGCGGCCAACCCGACCCCGCCCCCCAACCCCACCACCCACGCACCCCCAGGTGGAGCGACCGCCACCGTGACCGCCCCGGCACCCGCATCGCCCCATGAATGGGGACACCCGACCCAGGACCAGGCCCACCCGGCCCATGACCAGGCCCACCCGGGGCACGACCAGGCACACGCAGGCCACGACCAGGGACACCCGACCCATGGCCAGGCCCATCCAGGCCACGACCCGGGACACCCGACCCATGGCCAGGCACACGCAGGCCACGACCCGGGACACCCGACCCATGGCCAGGCCCATCCAGGCCATGACCGGGCACACCCGGCCACCGAGCGGGCGCACGTGACCGTCGGGCGCTCGGGCCGCTCCATCCCCGACCTGCTCGCCGGCACCGGTGAGTTCCACCGGCACACCGCGCCGCTGATCCGCCCCATCCTCACCCGCATGGCGCGCAAGCAGGAGCCCTCCCACCTGTTCATCACCTGCGCCGACTCCCGCATCGTGCCCAGCCTGATCACCGCGAGCGGCCCCGGCGACCTGTTCACCGTGCGCAACCTGGGCAACCTCGTGCCGCGCAAGGGCTCGGTGCCGACCGACGACTCCGTGGCCGCCGCGATCGAGTACGCCACCACGATCCTGGGTGTGCGCACGATCACGGTCTGCGGCCATTCGGGCTGCGTCGCCATGGCGACCCTGCTCAGCGCCGGGGTGCAGGCCGAGGAGATGCCCAGCGTACGCCGCTGGCTGCGCCACGGCGGCCACACCCTGGCCAGGTTCATCGGCTCAGAGGGCCACGGCGACGACACGGGCCCGCTCGACCGGCTCTGCCGGGTCAACGTGATCCAGCAGCTCGCCAACCTGCACACCTACCCCGAGGTGGACCGGCTGGTCGCCAAGGGGCGCCTGGAGCTGGTCGGCCTGTACTTCGACATCCCGGCGGCCCGCGTGCACGTCCTGGACCGCGAACGGTTCTCCCGGACGGCGGCCCGCGACCACCAGATCTGCTGACCCCCGTCCCGCCCCGGCGCGGCCGTACGCCCTGGGCGTACGGCTTGCGCCAGGGGTGAAACCGCGCTGACCCGCCACATCCCCCGGGCGAAGAATGACCGGTATGAAAGTTCTGATCATCGGCGGCTCGGTGTTCCTCGGGCGCGCCATCACGCAGGAGGCGCTGCGCCGCGGACACGAAGTGACCACCTTCAACCGCGGGGTGAGCGGCGACGACCTGCCCGGCGCCGAGGCGGTGCGCGGCGACCGCGAGGTCACCGCCGACCTGGAGCGGCTCGCGGAGGGCCGCACGTGGGACGCGGTGATCGACGTGTGCGGCTTCGTGCCGCGCGTCGTCGGCGAGTCCGTACGCGTGCTGTCCGGGCGCGCCGCCACGTACGCCTTCATCTCCAGCATCTCCGCCATCGCCGACTTCCCCGCCAAACCGGTCGACGAGACCTCCCCGCTCCACCCCTGCGAGCCCGACGCGGGCCCCGACGACGGCGACTACGGCGCGCTCAAGGCCGGGTGCGAGCGCGCGGTCGAGCAGGGCTTCGCCGGGAACACCCTGATCATCGTGCCCGGCCTGATCATCGGCCCGTACGAGAACGTCGGCCGGCTGCCGTGGTGGCTCACCCGCATCGCGCGCGGCGGGCAGGTGCTCGCCCCCGGCGATCCGAACCGGCCGATCCAGCTCATCGACGCCCGCGACATCGCCGCCTTCACCCTCGACCGGTGCGAGGCGGCCACCCCCGGCCGCTTCCTGACCAGCGGCGTCCAGGGCAACACCACGTTCGGCGAGTGGCTGGCGCTGTGCGCCCGCGAGACCGGCTCCAACGCCGAGTTCGTCTGGGCCGACGACGCCTTCCTGCTCGACCACGGGGTCCAGCCGTGGAGCGAGCTGCCCCTGTGGGCCCCCGACACCCCGGGCTTCGACGCCGTCTGGCTGCCCTCCTCGGCCAAGGCGCTCGCGGCCGGCCTGCGCTGCCGCCCGGTGGCCGAGACCGTCCGCGACACCTGGGCCTGGCTGCGCGAGATCCCGGAGGAGAAGCGCAGCTTCGGCAACGCCGAGCTCCGCCACGGCATCGACCCGCAGAAGGAGGCCGAACTGCTCGACGCCTGGCTGCGTCGCGCGCCCTCCTGACCAGGCCCGATCGCGGGCCCGATCGCGAGGCCGATCGCGGGCCCGATCA
>NZ_JACHGN010000010.1:0-377209 GCF_014202315.1 Thermocatellispora tengchongensis | reverse complement strand
ACTAGGCCGATCGCAGGCCCGATCACTAGGCCGATCGCAGGCCCGATCACTAGGCCGATCGCAGGCCCGATCACTAGGCCGATCGCAGGCCCGATCACTAGGCCGATCGCAGGCCCGATCGCGAGGCCGATCGCGGGCCCGATCGCGAGGCCGATCGCGGGCCCGATCGCGGGCCCGGCCCAGGGCTCGGGGTGGGGGCGACACCGGGACATGGACCCCCACCCCGCGGTCCCTGGGAGAAGGACCGGCTCGCCACGGCGTTCGGGGGAATTGACCCGCGGCGCGCACTGCAGACGCTAATTCCCGGGGGCGGCCGGATCTGCGGACTAATACGCAGATCCCATCGGGAAACCTGATTTTCCAGCACCGGCCATGCCGGGCACACGTTACGCTTTGCCCAGATCGCCGATGATCGGGAACTTTATCCGCTCATCCGCCCTCTGACGGAAGGCTGGCCGTGTCGGACGACGAGCAGGACGCAGTCGCGCGGGAGACCGCGCCGCCCGGGATCGACATCACCACGCCCAGCGTGGCCCGCGTCTACGACTTCATGCTCCAGGGCAAGGACAACTACGCCTCCGACCGCCGCGTCGCCGAGATGGCCCTGAAGATCGCCCCCGACGCCCCGGCGGCGGCACGCGCGGGCCGCCGGTTCCTGCGCCGCGCCGTACGGTACATGGCGAGCGAAGCGGGCATCCGCCAGTTCCTCGACATCGGCTCCGGGCTGCCCACCCAGGGCAACGTGCACGAGATCGCCAAGGAGGTCGCCCCCGACGCGCGCGTCGTCTACGTGGACATCGACCCGATCGTGCTCGTGCACGGCCAGGCCCTGCTGACCAAGACCAGCGGCACCGCGGTCGTCGCCGGTGATGTACGCCGCCCGGAACAGATCCTGGACAACCCGCGGGTGCGCGAGTACATCGACCTCGACCAGCCCCTGGGCCTGCTGTTCTTCGCTATCCTGCACCACCTCAACGACGACGAGGACCCGGCCGGCGTGGCCGCCCGCTACCTCGACGCCCTGGCCCCCGGCAGCCACGTGGCGATCTCTCACTTCCACAACCCGGGCCCGTCCATGCCGGAGGTCGCCGAGCAGACCGCAACCGCCGAGAAGCTGTTCAACGAGCACCTGGGCACCGGCCGCTGGCGCACCCGCGAGGAGATCCTGTCCTTCTTCGGCGACCTGGAACTCGTCGATCCCGGCCTGGTCCCGGTGGCCGAGTGGCGCCCCGAACCCGGCGAGCACTCCGAGCAGGGCATCACGTACCACACCTTCGTGGGCGGCGTGGGCCGCAAGCGCTGACACACCCCGGCGGGCCACCAGGCCGCACCGCGGGGGCGCGGGAAAATGTCGGTGCGGCCTGCTTGCATGGGCCCATGGCGAACGTACGACGCCGTGGCGTCACCCCCGACGAGTTCCTGCGCCTCGCGCTCGCCCTGCCCGAGGCGGAGGCGTACCCGGGCTACTCCGAGTACACCGGCCTGCGGGTCCGGGGCAAGGGCTTCGGCTACCTCAAGGAGGATTCCGGCACCGCCCTGCTCAAGGCCACCCTGGAGGAGCAGGCGGCCATGACGGCCGAGAGCCCCGAGGTGTTCACCCCGTCCTACACCTCGGGCCGCTTCGGCTGGGTCGAGGTCCGGCTGGCCATGGTCGATCCCGACGAGCTCCGCGAGCTGATCACCGAGTCATGGCTGCTCAGCGCCCCCGCCCGGCTGGCCAAGGCGTTCACCGGGTGATCGGCGAAAGACCGTCCGGTGTGCCGTGAGGCCCGCCGGACGTTGCGGTAATCCAGCCCCGATGCCATGAGATGCCCCACCACCGAGACCGGCCACGGCGGCGGCGAAGGCGCCCGAGCGGCGACACGCCAAGGGCGATGCCGCATTGGAACCTCCCGGTGCCGGAGGACGACGACCACAGTATGCCGGCCACGCCGACGTACCTCGACTCGTGACGAGTCCGGCTCGGCAGGCGGGCCGGGCCGGCTGACAAAGCGAGGGCGGCACGGTCAGCGGACGGTGCGCGTACGGTCAGCGCCTGCGCCGAGGCTGCCACCATGACGACTCCAACCGCGCCGCACGCCGCGGCCCCCGCCACCCCGGGAGCGCGTCGCAGGTGGGCGGCGCTCGCCATCGCCTGCCTGTCGGTGCTCCTGCTGTCCATCGACCTCACCGTGCTGCACCTGGCCCTGCCCAAGCTCGCGGCCGACCTGTCCCCCACGGCCCCGCAGATCCTGTGGATCGGCGACGTGTACGGCTTCGCGCTGGCGGGCCTGCTGATCACGATGGGCAACGTGGGCGACCGGATCGGCCGCAAGAGGCTGCTGCTCATCGGCGCGACGGCCTTCGGGGCGGCCTCGGCGGTGACGGCGTACGCGCCGACTCCCGAACTGCTCATCGCCGCGCGGGCGCTGCTCGGCGTCGCCGGCGCGACCATCATGCCGTCCACGCTGTCGATCATCCGCAACGTGTTCACCGACCCGGTGGAGCGCACCACCGCGACCGGCATCTGGAGCGGGATGAGCGCGGCGGGCTTCGCCCTCGGCCCGGTCGTCGGCGGCCTGCTGCTGGACCACTTCTGGTGGGGCTCGGTGTTCCTGATCAACCTGCCGGTCATGGTGCTGATCGTGGTCAGCGGCGCGCTGGTGCTGCCGGAGTCGCGCAACCCCTCCCCCGGCCGTCTGGACGCGGCCAGCGTCGTGCTGTCCATCGTGGGCGTGATCGCGGTCATCTACGCGATCAAGGAGGCGGCGACCGCGGGCGTGTGGCAGACCTCCGTGCTGACGGCGGCGGCCATCGGGGTGGCCGCGCTGGTGGTCTTCGCCTTCCGCCAGGTCAGGCTGCCCGAGCCGCTGATCGACGTACGCCTGTTCCGCCGCCGCGCGTTCTCGGCCGCGGTCGGCGCCAATCTGATCGCGATCTTCGGGATGTCGGCGCTGTCCCTGGTCTTCGCCTGGTACTTCCAGCTCGTACTGGGCTGGTCCCCGCTCCAGGCGGGCCTGGCGAGCATCCCGGGCGGCCTGGCGGCCGCGGTCGGCGGCGTCCTGTCCACCAAGCTGATCGCCACGTGGGGACGCTCATGGACGGTGGCGACGGGCCTGACCCTGTCGGCGATCTCCTTCGCCTGCTACTCCCAGCTCGCCACCGGCACGCCGTACGCGTTCGTGCTGACCGCCATGCTGATCGGCGGCCTGGGCATCGGACTGACCTTCGCCGTCACCAACGACACGGTGCTGGCATCGGTGCCCCGGGAACGCGCCGGCGCCGCCGCCGCCATCTCCGAGACCGCCTTCGAACTCGGCGGCGCCCTGGGCATCGCGATCCTGGGCAGCATCCTGAGCGGCGTCTACCGCGCCCACCTGACCCTCCCCCCGGACCTGCCCGCCTCCGTCGTCACCGCGATACGCGAGTCACTGCCCACCGCCCTGGAGGCGGCCTCCGCCCTCCCCACCGACCTGGCCGCGACGGTCGTGGCCACGGCGAAGAGCTCCTTCCTCAACGCCATCGGCGTCACCGCCCTGACCACCACCGTCATCATCGCCCTCCTGGCCGCCTGCACAGCCATCGGCCTCCGCGGCGTCCCCAAAATCATCCACGAGGCCCCAGACCACTGAGAGCGGGCAAGGAGGGTGAGGTCACGGGATAGGGGCCACTCCGGGACGAATCCGGGTACCGCTCTGGCCCCACCCTCCCCGAGCCGCGGCCCCACAAGGGGTGCTCTGACCGGCCCCAGCGAACGCGCGGTACAGCCCGGCACGGCGGCGGGCTTGAAGACGTAGGGGAACCTGTGACAGTGGGTCGCCCGAACCGGTGTCGATCTATAGGAGGTGCGTTCCGTCGTGGGCGCGCACGAAGGGGCCGTCACTGCGAAGGGCGTCAAGGACGCGAATGAGACGGGCTTCGGACATGCGTTCGCGTGCTTGCTCGATAGTGAGCCATGCCGATTCGCGGGCTTCGTCGCTGGGCTCTGGTTCACCCGATATGGCGTGGCAGCGGAAGGTCAGGGAGACGACTCCCAGCTTCATGTTCTTGTACACGCCGGTAAGGATCTCGGGCTCTATGCGGACGTGGGTCTCTTCGAGGACTTCGCGGATCACCGCGTCTTCGGGAGTCTCGTCGAGTTCGACCACTCCGCCAGGGGGTACCCAGCTACCATCATCGGCGCGCTTGATCGCGAGGACTCGCCCGTCTGGACGGAACACTGCGGCGGTCACGCTGACGGAGTGGCGTGGAAGGTCAGGCACGAGGTGCAACCTACCCAGTACTCCACTCACATCAGAGGCGCCACTGCCGACTTGGGAAAACGTTGATCACGGTCTCAGGGGGGTGACTTCCAGGACTTGCTGTGCCTCGGTGAGGTTCAGGAACTCGGCCTCTTCCGCGTCTGGTGATCGCGCTTCGATCTCCTCCACGAAGCGAGACAAGGCGGTGTCCTCGCCACGCCAGGCGGCGGTACAGGCTCGTTGGCCTGGTGTCCCGTAGCGCGACATGTGGCGCTTCCACATAGCCGATCACTCTCCGGTCTGCCCGGGGGGATCTTCTCCGGCGGGACACCTTCAACGCCAAGGCGTGGAAGCCGGCCATCAAGACGGGCCGACACCACTTCGCGAGTACGGCCCTGGCCGAGGGGGTGCCGATCTCCGAGGTCCCGCGCCGGCTGGGCCATGAGTCCATCACGACGATGGTTGATCTCTAGCGGGTCAGGGACGCGCTCGACGACGCGTTCGGTTCGGCGTTCCGTGTGCCCTGGAAGTGCCCTGATGCGATCATGCGGAAGACGCGGCAGGTCGGTGGGACGGAAGGCGGACGAGTCGGCCTGTAGGCCGGGTTCTGTCCCCTGGTGGGGGGCGGCCATCCATCTAGGGCCGTCGTTGCCGGCGGCCTCAAGCGGTCTACCCGCGCGGCTCGGGCGGGCCGCCCTCGAACGTCGCGCGCGGGACGGTCCTCGCGGGCCGTCCCTTCTTGACCTTGCTCCGGGTGGGGTTTACCGAGCCGCCCACGTCACCGTGGGCGCTGGTGGTCTCTTACACCACCCTTTCACCCTTACCTCCCGGTGGGGGAGGCGGTTTGCTTTCTGTGGCACTGTCCCGCGGGTCGCCCCGGGTCGGCGTTACCGACCACCCTGCCCTGTGGAGCCCGGACCTTCCTCGGCGGGCCGGTGTGGCCCGACGCGGCCGCCCGGCCGGCTCGTCCGCCGTGCTGGTCAGTTTAGCCGGTTCGGGCCGGTCACGGCGCAAGCGGGTTCCAAGTGATCAGCAAGTGGGGGCCGGTGGAATGAGTGGTGTCACCGCCGGGGAGGGCGGTGGCGAATGGCCGTGCCGGGCGCCCTGGGAGCCTGGCACGGCCGCCGGGGGACGGCTCAGCGGAGATGGGCGGTGTCGTTGAAGGACGTCACCACGCACGGGCCGTCGGAGTAGTAGTCGATCTGGGAGAGGCATGCCAGGTCGAGATGCATGCGGTACATCGCGGCGGGGGGAGCCAGCAGCGCGAGCCGCAGCAGCGTCTTGATCGGCGTGACGTGCGAGACGACGAGGATCGTCTTGCCCGGGTGCTCCCCGATCAGCCGTTCCCTGGCGTCCTCGACCCGCCGCGCCGTCGTGCTGAAGCTCTCCCCCGTGGGCGGCGCGGCGTCGGGGTCGGCGAGCCAGGCGGCCAGTTCGCGCGGCCAGCGGCGCTGGATCTCGGTGAAGGTGTGGCCTTCCCAGGCGCCGAAGTCGACCTCCCTGAAGCCCTCGTCCACCTGCACGGGGAGCCCGGTCTTCGCCGCCACCGCCTCGGCCGTCGCCCGCGCGCGGCGCAGGGGTGAGGTGACGATGACGTCGATCTCGTACGGCTTGCGCGCCAGGCGGGCGGCGGCGGCCTCGGCCTGGGCGACGCCCTGGGGGGTGAGCTCCGGGTCGCCGAGACCGGAGAAGCGGCGTTCGGCGGACAGGGGGGTCTCGCCGTGGCGGAGCAGGAGCAGGGTGGTGGCCGAGCGGGTGTCGTCAGCGCGCCAGCCCGTGCCGCGGCGGGGCCGGGGTTCCTCCACGCCCGACTCGGGGAGTTCGCCGGACGGGAACAGGGTGGGTTGTGCCGCCTCTTCCGGTGGCGGGGCCGGCCGGGGCGGGGCGGCCCCGGTGGCCGCGGAGTCCATGGCCTGGTTGGCCAGGCGGTCGGCGTGGCGGTTGTGCTCGCGGGGGACCCAGGTCCAGGTGACGCGCAGGCGGCGGGCCAGGGCGGCGGCCTCGGCGGCCAGGGGCCGCAGGCCCTCGTGCTTGACCTTCCAGCGGCCGGCCATCTGCTCGATGACCAGCTTGGAGTCCATCCGGACCTCCACCGCGGCGCCGTCGCCGGCCAGGGCCAGCAGGGCGGTCAGGCCGGCGATCAGGCCGCGGTACTCGGCCACGTTGTTGGTGGCAGTGCCGATGGGCTCGGCGACCTCGGCCAGGACCTGGTCGTCGGAGGCCGACCTGACCACCGCGCCGTACCCGGCGGGGCCGGGGTTGCCGCGGGAGCCGCCGTCGGCCTCGATGACGTACGCGGTCACAGGCCGGACTCGGGAGTGCGTACGAGGATGCGGCGGCACTCCTCGCAGCGCAGGACCTCGTCGGGGGCCGCGGCCCTGATGGCGTTCAGGTCGGCGATGGACAGGGAGACCTTGCAGCCCTGGCACCGGCCGCCGTACAGCATCGCGGCGCCGACGCCGTACTGGCCGCGCAGCTTCTCGTACAGGCTGAGCAGGTCGGCGGGGATGTCGGCGGTGATCGCGGCGCGCCCGCCGGAGACCTCGGCCTGCTCCTTGTCGATCTCGGCGAAGGCGGCGTCGCGGCGGTCCTCGGCTGCGGCGCGGGCGGCGGCGACCTCGTCGCGCTCGGCGATGAGCCGGGTCACGCGCGCGTCGGCGGCCTCGCGGCGCTCCATGATCTCCAGGACGACCTCCTCCAGGTCGGCCTGCCGCCGCTTGAGCGAGGCGATCTCGGACTGGAGGTTGGCCAGGTCCTTGGGCGAGGACACCTGGCCGGAGTCGAGCCGCTTCTGGTCGCGGTCGGCACGCGCGCGCACGGCCTCGACGTCGGACTCGGCCTTGGCCTGCTCGCGGCCGAGGTCGCTCACCTCGGTCTCGGCGGCGATCACCTGTGTGGAGGCGCGGGCCAGCCGGGCGGACAGCTCCTCGATCTGGGCGAGCTCGGGCAGCGTGCGGCGGCGGTGGGCCAGCCTGTCGAGGACGGAGTCGAGCTTGGCAAGGTCGAGCAGGCGCTGCTGTGCTTGTGGGGCTGCTTTCACTTCGTATCCTCGCACTGTGCTGTTGTCGTCCAGGCGTCCGTGACCGTCTCCGAGACGCGCGTCTCCACAGTATTCCCCCTCGCGGCCATAGCCGACGCCAACCGGGCGGCGGCGTCGGCCAGCCAGGGCCACTCGGTGGCCCAGTGGGCGGCGTCGATGAGGGCCGGCCCGCCCGCCTCGGCGAACTCGCTGGCGGGGTGGTGGCGCAGGTCGGCGGTGAGGAAGGCGTCCACTCCGGCGGCGCGGGCCGCGCCGAGCAGGGAGTCGCCGGCGCCGCCGCTGACCGCGACCCTGCGCACCGTACGCTCGGGGTCTCCGGCCACGCGCAGGCCCCAGGCGGTGCGCGGCAGGCCGGCGGCGGCCTGGGCGGCGAAGGCGGCCAGGGTCATGGGGGCGGGCAGCTCGCCGACGCGGCCCAGCCCGCGGCGCGGGTCGTCGGCGGAGGGCTGGAGCGGGGTCAGCGCGCCGGTGAGGCCGACGGCGCGGGCGAGGGAGTCGCTGACGCCGGGGTCGGCCACGTCGGCGTTGGTGTGGGCGGTGTAGAGCGCGACGTCGTTCTTGATCAGTGTGTGCACCACCCGGCCCTTGAAGGTGGTGGCGGCGACGCTGGTGGTGCCGCGCAGGTAGAGCGGGTGGTGGGTGACGACCAGGTCGGCGCGCCAGGCGAGCGCCTCCTCGACCACGGCGCGGACGGGATCGACCGCGAACAGCACCCGGCGCACGGGCGCGGCGGGGTCGCCGCACACCAGGCCGACGGAGTCCCAGGACTCGGCCCAGGCGGGGTCGTACAGAGTCTCGATCTCGCGCACCGTCTCGGCGAGAGTGGCTTCGTGGGGCACGTTGCGCACCCTATCGGGGGGTGTTCGCTCCCGCGCCGCAATCCTCTCCTGCGCGTGGCCGCTGCCGGCGCGATCGGCGCATGCGCATGAGGCCCGGCGGAGACGAGGGCGGGCGAAGATGCCGGGCGGGGCGCGCGAAAATGTAGCGTCGGGGGCAGAGCACCAGGGAGAGGGGTTTCACCTTGTCCGTAGACCTCCATCGCCGCGCCGTCGTGGCCGACACGCACAACGATCTGCTGATGGCCGTCAGCGCCCGTCCGCCGGAGCGGTGGGCGGCGTTCTTCCGGGAGCGGTGGCTGCCCCAGCTCCGCGACGGCGGGGTGGACGTGCAGGTGCTGCCGGTGTTCATCGACGACCAGTACCGGCCCGAGGGCGCGCTGCGGCAGACGCTGCGGATGATCGAGTGCGCCCACGTGCTGGCCGAGGGCAACCCGGACGACGTGCGCCTGTGCACCGACGGCGCGCAGATCGACCGTACGCTCGCCGAGGGCCGGATCGCGCTGGTGCTGGCGCTGGAGAGCGCCCCCGGCCTGGACGCGAACGTGGAGCTGTTCTCCACCATGCACCGGCTGGGCGTCCGGGTGGCCTCGATCGCGCACTGGGGCCGCACCCCGCTGGCCGACGGCAGCGGCGAGGACGCCACCGCCAGCAGGCTGACCGCCGCCGGGGTCGAGGCGGTGCGCGAGATGGAGCGGCTCGGCATGGTCTTCGACGTCTCGCACCTCGGCGCCTCGGGTGTCGCGCACGTGCTCGAACTGGCGACCCGGCCGGTCATGGCCACCCACTCCTCGGCCCGCGCGCTGCGCGACCACCACCGCAACCTCACCGACGAGCAGATCCGGGGCATCGCCGCGACCGGCGGCGTGGTGTGCGTGAACTTCCTGCCCGGCTTCCTGGCCGAGGACCCGGTCGATCACACCGTGGAGCGGCTGGTGGACCACATCGAGCACGTCGCGGGGGTCGCCGGGGTGGACCACGTCGGCCTGGGCCCCGACTTCGTCCGCGAGGTGCTGGCCGAGCTGACCCCGCCCTGCTGCGAGGGGTTCGGCTACAGCGGCATCGACGTCATGGCGACGCTGCCCGGCGTCGAGGGGCCGCGCGGGCTCCCGCTGGTCACCGACGCGCTGGTCAAGCGGGGGCTGCCCGAGGAGGACATCCTCAAGATCCTCGGCGGGAACGTGCTGCGGCTGTTCCGGGCCGAGCTGGGCCGCCCGGCGGGGGTGCCGGGGCCGGCCGCGTGAGCGCCGCCGAGACGGCCGCGGGCACCGCCTTCGAGCTGGACCGCATGCTCGCCGACCTGGAGGAGCTGGTGCTGTGCGAGTCCTTCTCCTCCGACCACGAGGCCGTGGCGCGCAGCGCCCTGGTGGTGGCGGCGCAGGGCGAGCGGCTGCTGGGGGCGGCGCCGGAGCCGATCCTGATCGAGGGCGTCACCCACCTGCGCTGGACGTTCGGCACGCCGCGGGTGCTGGTCCTCGGCCACCACGACACGGTGTGGCCGATCGGCTCGCTGGCTTCCCGCCCCTGGTCGGTCGCCGACGGCGTGGCGCGCGGGCCGGGGGTGTTCGACATGAAGGCCGGGCTGGTCCAGGCGTTCCACGCGCTGGCCGCGCTGCCGTCGCTCGACGGCGTGTGCGTGCTGGTCACCGGTGACGAGGAGCTGGGCTCGCCGACCTCGCGGGCGCTGATCGAGGAGTCCGCGCGCGGCCTGGCCGCCGCGTTCGTGCTGGAGGCCAGCGCCGAGGGCGGCGCGCTGAAGACGGCGCGCAAGGGCGTGTCCGCGTACGACGTGCTGGTACGCGGGCGGGCCGCGCACGCGGGCCTGGAGCCCGAGCGCGGCGTCAACGCGGGCGTCGAGCTGGCCCACCAGATCCTCACGATCGCCGGCTTCGGCGACGGCGCCACCACCGTGGTGCCGACGCTGGCGTCGGCGGGCAGCAGCCGGAACACGGTGCCGGCCGAGGCCCGGGTCGCGGTGGACGTGCGGGTGCCCGACCTGGCCGCGCAGGAGGAGATCGACCTGCGCATGCGCGCGCTCACACCGAGGCTCCCCGGCACCCGGATCGAGGTGACCGGCGGCCCGAACCGGCCCCCTCTGGAAGCCGCGTCCTCGGCGGGGCTGTTCGCGCTGGCCCAGTCGATCGCGGCGGAGCTGGGCCTGAAGCCGCTCACCGGCACGGCGGTCGGCGGCGCCTCCGACGGCAACTACACCGCCGGGGTGGGCTGCCCGACGCTGGACGGCCTGGGCGCGGTCGGCGGCGGCGCGCACGCGGACCACGAGCACGTGATCGTGGCGGAGATGCCGGGCCGGACGGCCCTGCTCAACGGGCTGGTCCAGGCGGTACTGTCCGGACATACCACCTTTTAATGTGAATTAGCAGGAGATTCGGTATGACCGGCACCCCACCGACCCTGAACCCGGTCCCGGACACCACCGCCGATGTGACCGCCGACGTGACCGCCGACGCGCTCGCGTACGCCGAGCGGGCGGCGGCGCTGAGCGGGGTGCGGGTCAGGGAACTGGTGGACCTCGGCGACCTCCAGGAGGTCTACCGGTTCTTCGACTCGATCTGGCACTTCGTGCCGCACGACCCGCCCATCACGGTGGAGCTGATGCGGGCGTTCGCCCACACCGGTAACTACGTGGCGGGCGCGTACGAGGGCGAGCGGCTGGTGGGGGCCTCGGCCGGGTTCCTCGCCGCCCCGCCCGGCCAGGTGCTGCACTCGCACGTCACCGGCGCCTCGATCGGGCGCGGCATCGGTTACGCGCTCAAGCTGCACCAGCGGGCCTGGGCGCTGGCCCGGGGCCTGGACCGGGTCACCTGGACCTTCGACCCCCTCGTGCGCCGCAACGCGTACTTCAACCTGGTCAAGCTGGGGGCGTTGCCGGAGGAGTACCTGCAGCGGTTCTACGGCACCATGGGGGATGCGATCAACGGCGGCGACGAGTCCGACCGGGTGCTGGCCGTCTGGCGCCTGCGCGGCGCACGGGCCCGCGCCGCGTGCCAGGGGCGCGGGGCGGTCGCCGAGGTGCCCGGCGGGGCCGCGATCGGGCTGGCCGACCACGACGGGCGGCCGGTGCCCGGCCCGGTGGACGCGCCGGTCGTCCTGGTCGCGGTGCCGCGCGACGTGGAGCGGCTGCGCGCCGCCGACCCGGGGGCGGCGCTGGCCTGGCGGCAGGCGGTGCGCGAGGTCCTCGGCGGGCTGATGCACGAGGGGGCCCGCGTGACCGGCTTCCACGAGCGGACCTACTACGTAGTGGAGAGAGCGTGAAGATCACTGGGGTCGAGCTGCGCCGGATCGCGATGCCGCTGGTCGCGCCGTTCCGGACGTCCTTCGGCACCGAGACGTCCCGCGACGTCCTGCTGGTGCGGGTGGTCACGCCCGAGTCCGAGGGCTGGGGCGAGTGCGTGGCCATGGCCGAGCCGCTGTACTCGCCGGAGTACGTGGACGGCGCCGCCGACGTGATCCGCCGCTTCCTCATCCCCGCGCTCGCCGCCCGCCCCTCGATCGACGCGTACGGCGTGGCCCGCGCGCTGGAGCCGGTCAAGGGCCACCGCATGGCCAAGGCCGCGCTGGAGACGGCGGTCCTGGACGCCCGGTTGCGCGCCACCGGCGAGTCGTTCGGCGCGTTCCTGGGCGCGGCGCGCGACCGGGTGCCGTGCGGCGTGTCGGTGGGGATCATGGACTCGGTGCCCGCGCTGCTGGAGGCGGTCGCGGGCTACCTCGCCGAGGGGTACGTCCGGATCAAGCTCAAGATCCAGCCCGGCTGGGACGTCGAGCCGGTGCGCGCGGTGCGCGAGCGGTTCGGCGACGACGTGCTGCTCCAGGTCGACGCCAACGCGGCCTACACGCTGACCGACGCGCCGCACCTGGCCCGGCTCGACCCGTTCGGCCTGCTGCTGATCGAGCAGCCCCTGGCCCACGACGACCTGGTGCAGCACGCGGAGCTGGCCAGGCGCATCCGTACGCCGCTGTGCCTGGACGAGTCGATCGAGTCGGCGCGGCACGCGGCGGCGGCGATCTCGCTCGGAGCGTGCTCGATCGTCAACATCAAGCCGGGGCGGATCGGCGGCTACCTGGAGGCGCGCCGGGTGCACGACCTGTGCCAGGCGCACGGGATCGCGGTGTGGTGCGGCGGCATGCTGGAGACCGGCATCGGCCGGGCCGCGAACGTGGCCCTGGCCGCCCTGCCCGGCTTCACCCTGCCCGGCGACACCTCCGCGTCCTCGCGCTACTTCGCCACCGACATCACGCCCCCGTTCGTGCTCAGCGACGGGCACCTCCCGGTGCCGGCGGGCCCCGGCCTGGGCGTGGACCCCGTCGCGGACATCCTCGACGAGGTCACCACCGGCACCGAGTGGATCGCGGTGTGACGGCCCCGCTCAGCGGGAGGCGAGGTACTCCTCGCGCACCCTGGACCGGCTGAGCTTGCCGGTCGGGGTGCGCGGGAGCTCCCGGCGGTACTCGATCACCTTGGGGTGCTTGAACCGGGCGATGCGCGGGGCGCAGTGGGCGAGCAGGCCGGCGGTGAGCTCCGGGCCGGGCTCGGCGCCCTTGGCGGGCTGGACCAGGGCGACCACGGTGTGGCCCCACTCCTCGTCGGGCACGCCGATGACCGCGACGTCGGCCACCGCCGGGTGCTCCAGCAGGGCCGCCTCGATCTCGGCCGGGTAGATGTTCACCCCGCCGCTGATGATCAGGTCGGTGCGCCGGTCGCACAGGAACAGGAAGCCGTCCTCGTCGAGGTAGCCGATGTCGCCCGGGGCGTACCACTCGCCGCGCATGGAGGCGGCGGTCTTGCCGGGGTCCTTGCGGTACTCGAAGCGGGCCGAGCCCGACTTGACGTAGATCATGCCGGGCGTGCCCGGCGGCTGCTCCTCGCCCTCGTCGTCGAGAATCCTGGCCTCGAAGCCGGGGGCGGGCCTGCCGACCGTGCCGGGGCGGGCGAGCCAGTCGTGCGGCTTGACCGCGAAGGCGATCGTCGACTCGGTGGAGCCGTAGTACTCGTACAGCACCGGCCCCCACCAGTCCATGATCCCCTGCTTGACCGCGACCGGGCAGGCGGCGGCGGTGTGGATCACCTGGGCCAGCGACGACACGTCGTACCGGGCGCGGACCTCCGGCGGGAGCTGCAGCATGCGGTGGAACATCGTCGGCACCATCATCGCGTTGGTCACCCGGTGCCGTTCGATCAGCTCCAGCACCGTCTCCGGCTCGAACCTGGGCGCGATGACCAGCGTGTGGCCGAGGTGCAGCGCGAACATGCTGTGCGCGCAGGGCGAGGAGTGGTACATCGGCGAGGTCACCAGGTGCACGCCGTCGCCGGGCTCGAGGTCGCACACCTCGCCCAGGAACCAGGTGTACAGCGGGACGACGGCCTCGGGCTCGGCGTCGGGGAGGCCGCGCTGCACCCCCTTGGGGAAGCCGGTGGTGCCCGAGGTGTACCACATCACCGCGCCCGCGCTGCGGCCGGCGGGTGCGGTCTCGGGCTGTCCCTCGGCCAGCGCGGCCACGTCCGTCACCTTGCCCTCCGCCGCGACCTGCCGGACGGCCCCGGCGTACGCCGGCACGGTCGCCACGCACAGGGCGTCGCAGTCGCCCAGGATGTAGCCGATCTCGGCGGGCGTGAGATGCCAGTTGACCGGCACGTAGTGCAGGCCGATCTGGCCGGTCGCCAGCAGCATGACCACCTGGTCGCGGCCGTTGGGCAGCACCCCGGCCACCACGTCGCCCCGCGCCGCGCCGCGGGCGCGCAGGCCGTGGGAGACCCGGTTCACCAGGGCGAGCAGTTCTCCGTACGTCGTGACCGAGCCGTCGGTGTCCACGACGGCGCGCCGCGCGGGGTCGGCGGCGGCGATGGCGTAGAAGCCGGGCAGCCCTTCGATGCCGGGCATCGCGTGCCTCCTCTCACCGGCCTGATCGCGAGGCCGGGTCACAGACCGAGCAGGCCGGCGAGCCGGGCCCGGTGCCCGCGCGGCGGGCCGAGCAGCACCTCGTCGGTCTTGGCGCGCTTGTAGTACAGGTGGGCGTCGTGCTCCCAGGTGTAGCCGATGCCGCCGTGCAGCAGCAGGTGGTCGCGCGCGACCCGGAAGCAGGCGGGCCCCACGTACGCCTGCGCCAGGGCGGCGGCCTCCGGCAGGTCGGCGGGCGACTCGTCCGCCGCCCACGCGGCGTACCGGACGATCGACTCGGCCTGCTCCAGCGCGCAGTGCATGTCGGCCAGCTTGTGCTTGACCCCCTGGTAGGACCCGATGTACCGGCCGAACGTGACCCGGATCTTGCTGTAGGCCACGATCGTGTCCAGGCAGCGGCGCAGCACGCCCAGTTGCTCGGCGGCCAGCGCGACCGCCACCAGGTCGGGGGTGCGGCCCAGGGTGCCGATCGGGCGGGCGGGCGCGGCCTCCAGGCGCACCCGGGCCTGCCGCCGGGTGAGGTCGAGGGTGGCCAGCGGGGTGCGCGTGACTCCCCCGGCCTGCGGATCGACCGCGTACAGGCGCTCTCCGGCGGCCACGACCAGCAGGCCGGCCTCGGCGCCGTTCAGCGCGGTCAGCTCGCCCGACAGGGCGCCGCCGGGGCCGGCCTCGACGGTGGCGGGGGTGCCGGGCAGCGGGGCGAGCGTGGCCACGGTGGAGCCGGCGGCGATGCCGGGCAGGTGCTCCTTGGCCGCCGCCGGGTCGCCCGACTCCCTGATCGCGATGGCGGCGAACACGGTGGCCAGGAACGGCCCCGGCAGCAGCGCGGCCCCGGTCTCCTCCAGCGCGACGGCGAGGTCGGCGAAGCCCGCGCCCGCGCCGCCGTGCTCCTCGGGCACGATCAGGCCGGCCAGCCCCAGCTCGCCGTTGAGCCGCGCGTACGCCGCGCGGTCGTAGCCGTCGGCCGACTCCATCGCCCGGCGCACCTCGGCCATGGGCGCCGCCTCCCGGAGGAAGGAGCGGAAGGCGGCCCGCAGCTCGCCCTGTTCGGGGGTCAGGAGAAGGTTCACTGCTGGGTCCCCACCTTCAGGTCCTTGAACGGCACGTTCTTGTCGGCACGCGGCTCGGGCGGCAGGTTGAGCACCCGGTCGCCGATGATGTTGCGCATGATCTCGTTGGTGCCGCCGCCGAGCGCCAGGCCCGGCGCGACGGACAGCGCCTCCGCGAGCCCGCCCGCGCCCTCCGTCTCCGGGTCCCAGGCGACCGCGGCGGGCCCGGCCAGCGAGGTGGCGAGATCGGCGCGGAACTGCGTCAGCTCGGCCAGCAGCAGCTTGCCCGCGCTGCCGCGCGCCCCGGGGAAGATCCCGGCCCTGGTCTCCTGGCCGAGGCGGGCGTTGAACAGCTCCAGGGCCCGCTCGCGTACGTACAGCTCGACCAGCGCGTCGCGCACCACCGGGTCGGCGGTGTCGCAGGTGGCGCGCAGCGCCTCGAAGGAGGCGGGGTTGCCGCGCCCGCCCGCGACGCCGCCGACGCCGCCGGAGATCGACAGCCGCTCGTGCAGCAGCGTGGTGACCGCGCACCGCCAGCCGTCGTTGACCTCGCCGATGCGGTTCTCGTCGGGCACGTGCACGTCGTCGAAGAAGATCTCGTTGAAGTTGCTGCGGCCCGACATGTCCTTCAGCGGGCGCACGGTCACGCCGGGAGCGTGCATGTCGATCACGAACATGGTCAGCCCCTTGTGCTTGGGGGCGTCCACGTCGGTGCGGGCCAGGAGCAGGCCGAGGTCGGCGTGCTGGGCGACGCTGGTCCACACCTTCTGGCCGTTGACCACCCAGCCGTCGCCGGCCCGCTCGGCGCGGGTCTGCAGCGCGGCCACGTCGCTGCCGGCGTTGGGCTCGGAGAAGAGCTGGCACCAGATGTCCTCGCCGCGCAGCAGCCGCCGCACCCAGCGCCGCCGCTGCTCGTCGGTGCCGAGGTCCACCACGGTCGGCCCGCACATGCCCAGGCCGATGGAGAAGTAGTAGGTCGGCAGCGTGTACGCGCCCGCCTCCTCGTCGAACACGCGCTGCTCGGCCTGGCCGAGCCCCTGGCCGCCCCACTCGGCCGGCCAGGAGATGCCGCTGAAGCCCGCGTCGTACAGCTTGGCCATGAAGGCGCGCGCCTCGGCGACGGAACCGGGGCCCGTGCCGCCCGCCGGGGCGTTCGCCGCGAGCCATTCCCGGGCGCGCTGCCGGAATTCCACAAGATCGGTGCTCATGCTCACTCCACCGCCGGGGAATCAGTGCTCACTTACTCTAACCAGCGGGACACCGGCCGTACAGAGCAATGCTCTGTACGGCGGCGGCGCGAGGCCAAGGAGTGCGGCGGAGCGCGGCGGAGTGCTGCGGGCGGTCAGAGGGGCGTGCGCACGCCCAGCTCGTCCAGGCGGCTGAGCATGTCGGCGGGGTCGGCGTAGACCCGGAAGGCGCCGGCGCGCTCCAGCTCCTCGCGGCCGTAGCCTCCGGACAGCAGCCCGACGCCCAGCGACCCGGCCCGGCGCGCGGCCAGCAGGTCCCACACGCTGTCGCCGACCACCATCGCGTACCTCGGGTCGATGCCCAGCGTGGAGGCCCCGGCCAGGAACAGGTCGGGGTCGGGCTTGGCCCGGCGCACCCGGTCGCGGGTGACCATGAGGGTGTCCTCGGGCAGGCCGAGCATGCCGAGCGCGGAGCGCGCGGTCGCGGCGTACCCGCTGGTCGCGATGGCCCACGGGACGCCGCGCGCGGTCAGCTCGGCCAGCAGCTCCACGGCGCCCGGCAGTGGCCGGACGGAGTCGATCTGCTCCAGGTACGCCGCCGCGTGCGCGCGCTGCAGGTCGTCGATCTGATCCTGGTCCAGCTTGAGCCCGGTCTCGCGCAGCAGCGCGGTGACGAACAGGCCGCCGCTCATGCCGATCCGCCGGTGGATGCGCCACACGGACAGGTCGATGCCGAGCCCGGCCAGCGCCGAGCGCCAGGCGATGACGTGCTGGTACACGCTGTCGATCAGGGTGCCGTCGAGGTCGAACAGGAAGGCGGGGGCAGGGGGCTCGGGATAGGCGAGATCGGTAGTCACCCCTCCAGGGTCTCAGGTGGGCCGATCCCGGCGGCTATGGGGCGTGGCTGGAAGACGTGGTCGTGTGCACACCGTCGGGGGCACGCCGCCTTAAGTCCGCAACTACCGCCCGTTACGTCATCGAACAGTAGTTTTAGGGATGCTTGGAGCTGAATCTTCCCAGGTCCGAGCAGCATACCCCTAGTGCGAGCACCTGATTACCGGGAGGTTCGAGGGTTGCCGGGGGGTTCGGGCTTCACCCGGGGCGGGTCCGCGGAATCGCCGCCGGGTCCGGCGGGGGTCGGGTGAAGGCAAGGTGAGCGTCAGCAGGCACTGGTCACTGCGGAAGCGACTGACGATCATCGCCAGCGTGGTGATGGCCCTGCTCAGCCTCGCCGTCGCGGTGCTCGCGCTGCTCGGCGTGCACGGGCTGGCCGAGAGCTACCGCACCGACCAGATCACCAACGCCTCGCTCAAGGTCGTCCACCTGGTCGAGCGGGGCGTGCTGCCGGCCGTGCTGCCCGCCACCGAGGTGAAGTACGTGCAGGTGGTCAACTCCGAGGGGCGGGTCATCTCCGCCACGCCCGCCCTCCTCGGTCAGCCGCCGATCAGCCACATGACCATCTCGCGCAGCGCCATGAGAGCCGGCCGCGAGGAGTGCGCCCTGCCCGCCTTCCCCGACACCTGCATGATCGTCGTCGCCTTCCGTGTCTACCGGGAGGAGAGCGACTGGACCGTGTACGCCGCCGACACCGCGGTGCCCTGGTACGTGGACCCCCGGCTCGTCGGCCTGCTCGCCGCGGGCAGCGTGCTGCTCGTCGTGATCACCGCCCTGGGGACGTACCGGATCGTGGGCAAGACCCTGCGCCCCGTGGACGACATCAGCGCCGAGCTGGCCGAGATCAACGTCACCGACCTGGGCCGCCGCGTGCCCGTACCGGCGGCCCACGACGAGATCCGCCGCCTGGCGGTCATCGTCAACCAGACCCTCGACCGCCTGGAGAAGCTGGTCGAGCAGCAGCGCCGTTTCGCCTCCGACGCCTCCCACGACCTGCGCAGCCCGCTCACCGCGATGCGGGCCCAGGTGGAGGCGGCGATGCTGCACCCGGAGGAGACCGACTGGATGGAGGTCTCCCACGCCCAGCTCGACAGCCTGGAACGGCTGGAGGCCCTGGTCAGCGACCTGCTCATGCTCGCCAGGCTGGACGCCGGCGCCCCCTCGACCCGCGAGCTGCTGGACCTGTCGCAGCTCGTTACCAGCGAGCTGAACCGCCGCGCCCGCCGGGTGCACGTCTCGCGCGTCCTGGAGCCCGGCGTCAAGGTCTACGGCGACCGCCTCCGCCTGGCCCGCATGCTCACCAACCTGGTGGACAACGCCGAACGCCACGCCTCCGAGCGCGTCACCGTCACCGTCGCCCAGTCGGGCGGCACCGCGGTCCTGGAGGTCCTGGACGACGGCACCGGCATCCCGCCCGACAAGCGCGAGGTCGTCTTCCAGCGCTTCACCCGCCTGGACGCCGCCAGGAGCAAGGACGCCGGCGGCACCGGCCTGGGCCTCCCCATCGCCCGGGAGATCGCCCGGGAGCACGGCGGCATGCTCACCGTCGAGGACAGCCCGATAGGGGCCCGCTTCGTGGCCCGCCTCCCCCTGGCCGACACCTGACCGGCGAGTGGGGGGCGTTCCGGCCGGGGTGGGTGGGGCGGCCGGAACGCCGTCGAGGGGGTCAGCGGGCCGTTTCGGGATGTTGCTCGCCGTCCTCGGTGACGGCGCTGGGTTCCTCCTCGGGGCCGGGGGGCTCGGCCGCGGCCAGTTCGGCGGCGGCGATCAGGGGGATCTGGACGCGCGAGACCTCGGGGTCGGCGCGGTCGCGCACGACGGCCATGGCGCGTTCGACCATCTGCTCCAGGCCGCTCCGCTCCGGCCGCTCCGGACAACCCTGGGCACTGCGCTCCGGCCGCTCCGGGTGCCCCGGGTCGCTCCGCTCTGGCCGCCCCGGGTCGCTCCGCTCCGCGGCCGCGGGTAACGAGGCGGGGGTGTCGTCCCGGCCGACCCGGGACGGGTTCGAATCCATCGTGGTGGGCTCCTCACTCGTCGGGGGCGGCCCGAAGCAGATCTCGTACGGCACCTGCGGGGGCAGTTCGGGACATGCCGGTGCGGCCTGTCCGTCCCGCAGGTCGAGCAGGATCTGCGAGGCGCGCATGCGAACGCGGATGAGGTGTTCGTGCCGTTCGGCCTCGATGTCGGTCTCGTCCTCGCCGAAGGCGTCGCAGGAGGACGCGGTGTCCGCGCGGTCCCCGGCCTCCCCCTGGAGGGCGGGGAGGCCGGGGGGCGGGGTCGCGAGGCCGGGGGGATCGGCCCCGGGACCGGGGGCCGCGGCGGCGGCCAGGTCCTGGGGACGTCCGGGCTCCACGACCAGGAGCATGGCGATGGCGACCAGAACGCCGCCGAGGACCATGCTCCACGTGATGGACTCGCCGTAGCCCAGGACGGCGAAGAGGGCGACCCAGAGCGGCTGGGAGGCGAGCAGGACCGCCGTCGGCACCGCGGAGACGTGGGCCTGGGCGTAGGTCCTGGCCAGGAAGCCGAGGGCGCACGAGACCAGGGCCAGGTGGCTGAGCACGGCCCAGTCGCCCGGCCCCCGGGGCAGGGTGAGCCCGCCGGGGGCGGCCACGACCCCGGTCATCAGGGCGATCGTGCCGAGCTGGATGACGGTGATCGCGTAGCTGTCGTAGCGCTTGGTGGAGACCAGGCCGAGCACCAGCGTGTGCACGGCGTACAGCGCCGCCGCCATCAGGGTGGCCGTCAGGGCCAGCACGGACACGTCGCCGCCCTCGTAGCCCTGCAGCAACGTGAAAGCGGCCATCGCTATCGCCGACAGCGCGACCGCCGCCCACACCCGCTTTGATACCCGCACCCGTAGGAGTACCAGACCGAGCAGTGGCGTCATCACGACGTTGCAGCCGACGGCGAAGCCGGACACCGGCGACGGCAGGCTCTGCAGGGCCACCGCCTGCGCCGTCTGGCCGACACCGAACAGCAGGCCGAGCACGATCCCCCGCGTCCACGTGCCCTGGCGCAACCCGCGGAAGGCCCGCGGCCGGATGGCGAACAGCACCAGCGCGGCCAGACCGTAACGCTCGGTGAGCAGGTCGGCGACCGGCATCCGGACGATCAGATCCTTCATCAGTGGGAACGCCGACCCCCATGCGGCACTGACGAACAACAAGAGCACGGCTCCCAGGAGGGGGCGGGGAGCGGATACTGCCATGGCACGCAGCATTCCACTACCAATCGCGACCGCGATGTCACTCCACGCAGAGGGGGTTGGTCCTGTTCCACTCGGGGTTAGTCACATCACTCCGAGGCTTATCTGTGGCGGGTTTCCGTGCGCTCAGAGTGACCGGCGGCCTACGCTCTCTCCGCGCTATTACATGATTGGTACAACAGTGGCAGGTCATGGGAATCTGGGCGGGAGCGAGTACGGCGAGGAGGCGGTGGCGTGGCAGGGCCCGGTGGCGTACGCACGGCGGTGGTGACCGGAGGGGCGTCGGGGATCGGCAGGGCGGTGGTGCGCGAGCTGGCGCGGCGCGGCCTCGCGGTGACCGTCGCCGACATCGACGGCGAGGCCGCGGCCCGCGTGGCCAAGGAGTACGGCGTGGAGTCCGCGCGCCTCGACGTCACCGACGCGGCGGCGGTGCGCGCCGCGATCGAGGACGTGGCGGCCCGGCACGGGCGGCTGGACTTCGTGTTCAACAACGCCGGCATCGCGGCCGGCGGTCACGCCGAGGAGCTGACGGCCGAGCACTGGGACCGGGTGCTGGACGTCAACCTGCGCGGCGTGGTGCACGGCGTCCGGGCCGCGTACCCGATCATGGTGGCGCAGGGGCGCGGCCACATCGTCAACACCGCCTCGGTCGCCGGGCTGCTGCCCGCGCCGCTGATGCTGCCCTACACCGCCTCCAAGCACGCCGTGGTCGGCCTGTCGCTGGCGCTGCGCGCCGAGGCCGCCGCGCACGGCGTACGGGTGACCGCCGTGTGCCCGGGGTTCGTGGACACGCCGCTGCTGGACCACGTCAACCCGGGCCTGCCGCCGACCGGGATCGCGCGGCACGCCCGCGAGGGAGCGGTCCAGGTGCAGGGGCGGCTGTACCCGGCGCACAAGCTGGCCGCCGACATCATGCGCGGAGTCGCGCGCAACCGCGCGCTGGTGGTGGCGCCGGGGTCGGCGCGGATCGCCTGGCTGCTGGCCCGCCTCGCCCCCGAGGCGGCCGTACGCGCCGCGACCCGCGCCGTCGCCCGCGCCACCGGAGGCCGGCGGAACGGACCGGCCTAGGGTCCGTCGCGAAGGTCCTGCTCAGTGCGCGGACGGACTCAGTGCGCGGACGGACGGTTCGGGCGTCACCGTGCGCACAACCGGTCCAGGGCCGACTGGCTCTCATCGTCGGCGGCGCGGCAGATCATCAACCGCTGGTCCGGATCTTGAAGTGGCATGAGCACCTCGAACTGCACCGTGATCACACCGGCCTCGGGATGCCGCATCGTCTTGTGCCCGCGGCCGTTGACCTTGACGTCCCGCTCGGCCCACAGCCGCGCGAACTCCTCGTCGCGAGCCATGAACTCGGCGATGAGGCCGGACAACTCCCGATCCTCCGGATGCGCGGCCCACGCGGCGCGCAGGTGGGCGATCCCCTCCCGCAGGACGCGTTCGCGGTCGGCGTACATCGCGCGGGTCGGCGGATGTATCAGGCACAGCCACATCACATTGCGCTGCGACGGCGGCAAGGTGTCGAAGTCCAGCATCAGCCTCGCCATCTCGTGGTTCCAGGCCAGGATGTCGAAGCGGTGGTTCAGCAGCATGGCCGGCAGCGGCGACAAATCGGCGACCAGCCGGGCCAGCGGCGGCGGCGCGGCGGTGGCGGGCTTGGCGGCCCCGGGGGGACGCTGCCGGGCCAGGTCGAAGAGGTAGGCGCGCTCGTCGGGGGCCAGCCGCAGCGCCCGCGCCAGCGCCTCCACCACGTCCGCCGAGGGCCGCAGCCCGCGGGCCTGTTCCAGCCGCACGATGTAGTCGACGCTGACCCCGGCCAGTTCGGCGACCTCCTCGCGGCGCAGTCCCGGGGTCCGCCGGGCCTTCCGGCGCGACGGCAGGCCGAAATCGCGCGGGTCCAGCCGCTCGCGCCGGGTCCGCAGGAACGCGGCCAGCTCCTGGGTGGTGTCCACGGTGCCGGTGATCATGTCCGGTGCAACATCCTGAGCAGGACCGGTGTTCCCATGGCCTGGGCGCCCCGGGGGCCGGCTTCACCGCCGCCCCGCTAGGGCACCGAGCGGATGCGGCGCACCAGCACGGCGCCGAGCACGGTGAGCCCGGCCGAGGTCAGGTACAGCGCCGTGTAGCCGCCGGGCCCCGCGACGACGGGCCCGGCGATGACCGGGCCGAGCACCTGCGGCCCCGAGGCGGCGATGTTGATCACGCCGAGGTCCTTGGCCCGGCCTGCCGCGGAGGGGAGCACCTGGGTGACCAGCGCGTTGTCCACCGACAGGTAGACGCCGAAGCCGACGCCCAGCACGACCGCGGCGGCCACGGTGACCGGCCAGGTGGGCCAGAAGGCCAGCATCAGCGCGGGCACGGCGGAGACCAGGCCCGAGATCGTGACCAGCGTCCTGCGCCTGCCGAGACGGTCGGAGACGATCCCGGCGACGACGGTGGTCAGCACGACGGCCGCGGTGTAGATCAGGATCAGCACGAGCAGGCCCTGCGCGGCGTCCTGCCCGGGGAACAGCCGCTCGTAACCCACCGCGTCGGTGAGGAAGTACAGCAGGTACAGCAACGCGATGGAGTTGCCGAGCTGCATCAGGAACCGGGTCGTCCAGGCCCAGGCGAAGTCGCGGTACGCCCCCGCCGCGCCGGCCGCCGGGGCGAGGCGCGGGAGCCGGAACGGGCGGCGGTGCGCGCGGGGCAGGGGCGGGTCGGAGGTGGCGAGCACGAACGGGAGCACGCAGAGCGGAATCAGCGCCGCGATCAGGAAATATCCGGACCGGAGGGTGGTGGCCACGTAGGTCACCAGCACGACCGCCACCACCACGCCGAGGCTCTGCGGGACCCCGATCCAGCCCGACACCTCGCCCCGCTGGCGCACCGGCACGTGGTCCGGCACCCCCGCGGTGAGCGCGGCCTGCATCGCGTTCAGCGCCCCCTGCGCCAGGCACCAGCCGGCGATCACCCCGGCCAGGGAGTCCTGGAAGGCCAGGAACCCGAGCGCGAGCGCCCCTCCCGCGGCCCCGCCCACGGTCCAGGGGTGGCGCCGCCCGAACCGGCCCGTGGTGCGGTCGGACAGCGCGCCCGCCAGCGGCGTGGCCACCATGGCCACCGCGGCGCCCAGCCCGGTCACCCAGGCCAGCGCGATCTCCTTGCCCTCCGGGTCGATCCCGGCGACCTGCTCGGGCAGCAGCACCTGGAGCGGGCCGAAGTACCCCATCCACAGCGCGAGGTTGGCCAGCGAGATGAGCGCGACCCAGCGGGCCCGCACCCGGGCGACCGGCTCGGCCAGCGCGGCGGGCACGGCGGGGAGATCGGAGGCCGGGGGGACGGCGGTCATACGTACTCCCTGGGCGCGGCGCACGGGGCGCCGTGACGGCCCTCCGCACGCGAGGTGTGTCGGATCGTACGCGGGCCGCCCGGCCGCCGTGAAGTCCCCCGATCAGCGGTCATGGCACCATGTCTGGGGACGTTCACTGCGGAGAGGAAGATCGGTGCGGCGGCTACTCACGGTCCTGGCGCTCGTGTCCGCGGCGCTCGCGTTCGCGGCGCCCGCGGCGCTGGCGCACAACGTGCTGACGGGCAGCGACCCCAAGGACGGCGCCACGCTCGCCGAGGCCCCCGAGCGGGTCACGCTCACCTTCGACCAGCCCGTGCGCCGCGGCTTCACGCAGCTCACGGTCACGGGCCCCGACGGCGCCCGCTACGAGCAGGGCGCCCCCGAAGTGGACGGCCCCGACGTGACCGCGCGCGTGGCCCCCCTGGGCCCGGCCGGCGAGTACGTGATCGGCTACCGCATCCTGTCCTCCGACGGCCACCCGGTGACGGGCAAGCTGACCTTCACCCTCACCAAGGCCGGGGGAGGCGGGCCCAGCGTGGCCCCGACCCCGGCCCCCGCCGCATCTGACGGCGCGTCCGACGCCGCCGCCGATGCCGCCTCTGACGATGCCGCCTCTGACGGGGCCGCCTCCGACAGGGCCGCGGACGCGGAGCGGCGCGAGCTCAGCGCGCAGGCGGCCGAGGCGTCCCAGAACGGCGGCGCCGGCATGGCGGTGCTGTGGATCGCCGTGGCCCTGGTCCTGCTGGCCGGCGCCACGGTCGTCGCCATGCGCCGCAACGCCGCCCCCGCGCAGGGCAGCGCCACAGCACAGGGCAGCACCACCACGCAGGGCAGCACCACCGTGGACGACAGTGCCACTGTGCAGGACACCGCCACCCCGGCAGGCAAGGAGTAAGCCCCCGATGTCCGTCTCCACCTCCTCCCCCGCCCCTCCCGACCGCGGCGGCGAGCACCTCGCCGAGGCCGCGCCGGCGGCGGGCGACCGCGCCCTGTGGGTGGGCGGCGGGCTGGTCGCGGGCGCGGTGGCCGCGGCCCTGGCCGGGGCCGTGCTGATCGCCGAGGAGCCGGTGCCGGGGATCGCGGTGCCGGGGCCGATCGTGGAGTTCGGGCTGCCGGTGGTGCGGGTGCTGCTGGACGTGGCGGCCGTGGCGGTGATCGGGCTGAGCCTGCTGCCCAAGCTGCTCGGGTTCGACGACCCCGCCCGTACGGAGCCGGTGGCGCGGCGGGCGCGGGCCGCGGCGGTGACCGCGGCCTGGGCCTGGGCCGGGTGCGCGTTCGTCACCGTGGTGTTCCAGGCGGCGGAGCTGAACCCCGGCACGGTGCCCACCCCGGCGAGCGTCGCGGCGTACGTGAGCGACGTGGGGGCCGGGCAGGGGCTGGTGATCAGCGGCGCCACCGCGCTGGCCTGCGCGGCGGTGGGGCTGCTGGCGGTGCGGTTCGGCGAGAGCGTGCCGGCCGAGCTGCGCATCGGCGTCGCCCTGTTCGGGCTGCTGCCGATCCCGGTGACCGGGCACGCCGTCGACTCGGTCTGGCACGACCCGATCATGATCTCGATGGAGCTGCACGTGATGGGCTCGGCGGCCTGGACCGGCGGGCTGCTCGCCATCGCCGTGCTGCTGGCCGCGCGGCGCGACCTGCTGGCCGCCGTGCTGCCCAGGTTCTCCAGGCTGGCCACGCTCTGCCTGGTGCTGGTCAGCGTGTCGGGCCTGGTCACCGGCCTGTCCACGATGGCGCTCACCCCCGGCGTGGAACTGCCGGGGGCGATCCTCACCTCGGACTACGGCCTGCTGCTGCTCGCCAAGATCGCGCTGGTCGCGCTGCTGGTGCCGCTGGCGGCGCACATCAGGTTCCGCCTGCTGCCGCACGTCGCCGCGCGGCGCGCGACCGCGTTCGCCGCCTGGGCGGGCACCGAGATCGCGGTGATGGGGCTGGCCTACGGGGTCGCGGTGACGCTCACCCGGGCCTCCATCGGCTGATCCCGCGGCTCAAGCCCGAACCTGCGCACGGCCCAGGCCGCGCCCAGCCAGAACACCGCGAGCAGCGCCGCGGCCACGGGAGCCGAGGAGAGCGGGAGCGGCGGCGCGGCCAGGAGCTGCGACTGCGCCAGCAGCGCGCCGTACGCGGCGAGGGTGACGAGCACGGCACCGCCCAGGGCCCGCACGACGGCCGGCACGCGCGGCGCCAGGAACGCCACGTCCACCGCGAAGCCCGCCGCGACCAGGAAGAACGGCACCGCCGAGGGCGGGAAGTCGGCGACGTACAGCAGCGGCCAGATCGCGCACCGGTAGGCCACGAACCCGGCGGCCACCAGGGTCGCCGTCCACCGCAGCCCCACCATCTTGCGCGCGACCACGAGCACCAGCGCGCACGCGGCCACCGAGTAGACCGGGTAGAGCCAGTCGGGCATCGGCAGCGAGAACGCCACCGCCATGCCCCGGTCCACCGGGCGGCCGAGTTGCTCGGCGGCGAACTGGATCAGGATCGGCTCGGCGTACGGGGTGCCCCGGTCCCAGGCGGCGATGCCGAGCACGCCGTACTCCTGGTGCTGGTTGGGGAAGAACATGTTCTCGAAGAAGTACAGGAAGAACAGGCCGAGCACGACGTTGCGCCGCGCGCCGGGCGGCGCGCCCACGAACCAGCCGCGCACCACGCCCGCGATCATGAACGCGGTGCCGACGTACAGCAGGACGTGCGACGGGCTCCACGAGGTGATGTCCAGCCCGTTGATCCGGTGGTTGATCAGGTCGAGCGGCACCGCGACCAGGAAGATCCCGGTCCCCCACTGGATCAGGCGCAGCGCGGTCTTGTCCACGCCGTAGCCGGTGTAGCCGTGCACGATGGTCAGCGCGACCACGATGGCCGTGCCGACGGAGTTGATCAGATGCGGCGGGGCGAGGTCGTCGCGCAGCCACTTGAAGTGCCACGAGACGTCCCACGACGATCCCAGCACCTTCAGCGCGAAGGCGACGGCCCACCCCGTGTAGAGCACCCTGAAGAGCTCGGCCGGGGTCTCGCGGCCCGGCGCCCCGCGAGTCCAGTACGGAAGTGCCCACGCCAGTGCGCGAGAAGGCGCGTTCTTGAGGGTTACTCCTGAGTTCACGTCGAAATGATGCCGTTCCCTCTCCCTAGACCGCAATCGGCGGCCGGGGGAAGCCGAATATGATGGGGGGCGTGACACACGGGCCGGATGACCTGCGTCCGGTGGACCTCTCCGATGAGGGACTACCGGTGCTGCCAGACCAGACCATCGACGACACCGACTTCGGGTGGGGCGAGTGGCACCACGCCGACGACGACAGCCGCCTGCTGGAGGAGCGTCCGCCGCACTGGGACTGGTGACCGCCGGGCCCGCCGGGCGGGCCCGCGCCGCGATGTATCAACACGGTGTATCAACAGACGACGTATCAACGGACGATGCGCGTCAGGACACGATGTCCTTGCGGCGGAACCTGCGGAAGGCGAGGGCCAGCAGGATCACCGAGTAGGTGACCGAGACCGACGCCCCCTTGATCATGCCGCTCCAGTCCAGCTCCGGAGCCAGCGCGTCGAGCCACGCGGTGTTCCAGTAGGTGGGCAGGAACTCCCGCAGGGCGCCCAGCGTCTCCACCGCCTGAAGGATGTTGCACACGATGACCAGGCCGACGGCGCCGCCCACGGCGCCGAGCGGCGAGTCGGTCATGGTGGACAGCAGGAACGCCAGCGAGGCCACCACGAGCTGGCTGACCAGCGCGTAGCCGATCACGATGCCGAACCTCGGCAGCACGGTCGCGGCCGGGATCACCTCTCCGGTCCCCGGGATCGTGATGTCGTTCCAGCCGAACGCCACCGTGCCCGCCAGCAGGGCCATCAGCGGCAGCGAGACCACGGCCGCCGCGGCGTACCCGAAGGCGACGATCAGCTTCTGGCGCAGCAGCCGGTCGCGGGGCACCGGTGAGGCGAGCAGGTAGCGCAGCGACGACCAGCTCGCCTCGCTGGCCACGGTGTCGCCGCAGAACAGCGCGACCGCGACCACCAGCAGGAAGCTCGCCGACACCGACAACGCGAACGCCGCGAAGTTCAGCGCGCTC
Source organism: Thermocatellispora tengchongensis (assembly GCF_014202315.1). GTDB lineage: Bacteria > Actinomycetota > Actinomycetes > Streptosporangiales > Streptosporangiaceae > Thermocatellispora > Thermocatellispora tengchongensis. The sequence goes on along the minus strand of NZ_JACHGN010000010.1, from coordinate 349,465 downwards.
TCGGTGGCCAGGTCGGACAGGCGCAGCGAGTTCTGCGGCGCGTTGCTGCCCGCGCCGAGGCTGAAGGCGATCACCAGGACCCAGGGCAGCGCCAGCAACAGGGTGAACATCACCATGGTGCGGCGCCGCCGGAACTGGCGCACGATCTCCACCGACAGCGGCAGCGTGCGGCCGGGCGAGTAGCCCGACGCCGTCGCGGGGGCGGTGTCAGCGGTCATGCCCGCTCTCCGATCTTGATGTCTCCGATGCCGGCCGGGTCGCCCGCGCCGTTCGCGGTCTGGTCGATCAGCGTCAGGAAGACGTCCTCCAGCCGGCGCGGCCCGCCGTTGGACGCCGCGGCGCGGTCGAGCAGGTCGCGTACCGTGCCGGTGGTCACCAGCCGGCCGCGGTGCATGACCACCACGTGGTCGCAGGTCTGCTCGACCTCGGCCAGCAGGTGGCTGGAGACGATCACGGTGCGCCCGCGCTCGGCGTACCGGATCAGGACCTGGCGCATCTCCCTGATCTGCGGCGGGTCGAGCCCGTTGGTGGGCTCGTCGAGCACGAGCAGGTCGGGCAGGCCCAGCATGGCCTGGGCGATGGCCAGGCGCTGGCGCATGCCCTGGGAGTAGGTGCGCACGGCGCGGTCGAGGGCGGCGCCGAGCGCGGCGATCTCCAGCGCCTCCTCCATGTGCGCGTCCTCGGCCGGGCGGCCGGTGGCCCGCCAGTACAGCTCCAGGTTCGCCCGGCCGGTCAGGTGCGGCAGGAACCCGGGGCCCTCGACGAACGAGCCCAGCCGCGACAGCACCGGCGCGCCCGGGGTGACCCTGCGGCCGAAGATGCGGATCTCGCCCGCGTCGGGGTGGATCAGGCCCATCAGCATGCGCATGGTGGTGGTCTTGCCGGCGCCGTTGGGCCCGAGGAGGCCGAGCACCTGACCGCGCTCGACGGTGAAGGACAGGTCGTCCACGGCCTTCTCGCCGTTGCGGTACGCCTTGGTCAGCCCGGTGATGCGCAGCGGCACGTCGGCCAGCTCGGGGTCCACGTCGTCGCTCGCGCGGCGGCGTCCGGTCAGCACCAGCACCAGCGCGATCACGACCGCGCCGAGGGGCAGCGCCCAGGTCCAGGCGTCGGGCCCGGTGGCCGGGGTGCGCAGCGTGGCGGCCACGGGCACGGTCAGGCCGGGCGAGGCCAGGGAGATCGCGCTCACGCTCGGCGCGTCGGGACCGGCGTAGCCGAGGTCGGTGGTGGTCAGGGTGAGCCGCAGCCGGTGGCCCACGTCGAAGCGGTGGTCGATCGCGGGCAGCCGGATCGTCACGTCGGCGGTGCCGCTCTCGGGCACGGCGACCTTGACCGGGGCGACCAGGCCGTTGGGCAGGACCGCGGGCTGGGTGTCGCCGGCGACGTCCTCCAGCCTGGCGAACAGCGTCACCTCGCGCGGCGCCTCGGCGTCGCCCGCTTCCCCGGCGTCCTCGCCGTCCTGGGCGTCCGGCCGGCCCTCGGCCCGCACCCGTACGGTGACCGTCGCGTTGCCGGTGATCTCCAGCGGCGCGGTGAGCGGGGCGGAGTCGAAGGACGCGCTCTGCCCGGGCATGGTGATCGAGGAGTTGAGGTTGCCCAGCAGCTCGCCGAATCCGGGCACCGACGAGATCGACGACGGCGAGCCGCCGGGCGGATTGGCCACCCGCTGCTCCGGGCCCGTGAGGGGCACGGTGCGCCGCTCGGTGCCGCCGAGGCCCGGGTAGCGGGCCGACTCGGCGTGCAGCAGCACCCGGCGGCGCGTGCCCGGGTCGCGCCCGCCGTCACGACTCACCTCGAACGCGCTGCCGGGGATGCCGGCGCCGCCGTCGCGCTTGAGCCAGTGGTCGAACCAGGCGATCGTGCGTTCGTGCAGCCAGTCGATCTCGCCGTCGCCGCCGTCGTGCCCGCCGTCGAACCAGGCGACCTGCACCGGCGCGCCGGTCGCGGCGATGGCCCTGGCGTTGGCGTCGGCGTGCTCCAGCGGGAACAGCGAGTCGTGCAGGCCCTGGATGAGCAGGGTGGGCGTCTTGATCCGGCCCTGGACGGAGATCGGGCTGGACTGCCGCAGCCGCTCGACGGCCTCGGGCGTCGCCTCGCCGCGCTCGGCCACGGTCTGGTAGATGTCGCAGATCTCCGGCAGGAACCGGCCGCAGGCCACCTCCCGGCCGGTCAGCGCGCGCTGCCCCTGGGGGGTGGTGAGCGCGCCGAGCGCGGCGGCGCCCCGCTCGCCGCCGGTGTCGGGAGCGCCCCGGCTGAAGAACAGCCCGGCCCACATCCGCTTGAACACCCCGCCCTCGGGGCCGCCGCCCGCGGCGTTGGGGAACAGCGCGTCGGCGAGGTCGTACCAGGTGATCTGGGGGACGATGGCGTCCACGCGCGCGTCGTACGCGGCGGTCATCAGGGCGATGGCGCCGCCGTAGGAGCCGCCCGCGATGCCCACGCGCGGGTCGCCGGCGGCGTCGAGACGCACCTCGGGCCGCCGGGCCAGCCAGTCGATGAGCTGGCGCACGTCCTTGACCTCGTAGTCGGGCGAGTTGAGCGCGATCTCGCCGCCGGAGCGGCCGAAGCCGCGCGCGCTCCAGGTCAGCACCGCGTAACCCTCGCCGGCCAGCCGGACGGCCTCGGCGCGCACGCTCGTCTTGCTGCCGCCGAAGCCGTGGGCGAGCAGCACCGCGGGCCCCTTCCCGCCCCCCGCGGGCGGGAAGTAGGTGGCGTCAAGGTTCACCCGTTGGTCACCCGCGGGCCCGTCGAGCACGGGTATGGTCAGCTCGGTGCCCCGGACCGGCGGGTCGGAGGGCCACAGGAACCAGGCCGCCGTACCGGCGAGGGCGAGTGCGATGAGCAGGGCCACAAGTCGGCGCCCGCGGGCGAACTTCATGCGCAGAGCCTAATTGGCACTGCTGAGAGATAGCTGAGATCCACCGCTGGTGCAAAGCTCACCACCGCACATCGCGCGGGCCAGGGACAGGCATTCACCAGAGCGGTACGATGACGCGAGCAGATCGCAGATGTCAGCTACCCCGGTGAGGCGGCCGATGGCAACGCCAACAGGATGGCGGAGAGAGGGCAATCTGCCCGCGGAGCTCACCAGTTTCGTAGGGCGGACCCGGTTGCTGAGCAATCTCAAGCGGCATCTGTCCGACTCCAGGCTCGTCACCGTGACCGGTATCGGCGGCGTGGGCAAGTCGCGCACGGCGCTACGGCTGGCGCACCAGGTGCGCATGCAGTACCCCGACGGCGTGTGGTTCGCCGACCTGGCCCGGCTGCAGGACTCCGGCATGGTCGAGCACACCATCTCCTCGGCGCTCGGCATCGCCGACCAGTCGGCCCGCTCGGGCTCCGACACGCTGACCGAGTGGGTCGGCGACCGCAACATGCTGCTGATCATCGACACCTGCGAGCACCTGATCGAGGCGTGCGCCGACCTGGTCGTGCGGCTGCTGGGGCAGTCGCCCAACCTGCGCATCCTCGCCACCAGCAGGCAGTCCATGCAGGCGCCGGGCGAGCACGTCGTCCCCATCCCGCCGCTGACCGTGCCGGGCGACGACCCCAACGAGAGCCTGTTCACCAACGAGGCGGTGCAGCTCTTCGCGGCCAGGGCGGCGGCCGTGGTGCCCGACTTCACCCTCGACGAGCACAACATCGGGGCGGTGGCCGAGCTGGTCCGCCGCCTCGACGGCATCCCGCTGGCGATCGAGCTGGCCGCGGTGCGGCTGCGGGCGCTGTCGGTGCAGCAGATCCTGGCGCTGCTCACCGACCGGTTCAGCCTGCTCGCCGGGGCCAGCCGCACGGCGCTGCCGCGGCACCAGACCCTGCGCGCGGCCATCGGCTGGAGCCACGAGATCTGCGAGCCCGCCGAGCGGCTGCTGTGGGCGCGGCTGTCGGTGTTCGCCGGCGACTTCGAGCTGGACGCGGCCCGCGCCGTCTGCTCCGACGAGGACAACCTGCCGGCCGAGGACATCATGGAGCTGGTGACCGGCCTGGTGGAGAAGTCGGTCCTGCTCATGCACAACCAGAACGCCGGCGTGCGCTACAAGCTGATCGACACGCTGCGCGAGTACGGCACCGAGTGGCTGGACAAGCTCGGCCAGACCGAGACCATGCGCATGCGCCACCGCGACTACTACCTCCAACTCGCCGAGACCGGCGAGCACGCCTGGTCCGGGCCGCGGCAGGTGCACTGGTTCATCCGCATGCGCCAGGAGCACGACAACGTGCGCTCGGCCCTGGAGTACTGCCTGAGCGACCCGGCGCAGAAGAAGGTGGCGCTGCGGCTGCTGTCGTCGCTTTGGTACATGTGGGTCGCGTGCGGCTTCGCCCGCGAGGGCCGGCTGTACCTGCGGCGGGCGCTCGACGCCAACCCCGAGCCCAGCCGCGAACGCTGCAAGGCGCTGTGGGTGCTGTCCTACCTGTGCAGCGCGCAGGGCGACATCGAGGCGGCGCAGAAGGCGGCCGAGGAGTGCAGCACCCAGGCGGTCGTGGTGGGCGACTCCGGCGCGGTGATCCTGGCGACCAAGATGCAGGGCACGGCCGCGGTGCTCCAGGGCGACCTGCAGAAGGCCACGGCGCTGCTCGGCGTGGCCATCGAGTTCAACCGCTCCGGGCCGGAGCTCAACCCGGGCCTGCTCCCGGCGATCCTGGAGCTGGCGTACGGGCTGATCGCGCAGAACGAGCCGTACGAGGCCGAGGCGCTGCTGCGCGACCTGCTGCAGACCTGCGACCAGCGCGGCGAGCTGTGGCTGCGCTCCTACGCCCACTGGGCGACCTCGCTGGCCCAGCGCGCCACCGGCCGGGTCACCGAGGCGCTGGCCAGCGTGCGCGAGGCGCTGCGCATCAAGGGCCACTTCCACGACGTGCTCGGCGCGATGATGTGCCTGGAGGCCATGGCCCGCATCGCCGCCGAAAGCGGCGATGCGGTGCGGGCGGCCAACCTGCTCGGCGCGGCCGAGACCAACTGGCCCCTGTTCGGCCTGCCTCTCCTGGGCTCGCCGTTCCTCAGCGACGAGCACGAGCAGAGCGTCAAGGAGTGCAAGCGCCTGATCGGAGAGTCGGGCTACGAGGAGCAGTTCCGGCTCGGCGCGCGCATGGACCTGGAGGAGGCCATCGCGTACGCGCTGGACGACGACGATCTCGGCGTGTCCCCGTCACCCCACGCGTGACGCGTCCCCTCCGGGCTCAGGAGACCGACAACAGATCGTCCAGCCGGTATCCGGCGCCCGTCGCCCGGTCCACGGCGTCCGCCTTCCGGTAGCGGAACGTCTCGCGCTGCCAGCGCTCGTAACCGACGATCCACGCGGCCAGGGCGTCCAGGTAGCGGTACAGGACGGCGACGTCCTCCTCCGGGAGCTCCAGCGCGGCGACGACCTCGGGGACCTCCTCGCGAAGCTCGACGAACCGCTCGACCTTGCCGGCCACGAAGTGGTAGGCGTGCTCGATGGCCTCCTCCAGCGTGCAGTTGCGCTCGTTGCGGATGACCATGACGAGGTTGTCCGTCTCGCCCGCGGCCAGCTCCTTCTCCAGCGAGGCCAGGTCGTTGGCCAGGTTGACGAAGTCGGCGGTGAGGGTGCGCATGATGCGCACGTGCGGGATGTTGAAGGCGACCCAGGGCACCTCGAACTCCCCGGCCACCTCGCAGGCGTCGGTGAACTGCTGCATCGCGCCGGTGACCAGCCGCTGCTCCAGATAGCAGTCGAGCGGGAGGAACTCGCCCCGGCGGCGGTTCCCCGACTCGTGCACCAGCGAGCCGAAGTACCGGCGCCAGCTCTCCGACGCGCGCGCCCGCCAGGCGGCCGACTTGCCCGCGCACGAGTCGCGCCACATCTCGGCGAACGCCTGATGCAGCGGACTCCGCCCGGCGGCCTCGCCGTCCTCGGCCCCGTCGGCGTCCTCCAGCAGCCGCTCGAAGCTCGCGCTGATCGCCCGGGCACTGACCGGGTCCCGCCCGGCGGGCCCGTCGAACTGGTCGTCGAGCAGCGTACAGACGGAGACGATGCGATTGGCCATGTCCAGGCCGTGCGGACTGGCGTAGGGGAAGGTGTAGCCGACGAGGCGCTCGGACTTGAACAGGTTGTACAGCCCGGCGGTGCCCTCGCTGATCAGATGACGACGGGCGAGCCAGTCGAGGTTGCGCTCGGCAGCCTCGCGCCACCCTTCGTTCAACCGGAGGGGAAGGGGGATCTCGAACTTCACATCGGCCGGCATTCTGAGCACTCCAGAGGGGGGATCGGCGCTACGGTGCGGGAACCAGATATCGAGCCATAAATACGATGTCAATGAGTAAAACGCCCAAAGATCCGCATACCCCTACACCCATTCCGGTAATCCCGATTACGAAAAACCGTACACATCACATCGCCACGCCCAAGCCCACACCCCGGACACCCCAACACCTCACCCCAGCCACCGGAAATCCCCAGAAGTCCACGGCCCGCCCAGCCCAGGTGGGCGACTCCCCACTCCACCCCCGGGCAAGGCCGAAGCAAAGAAGGGTGAGGTGGGCAGGCCGGGCAGGACGGGCCGAGCCGAGTGAGCCGGGCCGAGACAGAGCGGGGTGAGGCGAGGTGGAGAAGGCAGGGCGGGTGAAGGCCCGCCGAGGACCCCGCAGCCCAGCCGCCCGAGCAGGCGGGAGCGGCGCGATCCCTGCGACCCGCCGCCCCGGCAAGCGAGAGTCCGACGAGGTCGTGCACCACGCCCAGCCCCGCACGCAGAAGCCCGCCGGGCGGTCCGCGACCCGACCGACCCCGCGCAACCGGCCTCACCCAAAGCAGGCGGTCGCCTATCCGGCACACTGCCGGCCACCGGCCGATGCAGTCGAGGGCAGGCAGGCGTAACTCCACCACAGCACTCCACCACGGCGCGGCCCAACCAGGCCGCGTGGGTGGGCCCGGCCGGTGGACCGCCGAGCCAGGTGGCCGATCGGACCGCTCGGGCCTGCCGGGCCGCCTGGGCCGGCCGGGCGACGGGTCAACCGCATGGGCGAACCAGGCCGGGTGGGCCGGCCGAACCGAGTAGGCCGCCCGAGCCGTGGGCCCACAGGACCCACCCCAGGGCCAGCCGGGCCGAGCCGGGCGGGCCGACCGGGCTGCTGGGCCAGGCAGGGGCCGGCCGGGCTGGGCCAAGCCGGGTGGGCCGACCGGGCCGAACCGGAACGGGTGGGCCGGATCAGACCGAAGCGGAGCGAGGTAATGCGGGGTGGGGCAGCCTCGGGCAAGGCACGACAAGCCGGGGCGGGGCAGGGTGAGCAGCGTGTGTGCCTTCACCTCGAACGACCGTGTCCTGCCGGCCGGCGCCGGCACGGACGGGAGCGTGCGGGTCTGGGACCCGGCCATCCGCACCTGCGAAATGACCATCCCGGTTCATGCACCGGCCCTCGATGCTGGACAACCGATGTCCTCGTCATAGGCATGGACACCGGGATCCTCGCCCTCCGGCTCAACCCCGCGGCCACGGGACGCAGATGATCCGGACGTGCGCCCCGTAGTGACAAGAGCGCATGCTGCTCTGCTCAATGCTCACCTTGGCCGGCGCGCACATTGCCCACTCCTTGTGAACCCTGGTCAGACGTGTCGCGCTGAGTCCGAGCAGTCGCCTGCCAAGAACTCCGCGCACGACCGCTGACGATCTCTGCTCTCCGCGCGCAACACCCACTGATACGAGCAGGCGGGAGCCCGTCGCAACCCCTGTGGGCCTAGCCGGCCTCTGGCGGGCGAGGCGGTGGGGGCCGTGCGGGCTGGAGACGGGGGGTGGGTGATTTGGCGGGCGGTCTTGACGGGTTTATCTACGAGGGTGCCGGTGGCGCGTCAAATGCATTGATACGGGGTGAGCACCCGCGACCACCGCGCGAAGTGTGACCGGGAAGTCAGTATGGCAACATATGCCACTATGGTTACATAGATCGCATTTAATCGGGATTGATCGTCTCCTGATTAGAGTCCGACCGTATTCCCATTTATGGCCCTTGTGTCTGAAATATGGGCTTTTGGGGTCATCGATGTCTGATCGGAGGTTTGGGTGGAAAATGTGGTGCTACCTGAGTTGAGGCTTCCGTTCCCGTCCCGGCTGAACCCCTTCGAGGCGGAGGCCGCGGCGCATACCACGGCGTGGGCGCGTGGGATCGGGCTCATCGGCGAGGGTGGGGACGCCGAGCGGTTCGCGGGCGAGTCGTACGCCCGGCTGGTCGCCCGGCTCTATCCCGAGGCGTCGTTGCCCGACCTGGCGCTGGCGGCCGACCTCAACAGTTGGTTCCACGTCTTCGACGACCAGTTCGAGCTGGCCGAGGTCGGCCGGGATCCGGTGCTCGCGCGCCGGCTGGCCGAGCGGGCCGAGGCGCTGCTGCGGGGCGAGCCGCCGGGGCCGAGTGCCGGGCCGGTGCTGCGCGGCCTGGCCGACCTGGGCGCGCGGATGCGGATCAGGGCCGGGGACGCGTGGTGGGACCGGTTCTCGCGGAACCTGCGGCAGTGCCTGGACGCCGCCCTGTGGGAGGTGGACAACCGGGCCTGCGACAAGATCCCCGATCCCGAGACCTACGTCGCCAAGAAGCTGGACATCGCGTACGTGCCGCCGTCCTTCGACGTGATCGAACTGGTCGAGCACTTCGAGGTGCCGCCCGCGATCCGGCTGTCGCCGGAGTACACCACGCTGCTGCACGAGGCCGGGCACATCGTGGTGTGCACCAACGACCTGATCGGGCTGCGCCGGGAGCTGGCGCAGGGCGAGTTCCACAACCTGGTCATCGTGCTGGCGCACGCGGGCGGCGGCACGCTGCAGGAGGCCGTGGCCGAGGTGGAGCGGACGATCTACCGGCGCCTCGACGCCTACCTCGCGGCCAAGGCGGGGCTGGGCGCGCGCCTGGACCGGCTGGGCGTGCCGGAGCCGGTGCGCGCCGCGACCCTGCGCTGCGTCACCGGCCTGGAGGACTGGATGCGCGGCTACCTGGACTGGGCCCTGGAGACCCGCAGGTTCACCGACCCGCTGCCGCGCGGCGCGGCCGGCAGCTTCCACCGTGAGCTGGCCGACTGAGAGCGAGGACTAGCGGGACTCCTCGAACCAGCGCAGGAACTCCTCGTGGCCGAACATCCGGGCGGTGTCGATCGCGGAGGGCGTGCCGGCCGCAGGGTCGGCACCGGCCTCCAGCAGCGCGCGTACGACCTCGGCCTCCTTCTTGAACACCGCGCCCGCCAGCGGGGTCTGACCGCGGTCGTTGGCCCGGCCCGGGTCGGCGCCGCGGGCGGCGAGGGCGCGTACGGTGTCGGCGTGGCCGTGGTAGGCGGCCAGCATCAGCAGGGTGTCGCCCTTGTCGTTGGTCAGGTCGGCCGGCACACCGGCGTCGACGTACGCCGCGAGTCGCTCCGTCTCGCCCCTGCGGGCGAGGTCGAACATCCGGGTGGCGAACTCCTCAAGCTCGTGGTCCGGCTCCATGCAGCCCATTGTGCACCGGTAGTGTGCGCTCGACGGAATTCCCCCCGGCACGCCGTAGGTTGAGAGTGGAACAGGATTTCACGAAAGGCTGGGAGAACGTGTTCGACCCGACGGATCTCTACCGGCTCGGCGGAGATCTCCCCGAGCTGACCGATCCGGTGCTGCTCTACCACTTCGAAGGGTTCGTGGACGCGGGCGGCGCCGGGAGGCTCGCGCTCGGCCACCTTCTCGCCGAGCTGGAGCACCGGGTCGTGGCCACCTTCGATGTGGACCGGCTGCTCGACTATCGCTCGCGCCGTCCCATCATGACCTTCGACACCGACAGATGGGTGTCCATCGACGCCCCCGAGCTGAGCGTGCGCCTCGCGCACGACGTCACCGGCACCCCCTTCCTGATCATGAGCGGCCCCGAGCCCGACCGCGAGTGGGAGCTGTTCACCGAGGCCGTGGACCGCCTGGTGACCCACTTCGGCGTCTCCAAGCTGGTCACCGTGCACGGCATCCCGATGGCCATGCCGCACACCCGCCCGCTGGGCGTCACCGCCCACGCCACCCGTCCCGAGCTGATCGGGGGGCAGAGCAGCTCCTTCGGCAGGGTGCAGGTGCCGGGCAGCGTGGCGGCGATGATCGAGCTGCGGCTCGGCGCCAAGGGCCGCGACGCCATCGGCTACGCGATCCACGTCCCCCACTACCTGGCCCAGGCCGAGTACCCCCAGGCGGCCGTGGCGGCGCTGGAGGCCGTGACCAAGGGCACCGGCCTGGTCTTCCCGACCGACAGCCTCCGCGAGGCCGCCGAGAAGACCACCGCCGAGATCGAGGAGCAGATCCGCTCCTCGGCCGAGCTGTCCACCGCGATCAGCGGGCTGGAGCAGCAGTACGACGCGTTCGCCGCGGGCAGCGAGCGGGAGAACCTGATCGCCGAGGCCACCCCGATGCCCACGGGCGACGAGCTGGCGGCGCAGTTCGAGCGCTTCCTGGCCGAGCGCGACGAGCGGGACGGCTGATGCCGGGCACGGCGCCGGTGCGCACCGGGCTGATCGGCTACGGCACCGCCGGGGAGTTCTTCCACGCGCCGCTGATCGACGCGGCGCCCGGCCTGGAGCTGGCCGCGGTCGTGACCGCCAACCCCGACCGCGCGGCGCGGGTGGACAAGCGCTACCCCGGCGCCCGCGTGGTGTCCTCCCCCGCCGAGCTGTGGGAGCTGTGCGAGCTGGTCGTGGTGGCCACGCCCAACCGCACCCACGTGCCGCTCGCCGAGGAGGCGCTGCGGGCGGGGCGCGCGGTGGTGGTGGACAAGCCGCTGGCGGGCACGGCCGGCGAGGCGGTGGCGCTGCTACGCCTGGCGCACGAGCGCGGCCTGATGCTGACGGTGTTCCAGAACCGGCGCTGGGACGGCGACTTCCTGACGCTGCGCCGCCTGCTGGAGTCGGGCGAGCTGGGCGAGCCGCACCGGCTGGAGTCGCGCTTCGAGCGCTGGCGCCCGCTGCCCAAGGGCGGCTGGCGCGAGTCCGGCGGTCCCGACGAGATCGGCGGCCTGCTGTACGACCTGGGCAGCCACCTGGTGGACCAGGCGCTGCACCTGTTCGGCCCGGCCGAGACGGTGTACGCCGAGACCGACGTGCGCCGCGCCGGGGTCGCCAACGACGACGACGCCTTCATCGCGCTGACCCACGAGAACGGCGCCCGCTCCCACCTGTGGATGAACGCCCTGGCCGCACAGCTCGGGCCGCGCTTCCGGGTGCTCGGGTCGCAGGCGGCGTACGTGAAGTGGGGGCTGGACGTGCAGGAGGAACGGCTGCGCGCCGGCATGCGCCCCGACGAGCCCGGGTTCGGCGAGGAGCCCGAGGAGCGCTGGGGCACGCTCGGCGCCGACGGCGACACCCTGCCGATCCGCACCGCCCCCGGCGCCTACCTCGACTTCTACACCGGCGTGGCGGCGGCGCTGCGCGACGGCGGCCCGCCGCCGGTCGATCCGGCCGACGCCATCGCCGCGCTGCGCGTGCTCGAGGCCGCCCGCCGCTCGGCGGCCACGCGCTCGGTGGTCTCGCTGCGCGCCTGAGCCCCGCCCTGTGGTCCTGCCACCGCCTGGGCCTGCTGGTGGCGCCCGGACAGGGTCAGCCGCGCAGGCGCGCTCGCAGGGCGGCGGTGTCGGCGTCGGTCCAGCCGTGCCGGGCGAGCCAGCCCATCGGGCCGTCGAAGCGCTCGTCGAGCGTGCGCAGGAACTGGCGCATGAACTCCGCGCGGGGCAGGTGGCTGCTCGCGGGACGGCCGTCGAGGTCGCTGCGGTAGGTCTCGCTGGCGCGCAGCCTGTCCAGGATCGCCTCGATGCGCTCGCCGGTCGCGACGTAGTCGGTCACGATCGCCTCGCGGGTCGCGCCCGCGACCTCCAGGGCGAGCGCGCACACCACGCCCGTACGGTCCTTGCCGGCCGCGCAGTGCACGATCGCCGCGCCGTCCTCGTGGGCCAGCACGCGCAGCGCGGCCAGGACCGAGTCGGGCCGGTCGCGCAGGTAGAGGTAGTAGTAGCCGGTCACCCGCAGCTCGGCGAGGTCGTCCTCGCTCGGCTCGCCCTGCCAGGGCAGCACCTTGTCGGCCTCGATGCCCTCCGGCTCGCGATCCGGCGACACGTCGGCGTCGACGTCGGTGTAACGGCCGCCCTCGGCGAACAGGGTGTGGTGGTGGATCTCCACCTCCGGCACCCGGGTGAGCGGGCCGGGCCCTTCGAGGCGCACCTCGGGGCCCGAGCGCAGGTCCACGACGTGGCGCAGCTTCAGCTCGCCCACCAGTTTCGCGACGTCGCCCTCGGTGAGGCCCTGCAAGTTGTCCGACCGGAACACCCGGCCGTGGCGGGTCGTGCCGCCGTCCACCGTCTCCAGCCCGCCGAGATCGCGAACGTTCACCGCGCCGTCGAGCGTGATCCACCGCTTGGAGTCATTCATCACCAAGAGCTTATATCGCGAATTATGGCGTGCCGGTAAATCCCTATCGGGAGCTTCCCTAAATCCGGATGTTGCCCGACACCTGCCCGCAAATGCACTACTTGCCGTCTTATGGGTTAGGACAGGAGGTATCCGACCCGCTTCCTGGGAGGTGACGTGGAACCACAGGACCAGGCCCGCGACCCGCACTCCGTCCCCTCCGCCCGCCCCGGCACGCCGGCGCCCCCTTTGACACGGCCGGCGCCGGGAGCGGTCCACGGGAGGCGGCAGGGCGACGGGCCGGCCTCCGCGTACCGGCAGCAGTGGCGCAGGCACCGCCACGAGCGCGGGCCACGGCCGGTCATCGACCCGTCCCTGGACGCCGACGTCGCCTGGACCCTGCGCGCCAGCCCCGGCGCACTGCGGGCGGCCAGGGCGCACGCCGGCGCCAGGCATCCCGCGCACACCGGCAGGGGCGGCCACGGGAACGGCCACGGGAACACCGCGCACCCGATGCGCGAGGCGGCCAGGCGGGCCCGCCGCAACCACCACGTGGACCCGTTCACGGTGTTCTCGGTCGTGGCCTTCCTCGCCCTCGTCGCGGGCACGACCGGCGTGGGCGGAGCGGTGCTCGCGCTGGTCATCATCGGCTCCATCGGCGCGGTCAGGCAGGCGACCCGGGACCTCGGCAACCAGGGCGCCCGGCGCAAGCTGCGGCTGGCCATGGAGCACGGCGACAGGTTCGTGCTCCCCGAGGACCTGGACCACGCCTGCCAGGAACTGCTGCGGCGCACCCAGGACGCGGTGGACTCGGTGCTGGCCTCGCGGGTGAACCAGGCCGGGCTGATCGACACCATCGACAACCGGGTCACCCTGCCGGAGGAGACCTGGCGGGTCGCGGTGCAGCTCGCCCGGCTGTCGGCGATGAACGCCGAGCACCACCGGATCGTGCCGCGCGACCTGCCGGCGGAGGTCGCCTCGGCCTTCGCGCCGTACACGGCCGCGCTGGACGCCGCGTTCGAGTCGCTGAGCGCCCGGGTGCGCGCCCTGGAGGACTACGCCTGGCGTGTCTACCGCGCCGACCAGGTCTACCGCGCCTTCCGCCAGCTTGAGGTGCTCGCCGAGCGCACCCCGGAGTACGAGCAGCTCCTCGCCGACGTCGTACGCGACGAGCTGGCCGCCCCGCACATCGAGCACCTGTCCGACCAGGCCGAGCAGGTCCGGGCGCTGTTCCGGCAGAGCATCGACGTGGCCCGCGAGGCCGGGGCCCACCTGCTCGCCGGCGGCCTCACCCCCGCGACCCCCGACGTGCCGGCGCCCCCCGCTCCCCGGGCGACACCGGGACCGCCCGCCGCCCCCGAGCCGCGCGACGCCTGACATCACGACTCGCGGGCGCGGATCAGCAGCTCCAGGGTCCGGGCCATGCCGGACTGGTTGCCCAGGCTGCGGTAGATGTCCTGGGCCTGGGTGAGCGGGACCACCGCCGAGCGGCGGTCGCCCGCGTCGAGCCGCACCTCCCCCAGGTAGCGCAGTGACCGCGCCGTCCACCCGCGGTCGCCCAGCTCCTCGAAGGCCCGCACCGCGCCGTGCAGGTCGGCGTCGGCCTCGGCGAAGCGGCCCAGCCTGGCGTGCGCCCGCCCCGACGACACCAGGGTCCGCGCCTCGCCCCAGGAGTCGCCCAGCGCGCTGAGGATCTCCGCCGCCCGGCGCACGAACTCCAGCTCGCGCAGCCCGTTGCGAGGGTCGCCCACCTCGCCCGCGGCGCGCAGGCAGCGGGCCTCCTCCCACAGCTCGCCGCGCTGGCGGAACATCTCCGCGGCCCTGGCCAGGCTGAACCCGGCCTTGGTGAAGGCGTCCTGGGCGGCCCGCGACTCGCCCGCCTGGTTCAGCATGCGCGCCTGGGCGGCCAGCACCTCGCCGTACGCGCGCAGGGTCTGCGCCTCGGAGTAGCGGTTGCCGTCGCGCTTGAACACCGCCAGCGCGTCCTCAAGCAGCTCGCGGGCCTGCTCGGGGCGGCGCTGCGCGAGCCGCAGCTCGGCCAGGTTGCGCTGGGTGCGGGCCGACCACCAGGGGTCGTCCTCGGCGCGGAAGGCCGCGATGGCGTCGATCAGGTACTGCTGCGCCCGGTCGAAGTTGCCCGCGCTGAACAGCGTCATGCCGACCGTGCGCATCGCCCGCGCCGCCCACCAGCTCTCGCCCAGCTCGGTCAGGATGCCGAGGGCGCGCTCGGCGTCGGCCAGCGCCTCCTCGTGGCTGCCCTGGCCGCCGGTCACCGCGGCCCGCTCCAGCAGCGCGATGCCGAGCGAGCGCCGGTCGTCCAGCCGGGTGGCCGCCTCGTGCACGATCTCGGCGACGGTCCGCCAGTCGGACCAGTACGCCCGCAGCGAGTGGCACAGCGAGCAGAACGCGCGGCCGAGCCCCCAGGCCAGCTCCCACAGCTCCAGGCTCCGGGCCTGGCCGACGGCGGCGACCAGGGTCAGCCGCTCGGCGTTGAGCCAGTCGGCGGCCGACACCTGCAGCCGCTCGGCGGCGCCGGGATCGCCGCCGACGTCGGCGTGCCGGCCGCCGCGCCGCCAGTCCTGTGGCCAGCGGGCCATGGCCGCGGCCTCGGCGCGGCGCCGGTAGCCCGACAGCACCCGCTCGATGGCCGCGCGCCGCCGCTCCCCCGAGTCCTCCTGCAGGGCCAGCTCGTGCGCGAAGACGCGTACCAGGTCGTGCAGCCGGTAGCGCAGCACCCCGGCCGCGTCGGTGCCCGAGCACTCGGCGAGCTGCGCGTCCATCAGGGTCTCAAGCTGGTCGGCGCCCTCCAGCGGCGCGATGGCCAGCAGCTCCCCGGCCACCCAGCCCGGCACGTCGGGTGCCTGGACCAGGCTGAGCAGGCGCAGCAGCCGGCGCTGGATGTCGGTGCAGTCGGCGTAGCTCAGCCGCAGCGACGCCCGCACGCTCTTGTCGATCCGGTCGGCGAGTTCGAGCTGGTTCAGCCGGCGGCGCTCGTCGGCGAGGCGTTCGGCCAGCTCGGCCAGGCTCCAGTTCTCGCGGGTCGCGAGCCGGCCACCGCAGATGCTGATCGCCAGCGGCAGCCGGTCGCAGGCCCGTACGATCTCCTGGGCGGCGGCGAGGTCGGCCGCCACCCGCTCGTCGCCCGCCAGCCGGGCCAGCAGTTCCACGCCCTGCGCCTCGCTGAACTCCTGCAGCCGCTTGTCGTAGGTGTTGAGCAGGAACAGCGGCTTGCGCGAGGTGACCATGACCGCGCAGCCGGGCTCGGCCGGGATCAGGTCGCGGACCTGGTCGCCGTCCTGGGCGTTGTCCAGCCCGATCAGGATGCGCCGGCCCCTGGTCCAGGTGAGCCAGAGCTTGCGCAGCTCGGTGAGGCCGCCGGGGTCGGTGGTCAGGCGTACGCCCAGTGCGCGCAGGAACCCGGTCAGCACCTCCTCCGGGCTGACCCCGGCCTCGGCGCCGCCGCGCAGGTCGGCGTACAGGCGGCCGTCGGGGAACCAGGAGGCGACGGCGTGGCCGAACCTGGCGATGAGCGCCGACTTGCCCACCCCGGCCCGGCCGTAGACGGACACCACCAGCGGGCCGCCGGCGTCGCCGGAGACGGTGTGGCCGCGCCCGGAATAGCGGCCGGAGAACACCTTGTGCAGCTCGGCGAGCGAGTCGGTGCGGCCGGTGAAGTGGGCGGGCACGGGCGGCCACTGGTCCGGGGGCCGCCACGAGGGACCCGCGACGGGCTCGGGGACCGGCACGGGGGCCGGCTTGGTGGTGGTCGCCCAGGTGAGCATGCCGACCAGGAGCCCGGCGATCACGGTGATCCCGGCCTTGGCCTCGGTGGGCAGTTCCCACACGTCGAGCGAGGTCGCGAGGATGCTGGCCACGGCGGCGGCGATCCCGGCCGCGGCGGGCGCGGCCAACGGCACCCGGCCGGGCCGCCCGCGCCTACGCGGCTTCTCCGGCCACCGCGACGCCCTGGGCATCCTCGCACCTTTCGGTGAGATCCATTGCGGCACGATTCAATCAGATGCCACCCGGGCCCGGAGGCCCCGATGTTTCCCGCGAAATCCGCGCGAAATCATGGCGAACGGCGAGCAGCGGATCGGCGCACGCGCGTTTTCCGCCGTACGGCGGCGTGGGCCGGGCTCGGTGTGTACCGGCTGTCCGCCCAGGTCCCGCCGGGGTATTCTGGTATTTCATCCGGGTCTGGAACCGCTGCTCACCGCCGGGTAGCGCCTCCCGCCCGGCATGGACGGCGGCGAACGGCCGCCCCTGAGAATCCGAGCCCGAAGCCGGCCCGGTCGTCCCGAAACGGACATGATCCACGGGCTCTGAGCGATTGGTGTGGTTTGCGGGGGTGTGGTGGTGTCCCGCAGAATCGCAGAAAGGGAAGTCCGACGGGAGCTTGAATGGCGACGCGTGACCGGCACACGTCCCTTTCCACCCTGCCCGCGAACCCCCGCCGCCGCGGCCGGTCCCCGGCCGTCACCATCCACTCCGCCACGCTGGTCGTGCCCCTGTCGGGCCCGCCGATCCGCTACGGCGCCATCGCGGTCCGCGACGGACGGGTGGTGGCGCTGGGCCCCCGCAAGCAGCTCACCGCCGCCTTCGCCGGCTGCGTCGAGCGGCACTGGAAGGGCATGCTGGTCCCCGGCCTGGTGGACGCCCACACGCGCATCGGCCGCGCCCCCGACCCGGCCGCCGCGGCGCGCGACCTGATCCGCTCGGGGGTGGTCGCGGTCGCCGACGTCCTGGACGACCACGACGCGATCGGCGTGCTGGCCCGCTCGGGCCTCGGCGGGGCGGCGTACCTGGAGGTCCGCTGCCCGGACGAGCGCACCTGGGAGGACAGCGAGCGCGACCGGCTGATCACCGCGATCCGCGAGCTGGACCACACCGGCGTGATCGGCATCGCGGCCCACACGCCCGACCTCGCCGTACTGGAGGACCTGGCCATCCTGGCCCGCACCTTCGGCCTGCGCCTCCACGCCGAGCCCTCCCCCCGCCACCGCCTGGCCGTGCTGGACGAGACCGGCCTGCTCGGCCCCTACACCCACCTCGTCCACACCGCCGCGCCCCTCGACCCCGCCGACCGCAAGCTGCTGCGCCTGCGCGGCACCCCCGTGGCCGTCTCCCCCGCCACCGCGTCCCCCGAGGACCTGACCGCCCTGATCACCGAGGGCAACGCCGTGGCCCTGCACACCGGCCCCGGCGCACCCGACCTCCTGGCCGCCGCCCGCGCCCTCCTGGACGCCCTCCTCCCCGCGACCCCCCACACCCGCGCCCGCGCCGCCACCCTGGCCCGCCTGGCCTTCGAGACCGCCACCATGGGCGGCGCCCGCGCCCTCGGCCTGTCCGACGGCCTGGGCCGCCTCGGCACCCTGAGCCCCGGCAGCCGCGCCGACTTCGCCGTCTACCCGGTCACCCTCTCCCGCCGCGACCCCTACACCGCCCTCCTCCACGACGGCCCCGGCACCTGCACCACCACCGCGATAGCCGGCCAGATCCACTGGCCCCCCTCCGCCTGATCCGGGGTCACCCGGCCTCCATCCTCGGCAGTACGAAAGTCCAACCACGGTTGAATGCGACCGCGGGCCGCGCGACGTTAGTGTGTGCCTGATGCGTTCGCGTATCGCGCCGGTCCTGCGGCGCTTGTCCGGCCTCGATCCGCTCGTCGTCGACGGTGGAGTGGCGCTGGGGATGGCCGTGGGCAGTTGGGTGTGGACCGTCTGGGAACCCCAGCAGGCGTGGCGGCCGGCGGATTTCACCGCCCTGGTGCTGACCGCGGTGGTGAACCTGCCGCTGGCGTTGCGCAGGCGTGCGCCCTCGACCGTCCTGGCGGTCTCGACGGCCGCCGCCACGGTGTTCCACGTGCTCGGCTACCACAGCGTGACGAACAACATGGGCCCCCTGCTGGCGCTGTACAGCGTCGCGGTGCGCCGGCCCTGGCACCACACGGCGGCCGGGGCGGTGCTGGTGACGATGGAGTGGACGCACGCCATCGCCCAGGCGCCGGGGGTGCCGCAGGCGATGCTGTCGGCCCTGGGGCAGTCGCTGATGGTGGTCGGCGTCGTCGTGGCCATCGGCACCAGCGCGCGGCTGCTGGCACAGCGCACCGAGCAGCTCGCCACCCGCACCGCCGAGCTGGCCGTGCTCGCCGACCGGTTGCACCGCCAGCAGGCGGCCGTGGCCGAACGGGCGGTCATGCACGAACGCCTGCAGATCGCCCGCGAGTTGCACGACGTGGTGGCCAACTACATGTCGATCATCGCGGTGCAGGCCGGCCTTGGCCGTTACGTCGCCCGCTCCGACCCGCCGACCTCCCAGCAGGCGCTGGACGTGATCGCCGACACCAGTCACCAGGCGCTCACGGAGATGCGGCGGCTGCTGTCGATCCTGCGGGTCGAAACCCGCGACGAGGAGGATCTGTACGCCGTACCCCCCGGAGTGCGGCGCCTGCACTGGCTGGTCGAGCGGATGAACCGGGCCGGGCTGACCATAGAGTTCACCGTGCACGGCACGGTCCGGGACCTGCCGCCCGGACTGGACCTGTGCGTCTACCGGATCGTGCAGGAGTCCCTGACCAACACCCTCAAGCACGCCGGACGCGCCCGTGCCGAGGTGAGCCTCACATACGCACCGGCGGAACTGACCGTCCGCGTACGCGACGACGGCGTCCGCGTGGGCACTGAAGGCGTCCACGTGAGCACTGAAGGCGTCCCAGCGTCCCTCCCACCGACCGACTCCGGAGGTCACGGGTTGATCGGCATGGCAGAACGTGTCAGGCTCTACGAGGGTTCGATCACCACAGGACCGCGGCCGCAGGGAGGGTACGAGGTGATCGCCGTCTTTCCGCTGGCCGGCCTCCCCAGACTCGGGCAGCAGGCCGATGCGGGCCCGTCAGGAGCCGCATGATCAAGGTGCTCGTGGCCGATGACGAGGTCCTCATCCGCTCGGGCCTGGCGGCCCTGCTCCGCGCCGCCCCCGGGCTGGACGTCGTCGGTGAGGCGGCCGGCGGCGAGGAGGCCGTGCGCCTCGCCCTCGCCACCGCCCCTGACGTGGTGCTCATGGACATCCGGATGCCCGGCATCAGCGGCATCGTCGCCACCGAGCGCATCCTGCGCGGCCGATCGGCCGACCACGCCCCCAAGGTGCTCATCCTCACCACCTTCGACCTGGACGAGTACGTGTACAACTCGCTGCGGCTGGGCGCGTCCGGCTTCCTGCTCAAGGACACGCCTCCCGAGCGGCTGATCTCGGCGATCCACACCGTCGCCTCCGGTGACGTCCTGCTGGCGCCCACCGCCACCAGGCGCCTGATCGAGGCGTTCTCCCGCCCCGAATTCGGCGCGCACCCCGGCTCCCGGCAGGACGCGAACCTGTCCGTGCTGACCCCGCGAGAGACCGAAGTGCTGCAACTCGTCGGGCGCGGGCTGACGAACAGGCAGATCGCCGACGCGATCTCGGTGCGAGAGGTCACGGTCAAGACCCACCTGAACCGGGTGCTGGCCAAGCTCGGCCTGTCGAGCCGGGCGCAGGCCATCGTCCTGGCCTACGATCACGGCCTGGTGAAACCCGCGATCGGATGACGCTCCGCCCTGCCGGGCAGGGCGGCACACATCCGGCCCACGCGCCCGTGGCCACCGCGGCGCTTCCCCCCTGATAGGCAGCCCTTGAGAGCCGCTCTGACCTGCGGTTGAGCCCGCAGGCGCGCTCAGTACCAGGGGTGGAGGCCCCGCTACGGCAAAAGTTTGAGGCGGCCTCATACCGCCGATTGAAGACCGTTTTCGGGCTTTGTTTTACGTTTGCGGCGTTCAAGAAGAACATCCGGCCGGATGTCCGCCGACGGCGGCCGCTCTCGAATGGCCGCCCCGCAACCCATCACCTCGGAAATGGGGTATCACCATGCCCGTACGAAGCCGTCATCTGGCGTTGGCGCTCGCGACCGCCTCGCTCTCCGCGCTCGTACCGATCAGCGCAGCAGCCGCGACGGACACCCCGACCACCCCGACCACCCCGACGGCCCCGCCCGTCCCGGCCGAGCAGCAGCCGTCCGACCCCGCGCCCACGACCCCGGCGCCCACGGATCCCGCCCCCACCGCCCCGGCACCGACCGACCCGGCACCCACCACCCCTGCTCCCACCACCCCTGCTCCCACCGACTCTGCTCCCACCGACCCAGCACCCACGGACCCCGCTCCCGCGGACCCGCCACCGGTGAGCACCGAGCCCACCGCCCCCGCCCCGAGCGAACTGGAACCCACAACACCCGACCCCGGCGAGGAGCCCCCCGCCGAGGTGGCCGAACTACTCGCGGCAAAGGTGTACAAGCCCTTCCGGTTCATCATCAACGGCAAGAACCGCTGCATCGACGTCCCGCGTTCCTCCAAGGAGAGGGGAACCACCATCCAGTTGTACGACTGCAAGCCCGCCGGCAAGCGGGCCAACCAGGAGTGGACGATCGAGGGCTACTACCTGGACAAGGCAGGCCGCATGGCCTACCTGATCCGCAACCGCCACAGCCAGATGTGCCTCAACGTCAAGGGCTCCTCGAAGGACAACGGGGCGCGGCTCATCCAGTGGCCCTGCAACAAGAACCACCAGAACAGCCTCTGGTACTGGAAGCGCAACTCCTACGGCAAGGGCCAGATGCTGGCGAACTCGAACAGCACCAAGTGCCTGAACGTCGGCGGCAACAGCGCCGCCAACGGCGCCTGGCTCATCCAGTGGACCTGCAGAAAGGACCACCCGAGCTTCGCCCTGTACTTCTGACCTGAAGACTTCTGACCCCTGGCTCAGGACTGCCGGCCGAACCGGTCCGGTGCCTTCCGAGCGGCCCTGTCCCCCCGGATCGCCGACGGCCGGCACGCGGATGGCCGGCAGCCCTGCACCTCGTACGCACCCCGCGCAACCACCGTCCGCTGCCGACGCTCACGGCCCGATCGCCCCACCCGGTCAGGCGGCCACCACGGCCTCCCGGCACCGGGCCGGAGCAGGCCGGTACGGGCGGTGGCCCACCCCGCGCACACGCCCTTCCGTCCCCGTTCCCACGTGGTCCCGGCACGCCGCCGGTAACCCGACAGCACCCCGCCCCCAGCCGGCCACGCCGGGTACCTGGCCCCTCCACCTCCGTAGCCCGGCTCCGCACACCCCACCTACCGGAGGGCCGGGCAGGGCAGGCAGGGCAGAGCGGATGCGGCCGACCACATCAGCCCAGCCACGACAGGGCAGGCAGGACGGCCGCGACACGCGGGACACCGGGCGGGACGGTCCGGGCGGGACGCGCGACGAGACGGCCGAGTCGGGACGCCTGGGGCAAGGGCGGCCGCGCCCCGCCCCACCCATCCCCGGCTCCGCGCGGCCACCCGCGCCCGGCCCCGCCATCCCAGCCCTGCACCGCCACCCGCGCCCGGCCCCGCCACCCCAGCCCCGCACCGCCACCCGCGCCCGGCCCCGCCACCCCAGCCCCGCACGCCCACCCGCGCCCGGCCGGGATCCCGGCCCCGCCCGTTCACACACGCCCGCATGCCATCCCGGCCCCGCCCGCACGCCCGCATGCCATCCCGGCCCCGCGCGTCCACCGGCGTCCGCCGCGCCATCCCCAGTCCCTGGCGTCACACCCCGGTGCCCGCCCGCCCATTCCCTGGTCCCGTGTCCGCCCGCGCCCTCCCATCGTGCGGGCTATCTGGGGTTTAAACCTGGATTGGGTGTGACATGGGGCACATTTGGGATTTATCGGAATCCGGGGGAGGAAGCGGGGCGTTCGGTGACTCGTGTCTCGACCGTCCCCCACGCTAGGACAAGCTGTGCCCCTCCCGGCTGCCGCGCTGCGATCGTTTCGTCACCGTAACTACCGCCTTTGGGCATTCTCCGACATCGTCTCGGTGACCGGGACCTGGATGCAGGTGCTGGGCGTCAACTGGATGGTGTTGAGCGCGACCGGGTCGGCGACCAGTGTGGGGCTGAGCCTGGTGTTGCAGGCGCTGCCGACGCTGGTGCTGGGGATGTGGGGCGGGGCGCTGGCGGATCGGCTGCCCTCTCGGCCGGTGATCGTGGTCTCGCAGGTGACGCAGGCGGTACTGGCCGCGCTGCTGGCGATGATCGCGCTGGGCGGGACGGGTTCGGTGGCGGCCGTGTACGCGATCGTGCTGGTGAGCGGGGTGGTGTCCGCGCTGACGGGGCCCGCGTTCGGCAGGTTCGGGGCCGAGGTGGTGCCGCCGGAGGACCTGCCGAACTCGCTCGCGCTCGGGTCGCTGATCAACTCGGCCGGACGCATCCTGGGCATGAGCCTGGCGGGGGTGCTGATGCCCCTCACCGGCCCCGCCTGGCTGTTCCTGATCAACGCGATCACGTTCTTCGCGGTGGTCGCGTGCGTGCTGGTCATGCGGGCCGACGAGATGCACACGATCCCGCTGGCCGCCGCGTCCGGGACGCACCCCGGGGGCGTGCGCGCCGGGCTCGCGTACGTGCTGCGCACCCCCTGGCTGCTGGTGATGCTGGCGCTCGCGCTCGTCCTGGGCAGCCTGGGCCGCAACTACCAGGTGACCATGGCCGCGATGAGCGCGGGGCCGCTCGGGGCCGGCGCGGCCGGGTACGGGGTGCTGTCCACGGTCTTCGCGGTCGGCACCGTGCTGGGCGGGGTCTTCGCCGCCGGGCGGTCGCGGCTCACCCTGCGGCTGCTGCTGGTCACCGCCGGTGTGGTCAGCGCGGCGCAGGCGGTCAGCGGGCTGATGCCGGACGTGATGACGTTCGGCGCGCTCATGCTGCCGATCGCCGCCGGGGCAGTGATCATCGACACGACCGTGGGCACGCGGGCCCAGCTCGACAGCCCGCCGGAGATGCGCGGGCGGATCATCGCGGTGAACGGCATCGTCGGCGCGGCGGCGGGGGCGATCGGCGGCCCGCTGCTCGGTGTGATGTCGGACACGATGGGGCCGCGCGGGGCGCTGCACCTCGCCGGGGTCGTCACCGTGGCAGCGACCCTGCTGGCCGCGGCGGCCTTCGTCAGGACCCGTGCCAGGGCGCGCACCTCGCCCGCACCGGTGCTCCCGGCCGCGGCTCCGGCCGCCGCCGTGGAACCGGTGGGCTGAGGGCGCTCACGGGCACGCCCACCGGGTGCTCGCCGGGTGCTCGCCGGGCGCCCACCGGCCGGTCGCCGGGGCCTCGCCGGGCGCTCATTGGGCGGTCGCGGGGCGCTCCTTGCGGTGGTCACCGGGCGGTCGCGGGGCGCTCCTTGCGGTGGTCACCGGGCGGTCGCGGGGCGCTCCTTGCGGTGGTCACTGGGCGGTCGCGGCGGGGGTCAGGGGGCCGGTCGGTACGCCTCCACCAGCAGGGCCTCGGCGTCGTCGAAGTAGGCGGCCAGCTCGCGCTCGGCCTTGTCCAGTTCCCCGGCCGCCATGAGTTCGAGCAGCTCCCGGTTCCGCGCCACGAACGGCTCGTGGAAGGACCGGGGGTTGCGCATCACGTGGAAGACCAGCCGCAGTTCGGCCAGGAGCTGGCGCATCAAGTCGTCCAGCCGCTGGCTGCCGTTCAGGCGGGTGATGCCCTGGTGGAAGCGGAGGTTGGCGGTGCCGACGTCGCGCCAGCGGTTCTCGGCGGCCGCGCGCTCGCCGTCCTCTACCGCCTCGCGCAGCGGGCCGAGCGCGTCCGGGGTGGCCCGCCGTACGGCGGAGCACTCGATCACGCGGCGCACCCGGTAGAGGTCGGTGACGTCCTCCAGCGACAGGACCCGCACGAACACGCCCCGGTTGAGCTGGTGCCTGAGCAGCCCTTCGTGGCCGAGCAGGCGGAACGCCTCGCGCAGGGTGTTGCGCGAGACGCCAAGCGCGGTGCCGATCGCCTCCTCCGACAGCCGCTGGCCGGGGGTGAAGAAGCCCTCGGCGATGCGCTCGCGCAGGATGTCGGCCACGCGTTCGGCGGTGCTGCTGCGGCTCAGGCGATCACGATCGCGTTCCAGGGCGGCGACGTCGTCCATGGCGAAATCATCGCACAAAGAATCCACAAGCCTCTTGTCGGATTGTTCAACGATCCTTATGTTGAAAGAAATCCCCCGACAGGAGCGAACGCGATGGCAGGCTCCCATCGTCAAGCACGGCGGGTGATCACCGCCGGCCTCATCGGCACCTCCCTTGAGTGGTACGACTTCTTCCTGTACGGCACCGCGGCGACCCTGGTCTTCGGCAAGCTGTTCTTCCCCACCTTCGAGCCTCTGACCGCCACCCTCATCGCCTTCACCACCTACGCCGTCGGCTTCGTGGCCAGGCCGGTCGGCGGCATCGTCTTCGGCCACTTCGGCGACCGCATCGGCCGCAAGAACGTCCTGGTCGTCACGCTGCTGATCATGGGCGTCTCGACCGTGCTGATCGGCCTGCTGCCCGGCTACGGCACCATCGGCGTGGCGGCGCCGCTGCTGCTGGTCACGCTGCGCTTCCTGCAAGGGCTCGGCCTCGGCGGCGAGTGGGGCGGCGCGGTGCTGATGTCCATCGAGCACGGCGACCGGTCACGGCGGGGCCTGAACGCGAGCTGGCCGCAGGTCGGCGTGCCCGCGGGCAACCTGCTCGCCGCGGCCGTCCTCGGCGCGATGGCCGCCACGCTGCCGGAGGAGGCGTTCCTGTCCTGGGGCTGGCGGGTGCCGTTCCTGCTCTCGGGCCTGCTGGTGGTCGTCGGGCTGTGGATCCGGCTGCGGATCGCGGAGTCGCCGCTGTTCGCCGAGGTCGAGCGGCACAACAGGAAGGCGCGCATGCCGGTGCTGGACGTGATCCGGTCGCACCCGCGCGCCCTGCTGTCGGCGATCTTCGCCCGGATCGGGGTGGACGTCGCGTTCTACACCTTCGCCCTGTTCATCGTGCAGTACGTCTCCGGCACGCTCGGCCTGGACCGCACGGTCGGGCTGAACGCGGTCCTCATCGGCTCGGCGGTGCAGCTCGGCCTGATCCCGCTGTTCGGCGCGCTGTCCGACCGCCTCGGCAGGCGCCCGGTCTACCTCGCGGGCGCGGTCGCGGCCGGGATCTGGGTGTTCGCGTTCTTCCCGCTGCTGGACACCCGCTCCACGCCGCTGATCGTGCTGGCCGCGGTGATCGCGCTGGCCGCCCACGCCGCCATGTACGGCCCGCAGGCCGCCTTCATCGCCGAGTTGTTCAGCACCCGGCTCCGCTACAGCGGCGCGTCGATGGGCTACCAGATCGCCGGTGTGCTGGGCGGCGCGCTCGCGCCGATCATCTCCCTGGCCCTGCTGGAGGCGTTCGGCACCTCGGTCGCGATCTCGCTGTACGTGGTGGCGGCCCTGCTGCTCACCGCCGCCGGGCTGGCGCTCGCCCCGGAGACCCGAGACCTGGACCTGGACACCGGCCTGGCCCCGGCCCCGCCGGGCGCGAAGGCCGCCACCGGCTGAGCCGCCGCGAGCCCTCCCCCTGGCGGGTTCCGCGCGGCCACGCGGAACCCGCCCGCGCGCCCCTCCCGCGACCGGGCGGCGCGGGCCCGCTCAGCGGGGGCCGAGCCCGTTCGCCAGCGCGGGCAGCAGGTCGGCGAGGCCGTCGATCACCAGGTCGGCCTCGCCCGCCTCGGGGCGCTCGGCGTGCAGGAACCCCCACGGCCCTCGGCGCAGCAGCGCCGCGCGCATCCCGGCGGCCCGCGCGGGCCGCACGTCGTTGTCCAGGCGGTCGCCGACGTACAGGATCTCACCGGGTTCGCGCCCGACCACCGCCGCGACCTTGCTGAAGAAGCCGGGGTCGGGCTTCTCCACGCCCCACTCGGCCGAGGTGTGGATCGCGTCCACCGGCAGCTCCATGGCCGCCAGCGCCCCCGCGGCCTGCGGCGGCTGGTTGCCCGCGATCACCACCTGGTAGCCCGCGGCGCGCAGCCCGGCCAGCACCTCGCGCACGTCGGGGTACAGGTCGTCCTGGTCGAAGTTCTCGCGCAGCCCGTCGGGCTCCTCGCGCCGCCACGCGGCCAGCTCGGCCTCGACGTCCAGATCGGGGCGGATCAGCAGCAGGGCGGCGGTGTGGGAACGGTCGAGCGCGGCCATCCCCCCGAGCAGCCCCAGCATGGTCAGCCGGGGCACCCCCAGCCGATCGGCCCACCGCGACCAGATCCGCGTCTCGTCGATCAGCGTCTCGCCCACGTCGAACACCAGCGCCCGAATCTCGCTCATTCCCCAACTTTAGTGGCAGCCCTCCCGGCACCGCGCTCGCGTGCGATACTCACAGTGCCTGTTCGACCACGAAGGGCCACAGAGCGCACCGCATGATCACCGGCTTCGCTCCCATGGGCTGATCCTGGTCTCCGAGATCGTCTCGCCGGGCAGCGTGACGATCGACCGGGAGCGCAAGCCCGCCCTTCACGCGCGGGGCGGGGTGCCGCTGTTCCTTCTGGTCGATCCGGTGGCCGAGCCCGCCGCCGTGACGCTGTTCGGCGATCTGCGCGACGGGAGGTACCAGGAGATCCACACCGTGGCGGTGGGCGCGGAGGTGTGATCGCCGGCGCCGGTGGAGTTCGAGCCGGACACCGGGATCTTCAGGTGATCTTGTCGATGGCCTTGCGGATGCGCTTCTCCGAGACCGGGTAGGGCGTGCCGAGGGTCTGGGCGAAGAAGCTGACCCGCAGTTCCTCGATCATCCAGCGGATCTCGGTGACGTCGTCGTCCTCGCGGCGCGGGGGCGGCAGGCGGTCGAGGAGGTCGTGGTAGTCGTCCTCCACGTCGTGCACCTTGAGCATCCACTCCTCGTCGCGGTACGGGTCGTCGGGGAGCTTGGCCAGCCTGCGTTCGGCGGCGCGCAGGTAGCGGTGCAGGTCGGGCAGGCGGCGGTGGCCGGTGGCGGTGACGAAGCCGGGGTAGACGAGCCGGGCCACCTGGTCGCGCACATCCTGTACGGCCGCCGCCGTAGCGCCGCCGCGCAGCTCGCCCAGGGTGGTGCCGACGGCGTGCCACAGGGCGAGGATGCCCTCCACCCGGCGTACGACGTCGAGGGTGGTGTCGAACAGCTCGGCGCGCACGTGCTCCTGGATGCGGGCGAAGCCGCCCTCGTCCCAGGCGGGGCCGCCCACGTCGGCGATGAGCTTGTCGGCGGCGCAGGCCACGCAGTCGTCGAACAGCGCGGTCGCGCCCTGGTGCGGGCTGCGGCTGAGCGCCAGCTTGGCCTGGTTGGACAACTGGCCGAGCACCCACTTGGCCGGGTTGGGGCTGCCGAGGAGGGCGAGCCTGCGGGTGCCGGCCCACATGGCGCGGCGCTGCTCCGACTCGGTCTCGAACATGCGCACCGCGACGCTGTCGCCCTCGTCGGCGAGCGCGGGGTAGGCCTTCATCCGCCGCTGCTCGAACGTCTTGGGCAGGGTGCCGACGTCCTCCCAGCCGCGCAGGCCGCCGCGCTCCAGCTCCTCGCCCGCCTTGGACAGGGTGGCGCGCAGCCGTGGGGCGAGGCGGCGTTTGAGCGCGGCGAGGTCCTTGTCCTCGGCCAGGGTCTTCTTGCCCTGCACCACCCGGAAGGTGATGCGCAGGTGGTCGGGCACCTGGTCGAGCTGCCAGTCCTCACGCGCGACGGTCACGCCGGTCATCGCGTGCAGCTCGCGCTCCAGCACGGCCAGCAGCGGCTCGCGGCGCGGCTCGGCGCCTTCGAGCACCCGGCGGGCGAAGTCGGGGGCGGGCACGAAGTTGCGGCGCAGCGCCTTGGGCAGCGACCTGATCAGCGCCGCGACGAGGTCCAGGCGCAGGCCGGGGATCTGCCAGTCGAAGCCGTCGGGCGAGACCTGGTTGAGGACCGACAGCGGGATGTGCACGGTCACGCCGTCGGCGTCGGCGCCGGGCTCGAACTGGTAGGTGAGCGGGAAGCGCAGCCCGCCCTGGCGCCAGGTGTCGGGGTAGTCGCGCTCGCTGACCTCGGCCGCCCGCTCGCTGATCAGCATCGACTTCTCGAAGTTGAGCAGGTCGGGCTGCTCCTGGCGGACCTTCTTCCACCAGGCGTCGAAGTGGCGGCCGGAGACGACCTCCTCGCCCACCCGCTGGTCGTAGAAGTCGAACAGCGTCTCGTCGTCCACCAGGATGTCGCGGCGCCGGGCGCGTTCCTCCAGCTCCTCGACCTCGTCGAGCAGCTTGCGGTTCTCGCGGAAGAAGGCGTGGTGGGTGTCCCAGTCGCCCTCCACCAGCGCGTGCCGGATGAACAGCTCGCGCGACATCTCGGGGTCGATCCGGCCGTAGTTGACCTTGCGCTGGGCGACGATCGGCACGCCGTACAGGGTGACCCGCTCGTACGCCACCACCGCCGCCTGGCTCTTCTCCCAGTGCGGCTCGGAGTAGGTGCGCTTGATCAGGTGCTGGGCCAGCGGCTCGACCCACTCGGGTTCGATCTTGGCGTTGATCCTGGCCCACAGCCGGGAGGTCTCCACCAGCTCGGCCGACATCACCCACTGCGGCTGCTTCTTGGCCAGCGCCGAGCCCGGCCAGATGGCGAAGCGGGCGTTGCGGGCGCCGAGGTACTCCTGGATCGGGCGCCGCGGGCCGTCCTTGTCGGCCTTGCGATCGACGTCCTTCAGGCCGATGTGCGACAGCAGGCCCGACAGCAGCGACACGTGCACCTTGTGCGGGTCGCCGGGCACGCTGTTCATGGTGACGCCCAGCGCCTTGGACATCTGCCTGAGCTGGCCGTAGACGTCCTGCCACTCGCGTACGCGCAGGTAGTTCAGGAACTCGGCCTTGCACAGGCGGCGGAAGGCGCTGGAGGACAGCTCCTTCTGCTTCTCCTGCAGGTAGGCCCACAGGTTGAGGTAGGCGAGGAAGTCGGAGTCCTTGTCGGCGAAGCGCCGGTGCTTCTCGTCGGCGGCCTGCTGCTTGTCGGCCGGGCGCTCGCGCGGGTCCTGGATCGACAGCGCGGCGGCGATCACCATGACCTCGCGCACGCAGCCGTTGCGGTCGGCCTCCAGGACCATGCGGGCCAGGCGTGGATCGACCGGCAGGGTGGCCAGCTTGCGCCCGAGCGGGGTGATCCGCTTGGCCTCGTCGAAGGCGCCCAGCTCCTGCAGCAGGTTGACG
Organism: Thermocatellispora tengchongensis; assembly: GCF_014202315.1. Taxonomy (GTDB): domain Bacteria; phylum Actinomycetota; class Actinomycetes; order Streptosporangiales; family Streptosporangiaceae; genus Thermocatellispora; species Thermocatellispora tengchongensis. The sequence goes on along the minus strand of NZ_JACHGN010000010.1, from coordinate 320,119 downwards.
CCGTCCTTGACCTGGCGCTGGTCCGGCGGCTCCACGAACGGGAACGCCGCGATGTCGCCCAGGCCGATCGAGGTCATCTGCAGGATGACCGAGGCCAGGTTGGTGCGCAGGATCTCGGGGTCGGTGAACTCCGGCCGGCTCAGGAAGTCCTCTTCGGAGTACAGCCGGACGCAGATGCCGTCGGAGACCCGGCCGCAGCGGCCCTTGCGCTGGTTGGCCGACGCCTGGGAGATCGGCTCGATGGGCAGGCGCTGCACCTTGGTGCGGTGGCTGTAGCGGGAGACGCGGGCGAAGCCGGGATCGACGACGTACTTGATGCCGGGGACCGTGAGCGAGGTCTCGGCGACGTTGGTGGACAGGACGATGCGGCGGCCGGAGTGGGGCTGGAAGACGCGGTGCTGCTCGGCGGCCGACAGCCGCGCGTACAGGGGGAGGATCTCGGTGTCGCGGAGGTTCTGCTTGGCCAGGGCGTCGGCGGTGTCGCGGATCTCGCGCTCGCCGCTGAGGAAGACGAGGATGTCGCCCGGCCCCTCGGCGCACAGCTCGTCGATGGCGTCGGAGATCGCCTGGATCTGGTCCTCCTGGTCCTCCTCCAGGGGGCGGTAGCGCACCTCGACCGGGTAGGTGCGGCCGGAGACCTCGATGATCGGGGCGTCGCCGAAGTGGCGGGAGAAGCGCTCGGGGTCGATCGTGGCCGAGGTGATGATCACCTTGAGGTCGGGGCGCTTGGGCAGGAGCTGTTTCAGGTAGCCGAGGATGAAGTCGATGTTGAGGCTGCGCTCGTGGGCCTCGTCGATGATCAGGGTGTCGTACTGGTCGAGCGAGCGGTCGGTCTGCAGCTCGGCCAGCAGGATGCCGTCGGTCATCACCTTGACCAGCGTGGAGTCGCTCACGTGGTCGGTGAAGCGGACCTTGTAGCCGACGGCCTGGCCCAGCTCGGTGTTCAGCTCCTCGGCGACGCGCTCGGCGACGGTGCGGGCCGCGATCCGGCGCGGCTGGGTGTGCCCGATCAGCCCGCGCACGCCCCGGCCCAGCTCCAGGCAGATCTTGGGGAGCTGGGTGGTCTTGCCGGAGCCGGTCTCGCCGGCGACGATCACGACCTGGTTGTCGCGGATCGCGGCCAGGATGTCGTCCTTGCGGGCGCTGACCGGCAGCGCCTCGGGGTAGGTGATCGCGGGCACGGCGGAGCGGCGGGCCTCGGCCCGCCGCTCGGCCGCCTCGATGTCGGCGGCGATCTCGGCCGCGATCTTCTGCCGCGCGGCGCGGTTGCGCACCTTGCGCGCGCCCTCGATCCGCCGCCGCAGCCGCCGCTGGTCGCGCAGGGTCAGCTCGCCCAGCCGCGTGCGCAGCTCGTCGAGCGTGTCGGTCGCGCCGGGTGCCGCGCCGGGCACCGGGCCGGGCGTACGGTCGCGCGCACGCAGATCGTCGCGCGGAGAGTTCAACGAAGTGCTTCCCATGGTCGCTTTCCCGGCCGCCCCATGAACGACCGCCCCCGTAAGGATAGGCAACCGCACCCGGTACTCCGCCAGTCGATATCCGCGGCGCCGCCGGGGGTTCAGGGCGTCAGGCGGCCCAGGTAGAAGAAACAGCCCTGGTCGTCGTGGCATTCCGCCATCTGCCCGAACGGCCGCGCGACCGGGTCGCCGGCCGTGCCGCCCTTGGCCCGGACCGCGGCGACGCCCGCCTCGATGTCGGCGACCGCGTACATGGGCACCGCCCTGGCCTCGGCCCGGCCGCCCCACAGGCCGGTCATCGGCCGCAGCTCGCGGCCCGCGTCCAGGACGTTCCAGCCGTGCTCGACGCTGCCGGGGGTGAACTCCCAGCCGAAGACCGCGCCGTAGAACGCCTTGGCGGCCTCGTCGTCGGGCACCTCGATGGTGAGGTAGGCCAGCTCGCCGGGGTGCGGCGGGCCGGCGGCGGGACGGCCCTCGCCGGCGTCCTCGTAGACGGCGAAGGGCAGGCCCTGGTCGTCCTGGCACATCGAGATCAGCCCGTACGGCTCCCGCGTCGCCTCGCCGGCGGTGCCCCCGGCGGCCCTGATCCGCTCGATCGCGGCGGCGATGTCGTCCACGGCGTAGCACAGGAACAGCGTGCGGCGCTCCTGGCCGCCCCAGATGCCCAGCGACGGCGTGACGCCCTCGATCCGGCGTCCCTGTTCGGTGCTGCCGGGGGCGATCCGCCAGCCGAGCACGTCCCCGTAGAACTCGGCGGCCTTGGCGGCGTCGGGCAGCCACAGCGAGGCGTACCCGAGGTCGCCGTGGCGCAGCATGGTGCCGGTGGTCATGTCGTCTCTCCTCCAGTGGTGGGCGGGGTCGAGCACGGCGCGCTCCAGCCGGGCGCGCAGCCGGGCCGCGAAGGCGGGGTCGGGCGCGACCGGCCGCACCTGCTCGCGGAGGGCCTCGAAGGGGTCACGCATCGGGGTCCTCCTTCCTGTCGGGGGCGGCCAGGCGCTCCTCGTACGAGCCGCGGAACGCCTTGCGCGCCCTGACCAGCAGCGCCTCGGTGGCGTGGACGGTGCGGCCGAGGAGGTCGGCGACCTCCGGGACCGGCAGCCCGTCGAGGTAGCGCAGCGTCAGCGCGGCCCGGTGGTGCGGCCCGAGCGAGCCCAGCACCTCGCGGGCGAGCATCGCGTCCAGCCGCTCGTCCCAGGGGTCCTCGAACCAGTCGTCGCGGGCGGACCCGCTCACCAGGCGCAGCCCGCGCTCCTCGCGCTCGGCGCGCCGCCAGTGGTCCACGAGCTTGTGCCGGGCCACGCCGATGAGCCACCCCACGCTCACGGCGTGGGGCGGCCCGCGCCTGGCCGCCTCGACGGCGGCCAGGAAGGTCTCGGCCGTCAGGTCCTCGGCCAGCGCCCGCTGCCCGCAGCGTGCGAGCAGGTAGCCGTAGACCTGGGGCAGCGCCTCGTCGTACAGATCGAGCAGCGCGATCCCCGGGTCCTGTTCGACGCCCGCTGGTCGTTCCACACCCCTCCGTCGTACGAGAGCCCGCTTCTCCGACGCCCTGGACGGCGGAAATACGGCGGAATTTCAGCGGGCGCGCCCCTCGTAGGCCGCCCGCCGCTGCGGCACCGCCGCCAGGACCTCCTCGTCCCCGCACAGCACCCAGGACAGCTCCTCCTGCGGCAGGAAGAACAGGTCGCCGCCGTGCCCGCTCAGTTCCCCGGCGCGCAGCCAGTACGCCCGGAACACGCCGAAGGCCCGTTCCACCTCGCCCCATACCCCGTCGCCGGGCGCGTCCTCGCCGCACCCCGGCGCCGCGATCTCCAGGCGGCGGTGGTCGCCGGGGTACTCCCCGGCCTTCGAGGCCCGCACCATGCCGGCGGCGAGGTGCAGGTAGCCGCCGACGGGGCCCTGCCAGAGCAGGGCCAGCTCCTCCGGGGTGCGCACCCGGGCGATCATGTCGCGCATCTCGCCGCACCGCTCGTCGCCCAGGGCGAGGAACTCCGGCAACCTGCGCCGGTACGCCCGCGTGCGCAGCCACCCGCGTACGCCTCCCGGAGCCCCGGTGTCGCCGCGGGCCACGGCCCGCAGCAGGGACCAGGCGGCCGGTGTCAGCCCCGTGACGCCCAGGCTCGCGTACCACTCGTCGAGGGTGTCCTCCGACACCCCGGACACGACCGCGGAGAACCGGTCCCCTACCTGCTCCGCGCCCCCGTCACCTTGTCCGAATCCCCCAAGTTGTTCCACTTCCTCCCCATGCCCGACCTGCCACAAAGGGAAACAACCCGCTCACTCTCCGTCAGATGACCGGGACCTCGTGGCCGCGCGCCAGGCCGGGGGCGCGGTGCAGGTGGCCGGGGCGCCCGTCGGGGATCAGCGGGCCCTCGAAGAAGAAGCCGGTCAGCGGGCCGCCGAGGAGGGCGAGGATGTCGTGCTCGTCGCCGGCGCGGGTGCACACCAGGTCGCCCGGCCCCACGTCGTGCTCCTTGCCGCCGGTCAGGACGCGGGCGCGGCCCTCGATGATCAGCCAGTACTCGTCGCAGTCGTGGTAGTGCCGGTCGAACCGGCCGCCCGCGGCGGGCACCGTGAAGGCGCCCGCCGCGGTCAGGTCGGACCAGTACGGCCTGCCCGTGCTCCAGGGCGTGCCGCGGCGGACCACGGTCATCGGGCCGCCTGGGTCCACTCCGGGACCTCGCCGGGGGCGTGCAGGCAGAAGTCGGGGGCGCCCTCCAGCGCCTTCTCCTCCCCGCCCGGCGTGTAGGTGACGATGAGCCGCAGCGGGCGCCACGTCGAGTTGTACGTGGAGTGGTAGGCGCCCTTGGGGATGTGCACGGTGTCGCCCTCCTTGATCGGGAAGGGCTCGCCGTCGTCCACCATCTGCATCGCCTCGCCGGAGATCACGTAGATGATCTCCTCGGCGCCGGGGTGGTTATGCCGGGCGTGCCCGCGCCCCGGGTTGACGATCACCTCTCCGAGGGTGCTGGCCGCGCCGGGCACCGTGGACGGGGTGACGAACCACTTGATGGACCCCCAGTCGAAGGACATGGTGGTCACCTTCTCCGGGCTGAGGTGCATCCTCGCTCCCTCCTAGATCTTCACGCTCTTGAACGCGGCCACCTGCTCGGTGATCGCCCGCTCGGTGGGCAGCCGCTCCACCGAGGACGCGCCGAAGAAGCCGACGACACCCCGCGTGCGCGCCAGCACGTACGCCGCGTCGTCCGGCTCGGCGATGGGCCCGCCGTGACACAGCACGAGGATGTCGGGGCGAACCTCGGCCGCCGCGTCGCGCATCGCCTGCACCCGCTCCACCGCCTCGTCCAGGGTCAGGGCGGTGCCCGCGCCGATGCTGCCCTTGGTGGTCAGGCCGACGTGCGGCACCAGCACGTCGGCCCCCGCCTCGGCCATGGCCCGCGCCTGGTCCGGGTCGAACACGTACGGCGCGGTGAGCAGGTCCCGCTCGGCGGCCTGGCGGATCATCTCGACCTCCAGGTCGTAGCCCATGCCGGTCTCCTCCAGGTTCTGCCGGAAGACGCCGTCGTACAGGCCGACCGTGGGGAAGTTCTGCACCCCGGAGAAGCCCATGGCGGCGAGCTGGTCCAGGAACCTGGGCATCAGCCGGAACGGGTCGGTGCCGCACACCCCGGCCAGCACCGGGGTGTCCTTGACGACCGGCAGCACCTCGCCGGCCATCTCCACCACGATCTGGTTGGCGTCGCCGTACGGCAGCAGCCCGGCCAGCGAGCCGCGCCCGGCCATCCGGTAGCGGCCGGAGTTGTAGATGATGATCAGATCGACGCCGCCCGCCTCGGCGCACTTGGCGGACAGCCCGGTGCCGGCGCCCGCGCCGATCACCGGCCTGCCCTCGGCGACGGTGCGGCGCAGCCGGTCGAGGATCTCCTGGCGGTTCATCGCGCCTCCTTGATCATCTCGTGCAGGCGTCCGGCCATGGCCCGGCCGAACTCCGGGTCGTTGATGTGCGCGTCCATCACCCGCACCTCGGCCGGTGAGCCGCGCAGGCCCTCCTCCATCGCCTCGAAGCAGGCGGCGTCGGCCTTGGGGTCGTGGAAGGCGGCGCCGGGCGAGTCGAGCGCCGACACCCCGCCGAGCGGGACGAACAGCGCCGTGGGCCCGGTGGCCGCGCGCAGCTTGGCGGCGACCCTGCGGCCCAGCTCGGCCATCTCCTCCACCGTCGTACGCATCAGCGTGACGGTGGGGTTGTGCACGTACAGGTTGCGGCCGGCGAAGGCGGCGGGGACGGTGTCGCGGGGGCCGAAGTTGACCATGTCGAGCGCCCCGGGCGCGACCACCTGCGGCACCCCGTGCCGCCCGGCGGCGGTGAGCCGTTCAGGCCCCGCGCTGAGCACCCCGCCGACCAGGTCGTCGGCCAGCTCGGTGGTGGTCAGGTCGAGCACCCCGGCGAGCATGCCGCTCTCGGCCAGCCCCTCCAGGGCCCGGCCGCCCGCGCCGGTGGCGTGGAAGACCAGCACCTCGTAGCCCAGCTCCTCCAGCCGGGCCTTGGCGGCCTCGACGGCCGGGGTGGTCACGCCGAACATGGACGCCGCGACCAGCGGCCGGTCGTCGGCGCCCTCCGGCTCGCCGGCCCGCGCCATGCCGGCGATGGCCGCCGCCGCGTTGCCCAGCACGACCCGGGACACCCGGTTGATCCCGGCGATGTCCACGACGCTGTACATCATGGTCACGTCCTTGGCCCCGACGTACGGCGTCACGTCGCCGGAGGCCATGGTGGACACGATCAGCTTGGGCACGCCGACGGGCAGGTCGCGCACCGCCCGCGCCGCGATGGACGAGCCGCCGCTGCCGCCGACCGCGAGCACGCCGTCGGCCCGGCCCTCGGCGCGCAGCCGGGCCAGCACGACCGCCGCGCCCTCGGCCATCACGGTGACGGCCGCGCCCCGGTCGCCGGCGGCGCGCAGGGCCGCGAGGTCGGCCCCGGCCGCCGCCGCCACCTCGGCGTTCGTCACGTCGGCCCGGGTACGCGGCTCGCCGGTGCCGGCGTCCACGAGCACGACCTCGCAGCCGAGCCCGGCGAGCCGGTCGCGCAGCCAGGCGTACTCGGCGCCCTTGGTGTCCAGCGTGCCGATCAGCACGACACTGGTCACGTCACGCCCCTCTCCTGGAAGACCTTCTTCGCCACGTTGATCGCGTTGATCGTCCGGGGGAACCCGGCGTACTGCACGCAGTGGATGATCGTCTCGACGATCTCCGTGGGCGAGAGGCCCACATTGAGCCCTGCTTTGATATGGCCGGTGAGTTGCGGTTCGACACCCCCCAGCGTGACCAGGGCGGCGATCGAGGCGATCTGCCGCTGCCGCAGGTCCAGGCCGGGCCGGGAGTAGATCTCGCCGAAGTTGAACTCCACGCCGTATCGGCCGATGTCGGAGCCCCAGCCGTCGAGGGCGGCGAGCAGCCGGTCGGCGGCGCCCTCGCCGTACACCTCGTCGTACTTTGCGCGTCCGCGCTCCAGGTCGCCCATCAGATCGAGTGCCCTCCGTCCTGCGGCAGGATGACCCCGGTGAGGTAGTCCGCCGAGGGCAGGCAGAAGAACACGATGCTCTCGGCCAGGTCCTCGGGGCGGCCCAGGGTGCGGGTGGGGATCTGCGCGAGCAGCCTCTCGCGCTGCTCGGGGGTGTCGCGGTCGCGGCCGGGGGTGTGCTGGGCGCCGGGGGCGATGCAGTTGACCGTGATGCCCTTCTCGGCCAGCTCGATGGCCAGGGCCTTGGTCAGGCCGATGACGCCGGCCTTGGCGGCGGCGTACGCGGTGGCGCCGCGCACCAGCCGGCCGCCGCGCACCGCCGCGATGGAGGAGATGTTCACGATCCGCCCGCCGCCGCGCTCCAGCATCGACGGCACCACGGCCCGGGTCACGTTGAACACGCTGGTCAGGTTGACGTCGGTCATCCTGCGCCAGTCCTCGGCGCTCATCTCGTGGAACCAGCGGACCATGCCGCCGCCGGCGTTGTTGACCAGGATGTCCACCCCGCCCCAGGCCGCGATGACCTCGCCGACCGCCGTCTGCGTCGCGTCGAAGCCGGTGATGTCCGCCTTGACCTCCAGCGCCTCCCGGCCCAGGGCCCGTACGGCGTCCGCGGTGGCGGCCAGGCCGTCGGGGGCGATGTCCAGGCCGGCCACGTCGCACCCCTCGCGGGCGAGGGTGCGGGCGATGGTCGCGCCCAGCGCCCCTCCCGCGCCGGTGACGATCGCCTTCTTGCCTGCCAGTCGCATGAGACCTTCCTTCACTTCCGTGCGCCCTTCACTTCAGCGCGCCCTTCACTCCAGCGCGCCCTTCACTTGAGCGCGCCCGCGGTCATGCCCTGGATGAAGTGCCGTTGCAGGACGAGGTAGACCGCGATGATCGGGATGCTCGCCAGCGTGACCCCGGAGGCGATCATGGATCGGTCCACGCTGTACTCGCCGATGAAGAACATGATCCCGGTGGAGATCGGGCGCAGGTTCTCGTCCTGCCCGTACAGCAGCGGGATCAGGAACATGTTCCAGGTGAACATGAACTGCAGCACGACCAGCGTGATCAGGCCGGGGCGGGCCAGCGGCAGCATGATCCGGGTGAACACCCGCCACTCCCCCGCGCCGTCGATGCGGGCGGCGTTGCCGATCTCCTGCGGCAGGCCGCGGAAGAAGGCCCGCATCAGGAACACGCCGAAGGCCAGGCCGAGCGCGACGCTGGGCACGATCACGCCCCAGTACGTGCCCAGCAGGTCCAGGTCGCGGATCAGGTAGTACTGCGGGATCATGATCGACTGGAACGGGACCATGATGCCGAGCAGGAACGCGCCGAAGATCAGCCGCTCGCCGGGCGGGCGGCGGGCGCCCAGGGCGTACCCGGCCAGGCAGGAGAACGCGGTGACCAGCGGCACGACGAACACGGCGTACAGCACCGAGTTGCCGATGTAGGTGCCGAACCTGCCGGTCGTCCACGCCTCGGCCAGATTGCCCCACATCAGCTCGCCGGGCACGCCGAACGGGTCGGCGTTGATCTCGGCGGTGCTCTTGAGCGCGGAGAACCAGATCCACACGAACGGCATCAGGAACAGCACGGCGAACAGGATGAGCAGCAGGTAGCGGGCGCCCTGCACGGTCAGCCCCATGACCCGCCGCGGCGCGATGTCTCGTTTCACAGGCTGATCCGCTCCCGTTCCCGCACTCGCACCACGGCCACCGAGACGATCAGCGAGATCACGGTGAGGACCAGGGACAGGGTGGCGCCGTAGCCGACCTCGTTCTCCATGAACGCCTTCTGGTAGGTGTAGGTGGCGATGAGCTGGGTGGAGTCGTCCGGGCCGCCCTTCGTCATGATCCACACGTGGTCGAACGCCTGGAAGCCGTGGGTGAGCAGCAGCACCGTGACCAGCGTGATCGCGTTGGCGAGCTGGGGCACCACGACGTTGCGGAAGCGCTGCCAGGCGTTGGCGCCGTCCACCCGGGCGGCGTCGATCAGGTCGGTGTCCACGTTCTGCAGCGCGGCGGTGAAGATGACGAACGCCAGGCCGATCTGCGCCCACACGGCCGCGGCCAGCACGGCGTACAGGGCGAGATCGGGGTCGCCGAGCCAGCCCCGCGCCCAGGACTCCAGGCCGACGGCTTCCAGCGCGCGGTTCAGGATGCCGAAGGCCGGGTTGTAGATCCAGCTCCACACGATGCCGACGATGACCGCGGGGAGCACCTGCGGCATGAAGTACAGGGTGCGGAAGGCGGTGAAGCCGCGCGGCCTGGACCACACCAGCATGGCCAGCAGCATGGCCACGGCCATGGTGGCGGCGGTGCCGAGCACCACCCACACCACGTTGTGGCCCAGGGAGCGCCAGAACAGCTCGTCGCCGAGCATCCGCTCGAAGTTGGCCAGGCCGACGAACTCCTTCTCCGGCTGGGCGCCGTCCCAGCTCGTCAGGCTGAGGAAGACCGACTCGGCCAGCGGATACAGGATGAACACCGCGTACAGGGCGCCGGCGGGCAGCAGGAACGCGTAGGAGATGCCGTGGCCGCGCCGGGGCCGCCGGCCGGGCGGGCCGGTCGCGGCGCGGCGGGCGGCCCTCGGCCGCGTACGGGGAACCGTCACGGTCATGAGGTCAGGCCCGCCTCCCACGCCTTCTGCAGCTCCTCGGCCTGCTTCTCCGGCGTCTTGTCGCCCGCCACCACGGCCTGGAAGCCGCTGGTCATGGCCTTGAGGAAGCCGGGCGAGGCCAGGCCGTGGTTGACGGCGTAGCCGATGTTGGTCTTGGCGTCGCCGCCGCCGGTCTGCGCGGCCTCCATGGCCAGCTTGAGCAGCGGGCTGAGGTTCCAGCCGGAGGCGTCGAACGGCACCGGCGGGAAGATCTTCGCCTCCTCCACCCACGGCCGGAGCTGCGCGGGCTGGTAGAGGAAGTCCAGGAACGCCGCCGCCTCCTCGGCGTGCGGGCTCTTGGCCGAGATGTGGTACGCCGAGCCCGACCCGGCCGGGTAGACCCGCGCGCCGCCGCCGATCGACGGCATGGCCATGATGCCGATCTCCTGGCCCGGCATGTCCTTCTCGATGGTGCCGACCGCCCAGGTGCCGTTGAGGTTCATCAGCGCCTTGCCGGCCAGGAACAGCGACTGCGCGTCCGGCCCGCCCAGGGAGTTGAGGTCCTTGATGAACCCGCCCGCCTTGACCAGGTCCACGAAGAACAGCTTGATCGCCTCGACCATCTCGGGGGTGTTCCAGCTCCCCTTGTTGTCGAAGATCAGCTCACCCATGGCCTGGGCGCCGTTGACGTTGTTGGCCATCATCGAGAAGGCCCACCAGCACGGGTAGACGTCCGCCTGCCCGTACGCGATCGGGGTGTAGCCCTTCTTGGTCGCCGCGGCGGCGAAGGTCAGCAGGTCGTCGAAGGTCTCGGGCACGGTCAGCCCGGCCTTGTCGATCAGGGTCTTGTTGTAGAACAGGACCGTGTTCTCCGACTCGTTGGGCAGGCCGTAGAGCTTGCCGTCCAGCGACGCCTCGCGCACCGCGAACGGCGTGAGCCGGTCCAGCCAGCCGTACTTCGCGGCCACGTCGTCCAGCGGCCGGATCAGCCCGGCCTCGGCGAGCACGCCCGCGTTGCCCAGGCCGACCTGGTAGTAGATGACGTCCGGGCCGGTGCCGGAGGCGAGCGCGGTCTTGCCGACCGTGGTCATCTGGTCGCCGTTCTGCGCGTTGCGCACGATCGTGGCGTTCCTGTACGCGTCGTAGATCTTCTTGACGGTCTCGTTCTGCGGGGACGTGGTGAACTGGTCCCACACCTTCAGCGTCGTCCCGCCCGAGCCCCCCGTGGTCGCCGTGCCCGTGTCGGAGCGGCCCCAGCCGCAGGAGGCCAGCGTCGCCGTCGCGGCGGCGGCGCCGCCCAGTCGCAGGAAGTCGCGGCGTGAGGGAGTGTTCATGATGTCGTCCTCTCGGTCACAGCGGGGGGTTCGTTCGCGGCCCAGGGGGCCGTGAAGCGGTAGCGGCCGGACGCCACCGCGCACACCAGCGCTCCATCTCCCTGTCCGGCGTGGCCGAGCACGGTCACGTGCCCGCACTCCCCGATCGGCCGCGCCGACTCGGCCACCCGGCCCGGATCGCTGGTCGGTATCCGCACCGTCGCCTCGGCGCCGGGCGGGATGAGGACGTCGAGCGTGATCGTCGCGCCGGTCACCGACCACGCGGACTCCACCCGTCCGCGCGCGGTCTCCTGTACGGCGGACGCCCGCGTCAGCCTGCCGCCGGGACGCGGCGCGAGGGTCAGCTTCTCGTAGGCCACGGAGTCCGGCTCCTGGCCGATCCCGGCGACTCCTCCGTACAGCCACTCGCCGACGGCGCCGAGGCTGTAGTGGTTGAAGGAGTTCATGTTCGGCGACTGGAAGCCCCGCTCGGGGGTCCAGCCGTCCCAGCGCTCCCAGATCGTGGTGGCGCCCTGCTTGACGCTGAACAGCCAGCCCGGGAACCCCTCCTGGTGCAGCAGCGCGTACGCCAGGTCGGCGCGGCCGATCCGGGTGAGCACCGGGCACAGCAGCGAGACCCCGATGAAGCCGGTGGTCAGGTGATCGCCGTTCTTCTCCACGTCGCGGGCCAGGTGCGCGGCGGCGGCGTCGCGCAGGTGCTCCGGGAGCAGGCCGAACTCCAGCGCGAGCAGGTAGCAGGTCTGGGTGTCGCCCTCGATCCGCCCGTCCTCGGTGACGAACTCGCGGGCGAAGGCGGCGCGCACGGCCGCGGCCAGCTCCTCGTGCCGGGCGGCGTCCTCGTGCTCGCCGAGCACCCGCGCCGCCCGGCCGGTCAGCTCGGCGGAGCGGGCGAAGTAGGCGGTGGCCAGCACCTCGCGCGGGGTCTCCGCGCCGATCTGCAGCCAGTCGCCGTAGTGCCGCCCGGTACGGCGGCGCCAGATGAGGTCGGGGTTGTGCCTGCGGATGTGGTCCACCCAGCGCGTCATGGCCGGGTAGCAGCGGCGCAGCACCCGGTCGTCGCCGTAGAGCCGGTACAGCGTCCAGGGGATGATCACGCCCGCGTCGCCCCAGGCCGGCGCGCCCTCGCGGGTCAGGCAGACCAGCGGGGCCACGTCGGGGAACGCGCCGTCGGCGTCCTGGCCGGCGAGCACGTCCTCCATCCAGTTGGCGAAGAACGCGGCCACGTCGGCGCCCCGGGCGGCGGTGGGCAGGAACACCTGCGCGTCGGCCAGCCAGCCCAGCCGCTCGTCCCGCTGCGGGCAGTCGGTGGGGACCGACAGGAAGTTGCCCCGCTGCCCCCAGCGAATGTTCTCGTGCAGCCGGTTCACCATGGCGTCGTCACAGGTGAACTCGCCGGTCCAGGGCGTGTCGCTGTGCATGGCCCGGCCGGTGACCTCCACGTCGTCCCAGCCGGCCACCTCGACGTACCGGAAGCCGTGGAAGGTGAAGGCCGGCTCGTAGACCTCCTCGGGCTCGCCGGCGCACACGTACACGTCGGTGGCCTCGGCCCGGCGCAGGTTGGCCAGGTAGAGGCGGCCGTCCTGGTCCAGCATCTCGGCGTGGCGCAGCCGTATCCGGGTGCCGCGGGCCGCGCCGCGCACGGTCAGGCGCACCCGGCCGACCATGTTCTGCCCCAGGTCGGCGATCAGGTGGCCGTCGGGGCCGCGCCAGGTGCGTTCCGCGGGCAGGTCGGCGAGCACGCGTACGGGCTGGGCGCGGGCCGCCGTCAGCAGCGACGTGTCGCCGCCGGTGACCGCGGCCGGGGTCCAGGCGGAGTCGTCGAACCCGGGCAGGTCCCAGCCGTCGCGGCGCTCCCGGGCGTCGTGGTACTCGCCCATCAGCAGGTCGGAGTAGCGCAGCGTGCCGCGCGACTCGCGCCAGGCGCCGTCGGTGACGATCACCTCGCCGGAGCCGTCGTCGTGGTCCACGTGGAGCTGGGCCAGGAAGGCGGGGGCGTCGCCGTAGAGCTTGCCGGCGCGGCGCGGGTCGAAGCCCACGAACCCGCTCCACCACCCGTCGGCGAGCACCACGGCCAGCACGTTCTCGCCCTCGCGGAGCAGGCCGGTCACGTCGTGGGCGTGGTACGGGATGCGGTGGCGGTAGTCGGTCCAGCCGGGCTGGAGCTCGGCGTCGGTGACCGCGACCCCGTTGACGTACAGGCGGTAGACGCCCTGCGCGGAGGCGTAGATCCGGGCGCGCTCCGGGCGGCGGGCCAGGCCGAAGGAGCGGCGCAGGTGGGGGCAGTAGGAGAGCCTGCGCGTGTTCGCGGTCAGGTCGTCGTCCACCGGCGGGTCGAACACCGGCAGCACGGTCTCGTCCACGCCGATCCACGAGGCGCGCCAGCCGCCCATGAGCCCGGTCTCGAACCACGACTCGGCGCGGCCGGCGGGCTCCTCGGCGTCGTCCCAGACCTCGGCCGACCACGTGTACCTGGTGCGGGGCCGCAGCGGCTCGCCCGCGTAGCCGGCCCGCTGCCGCGCCGACTCCACCCTGCCGGTGTCCCAGGCCACCCGGCCGCCCTCGTCGCGCACCACCACCCGGTACGCCCGCTGCCGCGCCCCCCGCGCGCCGGAGCGCAGCCGCCAGGCGAGCCGGGGGGCGGGCTCGTCGAGGCCGAGGGGTTCGGTGAGGAGTTCGCAGGACAGACCGTACGGAAGCAGTTCCCGCATGGGTCGGATCACTTCCCTTCGAGGGGATCGCGACCGGCCGAAACGTTTTAAGGGCCGTCTCCGGCGGGACGTTTCCACCGGGGTGCGCCGACGTTACTTCGACGTTGCCGAAGTGGTCAACCGGTTGACCAATTTCTGGGCGCGGCTTATCGTCGCTGCTCATGGAGTACGCGCTGCTGGGCCCGAGCGGGGTCCGGGTGTCCCGGCTGTGCCTGGGCACCTCCCTGTTCGGCGTGGCGCCCGAGCCCGCCGAGGCCGTGAAGCTGGTGCACGCGGCGCTCGACCACGGCGTCAACTTCGTGGACACCGCCGACTCCTACGGCGACCTGCCGCACTTCGACCGGCCCGGCGTGCCGCCGCACCACGAGCGCGAGTCGGCCGAGGAGATCCTGGGCCGGGCGCTGCGCGGACGGCGCGAGCAGGTGGTGCTGTCCACCAAGGCGATGGAGCCGGTCGGGCCGGGCCCCAACGACCGCGGGCTGTCGCGGCGGCACCTGATGGCCCAGCTCGACCGGAGCCTGCGCCGCCTCGGCACCGACCACGTGGACCTCTTCCACGCCCACCACCCCGACCCGGACACGCCGCTGGACCAGACCCTGGCCGCGTTCGACGACATGATCAGGCAGGGCAAGGTCAGGTACGCGGCGCTGTCCACGTACCCGGCCTGGCAGGTCACCCACGCGCTGTGGATCTGCGCCGAGCGCCGCCTGCACGCCCCGGTCGCGGTGCAGACGCGCTACAACCTCTTCGACCGCACCCCCGAGCAGGAGCTGATCCCCGCCTGCCGCCGCTTCGGCCTGTCGCTGACCGCCTTCAGCCCGCTCGGCGGCGGCCTGCTGGCCGGCCCCGCCAAGGAGTACAGCGGCGAGCGCCGCTGGGGCGGCGGCGGCTTCACCGCGCCGCAGCTCGGCGTGGCCGCCGCGCTGCGGTCCCACGCCGCCGAGTGGGGCCTGCCGCCCGCGCACCTCGCGCTGGCCTGGGTGCTGTCCCGCCCGACGGTCGCCTCGGCAATCATCGGCCCCGAGAGCGTGGCGGAGCTGCTGGACGCGCTGCCCGCGGCCGGGCTCCGGCTCGAACCGGCCCAGCTCGCCGCGCTGACCGCGATCGAGTCCTACCCCAAGACCGCCGACCAGATGATCGCGAAACGGAGATCCGCCCATGGGTGAGCCCTTCCGCGTCGGGCTGACGCGCGACTTCCTGAACGCCGAAGGGCGCATCGGCTGGGGTGACATCGGCCTGGCCGCGCTCGACGAGGCCGAGGGGGTCGAGTGGGACTTCCTGCCCGACGCCGGCACCGGCGAGATCCCGCCCGGGGCGGTGGCCGGCTATGACGCGCTGCTGGTGCTGCTGCCCCGGGTCACCGCGGAGACCCTGCGCGGGGCCGACCGGCTGCGCCTGGTGGCCAGGTTCGGCGTCGGCTACGACAACGTGGACGTCGCCGCGTGCACCGAGGCCGGCGTCGTGGTGACCATCACCCCCGACGGCGTACGCGGCCCGGTCGCGGTCTCGGCGCTGACCATGCTGCTCGCCGTGGCGCACAAGGTACGGCAGAAGGACGCCCTGGTCCGCACCGGCCGCTGGCACGACAAGCTGGACCACATGGGCGTGGGCCCGGCGGGCAAGACGCTGGGCCTGGTCGGCTGGGGCAACATCGGCCGCGAGGTCACCCGGCTGTGCGCGCCGCTGGGCATGCGGCAGCTCGCCGCCGACCCGTACGCCGACGCCGCCGCGGCCACCGCCGCCGGCGTCGGGCTGGTGGACCTGGACACCCTGCTCGCCGAGTCGGACTTCGTGGTGGTCACCTGCGCGCTCACCCCCGAGACGCACCACCTGCTGGACGCCGTCCGGATCGCCCGCATGAAGCCGGCCGCGTACCTGGTGAACGTGGCGCGCGGACCGATCGTGGACCAGAAGGCGCTGACCGCCGCGCTGGCGGAGCGGGCCATCGCGGGCGCGGCGCTGGACGTGTTCGAGACCGAGCCGCCCGACCCGGCCGACCCGCTGCTCGCGCTGGACAACGTCCTGCTCGCGCCGCACGCCATCGCCTGGACCGACGAGCTGGCGCTCGGCAACGGGCGCAGCGCGATCGCGGCCGTGCTCGACGTGGCCGCCGGGCGCGCGCCCGCCCACCCCGTCAACCCCGCCGCCCTGGACCACCCCAGGTTCCGATCGATGAGAAAGGCCGCGCATTGACCACTTCCAGCACGCCCATCAAGCAGGCCCTCGGCGCGGGCGAACTCGTGCTCGGCACGTTCGTGTTCGAGTTCGCCACGCTGGGCATCGGCAGGCTCGCGGCGGGCGCCGGCGCCCAGTTCGTGATCTACGACGCCGAGCACACCGGATGGGGGTGGGAGACGCTGGCCTCGCTGGTCGCGACCACCCGGCCCACGGGCGCGGAGCCGTACATCCGCATCCCGGTCGCCGAGCGCAGCGCGGTCTCCCGGGCCCTGGACACCGGGGCCCGCGGGATCATGGTCCCGATGGTGGAGTCCGCGGCGCAGGCGGAGCAGATCGTGCGCTGGGCGAAGTACCCTCCCGACGGCGTGCGCGGGGCGGCCTTCGGCGTCGCGCACGACGACTACGCGGCCGGCGACAACGTCGCCTACATGCGCGAGACGAACGCCAACACGCTGGTGATCACTCAGATCGAGACGGCCGGGGGCCTCGCGGACGTCGAGGAGATCGCGGCCGTGGACGGCGTGGACGTGCTGTGGGTCGGCCACTTCGACCTGACCAACAGCATGGGGATACCGGGCAGGTTCGACCACCCTGACTACCTGGCCGCGCTGGACCGGGTGGCCGAGGCCGCGCGGGCGCACGGCAAGGCGGCCGGGTTCATGGCCGGCGGCGTGCCCGAGGCGGAGATGCTGATCAAGCGGGGGTTCTCGATCCTGGCCTACGGCGGCGACCTGTGGGTCTACCAGGCCGCGCTGCGGTCGGGGCTGAGCGAGGTACGCGGCCTTGGCTGACCTCGCCGGCGCCCGGGGGCGGCTGGTCGATCACGTGGACCACGTCGCCATCGCGGTGCACGACGCCGACAAGGCGATGACCTTCTACACCGAGCGGCTCGGCCTGACCCTGATCGGCGACGAGGAGGCCGAGGAGCCGGGCGTGCGGCTGGCCTACCTCGACGGCGGCAACGTCATGATCCAGCTCGTGCAGCCGCTGCGCGAGGGGCCGGTCGCCCGGTTCATGCGCGAGCACGGCGAGGGCCTGCACCACGTCTGCTTCAACGTGCCGCGCATCGAGGAGGTGCTGGCCGCGCTGCCCGGCGAGGCCGACGCCCGGATCTTCATGGGCGGGCGGGGCCGCCGCGCCTGCTTCCTGCTCCAGGAGCCGAACGGCGTGCGCGTGGAACTGACGGAGAAAGACCCCATCCGATGAGGCTCGGCCCGAGGGTGGTCGTCCTGGACGACGACCCGACCGGCACCCAGGCCGCCGCCGGCGTGACCGTCCTGCTGGACCCGCTGGCCCCGCCGCCGCCCGGCGACGGGCCGTACTACGTGCTGACCAACACCCGGGCCATGGCCGAGCCCGAGGCCGTCGCCCTGCTGGGCGAGATCCGCGCCCGGCACGGCGAGGCCGAGTACGTCCTGCGCGGCGACTCCACGCTGCGCGGGCACGTGTTCGCCGAGTCCGACGCGTTCGGGGCGCGGGAGGGCGTGCTGCTGTTCGCCCCCGCGTTCCCGGCGGGCGGGCGCACCACGGTGGGCGGGGTGCACTACGTGGACGTGGACGGCCGCCGCCTGGTGGCCGCCGACACCGAGTTCGCCGCCGACCCGGTCTTCGGCTACACCGCCAGGACCATGGTGGAGTGGGTGCGCGAGGTGGGCGGGCGCGAGGCGGTCTCGGTCCCGCTGGCCCGGCTGGGCGCGCTCGCGGACGTCCTGGGCGAGGCGGCGCCGGCGACGGTCGTGGTGCCCGACGCCGAGAGCGACGACGACCTGCGTACGATCTCGGCCGGGCTCGACCTGGCCCGGCGCGGCGGCGCGCGCGTGGTGCTGCGCTGCGCGGCCCCGCTGGCCGCGATCCGGGCGGACCGCCTGGCCACGGGCCTGCTCACCGGCGACATGAGCGCGCCGGGCCCGGCGCTGATCGTGTGCGGCTCGCACACCGAGGCGTCCGGGCGCCAGCTCGCCGAGGTCGCCGCCCGCACCGGCGCGCCGGTGCGTACGCTGTCGGCGGAGGCCGCGCAGACCGGCCCCGGCGCCGAGGGCGAACGCCTCGCCGCCCTGCTGGACCGCGACCTCGATCACGGAGGGATCGCGATCCTGGCCACCGAGCGGGTGCGCCGCGCCGAGCACGGTAGCCTTCAGCACGGCGCGCGGGTGATGCGCGCGCTGTGCGGCGCGGTGGCCGGGGTCGCCGGCCGGCTCGGCGCCGTGATCGCCAAGGGGGGCATCACCTCCGCGCAAGTGGCACGCGACGGCCTCGGCGCGCAGAGTGCGGAGGTGCTGGGACCGCTACTGCCCGGCGTGGCGGTGTGGCGGGCGCGCTCCGGCGCCGGGACCGCGATCCCGTACGCCGTCGTGCCCGGCAACATCGGCGGCCCGCGCACGCTCGTGGACGTCGCACACGCCTTCGGGCTCGTCTGAGGCCCGCCGGGCCTCGCAGACTCGTCGCCAGGCCCGCCGGGCCTCGCAGAAAGGATGACGCAGTGGCAGAGTCGGCAGGCGCCGCCCGGCGCCCCGGCAGGTCCGGGACCGCCTCCATCTCGCTGGCCGCCCCCCAGCGCGAGAGCGCGGTGGTGGACATCGCCCGCCAGTTGCTCTCGCAGCTCCTGTCGGGGCACCTCGCCCCCGGCACCCGGCTGCCCTCCGAGCGGCAGCTCTCCGAGAGCCTGGGGGTGGGCCGCTCCACGATCCGCGAGGCGCTCAAGGCGCTGGACGTGCTCGGCATCATCGACGTGCGGCAGGGCGACGGGACGTACCTGAAGCAGAGCACGTCCAGCCTGCTGCCCAGCGCGATCGAGTGGGGGCTGATGCTGGGCCAGCCCCAGGTGCTCGACCTGATCGAGGCCCGCAGGCACATCGAGATCGTCATCGCCGAGCTGGCCGCCGAGCGCGCGGGCGAGGAGGTGATCGCCGAGCTGCGCCACCACCTGGAGGACATGAGGTCGGCGGCCGACAGCGTCGCCTTCGTGGAGGCCGACGTGGCCTTCCACCTGGCACTGGCCCAGGCGGCGGACAACTCGGTGCTCAACGACATCCTGGGCAGCATCCGCTCGCTGCTGCGGGTCTGGATCAGGCGGGCCATCCACGAGGCGGGCGAGACCGAGACCACGATCGCCGAGCACGCCGCCGTGCTGGAGGCGGTGGAGCGCCACTCCCCCGCCGACGCGGCGGCGGCCATGCGCGCCCACATGGACGGCGCCGGGGCGCGGCTGCAGCGATCACTGAAAGACGACTGATCGGATACTGCAAAACCGGACGATCTACCCGTACGGTGTGAATCATGCCGTTGCCGCTGAGCGTTCAGCTCTACACCGTGAGGGACCAGCTCGCCACCGACAGGGATCACACGCTGCGCCGGATCGCCGAGATCGGCTACGGCGCCGTGGAGCCGTTCGACCCGCTGACCGACCCGCAGGGGTTCCGGCGCCTCACCGACGACCTCGGGCTCACCGCGCCGATCACGCACGCGTACGCACTGCTGGACCGCGACCGCGACCCCGCCGAGGTGTTCGACGCCATCGCCGCCATCGGGGCCGGACTGGTGGTCATCCCCGGTGGCATCCCGCACGAGGAGTTCACCACCCGCGACGGCCTGTCCCGCGTCGCCGACCTGCTCGCCGAGCTCGCCGGCCGCGCGGCGCCGTACGGGATGAAGATCGGCTACCACAACCACTGGTGGGAGATCGAGCCCGAGGTCGAGGGCACGCACGCGCTGGAGGTCCTGGCCGGCCTGCTCCCGCCGGAGGTGTTCCTGGAAGTGGACACCTACTGGGCCGCCGTGGGCGGCGCCGACGTGCCGGCCCTGCTGGACCGGCTGGGCGGGCGCGTACGGGCCCTGCACGTCAAGGACGGCCCGATCGAGAAGGGCGAGCCGCACACGGCCGTCGGCGCCGGCAAGATGCCCGTCCCCGCCGTCCTGGCCGCCGCCCCCGACGCGCACCGGATCGTCGAGCTGGACACCTGCGCCGGGGACGTCTTCGAGGCCCTGGCCGCCAGCAAGGAGTACCTGTCGTCGCTGCCGGAAGCCCGGCTCACCGCATGAGCGGCGGCCCCGTGGGCGTCGGCGTCGTCGGCACCGGCGTCATCAGCGCCCAGTACCTGCGCAACCTCACCGCCTTCCCCGACGTGCGCGTCGTGGGCGTGGCCGACCTGGACCCCGAGCGCGCGGCGGCCGTGGCCGCCGAGCACGGCGTCCCGGCGGCGCCCGACGTGGCGTCGCTGCTGGCCACGCCCGAGGTGGAGATCGTGCTCAACCTCACGATCCCGGCCGCGCACGCCGCCGTGGCCACGGCCGCGCTCCAGGCGGGCAAGCACGTCTACGGCGAGAAGCCCCTGGCCCTGGACCCGGCCGAAGGCGAGAAGGTCCTGGCGGAGGCCGCCTCGCGCGGCCTGCGCGTCGGCAACGCCCCCGACACGTTCCTGGGCGCCGGCCTGCAGTCGGCGGGCCGCGCGCTACAGCAGGGCGTCATCGGCACGCCCGTCGCGGTGAGCGCGATCACCCAGGGCCCCGGCCCCGAGGGCTGGCACCCCAGCCCCGAGTTCCTCTACCAGCGCGGCGGCGGCCCCCTGTTCGACCTGGGCCCCTACTACCTCACCGCGATAACCGCCCTGCTCGGCCCGGTCTCCCGGGTCGCCGCCACCGCCCGCCGCGCCCGCGACCGCCGCGTCATCGGCTCGGGCCCCAAGGCGGGCACGTCCTTCGAGGTCGAGGTCCCCACCCACGTCACCGCCCTGCTCGACCTCGCCTCCGGCGCCGGCGTCGCGGCCACCTTCAGCTTCGACTCCGCGCTCCCCCGGCACGCCATCGAGATCATCGGCACCGAGGGCGTACTCGCCCTCCCCGACCCCAACACCTTCACCGGCCCCCTGCGCGTCCGCCACCCCGGCGACACCGAGTGGCACCCCCTCCCGGTCACAGGCCCCACCGCCGGCCGCGGCCTGGGCGTCCTGGACATGGCCCGCAACCTCCGCGCTGGCACCCCCCACCGGGCCTCCGGCACCCTGGCCCAGCACGTCCTGACGGTCATGACCGCCATCACCGACTCCGCCACCACCTCCACCTTCCTCCCCGTCCAAACCGACCTGACTCCCCCACCCCTCCTCCCGGACGACTGGACCCCCGACACCCCCACCCTCTGACCCCATCCCGACGCAGACCCCCGCGGAAATCCAGAAAACGCGGGGGCCTGCGCACACCACCGCCCCGGCGTGGGGGGCGTGTCCGCGCAACCACGCCTGCTCCGGAAAACGGAATAGGGCAGGCACCGGAACCCGCGCGCCCGCGACGCCTCCCGCCCCCGCCTCCCGTATGCGGACACACCCCTCCCCCCGTCAGCCTCCGCCCAAGGACCCGGCCTTCGCCCCTCACCCCCGCCCCCGGCCCTCGCCCTCCGGAGTCCGGCAAGTGGGGGCGTACAGTGGGGAGGTATTTGTAGAAATATAAGCAAATGGGGGATCTGGTGGGACGGCGGCGGCGGGTCCTGGTGCTGGCGATCTGTTGCACGAGCCTGTTCATCGTCGCGCTGGACAACACGATCATCAACGTGGCGCTGCCGGCCATCGCGCGCGACCTCGACGCGCCGCTGTCGGGCATGCAGTGGACGATCGACGCCTACACCCTGGTCCTGGCCTCGCTGCTGATGCTGTCGGGCTCCACCGCCGACCGGATCGGCAGGCGGCGGACCTTCCAGACCGGGCTGGTGATCTTCTCGGCCGGGTCGCTGCTGTGCAGTGTGGCGCCCAGCGTGACCTGGCTGGTGGTGTTCCGGATGGTGCAGGCCGTCGGCGGGTCGATGCTGAACCCGGTGGCGATGTCGATCATCACCAACACGTTCACCGAGCCCAGGGAGCGGGCGCGGGCGATCGGGGTCTGGGGCGGGGTCGCCGGGCTGAGCATGGCGCTCGGCCCCCTGATCGGCGGGCTGCTGGTGGAGCCGGTCGGGTGGCGGGCGATCTTCTGGATCAACGTGCCGATCGGGATCGCGGCCATCGTGCTGACCGCAGTGTTCGTGCCCGAATCCCGGGCGCCGCGCCCGCGCAGGATCGACCCGGGCGGGCAACTGCTGGTCGCGGTGCTGCTCGCCGCGCTCACCACCGGCATCATCGAAGGCCCGAACGCGGGCTGGGGCTCACCGCTGATCGTCGGCTGCTTCGCCGTCGCCGCGCTCAGCCTGATCGGCCTGGTCCTGTACGAGCCGCGCCGCGACGAGCCCCTGCTCGACCTGCGCTTCTTCCGCAGCGCGCCCTTCTCGGGGGCGGCGGCCATCGCGGTGAGCGCGTTCGCGGCACTGGGCGGCTTCCTGTTCCTGAACACCGTCTACCTGCAGACCGCACGCGGGCTCTCCCCGCTCCAGGCGGGCCTGTGCACGCTGCCGATGGCGCTGACGGCCCTGGTCACCGGCCCCCTGTCCGGACGCCTGGTGGCCGCGCGCGGCACCCGGCCGTCGCTGCTCATCGCGGGCGTCGCCTACACCGCGGCCTGCGCGATGCTGAGCTTCGTCACCCCCGCCACCCCGCTGCCCGCGCTGCTCGCGATCTACGCGGTGTTCGGCCTCGGCTTCGGCGTGGTGAACACCCCGATCACCAACACCGCCGTCTCCGGCATGCCCCGCGCCCAGGCGGGCGTCGCGGCCGGGGTGGCATCGACCAGCCGCCAGATCGGGCAGTCGCTGGGCGTGGCCATCGCCGGCTCGGTGGTGGCCTCCAGCCTGACCGGCTCGCTCGGGGCCGGCTTCACCGACGCCGCCCGCGCGGGCTGGTGGATACTCTCCGGTTGCGGCGTGGTGATCCTCTCCGTCGGCCTGCTGACGAGCGGCCGGTGGGCCCGGCGCACGGCGTCCCGGGTCGCGGAGATCTTCGAGCGCGACGAGGCGAAGGCCGGGGTGCGATGAGCGAGGAGCGAGCCGAGCGGGTGTGGCGGGGGCTGCGGTCGCTGGTCCTGGAACGGCACGAGCGCCGCCGCGAGGTCTGCGACGCGCTCGGCATGAGCTTCATCCGCGTCAAGGCGCTGCGCAGCCTGGCCGCCTCCCCCAAGACGATGCGCGAACTGGCGGCCGACCTGCTCATCGACGCCCCGTACGCGACCCTGGTCGTGGACGACCTGGTACGCCGCGGCCTGGCCAGGCGCGAGGTCCACCCGGAGGACCGCCGCAGCCGCATCGTCCGCGTCACCCCCGAGGGCACCGAAGCCGCCGCCAGGGCCGACTCCATCCTCAGCGCCCCACCCCCGCCCCTGCTGTCCCTCCCCCCGGAGGACCTGGACACCCTGGACCGCATCGTGGCCAGGCTGCTGAGCGGCTGACGAGCACCGCCATCCGGGGTCGTCCCTGGTCAACAACGTGAAGGTCGTCAAGCCCCGTCAGGCGAGTAGGCTGACCGCGGTCGCCCGCGACGGTGAAGGAGCCGCTCATGACCACCGACCCGACGTTGACCCGGATCGGCCAGGCAGTGGAGTTGCATCACCACCAGGGCCGGCGTGAAGCAGCACGCGACCTGTTCGCCCAGATCTGGGACGACATCGGCGGCGAGCAAGGCGACCCGCTGCATGTCTGCGTCCTCGCCCACTCGATGGCCGACGTGCAAGACGACGTCCACCAGGAGCTGATGTGGGATCTGCGAGCACTCGCCGCCGCTGATCTGATCACCGATGAGCGGGTGGCCCAAGCCGGGGTGACGCTCTCGGTGGCCGGCCTGTATCCGTCGTTGCACCTCAACCTGAGCGAGTGCTATCGCAAGCTGGGCGATCTCGACCGCGCCCGCGAGCACCTCCAACGGGCGCGGGCCGAGATCGGCGCACTCGGCGACGACGAGTACGGGCGGCTCATCAGGGGTGGCCTGGAGCGGCTGGCCGAACAGTTGGGTGACACCACCTGACCGCGAGCCCGGGCTTGGGCGGCGCGTACAAGTCCGCCCGCAGCATCCGGCCGATCAGCGGCCGGAACGGGTCCAGCCGGAGCGTCCAGCCCATGGCACGAGCACAGCATGCCGCGCAGACCGGGGGCGTCCCGGGTCGGCTCGCAGGCGTGCACGCGTCCGGCGGCGTGCTGCGCGTGTCTTCGCCCCCGGCCAGATGATTCGATGGCACGCGCAAGGTCTGCGCCATACCCTGACGGTGACGAGACCCCAGGAGGGCAGAGCCATGTCCGACGAGCGGGCGCGGCGCATAGGGGAGAACGTGCGGGCGACGCGCCGGGCGAGGGGGGTAAGCCTGGACGCGCTGGCCGGGCTCGTGGGCCGGTCGAAGGGCTGGCTCAGCAAGATCGAGAACGGTAGGGCGCGGCTCGAACGGCGGTCCGACATCGCCGCCCTCGCCGAAGCCCTCCAGGTCTCCGCCGACCACCTGCTCGGCGGCCCCGCCCCCGAAGTCCGCTTCGAACGCCGCCGCTACAACCTCGTGCCCCTCCAGCGCGTCCTCATGGACGCCTCTCCCACCGACCCGCTCGACGTACACGCCCGGCCCGTCGATTCGCTGCGCGCCGACCTCACCGATGCCGACACCGCGCTGCGCCGCGCCGACTACGACACCGTGCTCCGGCTCCTCCCCGGCGTGATCGGCGAACTGTGCGTCCACGCCGCCACCGGCGCCGAGCCGGCGCGCAGCGAGGCGCTGAAGCTGCTCGTACTGGCCTGCGGCTCGGATGGGACGTGCACCCTGCGCCACCTCGGCGAGACGAATCTCGCCTTCATCAGCGGCGAACGCGCCCAGCAGGCCGCCGACCTCCTCGGCGATCCCATCTGGCGGGGGGCCGCCGCGTACGGCCGAGCACACGCGCGCAGCTCGGTGAACAAGCCCAGGCCGTTGATGACCGCCCCGAAGGTCGCCGACGAGGTCGAGCGGCACATCGGCGACGACCCGTTCGCCCACCAGGTGCACGGCATGCTGCGCCTGAGCGCCGCCCTGGCCCGGGAGATCGAAGGCGACCACGGGGGGGCGGCCGACCAGGCCCGCGAGGCGGCCCGGCTCGCCGCGCCCTTGGGAGACGATCCCAACGCCTTCGAGCTGTTCGGCGTGGCCAACGTCGGCGTGTGGCGGACCTCCCTCGCCGTCGAGGCAGGCGAACCGGGTCAGGCGCTCCGCTACGCCGAGCAGGTCGACCCGCGCGCCCTGGCCTCCGACAACCGGCGGGCCGCCCTCCGGATCGAGAAGGCGCGAGCCCACGCCATGCTCGGCCGAGACGCCGACGCCGTACGCGAGCTGCGCCAGGCCGAACGGCTCTCCCCGGCCCAGACCCACAGCAACGCGCTGACCCGCGAACTCGTCGCCGACATGCTCCGACGCACCGGCGGGCGCGACCTGCGCGGCCTCGCCTGGCGGATGAACCTGATCTGAGCACCTGGGTTTCCGAACGGAAACCCCTATCCACCGCCTCACCCTACGTTGTGCGCCATGCGACAGAACGTGACCACGGGGTGGGAGGTTCACACGACGGCCGGCCGGCATCGAGACGTCAGGGTCCACATGCCCAGGTTGGACGACCCGGGCCTGTTCGTGTGCGACGTCCACGACGGACGCGGCCGGACGATCTCCGGCGTGACCCGTGACCAGGCCGAAGCAGTCGAGTTCACCTCTGACACGCTCGCCGGCATGCCCTCTGGCGCGACCGCCCTGATCCGGAAGGCCTGGCCCGACCCGTCCGGGGGTGCCACCTACACCTACGGGCCCACCGTGTGGGAGCGGCGCACCCGAGCGAACGGCGAGGCCCCGATACCCGGTGAGACCAGGTCCGGCGGCACAGACGGCGGCAGCCCCGATGCCTGGTGAGGCGCGGCCCGGCGGCCCGGCCCGTCACCGCCGCGGGGCCCGGGCCGCAGCGCCCTCGCCACCTCGGTCCCATCGTGCGCCGCTGACCTGCCAAGAGGCCCTGTACCTGCACCTCATCTCGGTCACCTGGCCGGACTGGATCATCACGCCTGGCCCGGCATGGTGGGCGGTACGCCGCGACCCGCTTCCCCCACGCCATCGGGACGCGGGACTGCGGCCGGTCATCGGCCGGGCGGGCGCTGTGGAACTGGTGCTGGAACTGCGCGCGGAGGACCGCACCGCCAGGCGGATGGCCGCCGGTGTCTGAACCCTGGTCGCCGCAGCAGCCCCACCGCCGCGGCGGCCGGGCAGCGAGCGGGCTGGCAAGCGGTCGGCTCGTCACGGTCTGGGTGAGGTGCTGGCCGAACCCTGGCTTATGGCGCGTCCCTGCCTGACCGGCATCCGCTGCTCTCCCTTGCCGCCCGGTGCGCCGCATCTCGTTCCTCCCCGGCCGCCGACTCCCGGTTCTGTTGGGCGGTCAAGAAAGGGCGGGCGATCGCGGGGGTCGGGTGGGCGACAGCGGGGAGCCACGAGGGGCTTGCCCCTCGTGACCGGGGGTTTGGGGGGCTGTGCCCCCCGATGGGCACTGCCCGGCTTGCGCGAAGCGCCGGGCGCGCGAAGCGCCGGAGGACCTTTCCGCCCGCTCCGGTTCGCCCGCTCCGGGTTCGGCCGCTCCTGGGATCAGGCGCGCAGGCGGCGGGAGACCTCTCTCATCACTTCGAAGGTCACGTCGGTCGCCAGGCCGAGTACGCGTAGCACTGCCAGCTTGATCAGGCGTTCCAGCTCGTACTCGTCCTTCTGCCGCACCGCGCGGGCCAGCTCGCGACGGTAGTCCGCGTCCTGCTGCCGCCGCAGCTCGACCGCGCGGATGATGTCGTCGGTGCTCAGCACGGTCACTCCTCACCTCGTGCGGGCGGACCAGCGGTAGATCACCAATGTGGAGGGATATCCTTGCAGCGACCTTGCGGGGGCCGGGGTGACGCATGTTTCGTCGAGCTGCATGGCGGTGCACGTGACCGACGTCGAGATCCGGGTGCTGGGCGGCGTTGACGTCGTCGTCGCCGGAGAGCCCCAGCGCTTCCCGCCGCAGGAGGCGAAGGTGCTCGCGGTCCTGGTGGCCTCGGGGCGGCATCCGGTGCGCCGTGACGCGCTGATCTCCTGGGTGCTCGACGACGACGTGCGCAGCGACAACGACCGGCTCTCGCCGGTGATCTCGCGGTTGCGCAAGAAGCTCGCCGCGGCGGGGCTCGCGCTGACCTCGGCGAAGGAGGCCGGGGAGTACCTGCTGCGCGGGCAGGACGGCGGCGACCTGACCGAGACGGTGGACGCCTACCGGTTCGAGGCGCGCATGCGGGAGGGCCGGGAGGCGGTGGCGGCGGGCGAGCCGGAGCGGGCGGTCGCGGCCTTTCGCCGGGCGGCGGCCGACTGGCGCGGGGCGCCGTTCTCGGGGCGCGGCCTGGCGCTGCCGTGGGTGTGCGACCGGTTCGCGGAGAGCCTGGAGCGGCAGCGGGCGGAGCTGGTGCGCGGGACGGCGCAGATCGCGCTGCGGCTCGGGGCGTACGACGTGGCGTCCTTCCTCCGGGAAGGGGCTGTGGCCGACGGCCACGAGGACGGCGAGGCCGTGTGGCTGATGCGGTTCCTGCTCACGCTGCGCGATGAGGGCCCGGCCGCCGCCGAGGCCGCGATCGGGGCCCGGCGGGCCGCGACCGGGTACGACGACCTGGTCAAGCGGGCGTTCGACCTGCTGGTCCTGCACGACCACGGCTTCGACGTGCACCGCTCGCTGAGCCGTCCCGTGGCGCGGCCGGGCCGGGGCAGCCCGGCGGTGACGGTGGGCCGCCGCCGCGAGCTGGCGGCCGTGGAGGCGCTGGTCGGGCGGGTGGCCGACGGCGCTCCGGCCGCGCTGACGGTCCGGGGCGTGGCCGGGGTCGGCAAGACCCGGCTGGTGGAGGAGCTGGGCCGGGTCGCGACCGCGCGGCGGGTGGGCGTGGCCGTGGTGACCTGCCAGAAGCTGGGCGACCTGCAGCCGTGGCGGGTGCTCATCGGCGCGCTGTGGGCGCAGTCGCGGCGTGACGTCGCCAACGGGATCAGCCCGCTGAGCCCGGCCGAGGAGCGTACGCTGGTCGACTTCGTCTCCGCCGCCGATGACGGCTCGCTGGCCCGGCCGGGGCGCGAGCGCGACCCGCGGCGGCTGGCCTCGCTGTTCCGCACGCTGCTGCGGCAGGCGGCCAAGGGCGGCGGGCTGGTCGTGGTCTTCGACGACGCCCACCTGCTCAGCCCGCTGGCCCGCGACCTGCTCAACGACGTACGCGCCGGGCTGGGCGACCTGCCGGTCGGGTTCGTGCTGGCGGGGCTGCCCGGCGCCGAGCCGGAGGCGGGCGGCGGCACCGGCCAGGCGCTCACGCTCGCCCCGCTCGACACCGCGGAGGTCGGGCAGTGGCTGGAGCAGGTGTGGCGCCGGGAGCCGACCGAGCGGGAGGTGTCGGAGGTGCACTCCGGCACGGGCGGGCTGCCGCTGACGCTGTGCGAGGTCACCGAGTCGGACGGCACGCTGACCGTCCCGGCCGGCCCGGTCGCCGCGGAGCAGCCCGACTGGCTGCTGCCCTGGCTGGCCGCCGCCGCGATCACCAGCACCGGCCAGGACATCGACACCGCGTTGGTGGCGCGGGTGCTGGGCATCGGCACCGAGGAGGCCGACCGGCTGCAGGGGGCGGCGGTGGCCGCCCGCGCGGTCGAGGCCGGCGACGGCGTACGGTTCCGGCACGACGCCTGGCGCGAGAAGGTGCTGGCCGACCTGGCCGAGCGGCCCGCGCTGGCCAGGAGGCTGCACCAGGGCGCCTTCGAGGTGCTGGACGCCGAGCTGCGCTCGTCCGACTGGGTGGATCCGGCGCTGCCGGTGCGGGTGGCCCGGCACGCGCGGGCGGCCGGGGCCGAGCTGCCCGAGACGGTGGTGGCGCGGGCCTGCCTGGAGGCCGCGCGGGCCGAGCAGCGCGGCTTCGGCACCAAGGCCGCCATCGGCTGGGCCGAGGACGGGCTGCGGCTGCGCTGCGACGCCGAGACCCGGGTCGGCCTGCTGATCACGCTGGGCGACGCGACCAACGACGCCGGCGAGATGAGCGCGGCGGGCGAGCACTACATGCGCGCCTACGAGGCGGCGGCCGGCCTGCCGCGTTTCCGCGCCGCCGCCGCGATCCAGCTCGCGCGCCGCTGGTCCGATCCCGGCCAGGTGGACCACCAGCTCCTGCACGTGCTGCGCAGCAGCCTGGACGCCCTGGCCGGCGACGACGGCGAGGAGGCCGTCGCGCTGCGGCTGCAGCTCAGCGCGCATCTGGCGCAGAAGTCCACGATGGCGGTCAGCCGCGACACCGCCGAGAGCGGCGGCGAGCGCCACTCGGGGGCCGACCTGGCCCGGCTCACGCTGCGCGAGCTGCGCTCGGAGTTCTCCCCGGCGGTGCGGTGCGAGGTGCTCAACCACTGCCGCTGGGCGTTGTACGACGACGCTCCGCCGCAGGAGCTGCTGGAGATCGCCGAGCAGCTCCACGACGCGGCGATCCAGGCCCGCTCGGCGTACTTCCGCAGCGAGGCCCTGGTCGCGCTGGCCATCGACCTGGTGCGGCTCGGCCGGATCAACAGCGCCGTGGCCACGGTGGAGAAGCACCGGGCGCACATCGCGCAGAACCCGCGCCCGCTGGGCGTGTGGCTGCAGAACGCGCTGGACACGCTGCTGGACCTGTGGCTGGGCCGCTTCGCCGCCGCCGAGGAGCGGATCATGGGCGACGCGCTGCGCGAGGTGGAGAAGTTCGAGGCCGGCATGGCGGTGCCCGCCGACACGCTGCGCCAGACCTGGATGGGGCAGTACTACTGGCTGCTGCGCGAGCAGGGCCGCCTGGAGGAGCTGTTCGCGTCCGGCGCGGTGGAGGCGGTGGAGCGGCACGCGTACTTCCCGATCTGGCGGGCCGGGCTGGTGCTGGCCTGCTGCGAGACCGGGCGGCACGGCGACGCGGTGGACCGGCTGGCCGCCCTGGTGGAGGACACCGACGACTTCGCGGCGCTGCCGCCGTACGGGTGGACGGTGGCGACGCTGTCGGTGCTGGCGGAGTCGGTGGCGATCCTGGACCGGGTGAAGGCCGACGGCATCGACCTGGCCCGGGTCGGGGCCCGGCTGCGGGGGCTGCTGGCCCCGCACGAGGACGGCGTGGTGCTGGCGGGCTGGCCCGCGGTGCTGATGGGCCCGGCGGCCCGGTTCACCGGCACGCTGGCGCTGCAGGCCGGGGAGCCGGATGAGGCGCTGCGGCTGTTCGGCAAGTCGGTCAAGATCGTGGGGGCGGCCCCGGCGCAGCTCGCCCGGCTGCGGGTGGACCAGGCGCGGGCGCTGCTCGCGCGCTCGGCCCACGGCGACGGGGCCGAGGCCGGCGGGCTGCTGCGCCGGGCGCTGTCGAGCGCGGAGAACCTGGGCATGGCCCGGCTCGCCGGGGAGGCCCGCGCGCTCCTGACTACAGTGCCGTAATAATTCGACAACCGCGCGCAAGCGGTTGCAGGACGCTCTACCCGGGCCGGCGGGCCGGCGCGGTGGAGGCGCGCACCACCAGCTCGGGCTCGAACAGCAGCTCGTCGGCCGGGACGACGGCCTTGTCGATCTGCGCCACCAGCAGCTCGACGGCCGCGCGGCCCATGGCGTCGATGGGCTGGCGGACGGTGGTCAGCGGCGGATCGGTGCAGTTCATCAGCGCCGAGTCGTCGAAGCCGATCACCGAGACGTCGGCGGGCACGCTCATGCCGGCGCGGCGGGCGGCCCGGATCGCGCCCAGGGCGAGCAGGTCGCTGGCGCACACGATGCCGGTGGCGCCGCGGCGCACCAGGCGGGTGGCGGCGGCGTGGCCGCCCTCCAGCGAGAACATGGTCCGCTCGACCAGCGCGTCCTCCAGGGTGACGCCCAGGGCGCGGGCGCGGGCCGAGAACGCCTCCAGCTTGCGGGCCGACGGCACGTGGTCGGACGGCCCGAGCACCATGCCGATCCGCTCGTGGCCGAGCGCGACGAGGTGCCCCAGGGCCATCTCGGCGGCCACGGCGTCGTCGCAGGAGACCTGGGGGAAGCCGAGCGCCTCGACGGCCGCGTTCACCAGCACCGTCGGCAGGCCGCGCTCGCGCAGCCGCTCGTAGTGGGCGTGCGAGGCGTCGGCCTGGGCGTACAGGCCGCCGGCGAACACCACGCCGGAGACCTGCTGGGCCAGCAGCAGCTCGACGTAGTCGGCCTCGGAGACCCCGCCCACGGTGCGCGTGCACAGCACCGAGGTGAACCCCTGCTGCGCCAGCGCGCCGCCCACGACCTCGGCGAACGCGGGGAATATCGGGTTGCCCAGCTCGGGCAGCACCAGGCCGACCAGCCGGGCCCGGTCACCGCGGAGCTGGGTCGGCCGCTCGTAGCCCAGGACGTCCAGCGCGGTCAGCACCGCCTCGCGGGTCGCCTCGGAGACCCCGGGCTTGCCGTTGAGCACCCGGCTCACCGTCGCCTCGGAGACCCCGACCTTCTTCGCCACCTCTGCAAGCCGCCGCGTCATACCGCAAACTATACGCGGATCTCCGCAAGCCGTTGCGCTTTCTTACGCCCTGCTTACAGGTGACCGGGAGCGCGGACGCGAGGCCCCTTGCGCCCGCGCCCCCGGGGTCGGCGGGGATCAGTGGAGCCTGGCCTCCGGGGTCGGCAGGGTGATCCTGGGCGGGCCCTGCCAGCCGCCGCGCTTGTTCAGCGCGAAGCCGGGCGGGGTGACGGCCAGCGGGATGGTGATCTTGCTCCTGCTCAGGTCCACCGTGACCGTGGCGCCGGTGGCGGCCTCGCCGGTGTACGTGGCGTCGGTGCCGGCCAGGATCAGGGCCAGGCGGTGGCCCTTCTTGAAGGTGTAGTCCTGGGGCAGGGTCTCCCAGCGCACCCGGGCGTACTCGCCGATCGGCATCGGGCTGGGCGCGCTGAGGGAGTCGCGGTTCTGCGCGTCGAGCCAGCCCCGGGCGACGATCTCCAGCGGCCGGGTGGCGACGTTGGTGACCGTCTTGCGGTAGCAGGCGTCGTCGGTGGCGGAGGACTCGCCGTGGCAGTCCTCCTCGGCCAGGGTGGTGATGCCCTGCCCGACGCGCCAGTCCACCCGCTCCGACTCGCCGAAGTCCACCAGGAGCGCGGTCAGGTTCGCGGTCGGCTTGTCCAGGGCCAGGCGCAGGTCCACCTCCGGGGTGCCGGACAGGCGCAGGTCCACCGGAAGCTCGCCGGTGACGAACGCGGCCCGGTCGGCGCGGGGCACGCCGGCGTCGGCCACCATGGCGTCCTCCGACTGCCGGACGTCGGTGAACGTCGCGGTCGCGCCCCTGCGGGCGGGGACCAGGCCGAGCGAGCCGTCGGCGTCGGGACGCAGCGGCAGGTTCACCGCCGGCGCGGGCCAGTCGCGCTGGGTGATCCAGGTGTCCGGGCCGGTCTGCACGTCGGCGCGGGGCTCGCGCATGATGCCGTTCCGGACGCCGAGCAGCCAGTGGTCGAACCACCGGTGCAGCGTGTCCACCCACACCTCGCGGCGGAAGTCGAAGGGGTCCACGTGGTGGTACTGGCCCACCCACACCTTGCGGGGCACGCCGCGCTCGGCCAGCGCCCGCCACCAGGTGGAGAAGTGGTCGGGCTTGACGTTCAGGTCGTTGACCGTGTGCACGGCGAAGACGCTGGCCCGTACGTTGCGCACGTTCGCGATGGCGCCCGCCAGGTAGTCGCGCTCGGCCCAGAAGGCGTTGTAGTCGCCGGTGTCGTCGCCGTCCTCGGCGTCCATCCGGGCCCGGACGGCCGCGCACTTGGCCGGCGGGTCGGTGTCCACGTAGTCGGCCAGCCAGGAGGAGTAGTCGTAGTTGTAGACCAGGCCGTTGGCGCGCGAGTAGCGGTACCACGAGCTGATCGCCGAGATCGGCACGATCGTCTCCAGCCCGCGCACCCCGGTGGCGGCCACGGCGTTGGCCAGCGTGCCGTCGTACGATTTGCCGATCATGGCGGCCTTGCCGGTGGCCCAGGTCGCGGCCACCGGCGCGCCGTCCGGCCCGTACGCCGTGGCCCGCCCGTTGAGCCAGTCGATCACGGCCTTGCCGCCCAGCACGTCGGCCGCGCCGCCGGTGGCGGGGCAGCCCTCGGACCGGGTGGTGCCGATCATGTCCACGTTGAGCACCGCGTAGCCGCGCGGCACGAAGTAGTTGTCGTAGAACAGCGGGAACCTGGAGACGTTCCCGGCCGCGTCGTAGACCTTCCGCTCCGACTCGTTGCCCCGGCCGGAGTTGTCGTAGTACGGGCTCTCGTCGATGATCGCGGGCACCTTGAGGCCCGGTCCCGACTCCCTGGGGCGGATGATGTCCACCCGCACCCGGTCGTTGCGGCCGTCGCCGTCGCTGTCGATGGCCGACTCGACGTAGACGTGCTCCCTGACGGCGTCGGCGTAGGAGAACACCGGCTGGGTGCGCCCCTGCTCGACGGTGATGCCGGGTCCGGCCTGCGCCCGCGCCGGCGGGGTCACCGCCATGACGAGGACGAGGGCCGCCGGCAGGGTGGTGGCCACCCCGCTGCGCAGCGACTTGGGCACGCGGCTCCTCCGATGCGGATGTGACGGATGAGATCCAGCGTGCGCACTGTCTCATGTGGTACGCCGAGACCGGCAAGATCCCTTTACTCGTTCTTGACCGCCTTGACGCAGCGACGTGACATCGGGTGGAGGCCGGGCGCGTATCCGGGTAATCACCGGTCTTGACGCGTTCCCGCAGGCAGCCGGACGCGCGGGCGGGGATGGGCCTTCCGCCTCCCGACACACCGGCGTAACACTTGTGGGCGTGTCCCACGAACGTCACGGCGGCGCGCGGGCGTGCCACGGCCGGGAGGCCGAGCGGGCGCTGCTGCGGGATCTCATCGCGGGCGCCCGGGAGTCCGGCGGCGCCCTGCTCCTGCTCGGCGCGCCGGGCCTGGGCAAGACGACGATGCTCGACTACGCCGCCGCGCACGCGGCGTGCGACCCCGGCGAGGGCGGCTTCACGGTGCTGCGCGCGTCCGGGGCCGAGTCCGAGCACCTGCTGCCCTTCTCCGGGCTGCACGCCCTGCTGCGCCCGGTCACCGACCGGCTGGCCGCGCTGCCGTGGGCGCAGGCCGCCGCGCTGACCCAGGCGCTGGAGACCGGCACCGCGACCGGCGGCCTGGTGCTGCACGCGGCCGTGCTCAACCTGCTGCTCGCCACGGCCCGCGAGCGGCCGGTGCTGGCCTGCGTGGACGACGTGCACCTGCTCGACCCGGCCAGCCGCGAGGCGCTGTTCTTCGCGGCCAGGCGGCTGCGCGGCGAGCCGGTGCTGCTGCTGTTCGCCGGGAGCGACGGAGCCGGGCTGCGCGGCGTGGGCCTGCCGGCGATCCCCGAGCGCACGCTCCGCCCGCTGGACGCCGAAGCCTCACGCGCGCTGCTGGACGGCCTGCTGCCGGAGGGCGTGCCCGAGGACGTGCGCGCGGCCGTGCTGGACGCGGGCTGCGGCAACCCGCTGGCGCTGATCGAGCTGGCCGGGGCGCTGACCCCGGCGCAGTTATGGGGCTCGGCGCCGCCGCCCGAGACCCTGCCCCCCGGGGGCCGGCTCTGGCGCGCGCACGCCCGCCGCCTGGCCCGCCTGCCCGAGGCGACCCGGGCCGTGCTGCTGATGGTGGCGGCAGACCCGCATCTGGAGACCGACACGCTGATGCGCGCGGTGGAACCGGAGCACGCGCTGGCCGCGCTGGAGCCCGCCGAGGCCGAGGGCATCGTCGAGGTGCGCGGGCGCGAGGTCGGGTTCCGGGAGCCGCTGGTCCGCTCGATCGTGTACCAGGAGGCGTCGCTGGCGCGGCGGCGCGCCGCGCACCGGACCCTGGCCCGGCTGCTGGACCACGACCACCACCGGCTGCGCCAGGCGTGGCACCGCGCCGCCGCCCTGGACGGGCCGCGCGAGGAACTGGCCGGCGAGCTGCACCGGGCGGCGAGCGAGGCGCGCGGCCAGGGCGGGTACGTGGAGTCGTCGCTGGCCTTCGAGCGGGCCGCCGAGCTGACGGCGCGCCGCGCGGACAAGGCCGCGCGGCTGGCGGCGGCGGCGTACGACGCGTGGCTGGCCGGGCAGCCGGGCCGCACCAGAATCCTGCTGGCCCGGCTGCACCCGCTGACCACCTCCCCCGAGCTGCGGGTGCGGGCGGAGCTGATCCGGGGCCACCTGGAGCTGCGCGGCGGCGAGCCCGCGCACGCCCGCGACGAGCTGCTGGCGGCGGCGGAGTGGCTGCTCGACCGCGACCGCGCCCTTGCGGTGCGGGCACTGATGCGGGCGGGCGAGGCGAGCTACCTGGCCGGGGACCACGAGCGC
The DNA here is from genome assembly GCF_014202315.1 of Thermocatellispora tengchongensis. Taxonomy (GTDB): domain Bacteria; phylum Actinomycetota; class Actinomycetes; order Streptosporangiales; family Streptosporangiaceae; genus Thermocatellispora; species Thermocatellispora tengchongensis. The sequence goes on along the minus strand of NZ_JACHGN010000010.1, from coordinate 285,216 downwards.
TATCTCGCCATCGCCCGGCACGCCACCGCGCTGCGCCGCCCCGACGACCCGGCGGCGACCCAGCTCATGTTCGAGTACCTGGACGGCCTGGCGGCCACCTTCAGCGGCCGGCACGATCAGGCCACCGGGCCGCTGCGCCGGGTGCTGGAGCTGTCCTCCTCGGTGGCCAACCCCTCGGTGCTGGTGTGGGCCAGCGTCGCCAGCCTGTTGCTGGGCGAGGACGAGCACGCGCTCGCGCTGTCGTCCAGGGCGGTGGACACCGCGCGGGCGCGGCGGGCGGCCGCGGCGGTGCCGCACGCGCTGGAGTTCCTGGTGCACGCCGAGAGCTGGCTCGGCAGGTACGCCTCGGTCGCCGCCAACGCGCTGGAGGGCTACCGGCGGGCCGAGGAGACCGGGCAGCGCAACAGCGCGGCCCAGCACCTGGCCTGGCTGGCGCTGTCGGCCGCGGTGCAGGGCGACGCCGAGACCTGCCGCATCCGCTCCCGCGCCGCCATCGAGCTGGCCGACGCGCACGGGCTCGGCCTGACCAGCGCGCTGAGCAACTGGGCGCTCGCGGTGCTGGACCTGTCGTCGGGCAACACCGCCGCCGCGGCCGACCGGCTGCGGGCCACGGCGGGCTCGGGCGGCGGCGGCCACGTCGTCGTACGGGTGATCGCCACGCCGCACTTCGTGGAGGCGGCCGTGCGCACCGGCGACCGGGAGCGGGCGCGGGCGGCGCTGGCGGTGCTCGACCGGTGGGTGTCCAGCACCGCCAGCCCCGACCGGCTGGCGCTCGCCGCCCGCTGCCACGCCCTGCTCGCCCCGCCGCGCGAGGCCGACGACCGCTTCCGGCACGCCCTGGAGCTGCACCGGGCCGGGTCCTCGGAGTTCGAGCTGGCCAGGACCCAGTTGCTGTACGGCAGCGCGCTGCGCCGCAGCCGCCGCCCCGGGGCCGCCCGCGAGCACCTGCACGGCGCGCTGCAGACCTTCGAGCGCTTCGACGCCCGCCTGTGGGCCGAGCAGGCGCGCGGCGAGCTGCGGGCCTCGGGCGAGGCGGTCCAGCCCCGCGAGGCGTCACGGCCGGCCCGGGAGCTGACCGCGCAGCAGCTCCAGATCGCCCGCATGGTCGCCGAGGGCGCCACGAACCGGGAGGTCGCCGCGCAGCTGTTTCTGAGCGTGCGCACGGTGGAGCACCACCTGCGCAACATCTTCGCCCGGCTGGACGTCCGCTCCCGGGTCGAGCTTGCCCGCCTGTTCAGTTGACCGGCCTGTTCGGTCAACCGGCCTGTTGTCGAGCGGCCTGTTCAGTCGGCCAGGGTTTCCTCCAGCCGGGCCAGGTGCGCCGGGACGGGCCCGGGGTGGACGACGCCGAGGCGCTGGGTGGCGCGGGTGAGCGCGACGTACAGGTCGTTCAGGCCGCGCGGCGACTCGGCCACGATCCCGGCGGGATCGACCAGGATCACCGAGTCGAACTCCAGGCCCTTGGCGTCGCGCACGGTCAGCAGGCTCACCGGGCGCTCCAGATCGACCTCCGCGTCGCGGCCCGAGACGGACGCGCCGGGCGCGGCGGCGACCACGGCGGGCTCGGCCTCGGCCAGGCGGCCGGCCGGTACGATCACCGCCACCCGCCCCTCCCCCGCCGCGGCGGCCTCGCGGCGTACCAGCTCGGGCAGGCCCGCGGCCAGGTCCTCGCAGCGCAGCCGCCACGGGCGCACGCCGGTCGCGCGTACGGATCTGGGCGATTCGAGCCCGGGGTCCAGCTCGGCCAGCACGTCCGCGGCCACCTCGGCGATCTCGGCGGGCATGCGGTAGTTGACGTTGAGCCGGGCCAGCCGCCAGCGGTCGCCCGCGTACGGCGCCAGCACCTCCTCCCAGGACGACGCGCCGGCCGGGTCGCCGGTCTGCGCCACGTCGCCCACCAGGGTCATCCACCGGGTCGGGCAGCGCCGCATGAGCAGCCGCCAGGCCATCGGCGACAGCTCCTGCGCCTCGTCCACGATCACGTGGCCGAAGGTCCAGGTGCGGTCGGCCGCGGCGCGCTCGGCGGCCGTGCGGGTGTCGGCGTCCTCGTGCCGTCCGGCCAGCGCCTCGGCGTCGAGCAGGTCGGTCACCGACAGCACGTCCTCCACGTCGTCCTCCTGGTCGGTGGAGCGGGAGCCCTCGGCGATGTGCAGCACCTCCTGGGCGAAGGCGACCTGCTCCCGGTGGCGGCGGCGGGCCTCGGCCTCGGCGGCGCTGGTGTCCTCGCCGAGCAGTTCCGCGGCCTCGTCGAGCAGCGGCACGTCGGCGGGCGTCCAGCCGCCGCCGGGCTCGCGCAGCAGCAGGGCGCGCTCGGCCTCGGTGAGCCCGGGGGCCGCGGCGGCGATCCACTCGGCGGAGGCGTACAGGCCGGTGAGCAGGTCCTGCGGGGTGAGCGCGGGCCACAGCCGGTCCACGGCCTCGCGCACCCCGGGGTCGGTGCGCAGCTCCGCGCGGATCTCCTCGACGTCCTCCTCTCCGAACAGGTTCTCCCCGCCGAGCACGTCCTCGCCGTAGAGGTCGGCGATGGTACGGGCCAGCGCGTCCACCACGCCCCGGAACACGATCGGCCGCGCCTGGTTGTGCGGCAGCAGGGACGCCCTGGCCCGCTCGCGGATGCGCTCGCAGTCGGCCCGGGTCAGCGGCACCGTCTCGCGGTCGAGCACCACGTCCAGGGCGTCCTCGGGCACCCACTGCCGGTCGCGCACGGCGGCGGCCACGACCTCCGCCATCGCGGCCCGGCCCTTGATCTCGGCGGCGGCGGCCGGCTCGGCTCGGCGCGCGACCAGGCCGGGATACAGCTCGCCGACCGTGGCCAGCAGCACCCCGGTCTCGCCCAGCGAGGGGAGCACCTGGCCGATGTAACGCAGGAAGGTGGTGTTGGGGCCGACGATCAGCACCCCGCGCCGGGCCAGGGTCTCGCGGTGGGTGTAGAGCAGGCACGCGGCGCGGTGCAGCGCCACGACGGTCTTGCCGGTGCCGGGCCCGCCCTGCACGACCAGCACGCCCCGGTGCTCGTCGCGGATGATCCGGTCCTGCTCGGCCTGGATGGTCTCGACGATGTCGCCCATCCGGCCGGTGCGGGTGGCGCTGACCGCGGCCAGCAGCGCGGCCTCCCCGGTGACCCCGCCCTCCTGCCGGGCGCCCTCCAGGTCCAGGATCTCGTCGTTGATCTCGGTGACGTCGCGGTGCCTGATCCTGATGTGCCGCCGCCTGCGCACGCCGTCGGGCGAGGCGGCGGTGGCCAGGTAGAAGGCGCGCGCGGCCGGGGCCCGCCAGTCGAGCAGCAGCGGGTCGCCGTCGCCGTCGTCGAGCAGGCCGATTCTGCCGATGTACCTGCGCTCGCCGTCGCGGAAATCCAGCCGGCCGAAGCACAGCCCGTTCTCGGCCGCCTGCAGATGCGCCAGCCGCTCGTGATAGCGCGCCGCCGCCGTCTCACGCTCGACGAGCGACTGCGCCGTTCCCCCGTTTTCGCGCAGCACCGCGCACAGTCGGCCGGAGACGTATTCGCGCAGGTCGTCGAGCCTTTCATAGAGCATGTGGACGTATTGCCGCTCTGCGGCGATGTCGGCAGTTGACAATTCCGAGCCCCCATGGAATAATATCTTTGGGCGAGTGTGAGTTTTGCGGTTCGGGCTATTCGAAGAGTCAACTATAGCGAGCCGCCCGCCCTTTACGCCATCAATTCCCCGCCCCTTTCGGGCCCCGATCGCCTCCGGCGTCGCGTGCCCCGCCTCGGGCGTCGCGGATTCACGCCGGCCATGCCGCTCGCCGCCGGGGGCGCGCAGCCGCTGCGTCACGCCGCTTTCACGCGAGAAGCGGGCCCCGCCGCGCTCGGCGGGGCCCGCGTCGGGGTGACTTACGTCAGCTCAGCGGCGGGTAGGCGTTGGCCATCAGCTCCTGGAACTGAGCCGAGAACCAGTGCCCGGACAGCGGGGCGTTGGGGAGCGCGCCGCTCTTGTTGAAGCCGTTGCGCTCGTTGCCCTCGTACGTCGGGTCGCACATCCGGTCGAAGCCCTTGCCCTCGTTGTTCGGGATCTCCTCGCTGGCGCCGTCCGACTCGCCCGGCGGCTTGATCCACACGTAGGCGTCGATGCCGGTCGCCGGGCTGGCCTTCGGCCGCTCGCCCAGGCCCGCGCCGCTCTGGTTGCACCAGTTGCCGGCGTGGAGGCGGCGGTCGACCCGGGACTGGTTGACGAACTCGTCCACGTTGTTGGACGTGCTCGGGCCGGTCGGACGGGCGGAGCCGCCCCAGCCGTTGCGCGAGGTGTCGATCAGGAAGCCGATGCTGCTCGGGAAGCCCTCCTGGATCAGACGCTGGCGCATCGCCTGGGCGTAGGTCAGCTCGTCCACGTAGAAGTTCCAGTCCAGCCACTTCGACTGGCGCACGCTGGTGCCGTTGACCGTGGTGTTGATGGTGAAGTACGGCTCGGTCAGGGCCGAGTAGTTGGCGGTGTTGACGATGAAGCCGTGCACGCTGTTCACGCCGGCGGTGGTGCCGCGGGCGGTGGAGGCGAAGAGCTGCGCGGCGGGCCCGAAGTTGGAGTCCCAGCCGAGCCAGCCGTGGTGCGCGGCGTCAACGTAGTTGTAGACGTTCGGGATCGCGTAGAGCTTGTTCAGCGCGTACCGCACGCCCTCCACGTACGCCCCGGACGTCTGCGCCTCCTGGCACTTGGCGAGGTTCAGGTTGGTGACCAGGTTGGGCAGCGAGTCGATCTCGATGATCGTCACGATCCGCAGGTCGCGGTACTGCGGGTCGTCCATGATGTCGGCGATCGGGTCGATGTACTCGGTCTTGTAGCGGTTGAGGCCGTTCTGCGCGATGAGCAGCTCGCCGTTGGAGGCCAGCGCCGAGCAGTCGCGGTTCGGCAGGTTGTAGATGACGATCTGGATCGTCAGCGCGGCGCTGCCGTTGGCGGCGTCCTGCCTGACGGCCTCGTCCAGGTGCTCGCGCAGGCCCATGGCCGAGGAGCTGCCCTCGATGGCGGCGATGCGGTCCATCCACACGCCGGTCGAGATGTTGGCGATGCGCGAGCCGCCGGGCTCGGCCGCGGCCTTGGCCGACCAGTCCGGGTTGACGTAGCCGGTCGCGCCCGCGTACGGGTTGTCCACGCGCGGGCCGGGGCCGCCGCCGTTGTCGTCGTCCGCCTCGGTGGCGGTCACCGACACGCTGGGCAGGCCGCTTGCGGCCACGGTGATGGTGCGGGTGCCGTTGGTGGTGTCGCTGTCCTGCGCGGCGGCCACCGTCACGGTCTGCGGGGTGTTCCAGTTGGAACTCGTGAAGGTCAGGCTCGCGCCGGACGACACCGTGATGTCGGCGTCGCCGCCGGAGGCCGCGGCCGAGGTGACGGTCACGTTCGACGACGGCTGCGCCGCCAGCCGCACCGTGTACGTCACGGTGCCGCCCTCGGGGACGCTCACGCTGGTCGGCGTCACGATCAGCGACTGCTGGCCGCCGGTGGAGTCGTCGTCCACCTCGGTCGCGGTGACGGGCACGGTGGTCAGGCCGCTCGACGCCACGTTGATCGTGCGGGTGCCGTTGGAGCTGTCGCCGTCCTGCGCCGCCGCGACCGTCACGGTCTGGTTGGTGTTCCAGTTGCTCGGCGTGAAGGTCAGGCTCGCGCCGCCGCCCACGGTGATGTCGGCGTCGCCGCCGGAGGCCGCGGTCGAGGTGACGGTGACGTTCGAGGACGGCTGGGCCGCCAGGCGCACGGCGTACGTGGTGGTGCCGCCCTCGGGGACGTTCACCGAGGTCGGGGTGACGATCAGCGACTGCTGGCCGCCGTTCTGGCCGGTGCAGGCGGTCCCGTTGATCGAGAAGCCGGTCGGGTTGGTGTTGGTGCCGGTGGACGTGCCGTTGAAGCCGATGCTCCACTGGGCCCCGGTCGGCTGGGCGGCGTTCCACGACATGCTGCGGGCGGTCACGTTCGCGCCCGACTGCGACCATTCGGCGTTCCAGCCCTGGCTGACCGTCTGGCCGCTGGGGAAGGCGAAGGTGAGCGTCCAGTTGGTCAGCGGGTCACCGAGGTTGCGGATCGTGATGTTCCCGCCGAAGCCGGTGCCGCCCTCCCACGCCTTCGCGTACGTCACCTCGCAAGCGACGGCGGCCTGGGCCGCCGTCGGACTGGCGATGAGGCCGACGCCGGCGAGCAGTGTGACCACCGCCGCCGTGAGCGCCCTGCGCCAGGAGCTCTTGTGGGGTCCCATTTACCGTTCCTTCTCCCTGAGGGAAACCGATGGTTTCGCCGCCACATCGGCGGCCTGACAGCGCCCAGCTCGGCGTTCCGCCTGTGGGAGCGCTCCCAGCGTGGATTTGTTTCAGGGAGATGTACAGAAGGTGGCCCGGCGTGGGCGGTGTGCCGCACCCGGCGAGGACCCGCACCTGTGCAAACGCGCGGGGGCAAGTTCCAAGATCACTGAAAGTTTCAGCCGGGCCCACGCCGTCGGGCCTGCGGCGCCTCCCGGTGCGCCCGCTCGCGGTGGTGTCCGCGCACCGCGACGGCGTGCGCGCGCTCCTCCGGATGCCGCTTGCTGCGGATCAGGCTGGCCACCGTGGTCACCACCAGGATCAGCAGGATCACCGCCAGCGACAGCGGCGTGGGCACGTGCGGGATCGACGGCGAGACGTCCTGGTGCAGGAACGCCAGGATCAGCTTCACCCCGATGAAGCCCAGGATCAGCGCCAGCCCGATCGCGAGGTAGACCAGCTTCCGCAGCAGGCCCTGGATCAGGAAGTACAGCGCCCGCAGACCGAGCAGCGCGAAGGCGTTGGCCGCGAAGACGATGAACGGGTCGCTGGTGATGCCGAACACCGCGGGGATGGAGTCCAGCGCGAACAGCAGGTCGGTGCTCCCGATCGCGACGAAGACGAACAGCAGCGGGGTGACGACCCTGCGGCCCTCCTCGTCGCGCGCCAGCAGCCGGCCGCCGTGGAAGTCACTGGTCGCGGGCAGCACGCGGCGCGCGTACACGAGCAGCGTGTTGTCGTCCACCTGCGGCTCCTCGTCGCGGTGCCGGACGAGCTGCACCGCCGTGTAGATCAGAAACAGCCCGAACACCACGAACGTCCAGGAGAACAGGCTGATCGCCGCCGCGCCGATCACGATGAAGACCACCCGCATGACCAGCGCCGCCGCGATGCCGAACAGCAGCACCTTCTGCTGGTACTCCCCCGGCACCGCGAAGTGGGTCATGATGATCACGAACACGAAGAGGTTGTCCACCGACAGGCTCTTCTCGACCACCCATCCGGCGATGTACTCCGTGCCGGCCTGCGGCCCCGCCAGCGCCCACAGCACGGCCCCGAACGCCAGCGCGATCCCCACGTACAGCACCGACCAGAACGTGGCCTCGCCCATGCTCACCACGTGCGGCCGACGCGCCGCGACCAGGAAGTCCACCGCCAGCAGCACGACGACGAGCCCGATCGTGATCCCCCACGCCCACCCGCTCACCACGGCCCGCCCGTCCCCCTTTCCGCGCCGGTCCCTCCCGCCGGGAGCCTCCCCCGCCGTACCCGATCTCCGGCCGCACGGGCCCGAGCCCGCGCCGGCCGTACCGTCCTGGCCGATCCGCCCCGATCGCGGCCCTGTGGGGCCGGAAGCCCCCTCCGCACACGCTTCCCCGCCCGCGCGCACTCCGGCGCCTGCGGGCGGGGAAGGGACGTGCGGTCAGACACCCGCGCGCGAGGGCATCCTCTGGTGCTCCGGCGTCTCCATCTCGCCGTACATCTCGCCGGACGGGCCGATCTCGCGGTGCGTCTCCTCGATGCGGAGCGCGACGCCGAGCGCGAAGAAGGTCGGCGCCCACTCGCCGATGAAGATGCCCCAGCGGTCGGCCCGGTCGAGGCCCGCGTGCTCCTTGGCGTTCGAGGCGAGCCAGCTCGCGAACGCCAGGCCGATCGAGGCGACCCCCGCCGTGTACATCATCCCGGAGCGGATGCCCATTTTGTGCAGCATTCGAACCATTTCATCCCCCTTGAGTGGTCCATTCGTACTGCTACCCCGATACCGCCTCCGCTAGTCAGAGCCGGTCAGCCGCCCTTCTCCCGGGCCTCGTCCTCCTCGCCCGCCAGCCCGGCGGCGCCCCGCCGGTCGTCGGGAATCTGCGCCGGCGGCCCCTGCTCGTCCACCCCGGACGGCTCGGTCATGCCCTCGGCGCCCTCGCGCTCGTCCGGAACCTGTGGCCTCGGCTCACGGCCCTCGGGATCGGTCTCGGTCACCCCTTGCCCCCTTCGTACGCTGTCCCCTTCGTACGCTGCCCGGTCCCCCTGCCCCCACGACCGCGGATCACTCCCCGGGAAGGGCGGCCGGCCGAGCGCGCCCGCGAAGGGCGCCGGAAAATCCCTGATGACCTCCGGGAGGCGCCGCTCGTAGAGTGATCCCCGCGAACCCTCCGGCCGCGGAGACGCGCCGGAGGCTTCGCACGACCGCTCGCCCAGTACCACCCGGAGCCGCCCGATGCCTCCTGCCACCGACGCCGCCTCCCTGGACGCCGCGATCCGCGCGGCCCGCACCACGCACGCCCGGCTCGCCGTCACCCTCGACGGAGCTCCGCTCGCGGGGCGGGAGGTGGTGGTCGCGCAGCGCGACCACGCCTTCCTCTTCGGCTGCACCGGGTTCGAGCAGATCCCGCTGGCGAACGGCGAGCCGGTCACCATGCCCGCCGAGTCGCCGGAGGTGGCCGAGCTCTGGCTCGACCTGTTCAACTTCGCGACGCTGCCGTTCTACTGGGGCCGGTTCGAGCCCGTACGCGGCCGCCCCGACACCGAGCGGCTGCGCAACGCGGCACGCTGGTTCCGCGAGCGGGGATGCGCGGTCAAGGGGCACCCGCTGGCCTGGCACACGGTGACGGCCGACTGGCTGCTCGACCTGTCGAACGCGGAGATCGCCGAGGCGCAGGTGGCGCGGATCCGGCGCGACCTAACCGACTTTTCCGGACTTATCGGGATGTGGGATGTGATCAATGAGGTCGTGATCATGCCCGTCTTCGACAAGTACGGCAACGGCATCACCCGCCTGTGCCGCGACATCGGCCGCATCCCGATGATCCGCATGGTCTTCGACGCCGCCCGCGAGGCCGACCCCACCGCGACCCTGCTGCTGAACGACTTCGACATGTCGGCGGCGTACGAGTGCCTGATCGAGGGCGTGCTCGAAGCCGGCGTCCGGATCGACGCGCTCGGCCTGCAGAGCCACATGCACCAGGGCTACTGGGGCGAGGAGAAGACCCTGGACGTCATCGAGCGCTTCTCCCGCTACGGCCTGCCCCTGCACTTCACCGAGACGACCCTCGTCTCCGGCCACCTCATGCCGCCCGAGATCGTGGACCTGAACGACTACCAGATCGACGAATGGCCCACCACCCCCGAGGGCGAGGCCCGCCAGGCCGACGAGATCACCCGCCACTACAAGACCCTGCTCGGCCACCCGTCCGTACAGGCGATCACCTACTGGGACTTCAGCGACGGCGGCTGGCTCGGCGCCCCCGCCGGCCTGGTCCGCGCCGACGGCACCCCCAAGCCCTCCTACCAGGCCCTGCACGACCTGATCAAGGGCGAGTGGTGGCTGTCCCCCACCACCCTGACCACCGACGCCGCCGGAAAGGCCGAGATCACGGGCTGGCCGGGCACGTACGAGATCACGGCCGCGGGCAGAAGCGCCACCTTCACCCTCCCCGCCACCGGCGAGACCACCATCGCCCTGTGACGGCACGCGAGCCCTGACCGCAGCCCGTCGCCCGCGCCCGGTTTTGTCGTCCGCCGTTGCTATAACGAACGCCGTCACCCCCCACCGAGGAACAGGATCTTTCGATGGCGTCGGTCATCTTCCGCGACGAGACGGCCACCGGCCGGGCGCTGGAGGAGTTCTCCCTCCCTGGGCTGCCCGAGCGGATCTCGGCCCGCGAACTGGTACGCCTGCGGGTGCGCGAGGAGGTCGCCCGTTACAACGCGGCGCCCTCCCCGCACTTCCGCGGCCTGGTCAAGCCCACCGGCGCCAAGGCCGAGCCGAACGGCTATCGCATGGGCGCCGTGCGCAGGCTCGACTGGGAACGGCAGGCCGACGCGGCCGAGGCCGCCTTCGCCCGCAACGGCTTCCTGCTCCTGGTGGGCGACCGCCAGATCGAGGACCTGGCGGAGGAGATCGACCTGACCGCCGGCCCGGTGGTGTCCTTCGTCAAGCTCGTCCCGCTGGTGGGGGGCTGACATGGGCGTTCTCGACGCGCTCCCCGCCGAGCACCGCGGCTGGCTCGGCGAGCTCGACGCGGCCACGCTGGAGGCGTTCGCCCGGCTCGACGCGGCGTACACCTTCTCCGGGTCGGCTTGGCCGGCCCACCAGTTCGCCGACACGCCCGTGGGACGGCTCACCGCCCAGTGGAACGACGCCGGGTGGCGGGCCATGGCGCTGTGGACCCAGATGCGGCTGCACATGGTGTGGTCCCAGGTGGACGGCCCGGAGAGGTACTGCTGGACCTTGGGTGCCTTCCCGCGGGCCATCGCGCGCCGCGCGCTCACCTGGTCGGCACGGGAGCTGGACCTGCTCTGGCGCATCACCCTCGCTCTGCCCGACCCGGACCAGCACTTCGAGGACCTGTACCGCATACCGGTGGCCGCCACCCGGCTCCTGCCCATGGCCGAGCGCGCGCCCCTGCTCCCGCACCTGCGGCAGGTCCACCACACCCTGGAGGAGCAGAGCGGTCTCACCGACCGCTGGGACGTCAAGCACGCCCTGGACACCCTGCTGGTCGACCAGTTGGCCGTCTGCGACCCGGCCGCCGCGGCCCGCGTGCTGGTCCCCCTGCGCGACGGGTTCGCCCGGCTGATCCACGACGAGTACGCCGGACGCCTCGGCGCCCCCTCCGCGCTGCCCCTCGCCCGGCGGTGGAGCACGGCCACGTCCGCCAACCCGAGCGACCACTGGCGCGAGGAGGCGGCGCGCCGGGCCACGCCCGAGGCTGTGGCCCTGGCCCGTGAGATCCTCGGCCGCCTCCCCGCCTACCGCGAGCAGGTCGTGCGGCACAGGCACCACGAGCGCGAGCGGACGGTGGTCACCTATCTGCACAAGCGCACGGGCGTGCTGCTGCGCGGCATGATCTGGACCTGCGACTCCCTGACCGAGCCCTGGGTCACGCCGCTGCTGGGCGACATCGCCGTCGCGGCCGGCACCGGGATCGGCGGGGCCGGCGCCAACGCCCGCAGCGAGATGGTCGCCAACGCCGCGATCGGCGTACTGGCCCGGCGCGGCGGCCCGGAGGTGATCGCCCAGATGGCGCGCGTCCAGGCGAAGGTGCGCAAGAAGAGCGTTCTCGCGGCCGTCGCCCGCGCCCTCGACGACGTCGCCGCTCAGACCGGCCTGTCGCCGGAGCGGCTGCTCGACCGCACCGTCCCGGATTTCGGCCTGGGCCCCGACGGCACCCGCACCGAGCACGGCCTTCGCCTGAGCGTCGAGGGCGGCATCTCCTACGTCGATCCCTCGGGCGAGGTGCGCAAGTCCATCCCCACGGCGGTGCGCCGGGAGCACGCCGGGCTGCTGGCCGAGCTCAAGGCCACGGCCAAGGAGCTGCGGAAGACCCTGCCCGCCGAGCGATTCCGGATCGAGCGCGCCCTGGCCACCGAGCGCATCTGGCGCTGGAGCGAGGTGTGCGAGTTCTTCCTGGACCATCCGGTGACGGGCGCGTTCGCCAGGAACCTGATCTGGGAGATCCTCCAGGGCCCGGCCGGGCTCGCGGTCCTTCGCGACGGCGGGTGGGAGCTGACCGACCCCGCGGGCCGCCGCATCCAGCCCTACCCCCGCACCCCCGTCCGCCTCTGGCATCCCATCGACAAGCCGGTGGAGGAGGTCCGCGCCTGGCGCGACCACCTCCTCGGACTGGGCCTGCGCCAGCCGTTCAAGCAGGCCTTCCGCGAGGTGTACGTGCTCACCCCGGCCGAGGAGCGCGCGTACGACCGCTCGCGCCGCTTCAGCGGCCATCTGCTCCGCTACGGCCAGGCCAAGGCCCTGCTCACCGAACGCGGCTGGACCGGCATGTCGCTGGGCCACTGGGGCCCAGAGTACGGCTCCGGCGAGGCGGAGGCCGTAAAGGAGTGGCCCGGCGGGCTGAGCGCATGCTGGGACTTCGACCTCGACCCCGACTCCGCCCCGGGCGACGGCTTCGGCACCGCCTCGATCTGCCTCAGCGGCGTGCTGCGCTTCGTCTCGCCGCGCGGCGAGGTGGTCCCGCTGGCCGAGGTGCCCCCGCTGACGCTCTCGGAGGCGCTGCGTGACGCCGACCTGGCCGTCGGCGTCACCTCCACCGGCCTGGACCCGCACGGCCACGGCGAGTACTGGCAGTCGTACGGCTTCGGCGAGCTGACCGAGAGCGGCCAGATCCGCCGCGACGCCCTCGCCCGGCTGCTGCCCCGCCTGGCCATAGCCGGCCGCTGCACGCTGCTCGACCGCTTCCTGCGCGTACGCGGCGACCTGCGCACGTACCGGATCCACCTCGGCTCGGGCAACATCCTGATGGAGCCCAACGACGCCTACCTGTGCATCGTCCCCCAGGGCGACGGCGACCGGGTCTTCCTGCCCTTCGAGGAAGACGGCGGCATGCTGTCGGTCATCCTGTCCAAGGCGTTCCTGCTGGCCGCCGACGCCGAGATCACCGACCCGTCCATCACCCGCCAGATCCGCCCCTGACCCGCCTCGATCACCGCGCGGCGGGCGAGCGCCGCCGAAGGCGGCTAGATGAACCGGGAGCTGCGGACCGGGCCGGGAGAGCGGACCCGGTCCCGGGTGCCGCCGGCCGCCCACACCCCCGCGACCCCGGTCACGAAGCGGGCCAGCACATCATCGGTGTCCGGGGGCGTCGCCCCGTCGCCCTCGTCGGCGGCGGGGTCGGCCCGCAGGATCTCGGCCGCGAGGTCCTCCGCCCCGCGCTCGTCGGGCGGTGACTTCTCCACGGACCCATCGGGCCCGTACCGCAGCCGTTCCCCCCAGGGCGGCACGACCGTCTGACACGTCAGCGCGCTGACGTCGGCGCTGATGGGCGGGGGGTCGGTCCAGCACGTGGCGTGCTCGTACAGGACCTGGCCGGGCAGGCGTTCGAACAGGGCCTCCAGCACGTCGCCGTCGGCCTCGTTCAGGTCGTAGGCGACCACGACGGTGTCGGTCCGGCCGGGGGCGAACGGCTCCCCGGGCAGCCCGAGCACCTGGGCGGCGGCCAGGCCCAGCGCGTGATCACCCCGGCCCGGCAGCAGCGCCACCGCCCGCGGGCTCCGCCCCGCCGCCTCCAGGATCGTGCGCAGGCGCAGCAGGCCGCGCAGGCAGGCGCCGAAGTCGTCGCTCAGGTACGCGTACCTGCCGGTCATGCCCTGGTCGAACCCGTACGGCGACAGGGTGGCCAGGACCCCGCCGGAGAGGGCGAAGTGCCAGCCCCGCAGATCGCGGTCGTCGAGCGGGCCGACGGCCTGAGCCGCCCGCGCCCGCTCGACCATCCGGGCCAGGCGGTCGCGCGCCGGCAGCCACCGCTCGTCGTCGGGGACGGGCAGCCCGGCCGACTCGGCGGCGGCCCGGTCGAGATCCCCCGCCATCAGCGCGTTGTACGCCAGCAGGTACCGGTCGGGCCACGGCGGCAGGTCGGCCTCGTGCTCGGCCAGGACGGCGACGGCCTCACCGTGCCGGTGCTCGTCCTCCAGCCCGGCCACCAGCTCCCGCAGGATGCCCAGGGACCCCGGCTCCCCCGCCAGCGCCGCCCGCAGCGCGGGAATCGCCAGGAAGGCGACCCCCCGCTCGATGCACGCGTAGCCGTAGGCGTACAGCGCCTGCGGGTGACCGGGCCGCTCGGCCACCCCGGCCGCCGCCTCCACCAGATCGGTGAACCCCATCAGCTCCGCCGCCCGCCCGACGAGCGGCGCGGTGTCACCGATCGCGAGCCGGACCGCGGTGAAACGCAGATGCCGCATCAGGCCGCCGACGTCGCCGGCCTCGGCCAGCTCCCGCGCCTTGCGGAGATCATCGTCCATGCGACGACACTACTGACGTCCGGCTGTCGGATTCATCTGGTTTGCCGGGGACGCGACGCCCTCGCTCGGGGTTTCCGCGGGACTCCCCGCGTGCGGTGGCCCGGCATCGTCAGCGGACGTCCACCACACCCGGGGGCGTACGAGAGGAAGTGGGTCGGTCGCAGGCGGCGCGCCCGCTCAGCTCGCGTCGTCGGCCGCGAAGGTCACCTTCGCCGTCTCGACGGTCCCCGCACGGCGCCCCGGTGCGCTCTGCCACTGCCAGTACAGGTTGGTGTGCGCGATCACCTGCTCCGGCGGCGGCGCGCCGTACGCCGTCAGGTCCTCCGTCGTGTGCGCGTCGCCGACCAGCGTCACGTCATAACCCCGGACGAAGGCCCCGTGCAGGGTCGAGCGGATGCACGCGTCGGTCTGCGCGCCCGTGACGACGAGCCTGCCCACACCACGCTCGGCGAGGAGCGCGTCCAGCTCGGTGGCCTCGAACGAGTCGCCGTAGCTCTTGTGCACGAGAGGCTCCGAATCGCGGCGGGCGAGCTCCGGCACGTACTGCCAGCTCTCACTGCCACGCGTGAGGTGCTCATCGGAGTGCTGCACCCAGACCACGGGCACATCCTCCACGCGAGCCTTGCCGACCAGCTCATTTATGTTCGCGATCACGCCATCACGGTTGTACGCGCCGGCCATCACCCCGTTCTGCACGTCGATCACGAGCAGTGCGGTGTTCGGCCGATCGGGCAGGCTCGTCAACGGAACTCCTGTATCGGATCGCGGTTCGTGTGCGGCTCCACCATAGGCCCCGCGACCGACAAAACCAGAGGCCACACCGGCTAAGAGGACCGCCGCGCCGTGACACCGCCCCCACCTGTGCCGGGGGCGCCGCCCCACCGCAGGGAAACCGGTCCGAGCGGCCGGCTGGTACGCCCGCCGGTTCAACCCCACCAGTCCGGCCGCTCGGGGGGCGCCTGCGGCGGCCCGCCGCGTGTCGCGGTGAAGGCCGTCAGGTCGGGTGGGCCAGGGGTGAGGGGGGCGCTGGCGGGTCTTGGACGGCGGCGAGGCACCAGAAGAGGAGGGCTATCCCCATGGCGCCCGGGTCGGGGACGCCCAGGGCTCGGGCGCCGACGTAGCTGGCGCGGCCCTGGCGGGCGCGCATCGTGGCGGTGGCGTGGGCGCCGGCGGCGGCGGCCCGGGCCGCTCTCCGGAACGCGCCCTCGCCTGGCCGGGCCAGTTCCGCGGATGCGGGCGCAAGGGCGTCGAGCAGGGTGCGGTCGCCCGGCTCGGCCTCGCCCACGCGGCGGATGGCGGCCAGACCGGCCGCGGTGCCCTCGGCCCAGCCGGTGGCGGGGTCGTGATCCAGGGCGCGGGCGATCTCGCTGAACAGCAGGCCGAACAGGGGCCCGCTGGTGCCGCCGACCTCGTCGAGGAAGACCCGTCCCGCCACCTCGAAGCCGTGGCCGGTGGAGCCGGTGGCGTCCAGTTCGCGTGCCACGCGCTCCAGGCCGGCACGCAGGTTGTCGCCGAAGTCGCCGTCGCCGCTGGCCTGGTCCAGGCGGGTCAGCTCGGCGTGCGCCTCGGCGACCGCGGCGACGTAGCGGCGGAGCACGGACGAGCCGGTCATCGGATGGCCTCCTGATCCTGGCAGGGAAACGCGGGGGTGCGGGCGGGGGCCCGCCACCACTGGCTCCACCCGTCGTGGAGCCGGGTCAGGGTGAGGGAGAACCCGGCCATGTCGAGCGCGGGCACGAAGGTGCCGACCAGAGACTCGCGGATGTCCAGGCCACGGGCGTCGAGGTCCGCGGCCACCCGTTCGAAGATCGCGTACAGTTCGAGCTGCGTGGTCGCGCCGAGGCCGTTGACCAGGACCAGCAGGTCGTCCGGGCCGGGCGGCAGCGCCGCCAGCAGCTCGTCCACCATGCGCGGCAGCAGTTCCTCAAGCGGGGGCCGGTCGACGGTCTTCGCGGCGCGCTCCCCGTGGATGCCGACGCCGTACTCCAGCTCGGCCGGGCCGAGGTCGAAGGCCGGCGATCCGGTGTGCGGGGAGGTCTGCGCCCGCGCGGCGACCGCGAGGCTGCGCGACGCCGCGGCGAAGGCGGCGCCGAGGTCGGCGAGCTCGTCGAGTCCGCGCCCCTCGTCGGCCGCGGCGCCCAGCAGCTTCTCCACCACGACGGTCGCGCCCGTGCCACGCCGCCCGGTCGCGGTCTGCTCGCTGTCGGTCGCCAGGTCGTCGTCCACGAGCACGCGGCGGACCTCGATGCCCTCGTGCCGCAGCCGCTCGGCGGCGATGCCGAAGTTGATCCGATCGCCGGTGTAGTTCTTGACCACGTGCAGCACGCCGCCGCTCCCGGCCGCCGCCCGGCTGGCGTGCAGCACCTGCCGGTTGTGCGGTGAGGCGAACACCTGGCCGGGCGCGACCGCGTCGAGCATGCCGCGGCCGAGGAAGCCGGCGTGCAGGGGCTCGTGGCCGGAGCCCCCGCCGGACACCAGCCCGACCGAACGCCGCGGGTCACGCTCGCGCGCTCGCAGGTGGACCGGGTCCTCGCTCAGCTCCACGAGCCCGGCGTGGGCACGGGCGAAGCCGCGCAGCGCGGCGCCGACCGGATCGGCGCCGGGGAGAAAGGGGCGGCTCATCGGGCGCCCTCGCCGGTGCCGCGGGCTCCGACCGTACGTCCCCTGCGCCGGGCCCCGCCCGGGACAGGCGCTTCACCGTGGGCCAGCCGGGACGCGGCGAGGCTGGAGATCACGGCGACGCCGGCCATGTAGGCGACCAGCCAGGTCCAGTGCCCGCCGGCGGCGGCCAGGAGGGCGGTGCCGGCCAGCGGGGCGAGGCCGCCTCCAAGGGTGGCGCCGACCTGCTGGGTGACCGACAGGCCGGTGTAGCGCACATGCACCGGGTACAGGTTGGCGAACAGCGCCGCCTGCGCGCCGTACATGGAGCCGTGACCGACGGCCAGGCCGAGCACCATGGCCACGGTGGTCAGCGCGAAGTCGCCGGTCTGCACCATCAGGAAGAACGGCACGGCCAGCACGGCCTGGAACACCGCGCCGGCGATGTAGACCCTGCGCCGGCCCACACGGTCGGACAGCGCGCCGAACAACGGCAACGTGAAGCACTCCACCAGGCACGCGATCAGCACGGTGAGCAGCACGGGGCCGCGCGGCAGATCCAGCTCGGTGGTGACGTACGCGACCGCGACGACGTAGTAGACGTTGAACAGGCCGCTTTCGGCGATCTTGGCCAGGATGGACAGCACCACACTGCCGCTGTGCCGGACGAACAGCTCCTTGACCGGCACGGTGCGCACCTCGCGCTCGGCGCGCATTTTGACGAACTCGGGGCTCTCGCTCAGGCGCAGCCGGATGTAGAACCCGACGCCGATGAGGGCGATGCTCAGCAGGAACGGCAACCGCCACGCCCACGCCTCGTACGTGCCCTCGGGCAGGAAGGTGTCGAGCAGGGTGACCAGGCCCACCGGGAGCAGCACTCCCGCCGGGGTGCCGATGTGCACCAGAGAGGTGGACAGGCCCTGGCGCTCCTTGGGGCTGTACTCCAGGGCCATGAGCACCCCGCCGCCGTACTCGCCGCCCATGCCGAGCCCTTGCACCAGCCGGATCAGCACGAGCAGCAGCGGCGCGGTGATGCCGATCGACGCGTAGGAGGGGATCAGGCCGATCGCGAAGGTGCCCGCGCCCATCATCAGCATCGTGATGATCAGGACGTTCTTGCGGCCGAGCCGGTCGCCGAAGTGCCCGAAGATCAGGCCGCCGAGAGGCCGGGCCAGATAGCCGACGAAGAACGTGGCGAACGCGGCGAGCGTGCCGACCAGCGGCGTCTCGGCCGGGAAGAACACGTCGCCGAAGACGAGGGCCGCGGTGGTGGCGTACAGGGTGAAGTCGTAGTACTCCACCGTGGTCCCCAGAGCGCTGGCCCACACCACCCGCTTCAACGGCGTTCGCGGGACCGCCTGCGCCGCGGCGCGGTCGATCGAGCTGTCCATGAGCATCCCTTCACGTCAACCCCCGTCTGATAGTCTGATATATCAGACACTAGATTTTACGCGACCGCAACACCTGAGCCGAGGAGCCGTAATGCGCAGTCTCGATCTGCACGGGATGATCTCCACCGTCGTGACGCCCTTCGACGAGCACGACCGGGTGGACCTGGATCTGCTGCGGGGCGAGGTGAAGTACCTCCTGGACGCCGGCGTGACCGCGATCTGCGCCTGCGGCAGCACCGGCGAGGGCCAGACGCTCTCCCTGGAGGAGAGCACGGACATCTGCCGCGTGGTCGTCGAAGAGGTCGCCGGCCGGGTGCCGGTGATCGCCGGAGTGATCCAGAACTCCACGGCCCAGGTGATCCGCTACTCGCTGGCGCTGAAGGAGACGGGGGTGGACGCGCTGCAGATCACCCCGGTGCACTACGTCTTCTCCCCGTCCGCGGACGAGACCGTCGCCTACTTCCGCGAGATCGGCGAGGCGGTGGACCTGCCGATCGTGCTGTACAACGTAGTGCCCTGGGCACTGGTCCCCGTGGACGTGATCGAGCGGCTGGCCGAGGTGCCCCAGCTCGTCGCGGTCAAGCAGAGCGGGGGCGACATGCACCTGCTGGTCGACCTGCTGGCCAGGGTGCGCGACAGGTTCACCATCCTGGCCGCGCTGGACGACCTGCACTATCCGGCGTTCATGCTCGGGGCGCACGGCGCGCTGGCCGCCATCCCGACGGTCACGCCCCGGCTCAGCGTCGAACTGTGGAATGCCGTGCAGGCGGGTGACCATGATCTCGCGCGAGAACTGCACGAGCGTATCCTCACGGTGTGGCGGGCGATCGACGGCCCCAACCTGCCGGCGACGCTCAAGGCCGCGCTGCGGCTGCAGGGCCGCGACGGCGGGCTGCCGCGCAGGCCGTTCTCCCCCGCGAGCCCGGCCGAGCGCGAGCGCATCGCCGCGGCGCTGCGCGCGGCTAACCTGATCGCCTAGCCGCACCCGGAGCAACCGCCCCGCCCGCTGGAGAGCAGGAGAGACCGTGCCGCCTCTGACGCCCGTGACGAAGGACTCCCCGCTTGTCGTGGACTCGATCGCGGAGCAGCTCTACCGGATCCTGTGCGACCGGATCACCAGTGGTACGTACGCGCCCGGGTCGCGGCTGGACCCGCAGGCGGTCGCGGCGGAGTTCGGCGTCTCGCGGACCCCGGTACGCGAGGCGCTCGCCCGCCTCGAACTCGACCAGCTCATCGTGACGCGTCCGCGCTCGGGCACCTTCGTGGCCCGGCCGGGCATCACCGACGTGCACGAGGTCTGCCAGCTCCGCAAGGGCATCGAATGGGTCGCGACCGGGATCGCGGCCCGATCGATGCCGCTGGAGCAGATCGCCGACCTGCGCGCAGAGGCGGTCGAGGCGCTGGCCCGGGCCGAACAGGGCGACTACGAGCCGTTCTTCGCCAGCGACAGCCGGCTCCACAACGAGATCGTCGCGGCCACCGGCAACGCCCGCCTGATCCGGGCCCGCTCCTCCACCGAGCCGTTCGTACAGTGGCTCCGCGTGCTGGGCGCCACCGGCCCGCACCGCATCGCCGGATCCACCCGCCGCCACCTCCAGATCCTGGACGCGATGGCGGCCCGCGACACCACCGCCGCCCAGGAGGCGGCGGCCGTCCACCTGGACGAGGTCGAGGAGTGGACGGTCGCGGACATGGAGTCCAAGGCCATCGCCACCTGACCCGACGGGCCGCATGCCCCCACGTGGCGTGAGAATCCGGTCCGGACGCTCACGCCACGATCACCATCCGATGGCACACCAATGGCACGAGCCCCGTTTCCAAGATCGGAGACGGGGCTTTTTTCGCAGGTGGGCGGTACTGGGTTCGAACCAGTGACCCCTCGCTTGTAAGGCGAGTGCTCTACCGCTGAGCTAACCGCCCGGGCGCGATGTGCGGCACTACACCTTACGACACCATGGGGGGCGGTGGCACATCGGGCGGGTGCCAGGTGTCGGTTTCGGATGCCTGCCAGGCCAGGAGGGCGGCGCCGAGCATGCCGGCGTGGGGGCCCAGTGAGGACGTGTGCAGGGGTGGGGCGGGGCGGAAGGTGAGGCGGGAGGACAGGCGGGGGCGGAGGGGGGTCAGGAGGGTTTCGCCGGCCTGGGAGAGGCCGCCGCCCACGATTATGGCCGCCGGGTCCAGGAGGAGGGTGTAGGTGGCCAGGGCCAGGGAGAGGGCTTCCAGGGCGTCGGTCCAGACTTCCTGGGCGGCGGGGTCGGTCGGTGCGGCGGCGATGACCTCGGCGGTGGTGGCGGGGATGCCGGTCTTGTGGGTGTAGCGGCGGGGGATGGCGGAGGCGGAGGCGTAGGTTTCCAGGCAGCCGGTCTGACCGCAGGCGCATGTCTCGCCGCCGGGGAAGACGGGGATGTGGCCGATCTCGCCGGCCCAGCCGGTGGCGCCGGCGTACGGGGCGTCTTGGATGATCATGGCGCCGGCTATGCCGGTGCCTATGGGGAGGAAGAGGAAGTCCGAGAGGTCGCGGCCGGTGCCGAGGACGCTCTCGGCCAGGCCGGCGGTTCGGACGTCGTGGCCCAGGCGGATCGGGACGCCGGCCGCGGAGGGCGGGGTGAAGGCGCCGGCGGGGACGTCGCGCCAGCCGATGTTGGCGCTGTAGCGGGCGGCGTCGTCGGTGACCAGGCCGGGGACGACTATGCCTATGCCTGCGGGGGTTCCCGGCTCTGTCGTCATGAGGTCCGCTACGAAGGCGCGGATCGCCGCCACGGCGGCGTCCGCCGGGCGGGGGGTGGGGCGGCTCTCGGTGTGGGCGACCGTGCCGTCGGCGGTGACCACGCCGCCCTTCATGGAGGTGCCGCCGACGTCCAGGGCGACGACGTACGGCGGCATCAGGCGCGGCCCAGGACGCGGTTCAGGGCCGCGGCGACCTCGTCGGACAGGTCGTCCGAGGGCGCGGGGCGGCGGGCCCGGGCCGTGGCGCGGGCCTGGCGTACGGCGCCGCAGCCGCGGCACTCGACCTCGCCCAGCCGGCAGATCAGGCTGGTGGAGCCGCAGGTGTGGCAGGTGTCGAGCTGCAGGTCGTGCGCTCGCTGGCAGTCCGGGCAGATCAGGACCTGGGTCTCCTGGTGCACGCCGCGCCGCCACGGGCTGGCGCCGCGCACCGGGTCGGTCTGCCGGGCCCCGCATCGGTAGCAGGGCATGGTGGCCTCCGTAGGTGACGGGAAACTAGGAGATCTCGGCGAGCGCCTTGGTGTAGTCGGCCACGTCGCGTGCCTCGGGCACGGGGTTGACGACCTTCCACCGGACCACGCCCTCGCCGTCGATGATGAAAGTGCCCCGTTTGGCGAGCCCCTTATCCTCGTCGAACACGCCGTACGCCCGCGCGACCTCTCCGTGCGGCCAGAAGTCGGACAGCATGGCGAACTCGTAGCCCTCCTGCTCGGCCCAGGCGCGCTGGGCGAACATGGAGTCCACCGAGACGGTGAGCAGGCGGACGTCGGCGGGCAGGCCGGGCGCGAAGTCGTCCCTGAGGGCGTCCAGTTCGCCGTGGCATACCCGGCTGAAGGCGAGCGGGTAGAAGACGAGGACGATCCTGCTGCCGCGCAGGGCCGACAGCGTGACCGGTGTGCCGTGCTGGTCGGCCAAGGTGAAGTCCGGGGCTTGTGAGCCCGTTTCGATCCCCATCTTCGCCCCGCTTTCTCTCGGTTGTGGGCGTGCGCCATTCTCCTGCCGTACGACCGTCGGCCGTACGGCAGGGCGGCCCCCCGAACGTCTGTTGCCGGCCTAGCGACGCGTCTTGGGGGCCACCAGGCGGGTCCCCGACCAATCACGGGCGGCGCTGATACTGCTGGTCTGCGACAGTCCGGCCGTCGTGGCGTCCTCACCGATGTCGCTCGGCTCCACGTGGCCGCTCCTGCCGGCCTTGGGGGTGAGCAGCCAGATCTGCCCGCCTCCGGCCAGTGCGGTCTGGGCGTCGCTGAGGGCGTCGAACAGGTCGCCGTCGCCGTCGCGCCACCACAGCAGCACCACGTCGACGACGTCCTCGTAGTCCTCGTCGACCAGTTCGTTGCCGGTCAGTTCCTCGATGGACTCGCGCAGTTCCTCGTCGGAATCCTCGTCCCAGCCGACTTCCTGCACCACCTGACCCGGCTTGAGGCCGAGTCGTTCGGCCAGGCCGCGCTCGCCCTGCGCCTGACCCGCGGTCGCGCTCACGTTCATCCCTCCTGCTTGAATGGCCCCGCCTCATGCGGACTTCCGGCCCGATGACGGGCCTTCGCTATCGGCACAGTCCACACGCTGCGACCCACCGTCGTCAACGGTCGCCACGGCAACGAGCCGCCCGGGAGGCCCGTCCGTATGGATTAGTCGGACAAAAAAGACAAGCGGACACGCCGGTCCGGGTTGTCCACGTTCAGATCGACGAGCGCGACAGACTGCCAGGTGCCGAGCGCGAGCCGTCCGCCCAGGACGGGGACGGTGGCGTACGGCGGGATGAGAGCCGGCATCACGTGCGAGCGGCCGTGGCCGCGCGAGCCGTGCGCATGCCGCCAGCGGTCGTCGGCCGGCAGCAGGTCGGCCAGCGCCGCGAGCAAATCGTCGTCGCTGCCCGAGCCGAGCTCGATCAGCGCGATCCCCGCCGTCGCGTGCGGCACGAAGACGTGCAGCAGCCCGTCGCCCCCGCACTCGCGCGCGAAGTCCGCGCACGCGGGGGTGATGTCGTGGACCCGCTCTCTCCCGCCGGTCGCCACATCGATCTGTCTCGATCTCACGGTTCGATCTTATGGTTCCGCCTGCTCCTACGGCTTGCGCTGCGCGGGGACCACGATCGCGTCGGGGCCGGGGAAGATCAGGCCGGTGTGGCCGTCCTCGAAGCGCACGACGTACGGCGGGGCGCCCCCCGGGCCGCGCACCTCGATGATCTCGCCGCTCCTGTCGCGCTCGCCCACGATGTTGCCGTGCATGAGGAGCCGGTCCCCAACTGTCGCCTGCATCCGTGGTCGCCTCCTTTTCTGTGTGCATGCGAGGTCCAGAGCACTTCCCAGCCTCGTACGGCGAGGCCGGTTGGGGAAGAGGCCGGACGATGTCCACCACAACAGCCGGGACAACCACAACCGAATCGTTACGCTTCGCGGAAGTTCCCGGAAACGCGCCGCTCATCGGGGTGACGACTGATCGGGGAAAGTGATCCGTCGATGGAATCTTTGACTGTTTTCGCACACCCTGCGACAGTCGTCCTACGATCGGTGGTCTAGGCCAGAAGATACGCTCCTGCCAGCAGGGACATCTTTGGTTACCCGGTAGTAGAGTCGCGCTTTCCGGGGTAAGCGGCCAGGATGGAACTGACCTAGAACACCCACCACGAAGAGGCTTCACAAGTCCATCCTCGGAAGGCGAGACCCAGTGGCTTCCGGACGCCAGCGTTTCTCGATCATCAGCGACGGCCTACCCAGCCAGCTCCCTGATGTCGATCCCAGCGAGACTCAGGAGTGGCTCGAGTCGCTCGACACCGTCGTCAAGACGGAAGGACGGACACGGGCCCGCTACTTGATGCTGCGCCTGCTCGAACGGGCACGCGAGCACCAGGTCGGCGTGCCCGGCCTGCGAAGCACCGACTACATCAACACCATCCCGCCGGAGCGCGAACCGTGGTTCCCCGGCGACGAGCACGTCGAGCGCCGCATCCGCGCGTACATCAGGTGGAACGCGGCCATCATGGTCTCGCGCGCCAACGCGCGCACCAACGTCGGCGGCCACATCGCGACCTACGCCTCGGCCGCCTCCCTGTACGAAGTGGGCTTCAACCACTTCTTCCGCGGCAAGGACCACGGCGAGTCCGGCGACCAGGTGTTCATCCAGGGTCACGCCGCGCCGGGCATCTACGCCCGCGCGTTCCTGGAGGGCCGGCTGAACGAGGCCCAGCTCGACGCCTTCCGCCAGGAGCTCTCCCACGGCTTCCACGGGCTGCCGTCCTATCCCCACCCGCGGCTGATGCCCGACTTCTGGGAGTTCCCCACGGTGTCGATGGGCCTGGGCCCGATCGCCGCCATCTACCAGGCGCGGTTCAACCGCTACCTGCTCAACCGCAAGATCAAGGACACCAGCCGCAGCCACGTGTGGTGCTTCCTGGGCGACGGCGAGATGGACGAGCCCGAGTCGCTGGGCGCCATCGGCCTGGCCGCCCGCGAGGAGCTGGACAACCTCACCTTCATCATCAACTGCAACCTCCAGCGCCTCGACGGCCCGGTGCGCGGCAACGGCAAGATCATCCAGGAGATGGAGTCGTTCTTCCGCGGCGCCGGGTGGAACGTCATCAAGGTGGTGTGGGGCCGCGACTGGGACCCGCTGCTGGCCGCCGACGTGGACGGCGTGCTGGTCAACAAGATGAACACGACCCCCGACGGCCAGTTCCAGACCTACTCCGTCGAGTCGGGCGCCTACATCCGCGAGCACTTCTTCGGCGACGACCCGCGGCTGCGCAAGATGGTCGAGCACATGTCCGACGACGACATCCGCAAGCTGTCGCGCGGCGGCCACGACTACCGCAAGGTGTACGCCGCGTTCAAGGCGGCCCGCGAGCACGTCGGCCAGCCGACGGTCATCCTCGCCCAGACCATCAAGGGCTGGACCCTGGGCAAGGACTTCGAGGCGCGCAACGCCACCCACCAGATGAAGAAGCTCACCAAGGCCGAGCTGAAGGAGTTCCGCGACCGGCTCTACCTGCCGATCCCCGACTCCGCGCTGGAGGGCGACCTGCCGCCCTACTTCCACCCGGGCGAGGGCGACGAGGAGATCGCCTACATGCAGGAGCGCCGCGCCGCGCTGGGCGGCTACCTGCCCAAGCGGGTCGTACGCGCCAAGCCGCTCAAGCTCCCCGGCGACCCGGTCTACGCCGACCTGAAGAAGGGCTCGGGCAAGCAGGCGGTCGCCACCACGATGGCCTTCGTACGCCTGCTGAAGGACCTCATGCGCGACAAGGAGATCGGCGCCCGGTTCGTGCCGATCATCCCGGACGAGGCGCGCACGTTCGGCATGGACGCGATGTTCCCGTCCGCGAAGATCTACTCCCCGCACGGGCAGACGTACGAGGCGGTCGATCGCAACCTGCTGCTGTCCTACAAGGAGTCCGCCGAGGGCCAGATCCTGCACGAGGGCATCAGCGAGGCCGGCTCGATGGCCTCCACGATCGCCGCCGGCACCGCCTACGCCACCCACGGCGAGCACATGGTGCCGATCTACGTCTTCTACTCCATGTTCGGCTTCCAGCGCACCGCCGACCAGATGTGGCAGATGGCCGACCAGATGGGCCGCGGCTTCCTGCTGGGCGCCACCGCCGGGCGCACCACGCTGAACGGCGAGGGCCTGCAGCACGAGGACGGCCACACCCCGCTGATCGCCTCCACCAACCCGGCGGTGGTGACGTACGACCCGTCGTGGGCCTTCGAGATCGCGCACATCGTGCGCGACGGCCTGCGCCGCATGTACGGCGAGAACCCCGAGGACGTCTTCTACTACCTCACCGTCTACAACGAGCCCTACCTCCAGCCGGCGCAGCCCGAGGGCATCGACGTCGAGGGCCTGCTCCAGGGCCTGTACAAGTTCGCCGAGGCCCCCGACGGCGACGAGCGGCGGCCGCGGGCCAACATCCTGGCCTCCGGCGTGGCGGGCCCGTGGGCGCTGGAGGCGCAGCGGATGCTGGCCGAGGAGTGGGGCGTCGCGGCCGACGTGTGGTCGGCCACCTCGTGGTCGGAGCTGCGCCGCGAGGCGATGGCCTGCGAGGAGCACAACCTGCTCAACCCCGACGCCGAGCGGCGGGTGCCCTACGTCACCCGGCTGCTGTCGGGGGTGCGGGGGCCGTTCGTCGGCGTCAGCGACTACATGCGGGCGGTGCCCGACCAGATCGCCCGCTGGGTGCCCGGCGACTGGTCCTCGCTCGGCACCGACGGGTTCGGCCTGTCCGACACCCGCTCGGCGCTGCGCCGCCACTTCCACGTGGACGCCGCCTCGATCACGCTGGCGGTGCTCACCAAACTCGCCGAGCGCGGCGAGGTCAAGCCCGAGGCGCTGCGCGAGGCGATCTCGCGCTACCACCTCAAGAACGGAGTCACCGAGGCCGGCGGCGCCGAGAGCAACGACACCCAGTCGATGGGGTTCTGACCCGAGCCGAGATGACGTGAGAAACGGGCCCGGCCGCGCCACGGCCGGGCCCGTTCTCGTGCCGTGCCTCACGATCACGGCTTTGGGCGTGCGTCGGGGCGTGCCTCGGGTTCACGCCTCGGGGCGTGCCTCAGGTCGTCGCCAGGGCCTCCGTGGGCGACAGGCGGGCGGCCCGCATGGCCGGGTAGAGGCCGGCGAGGGTGCCGATGACCAGGGTGGCGCCCACCGCGCCGCCGAAGGCCCAGGGCGGCACGACGGCCGGCCAGTCCTTGGAGGTCGCGTACGCGATCGTGGCCGCCGCGCCGAGCACGCCCCCGGCCACCCCGCCGAGCGCCGACAGCAGCAGCGACTCGGCCAGGAACTGCACCCGCACCTGGCCCCGGGTGGCGCCCAGCGAGCGGCGCAGCCCGATCTCCCTGCGCCGCTCCAGCACCGAGATCACCATCGTGTTGGCCACGCCCACGCCGCCGACCAGCAGCGCGACCGCGCCCAGGCCGAGCAGCAGGTTGGTGAACGCGCCCGCGGCGGCGGCCTTGGCGGCCAGCGCGTCGGAGGGCCGGCTGACGTCCACCTCCTCCGGGTTCTCCGGGTTCACCGTACGCGGCAGCACGTCGCGCACGGCCTCCACCGACGCGTCCGTGGACCGCTCGTAGATCTTGGTGGGGTGGCCGTCGAAGCCGAGGTAGCGGGCCGCGGCCTCGAAGCCGACCAGCGCCGACCGGTCGATCTCGGGGGCGAGCGGCAGGGTGTCCAGGATGCCGACCACCACGAACCACCGGCCGCCGATGTAGACCTGGCCGCCGGGCTCGGTGACGCCCAGCCGCTGGGCGGACACCGAGCCGAGCACCACCGCGGGGTAGCGCCCGGTGGCCTGGTTCAGCCACACCCCCGAGCGCATCCGGCCCTCCAGGGTGCGCAGCAGCTCGCCGTCGGCGGCCTGCACCGCGATCCCGCCGGTGATCGCGCTGTCGATCTTGTCGGTGCGGCGCACCGTGGCGTCGATGGTCCCGGTCGCGGCGGCGCTGGTGACCGGGGCGATCCGGCGCACCATGTCCAGCGCGCTCGCGGGCAGCTTGGCCTCGGCGCCGAACAGCGTGCGCCCCGGCTCCACGGTCAGCAGGTTGGTGCCGAGCTTGTCGAGCTGCCGCAGCAGGTCCTCCCGGGACGAGGAGGAGATGCCGATCACGGCGACCATGGTGGCGATGCCGATCGCGATGCCGAGCGCCGAAAGGATCACCCGGGTGGGGCGGGAGCGCAGCCCGGCCGCCCCGACCCGCAGCACGTCCCGGCCCCGCATCCGCGCGGGCGTCAGCCGCTCGCCGCGGCCCTCCCGCCCCCTGCGCGCCGCGCTCATCGGGCGGCCTCCCTCGCCATGGCCGCGCCGCTCCCGCGCTCGTCGGCGACGATCAGCCCGTCCCGGACCCGTACGCGGCGGGGCGCCCACGCGGCGATCTCGGGGTCGTGCGTGATGATCGCGACGGTGGTGCCGGAGGCGTGCAGGCCGGCCAGCACGTCCAGCACCTCCGCCCCGGCGGCGGAGTCGAGGTTGCCGGTCGGCTCGTCGGCCAGCAGCACCGGCGGCTCGCCGACCACCGCGCGGGCGACCGCCACACGCTGCTGCTCGCCGCCGGAGAGCTGGTGGGGCCGGTGGCCGAGCCGGTGCCCCAGGCCGACCCGCTCCAGGGCCGCCGCGGCCCGCTCACGGCGCTCGCGCAGCGAGGGGCCGCTGTAGAGCAGGCCGTCGGCGACGTTGTCCAGGGCGCTCACCCCGGCGGAGAGGTGGAACTGCTGGAAGACGAAGCCGAGGTGCCGGGCGCGCAGCGCGGACAGCTCGCGATCGGACAGCCGGCCGACGTCGTGGCCGGCGATCCTGATCGTGCCGGTCGTGGGCCGGTCCAGCGTGCCGATCATGTGCAGCATGGTGGACTTGCCCGAGCCGGAGGGGCCGACGATGGCGAGCAGCTCGCCCGCGCGGACCTCCAGGTCCACGCCGCGCAGCGCGGCCACCCCGCCGGCGTACACCTTGGTGACGTCCCGCAGCTCGATGATGGGGGCGTCGGCGTCGCTGATCACGTGGACGGCACCCCGACCTTCATGCCCTCGGCCAGGCCCTCGCCGGAGATCTCGACGCGGCCCCCGCCGTACGCGCCGGTCTCCACGGGCACCAGCCGCGTCCTGCCGCCCTCCACGACCTCGACGCCGAAGCCGCCCTCGCGCAGCGCCAGCAGCGCCTCGACCGGCACCGAGAGCACGTTCTCGACCCGCTCGCTCTCCATCTCCACCGTCACCGGGGCCTGGTCCAGCCGGCCCGCGCCGCCCTTGCCCAGGGTGATCTCGACGTCGATGGTGGGGTTCTCGTCGCCGCCCTCCTCCCCGCCCTGCGGGACGCTGGCCACGGTCCCGACGAAGGTGATCTCGCCCTTCGCCTCGCGCCCGCCGGGCAGCTCCACGGTCACGCTCGCGCCCTTGCGCGCCAGCTCCTGATCGTCGGTGTCCAGATCGACCTGGACGACGCGGCGGGTGCCGGTCAGCTTCAGCACCGCGGCGCCGGGGCGTACCTTGTCGCCCACGCGCACCGACGCCTCGGCCACGCGCACCGGACCGTTCACGAAGAGCACCTGCGCGGCGTCCACGCTGCCGGTCTCGGGCAGGCCGCGGTCCTCCTGCCACTCCTTGACGGCGGCGTGGGTGGCGTAGGTGAAGTCGTCGTCCACGGTCATGTCATCGCCGTAGCCGAGCGCCTTGAGGTTACGCTCCAGTTGCTCGACGTCCGGGCCGTCGTCCACGCCCAGGTTCAGGGTGCGGTAGAGCGGCAGGCTGCCGTACATCAGCGTCAGCGGCTTGCGGTCCACCTTCAGCAGCGACCGCCCCCGCCTGATCACCGTGCCCTCGTCCGGGACCGCGGTGACGGTGCCGGACACCTCCGCCTTGACCTCGTGCTCGCCGGCGTACGTCAGCCGGCCGCTCACCGACTTGGTGTCCACCAGGTCGCCGCGGGTGATCTCCGCCGTCGCGGGGACGGGCGGGGCCGTCGGGCCCGCCGTGCCGCCCCGCCCGTTCAGGCCCACCGCCGCGACGCCCGCGCCGCCGAGCACCGCGGCCACGGCGACCCCGGCCAGCAGGGCTCCCTTGCGTCTCATGTCTGCTCGCTCACCTCCGTGCCGGGAGGTCGCACGCCTCCGGCACGCCGGCAGTTCTACGGGCGCCGTGGTTAGCGACCCGTAAGCCGCGCCTGCTTACCGGCGCCTAACACCCGCTGGTCCAGGCTGGTCGGCGGAGGTGCGGGGTCATGCGCGTACTGGTGGTCGAGGACGAGGACGAGATGGCCGACGCCATCGCCCACGGGCTGCGCCGGCGGGCCATCGCCGTGGACGTCGTCTACGACGGCGTGCAGGCCATGGACCGGCTGGCGTACGTGGACTACGACGTGGTGGTGCTGGACCGCGACCTGCCCGAGTTGCACGGCGACGAGGTGTGCCGGCGGCTGGTGGCGATGGAGCGCGGCAGCCGGATTCTGATGCTGACCGCGATGGGCGAGGTCGGCGACCGGGTGGACGGGCTCGGGCTCGGCGCGGACGACTACCTGCCCAAGCCGTTCGCGTTCACCGAGCTGGTGGCCAGGGTGCGTACGCTGGCCCGGCGCACGGCCCCGGCGAA
The DNA here is from genome assembly GCF_014202315.1 of Thermocatellispora tengchongensis. Taxonomy (GTDB): domain Bacteria; phylum Actinomycetota; class Actinomycetes; order Streptosporangiales; family Streptosporangiaceae; genus Thermocatellispora; species Thermocatellispora tengchongensis. The sequence goes on along the minus strand of NZ_JACHGN010000010.1, from coordinate 255,426 downwards.
ACCGGGCGCCCTGGAGCGCCGGGGCCTGGTGCTGGACCCGGCCGCCCGCACGGTGAGCCGGGACGGCGCCGCCCTCACCCTGACGCGCAAGGAGTTCGCGCTGCTGGAGGTGCTGCTGCGGGCCGGCGGCGGGGTGGTGCGCACGCGCGACCTGCTCGCGCAGGCGTGGGACGAGCACTACGAGGCGGGCACGGGCGCGCTGCGGGTCGCGATGGCCACCCTGCGCAGGAAGCTCGGCGACCCGCCGCTGATCGAGACCGTGCCCGGCCGGGGGTACCGGCTGTGAGGACACGCGGAGGTGCGATGACGCGACGGCGCGGGCGGGTGTGGCGCGGCTTCGGGCTGCGGGCGCGGCTGACCCTGCTCTACAGCGGCCTGTTCTTCGCCGCGGGCACGGCCCTGCTGTGGGTGACGTACGTGCTGACGGCGCGGGCGATGGAGCAGCAGCTCGTGACCCGGCTGGACACCAAGGTCATCGGCCAGGGGCTGCCGATGCCCCCGTCCAAGCAGCTCATCGCGGTCAGGGTGGGCGACGAGCTGACCCAGCAGATCGAGGCCGGCAAGGAGATCGTACTGGCGGACCTGATGCGCAACTCGGTGATCGGCCTGGTGGTCATCGGGGTGCTGGCGATCGGGTTCGGCTGGGTGATGACCGACCGGGCGCTGCGCCCGTTGCAGCAGGTCACCAGGACCGCCGAGCGGCTGTCGGAGAGCACCCTGCACGAGCGGATCGCGCTGGACGGGCCTCCGGACGACGTCAAGCGGCTCGCCGACACCTTCGACGCCATGCTGGACCGGCTGCAGCGGGCCTTCGACGGCCAGCGCCGGTTCGTCACCAACGCCTCCCACGAGCTGCGCACCCCGATCGCGATCAACCGCACCCTGATCGAGGTGGCCCTGGAGGAGCCCGACGCCTCCGACGACCTGCGCGCCCTGGGCAAGGCGCTGCTCGGCACCAACGCCAGGCACGAGCGGCTGATCGAGGGGCTGCTGCTGCTCGCCCGCTCGGAGAACGAGCTGGTGGACCGCAAGCCGGTGGACCTGGAGCACGTGGCGGAGTCGGCGCTGGAGCAGCTCGGCCCGCTGGCCGAGCGGCGCGGGATCACGCTGCGGCCCTGGCTGGCCCCGTGCGTGGCCTCGGGCGACGCGCTGCTGCTGGAGCGGTGCGTGTTCAACCTGGTCGAGAACGCGATCAAGTACAACCACCGCGGCGGGCACGTGCTGGTGCGCCTGGCCCGCGACGACGAGGGCGGGCTGGTGCTCGCCGTGGACAACACCGGCCCGCTCATCCCGGCGCACGAGGCCGGCGACCTGTTCGAGCCGTTCCGCCGCCTGCACGACCGCACCGGCTCCGCCAGGGGCGCGGGCCTGGGCCTGTCGATCGTACGCGCCATCGCGCAGGCGCACGGCGGCTCGGTGACCGCCGTCCCGCGGCCCAGCGGCGGACTGTCGGTGACCCTGCGCCTGCCCGAGTCGGCCGCGGCGCCCGCCCCGCTCCCCCGCGCCACGGGCGCCGCGGGCGCCACGGACAGCCTGGACAGGCTGGACACGCTGGACACCCTGACTCCGGTCCCCTGAGCCCCCGTTCCGGAACGCGGCACGTGCCCCCGGCCGGGCCGTGCCCCGGCCGGGGGCCGCCGGGGCTCAGGAGCCCGGCACCCGGGACCTGTCGGGGCCGCCGCCGGGCATCAGGTGCTCGCACGCCTTCTGCGCCTGTTCCATCTTCTCGGGGGAGACGCCCTTGGGCTTGACGATCATCAGCGCGCCGCCGTCGGTCTTCGGGTCCTCCATGTCGATGCCCTGCTCGCGCATGCACCGGACGAACTTGAGCAACTGGTCCTGGGCCTTCGCGTCGGGCCTGCCCTTGCCGATGCCGCCGCCCTGGAGGTACTTGCCGCAGGCCCGCTGCGCCTCCTCCATCTTCTTCCGGTCGCCGCCCTTGTAGGTGATTTTGATGCGGCCGCTGGAGTCGGGGTCCTCCATGTCGATGCCGTGCTCGCGCATGCACTGGGCGAACTTGTACGGATCGCTGGACCCGGACGGCGAGGGCGTGGCCGTGGCCCCCGCGCTCCCCCGCTCGCCCGTCACCGACGCGACGCCGACCTCGGCGGGCTCGCCGCCGCAGCCGGCCAGGGCGAGCAGCGGCAGCGCCCCGACGAGCAGTGCCGCACGCCGGAAAGTCATGATGAACGCACCTCCACCTCCGAGAGGTCGCACGCCTCGCGGATGTGCATCCATGTCTATGGAGGTGGAGGTTAGCGACATGTAAGCCGCGTACGCCCGCCTGCGCCGCCGGTCGCGCGGTGATCCCGGGCGCGCCGCCGTTCGGCGGTCGGCGGCGAGCCCGGGAGGCTTCAGGGGCGCGGGCGGAAGGGCGTCACTTGGGCGCGAACAGCCCGAACAGGTTGCCGGCGGGGTCGGTCACGTAGGCGAAGTCGGGGCCGCCGGCCGCGCCGACGACCTTCGAGGTGACCGTGCCGCCCAGTTTCTCCACCCGTTCGCAGGCCGCCTCGACGTCGGCGACGGCGACCGAGAAGATCGCGTGGGGCCGCATCTTCCCCCCGGTCGCGAAGATGCCGCCGGACGGCGCCTGCGCGCCGGGGTAGGTGATCAGCCGGTAGTCCATGCCGGCCTCGGCCGAGCCGGGGTCGGCGGCGAAGGTCCAGCCGAACAGCTCGCCGTAGAACCGCTGGGCCCCCTCGGGGTCCTCGGTCGCGACCTCGAACCACATGACGGTGTCGAGCGCGTCGCTCATGCGCGTCCTCCTTGGTTTTTCCGAACGCACTTACGATTACACGCGCTCGCGACAACCCCCTGTCGGTGTTTTCGCACCATCTTTCGCTCACGTCAATCCAGCACCGGATGCCGCACCAGCATGTCGGGCACGTCGGTGACGAACTGCTCGGGCGGGCGCGCCGGGCAGCGCTCGCCCGTCGCCACGGCCTCGGCGATCCGGTCGAGCCGGAACACCCGCACGTCGTCGCGGAGCCGGCACCAGCCCACGAGGTACCAGATGCCGCCCACGCCGCCGAGGAACACCCCGGGCTCGATCTCGCGCTCGGTCACCTGCCCCTTGCGGTCGCGGTAGCCGATGCGCAGCACCCAGCGGTGCAGCAGGGCGTCCTCGATCACCCGGGCGACCTCGGCCGACACGGCCGCCGTGGCGGCTTCGTCGCCGCGCTCGATCAGCCGCACCCGCTCGGCCAGCTCGCGCGCCCGCTCGCCGTCGGGCGCGGGCATGGCGGCCACGAGCTTGCGCAGCGCGCTGCGGGCGTGCCTGGCGAAGGGCGGCCCGCCCGCCCCGCCCAGCGCCACCGCGATGGCGACGGCCTCGGCCGGGGTGAAGTTGAGCGGGGGAAGCGACATCTCCTTGTCGAGCGCGTAGCCGCCCCGCCTGCCGGGCTGGGGGTAGATCGGCACGCCCGCCTGCTGCAGGGCCGAGATGTCGCGCTCGATGGTGCGCGGGCTGACCCCGAAGCGCGCGGCGAGGTCGCGCGCCGACCGCCAGCGGGGGGAGATCGCGCGCAGCTCCTCGACGAGCGCGTACAGCCGGTCCGTACGGTTCACACTCGTGACGGTACGCGGTGGCACCGACATTCACGGGCTTCCGGAAGCCCCGTGGCCGCAGGGCGTACGGGATAGTAACCTTCCCGCCACTACCCCACAATTCTGTCACAAAGCGAAATGCACCGGCGAACCTCTCCTATTGGACCGTTCCTGGCGATACCCTGAGGCGATCACACAGCACGGGAGCTCAATGGCCGGCCACGCCCAGCAACGACCCGGAGGACCACCGGGCAAGAAGGTCCACTCCGAGCAGGGCGGCAAGGCGTCCAAGGCGGTCACCCTCATCACACTCGGTGTCGTGTCGCTGACGGTGGTCGCCTACTGCTCCGCGCAGGACGACGACTACTACGAGGACCCGGTCACCGCCGACTGCGTGGACCTCTCCCAGCCCCAGCCCGACGGGTCGTACCCGGTGGTGGACGAGTCCTACTGCGACGACGACGACGACGATGATGACGACGATGACGACGTCTACCACGGCTCGCACGGCGCGTACGGGTGGTACTACGGCGGTCTCCGCACCGGCATGCGGGTCACCGGCGGCACCACCCTGCGCCCCGGCGACGCGCACATCGTCAGCCGCAGCGGCAGCGTGATCCAGCGCGGCGGCTTCGGCGGGCGCGGGTCCGGCGGCGGCTGAGCGGTGCGCAGGGAACGCTTCGAGCCGCGCCCCGGCTGGCAGGCGACCATCGAGTCGCAGGGCCTGGCCTTCCACACCTCGGCCCACCCCGGCGACCTGACCCGCCCCTACTGGGACGAGAGCGTGCACTACTCCTTCACCATGGAGGAGGTGCTGAGCCTGGAGGAGCAGGTCGAGGAGCTGCACCGGATGTGCCTGGCCGCGGTCGAGCACGTCGTCGCGCACGGCCGCTACGCCGACTTCGCGATCCCCGCCTGGGCCGCCCCGGCGGTCGCGCGCTCCTGGGAGCGGCGCGACCCCCACCTGTACGGCCGCTTCGACCTGCGCTACGACGGCGCCGGCCCGGCCAAGCTGCTGGAGTACAACGCCGACACGCCCACCAGCCTGGTGGAGAGCTCGGTGGTGCAGTGGTTCTGGCTGCGCGACACCCACCCGGACGACGACCAGTGGAACTCCATCCACGAGCGGCTCATCGACCGCTGGAAGGAGATCGCCCCCTCCCTGCCCACCGGCCCGGTCCACTTCGCCTGGACCAACATGGACGAGACCGGCGAGGAGGCGATGACGATCGCCTACTTGCAGGAGACCGCCGAGCAGGCCGGGCTGGCCACCGCGGCCGTGGCGATGGAGGACATCGGCTGGGACCCGCTGAACCTGCGCTTCGCCGACATGGAGCGCCGGGTGATCCGCACGCTGTGCAAGCTCTACCCCTGGGAGTGGGCGGTGGCCGACCCGTTCGGGGAGCACGCGGTGCGCCAGCAGGGCCAGGTCGTCTGGATCGAGCCGCTGTGGAAGATGCTGCTGTCCAACAAGGCGCTGCTGGCGGTGCTGTGGGAGCTGTACCCGGACCACCCCAACCTGCTGCCGGCCTACCTGGACGGCCCGCGCGGCATGCGCTCCTACATCAGCAAACCGCTGCTCGGCAGGGAGGGCGCCGCGATGCGGGTGGTCACGCCCGGCGGGGAGTTCGCCACGCCCGGCGGGTACGGCGCCGAGGGCCACGTGCACCAGGAGTTCCTCCCGCTGCCCGACTTCGACGGGCAGCGCCCGGTGCTCGGCGCCTGGATCGTGCACGACGAGGCGGCCGGGCTGGGCATCCGCGAGACGTCCGGGCTGATCACCGACGACACCTCCTCCTTCGTCCCCCACCGCATCCGTAGTTAGAGCACCACAGGGAGAACCACCGACATGCCCACCGCCCTCGCGGCCCCCCTGGCAGAGACCCTGGGACGCGGCGCGCTCGCGATCCTCGCCTACGCCACGCTGGGCGTGCTCCTGCTCATCGCCGGCTTCTACGTGCTGGACCTGGCCCTGCCCGGCAAGCTGCGCGATGTGATCAAGACGGAGCGCAACCCGAACGCCACGCTGCTCACCGCGTCCGGGCTGGCCGCGATCGGGCTGATCGTGTCCGCCTCGATCTGGTCCTCCGGCGGCGCGCTGCACGAGGGGCTGCTCGCGACGCTGGTCTTCGGCCTGGTGGGCATCGCCGTGCAGACGCTGGCGATGCTGCTGTTCGACATCATCGCGGGCGTGTCCATCCGGGACCTGGTCACCGAGCCGGAGCTCCAGCCTGGCGCCCGGCTGCTCGCGGTGACTCACCTCGTACTTGGACTGATCACCGCAGTTGCCGTCATTTAGCCACAATTTGGACGCGGTGTGGGGTTGCGCGCGCGACCTGGCACTCTAGATGCGTGACCGAGCGAGCCGAGAAGCACAGCAGCGCGGAAGCGGCGGGCGACCGGACCCGGGAGGACACCACCCGGAGGCTCGAACGCGCGATGGGCGCGCTCGGCACGGCCGTGATGGCCCGGATGGACGAGCGGCTGCCCTGGTTCCGCGCGCTGTCGGCCGAGGACAGGTCGTGGGTGGGCCTGGTGGCGCAGGCCGGCATCGCGGCCTTCGTGGAGTGGTTCCAGCACGCCGACGAGGGCAAGCCCACGCCCAACATAGAGTTCTTCGGCACCGCGCCCCGTGAGCTGAAGCGCTCGATCTCGCTGCAGCAGACCGTGGACATCGTCCGCGTGGTGGTGGAGGTCGTCGACGCCCAGGTGGACGAGCTGGCCGCGCCCGGCGGCGAGGACCAGCTCGAACAGGCCGTGCTGCGCTACACCCGCGACGTCGCCTTCGCCGCCGCCCACGTCTACGCCCGCGAGGCCGAGGTGCGCGGCGCCTGGGACGCCCGCCTCGAAGCCCTGATCGTGGACGCCCTGGTACGCGGCGAGGTGGACGACGGGCTGCACTCCTGGGCCGCCGCGCTCGGCTGGACCTCCGCCCCCGTCATGGTGATCGCCGGGCACGCCCCCGAGGGCAAGCCCGAGACCGTCATCGACCGGCTGCGCGACAGGGGCCGCAGAAGCGGGCTCGACCTGCTGGCGGGGGTGCAGGGCGAGCGGCTGATCGTGATCGTCGGCGGCGCCGAGAACACCGCCGAGGCCGTGCGCCAGGTGGTGCCCAAGTTCGGCCCCGGCCCGATCGTCATCGGCCCCGAGGTGCCCGACCTGCACACCGCCGCGCGCTCGGCCCGCGCCGCGCTGGCCGGGCTGCGGGCGGCCTGCGGCTGGCCCGACGCGCCGCGCCCGGTGCACGCCGACGAACTGCTGGCCGAGCGGGCCATCGACGGCGACGCCGACGCCAGGGCGCAGCTCATCGAGAACGTGTACGTCCCGCTGGCGGGCACCCCGCTGCTCGACACCCTCGCCACCTACCTGGAGCAGGGCACCTCCCTGGAGGCCACGGCCCGGCTGCTGTTCGTCCACCCCAACACCGTGCGCTACCGGCTGAAGAAGATCACCGAACTGACCGGCTACCAGCCCACCGAGGGCCGCTCCGCCTTCACCCTCCAGGTCGGCCTGATCCTCGGCCGCCTGTCGGAGTCGGCGCTGCCGTGAGTCCGGCCTCATTCCCGGCACCCCCCGCCTGACCGGGCGGGGGAAACCATCCGGAAATGCCCGCTGTAGGACCCCTACAAAAAGCCGGGGACAAAGTTCGTACGGATCTCCATCCATGTAGCTGACCCCTACAGGGCAGGCTGAAGCGTGTGCTCGCCATCGTCGCTCCGGGCCAAGGCGCCCAGACTCCAGGCTTTCTGACCCCATGGCTCGAACTCCCGGGCCTCGCGGACCGGCTGTCCACGTGGTCCGAGGTCGTCGGCCTCGACCTGATCGCCTACGGCACGTCGGCGGAGGCTGACGAGATCCGCGACACCGCGGTCGCGCAGCCCCTCCTCGTGGCCGCCGCGCTCGCCGCGGCCGAGGCGCTGGGCGCCGAGCCCGATCTCGTCGCCGGCCACAGCGTCGGCGAACTCGCCGCCGCCGCGCTCGCCGGGGTGCTCACCACCGAGCAGGCGCTGACCCTGGTCCGCGAACGCGGCCAGGCCATGGCCAAGGCCGCGAGCGTCACCGAGACCGGCATGACCGCCGTGCTGGGCGGCGAGGAGGCCGAGGTGCTGGCCGCGCTCGACCGGCACGGCCTGACCCCGGCCAACATCAACGCCCCCGGCCAGATCGTCGCGGGCGGCACGGTCGAGCAGCTCGCCGCCTTCGCCGCCGACCCGCCGCCCCGGGCCCGGCTGCGGCCCCTGTCGGTGGCCGGCGCGTTCCACACCCGGCACATGGCGCCCGCGGTGGACCACCTGCGCCAGGCCGCCGCCGACATCACCCCGGCCGACCCGCGGATCACGCTGCTGTCCAACGCCGACGGCGCCGCCGTCGCCAGCGGGGCCGAGTTCCTCGACCGGCTGATCGCCCAGGTCAGCAACCCGGTGCGGTGGGACTCCTGCATGGAGACCATGGCCGCGCTCGGCGTCACCCACATGATCGAGCTCACCCCCGGCGGCACCCTCACCGCCATCGCCAAGCGGGCGCTCAAGGGCGTCACCACGGTCGCGCTGAAGACCCCCGACGACCTCGACGCCGCGCGGGAGGTCCTGCGGTGAGGCTGCCCCAGGGCGCCCCCGGGGCGCGCGTGCTCGCGTTCGGGCACTACCAGCCGGCCAACGTGGTCACCAACGACGACCTGGCCAAGACCATGGACACCGACGACGAGTGGATCCGCAGCCGCGTGGGCATCGCCGAGCGGCGGATCGCGGCCGAGACCGAGTCCGAGATCGACCTGGCCGTGCAGGCCGGCGGCAAGGCGCTGGCCGCCAGCGGCCTGTCGGCGGCCGACATCGACCTGGTGATCGTGGCCACCTGCACGATGGAGACCCAGATCCCCAACGCCGCGGCCCGGGTCGCCAGCCGGCTGGGCATCCACGCGCCCGGCGCCTACGACGTCAACGCCGCGTGCGCCGGCTTCTGCTACGCCCTCGCCGCGGCCTCCGACAACGTCCGGGCCGGCTCGGCCACCAACGTGCTCGTGGTCGGCACCGAGAAGTTCTCGCAGTGGATCGACTGGAACGACCGCGCCACCGCGGTGATCTTCGCCGACGGCGCGGGCGCCGCCGTGGTCGGCCCGTCCGAGACCCCGGGCATAGGCCCCGTCGTATGGGGCAGTTCCGGGGACAAGTACGACGCGATCATCATCAAGGACCGCGACTCCTTCCTGCACCAGGAGGGCCAGACCGTGTTCCGGTGGGCGACCACCTCGCTGCACCCCGTGGCCGTCGAGGCGTGCGAGCGTGCCGGCGTGGCGCCGTCGGAGCTGGCGGCCTTCGTGCCCCACCAGGCCAACCTGCGCATCATCGACTCGATCGCGCGTAAGATCGGCTCCGACCGGGCCGTGGTCGCCCGCGACATCGTGCTCGCGGGCAACACCTCGGCGGCCTCGATCCCGATGGCGCTGTCCCGCATGATCGAGCGCGGCGAGGTCCCCTCCGGGGGTCTGGCCCTGCTGCTCGGCTTCGGCGCCGGCCTCACCTACGCGGGCCAAGTGATCGAGATCCCATGAGACTTGCACGCCCGCCGGCCCTCGGCGGGCTGCAACACCGAAACACCCGAGAACACGAACCAAGGGAGTAAGCGCGACATGGCCATGACCGAACCGGAGATCCTCGCGGGCCTCGGCAAGATCATCAACGAGATCACCGGCATCCCGGCGACCGAGGTCACCCCCGAGAAGAGCTTCGTGGACGACCTCGACATCGACTCGCTGTCCATGGTCGAGATCGCCGTTGCCGCCCAGGACGAGTTCGGCGTCGAGATCCCCGACGACCAGCTCAAGAACCTCAAGACCGTCAAGGACGTCGTCAACTTCATCCAGTCCTGACCGACCCCGGTCAACCGATCCGGGCAGAGCCGACCAGAGGAGTGCAGAAAAGTGAGTAAGGACCAGGTACGCGTTGTCGTCACCGGACTCGGCGCGACGACGCCCCTCGGTGGGGACGCCGCCACGACCTGGTCGGCGCTCCTCGCCGGTCGGTCGGGGATCAAGCCCCTCACCGCGGACTGGATCGACACGGTCCCGGTGAAGTTCGCCGGCGTGGCCGCCGTCGATCCCGGCGACGTGCTGCCCCGGCCCGAGGCGCGCCGGCTGGACCGGGCGGAGCAGTTCGCCCTCATCGCCGCCCGCCAGGCGTGGGAGGACGCCGGCACGCCCAAGGTCGACCCCGATCGTCTGGGCGTCGTCGTCGGCAGCGGGATCGGCGGCATCACCACGATCCTCCAGGCGTACGACACCTACCGCGACAAGGGCTGGAACCGGCTCTCGCCGTTCACCGTGCCCATGCTGATGCCCAACGGCTCCGCCGGATGGATCAGCATCGACCTCGGCGCGCGGGCCGGCGCCCACGCCACCGTCAGCGCCTGCGCGACCGGCGCCGAGTCCATCGGCTACGCGATCGAGATGATCCGCTCCGGGCGCGCGGACGTGGTGGTGGCGGGCGGCACCGAGGCGGCCATCCACCCGCTCAACATCGCCTCCTTCGCCGCCATGCGCGCGATGTCCACCCGCAACGACGAGCCCGAGCGCGCCTCGCGGCCCTTCGACAAGGCCCGCGACGGCTTCGTCCTGGGCGAGGGCGCGGGCATCCTGGTGCTGGAGTCGGAGGAGCACGCGCTCGCCCGCGGCGCCACCATCTACGCCGTCGCCGGCGGGGCCGGCTTCTCCAGCGACGGCCACCACATCTCCGCCCCCGAGCCCAGCGGCACCGGCGGCAAGGTCGCCATGGAGCGCGCGATCCGCGCGGCCGGGATCAGCGCCGCCGACGTGGTGCACGTCAACGCGCACGCCACCGGCACCCCCGTGGGCGACGAGATCGAGACCACCGCGATCAAGGACGCGATCGGCGGCCACCCGCTGGTCACCGCGACCAAGTCCATGACCGGCCACCTGCTCGGCGGCGCGGGCGGCATCGAGTCCGTCTTCACGGTCCTCGCCCTGAAGGAGCGGATCGTCCCGCCCACGGCCAACCTCGACGACCCCGCCGACGGGATCGAGGTCGAGATCGTACGTGGCGAGCCGCGCAAGCTCCCCGAGGGCCAGATCGCCGCGATCAACAACTCGTTCGGGTTCGGCGGCCACAACGTGGCCGTCGCCTTCACCACTCACTGACGTCACGAGGAGCCGTTCATGACGATGCTTGACAACAGGGTGGTGAGTCCGGCCTCCGACAAGGAGGCCGTCGATCCCCGCGACCCTGCCACGCGCCTGGCCGCCTTCCTCGACGAGGGCTCGCTCCGGCTGATCACCCCCGAGGACAAGAGCGGCGTGCTGGCCGCCATGGGCCGCGTCGAGGGCGTGCCCGTGGTCGCCTTCTGCAGCGACGCGCGGGTGCAGGGCGGCGCGATGGGCAGCGAGGGCTGCGAGCACATCGTGCACGCCTACGACGTCGCCGTGCGCGAGCGGGTGCCCGTTGTCGGCATCTGGCACTCCGGGGGCGCCCGGCTGGCCGAGGGCGTGGAGTCGCTGCACGCCGTGGGCCGGGTGTTCAACGCCATGACCAAGGCGTCCGGTGTGGTGCCCCAGCTCTCCGTGGTCGTCGGCCCCGCCGCCGGCGGCGCCGCGTACGGGCCCGCGCTCACCGACATCGTCATCCTCGCCGACTCCGGCCGCATCTTCGTCACCGGCCCCGACGTCGTGCGCAGCGTCACCGGCGAGCAGATCGACATGGCCGGGCTGGGCGGGCCCGAGCCGCACAGCAAGCGCAGCGGCGTGGTGCACGTCGTGACCAAGACCGAGGCCGAGGCGCTGGTGCAGGCGCGCAGGCTGGCCGTGCTGCTCGGCCACCAGGGCCGGGTCCGCGCCTCGGAAGTGGAGGAGGCCGACTTCAGCGACCTGCTCCCCGAGTCGCCGCGGCGGGCGTACGACGTCAAGCCGCTGATCAAGGGCCTGCTGGACGAGCCCGGCGTGGAGCTGCACCCCAAGTGGGCGCCCAACGTCGTCACCACCCTGGGCCGCCTCGCGGGCCGCACCGTCGGCGTGATCGCCAACAACCCGATGCGGCTCGGCGGCTGCCTGGACGCCGCCTCGGCCGAGAAGGCCGCCCGCTTCGTCCGGATGTGCGATGCGTTCGGGGTGCCTCTGGTGGTCCTCGTCGATGTGCCGGGCTACCTGCCGGGCGTCGGCCAGGAGCACGACGGGGTCGTACGCCGCGGCGCCAAGCTGCTGCACGCCTTCGCCGAGGCGTCGGTGCCGCGGGTCACGCTGGTCACCCGCAAGGCGTACGGCGGGGCGTACATCGCGATGAACTCCCGCGCGCTCGGCGCGACCAAGGTCTTCGCCTGGCCCACCGCGCAGATCGCGGTCATGGGCGCCGTGGCCGCCGTACGCGTGCTCAAACGGCGCGAGCTGGCCGCGGCCCCCGAGGAGGAGCGCTCGGCGCTGGAGGCCCGGCTGGCCGAGGAGCACGAGAAGCTGGCCGGCGGCCTGGACCGGGCCGTGGCGCTGGGCGTGGTGGACGAGGTCATCGACCCCGCCGAGACCCGCGGCAGGATCGCCAAGATCCTGGCCCAGGCCACCCCGGCGCGCGGCGCCCACGGCAACATCCCGCTGTAACCCCGGCACCCCAGCAGGCCCCGTAAGGGCCGGCCCCGCAGGGGCAGACGCGGCCAGGGCTCACACGGGCGGACACGGCCAGGGCCCGCAAGGTCAGACGCCGCAAGGGCCCGCAGGGGCAGACGCGGCGGGACCAGGCCCGCAAGGCCGGCCCCGCCGAGACCACCCCTGCGGAGCCCGCCCGCGGAGTTCACCTCTGCGGAGTTCACCCCCGCACAGACAGCAACCCCCGCACGATGGCGTGCGGGGGTTGTGTGCGTCCGGCGGGTGTGCGGCTTCCCCGACCGCGCACACGCCGGCGCCCGGTGGCGCACCGGGCCAGTCTTACACGGCGGCGTGGAGCCAGCGCACCGGCGCACCGTCGCCGGCGTACCGGAACGGCTCCAGTTCCTCATCCCACGGCTTGCCGAGCAGTTTGTCCAGCTCCTCCTCCAGCACGACACGGCCCTGCGCGGCCATCAGCATCGCCGAGCGCAGGCGGTCCTCGGGCACAAGGATGTCGCCCGACGCGCCGATGACGGCGCTGAACGCGCCGAGCGTCGGCGTGTAGGCATGCCGCGCCCCGTCCACGCCCGGCGAGGCGTCCTCGGTGATCTCAAAGCGGATGCGCTGCCATCCCATGAGCGAGGACGTCACGGCGGCCGCCGTGCCGGCGCGGCCCTCCCACTCCGCCTGCGCGCGCAGGGTGCCCGGCGCGGCGGGCTGAGGAGTCCACGTCAGGTCGACGGGCACGCCAAGTACGCCCGCGACCGCCCATTCAATGTGCGGGCACAGCGCAGGCTGAGCCGAGTGGACGTAAAGCACGCCACGAGCAGACACCGGACCTCCCGTTTCGGTACGAGGTGCGCCTTCCCCAACGGCCTCGTACTGGGATGATCACGAGTGACTGTAGGAGAGACTACCGTCGGTCGTGACGTGACACCAGAGGTGGGTCATACCGAGATGTTGCGCCAGTGGCACTTGACACGATCACGGGCCACGGCGACTACACTCCGCAGTCACATCCTCACCCCCGGAGGCATCGTATGCACGCCCACGTCATCGCCGTGTCGCGCACGGCAGGCGCGCCCGCGCTCATCCGCCCGCGACAGCTCCTCATCGACCATACCGCCGTGAGCGCCGTCGAGCGGTGGAGTCAGGGCGTTTCCGAGCATGACGGCGTATGCCAGGTGCGGCTCGCGCCGGGGGTCGATCCCGTCGCGCTCGCCGACGACCTGCGCTCCCAGGGGCTGCCGGCCTCCCCCAACCACGTCCTGGTCGGCCAGCCGCTGTTCTTCGGCGGGCCCGCCACCCGGCCGTTCCCCACCGGGCCCGTCGATCCCGGGCCGGGCGGCCCGCCCAGCCTCGTCAGTGTCGCGGTGCTCGACACCGGCATCGCGCCCCACCCGTGGTGGAACGACAGCCCCTGGTATTCCGAGCGCGGGGCCGGCAGCGACGAGCTCGCCGACTCCGACGGCGACCTCGCCCTGGACGCCCAGGCCGGCCACGGCACGTTCATCGCCGGGCTGCTGCTGCGCCGCGCCCCCGGCGTCCGGCTGCGGATCGGCCGGGTGCTCGACGGACACGGCGTCGGCGACGAGGCCGGGCTCCTGCGCGCCCTGGCCGGGCTGCGCGAGCGCCCGCCCCAGGTGCTCAACCTGTCGCTGGGCGCCCACACCGCCGACGACCAGCCCCCGCCGCTGCTCGCCCGCGCGCTGGAGCAGCTCCCCGGCACGGTCGTGGTGGCCTGCGCGGGCAACACCGGCTCCTCCCGCCCGTTCTGGCCTGCCGCGCTGCCCGGCGTGGTCGCCGTCGGCGCGCTCGACGCCGCCGGGACCGGCCGCGCGCCCTTCTCGGCGTACGGGCCGTGGGTGAACGCCTGCGCCCCCGGCGAGTGGCTGGCCAGCACCTTCCTGTCGGCGTGCGGCTTTTCCGGGTACGCCCGCTGGAGCGGCACCTCCTTCGCCGCCGCCCTGGTCTCCGGCGCCATCGCCGACGCCGCGCGCGAACTGCCGCCCGCCGACGCGGCGGCGTACGTGCTCGATCCGCTCCGCGGCGGGCAGATCCCCGATCTGGGGGTGCTCGTGCCCGCGGATCGCTAGAATCCCTGACGTACAGTCCAGGATTGACTACTCTCCGACTTCACCGGGGCGCGAGGCTCCGCTGGAGGCAGACGTGCCCGATACGACCGCGCCGGCCCCGCTGCTGCGGGCGGCCGCCGAGGGCGACCGCGGGGCTTGGGACCGGCTGGTCGAGACCTACAGCCCGATGATGTGGGCCTGCGCCCGCGCGTACGGGCTGGCCTCCGGCGACGCCGACGACGCCGTGCAGGCCGCCTGGCTGCGCCTGCTCGAACACATCACGGCCATCCACACCCCCGAGGCGCTGGGCCGCTGGCTGCTCACCACGACCCGCCACGAGGCCCTGCACATCGCCCGCGGCAACAGCCGGGTGCTCCCCGCCCCCGAGCCCCCACCGCCGCCACGCCCCGGCGACGACACCGAGACCGCCGACCCCCTGGCGATCGTCCTCGACGCCGAGCGCCGCGCCCGCGTCTGGCACGCCGTGGCACGCCTGCACGAGCCGTGCCGGTCCCTGCTCCGCCTGGTGGCCACCGACCCCGACGCCGGCACCCACCAGATCGCCCTGCGCCTCGGCATGCCCCGCGGCAGCGTCGGCCCCACCCGCTCTCGCTGCCTGCGCCACCTGAGCCGCCTGATCGCAGCGGAGGACCCGCCCTAGCCCACCACACGCCGGTCACCGTCGAGCCAAAAGCCACGACCGACGACCGCCGGAAAATCCCTCCAACCCGCCAACAACACAATGCAATTCACGCAAACCGGCAACCCATGCAACCCATGGAAGCCCTGAAACCCCTGGAAAGCACATGCACCACGATGAAACCCCCGCAAGGACCGACGACCGACCACACCCGCTCTTCCCGAGGAACGGTGCCCATGATCGATGAGGAAGCCCTGCTCGCCGCCCTGCGCATGGCCGCCGGCCACGACCCGGTCCCCCGCCAGGTGACCGCCTCCGCCCGGCACGCCTACACCCTGCGCACACCCGGGGCCGTCACCGCCCCCCGCGTCCCCATACCCCGCACCCACAAGCACCCGCCCCACCGCAACTCCCCGCCCCGGCCCGGCCCCGAGCGCGAACCCGACCCGGCCTCCCGCCCCCGCCTCCTCCGCTTCGCCGCCGCCGGCCTGGCCGTGGACGTAGAGATCACCGTCTCCGACGGCCTCCTCGACCTCGCCGGCCGCCTCCTCCCCAACCCGGGCCCCGGCAGCCGCATAGACATCCGCACCCCCCACCTCACCCAGTCCCGCGACATCTCCCCCACCGGCCACTTCGCCGCCACGGGCCTCCCCCCGGGCTGGTTCACCGTCGTCTGCCACCGCACCGGCCAGCCCCCCGTCACCACGAGCTGGACCCTGATCCGCTCCTGACCCCCTCCCTCACCCACCCCTCATGCCACCCTCCCCCCAGCCCTTGGGCGCCCCTCCGCTCCCAACGGCCTCCGCCCCCCTCGCGCAGGCTCCTCACCGCACGCGCTCCCACCACACCCGGGTCACCGCGCGTCCCCACTTCGGGAGCCCTCCCCAAGCCTCTTCTCCGGCAGCCGCATCCCCGCCGCCGACACCTTCGCGCCTCACGACGCCCCGCCTGCGTCACCCCCCCCGGCGCCCGCACCGCAGTGCGCGCCACAGACGACCGGGAAGATGCCCGACTCCCGCACCGACACCGCCGCGACGAACCACCAGGTCCGGCCCTCGTGGAGTCAATGGCCAGAGCCACACGGCACCCGCGCACCGGCCCCTCGCACGGCACCGCGTCACACACAGGCCACGCGCCCGCATCCGCGCCACCAGCCATCCAACCCACGACGGCACCGAACGGAGCGACACTCGGCGGCCCCATTCGCCCCACACCCCATCCTGCTCAGCCGCGGCCATCGGGGTGTGCGCATGCGGCGCCTCGGAACGTTCCACGGTGGATGCGACGTATGTGGGCGGCGCCGGTCGCGCCGAGGCCAGCGGGCGCTCCACCCCCGGTACCCGGCGCGCCTACCGGCGTCGCTCAGCACGGCCGGCGCCGCCCCCATGGGCAGCATCCGGGCACACGCACTCCCGCGCCCCGGCATCCCCAGCCGTCGTCCGGCCAGAACGTCCGCAGCGCACCACCGGGGCCTCAGCACCACGAGGTCCTCACCGCACCACCGGGCCCTCAGCACCACGAGGTCCTCACCGCACCACCGGGCCCTCAGCACCATGAGGTCCTCACCGCACCACCGGAGCCTCAGCACCACGAGGTCCTCACCGCACTACCGGGGCCTCAGCACCACGAGGTCCTTACCGCGCCACACCTCGCGTCCCGACCGCCGGGCCCATCGCAGGGCGGCCCTCGGGGGCGCGGCCGGGCGTGTCAACCCATTCCTGCTACCTCTGGATCGGCGGAACCAATGACCACACATGACCGCGTGACCTCGTCTCTTCGTGCTGCTGAGGAGGCTCTGTGGCTGACCGCGGCGCGGCCCTCGGCGGCGTTGGAGCGGGCGTATGCGGTTCTGGACGCGGCCCGGGGGCGTGGGGAGTGGGAGGCGGTGGCGGTGGCGCGGCGGGCGGTGGCGCTGGCGGCTCGGGAGCTGGGGGATCTGGCGTTGGCGGAGCGGCAGCTTCGGGCCGTGGTGGAGGAGGGGGGCGGAGTGCCGGAGCGGCGGGTGGCGCAGGCGCGGTTGTCGCTGGTGACCGTGCGGACCGAGATGGGGCATCCGGAGGAGGCTCTGGAGATCGCCGTAGCTGCGGAGCCGTGTCTGGGCGGGAGCGACGTCGCCAAGCTGGCCTCGCAGCGGGCGGTGGCCCTGGTGGCGCTGGGGCGGCTGGACGAGGCCGCGGCGCAGGGGGATCTGGCGGTGGAGGCGCTCATGGGGGCGGCCGGGCCGCCGTTGCCGGAGGCGGGTACGCCGGAGGCGGACGACCTGCGGTTCCTGGTGGGGGCGCTGCTGAACCGGGCGGTGGTGTCGGCGTACCTGGGGCGGCACGGGCAGGCGGAGGAGGACCTGGAGCGGTGCCTGGCGCTGGGGCGGGCGGCGGGACTGGGGCATCTGGTGGCGCTGGCGGAGGCCGACCGGCCGTTCCTGGCGGCGCGGCGGGGGGACGTCCCGCTGGCGTTCGCGCGCTACCGGGAGGCCGAGGTGGCCCTGCGCGAGTGCCCGGAGCGGCTGGCCATGATGCGGTGCGACCTGGCCGCCGCGCTGCTGTCCATACGGCTGCCGGGCGAGGCGCGGGCGTTGCTCGATCTGGCCGTGCCCGAGCTGGAGGCGGCCGGGGCACGGGGCGGGCTGGCGGACGCGCGGCTGCTGCTGGCCCGGCTGGAGCTGCTGGCCTCCGCGCCCCACGCGGCCGCCGCGACCGCCGAGCGGGCCGCCGCCGACCTGAAGGACCAGGGGCGGGCGGGCATGCTGCCCCTCGCCGACGACATCATGCTCCGGGCGCGGCTGGCGATCGACGGGCCCTGCCCGGAGCTGGTGGCGCGGATGTCGCGCTGCGCCGGCGACCTCGCCGACGCCCGCCATCACGACGCCGCCGCGCATCTGCGGCTGGCCGCGGTGGAGGCGGCGCTGCGGCTCGGTGAGCGGGCCACGGCCCGGCGGCAACTGGACGACGTCGCCGCCGAGGGCGAGGGGCCGGTGCGGGCGCACGCCCTGGCGCTGGCGCGGGATCTGGACGGTGACACGCGCGGGGCGTTCGACGCGGTGGCGAAGGGGCTGGCCGAGGTGGGCGGCTCGGCGACGCACGATCCGCTGGCTCGCGCGTACGCGGTGCGGGCGGGCGAGCGGCTGGCGGAGTTCGGCCTCACGCTGGCGCTGCGCGGCGGCGTGCCGGAGAACGCGCTGGAGTGGGCCGAGCGGTGGCGGTCGGTGGCCGCGACCGGACGTCCCGGCGCCCCGGGGCTCGACGGGCTGCGGGCGGTGCTGGGGGCCGACGGCGCCGTGGTCGAGTACGTACGGCACGGCGCCGAGCTCACCGCGATCGTGGTCACCTCCGAGGGGGTCACGGTGTGCCCGCTGGGGCCGATGACCCCCGCCGCCGAAGCCGTCGCCCGCCTCCAGTACGCCCTGCGCCGCCAGGCCCTCGGCGACGCGGGGCCGCCGGGCGAGCCGGGTGTGGCCATGGAGGAGGCGGCGAGCGTGGAGGAGGTCCTGCTCGGCCCGCTCGCGGAGGCCCTGCCCCCGTGCGGGCCGGTGGCGATCGTGCCCACGGGCGCGCTGTACTCGCTGCCGTGGCCGGTCCTGCCCGGTCTGCGCGAGCGCCCGGTGTGCGTGGCGCCCTCGGCGGGCGCGTGGCTGGCCGCGGCCCGCACCCCGCCCCGGGGCGAGGGCGTCGCGGTGGTCGCCGGGCCCGGCCTGGCGCACGGGCGGGGGGAGGCCGCGGCCGTGCTGGGCTGCCATCGGGGGGCGCGGCCGGTGGCGGCCCGGTCGGGGCCGGTGCTGCGGGCCCTGGACTCCGCGCTGGTGGTGCACCTGGCCGCGCACGGGTTCTTCGACGCGCGCAGCCCGATGCTGTCGAGCATCGACCTGGACGACGGGCCGCTGATGGCCTACGACCTGTGCCGCCTGCGCACACCCGCCTGGCTGGTGGTGCTGTCGGCCTGCGAGGTGGGCCTGTCGCGGACCCCCGCCGACGGGGCGGTCCTGGGGCTGGCCGGGACGTTCCTGGCCCGGGGCACGGCGTGCGTGGTGGCGGGGCTGGTGCCGGTGCGCGACGACGACACCGCCACGCTGATGGCGGTCTTCCACGACCTGCTCGCGGCGGGTCACCCGCCCGCCCACGCGCTCACCGCGGCCTCGGCCAAGACCGGGGTCTTCGGCTTCGCCTGCCTGGGCGCCGGGTTCACCGCGCTGCCCGGGGCGTGACCGTCACCCCCCGGTGGCCACCGGACGTGCGGGGTCGGTGATCCAGTGCGACCAGGAGCCGGCGTACAGCGCCGCGGGTACGCCCGCCAGCCGCAGCGCCAGCACCTCGTGAGAGGCGGTGACGCCGGAGCCGCAGTAGGCGCCCACCCGGGCCGTCTCGGTCGCGCCCAGGGCGGCGAAGCGGGCCCGCAGCCGCTCGGGGGGCAGGAAGCGGCCGGAGGCGTCCACGTTCTCGCCGGTGGGCGCGCTGACCGCGCCGGGGATGTGGCCCGCCACGGGATCGACCGGCTCCACCTCGCCCCGGTAGCGCTCGGCGGCGCGGGCGTCGAGCAGCACGCCGGAGCCCGCGAGCGCGCCGGCCTCGTCGGCGGTGAGCAACGGCATGCCGCCGGGCGTGGCGGTGAAGTCGCCGGGGGCGACCTCGGGCTCGTCCTTGGCGACCGGGAGCCTGGCCTCGGTCCAGGCGCGGTAGCCGCCGTCGAGCACGCGTACGTCGGGGTGGCCGAAGTAGCTCAGGGTCCACCAGGCGCGGGCGGCGGCGGTGGAGTCGGCGTCGTCGTAGACGACCACCGGGCGCGAGCCGGAGACGCCGAGGCGGCGCATCGCGGCCTGGAACCGCTCCGGCGACGGCAGCGGGTGACGCCCGCCAGCGCCGGGCGGGCCGGCGAGGTCGGTGTCGAGGTCGCAGAAGACGGCCCCGGGCAGGTGGCCCTCGCGGTAGGACTCGGCGCCGGGCGGCCCGGCCAGCCGCCAGCGTACGTCGAGCACGGTGGGCCGGGGGGACATCGCGGACAGCTCGCCGGGCGTGATCAGCGGCGAGGTCACGAGGCGGCCCTCGCGGTGGCCTCGGACAGGGCCTTGGCGAAGGCGAGCACGCTGCGCACCGCGTCGGCGCCGTCGGCGGCGTCGCTCACGCGCAGGGACATGTCGTCGGCGGTGACCGCGCCGGTGTAGCCGTGGTCGGCCTCGCAGTTCTCGTCGCCGCAGGTGGCGGGCTCCAGGTCGACGTGGGCGATGCCGCCCCACCCGATGGTGAGGGTCACCTCGGTCGGCGGGGTGCCCGGGACGTACGACGCGGGGTCGGGGACCACCCTGGTCACGCTGACCGACTGGATGCGGCTCAGCAGCACCGCCTCGGTGATCGTGGACGCGTGGGCCACGGTCGCCCCGTCGCCGGGCGGGTGCTCGTCGGTGTGGCAGACGATGAGCCGGGTGGGCGACAGCACGAGGACGGTGACGTGCCTGCGGACCTCCATCGCCGGGTCGAAGGTGGCCTCGTGGTGCACGACGTAGGCGGTCACGACCTCCTTGCCCAGCGCCGACTCCACCGCGTCGGAGACGAGGTCGGGGTAGTAGCCGCTGCGGTCGATCGCTTCGCGCAGGCCCGCGGCCGAGACTCGGGTTTCCCTCATGTGTCCATCCTGCCCTGTCCCGGGTCGCGCTTTCATCACGCGGGCCGGGGGTGCGGGCCCCGGCGTGATCACGGTTCCGCACACCCCCCGGGGGGCGGGGGCGGCGGGTCAGCGCAGGCGGCGGGGACCGTCGTCGGGACGGGGGCCGCGGGGGCTGCGCAGGACGGCGCGGGCGGCCAGCACGGTCACGCCCGACTGGCCGACGAGCACCGGGTCGAGGTCCAGCCGCTCGACCTCGGGCAGCTCGTCGGCCACCCGCCCGGCGACGACCAGCAGGTCCTCCAGGGCCTTGACCGCGACGGGCGGGTAGCCGTAGCCGCCGAGCAGCAGCGGCGCCGCGCGTACGGCGCGGACCAGCTCGGCCGCGTCGCCGTCGGTCAGCGGCGCCAGCCGGTACGCCACGTCGCCGAGCAGGCGCGCGGTCACCTCGCCGAGCCCGAAGGACACGACCGGGCCGACCGCAGGGTCCTCGACCACGCTGATCACCACGGGCACGGCGGGCTGCGGCGCCATCCGCTGCACCGCCAGCGGCTCGTCCGGGCCGAGCTGGGCCGACAGGTCGGCGTACGCCTGGCGCAGCGTCTCGGGCCCGGCCAGCCCGAGGCGTACGGTCCCGGCCCGCTCGGCGGCCCGCGGGTCGGCGGCCTTGACCACGACGGGCCAGCCCAGCCGCTCGGCCGCGGCCAGGGCCTCCTCGGCGGAGGCGGCGGGCTGCGCGGGCCAGACGGTCACGCCGTAGCAGCCGAGCAGCTCGGTGGCGTCGATGCGCACCGTCTCGGCGGGCTCGGCCCGCTCCAGCGCGGCGCGGACCAGGGCGCGGGCGGCCTCGGCGTGCGGGGAGGGCTCGGCTATCGGGGCCGGGCCGGCGGGGCGGGCGCGCCAGGCGGCGTAGCGCACGACGTGGGCGAGGGCGCGCACGGCCTCCTCCGGGGCCGCGTACGACGGGATCGAGCCGAACCCGGGCCCGGGGGGCGGCGCGTTCCTGGACCTGGCCGGCGGGCCGGGCACGCTCAGCTCGGGCAGCATGCCGATCCGCCCCTGGTAGGTGGCGAGCACCGGCTTGGCGGCCCCTTGGACGACCCGGAGCAGCTCGGCGGCCACTTCGTCGCACTGCCCGGGGATGGGCGGGGTGTAGATGACCACGACCGCGTGCACGTCGTCGTCGGCCAGGCGGTCGGCGAGCGCGGCGCCGTACTCGGCGGGGCCGGCGGCCGGGCCCAGGTTGACCGGCGGGGTGGGGGTGAGCCCGGCGCTGACGCAGGCGTCGGCAGCGAGCAGCGTCAGCGCGTCGGAGTTGCTCACCACCGCGACCCCGGGCCCGGCGGGCAGCGGCTGGTGGGCCAGGAGCTGCGCGACGTCGAACTGCTGCATCAGGTCGTCCACCCGGATCACGCCGGCCTGCTCGAACAGCGAGCTGAGCGCGGTGTCGGGCAGGGCGATCACGGGGGCGGCGTGGCCGACGGGCACGCCCTGGGTCGTGCGCCCGCTCTTGACCGCGACGATCGGCTTGCGGCGCGAGATCCGCCGGGCCAGCCGGGCGAACTTGCGCGGATTGCCGAACGACTCCAGGTAGAGCAGGATCACGTCGGTCGCCGGGTCCTCCTCCCAGTACTGGAGCAGGTCGTTGCCCGACACGTCGGCCCGGTTGCCGGCCGAGACGAACGACGACAGGCCCATGCCGCGCTGGGCGACCCGCTGCAGCAGCGCGGCGCCGAGCGCGCCCGACTGGCTGAAGAAGCCGACCCGGCCCCGCGCCGGCACGGTGGCGGCGAGCGTGGCGTTGAGGCGTACGGCGGGGTCGGTGTTGGCGATGCCCAGGCAGTTGGGGCCGACGACGCGCAGCCCGTACGCGCGGGCGATGCGCACCAGTTCGTCCTGGCGCTCCCGCCCTTCCGGCCCGGTCTCGCCGAAGCCGGAGGAGACGACGATGAGCCCGCGCACCCCCTTCTCCGCGCACTCCTTGACGACGTCGATCACGCCCTGGGCGGGCACGGCCAGCACCGCGAGGTCCACCTCGCCGTCGATGGCGGTCACGCTCGGGTACGCGCGCACGCCCGCCACCGCGCGCACCTCGCGGTGCACGGGGTAGACCGGGCCGGTGAAGTCGGCGCGCAGCAGGTTGCGCAGCACCATCTGGCCGACGCCGCCCGGCTCGCGGGAGGCGCCGATGACGGCGACCGAGCCGGGGGTGAGCAGCCGCTCGATGGAGCGGGCCTCGGCGCGGTGCTCGCGCGCCACGGTGACCTCGTGCGCGGTCTCGGTGGGGGTGAGGTCGAGCGTCATGCGCACGACGCCGTCCTCGAAGGTGCTCTGCCCGGTGTAGCCGGCCTGGCGCAGCACGCCCATCATCCGCTGGTTGGCGGGCAGCACGTCGGCGACGAAGCGGCCGATGCCGTTCTCGCGGGCGGTGGCGGCGAGGTGTTCGAGGAGCACGGAGGCGACGCCGCGGCCCTGGTGGGCGTCCTCGACCAGGAAGGCGACCTCGGCCTCGCCGTCGGCGATCCTGTCGTAGCGGATCACGGCCACCATCTCGGTGCCGATGGTCGCGATCAGCGCGACCCGGTCGTGGTAGTCGACGTTGGTGAACCGCTCGACCTCGCGGTCGGAAAGGCGGGGGCGGGGGCCGAAGAAGCGGAAGTAGATCGACTCGTCGGACAGGCGGGAGTAGAAGGCGCGCAGCCGGTCGGCGTCGGCGGGGCGGATGGGGCGCACGTGCGCGGTGCCGCCGTCGGCGAGCACCACGTCGGCCTCCCAGTGGGCCGGATATCCGGCGGCGGGGGTGGTTTCGTGCGCGTTCACGTGGCGGTCTCCCGGGTCGCTCTCACGGTCGAATGTTGCTCGTCATCTCATACGACAAGACCCTACGACCCACTTCAACAACGCTTATGCATCGACTGAGCCCCTGTCTCTGCACTCTGGCCCACACGCAGGCCAGAAACTGTTAAGTTTCTCGGGGTCAGGCGCGGATGGCATTGTTCAGCAAGGCGGTGACAACATGACCCGGGTTGTCGTGGTGGGCGATCTGATGACCGATGCGGTCGCGCGCGCCCGCTACCCGCTCGCCAGGGCCAGCGACACCCCCGCCGTCGTGACCATGCACGGGGGCGGCTCCGGAGCCAACATCGCCTCCTGGCTCGCCGTCGAAGGGGCCGAGGTCGCCTTCATCGGCCGCCGCGGCGCCGACATCACCGGCCGCAACCGCGACATGGAGCTGATGGGCTACGGCGTCGACGCGCGCCTCGTCATGGACCCCGAACGCCCGACCGGCACCTGCGTCGTCCTGGTCACCCACAAGGGTGAGCGCACCATGCTGTCCGACCCCGGCGCCAACGCCGCGCTCTCGCCCGAGGACCTGCCGCGCGACCTGTTCACCGCGGGCTCCCACCTGCACGTCTCCGGCTACACGCTGATCAACGAGGGCTCGCGCGAGGCGGGCCAGGCCGCCCTGGAGCTCGCCCGCCGCGCCGGCATGACGATCTCGGTCGACTGCGCCTCCTCCGCGCCGCTGGAGCGCACGGGCGCCGAGCCGTTCCTGGAGTGGACCCACGGTGCCAAGCTGCTGTTCGCCAACGCCGACCAGGCCAAGGTGCTGACCGGCCGCGAGGAGCCCGCCGCCGCGGCCAAGGTGCTCACCGCCTGGTTCCCGCAGGTCGTGATCAAGCTCGGCGCCGACGGCGCGCTGTGGTACACCAACAGCCGGGCCGAGCCGGTGCAGGTGCCCGCCGAGACGATCGACCGCGTCGTCGACGGCACCGGTGCGGGCGACGCGTTCACCGCGGGCTTCCTGCCCGCCTGGCTTGAGGGCAAGCCGCCGTCCGAGGCCCTGACCAGCGGCTGCCGCCTGGCCGCGAAGGCCATCGCCTACCTCGGCGCCCGTCCGCGCCTCTGACCGCCGCCGCGACGGTGGATGACCGGGGCCTGTGACGGTGTCGGCGCCTCGTCCGCTGCGGCCGGGAGATCCCGAACGGATCGGCGGTTTCACGCTGGTCGGGGTGCTCGGCGAGGGCGGTCAGGGCTCGGTGTACCTGGGGCGGGGCCCCTCCGGCGAGCGGGTGGCGGTCAAGCTGCTGCACGCCCGGTTCGCCGACGACCCGGCGGCGCAGAAGCGGTTCCTGCGCGAGGCCGAGGCCGCCCGGCGGGTGGCCCGGTTCTGCACCGCCGCGGTGCTGGAGGTCGGCGCGCTGGACGGGCGGCCGTACATCGTCGGCGAGTACGTCGAGGGCGGCTCGCTGGCCGACCGGGTCGCCACGGAGGGGCCGCTGGACGAGGCCGCCCTGCTGCGGCTCGCGGTCGCCACCGCGACCGCGCTGGCCGCGATCCACCGCGCCGGGGTGGTGCACCGCGACTTCAAGCCGAGCAACGTGCTGCTCGGGCCCGACGGGCCCCGCGTGATCGACTTCGGCATCGCCAAGGCGCTGGACGTGAGCCAGAGCCACAGCACCGGCGTCGTGGGCACGCCGGCGTACATGGCGCCGGAGCAGTTCCACGGCTCGGCGGTCGGCCCGGCCGTGGACGTGTTCGCCTGGGCGGGCACGCTGGTGTTCGCCGCCACGGGCGCCCCGGCGTTCCGCGCTGAGGGCCTGCCCGCGACCATGCACCGCATCCTGACCACCGAGCCGGACCTGGACGGCGTCCCGGCGTCGCTGCGCCCGCTGCTGTCGGCGGCGCTCGCCAAGGACCCGGCGGCGCGCCCCACCGCCGCCGACTGCCTGACCGCGCTGTTCGGCCTCGGCGGCGACCCCGCGCCTGTTCCCACGCCTGCTCCCGCACCTTCCCCCGCGCCTGCTCCCACACCCGCTCCCCCACCTTCCCCCGGGCCTGCTCCCGGGCCTGCTCCGGTGACGTTCCCCGCACCGGGCCCGCCTCCGCCGCCCGCGCCGCCGTGGTCGGGGTACGTGCCGCCGGCGTCGCCGGTGCGGTACACGGAGACCGGCAAGGCGGTGCGCCGGTTCCCCGCCGGGTCGGGGAGGCGCGGGCTGGGCGTGCTCGCGGCGGTCGCGCTGATCGCCGTGGTGGTGCTGGGGTGGATCGCGGTGCCGAACGCGCTGTCGGCGCTGCGCGGCCAGGGCGGCGACGACGACGGCGCGGGAGAGCGGTCCGCCCCGCCCGCCGGGTTCGGCGCCGCGCTCACCGAGACCGTGAACCCGAGCACGCGCCGAGGCGGCACGATGCGGGTCGGCGCGGAGTACGCGCTGACCAGTTACGATCCGGCCTCCTCCTACGAGCCCGCGGGCACCAACCTGATCAGGCTGTACGGCCGGACTCTGGTGATGTCCCGGCCCGCCCCCGGCGGTCAGGGCGTCACGCTGGTGCCCGACCTGGCCCAGTCGCTGGGCGTGCCGAGCGACGGCGGGCGCACCTGGACCTACAAGCTGCGGCCGGGCCTGCGCTACGAGGACGGCACCCCGATCACCGCCGCCGACGTCGCGTACGCGGTGCTGCGCTCCATGGACGAGTCCTTCCTCGGGCCGGTCTACTTCCGGGAACTGCTCGACCTGCCCTCGCGCTACGAGGGCCCGTACAAGCAGCCCGAGGCCGGCACCTCGACGGCGATCGAGACGCGCGCCGACGGCACCATCGTCTTCCGCCTGAAGAAGCCCTACGCCGAGTTCGACTTCCTCGCCGCGATGCCGCAGACGGTGCCGGTGCCCAAGGCCCGCGACACCGGCGAGCGGTACAAGACGCAGGTTGTCGCGTCGGGTCCGTACCGGTTCGACGGGACGGCCACGGAGGAGCGGCTGCGGCTGGTGCGCAACCCGATGTGGGACCCCGCCACCGACCCCAACCGGCCCGCGCTGCCCGATGCGTACGACATCAGGTTCGACCTCACCCGCAAGCAGATCAACGACCAGATCCGCGCGGGCACGCTGGACCTGGACCTGCGCGGCGGCACGGCGGCCGATGTCGACGTCGCCCGCGTGCGCGACCGGGCCGACGCCCCCCACTACGGCAACCTGCGCTTCTTCGCGATCAATCCGCAGGTGGAGCCGTTCACGGACATCGAGTGCCGCCGCGCGGTGATGTACGCCGTGAACCGCACGGCGCTGACGCAGGCGGTCCGGGGCGGTACCCTGTCCGACCCGGGGCTGCGCGACACACCGGCGACGCACCTGCTGCCGCCCACGATCCCCGGGCGCCGGGCGATCGACCCCTACCCGGCGGGCGCCGAGGGCGACCTTGCCGCGGCCCGCGAGCGGCTGCGCGCCTGCGGCCGGCCCGACGGCTTCTCCACCGTCATGATCCACAACGATCTGCCGCAGCATCGGAACGCGGCCCAGGCCCTGGCCACGGCGCTGGCCCGGGTGGGGATCGAGGTGGAGACCAGGAGCCTGCCCGCGGGCGAGTACTACGGCAAGTACGCGGCCCCGAAGTACCTGCGCGACAACAAGGTCGGCATCATCTCCCGCACCTGGGCCCCCGACTGGCTCGACGGCTACTCCTTCCTGGAGTCGCTGGTCCACAGCAGGCTGATCCTGGACGACGGCGGCTCGGTCAACGTGAGCGTCCGCATGCCCGAGGTGGACAGGCTGCTGGACCAGGCGGCGGCCGAGGCCGACGCCGCGAAGCGGAACCAGACCTGGGCGGAGATCGACCGGCTGGTGACGGAGCAGGCGGTGATCCTGCCCGGGCTGTGGGAGAAGCGTGTGCTGGTGCGCGGGCTCACGCTGACCAACGTGCGGGTGCACCCGGAACTGGCCGAGTACGACCTGGTGGCGCTGGGGCTGAGCCGCTGACCCCTCACTCGGCCGCCCTACTCACTCGGCCGGTGCCGCTCAGCCGGTGACGGCCAGGGCCAGCGGCAGCACCGCGGGCGCGCCCGCGTGGCGGACGAGGGCGGCGGCCATGGTCATGGTCCAGCCGGTGTCCACGCGGTCGTCCACGAGCAGCACAGGGCCGTCCATGGCCTTCAGGGCGCCCGCCAGGGGCGTGGGCACGGCCAGGGTGGCCCTGATCGCCTGCACCCGCTGGGCGCTGTTGTACTGGCGTCCGGGCGGGCCGTTGCGGTAGCCCAGCTCGCCGAGGTAGGCCAGCCGGCCCACCTGGGCCAGCCGCTCGGCCAGGCCGCGTACGAGCCGGGGCCGCGAGGCCGAGGGCACGTTCACCACCGCGACCGGCCGCTGCCGCCACTCCCAGGACGCGAGCACCTGCACCACGGCCGCGAACACCTCGTCGGGCACGGGCTGGTCGGGGGCGCCCTCGGCGAGCATGCCGCGCAGCCGGTTGCCCCAGCCGATGTCGGTCAGCCGGCCCAGCGCGCGGCCCGGCTCGGCGCCGAACTCGGGCTTGATCCGGCCCGACAGGTCGGCCAGCCCGGTGGGCCACTGCTTGCGGGCCTCGATGTCCACCCCGGGGCGGCGCAGCCGCTCGCCCGCGGCGCGCACCGCCCCCTCGGCGACCTCGGCCGAGCGGTGGTCCCCGGTGCAGTTGTCGCACCGCCCGCAGGGGGCGGCGGTGTCGTCGTCGAGGTGGCGGCGCAGGAACTCCTCGCGGCAGCCGGTGGTGGCGATGTAGCCGAGCATGGCCTCCTGCTCGGCGCGCCGTTCGGCGGCGACCCGGGCGTAGCGCTCGCCGTCGTACGCCCACGGCTCGCCGGTCGCCTGCCAGCCGCCCTTCACCCGGCGCACCGCGCCATCGACGTCGAGGACCTTGAGCATGGTCTCCAGGCGGGTGCGGCTGAGATCGACCCGGGTCTCCAGCGCGGCCGTGGACAGCGTGCCGGCCTCGGCCAGGACCTCCAGCGTACGGCGTACGACGGGCTCGGGCGGGAAGGCGAGCGAGCCGAAGTAGGCCCAGATGTCGCGGTCCTCGGCGCCGGGCAGCAGGATCACCTCGGCGCGCTCCACGCCGCGGCCGGCGCGGCCGACCTGCTGGTAGTACGCCACCGGCGACTGCGGTGCGCCCACGTGCACGACGAAGCCGAGGTCGGGCTTGTCGAAGCCCATGCCGAGCGCGGAGGTGGCGACCAGCGCCTTGATCCGGTTGTCGAGCAGGGCCTGCTCGGCGGCCAGCCGCTCGGCCTGCTCGGTCTGGCCGGAGTACGCCGCGACCTCGTGGCCCTGCTCGCGCAGGTAGGCGGCGATCTCCTGGGCGGCGGCCACGGTGAGGGTGTAGACGATCCCGGAGCCGGGCAGCTCGCGCAGCTTCTCGGCCAGCCAGGCCAGGCGCTGTTCGGCGCCGGCGGGGCGCACCACGCTCAGATGCAGGCTCTCGCGCTCCAGCGGGCCGCGCAGCACCACGGTCTCGCCGCCGAGCTGCTCGGCGACGTCGCGGGTGACCCGGGCGTTCGCGGTCGCGGTGGTGGCCAGCACCGGGACGCCGGGCGGCAGCCCGTCGAGGAGGGTGCGCAGGCGCCGGTAGTCGGGGCGGAAGTCGTGGCCCCAGTCGGAGATGCAGTGGGCCTCGTCCACCACGACCAGGCCCGCGCTCTCGGCCAGCTCGGGCAGGACCTGGTCGCGGAAGTCGGGGTTGTTCAGCCGCTCGGGGCTGACCAGCAGCACGTCCACCACGCCCTCGGCGACGCCGGCGTAGATCTTCTCCCACTCCTCGGGGTTGGCGGAGTTGATCGTGGCCGCGTGGATGCCGGCCCGCTCGGCGGCGGCGATCTGGTTGCGCATCAGCGCCAGCAGCGGCGAGACGATGACCGTGGGCCCCTCGCCCAGCTCGCGCAGCAGCGCGGTGGCGATGAAGTAGACCGCCGACTTGCCCCAGCCGGTGCGCTGCACCACCAGCACCCGCGAACGGTCCAGCACCAGCGACCTGATCGCCGTCCACTGGTCCTCGCGCAGGCGGGCGTGCTCGCCGGCGAGGGCGCGCAGCCGCTCCTCGGCCTCCTCGCGCAGCGCCGCCGCCTCGGGGTCGTCGTAGTGAGCCTCAGCCACCTCAGCCATGCAGTCCTTGCTATCAGGTCCGGGTGACTGTTCGCGCCGTTACGGCACGCCGACCTCCCGGCCCCGGCCCCGGTCGGGGTCGCGGTCGGCGTGCTGCTCGAAGGCGTTGATGGTGACGCGGTGCATGATCCGCCGCTCGGTGTAGTCGGCCACGGCGTAGTGCTGGGTGCTGCGGTTGTCCCAGAAGGCCAGCGTGCCGGGCGCCCAGCGCAGCCGCACCTGGAACTCCGGCGACCGGATGTGGTCGATCAGGTACGGCAGCAGCGCCTCGTTCTCGCGGTCGGACAGGCCCACCAGCCGGGTGGTCGAGGCCCGGTTGACGAACAGCGCCTTCTCGCCGGTCTCGGCGTGCACCCGCACGACCGGCCGCTCCAGCGGCGGCCACCTGGCCTGGACCTCGGCCAGGTCGAAGTCGTGCCCCTTGGCGATGGCCTTCTTCATCGACATCGTGATGTCGTGCACGGCGGTCAGCTCCTCGCACAACCGCTGGATCGGCGGCGACAGCGCCTCGAACGCCATGACCGCGTTCGCCCACAGCGTGTCCCCGCCGACCTGGGGCAGCCGCACGCAGCGCAGCAGCGACCCCATCGGCGGCACCGGCTCGAAGGTGTTGTCGCTGTGCCACTCGTCGCCGCCCTCGCCCTTCGGGCTGACCTGGTCGAGCACGTGCACCCGGGTCTTGTGCCGGTTGAAGGCCGGCATGTTCTCGGTGCCGAAGCAGGTGGCGAAGCGGATGTGCTCCTCGTCGGTGATGTGCTGGTCGCGGAAGAACAGGACCCGATGCTCCAGCCAGCCCCGGCGGATCGTGGCCACCTCCTCCTCCGACAGCGGCTTGCGCAGGTCGACTCCGGTGACCTCGGCACCGATGTTCCGGGTGACCGGCGTGAACTCGATCATCGTCCCGAACCGCCTTCCGCCTTATCAAGCAATCGCTTGGTCAAGGATACCTCGCCGCATCCCCCTGTGGGCGGCCCGCCACCACGTGGTTGGATCTGGTGTCCATGGACGTCACGACCTGGCACCTGGAGCAGACCGACCCGGCGGACCTCATCCCGGCCAAGCCGCCGCGCATGCAGGTGGACGTGGTGCGCTCCGAAGTCCCCTCGCCGGAGTTCGCCCGTTTCCTCTACACCGCGGTCGGCGGCGACTGGCACTGGACCACCCGCCTGCCCTGGACCCGGCGGCAGTGGCTCGCCTGGCTCGACCGGCCCGGCCTGGAGACCTGGGTGGCCTGGCACCGCGGCACCCCGGCGGGCTACGTACAACTGGAGTCCCAGCCCGACGGCGTCGTGGAGATCACCAACTTCGGCCTCCTCCCGTACGCCATCGGCCACGGCGTGGGCGGCCACCTCCTGCACGCGGGCGCCTCCCGCGCCTGGGACATCCACCTGCGCTGGCCCGGCCGCGAGCCCACCCGCAGGGTCTGGGTCCACACCTGTTCCCTGGACGGCCCCGCCGCCCTGTCCAACTACAAGGCCCGCGGCTTCCGCCTGTTCAAGACCGAGGTCAAGCAGGAGGACGTCGCCGACACCCCACCGGGCCCCTGGCCCGGCGCCTGACCCGCCACGGCTCGCCACTGGCTCGCCACTACGGGCGGCGAGGCCGTGCGGGCGATGGGCGGGACTCGTGACGCGTGCCGGTCATGGGCGAAGCGCAGGCGATAATGACTGCCATGGCCCGACGAACCACCAGTTCCCCGCCGCCGGAGGACTTCGAGGAACGCATCATCGACATCGACGTTTCCGCGGAGATGCGTACGAGCTTCCTGGAGTACGCCTACTCAGTGATCTACCAGCGAGCGCTGCCCGACGCGAGAGACGGCCTCAAGCCGGTGCAGCGGCGCATCCTCTACTCCATGAGCGAGATGGGGCTGCGGCCCGACCGGGGGCACGTCAAGTCGTCCCGGGTGGTCGGCGACGTCATGGGCAAGCTGCATCCCCACGGCGACGGCGCGATCTACGACGCGCTGGTGCGCATGGCGCAGCCGTTCTCGATGCGGCTGCCGCTGGTGGACGGGCACGGCAACTTCGGCTCCCCCGACGACGCCCCGGCGGCGATGCGCTACACCGAGGCGCGCCTGGCCACGGCGGCGACGCTGATGGTGCAGTCGATCGACGAGGAGACCGTCGACTTCAAGCCCAACTACGACGGCCAGGAGACCGAGCCCACGGTCATGCCGTCGGCGTTCCCCAACCTGCTGGTGAACGGCGCGACCGGCATCGCGGTGGGCATGGCGACCAACATGGCGCCGCACAACCTGGTCGAGGTCATCGCCGCCGCGCGGCACCTGATCAAGAAGCCGCACGCGACGCTGGACGAGCTGATGCGGTTCGTGCCGGGGCCCGACCTGCCCACCGGGGGCATCGTCATCGGGCTGGAGGGCATCCGCGACGCGTACGAGCGGGGCCGCGGCACGTTCCGGATGCGGGCCAAGTGCGCGATCGAGCAGGTGACCCCGCGGCGCAAGGGCATCGTGGTCACCGAGCTGCCCTTCAACGTCGGCCCCGAGCGCGTGGTCACCAAGATCAAGGAACTGGTCACCGCGAAGAAACTGCAGGGCATCTCCGACCTCAAGGACCTCACCGACCGGCACAAGGGCCTGCGCCTGGTCATCGAGATCAAGACCGGCTTCAACCCCGAGGCCGTGCTGGAGGAGCTGTACCGGCTCACCCCGATGGAGGAGACCTTCGGCATCAACAACGTGGCGCTGGTCGACGGCCAGCCGCGCACGCTGGGCCTGAAGGAGCTGCTCCAGGTCTACGTGGACCACCGCATCGACGTCGTACGCCGCCGCTCCACCTACCGCCGCCGCAAGCGCGAGGAGCGGCTGCACCTCGTTGACGGCCTGGTCATCGCGCTGCTCAACATCGACGAGGTCATCCAGGTCATCCGGTCCAGCGACGACTCCGCCCAGGCGCGCTCGCGCCTGATGCAGGTCTTCGAGCTGTCGGAGATCCAGGCGGCCTACATCCTCGACACGCCGCTGCGCCGCCTGACCAAGTACGACAAGCTGGAGCTGGAGCGCGAGCGGCAGACCTTGCAGGACGAGATCGCCGAGCTGACCTCGATCCTGTCCTCGGAGGAGAAGCTGCGCAAGGTCGTCTCGGCCGAGCTGGCGGAGGTCGCCAAGTCCTACGGCACGCCGCGGCGCACGGTGCTGCTGGAGTCGTCCGGGGCGTCGCTGTCGGCGGCGGTCCCGCTGGAGGTCGCCGACGACCCGTGCCGGGTCCTGCTGTCCTCCACCGGCCTGCTGGCGCGCACCTCCGACGCCGAGCCCCTGGCGGGCGAGGGCGAGCGGTCCAACCACGACGTGCTCGTCTCGGCGGTGCACTCGACCGTGCGCGGCGAGGTGGGCGTGGTGACCTCGCGCGGCCGGGTGATCCGGGTCAGCGTGCTCGACCTGCCCGCGCTGCCGCCCTCGGCGAGCCCGCCGTCGCTGTCGGGGGGGCATCCGGTGAGCGAGTACGTCCAGCTCGACGCCGGCGAGAGCGTGGTCGGCCTGGGCTCGCTCGACCCGTCGGGCCCCGGGCTCGCGCTCGGCACCCGGCACGGCGTGGTCAAGCGGGTGGTGCCCGAGTATCCGGTCAACCGCGACGAGTTCGAGGTGATCGGGCTGAAGGACGGCGACGAGGTGGTCGGCGCGGTCGAGCTGACCTCCGAGGACCACGATCTGGTGTTCATCTCCTCCGACGCGCAGATGCTGCGCTTCCCCGCCTCCTCCGTACGCCCGCAGGGCCGCCCCGCCGGCGGCATGGCGGGCATCCGGCTCGACCCGGCGGCCACGGTGGTGTTCTTCGGCGCGGTCGATCCGAACAGGGAGGCCCGGGTGGTGACCGTGGCGGGCTCCACCACGGCGCTGCCGGGCACCCAGACGGGCGGCGGCAAGGTGTCCGACTACGCCGAGATCCCGGCCAAGGGCCGCGCGACCGGCGGCGTACGGGTGCAGCGGTTCCTGAAGGGCGAGGACGCGCTGCTGCTGGCCTGGGCGGGCCCGGCGCCCGCGCGGGCGGTCTCGGCCACCGGCAAGCCGGTGCCGCTGCCGGAGGAGCTGGGGCGGCGCGACGGCTCCGGCGTACGCCTGACGAACACGATCGGCGCCGTGGGCGGCGCGATCGGCACCGACCCGCGCCCCGCGGCGAGGCCGGCCCAGCAGGAGCCGCAGGACCAGGAGCAGCAGCAGGAGGCGGAGCTGTTCTGACGCCCGGCACGGCGCCCCGCACGGCCCCCGCCTCAGGGGCAGGCCGGTGCGGGGCGCCACCGTCATCGGCGGGCGGTCAGCTCCACGCCGTCCCGTCCTCCACGCACAGGCAGAAGGGGTGCCCGGCGGGGTCGAGGTAGACGCGGAAGTCGCCGTCGGGCCTGCCCGGCTGGTGCTCGGGCATGGTCGCGCCGAGCTCCAGCACGAACTTCTCCGCCGCGTCCACGTCCGCGGCGATCAGGTCGAGGTGGAGCTGCTGCGGGCGCTCGGGGTCGGGCCACTCCGGGCGCCGGTAGTCCTCGGCCCGCTGGAAGGACAGCTTGCGGCCGTCGGCTCCCTCGATCGTGGACCACTCGTCGTCCAGCTTGGTGACCTCCCAGCCGAGCACCTGGGCGTAGAAGCGCGCCAGTTCCTTGGGGTCGGGGCAGTCAAGGACCGTCGAGTGCATCTTCGCCACACCGGCCATCGCCGCGGCACCATCCTCTCCTACGCGTTCCACTCGTACGCGTTCCACCAACACCACTGATCACGTTACACCGGTGTCGCCGTGGTCGGCCAGCCTGGCGGCCTGCGATGGGACACAATGGGCGTCATGGCTGTCAGCTCGTTCATGGTCCCGCTCGGCACTCCCGCCCCCGACTTCGAGCTGCCGTCGATCGACGGCGGCAGGTTCGCCCTCAGCGAGGTGAAGGGCTCGCCGGCGACCCTGGTGACCTTCCTGTGCAACCACTGTCCGTACGTCCGCCGCATCGAGCGCGGCCTCGGCGCCTTCGCCGCCGACTACCGCGACCGGCTCGCGATCGTGGCCATCTGCAGCAACGACGTGAGCGCCTACCCCGACGACGACGCGGCACACCTGGCCGAGCAGGCCCGGCGGGCCGGGTTCGCCTTCCCCTACCTCGTGGACGAGACCCAGGAGGTCGCCAGGGCGTACAAGGCGGCGTGCACCCCCGATTTCTTCCTGTACGACCGCGAGCTGCGGCTGGCGTACCGGGGGGAGTTCGACAACGCCCGCCCGAGCAACGACGTCGCGGTCACCGGCGCCTCGCTCAGGGCCGCCGTGGACGCCGTGCTCGCCGGGACCACCCCCGAGGGACCCCAGCAGCCCAGCCTCGGCTGCGGCATCAAGTGGAAGCCCGGCAACGAGCCCGCCTGACTCCGCCCCTCAGGCGGGAGCGCCGGCCTGCGCCGCGGCCGACCGGATGGCGAACAGCAACTGCCACGGCTCGCCCGACTCCCAGTTCTTCACGATCGCCAGCCCTTCGTCACCCGGGTCGAACGGGCCGTCGCCGCCGGGCCCGAAACACCCGGCCTCGACCAGCCCGGTGATGAGCGGATCGCCGTCGTCGAGCGAGCCGGCGTACGCCGCCGCGTCGAGCAGGGCCAGCGCGCACCGGGCGTTGCGCCCGCCGTCGCGGACCTCGACCCGGTCCAGCCGGCGCCTGCCGTGGGTGCGGAAGTACTCCGCGACGGATTCGCTCCTGGTCATTGTCCTCTCCCGAGTCGCTCACGTTGAGTCGCAACATCATTACCCAAGGTGAGCACTGATCGTGTGACGTTGACCAACCCCGTGCCGGCTCTGTGCCACCCGTGTGCAGGCGGCCACGGCTCGTAGGCACGGATAGCCCCCGGAAACAGTCATGAAACCCGGATGTTGCACCATTACCGGCATGACCGCCTTCGATGACCTGCTCGCCGCGAACAAGAAGTACGCCGCCGACTTCTCGCACTCGAACCTGACGGGTCGAGCCGCCCGCAGGCTCGCCGTGGTCACCTGCATGGACTCCCGCATCGACCCCCTGGGCCTGCTCGGCCTCCAGGCGGGCGACGCCAAGATCCTGCGCAACGCAGGCGCCCGCGTGACCGACGACGTCCAGCGCACCCTGGTGCTGGCGGTCTACCTCCTCGGCGTGAACCGCGTCCTGGTCATGCCGCACACCGACTGCCGCATGTCCAAGTCCACCGACAGCGACATCCACGACCTCATCGCCCGCGACCACGGCGTGGACACCCGCAGCCTCGACTTCCACACGGTCGCCGACCAGGGCGAGGCCCTACGCCACGACCTGACCCGCATCCGCACCAGCCCTTTCCTCCCCAGCGACCTGGCGGTAGGCGGCGCCATCTACGACGTCCACACCGGCGAACTCATCCCCGTGGACATGTGACCCACGCCCACGACCGCTCCCGCGAGCAGGCGCCGCGGCCACGCCTCCTCCCCCTGCCGAATCCACGCCTACCGACCTCACGCACGCCGATCACGGGCATGCCGAGGAGGGTCGGCGGGCCCGGGGCACGGGAGCAGTCCACGGGCCGCAGGCCACGAGCCACGGACCGCAGGCCACGAGCCACGGACCGCAGGCCACGAGCCACGGACCGCAGGCCACGAACCGCAGGCCATGAGCCACGGACCTGCGGAGGCGCGGCCGAAGAGGGGGCGCCGCCTGCCGCGTGGGCCTTCGGCAGCAGGTCGGGCGGCGGCCGGATGCGCCCATGCGGAGCACCGGCGGCCTGGGACACGGGCCCGACGCAGCCGCGCTCCGCGGATGCGTACCACAGAGGAGGGGCGGCCGGATGCGCCCATGCAGAGCACGCGCGGCCTGGGACACCGGCTCGACGCAGCCGCGCTCCGCGGATGCGTACCACAGAGGAGGGGCGGCGCGATGCGCTCATGCAGGGCACGGGCGGCCTGGGACACCGGCTCGACGCGGCCGCGCTTCGCGGATGCGTACCGCGGAGGAGGGGCGGCCGGATGCGCCCATGCAGAGCACCGGCGGCCCGGGACACGGGCCCGACGTGGCCGGGCTTCGTGGACGCGTGTGGCGGAGGAGGGGCGGCGCGGGGTGTCAGGCGTCGATGTGGTCGCGGTCCACTTCGGCGGCGTTGCCGACGATGAACTCGCGGCGGGGGGCGACGTCGCTGCCCATGAGCAGGTCGAAGATCCGCTCGGCCTCCTCGACGTCCTCGATGCGGACGCGGCGGAGGGTGCGGTGGCGGGGTTCCATGGTGGTCTCGGCGAGCTGGTCGGCGTCCATCTCGCCCAGGCCCTTGTAGCGCTGCACCGGGTCCTTCCAGCGCTTGCCGCGCCGCTCCAGGTCGCGCAGTACGCGGTGCAGCTCGGCGTCGGTGTAGCAGTAGACGTACTTGTCCTGGCCGCGGCCGGGGTTGGTGATCTCGATGCGGTGCAGCGGGGGCACGGCGGCGAAGACGCGGCCCGCCTCGACCATCGGGCGCATGTAGCGGTGGAAGAGGGTGAGCAGCAGGCAGCGGATGTGGGCGCCGTCCACGTCGGCGTCGGCCATCAGGATGACCTTGCCGTAGCGGGCCGCGGAGAGGTCGAAGGAGCGGCCGGAGCCGGCGCCGATGACCTGGATGATCGCGGCGCACTCGGCGTTCTTGAGCATGTCGGAGACCGACGCCTTCTGCACGTTGAGGATCTTGCCTCGGATCGGCAGCAGCGCCTGGAACTCCGAGTCGCGGGCGGCGCGGGCGGTGCCCAGGGCGGAGTCGCCCTCGACGATGAACAGCTCGCTGCGATCGACGTCGTCGCTGCGGCAGTCGACCAGCTTGGCCGGGAGCGCGGAGTTCTCCAGGGCGCTCTTGCGGCGCTGGTTGTCGCGGTGCTCGCGGGCCGCGATGCGGGCCTTGGCCGCGGCCACGACCTTCTCCAGCACCTGGCGCAGCGCCTGCTTCTGGCCCCGCTTGGGGTTGGCGAAGATCTGCTTGAGCTCGCGGGAGACGACGTGGGAGACGATCCGGGTGGCCGCGGAGGTGCCCAGGACCTCCTTGGTCTGGCCCTCGAACTGCGGCTCGGGCACCCGGACCGTGACGACCGCGGTGAGCCCTTCGAGGGCGTCCTCCTTCAGGATCGGGTCGTCGCCGTTCTTCAGCAGGCGGGTCTCGCGCAGCAGCTCGTTGAGGGTGCGGACCAGGGCGCGCTCGAAGCCGTTGACGTGGGTGCCGCCCTTGGGGGTGGCGATCACGTTGACGAAGGAGCGCACGGTGGTGTCGTAGCCCTTGCCCCAGCGCATCGCGACGTCCACGGTCAGCTCGCGCTCGACCTCGGTCGGGGTCATGTGGCCCTGGTCGTCGAGCACGGGGACGGTCTCGTGAAAGTGGCCGACGCCCTGTAGCCGCATCACCTCGCAGACCGCCTCGTCGCGGGCCAGGAACTCGGTGAACTCGGAGATGCCGCCGTCGAAGCGGAACTCCTCCTCCACCGGCTCCTCGCCCCGGCTGTCGCGCACGAACAGGGTCAGGCCGGGCACCAGGAACGCGGTCTGGCGCAGGCGTACGTGGATCTCGTCGAGCAGGACCTCGGCGTCGGGCAGGAAGATCTGCGTGTCGGCCCACCAGCGCACCCGGGTGCCGGTGCCCTTGCCCCGGCTCAGCGGGCCGAGGTCGCGCAGGCCGGACTTCTTCTTGAACTTGGCCTTGGGGCCCTCGCCGTCGAACACGCCGGGCACGCCGCGGCGAAAGCTGATCTCGTGGGTGCGGCCGTCGCGATCGACCTGGACGTCGAGGCGGGAGGAGAGGGCGTTGACCACGGACGCGCCCACGCCGTGCAGGCCGCCGGACGCGCCGTAGGAGCCGCCGCCGAACTTGCCGCCGGCGTGCAGCTTGGTGTATACGAGCTCGACGCCGGCCAGGCCGCTCTTGGGCTCGATGTCGACCGGGATGCCGCGGCCGTCGTCGCGGACCTCGATCGAGCCGTCGGCGTACAACTCGACCTCGATGCGGCTGCAGTAGCCCGCGAGGGCTTCGTCGACCGAGTTGTCCACGATCTCCCAGAGGCAGTGCATGAGACCGCGGGTGTCGGTGGACCCGATGTACATTCCGGGGCGCTTGCGGACGGCCTCAAGGCCTTCCAGGACCGACAGATGACGGGCCGTGTAACCCGTCTCCATGCTTACGGCGGTCACACCCACTCCCACTCTTCAACTCTCCCAGCCGCTGGAGCTGGTGTTCGAATTCATCGAACACATGTGCGTAGCTTACCGTTCTTCCCGCTAACGCGCGTACAAGCTTGCCATGGCGCCGAGATTGGCGTTACCTCGGGAGTGGCGCCCGTCACTTTCCGACACATTCCGCTCTGGGCGTAGCCGGGGGGCGGTTGGGAACGTCCCGGCCGGGTTAGATGTTGTCCCAAGTGACTGACGCCAGATCCCCGTCCCTGCGGGGATGACCCGAAAGGCGATACGTGACTGGAGCTCTCGCCCCCACCAAGCCGCTGACGGCCATCGACCGCTGTGACCGTTGCGGTGCCCAGGCCTACATTCGCGCGACCCTGCCCGTGGGTGGGGAGCTGCTGTTCTGCGCCCACCACGGGCGGCAGCACGTAGCGGCGCTGCGCGAGAAGGGCGCTGACATTCAGGACGAGTCGGCGCGGCTCAGCCAGACCCGCGCGACCGCCTCCGAGAACGAACGATGAGATCGACGTCATAGGTCACCCGACCCGGTAGTGATACCGGCCCGACTCCGTGAAGCCGGCGCGCTCGTACAGCGCCCGAGCGGCGGTGTTGGCCTCGGTGACCACGAGATATGCCCGTTTCGCGCCCTGTTGCTCCGCATCGGAGAGCAGGGCGCGAAGCACGCTTCGCGCGTGTCCGGCGCGCCGCGCCCCGGGCAGCACCGCCATGCAGTAGATCCCGTACCAGTCGCCCTGGGCGACCCCGCGCCCGACGCCGTACGGCGCCTCGCGCGGGCCGCGCCAGGCGTACCGCGCCGGCACCCCGCCGAGGATCCGCGAGGCCGTGCCCAAGGCCGTGTCCAAGGCCGCGCCCTCGGCGTCGCCGGCGTCCCCGTACCTGCCGTCCACCCGCCACCAGGCGCGCAGCCAGGCCGGGAACGGCTCTTCCGCCATGCCCACCTCCTCCTCCGGCGCGCCGTCGCACGCCGTGCCGAGGGACGCGGTCATGATCAGGGTCGGGTCCGCCAGGGCGTAGCCGCGCCGCGCCAGCTCGGCGTCCAGCCCTTCCGGCGCGCCCGGCCCCATCGAGAACACGCACGGCGTGCCCAGCGACGCGTAGTGGCGTTCCGCGGCGTCCACGGCCGCGGCGATCCCCTCCGGCGGCTCCCCCACGGCGAGCACCGAGTTGGCCCGTTTCGTCACCCCGCCGGCGTGCCGGTACACCCATTCCCCCGCCCGTACGCGGTGCGGCGCGGGCCAGGCGGCGTCCACGAGGCGCTCGGCCTCCCCCTCGATCATCCCCGCAGCTTAACGGGCCGCCACGCCAGTCCGCCCCTGCGCCCCGGCGGCGCCGGGGGGCGATAGGGTCGGCGCTCGTGCTGATTGTGCTGCCGCCATCGGAAGGGAAGGCCGAGTCGGGAGACGGCCCGCCCGTGGACGTGGCCGGGCTGGGATTCCCGGCGCTCACGCCCGCCAGAATCCGGGTCCTGGACGCGCTCACCGCCGTGTGCGAGCGGCCCGACGCGCAGGCCGTGCTCGGGCTGCCCGCCGGACGCGTGGCGGACATCGCCAGGAACCGCGCCCTGCGCACCGCGGCCACGCTGCCCGCGGCGCGGCTGTACACCGGCGTCCTGTACGACAACCTCGGCCTGGCCACGCTCGACGCGGCGGCGCTGGCGAGGGCGGAGCGGCGGCTGGTGGTGTTCTCGGGGCTGTGGGGCCTGCTGCGGCCCCAGGACCGGGTGCCGCCCTACCGGTTGTCGATGGGGGTCCGCCTGCCGCCTGTGGGCAATCTGGCCGCGTTCTGGCGCCCCGCCATCGGCGAGATCCTGGACGAGACGCCGGGGCTGGTGGTGGACATGCGCTCCACGACGTACGCGGCGGCGTGGCGTCCCGGGGCGCGCGCGGTCTCGGTGCGGGTGGTGCGCGACGGCAAGGTCGTCAGCCACATGGCCAAGGCCACCCGCGGCGCGCTGGCGCGTTCCCTCCTGCTGTCCGACGCCGAACCGGAGACCCCGGAGAAGCTGGCCAGGCACCTCGCCGACCTCGGCTACCGGGTCGAGCTCGGCCCTCGGCCCCGCCGCGGCGAATCCTGGACCCTCACCTGTCAGGCGACCGTCTGAGACGGGCGTCCCCGTCCCCCATGCCCCTCGCGCGGGGTGCGGGACGCGCGACGGGCTTCGGGACGGGTTGCGGGCTTTCGGGACGGGTTTCAGGACGGCCCGGCTAGGCCGGGACGGGCACGTTGAGCCGGGCGCAGGCGCGCTGGTACTGGTGCGCCGGATCACCCAGGTGCGACCAGGGCAGGCGGCTGCCCCGGCCCCCGGTTCTGGCGAGGTGGCCCCGCGCGGGGCGGCGCAGGTCGGCGGTGTAGAAGGCGGCGCCGAAGATGTTGTGCGCCTCGATGCCGCGGGGATGCCTGCCGCGCTGCCACCAGCGGCCGGCCGCCGCGACGATCTCGCGCAGCGCCTCCTCGGGGAACCAGGCCCCGCGGGACATCGGGCTGCGGCCGGCGGCGGCGTTCTCGAAGTGCGCGAGCGGGACCAGGGCGGGCAGCGGGTCGCTCTCGGGAGCGCGCGCGGCCTGGGTCCTGGCGAACTCCAGCATCTCCTGGGCGGTGCCGCCCCACGCGGGCGAGAGGGTGGTCAGGCGGGCCACGTTGGCCGGGAACAGGGTCGGATAACGACGAGCGGCCTCGAACCAGACCGAGTCCTTGTCGGACCGGGGCCGGTCGAGGCCGAGTGCGACCCACATCATCGCCTCCCAGGGCACCGGGTCGGCGGGGATGAGGGAGGCCGCCGTGAGAAGGGGCCGCCGTGCGGAGTCCATCGCCTGCTGGAAGGACTGGAGCCGGTGCGCCTGTACGGCCCTGGCCCGCACGTCGGGTTTGAGCTGCCAGGCCTGTTCCACCAGTGTGCGGCCGAGCCACAGCCACAGGTCCGGATTGGACCGGTCCTGCTGGATCAGCCGCTCTATCGCGGTGCTCGCCCCCATCGCGGCCCGCGAGAGCGCCTCGACCCGCAGCGCCCGGAGCTCCGGATCGCCGCGTGTCGCGGCGAGAACCGGCACCGCCGCCGCGAACGATCCGTGGCGCACCGCGGTCACCGCGTCGTCGAGCATTACGTCCGCCCACGGACGATCCACGATCATCCGTGCCCCCCGGGCGCGAAGCTTGTCCACTTCGATCACACCCATGTCGGGCGAGCCTAGAAGCGGATCACGCGCCACATGCTTCGGGAATGTTACACCCAGGTAAACCAGGGATCACCGGACGCGACGTCGCGCCCGGTGACCGATACGACGACCTAGTCGAGGTAGTCGCGCAGCACCTGGGAGCGGGAGGGGTGACGCAGCTTGGACATGGTCTTGGACTCGATCTGCCGGATGCGCTCACGCGTCACGCCGTAGACCTTGCCGATCTCGTCCAGCGTCTTGGGCTGGCCGTCGGTCAGCCCGAACCGCATGGAGACCACGCCCGCCTCGCGCTCGGACAGGGTGTCGAGCACCGAGTGGAGCTGCTCCTGGAGCAGGGTGAAGCTGACCGCGTCGGCCGGGACGATCGCCTCGGAGTCCTCGATCAGGTCACCGAACTCGCTGTCGCCCTCCTCGCCGAGCGGGGTGTGCAGCGAGATCGGCTCGCGGCCGTACTTCTGCACCTCGATGACCTTTTCAGGGGTCATGTCCAGCTCGCGCGCCAGCTCCTCCGGGGTGGGCTCGCGGCCGAGGTCCTGGAGCATCTGCCGCTGCACCCGCGCCAGCTTGTTGATCACTTCGACCATGTGGACCGGGATGCGGATGGTCCGCGCCTGGTCGGCCATGGCCCGGGTGATCGCCTGGCGGATCCACCACGTGGCGTACGTCGAGAACTTGTAGCCCTTGGTGTAGTCGAACTTCTCCACCGCGCGAATGAGACCGAGGTTGCCCTCCTGGATCAGGTCCAGGAACAGCATGCCGCGGCCGGTGTAGCGCTTGGCCAGCGAGACCACCAGTCGGAGGTTGGCCTCCAGCAGGTGGTTCTTGGCGCGGCGGCCGTCCTCGGCGATCCACTCCAGCTCGGCCCGGACGTCGACCGGGAGCTTGTCGCCCTCGGTGGCGAGCTGCTCCTCGGCGAACAGGCCGGCCTCGATCCGCTTGGCCAGCTCGACCTCCTGCTCGGCGTTGAGCAGGGGGACCTTGCCGATCTGCTTGAGATAGTCCTTCACCGGGTCGGCGGTGGCGCCGGCCGCGGCGACCTGGGCCACCGGGGCGTCATCGTCGTCGTCGGAGAGGATCAGCACCTCGTCGTCGCTCTGCGCGACCTCGGGCTTGGCGTCGCCGTCGGCCTCGGTGTCGGCCTCGGCCTCCACCTCGATGTCGTCGCCCTCGTCGGCGTCGTCGGCCTCGTCGGTGACGTCCTCGTCGTCGAGCTCGAAGTCCTCCAGCTCGACATCGACGTCGAGATCGAGGTCGTCGTCCTCCTCGTCCTCGACGTCGGCGCCCTTGGGCTTGGTGTCGACCTTGACCTGGTCCTTGGCCTCGGGACGCGCCGCGGGCGCGGCGGGGGCCGCCGCGGCGGCGGCCGGCGCCGGAGTCTCGGGCTTGGCGACGGGCTTCTTGGCAGGAACCGCCTTCTTCGCCGGGGCCGCGGCCTTCTTGGCCGGCGGCTCGGGCCGGGCCTTGCGGACCGCGGGCTCCGGCTCGCTGACGACCGCGGTGACGGTCTCCGGCTGGGGCTCCTTGGCGGCCGCGGAGGCGGCCTTGGTCTTCTTGACGGGGGCTGCGGTGCGACGCTTGCCCGAACCACGAGACCTCTTGGGCGCGGCGGCCGAGTCGGCGGCCGTCACCACCACGGTCACACCCTCTTTGCTGAGGCTCCGCAGGAACGCGGCGGCGTGTGACATCGGGATGTCGGCCTCCTCGAAGGCCTTGCGGACATCCTCGGACTCGAGGAATCCCTGCGAGCGCCCACGCTCGAGCAGTCGCTGAATGACGGGCTCGTTCAGCTCTGATGGCTTAGAGCGAGTCGAACTTGCAGGCGACACGAACACCTCTCGAACGAACGCGTGGCGACAATGGACCCAGGTGCCCCGGCGAGGGGCGGATGGCTTCTCAGTTGTGGCGGCGATGCCGGACGGACCGCGGCGGACCTGCCCAGCATTGTGACATGACACCGCGTTCCATACGGCCGCCTCCCGGCGGTTGCCCTCCACCCTAGGCCGCGCCAGAGACTAGTGCGTACGTATGCGGCGCACTGATATCCGAAAGCAACCGTTATGACTGTTTCATTCAGTCACTCTTCGTCGCAGGAGGGACGTGGATCGCTAGCACCGTAACATCATCATCCTGTTCATACGCCGCCAACATGCGTTCGACCAGGAAATCCAGCAGCATGTGCGGGCTGCCGATGACTTCCGGCGGCGCCTCGGTCACAACCGAGCAAAGCTCCGCGAGTCCGGCGTCCAGGCCGCGCTTGCGGTTCTCGACCAGGCCGTCGGAGTACAGCACGGCGGTGTGGCCAGGGGGCACGCAGAACCGGAACTGCCGCCGGCTGGTGGGCCAGCCCAGCGGCGTGCCGGGCTCGCCGTCGCACAGGATCGGCACGCCCTGCGGCGAGACCAGCAGCGGCGGCGGGTGCCCGGCCAGGGCCAGCGTGCCCTCGCCGGTGCCCGGCTCGACCACCATGTAGGCCAGGGTGGTGACCTGCTCCTCCTCTTCGGTGGCCTCGAACACCCGGTCGAGGCCGGTGAGGACGGCCGCGGGCGGCGGGTTGGTCAGCGCGAGCGCGCGCATGGCGTTGCGGATGCGGCCCATGCCGGCCGCGGCCTTGACGCCCTTGCCCATGACGTCGCCGACGACCACGGCGACCCGGCCGTCCTGCAGCACGAAGGCGTCGTACCAGTCGCCGCCGACCTGGACGTGGCGGCTGCCGGAGCGGAACCGCTGGGCGATGGTCAGCCCCGGGACCACCGGCAGGCTGTCGGGCAGCAGGCTCTGCTGCAGGGTCTCGGCGGTGCGGTGCTCGCGCTCGAACAGGGTGGCGCGCTCGACCGCCAGCGCGCACTGCCCGGCCAGCGCCTCCAGGAAGACGCCGTCCTCCTGGGAGATCTTCTGCGGCCGGGTGAAGGCGAAGCGCAGCGCGCCGAGCGCGCGGCCCGCCGCGAGCAGGGGCAGGCCGACCCAGGCCCGCTCCTCGGTGCCGGCGGTGAACGCGGTCAGCGCCTCGCGGTCGCCGCCCGCCTCGACGAGCTGGCTGACCAGGCTCTGGGGCGACTCGGCGAAGACGGGCCTGCGGCTGTTGACCGCCAGGGTCATCACGCTGGAGTGGGACAGCGGGATCTCATCGCCCTGCGCCGGCGCCTCGGGCACCCCGCCGCTGTTGATCAGCTTCAGCGCGGCCCGCTCGGTGTCGAGCAGCG
Source organism: Thermocatellispora tengchongensis (assembly GCF_014202315.1). Taxonomy (GTDB): domain Bacteria; phylum Actinomycetota; class Actinomycetes; order Streptosporangiales; family Streptosporangiaceae; genus Thermocatellispora; species Thermocatellispora tengchongensis. The sequence continues at coordinate 210,587 of NZ_JACHGN010000010.1, read as the reverse complement.
CCACCGCGGAACGGTCGGCGGCCAGGGCGGTACGGCCCACGTCGATGATGACCTGCACGACCTGCTCCACCGTGAGCGCCTCGGCGAGCACCGCGGTCGCGCCCTGGAGCCGGGCCGTGCGCAGCGCCGCCGCGCCGAGCTGGTCGGTCAGCCGCCCGCGCATCTCCTCGGCCTCGCGCTGCGGCGTCACGTCGGTGTTGGCGCCGACCCACTCCACCACCCGGCCGTGGCGCATGATCGGGACGGCGCGCACCTCGAAGTGACGGTAACCGCTGGCCCTGGTGCGCACGCGGTAGTTCCACTCGAACATCGTGCGGCCCCGCAGCGCCTCGCGCCAGGCCTCCTCGGTCTGGGCGCGCTCGTCGGGGTGCACGGCCTCGATCCAGCCGTGGGCGAGGTACTCCTCCAGCCCCTGGCCGGTGATCGCGCGCCACTGCGGCGCGTCCTCCAGCACCGCGCCCGACGGCGAGGTGATCCACACGAGCTGCGACTGCGCCTCGACCAGCGACCGGTAGCGCTCCTCGCTGCGGCGGAGCTGCTCCTCGGTCTCGCGGCTCTCGGTGACGTCCACGCCGACCAGGACGACCGCGCGCAGCACCCGCTCGTCGTCGTGCACCGGCGAGAAGGTCAGCGCCCAGTGCCGGCTCGCGCCGTCGGCGCTGCGGACCCGGATGCGCAGGTCGCTCCCCTCGACGGTGCGCCCGGTCTCGGCGACGTCGTGCACGGCCGACTCGATCACGGCGGTGAGGTCGGCGGACAGGACCTCGCCGGGCGCCCGGCCGAGAAGGTCCTCGGCGGGCACGCCCGCCACCTGGGCGAAGATCCCGTTCACCCGTTGGAAGCGGCCGTCGAGGTCGAGGAAGGCGAAGGCGTAGGGACTCTGCAGGATCAGGCCGTCGAGAAGGCCCGCGTCTGAGATCTCCACACCAGACTCCCGGGGACGGGGCACGGAGGTCTCGGCGCTCATGGTCGGCACCTCCGTCGCGTGCCAGGGTCTCCCACGAGGCACATCTCCAAACTCGAAAGTCGGTGTGGGGCAGGTCCGGGGGACCGGATCCTGCAGTACATCATCTGCGATGGGCATGCGCGGACGGAAGCCCCGGCAGCCATGCGGTCAACGCATCCTGTCAAAAACGCTTCACCACCCGCAGCAGGATCAACCTACTTTTTCTTCGCCGCCTGCTTGGCCTCCTGCTTCGTCAACCGGACTTTCGCCAGGCTGTCCCCATCGACCACGTCGGCGACCGACCGGAACACCCCCTCCTCGCCGTACGGCCCGGCCGCCTCCCGCCAGCCGGGCGGCCGGACGCCGAGCTGCTTGCCCAGCAGGGCCAGGAAGATCTGCGCCTTCTGCCGTCCGAACCCGGGCAGGTCCATCAGGCGTCCGAGCAGCTCCCGGCCGTCTCGCACATCCCGCCACAGCTCCTCCGCCGAACCGTCGTGCTGCTCCACGAGGTACGCGGCCAGCGCCTGGACCCGCCTGGCCATCGACGAAGGGTAGCGGTGGACGGCCGGTTTGCGGGCGAGAAGCGCGGCGAAATCGTCGGGATCGTATTGGGCGATCACCTCCGGCGACAAGTCCCCGCCCAGGCGGTCGGCGATCGTGCGCGGGCCGGCGAAGGCCCACTCCATCGGGATCTGCTGGTCGAGCAGCATCCCGACCAGCAGGGCGAACGGGTCGCGGCCGAGCAGCTCGTCGGCGTCGGCCCGCTGCGCGAGCTGTAAACGCATGCGACCAGCTTCGCATGTCGGGGGCAAGGGGGTTGACAGCGGCGGGAGAAGATATGGAATGGGAGCGCACGTCCTATAAGCGAGGGAATGGGACCCAATTCCATGCCCGCACTGACCAGAGATCACCGCACCATCACGCCGCGCGACCCGGCGTCCGCCGCGGCGGGCGGCGCCCCGGCGTTCCGTGGGCCCCGGCCGTCCCAGGAGTCACGGGAGTGCCGCGAGCTCGTGGCCGCCCACCTGGCCGAGGAGTTCCTCAAGGTGCCGGTGGAGGACGTCGCCAAGTGCGTCGCCGACGTCTGGGCCTGCGCCGAGCACCTCGGCTTCCGCCCCACGCCGGAGGTGGTGGAACGGGTGGCCCGCGAACACCTCCTCGCACTCGTGAACTCATCTCCCCCATCACGGATTCCTCGGTAACATAGGGGTCACCGGGCCGCGTTCTACGCACCCTTCCGGCCGGGAATGCGAGAGGGTCGGGTCGTGAGCGAGCAAAGCGAGCGAACCAATGAGCACACCAGCGATCTCGCTCACGGTGCCGACGAGGCAGGCGGCGTGAGCGGGCGTGCCACCACGCACGGCCACCTCCGGCCCGCGCGGCCGTCGCAGGAGGTTGCGTGACCCACCGAGCCACCATGCACCACCCCCCTCGACCCCGCCACCCCGCCCCCGCCACCCCCGCGACGGACGCCCACGCCAGGAACCACGGCACCCCCGAACCCCCCACGCGCGACCACGACCGCGGGGAGCATGCGCACCCCGCCACCGCGCCCGGCGACGCCGCGTCCGCTCGTGGCCGGGAACGTGAGCGGCGCGCCGCGACGGGCGGCGGGCGGCACGGGCACGCCGCCACGGCGGCCGGTGCCGTCCGCATGCTTCCGCCGCGCGCCAGCACAGCGCCCGGCCGGGGATCGGAGGCGTGCGGACAGCGCACCGCCACACCCACCCTCGCCGGGCACACCGGCGCCCCCGCCTGCCACGCCGCGCCCCCGCCCGACGACCACGGCAGCGCGGGCGGCGCGCATCCCGCCCCCACGCCCGACCGCGGCCGAAGGCGCGGGGCGTGGGGACGGCCCACCGCGGCGACCGTCGCCGACGCGCGGCATCTGAACGTCCGTCCGGCGGGTCCCGCCACGGCCTCTGCCGATGCCCTTCCGGCAGGCGGCCGGGGCTGCGGGGCGTGCGGGCGCGCCGGCGGCCGGGGGCGTGGGCGGCGCGTCACGGTCGCCGTCCGTGTGTGGCATGCTCGGTGCGGCCGGGTGGCGGGCGGCTGGGAGTATGGGGGGTGCCGGCGGGCCGTCGTGGTGGTCGAAGGGGCGGGGAGTGTGCTGCCGGGCGGTGTGAGGGGTGTCGTGGGGTGGGGTGTGGCTAGGGGGGTCGTGTGAGCCGTCGCCATCGTCGTACGCCGGCTGACACGCCGCCGCCGGATGACGTGTTCGCCGAGATGCTGCTCGCGGCGCGGGAGCTGCTGGCCGTGCGCAGCCCGCTGGACGCCGAGCTGATGGTGTCCGACATGATCGGGGCCTGGTGGGGCAAGCGGCTGCACGGCGGTGACGTGGAGCAGGTGCTCGGGGAGGGACTGGTCGACTACGCCGCCAAGGCCGGCACGCCGGCGGGCCTCACGCTGCTGATCGCGATGGCGTACCTCGGCACCGCGCGGCAGGCGGCGAAGGCCGAGGGGGCCGCGCTGGCGCTGATGGAGTCGGGCGTGGCCCGGCCCGGGTGGGCCGACCGGGTGGGCGCGGTCAAGCCCGCCGGCTGTTACGTCTCGCGCGACGCGTACGGCGACCAGGACACCGTCGTGTGCACCTTCGCCTACCGGTCCCCCGGCTCCTACCGCTCGGGCGCGCCGAGCTCCCCGGAGGAGGGCGAGGACCGCCACGCGCTCGTCGTCGTGGTGGACTACAACATGCGCGGCATGGCCCGCGACGCGTGGGTCTCCTCCCAGGTGGACAAGCTGCTGGAGCAGGCGAGCGCCGAGGCCGGCGGCAACCCGATGCTGCGCTTCGAAGAGCTGGAGCCCCAGCAGGCCCGGGCGCTGCTCGAATCGGCCATGAAGGCCACCCGCGACGGCTTCGACCGCAAGGGCCCGCCGCCGGTCAGCGACAGCTACGGCACCTACCACGCCTTCGCCCGCGCCCGGATCAAGGCGCTGCCGCCCGGCCGCAAACGCCCGGCCCCGCTGCACACCGAGGCGCCCTACAGCCGCGAGCGGCGGGCGATGCTGGCGGCGGAGTTCCTGGCCTCCGACGCGGCCGAGCACCTGTCCGACCCGTCGGCGGCCTCGCGGTGCGCCGACCACATCATCGACTACGGCTGCGAGCAGGACTTCATGCGGCCGATGCGGGTCAGCCCGACCAAGTGCGAGACCTTCCTGCTCGACTGGTTACCGAAGAAGATCATGCTGAGCCCGGCGGAGCAGGAGGCGGTGCCGTACGTGCTGTCGGCCTGGGTGCGCTTCGCGGGGCGGCGTACCGGCCTGCCCGAGGAGGGGGTGCGGGCCACGCTGGACGCGGTGTGGGAGGCCACGGCGAAGTTCGCCGAGGCGTACCGCGACCCGACCACCGCCTTCGGGCTGGACCGCGAGCTGGTGGCGCGGCTGCTGCCCGACGGCGACCTGTCGGCGCTGGCGCGGCGGGCGTTCGCGTTCCCGTTCCTGCAGGGCGCGGCCGGTGACATCCTGCTCGACCGGCTCAACCCGGCCGACGACGGCGACCGGCGGCTGCTGATCGAGCTGGACCACGCGGCCGAGCGGCACCGTCCCGACTACCAGGAGCACCTGGCCTGGCACGAGGAGATCGCGGCCCGGCTGTGGGAGGGCGACCCGCCGCAGTTGTGGGAGGCCGCGCAGCGGCTGCTGGACCTCGGGCACGACCGTCACGACGTGCTGCACGTGCTGATCGAGATCGCCGAGCGCATCGGCGACCACCCCGACGAGCTGGCCGCCGCCCTGGACGACATCGCCGACATTCCGGACGCACCGCCCGCCTGATCGGGATCGCACTCCCTAGAATTTCCTTCTATGACGGCCATGTACCTGCCCAAGGGCGCGGGGCGATACGACGCGACGGTGCACACCCAGGGCCCGTGGCATCCGGAGCAGCAGCACCTCGGCCCGGTGACCGGCCTGCTGGTCCACGAGCTGGCCCGTACGGCGCCGCGGCCCGGCCTGGCGCTGACCAAGCTGGCGGTGGACGTGTTCGCGCCGGTGCCGGTCGCCGAGGTCGAGGTGCGCACCGACGTTGCCCGCGACGGCAAGCGGGTCCAGTGCCTGTCCGCCTCGCTGCTCGCCGGCGGGCGCGAGCTGGTACGCGCGACCGCCTGGCGCATCCGCGAGGGCGAGACCCCCGCCACCGGCGCCGCCCCGCCGCCCGCCCCCGTGCCGCCCGCCCAGCCGAGGGAGTCGGCCTCGTGGCTGGCCAGCGGGTTCGGCTACGGCCGGGCGATGGACTGGCGGTTCGTGGCCGGCGACCCGCAGCACACCGGCCCGGCCACCGTCTGGGGCCGGTCCACGGTGCCCCTGGTGGAGGGCGAGGAGATGACGCCGCTGGAACGGCTGGCCGTCTTCGCCGACAGCGGCAACGGCGTCAGCTACGCGCTGGACTTCGACTCCTACCTGTTCGTCAACGTCGATCTGTCGATCTCGCTGTTCCGCCCCCCGCAGGGGGAGTGGATCTGCCTGGACGCCGCCACCACCATCGGCCCCGCCGGCTGCGGCCTGACCCGCACCACCCTGTACGACCGGTCCGGCGAGGTCGGGCAGGCCACCCAGACCCTGTTCGTGGCCCCGCGCCCGGGGCGGGAGGCGGACTCCGCGGGGTGATCACAGGCGTAGGCTTGAGGGCGTGATGGACGGGTCCCACCAGGAGATCGATCTCAACGCCGACCTGGGCGAGGGGTTCGGCGTGTGGCGGCTCGGCGACGACGAGGCGCTGCTCGACATCGTCACCAGCGCCAACGTCGCGTGCGGGTTCCACGCCGGCGACCCGGTGACGATCCGGCGCACCTGCGCCGCCGCGGTGGACCGGGGGGTGCGCATCGGCGCCCAGGTCTCCTACCGCGACCTGGCCGGGTTCGGCCGGCGCGAGATGGAGGTCGATCCCGAGGAGCTGTGCGCCGAGGTGCTGTACCAGATCGCCGCCCTCGACGGGATCGCCAGGGCGATGGGCGGCGAGGTGTCCTACGTCAAGCCGCACGGCGCGCTGTACAACCGGGTGTGCCGCGACCGCGAGCAGGCCGAGGCCCTGGTCGCGGCGGTGGCCGACTTCTCCCCCGCGCTCCCGGTGCTCACCCTGCCCGGCTCGGTCGTGCACGAGGCCGCCGCCGCCCAGGGGATCGCCACGGTCAACGAGGCGTTCGCCGACCGGGCCTATACGCCCGAGGGCGCGCTGGTCTCGCGCCGCCTGCCCGGGGCGGTGCTGCACGACCCGGCCGAGGTCTCCGCCCGCGCGGTGCGCATGGCCGTCGAGGGCGAGGTGACCGCCCGCGACGGCTCGCGGGTGGCGCTGTCGGCCCGCTCCATCTGCGTGCACGGCGACACGCCGGGCGCGGTGACGCTGGCCCGCTCCGTACGCCAGGCGCTGACCGACGCCGGCGTCCGGCTGCGGCCGTTCGCATGACCACGCCCGCCGGCGAGGGCGCGGTGCCGATCCACAGGGCCGGGGAGCACGCGCTGCTGGTCGAGACCGGCGGGCTGGCGGCCTCCCACCGGCTGGACGCGCTGCTGCGGGCCGAGCGCCCGCCCGGCGTGACCGAGATCGTGCCCGGCCCGGCCACGGTGCTCGTCGTCGCGCCGGGCGCCGACCCGGTCGGGCTGCGCGCCCGCCTGTCCGCCCTGGCCGCCGCCGCGACGGCCAGGCAGGAGGCGGGCACGGCCGCGGCGGCGCCGCTCGTACGGGTGCCGGTGACCTTCGACGGCGCGGACCTGGCCGACGTCGCCGCGCTGACCGGGCTCGGCCCGCAGGAGGTGATCGCCCGGTTCTGCGGGTCGGAGTTCGTGGCGGGATGGCTGGGGTTCGCCCCCGGCTTCGCCTACCTCACCGGCCTGGACCCGGCGCTGCGCGTGCCGCGCCTGGACACCCCGCGCACCTGCGTGCCCGCCGGCGCGGTGGCCGTCGCGGGCCCGTACGCCGCCGTCTACCCCGCCGCCTCCCCCGGCGGGTGGCGGCTGCTCGGCCACACGACCCTGCGCGTGTGGGACACCGGCGCCGACCCGCCCGCCCTGCTCCGCCCCGGCACCCGGGTGCGCTTCGAGGCGGCGGTCCCGTGAGCGTCGAGGTGCTCTCCCCCGGCCCCTACGCCACCGTGCAGGACCTCGGCCGCACCGGCTACGCCCATCTCGGCGTGCCCCGCTCCGGCGCCGCCGACCCGCGCGCCCTCACCCTGGCCAACCGCCTGGTGGGCAACCCCGAGGGGCACGCGGGCATCGAGCTGACCCTCGGCGGCGCCCGCCTGCGCTTCGCCGCCCCCGCCTGGATCGCGGTGACGGGCGCGCCGTGCCCGCTGACCCTGTCGGGCCGCGCGGCGGGCATGTGCGCGCCCCTGTGGGCCCCGGCCGGCGCCGAGCTGCGGGTGGGGGTGCCGGCGCGCGGCCTGCGCACGTACGTGGCCGTGCGCGGCGGCCTGGCCGTCGCCCCGGTGCTGGCCAGCCGCTCCACCGACTCGCTGTCGGGCCTGGGCCCGCCCCCGCTGCGGGCCGGCGACGTGCTGCCGGTGGGGCCGCCTGGCGGTCTCGGCCCGATCGTGGTGGACGCGGCGCCGTACGCGCCGCCGCCCGAGCGCCCGGCCCTGCGGGTGATCCCCGGCCCCCGCGACGACTGGTTCACCCCCGACGCGCTCGACCTGCTCTGCGGCGCGCCGTACGAGGTGAGCCCGCACAGCAATCGGGTGGGCGTGCGGCTGCGCGGCCCGGCCCTGGCGCGGTCACGGGGCGGCGAGCTGCCCAGCGAGGGCATGGTCGCCGGCGCGATCCAGGTGCCCCCCGACGGGCAGCCGATCGTCTTCCTGGCCGACCACCCGCCCACCGGCGGCTACCCCGTGATCGCCGTGGTGCGCGCCGCCGACCTGCCGCTCGCGGCCCAGTTGCGCCCCGGCGACACGGTGACGTTCCGCCGCGCCTGATCCGCCGAAGGTCAGGGCTCCAGGAGCGCGGACACGCGGTCGGCCTCGTCGGCGAGCGGCCCGGCCGGGACGTCCTCGAACAGCTCGAAGGCGAGCTTGCCGGACTTGGCCTCCCAGACGCCGGCGATCCGGCCCCGGTAGACGACCACGGGCGAGATCCAGCCGGCCGTACGGCTGACCTTGGCGCGGACGGCGGCGGGCAGCAGGGGCTCCAGGTCGCGGGGGGCCGCCAGGACGTACTGGTCGAAACCCGGCAGGAGGTGCACGGACTCGGACGGACGGGTGGCGGCCAGCGAATCGACGTGCTCGGCCAGGGCGAGCATGGGCCACCCCTCGACGTCGATCTCGACCGCGTCGGAGCCCAGCCCCGCGAACCAGGCCCGCAGTACGGCCTTGCGCGACTGGCCGCGGAAGAGCCAGGCGTCGAACATCTCGGGGGTGGCCGGGCCGTGGGCGCCCAGGAAGGCGCGGGCCAGCAGGGTGCCGGCCTCGGCCGCGGGCAGCGGGGCGACGCCGGGGGAGGTGAAGGTGACCCGGCCCTCGCGGGGCGGGCCGTAGCACAGCTCGCCGAGGAAGCTGAGCGGCTTGAGCAGCGCGCCCCAGCCCGAGGTCAGGGCCTCGCGCAGGTGCTCGTCGCCGGTGACCTCGATCACCGACTCGACCAGCTCCTCGCGGGTGAGCACCCGGCCGGCGAGCGCGCGCGGCACGGCGTCGATGACCTTCTCGATCTCGGCGGCGGTCACGCCGTGGCCGCGCTGCCAGGAGCCCTTCTCCCAAAAGCGCAGCGAGCCGAGCGTGCCGAAGTAGACCGGCAGCTCGTCGGCGGGCACGAGGTGCAGGGTGCCGCGCATCAGCCAGGTCTTGGCCAGCGTGCCGTCCTGCCACAGCGCCGACTCGACCTCGCCGGGGTCGGGCCGCTCCTGCCGCACCGCCACCGCCAGGCGCGCCGAGGACGCCACCTGGGACTGCACCCCGCACAGCCGGCGCACGATCGACACCGCGTCGCCGCCGGGCCGCGCCACGAACTGCCGCCCCAGCCGCCATGCCAGCACCTGGGGCCATGTCACCGAGACCGTCACCCCTACTGTCTACACCGCGCCACCGACAGGAAAACCGCGCTCAGCGGGTGAAGCCGATGTCGGTGTAGCGCAGGTCGCGAAAGCCGTTGGCCCCGATGTTGGCCAGCGAGGCGCGTACGGCGACGGTCTGCGGGCGCTGGTAGAGCGGCAGCACGTTGACGTTGCGCCACAGCAGGGCGTCGGCGGCGTGGGTGTATCCGAGACGGCGGGTGGGGTCCAGCTCGCCCATGGCCCGCAGCAGCGCGCGGTCGGTCGTGGGATGCCCGATCCTGGCCAGGTTGGCGTTCCAGACCCGCGGCCCGCCCGCGCCCACGGTACGGGCACCGCCGGGCGGCGTGACCGCGTCGGCGTACTGGGCGTAGGAGGCGGAGACGGGGAACGGCGAGCCCGCGTACGTGAACGGGGCGATGTCGAAGTCGCCGGGGATGACGTGCTTGGTGAAGAAGGCGTCGGCCGGCACCTCCACGACCGTCACCTTCACCCCCACCTCGGCCAGCATCGCGCGTACGCGCTCGCCCTCGGCCCGGCTCACCGCCACGCCGGCGGGGACGACGAACCGCAGCGCCGGCTCGGCGCCGTCCTTGCGCCGCACACCCGTCCGCTCGTCCAGGACCCAGCCCGCGTCCTCCAGGCGCTCGGCGGCGGCCTCGGGGTCGTACGTCCCGATCTCGTGGGAGTTGTCGCGGTAGCCGGCCTGGGTGTTCAGGAAGAAGTGGTTGCCGAGCGGCACGGCGGGCCAGCCGAGGCCGGCCAGGCCGGCGCGGGCCAGCTCGGCGCGGTCGATGGCCATGGCGACCGCCTGGCGCACGGCCGGGTCGGCGAGCCTGGGGCTCTCGCCGTTCAGGGTGAGCTGGCGGTAGCCGGGGCCCGCCGCCTGCCGCACCACGGCGTCGCGGGACGCGCGCGCCTTGGCCACCGCCTCGGCGGACATGCCGAGGTCGGTCACGTCCAGCTCGCCCGCGGTGAAGGCGCGCAACCGGGCGGCGGCGTCCATGGCCCGGAACACGATCCGGTCCAGCCTGGCCTTCTCGCCCCACCAGGCGGGGTCGCGGACCACGGTGACGGTGCGCGCGTCGGGATCGAGCCCGGCCGGCTTGAACGGGCCCGCGGTGACCGGGATCGCGTTGAGCCAGTAGCCGTTGAACGCGTCGGGCGTGGCGTTGGCCGAGCGCGGGTACAGCGGCGTGAACAGCGAGCGCCAGTCGGCGAACGGCCGGGCGAAGGTGATGACGACCTGGTGGTCGTGCGCGCCCCGCGCCACCGAGCCGATGTCGCGGTAGCCGGCGGTGCCCGCCACCTGGTAGGCCGGGTCGCGCCCGCTCATCGCCCGCCACTGGGCGTGGTAGTCCTCCCAGGTGATCGGCCTGCCGTCGGACCAGCGCGCCCTGGGGTTGAGCGTGAGCGTGACGACCTGCGCGGGCGAGCCCCGGGTCACCTCCGCCCGGGTCAGGTAGTCGGGGTCGGGGGCGACGATGCCGCGCTCGTCGGCGCGGAACGGGGCGGGCATCAGCGCGTCCATGACCGCCTCGACCTCCGGCAGGCGGCCGTTGACGTGGTTGAGGTTCCACTGGCTCGGATAGTGGTCGATGCCCCACCGCAGCGTGCCGCCCTCGCGCACCTGGCCGCGCGGGACCGGATTGATGTCGTACGCCCGCAGCGTGGCGCTCACGGCCGGAGCCGCGGCCCGCCCGCCCTCACCGCACCCGGCCAGCGACACCATGGACACGACCAGCACCGTGGCCACGACGAGCACCGCCGCCACCGCGGCGGACGCCGATCGCCGCCCGTTCTCCACGACTCCCCCACTTCGCCCACCGCACACGAGGACAACACTACTCAGAGTGATCACCCAAATGCGTACAGGCAGTGCGTCCGCGCGCGCCGCGTCGCCGTCACGCCGCGGGCAGGGTCAGGGGGCGGGATCAGCGGTCGGACAGCTCCTCGATGGCGCTGCGCACGTCCTCGCTGGTGATCGTGGTCAGGTCGGCGGCGGTGGCCGGGGTGGGCCCGGCCGCCAGGCGGACGTCACGGCGCATGGCGGCCCGCTCGAACAGGTTGCGGGCGAAGCGGCCGTTGCCGAGCCCGTCGATCAGCCGCTCGGCGCACACCACGGAGAACACCTCCAGCAGGTCCTGCCGGGCCGCGTCGTCGAAGCGGTCGCCGGCGCGCTCGGCCAGCAGCTCGGCGATCTGGGCCAGCTCGTCCGGCGTGTACGACGGGAACGCGACGCGCTGGTTGAACCGGCTGGCCAGCCCGGGGTTGGTGGCCAGGAACCGGTCCATCTCGCCGGCGTAGCCGGCCAGCACGATGACGAGCCGGTCGCGGTCGTCCTCGGCCCGCTTGAGCAGGGTCTGCACCGCCTCGGCGCCGAAGGCGTCGCCGCCGGAGTAGCCGGTGTTGACCAGGCTGTACGCCTCGTCGATGAACAGCACCCCGCCCAGCGCCCGGTCGATCAGCTCGTTGGTCTTGATCGCGGTGGAGCCGAGGTGCTGGCCGACGAGGTCGGCGCGCTGGGCCTCCACCACGTCGGGGCGGGCGAGCAGGCCGAGCGCGGCGAAGATCCGGCCGAGGATGCGCGCGACCGTGGTCTTGCCGGTGCCGGGCGGGCCGACGAAGACGAAGTGCCGCATCTGCGGCGGGGTGGGCAGGCCGCGCTCCTGGCGCATGCGGGCCACCCTGAGCTGGGCGGCTATCGCGTGGACCTGGCGCTTGACGGGTTCGAGCCCGGCCATGCGGTCGAGGTCGGCCAGGGCCTCCTCCAGGGTGGGGGTGGCCTGGTAGCCGCGGAAGCGGGCGGTGAGCTCCTCGAACGCCTTGGTGACGTCGGCGGCGGTGGTGGTGACCAGGTCGGCGGTCGTGGGCGAGCCGCCCGCGCCCACGACCCGTACGTCGCGGGCCTGGGCCGCCGCCTCGACCAGGCTGCGGGCGAAGCGGGCGTTGCCCAGCTCGTCGATCAGCCCGCGCCTGATCACCTCGTCGTAGAGCCCGGTCAGCGCGGCCCGCGCGTCGGGCGCCATGCGGTCGCCGCGCCCGGCCTGCAGCAGCTCGGTGATCCGCGACAGCTCCTCGGCGGAGTAGCTGGGGAAGGTGACCCGGGTGGAGAAGCGGGAGGACAGGCCGGGGTTGGAGGAGAGGAACGCGGTCATCTCCTTCTCGTAGCCCGCCAGGATGATGATCAGCCGGTCGCGGTCGTCCTCGGCCCGCTTGAGCAGGGTCTGCACCGCCTCGGCGCCGAACCGGTCGGCCTGGCCGTCGCCGGTGTTCATCAGGCCGTACGCCTCGTCGATGAACAGCACCCCGCCCAACGCCCGGTCGATCAGCTCGTTGGTCTTGATCGCGGTCGCGCCGAGATACTCGCCCACCAGGTCGGCCCGCTGGGCCTCCACCACATAGGGGGTCTCCAGCAGGCCGAACGCGTAGAAGATCTTGGCGACGGTGCGGGCGACGCTGGTCTTGCCGGTGCCGGGCGGGCCGACGAAGACGAAGTGCCGCATCGGCGGGTCGGTGGTGTAGCCGGCCTCGGCGCGCAGCCGGGACGCCTCGATGGAGGCGGCGATCGAGCGCACCTGCTCCTTCACCGGCAGCAGGCCGATCATGTTCTCCAGCTCGGCGAGGGCGTCCTCGACCGAGATCGGCGGCGGGGGCGCGGCGGCGTCGGCCCCGGCGGGCGGCGGGCCGCCCTCGCGGGCGCGCACCCGTACGTGCCGCTGCTCCCCGGCCGTCAGCGCGGCCTTCACCCGGCGGGCGAGGACGAACCGGTACGCCAGCACGCCCGCCGCCCCGGCGTACGCGAGCCAGACCCCGGCCATCGGGTACAGCGGCGAGACGGCCCCGGCCAGCACGCCCGCGGCGAGCAGCGCGAGCAACGTGGTCATCCAGGGCGGCACCCACCGGATCAGGTGGGCGGCGCCGCCGGCGACGACGCCGAGCGCGATCAGCAGCGTGGGGCCCGGCGAGCCCGGCTCGAAGAAGGCGGCGAAGATCGGCAGCAGCAGCATCCACCCCGCCACCACCAGCGCGGTGGCCGCGGCGCGCGGGAAGCGCAGGGTGAGCGCCACGAAGGCGAGCAGCAGGACGCAGCCCACCAGCGTGTTCACGATCGACCAGCCGAGGGCGACGGCGAGCGCGAGCGCGATGACGAGCACCGCGGCGTACGCCATTCGCCGCGTGAATGGGGAAAGCCGAAAATAGCGAACACGCACGTGTTCGAACAGATCCCTAGCCGCAGCGCGCCCCGCCGGCCGGGCCCTGTCGGAGTCCCGCATCAAGCCTCCCCGGTTCGCCCCCGGTTATACCGCAACCGAGCGACGTTTGGGCGCGGGCGCCCAGAGCGTGTTTCGGCGTGGCGCGCGGCCGGGTTCCACGCGCCTGCCGTCTCGCGAGGAGCCGGTGTCACTGTCCGGCATTCCGGTCGGATGCGGCCGACAAACCTCGCGATTTCCGCGCCGAGGTCCGGACCGGCGTCTTCCTGCAGCAAATGCCCCGCTCCGGCGATCACGGGATGCCCGATCCCGCGCGCTCCGGTCGGACGACTCGTCCGGGAACGGCGCGTCGTACGCCGCGCGCACCTCGTCCGGCGGCTTCGTACGGCAGCGCGCCTGCACGAACCTGCGGGCGTCGCGGACCGGCGCCGCGGCTGCCGCCCGCCGGGACCGGCGCCGGCCCTCGGGCATGGGAATGTCACCGGCCGGCAAGCCCGTGCCGGCCGCGACGATGGCCGCGATCCGCTCCGGATGCGCCGGGCCACGCGCACCCGCCAACGCGCGGGCCCACTCCACTGGGCGTGCCGACGAGCGGCCCGCCGTGCGGGACGGCGGCCCTCAGCGGCGGCGGGACTGGTGACGTCCCGGGTACTCGCCGATGAGGACGTCCTTGGGCGTGACCCGCAGCACCTCGGCCTCCGGGTCGCCCAGGGCGATCCCGCGCACCTCGGCCCAGAAGCGCCGCTCGATGGGGTCGGCGACGAAGACCGCCACCCGGGGATCGCGCTCGGCGGCCTGCCAGGCGTCGTCGGGCGCGATCAGGCGCAGCTCGCCCGCCGGGCCGATGGAGCTGACGGCGCCGACGGCCAGGGCGCGCGGGCCCGCGTCGTCGGCGTACGCCAGGACGACGCCGCGCGAGGACACCAGCGCCCGGCGCACGGCCTCGCTCAGGCCCACCGGCGCGCGCACGTCGGCGGGGAGCCTGCCGCCCCACCCGTCCGCCATGGCCAGCGAGGAGCGCCACGGGCCCGGGGAGCCCCGCCACCAGGCGCGGGCGGCGCGGGCGGCGAAGACCGCGGCCATCAGGGTCAGCGCCGCCAGCGCCACCCTCCCGCCCCACGCGGGCACCTCCGTACGCGGCGCGCCCGCGGCCTCGACGAGCCGTACCACGCCCGCCCCCGCCAGCGAGGCCGAGGCCAGCACCAGGAGCAGCAGCGCCGCCGCGAGGGAGCGGTCGGCGGCCAGCACCCGGCGCACGTTCGCGCCCAGCCGCCCCGACCTGCGCACCCGCAGCAGCGCCAGCGGCACCGCCAGCGCCGCCACCGCCACGCCGGTCTCGCCCGCCACCAGCGACAGGCACCCGACGAGCCCCGCCGCCGACCATCCGCGCACCGCCACGATCCACATGGCGATGCCGGTGTCGCGCCGCGCCGTACGCTCGGGCAGCGCGACCGCGAACTCCGCCAGCGCCCGCACCGGCCGCCCCCGCCACGCCTCCGCCAGCACCCGGACCAGGGCCGCGGCCGGCCCGTTGCACACCACCAGGCCGGCCAGCCCCGCCCACAGCGGCTCCCACGAGACCGGCCCGGCGGCGGACCAGGAGGGCAGCATGAGCACCGCCGCCGCGTACGCGAGCGCGGCCAGCGGCGTGAGCGCCACCGCCACCGTCAGCCACAGATCGCGGCCCAGCATCTGCGGCACGTACGACCAGATGCGCACCCGCCGCGCCTGCCGCACCGTCGGCACCGCCGCCAGCGCCAGCACGACCAGCCCGCCGATCTGCGCCTGCGCCCGCATCCCCGTCCAGAAGGCGGCCACCGCCACCAGCGGAAGCGCCAGGGCCAGCAGGACCCGCACCTGCCGCGACCACACGTCCAGCGCCCGCCGGGCCCGCCCGGTCTCCCGCGGATCGGCGGCCCACGCCGGATCATGGTGACCGCGCGGCCGCTCCCAGCACAGCAGGGTCAGCCCTAGGTTCACCCGGGCCACCGGATGATCGTGCGCGCCGCGCAGCGCGGCGCGGTAGGCGCGCGCGGCGCGCTCATGCTCGCCACGGACCAGCGCGAGGTCCCCGGCGAGCACGTGTACGTCCGGCTCCTCCGGCGCGAACCTGACCGCCTTGCCCGCCTGGGTCCACGCCTCCCGCCACCGCCCCGGCACCCGCCGCAACGCCGACCCCAGCCGCAACCGCGCCGCCCACGAACCGGGCGCCAACCGCACCGCATGCTCGGCCGCGACCACCGCCTCGTCGTCCCGCCCCAGCCGCTCCAGCGCCAGGCTCTCCAGCCGATACCCCCACTCCAGCCGCGAATCCCGCCCCAGCGCCTCCCTGGCCGCCTCCAGCGCCGCCTCCGGCATGCCGGCATCGAGCAACCGCACGGCCAAGCCACACCACTCACGCGGATCATCGGGATCCGCAGCCCCCGACACACTCACGCGGCTCTGCTCATGGCCCGTGCTCCGCACGGGCGGGCTTGGGCGCCCCGCAGGGTCGCGTCTTCCCTCGTCGCTCCGGTCGCTTCGCTCCCGCCGCTCCTCAGTCCAGACGCGACCCGCGCCCAAGCCAACCACCACCCCGTCACCGCACCTTGATTCCGGAACCCGCTCACCGGACGGCTCACCCGGTCACGCTCCTTGCCGATTGGGGCCTCCCGACGCCGGCACGGGCACCACCCGCATGGCACCCAGCGGCCACCACCCGGGTAGCGCTCGCGCACCAGGACGGCCGCCCCTGCTCCAGCCCCGCCAGAGCCGATGCCGCCCATCCCAGACAGGACCGCGCCCACAGGCCGCGCACCCCACCGCCAGCGCCCAGCCAGACCCACGACCGCACCTCCCCCCGCGCCGCAAGTGGCCCCGCCGCCAGCGGCCCCCAGGCCAGAAACGGCCCGCACTAGGCGCATGGCGCGTGCGCCACGCACACAGCCCTCCCGCACCGCGACGGCCACGCCTGCTCCCCTCACGCCGGGACCGATGCCACCCATCCCGGACACGACCACCCCACCCACAGGCCCCGCACCCCACGAGCGGCGCTCATGCAGGCCGACGGGCTGCGCACCCCACAGGCGGGGCTCATGCACGCCCACGACCGCGCCTTCCCCTGCCGCGTCAGTCAGCCCGCCGCCGAGGGCCTTCTCCAGACCCGAGACGGTCTGCACCGCGCTCAGAGCGCCGGGAGCGGGGTGCAGGCAGCGCTCGCGCATGCCGATGGCCACCTCCCGCACGACACCCGTGACCACCTCCCGCACAAGGCCCAGGGCCGCCTCCCGCACGACGCCCGTGGTCGCCTGCCGTATGGGCGGGATCCGCGTCGGTTTCGGGGGCGGCGCTTCGGGGTTGGGGCATGGCGGTGGTCCCGCCTTCTGCTGCCCTCCGACGGGAGGAGGCGGCTGCCCTCGGGCGGGAGGAGGCGGCGTGCGCCGGGGGCGTGGCCCGGGGGCGGTGCCGGGTCTGGCGGCGGGTGTGATCTGGGGCCCCTCGCAGTCCCTGTCCACGATCGCCATGGTCCGTGCGAGATCACGGATTGGCCAGACCTCGGACATATCTGTATCTCTCTAGAGAGGTCGTCACCATGCGGTCACACTTCGCGTACGACTGCAAGTTTCGGGGGTTGCATATGGGGCGAATCCCCTGATGTCGCCCGTGGTGAGGGCGGGATGGCCTAGGCTGCCACGGCGACCGGCGGCCCGGAGCGGTGCGGGAATTCGAGATCTTGGTGAGGTTTCCGCCACGTTTACGTGAGGTTTGGAATCGCTTCTGGAGGTCACAGGGATATGGGCAACTCGAACCGGGCGAACCAGAATGAGTGACGTGCGACAAACCCTTCACGATCTTGCCGCGCTCGCCGCTCGCATTGGGGTGGGCGGCATATTCTTCGCCAACGGGTGGCACAAGCTGGAGGCCGGCCTGACCGCCACCGGCGCGCAGTTCGCCGCCCTTGACGCGCCCGGTCCCGGGGGGATCTGGGCGGCGGCGACCATGCTCACCGAGCTCATCGCGGGCGCGATGCTCGTGGCGGGGCTGGCCGTCTCCGTGTGCGGGCTGCTGCTGTTCGCCGAGGCGCTGGCGGTGTTCATCGTCACCAGCGGCGACCAGGGGCTGCCGCTGACGGGTGGTGACGTGAACCTCATCGTGGCGCTGGGCGCCGCCTCGATCCTGCTGTCGGTCGGCGGGGCCGGGCGGTTGTCGGTGGACCACATGGTCGTGATCAAGCGGCGTGAGGCGGAGGAGGCCGAGAACTTCGCCGCCGAGGCCGAGGCCGACGATGTCATCGCCGCCCTGCGCGAGCCGAAGGAGCAGCGGCGGGGCGGTTCCCCTGGCGTCCCCGGCGCCCCCGGCGCCCCCGGTGCCCCCGGTGCCCCTGGTTCCGGCGGTTCCGGCGGTTCTCGTGGGTCCTCTGGTTCTGGTGGGTCTTCTGGGGCGGGGAGTGGTGAGCGGCCGTCGTCGCTGCGGCAGGAGCCGCCCGCTCCCACGGCTCCGGCCGCCGACGCCGAGGCCGACGCCGATACGGCCGAGATCCCCAAGCGGCGGCGCGGGCGTACCCGGGCCGAGCCCGCCGGGGACAAGGACGCCGGGAGCAAGGACGAGGTGCCCGCGCCCGGCGACACGCTCGTGGCGGGGCGGCGCGAGCCCCGGGCGGGCGGGAAGGCGCGCTGACTCCTCGGGGCCGCGTCGCGTTCGCGGGCCGCATAACTCCCGTATGCCCGTGTATGCCGGGAAGACAGGAGAATGCAGGGCATGCGCCTCCCAGCATGGTTCGCGGAGCGGGCCGGGCCCGTACCGGAGGAGTCCGAGATTCGGGTCTCCACGCTTGAACTCTTCTTCGACCTGGTCTTCGTCTTCACCATCACCCAGCTCACCCACCTGCTCGTGGTGGGGTTCGGGGAGGACGGCCACGGCACGGGGCACGCCGTGCCGATCGGCGAGAGCGCCCTGCGGGTGCTGCTCGTCTTCGGGGTGATGTGGTGGATGTACAGCGGGTACGTGTGGCTGACCAACACCATCCCCCCGGCACGCCCCGCGCGCCGCGTCCTCATCCTGCTCGGCATGGCCGGGTTCACGATCATGGCACTGTCGATCCCGACCGCCTTCGACGGCAGCGGGGTCGCGTTCGCGATCGGCTACCTGCTGCTGGTCCTGGTGCACGCCGGGCTCTACCTCCAGGCGACCGCCGCGATCGTCAGGGTGGTCCCGTTCAACCTCGCCGCGACCGCGCTCATCGGCGTGGCGGGCTACCTGCACGGCCCGTGGAACTACGTGCTGTGGGCGGCGGCGCTCGTGCTGGTGTGGGGCAGCCCGTACTTCATCGGGCAGAAGGGCTTCCCGCTGCGGGCCGAGCACATCGTGGAGCGGCACGGGCTGCTGGTCATCGTGGTGCTCGGCGAGTCGATGCTCGCGATCGGCATCGGCGCGGCCGGGCTGGCCGTGGACTGGGGGCTCGGGCTGGCCGCGGTGCTCGGGCTGGCGCTCGGCGCGGCCCTGTGGTGGGTCTACTTCGGCGGCGACGACGAGGTCCGGGCGGAGCACGCGCTGCGCGCCGCCGGCCAGGAGCGGCGGACCCGGCTGATCCTCGGCGCGTACTTCTACGCGCACATCCCGATGCTGCTGGGCGTGATCGCGGTGGCGGCGGGGATCAAGAAGCTGATCGGGCATCCCCTCTCCGGGATGAAGCCCGCCGCGGCCGTGGTCCTGGCCGCCGGGGTGGCGCTGTTCCTGGCCGGCGACCACTGGTACCGCCGCCTGCTCGCCATCCCCCAGGGCGGGCAGCGGGCGCTGGTGGCGGTGGCCGCGCTCGCCACGATCCCGCTCGGCCTGTGGTCCGGCATCGTCCAGATCGCCGTGCTGGTCGCGCTGCTGGTGGCCATGCTCGCCCTGGAGGGCCGCCGGGAGCGGGCGGCGGTCACGGACGTGGCGGCAGGCCCCTGAGCGGCCCCGGCGTCACGCCCGGGGCGCCGTGCTCTCCCTGACGGTCAGGCGGGGTTCGAGCAGGGTCGCCTCGGGCACCTCGCGGCCGTCCAGCTTGGCCATCAGCAGTTCGACCGCACGGTGCGCCACGTCGCCGGCCGGGATCAGCACCGAGGTCAGCGGAGGGCTGGCGCGGTCGGCCACGTCGTCGGGGCAGATCGCGACCACCGAGACGTCCTCGGGCACCCGCTTGCCGAGCACCCGCAGCGCGCTCAGCACATGGCCGACCGCCGCCTCGTTGTGCACGATCAGGCCGGACAGGCCGGGCATCCCGGAGCCGGGCTCGAACAGCGCCTTCACCTCGCCGAACACCTCGTCGAAGGTCTCCTCGCAGGGCAGCGCCGCGCCGGTCTGGCCGTGCGCGCGCACGGCGGCGGAGAACCCCTCCCGCGTACGCCGGGCGAAGCCGGTGCCGCGCTCGTAGACCACCGCGGGCGCGCCGAGCAGCGCGATCTCCCGGTGCCCCAGCTCGGCCAGATGGTCCACGCACAGCGCGCCCGCCCGCGCGAAGTCGAGGTCCACGCAGGTCAGCCCGGCCGAGTCGGCGGGGAAGCCGATCAGGACGCTGGGCTCGGCCAGCTCGCGCAGCAGCGGCACCCGCTGGTCGTCCAGTTCCACGTCCATGAGCACCAGCCCGTCCACCAGGGCGCTGGCGGCGACCCGGCGCAGCCCGTCGGGGCCCTCGTCGGCGGTCATGAGCAGCACGTCGTGGTCGTACTGGCGGGCCGTGGTGACCACGGAGGTGGCGAACTGCATCAGCACGGGCAGGTGCATGCCGGCGCGCAGCGGCAGCACCAGCGCGATCACGTTGGCCCGCTTGCTGGCCAGGGCGCGGGCGCCCGCGTTGGGGTGGTAGCCGAGCACCCGTACGCTGTCGAGCACCCGCTGCCGGGTCGTGGCGGAGATCGTGCGCTTGCCGCTGAGCACGTACGAGACGGTGCTGACCGCGACCCCGGCGTGCCGGGCCACCTCGGCGATCGTGACGGCGCGGCGGCTCACGGACGTACCCGGGCCGGGTGCAGGGTGAGCGCGCTGAGCGTCACGCCCTCGTTCTCGAACACGACATAAAGATCGTGGAGTCCCTCCGCTCCCGCAACCGAGCACGGTATCTCGGCCGGGGCGTGGCGGTGGCGGGTGCGCGGCACCGGCACGGTGGCGGCGACGTGCCCGAACAGCGGGTCGTCCAGCCGGATCGTGACGACGGCGCCCTCGGTGCTGGCCGCGGTGATCACGCAGTGCGCCGCGCCCTCCCCGAAGTCCACCTCGCGGAAGCCGATCCAGCTTCCCGCGGCCTCGGCGCGTACGGCGTCGCCGCGCTCCTTGGCCGCGTCCACCAGGGCGACGCCGTCGTACTCGTCGTTGTCGGCGGCGGCCAGCGGCCGGGCGTACGGGTCGCGGGGCGGGATGCGCTCGCCCGGCACGTGGAACGGCGCGGACAGGCGGATGTCGCGGGCCGAGCGGCCGGCCATGAGCTTGTGCGGCGCGTCCTCGACCACGAACCGGCCGCGGGTGACGTCCCAGAAGGCCAGGTCGGCGAGGTCGATCTCGATCGTCACGGTGCGGCTCTCGCCCGGGTCCAGGCGCAGCCGCTCGAAGCCGCGCAGGCGGCGCAGCGGCTGCTTGACCCGGGAGCGCTGCTGGTGGGTGTAGAACTGCACCACCTCGACGCCGGGGCGGTCGCCGGTGTTGGTGACGGTCACGGTGCCGATGACCTTCTGGCCGTCCACGGTCGCGGTGATCCCGGAGTACTCGAAGGCGGTGTAGCTCAGGCCGTGCCCGAACGGGTACAGGGGTGCGCCACGGAAGTACAGGTACGTCGCGTCGGCGGCGATGATGTCGTAGTCGAGCAGGTCGGGCAGTTCGCAGGCGGCGCGGTACCAGGTCTGGGTGAGCCTGCCGCCGGGATCGGCGTCGCCGTAGAGCACGTCGGCCAGCGCGTGGCCGTACTCCTGGCCGCCGTGCGCCGACCACAGCAGGGCGGGCAGGTTCTCCTCGGCCCAGGTGACCGCGAACGGGTAGCCGCTGCTGATCACCAGGACCGTGGCGGGGTTGGCGGCGTGCACCGCGCGCAGCACGGCCTCCTGGGCGGCGGGCAGGTCCAGCTCGGTGCGGTCCTCGGTCTCGCGCCCGTTGACCAGCGGGTGATCGCCGGCGACGACGATCGCCACGTCCGCCTCGGCCGCCGCTGCCGCCGCGCGCTCCGGGCCGCTCGCGACCAGTTCGGGGGTGAGCACGGCCGCGGCGTCGGCGTCGTCGGTCAGCCGCAGCGTGCCGCCCTCGGCCGTGACGTAGCGGCCGGTGGAGATGTGCCGCAGGGCCAGCGCCCCGCGCGAGCGCTCCTCCAGCCGGAACGTCTGGCGCACCTCCCAGCCGTTGGGCCCCGGCTGGTCGTTGACCAGCACGCCGTCATCGCCGGCGGAGACGTACCTGCCGTTGGCCGCGGCCCGCAGCGCGTACGCGCCGCCGCCCCAGTCGAACAGGTCGAACCAGCTCAGCTCGGGCCGGTCGGCGACCGGCCCGACGACCAGCGGCGCCCCGACGGGCTCCTCGCCCGCCAGGACGTGCCCGTCGGGGGTGTGCAGCGCGATACGGTCCACGCCCTCGCAGAACACGGTCTCGCCGCGCTCGGCGAGCCCCTGCCGCGCGGTCACGGCGTACGGCAGGGTGCCGCTGTACCAGTCCTCCATCAGCGTGTCGGCGAGCTGCCCGATCACCGCGACCTTCACCGGCGCGCGCAGCGGCAGGATGCCCTGGTTCTTCAGCAGCACGAACGCCTGGGTGACCGCCTCGCGGGCCAGTCGCTGGTGCTCGGGGCTGTTCACCACGGCCTCGGTGACGTCCTCGTACGGCTCGGCGGGGTCGAACTCGCCGAGCCGCAGCCGGATCGACAGCGCGTGGCGCACGGCCGCGTCGATGTCGGCCTCGGTGAGCAGGCCGCGGTCGAGCGCGGCGGTGATGTGCCGGATGGTCTCCTCGGGCCGGTCGTCGTCCTGGGTGAAGCTGTCCACGCCGGCCTTGATCGCGTGCGCGTACGCCGTGGGCGGGTCGGCGTGGTAGCCCTGCAACGCCGTGAGGTTGCCGGGGGCGTACGCGTCGCTGACCACCAGGATGTCGTCGGGGGCCCAGCGCCGCAGCACGTCGCCGATCAGCGGGCTCAGGTGCGCGGGCCGCCCGTTGACCAGGTTGTACGACGGCATCACCGCGACCGCGGCGCCCGATTCGAGCGCGGGGCGGTAGGCCGGCAGCTCGTACTCGTGCAGCACCCGGGGCGGCAGGCCGCTGGAGGTGGTGCAGCGGTCGGTCTCGTTGTTGTAGCCGAGGAAGTGCTTGAGCGTGGGGGCGGTCTTCATCGGCCCGGGGCCCTCGCCGCGCAGCCCCAGCGCGTACGCGGTGGCGAGCACGCCGGTCAGCCAGGGGTCCTCGGAGTAGCCCTCCTCGTTGCGCCCCCAGCGCGGGTCGCGCAGCGGGTTGACCACCGGCGCCCACACGTTGCGCCCCACCCCCTCGGGGTCCTTGCGGTGGTAGGCCAGCAGCTCGTCCGCCGTGGCCGCGCCGACCGCCCGTACCAGCTCCGGGTTCCATGTGCTGGCCAGCCCGATGGCCTGGGGGAAGACGGTCGCGGGGCCGAGCCAGGCCAGGCCGTGCAGCGCCTCGGTCCCGGTGCGGAACGGCTTGAGGCCCAGGCGCTCGACCGGTGCCTGGTACTGGTGCAGGAGCGCGATCTTCTCCGGGAGGGTCAGCCGGCCGATCAGGTCGGCCAGGCGCGCGGCGGGGGCCAGCGCGGGGTCCCGGAAGGTGCCGGACACCGGTTCGTTCATCGGGCCATCCTTACGTCGAAGCGCTTCGACGATCCTGCGAAAAGGAGCGCCTCGATCGAAGCGCTTCGAAGACGTACGAGAAGATTTCGGCGGTGTTAAATCCGGAGTTTTCATGAACTGTGCACTGTGACGCGCCGCGGGTCAACCCCCCGTGAAACTTTCACGGGGGGAGCCTCACCCCCGGTGCGGCAGTCGCCCGGAGTCGACCGAGTCGAGCACCCTGGCGGCCCCGCCGAGCGCGGCGGCGCCGTAGCCCAGCGTGCTGGCGACCAGGCGGCAGCCGCCCGCCTCGGGGGCGATGGTGCGGCGGCGGATCTCCGCCTCGGCGGCGGGCAGGAGCCAGGGGGCCAGCGGCACGTAGTAGCCGCCCAGGACCACCACCTCGGGGTTGAGCAGGTTGGCGATGACGGCCACGCCGCGGCCCAGGTTGCCGCCCACGCCCGCGAGCATGCCCAGCGTGGCGCGGTCGCCGGCGCGCGCCCGGCGTACGACCTCGTCCAGCTCGGGCTCGACCTCGGCGGGCGAGACGGGCGCGCCCTGCGCGTCGCGGCCGACCACCGCCCCGATGCCGGCCACGGCCTCCAGGCAGCCCACCCGCCCGCAGCGGCACTCGGGGCCGCCGGGGTCGATCTGGATGTGCCCGAACTCGCCGCTGTAGCCCTGCCCGCCGCGGCGCAGCCGCCCGTCGAGGATCACCCCGGCGCCCACGCCCACCTCGCCGGTCAGGTAGACGAGGTTGCCGATGCCGCCGAAGGGGCCGAAGCGGTGCTCGGCCAGCGCGCCCAGGTTGGCGTCGTTGTCCACCTGGACCGGGAAGCCGGGGTCGCGCAGCGCCTTGGCCAGGTCGCCGGCCAGATCGACATCGCGCCAGCCCAGGTTGGGGGCCAGGCGCACCCGGCCGTCCACGCCGACCAGGCCGGGCACCGCCACGGCCAGGCCGAGGACCTGGCGCTCCTCCTTGACCATGCGGGCCACCGCGCGCCGGGCGAGGCGGGCCACCTCGGCCACGGCCTGGGCCGGCGTGGCCGCGGGGCCCTGGAACGAACGCCGCCAGGACAGCAGCCGCCGTCCGGACAGGTCCACCGCCACCGCGGTCAGGTAGTCCACGTTGACCTCGATGCCCGCGGCGGCGTACGGCGAGCCGTCGAGCACCAGCATGGTGGCCGGACGGCCGACGCGGTTCTCGGTCAGCCCGGTCTCGCGCACCAGCCGCCGGTCGATCAGGTCGGCCACCAGGCTGGAGACCGTGGCCTTGTTCAGCCCGGTGGACGCGGCGATGTCGGCGCGCGAGCACGGCGCGTTCTCCCGGACGAACCTCAGCACGACGGCGAGGTTGGTGGCCCGGACATCGGTGAAGTCCGCGGGCTGCGGGCCCGTAGTAGAAGTGATCAAGGTCAGCCCCGTTCCCGGTCGGCCAGGCTTGGCCCATCATGCCGCATAGCGTGCCCATGGGTCATTCCGGCGGTCCCTTCACCGACTCGTGGCCCCGGCGCCCGGCACAACGCCGTCGTACGGCTCTTGTGGCGCGGGTCACCCTCGACTAATTTGTTTGGTCGAAAGACGAACTAACTTTACCCCGGAGCCATCCGCTCCCGACACCCCTCACCGCACGCCACCACTGCCTGACTCCAGAAGGAGCGCGCCGTGACCCACCTTCCGTTACGCGCGGCCACGTCCAGGCGCGGCTTTCTCGGCCTCGTCGCCGCCACCGCCGCGGCATCCGGCGGCCTGCTCGCCGGCTGCTCGACCCCCTCGACCCCGCGCCCCGGCTCCGGAGGCGCCACGGCCGCCGCCGCCGACAAGCTCAAGTCGCTCGTTCCCGCGTACACGCCCTTCACCGGCGCCAGGCCCGACATCCCCGGCACCGAGTCCACGCTCGAAGGCGTGCCGGGCTACGGCGGCGGCTTCACCGAGTATCCGAGCCCGCTGGCCCAGGCCGTGCCGCAGAAGCTCGGCAAGGGCGGCAGGTACACCGCCATGACCCCGCTGTGGGCCCCGGTCCCGCCCGGCCTGGACGACAACCGCTTCTTCCAGGCGGTCAACGCCGAGATCGGCGCCACCGTGGAGTTCCAGATCGCCGACGGCAACACCTACGTCGAGAAGGCCACCGCCCGCCTGGCCTCCGGCGACCTGCCGGACATCATGGTCATCCCGCAGTGGGAGATCGACAAGATGGCCGACTTCAACGTCGCGGTGGACAAGGCGTTCACCGACCTCACGCCGTACTTGCAGGGCGAGAAGGTCGGGGCGTACCCGCTGCTGGCCAACCTGCCCACGCCCGCCTGGCAGTGGTCGGTGTGGAACGGCAGGCTGATGGCGGTGCCGTTCCCGACGGAGCCGTACCCGTACGCGCTGCTGTACCGCAAGGACCTCTACGACGAGCACGGCTGGCCGCTGCCCAAGACCGCCGAGGAGCTGTACGAGCTGGGCAAGACGATCACCGACCCCAAGGCCAAGCGGTGGGCGTTCGGCGACATCCACGAGATGGTCTGGCCGATCTTCCGGGTGCCGCAGGAGTGGCGCTACGAGAACGGCAGGCTCGTCTACAAGTACGAGACGCCCGAGTGGGAGCAGATGCTCGCCTTCATGCGGCGCCTGTTCACCGAGGAGCTGATCCACCCCAACGTCGTGAGCAGCAAGGGCGCCAACGAGAAGGACCTGTTCGCGGCCGGGCAGATCACGATGTTCCGCGACGGCATCGGCGGCTGGAAGCCGCTGCTGGACCAGAACCGCCCCAAGAACCCCCGCTTCGACATCGGCGCGGTGCCCCTGTTCGCGCACGACGGCGGCACCCCGATCCACTACCACAACACCGCCGCCGGCATCTTCACCTTCCTGCGCAAGGGCCTGACCTCGGCGCAGGTGGAGGAGATCCTCGGCATCCTCAACTACACCGCGGCGCCGTTCGGCACCAAGGAGTACGAGATGTACGTCTACGGCGTCGAGGGCGAGCACTTCACCCGCGACGACGACGGCGTACCGCAGAAGACCGAGCTGGGCCTGAAGGAGGCCGCCGAGACCTACATCTTCCTGGGCGGCCGGCCGCTGGTCACCGACTGGGTCGCCTACCCCGACGCCGTACGGGCCTGCGCCAAGTGGCAGAACGACAGTTTCAGGTACATCCAGCCCACGCCGTTCGACGGCATCAGGGTGCAGCGCCCGGCCAGGATGTCCGGCCTCCAGGTGCCGACGGAGGACAAGTTCACCGACATCATGCGCGGCCGGCGTCCGGTGAGCGACGTGAAGAAGATCGTCGAGGAGTGGCGGCGCGACGGCGGCGACGAGGCCCGCGAGTTCTACATGCGCGTCCTGCGCGACAACGGCCGTGCTTAGCCACGGCGCGCGCCGGGACTCGGAAGAGGGCCGGAGCCCAGAAGAGGGCCGGAGTTCGGGAGAGGAGGCGCGGAAAAGGACCGGCCCGGCGGGTGACCTGACCTCACCCGCCGGGACCGGCACTCAACACGATGACGGCAACGACCCCATCAGCGCAAGTCGGACGCCCACCAAGAGCCGAAAACTCCGGAATTCCAGCGAAAAAACCATCCAGAAGGGCCCGCGCGCCACGCCTCCACACCGCCGCCGAAGCCCCCGGAGCCCTCGGAGTCCCCGAGGCGGCGCCCGGCCGCCGCTGGCCGCCCGCCTGAAACGCGACTGGCCGATGCTGCTGATGGTGCTCCCCGCCGTCGGGCTGCTGGCGGTCTTCTACTACACCCCCATCCTGGGCAGCGTCATCGCCTTCCAGGACTACTCCCCCTATGTCGGCATAAAGGACAGCCCCTGGGTCGGCCTGGCCAACTTCCAGTGGCTGATGCTGGACGCGAGCTTCTGGGACGCCACGCTGAACACCCTCAGCATCACCGCGTTCCAGCTCGTCTTCTACTTCCCGGTGCCGATCATGCTGGCCATCCTGCTGGACAGCATCGTCCGCCCCCGGGTGCGGCTGCTCATGCAGAGCATCGTCTACATGCCGCACTTCTTCTCCTGGGTGCTGGTCGTCTCGCTGTTCCAGCAGATGTTCGGCGGCGCGGGCCTGCTGTCGCAGATCCTGCGCGAACACGGCTACCGCGGCATCGACCTGATGACCAACCCCGACACGTTCATCCTCCTGGTCACCGCCGAGACCATCTGGAAGGACGCGGGCTGGGGCACGATCATCTTCCTGGCGGCGCTGGCCGCGATCGACCAGAACCAGTACGAGGCGGCGGCGGTGGACGGCGCGGGCCGCTGGCGGCGGATGTGGCACATCACGCTGCCCGGCCTGCGCCCGGTGATCATCCTGCTGCTGATCCTCCGCCTCGGGGACGCGCTGAACGTCGGCTTCGAACAGTTCTTCCTGCAGCGCGACGCGGTGGGCCGGGAGGCGGCCGAGGTGCTGGACACCTTCGTCTACTGGCGCACCCTGCTCACCGGCGAGTGGAGCTACGGCGCCGCGGCCGGGCTGGTCAAGGGCGTCGTGGGCCTGGTGCTGATCGTGATCGCCAACAAGGTCGCCCACCGGTTCGGCGAGCAGGGAATCTACCAGCGAACATGACGACACGCGCGTACCGGACGATCCCGGCCTGGGCCGAGCGCCCGTCACCGGCCGGAAGGGCGGCCAAGGCCGCCGTGCTGACCCTGATCGCCGCGGCGATCCTGTTCCCCCTCTACATGGTGACGCTGACCAGCCTGTCCACCCAGGAGGCGGTCTCGGCCGCCGGCGGCCTGGTCACCCGCCCCTCCCCCGGGCATCTGTCCTTCGCGGCGTACCGGGAGCTGTTCGCGGGCGGCGTGGTGACCCGCGCCGTGCTGGTCAGCCTGGGCGTCACCGGGGTGGGTACCGCGATCAGCCTCGCCGTCACGGTCCTGGCGGCCTACGGCCTGTCCAGGACGGGCTCGCTGCTGCACCGCCCGATCCTGTTCCTGATCCTGCTCACCTTCCTGTTCGTCCCCGGCATGATCCCCAGCTACCTGGTGGTCAGCTCCCTCGGGCTGATCGACACGTACTGGGCCCTGATCCTGCCCAGCGCGGTATGGGCGTTCAACCTGGTCGTGATGCGGGCGTTCTTCATGAACATCCCACGGGAGATCATGGACAGCGCCCGTATCGACGGCGCGGGCGAGTTCCGCATCCTGTGGCGCATCGTGCTGCCGATGTCCAAGGGCGTCACCGCCGTGATCGGCCTGTTCTACGCCGTGGGCTACTGGAACGCGTTCTTCAACGCCGTGCTGTACCTCAACGACACCAGCATGTGGCCGCTGCAGCTCGTGCTGCGCCAGTACGTGCTGCAGGGCCAGTCCATCTACGCCGGGCAGAGCGGCGAGAGCATCGTGGCCGGGCAGAACCTGCCGCCGAGCCTGGCCGTGCAGATGGCCATCGTCGTCGTGGCCATGATCCCGGTGCTGTTCATCTACCCCTTCGTGCAGAAGCACTTCACGAAAGGCGTGGTGATCGGCGCCGTGAAGGGTTAGAGGGCCTTGAGGAACTTGGCCGCGATGGGCGCGGCCGAGGAGGCTCCGCTCCCCCCGTTCTGCACGAACACCGCGAACGCCAGCGTGCCCCGGTACCCGATGAACCACCCGTGCGACTGCTGCCCGGCGACCTCGGCGGTCCCGGTCTTCCCGGCGGTGCCGGGCGGCAGGCCGACCCGGGCGGCCGTTCCCTCGGTGACCACGGCGCGCATCATCGCGCGCAAGCCGGCCACCATGCCCTCGTCCAGCGGCACCTCGGGCGCCGCCTCCCCGCCCGGCTCCCCCATGCTCGCCGGCCGCCACACCCCGCTCGCCACCGCCGCCGCCACCTCCGCCATGCACAGCGGGCTGGCCTGCACCGAGTTCTGCCCGATCGCGTCGGCCCCGAGCGCGTCGGCGTCCGGCGCGGGCGCGATCCGGCACGAGCTGAGCCCCGGCTTCACCCGGAACCCGAACCGGCCGGCGGCCTCCGCCCGCAGCAGGTCGCCTTGCAGCCGCTCGTACGCCTGCTGGGCGAAGGTCGTGTTGCACGACAGCGCGAACGCCGCCGCCAGCGAGACGGTGCCGTGGTCGGTGGCGTCGGCGTTGGTGAAGGTCCGCCCGTTGGGCAGGGTGTACGTGGCGGGACAGGCCACCGGCGAGTCGGCCGTGAGCCCGGTGCGCAGCAGCGCCGCCGCCGTGACCGTCTTGAACGTGGACCCGGGCGGATACAGCCCGTTGAACGCCCCCTTGCCGCCCAGCGTGTCGGCGACGGCCCGCACCTCCCGGCTCCCGACGTCCACCGCCACGATCGCCGCCCGCCGCGCCAGCCCGTCCAGCGCCCGCGCTGCCGCCGCCTGCACCGGCTGCGAGATGGTGGTCCGCCGCGTGGCCGGGGTGGGCGCGGGCGACTGCAGCAGCACCTTTCCCGACGGCTCCTCCTCCAGCGCCAGGTCCACCGCCATGCCGTCCAGCCCGGTCACGTAGTCGCCGGCCCGGCTGTCACGGGGGAACGGCGTCCCCTCCATGGTCAGCGTGGCCGGCCGCCGTACGGGCGTCTCCACGATCTTCAGGCCGCCCCCGCCCGCCAGCGACGGATGCATCGTCTCCGGCGCCCACACCACCTTCCACGCGCCCGTACGCCGCCCCAGCCGCAACACCGACGAGAACGGCCACCGCCCCAGCCCGTCCACCTCCCGCACCCCCTCGAAGGGCATCTCGGCGGAGTCGGGCCCGTTCTCCCGGAGCGCCCCCGGCGTGATCAGCAACGACCGCACGCGCAGGTCGGCGTCGAACCGCCGATGCCGCTCCACGAAGTCTCCCGGCGCGTCGGTCACCATCCCCGCCATCGCCGCCAGATCCCCGACCTGCCAGGCCGCGAAGTACGCCGCCGCCACCTCCCGCGCCCCCAGCGTAGGAGTCGGGGAAGGCGAGGGCGACGGCGTACGCGCGACCGTGGCCGCGCTCTCAGGCTCCTCCTCCTGCGCCTCCGACGGCCCCGCCTCCGGCCTCCCCACCACCGCGGCCCCGGGCGCACACGCCAGCCCGTACACCCCGAACGCGACAATCGCCCCGGCCGCCGCCAGCAACGCGACCAACCGCCGATTCGCCATACGGAGCACCCCTGCATCATGGGATCAAATCCGGCGAAAGGATCGTATTCCCCCCACCCACCCCCGCACAGGCGCGTCTTCAATACTCCTGCTCGGATTTCAGAGGCGATCTAGACCGGAAAGGCACGCCGCCGGGGCAGGAACCACAGCGCGGCCACCCCGGCGGCCAGCATGATCAGCGTCCCGATCCAGGCGATCGAGCTGGCGTAGGAGTGGAACTGCCACGCCCACCAGCGGGGGACGCCACCGCCGTGGGCGCCCCAGTACCCGACCACCACGAAATCGGCCAGGGGCAGCCCCCAGGCCAGCGCCCGCCCGAACAGCCGGGCCGAGATCAGCCCGAGCCCGAGGAAGAGCAGGACGTTGCGGACCGCCTCCGCCAGCGTCCCCGCGGTGACATGGCTGCCTCCGGCGTACGTGGCCGCGGCGAAGAGCGTGCAGGACAGCACGGTGAGGAACGCCAGGTGGACGAGTTCCGCCCGCCTCAGTACCGCTGTGGCGGCCTGTTCCAGGGAGGCCATGGAGCTGTGCAGGCTGACCGCGACCAGCACGGCGAACGGGAACGCCGTGTACAGCATGCTGGCCATCGCGACCGATCCGGAGGCCGTGGACGCCGGGATCACCAGCTCCCGGTCAGCGGCGAAGTAGGCCGCCGCCGACTCAGCTCCGGGGGACACCGTGTGTCGATATCCGCCGAGAGCATCGGTCAGGGGCCTGCCTCGATGTCCGGCGCGGTCACGCAGTCTCCGTTGAGCCAGAGCCGGTGGTTTCGGTTGCGTCCGCGCTCACACACCTAGCGGCGAAGGGATAGATTTAACATAGGCGGTAACGAACATCAACTGCACATTCGGTCTCCGGCGGCCCCAACTCCAGGTACACAGTTGAACTCGTAGAGGAAGACCGTGCGTTCACCGCGGTTGAATGGGCAGTCGGCGCACATCGGGCAACCTGTGAGAAAATGCGTCCTGAGCCGGGTCTTTTTCAACTCACGTTTGCCGATGCGGACCAGGGCGTCGACATCGGCGGCGTAGAAGCACGGCAATGGCGCTTGAGCAGCGACCATACCCCTCGGCCGGTTCGGCTCGGGAACATAAGCGGGCATCAACCGGCGCAGCCAGTCCTTGTCGCCGGCGGCGAAATCAGCCGGCCGGAACCACCCCGTGGTGCGGCCGGTGCCAGGCCACGGGGGTGGCGATGCACGGCCGGGCGTTCAGGCCGCGATCTTCGTCCGCGCGCCTCCGCTGGGCTCAGCCACGGCGGGTCTGAGGGGCTCGCCCGGTGGGGCGGGGGGTGGCGGGTGGGTCAGCAGCCTTTTGCCGATGCGCGGCCGTGCCATCGCACGCGGGAGTTCACAGCTCCCAGCGTTCTACTCTTCGTATCTTGTTCATGGCGTCCAGGGCGGCCACCTTGTAGGACTCGGCCAGGGTGGGGTAGTTGAAGACGGCGTCCACCAGGTAGTCGATGGTGCCTTCGCAGCCCATCACCGCCTGGCCGATGTGCAGCAGTTCGGTGGCGCCCGTGCCGAAGACGTGGACGCCCAGCAGTTTGCGGGTCTCGGGGCTGACCAGGAGTTTCAGCATGCCGTACGTGTCGCCGATGATCTGGCCTCTGGCCAGTTCGCGGTAGCGGGAGACGCCGACCTCGAAGGGGACCTGCTGCTGGGTCAGCTCGTCCTCGGTGCGGCCGATGAAGCTGATCTCGGGGATGGTGTAGATGCCGATCGGCTGGAGGTGGTGGATGCCGCGCAGGGGTTCGTCGCAGGCGTGGTGGGCGGCTATGCGGCCCTGTTCCATGGAGGTGGCGGCGAGGCTGGGGAAGCCGATGACGTCGCCTACGGCGTAGATGTGCGGGACCTCGGTGCGGTAGTCCTTGTCGACCTGGATGCGGCCGCGGGCGTCGGCGGTCAGGCCGGCGGCCTCCAGGTCGAGCTCGCCGGTCATGCCGTGGCGGCCGGCGGAGTACATGACGGTGGACGCGGGGATCTTCTTGCCGCTCTCCAGGAGGGTCAGCGCGCCTTTGGGGCGGCGCTGTACGGCGGCGACGGTCTCGCCGAAGCGGAACGTCACGGCGAGGTCGCGCAGGTGGTACTTCAGGGCCTCGACGACCTCCAGGTCGCAGAAGTCGAGCATGCGGTCGCGCCGTTCCACGACGGTGACCTTGGTGCCCAGGGCGGCGAACATGGAGGCGTACTCGATGCCGATCACTCCGGCCCCGACCACGACCATCGACTCGGGGACCTCGCGCATGGACAGGATGCCGTCGGAGTCGATCACGGTGTGGTCGTCGAACTCGACGGTGTCGGGGCGGGCGGGGCGGGTGCCGGTGGCGATTATGATCTTCTCTGCGGTGACCTTGACCTCGCGCTCGTGCTCGTCCACGACGCCTACGGTGTGCGGGTCGAGAAAGCGGCCGGTGCCGGTGAGTACGGTGACGTGGTTGCGGGCGAGCTGGCTGCGGATGACGTCGATCTCGCGGCCCACGACGTGCTGGGTGCGGATGCCTAAGTCGGCCACCGTGATGTCGTCCTTTACGCGGTAGCTCTGGCCGTACATCTCGCGCTGGTTGAGGCCGGTGAGGTAGAGGACGGCCTCGCGGAGGGTCTTGGAGGGGATCGTTCCGGTGTTGATGCAGACGCCGCCGATCATGTTGCGACGTTCGACGATGGCGACGCGTCGCTCCAGCTTGGCCGCGGCGATGGCCGCCTTCTGGCCGCCCGGCCCGGAGCCGAGCACAAGAACATCGAAGTCCCGCATAACGCCAGTGTGAGGGGTGAACCCCTGCAATTCGACCCGCGGACTGCTCATAATTGATGATCTACGGGTGGGCTGAACTCCTGGGGAGGAGAACCGGAAATGCCGGAAATGCAGCCCTTACGGGATGTAGATCCCGCTGAAGTGGGTTCTTACCGGCTGATCGGGCGATTAGGGGATACCACATACCTGGGCCAGCAGCCCGGCGGTGAGCGGGTGGTCATCAAGTTGTTACACCCCGACGCCGACCCCGAACGGTTCATGCGGGTGATCGAGCCGCTGCAGGGGGCGTCGGCGTTCTGCACCGCGCAGATCCTGGACTCGGGCACGCAGGACGGCCGGCCGTACGTCGTCAGCGAGTACATCGACGGGCCCACCTTGCGCGCCGCCGCCGAGGCGGGCGAGCTGCTGCGGGACGCGGCGCTGCACCGGTTCGCGGTGGGCACGGCCACGGCGCTGGTGGCGATCCACCAGACGGGGGTGGTCCACGGCGACATCGGGCCGGACAACGTCGTGCTCGGGCCCGACGGGCCAAGAGTGATCAACTTCGGCGTGGCGCGGGCGGTGCAGGCCACCGGCGCGGCCACGACCCGCAAGGTGGACGTCCCCGCCTTCACCGCGCCGGAGCGGTTGCAGGGCCGCGAGATCGAGCCGGCCGCGGACATGTTCTCCTGGGCCGCCACCATCGCGTACGCCGCCTCCGGCCGCTCGCCGTTCGACGGCGGCTCGATGGCGGGCACGGTGAACAAAATCATGAACGCCGAGCCCGACCTGCCCGAACTGGGCGACCTGCGCGGGCTGGTGCTCGCCTGCCTGGCCAAGGACCCGGCCCGGCGGCCCTCGGCGAGCGAGGCCCTGCTGCGGCTGGTCGGCGAGACCGGCTTCCTCACCGGATCGGTGAGCGCCGCGCTGCCGCCGCCCTCCGGCCCCGCGTACGACCTGCCGCCGCCGCGGGGCGCCACCACCACGGCGCCGGTGCGGCGGATGGGCGTGGTGCTGGTGGCCGTGGTCGCGTTCCTGGCGGGGGGCGTGCTCACCGGGGGCACCGTCTACACCCTGACCGGACGGGAGGGGCCGGTCGCGGCCGCTCCGAGCGCGTCGCCCAGCGGCCCGGTGATCACGTCCGCGCCGCCGATCACGCCCGGCTTCACCCAGGCCCCGTTCGCGTCGGTCGCGCCGACGCCCGCCACGAACACCAAGCTGCCCGACATCGGCGTCATGCTGCACGAGCATCCGGACGACGCGGTACACCTGGCCGCGTACTTGCAGGCCAAGGCGCCCTTCAACGCGTTCGTACGCGAGCCGTCCGGCAAGTTCAAAGCCGTCGGCCTGGGTGAGGAGCCGTCACTGTCGCCCGACGGCAGGTGGGTGGCGCTGAACCCGTGGCTGAAGTTCCAGGGCTCCGACATGGACCAGGTCAACTTCACCAACCTCGCCACCGGTGAGAAGTTCACCGTGACGACGGTCAAGAAGCCGCAGCAGACCTGGTTCCCGGTCTGGTCGCGCGACAGCAGGCGGCTGCTGCTGTCGGTGACCGACGAGAAGCGGGAACGGATCACCGGCTTCGCCCTGATCGACGTGACGACGAAGAAGGCCACGGTGGTGGAGGCCGAGTACCACGACGACATCCGGCTGACCTACGCCTTCACCCCGGATGGCACGATCGTGCGGGGCTACGGCAACGGCAAGTCGTACGGGATGGAGTTCTACAACCTGTCCGGGCAGGTGGTCCGGAGCATGCACTGGGTGGGCCGGCCGCCGCGCGCCCCCGACTGGTATTCGCCCTCCGGCAAGCAGTTCCTCACCGTCTGCCCGAACGGGGAGGACCTGTGCGTATGGAACGCCGACACCGGTGTGCGCAGGGCGACCGTGCCGAAGATCAGCAGTGAGGCGGGCCTGCTCGGCTGGTTCGATGAGAACCACCTCCTCATTCACCAGCCCGGCAAGGGCAAGAAGGACAGGAGGGAGGGCGAGGTCCGGATCGTGGACTTCACCGGCGACGTCGCCCGGGTGCTCGCGGACGTCGATCCTCTCAGCGCCTCCCTCCAGTGGGCGCCCGTGGTGCGCTGATGGCGACGCGGACGAAGCCGCTGCTCGGGGGCGACCCGGCCGAGGTGGCCGGCTACCGCATCCTGGGCCGGATCGGCGAGGGCGGCCAGGGCGTCGTCTACCTGGGCGAGGGGCCCGGCGGCATGCGGGTCGCGGTCAAGATGCTGCGGTACGGCCCGGGGCTGGGCGAGGAGGGCTCGCTGGGCGACTTCCGGCGGGAGATCGAGCTGACCCGGCGGGTGAAGGCGTTCTGCACCGCCGGCGTGCTGGAGACCGGCGAGCTGAACGGGCTGCCGTACATCGTCAGCGAGTACGTGGACGGCCCTTCGCTCTCGGAGGTGATCTCCGAGCGGGGGCGGTTGCGCGGGGCGGAGCTGCGCCGGCTCGCGCTGGGCACGCTGACCGCGCTGGCCGCGATCCACCAGGCGGGCGTGGTGCACCGCGACTTCAAGCCGGGCAACGTGCTGCTCAGCAGGGACGGCCCGCGGGTGATCGACTTCGGCATCGCGCGCGGCCTGGACGTGAGCGAGCTCACCGGCGAGCACATCGTGGGCACGCCGCCGTACATGGCGCCGGAGCAGTTCACGATCGGCGGCTCGGGCGCGCCCGCGGACATGTTCTCCTGGGCGTCCACGATCGTGGCCGCGGCGACGGGCCGGCCGCCGTTCGGCTCGGGCGACCTGCCCGTGGTGATCAACCGCATCCTGTCCGCAGAGCCGGACCTCGGCGCCCCGGACGGCGGCCTGGACGGCGACCTGCGCGAGCTGGTCGCGCGGTGCCTGGCCAAGAACCCGGGCGAGCGGCCGACGGCGTCGCAGGCGCTGCTGACGCTGCTCGGCCATCCGGTTCCGCAGCAGGACCTGCTCGCCGCGGGCGAGGCGGTGGCCACCCCGCCCTCGCCCGCGCCTCCCCGGCCCCGGCGCCGCCGCGCGTACGTGGCCGCCGCCGCGGCGCTGGCCCTGGTCGCGGCGGGCGGCGGCGTGGCGTACCACCTGTCCGGCTCCACTGCCGGTCCCCCGAGCTCCTCCGCGCCGCCGGCGCCGCGTCCCACCCCGTCGTCCGGCCCGATGGCGGCCACCTCGACCGTCACCTCGCCCATCCCCGACACCGGCATCGTGCTGCACGAGAACCCGGCGGACCCGGTGTGGGCCTCCTCCCTGTACGGCGCCGGCGACGACACGTTCACGGGCGCCCCGTCCTACGTCCGCGACCCCAAGACGGGCGAGTTCGCCTTCTTCGGCACCTACCAGTTCCCGATCGTCTCCCCCGGCGGCGCGTACGTCGCCGCGCTGCCCACCACCAACTTCACCCGCACCGACTACAGCAGGCTGAGGATCGTGGACCGCGCCCGGGGCGAGGAGGTGCAGCTCCGCGTGGACGACAAGCCCGGCAACGCCGCGGACATGCGCTGGCACACCGACCAGCGGCTCCTGCTCACCGTCTACCGCGACAACGTGACGACGGGATTCGTCGTGGTGGACCCGGCCGCCCGCTCGGTCGTCGTCAGGAACGTCCCCGGCGCCGGCACCGCCGCGTACGCCTGGGGCCCCGACGGCACGGTGATGCACCAGACGGCCGACGGCGCGGTCCGCTTCCGCCGCCTGGACGGCACGGAGGTGCGCTCGTTCCGGAACGTGGGCGACCTGTCGCCGGCCGGCGTGACGAGCGTCGCCGATCACGGCGAGGTGTTCACCACCGAGTGCCCGGCCCCGGACATCGGGCTGTGCCTGTGGGACGCCGCCACCGGCGCCCGCCGCGCCACGGTGCCGCTGCCGACCCGCTCGCGGTTCAACGGGTGGCTCGACGACCGGCACTACATGGCCACGATGACCGGGGCGAAGACCACCAAGGTCGTCCTGGTGGACCTGGAGGGCACGGCGGTGCGCACCCTGGCCGAGGGGCCGGCCAAGGAGATGGCGAAGAGCACGCTCTGGTTCACCGCGAAGTAGAACCGCTCAGGCCATCGCCTCCACGCGGTCCACGATCGACTTGGCGCCCTCCTCGCGGGCGCAGTGGGCGCAGCAGAACCAGCGAGTGCCGGCCTGGACGCCGTGGCCCACGATCCGGCAGCCGCAGTGCTCGCACACCGGGGCCATCCGGGTGATCGCGCACTCGAAGGAGTCGAAGGTGTGCACCTTCCCCTGCGCGTGGATCTCGAAGCTCATGTCGTAGTCGTTGCCGCACGTCTCGCAGCGCCCCATGGTGTCCCCCAATGCAAACCGAAGGCGGTCCGTACGCGGGTAGCCCTACCCCGCGCGCGGACCGCCAGTCACCGGCTCAGCCCAGCGTGAAGGAGGAGATGCGAAGATCCCCGGTGAAGACCAGGTAGACGTCCTGCTTTCCGGTCGCGCCGGTGAGGGGCGCGGTCACGGTGGTGTAGGCGTACTTGTCGCCGGTGGACGGGACCGTGGCGGTGCCGAGCAGCCGCCCGCGCACGGGGTCGCCCGCGCGGATCTGCACGCTCGCGGTGCCGGCCGCGGGGCGGGCGACCTGGGCGGTGAACGTGCGCGCGTTCAGGGCGCTGCCGGCGAACTCGATCCAGTCGCCCGCCGAGGCGCCCACCGCGTCGCCGCGCGCCTTGGACTCGTCCACGAGCTCGACGCCCTGGTAGTCGTCGAAGTCCACGGCCCGGGTCGGCTTGGACAGGTCGCGGGCGGGGATCGTCTCGCCCCGGACCCGCAGCGCGGCCTTGCGCCGGATGTCGGCGGAGGAGGAGCCCACCATGATGTCGTGGGTCGCCGACTCGACCACCCACTTGTTGCGGGTCACGTCCCAGTGCGCGAGGTCGGCCGCGCGGACCTTCAGGCTGACCGTCCTGGTCTGGCCGGGCTTGAGGCTCACCTTCTGGAAGGCGTGCAGCTCCTTGACCGGCTGCGGGTCGCGGGAGGCCCGCTGGTGGCCGTAGAGCTGGACGACCTCCTGCCCGGCGCGCGAGCCGGTGTTGGTCACGTCCACGCTGACGGTGACCGTGCCGTCCGCGCCGATCGTGCCCGAGCTGAGCCGCAGCGGGCCGTACCGGAAGGAGGTGTACGACAGGCCGTGGCCGAAGGCGTACAGGGGATCGCCCTTGTAGTACAGGTACGTGCGCTGGGCCTTGACGATGTCGTACTCCAGGATGTCCGGCAGGTCCGACTCCGAGCGGTACCACGTCTGGGTCAGCCGCCCGGCGGGGTTGACCGCGCCGAACAGCACGTCGGCCAGCGCGTTGCCGGTCTCCTGCCCGGCGTGCGAGGTCCACACGATCGCGGGCACGTTGGCCTGCTCCCAGTTCAGCGTGGTCGGGTAGCTGTTCTGCACCACCACGATCGTGTTCGGGTTGGCCGCGCGCACCGCCTTGATCAGCTCGCTCTGGCCCTCGGCCAGCGCCATGCTGGTGCGGTCGTGGTCCTCGCGCCCGTTGATGAACGGCATGCTGCCCACCACGACGACCGCCGCGTCGGCGCCCTTCGCCGCCTCGGCCGCGCCGCGGGCGCCGTCGGCGACGACCTCCTTGGTGAAGCGGGCGGCGCCCTCGGCGGTCGGCGAGCCGAGCGTGAGCGTGCCGTCGGGCCCGACGGTCAGGTAGTGGTTGGGGCCGGACCAGTCGTGGGCCTTCTCGTAGCCGGCGTAGCGGGCGGCGTACGTGCCGTCGGGCTGCTCCTCCAGCTTGAACTGCTGCATCACGAACCAGCCGTTGGGCTGGTCCTGGTCGTTGACGAAGGTGGACCAGTTGTAGCCCACGTACTTGCCGTTGGCCACGCTGCGCAGGGTCAGCACGCCCTGGCCCCAGTCGAAGACGTCGAACTTCTCGGTGTCGCCGGCGGCCGTGGCGCCCACCTTGAGCGCCGCGCCGGCGCCGGTGCCCGCGCTGACGTACTTGCCGGTGGTGACCTCCTTCAGCGCGATGCGGTCCACGCCCTCGGTGGCGGTGACGCTCGCGCCGGAGCCGAGCCGGGCCTTGATGCCGTCCAGCGGGGTCACCCGGTACGGCAGGCCGCCGGAGTACCAGTCGGTGTAGACGGTCTGGGTCAGCGGGCCGATGACCGCGACCTTCCTGGTCCTGGCCGGGTCGAGCGGCAGGGTCTTGCCCGCGTTCTTCAGCAGCACCATCGCCTCGGCGGCGGTGCGCCGGGCCAGGGCGCGGTGCTCGGGGGTGCCGATCGCGCTCTCGCCGATCTTCCCGTACGGGCCGCCGCCCGGATCGAACTCGCCGAGCCGGAACCGGATGGACAGGATGTGCCGCACGGCGGTGTCCACGTCCGACTCGGCCAGCAGCCCCTTGGAGAGCGCGGTCCTGATCGCGGTCGTGGTCGGCTCGGCGTTGGTGTTGTCGGTGGTGAAGCTGTCCAGGCCGGCCTTGAGCGTCGCCGCGTTGCCCTCGGTCAGGCTCGGGTAGTAGCCCTGGGAGCCCACCAGGTTGTTCGGCGCGCCCGCGTCGGTGACGTTGAACAGGGTCCGGCCGGTCCAGCTCCTCACCTCCTCGCCCAGGTCGGGCAGCACGGTCGCGGGCCTGCCGTTGACCAGGTTGTACGCCGCCATCACGCCGGTCGCCGCGTCGCTTTCGATGGCGGGCCTGAAGGCGGCCTCGTCGTACTCCTTCTTGACCCGGGGCCGCAGGTTGGAGGAGGTGGTGTCGCGGCGGATCTCGTTGTTGTTGGCGAGGTAGTGCTTGAGCGTGGGCGCGGTCTTGAGGTGGTCGGGGTCGGGGCCGCGCATGCCGGCGGCGTACGCGGTGGAGATCGCCCCGGTCAGGTGCGGGTCCTCGGAGTAGCCCTCCTCGTTGCGGCCCCAGCGCGGGTCGCGCAGCAGGTTGACCACCGGCGCCCACAGGTTCAGCCCCCACACCCGCGGGTCGCGGGCGTTGAAGCCGCGCGCCTCGTCGCCGACCGCCGAGCCGACCTTGTGGATCAGCTCCGGGTCCCAGGTGCTGGCCAGGCCGACCGCCTGCGGGAACACCGTGCCGTTGGCGGTCACCACGTTGCCGTTGTCGTCGTAGTCGGTGGACCAGGCCACGCCGTGCAGGGCCTCGGTGCCGGTCTTGAACAGGCCGATGCCGAGCCGCTCGATCGGCGGCTGGTACTGGTGCAGCAGCGAGATCTTCTCGTCCAGCGTGAGCCGGCCGAGCAGGTCGTCCACGCGCTGCGCGAGGGGCAGCGCGGGGTCTCGGAACGGGAGGTCCTCGGCCGCCCGCGCGGGCGTGCATAAGCCCGCGACCAGGCCGAGCGCGACGGCCGCGGACAGCAGCGGCCTGCGTGAGGACATGGCGCCTCCAAGTCAGGAAGGGTCGAAGCGCGTTACTTGATGGCCCCCACCGTGACGCCCCGGGTGAGCGTCCGCTGGAAGATCAGGAAGAAGGCGACCGCCGGTACGATGCCGAGCAGCGCGGACGCGCTGGACATGGTGGCGTCCATCATGCGCTGCCCCTGGAGCACGCCCAGGGCGACCGGCACGGTCTGGTTGTCGTTGCTGATCAGGAAGATCAGCGGCAGGAAGAACTCGTTCCAGGTCCAAATGAAGAAGAAGATCAGCAGCACCGAGATCGTGGGGCGGCTGATCGGCACCACGATCCGCCACAGCGCCCGCCACCGGCCCGCGCCGTCGATCTCGGCGGCCTCCAGGATCTCCCGGGGGAACGCGCCGAGCACCGAGGACAGCAGGTAGGTGCCGAAGGCGGCCTGGATCGCGGTGAAGATGATGATCACGGCGAGCTGGGTGTCGTACAGGCCGGCTTCCTTGGACAGGTAGTACAGCGGGTACGCCAGCGCCTCCTGCGGCATGGTGTTGGCGACCAGGAACACCACCAGGATCCACAGCCGGCCCTTGACCCGGCCGATGCCCAGCGCGTACGCGTTGAGCACCGACAGGATCACCGCGAGCACCGCCACCGCGCCGCTGGTGATCAGGCTGTTGAGCAGCTTGCGGCCGAAGTCGACCCGGTTCCAGAAGTCGATGATGCCCTGGAGGTACAGCTCCGAGGGCAGCGAGAGCGGCCCGTTGGTGGAGTAGTCGGCGGGCGTCTTGATCGCGTTCAGCGAGACGATAGCGAACGGGGCCAGCATGACCACGGCGAACACGACGAGCGCCGCGAGCACGGCCCAGCGCCCGGGGCCGTAGCGCCTGCTGGTCTGGACGGTGGTCATCGCTCGCCCCTGTCCTGGAACTTCAGGAAGAAGGCGGTGACGATCACGATGATGATCGCGAGCACGGTGGCGATGGCCGAGCCGTACCCGACGTTGGCCTTCTCGAAGAAGTTCACGTAGCTGAAGTAGGACGGGACCATGGTGGCCCGCCCGGGACCGCCGCCGGTGAGCACGAAGATCGGGCCGAACACCTTCAGCGCGGCGATCGTGCAGGTCAGCAGCACCACGAAGATCTCCTGGCGGATCTGCGGCACGGTGATGTGCCAGAATCGGCGCCACCAGGAAGCGCCGTCGATCTCGGCGGCCTCGTACAGCGCGGGATCGACCCGCTGCAGCCCGGCCATGAAGATCACCACGGGGTAGCCGAGCTGGAACCAGACCATGATCGCCATGACCGTGGCCAGGGCCAGGTCGGGGTCTCCGAGCCAGTTCCGCGCCAGCCCGTCCAGGCCGACCGCCTGGAGCACCTGGTTCAGCGCGCCGTAGGAGGGGTGCAGCATCCACCCCCACACCACGCCCGCGACCGCGACCGGGAGCACCTGCGGCAGGTAGTACGCCGCGCGCAGCGCGCTCGCGGTGCGCGCGCCGAACCGCTTGCCGATGTAGTCGAACAGCGCCGCGGCCAGCACCAGGCCGATGATCGTGGGCACGATCGCCATCGCGACGATCAGCAGCACGTTGTGCCGGAACGACGCCCAGAAGGTCTCGTCGGCGAACAGCCGCGTGTAGTTGTCCAGCCCGGTCCAGCGGGGAGTGCCCACGCCGGTCCACCGGGTGAAGCTGGCGCCGACGTTCATCGCGAACGGCACCACGATCACGGCCAGGAACAGGACCGCGCTGGGCAGGAGGTAGAGCCAGTAGCCGCCGCGCCGCGGGGCCGCCCGGCCCGGCCCGGCCTCCCGCGTCGCCGCCGGCCGGGCCGCCGGAGCTTGTACTGCCATGGGTCACCTTTCGGCAGGGCCCGCCGCCGCCCAGGGCGGCGGGCCCGCCCCGCATTCCGCACGGACCGGGCTCCTGCCGGTCGCGTTCGTGGCGGGTTCGTTGTGTTTCGTACTGGTCGTCGAGCGGGAGTGCGGGATGTGGGGCGCGGCGGCCCTCAGCCGCCGATGTCGGCCAGGTTGTCGTTGTACGGCTGGGCCAGCTCGTCCAGGACCGCCGACGGCTCCTTGCTGCCGTTGATCAGCTCCTGTACGCCCGCCACCATCACGTCGTAGTAGCCGGGCGCCGGCCAGTCGGGGTAGAAGGCCAGGCCGTCCTGCGCGGCGAGCTTGTTGAAGTTGTCGATGAGCTCCTTGTTCTTCTCATCGCTGATCGCGGCGGGGTCGGCGGCCACGGGCACGCCGCCCGCGTTGCCGAGCTTGTTCTGGATGTCCTTCTTCATGGTGATGTCGATGAAGTCGTAGGCCAGATCCTTGTTCTTCGACTGCTCCGGCACCACCCACAGGTTGCCGCTGGAGCCCGCGCTGAACTGGTTGCCCGGCCACAGGAACGTGCCCCACTCGAAGTCCTTGACCTCATCGGCGATCCTGCCGTACCACCAGCTTCCGGACACCATGATCGGGAACTTGCCGCTCATGAAGGCCAGGCCCATGTCCTCGGCCTTGATCCCGGCGGAGTCCTTGGCGATGTAGCCCTTCTTCACCCAGTCGGCGAAGGTCTGCGCGCCGAAGGTCAGCTCCGGGCCGTGGAAGTCCACCTTGCCCTTGTAGAGCTGGAAGGCGTCCACCCACTGCCGGTTCGCCTTGCTCAGCGCGAGCTGGTACATGATCTGCTGGGCCGGGTACTCCGCGCCGCCGACCGAGATCGGGGTGATGCCCGCCTTGACGAACTTGTCCATGGCGGCGGTGAACTCGTCGAGCGTCGTCGGCGGGGCGGTGATGCCCTGCTTCTCGAACATGTCCTTGTTGTAGTAGACCATCACGTATTCGGCGTAGTTGGGCACGCCGTACCAGTTGCCGGAGCCCATGATGCCGCGCTCGTCGTACTTCGCGGTGGTCTGCAGCGACGGGCTGAGCAGCTGGTCCCAGCCGCGTTTGGTCGCCTCGGCGCTCAGGTCGGTGAGCAGCCCCTGCTTGGACAGCAGGCCGGCGGTGGCGTTGCCCTTGTTGTACTCCAGGATGTCCGGCGCCTGGTCGGAGTTGAGCACCATGCTCGCGGTCTTCTGGATCTGTTCGAAGCCCTTCTCCTCGAACTTCACCTTGACGCCCGGGTGGGTGGCCTCGAACTGCTTGATCGCCTCGGCCCAGGCGACGCCCATGGCGCTGTTGGCGGTCTCGTAGTGCCACAGCGTGAGCGTGCGGCCCTCCGCCGAGGAGCCCCCCGGCTCGTCGGACCCGCCGCCGCAGCCGGCCAGGGCCAGGGCCGCGACGGCCAGCGCCGCGACCGCTCGTAGCTTGAACATGGTGCCTCTCCAGGGGTGGTGTGGTCTTGCTCGCCTGCTTCACGTCGTGATGATCTCGACGGGGCCGGGCACGTTCTCGGCCGCGCGGATGCGCGCGGGGCCCGACACGACGAGGCGGAGGGTGTCGCCGTCGCGCGTCGCCGTGACCGTGGTCTCGCCGTCGAGGTCCCTGATCGTCGTGCGGGCGCCGTCCCCGGCGCCGTAGCCCACCAGGGTGATCTCCCCGAAGGGCCCGTCGCCCACGGCCTCCCCCGGTTCGGCCGTGGGCAGGATCGCGCCGTGCCGTACGTACAGCGGGATCCGGTCGAGCGGCGCGGTCACCCGGACGTACGCGCCGCCGTCGAGCACCTCGCCCGTCCAGTAGTCCACCCAGGACCCGGCGGGCAGGTAGACCTGCCGGGTGCCGTCGGGCGACGTCATGGGGGCGACCAGCAGGTCGGGGCCGAGCAGGTATTCCAGGTCGGCCTGCCAGGCCACCGGGTCGTCCGGGAAGTCCACGCACAGCGCGCGCATCATGGGCGCGCCCGTCTCCGCCGCGGTGACGGCGGCGGTGTAGAGGTAGGGCATGAGCCGGTAACGCAGTCGGATCGCCTCGATCGCGCCCTTCTCGGCGTAGTCGGGGAACTCCCACGGCTCACGGCTGGTGGTGCCGTGGAAGCGGACCAGCGGCGACAGCGCGCCGAACTGCGCCCAGCGTACGTACAGATCGGGGCTGGGGGTACCGGTGAACCCGCCGGCGTCGTGGCTCCAGAACGGCACGCCCGACAGCCCGTGGGCCAGGCCGCCGCGCAGGGTGCTGCCCATCGCGGCGTAGCTGGTGTAGGTGTCGCCGCCCCACTGCGCCGAGTGCCGCTGCCCGCCCAGGTACGACGAGCGGGCCCAGACCAGCGAGTGGCCGTTGATCTCGCGGGTGACCTCGGCGACGGCGTCGTTGAACAGCAGCGTGTAGACGTTGTGCAGGTCGGTGCCGGTCATGCCGTTGTGCGCGAGCGAGTCGGCGGGCACGCCCTCGGCGAAGTCGGTCTTGAACACCGCGACGCCCTGGCGCAGCAGGGGGCGCAGCAGGTCCTGGAACCAGGCCACGGCCTCGGGGTTGGTGAAGTCGACGATGCCGCAGGCGGGGTAGCTGCCGTGCCAGCAGTCGGCGACGTACGTCGTGCCGTCACGCTTCTTCAGGAAATATCCGGCTTCGTCGGCTTCGGCGAACAGCGGGCTCAGGTGCGAGACGTATGGGTTCATCCACAGGCTGACCTTGAACCCCATGCCCGCCAGCTCCGCCAGCATCGCCTCGGGGTCGGGGAAGTTGTCCCGGTCCCAGCGCAGGTCGGACCAGTTCCCCTTGACCTGCCAGTAGCAGT
Organism: Thermocatellispora tengchongensis; assembly: GCF_014202315.1. GTDB lineage: Bacteria > Actinomycetota > Actinomycetes > Streptosporangiales > Streptosporangiaceae > Thermocatellispora > Thermocatellispora tengchongensis. The sequence continues at coordinate 165,959 of NZ_JACHGN010000010.1, read as the reverse complement.
CCAGGTGCAGCACGTCGCACGGGATGCCGCTCTGCCTGATCCGGCGGGCCCGCGCCAGCACCCGCTCCTGCGTGTCCACGAAGAACCCCGAGGAGATCCAGGTGCCGAACGCCCACTTCGGCGGCAGCGACGGCGCGCAGGTGAGCAGATCGTACCGGGCCAGCACCTCGGCCGGGCCGGGGCCCGCGATCACGTAGTAGTCGATCAGGTCGTCGGGGACCAGGATCTGCAGGCAACTGTGCGTGGACTGGCACACGTCGAACTCGACCGGGGCGCCGCTGTCCACCAGCACGCCGTAGCCGCGGCTGGAGACGTAGAACGGGACGTTCTTGTACGCCCGCTGCGACTCCGCGCCGAAGGCGTCGAAGTTCCACATCACGGGCCGCTGGCCGCGTTTGTCCAGCGGGGTGAACGACTCGCCGAACCCGCTGAACGCCTCGTCGGGCGCGGCGGCGAAGCTCTCGTGGTAGGCCACGGGCGCGCCGTCGGCGGTGGACCGGCCGAAGGGCAGGGTGCGCAGCCGGCCGCTGATGTCCACATGGCCCCGGTCCTGCTCCACCAGCAGCCGCCCGGAGGCGTCGGTGAAGCGCAGGTGCCACGGGTTCAAGGTGATCTCCGCGCGCAGCGCGCCGGCGTCCAGGACCACGGCGCCCTCGCCCACCTCGACCCGCGCGCCCGGGTACTCGCCGGGGGTGACCATGGTGGTCGCGCGCGCCGATCGGGTGCGCGCGTCGGCGTCCTGGCCGAGGCGGACCCGGATCACTCCCTCGCCGGCCGTGCCCACCTGCACGACCAGGGTCTCGTCCGCGCCGGTCTGGCCCTTGAGCGTCACGCCGTACGCGTCCGCGCTCACCAGCTCGGCCCGGACCAGCGCGGACAGGCCGCCCTCTCCCGGCGCCCGCACCGGCAGCTCGGGCGGGTCCGCAACGAAGTACTCATGCGCGACCAGAGGCGGACGAAACGGCATGGGGGCTCCTCAGTCAATGCGGCCAGGCGCTAATTAGTTTGCCGACCATACCAACAAACGTCAACGGGACGAGGACCCCCGAACACGCGGAAGGGGCGCGGGGATGATCCCCGCGCCCCTTCACGCGATCGCGCCCGGAACGCCTAGTGGCAGTTGCCCCAGGTCCTGCGCCCGCCGGTCGCCTCGGTGAAGTCCAGACGGGTGTCACGCGTGGCGCCCCAGTACTTCACGCACGCGTCGCGCGCCGGCAGCCTGACCGGCCCGGCGTAGTACTTGAACTGGCCCTCGTCGGTCTCGGTCCGCCCGCCCTGCACGCTCAGGGTGGCGCTCGTCCAGGTCTTGGTCCGGGTGAAGGCCGACTTGATCAGCGTCACGCAGTTGTAGCCGGTCCTGCGGTTGTAGAGCAGATAGATCCGCCCGTACACGTCCCTTCCGGCCTTGACCGCGCGCGAGCCGTCGCTGACGCGCGAGAAGCCCGCGCCGCAGATGCCCTCGGGCGTGTAGCCGACGGCCGCGGACACCGCCCCGGCCGGCGTCAGCGCGAGCCCTCCGGCCAGCGCCACGGCCACGGCGACGCCCTTCGTGGCGATCCTCACCAGCACTCCCCCTTCTCCGGGTGACACACCCGAGCGATCTTTACGCACTCCTTTACCCACCCGCAACCTCCTTGGCCGGGCCCGTACGCGTTGACCGCCGGCCGCGAGCCGGATTAGTTTGGCGTCCAGCCGAATTAAGGACGTCTCGGATGGACTGGAGCGAGCGCGTCGCCGGCCTGTGCTACGGCGGCGACTACAACCCCGAGCAGTGGCCGGAGGAGGTGTGGCGCGAGGACGTGGCGCTGATGCGGCGGGCCGGGGTCAACCTGGTCACCGTCGGGGTGTTCGCCTGGAGCCGGCTGGAGCCGGAGCCCGGCCGGTACGACTTCGGCTGGCTGGACCGGGTGCTCGGCCTGCTGCACGAGGGAGGCGTGCGCGTGGACCTGGCCACCCCGACCGCGAGCCCGCCACCGTGGTTCACGCTCGCCCATCCCGGCGCGCTGGCCGTCCGGCGCGACCTGGTCCCGCTCACGCACGGCAGCCGCGACACCTACTGCGTCAGCGCGCCGGAGTACCGGGAGGCGTCGGCCCGGATCGCGCGGGCCCTGGCCGAGCGGTACTCCGGCCACCCGGCGCTGGCCATGTGGCACGTGCACAACGAGTACGGCACCCCCTGCCACTGCGACCACACGGCACGGGCCTTCCGGGCCTGGCTGCGGCGCCGGCACGGCACGCTGGACGCCCTCAACGAGGCGTGGACCACGGCGTTCTGGAGCCAGCACTACTCGGCCTGGGAGCAGATCCTCCCCCCGCGCGCCACCCAGTGGCTGCCCAACCCGGCCCATGCGCTGGACTTCCGCCGCTTCCTGTCCGATGAGATGCTGGACCACTTCCGCGAGCAGCGCGACATCCTGCGCGCCGCCGCCCCCGGCGTCCCGATCACCACGAACCTCCACTTCGGCGCCTGGTCCCCGGTGAACCCCTGGCGCTGGGCGGGCGAGATGGACCTGATCGCGGTGGACCACTATCCCGGGCAGGCGGGCGAGGGCGCGGCCGAGGAGACCGCGATGGCCGCCGACCTGGCCCGCTCCTGGGCCGGCGGGCGGCCGTGGCTGCTGATGGAGCAGGCCCCGGGCATGATCCACGCGGACGGCCGGATGCTCGCCAAACGCCCCGGCGAGACGCTGCGGCACAGCCTCCAGCACGTCGCCCGGGGCTCCAAGGGCGCGATGTTCTTCCAGTGGCGCGCCTCACGCGGCGGCGCCGAGCAGTGGCACGCCGGGATGGTGCCGCACGCGGGCCCCGACTCGCGCGTCTTCCGCGAGGTCTGCGAGCTGGGCGCGCTGCTCGGCCGTCTGCCTGCGGACCTGGCCGGGCCGGACGCGCGGGTGGAGGCCGGCGTGGCGATCCTGTGGGACCCGGAGTGCTCCTGGGCCCTCCAGGCGCCCAGCCTGCCGTCGCCCGGCCTGGACCACCACGACGCCGTGAGCCAGGCACACCGGGTGCTGTGGCGGCACGGCGTCACCGCGGACTTCGCCCACCCGGGCGCGGACCTGTCCCGCTACCGGATGGTGCTCGCCCCCTCGCTCTACCTGATCGGCGACGCCGAGGCGGCGAACCTGCGCGCCTACGTGCGCGGCGGCGGCACGCTGGTGGTGTCCTACTTCAGCGGCGTGGCCGACGAGCACGGCCGGGTGCGCCTCGGCGGCCACCCGGCCGCCTTCCGCGAGGTGCTGGGCGTGCGGGTGGAGGAGTTCCACCCGCTCCCGGCCCCGGTGCCGCTGTCCGACGGCGGCGAGGGCACCGTGTGGAGCGAGCACGTCCACCTCGACGGCGCCCGCCCCCTGCTGCGCTACGCCGCCCCCCACCCCACCGGCGCCGAACTGGCCGGGCTGCCCGCCGTCACGGTCAACCGCGCCGGCGCCGGCACGGCCTGCTACGTCTCCACCCGGCTCGGCGACACCGCGTACGCGCGGGTGCTGGCCGCCGCCGGGCTCCCCATGGAGCCGGCCGGGGTGGGGGCCGGGGTGGAGACGGTACGCCGCGGCCCCTGGCTGTTCGCGATCAACCACGGCGCGGACACCCGCGAGGTGAAGGCGCACGGCACCGATGTGGTGACCGGCGTGCGGGCCGAGGGCACGCTCTCCCTCGCCCCCGGCGGCACGGCGCTGATCCGGCTCGACGACTAAAGGCGGCACACCTCACGGTAGGGAAGGCCGGGCAGGTGGGCCCGCCACTCCTTCTCCGACAGGCCCCGCCCGGCGCGGGCGCACACCTCGGCGGCCGCGTCGCCGGGCCGGAGCCGGTGCACGCCGAGGCCGCCGTTGGCGTCCAGGATGAGCAGGCGGGCGGCGTCGGCGGAGAACGCCAGGTCCGTGATCGCGACCGGGGGCCCGCTCACCCTGCCGAGCAGCGCGCCGGTGGCGCGGTCCCACACCGCGACCGTGCCGTCGCGGGCCACCGTGGCGAGCGGGCCGCCGACCGGGGCGGCGGCCAGGCCGGCGATGTCGCGGGTCGAGCCGCGCAGGGTCACCTCCACCGGGGCGGGCGAGCCGGGCACCCACATGGTCAGGCTTCCTTCGGCGTCACCGGCGGCGTACAGGACGCCTCCGGAGCCGAAGCGCACGCCGCGGCTCGCCCCGCCGAGCGTGGCCGGGCCGCGCGGCTCCCCGGTCGCCGCGTCGAAGGCCGCGACGTCGAAGGCCATCGCGTCGTCGCCCCGCACCAGCACGGTCCGGCCGTCGGGGGTGAAGGCGGCCTCGCGCGCCAGGTCGCGGGTCACCCGCCACAGCCGCTCGCCGGAGTCCAGGTCCCACAGGTCCACCAGGAAGACCGGCCTGTTCACGTCACTCGTCACCGACACCAGGCGGCGGCCGTCGGGTGAGAAGGCCACCGAGTCGGGGGGCGACGGCAGGCCGGTGATCCTGGCCTGCTCCGCGCCGGTGCCGGTGTCCCAGACCACGATCTCCGTGCCGTCGTCGTCGCTGCCCCCGGCGGCCAGGGCGCGTCCGTCCGGGCTGAACGCCGTGAGGGACAGGCTCCAGGCGCCGCTCGGCTTCCGCCCCAGCGTGCGCCCGGTGTGGCGGCCACCGCCGGTGGCGAGGGGCTCGCCGAGGCGTACGCCGCCGGTCGCCGGGTCCCACGACGCGAGCAGCCGCCCGCCGGGGGCGAGCGCGCTCCATCTCGGCCTGGCGTAGCCGGCCAGGCCGGTGAGGTCCAGCGTCACGACCGTGTCGCCGTCGAGAACGCGGGCGGAGTGGCCATCGGGATCGAAGGCCAGGTCGGGCTGGGAGGCGGAGATCGCGTGCCGCAGCACCATCGCGCGGTCGGCCACCCGGAAGACCTGGACCTCGGTCGCGGTGGTCGAGGCGAGCAGAGCCCCGTCGGGGGAGAACTCCAGCGTCCCGCCGTTCCAATCCTGCATGGGCTCTCCGCGCTGCTTGCCGGTCATCGGGTCGTTCAGGGTGATGAGATCGTCCTCGTCGGCCACGGCGAGCATGCGGCCGTCGCGGCTGAGCGCGATCTCGTGCCGGCACCCCCCGCACTTCTCCAGGACAACGCGCCGCCCGCTCGGGAAGGCGGTCCGCACCACGTCGCCCGACAGTGCGGCGGTGACCGTCGCCGAGCCGTCGGGGACGGCGATCGAGTGGCAGCACTCGGCCCACCCGGTCTGCCCGGTCCGGCTGTTCCAGACGGCCTCCCCCTCGCCGATGTGCACCGCCAGCACGTCCTCCGAGTTGCCGTACGTGATCCCGGTCTGCAACTGGGCGCTCTCGGGCCCGAGCGGGTAGCCGCGGGGCAGCGGCCGGCCGGTGCGCAGGTCCCACAGCCGCACCCCCTTCTCCGCGGTCGCGACCGCGAGCACCTTGCCGCTCGGGCTCAGCTCGGCGTCCAGGATCTGGTGGACCCCGGTGCCCAACTCGTCCACCCCGCCAACCCGGCGGCCCGTGCGCACGTCCCAGGCGCGGACCCGGTCGTCGCCGATGCTGACCAGCACCCGGCCGTCCCGGCTGAGGCGGCGGATGCCCTGGGCCGCCGGGTCGCGGAAGACGCGCGTCTCGGGCTGGGTCAGGGCCCCGATGAGCGCGGCGCGCGCCTCGGTGACCGGGCTGATCCGCCAGGCGGCCACGCTGAGCAGCATCGCGACGACGGGGTCGGTGGCCCGCAGGCCGTCGGCCACCACGGCGATGCGCCGTGCCTCGGACTCGTCGCGCTGGAGCGCGGCGACGCGGCTCTGCCAGACCGCGACGCCCCCGGCGACCAGGGCGGCCACCAGCAGCACGGCCAGGGTCACGGTGACCATCCGGTCGCGGCGCGCCTTGCGCCGGGTCAGGGCCGCGGCGGCGTCGAGGAAGTCGCGCTCGACGGGCGTGAGGGTGATGTTGCGCCGCTCCGTCGCCGCCCAGCGCAGCGCGTCGTCCAGAGTGGCGCCCTGGATCAGGTCGGCGTCCCTGCGCCCGCCGGTGGTCCAGCGGCGGGCGGCCAGGGCGATCTGCCGGTGCACGGCCAGGCCGTCGCGGTTGGCGCGCACCCAGGCGCGCATGCGCGGCCAGGCGTGCGGCAGGGCGGGGCGGCTGAGGGCGATCTCGTCGCCCGTGGTGAGCAGGTAGGAGAACACGCCGAGGACCCGCTCCACCGCCGCGGCCTCGTCGGGGGGCCGGCCGCCGAACAGCTCCTCGCGGGCCGCGCGGCGTACGGACAGCTCGCCGTCGTCGCGTACGGTGACCAGGCGCAGGAAGATCTCCGGCACCAGCTCGCGCTCGGCCGGCGAGAGCACGGCGTAGGAGTCCTCGGCCAGCGTGCCCAGGGCCGGATCGGCGGTCACGGCCTGCCCCACCTCGGCGGCGGCGCGGCTGCCCTCGGCCAGCATCCGGGGCATGTCCAGGCCCGCGCCGCCGCTGACCAGCGAGATCAGCAGCTCGGGAGCGCTCGGCCGGCCGGTCGGCTCCTTGGCCAGCGCCGCGCCGACCAGCCCGCGCAGCGAGGGCGGCAGCGGGCTCAGATCGGGGTCCACCGACAGCACGCGGTGCATCACCGCGCCCAGGCTGTCGGCCTGGAACGGGTCGCGGCCGGTCGCGGCGAACAGCACGATCGCACCCCAGGCGAACACGTCGGCGGGCATCCCGGCCCGCGCCCCGGTGAACACCTCCGGCGCCATGTACGTCGGCGTGCCCGCGGCGATGCCGGTGGAGGTGAGCGACATCTCCAGCGTGCGCGCCACGCCGAAGTCGATCACCCGCGGCCCGTCGGGGCCGAGCAGCACGTTGTCGGGCTTCAGGTCGCGGTGCACGACCCCGGCCTCGTGGATGGCCGTGATCGCGGTGGCGATGCCGGTGGCCAGCCGGTGCAGGTCGTCGCCGGCGAACACCCGCCCCTCGCTCACGGCGCGGCGCAGCGTGGGGCCCTCGACGTACTCGCTGACGATGTACGGCCGCTCGCCGGAGAAGTCGGCGCCCAGCACCCTGGCGGTGCAGAAGGACGCGACCCGCTGCGCGGCGGCGGCCTCCTTGACCATGCGGGCGCGCAGGCCGGCGGCGTTGAGCGGGTCACCGTGCAGCACCTTGACCGCGACCCGCACACCGCTCGCGTCGTACGCCTCGTACACCACGCCCTGGCCGCCGGCGCCCAGCCGGCCCGCCAGCCAGTAGTCGCCGAGCCGGTGCGGATCACCGTCGATCAGGGCTTGCCCCATGCCTCATCCCCTGCCTGCCTCATCCCGCGCTGTTGGACGTCGTTGATCACGGCAAAGTTCTCCGAAACACCAGGAAGGGGATGTCACATTCCGGCCACCCCTCTCGTCCTTGCTTACGTGAGCGACGACGAGGATCTCGCCCGCGAGTTCGCGGAGCTGCGCCCGCGCCTGGTGGGGGTGGCCTACGGCCTGCTCGGCAGCGTCGAAGAGGCCGAGGACGTGGTGCAGGACGCCTGGCTGCGGCTCAGCCGGCAAGAGCCCGGCCATGTCGGCGACGTCGCCGGCTGGCTGGTGGTCACGGTCTCCCGGCTCGCCCTGGACGTGCTGCGCTCGGTGCGGCACCGCCGGGAGGAGTACGTCGGGCCGTGGCTGCCCGAGCCGGTCGTGACCGGCCCGGAGGCCGCCGATCCGGCCGACCGCGTGACGCTGGACGAGTCGATGAGCATCGCCATGATGGTGGTGCTCGAATCGCTCAGCCCCGCCGAGCGCACCGCGTTCGTGCTGCACGACGTGTTCGGGCTGCCGTTCGAGGAGATCGCCGTCGCCGTCGGGCGCACACCCGCGGCCTGCCGGCAACTCGCCGCCCGCGCCCGCAGGCACGTCGCGGCGCGGGCCCCGCGCTTCAGCGTGGACGGCGCCGAGCACCGGCGGGTGGTGGACGCCTTCGCCCGCGCCTGCGAGGCCGGCGACCTGGACGCCCTGCTGGCCGTGCTCGACCCCGACGTGGTCCTGCTCTCCGACGGCGGCGGCCTGGCCCGCGCGGCCCGCAGGCCGATCCTGGGCGACGCCAAGGTGGCCAGGTTCCTGCTCGGCGTCGCGGCCAAGTTCGGCCCCGGCCCGCGCTTCACCCCGATGGCCGTCAACGGCTGGCCGGGCCTGGCACGGGTCGGCGGCGGGCGGCTCACGCACGTGTTCGGGCTCGCCGTGGCGGACGGCCGCGTCACCGAGATCGACATCGTGATCAATCCGGAGAAACTGAGGAGAACGACATGACCCCGAGGATCAACATCGCCGAGCTTGCCCCCAAGGGCTACCAGGCCATGCTGGGCGTGGAGATGTACCTGGCCAACAGCAGGCTGCCGAAGAACACCCTCGGCCTGGTGAAGCTGCGCGCCAGCCAGATCAACGGCTGCTCCTTCTGTGTGGACATGCACGCCCACGAGCTCAAGAAGGAGGGCGAGAGCGACGAGCGGCTGTGGTCGGTGGCGGCCTGGCGCGAGTCGCCGTACTTCACCGAGGCCGAGCGGGCGGCGCTGGCGCTGTGCGAGGAGGTCACCCGGCTGGCCGACCGGGGCGAGACCGTGCCCGACCCGGTGTGGCAGGAGGCCGAGAAGCACTTCGCGCCGGAGGTCCTGGCCGATCTGGTGCTGGCGCTGGCCCTGATCAACGCCTGGAACCGCATCGCCGTGACGTGCAGGACCGTGCCCGGTTCCTATCGGAAGTAATCCATTTGTGACCCGGCCATACCAGGGGTTAGGTTGGCCGGGTCACAGGACCTCCTTCACCGGTCCTGTGCCCGAGGGCGCCGTGCCCGATGGCGCCCTCGCCACGCTCGCACTTCGAGCGCCCGGACATGGTCCACTGCAAGCGCGCGCCAACCGCCCGTCAAGCCGGGCGGGTGAGAGTCGAGGCGACACGCGGGAAGGAGGCTGACCATGCGGCGTATCAGGATCTCCCGGCCGTCCAGCCGGCGTCCGGCCCCCAAGCCGGACCTGGACCTGCGCTCACCCTCGGGGCGCCGGCTGCCCTACTAGCACCCGGTTTTACGGCGGTTTTACGGGGTGATCGGTAGGTATTCCGATATAACGAAATCATCACGCCGGGGGGCTCAGGTGAAGAGACTAGTGGTGGTACCGCCTCACGTCGCGCGACACAAGATCCGCGACATCCGCAGCGCGACCGTGCGGCGCCGGCCGGCGGCGCCCGACACGAAGGTGATCGACATGCGCGCCTGGACCGGCCGCAACGTCATCCACTTCCCCCCGAAGCCCGGACCCACCTCGGCGGCCTGATCCCGCCGCGTCCCGGGCATCCGGCGTCCGCCGCTCCCGGAGCCGCACCACGGCACCGGAATTCCGTAAAAAGGCGTTCAAGGGCGGCCAAAGACGCCAGGATGCACCCGATGAATGATCTCGACTCACTCGATCGGCGCATCCTCGCGGCGCTCAGTGTCAACGGCCGCGCGAGCTGGACCGACATCGCCCAGGTGATCGGCACCTCCACCACCACCGTGGCGCGGCGGGCGCAGCAGCTCATCGGCGACGGGGTCGTGAGCGTCGCGGTGCTGCCGCACCTGGAGCACAACGGCCCCGTTGAGGTCTTCCTGGTCCGGCTGGGCTGCGCGCCCGGCAGCCAGGCGCGGGTGGCGGGCGAGCTGGCGCGGCGGCCGGAGGTCGGGTTCCTGGCGCTGGTGACCGGCGGGCACGACATCGTCTTCGAGCTGGTGGCGGCCAAGGACCGCGACCTGTACGGCGCGCTGGTGGAGGACGTGCAGCGGGTGCCCGGGGCGCTGCAGGGGCACGCGGACCTGGTGCTGCACACCTACGACACCGGCCGCGACTGGCCCTTGGAGGCGCTCGGCGCCGACGCCGCCCGGCTGGCCCCGCCCCGCGTGCCGCACTCCTGCGACGCCACCCACCTCGACGAGGTGGACCGGGACATCCTCGGGGTGATGGGCGAGGACGGGCGGGCCAGCTTCCAGTCCGTGGCCAAGCGGCTGGGGGTGAGCGAGAGCACGGTGCGGCGCAGGTTCGAGGCGATGACCGAGCGGGGCTGCGCGTCGGTGACCACGTTCGTCCCGGCCCCGGCGCTGGGCTACGCGACCGAGGTCCTGTTCTGGCTGTCGGTGGAGCCGTCGCGGCTGGAGCGCGCCGCCGAGGCGCTGGCCGCGCGGCGCGAGGTGCGCCGGGTCTCGGCCACGCTGGGCCAGTCGTCGCTGATGTGCGAGGTCGCGCTGCCCGCGACCGCCGACGCGCGCCGTTTCACCGGCCGTACGCTGGCCGGGATCGCGGGCGTGCGGTCCTGGACGGCCAGCGTGCAGATCCTCACCGTCAAGCGGGGCTTCCTCACCGCCCCCTGGGCGGAGCGCCGCCTGGCCCGCGAGACCGCCGCCGCGTCCTGACCGTCACGGCAACGGCTGGAGGAGCCGGTGCGGCGCGCGCAGGGCGACGCTGACCGGATCGGTCCTGCGGTGGTCGGCGGCCGGGCCGGGGCGTACCTCGATGTCCTCCAGTTCGGGGATCGCCCCGCACTCGGTGCAGGCCGCGTTGCCGTCGAGCCCGGCGTCGCAGGGCATGTGGAAGAACCTGCGCCGCGACCTGGCCGACAGGTGCCGCTCGCCCCACCTGCCCAGTAGGTACACCACCGGCCACAGCTCCCGGCCCATGGGGGTGAGCACGTACTCGTCGCGCGGCGGCGCGTCCTGGTAGCGGCGGCGCTCCAGCACGCCCGCCTCGACCAGGGTGGTCAGCCGCTGGGCCAGCACGGCGCGGGGCGCGTCGAGGTGGGCCAGGAAGTCACCGAAGCGGCGTACGCCGTAGATCGCGTCGCGTATGACGAGCAGGGTCCAGCGCTCGCCCACGAGTTCGAGCGAGCGGGCGACCGAGCAGTCCTGGCCCTCGTAGTTCTTGCCTAGGCCCATACCCTCCACCCTAGTTCATTGACTGAACCGACAGGTGATACCGTCGTCAGCCTACCGTCGGTTCAATGAACGAACTTAGGGGAGCACTCCGTGACGGCCATCTCCGCACCCGCCACCGCGGCCCGCGCCACCGGGCCGATCCTCACGCTGACCTGCGCGGCGCCACTGCTCGTACTGATCAACTACACCGCGCCCATGGTGTCGGTCGCCGGCACGGCGGACGCCCTCGGCGCCGGTCCCACCGGCCCCGCCTGGATGATCAACGGCATCGCGCTCGGCCTGGCCGCGCTGCTGCTGGTCGCGGGCAGCCTGGCCGACGACCACGGCCGGCGGCGGGTCTACGTCATCGGCACCTGGCTGCTGGCGCTGTCCTCGGTGGCGGTCGCGACGTCGGTGAACACGCCCATGTTCGTGGCCGCCCGGCTGGTGCAGGGCGCGGCGAGCGCCGCCATGCTGGCGGCCGGCCTGGGCATCATCGGGCACGCCTTCCCCGGCGGCCCGCAGCGGCTGCACGCCACCGGCCGGTACGGCGCGATGCTCGGCCTCGGCATCGCCGCCGGCCCCCTGCTGTCGGGCGGCCTGGCCGCGGTGTGGGACTGGCGGGCGGTCTACTGGGTGATCGCCCTGGCCGCGGTCGCGCTGGCCGTCGCCGCCTCCCGCGCGCTGCCCGAGTCCCGCGCCGAGCACCCCCGCCCGCCGGACGTCGCCGGCGCGGTCACGCTCGGCCTCGGCGTGGCCGCCCTGCTCATCGCGATCACCGAGGGCAGGTCCGGCTGGACCAGGCCACCGGTGCTCGCCGCCCTGGCCGCCGCGGGCGCGCTCATCGCCGCCTTCGTCGCCGTCGAGCACCGCCGCGCCCGGAGCGGAGGCGCGCCGATGATCGACCTGTCGCTGTTCCGCCGCCCGCCGTTCCTGGTGGCCACCGGGGGCGCGCTGGTCGCCGGCGTCGCGGTGATCGGCCTGATGAGCTACCTGCCGACCGTCCTCCGGCTCGCGCACGGCATCGCCCCGCTGACCAGCGCCGCGCTGTTCTGCGCGTGGTCCGGCGTCGCGTTCCTCACCGCGCTGGCCGCAAAGCGGCTGCGGATCTCGGCGCGGGCGCGGCTGGCGCTCGGCCTGCTGCTGTCCGGCGCGGGCACGCTGCCGCTCCTCGGCGTCGCCGCCGACGCCACCTGGCCGCTGGTGGTGGGGGGCCTCGTCGTGGGCGGGCTGGGCAGCGGCCTGATCAACGCCTCGCTCACCCACCTGGCCATCGAGAGCGTGCCCCCGCAGCAGGCCGGCATGGGCTCCGGGGCGAACAACACCGCCCGCTACATCGGCGCCTCGATCGGCGTCGCCGCCGTGGCGAGCGTCGTGGGCGGCCAGGGCCTGTACGCCGGCACCGACATCGCCGTCCTCGCCGCCGCCGCCCTGTGCGCCCTGGCCGCCGCCGCGACCCTGCTCCCCGCCGCCCGCCGCCCCTGACCTGTCCCCCGCCCCTGCCCTGCCCCGCCCGTTACCTGCCCCCGCCCGTTACCTGCCCCCGCCCCTGACCTGTCCCCGCCCGTGCCCTGCCCCGCCCCTGACCTGCCCCCGCCCCGTACCCGGCACGGCTTCGCGTCCCGGCACCATGTCCGATTCCCGCTGGCCGCCCGCTCCCGGGACCGGCGATCCTGGACGGCATGCTCTTCTCGCTCGACCTGCCCTTCACCCCGCCGCTGCACCCGGACAACCTGTTCGGGCACCTGGTGGCCACCGGCGTACCGGGGGTGGAGGAATGGCGCGACGGCGCGTACCGGCGCACGCTGCGCCTGCCGCACGGGCCCGGCATCGCGGCCCTGCGGCCCCAACCGGAGCGGATCGGGTGCGAGCTGATCCTCTCCGACGAGCGCGACCTGCCGGCCGCGATCGCGGTGTGCCGGCGCATCCTCGATCTCGACGCCGATCCGGCCGCGGTGGACGCCGCGCTGGGGGCCGACCCGCTGCTCGCGCCCCTGGTGGCCAAGGCGCCGGGGCGGCGGGTGCCGGGCGCGGCCGACGGGGCGGAGTTCGCGGTACGGGCGGTGCTCGGCCAGCAGGTCTCCACGGCCGCCGCGCGCACCCACGCCGCCCGCCTGGTCGCCGCGTACGGCGAGCCCGTACGCGACCCGGCGGGCGGGCTGACCCACCTGTTCCCCACCGCCGAGGCCCTGGCCACGCTGGACCCCGGCACGCTCGCCCTCCCCCAGGCGCGGCGGCGCACGATGGCCGCGCTCGTCGCCGCGCTGGCCTCCGGCGACCTGGACCTCGGCCCGTCGGCCGACCCCGCCCGCGCCCGTACGCGCCTGGCCGCGCTCCCCGGCGTCGGCCCCTGGACCGTCGAGACCATCGCCATGCGCGCGCTCGGCGACCGGGACGCGTTCACGGCCACCGACCTCGGGGTCCGCCACGCCGCCCTGGCCCTCGGCCTGCCCGCGACCCCGGCCGCCCTCACCCGCCACGCCGAAACCTGGCGGCCCTGGCGCGCGTACGCCGTGCAGCACCTGTGGGCGACCGGCGACCACCCGATCAACCGGCTCCCGCGCTGATCCCCGGTTATGCCGCTGATCCCCGGTTATGCTGAGGGCGCGCAGGAGGGCGCATCCGGGCCCGCGGGAAGGACCGAGTCCACCTCCGTCTCCAGGCGCACGGTCGCACCCGGCCTCTTCCCTCCGCCTGACACGCGGGCCGCGGGCGGTGCGAGGGAGAGACCATGCCACTCGATCTGCCCGAACGCCCGCACCTCGGGCGGCTTCGCCGCCTGGCGAAGGACCTGCGCCGGGCCGCCGCGTCCGGTGACCCGCAGGCGCTGGCCCGCATCCACGCGGTGTCCCCCGCGATCACCCTGTCCCCCGCGATCACCCTGGCCGCCGCGCAACTCGCGCTGGCCCGCGAGCACGGATTCGCCTCCTGGCGCCGCCTGAAGGCCGAGGTGGAGCGGAAGAACGCCCTGGCCGACGGCGACCTGCGAACCCTGGCCCGCCTGGTCGCGGCCGATCCCGGCCTCGCGCGCGAACGGGTCAGCTCCCGCTACAGCTCCCCGTCGGCGCCCGCCCTCGGCTACGCCGCCGTGGCCCGCTTCCACGGCCTCGCCGAGCACGACCGCGCCGCCGACATCGCCCGCGTGCTGCTCGCCGCGGGCGCGTCACCCGACGGCGACCCCGATGACTTCGAGACACCCCTGATCACGGCGGTCAGCTACTACGAGACCGAGATGGCCCGGGTCCTGATCGAGGCCGGCGCCGGCCTGGAGGCCACCGGCCGCGAGATCCCGGGCGGCACCGCCCTCACCCACGCGGTCTGGTTCGGCCAGCCCCGGATCGCCGACATGCTCGTCGCGGCCGGGGCCCGGGTGCGTACGATCGTCGAGGCCGCGGGCGCGGGCGACCTCGACGGGTTCCTCACCCCCGCCACCCCGCTCGCCGACCGCGAGGCCGCCCTGCTGACCGCCGCCGCCAACGACCGCCTGGCCGTCATCGACCGCCTCCTGGCCACCGGGGTGGACGTGAACGCGACCCCGGGCCGGCACCACGGCCCCGGCGTCACGGCCCTGCACCAGGCGGCCTGGCACGGCAAGGCCGCCGCCGCCCGCCACCTGCTGTCGCGCGGCGCCGACCCCGGCCTGCGCGACGCCCGGCACCACGGCACCCCCCTGGACTGGTACCACCGCCGGCAGCGCGAGGCCACCCGGTTCCCCGGCCAGCGCATCCCGGACGACGTGGAGCACGTCCTCACCGCCGCGGCCGGAACCGCCTCGCCCGCCACATGAGCGGCGGGGAGCGGACCGTCCGGCCCGCTCCCCGCCCGCGTACGCGTCAGCTACAGCCGCTGGTGCTGCCGCAGCCCTCGCACACGTAGCAGCTCCCGGCCGGGCGCATCTTGGTGCCGCAGGTCATGCAGAGCGGCGCGTCGGCGGTGCGGCCCTGGTGGCTCTCCAGGGCGCGGCCCCGGTTCGGCTCGGCGGCCGGGCGCGGCTGGACGGCCGGCGGCGCCGCGGCGACCGGGGGCTTGGGCTCGATCGGCGCCGACTGGGCCAGGGCCTCGGCGTCGAGGACCTCCTCGGCGTGCAGCGCCGCCGGGTCCTCGCCGCGCGCCTGCGCCGCCCGCTCGGAAGCCGAGAAGATGCCCAGCGCCGCGCGGTCCTCGTACGGCAGGTGGTCAAGGGCCAGGCGGCGGAAGATGTAGTCCATCACCGAGGCCGCCATCCGCACGTCGGGGTCGTCGGTCATGCCCGCCGGGTCGAAGCGCATGTTGACGAACTTGCTCACGTACGTCTCCAGCGGCACGCCGTACTGCAGGCCGATGGAGATCGCCACGGAGAAGGCGTCCATGACGCCCGCCAGCGTGGAGCCCTGCTTGGACATCTTCAGGAAGACCTCGCCCAGGCCGTCGTCAGGGTAGCTGGACGCGGTCATGTAGCCCTTGGCGCCGCCGACGGTGAACCGGGTGGTGGTGCTGGGCCGCTGGTTCGGCATGCGGCGGCGGGTGGGCCGGGTGACCTCCACCACCTGGACCGTCGGCTGCTCGGCCTTCTCCTCGGCCTTCTTGCCGCCGTTGCCCGCCGACAGCGGCTGGCCCACCTTGCAGTTGTCGCGGTAGACGGCCAGCGCCTTCAGGCCGAGCCGCCAGCCCTCCATGTAGACCTGCTCGATGTCCTCGACCGTCGCCGACTCCGGCAGGTTGACGGTCTTGGAGATCGCGCCCGACAGGAACGGCTGGGTGGCGGCCATCATGCGCACGTGCCCCATCGGGGCGATGGCCCGCTCGCCCATCGCGCAGTCGAAGACCTCGTAGTGCTCCTCGCGCAGCCCCGGCGCGCCCACCACGTGGCCGTTGGCCGCGATGAACTCCACGATCGCCTCGATCTGCTCCTGCTGGTAGCCGAGCTGCTTCAGCGCCCGCGGGATGGTCTGGTTCACGATCTGCAT
This sequence comes from Thermocatellispora tengchongensis, assembly GCF_014202315.1. GTDB lineage: Bacteria > Actinomycetota > Actinomycetes > Streptosporangiales > Streptosporangiaceae > Thermocatellispora > Thermocatellispora tengchongensis. The sequence goes on along the minus strand of NZ_JACHGN010000010.1, from coordinate 150,199 downwards.
CGAGCCCCCGCCGACCAGCTTCTTGAACTTGACCAGGGCGAGGTCCGGCTCGATGCCGGTGGTGTCGCAGTCCATCATCAGGCCGATGGTGCCGGTCGGGGCCAGCAGCGACGCCTGCGCGTTGCGGTAGCCGTTCTTCTCGCCCAGCTTCAGGCACTCGGCCCACTGACGGGTGGCCTCGGCGTGCACCTTCTCGTCGATGCCGCCCAGGGTGGCGATCCTGGCGTTGGCGTCGGCGTGCTTGCGCATGACCCGCTTGTGCGGCTCGGCGTTGCGGGCGTAGCCGTCGTACGGGCCGACGATCCCGGCCAGCTCGGCGCTGCGCCGGTACGACACGCCGGTCATCAGGCTGGTGATCGCCGCCGCGATCGACCGGCCGCCGTCGGAGTCGTAGGCGTGACCGGTCGCCATGAGCAGCGCGCCCAGGTTGGCGTACCCGATGCCGAGCTGCCGGTACGCCCGCGTCGTCTCGGCGATCTTCTCGGTCGGGAAGTCCGCGAAGCAGATCGAGATGTCCATCGCGGTGATGATCAGCTCGGTGAGCTTGACGAACGCCGGGACGTCGAAGCTGTCGTCGTCCTTGAGGAACTTCAGCAGGTTGATGCTGGCCAGGTTGCAGGAGGAGTTGTCCAGGTGGACGTACTCCGAGCACGGGTTGCTGGCGGTGATCCGGCCCGTCTCGGGCGTGGTGTGCCAGTCGTTGATCGTGTCGTCGTACTGGATGCCCGGGTCGGCGCACTCCCACGCCGCCCTGGCCATCTTGTGGAACAGGTCGCGGGCGTCGACCTTCTCGATCACCTCGCCGGTCAGGCGGGCGCGCAGGCCGAAGTCGTTGCCCTTCTCCACCGCCTCCATGAACTCGTCGGAGACGCGCACGGAGTTGTTGGCGTTCTGGTACTGCACCGAGACGATGTCCTTGCCGCCGAGGTCCATGTCGAACCCGGCGTCGCGCAGCGCGCGGATCTTGTCCTCCTCGCGCGCCTTGGTCTCGATGAACTCCTCGATGTCGGGGTGGTCCACGTCGAGCACGACCATCTTGGCGGCCCGGCGGGTGGCGCCGCCCGACTTGATCGTGCCGGCGGAGGCGTCGGCGCCGCGCATGAACGACACCGGCCCGCTCGCCGTGCCGCCGCTGGACAGCAGCTCCTTGCTGGAGCGGATCTTGGACAGGTTGACCCCGGAGCCGGAGCCGCCCTTGAAGATCACGCCCTCTTCCTTGTACCACTCCAGGATCGACTCCATCGTGTCGTCCACGGAGAGGATGAAGCACGCCGACACCTGCTGCGGGGAGGCGGTGCCCACGTTGAACCACACCGGCGAGTTGAAGCTGAACAACTGGTGCACCAGCGCGTGCTTCAGCTCGTGGTCGAAGATCTCGGCGTCTTCCTCCGAGGCGAAGTAGCCGTGCTCGATCCCGGTCCTGGTGTACACCCCCACGACCCGGTCCACCAGTTGCTTCAAGCTCGACTCGCGCTGCGGGGTGCCCACCGCGCCGCGGAAGTACTTCGACGTCACGATGTTGGTCGCGTTGACGGACCAGAAGTCGGGGAACTCCACGCCGCGCTGCTCGAAGTTGATCGAGCCGTCCCGCCAGTTCGTCATGACGACGTCGCGGCGCTCCCAGTTCACCTGGTCGTACGGGTGCACGCCCTCCGTGGTGAAGATCCGCCGGATCTTCAGCCCCTTGCGGCCGCGCTTGCCCCCGCGCGCCGCCGTCGCGCCGCTCACCGTCTCCGTCATGACTTCCCCCTTCCGGGGCCGCTCACCCGGCCCTCGATACGGTTCAACGTGGTCTTGCCGCCGTGCCGTCCCCCGCCGCCGGGGCGCACGCTTCCGGTCCTGTCACGATCCGGTGTTCAGTTGCCGCGGCCTCCCGGCACGCGTACGGGCCGTCTCCTCGCCACGTTCACGGCCCCGCGGCCCCCCGCTCCCGCGGAAGGCCGTCGCCTCACTCCTCGACGGGCTTCTCGGCCGCCCGCTTCGCGCGAAGCTGCTCGATCTCCGCCTCGAAGTCGGCCAGCGTCTCAAAGCTCCGGTACACCGAGGCGAAGCGCAGGTAGGCGACCTCGTCGAGGTCCCGCAACGGCCCCAGGATCGCCAGCCCCACCTCGTTGGAGGGGATCTCGGCCGCACCCGTCGCCCGGATGCTCTCCTCCACCCGCTGCCCGAGCTGAGCCAGCGAGTCCTCACTCACCGGCCTGCCCTGACAGGCGCGCCGCACTCCGGCGATCACCTTGTCCCTGGAGAACGCCTCGGTGACGCCACTGCGCTTGCTCACCATCAGCAGCACGTTCTCCTGCGTGGTGAACCTGCGCCCGCACTGGGGGCACGTACGCCGCCGCCGTATGGCCGCGCCGTCCTCGGTGGAACGGCTGTCGATCACCCGCGTGTCGGGATGACGGCAGAACGGACAATGCACCCCGATTCGCCTCCCTAACCGGGCCCCGAGCCGCAGCCCACAACCACGCCGCCACCCCTGCGAAAACGCTGACGCACGCCCAATGGCGTACCACGGTGCGGCAATGGAAACACAATTTGTGGTGAACTACATGGCTGTAACTACTAGATGTTGTGGTCCAAACCTAGAAGCGCGCGCCCATGAACGCAAGTCGAACACCGGCCCCATACCGAATTCGCTGCTCAGCCCCCTCGCGAGTGAACAGACCCGGCGTGTCGCCCCAGGGTCCCCACCGGTCCCACTGCACACACCGCGCCGACCTTACGCCCTCCCGCTCCCGGCCCGCGTCCCACCCCGCCACACGACGGACGACCGCCTGGGCCGCCGGGAGCGTCCGGACCGCCGCCGGCCACGCCAAGGGCCGTCCACGCGCAGCCGATGACCGTGTCGGGGGCACCGCAGGACGGCCCCCGCTTGAGGGGTTCGCGACGCGGTGCCAGGAGGTCGCCGTGCGCGGGCCGGTGAAGGGCGGCGCGATGGGCCGGCTCGCCCTTTTCGCGATCTCGCCACCCTCCTGTCGGCTCCTCGGCCGCAGCCCTCTGGGGTGGGCGCTGCCTCCCGGTCCTGCCCCACGGCCGTGCCACCTCGTCAGCGGCCGGAGAGGCCGCCCCGGTGCGGACAGCAGCGCAGCGCGAGAGCAGCCGGCCACCCCTGGCTCACCCCCCAGAGGCGCCCGCGACGACGTCGGACCCTCCACCGCACAGGAGGAGAGTCGCCCCTTCGGCCGCCCGCGAGAAAGGTCACTCATCCCCCGCACAGGGGTGGGCACCGGAGTGGGCACCGGGGTGGATGGCCGCCCCACGACCCACCGCAGCCCCTCAAGTGAGCCGCCCTTCAGGCGAACCGCCCCCCACGCGAACCGCCCTTCAGGCGAACCGCCCCCCACGCGAACCGCCCTTCAGGCGAACCGCCCTTCAAGCGAGCCACCCCCATGCGAGCCACCCCCCACGCGAACCCCCCCACGGGAACCGCCCCCCACGCGAACTACCCCACGCGAGCCACCCCCACGCGAACCACCCCCGGCGAACCGCCCCCAGGCGAGCTGCCCCTCAGCCTGCCTGCGAGAGCGGGACGTACAGGCGCATGCCCGGAGTGATCACGGTGCTGGACAGGCCGTTGAGGTTCATGATCTTGCGGACCATCGGGGCCGGGTCGGCCTCGGGGCTGACCGCGTCGGCGATCTCCCACAGGGTGTCGCCCTGGCCGACCACCACCCAGGGCAGGCCCGCGTGCTGCGAGCCGGGGTGGTGCCAGGTCGAGGCGATGCCGACGGCGCGTGTGCCGAGCCAGAACACGCCGAGGGCGATCATCGCCACGGCGACGACCAGGACCACCCGGCCGCGTCTCGTCAGCCGCAGCGGCGGGGCGGGGTGGCGCCGCTTCCTGAGGGTGGTCCGAGAGGGCCGGGCCCCCGGGCGGCCGGACGGCGCGGGGCGTACGGTCGTCTCCTCCAGGTCCTCGGCCGTCAGCACCGTGCCCGGACGCCACCCGCCGGCGGCGCCCCGCCTCGGCGCGCGTACGGCCCTGGGGCCGGGCGTACGGCGGCCGCCGGACCCCACGAGCTCGCCGCCACGCCGACCGGCGCCCCCGCCAAGGCCGCGCGTCGTCACCGCGCCGGTGCCCGCGGGCTCGCCGCCGCGCCGACCCGCGCCCCCGCCAGGGCCGCGCGTCGTCACCGCACCGGTGCCTGCGGGCTCGCCGCCACGCCGGCCAGCGCCCCCGGCACGGCCGCGCGTCGTCACCCGGGTCCCCAATCCACTGACCGCCCATTGGGAGGCGGGACCGCCCTGGGCCTCACCCCGCAGGCCACCGGCCCATCGGCCGCCGTTCACCCATCCGGCCTCGGCCGCGCCCCACGCCTCGCCCATGCCACCGGCGCCGGTCCCCGCCCTCGCGGTGGCGCCCGCCCGCGCGTTGACGGCAACCTGGGCGTTCGCGATCTTCTGAGCCCGGCGCGCGGAGGATCGTCTCGCGGCCGCGCGGCGGCGCATCGCACGCCGGGCCTCGGTCTGACGGTCGAGGACCTGCCGGGCGAGCGCGCCCCCGCCGGCGCCCGCCCCGCTCACATCCGCATCCGATCCGGACGCTCCGACGTTCCCCCTCGTGTCGAGAACGCCGCCCGGCTCCGCCGCAGCCGCGCGCGGGCCCGCCCCGCTCGCATCCGCACCCACTTCGGACGCGCTCGCGCTCCCGCTCACTTCGCGGACACCGACCACCTCCGCAGCCGCGCACGGGCCCGCCTCGATCACATCCACACCCGCTTCAGACACACCGGCGTCCCCGCTCGTGTCGAGGACGCCAGGTTCCCCCGCCGCAGCCTCATGCGGGCCCGCCCCGCTCACATGCACACCCGCATCGGCCTCGCCCGCGTCCCCGCTCACTTCGAGGACGCCGACCACCTCCGCCGCAGCGGCGTACAGACCCGCCGCGGTCACATCCGCATCCGATCCGGACGCTCCGACGTTCCCGCTCACGTCGAAGACGCCGACCACCTCCGCCGCAGCCGCATGCGAGCCCGCCCTGGCTTCGGCCGCGCCTGTTCGGGGCCTGGGCACGATGACGCCCGCCCCGGCCGCGCCCACGCCTGACCCCGCACCCGTTCCGGGCGTGGCCGCGGTCTCGCCCCTCTTGGCCGCACGCACGCCCACGTCGGCCCTCTTCGTCGTGGGGTCCGCCGCCTCGGCGGGCGCGGGGCCGGGTAGGGGCGGGCTGGTGGCTTCGGGCAGGTCGGCGGGTGTCTCGCGAATCGCACGGCGGATCACCGCGGGTTGTGCGAAAGTTGGGTTTGTGGTTGTGGTCGTCCGCATGGCGGCCTCCGCTCCCCCCGGCCGGCCCGAGTATCGGCCGAGTAAAGATCGGCAAATCGAACACGGTGTCGATCGAACTCCCGTACGATGTTGTACACCACGCGACCGACGATTTCGAGGACACTCGAACAATTGTTTGAAGATGATCTTTGGAGGGGATACGGTCGCTGTGTGCGACGTGAAGACCACGGATCGGGAGGCGAGCCACGTGAGACCGCAGCGCGGCCGAGCGGGGACCGCCAGGCGAGGAGGCAATCGTGAGCGGGCATGACGACGAGGCCGTGAGCGACCTGGCGGTGCGCAGGCGCGACTCCCTCGGGCTCACCCCCAGGCAGCGCAAGATCCTGGAGGTGATCCGCGACTCGGTGCAGCAGCGCGGCTATCCCCCGTCGATGCGCGAGATCGGCGAGGCGGTGCAACTGACCAGCACGTCGAGTGTGTCTCATCAGCTCACGGCGCTGCAGCGCAAGGGCTACCTGCGCCGCGACCCGCACCGGCCGCGCGCGCTGGAGGTACGCCTTCCGGGCGAGCCGGTCCTGTGGGTCGATCCCGACGCGGGCGAGGAGGAGTCCGCGGTCAGCCGGCCCACCGCCGCGTACGTGCCGCTGGTCGGCCGGATCGCCGCCGGTGGCCCGATCCTGGCGGAGGAGAGCGTCGAGGACGTCTTCGCGCTGCCCAAGCAACTCGTCGGCGAGGGCACGCTGTTCCTGCTCCAGGTCTCCGGTGACTCGATGATCGAGGCCGCCATCGCCGACGGCGACTGGGTGGTCGTCCGGCAGCAGCCGGTCGCCGACAACGGTGACGTCGTGGCCGCGATGATCGACGGCGAGGCGACGGTCAAGACCTTCAAGCGCAAGGACGGCCACGTCTGGCTGGTCCCGCACAACCCGTCCTACGAGCCTATCCCGGGCGACGAGGCGACGGTGCTGGGCAAGGTCGTCGCGGTCCTGCGCAAGCTCTGACCGGTCGCCCCCGAGAGGTCCTCGCGCACCGACCCGGGCGAGCCGCCACACCTGCCCTCCTGTGAGGTGCCAGGCGTGGCGGCCGCCTGTCGTTGGCATCAGGGGGTGGGATCCCAGCCCGCGGGGTCGGGGGCGCTCACAGGTCCGGGCTCGTGGATCAGAGGGGTCTGGTGGGTCACCGGGGTCTGGGGGGTCACGGGTCTCGTGAGTCCGGGCGCTCGCAGGTCAAAGCGGCCGGTGGGTGAGCTGGGTCCGGCGGGTCGGGGCGCTCGCGGGGCGGAGGGGCCGGTGGGTGAGCTGGGTCCGGCGGGTCCCGGCGCTCGCGGGGCGGAGGGGCCAGTGGGTGAGCTAGGTCTGTGGGCCGGGGCGCTCGCGGGGCGGAGATTCTCGCGGATCGGGGCGCTCGCCGGGCAGAGATTCTCGCGGGTCAGGGTTTCGTGGGTCAGAGGGTCTGGCGGGGCAGGGCGCGCTGGAGATCGAGCCGATGCAGCTGCACGGCGGCGCGCAGCCGGACCAGGGCGAGGCGCTGTTGGGCGTCTTGGAATCGTTGCAGCTGTTCGCCGATGATTTGGCCATCCCGGTACGGACGCTGGAGACCCACCGCTGGGTGGCCTCCCGCTGGCCGGCCAAGTACCGCCAAGCCGGCGTCCCGTACTACATTCACGCGACGCCGGCCTCCATTCGCGACGATGAGGAGCGGTGGGCGCGCATCGCCAAGCCGCCGCTGGACAACCGCACGGGAACCCATCGGTGGACCGACACGGCCGCCAAGCAGGCGGTCGACCAGAAGCTCGTCAACATCGCCTCGGTGCAGCAGAAGGTCGAACGCATCCACGATCTAGCCCGCGATGAGGAGGTCGCCGTCCGGGTGGCCACCGACCTGCTGCGCCGACCGCAGGTGGCCTCCCGCACGATGCTGGATGACACAGCCAAGCACATGGTCAACCGCGCCCAGGTCGACCATGTCCGCCAGGCCGGTCAGGTGGTGCGGCAGCGCACCCCAGCTCTGCCCCGCATCGAGCACAGCCGCGACTTCCTGGTGTTGACCGGCGCCTGCGCGGCCTTCGTCTCGGCCATCGGCCGGGTCGTCCCCGGCCTGCGCGGCCACCAATTCACCGCCGACGAGCGCGCCGCGGTGGCGCGGAACGTGGCCCGGGTCCGGGCCACGGCCGACTGGATCGAATCGGCCGTGGAGTCCGGCGAGATCAGTGGTGGATGATGAACGCCCGGCGCAACGTGATCGACTACGAGCGGCTCCCGCAGCATAGCGAGGCCCACCTGGCGTGGGCCGCGATCACCTTGATGACAAGGCGTTTGACCAGGAAGAACGCGCGATCGTGGAGTCGCGCGCAACCCGTGACACCGCAGGCCGCATGAGCTGCCGGGCGGTTTGCGAAGGCGCCCCTCAGACTCAGAGGCCCGCTTGCGCCCATTGTTAGCCAAGTGGTGTACTGTTAGCTATATGGTGAACGATCCGTTCAGGGCCGTGGCCCACCCGATCCGGCGCAGGATGATCGAACGTCTGGGCAACGGCCCCGCGACGGTCGGCGAGGTGACCTCAGACCTGGGCGTCTCCAAACCAGCGATCACCAAGCATCTGAAGATCCTCGAAGAAGCCGGGGTCGTCGTCCGCAGAGTCGTCGGCCGCACCCACCGGCTGGCCTTGAACCCGGCCGCGCTCATCGACGCCGTCACCTGGGTCGACCACCAGCGCGCCCTCTGGGAGCGCATGTTCGACACCGTCGAGGAACACCTTGCCGACAAGGAGCAGACAACCATGACCGACACGACTACACGGTCGACCGCCGTCCGCATCGAACGCACCTACCGGGCGTCCGCAGACGCCCTGTTCGACGCCTGGACCAACCCCGAAGTGATCAGGAAGTGGTGGCACGCCGGCCCTGACTGGGAAACCGCCGAGGCCGAGGTCGACTTGCGCGTCGGCGGACGCCTGCGCGTCGTCATGCGCGACACCGACGGCATCGAATACACCGCCACCGGCGTCTACACCGTCGTCGAACGCCCCTCACGCCTGGGCTGGATCTGGCACGGCGAAGAGGGCGAGGCGGGCACCGGATCGCGGTGTGACCTGGAAATCAGCGAGCAGGATGGCGTCACCGCGGTGGTGCTGACCCACAGTGGCCTGCCCGACCACCACGCGGCGGCTGAGCTTCGCGAGGGCTGGGGCCTGTGCCTGGACAACCTCGACAAGGTCATCACTCGATGACCCGCCTCGACGACGCGACGTTGCCCCAGGGCGATGTGCGCCTGCTGGGGACTGACGTGGCCCAGCGGCTGCTCCGCTCCACCGAACTCGCCCGCGTCGCCTACGTGGCCAAGGACGGAACGCCACGGGTGTTCCCCATGCTGTTCCATTGGACCGGCAGCGAGGTCGTGCTCTCCACCTTCGGAGGTCTCAAGGTCAACGCTTTGCGAGCCCGCCCCGACATCGCTATCACGATCGATGCCGCCACCACCCCACCCTCAGTGCTCCTCATCCGAGGGAAAGCCGAACTCACCGACGTCAAGGGCATTGTCGAAGAATACGCCGCCGCCCAGCGCCGCTACGCCGGTGAGGAACAAGGCGCGGCGAACGTCGCCGCAGTCGACCGGCCCGGCACCACCATGGTCCGTATCGCCGTCCGGCCGACCTGGGTCGGCGTCCTCGACTTCATCACCCGCTTCCCCGGCGGCACGACGCCCGACGAGTTCGCTCGGCGAGGGCAATAGGCAGGCCGCAGGGAGGCCATCGCCGCATATCCCAAAACGAAACCAATGAGCCCGGCCAGCGCGATCGCGTCAGCCGGGCTCCTACATGCCTCAAACGATGGGAGTCGGGTCCTCCCACTTCACATCTCTGTGTCTCGAAAAGATCGTTTTACCGGTCGAGAACACCTCTCAGGGGGCGGGGTGGTCGTTGCCCTCGTTCAGGAGGGTGCGCAGGCGTTCGGTCTCCCGGCGTTTGCGGTAGCCGGCCGTGAAGGACGCCGAGACGATCAGAATGCTGCCGGTGGCCATCAGGAGCAGGGCGAAACTGGGCAGTTCGCGTCCGCCGGTGAAGACGATGCTCAGGGCGCTCACCATCACGGCCAGGTAGCCGGGCACGACCGTGAACTCGCGGCGCAGGAACATGCCGAAGCTGCCGTACGCGTCGGGAGCGACGAAGTACAGGTGGGTGGTCGCCACCGTCAGTGCCGCTATCGACACCGCCCAGCCGGCGATGGCGAGGTGCATGGCGTGGCCGAGCCAGCCGGCCAGCATGGTGACGCCACCGGTCAGGGTGAAGGCGGCTATGGCCGCCAGGCTGACGATCTCTGCCGCTGACGAGCGTGGTGTCACGGTGTGCTCCTCAGGGCGAGGGCTGGATGATGCCGGGGCGGAGGATGTGCGTGGCGACTGCGACCGGGGCGGGGCGGGCGGTGACGCGAACCGGCGGGCGAGTGTGCGGGTGGGCGTGGGGATGGCCCGCGGGTAGAGCCGGGCAGGTATTGACGCGACTCACGTGGGCTTGCGGATGGCCTGCGGGTACGGCCCGGCGGGCATTGTCGCGACTCACGTGGGTGCGCGGATGGCCTGCGGGTGGAACCCGGCGGGCATTGTCGTGGCTCGCGTGGCCGTGCGGGGGATCCTGGGTCTGGGGGGAGGCGGGCTCGGTGGGGGCCGGGGCGGAGTGGGAGGGGTGGGGCGGCGGCGGGTTCGCCGTCGGTTTGTCGCAGGCCCGTGCCCAAGGCAGCGCGTACGCCCCCGCGACGGTCTCGTGGCGGGCTCGCCGGCGCTCGCGCGGGGTCGGGCGGGACACCAATGCAGTCTAGCGTCACCGGATACGGTTCATTATGGCATCGAGGCCCGATTGGGACCGGGTATCACGACGACGGAGGCATGCCCCAGGCAGAGTCACGCGGCTGCCGTACTTTTACCATTAAGGGCGTGGGAGAGCGCTTTGGGGTGGATCGGCTGTCGGAGGCGGACGCGCGGCGGCGTACCGGGGTGAAGTGGGCGCAGCCTGAGGACGGCGTGATCCCGGCGTGGATCGCCGACATGGACTTCCCCGTGGCCCCGGCGATCGTGGCCGCGGTGCGGGAGCGGGCGGAGCTGGACCTCGGCTACCCCGTCTGGCTGGATCGGCCGCAGGCCGGGCCGCTGGCGGAGGCGTTCGCCGAGCGGATGGAGCGCAGGCACGGCTGGCGGCCCGATCCCGAGCACGTGCGCGCCTACTCCGACATCAACCAGGCGCTCCAGGTGCTGTTGCATGTCATGACCGAGCCCGGTGACGGGGTCGCGCTGCACGTGCCGAACTATCCGCCGTTCCTGGAGACGCTGGCGCAGATGGGCCGGACCCCGGTGCACGTCCCGATGCGGCCCGAGGGCGGGACGTGGACGTTCGACCCGGAGCTGATCGACGGGCGGTGCCGGGTGCTGCTGCTGGTGAATCCGCACAACCCCACCGGAAGGGTGCTGACCCGGGACGAGCTCGGCCGGATCGCCGAGCTGGCCGAGCGGCACGACCTGCTGGTGATCTCCGACGAGATCCACGCCGACCTGGTGTACGAGCCGCACCGGCACATCCCGTTCGCCACGCTCCTCCCCGAGCGCACGATCACGCTGACCTCGGCGACGAAGGCGTTCAACCTGGGCGGCATCCGATGCTCGGTGGCCCACATCGGGGCGGCGCGGGCGCGCAAGGCACTGGCCGCGCAGCCGGCCCATCTGTTCGGCGCGGCGAACCTGCTGGGCGTGGAGGCGACGGTGGCGGCCTGGCGGCACGGTGACGCGTGGCTGGAGGAGGTCGTCGGCGTCCTGGACCGCAACCGGCGTCTGCTGGCCGACCGCCTGCCGCCGGAGGTCGGCTACCGGATGCCCGAGGCCACCTACCTCGCCTGGCTCGACTTCGGCGGGCTGGGCCTGGACGAGGAGCCGGCGGAGTTCCTGTATCGCGAGGCCCGGGTGATGGCCAGCCCGGGGCCGCTGTTCGGGCCGGGCGGTCCCGGGCACGTGCGGCTCAACTTCGCCACCTCGCTGCCGATCTTCGAGGAGATCCTGGGCCGGATCGGCCGCGCCTGCACGACGCCCTGAGCCGGTCAGCCGGAGTCGGCGTCGAAGTACAGCTCTGAGGTGATCCGGTAGCGGTCGCCCCGGTAGATGGAGCGGGTCAGCTCGACGATGCGGCCCCCGGCGTCGCGGGTGGTGCGTTCGAACAGCAGCGCCGGGGCGTACTGGGGGACGCCGAGGAGCTCGGCCTCGGTCTCGTCGGTGACGGTGGGCTCGATGGTCTGCACGGCGCTGCGCACGTCCACGCCGAAGCGGGCGCGCAGGAGCTGGTAGAACGAGCCCGACTCCATGTCCTCGGGGGCCAGTCCGCGCACCAGGGCGTGGGGCAGGTGGATGCGCTCGATGGCCATGGGCTCGTCGTCCACGATGCGCAGGCGTACGGCGCGCAGCACCGGGTCGGCGGGCGAGACCTGGAGCCGGTGGGCCAGGCGGGCCCCGGCGGGGGCGGAGTCGAACTCCAGCACCCGGCTCAGCCAGTGGCCCTCGGCCGGCGGCACGTAGAAAGAGCTGCCCGCGGTGGCGGCGAGCTGCTGGGTGACCTTGTGCGGGCCGATGAAGGTGCCCCGGCCGTGCTCGCGGACCAGCAGCCCCTGGCGGACGAGGTCGTCTATGGCGGCGCGCAGCGTGGGGCGGGAGACGCCCAGCTCGCGGCAGAGGTCGCGTTCGGAGGGGATCGCGTCGCCGGGGCGCTTGTCGCCGATGAGGTCCAGCAGGAAGTCACGGACCCGGTCCCGCTTGAGTCCGGCACGCGCGTTCAGGGCCGATGTGCTCACACCGGCCCATGTTACCAGTTATTGACCAGTTCTCCGGAAACTCCCCTCTTGACGCGGCTACTGGTAAAGACCACTATGCGCCTATCCGGCCGGATTGCTTACCAATATCTTACCAATCAGGGAGGCGCCATGAGGGGTCTCGCGAGGCTGCTGTGCGCGGTTCTGCTCGCAGGCGGGCTGGCGGCCTGTTCCGGCGACGGCGGCGAGGGGGGCGCCGCCACTGCGGGGCCGGGGACTCTGGACGTCTGGGTGATGCGCGACAGCGCCCCCGACGACCTGATCGAGCGGGTCAACGCCGAGGTCGAGGCGGCCCACCCGGGCCTGACCGTACGCGTGCAGGTCCTGGACTGGGAGGGCCGGGACGTGAAGTGGAAGACGGCCCTGGCCGGGGACGATCCGCCGGACGTGCTGGAGATGGGCAACACCGACGTGCTCACCTACGCGGCCTCCGGGGCGCTGGCCGAGCTGAAGCCGGCCGACTACGAGAACTCGGGCACCTGGCTGAAGGGCCTGGCGGACGCCGGCGGCTACGAGGGCAAGCTGTACGGCGTCCCGTACTACGGCGGCACCCGTGTGGTGATCTACCGCAAGGACCTGTTCGAGAAGGCCGGGATCGACTCCGAGCCGGCCACGCTCGCCGAGCTGCGCCAGGCGGCGGAGAAGCTGATGAAGGCCAACCCCGGCGAGGACTTCTCCGGGCTGTACTTCCCCGGCCGCTACCAGTACGGCGCGCTCCCCTTCGTCTTCGACGCCGGCGGCCAGATCGCGGCCAAGGAGGGCACGGCCTGGAAGGGCATGCTGTCCACCCCGCAGTCGCAGCAGGGCCTGCGGAACTGGGCGGACCTGGTCAAGGCGGTCTCGAAGGCGCCGCTCGACGTGGACACCGACGCCGACCGGTTCGTGGACGCGCTCGGCCAGGGCCACACCGGCATGATCATCGGCCAGGCGTGGATGATGCGCGGGCTCGGCGAGAAGTACCCCAAGCTGGCCGACCAGCTCGGCGCCTTCCCGGTGCCCGGCGTCAACGGGACGATGCCGGTGTTCATCGGCGGCTCCAACCTGGTGGTCTCGGCAGGCTCGCAGGCGCCCGCCATCGCCACGGAGTGGGTCAAGCTCATCACCGGCACCAAGTACCAGACCGAGCTGGCCAGGTCGGGCCTGCTGCCCAACAGCACCAGCCTGGAGGGCGTGGTCGAGGGCGTGACCGCGGTGCAGATGAAGGCAGCGGCCAGGAGCTGGTTCACCCCGCAGTCCACCCAGTGGTCCAACGTGGACAACGCGCAGGTGCTCCAGGACATGTTCCAGGCGATAGCGTCCGGGGAGAAGAGCGTCGCGGAGGCGGCGGCGACCGCGGACAAGAAGATCGCCGAGATCCTGAACGCGACCGGCTGAGGCGAGGCCGGGCGTGACGCTGACCCGAAACCCGCCGCGCGCGGCCGCCCCTGACCGGCGGCGGCGCGGGGTGCGGCCCGCCTCCCGCAGCCGCTCGCGGGCGTTGCCGTACGTGCTGCTGCTCCCGGCCGCGCTGGGCATCCTCGGCACGCTGGTGTACCCGGTGTTCCAGCTCGTGGCGCTGTCCTTCCAGCGGGAGAACCTGGCCGACCTGATCCGGCGCACGACCACGTGGGTCGGGCTGGACAACTACACCCGCACGCTGACCGACCCGCAGTTCTGGACGGTCCTCCCCCGTACGATCGCGTTCGCGCTGACCTGCGCCGGGCTGACGCTGCTGATCGGCACGCTGTGCGCGCTGCTGCTGCGGGCGGCGAGCCCGTGGGCGCGGCTGGCGCTGTCCAGCGGGCTGGTGGTGGCCTGGGCGACGCCGGTGTTCATCGGCGCGGTGATCTGGCGCTGGCTGTTCGACAGCGAGTTCGGCGTGGTGAACCACCTGCTCACGGTCACCGGGCTGTGCGAGTGCCGCGGGCACGGCTGGTTCCTCACCGGCGGGCAGGCCACCTTCGTGCTGGTGGTGATCATCGTGTGGGGCGCGGTGCCGTTCGTGGCGCTGTCGGTGTACGGCGGGCTGCTCACCGTGCCGCCGGAGCTGCACGAGGCGGCCAGGGTGGACGGCGCGGGCGCGACACGGATCTTCTTCTCGATCACCTTCCCGCTGCTCCGCCCGGTCTACACGATCCTGCTGGTCCTCAGCCTGATCTGGGACATGAAGGTGTTCCCGCAGATCTGGTTCACCACCAAGGGCGGCCCGTACGAGTCGACGGTCATGCTCGGCGTCTACATCTACAACAAGGGGATCAACGCCTCCCAGTTCGGCGCCGCGTCCTCCATCGCGGTGCTGATGACGCTGCTGCTGGTCGGGCTGTCCTGGCTGTACGTCCGGGCGCTGCGTCAGGAGGCGTCGTGAAGAAGGCACTGGTCAACGTCGCCTGCCTGCTGGTGTGCGCGTTCTTCGTCTTCCCCGTCTACTGGATGGCCACGACGGCGCTGAAGCCCGACTCCGACATCCTGCGGCACACCCCCAAGCTGGTCCCCTCCCCCGTCCACTGGGACAACTTCCGCGAGATCCTCACCGCGAGCGGCTTCTGGAACGCGATGCGCAGCTCACTGCTCGTCACCGGCGCGGTGGTGCTGCTGGGCATGGCGGTGTCGTTCCTGGCCGCGGTGGCGCTGGCGAGGTTCCGGTTCCGGGGCAGGACCGCGTTCCTGCTGGCGATCATCATCGTGCAGATGATCCCGGGCGAGGCGCTGTTCATCCCGTTCTACCTGATGCTGCGCGACGCGCGCCTGCTCGGCACGTACGCCGGGCTGGTGATCGTCTACATGTCGTTCACGCTGCCGTTCGCGGTGTGGATGCTGCGCGGGTTCGTCACCGCGGTGCCCGCGGAGCTGGAGCAGGCCGCGATGGTGGACGGCGCGAGCCGGTTCCAGGCGTTCCGCAAGGTGGTCTTCCCGCTGGTCGCGCCGGGCCTGATGGCCACCTCCGTGTTCTCCTGGATCACCGCCTGGACCGAGTTCACCTACGCGTACGTCCTGCTGGACGAGCCCGCCCGCTACACCCTGCCGGTCTACATCCAGTCCTTCATCGGCAGGTACGCCACCGACTACGGCCCGCAGATGGCGGTCGCCACGCTGTTCACGCTGCCGGTCGTGGTCTTCTTCCTGATCATCCAACGACGCGCCGTGGCGGGGCTGTCCGCCGGCGCAGTGAAGGGGTAGTCGCGTGCTCATTCCGAGACCGCAGGTCCTCACCGCCGCCGCCCGGCCGCTCGACCTGTCCGCCCTGCCGGTACGCCGCGGCGCCGACGACCCGGCGCTCGGCCCGGAGGGCTACCGGCTGCGCGTGGGCGAGGACGGGATCGACCTCACCGCGGGCGGCCCGGCCGGGCACTTCTACGGCACCCGCACGCTGGCCCAGCTCGGCGGCTCCGCGCCGGAGCTGACCGTCGAGGACCGGCCGGCGTTCGGCTGGCGCGGCGTGATGCTGGACGTGGCCCGGCACTTCATGCCCAAGGAGTTCGTGCTGCGGCTGATCGACGCGCTGGCGCTGCACAAGCTGAACGTGCTGCACCTGCACCTGACCGACGACCAGGGCTGGCGGCTGGAGAGCAAGAGGTACCCGCGCCTGACCGAGGTCGGCGCGCGGCGCGGCGGCCACTACAGCCAGGAGGACATCCGGGAGATCGTCGCGTACGCCGCCGCCCGGTTCGTCACCGTCGTGCCCGAGATCGAGATGCCGGGGCACGCGCAGGCGGCCATCGCGGCGTACCCGCGGCTGGGCAACCACCCGGGCCGGCGGCTCGACGTGTGGGACCGGTGGGGCATCAGCGAGCACGTGTTCAACCTGGAGGAGGCCACGATCCGGTTCTGCCAGGACGTGCTGGACGAGGTCGTGGACCTGTTCCCCGGGCCGTACGTGCACGTCGGCGGCGACGAGGTGCCCCCGGCCGAGTGGGAGGCGAGCCCGGCCGCGCGGCGCAGGATGGCCGAGCTGGGCCTGCCCGGCGCGACCGCGGCCCGCGCCTGGTTCATCGGGCGGATGGCCGAGCACCTGGCCGCGCGGGGGCGGCGGGTCGTGTGCTGGGACGAGGACGGCACCAGCCCGCCGGGGGCGGTGCGGATGGCCTGGCGCGACGCCGAGCGCGGCCCCGACGCGGCACGGGCGGGGCATGAGGTGGTGCTGACGCCGTACCGGCACACCTACTTCGACTACTACCCGGCCGACCCCGAGGCGGAGCCGGGCCAGCCGCGGGCGCAGGACGGCGTGGTCTCGCTCGCGGACGTCTACCGCTTCGCGCCGCCGACGATCCCCGGCGTGCTGGGCGCGCAGTGCCAGCTCTGGACGGAGTACATGCCCACGCCCGAGCACGTGGAGTACATGGCCTTCCCCCGGCTGTGCGCGTTCGCCGAGGTCGCCTGGGGCACCGCGGGCGACTTCGAGGGTTTCCTGGCCCGGCTCCCCGCCCACCTGGACCGCCTGTCCGCGCTTGGGGTCGCCTCCGGCCCCATCCGCGTCTGATCCGCCATCCGATCGATTGGAGAACGCATGCGGTTACGCAAGATCCTGCTCGTCGTCACGCTGGCCGCCATGGTGGCGACCGGCGGCCTGATCCGCGCGGCGTCGGCCGACAGCGGGCTGCGGGTGCAGTACCGCACCACCATGACCGGCGCGAGCGCGTACGAGACGCAGCCCTGGTTCAAGATCCGCAACACCGGGTCGTCGGCGGCGTCGCTGTCGCGGTACACGATCCGGTACTACTTCACCGGCAACGGCGCCGCGTACTCCTTCTCCTGCGCCTGGGCGGTGGTCGGCTGCGGCACGCTCAGGCACCGGTTCGTCACCCTGGCCACGCCGGTGAACGGCGCGGACAGGTACCTGGAGATCGGCTTCACCTCCGGCACGCTGGCGGCGGGGGCCGACACCGGCGACATCCAGCTCCGCCTGTGGCGCACCGACTGGCAGAACGTGAACCAGGCCGACGACTACTCCTTCGGCGCGGCCCAGACCTCCTACGCCGACTGGGCGCGCACCCCGCTGTACCTGGACGGCGTGCTCGACTGGGGCACCCCGGCCAGCACCGACCCGACGACCAGCCCGTCGCCGACGGTCACGCCGACCGTGCCGCCCGGCGAGCGTACGGAGCTGTTCGACGACTTCTCCTACACCAACTCCTCCGACCCGCGCATCGGGCAGCGCCGCTGGTCGGTGCGCACCAACCCCGGCGGGCCCGGCATCCCGGGGGCGTCGTGGCCGGCCTCGGCGGTCACGTTCCCCTCGATCGGGACCGGCAACCAGGCGCTGACGCTCACCGCGACCACCGACGGCACGGCGAGCGGCACCAGCCAGGCCGAGATGCTGCACCAGCGCAAGTTCTTCGAGGGCACGTACGCCGCGCGCGTCCGCTTCACCGACGCGCCGCAGAGCGGGCCCGACGGGGACAACGTGGTGCAGACGTTCTTCACGATCACCCCGCTCGCCTTCGACCTCGACCCGAACTACGGCGAGATCGACTTCGAGTACCTGCCCAACGGCGGCTGGGGCGCGCAGGGGCCGATCATGTACATGACGACGTGGGAGACCTACCGCAACGAGCCGTGGCTGTCGGACAACACCTACACCACGGTCAACCAGAGCATGGCGGGCTGGCACACGCTGGTCTTCCAGGTCTCGGGCGGCAACGTCACCTACTACATCGACGGGCAGCAGGTCGCCCAGCACGGCGGCAAGTACTACCCGGAGACCCCGATGTCGATCAACTTCAACCACTGGTTCATCAACGGCGGGCTGAACGGCAGCTCCACGCAGCGCAGCTACGTGCAGCAGGTGGACTGGGTCTACCACGCCAAGAACGAGGTCGTCGCGCCGACGGCCGTGCAGGGGCGGGTGGACGCCTTCCGCGCGGCCGGCACGGCGTGGACGGACAGCGTGCCTGAATGAACGAGCCCGGGTGAACCGGGTGAACGTACCCGAGTGATCTGATCGGCGGTCGCGGGCGGCCCGCATCAGGGCCGCCCGCGGTCGCTCAGGGGACGATGTTGACCAGCTTGGGCGCGCGTACGATGACGCGGCGCGGGGCGCCGGACAGCAGGGCCTTGACCTTCTCCGAGGCCAGGGCCAGCTCGGCCAGGGCGTCCTCGCCGATGTCGGGCGAGACCTCCAGCCGGTCGCGGACCTTGCCCGCCACCTGCACCACGCAGGTCACCGACTCCTGCACCAGCAGCGCCGGGTCGGCGACCGGCCAGGGGACGCGGGCGATGGAGCCGGTGTGGCCCAGCCGCTCCCAGCCCTCCTCGGCGACGTAGGGCGCGACCAGCGACAGCAGCACGGCCAGGGTCTCGGCGGCCTCGCGCACCGCCGGGTCGCCCGCGCCGGGGCCGGAGTCGATGGTCCGGCGCGCGGCCGTGGTCAGCTCCATCATGCGGGCCACCGCGACGTTGAACCGGTAGGACTCGACCAGCTTGGTGACCTCGTCGATGGTGCGGTGGGTGACCCGGCGCAGTTCCAGGTCACCGGTGGCCGGGTCGGCGCCCAGCGGGCTGGTCACCTCGCTCATCACCCGGAACGCGCGGCTCAGGAACTTCTGCGAGGCGGCCGGGGACACGTCGGCCCAGTCGATGTCGTCCTCGGGCGGGCCGGCGAACACCATGGTCAGCCGGACCGCGTCGACGCCGTAGGTGTCGATCTGCTCGCCCAGGTCGACGCCGTTGCCCAGCGACTTGGACATCGCCTTGCCCTGGTTGATCACCTGGCCCTGGTTCAGCAGGCGCACGAACGGCTCGGTGAAGCCGACCATGCCCATGTCGTAGAGCACCTTGGTGAAGAACCGCGCGTACAGCAGGTGCAGCACGGCGTGCTCGATGCCGCCGACGTACTGGTCGATCGGGCCCCACTTGCGCACCTGCTCGACGTCGAACGGGCCCTCGGTGTAGCCCGGCGAGCAGTAGCGCAGGAAGTACCACGAGCTGTCGACGAAGGTGTCCATCGTGTCGGTGTCGCGCTTGGCGGCGCCGCCGCACTTGGGGCACTCGACGTTGACCCAGTCGGCGGCGTTGGCCAGCGGCGCGATGCCCTTGGGCGCCAGCGCCTCGCCGCGCAGGTCGGGCAGGGTGACCGGGAGCTGCTCGTCGGGGACCGGCACCTCGCCGCAGTCGGGGCAGTGGATGATCGGGATCGGGGTGCCCCAGAACCGCTGCCGCGACAGCAGCCAGTCGCGCAGCCGGAAGTTGACCGCCCGCTTGCCCAGGCCGCGCTCCTCCAGGATCTGGATGATCCGGTCGATCGCCTCGGCCTTGGTCAGCCCGTCCAGGGGGCCGGAGTTGACCAGCGTGCCCTCGCCCGGGGTGGCCTCGCCGGTCTCGCCCGGGTCGGCCAGGCCGGTGTGCACCACGACCCGCACCGGCAGGCCGAACTTCCGCGCGAAGTCCAGGTCGCGCTGGTCGTGCGCGGGCACGGCCATGATCGCGCCATGGCCGTAGTCGGACAACACGTAGTCGGCCGCCCAGACCGGGATGCGCTCACCGTTGACCGGGTTGATCGCGTGCACACCCAGGAAGACGCCGGTCTTCTCCTTCTCGGTGGACAGGCGCTCGATGTCGCTCAGCTTGGCGACCTCGGCCCGGTACGCCTCGAAGGCGGCCCGCTGCCCGTCGGAGACGATCTCCTCCGCCAGCGCGGCGTCGGGGGCGACGACGAAGAACGTGGCGCCGAACAGGGTGTCGGGGCGGGTGGTGTAGACCGTGACCGGCTCCTCGCGGCCCTCGATCCGGAACCGCACGTCGGCGCCCTCGGAGCGGCCGATCCAGTTGCGCTGGATGGTCAGCACCCGCTCGGGCCAGCCGGCCTCCAACTGGTCCATGTCGTCCAGCAGCCGGTCGGCGTATTCAGTGATCTTGAAGTACCACTGGGTCAGCTCGCGGCGTACGACCTCGGCGCCGCAGCGCTCGCAGCGGCCCGCGACGACCTGCTCGTTGGCCAGCACGGTCTGGTCCTGCGGGCACCAGTTGACCAGGCCGCCCTTGCGGTAGGCCAGGCCCCGCTCGAAGAACCGGTTGAACAGCCACTGGTTCCACTTGTAGTACTCGGGGTCGCTGGTGTGCAGGCGGCGCGACCAGTCGAAGCTGATCCCGTAGCGCTTGAAGGAGGTGGCCTGCGTCTCGATGTTGGCGTAGGTCCACTCGGCCGGGTGGGCGTTGCGGCGGATCGCGGCGTTCTCGGCGGGCAGGCCGAAGGAGTCCCACCCGATGGGGTGCAGGACGTTGTAGCCCTTGTGGAACCAGTAGCGGGCGAGCACGTCACCGATCGCGAAGACCTCGCCGTGGCCCATGTGCAGGTCGCCGGACGGGTAAGGGAACATGTCGAGCATGTAGCGGCGCTCGCGGGGGTCGGCCGGGTCCTCCTCGGCGCGGAAGGGGTCCAGTTCCTCCCACCGCCGCTGCCACTTGGCCTGCAGCGCCTGCGGGTCGTACTGCTGCTCGCTACGATCACTCACGGTCGGTCCCTCGGTTGTTGTCCCGCATTGTCGCGGCCCATGGTCACGGCCCATAAAGAAACCCCTCCGCGCACGTGGAGGGGTGGCCGCGTCGGCGTGGGCAGTGATCAGCTCGCCGGACGCGGCCTGCTAAGAAGCAGGGTCGCGAAACGCATATGTCAAGGGTAGCGCAGAGCGCGATGTTCTCGGGGCGCGAGACGGTCTCTGTCTCGCCAGGTGAGATGAGATGCGGCTTTCGCCCGGACGGCGAAGAAACGCCTCGTAAGGTATGACGCGCGGAGCGCCCGTGCCTGGGCGTACAGAATGAACGCCTGATGCACGTGAGACCCGATGGTGATAGATCCGTTGTGACCTCTTCTGTACCGTTAGTTTACTCTTGTCGCTATGGCGAACTCGTACGATCCAGAGCTTCGGCCGGATCCCGAGGAGTTCGGCCTTCCACTCCAGGACCCGCCGACCGACCCGACCGGCCGGCTGTTCTACGGGGGATTCTCCCGTTTCCCTGCGGAACCCCCCGAGCCGCATGAGATCATGCGCAGCACCCCTAATCCGGGCAATATCGCGGGAGGTACGGCAGCCATGGCCCCGGAGCAGTCCAGCCAGTCCCACCTACCCCCGGCCTGGCCCGAGACGCCGCGCAACGACCCGCCGCCGCCCGCCTGGCCCGATCCCCCACGTGGCGACGCCCCCCACCCCGGTGGCCGGCCGTCCCACCAGGCGCAGTCCGGCCGGCCCCACACGTCCACCGGCCCGTCCTGGCCCGACCCCGCGGCCGGCCCGTCGCCAGACCGGTCCGGCATGACCGGCCCAGACCCGCTCGGTATGGCCACGCCGTCCCGGCCCGACCCGAACGGCGGCTCCGGCATGTCCTCACCGACCTGGCCCGGCCCCAACGGCAGCACCGCCGACTCCGGCCCCGCCTGGCCCGACCCCAACGGCAACGCCGGCGCGTCGTCCCCGTCCTGGCCCGGCCCCAACGGCAGCACGGCCGACTCCGGCCCGGCCTGGCCCGGCCCGAACGGCAGCACCGCCGACTCCGGCCCGGCGTGGCCCGATCCGAACGGCCGCTCGGGCGCGTCGTCGCCGTCCTGGCCCGACCCGAACGGCGGCTCCGGCATGTCCTCGCCCTCCTGGCCCGGCCCGAACGGCGGCTCCGCCGACTCCGGGCCCGCGTGGCCCGGCCCCAACAACGCGGCGGCCTCCGGCGCGTCGTGGCCCGGCCCCGAGGGCGGGCCCGGCATGAGCACGCAGCCGCGGCCGGAGCCGAACGGCACGTCCGGTGCGTCGTCGCCGTCCTGGCCCGGTCCCAACGGCGGCCCCGAGCCTGACCCGGCGCCCAGGTCGGTCTGGGACACCAGCCACAACCGCGCTCCGGCGCCCAACCCGTCCGCCGGCACCCCGTCCTGGGAGGACGACCCGCTCAGCACCATGAGCGCCATCTCGGTCCCGCCGGCGCCCGCGGCCTCTGACGCCAACTTCGAGCGGACCGTCTCGCTGCCCATCGGCGCGGCGCGCCCGGCCCAGCCCGACACCCCGCCCCCGGCTCCGCCCGGCCCCGGCTCCGCAGGCCCTTCGGGCCCGTCCGGGCCGCAGCAGGGTGGCCCTGGTGGTCCCGGTGGCCCGGGTGGACCCGACGGCGGTCCCGCCGGACCGTCCGGGCCTCCCGGCGGCGGGCCGTTCC
This sequence comes from Thermocatellispora tengchongensis, assembly GCF_014202315.1. GTDB lineage: Bacteria > Actinomycetota > Actinomycetes > Streptosporangiales > Streptosporangiaceae > Thermocatellispora > Thermocatellispora tengchongensis. Next base: position 128,025 of record NZ_JACHGN010000010.1, on the reverse strand, counting down.
AGCACCCGCAGGGCCCGCCGCCCGGCCCCGCGCCGCACCCGGGCGGCCCGGGTGGTCCCGGCGGTCCCGGCGGCCCTGGTGGTCCGGGTGGCCCCGGTGGTCCGAACGGCGGGCATGGCGGCCCCGGTGGGCCCGGTGGCCCTGGTGGACCCGGTGGGCCGGGCGGGCCCGGCCCGCAGGACCCCGGCGACCCGTACCGGCCGTTCGTCACGGCCGGGCAGATCAGCGGGCCCAAGACGCCGCCGCCCGACCGGCAGCAGGAGCTGTGGAACAACGTCTTCGGCGAGAACTACCAGCAGATGGGCGATGATGACCTGGACCGGCCGGGCAAGCCGATCTGGATCTACGCGCTCGTCGGCTCGGTGGTGATCGCGCTGGTCGCGGCGCTGTTGTGGGCGTTCCTGGCGGGTCCGCTGGCCTCGGGCGACGAGTCCGATTCCGACCCGGGGGCGCAGGGGCCGGTGGCCACCAAGTCGGCCGCGCCACGTCAGCAGCCGATCGGCCGGCTGCCCCGCTACAAGGGCACGGCCTCGCCGGTTGCGGGCACGCTCACCGACCAGGGCGCGGCGATCACCCTGCCCCGGCTGGGCCGGCCGTGGCGGCTGGACCAGCGCGCCACCGTGCGTACGCAGTTCGGCTTCGACACCCGCCAGTACGTCGCGGCCGGCCAGGACTCCACCGGCAAGGCGCAGTTCGCCCAGGTGATGTCCGGCCCGCTGGCCCGCCGGCTGGCCTCGAAGTACACCTCGCCGGAGAACCTGACCCCGGTGATCAGCGCGGTGGCGTTCCAGCAGCGCACCAAGTACTTCCCCGAGGGCAACAAGATCCGCAAGACCGCGCAGCAGGCGCTCAACGTGGGCGGCCTGCCCGGCCAGCTCGTGGCGTACGAGATCACCGCGGGGAGCGAGAAGACGACGATGGTCGTGGCCGCGATCAGCACCGGCGCCGACCTGCCCGCCATCGTCTACATGGCGGTGCCCGACGCCAAGAAGGAGCTGCTGCCCGACGTGAACACGGTCTTCAAGGGCATCCGCCTGTCGAACCCCTGACGGACGCCCCGCGGGGACGGCGTCAGAACGTCTGCTCGGCTCAGAACGTCTGCTCGGCTCAGAACGTCTGCTCGGCTCAGAACGCCGGCTCGGCTCAGAACGTCGCCTCGGCGTGCTTGATGCCGTTGATGAAGTTGCTCAGCAGGCGCTGCGGGGTGCCCACCTCCAGGTGCGGGACGCGCTGCAGCAGCTCGCGGAACATCACGCTGATCTCGCGCCGGGCGAGGTGGGCGCCCAGGCAGAAGTGCGGCCCCGGGCCGCCGAAGCCGACATGCGGGTTGGGGTCGCGGGTGATGTCGAACCGCAGCGGGTCTTCGAAGACCGCCTCGTCGCGGTTGGCCGCCCAGTAGTACAGCAGGACCTTCTCCCCCTTGCGGTACAGGTTGCCGTTCATCTCGTGGTCGCGGGTGACCTTGCGCCGCATGTAGTTCACCGGGGAGGCCAGGCGGACGATCTCCTCGACGGCGCGCGGGGTGTGGCCCTCGATGTCGCTCAGCCACAGCGCCCGCTGGTCGGGGTTGGTGGTGAGCAGGCGCATGCCGTACGAGATGGCGTTGCGCGTGGTCTCGTTGCCGGCCACGACGAGCAGGATGAAGAACGACCCCAGCTCCTGCATGGTCAGGTGCTCGCCGTCGATGTTCGCGGTGACCAGGGCGGAGATCAGGTCGCCGGTGGGGTGCTCGGCCCGGTGGGCGGCGAGGTCCTGCACGAGCTGCTGCAGCTCCATGCCCGCGGTGAGCAGCCGCCGGCCCACCTCCTCCATGTCGGCGGCGCCGTACTCGGGGTCCATGCCGCCCAGGATGATGTTGGAGCGGTCGAAGACGAACCGGTAGTGCTCCTCGGGGATGCCCATCATGTCGCAGATGATCTTCAGCGGCAGCCGGGCGGCGACCTCGGTGACGAAGTCGCAGCCGGGCCCGGTGCGCAGCAGGTCGTCCACGATCGCCCGCGCCGCCGACTCGACGTCGGCCTCGAACTGCTTGATCATCTTTGGCGTGAAGGAGCGGGAGACAATGCGGCGCAGCCGGGCGTGCCGGGGGTCGTCCATGTTGATCATCGACCCGAAGTACTCGGCGAACTCCGCCGGCATGTCGGGGATGTTGGTCGCCCCGCCGTCGCCGGAGCAGAACACCTCGGGGTTGCGGCTCGCCTCCAGGATGTCGGCGTGCCGCACCAGCGCGTGGTAGCCGAGCCCCTTGGGGGCGTAGGCGACCTCCATCTCCTCGAAGAAGGCCGGCCGGTCCAGCGCGCGCAGCAGCGCGAAGGCCCGCTCGCGCTCGGCCATCGGCCGGGCCCAGAAGTCGATGTCGCTCAGATCGATGTCGGCGGCGGTGACGATCGGCCGCCGATCGGCGGGAGTCACGGTCATGGGCCCATGATTCGCACGCTCACGCCCCCACGTCAATGCGTGTGACGTACATCGTACGTAACAGGCAGCATGCGGTGATTTGCACTAGAAGTCGCAGGTCATGTGCTTTATCCCATTGATGAAGCTGGACCGGAGCCGATCCGGCTCGCCCACCGACCGGATCGCGGGCACCCGGGTCAGCAGCTCGCGGAACATCACGCTGATCTCGCGCCGGGCGAGGTGGGCGCCCAGGCAGAAGTGCGGCCCCGGGCCGCCGAAGCCGACATGCGGGTTGGGGTCGCGGGTGATGTCGAACCGCAGCGGGTCTTCGAAGACCGCCTCGTCGCGGTTGGCCGCCCAGTAGTACAGCAGCACCTTGTCGCCCTTGCGGTACTGGTGGCCGTGCATCTCGTGGTCGCGGGTGACCGTGCGGCGCATCCACGCCACCGGCGAGGCCACGCGGACGATCTCCTCCACCGCGCCGGGCAGCCGGCCGTCGAGGTCGGCCAGCAGCAGCTCGCGCTGGCCGGGGTTCTGGGTGAACAGGTGCAGCCCGTGCGAGATGGCGTTGCGGGTGGTCTCGTTGCCCGCCACGACCAGCAGGATGAAGAACGAGCCCAGCTCCTGCGGGGTCAGCCGCTCGCCGTCTATGTTGGCGCTGGTGAGCGACTTGATCAGGCCCCGGGGCTCGTTGTCGGCCAGGGTGACCACGAGATCGCGCAGCTTCTCGCCGGCGCCGAGCAGCTCCTCCGCGGCCCGGTCGAGGTCCTCGATGAACTCGGTGTCGCCGCCCGAGAGGATCACGTTGGAGGCGCGGAAGATGTCCTGGTAGTGCTCCTCGGGGATGCCCATCATGTCGCAAATGATCTTCAGCGGCAGCCGCGCGGCCACATCGGCGACGAAGTCGCGGCCGGGGCCCTTGGCGAGCAGCGCGTCCACGATGCGCGCGGCCTCGGTCCGCACGTCTTCCTCGAACTGCTGGATCATCTTCGGGGTGAACGCGCGCGAGACGATGCGGCGCAGCCGGGCGTGCCGCGGGTCGTCCATATTGATCATCGACCCGAAGTACTCGTTGAACTCCACCGGCAGGTCGTGGATGCTGGTGGCGCTCTTCCCCGAGCAGAACACCTCCGGGTTGCGGCTGGCCTCGATGATGTCGGCGTGCCGCACCAGCGCGTAGAACCCCGGCCCCGTGGCGGCGAAGCCGATCTCCGGCTCGGCGAAGCGCACCGGCGCCGGCAGCCGGCGCAGGAGCGCGAACGCCTCCTCCCTCTCGGCCATCGGCCGCTCCCAGAACTCCGGCTGCGCCAGGTCGATCTCCGCGAGGGTGAGCGTCACATCCGCCTCCTCCAGAACAGGGTTCGGTTACCCGCATCCTGCCACAGGACGGCCGGTTCGCGGCAGGTGAATCCGAGCCGTGCTCATGACGTCACCCGGCCTCGGCGTCGGCGAGGATCAGGTCGGCGGCCTTCTCGCCGATCATCACGGCGGGGGCGTGGGTGTGGCCGCGGTTGATGACCGGCATGACGGAGACGTCGGCCACGCGCAGGCCCGCCACGCCGCGTACTCGCAGCTCGGGATCGACCACGGAGGCGGGGTCGGTGCCCATGCGGCAGGTGCCCACCGGGTGGTAGAGGGTCTCGCTGCGCTCGCGGATCCAGCGCTCCAGCTCCTCCTCGGTGCGCGCCCCCCAGTACGGCGACATCGGCGGGCCGGCCAGCGGCGCGAGGGCGTCGGTCGCGAACAGGTCCAGGGCCAGGCGCAGGCCCGCCACCTGCCGGCGCAGGTCGGCCGGGCTGGTGAGGTAGGCCGGGTCGATCACCACGTCGTGGCCGTCGAGGGTGATGCGGCCCCGGCTCTCGGGCTGCAGCAGGATCGAGGCGATGGTCAGCCCGTGTCCGGGCGGCGGGGTCAGGCCGTGGTCGGCGAACGGGCCCGGGGCGAAGATCAGCTCGATGTCGGGCGCGGGCTCCTGCGGCGTCGTACGGACGAAGGCGACGGCCTCGCCGACGTTGGAGGTGAGCATGCCCCGGCGGCGCAGGAGGTAGCGGGCGAGGTTGGCCAGCGACTCGGCCCCGGTCAGGGTGATGTCGCGCGGGCAGTGCAGGATGATCCCGGAGGCCAGGTGGTCCTGGAGGTTGCGGCCGACCTCGGGCAGCTCGCACACCGGCAGCACCCCGTTGGCGCGCAGGTCGCCGGGGTCGCCAACGCCCGAGAGCATGAGCAGGTGGGGCGAGCCGATGGCGCCCGCGCACAGGATCACCTCGCGCCCGGCCGCGATCCGCACCCCGTCGGCGCACTCCACCCCCACCGCGCGGCCGTCCTCGATGGCCACCTTGACCGCGTGGGCGCGGATGAGCACGGTGAGGTTGGGCCGTCCGCGCGCCGGGCGCAGGTAGGCGTCGGCCGCGCTCCACCGCCGCCCCCGCCACTGGGTCACCGGCGTCTGGGCGAACCCCTCGTTGGAGGGGCCGTTCAGCTCGTCGAGACGGGTCATGCCCAGCTCGGCGCAGGCCCGCAGGAACGCCTCGGTCGCCGGGTTGGGGTCGCGCAGCTCGGAGATGTGCAGCGGGCCGGAGGTGCCGTAGACGCCGCCGCGGTTGGAGCCGACGCGGTGCTCGGCCCGCTGGAAGTAGGGCAGCACCTCGTCGTAGGACCAGCCGGGCACGCCCCAGCCGTCGTAGTCGGCGCGGTGGCCGCGCACCCACATCTGGGCGTTGATGCTGGAGGAGCCGCCGAGGGTCTTGCCGCGCGGCCAGTACAGCCGCCTGCCGGCCATCTCGGACTGCTTGGCGGTCATGAAGTTCCAGTCGTACTCGGTCTTGAACAGCTTCTTGAAGCCGGCCGGCACCCGGATCTCCATCTTGCTGTCGGGGCCGCCCGCCTCGATGAGCGCCACCGTGACCCCGGGTTCGGCCGACAGCCGCCCGGCGAGCGCGCATCCCGCGGAGCCGGCTCCGACGATGACGTAGTCGTACTGCGTGGCCGTGGCCATGGGGCGCACCTTTCCAACGAGGGGCGGGCCGTCGCGGGGGCGGGCGGCCCGTCGTCCGCACACTCCGCTATGTGCTTACTCCGCTTCGTCGTCCCCGTCCATCGCCTTGACCGGACTCGTCCAGCGACTCACGGCTCTTGCGGGTAATCGTCCAATTTGTAATCTTGGGTTACCTACCGGTAGGTATCCCGCGCCTGCGAGTATGGCCGGGCAGCATCGTCTCCAACCGGCTACGAGGAGGACGCGTTCCATGCTCAACCTGGCGATCGTGCTGGAGGACAGCGCGCGGGAGGCACCGGACCAGACCGCCTTGGTCTTCGGTGACCTGCGCATCCCGTACTCGCTGGTGGACACGGTGGCGAGCCAGGTCGCCAACCTCCTGGTCGCGCGGGGCATCCGCAAGGGCGACAAGGTGGCGCTGGCCTGCCCCAACCTGCCCTACTTCCCGTTCGTCTACTACGGCATCCTCAAGGCGGGCGCCACGGTGGTGCCGCTCAACGTGCTCCTCCAGCCGCGCGAGATCGCCTACCACCTCGACGACTCCGAATCCAAGGCGCTGTTCTGCTTCGAGGGCACGCCGGAGCTGCCCCTGGGCGAGCGCGGCAAGGCGGGCTTCGAGCAGTCCGGCAGCGCCGAGCACTTCTTCGTCCTCCCGGCCACGCCGTTCGCCATGGAGTCGGAGTACGGCGAGACGCTGTGGGCCGCGCTCGATGGCATGCCGGGCGAGTTCTCCACCGTGCAGACCTCGGCCGACGACACGGCGGTCATCCTCTACACCAGCGGCACCACCGGCCAGCCCAAGGGCGCGGAGCTGAGTCACCAGAACATGCTGCTCAACGCGATGGTCTCGGACGAGATGTTCCCGCGCGAGGGGCTGGGCAAGGACATCTACCTCGTCGCGCTGCCGCTGTTCCACTCCTTCGGGCAGACCACGATGCTCAACGCCGGGTTCCGCCGCCGGGCCACGCTGGTGCTGCTCCCCCGCTTCGAGCCCGGCCCCGCGCTGGAGCTGATGCGCAAGGAGAAGGTGACCCTGTTCGCCGGCGTGCCCACGATGTACTGGGCGATGCTGTCGAAGATCCACGCCGACGGGGACGAGGTGCCCACCTCGCTGAAGTCGGCGACGGCGGGCGGCGCGTCGGCGCCGGTGGAGGTGCTCAAGGACTTCGAGGCCACCTTCGGGGTGCCGATCAACGAGGGGTACGGCCTGTCGGAGACCTCGCCCGTCGCCAGCTTCAACCAGCCGGGCAAGCCGGCCAAGGCCGGCTCGATCGGCTGGCCGATCTGGGGCGTGGAGATGAAGCTCATCGACAGCGACTGGAACACCATCGAGGGCGAGGGCCCCGGCGAGATCGCCATCCGCGGGCACAATGTGATGAAGGGCTACTACAACCGGCCCGAGGCCACCGCGGAGGTCCTGCGCGACGGCTGGTTCCGCACCGGCGACATCGCGACGCGGGACGAGGACGGCTACTACTACATCGTGGACCGCGCCAAGGACATGATCATCCGGGGCGGCTTCAACGTCTACCCGCGCGAGGTCGAGGAGGTGCTGATGACGCACCCCGAGGTCTCGCTCGCGGCCGTGCTCGGCGTGCCGCACGACTCGCACGGCGAGGAGATCAAGGCGTACGTCATCCGCACGCCCGGCTCCACGCTGACCGAGGACGACCTGGTGAACTGGGCCAAGGAGAACATGGCCGCGTACAAGTACCCGCGCATCGTGGAGTTCCGCGAGTCGCTGCCGATGACCGCGACCGGCAAGATCCTCAAGCGCGAGCTGCGCTGACCCGCCGCGCAACACCGGCCCTGCGCACAACGCCGACCCTCGGCACAACGCCGACCTTCGGCACAACGCCGACCCTCGGCACAACGCGGCAGGCCGCCCGCTTCCGCGGGCGGCCTGCCGTCGTTTCCGGGACCTGGCGCCGTGGCCGGGACCTGGCGCCGTGGCCGGGACCGCCGTGGTCGGCGGGATCGGTCAGGGCCAGCCGATGGCCGGGCGCAGCGGCATGTCCGAGGCGCCGTGCTCGCCCAGCTTGACCGCGAGCACCTGGTGGAGCTGCACCTTGTTGCGCTCGAAGCCGACGACGCAGCCGGCCATGTACAGCCGCCACACGCGGGCGGTGCCCCGGCCGACCTCCTGCACGGCCTCGTCCCAGTGCTCGTCGAGGTTGGCGCACCACTTGCGCAGCGTCAGCGCGTAGTGCTCGCGCAGGTTCTCCTCGTGCCGGATCTCGAAGCCGATGTCCTCCATCTGGCGCACGAGGTAGCCCACGGACTCCAGCTCGCCGTCGGGGAAGACGTAGCGGTTGATGAACCCGCCCTTGTTGAAGGTCTTCTCGGTGCCGGTGGGCCGGGTGATGCAGTGGTTGAGCAGCCGCCCGCCCGGCTTGAGCTTGTCGTAGAGGAACTTGAAGTAGAACGGCAGGTTGTCCTTGCCGATGTGCTCGGTCAGGCCGATGGAGCTGACCCGGTCGAAGTCGGTCTCCTTGACGTCGCGGTAGTCCATGTGGCGCACCTCGGCCAGCTCGCCGAGGCCCGCCTCGGCGATGGCCTTCTGCGCCCACTCGGCCTGCTGGCGCGACAGCGTGACGCCCAGCGCCTTGACGCCGTACTCGCGGGCGGCGTGCATGACCATGCCGCCCCAGCCGCAGCCCACGTCGAGCAGGCGCATGCCCGGCTTGAGGTCCAGCTTCTTGGCCACCAGGTCGAACTTGGTGAACTGCGCCTCCTCCAGCGTGGAGTCCTGCTGCGGGAAGACGGCGCAGGTGTAGGCCATCGAGGGGCCGAGCACCCACTCGTAGAACCTGTTGGAGACGTCGTAGTGGTGGTGGATCGCCTCGGCGTCGCGGCGCTTGGCGTGCCGGCTGCCCAGGCGGGCCATCATGCTGCGGCGCACCTCCTGCTTGGGCGGCGGCACCCGCATCAGCAGCGGCTTGAGCCCGAGCGAGCGCATCGCGGCGATCTTCTCGGAGGTGGGCATGTCGTTGAGCGTCACCGACCACATGCGGTCGAGCAGGGTGTACATGTCACCTTGCACGTCGATGTGCCCGGAGACGTACGCGCGGGCCAGGCCCAGCTCGCCCGGAGCCTGGGCCAGGTAGGCCACCGCGATCGGCGACTTCACCTCGATGCGGATGTCGGCGCTCGCCGGCCCGGCCTTGCTGCCGTCGTAGGCGACCAGCGAGATGCCCGCGTCGGGGCCCACGATCTTTTCGAAGATCTGTGCAAGCGACACAGAACCAACCTCCTTAACGCCCCCGTACACACTTGTCGTAGAGGTCGAGCAAGCGACCGCCCGGGTCGTAGGACCGCTTGACCGGCCAGTACGCGTCTCCGTTGTACAGCCGCCAGAACTCCTCGCGGGGATAGAACGAGGTCGAGTACAGCGACTTGTGCCCGTCGAGGTCGTGCACGGCGCGCTCGATCATGCGGTTGTAGTAGCCGTCGAACTGCCCCCGTGGCAGCGGGACGGTTCCCCAGAACCCGAAGTTCACATACAGCCGTCCCGGCTCCAGCGGGTACAGCGGCCACTCCTCGCGCGCCTTCAGCGGGCACATCCACACCGGCGTCATGCCCACCTTGGCGGAGAAGAAGTCCAGGAACTCGGCGCCGCGCTCGACGGGCACCTCGATGTCCTGGATCACCGACTCCTGCACCGGCCGGTCGCGCCAGCGGTCGATCCGGGCCGTCACGCCGTACTTGCGGTCCAGGCCGACGAGCCTGCGGTAGACGTCGGAGCGCATCCAGCGGCGCGGCATGAGCGAGCGGACCAGCGGCTGCTGCACGCCGAAGGCGCGCGAGCACCAGAACCAGTCGGTGTCCCAGCGCCACAGGTAGTCGCGGATGGTCAGCCAGTCGCGGGTGCGGGTGCGGATCGACTGGTAGTAGATCCGCATGCCGGTGTAGTCGGAGGCGTACGGAGCCCGGTCGGCGAACTGCCCGACCGTGATGTACATCTCGCCGGGCCGGAAGAACACGCCGTCCACGAAGTCGATCTTCTCGCCGTCGTGCTCGCCGCGCTCGCAGATCTCCTGCATGGCCAGCATGCACTTGTCGGCGTCGGAGAACGGCAGGTGCGTGAGGCGGACGTACGGGCTGACCGGCTTGAGCTTGATCCTGATGCGCAGCGCGTAGCCCAGCGTGCCGTAGGAGTTGGGGAAGGCACGGAACAGGTCGCGGTGCTCGTTGTCGTCGCGGGCCACGATGATGCGGCCGTCGCCGGTGAGGATCTCCAGCTCCTCCACCGACTCGTGCGGCAGCCCGTCGCGGAAGCTGGTGGACTCGATGCCGAGCCCGGTGACCGCCCCGCCGAGCGTGATCGTCTTGAGCTGCGGCACGACGTACGGCATGAGGCCGTGCGGCAGGGTGGCGTCCACGAGGTGCTCGTAGGTGGTCATCCCCTGCACCTCGGCCGTGCGCGTGACCGGATCGACCTCGATGACCTGGTCGAGGTCGCGCGCGGAGAGCTTGGCCGCCTTCCCGCCGTCGCGGAAGCGGAACAGATTCGTCGTGGCCTTGGCCAGCCGCGGCGCCGCGTCATCGGGAATCGCGGCGTAGGACTCCTTGATCTGCTCTACTGCCCGCCGGTGTGCCCCCATCCGCCCGGTCGTCCGCACGGAGCGCTCTGGCATGACACCACCCCCAGGTTCCCAGAGACGGAGATCGTCCCATCGAACGCTATATCCAGAAATATCGACGTACCAGACTCGACACGTTAAGCATGCGAAAACTTACAACTGCCGCGGCACGCGTGATCGATCCCCGGCCCGCGAGCCGTGAGAACTCTACTCCTCACGCGATCGTCGTCACGCCCACCCCCCCGGTGTGCCGCGATATCGGCCATGCGAAACCCACCGCGGAGTCCGGATACCGCTAGCCGGGCGCGCGGCGCACGACCACCGGGGACACGCCGTTGACCACGCCCTCGACCGGGCGGCCCTCGACGGCGGCGCGCACGTTGTCCAGCACCCTGGCCACCAGCCTCGTCGTGGACTGCGGGGTGCTCCCGGCCACGTGCGGCGAGAGCAGCACGTGGGGCAGCGAGCGCAGCGGGTCGTCCGGGGGCAGCGGCTCGGTGGCGAAGACGTCCAGCGCCGCGCCGCCGAGGTGGCCGCGCTCCAGCGCCGCCACCAGGGCCGCCTGGTCCACGACCCCGCCCCGCGCGGCGTTGACGAGCAGCGCCCCGGCGGGCATCCGGGCCAGCCGCTCGGCGCCGATCAGGCCCCGGGTCTCCTCCGACAGCGCGATCACCAGCACGAGCACGTCGGAGGCCGCCACCAGCTCGTCCAGGCCGAGGTACTCCGCGCCGCGGCTCTCCTCCGGCGGCCTGGCCCGGCGCGACCAGTACGACACCGCGCAGCCGAGCGCGCCGAACAGCTCCGCCGCCCGCGCCCCGATCGGCCCGAAGCCGACGATGCCGACCCGGAGCCCGCCCAGCTCCCTGGGCCTCAGACCGAGCTGCGGCCACTCGCCCGCGCGCACGGCGGCGTCGGCCTCGGGGAGCTTGCGGCTCAGCGCGAGGGCCGAGGCCAGGCACCACTCCGCGACGCCCGCGGCGCTCACCCCCGCCGTGTTGGCCAGCGGCACGCCGGCCGCCGCGAGCGCGTCCGGGTCGTGCCCGTCCACGCCGACCGAGGGCTGCTGCACGAAGGCGAGCCGGGGCGCCGCGCGTACGGCCTCGGCGTCGAGCGCCAGCGCGGCGGTCCAATCGCCGACCACGATCTCCGCCTCGGCCAGCGCGTCGAGCAGCGCGCCGCGCTCCCGGGCGGCGGGCACGGCCACGGTGACCGCCTCGCCGAGAGGCCCGAGCATGGCCCGCACGGCGTCCTCGGGCAGCGGCGCGAGGGCCAGCAGCCGCCAGGGCCCCTGCTCGGTCATGGCGTCAGACCCCTCCGGGCGTGAAGCTGCGGAACACCTGGTTGAGCAGGCGGCGCTGGCGCTTCCAGTCCGACTCCAGCGTGGTCCACTCCAGGATGTAGGTGTTCTCGCCCACCACGATCACGCGCTGCACCTCGTGGTAGGTCTGGCCCGCGCTGGCCCACTCCGAGCGGCCCAGGTCGCCGGCCACCCAGGTGAACTCCCACTCCACCGCGGTGGCCCCGGGCACCCGCACCTCGCCGGTGCGGATCGTGCGGATGCTCTGCGCGTACGGCTTCAAGTTCTCCTCGGCGTCGCGCAGCACCTGGGCCGGGTCGCCGCCCCGGCCCGGCACCTCCTCCACGCCGAGGTGCGCGTTGCCGTCGCGGCGCAGCCACTCGGTGTACGCCTCCTGCCGCGAGCCCTTCCACAGCCGGGGGTAGCGGATCGACCAGCCGGCCGGGGAGGTGTACGTGCGGATGGCCGCGGCCCGCCTGACCGCCGTGGGCGTCGGGGTGGGGGTCGGCGTCGGGGTGACCTCGGGCCGGGACTGCGGAGTGGCGGGCGGGCTGGTCGTGGCCGCCGCCGCTGCCGCCGCGTCGGCGCTGCGCGAGCCGGGCGCGTCGGGCACCAGCGTGACCCAGCCGACGGCCGCGGCCACCGCCACGACCACCGCCGCGCTCGCGATCACCAGCGTCCTGCGGCGGCCCCCGGCCCCGTCGCCGCCCTGGGCGGCCTGGCCCGTCGCGGGGGCGCCGCGGTCGCGCCGCCTGCCGCCCTTGCCCTGGGCCGGGGCGGCGAGCCCGGTCAGGATCTCCTCGGCCTGCTCGGCGGTGAGCCGCTGCGCCGGGTCGCGCTGGAGCAGGCCCTTGATGATCGGGTGCAGCGCGGGCGGCACCCGGCTGAGGTCGGGCTCCTCGGTCAGCAGCGCGCTCAGCGTGGCCATGGTGTCGGCCCGCTCGAACGGCGAGCGGCCGATCACCGCGGCGTAGATGGTGGCGCCGAGCGACCACAGGTCGGCGGCCGGGCCGGACGCCTGGCCGCGGGCCCGCTCGGGGGCCAGGAAGCTGGGCGAGCCCGCCACCATGCCGGTCTGCGTCAGCGAGGTGTCGCCCTCCAGCGTGGCGATGCCGAAGTCGGTCAGCACCGCCCGCCCGTCGTCCGCCACCAGGATGTTGGCCGGCTTGACGTCCCGGTGCAGGATGCCCGCCTCGTGGGCGGCGCGCAGCGCCGACAGCACCTGGAGCCCGATGTCGGCCACCTGGCGCACCGGGGTGGCGCCGCGGGTGCGGACCATCTCGTCCAGCGGCTGGGCGTCCACCAGCTCCATGACGATCCACGGGCGGCCGTCCTGCTCGGCGACGTCGTAGATGGCGACGATGCCGGGATGGTTGAGCTTGGCCGCGGTGCGCGCCTCGCGTGTGGTGCGCAGCAGCAGGCGCTCGTGCTCGACCGGCGGGAGGTTCGGGGGCAGCAGCACCTCCTTGACCGCGATGGCGCGGTCGAGCAATGTGTCGTGGCCCTCCCACACCACGCCCATGCCGCCCTGGCCGAGTTTGCGCAACAGGCGGTAACGCCGGGCGATCAAGCGCTCTCCGTCCGGTGACACCATGTCCGTTTCAGCCCCTAGATCCGCTACGCAATAGGGCGCAAGTTTCCCATAATCCCGGCCTTCCGCGTTGGTGGACGGCGGCGCGTCTTCACGGTGGGCGCGGGGGCGGGCGCGGAGGCTTGCCAGACGTGACCGAATATGGTTCTACTGACCGCACCGGGCGTCGAACCCAACGCTTGTTCACCGCCCACCGAACGCTGAAGGAGATCCTCATGAGCGCAGCGACCGAGGGCCGTACGGGACCGCTCGCCGGGATTCGCGTCCTTGAGCTGGCCGGCCTGGCGCCCGGGCCGTTCGCCGGGATGATGCTGGCCGACCACGGGGCGGAGGTGCTGCGGATCGACCGCGTGCCGGCCGTGCGCCGGGCGGGCGGCCGGCCGCGTACGGACGTGATGGACCGGGGCAAGCACACCATCGGGCTCGACCTGAAGTCCCCCGACGGCGTGGCCGCCTTCAAGGAGCTGGCCCGCGGCGCCGACGTGGTGATCGAGGTGTTCCGTCCCGGCGTCGCCGAACGGCTCGGCATCGGCCCCGAGGACCTGCACGCGGTCAACGAGCGCCTCATCTACGGCCGCATGACCGGCTGGGGTCAGGACGGCCCGCTCGGCCCCACCGCCGGGCACGACATCGACTACATCGCGATCTCCGGCGTGCTGTCCATGCTCGGCCGCGCGGGCGAGAAGCCCACCCCGCCGATCAACATCCTGGGCGACTTCGCGGGCGGCGGGCTGATGCTGGCGTACGGGGTGCTGCTGGCGCTGATCGAACGCGGGCGCACCGGCCTGGGGCGGGTCATCGACGCGGCCATGGTGGACGGCTCGGCGCTGCTGTTCGCGATGTTCTACCAGGGCGTGCAGAGCGGGTCCTGGGGGCCGCGGGGCACCAACCTGCTGGACACCGGGGCGCCGATGTACGACACGTACGAGACCGCCGACGGCGGCTACGTGGCGGTCGGCTCGCTGGAGCCGCAGTTCTGGGAGGAGATGGTCGCGCGGATGGGGCTCACCGGCCTGCCCGACCGCGACGACCCGGCCAACTGGCCCGCGCTGAAGGAGCGGCTGGCGGCGGAGTTCCGCTCCAGGACCCGGGCGGAGTGGGAGGCGGTGTTCGACGGCTCCGACGCGTGCGTCTCGCCCGTGCTGTCGATGGGCGAGGCCGCCGAGCACCCGCACAACAAGGCGCGCGGCACGTTCCTGCGCGTCGGCGAGGTGCTGCAGCCGGCCCCCGCGCCCCGGCTGCTCGGCGTGCCGGAACAGGACCTGTCGCCCGCGACCACCCTGGAGGATCTGTCGGGCTGGGGCCTTTCCCGCGAGACCGCGGCGAAGCTCCGGGAAGCGGGCGTGCTGGCCTGACACGCGGGTCGCCGGCCCGTCACGGGCCGGGCGACACCGGCGTTCACATCGGCTGGAGCACCGCGATGTACAGGTCGGCGCCGTCCGGGTGGTGCACCTCCAGATCGGTGGTGAACGCCCGGGGCGGCGTGGCCCCCGACTCGGTGTGCTTCCACACCTGCTGCCAGCACTCCACCAACGCGCCCGGCATGGGCCCCCGCGCCTCCAGCTTCAGCGCGGGCACCTTCGGCACGCGCACGGCCACCATGCCCTCGGGCAACGCCGCCGCCGTGCGCACCGCGACCCCGACCACCTGCGTGTACGCCCCGTTGTGGTCGCTCTCGTAGTCGGTCAGCACCGCGTACAGGTTCTCGTCGGCCTTGCCGGGGACGTGGGCGAACGCCCCCGGCGCCCCGGCCCGCGCCCACAGGGCGGGCAGCCTGGCCCGCGAGGGATCCATCTCGTCGGCGTTCGACGTGCGTACGGCGAACCCGACGACCAGCGCCTCCGGCCGGTCAACGATGTTCACTGCGCCTCCATTTCATGGCCACCCGTTCGGCGTCAATCGATCGCGCCGTCAATGTAGCCCCTTCCCGCATCATCCGGATCACCGGCAACCCCGGCGGGTGTGGAATCCTCCCCCGCACCCCTCTGACCAGCGACGTCCTGCTGAGAGGCCATTCAGGATACGGAACGGGGAATACCTGTCTGAGCACCGGGCGAATAGGATGGACATACGTGAAGTTCCTGAACGACATGACGCCTGCCCACGAGCTGACCTACTCCGACGTGTTCATGGTCCCCGCACGCTCGGCCGTCGGCTCCCGGCTCGACGTCGATCTCGCCACCTGCGACGGCACCGGCACCACCATCCCGATCGTGGTGGCGAACATGACCGCCGTCGCCGGGCGGCGCATGGCCGAGACCGTGGCGCGGCGCGGCGGCATCGCCGTGATACCGCAGGACATCCCGATCGACGTGGTCACCAACGTGATCGACTGGGTCAAGACCCGTGACCTCGTCCACGACACCCCGATCACGCTCACCGCACACGACACCGTCGGCGAGGCGCTGAACCTGCTGCCCAAGCGGGCCCACGGCGCGGTCATCGTCGTGGACTGGGAGAACCGCCCGGTCGGCGTGGTAACCGAGGCCGACTGCCAGGGCGTGGACATGTACACCCAGCTCTCCCAGGTCATGTCGGCCTCGCTGCTGACGCTGCCCGCCGGCCTCGACCCGCGCGAGGCGTTCGAGAGCCTGCACGAGGGACGGCACCGGCTCGCCCCGGTCGTGGACCACGACGGCCGCCTCGTCGGCATCCTGACCCGCACGGGCGCGCTGCGCGCCACGCTGTACCGGCCGGCTGTGGACGCGGCCAACCGGCTGCGCATCGCCGCGGCCGTGGGCGTGAACGGCGACGTCGCGGCCAAGGCCAAGGAGCTGCTCGACGCCGGCGTCGACTGCCTGGTGGTGGACACCGCGCACGGCCACCAGGAGAAGATGATCTCAGCGCTGCGCTCGGTGCGGGCGCTCGACCCGGGCGTGCCGGTCGCGGCCGGGAACGTCGTGACGGCCGAGGGCGTGCGCGACCTCGCCGCGGCCGGCGCCGACATCATCAAGGTCGGGGTGGGCCCCGGCGCGATGTGCACCACGCGCATGATGACCGGCGTGGGCCGGCCCCAGTTCTCCGCGGTGCTGGAGTGCGCGGCCGAGGCGCGCCGGCTGGGCCGGCACGTGTGGGCCGACGGCGGCGTACGCCATCCGCGCGACGTCGCGCTGGCCCTGGCCGCCGGCGCCGCCAACGTGATGATCGGGTCCTGGTTCGCGGGCACGTACGAGTCGCCGGGCGACGCGCGCACCGACGCCAACGGGCGGCGCTACAAGGAGAACTTCGGCATGGCCTCCGCGCGGGCCGTACGCCTGCGCACCGCCGAGGACACGCCGTTCGACCGGGCGCGCAAGGCGCTGTTCGAGGAGGGCATCTCGACCTCCCGGATGTATCTCGACCCGGTGCGGCCCAGCGTCGAGGACCAGATCGACGCGATCGTGGCCGGCCTGCGCTCGGCCTGCACGTACGCCGGGGCGGCCGACCTGGAGGAGTTCCACGCCAAGGCGGTGGTGGGCGTGCAGAGCTCCTCCGGCTACACCGAGGGGATGCCGCTGCACCAGAGCTGGTAGGCATAACCTCCGCGAGGCGGGTAGAGGCACGATCGTCTTTTTCGTGTCAGTCCATCTCGTGAGAGGCGAGATCACCATGATGACCGATCCGACCGCCGGACTGGACGTGCCCGTCGGCGGCGACCGGCGACTGCTCGTCAGCCATCCCGACTACCTGTCGGCCCAGCGCACGGTGGACACGCTCTCCGACGCCGGCTTCCCGGTGCAGAACGTGTCCATCGTCGGCCAGGACCTGCGCCTGGAGGAGGCGGTGACCGGCAGGGTCACCAACGCCCGCGCCGCCCTGACCGGCGCCGGCAGCGGTGCCGTGTTCGGTGTGATCGTGGGACTGTTCCTCGGGCTGTTCACCAGCACCACGGGCTCCTTCGTCGCGCTGGTGCTGTGGGCGGCGTTGTGGGGCGCGGTGCTCGGGGCCGCCTTCGGCTTCATCAACCACGCCTTCCAGGGCGGCAAGCGCGACTTCGCCTCGCGAAGCGCCATCGTCGCCGGCCGGTACGACGTGCTCGTCACCTCCGCCGAGCTGGAGCGCGCCCGGCAGCTCCTCGACGGCGTCGCCGCCGCCACCGGGTCCGCCCAGGCCGACACCGCGGTGGTGACCCCGCCGCCGAGCGCCGGCACCTACGACCCCGCGCGGGCCCGCGCCCAGGCGCCGTCCGCCTACGCCGACACGCCCACGACCCCCTCATCCCCCGCTCCCCCGCCCCGGCGGCCCTGACCTTCCAGGGGCCGGGTGACGTTCGTCCACCCGGGTGGAGAATACGGACCCCGCCGCCGCCCGCCCGCGAGCCGTACCACGTAGAGTCGTCCGGTCGGCCCGGAAAGGCGGCCGGCGGCCGGTCCCGTACGCGCCCGCGGCCCGGTTCACCGACCCAGAGGCGCGAATCCAGGCAAGGAGAACCACGTGGCACTGGAGAAGCCGGAGATCGACTTCCCCGAGGGCGCGCCGCCCGCGGATCTGCAGATCGAGGACATCACCGTGGGAGAGGGCCGCGAGGCCAAGCCGGGCGACAACGTCAGCGTGCACTACGTGGGCGTGGCGTTCTCCACCGGCGAGGAGTTCGACGCCTCGTGGAACCGCGGCCAGCCGTTCCAGTTCCCGCTCGGCGCCGGCCGGGTCATCGCGGGCTGGGACCAGGGCGTCGCCGGCATGAAGGTCGGCGGCCGGCGCAAGCTGACCATCCCGGCCCACCTGGGCTACGGCAACCGCGGCGCGGGCACCCGCATCAAGCCCGGCGAGACTCTGATCTTCGTCGTCGACCTGCTCGGCGTGAACTAGAGGACCTACCGAGATTTGCCCGTGCCGGCCGGGGCGCGCGCCCGCCCGGCCGGCACGCGCGGCCGGATTCGCCCGGCCGCGGCCGAGGGCCCCAGCAGACCGTCCGGTAAGGCACCATTGACGGTGTGTTGCTGATCGACGTGGCCCGGGTTTCCGAAGAGGTGGCCCGCACCAGTGCCAGACTGGGCAAGATCCGCCTCCTGGCCGAGCTGCTCGGCCGGGTCGAGCGGGCCGAGGCCGAGATCGCGATCTCCTACCTGTCCGGCGAACTGCCCCAGCGCCAGGTCGGCGTCGGCTACCGCTCCCTGCGCGACCTCCCCGAGCCGCGCCAGGTCGCCACCATGACCCTCGGCAGGGTGGACGACCTGCTCGAACGGATCAAGGCCCAGACGGGCCCCGGCTCCCAGGCCGCGCGCAGGGCGCTGGTGACCGAGCTGTTCGGCGGCGCCACCCGGCAGGAGCAGTCCTTCCTGGTGCGCCTGCTCACCGGCGAGCTGCGCCAGGGCGCGCTCGACGGCGTGATGATCGAGGCCATCGCCCGCGCCTCCGGCGCCCCATCCGCCGAGGTACGCCGCGCGCTCACGCTCCGCGGCTGGCTGCCGGCGGTGGGCTCCGCCGCGCTGACGGGCGGCGTCGAGGCCCTGCGCGCCTTCCAGGTCGAGGTGGGCCGCCCGGTCGCCCCCATGCTCGCCCAGAGCGCCCCCACCGTCACCGCCGCCCTGGAGAAGATCGGCGGCGAGGCGGCCCTGGAGTGGAAGCTCGACGGCATCCGGGTGCAGGCCCACCGCTCCGGCGAAGTGGTCGCGGTCTTCACCCGCACCCTCGACGACATCACCGCCCAGGTCCCCGAGCTGGTCGAGGCCGTACGCGAGCTGCCGTACGACGACCTGATCCTCGACGGCGAGGTGATCGCGCTGCGCCCCGACGGCCGGCCCGAGCCGTTCCAGGTCACCGCGGCCCGCGTCGCGAGCCGCACCGATGTCGCCCGCCTGCGCGAGGCGACCCCGCTGAGCGTCTTCTTCTTCGACGCGCTCCGCCTGCGCGGCAAGGACCTGCTCGACCTCCCCGACGCCGAACGCCACGCCGCCCTGTCCGACGCCGTCCCCGAGTCGCTGCTCACCCCCCGCCTGGTCACCGCCGACCCCGCCGAGGGTGAGGCGTTCTTCGCCGAGGTCGTCCGCCGCGGCCACGAGGGCGTGGTCGTCAAGAGCCCCCAGACCCCGTACGCCGCCGGCCGCCGCGGCGCAGGCTGGATCAAGGTCAAGCCCCGCCACACCCTCGACCTCGTCGTCCTGGCCGTCGAATGGGGCAGCGGCCGCCGCCAGGGCAAGCTGTCCAACATCCACCTGGGCGCCCGCGACCCCGAGACCGGCGGCTTCGTCATGCTCGGCAAGACCTTCAAGGGCCTCACCGACGAACTGCTGGCCTGGCAGACGGAACGCTTCCTGCAACTCGCCGACGGCCCCACCGACGGCTGGACGGTCCACGTACGCCCGGTCCAGGTGGTCGAGATCGCCTTCGACGGCGTACAGCGCTCGACCCGCTACCCGGGCGGCATGGCCCTGCGCTTCGCCCGCGTCCTGCGCTACCGCGACGACAAGACGGCCGCGGAGGCCGACACGGTGGACACGGTCAGGTCGCTCCTGCTCTGACGAGACAGACTCGCACGGGCGCCTCCCCCAGCCCTTTGCCGAGCGCCGTACGCATTGCGCAGCCCCTCACCCAGCGCCCCGCCACCCATATGCCGCCCCCCGCCCCACCGTGCGCCGGCCCCCGCGTGCCACCCCACCGCCCCTTACGCTGAGGGCCACCCAGCGGCCCCGCCCACCGCGCCCCGGCCCCCACGCGGCACCCCGCCGCCCCTACGACGGCCCCCGCCCAGCGGCCCCCTGAGCCGACCCCCACTGGCCGCCCCGCGACTCCTTACGCCAGCCCGCCCCCACGCCCCCACGCACACCCCTTACGCCAACAGCCGCCCATCCGCCCAGCGCACCCCAACGCCGCTGCTCACCCAGCGGTCCCACCCACCCATGCGCCGGCCCTCACTCGCCGCTTCGCCCAGTCCTTCGCCCGTTGCCCGTTGCCCTTTGCCCTGCCGAGCGGCGCCTCACCCGGCGTTTGATTGGCGCGGACGCCGACCCGGCACGCCCCCGCCGCCGCGCAGCGCCGTCATACGCACGAGCGAGGGCCACCCCACGACCCCGCCGCCGCGCAGCGCCGTCATACGCACGAGCGAGGGCCACCCCACGCCGCCGCCGCTGCACAGCGCCATCACACGCACGAGCGAGCGCCACCCCACGCCGCCGCCGACGTCACCACACCACCCCCGGCGCCACCTTCATCCCCGATCACCCCAATAGTGATATAAGTCACGATATATCCCATTAAGGTGTCTTTGTCCCAGTTTTGTCCAATATGGTCGGCTGCACCACGCGGGACCTCCCCGCATCCGGGCACGGGCCGCGCCCTCTCCCCTCGGCCGCGGCCCGTGCTCCCGTCTCCTCCCCTGCCCCCGAACAAGGAGCCGTGGTCAGCCGTGGGCCAGCACTCCAGCCGGCGTACCCGCCGCCGTGTCATCACCGCCACCTGCGCCGTAGCCGCCGTGACGGCAGCCGCCGCCACCTGGGCCGTGATCGCCCGTCAGGAGGCGCCCGCCCCCCTGGCGAGAACGGCGGCCCACCTCCCCGCGGCAGCCCCCAAGCTCTCCCCCCAGACCCCTGCGATCCCCCAGACCTCCGCGGTGACCCCGACGCCAGAACCCACCCCCACGCAATCCCCGACGTCCACCCCCACCTCCGAACCGGAGGCCAAGGCGGAGCCGAAGGCCGCCCCCAAGACCACCGCGAAGCCCAAGCCCAAGCGCAAGGCCGCGAAGGTGATCAGCAGCGGATCGTGCGGCGCCTCCTTCTACGACGAACCCCAGATGACCGCGAGCGGCGAACGCTTCAACCCCGACGCGATGACGGCCGCGCACAAGTCCCTCCCCCTGGGCAGCCGGGTCAGGGTGATCAACCCCTCCAGCGGGCGCGCGGTCACCGTGCGCATCAACGACCGGGGCCCGTACATCGGCGGCAGGTGCCTGGACCTGTCCAGGGCCGCGTTCGCCGCGATCGGCGACACGGGCGCGGGCGTCATGCGGGTCAGGTACGAGGTCCTGGCCCGCTGATCACTTCACCAGCCGCAGCGTGAGCGGGTAGCGGTAGAAACGACCCTCGGTCAGCGCCGACACGCCCGCGACGACCGACAGCACGAAGGCCACGACCCAGATCACCGGGACCACGATCAGGCCGATCACGGTGAACGGCAGCAGGATGCTCGCCCCGAGGACGGTCAACTGGAAGTTCAGCGCCTCGACCGCGTGCGCCCGGATGTACGGCGAGGCCCGGCCGGCCAGCATCACGATCAACGGCCCGATCACCACGAGCCCGAGCAGCGGCAGCAGGTGCGCGGCACCGGCCGCGAGCCGGTCTCCCGACTCGACATGCCCGAATCCGGGGCGGGGGCCGACGGGCGGCACGGGCGCGGGCGCGGCCGGGCGCACGCCGTACAACTCCTGCATGATGGGCACGAGGTCGGCGTGCGTCTGAGCCGTCATGGCCCGGTGCACGCGCTCGTCGAACTCGTCCTTGTCGAAGCGCCCCTCCGCGTACGCTGCCTTGACGTGCTCGACGACCTGCTCCCGATCGTCGTTGCTCACCCGGAGGTCGACATGCGACCGAGGCCCTCCCGCGGGCCCCTGCCAGCGCGGAGGCTGCGGAGGCCGAGGCGTCAGAGTCGGTGCCGTGTCGTACGGCGTGCCTGCCATGTGCAGCAACCCCTTCGGTCAGTTGTGTTTCCCGTATCCCCATCGTGCGCCCGCCACCCGCCCGAGAACATCCGGAGAAACCCCGACGGAACCCCGATAGTGCCCGTAGACCACGCCAAGAACGGCCAAGGCGAGGTATACAAGGAGACATGAGATGGCGCGATCGCTATGGCCTCCGCCGACGCCGCGGTCAACGGCTGGCCAAGTTCGACCGTGAGGCCACCGACGCCGACATCGAGGCCCTCATCGAGTTCGCGAAGTCCCGTGCCGGGGTCGAGTTCTACGTCGAGCCCGAAACCTTCGCCACCGACACCACGGCCGTCGCCGTAGCCGACGACGGCGAGTGGACCAGAAGGCGCGTCGGCTCCCCCGACGTCATCCGCCGCGTCGCCCGCGACCTCGCCCTCCCGGTCTACGACGTCCAGCTCACGGGCTACCCGCCCCGCATGCGCGCGTACAACGAACGCCGCCGCCGCCTCGAAAGCTGACCCACCCCGCCCAGAGCCCACCCCCGCCCGCACGCCCCCAACCGGCGACACCTCCTGTCACCCCTAACCGCCGCCGGCACCGAGCGGCGGCGTCATGCTGCGCGGACGCCCCCGCCCCACTCAAACACCCACGCAACAAACCCACGGCCGCCCGCCTACGCGCTCCCATCCCCCACCACCGCGCCTCCGCCCCGCCATTCCCCGCCACGCCCCCACCCCAACCCGGCCACGCAGCCACCCGCCACCATCGCCAGTCCCGCTGCGGCCACCCCCAAGCCCAGCACCAGAGCACGAACGCCCCAAAGCGCCCCGCCACGAAACCCACCGGCCGACCTTGAACCCGCGCCCCTCGGGCCTCCCCCACCCCCAACCCCGACCCCCCAGCCCGACTCCCCCCAACCCCCACCCCCAGCCCAACTCCAAGCCCCAACCCCCCCGACGCCCCAGCACCCGCTCGCTCCACGCCCGACCACCACACAGCCCCCGCCGGGCCCACCCCACTCCCCGCCGGGCCCACCCCACTCCCCCCAGTGCCCGCCGGGCCCACCACCTCTCTTATCCACAGCCGGACACCGCAACGGGAGACGCCCCCCGCCCCGTCCACAGAACCGCGTTCGCCTCCGCCCCCGATTTCCCGCCAAGGCACTCTTGGCCGCATGCTCGACGACACCCGCCCCGAACTCCGCGTCTCCGCCCCCGACGACGTGCTCGCCACCGTCCCCTATGTGCTGGGCTTCCATCCCAGCGACAGCCTCGTGCTCATCGGCCTGACCGGTGACCCGCCACTGGCGCACACACGCTTCATGCTGCGCTGGGACCTCCCCCTGGATGCCGGCGCCACCGACGACCTCGTCCCGCTGCTGCGCCGCGAGAAGATGTCGCGGATCATCCTGGCCGGCTACGGACCGGGCGCTCTCGTCACTCCCGCGATCGACACACTGCGTGCCCTGGCCCGGAGGTCCGGCCTCGCGGTCCTGGAGGCGCTCCGGGTGGAGAACGGCCGGTTCTGGTCCTATATATGCACCGACACGTCGTGCTGTCCGCCCGATGGCAGACCCTACGATCCCAAAGGCAGCCGCATCGCGGCGCAGGCCACGCTCAGTGGCATGGTGGCGCTGCCCGACCGGGAGGCGCTGGAGCGCTCGCTGGACCCCTACGTCGGCGCGCCGAGACAGGCCATCCGGCGGGCGACCGACGCGGCCGTAGCCGACACCCTCCGCCGCCTGCAACTGTGCCGTGACGCCGACGCCCTGGCCCGCGACTTCGTTGCCGAGGGCATCGCCCGCGTCCGCACTGCCCTGGGCCCGCAACCGGACCTCGCCGCGGGCGCTCCACCCCCGACCGGCCATCCCCCCGCGTGTCCCCCCGCACATCCTCCAGCGCATCCTCCAGCGCATCCTCGAACGCATCCGCCGACCCATCTCCGGCGCCTCACCGACGACGAGGCCGTACGCCTGGGGATCGCCCTCACGGTGATCAGAGTCAGAGACGAGGCGTGGACCCTGATGAGCGACGCCACGCTCAGGACCCACCTCGCGCTGTGGCAGGACCTCACGCGCCGCCTGGAGCCCCGGTTCGTGCCGCCGGTGGCCTCACTGCTCGGCCTGGCGGCCTGGCGCGACGGCAACAGCGCGTTCGCCGGGATCGCGCTGCGACGGGCGCTGGCCATCGATCCCGGCTACTCGATGGCGAGGCTGCTGATGCACGCGCTCCAGCACTTCCTGTCTCCTGCCGCCCTCGCCGACCGGATGCCCGGCCCCGCCGAGCTCGACGAGACGATGGGCACGCCACGCATGTCCTGGCTGCTGCCGATGGTCGGCATCCTGAACGAGGAGGGCCCGGCGTCAGGAGACGACGTGCCGGGCACGGCAGAGCCTGCCCGATTCAGCCCTGCGGCACCGACGGAGACTCCGTACCACTCGCCTGAGCTGGGACCAGCCGGAGCCGCACCATGATCGCCGCCCCGGCGACGGCCACGGGCATGGCCACGACGGCGCCGAGCGGCACCAGGAAGACAAGGAAGACGATTACGCCGAACCCGAGCGACGTCGCCTTGTTGCCACGCAGTACGCCGAAGCGCACCTTCCGCCGCATGCCCCTGCGCTCCATCGCCAGGGCGGTGAGTTCCACCGTGAGGAAGAACCCCGACACCAGCGCGCCCAGCACGGGCACCACGGTCTGGCCCACCACCGGCACGAACCCGAGCGCGAAAAGAGGAATGGTGAACAACAGCACCCAGCAGAGCGTCACGAGGCTGTCCCGTATGGATCGGGGAATCGCCCGCCACCAGGGGGTGTCGTCCTCGCTCGGCACCTCGCCGTAGCTCTCCTCCACTTTCTCCGACAGCTTCTCGTAGAAGGGCTCGCCGACGGCGAGGGTGAGCGCGGTGAACGTCAGCACGGCCACCGCCAGCCCGGCACCGAAGATCACGACGGCGAGCAGCGTACGAACCGTGTCCCTGAGTCCCGCGCTCCAGTCATCGGCGAAGGGGGTGAGGAAGACCGCGATGTCCCCGGCCCTGTTCCCGAGGAAGATCAGCACAACGACATAGACGACCAGCGCCACCAGCGCCGGCAACAGCCCGAACAGCCACCAGCGCGGATGCCGCGCAGTCCAGCGCAGCCCTTGAAAGAAGAACCCGACGCCCTCGAAGAAGGCACGCACAGCTTGCATGCCCGGCAGGCTAGCCCCACATCCCCCCATCACGCCCGGCCACCTCCGGAAAAGCCCACGCATGCGGAAGGAGAACAGGACCATTCACCAACGGCGATACGCCCTCATCCACGCCACCACCATGGCCACCGGATCACCCCACCCCCCGCCGGCCCCACGCAGCGCCCCACCGCCACCCACTGCAACACGGCGGCACAGGCACATCGCCTGCCGAGACGACACGTCTCCACCACCATCAACCTGCCGAGATGCAAGTCTCCACCACCATCGGCATGCGGAGACGACACGTCTTCACCGCCATCAGGACAAAGAGCGCCCCGACCACCAGCAGACCTCGCCATCACGTCTGCGCCACCGGCACCGACCGCGCTACGGCGCCATCCGCCACCTGCGCAGCCCTGGCGCGTCAGCGCCACACCGCGCCGCCCCCTGCCATCGCGCCACCAACACGACGGGGGCCACCGGGGCCATCCACCCCTGGGCTGCCCACGCCACGTGTGCCACCCGCGCTACCACGCCACTGGTGCTGCCCGCCACGCCGGCCACCGGGCCACATGCCACCTTCTCGCCCGCATACCGCCCCCCACACCATCCGGGCCACCAGCACCACACGGACCACCCGCCATCCCTGGGGCGACCCGCCACGTCTGCCACCCGCGCTACCGCGCCGCCGCACCACCCGCGTTCCCCCACCACCCGCGCTCGGCGCCACAACAATGGCCTGTGCGCCTCCGGCACCGCGCATGCCGTCACCATCCGCGCCATGTGCGCCGCCTTGCTGCCCCCACATGCGCCGCCCTCGCCCGCACGCCATACCGTGCAGCGTGCGCCGTTCGCGCCACCGGCACCGGACGTGCTAGGGCCCACCCTCGCCACCTGCGGCCCCCTTGACCAATATGTGCCACCCTGGTCGCCACCGCCATACCGCGTAGCCCGTGCCATCCAACGCACCGGCAGCGCCCACGCTTGGGCCGGCCCATCCTCCACCCGCGCCATCAGCGCCGGCCATGCCATGGCACCGTCGGCACCACCGGCGCCCGCTGGCCTCGGCAGTGCCGTCGGCGCCGCCGCCGTCATCCATGCCGCCAACGCACATCCGCGCCACCGGCCTGACGCTCACGGGCCGGGGCGAGGACGTACGCCCTTGATCAAGGGCTGGGCACGCTGCGGTCTTCGCGGTCAGCGCAGGCCGGAGTTGGCGAGGAAGGCTGTCAGGGGGCCGTCGGTGAGCTTGCCCTCTCGGCGGGCATGGCTCAAGTCTCGGGTCAGCTCCCGGATCTTCTTGCCGGCTTCGGAGGCCTCGCCCTTGGCCAGCTTCTCCGCCGCGTCTCGGATCTTCTCGTGCGCTTTGGCCGCCACGTCGGGAGCGATGCCGCCGGTGCGTTGCTGTGCGGTCACGGCGCTGTCCAGTGCGAGGAGCCAGACGCGCGGATCGGTGAGGTTGGGCGGGGTGGCCGATGGGGTGGGCCTGGCGGTGGGGGGCGGCGTGGGCGTGGGCGCCGATCTGCTGGGGGTCGGGGTGGTGGTCGGCGGCGTGGCGGGGGCGGATGTGGGGGTGTCGGTGGGGGCGGTGGCGGCGGGGGGCCGTGGCGCCGGCTCTGGGCGGGAGAAGACCACGATCGCCCCCACGGTGGTCAGGGCCAGAACGGCGACAGCCAGCGCCACCTGGACCAGCAGGCGCCGGTGGGACAAGGAGGACCCTGCGGAACCGGGGGGCACTGCGGACTCGGTGGGCGGTGCGGGGAGTACGGCGGTGTGACCGGCGGCCACCGGTCCGCGGTCGAACGGGGGTGCGGAGGCGGATGGCGAAGCCGCAGGGGTGGAGGACCAAGATCGGGCCCCTGGGGTGGTAGGCGGGGCCGCGAAGGCGGCGGCTCCAGGCGCGGTCGCGGAGCCGAGTGGTGGGGCCAGGGGGGCGGACAGCGGAGCCCTCGGCGTGGACGCCGGAGCTCCTGGCATAGACGCCGGGGCCCCTGGCATGGACGCCGGGGCCCCTGGCATGGACACCGGGGCCCCTGATAGAGACGCCGGGGCCCCTGGCATAGACGCCGGAGGCGTAGGCATGGACACCGGAGGCGCGGGGGTGGGCGGCGGAGATCCTTGGGTGCGAGGGTCCGGCGGCGTGGGAGGGGCAGGCGGAGACGCGGGGGTGGGGTGGGGGGCGGGAGCGGGGGCACTGACGTGCGGGACCGGAGCGGGGGCGCTGGGATGCGGGACCGAAGCGGGGACGCTGGGATGCGGGACCGAAGCGGGGACGCTGGGATGCGGGACCGAAGCGGGGGCACCGGGGTGCGGGACCGAAGCGGGGGCACCGGGGTGCGGGACCGGAGCGGGGACGCTGGGGTGCGGGGCGGCGGGAATCGTGAGGTGGGGGGCCGGTGTGGGGCGGGGTGATGTGCGGGTGCGGTTGGCCAGGACGGCGAGGAGATGCTGTACGTGTTCGGCGTCGGCGGGGCGTTGGGCGGGGTCCTTGGCCAGCAGGGCCAGGATGAGGTGGTTGAGTTCGGCGGGGATGTCGGCGCGGTGCCGGATGGGGGGTACGACCGGCTCGTACAGGTGTTGGTCGATCAGTTCGGGTGGGGACGCGGTGAAGGGCGGGTGGCCGCACAACAGCTCGTAGGCCACGCAGCCCAGCGCGTACAGGTCGCTGGCCGCCTGTGCGCCGGAGCCGTTGATCTGCTCGGGGGCCAGGTAGGCGGCCGTGCCCACGGTGGTGCCGGCCGTGGTCAGGCGGGCGGCCTCGCTGGCGAGGTGGGCCAGGCCGAAGTCGACCACCTTCAGGGTGCCCTCGTCGGTCAGGTGCAGGTTGGCGGGCTTGATGTCGCGGTGGACGACCCTGGCCCGGTGGGCGGCCGCCAGTCCTGCGGCGGCCTGGGCCAGGAGTCTGCAGACCTCGGCGACGCCGAGCGTGCCGCGGTCGGCCAGTTCGGCGGCCAGGCTGCGGCCGGAGAGTAGTTCCATGACCAGGAACCGGCGCTGGGCGTCCTGGCCGACGTCCAGCACCGTGACCACGTTGGGGTGGATGATCTGGGCGGCGGCCCGCGCCTCGCGGGCGAACCGCTCGGCCGACGCCAGGCCGCCGGTCAGCGAGTTGACCAGCTTGACCGCTACCGGCATGTCCAGGCGCGTGTCCACTCCACGCCAAACCTCGGCCACGCCTCCGGCCCCGATCGGGTCGATCAGCCGATACCGGCCGGCGATCATCACCTGTTCCTGGTGCATCTTTCGTGCGCCCACCGCTCAAAGAGGAGATCTCATAACTTCGGGCACACCTTATGGCCAAGGTCGTCCGATCGGAGGGTCAGGATCGGGCGGGCGCCTCGATCGCCGCTCCTCGGCTCTCGCCTTTTCCCCTTCCTCGGCTCTCGCCTTCTGTGGAGGGCGGCTTCGTCGCGCCCTTGGGTCACGCCGGGGCGAGGGGCGGCCGGTTGCTGCTGCCGGTTCCGGCGGGCGGGGAGGTCGCCGGGCCGCAGTACGCGGCCTGGGTGATGGCCAGGAGCTTGGGGAGGGGCGAGTTCGCGTCGTCGAAGGCGGTCGTGTTGGTGGAGATCGCCAGGCGGCGGGCGTCGCGGGTGGCGAGGGCGAGGCTGGAGAAGCCGAAGGTGCCGCCGCCGTGGCCGTACAGGGTCTCGCCGCCGCACTCCGGGGGCAGGGTCAGCGTCATGACGCCGAGGCCGTAGCCGGCGATGCCGACCGTGCCGCCGGGGAAGGGGCGCAGCATCTCCGCGAGCAGCGGGGGCGGCAGTACGGCGCCGGTCAGCAGGGCGCCGAGGAAGGTGTTCAGGTCCCGGGTGGAGGAGATCATCGCGCCGGCGGCGTCCACGGCGGAGGGGTTGACGACGGTGATGTCCACGAGCCTACCGCCGGCCGTCATGTAGCCGTGGGCGTGCGGGCCGGGGATGTGCGGGTCCCGGTCGGGGGCGGAGGTGGCGGTGAGGCCGAGGGGCTTGATCAGGCGGCGGGTTACCTCCTGCTCCCAGGTACGGCCGGTGGCGTCCTGGATCAGCATGCCGAGCAGGATGTAGTTGGTGTTGCCGTAGCTCTGGGCGGTGCCGGGCTCGAACAGGCGGGGGTGGGCCGTGGCGACGGCGACCAGTTCCCCTGGGTGCCACTGCCGCCAGCGGTGGCGCAGCACCTCCTCCGGGTCCGACATGACCTCGGGGCGGTAGTTGGGGATGCCGCTGGTGTGCTGCAGGAGGTGCCGTACGGTGATCGGCGGATAGTCCGCAGGCAGCGCGTCCGGCAGGTACTCCTGGATCGGCCGGTCCAGGCCGATCCTGCCCTCGGCGACGAGTTGCAGGACCACGGTGGCCACGAAGGTCTTGGTGATGCTGCCGATGCGGAACCGGCCCTCGCGCGGGACGGGACGCGTACGGCCCGCCTCGGCGCTGCCCGCCGTACCCGCCCAGCGGGCGTCCCGCCCGCTCACCCTGGCCTGTACGCCCACCACCGAGTCGCCGACCGCCGCCTCCAGGGCGGCGTGGACCGCCCGTTTGTCGAAGGGGGCGGGCGCGGACGATCCGGACGCGGCGGGGTTCGAGGGGCGCGCGGGCGTGTGAGTGAGGGGCGTGGCCGAGGCCGGCGCGGCGGTCAGGAGGCAGGTGAGGGCCACGGCGGACGCCATCAGGCTCAGGCATGCCGCCGGGGTCATGGGTGTCGATCGCATGGCTTCATGGCAGCCGATCGGGATGTGCCGCGTCACGGGCGTGTGGTGGAGTC
The DNA here is from genome assembly GCF_014202315.1 of Thermocatellispora tengchongensis. Classification (GTDB taxonomy): domain Bacteria; phylum Actinomycetota; class Actinomycetes; order Streptosporangiales; family Streptosporangiaceae; genus Thermocatellispora; species Thermocatellispora tengchongensis. Next base: position 98,689 of record NZ_JACHGN010000010.1, on the reverse strand, counting down.
CCGGGGTAGAGCGCGGTCTACCCCTGCACGGCTTCATGGCCGCCGGTTGGGGACGTGCGGCGGCACGGGCGCGTGGTGGAGTTCCGGGACGGCTTCATCGCCTCCGATCGGGGACGCGCGGCGCACGGGCTCATGGTGGTTCCTGGGTAGAGCGCGGTCTACCTCTGAGGTGGATCGGGTGGTATGTCCATCGGGGATGATCGGTCGTAGGGTCTGCGGGGATGGCTGGTATCCGCGTATCTCCGGGGCAGGCGCCGGCCTGGGCGCCGTGGCGGCTGGTGTTCTCCGCCCGGCCGTGGCGGTCGGTGGCGTACCTGGGCACGGGGGCCCTGGTGGGGTTCGGGGTGCTGCTCTGCGTCGTGTTCACGGTGGTGGCGTTCTCGGTGCTGCTGGTGCCGCTGTGGGTGCTGGTGGTGGCCCCGCTGGAGCGGCACAGGTTGCGGCTGCTCGGACACCCCCTGCTGCACAGCCCGCACGCCGCGTCCGCCTCCGGTGTACGGGGGTGGCTGCGGGAGCCGGCCACATGGCGGGAGACCGCGTGGTGCCTGCTGCTCGCGCTCCTGGGCCTGGGGAACGCGGTCGTGCTGATGGGGACCGTGGTGCCGGCCGGGCTGTTGCTCGGCTCGCCCCTGTTGTACGCCCTGGGGCTGCTGGACGACGCGGGGATCTCGGCCACGTCGTGGTGGCCGACGCTGCCGCTGGCGGGGGCGGGGGTGCTCACCCTGGTGGCCGCGTGTTACGTGTGGACCGCGCTCGCCGCCGCCGAGGCCGCCCTCGCCCGTACGCTGCTGTCGCCGCGCGAGGAGGAGCTGGAGAGCCGGCTCGCCGAGGTCGTGCGGTCGCGGATCACGCTCGCCGACGCCTTCGAGCACGAGCGGCGGCGGATCGAGCGCGACCTGCACGACGGCGCCCAGGAGCGGCTGGTGGCGCTGAGCCTGACGCTGGGCCTGGCGGAGCTGGAGCTCGCGGGCCCGGAGTCGCGGCCCACCGCGCGGGAGCTGGTCGCCAGGGCGCGGGCGCAGGCCGAGGAGGCGATGGTGGCCCTGCGTGCCACGGTGCGGGGCATCCACCCGCAGGTGCTCACCGATCACGGACTGGCGGAGGCCGTACGGGAGGTGGCCGGCCGCTCGCCCGTGCCGGTGGCGGTAGACCTGGACGTGCCCCGGCTGCCCGCGGGGGTGGAGTCGGCGGCGTACTTCGCGGTCACCGAGGCCCTGACCAACGCCGCCCGGCACAGCGGCGCGGCGCGCGCCGAGGTGACCGGCCGGTACTCGGCCGAGGACGGGCGGCTCACCCTGGTGATGCGTGACGACGGGCGGGGCGGGGCGAGGTTCGCCGACGGCGGCGGGCTGGCGGGGCTGCGCGAGCGGGTCGGCGTGTACGGCGGGAGCCTGGCGGTGGACAGCCCGCCCGGCGGGCCGACCGTGGTGACCGTGGTGGTTCCCTGTGCGCGGGAGGGGCGCTGAAGGTGCGAGTGGTGCTGGCCGAGGACTCGGTCCTGCTCCGGGAGGGCCTGGCGGGCCTGCTGGCCCGGTTCGGGCACGAGGTGGCCGCCTCGGTGGGCGACGCGGAGGCGCTGGTCCGGGCGGTGGAAGGGCTGACGGCGGCGGGCGGGCCGCCCGACGTGGTGGTGACCGACGTACGGATGCCGCCCGGCCACGCCGACGACGGGCTGGTCGCGGCGGTGGAACTGCGCCGCCGCCACCCGGGGCTCGGCATCCTCGTGCTCTCGCAGTACATCGCCGACGCGTACGCCGCCGAGCTGATCGAGCGCACGTCGGGGCCGGGCGGCGTCGGCTACCTGCTCAAGGACCGCATCGGGCGACTGACCGAGTTCGCCGCCGCCCTGGACGCGGTGGCGGGCGGCGGCGTCGTGATCGACCCCGAGGTCGTACGCCACCTGCTCACCCGCCGCGCCCCCGGCGGCGGCCCGCTGGACCGCCTGACCCCACGGGAGCGCCAGGTGCTCGCCCTCATGGCGGAGGGCCGGGCGAACGCCGAGATCGCCGAGCACCTGGTGGTCACCGAGCACGCCGTGGCCAAGCACATCGGCAACATCTTCGCCAAGCTGGACCTGTCGCCCGCGGAGGGCCACCGCCGGGTCCGGGCGGTGCTCGCCTACCTGAGGTTGAGGTCGTGACGCCCGCGGCGGCCCGGGCGCGTACGGCGGCGGTCAGCGGGCCGTGCTCGGGCCTACTCGGCCGTGCACGGCCCTACTTGTCGGGGGCTAGGAACGCCACAAATCGGTGACCTGGACGCCCAGTTCGGCGAACAGGCGGCGGAGCAGGGGCAGGGAGATGCCCAGCACGTTGCCGTGGTCGCCGTCAATGCCGTCCACGAACCAGCCGCCACGTCCGTCGAGGGTGAACGCGCCGGCGACCCGCAGGGGCTCGCCGCTCGCGACGTAGGCGTCGATCTCGGCGTCGGACGGGGTGCCGAAGCGGACCTCGCTGGAGGCGACCTCGGCCACCTCGCGCCCGCTCCCCGCCTCGATGACGCAGTGCCCGGTCAGAAGCCGCCCGGTCTTGCCGCGCATCTCGCGCCAGCGCGTCACCGCCTCCTGTGGCGAGCCGGGCTTCCCGTACGCGCGTCCGCCGAGGTCGAGCACCGAGTCGCAGCCGATGACCAGCCCGGCGTCCAGAGCGCCCGCCACCGTCCGCGCCTTGGCCTGCGCCAGAACCAGCGCCAGCTCGGCGGGGGTCTCGGCGGTGACCGCCTCCTCGTCCACCCCGCTCACGATCACCTTGGGGTCGAGCCCGGCACTGCGCAGCAGAGCCAGGCGGGCAGGGGACGCGGAAGCGAGCACGATCGTCGTCACGTCCCCTCACCCTAGCCGACCACCGCCCCCGGCGGTTCCCGGCGGACGAGCAGCAGGGCGCGGAGGGCGTCAGCCGTGGACGGGTGGGAGGGGTGGGGGCTGGGTGGGTCTGTGGGGGTGGGGGAGGCCGGCGGCGGTGTAGGCCTGGGTCTCGTCCAGGGTCTCGTTCTCCAGCAGGGCGGTGACGATGGCGTCCAGGCGGTCGCGGTTCTCGGTCAGGACTCGGATGGCCACCTCGTAGCACTCGTCCACGATGCGGCGGGCCTCCTGGTCCACGGCGGCGAGGGTGGCGGGGGCGGCGGCGGGCTGGCCCCCGTCGGGGGAGGCGGGCAGGATGGTGAGGGGGCCGATCTTGGGAGACATGCCCCAGCGGCCGACCATGCCCCGGGCGATGGAGGTGACCTGCTCCAGGTCGCTCTCGGAGCCGGTGGTGATCACGCCGTACACGACCTGCTCGGCGGCCATGCCGCCGAGGGCGCCGATGATGCGGCCGCGCAGGTAGCGCTCGTCGTAGTTGTAGCGGTCGGAGTCGGGGGTGGACAGGGTGACGCCGAGGGCCCGGCCGCGCGGGATGATGGAGATCTTCCGCACGGGGTCGGCGCCCTCCTGCAGCATGCCGAGCAGCGCGTGCCCCGCCTCGTGGTACGCCGTGCGGCGCCGCTCCTCCTCCGGCATCACGATCGCACGGGCCGTGCCGAGTTGCAGCTTCTCCAGGGCGTCGGCGAAGTCGGCGGGGGCGACGGCGGTCCGGCCGCGCTTGGCCGCCAGAAGGGCGGCCTCGTTGACCAGGTTGGCCAGGTCGGCGCCGGTCATGCCGGGGCTGGACTTGGCCAGCCGGCCGAGGTCGACGTCGGGCGCGAGCGGCACGCCGCGGGTGTGCACCTTCAGGATGGCGACGCGGCCGGTGGCGTCGGGCGGGGCCACCATCACCGTACGGTCGAAGCGGCCGGGCCGCAGCAGCGCGGGGTCGAGGATCTCGGGCCGGTTGGTCGCGGCGATGACGATGACGCCCTCCGAGCCGGTGAAGCCGTCCATCTCGGTGAGGATCTGGTTGAGCGTCTGCTCCCGCTCGTCGTGGCCGCCGACGGCCATGCCGCCGCGCGTACGCCCGATGGCGTCGATCTCGTCGATGAAGATGATGCTCGGCGCGACCTTGCGGGCCTCCATGAACAGGTCGCGCACCCGCGAGGCCCCCACGCCGACGATCATCTCGATGAACTCCGAGGCGCTGGCGGAGAAGAACGGCACGTTCGCCTCGCCCGCGACGGCGCGGGCCAGCAGGGTCTTGCCGGTGCCGGGCGGGCCCGCGAGAAGCACGCCCTTGGGCAGCTTGGCGCCCAGCCTGCGGTACTTCTCCGGCTCCTTGAGGTAGTCCACGACCTCCACGAGCTCGTTCTCGACCTCGTCGATGCCGGCCACGTCGTCGAAGGTGACCCGCACCTCGCCCGTCTCGACCGGCTTGGCGGCCCGGCTCCGGCCCAGCCCGCCCAGGCCGCCGCCGCCGAGCATGCCGGCGGAGCGGCGGATGAACCAGATGTACAGCCCGGCGAGCAGGGCGACCGGCAGCAGCGACAGCAGCAGGTTCACCAGGAAGCCGCGCTGCGTGGCGATGGGCTCGGCGCGCACCACCACTCCGCGCGAGGCCATCTGCTGGTAGATGTCGTCGTCGGCGAACGTCGGCCGTTCGGTGACGAACCTGGTGTAGGTGACGTTGTCGGAGTCCTTGGCCGGCTGCTTGAGGTTGCCCTGGATCGAGTCGCCCTGGGCGTAGATGTCCTTGACGTTGCCGTTGCGCACCTGCTCGGTGAACTGGGTGTAGGCGATCGTCTCGGGCTGCTCGGCGTCGAAGAAGGAGGAGACGAAGAAGAACAGGGCGTAGGCGGCGACGAGGGTCATCGCGAACCGCCACCAGTTGATCTTGGGCCGCTGGCTCTTGCCGCCGCGGTCGCCGAGCCCTTCGATGCGCCAGGGCTTGGGCCGGTCGTCCCCGTTCTCCCTGCGGGCGGCGTCGCGCCGCCCGTTGCGGGCCTCGCCGTTGCGCCCGGCCTCGCGTGCGCCCCGGTCGGTGTCGCTCACCCCGGGCGGGGCCGGCTTGCGCACGGAGGCGTGGACGAAGCCGCCCGTCGCCGCGGTGCCGTCCGATGGGGGGCCGGCGGGGCCGTGCGGCCCGGCGTTCATATGGTGCTTCCGGTCATATGGATATTCTGCCCATGAATCGCGATCATGCTTCGAGACCGTCTTTGTCACGAAACATCCCCATATTTCCCCATGGGCTGCGCGGCTAACCGGGCCCGCACGTCCCGCACGGCGCCTAGCGCATCGGGCGTATCCGGGAGATCAGGGTGTTGATGTCGCGCCACCGGGAGCGCTGCGCGTCGGGGATGCTGACGAACACCAGGGCCGGCTTGGCCGCCTTCGGGGGCTCGACCAGCGCGACCGCGGCCATGGAGGACCGCTTCTCGCCCTTGACCTGGTACTTCACCCGGTAGGCGAGCACCCGGCCGTACTTCGCGGGCTGGGAGGCGACCCAGCTCAGGGTCGCGCCCCTGGGCTGGTGGTTGAGCGTCCAGCGGGCGGCGAGCAGGGCGGTGTCGCGCAGGTCGTCCTGCACCTCGATCGGCACCGGGCAGGAGACGATCAGCGCGCGGTGCCCGGCGCCCTTCGCGGCCGGGAGGACCTGGCGGGTGCGGAACGGGGAGGCGGCGGCCCGCTTCCACGGCCCGCCGAGGCGCGGGAGGTGGACGCGGGAGCGGCGGTCGATGATCCTGCCGGCGACCCGGGCGGGTTTGCCGGGCAGTTTGCCCAGCTTCGCCCGCTCCGGCTCGCCGGGCACCCGGGGATCGTCCAGCGCGTCCTCCATCGCCGTACGCTCGGGCGCGGAGACCGGCGGGGGCGAGGCGGCGAGCGTGGGCGGGGCCACGGGGGATGCGGGCGAGGGCGGCGCGGCCGATGGCGCGGCGATCGGCCGGGACGGAGCCTCACCCGGTTGGGCCCGCAGCACGAGCAGCACGACCGCCGCGGCCGCGGCCACGACGATCGCCAGGCCCGCGGCCGCGATCCTATACACGACCCGCATCGGCAGGTCGCCGATGCGGGACAGCGGCGTGCGCGTGGCCGTCTTGGGCGGGAACGGCGGCGGGCTCACCGTGATACGGGGCAGCGGCGCGGTCTCCGCCTCCGCCGCCACGTACGACGGCACCGCCCGGCCCCGTCGGGGAGCCGGATCGGCCTCGGCCGCCGGCGCGGCGGCGAACCCTGCCCCTCCTGCCCCCGATTCCCCACCCACCCCATCGAGCACGATCGGGAGCGTACGACATATCACGTCTTTTCGCGGCAGAACCTAATCACACTTCGGGAACGACACCCCCATCTGTCCGAATTGCCCCCTCGCTGGCATGATGGCGAAATGCAACACCAGGTGGAGCTGCGTTTCCACGCCGATTCCCGCGACGCCCAGACCCACACCAACCTCTCCGCCATCCGCGCCGACGGTCCCGGGCTCTGGGTCGCCGGCGACGAGACGGCCACCATCGAGCACCTGTCCTTCGCCGGCGGCCGCTACGACGGCCAGCGCGGCTTCGCCCTGGCCGACTTCGTGGAACTGCCCGCCGGACGCGACGACGAGGCCGACATCGAGGGCATCGGCCTGAGCGACGGCTGGCTGTGGGCGGTCGGCTCGCACAGCCTCAAGCGCAGGCGGGTCAAGACCACCGACCCGCAGAAGGCCAGGAAGCGCCTGGCCACGGTGGTGCGGGAGGAGAACCGGTTCGTCCTGGTACGCCTGCCGGTGACCGGCAGGGGCACCCCGTACGCGACCCCGGTGCGCCGCGACGGCGACCGTACCGCCGCGATCCTGGCCGGCAAGGGCGACAACCTGGCCGACATCCTGGCCGATGACCCGCACCTGGCGCCGTTCCTGCGCCTGCCGGGCAAGGACAACGGGCTGGACATCGAGGGCATCGCGGTCAAGGGCGACCGGCTCTACATCGGGCTGCGCGGGCCGGTGCTGCGCGGCTGGGCGGTGCTGCTGGAGATCCGTCCCAGGCAGCACCACTCCGACCCGCACCGGCTGCGGCTCGGCGAGATCGACGGGCATCCGTACCGCACGCACTTTCTGGACCTGCGCGGGCTCGGCATCCGCGACCTCAGCCCGCACGGTGACGACCTGCTCATCCTGACCGGCCCGAGCATGGACCTGGACGGCCCCGTACGCGTGGTGCGCTGGCGCGACGCGCTGATCACCGACGCGCCCGCCGTCCTCACCGCCGCGGACCTGGAGGTGGTCGCCGACCTGCCCTACGGCGACGGCGACGACCACCCCGAGGGGCTGACCGTGCTGAACGGCGACACGCTCATGGTCGTCTACGACAGCCCGGCGCCGGCCCGGCTCACCCCCGAGGGCGGCGTGTACGCCGACCTGATCCCGCTCCCCCGGACGTGACCGGGCCGATCTCGATGATCTTGGCCCGATGGTTGCGCATATTGGCATCCGGGCCACTCGTGACGCGGCCGGGCGCCCGGCGATGATGGCCCGCATGACGCTGACCACCGACGGAAAGAGCGGAACCGGCGGGCGCCGGACGAGCCGGCGCGGGCTCCACCGGGCGTGGATCGTGGCCGGGGTGGCGTTCGTGGCCATCGTGGGCGCGGCCGGGTTCCGGGCCACCCCCGGCGTGCTGATCACGCCGCTGGAGGAGGCGTTCGGCTGGACGCGCGGCGAGATCTCACTGGCCGTCTCGGTCAACCTGATGCTCTACGGCCTCACCGCGCCCTTCGCCGCCGCGCTCATGGACCGCCTCGGCATGCGCCTCGTCGTCACCGGCGCGCTGGCGCTGGTCGCGGCGGGCAGCGGCCTGACCGTGTTCATGACGGCGAGCTGGCAGCTCGTGCTGTGCTGGGGCGTGCTGGTGGGCCTGGGCACCGGCTCGATGGCGCTGGCCTTCGTGGCCACGGTCACCGACCGCTGGTTCGTACACCACCGCGGGCTGGTCACGGGCGTGCTGACCGCGGGCGGGGCCGCCGGGCAGCTCGTCTTCCTGCCCGTGCTCGCCCACCTGGCCGGGCACCAGGGCTGGCGGGTCGCCTCCCTCACGGTCGCGGGCGCCGCGCTCGCCGTCGTGCCGCTGGTGCTGCTGTTCCTGCGCGACCACCCGCGCGACGTCGGCCTGACCGCCCTGGGCGCCGGGGAGGAGGCGCCGCCCCCGGCCCGCGCCCACGGCGGGGCGGCCAGGCGGGCGCTGGCGGTGCTCGGCCGGGCCGCGCGCACCAAGGCGTTCTGGCTGCTCGCGGGCGGCTTCGCGATCTGCGGCGCGAGCACCAACGGGCTGGTCGGCACCCACTTCATCCCGGCCGCGCACGACCACGGCATGGCCGAGCCCGTCGCGGCGAGCCTGCTGGCCCTGATCGGGATCTTCGACATCGCGGGCACGGTCGCCTCGGGCTGGCTGAGCGACCGGGTCGACTCGCGCATCCTGCTCGGCGCCTACTACGGCCTGCGCGGCGCGTCGCTGATCGTGCTGCCGTCGCTGTTCTCGGCCACCACCGAGCCGAGCACGCTGATCTTCATCGTCTTCTACGGCCTGGACTGGGTGGCGACGGTGCCGCCCACGGTCGCGTTGTGCCGCAAGATCTACGGCCCCGACGGTGCGGTGGTCTTCGGCTGGGTGTTCGCCTCGCACCAGGTGGGCGCGGCCATCGCGGCCTCGGCCGCCGGGCTCACCCGCGACCACCTGGGGAACTACGACCTGGCCTGGTACGGCGCCGGCGTGCTGTGCGCGTTCGCCGCGGTGATGTCCCTGCGCATCGGGCGCGGGCGGGCGGCGGCGCCGGCGGGGGCAGACTTGAAGGATGCACGAGGCTGAAGCAGAGGAGAAGCGGGCCCTCCCGCTCGTGGTGCGGATCGAGCGGGCCGAGCCGCCGCGGCGTACCGACGCGCTGGAGGCGGCGGCGCGGGCGGTGCTGACGCTGCTCACCGACCCCCGGGTGACCGGCGCCGAGGGCGAGTGGGCCGCGGCGGTGCGGTCCTGGGAGCGGATCGGGATCAGGAAGGTCGTGCGCCGGGCGCGCGGCGGCGAGTGGCGGCGGGTGCTCGACCTGCCCGGCATCACCGTGGCCCACCGCACCGCCGAGGTGCGGGTGCACCCGCCGGTCCCGCTCGACGACTGGCCCCGCGACCTGGCCCGGCTCCAGGTGCGCGGCACCGAGCTGGACGACCCCGAGCCGGTCCCGCCGCCCGGCGAGGAGGTCGTGCTCTGGCTCAACCCCGGCCTGGAGATGTCGGCGGGCAAGGCCATGGCACAGGCGGGCCACGCGGCCCAGCTCGCCTGGTGGGACACACCGGAGGCGGTCCGCGAGTCCTGGCTCGCGGCCGGTCTGCCCCTGGCGGTGCGCCCGGCGCCGCCGGAGCGCTGGGAGGAGCTGACCGGCAGCGGCCTGCCCGTGGTGCGCGACGCCGGCTTCACCGAGGTCGCCCCGGGCTCCTGCACGGTGGTGGCCGAGGCCCCGTGGCTGCGCGCCGACGGCTACCGCCCGGCCGCGGCCGGTCCGCTCCGCAACCAGGGGCTATAGCCGGGCCCGCAGCCGCCGCGCCACCGCGACCAGGGTGGTCAGGGCGGCCTCCACCTGCGGGTAGGTCCGGGTCTTCAGCCCGCAGTCGGGGTTGACCCACACCCGCTCGGCGGGCAGCACGGCGAGCGCGGCGCGTACCGACTTCTCGACCTCGGCCTCCGTGGGCACGCGCGGGGAGTGGATGTCGTACACGCCCGGGCCGAGGCCGCGGCCGAAGCCGGCGACGGCGGGCTCGGCCAGCAGGCGCGCGTGCGAGCGGGCCGACTCCACGCTCGTCACGTCGGCGTCGAGGGCGTCCACGGCGGCCAGGATGCTCTCGGCGTCGGAGTAGCACAGGTGGGTGTGGATCTGGGTGCGGTCGCCCGCGCCCGAGGTGGCCCGGCGGTACGCGGCCACCGCCCACTCCAGGTAGCGCTCCCGCTCGGCCTGCCCGCGCAGCGGCAGCAGCTCGCGCAGCGCGGGCTCGTCCACCTGCACGATCGCGGTCCCGGCGGCCTCCAGGTCGCGCACCTCCTCGCGCACGGCGTCCGCCACCTGGAACACCACCTCGCGCAGCGGCAGGTCGTCCCGGACGAACGACCACGCCACGATCGTGACCGGGCCGGTGAGCATGCCCTTGACCGGCTTGGCGGTGAGCGACTGGGCGTAGGAGGTCCAGCGCACGGTGATCGGCGCGGGCCGGCGCACGTCGCCGTGCAGGATCGGCGGGCGGGTGCAGCGCGAGCCGTAGGACTGCACCCAGCCGTGCCGGGTGACCGCGAAGCCCTCCAGATGCTCGGCGAAGTACTGCACCATGTCGTTGCGCTCGGGCTCGCCGTGCACCAGCACGTCCAGGCCGAGCCGTTCCTGCAGCCGGATCACCCGCTCGATCTCGGCGCGCACCAGGCCCTCGTACGCGGCCTCGTCCAGCTCGCCGGACGCCAGCGCGGCCCGCGCCGCCCGCAGCTCCCCGGTCTGCGGGAACGACCCGATCGTGGTGACGGGCAGGGGCGGCAGCCCCAGCGCCTCGGCCTGGGCCGCCGCCCGCACGGCGTACGGGCTGCGCCCGCCGCCGCTCACCGATGCCGGCGCGGCCGGCGCGTGTACGGCGGGGGCCGGGGCCGTCACGGCGCCGGGCAGGGCGGCGGCCAGCTCCACGACCTCGGCCACCTTCTGCTCGGCGAACGCCAGCCGCTCGCGCACCGCCGGGTCGAGCCCGTCCTCGCGCGTCACGTCGTACGGGACGTGCAGCAGCGAGCACGAGGTGCTCACCACGACCTGGGCCGCGTGCTCGCGCACGGCCAGCAGTGCGCGCAGCGCCCGCTCCCGGTCGGTCCGCCACACGTCGCGCCCGGACACCACGCCCGCGACCACGGTCTTGCCGGCGAGCACGCCCAGCCCCTCCGGCGCGCCCCGGACGAGGTCCAGGCCGATCGCCTCCACCGGCGTGGCGGCCAGCGCCGGCAGCGCGTCCCCCAGCCCGCCGAAGTACGACGCCACGAACAGCGCGGGCCGCCGCGTCACCGCCCCCAGCCGCTCGTACGCCCGCCGCAGCGCCGCGATCTCGGCCGCGGTGCGGTCGGCCACGAAGGCGGGCTCGTCGAACTGCACCCACGCGACCCCCTCGCCGGCCAGGACGCCGAGCAGCCGCTCGTACTCCCCCAGCACGTCATCGAGCCGGCCCAGGTCCGAGCCGCCCTCGCTGAGCAGCAGGAACGTCACCGGCCCGAGCAGCACCGGCCGCGTCTCGCACCCCAGCGCCCGCGCTTCCCGCACCTCCCCCACCGGCTTGGCCGGGTCCAGCCGGAAGACGGTCTCCGGGCCGATCTCGGGCACGATGTAGTGGTAGTTGGTGTCGAACCACTTGGTCATCCGCAGCGGCGGCACGCCGTCGGTCCCCCGCGCCATCGCGAAGGCCGTGTCCTCCGGCGTCGCCGCCCGGTAGCGCTCGGGAACCGCGCCCAGCATGATCGCGGTGTCGAGCACGTGGTCGTAGCAGGAGAACGTGTTCGACGGCAGCGCCCCGAGCCCCAGCTCGTCCAGCCTGCGCCAGGTGGCGGCCCTCAGCTCGGCGCCGGTGCGGCGCAGCTCCTCGATCGTCGCCCGCCCGTCCCAGTACGCCTCCAGCGCCCGCTTCAGCTCGCGGCGCGGCCCGATGCGCGGATACCCGAGCACGGTCGAGGCGGGAAAGGGGATCATCGGCAACTCCTTTCGGTACGTGCCCGGCATGCTGCCGTGCCCCCGCGCCCCGGATCGCGATCGATAAGCAATGGCAATAGATTGGGCGATGTGGAGCGAGGGCCGGAGATCCGCGACGTCAGGTGCTTCGCGGCCGTGGGCCGGCATCTCGGGTTCTCCAGGGCGGCGGTGGAGCTGGGGCTCTCGCAACCCGCGGTCTCGCAGGCCATCGGGCGGCTGGAGCGCACCCTCGGCGTGCGGCTGTTCGACCGGACAAGCCGGGAGGTGCGGCTGACGGCGGCCGGGGAGGCGCTGCTGCCGTACGCGGGGGCGCTGCTCGGGGCCGCCCGCGAGTTCGCCGCGGAGGCGGCCCGGCTGGCCGAGCCGGCGGCCCCGGCCATTCGCCTCGCTTATGCCCCGGTCGTGGGCACGCTGGCGGCCCGGGTGGCGCGGCGGCTGGGGCGGCGCGGGATCGGGGTGGAGCTGCGCCCGGCGGGACGGCGGGCGGCACTGGCCGGGATCGCGGGCGGGGAGGTGTCGGCGGCCGTGCTCGCGGCGCCGTTCCCGGCGGACCTCGCCACCGCCGCGCGGTTCCACGTGCCCGTGGCGCATCTGGCGGTGCCCGCGGGCGACCCGCTGGCCACGGCGGCGCGGCTGCGGCCCGACCGGCTGGGCGGGCGGCGGGTGCTGATGCCGCGCGAGCGTCCGCCGGGCGGGATGTGGGCGCGGCTGGCCGCCCGGCTGCCCGCGCCCGGCGGGCCGTACGCGGTGGCCGACGAGATCGACGACTTCGCGGCGGCGCTGGACCTCGTGGCGGCCGGGACGGGCGTGCTGCCGGTGCCGCAGCTCCTGGTGCGCTCGGTGCGCCGCGACGACGTGCGGTTCGTGCCGCTCGACGTGCCCGGCCTGCGCATCACGTACGCGCTGGCCTGGCGGCCCGACCGGGCCTCGGCCGATCTGCTCACCCTGGCCGGGGCGGTGCAGGAGACCCTGTGGACCAGATGATCAGCCGTGCACGATCAACCGTGCACGATCAACCACGTCGCCACGGCGCTGGCGCTCCGGTGCCGGTTGGCGATGATGTGGGGGCGGCTGCACGGGAACGTGACGGAGTCGCCGGGGCCCAGCGTGACCTCCTCCGACTCGAACTCGATGGTCAGCTCGCCCTCGGTGACCGTGCCGACCTCGTAGCCCTCGTGCCGCAGGAACCGGCCGTGCGCGGTGGAGGTCGAGCCGGGCGGATAGACCGACTCGAAGAACTCCACGCCGGGCGTGGGCACCGGTGACAGCCTGCGGAACAGCACGCCGTCCTTGAGCACGAGCGGGGCCACCTCGCCGGCCCGGCGGACCACGACGCCCCCGGGCTCGGCGACGCCGAAGGCACCGGCGGAGGTCCCGGCGGTCGTCTCACCGGTGGTCTCGGCAGCGGTCGCGCCGGTCGTCCCGGCAGCGGTCGCGCCGGTCGTCCCGGCAGCGGTCGCGCCGGTCGTCCCGGCAGCGGTCGCGCCGGTCGTCCCGGCAGCGGTCGCGCCGGTGGTCTTGGCGGTGGTCTTGGCGGTGGTCTTGGCGGTGGTCTTCGGGGTCGTCTCGCCGGTGGCCTCGTCGAAGACGGCGGCGAGCGGCACGCCGAGGGCGGTGACGATCGCGATCAGCCTGCTGACCGAGGGCCGCAGCGCACCGCGCTCGATCTGGGAGACCGCGCTCGGCGAGATGTCCAGCTCGCGGGCGAGCGCGCGCAGCGACATGCCGGACCTCACGCGCAGCTCGCGCAGCCGCTCGCCGAGCCTCTCGGTGGAGATCGCGGGGGGTTCAGGCGTCATTCGTCACAGGGGCTTTACAAGCGGGAAATTCGGCGCCGGGTGTTAAGTCATACATTCACACCAAGGCGTTAAGTGGTCGCTTAACACGTGCGCGAAAATCCTACCCCCCGGAAGTGCACATGACCGAATTCAGCACCCCCCTGCCCTCCTCCGCGGCGGCCGTGTCCACCGGCCCCGCCGTGATCAAGCCCGGTTACGATCCCCGCCTGGCCAACGAGGACCTGGCGCCGCTGCGGCAGCAGTCCTGGTCCTCCTACAACATCTTCGCGTTCTGGATGTCGGACGTGCACAGCGTCGGCGGCTACGTCACCGCGGGCAGCCTGTTCGCGCTCGGCATCGCGAGCTGGCAGGTGTTGTTCGCCCTCGTCGCCGGCATCGTCATCGTCAACGTCTTCTGCAACCTGGTGGCCAAGCCCAGCCAGGTCACCGGAGTGCCGTACCCGGTGATCAACCGGGCGGTGTTCGGCGTGCTCGGCGCGAACGTGCCGGCCGTGATCCGCGGCGCCATCGCCATCGCCTGGTACGGCGTGCAGACCTACCTCGCCTCCCAGTCGCTCATCATCATCTTCCTGAAGTTCTGGCCCGCCACCGCGGCGCTGAACGACGCCGGCAGGTACGGCTTCCTCGGCCTGTCCGCGCTCGGCTACATCTGCTACGCGATCCTGTGGGTCGCCCAGGCCGCGGTGTTCTGGAAGGGCATGGAGGCGATCCGCCGCTTCATCGACTGGGCCGGCCCGGCCGTGTACGTCGTGATGCTGGTGCTGGCCGGCTACCTGGTGGCCGAGGCGGGCTGGGGGAACATCAGCCTGGACCTGTCGCAGGGCGAGAGCCTGGGCTTCGCCGAGTCGATCCCGGTGATGCTGAGCGCCATCGCGCTGGTGGTGTCGTACTTCTCCGGCCCGATGCTGAACTTCGGCGACTTCTCCCGCTACGGCCGGAGCTTCGAGGCGGTCAAGCGCGGCAACCTGCTCGGCCTGCCGGTCAACTTCCTGTTCTTCTCGCTGCTGACCGTGATCACCGCCTCGGCGACGGTGCCGGTGTTCGGCGAGCTGATCACCGACCCGATCCACACCGTGGAGCGGATCGGCACGCCGTTCGCGATCCTGCTCGGCGGGCTCACCTTCGTGATCGCCACCATCGGCATCAACATCGTGGCCAACTTCATCTCCCCGGCCTTCGACTTCTCCAACGTCAGCCCGCAGCGCATAAGCTGGCGCACCGGCGGCATGATCGCCGCGGTCGGGTCGGTGCTGCTCACCCCCTGGAACTGGTACGGCAACCCCGACGCCATCCACTACACGCTCGGTCTGCTCGGCGCGCTGATCGGGCCGCTGTTCGGCATCCTGATCGCCGGCTACTACGCGATCTCGCGGCAGAAGGTGTCGGTGGACGATCTTTTCACGCTGGAACCCACTGGGCGATACTGGTTCCGCAACGGATACAACCCCAACGCGCTGTGGGCGGTCGCGGCGAGCGGGGTGCCCGCGATCCTGTCGGTGCTCCTGCCCAAGATGCTGCTCGACCTCGGCGTGACGAGCGTGGACGCGACCTGGATCAGCGACTACAGCTGGTTCATCGGCTGCGGCCTCGGGTACGCCGCGTTCGTCCTGCTGGAGCGGGCGTCGCCGCGGATCTCGGTCCCGGCCGGCGCCGAAGAGGCGACCGGCGGCGCGCGCCCGTGACCGACCCCCTGACCGAACCGGCCACACCGTGACGCAGATCAGAGTGATCAACCCGAACACCGCCCGCGCCATGACCGAGAGCATCGGACGCTGTGCGCGGGCGGTGGCGGCGCCCGCGACCCGGATCGTCGCTGTCAACCCGGCGATGGGCCCGGCCTCCATCGAGAGCCACTACGACGAGGCCATGGCGGTGCCCGGCGTGCTGGCCGAGGTCGCCGACGGCGAGGCCGACGGCGCCGACGGCTACGTCATCGCCTGCTTCGGCGACCCGGGCCTCGACGCGGCGCGCGAGCTGGCCCGCGGCCCGGTCGTGGGCATCGCCGAGGCGGCGATGCACGCCGCGACGCTGGTGGGCCGGGGCTTCAGCGTGGTGACCACGCTCTCCCGCACGGCCGGCCGCGCCTGGGACCTGGCCGCACGCTACGGCTTCCGCGACGCCTGCCGGGCGGTGCACGCCTGCGACATCCCGGTTCTGGAGCTGGACGCCCCCGGCTCCGGCGCCCGCGAGGTGGTGACCCGGCTGTGCGCCACGGCGCTGGAGCGCGACGGCAGCGACTCGGTCGTGCTCGGCTGCGCGGGCATGGCCGGGTTCTGCGCCGAGATCTCCGCCGAGCTGGGCGCCCCGGTCATCGACGGCGTGGCGGCGGCGACCAAGCTGGTCGAGTCGCTGGTCGCGCTCGGGCTGCGCACCGGCAAGCGCAACGAGTACGCCCCGCCGATCCCCAAGCCCTACACGGGCCTGCTCGCCGACTGGGCGCCCGCCATGTGACCCGTGGCGCAGGTCACACCCGGCGTGTGCGGTTCGACATGTTCCGAGAACGCGGTTCGCCCCGTAATGGGACACGACCGATCCATTGTCTCGGAAGGAAGAACCGCCATGCGAAAGATCGCCTCTGTCCTGGCCCTGGCCGCCGCCGCGGTGGGGACGCAGCTCGTGCTGGCCGCGCCCTCGCACGCCGACACCCAGGCCGGCGTCACGGCCGCGAACCTGCACATCACCGCCGCCGCGGGCAAGACCAACTCCATCACCATCGACCCGGCGGACGGGGACGTGATCGTCCGGGATGGCGGCGACGTCATCCGCCCGGCCCCGGGCTGCCTGCGGGTGTCCGCCGACTCGGTGCGCTGCTCCGGCGTCCAGGTGATCCAGATCACCCTGGGGGACGGCGACGACAGCGTCGTCAACAACACCGGGATCGGCGCCCGGGTCAAGGGCGGCGATGGCGCCGACACCATGACCGCGGGCTCCGGCGGCGACACCTTCACCGGCGGGCCGGGCGATGACACCTTCACCGGCGGCGCCGGGACCGACAACATGGTCGCCGACGCGACGGCCGACGGCGCCGACGTCTTCAACGGCGGCGGCAACGTGGACACCGTGGTCTACAACGACCGCCTCGCCACGGTGTTCGTCTCGCTGGACGGCCAGGCCAACGACGGCGCGGCCCGCGAGCGGGACAACGTGGGCACCGACGTGGAGAACATCCGGGGCGGCAAGGGCGCCGACACGATCACCGGCGACGACGACGCGAACGAGATCCGCGCCGGGGCCGGCGTGGACACCGTGGACGCCCGGGGCGGCAAGGACGTCGTCAACGGCGACGCCGGTGCCGACACTCTGAACGGCGGCGCCGGCGACGACACCGTGCGCGGCCTGGACGGCGCGGCCGGCGACACCGTCAACGGCGGCGCCAACACCGACACCTGCACCGTGGACGCGGGCGACACCGAGATCGACTGCGAGAACTGACCGGCCCAGGCGGACCACGCCGGCGCAGGCACGCCGGCGCCGCGGGGTCGGCGCATCCCGCCGGGCGCGCCGGACCCCTCCAGGTTAACCATGAGAACCCAAACGGGCCACTTACCACAAGGGCTATTGCACGCTTAAGTTAATGTGGAATAACCTCCTGGCGACAGAAGCCCGCGGACGTCGCCGTGGGCCGGGGCACAGGGAGGCCGACTGTGGAACGCCGGGTGTGCGTCGCGGGAGCCGGGATGATCCCGTTCACCAAGCCCAGCGCGGGCGAGACCTACGACTCCATGGGCGAGCGGGCCGTGCGGGCCGCGCTGGCCGACGCCGGTGCCGGGTACGAGCTGATCCAGCAGGCGTACGCGGGCTACGTCTACGGCGACTCGACCAGCGGCCAGCGGGTCCTGTACCAGGTGGGCCTGTCCGGGATTCCGGTGGTCAACGTCAACAACAACTGCTCCACCGGGTCCTCGGCGCTGTGGCTGGCCCGGCAGGCGGTCGCGAGCGGCGCCGCCGAGTGCGTGCTCGCGGTGGGCTTCGAGCAGATGCGGCCGGGCGCGCTGCGCAACGTGTGGGACGACCGGCCGCTGGTGTTCGACCGATTCACCGACGCGATGGCGCAGGTCCAGGAGCCCGCCCCCGACGCCCCGCTGGCCGCGCAGTTGTTCGGCGGGGCCGGAGCGGCGTACATGGCCAGGTACGGCACCGACCCGGCGACCTTCGCCAAGATCTCGGTCAAGGCGCGCAGGCACGCGGCGCACAACCCGTACGCGGTCTTCCGCGAGCCGGTGACCGAGGAGGAGGTGCTGGCCTCGCCCCACGTCTACGGCCCGCTCACCCGGTTGCAGTGCTGCCCGCCCACCTGCGGGGCCGCGGCGGCCGTGCTGTGCGGCGAGGAGTTCGCCCGCCGGCACGGCCTGCCGTCGGACGTGGTGATCAGGGCGCAGGCGCTCACCACCGACACGCCGAGCACGTTCGGCTCCGGCGACATGACCCGCGTGGTCGGCTACGACATGACCCGCGAGGCCGCCCGCCAGGTGTACGAGGCCGCCGGCGCGGGCCCCGAGGACGTGCCGGTGGTGGAGCTGCACGACTGCTTCACCGCCAACGAGCTGATCACCTACGAGGCCCTGGGGCTGACCCCGGAGGGCACGGCGGAGAAGTTCGTGCTCGACGGCGACAACACCTACGGCGGCCGGGTGGTCACCAACCCGTCGGGGGGCCTGCTGTCGAAGGGGCACCCGCTGGGCGCGACCGGGCTCGCGCAGTGCGCCGAGCTGGTCTGGCAGCTCCGCGGCCGGGCCGGGGCCCGGCAGGTCGAGGGGGCGCGGCTGGCGCTCCAGCACAACCTCGGGCTGGGCGGCGCCTGCGTCGTCACGATGTACGAGAAGGTCACGACGTACGAGAAGGTCACGACGCACGAGAAGGCGGCATGACAGCGCGGCGGCGGACTGTCGATCCAGGAGCCGGACGATGACGTACACATCCTCCTGGGTGCGCGACGACGTGGCGCTCCTGGCCGAGACCGCGCGCCGGTTCTTCGCCGCCGAGGCCGCGCCGCGGCGGGCGGAGTGGGAGGAGCGGCGGGGCGTGGACCGCGCGTTCTGGCGCAAGGCGGGCGAGCTGGGGCTGCTGTGCGCCGGCGTCCCGGAGGAGTACGGCGGCGGTGGCGGCACCGTCGCCCACGACCTGGCCGTCCTGCGCGAGCAGGCGGCGGCGCTGGAGTACGGGTTCGGCAACCCGGTGCACAGCGGCATCGTCGCGCACTACCTGGCGGAGTACGGCACCGAGGAGCAGAAGCGGCGCTGGCTGCCGCCGATGGCGTCCGGCGAGGTCGTCGCGGCCATCGCGATGACCGAACCGGGCACCGGCTCCGACCTGCAGTCGATCGCCACCCGGGCGGTGCGCGACGGCGGCGAGTACGTCATCACCGGCGCCAAGACGTTCATCACCAACGGCGGCTCCTGCGACATGGCGCTCGTCGCCGCGAGCACCGACCCCGCCCGGCGGGCCCGCGGGCTCTCGCTGTTCCTGGTGGACGCAAGCGCCCCCGGCTTCCGGCGGGGGCGCGTCCTGGACAAGATCGGCCAGCACACCGCCGACACCGCCGAGCTGTTCTTCGACGAGGTGCGCGTGCCCGCCGGCGCGCTGCTCGGCGGGGCCGAGGGGCAGGGCTTCGTCCAGCTCATGCGGCAGCTCCCGCAGGAGCGGCTGATCATCGGCGTGATCGCGGTGGCCGCCGCCGAGCAGGCGCTCGCCCACACCGTCCGCTACGTCAAGGAGCGGCGGGCGTTCGGCGAGCCGCTGTTCGCCATGCAGAACACCCGGTTCGAGCTGGCCGAGTGCGCCACGCTCGCCCACGCCGGGCGGGTGTTCGCCGACTCCTGCGTGGAGCGCCACCTGCGCGGCGAGCTGGACGCGGCCACCGCCTCGATGGCCAAGTGGTGGCTGACCGAGGTGCAGTGCCAGGTCATCGACCGCTGCCTGCAACTGTTCGGGGGATACGGCTACATGCGCGAATACCCGATCGCGCGCATGTACGCCGACGCGCGAGCCCAGAAGATCTACGGCGGCGCGAACGAGGTCATGAAGGAACTCATCGCCCGCTCTCTGTGACCCCCCTCTTCTCCCCTAAGGAGGAGCCCGTGTACCTCACCCAAGGGCTGCACCGCTCGCTGCGGCACGACCCCGACGCCCCCGCCACGATCTTCGGCGAGCGGGTGCGCACCTTCCGGGAGCAGGCCGACCGGGTGTCCCGGCTGGCCGGGGCGCTGCGCGCGCTGGGCGTGCGCGACGGCGAACGGGTCGGCGTGCTGGCCCTCAACTCCGACCGGTACGCCGAGATCCTGCTCGCCGTGCCGTGGGCGAACGGCGTGCTCAACCCGGTCAACATCCGCTGGACCGCACCCGAGATCGCCTACTCGCTGGCCGAGTGCCAGACCGGCATCCTGTTCGTGGACGACCGGTTCGCCGGTCACGTCCCGCACCTGGCCGAGGCGGGCGTGCACACCGTCGTCCACCTCGGCGACGGCCCGGCGCCCGAGGGGATGCTCGGCTACGAGGAGCTGATCGCCGCGCACGACCCGGTCCCCGACGCCCGGCGGGGCGGCGACGCGCTGCTCGGCGTCTTCTACACCGGCGGCACCACCGGCTTCCCCAAGGGCGCGATGATCAGCCACGCGAACCTGCTGATGTCCACCCTGGGCATGCAGGCCGCGGCGCCGTCGGGGGTGCCGGGCGGGCGGCACCTGCTCGCCGCGCCCATGTTCCACATGGCCGCGCTGGCCGGCTGGCACATCCAGCTCACCGTGGGCGGCGCGCACGTGATCGTCCCGGCCTTCGAGCCGGCCGAGGCGATCCGGGCGATCACCAGGCACCGGGTGAGTTACCTGCTGCTCGTGCCCACGATGATCCAGATGCTGATCGACCACCCCGAAGCGGCCGAGCACGACCTGTCCTGCGTGCGCAGCGTGGTCTACGGCGCCTCGCCGATCAGCGAGAGCCTGCTGCGGCGGGCGATGAAGGTCTTCCCGCGGGCGGGGTTCGCCCAGGCGTACGGGATGACCGAGCTGGCGCCGGTCGCCACCGTGCTCACCCCGGCCGACCACGAGGAGGGCACCCGGCTGCGCTCGGCCGGCCGGCCCGCGCCGCACGCCGAGGTGGCGGTGGTGGACAGCGAGGACCGGGAGCTCCCGCCCGGCCAGGTCGGCGAGGTCGTGGTGCGGGGCGGCAACGTCATGCTGGGCTACTGGGGTAAGCCGGAGGAGACGGCCGAGGCGCTGCGCGGCGGTTGGATGCACACCGGCGACGGCGGCTACCTCGACGAGGACGGCTACCTCCACATCGTGGACCGGATCAAGGACATGATCATCACCGGCGGCGAGAACGTCTACTCCGCCGAGGTGGAGAACGCCCTGGCCACCCATCCGGCCGTGGCCCAGTGCGCGGTGATCGGCGTGCCCGACCCCCGGTGGGGCGAACGGGTGCACGCGGTGGTCGTGCTCCGGCCCGGGGCGACGGCCTCGGCGGCCGAGCTGCGCGAGCACTGCCGGGGCCTGATCGCGGGCTACAAGGCGCCGTGCAGTTGCGAGTTCGTCGAGGCGCTCCCGCTGTCGGCGGCCGGGAAGATCCTCAAGCGCGAGCTGCGCAGGCCGTACTGGGAGGCCGCGGATCGCCGGGTCAACTGAGCGCCCGTCTACGATGGCGGCCATGAACGGGAAGGCGACGGTGCGGGCCAGGCCGCGCGACCGCAGGGCGCAGATCCTGCGCACCGCCGCCGCCCTGTTCCACGAGCACGGCTACCACGGGGTGGGCGTGGACGGCATCGCCGCCGCCGTCGGCATCTCCGGCCCCGCCCTCTACAAGCACTTCCGCGGCAAGCACGACCTGCTCTGGCATGTCATCGACAGCGGGCTGGCGGCGTACGAGGCGGCCTCGCCGGCCGGCTTGGGGGAGCTGCTGGACGCCATGGTCGCCCTGGCGCTGGAGCGGCGCGAGCTGGGCGTGCTGTGGCAGCGCGAGTCGCGCAACCTCAACGCGCCCGAGCGGGCCGAGTTCCGCGCCCGGCTGCGGCGCGGCTGCGAGCACACCGCGCGGCTGCTGGCCGAGGAGCGCCCGGAGCTGGGCGAGGACGAGGCCCGCCTGCTCTCCTGGGCGATCACGGCGGTGGTGAGCAGCCCGTCGTACCACCGGGCCTCCTTCGAGGGGTATCCGGCGCTGCTGCGCGGCATGCTGGCCGCGGTGGCGCGCAGCACCGCGCCGGTGGCCGCGCCGCCCGTGCCGGTCCCGCAGGAGGCCCCGCGCGAGCGCGCCTCCCGGCGCGAGGCGATCCTCGCCGCCGCCATCCACCTTTTCGCCCGCCACGGCTTCGCGGCGGTGTCCAACGACGACATCGGCGCCGCGACCGGCGTCACCGGCCCCACCGTCTACAAGCACTTCGCCAGCAAGACCGAGATCCTCGTCACGGCGCTGAACCGGGGCGACGACGCGCTCCAGCTCGCGCTGGACCGCGCGCTGACGGGCGCCCCCGCCCCGGCCGACGCCCTCCCGGCGGTCGTGGCGTCCTACGCGGACTTCGCCGCCGGCCACCCGGACCTGATCGGCGTGCTGATCACCGAGGTCATCCACCTGCCCGCGGAGGAACGGCACGCGAACCGCCGCAAGCAGCACCTGTACGTCGCGGAGTGGACCCGCCTGCTGCGCGCGGTGCGCCCGGAGCTGTCCCAGCCCGAGGCCCTGGCCCTGACGCACGGCGCGCTCACGCTGGTCAACGACCTGGTACGCCTGCCGCTGACCCGGTCCCGCCCCCACCGGGCCGAGGAGCTGACCGCCCTGGCCCTGGAGGTGCTGCGGGCTCAGGCGTAGAGGAAGTACCTGCCCTCCGTGCTGCCGGGCCAGGTCTGGTAGACGCAACTGAAGCTGGTCCACCAGCCGGCGTTGATGCCGAACTGCCCGCCGTAGAGGCAGTCGGAGTAGTAGACGTACACGTACCTGATGGTGGGCTCGGCGTGTGCGGGCGCGGCGGCGGCCCACAGCAGGCCGGTGGCCAGCAGTGCCGAGACGAGCAGTGCCCGGACCTTGCGCATGGTTCCTCCAAGGAGGTCTGCGAACGACGTTCCCCCGACCGGCAGGGGCAGCATCGCATCGCGGCCCGCGCGCCGAGAAGATCGCCGCGCTCCCCGGGCCGGGACGGGCCCGAAACCGCAGGCCGCGCGCCGCACGCCCGTGAAACGTTCACCGGACCCGGCCACGCCGGCCGGCGAGCCGCTGGGGCGGCGGCCGGCCCAGGACAACAGGAGCCGTGAGCGGGCATGAGAAAGGCGTCCGAGCGAGGCCGCTCGGACGCCTTCGATGCTTGTGGAGCTATGGGGATTCGAACCCCAGACCTCCTCCATGCCATGGAGGCGCGCTACCAACTGCGCTATAGCCCCTTGGGTGTGTCGTCAGTGTATCCGAACTTGGGGCCATGGCTGTAACCGTGAGGATCAGAGCAGGTCATGGGCCCGGCCCAGGAGGGTGGCGAGCTCCTGGAGCGCGGGTCCCGGTTTCTGTGGCGGGTGGTGAATGCGGTGATTTGTGCGATAGGTCTATGCACTGTCGTGTCGCCGGTGTGGGGAGTCGTCCGTGCGGGTCTATCTGGGAGTGGCGGTCAAGCGTCCGGGGGCGCGGGTGCCCACCGCCGTCCTCGACCTGGCGCGCGCCTCGATCGAGGTCGCCTTCCCCGTCCCGCGCGAGGCGATCCGGCCGGCGGAGTGGCACGGCACGGGGGTGTCGCTGCTGGCCTGGACCAACGAGCCCGACGACACCCGTACGCCCGGCACCCTCACCGTGGATCCGGCCGGCCGGCGCGCCGTCGGGGTGAGCGGCTACCTGTCCGCGCCGCCGGACGTGGCCCGGCTGCTGCGGGCGGAGAACCTGGGCGTGACCACCGACGCGCTGCCGGGGTGCCTGGCGGCGTTCCGCGCCGGCGAGGACGGCGAGCTGAGCGCGGCCACCTCGATCACCCGCGCCTGCCCGGTCTTCCACGCCGAGACCCCCGACCTGTACGTCGTCGGCAACCGCGCCCTCCTCGTCCACCTCGCCGCCCGGGGCCGGGTCGAGTGGGACGTGCTCGCCCTGGAGATGATGGTGCGCCAGGGCTACTTCCTGTCGGACGAGACCCCGTTCCTGGGCGTCACCGCGCTGCCGCCCTCGTCCTCGATCACCATCCGCGACGGCCGGCGTACGATCACGACGTTCCCGCTGCCGCACGCCCGCCCCGCGCCCGCCGATCCCAAGGGGCGCAAGGCGCTGGTGGAGGACCTCGCCGACGCGCTGCTGACCACGGTCGAGCCGCTGCGGGCCGCGTCCGAGCCGGTGAACCTGGCTCTGACCGGCGGGCGCGACAGCCGGCTGATGGCGGCGCTGCTGCACGCGGCCCGCATCCCGTTCCGCGCCACCACCAACGGCCTGGACGACCACCCCGACGTGGTGATCGCCCGCTCGATCGCCGCCGCGCTGGGGATCGAGCACACGGTGATCCCGCCCAAGCAGACCGAAAAGCGCGACGCGGTGATGGTGGAGCACCCGCTGCTGCGCACCCACGAGACGCTGCGCACCTGCGAGGGCATGACCTCGGCGTACGAGTCGATCGTGGGCTACCTGCCCTACAGCGCCAAGCCGACCATGTCCGGGCAGAGCGGCGAGATCCTGCGCGGGAGCGGGTTCCTGCTGCTGCCCACAGACCTGAGCCCGCGCGGGCTGCGCCGCCGGGTGGACAACTACTTCCTCAAGACCGGCGAGCTGTTCACCGACGCCGCCAACGAGCACGCCCGCGCGCTCGCCGCGCCGTGGCAGGCGATGGACAACGGGTTCGAGGCCCTGGAGCACATGTACGTCGCCTACAAGGTGGGCCGCTGGCACGCCGCCGCCCGCGCCGGGTCGCTGCGCCGGGGCGACGCGGTGATCCCGTTCCTGGACGCCCACGTCGTACGCCCGGCGATGACGATGGACCACCTGTGGCGGCGCTCGGAGGAGGTGGTGTTCGAGCTGATCGACACCTTCGCCCCGGAGCTGTGCCGCATCCCGGTGGACGGCAAGCCGTGGCGCTTCCTGGCGGAGGCGGGCGAGGACGCGCCGCGGCGCCGTGAGCACCGCCGCATCCCCCCGCCCCTGGTACGCCCGCCGGCCAAGGGCGGCTGGCACTGGCGGACGAGCCCGGGGCCGGAGCTGAGCGCGGTGCTGGGCGGATTCGTGCTGGAGCACGCGGACGCGCTGGCCCCGATCGTCCGCCCGGACAAGCTGCGCGAGATCTTCGCCGGGCCGGTGGTGAAGCAGCCGTCGCTGGCCTGGAACCTGTACACGGTGGCCGCGATGCTCACCGGCCTCTATCCCGGCCCGGCGCCCAAGGACCTGGACCCGGTGCGGGTCCCCGTGCCGGTCTGACCCTCTTTCAGCAGGCGCGGGCCGTACCGGCTGGGGCGCGGTGAGCGGACCCCCTGGACATCCGCCGAAATCCCTACAAGATTTGTAGGGAAGCGGTTCCCGTCGAAGGGGGATGCACCATGCTCGTCCAGCCCGATCCGACCTTCTACCCCTCGGCCCGCGAGGCGATGCGGGCCCCTCGGGAGCTCCTCGCCTACGTCGCGCTCCTCGACGCGGGGGGCGACGGGCGCCCCGACGCGCTGGCGACGGTGGACCTCGACCCCGGCTCGCCGGCGTACGGGACCGTCGTCAACGTGCACGACCTGCCCGTGGCCGGCGACGAGCTCCACCATTTCGGGTGGAACGTCTGCAGCGCGGCGCTGTGCCCGTACGCGCCGCACCCGCACGTCGAGCGCCGCTACCTGATCGTGCCCGGCCTGCGCTCGTCCCGGATCTACGTCTTCGACACCAAGCCGGACCCGCTGCGTCCCGTCCTGGTCAAGACGATCGAGCCGGAGACGATCCTGGACCGCACCGGCTACAGCCGTCCGCACACCGTGCACTGCGGCACCGACGCGATCTACGTCAGCGCGCTCGGCAACGCCGAGGGCGACGCGCCCGGCGGGGTGTTCATGCTGGACCACGACACGTTCGAGCCGCTCGGCCGCTGGGAGGTGGACCGGGGGCCGCAGCGGCTGCACTACGACTTCTGGTGGCACCTCGGCCACGACACCATGATCACCAGCGAGTGGGGCACCCCGAACATGATCGAGGCGGGCCCCGACCTGGAGCTGCTGCTCGGCCGCCAGTACGGCCACCGCCTGCACGTGTGGGACCTGCGCAAGCGGGTGCACCTACAGGAGATCGACCTGGGCGACCAGTACCAGATGGCCCTGGAGCTGCGTCCCGCGCACGACCCGACCAGGACCCACGGGTTCGTGAACACCGTGATCAGCGTGGAGGACCTGTCGGCGAACATCTTCACCTGGTGGCTCGACGGCGGCACCTGGCGCGCCGAGAAGGTGATCACGATCCCGGCCGAGCCCGCCGACCCGGCCGTGCTGCCCGAGCCGCTCAAGCAGTTCGGGGCGGTGCCTCCGCTGGTCAGCGACATCGCGCTGACCCTGGACGACCGCATCCTGCTGGTGTCGGCGTGGGGCACGGGCGAACTGCTCGCCTTCGACGTGTCCGACCCTCGCAACCCCAAGCAGACCGGCTCGGCGCGGCTGGGCGGGATCGCGGCGCGCGCCGCGCACCCCAAGGCCCCCGGCCGGCCGCTGAACGGCGGCCCGCAGATGGTGGAGGCCAGCCGCGACGGGCGCCGGGCGTACTTCACCAACTCCCTGTACCGCTCCTGGGACGAGGTGTTCTACCCCGACGGCATATCGAGCTGGCTGGTCAAGGTGGACATCGCCGAGGACGGCTCGATCGCGCTCGACCCGGACTTCTTCGTCGACTTCTCCGCCGACGGCCGCCGCGCCCACCAGGTGCGGCTCCAGGGCGGCGACGCGTCCTCCGACTCGTACTGCTTCCCCTGAGCCCCGGCTGGACGGATCGGCACCATGGATGCGGTCTCGGTGCTGGTCCTGGCCGGGCTCGGCGCCTTCCACGGGCTGAACCCGGCCATGGGCTGGCTGTTCGCGGTCGCGCTCGGGCTGCAGGAACGCTCGCGCGCCGCCGTGCTGCGCGCGCTCCCGCCGATCGTGCTCGGCCACGCGGGCTCGGTGCTGGTCACGCTGGCCCTGGTCACCGCCGCCCGGCTGGCCGCGCCGCCGCGCGCGGTCGCGTACGGCGCCGCGGCGCTGGTGTGCGGCTTCGGCGTGTGGCGGCTGGTACGCCGCAGGCACCCCCGCTGGGTGGGCATGCGGGTGACCCGCTGGGAGCTGGCCGGCTGGTCGTTCCTGATGTCGTCCGCCCACGGCGCGGGCCTGATGCTGCTGCCGGTGACCCTGGGCGGCGGCGGGACCGCCGTGCTCACCCTCACCGCCGGCGCGGTGGCCGCCGCGGCGGTGCACACCCTGGCCATGCTCGCCGTGCTGGCCGGGGTGGCGGTGCTGGTCTACGAGCGGCTGGGCGTCGCGGTGCTGCGCCGCGCCTGGATCAACCTGGACGTGGTGTGGGCGGTCGCCCTGATCGGCGCGGGCGCGGCACTCGCCCTGACCGCCTGACCGCGTTCACCGCCGGACGCCCCCCGGCGACGCCGGCGGCCTGACACGCGGCCGGGGTCGTGTGCGGAGGCGCGCCGGGCGTTAGGCTCGGAACGGTGAGCAACCGCCCGCGTCCAACCGGCGAGGGGGCCGCGCGCGCCGGCACGCCCGAGGGGGCGCCGGTCGCCGAGGTCGTGCGCGGCCTGGCCGCGCTGGGCCATGCCCTCGTCGCCTCCTTCCGCGAGCCCGCCGATACCGAGCCCGCCGCCGGCGATGACGGCGACACCGGCAACGTCGTCGTCTCGCCGCTGAGCGTCGGGGTCGCCCTGGCCATGGCCAGGGCGGGCGCGTCCGGCGCCACCGGGGCCGGGCTGGACCGGCTGCTCGGCTTCCCGGCCGAGGGCGTGCACGCCGCGCTCAGCGGGCTGACCTCGGCGGTCGTGACCGTCGAGGGCCCGCCGCCACCCCGCGCCGAGTCGGCCGCCGAACCGCTCCCGCCGGTGGTCGCGCTGGCCAACGGCCTGTTCGTGCGCGAGGGGCTGCCGCTCGCGCCGGGGTTCCTGCGCGAGGTGACCACCGGGTACGGCGCGGCCGTGCGGACGGTGGACTTCGCCGGCGACGCCGCCGAGGTGATCAACGCCTGGGCCCGGGAGCGTACGGCGGGCCGGGTGGACCGCCTGTTCACCGCGCTCGACCCGGCCACCCGCCTGCTGCTCGCCAACGCGCTCTACCTGCGGGCGCAGTGGGCCCGGCCGTTCACCGAGCTGCCGGCCGAGCGGGGTCCGTTCGCCCTGCCCGGCGGTGGCAGCACCGAGGCCGAGTTCATGCGCGGCGCCGGCGTGAACCGCTACGTCGCGGTGCCGGGCGCGCAGGCGGTCGAGCTGCCGTACGCGCCGGGCGAGCTGGCCATGTGGGTGCTGCTCCCCGAGCCGGGCGCCCCGCCAGCCGCCGCGCTCGACCCCGGCGTGCTCGCGCAGGTCGCGACCGGTCTGGAGCCGGTGCCGGTGGACCTGGCCCTGCCCCGCTGGGACTTCTCCTCCTCGCTGGACCTGATGACGGCCCTGGGGCTGGGCGGCGGCGACTACTCCGGCATGCTCGCCGAGGGCGCCGGCCCGCTCGGGCTCGACCAGGCGGTCCACCGCGCGACCGTCACCGTGGACGAGTGGGGCACCGAGGCCGCCGCGGTGACCGGGCTGGCGTTCCTGGTGGCCGCGCCCCCGCCGCCGGAGGTGCGCCTGCGCGCCGACCGCCCGTTCGCGTTCGCGATCGTGCACACCCCCACCTGCGCGCCCCTGTTCACCGGCCAGGTCACCCGCCCCGCGTAGCCGGGGTCAGGTCCGGGCGCGGCGCAGCACGAACACGCCCCAGCCGAGGTGATCGCGGCCGTACTCCAGGTAGGACCGGCGCGCCCGGTCCAGGAACGCGCGCATCTCGCCCGCCTCCGGATCGCCGGGGTTCGCGGCCAGCCAGTCGCTCATCGTCCACCACTGGCTCGCGGCGTAGCGGTCCCAGCTGTCCTGGTCGGCCAGGACCATCTCCAGCAGTTCCATCCCGCACGACTCGAACCGGTCCAGCGTCTCGCCGAGGGTGCCGAACGCCTCCCGGCCGAAGCCCAGCGCCTCGGTCGCGCCCGGCGGCGGCTCGGCGATCCAGTACGGCTCGCCGACCAGCAGCAGCCCGCCGTCCTTCAGCGCGGGCAGCATCAGCTCGATCGTGCCGGCGAGCCCGCCGCCGATCCAGGTCGCCCCCAGGCAGGACACGATGTCGTACGCCGCGCCGGCCGCGGTCTCGCGCAGGTACGCGCCCGCCTCGCCGTGCTCGAAGCGGACGAGGGCGTCAACGCCCAGCTCGGCCGCCCGCCGCACCGCCCCGTCGAGGAAGACGTGGCTGATGTCCACGCCGACCCCTTCGACGCCGTAGCGCGCGGCCCACTGGCACAGCAGCTCTCCGCGCCCGCTGGCCAGGTCGAGCATCCGGGTGCCCTTGGCGGGGCGGACGATCTCGCCCAGGAGGTCCAGCTTCTCCGGCGTGAACGGGTTGAGTATGCGGTGATCGCCCTCGGCGATCTCGTGAAAGCGCAACGACATGAACCCATCGTTCCCAGTGCCCTCGCCCCGCCGCCACTGGATTTACCGTGGCCTGCTAGCGTGGGCGCCGCGGGTTGAACGCGTTCAAAAGCCCATCCGTGGAGGCTTCCGTGCGGCTCCTGCTCAACGTGGTGCTGGCCACCGGCATGCTCGTGGTGATCCCGGCGGGCCTGCGCCTGATCGCCGTACCGGTGGCGATGCGGCGCTGGTGGTGGGCCGGAGCCCTGCCCGGGGCCGTGTCGCTGTGGCTGCCGCCGGGCCCGCCCGCCGCGGCCCTCGCGGCGCTGTACCTGCCGGCCACCGCCGCGCTGGCCCTGCTCGCCCCGCGCGCCTGGGCCCGCGCCCGCTCCCTGCCGCTCGGCCTGGCGGCGGCGACCGCGCTGGCCACCCCGTCGATCGCCGCGGTCGCGCTCGTCGCCGAGCGGGCCGGGCGCACCCTGTGGGGCTTCGAGCCGCCGATCCTGGCGCTGACCGTGGCGCACTTCCACTACGCCGGCTTCGCCGCGGCGCTGGTGGCGGGCCTGGTCGCGCGGGCGGCCGGCCCCGGTGCGGCGGCGCGGCTGGCCGCGCTCAGCGTCCCGGCGGGCACGCTCATGGTGCTCGGCGGCTACTTCGTGGCCGAGTGGGCCGAGCTGGCCGGCGCGCTGGTGCTGACCGCGGGCATGTGGACGGTCGCCTGGCTGACGTTCACCGAGGTACGCTCGGGCGCGCCCGGCCGGGCGACCCGGGCCCTCCTCGCGGTGAGCGCCGTGGTGCTGGCGGCGTCCATGCCGCTCGCCCTGAGCTGGGCGGTGGGCGAGGCGACCGGCCTGCCCAAGCCGTCGATCGCGTGGATGACGGCCACCCACGGCGTGCTCAACGCCTTCGGCTTCGCCCTGTGCGCCCTGGCGGCCTGGCTCCGCCTCCGCCCCATCCCCCTGTGACGCCCGAGGAGACCGCAGATGACCAGCTTCACGTACGCGCCGGTCGGCCGTACCCGCGAGGGTGCCGAGCCCGCGCCCGGCTACCGCCACCTGCGCTACCAGGCGATCCTGGGGCACGGCGAGGCGGAGTTCGTCCGGGCGGCGGAGGCGCTGATGAGCTGGCGCGGCCACGCCGCCCTCTGGATGCGACCGCGCGCGTCGGCGCCGCGCGCCGAGGAGGGCGCGACCATCGTGTGCCGGCTCGGGCCGATCACGATCCCGTGCCGGGTCGTGTGGACGCTGCGGGAGAAGCGCCGCGCCGGGTTCGGGTACGGCACGCTGCCCGGCCATCCCGCCAAGGGCGAGGAGGCGTTCCTGGTCGAGCTGGGCGACGACGGCGCGGTGCGGTTCACCGTCACCTCCTACAGCCTCCCCGCGAGCTGGTACGCCAAGGCGGCCGGGCCGGTCACGGTGCTGCTCCAGCGGGCCTTCGCCCGCCTGTACGCACAGGCGATGCGCCGCATGGCCAGGACGGACTGACCCGGCTCACAGCCTGGCTCACCGACGGCACAAAGGGCGGGCTCACAGGCCGAGGAAGGCCAGGGCCTCCGCGCGGGTCATCGCGGCGCCGACGGCGTGGGCGGCGGCGTACACCTCCTCGCCCAGCGCCTCGCGGGCCAGGGCGGACTCACGGGCGGCGTCCGGCCCCGGGACCGTCTCGGTGCCGCGCCACGCGCGGGCCGCGCCGAACAACAGCGCCGCCCGGTGATGGTCGCCCCGCAGCACCGCGACGCCGGCCAGGCCCTCCACCGCATCGGCCGCGGCCGGGAAGCTCGGGTTGGCGACCGCCCACGCGACCGCCTGCCGGTGGCACGCCTCGGCCTCCGCCACCTCGCCCCGCGCGGCGGCGATCCGCCCCCGGGCGACGAACAGCATCGCCCGCCCCTCCCCCGCGCCGAACCACGCGCCCGGGGCGGCGGCCAGGGCCTCCTCGCACAGCCGCGCGGCCGTGCCGAGGTCGCCGCGCAGCCGCGCCACCTCCACCAGCCCGACGGTGGCCCGCGCCCGCGCCTCGGGCAGCGCCGCGCGCCGGGCCAGCTCGGCGGCCCGGGTGTAGTCGGCGTGCGCCGCGTCGAGGTCGCCGGCGCGCAGGTGGATCAGGCCGCGCTGGCAGACGATTTCCGGGATGTCCTCGCTCGCGCCCAGTTGCTCGATCAGCACTGTCGCCTCATCGGACATCGCCACGGCCCGGTCGCGCTCGCCGCGCCAGTCGGCCAGCTTGGCCAGCTCGCACAGCGAGGTCGCCACGCCCCACCGGTCGCCGGACTCGCGGAACGAGGCCAGGGCGGCGACGAACATCCGCTCGGCCTCGGCGACCTCGGCCTCGGCCAGCAGGCACTGGTAGGCGGTGCCCAGGGCCATCAGCCCGCGCACCCACGGGCTCTCGCCGGCCAGGATGGCCCGCAGCGCGCCCAGGTCGGCGGCGGAGCCGTCCTCGGGCATGCCCATCATCGTGCCCCAGAACAGCAGCAGGAACGGATGGCGCAGCGGGATCTCGCGGCTGTGCAGGATGCGCTCGACGACGCGCAGGTACGGCGCGGGCTCGGCCACGTGGCCGGGGATCTGCACCGCGCTCAGCACGCACATCGCGTACTCCTCGATCATGTCCGGCGGCGGCTCCGGCCCCACGACATCGAGCAGGGCGGCGGCCAGCGGCGCCGCCTCGCCGCGCATCCCGCGCAGCCACCAGTACGCCGACAGGTTGACCACCAGCCTCAGCCCGATCTCCGTCGCGCGCTCGGCGACCGCCCAGCGCAGCGCGGCGAACAGGTTGTCCCGCTCGGCGGTGAGCCGGGCCAGCCAGGTGAGCTGCTCGCCGGTGTGCAGGCGCGGCGCCGCGGTCTCGGCCAGCTCCAGGTAGTACGCGGCGTGCGCCCGCCGCAGCCGCGCCTCCTCGCCCTCGCCGGACTCCCCCAGCCGCTCGGCGCAGAAGGCCCGGATCGTCTCCAGCATCCGGTAGCGGCCCTCCGCCGCCTCCACCAGCGACTTCTCCACCAGGCCGGTGAGCAGTTCCTCCGCCTCGTACGCGGGCAGCCCGCACACCCGCGCCACCGCCTCCAGCGTGGCCCCGCCCGGGAACACGGTGAGCCGCCCGGCCATCACCCGCTCGGCCGGGTCGAGCAGATCCCAGCTCCAGGCCACCACGGCGCGCAGCGTCTGGTGCCGCGGCTGGGCGGTGCGCGAGCCGCGCGACAGCAGCCGGAAGCGGTCGTCGAGCCGGTCGGCCACGTCGGCGAGCCTGAGCGCGCGCAGCCTGGCCGCCGCCAGCTCGATCGCCAGCGGGAGCCCGTCGAGCGTACGGCAGACGCGTACGACGTCGGCCACCGTGGCGGCGTCCACCCGGAAGCCGGGGGAGACCGCGGCGGCCCGATCGGCGAACAGCCGCACGGCCGGGGAGCCCGCGGCCTCGGCGGGCCCCGCCCCCGGGGCGGGCAGCGGCAGCGGCGGCACCGGGCACAGCGACTCGCCGGTGATGCCCAGCGCCTCGCGGCTGGTGGCCAGGACGCGCAGGCCGGGGCAGGCCCCGAGCAGCCGGTCGGCCAGCCGCGCCGCGGCGTCCACGACATGCTCGCAGTTGTCCAGCACCAGCAGCGCCTCGCGGTCGGCGAGCGCGGCGACCAGGCGCTCGGTCACGTCCTGCGCGGGCGGCTGCTCGCCGGCCGGCCACTGGATGCCGCGCTCGCGCAGCCCCAGCGCCGCGAGCACCGCCTGCGGCACCTCGCGCCCCTCGGCGAGGGTGGCCAGCGCCGCGAAGTACACCTCACCACGCGCCCGCGCCGCCGCCTCGATCGCCAGCCGGCTCTTGCCCGCGCCTCCCGGCCCGGTTAGGGTGACCAGTCGCGCCTCGGCCAGCAGCTTGCCCACCCGCTCCAGCTCGTCGGCCCGTCCCACGAACGAGGTGAGCTGTTCCGGCAGCCCGCGCCGCCGTCCGGCCTCCTCGGCGCCCGGGGAGGCGCCTGGGGAGGTCACCGGCCCGCCGTCGGCGCGCAGGATCGCCAGGTGCACGGCCGCGAGCTCCGCCGACGGGTCGGCGCCCAGCTCGTCGGCGAGCAGCCGCCGCGCGTCCTCGAAGACCTCCAGCGCCTCCGCCCGGCGGCCCTCGGCGTGCAGCGCCCGCATGAGCTGCCCGCGCAGCCGCTCCCGCAGCGGATGCGCCGCCACCAGGTCGCGCAGCTCGGCCACCAGCGCCCCGTGCCGCTCGCTCCCCGGAACGCCGCGCAGGGCCAGGTCGGCCTCGGCGCGGTCTTCGAGGGCGGCCAGGCGCAGCTCCTCCAGGCGTACGGCCTGGGCCGCCGCGAACGGCGCGTCGCGCACGTCGGCGAGCGCGGGGCCGCGCCACAGCGCCAGTGCCTCGCGCAGCAGGGCCGCCGCCTCGGCGTGCTCGCCCGCGGCGCGGGCCGCCCGGCCGCGCTCGGCCAGCCGCTCGAACCGGTGCGCGTCCACGTCACCGGGATCGACGGCGAGGCGGTAGCCGGCTGCGTGGTACTCGACCGCGACCGGGCCCGCCTTGAGCACCTGCCGGAGCCTGGAGACGTGCGACTGCAGCGCGTTGGTCGCGCCCGCGGGCGGGTCGGCGCCGTACAGGCCGTCGATCAGGTGCTCCGCGGTGACGACCCGGCCCGCGCCGAGCAGCAGCATGGCCAGCAGCGCCCGCACCCCGGGGCCGCCGACGGGAAGGCGCCGCCCGTCGTCGAGCAGGGCCTCGGTGGTGCCGAGAACGCCGAACCGCATGTCCTTCAGTATCCCGTTTCCCGGCAGGCGTCCCCGCTGCCGGATGGGATCGATCCCGAACCACGCCCCCTCCGGCGGCGTCATAACCAACGTCACGAAAACGGCGATTCCCCGAAGGGGCGCGTAGCCGGCACAGGGGACGGCACGCGGGGGGCACTGGGGGCATGGCATGGACGACGGCGACCACTCACGACGGCCGGGCCGGAGGGCCGCGCTCGCGCTCATGGCGCCCGCCCTGGGCGCGGCCATCGCCCTGGCGGGGCTCGCACCGGCGCCCGCCGCCGCGGCGGCGCCGGTCTACACGCTGCCCGAGACGGTCGTCACGGCCGACGTGCGCGACGACGGCACCGTGCTCGTCACGGAGGACCACACCTTCCGCTTCACCGGCGAGGGCCACGGGGCGTACGTGGACGTGCCGCTGGGCGGCGACAGTTCGCTGTCGGACGTCCGGGTGAGCGAGAACGGCACGCCCTATCGTGAGGAGGGCACCCCGGAGCTCGGGGTGGAGCGCCCGGCGGGCACGTACGCCGAGACGTCCTGCGCGTTCGCCTTCACCCACCGCATCGTGTGGTACTTCGACGCGGCACCCGGCTCGACCAGGACGTTCCGGGTGACGTACACGCTGGCCGACGCGGTGGAGGTCTACCGCGAGCACGCGTTCCTGCATCTGCCGGTGTGGGGCGCCAGGTGGCAGCAGCCGCTCGACCGGCTGTGGGTGACCGTGCGCGTGCCGGACGCCGGCAGGAAGCGCGAGGGCGACGTGTACGCCGCCTTCACCGAGACGGGCTCGGGGCTGACCGCCAAGGTGGACGCCTCCACCCGTGTCACGACGGCCCAGGCGGAGAACGTACGGCCCGGCACCCTGCTCGCCCTCGACGTCGCCTTCCCCACCCGGGCCCTGGACCTGCCCGAGGAGGGGTCCGGCGACCGGCGCTCCGACCGGCGCTCTGACGGCGACGGCGACTCGCAGCTCCAGGCACTGCGCGACGGCGCGTGGGACGACGAGCGGTACACCCGGGGGACCGGCGGCTGCGGCTCCGCCGAGTCGTCCGCGGAGTCGGGTTCCTCGGATGGGCCGCTGCTGCAGATCGCGCTGGTGGTGGCCGGGCTGATCGCGCTGTCGTTCCTGATGAACCGGTTCTGGGGCTCCGGGGGCGCCCGCCCCCGGTCGTCGTACCGCCGCTCCCACCGCGGCCACGGCTCGTCCTCCTGGTCCTCCAGCGGCAGCGGGTCGAGCGGGTCCAGCGACTCCGGCGGGGGCGGGGGCGGTGGCGGGGGCGCCTGGTGACGCTCACCCGAAGGCGCTGAACGTCTCCTCGGCCCGGTCGCGCTTGACGAACATGTCCCAGGCGACGCCGGCGATCTCGTCGGGGTCGAGCGAGCGGGCGCCCACGTCCCCGAACCGGTCCGGCTGCGACATCACCAGGGCGTGGATGTCACCGCGCTCGATGAGGCCGCCGATGATGAGCGTCCCGGCGTACACGCCCGTGTCGGCCAGCGCGGCGTTCAGGGTCACGGCGTAGTTGCGCAGCGCCGCCGAGGACACCGCCAGGGCGCCGAGCGGCGGCATCGGCATGACCGCGCTGAGGCCGCCGGCGAACAGCAGCCCGCCCGCGCCGCGCTCGATCATCCCCGGCAGCACCCGGCCGGCCACCTCGACGGCCGGGTACACCCACTCCATCGCCTTCCGCACGCTCCCCGCGTCCACCGCCTCGATGGGGCCGGGCTTCGGCTCCGCGTCGGCGGCACCGGGCCCGTAGTAGACGAGGTCCACGCCGCCGTGCCGCTCGGACACCGCGTCGAGCACGGCGAGCAGCCGGTCGCGGTCGCGCACGTCGGCGGCGTGCGCGGACGCCTCGATCCCCTCCCCGGCCAGCTCCGCGACGTACCCCGCGTGCCGGGCGCCGGTGCGCGAGATCAGCGCCACCCGGTACCCCTCGCGCCCGAACCTTCGCGCCATGGACATGCCGAGCCCCGGCCCGACCCCGACGACCACGGCGGTCCCGCGCGCTTGGGCGACTGCGGACATGGCAGTACCTCCTCAACTTGAGGGTATCCTCAAATTCTCTTCCGCCCCAACCCTAGCACAGAACTTGAAACAACCCTCAACTTCGTATGATGGGGACATGGCAGCCGGAACCAAGCCGCTGCGGGCCGACGCCGCGCGCAACCGCGACAAACTCCTCGCCGCCGCGACACAGGTGTTCGGCGAGCGCGGCATGAACGCGCCACTGGAGGAGATCGCGCGCCGGGCCGGGGTCAGCATCGGCACGCTCTACAACCACTTCCCCACCCGCGACGCCCTGTTCGAGGCGATCTTCCCCGACCGGCTGGCCGCCCTCGACCGCGTCATCGACTCCGCCCTCGCCGACCCCGACCCCTGGCACGGCCTGGTCTCCTTCCTCGAAGGGCTCTTCGCCCTCCAGGCCCAGGACCGCGGCCTCAACGACGCCGTGGCCGCGCAGTGGCGGCTCACCGCCGAGGCGTCCGCGGCCTGCACGCGCGGCTTCGAGCAGGCCGGTCAGATCATCGAGCGGGCCAAGCGCAGCGGCCGCCTGCGCCCCGACTTCGAACCGCAGGACCTGGTCACCCTGGTGTGGGCGGTGTCGCAGGTGATCCGCGAGTCGATCGACACCGCCCCCGACACCTGGCGCCGCTGCCTGGACCTCTTCCTCGACGGCCTGCGCGCCCCGGAGAGCAGCACAACGTAACCACGAGGACACGTTCCGCGACCGGCGAACCCGGAAACACCCCCCACGCCCCTTGTGCAGCCTCCAACCGGAACGGACCTCACATGCGCCGAGCCGTCCTCCCGGCCGCCCTCGCGGCGGCCCTCTTCCCCCTGCTCCCGGCCACCCCCGCCGCCGCCAACCCCCCGCCCTGCGCCTACGACCTCACCCTCACACTCGGAGGCGTCCCGACCACCCTGCCCCCGCTGCCGGCCCACTGCTCCCCCGCCGACGCCCCCGTGTCAGCCGGCCTCATCCTCAACGTGGGCACGCACCGGCCGGGCTGACCCGGCCACGACTCCCCGCGAGCTTCTTTCGGGCCGGGATCACGACCGGGCTGAGCGCGCGCCGCCGTCGCCGGGGTGTCCGGCCGGGCCGGCACGCCGGCGCCGGGCATGCGCGGACCTGATCGTGGTGGCCGCCGACGGCGTGGGCATGGCCCCCTCCCTCGACCCGGCCGCGTCGCTGCTGCTCGGCGCCCACCCCGGGCTGGTCCGGCACGTGGTCGTGGACGGCAGGGTGGTCAAGCGCGACGGCACGCTGACCGGCAGCGCCGGCCTGGCGCTTGGAGGCCGCCCGCGAGAGCCTGGAGCACCTGCGCAAGGCCGTGCCGGACGTGCTCGGCTCATCAGGTATGCCGGGATTGAAACGCCGAGAGCCCGGCCGACCGGCCGGGCTCTCGATGTGTCTTCTCCGGCCGTCTCGGGACGGCCGCTGTGGTGGAGCTATGGGGATTCGAACCCCAGACCTCCTCCATGCCATGGAGGCGCGCTACCAACTGCGCTATAGCCCCGTGCGATGGGAGAAGTGTATCGGAGTCGGGGGCCTGGCGCAGAATCGGTTATCGGGGCGAGGGGGTGGGGGTCATGTGCCGCTGAGGCCGGTGTGGGCTATCGAGCGGATGATGTTGCGCTGGAAGAAGACGTAGGCGATCAGGAGGGGCAGGCCGCCCAGGACGGCCGAGGCCATGATCTGGGCGTAGCGCAGGCCGTAGGAGCTCTGGATGGTGGCCAGGCCGACGGGGATGGTCATCAGGTCGGGGTCGGAGACGGCCAGGAACGGCCAGAAGAAGTTGTTCCAGGTGAAGATGAAGGTGAAGATGCCCACGGCGGCCAGGGCGGGGCGGGAGAGCGGGAGCACCACCTGCCAGAAGATCCGCCACTGCGAGGCGCCGTCCACGCGGGCGGCCTCCTCCAGTTCGTGCGGGATGCCGTCGAAGAACTTCTTCAGGATGAAGACCATCACGGGGGCGGCGACCTGGGGCAGGATCATGGCCCAGTAGGTGTCCACCAGGCCGAGGGCGAGCATCTCGTCGTACAGGGGCACGACGAGCACCTGCGGTGGGACCATGACGCCGGCGACGACGAAGGCGAAGACCGCGCCCTTGCCGCGGAAGCGGGTGCGCGAGAACCCGTACGCCGCCATGGCCGCGGTGATCAGGACCAGGGCGGTGACGCCGACCGCGACCACGGTGCTGTTGAGGAACCAGCGCAGCATGTTGCTCTGGATGAAGGTCTTCTCGAACGCCTCCCAGGTGAAGTTCTCCGACCACCAGGTGAGCGGGATGAGGGTGGTCTCGCCCTCCGGTTTGAACGCGGTGTTGGCGGCCCACAGCAGCGGCGCGAGCCAGAGCAGGGCGATGATCGCGGTGACGATCAGCCCGGCGGCGTTCCAGGCGCGGGTGGCCCAGTGGGTGGCGGGCGGGGGTGCGGTCGTCGTCGTCACCGGTCCGGGCCCTTTCTCGCGAAGAGCTTGAGCTGTACGGCCGACACCGCCACGATCAGCGCGAAGAAGAAGGTGGAGATCGCCGAGGCGTACCCGAACCTGAAGTTGGTGAAGGCCGTGGTGTAGACGTGCTCCAGGATCGGCCGGGCGGCGAAGCCGGGGCCGCCGGTGCCCTGGTAGAGCAGGTAGATCTGGTCGAACACGCGCAGCGAGGCGAGGATCTGCAGCACGATCACCAGGCCGGTGGTGCGCCGGAGCATGGGCAGCGTGACCGAGCGCAGCCGCTGCCACCATCCGGCGCCGTCGATGGCGGCGGCGTCGTACAGGTGTTGCGGGATCTGCTGCAGGGCGGCCAGGTAGAGCAGGTAGTTGAAGCCGACGGTCCACCAGACGGTGGCGATGGCGACGGAGACCATGGCGAGTTCGGGCTCGGTGAGCCAGCCCAGCTCGGCCAGGCCGATCCGGGTGAGCGTGTCGTTGACCAGGCCGAAGCCGGGCTGGAACAGCCAGATCCAGATCAGCGCGACGACGCTGGCCGGCAGCAGGAACGGCGCGAAGAACGACATCCGCCACAGCCACCGCAGTGGCATGGCGCGGTTGGTGAGCAGCGCCATGACCAGGCCGAGCACCACCAGCGGCGGCGTGGTGAGCAGGGTGAAGTACAGGGTGTTGCCGAAGGAGGCCCACATGGCCGAGTCGCCGAACATCTCGGCCCAGTTGGCCAGGCCGACCCATTCGCCGCGGGTGCCGGTGAGGCTTTCGTTGAAGAAGCTCAGGTAGAGCGCCGAGAGGGTGGGCCAGACCAGGAAGGCCACGTAGAAGACGAGGAAGGGGAGGGTGAACAGCAGCCCGGCGGGGACGCGCCGCCACGGCGGGAGCCTGCGCCCGGCCGGGGTGGTGGCGGGCGCGGGGGTGGGTGCGGTGATCGTCGCCATGGTCTCGGGTCCTCGTCAGACGGGGCTGAGGGTGGTCAGGAGCTTGTTCACCGCGGCCTTGAACCGGGCCAGGCCCTCCTCGGGCGTGAGCTCGCCGCTGAGCACGCCCTGGAAGGCGGCGCCGCCCTGGTTCTGGAAGTCGGAGCCGGAGCCGCTGAACCAGGCGGGCGGGTCGAGCTGGACGTCCGGGGTGACGTCGCGGTACTCCGACTGCGGCTTGAGCGCGAGGTATTCGGGCGTGCCGAGGATCGGCTGGTACGCGGGCACGTGTCCCGCGCTGCCCCAGGTGACGCTGGTCTTGAGCATGTGGGCGATGAGCCGGTAGCTCGCCCTGGTGCGCTCGGGGTCGCGTACGCGCTGGTGCGGCAGCACGAACACGTGCGAGTCGCCCGCGGTGCGCCCGTTGCCGAAGATGTTCGGGAACCTGGTCATGCTGTACGGCAGCCCGGCGGCGGTGAAGGTGGCGACCTCCCAGCCGCCGTTCCAGTGGAAGGCCGCCTCGCCGTTGATGAAGGAGGCGATGGCGCCGGGGTAGTCGACGCCCTCGGTGGCCAGGCCCTCGGCGGTGAGGCGGCGCATGTACTCCAGGGCCCGGATCGCCTTGGCGTCGTCGATGCCGACCGTGCCGCCGGGCGGCAGTTCCATGGCGCCGTCGAGCTGCCGGTACAGCCCCCAGAACAGCCGCCAGGGCTGCACGTCGAGGTTGTCCAGCGACAGGCCGTACCTGCCGGTGACCGCCTTGGCCTTGGCGAACGCCTCGGCCACCTGGTCGGGGCCGGTCAGCGGGGCGAGCTCGCCGTCGGCGCCGAGCAGGCCGGCCTTCCCGGCCAGGTCGGTGTTGTAGTACATGACGAACGGGTGGACGTCGAGCGGGAGCGCGTACAGCCTGCCGCCGACGGTGGCGCGTTCGAGCAGGCCGGGCGGGAACTGCGACGTGCGCAGGCCGACCTCGGCCATCAGCTCCTCGTCGAAGGCGTCGAGGAGGTGGCCGGCGGGGTAGCCGGGCATCCGGGCCAGGTGCAGGATGGCGACGTCGGGGCCGCGCCCGCCCGCGGCGGCCATGGCGAGTTTGGTGTAGTACGGCGCGCCCCAGGCGAGGGTGACCGCTTCGAGGTCGATGTCGGGGTTCTTCGCCCGGAAGTCGTCCTGCATCTTCAGCATCAGCACGCCGTCGCCGCCGCCGAAGAGGTTCCAGTAACGGATCTCGGTACGGGCGCCGCCGCCGCAGCCGTTCAGCGGCAGCGCTCCCAGAGCGAGCGCGGCGCCCAGCACCGCCCGCCTTGTGGGTGGTCGGTCATTCACGTGGCCTCCTCATGGGGTCACCTCGGCGAACCGGGTGAGCTTGCCGGGCATCCGGGAGCCGAGCGGCGACATGCCGTCGGCGGCGCCGAGCCGGGCCAGGGCGTCGAGGATGAGGCGACCCCGCCGTACGCGCTCCCGGCCGCTGCTCACGGCTACGTGGCGCAGGTGGTCGCCCGCGGGGTAGATGTCGGGCGCGTTGCGCAGCCCGAACTTCAGGTAGACGGGCGCGCCGCAGCGTATCAGCTCGGCGGCGTCGCCCAGCCGCACGTGCCCGCCGAGGCCGTCGGGGGCCTCGACGTAGAAGTCCATCGGCACGCGGGCGGCGGCGCGCATGTCGGCGAGCTCGGCGATGGTCAGGTCGCTGGGCACGTTGACGGAGTCGGCGCCGAGGTGCTCCCACAGGGCGAACGTCACCGGGTTGACCGGGCCGACCAGCGCGGAGACCTTGAAGGTGGCGTCCGCGGGCAGCTCGCCGGCCTCGCGCATGCGGTGCAGCGCCCACAGCACGCCCTCGTCGGCGACGAGCAGGCAGCGTACGCCGAGGTCCACCGCGCGCCGGGCGTCGTCGAGGCACCCGGCGACCTGGTCCCGGCCGCGGGCGCGGGGCCCGGCGACGGGCACGGAGCCGGGGCCCCAGGTGCCGCGAGGGCCGAGGAACAGGCACAGCTCGACGCCCGCCTCGGCGCAGACCGAGACCATCTCGCCGATCTCGGCGTCGGTGAGCATCCACACGCCGCTGCCCTGGCTGACGCGGTGGATCGGCACCTCCAGGCGAGCGCTTTCCGCGAGCACCGCCTCAAGGACCGCGGGCCCCTCGCAGGACGGCACCTCGGTACGCCAGGTCCCGCCGTCGGGGAAGGCGAGGGGCGAGCCGGGCACCGGGGCCGACGGCGTGGGGTAGCCGAGCCGGTCCATCGCGAGCTGTCCTGACGTGCGACGCAGCACCGATCGCCTCCACCTGATCATGGCCAGGAAGCCCTGGCGTTTGTCCGATATTTCGGACACGATGCGAGAAGTTGCCGAGACTGTAAAACCGACAGATCGGACGGTCAACACTTCAGCCGAAATTTCGGTCACTGTACGAAATTTCGAACAACTCTCGCCTTTAGGAGTGCGAATGGGCCGCGCTGTTCCCGCCGTGTCCCGCGCCCTGGACATCCTGGAGCTCTTCCTCGACGGCAAGGCGCGCTCCGCGTCGCAGATCACCGAGCTGACCGGGCTGCCCCGTACGACCGTGCACGAGCTGGTGACCACGCTGGCCGACCGGGCGTACCTGACGGCCGAGCCCGGCCAGCCGACCCGCTACCGGCTGGGCATGCGCCTGTTCCAGCTCGGCAACGTCTTCGCCGAGCAGCTCGACCTGGCGCACGAGGCGCTGGTCGCCGCGCGGGAGATCGCGGCGAGCTGCGACGAGACCGTGCACGCGGCGGTGCTCGACGGCGCCGAGGTGGTCTACATCGCCAAGGTGGACAGCACCCACCCGGTGCGCATGGTCTCGGCGGTCGGCCGCCGCCTGCCCGCGCACTGCACCGGGGTCGGCAAGATGCTCCTGTCCGGTCTGAGCCCGCAGGCGCTGGACGCGTGCTACCCGCCCGACCGCGAGATGACCGCGATGACCGCGCGCAGCATCACCTCGCCGGAGCTGCTGCGCACGGAGCTGGCCGAGATCCGCCGGGAGGGCCTGGCCTACGACGAGTGCGAGTCCAACGAAGCCGTCAACTGCGTGGCCGCGCCGGTCCACGACCACACCGGGGCGATGGTGGCGGCGCTGAGCATCTCGGTGCCGATCCTGCGCTGGGACTCCCGCCGCCGCCGGGAATGGGGCGATTTAGTACGCCGCGGCGCGCGCTCGCTGTCGGAGCGGCTCGGCCACCGGCCCCCCGGCGGCGAGGAGCGGGAGTGACGATCAGGCGCGCTCGTCCTCCAGGCGGCGGTCGCGGCCCGCGTACCAGCCGGTGGTGAGCTGGGCCGCGGTGATCACGAACAGCAGCACGAAGGTCACCGCCCAGCCGCCGGTGGCGGCGTACAGGACGCCGACGAGCAGCGGGCCCGCGCCCGCGATCAGGTAGCCGATGCTCTGCCCGAACGCCGACAGCGCGGCGGTGGCCTCGGGGGTGCGGGTGCGCAGCGCGAGCATGGTCAGCGCCAGCGGGAAGGAGCCCATGGCGATCCCGATCAGCACCACCCAGACCATGGCGGTGTTGCCGGGGGCGAGCCAGAGGCCGGCGAATCCCACGACGTACAGGGCGGCGAAGGCGGTCACCAGGGGCCGCTGGTCGGCGAAACGTGCGGTGAGCGGAGGCACGGCGAGGGAGACCGGGATGCCGAGGCCGGTGAACACCGCCAGCGCGATCCCGGCCTGACCGGCCGTGAACCCCTTGTCCAGCAGCATCTGCGACAGCCAGCCGAACATCACGTAGGCCAGCAGCGACTGGGCGCCGAAGTACCCGGCGACGGCCCAGGCGAGGCGGCTGCGCAAGAGCGCGCGCGGGCCGAGGTCGCGCGCCCCTTCGCCGGCGGTGACGCGGGCGGGCTCGCGGCGCAGCAGCACCAGCCACGGCAGCGCGGACACCGCCGCCAGCGCGGCCCACACGCCGAGCGCGACGTGCCAGTTGCCGTCGGCGGCGCGCTCGATCGGCACGGTGGCCGCGGCGGCGAGCATGGTGCCCACGGCCAGGGCGGTGGTGTAGACGGTGGTCATCGTGCCGGCCCGGCCCGGGAAGTGGCGCTTGATCAGCGTCGGGATCAGCACGTTGCCGACCGCGCCGCCCGACAGCGCCAGGGCGCTGCTGAGCAGGAACACCGTCGCCGACTCGACCACCGCCCGCACCAGCAGGCCCACGCCGAGCGCGAGCAGCGCGGCCAGCAGCAGGCGGTGCTCGCCGATGCGGCGCGCGAGGGACGGGGTCATCGCGCCGACGGTGGCGAAGCAGAGCACGGGCAGCGTGGTGAGCAGCCCCGTGGTCACCCCGGTCAGGCCGAGCGCGGTGGAGATCTGCTCCAGCAACGGCCCGACGCTGGTCACCGCGGTACGCAGGTTCAGCGAGGCGAGCACGATCCCCAGCACGAGCAACCACGCGAACGACCTGGTACGTCCTGATGCCCCATAGGTGAGCACGCTCATGCCGGGCCCGATCCTCCCTGTTGTCGATCATCGTCCAGAAAAACATCCCATGATGGGATGAGTAGCGGATGACCTTCACCATAACAGGAGCGAACGGTGAGATTGTTCCTGACCCCCACATGACCCACGCATTGGGGGCAGACGGTGCGGTGCGTGAAAACGGCCACGGCCGCGCCCGTATCGGACGGGGCGGCCGTGGCCACGGGGCTCACCGGGTGCGGGGCCCTTTCGGCACCCGGCGCAGCCTGTCAGGGGGGATCAGACCCGGGGGTTCGGGACGGCCGGCGGGTCGTCGCCCGGGTTGCGGCCGGTCCAGGACCGCGGGGCCGGCGCCGGGGGGACGCCGGTGCCGGGCACGTGGTCCTGCGGGCCGTAGCCCTGCGGAGTCGCCGCGCCAGGGGTTGCCGCCGTGCCGGGGGCGGCCGGCGTGCCGGGGTTGGTCGGCGTGCCGGGGTTGGTACGGGCGTCGCCGGGGATCTCGCCGCGCCAGGCCCCGGTCTCACGGCCGCGGGACTCGATGAAGCGCTTGAAGCGCTCCACGTCGCCGCGGACGCGCATGCGCACGATCTGCAGCCAGTCGCCCGCCGTCTCCGCGAAGCCCTCGGGGTCGTACTCCATGCGCAGCGTGACCCGGCAGGTCGAGTCGTCGAGCTTGTCGAACGTCACCACGCCGGTGTGGCGGGGACGGTCGAGCGAGCGCCAGGAGATCAGCTCGTCCGGGCGCTGCTCGGTGATCTCGGCCTCGAACTCGCGGCGCACGCCGGCGATCTCGGCCGCCCAGGCGGTACGCGCGTCGTCGAGCTGCTTGACCGACTCGACGCCTTCCATGAACTCCGGGAAGCTCTCGAACTGCGTCCACTGGTCGTACGCGGTGCGCACGGGCACGCGCAGGTCAACCGAGTGTTCGATGAAACTCATCTGGGATTTCCACCCTCCGTCGGGACTTGACCCTCTGTTGGGGTTGAGACCCTCCGCTGCCCGAGAGAGGAGAACGGAAACCTCCGGATCGCCCGTGGGCGCGCTACCGGCGGGGGCGCAGCAGCCAGTAAAGGCCGAGCAACGGCAGCACGAGCGGAATGAACAGGTAGCCCCTGCCGTACGCCGACCAGACGGTCTCGTCGGGGAACGCGGCCGGATCGACCAGGCTGGCGGTGCCGATCACCAGG
Source organism: Thermocatellispora tengchongensis (assembly GCF_014202315.1). Classification (GTDB taxonomy): domain Bacteria; phylum Actinomycetota; class Actinomycetes; order Streptosporangiales; family Streptosporangiaceae; genus Thermocatellispora; species Thermocatellispora tengchongensis. The sequence goes on along the minus strand of NZ_JACHGN010000010.1, from coordinate 54,084 downwards.
ACCCCGGCCAGCTCGACGCCGAGCGCCGCCAGCGCCGTACGCCGGGCGCCGAGGGCCAGCGCCACCGTGAGCAGGACGTACACCGCCGCGGCGAACGCCGACAGCGAGTACGCCAGCGGCGCCTCGGCGAACCTCGTGGCGATCTGCACCCCGGCCCGCGCGCCCGCCGCCAGCGAGAACAGCCCGTAGACCGCGATCAGCGCGCGCCCGGGGCCGGTGCCGATGCCGCCGCCGGTGCTCATGCCGTGCCCTGCCAGATCTGCAGCAGCCTGCCGGTCATCACCGCGATGGCGAACCCGGCCACGACGAGGATTCCCGAGCCCCACCGGCTGCGCTCGGCCAGGGCCAGCGCGACCCCGGCGGGCGGGATCAGCGCGGTGCCGATCAGGTAGCCGTACAGGGTGACCTTGTCCGAGGGCCCCTCGCCGCCGACGGCCGCCGCGACGGTGACACCGGCCTGCACCAGCACGGCCACTTCGAGCACGCAGAAGCCGATCAGCAGGACCATGCCCATGGCCCGGTTGCGGAAGGCCGTGATCAGGCTCGCCAGCATGAGCAGCAGCGAGAGCGCGATGACGACGGCCGCGATCGGCGTGTTCACGGCGACTCCTCCCGGTCCAGGCCGGCCGCGATGCCGTTGAGCAGCCAGGTGAGGCCGATCTCGAAGGTGTCCTCCTGCTCGGGGACGCCGTCGCGGAACATCGGCTCCAGGTGCGGGTAGGCGCCGGTGCCGACGCGCTCTTTGAAGTAGCGGTCCACCGCGGCGGTGCGCCGGGGGTCGGCGGCGTTGTGCTCGCGCAGGATGAAGCCGCGGGTGTAGTCGCCGACGGCGGCGAGGATGCGCAGGGTGGCGGCGCGGTCCAGGCCGAGCCCGCTCAGCGCGGCCACGGACTGCTCCAGGTGGCGCAGCCCGTTGGGCCCGACGGCCTCGCGCCGGGAGATCAGCTCGACCAGCCAGGGGTGGTGGCGGACGGCGGCGCGCTCGCTCCGGGCGATGGTCATGGTGGCCTCGCGCCAGTCGGACGGCAGCGGCTCGGCGACGTGGGCCTCCGCGATGACCTCGTCGGCCATCAGGTCGAGGAGGTCCTCCTTGCGCTCGATGTAGGTGTACAGGCTCATCGCGCGGGCGCCCAGCTCGGCGGCGACACGGCGGATCGAGACCGCGGCCAGCCCCTCGGCGTCGGCGACGGCCACCGCCGCGGCCACGATCGCCTCGCGGCTCAGCGTCGTCCGGCGCCCGGCGGGCGGACGCGCCCACACCGGAACGGCGCCGTTCTCGGATGTCACGGCCCACAGTCTAGTTCGACTGCTACACCGTACGGAGTTAGCGCTACAGTGTACGGAGAAGCGATACAGCGTACGGGAGGACCCGGCTCGATGACGACCACCGCGCGGAGCGCGACCGGGGCGGACCCGGCACTGGGCAGGACGGCGCTCGTCGTGCTGCTCGGACTGATCATGACGATGCTGGACGGCACGATCGTCAACGTCGCCGTCGGCGCTTTCGCCCGCGACTTCGGCGCCTCGGTGGCGACGATCCAGTGGGTGCTCACCGGCTACCTGCTCGCGCTGTCCATGGCGATCCCGGTCACCGGCTGGGCGATGGCCAGGTTCGGCGTGCGCCGCATGTGGGTGGCCGCGCTGCTGGTGTTCACCGCCGGGTCGGTGTTGTGCGGGGCGGCCTGGTCGATCGGCGCCCTCATCGTCTTCCGGCTGCTCCAGGTCTTCACCCGGGCCGGGCTGGAGAACCCGTTCACCGGGGCCTTCTGGTGCGCGCTCGGCATCGCGGCGACCGCCCTGGTGCCGGTCCTGCTGATCCCGCGCGTCAGGACCCCGGCCCCGGCGTCCTGACGCGGTCAGCCCAGGCCGTGGCGGGCGGCGAGCACGGCCAGGCGGATTCGGTTCGGGCAGTCCAGCTTGATCATCAGGCTGGCGATGTGGGTCTTGACCGTCGTGACGCCCACGTTGAGCCGCTCGGCGATCTGCCGGTTGGACAGGCCGCCCGCCACCAGCCCGAGCACCTCGCGCTCGCGCGTGGTCAGCGTGCCGGGCAGCCCGTCCGGGCCGGAGCCGGAGGCGGAGGACGTGCCCTGGGCGACGACCGCCGTCTCGACCAGCCTGCGCAGCACCTGCCTGCTGAAGGCCCGGTCGCCGTCGGCGGCGCGGCGGATCGCGTCCAGCAGCTCGGGCGGCGGGGTGTCCTTGGTGACGAACCCGCACGCCCCCGCGGCCAGGGCCGGGTAGAGGTGGTCGTCGTCGTCGAAGGTGGTGACGGCCAGCACCCGCACGGCCGGCCGGGCGGCGGTGATGCGCCTGGTCGCGGTGATGCCGTCCACGCCCGGCATGCGCAGGTCCATCAGGACCACGTCGGGCGCGACCTCCTCGACGAGCCGCACCGCCTCGGCCCCGCCCGCCGCGTCGCCCACGACCTCCATGTCGGGCGCGGACTCGCACAACATGCGCAGGCCCATCCGGACGAGGTGCTGGTCGTCCACCAGCAGCACGCGGATCACGCGGCCGGCTCCGGCAGCATGGCGGACAGCCGCCACCCGGCCCCGCCCGGCCCGGCGGGGCCCACCTCCAGGTGGCCGCCGAGCAGGTCCACCCGCTCCCGCATCCCGACCAGGCCGTGCCCCGGCTGCCGCCGCTGCCCGGCCTGCGCTGTCTGCCCTGGGGGCGCCGTCTGCCCTGGGGCGCCGCGGCTGCCGTCGTCGGCGATGTCCAGGTGGACCGACCGGTCGTCGCCGACGGTCACGCCCACCCACACCCGGGCCGCCGGGCCGGCGTGCTTGGCGACGTTGGCCAGGCCCTCCTGCGCCAGGCGCAGCACCGCGATGCCGCGCAGCGCGTCCAGGCCGGCCACGGCCGGGTCGATGGCGGCGCGCACGTCCAGCCCGTTGCCGCGGCCCCGCTCCATCACCGCGTCCAGGGCGGCGGGCAGGGTGCCGGGATCGACGATGGACGCGGCGGGGTCGTCGCCGACCCGGGCCGGGTCGCGCAGGATCGCCACCAGCTTGCGCAGGTCGGCGAGCGCGGCCGTGCCCGAGGCGTGCAGGTCGTCCAGGGTCGCGGTGACCCGCGGGTCGTCGCGGGGCAGCACGTGCCGCGCCACGCCCACCCGCAGCACCATCGAGGACACGTGGTGGGCGACGAGGTCGTGCAGCTCGCGGGCGATGGCCGCGCGCTCGGCGGTGCGCGAGGCCACGATCCGCTGCGCCACCCGCTCGCGCTCCCGCTCGGCCGCCTCGCTCATCATCCGCACGTAGCCGCCGAGCAGGAACGGCACGCCGACCACGATGGCGACCCGGAACAGCACGGACGGCAGCTCGGCGGGCAGCGCGCCGAACAGGTTGAAGCACATCACCAGCGCCACGGCGACCGCGCCGGCCGCGAAGCTCCGGCCCGGACGGCGTACGGCGAGGTCGAACAGCGTGACACAGGTCATCACCTTGATCGCGACCACGACGCCCAGCCCGAGCACGTCCATCAGGGCGAGCATGCCCGCCTGGACCAGCACCGCGGCGAGCGGCGACCACAGGCCGAACAGCAGGCCCAGCCCGAACGCCGCCAGCGCGAACGCCCACCCGGCCGCCCCGGCCCCGGTCTCGACGAACAGCAGGTCGCCGACCAGGGCGGCGAGCATCACCCCCACCCGCGCCGGGCCGTGTCCGGGCTGCAGCACGTTGTGCACCCACCGCGCGATCACACTCGAATGGTAGGCCGCCGCCGCCCGCCCGGCCTCCTGCTAGTGGAGGAGGCGCCTCCTGCCATCGGCCGCCGGACCGGCCCGCGGGCCGAAGCGCGCCGGCGGCCCGCCGCGCGAGCGTGGCCCCATGTCACAACCGAGAGATGACGGCCGGCTGCCCGGCGTGTTCGCGGCCCTGGGCCGTGGGGCGGCGCGGCGGCGCTGGTGGGTGGTGGCCGGGACCGCGGTGGTGGTCCTGGTGGGGGTGCTGTGGGGAACGGGGGTGTTCGGGAACGTCATCGGCGGCTCCGGGTTCGAGACCGAGGACATGGAGGCCGTCCGCACGGAGCGGGTGCTGCAGGGGCCGCTCGGGCGCCACGCCGCCGACATCGTCGTGCTGTACGAGAGCGACCGGCTGGCGGCCGGTGATCCGGCGTTCGCCGGGCCTGTGCGGCGGGCGCTGGACGCGCTGCCGCGCGAACGGGCCGAGAGGGTGGAGTCCTACTGGTCCACCGGGGACCGGGACTTCCTCTCCCGCGACGGCCGGGCGGCGTACGCGCTGGTGCAACTGCCGTCCGGCGTGGACCAGGACCGGGTCCGGCAGTACGAGGAGATCCGCGGCGCGCTCGCCGCGCCCGCGGCCGAGGTGCCCGGGATGAAGGTCTCCTTCGGCGGCTCGACCCCGATGACGCATCAGGTCAACGCGCTGGCCGTGCAGGACCTGGTGCGCGCGGAGGTGCTGTCGCTGCCGGTCGTGCTGATCCTGCTCATGGTGATCTTCCGTACGGTGGTGGCCGGCGCGCTGCCCCTGCTGGTCGGCCTGGTGGTGCTGCCCGGCGCGCTGGCGATCCTGCGGGTGGTGTCCACGTACGCGGAGATCTCGACGTACGCGTTCAACGTGGTCAGCATCCTCGCGCTCGGCCTGGCCATCGACTACGGGCTGCTGATGGTGACCCGGTTCCGGGAGGAGCTGGCCGCCGGCCGCGACGTGGACGCGGCGGTGGAGCGCACCATGGCCACGGCCGGGCGCACGGTGGCGTTCTCCGGGCTGACGGTCGGCGCGTCGTTCGCGTGCCTGCTGGTCTTCCCGTCGCGGTTCCTGATCTCCATGGCGTGGGGCGGCATCGCGACGGTGGTGGTGGCCGTGGCCGCCTCGCTGGTGCTGCTGCCGGCGATGCTGCGCTTCGCCGGACGGCGGGTGAACGCGCTGCGGGTGCCGTTCCTGCCCCCGCCGCGGGTGGCGGCGGCCGACCGGGGGCGCTGGTACCGGCTGGCCCGCGGCGTGATCCGGCGCCCGCTGGCGACCACGCTCGCGGTCGTGGCGGTGCTGCTCGCGCTCGGCGCGCCGTTCCTGTCGGTCAACTGGGCCCGGCCGGGCGACTGGGTGCTGCCGCCCGACGCCGAGGCCAGGCACGTCACCCAGCAGATGGCCGCCCGCTTCGCCCACGACCCCTCCCGTACGGTGACCGCCGTCGTCACCGCGTCCGGCCCGATCGCCCGCGCCGAGCTGGACGCGTACGCGGGCCGGCTGGCCGGGGTGCCCGGGGTGCACGAGGCCGAGGTGACCGGCGTGCGCGGGAACCAGGCCCGGCTGAGCGTGGGCTACACGCCGGACCCGATGTCGCCGCAGGCGTACACGATGGTGGAGCGCCTGCGCGCGACGCCACCGCCGCCGGGTGCGCAGGCGGGCTTCGCGGGCATGGCGGCCTCCCGGGTGGACGTGGTGGAGATGATCCTGGGACGCCTGCCGCTGATGGCCCTGGCCGTGGCGGTGGTGTCGTTCGTGGTGCTGTTCCTGGCGTTCGGCTCCGTGGTGATCCCGGTGAAGGCCCTGCTGCTGAACCTGCTGTCGCTGACGGCGGCGTTCGGCGCGATCAAGCTGGTGTTCCAGGACGGCTGGTTGTCCGGGCTGCTGGGCTTCGTGCCCGCGGGCGCGGTGGACATCAACTACCCGGTCCTGGTGGTCGGCATCGCGCTCGGCCTGGCCATGGACTACGAGGTGTTCCTGCTGGCCCGGGTGCGCGAGGAGTGGGAGCGCACCGGCGACCCGGCCGAGGCGGTCGCGGTGGGCCTGCAGCGCACCGGGCCCACGATCACCGGCGCGGCGCTGCTGATGGCCGTGGTGGTGGCCGGGTTCCTGACCGCCGACATGGTGCTGATGCTGATGATCGGGGTCGGTCTGACGATCGCGGTCGTCGTGGACGCGACCATCGTGCGCGCGCTGCTGCTGCCCGCCGCGATGGGCCTGCTCGGCCGGGCCGCCTGGTGGTCCCCGGCGCCGCTGGCGCGCTGGTGGCGGCGGTACGGCGCCGCGGTCGCGGAGGGTCCGTACGATGGACAGCGTGGAGAGAATCCTGGTCAGCGCGTGCCTCTTGGGGCGTGAGGTCCGCTACGACGGCGGCTCCAAGCGCAGCGACGACGCGCTGCTCGCGGCCTGGCGGGCGGAGGGGCGGCTGGTGCCCTTCTGCCCCGAGGTCGAGGGCGGGCTCCCGGTGCCCCGGCCGCCGGCCGAGATCGAGGGCGGGGCCGGCGGCGAGGCCGTGCTGTCCGGCGCGGCGCGGGTGCTGACCCCGGCGGGCGACGACGTGACCGGCGCGTTCCTGGCGGGGGCGCGGGCGGCGCTGGCGGCGGCCAGGTCCTTCTCGGTGCGGATCGCGGTGCTGAAGGAGGGCAGCCCCTCGTGCGGGGCGCTGGCGGTCTACGACGGCTCCTTCAGCGGCCGCAAGACCCCCGGTAGCGGCGTCACCACCGCGCTGCTCGAACGCGACGGCATCCGGGTGTTCGGCGAGGACCGGATCGCGGAGGCCGCCCGGCACCTCGCCGAGCTGGAGCGCGCGGGCTGAGGCTCAGAACTCCCACACGTCGGTCATCGGCGGGTGGCCGTTCCAGGTGCAGAACACCGAGGAGCCGTGCTCGCCCTTGATCAGGTCCACCCTGATCCACTGCACGTTGCCGCTGACCTTCGCCTCGTAGCCCGCCGCCGGGCTGGCGGAGATCAGCCGGCACTCGCCGCCGCCGGTGTCGAACGACACCTGCCCGCCCTTGACCCGCACCACCGCCACGTCCTTGCCGCCGCCCGCGGCCTCCGGCCGGCGGGGGGACGGCGACGGGGCGGTCTGCGAGGGGGACGGCGACGGGGCCGGCCTGCGGGTGCGCCGGGGCTCCTGCTTCGCCTCGGGCCGCGCCGGCTCGGCCGACGTGGGGGCCGTGCTGGTGACCGTGCTGTCGGCCGGGGTGTCGGCCGTGCTGCCGGACGGGCTGCCGGCCGGGGTGGGGGCCGGGGGGCGGCCGGTGCGGGTGGCGGCGGCCACCGCGACGCCCGCGTACGCCTCGTCGGTCACCTCGGCGCGCAGCACGTCCCGCACCCCGAACCAGGCGAGCGAGATGGCCAGGGCCGTGGCGCCGCACCAGACCGCCAGGTACCCCAGGACTCGCCGCATGCGGTGAATTATGGAGCAATGTGCCACTACGGTGTGGTCGCATGGCGACGGTGCTCGTGGTGGAGGACGACGACTTCGTACGCGCGGCGATCATCCAGGAGCTCACCCGGCAGGGCCACGCGGTGCGCAGCGCCGGCCGCGCCCTGGACGCGCTGCGGGACATCGCCCAGCACCCGCCCGACGCGGTCGTGCTCGACCTGGGCCTGCCCGACCTGGACGGGTCCGAGGCGCTGAAGATGATCCGCGGCGTCTCGGAGGTGCCGGTGATCGTGGCCACGGCCCGCGACGAGGAGGCCGAGATCGTCCGGCTGCTGCGCGCGGGCGCGGACGACTACCTGGTCAAGCCGTTCTCCGGCGACCACCTCGCGGCCCGGCTGGACGCGGTGCTCCGGCGCGCGCGGGCCGCCGCCCCGCCCGAGGTGCTGCGGGTGGGCGGCCTGGCCGTGAACGTGAACCGGCGCGAGGCCACGCTCGGCGGCGCGCCGCTCGCGCTGACCCGGCGCGAGTTCGACCTGCTGGCCTATCTCGCCGCCCGCGCCGGCCGGGTGGTCTCACGGCGCGAGCTGCGCACGGAGGTGTGGCGGCAGGCGTACGGGGAGGACCAGACGATCGACGTGCACCTGTCCTGGCTGCGCCGCAAGCTGGGCGAGAGCGCAGCCGCACCACGCTACCTGCACACCGTGCGCGGGGTCGGCGTGATGCTCTCGGCCCCGGCGGAGTGACATGCGGCGCTCGCTGGCCCTGCTCGCGGTGGCCTGCACCACGATGGTCACGCTCGCCTTCCTGGTGCCGCTGGCGATGGTGGTCCGGGAGGCCGCGCACGCGCGCGCCCTGGCCGGGGCCGAGCGGCAGGCCGCCGCGCTGGTGCCCGCGCTGGCCATCACCACCGATCCCGACCGGCTGGAGTACGCGCTGGCCGGCGCCGGGGCCCGCGACCGCGTCGCGATCCACCTGCCCGACGGCAGCACGCTGGGCACCTCGCACGCTCCCGCGGCACTGGTCGGCGAGGCGGCGGAGCGGAGCCGGGCGAGCACCCGCGCGCTCGGCGAGGCGTACGTGCTGCTCCGCCCGGTCGTGCTGGACCGGGGGCGCGGCGCGGTGGTCGAGGTGTACGTGCCGCCGGAGGCGCTGACCCGCGGGGTGGGCCGGTCGTGGGCGGTGCTGGCCGGGCTGGCGGTGGCGCTGGTGGCCGGGTCGGTGGTGGTGACCGACCGGCTCGGGGCCCGCCTGGTGCGCTCGACCCGGCGGCTCGGGGCCGCGGCGTCCTCGCTGGGCGCGGGCGACCTCAGCGTACGCGTCAAGCCCGCGGGCCCGCCGGAGGTGGCCGCGGCCGGACGGGCGTTCAACGCGATGGCCGACCAGGTCGTGGCGCTGCTCGCCGCCGAGCGCGAGCTGGCCGCGGACCTGTCGCACCGCCTGCGTACGCCGCTCACCGCGCTCCGGCTCAGCCTGGGCCACCTGGGCCCGGAGGCCGAGCCGAGCCGGCAGGCCCTCGGCCGCCTGGAACAGGAGGTGGACGCGATCATCGCCGCCACGCGAGGCGCCCGGGAGGCGCCCCGGGGCGGGCCGGCGCTCGGCGCGGTGCGCTGCGACGCGGCCGAGGTGCTGCGGGAGCGGCTGGCCTTCTGGTCGGCGCTCGCGGAGGACCAGGGCCGGGCGTGGGACCTGGTCGGCGCGGCGGAGCCGGTCCCGGTGCCGGTCGCCGCGGCCGAGCTGACCGCGGCCGTGGACGCGCTGCTCGGCAACGTGTTCCGGCACACGGATGAGGGGACCGCGTTCTCGGTGACCCTGCACCGGGGCGCGGACACGGCGGGCGTGCTGGTGGCGGACGCGGGGCCGGGCATCCCCGACCCGCGGGCGGCGCTGCGGCGCGGGGCCAGCGGCTCGGGCTCCACCGGGCTGGGGCTGGACATCGCCCGCCGGCTGGCGGAGGGGACGGGCGGGTTCCTGAAGATCGAGCGGTCGGCCGCACTGGGCGGGGCGAGCGTGCAGCTCTGGCTGCGCACCGGCCCGCGCGAGCCGGCCGGACGGCCGCGGCGCGGGCGGCGGACCCGGGCCGCCCGGTCGTGAAACGGCCCGTAAGTGATCCTTAACGGCGCCTAAAGGCAGATATTCCGGGTGAGAGGGGTCGGCACGCTTGGCCCCATGGAGATCACCAGCACCGCCCGCCGCAAGGCCCTCGTCATCGCCGCCCTCGCGGCGCCGTCCCTGCTGCTGCCCGCCTTCAGCGGGCAGGCGTACGCGCACGGGACCATGAACAACCCGCCGAGCCGGGCCCTGGTCTGCTACAACGAGAACCCCGAGAGCCCGGACAGCGCCGCGTGCAAGCAGGCCGTCGCGCTCGGCGGCACCCAGCCCCTCTACGACTGGAACGAGGTCAACATCGCCGACGCCGCGGGCCGGCACCGGCAGATCATCCCCGACGGCGAGCTGTGCAGCGCGGGCCGCGACAAGTACCGCGGCCTCGATCAGGCCCGCGCCGACTGGCCGGCCACCACGCTGCGCAGCGGGGCGTCCTTCACCTTCACCTACCGCGCCACCGCGCCGCACCGCGGCTCCTTCGAGCTGTACGTCACCAAGAACGGCTACGACCCCACCGCGCCACTGAAGTGGTCGGACCTGGAGAGCACCCCGTTCGCCAAGGTCACCGACCCGGCGCTGTCGGGCGGCGCGTACACGATCGACGCCAGGCTGCCCTCGGGCAAGCAGGGCCGCCACCTGATCTACGCGATCTGGCAGCGCAGCGACAGCCCGGAGGCGTTCTACTCCTGTTCCGACGTGGTCTTCACCGGCTCCTCCGGCGGCACGGCCCCGACGCAGGCGCCCACCAGGCCCGCGGCCACGCCCACGCCTCCGGTGACGCCTCCGGTCACGGCGCCGCCCACCACCGCGCCGACCCACGACCACGAGCACCCGCTCCCCTCCCCCACCCCGACCCGGGGCGGCGACGGGGACGGCCCGCTGGCCCAGGTGGCGGCGGGCGTCGGCGTGCACCCGGCCAAGGCGGCGCGCGGCCAGTCGGTCACCGTCACCGCGGTCTGCTCCAGCGGCCGGGTGGTGTCGGTGGCCTCCGGCGCGTTCACCCGGCGCACGACCGCGGCGGGCGCGCGCGCCGAGACCTGGTACCCGACGCTGACCGTCTCCGCCTCGGCCCGGCCCGGCACCCATGCCGTCTACGTGCGCTGCGCGGGCGGCGGCCTGGCCAGGACCGCGCTCACCGTGACGGGCTGACGCGCCGCGCCGGCGGGCGCTGTGTGGGCCATGACCGGGTGAGCGACACTGTGCCCATGAGCAGCACGCGCATCGTCATCATCGGAGGCGGCATCACCGGCGCGGCGGCGGCGTACGAGCTGGGACGCCGCGCCGCCCCGGAGGCGCTGGAGGTGACCGTCGTGGACCGCGACGCCCCCGGCCGGGCGACCCCGGCGGGCGCCGGGATCATCTGCCCGTGGGTGGACCACGAGGACGACGACGCCTGGTACCGGCTCACCGCCGCGGGCGCCCGCCACTACCCCGAGCTGATCGCGATGCTGGCGGAGGACGGCGTCCGCGAGACCGGGTACGCCCGGGTGGGCGCGCTGGTCGTGGCCGACGGCGCCTCCGGCCTGCGCGACGCGCGGACGCTGCTGGAGCGCCGCCACGAGGGCGCGCCCGAGATGGGCGCGGTGGAGGAGGCCGCCGAGCCGCGCGAGCTGTTCCCGCCGCTGCGCCCCGGCCTGGCGGCGCTGCGGATCGACGGCGCGGCCCGGGTGGACGGCCGGGCCGTGCGCGACGCCCTGCTCACGGCCGCGGCCCGCCAGGGTGTCACGATCCGCACGGGCACCGCCGCGCTGACCGCCGACCCCGGCACGATCACGATCGACGGCGCCCCACTGCGGGCGGACGCGGTGATCGTGGCGGCCGGGGCCTGGACCGGCGAGGTGTGCGCGCCGCTCGTGCCCGGCCTGCCGGTGCTCCCCCAGCGCGGGCAGCTCGTGCACGCCCACCTGCCCGGCGCCGACACCTCGGGCTGGCCGATCGTGCTGCCCCGGGTCGGGCCGTACCTGCTGGGCTTCCCCGGCTCGCGGGTGGTCTTCGGCGCGACCCGCGAACTGGCCGGCTTCGACCACCGCCCCACGGTCGGCGGCGTGCACGAGGTGCTGGCCGAGGGCCTGGCGGTGGCGCCGGGACTGGCGGGCGCGGCGATCGGCGAGATCCGCGCCGGCCTGCGCCCGCTGGCCGCGGACGGCCGCCCGGTGCTGGGCCGGCTCGCGCCCGGCGTGGTGGTGGCGACCGGCCTGAGCGCGTACGGCCTGACGGCCGGCCCGTACGCGGGACGCCTGGCCGCCGTCCTGGCCCTGGACCCGGGCGCCGGGGAGCCCTGGCCCGAGTTCACCCCGGCCCGGTTCCTTTCGGATATACCTTCTGCGAACGCGTCCCGGCCGCCGTCGCGGCCCTGACCGACGATCCACAAGGAGCTGTGCCCATGGACAAGACCGTCATCACGTCCCCGTCCGCCCCGCCCGGCGGCCCGTACTCCCCGGGGCTGATCAGCGGCGATCTGGTCTTCCTGGCCGGCCAGACCGCCCCCGGCGCCACCATCGAGGAGCAGACCGAGGGCGTCATCGCCAAGATCTCCGCCCTGCTCGCCGAGGCCGGCTGCACCCTGGCCGACGTGGTCTCCTGCCTGGTCCACATGACCGACCTGAGCGAGTTCCAGCGCTACAACGCGGTCTACGAGAAGCACTTCCCCGAGCCCCGCCCCGTCCGCACCACGGTGGGCGCCCAGCTCCTCGGCTCCGCCCGGATCGAGATCACCGTGACGGCTCGCCGAGGGCCGGGCGGAGCGGCGTGACCTGCGGCAGGGGATTCCGGCGACGAATCCGTTAAGTCGCCTGTTTCCCCACTGGTTATCCCCGGTCACTACCATTTCTCGGCGTGCCCCCTGAGCAACACCACACGACCGCGGTCTTCGTCGATGAGAGCGGACGGCGAAGACGGCTGATCATGATCAGCTCGGTCGCGGCCGCCGTGCTGGTCCTCGCGCTGATCGGGATCGTGATCGGCGGCCTGTTCACCGACACCAGGCTCGCCGTCACCGGGTGGCCGGAAGACGGCCCGGGAGCGGCCGGCGCCACGGCCACTCCCTCCCGGTCGGCGACGCCGCGGCCCGACCGGCCGGAGCCGCCGACGCCCTCGCCCACGCGCGCCCAGGCGAGGCCCACCCCCACCGAGACGGGCACCGCCACCGCCACGTTCCCGGCGCGACGGCCCGAGGCGGAGCGCACGACCTCGCGGCCGTCGCCCAGCACGGGGCCGGGCGACCGCTCCGCCAGGCCGAGCCCCCGTGACCCGGCCGAGCCGGCCGAGGACCCCACCGCCCCGCCCACCGAGCCCACCGACCCCACCGGGCCCACCGCGTCCGACACGCCGTCCGGCCGGGCCAAGACACCGCCGGGGCACGACCCGGACCGCACGAAGGGGCCGAAGAATTGACCCGGCGGGACGAGGACCGGCGGGTGTGGCCGCCCGCCCCGGTGCCGGCGTGGCAGGACTTCCGCGCGGGGCAGGGCCAGGGACCCGACACGCTGCCGCTGCCGCTCACCACCGAGCCGCCCCCGCCGCCGCCCGACCCGCGCGGCCACTGGTTCCTGCTCGGCGTCGGCCTGGTCCTGGTGGCCACCGCGCTGCTGCTCAACGGGTACACCACCGATGTCGTGGGTGAGACCCACCCCGCCCCGGCCGCGGCCGACACCGCCCCGCCGTCGCCCGCGCTGCGGGAGGCGCGCCAGGGCGAGGCCGTGCTGAACACGGCCGGGCCCCTGCCCGTCAGCGCCGGCCCCTCGGCCCGGACCATCGCGCTGACCTTCGACGACGGCCCCGACCCGGAGTGGACGCCCCAGGTGCTGGACGTGCTCCGGAAGTACCGCGCGAAGGCGACGTTCTTCGTGGTCGGCGCCAAGGTGGCCGCGCATCCCGAGCTGGCGCGGCGGATCGTCGCCGAGGGGCACGAGCTGGGCAACCACACCTACTCGCACGCCGACCTGTCGCAGGTGCCCGGCTGGCGGCTGCGCCTGGAGCTGTCGCTGACGCAGCGGGCCCTGGCGGGGGCGACCGACCTGCACACCACGCTGGCCCGCCCGCCGTACTCCTCGACGCCCGAGGCGATCAGCACGCCGCAGTGGGAGAGCATCCGGGCGGCGGGGACACAGGGCTACGTCGTCGTGCTCACCGACCTCGACACCAAGGACTGGAGCCGGCCCGGCGCGGCGAAGATCGCGGCCGCGGCGATCCCGCCCCGGAACCGCGGCGCGATCGTGATGATGCACGACTCGGGCGGCGACCGGCGGCAGACCGTCGAGGCGGTGGAGCTGGTCCTCAAGGAGCTCGTCCCCAAGGGCTACAAGGCGGTCACCGTCAGCCAGGCGGTCGGCCTGCCCTCGGCGCACCAGCCGGCCGACACCGCGGGCCGGTTCATCGGGTCCGTGCTGAACCTCGCCCAGCGCGCCGCCGAGGCGTTCGCCGGCGCGCTGTCGTGGGTGCTGTTCGCGGCCGGGGCGCTGACGCTCGGGCGGCTGCTGTTCTTCGCCGTGCTCGCCTGGATGCACGCCGCGCGCAACCGCGGCGGCAAGCGGCGCAAGGGCCGTGCCCCCGCCTGGCCCGCGCCGCCGCCGGTCACCGTGATCGTGCCGGCGTACAACGAGGAGGCGGGCATCCAGGCGACCGTGCGCTCACTGGCCGAGACCGCCTACCCGGGCGAGGTGGAGATCCTGGTCGTGGACGACGGCTCCACCGACCGCACCACCGAGCTGGCCGGGGCGCTCGGCCACGCCAACGTACGGGTGATCCGCCGGCCCAACGGCGGCAAGCCCGCCGCGCTCAACACCGGCATCTCCCAGGCCGCGCACGAGCTGATCATCATGGTGGACGGCGACACCGTCTTCGAGCCCGCCACGATCGGCCACCTGGTGCGCCAGCTCGCCGACCCGGCCGTGGGCGCGGTGAGCGGCAACACCAAGGTCGGCAACCGGGGCGGCATGGTGGGGCGCTGGCAGCACATCGAGTACGTGATCGGGTTCAACCTGGACCGGCGCGCCTTCGAACTGCTGGACTGCATGGCCACCGTGCCGGGCGCGATCGGCGCGTTCCGCCGCTCGGCCCTGCTGGCCCTGGGCGGGGTCAGCTCCGACACGCTGGCCGAGGACACCGACCTGACCATGGCGCTGTGCCGGTCCGGGTGGCGGGTGGTCTACGAGGAGAAGGCGCTGGCCTGGACCGAGGCGCCGGGCTCGCTGGGCCAGTTGTGGCGGCAGCGCTACCGCTGGTGCTACGGAACGCTCCAGGCGATGTGGAAGCACCGGCGCGCGGTGCTCGAACGGGGCCCGTTCGGCCGCCGCTGCCTGGGCTACCTCGCGATGTTCCAGGTGCTGCTGCCGCTGCTGGCCCCGGTGGTCGATCTCATGGCGGTCTACAGCACCGTCCTGGGCGACCCCCTGCCGGTGGTCGCGGTGTGGGCCGGGTTCGTCGTGGTGCAGGCCCTGACCGGCTGGTACGCGCTGCGGCTGGACGGCGAGCCGGCCTCGGCGCTGTGGGTGCTCCCGCTCCAGCAGTTCGTCTACCGCCAGCTCATGTACCTGGTGGTGATCCAGTCGGTGGCGACCGCGCTGCTCGGCGTGCGCCTGCGCTGGCACACCCTACGCCGCGAGGGCACCTTCGGCGGGCCGGGCGGCGCGGCCGAGCCGGACGCCCGCCGCGAGTACGCCGGCATGACCGGCCCGGCCCGGCCGTGAGGCGGGGCGGGGCCGGTCAGACGCCCTCCACCGCGTACGTGACCAGCGTGGTGAGCACGTGCTTGACCGACTCGCGCTCGCGCACGTCGCACAGCACGACCGGGATGGTCTCGTTCAGGCCCAGCGCCCGCCGCACCTTGGCCGGGTCGTAGCGGCGGGCGCCGTCGAAGCAGTTGACGCCGACCACGAACGGGATGCCGCGCTGCTCGAAGTAGTCCACGGCCGGGAAGCAGTCCTGGAGGCGGCGGGTGTCGGCCAGCACGACGGCGCCGAGCGCGCCGAGGGCCAGTTCGTCCCACATGAACCAGAACCGGTCCTGCCCGGGGGTGCCGAACAGGTACAGCCACAGCCCCTCGCGGATCGTGATGCGGCCGAAGTCCAGCGCCACGGTGGTGGTGGTCTTGGCCTCCACGCCCGAGGTGTCGTCCACCCCGACGCTCCGCTCGCTCAGCAGCTCCTCTGTGTGCAGCGGCCGGATCTCGCTGATCGTGCCGACCATGGTCGTCTTGCCGACGCCGAAGCCGCCCGCGATGAGGATCTTGATGGCCAAGGCCGAGGCGACCGCGGTCGCCCCCGGCTCAGAGGCTGCGTAGTCCATGCAGCACTTCCCTGTAGATGCGTTCGTCGATCGTCTGCGCCACGGGGCGCGGACGCTCGATGGTGACCAGGCCCTCGCGCCGCAGGTCGCCCAGGATCACCCGGGTGACGTTGAGCGGCAGCCTGAGGTGGGCCGCGACATCCGCCACCGGCGTGGGCCTGCGGCACACCGACAGCACGGCCCGATGCTCCGGGATCAGGTCCGCGGGCTCGTAGGAGCCGCTGACCGTCGTCACGATGGCCACCAGGTCGAACGCCTCGCCCTGCGGGCGCGCCCTGCCCCCGGTCAGCCCGAACAGCCGGATCAGCGGCCCGGGATCCTCTCCGGTCACGGTCTCGCGCCGTTCCAGGCGGGTGCCGGTGCCGCCCCCCTCGGCTGCGCGGACAGGTGCTCGCCGACCCGCTTGACCATCAGCGCCATCTCGTAGGTGACCATGCCGAGTTCGGCGTCGGCCGAGGCGAGCACGGCCAGCCGGGCGCCCTGGCCGGCCGCGGTGACGAACAGGAAGCCCCCCTCCATCTCGATGATGGTCTGCCGTACGCCGCCCAGGCCGAAGTGCCGGCCCGCGCCCATGGCCAGGCTGTGGCTGCCGGCGGAGATGGCGGACAGGTGCTCGGCGTCCTCCCGGGTCAGCTCCCGGGAACCGCCCATGGCCAGCCCGTCGGCGGACAGCACGATGGCGTGCCGGATGCCGGGAACGCGCTGGGTGAGGTCGTCGAGCAGCCAGCTCAGTTCACTTCTGGGGTCGGGCATCGGGATGGTCGTCCTTTCGGTTCCACACGTCGTGTCCCTGCTCCGCCTGGCGGCGGCCCTGCTGCCACCCGCGCTGCATGGACGACATGAGCTGGGCGAGCTCCTCCGGCGAGCGCACCGAGACGGAGCGCCGCTCCGCGCGCCGGGCGTCGCGGAGCTGGGGAGCCATGTTGGCCTGCGGTATCCGCATCGGCAGCCCGTCCAGGTCCTCATCGGCGTCCTGGGCGGGCACCGTGACGCTCCACTCCACGGCCGGCGCGGCGGGAGGCACGGGAGAACCGGGTACGGGCGTCGGGATCGGCCCGGTCGCGGTCCCGCCCGCCGGACGGGGCGCGGGACCGGCGTCGAACCAGGCCCCACGCTCGGGCTCGGGAGCGGGGGCCCGTACGGGCACGCCGGGCGCACCGTGCGTACCGGACGCACCGCCCCGGCCGCCCCGGCCGCCGAGGCCGACGGGGCCGGTGCGTGCCTCGGGCGCCGGGTTGCCGGGCGCCTGGGGCGCCGGGAAGGGGTCCGGTGCGACGGCCACGCCGCCGGATCTGGGCTCGGCGGGGGCGGTGCCGAGGGCGCGCATGGGCCTGGCCGCGCGGGCCGCGGCGGCGTGCTCCGCCTGGCGCTGCGGCTGGGCCGCGGCCGGGGTCTCGGCGGACGCGGCGAGCAGGGACGAGGGCAGCAGCACGATCGCGGTGGTCCCGTCGTACGGCGAGCGGCGCAGCACGACCTTGATGCCGTGGCGGGCGGCGAGCCTGGACACCACGAACAGGCCGAGCCGGTCGCTGTCGGCCAGGTCGAACTCCGGGGGCTCGGCCAGCCGGGCGTTGAGCTCGTCGAGGGTGGCCTGGTTCAGCCCCAGGCCCCGGTCCTCGACCTCCAGCGCGAAGCCGTTGGCCGCGGTCATGCTGCGGATGTGCACGGTGGTGTCGGGCGGGGAGAAGACGGTGGCGTTCTCCACCAGCTCGGCGACCAGGTGGATCACGTCGGTGACCGCGGCGCCCATCAGCAGCGGCGCGTTCGGCATCGGCGCGATCGTGACGCGGGTGTAGTCCTCGACCTCAAGCACCGCCGCGCGTACGACGTCGAACAGCGGCACCGGGTCGCGCCAGCGGCGGGCCGGCGCGGAGTCGGACAGGATGATCAGGTTCTCCGCGTGCCGCCGCATGCGGGTGGTGAGGTGGTCCAGCTTGAACAGGTCCTCCAGGACCTCCGGCTCCTCGACCCGGCGCTCCATGGTGTCCAGCAGCGCGAGCTGGCGGTGCAGCAGGGCCTGGTTGCGCCAGGCCAGGTTGAGGAAGACCTGACCGACGCCCTTGCGCAGGGTGGCCTGGCCGACCGCGGCCTCGACGGCGGTGCGGCGCACGGCGGCGAAGGCGTGCACCACGCGATCGACCTCGGCGGTGTCGGCGGGGTCCAGGTTGGGGGCCTCGGTGGCGGGGTCCACGTCCTCGCCGCGGCGCAGCCGCTCGACCAGCCTGGGCAGGCGCTGCTCGGCCAGTTCCACCGCCGACGCCTGGAGCCGCCGCAGCTCGTCGATCAGCGAGCGGCCGAACCGGTACGACAGCAGCACCGAGACGACCACCGCGGCCAGGCCCAGGACCAGCACCAGGCCGATCCGCCAGTACGCCCCGGTCTTCTGCGCCTCGGTCTCCGCCGCGGCGCGGGCCAGTTCCCGCTGGGTGTCGCGGGAGATGGCGCCGAGCATGGCGTCGGCGTCGCTCTTCCACACCTCGGGGTCCACCGGCGGCGGGCCACCGGTGGTGTCCCAGGTGAACAGCAGGTCCTCCGCCTCGACCAGCCGCTTGTACGAGGCGCCGCCGGCCAGCTTGGCGAAGTTCACCCGCAGCTCCGGGCCCACGTCGCGCTCGGCGTTGGCGAAGACGATCCTGCGGCTGTTGAACGCGGCGACGAAGGCGGCGCGGTCGGCGGGGGTCATCTTGCCGTGCACGATCGTGCTGGTGATGATCGCGTGCTCGCGGCCCAGGTACTCGGCGGTGGAGCTGTAGGCCGCCATGCCGCGCACCGCCTGGAAGGCCGACACGCTGCTCAGCGCGTCGCGGTCGTTGAACTGCTTGTTGGCGACGTCGATCAGGTTGTTGTAGGCGTCGATGACCTTCAGCGGCGGGGTCAGCCTGCCCGCGTCGGCGGAGGCGCGCAGCGTACGCAGGCCGTCCAGCGCCTGCACCAGGGCGCGCACCTGTTCCGGGGTCTCGGCGCCCTCGGATTCGAGGTCAACTGATCCGATGATCTGACGAAGGCGATCGGCCTTGGCGTCGGTGACGCGCCGCTGCTCGGCCAGCGGCGCGTACGAGGCGGTGCCGCGGGGCGCCTCGGCGGAGAGCTGGCGCTCCCGCTGTAACTCGACGATCAGTTGCAGCACCGGAGAGCCGATCGCCTCCCAGCGGTCCTGCGCCCGGGAGACCGTGACGATCTCCTCCACGCTGGAGTAGGCGATGAACCCCCATAACGCGACCATGGAGACCAGCGGAAGCAGGAGGATCCTGAGCAGCTTGGTACGGATCGGCGGGGGCGAGCTCATCCATCATGTCCAATTCCGTGCGGGGGGTGCGCCGGTGGGCAGTCGTGAACCGGTCCGCCCGCGAGGTTGCCCGCCACGACTGGTACGCCTGTGGTTCGTCCACTATGCCGAGGCACCAGAGGTACTTCAAGCTACAGATGCGAAGAAACATCGCGAATGGCCGTCTGACAGATTGTCAGCACACGGTTCGTAACCGTAATCGCCGCCATCTCACATACAGTGACGATCATCGGAGCTTCGCGGGCGGCGGATCGTGCCGCCCGCGAAGCGATCGGGCCCCTTGGCGGGACCGTCAGCCGCTCGGCCGGATCGCCGGCGGGCCCGTCAGGCCGCCGTGCCGAGCATGCCGTGCGGGTCGAGCACGTACTTGCGCGCGGCCCCCTCGTCGAACTCGTGGTAGCCCCGCGGCGCCTCGTCCAACGGGATCGGCGTGGCGTTGACCGCCTTGGCGATCTGCACCCGGTCGTGCAGGATCGCCATCATGAGCTGGCGGTTGTAGCGCATGACCGGGCACTGTCCGGTGACGAAGCTGTGCGACTTCGCCCAGCCCAGGCCGATCCGGATCGACAGCGAGCCGTGCTTGGCCGCCTCGTCCTCCGCGCCCGGGTCGCCGGTCACGTACAGCCCCGGGATGCCCAGGGCGCCGCCCGCCCGGGTGACGTCCATGAGCGTGTTGAGCACGGTCGCCGGACGCTCCACCTCCGACTCACGGCCGTGGCCGCGCGCCTCGAAGCCGACGGCGTCCACCGCGCAGTCCACCTCGGGCTCGCCGAGGATCTGCTCGATCTGGTCCTTCGGCTCGCCCAGGGCCACGTTGACCGTCTCGCAGCCGAAGCTGTGCGCCTGGTCCAGGCGCTCCTTGTTCAGGTCGCCGACGATGACGACGGCGGCCCCCAGCAGGAACGCCGAGCACGCGGCGGCGAGCCCGACCGGGCCCGCGCCCGCGATGTAGACCGTCGCGCCCGGCTTGACCCCCGCGCTGACGCAGCCGTGGTATCCCGTCGGGAAGATGTCCGCGAGCATGGCAAGGTCCAGGATCTTCTCCATGGCCTTGTCCTTGTCCGGGAACTTCAGCAGGTTCCAGTCGGCGTAGGGCACCAGGACGTAGTCGGCCTGGCCGCCGATCCAGCCGCCCATGTCGACGTACCCGTACGCCGACCCCGGCCGGTCCGGGTTGACGTTCTCGCAGACGCCGGTCTTGCCCTCCTTGCAGTTCCGGCACCGGCCGCAGGCGATGTTGAACGGCACCGAAACCAGGTCGCCGGTCTTGATGTACTCCACGTCGGGCCCGGTGTCCACGACCTCGCCGGTGATCTCGTGACCGAGCACCAGCCCCTGCGGGGCGGTGGTGCGCCCGCGGACCATGTGCTGGTCGCTGCCGCAGATGTTGGTGGCGACCGCCTTCAGGATCGCCGCGTGCGGCAGCTTGCGCCCGACGTTCGCCGGGTTCACCCCAGGGCCGTCCTTGAGCTCGTAGTCCGGATACGCGGTCTCGCGCACCTCGACCTTGCCGGGTCCCTCGTATACGACACCCCTGTTCTCAGGCATGTCCATGCCCTTCCTTCCATGAAGGCGGTTGATGGCCGGATCACGCAGTCGCGCCGATCACCTCCCCCAGTGGCCGGGACGCCTGCGCCGGTGTCCCCCGACGCGCTCGTCGATCCGGTCGTCGTGCGGTGTGCGGGCTCCGGGCACCTCCCCGGCCCGGCGGCGTTCTTCCTCACGATCGCGGGCCGCGGCCGGCTCGCCCTCGGGCTCGCGCCGGCCGGTGACCTCGCCCGCGGCGCCCTGCTCCGCCGCCTCGGGCACCTCGCGCACCGGGCGGGCGACGTAGTCGTACACGACCACGCCCAGCACGGCGCCGATGAGCGGCCCGGCGATGTAGACTCCGATCTCCAGCCACGGCGTGTTCCCGCCGAACAGGCTGTTGACCACGTACGGCCCGAAGGTCCTGGCCGGGTTGATCGAGCCGTTGGTGAGCGGCCCGATCAGGAAGATCTCGCAGGCCACGGCGAGCCCGATCACCAGCCCGGCCCAGCCCGGCTGCGCCCGGCGGTCCACCGCCAGCGCCATGACCGTGATCAGTAGCAGGAACGTGCCCAGGGCTTCGAGCAGGATGCCCTGCCCGTAGTTCACGCGGCCCCCGAGCGTGGTCAGCCCGACGCCGCCGAGCTCCACCGCCCGCCGGCCGTACCCGGCCACGATGAACAGGCCCCCGGCCACCGCGCCGGCGAGCTGGGCCAGGATGTACAGCGGCGTCTCGGACCACGGGAACCGCCGGCTCACCGCCAGGGCGATGGTGACCGCCGGGTTGATGTGCGCGCCCGACGTGGTGCCGAAGGCGTAGATCACGACCGCGACGACGATGGCGAACGACAGCGAGATGACGCCGAGACCGGCGTAGTCGATCTCGCCGTCGCCCATCACCAGAGCGGCCACGACCGCCCCGGCTCCGAACAGGACGAGCAGCATCGTCCCGATGAACTCCGCGATCAGCCGCCGCGTGAGGTTTCCGGCCATCGTGACCCCCCGATAACGATGGTTAACCCCAAACTAGGACATATGCCCTACCTTGTCCCCCCTGCCCCTCTCTGATTCCCCCAAAAACTCCCTGGTCTCCCTCTACCAGGTGTCGAGGTGCAGAACCTCGGCGAGCGGCGCCCGATGCGCGGGCCGGAACGTGTCGCCGGTGTAGTAGGCCGTGGGGATGAGCGCGCCCTGCCGTACGTCCTGCGGCAGGCCGAGCAGCTCGGCCACCTCCCGCTCGTACACCAGATGCAGCGACGTCCACGCCGTGCCCAGCCCGCGGGCCCGCGCGGCCAGCATGTAGCTCCACGCCGCCGGCAGCAGCGACCCCCACAGCCCGGCCTGGTTGCCCTCCGGCAGCTCGCCCCCCGGCACCCGCAGGCAGGGCAGCACCAGCACCGGCACCTGCCCCATCCGCTCCCCCAGGTACGCCGCGCTCTCCGACACCCGGTGCTGCACCTCGATCCGATCCCGGTCCCCCGGGTACAGCTCCTCCGCCGGAGGCCGGGACCGCTGGTACGCCTCGAACGAGCGCCGGTAGTACTCGCCGATCCGGGCGCGGATCTCGGCGTCGGTCACCACGATCCAGTGCCACCCCTGCCGGTTGCTCCCGCTCGGGGCCTGCAACGCGATCTCCAGGCACTCGCGTACGAGCTCCAGCGGCACGGG
The DNA here is from genome assembly GCF_014202315.1 of Thermocatellispora tengchongensis. GTDB lineage: Bacteria > Actinomycetota > Actinomycetes > Streptosporangiales > Streptosporangiaceae > Thermocatellispora > Thermocatellispora tengchongensis. The sequence goes on along the minus strand of NZ_JACHGN010000010.1, from coordinate 32,111 downwards.
CCGCGTCAGATCGAGCCGCTTTCGGACACTGCGCGTGGTGGTCAGCAGCTCGTCGGGGCCCAGTACATGATCAGTCATCCCCCCATGCTCGCACGGCCCCGCCCGCGAGCGATCGTGCCCCCGACGGGATTCGAACCCGTACCGTCCGGCCCCTCAGACCGGTGCCTCTGCCGTTGGGCGACGGGGGCGGGAGAGCGTGTGCCTCTCGTGCGGCCCCCGGGATTCGAACCCGGAACTCCTGCCATCTGAGGACAGGTCCTCTACCTGTTGGGACAGGGCCGCGTGACGACGCCGGCGTCCGGCCGCGGCCCCGAGCGGGGAATCGCTCAGATCAGGCCACGGCCACCGCGCAGCGGGGACAGTCGAAGGCGAAGTCGCAGTCGCAGTCGCATGGCCGGGCCTCCTCTCGGGTGTGCCCCCAGCCTGACATCCCGCCCCCACGACCGGCAACGCGTTTTTTCGGGGCCCCGGCATGACAAAGGGCGCCGGAGCGATGCCGCTCGGACGCCCTGTCAGGGTGGAGCTATGGGGATTCGAACCCCAGACCTCCTCCATGCCATGGAGGCGCGCTACCAACTGCGCTATAGCCCCTGGTGAGACTGTAGGAGCATAGCGGGTCGGCCGGAGTTCGGCGAATCGTCACGTGGCACGGGGGGCGCTGATCATGTCTCCGATCGGCGGGTCAGGGGGCGTCTTCGGCGGCTTCGGGGGTGTCGTCGCTGGAGACGGGTTCGGGGAGGGTGCCGGCGTTGTGCTCCAGGAGGCGCCAGCCCTTGCGGCCCTCTTCGAGCATGGACCAGGAGCAGTTGCCGAGGCCGCCCAGGGCGGACCAGAGGTTCTCCGGCAGGCCGAGGGTGCGGGCGATGCCCAGGCGGATGGCGGCGCCGTGGGAGGCCACCACGAGGAGGCCGTCGGGGTCGAGTTCGGCGGCCCAGCGGCGGATCGCGCCGGACACACGGTCGGCGACGTCGGAGACGTCCTCACCGCCGGGGGCCTCCCAGGCGGCGTACTCGCGGGGCCAGCGCTCGGCGATCTGGTCGCGGGTCAGGCCCTCCCACTCGCCGCCGCCGCGCTCGCGGAGGTCCTTGTCGGTGGTCACGGGCAGGCCGGTGATGCGGGCGAGCATGCCCGCGGTGTCGGCGGCCCGGCGCAGGTCCGAGGAGACGATCATGGAGGGGCGGAGCGCCGCCAGCAGGGAGGCGGCCCTCTGGGCCTGGGCGATCCCCACCTCGTCGAGAGGGATGTCGGTGTGGCCTTGAAAACGGTGCTCGACGTTCCACGTCGTACGGCCGTGGCGCCAGCAGACGACGCGGCGGCTCATCGGGCCGCCGTGGGGGAAGCGGTCATCGTGCTGCCTGGCGTCACCGCACGCCCCCGCGGGCGCGCTGCACGGCGAGCTGCCGCACGCTCTCGGGGAGCGCGATGGACGGGCAGTCCTTCCACAGCCGCTCCAGGGCGTAGAAGGTGCGGTCTTCCTCGTGCTGGACGTGCACCACGATGTCCACGTAGTCGAGCAGCACCCAGCGGCCCTCGCGCTCGCCCTCACGGCGTACGGGCTTGGCGTCGAGCTCGATGCGCAGGCGCTCCTCGATCTCGTCCACGATGGCACGGACCTGACGGTCGTTGGTGGCGGAGCAGAGCAGGAACGCGTCGGTGATCACGAGCTGGTCGCTCACGTCATAGGCGAGGATGTCATCGGCCAGCTTGTCGGCCGCCGCCTCGGCGGCGACCCGGATGAGCTGGACGGCTCTTTCGGATGCGGTCACGATGTGGGTCGGTCCTCCTGTTGTCGGCTGCCGTCACCTAAGAGGGTTCCCGGTACAGCCCGCGTTTATTGATGTATTGCACGATCCCGTCCGGCACGAGATACCAGATCGGTTCGCCGGACGCCACCCTCTGACGGCACTCGGAGGACGAAATGGCCAGCGCCGGTATCTCGATCAGGCTGACCTTCCCCTCTGGGAGCCCCGGGTCGTGCAGGACATGACCTGGTCGAGTACAGCCTACGAAATGCGCGATGGTGAACAGCTCGTCAACGTCACGCCAGGAGAGAATCTGGGCCAGGGCGTCGGCGCCGGTGATGAAGAAGATCTCGTGATCCGGGCCGTACACGGCGGAGATGTCGCGCAGCGTGTCGATGGTGAAGGTCGGGCCGGGGCGGTCCAGGTCCACCCTGCTGACCGAGAAGCGGGGGTTGGACGCCGTGGCGATGACGGTCATCAGGTAGCGGTCCTCGGCCGCCGACACCGCCTTGTCGGCCTTCTGCCAGGGCCGGCCGGTGGGCACGAAGACGACCTCGTCCAGTTCGAAGTGGTGGGCGACCTCGCTCGCCGCGACCAGGTGGCCGTGGTGGATGGGGTCGAAGGTTCCGCCCATGACCCCGAGGCGGCGCTTCCCCTGGCCGTTCGGCGCATTCTTCATGAAACGGACCATACGCGGCGTCCTTCCCCCGGCTTGACCCGACCCCACCGGCGAAGCACCGCGCGTCGCGGGTCTCACAGACGTAGCATGCCGGGCATGACGACCACCCCGGATCGCAATCGCGTACAACTGCCCGGCATCTCGTCCCGTGCCTACGAACATCCCGCCGACCGGTCCGCCCTGGTCGCCCTGCGTTCGCTGAGCGGGTTCGACACGGTGCTCAAGCAGATGTCCGGTCTGATCAGCGAGCGCCGCCTGCGCCTGATCTACCTGGCCTCGGCCGTGCGCACCAGCGAGACCCAGTTCCGCGCCCTGTACGACATGGGGCGCGACGCCGCCTACATCCTCGACCTGCACCGGGTCCCCGAGATCTACGTGCAGCAGGACCCCTCGGTCAACGCCAAGGCGATCGGCTTCGACGACCCGTTCATCGTCGTCACGACCGGCCTGCTCAACCTCATGAACGACGAGGAGCAGCGCTTCGTCATCGGCCACGAGACCGCCCACATCCTGTCGGGCCACGCGGTCTACCGCACCATGCTCGACATCCTGACCCGGCTGGCCGCCCGCGTGGCCTGGATCCCGCTGGGTTACATCGGCCTGCGGGCCATCGTCGCCGGCCTGGAGGAGTGGTACCGCAAGTCCGAGCTGTCCGCCGACCGTGGCGGTCTGCTCTGCGGCCAGGACCCCGAGGCGGCGCTGCGCGCGCTGATGAAGCTCGCCGGCGGCTCGCAGCTCCACGAGATGAACATCGAGGCGTTCCTGGACCAGGCGAGGGAGTACGACACCGCGGGCGACGTCCGCGACGGCTTCCTGAAGGTGCTCAACCTGCTCGGCACCACCCACCCGTTCGCGGTCGCGCGGGTCGCCGAGCTGGACCGGTGGCGCAGGAGCGGCGAGTACGAGGCCATCCTCGGCGGCGACTACCCGCGCCGCGCCGACGACGCCAATGCCAAGATCACCGAGGAGATGCGCGCCGCGGCCCGCTCCTACCGCGAGTCCTGGGCCCAGTCGCAGGACCCGTTCATCGGGGTGCTGCGCGACGTGGCCGAGGGCGCGGTCCACGCCGGCGAGCGCATCTTCAACCGCTTCTCCCGCCGCGACGCGGGCTGAGCGGTGCCGTAGGGGAACACGAGCACGTCTCTCCCGGGGTTCCGGCCGCAGGTGGCTCCGGGAGCGTCCCCGGCACCGCGTCACAGCGGCACCGCGTCACCACGGCACCGCGTCACCACGGCACCGCGTCACCGCGGCACCTTGGGGCGCCCAGCAGGCGTCACAGCAGCAGCGCGATGGCGCGCACGGCGGCCACGCACAGGGCGACGAAGCCGCCCAGCACGGCCAGCGCGCGCAGGGGCTCCCTGCGCAGCGCGGGCAGCCGGGCGCTCATCCGCTCGATCTCGCGGCCCACGATGCCCCCGCACAGCACGCCGAAGACCACGGCGGCGACGGTCACGGGCATCGCCCTCTCCCACCACCCGGGACCGAGGTCGCCGCCCGCCGCGGCCCACAAGGCCAGGGCGGCTCCCCCGCCGGCGGGCAGGCCGGGCCAGACCGCCGCACTGAGCGCCGCCAGGGCCAGTGTGAGCGGGAAGGCCACGATCCGCAGCAGTGCGCGGGTGCGCGCCGACCTGCGGTTGCGTACCATCCAGTGGCCCAGCCACACCGTCCGGGTCAGCACGGCGCAGGCCGCCGTGACCCCGATCGCGGCGATCGGCCAGATCACCGAGGCCACCACGCACGGCACCGCCAGCAGCGCGAGCAGCACCAGCACCGCGCTCCCCGGCACGGCACCGCCCCCGCCGTCGCGCCTGCGGCCCTGAACCCGGCCCGCGACGCGCGCGGACGCCGACGCCGGCGGCGCTCCGGTCGCTCGCGATCCCGTCGTACGCGGCCCGGTGCCGCCCCTGGCGCCCGCACGCCGCCGCGTGGCGGTCGCGGTCGCCGCCGCGGGCGCGTCGGCCGCCGGCTTGCCCGGTGTCGCGCCGGTACGAGCCGCCGGCGTCGTGCCGGTGCGCGCCTGTGGCGTCGTGCCCGTGCGCGCCGGCGGCGCTGTGCCGGTGCGCGCCTGTGGCGTCGTGCCCGTGCGCGCCGGCGGCGCTGTGCCGGTGCGCGCCTGTGGCGTCGTGCCCGTGCGCGCCGGCGGCGTTGTGCCGGGCGTGCCCGCGCGCGCCGGGACCGGTGTGGACGGTCCCGTGTCGGGCCCGGACGGCGGCTCCGTCCGGGCCGCGGCCTGCTTGCCGTCCGGGGGCGGTGCCGCCTGCGGCGCGGCCTCGGCCTCCGGTACGCCCGCCGCCACCGGCGCCGCCAGGGGCAGCGGGCCGGAGGAGGCGCGGGCCAGCCGGCTGAGCCGGTCGCTGAGCACCGCCGCGGTCGGCCGCTTGGCCGGGGTGCGGTTCAGCGCCGCCTTGACCAGCGGCAGCAGCGCGGCCGGGACGCCCGCCAGGTCGGCGTGGCCGTTGAGGATCGCGTACATCTGCGCCTCGACGGTGCCCCGCCCGAACGTCGGCCGCCCGGTCGCCGCGAAGGCCACCGTGGCCGCCCAGGCGTGGATGTCGGCCGGCTCGCCCACCGGCTCGTCGGTGAACAGCTCGGGCGCGGCGTATCCGGGCGTGCCGAGGAACGTGCCGGTCAGGGTCAGCCTGGTCGCGTCGAGCATCTGGGCGATGCCGAAGTCGATCAGGATGGGCCCCTCGGGGCCGAGCAGCACGTTGCCGGGCTTGAGGTCGCGGTGCACCACCCCGGCGGCGTGGATGATCGCCAAACCGGCCGCGATGCCCTGGGCGAGGTGCACCAGCTCGGCGCGGTCGAACGGGCCGCTGCGGCGCACCCGCTCCAGCAGGGTCTCGCCCTCGATGTGCTCCATCACGAGGTACGGCCGGTCGCCGGTCAGGTCGGCGTCGAGCACCCGGGTGACGTACGGGCTCTCGACGCGGCGCAGCGCGCGCACCTCGCGTTCCAGCCGTAATCGGGCGTCGGCGCTCTCGTGCAGCGGTTCGCGCAGCAGTTTGAGCGCGACGCGCTCGCCGCGCTTGCTGTCGGCGAGGTAGACCTCGCCCATCCCGCCTCGGCCGAGGCGCTCAAGGAGCGTATAAGGGCCGACTCGACGGAGCTTGCCCAAACTCCCTCCTACGCCGGCGCACCCACAGGGGCCTCAACCCTAGTGGAACCGTACGACGTTCTCCCGGCGGCGCGCCGGGAAACGGCCCGGCGCGCCGGTCAGCCGCCGCTGTTGTCGCGGCGCGGGAGGTCGAGCGGGGGTGCGACGGTGTGCGGGGCGGTGGAGTGCCTGCGGCCGAAGCCGAACCCGCCGCGGCGGCCGAACAGCACGTGGTCCAGGCTGTAGCGGCCCGCGCCGCCGGCCGCGAGCAGCAGGCCCAGCAGGCCGATCATGGCGACCAGCTCCCAGCCGCCCTCGCGCACGAAGACGCCGGCCTCGCGGTGCACGAACAGGAACGCGCCCAGCATGTTCACCAGCACCAGCACCCCGGCCAGCGGGGTGAACAGGCCCAGGATGAGCAGCACTCCCGCGCCGATCTCGACGATCATGGCGAAGGCGGCCGACACCGGCGGGAGCGGCACGCCCATCTCCTCGAAGCCGTCGATGGTCCTGCCCATCCCCACCGTGGCCTTCTGCAGGCCGTGCGCGAGCAGCACGACGCCGAGGACGATCCTGGCGACGAGCGCGGCGACGTCGTACGCGGTCTGCCTCATTCGCGGCCTCCCGCGCGTCCGGACGCCGCCGCGAGCAGGGTCTCCAGGCCGGTCTCCGGCTCCTCGGCGAGGCCGGGGCGGGTGTGCCGCGTGCGCCGCCAGGTGATGTGTCCTCGGCGTTCCAGCCACAGCAGCAACCGGTCGGCCCCGAACAGCACCGCGGCGGCGAACACCAGCGAGACGGCAAGCTCCATGCCGTCCAGTGAAACCCAGCGACCTCGCCGCCGTCACGGAACGACACGCTACAGTTACCTAGCGTCACACTCCGCGCAGGTGTCCCTCGCCGGTGAACACCCACTTGGTGGAGGTCAGCTCGGGCAGGCCCATCGGGCCGCGCGCGTGCAGCTTCTGGGTGGAGATGCCGATCTCGGCCCCGAAGCCGAACTCGCCGCCGTCGGTGAACCGGGTGGAGGCGTTGACCCCGACCGCCGCCGAGTCGACCAGCGCGACGAAGCGGCGCGCGGCCGGCTGGGAGCGGGTGACGATCGACTCGGTGTGGCCGGAGCCGTAGGTGCGGATGTGCGCCACCGCGTCCTCCAGCGAGTCGACGACCCGGGCGGCGATGTCCAGCGACAGGTACTCGGCGTAGTAGTCGTCCTCGGTCGCGGGCACGACCTGGGCGCCGTACGCCGCCACGCGCTCGTCGCCGTGCACGGTCACGCCGGCGTCGGCCAGCGCCTTGAGCGCGAGCGGCAGGAACGCCTCGGCCACGTCGGCGTGCACGAGCAGGGTCTCGGCCGCGTTGCACACCGACACCCGCTGGGTCTTGGAGTTGAGCAGGATGTCCACCGCCATGCCGAGGTCGGCGTCGGCGTCGACGTACACGTGGCACACGCCCAGGCCGGTCTCGATCACCGGCACCGTGGACTCCTCCACCACCGACTTGATCAGGGAGGCGCCGCCGCGCGGGATCAGCACGTCCACCAGGCCGCGGGCCCGCATGAGCAGCTTGACCGACTCGCGGGTCTGGCCGGGCACGAGCTGCACGGCCCCCGCGGGCACGCCGGCGTCGGCCAGGGCGTCCTGCATGACGCCGACGAGCGCGACGTTGGAGGCGTACGCGCTGGAGGAGCCGCGCAGCAGGGCCGCGTTGCCGCTCTTGAGGCACAGCGCCGCGGCGTCCACGGTGACGTTGGGCCGGCCCTCGTAGATGATGCCGACCACGCCGAGCGGCACCCGGATCTGGCGCAGCTCCAGCCCGTTGGGCAGGGTGCTGCCGCGCACGACCTCGCCCACCGGGTCGGGCAGGTCGGCGACCTTGCGCACGGCGTCGGCGATGGCCGCGATGCGGCCCTCGTCCAGCGTCAGCCGGTCGATCATGGCCTCGGAGGTGCCCGACTCGCGGGCCCTGGCCACGTCGCCGGCGTTGGCCGCGACGATCTCGGCCGAGCGGGCGACGAGCGCGTCGGCGATCGTGCGGAGCGCCGCGTCCTTGGGCGCGCGCGGCAGGGGCGCCAGCTCGGCGGCGGCCTCCTTCGCCGCGGTGGCGACCTTCAGGAACTCATCGTGGTCGGACATGCCAGGCTCCCGGATGGTTATTGGTAGGGCTCCAGTATGACGATGTCGTCGCGGTGGATCAGCTCGCGCTCGTACTCGGGGCCGAGCGAGCTGCCCAGCTCCTTGGTGGAGCGGCCGAGCAGCTCGGGGATCTCCGCCGCGTCGAAGTTCACCAGGCCGCGCGCGACCACCCGGCCCAGCGGCGCGCACAGGTCCACGGGGTCGCCGGCGGAGAACTCGCCCTCGACGCCGGTCACGCCGGCGGGCAGCAGCGACTTGCGCCGCCCGACCACCGCTTCGACCGCGCCCCGGTCGAGGTGCAGCCGGCCGCGCCCGGTGGTGGCGTGGGCGAGCCACAGCAGGCGGGTGCCGGGGTGGCGCCCGTCGGGGTGGAAGTAGGTGCCGACGTCCTGCCCGGCCAGGGCCTGCGCTGCGTGCGCGGCGGCGGTGAGCACGACCGGCACTCCCGCGCCGGTGGCGATCCTGGCCGCCTGCACCTTGGTCACCATGCCGCCGGTGCCGACCCGGCCCGAGCGGCCCAGCTCCACGCCGACCAGGTCCTCGGGCCCACGTACGTGGGCCAGCCGGCGCGCGCCGGGACGCCGCGGGTCACCGTCGTACAGGGCGTCCACGTCCGACAGCAGCACCAGCGCGTCGGCGTAGATCAGGTGCGCGACCAGCGCGGCGAGCCGGTCGTTGTCGCCGAACCGGATCTCGTCGGTGGCCACGGTGTCGTTCTCGTTGACGACCGGCACGATGCCGAGTTCGAGCAGCCGGCTCAGCGTGCGCTGGGCGTTGCGGTGGTGGGCGCGGCGCATCATGTCGTCGGCGGTGAGCAGCACCTGGCCGACCCGCAGGCCGTACCTGGCGAAGGAGGAGGTGTAGCGGGCCACCAGCACGCCCTGGCCCACCGACGCGGCGGCCTGCTGGGTGGCCAGGTCGCGCGGCCGGTCGGGCAGGCCGAGCGGGCCCAGCCCGGCCGCGATGGCGCCGGAGGACACCAGCACGATCTGCGTGCCCGTGTTGCGGCGCGCGGCCAGCACGTCCACCAGGGCGTCCACCCGGTCCACGTCGATCGTGCCCTGGGGCGTGGTGAGCGAGGACGAGCCCACCTTCACCACGATCCGCGACGCGGTGCGGATGCGGGCGCGCTCGGCGCCGCCGTTCAGGGTCAACGAGCCCTCCATCTGCCTCACCCGAGCCTGCTGTCGGTGCCGCGCGGGCCCGTGACCCGGGCCTCGGCGTTGAGCGTGGGCTGCCAGTCGAAGACGTAGCCGCCCTCCATCGGGCCGATCACGACCTCGGCCCCGGCCGTGGCGCCGGCCTCCTTCAGCGCGTCCTCCACGCCCAGCCGCTCCAGGCGGTCGGCGAGGTAGCCGACGGCCTCGTCGTTGCTGAAGTCGGTCTGCCTGATCCAGCGTTCCGGCTTCTCGCCGGTGACCTGGAAGGTGTTCTCGCCCACCTTGCGCACGCTGAACCCGGCCTCGCCGAGCTGCCTGGGCCGCAGCACCAGCCGGGTCGGCTCCTCCACGGGCCTCGCGGCGCGGGCGGCGGCGACCATCTCGGCCATGGCGAAGGACAGCTCGCGCAGGCCCTCGTGGCTGGCCGCGGAGATCGTGAACACCCGCAGGCCGCGGTCCTGGAGCATCGGGCGCACCAGCTCGGCCAGCTCGCGCGCCTCGGGCACGTCCACCTTGTTCAGCACCGCGAGCCGCGGCCGGTCCTCCAGCGCCCCGTACGCGTGCAGCTCGGCCTCGATCACCTCGAAGTCGCTGATCGGGTCGCGGCCGGGCTCCATGGTGGCGCAGTCGAGCACGTGCACCAGCGTGGAGCAGCGCTCGACGTGCCGCAGGAACTCGTGGCCGAGCCCCTTGCCCTCGGACGCGCCCGGGATGAGGCCGGGCACGTCGGCGACGGTGAAGACGGTCTCGCCCGCGGTGACCACGCCCAGGTTGGGCACCAGCGTGGTGAACGGGTAGTCGGCGATCTTGGGCCGGGCCGCCGACAGCGCCGCGATCAGCGAGGACTTGCCCGCGTTGGGGAAGCCGACCAGCGCCACGTCGGCGACCGTCTTCAGCTCCAGGATCACGTCGAGCGCGTCGCCGGGCTCGCCGAGCAGCGCGAACCCGGGCGCCTTGCGCTTGGCCGAGGCCAGCGCCGCGTTGCCCAGGCCGCCGTTGCCGCCGCGCGCGATGACGTACCGGGTGCCGGCGCCGATCAGGTCGATCAGCACCTCGCCGGTGCGCGCGTCCTTCACCACCGTGCCGTTGGGCACCGGCAGCACCACGTCGCCCCCGTTGGCGCCGTCGCGGTTGGAGCCCTCGCCCTGCTTGCCGTTGGCCGCCTTGCGGTGCGGGCGGCGGTGGTAGTCGAGCAGTGTGGCGGTGTTGGGGTCCACCTCAAGGATCACATCGCCGCCGCGCCCCCCGTTGCCACCGTCGGGGCCGCCGAGCGGCTTGAACTTCTCCCGGTGGACGGAGGCGCAGCCGTTCCCGCCGTCCCCCGCTTTCACGTGCAGGACGACCTGGTCCACGAATTCCGCCATCTGCCTTTCCCCGCTGAGTAGCGTTGCGCAACGAACAGGGGTGGATCGCGGAAGGCGATCCACCCCTGGAAGGTAAACGTCAGCCGGCGCGGATCTACTCCGCGGCGGGGACGATGCTCACGGCGCGGCGGCCGCGCTTGACACCGAACTGCACGTGGCCCGCGACCAGCGCGAACAGCGTGTCGTCGCCACCGCGGCCGACGTTGTCGCCCGGGTGGAAGTGGGTGCCGCGCTGGCGGACGATGATCTCGCCGGCGTTGACAAGCTGGCCGCCGAAGCGCTTCACGCCGAGGCGCTTGGCATTGGAGTCGCGGCCGTTCCGGGTGGACGACGCGCCCTTCTTGTGTGCCATCTCGATACTCCCCGAACTCAGGCCTGGTCGATACCGGTGATCTTCACCTGGGTGTACCGCTGGCGGTGGCCCTGGCGCTTCTTGTACCCGGTCTTGTTCTTGTACTTCAGGATGTTGATCTTGGGGCCCTTGGTCTCGCCGAGAATCTCGGCCGAGACCGTGAACCGGCCCGCCTCGGTGGTCACGTCGCCCTCGTTGACGACGAGCACCGTCGGCAGCGACACCGTGGAACCGATCTCGCCGGCGACCTTGTCCACCTCCAGGACGTCACCGACGGAGACCTTCTGCTGCCTGCCGCCGCAACGAACGATCGCGTACACCGCGGAACCCTTCTGTTACTTCTTGCTCGCTGGATGCTGCGCCCCGCATCCGGCTACCGTCATTTTGATGAACCGACGAACCGGGTAGGCGCGCGAACAGGGCACGTCACCGGACGCACCGATTGACTAGGGTACCGGATTTCGGCGGCCCAGGTCGAACCGGACGGAACGTCGGGCGCCGGCCGCTATTCGGCCGACTTGGCTCGGCGGGAGCGTCGCCGCCCCCTGCCGGAGGTCTGCGTGGCTTGGCCGGGCCCGTCGGGCGAATCCCCGAGACCGTCGTCAAGCGCATCGGTCACGGTATCACGACCGGCCCTGTTGCCGGCGGCGACCGCGGAAGTGCCCTCGCCCGCGGCGACGGTGGAGCCGTCCCCGTTCTTGGACAGCTTCTCCGCCACCGCCTTCTCCACGGCCATCTTGCCCTGGGTGCCGCGCGGCTCCGGCTTGCCGTCCACGGGCTCGCTGGAGATGTGCAGCCCGCGCCCGTTGCAGCACTCGCACGGCGTGGAGAACGCCTCCAGCAGGCCCTGGCCGACGCGCTTGCGGGTCATCTGCACCAGGCCCAGCGAGGTCACCTCGGCCACCTGGTGCTTGGTGCGGTCGCGCGCCAGGCACTCCAGCAGCCTGCGCAACACCAGGTCGCGGTTGCTCTCCAGCACCATGTCGATGAAGTCGATGACGATGATGCCGCCGATGTCGCGCAGCCGGAGCTGGCGGACGATCTCCTCGGCCGCCTCCAGGTTGTTGCGGGTGACCGTCTCCTCCAGGTTGCCGCCCTGGCCGGTGAACTTGCCGGTGTTGACGTCCACCACGGTCATCGCCTCGGTGCGGTCGATGACCAGCGAGCCGCCGCTGGGCAGCCACACCTTGCGCTCCAGCGCCTTGGCGATCTGCTCGTCGATCCGGTACGCCGCGAACACGTCGCCGTCCTCGTCCCAGCGGGTCAGCCGGTCGGCGAGGTGCGGGGCGACGTACTTGACGTACTCGTCCACGGTGTCCCACATCTCGTCGCCCGCCACGACCAGCGAGGAGAAGTCCTCGTTGAACACGTCGCGGACCACGCGGATGGTGAGGTCGGGCTCGGAGTACAGCAGCTCAGGCGGGCTGGCCGACTTGGCCTTGCGCTTGATGTTCTCCCACTGCGCCGACAGGCGGGCCACGTCGCGGCCCAGCTCCTCCTCCGAGGCGCCCTCGGCCGCGGTGCGCACGATCACGCCCGCGTTCTCGGGCATGACCTTCTTCAGGATGCTCTTGAGCCGGGTGCGCTCCTTGTCGGGCAGCTTGCGGGAGATGCCGGTCATCGACCCGTCGGGCACGTACACCAGGTAACGCCCCGGGAGGCTCACCTGGCTGGTCAGCCGGGCGCCCTTGTGCCCCATCGGGTCCTTGGTGACCTGCACCAGCACCGACTGGCCCGACTTCAGCGCCGACTCGATCCGCTTGGGCTGGCCCTCCAGGCCGGCGGTGTCGAAGTTGACCTCACCGGCGTACAGGACGGCGTTGCGGCCCTTGCCGATGTCCACGAACGCCGCCTCCATCGAGGGCAGCACGTTCTGCACCTTGCCGAGGTAGACGTTGCCCACGTAGGACTGGCCGGCCTCGCGATCGACGTAGTGCTCCACGAGCACGCCGTCCTCCAGCACCGCGATCTGGGTCCGGCCGCCCTGCTTGCGCACCACCATGACCCGCTCGACGGACTCGCGGCGGGCCAGGAACTCCGACTCGGTGATGATCGGCGGGCGCCTGCGGCCCAGCTCGCGGCCCTCGCGGCGGCGCTGCTTCTTGGCCTCCAGCCGGGTCGAGCCGCGTACGCTCTGCACCTCGTCCACGGACGTGCCGGCGGCGGCGCCGGCGCGACCGGCGCGCGGCGCCCGGATGCGCACCACCGTGTTCGGCGGGTCGTCGGCGGCGGGCTCGACGCCCTCGTCAACGCCGCGCCTGCGCCGCCTGCGGCGGCGGCGCGAGCCGGTGGCCTCCTCCTCGGCGGCCGTCTCGGCCTCGGCCTTCTCCGCGGGCTCCTCCTCGGCCTCGGGCTCGCCGCCCTCGGCCTCGGCGGCGGACTCCTCGGCCTCCTCGCGGTCGCGGGCCCGGCCCCGGCCGCGTCCGCCGCGCCTGCGCCGCCTGCGCCGGCCGCCGGCCTCGTCGGAGTCGCCCTCGCCCTCGTCCTCCTCGGCGCCCGTCTCGACGTCCTCGGTGTCCTCGATCTCCTCGCCCTCGTCCAGCGGCTCGCGCAGCGCCTCCTCGCGGGCGGCCTGCTCGCGGAGCTGCTCGACCAGCCGCGGGTCGGGCGCCTGGAACAGCGGCGTGAAGACCACGCTGGGCGCCTGGAAGCTCACCGCGGGCGCGGCCCGCATCTGCTCCTGCGCGGCCAGCCCGAACGGGTCGGACAGCAGCCCCGGCCGGCGCACCCCGAGACCGTCGCGGACACCGGACTCCTCGTCCTCGTCCTCTTCGGTGTCCTCGTCGGCGTCCTCTTCGGTGTCTTCGTCGGTGTCGAGGTCGTCCTCGACGTCGAAGTCCTCGTCGAGATGGCCGGGCAGATCGCCGCGGAGGTCGTCGGCGAGGTCATCGACCAGGTCCTCACCGGCGAGCTCGTCGTCCAGCGGCTCGTCCTCGGGCAGCGCGTACCCCAGCGCCGCGGCCACCTCGGTCTCGGCGTGCTCAAGCGCCTCGGAGGTGGCGGGCGGCACGTCCACGCCCGGCACGGTGCCGTTCAGCTCCGCGGTCTCGGCGGGCGCCGGGGCCTCCTCGGCCTTCTTACGCGTACGGCGCCGCTTGACCGGCGCCTCTTCCGCGGCGGGCGCGGGGGCGTCCTCGGTCTCGGCCTTCTTCGTACGGCGGCGGGTGGTGGTGGTCGCGGTGGCCGTGGCGGTGGAGCGCGACCTGCTGGTCTTCTTGACGGGCGCGGCCTCGCCCTCCGGCGCGCCCTCCTCGGCGGCGGCGGCCTTGCGCCTGCTCGCCCTCTTCGCGCGCGCGGGCGCGGCGGGCTCAGCGGGCTCGGCGGCGGGCTCGATGGGGGCGGCCTCGGCCGCGGAAGATGCGGCGGCCTGCTCAGCGGCGGGCTCGGCCGCGGAGGACACAGCGGCGGGCTCGGCCGCGGAGGACACAGCGACGGCGTCGGCCGCGGAGGATGCGGCTGCTTGTTCGGCCGCAGGGGGCTCGGGGGCCGCGGAGGGCTCCGGGGCAGGGGTGGTGATCAGACCGGCGGCCCGCTCGGCCTCCTCGGGAGGGGGCCCGGCGGGCCGGCTCGCCGCGCGGCGGCGGACCTTCGTGACGGTCGTCGTGGTTGTGGTGGTCGGCTGTTCTGTTGTATCGCGCGCAGGGCTGTCGGCCCCGGCGATCGGCTCGTTGTCGAGCATGCGGGCATTCTCCCGTCAGCTCCCGGGCGCGTCGCCGCGCCGCACGGGAGCCCTCGTCTCCGTTGTCCGCCGGTGCCCCAAGGGGGCGCCGGCGCCAAAGTCCTATAGGTCGCCGACAACGCGGTCCGCCGGGCCCGGTACGCCGCCGCGCGTGACATCGCGGTCCAGCTCGAACGGGTCGGCGGGTTCGCCGGTTCTCTCATCCAGCGGCCCCTGCGCCAGCCTGGTCACCTCGGGGGGCGACGGCGGCGCGAAGCCGGCCACTTGACGAAGAGCCGAAAGAACGTCGTCGGGTCGAACGGCAGGGTTGTCGTGCCGTACGCCCATGCGAAGTATGACACATGACCGTCCCGGCGTCTGACCTGCTGTTCTCTGTGTTCCCTCCGGACCCTCCAGCACCTCGATCCTGAGCACCGCGGCGCGCGCGTCGAAGCGACGCAGCCCCTTCTTGGTCAGGCGCTCGACCTCCACGAGGTCGGCGGCGAGGAACTTCTCCACCGCCGTGGTGGCGGCGGCGAGGTCCGTCCCGGGCAGGCGCAACTCCCACATGGACCCTTCGAGCCGCTCGGCCAGGGCGCCCGCCCTCGCCTCGACGACGTCGAGCACGTCGAGACCCGGCGGGAGCGAAACATCCAGGTCGGCGCGGAGCCGCTCGGGCTCGCACGGCCTGGTCACGCCGATCTCGAGGTATTCGGCCTCACTCGCGACGCCGGTCGGAGCGGCGCCCGCGTAGGAGATCTTGGGGTGTGGGGTGAATCCCGCGCTGTAGGCCACCGGGATGCCTGCACGGCGAACCGCTCGTTCGACGGCCCGCGAGATGTCACGGTGGCTGGTGAAGCGCAGGCGTCCGCGCTTGGCGTAGCGGACACGAAGCCGCTGCACCACCGGCGCGGGCGCAGGCCCATCGGGAACGGGTTTCAGTGTGCTGTCGTCCTCTCTTTTCGATAGTCAACGTGCCGGCAGGCGCGACCATTCCAGCGCCACGCCTCCGCTCCCAGGATAAGGCCGTCACCGGACCCGATTCCCCCACCTCAGGAGGGGCCATCCGGCCGCATCCGGACAATACCGGCCCGGATGCGGCCGGCTCAGAGCACGGTGAGCGGGAGCAGTTTCCGGCCCGACGGACCGATCTGGATCTCGGTCCCCATGGTGGGGCAGACCCCGCAGTCGTAGCACGGGGTCCAGCGGCAGTCCTCGACCTCGCCCTCGCCGAGGGCGTCCTGCCAGTCCTGCCACAGCCACTCGCGGTCGAGGCCGGCGTCGAGGTGGTCCCAGGGGAGCACCTCGTTCTCCTCTCGCTCGCGGGTGGTGTACCAGTCGACGTCCACGCCGGCCTCCTCCGCGCAGCGCATCCAGCGCTCGTAGGAGAAGTGCTCGCTCCAGCCGTCGAACCGGCCGCCGTCCTCCCAGACGCGGCGGATGACCTCGCCCACCCGGCGGTCGCCCCGCGACAGCAGGCCCTCCACGATGGACGGCTTGCCGTCGTGGTAGCGGTAGCCGATCGCCCGGCCGTACTCCTTGTCGGAGCGCAGCGCCTGGCGCAGCTCGGCCAGCCTACGGTCCACCGTCTCGTGGTCGCACTGCGCCGCCCACTGGAACGGGGTGTGCGGCTTGGGCACGAACCCGCCGATGGACACCGTGCAGCGGATGTCGCGGGAGCCGGTGGCCTCGCGCCCCGCCTTGATGACCTTCTTGGCCAGGTCGGCGATGCCGAGCACGTCCTCGTCGGTCTCGGTGGGCAGGCCGCACATGAAGTACAGCTTCACCTGCCGCCAGCCCTGGCTGTAGGCCGCGGTGACGGTGCGGATCAGATCCTCCTCCGTCACCATCTTGTTGATCACCTTGCGCATGCGCTCGGAGCCGCCCTCGGGCGCGAAGGTGAGCCCGGAACGCCGGCCGTTGCGCGAGAACTCGTTGGCCAGGTCGATGTTGAACGCATCGACCCGGGTGGACGGCAGCGACAGGCCGATCTGGGAGCCTTCGTACCGGTCGGCGAGCCCCTTGGCGATGTCGCCGATCTCGGAGTGGTCGGCGGAGGACAGGGACAGCAGCCCCACCTCGCTGAACCCGGACTCCTTCAGCCCCACCTCGACCATGTCGCCGATGGTGTCGATCGACCGCTCCCGCACCGGACGGGTGATCATGCCCGCCTGGCAGAACCGGCAGCCGCGGGTGCAGCCGCGGAAGATCTCCACGCTGAACCGCTCGTGCACCGTCTCGGCCAGCGGCACCAGCGGCTTCTTCGGATACGGCCACTCGTCGAGGTCCATGACGGTGTGCTTGTGCACCCGCCACGGCACCCCCGGCCGGTTCGGCGCGACCCGCCGGATGCGGCCGTCGGGGTGGTACTCGACGTCGTAGAACCTCGGCACGTACACGCCGCCGGACTCGGCGAGCCGCATCAGCAGCCCGTCGCGCCCGCCGGGACGCCCCTCGGCCTTCCACTCCCGGATCACCTCGCTGATCGCGATGGCGATCTGCTCGCCGTCGCCGAGCACGGCGGCGTCGAGGAAGTCGGCGATCGGCTCGGGGTTGAACGCGGCGTGGCCGCCCGCGAGCACGATCGGATCGTCGTCACCGCGGTCGGCCGAGCGCAGCGGGATGCCGGCCAGGTCGAGCGCGGTCAGCAGATTCGTATAGCCCAGCTCGGTGGCGAAGGACACGCCGAGGACGTCGAACGCCCGCACCGGCCGGTGGGCGTCCACGGTGAACTGCGGCACGCCCTCGGCGCGCATCAGCGCCTCCAGGTCGGGCCACACCGCGTAGGTGCGCTCGGCCAGCGTGCCCGGCAGCTCGTTGAGGATCTCGTAGAGGATCTGCACGCCCTGGTTGGGCAGGCCCACCTCGTACGCGTCCGGGTACATCAGCGCCCAGCGCACCTCGGCCTCGTCCCACTCCTTGACGGTCGAGTTGAGCTCACCCCCGACATACTGGATCGGCTTCTGCACCTTGGGGAGCAGGGCTTCCAGACGAGGGAACACGGACTCGACAGACATGCACACAGCCTATAGGCCCTCCGCCGATCGCTTGCCAACACGCGGGCACACCGCGACGCGCTCGCGCCGCCGGCGGACCCGCTCCGGATTCGCGGCCTCAGGCCGTCAGAACGGGGCCTCAGGCCGTCAGAACGGGGCCTCAGGCCGTCAGAACGGGGTCCATCGCCGGTTGTCGCCCGCCTTCAGGCTCTCCAGGCGGTGCGTCAGCTCGGTACGGGCCCTGGAGTCCCAGTGGGCGGTGCGGAGGACGGCGGTGAGGGTGCGCAGTTCGCGCATGTCGCGCAGCACGCCGTACCACTCCCAGGACGTGACGTCGTAGCCGTAGCCCGCGGTGAAGGCGGCGCGCTGCTCCTCGGAGACGCCGAAGCGGGCGCCCTGGAGGGTGGGGATGAGGTCGATCTCCCGCGGCCCCGCGCTCACCGAGTCCCAGTCGCAAAGCAGCAGCCGCCCAGATGCACGGACCAGGTTCCCCCGGTGGGCGTCACCGTGGATCAGCCCGTACGGAAGGGCGAACTCCACCCGCTCGTAGTAGTCCTCGGCGAGCGCGGAGCAGCGGTCGAGCAGCCAGCCCCGATCCGAGGGACCGAGCACCCGGCTGGCGTTCACCGCCCGCTGGATCGGCCCGAACGGGTCGTATACCGGCAGCTCGAACGGGACCGGCGGCAGGGTGTGCAGCCGCCGGAGCATGGGGCCCAGGCTGGCGGGTTCCGGCGGCTCGGTGTGCGCCGGGTCGCTCTCGTGGTGCCAGAAGGTGATCAGGAAGCCCTCGGCGGCCACCGGCTGGCGGACCTCCAAGGGGCGGATGGCCGGGAAGTCGTGTTCGGCGAGCCAGCGCGTCACGCGTACCGAGGTCTTGAGCCGGTCCAGCTTGCCCGGCGTGCCCGCGTCGGCGAGACGGACGACGACGTCCTCCGCCGGCAGCAGGTAGACCGCGTTCGCGAAGCTGCGCATGAGCGTCGCACCTGCGGTGGACAGGCCCGCCGCACGGCATGCCTGGTCCAGGGCGGCGACGGCGCGAGTGAGTACGGCGTCGCCCGTGGCGATCATCATCGGGTGCCCCCGTCTGATATGGCAGGCACGGCCTGGGGCAACCCGACCGCGCAGAAACTCTCGATCTGACGTGCCGTGCGCTCACCGTCGGGGTGAGCGGCGAGCAGCGCACGGCCGGCGCCCAGGGTGAGCGCCAAGCTGCTGATACGCCGCTCGGGCGGCAGCGACAGCAGCGGCGCCACCGCGCGGTCGGCTCCCTCGGCGTCGTCCTCCATCAGGTGTGCGATCACCAGGTGGGCCCTGGCCATCGCCTCGCACCCGTACGACCGGTTGTGCGCGTCGTCGTCGGCGTACAGGCGCAGCGACGACCAGCCCTCCTCGATCGCGCTGCGCGAGTCGCCGAGGTGCAGCCGGGTGACGGAGGCGTAGTAGTGCTGTTTGGCAGGCAGGAACGCGAACTCGCCCGCCATCTCGTCGTGCAGTTCGTCGCCTTCGCCGGCCGCGCGCGCCTCCTCGGCGCGGGCCAGCGCCTCCAGCGCCTCGGCCCGGCGCGAGAGCATCGCGCAGGCCCGCGCCTTGAGCATGTACAGCCTGGCCCCGCCGGCCCCGCGCGACAGGACGTTCAGGCCCTCCTCGGAGTAGCCGAGCGCGTCGTGGTACCGCTTGTCCCACAGCGCGACCTGCGACTGCATGCCGCGCGCCCAGCCCATCAGCGGCGCGTGCCCGGCGATGCGCCCGTACGTCCACGCGGCGCGCGCCAGCGTGTCGGCGGGCACCCTGCGGCCCAGGTCCATGCTGACGTTGGCCATCAGGCCGCACAGGGCGCCGGTGAGGAAGTACAGCTCGCTGGCCTGCCCGGGGTGGATGCGCTTGTCGAGCGCCTTGCGGGTGCGGTCCTGCAGCCCGCGCATCTCCACGAACAGCGGCAGCGGCGCCTCCCAGACGTACCGCCTGCCGATCCAGACGACCTCGGCGCGCAGCCGCTCGATCGCGCTGGAGCCCAGCTCGCTGGCCTCGGCGCGTTCGGCGTGCGCGCTGGCCTCGTCGGCCGCCATCGCGATCGGGTCGGGCGGCGGCGCGGAGTAGGCGCGCATGTGCTCCGGGGTGTAGTCGCGGGCGAAGCCGAGCTGCACCGGCCCGGTCTCGAACAGCCGGCACAGCAGGTCGGTGTAGTCGCGGTCGGGCCGCGACCCGGCCTCCCACTCGCGCCAGGAGCGCTCGGTGAGGCCGCGCCGCTTGACGCCCTCGCGGTCGCACATGAGGTGGAAGTTCTCGATGGCCTCCTCAACCGTCCAGCCGTGGGCGAGCCGGAAGCACTTGAACCGGGACGCCTGCGGGCAGGACGCGTGGATCTCCTCCGCGATGCGGTGGAAGACCTCGGACGTGGGGGGCAGGCCGTGCAGGTCGGCGAGCGCGCGCTCGCGTACGACCGTCGCCACGGCGTGGACCGACCTGTCGCCGCGCGCGTCGAACCTGCGCCCGGAGGGGTCGGCGGGGGGAAGGTGGGACGGCGTCACCGGCCCTCCGTGCGGATGGGCGCGACCCGGCCACCGTTGGTGAGCTCGGCGAGGAAGAGCTGCCCGCACAGGCTGCTCGGCGTGTCGGCGAACCAGACCTTGGGCGGATCACCGGCCGCCGCGGCGGCCCATCGCCCCCCTCCGTATACGATTCGGTAGTCGGGGAAGGCGGCGCGCAGCATCTCCAGCGCGCGGGTACGCAAGGCGTCCTCTTGCGCCTCCTCCAGGAGAGTCGGTCGATCCGGCATCACGACTCCTCAGTCATCGCGTGTTCAACCCCCGAACCGCTTACGTTCCCAGGATGTTCGTTTGACGCTGTTCGCGCCAGTGAGAGCCGGGCGCGCACACCCTGAGGACGGCTCTCATGCCCGGGGGAGCGGGCCGCTCATCCGAAGGACGGGGGCGCTACAGTCGCTGCTCGCGAGCGTGGATGGCCTGGAGAACACCCACTGCCGCCATGTTAGCGAAGGTCGCCGTGCCGCCATAGGACACGAACGGCAGCGGCAGCCCGGTGATCGGCATCATGCCGATCGTCATGCCGACGTTGATGAACGCCTGGAAACCGAACCAGCACACGATCATCCCGGCGACGAGGGTGCCGAACCTGTCCTCGCACCGCCTGGCGATGCCGATGCCGCGCAGCAGCACCACGCCGAGCAGCGCCACCACCGCGGTCGAGCCCAGGAAGCCGAACTCCTCGCCCGCCACGGTGAAGATGAAGTCGGTGTGCTGCTCGGGCACGAACCTGCCGGTGGTCTGGCCGCCCTCGAACAGGCCCTTGCCGAACACCTGGCCGGAGCCGATCGCGAGCAGCGACTGGGTGGAGTTGTAGCCGACGCCGCGCGGGTCGGTGGACGGGTTGAGGAAGGCGGTGAACCTGGCCACCTGGTACGGCTCCAGCAGCTCCAGGAACCACACCGCCGCGGCCCCGGCCAGGGTGAGCAGCGCGAGCAGCCCGATCCAGCGCTTGCGCACGCCGCCGATCAGCAGCGCCCCCGCCGCGATGACGCCGAGGACCATGGTGGTGCCGAGATCGGGCTGGAGCATGACCAGCCCCATCGCCAGCGCGGTCGCGAGCAGCCCGAGCACGACGTCCAGAGTGCGCGGCCTGATCGTGCCCTCGGCGGGCTGGGCGAGCAGCATGGCCAGCAGCAGCACCAGGCCGAGCTTGGCGAACTCCGACGGCTGCACCGCGAAGCCGCCGCCGAGCAGGATCCACGAGTGCGAGCCGTTGATCGTCGAGCCGACCGGGGTGATCACCAGCACCAGCCCGGCCAGCGAGAGCAGGTAGATCACCGGCGCGTACGCCCGCAGCCACCGGTAGTCCACCATCGCCGCCCCGGCCAGCAGCCCCGCCCCGATCAGGACGTTGAGCATGTGCTTCTTGACCAGCCCGGTGGAGCCCGGCGCCCAGGTGCGGGTGGAGGACCACACCAGCAGCGTGCCGATCACGCACAGCGCGACGACGGCGACCAGCAGCACGCCGTCCATGCGCCACAGCGCCGAGGACGCCCCCACGGTGCGCCGCGCCAGCGAGTCCCCCCGCACGGAAAGCGCCCGGTCCATCGAACTCATCGCCCCACCTCACGCCCGCCAGCCCACGCCACGGCGCGCCCCACCGGCGAACCGCCCCACACGGAAAGCGCCCGGCCCATCGAACTCATCGCCCCACCTCACGCCCGCCAGCCCACGCCACGGCGCGCCCCACCGGCGAACCGCCCCACACGAAAAGCGCCCGGCCCATCGAACTCATCGCCCCACCTCACACCCGCCAGCCCACGCCACGGCGCACCGCGCCGGCGAACCGCCCCACACGAAAAGCGCCCGGCCCATCGAACTCATCGCCCCACCTCACACCCGTCAGTCCACGGTCCCGTCGGGACCGAGCCTCGGCGGCTCGGTGGCGGGACGGCCCGCGGGCAGCACCGCCTTGGCCCGTTTGCCGTCCTTGGTGAAGCCGTAGATGCCCTCGTAGATCTCCCGCACGGCCGGGGCCGCGGCCGAGCCGCCCATGCCGCCCTGGGAGACCATGGCGACCACGACGAACCGCGGGTTCTGCGTGGGGGCGAAGGAGGCGAACCAGGCGGTGTCCTCCTTGCCCCACACCTCGGCGGTGCCGGTCTTGCCGCCGATGCGCACCTTGTCCATCGGCCAGCCGGTGAACGCGCCGGCCGCGGTGCCGTCGGAGGGCACCTGGCTGAGCGCGTTCTTGATGTAGGCGCGCTCCTTCGCGTTCAGCGGCAGCTTGCCGCGCACGGGGACGTCGATGGTGCGCACGGGCGTGCCGTCGGGGCGTACGAGCTGCCAGCCCACGCGGGGGCTGCGCACCTTGCCGTCGGTGACCAGCGCGGCGTACGCGGTGGCGAGCTGCAGCGGCGTGACCAGCACGTCGCCCTGGCCGATGGAGAAGTTGGCCGCGTCGCCCGCGCGGAACTGGTAGCCCTCCAGGCAGTTCTCGTGCGCGAGCCGTTTGAGGAACTCCGCCCTCCCCGGGTCGGTCTTGGCCACATCCGGGTAGCCGGTCTTGGCCCGCTTGCAGCTCTGCTCGCGGGTCTGGTCCCACAGCTCGGCCTTCCACTTGCGGTCGGGGATGCGTCCTGCCGACTCGCCCGGCAGGTCGATGCCGGTGCGGCTGCCGAACCCGAACGCCCGCGCCATGTGCGCCATCGGCTCCTTGACCACCCGCTTGGGCTTGATCCCGCCGTCGCGCTGCCACATCTCGTAGCCCGCCCGGTAGAAGATCGTGTCGCACGACTTCACCAGCGCGGTGTGCAGCGTCAGCGTGCCGAGGCCGATGCCGCGGAAGTTGTTGAAGGGCCGGTTGCCGACCATGAACGAGCCGGGGCAGTCGTACTTGCCGTGCAGCGGGTAGCCGTCGCGCAGCATCGCCGCCACCGAGGAGACCTTGAACGTCGAGCCCGGCGCGAACTCGCCCTTGATCGCCCGCGACACCAGCGGCTTGCCGGCCTTCTCCGACAGCAGCTTGTCGTACTCGGCGGCCGAGATCCCGCCGGTCCAGATCCCCGGGTCGTAGGAGGGCACGCTGCCCAGCGCGATCACCCTGCCGGTGCGGGCGTCGAGCACCACCCCGGCCGCGCCGTCGGCCTTCGGCGAGCGCTTCATCGCGTTGGCCAGCGCCCGCTCCACCACCATCTGCACGTCGGCGTCGATGCTGGTGATCAGCGTGTGCCCGGCCGTGGGCGCGACCTGCCGCTCCACGCCCAGCGCCTTGCCCATGCGATCCACCGCGACCCGGCGCAGCCCCGGCGTGCCGCGCAGCTCGTCGTCGTAGACCGACTCCAGCCCGTCGCGGCCCATCAGATCGACCCCGGAGAACGCGTCGGCCAGGCCCTTGCGCCGGTCCAGCTCCTCCTGGGTGATCGGCTGCAGGTAGCCGAGCACCTGCGCGGCGGCGGTCTTCAGCGGGTACTGCCGCACCGCCTGGATCTCGGCGGTCACCCCCGGGAAGCTCTCCTGGCGCTCCAGGATCTGCAGCGCCTGCCGGGTGCTGACGTCGCCGGCGATCGGGATCGGCTGGTACGGCGAGCCGGGCCAGCACGGCTTGCCCACCCCCGGCCCGCACGCCCTGATCCGCTCGCGCATCTCCCTGGGCGGATGCCCCAGCACGCCCGCCAGCCGGTCGAGCACGGCCTTGCCCCGGTCGGGCATCTTGGCCAGCCGCTCCCGGTCCACCGACACCACCAGCGTGGTGCGGTTGCGCACGAGGGGACGGCCCCGCGCGTCGAGGATCTGGCCGCGCACGGCCGGCACGACGACCTGCCGCGTACGCGTCTCGGTGGCGGCCCGCACGAACTCCGGCCCGCGCACCACCTGCACCTGGTACAGGCGCACGCCCAGCACCGCCAGCAGCGTCAGCACCAGCGCCTGCAGCACGAACAGCCGCCCGCGGACCAGCGCCAGGCCCGCCCCCCGGCTCACGCTCCTCATGCCGGCCACCTCCCCTCGCCCCGGCTCATGCGGGCCTCCGGTACGCAGGCACGCGGCGCACCGCCCTGCCGGAGCGCTCGCCGAGCAGCCGCATCGCGCCCAGGACGACGGGAGGCGCGGCGAGCAGGTTGTAGACCATGGCCGGAGGCAGCTCGGCCACCATGGCCGCCACCGTGATCCGCGGGTCGCCCAGCAGCGCCCCCGCCGCCGCGCCCAGCACCGGCCCGGCCACCCCGCACAGGATCGCCGCCGCCACCGGCGACCCCGGCTCACGGTTCGCGGTCACCCGCCCCGCGAGGTACCCGGCCACCGCGTACACCAGGGCGTACTGCCCGACGGCATGCGCCGCGGGCGGCACCACGTCGGCCACCATCCCCACACAGAACCCGATCAACGCCCCGGGCACGGCACCGCGCACGATCCCCCACGCCACCACGACCAGCAACACCAGATCGGGCGCGGCGTCCCAGGGCAGCGGAAGCCGGTTCACCACCACCACCTGCGCCAGCATCGCCACCGCGACGATCACGGCCCCGATCACGACCGCCCCTCCCACCCGGCCGCACCACCATCAGAACCGGGCCCCGCCCCCCAAGCACCACCAGCCACACCATCCACGACATCCACGACCGGAGCGGCGACGGGGCCCCACCGACCGGCCACGCCATGCGCGAACGCCGAAGCGCCACCACCATCCCGCCGACCGGCCACACCACCCTCCAAGGCACCCACGAACACCGGAGCTGCAACGACACCTCCCCGGCCCGCCACGCCACCATCCCCGCCACCCACGAACGCCGAAGCGGCGACGGCACCCCGCCGACCGGTCGTATCGCGCGGGATCGGGCGCTGCACCGGGCGCCCCATCGCGCGGAGCAGCGCCGGAGCGCCGACCGCGGCCCTGGGCCGGGGCTCGGCGGCGTCATCGCCGGGCTCCTCCACCCCGCTGTCGGCATCCTGGGCATCCTCGACATCAGCGGCATCGCCGGCATCACCTGGGGCATCGCGGGCATCGCGGTCGCGCGCATCGGCCCCCGCGTCCTCGCGGTCCTCCGCGTCAGCCCCTCGCGCCGCGTTCTTGCGGGTGCGCGCGTCCTTCCGGTCGCGGGCGGGGGTCGCGGCCGCTGCGGTGACGGGCCGGGGCGGCAGCACCGAGTCGCGCGGGTTGCGGGGCGGGGCCTCCACCACCACCCCGACCACGTCCAGCGCGCTCAGATCCGCGTACGGCCGCGCGTACGCCACCCGGGTCAGCTCGCCCGGCGTGGACTCCACACGCTCGATCACACCTACCGGGACGCCCGGCACGTACGGAGCGTTGCGATCGGAGCCGAAGCTGACGATCCGCGCGCCCGCCGCCAGCGGCGCGGTCGAGTCGAGCAACCGGAAGCGCACCAGACGGCCGCCGTCGCCGAGCCCGCTGACCACGCCGATCTCCTTGCGGTCTTCGAGCCGCGCCCCAGCCGAGGACGCCGGATCGCTCAGCAGCACGACCGTCGAGGTGCGCGGCCCGGCCCAGACCACCCTGCCGACCAGGCCCTGCCCGTTGAGCACGGTCATCTGCGGGCGGACGCCGTCGTCGGAGCCCGCGTCGATCTCGATCGCGTCCTCGAACCCCGGGACGCCGCGCCGGGCCACCACCTGGGCCGCCACGATCCGGTACTGCCCGCGCCCGGCGAGCCCGAGCACGCTGCGCAGCTCGGCCGAGCGCGCCTTGTCCAGCCGCTGCGCCGCCAGCTCGGCCCGCAGGCGGTCGTTCTCGGCGGTGAGCCGCTCGATGCGCCGCTGCGCCGCCGGGGCTTCCACGATGGCCTGCGCGAAGTCGCCCACCGGCCGGATCACCGCCGCGCCCGCCTGTTCGACGGCGCCGAACACGGTGGAGCCGACCCCCTTGAGCGGCCCGAACGGGGACAGGTCGCCCGTGCGGTGGTCCACGGTCATCACGACCAGCGCCGTGACGAGGAGAGTGCCCAGGATCAGCCGGGTGCGTCGGGTATCGCGCATCAGTGCCGAGGCTCCGGCACCAGAACCGTCTGCAGCGCCTCGAAGTCCTCAACGCACTTGCCGGAGCCGAGCGCCACCGAGTCGAGCGCGTTGTCCACCAGGTGGATCGGCATGCCGGTCTCGTCACGCAGCCGCTCGTCCAGGCCCTTGAGCAGCGCGCCGCCGCCGGTGAGCGCGATGCCCCGGTCCATCAGGTCGCCCGACAGCTCCGGCGGGCACTTGTCCAGCGTGGTCTTCACAGCGTCGACGATCGCGTTGACCGGCTCCTCGGTGGCCTTGCGGATCTCGAACGACGACACCACGATCGTCTTGGGCATGCCGCTGACCAGGTCGCGGCCCCGGATCTCGGCGTGGGCCTCCTGGTCGAGCGCGCACGCCGACCCGATCGCCATCTTGATCTCCTCGGCGGTGCGCTCGCCGAGCAGCAGGGAGTACTCCTTCTTGGCGAAGTTGATGATCGCCTGGTCCAGCTCGTCGCCGCCGACCCGGATCGACTGGCTGGTCACCACGCCGCCCATCGAGATGATCGCCACCTCGGTGGTGCCGCCGCCGATGTCCACCACCATGTTGCCCGTCGGTTCGTGCACCGGCAGCCCGGCCCCGATGGCCGCCGCCATCGGCTCCTCCACGATGTAGACCCTGCGGGCCCCCGCCTGGTATCCGGCCTCCTTGACCGCGCGCTGCTCCACCCCGGTGATCCCGCTGGGCACCGCGACGATGATGCGCGGCTTGGCGAAGTGGCGCCGCTTGTGCACCCGCTGGATGAAGTAGCGCAGCATGCGCTCGGTCACCTCGAAGTCGGCGATCACGCCGTCCTTGAGCGGGCGCACCGCGACGATGTTGCCCGGGGTACGGCCGATCATCCGCTTGGCCTCGATCCCGACCGCCACGACCTTGCCCGTCACCGTGTTGATCGCCACGACGGACGGCTCGTTCAGCACGATCCCCCGCCCGCGCACGTAGACGAGCGTGTTGGCGGTTCCGAGATCGACCGCCATGTCACGGCCCAGAAAAGCGAGCTTTGCACCCATGGGGAAGGAGGCCTTCCGTACGTCGTTCGCGCGTCGTCACGCATCGCATTCGAATCGTAACGTGACGTACCCACCCGGGAGCGCAAGGAGCCGTTCTGTCCCGTCAAAATCTTCCCCACCCGGCGTCGCGGGACGTCCGTACGGGAACCACCGGTCCGAGCCGGTGGCGACACACGAAGCGTAGGACTACACGCCGAAGCCGGGGACGACACGCGAAAGCGGGGGCGCCGTCCTCACGACGCCCCCGCTCTCGTACGTTCCGGCCTACGCGCCCGGCTCAGAAACGGTCGGGAAAGAAGATCTTGATCTCCCGGGCGGCCGACTCGGGCGAGTCGGACCCGTGCACGACGTTCTCGCCGATCTCCAGCGCGTGGTCGCCGCGGATCGTGCCGGGGGCGGCCTTCACCGGGTCGGTCGTCCCGGCGAGCGCCCGGAACGCCTCGATGGCCCGCGGGCCCTCCAGCACCATCGCCACCAGCGGCCCGGAGGTGATGAACTCCACCAGCTCGCCGAAGAACGGCTTCTCCGCGTGCTCGGCGTAGTGGGCCTTGGCGGTGTCCGCGTCGAGGGTGCGCAGGTCCATAGCCACGATCTTGAGGCCCTTGCGCTCGATGCGGGCGATCACGTCACCGACGAGCCCGCGGGCCACGCCGTCAGGCTTGATCAGGACAAGGGTGCGCTCGGACACGGAGGTTCTCCTTCGAACATGGGTACGTCTCGCGATGTTTCGGATGGATGCGCCGAGCTTACCGGTCGCGCCGCCCCCGCCCGTACTCACCGACGGCACTGACCGGCCTCGTACTCACCGGCGCGGCGTACCCACCGATGCCGTACTCACCGGCCTCGTACCCGCCGACGCCGTACTCACCGGCGCGGCGTGCCCGTCAGGACGCGTCCGGCCCGTCCCCCATCTCATGCTCCGGTGACGGCGTCGGCGGCGGCACCGAGGGCCCCGGAGCCGGCGGCACTCCCCGTCCCGGCCCCGCAGGCGGCGGCACCGGCCCTCCGGGCTGCCCGGGAACACCGCGATGCGGCCCCGAAGGCGACGAGGGCGGCGGCACGAACGGCTCCGGTCCTCCGCCTCCCGCCCCCACCGGCCCACCCGGCCACGGCACACTCGCAACCGGCCCACCCTGATGCGGCACACCCGGCCCCGGCACACCCGGTCCCACCACACCCGGTCCCGGCACGCCCGGAGCCCGCACGTCGTCCCCCGCCACGCCCGGACCGGGCACACGGCCCTCCGGCACTCCAGGGCTCGCCACATCCCCGCCTGGGGCGCCCAGACCCGGCACACGGGCCTCCGGCACGCTGATGCGGGGCAGACCGCCCCCCGGCGCTCCGGGACGCGCCACGTCGGCCTGGGGCGCTCCGGAGCGCCGCACATCACCCTCCGGCGCTCCAGGGCGCGTCGTACCACCCTCCAGCCCTGTACCACCCTCCAGCGCTGTACCACCCTCCAGCGCTCCGAGCCGCGGCGCATCCCCCTCCGGCTCACCCGCGCCCTGCGCAGGGCCGCCTGTCACACCGCCCCCGGGCAGATCGCCTTCGGGCACCTGGCCCTCGGGCAGGCCACGACCGGGCGTGTCACCGTCAGGTCTGCCGTCACGACCGCCGCGGGCACCGTACCCGGCCCCGGCGCCACCGCTCGCGTCACGGGGTGCCCCGTCACCCCCAGGTCCCTCGGCACGGGCCCCGGAGGAACCGCGGGCCGCCCCATCCTCGGCCCTGTCGGCGCCGTCCCCGACACCACCGAGCCCGTCACCACCCGCACCGGCGGCCGCCGCAACGGCAGCCGCACCGGCACCCAGGGCCCTGCCATCGCCCGTTCCGGCCTCGGGCGCCATGTCCTGCCCGTTCCCGGCATCGTCCTCATCGGCCGGAACGCCCCGCGCGTCACCACCGCGATCACCGGCCGCAGCGGCGTCGCCGTCCGCGCCGGGAACGTCGCCAGGAGCGCCAGGGGCAAGAGCGCCGGCCACGGGCTCCGCACCGGCGCCTGGCCGGTCGCCGTCGTGCGCGGTCTCGGCCCCGTCCCGAGCGTCCTGTGCCGCGGCCGGGCCAGGACGCAGCCTGTCGAGCAGCGCGCCGAAGGCGATCAGGCCGACGATCAGGAAGCCGCCCACCAGCGCCCAGGTGTGCAGCGCGTCCACGAACGCGTCGACCATGGCCTGCGGAGTGGTGGCGGCGTGCAGGCGCGGCATCTGGATGCCCGTGCCGAGCAGGAACCCGGCCAGCATCGCCGGAAAGCACAGTGAGAGCGCGAACATGGCCGCGCCCAGCCCGGCAGAGCGCAGCACCGTCGCGAGTGCGAGCGCGGTCCCGCCCGCGAGCAGGCCGAACGGCACGATGAGCGGCAGCCCGTCCTCGGCCGGAACCATCAACCGGACCGCGCACAGCCCGCCGACCACGACGAGCAGGCCCGCGTTCGGCACCGCGGCCGGCACGGACTCACGGGCCAGGGTCGCCACCAGCGCGACCGCGAGGGCGGCGGCCGCGGCCGCCGCGAAGGGCAGCCACAGGCCGGACAGGCCGGGACCGCCGAGCCCGCCCAGTTCCATGTACGTCACCTGCGCCGCGGTCGGCAGCACGACCGCGCCGAGCGCCACCAGCGTGTACGCCGTGACGCGCCCGCCCGGGCCGTCGAGGGCGCCGAAGGACGCCAGCCCGAGCAGCGTCGCCAGCGACAGCCCCGCCGCCACGATCACCAGCGGGAACGCCCAGGCGTTGGTGGTGCCCAGGGCGAGCACCGCGATCCCCGCGGCCGGGACGGTGGCCAGGAGCAGGCGGCTGCGCTCCGCCCCGCCGCGCCGTGAGGCGGCGTCCGCCGTGGACGCGGTTTCGGCACGGGTCAGCCAGAGGATCAGGTACAGGCCCGCGAGCCCGAGCGCGACGCCCGTGAGCAGCGGGTACGGCTGCAGGGTGACGCGCCACGACGTGACGTCGTCCAGCGGCCACAGGGCCAGTGCCTGAGCCGCGAGCAGGCCGAACGCGAGCGAGGCCGCCCAGATCGCACGCAGCGCCGGGCCGCGCTCCCACGCCGCCGCCAGCGTCGCCGGGATCAGGATGCCCGCCCCGACGCCGTGCAGGACGCGCAGGGCGCCGACGGCGGTCACCGTGTCGGCGTAGCCGCCGGCGGCGTCGGCGAGGGCGAGCAGGGCCAGCCCGCCGACCAGCATGGGGGCCGCGCGCAGGCGGCGCACCAGCACGGCGGCCGGCGGGACGGTCAGCATCATCGCCGGCAGCGCGAGCCCGTGGGCCCGCATCATGTCGGGCGGCGACACGCCGGGCGGCAGGAGAGCCGCGACCACCGAGATGGTGTTGGGCACCGCCACCAGCGCGAGCGGCACCGCGACCGCGACGAGCAGTCCGAGTACGACATCGCGCACCCATCCGGTGCGCACGGCCCTGGCGAGGCCGGCGGGGTCCGCGGCCACCGCCGGGGAGGGCTGGATCGGGGGGACGGCCATGTCGGCCGACTTTAGCGGGAAGTCACGCCCTCGACACGGCGAGCGACGAATATTGCCGTTATCCAAAGGGCGGTGAAGATCAGTCCGAGCACGAACATCACCGGGATCAGGAACCCCGTGGCGAGCACGAGCACCTGGAGCACGCTGCCGGCGACGTACGCGAACGGCCGCTTGAGCAGGCCCGCGACGACGACGCACAGGACCGCGAGCCCGATCCCCACGGTCACCGCCATGCCGGGCGCGACCCCGGCCTGCGTGATCAGCACCGGCGTGGCCAGCGCCACGACGATCGCCTCCATGCCCAGCACGGTGGCGCACAGCCGCCGCATGCCCGGCGTTACCTGGAACACGGTTCCTCCCGAAGTGCGCACCGGCGCATGTCAATCCGCCTTGAGCAGGAGCCGGGCGTCTCCCGCCGTGACCACCGAGCCGGTGATCAGCACGCCGGTCCCGCTGAACTCGCCCGCCTCGTCGGCGAGGCCGATCGCGATGTCGATGGCGTCGTCGAGCCGGGGTGCGACGCGTACGCGGTCGGCGCCGAACACGCCCTCGGCCAGCTCACCGAGCGCCTCCGGCTCCATCGAACGCGGCGAGGAATTACGGGTGACGACGACCTCGGACAGCACGGGCTCCAGCAGCTCCAGGAGCGCCTGTACGTCCTTGTCGCGCATCGCCGCCACGACCCCGATGACCCGGGTGAAGTCGAAGGACTCCTCCAGGCCGTCGATCGTGGCCATCATCCCGGCGGGGTTGTGCGCGGCGTCCACGACGACGGTCGGGCCGCGCCGGACGACCTCCAGCCGGCCCGGGGACGCGACCCGGGCGAACGCCTGACGCACGAGGTCCTGGTCGAGAGGGTCCTCGCCGGCGGTGAGCACCTCGACGGCGGCTATCGCGCAGGCCGCGTTGCCCGCCTGGTGCCCGCCGTAGATCGGCAGGAACACCTCCTCGTACACGCCCTTCAGCCCCTTGATCCGCAGGAGCTGCCCGCCGACGGCGACCTCCCGGCCCAGCACGCCGAACTCCAGCCCCTCGCGGGCGACCACGGCCCCCGTCTCGGCGGCCCGCCGCATCAGCACCTCGGCCGCCGCCAGCTCCTGCTGGGCGAGCACGGCCGTCGCACCCTTCTTGATCACGCCGGCCTTCTCCCCGGCGATCGTGGCCAGGTCCTCGCCCAGGTACTCCATGTGGTCCAGCGAGATCGGCGTGATCACGGCGACGGTGCCGTCGGCCACGTTGGTGGCGTCCCAGGTGCCGCCCATGCCGGTCTCGACCACGGCCACATCGACCGGCGCGTCGGCGAAGGCGGCGTAGCCCATCGCCGTCAGCGTCTCGAAGAACGACACCCGCCCGACCTGCTTGTCGATCATGTCGAGATAGGGCGCCACATCCTGGTAGACCTCGGTGAAGCGCTCCTCGCTCAGCGGCGCGCCGTCAACGCAGATCCGCTCGCGGATCGACACCAGGTGCGGGCTGGTGAACCGGCCCACCCGGAGCTGGCGCTCCGCCAGCAGCGCCTCCACCATGCGCGCCGTGCTGGTCTTGCCGTTCGTCCCCGCGATGTGGACGACGGGAAAGGCCCGCTGCGGCGACCCGAGGAGATCCATCAACGCGGCGATGCGATCCAGAGTCGGATCGACGTGCCACTCGACTCCCCGCTCCATGATCGCGCGCTCAACATCCCGAAATTCCACGTCACAACCCTAGTTCATGAGCACTCCGGTGGGGCCCGAGCCCCCTGACGAGCCCCCGGAACGCAGAAAGGCCATCCCACCGGGATGGCCTGTCACGCCAGCGCGTATCCCGGCCCGGAAACACGAAAAGGGCCGCCCCTCACGGGGCGACCCTTTTTCATAAATTGTCCGGCGGTGACCTACTCTCCCACACCGTCCCCAGTGCAGTACCATCGGCGCTGGAGGGCTTAACTACCGGGTTCGGAATGTAACCGGGTGT
>NZ_JACHGN010000009.1:31601-435330 GCF_014202315.1 Thermocatellispora tengchongensis | reverse complement strand
GTGAACTCGAACGGGTGGATCATGCCGGGCGTGCCGGCGGTGCCGAAGAACAGCGCCCACAGCGACCAGCCGAACGCGGCCAAAGTGCCGATCGACACCAGGGTGTCCATAGTGGCCGCGCCGTGGCGCAGGTTCACCCAGGCAGCGCGGTGGAACGGCCGGCCGGCGTAGATGACGACCGGGGCGGCCAGGGTGAGCGAGAGCCACTGCCAGTTGCGGAACTGCAGCGCCGGGATCATGGCCATGGCGATCACCGGCACGCTCAGCAGCACCGCCGTGATCAGCCGGGCGCGCAGCGGGGCCAGCTCGTCGGGCGCGGCCTCCTGCTCCGCGGGCTCCTCGCGCGAGGGCTTGGGCAGCTCGGCGGTGTAGCCAGCCTTCTCGACCTCGGCCACCAGGGCGTGCGGGTCGAGGCCGTCGGGGTAGGTGACGGTGGCCTTCTCGGTGGCGTAGTTGACCGTGGCGGTCACGCCGTCGAGCTTGTTGAGCTTGCGCTCGATCCGGTTGGCGCAGGACGCGCAGGTCATGCCGCCGATGGACAGCTCGGTGGTGGTCATCTCGCTCACTCCTTCCGGTCGCCCGCGCGCACGGTGAACTCGGCGGTGTGCAC
This sequence comes from Thermocatellispora tengchongensis, assembly GCF_014202315.1. Lineage (GTDB taxonomy): Bacteria > Actinomycetota > Actinomycetes > Streptosporangiales > Streptosporangiaceae > Thermocatellispora > Thermocatellispora tengchongensis. The sequence continues at coordinate 434,720 of NZ_JACHGN010000009.1, read as the reverse complement.
CTTCCCACCATGCTTGAAGTCCAGGAACAGCCGGTAATCGCCGGCGCTGGGCACCTCGGCGTAGAACGTGATCCCCGGGCCGGGCAGGGTGCGGCCGTCCTTGGGCACGCCGTCGGGGTGCACGTGCAGGTAGGCCAGGTCGCCGGCGCGCAGCGCCACCAGGTGGCCGTACGCGCCCAGGTAGGGCTCCAGGTCGTCCACCGGCTCGCCGTCCTTGGTCACGGTGAGCTGCACCCCGCTGGACTTGCCCGGCAGCAGCTCGCCGTCGAGGGTGACCTCGTAGCCGTCCACCGTGGAGGTGCGCTCCTCGCCGGGCAACTCGGCCGGCCGGTAGTCGCCGGGCGCCTGCAGATCGACGCCGAGCGTCATCGCCTCGCCGCCCTCGGGGGCGAAGTCGGCGAAGGCCCGGTACGCCCCCGGGCCGGGCAGCGTCAGGTCCACCGACCACACGCCGCCGGAGGTCATCTCGGGGTGCAGGTGCCGGAACTCGCCCAGGTCGCGGGAGACCACGATGAAGTGCATCTTCTTCTCGTGCTCCACCTGGTACGCCGTCACGGGCGCGCCGCCGGGGCCGAGCACCCGGAACCGGAACTCGGACTTCTCGCCGGGCGTGAGCGTGGTGGTCTCGGGGACGAGCGTGTAGCCGCCCTGCGACACCTGCAACCCGCCGGGGGTGTCGTGGGACACCGGCTCGGCCTCGCCGCCGTGGGCGTGGCCGCCGTCGTCACCGTGGCTCTCGCCGTGGCCGGCCCCCGCGTCGGCGTGCGCCGGGGGCGGGGGCGGGGGCTCGGTGACGTCGCCCATCGCGGTGCCCACGCCCAGGGCGCCGCCGAAGATCACGGCGAGGCCCAGGGCGTACAGGCCGAGCCTGCCGGCTGCGTTCACGGCTGATCCGCCACCGTGTAGCCGGCCTCCTCGACGGCGGCCACGATCCGGGCGGGCTCGATCGGCGCCTCGCTCTGGACCGTCAGCAGGCCGGTGGCCAGATCGACGTCCACGCCGGTGACCCCGGCGACCTCGCCGACCTCCTCCTTGACCGAGCTGACGCAGTGGCCGCAGGTCATGCCGGTGACGGTGTAGGTAGCGGTGGTCATGTCATTCACTCCCATGTCGATAGATACGCAAACGGTCGCCGGGGCGGGTGCCCGCTATGACCGGACGAGCCGGGCGATGGCGTCGGAGGCTTCCTTGATCTTGGCGTCGGCCTCCGGGCCGCCCTCGCGCGCCGCCTCGGCCACGCAGTGGGCGAGGTGCTCGTCCAGCAGGGACAGGGCGAAGGAGCGCAGGGCGCTCGTGCCCGCCGACACCTGGGTGAGAATGTCGATGCAGTACTGATCGTCCTCCACCATCCGCTGCAATCCCCGGATCTGCCCCTCGATACGGCGCAGCCGGCGCAGATGGTCCTGCTTGGCGGCGGAATATCCGGCCATCGGCTCCTCCTCTCATCCGCTCGCTCTCGTGCACCTGCTCCAACACCCTACCCCCCTAGGGTATTGCGTCATGGACCATAGCATACCCCCTCCCCGTATGTGAATCTGGTAAAGTCCCCCGCATGACGTTCTTCTTCCGACGCTGACCACATCCGCCGGCGGGCCGAGGAGATCCCGCTGCCGGCGAGGCGGGGCGGCGTGGCGCCGTCCCGGGTCGCGACGTGGGAGAAGAACGTTTCATGCGGGTTCACGCATGCCTGTTCGCCGTCCCGCGTCCCGGTCGCGCCGCAGCCCGATGACGGCGGCGCGCCTGGTGGCGCGAAGTGTCGGCGGAATCGAAACCATCGTGGCCGGCGAGATCCTGCGCTCGGGTCTCGGCTCGGTCACCCACATCGGCCGCAGGGAGGTGCGCTTCGCGCCGCCCCCGGCCCCGGCGGACATGACCGGGCTGCGCACCCCCGACGACGTGTTCGTGGTGGCCGCGCGCATCCCGGACATCGGCCGCGGCAAGGACGCCCTCGGCGCGCTGCGCGCCCTCGCCTCCGGGCCCGGATGCGCCGCCGCCCTGCGCGCCCGCGCCGCGTACGGCGGGCCGGAGCGCGCGCACGGCGTCGAGGTGTCGGCCTCGTTCACCGGGAAGCGCAACTTCAGCCGGTACGACGTGGAGGACGAGGTCGGGGCGGCCCTGTCCGCCGCGCTCGGCCTGCCCTACCACTCCAGGCGGCAGGGCGAGCCGCCGCCGCCCGGGTACTCCGGCTGGCGGGTCACCCTGGACGGGGAGACCGCCGCGCTGATGGCGCGGATCGCCGAACGGCCGCTGCACCGGCGGGCGTACAAGCGGGAGGGCGTGCCCGGCACGCTGCACCCGCCCGTGGCCGCCGCCATGGTGCACCTGGCCGCCCCCACCGACGGCGAGCTGGTCGTGGACCCGTTCTGCGGCGCCGGCACGCTGGCCGCCGAGGCCGCCCGGCCCGGCGTACGCGTCCGCGGCTACGACCTGGACCCGCGGGCGCTGGCGGCGGCGCGGGCCAACACCGCCGGCATGCCCTCGGTCCGGCTGGAGCGCGCCGACGCCGCCCGGCTGCCCCTGGCCGACGGGAGCGCGGACGTCGTGCTGGCCAACCCGCCCTGGGGCGAGCAGGTCGCGGCGCGCGGCCGGGTCGCGGCACGGCCCGGCGCCTGGTGGGCCGAGCTGCGCCGGGTGCTGCGCGGCCGGGCCGTGGTGCTGCTGCCCGACCCGGCCGAGCTGCGTACGGCGATCGGGCACGGGCTAGTGCCGGTCCACCTGCGGCACGTCAGCCTGTCCGGCATCCACCCGCACATCGCGGTCCTCGGCCCCGGCCGCCCCGCCCTGCGCCCCCGCCACCGCGCGGGCCGAGGGGCGTGAAACGGCGGCGCCCACCCCCGGGGCGGGGGTGGGCGCCGGCTGGTCACTTCAGGACCGGGAAGTCCCGGACCAGGGCGGTGTTGCCCCACCACCTGCCGATCCCGAGCGTGTCGCCCGCGCCGGCCAGCGCCAGGCCGATCAGGACGATCGCGTAGACGATGTGGTCGTCCAGGAACGGGTTGGTCTCCAGGGGCAGCTCCGCCGCCCACATGAGCAGCAGCATCGCCGTGCCGGCGCCCGCGGCGACCCGCACGCCCGCGCCCAGAATCAGCGCGGCGCCGACGCCGAGCAGGCCGAGCATGAACAGCCAGTCCACCCAGACCTGCCCGGCCAGGGCGGAGAAGAACCCCCCGAGCGCGTGCTCGGAGGTGCCCTTCAGGAAGCCGGTCGTGGGGCTGCCGCCCGCGAGCCAGGCGCGCTCCGGCGGGGTCGCGAAGCCCCAGCCGAAGGTCTTGTCCAGGAACGCCCACAGGAAGATCCAGCCGATGGCGATCCGGGCCAGGCCCCAGGCGTAGCCGGCCGCGCGGGCGGGAGCCTGGGGGGAAGCGGGGAGGGGGAGGGCGGACGTCTCGTGCCGCCCGTGCGTGGTGGCCATTGCCGGCCCCTTTCGTGGTCCGCGTGCCGTTCTGGCGCACTCCCAGTGCACCGCGACGCCGCCGGGGGCGGCAGGGCCGTACCGCTCCCCTCCGCGGATCACAGGTCCCCGGAGATCGGGGACCTTCGCCCCTGTCCCGGCGCGCCGCCTAGTGGACGGTCAGCTCGCCGTACTGGGACAGGGCCGCGGTCAGGTCGTCCCGCCGGCCGTGGAGCACGGTGTCCAGGAAGGCCACGGTGGCCGCCGCGGTGACCCGGAGCCCGTCGGTGCGGCCGGAGGAGCCGGCGAGCGCCGGCAGCGGCGGCAGGTACAGCGGGGCGTCGGTGAACGTCAGGTGCGCCGACCCGGGCACGGTGAGCAGGTAGTCCGTCGCCGTGCCGAGCCGGAGCACCTCGGTGAGGCGGGGGATGTAGTCCGGGTTCTCCCCCCGCCGGACGTCCTGGGTGAGCGCGAGCACGGGCCGGTGGAACGCCCGGGGGGCGGGGTCGCGCGGGAAGCCGTCGATGTCGATGGCCGCCGCGAACCGGTCGTCCTGCCGGAGCGCCTGCAAGGCGGCGGCCCCGCCGATGGAGTGACCGGTCACGGCGGCCCTGCCGGTGTCGAGCCGGCCGGTCAGGGGGCCCGGGATCTCGCCGCGGTCGAGGCGGGCGAGCTGGGTGAGCACGAAGCCGAGGTCGGCGGCCCGGACCGCGGTCCACCCCGCCGCCAGCCGCTCGTCCCGCTCCGGGTCGCCGGTGGCCGCGACCCGGGTGCGGATCTCGCGGCCGTCGGCGAGGGTGACGACGGCCGAGTCGTACGGATGGTCCAGGCCCGCCACGACGTAGCCGCGGCTGGCCAGCTCCTCCGCCCAGGCGGTGTTCTGGGTGCGCACGCCCCCCAGCCCGGGAGAGAACAGCACCACCGGGAACCGGCCGCCGCCCTCGGCCACCGGGGCGCCGGGCACCGCGTGGGTGCGGACCATCGGCAGGTGGTCCAGCACGAAGCCGGGCACACCGAGGTACGCGGCGGCGCCGCGGGCGACGGCCCGCGCCTCCCCCGGCGTACGGCCGAGGTAGTGCGCCCGTGGGGCGTCCGGGCTCTCACGGGCGGGGTACCAGAGCTGGACCACGACCGTACGCCGGTCATCGCGTGCGGCGGTGGCCGTCTCGGCGCGGCCGGCGTCGGTCCACTGCACGACGGTGGTGCCGACCGCGTACGGGCCCGACGGCTCGGGGAACACGGGCACCGGCAGCGCCCACGCCACCGCCCCGCCCGCCAGGATCAGGGCCAGGCACGCCGCCGATCCCGCCACCGCCGGCCACCGGCCGGCCGGCCACGCACGCCGTCCGAGCAGCGTGGGAACGGCGAGCGCCAGCGCGACGGCCCCGCCCGCCAGGACGGGGGCGAGCTGCCAGCGGACCCCGAGCACGGCCGCCACCACCGCGGACACCGCGAAGACCGCCGCGGCGGCCGACGCGACCGGCCGGCGCGCGCGGGGCGGGAACAGGCGGACCGCCACCAGGGCCACGGCGGCCGGCACGACCGCGAACTCCGCGGGGCTCAGGCCGAGGATCGTCACAGGCATGTGAGCATTCTTGGCGCACATGGAGGCGGGGGCATCGGTCCGGAGGCCGGGGAGCGTGTGCCCCGCGGGTATGACCCGGCGCGGCGGTCTGCGACCGTGGTCCCACGGCGGCTACGCCGAACGCGCACCCGTCAGGGCGGTGGCGACGCCGAGCCCCAGGTAGACGACGCCGCTGAGGGTGCGCAGCGCGCCGGCCCGAGCCCTGGCCCGCAGGCGGGCGCCCAGGGCGCCGGCGCCGACGGCGTACACGATGTCGGAGACCAGGCCGAGCAGCAGCAGCGTCGTGCCCAGCACCACCACCTGGAGCGCGGGCGCGCCCGCCTCCGGGCGTACGAACTGCGGCAGGAAGGCCAGGAAGAACAGGATCACCTTCGGATTGAGCACGTTGACGACCAGGCCCTCCAGGAAGATCCGGCGCAGCGGGCGCTCCTCCCCCGCCCCCGGCGCGTCCTGCTCGCCGCCCCGGCGGCGCAGCGTACGGACGCCGAGATGGATCAGGTACGCCGCGCCCGCCAGCTTCACCACCGTGAACAGCACCTCCGAGCGCGCGATCAGGTACGACAGACCGGCCGAGGCCGCCGCGATGTGCACCATCGTGCCCACCTCCACCCCCAGCGCCGAGGCGATCCCGGCAGCCCGGCCCTGCGCCATGCCCCGCGCGATGATGTAGAGGTGGTTGGGGCCGGGGATGGCCACGAGCGCGAGCGACGCGACGACGAACACCACGAGCGTGGACGAGGACACCATGCCCGCGAGGCTAGATGCCGCATGGCCTCCCCAGACAGGCCAATCCGGCATTCGTTCCGTGGGCCATTCGCGCCCGGCGGTCCTGGCGGCGAACACGGTCGGTGGGGCGTGCGATACTCGGCGGCGTGGCGGCACTGCGTACGACGGCGGAGAACGAGCTGGTCGGGCGTGCCGCCGAGCTGGACCGCCTCCTGGGCGTGGCACGGGCCGCGGCGGCCGGTTCCGCCGGGGTGGCGCTGGTCGGGGGCGACGCCGGGATCGGCAAGACCCGGCTGGTGACCGAGCTGGCCCGGCGCGCCGCCGACGAGGGCTTCACCGTGCTCGTCGGCCAGTGCGCCGAGCTGGGCGACGCCGTGCCCTACCTCCCGCTCGCCGACGCGCTGCGCGGCGCCGACCCCGAGCTGATCGCCCGCTGGCCGATCCTGCGCCGGCTCCTGCCCGGCACCCCGCCCCCGCTCCCCAAGGACGATCACGGCGGCCTGACCCAGCAGCGCCTGTTCGGCTCCACGCTCGCCATGCTGGCCGAGCTGTCGGCGCGGCAGCCGGTGCTGCTGGTGTTCGAGGACCTGCACTGGGCCGACCGGTCCAGCCGCGACCTGCTGGTGTTCCTCACCCGCATGCTGCAGACCGAGCGGGTCTGCCTGGTCGGCACCTACCGCACCGACGACCTGCACCGCCGCCACCCCCTGCGCCCGCTGCTCGCCGAGCTGCGCCGACTGCCCGCGGTGACCCCGGTCGAGCTGCGCCCGCTCACCTCCGACGAGCTGGCGGGCCACCTGGCCGCGCTGGGCACCGACGCCGACGCCATCGGCACCATCGTGCGCCGCGCCGAGGGCAACCCGTTCTACGCCGAGGAGCTGCTGGCCACGTACGGCGAAGGGCTGCCCGAGAGCCTGGCCGAGCTGCTGCTCGCACGCGCCGAGCGGCTGTCGGAGCCCGCCCAGGCCGTGCTGCGCGCCGCCTCGGTGGCGGGCCGGCACGCCGGGCACGAGATCCTGGCCCGGGTCTGCGAGCTGGACGAGCGCGACTTCGACGACGCGATGCGCGAGATCGTCTCCCAGGGCCTGATGCTCCGCGCCGGGCAGGGCTACGCCTTCCGGCACGCCCTGCTCCAGGAGGCCGTCTACACCGACCTGCTGCCGGGCGAGCGCACCCGGCTGCACACCCGCTTCGCCGCCCTGCTCGCCGACGCGGCCGCGGCCGGGCTCCGCGAGGACGACGGCACGTACGCCGAGCTGGCGCACCACGCGCTGGCCAGCCACGACCTGCCCCGGGCGCTCGCGGCCTCGGCCGAGGCCGGGCGCCGGGCGATCCGGCTGGGCGCGCCCGCCGAGGCCCGCCGCCACTTCGAGGCCGCGCTGTCGCTGTGGGACCGGGTGCCCGATCCGGAACGCCTGGCGGGCGACGACCACGCCGGGCTCGCGCTGCGCAGCGCGGTCGCCGCCGCCGACAGCGGCGACAACCACCGGGCCATCGCCCAGCTCCGCCGCCTGCCGCCGACCCCCGAGGTCAACGAGCGCCTCGCGTACTACCTGTACGAGACCGACGCCGTGGCCGACTCCGCGCGGGCGGGCGCCGCCGCCGTCGCGGCCGCGCCGGAGGGGCCGCAGCTCGCCCGCGCCCTCGCCACGTACGCGCGTACGCTGATGTGGACTCCCGAGCAGCGCGAGGCCCGGGGCATCGCGGCGCGCGCCCTGGCCGTGGCCGAGGCGCACGGCGCCCTCGACGCCGAGGTCAGTGCGCTGGTCGTGCTCGCGGCGGCGGCCGAGGCCGAGGGCGACTTCGACGGCGCCGAACGCCTTCTGGAGCGCGCCTGCGCCCGCCGCTCCCCCGACCTGTCGGTGAACCTGCGCGCGATCTTCAGCCTGGCCCGGCTGCGCTACGAGCGCGGCGAGCTGGCCGCCGCCGCCGAGACCACCGACGAGGGCATCCGCCTGTCCCACGAGACCGGCCTGCGCTGGAGCACCTACGGCACCGACCTGCGGTTCCTCCGCTTCCTGATCCACTACGTGGCGGGCGAGTGGGACCTGGCCCAGCAGGTCGCCGCGGGCTTCAACATCCGCGTCGGCACCCCGGCCGAGGCCACACTGTCGTCCTTCGCCCTGTTCGTGGAGGTCGCCCGCGGCCTGCCCGTCGTCGAGGAACGGCTCACCTGGCTGCGCAGGTTCTTCGACACCCCGCTCGTGTCGTACATCGCCCGGGGCCTGGAGGCCGAGCACGCCCTCTGGCAGGGCGACCCCCAGGCCGCCCTGGCCCACGTCCGAGCGGTGGTCGAGATCCTGGAGCCCTTCGACCCCGCCCTCATCCGCATCTGCGCCACCGGCCTGGCCGCCCTGCCCCCGCACGGCGACCCGGCCCTGGCCGACGACCTCCTCGCCCGCGCCCGCTACGCCGCCACCACCGGCCCCGACTCCGGCACACGGCGCCCGCTCCTCCTGGAGGGCATGGCCTGGCTGCGACGCGCCGAGGCCGAGTGGCACCGCGTACACGGCACGGCCACCTCCGCGATGTGGCGCGAGGTCCTGGCCGCCTTCGACTACGGCTTCGCCTACGAGGTCGCCCGCACCCGCTGGCGCCTGGTCGACGCCCTCCTCACCGAAGGCGACCGCAAGTCCGCCGAACGCGAGTGGCGCCAGGCGATGGCCACCGCCGAGGCCCTCCAGGCCGCCCCCCTGCGCCGCGCCCTCACCACCCAGGCCCAGCACTCCCGCCTGACCGCGCCCCCCGCCCAGACGCCCCTGACCCAACGCGAACGCGAGGTCCTGTCCCTGGTGGCCGAGGGCCTGACCAACCGCGAGATCGCCGCCCGCCTGACCATCGCCCAGAAGACGGTCAGCGTCCACGTCAGCAACATCCTGGCCAAACTAGGCGTGAGCACCCGCACCCAGGCAGCCGCCCACGCCCCCCGCCACACCCGGAACTGACCCGCCGAGCCCCAACAGCCCGCGCCAGACCCAACAGCCAGAGCAACAGCCCGCCAGACCCAACAGCCCACCAGACCCAACAGCCAGGCCAATAGCCCGCCAGACCCGATAGCCGCCGGACCCTATAGCCCCGCCGGCCCCAGTAGCCCGCCAGACCCTATAGCCCGCCGGCCCGAGCCGACACCGCCAGATCCCGCACCACCTGGATCAGCTCCGCCGGGTCGAACGGCTTGGTCAGATAGGCGTCCACCCCGATCCCCAGCCCTCGCCGCCGATCGTCCTCCTGCGCCCGAGCCGTGATCAGCACCACCTTGATATGCCGGGTCTCCTCATCGTTCCGCAGCCGCTCCGCGGTCACCCACCCGTCGAGCCTGGGCATCATCACATCGAGCGTCACGACGTCAGGCATGACGCCCACCACCCGATCGAGACAGTCCTGCCCATCGAACGCGGTCTCGACCTCGAACCCCTCCAACGTCAGGTTCACCGCAATGAGCTGCCGGATGACCTCGTCATCATCGACTACGAGTACACGCCCCAGAACCTCACCCACGGCCGCGAGGCTAACCCCTACACCCCCTTCCCCGCGCAGCTTTCCAGCGATGTGTGCCCTCAGAGATATCAAGGTGACGAGCCACGGTCAGATGCTGGTAGCCTTATCACTCGTCGAGCCCCCTTAGCTCAGGGGATAGAGCACCGGCCTCCGGAGCCGGGTGCGCAGGTTCGAATCCTGCAGGGGGCACCACGAACAAGGGAACGCGGCATGTCCGCGTTCCCTTCGTGTGACAAGCCCTCATCCAAGCCGGCCAGGCTCCCCGCCACATGCGGCAACTCACCCGGCAGGCTGTGATCTTCAACCGCACGCGGCGCGGGACCTGGCCGGCACCGGGCGTGCTGCCAGTGGCCGTGCTCCTCGGGGCCCTGCTGGTGAGCCAGGCCGACCCCCTCGGCCGCGCCGTCATCGCTCCCGCCCGGGTGCCGGCCGGGCTGGTGACCGCGCTGCTCGGCGCCCCGTACTTCGCCTGGCTGCTGTGGCGGCTCGCGGGTGCGCGCCCGACCCGGGCGCAGCCGTCAGCGGGGCGGGGGGCCGCCCTCCGGGGGGCCGAGGGTGGCGAACAGGTCTCGGGCCCGGTCGCGGCCGAACGCCGCGATCCCCCGGGCCTCCAGGCGGCGCAGTTCCTCGTGCAGGAGCGGGAGCCCCGCGGCGTCGTGCCGGTGGGCGCGCTCGTCGCGCAGCAGCGCCATGGCATCGGTGAGCACCTGCCGCTGCTCGGCCGGCAGGCCGGGGTTGGCGTCCAGGTAGCGGGTGAGCTGCTCGACCCACAGAGCGGACCTCGCCGATGGCCCGAGCGCGTTGTAGATCGCCCGCCGGTGGGCGATCGGGAAGCGGCTGAACTCCGCGTACGTCCGCGGCAGGCGGTGCCGGTTGGCCTCGACCCAGGCGGCGGGGGTCGCGGCCTCGCCGCCGGACTCCGCCGGCGTGCCGCCGGGCTCGGTGTCCTCGCTCATGAGCCCACCCTCCCCCGGGTCGCGGGAGGACGGCAACCCGATTACGTCAGCGTTGACGCCGAGGTCCTCGGCGACCACCGTACGTCAGGTGTCGTGGCCCGACGCCGCGGTGAACAGGCGGCCGGCGTTGAGCAGGGCGCCGCCGTCCACGGGGAGGGTCACGCCGGTGATCCACTCGGCGTCGTCGGAGGCGAGGAAGGCGACGGCGGCGGCGATGTCACCGGGGCGGCCGACGCGGCCCAGCGGGACCGTGCGGCCGATCGCCTCCAGCCGGCCGGGCTTGTCCTCCCAGACCCGGGTGCCGACCGTGCCCGGCGCGACCAGGTTGAACCGCACCCCGCGATCGGCGTACCGCGCGGCCAGGTTCTGGGTGAGGCTGATCAGGCCCGCCTTGTACGCCGAGTACGGCACACTGCCGAACGGCGCCAGCGCGTTGATCGACCCCACCGTCACCACGCGCCCGCCGTGGCGGGATGCGATCAGATGGGGCAGCGCGGCCCGCACGCAGTGCACGGCCCCGAGCAGGGTGAGGTCGCCCTGCCGGTGCCAGTCCTCGGTGTCGAGGTCCTCGAACTCGGGCAGCGACCTGCCGCCGCCGGCGTTGTTGACCAGCACGTCCAGGCCGCCGAACCGGTCCACCACGGAGCCGACGGCCCGCTCGACGTCCTCGCGCGAGGTCACGTCGCAGGCCACCGCGACGGCCCGCGCGCCCTGCGCGGCGAGCCCCTGCGCGACCCGCTCCCCCGCCTCGCCGTCGATGTCGGCGACGGCCACGGCCGCGCCCTCGGCGGCGAGCCGTTCCGCGATGCCCCGCCCGATCCCGTGCGCGGCGCCCGTGACGACCGCGACCCTCTCCTCCAAACGCCGCATGCGGCCACCTCCCCTGTCGGTGATCACCACCGTAGTCCCCCCGGCGAATACGCCCGCCCAGGGCCGTGACCTGCGAGTTACAGAACGGCCATCCGCCCGTACCCGTCGGCGGCCCCGGTGGCGCCCCCCGAACGGGCACAGCACGCCCCGTATGCCGGGCACGTGGCGCCCCGCGGCCGTGCTGCTGCACCTGGAGCCGGGGCTGGGCAACGGGCCGGCGAACCTGCACAACGCCAGGCGCGCGCACACCCCGGTGCCGGCCGTCGTGGGCGACCACGCGACCTACCACCGCCGCTTCGACGCCCCGCTGGACTCCGACGTCGAGGCACTGGCGGGCTCGGTGTCCGGCTGGGTACGCCGCAGCTCGCGCGCCGCCGACGTGGCGGCCGACGCGCCGAGGCGGTCGCCCGGGGCTGCGCCGGACGGCGACGCCGCCGCGGCAGCGGCGGCCCGCCATGGCCCCGCCCGGGACGCACGGCCACCCTCATCCTGCCCGCCGATGTCTCCTGGTCGGAGGGCGCGAGCCCCGCGCCGCCGGTCGCCGTACGCCGCCCTGCGGTCGTGCCGGAGGCCGCGGTGGAGGAGGCGGCGGGCGCACTCGCCTCGGGCGGGCGATGCGTCCTGCTGCTGGGCGGGGACGCCCTGCGCCGCGGCCCGCATCCGCCATGCCACCCGGCCCGCGTGCACGCCGAGATGTTCCCGGCCCGCCAGGAGCGCGGCTCCGGCGTCCCGGCCGTGGAGCGGCCGGCCTACCGCGCCGACGCGGTCGCCGCCCAGCTCGACGGGGCCGAGTACCTGGTGCCGGCGGGGGCGCGCCCGCCGGTGGCGTTCTTCGCCTACCCCGGCGAGCCGGGCGACCTGCGCCCGCCGGGATGCGCCACGGTCGTGCCGACCGAGGACGGCGACGACGTGGCCGACGCCCTCGAACGGCCGGCCGAGCGGGTGGGCGCGGCGCGGGAACCGGCGCCCGGCCCCAGCGCCATGCTTACTTCTCGTTGACCGGGCCGCGCGCCTTCGTGGTCCGGTGCAGGGCTACGTTGCCGGCGTCTTCGAGCGCATGGCCGAGCGGGAGCGCGACCGGGGCAACCTGACTCACGCGCTCGACTCCCACGAGCTGGACTATCTCACCCGGCCCCGACCTGGTCCTGGGGATACCGATGCGCTGGGGGATCGGCTACGCCCTGCCCGAGCCGCAGGGGTGCCCTTCGTGCCCGCCGGCGAAATCTGCTTCTGGGATGGATGGGGCGGTTCCCTGATCATCATGGATCTCGATCGGCGGATGACCATCTGCTACGTGATGAACCAGATGCAGCCAGGGATGATCGGCTCGGAGGGCTCGGCCGCGTACTGCGAGGTGATCGGCCGATGCGCGTCCGCCGCGCTCGGCACCGCCGCCCGCTGACGACCGTCGTGGACCTCGCCTCCCGCGCCGGCGCACTGATCACTGTGTGCGATACCGGGCTAGATTGGCCGGGCGACACGGGTCACCTGGGCGGGTGACGAGCGGGAAGGGGCGAGAGCGTGCCGGTGTCCTATCGCGACATATGCGATGACCTGCTGGAAGAGATCGAATCCGGTGAACGTGCGCCGGGCGCCCTGCTTCCGTCCGTTGAGGACCTCCAGCGGCGATACGGCGTGGCCCGCGGCACCGTACAGAAGGCCATCGACGCCCTCCAGCGGGAAGGCGTCATCCAGTTCGTCCCCAGCCCCGGCTTCGTCGTCCGCGGCCGGGCGCGGTCAGCTCGCTACGGTGTCGAACGCCACGTACGCGGTCAGGGGCCGGAGCCTGAGGCGCGGGCCACCCTGCTTGCCGGACCCGGCACGCACAGCCACGCCGCCCGGCAGGCCGTTCGCGAGCCGGCCGAGGTCCCCGCTCCCGAACCCGTCGCGGAACGCCTGAATGTGCCGCCTGGCACGCCCGTCTGGCTGCGTAGCGGGACCGGCTACGTCGGCAACCGCCCCACGCGGCTCGCCGACTCCTACCACCCCCTCGACCTGGTCGCCGGTACCGCGATCCAGCAGGAGGACACCGGCCCCGGCGGGAGCTTCGCCGTCCTGGAATCCGCCGGACTGCGTCTCGCCGAGGTCCGTGAGGAGGTGTGCGCCCGCATGCCGTGCCGACGCGAGAGCATCGCGCTGGCCCTGCCGACGGGCACGCCGGTCATGGAACTCGTCAGGACGGTCTTCGACGACACCGGTCGCGCGGTCGAAGTCATGATCGCCGTCCTCGCGGGGGACACGACCGTCTTCGACTACCGTTTTCCGATTCCCGACTGAGACGGTACGGGTGGGCAGGCCGGCGGCGTTTGGTGGGCTCTGAATGCGTATGACTGCACACAAGGGTGGTTGTGTGGATTCGTGCGCAGATGGGCGCGGCCGATCTTCCTAACGTATGCGGTGCCGGGCAAGGGAGGGACCGCCGGGAACAGGCGGCTCGGTCCGGCGAAACCGTAACGATCACCGGGAGAACACCGTGACCAAGATTCGCACCATCGTCGCCGGCGCTGCTGTGGCCGCCGCCCTGTCCATCGGCCTGGCCGCCGCGCCCGCGCAGGCCGCCACGCCGGCCGCCGCGCCGGTGAAGGCCGCCACGTCCGCCAAGGTCACCGCTCAGGACGGGGCCGCTACCACGTTCGGGCGGACGTTCAAGTACTGGGCCGACAGCCACGACGGCTACTTCAAGGGCTACTGGTACAAGAAGCACGGCTTCTACTACTTCGGCGGGGACCTGGTGGACGTGGACCGCGGCGACCGCGAGTACACCTACGTCTGGTTCAAGTGGTACGACAAGTTCGGCCGGTTCCACCAGAACTACTACAAGACCTTCGGCAAGATCCACTTCAAGGACTTCATCTTCAAGAAGGACTTCGACGTCCGAGTGTGCGAGGGCGACCACAAGCTCGACAACTGCGGTGGCTGGCACGACGTCTTCTAGCCCGCCGCCCCGAAGGACCCGCCCGCGCGAGCCGGCGGGTCCTTTCGCCGTCATCGGACGGCCGCTTGGCCGCCGTCGCCGTTCGTGCACGGGCATCCGCAGGCGTGGCCGGGAGGCGCCCGAGCGGAACTTCGGCGAGCTGTTCGACTTCTTATGGCCGGTGTTCGGGGACGTGCGCCTCGCCCCGGCGGCCGGGTCGCCGGCCCAGGCCCCGGGAAGTACAGGCGGCGGTCGATGTAGGCGTGCCCGGCTGGGGAGACGTAGGCGAGTATGGGCGACACTGGCTGCGAGCCCACGAACGCGTCAACCACCACCTCGCCGTGGTGCTCACCGAGCAGGATGGCCCACAACGCATCCGTCACATGGTCACCACCATCGCCGGGGAGGCTCGCGCATGGAGCTGAACGACATCACCTTCGTCGTCATCGACTTCGAAACCGTCACCCCCGCCGGGCGGCGCCCCGAGCCAACCGAGGTGGCGGCGATCGCCGCCAGGCACCGGGATGGCGCACTGACCGAGACGGCGCGATTCACCTCCCTGATCCGCCCGCCCGAGGACGTGACGCTCACCCCGTACGACATCGCCCAGACCGGCATCACACCTGCGATGCTCGCCGACGCGCCCGCGGCGAGTGAGGTGATGTCCGCCCTTGACGGGCGGCTCACCCGCCCGCCGTACCTGCTCGTGGCGCACAACGCCCCCTACGAAGCCGGACTGATCTTCGACCAGCGCGACCACTGCCCGGCACTCGCCCGCATCCCCCTGCTCGACACCGTACGGCTCGCCCGTACCGCCTACCCCGACCTGGCCCGGCACCGCCTGGACGACCTGCTGCGCCACCTGGCCATTCCGGCGCCCCCAGACCGGCATCGTGCCCTGGCCGACGTCGTCGTCACCCTGGCCGTCTTCGGCCGCCTGCTCGACGACGGGCCCTGGAACAGTCTGTCCCACCTGCGCAGGATCGCCGAGATCACCCCCAAGCTCCTGGAGCTGGAGCAGGAGGCTGCCAAGGGACAGCAGGAGTCCTTGTTCGGCCTGTGAGGAGGCATCGATGACCACTCCGCCAGGGGCTTCCCGATGGCTGCAGCCTGTCGCGTGCGAGGTGGCTGCGAGACTGGATCGCGTGAGAGTTGAGCGGCTACGTGGACGCTCGCATTCAGAAAACTCGGCGGTGGTCTGTCCGAAAGGGGAGGGCGCTGCCGTCATCTCGGGCAGTTTCGGGGGCCGATGTTCTGGCCGGCGGCGATGACGGTGACCTGGGCGGGGCTTTCCGGCACCGTGGCGGCGGCCGTGCAGACGATCTGCTGGACGGCCAGGGGGGACAGGTCGTCGGCCGGGGTGGACAGGGTGACCACCATGTGGCCGGTCGGCTTGGCGGTCACCGAGAACGGGCCGGCGTCGGGGGGGACGTCGGTGGTCAGTCCGTGCGCCTGTTCCCTCTCGGTGGGGCCGGCTGCGAGCAGCGTGAGGATGTCCGCTTGGGACAGGCGACGGCCTGGCCGCGTCACCGGGCTGAGCCGGCCGTTCTTCACCAGGTAGATGGTCATCGTCGTGGCCAGTTCGACGGGTCCGCTCGGCGGGTCGCCGGCGGGGACGACGCCGGTGGGGCGCACGCCGCAGCCGGCTACGGCGATGAGCGATACGAGGCCCGCGGCGAGTACGCGGCGGGCGAGCCCGGTCCTCACTCGGGGTCTCCGTCAGGATCGTGTGCCCGGCGGGGCAGGCGCAATGTGAAGACGGCGCCGCCGTCCGGGGCGTTGGCGACGGTGAGGTCGCCTCGGTGCAGGCGCGCGTTCTCGCGGGCGATGGCGAGGCCGAGGCCGCTGCCCTCGGATCTGGCCCTGGCCGCGTTGGCCTTGTAGAAGCGGTCGAACACGTGCGGCAGCACGGTTTCGTCCAGCCCCGGTCCGTGGTCGCGGACATCGATGGTGATCCAGTGCGCGTCGGCGGAGAGGCGTACCGACACCGGTGGCTCACCGTGCCCCAGGGCGTTGCCGACCAGGTTGGCGAGGATGACGTCCACCCGGCGCGGGTCCAGCCGTGCCGTCACCGCGGGTGGCAGCTCGGTGTGCACCAGCTCCGACCAGCCCCGGGCGCGCAGGGTCGCGCCCACCAGCTCGGCCATGTCGACCTCGTTCAGCGCGAGGGCCGCGACGCCGGAGTCGAACCTGCTGATCTCGATGAGGTCGTTCACCAGCCCGGTGAGGTTGAGCGTCTCCTGGCTGACCAGCCTGGCGGCCCTGCCGGCGGGTTCGGGCAGCCGGGCCGCCTCCTCGTCGAGGACGTCGGCGACCGCGGCGAGCGCGGCCAGCGGGGTGCGCAGCTCGTGGGACACGTCGGCCACGAACCGGCGGGCGTCGGCCTCCATCGCGCGGAGCTGCTCGACGTGCCGTTCCAGCTCCGCGGCGGTGTTGTTGAACGTGCGCGCCACGTCTGCCAGCTCATCGGAGCCGCGGACCGCGATCCTGGTGCGCAGCTCGCCCTCGCCCAGCAGGCGTGCCGCCCGGCCGAGCTCGCGCACCGGGCGCAGCACGCCGCGGGTGGCCAGCAACGCCAGGACGACCGCGAACCCCATGGCCGCCGCGCCGGTGCCCCAGGCGGATACGGCGAGCCCGTCGATGCTGCGCTGTTCGGCGAGCAGGCTGCGCGCGGCGTAGACCTCGATGCCGGACAGCCGCGTCGGCCGGTCCCCCTCGACGATCAGCAACGGCATGCCGATGATGAGCCAGGGCCCGCCCTGCCACTCCACACGTTGCCATGCGGTACGGCCGCCGGCCACCACCTGCCGCAACTCCGGTGAGATCACCCCGAGATCCATGGCCCGGGGCCTCCCGCCCGGTTCATGGGCCCTCCCGCCTGGTTCATGGGGCCTCCCGCCTGGTCCACGAGGTGGCTCGCCGGGGCCGGCGGGTGGTCCCGGCGGCGGGGCGACCGGGGAGTGCACATCGCCGTAGAAGGCGACCGCGAAGCTGTTCTGGTCGGTCGCGGCAGCGGCGATCTCACCGAGCTCGTCCGGGCCCGGCGCCGGAGTCCGCAACGGGTAGATCGCCTCCAGGCGGCTGGTCATCGCCCGCACCGCGGCGTCCTGGGTCCGCTGCAGGATGGCGTTGCGTGCCTGGACGTAGAGCCCGCCGGCCACCGCCGCCGCGGTGACCACACACAGCAGTGCGAACGCGAGCAACAGGCGGGCACGCAGCCCCAGGCTCGGCCGAGGTGCCACCGGCGGCTCACACCGGCCCGAACCGGTACCCGAACCCACGCACCGTCTGCACGTAGACGGGCGCCGCCGAATCGTCCTCGATCTTCGCGCGCAACCGCTGCACGCACGCGTCCACCAGCCGCGAGTCGCCGAAGTACCCGTGCTCCCACACCGACTCCAGCAGGTGCTGGCGGCTGTGCACCCGGCCCGGCGTGCCGGAGAGTTCGAGCAACAGGCGCAGCTCGGTCGGGGCGAGGCTGACCGGCACGCCGCGTTTGGCGACCACCAGCCCTGCGCGATCGATGGTCAGGTCGCCGTGCCGCTCCAGCTCGGCCTGGTCCCGGCCGATCCGCCGGAGCACCGCGCGTATGCGTGCTTCCAGCACCCTGGGCTGCACCGGTTTGACCACGTAGTCGTCGGCGCCCGCCTCCAACCCGGCCACCACGTCCATGTCGTCGCCGCGCGCGGTCAGCATGATGATCGGCACGTCGCCGGCGGCCCGGATGCAGCGGCAGACCTCGAACCCGTCCATGCCGGGCAACATCAGATCGAGCACGACGACGTCGGGAAGGTCCGCACGCAGCCGGTCCAGCCCCTGCTCGCCGGACTCCACCGCGCGCACCCGGTGCCCATGCCGGGTCAGGGCCAGCTCAAGGCCCTCCCGCACGGCCGGGTCATCCTCGATCAACAACACTCGCGACACGCCCCCGGGTTTCACCGCACGCTCCGTAATTCGCCCGACGGTTGACTCCATCCACTGTCGGCCGGCCGTGTGCCCTCCTCGTCCGCGCCGTGTCATGGTTGTGTCACGGTCGCGCCGATGGGTGGCCGCCGTCGATGAACGGTGACATACGGCTGACAGCGCGCGCACATTCCGTGCCAATCGTAGTTCGTCATGAACGAGCCACGCACGATCCCACCTCGGCCCAGAGACCGCCTGTACGCCGCGGTCACGCTGGTGCTCGCCGCGCTGCTGCTGCCCGTGGCGTTCGTCCGCCATCCCGGCCGCGCCCGCGAAGTGGCCTGCCGCTGGGCGCTGGGGATGCGATTCCCCGCCGAGGACCTCACCGGGCTCACCGACGGCGCCAGGGCGGCGTTCACCGCGGCGCGCACCGAGGCGCTCTGGCGTCACGGCCAGCTCATCGGCCTCACCTCGGGATACCGCGATCCCGTTGTCCAGCAACGGATGTTCGAGGAGGAGGTGCGCCGCTCCGGCTCCCCGGCCTCGGCGCGGATGCTGGTGCTGCCACCGGCGGAGTCCGGCCACGTCAAGGGCATCGCGCTGGACGTGCGCCCCCACGAGGGCGCGCGCTGGCTGGAGGAACACGGCGCCCGCTACGACCTGTACCGCATGTACGACAACGAGTGGTGGCATTTCGAGTACCGCCCGGAATGCGGCGGCACGCCACCACGGCGGCGCCCCCACCCCGGTGTGGGCTACGTCGTCGGGAACGGGGACCAGATGTAGCTGCTGTCGCAGGCGGAGTCGCCGGCCGGTCCTGCCCGGACCGTCCGGCGATCGGCCTGGTCCCCGCCGGCGGGGAAGCGGACGCAGGACCGGGTGAGCTGTTGCGCCAGGCGATCGTGCGTCAGCCGGCCAGCGCGAAGCCGGCCGCCGCCTCCGCGTGCAGGCGAGCGCTCGGCAGCAGCGGGATGGAGGTGTCCTTCTCGGTGATCAGGAGCTCGATCTCCGTGCAGCCGAGGATGACGCCTTCGGCTCCGTCGGCCGCGAGGTCGGCGATGATCCGGGCGTACGCGTCCCTGGACGATTCCCGGAGCACCCCGCGCACCAGCTCGTCGAAGATCACGCGATGGACCAGTTCCCGCTGCTCGCGCCGTGGGACGACCACGTCGAAGCCGTGGGCGGCCAGCCGGTCCCGGTAGAAGGGCTGCTCCATGGTGAAGCGCGTGCCCAGCAGGCCGACCTTGCGCATCCCCCTGGCCCGGACCTCCGCGCCCACGGCGTCGGCGATGTGCAGCACGGGCACGCTCGCGGCCCGTGCCACGTCGTCGCTGACCCGGCTGAAGGTGTTGCTGCACACGAGCAGGACCTCGGCGCCGATGTCCTGCAGTTTCCTGCCGGCATCGGCCAGCAGCGTGCTCACCTCGTCCCAGCGGTCGGCGAAGATGAGGTCTTCGACGGTGGTGTAGTCGATCGACCAGATGAGACTGTTGGCGGAATGGCTGCCGCCGAGCCGCTCGCGTACCCGCTGGTTGATGATCTGGTAGTAGATCGCCGTCGATTCCCAGCTCAACCCGCCGATGAGACCGATAGCGCGCATGGAACTCCGTTTCGCTGGCTTGTGCCGGCGGGCTGGTCGGCGCCGGCCACGGTGAGGGTGCCGGCACCGGCCTGGCCAGTGCACCGGCATGGACTCGCCGATCCGTTCGGCGACTCCGCGATACGCGAAGGGTCAGGCGCCGGCCAGCGCACGGGCGCAGGCGCCGAGCCCGATCTCGCTGGAGGCCTTGACGAACACCACGTCTCCCGGCCGGACAAGCGCGGTGGCCAGCCTGAGGGCCCCGGGCACGTCCTCGACGACATGGACGGCCACGCCCTGGTCCGCCGACTCCGCCGCCTCCGCCATCGCGAGCGGGTCCCCTGCTCCGACCGCGATCAGCACGTCGAAGCGGAGGTCGGCGACGAGCCGGCCCACCTCGGCGTGCCGGGCGCGGGAGGCGTCCGCCTGCTGCCCCATCGCGCCGAGCACGGCGACGGTACGACGGGTGCCGGCCAGGGCCTTCACCGCCCGCAGCCCGGCCCGCATGGATTCGGGGCTGGCGTTGTACGCGTCGTTGACGACGGTGACGCCGTCAGGTCGTGCCACGATCTCCAGCCGGCCCGACGAACGCCGCCGTGCGGCGGTCAGCCCGTCGGCGATCTCGGCGGCGTCCAGGCCGAGCGCGGTGGCGACGGCGGCCGCGGCCAGGGCGTTGCTCACCTGGTGCTCGCCGATGAGGTCGAGCCGGACCGGGGCGCGGCCGGAGGGCGTCACCAGCTCGAACGCCGTTCGCGCCCGGTCGTCCATCCGCACGTCTTCGGCTCGCACCAGTGCCTCCGGCGACCTGCCGTACAACAGGGTCCGGGCCTTGGTGCGGCCGGCCATGCCCAGGACGTACGGGTCGTCGGCGTTGAGCAGGGCGAACCCGTCCGCCGGAAGCGCCTCGACCAGCTCGCCCTTGGCCTCGGCCACGTCGGCCGGCCCGCTCCCCATGCGCTCCACATGTGCGGTGCCGACATTGAGCACCAGCCCGATCCGGGGCGGTGCGAGCCCGGTCAGATACGTCAGGTCGCCCTTCCGGCCCGCGCCCATCTCCAGCACCAGGTATCGGGTGGTGGCATCGGCGCGCAGCACGGTGAGCGGCAGCCCGAGCTCGTTGTTGAACGACCTGTCGGTGGCGACCGTCGGCGCGTGCCGTTCGAGCACCTGGGCCAGCAGGTCCTTGGTCGTGGTCTTGCCCACGGAGCCGGTCAGGCCGATCACGGTCGGGCCGATGTGTTCGAGCAGGTGCCTGGCCAGCAGGCCGAGCGCGAGCTGGACGTCTTCGACCACGAGGGCGGGCACGCCGACGGGCCGTGAGGCCAGCACGGCGACGGCGCCGCTCGCGACGGCGCCGGCCGCGTAGTCGTGACCGTCAACGCGGGCGCCGGCCGTCGCGGCGAACAGGCCGCCGGGCACCACCTCGCGCGAATCGACCGCCGAGGGCGCCGTCACCAGCGCCTCCGGATCGCGCACGTCATACAGCCTTGCGCCGACGACCTGCGCGATCGTGTTCAGCGTCATGGGGATCACGCGCCGCTCCTGGCGAACGCGAGGTCGATGAGGCGGCGCAGCAGGTCCGGGTACGGGACACCGCTCGCGGCCCAGGCCCTGGCGTAGACGGAACGGGGCGTGAAACCGGGCATGGTGTTGATCTCCAGGAGGTACAGGCGGCCCGTGTCCTCCTCATAGAGGAAGTCGGCACGGGCCAGCCCGTAGCCTCCGATCGCCCGGAAGGCGCGCAGGGTCAGCTCGCGTACGTCCTCGGCCACCCGTTCCGGCAGCACGGCGGGGATGGTGGCGATCTCGGCCGGGCTGAGGTACTTGGCCTCGTAGTCGAGCCAGTCGCCGGGCACGATGAGCTCGCCGGGCACCGAGACCTCCGGCGTGTCATGGCCGCCGAGCACGCCGCAGACGATCTCGCGCGCGGTCACGCCCTGCTCGACGATGACCATCCGGTCGTACGCCAGCGCCAGTTCCACGCCCGCGCGCAGCTCCTCCATCGAGGTGACACGGGAGATGCCGATGGAGGAGCCCATGCCGGCCGGTTTGACGTACATCGGCCAGTCGAGCGACTTCACCAGATCCCAGTGGTCGGTGGTGGTGCGCCATTCGTGCTCGGTGAACCACACATGGGGGGTGACCGGAATGTCCTCCGCCAGGAACGCGCGCCGCATCGCGACCTTGTTCATGCCCACGGCCGATGCCAGGACGCCGCAGCCCACGTACGGGATGCCCAGCGTCTCCAGGTGCCCCTGGACGACGCCGTCCTCGCCGAACGGCCCGTGCATCACGGGGAAGACCACGTCCGCCAGGTCGCGTCGCAGCTCCACCGGCCACCTGCCCTGCCGATCGATGATGACGGCGACGGGCTCGTACAGATCTCTCGGCAGGGCATCGAGCACGGCCTGCGCCGACTGCAGCGACACCTCATGCTCGGCGGACGGCCCACCCGCCAGCACAGCCACGCGTACGCGTTCGGTCACGATCGATCAGCCTTCCTCGGTGGCACGGAGACAGCCGGACCCGCTGAGGAGCAGGCGCCGGTGAACCCCATCCACTGTCGGCCGACCGTATCCCCGCCTTGTCAGCGCCGTGTCATCGTTGTGTCACGGCCGCGCGACCGCCCGCTAGGCTTGGCCGCTGATCTTCTCCAGTTCGGCGACGTCCTCGTCACTGAGCGAGAGACCGGCGCCGGCGACGTTCTCCCGCAGGTGTCTCACGGACGAGGTTCCCGGAATGAGCAGGATGTTCGGCGAGCGCCGCAGCAGCCACGCCAGCGCGACGGAGATCGGCGTGGCGTTCAGTCGTGCCGCCACCGCCGAAAGCGCCTCGGACTGAAGCGGGCTGAAGCCGCCGAGCGGGAAGAAGGGGACGTACGCGATGTTCTCGGCCGCGAGTCGGTCGATGAGCTCGTCGTCGTCGCGGTAGGCGAGGTTGTACATGTTCTGCACGCTCACGATCGGCGCGATCGCGTGGGCTTCCCAGACCTGCTCCGCCGTCGCGTTGCTCACGCCGAGGTGCCGGATCAGGCCCTGCTGCCGCAGCTCGGCGAGCGTTTCGAAGGCCCGGGAAAGCGAGCCCGGCCGGCGCCCCGCGGCGTCGCCGAGGCGCAGGTAGACCAGGTCCAGCGTGTCGAGCCCGAGGCTTTCCAGGTTCTCGTCGATCGCGCGGCGCAGTTGGTCGGGCTCACGAGCCGGCGGCCATCCGCCCTGCTCGTCACGGGTGGCGCCGACCTTCGTGACCACGTGCAGCGAGCCGGGGTACGGGTGCAGCGCCTCGCGGATGAGTTCGTTGGTGATGCGGGGGCCGTAGGCGTACGCGGTGTCGATGTGCGTGATTCCGAGGTCGATGGCCTCGCGGAGGACGGCGAGGGCCGCGTCACGATCCGCGGGCGGACCCATCACCCCGGGCCCGGCGAGCTGCATGGCGCCGTAGCCGAATCGCGTGACCGTCATGTCGCCCAGGGCCCAGGTGCCGCCGGGAAGAGAAGAAGAGGTCGTGCTCACGTTTGTGGCCTTTCATAAGAGCGAGGGAAAGACGTTGACGGCTCCTTGTGCGATTGCCGTCTGGGGCCCCGGTAGGAAATGGTGCGGGTGAGAAGGCGGCACTGTCCAAGACCGGTTCGATCAGCGCCTGATACCCCACGGGTATCAGGGGTATCCTGCAACGGTGGACGGACTGGAGACCCGCGAGCTGAGGTACTTCGTAGCGGTGGCCGAAGAGCTGCACTTCGGCCGTGCCGCCGAACGTCTGAACATGGCCCAGCCGCCGCTGTCCCGCGCCATCCAGCAACTGGAGCGCCGCCTCGGGGTACTACTCCTGAACCGAGATCGCCGGGGAGTCTCGCTCACCACCGCGGGTGAGATCATGCTGGTGGAAGCCCGGCGCGCACTCGACGCCGTTGACGCAGCCGCCCGCCGCACCCGCCGCGCCGCGTCGGCGCCGTCCGGCCTGGTGCTCACCACGAAGGCAGGCGCCTCCCATGAGCTGCTGAAACAACTTCTCGACGCCTATGCCGCACGCCCCGGAGCCGTCGAGATCGACGTGTTGCTGTGTGAGATCGGCGAGCAGGGGCAGATCCTGCGCGACGGCCGCGCCGACGTGGCGATCATGCACACCCCGTTCGACGTGATGACCGGCCTTGACAGCGCCGAGATCCTGACCGAAGGCCAGGTCGCCATCGTGCCGGCGTCGCATCCGCTCGCCCGGCGCTCCAGCCTGACGATGGCCGAGGTGAGCGATGTCCCCGGCTTGCCGATCGCCCGGTGGCCACGCCATGACGGCACCTACCCGCCCGGCCCCGGACCCGAGGTCCACAGTCAGTCCCAGTTGGCGCAACTCGTCGCGCTCGGGCGAACGCTACTGGTCATTCCGGCTTCCAGCCGCGCCTGGCAATGGCCGGAACACGTCGCGGTTCCCGTCCTCGACGCCCCTTTGGTCACCACCCTCCTCGCCTGGCCCGCCGGCGTCCGATCCCCGGCACTGGCCGAACTCGTGGAAACGGCCCGGCAATTGAAAGAGCGCGGCATCGGCGACCTGGTTTCCGTCAAGAATCACAAAATCGCCGGCTAGGCCCCGAACTTCGCCGCGTTGAAGGCGGCAACGGGTGCGGGTCCGGTTGCGGCGCGGAATTTCAATGCGGGGTGCCGAGACCGGATTCCGCGGTGAGCACGGCACACGGCCACGGCCCGGCGGGAAGCGCATCCGCCGGGCCGCCGGTTTCCGGTGAGGTCAACTGTTGCTCAGCGTGAAGCCTTGCTCGGCGCCGAAGGCGGTGATGCGGTCCTGCCAGGACTTCAGCGCCGCGGTCAGGTCCCCGCCGCCGTCGATCGCCTGGCCCACGGTGTCCTTGAAGATGCTGTTGGCGTACACCTGGAACGGCAGGTACTGCCAGCCCGGCCGGACGGCGGCCGAAGCGTCGCCCAGGACCTGGTTGATCTTCTGCCCGCCGAAGAACTCCCACGGCACGTCGCGGAACGCCGGGTCGTCGAGCAGCACCTTGGTGGCGGGGAACAGCCCGGCCTCCTCGTTCAGCGACTTGACGGCCTCAGGGTCGGAGTTCAGCCACTCGGCGAACGCCACCGCGGCCGGGATGTTCTTGCTCTGCGGGATGACGGCCACCGAGGAGCCGCCGTTCTCGGCGTTCATCGGCGTGGCCGCGTCGTACTGCGGCATCGGGGCGACGGCCCACTTGCCCTTCGTCTTGGGGATGGAGTTCATGATGGCGCCCGGGGCCCAGGCGCCGGTCAGCCAGGTCGCGTACTTGCCGGAGCCCATGCCCTTCCACCACTCGTCCGTCCAACCGGGCTGCGGCTCGACGAGCTTGTCCTTGAGCAGGGTGCCGAAGTTGGTCACCCACTGCTTGACGCCGGGGTCGGAGTCGAGCGTGACGCTGACGTTGCTCTCGCCTGAGGTCTTGAACGGCTGCCCGCCCGCCTGCCAGATCAGGCTGTCCACACCGCCGGCGTCACCGGGGTCGATGGAGGTGATGAAGTTGTCCGGGTTGTCAGCCTTGATCTTCTTGGCCGCCTCGGCGAACTCCGCCCAGGTCTTGGGCGGCTCCAGCTTCAGCCTGTCGAAGATGTCCTTGCGGTAGAACATCGCCATCGGACCCGTGTCCTGGGGGATGCCGTAGACGCCGCCGTTGATCACGACCTGGTTCCACGCCGAGGCGGCGAACTTGTCCTTCAGCGCGTCCGCGCCGTACTCGGACAGGTTGACGACCTGCTTGGACAGCGCGAACTGCGGCAGGGCGAAGTACTCGATCTGCGCCACGTCGGGCGCGCCGGAGCCGGCCTTGATCGCGGTCTGCAGCTTGGTGTACTGGTCGGCGGACTGGCCCGCGTTCACCACATTGACCTTGATGTTCGGATATTTCGCCTCGAAGCGGGCGACGGTCTTCTCGATCCCCGTGACCCACGTCCAGAACGTCAGCTCGGCCGGCTTGGACAGCGCGTCCTGCACGGCCGCCGACTTGCTCGGGACGGCGGCCGGGCCGGTGGCGTCCCCGCCGGAGACACCGGAGCCGCCGCCGCAGGCGGCGAGCGCCAGGGACAGGGCCGCGGCGACCCCGGCGGTCATGGCACCGCGCCGCGATGGAAGTGTTTTCATGGCGTGTCCTCATTCACGGGGGGATTCACAGGGGAAATTCACAGGGGGAAATTCACGGGGTTACTGCTTGACGCTTCCGGTGGCGAGGCCCGACTGCCAGAACCGCTGGAGCACCAGGAAGGCGATGATCAACGGCACGATCGACAGCAGGCTGCCGGTCAGGATGAGCGAGTAGGTGGCGTCACCGGCGCCGGAGGTGCCGCTGTTGGCCTGGGCGTTCCACTGGTTCAGCCCGACGGTGAGCGGGAACCAGTCCGGCGTGTTCAGCACGATCAGCGGAAGGAAGTAGTTGTTCCACGTCGCGACCAGCGAGAAGAGCAGGACCGTGACGAAGCCCGGGGCGAGCAGTCGCAGCGCGATGGTGCGGAAGATCCGCAGCTCGCCCGCCCCGTCGATGCGGGCCGACTCCAGGATCGAGTCGGGCACCGCGTCGGCCGCGTAGACCCGCATCAGGTAGAGGCCGAACGGGCTGCACAGTGCCGGGATGAGCACCGCCCACGGGGTGTCCACGATCCCGACCTGGCTGAACAGCAGGTACGTCGGCACCGCGAGGGCCGTGCCCGGGATGGAGATCCCGCCGAGCACCATCGCGAACAGCAGTTTGCGGCCGGGGAAGTCGTACTTCGCCAGGGCGTAGCCGCCGACGGTGGCCAGCAGGGCGGCCCCGCCCGCGCCGACCACGGAGTAGAGCACGGTGTTGCCGAACCAGCGCAGGAAGATGCCGTTGTTGTAGCTCAGGGTCTGGTCGATGTTGGCGAACAGGTTGAACTCGCCGCCGAACCAGAGCCCGAAGGTCGAGAACAGGTCCCCGCTGGTCTTGCTGGCGTTGGCCAGCAGCCAGAACAGCGGCAGGACCGCGTACGCGAACATCACCAGCATGATCACGGTGAGGCTGAGGCTCTTGCCCCGGCGGGTGCGCTTGAGGGATCGGTGCGCGGCCCGCCCGCGGGTGGAGCGGCCCGCCTGGGCGACGGCCGTCACAGCGCGTTCTCCCTTCTCGCCGTGATGATCTGCACGACGTACGCCACGACGACGGTGACCAGGCCGAGCACCACGGCCACGGCGGCCGAGTAGTTGATCTGCTGGCCGTTGAACGCCAGGTTGTAGGCGTACATGTTGGGCGTGTAGCTGGTCGTGATCACCGCGGGCGCGAGCGTCTGGAGGATGTTCGGCTCGTTGAAGAGCTGGAAGCTGCCGATGATGGAGAAGATCGTCGCCACGAGCAGGGCGGGGCGCAGGGCGGGCAGCTTGATGCTCCAGGCGATGCGAATGGCGCCGGCCCCGTCCATCTCGGCGGCCTCGTAGAGCTCCTCCGGGACGGCCCGCAGCGCGGCGTACAGGATGATCATGTTGTAGCCGACGTACTCCCAGGTCACCATGTTGCCGATGGAGGTGAGCATCCAGGAGCGCGACAGCAGGTCCGGCGCGGTGACACCGAGGGCGTCGCTGAGCTGCCCGACCAGGCCGAACTGGTCGCCGTACATGTAGCCCCACATGAGAGCGGCCACCACGGCCGGCACCGCGTACGGCATGAAGATCGAGATGCGGAACAGCGACGGCCAGCGCAGCCTGCCGCTGTCGATGGCGAGCGCGCAGCCCAGGGCGATGAGCAACATGATCGGCACCTGCACGGCCAGGAAGAGCGCGACGCGCAGCAGCCCGGCGCCGAACAACGCGTCGCCGATGACCCGGGTGTAGTTGGCCAGGCCGGCGAAGACCGTGCCGCCGATCATGCGTGTCTGGAAGAAGCTGAGGTAGATCGCGTACGCCAGCGGAGCGACGACCACGACCAGGAAGACCACGAAGAACGGCAGGAAGAAGGCGTAGCCGGCGAGGCGGAGGCGGAGGAACGGCCGGGCGAGGCCCCCGCGCGCGGCGGGCGCGGTCATCCCGTGCTCTTTCCGCGCGATGTTCGCGCTGCCACGAAGACTGGCACTGCACTCTCCTTGTCGGGGCATCGGCGGCCGACGAACCGTGCTGCTACCTGCGTCACCGTGTCAGGGCCCGGCACGGCCGTCGCATGGATCATGTGTTTGCGTAAACATGTGGAGAATGTCTCGTAGTCTTGAGTCGCCGCCAGGTCATGTCAATAGGTAACCGAAAGTTAACAGAAATGCCTGATTTGTGGACTTTTGCGGTGCTAGGCCGACTTCGGCCCGGGCGGTTGACGGATGGGTCGTGTTCGCGCAAACATCATGCGAGAGTTTGATACTGACCACATCGGACGACCAGAGGTGACAGTGGACGGGGCGACCCAGCAAACCGCCGCGGGGCGGCGCTCGCGCAGGCGGCCGTCCATGGCCGACGTCGCCGCGATGGCGGGGGTCTCCAGCCAGACGGTCTCCCGGGTGGCCAACAACCGCAGCAACGTGGAGGAGGAGACCCGCCAGCGCGTCCTGTCGGCCATGCGCGTGCTGGGATACCGGCCCAACGCCGCCGCCCGCGCCCTGGTCACCGACCAGTTCCGCACCCTCGGCCTGATCAGCTTCGGCCTCGGCAACTTCGGCAACGCCCGCACCGTGGACTCCATCACGAGGGCGGCGCAGCGGGCCGGCTACACCGTGAACATGCTCGCCATCGAGTCGCAGACCGAGCAGGCCGTGCACGAGGCGTTCGGCCAGCTCACGATGCAAGCGGTGGACGGCATCGTGCTCATCGAGGCGCAGATCCTGGACACCCCGGCGCTTCGCCTGCCGTCGGGAGTGCCGGTCGTGCTGGCCGACGGCGACGTCAGCCACCGTCATCCCATGGTCGACACCGACCAGGCGCTCGGCGCCCGGCTCGTCACCCGCCACCTGCTCGACCTCGGCCACGAGACGGTCTGGCACGTCGCCGGGCCCGAGGACTCCTACGCCGCGCGGCGCAGGGCCGAGTCCTGGCACGCGACGCTCAAGGAAGCGGGCGCCCCGATCCCGCGGATGCTGTTCGGCGACTGGAGCGCGGCCAGCGGTTACGCGGCCGGCCGCGTGCTGGCCGAGCAGCCCGGCGTGACAGCCGTCTTCGCCGCCAACGACCAGATGGCCCTCGGCGTGATGCGCGCGTTCATCCAGGCGGGACGCCGCATCCCCGAGGACGTCAGCATCGCCGGCTTCGACGACCTCGACGAGTCGGCCTATTTCTCCCCGCCGCTCACCACCGTCCGCCAGGACTTCGACGTGCTGGCCGAGCGGATCGTGTCACTCATGCTCGACCAGATCAGGGGCGGCACGGCCCCTTCCGCCACCGCGCCCATCGCCCCCCATCTGATCATCCGCGAGAGCACCGCCGCGCCGCCGGACTGACCCGCTCCACCACGCCCGCAACGCCGGAAAAGCGTCAGCAATGCCGGAGAACCTTGCAACACCGAAGGGAGGAGCGGCCGCCCTCGCCTGCCGAGGCCGCCGCGCCGACGATGAACGCCGTACCTCGCGATGTCATGCCGGTCTCCGGGACTGCCGGCGCCCCGTCCCCGGGCGACCGGTTCTGGCGCCGGCTCGGCGGCGTGGCCTTCGGCGGCGACTACAACCCCGAGCAGTGGCCGGCCGAGACCAGGGCGGAGGATCTGCGGCTCATGGCCGACGCCCGGGTGAACCTCGTCACCGTCGGGGTGTTCGCCTGGGCCCGCGTGGAGCCCACGCGCGGCGCGTACGACTTCTCCTTCTTCGACCAGGTCCTGGATGACCTGCACGCGCACGGGATCACCGCCGACCTCGCCACCATGACGGCCTCACCGCCGCCGTGGCTGGTCCACGAGCACCCGGAGATCCTGCCGGTCACCTCGGACGGGACCGTGCTGGGCCCCGGCGGGCGGCAGCACTTCTGCCCGTCCAGCCCGGTCTACCGGGAACGCGCCGCGCTGCTGGTGGAACGGCTGGCCACGCACTACCGCGGCCACCCGGCCCTCGGACTGTGGCACGTCGGCAACGAGTACGGCTGCCACATCGGCGCCTGCTACTGCGAGGTGTCGGCGGACGACTTCCGCCGCTGGCTGCGCGAGCGGTACGCAGGCGACATCGAGGCGCTGAACGACGCCTGGTCCACGGACTTCTGGTCGCAGCGCTACGCGTCCTTCGACCACATCCGGCCGCCCCGCGTGGCGCCGACGTACCCCAACCCGGCCCAGCGGCTGGACTACATGCGCTTCAGCAACGAGGCGCTGCGCGGCTGCCTGGAGCTGGAGGCGGGCATCCTCCGGCGGATCACCCCCGAGGTGCCGATCACCACGAACTTCCTCATGGGCCTCAAGGCCGTGGACGTCTTCGACTGGGCGCCGAAGGTGGACGTGGTGTCGGTCGACTCCTACCCCGACCCCCACGATGAGCGGCCGCATCTCCTTCCCGGCCTGCTGTACGACACGATGCGCGGCGCCGGGGGCGGGGCCCCGTGGATCCTGATGGAACAGGCGCCGAGCGCGGTGAACTGGCGGGCCAGGAACGCGATCAAGCAGCCCGGCCGGATGCGGCTGTGGAGCTGGCAGGCGGTCGCGCACGGCGCCGACGCGATCCTGTACTTCCAGTGGCGGCAGTCACGCGGCGGAGCCGAGAAGTTCCACTCGGGCATGGTGCCGCACGCCGGAACCGACAGCCGGGTCTACCGCGAGATCGCGGCGCTCGGACGCGAGCTGGCCCGCGTGCCCGACCTGCCCGGCACGCGGGTCCGCAACCAGGTGGCGATCCTGCTCGACTGGAACAACTGGTGGGCGCTCGAACTCGACTCCCACCCCTCGGACGGCGTACGTCACGAGGAACGTCTGCTCGACCACTACGCTCCCCTGTTCGAACTCGGCGTCGGCGTGGACGTGGTGCCTCCGTCGGCCGATCTGACCGGCTACGCGCTCGTGGTCGTGCCGAACCTGTACCTGCTGTCGGACGAGAACGCGCGGAACCTCTCGGCGTACGTCTCCGGTGGCGGCGCGCTGGTCGTGTCCTTCTTCAGCGGGATCGTGGACGAGCACGACCGGGTGCACCTGGGCGGCTACCCGGCGCCGCTGCGCGAGGTGCTCGGGGTGCGGGTCGAGGAGTTCTGCCCGGCGGCCGAGCGCGAGACGTTCCCCGTACGGGGGTGCGGGGCGCTCGCGGACGTCGAAGGGGTCGCCGACCTGTGGCGCGAGGACCTGCGGCTGACCGGCGCGGAGCCGGAACTGGTCTTCGAGTCGCCCGACTGGGCCGGCCGGCCGGCCGTGACGAGGCACCGGTTCGGCGAGGGGGTGTCTCGCTATCTCTCGACCCGCCTCGACGAGGCCACCATGCGGGCGGTCCTCGGCCGGGCGCTCACCGAAGCCGGAGTGACCCCCGTTGTCGAAGGGCTGCCGTCCGGGGTCCAGGCGAGCGTCCGCACCGGGGCCGGACGCCGTTTCCTGATCCTGCTCAACCACACCGGCGACAAGCACGACATCGCCGTCGGGGGCGAGTGGGCGGACGCCCTCGCCCCGTCGGAAGCGGTCGCCGGCATCGTCACCCTGCCGCCTTGGGGCGTCGCGGTTCTGCGCGGCACCGAGTCGGTGGATCAGGCGTCGAATTGATCGAGCGCTCCGAGAATCGAGTGATTGGCGAACGCATGGCGGGTGAGCACAGGCGCAAGGTCCTCGTGGTTCGAGGTGGATGGGAAGGGCACGCCCCGGTGGCGGCCACCGACCTCTTCGTGCCCTTCCTGGAGAAGAACGGGTTCGAGGTGCGGCTGGCCGACAGCCCCGCGCCGTACGCGGACTCCGCGTACATGGCCGAGATCGACCTCATCGTGCAGTGCTACACCATGGGCACGATCGAGCCGGACCAGCTCCGGGGCCTGCGGGCCGCGATCGAGGCCGGCACCGGGATGGCGGGCTGGCACGGCGGCATCGCCGACTCCTTCCGCAACTCCTCCGACTACCTGCACCTCATCGGCGGGCAGTTCGCCTGCCATCCGGGCAAGCACCCGGACGACCCGGACGCCGGCACCGAGCGGCACAACTTCGTGCCGTACACGGTGAACATGCTGCCCGAGGCGGCCCGGCACCCCATCACGGCGGGGATCGGCGATTTCGACCTGGTCACCGAGCAGTACTGGGTGCTGACGGACGACTACATCGACGTGCTGGCGACCACGACCCAGAAGGTACGCCCGTGGGACCCCTGGCACCGGGAGGTGACCTCGCCGGCGATCTGGACGCGCCGGTGGGGCAAGGGGCGGATCTTCGTCACGACCCCCGGGCACAGCCTGGACGTCCTGGAGCACGACAGCGTGCGCACGATCATCGAGAGAGGGATGCTGTGGGCCAGCCGCTGACCGTGGGGATCGTGGGCTGCGGGGCCATCGCGGCCCAGTACCTGCGGACCATCGGACGCCTGCCCCAGGTACGGCTGGTGGCGGTGGCCGACCTCGACCCGGAGCGGGCCCGCGCGACCGCGCGGCCCTACCCCGGTGTCGAGGCGCTCGGGGTGGCGGAGCTGATAGCGGACCCGCGCATCCAGGTCGTGCTCAACCTGACCGTCCCGGCCGCGCACGCGGAGATCGCCCTGCGGGCCATCGCGGCGGGCAAGGACGTCTACTGCGAGAAGCCGCTGGCCGCGACCAGCCAGGACGCGCGGCGCGTGCTGGAGGCCGCCCGCGAGGCCGGGGTACGGGTCGGCTGCGCCCCCGACACCGTGCTCGGCACCGGTACGCAGACCGCCCGCGCCGCCATCGACGACGGCCTGATCGGCCGGCCCGTCGCGGCCACGGCGACCATGATGACGCCCGGCCACGAACGCTGGCACCCCAACCCCGACTTCTACTACGCGCCCGGGGGCGGGCCGCTCCTGGACATGGGCCCGTACTACGTCAGCAGCCTGGTGACCATGCTCGGGCCGGTGAGCACGGTCATCGGGGCGGCCGGCCGGACACGGGCCAAGCGCACGATCGGCTCCGGCCCCCGCCAGGGCGAGGAGATCCCGGTCACCGTGGACACCCACGTCACCGGCGTGCTCGTGCACGAGTCCGGCGCGCTGTCCACGCTGGTGATGAGCTTCGACGCGGTGGCCACCCAGGCGCCCAACATCGAGGTGCACGGGGAGCAGGGCTCGCTCGTCGTCCCCGACCCCAACCACTTCGACGGGCCGGTCCTGCTGACCCGGCTGGGCGAGGATGCCGCGAGGGAACTGCCGGTGTCGGCCGGGTACACCGAGGCGGGGCGCGGCGTGGGCCTGATCGACTTCCTGTCCGATCGCGAGCCGAGGGCGGGCGGCACACTGGCGTTCCACGTGCTCGACGTCATGGAGTCGCTGCTCGCCTCGGCGCACGCAGGCCGCTCGGTGGACGTGGAGAGCACCTGCGAGCGGCCCGCGACGGTGACGCTGAGCAACCCGGCGACCAGAGGCCAGGGGGGCGTCGCCTAGATCACAACCCTTTCTTCGGTCACCATCACCGCCACCGAACTCATGTCGATGAACTTGCCCTCATCCGGGTTCACCAGCTCCTTGTAATTCTGGGACGCGAAGAAGGCGTCGTGATCCTCCCAGCTTTCGAACCAGATCTCGGTGAGGCCGTCGTAAGCGGGACTCGGATACCCTTCCGCGGGCACCGGGTGGGAGACGGTGTACTTCTTCACGTACTTTCGCGCTTCGGGAATGGAGGCGAACAGCGGGGCGTGGTGATTGCGGTGATGCTCGACGAACTCCTCGAAGGTCATTCCATCGATACGGTTGATCATGTAAGCGAACTTGATCAAGGTTTTCCTCTTTCGAGCCGCACGGATGCGAGAGGCCGGCGACCGGATGCCCTGGCACGCGGTCGTGAGCCCTGGGCCACGCTAAACGCTCACATCGATGTCATGGGCAAGTCCGTGTGACCCAATGCACATGAGGGGTGAGATGCGGATCGGTGAGCTGTCCCTGACCGCCGCCAGAGAGGCGCTCGATCGGCCGATCGACGACAACCTCGCGTTGGTGAGCCGGATCACGGGATGATCAGCACGACCGCGCCGGCTACCGACCTCGCCCGTCTCCTCATTCCGGCGTACCTGGTTCACCTCCGCGCCGGGCCGAAGCACGAAGAGCCGCCGCGATCCACCCGAAGACCGCAGGGTCCTCCGCGTCCGTGCTGTGCGGGGTCCCGTTGATCACGGCCACCAGGGACAGGTACCTGCCATGAGTGGCGTCGTACCGGTCCTGCTCCTGGGAGTCCTCGCGTCGCATCTCCTCCGCCAGGAGGTAGGCCCTGGCCATCCGGTCACGTGACCCGGCCGTGACCTGCCCGCCGAAGACCTCGGCGGTCGCCTCCGCCATGCGGACGACCAGCTCCTGCGCCCGTGGAGAGTCCGCCGGCAGCCCGGAACGGTACGCCTCCACGATCTCCTCCCCGATCTTCGCCCCCTCCTTGTGGATGAAGTCCCACACCGATGGGGTGGCCAGGCTCCGTCCCGGGAATGTGGCGTACATGTCCTGGAGATAGGAGCGGACCGCGCCGCGGAACTCCTCGTCCTGTACCAGCTCGGCCAGCTCGATCCAGGCTTCGAGCTGGGTGGCGGTGGGGTCCTCGGGCAGGCGCGGACGCATCGCCCGCAACCGCTCGACGAAGCCGGAGGGTACGTCCAGGTTCTCGCCGACCTCGTGCCAGAAGTCGTCGATGAGCCGCTCGCGCTCCTCATCGGGCATCGAGACGAGTTTGTGCATCAGTGCCGCCTGCGCGGCCGTGCCTCCCTGCTTCACAAGGGTCCTCAACACGGCCCGTCTGGCCCGCAGGTCGCGCTCCTGACGCTCGATGAGCTCCAGATGCGCCGCGAGGAGATCATGCAGCGACGTCTCGCCTTCCAGGACGCGGCGGATGTCGTCCAGACCGGCGTCCAGGTCACGAAGGGTACGGATGAGTTCCAGCCGGGCGATCGCCCGGATGTCGTACAGGCGGTAGCCCGCCTCGGTCACGCGCGTGGGCGCGATGATCCCGGCGTCGGAGTAGTACCGGATGGCGCTGACGCTCAGACCGGTCCGGCGTGCCACGTCCCCGATCGGATACAGCTCGTTGTCGTCCATGCCGCCACTATGGGATCTCAAGCGGCTTGAGACTCAAGCCCCGCCCACGGGCGCCGGGCGCGTTCGCGCCGAGGCTTGTCGTGGAGCCCTCAGAGCCGGTCGCTGACTCCTCGGAGGAGCATGGCGAACGACCAGGTCGCCATGCGGGCGGGTATGGCGGAGGCGGCGCGTAGGGCGGGTTCGCTCTGGAAGGCGGTTCGGGGGCCGGTGGTCGCGATGCCCCGGGTGGCCGCGGCGGAGGCCAGGGTCGCCTGGGGCGGCGGGTCTTCTCGTAGGTGCGCAGTGCTCCGGGGACGTCGGGGGCTGTCAGGGCGCGCAGTAGGGTCGCCACGTCTTCCAGGGCTTGGCCGGCGCCCTGGGCGAGGATGGGGGGCATCGTGTGCGCCGCGTCGCCGATCAGGGCGGAGCGGCCGCGGTGCCAGCGGAGCGGGGGGCGGTGGCGGCGGTGGGGGAAGAGTTCGAGGTCCTTCTCCGACAGCGACGCCAGGAGGTCGGTGACGGGTGAGGCCCATGCCGCGTACCGTGCCCGGAGGGCGGGGAGGGCGCGGTGCGGGTGGTCGAGGTCGGTGCCGGGGCGCCGGCGGAGGTCGATGAGCCACTGGAGGAGGCCGTCGCCCGCGGGGCTCAGGCCGACGCCGCCCTGCCGGCCGAGGAAGAGCAGGGCGCGGGAGCCCAGGTCGAAGGGGGCCGGGATCAGGCCCTGCCAGGTGGCCGCGCCGGTCGGGCGTGCGACCGTGGCCGGGGCGGAGCCGAACAGCGCCGTACGCACCTGGGAGTTGACGCCGTCGGCGCCGATGAGCAGGTCGGCCTGGTACGTCGTGCCGTCCTCGGTCTGCACCCGGACGGAACGGCCGTCGTCGTGGAGGCGGGTGACGCGGGCGGCGAAGCGTACGGTCTCCTCCGGCAGGCCCTCGGCGAGCCGGGCGAGTAGCGAGCGGCGCGGGATGACCACCACCGGAGCGCCGAACCGGGCCTCCAGGCTTCCGGTGTCCACGACCATCACCGGGCGGCCCCGGGCGCTGCGGACGTCCAGGGCCTCGATGCGCTGCCCGGCGCCCTCGATCCGTACGCCGAGGTCGCGCAGGACGGCGGTGCCGTTGCTCCAGAGCGTCAGCGCGCAGCCGGTGTCGCGAGGGGCGGGCGCCCGTTCGAGCACGGTCACCGCGTGGCCTGCGGCGAGCAACCCTCTGGCCGCCGCCAGCCCGGCGATCCCGGCCCCTACGATGAGAACACGCATGACCACCCTCTACAACTCGTAGTACTACTAGTCGTAGAGGTTAGAGGTGAGGTGTGCCGGGCGGAGATCCGGCTCCGGATGATCGAGGGTCAGGTCCAGCGCAGCCGCTCGTCCAGCAGGGCCTGCTGGGCCGGGTCGGCGGTCAGCGCCAGGGCCCGTTCGTCTCCACGATCGGGCAGGCCGGCCAGGTGCGGGCCAGGCGCATCGCCTCGTCCAGGTCGGCCACCTCGACCTCGGCGAACCCGCTGATCACCTCCTTGCCCTCCAGGAACGGCCCGTCGGTGACGACCGGCTCCCCCTGGTCCAGGCGCATGGTGGTGGCGGTGTGCACCGGGTGCAGGTGCACCTGGTGGGTGATCTTGTCCGCGTTGTCACGGATAGACCAGTTGCCAGAACCTGGCCGGGGGCTTGCCGGGGACGCCGAGGGCGCCGTGCAGCGTCCCGATGTGGTCGAGGCTCGTCCGGATCTCGATCTCGGCCCGGTCGCCCGTGGCCGGGAAGGAGAGCACGACGCCGTCGTCCACCGCGGTCCAGGAGTCGGGGGCGGGCACGACCTGCCGTGCCTCCGCCTCGATCAGGTAGTCGCGGGAGATCCACAGCCGGGCCGTCCCGGGGTGCGCCGGGTCGGACCACACCGTCACCCTCAGGCTGCTGTCGCCGAGCCTGCGCGCGAAGCGCTCGTAGTCGACCTGGATCAGCGGCGCCGAGGCGCCGGCCCAGCTCAGCGGGCCCGGCCCGATCAGGCCGGCGAGGGCGGCCAGCAACAGCAGCGCGAGCGACCCCCAGCCCACCCGCTGCCACCGGGCCGCACGCCGCCGCAGGAGCGGCTCCTGCTGGCGCCGTTCCTGGTCGCCCAGTTGCAGCTCGCCCATGGGCCGCCGTTGCGCCTCGTACGCGATCCGGGATCGTGGCGGCGGTCAGGCGTCCTCGCGCCGCGGGTTCTCCAGCCGGAAGAAGCCGCCGGTCCTGCGCCCATGGCAGATGAAATGCAGGCCGCGCTCGCCGAAGGCGCCGAACCGCTCCTTGTGCCGCGCCGGACCGTCTCGTCGTGCCATCGCCGTCCACCTCCATCGGGTCCCTACCCGCCGCCCTCACCCCAAACGACGATCGGACGCTGGGCGGTGAGGGCCGGGAATCGGTGGACCCGCTGGATCGGGCGTTAATGACCGGATGTACACTTGCGGGGTGAGCACCCAGGCGGCCCCCAGGAAGCGGACTCGGAATCCCGAGGCGAGCCGGGCGGCGATTTTGGAGGCGGCGCGGGCGGCGTTCGCCGAGCGGGGGTATGCGCGGGCCACCATCCGGGAGATCGCGCAGCGGGCCGGGGTCACGCACGGGCTGGTGATGCGGCACTTCGCGTCGAAGGAGCGGCTGTTCGTCGCGGCGATGCCGGGTTCACGGGATCTGGAGAACCTGATGCCGGGCACGCCGGAGACGCTGCCCGAGCGGATCGCGCAGGCGTACGTCGAGCGGATGGAGAACGGCGACGGCAACGACCCGTTCATCGCGCTGCTCCGCAGTGCCGCCTCCGACGAGCGGGCCGCCACCGAGCTGTACGCCGCGATGCGCGAGCGCAGCACCGCGGCCTACCGGACGCTGCTGGACGGGCCGGAGGCGGAGGAGCGGGTGGACCTGCTGGGTGCGCACCTCATCGGGGTGACGTTCAGCCGATACGTGATCAAGAACGGCCCGCTGGCCGAGATGGCGCCCGAGACCCTGGTCCGCCATCTGGCCCGTTCGCTGCGCGGCATTCTGGCCGGCGGCTGAGGAGGATCGAAGAATGACCAACCCGCTCCCGGTCACGCTGGACGACGTCCAGGACGCGGCGGCCCGGCTCAAGGGCGTCGCGCACCGCACGCCCGTCCTGCGCTCGCGCACCCTGGACGCGATGACCGGCACGCGCGCCTTCCTGAAGTGCGAGAACTTCCAGCGCATCGGCGCGTTCAAGTTCCGCGGCGCCTACAACGCCATCTCGCGGCTGTCGCCGGACCAGCTCGCCAAGGGCATCGCGGCGTACTCGTCGGGGAACCACGCCCAGGCCGTCGCCCTGGCCGCGCGCGAGCTGGGCGGCACGGCGGTGATCCTCATGCCGGAGGACACCCCGGCGTCCAAGGTGGCCGCGACCAGGGGGTACGGCGCCGAGATCGTCACCTACGACCGCTACACCGGCGACCGCGACGCCATCGGCCGGGCGCTGGCCGCCGAGCGGGGGCTGGCCCTGATCCCGCCGTACGATCATCCGCACGTCATCGCGGGGCAGGGCACGGCCGCGCTGGAGCTGATCGAGGAGGCCGGGGAGCTGGACGCGCTGCTGGTGCCGGTCGGCGGCGGCGGGCTCATCGCGGGCAGCGCCACAGCGGCCAAGGGCCTGCTCGCGAACGTGCGGGTGATCGGGGTGGAGCCCGAGGCGGGCGACGACACCAAGCGGTCGCTGGAGGCGGGCGAGCGGGTGGCGATCCCCGTCCCGCGTACGATCGCCGACGGCCAGGCCGCCGACATCCCCGGCGAGCTGACGTTCTCCGTCAACAGGCGGCTGGTGGACGAGATCGTGCTGGTCGGCGATGACGAGATCCGGGCGGCGATGCGGCTGGCGTTCGAGCGGCTGAAGATCGTCATCGAGCCGAGCGGCGCCAGCGCGCTGGCCGCGCTGCTGGCCGGGCGGATCACCCCGGTGCCGCAGCGCGTCGGCGTGATCATCTCCGGTGGCAACATCGACGCCCGGCGGTTCGCCGAGATCTGCGCCTGACCCGGCGCGCGGGGTCAGGACCGGCACAGGGCGGTGTCGAGTGCCTGGTTCACCTTCACCGCGCCGGCCTCGGTGCTGGGCAGGGCGTTGACCATGACGGTGGCGGCGCGGCCGTCGTCGGTGGCGGCGTCGCGCGTCTCGTAGCCGTCGATGTCGCCGCCGTGGCCCCAGGCGTGGCCGCCGCAGCTCAGCTTGATCTTGACCAGGCCGAGGCCGAACTGCCAGCCGAACGGGATGCTCTCGTCCTTGACCGTGCGCCGCATCTCGGCGAGCTGCGCCGGCTTGAGCAGCTTGCCGTCCAGCAGCGCCCGGTAGAACCGGTTCACGTCGCTCGGGGTGGCGATCATCTGGCCGGCGGCCCAGCCCCAGGAGGGGTCCATCTCGGTGAACTCCACCAGCGGGGCGCCCGGCTTGCGGTAGGCGTACCCCTCGGGGTGGGGGCTGCGGATGCCCTGCTCGCCGATGCCGGGCCAGTAGGTGTCCTTCAGGCCGAGCGGCTTGATGATCCGGTCGGTGACCTGCTCCCCGATCGGGCGTCCGGTGACCTTCTGCACCAGCAGGCCGAGCAGGATGTAGTTGGTGTTGCTGTACTCCCACTTGGTGCCGGGGGCGAACGACGCCTTGTGCGACAGGGCCAGGTCGAGCACCTGGCGGGGGTCCATGTAGGTGTGCCGGATCTCGAAGTAGTCGGTGATGAACCCGGTGTAGTTGGGCAGGCCGCTGGTGTGCTGGAGGAGCTGACGGACGGTGATCTTCCGGCCGTCGATCCCCTTGCCGCGCACCAGTTTCGGCAGGTAGTCCTCGATCGGCGCGTCGAGGTCCACCTTGCCCTCGCCGACGAGCTGGAGGACCACGGTGGCGACGTACGTCTTGGTGGCGCTGCCGATCCGGCCGTAGCCGTTCACGGGGGGCTCCGCGCCGGTCTTCCTGTCCCCGACGCCGGCGACGTAGTCGCGCGACTCGCCGTCGGCGTCGAGGACGGAGGCCCACGCACCCGGCAACTCCTTGCCGACCAGGGCGTCCAGGCTCTCCTGGACGGGGTCGGCGGTCTCGGCGGGCTCGGCGGCCGCGGCCGGCGCCGCGGCCCCGAGGGCGATCACGGCCGCGACCGCGGTCCCGAGGAGTGCGCGGCGGCGGGTGCGGGTGGTTGACATCAAGATCTCCTTGCCGGTCGGCTCGGTTGCGGACGGGTCAAGGATGTCCCGGGAGGGATGTCAAGATCGATCCCTCCTGCTGGAAACCGGTGGTAGCGCTGGCACTACTCCCCGGGCCGGGTACGGGGGCGGGGGCGGGCGCGCGGGATCGGGCGCGGCGCGGCGCCCGGGACGACGGTGTTGGAGACCGTGCCGATGCCCTCGACGGTGAGCGTGACGGTGTCGCCGGGCCTGAGGGGAGGCGGGTCCTGCCTGCCGCGCAGGCCCCACAGCTCGGCCAGGCAGCCGCCGTTGCCGCAGGTGCCCGAGCCGAGCACGTCGCCGGGGCGTACGCGGGCGCCGCGAGAGGCGTAGGCGACCAGGTCCTCGAACCGCCAGCCCATGTTGGACAGCAGGTCGCGGCCGACGACCTCGCCGTTCACCTCGGCGGTCAGGGCCAGGCGCAGGAAGCCGTCGCCGTCGCGGTACGGCTCCAGCTCGTCGGCGGTGACCAGCCAGGGCCCCAGGGTGGTGGCCGAGTCCTTGCCCTTGCACGGGCCGAGGCCGACCCGCATCTCCCGCGACTGGAGGTCGCGGGCCGACCAGTCGTTGAAGACGGTGTAGCCGTAGATGTGGTCGCGGGCCTGCTCGGGGGTGAGGTCGGCGCCCTCCCGGCCGATGACGGCGGCGACCTCCAGCTCGAAGTCCAGCGCCTGGCAGCCGGGCGGCATGGGCACGTCGTCGTGCGCGCCGATCATGGCGTACGGGTTGCCGAAGTAGAAGGTCGGCGCGTCGTACCAGGCGTCGGGCACGCCCGCGGTGTTGTCCACGCTGCGGCGCACGCCCTCGACGTGCTCCTCGAAGGCGACGAAGTCGCGGACGGTGGGCGGCTCGACGGGCGGCAGCAGCCGCACCTCGGCCAGCGGCACGGCCGGGCCGGTCTCCGGGACGGAGCCGGCGCGGATGACGTCCAGGACCGTGGCGCCCGGCGGGAACGGCAGCAGGACGTCGCCGTCCACGACCCCGCTGCGGATGACGCCCCCGTGGGCGAAGGCGGCCAGGCGCATCAGACCGGCGGCGCGACGAACACGCCGCGATCGACGTCGTTGAAGGACTCCTTGGCCACCAGCTCGTTCATCGGGTTGGCGGTGCCCCACTGGTCGGTGACCTCGGGCTGGGAGAAGTCGTAGACGTGCGGGTGCCAGGCGTCCTCGTCCAGCTCCTCCAGCTCGGTGGTGTACTCGACGGTGTTGCCGTGCGGGTCCATGAAGTAGGAGAAGGTGTTGTCGCCGGCCAGGTGGCGGCCCGGCCCCCAGATCATCCGCACCCCGGCGCGCAGCAGGCGGCCGGTGCCGTACATGTACTCGTCCAGGCCGCGCAGCTCGAAGCTGATGTGGTGCAGCGAGGCGTGCGGGCCGCGGGCGATGGCCATGCTGTGGTGCTGCGGGTTGCACCGCATGAAGTGCATGACCTGGCCCATGCGCGGGTGGGCGAGCGTGTCGGACAGCGCGAAGCCGAGGTGCGTCTCGTACCAGACGCGGGTGGCGTCGATGTCGGGCGCGTTCAGCACGACGTGCGACAGGCGCACCGGGACCGACTCCTTGGGCTCCAGCTTGCGGTGCCTGCGCACGGCGACGTCGGCGGAGACCTCGACGGTGCGGCCGTCGATGTCGAAGAAGCGGAAGCCGTAGCCGCCGCCGGGGGTGTCGAGCTTGCCCGGCTCGGAGATGAGCCGGACCTCGGCGGCGCGCAGCCGCTCGGCCAGGGCGTCCACGTCCGCGGGGGTGGCCGCGCCGAAGGAGACCAGGTCGAGCCGCTTCTCCTCCGCCTTGCGCAGGCGGACGATGTACTGCTCCGGGGAGCCCTCGGCGGCCAGGAAGCTGATGCCGGTGTCGCTGGCGACCTCGGTCAGCCCCCAGACTCCGGTGTAGAAGTCGCGCTGCTTGTCGTAGTCGGGCACGGCCAGATCGACGTGCCGCAGATGGGTGATCAGTCTCATCGATGGTCCTTCAGGTCGAACAGGCGGACGGCGGTGCCGCCGCGGATGGCGTCGTAGGTGTCGGGGTCCAGGCCCGCGGCGCGCAGCCGCTCCAGCGGATCGTCCACGCCCATGTCGAAGGGGTGGTCGGAGCCCAGCACCACCTGGCCGGGCCCGGCGGCCTCCACCAGGGCGCGCAGCGCCGGGGCCTGGTAGACCAGGGAGTCGAACCAGATGCGCCGCAGGTAGGCGCTCGGCGGCTCGGCGCATTCGCGCGCCTCGGGCCGCACCTTCCAGCCGTGGTCGGCGCGGCCCAGGTAGGTGGGCAGGTAGCCGCCGCCGTGCGCGGCCAGGATCTTCAGGCCCGGATGCCGGTCCAGCACCCCGGAGAAGATCAGGTGCGACAGGGCGACGGCGTTCTCCACCGGCTGGCCGACGATGTTGGACAGGTAGAAGCGGTCCAGCCGCTCGTCCAGCGTGCAGCCGAACGGGTGCAGGAAGATCACCGCGCCGGTCTCCTCGGCCCGCGCCCACAACGGCTCGTACGCGGGGTCGGACAGCTCGCGGCCGGGGGCGTGCGAGGAGATCTCGACGCCCTTGAGCCCGAGCGACAGGGCGTGGTCCAGCGCCTCGACGGCCAGGTCCGGGTGCTGGAGCGGGACCAGGCCCAGGCCGTGCAGCCGCCCGGGGGCCTGCGCGACGTGCTCGGCGGTGCCCTCGCCGGCCAGCCGGCACACGGTGCGCGCCAGTTCCGGATCGGCCCAGTAGTGGTAGTGGGACGGGGAGGGGCTGACGATCTGGACGTCCACGCCGGCGGCGTCCATGTCGGCCAGCCGGGCCTCGACCCGGGTGAGACGGGCCAGCCGCTCCTTGATCATCTGGCCGCTCGCCGCCAGCGAGGCGGGGCCGTTGCGCCGGGCGTCCAGCTCCCGGTGCTCGGCGAGGCCGGGACGCCCGGCGACCGCCTGCTCGATCGCGGGCAGCAGCACGTGCGCGTGCGCGTCGATGGTGGGGATCGCGCTCACGGCCGCTTCGCCACCATCGCGGTGACGCGGCCCATCAGGCCGGGCACGTCGGCGTCGGGCACCGGGTTGAGCTGCCAGTCCGCGAGCTGCAGCGACGCCTCGACCACGGCCTTGACGCGGGCGTGGCGGCGGTCCATGAACTCCTCGAACAGGCGGGTGTCCAGCTCGTCCGCGGCCAGCAGCAGCTCGGCCAGCACGGCGGCGTCCTCCAGGCACTGGGCGGCGCCCTGGGCCAGGGTGGGCGGGCAGGCGTGCGCGGCGTCGCCGATCAGCACGGTGCGCCCGCGGTTCCAGGGGCGGTCCACGAGCAGCGACTCGAACCAGGTGTAGTTGATCCGGTCCGGGTCGGTGATGTCCTGCCTGATCTCGTCCCAGGCGCCGCCGTAGCCCTCGGCCAGGGCGCGCATGTGCGCGGGCTTGTCGGCCTCGGCCACCGAGGCGCGGGGCCGGGCCTTCTCCACCAGGTAGGCGTACATCGTGTCCGGGCCGGTCGGGCAGTAGCCCGCGATGTAGCACGGGCCGCCGTAGATGAGGTCGGTGCGCTCGACCTGCTTGGGGCGGCGGGTGTGGATGCGCCAGATGCCCATGCCGGTCGGCTCGGGGGCGACCTCGATGCCCAGCAGCCCGCGCACCTTGGACCGGATGCCGTCGGCGCCCACCACCAGGTCGTACGCGGCGGCGGTGCCGTCGGACAGGTGCGCCCGCACCGCGTCGCCGGCGTCCTCCAGCGCGTTCACGGTGGTCCCGAGCATGATCCGCGCACCGGCCGCGCGCACCTCGTCGGCGAGGATCGCGGCCAGCTCGGGGCGGTTCATGCCCACGGTGGCCGGCAGGTCGGGGCCGCCGGTACGGGCGTCGGGGATCTCGGCGAGCAGGCTGCCGTCGGGGGCGCGCAGCCCCAGGGAGTCGAAGGCGAAGCCCGAGGCGCTCACCTTCTCCCACACGCCCAGGTCGCGCAGCACCCGCAGCGCGT
This sequence comes from Thermocatellispora tengchongensis, assembly GCF_014202315.1. Lineage (GTDB taxonomy): Bacteria > Actinomycetota > Actinomycetes > Streptosporangiales > Streptosporangiaceae > Thermocatellispora > Thermocatellispora tengchongensis. Next base: position 391,129 of record NZ_JACHGN010000009.1, on the reverse strand, counting down.
TGCCCTGGAGGGTGATGCCGGAGCCGAGCGTGGTCAGCTCCGGCTTGATCTCGGCGATGTCCACCGCGACGCCGCCGCGGGCGAGCAGGATCGCCAGGGCCGACCCGGCGGTGCCGCAGCCGACGACGAGGACGTTCCCAACAGCAGGCATGCGTGCCTCACTCGATGTCTCATTTGATCGCGAGGGGATTGACAGGGGAGCCGACCGCGCCGGTGACCGGCAGCGGCGCGGCGGCGAGGAAGAACTCGTACACGCCGTCGCCGGCGCAGTGCGCGGCCAGGGCGTCCAGGTCCCACATCTCGCCGATGAGCAGGCCGATGTGCGGGATGGCGACCTGGTGCAGGGGCTGGAAGGCCCGGTCGAACTCGTTGGGGCGCACCTCGAAGCCCCAGGTGTCGGTGGCGATGGCGGCGATCTCGGTACGGTGCAGCCAGCCGGCGGTGGTGAACGACAGGCCGGGGGCGGGTCCCCCCGCGTACTCGCCCCAGCCCTCGCGCCGGGCCCGCGTCAGGTGGCCGGTGCGCACGCACACGATGTCGCCGCGCCCCACCCGTACGCCGTGCGCCTCGGCGGTCGCGTTCAGGTGCTCCTCGGTGATGGCGAAGCCGTCGGGCAGCTCGCCGCCGCCGATCACCAGGCCCACGTCCAGCAGCACCCCGCGGCCGGCGACCGGGGCGGCCAGGTGCTCGATGCCGGTCACCCGGTCGCCCTCGCTGGTGACCACCTTGTCGGCGGGGCGGCCGTTCCAGGCCCGGCCGTGGTCGAAGATGTGGCCCAGGCCGTCCCACTGGGTGGAGCACTGCAGCGGCATGGCGATCACGTCGTCCGCGCCGCCGATCCCGTGCGGGAACCCCTGGTCGCCGTGGACGGCGTCCAGGCCGGTGTCCAGCATCGTGTGCACCGGATTGGTGCGCCGCCGCCAGCCCCGCTGAGGGCCGTCGGCGTCGAAGCGCTGCGAGAGGGAGAACGTCACGCCCTGCCGGACCAGCGCCGCGCCCTCGCGCCGCTTGGCCTCGTCGATGAAGTTGACCGTGCCCAGCACGTCGTCCGGGCCCCAGCGGCCCCAGTTGGAGCAGCGGGCGGCGGCCTCGGCGATGGCGCCCTCGGGGTCGGTGCGGTCGAGCATCACGCCTCCCCGGCCGCGGGCTCGGCCACGCACCGGTTGCGCTGGACGCCCAGGCCGGTGATGGAGCCCTCCATCACGTCGCCCGGCCGCAGCAGCCGGCCCCAGTGCATGCCGTTGCCGGCCGGGCTGCCGGTCAGCACCAGGTCACCGGGCAGCAGCCGCACGGTCTGGGAGACGTAGGACACCAGCCGCGCGACGCCGAAGATCATGTCCTTGGTGGACTCGTCCTGCATGACCTGCCCGTTCAGCCGCAGCGTCACCTGGAGATCACCCGGGTCGCCCGCGAACGCGGCCGGCACCAGGTACGGGCCGAGCGGGGTGAAGGTCGGGGCGTTCTTGGCGCGCAGCCAGTCGGTGCCGATCTCGGGCATGTCGCGGCGGAAGACCACCTCGCGGGCGGTGACGTCGTTGGCGATGGTGTACGCCGCGACGTGGGCCAGGGCCTGGTCCGGGCCGACCCGGTACGCCGGGCGGCCGATCACCGCGGCCAGCTCCAGCTCCCAGTCCGGCTTGGCGCACCAGGAGGGGATGACCACGTCGTCGTACGGGCCGGTGATCGAGGACGGCAGCCCGAGGAACACGTACGGCTGGTCCTCGGCGGCGCGGCGGTCCATCATCGCCGCGACCTCGGCCCGCACCTGCTCGGCCGGGCGCCCGCCCTCGGGCTCGTGCGCCACGGCCAGGTCGATGACGTGGGTGCGGTAGTTGGCGCCCGACTGGAAGATCTGCCGGGGCTCGACCGGGGCGTGCACCCGCAGCGACGCCAGCGGCAGCCAGTCGCGCCGGTCGCCGGCCGCGGCCTCGTCCAGGCGCGGCAGCGCGCTGTCCCAGGATTCGAGCAGCGTGCGCGTGGTCAGCTCCGGCCCGCCGAGCGCGGGCACGGTGCGCAGGTCCAGGACGAGATCGCCGCTGATCAGGCCGGGAAAGGCGGGGCCGCCCGAGTGGGAGAAGGTGCCGAGCGCGTACGGCCCGGCCAGGGGTGATTGTGTTTCCACGAGGTTTCCTCCGGGGTGTGCCCTTTACCTTGAGGCATCACGGAGGATCTGGGAAATCGATTCCTCGGATAAGGGCCATCCATCACGTGGATGACATGGCCGGTTGCGCCGCCGAGGGCCTGACGGCCACCAGCCAGACGACGCCGCCGGCGGCCATGAGCAGGCCGAGGACCGCGAACGTCGGGGCGACCCCGGCGCGGTCGAGCAGCGCGCCGGTGGCGGCGGCGGAGACGCCCAGGCTCAGGGTCGCGGTGGCGCTCCACAGGGACGTGATCCGCCCGCGGGTCTCGTTGCCGGACGCGCCGAGCAGGGTGGTCATGGCGGCCGGGCCGTACACGACCTCGGCGGCGGAGACCAGGCCCCACAGCGCCAGCGCCCCGGCCACGCCGGCGGGCAGGCCGAGCAGCATGGTGAGCACGCCCTCGGCCAGGCAGGACAGGCCGATGACGAGGCGGCGCCCGCGCGGCCCCATGGCGCGGATGCGCGCGGCGGCGGGGATCAGGGTGGCGACGCCGACGACGCCCTGAACCGCGTAGAACCACCCGGTGCCGCCCTCGCCGAGGTCGTGCACCCGCAGCGCCAGGTAGGTCATCGCGGTGATCGTGCCGCCCAGGCCCAGGCAGAAGATCGCCTCAAGCAGCAGCAGGGCCGCGAGCACCCGGGTGCGGGCGGCGATGGCGATCCCCTCGCGCAGCGAACGCCACCACCCCTGCCGCGAGGAGCCCGCGAACCGGTCGCCCGCCCGGACCCGCCAGGTGAGCCAGGCGGAGGCGAGGAACGAGACGGCGTTGACCACGAAGGCCCAGCGCCAGCCCACGACGGTGACCACCACACCCCCGGCGGCGCCGCCCAGCGCCTGGAACACCAGCCCGTTGACCTGTACGGCCGCGGAGTACAGCGGGTACTCCTCGGGCCGGGCCAGGCTGGGCATCCACGCGTTGCGCGCGGACTGGAAGACGAACCCGGCGGCGGCGGAGGCGAAGGTCAGCGGGTAGACCAGCCACAGCCGCCCGGGATCGTCGGCGAGCAGGAACGCCGCCGCGAGCGCCGCCATGACCACGTCGGCGGCCAGCATCACGGCGCGGCGGTCGGCCCGGTCGGCGAGCACGCCGCCCCAGAGCCCGGCCAGCACGCCGGGCAGGTAGCGCACCGCGAGGGTCAGCCCGGCCGCCAGCCCGGCGCCGCTGTGCGCGTAGACCATGGCGAACACCGCGACCGAGGAGAACCAGCCCCCGCAGACGCTGATCAGGTTGCCCAGCCACAGCAGGCGCAGGTCGCGGTTGCGGACGAGCAGCTCGCGCAGCGTGCGCGCAGGTTCCACCGGCGGCCCCCTCGAACGGATGGCAACGATTTTCATGGTCGAAGCGTCGTAATACAAGGGTTGACTTTGGTTTTCATTTTCATTACTACTTCTTGAGGACATCGCCGACAAACCGGGTGAGGTGACGATGCTGCTCCGCCGGCGCCTTGTCGGCCTGGTGCGTGAGACGCCCGTGCCGGTCCTGTCCACCGTGCTGCTCGCCCTGGGCGGCACGGCCTGCGCCGTGGGCCAGGGCTTCGCCACCGCCGAGGCGCTGCGGCGGGCCTTCGCCGGGCGGCCCCTGCCCGAGCTGATGGCCCCCGTCGCGGCCGTCGCGGCGCTGGTCCTGGCCCGCACGGCGCTGCTGTGGGCCCGCGACCTCGCCGCCACCTGGACCGCGCACGCGGTCAAGGAGCGGCTGCGCGACCGGCTCACCGGCCGTCTGCTGGAGCTCGGCCCCGGATACACGCTGACCCGTCCCGCCGGCCGGGCCCAGGCCACGATCGGCGACGGCGTGGAGGCGATCCAGGCGTACGTCGGGTTCTACCTGCCGCAGGTGGCCGTCAGCCTGGCCGGCCCGGTCGCCATCGTGGCCGCGCTGTTCTGGCTCGACCCGGTGGTGGGCGCGACCGTCGGCGCGTGCGTGGCGCTGGTGCCGCTCTCGCGCCCGATGTGGCGGCGGCTGCTCGGCGACCGGGCCACCGCCCACTGGGAGGCGTACGAGCGGTTCGCCGCGCGCATCCTCGACGCGCTGAGCGGGATGACCACGCTGAAGACCCTCGGCGCCGGCGAGCGCTACGGCATGCGGCTGCGCGCCGACGCCGAGCGGCTGTACCGCGCCACCATGGGCAACCTCGCGGCCTCCACCGGGGTCTACTGCGTCACCGCGTTCGTGATGACCGCGGGCACGGCGCTGTCGGTCGCCGTCGCCGCGCTCAGGCTGGCCGAGGGCCACCTCGACGCCGCTGCGCTGTTCACGGTGCTGTTCCTGGCCGCCGAGTGCTTCCGGCCGCTGCTTGAGCTGCAGAACTACTGGCACGAGGGCTTCTACGGCCTGGCCGCCGCCGGGGGCCTGTTCTCCCTGCTCGACGCCGAGCCCCAGGTGCGCGAGCCCGCCACGCCCGTACGCCTCGCGCCGTCCGGCCCGCCCGAGGTCCGCTTCGAGGGCGTGACCTTCGCCTACCCCGGCGCCACGGGCCCCGCGCTCGACGGGGTGGACTTACGGATCGCCCCGGGCACGACGCTGGCCGTGGTCGGCCGCTCGGGCGCGGGCAAGTCCACCCTGGTCGCGCTGCTGCTGCGGTTCTTCGACCCCGGCGAGGGGCGGGTGCTGATCGACGGCGTCGACCTACGCGAGGCGCCGATCGAGCGCGTACGCGCCATGACCGCGCTGGTCAGCCAGGACGTGCACCTCTTCTACGGCACCGTGGCCGACAACCTGCGCATCGCCGCGCCCGGCGCGAGCACGGCCCGGCTGCAGGAGGCCGCCCGGCGCGCCCGGATCCACGACGTGATCGCGGCGCTGCCCGACGGCTACGACACCGTGATCGGCGAGCGCGGCGCCACCCTGTCGGGCGGCGAGCGGCAGCGCCTGGCCATCGCCCGCGCGCTGCTGAAGGACGCGCCGATCCTGGTGCTGGACGAGGCCACGTCGAGCGTGGACGGCCAGACCGAGCGCGACCTGCGCGAGGCCCTGGCCGAGATCAGCGCCGAGCGCACCACGCTGGTGATCGCGCACCGGCTGTCCACGGTGCTGGGCGCCGACCGGATCGCGGTGCTCGAAGCCGGGCGGGTCGCCGAGCAGGGGGCGCCCGCGGAGCTGTTCGCCGCGGGCGGCGCGTGGGCCGAGCTGGCCGGAGCATACGCGGGGACAGGGGCGCAGGCGGGGACAGGGACGCAGGCGGGGGCGCACGCGGGGACAGGGACGGGGGCGGCCCGGTGACCGTGCTGGAGCACGAGACGGCGACGGCCGAGCGCTGGCGGGCCGGGCGGCTGCCCGACGGCGCCCGGCGCGGCCTGCCCGGGATGCTGACCGTGCTGGCCGGGCACCGCACGACGTTCGGGCTGTCGGTGCTGGCGGGCGCGCTCAACCAGGGCTGCGGCATCGCCGCCAACACCCTCGGCGCGTACGTCGTGGTGCGCGCCCTGGGCGGGGCGGACACCGGCGATCTGTGGCGGCTGACCGGGCTGCTGCTGGCGCTGGTCGTGGTGCGGGCCGTGGCCACCTGGGTGGAGGCGTGGCTGTCCCACGAGCTGTCCTTCCGCATCCTGGCCCGGGTGCGGCAGTGGATCTACTGGGCGTTCCACCGGATCGCCCCCGGCGGGCTGCTGCGCCGCCGCGCCGGCGACCTCGTCTCGACCGCGTTGCAGGACAGCGAGAGCCTGGAGATCTTCTACGCGCACACGTCCATCTACATCGCCGTGGCGGCGATCGTCCCGCCGGCCGCGCTGGCGGTGCTCGCCTCCTGGAGCGGCTGGCTCGCGCTGGCCCTGCTGCCCTGGCTGGCGGCGGCGTACACGGTGCCGTTCTGGCTGCGCACCCGGGCGGCGGCGCACGGCCGGGCGGTGCGCGAGCGCACGGCCGCGGTGAACGTCGAGGTCGTGGACCTGATCCACGGGCTGCGCGAGATCGCGGTCTTCGGCCGCGGCGCCGACCGGCGCGACCGGATCGCGCGGGCCACCCGCGACCTCGCCGCCGCGCAGCGCGCCCAGGCCGCGCGCGGCGGGCTGGAGACCGCGCTGACCGGGCTGCTGGTGAGCGCCGGGACGCTGAGCGTGCTCGCCCTGGGCGTGGCCCTGACCTCGGCGGGCCGGCTCGACCTCGCGGCGCTCGCCCCCGCCGTCGTGCTCGGCGCGGGGACGTTCGGCCCGGTGCTCACCCTGCTGAACGTGACCCGGGTCTGGGGCATCACCTCGGCCGCCGCCGACCGGGTGTTCGACCTGCTGGAGGAGCCCGCGCCGGTCCCCGACGACGGCACCGCGCCCCCGCCCGCCGAGCCCGTCGAGGTGGCCTTCCGCGGCGTGTCCTTCCGCTACCCCGGCGCGGCGGGCTGGGCGGTCGAGGAGATCGATCTCGTCGTCCCGGCCGGGCGCACCCTGGCGCTCGCCGGGCACACCGGGGCGGGCAAGTCCACCCTGGGCCACCTGCTGCTGCGCTGGTTCGACCCGCAGCGGGGCCGGATCACGCTGAACGGCGCCGACGTGCGCGACCTGCCGCACGCCGAGCTGACCCGCCTGGTCGGGCACGTGCCGCAGGACGTGTTCCTGCTGCACGACACGATCCGGTCGAACCTGGAGCTGGCCGCGCCCGGCGCCACCCCGGAGCGGATCGCCGCCGCGTGCGACGCCGCCCTGGTCACCCCGTTCCTGGACCGGCTGCCCGACGGGCTCGACACCGTGGTGGGCGACCGGGGGGCGCGGTTGTCGGGCGGCGAGCGGCAGCGGGTGGCCATCGCCCGCGCCCTGGTGCGCGACACGCCGGTGCTGGTGCTGGACGAGTCCTCCAGCCAGCTCGACGTGCTGTCGGAGCGCGAGGTCCAGGCCGCGCTGGACCGGGCCCGCGCCGGGCGCACGACCCTCGTGATCGCGCACCGGCCGGCCACCCTGCGCGCGGCCGACGCCATCGCGGTCCTGGAACGCGGCCGGGTCGTCGATGTGGGCACCCACGAGGAGCTGCTCGCCCGCTGCCCGGCCTACGAACGTCTCGTGCGCTCCCAGGCCGACACCACGGTGTCGCTGACCGGAGCGGACGAGGCCCCGAGTCCGCGAGAAGAGGGGAGGAGGTGACCCGGCATGACCGTCAAGAAGCTGAAGGTGAAGGCGCGCAACGCGTCCGTTCACTCGTCCAACCACGCCACGGTGGCGCTCGCCAAGGTGGCCTGGCGCTAGTCGGCTGAACCCCGGGCGCGGGCCTGAGCCAACCACGCCCGCGCCCGGGTCTCCCGGATGGTACTGACAAGGAAGGTGCGGTCGCGATGACCACCGGCGACTCTCGCCCCGGCCCCCGCCCCGACCCGCCCGTGCGCTGGGCCGCGGGCACGACGTTCGTGCCCACGCCCGACGGCTGGCTGGTCCACGGCCCCGACGAGGACTTCATGGTGCTGGAGGTCCCGGCGCGCGACCGCGAGGCGGTGGCCGACCTGATCGCGGGCAGGATCGGGGCGGACGCCGCGCTGGCCCGGGTGCCCGACGCCGCCGACCTGATCGCCGAGCTGGCGGTGCCGCGCCAGGAGGCGGTGGAGGTGCTGCTGGTGGGCGACGGCCCGCTGCTCGCCCCGCTGTCGCGCTGCCTGGACCGGGCCGGCCTGATCGTGCGGCACGGCGCCGCGCCCGACGCCGCCACCCGCGTCATGGTCGCCTGCGCCGAGCACCTGCCCGACGCCGCGTGGCGCGAGCTCGACTCCCGCTGCCGCGAGCTGGGCGTTGCCTGGCACCGGGGGCACGCCGAGGGCCGCCGCTGGTACGCGGGCCCGTTCACCCCGCCGTCGGGCGAGCCCGGCTACGAGGACGTGCGGCTGCGCCGCCTGGCGGCCTGCCCGTGGCCCGACGAGCTGGCGGCGTACTGGGCGTTCCTCGACGCCGGCGGGCGCCCGGCCACGCCGCCCGACCCGGCCGGGGCCGAGGTCGCCGCCGCGCTCATCGCCGCCGACGTGCGCGCCTGGGCCGACGGCGCCGAGCCGCCCTCGGGGGCGGGCAACCAGGTCGGCATCGACCTGGTCGCGGGCGAGATCCGGCGCCACCCCGTGCTCCCCGTGCCACGGGGGCTGATGCGCGAGGTCCCGGTGTGACCGGGGTACGCGCGGAGGTGGCGATCGTCGCCGGCGACGGGGTGCGGCTGCTCGGCGACCTGGTGCTGCCGGACCGGCTGCCCGCGCCCGCGGTCGTGATCCGCACCCCGTACGGCACGGCGGGCTGCCGGGCCGAGGCGCTGACGCTGGCCGAGGCCGGGTTCGCCTGCCTGGTGCAGGACCTGCGCGGGCGTTACCTGTCCGAGGGCGTGTTCGCCGCGGGGGCCGACGAGAGCGCCGACGGGCGCGCCACCCTCGACTGGACCGCCGCCCAGCCCTGGTGCGACGGCCGGATCTTCCTGTACGGCGTGGCCTACGAGGCGTACGCGGCCTGGTGCGCCGCCGCCCACCCGGCCGTGCACGGGATCGTCAGCCGCCAGCCCTGGCCCCCGATCGGCTCCCCCGCCCTGGACGAGGAGCTGTGGTGGCGCACCGACCTGTGCGGCGGGCGGCTGGCCCGCGAGGGCCTGTACGACATGACGCTCGCCCGCTCGCCCGAGCTGACCGCGCTGATCCCCACCGCCGCGCTCGCCGGCCGCTGGCCGGTGGACGTGGGCCCGTGGCCCGCCACCCCCAGCACGTACCGGACCGCCGCCCGGCTGATCGCCCGCGCCGCCCGCGCCGCCACCGCGCCCAGCCTGCACCTGGGGAGCTGGTACTGCCGCTCGGCCGCCACCACGCTGCGCCAGGCCATGCTGTCGCCCCGCGCCGACGCCGTGGTCGGGGGCTGGGCGAGCGCGCTGACCCACCGGCTCCAGCCGGAGTGCGCGCTCGACGTCCCGGCCGACCCGCACCCGTTCGCACTGGCCCTGGAGTGGCTGGGCCCGCATGCCGCACCGGCCGGTTCTGCGCCGGCGGCGACGGTGGCGGGCCTGTCACCCACCGCCCACCTGAGCGGGTGCCTGCTGATCGGCAGCGGGCGCTGGACCGAGGCCGACCCGATCCCGCCGCGCCGCCCGCAGTGGTCGGCGCTCCCGCTCGCGCCCGGCCCCGCCCGGCTGCGGCACGACCCCGACGACCCCGTCACGTCCGCGCCCCACTCGGCCGACCTCGCGCCGCTGACCGGCCACGACGGCCTGGTACGGCTGACCGTGCCCGGCCCGGTGGCCTGGCACGGCGCGCCCCGGCTCGTCGCCGAGGTCACCGCCGGCGGCGCGGCCGAGCTGGTGGCCACGCTGGTGCACGAGCGCCCCGACGGCGTGGCCACCCGGCTGGCCGACGGCACCGCGCCGATCGGGCCGGGCGGCTCGCGCTGCGAAATCCGGATCGTGCCGGCCGCCGCCGAGCTGCCGTACGGGCACCGGCTGCACGTCGAGGTCACCGCCGGGCGTCCCCCGCGGCACCGCGCCCCCGCCCGCCCGGTGGAGATCGTGCTGCGCGACGCGGAGCTGCACCTGCCCCACCCGAGAAAGGGAGCCTTCGATTGACCCCTCTCGCCCGCCTGGTGGACGAGCGCACCGGGCTGATCCGCAGGCTGGACCGCCTCGATCCGGAGCCGTGGTGGCCGGAGGGGCTGACCGTGTGCACGGCCGAGGTGGCCTCGCCGTACCGGCTGCTGCCCTGGCCGGCCGACCGGGTGTCCACCGGCACCGCCTTCGGCGACCCGCTGCGGGCCGAGCTGAGCGCGGCCGGTGAGGCGGTGGAGCGCTACTGCGGCAACTTCGTCCCCGCCGGCCTGCGCCGCGCCGGCCACCGCGACCTGCGCGAGCCGGCGCTCGACCCGGCCGCGCTCGCCCTGTACTCCCCCGAGCAGCACGCCGAGCCGGGTTTCCCGTTCGTCCCGTTCACCGCGGATCTTCAGGTGCTGTGGACGCCCGGGACCGACCTGATGACCGGCGGTCCCGCCTGGCTGCCCGCCTCGCTGGTGTACGTCAACTACCTCACCCCGCCGCGCGAGGACGAGCCGCCGGTCAACTACGCGATGCTGGCCGGCATCGCGGCCGGGCCGTCGCCGCGGGCCGCCCGCACGGCCGCGCTGGAGGAGGTGATCGAGCGCGACGCCACCGTCATCTGGTGGGCCAACGCGCTGCCCGCCCGGCCGGTAACCGGCGCCGGGCATCCGCTGGTGCCGGAGGACGAGCCGGGCTGGTACCGGGCCGCGGGCGCGGCGGGCCGGTGCCGCTACCGGGTGGTGGCGATCCCCACCGTGTTCGAGGTGGCGGTCCTGGGGGTGCTGCTCGACGACCCCGAGACCGGTGTGGCGGCGCTCGGCGTCGCCGCCCGGCCCGACCCGGCCGAGGCGGTGGCCAAGGCGCTGGCGGAGGCGGTCACGCTGCGCCGCTACGCGCTGGGCCTGCTCGATCCCGACGGGGAGATCTGGGCCGCCGCCGAGGCGGGCGTGATCGACGTGCGGGTGTTCAAGCCGTACCGGGCCGACCGCGCGTACGCCGCGGCGTACCGGCCGGACTTCCGCGACGTGATCGACCTGGGCTGCCACAGCCAGCTCTGGCTCGACCCGAGCATGCGCGCGCACCTGGGCCCGATCACCGGCCCCGCCCCGGCCGTGGCGCTCGCCGACCTGCCCCGCGTCGATGGCGACCCGCTCGACGGGTACCTCAAGCGGGTCGCGGCGCAGGGCCTGGGCGCGTACGCCGCCGACCTGACCACCCCGGACGTCGCCGCGGCGGGCCTGTCGGTCGCCCGGGTGATCGTGCCGGGGGCGTACTCGAACGCCCCGGCGGCCTTCCCGTTCCTCGGCGGGCGGCGGCTGCGCGAGGACCCGGCCAGGCTGGGGCTCGCGGCGGCCGGATCGGTCAACCTCGTCCCCCTGCCGCACACATGATCCCGGTCGACTCCCGGTACGGCCCGGTCACCGCCGTACGCGCGGCGGTGCTGCGCGGACGCCTGCACGCCGCCTTCGCCGACCTGGCCGCGACCACCGGATACGCCTGGCCGCTCGGCAACCCGACCGTCTCCGGCGCCTCGTGGCGCGACCCGGGCGAGGCCCGCCGCCGGGCGCTGGGCGAGGCGGCCGAGCGCTACTGCGGCCATCTCGTCCCGGCGGACCGGCTGGTGGAGGCGTCCTGGCACGAGCTGGGCCCCGGCGCCGCCGATCCCGACGAGCTGGCGCTGTACTCCAAGGAGCAGCTCGGCCGCGAGGGGTTCCCCTTCTCCGGGCTCACCCGCTCCGACCGCACCGCGTGGGTGCGCGGCACCGGCCCGGACGGCGAGCCCGCCTGGGTGCCCGCCGCCCTGGCCTGGCTGGTGCCGTTCCCCTCGGCCACGGGGGCGCCGATCGTGCTGCCGGTCTCGGCCGGGATCGCGGCCGGCCCGAGCCTGGCCGCCGCACGGGCCGCGGCGCTCGCCGAGGTCGTGGAGCGGCACGCGCTGGCCACGGCGTGGGCCTCCGGCCGCCCGTTCCCCCTGCTGGCCGGCCTGCGGCTGCCCGCGGTGCCGGGGGCGCGGCTGCGCGCGTACGCGGTGCCGAACCTGCTGGACGCGCCCGTGGTGCTGTGCCTGGCCGAGGACTCCGGCGGCATGGCCGGGGCCGGGTGCGCGCTGGCCCCGCAGGCGAACGACCCGGTGGCGGTGGCCTCCTGGAAGGCCGCGGCCGAGGCGGTGCAGTCGCTCGACACCACAGCGCAGCTCGCGGCGGGCGACCTGCCCGAGTGGGAGCGCCCGTCGGGGCCGCTCGCGCCGCACCGGGCCGACCGCGCGTACGCGGCGGCGTACAGGGCCGACTTCGCCGACGTGACCGACGTGACCTGTCACCTCCAGCTCCTGGCCGATCCCGCGTTCACCGCCCGGGTGCTGGCCCGCTTCGCCGGCGGCGGCACCGCCCCGCCCTCCCGGCCGGCCCGGTTCGACCTGGACGCGGCGCTGGCCGCGCGGGGCCTGCGCCCGATCACCGTGGACCTGACCACCCCCGACGTCGCGGCGTGCGGCCTGGCGGTGGCCCGGGTCGTCGTGCCCGGCCTGCGCGCCACGGCCCCCGCCGCCTTCCCGATGCTGGGCGACGGCGCGGAGCCGCTGCCGCCCAGCCCCGACCCGCTGCCGGTGCCCCATGCGTGACGCCATGCCGGACACCATGCCGGGCGTCGTGCCGGACGCCATGCCGGACGCCATGCCGGGCGTCATACCGGGACAGGGCGTCGTGCCGGATATCGCCCGCCCCGTCCCTCCGGAGGAGACCTGGCGCAGGATACGGCCGCTCCTGCCCCGGCTCGGCGTCACCCGGGTCGCCGACATCACCGGCCTGGACACCATCGGCATCCCGGTCGCGATCGCGTACCGGCCCAACTCGCGCAGCCTCGCGGTCAGCCAGGGCAAGGGCCCGTCCACGGCCGCCGCGATGGTCTCGGCCGCCATGGAGGCGATCGAGCACGCCCACGCCGAGCGGATCGACGCGCCGCTGCGGCTGGCCCGCGCCGCCGAGCTGGACTCCGCCGTGGCCCCGTGGCTGCTCCCCCGCACCGAGCAGGGCTCGGTGGACGAGCACACGCCGGTGCTGTGGCTGACCGGGTGGCGGGTCGGCGACGGGGCGCCGGTGGCGGTGCCGTACGAGGCGGTGAGCCTGGACTTCACCCTGCCGCGCGGCATGGTGCCGCTCGGGCTGTGCCGCGACAGCAACGGCCTGGCCGGCGGCAACACTCCGGACGAGGCCGTGGTGCACGGCCTGTGCGAGCTGATCGAACGCGACGCCGCCGCGCTGTGGGACCTGCTCCCGGCCGAGGATCAGGCGGCCACCCGGATCGACGCCGCGACCGTGGACCACCCGGGCGCCCTGGAGCTGCTGGAGCGCTACTCCGCCGCGGGCGTGGAGGCCGCGCTGTTCGACATCACCTCCGACGTGGGCGTGCCGGCCGTGCTGTGCCAGATCGTGGAGGCCGAGCCCGACCCGTTCCGGCCGCTGCCGCCCGCCGGCGGGCTCGGCTGCCATCCCGACCCTGGGCACGCGCTGGTCCGGGCGCTGGCGGAGGCGGCGCAGAGCCGGCTGATCGGCATCTCCGGCAGCCGCGACGACGTGACCCGGGACGAGTACGACCGGGTCGCGGACGTGGAGGCGGCCGTGGAACTGCGCGACGCGCTGCGCGCCACGCAGGCGTACGCGCGGCCGTGGCGGTCCGGCCGAGCCTGCCCGCCCGGCCCGGAGACCCTCGGCGACGTGCTCGCCTGGCTGCTGGACCGGCTGGCCGCGGCCGGGCTGCCCGAGGTCGCCGCGGTGGACCTCACCCGGCCCGGCCTCGGGATTCCCGTGGTCAAGGTGCTGGTCCCCGGGCTGGAGGGCGCGGGCGCGCTGACCGGGGCCCCGGTGCTGCCCGGCCCCCGCGCCGCCCGCCTGCTGGCCGAAGCGGACGGCGCCGACGAGGGAGACGGCGCAGACAAGGGAGACGGCGATGGCTGAGATCGTGGCGTTCGTCGGGCCGACGCTCCCCCGCGCCGAGATCCCCGACGGCGTGCGGGCGCTCCCGCCGGTGGCGCAGGGCGACGTGGCCCGGCTGGTGGCGCTGCCCCCGTCCCGGCGCCCGGGGTGGATCGCGATCGTGGACGGCGTGTACGAGCGGGTCCCGGCCGTCTGGCACAAGGAGATCCTGTGGGCGCTGTCGGAGGGGATCTGGGTGGGCGGGGCGGCCAGCATGGGCGCGCTGCGCGCCGCCGAGCTGGTGCCGTACGGGATGGCCGGGGTGGGCGCGGTGTACGCCGCCGCCGTGTCCGGCGAGCTGGTGGACGACGACGAGGTCGCGGTCGCGCACCTGGGGCCCGAGGACGGCTACCGTCCCGTGTCGGCGGCCATGGTGGACATCCGCGCCGCGCTCGCCGCCGCCGCGGCCGAAGGGCTGATCTCGCAGGAGCAGCGCGCCGCGCTGACCGCCGCGGCCAAGCGGCTGCACTACCCCGACCGGCGCTGGCCGGCGCTCGTCCGCGAGGCGCCCGCCCTGGAGGGGCGCGGTCCCGGGCAGGGACGCGGGGTCAAGGCCGACGACGCCAGGGAGCTGCTGCGGCTGGCCCTGACCCGGCCGGAGCCGCCCCCGGTCACCTGGCACCTGGAGCAGACCGAGCAGTGGCGGGCCGCCCGCCCGGCGCCGGGCGCCCCGGACCTGCCGCCCGGCCGGCTGGCCGCCCTGTTCGACGGGCTGCGCCGCGACGGCTCCTACCCCGACCTGGAGCGGGCGGCGACGCTGCGCCTGCTCGCCGCCAGGCACTACCCGCGCCCGTCGGGCCCCGCGCTCGCGGAGTGGGTGGCCCGGGTGCGGTCCCATGTGCCCGCCGCCGACCTGGCGGACCTGGACGACCTGCGCCTCGGCGAACTGGCCGCCGACCAGGCCGCGCTGGTGGCGGCGTGCGCCGAGGCCGAGCCCGGCCTGCCCGGCGCGATCCTCGACGTCCTGCGCATCCGCGGCCAGTACGCCGAGCACCTTGAGCAGTACCCAGGAGAAGGAGCAGATCCGTGACCATTTCCGCCGCCCCGCGCCGCGCCGTGCCCCTGCTGCTCGGCGCCGTGGCGCTGCTCGCCGCCACCGCGTGCGGCCAGGGCACCGGCGGTTCCGCCGTCGCCGCGCAGGCCCCGGCGTCCAGCGCGCCGGTCGAGGTGACCAACTGCGGCGCGACGTACCGCTTCGACACGCCGCCGCAGCGCATCGTGACCTCCAGCACCATCGCCACCGAGATCGTGCTCGCGCTCGGCGCCCGCGACCGGCTGGTGGGCACCGTCGCGCCCGGCGAGCTGCTGCCCGAGGTCGCGGCCTCGATCGAGGGTGTGCCGATCATCGCCAAGTCGGCGTTCCCGCCCCCGTCCAAGGAGACGGTGTTCGCCGCCGACCCCGACTTCGTGGTCAGCGGCTACAACGACGACTACGGCCCCAAGGCGCTCGGCGACCGGGAGCAACTGCGCAAGGAGGGCGTGAACTCCTACCTGCTGTCCGGCAACTGCCCCGGGCGCAAGGCCAAGGTCGAGGACACCTACACCGACATCCGCGAGCTGGGCCGCGTCCTGGGGGCGCAGGCCAAGGCCGAGGAGCTGGTGGCGAAGCTGAAGGCGCAGGTGGAGGCGGTGCGCCCGGTCGCGGGCACGCCCAAGGTGTTCGACTACGCGGGCGGGCTGGAGAAGCCGAGCACGGCCGGGTCCAACGGGCTGATCGACGACCTCATCCGGCGCGCGGGGGGCGAGAACGTCTTCCCCGAGGTGACCTCCTACTCCCAGATCTCCTGGGAGGAGCTGGTCAAGCGCGACCCCGACGCCATCGTCGTCGAGGACCAGGCGTTCGAGCCGGCGGACAAGGCGATCGAGTTCCTGACGTCGTACGAGCCGATCAAGGACGTCACCGCGATCAAGGAGAAGCGGTTCATCGTCATCCCGGTCAACGACACCCAGCCCGGCCTGCGCAGCGGGCGCGCGCTGGAGACCCTAGTCGCCGGATTGGCGCGGTGAGACAGAGCCGCCGGATCGGCGCGGTGAGGCAGGGCCGCCGGATCGGCACGGTGCGGCGCGACGGCCGGAGCGGCGCGGTGGAGCCGGACGCGGGGATCGGCCCGGTGAAGGCGGGCGGCCGGATCGGCGCGGTGAGACGAAGCGGCCGGAGCGGCCGGATCGACCGGAGCGGCCGAATCGGCACAGGGAAGCCGGGCGGGCGGTCCGCCTTCGCCGGGGCGCTGGTCGCGCTGACGGCGTTGCTCGGGGTCTCGCTGATCGCGGCCGTCGGCCTGGGGCCCGTGGCCATCCCGTTCCCGGACGTGGCCCGCATCCTGCTGGAGGCGGGCGCGGGCGCGCCCGCCGGCCCACGGCAGGTGATCGTGCTGGACATCCGGCTGCCCCGGGTGCTGCTCGGCGCGGTGGTGGGGGCCGGGCTGGCGACCGTGGGCGCGATCCTCCAGGCGGTGCTGCGCAACCCGCTGGCCGATCCGTACATCATCGGGGCCAGCTCGGGGGCGTCGCTGGGCGCGGTGCTGGTGATGCTGGCCGGGGTGTACCCGTTCGGCGCGTTGTCGCTGCCGCTGTCGGCGTTCCTCGGCGCGATGGCCGCCTTCGCGCTGGTGCTCGGGCTGTCGCGGAGCGGCGGCCACCTCGCGCCCGGCCGGCTGATCCTGGCCGGCGTGGCG
This sequence comes from Thermocatellispora tengchongensis, assembly GCF_014202315.1. Classification (GTDB taxonomy): domain Bacteria; phylum Actinomycetota; class Actinomycetes; order Streptosporangiales; family Streptosporangiaceae; genus Thermocatellispora; species Thermocatellispora tengchongensis. The sequence goes on along the minus strand of NZ_JACHGN010000009.1, from coordinate 374,883 downwards.
GTGGCCGCGCTCACCGAGGCCGTCACCAGCTACATCGTGCTCACCACCCCGGAGAAGGAGGTGCGCTCGGCGCTGTTCTGGACCCTCGGCGGCCTGTCCGGCACCCAGTGGCGCGACGTCGGCATACCCGCGCTCGTCGTGCTCGCCGCCGCGGCCTGGGCGATCACCCGAGCGAGCCGGCTCAACGCGCTGGTGCTCGGCGACGAGGGCGCGACCAGCCTGGGCGTGGAGGTGAACCGGCTGCGCCTGCGCATGATCGTGGTGTCCGCCCTGGTCATCGGCACGGTGGTCGCGGTGAGCGGCGGGATCGGCTTCGTGGCGCTGATGGTGCCGCACGCCGTACGGCTGGTGGCGGGCGGCGACAACCGGCGGCTGATCCCGCTGAGCGCGCTGACCGGGGCGCTGCTGCTGGTCTGGGTCGATGTGGGGGCCCGGATGCTGAACCGGCCCGACGAGATCCCGATCGGGGTGATCACGGCGGTGCTCGGCTCGCCGTTCTTCCTCATGCTGCTCGTCCGCGACGGCCGGAGGGGGTTGCCGTGAAACTGGAGGTCGAGAACGTTTCCTGGCTGGGCGTGCTGCGCGGGGTGAGCCTCACCGCCCTGCCCGGCGAGGTCGTCGGGCTGATCGGGCCGAACGGCAGCGGCAAGTCCAGCCTGCTGCGCTGCGTCTACCGCCGCATCCGCCCCGACGACGGCCGGGTGCTGCTGGACGGCGCGGACGTCTGGCGGACCCCGGCCCGCGAGGTGGCGCGGCAGGTCGCGGTCGTCGCCCAGGACACGCCCGCCGACCTGGACGAGACGGTCGAGCACGTCGTCGCGCTGGGCCGCATCCCGCACCTCGGCGCGCTGGGCCGGCTGTCGGCCGCCGAGGTCGCCCTGATCGCCGAGACGATGGAGCGGTGCGACGTGGCCGCGCTGGCCCGCCGTCCGGTCGCGACGCTGTCGGGCGGGGAGCGGCAGCGCGTCCAGCTCGCCCGCGCGCTGGTGCAGCGGCCCCGGCTGCTGGTCCTGGACGAGCCGACCAACCATCTCGACCTGCGCCACCAGGTCGAGCTGCTGCGGCTGATCCGCACACTGGGCGTCACCGTGGTGGTGACCCTGCACGACCTCCAGCTCGCCGCGGCGGCCTGCGACCGGCTCGTGGTGCTCGACGCCGGACGCGTGGTCGCCGACGGCTCGGCCGCCGAGGTGGTCACCGAGAAGCTGCTGCGCGAGGTCTACCAGGTGCACGCCGAGGTCGCCCCCGGCGCCGACGGCCTGCCCCGGCTGTTCCTGCCGCTCGGCCGGGCCCCTGCCGCTAGCCCGCCGCTGTGACCGGGCCCTCTGCGTCGAGCCGGCCGGGCGGGTGCCGGACCTGGCCCGGCGGGGCCGGATCGCACGTGTGACGGCCCGCTGGAGTGGTAGGCGGTCAGCGAGAGCCCAGGAGGAATCATGACCGAGCGCCTGACCGACGAGGAGATCGACACCGCCCTGGTGGCCCTGGAGGGCTGGTACCGCGAGGGAGACGCCCTGCTCCGCGACATCCCGATCACCCCCGACAGCTACCGCTGGATGCGCGAGGCGGTGCTGAACGAGGGCGACCTGATCGGGCACCGGCCCGAGGTGGAGCGCACCGACTACGGCATCCGCTTCCGGGTCAGCACCGGCGAGGCGGGCGGGGTGACGCCCAAGGACGTCGAGCTGGCCGCGCACATCGACCAGGTGGTCAGCGGCGGGGCCCGCGACCGGGGCTGACCGTGCGGGCCGGTGCGTGCCGCACCGGCCCGGCGGGGTCAGTCGCCGGCGAAGCGCGAGACGGCGGTGCGGCGGATCTCGATCTCGCCGTCCGGGGTGGCCACGCCCATGGCGTACAGGCCGGGGCGGTCGCCGTTGAACCGGAGCGGGAGCGCGAGGATCTCCTCGCCCAGGTAGTCGCGCAGGTCCCGCTCCGTGCCGCCGACCTCCAGCCAGGTGATCCCCTGCGGGGTCACCGCGCCCGGCGGGTCGCACGGCTGGCGGGCCGCGTGCTCGTCCATGTCCTCGAAGTGGAACACGTTCGGGATGCCCCGCTGCCAGCACCACACGCTCTCCGGCACCCGCGCGGGCGCGGTGATCCTGCCGTCCTTGCGCACCCGCAGCCCGAAGTCGACGATCTCGGTGTCCAGCCGCCGGGAGATCTCCTCCAGCTCCTCCCGGGTGTCCACGCGCAGGCACCAGCCGAGGAACACGTCGCCGGCCGCGCACTCGTCGTAGAACCACTTGGCGATCGGGTTGGAGGCGATGACGTGCGGGTGCACGACCCCCTCCACCTCGATGTACTGGTCCCGGCCGAGCGGGACGATGCGGTTGGCGATCCCGGCGTGCGGGAACCAGCCGCCCTCGTACTGGCCGAAGCCGGTCTCCTGGCACAGCCGGTACGCGCCCTCGTAGACGTTCTGCGCGCCCAGGGAGATGTGGTCGATGTGCAACATGCGATTGACTTCCAGAGTTTCTAGTGGGAGACCCAGAACACGGTCTCTAGTGGGAGACCCAGAACACCGTCTTGCGGCCGATGAACTGGACGAGGGAGCTGAGCAGCCCGGTCAGCAGCGACAGCAGCACGATGGAGGCGAACACCCGCGCGGAGTCCAGCCGGTAGCCGTCCCGCAGGATGGCCGCCCCGAGGCCGTGCTGGGCGCCGACGAACTCCGCGACGACCGCGCCGATCACGCTCAGGGTGACGCCGATGTTCAGCCCGGCGAACACGAACACCAGCGCGTTGCGCGCCTTGACGTGCCGGAACGTCTTCCACCTGCCCGCCCCGTAGACCCGCATCAGCTCAAGCTGGTCCTCCGGCGAGCCCTTCAGCCCGGAGACGGTGTTCACGAACACCGGGAAGAAGGTGATCAGGGCGACGAGCACCAGCTTGGAGGTGAGGCCGTAGCCCAGCACCACGGCGAACAGCGGCGCGACGGCCACCTTGGGCACGGCCTGGAGCGCCACGACGTACGGGGACAGGATGCGGTCCACCACGCGGAACTCGCCCACGACGGCGCCCAGGCCGATCCCGACGACGCCGCCGAGCAGGAAGCCGAGCAGGACCTCCTTCAGCGTCTCCCAGATGTCGGGCAGGTAGTCGCCGGAGGCCAGCCCGGTCCACAGCGCCTCGGCCACGTCGAACGGCAGCGGCACCAGCGCCTCGTTCACGCCCAGCAGCGGGAACAGCAGTTGCCAGGCGGCGATGATCGCGGCGAAGACGGCCACGCCGGCGACGTGCCAGCGATCGGGCCGGAACCGGCGCCGCGATTGCGGGACCGGCGGCACGGCCCGCGTCGCCGCCGGTCCGGGCCTGTCGAGCTGCCTGGTGCTCACGGCGCCTCCTTCGCCGGAACCGGGAGCACGGCGCCGTGGCCGCCGGCCGGCTCGCTCATGGCCTCCTCGTTCTCGAAGTGCCTGCGCAGGGCGGCGACGTGCTCACCGAAGGCGTCGGAGTTGAGCATGCGCAGCGTGCGCGGGCGGGGCAGGTCCACGGCGATCTCCTCCACGATCCGGCCGGGCCTGGCCTGCATGACCAGCACCCGGTCGGCGAGGAAGACCGCCTCCTGGATGCTGTGGGTGATGAACAGCACGGTCTTCTCGTCCTCCATCCAGATGCGCTGCAGCTCCAGGCTCATGTGGTCGCGCGTCAGCGCGTCCAGGGCGCCGAAGGGCTCGTCCATCAGCAGCACCTTCGGGTCGTGCACCAGCGCCCGCGCGATGCCGACGCGCTGCTGCATGCCGCCGGACAGCTCGCCGGGGTAGGCGCCGGCGAACTCGGCGAGCCCGACCAGGTCCAGGAAGCGCTCGGCCCGCCGCCGGGCCTCGGTCCGGCTCATGGGGGTCACGTCCGCGGCGAGCATGGCGTTGCTGAGCACGGTCCTCCAGGGCAGCAGCGCGGGCCGCTGGAACACCATGCCGATGTCGCCGCGCGGGCCGGTGACCGGCGTGCCGTCCACCCGGACCGCGCCGGACGAGGCGGGCAGCACGCCGGAGATCAGCCGCAGCAGGGTGCTCTTGCCGCAGCCGCTGGGCCCGACGATGACGACGAACTCGGAGCGGCCGATGCGCAGGCTGATGTCGTCGAGCGCGGTCACCAGGGCGCCCTGTCTGGTGGTGAAGGTCTTGGAGACCCGCTCGATCTCGATCAGGGGGTGGGTCACGGCGTCCTCCCAGGTCACAGCGTCCTCCCCAGTCACGATGTCCTCCGGAGTCACGGTGTCCTCCCGGTCACGCGGCGCAGGCGCGGGCCTCGGCCCGCAGCGCGTCGCGGTCGAAGTCGTTGGCCTTGGCGGCGAGACCGTCGATCTCGGGCAGCAGCCGGCTCACCGGGGCCGGGGTGTCGAGCTGCCCCTGCGCCTTCAGGAACTCCTGCATCGCGGCCAGGCCGTCGAGGCGTACGGCGCCCCAGTCGTCGCCGCCGGTGGACTTCAGCGTCTGCACCCGGTCCTCCAGCGACAGCTTCATCGCCGTGACCTCCTGCTCGGGGGTGAGGCCGCCGCCGCCCGACCCGGCGTAGCCCGCGCGGAAGACCTTGGCGGCGCACTCGGGTGACGCCTCCAGGAACGCCATCGACTTGGCCACGCCGCGGGCGATGGCCTCGACCATCTCCGGGTACACGTCCACGACCTGCTTGGTAGTCAGCAGCCCGTAGTCGGGGAACCTGCGCCACTGCTCGTCGTACATGAAGGTGTAGCGGGCGCCCTGGGCGATCTGGTTGTCGATGTCGGCGGCGAAGCTGAAGAACGCCTGCACCCTGCCGCTGCTCAGCGCCTCGTACGCCGCCGCGCCGAAGCCCACGACCACCTGCTCGACGTCCTTCTCCGGGTCCAGCCCGGCATCGCGGAGGAGCTGGTCCAGGTAGACCGCGCCGCCGCTGCCGGCGACCGCGACGCCGATCTTCTTGCCCCGTAGCTGCTCGGGCCGGGTGATCCCGCCGCCCTCGGGCGCCACCAGGCTCCACTGGTTGTTGGCGGTGGCCGCGACGAGCTGGATGTCCGCGTCGCCGCGCGCCGCGGCGGCCAGGCCGGGGGCGGTGTTGCCGATCACGAACTGGGCGCGCCCGCCGATGAGCACCTGGGTGGCGGCCTGGGAGCCCTGGTTGGGCACCACCGTGACGTCGTAGCCCTCCTCGCGCCACCACTCCCGGGCGAGCGGCAGGTACGCCTCGACGACGGTGAGGCTGAAGGCGGGGTTGCCGAAGGCGATGGTGACCTGCTTCAGATCCTCCGAGCCCGAGCCCGAGCCGGAGCCGCACCCGGCCAGCGTCGCGCCGGCGAGCATGCCGATGACGGCGGCGAGCGCGCGGAATCGCAGGGATCGTCTGTTCATGGCGGCTGTCCTTCTCGTGGTGCCTGGCTATGGGGCCGATTCTTCGCAGGCAACCGGTGACAAAGGAAGTCAATCCTGCCTATGGTGAACATTGAGGGAATCTATAACCGCGACGTGGCAGGGAGTGGCGATGGACGAGCAGCGGGACCGCGCGGCCGAGCTGCGGCTGTCCGGGCTGGACCTGCCGCAGTTGCACGCCCTGCACGCGCTGCTCACCGAGCGCAGCGTGACCGGGGCGGCGGCGCGGCTGGGCCGCAGCCAGCCCACCCTGTCCAGCTCGCTGGCCCGGCTGCGCCGGCACTTCGGCGACGAACTGCTCACCCGCTCCGGCAACCACTACGCCCTGACGCGCTTCGCCGAGCAGTTGCGCCCGCTGACCACCGTCGCGGTCGCGGCCGTGGAGCGGGTGTTCGGCGCCGAGGCGGAGTTCGACCCGGCCCAGACGCGGCGCGAGTTCACCGTCGTCTCCTCCGACCACGGCATCAGCGTCGTCGGCGGCCCGCTGGTCGCCCGGGTGGCCCGCGAGGCGCCGGGCGCGCGGATCAGGTTCATCCCGGTCACGCCGGAGTCGATCAGCAGGAAGGAGGAGTTCTACCACACCGTGGACGGCGTGTTCATGCCGCACGGCTACCTGGACCTGCCGCGGAACATCGACCTGTACACCGACCGCTGGGTGTGCGTGGTGGCGGCCGGCAACTCCCGGGTCGGCGAGCGGCTGACCATGGCCGACCTGCACGAGCTGCCCTGGGTGGCGACGTTCCACGACCCGCTCGGCCGCGCGCCCGCGTGGCGGCAGATGGAGCTGCTGGGCGTCAGCCCGAGAGTGTGCGCGGTCGCGGAGTCGTTCCTGGCCCTGCCCCAGCTCGTCCGCCACGGCGAGGCCATCGCGCTGTTGCAGGAGCGCGTCGCCGCGCTGGTCGCGAGCGGCCCGGAGTTCCGGATCATGGAGTGCCCGTTCGAGGCGGTGCCGCTCGTCGAGGCGTTCTGGTGGCACCCGCTGCACGACGACGACCCCGGGCACACCTGGCTGCGCCGCTGCATGTCCGAGCTGACCCTCTAGCGCATAGATTCTCTCTATTCGGGCCATCGGAAGGATTGGCTTCCCTTGGGATGGTGGCCGGGCGAAGAATCGATGACATCCCGGTAACGCACCGCTCACACCCCATGGAGGCCGCCCGATGGACCGACCGCCCGCGCTGGATGCGCACGCGCACGTCTGGCTCGACGCGGTCGAGGACCTCGCGGCCCGGCACCCGGGCTACGCGGCCGGCCTGGAACTGGAGGCGCGCCGGGCGGGCGCGGAGTCGGCCGCGGTCAACGCCGAGCAGGCGATCCTGCGGCGGGCGCTGCTCACCGACGTGGACGCCCGCCTGGCCGCCATGGACTCCGCCGGCGTGACCGCCCAGCTCGTGTCGGTCGTGCCGACGCAGTACCACGGCTGGGCCGACCGCGGGCTCGCCGCCGAGATCGCCGCGGCGACCAACGCGGGCGTCGCCGCGCACTGCGCGCTGCGGCCCGACCGGCTGGCCGGGCTCGGCGTGGTCCCGCTGCGCCACCCCGACCTGGCGGTCACCGCCCTGGAGGACGCCGTGCTGCGCCACGGCCTGAAGGGCGTCGAGATCTCCTCGCACGCCGCCGGCCCCGACGGCGTGCCGGTGGAGCTGTCGGACCGGCGGCTCGACCCGCTGTGGCAGCGGGCCGTGGAGCTGGGCGCGGTGCTGCTGCTGCACCCGTGGGGCTGCACCCTGGACGCCCGGCTGGACCGCTGGTACCTGGCCAACACCGTCGGCCAGCCCGTCGAGCACGCCGTGGCGCTCTCGCACCTCATCTTCGGCGGGGTCCTGGACCGGTTCCCGGAGCTGCGACTGATCGCCGCGCACGGCGGCGGCTACCTGCCCGCGTTCCTGGGCCGCGCCGACCACGCCTGGCAGCACCGGCCCGACGCGCGAAGCTGCGCCGAGCCCCCCAGCGCGTACGTGCGCCGCCTCTGGTTCGACTCGCTGGTGCACACGCCGCAGGCGCTGCGCAGGCTGGTCGAGACCGTGGGCGCCGAGCGGGTGGTGCTGGGCAGCGACTACCCGTTCGACATGGGCGTCACCGACCCGGTGGCCCGCGCGCTCGCCGCCCTCGGGCCGGCGGACGCGGCCGCGGTCATCGGGGGCAACGCCGCGCGGCTCGGCCTGTTCCCAGGCGTTCTCGCGCCCCGCACCTGACCATAGAGGGGGACGACATGACCACCGAGACTCAGCTCACCGACGTACGCCACCTGCGCTGGTCCTCTCAGGACGAGGCCGACCGCTTCACCGTGGAGAACCCGGCCACCGGGACCGCGATCGTCACCATCCAGGGCTCCGGGCCCGCGCAGGTGGACTCCGCCGTGCGCGCCGCGTACGCCGCGCACTTCGGCTGGAAGGCGCGCACCCCGCGCGAGCGCGGCCGGTGGCTGCGCGAGATCGCGCGGGCCGTGCGCGAGCACGCCGACGAGATCGCCCGCCTGGAGACCAGCGACAACGGCAAGCCGTTCAGCCAGTCGCGGGAGTTCGACCTGGAGGCGTGCGTCGCCATCTTCGAGCTGTTCGCCGGGCTGTGCGAGGCGCTGCCCGGCGCGGTGCGCGACGCCGGCACGACGCTGGACGTGACCACCCTGGAGCCGTACGGCGTGGTGGCCGCGATCGTGCCGTTCAACTGGCCGCCGCTGCACACCGCGGGCAAGCTCGCGCCCGCGCTGGCCGCGGGCAACGCCGTGGTGATCAAGCCGCCGGAGCAGGCGCCGCTGTCGGTGCTGCGGGTGGTGGAGATCGCGCAGTCGATCCTGCCCGACGACGTGGTGCACGTGGTCACCGGCCGCGGCGCGGTCGGCGCGGCGCTGGCCGGGCACCCGCTCGTCGGCAAGATCTCCTTCACCGGCGCGCCCGCCACGGGCACGGCGGTGCTGAAGACGGCCGCGGACAACCTCACGCCCACGCTGATGGAGCTGGGCGGCAAGAACCCGTTCATCGTCTTCGACGACGCCGACCTCGGCTCGGCGATCCCGTGGGCGATCGAGGGCGGGTTCTTCAACCAGGGCGAGGCGTGCACCGCCGCGTCCCGCGTCCTGGTCCAGGCGAGCCGGTACGACGAGGTGGCCCGGCGGATGTCCGCGGCCGTCGCCCGGCTCAAGGTGGGCGACGGCGCCGACCCCGGCACCCACGTCGGCCCGCTCGTGACCGCCCAGCAGCGCCGCCGGGTCGAGGAGTACCTGGAGATCGGCGTCGCCGAGGGCGCCACGATCGCCGCGCAGGCCGAGCTGCCGGGCGACCCCCGGCTGGCCGGCGGCCACTACGTACGGCCGACCCTGTTCACCGGCGTGACCCCTGACATGCGCATCGCCCGCGAGGAGATCTTCGGGCCGGTGGTGTGCCTGATCCCGTTCCAGGACGAGGCGGAGGCGGTCCGGATCGCCAACGACACCGACTTCGGGCTGGTCGCCGGGGTGTTCACCGCCGACTCCGAGCGCGCGATGCGCGTCAGCCGGGCCATCAGGGCCGGCATGGTCTTCGTCAACCACTACAACCGGGCCTTCACCGGCACTCCCTTCGGCGGAGTCGGGCACAGCGGCTACGGCCGCGAGCACGCTCTGGAGACCCTGCACGAGTTCGGGTACAGCAAGAGCCTGCGCCTGCCCTCCGGCACCGGCCCCATCCCCCGCTGGGCTCCATCGGTCGCGGTCTGCGAGCCGTAGCAGCCCCGTTTCCTCATCAGGAGGGACCGCCCATGACCGCCGTCTCCACCACGGTCGCACGGCCGCTCGCGCTGCGCCGCAGCGCCGTCGCCAGCCTCGTCGGCAGCGCCGTCGAGTTCTACGAGTTCACCATCTACGGCTTCCTGGCCGTGGTGTTCGCACCGCTGTTCTTCCCCGCGGACGATCCGGCCGCCTCCACGCTGTCGGCGCTGGCCGTCTTCGGCGGCGGCTACCTCGCCCGCCCGCTCGGCGGCGTGCTGTTCGGCGCCCTCGGCGACCGGATCGGCCGCCGGCCGGTGCTGATGGCGACGATCTTCCTGATGGGCGGCGCGTCCATGCTGATCGGCGTGCTGCCCACCTACGAGCAGGCGGGCCTGCTCGCGCCCGCGCTGCTGCTGGCCCTGCGGCTGCTCCAGGGCCTGTCGGCGGGTGGGGAGTTCACCGGGGCGCAGACCTACATCGTCGAGATGGCCCCGGCGAACCGGCGCGGCCTGTACGGCTCGCTGCCCGCGCTGGGCATCGGGCTCGGCTTCGCCGTGGCCTCGCTGGTCGTCGCGGGCACCAGCGCGGCCCTGACCGGCGAGCAGATGACCGCCTTCGGCTGGCGGCTGCCGTTCCTGCTGTGCGTGCCGCTGACGATCGCGTGCCTGTTCCTGCGGCTGCGGCTGGAGGACTCGCCGGAGTTCGCCGCCATCGCCGCCCGCGCCGAGCTGACCCGCACCCCGGTGCGCGACGCGGTGCGCGGCCATCTGCCCGACATCCTGCGCGTCGCCGCCCTCACCGTGGCCACGCTCGGCCCCGGCTTCCTGGCCAAGCTCTACCTGGGCATCCACCTGGTGCAGGTGGAGGGCATGGACCCGGTGCACGTGTACGGCCTGCTCGGCGTGCTCCTGCTGATCACCGCCGCGCTGTTCCCGGTGATGGGCCACGTCGGCGACCGCCGCGGCAGGCGGCCGATCATCGCGGCCGGCTTCACCGCGTTCGCGCTGCTGTCGCTGCCGCTGTTCCTGGTCGTGGACGCGACCCGGGAGCTGTGGATCATCGCGCCGGTGCTGCTGGTGTTCGCCGCGGTCGAGCCGTTCGTCTCCGCGGCCGTCTACACCACCTTCGCCGAGCTGTTCCCGGGCCGCATCCGCTACACCGCGACCTCCATCGGGTTCAACCTGGGCACGATCGTGGCGGCCGGCTTCGGGCCGTACATCTGCAGTCGGCTGGTCGCCTGGAGCGGCTGGACGCCGGCGCCGGGCCTGTGGGGCGTGGCGTGCGCCGCGCTCGGCCTGCTCGTGCTGCTCACAACCCGGGAGACCCGCCGCACCGGCCCGGCCCGCTGACCCAGGAGAGGCCCGCTGACCCAGGAGAGGACCTTACATGCCCCGACTCGTGGACATCTCGGTGCCGCTGCGCGCCGGGATCGCCTCCGACCCGCCCGGCTACCGGCCGGAGATCGACTACTACGCCCACGCCGACACCGCCGAGGAGGTGATCGCGTTCTTCCCCGGCGCCACCGTGGACGACCTGCCCGACCGCGAGGGCTGGGCGATCGAGCGGGTGCGGATCAACACCCACAACGGCACCCACCTCGACGCGCCGTACCACTACTCGGCGACGATGGACGGCGGCGCGCGGGCGATCACGATCGACGAGGTGCCGCTGGAGTGGTGCCTGCAGCCGGCGGTGAAGCTGGACTTCCGGCACCTGCCCGACGGGTACGTCGCCACCGCCGCCGACGTCGAGGCCGAGCTGAAGCGGATCGGGCACGAGCTGCGGCCCCTGGAGATCGTGGTGGTCAACACCGCCGCCGGGGCCCGCTACGGCCACGACGACTACGTGACCACCGGCTGCGGGATGGGCCGCGAGGCGACGCTGTACCTGCTGGAGCGCGGCGTACGGCTGACCGGCACCGACGCCTGGAGCTGGGACGCCCCCTTCGCGCACACCGCCCGCCGCTACGCCCGCGACCGCGACCCCTCGGTCATCTGGGAGGGCCACCGCGCCGGGCGCGACATCGGCTACTGCCATCTGGAGAAGCTGCACAACCTGGAGGCGCTGCCCGCCGACGGGTTCCGGATCGCCTGCTTCCCGGTCAAGGTGCACGCCGCGTCGGCGGGCTGGACCCGGGCCGTGGCCATCTTCGAGGACTGACGGAGCGTACGCATGAGCGTGGTCATCACCGTGGCCCCCACCGGGCCGATCGCCACCAAGACCGACAACCCCAGCCTGCCCACCCAGCCGGAGGAGATCGCCGCGGCGGTGGCCGAGGCGTACGCGGCCGGGGCCTCGGTCGCGCACATCCACCTGCGCGACGCCCAGGACCGGCCGACCGCCGACCTCGGCATCGCACGGCGCACGATGGACCTCATCGCCGAGCGGTGCCCGATCCTGATCCAGCTCTCCACCGGGGTCGGGCTGGAGGTGCCGTTCGAGGAGCGCGCGGCGCTGGTCGAGCTGCGGCCCCGGATGGCCACGCTCAACCCGTGCAGCATGAGCTTCGGCGCGGGCGAGTTCCGCAACCCGCCCGCCGAGGTGCGCCGGCTCGCGGCCCGGATGCGCGAGCTGGGCGTCAAACCCGAGCTGGAGATCTACGACACCGGGCACCTCGACGCCTGCCTGCGGCTGCGCGATGAGGGCCTGCTCGGCGACGAGCCGATGCAGTTCTCCATCGTGCTCGGCGTCGCGGGCGGCATGGCGGCCACGCCGGAGAACCTGCTCACCATGGTCGGGCGGCTGCCCGAGGGCGCGGTGTGGCAGGTGATCGCGATCGGGCGGGCCAACCTGCGGCTCACCGCGATGGGCCTGGCCCTGGGCGGCAACGCCCGCGCGGGCCTGGAGGACGCCCTGTACCTGCGCAAGGGCGAGCTGAGCCCGGGGAACCTGCCGCTGGTGGAGCGGGCCGTCCGCCTGGCCCGCGACCTGGACCTGCCGGTGGCCACCGTCGCCGAGACCGAGCGGTTGCTCGGCATCGCGGAGCCGGGCGCCTGACGCGAGCGCGGCGGGCCGGGCCGGTGACGTGAGTACGGCGCGGCGGGCGCGCCTCGCGAGTACGGCGCGGCGGGCGCGCCTCGCGAGTACGGCGCGGCGGGCGCGCCTCGCGAGTACGGCGCGGCGGGCGCGCGCGATGAGTGCGGCGGGGCGGGCGGGTGACGTGAGTGCGGCCCGGCCGGGCGCGTGACGTGAGTGCGGCGGGGCGGGCTATGCTCCGTGATCGTGCGTCTCCTCCCGCTTCCCGCCGCACGCTCCGCGCTGCCGGTGGCGCTGGCCGCGCTCACCCTGGGCGTCACCGCCCTCCCCTCCGGCACCGCTGCCGCCGCCGCGGACCCGTTCCGGGGCACCGGCAGGCTGGCGGTCACGTCGTGCCCGGAGCCGCCGCTGATCGACGGCGGCGTCCCGCGCTCCCGGGAGTACCTGACCGCGGCGGTGGCGTGCCTGAACCGGTCCTGGTCCGCCCATTTCGCCCGTGCCGGGCTGACCTTCCGCAAGCCCGCCGTCCGCTTCTACGAGGAGCCGGAGCGGCGGGTGTGCGGCGTACGGTGGCCGTCCGGCGCGGCGGCCTTCTACTGCACCAACCGGGCCACGCTGGTCTTCCCGCTCACCGGCGCCTGGATCGAGGGCCGCACCGACCTGTACCCGCTCAAGGTGGCCGCGCACGAGTACGGCCACCACCTGCAGAGCCTCACCGGCATCCGCGAGCGCGCCGAGGCGCGCGCCCGAGCCGCCCGCAACGGGCGCGACCCGGCCGAGCCCGGCCGGCGCTACGAGCTCCAGGCCGACTGCCTGGCGGGCGTGTTCCTGGGCAGCGTACGCCGCTCGCTCGCGCGCTCCGCCGCCGACTGGGAGGCGCTGTCGGAGGCGATCCGCGCCAGCGGCGACGACGGCGAGCACCGCACCCACGGCTCGCCCGCCAACCGGGTGCGCTGGTTCGAGCGCGGCTACCGGAGCGTGTCGCCCGCCGCCTGCGACACCTGGCCGGCCCCGCGCGCCGAGGTGTCCTGACCGCCCCCGGGAAGCGGCGCGGTCAGCTCCGCCAGCCACTCCCGGTACAGCAGTGCCGCCTCTTCCGCGGCGGCCCGCAGCGCGGCGGGCTCCGGCTCCCCGTCCGGCTCGAACGCCCGGCGTACCGTGACGGCCAGCGCCTCGGCCTTCTCCTCCAGCGCCAGGCCGTCCACGCGGAAGCCCGGCAGCCCGTCGAGCAGGCAGAACCCGGTCATCACCGCGCTCAGCCGGTACTGCGCCAAGGGGTCGCCGGTCAGCAGGCCGTGCTCGCGCAGCAGGTCCAGGTAGCGCGCGGTGCGATCGGACTTCTCCGCGGCCAGGCGCGGCCCGGTCGTGCCCTCGGCCAGCAGCTCGCCCAGGGCGTCGCGGTCGGCGGTGAGGAAGGCCCGCGACAGGGGGCGGCGCATGCCCTCCAGGTACGTCAGCCGCATCGCCCGGTGCAGCCGCACCTCCCCCGGGTCGGCCAGCAGCGCGGCCAGCCTCGCGGCGAGCTGCCCGGCGGCCTCCCGGGCGAGCACCGCCGCGAACAGCTCCCGCTTGCTGCCCCAGTACAGGTACACCGTGCCCTTGCCGACGCCCGACCGCCGCGCCACGTCGTCCACGGTGACCTTGCGGTACCCGTACGCGATCAGCAGCGCCTCCGCCGCGTCGAGAATCCGCCCCGCCTTGTCCTGCCCCACCACACCACCCGACCGGATGACCCAACGCGCGGCGCGGTCACCCTAGGGGCGCGCCGCCCGGCCCGGCAATAGCGGCGACACCCATACAGATCCGGGCAAGGTCCCTGTTACCGTGATTCGCCATCAGGCGCGGGACATCGGGGGGCGGATCGTGAGGCGGGACAATCTCGCGCGGGCGCTCCTCGACCGTGTCCAGCACCCCACGCAGATGGTCGCGCTCGGCTTCGGCCTGGCGGTCCTGGCCGGGAGCCTGCTGCTCTCGCTCCCCGTCGCCACGACCACCGGCGAGCCGGCCGGCTGGCTGACCGCGCTGTTCACCGCCACGTCCGCCGTGTGCGTGACCGGGCTGATCGTCGTGGACACCCCCGGGCACTGGTCGGCCTTCGGCGAGGTCGTCATCGCCCTGCTCATCCAGATCGGCGGCCTGGGCATCATGACCATGGCCACCCTGCTCACGCTGCTGATCTCCGGCAGGCTCGGGCTGCGCGCGCGGCTGCTCGCCCAGACCGAGACCAAGAGCATGAGCATGCAGGACGTACGCCGGGTGCTGGGCCGGGTGGTGGTGTTCAGCCTGGTCTGCGAGGCTGCCGTGGCCGCGGTGCTCACCGCCCGGTTCCTCACCGGATACGGCGAGCCGCCCGGACGCGCGCTCTACCTCGGCGTCTTCCACGCGATCTCGGCCTTCAACAACGCCGGCTTCGCGCTGTGGCCGGACAACCTCATGGGGTTCGTCACCGACCCGTGGATCTGCCTGCCCATCGCGGTCGCGGTGATCCTGGGCGGGCTCGGCTTCCCGGTGGTGTTCGAGCTGCTGCGCTCCTGGCGGCGTCCGGGCCGGTGGACCATCGTGACCCGGATCACGGTCATGCTCACGGTGGTCCTCCTCCTCGGCGGCACCCTGGTCTTCCTGTTCACCGAGTGGCACAACCCGGGGACCCTGGGGCCGCTGGACGGACGCGGCAAGGCGCTGGCCGCGTTCTTCACCGCGGTCATGCCGCGCACCGCGGGGTTCAACAGCCTCGACCTGGCCCAGCTCCACCCCTCCAGCCTGCTGGCCACCGACGTGCTGATGTTCATCGGCGGCGGCACCGCCGGCACCGCGGGCGGCATCAAGGTGACCACGCTGGGCCTGGTCGGCTACATCGTCTGGGCCGAGCTGCGCGCGGAGAGCCGGGTGAACGTGGGGCACCGCCGCCTGGCCGAGTCGGCGCAGCGCCAGACCATGACCTTGATCACGATCAGCGCGGCGCTGGTCGTCGGCTCCACGTACGTCCTGATGGTGCTCACCCCGCACGAGCTGAACAAGGTGCTGTTCGAGGTGGTCTCGGCCTTCGCCACGGTCGGCCTGTCCACCGGGATCACCGCCGACATCCCGGCCGCCGGGCAGGTCCTGCTGGTCCTGCTGATGTTCGTCGGCCGGATCGGCCCGCTCACCCTGGGCTCGGCGCTGGCGCTGCGGGAGCGTACGCGCCGCTACGAACTCCCCGTCGAGCGCGTGGTCATCGGCTGACCCCTGCTTGTGATCGGCGAGGTTCTTGATACCTTGAGGGCAGGTGAGCCGGGAAGTCTGGTCGGCACGTGTCCATCCCCTATTGCATGAAGGATGCATTCGTGCCCGCATTTGAGCTGCTTGCCGGTTCTGCCGCATGACCGTACTCGCCTGGGTGAGCGTGGCGGTCTTCCTCGCCGCGTACACGCTGATCGCCACCGAGAAGATGAACCGGGTCGCCGCCGCCCTCGGCGCGGCCGGGATCATGCTGCTGATCCACGCCACCGACGCCGAGGCCGCGTTCTTCTCCGAGCACGCCGGAATCGACTGGAACGTCATCTTCCTGCTCCTCGGCATGATGATCATCGTCGGGGTGCTGCGGGAGACCGGCATCTTCGAATACCTGGCGATCTGGGCCGCCAAGCGCGCCAGGGGACGGCCGTTCCGGCTCATGGTCCTGCTCGTGCTGCTCACCGCCGTCGCCTCGGCCATGCTGGACAACGTCACCACCGTGCTGCTCATCGCCCCGGTGACGCTCCTGGTCTGCGAGCGCCTGGCCCTGCCCGCCACCCCCTTCCTGATCGCCGAGGCGATGTCCTCCAACATCGGCGGCGCCGCCACCCTGGTCGGCGACCCGCCCAACATCATCATCGCCAGCCGCGGCGGCCTGAGCTTCAACGACTTCCTGGTGCACATGGCGCCGATGGTGGTGGTGCTCATGGCGGTCTTCATCGGCCTGTGCTGGCTGCTGTTCGGACGGCGCTTCCGGTACGACCCCGAGCGCGCGGCGGCCGTCATGGAACTGGACGAGCGGGAGGCCATCGCCGACCGGCGGCTGCTGTGGCAGAGTCTGGCCGTGCTCGCCCTGGTGCTGGCGGCGTTCGTCCTGCACCCCGTGCTGCACTACGAGCCCTCGGTCGTGGCGCTGCTGGGCGCGGGCATCCTGGTCGCGGCCACCCGGGTCACCACCGAGCAGGCCCTGGCCGAGGTGGAATGGCCCACGCTGGTGTTCTTCGCCGGCCTGTTCGTCATGGTCGGCGCCCTGGTGGAGACCGGCGTCATCGGCCTGCTGTCGCAGACGGCGGTCGAGGCGACGGCCGGGCGCCTGGAGCTCACCACGATGGGCCTGCTCGGCGGCTCGGCCGCGCTGTCGGCCATCGTGGACAACATCCCCTACGTCGCCACCATGAGCCCGATCGTGGCCGAACTGGTCCAGGCCGGGGGCGACGGCCCCACGCAGGTCCTGTGGTGGTCCCTGGCGTTCGGCGCCGACCTGGGCGGCAACGCCACGGCGGTGGGCGCGGCGGCCAACGTGGTGGTGCTCGGCATCGCCGCACGCAACCGCACCCCCATCAGCTTCTGGGAGTTCACGAAGTACGGCCTGATCGTCACCGTCGTCACGGTGACCCTGGTCGCGCCGTACTTGTGGCTGCGCTATCTCATGTAACGCCCGCGAGGGCCTGTCACGGATTAGAGTAATGAATGTGCCGGAAAGGCTGAGCGGAACGGCGGAATCGGGAGCGGCAATGGCGCGTCCAACGACACTGTTTCCCTTCCGATACCGCCACCCGAGAAGCTGACATGGACCTCGCCCCCCACCCGGAATGGCCGATCACTTACGATCTCGCCGAAATGCGGGCGCGGGTGGCCGGCTACGCGCTCCAGCGCGGAATGCCCCTGGAACGGGTCGAGGCCCTGGTCCTGGCCACGAACGAGGCGATCACCAACGTCCTTGAGCACGGCGGCGGAAAAGGCGCCGTCGCCTGCCGCACCGACGCGACCGGAATAACCGTGGAGATCGTCGATTACGCCGGCGCCCTCAAACCCGCCCACCTGAACGGCCGCCCCACCGACTGGACCACCCGCGGCCTCGGCCTGTGGGTGATCCGCCAGCTCTGCGACGAGACCGAGGTGGACAATCCCCACGGAAACTCCCGCCTCCGCCTGCACATGCGATACGACGGTTAACCGCTGATACAGGGATCATGGATTATGACATCTGTCCGGTGACGCCCGAATAGTCCAGACATTCGCCCCCCGAGCACGCTCCACCCCGTCCCCCGCTCCGGGAGCACGCGGCGGGCGCCCCGATCCGTACAAGCCGGCGCGCCGGCCACCCCCGGGCCCACAGGCCACCGCGAGAACACCCGGCAACGAGCGCGGGCCGCGGCGAGAAGGCCCGGCAGCGAACGCAAGCCACCACGAGAAGGCCCGGCAGCGAACGCAGGCCACCACGAGCAGGCCCGGCAGCGAGCGCAGGCCACCGCGAGAACACCCGGAGCGGGCGCGGCCACCACGCGGCCCCGCCCGCGACCGTCCGGAATGCCGGGCGCGAGCCCGGCGCCCGCACACGATCACAGCACGCGGGCCACATGAGGCGCCCGCCGCCGAGCACGGCCACCACGCCGGCCCGAGCCCGGTCGCCACGCGATTGGCTCCGCACCCGGCACGAGGACCCACCCAACCCCGAACGCACGGCCGCCCCCGCGAGCTGCGCCCCGTGTGTGCCGGTGACCGGCCGTCACCGGGACCGGCGGTAGGCCGTGAACGACACCACATCCGGCACGACGACCGCCCAAGCCCGAACGCACGACCACCCCCCGCGAACTGCGCCCCAAGCGGGGCCATCGCCGGGACCGGCGTTCGCGGGCGACGGCCGCACTCGGGCTTGAGTGATGGCCGCGTTCGAAGCGCGGCCATCACCGGGACCAGCCGGCCGCACTCGGGCTTGGGTGTCATTCGCGGCCTACGGCGGTCGTCGTGCCGGGTGTGTCGGGGCGCAGTTCGCGGGCGAGCGGTAGGCCGCATATGACTCCACCTCCGGCACGGCGACCCACCCAAGCCCGAACGCACGACCCCCTCCCGCGACTGCGGCCCGAGCGCGGCCGTCACCGGGACCGGCGGTAGGCCGCGAACGACACCACACCCGGCACGACGACCGCCCGAGCCCGAACGCACGGCCACCCGCGGGCTGCGCCCCGTGGGCGGCCGTCGCCGGGAGTGGTGGTGGGCGACGGCCGCCGGGGCGGGGTGGATCAGGTCGGGGTCTCGTCCGGCGTGTCGGCGGGCGGGGTGGTCTCGGTGGGGGTGGTGGTGGGGGTGCCGGTGGCCTCCTGCTCCAGCTCCTGGAGCATCTGCAGGTGTTCCTCGATGACCGGCTTGGCGTCGGTGGCGAGCTGCTTGACCTGCTCGGACTGGCCCTGCTCCAACTGCTTGGCGCCGTCGGCGAGGGTCTGGCGGTGGCCGGCGATCTGCGCGGTGACCCAGGCACGGTCGAACTCGGCGCCGCTCAGGCCCTCGATGCGGTCGAGTTCCTCGCTCTGGGCTTCGGAAGGCTCGTCCGGCAGGTCCACGTTGAGCTGTTCCGCCACGTTGCGGACGTTCTCGTCGAGTTTGCGGTGGTCGGTGATGAGCTTGCCGCCCAGGTCGCGGATCGCCTGGGACGTCCCCTTCTGCTGGGCCGCCTCGCCGGCGGCGATCTCGAACAGGTTGGCCTGGTGGGCCTGGACCAGGAAGGTACGGTCCTGGTCGCTCAGCCCGGGTGTCGGGGTGGCCGCTGTAGCCGCGGCCGGTGCGAACAGGGCGACGGCGAGCGCGGACACGATGGTGACGATCCCTTTGATCATGAATCCTCCCCCGATGGCTCATGTTGCGAACGAGGTGCCCGAGGGGGTGCCACCCATGCCGACTTATGCACAAAATGTCCATATGTAAAGCGGCTGGGGTCATAGGCTGGCCCGGTGGGGGGCACGCGGGACGAGGTGACCGGCGCGGCGGAACTGCTGGACGCGGCGCGCGGCGGCGACCCCGACGCGTTCGCCCGGCTGGTGGGGCCGCTGCGCGACGAGCTGCGCGCCCACTGCTACCGGATGCTGGGCTCGCTGCACGACGCCGAGGACGCCGTGCAGGAGACGCTCGACCGGGCCTGGCGCGGGCTGGCCCGCTACGAGGACCGCGGCTCGATCCGCCCCTGGCTCTACAAGATCGCGACGAACCGGGCCCTGACGCTGATCGAGCGGCGGGGGCGGCGCGAGCTGCCGGCCGGCCTGGGCGCGGAGGAGGCGCCCCTGGCCGAGCGGGCCTGGCTGGAGCCCTACCCCGACCGGCTGCTGAGCGGGACCGTCGAACCGGGTCCCGAGGCCCGCGCGGTGGCGCGCGAGAGCGTGGAGCTCGCGTTCGTCGCCGCGCTCCAGCACCTGCCGGGCACGCAGCGCGCCGCCGTGCTGCTGTGCGACGTCCTCGGCTACCCCGCCCGCGAGGCCGCCGCGCTGCTGGACACCACGGCCGCGGCGGTCAGCAGCGCCCTGCAGCGGGCCCGGCGCACCCTGGCCGGGCTGCTCCCCGGGACCACCCAGCGCCGTACGCTCGACGAGCTGGGCGAGGCCGGGCAACGGGAGCTGGCCCGCCGCTACGCCGCCGCGTGGGAGGCCGGTGACGTCGAGGCGATCGTGGCCATGCTGACCCACGACGCGAAGTACTCGATGCCGCCGCTGACCACCTGGTACCGGGGGCACGACGGCATCCGGGGCTTCCTGGCCGAGGTGGCGCCGCGCCGCTGGCGATTCCTGCCCGCGCGGGCGAACGGGCAGCTCGCGTTCGGCACGTACCTGTGGGACGAGGAGCGCTCGGCGTACCTGCCGGCGGGCCTGGACCTGCTCGCCCTGCGCGGCGCCCGCGTCGCCGAGGTGGTCTCCTTCCTGGACGCCGACTTCGCGGCGTTCGGCCTGCCCCTGGAACTCCCCGCCGGCTGAGCGATGATTTCCGGCTCCGGCCCGGGTTGTAGTCCCGAAGGGACCCGCGATCCGGAAAGGACCGAGCCGAATGACGACTTCCGACGAAGAGCTGATCCGCACGATGATCGAACGCTGGGCCGAGGCCGTGCACCGGGGCGACCTGGAGGCGGTCGTGGCCGGCCACGCCGAGGACATCGTGATGTTCGACGTGCCGCCCCCGTACGAGGGCGTGCGTGGCCTGGAGGAGTACGCCAAGACCTGGCCGCCCTTCTTTCGGTGGCAGGCGCAGGGGGCCAGGTTCGAGATCGAGTCGCTGGACGTCACCGCGGGCGAGGACGTCGCCTTCGCCCACGCCCTGCTGCGCTGCGGCACCGAGGAGGACTTCGCCCGCGACCCCCGCAACCGGCTGCGGCTCACGATCGGCCTGCGCAAGCAGGACGGCCGGTGGGTGGTCGCGCACGAGCACCACTCGTTCCCGTACGTCCAGCCGCACGAGACGGAGGCGGAGGAGGAGATCCGCGCGGTGCACCGGCGCTGGTACGACGGCACCGCGGCCAAGGACCTGGACGGCATGATGGCCGCCATCGCCGACGACGTCGTCTCCTACGAGCACGAGGCGCCGCTGCGGTACGTGGGCGTGGACGCCGTGCGCGAGGTCTGCGCGCGCGCCCTGGCCGAGGCCGGCGACGCCGCCGTCACCCTGGACGTCCCCGACCTCGCGGTCGTCGCCCAGGGCGACCTGGCGGTGGCGTGGGGGCTCAACCGGGTGCGGGTCGAGCGACCGGACGGCGGGGCCGAGGAGACGTGGTCGCGGGGCACCCGGGTGTTCCGGCGCGGGAACGGCCGGTGGCTGATGGTGCACCAGCACCTGTCGGTCCCCCTGGACCTGGAGACCGGCATGGCCAGGACCGACCTGCGCCCGTAACGGACACCGGCCGGGCCGGGCGTGACTACCATGGGTGATGAGATCGTCACCCATGGCACAGGAGCCCGTCTCATGCGACCCCCGGCCCTTCCGCTGCACCGCCCCGCCGCCGCCGTGGCGATCACGGCCGTGCTCCTCACGCCGTACGCCCCGGCGCCGCCCCCGATGGACGGCCTGGTGGAGTCGGCGGTGCAGCGGCTCCTGCTGGCCGGCCAGGTGGCGGCGGCGAAGTTCGGCGGGGGCGGCCCCATAACCGACCCGGCGCGGGAGCGGGAGGTGCTGGACTCCGTGGCGGCGATGTCGGCGGCGGCCGGGCTCGCGCCCGAGACCGGGGTCCGGTTCTTCCGGGCGCAGATCGAGGCGGCGAAGGTGGTGCAGCGAGGGCTGCACGCACGTTGGAGGGCCCACCCCGCGCTGCGTCCCCGCGAGCGCCCCGACCTGGCCACCGAGGTACGCCCCCGCCTCGACGCCCTCACGCCCCGGATGCTGCGGCTGCTGAAGCAGACCGAGCCCGTACGCCGGTCGGCCCCCGAATGCCACGCGCGGCTCGCGCAGGCCCGGCACGCCGCCGAGGCCCGCACCCCGCTCGACGGACTGCACCGAATGGCGCTGAACCAGGCACTCCGCCCGGTGTGCGATTTGCCCTGACACCGGCGTCAAGGTCCTACGGTGACGCCGACCGCGCAACGGCGAGCCGCAGGAGACGGGCATGAAATTCGGCGTCAGCTACAACACCGCGTTCAACGGGGCCGACCCCGGCCGGATGGTGGAGTTCGCCCGGCACGCGGAGGAGTGCGGCTTCGAGTCGCTGTACCTGCCCGAGCACCTGGTGCTGTACCCGGGGGCCACGCTCGGCGGGTACGAGGTGCCGGTGTCGCTCCCGTTCGCCGACCCGCTCGACTGCCTGGCCTTCGTCGCGGCGGCCACGCGGCGGCTCCTGCTCGGCACGGGCGTGCTGCTGCTGCCGTACCACCATCCGGTTGTCCTGGCCAAGCGCCTGGCGACCCTGGACGTGCTGTCCGGAGGGCGGATGCGCCTGCTCACCGTGGGCCTGGGCACCCTGCCCGGCGAGGCCCGCGCGGTCGGCGTCGACTTCCGCACCCGGGGCCGCCGCGCCGACGAGGCCATCGACGTGCTGCGACTGCTGTGGGCCGGTGGCGAGGAGGGCGTCAGCCACTCCGGGGAGTTCTTCGCCTTCGAGAACCTGTGCAGCTACCCCAAGCCCCTCGGCGTGCCCCGCCTGCCGATCCACATCGGCGGGTCGAGCCGCGCCGCCGCCCGCCGGGCGGGGCTGCGCGGCGACGGCTACTTTCCCGGCGGCGCCCTCACCCCCGAGGAGCGCGCCGCCCAGTTCGGCCTGGCCCGCGCGACCGCCGCCGAGGCGGGCCGCGACCCGGACGCGCTGGAGTACACCCGCTGGGGATCGAGCGACATGTCCCCCGACCGGGTGGCGGCCCTCGCCGCGGAGGGGGTCACCCGCATCGTCATCGGCGTCTCCGCGGGCGACCCCGGACGGCAGCACGCCGAGATGTCCGAGTTCGCGGAGCGCTTCGGCCTTGTCCGGCAGGAGCAGGGGAAATCCGGAGAAGGGCAGTAGCAGGAGGTGATGCCGCCTTTACACCGCTCTGACGTGATTGATCGGTAGACTCTCCTCGCCCACCGGTCAGCGCCGGCCCGATGCCGGGCCCCGTCCGGTGTGCCGGGACAAAGCCCTCTGCCAGGAACGGTGCTCCTGGCCGCGTTCCTGGAGACACACGTGAGCAGCGGGTTGATCGACGTGCCGCCGGCGCCCACACGAGGCCGTACGCCCCGGCGGCGGCGCCGGTGGTTGCGCTGGACGATCGCGATCGTGACCGTCGTGGTGGTGGCGCTGGCCGCGACGGCGTACGGCGTGTACGCCAGGCTCACCGGCAACGTCAGGCACATCGAGGTCACCCGCGAGGACCTGGGCGACGCCCGCCCCGCCAAGACCGTGACGGAAGCGATGAACGTGCTGGTGGTCGGCTCCGACCAGCGCAACGGCAAGAACGCCAAGTACGGCAAGTTCGCCGGCGAGCGCACCGACACGATCATGCTCGCCCACCTGTCCCCCAAGCGCGACGACGCGATCGTGATCAGCTTCCCGCGCGACTCGATGGTCCAGCTCCCGGCCTGCCGCGCCCGCCAGGGCGTACCGGGCCAGGCCGCCCACATCGGCATGATCAACGAGTCGTTCAACGCGGGCGGCATCGCCTGCACCTGGAAGACCATCGAATCCCTCACCGGCATCCACATCGACCACTTCGTCAAGGTGGACTTCACCGGCTTCAAGGGCATGGTCGACGCCATCGGCGGCGTGGAGGTGTGCATCCCCGAGCCGATCCGTGACAAGAAGGCCCTGCTCACCCTGCCCGCCGGGCGGCAGACGCTGAAGGGCGAGCAGGCCCTGGGGTACGTACGGGCGCGGTACAGCCTCGGCGACGGCTCCGACATCGGGCGCATCCAGCGCCAGCAGATGTTCCTCGCCTCCATGGTGAAGAAGGTGATGAGCGGCGAGACCCTGACCGACCCGGCCAAGCTGCTCGGCTTCCTGGACGCCGCCACCAAGTCGGTCACCACCGACCCCGGCCTGACCCCGGGCGTCATGAGGGACCTCGCGGTCGCGGCCCAGGGCCTGTCGGCCGGCAAGATCCACTTCATCACCACGCCGTGGCGCTACTCCACCACCTACCCCGGCCGCGTGGAGTGGGTGCAGCCGCAGGCGAAGAAGCTGTTCGACATCGTCGCCAAGGACCAGCCCCTCACCGGCGTCAAGGGCGGCCAGACCAAGGCCCCGCCGCGCTCCAAGGTCAACGTCGAGGTGCGCAACGGCACCTGGCGCAGCGGCCTGGCCACCACGGTCGCCGCCCAGCTCGAAGAGCGCGGCTACCACATCGCCAAGATCGGCGACACCAAGCGCAAGCCGGCCCCCAAGACCACGGTCTTCTACTCCTCCAACGGCTCCCCCGCCGTCCCCACCCTCACCCGCGACCTGCTGACCAGCACCACCAGACTGGTCCCCAACGCCACCACGGCCCGCCTCGTCCTGACCATCGGCGACGACTGGAAGGGCCTCAAGCCCCTCCAGCACAAGGACGCCGCCGACCTGCAGAGCTTCGACGCCACCCACGACTCCTGCGCCGCCGCCTGACCCACCCGGGCGGCGGCCGGGCCGCGCGCTTCAGTCCAGATAGATCCGGTCCTCGAACGCCCCCCGCTCGGCCCGCTTGGCCTCCGCGACCTTCTCGACGTGCCGCCAGTCGTGCCCGTGAACCCGCGCGAGCGCCCGCAGCACCTCGAACACGTCCGCGATCTCCCCGGCCACCTCCTCACCCGACGCCGCCGCGAGCTCCGCCGCCTCCTCCCCCAGCTTCGCCAGCAGGGCCGCGCGGTACTCCTCCTCCCCCAGCACCCGCACCACCGGCTCGCCCCCGTGCCGCCGAATGATCTCCGGAATGCGGTCCCGCACCAGCTTCCCCACATCGCCTCCTCATCGCTCTCCCGCCGTCCGAGAGGTCGAGCCTACTGAGGCGCCCGGCCCGCGTGTTGCGCCCGGCTCTGCCGGGGCCCCGTGCCTACCCTGTTCTCCGCCGGTATCCCCTCAACACGGGCGGAGCGCAATGAACGAGGATTTCTTTCGCTACGACCCGTCGGCGCGCGCCTCATGGCGCCTGGCCGTCCTGATGGGCAGGAACTCGCGTACGTACAAGTTCGCCCTCGGCTCGGCGCTGATGTCTGCCGCGGCGGAGGGGCGGACGGAGATCCCGCTGGCCGAACTGGCCGTTCCGTACGCGATGGGGCTGGCCCGGCGTGTGAGGGAGGCGGCGCAGATGCCGGCCGGGGGAGAGCTGGGCGAGTCCGACTTCCTCGCCGTGGCGCAGCGCGAGGCCGACGAGTCGCTCCGGATCGGGACGCCGACCGAGGAGCTGCTCAGCGCGGCCGTGCGGTCGATGCCGCAGATGGTGATGCGGAAGTTCCACAACCTGCCGGGCGGCGGAGAGGTGCCCCATCGCTTCTACGAGCTCACCGGCGGCTCGCGAGAGCGGGTCGTCCGGCTGACGGAGCACCTTCGCTCGGTCGCGCGCTCGGAGCACGCGCCGAGCCTGCGCGAGGAGCTGGACGCGCGGTGGAGCATCGTGGAGGCGTCCTTCTCGGCCGCGATCGGGCGGAGCCTGATGCAGGAGGGCGTGGCGGTCGATCTGGGGGCGCTGCGCATCACCGACAAGCGCCGGCGCCGTCCCGTCGCCGGGGTGACGGAGGCGGTCATCGGGTTTCAGCACGGACGCTGCCTCATCTGCGACGAGACCCTCGTGCCGGGCGTGGACGCCGTCGCCGTGGACCACGTCTTCCCGTTCTCGATGATGGCCCGGCTCGGCGCGGCCACCGATCTCGACGCGGTCTGGAACCTCGCTCCGGCGCACTCCGCCTGCAACGGCAGGAAGAGCGACCGGCCGCCCACGACCGCCGAGCTCGTGCGGCTGGCGGAACGGAACGAGGCGATCATGCACTCGCCTCTCCCGCTGCGGAAGACGCTGCACCTGACCTTGGTACGGCACGGCTATCCGGGGCGTGCGGGCGACTGGCGCAGGTTCCTGGCTCAAGCCCAGCGCGATCTGCCTGGCTGATCCTCTCGCCCGATCACCGGGCCGGGTTCGGGCCGGGGTGCCGGGCGGCCTGCCGGGGAAGGGGTGGGAGTGCCGGTGGGAGGAGGGGCGATGAGGGCGTGGGTGAAGATCTTCTGCACCGGGTTGGGGTTGTGGGTGGCGGCGGTGGTGGTGACGGCGGTGACCTCCAATCCCAATCTGGTGCCGACGGTGGTGTTGCTGGGCAGCTTTCTGGTGCCGGTGACGTTCGTGGCGTGGGCGTATGGGCGGGGGCACGCCGCCGGGGTGACGGTGGAGCTGCTGTTTCAGAGCTTCATCGTGGGCGGGGTGCTGGGGGTGCTCGGGGCGTCGCTGCTGGAGGGGTGGCTGCTGCGGCCGTCGGTGTGGGTGTATCTGGGGGTCGGGTTCATCGAGGAGGGGGTGAAGCTGGCGGCGCTGATGTTCGTGGCCCGGCGGATGACGCGGCGCACCGGGCGCGACGGGCTGGTGCTGGGGGCCACGGTGGGGTTCGGGTTCGCCGCGTTCGAGAGCGCCGGGTACGCGTTCAACGCGCTGTTCGCGGGCGACGGGCTGTCGTTGAGCCAGCTCGTGGAGACCGAGGTGTTGCGCGGGCTGCTGGCGCCCGTGGGGCACGGGCTGTGGACCGCCATCGTCGGCGGGGTGCTGTTCGGCCGGGGGTTCCGGATCTCCGGGGCGGTGCTGGGGGCGTACGCGGGGGTGGCGGTGCTGCATGCGCTGTGGGACTCGATGAGCGCCATCGCCATCGCGATCACGCTGGTGCTGACCGGGCGGCCCTGGCAGTTCCAGGCGCTGCGGCTGGGGCAGGTGCCGGAGGTGACCACGGCGCAGGTGCACCTGTACACCGTGCTGAACTGGGCGGGGCTGCTGCTCGTGTCGCTGGTCGCGCTGGCCTGGCTGCTGGACGTCAGCCGGCGCGTCCGGTACGGGCCCCCGCGCGGCCTGGCGTGATCCCGTACCGCGCTTCACGGCGGCGGGTTCAGCGGGTGGCGACTTCGTGCAGGATGCCGGTCAGGGTGGCGGGGTCGGCGAGGAGGTCGATGTGGCCGCGGCCGGGGATCACGATCAGGCGGCCGTCGCGGCAGGCGGCGAGGAAGTCGCGCTCGTCGGCGCGGAACGGGTCGCGGGAGCCGTTGACCAGCGTGACCGGGCCCGGGTACGCGGCGAGGGCGGCGATCGGGTCGTAGCCCATGATCGCCGCGGCGGCGGCGGGCATGACCTCGCTGGACAGGCCGCCTTCCAGGACCGCGCGGCCCGGGGCGCCGGGCAGGAGGCGGGAGAAGGTGAAGGCGCTGAGCCGGTCGGCGCGGCGAGGGCTGGCCCCCGCCAGGGCCGCCATCCGGCGGTAGAGCATCGCGTACGCACCCCGCGGCCGGGTGGTGCAGCCCATGGCGACCAGGCCGGCGACGCGCTCCGGGTGGGCGGCGGCGGTGGCGATCGAGACGAAGCCGCCCAGCGACAGGCCCGCGACCAGGGCCCGCCCGCCCACCGCGTCGATGGCCTCGGTCACCGCGGCCACCGCCGCGGCCAGGGTGAACGGCTCGCCGCGCCGCACGCCGTGGCCGGGCAGGTCGAGGGCTTCGACCTTGTGCCCGGCCGCGCGCAGCCGGTCGGCGACCGGGTGCCACATGGTCCGGCTGACCCTGATGCCGTGGACCAGGACGGTGGGCGGGGGTTGTGCGGGCATGGGCGCTCCCGGGGATGCAGGGCGGACGGCTCGCACCCTACATCCCCGGCTCGCGGCTATCGCGCGAGCATCTCCACCGCCTTCTTGTGCCGGCCGGACAGGTGCTCGTGCTCGGCCAGGGCCTGGGCCTTGACCCGGTCGGGGGTCTGCGGCCGGGACTGGGCGACGTCCCTGGCCACCGAGACCACGGCGTCGATCTGGGCGAAGGTGTCCTTGCGCGCCCGCTCCAGCAGGCCGGCGGCGGTGGCCAGGGCGGTGAGCACCACCCTGGGCTCCCTGACCGTGCCGTCCTTGGCCCAGTTGCGGTCGAGCAGGGCCACGGTGAGCGCCGCCGCGGCGGCGGTGGCGTGGGCGTCGCCGCGTACCTTGAGCAACTGGTCGCGTACGGCCTTCAGCCTGGTGCGGGGCGCGTCGGTGCGCAGGCCCCAGCCGTAGGGGAACTGCGGGTCGTACGCCGCGTCGCCGACGTTGATCGGGACGGCCTGGCGCGGCCAGGTGAACGGCAGCCTGCCGGTGTACGGCACGGCGCCGAACAGCGGGTCGGCGACGCCGGCGCCCTCGCTGCCGGGCAGCCAGGACGCGACCACCGCCGTGGCCTTCTCCAGCACCGGGCCGAGCAGCAGCGGCCGGCCCGAGACCACCAGCACCGCGCACTTCATCGCGGCGCACACCTTCTCGATCGCGGCGGTGTCGGCGGCCGACAGGGACAGGGTGCGGCCGTTGACGCCCACGTCGCCGACGCCCTCGGCGTACGGGGTCTCGCCGACCACGACCACGCCCACGTCGTGCCCGGCGGTGGGGGCGGAGGCGTCGGCGGAGTAGGTGACCTCGCCGCTCGTCGCGGCCCGGATGCCCTGGAGGATGGTGGTGCCCTCGGTGATCGGGCCGCTGGAGCCCTGCCAGGAGATGGTCCAGCCGCCCGACTGGTTGCCGATGTCGTCGGCGTTGGAGCCGGCGACGTACACCTTGGCGGTCTTCGGCAGCGGGAGCAGCCTGCCCGCGTTCTTCAGCAGCACCTGCGACTTGGCGGCGGCGGTGCGGGCGACCTCGCGGTGCGCGGCGCTGCCGACGTCGGCCAGGCCGGACCGGTCGGTGTAGGGCTTCTCGAACAGGCCCAGGCGGAACTTCTGGGTCAGGATGCGCGAGACCGCGTCGTCGATCCGCGCCATCGGCACCCGCCCGGCCTGGACCTCGGCGGTGAGCGTGGCGACGAACTCCTCGTACCGGGTCGGCACCATGATCATGTCCAGTCCGGCGTTGATCGAGGTGCGCACGTCGCTGGGGTAGTCGCCGGGGATCTGGTCGATGGCCTGCCAGTCGCTGATCACGAAGCCGCGGAAGCCCATGGACTTCTTCAGCACGTTGGTGATCAGGTCGGCGTGGGCGTGCATCTTGACCGGGCCCTCGGCGTCGCCGAGGTAGTCCACGCTGGAGTACGACGGCATGACCGAGCCGACCCCGCGCCGCAGGGCCTCGCGGAACGGCGCGAGGTGCACCGCCTCCAACTCGGCCCGGGTGACCTCGGTGACGCCCTGGTCGATGGTGTAGTCGCCGGTGGTGGACGAGCCGTACTTGGTGCCGCCGTCGCCGACGTAGTGCTTGGCGGTGGCGAGCACGCCCTCGTCCTGGAGCCCGTCGATGATCGTGGCCATCCTGGTCACCAGCGCCGGGTCCTCGCCGAACGACTCGTACGCCCGCCCCCACCGCTCGTCGCGGCTGACGCACAGGCAGGGCGCGAAGTCCCACGGCACGCCGGTGGCCTTGACCTCCTTGGCGGTGATCGTGCCGGTCTTCTCCACCAGATCGGGGTCACGGGTGGCGCCGAGGCCCACGTTGTGCGGGAAGATCGTGGCGCCGACCACGTTGTTGTGGCCGTGCACGGCGTCCACGCCGTAGATCAGCGGGATCTGCAGCCGGGTGCCGCGGGCGCGCAACTGGTAGCCGTCCACCATGTCGGCCCACGCCTCGGGGGTGTTCGGGGTCGGCACGGAGCCGCCGCCCGACAGCAGCGAGCCCAGCGCGTACCTGGCGATGTCGCCCTGGGCGCGCAGCGCGTTGCGCTCGGCCTGGGTCATCTGGCCCACCTTCTCCGCCAGGGTCATCCGGCCGAGCAGGTCGGCGACGCGCTCGCCCACCGGCCGCTTGGCGTCCAGGTAGGGCAGGCCGTGCGCGTCGAGCACGATGACCGGCTCCTCGGCCGGGACGCCCGCGCCGGTGGCCGAAAGCGTGATGGGGATGGTCTCGGCCTCCTCCGCCGCGTCGTCGCCGAGGGTGAGCACGGTGAAGGTCTGCGACTCGCCGGACGCGGTGCCGGCCGGGAAGGTGAGCGTGCCGGTGGCCGGGGTGTAGTCGCTCCCGGCGGTGGCGGTGCCCTCGCCGGTGCCGTACGTCACCGTCACCGGCTCGTCCAGCGGCCCGCCGCCGGTGGTGGTCACGCTGACCCGCACCTCGACGGTGTCGTTCTCCTTGACCGAGTACACCGGCCGGTCCAGGGCCACCGTCGCCTTGGGCGCGGCGCCCGCGACGCCGTACACCTGGAAGTCGTCGAGCCGGAACTCGCCAGGCGCGCCGCTCGGCATGGTGAAGGCGTAGCCCCACATCTCGGTCAACCCGAGCTTGTGGTCGATGCCGCCGGGCACCGGCTGGTAGTCGCCCCGGTAGGCGAAGCGGCTGAACGGGATCTCGACGAGGTGCCAGCCCTCCCAGTCGTCGGTGAAGGAGGTGTTCCACAGCTCGCTCGCCTCGGGGCCGTCGCCGCCGTCCTTCAGCTCCAGGAAGATCCGCTTGCCCGAGCCGGGCGGCAGCGGCGCGGTGTTCTGGCCGTACCACCAGAACCGCACCCCGGCGAAGCCGCTCCAGTCCTGGGTGCCGGCGAGGTTGCGCACGACGCCGCCCCACTGGCTGATGTCGTACGTGCCGCGCAGCACCTTGCCGCGCTCGTCGTCGGCGAAGGACAGCGAGGGGTGGTCGTCGGCGTCGCCGCCGAAGGTGAAGATGCCCGGCTCCGGCGGGCCGGACACGATCGGCACCTCGCCGTCGTACTTGTCCACGGTGAGCACCTGCTGGTAGATGCGCACGTCGTCGAAGATCATCGTGCCGGAGGCGGCGGGGAGCCGGAAGGCGTAGCCCCACATGCCGGTCAGCTCCAGCCGGCCGTCGGTGGGCGCGCCGCCGGGCTGGTAGTCGGTCCTGCGCTTGAAGTCGCGGAACGGCACCTGGATCTTGCGCCAGCCGGCGACGTCGTCCACGAAGGAGGCGTCGAACAGCTCCGCGGAGCCGGCCGCCGTGCCGCCGTCCTTGACCTCGAAGTAGATCTGCTGCCCGGAGCCGGTGCCCTTGACCCAGAAGGAGAATCCGTCGAAGCCGCTCCAGTCCTCGGCGGTGGTCCACTCGTGCGACCAGCCGCCCCACTGCGCCACGTCGTACGTCACGCGCAGCCCGCGCCGGTCGCCGTCGTCGGCGATCTCCAGCGCGGGCATGCTGGACGCGCTGTCGCCCCAGGCGAACACGCCCTCGGGCTGGGAGTCCAGGTCGGCCAGCACGCGGGTCTCGCCGTCGAAGGGCAGCGGGTCGTCGTCGGTCACGGTCACGGCCAGGGACGTGCGGGGCGACGCGACCGCGCCGGTGGCCTCGCCGAGTCTGAGCTCGAAGGTCTCGGCGCGCTCGTTGACCTCGTCGTCCACGCCGGTGAGCGTGATCGTCTTGCCGGTCTCGCCGGGGGCGAAGGTGAGCGTGCCCTCGGCGGCCCGGTAGTCCTGTCCCGCCACGGCGGTGCCGTCGGCGGTGGAGTAGGCCACGGTGACCTGCGACTCGGCGGCCTTGTTCAGCCGGACGGGCACCTCGGCGGTGCCGTCCTCGGCCAGCCGCACGGCCGGGACGGCCAGGCTGACCGCCTGCTCGGTGAACGTGCCGAGCACCTCGAACTCGTACAGGGAGTAGCCGTACTCGGTGGCGCGCGCGGTGCCGGTGAGCCGCACGTACCGGGCCGACGCCTCCAGCCCGGTGATCTCGTCCACTCCCCCGTCGCCGGTGGTGGTCGCGTAGGCGGGGGCCCACGCGGCACCGTCGGCGGAGGTCTCGATCGAGTACGCCGTGCCGTGCGCGGCCTCCCAGCGCAGCGTCACGCCCGTGATGTCGGCGGAGGCGCCGAGGTCCACGGTTATGGTCTGGGGGTCGGCGAACGCGCTGGACCAGCGGGTCGCCGGATCGCCGTCGATCGCCTTGTCCGCCCCGTAGGCGGCGCCCTCGGCCGAGGACGCCGTGGCGACGCCGTACGTCGCCAGGTTGGCCGCCGCGCTCGCGGTCCCGGCCGGAACCGTGATCAGCGAGGCCAGCAGGACCGATAAGACCCCGATCCTCCGTAAGACCATCTTCCGTAAGACCATCGACGCCTCCGCGTGGCGCTAGTTGCCGAACGTGAACCAGTTGACGTTGACGAAGTCGGCCGGCTGGCCGCTCGCGAACGTGAGGTAGACCGTGTGCGTGCCGGTCACCCCGGAGATGTTGGCCGGGACCGTCCGCCAGCTCTGCCAGCCGCCGGTGTTGGCGATGGCGAAGTCACCGACGACCGGCCCGGTCGGACTGCCCAGCCGCACCTGGACCAGCCCGCTGACCCCGGCCGCCGCGCCCGACGCGACCCGGGCCACGAACTGCGTGGCCGGGGTGGAGCCGAAGCGGACGTTGTCGTAGCGCAGCCAGTCGCCGTTGGCGATGGCGCCGATGTTCTGCCCGCCGCCGGTGTCGGTGGTGCCCTCGGTGATCGTGCCCGACTGGGCCTGGTACGCCTCGGCCTGGATGGTCGAGCGCGCGTCGAACCCGGTGCCGGGCGAGGGCGTGGTGGTGGTGCCGCTCTGCCAGACCGCCACGTAGTCCACCAGCATGGACCGCCCGGAGACGGTGGCCGCGGTGGGGGTGCCGAAGCCGGCGACGCCGTTGGGGAACGCGCCGCCCATGGCCACGTTGAGCAGCAGGAAGTAGCCCGCGTGGCCGGTCATGTTGTTCCAGGTCGTGGCGTCGAACCGGCTCTGGCTCAGGCTGTGGTAGAGCTGGCCGTCCACGTACCAGCGCAACTGGTTGGGCGAGACGCTGCGGTCCCACTCGAACCGGTAGGTGTGCATGGCCGACTGGCAGGTGGAGCCGGGGCACGCGCGGCTGGCGCCCAGGCCGTTGGTCTCGTCGCACGGCCCGCCGGGGTTGACGCCGCAGTGCAGCACGCCCCAGACCGAGTTCAGGCCGTTGACGTTCTCCATGATGTCGAACTCGCCGATGGCCGGCCAGTTCCAGTAGTTGCCCCGGTAGGGCGAGCCGAGCGCCCAGAACGCCGGCCAGTAGCCCAGCGCCTGGTCCCCGGTGACGTTGGGCATCTGGATGCGGCCCTCGATGCGCAGGATGCGGCCGTCGGCGGGCTTGAAGTCCGCGCGGCGGGTCTCGATCCTGGCCGAGGTCCACTCGCCCGAGGCGCTGCGGATGGGGGTGATCCGCAGGTTGCCCGAGCCGTCCAGGCTCAGGTTGGCGGTGCTGCTGGTGTAGTTCTGGATCTCACCGGTGCCCCAGTTGGCCGGGCCTCCCGGGTAGCCGTGGCCGGTGTCGATGATCCAGTTCTCCGAGGACGGCAGGGTGTTCGCCGGTCCGTTGAAATCGTCGGCCCACACCAGCGACCAGCCCGACGGTGTCGGCGGCACGGCCGCGCCCGCGGGGGTCACGGCCACGGCGGTCGCCGCGAGCCCGGCGGCCGCGGCGGTGAGCAGTGCGATGATCCATCTGCGCATGGTCTCTCCTCCTACGGCTATGGCAAGGGGATCCGGACGAGGGAGCGGGAGCCCTGGGCGGCGGTCGCCTCCACCCGGAGCTGGGTGGTGCCGTTGCCGATCGCGCTCCACACCTCCAGGCGGACCCTGCCGCCCGACATGTCGCCCAGCGATCCGGTCGCGGACGACGGCGTGCTCGCCGCGTACCGCTCCCAGCCGGCGACCGGGTCGGTGGCGAAGTACGGGTAGGTCTCCACCCGCTCGAAGGTGCCGTCGCCGGTCAGGTCGTAGGACACCCTGGCCTGGGTGCCCAGGGCGACCGTGGTGCCGGCGTCGAGGTACAGCTCCACGCCGGACGCCTTGGCCGGGTCGTACCGGCCGCTGACGCCGGTGATCTCGTAGACCAGCGGCTGGTACGGCGTGCCGTCGTGGTTGACCCCGCCCGCGGAGGCGACGGTGTCGGTGGCCGCGCCGGTGCCGGAGTCGGTGGTGAGCCGCCCGGTCACGCCCACCGCCGCGCCGTCGCGCAGGTAGAGCGTGTCGCCGGTGGACGGGCCGGGATCGGGGCCGCCGCCGCCCGTGCCCGTGCTGGTGGCGGTCGCGCGGGCGGGGACGGTCAGGGTCTTGCCGTCGGAGAACGTGACCGTGCGGGACGAGGTGCCGAAGTTGTGCGCGACGTACGTGCGCGTGCCGCCGGAGGCGAACACCGCGGCCGTCGGCACGTTCGCGGTGACGGACCGGTCAGGTGTGCCCGTCTTCGCCAGGTTGTATATCCAGTGGTAGGTGTGCGCCTTGGAGTCGCCCGACTCCGGCTCGTAGGAGTTCCAGCCCGCGTCCCAGGCGGCCTTCGCGCCCGCGGGGTCGGCCAGCGCCTGGAACTGCCAGATGATGTCGCGCCACTCCACCGCCGGGCCGCCGTTGTTGGCGGTCATCTCGGCGAGGTTCTGCTGGATGTCGCGCTGGTAGAGCGAGCCCGCGGTGATCGGCAGCATGTTGATGCCGTGGATCTCCTCCGGGTTGGCGGTCCACCAGGTGGCGTAGGCTCCGCCGTTGCCCCAGATCATGCCCAGCGTGTCGTGCTGGAAGGACGCCGGGAAGACCGCGTTGTCGGCGTCGTACCAGTACTGGGCGATCGTGGCGGCCTGGGTGGTGTAGAGGTAGATGCCCAGGTCGCGCAGGCCGGTGTCGCCGGTGGCCTCGCCGAGCAGCAGCGCGCCGACGGCGAAGTTCATCGCCTCCGACGACGACTCCTCGTTGTTGCCGGCCGCGAAGCCCTGGTGCCCCGACGCCCAGCCGTTGCCGGCGTAGGGGTCGAAGTTGCGCAGGAACGGGAAGCGGGTGTCGGAGCGCACCCAGTTGTTGGCGTCGCGGGCCAGCAGCTTGGCCATGCCGCCCCACTGGCCGTCGGCGGCCCACGCGGCGTCGTAGCGGGCCACGGTCGCGGCGGCCATCAGGTAGTAGCCGTAGTGGAAGTGGTGGTCGTTCAGCTCGCTGTCGCTGCCGTACGAGGCGGGGTAGCCGGTCAGCGCGCCCCAGGCGGCGTCGTAGCGGAACTGCTCGCCGCCCGCGGTGAACCAGCTCTGCAGCTCGCCCTTGAGCAGGCCGAGCAGCTTGTCCCTGGTGGCGGTGTCGCCGAGCTGGTCGGCGATCGGCACGAGCTGGGCCAGGCGGCCGAGCGCCTTGCCGGTCCAGTAGGTGTCGGCGGCGCCCTTCCACGGGTCGGCGGCGTTCGCCTCCTGGCGTACCAGGTCGCGCAGGCGAGTGCGGTCGTAGGCGCCGAGGTCGGGCAGGGAGGGCAGCACGCCGGTGAAGGTCTGCCGGGTGGTGAACGACGCTCCCTCGCGCAGCTTCATCTGGCCGCGCGGCGAGACGTAGGTGTGCGCGGTGAGCGCGTCGGAGGTGGCCTGCCACTGGTGCCGGTACAGCGCCAGCAGCGTGCCGGTCCTGGTGCCCTCCTTGGCGGCGGTGGCCGCGGTGTAGGTGGTGGTGAGGCGGGCGGCGGCGCTGTCGTACGACCAGTTCACGGTGGTGCCGGTGACGAAGCTGAACGCGTAGTTCGCGAACAGGTCCAGCGCGCCGGTCGAGGGCAGCACGGCGACCGAGAAGTAGTCCCGGCCGCCGAGGTTGGCGGTGGCCACGGTGCCGGAGACGTTCCAGTCGGTGCCGGACGGCGAGAACAGCGCGTAGTGGTGACCGTTGACGGTGACGCCGAGGACGTTGCCCCGGTCGGCCCAGATCGCGGGCGTGGCGACGAAGGCGATCCTGGCGTCGCCGCCGGTGGCGGTGGCCTGGACGAACGGCATGCCGTGGCCGATCGTGGCCTTCAGCGTGCGCGCCCCGTCGGTCCAGTGCGGGGTCACCGTCCAGTCGGACCAGCCGTCCACCCGGGTCTCGGGGGCGTTCAGGCCGGTGACGCCGAGGGTGAGGTCGCGGGCGTGCGGGTACTCGTACTGGCGGCCGTCGGCGCTGATCAGGGGGTTGGTCGGGTAGCTGACCTCCAGGCCGCTCGCGACCGCGCGGAAGGCCAGCGGGTGGGCGTACATGTTCTCGGAGTAGGGGTTG
Source organism: Thermocatellispora tengchongensis (assembly GCF_014202315.1). GTDB lineage: Bacteria > Actinomycetota > Actinomycetes > Streptosporangiales > Streptosporangiaceae > Thermocatellispora > Thermocatellispora tengchongensis. The sequence goes on along the minus strand of NZ_JACHGN010000009.1, from coordinate 339,382 downwards.
CCCGGGTAGCGGCGGAAGGCCAGCGAGGACCACCAGTCGTTGGTGGGCACCGGGCGGCCGGCGGCGTTGGCGGTCACCTTGGGGGTGACGGCGGCGCCGGAGGTGTCGGCCGGGCCGGTCGCGCCGGCCGGCAGGTCGGTGGTGTAGCTGCCCGCGCCGACGGTCACGGTCGCGGCGTGCGCGGGGGCGGCGGGCACGAGGGACACGGCCGCGGCGGACGCCACGACCACGACGGCGGTGAGCAACCGGTTCAGGAGGGGTAGGCGGCCAGGACTACGAGACGAATGCACCACGTCTCCTCAAGAGCTGGGGGGCGCCCGTCGTGTGCGAGGACGACGGGAGAAGAGGAGAGCGCTCTCAGATGCGTAGGTTCCTCCGTCGCGCTGAGCGCTGTCAAGGGTTCTGACTTCACCCTATGGAAACGCCCTGATCATTGACCTGAAACGATTGCAACGTATGTAACGGCGATCGTTACAGGACAGGTTATTGACAGTTAACGGGCCGACAACCACCCTGTGCAGAGAGCGCTCTCCTCAAGATCGAAAATGTCGGACCCAGGGAGGGTTCCATGGGCATACTGCGCCCCCGGCTCCTCGCACCCGCCGTCGCGGCCCTGCTGGCCGCGAGCGTGGCCGCGTGCGGCGGCGACTCCGGCGGCGGCGGCGGGACCACCGGCTCCGCCGAGCCGGGTGAGAAGATCACGCTGACCGTCGGCCTGTTCGGCGACTTCGGCTTCAAGCCGCTGTACGAGGAGTACAAGAAGACCCACCCGAACATCGAGATCACCGAGCGCGTGAGCGAGTTCGCCGACCACCACAACAACCTGATCAAGCGGTTGGCCACCAACGCGGGCACCGCCGACATCGAGGCGGTCGAGGTCGGCTACATCAGCACCTTCACCGCCACGCCCGACAAGTTCCACAACCTCAAGGACTACGGGCTGGACGCGCGGCAGAGCGACTACCTGGACTGGAAGTGGCAGCAGGGCCTGTCCAAGGACGGCTCGGCGCTGCTCGGCCTGGGCACCGACGTCGGCGGCCTGGCCATGTGCTACCGCAAGGACCTGTTCGAGAAGGCCGGCCTGCCCAGCGACCGGGACGAGGTCTCCGCGCTGTGGCCCACGTGGGAGCAGTACATCGAGACCGGCAAGAAGTTCGCCGCCGCCAACGTGGCCGGCGCCAAGTTCGTGGACAGCCCCGGCGAGATCTTCCGCGCCATGGTCAACCAGGCCCCCGTCGGCCTGTACGACGCCCAGGACAACATCATCGTCGCCTCCAACCCCGAGGTGAAGAAGGCCTGGGACCTGTCCAACCAGCTCAGCCAGAACGGCCTGACCGCCAAGCTGGCCGCGTTCTCACCGCCGTGGAACACCGGCTTCGCCAAGGGCTCCTTCGCCACCATCATCTGCCCCGCCTGGATGACCGGCTACATCCAGGAGCAGGCCAAGGACGCCTCCGGCAAGTGGGACATCGCCGCGGTGCCCGGCGGCGCCGGCAACAGCGGCGGCTCCCACCTGATGCTGCCCAAGCAGGGCAAGCACCCCAAGGAGGCCGCCGAGCTGATCAACTGGCTGACCTCCAAGGAGAACCAGGCCAGAGTGTTCAAGGAGGAGGGCACCTTCCCCTCCATCCCGGCGCTGTACGACGACCCGTCGATCCAGTCCTTCACCAAGCCGTTCTTCGGCGACGCGCCCATCGGCAAGATCTACTCCGACGCCGCCAAGGCGCTCAAGCCGCAGCACCTCGGCCCCAAGGAGGCCGAGGTCCGCACCGCCATCGGCAACGGCCTCGGCCGGGTCGAGCAGGGCAAGCAGACGCCCGACGAGGCGTGGGCCCAGGTCCTCAAGGACGTGGAAAAGATCAAGTGACGGCGCGGGGCGGCGGCCGTGCCCGTGCGGACGCCGCCCGCCCGATCCCCCCACACCGAAAGGACCAGCCATGGCCACCCGCGCCCCGGACCGGCCGGCGGCTCCCGCCGGCGTGCCAACGCGGCGGCACCCCAGGCGCCCCGGCTGGAGCGCCCGGCTCCACCGGATCGACGTCGCGGTCTCGCCGTACGCCTACATCGCGCCGTTCTTCCTGCTCTTCAGCGCCTTCGGGCTGTTCCCGCTGCTCTACACCGCCTGGGTCAGCCTGCACGAGTGGACGCTGCTGTCGGACACGCAGACCTTCATCGGCGCCGAGAACTACGCCACCCTGCTGACCGACCCCTACTTCTGGAACGCCACCTTCAACACGCTGTCCATCGGGATCATCTCCACGGTGCCGCAGCTCGTGCTGGCCATCTGGCTGGCGCACCTGCTCAACCGCCCGCTGCGGGCGCAGACCTTCTTCCGCATCACCCTGCTGCTGCCCAACGTGACCAGCGTGGTCGCCGTCGTGGTGATCTTCAGCCAGCTCTTCGGCCGCGACTTCGGCCTGATCAACTGGGTGCTCGGCCTGTTCGGCGCGGGCGCCATCGACTGGGCCGCGGGCACCGCGACCTCGCACGTCGCGATCTCGGTCATGATCATGTGGCGCTGGACCGGCTACAACGCGCTGATCTACCTCGCCGCCATGCAGGCCGTGCCCCGGGAGCTGTACGAGGCCGCCACCATCGACGGCGCCTCCGGCCTCACCCAGCTACGCCGCATCACCGTACCGATGATCCGGCCCACGATCGTCTTCACCGTCATCGTCTCCACGATCGGCGCGATGCAGATCCTGGCCGAGCCGCTGCTGTTCGCCGCCACCACCAGCGGCAGCGGCGGCATGGTCACTGGCGGCCCCGACCGCCAGTTCCAGACGCTCGCCCTGTACGTCTACGAGCACGGCTTCACCAACTTCGACTTCGGCTACGCCTCCGCCGCGTCCTGGGTGATGTTCGTCTTCGTGGTCATCGCGGCCGGCGTCAACTACCTGTTCACCCGGCGCATGGGCGGTGAGATCCGATGAAGGGGAGCACCGCCGCACGGCGGCTGACCTACCTGACCCTGCTCGCGGTCGCGTTCTTCTCGGCCTTCCCGCTGTACTTCAGCGTGGTCGTGGCCTCACGGCACAACTCGGCCCTGGCCCAGGTGCCCCCGCCGCTGATCCCCGGCGGCAACTTCTTCGCCAACGTGGCCCGGGTCTTCGACACCGTGCCCTTCACGCTCGCGCTGCTCAACTCGGTGCTGGTCTCGGGCTCGATCGCGCTGTCGGTGATGTTCTTCTCCACCCTGGCCGGCTTCGCCTTCGCCAAGCTCCGCTTCCGCGGCCGCAACGCGCTGCTCGTCCTCACCATCGCCACGATGATGGTCCCGGTCCAGCTCGGCATCATCCCGCTCTACATGCTCATGGTGAAGATCGAGTGGACCGGCACCATGTACGCCCTGATCGTGCCGTCGCTGGTGAGCGCCTTCGGCGTGTTCTTCATGACGCAGTACCTCAGCCGCGCCCTGCCCACCGAACTCCTGGAGGCGGGCCGCGTGGACGGCTGCAGCACCTGGGGCCTGTTCTGGCACGTCGTCATCCCCACCGCCCGCCCGGCCGCCGCCGTGCTCGGCATGCTCACCTTCATGACGGCCTGGAACGACTACTTCTGGCCCCTGGTCGTCCTCACCCCGGAGAACCCCACGGTGCAGGTGGCCCTGTCCTCCCTGGCCAGCGGCTACGTCAACGACTACGTACTCGGCCTCACGGGGACCGCGCTGGGAACCCTCCCGCTCATCCTCGTCTTCGTACTACTCGGCAAGCAGATCATCGGCGGAATCATGCAGGGAGCTGTCAAAGGTTGACCTCATCATCTTGGCTCACACCAGAAGATCCCAGCCCTCACGGGCAGGCTTTCCTGCTTCTTCGAGCCGCGCCTCGTCCGCTTACGCGGACTCGGTCTTACCGGCCCTCCACAGGCGTTTACCCTCTCCGCCGGCCCGGCGGCGAGAATGTTACGGGCGGCGTTCACGTCACGATCGTGCACAGCCCCGCACGCGCACTCCCACGAGCGAATGGCGAGCGGCAGACACTCGCGAACCGCACCGCAGTGAGAACACGTCTTACTGGAGGGAAACCACCGGTCGACCACGATGAGTTCGCGCCCATACCAGGCGGCCTTGTAAACGAGCATGTCTCTCATCTGGCGCCAGGACGCGGCGCTGATCGCACCGGCCAGGTTGTGATTGCCCAGAAGGTTTCGCACCGGCAGATCCTCGATCACGACCGTTTGGTTCTCACGGACGATACGAGTAGTGATCTTGTGCAAATGGTCACGCCTCCGGTCGGCGATGCGCGCGTGTGCTCTGGCGACCTTGAGCCGTGCCTTGCCATGGTTGGCACTGCCCTTCACCTTGCGGGCCATGGAACGCCGCAGTCGAGCGAGCCTGACCGCGTCAGTCCGCTCATTCCGCAGCCCGGCGATCTTCTCGCCCGTCGAGAGGGTCGCCAAGGACTGCAGGCCCATATCGATCCCGATCGCGCGGCCGTTCGGCGCCAACTCGGCCACCCGGTCCTCGACCAGGATGGACACGAACCAGCGACCGGCTCGGTCTCTGGACACCGTCACCGTCGACGGCTCGGTCCCCTCGGGGAGAGGGCGCGACCAGACGATGTCGAGCGGAGCGTCCATTCTGGCGAGGATGAGCCGGCCATCTCGCCAGCGGAACGCGCTGCGAGTGTATTCCGCCGATGCCCGGGACCGTTTCTTGGACTTGTACACGGGATGTCCGGCCCGACCAGCGAAGAAAGCGGTGAATGCGGCATGAAGATGCCGCAACGCCTGTTGCAGCGGGACGCTGGAGACGGCATTCAAGAACGCCATCTCGGGTGTGCGCTTCCAGGCCGTCAGCGCCGCCGACATGTCGCCATAGGACATGGGACGGCCTTCCACGCGATAAGCCCGGACACGCTCGGCGAGCGCGTGGTTGTAAACGAAGCGCACGCAGCCGAAAGTGCGCAACAGGAGGGCCGCCTGCGCATCCGTCGGATAGAAGCGGAACTTGAACGCCCGCTTCACGGTACGCGCCATGCCGAACACTCTACGTGAACGACAGCGGGCGGGCATGAGTTTCCGAACCAGCGATGCCATCCCGGAGCCGAAGCTCGGGGCCTTCACGCTCAAGGAGAATTGATGACTACGACCGTCACCAATCGGGGGACCGCCCCTTCCTATCTGACGGAGGGGCGGGTGGACTTTCCCGGCGGCTTCGTCTGGGGGGCGGCGACCGCGTCCTACCAGATCGAGGGCGCCGTGAAAGAGGACGGCAGGGGGTTGTCGATCTGGGACACCTTTTCCGGGACGCCCGGGAAGGTGGTGGGCGGCGACACCGGGGAGGTGGCCTGCGACCACTACCACCGGTACGCCGAGGACGTGGAGCTGATGCGGGAGCTGGGGCTGCACGCCTACCGGTTCTCGGTGGCGTGGCCGCGCATCCAGGCTGAGGGGGCCGGGCCGGTGAACCCGGCGGGGCTGGACTTCTACGACCGGCTCGTGGACACGCTGCTCGCCGGCGGCATCGCGCCGTACGTGACGCTGTACCACTGGGACCTGCCGCAGGCGCTGGAGGACCGGGGCGGGTGGACCGCGCGCGAGACGGCGTACCGGTTCGCCGAGTACGCCGCGGCGGTGCACGCCCGGCTCGGCGACCGGGTGCGCTCGTGGACCACGCTGAACGAGCCGTGGGTGTCGGCCTTCCTCGGCTACGGCAACGGCGTGCACGCGCCGGGGCGTACGGACCCGGGCGAGGCCATGCGGGCGGCCCACCACCTGCTGCTCGCGCACGGCCTGGGGGCCCAGGCGCTGCGCGCGGCCGGGGCCGAGGAGATCATGCTGGTGATCAACTCCTCGCCGGTGGTCACCCCCGCCCAGGTCACCGACCCGTACGCGGCGGCGTCCGAGGCCGACGCCGCGGCCGTGGAGCGCATCCACGCCCTGCTGACCCGCCAGTTCCTCGACCCGGCGCTGCGCGGGGCGTACCCGGAGGAGGTGCTCGCCGTCGCCGAGCGGCACGCCGGCCTCGGCCACATCCACGACGGCGACCTGGCCCTGATCAACCAGCGGATCGACCTGGTGGGGATCAACTACTACAACCCGTGCGTGGTGGAGGCGGGCCCGGGACGGCCCGCCGACGCCGCATGGCCGGGCAGCGAGGACGTGCGCTTCTGCCCGACGGACGTCCCCGCGACCGCGATGGGCTGGCCCATCGTGCCGACCGGGCTGTCGCGCCTGCTGCTGCGCCTGTCGGCCGACTACCCCGAGGTCGGCCTGTTCGTCACCGAGAACGGCGCGGCCTTCGACGACGTGGTGACCGACGGCCGCGTCCACGACGCCGAGCGCGTCGCCTACTACGACGGCCACCTGCGCGCGGTGCACGCGGCCATCGAGGCCGGCGCCGACGTGCGCGGCTACCTGGCCTGGTCGCTGCTGGACAACTTCGAGTGGGCCGAGGGGTACCGGCGCAGGTTCGGGCTGGTGTACGTGGACTACGCCACGCAGGCCCGCATCCTGAAGGACAGCGCCCTGTGGTACGCCGATGCCATCCGCCGCAACGGGCTGGCAGACTAGGGGCGTGGCCACGAGGGGACGGGGTTGCGGGGCATGAAGCGACCGACTCTGGAGGCGGTGGCGGCGCGTGCCGGGGTGTCCAGGGCCACCGTCTCCCGGGTGGTGAACGGGCAGTCCACGGTGACGCCGGAGATCCGCGACGCGGTGATGCGCGCGGTCAACGAGCTGGGCTACGTGCCCAACTCGGCCGCGCGCAGCCTGGTGACCCAGCGCACCGACTCGATCGCGCTGGTCGTCTCCGAGCCGCCCACCCGGGTCTTCTCCGAGGATCCCCTGTTCTCCACGGTGATCAGGACCGCGAGCCGCGAGCTGGAGGCCGCCGACAAGCAGGTGGTGCTGATGCTGGCCGGCACGCCGCAAAGCCACGCGCGGGTGGAGCGCTACATCGCGGGCGGGCACGTGGACGGCGTGATGCTGATCTCGATGCACGGCGCCGACCCGCTGCCGGCCGCGATCAGCCGCATGGGCGTGCCGGTCGTCTCCTACGGCCGGCCGGCCGTGGCGGTGGACATGCCGTTCGCCGACAACGACAACGTCGGCGGGGCCGAGACGGCGGTACGCCGGCTGCTCGACATCGGGCGCCGCCGGATCGCCACCATCGCCGGGCCGCTGGACATGATCGCCGGGCAGGACCGGCTGACCGGCTACCGTAACGCGCTGCGAGGCTCCTCGCGCCGCTCGATCGTGGCGGTGGGCGATTTCACCCGCGAGTCGGGCGCCATCGCGATGCGCCAGTTGCTGGAGGACGACCCGCAGCTCGACGCGGTGTTCGTGGCCAACGACCTGATGGCCATCGGCGCGTTGCAGGCGCTGCGCCAGGCCGGGCGGCGGGTGCCCGACGACGTGGCGATGGTCGGCTTCGACGACATCGAGGCCGCCCGCTACACCGAGCCGCCGCTGACCACGATGCGCCAGCCGATCGTGGAGCAGGCCACGGCGATGGTCCGGCTGCTGCTCACCCCGCCGGCCGAGCGCGACACCGACCACGTGATCCTGCCGACCGAGCTGGTGATCAGAGAGTCGGCCTGAGCCGTCACGGGGTCTGGCTCAGCGCCTCGGGGATCCGGTCGAGCACCGGGTAGGGCACCAGGCCGTAGGCGTAGAAGTCGACGGCGTGGCCGCCGGCCGCGCGCACCGCGCGTACCTTGGCGGTGAGCCGGTCGGCGGAGTCGGTGTCGGGCAGGCCCGGCCGCAGCACCACCCTGACCTCGCGGTCCTTACCCACCGAGCGGCGGTAGGCGCCCACGTCGTCGGCCACCCGGGCGGCGTCGCGGGCGTAGGCGAGCACGCCGAACGACGGCACGAGATCGCCGAGCGCGAGCAGGTCGATGCCGAGCTGCCAGGCGTCGTGCGCGGCCAGGCCGGGCGAGGGCAGGCCGTCGGCGTAGCCCTTGACCGCGCCGGTGGCATCGAGGAACACCAGCTTGGACCCCTCCTGCGTCACGGCGTCGGACACCATGGAGACCAGCGAGGTCACGGTCTCGGAGCGGGCGCGGGCGTAGGCGACGACCTCCGGCCCCGCGTACGCCGTGAGCGCCGCGCGGGTGACCTCGCCCTGCGCCGGCGGGTCGCCGTCGAGCACCCCGCCCACGATCCGGGCGCACTCCTCGCGCGCCGCCTCGGCGTTGACGCCCAGGTCGGCGGCCCGGCGCATGCAGAAGTCGCAGAAGCACAACCCGAACAGGAAGGCGTCCATCGGCCCGAGCGCGACCGAGGAGCGCTCGTAGGTGAGGCGGCGGAAGTGCAGCGCCTCGGCGACCACGCTGTCAACCCCCTGCCGGGCCACGGCGCGGGCCAGCGCCTCGGCGTACTGGCGCACGTCGGGGTGGGCCGGGCACAGGTCCTCGGGCGAGCCGCGGTCGCCGAAGCAGTCGCGCACCGTGATGTCGGGGTGCTCGCGGCCGAGCGTGGCGCAGCGCAGGAACACGGCCCAGCCGTGCAGGTGGAGCCCGCGCGCGGCCGTCGCCTTGCGCAGCGCGGCGATGGGCTCCTCCGCCGCGTACTCCTGGACCGGCGGCGACAGGCGCAGCCCGTCGAACAGGTCGGCGGGCGGGACGAAGTGGGCGCCGTCGTGGCGCACGGTCAGCCTGGTCACGCCGTGCGGGGTGATGTCGCGGGCGGCGTGGTGGACGGCCCCGACGGTGACCCCGGCCGCGCCGTGCCCGGCCACCCGGTCGAGCACGTTGTCCAGGCCCTCGCCGCGGATGTCCTCGGCGAAGACGTATACCGAACTGTCCACCCCGGTCTCCATCTCAAAGGTACGTGCTGATCAAATCAATCACGACATGGCGATCGTCCACCACCGGGAGCACCCGCCATTTGTCGAAGGCCGTGCACGGGTGGGAGATCCCGAACGACAGCAGGTCGCCGGGCCGCAGCTCGGCGGCGGTGCGCACGATGGCGTGCTGGTCCTGCATCTTGGTGACGGTCACCTCGCCCTCGCCGAGCGCGACCGTACGCCCGTGCCGGCGCAGCGCCCGCACCACCGGCAGGCCCTCGTCGTACGGGGCGTCGCGCTTGCCGAAGCCGAGCACCGCCATGCCCGGCTCGGGCGCCGACAGCACGTGGGCCCACAGTTCGAGCGCGGGCCGCAGCTCCCCGGGGACGCGGGTGAACGGGGTGCGCTCGCGGTAGTAGCCGTCGTCGTGCGTGACGTACGCGCCGCTGCGCAGCACGACCCGGGCCCGGCAGCCGGCCAGCTCGCGGCCGATCACGTCGAACCACTGGCTGCCGCCGGCCGACAGGATCGGCTCGCGCACCCGCAGGTGCTCCAGCGCCTCCTGCAGCCGCCCGAGGTAGGCGCGCACCTCGGCGGCGGTGCGGAGCGCCCCTTCGTACCCCGCCACTCCGGCGAGTTCCACACCGGGCGCGTTCTGCGCGGCCGTGGCGACGTCGAGCAGGCCGCCGAGCGTACGGCAGCCGGCCCGGCCGCCCTCGTGCCCCAGCTCGGCCAGCACCCGGAACGGCCGGGGGCCGGCCGCGGCGGACAGGATCTCGATCCCGGCGACGGAGTCGGCGAAGCACAGGAACTCGAAGGCCGGGTCGCGCTCCAGCTCGGCCGCGACCGCGCGCAGCCCGGCCGGGTCGACGAACTGGTTGGCCAGCACGATCCGCCGCACGCCGAAGCCGCGCAGCGTGAGCGCCTGGGTGGGGGTGGCCACGGTGAACCCCCAGGCGCCCGCGTCGAGCTGCGCGGCCAGCAGCGCGGGCGCCATGGTCGTCTTGGCGTGCGGCGCGAGGAGGAGGCCGTGGTCACGGGCGAACGCCGCCATGGTGGCGACGTTGTGCCGCACGGCGGCGCCGTCGAGCACCATGATCGGGAAGGAGACGGCGCCGTCGAAGATCGACTTTCCTACGGGCGGGGCGAGCAGCCCCTTGGCAGGCTCGCCGTCCCGCCACTCCGGAACCCGCACAGGACCCCCCTCGCCGCTCTCCGCGCCACCCCCAGCGACCCTACCGGCCCCGGCGCGGTCCCGCTCCTCGCGGGCTCAGTCCTGGTCGGGGATCGTCCGGTCGTCCTCGACGGAGCCGGTGGTCGTGACGCTCCCGATCCTGCAGTCCAGGGAGGACGTCACCGGACGCTCGGCCAGCAGCTCGTGCGCCTGCTGCCGGGCCAGGTTCCAGCCGTTCCACGGGTCGGGCAGGTTCAGGTCGTTGGCGACCACGACGTCGGCGAGCACGCAGCTTCGCAGCGGCTCCGGCAGCCTGCTGATCGCGGGCACCGCATCGGCCCCGAGGTCGCTCAGGTACGCCGCGTCCAGAAACTTCAGCCCACGCTCCTTGATCTGCGTCTCGGCGATGCGCAGGTCGGGGTTCCACACGGCGAAGGCGAGCATGGCGACGCCGGTCACCGCCACCAGGGCGCGCGGCAGCCAGCCGCCGCGGCGCAGCATCAGGCGCATCGCGCCCGCGATCAGGACCAGCACGAACACCGCGCCCAGCCACCACAGCGTCACCTCGACGACGGCGCGCAGCCGGGAGTAGCCGTACATGTCCACGTACAGGTGCAGCCGCTGGATCGCCGACCACATGATCACCATGGTCAGCGCGCACAGCAGGCCGAGCAGCCCGGCCATCGTCCACCGGTCCCGGCCGTCCACCGCCACCGCCACCGCGGCGACCGCGACGACGGCGAGCACGAACACGCTGACGACGACGAGCTGGAAGAAGCCCTGCCTGGCGTACTCGGCGTAGGTCAGCCCGGCAGTGGTCAGCACCCGCTCGTTGCCGCCGAACAGCACCGTGATCTGCACCGCGACGAACGCGGCGAACAGCAGGTTCAGCGCGGTCAGCGGGATCAGCCACCCCGCCCGGCCCACGTTGAGGCCGAAGTCGCGCCGCTCGGGCTCGGGGCCCGGCCGCAGCCCGGCGAGCGCGACCGCCCCGGCCAGGATCGCGATGCCGATGAACGCGACGATCCGCAACGGCAGCGTCTCGGCCCAGTCGGCGGCGGTGAACGCGTCGGTGAGGAACGCGGAGAACACCGGGTCGGCGGAGGCGAACAGCGCGCCGAACACCAGCAGCAGCGCCGCGGTCAGCCCCACGCCGACGGCGATCGGCGCCATCTTCCGCGGCCGCCGCCGCGCCGCCGCCTTCAGCGGCCCGCCGACGAACCAGGGCAACGGGATCAGCGCCAGCAGGACGGACGCGCCGCCCTTGAGCGTGCCCAGCCAGCTCGCCCCCAGCCCCGACAGCGCGAGGGCCGCGATGCAGAACCCGGCCAGGGCGAGCGGGGTGACCAGCCAGTCGGCGTCCCGCACCAGCGCCACGCCGACCAGGGCGTACCCCAGCAGGCCCAGCCCCAGGGACCAGGGCGTGATCCTGCGCCACAGCGCAGGCAGCCCGACCACCCCCAGCGCGACGGCGGTCAGCACCAGCCCCAGCCCCGGCGCCGCGTACGGCAGCGTCACCGCCGCCACCAGCCCCGCCCCCGCCATCGCCGGCAGCACCCACGACGGCATCGCCGGCACCTCCGGCCGCGGCAACACCGAGGGCGGCACGTACGACGGCCCGCCCGGCGCCTTCTCCGGAGCATTGGCCGGACGCACGGGAGCCGGCGCCTTGCGCGTCGCCCCGAGCACAGTGCCGATGAACGCCCCGGCCAGCACACACCCGAACGCGGCCAGCATCGCCAGCGCGAAGCCCACCACACTGAGCACCGCACCCACGACGACCGCCGCGATCAGCCCGCAACAGGCCCCCACGACCGCGAACCCGATCGCCGCCCACCAGTTGGCCGGATAGGACTCCCCCCCGGCTCCACCCGGCCCTCCCGGCCCTCCCGGCGCCCACTGCCCAGGCGGCGGCGGAGGCGGCCCCACCCGCCCCCGCCCGACATCCGCGGGCATGCCCGCACCCCCCGGCCGCACCCCGCCCGCCCGCTCCTTGACATCGCCACCCGCACCCGGCACCCCCACCTTCACCGCAGAGCCCGCCCCCGGAGCCCCCACGACCCCCGACACAGCGGCGCCCGCACCCGGCACCCCCACGGCCCCTGACGCGGCAGCGCCCGTGCCCGGCACCCCCACGGCCCCCGACACGGCAGCGCCCGCACCCGGCGCTCCGGCGGCGGCGACCGGCGCCCCAACGGCCCTCGACGCGGCCGGGTCCGCGGCACCCTTCGTCTCGGCCGCGCTGGTCGTCGATGCCGCGGCCCCAGGAGCACCGGAACCCACGGCGGCCTGCGCTGCGGCAGTGACCGGCCCCCCGGCGGGCTCCGCCGCCGCGACGCCCGCGGCCCCTTGCGCCCCCGTGACGCCGACCGGTGGCACAGCGGCTCCCGACTCACCGGAAGCCAGCACCGCCGGCACGGCCTCATGGCCCACGCCGACATTGCCCGGCACACCGGCCGCCTCCGGCACGGCCACGCCGGTGCCCTCTTCTGCCCCTGTCGCGGCGAGCGGCACACCGGCCGTCTCCGCCGCGCCCAAGCCCGTGGCCCCCCTCGCCCCGGCGACGCCAACCGGCGGCACCACGGCCTCCGTCACACCAGAGCCGGAGGCTCCGGGCGCCGTGACGACCTCAGTCACACCCGAACCGGCCGCTCCCTCGGCCACGGCGGCCGTCACCGGCACCCCGGCCTCCGCCGCGGCGATACCCGCGCCCTCTTGCGCCCTCGTGGCGCCGGTCGGCGGCGCCACGGCCTCCGACACGCCCGAGCCCACGGCCCCCATGGCGGCGACCGGCACACCCGCGCCCTCCGGCACGGCCAAACCCCCGACCGCCTCCGTGACGCCGACCGGCGGCGCCGTGGCCTCCGGCACATTCGAACCCAGGCGCGCGACCACGACCTCCTTCGCCCCGGACCCCGTGGCCGGGACCACGGCGGGCTCCTGCACCTCAGTGCCCGCGCCGGGCACCGGTGTCATCGGTCCCGGGGCCTGCGTCACACCGGAACCCACGGCCTCCGGCACACCGGAGCCGGGGGCTCCGTGCGCCACGACGATCTCAGTCACACCCGAACCGGCGACTCCCTGGGCCACCGCGGGCGTCGCCGGCATCTCCGGTGCGGTCGCGTCCGCATCCGGGGCCGGGGGCAGGGCGGCCTCGGCCATCGCGATGGCCGGGGACGGCGGGGCCGTGGTGGCGGGGACGGGCTCCGTGGGCGCGGGCTCCCGTGCCGCGCCCTCGGTTCCGGCTGCGTTCTCGGTGGTGGCGGTGGTCTTCCTCGGGACCGGGGCGGCCAGGGGGCGGGCGGTGGGGCTGGGCGGGGGTTCGGGGGTGGGTGAGTCGCCCATGGTGATCCTTCCGGGGAGCCCGACCACCATGCGGCAGCCGGGAGAGTCGTCGATGTGGATGGAGCCGCCGTGAAGTTCCACGATCTCCTTCACGATGGCCAGGCCGAGGCCGGTGCCGCCGGCGTCGGCGGCGCGGGCGGCGTCCAGGCGGGAGAAGCGCTCGAAGACGCGGGTGCGCTCGGCCTGGGGGATGCCGGGGCCCTGGTCGGCGACCGCGATCTGGACGCCGGGGCTCGCCGGGGAGGGCGGGGCGGGGACGGCCGACAGGGTGACGGTGCCGCCGGGCGGGCTGTGGCGTACGGCGTTGTCGAGCAGGTTGGCCAGGACCTGGGCGAGGAGGCCCGGGTCGGCGTGTACGGACAGGCCGGCGGGCCGTACCGCGACGCGCACGGTCACGTCGTCGCGGGTCAGGGCCGCCTCGCGGGCCGCCTGGTCGAGCAGGGGCTCCAGGCCCACGGTCTCGGGGTCGATGTGCATGGCGCCGGAGTCGAGCCGCGACAGGTCGAGCAGTTGCGCGACGAGCCGGCCGAGCCGTTCGGTCTGGGCGAGGGCGATGCCGAGGGTGTGCACGTCGGGCTCGGACACCCCGTCCACGACGTTCTCCAGCACGGCGCGCAGGGCGGTGATGGGGGTGCGCAGCTCGTGGCTGACGTTGGCCACCAGCTCCCTGCGCTGGCGGTCCACCTCGCCCAGGTCGGCGGCCATCGCGTTGAACGCGCGGGCCAGTTCGCCGACCTCGTCGCGGGAGGTGGCGCGTACGCGCTGGCCGTACCGGCCCTTGGCGATGGTCTGCGCGGCGGCGGCCATCTCGCGCAGCGGCCTGATCATGCCGCGGCCGAGGAGCTGCACCATGAGCAGCGCGAGTGCGACCGCGACCGCTATCCGCAGCTCCCGGCCGAGGCCGGCGTTGATGCCGACCTCGTTGACCACGAAGGCCACCACGACCGCGAGGCACACGGCCAGGCCGAGTTTGATCTTGATCCGGCCGAGGAAGTCGAGCGGCCTCATCGCATCACGCATCGCATCTTGGTGAGACTCATGCGGACGCCTCCGGGTTCGGGGGCGTTCAGACCGGTTTGGCGAGGGCGTAACCGACGCCGTGGACGGTCCGGACCACGTCGGGGCCGAGCTTCTTGCGCAGGGCGCGGACGTGGCTGTCCACGGTGCGCGTGGCGGCGGCCTCGGAGAAGCCCCACAGGTCGCCGAGCAGGCGCTCCCGCTCGAACACCTGGCCGGGCCGCTCGGCCAGGCGGCGCAGCAGGTCGAACTCGGTTCGGGTGAGCCGCACCTCCTCGCCGCCGACGTAGACGCGGCGCTCGGCGGTGTCGATGTGCACCTCGCCGACCTTGATCATGGTCTCCTCGACGGCGAGCTGCGCGGCCCGTTCGACCCGGCGCAGCAGGGCGTGCAGCCGCGCGACCAGTTCGCGCATGCTGAACGGCTTGGTCACGTAGTCGTCGGCGCCGACGCCGAGGCCCACGAGCAGGTCGGTCTCCTCGCTGAGCGCGGTCAGCATGAGCACCGGCACCGGGCGCGCCGCCTGCATCCTGCGGCACACCTCCAGCCCGTCCAGCCTGGGGAGCAGCCGGTCGAGCACGACCACGTCCGGCTCCATCCGCCCGTACGCCGCGAGCGCGCGCTCGCCGTCGGCCTCGACCCGCACCGCGAACCCCTCCGCGATCAGCCTGTCGCGTACGGCGTGCGCGATCGTCTCGTCGTCCTCCACCACCAGGACGCTGCGCTGCTGCGGCAGCGGGGCGGCCGGGGGGATCTGCGGGATCGCCATGCCCGGCAGCCTAGAGCCCCGCTGTGCAGATAAACCTCACCGAATTGTGAAGAAGCCGTGCACGATTCGCGATCGTCACCGATAAGTCACAGCTCGTGCCGGACCACGGCGATCCCGGCGGGCAGGCCGCTCACCCGGGGCGAGCCGTCGCGGGTCACCTCGGCCTCGACCTCCACCCCGGCCACCCGCAGCCCGCGTACGCGCAGCGCGCCCAGGGGCGCACCGGCGAGCGGGCGGAGCACGACCCGCCCGTTCGGCACGTCCGGCTCGACGCCGAGCGCGGCCCGCACGATCGCGACGGCCGCCGCCGCCGACCACGCCTGAGGGCGGCAGGCGGCGGGGTAGGGCACCGGGCGGCCCGCGGTCGCGCGGTCGTCGCCGCCGAACAGCTCGGGCAGCCGGAAGCCGAACGCCTCGGCGGCGGCGAGCAGCGACCGGGTCAGGTCCGCGGCCAGGTCGCCGAAGCCGGCGCGGGCCAGGCCGCCGATCACGATCGCGGTGTCGTGGGTCCACACCGAGCCGCAGTGGTAGGACAGCGGGCTGAACCCGGCGTCGCCGGAGGACATCGTGCGCAGGCCGAAGCCGCCGGACATGTCCGGCCCGGCCAGGGCCCGCGCCACGGCGGCCTCCTCGGCGGCGTCGAGCATGCCGGTGCCGAGCAGGTGGCCGATGTTGCTGGTCAGCGCGTCCACGGGGCGCTTGTCGCGGTCGAGGGCGAGCGCCGGGTGCCGCACGCCGTCCGCCCGTTCCACCCAGAAGCGGGCGCGGAAGCGCGCGGCCATCTCGGCGGCGTACTCGCGCCACCGCCCGGCGCCGGGGCGGCCGAACGCGTCGAGCAGGGCCGCGCCGTGCAGGGCGGCCTCGTAGGCGTAGCCCTGGACCTCGGCGAGGGCGATGGGCGGCTCGGCCTGCTCGCCGTCGCGGAAGCGCACCGCGTCGCCTGAGTCCTTCCAGCCCTGGTTGGCCAGGCCGTGGCCGCTGTGGTCGATGTACTCGACGAAGCCGTCGCCGTCGGGGTCGGCGTGCTCGGCCAGCCAGCCCAGTGCGGCCTCCATGGGGGGCAGCAGCGCGGCGACCTCCGCCTCGGGCATGCCCCAGCGCCAGGCGTCGTGCAGCAGGCTGATCCACAGCGGGGTGGCGTCGATGGTGCCGTAGTACGCGGTGGGCCGGCCGGTCCGCTCGCCGCCGCCGAAGAAGGCGAAGTCGCCGCGGCGCAGCTCGTGCATGATCTTGCCGGGCGCCTCGCCGGTGCCGGGATCGGCCCGCCGGCCCTGGCGGCGGGCGAGGGCGCGCAGCGTGCCCGCGGCGGTCTCGGTGCCGAACGGGAGGAGCATGCGCGCGGCCCAGATGCTGTCGCGGCCGAACAGGGTGAGGTACCAGGGCACTCCGGCGCCCAGGAACACCTCGCCGCCCGCCCCGGGCTCGGTCCCGGCCTCGGTCAGGCGCAGCGCGCGCAGGTCGTCCAGGGAGCGGTCCAGCAGGCGCACCAGGCGGTGGTCGTCGGCCTCGGCGCGCGGCGCGGGCCACGCGGCGGCGGTCGGCGGCGCGGCCATGACCGCCTCGGCGTCGGCGACCTCGGCGTGCCATTCGAGCGTGGTACGCCCGCCCGGCCCGAGCGTGACCTCCCAGGCCAGGGCGGCGGTCTCGCCGGCCTCGGCCCGCGCCCCCTCGCCGCTCACGGTCACCTCGATGGCCCCTGCGCGCCAGGCGAGCCGTCCGGGGCCGCCGGCCTCGGCGCGTACGGCGGGGCGCGACCGGCCCGACTTGACCTCCTCCATAGGGGCGAGGTCGGCGCCCAGCTCGATCCGTACGCCCGCCGTCACCGGCCCGGACGCCGTGGAGGCGATCTCGATGCGCTCGCTCATCCGGCCGGGGGCGACGCTGCGCACCCGGTCCACCCGCACCGTCGGGTCGGGGCCGTCGTCGCCCAGCCAGCGCGGCAACAGGACGAAGCGGGCGCCGCCGGTCCCGTCGGGGGCGTGCGCGATCGGCTCGGGCTCGCGGCCGTCCACCAGCAGGCGGGCCGTCGAGAGCGCCCGCCGGTCGGCGTGGAACAGCCCCTGGGCCCCGCCCGGCCCGCGAGGGTGCCCGATCTGCCCGTCCTGGCCGCTGAGGGCCACCGTCGGCGCGGCCATCGCGGCGACGAGGTCGTGCAGCAGGGGCTGCCTCGGACGTTCGGGCATGGGATCTTCTCCTCTTGACAGGCGGTCCTTGAAGGTGCACAGTTCGAAACAATCCCGAAATTTGAACGATCCAATCATGCCGCATGGCGATTTGAACGTTCAAGACGATAGAGCACGACAAGAAGGCATAAATGGCGAAAAAGGTGACGATAGCCACGGTGGCCCGCTACGCCGGCGTGTCCCGCCAGACCGTCTCCAACGTGCTCAACACCCCCGAAGTGGTGCGCGAGGAGACCCGCAGGCGGGTGCACGAGGCGGTCGAGGCCCTCGGCTACCGCGCCAACCAGGCCGCACGCCAGATGCGCACCGGCCGTTCGCGGCTCATCGCCACCCGCATCGAGCCCACCCGCGACGGCATCAACGGCTCGGTCCTCGACCGGTTCCTGCACGGGCTGACCGAGGCCGCGGCCGGGTCGGGCTACCGGGTGATCCTGTACACCGCCGCCGACGACGAGGCGGAGATCGCGACGTACGAGGACCTGCTCGGCGCGTACACGCCAGACGCCTTCGTGCTGGCCAGCACCCACCACGGCGACGCCAGGACCTCCTGGCTGGCCGCGCGCGGCATGCCGTTCGTCACCTTCGGCCGCCCCTGGGACGCGCTGGACGCCCACACCTGGGTGGACGTGGACGGCGCGGCCGGCACCGAGGAGGCCACCGGGCACCTGCTCGGCTCCGGTCACCGGCGCGTCGCCTTCCTCGGCTGGCCCGAGGGGTCCGGCGTCGGCGACGACCGCAGGAGCGGCTGGGCGCGGGCGATGGCCGCGGCCGGGCTGGACGTGGCGGGCCTGGCGTACGTGTGCGAGGACCGCGTGGCCGAGGCCGAGGCGGCCGTGCGCGGCATGCTCGGCGCGGGTGAGCCGCCGACCGCGATCGTGTGCGCCAGCGACTCCCTGGCCCTCGGCGCCTTCCAGGCCGCCCGCGCGGCGAACCCGGACGCGCCGGTCGCGGTGTGCGGGTTCGACGACACCCCCGTGGCGCGGGCCGTCGGCCTGACCAGCGTGAGCCAGCCCCTTGAGGAGGCCGCGGCGCACTGCGTACGGCTGCTGACCCGCCAGATCGCCGGTGAGGATGTGGACGGTCAGAACACCGGCGGCCAACAGGAGGACGGCGCGGCGGCGCCCGAGCGCGTGCTGCTGCGGCCGTCGCTGGTCGTCCGGCGATCCACGACGTGACCCCGAGGACGTGACCCCCAGATCGTCAAGCTCACACCAGGAGAGTGGTCCAGGATGAAACGCCGAAGCAGCACACCCCTCGCCGCGCTCGCCGTCGCGGCCCTGCTCTCCGCGGCGGCATGCGGCGGCAGCGGCTTCGAGGACAACGCGGCCGCGCCGCAGAGCAGCGGCCCCGCCTCCCTCCAGATCCTCATCGGCTCCTCCGGCGACGCGGAGACCAACGCGGTCAAGGAGGCCGCGGCGGCCTGGGCCAAGGCCACCGGCAACACCGCCACCGTCACCCCGGCCCAGAACCTCAGCCAGCAGCTCGGCCAGGCGTTCGCGGGCGGCACCCCGCCCGACGTGTTCTACGTGGAGGCGGTGCGCTTCGCCGACTATGCCGGCGTCGGCGCCCTGGAGCCGTACGGCGACAAGATCGCGAACTCGGACGACTTCTACCAGAACCTGCGCGACGCCTTCACCTACGACGGCACGTACTACTGCGCGCCCAAGGACTTCTCCACCCTGGCCCTGGTGATCAACACCACCAAGTGGGAGAAGGCCGGGCTCACCGACGCCGACGTCCCCACGACCTGGGAGCAGCTCACCGAGGTGTCGCGCAAGCTCAAGGACGCGGGCGAGGTGCCGCTCGTGGTGGCCGACACCCGCGACCGCATCGGCGCCTTCATGGTGCAGGCGGGCGGCTGGGTGACCAGCGAGGACGGCAAGAAGGCCACCGCCGACAGCCCCGAGAACCTGCGCGCGCTCGAATACGTGCGCTCGCTGCTGCGCGAGGGCCTGGCCAAGTACCCCGGCGACCTGGACGCCGGCTGGGGCGGCGAGGCGTTCGGCAAGGAGAAGGCCGCCATGACGATCGAGGGCAACTGGATCAAGGGCGCGATGAAGGCCGACTACCCCGGCGTGAAGTACACCGTGCACGAGCTGCCCGCGGGCCCGGCCGGCAAGGGCACGCTGTCGTTCACCCAGTGCTGGGGCATCGCGGCCAAGAGCAAGTACAAGCAGCAGGCCATCGACTTCGTCAACGCGATGACCACCGTGGACCAGCAGATGGCCTTCGCCCGCGCGTTCGGCGTCATGCCCTCCCGCGAGTCGGCCAAGGAGCCGTTCACCAAGGAGTTCCCCGAGGACGCCGCCTTCGCCGACAGCGCCGGCTTCGCCCGCGGCCCGGTCAAGGCGCCGAAGATGGAGAGCGTCCTGGTCGACTTCGACGCGGCCCTGCAGAAGCTGCCGAGCACCGACCCGAAGTCGATCCTGACCCGGCTCCAGCGCAACACCCAGACGGCGCTCGGCGGCTGACCCATGAGCGGTGTGGCCGTTCCCGCCCGGCCCTCCCGGCCCTCTCGGCCCGGTGCGCCGCCCGGCCCCGGCAGGCGGCCCGGGGCCGGGCGGGAGAACGCCGCGGGCTGGCTGTTCGTCGCGCCGGTGGTGGTGATCCTCGGGCTGTTCATGGTGCTGCCGATCCTGATGGCGCTGTGGGTGAGCCTGACCGCCTGGAACGGCCAGGGCAGCCCCTTCCGCGCCGGGGTCGAGGTGGTGGGCGCGCAGAACTACACCCGGCTGTTCACCGAGGACAGCCTGGCCCGCCAGGACTTCATGACCAGCGTGCGGAACAACGCGTACTACGTGGCGTTCGTGGTCCCGCTGCAGACCGCGCTGGCGCTGTTCCTGGCGCTGGTGGTGAACAACCGGATGCTGCGCGGCAAAACGTTCTTCCGCACCGCCTTCTACTTCCCCTCGGTGACCAGCTCGGTGGCGATCAGCGTGGTGTTCCTGTTCGTCTTCGCCAACTCCGGCGCGGTCAACGGGCTGCTCGGCCTGTTCGGCGTCTCGGGCCCGCAGTGGTTCTCCGACTCGCGCGGGGTGCTGCACCTGCTGCTGAGCGGGCTCGGCATCGCCGACATCGACGCCCCGCCCGCGGCCCTGACGAGCGGCGGGCCGTTCGGCCTGACCTGGTGGGACTGGCTGTCGGGGCCGAGCGTGGCCATGTGCTCGATCATCGCGCTGGTCGTGTGGACCACCTCGGGCACGTTCATGCTGATGTTCCTGGCCGCCCTCCAGGACATCCCGGTGCAACTGGAGGAGGCGAGCAAACTCGACGGCGCCGGGCGGTGGCAGCGGTTCCGGTACGTCACCCTGCCCATGCTGCGGCCGACGCTGTTCCTGGTGCTCACGCTGGGCCTGATCGGCACCTGGCAGGTCTTCGACCAGATCTACGTGATGAGCCAGGGCGACCCGGCCAAGACGACGCTGACGCCGGCGTACCTGTCGTACCGGACGGCCTTCCGCGACTTCGACTACGGCTCCGGCGCGGCGATCTCGTTCGTGCTGTTCCTGATCATCGTGCTGCTGACGCTGGCGCAGCGGTGGCTGCTGCGCGGGCGCGGCGGGGGGAGGATCTGACATGACCCGGCCGGACCGCACCGGGCCGCGGGCCGTGGCGAGCACGTTCGCCGGGTACGCGGTGCTGGTCTTCTTCGCCCTGGTCTTCCTCTACCCGTTCGTCATCCAGGTGGCGAACTCCTTCAAGACCGAGGCCGACGCGGCGGCCAACGCGCTGTCGCCCATACCGTCGCCCCTCTCCCTGGCCGGCTACGAGCGGATCTTCGCCGGCACCGGCATGCCGGTCTGGCTGGCCAACTCGGTGCTGGTGGCCCTCCTGGTCACCGCGGGCCGGGTGTTCTTCGACTCCCTCGCCGGGTACGCCCTGGCGCGGCTGCGCTTCACCGGCCGCCGCGGCGTCTTCGCCGCGATCGTCGCGATCATGGCGGTGCCCGGCGTGGTGCTGCTGATCCCGAAGTTCCTGGTGCTCAACCAGCTCGGGATCTACGACAGCTACGTCGCGCTGATCGTGCCGCTGCTCGCCGACGCGACGGGCGTGTTCATCATGAAGCAGTTCTTCGAGTCGATCCCGGTCAGCGTCGAGGAGGCGGCGCGCATCGACGGCGCGGGCGCGTTCCGCACGTTCTGGTCGGTGGTGCTGCCGCTGGCCAGACCGGCGCTGATCACGCTGACGATCCTGTCCTTCCAGGGCTCGTGGAACGAGTTCCCGCACACGCTGGTCGCGGTCCAGGACCCCGCCCTGTTCACGCTCCCGCGCGGCCTGGCCGACCTGGTCAGCGGCTCCCTCGGGGCGGGCACGCAGTACCCGCTGAAGCTGGGCGCGGCCCTGCTCGCCACGATCCCGGTGGCGATCATCTTCGTGGTGTTCCAGCGCCACTTCGTACGCGGCGCGAACGAGGGAAGTGAGAAGGGCTGATCGTCCCCCTCCCACGATCCAGGTAGCCGTTGCATCGGCAAGGGACTATTTTGCTAGGCGCCGGTGGCCGACGACGAGGGGGGAGCGCTTTGATCGGCTCTCGACGTCTCGCGGGACGTTACCGGCTGCTCAACCCGCTGGGCGAGGGCGACTCCGGCACGATCTGGCTGGCCGCCGACGACGTGCTCGGCCGCGACGTGGCGGTCAAGGAGGTGCGCCTCGCGCCCGGCCTGGACGAGGCGCGCAGGCGCGAGCTGTGCGAGGCGACGGTCCGCGAGGCCAACGTCGCCGCCCGGCTCAAGCACCCCTCGATCGTCACCATCCACGACGTGATCGTCGAGGGCGGCCGTCCCTGGGTGGTCATGGAGCGGCTGAGCGGGTCGTCCCTGGAGGAGCTGGTACGCCGTCGCGGCCCGCTCCCGCCGCACCAGATCGCCCGGGTGGGCGTGAGCGTGCTGGCCGCGCTCGCCGTGGCGCACGCGGCCGGGGTCGTGCACCGCGACATCAAACCCGGCAACGTGATCCTCACCCGGACGGGCCGGGCGGTGCTCACCGACTTCGGCATCGCCGCGATCGAGGGCGAGGCGACGCTCGACCGGACGGTGCACCTGGTGGGGGCGCCGGAGTACATCGCGCCGGAACGTCTGCGCGGCGAGCCCGGCGGCCCGGCGTCCGACCTGTGGTCGCTCGGCGCCACGCTGTACTTCGGCGTGGAGGGCAGGCCGCCGCACCACGCCGACACGCCGGTGGCGGTGCTGAGCAAGGTCCTCGTGGAGCCGCCCCGGCCGCCCGAGCGCGCGGGCGCGCTCGGGCCGGCGCTGCTGCGCCTGCTCGCCCCCGAGCCCGGCGACCGCCCCGCCCTCGCCGAGGCGGCCCGGGAGCTGGAGCCCCTGACCGCCGAGCCGGTCGCCGTGCCGCAGCAGGCCCCGCCGCCCGAGCCCGTGCCCGGCGCGCCCTTCGGCCCCACCCGCACCACCGGCGCCACCGCCCCCGTTCCCGCGCGCCCGCCGCGCACCTGGCCGATCGCGGCCGGCATCGTGCTGCTGCTCGCCGTGATCGCGGCGGGCTCCGCGCTGACCGTGAACGTGGCCGCCGCCCTGACCGCCCCCGAGCCGCCCCGGCCCCGGGCCACCCCCACCCCGACCCGGCTCAGCGAGAGCCCCGGCCGCTTCGGCCTGCCCGTACGCGTGTGCGACCTGCTGACGGCCGAGCAGGTACGCCGCATGCTCCCCGGAATCGAGGACGTCAAGGGCGGGGCCACCAACCGCGAGGGCTGCTCGTGGGAGGCCGAGGGCATGGGCATCGAGGCCAACCCCGTCACGCTGCTGTCCGGCGAGGAGCACTGGGGGTCGAGCCCGCGCCGCGCCCACGAGCGTTTCGTCAACCAGCGCAACGCCACGATCCCCAGCGGCACCTTGGTGTGGTCCTGGGACGACATCGGCGCCCGGCTCCGCTCCGCGCGCAACACCGGGCCCGAACCGGTGACCGGCGTCGGCGACGAGGCGTTCGCCTACCAGGTCTACGACAACCGCAGCCACCTGAAACCGGAACAGAGCTACATCGTCTTCCGCCTGGACAACCTGGTGATGGAGGTCGGCTATACCGCGATCGACGGCAAGCTCGATGAGAAGGCCCTGCGCGACGGCGCCAGGACGATCGCCGACTGGATGGTCGCGGCGCTGAAGCGAACCGGATGAACGGGACCGACCCGACCCCCATGGACCGGAAGCACCGATGAAGGACACCTCCCTCCACGAGATCATCAGCCGGTCGGGGCCGCTGCCGCCCCGGCGGGTGGCGGCCATCGGCCTGCGGGTGCTGGCCGAGATGGCCGCGGCGCGCGACGGCACGACGGGACTCCGCGACGTCCGTCCCGACATGATCATGATGGGCGAGGACGGCCGCATCTCCGTCGCGGCGGGCCGGGCCGCCCCGGGGCCCGTCCCCGGCTTCGTCCCGCCCGAGGGCATGGCGGGCCCCGCCTCCGACCTGTGGACCCTCGGCGCCACCCTGTTCACCGCCGTCGAGGGCCACCCGCCCGCGCCCGGGTCCGTCCCCGTGCAGGCGGGCCCGCTCGCCCCGATCCTTGGCCGCCTGCTCGCCCCCGACCCGTCCGCCCGCCCCGACGCCGCCTCCCTCCGCACCCAGCTCCAGGACATCGCCCACCCCATGCACGCAGAGCCGTACCGGCCCTCCTCCACCCCCGACCACGCGGCGGAGGTCACCGCGCCCCACCCCGCCCGCGGCAGCGCCCCGCCCTGGCGCGGCCCCGCCTCGTCGCCGTTCAGCCCGAACTTCCCCGCCCCGGCCCCCGACACCCCGGCGGGCGGCGTCCCGGCCCACGCCGCCAAGCCCGCACCCGGCGCCGCCGCCCTCCAGAGCGAGGCGACCCCACCGTCGGCCCCCGCGCAGCCGCCCGCGCCGCCCTACGTCACCCCACCGCCCCATGGGGCCCCGCAGGGACAGCACGCGGCACCACAGGCCCAACAAGCGGCGCCACAGGCGCAACACATGGGGCCGCAGGGACAGCACACGCCGCCGCAGGGGCAGCACATGGCCGCGCCCCAGCCGCCGTACGGGAGCCCTCGCCCCCACGCCGCCGGTCCCGTCCCGGCCCGTCCCGAGGGCTGGGACACCACGCCGGTGGGCGCGCCTCCCGCCGGCGAGGGGCGGCCACGCGGGGTCTTCGTGCCGCGGTCGGTGATCGTCTTCGCCGGTGTGCTCGGGGTTGCCATGGCGGTGGCGATCGGGGTGCTGGCCGCGCCGCTGTTCCGCGACCCGTCCCCGGCCGCGGCGGGCGCGACGGCGAGCCCCACCCCCACGCCGTCCGGGGCGGGGGCGAAGGGCCGGTTCGCGACCACGCCGCGCGCGTGCAGCCTGCTGAGCGACGAGCTGGCCGCCGAGCTGGTGCCCTCGCTGCGCAGCTCGGAGGTCTCGACCGGCGAGTGCAACTGGCTGACCCAGGACTACCGGCTGGCCAACGCGCAGAAGTACGACCTGCGCCTGCGCATCACGGCGTACAAGCAGGACGGCACCGAGATCACCAAGGCCAAGGAGCACCTCAGCGGCAAGAAGGCCGACTTCGCCGCCAAGCTCCGGTACGCCACCCCCACCCCGGCGCCGCCGCGCGATCTGAGCGGCA
The DNA here is from genome assembly GCF_014202315.1 of Thermocatellispora tengchongensis. Taxonomy (GTDB): domain Bacteria; phylum Actinomycetota; class Actinomycetes; order Streptosporangiales; family Streptosporangiaceae; genus Thermocatellispora; species Thermocatellispora tengchongensis. The sequence goes on along the minus strand of NZ_JACHGN010000009.1, from coordinate 314,587 downwards.
TCGGCGAGGAGTCCTTCTCCTTCCTGGACTACAGCAGCATCAACATCTACGGCGGCTCCGCCAAGATCATTATGGTCACCCGGGTGAGCAACCTGGTCTTCGAGATCGAGTACGAGCGCGGCGGGGCGAAGGACGACGCCGACGGCCGGCTCCTCGCCGGGGCCCAGAAGGCCGCCCGCGAGGTCGTGGAGGCGCTGAAGACCTATGGATGACCCCCGCTCGCTCCCCCTCCTCGCCGGCCGTTACCGCGCCGTCGAGCGCCTCGGCGCGGGCGGCATGGGCGTGGTGTGGCGGGCCCGCGACGAACTGCTGCACCGCGAGGTGGCGATCAAGGAGGTACGCCTCGACGCGCACCTCCCCCAGGCCCAGCGCGCGGAGGCCCACGAGCGGACGATGCGCGAGGCCCGCGCCGCCGCCCGGCTCGGCCACCCGGCCATCGTCGCGGTGCACGACGTGGTGGCCCAGGAGGGCCGGCCGTGGATCGTCATGGACTACGTACGCGGCCGGTCGCTGGACAAACTGGTCAAGGACGAGGGCCCGCTTCCCCCCGAGCGGGTGGCCGCGATCGGCCTGGCCGTCCTCGACGCCCTCGCGCTCGCGCACCGCCACGGCGTCATGCACCGCGACGTCAAGCCGCCGAACATCATGATCGCCCACGACGGCGCGGTGCTGCTGACCGACTTCGGCATCGCCACCATGGACGGCGACGGCGAGCTGACCAAGCCCGGCAAGCTCGTCGGCTCCCCCGGCTACATCGCGCCCGAGCGCCTGCGCGGCGAGGAGGACGGCCCCGCCGCCGACCTGTGGTCCCTGGGCGCGACCCTCTACGCCGCGGTGGAGGGCCAGGCCCCGTTCCACCGCGACATGCCGATGGCCACGCTGGGCGCGGTCCTCACCCAGGACACGCCCCCGCCGTCCCGCGCGGGTCACCTCGGCCCGGTGCTGCTGGCCATGCTCCGCAAGGACCCGCGCGCCCGTCCGGGGGTTCCGGAGCTGCGCGCCGCCCTGCAACGGGTCGCCCAGGGCCTGCCCGCCCCGGTGGCCCCGCCGCCCCAGGCGGCCCCGCCGCCCCAGGCGGCCCCGCAGGCCCCCGCCGCGCCCTCCAGGCGCCGTACGCCGCTGATCGCCGCGGCCGTCGCCGCACTCGCGGTGGCCGGGGCGGCGACGGCGTACGCGCTGACCCGTGACGGGGCAGACCCCGAGCCGACGACGACGCCGGTGGCCGCCGCCCCGACCCCGACCGCCGCCACCGCCGGCGCGGGCCGCTTCCCCACACCGCCCGACCCCTGCGAGCTGCTGACCGCCGAGCAGAGCGGGGCGCTGGTGCCCGGGGTCGCCCCCGAGCTCGACAGCAAGGAGGGCGCCTTCTGCGACTGGGGCGGCTCCTCCGACCCGGGCTGGCTGCGGGTCACGCTGGTCCACTACGCCCCGCGGCAGGGCCGCGCCGCGCCCGAGGTCGCCCAGGCGTTCCTGCTCGCCCGCCGCGAGAAGCTGAACGCCGACACGGGCACGAGCCCGTGGGGCCGGGTGGACCCGGTGCGCCCCGTCAGCGGCGTCGGCAAGGACGCCTTCACCTACGACTCCACCAGCCTGAGCGACAGGGCCTACAACACGATCGTGTTCCGGTCGAGCAACCTGCTGGTGACCGTGGAGTACTCCGAAAAGGCGAAGCGGACCGACCAGAAGATCAGGACCACCGCGCTCACCGCCGCCCGGTACGTCGCCGAGGAGCTCAACAGCCGTGGCTGACCCGCGAGGCGCGCACCTGCTGGGCGGGCGCTACCGGCTGCTGGAGCGCCTCGGCACGGCGGGGTCCTCATGGCGGGCCCGTGACGAGCTGCTGCACCGCGAGGTGGCCGTCACCGAGGTCCCGCTGCCGCCGCCGGGACCGTACCGGGAGCCGGTCGTCCGGGTCGTACGCGCGGCGGCGGCGCTGCGGCACGCGGCCGTCCCCACGACCCACGACGTGATCGCCGCGGGCGACCGCATGTGGATGGTGCAGGAGCTGGTCGAAGGCCCGACGCTGGCCCAGGTCCTCCGTACCCGGGGCCCGCAGCCCCACGAGCGCGTGGCCGCCATCGGCCTGCGGGTGCTCGCCGCCCTCACCCACGCCCACGCGCACGGCGCCTGGCACGGCGCGCTCGGCCCCGAGTCGGTCGTCCTCGGCGCCGGCGACCGCATCGTGGTGACCGGCTTCGGCACCGGCCTGTTCACCGGCGAGCCCCCGAGCATGGCCCAGGAGCTGCGCGACCTGGGGGTCGTGCTCTACACCGCCCTGGAGGGCCACGCGCCCGGCCAGCAGGGCCGGCCGGTGTCCATGGGCGGCATGCCGCTCAGCGCGCCGGAGACGGCCGAGACTCCGTCGGGCCCCCTCGCGCCGCTGCTGTCCGGGCTGCTCGACGACGACCCGGCCCACCGGCCCGCCCCGGAGGCGGTGGCGATCACGCTGGAACGGCTCATGCCGCTCCCCTCGCGCCCCCGCCGTCGCCGCCGGCTCGCACTGGTGACGGCGGGCGTCACCGTCGTCGCGCTCGCCGCCGCGGCGACCGTGACCGCGGTGCTGTCCCGCGGCTCCGCCGAGCCCGCGCCCTCACCCACGGCCACGACGGCGGCCCGGTCAACGCCCCCGTCCGCGCCGCCGTCCTCGCGCCCGTCCCCGCTGCCGACCGCGTTCGCCACCGCACCGGACCCGTGCAAGCTGATCACCCCCGAGCAGGCCGCCACGCTGAGCCTCGCAGCGATCCCCTCCCCCACCTCCCAGGGCATCTGCCACTGGGGCGAGGCCGACGACAACGCCCCGACCAATCTGAAGTACACCCTCAACGTCCAGGTGGTGCGCTACGTCCCCAAGTTCGGCGACACGGCGGTCGAGCGGGCCGAGGCCAACTTCGCGCGCTGGCGCGCACAGGACGAGAAGGCCGACGAGACGGCAGCGGGCGTGCCACTGATCAAGACCGTGCCGCCGCGCGACCTGCCCGGCCTGGGCGACGAGGCGTACACGCTGGAGCAGACCAACGGCCTCACGTACCTCACCCAGATCGTGATGCGGGTGGCCAACCTCAACATCGCCGTGCAGTACCAGCGCCAGATCCCCGTGGACCGCGAGGGCCGCGCCCGCGCGGGCGGCCACATGGCCGCGCGGTACGTCCTGGACGCGCTCCGCAGCCGGTGACGCGCAACCAGAACCCGCCGCCCAGACCAAGCCGACCAACCCCACCAAGCACCCCAACCCCGGAGAACGCCCCGCACGAGACCCCGCTCACCACCCCCGCCATGACGGGCCGGGACAGGACATGGAACCGGGAGCGGGTGCTCGCGCGTTCTCCTGGCGACGCAGAATGACCGTACGGGGCGCGTGCTCCGTAGGACGAAAGGCCCCACCATGTCGCCACTCGGCAAGTACTACATCGGCGCGGCTGTCGTTTCCGTGGTCGCCCTGCTGCTCCCGATCCCGTCGCTCCTCTCCTGGCTGATCGTGCTCGGCGTGCTGGGTGCGCCGGTGGTGGCGTACTTCATGCTCGACGAGTCGCAGCGCAAGCGCCTGAAGCGGGTGCGGCGCCGCGGGATCGGCCGCTGACCCGCGGGGCGGGGCGAACGGTCAGGCCGGGGCGGTCTGGCCCTCGCCCTGCTGGGCGGCGATCTGGTCGCGCACGCGCTGGGTGACCTTGCGCTCGATGAAGAACGACAGGAACGGCACCGTGCCCGCCAGCAGCACGCCCAGCGTGTACGGCCACGTCCAGCGGGCCTTGAGGCCGAGGTTGAGCGCGGCGACCAGATAGATCATGTAGAGGAACCCGTGGGTCGGCGAGATGATCGACCCCGGCTCGGGGATGTCGAAGCCGTACCTGAGCACCATGCCGACGATGAGCAGCAGCAGCATGACGCCCACGATGTAGGCGAGCACCCGGAAGGGCTTCAGAGCGGATTCCACGGTTGACTTACCTCGTCTGGGATGGGGACAGGGCTACGTTATCCGGCGCCGGCGACTGCTCGGGCTCGCCGGCTCCTGGGCCGCCTTCCGAGCCGCCCCCGGAGCCGCCGTCGAGACCGCCTTTCGAGCCGCCTTCCGGCTCGTTCCGGCCGGCGCGAGCGGTCGTGACCGCGTCGCGCACGAAGTGGAACCACATGAACACCGCGAACGCCGCGAAGATCCACCACTGTGCGGCGTAGGCGAGGTTGCGCCAGGTGAACCCCCCGGGCACGGTCGGCGGATCGACGTGTACGGGCGTGAGCGGCGCGGCGTCGGGCGGGTTCTGCCCGGTGGCCACCACGTAGCCGTCGCGCAGCCGCAGCCCGGACCACACGTTGATCAGCTCCGCCGTGGACACCGTGAGCACCTGCCCCTCGGGGAGCGAGCGCACGCGCCGCGGCACGCCGTCCACCTGCTCTGAGGGCCGCAGCCTGCCCGTGACCGTGACCTTGCCCTGCGGCGCCGCCTTGGCGGCGGGGTCGGCGGCGTCGGTGATCCGGCCGCGCACCACCGGGATCGCGGTGCCGTCGCCGAGGTCGAGCGGGGCCAGCACCCAGAACCCGCCGTCGCGGCCGGCGACGAGGAGCTGCCTGCCGAGGTCGTAGGTGCCCTCGGCGGTCACCCGGCGGCTCACCGCGTCGGTGGTCATGTGCCGCCCGGCCTGGGTCAGGGTGCTCACCGCGACCGGTGCCGGGTCGGCGGCGACCCGTGGCCGCCCGGAGTCCTCGAACACGCCGAGCTGCCACCGCCCGAGCAGCCCGAAGGACACCAGCACCACGACGAGCAGCAGGTGCAGGGCGACCAGCCGGGGCGAGAACACGGTCCGCAGCATGCCTCCACGCTATCCGCCCGGTGGCGCGGTCCCTTCCCCGGCCATACCCGTCACCCTTCAAATAGGACAAAGAGGTGTCGGGGACAGATCGGGACTCGTTAGAGTCGTCACCATGTCTGAACACCAGATCGACCCGGCGGGCAACACCCAGCAGTTCAAGGCCTTCGCCCAGCAGAACGAGCAGGCCGCCGCCGAGCAGAAGCGCTCCTACGCCCTGCCGATCACCATCGCGGTGGTCCTCGTCGCGATCGTGGCGGTCGCCGCCTACCTCCTGCTCCGCTAGAGGCCGGCCCGCACCTCGCCCCACCACCGGACGACGCCGCTCCCCCCGGCGGCGCCCTTCCGGGGGCCGGCAGCCCCACTCTGCCCGCCCAACACCCCCTCCCCCCAGCGCCGCCGCGCCCCCGCCGCGGCGCTCCCCGCGCATCCGGGATCTCCCCCCGCCCTCCCGCCCCCGCACATGCACCCCACCGCCGTCGCGCGCCGTTCACGGGCTGAGCAGTGCACCGCAAGCGGCGCAGGAGCACCGGTCGTGGTGATCGGCGCCAGACCGGCAGGCTTGACCACCGCCGCACACCCCGGCCCGGCACCACCCCCATCACCGCCACGCACCCCCCGGCACCATCCCCATCACCGCCACGCACCCCCCGGCACCATCCCCATCACCGCCAGGCACCTCAGGTGGCACCACCGCTCATCGCCGCCAAGCGCCGCTCGCCACCACCTGCTCTGGGCGGGGTGTGCGGGGGGAGGTGTGTCACCGTTCGGGAGGAGGCGGCCGGAGGGCGTCGCGTTTCCGAAAGTTCCGGCATCCACCCCCATCCCGTCGGGCGCAAGATCCACCGTTGCCCGGATACTCCCCGGGGGGAGTCTTCGCCCGTCGCCGGAGAGGGGGGTGTGTCCCCGTTCGCGCGGAGATGGCGGGAGGGGGTCGCGTTTCCACAGGCTCTGGCATCCACCACCATCCCGCTTTGCGGAAGATTCACCGTTGCCCGGACACACCCGAGAGGGGCCGGGTGAGGCCGGGTGAGGCCGGGTAGGGCCGGGTGAGGCCGGGTAGGGCCGGGTGAGGCCGGGTAGGGCCGGGCACGCGTTCGGCTTGGTGGGGTCGGGCTGGGCTGTGGCGGGGGGGCCGGGCCTGGGGCCGTTGCATTCCAACCGGTCGGTATTACGCTGCACAACTATGGACCGCGCAAGGGCCGGTCACTACATTGGACCGCGAATCCAATACAGGGGATCGAGGTGGCGCCGGTGCCGGGGATCGTGGTGATTGGGGCGGGGTTCGCCGGGTTGTGTATGGGGATCAAGCTCAAGGAGGCCGGCTACCACGACTTCGTGATCCTGGAGCAGGCGGACGATCTCGGCGGGACCTGGCGGGACAACACCTATCCCGGGTGCGCCTGTGATGTGCCCTCGCCGCTCTACTCCTTCTCCTTCGCGCTCAACCCCGGGTGGACTCGGTTGTTCGCGCCGCATGCGGAGATCTTGGACTACCTGCGGCGGTGTGCGGACGCGTACGGGCTGGGGCCGCATCTCCGGTTCGGGAAGCGGGTCGTGGGGCTGGAGTACGACGATGAGGCGGTGCGGTGGGCGGTCTCGACCTCGGACGGGGAGACGCTGCGGGCGCACGCCGTGGTGTCGGGGATGGGGGCCCTGCATGTGCCGAAATTTCCGGGGATAGTGGGGAGAGAGGGGTTTCGCGGGGCCTCGTGGCACTCGGCCGAGTGGGACCACTCCTACGATCTGACCGGCAAGCGCGTGGCCGTGATCGGGACCGGGGCCTCGGCGGCGCAGTTCGTGCCGCGGATCGCGGAGCGGGTGGAGCGGCTGTACGTGGTGCAGCGCACGCCGCCGTGGGTGCAGTCCAAGCCCGACGTCGAGATCCCCGACGGGCTGCGGCGCACCCTGCGTGCCTTCCCGCCCGCCCGGCGTGCCCTCCGCGGCGCCGTGTACTGGTTGCTGGAGACGCGGGCGCTCGGGTTCGCGGTGCACCCGCGGCTGATGCGGGGGCACCAGGAGGCCGCGCTGCGCCACCTGCGGCGGCAGGTGCCCGATCCGGAGCTGCGCGCCAAGCTGACCCCGGACTACACCATCGGCTGCAAGCGCATCCTGCTGGCCGACGACTACTACCCCGCGCTCTGCCGCGACAACGTGGAGCTGGTGACCGACCCGCTGACCCGGATCACCGAGACCGCGATCGTGGACGCCACCGGGCGGGAGCGCGAGGTGGACGCGATCGTCTACGGCACCGGGTTCAAGGTGGTGGACGCGCTCCAGGAGTGGCGGATCACCGGCAGGAAGGGGCTCACGCTCGCCGACGCGTGGCGGGACGGTGTGGAGGCGTACCTCGGGGTCGCCACGGCCGGGTTCCCGAACCTGTTCTTCCTGCTCGGGCCGAACACGGGGCTGGCGCACACCTCGGTGGTGTTCATGATCGAGGCCCAGGTCCGGTACGTCATGGACTGCCTGCGCCTGCTGTCGCGCACCGGGGCCCGTGGCCTGGACGTGCGGGCGGAGGCGCAGCGGGAGTTCAACCGGGGGCTCCAGCGGCGGCTGGGCAGGCGGGTGTGGTCCGAGGGCGGCTGCGATAGCTGGTACCTGGACGCGCACGGCGTGAACCGCACGATCTGGCCCGGTTTCACCTTCGAGTACTGGGCCCGTACGCGGCACGCCCGGCGCACCGCGTACGAGCTGATCTACTGATCACTTCGCCGGAGCGACCACCAGGGCGCTGCCGCCCCCGCGCCGGACCGGTTCGGCGACCGCCTGCACCTTGCCACCGCCCAGGAACTCCAGCGCGGTGGCCGCGCCGATCTCCGCGATCGGCGCGAACTGGTGCCCCAGGGCCGTCAGCTCCGCGCCGTACCGGTTCAGGAAGCCCTGCTCCGCCTGGGTCTGCGCGGTGTTGCGCTGGGTGGCGCGGGGCGCGGCCAGGGCCTCGGGGAGCGGCATGCCGAACTCGTAGCGGTTGACCAGGATCTGCAGCACCGTCGTGATGATCGTCGAGCCGCCCGGGGAGCCGACCGCCAGCACCGGCCGGCCGTCGTCGAAGACCAGCGTCGGGGCCATGGACGAGCGCGGGCGCTTGCCCGGCGCGGGCAGGTTGGGGTCACCGGGGGCGGGGCCGAAGGTGAAGTCGGTCAGCTCGTTGTTGAGCAGGAAGCCACGCCCCGGCACCACGATGCCGTTGCCGCCGGTGGACTCGATGGTGATGTTGTAGGCCACCACGTTGCCCCAGCGGTCGGCCACGACGAGGTGGGTGGTCTCGGGGCCCTCCTTCGCCGGGCCGGCCTCGGGCGAGGACGGCGGCGGGGTGGCGGCGCAGGGGGCGTAGTCGCCGTCGGGCGAGCCGGGCGCGGCCGGGTGGGGCATCGCGCGCTCGCCGACCAGGCAGGCCCGCTCCTTGGCGAACCCGTCGGACAGCAGCTCGCGCAGCGGCACGTCCACGTAGCGGGGGTCGCCGACGTACTTGCCCCGGTCGGCGAAGGCCAGCCTGGACGCCTCAAGGTACTCGTGCAGGCCGGGGTCGGGCAGCGCGTCGATGATGTTCAGCGCCTCGCCGACGGTGGACCCGCCGGAGGACGGCGGCGCCATGCCGTAGACGTCGAGGCCGCGGTAGCCGACCTTGGCCGGCGGGCGCTCGACCGCGCGGTAGGCGCGCAGGTCGTCCAGGCTCATCAGGCCGGGCCTGACGTTGCGGGTGGCGCCGGGCGCGACCGGCGGGCGTTTGACCGTGGCCACGACCTCCTCGCCCAGCCTGCCGCCGTAGAGCCAGGACGGGCCGCGCCTGCCCAGCTCGCGGTAGGTACGGGCGAGGTCGGGGTTGCGGAAGGTCGAGCCGACCGGCGGGGGCGCGCCCCCGGGCAGGAACAGCGCGGCCGTGGAGGAGATGTCCTTGAACCGGGCGGCGTTGGCGGCGGTCTGGTCGTGGAAGGTCTGATCGACGGTGAACCCGCGCTCGGCCACCTCGGCGGCCGGGCGCAGCGCCTGCTTCAGGCTCAGCGTGCCGAACCGGCGCAGCGCGAGCTCCCACTGCGCGACGCTGCCCGGCACCCCGGCGGACAGCCCGCTGGTGACGGCCTCGTCGAACGGGATCGCGGCGCCGTTCTCCTGGAGGGAGGTCTCGGTCATCGCGGCCGGGGCCTTCTCGCGGCCGTCGATGGTGAACACCTTGCGCCGCTCGGCGTCGTAGTAGACCAGGAAGCCGCCCCCGGCCAGGCCCGCGGAGTAGGGCTCGGTCACGCCCAGGGTGGCCGCGGCGGCGACGGCGGCGTCGATGGCGTTGCCGCCGCGGCGCAGCACCTCGACGGCCACCTTGCTCGCGTCGAGGTCGACGGTGGCGACCGCGCCGCCGTAGCCCTCGGCGACCGGCGCCTTGACCGGCTCGGGCGCGGGCCCCGGCCGCGCGTACGCGGGCGGGACCAGCAGCGACGCGCCCAGGACGGCCGTCGCGAACGCGGCGAGCGTGAGGCGGGCGCGCCTCATGGAGTTCCCCGTGGTCATCGTCATCGCGACCTCCCGGCACTCGATCATCCCAGCATGACTCATCGAGTTGACCTTCTCAACAGCCGGGCGTGCGCCGCGGCGTACACCGGCAGGGGTACGCGCGGATGCGCCGGGGGGACGACGCGGGCGCGGGCGGCGTGGCATACGGTTTCCTCCCGTGAGGACGCGGTGCGGACGGGCCGATCTAGTGACGTCCGGGGTGGCGGCGCTGTTGCAACTCGGCATCACCCAGTCCGCCTCGAACGGCCAGGGCGACCGGCTGCCGCCCGACGCGTTCTCGATCTCCCTGCTGCTCATCGGCCCGGCCCTGCTGCTGGTACGCAGGCGGTGGCCGGTGCCGGCGCTGCTGGGCACGGTGCTGGTGACGTGCGTGTACATCGTCGCCGGATACGCGTACGGGCCGCCGTTCCTGAGCGCGATCATCATGCTCTACACCGCGATCAACGCCGGGCACCGGCTGGTGGCCTGGCTGACGAGCGCGGGCTTCTTCGCGTTCATCGTGATCTACATGACCTGGATGGCGCCGGTGGCCTCGCCCGGCGCCTTCCACAACCTGGCCGTCGGCGCGATGATCCTGGTCGTCCTGACCATCTCGGAGGTCGTGCGGGCACAGCGCGAGCGGGCCGCCGAGCGCCGCCGCGTCGCCGAGGAGGAGGAGCGGCGCCAGGCCAGCGAGGAGCGTCTGACCATGGCGCAGGAGCTGCACGACGTGCTGGCGCACAACATCTCGCTGATCCACGTGCAGGCGTCCACGGCGCTGCACCTGATCGACGACCATCCGGAGCAGGCGCGTACGGCGCTGGCCACCATCAAGCAGGCCAGCAAGGACGTCCTCGGCGAGATGCGCTCGGTGCTCAACGTGCTGCGCGAGGGCGCCCCCCGCTCCCCCACCGCCGGGCTGGACCGGCTGGACGACCTGGTCGAGCGCACCGGCCTGCCGGTCACCAGGCGTACGACCGGCCGGGTCAGGCCGCTGCCGCCGGGGGTCGAGCGGGCGGTCTACCGGATCATCCAGGAGAGCCTGACGAACGTGGCCAGGCACGCGCCGGGCGCGGCGGTGACCCTTGCGACCCACTACGGCGAGGCGGAGCTGAGGCTGACCGTCACCGACGAGGGCTCGCCCGAGCGGGGCTCCCTGGCCGACGCCGGGGGCGGCAACGGCATCCCCGGCATGCGCGAGCGCGCCACCGCCCTGGGCGGCACGCTCACCGCAGGTCCCCGCGGCCGGGGCTTCCAGGTGGAGGCCCGGCTGCCCCTACCCGAGGAGAACGCGTGATCGACGTGGTGCTCGCCGACGACCAGGCCCTCGTACGCGGCGGGTTCCGCGCGCTGCTGGACGCGCAGGAGGGCATGCGCGTGGTGGCCGAGGCCGCCGACGGCGCCGAGGCCGAGCGGCTGGCCCACGAGCACCGCCCCCACGTCGTGCTGATGGACGTCCGCATGCCGGGCACCGACGGCCTGACCGCCACCCGCCGCATCGCCGCCGACCCCGGCCTGCGCGACGTCCGGATCATCATCCTGACCACGTTCGAGCTGGACGAGTACGTCTTCGAGGCGCTGCGCGGCGGCGCGAGCGGGTTCCTGGTCAAGGACACCGAGCCGGCCGAGCTGATCCAGGCGGTCCGGGTGGTCGCGGCGGGCGAGGCGCTGCTGTCGCCCAGCGTCACCCGCCGCCTGATCGCCGAGTTCGCCTCCCGGGCCAAGGAGCCGGTGCTCGCCCGCGAGCTGGACCTGCTGACCGAACGCGAGCGCGAGGTCCTGTCGCTGGTCGGCACCGGCATGACCAACGAGGAGATCGCCCAGCGCCTGTTCATGTCACCCGCCACCGCCAAGACCCACGTCAGCCGCACGATGATGAAGCTGCGCGCCCGCGACCGCGCCCAGCTCGTGGTCATCGCCTACGAGTCGGGCCTGGTCAAGCCGGGCTGGACCTGACGCCTCGGCGGGGATGTCCACCGGGGTCATCGATTTCACCCGACTGATCCGGCGGAAGGCCCGGCAAGGACTACGCTCCGTTGTCGTACGGTCACGCGGTCAAGGAGGGTCCATGCGGTGGTGGCAGGAGGACGCCGGCGTCGCCCCGCGCAGCAAGCACAGTGAGGCCGATCTCGCCGCCGCGGCGCGGGCCGGCGACGTGAACGCCGCGCACCAGCTCGGCAGGCTGCGCGCCCAGCGGGGCGACCGCGAGGGCGCGCGGCACTGGTGGGAGCGGGCCGCGGCGGCGGGCAACCTCGACAGCGTGTTCAACCTCGGGGTCTGGCACGAGAAGCACGGCGGCCTCGACGACGCCGTGCGGTGGTATGAGCTGGCGGCGGGCCTGGGCGATCTGGAGGCGGCGATCAGCCTGGCCACGCTGCTGCTGGACCGGCGCGGCGACCGCGCGCGGGCGCGGTGGTGGTTCGAGCAGGCGGCGCGCGGGGGCGCGCACCGGGCGGCCCGGCCGCTGGCGCTGCTGTACGAGGACGCCGCGGAGCTGAAGTGCGCCCGCGAGTGGCACCGCAGGGCCGCCGCGAGCGGGGATCTGTGCTCGGCCGACGACCTGGGCTTCCTCGCCTACGCGGCGGGCGAGGAGGAGGAGACCCTGCACTGGTGGGAGTTCGGGGCGCGGGGCGGCCATCCGGGCTCGGCGTACCACCTGGGGCTGCTGCTCCAGGCCGGCCGCGACCCGGAGGGGGCCGAGGCGTACTACCGGCTGGCGGCCAAGGCGGAGCATCCGGGGGCGGCGTCGTGGCTGGGCGCGATCGCGCTGTCGCGGCGCGACCTGCGCGGGGCGCGGGCGTGGTTCGAGCGGGCGGGCGAGGCGGGGCGGCTGGGCGACCAGCGGATGGCCGGGTTCGTCTGCGTGGAGCTGGGCGACCCGGGGGCGGCGGCCCGCTGGTGGGAGCGGGCCGCGCGCGGCGGTGACACTGAGGCGGCCTACCACCTGGGGCTGCTGCTGATCGCCGAGCGGGGCGACCTCGACGCGGGCCGCCGCTGGTTCGAGGAGGCGGCCCGCCGGGGGCATCGGCGGGCCGCCGAGGAGCTGGGCACGCTGCTCGGCCGCGAGCCGGCCGCCGAGCCCGCGGCCGAGGAGGTCCCCGGGGTGCCCGCCGAGCCCGAGCTGCTGGCGCGGGCCGAGCTGACCGCCGCCGCGACCGGGCGGCGGGGCGAGCCCGGCCTCGACGCCGACGCGCTGGCCGAGATCCTGGGCACCTGGGATCTGGTCACCCGCCCGCTGCTGGACCGCGGCGACGTCGTCGGCTGGCTCACCGAGCGCAGCGGCATGCCGCGGCCCTCGATCGAGCACCTCGCCTCGGTGCGCGCGGCCATCCTCCGCCCGGGGACGACCCCGTGGCCGAGCACCACCGAGACGCTGCTGGTCCGGGGCACCGCGCGCACCCTGCGCTCGCGCCTGTGCTGACCCGCCTCACGCGCCGATACAGCCGTGAGCCGATACAGCCGTGCGCCGTTACAGCGCGGTGGCGTACTCGTGCAGGAACAGCGCCTCGGTGGTGGCGGTGCGGCGGAGCTCTTCGAGGTTGACCCGCTCGTTGGGGGCGTGGATGGCGGCGGCGTCGTCCTCCGCGCCGAACAGCAGGATCTCGGCGGCGGGGAACTGGCGGACCAGGGTGGAGACGAGCGGGATCGAGCCGCCGGCGCCGATGTCGCGCGGCGGGCGGCCGTAGGCGCGCTCCATGGCGCGGTTGAGCGAGGCGCGGGCGATGCCGCCGGAGGCCGCCAGGAAGCCGGAGCCGACCACGATGTCGGTCACGGCGATCCGGACGTTCCAGGGGGCGACCTGGTGCAGGAAGGTGATCACGGCGTCCAGGGTGGACTTGGGGTCGCCGGCGGGGGGCACCCGGACCGTGACCCGGGCGCGCGCCACGGGCTGCACCGCGTTGACGGCGCCGGAGACGGTCGGCACGTCGAGGCCGGTGACCGTGATGGCGTACGACGCCCACAGGCGGTCGGCGATGGAGCCCGAGCCGGTGAGCGACACGCCGTCCAGCACGCCGGCGCTCGCGCGGAACTCGTCCTCCGTCGGGCCGGTGCCCAGGAAGGCGCCGCGGGGCAGGCCGGGCACCCGCAGGTCGCCGTTGTCGTCGTGCAGCGCGGCGAGCATGCGGATCAGCGCGGCCAGGGCGTCGGGGGCCGGGCCGCCGAACTGGCCGCTGTGCACGGCCTCCTTCAGGGTGCGCACCTCGATGGTGAAGCCGCCCATGCCGCGCAGCGAGGTGGTCACGGAGGGGTCGCCGACGCGCGGGTTGCCGGTGTCGGCCACGACGATCGCGTCGGCGCGCAGCAGTTCGGGGTTGCGCTCGACGAACTCCTCCAGGCGCTCGCCCGCGTACTCCTCCTGGCCCTCGATGATCACCTTGACGCCGACCGGCGGACGGCCGCGGAAGGCGCGCAGCGCGGTCACGTGCGAGATGACGCCCGACTTGTCGTCGGCGGCCCCGCGGCCGAATAGGTGGCCGTCGATGAGGGTGGGCTCGAACGGGTGGGTGCGCCACAGGGAGAGGTCGCCGGGCGGCTGCACGTCGTAGTGGGCGTACAGCAGCACGGTGGGGGCTCCGGGGGGCGCGGGGGCCTCGGCGTACACGGCGGGGAAACTGCCTGGTACGGGGATCTGCCGCACGTGCGGCAGGCCGGTGCTGCGCAGCAGTTCCTCGGTCAGCGCCGCGGCGGCGAGCACCGGCTCGTCGGGGTGCCCGGGGAAGGCCACCGACGGGATCGCGACGAGCCGTCTGAGGTCCTCCACCGCCTGAGGCATGGCCGCCGCGACGGCGCTCTCTATCTGGTCAGGAGTCACGTCGTCCCCCGCCTCTCCACATGCTGGTGTTCGTGCATCTAAGGCGCACAGGCTACCGTGCCGGGGATTTCCGGGGCCGAGTGCCGTCCGTCCCCCGAAAGTGGGCACGGATTTCGTCGGCGTTACATATCGATATCGCGGATTCCGAAGTTCTGTCACTGTGCAACCACGCTTTCACTTGGCAGCGGCGGGCAGGTGTGTGCACACTGTGGGGAGCCGACGAGCGAGGAAGACAGCGATGACGCACCAGGAAGACACCGACGTGACCTCGGTCCTCAAGGCCGCTCAGGACAACCTGTGGTTGCACTTCACCCGCCACAGCGCGCACGAGGGCGGCGAGGTGCCCACGATCGTGCGGGGCGAGGGCGCCTACATCTACGACATCCACGGCAAGCGCTACCTCGACGGGCTGGCGGGCCTGTTCGTGGTGCAGGCCGGCCACGGGCGCAGCGAGCTGGCCGAGGCCGCCGCCAAGCAGGCGCAGGAGCTGGCGTTCTTCCCGCTGTGGTCCTACGCCCACCCCAAGGCCGCCGAGCTGGCCGCGCGCCTGGCCTCGCTCACGCCGGGAGACCTGAACCGCGTCTTCTTCACCACCGGCGGCGGCGAGGCGGTCGAGAGCGCCTGGAAGCTCGCCAAGCAGTACTTCAAGGCCGTCGGCAAGCCGCTCAAGCACAAGGTGATCAGCCGCCAGATCGCCTACCACGGCACGCCGCAGGGCGCGCTGTCGATCACCGGCATCCCGGCGTTCAAGGCGCCGTTCGAGCCGCTGGTGCCCGGCTCGATCCGGGTGCCCAACACCAACTACTACCGCGCCGAGGAGATCAGCGGCGTGGCCGGCATGACGCCGGAGCAGTACGGCCGCTGGGCCGCCGACCGGGTGGCACAGGCCATCGAGATGGAGGGCCCCGAGACCGTGGCCGCCGTCTTCGTGGAGCCGGTGCAGAACGCCGGCGGCTGCTTCCCGCCGCCGCCCGGCTACTTCCAGCGGCTGCGCGAGATCTGCGACGAGTACGACGTGCTGCTGGTCTCCGACGAGGTGATCTGCGCCTACGGCCGGCTGGGCACCATGTTCGGCGCGCAGAAGTTCGACTACGTGCCCGACATCATCACCTGCGCCAAGGGCCTGACCAGCGGCTACTCCCCCATAGGGGCGATGATCGCGCAGGAGCGGCTGTTCGAGCCGTTCAGGTCCGGCACCGAGATGTTCGCCCACGGCTACACCTTCGGCGGCCACCCGGTCTCGGCGGCGGTGGCGCTGGCCAACCTGGACATCTTCGAGCGTGAGAACCTGCTCGGCCACGTGACCGAGAACGAGCCGGTCTTCCGCGCGACGCTGGAGAAGCTGCTCGACCTGCCGATCGTCGGCGACGTGCGGGGCGCGGGCTACTTCTACGGCATCGAGCTGGTCAAGGACAAGGCCACCAAGGAGACGTTCAACGAGGAGGAGTCGGAGCGGCTGCTGCGGGGCTTCCTGTCCAAGGCCCTGTACGACGCCGGGCTCTACTGCCGCGCCGACGACCGCGGCGACCCGGTGATCCAGCTCGCGCCGCCGCTGATCGCCGGTCCCAGGGAGTTCGACGAGATCGAGTCCATCCTGCGCTCGGTGCTCACCGAGGCGGGGAAGCGCCTGTAATCCCAGGAAGGAACCCACCATGAAGATCGGCGTGCCCGCCGAGGTCAAGAACCACGAGTACCGCGTGGCCGCCACGCCCGCGGGAGTGCACGAGTTGGTCCGCCACGGCCACGACGTGTACGTCCAGCGCGGCGCGGGCCTCGGCTCGCACATCACCGACGAGGACTACCTGGGCGCCGGCGCCAAGATGCTGGACGGCGCCGAGGCCGTGTGGGCCGAGGCCGAGATGATCCTCAAGGTGAAGGAGCCGATCGCCGAGGAGTACGACCGGATGCGCGAGGGGCAGGTGCTGTTCACCTACCTGCACCTCGCCGCGTCCCGTCCGTGCACCGACGCGCTGCTGGAGCGCAAGGTGACGGGCATCGCGTACGAGACCGTGCAGGTGGGCCGGTCGCTGCCGTTGCTGGCCCCGATGTCGGAGGTGGCCGGGCGGCTGGCCCCGCAGGTGGGCGCCTACAGCCTGATGCGCTCCAACGGCGGGCGGGGCGTACTGCCGGGCGGCGTGCCCGGCGTGCCGCCGGCCAGGGTGGTGGTGATCGGCGGCGGCGTGTCGGGGCTGAACGCGGCGCAGATCGCGGTGGGCATGGGCGCCGACGTGACGATCCTCGACGTCAACGTCGACCGGCTGCGCCAGATCGACGCGATCTACCAGGGCCGGCTGAAGACCGTGGTCTCCACGGCGTACGCGATCGAGCAGGAGGTCCTGGGGGCCGACCTGGTGATCGGCGCGGTGCTGATCCCGGGCGCGAAGGCGCCGACTCTGGTCTCCAACGACCTGGTGGCGCGGATGAGGCCGGGCTCGGTGCTGGTGGACATCGCGATCGACCAGGGCGGCTGCTTCGAGGACTCCCGGCCGACCACGCACGACGACCCGACGTTCACCGTGCACGACTCGATCTTCTACTGCGTGGCGAACATGCCGGGCTCGGTGGCCAACACCTCGACGTACGCGCTGACCAACGCGACCCTGCCGTACGCGGTGAAGCTGGCCGGGCTGGGCTGGCGGGAGGCGCTGCGCGCCGACGCCGGGCTGGCGCTGGGGCTCAACACCCACGACGGCGCGCTGACCAGCGAGCCGGTCGCCGAGGCGCACGGCCTGCCGTACGTGCCGGTCGCGCAGGTGCTCGGCTAGCGAACAGCCACTCCGCTAGCGCACCGGCAGCGTGTACGCCCGGCGCACGCTGCTGCCCAGGCGGGCCAGGTCGGCGCCGTAGACGTGCAGCGACACGCCGGTCTCGCCGCTGGTGTTCCTGACGCTGTGGATGTCGCCGGGCGGGGCGAAGCCGCTCACCTCGCCGGGCCGGTTGGCCACCCGGCCGATCTCGGTGAGGTGGGTGCCGTCGGGGGCCAGCCGGTACAGGGTCTCGTACTCGATGCCGCTCAGGACGCCGAACACGCACCAGGCCACGTGGTCGTGGATGGCGGTCTCCTGGCCGGGCCGCCACACGACGGCGGCGATCGAGAAGGACTCCTCGGTGTGCAGCACGTGCACCACGTAGCCGTCGGGGCTGCCGAGCCGTTCCTCCTCGCTCAGGATGTCCGGGCCGGGCAGGTTGGCCCGCAGGTGGCCGGCCACGGCCCTGGCCGTGTCGGCCGGCGGGGTGCCGAGCCCGGCGAGGGCGCGGATGCCGGTGACGAGCGGCGCGAGCCCGGGGCGGGCGATCGTGGTCGTCTGGTTCATGCTTCCAGCCTGGGTCAGCGCCTCTTATCACGTCCAATGCCTATGTTCGGGGACATCCATAGATACGATTGATATGTGCTGGATGTCGTGCGGCTTCGGGTCCTGGTCGCGGTCGCGCGCACCCGGTCGGTGACGGCCGCGGCGCGCGAGCTGCACTACTCGCAGCCCTCGGTGAGCCACCACCTGGCCAGGCTGGAGGCCGAGACCGGGGCCAAGCTGGTGCAGCGCGCCGGGCGGGGCATCCGGCTGACCGAGGCCGGGCGGCTGCTCGCCGAGCGGGCCACCGAGATCATCGGCCGGCTGGACGCGGCGGAGACCGAG
Source organism: Thermocatellispora tengchongensis (assembly GCF_014202315.1). GTDB lineage: Bacteria > Actinomycetota > Actinomycetes > Streptosporangiales > Streptosporangiaceae > Thermocatellispora > Thermocatellispora tengchongensis. The sequence continues at coordinate 296,852 of NZ_JACHGN010000009.1, read as the reverse complement.
CTGGCCGCGCACGTCGGCCTGCGCGCGGGCCGGGTGCGGCTGGCCGCGTTCCCCTCCGCGCTGGGCACGTTCGTCCCGGCCGCCGCGGCGCGGCTGGCGCGGGAGCGGCCCGGCCTGGATCTGCGGCTGTCGGAGGCCGAGCCGCCCGAGGCCGTACGCATGCTGCGCGCCGGCTACGTGGACATGGCGGTGATCTTCCGCTACGACGACACGCCCGACGAGGAGAACGGCGTGCGGATGACCCCGCTGCTGGACGACCCGAGCCACCTCGTCACCCCGCCGGACGTGCCGCCGGGCGCCCTGGCCGGCCACCGCGACGCCCCCTGGATCGCGGGGTGCGACCGCTGCCGCAGCCACCTGCTCGACCTGTGCCAGGCGGCCGGGTTCGAGCCGCGCGTCGCCTTCACCAGCGACGACTACGTGGCGGTGCAGAAGATGGTGGCCGCGGGCATGGGCGTGACCGTGCTGCCCGCGCTGGCCCTGGCCGCCCACCGCGACCCGGCCGTGCGCACCGTGCCGCTGCCCGGCTCGACCCGGCACGTCCTCGCCGCGGTGTACGGCGACCCGCCCGACCCGCCCGCCACGCGGGCGCTGCTGGCGGCGCTGGTGGAGGAGGCGCGCGCTCAGGAGGACGCGGCCGCGGCGGCCTCGGCCGTGGCCCTGGCCCAGCGGTAGTCGGCCTTGCCCGCCGGGGAGCGCACCATCTCGGTCACGAACGCGTACGTCCGCGGCACCTTGTAGCCGGACAGCCGCTCCCGGCAGTGCGCGTCCAGCTCGGCGGCGGTGAGCGAGGCGCCGGGGCGGGGCTCGACCACGGCGGCGACCCGGCTGCCGAAGCGCTCGTCGGGGATGCCGGTCACCACCGCGTCGAACACCGCCGGATGGCCCTTCAGCACCGCCTCGACCTCCTCGGGGAACACCTTCTCGCCGCCGGTGTTGATGCACACCGAGCCGCGGCCGTACACCGTGATCGTGCCGTCGTCGCCGACCGTGGCCAGGTCGCCGGTGAGCAGCCAGCGCGTGCCCGCCGCGTCGGTGACGAACGTGCGCGCGGTCTTCTCCGGGTCGTTGTAGTAGCCGAAGGCGATCCGGCCCGAGCGGGCCACGACGCCCAGCTCGCCCGAGCCCGGTTTGACCGGGTTCAGCGCGTCGTCCAGCACCGCCAGGTCAACGGTGGAGTTGGGCCGGTACCTCAGCCCCGACTCCGGCGACGATCCGGCGACCCCCGAGGCGGTGTAGCCCGACTCGGTGGAGCCGAAGTTGTCCAGGATCATCCGGCCGGGCAGCAGCTCCTCCAGCCGGGCGCGCACGGCGCCGGTGAGGATCGCGCCGGTCGAGCTGATCACGAACAGCGAGCCCAGGTCGTACCGGCCGGTGGCGATCTCGTCGGCGAGCGGGATCGCCATCGCGTCGCCGGTGATGTTCATGGTGAACACCTTCTCCCGATCCACGGCGCGCAGCACGTCCACCGGGTCGAACTTGCGCACGAACACCATGGTGGCGCCCATGCACCAGGTGATGAACGTGGCCATCTGCGCCGCGCCGTGCATCAGCGGCGGCACGGCCATCATGACCATCGGCCCGGCCGACCGGGCCGCCTCGATCACCTCCTGCGGCGTCTTGCGCGGCTCGCCGCCGGGGTTGCCGCCGCCGAAGCCCATGAACAGGTCCTCGCAGTGCCACATGACGCCCTTCGGCATCCCGGTGGTGCCGCCGGTGTAGATGATGTAGACGTCCTGGCCGGAGCGGGCGGGGAAGCCGCGGGTCTCCGGCTGGTCCGCCAGCGCCCGCTCGTACGCCGCCGCGCCCGCGACCGCCGGCTCCCCGCCGACGGCGATCAGGTGCCGCAGCTCCGGCGCGCCCTCCGCCGCGACCGCCACCCGGGGCTCGAACTCCACGTCGTACAGCAGCGCCACGATGTCGGAGTCGCGGTAGAGGTAGAGCAGCTCGGCCTCGACGTAGCGGTAGTTCACGTTCACCGGCACGGCGCGGATCTTCAGCGTGGCGAGCAGCGCGGCGGCGTACTCGATGCCGTTGTAGAGCTGCATGCCCACGTGCTGCCCCGGCCGCACCCCCTTGGCCCGGAGGTAGTGCGCCAGCCGGTTGGCGTGCGCGTCCAGCTCGGCGTACGTCAGCCGCCGCTCACCGCACACCACGGCGACGCGGTCCCCGATCGCGTCCGCGAGCCCCTCGAACAGGTCGGCGTGGTTGAACTCCATCGGGGCGCTCCAATCAAGGGGTCAGGGTTTGTCGCTTCCGACGATCCACATGGCGAAGAACTGCGCTCCGCCGCCGTACGCGTGGCCCAGCGCCCGGCGCGCGCCGTCCACCTGGTGCTCCCCCGCCATGCCGCGCACCTGGAGCGCGGCCTCGGCGAACCTGATCAGCCCCGACGCCCCGATCGGGTTGGAGGACAGCACGCCGCCCGAGGCGTTCCACGGGATGTCGCCGTCGAGCGCGGTCGCGCCCGACTCGGTGAGCTTCCACCCCTCGCCCTCGGCCGCGAAGCCCAGGTTCTCCAGCCACATCGGCTCATACCAGGAGAAGGGGACGTAGACCTCGGCCACGTCGAGGTCACGGCGCGGGTCGGCGATCCCGGCCTGGCGGTAGACGTCGGCGGCGCAGTCCTTGCCGGCCTGCGGGCTCACGGTGTCGCGGCCGGCGCGCGACATCGCCTCCGAGCGCATCGCGGCGCCGTGCACCCAGGCGGGCGTGCCGCTGACCTTGGCCTCGGAGCTGAGCACCATCGCGCAGGCGCCGTCGGAGGACGGGCAGGTCTCCAGGTAGCGGATCGGCTCCCAGAGCATCGGGGTGGACTCGACCATGGCCCGGTCGATGCCCGGGATCTTCAGGTGGGCGTAGGGGTTCTTCAGCGCGTTGAGCCGGTCCTTGACCGCGACCAGCGTGCCGATGTGGCCGGGCGCGCCGGTGCGGCGGATGTACTCGCGGATGTGCGGCGCGAAGTAGCCGCCCGCGCCGACGACCAGCGAGGCGTTGAACGGCGGGTGGGTGGACAGGGCCCAGGTCGCGTTGGACTCCGACTGCTTCTCGAAGGCCACCACGAGCACCCGGTCGTGCACCCCGGCCTGGATCAGCGACGCGCCGACCAGCGCGGTCGAGCCGCCGACCGACCCGGCCGTGTGCACCCGCATCATCGGCTTGCCCGCCGCGCCGAGCGCGTCGGCGAGGTACGCCTCCGGCATCATCACGCCCTCGAACAGGTCGGGCGCCTTGCCGATGACCACCGCGTCGATGTCCCCGAAGGTCAGCCCGGCGTCCTCCAGCGCCCGCAGCGCGGCCTCGCGGACCAGCCCGGCGATGGACACGTCCTGCCGCTTGGTCTGGTACTTCGTCTGGCCGACCCCGACGACCGCGCACCTGTTGCCCATTCAGCCCTCCAGCACTGCGACGAGGTTGTGCTGCAGACACGGCCCGGACGCGGCGTGCGCGACCGCCCGCGCCGCCCGTCCCTCGGTGATCCTGCTCGCGGCCTCGCCGATCCTGATCAGCCCGGTGGCCATCACCGGGTTGGCGGCCAGCGGGCCGCCGCTCGGGTTCACCGCCGTGCCGTCCGGCAGTTCCAGGGCCCGGCGCAGGATGATCTCCTCGTGGCTGAACTGGGCGTGCAGCTCGGCCACGTCCACCGGGCCCTTGCCGACCCCGGCCGCGCGCGCCGCGTCGGCGGCGGAGGCGGAGGCGGCCAGGTCGCGCATGCCGAGGTAGTGCGGCTCGATCCGGTGCGCGATCCCGGTGATCCAGGCGGGCCGCTCGCACAGCTCCCTGGCCCGCTCGCCCGCGGCGAGCACGATCGCGGCGGCGCCGTCGGTGATCGGCGCTGCGTCGTACGCGCGCAGCGGGTGCACCCCCGGCCCCTCCTCCTCCGAGGGGTCCGGCAGGTCCAGCGCGCAGGGGTTGGCGCGGCCGTCGGCGCGGCTGCGGCGTACGATCGCGTCCAGCTCGGCCCGGTCGGCGCCCAGCGCGGCGGCCTGGAGCGCGGCGTAGGAGACCTGGTCCAGGCCGAGCGGCGCGAGGTAGTACGGGTCGAGCTGCACCGACATGATCTCCCGCAGGTCGCCCTGGGAGGACTTGCCGAAGCCGTACACCAGCGCGGTGTCCACGTCGCCATGCTGCAACCGGACCCACGCCTCGTACAGGGCCCAGGCGGCGTCCATCTCGACGTGGCTCTCCGAGATCGGCGGCCAGGCGCCGATGGCGTCCAGCGCCGAGACGAACGAGAACGGCGCCCCCGCCAGGTAGTCGCAGCTCCCCGAGCAGGTGAAGCCGAACTCGCGCAGCCCGGTCCGCTCGCGCACCTCGTTGATCAGCGGGCCGACCAGCTCGGGCTCGGCGAGCCCGGCGTCGTGGCCGGTGTGGACGGTCTGGGCGAAGGCGATGACCGCGACCTCACGCATCGGCTACAGCTCCACGTCCGGCTCGCCGGTGGGGGCGAACCACTTGATGTTCGTCATGGACAGGGTCCGCTCCTCCTCCGGCACCCACACGGCGCGCACCCGCATGCCCTGCCGCACCTCGTGCGCGGGCACCCCGCCGACCAGCGCGATCATCGGGGTGTCGGCCCCGTCGAGCAGGATGTACGCCGAGACGAACGGCACCTCGGGGGCGCGCGGGTCGGGCAGGTTGTTGATCGCGAAGGTGGTGACCGTGCCGGTGCCGGGCAGCTCGACCTCCTCGCTCACCGGCGTGCCGCACTCGGGGCAGGAGGTGCGGTACGGCACGTAGACCTTGCCGCAGGCGCCGCAGCGGCAGCCGATGAACCGGCCGTCGCGCACGCCCTCCAGGAACCGGGTGAGCGCCTGCCCCGGCCGCAGCCGGTAGTGCAGCCGCACCGGCGCGGCCATCATGGTCACCTCGGGCACGAACGCCTCGATGTCGGTGATGTGGCCGGTACGGGCGTCGCGCCAGCGGGGGCGTACGCGCAGGCCGGGGCGCATGGCCTTGACCTCGCCCGCGTCCACCGCGTGCACCAGGTCGGTGTCGGCGCCGTCCAGGCGGATCAGCGCCCAGGCGAAGGGGCGGTCGAGCGGGTGCCCCGGGCGGGGCTCGGCGACCCAGGCCCAGGTGCGCACCGTCCCGGCGGGGCCGACCTCGGCGTACTCGCCGGTGACCGGCTCGCCGGTGCCGGGGTCGTACTCCAGCGGCGGCACCAGCACCCGGCCCTGCGCCGTGCGCACGCCGACCAGGCGGCGCTCGCGCAGCTCGGTGAGGAACCGGCCGATCACGGGCCCGGTCGTGCGGGTGTAGCCGCCGGGGAACTCCAGTACGTGATCGGCGACGAGGTCGGATGGCTCAGATGGCACGGTCACGGCCCTCCCAGTACGGGTCGCGGAGCTTGCGTTTGAGCAGCTTGCCGTTCGGCTCGCGGGGCATCTCGGCGATGAAGTCGATCGAGCGCGGCCACTTCATCTTCGCCAGCCGGCCGCGCAGCGACGCGAGGATCTCCTCGGCCAGCTCCGGGCCGGGGGTGACGCCGGGGGCGGGCTCGACCACGGCCTTGATCTGCTCGCCCCACTCCTCGTCGGGGATGCCGAACACGGCGACGTCGGCGACCTTGGGATGGACCATGATCTCGTTCTCGATCTCGGCCGGGTAGATGTTCGCGCCGCCGGAGATGATCATGTCGGACTTGCGGTCGCACAGGAACAGGAAGCCGTCCTCGTCGAGATAGCCGATGTCGCCGACCGTGAAGTGGTCGCGCAGCCGGTTCGCCGCGGTCTTGGCCGGGTCGCCCTTGTACTCGAAGCTCGCCCCGGCCATCTTCATGTAGATCGTGCCGGGCGTGCCCGCCGGGACGGGGTTCAGCTCGTCGTCCACGATCAGGATCTCGCTGATCGGCCACGCCTTGCCGACCGTGCCCGGGTGGGCCTTCCAGTCCTGCGGGGTGGCCAGGGTGCCGCCGCCCTCGGTGGCCGCGTAGTACTCGTACACGCACTCGCCCCACCAGTCGAGCATCGCCCGCTTGACCGGCACCGGGCAGGGGGCGGCGGCGTGGATCATCCAGCGCAGCGACGACAGGTCGTACTTGCCGCGCACCTCCTCCGGCAGCGCCAGCAGCCGCTTGAAGTGGGTGGGCACCATGTGCGAGTTGGTCACCCGGTGCCGCTCGCACAGCCGCAGCATCTCCTCGGCGTCCCAGCGGTCCATGTAGACCAGCGTGTGGCCCATGTGCAGCGCCGTGCCGCCGAACTGGGTGACGGCGGTGTGGTAGCTCGGCGAGGTGACCAGGTGCACGTTGGGGCGGCCGGGGGTGATGCCGAACAAGGAGAGCAGGAACGTCATCAGCTCCGCGCCGTCGTCGGGGTCGATGCCGCTCAGCGGGCGGCGTACGCCCTTGGGCCTGCCGGTGGTGCCGGACGTGTAGTGCATGGTGGCCCCGAAGGTGCGCCCCTCGGGGAGCGTGCCGGGCCGCCCGTCGGTGAGGTCGGAGACGGGCCGGAAGCCGGGCACGTCGCCGAAGGCGAAGCGGCGGTCCGGCGCGATGGGCTCGGCGCCGCGCGTGCCCTCCTCGGCGTACCGCTCGTGCACGAAGAACGCCTTGGCCTCGCTGTCGGCGACGATGTAGGCGATCTCGGGCCCGGTGAGGTGCCAGTTGACCGGGGTGTAGTACCAGCCGGCCTGGAGCGCGGCGAGGTAGAGGACGAGGCCGTCCGTGCCGTTCGGGGTCAGGCCGCAGATGCCGTCACCGGGTTGGAGGCCCAGCGCGCGCAGCCCGTGCACCAGGCGGTTCGCCCGTGCCAGCAGATCGCCGGCGCGGTGGCCGGTCCCGTCGGGGTCCACGGCGGCGATCCAGCCGGGATCGGCCTGAGCCAGTCGCCAGAAGCCGAGCGTGCCCATCTCCAGCTCCCTCCGCGAGGGCGAACAGGAATCTGTTCTAGTACGCTCCCGGAACCCTAACCCGGGTCGGCGATGCCGAGCAAGCGCTTGATATAGGAGCCTGTGCGGCGCCTACAGTAGGGGCGCGACCAGAACGTGTTCCAGTGATCCGTACCCCTCCGGAGGCGTCCGTGGAACTCCTGCCGATCAGCACCCCGCACTGCCGCGTCGAGCGCGACGGCCACATCGTGATCGTGACCATGGACCGCCAGGAGGCGCGCAACGCGCTGTCCACCGACATGCTGGTCGGGCTGGCCGACGCGTGGGCGTACATCTCGGCCGAGCCCGGGGTGCGGGTCGGCATCCTCACGGGGGCCGGCGGCACCTTCTGCGCCGGCGCCGACCTCAAGGCCATGGGCACCCCCTCGCAGGACCCGCGCGTACGCGAGCGCGCCGCCGAGATCCCCGACTTCCACTGGAAGGGCCTGCTGCGCGACAGCGACGCCCTGCCCACTAAGCCCATCGTGTGCGCCGTCGAGGGGTACGCCGTCGCGGGCGGCACCGAACTGCTCGTCGGCACCGACCTGCGGGTGGTGGCCGAGTCGGCCACGCTCGGCCTGTACGAGGCCAGGCGCGCCCTGTTCCCGATGGGCGGCAGCGCGATCCGGCTGCCCCGGCAGATCCCGTACGCGTTCGCCATGGACATCCTGCTCACCGGCCGCGCCGTCACCGCACAGGAGGCGCTGGCCATGGGTCTGGTCAACAAGGTGGTGCCCGACGGGACCGCGCTCGCCGCGGCCCGCGAGATCGCCGAGCAGGTCGCGGCGTGCGGGCCGCTGGCCGTGCAGGCGATCCTGCGGACCTACCGCGAGACCGTCGGGGTGCCCGAGCGGGAGGCGCTGAAGATCTCCGACGCCATCGGCTGGCCGGTCATCGGCTCCGAGGACGCCAAGGAGGGCTCCCGCGCCTTCCGCGAGAAGCGCGACCCGGTCTACCGCGGCGAATGAGCACGGTCACCGGGGCGTGCGCCACACGGCTCACTCCCCGGTGAGCCGCCCCAGCCGCTCCATCGTCTCGACGTACTCCTCGACCAGCCCGAACACGACGTCGCGCGCCGGGCGTACCGAGTTCATCGCGCCGATGATCTGACCGGCCGGGAACGTGGCCAGCTCGGCCGCGTCGGACCTGCCGATCCGGCGCAGCGCGTCGGAGACCAGCATGAACTGCAGCGGCATCGGCAGCGTGCCCGGCGAGTCGGCCGCCTCCCAGGCGTCGGTCCACTCGTTCTTCAGCAGCCGCGCCGGCTTGCCGGTCCAGGATCGCGAGCGGACGGTGTCGCGCGAGGTGGCCTCCAGGATGCGCCGCCGGGCCATCTCCGGCGTGTCGGCCTCCTCGACGGTGAGCCAGATCGAGCCGGTCCACACGCCCTCGGCGCCCAGCGCCATGCCCGCGGCCATCTGCCTGCCGTTGCCGATACCGCCCGCGGCCAGCACCGGCACGTCCACCGCGTCCACGACCTGCGGGATCAGCACCATCGTGGAGATCTCGCCGGTGTGCCCGCCCGCCTCGGTGCCCTGGGCCACCACCACGTCCACGCCGACCTCGACCTGCTTGATCGCGTGCCGCGGCGTGGAGGCCAGCGCCGCCACCTTCACGCCGTGCGCGTGCGCCTGCTCCACCACGTCCGCGGGCGGCGGCCCCAGCGCGTTGGCCAGCAGCGCGATCGGATGCCGCAGCGCCACCTCCACCTGCGGGCGCGCCGTCGCGTCGGTCCACCCGAGCAGCGCCCGCCCCGCCTCCCCGCCGGCGGACAGCGGCGGCACGCCGTGCTCTTCGAGCAGCTTGTCGACGAACGCCCGATGCCCGTCCGGGATCATCCCCTGCAGCCTGGCCAGCAGGTCCTCCGCCGAGTCCACCCCGAGGTCGGCCCCGGCGTAGGAGGCCGGCATCACCACGTCCACGCCGTACGGCCGCCCGTCCACGTGGTCGTCGATCCACTTGAGCTCCATTTCGAGCTCTTCCGGAGTGAAGTAGAGCGCCCCCAGCACGCCCATCCCCCCGGCCCGGCTGACCGCGGCGACGACGTCCCTGCAGTGACTGAAGGCGAAGATCGGAAATTCGACCCCGAACATGTCGGTGACACGAGTCCGCATGCCCAGAACGTAAGCCGCCACCCCAGAAACTGCAACACGTTCTACCTCTAGAACTTCCGCTCTGTTATGAAACATCCACACCCCACCCCCTGGACCAGGACACCCGTGGCCAGATGCGGACACCACCCCCCGCACCCCCACGGCCCCGGTGGGCACCTCCCCGGACTGCGCCCGCCCCCTTCCGGCACCGCGCCCCCTCCCACCGCCCTTCCGGCACCGCACCTCGCCCCCTCGCGCCGCCCCCTCCGGGACCACACCACCCACCCCCTCCGACCGCCACCCTTCGCTTGGGCGCGCCCGCCGCCGCTGTTCCGGGATGTGTCCCGGTTCGGGGGAAGTGGCGGAAGGGCGTCGCGTTGCCGCAGGTCCCGGCATCCCTCCCATCCCGCCTTACGGGAGATCACCGTTGCCCGGACACTCCCCTGTTCCGGGACGAGGTGTCCGGGGGCAGCGGTGGATCTTTCACAGGCGGGATAGGGCAGATGCCGGGACCTGCGCGAACGTGACGAACTCCCGCCGACTCCCCCGAACGCGGACACACACCCTCCGGGACTGCTCGCCGCGTGGCCATCCAAGGGAGGCGATGGTGCAAGGGCCGGTGGCGCAGACGAATGCGCGTGGGACGGCAGGGCATGCTCGCGAGCACCTCACGTCCCGCCGGGGGACGGGCGTCGCGGCAGGAGGCCGTGCGCCCCCGCAGGTGGAGGGGCGGTGCGGGAGGGGCCCCCATGGGAAGCAGGGGACCGGAGCGGGCGCACCGCGCAGGAGAGGCACCGGCGCGAGGGGGCCCCACGCAAGGGAAGCAGGGCACCGGGAACGGGCGCACGCGCGGGAGGGGCGCGGGGCGGGAGGGCGTGCCCTCGCGCGGGGGAAGCAGGGGCCGGAGCGGGCGTACCGTGCCGGAGAGGCGCGGGGCGGGAGGGTGTGTGTTCGCTCTGCGTGCTGGTGGGGTGGGGTCAGCGGGGGATGCGGCGCCAGAGGGGGCGGGGGAGGTGGCGGAGGAGGGTGAAGGCGTACCTGAGGATGCCGGGGACCCAGACGATGTGGGTGCCGTCGCGCAGTGCCGTGGCCACGGCGTCGGCCACCGCGGCGGGGGTGGTGGCGAAGGGGGCGGCGGGCATGCCGGCGGTCATGCGGCCGTGGACGAAGCCGGGGCGGACGACCATGACCTGTGCGCCGGTGCCGTGCAGGGAGTCGCCCAGGGCGCGGGCGAAGCCGTCGAGGCCGGCCTTGGCGGCGCCGTAGACCATGTTGCCGCGGCGCACGCGTACGCCGGCCACCGAGGACAGCACCACGAGGGTGCCGTGGCCCTGCTCGCGCAGGCGGCGGGCGGCGTACAGGCCGGTCGAGACGTGGCCGCCCAGGTTGACCGCGATCGACGCGGCGGCGGAGGCCGGGTCGCGGTCGTAGGCGGCCTGGTCGCCGAGCACCCCGAAGGCGGCCACGATGACGTCGAGGTCGCCGGCCAGCTTGACCGCCTCCTCGATCACCTCGCCGTGGCCATCGGGGCGGGTGGCGTCGAAGTCGATCAGGTGCACCTCGGCGCCCCGGAGGGCGGGCGGCTCGCCCAGCGGCGCCCGCGCGGCCAGGACGACCTTGCGCGCGCCGTCGCGTACCAGCCGCTCGGCGACCGCCAGCCCGATCTCGCTGCGCCCGCCCAGCACGAGGACGGTGTCCACACTGCCCAGCGCGTTCTTCACAGGTCAAGCCTCCTGGCGAGGTCGGAGCGGAAGACGCCGCCGGGGTCGGCGGCGGCGCGGAGCTCGCGCCATTCGTCCAGGCGCGGGTACATCGCGGCCAGGGTCGTCGCGTGCAGGCGGGAGTCCTTGGCGAGGTAGACCCGGCCGCCCGCCTCGGCCACCTGCTCGTCGAAGCCGCGCAGCAGGGCGGCCAGGCCGGACTGGCCGGTGGGGATGTCCAGGGCCAGGGTCCAGCCGGGGATCGGGAACGACAGCGGCGCGGGGGTGCCGGGGCCGAAGCGCTTGAGCACGGTGAGGAAGGACACCACGCCCCGGGCCGACAGGGTGGCGACGATGCGGCGCAGGGTCGGCTCGGCGCCGAACGGGACCGCGAACTGGTACTGCACGAAGCCGCGCGGGCCGTACATGCGGTTCCAGCCCCTGACGCCGTCCAGGGGGTGGAAGAACGGCGCGATGCCCTGCATCAGGCCGCGCCGCTCGCGCGGCGCCCGGCGGTACCAGACCTCGTTGAAGGCGCGGACGGTGAGCGGGTTGAGCAGGCCGCCGGGGGCCCAGGGCGGGGCCGCGAGGCGGGTGGCCGGGGCGTACGCGAGCGGGTCGCCGTGGCCCGGCAGTTCGCCCCGCCGCGCGTGGTCGCCCCGGGTCAGGACGCCGCGGCCGGTGCGCGCGCCCCGGGCGAGCAGGTCGATCCAGGCGACCGTGTAGCGGTAGCGGTCGTCGGTCCTGGTCATGACGTCGAGCGTGTCGTCCAGGTCGGCGGTGCGCTCGATGTCCACGCGCATGCGCGAGGTCTCGACCGGCACGCAGGAGAAGGTGGCCTCGGCGATCACGCCGGTCAGGCCCATGCCGCCGACCGTGGCCCAGAACAGCGGGTCGGGCGGCGCCAGCACCCGCGCCCCGGCGGGGGTGACCAGGGTCAGCGAGCGGACGTGCGCGCCGAAGGAGGAGTCGCGGTGGTGGTTCTTGCCGTGCACGTCGGCCGCGATGGCGCCGCCGACGGTGACGTACCGGGTGCCGGGGCTGACCGGGACGAACCAGCCGCGCGGGACGAGCGTGGCCATCAGGTCGTGCAGGCTCGCCCCGCCGCCCGCGGTGACCAGGCCGCTGCGCTCGTCGAAGGTCCAGTGGCGAAGGCGGGTGCAGTCGAGCACCAGGCCGCCCGCGTTCTGCGCGGCGTCGCCGTAGGAGCGGCCGAGGCCCCGGGCGACCACGCCCCGCCCGGACGCCTTGGCGACCAGCGCCGCCAGCGCCTCGGCGGTGCGGGGGCGTACGACGGTCGCGGGCGTGGGGGCGGTGCGGGCCCAGCCGGTCAGCGGCGTGGTCATGTCGCGTAGATCCCCACGACGAGCAGCGCGAGCTGCATGCCGATGAAGACCTGCAGCGGCCGGTCGCGCAGCGCCAGTTCCTCCGGTTCCTCCCCGATCCCGCGGTCCACGAGAAGATTGTGCCGCAGGACGACCAGCACGAACGGCACGATGCTCAGGCCGTAGAAGGGGCCGGGGTGGTCGTCCAGCGCCCACAGGCAGTACGTCACGATCATCGCGCCGGAGCACATCGTCCTGACCTGGGCCAGGTAGGCCCGCGAGTACGCCCCGAGCGTCGCCCTGGTGCCCGTGTCCGCGCCGTGCGCGCGCAGCTCGGCCTCCCGCTTGCCCGCGATGAGCTGCAGCGAGCCGAGCGAGATCACCACCAGGAACCAGCTCGTCACCGGCACGCCGACCGCGACCGCGCCGGCGTAGGCGCGCAGCACGTGGCACCCGGCCACGGCGACGAGATCGACCACCGGCCGGTGCTTCAGCCAGGCGGTGTAGCCGAAGGTGAGCGCGAGGTATCCGGCCACCACGGCGGGCAGCTCCCAGCGCCCGGTGAGCGCCGCCACGGCCGGGGCCGCCAGGACCAGCGTCACGCCGGCGATCCGCGCCGCGCGCACGGAGAGCGCGCCGGAGGCGATGGGCCGCCGCCGCTTGCGCGGGTGCAGCCGGTCGGCCTCGGCGTCGGCGGCGTCGTTGAGCAGGTACGCCCCGCCCGCCGCCAGGCAGAACGCGACGAACGCGATCAGCGCCCCGCGCGCCCCCTCGGCGGTGTCCAGGACGCCCGCCGCGGTGGGCGCGGCCAGCACCAGCCCGTTCTTCAGCCACTGCCGCGGCCTGACCGCCCGCACCAGCGCTCCCGTCCGCGTCCCGTGCAGCCAGGCCCGCAGGAGCCGGGCCGGGCCGCGCGGCGTGGGGGACGCCGGGGGCGGCGCGGGCTCGGCCGTGGGGGCGCGTACGTCGTCGGGGGCGGTCACCGGGGGACGACCGTTCCGTTGACGGCGGCCGTCACGCAGACGGCGGCCTCGGGGGTGAGGACCTCGATCCGGATCTTCTTGCTCTCGGGCCCGGAGAGAGGCAGGTAGATCTCGTGCTCGCCCTGTTCGAAGGAGATCTCGGTCTCGCCCTCCCCCGGCGCGGCGCCCTGCGGGCGGACCAGGGCGGCGGTGGGCAGGCTCGCGCGGTAGGTCAGCTTGAGCACGTCCAGGCGGTCGCCGTGGGCGAGCGGGAGCTCGATGACGCCGCCGTCGGCCGGGAAGCAGGCCGTGCCGCGCGGCACCGCGAAGCCGCCCATGACGGTCGCGGGCACGAGCCGCCGCGCGGTGGCGTCGAGCACCATCGGACGGCTCGTGGGCCGGGGGTGGCGCATCAGCGCGGCCAGCTCGGGCGGGGCCAGCGGGCTGATCGTACGGTGGCTGAAGTCCTCGTCCAGGAGTCCGAAGACCAGCACCGAGCCGGGCAGGCGCTGCGGGTACAGGTCGGTGCCCGGCGGCGCGGCGGCGAGCGTGGCCCTGGCGGCGGTCAGGTAGGACTCGACCGGGACCCGCTCCCGGGCCAGGCCGGTGACGTACCGGTTCGCGGAGAGGGCGGAGAACGCGGCGAAGGCGGTCACCGCGAGCGCCAGCGCGGCGTACCCGGCCCGTGCGAGCGCGGGGCGGGGCGGGGCCTCGCGCCGGTACGGGCGGGTCTCGCCGGACAGCGGGAGCGTAGCGAGCGCCAGCACCAGGGCGAGCACCGGCGCGGAGTCGGCGAGGTAGCGCACCTCGCGGGCCAGTTCCAGGACCTCGCCCCGCCCCAGCACGACCGGCGCGAGATCCACCAGGGGCAGGTACAGGGCGAGCAGCAGCCACGCCCGCCACGAGCCGCGCCGGGCCCACAGCGTGCCGAGCACCAGCGCGGCGATGACCGTCCAGGCCAGCGCGATCAGGGCGGGCGGCGGGCTGGCCATGACGGAGAACCACGAGCCGGGCCCGCCGACGGCCACGGTGGGGAACGTCACGCCGAGCAGCCCGGCCGCGAACGAGGCGAACTGCTCCCCCGACGGCGCCCTGGCCTCCTGGGTCACCTCGCCGAACTGCACGATCAGCAGCAGGCTGTAGAGCACGGGCAGCAGCGCGTACGCCGCCAGCGCCCGCGCGTCGCGGCGCAGGGCCCGCAGCGGCCGGCCCCGGGCGAAGTAGAGCAGCGTGATGCCGAACAGCACCAGCGGGATGGCCAGGGCGGCCTTGACGTGGAAGGAGCCGAGCCCGAGCAGGAACCAGGCGCAGGTGGCGACCGCGTCGCGGGCGCGCCGCCGTCTGAGGTAGGTCACGTGCGAGGCCACCGACATGGCGATGGCGGCCTGGAACGGCAGGGTCTGGATGCCGGCGGCCCACCAGTGGAAGGCGGGCACGGTCAGCGGCGTGAACAGGTACACCGCGTACGGCACCAGCAGGCCGGGGCGGCGGCCGAACACCACCGTGAGCATCCGCCACACCGCGAGCGACGCGCCCGCCTGCATCAGCACCAGTGAGGCCGCGGCCAGGGTCCAGTTGTACGGGTCGAGCGCGGTGACGATCCACACCACGGCCAGCGACACCGGCATCACGTGGACGGCGTGCGGGTGCAGCAGGTACTCCAGCGTCAGGCCCGTGTCGGCGGCCTTGCCGGTCAGGGTGAGGTCGTCGCCGAAGAAGTACGCGTCGCGCAGCAGCCACGCGCGCCAGGCGAGCTGGACGAGCACGAGCAGCAGGGCCACGGCGAAGACCGCCGGGGCCCGGCGGGCGCGGGGCGCGGGGGCGGGCTCGCCGCCCCGCTCGTCGCTGCGGGCCTCGGCGACCTCAGGCGGGTGCATCGGTCTCCTGACTTCTCGGGTACGCCCCGGTTCTAGCTGAAGTGACCGGTAACGTGCCACCCGCCGGACCCACCCCGCCATCGACCAGAACGTGTTCTAGTTCGGTCCCGGAACGGCGGAGAAGGCCGCCGGGCGACCCGGCGGCCTTCTCTCGGGGCGCGCGAGGCGCGATCACGCGGGGCGGCGCCGGGCGGTCAGCACCGCGCCGGCCACCACGCACACCAGGCCGACGACCAGCAGCACGAGCGGGATCGTGGTCTTCAGCAGCGTGATCTGGCTCTTGGCCTCCTTGGCCGATTCGACCAGGTCGCTGACGGTCTCGGGGGTCATCTTGGCGGTGGCCACGAAGGCGACGGAGCGCTCGACGCCGTCCTGCGTCTTGAGCACCTCGTGCCGCTGCTGCTCCTGCTTGACCGGAGAGCCGCTCACCGGCTCGATCCAGTACGTGTTCACGCCGTCGTACACCCGGTCCACCTGCACCTCGCCGGAGTCCTCCAGGCCGATGACGTCGCCGGGCGCGGTCAGGGTCTCGGTCTTGGTGGGCGGCACGGTCTGCTGGAACTTGTAGACCGGCAGCCCGTTGACGACCTCTTCGCCGACGAACTTCGTCTCGTACGCCTTGCCGGTGGTGGAGTTGAACACCTGGTAGGACTTCTTCTCCACGTTGAACGGGAACAGGTAAATCTGGCCGGAAAGCTGCACCGGCTCCTTGTCGATATTGGCGCCGCAGCAGTTCACGCCCTCGCCGGTGTATTTGTTGAACGCGCTGCGGCGCAGGGTGTAGTCGATCCCGGTCTTGCCGTTGGTGACGTCGTTCACGGCGGTGAACTCGTCCCACACGACCCGGTCGTCGTCGGCCGCCTCGACGTCGCCCCTGGTGGTGACGGTGATGTCGAGATCCCCGGTGACCACCTTCAGGTCGCCGATGCTGAAGTACTGCGCGCCGGCGGCCTCCAGCTTGCTCACGCCGTAATAGCCGGCCGGCGCCGCGATCAGGCGCTCGGCGACCTGGAACCGCACGAGGGGGGCGAGGACGACCAGGAAGGCTCCGATTCCGATCAGCACTACACCGATGACGCGACGCATCGCTCCTCCTGGGAGAGTTCCGCTGTGAAGGTGTCCCGCTCGCCTATAACAGGTTCCACTTCGCGATATGTTAGTGGCGGGTATCACCGGCGTCACCAGGGATGCGGAATAGTGACCGAAGAAAATTCTGCCATAGTTTCCGCGCCCGGCGCGGAGGACCGGTCCACAGGCCGGCGGGCGGAGGGCGAGTCGCCGGCGGCTGTCGAGTCCCAGCCCGGCGAGCGGAGGGCGGACACGCCCGCCGCGGTGAAGGCCCAGCCCGTGGGGCCTCCGGTGAGCGAGGCGCCGCCGGCCGTGGAAGGGCACCTGGACGTGCTGGACGGGGTGCGGGCGATAGCGGCGCTCGTGGTGCTCGTCTACCACGTCGCCGCGCAGACCGGGCTGTCGTTCCAGGAGGGGTTCGTCAACGGGCTGCTGTCCCGGGGCGACCTGGGCGTGCCGGTGTTCTTCCTGCTCTCCGGCCTGCTGCTGTACCGGCCGTGGGCGAAGGCCGCGATCGAGGGCACGGCCGGGCCCGGCGCCCGCCGCTACCTGCTCAAGCGGGCGCTGCGCATCCTGCCGGCGTACTGGGTGGTGGTGGCGGTCGCGCTGGTGTGGTTCCACCCCGGCGCGGCGCGCGACCCGCTGAACTGGCTGCCGCTGCTGCTGCTCGTGCAGAACTACGTGAGCGAGCCGTGGTGGGCGCCGGGGGTGGGGCCGCTCGGCCTGGGCCAGATGTGGAGCCTGTCGGTGGAGATGTCGTTCTACCTCGCGCTGCCGCTGATCGCGCTCGCGCTGCACGCGTACGCCGCGCGCGGGCCCGCCGGCCCGCCCGCCCGCGCCGTACGGCTGCTGGCCGGCATCGGCGCGCTCGCCTCGCTGTCGCTGGTGTGGACCCTGTTCATGCACGTCGGCGGCTCGCATCCCGAGTACGGCCTGTGGCTGCCGCGCCCGCTGCCCTACTTCTGCGCCGGCATGGCCCTGTCGGTGGTCGCCCTGTGGGCGCACGCCGAGCCCGATCCGGCCGCCCCGGTGCGCCGGCTGACCGCCGGGATCGCCCGGTCCTGGGTGAACTGCTGGATCATCGCCGGGCTGACGCTGGCGGTGGCGGCCACCCCGCTCACCGGCGGGCGCTTCCTGGAGGTGCAGGACCTGTGGACCGACCTGTTCGAGACGGCCCTCTACACCGCCTTCATCCTGGCCCTGCTCGCGCCGGTGGCCTTCCTGCCCGCCGGTCCCACCGTGCCCCGGGCGATCCTGGGCAACCGGGTGATGCGCTACCTGGGCCGCGTCTCGTACGGGATCTTCCTGTGGCAGTTCGTGGTGATCCTCGGCTACTGGCGGCTGGCCGGGCTGGAGGAGTTCAGCGGCGACTTCCTCACCGCTTTGGTCGTGTGCGGCGGGATCACGATCGCGCTCGCCGACCTGACCTACCGGCTGGTGGAGAGGCCCGCCCTGCGCCTCCACAGGTACGCCGGGCGGCCGTCCGGGCGGGAGTGAGCCAGCGCGCCGTAGCCGAGCGCGGCCACGCCCAGGCCCACCAGCGCGCCGGGCACGACGAGCCCGTTGAGGGTGTTCCAGCGCCGGAAGGCCGCCGCCTGCTCGGCGCTGTAGCGCTCGTCGCCCTCGGAGGTGCGCATGTCGGCGGCCAGCGCGACCACCTTGCCCTTGCGGTCGGGGGTGCGCAGCGTACGCGTCAGGTTCTCCCTGACGGCGATCACGATCCCGCTGTCCGGCTCGACCCAGTAGGTACGCGTCCCGTCCAGGTACGGCGTGGTCGGCACCTCGGCCTCGCCGCGCAGCCCGAGCACCCGGGCCGGCAGCGGCAGCCCCGGCTGGGCCATGCGCTCGTTGGCGAAGCGCTGCACGTAGCGGTACACGCGCAGGCCGCGCAGCTCCTCGATGCCGTCGAAGCGGGCGGTGACCGGCCGCCGCACCAGCAGGTCGTACACCGGGTACGCCACCGGCCGGGCGCCGAACGGCCAGCGGAAGGCCAGCCCGCGCGACCCCGGGCGGGTCAGCTCATCGACGTACGCGCCGCAGCAGTCCACCAGCTCGCCGGTGCGGCGGTCGAAGGCGACGCGGCGCTCGTGGTAGTCCAGCCGCTCGCCGGTCACCGTGGTCAGCGAGACGAACTCGGTCCACACCGCGGTGTGGGCGGTGGCGGCCAGGCCGTCGCCGTACCGGGCGATGGCCTGGTCCAGCGACACCCCGCGCCGGGTCCGCAGCCGCAGCGTGTCGAAGAACGTCGCGTCCGCGGTGCGCATGTGCACGATCCGCGACTGCTCGGCCGGGATCGCCAGCGCGCCGGGATAGACGTAGAACCGGGCGAGCAGGCCCAGCGTGACCAGGAACGCGCCGCCCGCCAGCGCGAGCACGGCCAGGTACCGCCGATCGATCACGGCACCTCCGCCCGTGGCCGCTCCTCCTCCGCCGCCGTGTCCCGGGGCTCGGCGGCCCGGTAGCGGGGCGGCGGCGCGGGCCGTACGGTGCCGATCGCCGCGAACAGCAGGCCGAGGACGGCCAGGCTCGCGACCCGGGAGAGGATCTGGCCCGGCGTGCCGTCGTAGCCGACCGGGCCGCCGGCCGCCAGGGCGACCCCGGCGACGCCCATCCCGGCGAGCACCGGCCAGGGCGAGGCGAGCGCGCGGGCCACCGCGTACGGGCGGCCCCGGCCGTGCTCGGCCGCCGCGACGCCGCGCGCCCAGAGCGCCAGCGCGGCGACCGCGCCCAGCACGACCGCGCCGCCCCAGCCGCCGACCCAGTAGCCCAGCGCGGGCGCGGCCGGCCACAGCCACGCGGCCCGCACCGCCGCCGGCGGGGCGGCGGCCAGCGGGGCGCGGGGCCGGTCGCGGATCAGGCACAGGGCCAGGACCAGCGCGACCAGCGCGAAGCCGAGCACCAGCGAGGCCCGGTAGAGCCCGTTGGGGGCGTACACGATGGTGACGGTCCCCTCGGTCCCGGCGGGCAGCCGCCACGCCTGGCGCCAGCCGTCCAGCCGCGCGGGGGCCAGCTCGCGGCCGTTCACGGTCGCCACCCAGCCCCGGTTGTGGTTCTCGTTGACCACCAGGTACGACGCCTCGCCGGCGGAGACCCGCAACCTGCGCTCGCCGGGCCCCCAGGCCAGCACCTCGGCGGGGCGCATGAAGGTCCGCCCGGCCCTCTCGCCGGCGTCCCCCTTGCCGTCCTCCTCGGCGTCTTCCTCGGCGCGCACCACCAGGGAGTCGAAGCGGAAGCCGGTGCCGGGGCGGGCGCGCACCCGGGCGGTGCCCGCCTCGATGGTGACCGGGCGGCAGGTGCGGTAGTCCAGCGGGCGGCCCGCGAGCAGGTCCCCGACCGTGCCGGAGACGATCTCGGTGCGCACCGCCGAGCCGTCCACCTCCAGCACCGGGCCGAGGCCGCACGGCACGGTGAGCGGCACGTCCTCGTACGACGGCAGCGGCTCGACGCCGGGGATGCCCACGCCCAGGACCTCGACCGGGCGGGTGCCGGCCGCGCTGAAGGTCAGCTTGATCCGGCTCGCCTTCATCGGCGCGAAGGTGATCCAGCCGTCGGGCCCGGCCCAGCCGCGCCGGGTGCCGCCGTCGGTCTCGATCGTCACCCGCACCGGGGGCGCGCCGAGCCGGGTGTCGGGGAAGTCCACCCTGATCCGGGAGAGCTGGACGGTCTTGCCCAGCTCGGCGGTGAGCCACGGGGCGAGGTCGCGGTCGGAGGCGTACCAGATGGTCCTGCGGTCGTCGTCGAAGGCCGCGTACGCGCCGGTCGCGGGCACCTCGCCGAGCGTGGAGGAGGCGGCCACGCGCGGCCACACGCCGGGGAAGGCGAGCATCCGCCCGGCCAGCGCCTGGTCCACGATCGTCACCCGCCCGCTCAGCACCTTCTCGCCCGCGGTCTCGACGGGGAAGGAGCGGTCGAAGCCGTACCCGTCGTCGCCGAGCGCGCCCAGCGCCTCACCGCAGGTCCACGCGTACGAGCCGCGCATGCAGGAGGAGATCGCGTCGGTGCGGCTGGTCACGATCACCGGGTCCTCGGCCCCGGCGAGGTCCGGCACCACCAGGGTCCGGCTCGGGGTGACGCCCGGGATCGCCACCTCGCTGATGCCGACCCGGCCGTTCGCGCCCGGGGCGACCTTGTCGATCGAGATGCGCAGGGTCCGGGTGCGTCCGGAGCGCACGTTGAGCGCCTGCCAGCCGCCGGCCGCGTTCAGCCGGGTGCGGGCGGTGCCCGCGTCGGTGCGCACCACCACCTCGGTGACCTGGGCGGCCTGCGTGGAATCCTCGAAGACCGCGCGCAGCGGCGCCACGGCGGTGGGCTCGGTGAACTCGACCTCCAGCCACTGCTCGGTGGGCGGGGTCCAGCCGGTGGAGCGCCAGCCGGTGCGCACGTCGCCGTCCACCGCGCTGTACGGCTGCCGCCCCGGGTCGCGGCTGAGCGCGTCCAGGCTCGACTCCGAGGACGACGCGCGCACCGAGGCCACCCCGCTCAGCCAGGCCACCGTCTTCGGCTGCGCCCACGCCGGATCGACCAGGTCCTCCACCGGCCCGACGCTCTCGAAGGGCTCGTCCTCGGCCAGCGTGGCGGTGCGGGAGCGGCGGATGTCGCCGATCGACATGTCGCGGCGGCGCATGGTGTCGGTGAGCACCGACTCCGTGGCCGTGCCGGGGTCGGAGCCGAGCAGCACCGGCCGGTCGTCGGTGAGCACGCCCTCCTCGGCGATGGTCAGCAGCGCCTCCGGGCCGCCGGACACGCGCACCGCCCGGTCCGGGACCGTGCCCGCGACCGGCGCCGCCCCCCTGACCTCGTAGATCTCCAGCGCCGTGTACGGCTGGTCCAGCCAGCCCGCCCCGGTCACCGACTCCGCGGCGCCCACGGCCGGGCCGAAGCCGGCGACCCGTACCAGGCCGGGCGAGCGCTCCAGCGCCTCGTGCACCCGGGCCGGCCAGGCGCCGCCGAGCGTGACCCGGTCCAGGTCGTTGCGCACGAGCAGGTAGCGCACGCCGATCCGGCGCAGCGTGTCGGTGAGCCCGGCCGAGCCGTTGCCGCTCGCGAACCGCTCGTCGATGGTGTCGATCAGCCGGGCGCCGCCGACCGACCCCCAGGGCACGTTGGTGTTGCTCGCCCAGCGGGCCTTCTTCAGCAGCGGCTGCATCGGCTCGTCCAGCGGGCGTCCCCAGGTGAACTCGCCGCGCCGGGTGCCGGGGAGCGCGAGCACCACGCCGTGCCCGGCGCGGGCGTCCAGCCAGGCGGCGGCCTGCCGCCAGTAGCCGGGCACGTCGGGGAACGCGCCGCCGGGGGCGATGCCCGCGGTCGCGATGGGCACCAGGCTGAGCGCGACCAGCCCCGCGCCGGCCGCGGCGGCGGGCAGCCGTACGCGGGCCCGCTTCAGCCCCACGTAGGACACGAACGCGGCCAGGCCGAGCGCCACCGGCAACCGGATCACCGCGTTGAACTTGTGCAGGTTGCGGAACGGCGACAGCACCCCGTCCAGCAGGTCGCGCACCGGCTCGGCGAACGGCCCGGAGTGCCCGGCGACCAGGACGAACACGCCCAGCATCAGCGTGATGACCAGGAAGGCGCGCTCCGGGGTGCGGCGCAGGGCGAGCCCGGCCAGGCCCGCCCCGGCCAGCAGCGCGGTGACCGCGATCAGCCACGGCGTGACCGCGTGCGCGTAGCCCGCCGGCAGGTACGGCCGCCCGTCCACCGGCAGGTACGCCACCCAGTCGTTGACCCCGCGCAGCACGTTGGTGAGCGAGCCGACCAGCGTCGTGGTGGTGCCGTTCTCGGTGTACTCCAGGAACGGGGAGACGTAGCGGCCGAGCAGCACCAGCGGGGCCAGCCACCACAGCGACACCGCCGCGACGGCCGGGACCCACCAGGCGATCAGGCGGCGCTTGCGCGGGCCGCCCCGGCGCGTGAGCAGGTAGACGCCGGGGACGACGAGCACGGCCAGCTCGGCGGAGGCGTTGATGCCGCCCGCGCCGACGAACGCCAGCGCCGACAGGCAGGCGGCGCGGCGCGGCGACAGCTCGCCGTCGGCCCCCTTGACCAGCGGCAGCATCATCCAGGGCAGAATCGCGCTGGGCAGGAACTCCGAGGAGTTGAAGCCGAGCAGGGTCTGGGCGTGCGGCGCGAACGCGTAGGAGATCCCGGCCACGATCCCGGCGATCGACCCGCCCATGCGCAGCGCCTTCACCAGGGCCGCGACGCCGGTGAAGGCCAGGCAGAGCACCAGCGACAGCCACAGCCGCTGGATCACCCAGGGCGGCATGCCCAGGGCGGCCCCGGCCGTGTAGAACGGGCCCATCGGGAACAGGTAGCCGTACGCCTGGTTCTGCAACTGGCCGAAGTACGACGGCTCCCACATGTGCAGCGCGCGGGCTAGGAAGCCGAGCGGGTTGACCGGCATGTCGAGCTTGGTCTCGGCGATCAGCTTGCCGGGGGCCATGTAGAACGCGACCGCGACCATGAACGCGCAGCCCGCCAGCAGCCGCAGCCGGTGCCGCAGCGTGGTGTCGGCCGCGCCCAGCTCGGCCGGGGGCGTGGTCAGCCGGCGCAGCCACGCGGGCGCGGGGCGCCCGGTCCTCGCCGGCTGCTCCGTCCGCGGATCAGAGGTCAATGCGATCGGTGCTCAGGTCAGATGTTCGGGTCGGGGGGCTGGCAGGGCCGTGGTGGCAGCTAACCGAATATTTCCGGATCGGTGGAGTTCTGCGGCTATCAGCCCGGTCATCGTAGCGCCGGCCCTCCCCCAGGTGAACTCGGCGGCCCACGCCCGGCAGGCCCGCTGGATCTCCGCGCGCCTGACCGGGTCGCGCAGCTCGCGCAGGGCCGCGTCCACCACGTCGGCCAGGTTCTCGCCCTCGCGCACCAGCCAGCCGGTCACGCCGTGGCGTACCGAGTCGCGCAGGCCGGCCACGTCGTACGCCACCGTCGGCACGCCGAGCGCGGCGGCCTCGATCACCGTCAGCCCCCAGCCCTCGAACTCCGAGGCCGTCACGTTCAGCCGGGCCGCGCCGAGCACGGCGTTCTTGGCCGGCTCGGCCAGGAAGCCGTGCAGGTGGACCCGGCCGGCCACCCCGCGCCCCTGCGCGTGCGCGGCGAGCCGGGCGTGCTCCTGCCCGCGCCCGACGACGTGCACGTGCAGGCCCGGCCAGGACTCGCGCAGGTCGGCGGCCAGGTCGATCACCCGCTCGACCCGCTTGTGCCCGACGAGCCGGCCCAGGTAGACCACGGCCGGGTCGCCGGCCACCACCACGCCGGTCGCGACGGGGCGGGCGGCCGGGCTGCCGTTCGGGATGACCTGGATCGGGGCCAGCCAGCGCAGCCGCTCGCGCAGCTCGTGCCGGGAGGACTCCGAGACCGTGACCGTCACGCACCGCCGGTAGAGCAGCCGCGCCACCGGGCCCTCGATGAAGCAGCCGATCCTGGCCGGCCAGCGCGGGAAGAAGGCGTGGAACTGCCGGTCGTGCACGTGGTGCACCAGCGAGATCACCGTCGTGCGGCGGCGTACGACGAGGGGGGCGAAGAACGGGATGCCGTTCATGCAGTCGATGACCACGTCGAAGCGGCGCCTGCGGAACAGCAGCCAGAGCGGGACCAGCAGGTAGACCAGGTACTTGCCGCCCATCCTGCGCAGCTCGATCCCGTCGCGGGTCTCCGCGCGCGCCTGGCCGGGCTCGCGTGCGGTGGCGAAGGAGACGGAGGCGCCCTGCGCGATCAGGTGCCGGCTGATCTGCCAGGCGTACTGCTCGGCGCCGCCCGCGGCCTCCTGCTGGGGCTCGCGGAAGTTCAGCACGGCCACGCGCACGCCGGGCAGCAGGGGCCGCGTACGCGCCGCGGCGTCGTCCTCCGTACGACGGCTCGCCGCGAGCCGCACTCCGGCGGGCGGGACCGGGCCGGGTGCCTCCCATGCGCCCTCGACGGCCACTGACCACTCCTTCACCGGTTCGCGGGCATGACGAACAGGACTCGTGACGGGGGCATCCGACATCAAGCGGGAAAAGGGACGCGGGGCCGGGCATGACCCCGCTCGGCTCACCTGCCGCCGTAGTTGTACAACGGCTGGTTGGGCGGCTCCGGGGTGGGAGCGGCCACGTTCACGACGGCCACCGAAGCGCCCACCGCCAGCACTGCCCCAACCGCCAGGGCGGCGATCACTCGCAACACCGAGGTTCTCCCTCCAACGCAGCGGAACGCGTAGTGGGCGTAGATTAGAACGCGTCTCACCTTTACCGCCATGGAGTTCGCCGAATCGTGATAAATGGACGCGGCGTCCAACAGGGCTTCAGAGCCAGCATATCGGCAGGTCACAGCCGCAGCAGCAGCACCTCTCGACCACCGAAGATTATTCTGGCCTCGGGCAGGCGATACAGGAACACGTTCTCGTACGGCCGCAGGATGAGGACGTACCGAATCCCCTCCGCGCGCAGCGCGGCGGTCCGCCCGCCGGGGGCGCCCAGGAGCCGGCCGACCCTGCGGGCCCGCGGGTCCTCGGCCGCCAGCCGCAGCACCCGCCCGTCGCCGAGCCGCACCGGCAGGCTGTCGTCCCGGATCACCCGGCGGGCGAACAGCTTGGTCGCCGGGTCGAGCACCACCCCGCCGCCCGGGTTCCAGCGGAACGCCCGGTACGCGCCCCACGGCAGCGTGAGCAGCGCGCCCGGGGCGGGGTCGGCGTTCACGATCGCCTGAACCCGCCGCCACTCCCCCGGGTACTCCACCGCCGTCAGCCGCCCGAACGCGCCGAACGCGAACGTCGGCAGCACCAGCACCGGCACGAGCAGCGCGGCGCCGCGCGCGGCCAGGGCCGCCGGGCGTACCGGCATGGTGATCCCGGCCACCGCCGCCCCGAACCCCAGCGCCTCCAGCAGCACCAGCGGCGCCAGGTACGCCTGGCCGTCCCGCAGCGGCCCGAACCCCGGCCACAGCCCGATCAGCGCGCGCACCGCCCCCGGCGCGAACGCCCCGGCGCACGCCACCGCCAGCCCGGCCGAGGCCGCCACCAGCAGCCCCGCCCAGTACGCCGGCCGCTCCCCGCCCGGCGCCCCCGCGCCGCCCCACCCGCGGCGCAGCGCCACGTACGCGGCCACGGCCACGGCCGCGAGCACCAGCCGGGCGGCGGCGAGCAGCCAGGACCCCTGCCCCGGCACGTCGGCCGCGGCGTTCCAGATCCCGCCCAGCGACAGCAGGCTGCCCAGCGTGCCGAACGGCCCGTCGGCGCGGGCGGCGAAGGCGTCCACGCCGCGCGGGTCGGTCGTGGCCCCCGCCAGCAGCGCCGGGACGGCCCAGGGCAGGCTGAACACCGCGAGCAGCGCCAGGCCGCGCGGCCGGCGCCACCCCGACACCGCGAGCACGGCCGGCGCGGTGACCAGCATCGCCTGGAACCCGCCCACGGCGGCCGGCAGCAGCGCGAGCGCCAGATGCCACCACCTGCCGCGCGCCGCCCGCACCGCCCACGGCAGCCCCGCCAGGCCGAGCAGCAGCGCCCACTGCCCCAGCAGCAGCCGCTGGGCCAGGTAGGCGTTCCAGGCGTAGAACGCCGCCGTGGCCAGCCGGGCGAGCACCCGGTCCCGGGGCACCAGCGCCCCCGCACCCGCCGCCCCCAGCACGAAGATCCCGAGCAGCACGCCCTTCTGCACCAGCTCGGCCGGCAGGACGGCCGCCAGCGCCGCCACGACCTGGTCACTCGGCACCGCGCGCGGGAACCCCGACGCGGGGAACACCAGCGGCGGGTCGGGCACGAACACCATGTCGTAGCGCAGCACGAACCCGGGTCCCAGCGCCGGCCACAACGCCAGCACCCCGAGCAGCGCCCCCACCGCCGCAGGCCCCCAGCGCGCCACCCGCCGCCGGACCCCACCCGCCCGGAGGACAGCGCCCCGGCCGCCATCCGCGCTCGCGTCCACGGCCCGGCCGCCCGCGCCATCCACAGCCGCCTCAGGCACGCCCGCCCTGTCCACAGCCCATCCGAGCCACGGGTCAGGGCCGCGGCCGGAAGAGCACCATGTTCACGTACTCCTCCCCCGGCCGCAGCAGGCGCGGGATGAACCCGCGGGCCACCTCGGCGGCGCGCTCGGCCTGGTGCGCGGCCAGGTCGAACCGCTCCAGCGGCACCCAGCGCCCCTCGGTCAGGACCGATCCGGAGTAGCCCCAGCCGGCCAGCAGGTCGATGACCAGCGCGATGTCCTGGTGCCTGGTCTCCAGCTCGACCAGCAGCAGCGGCCGGTCGCGGCGCACCGTGCGCTCGGCGCCGCGCAGGGCGGCCAGCTCGTGCCCCTCGACGTCCACCTTCATGAACCGGACGTCCGACAGCCCCAGCTCGTCGATCGTCACCGTACGCACCTCGACCGGCTCGCCGGCCTCGTGCACCAGCGAGGCGGTGGCCTCGGCCCCGCGCCCGCCCGGCGGCAGCCACAGCCGGGCCGTGCCGGACGCGTCGGAGGCCGCCGCCGAGACCACCCGCACGTCCGGGAACGCCGCCGCGGCCAGGGCGGCGAGGCGCGGGTTGGCCTCCACCGCCACCACCGAGCAGCCCAGGCGGCGCAGGGCGGCCGTCCACGGGCCGTACCAGACCCCGACGTCCACCGCGGTGCCGCCGCGGGGCACGAACTCCGCCGCCCGCGCCAGCTCGGCGTCCAGGCGCGGGTAGACGGCCCTGATCAGCGCGCCGAACCAGCGCAACGGCATGGCGCCGGCGACCGCGCTGCGCAGCGCGACCCCCGGCGTCATCGCGGCCGACCCGAAGAGAGCATGTCCCGCAGCCTACGCCGTGGCGGTGCCGGCCTCCCGGCTACTTCCCGGGCTCGGGATCGCGGGGCAGCCCCAGCATGCGCTCGCCGATGATGTTGAGCTGCACCTCGGTGGTGCCGCCGTAGATCGTCATCGCCCGGGTGGCCAGCACCGCCCGGTTCCAGTAGCCCGCGTCGCCCAGCTTCATGTCGGCCGCGGTGACGCCCGCCGTGCCGAGCAGGCTCACCGCGCACTCCGAGACGTGCTGGGCGTGCGAGGTGGACAGCAGCTTGCGTACGGAGGCGTCGGCGCCCGGCTCGGTGCCGGCGAGCTGCTTGAGCGTCACCCGCAGCGACAGCGCGTTGATCGAGTGCGCCTCGGCCACCACGTGCGCGAGCTCCAGCCGCTCGGCCGGGGTCAGCTCGCGGCCCAGCCGCCCGGCCAGGCCGAGCAGGTCGGGCACGGCCGCCCCGGTGCCGCCGGAGCCGGACGACAGCGACACGCGCTCGTTGGACAGCGTGTTGCGCGCGACCCGCCAGCCGTCGTCCACCTCGCCCACGACCAGGTCGTCCGGCACGAACACGTCGTCGAGGAAGACCTCGTTGAACAGGTTCTCGCCGGTCATCTCGGTCAGCGGGCGCACGGTCACGCCGGGCGCCTTCATGTCCACCAGGAAGTACGTGATGCCGTCGTGCTTGGGCTTGCCCGGGTTGGACCGGGCGATGCAGATGCCCCACTCGGCGTGGTGGGCCAGCGAGGTCCAGATCTTCTGCCCGTTGAGCTTCCAGCCGCCCTCGACCTTCTCCGCCTTCATCTGCAGCGACGCCAGGTCGGAGCCCGCGCCCGGCTCGCTGAACAACTGGCACCACATCATCTCGCCGCTCAGGGTGGCGGGCAGGAACCGCTCCTGCTGCTCCGGGGTGCCGTACACGGCGATCGACGGCACCACCCAGGCGCCGATGATCATCGCGGGCAGCCTGACCTTGGCCGCGCGCAGCTCCTGGTGGATCAGCACCTGCTCCAGCGGCTTGGCGTCGCGGCCCCACGGGCGCGGCAGGTGCGGCATGACGAACCCGCCCTCGGCCAGCGCCCGCTTCTGCGCCACGCCCTCCAGCTTCGCGATCTCGGCGATCTCCGCGCGCAGCTCGGCCCGCAGCGACTCGGCCTCCTCGGGCAGGTCGATCTCCATCTCCCGGGAGACGCCGCTCAGCGCCAGCTCCGCCACCGACCCGGCCCACTCGGCCGAGGAGCCGAGCAGCGCGCGCAGGGTCAGCGCGCGGCGGTAGTACAGGTGGGCGTCGTGCTCGAAGGTGTAGCCGATGCCGCCGAAGGTCTGGATGGCGTCCTTGGCGCACTGCACGGCCGCGTCGGGGGCCATCAGGCCCGCGACGGCGGCGGCGTACGCCAGCTCGTCGCCCTCGGCCCGGGTGGCGTCCCACACGGTGGCGCGGGCCTGCTCCAGCGCGACCAGCATCCGCGCCAGCTTGTGCTTGATGCCCTGGAACTGGCCGATCGGCCGGCCGAACTGCTCGCGCACCTTGGCGTACTCCGCCGCCGCGGTCACGCACCACGAGGCCACGCCCGCGGCCTCGGCGCCGAGCACGATCGCCGCCAGGGCCCGCACCCGGGCCCGGCCGAGCCCGTCCAGCACCCGCTCCGCGGGGACGGCGACGCCGTCCGCCGCGACCTTGGCGACGCCGCGCACCAGGTCCAGCGACTTGACCGGCGTGACCGTGACGGCCGCGGCGTCCACCGCCACCCACTCCTCGCCCCGGTCGGTGGCCACCGGCAGCACCAGCACGTCGGCGACCGCGCCCCCGAGCACGAACTCGGCGGTCCCGGCGACGGTCAGCACGCCGTCCTCGTCGCGTACGCCGGTGAGCCCGCCGCCGAGCGCCAGCGCGCCGGTGAGCGTGCCGTCGGCGAGCCCCGGCAGCAGCTCGGCGCGCGCCTTGCCGTCGGAGGCGTGGATCGCGGCGCTCGCGAGCACGGTCGGCACGAGCGGCCCCGGCGCCATGCGCTCGGCCAGCGCCTCGATCGCGACGGCCGCCTCCAGCAGCCCGTACCCGGACCCGCCGTGCTCCTCGGGCAGGTGCAGCCCGAGCAGCCCCTGCTCCGCCAGCCCGGCCCAGAACCCGGGACGCTCCTCGGTCTCGGCGGCCACGGCGGCCCGTACGACCTCGGCGGGCACGTTCCGCTCGGCCCATCCGGCCACGGACTCCCGGAGCGCCTCGTGCTCCTCGCTCAACCCGATACCCATGACGCTCCTTCGGCTGTGACGTCCACTCCCAGAATCATATTCTGGAACAAACTTCCGCCGCGACGCCACCTGTGGGGCCGGCTCAGGAGCCTCCGGGCGCGGCGGGACGGATGGAGGTCAGCACCGCGGCGATGTCGGGCCAGCGCGCCTTCTGGGTGTCGGGGATCGTGACGAACACCATGGCCGGCTTGGCCTGCCCGGTGTCCACCACGGCCACCGCCGCCTGCGACGTGCGGTTCTGCCCGCCCACCTGGTACGACACCTGGTACGCCAGCAGCCAGCCCCGGCCCGCCGTGAGCCGCTGGGAGGCCGTCCAGGTCAGGGTGCCGCCCTTGGGGTGGTGGGTCTGCAGCGACCACTTCGCCGCGCGCACCGCCGCCGCCGTGTAGTCGGCGTCGGTGTCCAGCTTCTCCGGCGCATCGCCCGGCAACAGGGCCGAGGCCACCAGCGCGTACGGCGCGCGGTACGGCCCGATGCGCAGCGCCTTGGAGAACGGCGTGGACGCCGCCGACACCCACGGCTCACCCAGGCGGGCGTAGCTGACCATGGCCCTGGTGTCGGCCACCGTGCCCACCGACGCGCTCGCCTTCCCGGGAAGGGGCGTCAGCGCCTTCTCCCGCGGCGGAGGCGGCAGCGCCGCGTCACCCGCCCCTCCGGTCGGCGTCGGCGCGGGCGTGGCCTTGGCGTCGCCGCCGTCGTCCGCACTCGGCTCCGCCGAGGAGGTCACGCCCCCGGTGCTCCCGGCCGTCGGCCGCACCGAGGCTCGGGTGTCCTGGCTCGCGTTGTCGGGCTGGTCGCCGGAGAACAGCACGAAGATCAGGAAGACGATGGCCGCGAACGCCAGCGTCGCCAGGACCGTGTAGACGAACTTGATGGGGATGTCGCCGATCCGCAGGATGATCCGCTGGAACAGCCCCGGCCGCCGCGGCCCGCCGCCCCCCTTGGCCGCGACGGGGAAGCCCAGGGGCTGCTGCTGCCCCCCGGCCCACCCCGGCGACGCGGACGGCGCGGACGGCGCCCCCGGCGGCGGGCTGTGGAACGCTCCCGCGGCACCGTGACCAGGGCCGCCCCCCGGAGCACCGCCACCGCCGGGCCCCCCGGGCCCTCCAGGACCGCCGAACCCCCCAGGCACGCCAGGCCCGCCCGGACCACCGGGGATGCCGGGAACCCCGCCCGGCCCTCGCCGGCGTACGGCGATGGTCTGGTCGGGGTCACCCACCGGAAAACCGTGCGGATGCCCGGCCGGAACAGCCGGCGCCCCCGCCTGCCCCGGGGGCTGGACCTGGCCCGGGCCGTGAGCCTGCCCGGGGGTCTGGGCCTGCCCGGGGGTCTGGGCCTGCCCGGGAGTGTGAGCCTGCCCCGGCCCCTGGGCCTGGCCAGGAGCATGAGGCCGGCCGCCCTGGGCCGGACCCGGAAAGGGCGGGCCATACCCCACCCCGCCACCGGCCGGCGGGCGCTGCGGGCCGGTCTGGGGAGACTGCCCCGGTCGCGGGTACGGCTGCGGGCGCGAGCCGGGACGCGGGCGCGGCTTGGTCTCGTCGGCGGAGGCGTCTTCGGGCCGGGCGGGGCCGTTCGGAGCGGGCGGCTGGCGCAACGGCTGGTCCTGTGGTGAGTCGGAGTGCGGACGATGGTCGGGATGCGGGCGCTGGACCCGCGAAGGCCGAGGGCCACTCGGCCCCTGCCATGAAGGCGGGGACGGCGAAGGCCCGCTCGCCCCTGTCTGAGCCGGGGTCTGAGTCGAGGGCTGAGTCGGGGTCTGAGCCGGCGGCACCACCGGCCCGGCACGAGCATCCGGAGACGTGGGCGACCCGGGCCCTCCGGGCCGCGCACCCGAAGGAGCGGACGGCGGAGGCCCGCCCACCCCCTGACGCGGCGCCGAACCCGGCGGCACCACCGACCCGCCCGGCCCTCTGGATGGGCCAGGACGCGGCCCCACAGGCGCGGACGGCGAACCGGACGATCCGGAACGCGCCCGCAGCGGTGGAGTGGCCCCGTTGTCCGGGTCCGCATGTGGTCGCGGCACGGGACGCGCATGTGGGCCCGAGGGCGGCACGGAGGTGCCGTCAGGCCGAAGCCGCGGCATAGGGGCCGTGGAGTCGTCCACGAACGGCGCGTCGGCTGCGGCCGGCGCGAAGACCCTCTCGGAGCGGTCACGGGAGGACGGGGAGCGCGGGCCGGGCGCGGGGGTGGCGGCGGCGTCGGGCGTGGGGGCGTCCGGTGGGGGTTGGGGGGTGGGCGTGGCGGGGTCGGGGCGCCTGGGGTCCGGGCGTCCCGTGGGCCTTTTACCGAGCTCCGCCATGCCGCAACGCTACGTCACAACGGCCGTCGGCGCAGCCCGACATCTGCTTACGAAACCATGTCGTTGCAGGTCAACCGCTTGGGCCTGGCTATAACAGAACCTCCTTCTGGGATTATAGAATCGGATTCTGTAATCTCGTCCGCATGAGGGGCTTCTACGAGATCGCCGCCGCCGATCCGGGGCGTCCGGCCGTCGTCGCGGACGATCCGGCCGGGAATCTGACGTACGGCGAGTTGCTCGCGCTCGCCAACCGCGCCGCCAACGGGTTGCTCGGCATCGGGTACGCGCCCGGCGACACCGTCGTGACCGTGCTGCCCAACGGGCCCGACGCCGTCGCCATGATGCTCGCCACGTACCAGATCGGCGCCTACATCGTGCCGGTGAACTGGCACTACACCGCGGACGAGATCGGCTACATCGTCGCCGACTGCGGGGCGAAGGCCGTGGTGGCCGCCCCCGCGTACGCCGAGGCCGTCCCCGCCGGGCCCCGCGCGTACACGGGGGTCGCGGAGCTGGCGGACGGGCAGCCCGACGGCCCGCCCGCGCACCGCCGCGCCGGCTCGATGATGCTCTACACCTCCGGGACCACCGGCAGGCCCAAGGGGGTGCGCCGCCGCCTGATCGACCTGTCGCCGGAGGACCTCTACCCCATCCTGATGCGCAAGAGCTGGCGGCACTTCCGGCTCCCGGAGGGGCACGGCGTGCACCTGGTGACCTCGCAGCTCTACCACTCCGCGCCGTACGGGCAGGCGATGATGGCGCTGCAGTTCGGGCACACGGTGGTGGCGCCCGAGCGGTTCGACCCGGTGCGCACCCTGGAGCTCATCGAGCGGCACCGGGTGACCAACACGTTCATGGTGCCGACCATGTTCCACCGGCTGCTCGCGCTGCCGGAGAGCACGCGGGAGGCGTACGACCTGTCCTCGCTGACCCACCTCTACCACGGCGCGGCGCCGTGCCCGCCCGCGACCAAGCAGGCGATGATCGACTGGCTCGGGCCGGTGCTGTGGGAGTACTACGGCTCCACCGAGGCCGCGGTGGCCACGATGGTGTCGTCGCAGGAGTGGCTGGCCAAGCCGGGCACGGTGGGCCGGGCGCTGGACGGGATGTCGTTCACGATCGTCTCGGAGGACGGCGAGGAACTGCCCCCGGGCGAGCCCGGCCTGGTCTACATCGGCGGGATCAACCGGTTCGAGTACCACAAGGACCCGGACAAGACCGCGGCGGCGATGCGCGGGCGGGCGTACACGCCGGGCGACATCGGCTACCTGGACGAGGACGGCTACCTGTTCCTGCTCGACCGGCGCACCGACCTGATCATCTCGGGCGGGGTGAACATCTACCCGGCCGAGATCGAGGCGGTGCTCCAGGAGCACCCGGCGGTCGCCGACGTGGCGGTGATCGGCGTACCCGACCCGGAGTGGGGGCAGAAGGTGGTCGCGCTGGTGCAGCCTGCGCCGGGGGCCACGCCGGGCCCGGAGCTGACCCGGGCGCTGCTCGACCACTGCGCGCCCCGGCTGGCCCGGCTCAAGCACCCCCGCACGATCGAGTACCGGGAGCGGCTGCCGCGCACGCCCACGGGCAAGCTCAGCCGCGCCGACCTGCGCGCCGCCTACACGTAGCAGGCCGGACGACGCCCCACACCGCCCGGCAGCGCGCCTGGCGGCCGGACGGGACTTCGTCCGACGACGGGACTACGGGCCGCGACCGGGCCATGACGCGTAGCCGGTGGCGTCGCGGGAACATCTCCTCGCATGGGCATTCATCCACGCCGCGCCGGGGCGGCTCTGGTGGCCGCCGCCGTCCTGGCGACGACGGCCGGGGCGTGCGGTGCCCTCGGTACGCCGGGCGGCTCCTCACCGACCCCCGCGTCCCCGGCGCCGCCCGCCACCACGGCCACAGCCTCCCCTGCGACCTCGCCGGGCTCGCCGGCCCCGGGGACCGGGCAGCAGGGGCCGCCGGTGACCCCGCCCGCCGGGGCCCTGGCGATGGAGCAGGCGTACAGCCAGGTGATCCGGACGGTGCTGCCGTCGATCGTGCAGATCACGACCCGCACCGGCCTCGGCTCGGGGATCATCTACGACACGCAGGGGCACATCATCACCAACGCGCACGTCATCGGCGACGAGGACGCGTTCGAGGTGACCCCGGCGACCGGTGGCTCACCGCGGCGGGCGCGGCTGGTGGAGTCGTTCCCGGCCGGCGACCTGGCGGTGATCAAGGTGGACGACCCGTCGAGGCTGCCGCCTGCGCGCTTCGGCGACTCCAGCAAGGTGCAGGTGGGCCAGGCGGTGCTGGCCATGGGCAATCCGCTCGGGCTGTCCGGCAGCGTCACCAACGGCATCGTCTCGGCGATCGGGCGTACGGTGTCGGAGCCGCAGGAGCGGGGCTCGCCGGGCGCCACCATCCCGAACGCGATCCAGACCTCGGCGGCGATCAACCCGGGCAACAGCGGCGGTGCGCTGGTCAACCTGTCGGGCGAGGTGATCGGCATCCCGACGCTGGCCGCGACCGACCCGGCGTACGGCGGCGGGGCCGCGCCCGGGATCGGGTTCGCCATCCCGAGCAACACCGCCACCGACATCGCCGGCCAGATCGTGCGGACCGGCAAGGTCACCAACACGCACCGGGCGGCGCTCGGCATCTCCGCCGGGGTGGCGATCGGCCCCGACGGCCGGCCGGAGGGCGTCAACGTCGTGTCGGTCACCCCGAACGGCGGCGCGGCCAAGGCGGGCATCAGGCCGGGCGACGTGATCGTGTCGGTGAACGGCGTCAGGACGCCGACCACGGTCGCGCTGGCCGAGGTGCTGGCCGGGCTCAAACCGGGCGACCGGGCCAAGGTCGAGATCGTACGGGCCGACGGCTCGGAGGCCACCGTGACCGTGACGCTGGGCGAGCTGCCCAGCGGCGAGTAGGCCCACGCGATCGTACGCCCACGCGATCGTAGGCCCTTGCGAGCGTAGGCCCACGCGATCGTAGGCCCGCGGGGCCGCGGCGGGACGCCCGTGCCCGCCGCGACCCATCATGCCGCGTACGAGGGTGTGGTGGGCCGGGTCAGGCCAGGCTGTCCAGCCAGGCGCGGTGCAGCCCGGCGAAGCGCCCCTCGCCCGCGATCAGGGCGTCGGGCGGGCCGTCCTCCACCACCCGGCCGCCGTCCATCACCAGCACCCGTTCCGCGATCTCCACGGTGGACAGGCGGTGCGCGATGATCAGCGCGGTCCGGTCGGCCAGGATCGTGCGCAGGGCGCGCTGCAGCAGCCGCTCGCTGGGCACGTCCAGCGAGGAGGTGGCCTCGTCCAGGATGAGCACGGCCGGGTCGGCCAGGAACGCCCGCGCGAACGCCACGAGCTGGCGCTGCCCCGCCGACATCCGGCCGCCCCGCTTGCCGACCTGGGTCTCGTACCCTTCGGGCAGGCCGGAGATGAACTCGTGCGCGCCGATGGCCTCGGCCGCGGCCATCACCTCGGCCATGGACGCCTCGGGCCTGCCGAACCGGATGTTCTCCGCGACCGTGCCGGTGAACAGGAAGTTCTCCTGGGTCACCATCACCACGGCGCGGCGCAGGGTGGCCTCGTCCAGGTCGGGCAGGGGCACCCCGTCGAGCAGCACCCGCCCCTCGGTCGGGTCGTAGAAGCGGGCGATCAGCTTGGCCAGGGTGGTCTTGCCCGCCCCGGTCGCGCCGACCACGGCGACGGTCTGCCCGGCCGGGATCGTCAGGGTGAGGCGGCGCAGGATCGGCACGTCGGGCACGTAGGAGAACGCCACGTCCTGGAAGCGGACCTCGCCCCTGGGCCGCTCCAGCGGCACCGGGTGCTCGGGCTCGGCGACGAGGGGCCGCTCCTCCAGCACGCCGGACAGCTTCTCCAGCGCCGCGCCGGCCGACTGCAGGGTGTTGTAGAACTGGCTGATCTCCTGCATCGGCTCGTAGAACTGGCGCAGGTAGAGCAGGAACGCCGCCAGCACGCCGACCGTCACCTCGTCCCGGAAGGCCAGCCATCCGCCGTACAGCAGGACCGTGGCGACGGTGACGTTGCCGATCAGCTTGATGCCCGGCATGAACAGCGCCACCAGCCGCATGCCGCGCATGTTGGCGGCGCGGTAGCTCTCGTCCAGTTCCTCGAAGATCTCCTGGTTGCGGGGCTCGCGGCGGAACGCCTGCACCGCGCGGATGCCGGTCATCGACTCCACGAAGTGCACGATCACCAGCGCGACGGCCTCGCGCGTACGCCGGTAGACGACGCCCGACTCGCGCCGGAACCAGCGGGTGAACAGGTACAGCACCGGCAGCGGCACCAGGGCGGCCAGGCCGAGGTGCACGTCCAGGACGAGCAGCAGGACCGCGGTGCCGAACAGCGTGAGCACCGCGGTGACCAGGCTGTCGAAGCCCGACTGCAGCAGCTCGGCGATGGCCTCCACGTCGGAGGTGAGCCGGGAGATGACCCGGCCCGAGGTGTACTTCTCGTGGAAGGACAGCGACAGCCGCTGGAAGTGGTCGAAGACCCGGCGGCGCAGCTCCAGCAGGATGTCCTGCCCGATCCGGCCGCTGAGCTTGAGGAACACCCGGCGCGTGAACGCCTGCGCGAGCGCGGCGCCGAGGATCGCGGCGACGATCAGCAGCAGGGCGCCGGCGCCGCTCCCGGCGAGCATCGGCGGGATGCCGGAGTCGATGCCCACCTTGACCAGGAACGGGATGGACAGCCCGGCCGCGTTGCTGACCACGATGATCACCACGAGCAGGGTGATCTGGCCGCGGTGCGGGCGCAGCAGGTCGCCGAGCAGCCGCCGCGAGCGGGCGCGCAGGAGCAGCGAGACCTTCTCCGGCAGCTCGTCGCGGTCCTCGGCGGCGACGCCGCGCCAGCGCCGGCTCTCCTGCGACTCGTCCGTGACGCCGGTGGTGGCGGTGGTGGTGGTGCCCTCGGTGCTCATCGCAGGGCCCCCTCCGGGTCGAGGTCGTCGAGGTCGGCGTCCTGGGCCAGCAGCTCGCGGTACTCCGGCACCTCGGCCAGGAGCTCCTGGTGCGTGCCGACGTGGGTGATGGTGCCGTCGCGGAGCAGCGCCACCTTGTCGGCGAGCAGGACCGTGGACGCGCGGTGCGCCACGACCATGCCGGTGGCCTCGCGCAGCACGTGCTTGAGCGCCTCCTCCACCAGCGCCTCGGTCTCCACGTCGAGCGCGGAGAGCGTGTCGTCCAGCACCAGGATCTTGGGCTTGCTGAGCACCGCCCTGGCCAGCGCGAGCCGCTGCCGCTGCCCGCCCGACAGCGACATGCCCTGCTCGCCGATCCGGGTGTCCAGGCCCCAGGGCAGGTCGTAGACGAACCCGGCCTGGGCGACCTCAATCGCCTCGCGCATCTCGCGCTCGGTGGCGTCGCGGCGGCCGAGGGTGAGGTTCTCGCGCACGCTCATCGAGAACAGCGTCGGCTCCTCGAAGGCGGTGGCGACCACCGAGCGGAGCTGGGCCAGGGACAGGTCGCGCACGTCGTACCCGTCGATGGTGACCCGGCCGCCGGTGACGTCCATCAGCCGGGGCACGAGCGCGGTGAGGGTGGTCTTGCCGGAGCCGGTCGCGCCGACGACGGCGACGGTCTCGCCGGGACGCACGTCGAGCCACACGTCGTGCAGCACCGGGCGCTCGGCCCCCGGGAAGCGGAACTCCACCCCCTCGAAGCGCAGGTGGCCACGCGGCTCGGGGATGACCGCGGCGCCGTCCACGATCGCGGGCGGGGTGTCCAGCACCTCGGTCACGCGGTCGGCCGCGGTGATGGCCTCCTGGCCCATCGCCAGGATGTAGCCGAGCGAGGCGATCGGCCAGACCAGCGAGAGCATCAGCGTGGTGAACGCCACCAGAGTGCCCAGGGTCAGCGCCCCCGACCCGACCGCCAGCGCGCCGAGCAGCAGCACCAGGCCGAGCGTGACGTTGGGGATGACCTCCAGGAAGGTGAAGAAGCGGGAGGCGAGGACGACCTTGTCCATCGAGGTGGCGTGCACCTTGCGCGCCGACTCGTCGTAGGTCTCGTAGACGTGCCGCCTGCGGCCGAACGCCCGGATGGTACGGATGCCGAGCGCGGCCTCCTCCACCAGCGTGGCCAGGTCGCCCTGCTCGTCCTGCACCTGCCGCGAGATGCGCATGTAGCGCCGCTCGAACCGCAGCGAGATCACGATGATGGGCGCCGCGGACGCCGCAACCAGCAGGCCCAGCGGCCAGTACATGTTCAGCAGCACCACCGTCACCGTGATGAGCTGCAGGATGTTCATCACCAGGAACAGCAGGCCGAAGCCGAAGAACCTGCGGATGGTGGACAGGTCGGTGGTGGCGCGCGAGAGGAGCTGCCCCGACTGCCACTCGCCGTGGAAGCTCATCGGCAGCCGCTGGAGGTGGCGGTACAGGTCGTCGCGGATCGCGGTCTCCAGGCCGAGCACCGGGTGCGACTGGTGCCAGCGGCGCAGGTAGGTCAGGAACGCCTCGACGACGCCGAGCGCGAGCGCGAGGAGCCCGAGCGGGACGAGCGCCCCGGGGTCGCGGCGGGCGATGGGGCCGTCGATGATCTCCTTGCCGACGAGCGGGATCGCGATGCCGGCGCCGATGCCCAGGATCGCCGACACCCAGATGAGGGCGAGTCGCCCGAGGTAGGGCCGCAGGTAGGAGCGTAACCGCCACAGGGAGAGCGCGGAAAGCCGCTTGCTCCGGGGGATTTTTCGGGATTCGAGGGGATATTGGGGGTCGGAGGAGGATGAACCTGAGTCATCCGGGGAGGCTGGGGGACCGGCGGTGGAACCAGATGTGCTGCTGCTGTCTGGACTCATCGTCGAAA
Source organism: Thermocatellispora tengchongensis (assembly GCF_014202315.1). GTDB lineage: Bacteria > Actinomycetota > Actinomycetes > Streptosporangiales > Streptosporangiaceae > Thermocatellispora > Thermocatellispora tengchongensis. Next base: position 258,868 of record NZ_JACHGN010000009.1, on the reverse strand, counting down.
GGGCACTCCTCACACGCTGGAGAGATCATCCTTGGTGTGCCCTTCTAGGGTATTACTGCCCTTCAATCCATTTTCGGTGGCGAGAACCTGGAACTCCTAGAACTCGTCGGCGCCGCCCGGCTGCGTGATCGTGAAGACATGCCTGGTGGCGGCACAGACGGTCTCCAGCACATGCACCGGCGTGTCACGGGTGTCATAGCTCGCCCGCAGCACCTCCACCACCCACTCCCCCGGGTCCAGCTCCAGCACCTCCGCCTCACCCTCCCGGGGCGGCCGGGCGATCAGCTCCTCCTCGGCCCGCCCGAAACGGTGCCCGAGCGCCTCGATGCCCGCCTGGAGGCTGGGCCGTACGAAATCGGGCGCGGCCAGCGGAGTGTCCCCGAACAGGTCGGCCCGGAAGAAACTGGTCGCCACCCGCACCGGCACGTCCCCCGCCAGCAGCAGCTTCCGCCGTGCCAGTACCTCCGCCCCCACATCCACCCGCAACGCCCGCGCCACCCGCTCCCCCGCGGCCTCCACCCCCACGAACAACATCCGCCGCCCCGGCGCGATCCCCTGCCGCACCGCCTCGGCGAAGAACAACGACTCCGACCCCCGCACCGCAGGCTCGGTAGGCAACGCACGCCGCACCAGTACGCGAGATCTCATCCCCCCACTATCCCAGCCACACCCCCTCTCCCGGAGACCACCCGGCCGCCGGCCCCAGCGAAGGAGGGTGGGCCGGAGGCCGGATCGGGCGGGCGGTGGGCCCTTTGCGGGGGGTCCGGACAACCGAAACCTCTTTAAATTGCTCATCCCATGCCGTACCGCTAACTTGAGCTCACCAAAGACCGGGTAATGGTAGTACTGTCACGAGCTGTGATGGCGGCGATGCGCAGCGTCAGAAAAGCGTCACGCCGACCTGCACCTGAATTGATCGGATTGGGTGAAATGACGCAAGACACCGAAATCACCTCGGAGGTCTACGACCTTCGCAATATTCCCCTCGATGAGATGGGGAGCGAAGGCGATGCCATCCTGAGCAATCTGGCGCGGGTCAACCCGGCCGCGGCGCGCGTTCTGGTGGCGGCCTTCCAGTCTTCGGTCTAGGTCGCGGACGGGCGCGGAAACCGAGGGGGCGGCTCGTGACCGGGTTGGCCATTCCGTTCCGCCAGGTGGTCCTGAAAGTGCACAGCAGGTGTGATCTCGCCTGCGACCACTGCTATGTCTTCCAGCACGCCGACCAGTCGTGGCGGGGCCGTCCCAGGGTGATGCCGGCCGAGACCGCCGCGCGGGCCGCGTACCGGATCGCCGAGCACGCCGCGGCCCACGACGTGAGGCGGGTGCAGGTGGTGCTGCACGGTGGCGAGCCGCTGCTCGCGGGCCACCGGCACCTCGCCCTGATCGCGGCCGCGCTGCGCGACCGGCTCGACCCCGTGTGCGAGCTGGATCTGCGCATCCACACCAACGGCGTCAGGCTGGACGAGCGGTTCTGCGACCTGTTCGCCGCGTACGGGATCAAGGTCGGCGTCTCCCTCGACGGCGACCGCGCGGCCAACGACCGCCACCGGCGCCACGCCGACGGGCGCAGCAGCTACGACGAGGTGATCCGGGCGCTCGGCCTGCTCGCCGCGCGCCCGGAGCTCTACGCCGGAATCCTGTGCACGATCGACGTCGCCAACGACCCGATCGCCGTCTACGAGGCGCTCGCCGCGCTGCGTCCGCCCCGGGCGGACCTCCTGCTGCCGCACGCCACCTGGGACTCGCCGCCACCCCGGCCGTCCGAGACCGCCTACGCCGACTGGCTGATCGCGATCTTCGACCGCTGGCGGGCCGACGGCGCTCCGATGCCGATCCGGCTGTTCGACTCGCTGATCCGCACCGCTCACGGCAGGCCCAGCCTCAGCGAGGCGGTGGGGCTCGAACCGAGCACGGTCGTGGTGATCGAGACCGACGGCTCCTACGAGCAGGTCGACTCGCTCAAGGTGGCCTACGACGGCGCGCCCCAGACCGGTTTCGACGTCTTCCGCCACTCCCTTGACGACGTGGCGGGCCACCCCGGCATCCGGGCCAGGCAGCGCGGCGCCGAGGCGCTGGCCGAGGAGTGCCGGCGCTGCCCGGTCGTGAGCAGTTGCGGCGGCGGGCTGTTCACCCACCGCTTCGGGGCCGGGTCCTTCGACCACCCGAGCGTCTACTGCGCCGACCTGTTCAAGCTCATCCACCACATCCACCGCGAGACTCCGATGCCCACCTCGCACGCCCTTCCGCGCGCCACCGTCGACGCGCTCGCCACCGGCTTCGGCTCCGCGCCGGAGCTCGACCGGCTCGCCCAGTCGCAGCTCAGCCTGCGCCGCGCGCTGCTGGCGGCGCAGCGCGCCCAGGCCCCGGCGGCCTGGGACCTGCTCGTGTCGCTCGACCGCGACCACCCCGCCGCGCTGGCCGAGGTCCTGCTCCACCCGTACGTACGCGTCTGGGCCGTCGGCCGCCTGCGCGGCGAGGGCGACGCCGCCTACCTCGCCAACATCGCGGCGGCGGCGGCGATCCGGGCCGGGGCCGAGGTGAAGATCCGCGTGTCCGTCACGGCCGGCTCGATCCACCTGCCCACCCTGGGCTCCCTGGACGGCGTGTCCGGCGACGACGCCGTCCTGCTGGCCGACGCGAGCGGGGTGCGGGTGGACGGCCAGGAGACGACCTGGCGCGAGGCCGTCCGGCTGACCCGCGGCGACTTCTCGGTGCTGCTGGAGGACTCCGATCCGCACCGCGACTGCCATCAGTGGCCGGCCTCCGGACGCCTGCGCGATGAGGAGATCGCGCAGTGGCGGCGGGCGTTCGAGGCCGCGTGGGACCTGATCGCCTCCGACTACCCGAGGTACGCGCCGGGGCTGCGGGCCGGCCTGACCACGATCACGCCGCTGATGACGGCGCCGTCGAGCCGCCCCGTCAGCTCCACCGCCCGCCACGCCTTCGGCGCCGTGGCGGCGGCCCTGCCGGCCGACCCGGCCACCCTGGCCCTGCTGATCCTGCATGAGTTCCAGCACGTCAAGCTGGGCGCCGTACTCGACATGTACGACCTGTACGACGAGTCCGACACCACGCTGTACCACGCGCCCTGGCGCGAGGACCCCCGGCCGCTCGAAGGGCTGCTGCAGGGCACGTACGCCCACATCGCGGTCAGCGACTTCTGGCGCGTCCGCCGCCACGCGGTCGAGGGCGAGGCGCGGCAGGAGGCGCAGGAGAACTTCACCCGCTGGTGGTCGCACACCGCGGCGGCGGTCGAGACGCTCACCGGCTCGGGGAAGATGACCCCGCTCGGCATGCGGTTCGTCTCCGCGATGCGCGAGACGCTTGCCCCGTGGGGGGACGAGCGGGCCCTGGTGTGACCCGTGGCGGCACCAACGCTCGTCCGCCCCCGCGACCTGGCCCGTCACCTGCGCGATCTGGGGGTACGCCGCGGCCAGACGCTGCTCGTGCACGCGTCCATGAGCAGCGTCGGCTGGGTGGAGGGCGGCGCCGCCGCGATCGTCGCCGTGCTGCGCGGCCTGCTCGGGCCCGAGGGCACGCTGGTCGTGCCCACGCTGACCACCGGCAACTCCGACACCTCGCCGGAGTACCTGCGCGCCATCGCGGGCATGGGGCCGGACGAGGTGGCCGCCTACCGGGCCCGGATGCCCGCCTTCGACCCCGCCACGACGCCTTCGACCGGCATGGGGCGGATCGCCGAGGAAGTACGCACCTGCCCGGGGGCGTACCGCAGCGCCCACCCGCAGTCGTCCTTCGCCGCGGTGGGGCGGCGGGCCGGGGAGCTGATGGACGGGCACGCCCCCGACTGCCACTACGGCCCCCGCTCGCCCCTGGCCCGGCTGTACGAGACGGGCGCGCACGTGCTGCTGCTCGGCGTGGGATTCGACAGGTGCACCGGATTTCACCTGGCGGAATACCGTTACACCGAAAATCCGCCGACGCGATCATATCGGTGTGTGGTCGATTTCGGCACCGGGCCAATGTGGTGGGAGTACCAAGACGTGGTGCTCGACGACCGGGATATGGGCCGGCTGGGCGCGGACTTCGAGAGGACCGTAAAGATACGCCGCGGCCGAGTCGGCAATGCCGATACCCGTTTGTTCCCTCTGGCATCGGCCGTGGACTACGCTATATGTTGGTACGCATCCCGCAGAAAACCTTAGGAGCCACCCCGGCGACTTCTCCGTCCCATCCTGCGTTCTATTGATACGCTGCGGGAGGAAGGTGGCCGATGTCAGTCAGCCCGGCTTCCGAACCGGCCCCGCAGGTGCCGTACTTCTTTCTCAGTTACGCCCATACCCCGCTGCTCAGCTCGCGGCGCGGCGCGAACATCAATCTGTGGGTGGAGCGGCTGTTCGACGACCTGTGCGGTCACCTCCTTGCCTGGACGGCGCTCAGGCGCGACTCCGACGCGGGATTCATGGACCGCGACATCCGTTCCGGGGACCGCTGGCCGGACCAGCTCGCCGAGGCCCTGGCCACCTGCCGGGTCTTCGTGCCCCTCTACTCACCGCGCTATTTCGCCAGCGTCGAGTGCGGCAAGGAGTGGAGCGCGTTCCAGCAGCGCCTGGACCTCCACCCGGAGGGAGGCGCCCCCACGGCGATCGTCCCGGCCCTGTGGTCGCCGATGCGCGAGCCCGGCGGCCTGCCCGAATGCGCGCACGACATCCAGTACGACGACGCCGCCTTCGGCCCGCGATACCGCCAGGAGGGCTTCTACGGGCTGATGAAGGTGACCTCGATGCGCAGCCACTACCAGCGGGCCACCCTCGCGCTGGCCCGGCGCATCATGGAGGCGGCCGAGCGGCTGCCCCCGGTGCGCCCGAGCGCGCCCCCCGACTACGCCTCCCTGACCAGCGCGTTCCACGGCGAGGGCGCGCCCCGGAGCGACAAGACGGCCGCGCGCCGGCTCAGGCTCACCATCGCCGCCCCCGACCTCTCGCACCTGCCGGCCGACCGGCGGACCGAGCCGTACGGGCACACGCCGCAGGAGTGGAACCCGTACTACAGCGAGGACGGCGGCCGGCCGCTGGCCATGCACGCGATGGAGCTGGCGCTGAGCCACGGCCTGCTGCCGGAGATCGGCTCGCTCAGCGACCACGCCGACCGCCTGGCCGACGGCGGCGCCCAGGACGCCCCCAGCGTGATGATCGTCGATCCGTGGATCACCGCGCACGCCGACTCGAAGGCCAGCCTGGGCCGCATCGGCAGGCTGGACCGGCGTCCCGTCCCGGTCGTGCCGTGGAACCTGGGCGATCCCCAGACGGCGGGCGCCGAGCACGAGCTGAAACGCAACCTGCGCGACACCCTTCCCGACCGCACCGGGCCCCAGTCGGTCAGCCACGTGACCTCGCTGGAGCAGTTCCGCCGCAACATGCCGAAGATCCTCGGCAGCGCCACCAGGAATTTCTTCCGTACCACCCCCACCTATCCCCCACCGGGGACGCCGGAGCCGAGGCCGAGGCTGAAGCACACGGAGGAGACCGATGACAAGCGCCCATGACACCGGCCAGATCATCGCCTTCTACTCCTACAAAGGCGGCACCGGGCGCACGATGGCCCTGGCCAATACCGCATGGATCCTGGCGAGTAACGGCCTGAAAGTGCTCGCCGTCGACTGGGATCTCGAATCCCCCGGCCTGCACCGTTTCTTCCATCCGTTCCTGGACGAGAACACGGTCAGTTCGACCACCGGCGTGGTGGACATTATCAGCGACTACATGTGGGCGACCGCCAAACCGCACGACGACCAGGATTGGCATCTGCAATACGCGCGGGTGCTGCCGCACGCGGTGTCGCTGAATTGGCGGTTCCCGGGCGAGGGCACGCTGGACTTCGTCTCGGCCGGCCAGCAGAACCGCGACTACTCCGCGATGCCGTCGATCTTCGATTGGGACAACTTCTACGAGCGGCTGGGCGGCGGCCAGTTCATCGCGGCGCTCCGCGCCGACATGAAGGCGAACTACGACTACATCCTGATCGACAGCCGTACCGGTTTGAGCGACATCGCCGACATCTGCACCATCGCGCTGCCGGACATCCTGGTCGACTGCTTCACCATGAGCGACCAGAGCATCAACGGCGCCGCCGAGGTGGCCAGGCACATCGACGCCCGCTATCCGGACAAGCGGATCAGGATCCTGCCGGTGCTGATGCGGGTGGACGACGGGGAGAAGAAGAAGGTCGACACCGGGCGGCTGCACGCGCGAAGCATGTTCGAGGGGTTCCCGAAGGGCCTCACGGCCGAGGAGACCAGCGCGTACTGGGGGTCGGTCGAGATCCCGTACAAGCGGTTCTACGCCTTCGAGGAGACACTGGCCACCTTCGGCGACGAGCCCGGCTCCCCCGGCTCGATGCTCGCCGCCTTCGAACGGCTCACGGCCGCGATCACCGGCGGCGTGGTCTCCGCGTTCCCGCCGCTTGAGGACGCGGTGCGTACGCGCTGGCTGGACATGTTCACCCGGCGGCAGCCGGCCCGGCAGCCGGACGTGCTGATCAGTTACGCCCCCGAGGACCGGATGTGGGCCGACTGGGTGGCGGCGCTGCTGGAACAGGCGGGCTTCCGGGTGACCGTGCACGCCCTGCACGAGCCCGACATCGCCGACGACGTGGAGCACGCGCGGTTCACCGCCACGATCGCGATCCTGTCCGCCGCCTACGCCCGCGCGTTCCACTCGTGGGCCTCGGTGCAGGAGCCGGCGGCCGACGGGCCGTCCGACATGATCGTGCTGCGGGTCACCGACGTACGCCTGACGCCGCCGTTCAACCTCCGGCCGCCCGCCGACCTGGTACGGCTGGGCCAGGACGACGCGATCGAGGTCGTGCTGCGGGCGGTGAGCCGCCTGCGCAGCGGCCACGACCTGCGGGTCGCGGCCGACAGCCTCAGCGTGCGCTACCCCGGCACCGCCCCCACCCTGTGGAACGTCGGCACCCGCAACGCGGCCTTCACCGGCCGCAACGCCACCCTGGAGACGTTGCGCAACGAACTGCTGGGCAGCAACAAGGCGGTCGTGCTGCCCCAGGCGCTGTACGGCCTGGGCGGCGTCGGCAAGACCCAGGTGGCGCTGGAGTACGCCCACCGGTTCGCCGCCGACTACGACGTGGTGTGGTGGATCTCGGCCGAGCAGCGCGACCTGATCAGCCCGCAGCTCGCCGAGCTGGCGCGGCAGATGGGGCTGCCCGTCACCGACAGCGTCGTCGAGACCGCCGAGGCGGCCCGTGACGCGCTGCGGCGCGGCGAGCCGTGGTCCCGCTGGCTGCTGATCTTCGACAACGCCGAGGACCCGGAGGACATCGAGCCCTTCCTGCCCGGCGGCGGCTTCGGCCACGTGATCGTGACCTCCCGGAACCAGCTCTGGTCCAGCGTCGCCTCCCCGCTGGAAGTGGACGTCTTCAGCCTGGACGAGAGCGTGGAGCACCTGATCCGGCGCGTGCCCAGGCTGAGCAGGGCCGAGGCGGAACAGGTCGCCGAGGCGCTGGGCAACCTGCCCCTCGCCGTGGAGCAGGCGGCGGCGTGGCTGTCGGAGACCGGCCTGCCGGCCTCGGAGTACGTCTGGGAGCTGCAGACCCAGGCCCACACGATCCTGTCGCTGAACAAGCCGGGCGGCTACCCCGAGCCCGTGGCCGCCACCTGGAAGATCTCCCTGGAGCAACTGCGCCGGCGGTCGCCGGCGGCCGAGCGGCTGCTCCAGCTCTGCGCGTACCTGTCGCCCGACCCGATCTCGCTCACGCTCATCTACAGCGACGAGATGATCCGCGCCCTGCTGCCGTTCGACCCGAGCCTGCGCGGCGAGAAGCTGGTGCTCGGACGGGTGATCAGGGAGATCGGCAGGTTCGCCCTGGCCAAGATCGACCAGGGCAGCAAGACGTTGCAGGTGCACCGGCTCGTCCAGGCGGTGATCCGCGACCAGATGAGCGAGGAGGACGTCGAGACCGTATCCCACCAGGTCCACCACATCCTGGTCGCCGCCCGCCCCACCACCGGCGAGGTGGACGACCCGGAGAACTGGCCGCAGTACGACCTCATCTGGCCGCACCTGCTGCCGTCCGACGCGGAGAAGTGCGTGGAGGAGGAGACCCGCCAGCTCCTCACCGAGCGCGTCCGCTACTGGTGGAAGCGCGGCGAGTACGACCGGGCGCTGCAGCTCGGGCAGCGGCTCGCCGACTACTGGGAGACGAAGTTCGGGCAGTTCGAGCGGCAGCGGCTGCACATGCTGTTCAACGTCGCCAACGTCATGCGCTCGCTGGGTCGGTTCAAGGAGGCCCGGGAGCTCGACGAGTGGGTCAGGGACCAGCAGATCGAACTGCTGGGCGACGACCACCCGCACACGCTCATGACGATCAACGGCCTGGCCGCCGACCTGCGGGCGCTGGGCGACTTCCAGGGCGCGCTGGCCATGGACAAGATCAACTACGAGCAGTGGAAGGAGGTCTTCGGGGAGGACTACGCCCGTACCCTGAACTCGGCCAACAACCTGGCCATCTCCTACCGCCTCGTCGGCGACTGGCGCAACGCCAAGGACCTGGCCGAGGAGACCTTCGCCAGGATGACCGTGGTGTTCGGGGCCGGCCATCCGAACACCCTGGGCGCCGCGCAGAACCTGGCCCGCGACCTGCGCGAGGCGGGCGAGTACAGCGCGTCCGTCGAACTGCTCCGGCGCACCCTGCGCGGCTACGCCGAACTCCACTTCGACGACTACCCCGAGGCGCTGCGCGCCGCCAAGAGCCTGGCGGTCTCACTGCGCAGGTCCGGAGACCTGGACGAGGCGCTGCGCCTCGCCCAGGACACCTACGACCGCTACCAGCGCCTGTTCCCCGCGCACCCGGAGTCCTGGGCGGCGGCGCTCGAACTCGCGTGCTGCCTGTCGGCCCTCGGCGACGAGGACGGCGCCCGCGACATGGCCGCCTCGGTCCTGGAGGACTACAGCCACCGGCTCGGCCCGCAGCACCCGTACACGCTGGTCGCGCGGAACAACCTGGTCACGTACCTGCGGGGCACCGGAGACCCCGGACGCGCCAGGGACATGGCGCAGGACACGCTGGCGCAGCTCCGCGAGCGATGCGGCGACACCCACCCCTTCGCGCTGTCCTGCGCGATCAACCTGGCCAACTGCGCGGCGGACCTGGGCGACCACGCGACCGCGGAGACGCTGGAGCGGCAGTCGCTGACGGCCCTGCTCACCACGCTCGGCCGCGATCACCCCGACACGCTGGCCTGCCAGGCCAACCTCGCCATCACCCTGCGCTCGCTCGGCCGGGTCAAGCAGGGCGAGCAGCTCAAGGAGGAGACCCTGGCGGCGCTGGGCATGCGGCTGGGCGATCGGCACCCGAGCATACGCGCCCTGCACGACGGCATCCGGGTCAACCGAGACCTTGAGCCTCAGCCGATCTGACCGCGGCCCCGGAGGCGACCCAGGCCAGGATCTCGGGCATGGCCTTCAGCGCGCCGAAGTGCGCCGCCCCGCGCTGGATGCGCACGGTGGCGTTGCGGATGCGCTTGGCCAGCCAGCGCGTGTGGCTCACGGGCGAGTACACGTCGTTCTCGCCGTGCCACAGCAGGGTCGGAGCCTCGATCGCGGCCACGTCGAACCCCCACGGGGCGGTGAACGCGAGCACGTCGTCCACCCAGCCGTCCTCCGAGACGCGCAGCCCCTCGGCGAAGTTGCGCTCCAGCATCCTGCGGATGCCGTGGTCCCCCACCACCTGGCGGTCGGAGTCGGGCACCTGAGCGCAGATGTTCAGCACCTTGCTCGCCGGATCGGCGCGGATCTCGTCGGCCGCGGCCCGGAGCCGGGACGCCACGACCCGGTGCCCGGCGCGCGCGGCGACGTACTCCGCCACATTGGCCTCGATCATGCCGTCGAACCAGTCGAGCCCTTCGGCGAGACGCGGCGCGAGCCCCACCAGCGCGGCCGCCCGGATCGTCCGGTCACCGAGCACCGCCGCGCACGCCAGCGCATGCGGGGCGCCCCCCGACCTGCCCACGACCGCGAACCGGCCCAGCCCCAGCGCGTCCGCGATGTCCTCCACATCCTCGGCCGCGTCGGCCACCACCCGGTTGATCCTGCGGTCGGAACCCCCATAGCCGGGCCGGTCGAAGCTGATCAGCCTGATGCCGAGCAGGTGCAGCGTCTTGGCCCGCGGGCGCGGCTGGAACCTGCCCCCCGGCGTTCCGTGCAACAGGAAGACGGGCGTCGCGTCAGGCTGCCCCCAGGTCTCGACCGCCAAGTTCCGGCCGTCACGAGCGACGACGACTCGGGTCAACAGATCCTCCCAGAGGTCTCCTCACCAATGACGGTCACCGAAGAACACGCGCGTTGTCCAGAGCCGGATCGCCAGCACCATGTACACCCCCGCTCGGCCCGCGTTCTCCGGCAGGAGAGGATGAAGGCCATGGAATACACACGATTGGGTTCGACGGGCATGCGGGTGTCCAGGATCTGCCTGGGCATGATGAGCTACGGTGATCCGGCTCAGCGGCAGTGGTTCCTCCCCGAGGACCAGGCGGAGCCGATCGTACGCCGTGCGGTGGAGGCCGGCGTGACCTTCTTCGACACCGCCGACATGTACTCGACGGGCGTGAGCGAGGAGATCACCGGCCGGCTGCTGGACAAGCTGTTCCCCTCGCGGGACGACTACGTGCTGGCCAGCAAGGTGTACTTCCCGATGGGACCGGGCGAGAACGACAAGGGCCTGTCGCGCAAGCACATCATGGCCTCCATCGACGCCTCGCTGCGCCGCCTCGGCACCGACCACCTCGATCTGTACCAGATCCACCGCTGGGACTACGAGACGCCGATCGAGGAGACCATGGAGGCGCTGCACGACGTGGTCAAGGCGGGCAAGGCCCGCTACATCGGGGCGTCCAGCATGTACGCCTGGCAGTTCGCCAAGGCGCAGCACGTCGCCGAGCGCAACGGCTGGACCCGGTTCGTCACGATGCAGAACCACTACAACCTCGTCTACCGCGAGGAGGAGCGGGAGATGATCCCGCTGTGCCAGGACATGGGCGTGGGGCTGATCCCGTGGAGCCCGCTGGCGCGCGGCCTGCTGGCCCGGCCGCGTACGGCGGAGGGGGCCACGACCAGGGCCGGCAGCGACGCGTACGCCGACGCGCTCTACAGCGACCTGGACACCCCGGTGGTGGACGCGGTGCACGAGGTGGCCGGCGAGCACGGCCTGCCTCCGGCCCGGATCGCGCTGGCCTGGCTGCTGGCCAAGCCCGCCGTCAACGCCCCGATCGTGGGCGCGACCAAGATCGGCCACCTGGAGGACGCCATCGCCGCCCTGGACGTCAGGCTCTCGGACGACGACATCGCCCGCCTGGAGGCCCCGTACCGGCCGCACCCGGTCCTCGGGCACGAGTAGCAGCCGGCCGGGCCGCCGGCCCCGCGCGGCCGGCGGCCCGGTACGGGGGGAACTCAGGCGGCGGCGCGCTCGGCGTCGTTCCGCAGCAGGAACTGCCGCAGGCCCGCCAGGTCGTCGGTGTTGATGTGGTCCACGTCCGCGGCGACCAGCTCCCGCCAGATCGCCTCGCGGGCGGGCCCGGCGGCGTCCGGGGTGGCCCAGAAACGCACCCGCTGTCCGTCGCGGTGCGCGGTCGCGATGATCTGACGGAGCTTGTCCCGCTCCGCCTGCGGCATCTCGCCCTCACCGCGCCAGGTGAAGTGGTTGGTCCAGTTGTCGCTGATGAGCGGGATCAGGGACGCGCCGCCCTGCCCGAGGTCCGACAGCCGCCCGTCGTAGAAGGCGTACCGCCGCTCCTGCGCGGCCATCAGCGCCCGCGGCCGGTCGCCGCTGATCACCACGGTGATCGCCCCCGGCTTGACCCGGCCCTTGTGGTAGGTGGTGAGCATCTTGCGGTACTCGTGCAGCACCCGGTCCAGCTCGGTGTACGTGGCCGCGCCGGTGTTCTTGATGTCCACCAGGAGCTGGAGCTGCTGCCTGCTGCGCGGGAAGACCCACCCGTGCCCCTCGTGTACGCGCTGGGCCAGCGGGTCCAGGTACAGCGACTGCAGCGTACGTCCGGGCCGGAGGTCCTCCGGGTCGTGCCCGACGCGCAGCTCCCCGTCGACCAGGTAGATATCGGCCTCGACGCTGGTGAACCCGTGGTCGAGGGCGTCCAGCAGCGGCCGGGGGTGCTCGTAGTCGTTGTGCGCGTGGGCGCGGGGCAGCGGCTCGACACCGCTGGACGCCACCGCGGGCGCGGCCACCAGCATCATCGCTCCCGCGGCGACCAGCGCACCCAGGACTCGGCGGAACATCGCATCTCCTCAGGGGTCGGGGATGACGGAGATGCCCGCCACGCTAGGGGGGCAAGATGTGACGAAAGTGACGAATCCCCTAATACAGGGGATCGACTCCAGAGCACCCGGCCCCCCATCGGGACCTGCACGGAGACACGGGACCTGCACCGAGACGCGGGACCCGCACCGAGACACGAAGAAGCCCGCGCGGTAGGTCTACCGCGCGGGCTCCTGCGACGAGTGGAGGTGGCGGGAATCGAACCCGCGTCCTTCAACCCCAAGCCAGGGATTCTCCGAGCGCAGCCTGCTGTGAGTTTCTCGGCCCCGGCGATCACGCAGGCAAGTCGCCGACGGGCTCAGCTACTGTTTGATTTCCCGATCCTCCCCGTAGCCGGTCAGATCGGTTGAGCCTCCTAGCGATGCCGGATCTCGGGCCGGAGGCGCTCCCGAGCCGACAGAGATGTTCGCTACTTAGGCAGCGAGGCCCAGGGAAGCCTGGGCGGGCATCTCAGCGTGCTTCTTATTGGCACTTATTTTTCGCGGTCACAGGATTAACGAGGTTATGTCCGCCGTCCTCGGCTCGCTTCCCACTGTCTTGCAAGGCCAAAGTCGAAACCGGTCACCCCCAGGTCTGTTCACTCATCCCGAAGATACTACCTACAACACCCCCCACGCCAACCGAATTCCCCGCCCCCCGCCCCTCTTCAGCGCCCCCTCCCGCCCGCCCCGAGCCCGGTGAGCCACACCGTCTCGGCGCCGTCTCGGCGCCGTCCCGGCGTTGCTCGGCCTCACCGCTCGCCCTGCGCTGGTGGCGCCCTGCGCGGTGGCGCCCTGCGCCGCCCTGCGCGGTGGCGCCCTACGTCACACCGCCCTACCGGTCCCCAGCCGTGCTGCCTCTGGGCTCGCAGGTGTCCCAGGGCCACCACCACCCATTCCCAGCCCCGCCACGCGCCGCGCTGAGCACATCCCGGCCTCGACACTCCCGCATGTGGCCGCCACGCCTACCCGCCCCTGCGGGCGCGCCGCTCTCGGCCGCCCGTCGGGCGGCATCACTCCCGTACGGCCGGGGTGGTCGCGCACATCGGTACGCGGGCTCTGGGCGTACATATGAAACCGGGATCGCGGCGCTTGGCACGCGATCCCGGTGACCGGCAGGGTGTCGCCGGTCTGGACGGCAGGGCTTCCCCCGAGATGAGGCCCTGTCTCGTCACTCGACTGGGGCCGCAACCCCCCAAGCGGCCCAGTCATATAGAGAGACGCCGGGAGGGGGCACCATGGTTGCGCAGCGTGATGACTTTTTCGCTGTGCGTCACGAGGTGGAGTGGGCGTTGTGGAAGAAGCGGCCCGCGACCGCCGCCGGGTCGGTGCCGTTGGCCATGACGGCGATCGCCACGTCGCCCTGCCAGCCGATGAACCAGGAGATGTTGTCGGTGGGGGTGGAGGCGATGCCGTAAACCGGGGCGCCGGAGGCGTTGGCGGTGGCGGCGGAGCCGGAGGTGACGCCCATGCGCATCATGGTGCGGAGCTGGGCGACGACCTTGGAGTCGAGGCGGATGGGGGTGGGCTGCTGGACCGGGACGACCTCGGCGGTGGGGTCGGGGGACGCGGGTGAGGTGACCAGGGTCGGGGGGTGCCAGGTGCCGCTCTTGACCGCGCCCGCGACCAGGGCCATGGTGAGCGGGCTGACCTTGACGTTCTGGCCGACCACGGCCTTGGCCTTGCCGGCGTCGGTGAGCATCTTGGGCATCTGGCCGGTGTAGGACCGCAGCGGGAGCTGCCACTTGCTGCCGATCCCGTACGCCGCCGCGCTCGCGGCCAGGGCAGAGGCGTCCACGCGGCGGGCCATGGCGGCCAGGGCGGTGACGCAGCCCATGGCGAAGGCGCCGCGCACCGTGGTGGAGGCGGTGCGGGCGGACTGGGTGGTCTGGCCCGTCGTCTGCCCCGTGGTCTGGCCGGTGTTCGGGTCGGCGTTCGGGGTGGAGTTCGGGTCGGCGTTCGGGGTGGTGGTCTGGCCGGTGGTCGTGGTCTGGCCGGGGATCGTGGGCTGCTGGAACCGGGCGCCGCCGACCGTGCGCTGCGGCGGGCAGGGGACCTTCTGCTTGGGATCGACGCCCGCCTTGAGCATCGCGTCGGCGGCCACCACCGAGAAGGCGCTGCCGGCCGGGAACTTGCCGGCCAGGGCGTCCTTCTCCTGGTGGTAGTCCTTGGTGGCGACGGCGTAGATCTCGCCGGTGGACGCCTTGACCGCGACCAGGGCGACCGGCCGGGTGCCGGCGACCGCCAGCTCGGCGGCCTGCTGCAGCCGGGAGTCGATGGTGGTGGCCACGGAGGCGGTGGCGCGGCCGGGCCACTTGGCCAGCTCGGCGACCTCCTGGTCGGTCTTGAGGTCCAGGGTGATCACGCGGGTGCCGGTGGCGCCGGTGAGCTGGTCCTGGTAGGCCTTCTGCAGGCCGTTGAGCCCGATGGAGTCGCCGGCGCGCTGCGGGCCGCCGAGCTGCTGCTCGCTCTCGGGGGTGACCGCGCTGACCGTGCCGACGATCTGGCGCGGCGCGTCGGGCGCGACCGGCTCCTCCTGCGTGTCGATCTTGATGCCGTCGATGGCCTCCAGCTTCGCCTGAAGCTGGGCGAACTTGCGGCGTCCGAAGGTGACCAGGGGCACGAACGAGCTGGGCGGGGCCGACTGGATGCGGCTGAGCAGCCGGTCCTGGGCGAACCCGGTGACCCGCGACAGCTCCTCGCAGACGCGCGCCGCGTCCTTCACCGTGGCGGGGGTGACGCCCGCGACGTACAGGGTGGCGTTGCGCTGGAGGGGATCGCCGTTGCGATCGACGACCGGCTGCCGGCCGTCGGAGGTGGGATCGACGGCGAAGCGCTGCCCCTCCTTGAGCTGCGGGTGCAGCACGCTGGGCGACCAGCGCACCTTCCACTCGCCGCCGACGAGGTGCAGCGGCAGCTTGCCGTCGTAGACCCACAGCGGGTTGTTCTCGCCGAGGTCCACCTCGGCCCGGAAGCCGGCGGTGGACGCGTTGCCCTGCCGGGTGATCCCGGTCAGGTTGAACCGGAACGACGCGGCGTCGAGCTGGAGGCGTACGTCGGCCAGGGCCTTGGCGACCGCCTTGGGGTCGCCGTCGGTACGCCGTGCGGCCAGCGTG
Source organism: Thermocatellispora tengchongensis (assembly GCF_014202315.1). Taxonomy (GTDB): domain Bacteria; phylum Actinomycetota; class Actinomycetes; order Streptosporangiales; family Streptosporangiaceae; genus Thermocatellispora; species Thermocatellispora tengchongensis. The sequence continues at coordinate 243,471 of NZ_JACHGN010000009.1, read as the reverse complement.
TAGTCACCCGACTGCCAGCCCACGAGGAAGTCACGTACGGCCTGGTGGGCCGTGGGCTCCTCGAAGCAGGCGGACAACATCGGCGCCGTCACGGCGAACGTGAGCGCCGCCGCGACCGTCCTCCTGCCCCGGCCCACGGCCCTTCCGGCCCGTCGTACGACCGCCGACACGATCACCTGTTCCTGTACCGCAGCGCGCGGGCCATCTCCCGCTTGGCCTGCTGCTCCATCAGAGTGTGCCGCTTGTCCCAGTCCTTCTTGCCCCGCGCGAGCCCCAGCTCCACCTTGGCCCGCCCGTCCTTGAAGTACAGCGAGAGCGGGACCAGGGTGAGGCCGCCCTCCTTGGTCTTCTGGACGAGCTTGTCGATCTCCTTGCGGTGCAGCAGCAGCTTGCGGGTGCGCCGGGCGGCGTGGTTGGTCCAGGTGCCCTGGGAGTACTCGGGGATGTGCACGTTGATCATCCACACCTCCCCGTCCTTGACCGTCGCGTAACCGTCGACCAGCGAGGCCCGGCCGGCCCGGAGGGACTTCACCTCGGTGCCCTGCAGCACGATGCCCGCTTCGTAGGTGTCCTCGATGTGGTAGTCGTGGCGGGCACGCTTGTTCTGGGCGATGAGCTTGCGCCCGGTCTCACGTGGCATGCTTCCGAGCCTACCGGCGTCTCGGAGGGTCCGCCGCTACGAGCGGCACGGGGTCACACCCTCAGGTAGCGGCGGAGCGTCACGAACGAGGCGAGCACGCAGATCACCACGCCGACGATCATCGTCAGCGTGATCACCGAGGCGACGTCGTCCCAGCCGAGCTGGCTGTTGCCCGGCAGGTACGCCTGCACGCTCTCGAACAGGAACACCTTGGAGATGATCAGCAGGGTGGCCGCCACCACCCCGCCGATCAGCCCCGCGATGACGCCCTCCATCACGAAGGGGAGCTGGATGTAGAGGTTGGAGGCGCCGACGAGGCGCATGATCCCGGTCTCACGGCGCCGGTTGTACGCCGAGAGCCGTACGGTGTTGCCGATCAGCAGGATGGCCGCGAACACCAGGATCAGCGCGATGACCAGGGCCGCCCAGCGCAGCCGCTCCAGCAGCCCGAAGAACCTCTCCAGGATGTCCTGCTGGTTGACCACGTTGGACACGCCGGGCGCGCCCCTCAACTGTTCGATCACCGAGCCGTACGCCTCGGGGTCCTTCAGCTTGACCCGGAAGGACTCCGGCATGTCCTCGACCTTGACCGCCGAGACGAGCACGGAGTCGGCGCCGTACTGGGCTTTGAAGTTCTCGTAGGCGGCGGCCTGGTTCTCGAACGTGACGTTCTCGACCTGGGGCAGCGACTTGATCTGGGCCAGGAGCGTCTGCTTCTCCTGCTCGTTGACCCCGCCGCTGTTCTTGCAGGCCGGGAACGGGTCGTCCTTGCCGCACAGGAAGACCGAGACCTCGACCTTGTCGGACCAGAAGTCCTTCATGTTGGAGACCTGGGCGTTGATCATCAGACCGACGCCCAGCAGCGCCATGCCGATGGCAACCGTGACGACGACGGCGATGGTCATCGTGAGGTTGCGGCGGAGGCCGATCCAGACCTCGGAGAAGATGAAGTTCGCCCGCATGCTCTTCCTGTTGCTCTCGTCCCGGGTTCTGGTCGGTCAGTATGCCTGTCCGTAGACGCCGCGCGACTGGTCCCGGACGATTTTGCCGTCCTCTAGCTCGACCACGCGCTTGCGCATGGAGTCGACGATCGCCGCGTCGTGGGTGGCCATGACGACCGTGGTGCCGGTCCTGTTGATCCGGTCGAGCACCTTCATGATGCCGATGCTCGTCGCGGGGTCGATGTTGCCGGTGGGCTCGTCCGCGAGGAGGATCATCGGCCGGTTGACGAACGCGCGGGCCATGGCGACCCGCTGCTGCTCGCCACCGGAGAGCTCGTCCGGCATGCGATGGGCCTTGCCCTCCAGGCCGACCAGTTCGACGACCTCGGGCACGACCTTTCGGATGAACCGCCGCGGCTTTCCGATGACCTCCAGCGCGAACGCGACGTTCTCGTAGACGTTCTTGTTCGGCAGCAGGCGGAAGTCCTGGAAGACGCAGCCGATGCGGCGGCGCAAGTGGGGGACCTTGAAGTTGGACAGGCGGGAGAGGTCCTTGCCGGCCACGTGGATCGAGCCGGAGTTGGGCTTCTCCTCCTTCAAGATCAGGCGCAGGAAGGTCGACTTGCCGGACCCCGAGGGGCCGACGAGGAACACGAACTCGCCCTTGTCGACATCGACGCTTACGTGGTCGAGCGCGGGGCGGTTCTGGTTCGCGTAGACCTTGGAGACGTTATCGAAATGGATCACGGGCGCATCACGGCATGCCAGTCTAGGGGGTAGGACGGTCGCGGGGGTGGTAGAGGCCACTTCCCGCCGCTCGCCCGCCGGGAGCGCAGATCTTTACCCTTGATCGACGTTCCGGTTGGCCAGAGCACAGTCTAGGGGGAACACTGGCATGGAACGTCCATAACGGAAACAAAACAATCGGCGGTCGTCACAGGTACGGCAAAGCTGAGGGGAGCGCGGCATGAGCTGCGAACACTTGATCTGTGCCCAGTGTGCCGGGCCGGTGGTCGAGGGGCGGTGCCCGGTGTGCCGGGCGGGACGCGAGAAACTCCACGACCAGGGATGGGGCGGGATCTCCCCGGCACTTGTGGTCATGGTGCTCATCGCCCTGCTCTTCCTCACCCTCGCCCTCAAGCACCTCGCCGGAGGCTGAGCCCGGGGCCGCCCACGGCGGGCGAAGGCCGAGGCTGGGCCTGCCCATGGCTCGGCGCAGGCCAGGGCTGCGGCTGCACGACGGTGGCCGAGGCTGAGTCTGGACGGCGGTGACCGAGGCCGCATGGGACGGCCGGAGCCGAGCGGGACCGGCACGGAGGCTGCGCGCGCCCGGCCGGGGTGAGGCGAGACCGGCGGGTCCAAGCCCGCGCCGGGACCGGCGACGGCCGGGTGCGCGGATGCCGGGCGGGACTGGCGGGGACTGGGTGCACAGGCGCCGGGCTCGCCCCCGGGGAGCTGGGCGCGCGGGGGTTGAACGGAACCGGCGGGAGGCCGGGCGCACCGCCGCCGACCGGGATCGGCGGGGATTCGGTGCACCGGCGCTGGGCGGGGAACCGGGCGGGAGATTTGGTGCACGGGCCTCGGCGCGACCCCAAGGGGCGAGGCGCGCGAGGCTCAGCGGGACCGGCGGGGGCTGGATCCACGGGTGCTGAGCGGGACCGGCGAGGGCCGTGCGCGGGGGTGAGCGGGATGGCGCGTGGGCACGCGGACCCGTGCCCCGGCCGCTCACTGCCGGCCGATCCAGACCGAAATGGTCTGGCCGACCTGGCCGATCCGGAGGGTCCGGCCGATCCGGCGGATCAAGCCGACCCGGCGGATCAGTTCTGGCCGGCCTCCTGGCGGCGCATCCAGCGGATCTCGGCCTCGATGAACTCGTCGAGTTCGCCGTCGAGGACGGCGCCCGGGTTGCCGGCCTCGACGTTGGTGCGCAGGTCCTTGACGATCTGGTACGGGTGCAGGACGTAGTTGCGGATCTGGGTGCCCCAGGAGGTGGTGGCCTCGCCGCGCAGCTCCGACATCTTCTCGGCCTCCTCCTGGCGCTTGCGCTCCAGCAGCTTGGCCTGGAGGACCGCCATCGCGGTGGCCTTGTTCTGGAGCTGGGAGCGCTCGTTCTGGCAGGAGACCACGATCCCGGTGGGGATGTGGGTCAGCCGGACGGCGGAGTCGGTGGTGTTGACGCCCTGGCCGCCCGGACCCGAGGACCGGTAGACGTCCACGCGGATGTCGTCCTCGTTGATGTCGATGTGGTCGGTCTGCTCCACGACCGGCACGACGTCCACGCCGGCGAAGGAGGTCTGGCGGCGGCCCTGGTTGTCGAACGGGCTGATCCGCACCAGGCGGTGGGTGCCGTGCTCGCCGCGGAGGGTGCCGTAGGCGTACGGCGCCTTGACCGTGAACGTGGCCGACTTGATGCCGGCCTCCTCGGCGTAGGAGGTCTCGTAGACCTCCGTGGCGTAGCCCTTGCGCTCGGCCCACCGCAGGTACATCCGCAGCAGCATCTGCGCCCAGTCGGCCGCGTCGACGCCGCCCGCCTGGGAGTTGATCGTGACCAGGGCCTCGCGCGCGTCGTACTCGCCGGACAGCAGGGTGCGGACCTCCAGCGCGCTCACGTCGGCGCGCAGGGACGCCAGCTCGCGGTCGGCCTCCTCGCGCGTGTCGGCGTCGTCCTCGGCCTCGGCCAGCTCGTAGAGCACCGCGAGGTCCTCCAGCCTGCCGGCCAGGCCGTCTACGCGGTTCAGCTCCGCCTGCATGTGCGAGAGCCTGCTGGTGACCTTCTGCGCCTGCTCGGGGTCGTTCCAGAGGTCGGGCGCGGCAACCTGCTCCTCCAGCTCGGCGATCTGCTTGCGCATAGCGTCGAGGTCGAGCACGTCCTGAACGCCCTTCAGCGTGCTTCTCAGCTCGTTGATCTCTTCTGCCGGGTCGATGGCTGCCACGGTTGCAAGCGTACGCGACCTCTGACCCCTGTCAGGCACCACGCAGGGCTTAACATGAACCCCCGCGGGGTGATACGGGGGTACGACCCGGACAATGGACGCTCCCGTGCCGGATATTCGGCTACAAACGCCAAGAAAACGTGAGCGTAGGACGGAGGCGGCGTGCGAGCTTGCGGTCGGCGGCGGGCGTTCCTGCCCGCCGTGATCACCGTGGTCGCGGCCGTCCTGGCCGGTCTCACCGGGTGCACCGGCTCCTCCGGGCCGCCGGGCCGCGGCAGCCCCACCCCGGTGGCGGCCACCACCGCGCAGAGCGCGAGCCCCTCGCCGTCCCCGGGCCCCGCGCTCACGCAGGAAGAGGCGCGCGAGGCCGTCGAGCGCTACCTCGCCACCGACGACGTGCTGCGCGCGGGCGGCGATCTGCGCATGGCGCTGTCGCTGGCCCGCGACGGCCAGGCGGCGCTGACCATCGCGGCGTACCGTTCCACGGGCCTGCGGCCGGCCCGCTACGCCTGGCAGGTGGAGGACGTGTACGTGCCGCGGCTGGAACGCGCGCCGTACTGGTTCACCGCCGTCGTGCGGCGCACCGGCCGTGAGGCCGAGGGCGGCTCCGGGGCCGCGGGCAAGGCGGTGCGCGGCTCGGAGTCCCGTACGGCCCTGCTCACGCTGATGAAGCAGGACGACGAGGCGCGCTGGCAGCTCAGCTTCGGCTCCCTGCTGCTGGACGGCGCCGACCCGCCCGAGGTGGCCCTCGACGCCGACGGCTACGCCACCGCGCTGCCCAGCCGTGACGAGACCATCGGCGTCAGCCCCCAGCTCATGCCGCCGCTGCACGCCACCGTGGCCGAGGAGGGCTCCAAGGGCTTCTCGGCCGGCCTGATCGAGCCGGGCCCCTACACCACGGGCTACTCCGACGAGATCGCCGAGGAGAAGCAGCAGGCCCGGCACGACGGCCTCGACTACGACTCGATCTTCAGCGCCACCCAGTCGCCCATCTTCGCCCTGCGCACCGAGGACGGCGGCGCGCTGGTGTCGTACGAGATGACCCGCACGACCACCCTCACCGCCCGCCTGCCCAGCGCCCCCTGGATCGAGGTCCCCGAGAACGCCCGCTGGGCCGCCAACGACCAGGCGGTCTCCAACGAACTGCGCATCATCGAGACCCACCAGTACGCCAGCCTGGTCCCGCCCCGCGACAAGCACGAACCGGCCGAGGTCATCGCCTACGAAGGCGCGGTCACCAGGGTCACCGGCCGCTAGCCGGGTTCCTGGGCGAGCGGGGCTCGCCCAGGAACGGCGCTGCGACGGCTTCAGGCGGGCAGGCTGCTGCTGCTCACCAGGGTGCGGATGGCGCGGAGGGCGACCGACAGGGTGGCCAGGTCGAAGGTGTCGCTCTCCCAGATCTCCGAGAGGGTCTGGCGGGAGCGGGCCACCGCGGCCGAGTTGGCCTCGGTCCAGTGGGCCAGGCGTTCCTCCGGGGCCACGCCCGGCTTGCTGTGGGTCAGCACGTCGCGGGTGAGGGCGGCGTGCGCGGCGTACAGGTCGTCGCGGAGGGCGGCCCTGGCCATGGAGTTCCAGCGGTTGTCGCGCGGCAGGGCGATGACCCGCTCGCGCAGGCGGGAGAGCTGGAGCCGGGCGGCCAGGTCGAAGTAGACCTCGGCCACCTCGGTGACCGGGCGGCCGGTGTGGGAGGCGATCTCGACCAGGTCGAAGGTGGAGTAGGCCGGGACCATGGCGGCGGTGCGCTCGGCCAGCTCCTCCGGGACGCCCTGCGCGACGAAGGAGTCTCTGCGCTCCTCGAAGGCGGTCAGGTCGGGCCCGGCGAGCAGCTTGGGCAGGTGGGGCAGCAGGCCGTTCATGCCCTCGGCGAAGAAGGTCACCGTGGAGGCCAGGTCGAGCGGGGGGCGGCGGTTGCCGAGCAGCCACCGCGCGCCGCGTTCGATGAGCTTGCGGCCTTCGAGGAGCATGCGGAGCTGGGTCACGGTATCGACCTTGTTGTCCAGCCCTTCGACGGCCCGCCAGAAGCTGGGCAGGTCGAACACCTCGCGCGCGACGAGGTACGCGCGGGCGATGTCGGGCGTGGACGCGCCGGTCTCCTCGGCGATCCGGAACATGAACGTGGTGCCGCCGGCGTTGACCAGGTCGTTCACCACGCCGGTGGTGATGATCTCGCGCCGCAGCGGGTGGGCGTCCATGTACGGGCGCAGCCGCTCGCGCAGCGCCGACGGGAAGTACGACACCAGCCACGACGCGAGGTACGGGTCGTCGGGCAGGTCGGAGGCGAGCAGTTCGGCGTCGGCGACCAGCTTGGTGTAGGCCAGCAGCACGGCGAACTCGGGCCCGGTCAGGCCCAGCCCGGCCTGGCGCCGCTCGGCCAGGACCTTGTCCGAGGGCAGGTGCTCCAGCTCCCGGTTCAGCAGCCCGGCGCGCTCCAGCTTGCGCAGGTAGCGGGCGTGCACGTGCAGCATGGACGACGCCTGCTTGCGCGCCGCCGCCAGCACGACGTTCTGGGCGTAGTTGTCGCGCAGCACCAGCTTGGCCACCTCGTCGGTCATGTCGAGGAAGAGCTGGTTGCGCTGCTTGTCGGTCAGCTCGCCGTCGCGCCGCACCCGGTCCAGCAGGATCTTGATGTTGACCTCGTGGTCGGAGGTGTCCACGCCGGCGGAGTTGTCGATGAAGTCGGTGTTGATCAGGCCGCCGTTGCGCGCGAACTCGATCCGGGCGAGCTGGGTCAGGCCGAGGTTGCCGCCCTCGCCGACGACCTTGCAGCGCAGGTCGGCGGCGTTGATCCGCAGCGCGTCGTTGGCCTTGTCGCCGGCGTCGGCGTGGGTCTCGGAGGTGGCCTTGACGTAGGTCCCGATGCCGCCGTTCCACAGCAGGTCCACCGGGGCCTTGAGGATCGCGCTGATCAGGTCGTTCGGGGCCATAGCGGTCACGCCGTCGGCGATGCCGAGGGCGGCGCGGGCCTGGGCGCTGATCGGGATCGACTTGGCCGTACGCGGCCAGACGCCGCCGCCCGCCGAGATCGCCGAGGCGTCGTAGTCGGCCCAGGAGCTGCGCGGGAGCGCGAACAGCCTGGAGCGTTCCGCGTACGAGCGGGCGGCGTCGGGGTCGGGGTCGATGAAGACGTGCCGGTGGTCGAACGCGGCCACGAGCCGGATGTGCTCCGACAGCAGCATGCCGTTGCCGAACACGTCGCCCGACATGTCGCCGATGCCGACAACGGTGAAGTCGGTGGTCTGCACGTCCACGCCCATGGTGCGGAAGTGGTACTTCACCGACTCCCACGCGCCGCGCGCGGTGATGCCCATCGCCTTGTGGTCGTAGCCGATGGAGCCGCCGGAGGCGAAGGCGTCGCCGAGCCAGAAGCCGTAGTCCTGGGCGACCTGGTTGGCGATGTCGGAGAACGTCGCGGTGCCCTTGTCGGCCGCCACGACGAGGTAGGTGTCGTCGCCGTCGCGGCGCACCACGTCCTTCGGCGGCACCACCTGGTTGTCCACCAGGTTGTCGGTCAGGTCGAGCAGGCCGGAGATGAACATGCGGTAGCAGGCGATGCCCTCGGCCAGCACCTCCTCCCGCGAACCGGACTCCGGCGGACGCTTCACAACAAATCCGCCTTTAGACCCAGTAGGCACGATGACGGTATTTTTCACCATCTGCGCCTTGACCAGCCCCAGGATCTCGGTGCGGTAGTCCTCCATCCGGTCCGACCAGCGCAGCCCGCCCCGCGCCACCTTGCCGAAGCGCAGGTGCACGCCCTCGACCCGCGGCGAGTACACGAAGATCTCGAACTTGGGCCGCGGCAGCGGCAGCACGCTGATCGCCTCGGGGTCGAACTTCAGCGCCAGGTACGGCTTGCGCCGCCCCGCGCCGTCGCGCTGGAAGTAGTTGGTGCGCAGCGTGGCCTGGATCATCTCCAGGTACGCCCGCAGGATGCGGTCCTCGTCCAGCGACGCCACGTCGTCCAGGGCGCTGAGGATCTCCTCGGTCAGCGCCTCGCACAGCTCGTCGCGCACCTCCTCGCCCCGCTTGGGGTCGAGCCTGGCCTCGAACAGCCGCACCAGCAGCCGCGCCAGCCGTACGTTGCCGAGCAGGACGTGCTGCATGTACTGCTGGCTGAAGGTCGTGCCGGCCTGGCGCAGGTACTTCGCGTACGCCCGCAGGATGCCGGCCTCCTCCCAGGTGAGCCCGGCCGCCAGCACCAGCGCGTTGAACCCGTCGGGCTCCACCTCGCCGCGCCACAGCGCCAGGAACGCGTCCTGGAACAGGCCCTTGAACTCCTCCTTGGGCACCTGCTCCGAGGGCTTGTAGCGCAGCCCGAAGTCGTAGATCCAGGCGTTCTTGGTGGCCGGGTCGTTGTCACGGTCCACCTCGTACGGACGCTCGTCCACGACCTCGACGCCCAGCCGCTGCAGCAGCGGCAGCACGTGGGACAGCGAGATCGGCCGCTCCAGCCGGTAGATCTTCAGCCGGCGCTCGCCCTCGACGGCGTCGTACGGCTCGTACAGGTTGAGCGCGATCTCGTCGGGCGTGCCCGCCAGGGCCTCCAGCTTGCGCAGGTCGGCCACGGCCATGCGGGGCGGGAAGTCGGCCTTGTACCCCTCGGAGAAGGCCGCCTGGTAGCGCCGGATGAGCGCGGGGGCCTCCTCCTCCGAGCACAGCTCGGTGATCGCCTCGACCAGGTCGTCCTCCCACGAGCGGGTCGCCCGCGCCAGGCGTACCTCCAGATCCTCCAGGTCCACCCCGGTGGCGGGCAGCGGCCGGCCGCGCTCGCCGCGGATCATCACGTGCAGCCGCGCCAGCGCTGACTCACCGATCATGGCGCTGTAGTCGAGCGTGGACCCGCCCAGCGCGCTCATCAGGATCTCCTGCATGCGCAGCCGGATCTTGGTGGTGTAGCGCTCGCGCGGCAGGTAGATCAGGCAGGAGATGTAGCGGCCGTAGTCGTCGCGGCGCAGGAACAGCCGGAGCTGCTTGCGCTCGCGCAGCCGCAGCACGCCGCGCGCGATCGGCAGCAGCTCCTCCACCGAGATCTGGAACAGCTCCGAGCGCGGGAACGACTCCAGCTCCTCGATCAGGTCCTTGCCGTCGTGGCTCTCGGGGGTCAGGCCGGCCGCCGCCAGCACCCCGGCCAGCTTGCGGCGCAGCACCGGGATGCGGGAGATCGACTCGTTGTAGGCGACGTGCGTGAACAGGCCCAGGAAGCGCCGCTCCCCCACCACCTCGCCGTCGGCCCCGAACACCTTCACGCCCACGTAGTCGAGGTACGCCGGGCGGTGCACGGTGGCGCGGGTGTTGCCCTTGGTGATGATCAGCATCTGCTTCTCGCGGGCCTTGGCGCGCAGTTCGGCCGGCATGGCGGCGAAGCTGTCGGAGCCGGCCTTGTCGGCGCGCAGGATGCCGAGCCCGGTGCCCGGCACCGCGCGCAGCGTCTCGCCGTCCTGCGACTGCTCCAGCCGGTACTCGCGGTAGCCCAGGAAGGTGAAGTGCCCGTCGGCGAGCCAGCGCAGCAGGTCGAGGCTGTCCTCGACCTCGGCCGGCTCAAGCGGCGGCGGGTTCACCGAGGCGTCCTCGGCCGCCTGGAGCGCCAGGGCCCGCATCTTGGGGAAGTCCTCGACCGCGTAGCGCACGTCGGCCAGCACCCGCTGCAGGTCGGACTCCAGCCGCTTCAGCACCTCGCCGTCGGCCTGCCTGTCGATCTCCAGGTGCATCCACGACTCGGCCGTGATCTGCCCGGTCACGTCGTCCTGGCCGGGGCCGAGCATCTTGCCGGTGATGTCGCGGCGTACCCGCATCTGGGGGTGCACGACCAGGTGGGTGCCGATCTGGTGCCGGTCGAGCTCCATGGTCACCGAGTCGACCAGGAACGGCATGTCGTCGGTGACGACCTCGACCACGGAGTGTCCCGGGTCCCAGCCGTTCTCCTCCAGGGTGGGGGTGTAGGCGCGCACCAGGGCCCGGCCCTGGGGACGGTGCTCGGCGAGCTGGCGGTGCGCCATCGCCGGGCCGTAGACGTCCACGGGATTGCGGTCGAGCAGATCCTCCGGCGCGACATGCCGATAGTACGTGCGCAGGTAGCCGAGCGCCTCCTCCACGCCCACGTGCTCGCTGCCGGGCGTCTGCGCGCACATCGTGGCCGCGCTCCGCAGCAGCTCGTCCTTCGCCTCTTCGAGGGGCATGTCGCTCTCACTCCTTTGTGAGGGATGTCGCCTTGTCATCGGGTGTGTTCCTCGCGCGCCCGCGCGCGACGATCACGGCGCGGAGGGGAGGAGGGGGCATCGGCCACGGTCATGATCCCGTGCCGGACCACGGCGAGTCCACCAAGTAGCCCCCCAATCGGTCCCGGTCGCCCTTGACCGGGTTGTTCGCCGTACCGATATCACCCGAAATCAAGGACGCCGTCAACGTGACCCGTCTCCCAGAGGTGACGGATCTGTGACCAACCCGGCGTCGCATCCGTACGTCTCACCATGCGGTGTCACTGTCCTTTGGGGAGCCCTTCATGCCGTCCGACCGCCGCGATTTCCTCCGCCTCACCGCGTTCGCGCCCCTGGCGGCGGCCTTACCTCTCGGCGGCGGCCCCCTGGCGGCCCTCAGCGCCCCCAGACCGGCCGACTGGGCCGCCCTGGGCCGAGGACTCGACGGGCGCCTCGTCCGCCCCGGAGACGCCTCCTACGGCGCCGCGCGGCGGCTGTACAACCCGGCCTTCGACGACGTGCGCCCGGCCGGCATCGCGTACTGCGCGAACGACGCGGACGTGGCCGAGTGCGTGCGCTTCGCCACCCGGTACGACGTGCCGCTCGCGGTCCGCTCAGGCGGCCACTCCTACGCGGGCTGGTCCACCGGCACCGGCCTGGTGATCGACGTCTCCCCCATGCGCTCGGTGCGCCACTCCTCCGGCCGCGCGGTGGTCGGCGCCGGGGCCAAGCTCATCGACGTCTACGACCGCCTCGCCGCCTCGGGCGTCAGCATCCCGGCGGGCTCGTGCCCCACCGTCGGCGTCAGCGGCCTCGCCCTGGGCGGCGGCATCGGGGTCGTGTCCAGGAAGTACGGCCTGACCTGCGACGTGCTGGAGTCGGTGCGGATCGTCACCGCCTCGGGCGCCACGCTCACCTGTGACGCGAACCACAACGCCGACCTGTACTGGGCCTCGCGCGGCGGCGGTGGCGGCAACTTCGGCGTGGCGACCTCCTTCACCTTCCGCACCCACCCGATCCGCGAGGTCACGGTCTTCTTCCTGCGCTGGCCCTGGGCGAAGGCCCGCAAGGTGGTGGCCGAGTGGCAGAAGTGGGCTCCGGCGGCCCCCGACGCCCTGTGGTCCAACCTGCACCTCACCCGCGAGGGCGGCGGCCCCGCGGTCCAGGTCGGCGGCCTGTACCTGGGCGGCAGGGCGGCCTGCGAGAACCTGCTCGACCGCCTGGCCGGCCGCATCGGCGCCACCTCCAGCCGCTACGTCCGGGCGACCTCCTACCGCCAGGCGATGATGATCATGGCGGGCTGCTCGTCGTACTCGGTCTCCCAGTGCCACCTCCCCGGCTCCCTGCCCGGCCAGACCCGCGACGGCAGGCTCGTCCGCGACACCTTCGAGGCCAAGTCGCACATCGCCTACCGCCCCCTGTCGTCCGCCGGGATCGCCACCCTGGTCGCCAAGGTCGCGGCCCCCGGCGACCACGCCGTACTCCTGGACGCCCTCGGCGGCGCGGTGGGCCGGGTCGGGCCGCAGGCCACCGCCTTCCCCCACCGCGCCGCCGTCTTCAGCGTCCAGTACTACGCCCACCGGGCGGGCCGCGCCGCCTGGCTCCGCGACGCCCACGCGGCCATGACCCCGCACTTCGGCCACCACGCCTACGTCAACTACATCGACCCCAAGCTGACCGGCTGGCGCACGGCGTACTACGGGCCGAACGCGCCCCGCCTCGCCCGGATCAAGGCGAAGTACGACCCGGCCCGCCGCTTCCGCTTCCCGCAGGCGATCTGAGGGCTACTCGGGGACGAAGTGGGTCAGGACCTCGGGGTTGGCCATGGCGTCGGGGTTGGCGGCCTTCTCCACGGGGGTGCCCTGGAGGATCTTGCGGACGGGGACCTCCAGCTTCTTGCCCGACAGGGTGCGGGGGATGCCGGGGACCTCGCGGATCATGTCGGGGACGTGGCGGGGGGACAGCTCCGTGCGCAGGGCCGTGCGCAGGGCGGCGACGAGGTCGTCGGTCAGGGCGGCGCCGGGGGCCATGGCCACGTACAGCAGCAGGCGGCCCTCCTGGCCGAGCTGGCCGGTGTCGATCACCAGGCTGTCGGCGATCTCCTCGAACCGCTCGACGACGCGGTAGAACTCGCTGGTGCCCATGCGGACGCCGCCGCGGTTGAGGGTGGAGTCGGAGCGGCCGTAGATCACGCAGCCGCCGTCCGGGAGGATCTTGATCCAGTCGCCGTGCCGCCACACCCCCGGGTACTCGGCGAAGTAGCTGTCGCGGTAGCGCTCGCCCTCGGGGTCGTTCCAGAACATGACCGGCATCGACGGCATCGGGGCGGTGATGACCAGCTCGCCGACCTCGCCGATCAGGGGCTTGCCCGCCGGGTCGTACGACTCGACACTGGCGCCCAGGCAGCGGCACGGGATGACGCCGGAGCGCACCGGCAGCAGCGGGACCGCGCCCACGAAGCCGGTGCACACGTCGGTGCCGCCGGAGAACGAGCCGAGCTGGACGTCCGGCTTGACGTCGGAGTACACCCAGTCGAAGCCCTCGGGCGGCAGCGGCGAGCCGGTGGAGCCGAGGCCGCGCAGGCGGTCCAGGCCGCTGGGCTTCAGCCCGGCCTTCATGGACGCGGTGATGTACGGCGCGCCGGTGCCGAAGTAGGTCACGCCCTCCTCGGCGACCAGGTTCCACAGCACGTCGGTGCCGGGGTGGTTGGCGCTGCCGTCGTACAGCACCACGGTGCAGCCGACCAGCAGGCCGCCGATGAGGTAGTTCCACATCATCCAGCCGGTCGTGGTGTACCAGAAGAACACGTCGTCGGGGCCGAGGTCCTGGTGGAAGGAGATCGCCTTGAGGTGTTCCAGGACGATGCCGCCGTGGCCGTGCACGATGGGCTTGGGCAGGCCGGTGGTGCCGCTGGAGTAGACGATCCACAGCGGGTGGCCGAACGGCACCCGCTCGTAGGCCATCGGCGCGCTCTCGGCACGCAGCTCGGCCCAGGTCGCGGCGTCCTCGGGCAGCTCGGCGCCCACGCGCGGGATCCAGACCGTGGTGCGCAGCGAGGGCAGCTTGGCGGCGATGTCGCGGACGGCCTGGGTGCGGTCGTAGACCTTGCCGTTGTAGCGGTAGCCGTCCACCGCGATCAGCACGACCGGCTCGATCTGGCTGAACCGGTCGGTGACGCTGGGCGCGCCGAAGTCGGGCGAGCAGGAGGACCAGATCGCGCCGAGCGAGGACACGGCCAGGAACGCGATCAGCGCCTCGGCGATGTTGGGCACGTACGCGGCCACCCGGTCGCCGCGGCCCACGCCGAGCCGGACCAGCCCGGCGCGCACCCGCGCCACCTCCTCGCGCAGCTCGGCGAAGGTGAGGGTGCCGCGGGCGCCGTCCTCGCCGCGGAAGACCACCGCCGTACGGCCGGGAGTGGCCTCGGCGTGACGAAGCGCGTTCTCCGCGTAGTTGACGGCCGATCCGGCGAACCATTCGGCCTTCGGCATCGTCCCATTGAGGACGGGCCCGTCACCACGCTCGCCGGCGACGTCGAAGTAGTCCCAGATGGAGCTCCAGAAGTCCGCGGGGTTGGCCACGGACCACTCCCACAGGTCCTCGTAGCCGCCGGTGCGGCCGAGCCATGCCATGTAGCTGGTGATCTTGGAATTGCGGACGACCTCGTCGGTCGGTTCCCACAGCAGCGCGCCTTCCTCAGCCATGCCCCCATCTTTGTGTGAGGCCGGACGGAAGTCACCATCGGCCCCCCTGTGTGGACTATCCCCGCAGGCGATCGACCGCCATGCGGGCGGCGGTGCCGATCACCGCGTCGGCGCGCGGCTGGTTCAGGGCGGGGCTGAAGGAGCGGGTGAAGACGGCCACGGCGTACCTGCCGCCGTCGGGGTACTCGACGACGCCCACCTCGGCGCGCAGGGTGGGCAGGGTGCCGGTCTTGCCGCTGACCGACACGTCGTCGTAGGGGAAGCCGGACGACAGCCGGTGCGGCCACACCTGGAGGCCGAGCAGCCGGCGCATCCACGCGCACGACTCCGGGCCGGCGGCCTCGTCGCGCCAGATCATGGCGAGCAGTTCGGCGGTCTCCCTGGGGGTGCTGCGGTTGGTGCGGGCCGGGTCGAGCACCCGCAGCCGGGCGATCACATCGGGGTCGGTGACCGGCCACTCGCCGCCGGTGTCCTCGGCCATGCGCGCGAACATGCCGGCGCAGTCGTGCTCGACGACCGTGCGCCGCAGCCCGAGGTCGGCGAGCGCGGCGTTGACCGCGTCCAGGCCCACCCTCGCGACCAGCGCGTCGGCGGCCGTGTTGTCGCTCACCGCGATCATCAGGTACGCCAGGTCGCGCAGGCTCATGGTCACGTCGTCCAGCATCGCCGAGATGCCGGTGGGGCCGAAGACGCGCGCGGCGGCCGGCACGGTGACCCGCTCGGCCGGATCGAGCCGGCCCGCGTCGGCCGCCCGGCAGAAGGCGACGAGCAGCGGCAGCTTGAACACCGACGCGGTCGGCACCGGCACGTCGCCGCCCGACTCCACCACCCGCCCGGTGTCCACGTCCAGGGCGTGCAGCCACCCGGTGACCCCGGCCGCCCGGAACAGCGCGTCGAAGCCGCCCTTGCCGGCGCTCACGCCGGGAACGGGGACGGGGCTCGCGCCGGGGCCGGCGCCGGGAACAGGGCTCGCGCCGTGGACAGGGCTCGCGCCGGGGCCGGTGCTCATGCCAGGAACCCGGTGGCGGGGCGGAGGGCCGTGACGCGCCTGGGCGGCGCGGCGCCCTCGTCGGTCATTCCGGCCTCCTCCTTCAGCACGCGCTGCGCGACCGCGGCGAACGCCGACACCGCCTCGTTCCGGGTCCGCCACGCGGCCGAGACCCGCCAGGCGATCGGCGCGCCGAGCAGCGGGCGCCAGCGTACGCCCGCCAGCTCGGCCGGCGGGCCGAGCGCGACCGCCGACCCGGCCAGCACCAGGCCCAGCGTGACGCCGTCGTGCACGACCTCCGGCACGTAGCCGTGGCGGCGGCACTCGGCGACGGTCTCGGCGTGCGCCCCGGGTTCGCCGTCGCGCGGGAACAGCACCAGATCGCGCCCGGCGAGGTCGGCGAGGTGCACGGTGGACGCGGCGGCCAGGGGGTCGTCCTCGGGCAGGATCACGCCGGGCGTCTGCACCAGCACCGGGCCGAAGGCCAGGCCGGGCGCGGTGACCGGGTGGCGTACCACGCCGACGTCGAGCGCGCCCTCGGCCAGCGCGGTCACCTGGTCGGCGGTCCACATCTCGGCCGGCGCCAGGCGTACGCCGGGCGCGGCCTCCCTGAAGCCGGCCACCAGCGCGCCGATCACCGGCGCGCCCAGGTCGGGCGGCACCGCGGCCCGCAGCGCCGCGCCCGCCGCGCCGTCGCGGGCCAGGGCGCGCAGCCGCTCCACGCGGGCGACGATCTCGCGGGCCTCGCCGAGCAGCAGCCGCCCGGCCTCGGTCAGCCGGACCTGGCGCCCGGAACGGTCGAACAGCCGTACGCCCAGCTCCTCCTCCAGCCGCTTGATCCGCTGGCTGAGCGGGGGCTGGGCCATGCCGAGCCGGACGGCGGCGTTGCCGAAGTGCAGCTCCTCGGCGACCACGGTGAAGTAGTACAGGTGCCGCACCAGGTCCACAACCGGCCACGATAGCGGCGCGGGGGTCAGCCCGTGCCGACCTGGGTGCCGGCGGCGGTCAGGCGGGCTATCGCGGCGACCACCTCGGAGGGGTTGGCCAGGTCGCGCAGCACGATGTCGGCCCCGGCCTCGGTCAGCTCGGCCGGGGTGGACCGGCCGGTGGCGACCGCGATCATGCCGGCGCCGCCGATGCGGGCGGCCTGCACGTCGCGGGTGGAGTCGCCGATCAGCACGGTGTTGGCGGCGGTGAACGCGCAGCCGTACTTCTGCTTGGCCCGGCCCTGGGCGACCTGGAGCAGCGTCGCCTTGGGGTAGACCTCCTCGCCGTAGCCGCCGATCTCGAAGTCGACGTGCTTGTCCAGGCCGAACGCGGCCAGCTTGTGCACCGCGTTGCCCTTGATCGTGCCGGTGAGCACCGACTGCACCACGCCGTCGAGGCGGGCCACGGCCTTCAGCGCGTCCTTGGCCCCGGGCATCATCCGGCCCTCGCGGTCCAGCCGCTTGCGCCGGGCGGCGAAGGCGGTGGTGAGCGCGGCGATGAACGCGGGCAGGTGCTCGTCCTCCGCGACGATGCCGTTGACGGCCAGCGTCTCGAAGATGATCTCGGAGTCGGGACGGCCCATGGCGGGCGCGAGCTTCACCAGCGGGCGCCCCGTCACCTGGCGGAACGCCTCGGCGTACGCGTCGCGGGTGACGATGGTCACATCGACCAGGGTCAGGTCGATGTTCCACAGAACCAGACGGCGGTCGATGGCGGGCCTCCGGGGGGTGCGGCCGGCGTGCGCGGGCACGCCGGTGATCACGCGCTCAGCGTACCGGGCGCGGCGCCCGCGGTCGCGCCACAGACCGGTATCCGTCAGGCGTGGTCGAGGGCCTCGGTCAGCGTGTCCACCACCGGCACGCCCAGCGCCTCCAGGTCGGCGCGGCGGGTCATGCCGCCGGTGTAGAGCACGGCCCGCGCGCCGACGTGCATGGCGGCGTGCGCGTCGTCCACGCTGTCGCCGATCACCAGCACCTCGGCGGGATCGACGTCGAGCGCGGCGAGGTGGGCCACCATGTGCTCGGCCTTGTGCCCGCCGGAGGCGGAGCGCAGCCCGTCGATCCTGGTGAAGTGGACGTCGATGCCGAACTCGGCGACCTTGGGCACCAGCCGCTCGTGGCCCCACATGGACAGCAGCGACTGCGTGCCGCCCGACCGCTCCCAGGCGGTGAGGCTGGGGCGGCTGTCGGCGGCGAGGTCGCACTCCAGCATGAGCCGGTGGTAGTGCTCGTGGAAGCCCTCGTCGAGGTGTTCCCACTCGCCCTCGTGCAGCGGGCGGCCGAGCATCCGCTCGTAGGCCACCCAGATCGGCCGCGTGTACACCTCGCGGAAGCCGTCGGTGGTGATGGCGCCCAGCCCGTACGGGCGGAACACCTCGTTGGTCGCTCCCACGACGGCGTCGATGTCGTGGAAGAGCGTGCCATTCCAATCCCAGACAATGTGCGTCATATCGCCGTCAAGCCTAGCTATCGCGAACGACATGCGCGTTAACGGCGGGACTACGAAAGCAGATCGGGGATCTCCTGTGTGGCGTACCACATCAGCTCGTGCGCCTCGGCGCCGTCCACGGTGAACTGCGCGTCGTCGTCGCCCTGGTCGGCGGCGGGCAGGGCCGCGATGGCCGCCTCGATGTCGGCCGCGGCCTCCTCGTCGTCCACGTGCACCGAGGCCATCGTGGCCAGCGGCACCGGCTGCGACAGGCGCACGCGGGCGCGCTCCTCAAGGTCCTGCCCCACGCTGACGGCGGAGTCGGGCACCTCGGCCGCGACCACGACCCGGCGCGGGGGCACCGGCACCCCGTCGGCCCGGTCGACCGCCAGCATCCGCAGGGACGCCCTGGCGGCCTCGGTGAGCGCGACGTACTCCAGTTCCTCGGTGTCACCCGAGACATACCACTCGATCAGGGACGGCGTGACCGCGAAGCCGGTCAGCGGGGCCGGACCCAGCTCACCGGCCTTGGCCACGCGGGCCAGCCCCGGCAGCGTGGACGGCAGATAGACGCGCATGATTCCTCGTTCTGAAGGTGCTCAAGGGCACACAGTGTGCCAGCCCTCAGGGTCGCGCGAGTGCGATCCCGAGCAGACTCTCCAACGCGGGGATGGTCTCGGCGGGGTCGCGGTGGTGCACCCCGGTTATGCCCAGCGCCCGCGCGGCCACGATGTTCGCCTCGATGTCGTCGATGAACACGCACTCCTCTCCGGGGAGCCCGACCTGCTCCAGGGCGTACCGGAAGATCCGCTCCTCCGGCTTGCGCATCCCCACCTCGCCGGAGATCACCACCGCGTCGAAGATCTCGTCCCAGTCGTCGCGCGGGTACTCGTTGGCCCAGGAGTTCGACACCAGGCAGGTACGCAGCCCGCCCGCGCGGGCGGCCCGCAGCATGTCGTACATGGGCTCCACCCGCTTGAAGCCGGAGAACATCCGGGTGAGCATCCCCTCGGCCACCGGCCGCCCGCCGTCCAGGGTGACCAGCCGCGCCGCCAGGTCCCGTTCGAAGGTCAGCGCGTCGATCTCGCCGCGCTCCAGCGCGTGGATCGGGTTCTCGCCGTCGCGCGCCCCGTCGTAGGCGTGGTCCACCATCTCGCGCATGACCTGTCCGTACCGCACCGCGTCGATCCGCTCCGCCGCGATCCACTCCGCGACCGCCCCCGAGAGACTGGTCGTCAACACCCCGGCCCAGTCGATGAGAACACCCTTGAACATGCCGCCTCCAGCCGCCAACTCCCCCCAAGAGTAGACATTTCTGGATGTGCGGCATTCGTCCGGGGAGGAGCGATCAGGAGCCCGCCTTCTCCTCGATCTCGCGGGCGACCTCGCGGTGGGCCGGCGAGTTGATCAGCTTCTCGGCGGCGGCGGCGTCGGCCACGGGGGCCTCGCGCAGCAGGCCGCGGCGGTCCTTCAGGGTCAGGATGCGGCGCACCGACTCATCCAGGCGGGCCTGGCTGATGCGGCCCGACTTGACCGCGGCCATGACCGCGCCATGGGCCTTGGGGAAGTCGGGGGGCATCAGCATCATGTCGGCCCCGGCCAGGATCGCCCGCACGGCCACCTCGCCGTCGCCGTACTTCTTGCGGACGCCCGCCATGTCGAGCGCGTCGGTGAAGACGACGCCCTCGAAGCCCAGGCGCTCGCGCAGCAGGCCGGTGAGGATCTTCTTGGACAGGGTGGCCGGGTCGCCGGAGGGGTCGAGCTCGGGCATGACCACGTGGGCGCTCATGATCGCATCGACGCCCGCCTCTACCGCGGCCTCGAACGGCGGGGCGTCCAGCTTCGCCCACTGGGTCCGGGTGTGGTCGATGACGGGCAGGCCGGTGTGGCTGTCCACCGTGGTGTCGCCGTGGCCCGGGAAGTGCTTGGCGGTGCTGGCCACCTTCGCGTCGTGGAAGCCGCGCACGGCCGCCGCCACCATGGCCGCGACCTTCTTGGGGTCGTCACCGTACGAGCGGGGGCCGATCACCGGGTTGCGCGGGTTGACGTTGACGTCGGCGACCGGCGCGAAGTCCAGGTTCACCCCCAGCGCCAGCAGCTCGCTGCCGGTGACCTCGGCCGCCCGCCTGGCCAGCGAGGGCTCGCCGGTCCTGCCGATGGTCGAGGCCCCGGGCAGCACGGTGATCAGCGGCGCGAGCCGGGACACGCGCCCGTTCTCCTGGTCGGCGCCGATCAGCAGCGGAATCTCCGGCGAGGCCTTCTGCAACCCGTTGGTGAGCGCCACGACCTGCCGCACGCTCTTCACGTTGCCCGCCCACGGGAACAGGATCACCCCGCCCGGCCGGTACTTGGCGATGGCCTTGGCCGCGGTGCCCACGCCGTAACGGGCCTGGTTGTCGCCGGAGACGGTGTCGGCGGCCTGGCCGTACAGGACCGGCATGAACAACTGCCCGACCTTCTCGGCCACGCTCATCTTGGCGATCATCGCGTCGATCTCGGCCGCCGTCGCGGTGGCCTTGGGGGTGGGGGTCGGGCTCTGCGCCTGCTGCGGCTTGTGCGAGACCGGCCGCGGCGAGGACCCCTTGGCCGCCTGGCCGGACCCCGCACAACCCGCCGCCATACCCAGGATCATCAGGATGCCCGCCGCTCGTGTCGTCCACCGCACCATGAGACCCACGGTATCCGGATACCGGACACGACACGCCCGCCATAGCCCGGCCCGGCACACCCCCTGAGCCACCGTTTACGACCGCGCCCGCTCACGACGCGCCGCCCTCACAACCCCAGGTCGGACAACCCGGGGAGGTGGGCGCGGGCCGCCGCGCGGGCCTCTTGGGCGGTCGGCGCCGCGCGGGCGGCGGTGGCGGCCACCTCGCACTGCTCGCGGGTGTGGCGGGCCAGCGTCGCGCGTACGGCGGGCAGGGCGGGGGCGCCCATGGACAGGGAGGTGACGCCCAGGCCGACCAGGACGCAGGCCAGCACCGGGTCGGCCGCCGCCTCGCCGCACACGCCGCAGCCCTTGGCCTGGGTCCGCGCGCCGGTGGCGGCGAGGTGGACCAGGTCGAGCAGGGCGGGTTGCCACGGGTCCTGGAGGGACGCCAGCGAGGCGAGCTGGCGGTCGGCGGCGAAGGTGTACTGCGCCAGGTCGTTGGTGCCGATGGAGAAGAAGTCGACCACCCGGGCCAGGTCGGCGGCGCGCAGCGCGGCCGCCGGGATCTCGATCATGATCCCGGCCTCGTGCAGCCCGGCCTCGTGACAGGCGCGGACGAACCACTCGGCCTCGGTGGTTCCGGCCACCATCGGGGCCATGACCTGGAGCTTGGCCCGGGAGCCCGCCGCGGCCCTGGCCAGCGCGCCGAGCTGGGCCGACATCACCTCCTGGTGCACCCGGAACATGCGCAGGCCGCGCTCGCCCAGCGCCGGGTTGGGCTCCTCGCCGGGGGGTGGCAGGAACGCCAGCGGCTTGTCGGCGCCCGCGTCGAGGGTGCGCACCACGACCCGGCCGCCGGGGAAGGCGTTCAGGACCGCGCGGTACGCGGCCTCCTGCTCCTCGGCGCCGGGCGGCTCGGCCCGGTCCAGGAACAGGAACTCGGTGCGGTACAGCCCGACGCCCTCGGCCCCGTTGGCCAGCGCGGCCTCCAGGTCCTTGGGGCCGCCGACGTTGGCCAGCAGCGGCACCAGGTGCCCATCGGCGGTCCTGCCGGGGCCGGTGGCCGCGGCGAGGAGCGCCTGCCTGGCCGCCGCCGCGTTGCGCGCGGTGGTGATCTCGTCCTCGCCGGGCGACAGCCGTACGACGCCGGACGCGCCATCGACCAGCACCCGGGTGCCGGGCGCGATCCGGGTCACGCCGGGACAGGCCACGACCGCGGGCACGCCGAGCGCGCGGGCCAGGATGGCGGTGTGGCTGGTCGGCCCGCCCTCCTCGGTGACGAACGCCGCCACCACCTCGCGCGAGAGCACCGCGGTGTCGGCGGGGGCCAGGTCGCGGGCGATCAGGACGTACGGCTCGTCGGCCGCCGCGGGCACGCCCGGCATGGGCAGCCCGGACAGCACCGCGATCGTGCGGTCGCGGATGTCGTCGAGGTCGGCCACCCGCTCGGCGAGGTAGCCGCCCGCCCCCGCCAGCATCTCGCGGTAGCCGGCGAACGCCTCGTACACGGCGCGGGCCGCGGCCATGCCCCCGCCGACCAGCTCGGCCACGCTCTCGGCCAGGCCCGGATCGCGGGCCATCATGGCCTGGGCCTCCAGGACGTCCTGCGCCTCGCCGCCCGCCTTGGCGCCGCGCGCCTCCAGGTCGGCGGCGACCTGCTCCAGAGCGTCGTACGCGCGGGCCTTCTCGGCCTCGGCGTCGCCGTCGTGCCGGGCGCCGGGGGGCGGCTCGGGGATCTCGGCGAGGAGCACGTGCGCGGGCCCTAGCCCGATGCCGGGGCTCACCCCGGCGCCGTTCAGCGTGTCCACGTCACGGCGCCGAGGCTATGGCGGCGAGCTCGTCGAGCAGTTCCTCCGCACCCTCGCCCTCGGCGCTGATCACGACGTTCTCGCCCTGGCGGACGTCGAGCGCCAGCACCGAGAGGATGCTCTTGGCGTTGACCGGCTCGCCGCCGCCCTTGGCCACGGTGACGGCGATCGGGGCCTGGGCCGCCCTCTGCACGAACGTCGCCGCCGGGCGGGCGTGCAGCCCCACCTCCGCCTGGACGGTCACCCTGCGTTCTGGCACGGTTCCTCCTTGGTTCGCCCTGTCATCTGCGCCGGCTGCCCCGGCGTTGCACCAGCCACTCTGGGGGATCACCCCATCGTCCCCTTCTGGGGCGCGGGTGTTCGAGTGGCCACTCCAGCTCGCTGAGATCCATCACCACGCGGTCGGCCTCGGCGAGCAGGTGGTCGGGGTGGGTGGTCGCGACCCCGACGCAGGCCATGCCCGCCTTCTTGGCCGCCTTGACCCCCGCCACGGAGTCCTCGAACACGACGCAGTCGGCCGGATCGACCTCCAGGCGCTCCGCGGCCAGCAGGAATCCGACCGGGTTGGGCTTGCCCTCGAAGACCTGCTCGCCGGTGACCACCTCGGTCGTGAGGTGCCACACGTCGGCGACCTCCATGTAGTGCCACGTCCACCAGGTGTAGGAGGAGCTGACCACCGCGGTCTTGGTGTAGCTCTCGTGCACCCGTTTCATGAACGCCACCGCGGTGGGGATGGGCTTCACCGGGGGCAGTTTGACCTTCGGGTCCTCGTACACGTCGAGCAGGTCGCTCAGGATGGTCTCGACCGACCTGCCCCGGAAGTAGCGCGGAGCCCGCTCCTTGAGCACGTCCTCGCCGCGCCGGCCGAGGAAGCCGCGCAGCAGTCCGTCGTTGTGGAAGACCTGGTATCGCTCGCACAGGACCCGCCACGCGGCGAGGTGACGCGTCTCGGTGTCGATGAGGGTCCCGTCCAGGCTGAACAGTGCCGCCGTCACGCTTCGAAGTCATATCATCTCCACGTGTAAAGCGGGGCCCCCACGGACACACTGCCTGCGGCGATGCCGGAAACGTCCGCAGATGCGGCGTCGAGCGCGACCACCGGGCAGATCGGGGAGCGGCCGGTGGCCTCGATCCCGGCCGGGTCCCAGGCCACCACCGGCCAGCCGGCGCGCACCCGGTCGCCCTCGGCGGCCAGCAGCTCGAACCCCTCGCCCTTGAGCTGGACCGTGTCGATGCCGAGGTGGACCAGCACGCCCCGGCCGTCGGCGCCGACGATGACGAAGGCGTGGGGATGCAGCTTCATGATCTTGCCGTCCACGGGCGCGACGACCGGGCCCGCCCGGCGCTCGGGGTCGATCGCGACGCCGGGACCCACCATGCCCGCGGAGAAGACGGGGTCGGGCACCTCGGCCAGGGCCAGCGCGGTGCCCGCCACCGGGGCGAGGACGATCGTGCTCATGACACCCCCTTGTCCGGCCGCGCCGGGCCCGTCCGGGGCCCGGCCGGCTCCGCCGGTGACCTCAGCCGATGATGTCCTCGATGTCGCTGGCGATGGTGTCGGCCTCGGGGCCGACCACGACCTGCACGATGTTGCCCGCCGCCATCACGCCGTGGGCGCCGGCCGCCTTGAGCGCGGCCTGATCGACCTTGGAGGCGTCGTGCACCTCGGTGCGCAGCCGGGTGATGCACGGTTCGATCTCGATGATGTTGTCGGCACCACCGAGACCGGCGATGATCGCCTCTGCGTCTGCCGCCATGTCTCCTCCAGTCTCCAGCACCCCTGTGACCAGGCTAAACGACGTCCCGCGCGGGCCTAGTCGGTCTGGGTGACCTTCTTCAGGCCCCGCGGCGCGTCGGGATCGATCCCCAGCCTGCGCGCAAGCGCCTCGGTGAGCAACTGTCCCGGCACGATCAGGCCGAGCGGGGCCACCCACTCGGGAAGGTCGGGCCCGTTCAGGGAGGCGGTGGACACGGCCGCGAGCCCGGTGCCCCCGCCCACGCCGTACGCCGCCGCGCCCGCGCCGGTGACCCGCTCGGCCAGCGCGATGGTGCCGGGCAGGGTCGGCCCCTCGCCCGCGGCCACCAGGATGGCCGGGGTGTCGGCGTCCACGACCGCGATCGGGCCGTGCAGCAGGTCGGCGTACGACAGGCCCATGGCGTGCATGTAGCACGCCTCCTTGAGCTTCAGCGCGAGTTCCAGCGCGGTCGAGAAGGCCATGCCGCGGCCGGACACGACCACGCCGGGCTTGCCGGCCAGGCCCTCGACCACCGCGTCGAGGTCGCCCGGGTCGTGGATCAGCTTCTCCACCGCGTCGGGCACCCGCTGCAGGTCGGCGGGCTCGACGTCCGCGCCCAGGCCGAGCGCGAGCACGGCGAGCGCGGCCAGCGCCGTGGTGTACGTCTTGGTGGCGGGCACCGCCTTCTCCTCGCCCGCCTCGGTGCACAGCGCGAGGTCGGCGGCCTGCGCGAGCGGCGACTCCGGCCCGCCGTTGGTGATCGCGACGGTCCTGGCCCCGCAGTCGGCGGCCCAGGTCAGCGTCTCCACGATCTCCTCGGTGCGGCCCGACTGCGACAGCGCGACCGCCAGCACGCCGTCCAGGTCGAGCTTGCGCCGGTAGGTGGTGGCGATCGACGGGGCGGCCAGCGTGGCGAGCCGGCCGGTACGCGCCTCGGTCAGATAGCGGCCGTACACGGCGGCGTTGTCGGACGTGCCGCGGGCGATGAACAGCAACTGGCGGGTCTGGTCGCCGAGCCGCCGCACCTCGTCCACCCGCGGGAGGAGGGCGTCTAGCGTGGCGCGCAACGCCGTCGGCTGCTCACCGATCTCGCTGCGCATTCTGGTCGTCATCAGGCGCTCTTCCTCCGACTCGCAGGCGGGACCGCAGGCGGCGGCCGGTTGGCCGTACCGTTACCGACTCGTCTCCTACCCGAACGTTGACACCCATTTCCGGCCTGTGGTCTAGTCCGGACTAGACCAGTACGAACCATAACCCATCCGACCCACGGGAAGGGAGGACCGTGGCACAGATCGACCCGGACAGCCCGGTGCCCAAGTACTTCCAGCTCCGCGAGATCCTGCTCGACCTGATCGAGAGCAACGAGCTGAGCATCGGCGCCGCGATCCCGTCCGAGCGCGAGCTGTGCCAGCGCTTCGGTCTGTCCCGGATGACCGTGCGCCAGGCGGTGGACCACCTCGTCTCCGAGGGACGGCTGCACCGGGTCGCGGGCAAGGGCACCTTCGTGGCCCGGCCCAAGATCGAGATGACGCTGCGGCTCACCTCCTTCACCGACGACATGCGCGCCCGCGGCCTGACCCCCGGCTCGCGCGACCTCGACCGGCGGATCGTGCGGGCCAGCGCGCACCTGGCGCGCGAGCTGGGCATCCAGCCCGGCGACGAGGTGCACTTCATCGAGCGGCTGCGCACCGCCGACGGCGAGCCGCTGTGCATCGAGCGCGCCCACATCCCGGTCGCGCTCGCCCCCGACCTGTCCGCCCACGACCTCACCGACCGCTCGCTCTACGGCCTGCTCGAATCCCGCTACGGGCTCGTGCTCGACGCCGGCGAGCTGACCATCGACGGCGGAGTCGCCGACCCCGGCGACGCCGACCTGCTCAAACTGCCCCGCGGCGGCGCGGCGCTCCTGCTGCAACGCCGCTCGTTCGCGGCGGGCGTGTGCGTGGAGCTCGGCGTCTCCACCTACCGCGCCGACCGCTACCAGCTCCGCACGGTCCTGGAGATACCGCAACGACGTAGCTGACTCCTCCCCTCACACCCCCCTGGAGGAATGCCCGATGAGTTCCACCTCAGCGGACGCGGGCCTCCCCGCGGCACCCAAGTCCCAATCGGCCGTCATGGCGGTGCTGTCGCGCATCGGCCGGTCGCTCATGCTCCCGATCGCGGCCCTCCCCGCGGCCGCGCTGCTGCTCCGCATCGGCCAGGACGACCTGCTCGGCCGCACGGACAACGTCACCCTGGACCGGGTCGCCGCGATCGTCGGAGGGGCGGGCGGCGCCCTGTTCGACGCACTGCCGCTGCTGTTCGCGGTGGGCGTGGCGATCGGGTTCGCGCGCAAGGCGGACGGCTCCACGGCACTGGCCGCCGTCGTCGGCTATCTGGTCTGGGACCGGGTCACGCACCTGATGTTCTTCAACTCCGACCTCAAGGGGCAGGTCTCGCAGAAGGTGGTGGGGGCCGACGGCACCGCCGTCGACATGATCAATCTCGCCTCGGCCAACCCCACGCGGGTGCTCGGCGGCATCCTCATCGGCGTCGTCACCGCGCTGCTGTGGCAGCGGTACTACCGGATCAAGCTGCCCGCCTGGCTGGCGTTCTTCGGCGGGCGCCGGTTCGTCCCCATGGTCACCGCGCTGGCCGCGCTGGTGCTGGGCGTGATCTTCGGGCTGATCTGGCCGCCGATCGGCCAGGGGCTGAGCGACTTCGGCGACTGGCTGGCCACCCACTCCACCATCGGCGCCGGCATCTACGGCGTGGTGAACCGGCTGCTGATCCCGCTCGGCCTGCACCACTTCGTGAACTCCATCGTCTGGTTCACCGTGCCCGAGTGCACCGCGGGCGTGAACGGCGCGACCACGACGGCCGCGGGCGACCTGAACTGCTACTTCGCCGGCAACATGGGCTCGGGCGAGTTCATGGCCGGGTTCTTCCCGGTGATGATGTTCGGCCTGCCCGCCGCCGCGCTGGCCATCTGGCACGCCGCGCCGCCGCACCGCCGCGCCGCCATCGGCGGCATCATGTTCTCCGCGGCGCTGATCTCCTTCGTCACCGGCATCACCGAGCCGATCGAGTTCGCCTTCATCTTCGTCGCCCCGGTGCTGTTCATCGTGCACGCGCTGCTCACCGGCGCGGCGCTGGCGATCACCGCGGCGATGGACGGCTGGCTCGGCTTCGGGTTCTCGGCCGGGCTGATCGACGCGGTGCTGAACCTGTCCAAGTCCAACACCAACAACTTCTGGCTGATCATGGGCTTGGGCGTGATCTACGCGATCCTGTACTACGTGATCTTCAGCTTCCTGATCAGGCGGCTGAACATCATGACCCCCGGGCGCGAGCCGGAACCCGACGTGGACTCCGGCGAGAGCACCCCGGCCAAACCCGGGGCCTCCGCGGCGACCTAGCCGGACGCGTACGGCCCCGGCGGCCTGCCCCGCCGGGGCGTACACGCCGGCGATCCGTGGTAGGAACACCGTGCCTCCCCCCGGCGAGGGCGTATGGGGAGCGAGGGACGGATGGGCACGACGGCCGCCGAGGGCACCGCCGGGGGCGGCTCGATCTGGTCGGCCGCGTTCGCGGTGCTGCAGCGTATCGGGCGCTCGCTGATGCTCCCGATCGCCGTGCTGCCGGCCGCCGGGCTGCTGCTGCGCTTCGGCCAGGACGACCTGCTGGGACGCACCGACAGCGCGTTCCTGGACCGGGTCGCCGGGATCTTCGCGGCGGCGGGCGGCGCCCTGTTCGACAACCTGCCGCTGCTGTTCGCGGTCGGCGTGGCCATCGGCTTCGCACGCCGCGCCGACGGCTCCACGGCCCTGGCCGCGCTGGTCGGCTACCTGGTCTTCGACCGGGTCAGCAAGGTCATGTTCTTCGACGCCCCGCCCCAGAGCGCGGTCCACAAGAAGGTCCTGATCACGGCCCTGGACCCGGACGGCCGGGCCGTGGCACAGCTCAACCTGGGCGCGCAGAACCCGACCGGCGTGCTCGGCGGCATCGTGATCGGCCTGCTCGCCGCGCTGCTGTGGCAGCGCTACCACCGGATCAAGCTGCCCTCCTGGCTGGCGTTCTTCGGCGGGCGCCGGTTCGTGCCGATCGTGACCGCGGTGGCGGCGCTGGCGCTGGGCGTCGTCACCGGCCTCGTCTGGCCGCCGATCGGCGACTGGATGAGCGGGGCGGGCGACTGGCTGGCCGAGCACGGCACGATCGGCGCCGGCGTGTACGGCGTCGCCAACCGGCTGCTGATCCCGCTCGGCCTGCACCACTTCATCAACACGATCGTGT
The DNA here is from genome assembly GCF_014202315.1 of Thermocatellispora tengchongensis. Classification (GTDB taxonomy): domain Bacteria; phylum Actinomycetota; class Actinomycetes; order Streptosporangiales; family Streptosporangiaceae; genus Thermocatellispora; species Thermocatellispora tengchongensis. Next base: position 215,187 of record NZ_JACHGN010000009.1, on the reverse strand, counting down.
GGTTCACGATCCCCGAGTGCACCGCCGGCGTGGAAGGCGCGACGCGCACCGCGGCGGGCGACCTGAACTGCTACTTCGCCGGCGAGCAGGGCGCCGGGATCTTCATGACCGGATTCTTCCCGATCATGATGTTCGGCCTCCCGGCGGCGGCGCTGGCCATCTGGCGCGCGGCCCCACGCCACCGCCGCCCCGCCGTCGGCGGCATCATGATCGGCGCCGGGCTCACCTCGTTCGTCACCGGGATCACCGAGCCGATCGAGTTCGCCTTCATCTTCGTCGCCCCGGTGCTGTTCGTCGTGCACGCGCTGCTGCTCGGCTCCTCCATGGCGCTGCTGTCGGCCCTGGACGCCAGGCTCGGCTTCAACTTCTCCGCGGGCGCGATCGACATGCTGCTCAACGCCGGCAAGTCGAACACGCACGGGCTGGGGCTGATCCTGGCGTTCGGCCTGCTGTACTTCGTGATCTACTACGTGGTCTTCAGCGTGCTGATCAGGACGCTGAACATCCCCACCCCCGGCCGCGAGCCCGAGGAACCGGACGCCGGCGAGCCCGCCCGCCCCGCCCGGCCCCCTTCCGGACGCCCCGAGCGCCCCGGCGACCGCCGCCGAAACCCACCGGAACCTGGCACCCGCCGCCCCAACCGCGGCTGACCTTTCCCCCCGAAGCCGCCCGCATGGGGACGCCGGCGCGGGAAGCTGGCGCGCGCGGTATCCGGAGAGGGGCCCGAAAACTCTTGATCACGACGAACACGACACGCCCCCGCACGAAACGGAGCCCCACGGTGCCCCCCGCCCCGCGCCCCAGCCACACCCCACCCCAGCCCACCACCAACCCACACCCGAACCTCACCCCACCCCAGCCCACCGCCCACCCACACGGGAACCACAACCCACCCCAGCCCACCGCCGACCGGCACCCGAGCCACAACCCGCCCCAGTCCACCACGGGCCCGAACCCGAGCCTCACCGCGCCCCCACCCACCGACCCGCACCCGAGCCAGACTCCGCCCCGGCGCGCCGATGCACCCCCGATCGTCACCCCACCCCCGGCCACCGGCACGCCCCTCAACCTCACCCCACCCCCGGCCACCGGCGCGCGCCCGAGCCACAACCCGCCCCCGGGCGACAACGCACACCCGCGGCTGGCCACCTCCAAGGCCGCAGCCTCCGCCGGCGCGCATCCGAGCCTCGCGCCGCCTCCGCCCGCCGACCCGCCCTATGACGACGAGGGGCGCCGTCCCGCGCCGACCGCGCCGGTGGCGTACGTCCAGGGGGCGCTGGCCCTGGACGCCGCGCCACCGCCCGAGCCCCGCCGCCACCTGGCCGCGGTCCCCGATGAGGCGGGCGCGGCGGGCCCGGAGATCCCCGGGGAGCGGCGGCTGCGGCAGCTCGGCCAGGCGTTCGCCGAGGTGCTGGCCGGGCGCCGCCCGCCCGCCAGTGTGGCCGCCCACGTCACCGACGCCGCGTACCGCGAACTGGTCCGCACCGGCACGGTGATCCGCGCCGACGGCCCGCCCTTCGTGGCGGCGCCCCACGTCCACATGCCCGGCGGAGACGCCATCGAGATGTGCCTCCTGGTCCACTGCGGCGACCGCCACCGCGTGCTGGCCATGCGCCTGGAACTGTACGGCCGGCGCTGGTTGTGCACCGACTTCGAGACCACGCCCTGACCCGTTCAGGCCCGCGTCCGTACCCCCGGACGCGAGAGAGCCCCCGCCGTGTCGTACGGCGAGGGCTCTCCTCGGGTCTGGCCTCAGGCGTCCGCGTGCTTCGGGTCGCCGTGGCAGCGCTTGTACTTCTTGCCGGAGCCGCACGGGCAGGGCGCGTTGCGGGAGACGTCGCCGTACGCCGCGCGCTGTTCCGGGGTCGTGCTGACCCGGGTGTGCTCGACCTCGCCGGTCTCGCCCGGAGCGGTGTACTCAAGCTGCGCCGGACGCTCGGGGCCGCGCAGGCCGCGGGCGATGATCGAGCGCGTCTCGGCGATGGCGGCGTCCTCGACGGCGTCCTGCTGCTCCTCGACGATCGGGTTGGTCTGGACCTCGACCTCAAGGTTGAACAGGTAGCCGACCGACTCCTCCTTGATGCCGTCGAGCATCGCGGAGAACATCTCGAAGCCCTCGCGCTGGTACTCGATCAGCGGGTCCTTCTGCGCCATCGCGCGCAGGCCGATGCCCTCCTGGAGGTAGTCCATCTCGTAGAGGTGCTCGCGCCACTTGCGGTCGAGGACCGACAGCACGACCCGGCGCTCCAGCTCGCGCATGGTGTCGGCGCCGAGCTCCTCCTCACGCCGCTCGTACGCGGCCATGGCGTCGGCCTTGATCCGCGTGTTGATCATCTCGGGGGTGAGGTCCTCGCGGTTGCCGCCCGCCTCCTCCTCGATGAGCTGCTCGATCGTGATCGAGATCGGGTAGAGCTGGCCGAACGCCTTCCACAGCTTGTCGAGGTCCCACTCCTCGGCGAAGCCCTCGGCGGTGGCCGCGGCGACGTACTCATCGACGACGTCGGCGACGAAGCCGCGCACCTGGTCGCGCAGGTCGGCGCCCTCAAGCACCCGGTGGCGCTCGGCGTAGATCACCTTGCGCTGCCGGTTCATGACCTCGTCGTACTTCAGGACGTTCTTGCGGATCTCGAAGTTCTGCTGCTCGACCTGGTGCTGGGCGCTGGCGATGGCCTTGGAGACGATGCCGGACTCGATCGGCACGTCGTCGGGGATGTTCAGCCTGGTCATGATCATCTCGACGCGGGCCGAGTTGAACAGGCGCATCAGGTCGTCCTCAAGGGACAGGTAGAACCGGGACTCGCCCGGGTCGCCCTGACGGCCGGAACGGCCGCGGAGCTGGTTGTCGATGCGCCGCGACTCGTGCCGCTCGGTGCCCAGGACGTACAGGCCGCCGATGGCGGTCACCTCGTCGTGCTCGGCGGCGACCGCGGCCTTGGCCTTCTCCAGGGCCTCGGGCCAGGCCTTGTCGTACTCCTCGCGCGACTCGACCGGGTCGAGCCCGCGCTGGCGCAGCTCGGCGTCGGCGCGGAACTCGGGGTTGCCGCCGAGCATGATGTCGGTGCCGCGGCCGGCCATGTTGGTCGCGACGGTGACCGCGCCCTTGCGCCCGGCCTCGGCGACGATCGCCGCCTCACGGGCGTGGTTCTTGGCGTTCAGCACCTCGTGCGGTACGCCCTGGTGGCGCAGCATCCGGGAGAGCCGCTCGGACTTCTCCACCGAGGTGGTGCCGACCAGGACCGGCTGGCCCTTCTCGTAGCGCTCCTTGATGTCCTCGACCACCGCCTGGAACTTGGCGTCCTCGGTCTTGTAGACGACGTCGGGCTGATCCTTGCGGATCATCGGCTTGTTGGTCGGGATCGGCACGACGCCGAGCTTGTAGGTCTGGTGGAACTCGTTGGCCTCGGTGGCGGCCGTACCGGTCATGCCGGCGAGCTTGTCGTACAGGCGGAAGTAGTTCTGCAGCGTGACCGTGGCGAGAGTCTGGTTCTCGTCCTTGATCTTCACGCCTTCCTTGGCCTCGATGGCCTGGTGCATGCCCTCGTTGTAGCGACGGCCGTGCAACACGCGCCCGGTGAACTCATCGACGATCAGGACCTCGCCGTCGACGACGATGTAGTCCTTGTCCTTCTTGTAGAGCTCCTTGGCCTTCAGCGCGTTGTTCAGGAAGCCGACCAGGTGGGTGTGCTCGGGCTTGTACAGGTTGTCGATGCCGAGCCAGTCCTCGACCTTCTCGACGCCGGACTCGAAGATGCCGACCGTGCGCTTCTTCTCGTCCACGGCGTAGTCGCCGGTCTGCTCCTGGCCGTCCTTGCCCTCGGTGCCGCGGCGCAGCCGGGGCACGATCTTGGCGAACTCCTGGTACCACTTGCCGGACTGCTCGCCGGGGCCGGAGATGATCAGCGGCGTGCGGGCCTCGTCGATCAGGATCGAGTCGACCTCGTCGACGATCGCGAAGTAGTGGCCGCGCTGCACGCACTCCTCCAGCGACCACGCCATGTTGTCGCGGAGGTAGTCGAAGCCGAACTCGTTGTTGGTGCCGTAGGTGATGTCGGCGTTGTACTGCTTGCGCCGCTGGTCCGGGGGCATGTTGGCCAGGATCACCCCGACCTCCAGGCCGAGGAAGCGGTGCACCCGGCCCATGGTGTCGGCGTCGCGCTTGGCGAGGTAGTCGTTGACCGTGACGACGTGGACGCCCTTGCCGGAGATCGCGTTGAGGTAGGCCGGGAGGGTACAGGTGAGCGTCTTGCCCTCACCGGTGCGCATCTCGGCGATGTTGCCCATGTGCAGCGCCGCGCCGCCCATGATCTGCACGTCGAAGTGCCGCTGGCCGAGCACCCGCCGCGCCGCCTCGCGCACCGTGGCGAACGCCTCGGGGAGCAGGTCGTCGAGCGACTCGCCGTCGGCGTACCGCTGCTTGTACTCGTCGGTGAGCGCGCGGAGCTCCGCGTCGGACATGCTCTTGAAGTCGCTCTCGATCCCGTTGACCTGGTCAGCGATCCGCTTGAGCCTACGCAGGATCTTGCCTTCGCCTGCGCGAAGAATCTTGTCGAGAATGGCAGCCACTGTATGTAAAGCTCCTCGCAGGTCTACCCCGGCCGGGCTGACGAGACACGCGTCTCCGGTGCCATCGTAGGCGCTTCCACCACCTGACACAGCCACCGTCAAGAACGCCGTTGCGGCGTGTGCAGTTCCCCGGATGGGTATGTCCGCCGCGACAGGGTATGTCGCTTGCTACCGCGCATGAGGTCACGTACGCCCGCCGCGGAGCCGGTGGCGCGCTTGCGATCGTGGCCTTCGCGTGGCCCTTGTGACCAATCTAGCGCCAGGGAGGGACGATGGCCGAGACCGAACACCATCAGCAGAGCCATGGAGGCCGCGCGTCCTCGTGGCTGGCGGTCACCGTGACCCTGATCGGATTCGTGCTCGGCGGCGTGGCGCTGTGCATCGGGCCGAACTGGTTCCTGTTCTGGCTGGGCGCGGGGATCGTCGTGCTGGGCGGGGTGCTGGCCCTGGTCTTCGACATCTTCTCCGACGTCATCATCGACGCGCCGCGCGTCATCGTCCCGCCCGATCGCGAGGTGGCGGAGGCTCCAGGGCAGGGCGAGCGCGACCGCGCCGAACACTGACGCCATACGAGCGGCGGACCCACCCCGAACACCGACCACCGACCGCGCCCAGTGCCCCCGGGCCCGGTGCCGACTGAGCCGGGCACCGGCGGACGCGTACCGGAACAGGTCCGCACTCCCCGGCCGCAACCGGCGTAGCCCTTTTGTCGGTGACGGTCGCTACCATCGTGGGCATGGTGACCTCCCTGACCCCCGAGGAGGCCCGGCGGATCATCTTGCGCGCGCAGGGGTTCCTCGGGTCCGACGCCCGGCGCGGCGGTGTGCCGGCCACGCTGCGCAGGCTCGGCGCCGTGCAACTCGACACGATCTCGGTGCTGGCGCGCTCGCACGAGCTGGTCGCGTACGCGCGGCTGGGCGCCGTCGGCAGGCAGGCCGTGGAGCGCGCCTACTGGAGCGGCGGCGCCTTCGAGTACTGGTGCCACGCCGCCTGCATCCTGCCGATCGAGGACTGGCCGCTGTACTCGTTCCGCCGCCGCGCCTTCCGCGAGCGCCGCTACCGCTGGCACGAGGTCCCGCCGGTGGTGGACAAGGTCCTGGAGCAGGTGCGCGAGAGCGGGCAGGTCACCACGACCGACCTGGGCGGGGCCAAGAACGGCGGCCCGTGGTGGGACTGGTCCGACGTCAAGATCGCCGTCGAGTGGCTGCTCGACATCGGCGAGGTCGTGTGCGTACGCCGCGTCGGCTGGCGGCGCGTCTACGAGCCGGCCGAGCGCGCCGTGCCCGCCGAACTGCTCGCCCAAGACCTGTCCGACCAGGAGTGCGTGGCCCGGCTGGCCCGCGTGGCCGGGCGCGCCCTGGGCGTGGCCACCCGCGCCGACCTGGTCGACTTCATCCGGGTCAAGGGCCCCCACGCGGCCATGCTGGACGAGGCTTTGGCGAGCGGGGCGGCCGGCCTCACGCCGGTGCACGTGGCGGGCTGGCCCGCCCGCCGGTCGGGCGGCGGGTCCGGTGGGTCCGACGCGTCCGGTGGACCGGCCAACGCCTGGGCCGACCCGGCGGCGCTCGACGGCGAGCCGCGCGGCCGGCACCGCACCACGCTGCTGTCGCCGTTCGACTCGCTGGTGTGGGACCGGGCGCGCACCGAGCGCGTGTTCGGCTTCAACCACCGGCTGGAGGCGTACGTGCCGAAGGACAAGCGGGTGCACGGCTACTTCGCCATGCCGGTGCTGGCCGGGGGGCGGCTGGTCGGCCGGGTCGATCCCGCCCGCGACGGCGCCACGCTGGTGGCCCACCACGTCAGCGTCGAGCCGGGGCCGGGCATGCGCAAGCGGGTCGAGTCGGTGGCCGAGGCGCTGTGGTCGGCCGCCGAGTGGGTCGGCTGCACCGAGGTGCGCGCGGAGCGGGTCACCCCGCCCGCCCTGGCATCGCCACTGCGCGAGGCCCTGGCCACCCACCCCGCCTGACCGGCGAGCGGTTCAGACGGGGCCGGGGCGGACCGGGCGCGCCGCGATCAGGTGATCTCCAGCATGCGCTCCCGCACGGCGTACACGACCGCCTCCATGCGGGAGTGGAGCTGGAGCTTGTCCAGGATGTTGCGCACGTGGTTCTTGACCGTGTTCTCGGAGATGAACAGCTCCTTGGCGATCTCGCGGTTGTTCATGCCCTTCGCGACGAGCCGGAGCACCTCCATCTCGCGCTCGGTCAATCTGGGGACCGGGAGCTGCGGCGGACGCTCGGCCTCCTTGCGGCTCATGTTCGCGAACTCGTTGATGAGCTTCGCGGCCATGGCCGGGTTGATCAGCGACTGCCCTTCGTGGACGCCACGGACGGCGTCGGGGACCTCATCGAGCTGCACGTCCTTCAGCAGGTAGCCGGTGGCGCCCGCCTTGATGGCCTCGAACAGGTCCTCTTCCTCGTCGCTCACGGTCAGCATGATGATCCGCGTGCTGGGCACCGACGCCTTGATGCCCCGGGTGGCCTCGATGCCGCCCTGACGGGGCATCCGGACGTCCATCAGCACGACGTCCGGGAGGAGGCGGTCGGCGAGTTCGACCGCCTCCTGCCCGTCGCTCGCCTCGCCTACGACCTCGATATCCGCCTCCGCGGCCAACGCCAGCTCCAGGCTGCGGCGGATCAACGCGTGATCATCGACGATCAGCACGCGGATCGGCTCGTTCTGCCGGGACTTGCGGCCCGCGTCATCAGGCTCCGTCACACAACCTCCTTCTGGGGCAATGCGACGGGCGCGCCGCGCCAAAGGGCTCGCTCGCTCACGTCTCCTCCTCGTGGGGGCCAGAGCCTCTGAACCGCCATGATTACACGGGTTTCGCGGTCCTCGGGCTGGTCGAGGCGATCATGCTGGGGCGGTCAGCGCTCTACGAGTCGCAGCACGCCGTAGTTGTATCCGCGCCGGCGGTACACGACGCTCGGCCGGCCGCTCTCCTTGTCGCGGAACAGGTAGAAGTCGTGCCCGACGAGCTCCATCTCCAGCAGGGCCTGGTCGATGGTCATCGGATCGGCCTCGTGGAACTTCTCTCGCACCACGAGCGGGCCCTCGCCGTCCATCTCGATCGGGACGATCGGTTCCTTGTAGGTCTCGTCCTCCGCGGCCTCGGCCGGGATCTCGATCTCCTCCGGCGCCTCGGAGACGGGCTCGACCGGCGCCGCCGGGGCCGGAGGCGGCGTCGCGGTCAGCTCGGCCAGCGAAGGGGGACAGTGGCTGCCGTGGTGGACCTTGCGCCGGTCGCTCAGGCGGCGGAGCCTGCCTTCCAGCTTGGTGAGCGCCAGGTCCAGGGCGGTGAAGCGGTCGTCGGCGGACGCCTCGGCGCGGATCGCGGGGCCACGCGAGTGGATGGTCAGCTCCACCCGCTCACGCTGGTCGCTGATGCGCGGATTCCGCTCCTTGGACACCTCCACATCGACTCGAATGAGCTTGTTGTTCAGACGCTCGATCCTGGCCAGCTTGGTGTTCACGTGATCCCGGAACCGGTCACTCACACCGGTGTGCCGCCCTTTGACGATGATGTCCATGCAACAGCCCCCCTTCGCATCTCGACAGTGGTGTTGCACCCGGCGGGAAGGCCGGGTTCGGGGCGCCACGACAGCGGGATCGCCGCGGCGCCTCTGGTGGTCAAATGGATGGCTCCTCCTCCTTCCGCGACTGCGGGGCGCCGGGTAAGGCGCCCGGCCATGGCGTCACTCCGACGCCTTCCCCCGATCCGGCGGTTCGTACCGGACACATGGGACGGCACCCGTCCGGCCGACCTGGTCTTCGTCCCCACATCCGCCTGCTGAGGGTCTCGCGGCTCCTTGCCACTACTGCCCTTCTCCTCTGGCGAGGGGTATCCGACCCCTCGGGAAGGCAGGACTTACTTCTAAGCCGCACCGTGATCGATCGACAAAAAGTCGTCTTACGTGGACCGTTTCGCCTGCGGCTGGCATCGGCTAGCAGAGCCGGGAGCCCCGGCTCTGCGCAACCACGGACCCGAACGGGTGCCATGCTCGAACGCTATCCGGAACAGGCCCGAATGTCAGCCGGGGCGACGGCCGGTGGATCACGTTGCGTGATATCAGAGCCGCCAGAGACCGGCACACATGCCCGTGTTGTCCGGGAGATATCCCTTATGCGAATCGATCTCATATCCACTGAGCAGCACAGCTCGACGAATGGGGCAACCAACATGTCACCATCCGGTAACAGGACCTTGGTCCCATCCTCGCTCACTGTCGGTAGCCGCAGACGTTACGGCCGGATTTTCGGCCCTCCGGCGTGTCGCGCCCCGACCGTAACCCCGCCCCTCGCCCCCATCACCGCCACCGCCACAACCCCGCCCCCCGCCTCGATCACCATCGCCGCCATAACCCCGACCACCGTCGCCCCGTAACCCCGATCAACGCCCCCAACCACCGTCACGCCCATAACCCCGGACCTCGCCACCGATCGCCGCCACCGATCGACCACGAGAACCTCGCGCCCGCTGAAGACGGCCAGTTCCACGTTCTCGTTGACCTCGCGGGCCAGCGAGGCCAACCGGGCGCGGTTGGCCGCCGGCAGCCGAAGGTGCGCGTTCATGCCGAAGTTCAGCAGGCCGGGCCGAGCACGTAGCCGGGGCGCTCGGGCACCCGGACGACGCGGGCCGGCGTGGAGGACAGCGTGGAGCTGGGCCTGGAGTACAGCTCCTCCTCCAGCGCCCGGATCACCCGGTGCACGGTGGAGCGGGGCAGCCGGGTGCGCGCGGCCAGGTCGGTCCAGCGTCAGCGGCCCGCCGCTCTCGGCGATGGCGTCGAGGAGCGTAACCCGGATCACCCCCACCGGTCGCCGTCACCGAGGTGCCCCCATCCACTCCCGTCACCGCGCCGCCCTCGCCGGCCGTACGGCGCCGATCCCCGCCCCGTGATCGCGCCGACCGGCGCCGTCCGCACGGCGGCGTGAGGTGGCGGCGATGGTGGCGGCATGCGTGGCCTCGACACCCGCACGGCGCAGCGCCGCGGCCAGCTCGGCCAGGGTCACCCCCGTGGTGACGACGTCGTCCACCAGTACGACCCCGCCTGCGCGGGCGCACACGGCCCGCAGACGCGCGGCACGGGCGGGCGGCACCCGGAAGACGCCCGCGAGATTGGCGGCCCGCTCCGGCGCGCTCAGCCCCGCCTGGTCGTCCACGGCCCGCACCGCCTCCACCGCCCCGGTGACCAGACAGGCCCCCGGCACACGGCGTACGGCGTGCCGGGCCAGCGCCCGCACATGATCGTGCCCCCGCCGCCGCGAGGCCGGAGACCCCGGCACCGGAACCACCACCACCGGCCGCCGCGGACACGCCGCCGCCACCACCGCCCCGAGGACGCCCCCGAGCCGGGCCGCGAGCGAGACCCGCCCCCGCTCCTTGTAACCCACGATCGCCCGCCTGGCCACGCCCCCGTACTCGGCCGCCGCCCAGCACTCCGGCAACCCCTCCGGCCCCGGCACCGGCCCCCGCCGCCCCACACCCGCCCGCAGCCCCTCGGCACAGGCGCCGCACAGCCCGTCCCCGTCGCGCCCGCACCCCACACACACCTGGGGCAGCAGGAACTCCAGCAGTCCCCCCGACACGCCCCCGAGCGTCCCACACCCGACCGACATTTCCCGGCTGGCAGGGGAGGCGAAAGCGCCCATCGCGCCCGGCCTGGGAGTGCGGGAGCGGGGTCAGTCCAGGGGGAGGAGGGGGGTGGTGGCGGGGGTTTTGGTGAGGGGGGTCCAGGTTTGCTTGACGGGGTCGAGGTAGAGGAGTTCGGGCTCGTCGTCGCCGGTGTCCTCGGCGCCGGCGAGGATGCGGTCGGCGAGGGCGGTGATGGAGGTGATGCGGGCGTCGGCCTTGATGGACTCGGAGGTGCCGTCGGTGACGTCCACGGCCAGGACCTCCTTGCCGGCCTTGCTGCCCGTCAGGACGAGGAGGGTGGTGGAGTCCTGCCAGGCGATGTCCACGATCTGCTGGCCCTCGACCGCGGTCACCAGGGGCTCGGGGTCGGCGATCGTGGTCTCGCTGCCGTTGACCGTGATCGTGCTGACCTGGACCTCGGTGCCCGTGTCGGTGGTGACGACGGCGGCCAGGCGTACGCCGTCGCGGGCCACGCGCATGTCGCGTACCTCCACCGACTCCAGTCCGGGGGCCGAGACCTTGGTCTGGGTCTTGCCGTCGAAGCGCAGGACGCGGGACGCGCGCGGGCCCACGCGGTCCACGGTCCAGATGTTGTCGTAGCGGTCCCAGGACGGGCGGGTGAGGTTGGTGCCGGTGATGCGCTGCTCCCAGTGGGAGCCCTCGGCGAGGGGGGCGGTCGCGATGGCGCTGCCGCCCTTGGTGAGGGTCGCGAGGACGGGGCGGGCGCCGCCGGAGACGGCCGGTTCGGTGTGGTCGGCGCCGGGGTGGCCGGCCACGCCGGGGACGGGGCTGGGCTCGCCCTCCTGGTTGAGCGAGTGCAGGGCGCCCTTGTCGAAGAAGTACGTGGCGGTGCGGCCGGGGTTGAGCCATTGGTCGAAGGAACCGTACCTGTCGAAGCCGACCCGCAGCGCGCCGCCGTCCTGGTAGTACGGCTCGCCGTTGACCCGGATCTCGACGTCCCAGCGCTCGGTGAGCTGGTCGAGCGTCCAGCCGATCTGGGCCGCCATGGCGCTGACGGCGTCGCGGTCGGGACCCGTCGAGATCGCGTTGGTCGCGGCCTCGTTCAGGTTGACTATGATCTTGTCGTCCTCGGTGGAGATCCCGAGCAGGCGGGTGCCGGCGGGCAGCGCGTTGCTCACGGCCGACTTCAGTCCCGACGTCGGGCCGCGCAGCAGCCGCTGCAGCATGGTCTCGGCGAAGTCGGAGGACGGGTCCACCCGCACCCGCACCTGGTCCACGACCAGGCTCTTCTGGAGGTGATCGAGGTAGTAGAGCTTGACCGGGCGGTAGCTGCGCCTGATGTCGTCCTCGGTCAGCAGCAGGCCGTCGGGGAAGTCCTTGATCCGCCAGCCCTGCGGGGTCTTGACCAGCCGGAAGTCCTTCAGGGTGTCCTCGGCGCCCTCGACCGCGCGGTACTTGCCCTCGGGGTCGATCGTGCCGGTGATCATGCCCTTGAGCATGATGCCGGTCTCGGTGGCGTCCTTGGGCGGCGGGGGCGCGTTGCCGAGCACGCCCTTGTCGTAGACGGTGACGGTGCCGTCGGGGCGCCAGGTCTGGGCGGCGGCGCCGTAGAGGTACTGCCGGGCCACGGTGTAGCCGGGGTCGTCCACGCTGGCCATGGCCGACAGGAAGCCGGTCACGACCTGCTTGGGGGTCCACTCCGGGCGCGGCGGCACGGCCACCACGCGGACGTACGGCTTGCGCAGCGGGTCGCCCTTGACGATCTCCCGGTAGGACGCCGGGTTGCCGCCGAGCGGGATCACCGCGCACGCCGAGCCGGTCAGGGCCAGGGCGAGCGCGACGCCGGCGGCGGCGCCGGCCCGGCCCGCCATGCTTCGCGCGGGCGCGATCAATGGGCACCTCCGTCCATCGCGTCGACCGGGGCGGGGGCCTGAGCCGGGGCGGAGGACGAGGCCGGCGGCGGGAGCGCGGGGGTCGCCTGGCCGCGCCAGGTACGCCGCATCTCGATCTCGGGCGGCACCAGCGACAGGGGTGAGCCGCGCAGCTCGGCCCCGGCCACGCGCGGCAGCGAGAGCCGGAACTGCGAGCCCTCGCCGGGCGAGCCCCACGCCTGGAGCCAGCCGCCGTGCAGCATGGCGTCCTCGCGCGAGATGGCCAGCCCGAGCCCGGTGCCGCCGATCGTGCGGGCCCGTGACGGGTCGGCGCGCCAGAAGCGGTCGAAGACCAGGTTCTCCTCGCCGGGGCGCAGGCCGACGCCGTGGTCGCGTACGGCGACCGCCACCGCGTCGCGGTCGGCGCCGACGGTGACCACGACGTCGCGGCCCTCGCCGTGCTCGATGGCGTTGAACAGCAGGTTGCGCAGGATGCGCTCCACCCGGCGGCTGTCGATGTCGGCCATGCACGGCTCGCTGGGCAGCCGCAGGTCGAACCGGATGCCCTGTTTCTCGCCCAGCGCCTCGGAGTCGGCGACCGCGCGCAGCACGACGTCGCGGATGTCCACCGAGTCGATGTCCAGGGTGGCGGCGCCGGCGTCGTACCGGCTGATCTCCAGCAGGTCGGCGAGCATCGACTCGAAGCGTTCGAGCTGGTTCTGCATCAGCTCGGCCGAGCGCGCGGCGGCGGGGTCGAAGTCCTCGCGCGCCTCGTAGAGCAGGTCGGCGGCCATGCGCACGGTGGTGAGCGGGGTGCGCAGCTCGTGCGAGACGTCGGAGACGAACTGCCGCTGGACCTGCGACAGCTCCTCGAGCTGGTGGATCTTGAGCGCCAGGTTGGCGGCCATCTCGTTGAAGGAGTGGGCCAGGCGGGCCAGGTCGTCCTCGCCGCGGACCTTCAGCCGCTCCTCCAACTGGCCGGCGGCCAGGCGCTCGGCGGCCTGGCGCGCGAGGCGTACGGGGGTGACGACCTGGCGGGTGACCAGCGAGGCGATGGCGGCCAGCAGCACCACGAGCCCGATGCCGACGACGACGAGCATCTGGCGCAGGTCCTGGAGGGTCTGCTCCTCCTCCGTCAGCGGGATGAAGTGGTAGATCTCGTAGCCGCCCTCGACCTTGACCCCGATGACCAGCCCCGGCTCCGGCTGCGACTTGCCGTAGTAGTACAGCGACGTGGGCTGCCACAGCGTGTCGTTGATCTGCCGGTCGCGCAGGTCGGCGCGCATCTTGGCGCTTATGCTGCGCGGCTGGATGTCGTTGGTGGCGCGGTACTCGCCCGGCAGCGACTCGTTCCTGATGATCACCGAGTAGCGGCTGGAGTCGCCCGCCCGGTTGGCCAGCGCGTTGGCCGCGCGGTCGATGGGCGAGTTGACCGCGCTCTGACCGGGCTCGCCGCCGATCGCGCCGGTCGCCTCGGGCCCCTCGGCGGTCTGGTTGAGCTGGGCCACGATGGTGGCGCGGTCGGCGAGCGCGTCGGTGACCGCGGAGGCGGCGCGCCCGTTCACGATCGTCGTGGTGATCTGCTGCATCAGGAAGAAGCCGAGCACCGCGACCACCACCACCGAGATGACCAGCGTGCTGGTGACGACGCGAAGCTGGAGCGAGCGGCGCCAGAAGCGGCGCACCTTGCCCGCGGCGCGGCGTGCCCGGCGGCGCACGCCGCGCGCGATCTGCGCCGGGGTGCGCCGCTTCGGCTTGCGCGCCGGGGGCTTGCGCTTGTCCTTCGGCTTCGCCTTCGCCTTCGCGTCCTTCGCGTCCTTCGCCTTCGGAAGGGTCATCTCGGGGTCCGGGTTCAACCTCGGGGGCGGGGGGATGCGGCCGTCAGGCCGGGCCGGCCTTGTAGCCCACGCCGCGGACGGTCACCACGATCTCGGGGTGCTCGGGGTCCTTCTCGATCTTGGCGCGCAGCCGTTGCACGTGCACGTTGACCAGCCGGGTGTCGGCGGCGTGGCGGTAGCCCCACACCTGTTCGAGCAGCACCTCGCGGGTGAAGACCTGGCGCGGCTTGCGCGCCAGCGCCACCAGCAGGTCGAACTCCAGCGGGGTGAGGTTGATGGTGTCCTCGCCGCGCTTGACGGAGTGGCCGGCCACGTCGATGGTGATGTCGCCGATCTGCAGGATCTCGGGCGTCGGCTCGTCGGTGCGGCGCAGCCGCGCGCGGACCCGGGCGACCAGTTCCTTGGGCTTGAACGGCTTGACGATGTAGTCGTCGGCGCCGGACTCCAGGCCGAGCACGACGTCGATGGTGTCGCTCTTGGCGGTCAGCATGACGATCGGCACGCCGGACTCGGCGCGGATGCGGCGGCACACGTCGATGCCGTCGGCCCCGGGGAGCATGAGGTCGAGCAGGACGAGGTCCGGCCGGGTGTCGCGGAACGCGTCGAGCGCCTTGTCGCCGTCTGAGACGAAGGACGGTTCGAAGCCCTCTCCCCGCAAGACGATGCCGAGCATCTCGGCGAGAGCGGCGTCGTCATCGACGACCAGCACGCGTCCTTTCATGGCCCCTCATTCGTTCTTCGCAGTTTGGGAGTAAATGGGCGAACCAGCACGATCGACGAAGGTTACCCCTGTCCAGCGCCAAAGCGGTACAAGGACCAACGCCGAGACCACTCGTCGCCGAATTTTAGGCGCACACGAAGCGAACGTGCCGGAATCCTCCCCGAATGGCGGCGACCGGTACCGGCCACGCGCCGGATGGTGCCCACGCGGACGCCTCCACCTCACAGTCTGCGATATCCGACGGTGTTTCGGCCATCCCCGCACCCGATCTCGGCGCCGGAACGGCCCTTGCGGGCCTCCCGGGACCCTCCCGCGGCCTCCTCGCGCCCCCTGCCGCCCCCGCGACCGCCGCACTTCGGCGCGCCTCATGCCAGGATTGGGGACATGTCAGACGGTCACGGGTCGCCCCCGGAACAGCCGCCCGGTTGGGCGGCCGAGCAGCCTCCCCCCTACACCGGGGCCTCGGCTTCACCCTGGGCCGCCCCCGGATCGTCCCCCGACGCCGGGTCCGGCGCGTCCCCCGCGCCCCCGCCCGCCCCTGGGCCGCAGGACGCCGCGCCGCCGCATGGGCAGGCGCCGCCGCAAGGCTACCCGCCCTACCCGCAGGCCGGATACGGCCCGCCCCCCGGATACGGCGGCCAGGGCGCCTACGGGTTCCGCCCGCCGCCGCCCGCGCTGCGCCCCGGGATCATCCCGCTGCGCCCGCTCGGCCTGGGCGACATCCTCGACGGCACCATCAAGCTGGTCCGGTCCAACCCCAAGTCGGTGCTCGGCCTGTCGGCGATCGTCGCCGCGATCGGCTCCATCCCGGTCGCGATCGGCAACGCCCTGCTGTACGGCGAGCTCGGCGAGAACCTGGACGACCCGGGGGCGCTGGAGAACGCCACCACCAGCGGGGTGGCCACCCAGTACGGCAGCACGCTGATCTCGCTGGCCGTGCAGTTCGTCGCGGTCACGCTGCTCACCGGGGTGCTCACCCGCATCCTGGGCCGCGCGGTGTTCGGCGGCCGGCTGACCGCGGGCGAGGCGTGGCGGCTGGTGCGGCCCCGCACCGGCGCGCTGTTCGGGCTGGTCGCGCTCACCGGCCTGATCATGCTGGCGCCGATGGTGCTGCTCGCCCTGCTGCTCGTCGCGGTGTACGCCGGCAACGCCGACCCGGTCGCGGCGCTCGGGCTGACGCTGGTGTTCCTCCTGCTCTACATCCCGTACGTGCTGTTCTTCACCACCCGGTTCGCGCTCGCCGCGCCCGCGCTGGTGCTGGAGGGGCGCGGGGTGACCGACTCCATGCGCAGGTCCTGGAACCTGGTCACCGGAGACTTCTGGCGGGTGCTCGGCATCCTGCTGCTGACCTCGCTGCTCGCCGGGCTGATCGGCTCGGTGTTCACCATTCCGTTCACCTTCGTCGGCGCCTTCGTCGGCCTGCTCGGCGGCGGCTCGACCGGCTCGATCATCCTGACCGCGGTGCTGATCACGGTGGGCGCCACCCTGGGCTCGATGATCACCTATCCGGTCCAGGCCGGGGTCTACGGCCTGATGTACGCCGACCGCCGCATGCGCGCCGAGGCGTTCGACCTGGTGTTGCAGACCGCCGCGATCGAGCAGCAGCGCCAGGGCTGGGTGCACGCCTCCGCCGACGACCTCTGGCTCCCCGAGAACGCGACCCCGCCGCAGCCGCCCCGCGCCGACACTCCCTGACCCCGACCCCACGCGCCCATGACAACCCCGTACCTCCTGCTGAGTCCGCCGGTCGACATCGAGCGCGGCGAGGCGCAGGGCCGTGCCCTGCGCGAGCTGCTCGGCGGGCGCTACGAGCACGAGTCGCTGCCCGACCGCGTGATGCGCACGGTGCAGCAGTACCTCGGCGACCTCTTCGACACCACCGCCGGGCCCGCCGGCGGCCTGCTGGCGGTCGCCGGGATCGTGCTGGTGCTCGGCGGGCTGGTGGCGCTGCTGGTGTGGCAGGCCAAGCGGGCCTCACGCGGGCGCGCCAAGCGGGCGGCGGAGGACATCTTCGGCGCGCGGGCGCGCAGCGCGGCCGAGCACCGGGCGGAGTCCGAGCGGCTGGCCGCCGAGGGCCAATACGCCGAGGCCGTACGCGAGCGGCTGCGGGCCGTCGCGCGCGACCTGGAGGAGCGGGCGGTGGTCGATGGGCTACCGGGCCGCACCGCCGACGAGCTGGCCCGGGAGGCCGGGCGCGCCCTGCCCGCCTTCGCCGCCGACCTGGCCGCCGCGGCCCGGGTGTTCGACGACGTCACCTACGGCGAGGTGCCCGGCACCCCGGCGGCGTACGAGACCCTGCGCTCGCTGGACGAGCGGCTGCGCGCCGCCAAGCCCGCGCTCGCCGAGGGGGCCCGGTGAGCGCGCCGGCGGCCCCGTCCACGTCCCTGGCCCCGACGCCGGGCGTGGTCTGGCGGCGGTGGCGGGGCACCCTGGTCGTCGGCCTGCTCGTGCTGTTCACGGCCGGGGTCGTGGCGGTCTTCTCCGGCGGCGACTCGGGCGAGGCGAACGACCCCGCCGACTCCTCCCTGTCGGGCTCGCTGGGCCTGGCCCGGCTGCTGGCCCAGGAGGGCGTGCGCGTGGAGCGGGTCACCAGCGCCGCGACGGCGGCGGCCGCGGCCGAGGCGGCGGGCGGCGACGCGCTGCTGCTGGTCACCGCGCTCTCCTACCTGACCCCCGGCGACCTGCGGACACTGGCCGACGCGCCCGGCGACCGGCTGCTCGCGGGCGTCGTCTCGCCGCACCTCGCGCCCGGTGTGACGGCGGTGGACAGGGCCCGGCCCCGCTCCCGCGAGCCGGAGTGCGCGCTGCCCGCGGCGGTGAAGGCGGGCTCGGCGTACCTGGGCGGGGTCGCCCTGGACGGCCCGCCGGGTGCAATCGGCTGCTATCCCTCCGCCGACGGGCCCACGCTCGTCTCCTACACCCACCAAGGCCGCCGGATCACGGTCGCGGGCGGCGCCGAGTTCCTGACCAACCTGCGCCTGGCCGAGGACGGCAACGCCGCGCTCGCGATGAACCTGACCGGCGCCCGCTCCACCGTCGTCTGGCTGACCGCCCCCGACGAGCCGCCGCCGCTCGCCGGGCCGTCCGGCAGGAGCTTCGAGGAGCTGATCCCCGCAGGCGTCTGGTGGGCGGCCGGGCAGCTCGCGCTGGCGGTGGCGCTGCTGGCGCTGTGGCGTGGCCGCAGGCTCGGCCCGGTGGTGGCCGAGCGGCTGCCGGTCGTGGTGCGCGCGGCCGAGACGGTCGAGGGACGCGGACGGCTGTACCGGGCCGGGCGCGCCCGCGACCGGGCCTCGGCGGCGCTGCGCGCGGGCCTGCTGGACCGGATCGTCCCCCGCCTCGGCCTGCCCCCCGACTCCGGCCGCGACGCCGTGATCGCCGCGGTCACCGCGCGCACCGGACGCGACGGCCACGAGGTGGCCGCGATCCTCTACGGGCCGCCCCCGGCCGACGACGCGGGGCTCGTGGCCCTGGCCTCGACCCTGGACACCCTCGAAAGGCAGGTCAAAGACTCGTGAGCACCGACTCCGTGAGCAGCGCGGCGGCCGAGCAGGCGCTGTCGGCCCTCGGGGCGCTCCGCGCCGAGGTCGCCAAGGCCGTCGTCGGCCAGGACGCCGTGGTCACCGGCCTCGTCATCGCGCTGCTGTGCCGGGGGCACGTGCTGCTGGAGGGCGTGCCCGGCGTGGCCAAGACCCTCCTGGTGCGCACTCTCGCCGCCGCCCTGTCGCTGGACTTCAAGCGGGTGCAGTTCACCCCCGACCTGATGCCCGGCGACGTCACCGGCTCGCTGGTGTACGACGCGAAAACCGCCGAGTTCGAGTTCCGCGAGGGCCCGGTCTTCACCAACCTGCTGCTCGCCGACGAGATCAACCGCACCCCGCCGAAGACCCAGGCCGCGCTGCTGGAGGCGATGGAGGAGCGGCAGGTCAGCGTCGAGGGCGCGGCACGGCGCCTGCCCGACCCGTTCGTGGTGGCCGCGACGCAGAACCCGGTCGAGTACGAGGGCACCTACCAGCTTCCCGAGGCGCAGCTCGACCGGTTCCTGCTCAAGCTGACCGTGCCGCTGCCGCCGCGCGAGCAGGAGATCGCGGTGCTGGAGCGGCACGCGCGCGGTTTCGACCCGCGCGACCTGTCGGAGATCAAGCCGGTGGCGACGGCCGCCGACCTGGCCGCCGGCCGCGCCGCCGCGGCGGCCGTGCACGTGGGCCCCGAGGTCCTGGGGTACGTCGTGGACCTCGCCCGCGCCACCCGCCAGTCGCCCTCGCTCCAGCTCGGCGTCTCGCCCCGCGGCTCCACGGCGCTGCTGGCCGCGGCCCGCGCCTGGGCGTGGCTGTCGGGCCGCGGCTACGTGACCCCCGACGACGTCAAGGCGCTGGCCCGGCCCACGCTGCGGCACCGCGTGCAGCTCCGGCCCGAGGCCGAGCTGGAGGGCGCGACGCCCGACGCGATCCTGGACGGCATCCTCGCCTCGGTCCCGGTGCCGCGGTGACGGCGGCGTACAGGGGGCCGCTGTGGCGCTGACGGGCCGCGCCGGGCTGCTCGCGGCGCTCGGCGCCGTCGCCGTGCTGTTCGCGCCCGAGCCGGGGCTCGCCCTGGCCGGGATCGCGCTGCTGCTGCTCGCGCTGATCCTGGCGGACCTGGCGCTGGCGGGCGCCGTACGCCCGCTGCGGTTCCACCGGGCCGGCGACTCGACCGTGCGCCTGGGGAACCAGGCGCGGGTGGAGCTGATCGTGGAGAACCCCGGGTCCCGGCGCGTACGCGGCGCGCTGCGCGACGCGTGGCCGCCCTCGGCGGGCGCGGCGCCGCGGCACCTGGCCCTGGACGTCCCCGCGGGCGAGAAGCGCCGCCTGGTGACCACGCTGACGCCCACCCGCAGGGGCGACCGCGAGGCGGTCACCGTGACGGTGCGCTCGCTCGGGCCGCTCGGCGTGGCCGCCAGGCAGGGCGCGCACGAGGTCCCCTGGACCGTACGCGTGCTGCCGCCCTTCCTCAGCCGCAAGCACCTGCCGTCCCGGCTGGCCCGGCTGCGCGAGCTGGAGGGACGCCATCCGGCGCTGGTGCGCGGGCAGGGCACCGAGTTCGACTCGCTGCGCGAGTACGTCGTGGGCGACGACGTGCGCTCCATCGACTGGCGGGCCACCGCCCGCCGCCACGACGTGGTCGTACGCACCTGGCGGCCCGAGCGCGACCGGCGCGTCCTGATCGTCCTGGACACCGGCCGCACCTCCGCCGGCCGCGTCGGCACCGCCCCGGTCCCGCTGGCCGGCGCCCTGCCCCGCACGCCACCCGGCGAGGCGGCCGGCGCCGACGCCGTGCCGCCCGGCTGGCCCCGCCTCGACTGGTCCATGGACGCCGCCCTGCTCCTCGCCGCCCTCGCCGCGCGGGCGGGCGACCGCGTGGACTTCCTCGCCTACGACCGCGCGGTGCGCGCCTGGGTGTCGGGCGCGAGCCGTACGGAGCTGCTGTCGGCGCTGGTGAACGTGATGGCCCCGCTGGAGGCCGAGCTGGTCGAGTCCGACTCGGCCGGGATGGTCTCCGCCGTGCTGTCGCACGCCAAGCGGCGCTGCCTGGTGGTGCTGCTCACCGACCTCAACTCGGCGTCGCTGGAGGAGGGCCTGCTGCCGCTGCTGCCGCAGCTCTCCGCGCGGCACCTCGTGCTCGTCGCCGCGGTCTCCGACCCGCGGGTGGCGGCCATGGCCCGGGGCCGCGGCACGCCCGAGCTGGTGTACGACGCGGCGGCGGCCGAGCGCCTGAACGCCGACCGCCGTGCCATCACCGCCCGCCTGCGCCGTCACGGCGTCGAGGTGGTGGACGCGCTGCCCGACGACATCGCCCCCGCCCTGGCCGACGCGTACCTCGCCCTGAAGGCCGCGGGCCGCCTCTAACGGGGGCCGGCCGCGCGGGGCGTCAGCCTGCCGACGGGGCCAGGTCGGGGGCGCGCTCGACGTCGCCGGTCTCTCCGGACAGCGCCGCCCGCCGCCCGAACACGAGCACGTACGCCAGGAACACGACCTCGGCCAGCACCCCGATGCCGATCCGCGCCCACGTGGGCAGCCCGGACGGGGTGACCAGCCCCTCGATCAGGCCCGCCACCAGCAGCACCGCGACCAGCCCGAGCGCGACGCTCATCACCGCGCGCCCCTCCTCGGCCACCGCCTGCATGCGGGCGCGCGCGCCGGGCGCCACCGCGGTCCAGCCCAGCCGCAGCCCCACCGCGGCGGCCAGGAACACCGCGGTGAGCTCCAGCAGGCCGTGCGGGGTGATCAGCCCGAAGAACACGTCGAGCCGGTCGCGCGAGCCCATCAGCCCGGCGATGACGCCGACGTTGGCGGCGTTCTGCCACAGGATGTACGGGATCGGCAGCCCGAGCAGGATGGCCGACACGATGGTCTGCGCCGCCACCCAGGCGTTGTTGACCCACACCTGGCCCGCGAACGAGCCGGCGGGGTTGGCGGAGTAGTAGTCGGCGAAGTCGTGCTCGACGAGCTGGGTGATCTCCTCCGGGGTGCCGACCGCGGCCTGCACCTGGGGGTCGCCCGCCACCCAGAACCCGATCACGGTCGCGACCGCGTAGAACGCCGCCGCGCTCCCGAGCCACCACCACCGCGCCCGGTAGGCCACGACCGGGAACGACACCGCGAAGAACCGCACGAACTCCCGCCAGGCCGGCGTGTGGGCCCCGGTCACGGCCGCCCGCGCCCGCGCCACGAGCGCCGAGAGCCGCCCCACCAGCGCCGCGTCGGCCGACCGCGACCGCACGATGGACAGGTGCGTCGCCACCCGCTGGTACAGATCGACCAGCTCGTCCACCTCGGCCCCGCTCAGGGACCGCTTGTGCCGCACGAGGTACTCCAGCCGATCCCACGTGCCCTTGTGGGCCCCCACGAACGCCTCGATGTCCACGCTCCGACCCTAGTGCCCGAGCGGGGACCCGTGGCGCCGCGTGGCCCCGCTCGCCCCCGCCGCCCCGCTGCCCGCCCCGTCGCCCGCTGCCCGCCCCGTCGCCCCGTCGCCCATCAGCGGCCGGAGCCCGGGAAAGGGCGGAGTGCGGCAGAATGGGCGCGGTGCGGGGGCGATGCGGCGAGGGGAGGCTTGTCGGGTGTCCGATGTGGTGACGGGGGACGCCGTCGTCGTCGAGGTACGGGTGGCGCAGCTTCCCAGCCGGGCGCTGGCCCTGATCATCGACATGGTCGTGCAGCTCGCGCTGATGCTGCTCGTGGGGCTGCTGGTCGGCAGCGCGACCGTGCTGACCGACGAAGCGCTGACGTTCGCGCTCACGCTGCTGCTGTCCGTCCTGGTGGCCGTGGGCTACCCGGTGATCTTCGAGACGCTGACCCGGGGGCGGAGCCTGGGCAAGTACGCGCTGGGGCTGCGGGTCGTGAGCGACGACGGCAGCCCGGAGCGGTTCCGGCAGGCGCTGTTCCGGGGCCTGGCCGGGGTGCTGGAGCTGTGGATGCTCAGCGGGGCGCCCGCGCTGATCTCCTCGCTGATCTCCGAGCGGGGCAAGCGGCTGGGCGACGTCTTCTCCGGCACGATCGTCATCTCCGAGCGCATCCCCCGGGCGGCGCAGGCGCCCGTGGTGATGCCGCCGCAGCTCGCCGGCTGGGCGTCCGGGCTCGAACTGTCCCGGCTGCCCGCCGAGGTCGCCGACACCGCGCGCCAGTACCTCTCCCGCTGGCACGACCTGTCGCCGTCCGTGCAGCACGCCATGGGCGGGCGGATCGCGGCGCAGGTGGCCTCGTACGTGTCTCCGCCACCGCCGCCGGGCGTGCCCGCGCACGCGTACCTGTCGGCGGTGCTGGCGGAGCGGCGGCGGCGCGAGGAGATGCGGCTGGCCCGGCAGTCCCCGTCCCCGGCCGTCCAGGCCCCCGCCGCCCCGGCGCCCCAGTACGGCCTTCAGTACGGCCCTCAGGGGACGTCCTACGCTCCCCCTCCCCCGCCTCCTCCAGCCCCGGCCCCGCCCCCGGCTCCAGCCTCGAACCCGGCCCCCGGCGAGGGGACGCGCGACCGGCCGACGCCGGGCGGGTTCGTACCGCCTGCCTAAAAAATTCTCTGGATGTGTGCATGAGTCCCCCTGTGCCGGGCAAAGGGGCACGAAGCGAGTGATTGGGGCATTGCTCGCTTTGGGGGACTGGGGACGGCCCGCGCGGAATGGGAGAGGCTGCGCGGACCGTCCCCTTCTTCGTGTTACGCCGCTACCGGCCTAGTGGTGGTGGCCCCAGGTCCGGTACGACTCCTGCGTCTGGACGTTGAGCAGGTCGAACTTGACGCGGTTGGCCGAGTTCGTCCGCCAGTCGTTGATCTTCAGGATGTCCAGGCCGTGGTTGAAGTCGGTGCCGTAGATGTAGCCGTTGTAGTAGTACGCCGACCAGAAGCCACCGGCCAGCGGGGTCGCGTACGGGCCGCGCTCGAAGTAGCCGATCTCCTTGGGGTTGGCGGAGTCGGTGAAGTCCCAGATCGAGACGCCGCCCTGGTACCACGCCTGCACCATGATGTCGCGGCCCTTGACCGGGATCAGGGAGCCGTTGTGCGCGACGCAGTTCTCGGTGTCCGCCTGGTGGCGCGGGATCTTGAAGTAGCCCTTGAACACGAGCTGCTTGTTGACGATGTCGTAGATGGCGTTGGCGCCGCGGTTCGGGCCGGTCGCCTCGTTGCAGGTGGCGCCGCTGCCACCGCCCAGCTCGTCGGTGAAGACGACCTTGTCGCCGCGGTTGTTGAAGGTCGCCGAGTGCCAGAACGCGAAGTTCGGGTCGGTGGTGCGCGCGATGACCTTCGGGTTCTCCCGGTCGCGGATGTCGAACAGCACGCCGTCGCCCATGCAGGCGCCCGCCGCGATGTCCTTCTCCGCGTACACGGTGATGTCGTGGCAGCCGGAGGTGGGCACGAGCAGGCCGGGCTGGGTCTCGTTACCGCCGTCGGGGAAGACGACCGGGGTGCTCACCACGGCCGCCGCCGTCGGGTTCCGCAGCGGGACCTTTACGATCGAGATCTTGTCGTGCGGCGTCTTGCAGTTGGGGAAGTTGTCCGCCGGCAGGTACGACGAGATGTACAGGTAGACGTTCTTGCCCCACTTGTCGGGGACGAGGGTGTGGGTGTGGGACCCGCAGTCGGTCTCGACGGACTTGATGTACTTGGGGTTGGCCTTGTCCCTGATGTCGAAGATCCGGATGCCCTCCCAGGACGACTCGATCGTCGCGCTCTGCGACGTGCTGGAGCACGAGTCGTTGTTCCTGGAGGAGTCCACGGAGCCGAACAGCAGGTCGCCGTAGACCGACACGTCCATCTGCGAGCCGGGGCACAGGACCGAGCTGACCACCTTGGCCTGCTTGGGGTTCTTGATGTCGTAGATGGTGAACCCGCCGTAGTTGCCGGCATAGGCGTAACGGCCCTGGAAGGCGAGGTCGGTGTTGATGGTCGTTGCCAGGGGCTCCGGCTTGGGCACGTTGAGAACATGCTGCACGTTCTGGCTCATCACGATCTCATCGGGCCCCGGGATGTCCGCTGCTTGGGCGGGCATCGCCGTGAACCCCAGCGCCGCCGCGACGGTGGTCGCGACGGCGATCCGGCCTCTCAGACCGGTCCGGGCGAGGGAGAACACTCAGGAACCTCCTTGGTCCTACGCACACAGATAAGGTGCGCATAAATGAGCAAATTCTGACTCCCATCCCGTCAATGGTCTAGGCAGCAATGTGTCAATAGAAAGTACATGTCTGCCCCCTTTACCCGACATACCGCCACAAGTTAGGGTGCACGGTCCCACATCAGACATGAAGGAGGTCGGGTGCGCACGGCATTCGTCCTGGTCAGGCAGATAAGGGCGGGACGCTTTTCCCCCGGGCTCGCGCTCGCGGGCACGGCGGCACTGGTGGCGCTGCTCGCCTCGGCCGGGTGCAGCGGCTCCCCCGCCGCCCCCGTGACCCGGCCCACCGCCCCGGTGATCGCCCCGGGCGAGCCGGGCGAGCCGGCCAGGACGCTCCAGCCGAGCGAGGCGGCGACCGCCATCCCGACGCCGACGGCCAACGCCGCCGACGTGCTGTTCATGCAGAACATGATCGTCCACCACCGGCAGGCCCTGGACATGAGCCTGCTCGCCCCCTCGCGCGCCGCGTCCGACGGCGTCAGGCGCTTCGCCGACCGGATCAAGGACACCCAGGGCCCGGAGATCAACCTGATGACGAGCTGGCTGCGCGAGCAGGGCCAGAAGGTGCCCGACCACCACGCCGCGCACGCCGGCATGCCGGGCATGGCCACCCCGGAACAGCTCGACCGGCTCAAGGCCGCCACCGGGGAGGAGTTCGACCAGCTCTACGTGCAGCTCATGATCGCCCACCACCAGGGCGCGATCACCATGGCCCGCGAGGTGCTGGAACGCGGCTCGCACGTACGGGTACTGGAGCTGGCCGAGGACATTTCGGTCACCCAGGCCGTGGAGATAAACCGAATGAGCCGCCTTTAATACGCTTTATTACCTAATGTCGGTTTCGGTGTCAGACGTAACACGCATTTGACCCGCCCTCAACACAGGCCGCGCCAGCCCGACCGATAAAGGGCCGGGCCGCATGAGCGCCCTGGTGTCCGCTCCTTCACCCCAGGCCCGTGCCGGGCCAGGGCGGTACGGGGCGCGGAACCGGTAGCAGCGCGCCCCCACCCCGCGCTCGTGCCGGGCCAGGGCGGCGCGGGGCGCGGAACCGGTAGCAGCGCGGCCCCACCCCAGACCCGTGCGAGGCCAGAGCAGTGCACGGCCGAAGCCGGTGGCAGCGCGGCCCCGCCCCCGGGCCCTTGCGGGGCCAGAGCAGTGCAGGGCCGAAGCCGGTGGCAGCGCGGCCCCGCCCCGGGCCCTTGCGCGGCCCCGCACCGGGCCCTTGCGCGGCCCCGCCCCGGGCCCTTGCGGGGCCAGGGCGGCGCGAGGCGCGGAACCGTAGTAGCGCGGGCCCGTGCGGGGCCTGGGTGGTGCAGGGCCGGCGCCGGTAGCAGCGCGCCCCCACCCCGGGCCCGTGCCGGGCCAGAGCGATGCGGGGAGCGGAGCCGGTAGCAGCGCGCCCCCGCCCCAGACCCGTGCCGGGCCAGGGCGGCGCGAGGCGCGGAACCGTAGTAGCGCGGGCCGTGCGGGGCCTGGGTGGTGCAGGGCCGGCGCCGGTAGTAGCGCGGCCCCACCCGGGCCCGTGCCGGGCCAGAGCGCGGTGCGGGGCACGGAAGCGGTAGTAGCGCGGCCCCGCCCCAGAACCGTGCGAGGTCAGGAGGCCGGCCTCTCACCTCGGCCTCCTGGGAGGCGGGGCGGACGGCCTTTCACATTCCCGGTCTCGTGGGCGGCCCGGGGCGGCCCACCGTGCACCGCGCATGCCACGCCTCGGACGAGGGGGCGCGCCCTGGGGGGCGGTTCAGGCGGTGCCGGAGCGCCAGGAGTGCAGGTACGCCTCCTGGTCCGGCGTGAGGGTGTCCACCCGTACGCCCGCCGCGTCGAGCTTGAGGCGGGCGACCTCGGTGTCGACCTCGGGCGGCACGTCGTACACGCCCGGTTCGAGCCCTTGGTGCTCGCGGACCAGCCAGGTGACCGCGAGCGCCTGGGCCGAGAAGGACATGTCCATGACCGCCGCGGGGTGGCCCTCGGCGGCCGTCAGGTTGACCAGGCGGCCCTCGGCCAGCAGCAGGAGGCGGCGGCCGTCGGGGAGGACGTACTCGTCGGTGCTGGGCCGGACGCCGCGGTGGACGGCGGCGGCCAGGCCCTCCAGCGCGCGGACGTCGATCTCCACGTCGAAGTGGCCGGCGTTGGCCAGGATCGCGCCGTCCTTCATCAGCACCAGGTGCTCGCCCCGGATGACGTCGCGGTTGCCGGTGACGGTGACGAACACGTCGCCGAGTTCGGCGGCGGCGGCCATGGGGCGCACGTCGTAGCCCTGGAGCGTGGCGTCCAGGGCCTTGACCGGGTCGATCTCGGTGACGATCACCCGCGCGCCCAGGCCCTTGGCCCGCTCGGCGACGCCCCGGCCGCAGTAGCCGAAGCCGGCCACCACCACGGTCTTGCCGGCGAGGAGGGTGTTGGTGGCGCGCATGATGCCGTCCACGGTGGACTGGCCGGTGCCGTACCGGTTGTCGAACATGCGCTTGGTTCGGGTGTCGTTCACCGCCACCATCGGGAACCGCAGCGCCCGCTCGGCGGCCATCTGGCGCAGCCGGATGATGCCGGTCGTGGTCTCCTCGCAGCCCCCGATCACGCCCGGCAGCAACTCCACCCGCTCGGTGTGCAGCGTGTTGACCAGGTCGCAGCCGTCGTCGAGGACGATGTCGGGCCCGATGTCCAGCGCGGCGTTGATGTGCCGGTAGTAGGTCTCGCGGTCCACCCCCGCACGGGCGTGGACCGCGATGCCGTAGTCGCCCAGCGCCGCCGCCACGTCGTCCTGGGTGGACAGCGGGTTGGACGCGGCCAGCGCGATCCGCGCGCCGCCCGCGCCCAGCGCGCCCATCAGCACCGCCGTCTCGGCGGTGACGTGCAGGCACGCGGCGATCTTCAGGCCGTCGAGCGGGCGCTCGGCGGCGAAGCGCGCGCCGACCGCGTGCAGCACGGGCATCGCCCGCGCCGCCCAGTCGATGCGCCGCTCCCCCGCCTCCGCGATCTCCACGTCGGTGCCCGCCCGGGTCGGCTCAGTAGCGGTAGTGGTCGGGCTTGTACGGGCCCTGCACGTCCACGCCGATGTACTCGGCCTGCTCCTTGGTCAGCTCGGTGAGCTTGACGCCGAGGGCGTCGAGGTGCAGCCGGGCGACCTTCTCGTCCAGGTGCTTGGGCAGGGTGTACACGCCCACCGGGTAGTCGGCGGTCTTGGTGAACAGCTCGATCTGCGCGATGACCTGGTTGGTGAAGGAGTTGGACATCACGAACGAGGGGTGACCGGTGGCGCAGCCCAGGTTCATCAGCCGGCCCTCGGCCAGGACGATGATGGAGTGGCCGTCGGGGAAGACCCACTCGTCCACCTGCGGCTTGATGTTGTTGCGCTTGATGCCCTCGACCCGGGCGAGGCCGGCCATGTCGATCTCGTTGTCGAAGTGGCCGATGTTGGACACGATCGCCTGGTGCTTCATCTTGGCCATGTGCTCGGCCGTAATGATGTTGAAGTTGCCGGTGGCGGTCACGAAGATGTCGGCGATGCCGACGACCTCGTCCAGGGTGGTGACCTGGAAGCCGTCCATGGCGGCCTGGAGCGCGCAGATCGGGTCGATCTCGGTGACGATGACCCGGGCGCCCTGGCCGCGCAGCGCGTCGGCGCAGCCCTTGCCCACGTCGCCGTAGCCGCACACGACGGCGACCTTGCCGCCGATCAGCACGTCGGTGGCGCGGTTCAGGCCGTCGATGACGGAGTGGCGGCAGCCGTACTTGTTGTCGAACTTCGACTTGGTGACCGAGTCGTTGACGTTGATCGCCGGGAACAGCAGGCGGCCGTTCTTGTGCATCTCGTACAGGCGGTGCACGCCGGTGGTGGTCTCCTCGGTGACGCCCTTGATGCCCTTGGCGATCTCGGTCCACCTGCCGGGACGCTCGGCGATCGAGCGGCGCAGCGTGTCGAGGATGATCTTCCACTCCTCGGGGTCGTCGGCGCTCGCGGTCGGCACGGCGCCGGCGGCCTCGTACTCGGCGCCCTTGTGCACCAGCAGCGTCGCGTCGCCGCCGTCGTCCAGGATCATGTTCGGGCCGCCCCCGTCAGGCCACTGCAGCGCCTGCTCGGTGCACCACCAGTACTCCTCCAGCGTCTCGCCCTTCCAGGCGAAGACCGGCACGCCCTTGGGGTCGTCGGGGGTGCCGTCGGGGCCGACGACCACCGCGGCGGCGGCGTGGTCCTGGGTGGAGAAGATGTTGCAGCTCACCCAGCGCACGTCGGCGCCCAGCTCGACCAGGGTCTCGATCAGCACCGCGGTCTGGATCGTCATGTGCAGTGAGCCCATGATCCTGGCGCCGGCCAGCGGGCGGGTGCCGGCGTACTCGCGGCGCGTGGCCATCAGGCCGGGCATCTCGTGCTCCGCGAGCTGGATCTCTTTGCGTCCGAAGGCGGCCAGCGAGAGGTCGGCGACCTTGAAGTCCATCTGATTCCCCTCTGGATGATGTCGTCGCAGCGAGTTTACGGGCGCGCTTCACACGGACGCACCTTGACGCGAGCGAATCTGACACAAGAATGTGAAGATGCGTATCACGGAGGCGGCACGGCGGCTCGGCATGTCCCCGCGGATGCTCCGCTACCGGGAGGCGCTCGGGCTCCTCCCGCCCGTGCGCGACCGGGGCGCGCACCGCAGGTTCGGCGAGGAGGAGCTGGCGGCGGTGGCCCAGGCCATGGAGCTGGAGCGGCGCTTCGACGTCTCCCCGGCCGAGCTGGCCTTCGGCCTGCGCGTGCTGACCGAGCCCGCGGTGGCGCACGCCGTACGCGAGCTGGGGCTGCGCATCGGCCGCATCCAGGCGCCCCGGCGCGCCCTGGACTTCGAGAAGGAGAAGGCGCTGCGGCTGCTCCGCGGCGCCCCGCCCCCGCGGCGCTAGCCCGCCGAGGGGGCCTTGGCCTTCTCGTCCTGGTAGAGGTCGGGTTCCAGGTAGATCACCCGGGCCATGGGCACCGCCGTACGCACCCGCTGCTCGGCGGCGTCGATGCCCCGCGCGACCTCCGAGGCCGTGTCGTCGTGGTCGATGGCGATCTTGGCCGCGACCAGCAGCTCCTCCGGGCCGAGGTGCAGCGTGCGCAGGTGGATGACCTTGGGGACCTCCGGCCCGGCGGTGAGCGCCTTGACGATCTCGGCCTCCATCTCCGGGCCCGCGCTCTCGCCGATCAGCAGCGACTTGGTCTCCACGGCCAGGACGACCGCGATGGCCGCGAGCAGCACGCCGATCATCATGGTGCCGACGGCGTCCCAGCGTCCGTCGCCGGTGACGACCGCCATGGTCACGCCGAACAGCGCGAAGATCAGGCCCAGCAGCGCGCCGAGGTCCTCAAGGACGATGACCGGCAGCTCGGGCGACTTGGACCGGCGGATGAACTGCACCCACGACTGCTTGCCGCGGACGTGGTTGGCCTCGCGGATCGCGGTGCGGAAGGAGAACGTCTCGGCGATGATCGCGAAGATCAGCACGCCGAACGCCACGATCGGGGTCTCGACCGGGTGCGGGTCGCTCCACTTGTGCCAGCCCTCGTACAGCGAGAACAGCGCGCCGACCGTGAACAGCACGACCGCGACCACGAAGGCGTAGAAGTAGCGCTCGCGGCCGTAGCCGAACGGGTGCTGCGGCGTGCGGGCGCGCTCGGCCCGCTTGCCGCCGACGAGCAGCAGGATCTGGTTGCCCGAGTCGGCCACCGAGTGAATCGACTCGGCGAGCATCGACGACGACGCGGTGATCACGAAGGCCACGAACTTGGCCGCCGCGATCGACAGGTTCGCGACCAGTGCCGCGATGATCGCCTTAGTACCGCCACCCGCGCTCACGTCTCGTCCCCACCCATCGTGTTGCGAAATAAGACCAGGGGAAGCTTATTGGGTTATTCGCGCCTTCAGTTCGGCGATGGCAGATACCGGGGTCGGATCGATGCCGTATCCCAGCGCCAGGTAGACACTGCCGTAATCGGCCAGGCCGATCAACCCCGCCAGCCGCTCCAGCGGATGCCCGCCCTCGCCGGCCAGCTCGGTCACCGGGACGTCGCGGTCGTGCGCCATGCGCACCGCGACCTCGCGCCGCCGCGCGTCCTCCTGGTACTCCTCGGTGTCGCGGAACACGAACAGCCGCAGCGAGCGCCCGGCGTCGTCGGAGAAGATGTCGCGGCCCGCGAACGGGCCGTCGAACACCGCGAGCTGGTCGTGCAGGGCCTCGGGGATCTCGCCCACGATCGCCGGGTACTTGGCGTTCTTGTGCAACTGGCCGGCCAGCCGCCTGGCCGCCACCGAGGCCACCGGCGCGGCCCCCCAGATGATCGGCACCGTGCCGGCCAGCTCCATGGCCAGCAGCTTGCCCGGGTTGATGAACGACTCGCTGGACGGGCGGCAGCGGTGGGCCATGTCCTCCAGCCGCCCGGCCGCCGCCTCGAACACGGCCTCGTCGATCCGGCTCAGCCCCAGCTCGCCCGCCGCGACCAGCAACGGCAC
Organism: Thermocatellispora tengchongensis; assembly: GCF_014202315.1. Lineage (GTDB taxonomy): Bacteria > Actinomycetota > Actinomycetes > Streptosporangiales > Streptosporangiaceae > Thermocatellispora > Thermocatellispora tengchongensis. Next base: position 184,497 of record NZ_JACHGN010000009.1, on the reverse strand, counting down.
CGTCAGGCCCCACACCGCCGTACGGGACGGGCCCTGTGCCCGCACCTCCGCGTACGGCGCCCCGGCCTGCCTGGCGATGGCCCGCAGCGGCGTGTCCTCGCCGCCCACGGCGAGCAGCCTGCACCCGCGGCGCACGGCCTCGGCCGCCACCGCCAGGGTCTCCTCCGACCGGCCCGAGTGCGACACCGCGATCACCAGGTCGGCCGCGCCCACCCAGCCCGGCAGCCGGTTCGAGCGCACGCTGAGGATCGGCACGGGGACGCCGGGACCGCACACCGCGGCCAGGATCTCGCCCGCGACGGCCGAGCCGCCCACGCCGGCCACGACGACCGCGCGCGGGCGCCCGTCGGCCGCCAGCGCGTCCAGCTTGGCCTCCCTGGCCAGCCGGAGGGCCACCCGGATCTGCGCGCCGGAGGACGCCACCGCGCGCAGCATGGCGCCGGCGTCGCGCTCGACCAGATGGTCCTGGTCGTCCAGCCGGTCGGGCTCCCACTGCAGCTCGCCGGTCACCGCGCCTCTCCCCTCGCCTCTCCCCGCATCGGGACCGGCGGCGGGACCCGGGTCACGGCTTGCGCGCCTCGTCCACGAGGAGAACCGGGATGTCATCGCGCACCGGATAGACCAGACCGCACGCGGACGACGTGCAGACCAGCTCCTCGCTCTCGGGCTCGGCGCGCAGCGGCGACTTGCACGCCGGGCAGGCGAGGATCTCCAGCAACCAGTCGTCGATCTTCACAGGTCTCTCCTCACGACGGCGAGGACCTCGTCGCGCACCGCCGCCATCTGATGCTCGTCGGCCGCTTCGGCGTTCAGCCGGAGAAGCGGCTCGGTGTTGGACGGACGTAGATTGAACCACCACTCCGGACCCGTGACCGTCAGGCCGTCGAGATCGTCGAAGCTCACGCCGTCGCGGCCGTCGTAGTGGGCGCGGACGCGGGCCAGCGCGGCGGCCTGGTCGGGGACCGTGCTGTTGATCTCGCCGGAGGCCGCGTAGCGGGAGTAGCCGGCCAGCAGCTCCGACAGCGGCCGGTCCTGCCCGCCGAGGGCGGCCAGCACGTGCAGCGCGGCCAGCATGCCCGAGTCGGCGTACCAGAAGTCGCGGAAGTAGTAGTGGGCGGAGTGCTCCCCGCCGAAGATCGCGCCGGTGCGGGCCATCTCGGCCTTGATGATCGAGTGGCCCACGCGGGTGCGCACCGGCACCCCGCCGTGCTCGGCCACGATCTCGGGCACCGCCCGGGAGGTGATCAGGTTGTGGATGATCGGCGAGCCGGGGTGCTTGGCCAGCTCGCGCACCGCCACCAGCGCGGTGATCGTGGACGGGGACACCGACTCGCCGCGCTCGTCGATCACCCAGCAGCGGTCGGCGTCGCCGTCGTAGGCGATCCCGATGTCGGCCCCCGACTCCACCACGGCCTTGCGCAGATCGACCAGGTTGGCCGGCTCGATCGGGTTGGCCTCGTGGTTGGGGAAGGTGCCGTCGAGCTCGAAGTACAGCGGCACCAGGTCGAGCGGCAGCCCGGCGAACACCACCGGCACGGTGTGCCCGCCCATGCCGTTGCCGGCGTCCACCGCGACCTTCAGCGGCCGGATCGACGACAGATCGACGAGGGTGCGCAGGTGGGCGGCGTACGCGCTGGTCAGGTCCTCGCGCGTGACCGTGCCCGCACGCGCGCCGGCCGCGGGCGGCGCCGCCAGGATCTCGGCGGCGCGGTCGCGGATCTCGGCCAGCCCGGTGTCGCCGCCGACCGGCACGGCCCCGGCGCGGCACATCTTCATGCCGTTGTAGCGGGCCGGGTTGTGGCTCGCGGTGAACATCACGCCGGGCAGGCCGAGCGCCCCGCTGGCGTAGTACAGCAGGTCGGTGGAGCCGAGCCCGGCGTCGATCACATCGGCCCCGCGCGAGGTCGCGCCGCGCGCGAACGCCGCCGCGAGCCCTTCGGAGGACTCGCGCATGTCGCGGGCGACCACCAGCCTGGTCGCCCCGACGACCTCGGTGAACGCGGCCCCCACGGCCTGCGCGACGGCCTCGTCGAGCTCGTCCGGCACGACGCCGCGGATGTCGTACGCCTTGAAGATCCTGGCGAGGTCGCCCACTCTGCTCCGCCCTGGTAGTCGCTTGGCCGCCTGACGAACGCTTCGAGCCTACGCTAGCGGTCGTGCTTGGGTTGCGCGGAGCGGAGCACTCTGAGATGGCCGCGGCGGCCCACCTCGACGCCCTGGCCCACCGGCTCCCCGCCCGGCGGCGGCGCCGGCCGCGCGGCCTCGCGCACCGCGTTGGCCAGCGCTTCGAGGTCGTCGGTGCTCGGCTGCCCGGCCTCGCTGGGCAGCCGCACGACCTCCCAGCCCCGGGGCGCGGTGAGCCGCTCGGCGTGTTCGGCACACAGGTCGTAACAGTGCGGCTCGGCGTACGTTGCCAAGGGGCCGAGAACAGCGGTCGAGTCGGCGTAGACGTACGTGAGCGTGAAGACGGCGGGCTGACTGCAGGCGGTGCGCGAACAGCGGCGGACGGGGCTCACGGAGGGACCGTATCCGGTAAGAGTCCGAGGCGCCACTATCCGAGCGCTCTTAACGAGCGTGTCGCCACAATTCGGGCGCGCTTAATGCGGTTGTTGTGCTTATGGCGCCTGCTCCACCCCGTCGCACCCCGCCCCCGACCTCGCCGTCGCCGCCCACACCCCCTGGCCGCCACCCGACCTTTACCCCACCGCGCCGCATTCGTAAACGGCCGAACACAAAGGGTAACCAGTGGCCAGGTATGGGAACCCCAAAACGGCCCACAGGGGTCCCGGTTCCCGGCAGGGCCGGTGACGGAGGGTGGCGGCGGGGCCTGGGCGCCGCGCTCGCGGCCCGCGTCCACCGCCGCCCTGTCGCCGTCCTCTTCCGGCGGAACCCTTGGCGTGCCCGCGCCCAAGCGCCGTTGGCCCACCTGCGCTTAAGCTCTTGCTGTGAGTTCGCATTCTGGAGGTCCGCGGCCTCGCGGTCCGCGCCGGAGGGATCGGCACGGGCGGGGGATGCGCGGGCCCATCGCGCCCTCGCACGTGCCGATCGCCAGGTCGCGCAGCGAGCGCTTCGACGATCTCGTGCTGGACGCGGTGGACCGGCTCAAGCCGCGGTGGAGCAAGCAGCTCGCGTCGGTGGAGTTCGTGGTGGAGGACGTGCCGCCGCTGTCGGAGCTGGGCGACGGGCCGGAGCGGGTCGGGGGCGAGCCCATCCCGTTCGGGCGGGCCGAGGCCGCCTCGGGCTCCGATCCGGCGAGCGTGGTGGTCTACCGGCGTCCGCTGGAGGCGCGGGCGCGCGACCGCGACCAGCTCGGCGCGTACGTGCACGACGCCGTGGTGGAGCAGGTGGCGAGCCTGCTGGGGCTGTCGCCCGAGACCATCGACCCGGGCTACGACGACCGGCACTGAGGACCGGCGCTGAGGAGCGGCGCTGACGACTGGCACCACGGGGTCGCGGCGGTGCCGGGCGCCTACGGCAGCACCGTGGAGGGGGAGTCGGTGAGCGGTGGTACCAGCGCCCAGGTGCGGCCGGCGGCGAGGGGCTGGGCGGTGATGAGCAGGCCGTTCCCGTCGCGCTGGTCCAGGACCCGGCCGCCGTAGACGGGGCCGGAGCCGGGCAGCGGCGTGACCGCGACGGCGAAGGCGCCGCGGACCTTGGGGAGCGCGATCTGCTCGGTCCTGGCGGCCGGGATCTCGGCCTCGGTGGCGGCGGGGGCGGCGCCCTCGGCGGGGAGCACCTGCACGCTCACCTTGGCCGCCTTGCCCGGGGCCGACAGGATCAGCGCCGACTTGGTGTCCTTGCCGGAGCGGTTGTCGGCGACCACGCTGCCCAGGTCGATCGGGGCCGCGCCCGCGCTGAAGGCGACGTCGAGCCGCGTGCCGGTCGCGGTGATGACCATGCCGGCCACGATCGGCGTCTCGCTGGTGAGCGCTATCGCGGCGGGCTGGCCGCCGATGCCGGTGGACAGGTCGAGCGTGGCCACCGAGCCGGCGGGCACCTCGACGGTCTCGCGGTTCTTCAGGGCGTAGAAGCCGTCCGCGGTGATCGCCTTGACCTGTACGACCGCGTCCGACTCGCCGGGCGCGGCGACGTACAGCTCGCGCCGGCCGCCGCCGCCCGGGATGCCGGGCACCACGACCGACTTGGCGGGGGCGGCGGCCTGCGGCAGCCAGTCCACGCCGCGCCCCTCGCCCATCTCGGCCCGCACCGCGCTGGCCACCCGGCCGCTGCCGGTGCGCACCGAGACGGCCATGACCAGCGGCGAGGGGGCGATGTCCTTGAGGTTGACCGTACGGTGCTCGCCCGGCTCGACCATGAACCCGTGGTCACCGACCACCGGACCCTCGCCCGCGTAGACGGCGACCTCCACCGAGGCGGGGGCGCTGTCGGGGTTGGCGACGTACAGCGTGACCTCGGCCGCGGCGGCCGGGCCCGGCCCGACGAACCACGCCTCGGCCGCGGGCTCGACGCAGCGTACGCCCGCGAGCCCGCGCCGGGCCCCTGAGGTGGCGGTGGCGGTCTGCGCGGCCTCCAGGCCGGCGGCCATCGCCCCGTCGCCCGCGACGATCAGCGGCCCGGTGCGCGCGGCCTGCTTCTTCTGCCACAACTTGCCGGGCTGGTCCAGGGTCGCAGCAGGTCCGGCCTTCTCGCCCGGCGCGGTCAGGGCGGTGACGGTGGCGGCGCCGCCGCGGGCGCCCTCGCGGCCGGGGGCGACGGCGCTCACCACGGAGTCGCCGGGGTCGGGGCAGACGGTGTTCACCGACTCCACGGTGACCCGCTTGGGCTGCGGGGCGGCGGTGACGGTCTCGGGGGGCTGGGTCACGTGGGCGACGCCGTACAGGGCGAGCAGCGAGATCACGACCAGCAGCAGCATGCCGAAGCGGTTCTCGACCAGGAACTTCACCGGGCGGCCACCTCCGATCGCTTCGCCCGCCTGCCGCGCCGTCCCGCCGGCCGCTCCGGCTCGGCGGGCGCGGCCTCGCCCGGCGGCGGGTCGGCGTAGTCGGGGGCGGCCTCGTCGGCCCGGGAGCCGGGCGCCGCCAGCACGAGCACCAGCGCGACCAGGCCGGCCTGCACCCACAGCCAGATCGCGTGCCACTGGTCGTCGTAGGCGATGCGGGCGGTTCCGGCGGCGGTGCCGAGGGTGAAGCCCTGGGCCCAGCCGTCCACGGTGGTGCGGGCGAGCGTGGCGCCGCCCAGGGTGGCGGTCCAGTCGCCGGCGGGCTCGGCCAGCACGAGCGTACGCCCGGCGGGCCCGGCCGGTACGGCGGCGGTGAGGCCGCCGTCGGGCGTACGGGTGACCTTGACCGGGGTGCGCGTGCCCGCGGAGTCGGCGATCCAGGCCCGCCCCAGCGGGGACGCCAGCCGCCACACGCCGGTGGTCTCGGTCAGGCTCATCCGGGCCAGCGCCGGCTGGGAGTCCAGCGCCCGGGTGACCGCGGGGTCGATGGGCGCGACCAGGACCACGAACCGCACGCCGTACGTGGCGAGCACCGCGGCGTCCTGGCCGCCGCGCCCGGAGGCCAGCCCGGACGCCGCCACGGCCAGCCGGCCGCGCGCCTGGCCGGGCGCGGGCAGGTCGGTCTCGCCCATGAGGGGGGTGCGGTTGCGCAGCACGGTGTAGGTGAGCCCGCCGGCCTCGCTGGAGCGCAGCACCAGCGTACGCTCGCCGTCCTCCGACCCGGCGGCGGCCAGGGCGGGCATCGCGTCCGGCAGGTCGCCCCGCAGCGGCCCGGTGACGCCCCGGTAGACCCAGAACCCCGCCGCGAGCACCGGGGTGGAGAAGGCGACCGCGGCGGCGAGCACCGCGGCGATCCGGCGCAGCCCGCCCGCGGCGCGGAACTCCGCCAGCCGGTGCGAGGTCAGCGCGACCACGACCAGCATGCCGGTCGCGGCGAACGCCAGCGGGACGCCGGGCCAGGCGGGGGCGGCCTCGCTGCCCGCGATCGAGGTCACGGTGGCCCGGCCGGCCAGGATCGCCACCAGCACCCCGAACACCGCCACGCCCCAGCAGACCGCCACGACCATGCGCTGACGGCGGATGAGCAGCGTGCCCAGGGCCGCAGCGATGAGCCCGGCGGTCACCCACAGCGGCGGCATGCCCGGCCCGCCCGGACTCAGCGCGAGCAGGTCGGCCGCGGGCAGCCGCGGGTCCACCAGGGACGGCCGGTGCAGCCCGGCCTCCAGCAGGATCTGCCCGGGGTGGCGGGCGATCTGGGCCAGCCAGGGGAACAGCAGCACCAGCGGCACGCCCAGCGCGATGCCCACCGACACGCCGACTCCGCGCCGCGCGCTGCCGAAGGCGGTGGCGCCCAGGACGCCGATGATCGCGGCCAGGACGTACACGAGCGGGGCGAACGCGGTGCCGACGGCCAGCAGCAGCCCGAGCCCCCACGCGGCCCGCCGGGAGCGGCGGCCCTCGGCCGCGAGCAGCACCGTGGCCAGCGCGGCGTACACCGGCAGCAGGACCAGCACCACGGCGGTGCCGAGCCGCCCGGCCGCGATGGCCCCGGTGGCGACCGGCATCAGCGCGTACGTCGCGGCCAGCCACAGCCGCGCGCCCGCGCTGGGGATCATGCGCCGGGTGGCGAGGTAGGCGGACACCCCGGCGAGGGGCACGCAGCCGAGCAACAGCACCGTAACGGCCAGCCACGGCTTGCCGAACAGGACCGTGGACAGCACCGCGATCACCGCGACGTACGGGGGCGTCCACGCGTCGGTGCCCAGGCCGGTGGCGTGGAAGCCCTCGGTGTACAGCCGCCACAGGTCCGAGGCCCCGCCGATCACGGGCACCAGCGCGCCGCCGCCCAGCCGGTCGCCGCCCAGCAGGGTGCGCTCGGCGGCCACGGTCACCGCGAGCAGGCCGAGGAACAGCAGCACGCCCGGGTTGCCGAACACGCGCTGCATCACGCCCGCGTCCACCAGCAGCTCGTCGCCGTCGTCCTGCTCCTGCCGCTCGGCCGCGGCGTGGTGGCGCCCGCTCGAATCCACCGGCCCGGCCCCGGACAGGAACCCCTGCACCATGTCCACGATCCGCCGGTACGACGCACCGGGCGGGCTGAGCAGCCGCTTGATCTGCGGGTAGTTCTGCTTCCTGCCCGTGGCGCGCGCCCGGCGGGCCCTGAGCATGCGCCCGGGGTGGGCGAGCACGGACCCGAGCGCGCTGATCTCGTCCAGGGCGTTGGCGGGCTGCTTGGCCAGCATGAACAGCACCGTCCGGAACAGCGAGCCCACCACGTTGCGGACCAGCGCCCACAGCAGCGCCCGGAAGGGCAGGTTCGCCATCACCACGAACATCGCGTTGCGCCGGTCGAGCCGCCGCGGATGATGGTCGCTGGCCGTGATCCGCCTGCGGCGCCGCGTCGCGGCCTCGGCGTGCCAGGCGACCGCATGGCTCACGTTGAGCACCCGGTGCCCGGCGTTGCGCACCCGCCAGCACAGGTCCAGGTCGTCACGGAACACCGGCAGGGCGGGATCGAGCCCGCCCACCTCGTCCCACACGTCCCGCCGGATCAGCATCCCGGCGGTGGACACCGACAGCGTGTCGTGCACCCCGTCGTGCTGCCCCTGGTCGTACTCGCGCGCCTCCAGCCCGGTGTCCCTGCGCCCGGTCCGATCGACGGTCACGCCCACTTCGAGCAGCAGCCGCCGGTCCAGCCAGTCGCGCAGCTTCGGCCCCAGCACCGCCGCCGACGGGTCATGGTCGGCCGCCCACAGCAGGGCCTCAAGCGCCCGTACGTCCGGCGCGCAGTCGTCGTGGATCAGCCAGACCCACTCCACGACCCCCGGCGCCCGCGCGGCCGGCAGCCGCTCCAGCACCTCCCCCACGGCCTCCCCGAACCCCGTGGAGCGCGGCAGCGCCAGCACGTTCCCCTGCCCGAGCGCCTCCTCCAGCACCCGCCCACCGCCGTCCCGGCTCCCGTTGTCCACCCCCACCAGCCGATCCACCGGCCGGCTCTGCCGCATCACCGCGGCCACCGTGTCCGCGAGCCATCGGGCGCCGTCATGCGCGACGACGATCGCGGTCACCGCGTGCCGCGCGCCGTAGGGAACATCTGTGCTGGACATGGACCCCGACTGTCAGTGGCGGAGGGAAGCCCCAATCGGACGTGCTCCGCACTTTATTGCAGGGCTTATGGCTCATGCTCAGCGATTCGCCCGCTTTTGCCCCACAACGCACGCCAACCGGCCGCCATGGAAGGCCCGGGACGCCCCCGGCCTGCGAATGGCGGACGCCCATCCATAGGGCCACCCCGGCTCGCCAAGGGCAAGCCAGGCCAGAGCGCACGCTCCGGTAATCGGGCGGACCGGTTGGGCGCGGGTCCCGCCTGGGCTGAGAAGAGTGCGAGACCACGAATGAGCCTCGCGACCGACGAGGGAAGACACGCCCCCCTCGATACGCCCGAACCGCGTTGTGCGAAGCACGGACCACAGGCACGCACCGGTCATAGGGCGCTGCGGAAGGCGCGCGGCGCGGAAGGCGCCTGGTGTGCCCAGGTGCGATGTCGCACCCGGTGTCCGCCCGTTGCGCCACGTCGTGCGCGCCGGAGGGGTGCCGCCCCACCCGCCGCCGAGGACGATGCCGGACAGGCCCTTCCACGAGACGCGCCCCGGCACCCTCGGCATGCGTGGTGAGCACGCGCCATGAGCGCGCGCGGTGAGCCGGGCGCGCCCGGGTATGCGCACAGTTGTGCTCGGGTGCGCCGGGTGTGCACCGGTTACGCCCGCGATACCCGCGCCGCATGCACTCCACGCGGGCCTGCGCGGCCGGGGCGGGTGTGCACGGGTGCGTGGGCCATTGGGCGCACGACCCAGAGGCATCCCGCCCCAAAGCGGGCCGTAGGCGTGCTGACCGCCCCGCGGAGCGCGCACCACCGTGGGCGCGCTACCCCGCCGCCCGCGCACTGCACGAGCTGCGCGCCCGGGTCCAGCGAACGGGCCACGCGTAGCTACGCACCGGCCGCAGGCGTGTTACCCCCGCCGCCCGCGAGCACATACTGGCCGGAGGGGCGTTACCCCGCCGTCCGTGAGCACGAACCGCCCGTACGCGCGCTACCCCGCAGCCCGCAAGTACGCCACTGCCCGCAGGCGGGCCGGCCCGCCCCTGGTGGCAGGAGACCCGGTCGTGGGCCGTTAACCGGCCTCTCGCTTGATTCGGCGGCGTTCCCGTTCGGACAGGCCGCCCCAGATGCCGAATCGTTCGTCGTGTTCGAGTGCGTACTCAAGGCACTCGGCCCGCACCTCACAGGAGCGGCAAACCTTCTTGGCCTCCCGGGTTGATCCTCCCTTTTCGGGGAAGAACGCTTCTGGGTCGGTTTGCGCGCACAAGGCGCGCTCCTGCCAGCCAAGATCTTCAGCGCTGAGCGCCTGTGCATCGACCAGGTCGGCCACTGCACACCTCCCTGCCGCCCGCCCGCAATGGAGCCCCCCATGGACGCCTCCCCCATACCCACCCTGCGGAAGGCGTAACAACACGTCTGTAATTACACGCACGTGCCGCGTGTGACGTCAAGCGGCATGCCGCTATACCGGGGGAAGTCCCGCTCGCCCCGGTTCGGTGTCGCATGCTTGCCATCGTCGCCGGTCTTCCCACCTGAGACCCCGGCCTACCGTGCCTGACCCCCTCGGCGGACGGAAACGTACCAGTACGTTTTCCAGTCCTGACCCAGACCCACCTTCTCTCTATGCGTTGATTGCACCGTCATTAAGCTCGCGGGTCACCGGGCGTGTATATCGCCGTGGGGTCGATCGGCTCGTCGCCCGGCCGGCTGACGTTCAGCGGGTCGGTCCCCTGGTACGCCTTCGGCTGGAAACGCAACGTCGAGTCCCCCAGCGGCTCCCCCGGCGGCCAGGACTGGTTCTGGCCCTGCTGGCCCTGCGGCTGGCCCGGCTGCTGCATGGGGGGCTGGTTGCTCGGCTGGCTGTGCTGCGGCGTGTACGACGACGCGGGCGGCGTCTGGGAGTGTCCGAAGGGGTCGTCGTAGTGCTGCGCCGGGGGCGTGCTCTCGGCGGGGTACTGGAGCTGCGGCTCGGTGCCCGCGTGCGCCTGCTGGTAGGTCTGCGCCTGCTGGTAGGCGTGCGCGAGCTGCTGGCTGCGCGGGTCCATCGGCACCGGGTCCTCATAGCGCGGCTGCTCGGGCTGCGTGGCGTAGCCCTGGTACGACGACGGCTGCTGCTGGCCGTACGCCGGCGGCGTCTGGTAGCCGGGCGTGGAGTACTGCTGCTGCTGTTGCTGCTGCGGGTACGGCGTGACCGCCGGGCCGCCGTCCTGGTACTCACCGGAGCCGAACTGCTGGCCCTGCTGCTGCCCCTGCTGCTGGCCGTAGCCGCCGTACTGGGCGGCGGCGGGCTCGGCGGGCTGCTGCTGGTACGGCTGCTGGGGCTGCTGGTAGGGCGACTGCTGCCCGTACGACTGGTACGCCGGCTGCTGCGGGGACCCCAGCGGGTTGTTGGCGTAGTCGCCCGGCAGGGGCGCGTTGGCGTAGTCGGGCGCGGGGCGGCCGAACTCGCCGCTGGAGGACTGCTGGCCGTACTGCGGAGCCGCCTGGCCGTAGTCGGGGGCGGGCTGCTGCGTGTGGGCGGCCGTGTAGGGCCGGGCGAGCGGGTCCTGGCCGTAGGAGGAGTCGTAGGACGGCTCCTGGGCGTACGACGGCTGCTCCTGGGCGGCCGGCTGGGGCTGCGGCTGCTGCTGCGGCGCGCTCTCCTGGGCGGCGGGAGGCGGCGGCAGCGCGGGCAGGGCGGCCTGCTGCGACTGGGCCTGCTGCGGCTCCTGGGGCTGCGGCTGGTACGCGGGCGCCTGCTGCGCCGGCTGCTGCGGGGACGCGAACGGGGGCTGCTGCTGCCCCGGCTGCTGCTCGAAGGAGGGCTGCTGGTGCTGCTCGTACGGCGACTGCTGCGGCTGGTGCGGCTGCTGCGGCTGCTCGTACAGCGGCGGCTGGGGTTGCGGCTGCCCCTGGGGCGCGGCGTACGGCGCACCGGGGCCGCCCGCCGGGCCGGCGCTGTGCGTCGGCACGTACCCCTGCCCCTGCTCCTGCCCCGGACCGGGGACGGGCTGCTGTGGCGGGTAGCCGAAGTTCTGCGGCGCGGCGGCCCGCTGCGGGCGGTCGGGGAGGGCCTGGGGGGCCAGGTAGAGCAGCGCGATCACGACCATGGCGAGACTGGCCAGGCCGGTGAGCAGGAACTCCAGCCCGGAGCGGAAGCTGAGGTCACCGGAGACCAGACCGCCGAGCAGGCCGATGAGACCGAAGACGGCCCCCACGGCGAGCGCGCCGAAGGAGGCCATGACGATCATCTTGGCGCGGGCGAGCGCCTCGCCGCCGATCTTGGTGGCGAGCAGGACCGCACCGAGCAGGAGCGCGGTGTTGACCGGCGAGACGAGGGAGGACAGGCTGCCGACCGCGCGCAGACCGAACGACGCCGATCCCCCGAATGGTGACGACTCGGACACGAGCAGGCGCTCGACGCCCACGACGATGCTGGTCGCGGCCACCGCGAACATGATCCACGCGGCCGGTTCCCTGAGCCGGCTCGCCTCGATTCTGATCACTACTGCCCCCAAGAAGGTCCGTGTCGCACCCGGGAAGTTTTGCACATGGCTGACTTTGGTGTCGGTACACCCATCAACCTCATGAAACCCATTAGTGCCCAAAGATGCACTTTTTCCTAGTTTTTCCGGCAGATTGGCAGGTCAGCAGCCCGCCGACGACGATCCCGAAACGATCACAAGACCCTCTCCCGGCCGGAACAGTTCCGTGACCACCGGCCGCCCACCGGCCGTCCGCTGGTCCATCCACTGGGCTATCCGCTGGTCCATCCACTGGCACGGCCACTGGTCCGGCCACCGGCCGTCCACTGTCCGGCCACCGGCCGGGCACGGACCGTCCACTGCCCGGCCACCGGCCCGGCACCGACCGTCCACTGCCCGGCCACCGGCCCGGCACCGACCGTCCACTGCCCGGCCACCGGCCCGGCACCGACCGTCCACCGGCCCGGCACTGGCCGATCACGATCCGCCATGGCGGCCATGGGTCCCCGCCGGTGAGGAGTGGGGCGGGCGCGGCTCGGCGTCGCGGACGCGCGAGACTGGGGGCATGCGTATTGTCTCCCTCGCCGGTGGCATCGGCGGCGCGCGTTTCCTGCGGGGCCTGCGGGCCGCGGAGCCCGACGCGCAGATCACCGTCATCGGGAACACCGGCGATGACATCACCCTGTTCGGCCTGCGGGTCTGTCCCGACCTCGACACCGTCATGTACACGCTCGGCGGCGGGATCGACGAGGAGCAGGGGTGGGGCCGGGCCAAGGAGTCGCACGTCGTGAAGGAGGAGCTGGCCGCGTACGGCGTGCAGCCGCAGTGGTTCGGGCTCGGCGACCGCGACTTCGCCACCCACATCGTCCGCACCCAGATGCTGAACGCCGGATACCCGCTGTCGCAGGTGACCGAGGCGTTGTGCGCGCGGTGGCAGCCGGGCGTACGGCTGATCCCGATGAGCGACGACCGGACCGAGACGCATGTCGTGATCGACGACGAGCACGGGCGGCGGGCGATCCACTTCCAGGAGTGGTGGGTACGGCTGCGGGCCTCGGTGCCCGCCGAGGAGATCGCGCTGGTCGGCGCCGACGACGCCCGGCCGGCCCCGGGGGTGCTGGAGGCGATCGGCGAGGCCGACGTGGTGATCCTGCCGCCGTCCAACCCGGTGGTCAGCATCGGCACCATCCTGCAGATCAGGGGCATCCGCGAGGCCGTGGCCGCCAAGACCGTCGTCGGCGTGTCACCGATCATCGGCGGGGCGCCGGTGCGGGGCATGGCCGACGCCTGCCTGACCGCGATCGGGGTGGAGACCTCGGCGCAGGCCGTGCTCGCCCACTACGGCGCCGACCTGATCGACGGCTGGCTGGTCGCGGAGGAGGACGCGGACGTGCGCCTGGACGGCGTACGCGTGGTGGCCCGGCCGCTGCTCATGAGCGACCCGGAGGCCACCACCGCCATGGCCCGCGCGGCGCTCGACCTCGCCCGGGAGTTCGCATGATCGAGATCAGGCCGGTGACCGGCATCGGCGAGGTGCGGGCGGGCGACGACGTGGCCGGCCTGATCGCCGCCGCGGCGCCGGACCTCGCCGACGGCGACATCCTCGTCGTCACCTCGAAGATCGTGAGCAAGGCGGAGGGACGGCTGCGCGCCGCCGCCGACCGCTCGGCCGCGATAGCCGAGGAGACCGTGCGCGTGGTGGCGCGGCGCGGCGACACCGTGATCTCCCAGAACCGGCACGGCCTGGTGATGGCGGCGGCCGGCGTGGACGCCTCCAACACCGAGCCGGGCACGGTGCTGCTGCTGCCCGAGGACAGCGACGCCTCCGCCCGCCGCATCCGGGCCGGGCTGCGGGAACGGCTCGGGGTGCGAGCGGGCGTGATCGTCTCCGACACCTTCGGCCGGCCCTGGCGCAACGGGCTCACCGACGTGGCGATCGGCGCGGCGGGCGTGAAGCCGGTCGAGGACTACCGGGGCCGCGAGGACACCCACGGCAACCCGCTGTCGGTCACCGTCACCGCGGTCATCGACGAGATCGCCGCGGCGGCCGAACTGGTCAAGGGCAAGCTGGCCGGGGTGCCGGTCGCGGTCGTGCGCGGGCTGGCCGGGCTGGTCACCGAGGACGACGGGCCGGGCGCGCGGGCGCTGGTCCGGGCCGCCGACGACGACCTGTTCCGCTACGGCTCCAGGGACGTGGTGTTCGCGCGGCGCACCATCCGCGAGTTCGACGACCGCCCCGTGGACGGCGAGGCCGTACGCCGTGCGGTGGCCGCGGCCATCGCCGCCCCCGCCCCGCACCACACCACGCCGTGGCGGTTCGTGCTGCTGGAGCGCCCCGAGACCCGGACCAAGCTGCTGGACGCCATGCGCGACGCCTGGATCGCCGACCTGCGCGGCGACGGCTTCACCGAGGAGTCGATCGCCAAGCGGATCAGGCGGGGCGACGTGCTGCGCGACGCGCCGTACCTCGTCGTGCCGTGCCTGGTCATGGACGGCTCGCACGCCTACCGCGACGACCGGCGCAACGCCGCAGAGCGGGAGATGTTCGTGGTGGCGGCGGGCGCGGGCGTGCAGAACCTGCTGGTGCAGCTCGCGGTGGAGGGCCTGGGGTCGGCGTGGGTGTCCTCCACGATGTTCTGCCGCCCGGTCGTGCGCGACGTGCTCGGCCTGCCCGCCTCCTGGGACCCGATGGGCGCGGTCGCGGTCGGCCACCCGGCGGCCCCGCCCCGCGACCGGCCGCCGCGCGACCCCGCCGCCTTCTACGTCGTACGCTAGCCCGCCGCCTTCGGGCAGGTGGGGTGGCACAGGCGGCGGGCCAGTGCCGACAGGAAGACGTCGATGATCTCGCCGGGCTCGGACGCGACGTGCAGGGAGCCGTTGGTGACCGACACGATCTCGTTCAGCCCGGCGCGGTCGGAGCCGTCGCCGAAGGCGACCACGACGATCTGGACCGGCTGGTCCGGGCTCCACTCCTCGCGCAGGGTCTCCACCAGCTCGCGCCGCGACACCCCGGTGCCGTCGTCGCGCCCGGCGGTGATGACGAGCAGCGTGTTGTTCATGGCGCTGTCGTAGTTCCCGGTCACCTCGCGGAACCCGGCCAGGATCGTGTCGTACAGCGAGCTGTCCAGCTTCGGGTGCGCGCGCATGGTCTGGGTGAGGGCGTCCAGGCGGCTGCGCCGGGTGAGGTCGCCGCTGCGCGGGGTCTCGCCGGGCGGTTCGGCGATCGGGCCGAGGCCCACCCGCTCGGCGTACGGCTCGCCCTCGCGTATCCCCTCGGCGAACTCCCACAGCCCCATGTGCGTGGAGTCGGGGAAGAGCTGGAGCCCGAGCCTGGCCGCGCGCAGCGCCACCGAGGACCGGGTGGCGCCCTTCTCCCCCTCGATCGGGCCGGCCATGTGCCGGGAGGAGTCGGCCAGGACCAGGATGTTGGTCGGCGGGGCGAGCCGGCTCCACGCGGTCAGCGCCTCGTCGATCATGTCGGGTGAGATCGACGGCCGGGCGCGGGGGCGTTCGGTGGGCAGGCCGGGGCCGCCGCCGTACGGGGGCAGCGCGCCGTCCGCCGAGCGGAACCCCATCCTGCGCACGGTCTCCTGCACGCTCCCGGAGCGCAGCCACTCCCCGAACGCCCGCGCCCCGGCCGCCGTGGCGGGGTCGGTGGCGCTGACGACGTAGGGGTAGTCGAGGTTGATCGTGCCCTCGCGCGGATGCAGGGCCACCACCGGGTCGGCGGCGGCGCCCTGCCGGTTGTGCTGCCACACCGACTGCTCCGGGACGATGACGACCGGCCTGCTCCAGAACGCGCGGTCGTCCACGGCGGCGAGCATGCTGCGGTAGTCGGGGGCCGAGCCCGCCTGCGCCCAGCGTACGAAGGCGGTCAGCGCCTTGTCGGCCTCCGGCCCCGACCCCACGATGTCCCGGGCCGCCGCCACGGTGGCGATGCCCGCGCCCGCGAGCGACGGGTCGGGCACCCGTACGACGTCCGGCTCCTGTTCCGTCGGCCGCAACCGGCCCCGGATCGTGGCGGGGAACACCATGCGCCAGTTCATCTCGATCCTGCCGACCGCGAACCGGTCGGCCAGCGACCGCCGCGTGGCGAAGACCAGCGGCGAGGTGGCGACCACGGTCTCTCCCTCGGCCAGGTCGCGCGCCCCCTGCTTGCGGGCCAGCCTGATCCAGGCCGAGGAGTCGGCGATCCACCCGTCGGGCCGTTCCTCCAGCACCCCGGCGCGGTCGCCGATCAGCGTACGCAGGACGGTGGCGGGCGGCTCCTCGGTCACCTGCACCAGCACGCACCGGCCGTCCACCTCGGCCCTGCCGCCGTTGAAGGCGACCGCCGCCTCCATCACCGCCGGCGCCACGTCCACCGCCGCCGCGACCCGGACGAGAACCGGTTCCCGCGCCGAGCACGGCCCCGCACGGTCGATCACGACCACCACGATGGCCAGCAGCGCCGCGGCCAGCGCGGCGAACGCGAGCCCGCCGCGCAACCGCGCCCGCCGCCTGCGCCCTCCGGAGTCCAGCGCGGCACGATGCCGGCCCTGCTTATTGCGCGTGCTCCGCACGCGCGGGGCTTGGGCGCCACGAGGGTCATGTCTTCCCTCGTCACTCCGGTCGCTACGCTCCCTGCGCTCCTCAGTCCAGACACGACCCGCGCCCAAGCCCTGCTTATTGCGCGGGCCCCGCACGCGCGGGGCTTCGGCGCCACGAGGGTCATGTCTTCCCTCGTCACTCCGGTCGCTACGCTCCCTGCGCTCCTCCGACCTTGGCACGACCCGACTCCAGCCATCCGCTCGCCTGGAGTAGACGATTCTTCCAATCAGCACCGGACGCGGCGCAAGCCTGTGCACCGGAGAAATATGAAACTTGTTATAACGTCAGGCGCTGCCCTCCAGGAGGGGCAGGGAGGCGCGGCGGACGCTCTGGCACACGCCGTCGCTGGCGGCCGCGGCGGCCTTGCGTTCCTCGCTGGGCTCGCCGTAGCCGGTCAGACGCTGGCGGACCGGGCGGCCGGTGGGCTCGGCCATCTTCACGATCTCGCTGATGGTCTTGTACGAGCCGTTCTCCGAGCCCGCCATGCGGCTGATCGTCTCCTCCATCAGGGTGCCGCCGAGGTCGTTGACCCCGCCCTGGAGCACCTGGCGGCACAGGTCGTCGCGGAGCTTGACCCACGAGCACTGGATGTTCTTGATCGCGCCGTGCAGCATGATCCGGGCCAGGGCGTGCACCGCGCGGTTCTCCCTGGCCGTCGGGCCCGGCCGGGCCACGCCCGCGAGGTAGATGGGGGCGCTGGTGTGCACGAAGGGCAGCAGCACGAACTCCGAGAAGCCGCCGGTCTCCTCCTGGATGCCGCGGATCAGGCGCAGGTGCCTGACCCAGTGCTCGTGCGTGTCCACGTGGCCGTACATCATGGTCGCCGTGGTCGGGATGCCGACGCGGTGGGCCGTGGTGATCACCTCCACCCACTCGCGGGTCGGGAGCTTGCCCTTGGTGAGCACCCAGCGCACGTCGTCGTCCAGGATCTCCGCCGCCGTGCCGGGCAGGGAGTCCACGCCGGCCTCGCGGGCGGCGAGCAGCCAGTCCTCGATCGACATGTCGGTCCGGCTGGCGCCGTTGACGACCTCCATGGGCGAGAACGCGTGCACGTGCATCTCGGGCACCCGCTCCTTGACCGCCCGTGCGATGTCGAAGTAGGCCGAACCGGGCAGGTCGGGGTGGATGCCGCCCTGCATGCACACCTCGGTGGCGCCGGCCTGCCACGCCTCGTACGCGCGGTCGGCCACCTGGTCCAGCGACAGGGTGTACGCGTCGGCGTCGGTGCGGCGCTGGGCGAAGGCGCAGAATCGGCAGCCGGTGTAGCAGACGTTGGTGAAGTTGATGTTCCGGTTGACGACGTAGGTGATGTCGTCGCCCACGGCCTCGCGGCGCAGCCCGTCGGCGATGCGGCACAGCTCGTCCAGGGCGGCGTCGTCGGCGCCGCGGCCCTCCTGGTCGCCGGCCAGCCCGAGCAGCACCAGCGCGTCGGCGTCGCCGATCCCCGCCGGGTCGCGCTCGGCGCGCCGGAGCGCCTGCGCCACGTCGGAGTCGGCCGCCGTGGTGGTCCGGGCCGCCGCGGCGGCGCGCTCCTTCAGCGCGTCCCAGTCGCCGTACACGTTGTCGAAGTCCTCGCGCCGATCGGCGGAGCGGCCCTCGGTGTCCACCGCCACGTGCAGGTCGGTACGGCCCGCCGCCGCGAACCCGCCGTCGGGCTCCTGCCACGGGCGTCCCACGATCACGGCGTCCTCGCGGGCGAGGCCGGTCTCCGGGTCGGCCAGCGCGGCGACGTGCTCGCGCAGCCGCGGGTCCAGCCACGGCTCGCCCGCGCGCACGTACTCGGGGTAGATCGTCAGCCGCTCGCGCAGCTCGAACCCGGCGGCGGCGGTGCGCGCGGCCAGCTCCTCGATCTGCGGCCAGGGACGCTCGGGGTTGACGTGGTCGGGGGTGAGCGGCGAGACGCCGCCCCAGTCGTCGATCCCGGCGCGCAGCATCAGCACGTACTCCTCGCCGATGAGGTTCGGCGGGGCCTGCACCCGCACGCGGGGGCCGAGCACCAGCCGGGCCACCGCGATCGTGGCGGCCAGCTCCTCCAGGTCGGCATCGGGCATGCCGCGCATCGCCGTGTCGGGCTTGGCGCGGAAGTTCTGCACGATGACCTCCTGGACGCCGCCGTACTCGCGCGCCACCCGCCGGATCGCGAAGATCGACTCGGCCCGGTCCTCGATCGTCTCGCCGATGCCGATCAGGATGCCGGTGGTGAACGGGACGTTGCTGCGCCCGGCGTCCTCAAGCACGCGCAGGCGTACGGCCGGGTCCTTGTCCGGGGAGCCGTAGTGCGGCTGCCCCTTCTCCTCGAACAGCCGGCGCGAGGTGGTCTCCAGCATCATGCCCATCGAGGGGGCCACCGGCTTGAGCCGCTGCAGGTCGCGCCAGGTCAGCACGCCCGGGTTGAGGTGCGGGAGCAGGCCGGTCTCCTCCAGCACCCGGATCGACATCGCGCGTACGTAGGAGAGGGTGTCGTCGTAGCCGTGCGCGTCCAGCCACTCGCGCGCCGCCGCCCACCGGTCCTCGGGCCGGTCGCCCAGGGTGAACAGGGCCTCCTTGCAGCCGAGCGCCGCACCCTGGCGGGCGATCTCCAGCACTTCGTCCGGGCTGAGGAAGGCGCTGTGCAGCTTGGCCGGCGCGGTGGCGAACGTGCAGTAGCCGCAGCGGTCCCGGCACAATCGGGTCAACGGGATGAACACCTTACGGCTGTAGGTGATCACGCCGGGCCGTCCGGCCGCGGCGAGGCCCGCGTCGCGCACCCGTCCCGCGTGGTCCATCAGCGCGGTCAGGTGGTCTCCGCGGGCGTGCAGCAGTACGGTCGCCTCGCTCAGGTCCAGGGCCTTGCCGTCGCGGGCGCGGGCGATGGCCCGGCGCATCGCGGAATCGGAGGGCACTGGGGACAAGGGCTCGCTCATAGCTGGCACACTACGACCCCCTGAGTACGTCACCGGCACCCAGGGGCGGGCAAAACGCTCAGAGATCGCGGCTCCGGCGAGACCTCTGTCAGAAAGCCCGGAAATCCCGTGCGGCCATGCGCGGGCCGCGGGCGGGCGGGCGCAGCCCGCTCAGCTCCACCAGCCGGGCGACCCGGTGACGGTGGCCGCGGTAGGGGGCGAGCAGCCGCAGCATGCCGGCGTCGTCGGTCTTGCGCCCGGTGAGGGCCCAGCCGACCAGCGACGGCAGGTGGTAGTCGCCCACCGAGACGGCGTCGGCGTCGCCGAAGGCCCGCTGCCGGATCTCCGCCGAGGTCCACACCCCGATCCCGGGCAGCGCGCGCAGCAGCCGGTCGGCCTCCGCGCTGGCCGCCGCCCGCTCCGCGCCGCTCGGCGCCTCGCCCACGGCCGCGGCCACCGCCTCCAGTTTGGCGGCGTGCCGGGCCGCGTTGACGATCGTCCGCGCCCGTACGGCCTCCGCCCCGGCCCGGTGCCAGTCCCAGGAGGGGATCAGCCGCCACACCTCCGGCGGCGGGACCACCCGCATCCCTTCGGGAGCCGGCCCCGGCGCGGGCTCGCCGTACTTGCCCAGCAGCCACCGCCACGCCCGCCACGCCTCCCGGCCCACCACCTTCTGCTCCAGGACCGCGGGCACCAGGGCCTCGAACACCCGCCCGGTACGCCCGATCCGGAGTCCCGGGTGCCGCCGGGCCACGTCGCGCACCACGGAGTGTCCCGCGGCGGCGAGGTTTGCGAACCCCGACACGTCGTCGTCGGCCCCCAGCAGCGCAGGCAGCATGTCGAGCACCCACCCGGCCCCCGGCCCCCAGGCCGTGCCCACCACGGTCCTCTCGCCCGGGACGACCGACACCCGCAGCGAGGCCGCA
The DNA here is from genome assembly GCF_014202315.1 of Thermocatellispora tengchongensis. Taxonomy (GTDB): domain Bacteria; phylum Actinomycetota; class Actinomycetes; order Streptosporangiales; family Streptosporangiaceae; genus Thermocatellispora; species Thermocatellispora tengchongensis. The sequence continues at coordinate 164,575 of NZ_JACHGN010000009.1, read as the reverse complement.
CCGTCGGGCGTACGCGTGGTGCGCCACACCGCGCCGTCGGCCCCGACGCGCCAGGCCGGATCGCCGCTCCCCCGCCGGTACGCCCCCAGCACCAGCCCGACGTCCACGCGCGCTTCCGCCCGCCACCTCCGCTCCGGCACATCAGGCAGCCTACTGCGGCCGCCAGGTGTGCTCAGCGGGTCCGCCACTCGCCGGTCTGGCCGGCGAAGCCGCTGTCGAGGGCGAGCTGGAACCTGGCGATGACGGCGGACTGCGGGACCTCGAAGACGATCACACCCTTGCGGGTGTCGCCCTCGGCGATGGTGACGGAGCCCAGCGAGACACCCTCGCCGATCTCGGCGAGCAGGGCCGGCCGGAACTGCTGCCCCTCGGCGTCGTGGGGCGGTTGGTGCGGATAGGACATGGGAGCTCCAGGAGGATGATCAGCGCTCAAGGGACGCGCCGACGGCGCGTCCGGATTACCCGCCCGTCCCCGCGATCCCCGATCCCGCCCGCCGCGGGCGGTCAGCGGGAGGCGTACGCGAGGCGCCGGGCGGCGCGGTCTTCGGCGTTGAGCTCCATGGCCAGCTCGGCACCGCTGACGCGTCCGATGAGCGGACGCAGCCCGGCCGCGCGCTCCCGCGGGGTGAGCGGCGCGCGGAGGCAGGCCCACCACATGGGACCGGACCGGATGATCCACTCCGGCCAGGTGGCACGCATGATGGCCAGGCGGCGCGCGTCTTCCGCGCCCCGCGACGGCAGTGGGACATGACAGTAGCGATGCACTCCGTGCTCCCGAGAGTCGGCCGAGGTCTGCCACTGTTAGGAGCCCGGAACTCCCGGATCATGACGCGGCTGTGTCGATTTCGTGTGATCGCGTTCGTATGAGGGATGGGATGTCCCACAACCGAGAGGAGAGACGACCGATGTCGTTCACCGACGAGGAGATCGCCTATCTGCGCTCCCAGCCGCTCGCACGGCTCTCCACGGTCTCGCCCGACGGGCAGCCGGACGCGGTGCCACTGGCCTTCGAACTCGACGAAACCTGCCTCTGGGTCGGCGGCGTGGGGGCAGGCGTGCTCACCACCCGCAAGTTCCGCAACGTACAGGCGGGCAACACGAAGGTCGCCCTGGTCGTGGACGACCTGGTGTCCCTCGACCCGTTCATCGCCCGCGGCATCCGCATCTACGGGCGCGCCGAGGGGCCGATAGAGCGGGTGGGGATGATGGGCCCGGGGATCTACCTGCGCATCACCCCGACGGTCTCATGGAGCTGGAACCTCGCCGGCGAACCCGTCGGCGACACCTGGTACCCGTCACGGCGGGCCACGCACGGAACCGGCGCGGGCCGTTCAGCGACGGGCTGAGCGGCGTACCGGGACAGCGGCCGAACCACGAGGCGGCGACCTCTGCGGGCGGCTGCCCGCGTCCGCCATGTCGCGGAGCTGGGAGCGCGCGGTGACACGCCGTAGAGGTGGGAGCCGCGACCAGCGGTCGTCATGACGTGCAGGCGGCGGACCGGTACCGGCGCTGGCGGAACGACCTTGATTATGGTTAGCCTTACCTAACCATTAATTGGATTTCGCCCAGTTCGAGAACGGAAGCCCCCCATGTCCGCATGGCGTCCGCTCCTGGTAGTCGCGGCTCTGAGCGTTGTGCTCGCGGGCTGCGGGTCCGCCAGCACCTCCGGCACCGCACAGACGGCGGCCTCCGCCGCGCCCTCCGGCCCCTGGTCGTTCACCGACGGCTCCGGCAAGACCGTCAAGGCGGACAAGACCCCGACGCGGATCATCGCGCACGCGGGCGAGGCCGCCGCGCTGATGTCCTTCGGCATCAAGCCGGTCGGCATCTACGCCGACGAGTCGGTCACCACCGACCTGAACCTCAAGGATCTCGACCTGACCGGCATCGAGATCCTCGGCCAGGAGTGGGGCAAGATCGATGTGGAGAAGGCCGCGGCCCTGCGGCCGGACCTGATCGTCGGCGACTGGTGGCCGGCGGAGAAGGCGCACAGCGGCTTTGAGGAAGGCGTCGACGAGAAGAGCAAGAAGCTCGCCGAGCTCGCCCCGGTCGTGGGCGTCGCCCAGGGCAAGTCGATCGTCGACCTGGCCGAAGGGTACGAGAGCCTCGCCAAGAGCCTGGGCGCCGACGTCGCCGCGCCGGCCATCGCCGCGAACAAGAAGCGCTTTGAGGATGCCGTCGCCGCCTTCAAGACGGCGGTGGCGGCCAAGCCGGGGCTCACCGTGGCCGCGATGTCGCCCGCCGACGACAAGCTGTACGTCGCCAACCCCGAGTACGCCCCCGAACTCCTGGACCTCCAAAGCTGGGGACTGAAGGTGATCAACCCGGACACCCCGGACCCCGGCTTCCCGTACTGGGAGAACCTGAGCTGGGAGAACGCCGACAAGTACCAGCCCGACCTGATCCTGTGGGACGGCCGGAACTACAAGCCCACCTCCAACGCCGAGTGGGGTGAGAAGCAGCCCACCTGGTTCAAGATCAAGGCGGCCAAGGCGGGCGCGGTCGCGGCCTGGCCGGCGTACTGGCTGCACACCTACGGCGACTTCGCCACCGAGCTGGAGAAGCTGACCGAGGCGATCAAGACCGCGGACCCGGACATCGGCGACTGACCTCCCCCGATGAGCAACTCGACACACGTCACGCGCAGGGCCTCCGCCCTCGGTCCGGGGCTCGCCGTGCTGTTCGTGGCGCTGGCCCTGGTCGCCTTCCTCAGCGTGACTCAGGGCTCGCGCTCGATCGGCCTGCTGGAGGTGCTGCACGCCCTGGGCAGCCTGAACAGCGACGTCTCGACCGACAGCACGGTGACGCTGGAACTGCGGGTGCCCCGTACGCTGCTGGGCATCGTGGTGGGCGCCGCGCTCGGCGTGGCCGGCGCCATCCTGCAAGGCGTCACGCGCAACCCGCTCGCCGACGCCGGGATCATGGGCATCAACTCCGGGGCCGCCGTCTTCGTCGTGTTCGCCGTCACGGTGCTCGGCGTGCGCGGCGCGGGCGTCTACGTCTGGTTCGCCTTCGCCGGGGCGATCGCGGCCCTCGTGCTGGTCTACGCGATCGCCTCACTGGGCCGGGAGGGCGCCACCCCGGTCAAGCTGGCCCTGGCCGGCGCGGCCGTCACCGCGGGGTTGGCCTCGGTGACCGCCGGAATCGTGATGACCAATGTGGACGCGCTCAACGAGCTGCGGTTCTGGCAGGTGGGTTCGCTCGCCGGGCGCTACGCGCCGATCCTGACCGGGGTCGCACCGTTCCTCCTCCTCGGGCTGGTCGCCTCGCTGGGTTTCGGGCGGGTGCTCAACGGGCTCGCGCTCGGCGAGGACGTGGCCCGCGGCCTCGGCCAGCACGTCACCCGTACCCGGGCGGCGGCCTTCGCCGTCGTCGCGGTGCTCGCCGGAGCCGCCACGGCCGCCTGCGGGCCCATCGTCTTCGTCGGGCTGGTGGTGCCGCACGCCGCCCGGTTCATCTGCGGCCCGGACTACCGCTGGATCCTGCCGTACTCGATGCTGCTGGCCCCGATCGTGCTGCTGCTGGCCGACGTGCTCGGACGCGTGGTGGCCGCCCCCGACGAACTGCAGGTCGGCGTGGTCCTCGGAGTGCTCGGGGCCCCGGCGTTCGTCGGCATCGTCCGCTACGGCCGGCTGTCGGAGGTGTGACCATGACGGCGACCACCTCCGCCGCCCCGGCGGCCACGACCGCGGGCGCGTTCCGGACCGTCCGGCGGCGGCGGGCCACGCGTTCGCTCGTGGTGACGTCCGCGCTGGCCATGGCCGTCACCGCGCTGTTCGTGCTCACCATGATGGTGGGCAGCTTCCAGCTCACCGCGGGCGAGGTCATCGCCTCGGTGCTGCACCTGCGCGAGGACCCCAGCGTCGACTTCGTCGTGCGTGACCTGCGACTTCCCACCGCGACGTCCGCGCTGGCCGTCGGTCTCGCCCTCGGAGCCGCCGGGACGATCTTCCAGCAACTGCTGCGCAACCCCCTCGCCTCCCCCGACTTCGTCGGCATCACCTCCGGCGCCGGGCTCGCCGCCATCAGCGGGATCGTGCTGCTGCAGCTCGGCGGGCTGGCCGTCAGCGGGCTGGCCCTCGCCGGAGCCGTCGGCGCCGCCCTGCTGATGTACGTACTGGCCTGGCGCGACGGCGTCGCCGGCTACCGGTTCATCCTCATCGGCATCGGTGTCGCGCTCTTCTTCGACGGCCTCATCGGCTACATGCTGACCCGGGCCCGGCTGTCCGACGCGCGGCAGGCGATGCACTGGCTGACCGGCTCCGTCGGGCAGGCCGGCGCCGCCGAGCTCCGGCTCCTCCTCGGCGCCCTGGTCCTCCTCCTGCCCATCGCGGTCCTCCTCCAGCGGCAACTGCGGACGCTCGAACTCGGCGACGACACCGCTCGCGCCCTGGGCAGCCGCGTCGAGCTCGGCCGCGGCGGACTCCTCGCCACGGCCGTGGCGCTGGTGGCCCTGGCCGTCGCCGTGGCCGGCCCGGTCATCTTCGTCGCGCTCGTCGCCGGACCGATCGCCAACCGGCTGCTCGGCCCCGCTACGGGCGGGATCGTCGCGGCCGCGCTGGCCGGCGCCACGTTGTTGCTCACCGCCGACCTCGTCGCCGTCCACGTGCTGCCGACGCCGCTGCCCACCGGCGTGGTGACCGGAGCGGTCGGCGCGCCATACCTGCTGTGGCTGCTGGCCACCACGAACCGGCAAGGAGCGGGCGGATGACCCGGTTACGCGCCGAGGGCCTGACCCTCGGATACGACGATCAGGCGATCGTGACCAACCTGGACGTCGAGGTCCTGGACGGCAAGATCACCGCGATCGTGGGCGCCAACGCGTGCGGCAAGTCCACCCTGCTGCGCGGCCTGGCCCGGCTGCTCAAGCCCCGTCACGGCGAGGTGTACCTCGACGGCAAGGCCATGACCGAGCTGAGCACCCACGAGGTGGCCAAGATTCTCGGGCTCCTGCCGCAGACCCCGGTCGCGCCCGACGGCATCACCGTCGCCGACCTGGTCGCCCGCGGCCGCTACCCCCACCAGGGGTGGTTCCGCCGCTGGACCGAACGCGACGACGACGCCGTGACCCGGGCCCTCGACGCCACCGGCACCGCCGACCTGATCGACCGCCCGCTGCGGCAACTGTCCGGCGGACAGCGGCAGCGGGTCTGGGTGGCGATGGCGCTCGCCCAGGACACCGACCTGCTGCTCCTCGACGAGCCCACGACATACCTGGACATCAACCACCAGGTGGAGCTGCTGCGGCTGCTGCGGAAGCTGAACGCGGAGTCCGGCAAGACCATCGTGGTCGTGCTGCACGACCTCAACCTCGCCTGCCGCTTCTGCGACCACATCATCGCGATGGCGGAAGGCGCCATCGTCGCCGAGGGCGCCCCCACCGCCGTGATCACCCCGGAACTGGTCGAAAAGGTCTTCGGCCTCGCCTGCGTCGTGATCCCCGACCCGATCGCCGGCACGCCGATGGTGGTGCCTGCCTAGCACATGCCCTCGGCGTCTTGGCGATCGAGATCGAGCTGATCGACGAACCGGTCGTCTGAGAGGTCGTCTACGCCCCCGTCCGGCCGAGGCCGACGGGGGCTCCTTCGCTCGTGGGTCCCCCACGCCGCCTGCGACAGCCGTGGCCACGCGCTCACCGACAGTGTTCGTCGAGGTCCAGCGCACATTTGGCTGGGCTTGTCGGCCGGGCCCATTCGGCTCGTGCAGAACTGTGTAAGTCGGGGCGGGCTTGTCTGCTTGCGTGCCTTCACCTGCGCATTGGGAGGACCATGCGCGGGTGGGGAGCGCGAGGCGCTTGGGGGGTCGAAGGGGGGCCGGAGGCCCCCCTGGGAAGCACAGCCCTGAGCCTTTTGGCGCGAAGCGCCCGGACGCGAAGGACCGTGCCTTTCATGGCCCTGAGCTCTGGGACGCGGAGCGCCGGACGCGAAGGACCGTGCCCTTCGGGTCCGTGCCCGGCCTGCGGCCTATGTGTCGCTGCTGAAGCGGATGGCGCACTCGGGCAGGACCACGCCCGGCCACAGGCGGGTGCCGGCGAGTAACTCGTTGCCGGGGCCGACCACGGCGCCGTCGCCCACGACGGCGTCGCGGATCACGGCGCCGGTGGCGACGCGGGCGCCCGTGCCGATGACCGAGTCGATGACGGTCGCGCCGGAGGAGATCACGCAGCCGTCGCCGAGCACGCTGCCGCTCACGTTCGCGCCGGACTCCACGACCGCGCGGGCGCCGACGACCGAGCCGCCGGAGATCTTGGCCTCGGGGGACACCTGCGCGCCGGGGAGGACGAGGTGCTCGCCGGTGGGGCCGGGCAGGGCGGGTGAGGCCAGGCGGCCGAGCACGAGGTCGCGGGAGCCCTGGACGAACGCGGCCGGGGTGCCGACGTCCAGCCAGTACGACCGGTCGGCGTAGCCGAGCACCAGTTCGCCCGCCTCGATCAGGCCGGGGAAGGTCTCGCGCTCCACGGACACGACCCGGCCGTACGGGATGGTGTCGATGACCGAGCGGGTGAAGACGTAGCAGCCGGCGTTGATCCGGTTGGTGACCGGGTTGGGGGTCTTCTCCAGGAACGCGGTGACCCGGCCGGTCTCGTCGGTCGGCACGCAGCCGAACCGGGACGGGTCCTCGACCTCGGTGAGGTGCAGCGTGACCGCGGCGCCGCGGGCGACATGGGTGCGCACCTGGTCGCCGATGTCGTGGCCGGACAGGATGTCGCCGTTGAGCACCAGCACCGGCGCGTCGGGCGGGCTGGTCAGCGCCTCGGCCGCGTTGCGGATCGCGCCGCCGGTGCCCAGGGGCTGCTCCTCGGTCATGTACTCCAGGCTGAGCCCGTACGCCGACCCGTCGCCGAACGCCTCGCAGAACATGGAGGCCCGGTATGACGTGGCGAAGACGATCCTGCGTACGCCGAACGCCCGCGCGCGGGCGAGCTGGTGCGCCAGGAAGGGGACTCCCGCCGTGGGAAGCAGCGGCTTGGGCACGCCCAGCGTCATCGGGCGCAGCCGTGTGCCCTGCCCTCCCACGAGGAGGATGGCCTCAAGATCACCTGTTACAGGCGGATGGTTCTCCGTCACGCCGCGAGGCTAGCTCACTATTCCACCGCGCGTTGATAAGAAACGAGATGTGCCTCCGCGGAGGACTCCCATGTGAACTCCTGCGACCGGGCGAAGCCCGCCGAGGCGAGCTGTTCGCGCCGCTCGGGCGAGTCGATCAGGGCGCGCAGCTCGCGGCCGATGCTCTCGGCGTCGGGCTCGGTGTACGCCACCGCGTCGCCGCCGACCTCGGGCAGCGAGGCGCGGTGCGTGGTCAGCACCGGCGCGCCGCAGGCCATGGCCTCCAGCACCGGCAGCCCGAAACCCTCACCGCGCGAGGGGAACGCCACCGTGATCGCGCCGCCGAGGAAGCCGGGCAGGTCGGAGAACGCCAGGTATCCGGGGCGCACCACCCGCACGGTGGCCGCGACCTCGTTCACCGCGGCGTCCACCCCCTCGTCGCGCACTCCCCCGGCCAGCACCAGCGCGGGCGCGTCGCGCAGGCCCTTGACCGCGCCGGCGAAGCCGCGGATCAGGTTCGGCACGTTCTTGCGCGGTTCGAGCGCGCCGAGGAAGGCGACGTACGCCTGCCCGTGCAGGCCGAGCCGGTCGGAGACCCGCTTGACCTCCTGCTCGCTGGGCCGGTGGAACAGCGTCTTGTCCACCCCGTGATAGGCGACGTCGATGCGGGTGGAGTCGGCCGACAGGACCCGGATCAGCTCCTCGCGGGTCGCCTTGGACGGCACGATGACCCGCGTCGCGTGCCGCACCGCCGTACGGGTGGCGGAGCGGAAGAACGACGCCTTCATCGCGTTGTGCTGCCCCGGATCGGTGAACCAGGTGACGTCGTGCACGGTCACCACGGTCGGCACGCCCGCGCGCAGCGGGATCGAGTAGTAGGGCGCGTGGATCACCTGGGCCCCGACCTGGCGGGCCAGGACGGGCAGGCTGGTCTGCTCCCAGGCCAGGCGGGCGGCCCGGTTGCCGATCGAGGGCGGCCCGGAGATCACCCGGGCGGACGGCGCCAGCCCCCCGTAGCGCTCGGCGTCGGCTCGCTGGCACACCACGGCGAGGTCCGCGCCCGCCCGGTCCAGAGCGGCGACGAGTCCATCGACATACCGGGTTAGCGCGCCGCGATCGGCCGGCACGGCGGCCGCATCGACGAGCACTCTGGGCGTCAAGAAGGATCGCTCCCCTCACAGGATCAACGCGGGACCTTCGTCCCCCCTCTCCAGACAACTCTATTGGCAGGGTCCCCGGAATCGTGGGGTAAATCACAGGGCATTTCGCCGCGCGTCATTCTCTTCCACCCGCACTCCGCCCGCTTCCTGATCTACCTGGCGTTTCTCCACCGATCGGGCGGCCGTGGCCGCCGCGACGCCGGCGCAGAGCAGGTCGCCGGCGATGATGACGATCCGGGAGCAGAGGGCGGCGGCGATGGCCGCGCCCTGGTCGAGCACGGGCGACAGCACGGCGACCATGGCGACCTCGCGCACGCCCGCGCCCGCCGGCACCACGACGGTCATGATCCCCAGGCACCACGACAGCGCGAACGCCCCCACCGAGAACGCCACCAGGCGCAGGGCCTCCACCGAGGACCCCAGCTCCGCGATGATCGCCGCCAGGTGCAGGCCGTACGCGATCCAGCCGGTCAGCGCCCAGCCGAGCGCGGCGAGCATGCCCTTCCGGGTCAGGGCGCGCTCCAGCGGCTCGCGGCGCAGCCGGCGCAGGCCGAAACCGATCACGGCGTTGATCACGCGGGGTTCGAGCAGGACCGCCAGGAGCGGCACGAGCAGCAGCGCCCACGCGTACGGGGCGATGGAGCCGGGGCCCGCGGCCAGCAGCGTGGCGGCGGCGACGAGCAGGCCGCTGCCGAGCTGGACCGGCATGGTGAGGAAGAACGCGGCGGCGCTGCGCGAGCGGGGCACCCCGAGGTCGCGGCCCATCTCCATCTGGGCCAGCACCGGCCACACGGTCCCGGGGATGTACTTGCCGAGCTGGCCGACGAAGAAGACCTTGGCGGCCTGGCGTACGGGCAGCGGCGAGCCGAGGTCGGCGAGGAGCGCACGCCAGGTGAGCATGCCCCCGAACAGCGCGCCCACCACCGCGACCACCGACAGCGCGAGCGCGCGCCAGGACAGCCGGGCGAACCCGGAGGAGACCGCGTCCCACTGCCCGGCCACCGCCCACGCGCCGAAACCCAGCGCGACCAGCAGGAAGGCGATCCGGAGCACGCGGCGCGGCGAGAGCGCCCCGCCCCCGCGGGGAAGCGTCACAGCGGCCGTACCGGCTCGGGCGGCTGCGGCAGCTTCGCGCCCGCGGGGACGCGGCCGCCCTTGGTGGCGACCCAGAGGTAGGTCGGGACGAGCGGGAGCAGCAGGCGCAGCACCGGACGCGGCATGGCCGACAGCACCGCGCGCACCACCCGTCCGAGCACGCCCGGGAACAGCTCACCGCCCGCGAAGCGGCCGGGCGTGGCCAGCACCGGGAAGGTGTAGTCGTAGACCCGGAAGCCGCGCACCATGCGGCGCAGGCCCCTGCGGGTGCGGAACCGCTCGTAGTAGTGGTCGGCGCGGCCGAACAGCCGCACGTAGCGGTCGGCCAGCGCCGGCGGCAGGTACGACAGGAACGGCAGCTTGTAGTGCGGCTCCATCACCCCCAGCCGGTTGCCCAGCCCGAGGTAGAGCACGCCGTCCTCGGCCAGCACCCGGTGCAGCTCGGCCATGATCGCGTCGGGATCGACGACGTGCTCGTAGATGTGGTTGAACACCAGCACGTCGATCGAGCCGTCGGGGAACGGCAGCGCGGTGCCGTCGGCGCACAGGAACTCCACCCGCTCGCCGAACCGCTCGGCCGCCTTGCGCAGGCCGGGCACGTCGATGTCCACCCCGAAGGTCCGCCCGGCGCCCGCCGCGGCCAGCTCGTCGGCGATGAACCCGGCCGAGCAGCCGATGTCGGCCACGGTCAGCCCGGCCAGCGGACAGCCGCCGCCCTTGCCCCTCTCACCGTCCTTGCCGAGGAAGTGCGCGAGCACCGCGATGATCTTGGCGGCCTTGCGGCGGCGCTTCTCCTCATCCAGCATCGCCGACTGGAACTCGGAGTATTCGAGCTGCGCGAGACGTTCCTTTCCCACGCCGCCCAACAGTACCGGTGCGGCGCGGGCCCTACCGACGAGTAGCGTCCACGCGTACATTGTTCGGGTGCCGAGCACCGTCCGGACGCCGGGCAGGGCGAAGCAGGCCCTGGACCGGCTGCGCGCCAGCCGTCTGCTTCGGATCGCGCTCGCCCTCGTCGCGCTGGGGTTCGTGGGCTACGGTCTGGCGCGCAACCGCGAGGAGACCCTGGCCGCCGTACGCCTGCTGTCGTGGTGGTCGATCGCGGGCGCCATGGCCGCGGTCATGGCCGGGCTCGGCTGCATGCTCATCGCGTGGCGCACCGTGCTCGCGGGGCTGGGCAGCCGGGTGCCGTACGGCGTGGCGGCGCGGATCATGTTCGTGGGCCAGCTCGGCAAGTACGTGCCGGGCGCGGTGTGGGCGTACGCGGCGATGATGGAGCTGGGCCGCGACCACGGCGCGCCGCCCCGGCGTACGTTCGGCGCGGTGTCGCTGGCGATCGTGATCTCGCTCGGTTGCGCCCTGGGCGTGGCGGCGGCGACCCTGCCCGGCGTGGTGGGGCGGGCCTGGTACCTCCTGGCGCTGATCCCGCTGATCCTGATCGGCCTGCACCCGCGGGTGCTCGCCTGGGGACTGAACCTGGCGTTGCGGATCGCCCGACGCGAGCCGCTGGACCGCGTGCTGACCGGGGCCGACCTGGTACGCGCGGCGGCGTGGACCGTGCTCGGCTGGCTGGTCTACGGGGTCCACCTGTGGCTGCTGGTGGAGGAGCTGGGCGGCACCGGGCAGACCTACCTGCTGGCGGTGGGGGCGTACGCGCTGGCCTGGGCGACCGGCATCCTCACCGTCGTGGTCCCGGCCGGGATCGGGGTGCGCGAGGGCGCGATGGTGCTGGCCCTGGCCCCGGCGCTCGACGCGCCGCGCGCCCTGGTCGCCGCGGTGGTCTCGCGCCTGGTGTTCACCTTCTGCGACGTCGCCTGGGCCGCGCTCGGCTTCGCCCTGGGCCGCCGGAGGCGGTCAGCCGAGTAGCGCCGTGGTGTAGGAGTCCCAGTACGGCTCAGGGTCCACCGCCTTGACCCCGGCGCGCAGCCGCTCGGGCTCGCCCGGACGGTAGAAGCGCTCGATCGCCTCACGCAGCGCCTCCACCGAGCCCGGCTCGACCAGCAGCCCGTCCACGCCGTCGGTCACGTTGTCGGGCAGCGCGCCGACCCGGGTGGCGATCACCGGCACGCCGTGCTCGTGCCCGAGCCACACGTTCTGGCTGGCGGTCGCGCTGCGGTAGGGCAGCACCAGGGCGTCGGCGGCGGCGAACAGCGCGGGCACGTCCTGCGCCGGGACGTACCCGGGCCGCAGCTCCACCCGGTCGCCCAGGCCGAGTTCCGCGATCAGCTCGCGGGTGGCGTCGAGGCCGCCCCAGAACTCGCCCGCCACGGTGAGCGAGACGTCCGGCGGCAGGGCCCGCAGCAGCAGGTCCAGCCCCTTGTACGGGCGCACCATGCCGAAGAACAGCAGCCGCCGCCGCACCCCGCCGGTCGCGCCGCCGCCCCCGGCGACGGGCAGGTGCGGTGGCAGCGCGGCGACCGCGACCGGCGCGGGGGCCAGCTCCCGGGCGAGCGCGGCCTGCTCCTCCGAGTGCGCCAGCACGCGGTGCACCCGGCGCAGCAGCGCCGTCATCAGCGGCCGGTCGTACGGCTTGCGCTCGTGCGGCAGCACGTTGTGGCACAGCGCCAGCGAGGTCACGCCCCGGCCGAGCCCGGCCAGGATGCCCAGGTACGGCGGCACCTGCACCGGGCTGAGCACGGTGAGCACCACCAGGTCGGCCGAGGAGCGCAGCCGGCGCCCGCAGCGCAGCCACCCGGCCGGGCTGCGCCAGTCGAGCGCCCGCCGCACGTGGGAGTACGGCCTACCCTCGGGGCTGTCGATGGTCTGCTGCCCGGGGTAGAGGAACCCCGGGTACTGCGCCCGCCACGACTCGATGACCACGTCATGGCCGAGCGCGGCGAGCCGGTGGGCCAGCTCGGTGGTGTGCTGGGCGCCCCCGCCCTTGTACGGGTACGTGGGCCCGACGATCGCGATCCGCATGGGGCCGCTACTCGGGCCTGGAGCGCACGATCAGGTCGGCGAGCAGCGCGAGCGAGCCGATGAGCAGGCCGGACAGGAAGATCACGATGGTGTTGCTGGTGAGGTAGAACCCGTAGCGCACGATGTCCACCACGCCCTTGGCCAGCCCGATGCCGACCAGCCACAGCGCGGGCGGCATGAGCACCTTGAGCGGGTTGAAGTACATCACCATCCGCAGCACCTGGAGGATGTAGCGGTAGGCGTCGGAGACGAAGCTGAACTTGGACTTGCCCGCCCGCTTGCTGTACTCGATCGGCAGGTAGTGGATGTCGTGCTGGTTCGACAGGAACGCCAGCGTGATCGTGGTGACGCAGGAGAACCCGGGCGGCAGCAGCCGGAGGTACGGCCTGGCCACCGACTTGCGGAAGGCCCGCAGCCCGGAGTTGAGGTCGGGGATCTTCTGCCCGGCCAGCCGCTCGGCCACCTTGCGGATGAACCACTTGGCCGGCACCCGCAGCAGCTTGTGCGAGCCTTCCTCGCTGGTGCGCGCCCCCACGACCTGGTCGATCGAGTCGTCCTTCTCCAGGATGCGCACCAGTTCGGGGATGCGCTCGTTCGGATAGGACATGTCGGCGTCGGTCCACACGACGATCTCGCCGTTGGCCTCCTGGGTGCCGATCCTGCGCACCGTGCCCGACCCGCCGTTGCGGTGGAACGCGCGCACCCGCATGTTCGGGAACCGCGGCGCCGCCTCCTTCAGCCGGGCCAGCGTCGCGTCGGTGGAGCAGTCGTCAACGGCCACCAGCTCGTAGGTGTAGCCGCTTTCATCCATCGCCCGGCATATCCGCTCGACCTCGTCGATGACGTGATCCTGCTCGTTGTAACAGGGCAAGACGATCGTGACGTACGGCTTGGCTTCCACAACTGATCCAGTCTCAGGCGATAGGGCTCGACGGGCGAGAATACCGTCACCAGCGTACGGGCGACCGGACAACGCCGCGTCCTGTTACAGTTCCCCGCCCTGGAGCGAAACCAACGCGAGCCGTACGGAGGGCGCCGCGGCGCCGATGAGCGCCGGAGGTCACCGGGGCCGGAGGCGAGGATCGCCGCCCTGGCCCGGATCGCGGTCACCACCACGGTCGCGTCCACCACGATCGCGTCCACCACGATCGCGTCCACCACGGTCGCCTCGCCCGGCACGCCCGCACGGCACCCCCGCCTCCCGGCCCACGACCTCGCTCATGGCGTTGACGTGGCAGCCGAGCAGCAGCCGGGCCAGTGACGCCTGCCGCGCCCAGGCGCGCCACACCTGGGCGAGGACGGGAACGGGGACGGGAACGGGGACAGGGACAGGGACGGGAACGGGAACGGGAACGGGGACAGGGACGGGAACGGGGACGGGAACGGGGACAGGGACGGGAACGGGGACAGGGACGGGAACGGGGACAGGGACGGGAACGGGAACGGGAACGGGGACGGGAACGGGGACAGGGACGGGAACGGGAACGGGGACGATGATGTGCCTGTGCTCGTCGGGGGCCTGCCGGTGCAGGTGCCACGCCTCCGGCTTGTTCGCCTCGGCGGGGATGAGCATGCCCGCGTCGTACACGAGCGCGGCGCGCGGGGCCTTCGCCCTCATCCCGCCCGCCCGGCGGCTCCGCCGCCCAGCCCGCCGAACATCTCCGCGTCGGCCGTGGCGAGCTTCGCCGCGGCCCGCGAGAGGTCGCCCGCCCCGATCGGGCACATGGCTGTGGACGCGTCAGGGGGCGGCCAGCCAGACGTTCGTGGTGAGGGACCAGGTGGCGTCGGGCGGGGAGACCAGGGTGCGCTCGTCCTGGCGGGTGGACAGGTGCAGGACGTGGCGGGGGCGCGCGGAGTAGGGGGTGAGCTGGGCGGCCTCGGCGGCCAGGAGGACCGGGCGGCGGCCGGTGGCGCGGATGCGGTCGATCAGGCGGGTGACCTCGGCGCTCGGGGCCTCGTCGCCGTCGCGTTCGGTGGTGGTGGCCACGCGGTCGCCGGGGTTGCCGGGCGTGGCGGCGGGGATGGCGGCGCGGGCGGCCGGGACGCCGCAGACGCCCCGGACGAGCTGGGTGAAGCGGTCGCCGGTCACGCGCTCCACGATGAGCACGGACGCGTCGGGCGGTATGGCCGCGCACAGGCGGGCGACGGCGGCGGCCTCGCCGCGCTCGACCGGGGTGAAGGCGGTGCCGGCGGAGATGTAGACCGGGAAGGCCAGGGCCAGCGCGGCGCCCGCCAGGACGACGGCCCGCTGCGGCGCGGCGCCGTAGCCCATGCGGCGGGCCTTGTCGCGCAGCCAGCGCAGCCCCCACACTCCGAGCAGGACCATGCCGGGGATGATCACCGGCACCAGGCGGCGGGAGGCGAACGGGTGGTCGGGGGTGATCGCCGGGAGGGCGAGCGTGGTCACGGTGGTCCAGCCGATGACGCCGAGTGGCAGCAGCCAGCCGAACCCGGTGCCGCGGGCCAGCCGGCGGGTGAGCACGACGACGGCGAGGGCGGCCAGCAGCGCGACCGGGACGCCGACGTACCAGATGACCCAGTACAGCGACTGCTCGGAGTACAGCCGGGTGGGGTCGGCGGGCAGGCCGTTGGCCCGCTGGATCGCGCCCACGAACTCGGCCGTCAGCGCGTCTTCGGGGGTGGCGGGGTCGCGGCGTACGGTCTGGAGCAGCGGGCGCACCGCGAAGGCCAGCATGACCAGCAGCGCCAGGCCGGCGGCCAGCTCGGGGAGACGCGCCGGCGGCGACGGGGCCAGGCGCGCCAGCCGGGGCGCGAGCGCGGCGCCCGCCGCCGTGAGCGCGAGGACGGCCGCGCAGATCGCCAGCAGCGGGATCACCGAGCCGCGGAGGTAGGCGAGGTAGGGCCGGGCGAGGATCTGGGCGGCCAGGAAGCCCAGGGCGACGCCCGCGGTCACCCCGCCGAGCAGGGGCAGGCCGAGGCGGCCGTCGCCGATCGGCGCCCGCCCCGCCAGGCCGGGCATGCGGCGCAGGGCGATGAGCAGGCCCGCGTAGGCCACCACCGGCAGGACGTCGCGCAGGCCGTCGATGCGGATCAGGGTGGCCAGGCCGAGGCACAGCCCGGCCAGGGCCGCCGTCACCGCCGCCCCGCCCGACTGCGCGGCGCCGGCGGCGGCGAGCGCGGCCCGCATGCGCGCCACGCGCCGCCGCACCTGGCGCTCGTCGGGCGTGGCGGAGGCTCGACCGGCCTCCAGGCCGGGGGTGACGAGGGCTTCGCCGGCCTCCGGGCCGGGCGTGGCGAGGGCTTCGCCCAGGCCGGGGGTGGGGGCTCGGCCGGCCCCCAGGCCGGGGGTGACGGGCAGGAGGTTGATGCCGAGGGCGGCGGCGCGGAGGCGTTCGCGGGCGTCGAGGAGGAGCGCCATGCCGCCGAAGATCATGATCAGCGAGGGGATCTCGCTGAAGGTGGTGCGCGAGGTGTACAGGATCGGCAGGCTGACCGCGACGAGGGCGGCGGCCAGGGGCGCCCAGCGGGCCCCCGCCAGGCGGGCGGCGACGCCGGCGACCGTCAGGACGGCCAGGCCGCCCAGCACGGGCGGGACGAGGAGGAGGCCGGGCACGCCGCCCAGCCAGTGGCCGATCGCGAACAGCAGCGCCGGGCCGGGCATGAACTGCGGCACCACGGCGCCGTCGAAGTCGTAGAAGCCGACGCTGGCGAAGACCAGGCCGGGATCGGGGCCGCCGAACGCGGCCTCGCCGTACGGGATGGGCAGCGAGCCGTGGCGGGCCAGCCACGCGGCGTACTGGGCGTAGGTGGCGGGGTCGCGGCGCACGACGAGCTGCTCGGAGTGGAACAGCGCGTTGAAGACGGCCGAGGCGAGCGCGATGGCGAGCACGGACGCCGTCTGCCAGGCGCCGGCCTCGACCGCGGCGGGCAGGCGGCGCAGGCCGGCCAGGCACAGGGCCGCGGCCAGGGGCACGCCGAGCAGGAAGGCCGGCAGCGGCGCGAACCACCCGAGCAGGAGCAGGGGCAGCCCCGCCAGCAGCCATCCCGCCAGCGCGAGCGCGGGCGCGGCCGTGGCGACGGCGAGCACCCTGCCCGCCGACGGCCTGCGCGTGAGATCGAACCCGGTAGCTTTCATGCCTGGGCGCGAGCCTAACCGCCCGGACACGAGGAGGTGGAGTGAGCCGGACCCGGCTGTGGACGAACCGGTATGACGGGGTCCGGTCGCGAGTGCGCCTGTGGATGAGCGAGCACAGGTGGTTCGCGGCGGTGTTCGCCTTCGGGGCGCTGCTGCGGCTGGTCGCGATGCTGGGCTACCGGCCCGCGCTGTGGTTCCCCGACACCTACACCTATGTGGTGACGGCGCTGGTGCCGCGGCCCGACCTGGTGCGGCCGGCGGGCTACTCGATGTTCCTGCGCCTGTTCGAGCCGCTGCACTCCTTCGCGTTCGTGGCGTTCGTGCAGCACCTGCTGGGCCTGGCCACCGCCGCCATGGTGTACGCCGCCGCGCTGCGCCTGCGCGCGCCGCGCTGGGCGGCCACGGCCGCCGCCGCGCCGGTGCTGCTCGACGCGTACCAGGTCGAGCTGGAGCACCTGCTCGTCTCCGACACGCTGTTCATGTTCCTGGTGACCGCCGCCGTGTGCCTCGGCCTGAAGCGCGCGCCCGGGTGGCGTACGGGGATCGTGGCCGGCCTGCTCGTGGCCGCGGCGACGCTCACCCGGTCGGTGGGGCTGCCGCTGTTCGTCGTGCTCGGCCTGTGGCTGCTGGTACGCCGTGCGCCCGGCGCCGCCGCCATGGACCCGCGCCGGGAGGTGCGGGCGCGCGCGGTGCGGGCGGGCGTGATGCTGGCCGCCGCGGCGATCCCGGTCATCGCGTACGGCGGCTGGTTCTACGCCACCTACCAGCGGATCGGCATCGTCGGCGCCAACGGCGTCTTCCTGTACGCGCGCACGATGTCCTTCGCCGACTGCTCGGTGATGCGCCCTCCGCCCGACACGGCCGTGCTGTGCGACCCCCGGCCGCCCGAGCTGCGCCCGCCGTCGCAGGAGTACATCTGGGCGGCCGACTCACCGCTGGTCGTGCTGCCGGGCATCACCTTCTCGGAGGACAACGACGACCGGGCCGGGCGGTTCGCGACACTGGCGATCCGCAGCCAGCCGGGGGACTATCTGGCGTCGATGATGTCGGAGCTGGCCCGTACGTTCTCCTGGGGCCGCCCCGTCTACCCCGACCAGGAGATCTACGACTACTACGAGTTCCCCGAGAAGACGCCCGGCCCCCCGGGGCGCTACCCGGCCCAGGTGGGCAGGGAGCGCGCCATGCAGTACGAGCAGGGACCGATCGAGACCCGGGTGGTGGAGCCGTTCGCGTGGACCCTGCGGGCCTACCAGGACGTGGCGCGGCTGCCGGGCGCGGTGCTGCTCGTCGTGCTGCTGGCGCCGCCGGTGGTGGCGGGGGTGCGGGTGGCGGGGGTGCGGGTGGCGCGGGCCCGGCCGTGGCGGGCCGGGCCCGGCGGGTACCGCGAGCCGGGACGGGCGCTGCGCGCGGCCGGGGAGTGGGCCTGGGTCCTGCCCTGGGCGACGGCGTGGATGCTGCTGATCATGCCGCCCGCGGTGGCCGAGTTCGACTACAGGTACGTGCTGCCGGCTGTGCCGCCGGCCTTCCTGGCCGCCGCTCTGGCCGTACGCGGGCGCGTGCAGGCATCTGGAAATGCCCCCGCACCTGGGGATGAGCTGGGAAGTCGATGAACAACTCGTAAAAGAGACATCGTGAACATTCCACGAAATGTCAGCATCTGAGTATGCTTAGCAGCCGGATCATCGTGACTGGAGTGACGGCGATCAAGACTTGATTCCCCCGATCGCGGCGCCCGGAACAAGTGGTTGACCTAATCTTCTTGACGCGATGACCGACCGAACTGGCACGTGGCGTTCGCGAGTGCGGGCGGACCCCGGGCGAGCAGGGAAGGGGCCCGTGAGCGAGCGTAGCGAGGGATACGACAGGCTTTTCGGGCGCTCACCCGCGCGCCGCGCCAAGGGGGCCGCATGAGCGAGCGCAGGCACCTCGGCTCGGTGCAGGAGCCGGGGGCATACCCGGCCGAACCCGGCCGCCGCGCCGGACGGCGCCGCGGCCTGCCCCCCGAGGAGCCCCCCGGCGCGGGCTACGGCCCGCCGCCCAACGGCCAGAACGGCCACAGCGCTCAGAACGGCCACAGCGGCCAGAACGGCCATAACGGCAACGGATACGCCGGCAACGGGTACGCCGACGGCGGCCATGCCGCGCCGGCCGGACGCGGGCGCAGGGGCGTACGCGGCGCCGAGCCGGGCTACGAGGACGTGCGCCCGCACGAGGGCCGGGGCTTCCCCGACAACGGGGCCCGCCACGAACAGGCCCACTACGAGCAGGCCCACTACGAGCAGGCCCGCGACGAGCGGCCACGCGGCGGGGGCAGGCGCGCCCGTACGGCCGCACCGCCCGCCACGCAGCCGGGCGGCCCTCGGCCCGGCCCCCCTGCGGGCCCCCACCCCGGCGGGCAGCCGGGGCCGCAGCGCGGCCCGCGCACGGGCCCGCAGCCGGCGCAGGGCCGTACCGGCGTGCCCACCCAGCCGCAGGGCCGCACGGCCACGCCCACCGCGACCACCGGTCCCCAGGGCCGCACCGCCATGCCCGCCGGGCCGCGCACCGGCCCGCAGCCCGCCCAGCGCACCTCCTCGCCGCCGACCCACCCGAGCGGCGAGCCGCCGTTCGACGAGCCGCCGGGCCGCGGACACCGGCGCAAGGACGCCCAGGGGGGCGGCGGCAAGCGGATGAAGATGCTGGCCTGGGGCAGCATCGTGATGACCGCCGTCATGGTCGCGGCCACGCTCACCGGCTACACCCTCTACCGCAGCACGCTCAGCAACATCCGCACCGAGGACATCAACGCCAAGCTGGGCAAGGACCGCCCGGTCAACTCGACCGGCGCGCTCAACGTGCTGCTGGTGGGCTCCGACACGCGCGAGGGCGACAACCTCAAGTACGGCCAGAAGATGCTCAACGCCGGCAAGCGCACCGACACCATCATCCTGATGCACATCTCGCCCAACCGCGACAACGCGACGCTGATCAGCTTCCCGCGTGACTCGGTGGTGCAGATCCCCGCGTGCCAGGCCGAGAACGGCACCCAGCTCGCCCCGCGCACCGAGATGATCAACGCGGCGTACAACGAGGGCGGCATCGCCTGCACGATCAAGACCCTGGAGACCCTGACCAAGATCCGCATCGACCACTTCGTCGAGGTCGACTTCACCGGCTTCAAGAACATCGTCGACGCGCTGGGCGGCATCCGGGTCTGCCTGCGCACCGCGGTCAACGACAAGAAGGCCAAGCTGACCCTCCCGGCCGGATGGCAGGTCCTCAAGGGCGAGGCCGCGCTGGGCTACGTCCGGCTGCGCAACTACGGCGACGGCAGCGACATCCAGCGGATCAAGCGGCAGCAGGTCTTCCTGTCGCAGGTCGTGAAGAAGGCCACGAGCAGCGACCTGCTCACCAACCCGGCCAGGCTGCTGTCGTTCATCAACGCGGCGGCCTCCTCGGTCACGATGGACAGCGAACTCGCCAACAACACCGAGACGCTCGTCCAGATCGCCCAGAGCGCCCGCGCGCTGACCGCCAGCGGCGTCAAGTTCATCACCGTCCCCTGGGGCCCCCACCCCGATGACAAGAACCGGGTGATCTGGAAGCAGCCCGACGCCGACGACCTGTTCAACCGCATCCGCAGCGACGTCGAGATCCAGCCCACCGCCACGCCCTCGCCCAGCGGCACGACCTCGGCCAAGCCCGCGATCAAGCCCGGCGACGTGCGCATCCAGGTGCTCAACGGCACCAGCGTCCCCGGCCGGGCCAAGACCGTGGCCGAGGCGCTGGTCGCGCAGGGCTTCAATGTCACCCACGTCGGCAACGCGCCGCTCGCCGGGGCCGACCAGCCGCAGACCAAGCTGCTGTACGCCCGCAACGCGGCCAACGGCGCCGACTACGCCGCCCCCGTCGCGGCCAAGCTGCTGAACAAGGTCACCCCGGCCGCCGGGAAGATCAAGCCCAGCACGGTCGAGCCGTACGTCCCCGAGCCCGCCGACGGCGCCGCCACCCCGACCCCGGCCGCCTCCGCCGGAACCGCGGGCACGGCCCAGACCCCGGTCATCCAGCTCGTCATCGGCGCCGACTGGGAGGGCGTGAAGGCCCCGGTCAAGATCCCCGACAGCCTCAAGGACAACGTCGTGGACGCCAAGACCAACCCCTGCCAGTGACCCCCGCGCCGCCCCGATCCGGCACCCACTGACTCGGGGCGGCGCCGTCCGGCACGCCTCGCGCCGTGCGACCGCAGCACACTTGGGCCCCGGTCGGCCGGTCGTTCCGGCACGGCCGGGGATCACGGCTCCGTCGTATCACTGCGGCCTCCTGTCGGGAGCCGGGGCGGCGCCTGCGCGACCCGGCCGATGCTCTGGGACCTCGCCCGCATCCCGCTGTGACCAGGCCGGGGCGGCCGGTTCGGTGATCGCTGGAGGAAAGCTGACAATGACCTTCGGGTGAACGGTTTCTTCCGGCTGGGCCGCGACATCCGATCGCCGGGCCGTTAGGGTAGGTGGGTCGGCGAGGGAGCCAGCCCGAGTCGCCGGGCCGTCCCCCGCGGCGTCTCGGCTCCCGTGTCCGGCCACCCCCAGTCTCCGATAGATAGCCGAGCGTTCCCCCGTGAGTGACACCCGATCCTCCTTCCAGGTTCCGGGCTCGCGGAGCGACGGCGCGACCAGCGCCCGCCCCGAGGGTCCCGCCGACGCGCAGGCCACCGGGGCGCCCTCCCCGCCGCGCCCCTGGACGGACGACGACGCTCACGACGGCATGCCACGGCCGGCCCGGCGCGGCATGCCCTACGAGCGCGCCTCGTCCCGCCCGGCCCCCGACGCGCCTCACGAGCCCGCCCCCGAGTACCCCGGCTTCATCCGCGACCGGCGCACGGCCACGGGCGAGACCCCGTGGCCCACGGCCCCCGCCGCGCCCGCCGAGCCGCGCGACACGCAGGGCGAGTCGTTCTCCTTCTGGAAGGAGCCCGACCGGGGGCCCGACCCGGCGCCGCCCAACTGGGACTCCGCCCCGCCGCGCGGGTCCGGCTGGGACGCCGCGCCCACGTGGAGCGACACGCGCACCCCCGCCTGGGACGAGTCGAGCGCCCCCGACAACACCCCCGACGGCACCTTCGGCAGCGCCCCTGACAGAGCCTCAGGCGGCATCCCTGGCATGGCCTCAGGCGGCGCCCCTGGCATGGCCTCAGGCGGCGCCCCTGGCATGGCCTCAGGCGGCGCCCCGGGCAGCGTTGCAGGCGGTGCGCCCGGCAGTGTCCCAGGCGGTGTCCCAGGCGGTGCCCCAGGCGGTGCCCTCGGCGGGGTCCCCGCCGACGTCCCCGCTCCGGGAAGCGGCGCCGGGCGGCGGCGCGGCCGGCCCACCGACGGCTACCCGACCGATCCGGGCGGGCCCGCGGCCCCGCGTGCGTTCCAGGGCGACCCCCGCGAGCCCGGACTCGCTCCCGCCGCCCGGCCGCTCGACCTGAGCGCGACCGACCCGGGCGGGCCCGTGCCGGGCGTGCAGCGGGCCGCGACCGCCGTACGGGAGGCGCCCCCCGAAGACGCCGAGGGCGGGCCGCGCGAGGAGGCCGCGGCTCCCCCGGCCAAGAAGCGCCGCGACCCCTACCTCGACAACGTCAAGTTCATCCTGATCGCGCTGGTCGTGGCGGGCCACTCGCTGGTGCCCACGCTGGAGGCCGACTCCGCGCGCAGCGCGTACATCTTCATCTACAGCTTCCACATGCCGGCGTTCGTGCTGATCAGCGGCTATCTGAGCCGCAACTTCTGGCACTCCAACGCCAAGATCAACAAGCTGGTCGACACCCTGCTGATCCCGTTCGTGGTGGTGGAGGTCGGCTACGCGCTGCTCCGCGTCGCGCTGGGGCAGAAGTGGAGCCTGACCATCATCGACCCGGCCTGGCTGAACTGGTATCTGCTGGCGCTGGTGCTGTGGCGGATCTCCACGCCGGTGTGGACGCGGATGAAACAGCCGCTCCTCATCGCGGTGATCATCTATTTGGTGGCCGGATTCTCCGAGATATCCGGCGATTTCAGCATCGACCGGTTCTTCGGCCTGCTCCCGTTCTACGTCCTCGGCCTGCTGCTCAAACCGGAGCACTTCGACCACCTCAACCGCCTCTGGGTGAAGATCGCGGCGGTGTTCGTGCTGATCGGCGCGGCCGGGGTGGCCATCTACATCGCGCACACCGGGGCGAAGCTGGCGCCGCTGTACTTCAAGAACAGCTACGCCAAGATGGACATGAGCTGGTACGTCGGGCTCGGCACCCGGGCCGCGCTGCTCGTGGGGGCGCTCGTGATGACCGCGGCCGTGCTCGCCCTGGTGCCGCGCGGCGAGACCTGGTTCTCCGACCTCGGCACCCGCACGCTGTACGCGTACCTGCTGCACGGCATCCCGGTGCTGATCGCCAAGGAGATGGGCTGGCTCAGCGTCCCCTGGCTGTACGGCCCGCTGGGCGCGCTGGCGATCATGACGAGCTGTTTCGCGCTGGCGATCGTGTTGTGCCTGCCCGAGACCCGCACGATCTTCAAATGGGCCCTGGAACCCCGGCTGACCTGGCTGTATCGCCGAACGTCCAAATAAGGATCTCCGCCGGGATGTTAAGGCGCAGTTACCCCGTCATTCACGTAAGGCATCCGGATATGACGGGATAAGCACTCAGCATTTTGGCATGAGGGTATGCGTCGGGACCGTGGTCCACCATCCCGAGGACGCCCGGATCATGCACCGGCAGATCCGGGCGCTGCTCGCGGCCGGGCACGAGGTGACGTACGTCGCCCCGTTCACCCACTGCAACGTCACGCCCGCGCACGACGTACGGCCGATCGACGTGCCGCGCGCCGTGGGCGTACGGCGCAGGAAGGCCCTGAGAGCCGCCAGGAAGGCCCTGCGGCGCGGCTCCCGCGACGCCGACCTCCTCATCGTGCACGACATCGAGCTGCTGCTGGCGCTGCCCTCGGCCCGCCACCGGCCGCCGACGGTCTGGGACGTGCACGAGGACACCGCCGGGGCGCTGTCGGTCAAGGGCTACCTGCCCGAGGCGCTGCGCCGCGCGCTGCCGCCGCTCGTACGCCGCCTTGAGGCGCGGGCCGAGCGCCGCCTGCACCTGATCCTGGCGGAGGACGCCTACCAGGCGCGGTTCACGCGTACGCACCCGGTGGTCCGCAACACCACCTACGTCCCGGACCAGCCGCCCGCCCCGCCCGGCGAGGACCGGGTGATCTACGTCGGCCACCTGTCCGAGGCGCGCGGCGCCGGCGAGCTGGTGGAGCTGGCCCGCAGGCTCCGCCCGCACGGCGTACGGCTGGACCTGGTCGGGGCCGCCGACCCGGCGATCCGCCCCGTGCTCCGCGACGCGCAGCGCGAGGGGCTGCTCGACTGGTTCGGCTACGTCCCCAACCGGCACGCGTTGCGGATGGCCGAGGGCGCGCTGGCCGGGCTCTCGCTCCTGCACGACGTGCCCAACTACCGCCAGTCGCTGCCCACCAAGGTCATCGAGTACATGGCCCGCGGCGTCCCGGTCATCACCACGCCGCTGCCCATGGCGGCGTCCATGGTCGGCACGGTCGGCTGCGGCAGCGTGGTGCCCTACGGCGATGTGGACGCGGCCGTGGCGGCGGTGCTGCACCTCAAGGAGAACCGGGAGCTCCGGGTCGCCATGGGGGCCCGCGGCCACGCCGAGGCCCGCAAGCGCTACCACTGGCCCGACCACGCCCCCGACTTCGTCACCCAGCTCGAAGCCTGGGCCGCGGCCCCGCACACCACCCGTCCCCGCCCGCACCACCGCGTCCTGGCGGCCTGAACCGGCACGCCACGCGGCGCGCCTTGCCCCAAGCCCGTGACGCGGCGCCCCCGCGATTGGTCTACTTGAGCCATGGGACGGCATCTGATCCAGGGACGCGAGATCGCCACGCCGGTCCGCGTCCGCGACGCGACCGCCTGCTGCGCCACATGGCTCGTCCGCGCCGACGCCGCCCGAGCGGTGATCGCCTACTCCGGCCTCGACGTCACCGAAGCGCTCCCCGGCAAGGCCCTGTGCGCCCTGCTGTTCGTCTCGTACGCCGACTCCGACCTCGGCGCCTACCACGAGTTCGGCGTCGCCTTCATGGTGCGCCCGCCCGGCTCCCCGGCCCCTCCCCCGCGCGGCCTGCTCTCGGGCCTGACCGACGTCCGCCGCGCCGGCACCGCCCTGTTCGTGCACTGGCTCCCGGTGGACCAGACCTTCACCCTGGAGGCCGGCCGCGGCATCTGGGGCCTGCCCAAGGAACTCGCCGAGATCGACCTGCGGCTGTCGTCACCGTACAAGCGGTGCCTGGTGCGCAAGGACGGGCGTACCGTCCTGGACCTGCTGCTCAAGCCCGGCGTCCCGCTCGCGCTCCCGCCCCGCACCGCCGAGATCGCCCTCGACGCCTACGCGCACCGCGACGGCCGCCTGCACCGCACCCCGTGGACCATGACCCTGCGCACCCTGCGCACCCGCCCAGGGGGCGCGCTGATCCGCCTCGGCAACCACCCCGTGGCCAAGGAACTCAGCGAACTCGGCCTCCCCAAACACGCCCTGCTCACCGCCACGGCCCCGCACGTGAGCCTGACCATAGAGGAGCCGGTCCCCCTGCCGGGCGATGGCCCCTCCGCCCCGTAGGCCGCATCCTGGATCGGCACGGCGTCCCCGGCGCTCTCAGTCCCCGGGTTCCGCCGGTGTGATCGCGACGGCGGTGTCGGTCAGCGGGTAGGAGACGCAGGTCAGGACGCCGCCGTCCTCGACGATGCCCCGCACCTCGCCGCGGAGGAGCCGGACCCGGCATTCGCCACAACTGCCGACGGTGCACGAATAGGGCATCGGCACGCCCGCGGCGAGGCCCGCGTCGAGCATGGTCTGACCGGCGCCGACCACCACCTCACCGACGTTGTCCACCGTCATCGTCCGAACGGCCTGCTCCGAATCGGCCGCCTCCGGATCGGCCGCGGGCACGCTGGTGAACCGCTCCTCGTGCAGCCGGTCGGAGGAGACGCCGAGGCCGGTGAGAGCCTCGCGGACGGCGGCCGGCATGGTCGCCGGCCCGCAGATGTAGTAGTGGGCGCGCTCTAAGTAGATCAGGTGATCGGGGCCGATCCGGCCGGTGCGGCCGGTCCACCCCGGGCCGGGACGAGACAGCACGTGGTGGACCGTGAGACGGCCGGGATGGGCGTCGCGCAGTGCCGTGAGTTCGCCGGCGAAGATGATGTCGGCCTCGGTGCGGTTGCCGTAGATCAGGGTGATCGTGGCGTCGGGCGAGGCGGCGAGCACCGTACGGATGATGCTCATGAGCGGGGTGATGCCGCTGCCGGCCCCGATCAGGACGTACTCGGCGCCGGCCGCCGCGGGGTCCGCCACGCGGAAGTCGCCGGACGGCCCGAGGACGCGCATCTCGGTGCCGACGCGGGCGTGGTCGTTGAGATAGGTGGAGCACAGCCCGTCCCGCTTGACGGTCAGCGCGAGCCGATCCGTGCCGGGGACGGAGGTGGCCGAGTAGGCGCGCCGGAAGGTGCGCCCTTCGATGTCCATGATGAGCGTGTAGAACTGGCCGGGCGCGAACCCGGTGTCGGCTCCCGAGAGCACCAGCGTGACCGCGTCGGGCGTCTCCCGGATCACGTCGATCACCCGTACCGGCCGCCCGAGGCGGGTGCCGGTCGCGAGGCCGTAGCCTTCCTTTTCGAGCGCGCGGCGGTAGGTGGCGTCCATGACTCGCCGGATCAGCCGGGAGAACACGGCCAGCGCACCGGACAGGCGGCGCAGCGCCGGCTTCTTCACCCCGAGTTGCCGTGTGGTCAGCGCCATCAGCTCCGCGAGCGTGGCCGCATCGACGCGGTTGCCGCGATCCCAGACGTTCGCGGCGGCGACGGCCTGGTTGCGCCGCAGTTCGGCCCGCTCCACGGTGATGATGAGCGCGGCCTGCGGGACGGCGGCGCCCTGCGCCATGTCCGCCAGCAGGCTCGCGTCGTCCGTGATCACGGCGGTGCCGCTCACGTGCAGCACGTCGGTACGGCCGGGAACCAGCATCGCCACGGAGATCCTGTCGTCGGCGAGCAGGTTGCGGGAGGTGTCCGCGCGCTTGTTGCCGCGCCGGTCCGGGATGACCAGCGTGTGGCCGTCGATCACGCGGACGAAGCCGGGCACGTCACCGCGCGGGCTCGTGTCGCTGCCGCCGTCGCGGTCCCAGGAGGACACGATCAGGAACGGCGTGGCCGCCAGGAAGCCGGCGACGCCCGGGGCGGACAGCGGCCCGTCGGCGACGGCGGGAACGGGCGCCGCCGGAACGACCGGGTCCCACAGCCGGGACCGGAGAATCGCACGCGCGCAGTGGATGTAGACCTGGCTGACGGCGACGACGATCCGGCCGGGGGATCGCTCGGCGACCGAGCCGTTCACCCGGAGCGTCTCGCCGACGCCGGGCAGCAGGAAGACGAAGGAGACCGGGCCCGACGCGTCCACGTCGGTGGCGAAAGCGATCCGTGCCGGCGATTCGACCTCGGCGAAGCCGGGCTTTCCGCCGACCACCGTCGTCCGGGGCCGCCCCTCGTCGTCGCGGTAGCCGAACCCGGCGAGCGGCGCGATGGCGAGCATGCGCCGGCCGGCGTCGTCCAGCTCCGCGAGTTCCTTCATCATCACCATCGCCGGAGGGCGTCCGATGATCGCTTCGAGCTGCGCCACGGTCGTGATCCGGCTCATGGCACTGATCGCCGGCCGGCCGCTTTCGGTGGTCGCGGGTAAGGATCGCATCGTAGTGAGACCTCATTGGCTGTTCGAACGGGGAAAGGGGGTGAGGCCGCGCCATCTTCTCGCTGCCTCATCGAAGGCGGGACGGCCGTCCCTGGCGCGGTCTCCGTCGGGTCGCCACCCGCGGCGATCCGATCGCCGCGGAGCACACGGGATCGCCCGGATTCAGCGCCGGCCGTCCGGCGCCTCTGACGAGCCAACCGGTATGCCCGGAGTGTCGATAAGTGTCTTGAGCGCCTGGACGTGCCCGGCATAGGCGCGCCTGCCCTCGGCGGTGAGGCTCACCCAGGTCTTCACCCGGCCTCGGCCGGTCGGCTTGGAGATGGCGACGTACCCGGCGTCCTGCAGCACCTTCAGATGTTTGCTCAGCACCGAGTCGGCC
This sequence comes from Thermocatellispora tengchongensis, assembly GCF_014202315.1. Taxonomy (GTDB): domain Bacteria; phylum Actinomycetota; class Actinomycetes; order Streptosporangiales; family Streptosporangiaceae; genus Thermocatellispora; species Thermocatellispora tengchongensis. The sequence continues at coordinate 137,145 of NZ_JACHGN010000009.1, read as the reverse complement.
ACGCCGAGAATGTCGCGCAGCACCGCGAACTCGGCAGTGGACGAGGCGGCGAGAAGCGCGCAGATCCGCAGCCGGTTCGGCGCGTGCACCACCTCGTCGAACCGCTCGGTCATGCGCCCGCCCTCAGTTGAGCCCGCAGTGCGCTGTCGAACCCACGGCCCAGGACGACGCTGGCGGCGAACCCCACCACCGCCAGACACCACACCGGCCACCGCAGGCCGGTCAAGGCCCCGACCCCGAGGGCCGCGACGGCGGCCGAGAGCGTCACCGCGCCCCACGCGCCGATCCACCGGCCGGCGGGACCGGCGTGCAGGCCGGACACCCACAGCCCGGTGAGGCGGCGATAGAGGCGGGTGAGCGCCGCGCTGCCGACGACGAGCAGCACGACACCCCCGATCTTGAGCACGGTGCTGCCGAGCCCGAACGCGAGCACGCAACCGGCGATCAGCAGTCCGTAGAGCGGGTGGTACCACCACGGAGTGATCAGCCGATCGGCGACGGCCGCACGGGCTTCGGCGATGAGGGCCAGCCCTTCGGCACTGTCACTTTCCATGTTGGAAACCCAATCACATTCCAACTTGGAAAGTCAATGCGGGCCCTCCCCCGCCCTGACGCAGGCGGCCACACGGCCGCCGAACAGGTCCGCGCCGACCGGCCCCGGCCCTGACAAGGGCCGCTGGGAACGCCGATGAACAGGCCCGCGCCACGGCTCCGACCGGCGGGCCGGTCTCGATCGATGCGCCGGTTGCGCCCGGCCTGCCGGCGTGCGCCCCGATATGCGCACGTGAGGCCCGGTGTGTGCGGGGTGCGCCTCGGTTTGCGCCATATATGCGCCCGGCACGCCCCGGTGCGCCCGGCACGCCCCGGTGCGCCCGGCACGCCCCGGTGCGCCCGGCACGCCCCGGTGCGCCCGGCACGCCCCGGTGCGACTGGGTGTGGACCGGATGCGTCCCCGGCACGGCCCGGTACGCCCAGGCTCAACCCCGCGCGACCCGGCAGGCCCAGGCGCTCCCAAGCGTGGCCCCCGTGCGGCCGGGTGCACCGGGCTGCGTCTCCGGCACGGCCCGGTACGGCCGGACTGAACCCCGCGGAACCCGGCACGCCCAGGCGCTCCCAAGCGTGGCCCCGTGCGGCCCGGCGCACCGGGCTGTGGACCCGGTGCGAACGGGTGTGGGCACAGCGCAGGGCAAGGCGGAACAGCGCAGGGCAAGGCGGAACAGCGCAGGGCAAGGCGGAACAGCGCAGGGCACCGGGCCTCACCTGCGTATATCGAGTGCGCACTTCGGCACGCCGGCGCGGGTGTACCCGGCACACTGGGCGCAACCGGCGCACACCCGCCACGCCTGCCTACACCGGCCACGCCTACACAAATCGGCCACCCGCGCTCACATCGGCCCACACCGGGCCCCCGCGCATACCGGGTCCACACCCGGCCACCGCCACCCACACGGGCTACGCCTGCCCACCCCCGGCCACGTCTGCCCACGCCCGGCCACGTCTGCTACGGCGGCCCCCTCGCTGCACACCGGCCGCCTCCACACACAGCCCACCGCCGCGCACACACACCGGTCACGCCCCCGCATACCGGCGCACTTCGGCGCACCGGGCGCGGGTGCACCCGGCACACCGGGGCGGGACAGGTGGCACCCGCGTGCGCAGCGGCGATTCGACCGGCGGCTCCGGGCCCCGTCCCGGCTCGCCGGTCGTCGGGAGGGCGCCGTTCCGGCCTTTCCCGGGTCCGCGACCATCGGAACGGCTCACGTCGCGGAACCGTCCCTCCAGAGGATCAACGCACGAGGCAAGAGCATGCGCCAGGCGGTGGGCCGGCCCAAGGGGGGGCGTCCGAGCGGCGGGCCCGGGGCCGCGGCTGTCAGACGATCGGGGGGCGGCCGAGGCGGAGCATGCGCCAGGCGGTGCGCCAGGCCATGGGGCGGCGTTCGCCGGCGGGTTCGCGGAGGCCCTCGGCGAAGCCCTTGAACCAGGCGCGCAGGGCCATGCCGGAGCGTTCGCGCAGGAGGGTGAGCACGACCCAGTCGAGGAGGTAGAGGACGGCCAGGGGCCAGGGGAGGTTGCGGCGGGCCAGCCAGACGCGGTTGCGGGCGTTGAGGCGGTAGAAGTCGGCGTGGCGGGTGGGGGGCACCTGCGGGTGGTACATCACCGTCTCGGCGTCGTACTCGATGCGGTAGCCCTCGCCCAGCAGGCGCCAGGCCAGGTCGGTCTCCTCGTGGGCGTAGAAGAAGCGCTCGGGCAGGCCGCCGACCTGGAGGAAGGCCGAGCGGCGGATCGCGCAGGCGCCGCCGAGGAAGGTGGTGACCGGGGAGGAGCGCTGCGGGTCGCCGGCGCGGAGCCGGGGCACGTGGCGGCGCTGGCCGTTGCCGCCTTCGGGGTCCATGACCCGGAAGGAGATGACGGCGAGGTCGGGCTCGGTGGCGAAGCGCTCGCGCACGTGGGCGGCGACCTTCTGGTTGGCGTACCAGCCGTCGTCGTCGAGGAACATCACCACGTCGCCGGAGCACTCCTCGACGCCGCGGTTGCGCCCGCCCGGGATGCCGGTGTTGCGGGCCAGGCGCACGGTCTTGACGGTGCTGCCGGGCGGGGGCGCGGCGGTCAGCTCGGGCACGTCGGCGCCGTTGCCGACGATCACCACCTCGACGTCGCCGTCGGCCTGGCTGAGGGCGGACTCGACCGCCCGGTCCAGTTCGGCGACCCGGTTGCCCATGGTGAGGATGACGCACGAAATCTTCAACGCGTCATCGTCCTGACGCGTCGATGGTAGGTGCGGAGCATACTTTCATGATCACCGAGTCTGCATCGTCGGGCTGTTGCGTCGGGGCGCCTTGTTCCAGTTTTACCGGGAAATAAGCGTATCCGAACTGCTAGCAAACCCCCACCGAACAGTGGGTGTCCGCCAGTTACGACGCGCCGAGGCGCCCGTTGGTTCCTCATGGCCCGCACGCTCATGCCAGCCGCCTCGACGCGAGGATGCTGACCAGGTGCAACACGAGCTGGACCACCGCGACCACCGCGCAGGCGACGGTCAGCACCCGGGTGGCGGCCAGGCCGCCCGCCAGGGCGTCCCAGACCGCGGCCAGCACCGCGAGCAGCGACAGCTCCACCGCCTGGACGATCCGGTGGAAGCGCAGCGCGGCGGCGGCCTTGCGGGCCAGGCCCAGGCCGCGCGAGCGGAACTGGCCGGCCGACGTCTCGGTGGCGGCCACCAGGCCCGAGCGGGCCCGCGCGACGTCCACCAGGTCGGTCTCGGCCTTGATCAGGATGGCGCCGAGCGCGGCGGCGAACCCGAGCACGGTGTACCAGTCGGGCAGGGTCGCCGAGGCCCGGAACCCCAGCCCGATCAGCAGCGCGGCCTCGGCGAAGTAGTGGCCCACCCGGTCGAGGTAGACGCCGGTGATCGAGGTGCGGCCGGTCCAGCGGGCCAGCTCGCCGTCGGAGCAGTCGAGCAGGAGGTAGACCTGCACCAGCAGCGCGGCGCCGAGCGCCGCCCAAAGGCCGGGCAGCGCCAGCACCGCGCCCGCGAGCAGCCCGAACAGGATCATCAGCCCGGTGGTCTGGTTGGGCGTGATCGGGGTCTTGGCCAGCGCCCAGGTGACGTACACCGAGATGCGGCGCATGTAGAGCAGCCCGGCCCAGTGCTCGCCGCTGCGCCGGTCCATGGTGGTCTGCGGCTGCGCGACCACCCTCAGCTCAGCGACCGACGGCCCGGACATAGCCTTCCACCCGCTCCCTCGCCTCGGGCTCGGACAGTCTCAGGTGCTCCAGGATCGTGTAGCGCCCCGGCCGGGTGGAGGGCGCCAGCATCACCGCGGCGGTGAACTCCTCCTCGCTCAGCCCCACGTCACCGGGGGTGACGGGCAGCTCGTGCCGGCGCAGGCACTCGACGACCTGGTCGAGACGGGACCTGTCGTCCCTGAGATAGAAGCAGAAGGCGGCTCCGATCCCGGCGAGCTCGCCGTGGTTGGAGGTGCCCGGAAAAAGCTGGTCCACGGCATGCAGGATCTCATGGTCGCCGCCGCTGGATGGCCGAGATGAACCAGCGATGACCATTGACATACCAGAGAGGATCAACGACTCGGCCAAGACGGTGAGGAACGCGTCGGACTCGATCGAGTCGCTGCGGCCGATCACCGCCTCGGCCGCGGTGCGGGCCATGGAGCAGGCCAGGCCGTCGATCGGCTCGCCGCGCTCGGCCGCGCCGAGCTGCCAGTCCTCGATCGCCGACAGGTTGCTGACCACGTCGCCGATCCCGGCCCGTACGAGCGACGCCGGCGCGTCGTGCACGTAGTCGAGGTCCACCATGATCGCCAGCGGCATGGGCACGCCGAAGGAGCCCTTGCCGCCCTCGTGCACCAGCGACGCGACCGGCGAGCAGATGCCGTCATGGGACAGGTTGGTGGCGATGGCCACCATCGGGATGCCGGCCAGCGACGCGGCGTACTTGGTCGCGTCGATGGTCTTGCCGCCGCCGATTCCGATGACCGCTTCGTACGCCCCCTTGCGCAGGTCGCCGCCGAGGGTGACCGCGGCGTCCACCGACCCGTCGGGCACCCGGAACACCTCGGCCTCGCCCAGCGTGGCCGCGACCACGCCGGAGATCTTGTCGCCCTGGGCGGCGCCCACCGCCACGGCGACCCGGCCGGAGGTCGCCACCCGGCTGTCGGCGAGCAGCGGCCCGAGCTGTGCGATGGCTCCCCGGCGCACCTCCATCATCAGCGGCGCCGGGAGCATCCTGGCTAGTATCGGCATGCAATCTCCCTGGCCTTGGCCAGGTCCTCGTGGTTGTCCACCTCGACCCACTCGACCTTGCCGATCGGGGCGACGGCGATGCGCTCGCCGCGCGCGACCATCTCGGCGTAGCCGTCCTCGTAGTAGAGCTGCGGGTCGCGCTCGAAGGTGGCCTGCAGCGCGTCGGCCAGCCGCGCGGCGGCGCCGGGGCGGATCAGCGTGGCCCCGATGTACTCGCCGTACGCCTCGGCGGGCTCCATCAGCTTGGTGATGCGGCGCAGGTCGCCCTCGGGCGAGAGGGTGACCTTCATCTCCTCCTCGCCCAGGGTCTTCACGTCGTCCACCGCGAGGAGGATGTCGGTCTCGGCGGGCGCGGCGAGCAGGGTCTCCTCCACGGAGTGGGGGTGGACGGTGTCGCCGTTGACGAGCAGCGCGCCCTGCTCGAAGTAGTCGCGCGCGCACCACAGGGAATAGGCGTTGTTCCACTCCTCGGCCTTGTCGTTGTGCACGAGGGTGAGCTTCACGCCGTGACGCCGCTCCAGCTCGTCCTTGCGGTCGTGGACGGCCTGCGCGGCGTAGCCGATGATGACGACGACGTCACGGAGGTCCACCGCGGCGAGGTTGCGCAGCGAGATGTCCATGATCGTGGTGTCGCCGTCGACCGGCACCAGCGCCTTGGGCAGCGTGTCGGTGTAGGGCCGCAGGCGTCTCCCGGCCCCGGCGGCCAGCACCATTCCCAGCAACGTGCACTCCTCATCCGAGCGTTGCCTACCGTGGCGCTCAACTCCACCCCGGTCGGCGTCCAAGCGTGACTTCGTAGGCCCAAAGGTTAGTTGCCTTCAGGTCGTGATCGTGTAATCGCCCGTTAGCCGGGAGCTGAGATTGTATTAATCCTCAGCGCCCAAGTCGGCCGCGTCCAGCCCCGTTCTGGGGGCGGCCAGCCAGCAGGTCAGGCTCTCCCAGGCGAACAGGCCCCACAGGTACGCCGTGAGCAACAGGTACACCGGGGTCACCATGCCGGCGAGCCCGGCCAGGGCCACCAGGAGCATGCGGCCCTCCCAGCCGAGGCCGAGCGTGGCCAGCCAGGGCGGCGGGTAGACCTTCTGCCGCAGCCGATAGACCACGTCGTAGTGGTGGAAGGCCATGGCGCCGAGCACCAGGACGATCACGAACGGCGGCACGTCGTGCGCGAAGCCGACCGCGGCCACGAAGACGTACTCGGTGAGCCGCAGGATCGGCGGCACCAGCCAGTCGAGCCGCCCGTCGTGGGCGTGGGAGCTGCCGGGCCCGGCCAGCAGCAGCGCGACCGCGGGGGCGAACACCGCCAGGCCCTCGGTGCCGGCCACGCCGACGAGCAGCAGCACGGCGGTCACGAAGGCGCCCGCCAGCGCGGGCGGCAGCGGCGGGAGCTGCCCGGCGACGATCATGCCCATGCCGCGGGACAGGGGCCCGTCGTCGCGGTAGGCCACGAGCCTGCTGTGCGGGACCGGAATCATGTCCACGGAGATCATCTTCTCCCCCCGGCGCGGTGGGTCATGACAGGGACCTCGCGATCCGCCCGGTCAGGGTGTAGACGGCGGCGAGGCCGCCCCAGCACAGCAGCGCCAGGAAGGTGACCTTCGCGTCGAACAGGGCCGCGGTGACCGCGATGAGGGCCATGCGCTCGCCGATCGGCAGCACGATCGCCTTCTTCAGCATGCGGGTGGCCTGGCGGCGGTCCAGGCCGCGCGCCAGGCGCAGGAGCCCGCTGTCGCCCGCGGGGCCGGGCGGCGGGCCGGCGTAGGGGGCGTCGCCGGGGTCGGCGAGCGGGCGGGGCGGGAGCGGCGTCTGCGCCGCGGCGTCGCGGGCGGCGTCGGCGCGGGCGCCGGCGTACGAGAAGTCGATCATGTGCCGGAGCGCCTGGAGGATCATCGCGGCCACCGCCAGGGTCCAGATGGTGCCCCACCACGGCCCGATCGCCACGGCCCCGGCGGTGTATCCGGCGGCGAGGCCGATGTAGACCATGTACTCCTTCGCCCGGTCCAACGTGGCGTCGAGCCAGGCGCCGAGCGGGGAGAAGGACCGGGTGTAGCGGGCGAGCTGGCCGTCCACGCAGTCGAACACGAACGACAGGCACAGCAGCGCCGCGCCGTACAGCCGGCCGCGCGCGGAGTCCTCGGAGAACCAGATCGCGGCCAGGAACGCCAGCCCGGTGGAGATGCCGGTGACCTGGTTGGGGGTGAGCGAGAGCCGGGCCGCCAGCTTGACCAGGTGGCGCGACCACGAGCTGACGAGGTAGGTGGCCACGAAGCCGTCGTCGGGCTTGATCGCGGCGTCGAGGCGGGCGGCGGACTCGTCCACCTCGGCCAGGCCGCGCAGCGCCGCGTCGGCCGCGGCGGCGCCGCTCACCCGCTCGCAGTGCAGCACGCCCAGGCGCGAGGCGCGTACCGGGACGCCCCGGCGCACCAGCCCCACCAGGATCAGATCGCCCACCTCGGCGCCGGTGACCGAGCCGAGCCTGCCCGCGCGCACCAGGTCGGCCAGCTCGTCGGCCACCTCGGCGAGGCCGCCCAGGTCGGCCTCGCCGACCTGTAAGACCCCGCGGAAGACCCCGTTGGGGGCCGGCACGTGGTGGAAGGAGCTGCCCGCGGAGACCACCTGGCCGTGCTCGATCCGCACGGGCGGGGTGAGCGGCCCGCCGGGCGGGGCCGCGCCGGGCACGGGGCCGGGCGCGTCGGAGACGAGCGCGGTGGTGTCGCGCGCCGGGTGCTCGATCACCGAGGCGAGCGCCTCGGTGTGGGCGACCACGTCGCCGGGGACGATGACGACCGCGCCGGTGGACTCTCGGGCGATCTTGGCCACGCAGCGCAGGTCCTCCACCAGGCCGCGCGAGCCGTCTGCGGGGCCGGGCCCGACCGGCACCGAGGTGCGCGCCACGACGTGGACCTCGCGCACCGGCAGGGTGTCGAGCTGCCCGCCGAGGCGGTCGAGGATCGTGCCGTCCGCGCATGGCAGCCGGGCCGCGGGGGTCGTCGCGAGCACGACGGCTGCCGTCTGTGGGGCCTGCGGGCCCGTGGACTGTGCCAAGCGGCTTTCTCCCTTCCGTCGCCGGGATCGCCGTACGAACGGGAAGCGCGCACCCAGCGTAGCGATATGTTGACCGGATATCACGGGTGCGCGGTGACGTTTCGAGCGTGCTCGGGTAGTACCCCCTCCGGACCATTACGCTCGCGTTATCCGTACTCGACCCGCCTTTGCCAGCCGAAGGGACCATCCGATTTTGGCCACACCCGAAAGCAGCCGGCGCACCGTCGCGGTGATCCTCGCAGGCGGCGTGGGCCGGCGTATCGGCCACGGCACGCCCAAGCAGCTTCTGCAGATCGCCGGCCGGGCCATGCTGGAGCACACCATAGCGGTCTTCGAGGACGCCCCCGAGATCGACGAGATCATGGTGCTGATGGCGCCGGGCTACACCGGCGAGGTGGCCGAGCTGGCGGCGCGGCGCGGGTTCAAGAAGGTGGGCCGGGTGCTGGAGGGCGGCGCGACCCGCCCCGAGACCACGTGGCGCGCGCTGCGGGCGCTGGAGGGCGAGGAGCGGTGCGACGTGATGCTGCACGACGCCGCGCGCCCGCTGGTGTCCCGCTCGATCATCGCCAGATGCGCCGAGGCGCTGCGCGAGCACGTGGCGGTGGAAGTGGCCATCCCCACCTCCGACACGCTGCTGGTGGCCGCCTCAGGGCCGCAGGGCGGCGAATACGTGCGCGAGGTGCCCGACCGCTCGATGTACCGGCGGGCGCAGACGCCGCAGTGCTTCCGGCTGGAGCTGATCAGCCGGGCGTACGAGCGGGCGTTCGCCGACCCGGCCTTCCTGGAGCGGCCGGCGACCGACGACGTGGGGGTGGTGCTGCGCTACCTGCCCGAGGTGCCGATCTTCCTGGTGCCGGGCGGCGAGCACAACCTGAAGGTGACCCACCCCGCCGACATGGCGGTGGCCGAGACTCTGCTGCGGCTGGCCGAGGCCGAGGTCCCGGCGACCACGGCGGCGGCCAGGCGGGCGGCGCTCGGCGGGCGGACCATGGTCGTCTTCGGCGGGCACCACGGCGCGGGCGCCGACCTGGCGCGGCTCGCGGCCGGCTACGGGGCGACGGTGCGGTGCTTCTCCCGCACCCGCAACGCCGTACGCGTGGAGGACCCGGTCGCGGTCGCCGACGCGCTCGCCCAGGCGGCCGGCGAGACCGGCCGGATCGACTACGTCGTCAACGCCGCCCGGCTGCAGCACATGGGCAGGCTCGCCGAGGCCGCCGACGCCACCGTGGCCGAGGCCGCCGGGGTCGGCGTGCTCGGCCCGGTCAACGTGGCCCGCGCCGCCCTGCCCCACCTCCGCGAGACGCGCGGCCACCTGCTGCTGCACACCGGCGCCGCGCACGCCCGGGGCACGGCGGGCCGCGCCCTGGAGTCGGCGGCCGGCGCCGCCGTGGCCGGGCTCGCCCGCGCCCTGGCCGAGGAGTGGGCGGCGCACGGCGTACGGGTGTCGTGCGTGGACGCCGACACCGCCCGGTCGTGCGCCGAGACCTCGCTCGACGTCCTGGTGTCGGGCGCGGCCGGGGGTGTGGTGACGGGGTCTAGCGGGGCTTCTTGCTGAGGCTGGGCGGGCTGGTGATGAACCCCCAGCCCCAGGAGATGTGCATGGTCGCGTAGACCAGCGGCAGGCGCACCAGGGCCGCGGGCTCAAGGCCGCGGCCGGTCACCACCGTGCCGCCGAGGATGGCGGCGACGTACGCGCCGGGGATGAGCAGGCCCGGCCAGAAGAACGGCGAGACCGCCAGCCCGGCCGCCATCGCCAGCACGGCGAGCGGGGGCGCGAGGTAGCGCATGTTGATCGTGCCCGCGTGGGTGCGCGCGACGACCCGCCGCCAGCGGCCGTAGTGGAAGTACTGCTTGGCCAGCGCGCGCACGTTGGGGCGGGGGCGGTAGGTGACCCGCATGCGCGGCTCGAACCAGACCAGGCCGCCGGTCTCGCGGATGCGGTGGTTCATCTCCCAGTCCTGGGCGCGCTGGAAGTGCTCGTCGTAGCCGCCGACCCGCTCCAGCGCGGAGCGGCGGAACACGCCGAGGTAGACGGTGTCGGCGGGCCCCGCCTCGCCGCCGGTGTGGAACCGCGCGCCCCCGACGCCGATCTTGGACGTCATGGCGCGGGCCACGGCCTTCTGGAACGGTGTGATGCCCTCGGCCGCCATGATGCCGCCGACGTTGTCGGCGCCCGTCCGCTCCAGGGTCTCGACCGCCACCTTGAGGTAGTCGCCGGGGAGCATCGCGTGCCCATCGACCCGGGCGACGATGTCGCAGGTGGAGGCGCCGATGGCGGCGTTGAGCGCGTTGGGGGTGCGTCCGGTCGGGTTGGGCACCACGCGCACCCGCGGGTCCTCGGCCGCCAGCGCGTCGGCGACCTCCTGGGTGCGGTCGTGAGATGGCCCGACGGCGAGGACCACCTCGATGGGGCCGTCGTACGCCTGGGCGAGGACCTGCCGCACGGCCTCGCGCAGATGGCGCTCCTCGTTGAGCACGGGCATGACGACGGAGACGGGGGGCCAGTCGCGGGTCTTCCGGGATGTCTTCCGAGATTCGGACGATTGAGAAGAGGCCGCCGGCGCATGCGAGTCGGGGAACTGCTTCATGGCTGCGCTCACGCTACTGTACGAGCGGGTGGTGACGGCAACCTCATCGGCAAGGTAGACCAGGGTAAAACGGGGACCACGACAACCTAGGGGGGCGGCACATGCGCGACCCGGCGGAGGAGAGCTCGGGGGTGCGCGTGGGCGGCGACGCCTACGGCGGCGTACGGCTGAACGCGCGCCGCGCCACGCGGGCGTCCAAGAGCGCCAGGGTACGCCGGCGCAGGCTGGCGGTCGCCGGCTCGCTGTCGGGCCTGGTGCTGATGGGGTCCTGCGCGTCGTGGGCGCTGCCCAACTACGCCGCCGGGCGGATCGGCAAGGTGGACGCCGGGGTCACCGGCTCCGAGCCGCGCGGGGCGATGAACATCCTGGTCGTCGGGGTGGACAAGCGCGACAACCTCACCCGCAGGCAGCAGAACCTGCTCAAGCTGGGCCGCGAGTCGGGGCAGCGCACCGACACGATGATGGTCGTGCACCTGTCGGAGGACCACAGCAAGGTGACCGTGGTCAGCCTGCCGCGCGACACGTGGGTGACGATCCCGGGCAAGGGCCAGCACAAGATCAACTCCGCGTACCAGTTCGGCGGCGCGAAGCTGGCGGTCAAGACGGTGCAGAACGTGACCGGGCTGACCATCAACCACTACGTCGAGGTCAACGTGCTCGGCTTCATCGACGTGGTCGACTCGCTGGGCGGGGTCTCGGTGTGCACGCCGGTGCCGATCAACGACCCCAAGACCGCGCTGACCCTGCAGCCGGGCACGTACAAGCTGGACGGGGTGAAGGCGCTGGCGTTCGCGCGCACCCGGGCCACCGCGCGCTCCGACCTGGACCGGATCGACCGGCAGCAGCAGGTGCTCAGCGCGCTGCTCGGCCAGGCGCTCAGCACCGGCACGCTGACCAACCCGGCCAAGCTCACCAGCCTGGTCAACAGCACCCTGCAGACCCTGACCGTGGACGACGCGCTGGCCGACGACCTGCTCGGCCTGGCCGGCCAGCTCAAGGACGTCTCGACCGACGACGTCTCCTTCGCCACGGTGCCCATCGCCGACCCCGACTACAAGACCCCCACCGGCGAGTCGGCGGTCCTGTGGAACACCGCGGCGGCCAAGGAGCTGTTCCGCCGCATCGCCGCCGACGAGCCGCTGACCAAGCCGGCCGCCAAGACCCCCAAGCCGACCCCGTCCACCTCCAAGTCCTCCGCCCCCAAGCTGACGGTCCCGCCCGAGCGCATCGCGATCCGGGTGCTCAACGGCACCGGCATCACCGGCCGGGGCGCCGCGACCAAGGCCGACCTGCTCAGCGTGGGCTTCCAGGTGCCGTCCGACCCCGGCAACACGGCCACGCCCGACTACGAGAAGACCGTGATCCGTTACGGTCCCGGCCGCCGCGACAGCGCCCTGACCGTTTCCGCCGCCCTGCCGGGCGCCGAGCTGCGCGAGGTCACCACGATCGGCAACCGCATCGAGGTGATCCGGGGCCGCCAGTACGGCGGCGTCAAGAAGGTCACGGTCAAGCCCGAGACCCCCGCGACCACCGGCCCCAGCGCGACCCCGGTCCCGTCGGCCAAGACCGCCACGGAGAACATCTGCAAACCGTGAAATTCGCCGGACCGGCCGGCCACTTGACCGAATACTTACGTATTTCACGGGTATTTCGGTATTGAACGTGGTTCGGGTAGGGTGACCGGTTCCCGGCGTCCATAGGTACGGACCCCCGCTCCCCTCACCTGTTCGTCCCGGGGAGGAGTTGACTGCCCATGGAGATCCTCGCCTGGCGGGAGGGGCCGAGCACGGTGATCCAGCCGCGCGGCGACCTCGACATCGCCGCCACGCCGAGACTCAGGGTGGCGATCGACCGCGCGCTGCACACCGACGAGGCTCCATGCCTGATCCTGGACCTCGCCGAGGTCCCGTTCTGCGACTCGGTCGGCCTGGGCTTGCTGGTGCACACGCTCAACCGGGTGCGCGACGCCCGCGGCCGGTTCGTCCTAGCGGTCCCCGAGGGCATGATCACCCACCTGCTCACGATCACCAACCTGCACCGCCACTTCGAGACCTACCCCGACCTCGACCAGGCCAGAGCCTCCCTCGCCACCCGGACCTGAACACCCGGCCTCGCCCCACCCGGCGGAGAGGACCACGCCACCGGCACCCGGAGTCCGACCAAAGTAGCCCCCTTCCGCGACCGACGGCCGACGCGCGTCCCGTCCCCCCGCCTCCAGCCTGGTGCCATGAAACGCGCGCTCGAACTGGCCGGCGGCCTGCTCCTCCTCCAGGGGGTGGCCGGCCTGATCCACACCCTCTTCGGCTTCTGGACCTGGGCCCGCCCCATCCTGCTGGTCAATCTGCCCTTCCTGGACGGCTACGAGATCTTCACGGCCATCGCACTGGGCGTGCTCGGGTTCGCGCTGTACGCCGCCGCCGACACCATGTCCGGCAAAACCGACGATTAGTGGATCCGACTGCTCTGGCGCTGCTCGTAACGTACGCCGGAGTCCACCGACGCCTCCGCCTTCGCCACGGCCCCCAGGAACAGGTTCCTGGTGGACCTGCCGGCCTGCTTGTACTCGATCGCCAGCGCCCTAGCCGCGTTGACCAGCGAAGCCCCCCGCAACCGCAGGGCGGCGGCCTGCGGGACCTTGCCGGTCGCCCGCGCCTTCCAGTGCTCGGCGATGCGGAGCCACTGCCCGGACTTCTCCCGCTCCTCCTCTCCGTCGCCCGCGCCGTGGGCCTCGCACGCGAACAGCACCGCCAGCTCGTACGCGGCCTTGGGGTCCTCACCCGTCTCTGCGCGCTCGACCCGCCGCGCCCCTACCCGGCCCCACTCCACGGGCATCAGCCGCATGGTGGCCGTGAATCGCGCCGGGGTCTCACCGGGGGCCGGAGCCAGGATGTCCCCCGTCGTCTCGGCGTCGGCGGGGGACGCGGACCGCTCCTCGTCCTTGGCGGCCTGCCAGAGCGCCCGGAACTCCCCGCGCAGGTCGTCCAGCGGCTCCGGGCCAAGGTCGGACTCCACGGCTATCCGGTGGCAGACCAGTACGAACATCCGCACGGCCTGCCACGACGGCACCTTCCCGTGCCGGTTCCGCACCAGATCACAGGCCGTCGATCGGGGCAGCACCCTGAGCCGGCCGTCCTCGTCTCTGAACTCGGCGTGGATCCTGCCCGAGACCCGTTCTATGGCTTCGAACCCCGGCTCCCCGGCCTCCACGTAGTACAGCTTCTGGATGCGATCGATGAGCGACGCGAGGGCGCCGTTGCCCCGCTCGGTTTTGGTCATGGCTGAGCCTTACTTCAGGAATGACGGATCCCCGCTGTGGCATGGGGGGAGGGCACGCAGGACTTAGACACTGGCTTTGCCCCGAACGCCACCATTGTCGCACAAGACATCTCTCGTGGGGATTCATCACAAGTTTCACAACGGCGCATTCTGTTGCAGTTCAGAGGGAAACTTCCGGTGTCATCCGAAGTCTTCCGAGTTGCCGGCGATCACGTTCGACATCCCACACCCGCGGGCCCGGGCTGATATCCGTACCGCCATGACCCAACCCCGCACACGGCACCGAGGCCGGAGCCGCCGCCCGAGCACGGCGAGCCTGGTCTGGTCCGCGATCTGCGGCCTCCTGCTCTCCATCCTGGTCGGAGTCGCCGCCGCACTGCTCGCCCACGGCGGGGGCCACCCGATCGCCGACGCCATCATGACCGGAGCAGCGGCGGCGGGTGGTTTCGCCGGCCTGTGGATCGCGGGCACCGCGGCGTTGTACACCGCGATCAGGCGATAGCGCCCCTCTCACCGGGATGCCGTTTCCCGATCATGACTCACCAGACATACATTCGGTTATCAGCGGAAGTCATGAATTCCAGAAACCTCGCTTTTCACCACGATATCGAAAGCAACGATTACCACAACTCCCAGCAGCCGCACTCGCCGGCGTACCGTTCCAGGGCGGCGAGCCCACCCCCTGCGGCCGTGCATCCCGGAGCAGATCCTCTACATCGCCGCAGCCCTCATCGCGGCCAGGTCGGCCGGCCCCTCCGCCGCACCGTAGGCACCCCCACACGCCGCCGATCCCAGCCGACACACCTCACGCCGTCTCCTCCCCCGCCCGCCGGGACTGGCGCCACTCCAGCGCCTCCGGCAGGTCCCGGTACTCAAGGAGATGCTGTCCGGCGATCTTCTCCAGCAGTTCCCTCACCTCTGCCGGCGTGGCGTGGAAGAACTCCCTGCGGAGATTGACCTTGTTGACGCGCCGCTCGCTCAGCGCGGCGTGCAGGCGCGCCTCAAGCCCGACCGCGTCGTCACTGAAGATCAGCGCGTGCGTGTCGAACTTGAACGGCACCGAGGCGTCGCCCAGCTCCCGCACCCGGTCCTCGGGCTCCAGCCTGCGCGTCATGCCGATCTTGATCACGTTGTCCCCGAAGGCGCCCACGTTCGAGATCACGTACACGTATCCGGCCCGGATGTTGGCCTCTCGTGCCTCGACATCGCTGACCGCCGCTCCGATCTCCTCCAGCTTGGCCTTCAGCTCCGCCACCGCGCCCTCGTCCCCGTTGGCCAGCACCTTCGACAGGGCGGCACGGTAGTGTGCCTCCTCCTTGCGCAGCCTGGCCTTCTCGCGCTCGAACTCCCTGCGCGCGGCCTCCTCCTCCCGCTGCCGTTCACGCTGGGCGCGTACGCGCTCCTTCTCCTCCTCCTGCTTCGCCAGATGGTCGGCGGTCAGTTCGAGCTCCAGAAGCCGCAACCGGTGGTACTCCACGGTGACATGGATGTTCATCGTCTTGCCGAGCTTGACGATCAACTGGACCGCCTTCTCCAACCGGTCGATGGCCGACTGCAGCTTGTACGGCCTCATGGTCCGCACGCAGTTGTCGGCCTCGGCGTTGTACGCGCGCAACATCAGCTTGGAGAAGTCGCGCACCATGCGGCGTCCTTCGGCCAGTGAGCCGTTCACCTGCCAGTTGGTGGCGCCGACCACCGCATTGCCGTCCCTGGCCATCGCCTTGATCCGCGACCTGATCTCCGCGAGCCTGTCCTTGTAGGCGACGGCGTCGGTCAGCGGGTGGCGGTACTCGTAGACTCCCACCTCCTGCAGCAGGGCCGTCTCCTCGGTCAGCACGATCTGGCGCTGGACCTCCATGAGCCGGCGGCCGGCGTCCTCGATCGCCTTGCCCAGCTCGGCCTGTTGCTCGTACAGGTCGCGCACCATGGCGGAGACCTGCACGGCCTCCATGGCGCCGAGCCGGTCGATCCAGGCGCGCAGTTCGGCGTTCTCCGCCTCCAGCTTCTTCTTGCCGGTGAAGAACCCTCCACTACGCTCGGGCACGGCCGGTCGGGGAGGGGGGACGGCGGCCTGGGGCGGAGCGGGCGCCGTTTCCGCGGCCACCCAGAACGGCCAGCCAGGCGGGGCAGGCGGCCAGGACGGATCGGGCTGCCACCCCGCGGGCGGGCGCCAGTCAGGCGGGGGCACCGGCCATCCGGGGGGCGAGTTGAACCGGTACTCCATCTCCGCACACTCCTCACTTCCGTCACGGCCGGCGATAACCGCCACAGAAGAAAGGACAGCCGTCTCAGCGTTGTGGTTTACCGCCGCCGATATGACGAAACCACAGCAGCCATGATCAGGAAATACCGCGGTAACGAGCGACCTGGGGAAGCCGGCGGATGAATTCCGATTTGTCGCTGAGGTCCCATGAGTCGCCGCCAGGCTCCGCATGGTAGGTGATGAACGGGAACTTGGCCTCGATACCGCGGGCACGGACCGCCTCCCCGAGGCTGTCCGTCCCCAGTCCGGTCGCCTTCTCGTAGGGTTCGAAGCTCACACAGCCCAGCATCTCGAATTCGGGCCACTCATCGTTCGTCCAAATCGAACGCCGTTCGGAGGTGATCCGTGTCAGGCGGAATCGGCCGTCCTTGGACCAGGTCGTCCGCTCATAGCCGCGGAAGAAGGAGCGTCTCAGCTCCAGAACGTGCCGGACCTGCGGCAACTCCATCACCCGATCGGGATTGTCGGCCACCGCCTCGAAGGCATCGCGGCCCATGCCGATCAGCCAGTTCACGAAGTATTCGAACCCATCCGAGGAGCCCCGGCCCATCAGCGCCCAGAACACCGCGTACATGTCCCAGGAACAGCCGCGGTTGGCGGCGAGTGTCCACCAGCGCTCGTAGTCGATGATGTCCTCCACCGGCAGGGCGGAAAGGCGCTCCTGCAGCCAGGCCGTACGTGCGGCCTTTGTCTCCGTCTCCCGGCCAGAGCGCTCGATCAGCTCCCAGAAACCGTCAAGGTCCATGGACAGCGATCACGACATCCCAAGGGCTCTCGCGCCAGGCGGCAGAAACGGCAGACCCGGCCCTCCTCACGTGGGCGGACCGGGTCATCGGGCCGGTTGTTTCGGCTATTTGAGAAGCTGGCGGGCCATGACCATTCTCTGGATCTGGTTGGTGCCCTCGTAGATCTGGGTGATCTTGGCGTCGCGCATCATGCGTTCCACCGGGAAGTCGCGGGTGTAGCCGTAGCCGCCGAACAACTGCACCGCGTCGGTCGTGATCTCCATGGCGGCGTCGCTGGCGGCGGTCTTGGCGGCGCTGGAGAAGAAGGTGAGGTCCTTGACCGGGGTGCCGTGCATGGCGAGTTCGCTCTTGGCGGCGGCGGCGTAGGTGAGCTGGCGGGCGGCTTCGAGCTTCATGGCCATGTCGGCGAGCATGAACTGCAGGCCCTGGAAGTCGGCGATGGGCCGGCCGAACTGCTTGCGCTCCTTGACGTAGCGGATGGCGTGGTCCAGGGCGCCCTGGGCGATGCCGAGGGCCTGGGCGGCGATGGTGATCCTGGTGTGGTCCAGGGTGGCCAGGGCGGTGCGGAAGCCGGTGCCGGGGGCGCCGATCATGCGGTCGGCGGGGATGCGGACGTTGTCGAGGCGGACCTGGCGGGTGGGGCTGGCCTTGATGCCGAGCTTCTTCTCCTTGGGGCCGAAGCTGACGCCCTCGTCGTTCTTCTCCACCACGAAGGCGGAGATGCCCTTGGCGCCCGCGTCGGGGTCGGTGACGGCCATGACCGTGTAGTACTCCGACACCCCGGCGTTGGTGATCCACATCTTGGTGCCGTTGAGGACGTAGTGGTCGCCGTCGCGTACGGCCCTGGTCTTCATGGAGGCGGCGTCGCTGCCGGCCTCGGGCTCGGACAGGGCGTAGGAGAACATGGCGTCGCCGCGGGCGACCGGGGGGAGGTAGCGCTGCTTCAGCTCTTCCGACGCCGACAGCAGGAGCGGCACCGTGCCCAGCTTGTTGACGGCGGGGATGAGGGAGGAGGAGGCGCAGGCGCGGGCCACCTCCTCGATGACGATCACCGTGGCGAGGGCGTCGGCGCCGGAGCCGCCGTACTCCTCGGGGACGTGCACGGCATGGAAGTCCGCCGCCACGAGGTCCTTGTAGACCTCCCAGGGGAACTCCTCGGCCTCGTCCGCCTCGGCGGCGCGCGGGGCGATCTTCTCGTCGGCCAGGGCCCGCACGGCCTCGCGAAGCATCTCGTGCTCCTCGGCCGGCGCATAGAGAGGGAAGCTCATAGACAGATACTAGGACGTCCAACAAATTACGCCACGGGGCACTGGCCGTATCGCTGGTTTACCGGCCTGACACCGTGGAAGGCGTGGGCCGATAGCATGCCTCGGCGACCCGACGGCGATGATTGGGTGTGTGGAGGGAGAGGAGCGCAGACGTGCCTTACCGCCTCACGGTGTATGGAACCGGATATCTGGGTGCGACGCACGCGGCATGCATGGCCGAACTGGGCTTCGAGGTGATGGGCCTCGACATCGACGAGGCCAAGATCGAGCGATTGCGGCGCGGCGAGCTCCCGATCCACGAACCCGGGCTCGGTGAGGTGCTCAGGCGCAACCTCGACGCGGGGCGGCTGCGGTTCACCACGTCGTACGAGGAGGCGGCGGCGTTCGGCGACGTGCACTTCGTCTGCGTGGGCACGCCGCAGAAGAAGGGCGAGAACGCCGCCGACGTGTCCTACCTCGACGCCGTGGTGGAGTCGCTGGCCCCGCACCTGGACCGCGAGTGCCTGGTGGTGGGCAAGTCCACGGTGCCCGTCGGCACCGCGCAGCGCCTGGCCGACAAGCTGGTACGCCTCGCGCCCGCGGGCGCCCAGGTCGAGCTGGCCTGGAACCCCGAGTTCCTGCGCGAGGGCTTCGCTGTCCACGACACCCTGCACCCCGACCGGATCGTGCTCGGGGTGGCCAGCGAGAAGGCGGAGAAGGTGCTGCGCGAGGTGTACGAGCCGCTCGGCGACGTGCCGATCATCGTCACCGACTACCCCACCGCGGAGCTGGTCAAGTCGGCCGCCAACGCGTTCCTCGCCACCAAGATCTCCTTCATCAACGCCATGGCCGAGGTGTGCGAGGCCGCGCACGCGGATGTGAAGCTGCTGTCCACCGCCCTGTCCTACGACGAGCGGATCGGCGGCAGGTTCCTCAACGCCGGGCTCGGCTTCGGCGGCGGGTGCCTGCCCAAGGACATCCGGGCGTTCATGGCGCGGGCGGGCGAGCTGGGGGCCGACCAGGCGCTGACGTTCCTGCGCGAGGTCGATGAGATCAACATGCGGCGGCGGGCGCGCATGGTGGACCTGGCCCGCGAGCTGGCCGGAGGCTCGTTCCACGGGTGCACGGTCGGGGTGCTGGGCGCGGCGTTCAAACCCAACTCCGACGACATCCGCGACTCCCCCGCGCTGGACGTGGCGGTGACGATCGGGCGGCAGGGCGGCCGGGTCACGGTGTACGACCCGGTCGCCCTGGACAACGCGCGCAAGGCGCACCCCCAGCTGTCGTACGGCACCTCCGCGCTCGACGCCGCCCGGGGCGCCCACGTGGTGCTGCTGCTGACCGAGTGGCAGGAGTTCATCGAGCTGGACCCGGAGGTGCTGGGCTCCGTCGTCAGCGACCGCAAGATCGTGGACGGGCGGAACGCGCTCGACCCGGAGGTGTGGCGGGCCGCCGGCTGGCACTACCGGGCCCTCGGCCGCCCCTAGCCGAACGGTTCGGCGACGGGCGGCTAAAGTTCCGCGGCCTCGGCGCGCAGCCGCTCGCCCTTGGCGTACGCCTGCTCCTTCAGGGTGTGCTGGAAGGCCCGCATGCGGGCCTGGAGGTCGGGGTCGGAGGCGGCCAGGATGCGTACGGCCAGCAGGCCGGCGTTGCGGGCGCCGCCGATCGCGACCGTGGCGACCGGCACCCCGGCGGGCATCTGCACGATCGACAGCAGCGAGTCCATGCCGTCGAGGTGCTTCAGCGGCACCGGCACGCCGATGACGGGCAGCGGGGTCACCGAGGCGAGCATGCCGGGCAGGTGGGCGGCCCCGCCCGCCCCGGCGATGATGACCTGGAGGCCGCGGTCGGCGGCCCCCGTGCCGTAGGCGATCATCTCCTGGGGCATGCGGTGCGCGGAGACCACGTCGGCCTCGAAGGGGACGCCGAACTCGGCGAGGGCCTCGGCGGCCTGGCGCATCACGGGCCAGTCGGAGTCGCTGCCCATGACGATGCCGACCTGGGGGATGCCCTGGGGGCTGGTCACGTGTAGATCCCTTCGGTGAGGTAGACGGCGGCGTGGCGGGCGCGGGCGCGTACGGTCTCCAGGTCGTCGCCGAGGGCCGTCACGTGGCCGATCTTGCGGCCGGGGCGGACCTCCTTGCCGTAGAAGTGCACCTTGATCCCCGGGTCGTGGGCCATGACGTGCTCGTAGCGGGAGAAGATGTCCGGGTCGTCGCCGCCGAGCAGGTTGGCCATCACCACGACGGGGGCCGTCATGGCGGGCGAGCCGAGCGGCAGGTCGAGCACGGCGCGCAGGTGCTGCTCGAACTGGGAGGTGCGGGCGCCCTCGATGGTCCAGTGGCCGCTGTTGTGGGGGCGCATGGCCAGCTCGTTGACGACCATGCCGGACGCGGTCTGGAACATCTCGACCGCGAGCAGGCCGGTGACGTCGAGGTCGGTGGCGATCTGCAGCGCGATGCGCTGGGCCACCGCGGCGGCCTCGGGGTCGAGCCCGGGGGCGGGGGCGAGCACCTCGACGCAGATGCCGTCGCGCTGCACGGTCTCGACGACGGGGTAGCTGACGCCCTGGCCGTGCGGGGAGCGGGCCACCAGGACCGCGACCTCGCGCTCGAAGGCGACGTGCGCCTCGGCGATCAGCGGCACGCCGCTGCCCACGACCTCGGCGGCGTCGGCGGCGCTCCGGCAGACCCACACGCCCTTGCCGTCGTAGCCGCCCCTGGCCGCCTTGAGGACCACGGGCCAGCCGTGCTCGGCGGCGAAGGACTCGATGTCGGCGGTGGTGGCGATGCGGGCCCAGGCGGGGCAGGGGACGCCGATGGCGCTCAGGCGCTCGCGCATGACCGCCTTGTCCTGGGCGTGGACCAGGGCCTCGGCCCCCGGGTGTACGGCGGTGCCGTCGCCGGCCAGGGCGCGTACGTGCTCGGTGGGGACGTGCTCGTGGTCGAAGGTGACCACGTCGCAGCCCTTGGCCAGGTCGCGCAGGTCGTTGAGGTCGCGGTAGTCGCCCAGGCGGACGTCGGAGACGACGCGGGCCGCGCTCTCGCCGGGTGCTCCGGCCAGCACCCGGAGCTCGATGCCGAGGCCGATGGCGGCCTGCTGGGTCATCCGGGCCAGTTGCCCGGCTCCGATCATCCCTACGACGGGGCCTGTGACGTGCGTGTTGGGGCTGCTCACGAGCCTCCAGCCTACCCAAACCGCAACAGCGGTCAGCCGGTGGTCACGTCCGTCACCACCCTGCGGGACGCGACGGTGGACAGGGAGCCGTCCACGGCCACCCTGGTGGCCAGGATGAGCAGTTCGGTGCCGGTGATCCGGGAGGGCTTGGCGGTGCCGGTGAAGGCGCGCAGGTCGCGCTTGCCGTAGATGGGGTGGGCGGGCGTCTTGGCGCCGGAGCGGGGGCGCTGGCGGAAGGTGATCTCGACGGTGTGGAAGACGAGCGCGCCGCCGTCGGCCAGTGCCAGCGTACGGGCGGGCTCGTCGGCGGAGAGGTCCACGTCGGCGGTCAGCCGGTCGGGGCGTACGCGCGCGGGCCGGTCGCGTAACTCGTCGCGCAGGTCGCGCACCGGGTCGCCGGAGGGGAACGAGATGCCGGTCAGGCCCGCCGGGTCGGTGAGGTAGGACAGGTGGCTCTGCGGCACCAGCGTGGCCTGCACGGCCGCCGTCTCGGCGGGCCCGATGCCGGTCGGGGCGGCGTCGGGGGCCTCGCCGTCGAGCGGGAGCGCGCCCGCGACCAGCTTCCACCCGCCCTCGCGCCAGGCGAAGACCCAGTACGCCGGGTCGGGCTCGCGGGTCAGGGCGGCGAACCAGAGGTCGGCGGTCTCCTCGGCCGGGAACAGGAACACCGGGTCCTCGGGGGCGTCGAGCCGGGGGGCGGGCCGGCCCTTCCCGGCGGCGTCGCAGGCACGGCCGCCCAGGGTCCGTTCCGCCCCGGCGGTCAGGGCCCGCACGGTGTGGCAGTCGCGCTCGCGCCAGGCCCGTTCCAGCTCGCCGAGGAGGGTGTACGCCTCGGCGGCCTCGTCCTCGTCGAGGGTGCGCTCCTGGGTGGGCGCGGGGGGCGGGGGCGCAGTCTTGTCGATCTTGTCGATCTCGCCCGCCCGCGTGGCGCCGCATCCCGTGACCGCGAGCGCCGCGGCGGCGAGGGCGGTGAGGGCGAGCGTTCGACGCGGCAAGGGGTCCCCGTGGTGTCCTGGCCGTCCGTACGGCGGTCCCGAGTGCGCCTAGATTATCCGCTGAGAGCTCCCCATATCCCGTCAAAGACTGATATTTCGCGTGAGTGGGCCTGAGCAGCGGGAAGAAGCAGGACTATCCTCTCGACTGTGAGTGATCGGCCGGCCCCGCAGGGGCGAAGTGCGGCATTCGGGCGCGAAGGCCGGTCCTCACACCGGTAGCCTGAGGATGACCACTCGATGCTGTCAGCAGCGTCGCCGGCAGCGCAGCCGGGGCCGTCCCGCCTGCGAGAACCGAAAGGACCGTGCAGAAGTCGTGCAGCTCTTCCGGCGCGCCTACCGGCGTTTCGCGGTCCTGGTCCACGAGCTCGCCAAGTTCGGCACCATCGGCGCGCTGGCGTTCGTGATCGACTTCGGCGGCACCAACCTGCTGCGCTACGGCATCGGGCTCGGCCCGCTGAGCGCCAAGGCGATCGCGACCGTGGTGGCCGCGACCTTCGCCTACCTGGGCAACCGCTACTGGACCTGGCGCCACCGCGAGCAGAGCGGCCTGGCCAGGGAGTACATCCTGTTCTTCATCCTCAACGGCATCGGGCTGCTGATCTCGCTGCTGGTCATCGGGTTCGTCACCTACACGCTCAACCTGCACGACCCGATCAGCTACAACATCGCGCTGATCATCGGCACCGGGCTGGGCACGCTGTTCCGCTTCTGGTCCTACAAGAAGTGGGTGTTCCTGGAGCCCGAGCTGCCACCGGTGGCGCTCGCCGACGCCGAGGCCGCGCCGCGCGGCCGGTAAGCGCTCGGGCGCGGGCCGCCGCCCGTCAAATCCGTCACACCCGGCCGGTACGTACGGTATCGCCGGCCGTCAGGCCGGGCCGCTGACCACTCTGCGGCCGTTGCCGTCCACCGGCAACAGGAAGATCGCGAAGACCGCGGGCCGGGGGCGGACGAGTTCCAGCCGGCCGCCGTCGGCGGCGGCGAGGGCGCGGGCCAGGGTCAGGCCGAGGCCGGTGCCGCCGCGACCGCTGACGTTGCGCTCGAAGACCTTGGCCGCCAGGTCGTCCGGGATGCCGGGGCCCTGGTCGCCGACCTCGATCACGATCGACTTCTCGCCCTTGCTGGTGGACACCACCACCGGGCCGTCACCGTGCTCCAGGGAGTTCTCCAGCAGCGAGGAGACGACCTGGCCGAGCCCGCCCGGGGTGGCCATGGCGCGCAGGCCGCGGTCGCCGTCGAGCACGAGCTTGCGGCCGGCGCGCCGGAAGGCGGGCTCCCACTCGGTCACCTGCTGCACCAGGACGGTGTCGATGTCGATGGGCCGGGCCTGGGCGTGCCGCTGCCTGCGCGCGGCGGCGAGCAGTTCGTCGATCACCGCGGTGAGGCGCTCGGCCTGGACGATGGCCGCCTCGCCCTCCTCGCGGACGATGTCGGGCTGGTCGGCCGCCTCGACGATCTCCTCCAGGCGCATGGTGAGCCCGGTCAGCGGGGTGCGCAACTGGTGGGAGGCGTCGGTGGCGAACTCCCGCTCCCGGCTCAGCAGGTCGGAGATGCGGGTCGCGCTGCGGTCGAGGACCTCCGCGACCCGGTCGAGTTCCTGGATGCCGTAACGGTGCTTGCTCGGCCGGGCGTCGCCGGAGCCGAGCCGTTCGGCGATCATGGCGAGGTCCTGCAGCGGGAGGGTGAGCCGGCGGGACTGCACGATGGCGAGCCCGACGGCGACCGCGAGCGCCGCGGCGGCGAGCGCCACGATGAGCAGGAGCCGGGCGCGGACATCCTGCTCCACCTCACCTCGGTCACGGCTGACCTGGACCCACACCCCGCTCTCGGAGTGCGCGTCGGCGGTCATCTTGTGGTGGGCGATCGGTTCGGTGCCCACCATGGTGACTTTGGGGGGGTTACCACCCTCATACACCTGTATATAGCGATCCGGATAGTTCCGGGCTATCTGCTGGGGACTGATGGGTTCGTCCTGAATTCGGGCGTACTCGACCTCCCCGAGCAGGCGCCGGGCATCCGACTGCAGCTCCTGGCCGGCCTCGTCGACGATGAGCCTGCTGACGACGACGCCGAGAGGGACTCCCAGGAGCAGAACGGCGATGACCGCGACGACCAGGGTGGAGGACAGCAGTCGGCGGCGCATCCACTACTCGCGCTCGAAGCGGAAGCCGACCCCTCGCACCGTGGTGATGTACCGCGGCTTGGCCGCGTCGTCGCCCAGCTTGCGGCGCAGCCAGGAGATGTGCATGTCGAGCGTCTTGGTGGAACCCCACCAGTTGGTGTCCCACACTTCACGCATGATCTGCTCGCGCGTGACCACCTTGCCGGCGTCGCGCACGAGCACGCGCAACAGGTCGAACTCCTTTGTCGTGAGATGCAGCTCCTTGTCTCCCATCCAGGCGCGCCTGGAGTCGGCGTCGATGCGAACCCCCTGAACGACGGGGGTCTCGGACGTGCCGCGCCGCAGCAGCGCGCGTACGCGCGCCAGCAGCTCGGCCAGCCGGAAGGGCTTGGTGACGTAATCGTCGGCGCCGGCGTCTAGCCCGACCACGGTGTCCACCTCGTCCACCCGGGCGGTGAGGATCAGCACGGGCGTGCCGTGCCCCTCCGCGCGGATACGGCGGGCGACCTCCAGGCCGTCCATCTCCGGCAGTCCCAAATCCAGCACTATCAGATCGATTCCACCCGACAGCGCCCGCTCAAGCGCTTGCGGGCCGTCGGGGCTCACCTCAACCTGGTAGCCCTCTCGGCGCAGTGCGCGCGCCAAGGGCTCGGAGATCGAGGTGTCATCCTCGGCGAGAAGTACGCAGGTCATGGTGCGATCGTAGGACCTTAGGGGATCGTTTCCCGGGCACAGCGCGCGGTTTGACTCGTCATTGACCTATCCATTGGCATGGGCAAACACTGATAAATGACGGTTAGTCATCACGCAACGGTTCGAGTTTCAACGGTACAGGACGGGCCCCGCCGGGTACGGAGAGCAACGCCCCACCCTTTACGGCCCGCCGCTAATCCCCTACATATCCCCGCAGACCCATTTCAATCCGTGTCCGGCAGGCGTGTCGCGGCATCCCCCGCGATATCACTCCGCCCCGGGGCCCCTGCCCCTGCCCATGCCCATGCCCATGCCCATGCCCATGCCCGCCAGGATGCCGGGCCCACCCCGGCCGATCATCGTGGGCGGGCGCGTGCTCGGCAAGCTCATCCTCTGGGGACGCGCGCTCGGCGGGCGCGTGCTCCATGGGCCCGTGCTCCGCGGGCCCGTGCTCCATGAGCCCGTGCTCCACGGGCGCATCGCATGCTCGGCGGGCTCATCCTCTGGGGACGGCGTGCCGGGCTGCGGGGCGGCCACCGGGACCACGCCGGATGGCAGGAGCTCCAGGCCGCGAAGCAGCCGCCGATCTGGTCGTACCCGTGGCGGGCCAGGCCGCCCGAGGAGGTCGCGGCGTGGACCCGCTGCGCCGCCGCGACGCTCTCCTCGTCGTCCTCCTCCTCGTCGGCGTCGCCGTCGTAGGTGTGCGAGAGCACCAGGTGGCCGCGGGGCGACAGCCACTCCCTGGCGCGGGCGGCGATCCGCTCGGCCTCGGCGTCGCCGGGGACGGGAGTGCGGCACGGCCGCCGGCGGCACGGCTACGGGCGGGCGAAGTCGATGTGGGCGTGCGGGCGCGTGCCGCCGGGCCACCTGGTGCGTGTTGTCCTGCCTGGGCGGCCCCGCGCCGACGTCGATGAACTGGCGCACCCCCGCCTCGGCGAGGCGGCGTACGGCCCGGCCGGGGGAAGGCCCGGTTCGCGCGCGACGCTCGGCACGCCCGGATCGACCCCGGCCGGTAACCCCGCTCGGCCGGTCGGTGTCCAGCCGCGAGGGCTAGTCGTCGGACGAGCGCGGCCTGGCGTAGCGGGCGAGGTAGAGCTGCTCGCCCAGCGCCTCGATCAGGCCCAGCTCGGTTTCGAGGTAGTCGATGTGCTCTTCCTCGTTCTCCAGGATGTCCTCGAAGATCCGGGCCGAGGTGATGTCGCCCTTCTCGCGCATCAGCGTGATGGCCGGGCGCAGCCGCCGGATGACCCCGAGTTCGAGGTCGAGGTCGGCGCGGAGTTGCTCCTCGACGGTCTGGCCGATGTGCAGTGTGCCCAGGCGCTGGTAGTTGGGCAGCCCCTCCAGGAACAGGATGCGCTCGGTCAGCCGCTCGGCGTGGCGCATCTCCTCGAAGGACTCGGCCCGGGTGTGCTCGGCCAGCTTGGTGTAGCCCCAGTTCTCCTGCATCTTGGCGTGCAGGAAGTACTGGTTGATGGCGGTCAGCTCGGACGTGAGCTGCTCGTTGAGCAGTTCGATGATCTGCTTGTCGCCCTGCATCGGGGCCCCTCGTGCTATGCGGTCGGTGCTAGTTCCTCAGACCGCTTCAGCATCGCACAGATCTTCCGGACACATTGCGCGCAGTCCCCCCCTGCGCCCGTGGTGTCGCGAACCTGCCGCGCCGTACGGGCCCCGGCGGCGATGCAGTCGTGCACCTCGTTCTCGGTGACGGCTCGGCAGATGCAGACGTACATGCGGGGGTGGGACCTCTCACGACCGGCGAAGCATTAGGTTAGGCACACCTAAAGTACCTCACCGAGGTTAGCCTTGCCTATGTGAGCTGGCCCACACCCCCGCGTAACGTGCCAGGCTCAGTGGCCGCGGGCGATCCACTCGTCGAGGTGCGGGGCCTCGGCGCCGATCGAGGTGTCGGCGCCGTGGCCGGTGTGCACCACCGTGGCCTCCGGCAGGCTGAGCAGCCGCTCCCGGATCGACTCGATGATCGTGCCGAAGGAGGAGTACGACCGGCCGGTGGCGCCCGGCCCGCCCTGGAACAGGGTGTCGCCGGTGAACACCGCCCCGAGGTCGGGGGCGTACAGGCACACCGCGCCCGGCGCGTGCCCGGGGGTGTGCAGCACCTCCAGGCGCACGCCGCCCACGGTCAGCGCCTCGCCGTCGGCCAGCGGGGCGTAGCCGAGCTTCTCGCCGTACTCCATCTTCCACAGCACGTCGTCGTCGGGGTGCAGGCGGACGGTCGCGCCGGTGGCCTCGACCAGCCCGGCGGCGGCGTTGATGTGGTCGTTGTGCGCGTGGGTGCACACGACCGCCTTGATCCGGCGGCCGGCGACGGCGTCCAGGATCGCCCGCGCGTCGTGCGCGGCGTCGATGACCACGACCTCCTGGTCGTCGCCGACGATCCAGACGTTGTTCTCCACCTCCCAGGTGCCGCCGTCCAGCGAGAAGGTGCCGGACGTGACCACCCTCTCCACGCCGGTCACAGCACGACCACCGAGCGCAGCACGTCGCCGCGGTGCATCTTGGCGAACGCGTCCTCCACGTCGCCCAGGCCGATGCGCTCGCTGACGAAGCCGTCGAGGTTGAGCCGGCCCTGGAGGTAGAGGTCGATCAGCATCGGGAAGTCGCGGGTGGGCAGGCAGTCGCCGTACCAGGACGACTTCAGCGAGCCGCCGCGGCCGAAGACGTCCAGCAGCGGCAGCTCCAGGGTCATCTCCGGGGTCGGCACGCCGACCAGCACGACCGTGCCGGCCAGGTCGCGGGCGTAGAACGCCTGCTTGTACGTCTCGGGCCGCCCCACCGCCTCGATCACCACGTCGGCGCCGTGGCCGCCGGTCAGCTCACGCACGGCCTCCACCGGGTCGCTGGTGCGGGAGTTGATCGTGTGGGTGGCGCCGAAGTCGCGCGCCCACTCCAGCTTGCGATCGTCCACGTCGATGGCGATGATCTTGGCGGCGCCGGCCAGGGACGCGCCGAGCAGGGCGGCGTTGCCGACGCCGCCGCAGCCGATGACGGCCACGCTGTCGCCCCGGGTCACGTTGCCGGTGTTCAGCGCGGCGCCCAGCCCGGCCATCACGCCGCAGCCGAGCAGCCCCGCCACAGCGGGCTCGGCCCGCCGATCCACCTTGGTGCACTGCCCGGCGGCGACCAGGGTCTTCTCCACGAACGCGCCGATGCCGAGCGCGGCGCTCAGCTCGGTGCCGTCGGCGAGGGTCATCTTCTGCGCGGCGTTGTGGGTGTTGAAGCAGTACCAGGGACGCCCGCGCAGGCAGGCCCGGCACTCGCCGCACACCGCGCGCCAGTTGAGGATCACGTAGTCGCCCGGCTCGACCGAGGTCACGCCGGGGCCGACCGCCTCGACCACGCCCGCGGCCTCGTGGCCGAGCAGGAACGGGAACTCGTCGGTGATGCCGCCCTCGCGGTAGTGCAGGTCGGTGTGGCACACGCCGCACGCCTGGACGTTCACCACCGCCTCGCCCGGTCCCGGATCGGGGACCACCACGGTCTCCAGCGACACAGCCTCGCCCTTGCCCCGTGCGATCACGCCTCTGACTTCGTACGGCATGGCCCGTTCCTCACTTTCGTTGCCAACAGCAGCCATTGTGCCGCTAGAAACGTGATCAGGAACTCCGGCGTAGCACGTAGGGCTGAACCAGGCCCAGACCGCGGGCCGGGCGGCGGCGGATGCGGTGGACCTCCAGGCCGGGCGCGCCGCCCAGGGCCTGGGCCATGGCCTCGTCGATGACGATCGTGCCCGGCCTGGCGATGGCGGTCAGCCGGGCGGCCAGGTTGACCGTGGTGCCGAACACGTCGCCCATCATCGGCACGACCGGGCCGTAGGCCAGGCCGACGCGCAGGTCGGGGCCGGCGCCGCCGCGGCGTACGGCCTGGGCCAGGTCCAGGGAGAGCGCCGCCGCCACCTGGGGGTCGGGCGCGGTGAACAGCACCTCGTCGCCCAGGGTCTTGACCAGGCGGGCGCCGTGGGCGGCGATGACGTCGGCCGCCCGCGCCTCGAAGTCCTCCACCAGCCCGGCCAGGCCGTGCTCGTCGAGCTCCCGGGCGACCTGGGTGAACGACACCAGGTCGGCGAACCCGGCGGCGAGCGTGGGCCTGCCGGGCGCAGCCGGGGAGTCGAGGTCGGTGTTGGCGAGCAGGCGGGTGCCCGCGGCGCTGAGCTGGGCCCGCCACACGTGCACGAGCACCGACTCGAAGTCGGGCAGCAGCCGCGCGGCCGTGCCGAGCAGCCGGGCCAGCTCGGCGTCGCCGGGCGGGCGGCCCGAGGAGACGCGGTCGCCGTCGCCGATCAGCGCCTCGATCATGATCTCGGCCTGCCACTGGGCCAGCCTGGCGGTGGTCTGGCCGAGGGCCCGCGACATGCGGATCACCGCGCGCTCGTCGAGCAGCTTCTCATCCAGCATCGCGCGTACGCGCCGCAGCGCCCGCACGTCGGAGTCGGTGAACGCCACCGCGTCGTCGGCGAGCGTGGCGAAGCCGAGCGCGCGCCAGATCCGTTCGCTCAGGTGCTGGGGCACCCCCGACAGCGCGCTGACGTCGATGCGGGTGTACTTGGGCGTGTCACCGAGGAAGACCCTCTCGATGTCCTGCGTCGTGGGCCGTTCCATCGCAGGGGGTTCGTCTGATTCGTCCATCCCGTCCCTTCTCTCCCCAGGTCAGGAGACTACTCGGGACGGCCGCCGTCAACGCCCGTCGATGTCTCCGTCGGAGGCGTCCTCGACCAGGCGGAAGAGCTGGGCCCGCACCTCCTGGATCTTGGGGATGTCGCGCAGCGCGATCTGGCCGCGCTCCCCCGCCGACTCCACGGTGAGCGTGCCGCAGCCCAGGATGCGCTCCAGCACGGTCTGGTCGGAGCTGACCGTGTTGACCTTGGTCATCGGGATCTCGTCGGTGGACTTGTTCAGCACGCCGCTGCTGATCGTGAACCGGTGCGTGGTCAGCACGTACGCGGTGTTCTTCCACTTCAGATACGGCACGAACGACCAGATCGTGAGCAGGATGACCGCGACCACCGCGATGGCCAGCCGGGCGTACAGGGAGTACTCCCACTCGCCGGGGACGAAGTAGATGCCGGCCCCGGACGCGGCGACGATCAGCAGCAGGGCCAGGAACGGCCCGGCGAGCCGTTTCCAGTGCGGGTGGAAGGAGCTGACGCGCAGCTCCCCCTCGGTCAGATGATGATCGGGCAGACCCATGCGCCACATCGTGGCACGCCGCCGCCCGCCGCGTCACGGTTTGTGCGCGCCGCGTACATGGATGACGTCGCCCGCGCTCAGCGCCCGCTCGGCGCCCTCGGCCGGGTCGTCCGGCGCCACCAGGAGCTGCCCGAACGGGTCGATGCCGGTGGCCCGGCCGGTCAGGGCCCGGTCGCCGGGCAGCTCGACCCGCACCCGCGCGCCGACCGTGGCACTGCCGGCCAGGTAGGCCGCGCGCAGCCCGCTGGTGTCGGGGTCGCCGCCGTGCTCGGACCAGTCGCGGTAGTGCCGCTCGACCTCGCGCAGCACCGCGCGCAGCAGCGGGTCGCGGTCGGTCGAGGCGGCCTCCTCGATCGCCAGCGAGGTGGCGGTGGGCACCGGCAGCTCGTCGGCGCGCAGGGTCACGTTCAGCCCGATGCCGACGACCACGGCGTCGTCCACCCGCTCGGCGAGGATGCCGGCCAGCTTGCGCTCGCCGACGAGCAGGTCGTTGGGCCACTTCAGCCGGGCGTCCACCTCGGCCACCCGGCGTACGGCGCTGGCCGCGGCCACCCCGGTCAGCAGCGCCAGCCAGCCCTGCCGCGCGGGCGGCACGGTGGGCCGCAGCACGAAGGAGAAGGTCAGCGAGGCGCGGGGCGGCGCGGTCCAGGCGCGGCCCAGCCGCCCGCGACCCGCCGTCTGGGCCTCGGCCACGAGCACCGCGCCCTCGGAGACCCGCCCCTCCCGCACCGCCCGCGCCAGGTCGGCGTTGGTGGACCCGGTGCTGTCCACGACGGTGATCGAGGACCACAGGGAGCCGGGGCGGACCAGCGCGCGGGTCAGCGCCGCCGCGGACAGCGGCGGCCGGTCGAGGTCGGTGTACGGCGAGTCAGGCATGCGGCCATCCTCCCGCACCCGTGGGACACCCGTACCGGCAGGACACTCCTCAGCAGCAGGACACTCCTCAGCAGCAGGACAAGGCTCACCGGCGGGACAATGCTCACCGGCGGGACAATGGTCGTATGAGCGAACGCCTGGACCCGCGCATCCCCGACGACGCAGTGAGGCGGGTGAACCCGTGACGACCACGCACGACCGGCCGGGGCCGACCACGCGGGCCCGGGTGCGGGAGGTGACCCCGGGCGGGGCGCGCGACCGGCGCGACGACCTGGCCACCGAGGAGCCGCTGGAGATCCGGGTGCAGGCGGGCGCGGGCCCGGCCGCGCCGCGCCGCACGGTGGCGATCACCATGCGCACTCCCGGCGCCGACTTCGAGCTGGCCGCGGGCTTCCTGTACGCCGAGGGCGTGGCGCGGCCGGGCGACATCGCCGCCATCGGCTACTGCACCGACGAGGACGTGCCGCCCGAGGCCCGCTACAACACGGTGACCGTGCGGCTGGAGGCGTCCGCGCTGCCCGAGCTGCCGCAGCTCGACCGGCACTTCCTGACGTCGAGCGCCTGCGGGGTGTGCGGCACCGCGAGCATCGACGCGCTGCGCGCCCGCCGGCTCCCGCCGCTGCCGCCGCCCGGCGGGGAGCCGATCGCGCCCGAGGTCCTGTACTCCCTGCCCGAGCGCCTGCGGGCCGCGCAGAGCGTGTTCGGCAAGACCGGCGGCCTGCACGCGGCGGCCCTGTTCGACCGCACCGGCTCGCTGGTCGCGACCCGCGAGGACGTCGGCAGGCACAACGCGCTGGACAAGCTCGCCGGCTGGGCGCTGCTCGGCGGCCGGCTGCCGCTCGCCGGGCACGTTCTGCTGGTCAGCGGCAGGACCAGCTACGAGATCGTGCAGAAGGCCCTGGTCGCGGGCGCGCCGGTGGTGTGCGGCGTGTCCGCGCCGTCCTCGCTGGCCGTGGGGCTGGCCGCGGAGTTCGGCATGACGCTGATCGGCTTCCTGCGCGGCGAGCGGTTCAACATCTACGCCGGGCACGAGCGGGTCGCGGTGTGAGCCCGCTCAGCCGGTGTTCTGCAGCCCGGCCGCCACGCCGTTGACCGACAGCAGGAGCAGGGTGTTGAGCTGCTCGCGCTCCTGCTCGTCCAGCTCGTCACCGGCGCGCAGCGCGGCCAGGGCCCGGAGCTGGAGGTGCGAGAGCGCGTCCACGTACGGGTCGCGGAGCTGCACCGCGCGCGAGAGCACCCTGCGGTTCTCCAGCAGCCGGGAGTGGCCGGTCACGGTCAGCACCAGCCGCCGGGTCAGGTCGTACTCGGCCAGGACCTGGGCGCTGAAGTCCTCGCGCCCGCCCAGGGCGAGGTAGCGCTCGGCGATGGCCCGGTCGGTCTTGGCCAGCGACATCTCCACGTTGTCCAGCAGCGAGGCGAACAGCGGCCACTCGGCGTAGGCGGCCTGGAGCTCCTTGAGCCCGGCGCCGTCCTCGGCGGAGATCACGGCGTCGAGCCCGCTGCCCAGGCCGTACCAGCCGGGGAGGTTGACCCGGGTCTGCGCCCAGGCGAACACCCACGGGATCGCGCGCAGGTCGTCCAGGGAGCGCGGCGCGCCGAGGCCGCGGCGCGCGGGACGCGAGCCGAGCCGCAGCAGCCCGATCTCCTCCAGCGGGCTGACCAGGCCGAACCACTCGGGGAAGCCGGGGGCCTCGGTCAGCGCCCGGTAGGCGCGCTCGGAGGCGGTGGCGACGGTCTCGGCCAGGGCGCGGAAGCGGTCGGCGGCGACGGCCGTACGTTCCTCGACCGCGGGGGTGGAGGCCAGCAGCACCGCGTGGGTGACCTGCTCCATGTGCCGGCGGGCGATGGCGGCGTGGCCGTAACGGGCGAAGATGACCTCGCCCTGTTCGGTGACCTTGAACCGGCCGGACACCGAGCCGGGCGCCTGGGCGAGCACCGCCCGGTTGGCCGGGCCGCCGCCGCGCCCGAGCGCGCCGCCGCGGCCGTGGAACAGCGTCAGCCGGACGTCGTTGGCCCGCGCCCAGGCCGTCAGCGCCTCCTGCGCGTCGTACAGCTTGAGCGTGGCCGCGGCCGGGCCCAGCTCCTTGGCCGAGTCGGAGTAGCCGAGCATGACCTCAAGGCGGCGGTCGTTGGCGGCCAGCCTGGCCTGCACGGCGGGCAGCTCCAGCATGCCCGACAGCACCGACGGCGCGTTGGCCAGGTCCTCGCCCGACTCGAACAGCGGCACGACGTCGAGGACCGGCGCCCGGTCGCCGAGCGCGTGGGCGGCCAGCTCGTAGACCGCGGCGATGTCGCGGGCCGAGCGGGTGAACGACACGACGTAGCGGGAGCAGGCGGTGGTGCCGAACCGCTCCTGGATCCAGGCGATCACCCGGATCGTGGCCAGGACCTCCTCGGTGCGCTCGGACACCGCGCCCTTGGCGATCTCCTCCAGGGCGGCGGCGTGCACCTGGGAGTGCTGGCGCACCTCCAGCTCGGCCAGGTGGAAGCCGAAGGTCTCCACCTGCCAGATGAGATGCTGCAGCTCGCCGTACGCCTGGCGCGGCGCGCCGCCCTGCGCCAGCGACTCCTGGCACATCCGCAGGTCGGCCAGGAAGTCGGCGGGCGAGCGGTAGGCGAGGTCCATCTCGCGGCGGCGGGTCGCGGCGATCCTGGCGGCCAGGAACAGCAGCCACTGCCGGTGCGGCTCGCGCGGCGAGCGGGTGGCCAGCTCGGAGACCAGGTCGGGGTGGGCGTCCTCGGCCTCGGCGAGCGCGGCGCGCAGCGCCGGCGACGGCGGCGCGTACGTGCGCGCGACGGTCAGGCTGCGCCCGATGCGCGTGGTGGCGTTCTCCAGCGCGGTGAGCACGTGCTCGGCCTGGATCAGCATGGCCTGCCTGGTCACCGAGGCGGTGACGTTGGGGTTGCCGTCGCGGTCGCCGCCGATCCAGCTCCCGTAGCGGATGTAGGCCCGCGCCAGCGGCGGCCGGGACCCGGTGTCCAGGCCGAGCGCGGCGTCCAGCGACCGGTAGACGCTGGGCACCACCCGGAACAGGGTCTCGTCGAAGGCCGCCATGGCGGTGCGCACCTCGTCGAGCGGGTCGAGCTTGGTGTGGCGGAGCTGGGAGGTGCGCCAGAGCAGGTCGATCTCCTCCAGCAGCCGCCTGCGGGTCTCGGCGCGCTCGCCCGCCCCGCGCGCGGGCGCGTTGTACTCGGCGAGCTGGGTGCTGATCCGCTGGATCGCGGTGGCCACCGCGCGGCGGCGGGCCTCGGTCGGGTGGGCCGTCAGCACCGGGCGCAGCTCCAGCTCGCGCACCAGCTCGGCGGTGCGCTCGCGGCCGACCTCCGCCACCGCCGCGCCCAGCGACTCGGGCAGCGGCGCGGCGCCGGTGTCGCGCTCGCGCAGGATACGGATGCGATAGTGCTCCTCGGCCAGATTGGCCAGATGGAAGTAGCAGGTGAACGCGCGGGCGATCTGCACCGCCCGCTCCACCGGCCATTCGGCCGCCAGCGCGGCCACCTCGTCCACGCTGACCTCGCGCCGTCGCGCGGCGATGACCGCTTTACGCAGCCGCTCGACGTCGGCGAGGAGATCGGGACCGCCGTGTTCGGCGATCACCTGCCCGAGCAGCCCGCCGAGCAGCCGCACGTCGGCACGGAGCTCGTCGGGCATCTCGGTGACTGCGCTGTGGCGCCCCGCGGAGGAGCCTTCTGCCTGCTGAGAAGCGATGCCGCCCATGACTCGAAGGGTAGCGGGGCGCTCTGTGAAGCTGGATACCGGTCTCACCAATTGGACTAGACCATTGGCTGAACAGCGGGAATACCCTCGGCTACGACGGCTTGGAGACGGCCTCCAGGATGTCGGGCAGGCGGGCGTAACCGAGGTCGGCCCCCAGCCGCCGCCCGGCCCAGGCGACGGCGGCGCCGTACGGGACGGCCAGGACGCTGAGCCAGGAGATCCCGAGCAGCACCGGCAGCGCGACCGGCAGCACCAGGACGCCACTGGCGATCATGGCGCCGAAGGACCCGGCGAAGGCGATGCCGCCCTGGCCCGGGGCCGCGCCGGTGAAGGCGTTCATCCGCTCCGGGACCGTGTACGGGAAGACCACGCTGGTGACCGCGCCGGTCCCGAGCGTGACCCCGAGCACCCCGTACGCGGTGAGCGCGCCGGGCACGGCGGAGAGCGGGTCGCCGGCGAGCACCGCGGAGATGACCGCGAGCGCGGTCAGCAGCGGCACCGCGATCAGCGCGACCGCGAGGTGGCGGCCCGCCAGGTCGGTGCGCAGGGCGCGCGGGGAGCCGTGCACGACGGCGTTCATCCACAGCGAGCGGCCGTCGATGCCGAAGGAGTTGCACGCCTGCATGCCGACCATGAGGGCGCCCAGCGCCGCCGGGCCGATCGCCGCGAACGCGCCGCCGGGACCGTCGTCACCGCCGAAGCTGAAGGACAACAGGACGGTCACGCCGACCGCGGCCATCCAGCCCACCCGTCCGCGCGGCTCGCGCCGTGCGTACTTCAGCTCCTTGGTCACCACGGCGGCCAGGGGACCGTCGGGCAGCAGGCCGGCCAGGCCGCGACCGCGGGTCCGGCGCACGGTGGCGGCCTGGGTGGAGGCGTCGGGGCGGACCAGCGCCGCCCGCAGCGCGACGATCCACAGCCAGGCCAGCCCGGCGACGAGCAGGGCGAGGAAGACCAGCTCGGCGACCGCGACGAGGCCGCCATCGGTGATCGCGTGCGCGGCCATGCCGGGCGGGGTCCAGCGCAGCACCGCCGCGGTGTCGTGCAGCACCGCGCCCAGGTCGCCGTCCACGCCCCGGTTGACGAGCAGGTTGGGCAACTGGGCGGCCAGCACGACGAAGACCATGCCGACCGCGAGCAGGTCGCGCCCGCGCCTGCTGCGCAGCACGCCGGACAGCGAGGTGGTGACCAGCCGCGAGACCACCACGCACAGCGCGAACTGCAGCACCACAGCGACGACGCCGAGCAGCACGCCGCCCACGCCGCCGGGCAGTCCGATGACCGCGCCGGCCATGATCACCAAGGAGGCCAGCGGCCACGGGCCGGTGACCGAGCCGGCGAACATGCCGATCATGAGCTGGCGGGTGCGCAGCGGCAGCAGCGCCAGCTTGGCCGGGTCGAGCGTGTCGTCCAGGCCGAAGGCCAGCAGCGGCACCACGGTCCAGCCGAGCAGGAACACCGTGAACACGACCACGCCCAGGTCGGCGGCCACCGCACGGTCGGGGACGATGCGCAGCAGGGCCAGCAGCACGAACCCGAGCACGGCCACGCCCGCCGCGACGATCAGGGTGAAGGCGAAGCCGAGCTTGCGCGCCGTGTCGCCGCGCACGTTGCCGGCCACCAGGCGCAGCTTGAGCCGGACGAACAGCCGGAACGTCTCGGCCGCGCCCAGCGGGGTGAACGCCTGCCCGGCCTGCCGCGTCACGCCGAGGTCGAGCCCGGCCATGCCGTCCCCTCCTTTCCGCCCGCCGCCCGCCGCACCACGCGGAGGTCGAGCCCGGCCATGCCGCCCCCTCCTGTCCGCTCCGTTCCGCCCGCCGCCCGCCGCACCACGCGGAGGTCGAGCCCTCCTGTCCGCGCCGTTCCGCCCGCTGCCGGCCCCACTAGGCGGAGGTCGAGCCGAGCCACGCCAGCCCCTCCCCTTCGCCCGAGTCGCGCCCGGCCCCGACGAGGTCCAGGAACGCCTGGTTCAGGCTGCGCTCGCCGCGTACCTCGGCGAGCGGGCCCTGCGCCACGATCTGGCCCCGGCTCATCACCGAGACCCAGTCGCACAGCCGCTCGACCAGGTCCATCACGTGGCTGGAGAAGATCACGGTGGAGCCGGAGGCCGTGTAGCGGCGCAGCACCTCGACCAGCGTGTTGGCGCTGACCGGATCGACGCCCTCGAACGGCTCGTCGAGGAACAGCACGGCCGGGTTGTGCAGCAGCGCCGCGGCCAGGCCGATCTTCTTGCGCATGCCGGTGGAGTAGTCGACCACGAGCTTGTCGGCGGAGTCGAGGAGGTCCATGACCGTCAGCAGCTCCTCGGCGCGGCGGGCGACCTCGTCGCGCGGGATGCCGCGGAGCTGCCCGTTGTAGGCCAGCAGCTCGCGCCCCGACAGCCGTTCGAACAGCCGCAGCCCTTCGGGCAGCACGCCGATGCGCGACTTGACCAGCACCGGATCGCGCCAGACGTTGACCCCTTCGACCTCGATGAGCCCGCCGTCGGGCCGGAGCAGGCCGGTGATCATGCTCAGCGTCGTGGTCTTGCCCGCGCCGTTGGGCCCGACGAGCCCGGCGAAGCTGCCCTTGGGAACCACGAGATCGACCCCGCCGACCGCCACCTGCTGCCCGAAGCGCTTGAAAAGTCCCTGTGTGCGCACCGAATCGGCCATGTGCCCCTCTCCGCCGGATTTGCCGTAACCCCGGCTCCCATTCCTACAACGAACCGCGGCCCCCTGCGGTGCCGGTGATAAGGAGGCGGTTATCGTCGTGCCATGAGCGCAGAGCCCGTCCCCGGTTCGGCCGGCACTCCCGGCACTCCTGACGGCATCGACATTCACACCACGGCCGGCAAGATCGCCGACCTGGAGCGGCGCGTCTACGAGGCGGCGCACGCCGGGTCCGCGCGGGCGGTGGAGAAGCAGCACGCCAAGGGCAAGATGACCGCCCGCGAACGGCTGGAGGCGTTCCTCGACGAGGGCAGCTTCGTGGAGTTCGACGAGTTCGCCCGGCACCGCTCCACCAGCTTCGGCCTGGACCGCGAGCGACCCTACGGCGACGGCGTCGTCACCGGCTACGGCACCGTGGACGGCCGCCCGGTCGCGGTGTTCGCGCAGGACTTCACGGTCTTCGGCGGCTCGCTCGGCGAGGTGTTCGGCGAGAAGATCGTCAAGGTCATGGACCACGCGCTGAAGACCGGCTGCCCGATGATCGGCATCAACGACTCCGGCGGCGCGCGCATCCAGGAGGGCGTGGTCAGCCTGGGCCTGTACGCCGAGATCTTCAAGCGCAACGTGCACGCCTCCGGCGTCGTGCCGCAGATCTCGCTGATCATGGGCCCGTGCGCGGGCGGCGCGGTCTACAGCCCCGCGCTGACCGACTTCGTGCTCATGGTGCAGGAGAAGTCGCACATGTTCATCACCGGCCCCGACGTGATCAAGACGGTCACGGGCGAGGAGGTGACCTTCGAGGAGCTGGGCGGCGCGCACACCCACAACTCCAAGTCCGGCGTGGCCCACTACGAGGCCGTGGACGAGCAGGACTGCCTCGACTTCGCCAAGGCGCTGCTGTCGTAC
Source organism: Thermocatellispora tengchongensis (assembly GCF_014202315.1). Classification (GTDB taxonomy): domain Bacteria; phylum Actinomycetota; class Actinomycetes; order Streptosporangiales; family Streptosporangiaceae; genus Thermocatellispora; species Thermocatellispora tengchongensis. The sequence continues at coordinate 98,883 of NZ_JACHGN010000009.1, read as the reverse complement.
CTGCCCAGCAACAACATGGACGAGGCGCCGGTCTTCGACGCCGACCCGGTGATGGAGATCACCGACGAGGACCGCGAGCTGGACACCCTGATCCCCGACTCCCCCAACCAGCCCTACGACATGCGCCAGGTGATCGAGCACGTCCTCGACGACGCCGAGTTCCTGGAGGTGCACGCCGGGTTCGCGCCGAACATCGTGGTCGGCTTCGGCCGGGTCGAGGGCCGCTCGGTCGGCGTGGTCGCCAACCAGCCGATGAGCCTGGCGGGCACGCTGGACATCGCCGCCTCGGAGAAGGCCGCCCGGTTCGTCCGCACCTGCGACGCCTTCAACATCCCGGTGCTGACGTTCGTGGACGTCCCCGGCTTCCTGCCCGGCACCGACCAGGAGTGGAACGGCATCATCCGGCGCGGCGCCAAGCTGCTGTACGCCTACGCCGAGGCCACCGTGCCGCTGGTCACGGTGATCACCCGCAAGGCGTACGGCGGGGCGTACGACGTCATGGGGTCCAAGCACCTCGGCGCGGACATCAACCTGGCCTGGCCGACGGCGCAGATCGCGGTCATGGGCGCCCAGGGCGCGGTCAACATCCTGTACCGGCGCGAGCTGGCCGCCGCCTCCGATCCCGACGCCGAGCGGGCCCGGCTCATCACCGAGTACGAGGACACGCTGGCCAACCCGTACCTCGCGGCCGAGCGCGGCTACGTGGACGCGGTCATCCACCCCTCGGCGACCAGGCTGCACATCGTCAAGGCGCTGCGCGCGCTGCGCAACAAGCGACGCACACTGCCGCCCAAGAAGCACGGCAACATCCCGCTATAAAAGGAGAAGGTGCGGATGACGGATAAAGAGCCACCGCGGTTGCGGATCGTCCGCGGTGACGCCACGCCGGAGGAGATCGCGGCCCTCGTGATCGCCCTCGCCGCACGGGGCCCCGCCCCGGCCGGCCGCAACACACCTGCCGAAACGCCGAGCCCGTGGCGCGATCCTGCGCGTAGGATGCGTAAGCCCTTGGCGCACGGGCCCGGCGCCTGGCGGAACTCCGCTCTCCCGATTTAGACCAGATGCGTCCCGGGATTGGGGTGTCAAGTTCCCCAAGTGTTGGGACTATCTAGAAATGGGCGAATATAGTCAGCCGATCACCTAGTTACCGAGGCCTGGAGGACGACATGGCCACCCCGGACCTCAAGCCACACCCTGTGGCGGCCAAGTACACCGTCCTGGTAGACGTCGGCTACCTGTACGCGGCGGCGGGCGAAGTGATCCTGGGGGCCAAGGAGCGCAAGGAGTACCGTGTCGCGGCCGACGAGTTGATCCAGGCGCTGCAGAAACACGCCGAGGAACGCATCCCGGGCGAGTTGCTGCGGATCTACTGGTACGACGCCGCGCGCGACAGGGTGCCCACCGTTGACCAGAGAGTGATCGCCCAGCTCCCCTGGGTCAAGGTGCGGCTTGGCAACCTCAACGCGCGCGGCCAGCAGAAGGGCGTCGACGCCCAGATAAGGAGTGACCTGGAGGCGCTGGCCAGGCACCACGCGGTGAGCGACACGGTCCTGCTGGCGGGTGATGAGGACATGGTGCCGGCGGTGGAGGCCGCCCAGGCGTACGGCGTGCGGGTGCACCTGTGGGGCGTCGAGCCGCCCTACGGCACCAACCAGGCCGAGCGGCTGGTCTGGGAGGCCGACACGGTCGAGGTGATCAGCGCCGACTTCCTGCGCCCGTACTTCAGCCGCACCCCGCAGGCGGTGCCGGCGGCCCCCGCCACCCCCTCGCCGGCCCAGGTGTTCGCGGGCCGCACGGCGATGGGCGCCAAGCCGCCGGTCAAGACCGGCCAGGTGGCCAAGCTCGGCCCGAGCCGCCCGCACGTCGAGGAGGTCGGCGAGCACGTCGCGCAGAAGTGGATCCTCACCCGGGGCCGCGACAACATCCGCGACCTGCTGCCCGGCCCGATCCTGCCCACGGTCATCGACACCGAGCTGCTCATCGAGGCCGAGAAGGAGCTGGGCCACTCCCTGCGCCCCTACCCGGAGGCCCGGGTGTGGCTGCGCGACGGCTTCTGGGCCCGGGTGTACCGGGAGTTCGACCTGGGCGTCGGCGTGTCGTCCAAGTGACCCCGCCCTGAGGTCCGATTCCCGCCAGTCGTCCGTATTGAGGTGCGCATAGCCTCGTTGGCATGAGCACGGAGACCACGACGGCAGGGCTCGACTTCGACGCCTGCTACCGCGCCGTCTCGGCGCGGGACCCTCGCTTCGACGGCCGCTTCTACACGGCGGTCACCACCACGAAGATCTACTGCCGCCCGATCTGCCCGGCCCGCACCCCCGACGCGCGCAACGTGCGCTTCTACCCGCACGCCGCGATGGCCGAGGCCGCGGGTTTCCGCCCGTGCAAGCGCTGCCGCCCGGAGATCAGCCCCGGCGACCCGGGCTGGGACTACCGGGGCGACCTGGTGGGCCGGGCGCTCCGGCTCATCGACGAGGGGGTGGTGGACGACGGCGGGGTGGCCGCGCTGGCCCTGCGCCTGCACATCACCGAACGCCACCTGCACCGCCTGTTCACCGCCGAGCTGGGCGTCGGCCCGCTCGCGGTGGCCCGCACCAAGCGGCTGCTGCTGGCCAAGCAGCTTCTCACCGAGACCGCACTGCCGGTCACCGACGTCGCCTTCGCGGCGGGCTTCGGCAGCGTGCGCCAGTTCAACGCCACCATGAAGGAGCGCTACGGCTTCTCCCCCACCGAGCTGCGCGCCACCGCCGCGATCCGCCGCCCCGCCGCGACGCCCGACGCCGGCCCGGCCGGGACGCCCGACGCCGGCCCGGCCGCCCTGACGCTGCGCCTGCACTACCGCCCGCCGCTGGAGGCGGAGGCGCTGCTGTCCTTCCTGGCCGAGCACGCGATCCCGGGGCTGGAGCGCGTGGACGGCGCCGGCTACACCCGGTTCGTCCGCGGCGGCTCGATCGCGCTGGCCCCGCGGCGCGACCACATCGCCCTGGTCGCCCGGGTGGCCGACACCCGCCACCTGGCCAGGATCGTCGCCCGCGCCCGCCGCCTGCTCGACCTGGACGCCGAGCCCGGCGCCATCGCCGACGCGCTGGGCGGCACCGCGCTGGCCCCCCTGATCGCCAAGGCGCCTGGCCTGCGCCTCCCGGGTGCCTGGGACGGCCTGGAGCAGGCGATCCGCATCCTGCTGCCGGCCCGTCTCCTGCCCGGCCTGCTCGTCCCCGACCCCGGCGGCGCGGCGGGCTCCGCCGTCTTCCCCGACGCGCGGGAGCTGGCGGCGCTGGACCTCGCCGGGCGCGGGGTGCCCGAGCCGTACGCGCGGACCGTGCGGGCGCTCACGGGCAGGGTGCTCGACGGGGAGATCGACCTGGACGGGGCGCAGGAGCCCGCGCAGGCGGTCGATCGGCTGCTGCGGGTGCCCGGCGTCACCCCGCAGGCCGCGAGCCGTATCGCGATGCGGGCCCTGCGCGACCCGGACGCCTGGCCCGACGGCGATCCCGGCCTGGCCGCCGCGATGGCGCGGCTGGGCATCCCCGCGGACCACATCGAGCGCTGGCGCCCCTGGCGCGCCTACGCCGCGATCCACCTCTGGAGGTCATGATGATCGACGCGCAGACATTCCCCACCCCGGCCGGCGAGCTGTCGGTCCTGGTCCGCGACGGCGTGGTGGTGGCGGCGGGCTTCACCGCCGAACCCAAGGAGCTGTTCGCCCGGCTCTCGCCCGAGTTGCGGGCGGAGGGGCTGGCCGTGGTGGACGACCTGGGCGCGCCGGCCCGCGCCGTACGGGCGTACCTCGACGGCGACCTGACCGCGCTGGACGCGATCCCGGTGCGGCAGCCCGGCTCGCCGATCCGGCAGCGGCTGCTCACGGCGCTGCGCGCGGTGCCCGCCGGCACCACGGTCACGTACGCCGAGCTGGCCGAGCGCGCCGGCCTGCCGCGCGGGGCCGCCCGTGCCGCGGGCACGGCCTGCTCGCAGAACCTGGTCGCCCCGTTCGTCCCGTGCCACCGGGTGCTGCCCGCCTCGGGGCGCGTGGGCGCGTACTACTACGGCACGCCGGTCAAGGAGTGGCTGCTGGCCCACGAGTCCTGACGGATTCCGAGAGGCCCGAGGGCCCGCTTTCGGAGGCGTCCGAACGGCCCGGCACCGAGTGCCGGGCCGTTTCGCATGCCGTCAGTACACGGGCGGCTCCTCGCGGGCGCGCAGCTCGTTGACGACCTGGCAGGCGTTGTGGACCGGGTCGAACTCGTTGATATGCGCGGCGGCGCGCAGCAGCGTGGCGCGGAAGTCGTTCATCTCGCTCTCGTCGAGCCCGCCGAGGACGTGCCGCTCCACGTGGCGGAAGACCTCCTGACGGCGCTCCCACAGCGTGCGGCCCTTGTCGGTGGCGACGATGCGGCGGCTGCGCCGGTCGGCGGGGTCGGGACGGCGCTCGACGTACCCCTCTCGTTCGAGGTCGTCGAGCAGGTAGGTCAGCACGGTGCGGTCGATGCCGATGCGCTGGGCGAGCGCGCCCTGGTTGGGGGAGAGCTCGCGCACCGCGGCGTCGATCACCAGGTAGCCGCGGGGGCCGCCGGGCAGGTCGTCCACCGCCGCCTCCGCCGCCTTGACGAACGCGCGGTACAGCACACCGAGCGCCCAGCCCAGGTCGCCGTCGAGCCCGGCTTCCCCCCGGCCGGCCACGGGGGCGCTGGAAACACCGCCACTACTCCCCATGCTGTCACGATACCAGATCAGCGGCCCTCCATATGTTCTGCTTGACAACACATCTATGCTACAAAACATATCCGGGACAACACGTCCCCGTACCACGGAGGGAAGCATGATCCTGTTCAGGCTCGACGCCAGCATTCGCACCGAAGGCTCGGTGACCAGGCAGGTCGCCGACACGGCGCTCGACGCGTGGCGGAAGGCCCACCCCGGCAGCGAGATCGTCCGGCGCGACCTCGCCGCCGGCCCGGTGCCCGCCGAGGCATGGGGTGACGCGGTCTCCGCGATGGGCGTGCCGCCCGAGGAACAGACCGCCCGGCAGAAGGAGGCGGTGGCCCTGGCGTCCGCGCTCGCGGACGAGGTGGTGGCCGCCGACGCGTTCCTGTTCGCGGTGCCGCTGTACAACTACGGGGTCTCGCAGCACTTCAAGTCCTGGGTGGACCTGATCAGCACCGACCCGCGGCTGAACGTCAGCGGACCCAAGCCGCTGCGGGGCCGGCCCGCCACGCTGGTCACCGCCCGGGGCGGCGGTTACGGGCCGGGCACCCCGCGTGAGGGCTGGGACCACGCCACGCCCTGGCTGGTCCGCTACCTGAGGGACGTCTTCGAGCTGGACCTCAAGGTCACCGAGGCGGAGCTGACGCTGGCCGAGGTCACGCCGGCCATGGCGGAGCTGCGCGGCCTGGCCAAGGAGTCGCTGGAGAACGCGCACCGGACGGCCGACGTGCACGGCCGCTACCTGGCCGACCGCGTGGGCGCCGCCTGATCTTATTGCTGGAATAATATCTATCCGACAACATGACCGGGGAGGAGTCCCGATGGCTGACTACGGCCACGACCTGCTGTTCGGCACGTTCGTGACCCCCGCCGCCGAGCATGCGGCACGGGTCGTCGAACTGGCACAGGTGACCGAGGAGGCGGGGCTCGACCTGGTCAGCGTGCAGGACCATCCGTACCAGCCCGCCTTCCTCGACGCCTGGACGCTGCTGACGGCCATCGCGGCGCGCACCACCCGGGTTCGGGTGTTCCCCAACGTGGCGAACCTGCCGCTGCGCCCGCCGGCCGTGCTCGCCCGCAGCGCGGCCAGCCTCGACATCATCAGCGGCGGCCGGGTCGAGCTGGGGCTGGGCGCGGGCGCGTTCTGGGACGCCATCGGCGCCCAGGGCGGCCCGCGCCGCACCCCCGGCCAGGCCGTGGCCGCGCTGGCGGAGGGCATCGGGGTGATCCGCGCGCTGTGGACACCGGGGGGCGAGGCGTCGCTGGAGGGCGAGCACTACCGGTTGCGGGGGGCGCAGCCGGGCCCGTTCCCGGTGCACGACATCGGCATCTGGATCGGCGCCGTCGCGCCGCGCATGCTGGCGCTGACCGGCCGGCTCGGCGACGGCTGGCTGCCCAGCTCGCCGTACGTGCCGCCGGACCGGCTCCCCGAGTCCAACAAGATCATCGACGAGGCCGCCGAGGCGGCGGGGCGATCCCCCGCCGACGTACGCCGCCTGTACAACATCGTCGGCACCTTCGGCGGCCGGGGCGGCGGCTTCCTCCAGGGCCCGCCCGAGGTGTGGGCCGAGCAGCTCGCCGAGCTGGCCCTCGACCAGGGCGTGAGCGCCTTCATCCTGGCCAGTGACGGCGCCGCGTCCATCCGCCGCTTCGCCGCCGAGGTGGTCCCCGCCGTACGCGAGCTGGTGGCCGCCGCCCGCGCGGGCGCCCCCGCCCCGCGCCCCGAGCCGGAACCCCAGGCGCCCGCCACCGAGACGATCCGGATGGCGGCCAAGGTGCCCGCGGCGCCGAACCTGGGCGTCGTGCCCACCCCCGACGACGGCACCCGGCTGAGCGAGGAGCGGGTCTGGGACGAGTCGGCCCGGCCCACCGGCCCGGCCCCCGACCCCGGCCGGCGCTACACCCGGCACGAGCAGGCCGCCGGGCAGCACCTGATCGACGTGCACGACCATCTGCGCGCCGAGCTGGCCCAGGTGCGCGACATCATGGAGCAGGTCCTCGCCGGCGCCATGGACCCGGGCGTGGCCCGCTCCCACATCAACACCATGACCATGCGGCAGAACAACTGGACGCTCGGCACGTACTGCGAGACCTACTGCCGCCTGGTCACCGTGCACCACACCCTGGAGGACCAGAGCCTGTTCCCCCACCTGCGCCGCGCCGACTCCCGCCTCGCCCCGGTCATCGACCGGCTGCAGGCCGAGCACCACGCGATCCACGGCGTCATCGAGCGGGTGGACCGGGCCCTCGTCTCCTTCGTCAGCGCCCCCGACGGCGCGAAGGAGCTGCGCGCCGCCGTGGACCTGCTCACCGACACCCTGCTATCGCACCTGTCGTACGAGGAGCGCGAGCTGGTCGAGCCCATCGCCCGCCTCGGCATGGGCTGATGTGCGGGGGTTTGACACGATGGGGTCATGCCGATCGATCAGCGCCTGCTGGCGCTCTTCACCGTGACCACGCTCATCGCCATGATCACCCCCGGACCCGACATGCTGTTCGTGCTGGGGTGCGGCATCAAAGGCGGCCCGCGGGCCGGCCTGCTGGCCACGGCCGGGGTCGCGACAAGTGAGGCCGTGCACGTCGCGGTGGCGGCGGCGGGGCTGGCCGCGCTGTTCGCGGCGGCACCGGTCGCGTTCACGGTGCTGCGGATCGCGGGCGCCGCGTACCTGATCTATCTCGGGGTGCAGATGATCCGGCACCGCAACGACCCCCAGGACGAGTTGCCGGCCGGGAGCGAGGGGATGCCGGGGCGGCGGGCGTACCTCAACGGGCTGCTGACCAACCTGCTCAACCCCAAGATGGTCACCTTCACCATCGCCTTCCTGCCCCAGTTCATCGACCCGGCGCTGGGACGCGTCTGGTTGCAGTTCGCGATCCTCGGCGTCGTGCTGATCGTGCTGGAGTTCCTGGTGGACGGCGCGGTCGGGGTGCTCGCGGGGCGGATCGGGGCATGGCTGCGCCGGCGCAAGGCCGCCCGGCGCCGGATCGACGTCGCGACGGGCGGCGTCTTCATCGGCCTCGGGGTGCGCCTGGCCGCCGAACGCTGAGCGCCCCGCCGCTACGGCCGGCGCAGGTGGGCCAGGGTCTGCTCCAGCTCCGCCTGAAGGACGGCCGCCGCGGCGTCGGCGTCGCCTCCGGCGATGGCGCGTACGAGCGCCGCGTGGCTGTCGTCGCCCGGGTTCGGGTCGTGCTCGCGCAGCCCCAGCAGCTCGACCAGGTCGATGAGCCCCTGGCGCAGCGCCGGGACGAACTCGGCGAACAGGTCGCTGAGCACGGGGTTGTGCGCGGCGGCGACGACCGCGGAGTGCAGGGCGATGTCGGCGTCCACGAACGCGGCGTCGTCGCCGTCCGCCGCGGCCCTCCTGGCCTCCAGGGCGGCGTCAAGGGCGTCGAGGTCGGCCTCGGTGCGCCGCTGGGTGGCCAGGCGGGTGGCCTGCACCTCGACCAGCATGCGCACCTCGTACACGTCGGCGACGGCGGCGCGGCGCAGGCGTACGGACCAGTCCTCGGCCGGCTCGGTGGCGATCACGAACACGCCCGCGCCCTGGCGCGCCTGGATCAGGCCCGCCCCGGCCAGGGCGCGCAGCGCCTCGCGCACCGTGGAGCGGCCGACGCCCAGGGTCTTGGCGAGCGTGGTCTCGCCGGGCAGCTTGGCGCCGACCGGCCAGTGGCCGGCGGCGATCTCTTCGCGCAGGCGCTGCGCGGCCTGCTCGACCAGAGGGCTGGGACGAAGGGTGGCCAGCGGCATAGAACCTCTCAGGTTGTCTGAGGAGCTGAGGAGTTGTTAGTCTACCTGCCATGTCGCGGTTCACGCTGCTCCTTCTCGGCCGCCGCGGCGGGGCCTGACCGGACCGGCACCCCGCCGCGGGGTTCTGTGGTGCCGGTCGTTCCACCGGCAGCGCAGAAAGGCACCGCCATGTCCCCGTCGTTCCCGACCGTACGCACCCCCGCCGGGCCCGTCCCGCCCGGCGCCCCCGCCTGGAACCCCCAGCGTCCCAGCTCCATGCCGCACCACCGGTACCGCTCGGCGTACGAGCGGGTGCCGATCCCGCTGACCGGCCGCTCCTGGCCGGCGCGCCGCCTCACCCAGGCCCCGCTGTGGGTCTCGGAGGACCTGCGCGACGGCAACCAGGCGCTGACCGTGCCGATGGACGTGCCCCGCAAGCGGCGGATGTTCGAGCTGCTGACCGCGATGGGGTTCAAGGAGATCATGATCGGCTACCCGTCGGCCAGCCGCACCGACCTCGAATTCGTCCGGCACGTCGCGCGGACGGGGGTGCCGGAGGACGTGACCGTCGCGGTGCTCACCGCCGCCCGCGCCGACCTGATCGAGCAGACCTTCGCCGCCGTCGAAGGGCTGCCCCGGGTGGTCGTGCACCTCTACACCCCGACAGCGCCCGTGTGGCGGCGCACGGTCCTCGGCCTGGGCCGCGCCGAGCTGTACGCCATGATCCACGACGCGGCCACGCTCATGGCGCGCCTGGCGGACGCCAGGCCCCGGCAGCACATCCGGTTCGAGTTCTCGCCCGAGGTGTTCGTCCTCACCGAACCCGACTACGTCCTTCAGGTGTGCGACGGGCTGACCGCGCTGTGGGACGCGTCCCCCGACCGCCCCGTCATCCACAACCTGCCCGCCACGGTCGAGATCGCCTCGCCCAACGTCTACGCCGACCAGATCGAGTACATGCACCGCCACCTGGACCGCCGCGACTCGGTGATCCTCTCGGTGCACCCGCACAACGACCGCGGCACCGGCGTCGCCTGCGCCGAGCTGGCGATGCTGGCCGGGGCGCAGCGCGTGGAGGGGTGCCTGTTCGGCAACGGCGAGCGCACCGGCAACGTCGACCTGGTCACGCTGGCGCTCAACCTGCACGCCCAGGGCGTCGATCCGATGCTGGACTTCTCCGACATCGACACCGTGCGCGAGGTGGTGGAGCACTGCACCCGCCTCCCGGTGCACCCCCGCCACCCGTACGGCGGCGACCTCGTCTACACCGCCTTCTCCGGCACCCACCAGGACGCGATCAGCAAGGGCCTGGCCCGGCATGCCCGCCACGCGGCCGACCTGGGCGTCCCCGAGCGGGAGGCCCCCTGGGAGGTCCCCTACCTGCCCATCGACCCCGCCGACGTGGGCCGCGGCTACGAGGCGGTCATCCGGGTCAACAGCCAGTCGGGCAAGGGCGGCATCGCGCATCTGCTGCGGGAGCACCACGGTCTGGACCTGCCCGCGGAGCTGCGCGCCGACTTCTCCCGTACCGTCCAGGAGGTCACCGACGACACCGGCGAGGAGGCCACCCCGGACGACCTGTGGGAGCTGTTCGAGCGGACGTACCTGCGCCCGGCCGCCGGCGGGCCGGTCACGCTCGCGTCGTTCTCGGCCGGGGAGACGGCGCGGGGCGTCCACGTGGTCACCTGTGACCTGGACCCGGGCGACGGCCGCCGCCACCCCTGCCAGGGCACCGGCAACGGCCCGCTGTCGGCGTTCACCACCGCCCTGACCTCGGCCGGGATCAAGGTGAGCGTCCTGCGGCACGAGACCGCCCCCGCCCCCGGCGGCCGGACCGTCGCGTACGCCGAGTGCCGCGTCAACGGCGCCGTACGCTGGGGCGCCGGCCGCGACGCCGAGCCGCTGACCGCCTCGGTCAACGCGATCCTGGCGGCGGTCAACCGGGCCGCGACGGAGGCCGCGATAGCGTTCGAGATGTGATCCCACACCCCCGCCGCGTCACCCTGCGGCGGCTCGGCGACGACGACCAGGACGAGTTCCTGCGCCTGGTCCGGCTCAGCGCCGAGCTGCACCACCCCTGGATGTCACTGCCCGCCACCCCCGCGGAGTTCCGCGACTTCCTGCACCGGTTCACCGACCCGGAGGCCGCCCAGAGCCTGCTGGTCCTCGTCCGCGAGACCGGCGCCGTCGCGGGCATGATCAACATCAACGGCATCGTCCGGGGACGCTTCCAGTCGGCCTCCCTCGGTTATGCCGCCTTCGCCCCCACCGCCGGGCGCGGGTACATGACCGAGGGCCTGGCCCTGGTGCTCCGGCACGCCTTCGAGCGCCTGCGGCTGCACCGCCTGGAAGCCCAGATCCAGCCGGACAACCACGCCTCGCTCAAGCTGGTACGACGGCTCGGCTTCCGGTACGAGGGCGTCTCGCCGGAGCTGCTGTTCATCGACGGCGCCTGGCGCGACCACGAACGCTGGGCGATCACCAGCACCATGGCCGGCTGCACCGCCGCCCCGCACCCCACCCTGCCCACCCGCTGACCACCCCGTCCTCAGTGGGCGTACTCACTCGCACAAGGCGGTGTCGAGCACGTCCTCGATGTGCTCGGCGGCCGGCAGCTCGGTGGGCAGCGCGGTGACCGCGATGGCCGCGGCGCGCCCGTCGGAGGTCACGGCGTTGCGGGTGACGTACCCGGGGGCGTCGCCACCGTGCGTCCAGGCGAAGCCGCCGCAGCTCAGCTTGAAGGTGCCCAGGCCGAGCCCGTACCGCGACCCGCCGGTCAGGTCGAACCCCGGCGCGGGCACGGTCTTCTTCATCTCCCTGAGCTGCGCGGGCTTGAGCAGCTTGCCGTCGAGCAGCGCGGTCAGGAACCGGTTCAGATCGCTCGGGGTGCCGATGAGCTGGCCCGCCGCCCAGGCCGAGGAGGGGTCCATCCGGGTGACGTCCGTCCAGGGCTCGCCCGGCTTGGTGGCGAAGTAGCCGTGCGGGTGCGGGCCGCGGATGCCCTGCTCGCCCGCCTCGGGCCAGTACGTGTCCCGCAGCCCGATCCTGTCGATCACCCGCTCGGTGATCTGCTCGCCGATCGGCCGGCCGGTGACCCGCTCCACGATCATGCCCGCCAGGATGTAGTTGGTGTTGCTGTAGCTCCACTTCTCACCGGGGGCGGCGAGCGCCTCCTTCGTCAGCGCCGCCTCCAGCAGCTCACGCGGCTCGAAGTACCTGTGCCGCACCGCCAAGTAGTCGCGCAGCAGGAGGTCGTCGTAGTCGGGCAGGCCGCTGGTGTGCTGCAGGAGCTGGCGCACGGTGATCTCGCGCCCGTCGATCCCCTTGCCCCGCACCAGCTTCGGCAGGTACCTCTCCACCGGCGCGTCCAGCTTCACCTTGCCCTCCCCGACGAGCTGCAGCACCACGACGGCGGTGAACACCTTGGTGTTGCTGGCGATGCGCACCCGCCCGTCCACCGGCACCTCGGCCCCGGTCTTCAGGTCGCCCACACCCGCGGTGTAGTGCCGGGTCTTCCCGTCACGCCCCCGCACGGCGGCCAGCGCGCCGGGGAACCCTTCCTTGCCCACCAGTCCGTCCAGCCCACGCTGCACGGCGTCCCCCCGGACGGCGGCCACGGCACTGCCGGTCACAGCACCACCGGCCGTCGCGGCGCCCGCTTCGGCCCCGCCGATCCCGACGGTGAGGGCCGTGGCGGTGATCGCGGCCAGCGCCCCGAGCCGCCGGCGAGAGACAACAGACATGATCGCTCCTGAATGACTGGGTTCGCGTGCTTCCGACGAGCCCCAGACTTCCGGAGAAGCACCCCCTGATCGATCCCGCGTACTGAACTCCCGAAGTAGCGCAGGCACTACGGCGGCTTGGGCGCGGGCCGCGTCTGGCCTGAGGAGCGCGATAGGCAACCCTGCGCGTGTAGGCGGGTCTCACAAAAGGGCGCGGTGACGGGGTAGTGGTGGCTTGGGCGCGGGTCGTGTCTGGAGGAGGAGCGGCGGGAGCGAAGCGACCAGAGCGACGAGGGAAGACGCGACCCTGAAGGGCGCCCAAGCCCGCCCGCGCGGAGCACGGGCCATAAGCACAGCCACTAGCGCCGGTTGACGTCCTCCAGGTAGCGCAGGACGGCCGTGACGCGGCGGTCGGCGCGGTCGGTCGGGGCGAGGTCGAGCTTGGCGAAGATGCTGCGGATGTGCTTGTGCACCGCGCCGTCGGTGACGACCAGACGTTCGGCGATGGCGGCGTTCCCCAGCCCTTCGGCCATCAGCGCGAGCACGTCGCGCTCGCGCGGGCTCAGCCGCTCCAGCCGGGCGTCCGGCCGGGTGCGGGCGAACAGCTGCGCCACGACCTCGGGGTCGATGGCGGTGCCCCCGGCCACGACCCGGCGGAGGGCGTCCAGGAACTCCTCCACCCGGCCCACCCGCTCCTTGAGCAGGTAGCCCAGGCGGGAGCCGCCGTTGGCCAGCAACTCGGTGGCGAACGCCTGCTCGACGTACGCCGACAGCACCAGCACGGCCAGCCCGGGATGCCGGCGCCTGGCCTCGACGGCCGCGGTGATCCCCTCGCTGGTGTGGGTGGGCGGCATGCGTACGTCCACGATGGCGACGTCGGGCACGTGCTCGTCCACGGCGCGCAGGAAGGCGTCGGGGGTGTCGGCGGTGGCCACGACGTCGAACGACTCCGCGCGCAGCAGCAGGGCCAGGCCCTCGCGCAGCAGCGGGTCATCTTCGGCGATCACGATCCGCATGGCAGGCTCACAGTCAGGACGGTCGGGCCCCCGGGAGGGCTGGAGATCACGAACGTACCGTCATGGGCGTCGATCCGGCGGCGGATTCCGCCAAGCCCCGATCCGCCCTCCGCGTCGGCCCCGCCGCGCCCGTCGTCGGCGACGCTCAGGCACAGGCGCTCGTCCTCCCGGCGTACGGTGACGGTGGCGCGGCTCGCGTGACTGTGCCGGGCGATGTTGGTCAGCGCCTCGGCCACCACGAAGTACGCCGTCGCCTCCACGGACGCGGCGCACCTTCCCGGCACATCGGCGTCGATGTGGCACGGCACCGGGCAGTCGGCGGCCAGCGCGGCGAGCGCGTCGGGCAGGCTGCGATCGTCCAGGACGGGCGGCAGGATGCTGCGCACGACCCCGCGCAGTTCGGCCAGCGCCTGCTCCGCGGCCCCCTGCGCCCGCTCCAGCGCGGCGTCGGCCGCGGCCGGATCGCGCGCCAGCGCCCGCCGGGCCGCCCCGAGCAGCACGGTGACGGCGACCAGCCGGTTCTGCGTCCCGTCGTGCAGCGACCGCTCGATCCGCCGCAGCTCGGCGGCGTGCGCGTCCAGTGCGGCGGCCCGGGTGGCGGTGAGGTGCGCGACGCGCAGGGCCAGGTCGGCGCCGGGGTCGGGCGCCAGCAGCCGCCGTCCGGGCCACGCCTGCAACCGCGCCATCCCGGGCGCGACCAGCAGCGTCACCACGATCCAGGCCATGCCCCACAGCCCGACCGCCAGCGCCCCCGGCCAGTCCTCCACCGTCCACCACCCGAGCTGGGCGCTGGCGACGTCCGGCGGCACCAGCCGCCACCACAGCGGGAACGTGCCGTCGCGCACGGCGTACAGGGGCAGGGCCATACCGAGCAGCCCGAGGAAGAACCCCATGGTCGCGTGCACCGGCACCCAGCGCAGCTCCCGCCACACCGCCGGATCGGCGAGGGCCGCCCGCAGCCCTGACGGCACCGGCCCCGGCCCGATGATCTCCTGGGGCCCCCACCGCGACAGCCGCCCCCGCTCCCGGTCGGCGACGATCCGCACCGCCCGCAGCGCGGACGGCACCAGCAGCAGCCCCACGCCCACCAGGCAGGAGACCGCGGTCAGCGCCAGCCAGAACAGCATCACCAGGGCCAGGATCGAGGTGCCGAGCCCTCCGACGAGATGCTCCAACGCGTCCAGCGCCTGACGAGCACGCGCGACCACCCGCGACCGCGCCACCTCCGCGACAGCGGGCTTGGAGTTCAGGGCGGGCATTCCCACCTCCCCTCGCCCAGCGACGATAGGCCACCCCACCCGCCGCCGTCAGCGCCCCCGGCCAAGGAGTGTCAAGGAGTGCCAAGAAGTACAGCCTGCTGTACCGCATGTGTCCTGCTGCCTGGATCGCCGCCCGCCCCGCTTCCGTACCTCGTGTCGTCACAGGTGGGTGCACCCGTCGCGATCCGGAATCGCGGGACCGCTCCTGAGAAAAGCTCGGGACACGGGCGGCTCGGATGCGTAATCATGTGATCACGCACCGCACATCCACTCATGGAAGGACACAGCCACGATGGGAAGGCACTCGGGCCCGCCGAAGGAGGCCAAGAACTACGAGGTGGAGCAGCCCGCCGACCAGCAGCCCGACACGCCGGCCGACGCCGACGGCAAGGTGGGCGCCGACGGCGCCCCTGACGGCGAGAAGTGACACGGCGGTGCGCCGGCCCTTGGCGGCCCCCGCTCATGAGCCGGCCACCGCATCGCCAGTCCGGCGGATTCCCTGCGAAGATCGAGTTCAGGCCGTCGCTTCCAGTGGTGTCGAGATGCGCGGCCCGCCGCAGACCGGCGCGCAGGGCCACCGCTGAGACGCGTGACAGCGAGACTACAATTCCTGTGCATGGATATCTCCGCTGAGGCGCAGCTTGTGCTTTACGTGGTGGTGTGCGGGGCCCCGGCGGCGGGGACGGTTTCGACGCTTGTGGATCTTGCCCAAAAAGAACGGTGGCAGGTACGCGTGATAGCGACCGAAATGGGGCGGCGCTTCATCGACGCGGAGGAACTGGCGCGACGTACCGGGGATCGGGTCCGAACCGGGTTCCGTATGCCGGATGAGCCGGATGAGCTTCCGGCGGCCGACGCGGTGGTCGTAGCCCCGGCCACTTTCAACACGATCAACAAGTGGGCGAACGGCATCGCGGACTCGTTCCCGGTCGGGCTCCTATGCGAATTGATGGGCTTTGGCGTCCCGATTCTGGCGGTGCCGCTGCTGAAAGATGCACTGGCCCGTCACATGGCCTTCAGCCGCAGCCTGGATGCGCTAAGGGAAATGGGCGTACGCGTGCTGTTCGATCCTGATGCGCCGTCGCATGCTCGCATGCCAAGCTGGGAGCGGGTGATTGAAGAGATCCAACAGATGCTGAGGGATCGGGCGCGAGTGTGACGAAACCAGATGCCCAACACCACATCGGCCAACGCATCGCGCGTGCGCGTAAACGGCGCGGCTTGTCGCAAAGTGTGCTCGCGGGCTTGGTGGGCCGCTCCGAGAGCTGGCTGAGTCAGGTGGAGCGCGGGCAACGTGGCGTGGACAGCCATAGCGTCATCAATGCCCTCGCGAACATTCTTGGCATGCGTGTTGAGGATCTCACGACATGCGAGGCGGGGGAGCTGATGGCCCGGTACGAGGCGGCGGCGAAGATCCGGCAGGCGATGATGGGCTACGAGGGCTTGTCAGTCATGATCGACCCCCGCAAAGGCGAGGCGACCCCGGAGAACATGGCCTGGCTGCGTCAGGAGTTGCTGAGCGTCAATCAGCTCTATCAAGCGACACGGTACGACGAGGCGGGCCGGCGGCTTCCGGGCCTGATCATGGCGACAGAGCTTGCCGGCCGCGCGGCTCCGGCCAGGGAGCGGCGCGCGTACCAGGGGTTACGTGCGCTCACCTACCACGCGACCGCGACGGTTTTGAGCAGGGTGGGAGAACCCGAGCTGGCATGGACCGCGGGCGACCGCTCTTTGTCGGCGGCCGAGGACGCGGAAGAGCCACTTCTGGCGGCGGTGAGCGCCTATCGCCTGGGGTACGTCTTCGTCCGGCTCGGCGAGTCGGAGAAGGCGTTGCATCTGGCGATCCGAGCGGCCGAGGCGCTCGAAGGATCCGCGAGAAGGCTGACCCAGGAGCAGTACTCGGTGCTGGGCGGCCTGTATCTGGTCGCGGTGACGGCGGTTGCCATGCGGTTCGATCGTGCGGCGGTGAGAACCTTCCTGAGCCACGCGCGGCGGGTGGCCGATCTCGTCGGTACGGATCGCAACGACTTCTGGACGGCGTTCGGCCCGACCAATGTGACGATCCATGAAGTGTCGGCGGCGGTCGCTTTCGCGGATGCCAAGCAAGCGATCTCCAAGGGAGAACAACTGGACGTATCCGATCTCGCTCCGGGCTTGCTCGGTCGGCGAGCGCAGGTGCATCTCGACCTCGCCCGAGCGTATGCCGTGCAACGTAAGGACGCGGCATCGGTCAACATGCTGCTCGAAGCAGAACGGATTTCCCCGGAGCTCGTTCGCTATGACACCCGGACGAACGAACTCCTCACGCAGCTCATCAAGCGCGAGCATCGCGCGAGCACGCCCGCCCTTCGAGGGCTGGCCCACCGGGCGGGAATCATCTGACCCGCATCTGGGTGCGGCTTTCTTACGTTTACCCTGGTGCGCATTCACAGCCGTGTAGCCGTCTAACGTCGCCTCAGCCCCGGCACAAGGCCGGTTCATCTCGGTAGAGGCGGTGATGTACGTGAGCCCTTCTTCCCGTCAGGTGGGGATCGGACGCTGATGATCCCACTGGGCGCGATGACATGGCTGATGGATACGGTGTCGGCGTCGGTGTCGCCGTTTCTCGAAGTCGAACGAGCAGCCGGCGTGCTGGCGCGGGAGCTGGCGAAGTCGGGTGTGCGTGCGGACGTGCATCGAGCGGGCCGGTCGGCGTTGGTATCGGTCTGGCGGGGCTTGGTGGTGCAGTGCGTGACCGTGCCGGACGGGGCGGTGCACTACGTGTGGTGGACCGGGCGGACCTCGCACCGGACGCGGCGGCCGGTGCTGGCCACGTGCCCGGCCGATCGCCCGAACGCGGCTGCGGCACGGGTGCTGGCGCGCTATCGGGAGCTGAGCACGAGTGCGACGGACATACCAGCGCCACCCACGGCCGAGCCGATGTGATCGGCGCGATCCGCACCACCCGAGGCAGGCGACAGGCCACCGCTCCGGGGTCTTCCCCCGTGCCCGGGGCGGTCTCTTCCTGGTCATGATCGGGGAGAGAAAGGTCCCCTTGGCCGGCGACCCCCGTGACGGCCAAGGGGACCGTGTATGCCTCCGAGGAGGCTCTTGCCCGTACGGGCGTGATGTACCAGCGCGCCCCGCCGATCGCCCCGCGCCGCCGGCCACAGAGTGCGCGGCTGCTTGGGAAGGTGCCCACCTGCCCGGCCGTGCCCGCCCGCTCTGCGCGGATCACCAGGTTGGGACCGGTCAACCGGCCGGGGTGCCTTCGCGATGTGCCGACATCGTGCACGAAGACAAGCGCAGGTGATCCCGTGGACGCCTGTTGGGCCGATCATCTGATGCCGCCTTGCAAACGTCCTCCTACCTCTCCCTGACGGGCGGCGCGCAACCATTCGCTGTGGGCCGCCGGCCGAAGGTCGGCGGGGGTGGCGGGTGGGGCAGCCGCCCGCACTTGTGCGCGGCCGCGCGAGGACACGCGGGGACACGCGGGGCGGGTTTCAGCCCGCCACCACCGGGCGGCCGGGCTTGGAGGCGCGGGGTTACTCCGAGCGGCGGACTGTGGTCTGGACTTCGCCCACCGGGACGTCTCTTGTGACGCCTACCTCCACCGGGTCGTACGCGAACGGGACGATGTCGTCCTCCACCTCGATCGGCCACACGGTCGTCACCGTCAGGACGTACACGTCCCTGGGCTGGTCCACCGAGGCGCGCAGGTAGCGGACCCCGCACGTGAACTGGCCGCCCCGCCGGTACGGGTGGCCGGTGGCGCCGCAGTCTTCCTTGACCTCGGCGCGGTCGGCGGTGGTGCCGGGGTCGATCTGGATGTCCTCCAGGGTGGCGGTGACGGTGACGCTCATGATGCCGGGGATCGTGGCGGTGACCGAGCGGGTGGGTTCGCCGATGCCGGCCAGCCAGACCCAGGTGGGCAGGTTGACGTAGCTCTTGGCGTCGGGGTTCAGTTCGATGCGGGGTTCGGGGACGGTCAGGGCGGCGCGCGCGATGTCGGCGAGTTCTTGCAGGGTGATGCCGGCGGGCGGGGTCTCGCCCGGGGGCACCCAGACGAACGGGTCGAGCGCGCCCCAGCACGACAGGCCGTCGGGGTCGTCCTCGTTGTACGCCGGAACCCACCAGCGCCCGTCCTGCCCGACCCGCTCCCGGAACTGCCGGAGGAACTCCTGGAACTCCTCCTCGGTGCCGTCGGGGTTGGCCTGCTTCCAGCGGGCGAAGAGGTCCTCCTGCGTGTCCAGCATGGAGCCGGCGTCGGGGCCGGGCTCGTACCAGCAGGGGCGCTTGAGCTGGTAGCCGTCGGAGCGGGCGCCGCCGAGGCCGTTGCCGCGCAGGATGATCTGCGAGTTGCGCAGGGTGACGCCGGCCTTCCTGCCGGACTGCCACGCCTCGCCGTCGGCGCCGCCCGGATCGCCGGGCGGGGCCGTCAGGGGAGCCAGGGCTAGCGCGCCGCTCAGGAGGACGGAGAGCAGGCGGGTCATCGTTGGCATCCTTTCGCGCGTTCGTCCGGGTGTACGGCATAGCGGAGCGCCTTGATCCGCCAGACCCCGTCGTCGCCGCGGTGGACGACGGCCCCCTGGAGGTACGTCGAGCGCGGCGGCCTGGTCCACGCCGGCTGGGCGGGCAGCACGTCCCCCGTACGCGCGTCGGTCAGCCGCAGGCCGGACTCATCGACGCACACGTTCACCTGGGCGGCGGTCTCGCCGGTCACGGACGTGACCGCCATGGCGTACAGCTTGGCCGTGCCGCGCACCGAGCGCCGCTGGTCCAGGAACTCCTTGACCCACGCGGCCGACCCCTGGGCGGCCTCCAGCTCCATCGCCTCCAGGTAGCCCTGGTCGCGGCCTCGCGTGACGACGGCGCGCCACTTGTCCACGTAGAAGTCGCGGTAGGTCTCGATCATCTCGGTCTGGGCCGGGTCGAGGGCGGCGGGCCACTCGACCAGGACCTTGGCGGCCCGGCCGATCGCGATGGTCTCGGTGCGCGGGCCCGCGGGGGTCGGCGCCGCGGACGAGGCCGCCACCTCGGACGCGCCGCCGCCCCCCGGGACGAATGGGCGGTCGCCGCCCGTGCCCGCGCAACCCGACGCGGACAGGACGGCGACCACCAGCGTGAGCAGCAGCCCTCCACGCACGGAGATCACGCTAGGTCGCGGCGCGGTGGCCGGGCCACCGTTATGCGGGTATCGGCATGGCCGCTCGCGCCCGTTCATGCCGACGGCACCGAGTGGACGCGCCAGGACGGGTGCAGCTCGTCGATGAGCGCCTCCGTCTCGGGGGCCATGCCGCCTCCGTACGGGTGCGAGGCGGCGCGCCGGTGCAGGGCGTCCACGACGGCGCGCAGCCGGGCGGGGTCGCCGGTGGCGTGGGTGGCGCGGAGCAGGTCGCGCCAGAGCCCTTCGTCGTCGGCGGCGAGCAGCAGCCCCGCCCGTACGGCGGCGACCGCCTGGGCGGGCTCGCCCTGTGCCAGCCGTATCTCGCACAGGCGGTGCGCGGCGTCGGCGACGCTCGCGGTCACGTCGTACTCCAGGTCGTCGGCGGCGAGCCAGGCGTACCGGCCGCGCGGTCGCCCGTTCAGCAGCGGCCCGCGCACCAGGCCGAGCGCCCGCTCCAGGAGTACGGCGCGGGCCGCCGGGTCGCCGTGGGAGCGCCGGACCAGCTCCCGGAACAGCGCCCAGTCGGTACGCACGTCGGGCCCCAGGCGCAGCCGTCCCGCCTCGTCGGCGTACAGGTGCGGGCGCCCTTCGGAGTCCACGCCGAGCCAGTCGGCCACCCGCGCGATGGTCGCGTCGCGGACCTGCGCCTGGACGCCGCGCGGCCACAGGACGCCGCCGAGGACGACCGGGTGCACCCCGCCCGGATGTGTGGACAGGTAGACGATCAGCTCGGTGGCCAATCCCATCCGGCCCTCTTCCAGCGGGTTCGGGCAGGTGATCTCGATGGGGCCGAGTATCCGCACCTCGATGGCCGGCGGGCCGTGGCGTTCCACGGGCAGTTCCCGCTCGACCGGCAGCGGCTCGCCCTCGCCCTCGTGCGCGGTGCGGAACAGCTCGACCAGCGCCCGGTAGTGCCTGCGCGGCAGCAGTTGCGCGGCGACGTCGAAGCCGAGCGCGTCGATGCCGCTGCGGCCCTCCGCCGAGACCTCCCAGGTCCAGGTGGCGTGGGGCAGCTCGCCCGGGACGACGTAACCGGCGGCCATCCGCCGCCCCTCGCGGGCCAGCAGGGCCAGGCGGCGCGCCTCGTCGGCGCTCGGCGCGATCGTGGACAGCAGGAAGTGCGGCGCCCAGGCGGGGTCGTCGGGCCTGGCGTTGATCCGGCCGGTCAGCACGTCCTGCCCCTGCCGCGCCTGGGCATCGGCCCTGGCCTCCAGCTCCGGCAGCACCTCGGCGAGGCTGCCCGCGCAGGTGATCCGCTCCGGCGCGATGGCGGTCAGCTCGTCGCCGAAGCCGACCAGGGTGATCCGCATCCGGTCGGACCAGCGGTTGGTGGCCAGCTCGACGGCGAGCGCCGCCAGCGCGGCCGTGGTGTTCGCGCCCCTGATGTTGATCAGGCCCTGCGCGGCCTCCAGATCGATGAGCACCCGCCCTCCGGCGTCGGTGCCCA
The DNA here is from genome assembly GCF_014202315.1 of Thermocatellispora tengchongensis. Classification (GTDB taxonomy): domain Bacteria; phylum Actinomycetota; class Actinomycetes; order Streptosporangiales; family Streptosporangiaceae; genus Thermocatellispora; species Thermocatellispora tengchongensis. The sequence continues at coordinate 77,865 of NZ_JACHGN010000009.1, read as the reverse complement.
GCGTGACCAGCCCCGGGTACGGCGCGGGCGCGTCGGCCACCGACTGCTCGTCCAGCATCCGGCCCTCGTGCGCGGCCAGCCGCCACACCTGGCCGCCGTCGTGCGCGCTCCACGGCCCGGGGGCCTCGGGCTCCGGCGGGTGGATCCACAGGTCCAGCCCGTTCGCGGACAGGTGCGCCGCGAAGACCGTGGGCGGCTTGCGCCCGCGCAGCGCCAGCTCCCGGCCGAGCACCCGCAGCCCGATGTCCAGCATCCGGCTGCCGGGGGCGTCGGCCCCGATCCGCAGCTCGACCTCCGCCGCCGCGGCGTCGCCGCGCGGCCGGGCGATCCGCCGGCCGAAGGCCCGCCGCCACAACTGCTCCCTGCGCCGCCTGCCCAGCGCCACCAGCAGCCCCGCCGCCGCCAGCGACATCCCGATCAGGTACTCCCCCGGGCCGAGCCCGGCCCCGGCCTCGGCCTCAGAGCCGGCCTCAGACCCGGCCTCGGCCTCGGCCGCCGGTTCGCGGGCGGGTTCGGGAACGGGGTCGGCGTGCGCGGGAGGCTCCTGCGGCACCTCGGGCAGCTCCTGTACGGGCGGGCGCTCCCGCTCGGGCTCCTGTACGCGCGGACGCTCGGTCTCCTGCGCCCGCGGGCGTTCCGTCTCCTGTACGCGCGGACGTTCGGTCTCCTGCACCCGCGGACGCTCGGGCTCCTGCACCCGCGGACGCTCGGTCTCCTGCACCCGGGACGGCCGCTCCTCCTCCCGCACCGGGGGCGGGTCCAGCGACTGGGTGCGGCCGTCCAGTTCCGCGGGCTTGGTGGGATGGTCGGCCAGGGTTTCGGTGCGCGGCTGGTCGGCGGGGACCACGTGCACGTTGACCGCGTCGCGGGGCATGTCCAGCACCCAGCCCGGACGGATCAGGTCGGCCATGTGCAGCCGGCTGCCGTCGGGCTGAAGCTTGTGCTGGTTGAGCTGGTAGATCTCGGGGTAGCGGCGGCCGTCGCCCAGGCACTTCTCGGCGATCTCCCACAGGCTCTCGTGGTGCCGCCCGTGCGGCGGCTGCACGACGTACACCTTCTTGGTCTCGGCGACCTCGTGCAGGGGGGCGCGCTCGGCCCGCGCCGGTGCGACCTGCTCGGTCGCGGCGACCGTAGCGGGACGGGCGGGCGGGGGCAGGGCGCCGGCGCGGACGAGGGGCACCGCGACCGCCGAGGCCGTGAACAGCAGCAGTGCGGCGGTGACGAGCTTGTTGGCGAGCGTCTGGGTGCCGCCGGACAACGGCACCCTGGCGGGCATGCCGACCCTGCGCACCCCGGCGTACACCTCGACGAGGACGCACAGCGCGAACTGCAGCCAGGCCAGCCAGACCAGCAGGACCAGGATCGCGACGATGGTGCTGGTGCCGACGCTGCCGGTGAGCAGGTCCAGGTCGAGCAGTTCGGGGGCGACGGGCGGGCCGACGAAGCGGAGCAGCGCGTACGGCACGCCGCCGAGCAGCGCGGCCAGCGCGGCCAGCGCCGCGAGGCCGAGCACCACGTCGCCGAAGGTGCGCCGTGGCCGGATGCGCTGCGGCTGCATGGCTCTCCCCTCCTCCTTCTCGCGTGCCGGTCGCGTCACGGCGCCGGGGCCTCCTCGCCGATGTCGGGCCCGGCGGTGGCGGACGCCTCCATCCGCGAGCCGCCGAACCCGAGCGCGGCCAGGAAGAACGCCTCCCAGCTCACCCCGACGGTGACCGTCACCTGCTCCTGGCCGGCGCCGACCTCGCAGCCGGTCTGCTCGACCTCGTCGGTGTCGTGGGCGGTGACGATCTCCTCGGCGCGCCCGCACACGGCGCCGTCGTCGGCCAGCAGCCTGGCCTGGCCGGTGGCGCGCAGGTGTTCCACGTCGATCTGGTCGGCGGCGGCGCGGGCGGCCTGCTCGGCGATGTCGGCGGCGCGCAGCCGGGCGTTGATCGCGGCGCCGCCGTCCACGAGCAGCCCGGCCAGCAGGAACACCACGACCGAGAAGACCACCGCGAAGACGGACATCGACCCGCGCTCGGCGTGCCGTTCAGGACGGGCCCTCATTCCTCGACCCTCCTGAACTGCTCCAGGGGCACCACGGCGGTGCCGGTGAGGCTCTTGACCGCGTCGAAGCCGAGGAAGCCGAGGTCCAGCTCGCAGGTCACCCGGGCCTGCACCTGGCCGCCCTCCTCCCACTCCGAGCCCGACAGGTCCACCTCGGGCGAGCCGCACTGGCCGGCCAGCGCCGCCTCGGCCGCCGCGCCCGCGGCCTCCTCGGCGTCGCCGAGCGTACGCTCGACGGAGGCGGCCCTCGCGGCGTCCCTGGAGGCGCCGTTGACCTCGCCCTGCGCCTCGACCAGCCGCCCCGCCCCGGCCAGGAACAGCAGGAAGAGCAGGAAGACCGGGGCGAGCAGCACCGTCTCCACGCTCATCGAGCCGCGCTCGGCGCGCTTGGCGTTCACTGGCACTGGTCCGATCCGTCGTCGGGGCGGAAGCACTCCACCGGCCCGCCGAACCTGGCGGTGATCGAGAAGGTTAGCTCGGGCAGCAGCGGGATCACCTGGACGGCCTGCCCGGTCACCTCGACGCCGCGCTGGTCGCCCTCCTCCCAGGCGGTGGCCTCGGCGTCCTGCAGCAGTTCCGGGCCGACCGCCCGCACGATCGACCGGGCCCGCTCGGCGGCCTCGTCCTGCCAGCCCTCCGACTCGGTGCCGGCCGCGCGCGCGATCCTGGCGCCCTCTCTGGCCGCGGCGTCGGCGACCTGGCGGCCGTGGAACCACAGGGCCACCTGGACGATGAGCAGCACCACGGCCAGCACCACGGGCATGATCATGGCCAGCTCGATCGCGGTCGCACCGCGCTCGCCACCGTGACGCCGCAGCCGGGCCGGGAACCGCCTCACGGCTGTTGTTCGCCGCCGTTGCCGCCGAAGTTGCCCTGGATCTCGGCCTGCTTGGACTCGACCAGGGTCCTGATCAGGGTGGCCAGGCCGAGCGCCACGCCGGCGATGATCGCGGTGATGACGGCCCACTCCACGGCGGACGCGCCCCGGGTGGGCGCGGTGCGCGCCCGGTGGATGCGTACGTTGAGCAGGGCGATGGTGTAGACGACCCACGGATGGTTCAGCATTTATGCCCCCAACATCTTCATGGCTGCCGGATAGGTGATGAAGACCACGAAGCCCGCGCACAGCAGGAGCTGGGCGACGAGCATCGACTGCGAGCGCTCGCCCGCCCGCCCCTCGATCTCGGCGAGCTCGCGGCGGCGCAGGGTGGCCGCGCGGGCGGTGAGCGAGGCGCGTACCTTGGCGCCGTCGTCGGCGACCAGGCCGAGAGCGGCCGACAGGTCGCGCAGTTCGTCCACGTTGATCTCGTCGCCGAGCTGGCCGAGGGCCTGCCACGGCGTGATGCCGACGATCCTGGCGTTGGCCAGCGCCTCGCGGATGCGGGCCATCGGCCAGTTGGCCTCGTCGCCGCTGACCGACACCGACAGCAGCAGCGCCTCGGGCACGCCCCGTCCGCCGGCCAGGTTCATCGCGACCAGGTCCAAGAACGCGCCGACGACGTGGCGGAAGTCGCGTCTGCGCGCGTTGGCGTCGCGGCGTACCTGCACGTCGGGGAGCAGGAAGAACACCGCCGACACCGCGAGCGCCACCCACAGCGGGATGGTCGGGGAGACCTCCCAGCCCATGAGGTAGAGCCAGCCCGCCACGAACGGGTAGGCCAGCAGGCCCCACACGGCGAGCAGCACCTTGGTGGCGAGGAAGCCCTCGAAGGAGCGGCCGAGCAGCGCCAGGTCGGCCCGCACCGAGCGCGCCTCCCAGCCGCGGGCGGCGTAGAAGCGGGCCAGCCGCTCGCCCAGGCCGCGCCGGAACGCCCCGACCTCCTCGTCGGGCAGCACGAGCTGGAAGCGCGGCGGCCCGTCGCCCTGGCCGGCCGCGTCGAGTTCGAGCAGCCGCGCGACCAGCCCCGGCCTGGCCGGGAACAGCGCGCGCAGCAGCAGGAACACGCCGAGTCCGAGCACGCCGCCGGTGATCAGCGCCTCAGTCATGCGTCCCACCTCCCATCGGCCCGTCGAACCGGCCGCCCGGCGTGCCGTTCAGCCGCCCGTCTCCGGGGCGGGGCGCGCGTACGGCCTCAGGGGTGCGTGCGCCGGGCACGCGTGCGCCGGGCATGCTCGCCAGGGCCGGGACCCGGCCGGGCGGGGGTTGCGCGGCGGGCTGCGCCTCGGCGCCCTCGCGTACGGCGCCGAGCAGCCGGGCCGGCTTGTCGAACCGGGCCAGGCGGCGCATCCAGGCGAACCCGGCCCCGAACAGCCCGCCCACCACGACCAGGACCGCCTGGCCGAGCACGTCGTTGTACTCCGACACGTAGTCGGGGTTGAACACCACGAGCGCGGCGGCGAAGGCGAGGGCCGTGCCCACCACGATCTGCGCGCTGCGCCGGGTGGAACGCCGCTCGGCCTCCACCCGGCGGCGCATGTCCAGCTCCTCGCGGGCGGAGACCGCGAGCGCGCCGAGCACGTCGCGCAGGCCGGGGCCGCGCAGCCGGGAGTTGAGGATGAGCGCCGCGACCACCAGGTCGGCGGACGGGTCGTCCAGCTCGTCGGCGAACATGCGCAGCGCGTCGGGCAGGGCCATGCGGGTGTGCAGCCGGTCCACCAGCGCACGCAGGTGCGGCTTGAGCGTGGGGGCCGCGGCCCGGATCGAGGACGGGATCGCCTGCTCCAGCCCGGCCGCCCCGGCGATGGTGTCGCGCAGCGACTCGGTCCAGGCGGCCAGGCCCTCCAGGCGGCGCATCGCCGCGCGCTCCTCCGCCGCGCCGCCGGACAGGCCGCGCCAGGCCAGCACCAGCAGCACCGCCCCGGCCGCCATCACCGGCCACTCGGTGATCACCAGGACCAGGGTGCCGACGATGGCCCCCACGGCGGTGCGGGTGGACAGCATCCGCACCAGCTCCTTGCGCCCTCCGCCCTTGCCGGGGGACGCGGGGCGGCGCCGGGTGCCGTACAGGGACAGGCCGAGCAGGAACAGGCCGCCGCCGATGGCCGCGCCCGCCAGCAGGACGTACGGGTCGAGGAGACCGGGCGGCATCAGCCCCACCCCCCGGGGACGTACCCGTGGCTGATCAGCTCGTCCAGGCAGGAGATCGGGGCGTGCGGCACGGCGGGGCCCTCGGGCGAGGGCTGGAACACCTCCGAGGACAGCACCCGGCCGTCGCAGCCGGTCACCTCGCGCACGCTGGAGACGTACCGGCGCAGCCGGCCGCCGCGCAGGTAGTCGTTGCGCTTCTCGATGAACACCACGAAGTCGATCGCGCCCGCGATCAGCATGTGGGTGGCCTCGACCGGCAGCCGCTCGGCCGCCTGCAGCGCGTAGGTGGCGATGCGGTTGAAGACCTCCATGCTGGAGTTGGCGTGGATGGTGGACAGCGAGCCGTCGTTGCCCTGGGTCATCGCGTTCAGCATCGTGACGATCTCGTCGCCCAGCACCTCGCCGACGATCACCCGGCTGGGGTTCATGCGCAGGCTGCGACGTACCAGCTCGGCCATGGTGATCTCGCCCTGGCCCTCGGAGTTGGGCAGGCGCTGCTCGAAGGCGACCACGTTGGGGTGCAGCTCGGGGAACTGGTCCAGGCCCAGCTCCAGCGCCCGCTCCACCGTGATCAGCCGCTCGGACGGGGGGATCTCGTTGGCGAGCGCGCGCAGCAGGGTGGTCTTGCCCGCGTTGGTGGACCCGGCGATCATGATGTTCTTGCGCGCCGACACCGCCGCCGACAGGAACCGGCCCAGCTCCGGGCTCAGCGTGCCGTTGCCCACCAGGTCGCCGAGGAACACCTTGCCCAGGCGGGCGCGGCGGATCGACACCGCCGGGCGTACGGTGACGTCCATCACGGCCGACAGCCGCGAGCCGTCGGGCAGGCGCAGGTCGAGCTGCGGGTTGGCGGTGTCGAACGGGCGGCTGGACAGCCCGCTGTACGCGGCGAGGATCTGGATCAGCTCCACCAGCTCCTCGTCCGACTCGGCCACCGGCTCGTGCATGACCTCCTGGCCGTCGGCGTAGCTCACGAACACCCGGTCGCAGCCGTTGATGTCGATGTTCTCCACCTCGGGGTCGTCCAGCAGCGGCTGCAGCCGGCCCACCCCGAACAGCGCGGCGTGGATGCCCGCCGCCAGCGCCTCTTCCTCCTCGGCCGTCGGCGGGGTGCGGCCCACCCCGATCTCGCCACGCGCGTACTCCTCCAGGACCTGCGCGATCAGGGCCCGCGCGAACTGCCGCTCGTCCTCACCGGTCATCGGCGGCAGCCCGCTCGCCTGGTCCAGCCGCCGCTGATGCGCCAGCCGGTCCCCCACCTCCTGCCGGAACCGCTTGACCAGCGAATGATCAGTACTCATGGCCTCGCTCCGCTCGGCGGTTCGGGACGCCTCCAGTCGGCGGCTTCCCTCGTCGCTCTGGTCGCTGCGCTCCCGCCGCTCCTCAGTCCAGTCACCGACGCGTCCCTCACGCTCATGGCCTCGCTCCGCTCGGCTGGTTCGCGGCGGGGGCGGCGACGTGGGCGGCCAGGCGGCCGGCCAGCTCGCGGCAGGTGCGGATCAGCAGGGAGCGGTCGAGGCGGCCGCCCCACTGGCCGCGCAGCAGCTCGGCGCCCTTGGGGTCGTGGGCGATGCCGCCGACGAAGACGACCGGCCTGCCGGTCGCGGTGATGATCCGGCGCACCTCGTCGATCGAGGAGCGGTACTGGCGGGGGTCGGCGATCACCACCACGCCGACCTGCGGGCCCCGGCCGATGGACGCCAGGCGCTCGCGCAGGTGGGCGACGTGGTCGAGGCTGGCGCGGGTGAACAGCACCACGAGGTCGGCCTCGGCGATCAGGTCGGCCATCTCGGGGTGGCCGCCGAGCCGGCCGCAGTCGGCCAGCACGTCGGCGTACGGCATGGCGGCCATCGCGCGGCCGAGGGGTCCCCACAGCCAGGTCAGCCCCGCGGCCTGCTCGCCGTGGGTGAGCCCGAGGAGGACGTCCAGCCCGCCGACGATCTTCTGGGTGTGCTCGTGGATCAGGTCGGGGTGCAGGCCGCGGCGGGCGACCGCGCCCAGGGTGAGCAGGCCCTTGCCCGGGTTGAGCACCCCGCCGCCCTCCGCGGGCAGCCGGTAGGCGATGTCGCCCCCGGCCGGGTCGCACTCGGCGAGCAGCACCGGCCGGGGCCAGACCGCGCCGAGGGCCGTGGCCGCCGTGGTGACCCCCGGTGCGCCCTTGTCGGCGGCGAGGACGATGAGGGCCACGTCAGCGCGCTCCCGGCAGCTCGGCGACCGCGATCTCGCCGGTGGCGGCGTACGCGGCGACGGTGGGCGAGATCGCGGTGTCCACGATCACCGTCACCAGGCCGCTGGAGCTCGACGAGCCGGAGGAGCCCGTACGGTTCTGCCCGCCCACGCTGTCGACCAGCGCGCTCTGCGCCAGCACCTTGACCTCGCCGTCGGCCGCCGAGCCCCTGCCGGGCACGTAGATGATCTGCACCCGGTCGCCGGGGTTCAGCACGGCGGGACGCTGGCCGGCCTTGAGCGCCAGGCCCACCCTGGCCTTGCCCGGCCCCAGCTCATCGCTCGCCTCCATGGTCATCTGCTCGGTCAGCAGGGTGCCGGGCAGCAGGGTGACCCGCGCGTACGCCTGCGTCACGCGCTGCCGCTGCGACCAGTGCACGAACGCGATCCCGGTGTCGGCGATCTGGACCTCCTCCATCGCGGACTCGGGGATCGCCTGACCGGCGCCGACCTGTTGCACGATCCTGATCGCCGAGACCCGGTCGCCGCTGCGCAGCACGAGCAGGGTGGTGGCCAGCGCGCCACCGAGAATGAGCAGCACGGCCAGCGCCGCCAGCGCGGGCCGTCGCTCCCGCGGCGGAACCGGCAGCTTGCGGGACGCGGGCCCGGACAGCGCGCCGCCGCCTCCCGGGGCCTCGGCCACCGGGCTGCGGGTGTCGCGGGCGGGCTTCTCACTGATCCTCATGGGTCGGGGGCTCCCAGGAGTCGGTGGATCCGCCCACGCGGCGAGGCGAGGGCTGTGATCACATTATTGGGCGAACGTGAATTGGGGAATTCTCGCTAATTATGAGCTACCGCCGGGACGGGCCGGGAGTCAAATGACCGGAACCATGCCCGATTCATTGAGCTGACCACGTCCATGCCCAACGGGCAAGACTTATTCGTTAGGTTAGCTAGATTTAGGCGACTTTTCGTGATAGGGGGCGATATTTACTGAGGTATCAGTCGTACCAAAAATCCCGCGAGCCCCACACCCGGCCACTCCGGTGGACGCGCGCATGGAAGATGGTGAACCATGCGAATGGCGTGAACCCGCAAAGGGCACACGAGCCCGGGCCCGCCACGCCGACGCGCACGCGCGAGGGTGCGCGGACGCGCGAACGCGCGCGGACGCGAGCAGAGGCGCGGACGCGCATGAGGCGGGGACGCGTGCAGAGGTGCGGACGCGCATGAGGCGCGGGCGCACTTCGGCGGCGCGCACCCGCATGGAGGTGTGCGCGCACGCGCATGGGAGTGTGCGGACGCCACGAGGTGTGCGGAGGTAGGCGGAGGTGTGCCGCCCGCCGGGAGGTGAGCAAGACCTGATCCGCTCCGGAGGAGGCCACAGCCCGCCCGGCAACCCGCCGAACGCCGGCGACCCGGCCCACGAAGGCGCCCACCACGCTCGCCTCGGTCCGCTTCACCCACCGGAACGGGCAGCCGGGCCGCGAGCGCGCCCGCACGCAATCGGACCTGATGGGCCACCCCAGGTGGCCCCAGCCCAGATGGCCCCAGCCCAGATGGCCCCAGCCCAGATGGCCCCAGCCCAGGCGGGCCCAGCCCAGGCGGGCCCAGCCCAGGCGGGCCCAGCCCAGGCGGGCCCATGCCGGGTGGCCCCACGCCGGGTGGGTGCCCCTGGGCAAGCGCCCACGGGCAAGCCACCCCACGGGCAGCCCACCCCACGGGCAGCCCACCCCAGGGGCAGAGTGTGTCCCGTCTGGAGACGCATTCGGCTCACTCCCCGGGAGGCGGGAGCAGTCGCGATGAACACGGAGCGTACATATGCGGATCTTGCTCACCGTGGTCGGAGAGCACGGTGGCCGGGAGGTCGCCGTCGAGGCCGACGAGGGCACGACCGTGGGCAAGTTGGGCGACGCGTTGCGGGCGGCCATGGGAGAGCGGCTGGCCACGGTGGTGCGGCTGCCTCGCTCGCGGGCGCCGTACGGGATGGACCGGGCCGGGGCCCGGGCGGCGCCGCGGGAGACGGGGGCGGGGCTGTGGAGCGGGGGCAGGGCGCTGGACCCCGACGCGCGGGTGGCGGGGCTGCTGCGTGACGGGGATCTGGTCGCGCTGGAGGCCAGGCACGCCACCGCGACCGTGCTGGACGAGCCCGGCGGGATCGTCGAGGTGCGGGTGGTGGGCGGTCCCGGTGCGGGCGCGGTGCACCGGCTCGGGCCGGGGGCGCACCTGATCGGGTCGGCGCCGACCTGCGCGATCGTCGTACGCGATCCCGAGCTGCCCGAGGAGGCGATGGTCGTACGGGTCACGCCGTCCGGGACGACGGTCGAGCCGGCCGGGCGCGGGGCCCTCGGCGGCGGCGACGGGGAGGGGGACACGGGCGGCGGCGGGGACGGGCCCGCGGCGTTCGGCCGGACGGGGCGGATGGCGCCGCCGGCCGCGCCCGTCCATGAGGGGGGAGGACGGGCCGGGCGGACCACTGCGGCGAAAGTCGATGGGCGGGGCGGGTTCCGGGGTGCCGGGCGGACCACTCCGGCGAGCGACGACGGGCCGGGCGGGTTCGGGCTGGGCGGGCGGGTTACGCCGTTGGCGGCCCCCGTGTACGAGGACGGCCTGCCGGTGCGGGGGCGGCGCCGGGTGGGTGGGGTGGCGGGGCCCGATCCGGTTCTGGACGGGCGGCCGGTGGACGGAAGGGTGCCCTGGCCGGTCGGCGGGCTGGTGGTGTGCGGCAACTCGGCGTTCACGCTGGCCGTGATCGAGCCGCCCGACGCCCACCTCGACGCGCGCCCCGACGGCGGGTACGCCTACAACCGGCCGCCCCGGCTGGCGCGGCCCGAGCGCGCCCGGCGGCTGGAGGTGCCGGCGGAGCCCAAGCGGAGTGACGGCATCCGGTTGCAACTGCTGGCCGCGTGCCTGCCCGCGGTGCTCGGGCTCGGGTTCGCGCTGATCTTCCGGCTGTGGTACTTCCTGCTGTTCGCCCTGATGACCCCGGTGATCATGATCGGCCAGTGGTACAGCGACAAGCGGCACGGCCGCAAGCAGTACCGCCAGGCCGTCAAGCAGTACAAGGAGCGTACGGCGGCGTTCGAGGTGGCGCTGGAGGCCGCCAGGGTGGCCGACGAGGCCGCGCGCCGGGCCGGGGCGCCCGACCCCGCCGAGGTGCTGCTGACCGCCACCGGGCCGCGCCGCAGGCTGTGGGAGCGGCGCATCCATGACGCCGACGCGCTGCGGCTGCGCGTCGGGCTGGCCGACCTGCCCGCGGATCTGGAGCTGGTGCCCGAGCGGGGCGCGCCCCCGGATGCGGCGGTGCCCGACCCGCCGCGCTGCCACGCCGTGCCGGTGTCGCTGCCGATGCGCCGCCTCGGCGTCGTGGGCGTGACCGGAGGACGGTCGGCGACGACGGGGCTGGTGCGCTGGCTGGTGGGGCAGGCGGCGGCGCTGCACAGCCCGCGCGATCTCGCGATCGTGGTGCTGTCGGCGCACGCCGACGGCGGCGCCCAGTGGGGCTGGGCGCGCTGGCTGCCGCACTGCGCCCCGCACGGCGGCGAGGACTGCGTGGCGCTGGTCGGCGCCGACCCGGAGGCCGCCGGGCGGCGGGTGGCGGAGCTGGCCGCGCTGATCGAGGAACGGCTGGGCGCGGAGTCCTCGGCGTTCGGCAAGATGCCCTCCGGCTGGGACGACCTGGGCTGGGGCGTGGGCAAGCAGGCCGAGGAGCCCGCCTTCTCCTCCTACGACCAGCGTCCGTACGACGTGCTGGTGATCGCCGACGGCGCCCAGGTGCTGCGCGCGCTGCCGGGCATGCCGCAGGTGCTGCGCCAGGGGCCGCGCGCGGGCGTCTACACGATCGCCCTGGACGAGGACCGCAGACTGCTGCCCGAGGAGTGCGCCACCGTCGCCGACTGCGGGGCGGACGGGCTGGTGCGCCTCGGCGGCGGGGGCCTGGAGGCGGTCGGGGAGATCCTGGCCGACCAGGTGGCGGTGGCGTGGTGCGACCGGCTGGCCCGCGCCCTGGCACCGATCCGCGACGTGAGCCGCGACGACGGCTCCGCGGCGCTGCCCGACGCCGCCCGGCTGCTCGACCTGCTCGACCTGCGCGACCCCACCCCCGAGGCCGTGGCCCGGCGCTGGACCGGCGCGACGACCAGGGCGGTCATCGGCGTCGGGCCCGAGGGGCCGTTCGCGGTGGACCTGCGCGTGGACGGCCCGCACGCGCTGATCGCCGGAACCACGGGCGCGGGCAAGTCCGAGCTGCTGCAGACCCTCATCTGCTCGCTCGCCGCCGCGAACCGGCCCGACGAGATGACGTTCGTGCTGATCGACTACAAGGGCGGGGCGGCGTTCAAGGAGTGCGTGCGCCTGCCGCACACCGTCGGCATGGTGACCGACCTGGACGGCCACCTCACCGGACGCGCGCTCGCCTCGCTGGCCGCCGAGATCCGCCGCCGCGAGCGCATCCTGCTGGGCGCGGGCGCCAAGGACATCGAGGACTACCAGGCGGCCCGCGCCCGGGGCGCGAAGGAGTGCCAGGACCCGCTGCCCCGGCTGGTGCTGATCATCGACGAGTTCGCGGCGCTGGTCACCGAGCTGCCCGACTTCGTCAGCGGGCTGGTGGACATCGCCAGGCGGGGGCGTTCGCTGGGCATCCACCTGATCCTGGCCACCCAGCGCCCGGCGGGCGTGGTCACGGCCGACATCCAGGCCAACACCTCGCTGCGGATCGCGCTGCGGGTGACCGAGGCGGTGGAGTCGTCCGACGTGATCGACATGCCCGACGCCGCGCACATCTCCAAGGCGACCCCGGGCCGCTGCTACGTGAAGTCGGGGGCGGGCGAGGCGGAGGCGGTGCAGACGGCGCGGATCGGCGGCGCGCGTACGCAGGAGGGCGGGGGCGGCGAGGGGCGGCTGTCGGTGGTGGAGCTGGACTGGCGGGCCCTCGGCCACCCGCTGCCCGCCCAGCGGCCATCGGCGGCGGCGCGGCGGCCGGCGGCGGAGCCGCGCAGCGACCTGGCGGCGCTCACCGAGGCGGTGATCGGGGCCGCCGAGCTGCTGCGCGTGCCGGAGCAGCCGACGCCGTGGCTGCCGCCGCTGCCGGCCTCGGTCACGGTCTCCGGCGTGCGCGAGATGACCGGCGACGGCGGCGCGGGGCTGGTCTTCGGCGTGACGGACGAGCCGTGGGAGCAGGCGCGCGGCACGCTCGCGCTGGACCTGGTCAACGGCGGCCACCTGCTGCTCGCCGGGTCGGCCCGCAGCGGGCGCTCGACGGCGCTGCGCACGCTGGCCGGGGTGATCGCGGCCGGCACGAGCCCGGCCGACGTGCACGTACACGCGATCGACTGCGGGTCGGGGGCGCTGCTGCCGCTGGTGGCCCTGCCCCACTGCGGCGCCGTGGTCACCCGCGACCAGCTCGACCGGGTGGAGCGGTTGCTGGGCCGGCTGCGCGCCGAGGTGGGCAGGCGGCAGCAGCTCCTGGCGGCGGCCGGGTTCGCCTCGCTGGCCGAGCTGCGCGCCGCCGGCCGCGCCCGCGCCGAGGCGGCGGGCGAGAGCCTGCCGCCGTGGCTGGTGCTGATGCTGGACCGGTGGGAGGGGTTCATCGCGGCGTTCGAGGGTTACGACTACGGGCGGCTGATCGAGGCCGTCCTGCAGCTCCTGCGCGAGGGCCCCGCCGTGGGGCTGCGCGCGGTGGTGACCGCCGACCGGTCGGGACTGCTCGGCCAGATCTCCACGGTGTTCGAGGACCGGTTGATCATGCGGCTGTCGGACCCGGCGGACTACGGGCTGGCCGGGCTGCCGCTGAAGGACCTGCCGTCGTCCATGCCGCCCGGACGGGCGCTGGCGATCGGCGAGCACGGCGTCGTGGAGAGCCAGATCGCGCTGCTGGCCGAGGACCCGGCCGGTCCCGCGCAGGTCGCGGCCCTGCAAGAGCTCGCCCGTTCCGTGGTGCCGCGCGGGGAGCGCCCGCTGCGGGTGGACGCGCTGCCGGTGCGGATCACCACCGAGCAGGCGATGGAGCTGGACCCGGCCTTCGAGCCGCCCTCGCCGCTGTGGGCGCTGCTGGGCGCGGGCGGCGACGCGCTGGGCCCGCTGGGCGTGGACCTGATCGCGCACGGCCCCGGGGCGGTGGTGGCGGGCCCGTCGCGCTCGGGCCGGTCCTCGGCGCTGCTGACGGCGGCGCGCTCGCTGCTGGCCGCCGGCACCCCCCTGGTGGTGGTCACCCCGCGGCGCAGCCCGCTGCGCGACCTGGCCGGGCAGCCGGGCGTGCTCGCGGTGCTGAACGGCCGGGGCGAGCCCCAGGACGGCGCGGCGGGCCCGCAGGACCTGCGCGAGGCCGTCGCGGGCCGCGACAGGTACGTCGTGCTGGTGGACGACGCCGAACTCGTGCCGCAGGACACCCCGCTCGCCACGGCCCTGGAGGAGGTGCTGCGCTCGGGCCGCGACGCCGAGCACGGCCTGATCATCGCGGGCACCACCGGCGACATGACCACGGCCTACCGCGGCTTCGTGGCCGAGGCCCGCAAGTCACGCACCGGCATGCTCCTGTCGGTCCAGGGCCCCACCGACGGCGACCTGTTCGCCGTCCGCCTCCCCCGCGGCGCCGTAGGCGGCCCCCCAGGCCGCGGCCTGCTCATCACCCTGGGCGCCATCACCCCCATCCAGGCCGCCCTGCCCACCTGATCCCGCTCCCGCGTCCCTGGGGCAGCGGGGCATGGCCGGGAACGGCGAACGCGAGAGCGCGGCCGGGCATGGCGCACGACCGAGCGCGGCCGGGCACGGCGTGGTGAGAGCGCGGCCGGGACACGGCGGGGGCGGTTCCCGCCTCGCCCCGGCGGCACGGCGAGCGCGAGAGCGACCGAGCCTGGCGAGCGCGAGAACACGGCCCGGCATGGCGCACGACCGAGCGCGGCCGGGCCTGGCGAGCACGAGCGCGCCCGGGACACGGCCGAGGCGGCTCCCGCCTCGCCCCCGGCGGCACGGCGAGCGCGAGAGCGACCGGGCACGGCGAGCACGAGAACACGGCCGAACCCGGCGTACGACCTGGCGCGGGCCGCGACCGGGCGTGAGGTGCGCGCTCGGCCGGGCATGGCGTATGACCTGGCGCAGGCCACGCGTGGGCGCGAGGTGCGCGCGGCACCGGGCACACCTCGGCGCACCCCGGCAGGGCGGGCACACCCCGGCAGGGCCGGCGCAGAACGACGGGCGCGCCGGAACCGGCGCGCCCGTCGTGTGGGTGGGATCTAGGCGGTGGCGGACTCGATGTTGCCGCGGTAGGTGTTGATCACTCGGGCGGCCTCCTGCAGTTCCTCGGACATGCGCTGGAAGGCGACGCGGTAGTTCTGCCACGAGTCGCGGAATCGCTCGGCGCCCTGGCCGGTCCATGCGGTGCCGACCTTGGCCGCCTCGCGGTCGAGGGCCGCCACCGTCGCGCGCACCTGATCGGCCTGCTGCGTGAACTGCGTGGCCATCTGCTGCATTTCAGCGGGATTGCCACCCAGCAGATTCTGGGTCATGCAGGTCTCCTTCTGGTCGTCCAGATGACAGGCGGTAGCCGAGCGACCCCACCTTAGACGTCGGACTGCGGCGCCACGGCGGGTTATGCCGAGCGGCTATGAAGAATGGAGCGACGAAAACAGGTTACGTACCACTATCCAAACATTTATCGGTGCGGAAATCAGCGGCAATGCGCGAGCCGGTCCGAAGATCCCGTGCGGCACGCGGGGGCTCCAGGCGGGGGGAGCCGCGATCCTGAGATCAGGGGGCGCTTACACTCCCTTGGGGGATCCTGTCGCGCTGCGCTCGCGCGGGGCGGGCTTCCGGCCTCATGAGGAAGGGACGACCTCGGTGCAGAAGGTCCTGATCGCCAACCGTGGCGAGATCGCCGTGAGGGTCGCGCGCGCGTGCCGCGACGCCGGGCTGGCGAGCGTCGCCGTCTACTCCGACCACGATCTGGACGCGCTGCACGTCAGGGTGGCCGACGAGGCGTACGCGCTGTCCGGCGAGACGGCGGCCGACACGTACCTGTCCATCGAGAAGATCCTGCGGATCGCCGCCGAGAGCGGCGCCGACGCCGTGCACCCCGGCTACGGATTCCTCGCCGAGAACGCCGCGTTCGCGCAGGCCGTCATCGACGCCGGGCTGACCTGGATCGGCCCGCCGCCGTCGGCGATCGACGATCTGGGCGACAAGGTGCGGGCCAGGCACATCGCGCAGCGCGTCGGGGCGCCGCTCGTCGCGGGCACGCCCGACCCGGTCGCCGGGGTGGAGGAGGTCGTGGCGTTCGCCGAGGAGCACGGCCTGCCGATCGCGATCAAGGCGGCGTACGGCGGCGGGGGCCGGGGCCTGAAGGTCGCCAGGACCCTGGAGGAGATCCCCGAGCTGTACGACAGCGCGGTGCGCGAGGCGGTGGCGTCGTTCGGCAGGGGCGAGTGCTTCGTCGAGCGCTACCTGGACCGGCCCCGGCACGTGGAGACCCAGTGCCTTGCCGATTCGCACGGCAACGTGGTCGTGGTCAGCACCCGCGACTGCTCGCTCCAGCGGCGGCACCAGAAGCTGGTGGAGGAGGCTCCGGCGCCGTTCCTGACCGCCGAGCAGGAGGCGCTGCTGCGCCGCAGCTCCAAGGCGATCCTGCGCGAGGCGGGCTACGTCGGGGCGGGCACCTGCGAGTTCCTGGTGGGCCAGGACGGCACGGTCTCCTTCCTGGAGGTCAACACCCGGCTCCAGGTGGAGCACCCCGTCACCGAGGAGGTGGCCGGGATCGACCTGGTGCGCGAGATGTTCCGGATCGCCGCGGGCGAGGCGATCGGCTACGACGACCCGCCGCTGCGCGGCCACTCCATCGAGTTCCGGATCAACGCCGAGGACCCGGGCCGCAACTTCCTGCCCGCGCCCGGCACTCTGACCGTCATGCGCGCGCCGTCGGGGCCCGGGGTGCGGCTCGACTCGGGCTACGAGGAGGGCATGACGGTCCCGCAGGCGTACGACTCGCTGGTGGCCAAGCTGATCGTGACCGGGCGCACCCGCCGGGAGGCGCTGGAGCGCTCGCGCCGGGCGCTGGCCGAGTTCGAGATCGCCGGCATGCCCACCGCCATCCCGTTCCACCGCGCGGTCGTCGATGACCCGGCCTTCACCGGCGAGCCGTTCTCGGTGCACACGCGGTGGATCGAGACCGAGTTCGACAACCGCATCCCGCCCTACGACGCCGCGGCGGCCGAGGTGGGCGCGCCTGCGGCGGGCGAGCGCGAGCGCGTCACCGTCGAGGTGGGCGGCAAGCGGCTGGAGGTCGTCCTGCCCGCGGGGCTCGGCGGGCTCGCCACGGGCGGCGGCGCGGGCGGCGGACGGGCGCAACGGCCGCCCCGGCGCGGCGGCGGGGCCGCGAAGAAGGCGGCGGCGAGCGGCGCGGCGCTGGTCAGCCCGATGCAGGGCACGATCGTGAAGGTGGTGGCCGCCGACGGCGACACGGTCGCGGCCGGCGACCCGATCGTGGTGCTGGAGGCGATGAAGATGGAGCAGCCGCTCCTCGCCCACAAGGACGGCACGGTCACCGGCCTGAGCGCCGCGGTCGGCCAGACCGTCACCTCGGGCGCGGTCATCTGCGAGATCAAGGACGCCTGAGCCGGGCGGGGCATCCGGCACGCCCGCTCAGGAGATACGGTCGGATTTGAGGGGGCGTCGCGGGAACTCCCCCGTCCGCCCATTCGTCCACAAGGGCGAAGGAGGCTTGCTGCCGTGAACATGACCCACCCGGTTCGCCGTGCGGGCACAGCGCTTGTGGCGCTGCTCGCCGGGCTTTTCGCGCTTTTCGCGCTGGCGCCCGCGGCGAGTGCCGCGGCGCCGCCCGACGCCAATTCGGTCGTCCAGTCCTGGCAAAAGAACGGACCGCTCTTCGTGGAGAGCGGTGCGGCCCTGACCTCTGCCCAGCAGTCGGAGGTCCGCGGCATCCTTGAGGACTCGCAACGTAAGATCTACATGGCGGCGCTGCCCGACGGCACGCTGCCCACCCCGCAGGCCGCCGGGCCGTACGTGACGCAGCTCGGCCAGGCGCTCGCCGCCGCGGGCCGTCCTCGCGCGACCGTCGTGGTGCTCGACGGCACCACGGTGTTCGCCGCTTCGAGCGAGCTGCGCCGCAACGTCGCCGGCCAGATCGCCAACCTGGCGGCCCAGAACAACCCCGGTGACGTCGTCGCGGTCACCCAGGAGATCGTCAACCGCGTCAACGACCGGCCGGCCGACCAGCTCGACCCGGGCAACCGCTCCGGCGGCTCCGGCAGCGGGGTCGGCGTGCTGCTGGCCATCCTGGTGCTGGCCCTGGCGGGCGGCGGCGGCCTGCTGCTGTACTCCCGCAAGAAGAAGCGCGAGCGCGAGGCCCGCGAGGCCGCCGAGCTGGCCGCGGTGAAGTACACCGTCGAGGAGGACGTCACCAAGTTCGGTGAGGAGATCACCGCGCTCGACACCGACGTCAAGCTGCTCGGCGAGGGCGGCGGCCACCTCGACGAGTGGCAGAAGGCCCTCGACTCCTACGAGAAGGCCAAGACCGAGCTGGCCACGATCAAGCGCCCCGACGACGTGCGCCAGGTGACCAGCACGCTGGAGGACGGCCGCTACGCGCTGGCCGTGGTGAAGGCCCGGGTCAACGACCAGCCGATCCCCGAGCGCCGGGCGCCCTGCTTCTTCAACCCGCAGCACGGCCCGTCGGTGCGCGACGTGCGCTGGGCGCCGCCCGGCGGCGCGGTGCGCGACGTGCCCGCCTGCGCGGCCGACGCCGAGGCGGTGGAGCGCGGCTTCGACCCGCAGATGCGCGAGGTCATGGTCAACGGGCAGCGGCGTCCCTACTACGACGCGGGCCCGGCCTACCAGCCCTACGCCTACGGCTACTACGGCGGCTTCGGCGACGTCATGACCGGCATGCTCGTCGGCACCATGCTGGGCAGCATGCTCGGCGGCGGCTGGGGCATGGGCGGCTACGGCCTCGGCTACGAGCAGGGCATGGCCGACGCCGGGGGCGACTTCGGCGGCGGCGGTGACTGGGGCGGCGGCGGAGGCGACTTCGGCGGCTTCGGTGACTTCGGCGGTGGCGACTTCGGCGGCGGCGACTGGTAGCAGGCGCCCGCCGATCGGTGGCCCGCACGTCGGCCGCTGTCGGTTGAGCTACGGTGAACCCCGGTGGGGCCACGGCCCCGCCGGGGTTCTTCGTGTGCAGGCGCGCTGCAAGCGGCCTGTAACGACCGGCTGCCATGATCGGGGGCGTTCCACAAGGAGGCTCCGTTGCGTCGTACCACCCGCCGGGTGCTCGGGCGTGCGCTCGCGCTCGTCCCGGCCGTCCTGCTCGCCGTCCCCCTGGCGGCCCTGTCCCTCCCCGCGCACGCCGCCACCGCGGCCGGCGCCCCGTGCAAGCCCGGCCAGGGGCCGAACTACCGGGGCAAGACCATCGCGCCCAGCACCGACCTGCCCCGCGACCTGAGCTGCGCCGACTTCACCGGGGCCACGCTCGACGGCGTGGAGCTGTCGCAGAGGCAGCTCGCCGGCGCGATCCTGCGCAACGCGTCGCTGAAGGAGGCGAACCTGCGCCAGGCGCACCTGGAGTACGCCGACCTGCGCGGCGCCGACCTCAGCGAGGCCGATCTCGGCCAGATGCAGGCCGACCACGCCGACCTGCGCAAGGCGGTCCTGATCGACGCCGACCTGCGGCAGGCCGAGTTCCCGCACGCCGACCTGACCGAGGCCAAGCTCACCCGGGCCCAGCTCACCCAGGTCAACTTCACCGACGCCACGCTGGTCGGCGCCGACCTCACCGAATCGACCCCGGGCCAGATGCGGGCCCGCGGCGCCGACTTCAGCCGGGCCTCGCTGCGCGAGGCGGAGCTGAGCCAGGCGCACATGGAGCACACCTCGCTCAAGGGCGCGGACGTGCGCGAGGCCGAGTTCACCCAGGCCGAGCTGGACGGCGCCGACTTCACCGGCGCGCTGGTGGAGGGCGCGTCGTTCATCCAGGCCGACGAGGTGGACCTGACGGGCGCGAAGGGCACCCCGAAGGGGATCGACGCCCTGGTCCCGACCGTCGAGCAGGAGCCGGAGATCCCCGGCGACATCCGCCGCACCGACCCGTACGAGCCCACGGCGCCGGTCTCCTCCGGGCCTTCGGCGGGCCTGGTCCTGGTCGTGCTCAGCGCGATCGGCCTGCTGGTCACCGGCCTGGTCTGGGCGGGGGCGTACCAGCGCCGCTCGCGCGCCGCGGCCGCGTACGCCATCGCCCGCCGCGCCGCCGAGGAGGACGTGACCCGGCTGGGCGAGGAGATCGACCGCCTGGACTACGAGTTCCAGATCAGCGGGCCGGTGGGCCCGACCGCCGACCGCGACTGGCGCTACGCCCTGGACGCGTACGAGGCGGCCAAGAACGCCCTGGCCCACGCCCGCAGCATGGAGCACCTGTCTGTCCTACGTGGCCCAGGCCGTCGGCGACGGCCGCGCCGCCCTGGCGAGCCTGCGGGCCAAGGACCGCCTCCGCTGATCGGCGCCGCAGGACGCCGCCGGCAAGACCCGACGCCTCCCACCGGCACGCGAACCGCCCGGTCGCACTTCGCGACCGGGCGGATTGCGCGCCGGGGGATCACGCGCTGACGGCCCGCTTGTACAGCCGGGTCGCCAGCGGCACGAACACGACCAGGAGCAGCGCCGACCACAGCAGCGAGGCGGTCACCGCGTGCTGGAGCGGCCAGGCGGCGGGCACCGGCATGGCCGGGTTGGTGTTGCCGAACAGCTCGCGGGTGGCCTGGACGAAGGTGGAGACGGGGTTCCACTCCGCGACCGCCTGGAGCGGCCCCGGGAGGCGGGAGCTGTCCACGAACGCGTTGGACAGGAACACCATCGGCAGCGACACCAGGGTGGCGATGTTGTTGAACACCTCGGGGGTGCGCAGCGCCAGCGCGACCGTGGCCGTCACCCACGAGAACGCGTACGCGAACAGCACCAGCAGCAGGAAGCCCAGCAGCGCCTCGCCCGGCGAGGAGTTGATCCGCCACCCGACCAGCAGGCCCACCAGCCCCATGATGACGATGCTGGCCATGTTCATCAGCAGGTCGCTGATCGTCTGCCCGGTGAGGACCGCGGAGGGCGCCATGGGCAGCGTGCGGAACCGGTCGAAGATGCCCTTCTGCAGATCCTGGGTGAGCGTGTAGCCGGTGATCTGGGCGCTCGTGACGATCGTCTGGACGAAGATCCCGGGGAGCAGGTACTCCTTGTAGGAGATGCCGGGCAGGTCGATCATGCTGCCGAAGACGTAGGCGAACAGCAGCACGAAGATGATCGGCAACATGACCACGCCGCCGAGCAGGTCGGGGGCCCGTCTGATCTTCAGTGCGTTGCGCTTGGTGATCGTGATCCCGTCGGCGAGCGCCATCTGGAGCGCGTTCATGCCACCTTCTCCTTCGTCGTCGTGGTGTTCTCGTCCGCCTCGTGTCCGGTCAGTGCCAGGAACACGTCGTCCAGCGTCGGCCGCCGCAGGCCGGCGTCGCGTACGGCGACGCGTTCGGCCGCCAGGTAACCCAGGGCCGTGGTGAGCGAGGCCGCCCCGTTGGCCACCGGGATCGTGATCCGAAGGGCGGTCCTGTCGATCTGCGGCTCGCCGGTGGCGAGGGCCGCGAGGCCGCGGCGCACGGTCTCCAGGTCCGCGGCGCTCGTCAGGGTCAGCTCGACGCGGTCGCCGCCGACCTGGTCCTTCAGCTCGTCGGCGGTGCCCTGGGCGATCACACGGCCGTGGTCCACGACCGCGATGCGGTCGGCCAGCCGGTCGGCCTCCTCCAGGTACTGCGTGGTCAGCAGCACGGTCGTACCGCCCTGGACCAGCTCGCCGATGATGTCCCACAGGCTCGCGCGGGCCCTCGGGTCGAGGCCGGTCGTGGGCTCGTCGAGGAACAGCACCGGCGGGTCGGCGACCAGCGCGCCGGCCAGGTCGATCCGGCGCCGCATGCCGCCGGAGTAGCCGCGTACGGGGCGGTCCGCGGCCTCGGTGAGGTCGAACCGCTCCAGCAGCTCCCGGGCGCGCTGCTTGCTCCGCCGGGTGCCGAGGTGGTACAGGCGGCCGACCATCTCCAGGTTCTCCGCGCCGGTGAGGTGGTCGTCCACCGCGGCGTACTGGCCGGAGGCGCCGATGTGGGAGCGCAGCCGCTTGGCGTCGCGCACGACGTCGTAGCCCGCCACGACCGCGCGTCCGGCGTCGGGCCTCAGCAACGTGGTCAGGACGCGTACGGTCGTCGTCTTGCCGGCGCCGTTCGGCCCGAGCAGGCCGAGCACGGTCCCCTCGGGGACGGCCAGGCTCAACCCGTCGAGCGCCTTCACGGTGCCGTACTTCTTGACGAGTCCCTCCGCCACGATGGCGTTCGTCATGGTCTTCCTCTCGGGGAGTTGTTCCGGAACGGTGAATGAGAATGTGAATCGGCGTCGATGGCGGCGGAGACGGCCCGTACCAGCCAGGCGTTGACCGACAGCCCCTCCCTCTCGGCCGCTTCCTCGATGCGCTGTTTGAGGTGCTCGGGCACCCGCAGGGTGATCCGTGCCGTACGCCCCTCGTCGTCCTGCGGCGGCGGCGCGGGCGGCTGCGCGACGCCCTCGAATCCGCCCTCCCGCGCCGCGGGCGCGGGCGGTGGCGTCACGATGAAGTCAGGGTCGCGCCCACGGAGGCGGACATCGACCGAGCCCGGCGCCAGCTCGCGGGTGATCTCGTCGGCGGCGGCGGCCAGCGCCTCCAGCAGGACGAGCCTGGCCGCCGGCTCCAATGCCAGGGCCAGCCGCTCCGCCGGCGCGCGTACCTCCTCTCCCCCGGCCGCGACCGCGAGCTCACGCCGCAGGTTGTCCACGAATGGCGTAAGGTCCACGCCCTCAGTATGACGTCATGATGACGTCATATACAAGCCCTCCTCGCCTATATGGCGTCGCCAATGGCGTCACCAGGACGAGGAGTGGCCACAACAGCGACGTCATAGCCTCCAAAAAAAAAAGACCCCGCGCGAGGCGGGGCCTGCGGGGTCGCGCGGGGTCAGCTCGGCTGCATGAGCCTTCGGGCGGCTTCGGTCACCGAGCCCGACAGGGACGGGTAGACCGCGAACGTGTGGGCCAGTTGGTCCACCGTGAGACGCTGCTGCACCGCGACCGAGACGGCCAGGATGAGCTCGGAGGCACGCGGGGCGACGATGACGCCGCCCAGGATGATGCCGGTGTGGGGGCGGCAGAACAGTTTGACGAAGCCGTCGTTGAAGCCCTGCATCTTGGCGCGGGCGTTGGTGGCCAGGGGGAGCTTGACCACGTTGGCCTCGATCTCGCCGGCCTCGATCTGCCTCTGGGCCACGCCCACGGTGGCGATCTCGGGGTCGGTGAAGATGTTGGCGGCGACCGTGGCCAGGCGGAGGGGCTGGACGGCCTCGCCGAGGGCGTGCCAGACGGCGATGCGGCCCTGCATGGCGGCCACGGAGGCCAGCATCAGGACGCCGGTGCAGTCGCCGGCGGCGTACACGCCGGGGGCGGAGGTGCGGGAGACCTTGTCCACCTCGATGAAGCCGTTGCGGTCGAGGCCGACCCCGGCCTCCTCCAGGCCCAGGCCGCTGGTGTTGGGCACCATGCCGACGGTCATCAGGCAGTGGGAGCCCTCGGCGGTGCGGCCGTCCTCCAGGGTGACCACGACGCCGTCAGGAGTGCGGCGCACGGACGAGGCGCGGGAGCGGCCCATGACGTTCATGCCGCGCCGGCGGTAGACCTCTTCGAGGACCTCGGCGGCGTCGGCGTCCTCGTTGGGCATCATGCGGTCGCGGCTGGAGACGAGCGTGACCTCCGAGCCGAGCGAGCGGTACGCGCCGGCGAACTCGGCGCCGGTGACGCCGGAGCCGACCACGACCAGATGCTCGGGCAGCTCGGGCAGGTCGTAGAGCTGGCGCCAGTTCAGGATGCGCTCGCCGTCGGGCTCGGCCCCGGGCAGCACCCGGGGGGTCGCGCCGGTGGCGACGATCACGACGTCTGCCCGGATCGTACGGTCGCCGGCCCGCACCACCTGCGGATCGACCAGGCGTCCGCGCGCCCGGACGACCTCGACGCCCTCGGCCCGCAGCCGCGCCGCGATGTCGGCCGACTGGGCCTGGGCCAGTTCCTTCACCCGCTTGTTGACCAGCGGCATGTCCACCATGACACCTCCGACCTCGCCGTCGCCGCCACCGGTGAAGTGGACGCCGAGCGAGGCGGCGTCGAGGAGCGCCTGCTTGCGGACGGACGTCGCGATGAGGGTCTTGGAGGGCACGCAGTCGGTCAGCACGCAGGCGCCGCCCGGGCCGTCCTCCTCGATGACCGTGACCTGGGCTCCGAGTTGCGCGGCCACCAGCGCCGCCTCGTAGCCGCCGGGCCCGCCTCCGATGATCGCGATCCTCGTCACCCCTCCATTGTCGCGTATGCGCGGACCCGCCCGGGTAGCGGGTCGTGCTCCGGTGGAGAGAACCGCGCCCCGGCTCCGGAGCACGATGGGGATCTTGGATTATCCTTTGGTGCCGTGCCTGTTTACGCCGCGTACGGCAGCAACATGGACCCCAAGCAGATGGCCCAGCGGGCCCCGCACTCCCCCATGCGGGGGACGGGCTGGCTGGAGGGCTGGCGCCTGACGTTCGGAGGGGAGAACGTCGGGTGGGAGGGCGCGCTCGCCACCGTGGTCGAGGACCCGCTGGAGCAGGTCTTCGTGGTCCTGTACGACGTCCCCGAGTGGGACGAGCCCTCGCTCGACCAGTGGGAGGGCGCGGCGCTCGGCCTGTACCGCAAGGTGCGGCTGCGCGTGCAGACCCTGGAGGGCGAGGTGGTCGCCTGGTTCTACGTCCTGGACGACTACGAGGGCGGCCTGCCGTCGGCGAGCTACCTCGGCATCCTGGCCGACGCCGCCGAGAAGGCCGGCGCGCCCGACGACTATGTGAAGAACCTGCGCGGGCGTCCCTGCAAGTCGCTGGGCGACTGATACACGGTCTCGCAAGAGACGGCAAAAACCGACATACCTGCTGGCATGCGGCCGGGGGTAGCCTCGTGATCCGTGAGCGAGCGAACCAGTGAGCACGGCCGTATTTTGTTCATGGCGCCGAAGAAGGAGGTGCCGTGAACAACGACCCGTACGCGCGCGCCGCCGAGGCCGCGACCGCGCTGAAGAGCAGTACCGGCGTCGATTCCTTCGATGTGGCGCTGGTGATGGGCTCCGGCTGGGTGCCGGCGGCCGACGCGATCGGCCGTACGGTCGCCGAGATCCCGGTGACCGATCTGCCCGGGTTCGCGCCGCCGTCGGTGGAGGGGCACGCGGGACGCGTCCGCGCGGTCACGACCGGCTCCGGGACCAACGTGCTGATCTTCCTCGGCCGCACCCACCTGTACGAGGGCCTGGGCGTGGAGCCGGTGGTGCACGGCGTACGCACGGCGCTCGCGGCCGGCGTGCGTACGGTGGTGCTGACCAACGCGGCCGGCGGCCTGCGCCCGGAGACGCAGAACGTCGGCGACCCGGTCCTGATCAGCGACCACATCAACCTGACCGGGGCCAACCCGATCACGGGCGCGCGGTTCGTGGACCTCACCGCCGTCTACAGCCCGCGCCTGCGCGAGCTGGCCCGTGAGGCCGACCCGTCGCTGGCCGAGGGCGTGTACGTCGCCTTCCGCGGCCCGACGTACGAGACGCCGGCCGAGATCCGCATGTGCCGGGCGATCGGCGGCGACATGGTGGGCATGTCCACGGTCCTGGAGGCCATCGCGGCCCGCGAGGGCGGCGCGGAGGTGCTGGGCCTGTCGCTGGTCACCAACCCGGGCGCGGGACTGGTCGGCGAGCCGCTGAACCACGAGGAGGTGCTGGCGGTGGGCCGCGCCACGGCCACCCGCATGGGCGCGCTCCTCGCGCGGGTCATCGACAAGCTGTGATCGACAAGATCGACGAGCTGCAGGGGTTGCGCATGGACGATCTCGCACGCCGCGCGGAGGAGTGGCTGGCCCAGGACCCCGACCCCGACACGCGCGAGGAACTGGGCAAGCTGCTGGCCGCCGGCGACACCGCCGCGCTGCGCGACCGGTTCGGCGCGAAGCTGGAGTTCGGCACCGCGGGGCTGCGCGGCGAGCTGGGCGCGGGCCCGAACCGGATGAACCGGGTCACGGTACGCCGCGCCGCCGCCGGGCTGGCGGCGGTGCTCGGCGCCGGGCGGCACGTCGTGATCGGCTATGACGCCCGCCACAAGTCGGAGGTGTTCGCCCGCGACTCCGCCGCCGTGCTGACGGGGGCGGGCCTGCGCGCGTCGCTGCTGCCCCGGCCGCTGCCGACCCCGGTGCTGGCCTTCGCCGTACGCCACCTGGGCGCCGACGCGGGCGTGATGGTGACGGCCAGCCACAACCCGCCGCGTGACAACGGCTACAAGGTGTACTGGGGCGACGGGTCGCAGATCGTGCCGCCGCTGGACGCGGAGATCTCGGCCGCGATCGACGCCGTGGGCCGGGTGGACGAGCTCCCGCTCGGCGAGGGCGAGACCCTGGATGACGCCATCGTGACGTCATACCTGGCCGCGGTGACCGCGCTGCCGCTGGGCGAGGCGCGCGAGCTGCGGGTGGCGTACACGCCGCTGCACGGGGTGGGGCGGGCCACGCTGGAGGCGGCGTTCGCGCGAGCGGGGTTCGCCGCGCCGCACGTGGTGGCGGCCCAGGCCGAGCCCGACCCGGAGTTCCCGACGGTGGCCTTCCCCAACCCGGAGGAGCCGGGCGCGACGGACCTGGTCATCGAGCTGGCCGGACGGACGGGCGCGGACCTGGTGCTGGCCAACGACCCCGACGCCGACCGCTGCGCGGCCGGGGTGCCCACGCCCGGCGGCGTGCGCATGCTGACCGGCGACGAGCTGGGCGGCCTGCTGGCCGAGCACGTGATCAGGCACACCTCGGGCCCCGACCGGGTGGTGGCGACCACGATCGTCTCCTCCTCCCTGCTGTCCAGGATCGCCGCCGCGCACGGCGTCGGCTACGCGGAGACCCTGACCGGCTTCAAATGGATCATGAAGGCGGGCCCCGGCAGGCTGGTCTTCGGCTACGAGGAGGCCCTGGGCTACAGCATCGGCTCCGACGCGGGCCCGCCGGTGCACGACAAGGACGGCATCGGCGCGGCCCTCACCGTCGCCGCCATCGCCGCCGCGGCCCGCCGCGAGGGGCGTACGCTGCTGGACCTCCTGGACGACCAGGCCAGGCGCTACGGCCTGCACGCCACCCGCCAGCTCTCCATCCGCGTGGACGACCTGTCCCTGATCACCACGGCGATGGACCGCCTGCGCACCACCCCGCCCACCACACTCGGGGGCCGCCAGGTGGAGTCGGCCGACGACCTCACCACCGGCCCCGGCGGCCTCCCGCCCACCGACGGCCTGCGCTACCACCTCTCGGGCGGCGCCCGCGTCGTCATCCGCCCCAGCGGCACCGAGCCCAAGCTCAAGTGCTACCTGGAGGTCGTCATCCCCAGCCCGGCCGACGTCCCAGCGGCCCGAGCGAAGGCCGCCACCGCCCTCACCGAGATCGCCACCGACCTCTCCGCCATCCTGACGTAGATAGGACCAGATCTGGTCCTACCGACTTTGGTCCTACCAGATTTGGTAGCGTCAAACCTGGGGTGATGCCGCGTGGACACATTCATCGGCAGAAAGCGAGAGCTGGCCAAGCTGCGGCGGCAGATGGACAAAGTGCGCGACGGCGGGCGCGTCGGCCGGCCGGGGCGGGCGATTCTGATGCGCGGGCGACGCCGGGTGGGCAAGTCGCGTCTGGCAGAAGAGTTCATCCGCCAGGAGCAGGTCCCCCATGTGTACTTCGCGGCCGAACAGGAGTCCGTTCAGGAGCAGTTGCAGCGGTTCTACGCCGCCGTCTCCGCCTCGGAGCTGCCGGGGGCACGACTGTTCGCCGGCCAGTCCCCCCAGTCGTGGAGCGGAGCACTGGAGCTCCTGGCACGCGCCCTTCCGCAGGACGCGCCGAGCATCGTGGTCATCGACGAGCTGCCCTACCTGATCAGGAGCGATCCCTACCTGGAGAGCAAGCTGCAGCGAGCCTTCGACCGCGAGCTGTCCCGGATTCCGGTACTGCTGCTGCTCATCGGCTCCGACCTGTCGATGATGGAGGCGATCAACCAGTACGACAAGCCGTTCTACATGCGGGCGACCGACATGGTCGTCCCGCCGCTGACTCCGGCCGACGTCGCCGACAAGCTGGGCCTGCCCGCCGCCGAGGCCATCGACGCCCACCTCGTCACCGGCGGGATGCCGATGGTGTGCGAGGAGTGGGAGCCCGGCGCCACGCTGTGGGACTACCTGGAATCCGCGGTGGCCGACTCCACGTCCGCGCTGGTGGTGAGCGGGGAGCGGGCGCTGGCGAGCGAGCTTCCGGGTGACGCGCAGGCGCGAAGAGTGCTACGGGCCATCGGCTCGGGCAGCCGCACCCGGGCGTCCATCCTGCGGTCCGCGGGCGACATCCCGCACACCACGATGAGCCGCACGATGCAGATGCTGCTCGACAAGCGCATGGTGCTCGCCGAGCTGCCGCTGTCGGCCAAGCCCTCGCGGGAGACCCGCTACTCCGTCGCCGACTCCCACCTTCGTTTCTGGCTGCCGTTTCTCAGCACCTCGCTGACCGATATCGAGCGCGACCGGGCCGACCTGGTGCTGCGGCGGATCAAGCGGGGGTGGAGCTCCTGGCGCGGCATGGCCGTGGAGCCGCTCGTCCGCGAGTCGCTGCGGCGCCTGGACGGCCTGCCCGAGGACACCGTGGCCGTGGGCGGCTACTGGACCAGGACCAACGACCCCGAGATCGACATCGTCGGGGCCGACCGGGAGCCGGTCGCCCAGCGGGTCACCATGGTGGGGTCGATCAAGTGGCTGGAGAACCGGCCGTTCGACCGGCATGACCTGGCGGAGCTGGTGGTGCACCGGTCCAAGCTGCCCGGGGCCGACAGCGGCACGCCGATGTACGCCGTCTCGCGCAGCGGGGCCGACACGGGAGAGGTCGTCGTGGTGACGCCGGAGGATCTGGTGGACGCGTGGCGGTGAGGGGGCGGGTCAGGAGACGGCGAAGGCGGCGATGACCAGGGCTATGGCCAGGATCGAGATGGCGATGCTGGCGATGGACCAGGTGACGCGGGGGGTGGGGGGCTCGGTGGGGGCCGGGTCGGTCAGGGCGGCGCGGCGCTTGGCGGTCTCCATGCGTTCGGTGAGCTGCTGGGCGACGAAGTCGGCGTGGGTGCGGCCGGCCACGGCGTCGAGGGCCGCCTGTTCGGCCTTGGTGGGGGTGGGGTCGGCGGTGAAGCGGCCGCGGCGGGGCGGGGCGGTGCCGCGGCGGGTGGCCGAGGCGCGTTCGCGGGCCGACGCCTGCGGGGTCCAGCAGCGGACGATCTTGCCGTCGCCGTGCTCGATCTGGATCGCGTGCGAGACCCGGATGTCGTCGATGGCGGTCCAGGGCAGGAAGGTGTCGCGGAACGGGTTGCGTACGAGGACGCCGTCCTCGCGCAGCACCGTGGCCGGGCGCAGGGACGTGATGTAGATCAGGGCGGTGAGCACGGCCAGCACCGCGCCCGCGACCACCGACGGGGCGCCGTTGAAGCGGATGATCAGGTCGGCGGCCATGACCGCGGCGAAGACCACCCAGATCCAGCCCAGCACGAAGGCGGCCTTGGACCGGAAGATCTGCTTCACTTCGTCTCCACCGCCCACTTCAGGCGGGCGAAGCCCGGCTTGATGACCCCGTTGATCAGGGCGAGGCGGTCGTCGAAGGGGATGAAGGCCGACTTCATCGCGTTGACCGTGAACCACTGCAGGTCGTCCCAGCCGTAGCCGAACGCCTCGACCAGCTTGGCGAACTCGCGCGACAGGGTGGTGTCGCTCATCAGCCGGTTGTCGGTGTTGACGGTGACCCGGAAGTGCAGGCGGCGCAGCAGGCCGATCGGGTGCTCGGCGATGGACGCGGCGGCGCCGGTCTGCAGGTTGGAGGTGGGGCACATCTCCAGCGGGATGCGCTTGTCGCGGACGTACGCCGCCAGCCGGCCCAGCTTGGCCGTCTCGGCGACATCGCCGCCGCCGGCGGCCGTGATGTCGTCGATGATGCGCACCCCGTGGCCGAGCCGGTCGGCGCCGCACCACTGGATGGCCTGCCAGATCGAGGGCAGGCCGAAGCCCTCGCCCGCGTGGATGGTGAAGTGGGCGTTCTCGCGCTGGAGGTACTCGAAGGCGTCGAGGTGGCGGGTGGGCGGGTAGCCCGCCTCGGCCCCGGCGATGTCGAAGCCGACCACGCCCACGTCGCGGTAGCGCACGGCCAGCTCGGCGATCTCGCGCGAGCGGGCCTGGTGCCGCATGGCGGTGAGCAGGGTGCCGACCCTGATCCGGCCGTCCTGGGAGCCGAGCCGGAAGCCCTCCAGCACCGCCTCGACGACCTCCTCCAGCGACAGGCCGCCGCCGGTGTGCTGCTCGGGCGCGTAACGCACCTCGGCGTAGACGACGCCGTCGTCGGCGAGGTCCTGGGCGCACTCGGCCGCGACCCGGACCAGCGCCTCGCGGGTCTGCATGACCCCGACCGTGTGGGCGAAGGTCTCCAGGTAGCGCTCCAGCGAGCCGGAGTCGGCCGCCTCGTGGAACCATTCGCGCAGGCTGCCGGGGTCGGTGGTGGGCAGCCGGTCATAGCCGCTCTCGCGGGCGAGGTCGACGATGGTCTCGGTACGCAGCCCGCCGTCGAGATGGTCGTGCAGCAGCACCTTGGGAGCGCGGCGGATCTCGTCGAGGGTGGGCGTGTGGCTCATCCCGCCATCTTAGGCGGCCTCGCCTGCCCGGGGGCGGGTCACGCCTCGCGGTTGGCGGACTCCGGGGAGAAGGCCGGCAGGCACACGGCGACGTACTCGGCGCCCTCGGGGCCGGAGCTGTAGCGGATCTTCTCGCCGGGCTCGCTGACGTACGCCTGGCCGGCCCGCACCTCGACCGTGCCGCCCTCCTGCTCCACCAGCACGCTGCCGCGCAGCACCAGGGTGAACTCGGCGAAGGAGGGGGTCTGCGGCTCCTCGGTCCAGCCGGCCGGGGCCTTCATGTGCGCGATCGACACGCGCTCGTCGCCGCTGTTCACACGCCCGACGTATTCGTCGATGGTCTTGCCGCCCGGCACCGGGATGCGGGTGGCGGCGTCGATGAGTCGTCCCACCGGGCCAGTGTGGCACGCCCCGCGACGCGCCGGTCAGCGGGCGCCGGTCAATGCGCCACGTCGATCACCAGCCGGTTCGGGGAGCGCTGCTCCAGGGCGCGGAAGCCGGCCTTGTGGTCCAGCGCGAGCGCGACGCTGACGATGCCCTCGAAGTCGCCGTTCCTGACCACGCTGCGCACGTTGGGCAGGCCGGCCTGGAAGATCGGCCCGCCGGCCCAGGTGGACTCGCCGGTGTCGTCGTGGGCCTGGGCCGGTGTCAGCGTGATCTGCAGGTAGGCCCCGCCGGGCACCTCGACCGGCTCACCCGACCCGTCCTGCACCACCTCGTCCACCCAGCGGATCGTGTAGCCGGGGATCTGGCCGTCGAGGTCGATCACCACGCGGTCGTAGTCGTCGTGGCGGGCGTACCTGGCCCCGGTGACCGTGGTCGGCTCGGCCAGCTCGTGCACGACCTCCAGCTCGCCGGTTGCGGTGGGCGGGCCCAGCGCCGCCTGGGTCGGCTCGGCCGTGGGCGACGACGGCGACGGCGCGGGCGTGCTGGCCTCGGGCGCGCGCGAGGTCGGGGCCGTACTGGCGGGCTCGGACGGCGCCGGCCCCGGCCCACCGCCGCCGCATCCGGCGAGCAGGACCACGGACACGGCGAGGACCGCGAGGGCGCGGGCGGTGCGACTGGCGTTCATTGGGCCTCCCAGCCAGTTTGATGCCCCGCGGTCGCGCAGCGTTCACCCCCATACCCGTTCGGATGAGATGCGGAAAACCCCCACGCCCGGGGCGTCCCGGGTGTAGGGGTTCCCTGCGGCCGGACTGCGGCCGGACTGCGGCCCGTCCGTGGCCGGCCTGGGGCCAGGCTGTGGTCAGACGGTTTCCAGGACCTTCTCGTCCTGGGCCGGGACCGGCTGCGGACGGCGGGCGGAGCGCAGGCCGGTCACCGCGATGCCCAGCCCGATCAGGGCCAGGATCGCCGAGACCACGACCGCCGCGCGGATGCCGCCGATCGGGTCGGCCGCGGAGTTGGAGGTCATCACCGCGGTGACCACCGCGAGGACGATCGCGCCGCCGACCTGGCCGGAGGTGTTGAGCAGGCCGGAGGCCAGGCCCTGCTCGTCGTCCGCCACGCCGTTGGTGGCCTGGATGTTGAGCGAGGGGAACGACAGGGCGAAGGCGATGCCGAGCAGCACCATCCCGGGCAGGATCATGCCGAGGCCGGGGTCGGCGTCCACGCCGAGGAAGATGCCGTAGCCGCCCGCGAGCGCGACCGCGCCCACGGCGATCAGGCGCTGGGTGCCGAACCTGTCGGCGAGGTCGCCCATCTTGGTGGAGGTGACGGCCACGAGCAGGCCGGCGGGCAGGAAGGCCAGCGCGGTCTCCAGCGCCGACCAGTGCAGCAGGTTCTGGAAGTACTGCATGGCCACGAACTGGAACCCGACGTAGGAGCCGAACAGGATCACCAGCCCGAGGTTGGCCCGTACGAGCGGCGCCGAGCGCAGGATGCCCAGCCGGACCAGCGGGTGGCGTACGCGCATCTCGGTCAGGACGAACACGGCCAGCAGCGCGACCGCGCCGGCCAGCGTGGCGATGGTGCGCGGCGAGCCCCAGCCGACCTCGGGCGCCTCGACGACGCCGTACACCAGCAGCAGCATCGAGGCGGTGATGGTGACCGCGCCGATCAGGTCGTGGCCGCCGGTCGCCCGCTCCTCGCCGCGGGGCAGCAGCTTGAGCCCGGCGACCAGCGCGATGATCGCGACCGGCACCGGCATCAGGAAGGTCCAGCGCCAGCCCAGCTCGGTCAGCAGCCCCGACAGCACCAGGCCGAGCGAGAAGCCGCTCGCTCCGCAGGCGGTGAAGATGCTGAGCGCCCGGTTGCGGGCCGGGCCCTCGGCGAAGGTCGTGGTGATGATCGACAGGGCGGCGGGTGCGGTGAAGGCGGCGCTGATGCCCTTCAGGAAGCGGGCGGCGATGAGCAGCGCCCCGTCGTCCACGACGCCGCCGAGCAGGGACGCCACGGCGAAGACGGCGAGCGCGGCCAGGAACACCCGCCTGCGGCCGAGCAGGTCGGCGGTCCGGCCCCCGAGCAGCAGCAGACCTCCGTAGCCCAGCACGTAACCGCTGACCACCCACTGCAGTGACGACGTGGTCATGCCCAGGTCCGCCTGGATGGACGGCAGCGCGACACCCACCATCGATACATCGAGTGCATCAAGGAAGATCACAGCGCACAGGACGGTGAGCGCTCCCCACAGGCGCGCGCCCCAGCGCTCTCCGGTTCCGGTTGATGAGGTTGATGAGGTTGACGAGGGAGTCATAGGGTAGACCATACATGCGCACGCATCTAATGCGCCAGCATTTAATGCGTGTACATATGATGAACGCGCATGGTACAATCCGGGTGTGAGCGAAGAGGCAGTGGTCACCGCGTGGCGTACTCTGCTCGCGCAGCACGCCGCGGTCTGGTGCGCCCTGGAACGCGAGCTCGGCGAGAAGCACCACCTCGGGCCCAGCGAGTTCGAGGTGCTGGATCGCATGGTCGAGTCCGGCCAGGACAAGTACCGCGTGCAGGAGCTGGCCGACGCCGTCCACCTCAGCCAGAGCGCGCTGTCGCGCCTGATCGCCCGCCTGGAGCGGGCCGGGCTGGTGAGCCGGTCCATCTGCCAGGCCGACCGCCGCGGCATCTTCGTGTGCATCACCGACGACGGCCGCGCCCGCCACGCCGCCGCCGCGCCCACCCACCGCGCCGTGCTGACGGCCGTCCTGGGCGATGCCGCGCCCGCCACCCTCGCCACCGTCCCGGCCTGAGCCCGCACGAGATTCCCGCCCCGGCCCCGGCCTGCGCGTACGCCGGGCGGCTGACGGCGTTTGGAGAAACAAGACTGTTTTTCGGCGATTTTCCGGTGCACGGTTGTCGGCGTCCCCCAACCACGCCGACAGGAGATCCACC
This sequence comes from Thermocatellispora tengchongensis, assembly GCF_014202315.1. GTDB lineage: Bacteria > Actinomycetota > Actinomycetes > Streptosporangiales > Streptosporangiaceae > Thermocatellispora > Thermocatellispora tengchongensis. The sequence continues at coordinate 44,515 of NZ_JACHGN010000009.1, read as the reverse complement.
ATGGCCGAGACCGTCCCGCTGCACCTCGCGGGCAACAACGCGCCGGTCGCCGCGGAGGTGACGCTGGAGCCGTCGAAGGTGACCGGCGAGATCCCCGCGGAGCTGTCGGGCCAGTTCTTCCGCAACGGGCCCAACCCGCGCACCGGCTGGTCGCCGCACTCCTTCGCGGGCGACGGCATGATCCACACCATCGCCCTGGACGGTGGCCGGGCGCGCTGGTACCGCAACCGGTACGTCCGCACGCCGCTGTACGAGCACCCCGGCGAGTCCCGCTTCGCGCTCGCCTTCGACCCCGAGACGGGCCGGATCGACTACCGGGTCACCACCGCCAACACCCACCTGATCGCGCACGCGGGCCGGCTGTTCACGCTGGAGGAGGGCGGCTTCCCGTACGAGGTGACGCCGGAGCTGGCCACGATCGGGGCCTACACCTTCGACGGGCGCCTGGAGACGCCCATGACCGCGCACCCGAAGACCTGCCCGATCACCGGCGAGCTGCTGTTCTTCGGCTACCGGCTGCGGCCGCCGTACCTGACCTACTACCGGGCCGACGCGGCGGGCACGGTGGTGCAGAGGCGGGTGATCGACGTGCCGCGGGCCACGATGATGCACGACTTCGCCGTCACCCGCGACCACGTGGTCTTCCTGGACCTGCCGGTCGTCTTCGACGCGGCCGGCGCCGCCGCGGGCGGGCCGCCGTGGCGCTGGGACGACGCCCACCGGGCCAGGTTCGGCGTGCTGCCGCGCACGGCCGGCGACGACACCCCCGTACGCTGGTTCGACGTCGCGCCGTGCTATGTGTGGCACACCATGAACGCCTTCGACGACCCGGACGCGGGCACGATCACGGTCACCGGCACCCGGGTGCCGTGGCTGTGGCGCGGCGGCCCCGAGGACGTCGGCGGCGGGCTGCCGGCCCTGCACCGCTGGACGCTGGACCTGCGCGCGGGCACGGTCGCCGAGGGCCCGCTCGACGACACGCCCAGCGAGTACCCGCGCGTCGCCGACGCCGTGATCGGGCTGCCGCACCGCTACGGCTACACCACCGCCTTCTCCCTCGACCCCGAGCCGGAGCGCTCGGAGATCTACGCCTACGACCTGGCGGGCGGCGGCGTACGGGCCGTGCACCGCCTCCCGCGCGGGCACACCTGCGGCGAGGCGGTGTTCGTGGCGAGGGAGGGCGCGACCGCCGAGAACGACGGGTATCTGATGACCTTCGCCCACGACCGGGCGAGCGACCGGAGCTACCTGGCCATCCTGGACGCCGCGGACCTGGCCGCGCCGCCGCTGGCCGAGGTGCACGTCCCGGTGCGCGTACCCGCCGGGTTCCACGGCAACTGGGTACCGATGGGATAGGCCCGAGAAAGGGGGGCACATGGTGGACCTGCGGGTCGCGGTGCACGCGAAGGCGAGCCCGGAGCGGGTGTTCGCGGTGCTCACCGACTGGCCGCGGCACGAGGAGTGGATGCTGCTCACCCGCGCGGAGGTGACCGGCGGCGACGGGCGGAGCGTGGGCAGCGGGCTCGCGGCCTTCACCGGGCTGGGGCCCGTGGGGTTCACCGACACGATGGAGATCACCCGCTGGATTCCGCCGCACACCGTGGAGGTGCGGCACACGGGCGGGCTCGTCCGCGGCACCGGCCGCTTCCACGTGCTGCCGCGCGCGGGCGGCGGCAGCACCATCGTGTGGGAGGAGTCGCTGGACCCGCCGCTCGGCCCGGTGGGATGGCTCGCGCTCACCCTGGCCCGCCCGGCGAACACCACGTTCCTCAAGCTCTCCCTGCGCCGCCTGGCCGCCCTCGCCGCCGCCGGGTGAGCGTACGGCTCAGCCCTCGGGGTGCTCGCCGTACGGCGTGGTGATCAGCTCCATGCTGTGGCCGTCGGGGTCGTCGAAGTAGACGCCGCGCCCGCCGTAGTGGTGGTTGATCTCGCCCGGCCGGCGCCGGAACGGGTCGGCGTAGTAGGTCAGCCCCGCCTCCCGGATGCGGGCGAAGGCCGCGTCGAACTCGGCCTCGCTCACCAGGAACGCGTAGTGCTGGGGCTGGACCTCGCCCCGCTCCACCTGGAGGTAGTCCAGCGTGACCCGGTTGCCCAGCTCGACCGGCAGGAACGGCCCCCACGGCCGTCCCACCGGCAGCCCCAGGATGCGGGCCAGGAACTCCGCCGACGCGGCCTGGTCCGTAGCGCGGACGATGGTGTGGTTCAGCTCGACGCTCATGCTCGGGTCTCCTTGTGATCGTCATTTCGCGAGGGGCACGGCCCGCGGATGGGTCTCCAGATGCGTGCCTGCCCACCGCGACGGCGCTCTCACCGTGCTCGCGCGGCGAAAGCGATCAAGACTTCCGCCGTCGCGGCGCGAGCACCGCCGCCGCCGTGAGAACCTATATCGCCGATCAAACCGCGACGAAGAAGGACGATCCGCGATGTCCGCCACCCCTCCGCCCGCCATCCGGCTCTGCGTCACCGGGGGCGGCACGGGAGGGCACACCTATCCCGCGCTGACCACCATCGACGCCGTACGCAGGCACGCGCGGGCCCGCGGGCGCGATGTGGACGTGCTGTGGGTGGGCACCGCCACCGGCCTGGAGGCCCGGGTCGCGCCCGAGCACGGCATCCCGTTCACCGCCATCACCACCGGCAAGCTGCGCCGCTCGCCCAACCTGCGCGAGCTGGGCACCAACGTCGCCGACGCGTTCCGGGTGCCCCTCGGCGTGCTCCAGGCGATCTCGGCGGTGCGCCGGCACCGGCCCGACGTGGTGCTGTCCACCGGCGGGTACGTCGCCGTGCCCATCGGCCTGGCCGCCTTCCTGCTGCGCCGCCCGCTCGTCATGCACGAGCAGACCACCACGCTGGGCCTGGCCAACCGCATCCTCGCCCGCTTCGCCACCCGCATCGCCGTCAGCCACGACAGCTCCCTGGAGCACCTGTCCGGCGCGGTACGCCGCAAGGCCGTGGTCACCGGCAACCCGGTGCGGCCCGAGGTGCTGCGCGGCGACCCGGCCCGGGGCCGGGCCATGCTCGGCCTGGCGCCCGGCCAGCCGCTGGTCTACGTCACCGGCGGCGCCCAGGGCAGCAAGCAGATCAACACGCTGATCGAGGCCCTGCTGCCGCACCTGCTCACCCGGGCCTACGTCCTGCACCAGTGCGGGCCCGCCTGGGCCGACCAGCTCGCCCAGGCCGCCGCCGCGCTCCCGGGCCACCTGCGCGCCCGCTACCGCCCGGTCCCCTACCTCGGCGCGGAGCTGCCCGACATCCTGGCCGCCGCCGACGTCGTGGTCTCGCGCAGCGGCGCGGGCACCCTGGCCGAGCTGACCGCGATCGGCAAGCCCTCGGTGCTGATCCCGCTCATCCCCAGCGGGGGTGACGAGCAGCGCGGCAACGCCCGCCACCTCGCCGCCGCGGGCGCCGCCCGCGCCCTGCTGGAGCCCGGCCCCACCCCCGAGGACCTGATGCGCGAGCTGGCCCTGGTCCTGGACGACCCGGGCCGCCGCGCCCACATGGCCGCCGCCGCCCGCGCCCTGGGCCGCACCAACGCCGCCGACAACCTGACCGCGCTGATCATGGACACGCTGCGCTGACTCAGGCGGTCACGCGGTCGATCACCAGTGGCAGGAGGTCGGCGGGGGCGTCGGCGATGGTCCAGGCGTCGCGCAGGGCCTCCTGGGCCCGGGGGAACCGGGAGGGGTCGTCGGCGTGCAGGGTCATCAGGGGGCGGCCGGGCTCGACCTTGTCGCCCGGCTTGGCGTGCAGGGTGATGCCCGCCCCGGGGCTCACCGGGTCCTCCTTGCGGGCGCGGCCCGCGCCCAGCCGCCAGGCGGCCACGCCGACCGCGTACGCGTCGAGGGTGGCGAGGACCCCGCTCGACCCGGCGGTGATCTCCAGGGTCTCGGGGGCGGCCGGCAGCGGCGCGTCGGGGTCGCCGCCCTGAGCGATGATCATGCGCCGCCAGGCGTCCATGGCGCTGCCGTCGGCCAGGGCGCGTTCGGGGTCCTTGGCGCCCGGTACGCCGGCCGCCTCCAGCATCTCGCGGGCCAGGCGCAGGGTGAGCTCCACCACGTCGGCCGGCCCGCCGCCGGACAGGACCTCGACCGCCTCGGCGACCTCCAGGGCGTTGCCGACCGCCAGGCCGAGGGGGCGGTCCATGGCGGTCAGCAGGGCCACCGTGCGGACCCCGGCGTCGGTGCCCAGCTCGACCATGGTCCGGGCCAGCTCGCGGGCCGTCTCGGTGGTCTTCATGAAGGCCCCTGAGCCCACCTTGACGTCCAGGACCAGCGAGCCGGTGCCCTCGGCGATCTTCTTGCTCATGATGGAGCTGGCGATCAGCGGGATCGACTCGACGGTGCCGGTGACGTCGCGCAGGGCGTACAGCTTCTTGTCGGCGGGGGCCAGGCCGCCGCCTGCCGCGCACACGACCGCGCCCGCCTCGCGGATGACCGCGAGCATCTCGGCGTTGGTCAGGTCCGCCCGCCAGCCGGGGATCGACTCCAGCTTGTCCAGGGTGCCGCCGGTGTGGCCGAGACCGCGGCCGGAGAGCTGCGGGACGTACGCGCCGCAGGCCGCCACCAGGGGCGCCAGCGGAAGGGTGATCTTGTCGCCCACGCCGCCGGTCGAGTGCTTGTCGGCCGTCGGACGCTCCAGCATCGACCAGTCCATGCGCTCGCCGGAGTCGATCATGGCCTGGGTCCAGTCGGCGATCTCACGCCGGGTCATGCCGCGCAGCAGGATGGCCATGGCGAGGGAGGACATCTGCTCCTCGGCGATGGCGCCCCGGGTGTAGGCGTCGATCGTCCAGCGGATCTGCTCGGTGCTCAGCTCGCCGCCGTCGCGCTTGGTGATGATGACGTCGATGGCGTCCACGGCTCACGCCCCCCTGCTCAGGTCGTCGGGGCCGAACGCGTACGGCAGGATCTCCGCCATCGGCTTGGGCCCGTCGGCCGTCTCGACCAGCAGTTCCGGGCCGCCGTGCTCGTAGAGGAGCTGGCGGCAGCGTCCGCAGGGCATCAGCAGCTCCTCGTGGCCGTCCACGCAGGTGAAGGCCACCAGGCGCCCGCCGCCCGTGGCGTGCAGGGCCGAGACCAGGCCGCACTCGGCGCACAGCCCCACGCCGTAGGAGGCGTTCTCCACGTTGCAGCCGGTCACGATGCGACCGTCATCGACCAGCGCCGCCGCGCCCACCGGGAACTTCGAGTACGGCGCGTAGGCGTGCGTCATCGCCTCCACCGCGGCCTGGTGCAGGCGGGTCCAGTCGATGCTCAATGTTGCTCTCCTCTGCGGTAGCGAACGCCGTCGGCCTTGGGCATCCGCAGCCGCTGTGAGGCTACCGACAGCACCAGCAGCGTCAGCACGTGCGGGGTGATGAAGACGAACTCGTTCGGCAACGTGTCCACCGTGAGCCACAGCCACAGCAGGGCCACCGCGCCGAGCGCGGCGAAGGCCACCGCCGTGTACGTCCCGGCGGTGCGGTTCGCGGCCGTCGCCGCCTTCCGCGCCTGCATGATCGCGTAGCCGAGCAGGAGCAGCGCGCCGAACAGGAACAGGCCCGTCACCGCCTGGGAGCTGCGGAGCTGCAGGCCGTCGGCGTAGCCGAACAGCGACGCCCCCGCCGCCAGGCCGCCGGGGCGCCAGTTGCCGAAGATCATGGCGGCCAGGCCGATGAAGCCGCGGCCGGAGGTCTGGCCCTCGACGTACTTCTGCGTCACGAAGACCAGGAACACGCCGCCCAGGCCGGCGAAGGCGCCGGAGATCACGGTGGCGATGTACTTGGTGCGGTAGACGTTCACGCCCAGCGACTCGGCCGCCCACGGGTTCTCGCCGCAGGAGCGCAGCCGCAGGCCGAAGGCGGTGTGCCAGAGCACGTAGTACGTCAGCGGGATCAGCGCCACCGCCAGGATGGCCAGCACGTTGACATCCCTGGTGAGGCCGCGCAGCATCCCGGCCACGTCGGACAGCAGGAACCAGTGGGTGCTCTCCAGGTCACCCAGCCAGTCCTGGCCCGACGACAGCAGCGGCACGCTGACCGTGGGCACCTCGGCGAGCGTGGGCGAGGTGGTGATGCCGGCGCCGGCCTCGCTCGCCGCGGTGCCCTCGCGGTAGAGGACCTCCGACAGGAAGCGGGTGATGCCGGGGCCGAGCAGGTTGATCGCGACGCCGCTGATGATGTGGTCCACGCCGAAGGTGACGGTGGCGACGGCGTGCAGCAGGCCGCCGAGCGCGCCGCCGAGCAGGCCCGCGACCAGGGCGGCCAGCGGCCCCCACTGGTAGCCGGCCCAGCCGGCGAACCAGGTGCCGAGCACCATCATGCCCTCAAGGCCGATGTTGACCACGCCGGCCCGCTCGGCCCACAGGCCGCCCAGCCCGGCCAGGCCGATGGGGATGGCCAGGCCGAGGGCGGCGCGGAAGGTGCCGGAGGACGTCAGGTCGGTGGCGTCGGCGAGCACCCGGACCAGGGAGAGCGCCACGATGAGCAGGGCCACCCCGATCAGGACGAGGTGGTAGCGGCGTACGCGGCGGGCCTCGGCCGTGCCCTCGGAGACCGTCTGGACGCTCATGCGCTCGCTCCGGCGGGGGCCGGGGCGGAGGCGTGCCCGGCGGCGCGGCGCTCCTCCTGGCGGAGGGCGAACCGCCTGGTGACCTCGTTGGCGATGACGACCATGAGCACGATCGCTCCCTGGATGATGGAGACGACGGACGGCGGGATGTCGGCGAACTGCAGCGGGGTGGTCGCGCGGTCCAGGAACCCGAACAGCAGCGCGGCCAGCGCGATGCCGCCCGGCTTGTTCCGGCCGAGCAGGGCGACGGCGATGCCGAGGAAGCCGAGGCCGGGGGTGAAGCTGGTGCCGTAGCTGCCGGTGCGGCCCAGGATCTCGGGCAGGCCGATGAGCCCGGCGACCGCGCCCGACAGCACCATCGCCGAGATGATCATTGTGCGCGGGTTGACGCCGGAGGCGAGCGCGGCCGTGCCGTTAAGGCCGCTGGCCTTGACCTCGAAGCCGAAGCGGGTGCGCTCCAGCACCACCCAGATGACCACGCCCACGACGGCCGCGACGATCAGGAAGCCCCACAGCCCGGCGCCGCGCGGGGCGGGCAGGCCGAACATCGTGAACAGCCAGTTCACGTTGGGGAACATGCCCGACTCGGGGATCGGCGGGGTGGAGGTGGTCAGCACGCCCTCCTCGCGCTCGCCGGCGAACGGGCCGCGGACGAGGTAGGCGGCCATGCTGATCGCGATGAAGTTCAGCATGATCGTCGCGATGACCTCGTTGACGCCGCGGTAGACCTTCAGCAGCGCGGGGATCAGCGCGTACAGGCCGCCGGCGACCATCGCGACCACGATGATCACGGTCAGGTGCAGCGGCGCGGGCAGCGCGAGCTGGCCGCCGACGAAGGCGGCGACGAGCGCGGCGATCCGGTACTGGCCCTCCACGCCGATGTTGAACAGGTTCATCCGGAAGCCGATGGCCACGGCCAGGCCCGCGATGAACAGCGGGGTCGCCCGGTTCAGGATGGTGGTGATGTTGTTGACGACGGCGTTGGTGACGTCGCCGAAGTCGAACATCGCCTGCAACGCGGTGATCGGGCTGGCCCCGGCCGCGACGATCGCGATGCTGGAGACCGCGAACGCGAACAGCACCGCGGCGACCGCGCCGAGCGCGGTGAGCCCGGCCCGCTGCAACCCTGCGATCTTCATGCCTGGTCCTCCGCGATGGCGCCGGTCATGTAGCCGCCGAGTTTCTCGGGGGTGACCCGGCCGGGGTCGAGGCGGGCGACGAACCGGCCCCGGTAGATGACGTACAGGGTGTCGGACAGGCCGATCAGCTCGTCCAGGTCGGCCGAGATGAGCAGCACGGCCAGGCCGGACGCCCGCGCGTCGCGCAGGTGGTCCCAGATGGCGGCCTGGGCGCCGACGTCCACGCCGCGCGTCGGGTGGGCGGCGATGAGCGCCTTGGGGTCGCCGCTCATCTCACGGCCGACGATCAGCTTCTGCTGGTTGCCGCCGGACAGGGCCAGCGCGAGCGTGTCCACGCCGGGGGTGCGCACGTCGTACGCCCTGACGATCCGCTCGGTGTCCTTGCGGGCGGCGGCGCGGTTGATCCAGATGCCCGCGCGCGCCGGAGGCCGGGTCTGGTGGCCGAGCACCCGGTTCTCCCACAGCGACGCCTCAAGCAGCAGGCCCTCGCGGTGCCGGTCCTCGGGGATGTAGGCGATGCCCGACTCGCGGCGCCTGCGGGTGGACCAGGCGGTGATGTCCTCGCCGCCCAGCTCGATCGCGCCGGCGGCCAGCGGGTGCAGGCCCATGATGGCCTCGATCAGCTCGGTCTGGCCGTTGCCCTCGACCCCGGCCACGCCGACGACCTCGCCCGCGTGCACCGGGAACGACACGTCGTCCAGCACCACGCGGTCGCCCTCGGTGACGCGCAGGCCGCGCACGTCGAGCACGACCCGGTCGGTGACCGTGGACTCGCGGGTCTCGGGGGTGGGCAGCTCGCTGCCGACCATCAGCTCGGCCAGCTCGCGCGAGGTGACGTCGCGCGGCAGCACGCTGGCGACGGTGGTGCCGCGCCGGATCACGGTGATCGCGTCGGCGATGTCCAGCACCTCGTCCAGCTTGTGCGAGATGAAGATCACGGTCAGGCCCTCGGCCTTGAGCTCGCGCAGGTTGTCGAACAGCTCCTCGACCTCCTGCGGCACCAGGACCGCGGTGGGCTCGTCCAGGATCAGGATGCGCGCGCCGCGGTAGAGCACCTTGAGGATCTCCACCCGCTGCCGCTCGCCGACGCCGAGGTCCTCCACCAGCCGGTCGGGATCGACCCGCAGGCCGTGCGCCTCGGCGAGTTGCCTGATCCGGGCGCGGGCGGCGCCGGTGTCGAGCCGGCCGGCCTTCTTCGGCTCGGCGCCGAGGACGATGTTCTCCAGCACGGTCAGGTTGTCGGCCAGCATGAAGTGCTGGTGCACCATGCCGATGCCGGCCGCGATGGCGTCGCTGGGGGTCTTGAAGCTCACCTGCCGGCCGTTGACCCGGATCGTGCCCTCGTCCGGCCGCTGCATGCCGTACAGGATCTTCATCAGCGTGGACTTGCCGGCGCCGTTCTCGCCCACGATGGCGTGGACGGTGCCCGGGGCGACGGTGATCCGAATGTCGTGGTTGGCGACGACGCCGGGGAAGCGCTTGGTGATGCCCTCCAGCGCGACGGCGGGCGGCGCCGTGGAGAGGGTGTCCGAGCTCGTCGACAATGGGTTCTCCTCGAAGCTCCCCGCCGGGCCGCCGGGGGTGTGGCGGCCCGGCCGAGGTAAGTCCAGGGCGTGGCGAGGGCGGGGCGGCGGCCGCGAGATAGGGCGAAGCCCGGGAAGCGGATGTGGGTCCGCTCCCCGGGCCACGCGCGAACCTCGCGCACGGTCTTTACCCGGTACGGCCGGAACACGATCTCGTGATTCGCACCCTTTTCCCACCGCTATCAGGAGATAGCAGGGGGTATCAGGAGTTGCAGGATTTCCGGCCTGTGCAGCCCGGTGCGTCAGGGCTTGTCGGGCACCGTGATCTCGCCGCTGATGATCTTCTGCTTGGCCTCGTCAAGCTTGTCCTGGATGTCGGAGATGTGGTCACCGGTGGTGGCCAGGCCGACGCCCTCGGTCTTGAGGTCGTAGACGACGTCGCTGCCGCCCTTCGCACCGCCCTGGAAGGCCTTGATGTACTCGAACACCGCGTTGTCCACCCGCTTGAGCATGGACGTCATGATGACCTTGGACAGCGCCTGGTCCTTGACGGTCAGCGCCTGGTCGGCGTCCACGCCGATCGCCCACTTGCCCTCGCCGGCCGCCGCCGCGGCCTGGAAGACGCCCTGGCCGGAGTCACCGGCGGCGTGGTAGACGATGTCGGCGCCGTCCTGGAACATCTTCTCGGCCGCGATCTTGCCCTTGTCTGGGGCCTTGAAGCCGCTGAAGTCGCCGTCGGGGGTGAGGTACTTGGAGTCGATCTTGATGTCCGGCTTGGTGGCCTTGGCGCCCGCCAGGAAGCCGGCCTCGAACTTCTTGATCAGATCGCTCTCGACGCCGCCGACGAAGCCGAGGTGGCCGGTCTTGCTCTTCAGCGCCGCCGCGACGCCCGCCAGGTAGGAGCCCTGCTGCTCGGCGAACAGCAGGCCGGTGACGTTCGGCCCGTTGGAGGCCGAGTCGACGATGGCGAACTGGACGTCGGTGTACTCCTTGGCGACCTTCTCGACGTCGGCCGCGTACGCGAAGCCGACCGCGACGATCGGGTTGTAGCCGGCGTCGGCGAGCTGACGCAGCAGCTCACCGCGGTTCGAGCCGTCGCCGGCCGGGCTCAGGTCCCTGATCTCGGCGCCGAGCTCCTTCTGGGCCCGCTCCAGGCCGGCGTAGGCGGAGTCGTTGAACGACTTGTCACCGCGACCGCCGACGTCGAACGCCAGACCGACCTTGAGGCTGCCGGACTGCGACGCCTCGCCGGAGGCACCCGGGCTCGCGGTGCTCGATCCGCTGTCGCTGCTACCTCCACATGCGGCTGCGGCCATGAGCATGGCGCCGGCCAGCGTACTGATGGCCAGCTTGCCAAATTTGTTGCGGAGCAAGGTGACTCCTCCCATTCCCCGCCGTCCACTCTCGTCGCGCGCGCGCAGAGCACGCGGCAACCCTGCACGGAAGATAGTTGTTTGACCAGGACACACCAAACCTGCACACAGCTCCGCAACCGCTCCGTTACCGACCTCAAGCGCGTCTGTGACCCGATCTCATATTCGGACGAGCGGCGCACATCGGTCACGGCGTCCGGCCCGGGGGGAGACTCCGTCACGAAGAGTGCGACCGGGATCGCCGCGCGTGTGCCCGCGCGAAGCTTACGCGGTCTTGACCGTCGGCCCAAGTCCGGTGCCGGTCCTCAAGCCCACCTTTACCTAAATTTTGGCCGCTGTCGAGATCTTGCGTCAGTGCGCGTCCTGGCGGACCCTTCAGGCAGTCGCGCGGCGTCCCCCCTCAGGAGATCATGATGCGCAGCGGTCGGCAGGCGGTACTCCTCAGCGTGCTCCTCGCGGCGGCCCTGGCCGCCGCGCCCATCTCTCCCGCCGGGGCGTCGGCGCCGCCGGTGAAACCGCCCGTCGCCGGCGGGGCCACCCAGCCGGTGTACTCGCGCGCCGACGCGGTGGTGCAGACCGTGTACGTCGAGGTCGCCGGGGTGGACAGCGACGCCGACGGCACCCCCGACCGGGTCGCGGTGGACATCATGCGCCCCAAGGAGACCGAGCAGGGCCTGAAGGTGCCGGTCATCATGGAGGCCAGCCCGTACTACGCGGGCGGCAACGACGTGCCCAACCACGACGTGGACATCGACGACGGCGAGGCGTTCAAGACCCGCAGCGCCCGCAACAAGATGGACGCCCTCGCCGAGGCCGGCGTCACCGTGAACGCGGCCGGCCCGTTCGACGGCTACTACGACAACTACTTCGTGCCGCGCGGCTACGCGGTGGCGCTGGTGGAGAACCTGGGCAGCGGGCGGGCGACCGGCTGCCCCACCACCGGCGACCGCAACGAGACGCTCGGCCCGAAGGCCGCGATCGACTGGCTCAACGGCCGGGCCCGCGGCTTCGACGCGACCGGCGCGCCGGTGACGGCGTACTGGTCCACCGGGAACGTCGGCATGATCGGGGTCTCCTACAACGGCACGCTGCCCAACGCGGTGGCCACCACCGGCGTCAAGGGCCTGAAGACGATCGTGCCGATCGCCGCGATCTCCTCCTGGTACGACTACTACCGCGCCAACGGCGGCGTGCTCGCGCCCGGCGGGTTCCAGGGCGAGGACGCCGACGTACTGGCCAGATACGTCCTGACCCGCGCGAACGGGCAGCAGGCGTGCGGCGCGCTCATCGACCGGATCGAGCAGGACCAGGACCGGGTCACCGGCGACTACAGCCCCTTCTGGGACGCCCGCAACTACCTCGACGACGTGCGCAAGGTCAAGGCCAGCGTGTTCCTGGTGCACGGGCTCAACGACTGGAACGTCAAGACCAAGCAGGCCGCGCAGTGGTGGGACGCCCTGGCCCGCCAGGGCACGCCGCGCAAGATCTGGCTGACCCAGGGCGCGCACAGCAACCCGTTCAACATCCGCACCGCCGAGTGGCTGCGCCAGCTCCACGCCTGGTTCGACCACTGGCTGTACGGCATCGACAACGGCATCATGCGCGAGCCCCAGGCCGACATCGAGCACGCGGCCGGGCAGTGGGGACGGCACGCGTCCTGGCCGCTGCCCGGCACCCGGCCGGTCTCGGTCCCGCTGGGCGGCGCGGGCACCCAGGCGTTCACCGACCAGAAGACGCGTACGGCCGAGCAGCTCGCCGCCGCCCCCGAGACGGCCGACCCGAACCGGCTGGCGTACCTGTTCCCCCCGCTGACCAGGGACGTCCGGATCTCCGGCACCCCCACGATCAAGGTCCGGGCCTCCCTGGAGGCAGGCCGCTCGCCGTACCTCACCGCGCTGCTGGTGGACTACGGCGAGGACACCCGCGCCACCGGCGCCCTGCGCGCGACCGGCGAACAGCTCTGCTACGGCCAGGGCGTACCCGGCGACACCGGCTGCACCGCACTGCGCGAGCACGTCACCGCGACCGCCCCCTTCAAGATCGTGACCCGCGGCTGGCTCGACGTCCGCAACCGCCACCGCGCCGACCGCACCCAGGAGCTCCGCCCCGGCAAGATGTACGACTTCCGCTGGGACCTCCAGGCCCAGGACTACATCTTCAAGGCCGGCCACCGCATCGGCGTCGTGCTGCTCTCCACCGACCACGACTACACCCTGCGCTACCCGCCCGGCACAGTGATCAAGGTCCAACCCGCCAAGAGCACCCTCTCCCTGCCCGTGTCGCGCACAGACAGGGCTCACGAGGCACCCTGAAAGCGGGTTGTGCTGTGCT
>NZ_JACHGN010000009.1:0-31504 GCF_014202315.1 Thermocatellispora tengchongensis | reverse complement strand
GCTCATGGCCCGTGCTCCGCACGGGCGGGCTGTGCTCATGGCCCGTGCTCCGCACGGGCGGGCTGTGCTCATGGCCCGTGCTCCGCACGGGCGGGCTGTGCTCATGGCCCGTGCTCCGCACGGGCGGGCTTGGGCGCTCTACAGGGTCGTGTCTTCCCTCGTCGCTCCGGTCGCTTCGCTCCCTGCGCTCCTCCTCCAGACACGACCCGCGCCCAAGCCACCACAACCCCGTCACCACACCCTTCCGCGAAACCCGCCCACCCACGCAGGCTGACCCCATCACCACACCCCTCCACGAAACCCGCCCACCCACGCAGGCTGACCCCATCACCACACCCCTCCGCGAAACCCATCCACCCGCGCAGGGTGACCCGTAGGGTCGCTGCGCTTATGGCTGGATTGTGCTGGTGGCGTGCTCCACACGCGCGGGGCTCGGCCGCTGTGCTCACGGCGCATGCTCCGCACCCGTCGGGCTGGGGCGCTGTGCTCACCGAGCCCTGCGCGGGCGGGGCTTGGGCTTCTTCGAGGGCCATGTCCCCCGTCACTCCGGCTCCCGCCGGTTCTCGGCCCAGGCCCGGCCCGCGGCGTGCTCATCGCCCGTGCCCCCGCACGGGCGGGCTTGGGTGCCCCCGCAGGGCGCGGGGCACGACCCGCGCCCTGACCGCACGACCTCTGCCGGAACCCGCCCACCAGGGCGGGTCGCGTCAGGCGAGGGCTTCGGCGATGTGTTCGGTGGGGGTGAGGCGGTTGCCCTCCCAGAGGGCGGTGAAGGCGGTGGCGGCCATGAAGCGGACGCCGACGCCGATGCAGGACTCGTCCACGTCGAAGGTGCCCTGGTGGATGTCGCGGCGCTCGGAGGAGCCGGGCTTGCGGACGCCCAGGCGGGCGAAGGCGCCGGGGATGGATTCGAGGTACCAGCCGAAGTCCTCGCCGCCGAGGCTCTGCTCGGTGGGGACGGCGGAGCCGGTGCCGAGGACCCGCTCGGCGGCCTCGGTGAGCATCTGGATGCTCACGTCGTCGTTGATCACCGGGGGCACGCCGCGGGTGTAGTCCATCTTGGCCTCGACGCCGTACGCGCCGGCGACCGATTCGAGCAGCGACTTGATCATGTCGGGGGCGCTGTGCCAGGCGGCCTCGTCCAGGCAGCGCACGGTGCCCTCGGCGACGCCGTCGTCGGGGATGGCGTTGGCCACCGAGCCCGCCTCGACCCGGCCCCAGACCAGGCTGAGCGAGGAGCGGGGATCGACCCGGCGCGACAGCGCGGCGGGCAGTTCGGTGAGGATCTTGGCCAGCGCGAACACCAGGTCGGCGGTGAGGTGGGGGCGGGCGGTGTGGCCGCCGGGGCCGGAGACGCGGATCTTGACCTTGTCGCAGGCGGAGGTGATCGCGCCGACCCGCAGGCCGACCTGGCCGACGTCGAGCCGGGGGTCGCAGTGCAGGCCGAAGATCCGGTCGACCTCGGTGATGCCGCCGGAGGCCATGACCTCCAGGGCGCCGCCGGGCAGCTCCTCGGCGGGCTGGAAGATCAGCCGGACCCGGCCGGGCAGCAGGCCGGCCTCGGCCTGGCGGGCCAGGAACAGCGAGGTGCCGAGCAGGATCGTGGTGTGCACGTCGTGGCCGCAGGCGTGGCAGACGCCCGGCACGGTGGAGCGGTAGGGCACGTCCTTCTCGTCGGACAGCGCGAGCGCGTCGATGTCGGCGCGCAGGGCGATGGTCGGGCCGTCGCCGCTGCCCACGTCACACAGGACCCCGGTGCCCTTGGGCAGCACCGAGGGCATGAGGCCGGCGTCGCTCAGCCTCGCCGCGATGCGCTGGGTGGTGCGGTACTCCGCGAAGGCCAGCTCGGGGTGCATGTGGATGTCGCGCCGGAAGTCGACAAGCTCAGGCTCGACCTCGGCGAGAAAGGTGTCGAGCTCGCCCCGCAGATCACGTGCCCGCATCAGTCACCGTCCCATCTGCCACCGCAGCCGAGAGGCTCCCGGAGAGGCCGCGAGCAAGTCGCCCCCCGAGCGTACGGCCGGCGGCGCCCGCCACGGCGGGCGCAGGAGGCCGTCGCATCTCGGCCACGATCTTCGAATATGTCAAGGCTCCGCGCTCCGTACGGCCTCACGGGCGTGTACGGGGGCGCGGTGCCCCAGAAAGCGAGTCCCCGCTGGATGATCGCCGGGTGGCGCGATCGGCTCCAGTGCGGCCTGTCGGTCATCAGCGCAACCGGACGCGTGAGTTGTAGGCCGCGTAGCGCGTTGACGATGATTCGACTTTATCTCGCCGCCGGACCACCACGCGGGCAACCACGTCAATTGCCGGACCGGCGGCGGCCGTACCAGGGGCACCGACGGCCCCTCCCGCCACGGAAAACGCATCCGGCCCCAGCGGTGGCTCATCCAGCGAATTACCCGAAAACCACCCTAAGGAACCACTCGGGGATAGTCCGCGCGGACCCCCAGGCTAGCCCCGCCTTCCGGGACGCCGCCGCAGATCACGGGCGGGCCCCTAAACCCGGTTAAACGCCCGTCGGATAGCGGATTGTTGGGCCTTCAGGTGCTAGTGATCGAACCCTGGCGCTGCATGCCGATGAGAAGAATGCATGGTTCACTCCCAGTATGATCACTAATATCCCATTCGCGAAGAAGCACGCGAAGTTGAGCATCTTCGAACCGAGTGAGGGGACTTTGGTGGTCATCCCCTCACTCTCCCTGCCGCAGGACGAGCTGCGGCGGATCAAAGGGGTCCGCGCCTACGAGGAGCGCCTGTTGTTCCTGCTCCTCACCCTGCGCGCACCCGGGGTACGAGTGATCTACGTCTCCTCCGATCCCGTGGACGACGCGATCGTGGAGTACTACCTGAGCTTCCTGGACGACCCGGCCGGCGCCCGCTCCCGGCTGCACATGATCAGCACCTGCGACCCGGGCACGCTGCCGCTCACCCAGGCCGTGCTGCGCCGTCCCGGCCTCGTACGCCGGCTGCGGGAGCTGATCGCGGGCGAGGACGCCTGGCTGCTGCCGTTCGTCGCCTCCCCGGACGAGCAACTGCTCGCCGAGGCGCTGTCCATCCCGGTGTACGGCCCGCCGCCCGCGCTCGCGCACCTGGGCTCCAAGACCGGCGCCAGGCTCGTCGGCGAGGAGGCGGGCGTGCCCATGGCCCGCGGCTTCGCCGACCTGCGCTCGCTGGCGGAGATCGAGCAGGCGGCCCGAGCGCTGCCCCGCCCGAACCGGGTGATCGTCAAGCTGAACGACAGCTACTCCGGCCTGGGCAACGCGGTCGTGGTGCCCGACGGGGACACCCCGCTGGCGCAGTGCCCGACCAGCTTCTCCGCCGCGGGCGAGACCTGGGCCAGTTTCGCGGACAAGGTGGCCGAGCGCGGCGCGGTGATCGAGGAGTTCATCGAGCACCGGCCGCTGTACTTCCCCAGCGCCCTGGCCCGGATCACCCCCGGCGGCCACTTCGACGTGGTGGCCACGCATGACCAGGTGCTCGGCGGCGCGAACGCGGACGTCTACCAGGGCTGCACCTTCCCGGCGCGCCCGGAGTACCGGGGGCCGGTGGGCGAGTGCGCCGCGCGGATCGCCCGGGTGATGGCCGAGCGGGGCGTCATCGGCCTGTTCGGAATGGACTTCTTCGCGCTGAAGTCGGACGCCGGGTACGGCGCGCTGCTGTGCGAGATCAACCTGCGCATCGGCGGCACCACGCACCCGTTCGGGGCCGCCCTGCTCACCACCGGCGGCGCGTACGACCCCGGGCTGGGCACGCTCGTCGCCGGGGGCCGGCCCAAGTACTACGCGGCGACCGACAACTGCGCATCGGCGTTCCTGCACGGCAAGAGCCCGCGCGAGGTCGTCAAGCTGGTCGAGCAGCTCGGGCTGGGCTTCGACCGGGCCTCGCGCACGGGCAACGTGCTGCACCTGCTGGGGGCGGTCACGAAGTACGGCAAGGTGGGCTTCACCAGCATCGCCGACTCCCCCGAGGCCGCGGCCGAGCTGCACCGGGCCACGCTGCGGGCCCTCGGCGCGCTCACCTGACCCGCTTGCCGCCCCGCAGCCCGCGTACGCCGATGGCGCCCAGCACCAGCGCCAGCACCAGGTTGACCCCGATCAGGATGCCGTGCACGACGTAGAAGGAGGTCTCGTGCCCGTCGGCGAGGTTGAACCCAAGGCTGATCCACTCGAAGACCATGAACGCGGCAAGGCCGAGGAGGAACGCCGCGACCGTTCGTGACATTTGCATGCGCCCAGTATCAAGGCACGCACAGGCCGGGTGTCCCAGCACCCTCTGCGGGAAGTCAGTGCGTATGCAAACGGGTGCGAAGCTACTCTGAGATCGCTATGCGGACATATCACCTGCTGCCGGGCGCGGCACTGCTCGCCACCGCACTGCTCGCGCCGACGCTGGTCGCGCCCCCGGCCGTGGCCCGCCCGGAGAGGGCCACCCCGATCGGGGGCGAACTGCTGGGCGGGCGGGGGCTCGTGGTCCCGGCCGGGGTGAAGGCGCCGCCGAAGACGGCCGCGAAGTCGTACGTGATCGCCGACGCCGTCACCGGCGAGGTGCTGGCCGCCAAGGACCCGCACGGGCGCTACCTGCCGGCCAGCACCCTGAAGATCTTGACCGCGGTGACGCTGATCCCGAAGCTGGACAAGAACGCCAAGATCCGGCCCAGCCGGAACGCCTGCAACCAGGAGGGCAGCGCGGTCGGGCTGTCGGTCAAGGGCACCTACAGCGTCGCCGACCTGTTCCGGGCGCTGATGATGTCCTCGGGCAACGACGCCGCGATGGCGCTCGCGGAGGCCAACGGCAGCCTGCGCCAGACCATGGCCGACATGAACGCCGAGGCGCGGCGGCTCCAGGCGCTGGACACCGTGGCCAAGACCCCGAGCGGGCTGGACCGGCCGGGGCAGAGCAGCTCGGCGTACGACCTGGCGCTGATCGCACGGGCCGGGCTGGCGAACCCCGATTTCCGGCGATATGTCAGTACGAAGACCGCGAAGTTCCCGGCCCCGAAGGGCCACTACGAGATCTCCAACCACAACAAGCTGCTCTACCGCTACAAGGGCATGATCGGCGTCAAGAACGGCTGGACGTCCAAGGCCATGGGCAGCTTCGTCGGCGCGGCCAAGCGCGGCGACCGCACCATCATCGTCTCGATCATGCGGCACGACGGCTACTTCTGGGACGAGGTCGGCAAGCTGCTCGACTGGGGCTTCGCCTTCCAGGGGCGGGGCGTCTCGGTCGGCAGGCTGGTCGATCCGCTGCCTGCCGCCGACCCGCAGGCCACCAGCCCGGTCGGCGGGGCGCAGTCCAGCGCCCCGGTGGCGCCGGCGCCCAGCGCGCCCGCCGTGCCCAGCCACTCCCCGGTGTCCGCGGCCGACAGGCGCGGCGGGGTGGGCGGCCTCATCGCCCCCGTGGTCATCGCGGCCGGTCTGGTCGCGGGCCTGCTCTGGGTCATCATCGGCGTACGTCGCCGCGCCCGCGCCCGCTGGGAGTAGCCCCGGCGCCTCCTCAGCTCGCCCTGGCGCCGCTGGGAGAGCCGTGCACGGCCGGCAAGGGCGTGGGCTCGGGCGGCGGGCCGAGGGTCGCCGTGGCCGTCCAGGCGGCGGCGTACAGGGTGACCCGGGTGGCGAGGTTGATCCACAGCAGCAGGCCCGCGATGACGGCGAACGTGCCGTACACCGGGTTGTTCAGGGTGCCCGCCAGGATCAGCGTGGCGAGCTGCTTGAGCACCTGGAGCCCGACCGCCGCGATCAGGGCGCCGCCGAGCACCGCGCGGAAGGGCTGCGTGGCGCGCGCCAGCCAGCCCAGCACGATCAGGAACACCAGCATGTCGGCGCCCAGGCTCACCGCCAGGCCGACCAGCCACACCCCCGTCTGCCCGACCACCGAGTGCGACAGGCCCAGCCAGCCCGCCACCGTTCCGGTCGCCCCGGTGGCGAAGCCGCCCACGGCCACGGACAGCACGGCGGTCAGCCCGATCAGCACCAGCGCGACCAGGTCGCGCAGCTTGCCGAGGAAGAAGTTCAGCGGCGGCTCGGTGGTCATGGAGATCTCGCGCAGCGCGCCGCGCAGCGCGTCCACCGCGCCGAGCCCGGCGTACAGCAGACCGAGCAGGCCGAGGATGCCCGCGCCCACCCGGGCCTTGGACAGCTCCTGCAACCGGAGCTTGTCCGCCAGCCCCGGGAGCTGCTCGTTGATCGCCGCCTGCAGCGTCTCCAGCGCGTCAGGACGAACCGTCACGATGTACCCGAACAGCGCGAACGCCAGCGCGATGATGGGGAAGAAGGACAGGAACGCGAAGTACGTCACCGCGCCCGCGAGCCGGTCGCCCGACTGCACCTGGTACCGCTGCACCGTGCGCAGCACGTGGTCCAGCCAGGGCCATCTGATCCTCGCGCGCCCGACGGCGGCGCGTCCGCGTTCTTTTCGCGCCCCGGCGAACCGTTGGAGGCGCGCGAGCAGTCTTCCCATGTCCGGGCCCTACCCAGGCGCCGCCCGGCCATCCCGGCCGGACGGCGCGAACGGGAGGTCAGACCCGGGGCAGGAACCCCACGCGGTCGCGGACCTTCTCCATGGTCGCGCGGGCGACGGCCCCGGCGCGCTCGGCGCCGATGGCCAGCAGGCGGTCCAGCTCGTGCTCGTCGGCGAGCAGCTTCTCGGTGCGCTCGCGGATCGGGGTGAAGGTCTCGATCACCGCCTCGGCGACGTCCTTCTTGAAGGTGCCGTAGCCCTGCCCGGCGTAGCGGGCCTCCAGCTCGGGGATCGGGGTGCCCGTCAGCGCCGACTGGATGCGCAGCAGGTTGGTGACGCCCGGTTTGTTCTCCTCGTCGGCCACGACCTCGGAGCCGGTGTCGGTGACCGCGCGCATGACCTTCTTGCGCAGCGGGCCGGGCTGCTCCAGCAGGTCCAGGATGCCCTGCGGGCTGGAGGACGACTTGGACATCTTCGACGTCGGGTCCTGGAGGTCGGTGATCTTCTCGACCTCCTTCGGGATCGCCGGCTTGGGCAGGGTGAAGGTGTCGCCGTAACGGTGGTTGAACCGCTGCGCCAGGTCGCGGGTGAGTTCGAGGTGCTGCTTCTGGTCGGCGCCGACCGGGACCTCGTCGGCGTGGTAGAGCAGGATGTCGGCGGCCTGCAGGATCGGGTAGGTGAACAGCCCGACGCTGGCCGCGCCCTCGCCGTACTTGGCCGACTTGTCCTTGAACTGGGTCATGCGGCCGGCCTCGCCCATGCCGGTGAGGCAGATCAGCACCCAGGCCAGCTCGCTGTGCTCGCGCACGTGGCTCTGCACGAACACCGTGCACCGCTCGGGGTCGAGCCCGCAGGCGAACAACTGGGCCGCCGCGATCCGGGTGCGGCGGCGCAGCTCGGCGGGGTCGGGCTGCACGGTGATGGCGTGCAGATCGACCACGCAGTAGAACGCGTCGTGGGTCTCCTGCATCGCCACCCACTGGCGGACGGCACCCAGGTAGTTGCCCAGGTGGAAGGAGTCCGCCGTGGGCTGGATGCCGGATAGTACGCGAGGTCTGGCCATAGCCCTCGATTGTGTCAGGTATCCGGCGCTCCATGCGACTCGACGGGCTTGCCCGCGGCGCCGGGATCCTCCTTGTCCGCCGGAGCCGCCACCAGGGGCAGCGCGCGCCGCTCGATCCGCACCCGGGCGACCCGGCGGCCGTCCATCTCGGTCACGGTGAGCTGGAATCCGGGGATCTCCACGCGGTCGCCCAGCGCGGGCAGGCGGCCCAGCGCCGCCATCACGAACCCGCCCAGCGTCTCGTACGGCCCCTCGGGCAGCCGGACGCCGGCCTGCTCGGCGACGTCGCCCAGGTTGGTCAGGCCGTCGATCTCGATCTCACCCGCGGGCAGCCGCACGGCCTGCTCGTCCTCGACGTCGTACTCGTCGCGGATGTCGCCGATCAGCTCCTCGACCAGGTCTTCCAGGGTGACGATGCCGGCCGTGCCGCCGTACTCGTCCACCACGATCGCGAGATGGTGGCCCTCATCGCGCATCTCCGACAGCGTGGGCAGCACCCGTTTGCTGGCCGGCACCAGCTTGACCGGGCGGATGCGCACCAGCTCGCTGATCGGCTCGACCCGGCCGGTGAGCACCGGGTCCAGCAGGTCGCGCACGTGCACGAAGCCGACCACGTTGTCGTAGGAGTCGCGGTAGACGGGGAAGCGCGAGTGCGGCATCGTCGCGGCGAGCACCGCGGCCTCGGCCAGCACCGTGTCGGCCGACATGAACTCCACCTCGGTACGCGGCAGCATCACCTCCCTGAGCTGCCGCTTGCCGGCCGCGAAGACCTCCATGATGAGCTGGCGCTCGTCGGCGGGCAGCTCCTGGTGCCCGACCACCATGTCGCGCAGCTCGTCGGCGCTCATCTCCTCGCGGTCGGCCTCGGGGTTGCCGCCGAGCAGGCGCACCACCAGGTCGGTGGAGACCGACAGCGCCCAGATCACCGGCCGCGACAGCGCGGCCACGCCGTTCAGGAACGGGGCCACGACCAGCGCCATCCCCTCGGCGCGCTGCCGGGCCAGGCGCTTGGGGGCCAGCTCGCCGAGCACCAGCGAGACGTAGGAGATGGCCAGGGTGACCAGGACCAGCGCCGCGGGCGCGGCGGCGCCCCCGGGCAGGCCCCACGTCACCAGCACGGGCGCGAGGTCGGAGGCGAGCGTGTCGGCGCCGAAGGCGGCCGACAGCATCGTGGCCACGGTCACCCCGATCTGCACCGCGGACAGGAAGCGGTTGGGGTCTCTGGCGAGCTGGGCCACTGTGGCGCCCCGGCGGCCGTGCTTGCTGAGCTGGCGCACCTGGCTCTCCCGCAGGGAGACCATCGCCATCTCCGCCGCCGCGAAGAACCCGCCGATCAGGACGAAGATCAGGACCAGCGCGATGTTGGCGAGGACATTGTTCACGCGACTACCCGGTTCCACACGGGGCCGATGTTGAAGGTGCCAGCGTACCCGCCCTCTTTATCCCCGGCGGAGACCGGATGCGCGTATGCTGGCACCAGCGGCCGTACAAATTCCAACACTTTCCAACACAGATGAACAAGGGGTGCAGGTACGTGAAGCTGCTGGTCACCGGGGGCGCCGGATACATCGGAAGCGTGGTCGCCGCGCAACTCGTGGACGCCGGCCACGAGGTCGTGGTGCTGGACGACCTGTCCACCGGGCACGCCGACGCGGTACCGGGCGGGGCGCGCCTCGTCCAGGGGTCCATCACCGAGGCCGGGGGCGTGCTGGCCGAGGGGGGCTTCGACGGCGTGCTGCACTTCGCGGCCAAGTCGCTGGTGGGCGAGTCGGTGGCCAACCCCGGGCTGTACTGGGCCAACAACCTCGGCGGCACGCTGGCGCTGCTCGACGCCATGCGCACCGCGGGGGTGCGCCGGATCGTGTTCTCCTCCACGGCGGCGACGTACGGCGAGCCGGAGCGCACCCCGATCCTGGAGACCGACCCGACCCGGCCGACCAACCCGTACGGCGCCTCCAAGCTGGCGGTGGACACCGCGCTCACCGCGTACGCGGGGCTGCACGGCCTGGCCCCGGTCAGTCTGCGCTACTTCAACGTCGCCGGCGCCTACACCGCGGCCGACGGTACGGTCTACCGGGAGCGCCATGCCGTCGAGACCCACCTCATCCCCAATGTGCTCGCGGTCGCGCTCGGCGAGCGCGACTCGGTGAACGTCTTCGGCACCGACTACCCCACGCCCGACGGCACGTGCATCCGCGACTACATCCACGTCGACGACCTGGCCCGCGCCCACCTGCTCGCGCTCGACGCCACCGCCGAGGGCGAGCACGCGATCTACAACCTGGGCAGCGGCACCGGCTTCTCGGTGCAGGAGGTCATCGCCGCCTGCCGCGAGGTCACCGGCCACGCCATCCCGGCCACCATCGCCGACCGGCGACCGGGCGACCCGGCGGTGCTGGTCGCGTCCTCGGCCCGCATCCAGCGCGACCTGGGCTGGAAGCCGGAGCGTACGACCCTGCCGCAGATCATCGGCGACGCGTGGGCGGCGCTGCGCGGGCAAGGCGTGGCGTGACGTTCCGCGAAACCGTGTGTGCGGCCGGTGAAATTGTGATGTGATTACGTAATGTGAGGCGCGTTTCACCATTGGCCGCGAAGGTGATGTTCGTCGCCCTCATCCTGCTCGGCAGCGTGGCCGCCGCCGGCGGCGTCGTGTTCGCCACCGTCGATCCGGGCGACCTCACCTCACCGGAGCGCGTGTGCCCGCCCACGGGCACCCCGAACGCCCGCTGAACCGGTCCGTCCGCGCCGCTCCCGACCGGAACCGGCGCGGACGGACCGGCGTGCTTGCACCGATCCCTCAGCCGACCCGCTCGACCCATGGCTCGCGACCGATCGCCCAACCGATCGTTCAGGCGATGGCTCGGCCGATCGCTCGACCGATCGCTCGACCAGGCTCGACCGATGGCTCAGCCGATGGTGAACTCCATCGAGTCGCTGTTGTTGCCCGGGTACCGGTCCCCCACCGCGGCGGAGTACACCAGCGCCCGCGCCGAGATCGGCCCGCGCTTGCCGTTGCGTCCGGGCTCCGGCCTGTCATAGTCCAGCCGTACATGCACCGACTTGTGCGGGGGCAGCACGGGCAGCCGGCACACCAGGCCGTCCCCGTCCGGGCGGCACCGGGCTCCGCGCGTGCCGCTCCCGTCCGATTCCGGCCGCAGCCGTACGTACAGGCGCGCGTCCTTCACCGGCACGTCGCCGTCGTTCCGCACCACCGCCAGCATCCGGGCCACCTTGAACTCCCGGCCGAACCCCAGCCGCAGACTCAGATCGGCCCCTTCGGCCACCGGGGTCCGCACGAACGCGGTCGTCCCGTCCTCGGCCTCGGCCCCGTCCACGGGCACGTCCCGAGCCTCGTCCTCAAGCTCGGCCTCAGCATCGGCTTCGGGTTCGGGCTCAGGCATGGGCACAGGGTCCGAGTCGGCCTTGATCACGCCCAGGCCCTCCGCCCGGCTGCGATCTTCGGCGCGGTTCCCACGCCCAGCCGCCTCCTCGGTCCGTGCCCCACGGCCCGCCTCAGGCTCGGGCTCGCGCTCGACCATGCCCACGGCCCGGGAGCGGTCCTCGGCCCGGGACCCGCGCGCGGCCTCCGTACCACGGTGGGCCGCACCCTCGGCCCGCCTGCCACGCTCTCCTCTGGCGCCACGCCCGGCCGCGTCTTCGGCCCGGGCCCCGCGCCCGGCCTCGGGCTCCGGGTCGCGCTCGATCGTGCCCACGCCCTCGATCCGGGAGCGGTCATCGGCCCGGGGCCCGACCTCGGCCGTACGCCTGACCGCATCCTGGGCCCGCGCCCCACGCTCGGCCCCACCCGCCCCTTCGGCCCGGGGCCCACGCTCGGCCCTCACCGCACGCCCGGCCGCGTCCTCGGCCCCGGAGCCGCGCCCGGTCCCGGGCCTGTGCCCGGTCGCGCCTTGCGGCCGGGGCCGGTCCTCCTCGGCCCCCGAGGCGTCGGCGGTGTCCGTGGTCTCCGTGGATTCCGCGACCTTGCTGGTCTTGTCGCCCTTCCCAGTCTTGTCGCTCTTTCCGGGCTTGCCGGTCGTGTCCTTGGTGCCCGGTGCGGGCGACTCCAGGGTGGCGACCGCGAGCAGCGTGCCGCTCGCCCGGGTGGAGACGGTGCCCACGATGTTCACCCCGCCGCCGTACCCGGCGGGCACGTCGAATCCGGACGCGCACACCACCTCGTTGGCGCCGTGCTTCCCCCTGGCGGGGCGGCACTCGCTGACGTCGGTGCCCTTGATCGTGACCTCGTCCGGCAGCCGCACCCGCAGCACCGGTGTGACCGCGTCGCCAGGGCCGGTGTTGCGGACGTAGACCCGGTACGTCAGCGGGCGGCCCGGCTGGGCGATCTTGGGATGGGCGGTGATGCTCACCGACAACGCCGGCCGTCCGTCCGCCAGGGCCGGCGTTGTCGCGCCGCCCGGCACGATCGCGGCGGCGGCGCAGACGCCTCCCGCCAGCGCCCCCGCGGCCAGGCGGCCCTTCACACATGTTCCCCGAAACATAGTCGATCATTGAAGGCGGCCCGGGAGCCCCGGACTCCCCGACACGCCGCCGCCATATGACCCTTTTGCCGTGTCGTGCCGGGCCGGAAGACGCGACCGCCCCCGCCCGGCGGCCGGGCGGGGGCGGGAGCGTACGGGTCAGATGAGGCCGAGCTGCCGTACGGCGTCGCGCTCCTCGCCCAGCTCCGCCACCGAGGCGTCGATGCGCGAGCGCGAGAAGTCGTCGATCTCCAGGCCCTGGACGATCTCCCACTTGCCGCCCCGGGAGACGACCGGGAAGGAGGAGATCAGGCCCTCGGGCACCCCGTAGGAGCCGTCGGACGGGATCGCGGCCGAGGTCCAGTCGCCCTCGGGCGTGCCGTTCACCCAGTCGTAGACGTGGTCGATCGCGGCGTTGGCGGCCGAGGCGGCGCTGGAGGCCCCGCGCGCCTCGATGATGGCCGCGCCCCGCTTGGCCACGGTCGGAATGAACGTCTCGCGCAGCCAGGTCTCGTCCACCAGCTCGGCGGCGATCTTGCCGCCGACCTCGGCGTGGAACAGGTCGGGGTACTGCGTGGCGGAGTGGTTGCCCCAGATCGTCATCTTCTTGATGTCGGTGACCGAGACCTGGAGCTTCTGCGCGAGCTGCGACAGCGCGCGGTTGTGGTCCAGGCGGGTCATCGCGGTGAAGCGCTCGGCCGGCACGTCGGGCGCCGCCGACTGGGCGATCAGCGCGTTGGTGTTGGCCGGGTTGCCCACCACGAGCACCCGTACGTCGTCGGCCGCGTGGTCGTTGATCGCCTTGCCCTGGGGGCCGAAGATGCCGCCGTTGGCCTCAAGCAGGTCGCCGCGCTCCATGCCCGCCTTGCGCGGCAGCGCGCCCACCAGCAGCGCGATGTTGGTCCCGTCGAACGCCGTGGTCAGGTCGTCGGTGATCTCGATGCCCCGCAGGAGCGGGAAGGCGCAGTCGTCGAGCTCCATCGCCGTGCCCTCCGCCGCTTTCACCGCCTGCGGGATCTCCAGCAGGCTCAGCTTGACCGGCACGTCGGCGCCCAGAAGCTGGCCCGACGCGATGCGGAACAGCAGCGCGTAGCCGATCTGTCCGGCGGCGCCGGTGACGGTTACCTTGACGGGAGTCTCGGGCATTGCCTTCCCCCAACTCGCGGGTGTTCGGATGATTTCGTGTCGGTCGGATGCTACCTTCACGTCCTTCCGCGCACGTCACCGCCTACCCGGCTGCTTGGCAAGAACCCTCACGAACCGCACGGTTCCATTGCCGGAAGGTTCTCCTCCCAGTCGAACTCGACGTTGCCGAAGTGCCTGCGCAGCAGCGTGGAGACGGTGCCGTCGCGGTACAGGCCGGCGATGGCCGCGCGCACGGCCTCGCAGCCGCGCTGGTCGCCCTTCTTCAGCGCCACCGCGTAACGCTCGTCGGTCAGCTTCGCGCCGATCACCTTGAACCGGATGGTCTCGCGGTTGGCGAAGCCGGCCAGCACGATGTCGTCGCCCGGCACCGCGTCCACCGTGCCGTCGATGAGCATGTTCATGCAGTCGGTGTAGGTCTGGGCCGGGACCAGCGTCACCTGCTGCACCGCGCGCTGCACGATCCCCACCGAGACGCTGGAGGCGGGCTGGCACAGCTTGCGGCCCTCCAGTCCGGAGACGGTCGTGATCGGCGAGCCGTCCTTGACCAGCAGGTCGACGTGGGCGAGGTAGTAGGGCCCGGCGAAGGACACGTCGTCGGCGGTGTTGATGGAGTAGGTCGAGATCACCATGTCGAGCTGGCCGGTGGCCAGCAGCGCGGGCCGCTCCCGCCGGCTCGTCGCCCGGAAGGTGATCTTGTCCTCCGGCACGCCCAGCGACTTGCCGATCGCCTTGGCCAGATCCACCTCGAACCCGGACCAGGTGCCCGAACCGCTCATCAGCGACACGTCAGGCAGGAAGTCGCGCATGCCGATGGTGAGCCTGCCGGTCTTGGCCGCCTTGTCCACCACCGAGGCGTACGTGGCGTCCGGATCGACCGGCGGGTCGTCCACGCTCGCCTGGTTCGTGCCGCCGCTCGTACGGGCCTGCCCGAGGAACGCGGGCCGCCAGCCCGAGGCGTACGCGACGCCCGCTCCCCCGGCCGCGACCAGCACCAGGACGAGCAGGACGATCCACGCGCGCTTCCCCGGACCCCGGCCGGACCCGCTCGCCACCGTACTGGCCTGCCCGGGGCCCTGCGACGGCACCTGCCAGCTCGGCGGCGGCACGTCGAGCGGCTGCTGAGACGGCGGCTGAGGCTGCTGCGGGGGCAGGTCGATCCGCTGGGAGTGCAGATCGGTCGGCGCCGGCTGCGGCCACCCGTGCTGCGGGTATCCGGTGTGGTGCTGCGGCGGCTGCTGGTGGCTCACCGACTGGTGGGTGGGCAGGTGCCCGATCGACTGCTGCTCGGTGGTGCGTCCCGCGCCCGGCAGCCGCTGGGCCAGCCGGGTGACGTCGCTGTCGCCCACCACCGGGTTGGCCACCTGCACGCCCTGCGTCAGCACGGCGGCGTCGGCGCCGGCGTTCTCGGGATGGCCGAGCAGCCGCAGCAGGATCTGGTCGGCGGACGGCCGCGAGGTCGCCTGCTTCGACAGCGACGCGCGTACGACGCTGCGCAGCGGCTCCGGCAGCATGCCGAGATCGACCTCGTGGTTCAGGATGCGGTTGAGCACCACCGCGATGGAGCTGCCGTCGAACACCGTGATCCCGGTGGCCGCGAACGCGATCGTCGCGCCCCAGGCGAACACGTCGGTGTGGGGCCCCACGTCGTCGCCGGCGATCTGCTCCGGCGCCATGTAGGCCGGGGTGCCGATCGCGCGGCTGGTGATCGTACCGGTCGAGTCGAGGATGCGCGCGATCCCGAAGTCGACCACGCGCGGCCCGTCGGCGGCGATCAGCACGTTGTCGGGCTTGAAGTCACGGTGCACGATCGAGGCGTGATGGATCGCCGTCAGCGCGGTCGCGGTGCCGATGGCGAGCCGGTCGAGCGCCGACCCGCGCAGCGGCCCGTCGCTGTCCACGATCTCGCGCAGCGAACGTCCCTCGATGAACTCGCTCGCGATGTACGGCGTGTCGCCCTCGAGATCGGCCTCGACCACCCGGGCCGTGCAGAAGGAGGCCACACGCTGAGCGGCGCGCAGCTCGCGGGCGAACCGGGACCGCGCGGTCGCGTCACCGGTGAACTTCACGTGCAGCAGCTTGATCGCCGCACGCTCGCCCGCGTCGTTGATCCCGAGATAGACGACGCCCTGGCCCCCCTCACCGATGCGCCCGGTCAGGCGAAAGGACCCCAGCCTGCTGGGGTCGCCCGCCACGAGCGGCGCGATCTGCGGCATCGGCTTCCGTCCCCACCAAGGTTAGGTAAAACATGGACCAGCAAAACTTTACGGCCCCATCGCCCCCGTAGACGTCGCCTTGGCAGGCGTTACGCCGACGTAACCCGGGGACGCCGCATCCCGTGCACGTGCTCCCGCCCGGAACGCGCCTCCCTCCACCCGGTACGCCGCCCACCCAGCGTCCCACAATCCGTGACCGCCCACACCCGGAACGCAAGGGAAAAGACCTTGCCGGGAGGCTACTACCCGGCCACGTCAGCCGATCGCGCGAAGCGCGCCGCCGGGCCGACGGCGCAGGCGCTCCATGGCCTGCTCCGTCGCCTCGTCGGCGGGCAGGAGGACGACCAGTTCCTGCGCGTCGGTGCGCGGCAGCTCCAGCCGTTCCCGCTGCCACCGCAGCTCGTACCCCATGGGGTGGTTGAGCCGGAGCGGGACCTGTGGCGGGGGCAGGTGGCGGTCGAGCCGCCGGGTGAACTCCTGCCCGGCGAGGGGGGCGAGCTGGGACTTGAACCACTCGGAGGACTCCACGGACGGTCCGAGCCACAGGTCGAAGGCCTGCTCGTCGGCCACCTGATCCCAGTCGGCGAAGAACGTCCGGGCCCGCGGATCGGTGAACACGTAGCGCGTCAGGTTCGGCTCCTGGGTCTCCAGCAGGCCGCTCCCGCGCATCATCAGCTCGAACCCGCTGGTGTGCGCGAGCACGTCGCCCAGGCGGTTGGTGACGAACGCGACCGCGGGCTCAAGCAGCCGGAGGGTCGCCAGCACGGTGGGGCGGACATGACGGCTGGGGGGCGCCGCCCGCCGGACCCCCGGGCAGGCCCCTCCGGTGATCTTGGCGAGGTAACGCAGGTGCTCGCGTTCGGCGGCGTCCAGGCTCAGGGCGTCGGCGAGCGCGTTGACCACGGCCGGGGACGGGTTGCGGTCCCGTCCCTGCTCGATACGGGTCAGATACTCCACGCTGATCCCGGCGCGCGTGGCCAGGTCCGAGCGCCGCAGCCCCGGGGAGCGCCGACGGCCGCGGACGGGGAGCCCGAACGACTCGGGCTGGATGCTGTCGCGCTTGGCGCGGACGAAGTCGCCCAGTGGGGTGCCCATGGCCGGAGTCTATTGGCGGTGCCGCCGCGTCCGAATGCCGCAGCATGGCCCTGCGGGGGCCAGCCTATGCCCGGTCTGGTTGCCGCTGCGCCGGCAGTGGACGGTAGGGCCCATGAACGAGAAGCACACCTTGGTCATCATCGTCGGGAGCATCCGCGAAGGCCGGTTCGGACCCGTCGTCGCCTCCTGGGTCGCCGAGCAGGCGCGCGAACACGGCGGGTTCGACGTCGAGGTCGTCGATCTCGCCGACTTCGAGATCCCCCTGTCGTTGCCGGCGGAGTCGCCGAAGTACGCCGGCGACTCCTACCCGCGCCCCGAAGCGATGGCGCCCCTGACGTCCCGCCTGGAGGAGGCGGACGCCTTCATCCTGGTCACGCCCGAGTACAACCACAGCTACCCCGCCTCCTTGAAGGCCGCCATCGACTGGCACTTCACCCAGTGGACGGCCAAGCCCGTGGCCTTCGTCAGCTACGGCGGCGCGGCCGGAGGCCGTCACGCCGTCCTCCACCTGGAGAACGTCCTCACCGAACTGCACGCGGTCACCATCCGCGACGGTCTGGCGTTCCCGAACTACTTCACCGCATGGCAGGACGGCCGGCCACTGGACCCCGGGGCGCCCGGATACGCCAAGACCCTGCTGGACCAGCTCGCCTGGTGGGCCGCCGCCCTGAGCACGGCCCGCGACGCGACCCCGTACCCGGCCTGACAGGAGTCCTCCGCGGAGTGGCTGCCGACGCTTCTCCCGGCGGCGAAGTGCAAGGTCCTGGCCAAGGGGGCGCTTCCCGCCATCCAGGCCAGGGCAGCACTCCCCAGGGGGGCTGACGCCCCCCTTCGACCCCCCCCCGGCGGGGGCTCCGCCCCCGCACCCCCGCTGGCGCCCACCCGACCCCGCTCACCCACTGGTGCACAGTGCCCACGCATGCGCCATACGCCCCGGTCAGGCCCGAGATTCCCGCTCCGCTCCCTCAGGCCAGATCACCACCACGGGCACCCCACGACCACGCGCATCCGCCACAGCGTCGGCCGTCCCGCCCCGGCCGTAGTCCTCCCGGCCGTCCCACACCGCCACGAGTTCGTCCACGGTCCTCAGCACGGCCTCGTTGGCCGCGACATACGCATCCTGGCTCGCATGATCGAAGTCCATCACCCGCACCGCAGCGGCGCGGGCCACAAGCGCGTCGAACACCTCGGCATGGTCGGGCTTGACCTTCGCCTCCCGGTAGTCACGCGACGGCAGCACCACTTCCAGGGAGCCGCCCACAGACAGCACGGCCTCGGCGAACACCGAGTCGGCGCCACGCCCGATACACGACACTCCGACCAGGCCGTCAGACTGCGCCCTCTGCTTCAGGTGCTGCCGGATCGCCTCGCCCACCATCCGCGCTGTCTCCACGGTGATGTCCATGTGGCCCGTGACGCCGATACGCATCGCTTCCCCTCCCCGCATGGCCGACAGGTGCCTAGCCTGCCGCGTGCAACCGCGCCCGCAGGTCCACCACGCCAGGAGCGTCACACCCTGCCAAGACCCGAGCGAGATCCGCAAGCTGGGCACGCACCCGATCGGAGGTGACCCTGCCTGCGCTTTCCACTGCCATCATGCCGACGTGCGCCGCGGCATCGAGGTCACCGCGGATGGCGTAGGCGTGAGCGAGCCCTGCGTGATCGAGCGCAAGGCTCCGCCCGGCCGAGTGGGCACGGAGCCGGATCGCCCGCCCGATGTAGGTAACGGCGTCGTTGGCGAAACGCGGATTTCGCCGAGCGAGGTCGAGGTACCGGCCACCGGTCACCCCAGCCAGTTCGGCCTCATCGAACGAGGTGCTGGTGTCGTCGCTACCGGCTTGGGCGTACGTATCTTCCGCTATGCCTATGGCCCGGCGGAACGCCTCCACGCGGCCAAGAGCAACGTACGCCCACGCCTCCCGCGTTCGCAGCATCGCCCGCAGGCGCGGGGTGCCGGTCGCGCGGGTTCCGTCGAGAGCGAGCCGCACCAGTTCCAGCGCGTCGCCGGCCTGTCCGAGGTAGAGCAGTTGCCGGGCCATGGAAGCGAGGATGCCAGCGCCGAACGCCTTGTCGCCCGTGGGGCGGGCGGCCTGGAGGCCGAGGACGTAGTACCTCTGGGCCGCACCTTGCATCCCGCTGTCCCACGACATGTTGGCGGCAATCTTCGCCAGCCGCGCCATGACGCCGTAAAGCCGCAGGGCGATCGGGCGGGGGTGACCGTCCCGGAGCAGGTCGGCTACCTCGTTCAGTTGTCCGATCACCGCCTTGCGGACGAGACCACCGCCGTAGGCGTGCTCCCAGTTGCGGAACACATCAACGGTCGCTTCGAGCCGCGCGACTTCGGCCATGCCAAGGCGCCCGGATAGCGGGTCGGGCAAGTCGTCTACGGCGCGAGCGAGCCACTGCTGCTTCATTACCTGCGGGACCATATGCGAGCGGCCGAGCGCGCGCACCTGGCCCAGATCGGTGTCGCACGGTGACCGTAACCACCTGGGAGCACCCGGGCACCCCGGTCGCTGCCCGAGAGGCGCGTGGGTTTGTCGCCAAGGCCATGGCTGCGCACCCGAATGTAGAGGACATGGTGCTTGTGGTCTCTGAATTGGTCACCAATGCCACACAGCACTCGCGATCGGGCGTCGCTCCAGACGGCCGGGTCAAGGTCGTGCTTACCGAGGTCGGGACGCATGTCCGTCTCACAGTGATCGATAACGGCACACCCAGCGGTGGCGGACTACGCGCTCGGGTCCCCAAACCGCAGGACGAGTGCGGGCGGGGCCTGATCCTCGTCGAGGCATTGACCGACAGGTGGGGCGAGGAGTGGCCCGGATCGTCGCGAATTGTGTGGGCCGAGTGGGGCCCGATCATCCTCGGCTTCACATCCACCGGATAGGCCGTGGCAGGCTGCCCGCCAGATCGCCACACCCGAGCGCCCTGTTCATGTGGCCCTGTTCTCGCTCAGCGCGCTCCCCCGCTGCGCGCCCCCGAGGGGAAAAGGGCCGCGATCGGCCTCGGCGGGTGCGGCAGAGCACCCGCCGGGACCTGTTCGAGGAGTTCTGCGGATGGAGGCCACAGATGATCAGCGCCCCGCACGCACCCCATGTGGGTTACCGCTTGGACGGGCGCTTGCTTACCTTGGCGCCTTGACGGCCGCCTTGGTTTCGTCGTCCCAGGCGGCCGGTAATTGTGGAGGTGTGGGCGCTAGCCGGGGGTGCGGGGGCGGAGCCCCCGCTGGGGGGTCGAAGGGGGGCGGCAGCCCTCCTGGGGAGCACTGTCCTGGCCCGAATGGCGCGAAGCGCCCCTTTGACAGGGCCTTGCCCTTCGCCGCCGGAAGCGCCGGCCTGGCCCCCTTCTACGACGAAGGGCCGCCCGGGGGCGGCCCTTGCCGGTGTGGCCCTTGTCAGGCGGCCATCTTCTTCTTCAGGTTCTCGTCCAGTGCGGCCAGGAAGTCCTGGGTGGTCAGCCACTGGGCGTCGCCGCCGACGAGCAGGGCCAGGTCCTTGGTCATCTGGCCGCCCTCGACGGTCTCGATGCAGACCTCCTCCAGCTTGTCGGCGAAGTCGATCACCGCGGGGGTGTTGTCGAGCTTGCCGCGGTGCTGCAGGCCGCGGGTCCAGGCGAAGATCGAGGCGATCGGGTTGGTGGAGGTCGGCTTGCCCTGCTGGTGCTGGCGGTAGTGCCGGGTGACCGTGCCGTGCGCGGCCTCGGCCTCGACGGTCTTGCCGTCGGGCGTCATCAGCACGGAGGTCATCAGGCCGAGGGAGCCGAAGCCCTGCGCCACGGTGTCGGACTGGACGTCGCCGTCGTAGTTCTTGCACGCCCAGACGTAGCCGCCCTCCCACTTCAGCGCCGCGGCGACCATGTCATCGATCAGGCGGTGCTCGTAGGTGAGGCCCGCGGCCTCGAAGTCGGCCTTGAACTCGGTCTCGTACACCTCGGCGAAGATGTCCTTGAACCGGCCGTCGTACGCCTTGAGGATCGTGTTCTTGGTGGAGAGGTAGACCGGGTAGTTGCGGGACAGGCCGTACCTCATCGACGCGCGGGCGAAGTCGCGGATCGACTGGTCCAGGTTGTACATCGCCAGCGCGACGCCGGGGCCGGGGAAGTCGTAGACGTCCAGCTCGATCGGCTCGGAGCCGTCCTTCGGGGTGAAGGTGAGCGTCAGCGTGCCCTCGCCCGGGACCTTCAGGTCGGTGGCGCGGTACTGGTCGCCGAACGCGTGACGGCCGACGACGATCGGCTTGGTCCAGCCGGGGACGAGCCGGGGGATGTTCGACATGATGATCGGCTCGCGGAAGATCACGCCGCCGAGGATGTTGCGGATGGTCCCGTTCGGGGACTTCCACATCTTCTTCAGGCCGAACTCCTCGACCCGCGCCTCGTCGGGGGTGATCGTCGCGCACTTGACGCCGACGCCGTACTGCTTGATGGCGTTGGCGGCGTCGATGGTCACCTGGTCGTCGGTGGCGTCGCGGTGCTCGATGCCGAGGTCGTAGTACTTCAGGTCGATGTCGAGGTAGGGCAGGATCAGCTGGTCCTTGATGAACTGCCAGATGATCCGGGTCATCTCGTCGCCGTCAAGCTCGACGACGGGACCCTCTACCTTGATCTTGGGCATGCGTGTGGTTCCCCTTCTGAACTAACACTGGCCAGACAGTCCCTCTTGAGGCTCACTGGCCGTTGAGGCTATCGGACGGGCTGCCGCGCCTCGCCGCCCGCCCGGTCATCCGATGATCCAGTCCCGTGGGACGAGGAGGATCAGGCCGCCGAGCATCAGCAGGGCGCCGAGCAGGCCGAGAGTGACGGCATCGGTCGTCTTGCCGCGGGTGGCGAGCAGGCCGGCGCGCGGCTCGGGTAACAGCAGCCGCAGCGCCGCGCCGAGCAGGAGGAACGCGCCGCCGACGGGAACCCCCACCACCGGCGGAACGCCGAGCAGCACCAGCGCAGGGCCGAGCACCGCACCCACCAGGACGGTGAGGTACGGTCCCCAGCCCGCGCTCTGTCGCTCGCTCAACTTCCGCCGAATCGACGAATCTGCCTACATGACCGACCGTACGCACTTCCGGCGCGTCACCGCGCGTCGATCGGCTCCCACTTCTGGTCGCGCTCACCGATGTACTCGCTGTCGGGCCGGATGAGCCGGTTGTCGGCGTGCTGCTCGATCACGTGGGCGGTCCACCCCGACATGCGGCTCACCGAGAAGACCGGCGTGAACAGGTCGGTCGGAATCCCAAGGTAGTGGTAGACCGTGGCGGCGTAGAAGTCGACGTTGGGGTAGAGGCCCTTCTCCTCGAAGACGACCTCCTCCATCTCCTTCGACATCCGGTAGTAGGTGTCGTCGCCGCTGGCCTCGGCCAGTTCCCGGGACATCTTGCGCAGGTGCGTCGCGCGCGGGTCCTCGGTCTTGTAGACGCGGTGCCCGAAGCCCATGATCTTCTCGCCGGCCGCGAGCTTGGCGCGTACGGTGGCGGCGACCTGGCCGGGGGCGATGCTCTGCAGCGTACGCATGACCTGCTCGTTGGCGCCGCCGTGCAGGGGGCCCTTGAGCGTGCCGATCGCGGCCACGATCGCGGAGTGCATGTCCGACAGCGTCGCGGCGCAGACCCGCGCGGCGAAGGTGGACGCGTTCATGGTGTGGTCGGCGTGCAGCACCAGGCAGGTGTCGAAGACCTCGACGGCGTGGGCGTCGGGGGTGCGTCCGGTGATCTGCAGCAGGAAGTTGGCCGCGATGCTCAGCTCGGGGTCGGCCTCCGGCGCGGGGGTGCCGGTGCGGGCGGCGTGATAGCGCGCCACCAGGATCGGTTGCTGCGCGGTGAGCCGCGCCGCCTTGCGCAGGTTCGCCTCGGGCGAGTTGGAGTCCTTGTCCGGGTCGTCGGCCGCGGCGAGGGACACCAGGGTGCGCAGCGCCTCCATCGGGGCCTGCTTCTCGGCGATCTCGGGGATGTTCGCTTCGACGAGCGCGCCGAGAGTACGGCCCTGCACCAGCTCCGCACCGTACGCGGCCAGTTGCTCCCGCGTCGGGAGTGTGCCGTACTGGAGCAGGTGGGCCGTCTCTTCGAACGTCGTGCGGCCGGCCAGATCGTGGATGTCGTAGCCACGATAGAAGAGGCGACCGGCCTTGCCGTCGATGTCACTCAGCGCTGTGGACGCGGCTACGACATCGGCGAGGCCTTTGGTGGGCTTGTCCGCCATGTGTGTTTCCTCCGCTTATCTTCGCCCGAAGTCTACCCGTGAGCAGGTAAAACCTTCGCCGGAGGTCCAGACCAATTTCGCGTTGGATTCTCCTTACGGCAAAGGCGATTCCCCATCCCCTCGTTTGGGTAAGCCGGAGCTATAGCAGAAGATACGGCGGGCTACCTGGGGAGGAACTGCCGTGGAGGGGCCGTTCATACGCATCGAGGACACTGGCGAGGTTGTCCCGTTGCGGCCCGAGATCACCACGGTCGGGCGTGGCCGTGGGGTGGACATCCGGCTGACGGACCCGAGCGTGTCCCGTCTGCACGCCGAGTTCGTCCGGCGCGGACCTTACCTGTACGTCGTGGATCTGGGCCTGTCCCGCAACGGCACACGGGTGAACGGCAGGCCGATCGCCCGGAGGGTCCTGGACGACGGCGACGTGGTGTCCTTCGGAGCCGCACGCTGCCGCATCGGCGGCGTGCCCCGCGAGGACTTCACCCCGGAGGTCGAGCTCCGCCGCGCCGCGGCCCCGGAGCTGACCAGACGCGAGGTGGACGTGCTCACGTCGCTGTGCCGCCCGGCCCTGTCGGACGAGGCCTTCGTCGCCCCCGCCACCGCGCGGGAGATCGCCGACGACCTCGTCGTCACCGAGGCCGCGGTCAAGCAGCACCTGCTGCGCCTGTACCAGAAATTCCGCATCCCCGAGGGCACCAACAGGCGCACCCGCCTGGCCAACGAGGTCGTCGCCCTCGGCCTGGTCCGCCCCACCCCGGTGGTCCCCCCGCAACGCTCCACGGGCACCCCGCCCGAGGGCCAATCCCAACCGGCGGCAGGCCGCAGAGCCTCATAGCCCGTTGGGAACGTTCTAAAACCCCACCCGCCCGCACCTGCCGGGCCGCGGCCATGGCGAAGGGGGCCGCGCCCCGGCACCGCGGGCGCACAGGGCGGCGGGACGAGCGACACGGAGACAACCGGCACGGGCATGGCCACGCCCGCATGCGCGCATTCGCGGGCACGGCGGGCGCCACGCCGACACGGAGCGGGCGTCGCCACGCCCACATGGGCGGGGTACGCGGACGGGCGCAGGCGTCGCCACGCCCGCATGAGCTGGGTTGGCGGGACGGGCGCAGGCGTCGCCACGCCCGCATGGGCCCGGGTACGCGGACGGGCGCAGGCGTCGTCACATCCGCTTGGCTACGCGGACGGGACGGGCTCAGGCTGCGGCGTGTTCGGCGGCCTCGACCACGTTGGTGAGGAGCATGGCACGGGTCATGGGGCCGACGCCGCCGGGGTTGGGGGTGAGGAAGGCGGCGACCTCGGCGACCTCCGGGGCGACGTCGCCGGCGATCTTGCCGTCCACGCGGGAGACGCCCACGTCGAGGACGGCCGCCCCGGGCTTGACCATGTCGGGGGTGACGAGGTGGGGTACGCCCGCCGCCGCCACGACGATGTCGGCACGGCGCACGTGGGCGGCGAGGTCCTGGGTGCCGGTGTGGCAAAGGGTCACGGTGGCGTTCTCGCTGCGGCGGGTCAGCAGCAGGCCGAGCGAGCGGCCGACCGTGATACCGCGGCCGATCACGACCACGTCGGCGCCCTTGAGCGGCACGCCGTACTCCTGCAGCAGCACCACGATGCCGCGCGGGGTGCAGGGCAGCGGCGCGTCCACCATGTGCACCAGCCTGCCCAGGTTGACCGGGTGGAGGCCGTCGGCGTCCTTGGCCGGGTCGATGCGCTCCAGCAGGGCCATCGCGTCGAGGTGGCCGGGCAGCGGAAGCTGCACGATGTAGCCCGTGCAGGCCGGGTCGGCGTTGAGCTCGTCGATGGCCGCCTCGACCTCGGCCTGGGTGGCGGAGGCCGGCAGGTCCTTGCGGATGGAGGAGATGCCGACCTCGGCGCAGTCGCGGTGCTTGCCCGCGACGTAGATCTGGCTGCCCGGGTCGTCGCCCACGAGCACGGTGCCGAGCCCGGGCGTCACGCCGCGCGCCCGGAGCGCCGCCACTCGTCCCGTGAGATCGGCCTTGATCTTCGCCGCCGTGGCCTTGCCATCCAGTTTCTGCGCGCTCATGTCAGCCAATCCTATGGGCCCGCCCGGCACCACACTGCTTGGCCCGCCCCGCGCGCGAGCACGGGCTCGGCCCGCGCGAATGCCCGCCCAGGGCCACGCCGCCTGGCCTGCTCGGGCCGTCCCACCCAGGACCGGCTACTGGCCGCTCTCGCGTGCCGCCGCCTCGCGCCGCTCGATGATCCTCCTGGTGTAGGGGATCTTCTCCACGGCGACCTTGCCGAGGTAGGCGCCGAAGACGGCCAGCGCGATGATGACGAAGGGGCTGTCGGCGAAGCCGGTCACGAGCATGAAGCTCTGCAGGATGGGGTCGTACAGGGCCATAGGGGAACTCCGGGGCTCAATGGGGGAACCAGGCCGAGACTCGGCCCCCAAAGGTTAACCGGCCGGCCCTCATGACCACGCCACAATCGGACATTTATCTTTTAGTGGATCAATCCTCCACGAAGACCGACGTGCCGAGGTTCATGTTCACCGGCTCCGGGATCGACAGGATCTCTCCCGGGGCCACGGACACGACCGCCTCTTGACGCGATACGGCAGACCGGCCGCATGGGCGTCCCGCCGGGCACGCAGCCCGTCGTTGTACACCACCCGGGCGCACCCGAACGCACGGGCCAGCGCGATCTGCTGGCCGGGGGTCGGGTAGAGGCGGAAGTTGTACCGGAGCCACACGCTCCGACCCTACCCCAGAGGACACTACAGTGGTGTCATGATTCGGATTACACTCAGACTCCCCGACGAGGTGCACGCCCGGCTGATCGCCCGCGCCGCAACGGACCGCCGGTCCCTCAACTCCCAGATCGTGCACCTGCTGGAGTGCGCGCTCGACGCCGCCGAGACACACGACGAATCGCCTTGACGGCGATTCGCCTTTCCCTGCCCCCGCCAGGCGGGCAAGTCCGCTTCACCTCCGGCCTGAAGGCCGGAGCACTGCGGACGACGCTCGGTAGCAGACGTTGATCGAGCCGACGAAGACCTGCAGACCGCGCTCCCGAGCCCAGGGCCACAGCCCGGCCAGCGCCGTCATGCCACGCGCCTGAGGGAGTCCACCTGAGGGGCTCATGACGATTCTCCCGTCGATGGCCCCGATGGACCAGCCGGGGATGCGTGGCAGCCACTGGTACAGCTCCTCGGCCGTCCTGAGCTTGGGGAAGCCCCCGACTTGGAGTGGCTGGATGTGGTCTGGAGGCTGATCCGCCGGGGCTGGATCGGGTTCGGGCTGCGCAGGCGGCACTTCGGGCTCGATGGCACGATCGACGTCGAAATGCTCCTGCTTGTCCTGCTTGCGCGAGCGCTTCCTCGGGACCGTCGGGGTCGCCATAGGCCGATCATTCCCTTCGCTCCTTGGGGGGAGGGCCAATCAAGGATGACACGGAACGTACTCCTTGCGTCACCCTACGCACACAGCTTGGGGAAAATTCTTTCGAATACGCGGAACGGCCCCCGCACCTCGTGCGGGGGCCGTCCGATGGCGGTGGCGTCAGTGGAAGAAGTGGCGGGTGCCGGTGAAGTACAGGGTGATGCCGGCGCGTTCGGCGGCCTCGATGACCTCGGCGTCGCGGATTGAGCCGCCCGGCTCGACCACCGCGCGTACGCCGGCGTCGATCAGGACCTGAAGGCCGTCGGCGAAGGGGAAGTAGGCGTCGGAGGCGGCCACGGAGCCGGAGGCGCGCTCGCCCGCCCGGGTCACGGCCAGCTTGGCGGAGTCGACCCGGTTGACCTGGCCCATGCCGACGCCCACGGTGGCGCCGTCGGCGGCCAGCAGGATGGCGTTGGACTTGACCGAGCGGCACGCCCTCCAGGCGAAGGCCAGGTCGGCGAGGACCTCGGGCGAGGCGGCGGCGCCGGCCTTGAGCTCCCAGGTCTCGGGGGCGTCGCCGGGGGCGTCCACGCGGTCGGCGGTCTGCACGAGCAGGCCGCCGTCGATGCGGCGGGACTCGGTCGGGTTGGCCGGGCCGGTGGGGCAGGTCAGCAGGCGGATGTTCTTCTTCTGGGTCAGGGTGGCCAGGGCCTCGTCGGTGAAGCCGGTCGCCACGACGACCTCGGTGAAGATCTCCGCGATCTGGGACGCCAGCTCGCCGGTGACCTCGCCGTTGACCGCGATCACCCCGCCGTACGCCGACACCGGGTCGCAGGCGTGGGCCTTGCGGTGGGCCTCGGCCACGTCGGCGCCGACGGCGATGCCGCACGGGTTGGCGTGCTTGATGATCGCCACGCACGGCTCGGTGAAGTCCCAGGCGGCGCGCCAGGCGGCGTCGGCGTCCATGTAGTTGTTGTAGGACATCTCCTTGCCGTGCAGTTGCTCGGCGTTGGCCAGGCCGCCCCCCTGCCCGGTGTAGAGCGCGGCGTCCTGGTGCGGGTTCTCGCCGTAACGCAGCACCGCCTTGCGCTCCCAGGTGGCGCCCATGAAGGCCGGCCAGCGGGAGTCCTCGCCCTCGGTCTCGGGCGCGTACGCGGAGGCGAACCAGGAGGCCACCGCCACGTCGTACGCTGCCGTGTGGGCGTACGCGGCGCCCGCCATGCGGCGGCGCTGCTCCAGGGTGAAGCCGCCCTCGGCCACGGCGGCGAGCACGTCGCCGTACGAGGACGGATCGACCACCACCGCGACCGTGTTGTGGTTCTTGGCCGCGCCGCGGATCATGGCCGGCCCGCCGATGTCGATCTGCTCGACGCACTCGGCCGGGGACGCCCCGGAGGCGACGGTCTCGCTGAACGGGTACAGATTCACCACGACCAGCTCGAACGGCTCGATCTCCAGCTCTTCGAGCTGCTTGACGTGCGCGGGGTTGCCGCTGTCGGCCAGCAGGCCCGCGTGCACCCTCGGGTGCAGGGTCTTGACGCGGCCGTCGAGGCACTCGGGGAAGCCGGTCAGCGACTCGACCGGCGTGACCGGCACGCCGTACGACGCGATCCGCGCCGCCGTGCCGCCGGTGGACACGATCTCCACGCCCGCGGCGTCGAGCCCTCGGGCCAGCTCCTCCAGCCCCGTCTTGTCGTACACCGCGATCAACGCGCGCCTCACGGCGATGCGGGTCACTTCCTGGTCCTCCTGCTGTCTCTCATCCGCACCCGGGCTCACCGGCCCAGGCGTACATGACGGCCGGTCACCGTCCAGCCCTCACGTGCCATGCGCCCGACCGTCTCCACCAGCAGGACGCGCTCGACCGTCTTGATCCGCTCGTGCAGCGTTTGCTCGTCGTCGCCCTCGTGCACCCGTACGGGCTCCTGGGCGATGATCGGCCCGGTGTCCACGCCGGCGTCGGCGAACATGACCGTGCAGCCCGTCACCCGCACACCGTACGCCAGCGCGTCGCGCACGCCGTGCGCGCCCGGGAAGGCCGGCAGCAGCGCCGGGTGGGTGTTGACGACGGGGAAGGCGTCCAGGGTGGGCGCGCCGAGGATCTTCATGAACCCGGCGCACACCACGATCGACGGCTCGTACGCCGCGATCCGCGCCGCGATGGCCTCGTCCCAGCTCGCGCGGTCGGGATGGTCGGACAGACGTTCGACGAAGGTCGGCACGCCGGCACGCTCGGCGCGTGCCAAGCCCTCGATGCCGTGACGGTCGGCGCCGACGGCGACGACCTCGGCACCGTACGACTTGTCGGCCGCGGCATCCAGAAGGGCCTGTAGGTTGGTTCCAGAACCGGAGACGAGAACCACAAGCCGGGCGGCCTGGTCGGACACGGATCACTCCAGTCGGCGGTGACGATCGGGTGGCGCGGGATCACGGTTACGCGCGCCGCAGCCAGGGTATCCGCCCAGCCGCCCCGAACGGGCGAGGGGCGGTGTTGCGGCCGTGGCGAGGACAGCGGCGGCAGGCCGCGAAGAGGAGGCCAGGTGACGACACCCGCGCAGATTCCGACCGGTCAGCGTTCCCCCGAGGCCGCGGGTCGGCGGGCCGTATGGCTGGCCCTGGCGGCGCTGGTGATGACGTTCATGCTGCCGATCGCGGGCCTGGTGCTGGCGGTGCTGGGGCTGACCGCCGGCATCCGGGCCCAGAGCGAGTCGCGCAAGGCGGGCCGGACGGCCGGCGCGGCGGTCACGGCCATCGTGATCTCCGCGGTCTCCTCGCTGATCGCGCTGGGCTACACGGCGCTGCAGCTCTACTTCGCCCCGGAGATCACGGCGTACGGCGAGTGCAAGATCGGCGCGGGCACGGTCGCGGCCGAGAACGACTGCGTCGAGCGGCTGGAACGCGCGATGGAGAAGAAGATGCCCTTCCTCCGGCCCGGCGAGCTGCAGTTCCCGTTCGCGCCATAGCGGCCGACGCGCCACCCTGCGGCGGGCGCCGGCCGGTCGCGGGCGCAGCCGGTCGGTCACGGTCCCGGGCACAGCCGGTCGCAGGCGGTCCGTCCCCCAGGCACGGCCGGTCTCGGGCGCAGGCGGTCCGTCGCCCGGGGCGCGGCCGGTCGTGGGCGCAGGCGTAGGGGTCAGTCGCGGTCCCAGGCGTAGGGGTCAACGTAGATCACGTGTCCGCCGCGGTCGTCGCTCTCGTCCACGATGTCGCGGCGCGGCTCGCGCGGCGGCTCCGCCGGGGCGGTACGGCGTGCGGGCGCGGCGCGCTTGCGCGGCTCGCGGGGCTCGCTCAGCGCCTCGGCGGCGGAGGCGTGCTCGTCCACCCAGTCGTCGCGGACGACCGGGATGGGCTGGGTGTCGGCCTCGGTGGCGTCCAGCCAGTGTCCGGGCAGGCGGCTGGTCTCGGCGGGCTCGGCGAAGCCGACCTTGCTGGCCACCTTGGCCAGGGCGGCGCCCGCCTTGCGCACGGGGGCGGCGGCCAGGCCCAGCCGGGCCAGGGCCGGGGCGTGGCCGCGTACGGCGCGGAAGACCAGCCACCAGTTCGACACGCCGGCCGCCGTGCCCGCGGCCACCCCGACCTCCAGCGAGACCGAGAGCACGACCTCCCACGGCGACGGCCCCACCGCCGACAGGCGGGCGGCGCCGATCGGGCCGCCCGACAGCGCGGCGAGCAGGCCCGCGACCGCGCCGGTGGCCAGGCCGCAGGCGAACCCCCACAGCGGCGCCACCTCGTAGTTCGGCGAGGGCGCGATCCGCACCACGATCAGCCCGGCCACCGCGCCCGCCGCGAACGGCACCGCCAGCACGGTCATCACCCACGGCGAGGCCGGGCCGGGGTCGGGCAGCGCGCCGAGCACCGGGAAGCTGGGCACGTTGCCGAGCTGTACGCCGGTCGGGGCGACGAGGGTGCCGGTGCCCACGGCGAAGCCGGGCCCGGCGATGTAGGCCATGCCCCACACGACGCCGTTGAGCAGGTAGAGCCCCTGGAGGAGCAGCAGCAGGGCGCCGCCGACGACGCCCGGCGAGAGCGCGTCGGTCAGGTCGCGCACGTCGTCGAAGTTCAGCGCGATCGAGGCGAGCACCAGGACGAGCCCGCCCGCCAGCATGATCGCCAGCGCGGCGGCGGTGCCGACCGTCACGGCCCGCGCCCGCTCGGGCAGCAGGCGCAGCATGGCGCGCCACGGGCCGATCGTGCGCGCGGTGGCCAGCGACCCGGCGGCGAAGGCGAGCAGGAGGTGGCTGACCAGGACCTCGCCCAGGAAGGGCTGGGTGACGTCGTTGCGCGCGATCAGCGCGATCAGCCCGGCCAGCAGGGCGTACGGGGCGGCGAGCGAGATGCCCGCCTGGGCGATGAGCACGAGCTGCGCCCGGCGGCGGGCCGCGGCGAGGTCTCTGGGGCTGCCCTTGGGCAGCCGGGCCGGCATGCGCACCCGCAGGTCGGCGTCGCGGGCCATCCACAGCCCGGCCCGGTACAGCAGCAGCGCGGGCAGCACCATCAACCCGAGCGGGAGCAGGCCCACCCGGCCGCCGGGGATCGCGAACCCGGCGTGGTGCGCGGCCAGCCAGAGCTGCGCCGCGGCCCGGAACACCCCGGGCAGCCCGGGGCCGAGCGCGCCGCGCGGCGCGGCGATCCAGCCGATCAGGGTGAGCGTGGTGAGCACCGCGAGGCCCACTCCCAGCGTCCACGCCGCCGCGATCATCCCGGACACGGGCAGCGGCCTGCGTGTCTCGTCGTCGTCGCCGGTGACGCCGGGCAGGGAGAATCTGCTGAGGACGCTTCGGGGGGCCGCCCGTAGCTGATCGAGTAGGGCCGTCACAGTAGTCGATGTTCTCAGCAAGCCCGCGCCACAGGCCGATCCCGGCCCGCGTGTCGCGCGCTTCGATCCCAATTCGTCCCCCGGCGTGGGCGCGCCGTCCGAGTGGAGGCGGCTCCAGGGCCGTCCGGGCGGTACGCGGCCCGCTTCGGGAGCGGTGCGGCCGGGGATCGGCGGCGCTGCGGTGGCCGGGGCGCCGCTCTCCCAGGGCGCCACCTGGCGGGAGGCTGCGGTGGCCGGCAGGCCACGGCGGCGGGAGGCTGCGCGGCCTGGCTGCGGTGGCCGGATGTTGCGGTGGCCGGATGTTGCGGTGGCCGGGGCGGGCGCGGCCGGTCAGGTGCGCGCGCCCTCCAGGGCCGTCCGTCGGGAGCGGGGCCGCCTTGCCGATGCGTTCCGCACGCGGCAAGGCACCTGCCGGCGCTCCCGTCCGGGGTGCGTGTGGGCGTCCCCGGTGCCGGGAGGAATCAGCCCTTGCGGGACTGCATGACCTCGCGCATGAGGCGGGCGGTCTCGCTCGGGGTCTTGCCGACCCGCACCCCGACCTTCTCCAACGCCTCCTTCTTCGCCTGCGCCGTACCCGCCGACCCGGACACGATCGCCCCCGCGTGCCCCATCGTCTTACCCTCAGGCGCGGTGAACCCCGCCACATACGCCACCACCGGCTTGCTCACCGACTTCTCGATGAACGCCGCCGCACGCTC
>NZ_JACHGN010000008.1:105341-465145 GCF_014202315.1 Thermocatellispora tengchongensis | reverse complement strand
AGAACCTCGCCGGTCAGGGCCGACACCAGCGGCACCGATCCGTTCTGCGGGCTGATCCCGTCCAAAGCGGCCAGGATCTCCTCCCGCAGGGCCTCCACCTGCGGCCCATGGGAGGCGTAATCGACCGGCAGCAGACGCGTCCGCACCCCAGCGCGGTCACACTCCGCGGCGATCTCTTCCAGTGCGGCGACATCTCCGGAGACGACGGTGGCCTCGGGTCCGTTGATCGCCGCCACCGACACCCGGCCGTCCCAATCTCCGATCCGCTCGGTGATGACGTGGACCGGCTCGCCGATCGAGAGCATCCCGCCCCGGCCCGACAACGCGGTCAGCGCCCGGCTGCGCAACGCCACGACCTTGGCGGCGTCCTCCAGGGACAGGATTCCGGCCACGACCGCCGCCGCGATCTCGCCCTGCGAATGCCCGGCCACCGCGTCCGGGTTCACTCCGGCGGCCTGCCAGACCGCCGCCAGCGACACCATGATCGCCCAAAGCGCCGGCTGCACCACGTCGACCCGGTCCAGGCTCGGCGCTCCCTCGGCGCCGGTCAGGACGT
This sequence comes from Thermocatellispora tengchongensis, assembly GCF_014202315.1. Taxonomy (GTDB): domain Bacteria; phylum Actinomycetota; class Actinomycetes; order Streptosporangiales; family Streptosporangiaceae; genus Thermocatellispora; species Thermocatellispora tengchongensis. Next base: position 464,589 of record NZ_JACHGN010000008.1, on the reverse strand, counting down.
CGTCCAGCGACCAGTCCACGTAGTGGGAGAGCGCCCGTCCGCATTCGGCCAGCCGGGCCGCGAACACCGGCGACGACTCCGCCAGCTCCCGGCCCATCCCCACCCACTGCGACCCCTGACCGGGGAACACGAACACGACCGGACTCACCGCACCGGCCACACCACTCACCACACCGGCCGACGACTCCCCCGCCGCCAACGCCGACAGCCCCGTCAGGAACCCCTCCCGGCCCGCGCCGAGCACCACCGCCCGATGCTCAAAGGTCGAGCGGGTGGTCGCCAGCGACCAGCTCACATCCAGCGGGTTCACATCGGCAGCGGCGTCCAGATGCGCGGCCAGCCGGGCGGCCTGGGCCCGCAGCGCCTCCCGGCTCCGCCCCGAGACCAGCCAGGCCGGAGCCTCGGTCAGCACCGGCGGAGTGGTGTCCGCGGGTACGTCCGCCAGAGTGTCCGGCTCGGCGGCGGGGGCCTCTTCGAGGATGAGGTGGGCGTTGGTGCCGCTCATTCCGAACGACGACACTCCGGCCCGCCGGGGGCGGTCGGCGGCCGGCCACGGCACCGCCTCGTTCAGCAGCCGAATCCGCCCAGCGGACCAGTCGATGTGCGGGGACGGCTCATCGGCGTGCAACGTGGGCGGCAGCAGACCGTTCTGGAGCGCCAGGACCATCTTGATGACCCCGGCCACGCCGGCGGCCGACTGGGTGTGGCCGATGTTCGACTTCACCGACCCCAGCCACACCGGACGGTCCTCGGGCCGGTCCTGCCCGTAGGTCGCCAGCAGGGCCTGCGCCTCGATCGGGTCACCGAGCGTCGTCCCGGTGCCGTGCGCCTCCACCGCATCGACGTCCGCCGCCGACAACCGGGCGCTCGCCAGCGCCGCCCGGATCACCCGCTGCTGCGACGGACCGTTCGGCGCCGTCAGACCGTTCGACGCGCCATCCTGATTCACCGCACTGCCGCGCAGCACGGCCAGCACCCGGTGCCCGTTGCGCTGGGCATCGGAAAGGCGCTCCAGGAGGAGCATTCCGGCGCCCTCGGCCCAGCCGGTCCCGTCCGCGCCGGCGCCGAACGCCTTGCACCGGCCGTCCGAGGCCAGGCCCTGCTGCCGGGAGAACTCGGAGAAGCCGGTCGGAACCGCCATCACGGTCACCCCGCCGGCCAGGGCCAGGGAGCACTCGCCCGAGCGCAGCGACTGAGCGGCCATGTGCAGGGCCACCAGCGACGACGAACACGCCGTGTCCACCGTCACCGCGGGCCCTTCCAGGCCCAGCGTGTAGGAGACCCGGCCGGAGATGACGCTGGCGGCCATCCCGGTGAGCTGGTAGCCCTCCAGGCCGCTGTCCACGGCGCCGACGCCGTAGCCGGAGAATCCCGCTCCGGCGAACACTCCGGTGTCACTGCCCCGCAGCGAGCGCGGTTCGATGCCGGCCCGTTCCAGCGCCTCCCACGAGATCTCCAGCAGAATGCGCTGTTGCGGGTCCATCGCCAGCGCCTCGCGGGGGTTGATCCCGAAGAAGCCGGGGTCGAAGTCGCCCGCGTCGTGGATGAACCCGCCGGCGCGGGCGTGCGAGGTGCCCGCCCGTTCGGGATCGGGGTCGAACAGACTGTCAAGATCCCAGCCGCGGTCCACCGGGAAGGCGGAGATCGCGTCGGTGCTGGTGGCCAGCAGGTCCCAGAACTGTTCGGGGGTGCGCACACCGCCGGGGAAGCGGCAGGCCATGGCGACGATCGCGATCGGGTCGCCGTCCACCGCGACAGGACCGCGCGCCCGGTCCGGGGCGTCGGCGTCGCCGAGCAGTTCCGCCCGCAGGTGCTCGGCCAGGGCCCGAGGGGTCGGGTAGTCGAACACCAGCGTCGCGGGCAAGCGCAGGCCGCTGCGGCCGGTCAGCCGGTTGCGCAGTTCCACAGCGGTCAGGGAATCGAATCCGACATCGCTGAACGCCCGGTCGGCGTCGATCGCCGCAGCGGAGGAGTGGCCGAGCACCGACGCCGCCTCGGCGCGGACCAGGTCGGTGAGCCTCTGCTCCTGGCCCGCCCGGCTCAGCCCGGCCAACTGCCGGGCCAGATCGGTGCCGGTCCCGTCCTGGCCGGGTGCGCCGGTGGCCGGGAGGGCGCGGACCTCGGGCAGGTCGCGCACGAGCGGAACCTGACCCAGGTCGCCCATCCGGGACGCCGCCCGCGTCCAGTCCACGTCCATCACGGTCAGCACGCCGTCCGGACCGGCGTCGTCCAGCGCCTGCCCCAGGACCTGGAGGGCCAGGTCCGGGTCCATCGCCCGCAGCAGGCCCCGGTCGAGCCGCTGCCGGGCCGCTTCGCCGGACTGCGCCATCCCGCCGCCGGCCCAGGGCCCCCAGGCCAGCGCGGTGCCGGCGAGGCCCCGGCCGCGCCGGTTCCGCGCCAGCGCGTCCAGGTACGCGTTCGCCGCCGCGTAATTGCCCTGCCCACCGCCGCCGAACGTCCCGGCCGAGGACGAGAACAACACGAACGCGTCCAGATCCAGACCCGCGGTCAGCTCATCCAGCACCGCAGCCCCGCCCGCCTTCGGCCCCAGCACCGTGGCCAGCCGCGAGACGTCCAACCGATCCACGACCCCGTCATCCAGCACCCCGGCCGTGTGAACCACCGCCCGCAACGGCGGCCCACCCGCCGCCACCGCCTCCAGCAGCCCCGCGACCTCCGCCCGGTCGGCGACATCGGCCGCGACCACCACGACCCCGGCCCCGGCCTCGGCCAGCTCCGCCGCCAGCCCCGCCACACCCACCGCACCCGCGCCCGAACGACTCGACAGCACGACCCGCTCGGCCCCACGCGCGGCCAGCCAGCGTGCCACCCGCGCACCGATCGCACCGGTACCACCGGTCACCAGCGCCGTCCCCCGCGCCACCCACCCCGGCCCGACGCCGGGAGCGGAATCGGCCCGGACCAGACGACGGCCCAGGACTCCCACATCCCGGATCGCCACCTGATCCTCGTCACAGCCCGCCAGCACCGCCGCGAACCGGGCACCGGTCCGCTCATCCCAGACCGGAGGCAGGTCGATCAGCCCACCCCACCGGTCCGGGTGCTCCAGAGCGACCACCTGCCCCAGACCCCAGACCTGCGCCTGGACCGGAGCCGCCACCACCTCACCCGGCGCGGCGGCCACCGCTCCCCGGGTCAGCACCCACAACGGCGCGGTCAGCCCGGCGTCACCCAGCGCCTGAACCAAGCCCAGCGTGGCCGCGACCCCGGCCGGCACCACGTCGAAGCCGGGCAGCGCCCCCTCACGCAGCGCCAGCAGCGACACGACCCCGACAGGCACGCCATCGACCGAGGCCAGAACCTCGCCGATCCGGGCCGCTATCGACTCACGGTCCACATCGTGGCGACTCAGCTCGACGAGCACCGCCTGCGCGCCCCGGGCCGTCAGCGCCCGGACACACTCCTGCGCCGGTTCCTCACCGGCACCGACCACCAGCCAGGTCCCCACCGGCCGGGCCGGCGACGGGTCGTGCACCGGCGCCCACGACGTCCGGTACCGCCAGCCGGCCGTGACCGACTCCTCCCGCTCGCGCCGCCGCCATGACGTCAGGCCGGGCAGCACCGCGCCGAGCGGTTCGTCGTCGTCCACGTCCAGGACGCCGGCCAGAGCGGCCAGGTCGCCGTTCTCGACCGCGGCCCAGAACCGGGCCTCGGCCGCCGAGCCGCCGCCACCGGTGGCGACCGTGCCGGGGCGCATCCGCTGCGGGCCGCCCGGCCAGAAGTTCTGATGCTGGAAGGCGTACGTCGGCAGCTCGACCAGCCGCCCGGCCGGCAGGACGGCGGCCCAGTCCACGCCGACGCCGTGAACGTACGCGCGGGCCAGCGCGCCGAGCAGGGACTCCGGAGCCGGAGCCTGCCCGCGCAGCAGCGGGATGAACCCGGCACCGGCCCGGCCGGCCTGCTCGGCGTCGTCCGCGGCGGCGGCGAGGACGGCGAGCCCCATCCCCGACAGCGTCGCGTCCGGGCCGATCTCGATGAAGACCGATATCCCCCGGCCGGCCATGGTGGTGACGGCGTCGGCGAACCGGACCGGCTCACGCGCCTGCCGCACCCAGTAGCCCGCGTCCGGGACCGTGACGACGTCACCGCTCAGCGTCCCCACCCAGGTCAGGGCGGGCGCCATGTGCTCCAGGCCGGCCGCCGCCCGGCCGAGCTCGTCCAGCACCGGGTCCATGCGGGCCGAATGGAAGGCGTGGCTCACCCGCAGCCGGCGCACCCGCCGGCCCCGCTCCCGCCAGATCTCGACGACCGCGTCTACGGCGGTGTCGTCACCGGAGATCACCACCGAGGACGGGCCGTTCACGGCGGCCACCGAGACGCCCGGCCGGTCCTCCAGCGTCACGAGCATCTCGGCCTCGGTCGCCGCCACCGCCGCCATCGCGCCGCCCTCGGGCAGGGCCTGCATCAGCCGCGCCCGCGTTCCGACCAGCCGGCAGGCGTCCTCCAGGGTGAGGACGCCCGACGCGTACGCCGCCGCGATCTCCCCCACCGAATGACCGGCCACCGCCTCCGGGACCACGCCGGCCGCCCGCAGCACCGCGACCAGCGCCACTTCCACCGCGAACAGACCGGCCTGCGCGTACCCGGTCTGATCCGCCCGTTCGTCGTCCTCCTCGCCGAGGACGACCTCACGGACCGGCAGCCCGACCTCCGGCTCCAGCAGCGCGCACACCTGGTCGAAGGCCGCCGCGAACACCTCCGAGGCGGCGTACAGCTCGCGGCCCATTCCGGCCCGCTGAGCGCCCTGACCGGCGAACACGAACCCGACCCGCGGCGGCCCCGCCGGGGCCACCCCGCTGATCACGGTGTTCGCGGTCTCGCCCGCCGCCACCGCGGTCAGCCCCGACAGCAGTTCGTCCCGATCGGCGCCGACGATCACGGCCCGGTGCTCGAACGCCGACCGGCCGGTCGCCAGCGACCAGCCGACATCCGCCGGGTCCAGGGCCGGGCGGGCGCTCACGAAGTCGGCCAGCCGTTCGGCCTGGGCGGCCAGGGCGCCGGCGGTGCGGGCGGACACCGGCCACGCGGGCGTCGTCGTGAGCACGGCCGGCCGGGGCTCGTCCGCGGCCGGCGTCTCAACGGGTTCGGGCGCTTCCTCGATGATGACGTGGGCGTTGGTGCCGCTGATCCCGAACCCGGAGATCCCGGCCCGGCGTGGCCGCCCGTTCGCCGGCCACGGCACGGGCTCGGTCAGCAGCCGCAGCCCGGAGCCCGCCCAGTCCACGTGGGGGGAGGGCTCGTGCGAGTGCAGGGTCCGGGGAAGCCGCTGGTGCCGCAGGGCCAGCACCATCTTCATCACCCCGGCCACCCCGGCGGCGGCCTGGGCGTGGCCGATGTTGGACTTCACCGATCCGAGCCACAGCGGCCGTTCGGGGTCCCGGTCGCGCCCGTAGGTGGCCGCCAGGGCCTGGGCCTCGATCGGGTCGCCGAGCACCGTGCCGGTCCCGTGCGCCTCCACCGCGTCCACGTCGGCCGGCCGGAGCCCGGCGTTCGCCAGCGCGGCCCGGATCACCCGTTGCTGGGAGGGGCCGTTGGGGGCCGTCAGCCCGTTGGAGGCGCCGTCCTGGTTCACCGCGGTGCCCCGGATCACGGCCAGGACGGGATGGCCGTTGGCGCGGGCGTCCGAGAGCCGTTCGAGCACGATGATGCCCGCTCCCTCGGCCATGCCCATGCCGTCGGCGTCGGCGGAGAACGACTTGCAGCGCCCGTCCTGGGCCAGGCCGCGCTGCTTGGAGAACCCGACGAGCTCGGCCGGGGTCGCCATGATCGTGACCCCGCCCGCGAGCGCCAGGCGGCACTCGCCCGAGCGCAGCGCCTGGGTGGCCAGATGCACGGCGACCAGGGACGACGAGCACGCCGTGTCCACGGTCAGGGACGGTCCTTCAAGCCCGAGGGTGTAGGAGACGCGGCCGGAGATGATGCTGCCGGCGTTCCCGGTCACCATGTGGCCTTCGAGCCCGGCCGAGCCCTCCGGGGCCAGTTGCAGCCCGAGCGCGTACCCGGAGGCGTAACCGCCGGCGAAGACCCCGGTGGCGGAGCCGCGCAGCGACCGCGGGTCGATCCCGGCCCGTTCCAGGGCTTCCCAGGACGTCTCCAGCAGCAGCCGCTGCTGCGGGTCCATCGCCAGGGCCTCGCGCGGGCTGATGCCGAAGAAGCCGGGGTCGAACCGCCCGGCGTCGTGCAGGAAGCCACCGGCCTGTACGTAGGCCGTGCCGGGGTGATCGGGGTCGGGGTCGAAGAGGTGGTCGAGGTCCCAGCCGCGGTTGAGCGGGACTCCGGTGATCCCGTCGCGGCCGGACGCCAGCATCTCCCAGAGGCTGTCGGGGCCGGTGACGCCGCCGGGGTACCGTCCGGCCATCCCGACGATGGCGATGGGCTCGTCGTCCACCGGCGCCGCGGTCGCGGCGGCCGGGAGGGCCGGCAGGTCGCCCAGCAGTTCGGTGCGCAGGTGGGCGGCCAGCACCAGCGGGGTCGGGTGATCGAACAGCAGGGTGGGCGAAAGTCTCAGCCCGGTGGCCGCGCTGAGCTGGTTGCGCAGTTCCACGGCGGTGAGCGAGTCGAACCCCAGGTCGCTGAAGGCTCGGGCGGCATCGACCGCGTCCGGGGAGGCGTAGTTCAGGACGGCGGCGGCCTCGGCCCGGATCAGGTCGATCAGCAGCCGGTCCTGCTCGGCGCGCGGCAGCCGCGACAGCCGCCGCGCCGGCTCGCCGTCGGCCCGGACGCCGTCGCCCACCGGCCCGGCGCCGGCCGTCCGGGGCAGCCGGCCGATCTGGGGCAGGTCGCGGACGAACGGAACGGTGTGCAGGTCGGCCATGCCGGGGGCGCCGGCCATCTGCGACCAGTCCACGTCCATGACGACCAGGGCGGTGTCGTCACCGTCGATGGCCTCGGCCAGGGCCTGGACGGCCAGGGCGGGGTCCATCAGGACCTCCCACCGGTTCCGGCTCAGCCGCGCGATGGTGGCCTCGCTCGCCTGGGCGACGCCGCCCCCGGCCCACGGGCCCCACGCCACCGACAGCGCGGTCAGGCCGCGGCCGCGGCGGTTCTCGGCCAGCGCGTCGAGGTAGGCGTTGGCGGCCGCGTAGTTGCCCTGCCCGCCGCCGCCGAAGGTCGCGGCGGCCGAGGAGAACAGCACGAACGCGTCCAGGTCCAGGTCCGCCGTCAGCTCGTCCAGCAGGGCGGCGCTGGTGGCCTTCGCGGCCAGGACCGAGGCCAGCCGGGCCGGGTCGAGCCGGTCCAGGATGCCGTTGTCGACGACGCCGGCGGTGTGCATCACGCTCGACAGCCGCGGGCCGGTGGCCGTGATCCAGTGCAGCAGTCCGGTGACGTCGTCGCGGCGGCTGACGTCGCCCGTCACCACGCTCACGGTGGTGCCGTTCGCGGCCACCTCGGCGGCCAGCGCGGCCGCTCCGGCCGCGCCGGCGCCGGAGCGGCTGGTGAGCACGACCCGGCCGGCGCCACGGGCGGCCAGCCAGCGGGCCACGTGGCCGCCGATCGCTCCGGTGCCGCCGGTGATCAGCACACTGCCCCGCGGACGCCAGCGCTCGCCGGCGTCCCGGGGCAGCGCGGCCGGCACGAGCCGGCGTCCGAGTATCCCGCCGGGGCGCACGGCGGTCTGGTCTTCGCCCAGGGTCCCGGTCAGTACGGCGCACAGCCGGTCCGCCGCCCGCTCGTCGAGCGGTTCGGGCAGATCGACGAGGCCGCCCCAGCGGTCCCGGTGCTCGAAGCCCGCGACCCGGCCCAGGGCCCAGACCTGCGCCTGCACGGGCGCGGTCAGGACGTCCGCGGGGGCCGGCGCGACGGCGCCCCGGGTCAGCACCCACAGCGGGGCGTCGATGCCGGCGTCGCCCAGCCCCTGGACGAGCGCCAGCGTCGCGGCGACACCGGCGGCCACGTCGGGGAACCGCGCGTGCGGGGTCTCGTCCAGGGCCAGCAGCGAGACCACTCCGGCGACGGGGGTGCTCGGCAGGGCCGCGGCGACGGCGTGCCGGTCGGGCTCGCCGACGGTGACCGGGACGACGTGGGCTCCGTGACCGGCGAGGATCTGCCGGAACCGCTCGGTGAGGTCCTGGCCGGGACCGGTGACGAGGAGCCAGGTGCCGGACAGCCGGCCCGGGGCCGGGTCGGCGATCGGCGCCCAGGAGACCCGGTAGCGCCAGGATTCGATGGCGGAGCGTTCACGCTCGCGTTTGCGCCATGCGGTCAGCGCGGGCAGGACCTCGTCGAGCGGGTGCCGTTCGACGGCCAGAAGCCCGGACAGTTCCCGCAGGTCGGAGTTCTCGACCGCGGCCCAGAACCGGGCCTCGGTCGCGCTGCGGGCCTCGCCCGGCACGGGGGCCAGGTCGGGGGCGGCCGGGGACAGCCAGTACTGCCGGCGGGCGAAAGCGTAGGTGGGCAGTTCGACGACGCGCCCGGCCGGGAGCACCGCCGTCCACTCGACCGGCACGCCGCGCACGTGCACCCGGGCCAGGGCGGCCAGGAACCGGCGCGCTCCGGCGTCCTCCCGGTCCAGCGTCCCGGTGACCAGCGGAACATCCGGGATGCCGGCCTCTTCGAGGGTCTCCTCGATCGCGGCGGTGAGCACCGGATGCGGGGACACCTCGACGAACGTGCGGTACCCGTCCTTGGCCAGGGCCTCCACGGCGTCCTGGAAGCGGACGCGCTCCCGGACGTTCGAATACCAGTACGCCGCGTCCAGCTCCGGGCCGTCCAGACGCCGGCCGGTCACCGTCGAGTACAACGGGATGCGGCCGGTCCGCGGCGCGATCGCGGCCAGGTCCCGGGCCAGCCCGCCGGCCAGTTCCTCCACCCGGGGCGAGTGGGCCACGAAGTCCATCTGCGGGATCCGCCAGCGCAGCACCCGCCGGGCCGACAGCAGCCGCTCGAACTCGGCCAGCGCGTCCAGATCCCCGGAGACCACGGTCGTCGCGGGGCCGTTCACCGCGGCCACCGACAGCCGGTCGGCCCACTCCTCCTTCGACGCCAGCAGCTCCTCCACCGAGGCGACCGGCATCACCACCGAGATCATTCCGGCCGACGCGGCCAGCCGCGACAGCTCCCGGCCGCGGACCGCCACCACCCGGGCGGCGTCCTCCAGCGACAGGATCCCGGCCACGCACGCGGCGGCGATCTCGCCCTGGCTGTGTCCGGCGACGGCGTCCGGACGGACCCCGGCCGCCTCCCACATCGCGGCCAGCGACACCATCACCGCCCACAGCACCGGCTGCACGACGTCGGCCCGGTCCAGGCCCGGCGCGCCGTCGCGGCCGAGCAGGACGTCCTCCAGCACCCAGTCCACGTGCGGTTCCAGCGCCCGCGCGCACTCCCGCAGCCGGGCCGCGAACACCGGGGACGCCGTCAGCATCTCCCGGCCCATCCCGGCCCACTGCGTGCCCTGGCCGGGGAAGACGAAAACCTTCTTCCCCACCCGGGACACCACGCCGGAGACCACGCCCGGGTTCCGCTCGCCGGCGGTGAGGGCGTTCAGACCGGCGGCCAGCTCACCCTGATCCGTGCCCAGCACCGCGGCCCGGTACTCGAACGCGGAGCGGGTCGTCGCCAGCGACCAGGCGACGTCCGCCGGATCGTGGTCCGGGCGATCGGCGGCGAAGGCGGCCAGCCGCCGCGCCTGAGCGGCCAGGCCGGCCTCCGAGCGGCTCGACACCAGCCACACCGGCGGGCCGCCCGGCAGGAGAGCCGGCGCCGGCTCGGCCGGCTCGGCCGGTACGCCCGTCTCGGCGTTCTCGCCGGAGACCGCGGCATCGGCGTCAGGCTGGGCCCCGGGAGCCTCGGCCGCCGGGGCCTCTGACAGGATGACGTGCACGTTGGTGCCGCTCATGCCGAACCCGGAGACGCCGGCCCGGCGGGGGCGCTCGCCCGGCTCCCAGGGCGTCGCCTCGGTCAGCAGCCGGACGTGGCCGGCGGACCAGTCGATGTGCGGCGAGGGCCGATCGGCGTGCAGGGTGCGCGGCAGCAGGCCGTGCTGCAGCGCCAGCACCATCTTGATCACCCCGGCCATGCCCGCCGCCTGCTGGGGGTGGCCGATGTTGCTCTTGATCGAGCCCAGCAGCAGCGGCCGGTCCTCGGGCCGCTCCTGCCCGTAGGTCGCCAGCAGCGCCTGGGCCTCGATCGGGTCGCCCAGGGCGGTTCCGGTGCCGTGGGCTTCGACGGCGTCGATGTCGGCCGGGGACAGCCGGGCGTCGGCGAGCGCGGCCCGGATCACCCGCTGCTGGGAGGGTCCGTTGGGGGCCGTCAAGCCGTTGGAGGCGCCGTCCTGGTTCATCGCGCTGCCGCGCACGACCGCGAGAATCCGGTGCCCGTTCCGCTGGGCGTCGGAGAGGCGTTCCACCACGATGACCCCGGCGCCCTCGGCCACGCCCATGCCGTCGGCGCCGTCGCCGAACGCCTTGCACCGGCCGTCGGGGGCCAGGCCGAGCTGGGCGCTGAAGTCGGTGAACATCACCGGAGTGGACGCCACGAAGACGCCCCCGACCAGAGCCATCGAGCACTCCCGCGCCCGCAGCGCCCGGGAGGCCAGGTGCAGGGCCACGAGGGCGGACGAGCAGGCCGTGTCCACCGTGACCGCCGGTCCTTCCAGCCCGAGGGTGTAGGCGATCCGGCCGGACAGCACGCTGCTCGCGGTCCCGGTGACCAGGTGGCCCTCCAGCTCGGTCTGCGCGCCCAGCCCCCAGCCGTATCCCGACGCCGACGCGCCGGCGAAGACGCCGGTCGCTGAGCCCCGCAGCGACAGCGGATCGATCGCGGCCCGCTCCAGCGCCTCCCACGCGACCTCCAGCAGCATCCGCTGCTGCGGGTCCATCGCCACCGCCTCGCGCGGGCTGATCCCGAAGAAGCCCGGATCGAACTCACCGGCGCCGTCCACGAACCCGCCCGCGCGCACGTGCGAGGTGCCCGCCGAGCCGGGCCCGGTTCCGAGCAGTTCCTCCAGGTCCCAGCCGCGGTCCTGAGGGAATCCGCCGATCGCGTCGACGCCGCCGGTCAGCAGCTCCCACAAGTCCTGCGGGCTCCGGACGCCCCCGGGAAAGCGGCAGCCCATGCCGACGATCGCGATCGGCTCGTGGGCGGCCGCCTCCATCTCACCGAGCCGCTGCCGGGTCTCGTGAAGATTGGCCGTCACCCGCCGGAGGAAATAGCGGAGCTTGTCGTCGTCGCTCACCTGCGGAACCTCATTTTTTCCTCAACGTTTTCGACCATGTCAGTGAATTCCGAGCTCTTTTCCGATGAATTCGAAAACCTCTTCATCGGAGGAGGATTCGAGATCCTCGGCGACCGTCGCCGTGCGGCTGCCGGTGGTGGTCTCCTTCCAGCGGGCGACGACGGCCTCCAGCCGGGCCGTGATCCGGGCCGCGTCGTCGTCCGCGCCGGCGACGGCGGAGAGCATGGTTTCGAGCTTGTCGAGTTCGGCGAGGACCGGCTGGGACGGCGACACGCCTTCCGGGACCAGCATCGTGCGCAGGTGACCGGCCACCGCGGCGGGCGAGGTGTAGTCGAACAGCAGGGTGGCCGACAGCCGCAGCCCGGTGGCCGCGCCGAGCCGGTCGCGCAGCTCGACGGCGGTCAGCGAGTCCGCGCCCAGGTCGCTGAAGGGCCGGTCGGCCGGGATGTCGTCGATGGAGGGATAGCTGAGCACCCCGGCCGCCTCGGTCCGGACCAGTTCCACCAGCACCTGCTCCTGCTCGTCCCGTGGCAGGGCCGCCAGCCGTTCGGCCAGGGCGCTGCCGGCGCTCCCGGCCGGGCCGTCCGCCTCGGTTCCCTCGCCGGAGAGCGCCTCCGCGACCTCGGACAGGCTCTCGATCAGCGGGCTGGGCCGGCGCAGGGTGAAGGTCGGGGCGAACGCGGCCCAGTCGAGGTCGGCGACCGTGAGCGCGGTCTCGCCGCCGTCGATGGCCTGGCTCAGGGCCCGGATCCCGAGTCCGGGATCCAGCAGCCGCAGTCCGCGCCGGACCATCTGGGCTTTGCCTTCGCTGTCGCTCATGCCGTCGCCGTCCCACGGGCCCCAGGCCACCGACAGCGCCGGGAGCCCGCGGGCCTTCCGGTTCTCGGCCAGGGCGTCGAGGAAGGCGTTGACCGCGGCGTAGCCCGGGTGCAGGCCGCTGCCCCAGGTCGCGGAGACCGAGGAGAACAGCACGAAGGCGTCGAGGCCGAGATCGGCGGTCAGCTCGTCCAGGTGCGTGGTCCCGGCGGTCTTGACCGCCGCGAGCCCGGCCAGTTCGTCCAGGGTGGTGTCCTGGAGGGCGGTGGCCTGTCCGGTTCCGGCCGCGTGCATGACCGCGGTCAGCGGGGGGCCGCCGGCGGCGATCCAGCCGAGAAGGCCGGCGACGTCGGCGCGGCGGGCGGTGTCGGCGGCCACGACGCCGACGGTGGTTCCCGCGGCGGCCAGCTCGGCGGCGAGCCCGGCGGCACCGGGCGCGGCCACGCCCGACCGGCTGGTCAGGACCACGCGCGGGGCACCGCGGCCGGCCAGCCAGCGGGCCACGTGGCCGCCGATCCACCCGGTTCCCCCGGTGATCAGGGCCGTGCCGCGCGGTCTCCAGGTCTCGTCCCGCTGGGGCCGGGGGGCTCGGACGAGCCGCCGGGCGCGTATGCCGGCGCTGCGAATCGCCACCTGGTCCTCGCCGTTGCCGGCCAGCACCGCGCACAGCCGGCCGGCGGCCCGGTCGTCCAGGCCGGCCGGCAGGTCGATCAGGCCGCCCCAGCGTTCGGGGTGTTCCAGGCCCGCGACCCGGCCCAGTCCCCAGACCTGGGCCTGCAGCGGCCGGGCCGGTGGTTCGCCCGGATCGGTGGCCACGGCTCCGGAGGTGAGCACCCACAGCGGTGCCTGGGCCTGTGCGTCGCCCAGCGCCTGGATCAGGCTCAGGGTCGCGGCCAGTCCCCCGGTCACCGCCGGCCGGTCCGGCAGCGGCGTCTCGTCGAGAGCCAGCAGCGAGACGACTCCGCTCGCCCGCGCGACGCCGGCGCGGCCGAGTTCGGCGGCCAGCGCCTCCCGGGTGGTCTCTGCGCTGATCCGGACGACGACGGCCTCGGCGCCGTGACCGGTGAGCGCCTGGACGCAGCGGCCGGCCGGCTCGGCGTCGGCCGTACCGGTGACCACGAGCCAGGTTCCGGACAGCGTGACCGGCTCGGGGTCGGCGACGGGAGCCCAGGAGATCCGGTACCGCCAGGTGTCGGTGGCCGACCGGTCGCGTTCGCGCCGGCGCCAGGCGGCGAGCACCGGCAGCAGGTCGTCCAGCCTCCGGTCATCGACCGCGAGCGCCTCGGACAGGGCCGGCCGGTCGCCGGACTCGACCGCGGCCCAGAACCGGGCCTCGGCCGCACCGCCGGCGTGGTCGTCGCCGGTGACCGGCCCGATCCGGAGCTTGTGCGGGCCCAGCGGCCAGAAGCGTTGCCGCCGGAAGGCGTACGTGGGCAGGTCCACCCGGGTTCCGGCGGGCAGGACCCGGGTCCAGTCCACGCCGATGCCGTGCACGTGGGCGCGGGCGAGCGCGGTCAGCACCGCGTCGGCGGCCGAGGTCCGGGGCCGCAGCAGCGGGATGAACACCGGCTCGGCGGCGCCGGCCGCTTCGGTCTCCGCTCGGGCTGCCTCGGCCGCGGGCAGGGCGGCCGGGCCCATCGCCGAGAGAGTCGCGTCCGGGCCGATCTCCATGAAGACGGACACGCCCTGACCGGCCAGCGCGGCCACGGCGTCGGCGAACCGGACGGCCTGCCGGGCCTGGGCCGGCCAGTAGCCGGGCTCGGGGGCGGTCAGGATCGTGCCGTCACAGGCTCCGGCCCAGGTCACCGTGGGCGTCCGATGCTCCAGTCCCGTCGCCACGCGCCGGAGTTCGTCCAGAACGGGATCCATCCGGGCCGAGTGGAACGCGTGGCTGACCCGCAGCCGGCGCACCCGCCGGCCCCGCTCCCGCCACGTCTCCAGCACCTGGCCGACGGCCTCGGAGTCACCCGAGATCACCACCGCCGAAGGCCCGTTCACCGCCGCTATCTCGACCCCTGGCAGGCCGTCCAGGGTCTCGGCCATCTCGGCCTCGCCCGCCTCGACGGCGGCCATCGCGCCACCGGCGGGCAGGTCCTGCATCAGCCGGGCCCGTGCCGCGACCAGCCGGCTCGCGTCGGCCAGGGTCAGCACGCCCGCCGCGTGGGCGGCCGCGATCTCGCCCACCGAATGGCCGGCCACCGCGTCCGGCACGATCCCGGCCTCGGCCAGGAGGGCGACCAGGCCCACCTCGACCGCGAACAGCCCGGTCTGGGCGTAGACCGTCTGATCCGCCCGTTCGTCGTCCTCGTCGCCGAGGACGACCTCCCGGATCGGCAGCTCCAGTTCGGCCTCCAGCAGCGCGCACGCCTGGTCGAAGGCCGCCGCGAACGCCGGTGACGCCGCGTACAGTTCGCGGCCCATGCCGGCCCGCTGGGCTCCCTGGCCGGCGAACAGCAGGCCGACCTTGGGCCGGCCCGCCGGAACGGCGCCGCTCACCACCGTGGGCGCCGAGCCGCCGGCCGCGAGCGCGGCCAGGCCCGACGTCAGCGTCTCGCGATCCACGCCGAGGACCACGGCCCGATGCTCGAACGACGACCGGGATGTGGCCAGCGACCAGGCCACGTCGGTGATGTCGGTGATGTCGTCCGGGTCCTGATCGGCCCGGGCCGAGACGAACTCGGCCAGGCGCGCGGCCTGGGCCCGCAGTCCGTCCGGCGTACGCCCCGACACCAGCCAGGCCCGGGATCCGCCGGTCAGCACGGCCGGCCGGGCCGGCCCGGCCGGCTCGATCGGCTCGGCCGGCTCGATCGATTCGTTCGGCTCGGCCGGAAGGCCCGGCGCTTCCTCGATGATGGTGTGCGCGTTGGTGCCGCTGATCCCGAACGCCGAGACGCCGGCCCGGCGCGGCCGCCCGTTCGGCTGCCATTCGACCGTCTCGCGCAGCAGCCGCACCTCTCCGGCCGACCAGTCCACGTGCGGGGACGGCGTCTCGCAGTGCAGGCTGCGCGGGAGTCTCCGGTGCCGCAGGGCCAGCACCATCTTCATCACGCCGGCCACGCCGGCCGCGGCCTGGGTGTGGCCGATGTTCGACTTGACCGACCCGAGCCAGAGCGGACGCCCGTCCGGACGGTCCTGGCCGTAGGTGGCCAGCAGGGCCTGGGCCTCGATCGGGTCGCCGAGGGGTGTGCCGGTGCCGTGCGCCTCGACGACGTCCACATCGGCCGGAGACAGCCGGGCGTCGGCGAGCGCGGCCCGGATCACCCGCTGCTGGGAGGGCCCGTTGGGGGCCGTCAGCCCGTTGGACGCGCCGTCCTGGTTGGTCGCGCTGCCGCGGATCACGGCGAGAACCTGGTGCCCGTTCCGCTGGGCGTCGGAGAGCCGCTCCAGGACGAGCACGCCGACGCCCTCGGCCATCCCCATCCCGTCCGCGTCCGCGCCGAACGCCTTGGACCGCCCGTCCGGGGCCAGCCCGCGCTGCCGGGAGAACACCACGAGATCCCAGGGCGTGGCCATGATGGTGACGCCGCCGGCCAGCGCCATCGTGCATTCGCCCGAGCGCAGGGCCCGCGCGGCCAGGTGCAGGGCGACCAGGGACGAGGAGCAGGCGGTGTCGATCGTGACGGCGGGGCCCTCCAGCCCGAGGGTGTAGGCCACCCTGCCGGAGATCACGCTGGTCGCGTTGCCGGCCATCAGGTGGCCTTCCAGGCCGGCGGCGCCGTCGGCGCCGGTCTGCTGCCCGACGGCGGCGTAGCCGGAGCTGTAGCCGCCGACGAACACCCCGGTCCGTGACCCGCGCAGGGACGCCGGCGCGATGCCCGCGCGTTCCAGGGCCTCCCACGAGGTCTCCAGCAGCAGCCGCTGCTGCGGGTCCATGGCCAGGGCCTCGCGCGGGCTGATCCCGAAGAAGCCCGGGTCGAACTCCCCGGCCTCGTGCACGAAGCCGCCGGCGCGCACGTACGTCGTTCCGCTGTGACCGGGGTCGGAGTGGTAGAGACGGTCCAGGTCCCAGCCGCGATCGCCGGGGAAGCCGGAGATGGCGTCGGTGCCGGAGATCAGCAGCTCCCAGAGCTGGTCCGGGGTCCGGACGCCGCCCGGGAACCGGCAGCCCATGCCCACGATCGCGATCGGCTCGCCGTCGGCCGCCGCCGTCGTCACCGGCGCCGAGGTGGTGGACTCGTCGCCCAGCAGTTCCGCCCGGAGGTGCTCGGCCAGCGCCGCCGGCGTCGGATAGTCGAACAGGAGACTGGCCGGCAGCCGCAGGCCGACGGCCGCGCTGAGCCGGTTACGCAGCTCGACCGCGGTCAGCGAGTCGAACCCCAGGTCGCTGAAGGCCCGCCCGGCCTGGACCGCCTCGGGCGAGGGGTACGCCAGGACGTCGGCGACGTAGGTCTGGACCAGGCCGATCAGCTTCTGCTCCCGCTGGGCCGGGGGCAGGGCGGCGAGCTGCCCGATCAGCTCGTCCTTGACTCGCGCGCCGGCCCCGGACGCGGCCGCCATCCGCTGGACCTCGGCCAGGTCCCGCAGGAACGGCGCCTGCCGCATCTCGTGCTCGCCGCCGCTGGACTCGATCAGTTTCCAGTCGATGTCCATGACCGTCAGCACGCTGTCGGGACCGCCGAGAGCGTCGGCGAGGGCCTGGACGGCGAGCCGCGGCTCCATCAGGACCTCCCAGCGGTTGCGGCTCAGCCGCTGCCGGGTCGCCTCGCTGGCCTGGGCGACGCCGCCCCCGGCCCACGGGCCCCACGCCACCGACAGCGCCGGCAGCCCCCGGGCCTTCCGGTTCTCGGCCAGGGCGTCGAGGTAGGCGTTGGCCGCCGCGTAGTTGCCCTGGCCGCCGGCTCCGAAGGTCGCGGCGGCCGAGGAGAACAGCACGAACGCGTCCAGGTCCAGGTCCGCCGTCAGCTCGTCCAGCAGGGCGGCGCTGGTGGCCTTGGCCGCCAGGACCGAGGCCAGCCGGGCCGGGTCGAGCCGGTCCAGGATGCCGTTGTCGACGACGCCGGCGGTGTGCATCACGGCGGTCAGCGCCGGGCCGGTCGCCGCGATCCGCTCCAGCAGCCCGGTCAGGTCGGACCGGTCCCCGGTGTCGCCGGCCAGGATCTCGACGGTGGTGCCGCGGATCGCGAGCTCGGCCGCCAGCGAGGCGCTTCCGGCCGCGGCCGGGCCCGACCGGCTGACCAGAACCACCCGAGGAGCGCCGCCGTCGGCCAGCCAGCGGGCGACGTGCCCGCCGATCGCGCCGGTGCCGCCGGTGATCAGGACGCTGCCGCGCGGCGTCCACGGTTCACCGTCGCGGCCCGGCCGCGGGGCTCGGACCAGCCGCCGGGCCCGGATCCCGCCGGCCCGGATCGCGACCTGGTCCTCGTCGCACCCGGCCAGCACGGCGGCGAGCCGGGCGGCGGCGGGCTCGTCCAGGCCGGCGGGCAGATCGACGAGCCCGCCCCAGCGGTCGGGGTGTTCCAGCGCCGCGACCCGGCTCAGACCCCATGCCTGGGCCTGCACCGGGCCGGTCAGGGCCTCCTCCGGGGCGGTCGCGACCGCGCCGGAGGTCGCCACCCACAGCGGCGCCGCGATGCCGGCGTCGCCCAGCGCCTGCACCAGGGTCAGCGTCCCGGCCAGGCCGGCGGGCACGGAGGGCCATCGGGCCAGGGGCGTTTGGTCCAGCGCCAGCAGGGACAGCACACCCGCTACCGGACCCTCGCCGGCGATGGCGCGGATCCGATCGGCCAGCGCCTCCCGGTCGAAACCGGCGGGGTCGATGGTGATTCCGGCGACGCGGGCTCCGTGCCCGGTCAGGGCGCGGGTGACCTCCTCGGCCCGGGTCGCGCCGGACTCCCCGGCCACGAGGAGCCAGGTTCCGGACAGCCGGGCCGGTGCGGGGTCGGCTACCGGGGCCCAGGAGACCCGGTAGCGCCAGTCGTCGAGCACCGAGGAGTCACGCCGCCGCGCCGAGGCCGGGCGTGCGCCGGCCTGGTGGAGCCAGTAGTGCTGCCGCTGGAAGGCGTAGGTGGGCAGCTCGACCAGACGTCCGGCCGGCAGCACCCGGGCCCAGTCGACCTTCACCCCGCGCACGTGCACCCGGGCCAGCGAGGCCAGGAATCGGGCCGGCCCGCCGGCCTCCCGTTCCACCGTGCCGGTGATGAGCGGATCGGCCGGGCCCCCAGCTTCTTCGAGGGTCTCGCTGATCGCCGAGGTCAGCACCGGATGCGGGGACACCTCGACGAACGTCCGGCACCCCGCTTCGGCCAGCGCCACGACGGCGTCCTGGAAGCGCACCCGTTCGCGGACGTTCGCGTACCAGTACCCCGCGTCCAGTTCCGGGCCGTCGGCGCGGCGGCCGGTCACCGACGAGAACATCGCCACCCGGCCCGCCCGCGCGGTTATCCCGGCCAGGTCCCGGACCAGGCCGTCCCGCAGTTCCTCGACCCGGGCCGAGTGGGCCACGAAGTCGGTCTGCGGGATCCGCCACCGCAGCACCCGCCGGGCCGACAGTTCGCGCTCGAAGTCGTCCAGGGCCTCCAGGTCGCCGGAGACCACCGTGGTCGCCGGGCCGTTCACGGCGGCCACCGAAAGCCGTTCCGTCCAGCTCGCGTTCGCGGCCAGCAGTTCCTCGACCGAGGCGACCGGCATCACCACCGAGAGCATCCCGGCCGACGCGGCCAGCCCGGACAGGGCCCGGCTGCGCACCGCGACCACCTTCGCCGCGTCCTCCAGCGACAGGATCCCGGCGACGCACGCCGCCGCGATCTCCCCCTGGCTGTGACCGACGACGGCGTCCGGCGTCACCCCGGCCGCCTCCCAGACGGCGGCCAGCGACACCATCACCGCCCACAGCAGCGGCTGCACGACATCGGCGCGCTCCAGCCCGGGCGCGCCCTCGCGGCCGGCCAGCACGTCGTCCAGGGACCAGCCGACGTACGGCGCCAGCGCCGCGCCGCACTCGGCCAGCCGGGCCGCGAAGATCGGCGACGAGGCGGCCAGTTCCCGGCCCATCCCGGCCCACTGCGCGCCCTGACCGGGGAACACGAACGCGATCTTCCCGACGCCGGACGCGAGCCCGGTGGACACTCCCGGGGCCCGGCCCTCAGCGGCCAGAGCCGACAGCCCCGCCATGAGCTCGTCCCGGTCCGCCCCGACCACGGCGGCCCGGTGTTCGAACACCGATCGCGACACGGCCAGGGACCAGCCCACATCGGCCGGATCCAGCTCCGGAGCGGCGGTGACGAAGGACGCCAGCCGCCGCGCCTGGGCGGCCAGCCCGGCGTGCGACCGGGCCGACAGCAACCACACCGGTGGGGCGGCCGGCAGCACGGGCGGAGTCGCGGCGGTCATCGGCTCGGCGCCGCCGGTCCCGTCCGGGGCGGTGCCCTCACCGGCAGGGGCGGTGTCGTCCGCCGCCGGGGCGGTGTTCTCTGCGCCCGGGGCGGTGTCCTCTGCGCTCGGGGGGGCCTCTTGAAGGATGACGTGGGCGTTGGTCCCGCTGATCCCGAACGCGGAGACGCCGGCGCGGCGCGGCCGGTCGCCCGGCGACCACGGACGCGCCTCGGTCAGCAGCCGTACGTCGCCCGCCGACCAGTCCACGTGCGGGGAACGCTCCTGCGCGTGCAGCGTGCGCGGCAGCAGCCCGTGCCGCAGGGCCAGCACCATCTTGATCAGTCCGGCCGTTCCGGCCGCCTGCTGGGCGTGACCGATGTTCGACTTCACCGACCCCAGCCACAGCGGCCGGCCCTCCGGCCGGTCCTGCCCGTAGGTCGCCAGCAGGGCCTGGGCCTCGATCGGGTCGCCCAGCGGGGTCCCGGTCCCGTGCGCCTCGACCGCGTCCACGTCGGCGGCGCTCACCCCGGCACTGGCCAGGGCGTCGCGGATGACCCGCTGCTGGGACGGGCCGTTCGGCGCGGTCAGGCCGTTGGAGGCGCCGTCCTGGTTCACCGCGCTGCCGACCACCAGCGCGAGCACCCGGCGCCCGTTCCGGCAGGCGTCGGACAGCCGCTCCAGCACGAGCATGCCCGCGCCCTCGGCGACGCCCATACCGTCGGCGTCGGCGGAGAACGCCTTGCACCGGCCGTCCGGGGCCAGTCCCAACTGCCGGCTGAAGTCGGTGAACATGAGCGGGCTGGCCACCACGTACGCGGAGCCGGCCAGGGCCAGCGTGCACTCGCCGGAGCGCAGCGCCTGGGCGGCCAGGTGCAGCGCGACCAGGCCGGAGGAGCAGGCCGTGTCCACCGTGAGCGCCGGCCCCTCCAGGCCGAGGGTGTAGGACACCCGGCCGGACAGCACGCTGGTCGCGGTCCCCGTCACCAGGCCGCCGTCGAGCGTGCCCTCGGACCCGCCGGCGCCGTAGTGGGAGAAGGTGCCGCCGGCGAACACCCCGGTCCGGCTGCCGCGCAGCGAGGAGGGGTCGATGCAGGCCCGCTCCAGCGCCTCCCACGACGTCTCCAGCAGCAGCCGCTGCTGGGGGTCCATGGTCAGCGCCTCGCGCGGGCTGATGCCGAAGAAGCCGGGGTCGAACTCGCCGGCCGCGCGCAGGAATCCGCCGGACCGGATGTGGGAGGTGCCCTCATTGTCCGGATCGGGATCGAACAGGTCCTCGGTGTTCCAGCCGCGGTCGCGCGGGAACTCGCCGATCACGTCCGTCCCCGCGGCCAGCAGCTCCCAGAGCCCTTCGGGGGTCTCGACGCCGCCGGGGAAACGGCAGCCGATGCCGACGATGGCGATCGGCTCGTCGGGAGCCGCGGACCGGAGGACGGCGGCGGTGGCACGGCCGGCGCTCTCGGCGTCGCCGGTCAACCGGGACCGGAGGAATTCCGCGACCGCCATCGGGGTGGGGTGGTCGAACACCAGCGTGGCGGGCAGCCGCAGGCCGGTCGCGGCGTTGAGCCGGTCGCGGAGTTCGACGGCGGTCAGGGAGTCGAAGCCGAGGTCGGTGAAGGCCCAGTCGGCCTGGACGTCCTCGATCGACGCGTGGCCGAGGACGGTGGCGATCCGGGACCGGGTGAGGTCGAGCAGGATGCGGGTCTGCTCCGGCGCGGGCAGGCCGGCCAGTTGCCGTCCCAGTGCGGTCACGGAGACCGGGGCGGCGGAACCGGCGTCGGCGGGCGGCGAGACCTCGGGCAGGCCCGCGATCAGCGGGCTGGGCCGCCGCAGGGTGAAGGTCGCCGCGAACCGCGACCAGTCCACGTCGGCGACCGTCACCGACGTGTCCGCGTTGTCCAGGGCCTGCCCCAGCGCGCGGATCCCCTGGTCCGGGTCCATCAGCCTCAGCCCGCGGCGCCGCATCTGCTCGCCGTCGTCGCCGTTCGCCAGGCCCAGGCCCGCCCACGGGCCCCAGGCGACCGACGTCGCCGCCAGGCCCCGCCCGCGCCGGCCGTCCACCACGGCGTCCAGGAAGGCGTTCGCCGCCGCGGACCCGGCCTGCCGGCCGCTGCCCCAGGTCGCGGAGATCGAGGAGAACAGGACGAACGCGTCCAGATTCATCGCCTGGGTGAGCTCGTCCAGCCAGATCGCGCCGGCGGCCTTCTCGCCCAGGACGTGGGCCAGGTCGGCGACGGTCGTGTCGGCCACGGCGGTGGCCTGCTCCGCGCCCGCGGTGTGGAACACCGCGGTCAGGGGCGTCTCGCCCCGGCCGATCCGGTCGAGCAGCCCGGCCGTCTCGTCCCGGCGGGCGAGGTCGGCGGCGAAGACGCCGACGGTGGCTCCGGAGCCGGCGAGCACCGCCGCCAGGTTCGCCGCGCCCGGCGCGGCCGGGCCGGACCGGCCGGCCAGGACCAGGTTCTCCGCGCCGCGCTCGGCCAGCCAGCGGGCCGTGGTGCCGGCGATCGTCCCGGCGTCGCCGGTGATCAGCGCGGTGCCTCGGGCCGTCCGGCGTTCCCCGCCGTCGTGGGCGAGCGAGGCCCGCACCAGGCGGCGGCCGAGGATTCCGGCGCCGCGGATCGCGACCTGGTCCTCGCCGCATCCGGCCAGCACGGCGGCCAGCCGCCCGGCGGCCGGCTCGTCCAGCGTGGCGGGCACATCGATCAGCCCGCCCCAGCGGCCGGGGTGCTCAAGCGCGACGACCCGGCCCAGTCCCCACACCTGCGCCTGCGCCGGTCCGGCCGGCGCCTCGCCGGGCCGGGTCGCCACCGCCTCGCGGGTGAGGACCCACAGCGGGGCCTGGACGCCGGCGTCGCCCAGCGCCTGCACCAGCCCCAGCGTCCTGGCCAGCCCGGCGGGGACCACCGGGAACCCGTGCAGCGGAGTCTCGTCCAGCGCCAGCAGCGACAGCACACCGGCCACCGGCGCGGACCCGGCGGCGGTGAGCGATTCGGCCATCCGGGCGGCCAGGGCCTCCCGGCCGGTCTGATCGGGGGCGATCTCGACGAGGACCGGCTCGGCGCCACGGGCGCTCAGAACCGGCAGGAGTTCGGCGCTCAGGCCGCCGGCCGCCGCGTCGGCCACCACGAGCCAGGTCCCGGACAGCCGGGCCGGGCCCGGGTCGGTGACCGGCTCCCAGGAGATCCGGTACCGCCAGTTGGCGGTCACCGCCTCATGACGCTCGCGCTGCCGCCAGGACCACAGCGCGGGCAGCACCTCGCTGAGCGGGCGGCTCGCGTCCACGGCCAGCGTGCCGGCCACGGTGGCCAGGTCGCCCCGCTCGACCGCCGCCCAGAAGCGTCGTTCCGCCTCGGTGCTCGCGCCCTCTCCGGTCGCGATGCCGGACGTTGCGGGTTTGGCCCAGAACCACTGGCGCGCGAAGGCGTACGTCGGCAGCGCCACCCGCCGTCCGGGCGGGAGCACGGCGGCCCAGTTCACCGCGACGCCACGGACGTGCGCACGCGCGAAGGCGGTCAGCACGGATTCCCGGACGGGAGTCCTCGGCCGCAGCACCGGGATGAAGCCGGCGCCGGGCGCCGATTCGCCACCGTCGCCGGCGGCGGGACCGGCCAGCGCGGCCTGCCCCAGCGCGGACAGGGTGGTGTCCGGGCCGATCTCGATGAACACCGAGACGCCCTGACCGGCCAGGGTGGTCACGGCGTCGGCGAACCGCACCGGCCGGCGGGCCTGCGCGGTCCAGTAGCCCGGATCGGGGGCGGTGATCGGCTCTCCGGTCAGGGCCCCCGCCCATGTCACCGCCGGGACACCGTGGTCCAGCCCGGCGGCCACGGCGTCCAGCTCGGCCAGCGCCGGGTCCATCCGGGCCGAGTGGAACGCGTGGCTGACCCGCAGCCGGCGTACGCGCCGGCCCCGCTCCCGCCAGACCTCGATCAGCCCATCGACCGCCTCGGCGTCACCGGAGACGACCACCGACGAAGGGCCGTTCACGGCCGCCAGCTCCACACCGTCCAGACCGTCCAGGGCCTCGGCCATCTCGGCCTCGGTGGCCTCGACGGCGGCCATCGCCCCGCCATCGGGCAGGGCCTGCATCAGCCGGCCCCGCGCCGCCACCAGCCGGCAGGCATCGGCCAGGCTCAGCACCCCGGCGGCATGAGCCGCGGCGATCTCACCCACCGAATGACCGGCCACCGCGTCCGGGACGATCCCGGCCGCCGCCAGCACGGCCACCAGACCGGCCTCCACCGCGAACAACCCGGCCTGCGCGTAGACGGTCTGATCCGCCCGCTCGTCGTCGTCATCCCCCAGGACGACCTCCCGGACCGGCAGCCCGAGTTCGGCCTCCAGCAGGGCACACGCCTGGTCGAACACCGAGGCGAAGACCGGGGACGCGGCGTACAGCTCCCGGCCCATCCCGGCCCGCTGCGCCCCCTGCCCGGCGAACAGGAAGCCCACCCGGCTGGTGCCGCCGGGCGGAACCACCCCCGACACCACCCCGGGGGCCGGATCGCCGGCGGCCACCGCCGACAGCCCGGAGGTCAGCTCGCCGAGATCCGCGCCGAGGATCACGGCGCGGTGCTCGAACGTCGCCCGGGTGGTCGCCAGCGACCAGCCGATATCGGTGACCTCATCGGCGGGGCCGGCAGGGCCGGTGTCGCCGGCCTGCTCCGCGCCGGACCTGCTCGCCAGGAACGCGGCGAGCCGCCGGGCCTGAGCCGGCAGCCCGGCGGCGGACCGGCTCGACACCAGCCAGGCGGCCGGAGCCCCCCTCAGCACCGGCAGGGCCGGGGCTTCCTCGGCCGCGGCGGCCGGCTCGCCGGCGTCCTCCGCCGGGTTCTCCTCCGCGGCCGGGTCCTCCTCCAGAATGACGTGCGCGTTGGTGCCACTCATCCCGAACGAAGACACCCCCGCCCGGCGCGGCCGGTCACCGGCGGGCCAGCCGACCGCCTCGCTCAGCAGCCGCACCCCGCCGGACCAGTCCACGTGCGGGGTCGGTTCATCGACGTGCAGGGTGCGCGGCAGGACGCCGTGCCGCAGGGCCAGCACCATCTTGATCAGTCCGGCCATCCCGGCGGCGGCCTGGGTGTGGCCGATGTTGGACTTCACCGAGCCGACCCACAGCGGCCGCTCAGGGTCGCGGTTGTGCCCGTAGGCGGCCAGGAGCGCCTGCGCCTCGATCGGGTCGCCCAGCTCCGTGCCGGTGCCGTGTGCCTCGACCGCGTCGATGTCTGCCGGGGTCAACCCGGCGGCGGCCAGCGCCGCCTGGATCACGCGCTGCTGGGAGGGCCCGTTGGGGGCCGTCAGTCCGTTGGAGGCGCCGTCCTGGTTCACGGCGCTGCCCCGGATCACGGCGAGAACCTCGTGCCCGTGCCGGCGGGCGTCGGAGAGCCGTTCGAGCACGAGCATGCCCGCGCCCTCGGCCAGCCCCATGCCGTCGGCGGCGGCCGAGAACGGCTTGCACCGCCCGTCGGGGGCGAGCCCCAGTTGCCGGCTGCCCCAGACGAACCAGGTGGGGCTGGCCAGGACGGTCACGGCCCCGGCCAGGGCCAGGCCGCACTCGCCGGAGCGCAGGGCCTTGACGGCGAGGTGCAGGGCGACCAGGGAGGACGAGCAGGCCGTGTCCACCGAGACGGCCGGGCCCTCGAAGCCGAAGCTGAAGGCCACCCGGCCGGAGATGACGCTGTTGGCGGTGCCGGTGAGGAGGTGGCTCTCCAGGCTGCCGTCGCCGTCCTGGAGGGCGCTGCCGTAACCGGAGATACTGGCGCCGGCGAACACGCCGGTGGACGAGCCTCGCAGTGACCCGGGCTCGATCCCGGCCCGCTCCAGAGCCTCCCACGAGGTCTCCAGCAGGAGCCGCTGCTGCGGGTCCATGGCCAGGGCCTCGCGCGGGCTGATCCCGAAGAACCCGGGATCGAAATCCCCCGCGTCGTGGACGAATCCGCCCGAGCGCACGTGCGACGTCCCGGGATGGGCCGGGTCGGGGTCGTACAGGGCGTCAAGGTCCCAGCCGCGAGTGCCCGGGAGCCCGCAGACGGCGTCGGTGCCCGCCGTCAGCAGCTCCCACAGGTCCTCCGGGGCCTGCACTCCACCGGGGAACCGGCAGCCCATGCCGATGATCGCGATCGGCTCCTGACTCTGTTCCTCCACCTCGCGCAGACGGCGGCGCGTCTGCTGGAGATTGGCGGTCACCAGCTTCAGGTAATCGCGGAGCTTTTCCTCGTTAGACATTCAGTCGCCATTCCCTGATCGCTCGACATGAGCTTTCCCATGACCCCGCCGTGGAGCGGACGGAGCGGCTCAACGCCACTGAAACAATATCCACAAATGCGACAACATCTTCGCGAGAAACCAGAGATACGACCGAACGTGAATCACGTTCGACAGGGATGCTAACCGTGCGGCAGAAGCCACGCAACCTACCTCGGCGACCCTTGTTCAACTGAGGAATTACCCGGTTGAACAAGGTCGCCGAGGACCCGGGTGAATACGCGCGCCGGCGGGACGACGGCGTTCAACTGTGTACTCTCAGCAGTTGAACACGGCCCGCTCCATTCAGTGAGTGTTCGACAAGATGTGGCCCCGTTGAACGTAGTCGTGCGGGCCTGATTCCCCTGGATGCGACATGGTGCGGGCCCATAGTACGGTGCCGGTCAGGCGATGGAGACCCCCCGGCGCCGCATCACCTGATGTCGTTCACGGCCGGCAGCAAGCATGACGGAGCGGCCGGTCGATCTTTGCTGCGCATTCCGTGCCGCCGGTGTGGCGATCGAACCGCCCCGCGATTCACTTCCACGGCCATGATGCCCATATTTCCGGTCTCCGCCTATGACATCAAGCGCGACTTTTCGATGAAGGGCCGGAGATTCTCCGTTTCGACGGCTCGGAGCAGGGTGTGCCGGCACCAAGAGCGGACGCCATTTATCGCGCAGGCCGGCACCGTTGATCCACTCGATGGTGGAATGGTGCCGGGAGGGGACTTCTCCAGAGCGCGAGCGTACAGATCGGCATGTCCGGAACCCTGCCCCGCTCATAGAGGAGGCTGTCGCAGAGCACGGCCGAAGGCACGCCCGCTCGTTCTCCACGCCGCCGGCCACAGTGAGGCCGTCGCGCGGGCGCGCACCCGGCTTCGGCCGCGAACTGTGAGCTCATTCGAAGACGAGGCCGTCGGAGGGCGGGTCCTCAAGGGAGGAGTTCGATATGGGCTCGTCCGTGGGCTGCTGGGGCTCCTGCTCCACATCCGGCGACAGATCGGAAGGGGGCGACGGCGCGCCCGTCGCGGTGACATCGACGTAGCTGGGCAGCGGCGGGTCGATCACGCTCTGGTGGATGACGAGCTGGGCGTGTACCGTCTCACCCGAGGCCGGAGGCGTGGTGTACGCGAGGGTGAACGCGCACTCCTCCCCCTTACGCAGCACCATGCCGACGCAGCTCCGGTCGATCTCGAAGTGCTTGCCGTTGCCGTCCTCGAACCCGATCTCGCCGATCTTGAGCGGCACCCGGCCCGTGCTGACGATGCGGATGTCGGCGTCACAGCCGTCGAGCGTGCAGGCCAGCTCCGCCGGCGTGACCTTCACCTGCGGGCCGCGAGGCCGGGACCGCGATGGCGGGGGCTCCTCTTCTGGAGCGTTCCACGGCGCGGGTATCGCCGCGAAGAACACGACCCGCCCCCGCGCCACGAGATCGGTGACCGTCAGGCCGCTGTAGGTCGTGGCCGGCGCGAGCACCGCCACCAGCACACCGGCCCCGGCCCGCAGGCGGTGGAACGGGCCCGCGACCGCGATCAGCGGCGGGATGAACGCCCCGGCCACCGCACCGAGCAGCCGGGGCGTTGCCCCCGCGTGCAACGGTCGCTGATCAACGTGCCGCTGGCGGAGGCGAGCACGGCCAGCAAGAAGGTGCCTGTGCCGCCGCGCGAGCGCGGCGCCCCTCGGCCGCGGTCGTCGGCTGCGGTCTCTTCCATTGCTGGATCTCAGGTCCGCCGAGCCCTCGTCGCGCGGTGGTCGATGCGCAGGCAGCCTCCGCCAGGTGGCGCCTCCGGGAGTGCCACGAGCGGCTGCGGCCCGCCGGGATGTCGCCTCGACGGCGTCAACGGCACGCTGGTGGGGACCTGCACCGTGCCGGCCACCCACCGTGCCGGCCACCGGTGGCCGGCGGATGTGGCCCACGGTCACCTGCCCGGTGACGGCGCGCGAGAGCGCTGTCCATCACCGGGCGCACGGCGTCATCGAGCGGCGCCACCAAGGGCGTGACCGCCGAGCTCACCAACGACAGGAGCTACACCACGAGCGTCTGGGTGCGGTCACAGAGCGGAACGCCCAGCGCGAAGGCGAGGGCTCGGCGCTCGTGGGACGACCGCCGGATGCGGCACGACCCCGGCGCTGAGGAGCGGTCTCCGTGGCGCGGCGCCCGCTGTGAGGGCGGCGTCAGCGCCTGACGGCCGGCCTTGACTGCCACAGTGACATCACCGCCCAGGGTGCGAGTTCGACATCGAGGTCCAGCACGCCGTTGTCGGGCACGGTCAGTGTGAATCTGAGGAGCGAGTCGGCGACCCTGCTCAGGTACTCGGTCTCGGCCCTGGAGAGGTTGAGGGGGGAGCCGAGCCTGTACCAGGCCTCGGCGGGGTTTCCGTGCTCCCAGTCCACGATCTCGACGAGGAACGTGGTGCCGGGTTGCAGTCCGGCGATCGAGTGGTGGATCCTCCGGCTCGGTCCCATCTCGGCCAACGCGCGTGTCGCCGCGTACGAGCCGGCCGAGCCGACGCCCCTCAGGGCCATGTCCTCGGGGTAGTTGAAGAAGACCGCCGACACGGCCGACGTCCGGCTGTCACGGGTCACGACCCCGTCGGACGTCGCGAGGAGCAGGCGGTCGCCGAGCCGTTCCAGCATCGTGAAGGCGTGGAACGTGGGCTTGTGGATGCCGTCCTCGTTCACCAGGCCGAACCCGCCGTGGAACGGTCCGATCCCGGCGCCTCCCTCTTCGAACACGTCGGTGAAGGTCCAGTAGGAGATCGAGTCGGCGAGGGTCGCGCACTTCAGGTACGACCGCGTGATGGAGGTCGCCGCGAACAGCGTGTCGTGGATGAAGTCGCGGGACGACGGCGACGTCGACCACTCGGTGATGTGGATCTCCGCGTCGGGGTACGCGCTGTTCTGCACGAGCTTGCGCAGCAGGGTGAGGTCGTCGAACGTGGCGTCGGCGTACCGGGTTATCTGCACGCTCTCGCCGTCGGCGCCATAGGCGAAGTCGGTGGGATAGAGGTGGGTCGAGATGAAGTCGATCGGGAGCTCGCGCTCGGCGCACCAGGCGATGAACTCCTCGATCCACACCGGGCGCCAGTCGAGCGCGTCCACGTTCGTGGCGGCGGCCGTCTCGTGCATCGCGGAGCGGTCCTCGACCTCGCCCTTGTAGCGGTCGTCGGGCACGAAGACGCTCGTCGCGGGCCCGCCGACCTTCAACTCGGGGTCGATCTTCTTGATCGCTCGCACGGTCTGCTCGTAGAGCTCGAAGTACTCCGTCTTCGTCCCGGTCCAGAAGTGGGGGACCAGGTTGGGCTCGTTCCACACCTCGAAGCGCCATTCCCGCACCTCGTCGAGCCCGTACCGGTCGATCCAGTGCTCGACCGACCTCGTGACCAGTTCGACCCAGCGCGCCATGTCCTTGGGCGGGCTGCAGTGGGCGCCCCACCAGAACACGGTCTCGGTCGCGGTCGCCAGCTCGCGCGGCATGAAGCCCAGCTCGACGAAGGGACGGACACCGCACTCGACCAGGAAGTCGAACACCTTGTTCACGTAGCCGAAGGTGTGCTTGGGCGCGGCAAGGGGCGCGTTCGGGCCGAAGCCGCCGCCGTAGCTCTCCCGGTATACGAACATGTCGTCATGAAAGACGCCGTGAAAGCGGACGTACTGGACTCCGAATGTGGCGACGGCCTCGGCGAATTGCTGCCGCCAGTCCGCACGCAAGGCTTCGTTCGCCCGCCCGGCGCCGATACACCTGCTCCAGATGTGCGGGAGCGCGCTCTCGTCGCGCGGCTCGCCGTCGATCCGGAACCGGGGTTCGCTCTTCATGGCCTCACTTCTCTTCACGAAAATCGTTCAAGGGGATGGGAAAGGGGCGGGCGGCGCTAGCCCTTGACGGCGCCCAGCGACAAGCCCGACTGCCAGTACCGCTGCAGGCTGAGGAACGCGATGATCAACGGGACGATGGTCAGCAGCGCGGAGGTGATCACAAGGTTCTGGATGAGCGCGCCGTTCCCGGCCGTCGAGCCCAGCTTGTTCCACTGGTTGATGCCGATGGTCAGCGGATACCAGTCGGGATCCTTGAGCATGATCAACGGCAGGAAGTAGTTGTTCCAGATGGACACGAACGAGAACAGCAGGACCGTCACGCTGGCCGGTGCGAGCAGCGGGAGCGCGATCTGGAAAAAGGTCCTGAACTCCCCGGCGCCGTCGATCTTCGCGGCCTCCAGCAGGCCGGTCGGCACGGCTTCGGCGGTGAACACCCACATCAGGTACAGCCCGAACGGGTTGATGAAGGACGGGATGAGAACCGCCCACGGGGTGTTGGTCATGCCGAGCTGGGCGAACAGCAGGAACTGCGGGATCGCCAGGGCGATGCCGGGGACCGAGATCGAGCCCAGTACGACGAAGAGGAACACCCGCTTGCCTCTGAAGTCCAGGTTCGCCAGGGCGTATCCGCCGAGGGCGGCCAGAAAGGTCGAGACGGTCGCGCCCAGGACGACGTAGACGACGGTGTTGAGCAGCCACCGGGAGAAGATCCCGTCCTGGTACCGGAACACCTCCACGATGTTGTCCCAGAGGGCGAACTCGCGACCGGGCGCGAGCCC
Source organism: Thermocatellispora tengchongensis (assembly GCF_014202315.1). Lineage (GTDB taxonomy): Bacteria > Actinomycetota > Actinomycetes > Streptosporangiales > Streptosporangiaceae > Thermocatellispora > Thermocatellispora tengchongensis. Next base: position 434,428 of record NZ_JACHGN010000008.1, on the reverse strand, counting down.
GAACGACGACACGAAGTCGGCCTGTGACTTGGTCGCGTTGATGACCAGCCAAACGAGCGGCAGCAGGCAGTACAGGGTGAACAGGCCCGTCATCACGGTGAGGGTGGCGCTCTTCCTGGGATTGTCCAGCGTGTAGAGCCGGTGGCCGCGGCGGGAACGGCGGGCCGGCGTGCTGAGGGCTTTCCCGGCCTCGGCGGGCAGGCTACTTGTCGGATGCATTCCTCAATCCCCTGATCTGAACGGCGTAGGCGACGGCGATCGTGATCGCCGCCATGACGAGCGCGAGTGCCGCGGCGTAGCCCTGCTGGGACCCGGTGAACGCCAGGTTGTACGCGTACAGGTTGGGCGTGTAGTAGGTGGTGACCCCGCTGTTGGCCACCATCGTGGGCAGGATCTGCGGCTCGTTGAACATCTGGAACGTGCCGATGATCGAGAAGATGACCGTGACGACCAGGGACCCGCGCAGCGCCGGCAGCTTGACCGCGCGGACGATCTGGAACTCGTTCGCCCCGTCGATCGCGGCCGCCTCGTACAGTTCGCGCGGGACGGCCTTGAGCACGGCGTAGAAGATGAGCATGTTGAAGCCGGTGAACGCCCACGTCACCATCACCCCGATGGAGATGAGCGTGGTGTCGGGGGCGAAGGGGTCGAAGTCCGTGCCCAAGGCGTCGTTGAGGCTGCCGAACAGGCCGTATTTGACGCCCAGCAGGAATCCCCACATGAGAGTCGACACGATCGCCGGCACCGCGTAGGGAAGGAAGATCGTCACCCGCATGAACCTGGTGCCGTGCAGGCGCATGGAGTCGAGCGCCAGCGCCAGCGCCATGGCGAGGATCAGCATGATCGGCACCTGGACGAGCGTGAACCGGAAGACGCGCCCCACTCCATCCCAGAACTGCGGGTCCTGGACCAGCTTGCCGTAGTTGGCGAGTCCGACGAAGGTGTTGCCCCCGAGGAGCCTCTCCTGGAAGAGGCTGAGGTAGGCGGCGTACAGGATGGGCACGATGAACACGAGCGTGAACAGCACCCCGAAGGGCGCGATGAACGCCAGTCCGATCTGTGACCTCCGCCGCTTGCGAGTTGGTGCCGAATGCCGGCTCGCATCCGGCGACGCCGTGGCCGAAGCGGTGACGTCGAACCGGCGTGCCAGGCCCATGTCCGTGTTCCTTCCGATCCGTTGCGTGGCCGTTGCGTGGCCGTTGCGTGGCCGTTGCGTGGCCTAGGGTTCGCTTCTTCGCGGGCGGTACGTGCGGCGACGGCCGTCGCCGCACATGGGTCCTCCGCCCGGACGGGAAACCGCTAGCTCACCTCGAAGCCCTGCTCGTTGCCGTACTGGACGCAGCGCCGCTTCCACTCTTCGAGGATCTGGGCGAGTGAGCCCTGGCCCGTGGTGTAGTACGGCGATGCGATGTCGCCGTAGATCGAGCGCGCCCACTCGAAGAACGGCGGGTACTGCCAGCCGCTCCCGACGATCTGCGTGGCCTCGGCCAGCACGGAGCCGACCTTCTGATCGCCGAAGTACTCGTTGGTCTCGCTCTGGAACTTCTCGCTGTCCAATACCGACGTGTTCGGCACGAAGGCACCGGCGTCGACACGGGACGACAGACCGCCGCCGTGGGTGAAGTACTCCAGGAACTTGAAGGCCGCCTCCTTGTGCTCGGCCGCGGCGGGGATGCCGAAGGAGCTTCCGCCGTTCGCCGATCCGACCTTCTCTCCCTCCTGCCACTGCGGCATCAGGGCGACCCTGAAGTCACCGGCCGCTTTCGGGGCCCGCTCCGGCAGCGTCGAGGTCAGCCAGCCGCCCATGGTCTGGGTGGCGAGGGTTCCGTCGTTGAGCGCCCGGTTCCAGTCATCGGACCATCCGGTGATCTTGGTGTTGATCAGGTCCTCGTCGAGCATCTTCTGCCAGAAGGCGACGGCCTTGGTCGTGCCCGCATCGGTGAAGTCGATCCGCACCTTGGTGCCGTTCACCTTGAACGGGCGGCCTCCGGCCTGCCAGATGAGCGAGAGCAGGAAGAAGATGTCCCCGGTGTCCTGGGCGATGTAGTAGTCGTCGCCGAGCGCGCGCACCTTCTTGGCGGCCTCGTAGTACTCGTCCCACGTGGCCGGGGGCTCCTTCACGCCGGCCTTGTCGAGAGTGGCCTTGTTGTAGAACATGGCCGACGGCCCGTAATCCGACGGCAGCGCGTAGACCTTGCCGTTGACCGTCACGTCGCTCCACGCGGCCGGGACGTAGTCGCTCTTCAGGCGCTCGACGCCGAACTCTCCGAGGTCGGTGAGCTTGCCGGGAATGGCGAAGTAGGGCACCGCGAAGTACTCGAACATCACCAGGTCGGGCACACCGGAGCCGGCCTGGATGGCGTTGTCGAGCGCCTTGTACTCGTCCTGGGACGAGCCCGCGTTGACGACCTCGACCTGGATGTTCGGGTTCGCGGCCTCGAAGCCGGGCACGGCCCGCTCGACGGTGCCGTCCCAGCTCCAGACGGTGATTTTCACCTGTTCGCCGCCGCCGGCGCCGCCGTCGGCCGCGCTGCTGCCGCCGCCGCCCGAGCAGGCGGCCAGCGCGAGCATCGGCACGAGTACTGCGGAAAGGAGCCTTACCTTCTGGGAGAGCCGCATGAGCCTCTCCTCTCGTCCTGCTTGGGGGGTTTCGAAAAGATTTCGCAACTTGTTCGTTACTGCGAGGACATTAAGTCCGGTGTCCGTTCCGTGTCAACGGGTGAACAACGGCGAATACCTGAAGCAACCGCCGGAACGGGTTTCTGGTAGATTCGAAATAGTTTCGAAGACCGAAAGGAGCCCCATGAGACGGCGAGCCCGTTCCGAGCGAGCCACCCTGGCGGATGTCGCCCGCCTGGCCGGTGTTTCACCGGCGACCGCCTCGAAGGTCCTCAATGGGCGCAGCGACGTGGCGGCGAAGACGCGTGAGCTCGTCCTCGGGGCCATGGCCGAGATCGGCTACAAGCCGACGACGGCGCGATACGAGTGGACACGCGACCGGAGCCTGGTCACGGTGCTCGACATCGTGGAGTCCCGCTACGCCGGGACGGTGCTCCAGGGAATCCTCGTGGCCGCGACCGCCGCGCAGGCCGAGCTCCTCATCCGCCTGCCGCCCGACCAGCCGATCAGCACGAGCCGTGCGGCGGCCCGCGCCTGGATGTCGGAGCAGAAGGCGTCCGGTGTCGTCGGCATCATCGCGCTCGCCGTCGCCGTGCCCGACCCGGTGCTCCTCGCCGCGGAGGATCTCGACGTGCCCGTCGTGACGATCGACCCGATCGATACGACCGAATCACGCGTCGTCAGCATCGGCTCCACCAACTGGGCGGGCGGCCGGTCGGCGACCGAGCACGTCATCAAGCTCGGCCACCGCAGGATCGCCTGGATCGGCGGCCCGCTGGGCTCCGCCCCCTCGCTGGAACGCTTCCACGGGTACCAGGCCGGGCTCGACTCGGCCGGCATCGCGCCGGACCGCGCGCTGATCCGCCACGAGGCGTTCTCCGTCGAGGCGGGGCGGCGGCACGGCCGCGACATCCTCTCGCTCGGCGAGCGGCCGACCGCGATCGTCGCGGGCAACGACGAGATCGCCGTCGGCGTCCTCACCGCGGCCAAGGAGCTCGGCATCTCCGTCCCGGGCGAGCTGTCGGTCACCGGGTTCGACGACACGTCGCAGACCGAGTGGACCACGCCCCGGCTCACGTCAGTCCGGCAGCCTCTCGCCGGCATGGGCCGGATGGCCGTCGAGACCGTCCTCGGCATGGCCGATGGCGTCCAGCCCGCCTCCCGGCACCTCCAGCTGGCGACGACCCTCAGCGTCCGCGACTCGACGGGCCCCGCCCCGTCATCCTGACCCGCGCGCACCGCAGGGCGGTGGCGGTAAGGGGCCGGCGGTCCCGGGGGCGTCGGGGGGCGGGACCGCCGGCCGGGGGGATGGTCAGCCGATCTTGCCGACGCCGGCGCGGGCGGTGACGGTCGCCTTCACGGTGGCGGGGTCGTCAAGGGTGTAGCCGTAGTACGCGGACGGTTCCTGCACGGTGCCGGAGCAGTCGGGCGCCCCGGAGTCGTCGAGCACGTTGTCGCGGGCGACGCACCGGCCGGACGGGCCGGCGTAGGAGTTGGTCACCGGTTCCTCGACGGTCTCGAAGTAGTTGCCCTCGACCACGCATCCGGCGCCGGCCTGGCAGGCCACGCCGGTGTCGGTGTTGTAGACGTAGTAGTTGTTGTAGACGTGGACGGGCTCGCCGAACCGCACCCGGGGGTTGCGCTGCGGGGTGCGGTCGAACCAGTTGTGGTGGTAGGTGACCTTGAGCCGGCCGGTGTCCTGGGCGGCGTTGCCGTCGTCATGGCCGAGCAGCATGGTCTTGGTGTGCTGGTGGACGTGGTTCCAGGAGACGGTGATGTAGGAGGAGCCGCGCTTGATGTCCACCAGGCCGTCGTAGCCGCAACACAGGTCGTTGTGGTCGATCCAGATGTGGTGCGAGAACATCTGCACGTTGATGGAGTCGTCGGTGGCGCCGCGGAAGACCAGGTTGCGGATGATGACGTTGTGCACGGCGCCGGGGGGCGGTGAGGTGACGGCGTCGTCGGGGGGCAGGCCGATGTTGAGCCCGCCGCCGGTGATGCCGGAGCCGGAGCCGATGCCGACGATCGTCTTGTCGGAGGCGACGTTGTGCATGCCGGCCGGTACGGTGATCATGCCGCGCACACACACGGTCAGCGGGCCGCTCTGGCCGATGGCGGCGATGAGCTCCGCGGCGGTGTCCACCTCGACGGAGGGCCCGCCCGCGCCTCCGGTGGTGCCGTTCTGGCCCCAGGCATCGACGGAGGCGAAGCCGGTGGGCGTACCGGAAGTGGGACAGGAGCCCGGAGGCGGCGTGGAGACCGGCGGGCTGCTGGGCGGCTGGGTGGGGCCGGCGACATCGGTGACGAGCAGGTCGTCGAAGGACGCGCCGGCGTAGTAGGTGGCCAGGCCCGCCCGCCCGGCGCCGAAGGTGGCGTCGGTGGCCGTGACGAGCGGTACGTCGTCGACCAGGCCGCGCAGCGTGGTGCCGAACGCCTCCAGCCTGATGGTGTACCAGGTGCCCGGGGTGACCGTGGCGGAGGCGGTGGCGAGGGTGATGGGGCCTGAGCCGGTGCGCTTGCCGAGCACGACGGCGCCGGAGTTGCTCAGGCCGAGGTAGTAGTAGGCGCTGGTGCTCTGTGCCCTGGCGAGCACCGCGGCGTACCGGGCGGTGCCGTTGAAGGCCAGCGGCTTGACGCGCGCCTGTACGGCCTGGTCGGTCCAGGTGGTGCCCGCGACCGCCCTGGCGTCGGCGCTGGTGCCGGACTGACGGTAGACCCGGGTGCCGTCGGTGGTCACCGACCAGCTCCCGCCGGACCTGGACCAGCCGGTGGCGTCGCCGTCCTCGAAGTCGTCCTGGAACAGCGTCGCGGCGGACGCGCCGGGCATCAGCGCCGTCGCGGCGGACGCGCCGGGCATCAGCGCCGTCGCGGCGGACGCGCCGGGCATCAGCGCCGTCGCGGCGGACGCGCCGGGCATCAGTGCCGTCGCGACGAGCAGGACGGCGGCGAGGGCGGCCACGAGCGCGGCGAGCGGTGGGCCGGTGGTGCGTCTCCTTCTTCGCACGGTGGAACCTCCACGTTCCCGTCGGTGCCGGCCCGCGCGCCGGTGCCGGCCAAAGCGAAGGAAAGCGCTTTCCGTTGCCGTACTTGTACGCCTTGCCGGCGCCCCGGTCAAGCGCCTGTTCGGGACCGGCCCGGCCCGGTCCCGCCCGGGAACGGCGTTCTCCCAGTTGAAGCCGGGAACCGCGGCGTGCCGGGCGCGGCCGGGAAATCGCGTACGCCGCTGTTTCGGCCCGTCCTCGCCGCCGTGCACGGCACGCGCCTTTTCGCCCGTACGGGAGAGGCCGGCCCGGCACTCCTCTGTAGCTGGGCGATGTCGTAGGAGGCCGCGCGGTCTGGGGCGGTGTCGTCAGATGATCTCGTCGTGGCTCGCGCGGGCGTCGGCCCGCTGCGTGCGAGCGGACGGCTCGGCCTGGGTGGCCAGGTTCATGAGCATCGCGGTGAGCCCCGCCTGCAGCCGCGACTCCAGCCTCAGTTTGGTCAGGATCGCGGTGACGTGCCGCTTGGCGGTGCGCTCGCTGATCGACAGCATCCTGGCGATCGAGCGGTTGTCGTAGCCGAGGCCGAGCAGTTCGAAGGCGGCGTGTTCCCGGCCCGTCAGCGACGGGGCCAGCAGCAGCGCCGTGGCGATGGGCTGCGGCAGGGCGGCGCGCCTGGCGATGGCGCCGGCCGAGGCGTCCCGGGACCCGCACGCCGGGCAGCAGTGCGGGGCGAGACCGACCGGCGGCCACGCCGCGTGCCCGGCCTGCCGGGGCGTTCCCGTCCTGCCATCGATCAAGGAGGCGGCATTCCCAGCAGGGTGCTCGAACATACTCATATGCTGCGCCGATGCGGTATCGGAGTGGTTTGACCGGGGTGTAGTGGCGGTAGATCGGCGGCGCCGGCGGGAAGGGATCACCGGCCGCCGGGCTCGGGCGCCGTCGCGGCCGGGGCCGGTTCGTCCGACGACGCGGGCAGGGCGAGCCGCGCGTACACGCCGGAGATCACGATGAGCAGCCCGGCCGCGGCGAGGATCGTGTCGATCGGGCCGAACGCGACGCCGGCCACCGAGCCCGAGAAGTCCCGCAGCGCCGAGCTGGCCAGCCAGCCGGCCGCCATCGCGGCCAGCATCGAGGAGAGCCGCGTGACCGGATAGAACACCGCGATCACCCTGCCCGTGTACTCCTTCGGCGCCGCGGCGAGCAGCAGCGGCGTCATCGCGGTGTTGAGCATGGTGATCGGGACCATGAACAGGAAGAGCACGGCCAGGCCGGCGAGGAAGCCGGTCTGCTGGGAGTAGGCGAGCAGCAGCGCGCCGCCCGCGATCAGGCCGGCCCACGTGGTGCCCCGGGCGCCGATCCGCTGCACCACCATTCCGGCGCACAGCGCGCCGATGATCCCGCCGACGCCCATCGCGGTGCCGAGGTAGCCGTACAGGTGGGAGGGCGCGTGCAGGTTCCCGGTGAGGAAGAACACGTTCAGCGTGTTCAGCGCCCCCATCCCGAGCTGGCCGATCACCGAGAGGGTCAGCAGGGCGATCAGGAACCTGCTGCCGGCGAAGACGCGCAGGCCGGCCGTGTACTCCGCGAGCAGGTTCGCCCGCGGCCGGTCCGGCGCTCCTCTCTCACCTCGCGTGTCGAGGCGGGCCGAGCGGATGGCCACGTAGGACACCGCGTACGACGCCGCGTTGAGCAGCAGGGCCCACTGCATGCCGACGGCGAACAGCAGCGGCGCCGCGAGCGGCGGCCCGACGATCGCGGCGGTCCCGGCCGTGGCCTGGGCGATGCCCGCCGCCCTGGCCCGGTCGGCCTCTCCGGTCACGATCTCCCTGATCACGGACAACCGCGCGGGCAGGAAGAACTGGCCGGTCGCGTTCAGCAGGAACACGACCAGGTAGATCATCGTGAGCCAGGCCCAGACCGGCAGCGCGCCGACCGGCAGCACCGACACTGCCGTCAGCAGCAGCACCGCGGCGCCGCGGATCACCTCGGTGCCGAGCATGGTGCGCAGCGGGTCCCACCGATCGACGAACACCCCGGCGAACGGGCCGACCACCAGCACCGCGGCGCCCACGGCGATGAGCACGCCGCTCACCGCGGCGGGACCCCACGGCTGCCCCTTCGCCAGGACGGAGGCCACCCACAGCACCAGGGTGGTGCTGAACACGTAGTCACCCACCGACGAGATGGCCTGCCCGTACCACAGGCGGGCGTACTCGCGGTTGATCAGGATCCGGTCCAGCGTCCGGGTCAGCATGCCCCGGCCCGGCCGGACAGGATGATCATCGAGGCGAGGGCCGCCACGAGGGTCGTGTGGTAGGACTTGCGGAACAACTCGACCGGCGTCGCCGACGGCCCCGGCCGCTGTGCGGCGAAACGCCCGGGGATCGCCCCGCTGGGCGTCTGCGCCGCCAGCAGGCTGCGTATCCCGCCGATGCCGGACCGGGTGCGTGCCGGGTCCGCGCCGAGGCAGAACTGCGTGAGCACGAACTCCCCGGTGAGGTCCCAGTGATCGGCCTCCACGAAGTGGTCGGTCAGCCGGTCGGCGATGCCGAGCGCCCGCTCCCGCTCCTCGTCCGTCAGCCCGGCGTCGCGGAAACCGAAGTCGGTCAGGTGGAAGACGGTGTGGGTGATGGTGTAGGCGTCCTCGATGTCCATCGGCAGGACCGTGGTCAGGTTGGCCAGGAAACTGGCCTCGTACAGCTCCCGGTACGACTCGAAGGCGTGGCCGAGACCGGCGATGTCGGCGTAGTAGCGGGTTTCGAGGCGCAGGTAGGGCGACTTCCCGTACGGCGCGAGGTGGCCGCCGGGGGCAAGCTCGGCGAGGGTGGCCAGGTGGTGCCCGCCGGTGATCCCGGCGGGTGCGAGCGCGCCGTAGATCAGCCCGTACTGGCGGAAGTACGCGGGCTTGGCGGCGACCTGCCGCGGGAACTCCGGGTCCCGCCAGATCTTGTGCAGGGTCTCGGTCACCCTGGCGAGGTCGTCGTCGCCCGGCCGCACCCTGCTCCAGAAGAGGTGGAGCAGCGCGAGCTCCAGGCTCGCCTTCACCTTCGGGGTCACCGGCAGATCCGGGTACGACGGGTCGAGGTAGTCCACGTTCTCGCTGATCCAGCGGGTGGCCCCGGCCGACAGGCGGGCCAGCTCGGCGGTCGCGTCACCGCCGTCGCCGGCGTCGCCTGTGGGCGGGCCGGGCTCCGCGATCGTCCCCGCGCCCGTTCCCGGCCGTTCCGTGTCGCGAACGATCTCCCCGGCCATCGCCGGCTCCTTTCAACAGGCCATGTGACGTGGGCGTTCACTCGACGAGGCGGCTACAGGCGCCCGGTCTCGTCGAGGTAGTCGAGCAGGGCGGCGTCAACGGTGTCGCGGAAGGACGCGAGCGCCCGCTCGTCCTCGTGGTGACGGTACATGTCGCCGCAGGAGATCCAGCGCTCCCGGGTCCGCGCGGCGGGCAGGTAGCCCTCGCCGACCGTCCCGACCTCCCAGCCCGGTTTCCCGGCGGTCTCCCAGCAACTCGCCAACGTGCCGTCGGCGTTCACCACCGCGCCGTACCGGCCGTCGCCGTGCCCGCAGGTGGCGCAGGGCACGTACGCCCGCGGCCTGCTGACGGTGAAACCGCGGTCGAGCGCCGCGCGCTGCCATCGCGTGAATCGGGCCGACAATTCGCCGGTGTGCCGCAGATCATTGGCGTATCCGACGCCCACGTCTCCCACCGGGGCGAAATAGATGCTGCACCGCGAAGGGTCGAGCGCGGCGCCGAGGCGGTCGATCAAAGAATCGATTCCGGGATGATTGTGATGGGAGACGTTCACCCGGAGAATCCACCGTATCGAGGTGACCTGTGACGCCCGGACGATATTGCCGGCGATGGTGTCGAAGGTGCCCCCGCGTGAACGCCGGACCCGAATCCGGTCATGGTCGTCGCGGTCGCCGTCGAAGGTGACCTGTATCGACCTCAGCCCGAGGTCCTCCAGCCGCCGGGCGAGCGGCGGGGTGAGCAGGGTGAGGTTGGAGATCATCCACGCGGACGACAGGCCGTGATCGGCCGCCCGCGACAGCAGTTCCAGGCAGCCCCTCGGGTTGAGCAGGGGCTCCCCGCCGAACAGGAGGATCCTGAGCTCGTCCAAGCCGGCCGCGGCCATCTGCCGGCCGGCGAACGCGAGGATCGAGGTGATGGTCTGCGAGGTGAGCCGGGCGTGGGCGATCCGGGGCGGGCGGGCGCCGCCGTGCGGGTCCTGGCCGGTGTTCTGGAAGCAGTAGCCGCACCCCAGATTGCAGTCGGTGCTGGTCAGGACGGTGAGCGAATAGGCGCGGTCCGGCACCGCGGACAGCAGCCCGCGCTCGCGCAGGCGGCGCTCGGTGCCCGGCCTGAGCGCGCCGTCCGCGGTCAGGTGGTGGGCGCCGAGGCGGGCCACCCCTCCGGGGCCGAGGAACCACCAGTTCCTCGCCCCCTTGAGAATCCGCTCTCCTCCGGTCCGGGCGGACTCGCGCACCTGACCCTGGTCCACTGCGACCTCCGCGTTGTCTCCCGGCGCGTCGGCGTTGTCTCCCCACGCGTTGGCGTTGTCTCCCCACGCGTCGGCGTTGTCTCCCGGCGCGTCCGCGGCGGTGGCACCCGGCCTCGCGAGGAGACCGGATGCCGGCCCGCCGTCCAGGATCAGAGCTGGTTGCTGTTGTTGATGATGCAGCCGGGAGCCTCGGGCTCAACGCTCTGCGCGACGACTTCGACGTCTTCCGACTCGGCGGTCTCGGGCTCGGGGGTCTCGGGGGTCTCGGGCTCGGACATGTTCTTCTCCTTTTGCCATGCGCCGATTGCGATCCGGCGTACGACTGGACGGCGAAACTGCCTGGCAGGAACAGTGTCACCACGCCGGGCGATGCGCATCCATTGGACTTTCGGGCCATTCATCGGGCGGTCTTCATAAAACAGCGCACAAAAAACGGGCACGCGAAAAGCGGGCCCCCGCTCGGCTTTCGGATTCAGGCCAGAAGCTCGTCCGCCACCGCGAGCAGTTTCAGGGCGGTGGGATCGGTGGCGCCTCCGGGCGGGACGCGGGTGGCGATCCGGCGCAACAGCACGTGGAGGTCGTCCCCGGGCGGGGCGGCGCGGTTCGCGCGGCGCAGGCGCAGCAGGAAGTCCAGGCCGCACGCGGCCTGCACGGCGAGCAGCGCGAGCAGGTCCACATCGGCGAGGTCGCCGCGCAGCGCGTTCGAACGGTCCAGCACCTCCAGCACGCCGATGCACTCCTCGTGCCTGATGAGCGGCGCCGCCATGATGCTGCGGGGCACGTACCCGGTGGACCGCGCCGCGTCGTGCGCGAACTGGGTCACCTCCGTCAGGTCGTCGGCGATCATGGGCTGCCCGCTCTCCGCCACCCAGCCCGCGATCCCCGTGCCGGGCGGGAACCGCCTGCCCAGCAGATGGGTCTCGCCCTCCCCCGACACCGCCTCGAAGACGAGCTCGCCGGTGTCCTGGTCCACCAGGAAGATGGACGCCGCGGCCGAGCCGAAGACGTGCCGGGCCACCTCGACGATCGACTGCAGGAGCCGCCGTTCGGCGATCTCCGCCGAGGCGGAAGACGGCGGGTCATTCGCGATCATGTGCTCCTCCGTTGCTCGGGCCGACGTTGCGCGCGGTCAGGTACAGCACCGACTTGAGCTGGAACGGCGTCATCCAGCGGTGCTTGCTCAGGATGAGCGCGCAGATCCCGGTGATGTGCGGCGCCGCGAAGCTGTTGCCGGTGCTGCGGATCTCCTTGCCCCCCGGCCAGGCGACCGGGACCCTGACGCCGCGCGCGTAGAACTCGGCCGGCGGTGCGGGGTTGTAGTAATAGGTCATCGGGTCGGGCTCGTCGTGGCTGGCCACCGAGATCACCGAGGAGAAGGTCCACGGATAGCTGGTCACGGGCATGTTGTGCGCCGAGGCGACCAGGAGGCAGCGCCGGAAGTACGCCCGGTCGGCCAGCTCGTGCAGCGCGGGCCGGAATTCGGTCCTGGTGGTGGAGAGACTGAGGTTGATCAGGTCGAACCCCTCCTCGATGGCCCAGCGGAGCCCGGCCAGCAGGGCGGCGCCGCTGCCCGACTTCCCGTTGGTCAGCACCCTCACCGACGACAGGGCGGCTCCCGGCGCCAGCGACCTGATCACACCGGCGCACGCCGTGCCGTGGCCGGCGGGATCGGCGGGGTCGCAGTCGGCGACCTCCAGGCCGCCGTCCGGGCCGCCGGTGACCGCCAGCGACCTCTCCAGCCCGCCGATCCGGGGGTGCGCCGCGTCCACACCGGTGTCCACCACGCACACGCGGACGCCCGACCCGTCCGCCCCGCCCCAGGCCCACTCGCGGGACACCTCCGCCTGGGAGCTCACCGGGAACTCCTCCGGCGCCGTACGGGAGGTGGCCAGGCTCCAGGCGGGCACCCCGGGGAACCGGTCGAGCCGCTCCCGCCGCCACGGCGGCTGCCCGAGCGTGCTCACGGCGGGTCCTCCCCCGCGGCGCTCATGGCGGGTCCTCCCCCGCGGCGCTCACAGCGGGTCCTCCCCCGCGGTGCTCATTGCGGGTCCTCCCCCCGCGGTGGCGAGCCATTCGCGGACCCGTTCCGCGGGCAGGCCGGCGCCCCTGGCCGTGTAGTGCCGCAGCGCCCGTACGGCGGCGGCGCGCGCCTCGGCGGGACGGCCCACCGCGCGGCGTACCTCGGCGATCTCGATCAGGACGTCGCCCCGCAGGCACGGGTCGTCGGTGCGCTCGAGCCGGTCCTCGGCCTCGGCGGCGAGCGCGAGGGCCCGATCCGCGGTGCCTGTGAGGCAGGCGAGCCGGGCCCGCAGGGCCAGCAGGATCACCTCCGCGCGAAGCTGCAGTTCCCCCGCCGCGTCCGGCAGCCGGGCCAGCGCCTCCCGGGCCGCCTCGGGGCGTCCCTGCCGCAGCAGCTCCCGCGCGGCGTAGATCCGCAGCGTCGTGGCGGGCCCCGCCTGGCCCGCCGCGCGCAGCGCCGCCGCGCCGCGCCGGAAGGCCGCCTCCGCCTCGGCGTGCCGGCCGGCCAGCGCCTCCACCACGCCCCTGACCTGGGCGACGGCCGCGCCGGCCAGGTCGAGCCGCAGGTCGCCGACGTACTGGTCGGCCGTGGCCAGGGCGTCCCGCGCGGCCGGGACGTCACCGGACAGGGCCAGCAGGCGCGCGTGGGAGATCAGCACCGGCACGAGCAGCGCGCGGTCGGCGCGGAACCTGGCCGACAGCTCCTCGCACAGGGCCAGGCCCTCGGCGATCGGCGCCGGCGACCACTGGGCCAGCTCGCACAGCCCGCTGAGCAGGCGGCCCTCCTCGTAGCCGTCGCCCAGGGAGCGCGCGCGGCGCAGTCCGTCGCGCAAGGCCGCCTCCGCTGCGCCGAAGCGCCCCGCGGCGAGGTGCGTCAGCGCCTCAAGCTGGTGGAGGCGGCACCAGCTCAGGTCGTCGTCCGGGTCTCCGGCGAGCCGTTCCCGCAGCGCACCGGGCGCCGCGGGGCCGGTGCCGAAGCGCGCCGCGAGCGTCTCGCGCTGTATCGCGCAGGTCAGCCGGTTGCGCCGGTCGTCCGGGAGCATGCGCTCGGCCGCGTCCAGCGCCGCGTAGGCCCGCTCGGCCTCGCCGCGGGCCAGCCCGGCGTCGCACAGGCGCAGCGCCAGCGGCCGGTGCGCCGCGTGCCCGGCCGGCAGCAGCGCGCGTCCCCGCTCGAGCAGTGCTGTCGCGGCGGGCAGGTCCTTGCGGTGCAGCGCCTGGGTGCCCTGGGCGATGAGCGCCTGGGCGGCCCGTTCCGTGAGCGCGGGCAGCAGCGGGTCGTCCGGGCGGACCTCGCGCTTGAGGTGGCAGGCGGTCTCCAGGTGACGGGCGCGGTCGGCCTGGGACGACTCCTCGAACGCCCCGTCGGGGTGCGCCTTCGGGGTCCGCGCCCGCTCCTGCAGCCGATCGGCGAGCGCGAGGTGCCAGGAGGCCCGCAGTTCCTTGCGGGTCATGGCGTAGACGGTGTCGCGGGTCAGCGTCTGGGTGAACTGGAACGAGCCCGGGGTCTCCCCGCGCCGGATCATGCGGTGCCGTACCAGCCGCCGGATGATCTCCTCCATCCGCGGCCGGTCGTCCAGCTCGTCGCGGTACAGGACGCCCAGCTCGTCGGAGGTGAAGACGTTGCCGATGGTCGCGGCCCGTTCCAGGACGTCGCGCTCGCCCTGGCCCAGCCGGTCCAGGCGGGCGCCCAGCAGCGCCTGGATCGTGGGGGGCGGCGGCGCGTCCTCCCCCTCCTCGCTCAGCGTCTCCAGCAACAGCTCGGCGAACAGGGGGTTGCCGTCGGAGCCGGCCACGATCCGCCGGCACAGGCGATCGGCGCTGTCGCCGGGGCCGTGGCCGACGACCTCGGCCGCGGACGCGCGGCGTACGAACAGCTCGGCGACCAGGCGTTCCATCGGCGCCCGCGCCAGCGGGGCCAGCTCCAGGGCGAAGGAGCACGGGATGCCGCCTCCCCAGGTGCGCCGGGCGTCCAGCAGCTCCGGCCGGGCCACGCAGATGAGCAGGACGGGCACGTCCATGAGCCAGCTCGCGAGATCCTCGATCAGATCGAGGAGGGTCGGCTCGGCCCAGTGCAGGTCCTCCCAGACCACGGCGAGCGGACGGCGGCGTGCCAGCGCCTCGAACAGCCCCCGCACCGCGCGCGAGATCTCCTCCACGCCCGGGTCCTCCCCGGCCGTCCCGGACCCGGCGGGGGCGGTGGCGAGACCGCGCAGGACGCGTACGCTCGCGGGTTCGATCTCGGCGGAGACCGCCGGCCAGTGGCCGTTGAGGGATTCGAGCATCTCCGCTATCGGCCGGTAGGTGATGCCCGCGCCGTACGAGTGGCAGCGGCCGGTCAGCGCCATCACCTCCTCCGGCAGGGTGCGCAGGAACTCCCGCACCAGCCGCGACTTGCCGATGCCGGGCGTGCCGAGCAAGGTGACCTGGCAGCACTGGCGCCCCCGCACCGCCCTCCGGTACGCCTGGGCGAGCTGCTGGAGCTCCTCCTCCCGGCCGATCAGCGGAATCTGGTCGTCGTCCTGGTGGCGGGCCTCGGACTCCACCGACAGCAACCGCCACGCCCGTACGGGGGCGCTCTTGCCCTTCAGCGTGAGCGGCGGCACGGCCTCCACCCGCGCCCAGGACCGGATCATGCGCGCCGCGTCGTCCCCGATCAGGATCTCGCCGCTCCCCGCCGCCGACTGCAGCCGGCTCGCCGTGTTGACGGTGTCGCCGATGACCCGCAGGCCGGAGCCCGGCGAATCGACGACGATCGCCTCCCCGGCGGCGATGCCGCAGTGCACGTCCAGCCCGGTGCCGAGCACGGGCGCGAGCCCGGCGCCGAGCTCCCGGACCCGGGCGAGCACGGCGTGCGCGGCGCGGGCCGCCCGCAGCGCGTCGTCCTCGCTGCCGACCGGGACGCCGAAGACCGCCATGATCGCATCGCCGATGTACTTCTCCACCACGCCGCCGTGCTCCGCGATGGCCGCCGTGCACGTCTGGTGGTAGCGGTCGAGAACCTGCTGGAGCAGTTCGGGATCGAGGCGCTCGGCGAGCCCGGTGGAGCCGACGAGGTCCGCGAACAGGACGACGACGTTCCGGCGTACGGGGCGGGGAGCCCGCGTGCTCATACCAGCTTGAGGTCGTGGCCCTCGACCTCGTCGGCCGCCGCGTCCAAGCGGCTCTTGATCGAGTTGAGCAGTTCGACCTCGGGCCGGGTGAGCCCGGCGAAGACCTGCCGCTGCCGCTCGGTGAGCATGTCGACGGGATGACCGGCATCGCGCAGGATGGCCAACGCGTCGAACGGCTGCCGCGGCGCTCCGTCATCGTGGGCGTTCATCGGTTACCTCCTGAGCGGACCCGCGTCCTTCGGCCACGTGCGCCACAGGCTAATGAGGCAGGGTTCAGCGGCAGTATGGCGCCGCCATGCCGCCGCCATAGCGGCCGTGAAACGGCCCGGTGGTCACCGCCCGGCCGCGCGCAGCTCGGCCGCGTACCGGTGGGCGAGCGGGGACATGGTGTAGAGCATGGAGTGGGCGGCCACCTCGTGGTCGGGCACGGACAGGATGTTGGCCTCCAGGAACGCCTCGATGACCCGCTCGGCCGGCGTGCCGCCGCCGTGCAGCGCCGCCACCAGCTCGTCATGCTCGAACGGCGGCCCGTGCAGCGCTCCCAGGGCCCGGAACGCGGCCCGGTGCGCCCACGACGGCCGGTTGTAGTGCTGCTCGAACCTCTCCCTGAGCGACACGTCGCCGGCGGCGAACTCGTCCAGTACGCACTCGGCGCGGGCGAGACGGTCGGCCAGGCGGCTCAGCGGCACCCGCGGGAGCCGGGCGAACCTGCCCCCGAGCAGCCGGAGGGTCAACGGCGAGAGCCCGTACCGGTCGAACAGCGCCATGACCGCGTCCAGGTCGCGGCGCACCCGCTCCGCGCCGATCATCTTGCCCAGGAACTCGATCCCCTCCGCGCCGGACAGCTCCCGCAGGCCGACCCGGTCCACCGCCTCCAGCCCGCTGAGCCTGCTCCGGCTGGTCACCAGGACCTTGCTGGCCGAGGCGCCCGGCAGCAGCGGGCGTACGGCGGACTCGTCGGGCGCGTCGTCCAGGACCAGCAGGACGCTCCTGCCCGACAACCAGGACCGCCATAACGAGCCGAGCGCGTCGTCGTGCACTCCCGTGACGTCGAGCCCCGCGGCCTCCAGAAGCTCCCGCTGCATCTCCGCGGCGGGCCGGGGCTCGCCTCCCGGGCGCCGCAGCGTGACCATGAGCGCGCCGTCGGGGAAGGCCGGAGAAATCGTGTGCGCGGCACGCATCGCCAGGGCGGTCTTGCCGATGCCGAGCTCGCCGGTGATGACGGTGACGGCGGCGGGGTCGGTGACGATGCGGCGCATCTCCGCCTCGCGCCCGACGAAGTCGGCGATGTCGCGCGGCAGTTGGTTGGCCGGCCCCTGGAGCCGGCCCGGCCGCGGGACCGCGACGCGAACGGAGCCGCCGCGTCCCCGCCTGACCCCGCCCGCCAGGATCTCCTGGTGGAGATCCTGCAGCACCCGGCTGGGGTCGATGCCCATCTCCACCGCCAGGTGGCGGCGCACCGTCTGGAAGTGCGCCAGGGCCTCGGCGGTACGCCCGCAGCGCACCAGCGCGGTCATCTTCGCCGCGGCGATGCGCTCGCGG
The DNA here is from genome assembly GCF_014202315.1 of Thermocatellispora tengchongensis. Classification (GTDB taxonomy): domain Bacteria; phylum Actinomycetota; class Actinomycetes; order Streptosporangiales; family Streptosporangiaceae; genus Thermocatellispora; species Thermocatellispora tengchongensis. Next base: position 417,655 of record NZ_JACHGN010000008.1, on the reverse strand, counting down.
GCGGGGAAACGCGCGGCGACGAGGTCGAGCCCGGCCAGCGCCTCGACGTGGCGGCCCAGCTCGATCTCCAGCTCCACCCAGTCCTCGTACACCGACAGGAACTGCTCGGTGAACCGCTCCGCCTCGCCGGCTATCAGCGGGACGTGGGCGAACTCGGCCAGGGGCTGCTCGGCCCAGATCTGGATGGCCTCGCCCAGGAACTCGGCCGCGGTGGTGAGGTCACCGGACCGGATCGCGTTGCGCCCGGCGCGGGCCAGCGCGTGGAAGCGGAGGAGGTCCAGCTCGTCGGGCTGGGCGTGGAAACAGTAGCCCCAGCCCTGGAAGTCGATCCGATCTCCGACGATCTTGCGCAGGGACGAGACGTACACCTGGAGGTTCTTGCGCGCCGTGCGGGGAGGGAATTCGCCCCACAGGGCGTCTATCAATTGCGCGGAGGGGACGACCATGTTCACCCGGCACAGCATTATCGTGAGCAGCAGCCGTTGCTTGGGCGCGCCGATGACGGCTTTCCGGCCCGCCACCCGGACCTCCAGCGGCCCGAGCACCGAGCAGTAAAGAACAGAAGAGACCGCCTCGTTCATAGGTCTTCCCCAGTTCACGTCACCGCTGATACCACCGGCATATCGATCCGATTCACAATCCCAGCGAAAGGAAATCGAGCACATTCGGCGGGGGCAGCGCGTCCGTACCTCCCACGGCGTCGAGGTAGAGGCCGCGCACCATGAGCGCCGCCGCCGCGGAGACCGCCCGTCCGCCCGCCCTCCTCTCGAACCACCTCCAGTCGCCGTCCGCGTTGACCTCCAGGAACACCACCTCTCCGCCGGCGAGCAGCAGGTCGAACGCGCCGTAGGCCAGGCCCCACAGGCCGGCCAGCCTCCGTACGGCGTCCTCGGCGGCGCGCGGCGGCGGCACGACGGCGACCGTCACGCCCGCCGCCTCGCGCCAGACGGCGTCCGGCGAGCTCTTGCGCACCGCGAAGGCGCGCACCCGCCCGGCCAGGTAGTAGACGCGCAGCTCCGTCTCGTGCTCGACATGCTCCTGCACGATCACCGGGAACCCGGGCCGCGCCCGCGCGGCCTCCTCCCGCCCCAGGATCTCCGGCGGGACCCCGACCAGCAGCCCCGGCGCCGTCTCCACGAAGTGCTCGTCGAGGACCTTCACCACGACCCTGTCGCCGGGCAGCTCCGCGTACGCGGCCCCGGGGTCGGTGGTCACGATCGTGCGCGGGACGCGGACCCCCGCGGCGGCGGCGCCCGCGAGCTGTTCCAGCCGCCCGGGGGCGCCTCCCGGCAGGCTCGCCGGCGCGAGCGCGGTGAGCTGGCGGATCAGCGCGCACCACGAGTCGGCGCGGACCAGGCTGCGCACCTCGTCCGACGTGCCCGGGATCGCCCGGGGCGAAAGGTGACGCGCCCAGACGACGGCCGGGGCGAGCGCATGGCCGTGGACGCAGATCGAGCCGCCGCCCAGCGGTGCCGACAGCCGCAGGGCGGCGACGCTCTCGACATCGATGCGCACGCTCGGCACCCCGAGCCGGCCCAGCATCCTCTGCAGGACGGCGAACTCGCCGCACGCGGCACGATCGGCGAGCACGACGCGCGGCATCCCGGCGCCGGGCTCATCGGCCACCGCCGGCAGCCACGTCACGCCGCCCTTAGCCGAACGCAGGTCCACGGTGACGCGGGAACCGCTGTGCCGGTCGGCGCGAGCCGGCGAAGAACCACCGACGGAGCCTGACAAAATCTCACCATAACCGTTTCATGACCGCACGCCCCGGCTGCGCGTACGCACCATTGAATGAAAGCACGACGACGGTCGATCGCACGCATCCAGCTAACGATGGCGGCATCATGCTGTCAAGACCATATTCCAGGCCGGCGCGTATGCGCCTTATCCGGCGGAAATACCGGGTTACAATTCGCCGGCGCATCGCCGTTTATACGGGGTCCGAAACGTTAATCCCCGTACGGCCGATTACTGAGCGCTCCGGCGCTTACACCTACCGCGAGCCCTTCGCTTCATGGAGAGGGAAGGGGCTCACGGAGGCTCCGTCCCGGCCGGGGACGCCATCGAGGGGCGCCCGGCGAGCCGGGCCGCTGTGCGAGGATCGGAAGATCCCGACAGCAGGTGCTCCGGGGCGCCCGAGGTCGTTGCGACCGAACCGGTGGCGGTAAGAGGCGGTAGGCGGGAGGCCCGCACGCGTGGCGCGCGAACGGCGCCCTGAGTAGTCGCCACCGGACCCGGCCCGCGTTCCGTGGTGCAGGTGATGGTCACCGTTCGGGAGAAGGGGGAACGGCTGCAGGCGCGAACCGCGTCGCCTCCTGCAGCCGTTCCCGGCTTCGGCGGTCAGGCGGGGGTCTCGGCGGTGGCGGTCAGGACCGCGCGGCCGAGGATGTGGCCGGAGATGGTGAAGCCGAGGTAGGCCGGGGTGGCCTCGGCCGGGACGCCGATGGTCTCGACGTCGAGGGCGTGCACCACGATGAAGTAGCGGTGCGGGCCGTGCCCTGCCGGCGGGGCCGCTCCGATGAAGCGCGCCATGCGGGCGTCGTTGGGCAGTTGGTAGGCGCCCTCGGGAAGGCCGGAGCCGGTCTCGTCGCCCGCGCCCTCGGGCAGCTCGGTGACGGTGGCGGGGATGTCGGCCACGGCCCAGTGCCAGAACCCGGAGCCGGTCGGCGCGTCCGGGTCGTACACCGTCACGGCGTAGCTCTTCGTGCCCTCGGGGGCGCCGCTCCATGACAGATGGGGGGAGATGTCCTTGCCGCCCGGGAGGCCGCTGGACATGTGCTCGGCCGGCCAGGGAGCGCCGTCGGTCAGCGTCTTGCTGGTGACGGTGAAGGAGGGCACCTGGGGGAGGCGGGCAAAGGGGTCGTTGCTGCTCAACGCATCGTCCTTGTCGCAGTCGGTGGATCGGTGAACGTGCCGCCCGCGGCACTGCTCCTCGCGGGCGACATCATCGACGATAACACGGATAATCGATTATGTCGTCAGTCGTCTATGCTGAGGGCATGACGCAGACGGCCGACACATCGACGAAGCAGATGCTCTCCGAGCGTGTTCACGCCCGGCTCCGGGAGGCGATCATGAGGGGCGAGTACGCCCCGAGTGCAGCGCTCAAGCCGCACGAGCTTTCCCAGCAGCACCAGGTCAGCCTGGCGGTCGTCCGCGAGGCCCTGGTACGACTGGTCGGCGAGGGCATCGCGGTGCGGCTCCCCAACCGCGGCTTCGCGGTCCCGGACTTCTCCGACCAACGCTGGCAGGAGATCGCGGAGGCACGCCGTACGGTCGAGCCGGCCATGCTGCGCCTGGCGATCGAGCGCGGCGACGTCGACTGGGAGGCACGGGTGCGCGCCGCCCACCACCGGCTGGTCCGCACGCCACCGTACGTGCCGGAGGAGGGCGAGCACTACAGCAGCGCGTGGTCCGAAGCCCACCGCGTCTTCCACCGGACCCTGCTGGAGGGATGCGGCAACCCCGTGCTGATGGACACCTTCGACAGACTGTGGACGGCCAGTGAACTGGCCCGCCGCTGGGCGGCCCTCCGCACACCCGACCGCGACGGCATCGCCGAACACCGCCTCCTGGAGGAGACGGCCCTGACCCGCGACGCCGACACCGCCGCCGAGGTACTGGCCAGGCACCTGACCCTGACCGCCGCCGTCCTGACCTCCCGCTCCCACGACGAACAGAGAAAAGGAACGTGATCGGGCCGGGAACGAGAGGGGGGCGGTGGTCAGGCTTTCTGGGGCTGGAGTATTTCGGCGGCCCTCTCCAGGGCGGTCAGGTGGTCATCGACGGTGCGGTGCCCGGCCTGCATGGTGTTGACGGCGATGTGGGTGGCGCCGGCCTCCCGCCAGCGGCGGGCCAGGGCGTCCAGTTCCTCCTCGTCGCCGGTCCAGTGGACGCGGCCCTCCATGCCGAGCGTGGCGGGGTCGCGGCCCGCACTTGCGGCGGCGTCCTGGACGATCGCCTTGGCCTTGTCCAGTTCGGGCCCCGGGCTCATCTGCGGGAACCAGCCGTCGGCCAGCCGCCCGGCGCGCCGGTACGCCGCCGGCGACTGCGCGCCGAACCAGACCGGAATCGGGCGCCGGACGGGCAGGGGCGCCAGCCCGGCGCCGGTCACGCGGTCGAAGGCGCCCTCGAAGGTGAGGGACCGCTCGGTCCACAGCCGGCGCATCAGCCCGACCTGCTCCTCGATCCGCCTGCCCCTGGTGGTGAAGTCCTCGCCGAGGGCTTCGTACTCGACCTGGTTCCAGCCCAGGCCCACGCCCATCCGGAACCGGCCGCCGGTGAGCAGGTCGATCTCCGCCGCCTGCTTGGCCGCCAGGACGGTCTGCCGCTGCGGCAGGATGATGATGGAGGTGACGAGTTCCAGCGAGGTCAGCGCGGCGAGGTAGCCGAACAGGACCATCGGCTCGTGGAAGGTGGAGTCCACGTCGTAGGGCCCGCGCCAGCCCTGGTGCACGGCCGGGTCGGCGCCGACGACGTGGTCGTAGACCATCACGTGCCGGAAGCCGAGGTCTTCGACTCCCTGCCCGTAGGCGCGCACCGCGCCCACGTCGGCACCGAGCTCGGTCTGGGGCAAGACGACACCGATCCGCATCCGTGGCTCCCGTCGGCAGGCAGGCGATCTCGCCGACCATCATTCCGTGGCGCGGCGCGCCTCAACCGTACGCCCGCGGCTTCGAAGCCGGTTCCAGGCCGAAGATCTACTCAGCCGCATTCCCGGGGCGGTATTCGCCCCATCGCAGCGAGCTCGCGGACGTTTCGAGGTGGAGAAGATCGATCTCGAACTCGCAGTGGACGTGCGCCATGAGCGGGGCGGCGAGGGCGGGTTCAAGTCCTGGGTGGTTTCCCTGCGAGGGAAGGGCGGATCGGCGCGGCAGTCCACCCACAAAATCAATCCGCCCCTCCGGCTCCCGGGAAATCCGCCGATCAGTGGCGGCGAGGATGATATTCCGGAACAATAGCCCGGCGCCGGGGAGGGAATCGCCATGCCGCAGAGCGTTCAGGGCGAGCGGGTGGCCGAAATATGGGCCCGGTTCGATGGCGACGGCTGCGGCCGTACGAAGCCGGCACCTGCGGGCAGATGCCGACAGGGCCGCTGATGGAGCTGGAAGACCAGAACTGCTGGACACTGGCCGAGGCCGCAGGACACTCCACGCCCGACCGGCCGCAGCACTTCCCGGCCCGAGCCTCCTGGGACGAGCAACAGGTCACAGCCCAAGCCGCCCGCTGGGCGATCGAGCACCTGGACGACGGCGATCCCGGCCATACCGTGCTGATCATCGACGAGACCGCCGACGCCAAGTCCTCCACCGAGGCGGCCGGAGCCGCCCGCCACCACAGCGGCGCCCTCGGGCACATCGCCTGACCTGGTCCATCCGGCGGCGACGGCACCGATACCGCGCCCGCCTCCGCCACCAGCGGTGGCACGCCTACGCCGAGACAACTCCATGATCACTGTCCCGTGACACCCAAGGTGGAGCGCGTGCCATCGAATTTTGATCGGCCTCCTCACCCAGTACGGCTTCTCGGTTCTTTGGTCTAGTCGGGAAGAGCTGCCGTGAGATCCACCTCGACGAGTTGCCCGCTGAAACCCAACTGTGCGACGCCCAAGAGGGTGCTGGCAGTAGTGAACGCCGGACCGATGACCGAGTCGTTGAGGCGGCGCCACGCGTGGGCCAATTCCTCCCTGTTCTGACTGACGACATAAATCACGGAACGGACGACGTGCTTCGGTTGGGCGCCGATCGCCGTCAGGGCGGTCAAGGCGTTCGCCGCGACCTGATCGATCTGTGCGTCGAGATCATCGGGGCCGACCAAGGCGCCGGTACGGTCGAGCGGGCACTGGCCGGCCAGGAACGCCATCCGGCCGGGCGTCACGACGGTGACGTGGTGATAGCCGGGGGTCTCGTGAAGTTGGTCAGGGTTGAAACGGCTGATCTTCATGGTCATGTCACCGAGTCTGCCGGGTGGCAGGCTGCTCCGCACCGTGTTTTCGCCTCGCACGACATGACTCGGACATCGGCGGCACCGGTGGACCTGAAACCGACCAAGGTTCGATGGCCCGCGCCCAGCCTTCGGTGTCACGCGACAATCACAACGATCTACGGCTGCCGTATCCGATCGGCGGCCGACCGGCCCGGAGCACGACCGGTACGACGGCGTGCTCGCCCTGCACATGACGGCGCTCGCGGGCTTGCCGCAGGCCGGCCCGGCGGAGGTCGGCGTGCGGCCGGGCGACACCACCGAGGACATCCTGCTCGGCCGCTAACAGGGCTACTGGAGCCACGGCGCCGCCGCCGAGCTGGCCCACGCCGGCGCGCCGCTGCGCGCCATACTGGTGCTCGCGCGAACCGCCGTGCACTCCCCCGACGTCGCCCCCAAGCTGCGGTCGGCGGTGGCCAGGCGCCCCGACCGGCTCGGCCCCGTGGAGGCCGACGCCGCCACCCGCGCCGACAACCCCGCTCCGCTCGTCGCGGGGGTGGAGGATCTGATCGGCGAACCCGGGGCTCGGCCTGGCCACCCTGGTGAACATCTCCGAGGCCATCCCCGCGATGACCCCGCGCCCTGGCCGACAGCGCGGTGGCGCTCGCCGACCGGCTCGTGCGGGCGTACCGTTCGCCCTCCGGCTCCGCCGACGACACCACCCTCTCGGCGGCGTCGAACGACCTGTCCAACGCCTGGCGGGGGTCGGCCGCCGCGAGGAGGCCATGAGCTGCTCATCGCGGGCGGGCGGCCCGGCGAGGCCCGCGAGTCGCTCCGCTTCGCGGTCGCGGCGGCCGGGGAGGCGGCCGATCCCGAACGCCTGGAGCGTCTGCGCGCCCTGTCTCAGGCCGCCGGACCCATTGCGCCTTTGGCCCGGCCGCCGGCGGGCCTGGACCGGCGGTGGCCGCGGTCAGGGGTCGATCCGGGCTCCGTCCTTGTCGAAGAGGTGGACGCGGGCGAGGTCGACGACCAGGCGCACGGTGTCCGCCGACACCGTGCCCACGACGGCTGCTTCCGGTCGGACGACGGGACGCCCATCGTCGATGGCCGCCCGATGACCACGCACCGGCCCCCGGTCGGCGGCCGGAACGGGGTCGTCGCCTCCGCCCACCACCTGGCCACCCAGGCGGGCATGCGGATGCTGTGGGACGGCGGGAACGCGATCGACGCGGCCGTGGCCGTCGCCGCCGCGCTGAGCGTGGTCGAGCCGTGCAGCAGCGGCGCGGCCGGCGCGGGATACATGCCATCGGCCCGGGCAAGCGGGCCGAGGTGTGCCTGGCGCCCTCGCAGGTCTGGCGGGACGGCGAGCCGTACCTGGTGGTCGGCACGCCCGGTTCGCACGGCATCCTGCAGACCACCCCGCAACTGATCGTCAACGTGGTGGACCACGGGCTGGACATCCAGGAGGCGATCGAGGCGCCCCGCATCCGCATCGGACGCGGCACGCTGCTCGGGCTGGAGAGCCGGTTCAGCCCGGCGACCGTGGCCGCGCTCGGCGACCGCGGGCACCGGGTCCACGACCTCGGCGCGTGGAGCCGGGTGGTCGGCGGGGCCCACGGCGTCCTGTTCGATCCCGGCACCTCGACCATGTGGGGCGGGGCCGACCCACGCCGCGACGGCTACGCCCTCGCCTGGTGACCCGCCGTCGTCGTCATAGCGAGTGTCGTCACAGCGAGTGTCGTCACAGCGAGTGCTCGGCGGTGACGTCCGCCATCGCGTCCAGGTACGCCGTCGAGCGTTCCGGATCGCGCAGCGCGAGCCCGACGAACAGCGCGTCGGTGATCGCCAGATGGGCCAGCCGGCTGGCCGTCGCCTCCAGCCGGAAGCCCTGCTGCGGGCTGCCGGCGACCAGCGGCGCGTCGGCGATGTCGCCCAGGGGCGAGCCCCGGAAGCTGGTAACCGCGATGACGTAGGCGCCGCGCGCCTTGGCGGTCTCCGCGGCCAGAAGGGTCTCGCGGGTGGCGCCGGTGTGGCTGATGGTCAGGCAGACGCCCTGGTCGTCGAGCTGCCGGGCCGCGAGGTGCTGGCCGATCGCGTCGCTCGGGGCCGTGGTGGACAGGCCCAGCATGCGCAGCCGGTACGAGGCGTCGCGGGCCGGCGCGGACGACTGACCGTTGCCCACGAGCAGCACCCGCCGCCGGGTGTGCAGCGCGTCCAGGGCACCGGCGAAGGCGACCGGATCGACCGTGGTCGTCGCGTCCGCGAGCGCCCGGCTGCTCGCGCCCAGGATGGTGTGCAGCACCTTGGCCGGCGGCGAGTCGGAGTCGAGCTCGTTGGAGAACACCAGTTGCTCGGTACCGCGCAGCGCCAGGTCGCGGACCAGGGCCAGCTTCAGGTCCTGGAAGCCCTTGAACCCGGCCTGCTGGCAGGCCCGCACCACGGTGGACGCGGCGGTGTTGGCGCGTGCGGCCAGGTCGGCCGCGGCGTACCCGATCACCGCCTCCGGCTCGGCGATGATCACCTCCATCGCCCGGCGGGCGCTGGGCACCAGGGACGGCGCCGCCGCCTGGATCTGGGCCAGGACCGCGCCGCTGGTCAGCGGACCGGACGAGCCGGCCGGCCCGGCCGTGCGGGCCCCCGTGGTCGCCGGCCCCGGCTGCCGTGCCGGTCGCCGAGCCGCCTTCGCAGCCATTCCAGCTCCTTCCGGGAGATAGGGAATGCCGTTGCGCTGGCAGTCTAGCGCTCGGAAGACGGTTGCATCCGCCGCCCGCGGAACATCGCGCGGGGCCGGGACCGGGCGAGGGCGTCCAGGCACGCCACGGGGGCGGTGGCACCTCGGGTGGGCGCCACCGCCCGCCGGCCGAGCGCGCCGTGACGATTACGGCGTCTCGTCCACCAGGTAGGCGATTTCGGTGGACCACTGCGCGAGGTCCGGCTGCTCGGCCGGGTCGGTCAGGTAGGTCTCGTAACGAGCCGTCCACACCTCCGCGGGCCCCTCACCGGTCTTCCCCGGCGCCAGCCCTCGTTCCTCCACCCACTGCTGAAGCGCGGCATGCGACTTGCCGAGCTGGTCGGGGTGGCCGTGGTGGATCATCACGGCGTACTGTCCGGCCGGCAGCGTGCCGGCCTCGACGCGGCCGTCTCCGGTCACGGGGGCCGCCACGGGGACGCCGACCTCCAGGTCGAACGGGCGCGCCTCGTCACCGATCGAGCGGTAGCGGTAGACGGGGCCGCCCAGGGGCTCGATGCCGTTGCGCGCCAGCCACTCGTAGAGCTCCGGCACCAGGGCGTTGGCCCGGCCCCAGTCGCGCAGCGTGACCTGGATCGGGATGCCCGCGTAGTGGCGGACGTCGCGGTGCTCCAGGGTGGGTTCCATGCTCATCTCCGGCTCCTCGTCCGTCATCTGGGCTGTTTCACAATGGGTTGCTGCAGCTCGGTGACCTGCCGGTCCCCGCCGCCGGGGCATTCCAGGTAGACCTCGCGGGCGGGGCCGGCGAAACGCCGGCCGTGTGCCTCCAGCCAGTGCGCGATCTCCTGCCAGGCCGCGCCGGCGTGCTCCATCGGGCCTCGGTGCACGAGCGTGGCCGCGTCCACCTCCGGAAGGTCCGCCGCCTCCAGCCCGGCTGCCGCCGCCTGCGTCGCGGCGATGCCCGGGGCGGGCACCGCCGCGTGTACGCCGACGCCGTCCGGCTCCGGCTGGTAGCAGGCCAGCATCGGCCCTCGGCCGGGCTGCAGGCCGGCCCGCTCCAGCCGCTGGTAGACCTGCTCGAACAGCGGGACGATCACCTCGCCGATCTCCCGTGGCTCCCAGCCGCCCACGGTGGCGCCGAGCCGCACCACGCGCAGCGCGGGCAGGCGTTTGACCCGGATCTCGCCCGAGGGCGTGGCGCCCTCCCGGTGGATCAGCCGGATGCGCGCCTCGACCCGGTTGATCCGTTCCAGGTCCGCCGCCACCTTGGCCTCCAGCTCGGCACGGCGCAGCCGGAGCATGCCCTCCAGCTCGGCGGGCTCCAGCTCGCCGTCGATCATGACGGCCACCTGGCGCAGCGTGAAGCCGAGCTCCAGCAGCGCCACGATGCGGTTGAGCCGGGCGAGCTGGGCGGCCCGGTAGTACCGATAGCCGGACGCCGGATCGACGTGGGCCGGAACCAGCAGCCCGAGTGCGTCATAGTGCCTCAGGCTGCGTACCGACACCTGGCCGAGCCGGGCGAAGTCCCCGATGCTGAACATGTACCGGTTCTATCGACTGACACGGTGTCAGACTCAACGCGGCGCCGGAACCGGGCGGCGCGAGCGTCCGGACCTCAGGACGCCACTGCTGTCACCACTGCGCCAAGCCGATGACGAACGCGCCGATGCCGGCGGCCGTCACCAGGGCCTCGGTCAGCGCGAGGGAGACCGGCGCCAGCCGTACGGCCAGCAGGTTGACCGCCGTGTGAACGGGCGCGGCGACGAGGACCAGCCAGGGGTTCCAGGCGAGCAGGAGGGTGAACCCGATGTGCAACAGGCTCGCGCCCGTCCGCTCGACGGCGGCCCACGCCGGCCCGTCGGTGCGGAGCACGCCCGCGGACTCCAGCATCGCGAGGGCGGCCAGGGATCTCTCGTCCGTCTTGCCGAGCAGCGACCGGATGAGCACGGCGTTGACCATGGTGTAGCCGATCTCGATCGCCGCCCATCCGTACCCCGCCCAGACGACCTCGGGGAATCCGGAGACCAGCGTCACGACCAGCAGGAGCCGCACCACTTCCTCGCAGGGCCCCGAGGCGGCTCCGACGATCGTCGCGGCTCGGCCCGGGGGGAGCTTGGCGACCGCTGCCGCGATCGGGCCGCGGAGCACGAGCGCGAGCAACCAGCCCCCGGCTCCCATGGCGACGGCGTCCCATCGGGGTGCCGCCACCCACGACGCCAGCGCGACGGCGAGGAGAACGCCGACGAGGGCCACGGCCGGCAGCGTCCACAGCGCCGCCCGGCGCAGGTCCCTGGTGCCGGTCACCTCGACGCCTCCGACACGCGAGCCGGCGTGACCGGCCACACCCGCATGAGGACGAAGGAGACCGCGGCGAGCAACGCCCAGCCCACGAACCCGGTGATGCCCGCGATCAACGGGTCGGGGGGCGCGCTCGCGTCGCCGAATACCGCGACGAGGCCGGCGGCGGCGTTCAGCGCTCCGTGCCCGACGACGGCCGGCCAGACGCTGTCCGTACGGAGCCGCAGCCAGCCGAGCAGCGCTCCGTAGATCACGCAGAATCCGGTCCACAGGGGCGCCGCGAGCCACCCCAGCTCGGGGTAGTTGTAGCCGCGCAGGGTGACGGGGGCGTGCCAGGCGCCCCAGATGATCCCGGAGACGAGAACGGCGCGCCAGGTGCCCATGGGCATCAGCCGGGGCAGCAGCCAGCCGCGCCAGCCCCACTCCTCGCCGAAGGCCCCCACGCAGTTGACGATCGGCGCGACGAGGAAGGCCAGGGCCACCTGGGCCGCGGCGACGGCCGCGGGCGGGGCCGGGAGCGGCTGTCCCTGGGACGCGGCTTCGAGCTGCTGTCTGAGCAGGCTGAAGTCGTCCAGGTCGAGCACCAGCAGGCCCGCCGCCGCGCTCAGCGCGATGGCGACGCCGACGAGCAGCGGCGTCCCGATCCATGCCGCGACGAACAGCATGATCGTGCGCAGCCTGTTCGGGCCGAGGCCCAGCCCCGTGCGCCGCGCCCACTCGCGGAAGGACACGCCATCGCGCCGCGCGAGGAGGAAGACGGCCAGGACGCCCAGAGCCGGGGTGAACATCAGGGCCACGGCGGTGATGTTCTGCGTCGGTGAGCCGAGCGGGGCACCGCTGATCCACAGCGGCGTGGCCAGGAGCCAGGAGAGGCCGAACGCCACGGCCAGGAAGACGACGAGGTCATTACGGTGTCGGGACATTGCTCTGTTCCTTGGGGAGGGTGACCAGGGAGTTCAGCAGGGCGGCGCCTCGCGCGGCGTCATCGACGGTGACGGCGAGCTCGCCGTCGGGGTCGAATCGGACCACCAGGCAGTCGCCGCCTCGGATCATGAGCGTGCCGGCGCGGGGACGGCCTCGGTAACCCCAGCCGCCGACGTCCATCGGCAGGCGGGGCTCGGCGCGGGCGCCGCGGATGGCGGCCAGCGGGTAGTGACGCACCGGCCGGCGCAGCGGCCCGTACGCCACGGACAGCCCGGCGTCGGTCACATGGACCCGGACCGAACTGACGACGGCCGCCCCCATCGACAGCAGCAGGAGCGCCACCACCAGCGCCCAGGTGGCCGCGGGCAGGACGACGAGCGTCGCGCCCGCGACGAGCAGGCTCGCGCCGAGGCCGAGCACGGCCAGCCCGCTCAGCGAGCGGTTCACCGATGAGGAGACCCATACGGCGCGCTCGTGTGCCCGCAGTCGCGGCAGGGGTGCCGGTTCCGGGGCGGGCTCGGGCCGGTCGCCGGGGCCCGCCCCCGCCGCCAGGGAGCCGAGCCATCCCGCGCCGAGCGACACCGCGATGAGCAGCGGGCCGGAAAGGCCCCAGGTCTCCGCGTCGCGCCACTCGCCGCGGTCCAGGTTGGCCTGGAGGATCACCACCTGCAGGCCGACGGCGAACGTTCCACCGCCTGCCAGCGCGCCTCCCACGGCACGCCGGGACGAGCGCCGGGCCGCGAGCGCCCGGCGGGACGCGCCCGCGAGCGCGATCACCGCGAACGGCGCCCAGGCCGCCAGGTTCAGCACCAGCAGCCCGGCGAAGGTCGTCGAACGGTCGGGCACACCCGCGAGGTCCCAGTGGACGGCGGGCGATTCGGGCAGCCGGTGACGGAACAGGAACGGTGTGGCCGCCACGGCTCCCGTGACGACCGCGACCCAGGCCACGGCCGCGAGACGTGCGCGGCCGGCGTATGCCGAATACGGGGGGCCGTTCAATACAGGCTCCTGATGATGTCGATCACCTCGTCGATGTCGTAGCCGTGCGTTTTCGCCCAGGTCACCAGTTCTGTGGCCGCCACCAGCAGCTCCGCGCGGTCGCCCGCGCGGCCGACGACGCGCACGCGGCGCCCCCGGCGGAACTCCAGCAGGCCCTCCTCGCGCAGCCGGCGCAGCGCCCGCAACACCGTGTTGGTGTTGACGTCCAGCGCCACGGCCAGGTCGCGAGCGGGCGGAAGCGGGCTTCCCGGGGCGTACGCCCCCTCCGCTATCGCACGCCGGATGACCGCGGCGACCTTCTCGTGCAGGGGCCGGGGGTCCCGCACGTCCAGAGTCAGCAACATGGTGCTACTGAAATTAGCACTATCGTTTCGATATGGGCAACATGGTACTATCACCTATAGCACCATCGGTCGGCCCCAAGGAGCGGCCAGGGCCCGGACCTGACGCCGGCGGCCCAGGCCAGCCGGCGAGCGCGGCCGGCATTCCACGGCCACGTGGCCACGTACGGCCGAGCAGACCTTTCACGTCCCTGTCCGTGCACGTCCCTCTCCGTGCCGAGAAACACGATCAGGAGGCCCACATGACCGTTCCCCCCGAAGACGCCGCCCGCGACCTGGCGGACACCCGCGCCCTCCAGGCGCGGGCGCTGCCGGCAGAGCCGTCGTTCCCCGCCTGGTTCACCACCGGTGTCGCCCTGTTCGCCACCGGAGTCGCCTTCCTCACCGAGCCCGGCACGCCCGCGCTTCTGACCGGGATCGGCGTCGCCGCGCTGGCGGCCGCGCTGGCCGCGATGGTGTTCCTGGTCGCCCGCGCCGGGCGGCTGCGGCTCCACCGCGACCTGATCAAGCCGGCGCCGATGGCCGGTTTCACGGGCTGGGTCCTGGCGTGCGCGGGCCTGGCCCTCGCCGTCGCGCTCCACCTTCACACGCGCGAGGTGGCGTACGCGGGGACGTACGGCTGCCTGGCCATGACCGCCTTCATCGCGGTGACCAGCCCGTTCCTGGCCCGATGGATGTCGCGACGCATCGCCGGCGCGATCCGCGCCGCATGACGGCCCCGCCCCCGCAACCGAGACGACCGAGACCACCGAGACGACCGAGCAACAGGATTCCCATGATCACGACATCAGCGGCGCTCGCCCTCGCGGCCGGCCTGACGTTCGTCAACCCCGCCCCCGCCGCCGCCGGGCCCGCGTGCCCGGAAGTCCCCGGCCACCGCGTCGTGTGCGGCACGGTCACCCGTCCCCTCGTGCCGGGCGAGCCGCGCCTGGGCGCCATCGAGGTGGCCTACGCCCTGGTCGCTCGCCGCGAGCCGCACAGGCCCGCCCGCGGCACGATCGTCGTCAACCCGGGCGGGCCCGGCGCCGCTCCCATCGCATGGGCCGGCCTGTACGCCCAGGGACTCGCCCCCGTCCTGTCCGACCATGACCTGCTGGTCATCGACCCGCGCGGCACCGGCCGGTCCACTCCCCTGACCTGCGGAGTCTCCAGCGGGCCCCTCATGGTCACCCCCAGGGCCGACCTCCTGCGCCGAGTCGGCCGGTGCGGACACCGCCTCGGGCCGCGCGCCGAGGGGTACACCTCCGCCGCGACCGCCGACGACTTCGACGCCGTCCGGGCCGAGCTGGGCATCCCCAAGGTGACGTTGCTCGGCCAGTCCTACGGCACCTACCTCATGGCGGAGTACGCCCGGCGGCATCCGCGCACTGTCGAGTCGATCGTGTTGTCGGGCGCGTACCCGCTCGACTTCGACTCCCTGGGACGCCCCAGTGCGCAGGCCGTTTCACCGGCCCTGCACCGGATCTGCGCGCGGAGCGGAGCGTGCGACGGCACACGTGCGGTGCGGGATCTGGCCACCGTGGCCGCCCGCCTGCGCCACTCCCCCGCCGAGATCCCTGTGACCGTCGGCGGGAAGAGCCGGACCCTCCGGTTCACCGAGGACAAGCTGGCCTTCCTGATCCACTCGGTGGCGAGCGACAACGTGGGCGCCGAGCCGGGCGAGGTGCCGCTCCTCGGCGAGCTTCCCCACGCGCTCCACCGGGCCGCCCGAGGCGACGACCGCCCGCTGGCCGGGCTGGTGACGAAGGCGACCACCGGTTCACCCGCCCAGTTCGCCGACCTGGGGCAGCCCATGGCGGTCATCTGCAACGACTATCCCCGCACCTGGCCGGTGAACGCGTCGTACGCCCAGCGCGTCCGGGCGTACGAGAGGGCGCTGCGGAACACCCGGCCCGGGGAGTTCGGCGCGTTCAGCGCCAAGGGATTCGCCGCGGCCCAGGGCGACGCCGGTGACGTCTGCCTGCGCTGGCCCGCCAGGAGCACCGCCGGACCGGACGTCACCGGCGGCCGTTTCCCCGACGTACCGGTCCTGGTCCTGTCCGGAGACCTGGACGCGAAGACCCCCGACGCCAACGGCCGCAGGGCCGCCGCCCAGTTCCGCGGCGGCGTCTTCGTGTCCGTCCCCAACACCGGCCACCTCCCGGAAGCCGAGCCCAGCGGGTGCGTGCGCGGCATCATCAGCGCCTTCATCCGGGACAAGAAGGTCGGCGACACCTCCTGCCTGGCCGCCATCCCACCGGTCAAGGTCCTGCCGGTGAGGTAGACCTTCATGGCCGCAGCGCACGCTGCGGCCATGAAGCGCGACGGTCATGCCGGGGCCGGTCGGTGCACGGGTGTCAGCGGAAGAGACCGCCCAGGGCTTGGTGGTCGTGCAGCCACCAGATGGGAAGTCTCACGGCGTTATGGGGATCTTGCAGGAGTCGGCGACGACGGAGCATCAGGCGCATATGCCGGGATTCGTTGCCGGCGCGGATGGTCTCGTCATCGGGGCCGTGGTCGAGGAGGACGGCCGTGGTCCTTCCGTCGATCTCGACCAGTGCGTCGGCGACGTGACCGTGGACGGGTACTTTGAGTTCGACGGTCGCGCCGGGGAGGGACTGAAGACCGCGGAGCAGGCGTGGGAGGAGGGCGGCGTCGCGAGGGTCGCCGGACTCGCCGTCACGCCGCTGATCCGCCACGGCGGCGTGCCAGAGGTGGGCTCCGACGCCGCCGTACTGACGCCAGGTCGCGGAATCGCCGACCAGGATGAGGTGGGAACGGGCGCGGGTGATGGCGACGTTCCACAGGTTCAACTGCAGACCGACCCAGTCGATGGTGCCCGGCTCCATCCCCGTGCCGGCGACGAGTGAGAAGACCATCGCGTCCCGCTCGCTCCCTTGGAAGGTGTGGACGGTCCCCACCTGTACGCGCACTCCGTAGTGCGACAGGAGTTGGGCCAGTTCGCGCTGCTGGGCGGCGAAAGGAGTGACCACGCCGATCGTCGCCTCCGTGGGGAGGTGCTTGTCAAGGTGCTCCACACAACTGACCACCTTGTCGATCTCGGCCTGGTTCACCCAGGAGCTCCCGGGGATCCGCTGTGCCTGACCGCGCGCCTCCACCCAGATGATGGCGGGCTTGTCCATCATCGGCCTCGACCGGATGTCGGTGAGCACGGCCAACCGGCCGCCGTAGAACAAGTCGTTGGAGACGGCCGCGATGTCGGGGTGGCACCGGTAATGCTCGTCGAGCAGGATGCTTCCGCCCGCCGCGTGCTCGGCCGCGTGGAAGGCGGAGTGACGCCGGTAGGCCATCTGGTGCTTCTCCAGCACGTCAGCGCGCAGGCCCGCGTCCCTATGAGCTGACGCCTCGTACTCGCCCGGCAGCTTGGAGATCTGGGTGAGTTGCATGACATCGCCGATCACCAGCGCTCGGCGGGCGCGGAACAGCAGCGGGATCACGTGCGGGATCGAGCACTGGCTCGCCTCATCGATGATCACCAGATCGAACAAGGCGGGGTTGGGCGGGAATCGGCGAGCCGACAAGCTGGTCACCGCCCAGCCGCGCAGGTGGTCGAGCAGCCTGGCCACCTCGCCCCAGTCCGACTCTCTCCGCTGCTGCTTCTGCAGCAGCCTGAGAATGCCCTGCCGCCCCTGGTGCGCGCCGCTGTTCACGGCGTGTTCGAGCACCTGCGCCGACAGCTCTCGAACCCGCTCCTCCGTCTCGTCGATGGATTCGGTGATCCGGATGTCCTCTGGCATGTCGCGCAGGCGGCGGCGGGAGGCGCGCCAGCGGCACTCGGCGTCGGCGAAGCCGGCGAGCGCCGTACAGGTGGCCGCGGCGTCGGAGCCGCCAGCCGGGACGGGCAGGCCGAGGCGGCGGAGCAGCCTGGTACGACGCCAATGGCCGAACAGGCGCGCGTTCGCGGCACGGCGGGCTCTGCCCGCCCAGCGGACGACGTCCTCATCGGACCCGAGTTGCTCGGTGACGACGGCGACGGGCACGCCGAGGCGTTCGGCATGGGCCTCTCGCCGCTCGCCCGCCTGGCGCAGCTCGCGATCCAGGCGGCCGATCTCGGACAGTTCCTCCCGGCGCGCGAGCATGTCGTCGGTCAAGAGCCTGAGCTGCGTCCTCAAGGTCGTCACGTTTCCCGGAGGCGGGCCGGCGCGTTTGAGCAGGTCCTGCAGCGCAGGCACCTCCTCCTTCTGCTGGTGCTCCCGCGAGCCGGTCCGGATCAGGCTCCCCGGAACCAGGCGGTCGCAGCGCTGCCACACCTCGTCCACGGCGCGGTTGTTGGTGGAGGCGACCAGTACGCTGTCGCCGTTCGCGACGGCGGTGGCGACCACGTTGGCGACGAGCTGGCTCTTGCCGGTGCCGGGAGGACCAGTGGCGACGGTGAGGCGTCGGCGGAAGACGGAGTCGAGCACGGCGAGTTGCGCGTCGTTGGCGGCGAGGGGCGTGACCGGCTGGACGACGCCGGCGGCGTCCTGCGACTCCCCGTGCGAGGCGGCGGGGTCGGGGACAAGAGCCGCAAGAGCGGTCTGCTGGATCTCAGCAACTTTGCCGGCGATGTCGGCGAGGTCGTCCAGCAGTCGTTTCGCCGCCACGGCATCGGGTTTGGCGACGAAGAGCACCGCGGTGTTACGCGCCCCTTCGGCCGGCGTGCGGATGTCTATGCGAGGTGTCAGATTCTCCGGACGAAGTTCCTCGATCTGGGGCAGCCCGAAATCGTTGCGGAGCAGATTAGCGATGTCGGTCGCCATCCGCTTGTGCTGGCCGGCATGCCAAGAAGGCAGGTAGGTCTCATGGAGCAGGGCGGCCTCGTCCTGTGACAGGAAGATGCCGGTCATCCGCGGGTTGGGCGTGACCGGCCCGTACGGTTCGAGCCGGGTGACGCCGTTCTCGTGCACCACTTCCACCCGCCGGATCAGGAGCGGGGCGAACTGTGGCACGGGCCTGGACCGGCGATCGTTCCGCGGGGTGAACAGGACCACCGGATATCCCGCCCATATCTCCGCACCGTCCTGCACCGCCTTCGCGACGAGAGCGGCGGCCTCGGGCGGAACGGCGGCACTGCCACCCTCGTCCAGGTCGCCGGACAGCAGACGTTCGGAGCCAGTGAGACACGCATACGTCACCCCCTCGTCCGGTACCTTCAGCAGCGGTAGGCCCGCCTCCTCGGAGAGCACGCACCGTCGGTAATAGTCGAGCAACTGTTTCCAGGTGGGAGTGGTGGCGGCGGCTTTGGCGGCCCCGGGCGCCGCGGCGGCGGTAGCCGCGGGTGCCGTGGCCTTACCGGTGGGTGGAACCAGGACCGGAGGAGGTCCCTGAGGACAATCGGCCAGGATTATGCGCGTGTTGACGTGTAAGGCGGATTTCACGGGGATCTGACCGTGACGCCGTCGCATCTGCTGGTTCACGTACTCGAAGAGGTCGTCCACGGAGACGTGCCCACTTCCGTCCTTCGCGGCCTTTCCGCCGAGGAGAGTGCGCACCACCTCTCCCGTGAACAGGGACGGCTGCGGATCGCCGGACGTCTGCGGCCCGGCGAAGGAGTCTTCACCGGCCCCGGACGAGGAGATCACATAGACTCCTCGCCCCGTCAGCGGCACCGGGTGCGCGGCGCCTTTGGCGATTCGGCGATCGTGCGCGTCGCTGGTGCGCCAGCCCAGGGCGAATCCTCCGCTGCGGCAGCAATCGAGCAGCACCACCTTCTGGGCCGCCAGGCAGTTCTCCAGTTGCTCGTTGACATAGCCGGCGCTCACCCCGGTCGCGTCAACCTGGTCGAAGTCCGTGTCGGTGGCGACGAAGTAGAACTCACCGGTCGAACGCGACAGCCGAGTGCCGTGCCCGGTCACGTACAACAGGGCGAGTGCATCCGCATCGAACGATTCCAGGAATTCGGCGATCTCCGCACGCATGTCATCGGCGGTCAGGTCAGTGAGAACCTTCACCGACTCGAATCCGCCTATTCTCCGGTCCTGCAGGACCTGCCGCATCTGCCAAAGGTCGACCGGAGTGGACGGCAGCCTCGCGTATCGGCTGTCGCGATGGGATTCCGTGCCGATCAGCAATGCGCGTCGATGCGCAGGTCTCATCGATCCTGCGCCCTTGTGTCCTGATTCAGGAACTCGCGCACCAATCGCTCCTGGCCCGCGTCCGGACGCCCGGTGATCTCAAGCGACCGGTCGCCGTCGGTGATGAGGACCTTGCGGTGTCGTTCCTTCGCGCACCATTCCTTGATCAAGGTCGTCAGCACCTGGAAGGTGGGCCGGGCCGTCGCCGCCGCGAGGGAGACGAGGATGAACAGCTCGCCGGCGAGCCCGCCCTTGCGCCCGTCTCCCGGAGGACCCCCTGAATCGGCCAGTTCCAGGGACGCTCCGTCGATGACCGCGATATCTCTGTGCAGCAGGCGCGTGAGGCGCTCACACCGAAGGGCGTCGCCATCCGTGAGCACGTCCAGTCGCAACGTCATGCCGTTCAACTCGAGCTCCTGGCTGGTCATTCTCATCCGGGGGGTGGACGGGCCCGGAAATTCATTTCAAGGGATTGGCGACAGCGTATCACTCGACCACCGTTCGCGATGCGCCGGTTCTGCATAACCTTATGGCTCCATATATGATTGGTTCAGCAGTTCGAAATTCATTCGCCAGGCCGCATCGCCCGGCCCCACTTATACGGGGTTATTTGGTTTGTCCAATATGGCATTAGGGTGAGTGCCGCCGGAGACCGAGGGCGGTCTTTCCTCGCGGGGATCTCGGCTAACGGCCGGCCCAGGCGATGGCGACGGCCGCGGCGGCGCACGTCCACAGCAGTAGCGAAGCCGTCGTGGTGGTCCAGCGCAGGCGTGGGCGTGGTGCTCTGGCCAGGGGCAGGCGGGGTGCTCTCAGGGCGCCCATGGTCACCCCGGCGCACAGCAGCGCCGCGGCCACCGGCCACAGGGCGGGCCAGACGATGTTCCAGGCGCCCAGCGTCCAGATGGCCGCGAGCAGGACGAGGCCGCGCCAGGCCATCGAGATCAGCTTGAGGCGGTCGGGGAGCGGGAGGAGGCGGCGCGCCCTGCGGCGCGCCGCGACCTCCGCGGTGCGGGCGACGGCGAGCAGCGCCAGGGCGGTTATGACGATCATCGGGGTCTGGCTCAGGAGCATGTCGCCGTGGGCCGGCGTCCGCTTGCCGAGCAGCGCAAGCCCGATGTAGCCGACGGACGCGGAGGAGTTGCCGAGGACCACCACGCCCCGGCCCGTTCGCCGGTCGAGGCCGACGTAGCTGGAGAAGCCGCCGGTGCTGCCGTCGTGCCAGGTGATCCCGCCGGTGGTGCGCCAGCCGTACCCGATGAAGTCGTCGCCGGCGATCTTCCACCGTGGCGTGGTCGCGGACGCGCCCGGGGCGCGGCCGGCGAGGGTGGCCGCCACGAAGCGTGCCAGGTCCTCGGCCGTGCTCCAGCCGCCGGCCCCGGTGGGGGCGTATCCGTCGCTGGACCACGGCACCGCCTCCTGACCGGAGGTGAGGTGGCCGTGCGCCCGCTCGCCGGGCAGCCGCGCGGCGTCGGCGATCAGGACGGTGTCGCGCATGCCCAGCGGGCCGAGGACGCGTTCCCGCAGCAACGCCTCGTACGTCGTGCCCGCGCGGGCGGCGAGCGCCTGGCCGAGCAGGGCGAAGCCATGGTTGGAGTAGGCGATCTCGCCCCGGCCGGCCGGGACCGCGCGCGCCGCGTCGGCGATCACGTCACCGGGGCTCCGCCCGCGGTAGGGGTTCCCACCGGTCTCCCCGGCGATCAGGGCCGGGATGCCGAACGAGGACGGAATGCTCGGAACGCCCGAGCGCTGGCCGGCCAGCTCCTCCAGCGATATGGCCGCCACGGCGGTGCCACGCAGGCGGGGGAGGATCTCCGCGAGCGTGGTCCGCGGGCTGACCTCCCCCTTCGCCGCCATGTCGGCGAGGATCATGGCGGTCATCGTCTTGATGACCGAGCCGAACTCGAACGGCGTCCGAGCGTCCACCGGCTTCCCGTCCCGCAGGCGCGTGGTTCCCAGGCCCGCCGTACGGATCGAGCCGTTCTCTGTCAGGGCCACGGCGAGGCCGACGTGACCGGCCGCCGGCCACGCGGCCCGCCGTACCGCTTCCGCCAGCGCCGCGTCACCCGTGGTCTCCTCCCCCAGCTTCGGGCCGTGCGGCGCGATCAGCGTGGCCACGAGCGCCACGACCGCCGCCAACACCGCGACGATGATGATTTTTGTCGGTCTTTCCGGCAAGTACGTCACCTCCGGCCGTCGAACGTAGCCAGAGGGGCGCCCCCGCCCCCAGGGTGTGAGCCTCCGCGTCTCAAGACTGCGGTGAACCGGAAAGACCGTGAGGCCGGCCGCAGGAAGAGGGCCCGGGGACCCTGTCAGACTGCGTCACAGACGCCTGTTCCTGGAGGTCCGCGGCGACGGTGTAGGTTTCGAGCCGGGTGCCAGGACGCGGGCTCGGGGCACCGGGCCGGCGTCCGGGACGTGAGGCCGCGCGTGGGAAGCGCATCGGGGAAGGGGACACGGGTGAGTGCATGGGTTCCGATCGATGAGTGAGCCCGTGACCGCGGTGCTCGCCGACGATCACTACCTGGTCCGTGAGGGCCTGCGCCAGTTGCTGGAGTCCTCCGGCTCGGTCAGCGTCGTCGCCGCCACCGGCAACGCCGACGAGCTGCTGGACGCCGTCCGGCGCTTCCGCCCGCACGTGGTCATCAGCGACATCCGCATGCCGGGCCCCTCGTTCCGGCCGGGGTTCGAGGGCATCGACGCCGCGCATCGGATCCGGGCCGAGCACCCGCGGACGGGTGTGATGATCCTGTCGCAGTACCGGGACGCGCTGTTCGCCTTCGAGCTGTTCCGCCACGGCAGCGAAGGGCTCGCCTACCTGCTGAAGGACCGGATCGGCGACCTGCACGACCTGCTGGGCGCCATCAGCGCCGTCACCTCCGGCGGCTCGGTCATCGAGCCGCAGGTGGTGGACGGCCTGGTGACCCGCCGGGCCCGGCGTGGCGCCACAGCCCCGGGGGACCTGACGCCGCGGGAGCGCGAGGTGCTCGGCGAGATGGCGCTCGGCAAGTCGAACGCGGGCATCGCGCGCTCGCTGCACCTGTCGGTCTCGGCCGTGGAGAAGAACGTGAACACGATCTTCCACAAGCTCGGCCTGGAGAACACCCCCGACGTGCACCGGCGCGTCGCGGCCGTCGTCAAGTACCTGGGGGTCCATCCGTGAGGCGCGGTGGCGCCCGGCGGGCGTCCGCGGACGCGCCGTGCGCCCGGGGGCGGGCCGGCCCCGCCCCCGCCCCCGGCCTCCGTCAGGGGGCGTGGCCGGTGTAGAAGTCGGCGCCGGCCTGAGCCACGGTCTCGTCCTGCTCGACGGTGCCGGCGCTGACGCCGATCGCGCCGGCCGGCTCGCCGTCCTCGCGCACCAGGGGGACGCCGCCGCCGAAGATGACCAGGCCGCCGTTGGTCGTCTCGATGCCGTACAGGGGCGCGCCCGGGGCGGCGGCGGCGCCGACGTCGGCCGTGGTCATCCGCAGCAGGGCGGAGGTGCGGGCCTTGCGGATCGCGATGTCGATGCTGCCCAGGATCGCGCCGTCCTGGCGGGCGAAGGCCAGCAGGTGGCCGGCGTCGTCCACGACGGCGATGTTCATCGGCCGGCCGATCTCGGCCGCCTTCGCCAGCGCCGCGTCCAGCACGTCGCGGGCGGTGCTGTAGTCGAGCCGTGCGGGCATGTGGTACCTCTCCTGCGCTGATTCGGGTTTCAAGCCGGTTCGGGTTTCAAGCCGGTTCGGGTTTCAGGCTGGTTCGGGTTTCAGGGGGATGCCGGTGACCAGGCGGGCCGCGTTGTGGCCCAGGAGGCGGGCGGACTCGGGCGGGCCCGCCGCCACGGGGGCGGAGAGCGGGAGCTGGGCGTGGTGCACGCACACCCGGCCGTCGGCGTCCACGCCGATGCCGACGCGCAGCCGCGAGGCCAGGGCCGCGGCGTGGGCCAGTTCGTACGCCGCGCCGCCGCGGGCCTCCTCCACCCGGAACGGCACGCCCTCCTCCTCCAGGCCCGCGGCCAGGGCGTGCAGCACGTCCGGGCGGGCGGCGCGGGCCGACCGGCGTACCAGCACCTCGGGCCGCTCGCGCCCCGCGTCACCGGAGAGCATGGGCGCTCATGGCATGCCGTACGACCAGGCCGGTGGCGACCGCGTTGCGCGGGCCCTCCCGGCCGCGCACGTTGCCGGTGCCGCTGACGACGCCGTACTCGGCGACGGCCGCGGCGATCATCTCGGGGATCTCGAAGTCCAGCGCGGAGCCGCCGAGCACCACCACGAAGCCGATGCGCCGGATGTCGCCGCCGGGCGCGACCCGGGCCAGGGCGCGCAGGGCGTTGGCGACGAACACGCGGCGTTTGGCGGCGCGGCGGACGCGGCGGATCTTCTCCATGCCGTGCCGGGTGTGGATCGGGCGGGGCCCGGCGTCGGTGAGCACGACGACGCGGGCGAACGCCTCGGCGGGCAGCGGGTCCTCGAAGAAGCGGGCGGTGCCGTCCTCCATGCGGACGTGGAAGAAGCTCTCCGCCTTGGCCAGGGGATGCTTCTTGATCTCCTCGGCCGCCTCCCTGTCCTCCAGGCCGAGCTCGGAGTCGATCAGGCTGGTGACCAGGTCGCCGGCCCCGGCCAGGTGCACCGACTCCACCGTGCCGTCGCCGGTGGCCAGGGCCCCGTCGGTGGAGCCGCCGCCGAGGTCCAGGACCGCGACCGGGGTGCCGGCGCCCGGGGTGGTGAGCGCGCCGAGGACCGCCATCTCGGCCTCGACGCCGCCGATCAGCACCTCGGCCCCGAGCGTGTCGCGCAGCCCGGCGGCCAGCAGCTCCATCGGCCCCCGGCTGGTCCGGACCATCGCGGCCAGGCCCACGGCGTTCTCCAGCGCGAACTCCCCGGCCAGGCCGCCCCTGACCCGCTGCGGGACGAAGGTGTCCACGGCGAGCACGTCCTGGATGCGCACGCCGTCCAGGGGCGTGGCGGTCAGCTCGGACATGGTGCCGCGGACCCGGGCCAGCATCCCGCCCACGTGGGTGCCGGGCTCGCCCGCGGCGTCCAGCAGCGGCTCGACCCGGCGCAATGCCCGCATGATCTCCTCGGCCCCCGAGCCGACCTCGGCGGTGGCCTTGCCCCGCTCCCCGATCAGGGTGAGTTCGCCGGCGGGGATGCGGCGGCCGGTGACCTCCCCGCTCGGCGTGCGCACCACGACCGCGGACCGGTTGCCGACCAGGGCCCGCGCCACCGGGGCGATCATGCGGGTCTGCTCGGCGTCCAGGTCGAAGACACCGGCGATGCCGTAGGAGTCGGACAGGGTGCGGATGGTGTGGCCGGGCGGGGCGACCTCGACCGCGGCCCGCATGCCCAGCGGCACCCGTTCCACCAGCGTCACCTCGTCCACCACCGGGATCGGCTCGCGCAGCCGGTTGACGATCAGGGTGGCGTCGTCGGATCGCACGATCGCGCCGGTGACCCGCACGCCGCGGGCGGCGGCCCGGTTGATGCCCGCGGCGACCTCCTCGAAGTCCAGGCCCGCGCCGGCGACGCAGATCACCTCCTCGCCGGGTGACCGGCGCAGCAGGTCGCCGAAGGCGACCGTCACGCCCACGCCCAGCCCGGCCCCGCCCGGCGTGTCCGGATTGTGGCCGATCATGGTGGACTCGGTGATGATCGTCTCGGTGATGGTCTCCATGGCCAGGCCGCTGATCACCGGGGTGGCCTCGTTGATCAGCACCGTGCGCAGGTCCGCCTGGTCGCGCCCGGCGCGCGCGAGCGCCTCGCGTACGACCTCGGCGACGCCCTTGACGTTGTCGGTGGTGCCCTTCACGCCCGTGGTGGGCGCCAGGGCGGCGGCCAGGTAGCGGATGTCGCCGTCCTGGCCGATCTCGGCGACGCACGCCTCTGTGGTGGAGTTGCCGATGTCCACCCCGGCGACCAGGGTCACCTGTCCCTCCCCTCGTCGCTCAGTCCAGGCCGGCCCGGGTGATGGACACCTCCAGCTCGACCGGGACGGCGCCGGGGCGTACGAGCTGGGTCTCCTTGATGTGCAGCAGCGCGGCCTTGGCCTGCCAGCGGGGGCGGGCCATGTAGTCGTTGCGCGAGGCGACGGGCTGTGGGGACTCCCCCTTGGCGTACCTGGCCGCGTTGTGCCCGACCAGGCGGAAGGTCTCCAGGTCCAGCAGCGGCGCCTGGGGGAACAGCTCCAGGTTCGACAGCCGGACCAGGTCCTTCTGGTGGATCATCGTGGTGCCGCGGGACAGGATGCCGACCGCGATGCCCGAGCCCGACAGCTTGGCCGCAGTGTGCGCGATCACGGCGAGGTCGGAGCTGGCCGGCACCCGTACGACCCGGGCGTGCACGCCCTGCTCCTCCACGCCGGCCAGCAGCTCGCGCAGCACCTCGGCGTGCGGGATGCCGACGATGGTCTTGGTGAACAGGCCGCCGAACGCCGGCGAGACGCCGATGACCACCTCGTCGGCGCGGTGGCGGGCCTGGGCCGGCCCCTTGTCGGTCAGCCGCAGCGTGTACCCGCCGGCGGCGGGCCCGCCGGCGGACACGGTGGCGGCCGATGCGGTGTGGGACATGGTCATCACCTCTCGCAGGGTCGTGCCGGTGGGCGGGTCAGCCGACTTCCCGCTCGGGGTCGCGGGCGCTGACGACGTGCCGCAGCGCCTTCATCTCCTCCCAGCGGTCGCCGCTGGGGCGGTAGCCGGTGCCGGGCCCGGCGTAGTCGTTGGCGTCGTTGATCGCCGACAGCGTGGTCAGCTCTGGGGTGAGGATGGCGGAGGTGTGCAGCAGGTCGCCGGAGACGCGCTGCTTCAGCACGCCGAGCAGGCTCTCCGCGATGTCCTCGAAGCCGCCCGCGTGCAGCGCCTTGACGATGTCCAGGCCGGTCACGCCGCCGTCCATCACCCGCTGCGCCCCCTTGAGGTCTTCCAGCACGTCGCGCAGCGGCAGCTCGTTGCTGCCGTGGGCGTACGTGGCGGCGTCGATCTCCTCCTCGGTGATCGGCGGCAGGCCGAGGTGGGCGAAGACGGCCTGCAGGGCGCGGGCCGCCCGGTTGCGGGCCGCCAGGATCTCGGCCTCGGGCACGTGCCGCAGCGCGCCGTCCACCTGTAGGTCGCGCTGGATGACGTTCCAGTCGTCGTAGTCCTCGGCGTCGAGGTTGGAGCCGGCGAACATGTTGTCGTAGTTCGGCACCGCCGAGTAGCCGGAGCAGATGAAGTCGGTTCCAGGCAGCAACTGCGGCAGCAGGCGGGCCGCGCGGCGCAGGTCGGAGTGCGAGAAGGACTGGTCGTTGCCGGAGGCGCACTCCAGGTCCACGGTGCTGGCGATCAGGTTCTCGGCCAGCACGGCGCGGATGCCGGCGGGCACCGCCCCGGGGACCCCGATGCAACTGATCGAGCCGTTCTGCAGGCCCTGCACCCCCGCGCCCTTGGTGACCAGGATGCAGCGGATCTCCAGGTAGAGCATCGAGCGGCTCTCGGCGTACCCCATCTGCACCTCCGAGCCGGTGCCGGAGGTGAAGCGCATCTTGATGCCGCGCGAGGCGTACGCGGAGGCGAGGAACGCCTTGGACCACGGCGTGTCGTCGCCGTCGCAGAAGACCGGCTCGGTGCCGTACACCGAGATCGTCTCGGCGTACGCGGTGATGCCGCGCATGCCGAGCTCCAGCTCGGTGGCCTCCTCCAGGGCGCACTGGGTGAGCACGCCGGGCTTGCCCGCCTGCGCGCCGACCTGGAGCGCGATGGCCACCAGCGGGGCGTACCTGACCACGCCGAGGGTGGTCTCCAGCTCGCGGAACCCGCGCAGCGCGGCCTCGGCGGCCTCGGCGGCGACCTGAATCGGGTTGTCCTGGGCGCTGGTGGAGTGGGCCTGGTTGGCCGGGGTGCGCCGGGCGCGCATCTTCTGCAGCGCCATCATCATCTCGACCACGTTCATGGTCTTGACGACCTCAAGCAGCTTGGCCGGGGTCAGGCCGCGCGAGACGGCCAGCACCTCCTCACGCGGCACCCTCGGGTCCACCAGCATGTGGGCGATCTCGGCGGCGGGGATCGCCATGGCGCGCTCGGTCACGGCCACGTCGATGGCGTGGTCGGCGATGAACTGGTCCAGGAAGTCGAAGTCGGCGCGCCGCCTGCCGTCCATCTCCACGATGACGCCGTTCTCGACCCGGACGCCGGGCTCGGGGTCGTACGGGCTGTCCATCGCGACCATGCCGACCTCGGGCCACTCCTCCACGAAGCCGTCGAGGTTGACCGGGCGCTTCTCCAGGACCTCGGTGCGCTTGGACCGGGAGGGCAGGCCCCCCGCCGGGTTGGTCATGTGCATATGTGTGTCCGTCCTTCCTGCCCGGGCCGCCGGCGTCAGCTCGCGAGGATGCCGCGGCGCTCGTACACGTCGGCGGCCTCGCGGACCATGGCGGCGCACAGTCCGGCCGAGTAGTCGCGTTCCAGTTCCTCGGCGATGGCGTGCAGCTCCTCCCTGGTGGAGGCGCGGGGACGCAGCGCGTTGTAGATCGCCAGGACCTTCTCGTCGGGCACCGCGGTCAGCTCCGCGGCCCGGCGGAAGTTCTGCCCGAGCTGGGGCCGGCCGACGGCGTCGGCGATCTGTGCCTGCAGCCGCAGCGTCTCGGGGGCGATGCGCAGGTCGGCGGGCGTCACCTCGCCGGCGAGCACGGCGTCCATGGTGATGTCGTCGAGCCGCTTGCCGGTCGGAGTGCGCAGGAGTTCCGGCCGGCGCGTCGCCAGCGGATAGTCACGCCGAGGGTCGAGATCGGCGGTGTGTTCGGCGGATGTCATCGGCTCGTACCTGCCCTTCACCTCGCGGCCCCTGGACCGGACGATTCCAGCTTGCTTCGCAAACCTATCTTTTTCCGGACAAACCACCCCAAGTCGGGGCAATGCGATCAAGGTAGGTGGCGTTACGTTGCAGTTACGTTGCACGCGCCGTGGCAACGCGGGCGCAACGCGACGGCGCGGACAGTGACGCGGCGCACACCTCACGCCCCGGGCGGGACGAGACCGCCGGGCGGAGACCTTCGACGTCGCTGGGAGGACACTGTGACCACAACGCCTCTGCGCAACGGCCGGCGCGGCCTTGCGGGCGTCCGGGGAGGCTACGGCGACCTGCTCGCCGAGTTCTTCGGCACCTTCCTGCTGATCGCGTTCGGCGACGGCTGCGTCGCCATGGCCGTGGCGGCGCTGCCCGGGTCCGGGCGCACCGCCGGGCCCGCCGTCCTGTTCCAGGGCGCGGGCGACTGGCTGCTGATCACCTGGGGCTGGACCTTCGCGGTCGCCCTGGCCGTGTACGTCGCCGGCGGCGTCAGCGGCGCGCACCTCAACCCGGCGGTGACGCTGGCCATGGCGCTGCGCCGCGGCTTCCCCTGGCGCAAGGTGCCCGGGTACTGGGCCGCCCAGATCCTGGGCGCGTTCGCCGGGGCGGCGCTGGTGTACGCGGTGTACCACCAGGCAATCGCGGCGTACGAGACGGCGGCGGGCACACCGCGCGCCTCCGGGCAGGCCGTCGGGTCGTTCTCCATCTTCGCCACGTTCCCCGCCGGGTACTTCGGCGACTGGGGCGGGCCGCTGCTGGACCAGGTCGTGGGCACCGCGCTGCTGCTGATCGTGGTGCTGGCCCTGGTGGACGCGCGCAACAAGACCGTCCCGGTCAAGCTGGGCCCGCTGCTGATCGGGTTCACCGTGGCGGCCATCGGGATGTCCTTCGGCGCGAACGCCGGGTACGCGATCAACCCGGCGCGCGACTTCGGCCCCCGGGTGCTCGCCTACCTGGCCGGGTGGGGCGACGTGGCGATACCCGGCACCGTCGCCACCGAGGGGCTGCAGTTCACCGCGTACATGTGGATTCCCATCGCCGGGCCGCTGATCGGAGCCGCGATCGGCGCGCTGCTGTACGACTTCTTCATCGGCGACGTGCTGCACGCGCGGCAGGGACTCGGCGAGGCCGCGCCCTCGCGCTGACCGCCTCCTCCTCGTCCTCGGCCAGGAGCCAGGCCAGCCTGGCCGAGGCCACGGAGTGACGCGGGTCCTGCGCGGGCAGCCGGCTCACCAGCCGCTCGTACACCTCTATGTCGCGGTCGCCGGGCTCGCTCTGCGCGTACGCCCACAGCGCCTCGTCGTCACGGTGCTCCAGCACCGCCGAGCGCAGCGCCGCGACGAACTGCTCGCGCTCGGCCCTGATCGCGGGCGCCTCGGAGCGGGCGAGCAGCGGCCCGGCGCACGCGGCCACCGCGCCGCGCACGTCGCCCGCGCACAGCGCCTCCCGCACCGCGAGGAAGTCGGCCTCGACCCGCACGCTGAGCCGGTACGGCTTGCCGCGCATCGCCGCCTCGCCGAGCTGGGCCCGTAGCCGGTGCACCTCGGCGCGCACGGTGGTGGGGTTGCCGTCGTCGCCGTAGAGCTGCAGCGCGAGCTGCTCGGAGGTCAGCCCCGCCGGGCGCAGCGCGAGCAGGGCCAGCACCTCGGCCCGGCGCAGCGTCAGCGGCAGCTCCCGCCCGTCGAGCACGGCCCGGGGCCGCTCCCCCAGGAACGACAGCGACAGCACCGGCTCGCGGGCCGGCCGCGCCTGGCGCGGCATCCGCAGCAGGAACCCCTCCGGCAGCGGCTCGACCACGGCCTCGCGCCCGTCGTCCAGCAGTACGCGGCCGGCGCCGGGCCGCAGCGCGACCCGCTCGGGCCAGGCGCCGTACGGCTCGGCGGCGATCACCCGGCCGGAGGAGGTGATCAGCGCGCCCGGCTCCCCGCGCAGGCCCTCCAGGTGGGGCCGGTTGCGGGCCCGCAGCCGCTCGTCATGGGCCTCCATCCAGCGGCGCAGGTGGCTCTCGGCGAGCTGCGCGCTGGCCGAGACCAGGGAGACCACCGCGGGGTGCAGTGTGTGCATCTGCGCGCTGATGTCGATGGTGCCGAGGGTGCGGCCGGTGTCGGGGTCGTGGATGGGCGCGGCGGCGCAGGTCCAGGTCTGGTAGGTGCGCACCAGGTGCTCGGCGGAGTAGATCTGCACCGGCGAGTCCAGCGCGAGCGCGGTGCCCATGGCGTTGGTGCCGATCGTGCGCTCGGCCCACCGGGTGCCCTCGAACAGTCCCACCGGGTCGGCCCGGCGGCACAGCTCCGCGGGCCCCTCGCGCCACAGGATCGTGCCCTCGGCGTCGGTGACGATCATGATGTGCGCGGACTCGTCGGCGATGCTCACCAGCAGGTCGCGCAGCAGCGGCACCACGGCGCGCAGCGGGTGGGCCGAGCGGACGTCGGCGACCTCGTCGTACTCGTAGACCACCGGAGGGCGGTAGTCGTCGGGATCGACCCGGGCGGCCAGGGACCGCTGCCACGACTCGTAGATCACCGGGCGTACGGGCGCCGGAGGCCGCTCGCCGCCCAGTGTCGCCTCGTGCACCCGCCGTAGCAGCCGGTACTGGGCCCGCGGGTCGGAGCGCAGGTCGCCACCCTGAGCGGTACCGGCCGATTCAGCGTCCATGGTGCACTCCGCTGGGTATACGGGGGCGGTCACGGACGGTCGCGCGGCCACCCCGGCAAGTGGTCTTGCTCTAGCAGCATGCCTCGCGCTTCCGGCCAGGGACAAGGGCGAGAGCGGTCGTCCGTTCATATTCCCGCAACGCACGTGCAACGTGACGCCGCCTAGTTTCCGCCCATCTGCGGACCGTACCGGCTGAGGACAGGGAACAGGAGACGGGGTGGCGATGGCCGCACACGAGGCGAGCAGGGCACACGAGGCGAGCAGGGCGCACGAGGCGTACGAGGAGGCTTACGCGCGCAGCCTGCGCGACCCGGAGGGCTTCTGGCTCGCGGCGGCGCGGGCCGTCACGTGGTCGCGCGCGCCGCGGCGGGCGCTGGACGCCGGCGGGGCGCCGCTGTACCGCTGGTTCCCCGACGGCAGGCTGAACACCTGCTACAACGCGCTGGACCGGCACGTGGAGGCGGGCCACGGCGAGCGCCCCGCCCTGCTGTACGACTCGCCGGTGACCGGCACGACGGGACGCCTGACGTACGCCGAGCTGCTGGAGCGGACCGCCCGCTTCGCCGGGGTGCTGCGCGACCTGGGGGTCGGCAGGGGCGACCGCGTGGTGATCTACATGCCGATGGTGCCGGAGGCCGTGGTCGCGATGCTGGCCTGCGCCCGGCTGGGCGCGGTGCACTCGGTGGTGTTCGGCGGTTTCGCGGCCCGGGAGCTGACGGCCCGCATCGACGACGCCGCGCCGAAGGTCCTGGTGTGCGCCTCGTGCGGGATCGAGCCGAGCCGGGTGGTGGAGTACAAGCCGATCGTGGACGAGGCCGTCGCCGCCTCCGCCCGTCCCCCGGAGAAGGTGGTGGTGCTGCAGCGCGAGCGGGCCAGGGCGGCCATGGGCGAGCGCGACGCCGACTGGGACGAGCTGATGGCCGCGGCCACCCCGGCCGGCTGCGTGGACGTCGCGGCCACCGACCCGCTGTACATCCTCTACACCTCCGGCACCACCGGCAGGCCGAAGGGCGTGGTGCGCGACAACGGCGGGCACGCGGTGGCGATGATGTGGTCGATGTCGGCGATCTACGACATCCGGCCGGGCGACGTGTGGTGGACCGCCTCCGACATCGGCTGGGTGGTCGGCCACTCCTACATCGTGTACGCCCCGCTGCTCACCGGCGCGACCACCGTCCTGTACGAGGGCAAGCCGGTCGGCACGCCCGACGCCGGCGCGTTCTGGCGGGTGATCGCGCAGTACGGCGTGAAGGCCCTGTTCACCGCGCCGACCGCGCTGCGGGCGATCCGCCGGGCCGACCCCGAGGCCGCCGAGACCGCCAAGCACTCCCTGGACTCCCTGCGCACGCTGTTCTGCGCCGGGGAACGGCTGGACCCGGAGACCCTGCGCTGGGCCTCCACCCACCTGGGGGTGCCGGTGGTGGACCACTGGTGGCAGACCGAGACGGGCTGGGCCGTGGCCGCCAACCCGCGCGGCCTCGGCCTCATGCCGGTCAAGCCCGGCTCGGCGACGGTCCCGATGCCCGGCTACGACGTGCGGGTGCTGGACCAGGAGGGCCGCGAGGTCCCCGCCGGCACCGAGGGGGCCATCGCCATCAAACTGCCCATGCCGCCGGGCACGCTGCCGACCCTGTGGGGCGACGACGACCGGTACGTCTCCTCCTATCTGTCCCGCTACCCCGGCTACTACCAGACCGGCGACGGCGGCCACATCGACCAGGACGGCTACCTGTTCGTGATGGGCCGCACCGACGACGTGATCAACGTGGCGGGCCACCGGCTGTCCACCGGGGCCATGGAGGCCGTGCTGGCCGCGCACCCGGCGGTCGCCGAGTGCGCCGTGATCGGGGTCCGCGACTCGCTGAAGGGCCAGGTGGCCCGGGGCTTCGTGGTGCTGAAGGCCGGCGCGCGGGTCGATCACGGCACGCTGCGCGAGGAGCTGGTGGCCGCGGTGCGCCGCGACATCGGCGCGGTGGCCGCCTTCAAGGAGGTGACCGTGGTGGACGCGCTGCCGAAGACCCGCTCCGGCAAGATCCTGCGCCGCACCATGCGCGAGATCGCCGACGGCCGGCCCGCCCCCGTCCCCTCCACCATCGAGGACCCCGCCGTCCTTGACGCCCTGCGCCCCCTCCTCGCCGGGGGCTGATCCACCGCCGGCCTCCCCGCGTGCCACCGTCCGGCCCCGCGTCCGCCGACCCGCATCGGGACGAATGACGTAGGGCCGGTCGCCGCGGTGCGCCGCACGGGTCCGGTCATTGCGCGCTGTCCCGGCGGTGCCCGGTCTCCTAACGTCGATGTGATCGACGCATCAGGAGAGACCGTGAACGCCGCCCCCCACCCGACGACACCGCCGGCGCGGCCGGGCATCGGCCCGCTTCGCGTGATGGGGATCGTGAACGCGACCCCCGACTCGTTCTGGCCCGGCAGCAGGTACGAGACCGCGGAGCGGGCCATCGCCGCCGGCCGGGAGATGTTCCGGCACGGCGCCTGGGTCGTGGACGTCGGCGGCGAGTCCACCCGGCCGGGCGCCGTGCCGGTGCCGGTGGAGGAGGAACTGGACCGGGTGGTGCCGGTCGTCGCCGCCCTGGCCGCGCACGGCCGGGTGTCGGTGGACACCCGCAACCCGGAGGTGGCCGAGGCGGCGGTGGCGGCGGGCGCGTCGATCGTCAACGACGTGTCGGGAAAGCTGCACGCCCTGGCCGCGCAGCTCGGCGTGGGGTACATCGGCATGCACGCGCACACGGTGCCCGTGCTGCGGGACGCGTACCCGGTGTATGAGGACGTCTGCACCGAGGTCGCCTCCTACCTGCGGACGCTCGCGACCGCGGCCCGGAGCGAAGGGGTCGCGGAGATGTGGATCGACCCCGGCATCGGCTTCGGCAAGACCACCGAGGACAACATCACGCTGCTGCGGCGGCTGCCGGAGCTGTGCGCGCTGGGCGTCCCGGTCGCGCTCGGCGTCAGCCGCAAGTCCTTCATCGGCAAGGTGACCGGCCGCGAGGTGGGCGACCGGCTGGCGGGCTCGCTCGCCCTGATCGGCCCCGCCTGGTCGGCGGGGGTCGATCTGATCAGGGTGCACGACGTGGCGGAGACCATGGACGCCATCGCCCTGCTCGAAGCGGTATGGGGCGACCGGTAGCCCGGAGTGAACCCGACGAGACCCGTGCGTGCCGCCCGCTACGCCGTTCGCAGGACATCGTCGCACATGGCGGACGCCGGCCGCGCGGCGGGGTCGATGAACCACTCCCGGCCGAGCAGGAGGCCGAAGATCGGCGTGGGCAGGCGGACCAGGGTCCTGAAGGCCGGCGCGGCGCGGCCGTTGCCGTACAGCTGCGACGTGTGGGCGGCGAGGGCCGCCCGCTTCTGCGCGGAGAAGCGGCGCACGTTCACGCGATGCGTGATCTCGGCCCGGGAGCTGAAGGCCGCGCGGATGACGCCGGGGTCGTAGCGGACCAGGAGCCGCAGAGCACGCAGCACCGTGAACACCCGCACGACCGGCTCGCGCGGAAGCGTCGCCTCCAGCACCCGGACTCCGGCCAGCTCGGCGGCGCGGGCGCCGACGCGGTGCACCTGCACATGGTCGCGATGCCCGTAACCGCCCCGGGCGTCGTAGCTCAGCAGCACGTCCACGTGCTCCTCGCGCAGCAGCCGGGCCAGCCGCTCGGCGGCCTCGTCCACCGGCGCGCGGACGAACCGCATCCGATCGGGCGGGTCGGGGTAGAGGATCGGGCCGTGCCCGCTGTCGGCGTAGCCGAGATGCTCCACCCGGGCGACGCCCAGCACCGCGGCGGCGGCCCGCAGCTCGTCCAGCCGGGCCTGGCCGCCGGGGCCGGTCGCCTCGCCCATGACGCCGTCGCAGGCGACCGCGACGATCACCCGATGACCCTCGGACGCCAGTTTCGCCAGGGTGCCGCCGGTCAGCAGGACCTCGTCGTCCGGGTGGGCGTGGAAGGCGAGAACCGTGGTCATGCCGGCCATGATCCCAGATCCGCCCGCGCGTCACCGGCGATCCGCGTCAGGCGGGGGCGGAGGCCAGGCGGCGCTGGGCCGAGCGGAGCATGGCGCGCACGACGATCGGGTGCACGAGGCGCACCGGCCAGAAGTAGACCCGGCCGCGCCACCCCTTCAGGCGCACGGTGGTGGTGATCCGCACCAGGCGGGCCTCGGCGTCCACGGCCACGCCGCAGCGGAAGTCGAGGTGGCGGTCGTCGGCCGCGATCAGCGCCTCCTCCCCCTCGACCCGGCCCACCCGGAAGGTGTCGCGGGGCGCCGGCGGGATGCCGAGGAGGGGCACGAGCAACTGGCGCAGGGCCAGCGCGGCGGCGATCCAGCGCGGCATGGCCCTGAGCGAGAACAGCCCGGCCGCCCAGACGCGCGGGTCGTGCGGGGCTCCGGGAGGGAGCACGCCGATGGTCATGTCGGCGTAGTCGGGCGCGGGGATGTCCTCCAGGGCGGACGACCAGTACACGGGGGTTCTCACGCACGCCTCCATACGGTGCCGTATGGAATGACTATACGGTACCGTATGGAGGGTGGCGAGAGCGGAGCGCAAGACGGCGCAGGCATGGCTCGACGCCGCGTACACGCGATTCACCGAGTCGGGGCTCGACGCGGTGCGGGTCGAGGCCATCGCCCGCGACCTCGGCACGACCAAGGGCTCCTTCTACTGGCACCACGCCGACCGCGGGGAGCTGGTCCGGGCGGTCATGGCGCGCTGGGAGGCCGAGGAGACCGAGCAGATCATCCGGGCCGCCTCCGCGACGGCCGAACCCCGCGCCCGTCTGCGGGCCCTGTTCGACGCCGTCGCCGCACGCGCGGGACGGCGCGGCGGCGAGGCCCGGCTCTACATCGACGCCGAGCGCGAAGGAGTGCGCGACGTCGTCGCCCGCGTGAGCCGGCGCCGTATCGACTTCGTGGCCGGCATCCTCGTCGAGCTCGGCTTCGACGAACGCGAGGCCGAGCGCCGCGGCGTCCTGGCGCTGGCCGTCGTGCTCGGCCTCCAGCAGCTCGAACGCGGCGCGGGCCCCGGCCTGACCGGCGACTCCGCCGCGCTCACCCGCACCGCCTTCGCGATGACGATCGCCGCGCCGCCGCGGGAGTGATCGGGCCGCGTCGGCTCAGAGCAGTTCGACGTGGTCGCGGTAGGGGTCCAGGCGGTCGTCCGAGGGGTCGAGTTCGGTCACCATCAGGTCGATGCCGTCCCAGGGGAGGCAGCGGGCCGCCGCTCCGGTGCCGAGCTTCTGGGAGTCCACGGCCATGACCACGTGGTCCGACAGTTCGGCCATGAGCCTTTTGATCTCGCACTCCTCGGCGCTGAACTCGCTGGTGCCGAAGTGCGGATCGACCGCGGCGGCGGACAGGAAGGCGCGGGCGAAGGAGAACTGCTTCAGCGCCAGGGAGGTGAGGGGGCCGATGAGGCTGCCGGCGTTGGGGTCCTTCTGGCCGCCGGTCAGGTAGGCGTGCACGCGGGGGTCGCGGTTCAGGGTGAGGAAGGTCTCGATGCCGTCGGTGACCACGGACAGGTTCTCGGCCGGGGGCATGGAGGCGGCGAGCATGCACACGGTGGTGGAGGCGTCCATGCAGATGCCCACGCCGCCGGAGGGCACAAGGGTGGCCAGCTTGCGGGCGATCTCCTCCTTCGCCCGGCCCGCCCGGGTCTTGCGGGCCTCGAAGGGCTGGGCCGAGCTGACCGCGCCGCCGCGCACCCGGCGGACCAGGCCCTCGTCCTCCAGCGCCTGGAGATCGCGGCGGATGGTCATGGTGCTGACCCCGAACCGGGCCGCCAGGTCCTCGATGCGCAGGCTGCCGCTGGACGACAGCAGGTCGGCCAGCGCCTGGCGTCTGCTCTCGAGGTTGACCGTGCTCCTGACGACCATGCCGCCTTCGTCCCCTTCGCTGTTCAATCTTGTCAACTGTCACACACGCAGTCTCGACCGGAGACAGCATTCGCCTACTGGCGAGTGACGATAGATGATGCCGTCTCCGGGTTCAAGGCCCTGTTTCCAGGGAGTTTCCGGCGACAGAGAGCGGTCTCAGGGCCGGCGGCGAAGGTCGTGGTCACGTAACGAATGAGCAACGGAGACTTGACACCACGATGTCCTTTCGTGTGATGTTCACACGAACAAACAAACACGGGCTCCCGTTCGGGGACCTGAAGGTCAGCAGCCGGCCCGCCTGATCACGGCTCACGGGGACGCGTCCCCGGGCCGTCCCTTCTCGTTCCCGTCCGGAACCGCTCCGGCCTGCCGGACACCTCGTCCGCGGAGCGGGCCCACCGCACACCGAGCCGTCAAGGCCGGGGTCTGGAGATCAGTCGTGGAAGATGTCGCTTTGGAGTGCCGGGATCTGGCCAAGGCATTCGGCGGCGTGCCCGTGCTCAAGGGTGTCTCCCTGGCGCTCAGGGCCGGTTCCGTGACGGCGCTGGCCGGGGAGAACGGCGCGGGCAAGTCGACGATGATGAAGATCGCCTCGGGGCAGGTGAAGCCCGACCGAGGCCAGGTCCTGGTCGGCGGCGTGCCGCTGCCCCACGGGGACCCGCAGGCGGCGCACCGGCACGGTGTCGCCATCATCCCGCAGGAACTCGCGCCGATCATGGACATGAAGGTGTACGAGAACCTGTTCATCGGACGGGAGCTGCGTACCCGGGCCGGGTTGCTCGACCGGCGGGCGATGGCCCGCAAGGCGCGCGAGATCCTGGACGTCTTCGGCGTCGAGATCGACCCCCAGGCGACGATGCGGCGGCTGCCGGTGGGGCTCCGGCAACTGGTCGAGATCGCCAAGAGCACCAGCGGCGGCGCGAAGGTGCTGCTGCTGGACGAGCCCAGTTCCGCCATCTCCGAGCGCGAGGTCGAGCGCCTGTACGCCGTGGTGCGCAAGCTGCGCGAGCAGGGCGTCGCCATGCTCTACACCACCCACAAGATGGAGGAGATCCGCGCCCTGGCCGACCGGGTGGTCGTGCTGCGCGACGGAGGGCTGGTCGAGGACCGGCCCATCGACGACATCACCGACGACGAGATCGTGCACGCCATGATCGGCCGGGAGCTGCAGGACTTCTTCCCCGAGCTGCACCCGCGCGGCGAGGAGGTGGCCCTGGAGGTCCGCGGGCTGCACGTCAGCGGCTACCCGAGCCCGGTCGACCTGACCGTGCGCCGCGGGGAGATCCTCGGGCTGGCCGGGCTCGTGGGAGCCGGCCGCACCGAGCTCCTGGAGGCGATCTTCGGGGTGCGCAGGAGCACCGAGGGCGTCATCACCGTGGCCGGCAAGCAGGTCAAGCGCAACTCCCCCGCCGACGCCATCACCCACGGCATGGCCCTGGTCCCGGAGGACCGCAAGGGAGCGGGCGCGGTGCTGTCGATGAACGTGCTGGACAACGGGTCGCTGCCCCGGCTGTCGCAGTTCACGCTCGGCGGCTGGCTGCGCCAGCGCAACCGCACCAAGAAGGTCGGCGCGGCGATGGAGTCGGTCAAGCTGCGCAGCCGGGGGCTGGGGCAGCAGGTCGGGACGCTGTCCGGCGGCAACCAGCAGAAGGTGGTCCTGGCGCGCTGGCTGACCGGCAGCGTGAACGTCCTGCTGCTGGACGAGCCCACCCGGGGCGTGGACGTCGGCGCGCGCAGCGAGATCTACCGCATCATCACCGAGCTCGCGGCCTCGGGGATGGCCGTGATCATGGCCTCCTCCGACATGCCCGAGATCCTGAGCCTCTCCCACCGCGCGCTCGTCATGCGCGGAGGAGCGGTCGCGGGCGAGCTGACCCGGGACGACCTGCGCTCGCCCGACGTACAGGACACGATCTTCCGGCTCGCCGCCGGCCTCAGCCGGCACAAGGGCCCTGACAGCAACGCACAACCCACCGCGCTCGCCACCAAGCTCGCTACGAAGGAGGACGGCCGATGACCACCCAGGAGTCAGCCACCCGGCCCGCGGCCTGGCATCTGTCCTGGCCCTGGGTTCGCGACCAGTTGATCCGCCACTCGATGGTGGTGGTGATGCTGCTGATCATCGCCTATTTCAGCTACCGCAGCGCGCGGTTCGGCACGCTGGACAACCTGCAGACGATCGCCATCGCCGCCGCCCCCTTCGCCCTCATCGCGCTGGGGCAGACGCTGGTCATCCTCACCGGGGGCATCGACCTGTCGGTCGGCAGCGTCATCGCGCTCAGCGCCATGGCGGCGGCCGCGACCGTCAAGGACCATCCCGAACGGCTCTGGCTGTCGGTGCTGGTGGCGATGCTCGTCGGCCTCGCCGCGGGAGCGATCAACGGCTTCTTGGTCTCGAAGGTGAACGTGCCACCGTTCATCGCGACGCTCGGCATGCTCACAACGGCGTCCGGGCTCGCCTACGTCGTGGGCGAGGGAGCCCCGATCAACGGGCTCCCGCAGAACTTCGGCGAGATCGCCAACAACCAGATCTTCGGCCTGCAGATCCCCGTCATCGTCATGATCGTCGGCATCGTCGCCCTCGCCCTGATCATGAAGCGGACCTCGTACGGCATGCGCGTCTACGCGGTGGGCGGCAACCCCGTCGCCGCGCAGATCGCCGGCGTCAAGACCACCCGCATCCTGTTCAGCGTCTACGCGCTCAGCGGCCTGCTCGCCGGGCTCTCCGGCGTGATGCTCGCCTCCCGGGTCATCTCCGGCCCGCCCAACCTGGGCGAAGGGTACGAGCTGGACGCCATCGCCGCGGTCGTCATCGGCGGCGCAAGCCTGCTCGGCGGCCGGGGCAGCATCCTGGGCACGGCGCTCGGCCTGTTCCTGATCCAGACGCTCAACAACGGCCTGGACATCCTCGTGGTGCCCGCATACTGGCAGAGCGTCATCAAGGGAGCGCTGATCGTCGCCGCCGTCACCGTGGACGTGTGGTCCGCCAAACGAAGAGTCTGACACCTCCCCGCGGCCCCGCCCCCTCATCCCCGCACATCACCCCCGGACGAACGTTCCGCCGTACCACTGGAGTTTTCCATGCGCATCAGGAGTTTGCGTGCCATCGCCCTCGCCGCGGCCAGCGTGACACTGCTGGCCACCTCTGCCTGCGGAGCGGGCGACCCCAACGCCGCCGCCGGCGGCTCGGGCGAGTCGGGCGGCGACCGCATCCGCGTCGGCATCAGCGTCTACGACATGTCGTCCTTCATCACCGCCGGCAAGGCGGGCATCGACGCGTACGCCAAGGCGAACGACATCGAGGTCCTGTGGAACTCCGCCAACCTGGACGTCAGCACCCAGGCGAACCAGGTGGACCAGTACATCAACGCCGGCGTGGACGCGATCATGGTCGTGCCGGTCCAGGCCGACTCCCTCGCCCCGCAGGTCGCCGCGGCCAAGGCGAAGAACATCCCGTTCCTCGCCGTCAACGCCGGGCTCGACAGCAAGGACCTGGCCGGCACCGTGCTGCCCGACGACGTCAAGGCGGGCGAGCAGGAGATGCAGATGATGGCCGACCACCTCGGCGGCAAGGGCAACATCGTCGTCCTCCAGGGCCCGCTGGGCCAGTCGGGCGAGCTGGACCGTACCAAGGGCATCCAGAACGTGCTGGCCAAGTACCCCGACATCAAGATCCTCGCCAAGGACACGGCCAACTGGAAGCGCGATGAGGCCGTCAACAAGATGAAGAACTGGCTGTCCAGCTTCGGCGACCAGATCGACGGCATCGTGGCCGAGAACGACGACATGGGCCTCGGCGCCCTCCAGGCGACCCGCGAGGCGGGCGTGAAGATCCCGATCGTGGGCGTGGACGGCATCGAGGACGGTCTCAACGCCGTCAAGAGCGGCGACTTCATCGGCACCAACCTCCAGCACGGCACCGTCGAGCTGGCCACCGGGCTGGCCGTCGCCGCCAAGATCGCCCGCGGCGAGGAAGTGAACAAGAACCCGGTCTACCTGATGCCCAAGGTCACCCCGGAGAACGTGGACACCTACATGGAGCACGTCGTCACCAAGCGCGACGAGTTCCTGGCCACGCTGCCCCAGTTGATCGAGGCGAACCTCAAGTCGGGCGACATCGCCAACGAAGAGCTGGCCGGATAGGCAGCGCGCGGGCGGCCGGGAAACGGCCGCCCGCCGCGCCGTGACCGCCCACGAAGCACCGCCCACCCCAGGAGAACCTCAATGACCATGATGCAGGCAGCGGTCCTGCGCGGAATCCGGCAACTGGCGATCGAAGAGCGCCCCGTCCCGGAGCCGGCACCTGGCGAGGTGCTGGTGCAGATCAACGCGGTGGGCGTCTGCGGCTCCGACGTCCACTACTACCAGCACGGCCGCATCGGCGACTTCGTGGTCGAGCGGCCCATGGTGCTCGGGCACGAGTCCGGTGGCGTCATCGTCGGCGTGGGCGCCGGCGTGGACGCCTCCAGGGTCGGCCAGCGCGTGTCCGTCGAGCCCGGCGTGCCCGACCTGACCTGCTCGGAGTGCCTGGCGGGCCGGTACAACCTGTGCCCGTCCATGCGCTTCCACGCCACGCCCCCGATCGACGGCTCCCTCGCCGAGTACGTCGCCGTGCACGAGTCGTTCGCGCACCCGGTGCCGGACTCGATCTCCGACGACGCGGCGGCCCTGCTCGAACCGCTGTCGGTCGGCGTCTGGGCCAACCTGAAGGGGCACGTCAGCGCGGGCAGCCGGGTCCTGATCACCGGCGCGGGCCCGATCGGCCTGGTCGCCACGCAGTGCGCCCGCGCGTTCGGCGCCACCGAGATCGTGGTGTCCGACGTCAACCCGCACCGCCTCAAGCTCGCCGCGGACCTGGGCGCGACCGCGACCGTCAACGTCGCCGAGACCCCGCTGCGGGAGGCCGGGTTCGAGCCGACCGTGCTGCTGGAGTGCTCCGGCCACCCGGCCGCCACCGCCGACGGGCTGCGCACCCTGGCCAGGGCGGGCCGCGCGGTGCTGGTCGGCATGGGCGAGGACCTGCCGCTGCCGCTGACCCACATCCAAAGCCGCGAGATCGAGGTCACGGGCACGTTCCGCTACGCGAACACCTGGCCCACCGCCATCGCGCTCGCCGCGTCCGGGCGGGTCGATGTGGACTCCATCGTCACCGGCCACTTCGCGCTGGCGGAGTCGGAGGCGGCGCTGCTCGCCGGCGAGCGCGACCCGCTCGCCGTCAAATCGGTGATCAACCCGCAGCGCTGACCAGCGGGCTCGCGAGCGAAGGGAGAACGAAAACATGACTCGTCTGTACGACGACCCCAGCACCTTCACCGACGACATGCTCGCCGGCTTCCTGGACGTGCACCGGGACACCGTCGTGGGCGTGCCGGGCGGTGTCGTGCGCGCCACCGAGACGCCGCCGGGGAAGGTCGCCGTCGTGGTCGGCGGCGGGTCCGGGCACTACCCGGCCTTCTGCGGGGTGGTCGGGCACGGGTTCGCCGACGGCGCCGTCGTCGGCAACATCTTCACCTCCCCCTCGGCGCAGGACGCGTACTCGGTGGGCAAGGCGGCCGCCGGGGACGCCGGGCTGCTGTTCTCCACCGGCAACTACGCCGGCGACGTCATGAACTTCACCCTCGCCCAGGAGCGGCTGCGCCGGGAGGGCATCGACACCCGGGTCGTGTTCGTCACCGACGACATCGCCAGCGCGCCGCCGTCGGAGGTCGCCAAGCGCCGCGGGATCGCCGGGGACTTCGTGGTGTTCAAGGTCGCGGGCGCCGCCGCCGAGGAGGGCTACGACCTGGACGGGGTCGAGCGGGTGGCCCGGCACGCCAACGACCGCACCCGTACGCTGGGCGTGGCC
Source organism: Thermocatellispora tengchongensis (assembly GCF_014202315.1). Taxonomy (GTDB): domain Bacteria; phylum Actinomycetota; class Actinomycetes; order Streptosporangiales; family Streptosporangiaceae; genus Thermocatellispora; species Thermocatellispora tengchongensis. The sequence continues at coordinate 375,258 of NZ_JACHGN010000008.1, read as the reverse complement.
TTCGCCGGCTGCACCATGCCGGGCGGGGCCGAGCCGCTGTTCACCGTTCCCCCCGGGCGGATGGGCGTGGGCCTGGGCATCCACGGCGAGCCCGGCGTGGGCGAGGACGCGCTGCCGCGGGCGGCGGACCTGGCCAGGCGGCTGGTGTCCGGGGTCCTGGCCGAGAAGCCGGCGGGCTCGGGCAACCGGGTCGGCGCGATCCTCAACGGGCTCGGCACCACCAAGTACGAGGAGCTGTTCGTCGTCTGGCGCACGGTGGCCGCGCTGCTCGCCGAGGAGGGCCTGGAGGTCGTCGCCCCGGAGGTGGGCGAGCTGGTCACCAGCCTGGACATGGCCGGATGCTCGCTGACCCTGGTCTTCCTGGACGAGGAACTGGAGCGGCTGTGGTGCGCCCCGGCCGACACGCCGGCCTTCCGCAGGGGCCAGGTGCGGCCCGCCGCGGCGTCGGCCCGGCGTACGGGGGCCGCGCTGGGAGGCGACGCGACCGCGATCCGGCCGAGCACGCCCGGGTCCCGCGCGTGCGGCCGGGTCGTCGTCTCGGCGCTGGAGGCCATGGCGGCGGCCATGAAGGACGCCGAGGCCGAGCTGGGCCGGATCGACGCGGTCGCCGGCGACGGCGACCACGGCCGCGGCATGGTCAAGGGCACGCAGGCGGCGCTCGCGGCCGGGCGCGACGCGGCGGCAGCGGGCGCCGGCGCCAGGTCGGTCCTGGTCGCGGCGGGCGAGGCGTGGGCAGCCAAGGCGGGCGGCACGTCCGGGGTCCTGTGGGGCGCCACGCTGTGCGCGATCGGCGAGCGCCTGGGCGACGACCGCGAGGACGTCTCCGGCTCCGACGTCGCGGACGCCGTGCTGGCCGGGCTGGAGGCGCTGACCGGCCTGGGCAAGGCGAAGCCGGGGGACAAGACCATGATCGACGCCTTCGCGCCGTTCGCGGAGGTGCTCGCCGAGCGGGTCCGAGGAGGGGCGGAACTGCCGGCGGCATGGCGCGATGCCGCGGAGGCCGGCGAGGCCGCGGCCCGCGCGACCGCGGAGCTGCGGCCTCAGGTCGGCCGGGCGCGGCCGCTGGCCGAGCGCAGCGTGGGCACCCCCGACGCGGGCGCGACGTCGCTCGCCCTGTGCGCCCGCGCGGTCGCGGGCGTCCTGGAGCCCGCCCGCTGAGCCGCACAACACGAAGGGATAGGGGGGTCATGCCTGACAAGTGGCGGATCATCGTCGGCAGCGACGATGCCGGCCTGGAGTACAAGAACGTCCTGAGGGCCGACCTGGAGGCCGACGACCGCGTGGAGAGCGTGATCGACATCGGGGTCGGGGCCGAGGACACGACACCGTATCCGCACATCGCGGTCACGGCGGCGCGGATGGTGGCCGCCGGGGAGGCGGACCGCGCGCTGCTGGTGTGCGGCACCGGCCTGGGGGTCGCGATCAGCGCCAACAAGGTGCCGGGCATCCGCGCGGTGACGGCGCACGACAGCTTCTCCGTCGAGCGCTCGGTGCTCAGCAACAACGCCCAGATCCTGTGCTTCGGGCAGCGGGTCGTGGGCCTGGAGCTGGCCCGCCGGCTGGCCTCCGAATGGCTCGGCTACCGGTTCGACCAGAACTCCAGCTCCGCGGCGAAGGTCCGCACCCTGCTGGACTACGAGCTGGGGCACGACCAGGCCGACCAGGCCGAGACCCTGCGGCAGGGGGAGGAACTGGTGCGCCGGTCCCTCCTCGTCGCCGAACGGGGCCCGGGGCAGGACGCACAGACCGACACCAAGGAGTGAAGGACATGACGGCAGGCGAGAAGGCGCTTGACCTGAACTTCGGGCTCACGGGCAAGGTGGCCCTGGTGACCGGCGGCGCGTCGGGCATCGGCGCGGCCATCGCCGAGACCTACGTCGCGAAGGGCGCCCGGGTCGCGGTGGTGGACGTAGACGGCGAGGCCGCGGCGAAGAAGGCGCAGGAGCTCGGCGGCGAAAGCGCCGGATTCGCCTGCGACGTGTCCGACCCGGCCGCGGTGCGCTCCGCGGTGCAGGCGGTGCTCGCCGCGTACGGCCGCATCGACATCCTGGTCAACAGCGCGGGCGTGGCGATCCTGGCCCCGGCCGAGGACCTGGAGGTCGGCGCGTTCGACAAGACGATCGCCATCAACCTCAAGGGCACGTTCCTGGTCTCGCAGGAGGTCGGGCGGCACATGCTGGGCGCGGGCGGCGGCAAGATCATCAACCTGGCGTCGCAGGCCGCAACGGTCGCCCTGGACCAGCACGCCGCCTACTGCGCCTCCAAGTTCGGCGTGGTCGGCCTGTCGAAGGTGCTCGCCTCCGAATGGGCCGGCCGGGGCGTGACCGTCAACACGATCTCCCCCACCGTCGTCCTCACCGACCTGGGGCGCAAGGCGTGGGAGGGCCCCAAGGGCGACGCGCTGAAGGCCCAGATCCCCACCGGCCGCTTCGCCCTCCCGGAGGAGATCGCCGCGACGGCCCTGTTCCTCGCCTCCGACGCCGCCGACATGATCAACGGCGCGGACATCCTGGTGGACGGCGGCTACACCATCCGCTGAGGCGGCCCGGGAACCACACACAGGCGGGCGCGGCGCGACGACGGCGCCGCGCCCGTTCCATGCCGGCCGGGTCCATGCCGTGGCACGCCGGTTCGGAGAGGGCGGGTCAGGGGCCGGCGGGTCAGGGGCCGGCGGGCAGCTCGTCGGCGAGCGCCGCGAGGGCGACCGGGTCCACCCGTGCCAGGCCGCACAGCGGCGTGCTCCAGTGCCAGATGGCGAACGCCTGCGCGATCAGGGCTTGCGCCGGGGCGGCGGGCACGGCCGCGGCGAGTTCGGCCAGGGCGTCCACCAGCCTGCGGGCGCCGGGGTCGAACGGGTCGTCGATCCGGGACAGGCCGGCACTGCGATTCTCGTCGGCGACGCGCGCGACGAGCGTCAGGGCACGGTCGCCGTCCCCCAGCGCGACCGCGGCCCGCGCCGCCGTGACCAGGACCCGGATGAGGACCGGCGGGGCGTGCACCTCGTCGATCACTTCCTCGACCGCGCCGGTCAGCTGCAGGGTGCGGGCGGGATCGCGCGCTCCGATCGCCGCGGCGACGTCCGCCAGCGCCCCCGCCCGCGCCCAGGGCTCGGTGAGCCCGTCGGCGATCGAGCACGCGCGATCGTGCTCGCCCTTCACGGCCAGGGCGTGCGCCACGGCCGCGGTCACCGCCTCGCGTTCGACGGGATTGACGCCCCGGCCGGCGAGGTCCTCGATGCGGCCGATCAGCGCGGCGGCGTGACCGGGCCGATCCGGCCAGGCCAGGCGCAGCAGGTCGCCGTACGCCTCGGCCCGCTCGAAGAGCCCGCCGATCCGGGCCGCCGTGGCCACGGCCCGGTCGTGATCGCCCCGGCGTGCCATGACACCGCAGGTCGCCGCGAGCGCCGGGAAGCGCACCCGCGGCGGGACGTCCTCCACCACGCGCTCCGCCCCCTTGTAGTCCCCGCCGGTCGCGAGCGCCGTGGCGAGATCGCCGCACAGAGCGGCCCTGGCGTCCGGGTCCGGGATGCCGGCGAGCAGGTCGCGGATCGCGCCGGCGCGGGTCAGGTCTCCGGTGGCGGCCAGGGCGCGGAGGAGTTCGATCAGCACGGTGGCCCGGGTCACCGAACGACCGACGCGGTTGACGAGACCGTCGATCCTCGCCGCCAGTGCCGTCACACGGTCCCGGTCACCGGTGGCGGCGAGCGCGCGGGCCAGGACCGCCAGCGCCATCGCCTCGCCGGACCCGCCGGCGGCGCCGCGGGACAGCTCCTCCGCGCGCAGCGCCAGCGGCAGGGCGTCGGCGTCTCCGGCCTCGGCGCAGGCGCGGGCGACGACGCTCAGCGCGGACGCACGCAGGTGCGGCTCCCCCAGCATGCCGGCCAGTTCGCGGGCACGCCCGCGATCTCCCACCGCGATCCAGGCGTCCACGGCGGCGGCGAGTGCGGCATCCCCGCCGGACGCGTTCCGGGCGAGGGAGTCCGCGTCCGTGGCGACCATGGCGGCCCGGACGGGGTTCCCGGCATCGGCCAGAGCGGCGGCGAGGTCGCCCAGCAGCCGGACCCGTGAGGCGACGGAATCGGCACCGGCCGCGATCGTCTCGATCTCCCCCATCAGGGACGCGGCCGCCTCGTCATCCCCGCTCGCCAGCCAGGCCCGCACCAGGTGGATGAGGGCGTCGGCCCGGCGCTCGGGCACGAACGCGGAGTAGCCCGTGCTGAGCAGTGTCTCGGCCTGCCCGGCGAAGGCCATGGCCCGTGCGCCGTCTCCGGCCGACGCCGCCGCCAGTGCCGCGGCCGCGGGGACCCGCACCGGACTGATCAGATCCGTGGCCTGCGGGAGGAGCCCTTCGATCTCGTCCAGGAGCGCCGCCGCCTCCTCCGGCGAGCCGCCCGTGCCCATGCGCCGCACGACGGCGGCCAGCGCACGTGCCCGGGTGTGGGGGTGAGAGATGTCGCGGGCCAGCGCCACGGCCCTGTGCCACGCCCCCCGCCGCGCCGTCTCGTCCGCCACCGCCAGCATGGCCTCGGGGTGCCCGATGTCGCGGGCCAGCGTCACGGCCTGCTCCGTCCGCCCGCTCGCCGCCGTCGCCGCCGCGACGCCGATCAACGCCTCGGTGCGCCAGTGGCGGATGGGGATGCCGCGGGCGAGGGCCTCGGCGCGTACGGGACGGCCCAGAGCCGCCCAGACGGCGGGAAGCGCGACGGGGATGTCCGCGTTGCGGTCACGCAGGCGGTTGCGGTGCGCGGCGAGCCGGGCCAGGGCGAGCAGGTCGGGCTCCGGCTGTGCCGCGAGGGCCTCCTGCGCGGCGGTGATCTCGGCGAGCGCCGCCGCGTCGCCGCCGGTGATGTCCAGCATGCGATCGTGCCGGAGGCGGCCGGTGGCGCACGCGACCATGCGCTCGATGTCACCGGTGGACTGCAGCAGCCGGAAGTATCCGCGCAACAGGTACTCCGGAGTGCCCTCCGGCCAGCCGGACCGCCGATGGCGTCCGGCCCAGCCGTGCACGGCCTCGCGGTAGCGGTGCAGCCGTTTGCCGCCGAGGAACCCGACTGCGGTCCGCTGCAGCTCCTCGTGCGCGAGCAGGTAGACGTCCGGCAGGTCGTCGGGGGCCCACCGGCTCCGGCGGGAGGCGAACGTGCGGCCAGCCACCCCGCGCAACTGGTCGCCGACCTCGTACTCGTCCAGTCCGGTGAGCTCGGCGAGGTCGGCCGCGCTCAGGCCGCCGCCCGCCGCGGCGACCAGCCCCAGCAGGTCTCGTTCGGGCCCGGTGCCGTGCAGCAGCCGCTTCAGCTCCCGCTCCGCGTCCACCTTGATCACCTGTGCTCGGGGGGACGGGGCGAGCGACCGGACCACCGCCGGGTCGCGCAGCGGGTGGTGATCGGGCACATCGGACGGCATCACGGGGTGGCCGCGCCCGGCGACCACGACGCGCATCCCGGAGGGCGGCCGCTCGGGCAGCAGCGCGGCGATGCTGCGGGTCTCCGGCCCGGCGACGACGCCGCGGTCCTCGTCCAGGCCGTCCACGACCAGCACCAGCCGCCGCCCCCGCTCGGCGCAGGCCGCCGCGGCCCGGTCCAGCAGGCCCAGCAGGTGCGCCGCGCGGGTGGTCTCGGTCAGGAACGGCGGCATCTCCGTGTCCAGCAGGGACACGAGTTGCTCCATCACGACCTCGGTGAACGCCACCCGGTCGTCCTGGGAGGCCCACCGGGCGGTGACGAAGAAGGACACGATGTCCACGCCCTCGGGCGGGTTCAGCACGAACCACGACATCAGCGCCGACTTGCCGGCCCACGCGGGGGCGCGCCACCACGCGTACGGGCCGTGCCCCTCCTCGGTGCAGAAGGCGGCCAGTTCCTCCAGCTCCTCCTCGCGGTCCTCCAGCCGCTCCGGCGCGATGCGCCGCACCTGGTGCAGGTACGCCGAGCGCACCCGCGGGGCACGGTGGATCGTCATGTCCCCGTGCACTTCGCCGATCTGGTAGACGTCGCCCAGCACCGTGGACCGGTCGATCCGCTGACCGGCCGGCTCGGGCTCCGCCGGTGACGTCATCCGATGGTCACATCGCCGTCGATCTCACCCGCCTGGATGAGATGACCGCCGATCCGCGAGCCGCGCACGTGCTGCCCGCCCGCCCCCTGGTCGCCGTCCGCGCCACCGGCCGTCGCTCCGGGGGCCGTCGCTTCGGCGGGCGGGGCCGCGGGACCGGCCGGCTTCGGTTCGGCCGGCTTCGGTTCGGCCGGCGCCCGGGGCGTGGGGGCGGAGCCGACTTTCAGCGTTCCCGTCACCTTCGCCACCTGGACGGTGGTGCCGCCCACGGTGGTGTCCTCGACGATCTGGGCGGGATCGGCGGGCCGGGCGGGACCCGGTTCCGGCTCCGGCCGGCCGCGCGGCGGCAGCAGGTACGGGGCGAGCAGCGCCGCCAGCGCGAGCACGACCCCCACCGCACTGCCCACCTTGTCGGCCTCATCCAGCCCCACCCTGACGAGGTGGACGACGAGACCCGCGACGATGATCACGGCGGCGACCCGCCCGGCCCACAGCCACCCAGGGGTCCTGTTCGGCATGCCCGCCCTCCGTCATCGACGGCATCCGATCTGCCGGCCTCGCCGACGCCCCGGCACCGGGCGGCCACGGTAATGGTAGAGCCGCCGGCCCGTGTCGGCCAGAGTCACGCGCCGGCCGGATTCCACCGCCGGTCACACCCCGGGCACCCGGCCCGCCAGGGTCTTCCTCGCCTGTTCCACCGCGATGGGCAGGTAGCGCTCGACCTGCTCGGCGGTGCCGTACACCTTCACGATCAGGCCGCCGACGCGGACGTAGCCGGTGTCCAGCTCCAAGGGGGAGGAACCGCCGTCGTCCACCGACAGGCGCAGGGTGAACTCCTCGTCGCCGAGCCCCCGTTTCGGGCCCTCGGAGACGCGTACCGGGAACTGGCCGAGCACCTGGCCGGTCGGGCAGACCGACGGCATCGTGCGTATGACGCTCAGGTGCTTCTCGGCGGTGGCGATGTCGTCCACGCCGACGGCCATCTGGATCTGGTTCAGCACCGTGTCCGGGTCCTCGTGCCGGTAGGCCGCGAGCAGGCCCGGCTCCGGCGCGACGTCCACCAGGTCGCGCTTCAGATCGGCGAAGGCGTCGCAGCCGTCGAGCTGGTTGGGCCCGCCGAACCCGCTGCCCTGCTCCTGCGGGCCGCTCCAGCCGGGGCCGAGGGCGGCGGCCGCGACGAGGGAGAGCACGGTCTTCAACGAGTCGTATCCGCCGCACCTCACGGGCGTCTCCTTCGTGTCGGCGATGGTGGCCCATGACCGCCCGGTATGACGCGGGAAACGCCCGCATTGTTCGCGAATCGGCTTCAGCTCTCGGAAGGGGTGAAGCACACGAACGGGACGCGCTCCCCCACCGCGCGACAGTCCGCGACGCCGCCGTCCACGGCGAAGCCCATGACGCGGCAGAGCCGCCGCGCGGCGCGGGGATGGCGCGCAGCGTACCGCTCCATGATCCGGCCGCCTTCCGCGCCGGTCAGCGGCCGGGCGACCACGGGGACGACCCGGCCGCCGACCCGGACGACGGCCTCCGGCGTCTTCATCAGGTTGCGGTACCAGTCGGCGCGGGGACCGAAGCCGGACGCCGCGACGTACCCGTCTCCGGTCCTGGCCACCACCTCGATCACGGCCTGACGCGGCCTGCCGGAGACGCGGCCGGTGTGCGTCAGCAACATGACGCGCTCGCCGAGCAGGCGGTCCAGGCCGACGCGGTAGAGAAGGATCGGCAGCCGCCACACCAGGCGGCGAAAGCCGGTGGGCGGCCGGGGCGTGTCGGCGACCCGCACGGCCCTCACCCGGTCCGCTCGGGCAGCAGGTGGGCCAGCAGCAGCTTGGTCAGCAGGATCGGGGCGAACCAGGCCAGCGCGGCCGGGATCGCGAGCACGGTCACGCAGACGGCGCAGGCGAGGACCGTGAGCGCGAACGCGACCGGCCGGCGCAGGTGGGCGGGCGCCGCGAGCACGGCCAGCGCCGCCGCCAGCGTCATGGCGTACACGGCGGCGGCCTGCCCCCAGCCGAAGCCGGGCACGGCCAGTGCGATCAGGAAGGGGTGGACGTGGACCGCGACGAAGGCCGCGTGGTGGCGCCGGGTGCGGCCGGGCCGGTGGAAGCGGCGTGAGACGGCGGGGATGACGTTGGCGACGGCGCCGCCGAACAGGTCGAAGGCGATGACGGCCACGAGGGCGACCGCCGCCCAGGGGTAGCCCGCGGCCACGGCGAGCCAGGCGGCGAAGGCGGCGCCGGCGCACGCGGTGACGTACGCCGACAGCGCCTCGCCCCGCCCGGCGTCCGGGGCGACGAGCAGGGCGTTCACGCGGTCGAGCAGGCCGGCGGGGGCGGGCCGGCTCATGCGTCCCGCCCCCGCACGCCGTGCAGGCACACCGCCGCGAGCGGCTCGGCCAGTTCCCCGATCGGCACGCGCGGGTCGATGAGCCACTGCAGCACGCACCCCTCGATCGCCCCCACGATCACGGTCGCCTCCGCCTCGCCCACGCCGGGCCGGGCCTCCCCCTCGGCCGCCGCCTGCGCCAGCAGGGCGGCGACGGCCGCGCGGTACCGCCCGTAGGTCTCGGCCATGTCCAGCGGCAGCCCGTCGCCGTCGCGCCCCGAGCCCCACAGGTCGAGCAGGACCCGGGCGAGGTCGGGGGCGGCGGCGATGGAGGCGAGCACGTCCCGGATGAGCGCGTCCAGCCGCGCCAGGGCCGGCCCCGTACCGGACAGGGCCCCCTCCAGGAGCCGGTCCATGGCCGAGGCCAGCGCCTCGAAGGCGGCGCGCAGGATCTCCTCCCGGCTGCCGAAGTACATGTAGACGCTGCCCTTGGCGATGCCGGCCTCGGCGGCGACGTCCTCGATCCGGCTCGCGGCGAACCCGCGCCGGGCGAAGACCCGCACCGCGGCGTCGAGGATCTGCTGCCGCCGGGCCGTCTTGTCCACTCGTCTCGGACTCATCACTCTCCAATGACTGACTGGTCAGTCATAATAGCAGCCGGAGAGCGGGTCTCGTCTCACCCGGCTCGATCGGCCGGCCGGCGGCGGATGGCGTACTCGGCGGCTGCCAGGGCGGTCGCGCCCAGCACGACCTCGCTCACCGTGGAGACCAGGCGGCTGGCCAGGGCGACCACCGCCGCCGCCGGCGCGGGGAGCACCACGGTGAGCGCGGCGGTCATCACGGCCTCGCGGACGCCGATCCCGTCCGGGACGAAGACGGCCGCGAGGCCGAGCGTCGTGGCGAGGGTGAAGGCGCCGACGCACAGGGCCAGCGACCGGGCCGGGGGCGCCCCCATGGCGATGGCCAGCGGCCACAGGTGCAGCCCGGTGACCACCCAGGACAGGCTCTGCCAGGCGACCGCCAGCCGCACGCCGCGTACGGAGGCGGGCCTGGCCGCGGCGGGGCGGCGCAGCAGCCGCAGCAGCAGCGCCGAGCCCTGGTTGACCAGTTGCGGCCGGACCAGGACGACCACGATCAGCACGGCGGCGGCGACCAGCCACGCGGCCTGCTCCCCCAGCATCTGCACGCCGGCGAGCAGGCCGACGGTGAACCCGCTCAGCAGCACCAGGCTCATGGTCAGCGCCGCCGTGCTCATCAGCCGCCCGAAGGTGACGCCGTTGGCCGTGGCCACCTTGGTCACGGCGATCATGCCGGGGACCCTGCCGGGCACGTACTTCGACAGGAAGCCCACGAAGAAGATCCGGACCACCCGGGGCTCGCTGACCGGCGGGCCGATCTCCAGCAGCACGCCGCGCCAGGCCAGGAAGCCGAACGACAGCCCCGCCATGCTGGCCAGCATGGCGGCGGCGAGCAGGAGGCCGATCTGCCCGGCGTCGCGGCGGGCGAACAGGACCGCGACCACGCTCCAGTCCAGCCGCGACAGCGTCAGCGCGATGGCGCCCGCGACGACCAGCGCGAACGCGGCGATCAGCGCCCGTTTCAGCGGGCGCGGCAGCCGGGGAGGCCGAAGCGTCCTCACTCGTGCGCACCGGCCGGCGGCGCCGGGGACAGGCCGGGCCTGATCGGCTCCCCCTGGCGCCGGACCAGCTCGTACGCCACGCGCAGCAGCCCCGCGCAGGCGCCCAGGAAGAACGCGGTGTGGAAGCAGAGCTGCATCCACACCACCCACATCGCGAAGCCCGCGCCCCGGTGCGCGCGGGCGAACCCGGCGAACCTGCGGTTGCGGTGCAGGAAGATCCCGAACGCCGCGGCGGGCACGGCCAGCAGCCACGGGCTGAGGAACGCCAGCGGCAGCGTCAGGAAGGTGGCCGTGGCGGAGGCCGAGGAGATCGCGGGTGGTTTGCGGCGCTTGTGCTGCCCTGTTCCGATCATGTTGAGCTGGAAGCCGACCGTGCCCTGCCCGCGCAGCCGCCGCGCCCTGACCATGATGACCGGAAGGGTGGTGGAGCGGACGAACCGCTCCCTCAGGCAGCCCCAGAACCGGTCCTCGTCGTCGGCCCTCGTGACCACGGAGGTGGTCACCACCAGCCGGTAGCGGGCCGGGACCCGGGTGCCGAACTCGAAGTCCTCGCCGTCGCGCAGCCGCTCGTCCAGCCCGCCCGCCTCCTGGAAGACGTGCCGCGGGACGAGCGTGCAGGACAGGAACGTGGCCACCGTCCGGCTGCGCTCGTAGTGCTCGCACAGCACCCGGTACCGCTCCACCGGGCCGTCGTCGTACAGCGGCTCGATGTCGTAGATGCCCTGGACCATCCCGCAGTCCGGCGTGTCCCGGTACGCCTTGACGGCGTTGTGGATCGCGTCGGGCGCCAGGGCCGTGTCGGAGTCCACGAAGAACAGCAGCGGGGCCGAGGTGCTCGCCACCCCGAGGTTGCGCGCCGCCGCCGGGCCCCCGTTGCGCGGCGCCACCACGACCGCGCAGGGGAACTCCCGCGCTATCGCCGCCGAGCCGTCGGTGCTGACGTCGTCCACGACGACGACCTCGGCCGGGGCGTACGTCTGGGCGTACACCGACTCCAGGCACGCCCGCAGGGTCTTGTTCTTGTTGTAGTTCGGCACGATGACCGCGACGTCCGGGCGCCAGGCCACGTTGGTCATATCCGTTCCCTTCACCGGTCAGGTCACCGACAGGACCACGCGCTGGGCCCGGTGGTCGGACAGCCCGGCGGCGCCGGGCAGCTCGTAGCGGTGCACGGTCACGTCAGGGGTGGTGTGGATCCAGTCGATCCGCCACAGCTCGGCGCCGCCGGCCTGGTACGTCGCGGGATACAGCGACGACAGCGCCGGCGTCGCGTCGGCCAGCCGGTCCGGCAGCATGCGGCGGACGCCCATCGCCGGTGAGGTGTTCAGGTCGCCGGCGAGCACGACCGGGTTCGGGTTGGCGGCGATGTCCGCCTGGATCGCCCGCAGGCTCGCCTCGCGCCGGAGGGTTCTGGCGCGGTTGTCGTCGCGGGACTCGGCGCGGTGCAGCCGCCAGTCGAGCGGCGGCTGGGCGACCTGGGTGGCGTAACAGGAGACGACCTTTCCGTTCACGTCGATGTCGGTGCGCAGCGTCTCGACCGTGTAGCCCTCGGGCCAGTCGCGCAGCGCGGAAGGGATCTCCTTCTGCTCGGCGGGCAGCCACGGGCGCATGTCCAGGCCGCGGTGCGCGACGATCGGGAACCGCGACAGCGTGATCTGCTCGCCGGACACCGCGACGTGGTAGCCCGGGAACGCGCGGCGCAGCTCGGCCGTCTTGTCGATGCGCACCGCCAGGCCGGCCGTCCAGCGAGAGGTGTCAGGCGCCGCGGTGTCCACGTACAGGTACTCCGTCAGCAGGTAGACGTCGGCGCCCAGCTCGCGCAGGTAGTCGTAGAACCCCGGGGAACGCCGCTCGCCGTCGCCGGTGCGCAGGTCCTGGTCCCAGAACTCGGTGTTCCAGGCGACCACGGTGATGGCGCCCGGCGGCGCAGGCGGCGGGTCGTACCAGAGGGTGGCGTAGTTGACCCCGCTCTGCCCGGCGCCGAGGACGGCGGCGGCCACCAGCAGCGGCATGATCCGCCGGCGGACGGGGCGGGCCAGCGGCGCCACGACCAGCAGCAGCGCGGGGACGGCGAGGAACAGCAACGGCGGGATCAGATCGAACGGCGCCCACAGCGGCGTGCGCCCGCTCGCCGCCAGGTGGGCGGCCAGGAACAGCAGCCACGCCACCGAGGCGGTCACCACCAGCCGGGTGCCCAGGCACCAGCGCCGGCGCGGCCGGACGAACCGGCGCAGCCGGGCCGCCCAGCCCGCCCCCGCCGGGGACGGCGGACCGGGGAGCCGATCCTCGATAGCGACGTCCTGTTCCGTCATGGCATCACCTCGGTGCGTACGCCGGCGTCGAACGTACCGAGGCGTTCTTGTCGCTTTCTTGTCCCCGCTGCCCGTGCCCGCCGTGAGATCGCGACAAGATTGGGACAAGCCCGCCTGGCTAGCGTGAGCCGGACGCGAAGCAGCGAACCGCGGCCACTGGAGCGCATCATGAGCCAGGAGCTCCCGCTAGTCTCGATCATCATTCCCAGCTACAACCGGTCCGACGTGCTACGCCTCTGCCTCACGGCGGTGCGGGAACAGACGTATCCGCATATAGAGGTGATCGTGGTGGACGACTGCGGCACCGAGGACGCGGCGCAGGTCGCCGCGTCGATGGGCGCCACGGTGCTGCGCACGCCGGTCAACGGAGGCCCCACCCCCGCGCGGAACCTCGGCGCCGAGCACGCCACCGGGGAGATCCTGCTCTTCCTCGACGCCGACATCGCGCTCGACCCGGACGCGGTGGAGAACGCGGTGCGGACGCTGAAGTCCCGGCCGGAGATCGGCGCCCTGGGCGGGATCCTGCGGCCGGAGTCGCTGCTGTCCCAGACCCCGGCCTCGCGGTACCGCGCGGTGCAGATGCACCGCTGGTGGATGCCGACCGGCCGGCCGACCCTGGAACTGCACGCCTCGGTGCTCGCGGTGCCGGCCAAGGTGTTCGCCGAGATCGGCCCGTTCGACCCGCGCCTGCGCGAAACCGTCTCGGCCGACTACCGCGCGCGGGTGATGCGCCACTACGACGTGCAGCTCACCGGCGCGGTACGCGGCCGCAAGGACCACGACGCCACCGTCCCGGTGATCCTGCGCAAGGTGTTCCGCCGCGCCCGGATCAGCGCGCTGGACTGGCGCAAGGGCGAGACGCCCGGCGACTCCGTGCCCCGCGCGGTCGGCGGCGTCCTGCTGCTCGCCGCGGTCCCGGCCCTCGCCCTGCCCGCGGTGGCGGGCCGGATCGGCGCCGCCGTCCCCCCGGCGCTCGTGGCCGCCGCCATCGCCCTGGACGCCGGCACCTACCGGTACGCCTTCGCCCAGCGGGGCGTCCCGTTCGGCCTGTACTTCACCGGCGTCCATCTCGCGGTCACCTTCACCGGCGCCCTCGGCGGCGCGGTGGGCGTCCTGCAGCGCCTCGGCACCCGGGAGTGAGGCCGATGCGGGTCATCGGCACCGGTTTCGGCCGTACGGGGACGCTGTCCCTGAAGACGGCGCTGGAACGGCTCGGCTTCGGCCCCTGCCACCACATGGTGGAGGTGTTCCGGCATCCCGAGCAGATCCGGGCCTGGCTCGACGCCGCCTCGGGAGGCCCGGTGGACTACGACGCCCTGCTCGCCGGCTACGCGTCGTGCGTGGACGGGCCCGCCTCGGCGCACTGGCGGGAGCTGGCCGAGCGCTACCCGGAGGCGAAGGTCGTCCTCACCGTGCGCGACCCGGAGCAGTGGCTGGCCAGCATGCGCAGGACGTTGTTCATGCAGCGGCGGCGCATGGACTCCCTGCCGGGCCGGGCCGCCATCGCCCTGTCGTCCCTGCTGGGCACCGACCTGGCCGCGTTCGTGCGGATGGTGGACGCCACGCTGGACGCGCGGACCTTCGCGCGCCCGGCCGACCGCGAACCGGAGCGCGCCATCGCGCTGTTCCGGGCGCACACCGAACGGGTGGCCGCGGCCATCGCGCCCGAGCGGCTGCTCGTCTTCGACGTCCGCGAGGGCTGGGCGCCGCTGTGCGCGTTCCTGGAGGTCCCGGTGCCGGACGAGCCGTTCCCCCGGGTGAACGACACCTCGGAGTTCACCCGCAGCGGCCGGGGGCGGGCCGCGCCGATGCTGCTGCGCCGGACGAGAAGGAGGGTCATCGACCATGGAGCCGTCACCGCTGGTCTCGGTCATCGTGCCGAACTACAACTACGCCCGGACGCTGGGCCTGTGCCTGGAGGCGCTGGCGGGGCAGACCTATCCCCACATCGAGGTGATCGTCGTCGATGACCGCAGCACCGACGGCTCGGCGGAGCTGGCCCGCCGGCACGGGGTGCGGGTCCTGGTCACCGAGACCAACATCGGCGCGCCGGCGGCGCGCAACCTGGGCGTGCGGCACGCGCGCGGGGAGGTGCTGTTCTTCGTGGACTCGGACGTGGCGCTGGCCCCGGACGCGGTCGAGCACGCGGTGCGCCTGCTCGGCTCCGATCCCACCCTGGGGGTGGTGTGCGGCACGTACGAGCCGGAGCCGCTGATCCCCGACGGCCTCGTGGAGCGGTACCGCAGCCTCCAGCTCCACTACTGGATCTCCGGCGACGAGGGCGACATCACCACGATCTACTCGGCGATCTTCGCGATGCGCACGGAGGTCTTCCACGAGATCGGGCCGCTCAACCCGGCGTTGCGGCACAGCGAGAACGCCGAGTACGGCCATCGGGTCACGCAGAGGTATCGGATCGTGCTGGACACCGCGCTCAGGGGCAAGCACGACCACGACGACCGGCTGCGCGTGGTGCTGTCGAAGTTCTTCCACCGGGCGCGCCTGCACATCCCGCTGTACCTGCGTCGCCCGGACTTCAACGGCGGCCCGGCCGACAGCAGCCGCGGGTGGGGCTCGCTGGCCGCCCTGTTCGCCGTGGTCACCGCGCCGCTGCCGGCCCTGCTCGGCCCCGGGTGGCTGCTCGCGCCGGCCGCGCTGCTGCTCGGGTCGATCGCGGCGGACCTGGGCATGTACCGCTTCGTCCGCCGCTACGCCGGCACCCCGTTCACCGTCTACTTCGCCGCGGTCCACTTCCTGGTGAACGTCACCGTCGGGGTGGCGGTGTTCGCCGGCGCCGCCCAGTGCCTGGTGTCGAGCCGGTTCCGGCGCACCTACGACGTACCGGTGGGGGTGTGAGCGATGAGCGCCCCGCTGGTGTCGGCGATCGTGCCCAACCACAACTACGCCGCCTCGCTGGAGCTGTGCCTGCGCGCGTTGCAGAACCAGACCTACCGGCCGGTCGAGCTGATCGTCGTGGACGACGCGAGCACCGACGACTCGGTCGAGGTGGCGCGGCGGCTCGGCGTCCGGGTCGTCCAGACCGGGCGCAACGCGGGCGTGGCGGCGGCGCGCAACCTCGGCGCGGCGCACGCCCGCGGCGAGATCCTGGTGTTCGCGGACTCCGACGTGGCCGCCTACCCCGACGCCGTCGAGGTCGCGGTGGGCATGCTCGCGGCCGATCCGCGGCTCGGGGCGGTGTGCAGCATCCACGACCCGGAGCCGCTGATCCGCGACAGCCTCGTCGAGGAGTACCGGGCGCTCCAGTACCACTACTGGACGGCCAGCTCCGAGGGGTCGATCTCGTTCCTGTTCCCGGCGCTGATGGCGATGCGCCGCAGCGTGTTCGAGGAGATCGGCCCGTTCAACACCCGGCTGCGCGAGACCGAGGAGGTGGACTACGGCCACCGCCTCACCCAGCGCTACGACATGGTGCTCACCACCGCGGTGCGCTCGCGGCACGACCATGACGACAAGCTGGGCGGGCTGCTGCGCAAGCTGTACCGGCGGGGCCGCGCCCGGGTGCCGCTGTACGCGCGGCGGCGCCGCTTCGCCCGCGGGTTCGAGACCTCCAACCGGGCCGGCGGCAGCCTGGCGGCGCTGGCGGCGGTGGCCACGCTGCCCGCGGCGCTGCTCGGCCCGGCCGGCGCCGCGCTGCCGGCCCTCGCCCTCGCCGTGTCGATCCTGGCCGACCTGGGCATGTACCGGTTCGTGCTGCGCAGGCGGGGCCCGCTGTTCCTGCTGTACTACGGTGCCGTGCACTTCGTCGTGAACGTGACCATCGCGGCCGGGGTGGCGGCGGGGGTCGCGCGGTGGTCGTGCTCGCCCAGGTTCCGCCGGCTCTACGACCCCGACCCGCCGGTACGGCCCGCGGCGGCCGGGGCGGGTGCTCCCGAGCCGGGCGGACGGCGATGACCGGCACCTCGGTCACATCGGTCACGCCGCGGCCCGGCGCGTCGCGCCGGGCCGCGCGGGCGCGCCGCCGGCTCCGGCCGGTTCCGGGCGCCGCCGCCGCCTGGCTGGTGTTCACCGGGCTCCACCTCGCGCTGTCCGGCCGGGTCTGGTGGTGGCAGATCCCGGAGCTGGTCCCGCCGTTCGCCTTCGCCGTCGTCCCGGTCCTGCTGCTCGCGGCGGCCCTGGTCACGCGCCGGGCCCGCCGCGTGACCGCCGTCGTGGCGCTGGCCTGCCTGATCCTCGGCGGCGGCGCGAGCGGGATCAACCTCGCCGCGCTGTGGCACCGCCCCGCCCCGGCCCCGCCCGATGCGATCACCGTGTTCTCCTGGAACACCTGGTACTGGGACCAGCGCTGGGAAGGCGGGATGCCGAGACCGCCGGCCACCGGCACACCGCCGCGCGACGCCGGCGACTTCTACCGGTTCCTGCGCGAGCAGGACGCGGACGTGCTGCTGCTCCAGGAGTACGTCTACTTCGGCCCCGGCTCCCGGCCGATACGGGTGGACGACCTGGCCAGGCTGCGCCGGGAGTTCCCCGGCCACCACATCGCCGTGGCGAGCGAGCTGGTGACGCTCTCGCGCTTCCCGATCGTCCTCCAGCGCGGCATCGACCTGCGCCCGTGGGCGGAGGAGGAACGGGACAGGGCGGTGCCGCCCGGCTCGTCCATGCCCGACTTCCACACGGTCAAGACGCTGCGCACCGACCTGCGCGTCGGCGGCCGTACCGTCTCGTTCTACAACACGCACATCAACTCGCCGGTGGACTCCGCCTACCGCGGCCTGGACCCCCGCCGGCTCAGCCCGGAGCAGCACCGGCTGCGGCGGGCCAACCTCCGCGCGCTCGCGGCCGACGCCGGCGCCAACCCGCACCCGGCCGTGCTGGCCGGCGACTTCAACGCCTCACCCGCGATGGGCATCCTGCGCCTGCTGCCGGACCGGATGCGCGACGCCGCCCCGGCCCTCGGCTCGCTCTACCCCGCCACCTGGAACGACCGCCGGCCGTGGTGGCGGATCGACTGGGCCTTCGCCACGCCCGAGGTCACCGTGCACGAGTACGAGCTGGTCCGCTCCGGCGGCATGTCCGACCACAGCGGCCAGCGCCTGGTCATCTCGGTGCGCCGGTGACCGGGACGAGCAGCGGCTCCCGCACCACCGGGTCGTGGCCGCCGCGCAGGATCTCCCGGTGCAGCGCGCGCAGCTCCGGCCCCGGCCCGATGCCCAGATGATCGGCGAGGTACGCGCGCAGGCGGGCGTACAGGGCCACCGCCTCGGCGGTGCGGCCCAGGGCGCACAGGCCGCGCATCAGCATGCTCGCCAGCGGCTCGGCCAGCGGGTAGCGGGGCACCAGGGGGGTGAGCTCGGCGACCACCACCTCGGGACGTCCCATCCGCAGCTGCGCCTGGGCCCAGGTGGCGAGCGCGCCGACGAACTGCTGCTCGATGCCGTACCGCATCCGGGCGGCCCACTCCCCCGGGATGCCGGTCAGCGGCGCGCCGCGCCACAGCTCCATCGCCTCGGCCAGCAGCGCGGCGCGGGTGCGGTCGTCGCCGGTCTGCGCCCGTCTCGTCAGGCTCAGGAACCGGTGGGCGTCCACCCGGTCGGGATCGACCTCCAGCACGTACCCGCCGCCGCGGCGCTCGATGGACACCGCGGTCGCCGCCAGCGCCCGGCGCAGGCGCGCGATGTGGGCGTACAGCGAGTCGGCCGCGCGGTCGGGCGGGAGATCCCACACCCGCTCGGCCAGCGCCGGGAGCGATACCGGGCGGTTGGCGTCGAGGGCCAGGGCGGCGAGCACCGCGCGCCGCTGGGGCGGCCCCAGCGGCACGCGCCGGTCCCCGGCGGTCACCTCGACCGGTCCCAGTAAGCGGACGTCCATGTCCTTCCTTCCGTGTCACGAGATGCGGGGTCACGAGATGCGGGGTCACAGGTGGGTGTTGCGGGCCAGCAGGAGCGTCACGCCCAGGGTCGCGGCCCACACCACGGCGTTGGCGACCATGACCCGGTCGCGCAGCAGGACGCGCACCGGGTCGCCGCCGTCCTCGTCCACCAACTGGATCTGCAGGTAGCGGAACAGGGCCAGCAACGCGAACGGGGTGGACAGCAGCATCGCCGTCTGGCCGTGCTCCGGGCCGAACGGGCCCTCGTCACGCAGGTACATCAGGCCGGAGATGAGGGCGAGCACGGAGGCGATCTGCAGCAGCCAGTTGGTCAGCTCCATCGAGTAGCCGCGCAGCGCCGGCCGGTGCGCGGCCCCGGTCTCCAGCAGCTCCTGGCGGCGCTTGCCGAGGAGCAGCAGCAGGGACATCGAGAACACCGCGACCAGCAGCCAGGCGGCCACCGGCCCTCCGGTCACCTCGTACCCCTGCACCACGCGCAGGACGAAGCCGAACGCCACCGTGCCCACGTCCACCAGCGGCAGGTGCTTGAGATGGCGGCTGTAGGCGACGTTGAGCGCGAGGTACACCAGCACCGGCCAGTACGCCCCCGGCTCCCGGGCGACGATGGCGCCGAGCAGCGCGAGCAGGACCCCGCAGTAGAGGCACGCGGTCAGGGGGCCCACGCGCCCGGCCGCGATCGGGCGGCGGCACTTGACGGGATGGTGCCGGTCACGGTGCCGGTCGGCGATGTCGTTGCCGATGTAGACGGCGGCGGAGGCCAGGATGAACGCCAGCGTGGCCAGCGCGATCCCGCCCACCTCGGCCAGGCGCCACGGTGAGGCGGCGACGAGCGCGATCGGCACGAGGAGGATCGCCTTGGCCGCGTGCGAGGGGCGGATCAGGGCGGCGAGGTCCGCCAGGCGCGTACGGGGCCGCACTCCGGGCGCCGGCCCCGCACGCCCCGGGCTCTGCGGCGCGTCCGCCGATTCGACGACGTGCATGCTCAACCCCGGCCGCTCAGAAGAAGACCTTCGCCAGCGACAGCGCGCCCTGCCGCCACGCGTCGCGGCTCGTCTGGCCCGCGCCCCGCGCCGTACCGGCCGCGCGGTGCTCCCGCCACCAGGCGTACGCGCGCAGGATCGCGTCCCGGTTGGACAGCCGCGGCCGGAAGCCGAGCCGTTCCCGGGCCTTGTCGATGCTGACGTAGGAGTCGGCGAGCAGCTTGCGCACCAGCCGCCCGTACACCGGGGACAGCCGGCTCCGCTCCAGCAGGCGCAGCCCCGCCAGGGCGGGGCGGGCGGGCAGCGCGACGACCCGCTTGCCGTGGCCGGCCGCGTCCAGCACCGCCTGGAAGTCCTCCCGCAGCGTGCCGAACTCGGCGGCGGCCATGTTGTAGGTGTCGTCCGCCACGCCGGGCGGGGCGTGGAGCACGCCGATCACGGCGTCCACCAGGTCCTCCACGGCGAACATCTGGATGCGCACGTCCCCGCGGCCCAGGACCGGGAAGTTGCGGCCCTCCTCGGCCCACTCGAACAGCATCGCGAACAGGCCCATCCGGCCCGGCCCGAGGAAGGTCTTGGGGCGCAGGATCGGCACGCACATGCCCCCGGCCCGGTACTTCTCGGCCAGTTCCTCCGCCTCGGCCTTGGCCCTGGTGTAGGGATCGACCGGCTCACGCGGATGCTCCTCCGGCGTGGGCACCAGCTTCGGCAGCCCGTACACGGCGGTGGAGGAGATGTGGACCACCCGCTCCACGCCGGCGCGGCGCCCGGCCTCCAGCACCGTGCGGGTGCCGCCCACGATCACGTCGTGGATCTGCTGGGCCGGGTAGCTCGGCAGCGCGCCCGCACAGTGCACGACCGCGTCCGCCCCGGCCATCGCCTCGGTCATCAGCGCCAGGTCGCGCACGTCGCCGCGCAGATGCCGCGCTCCCGGCGGCGGGACGGGGTGCGGGCGCAGATCCACGCCGAGCACGTCGTGGCCGTCGAGCGCGAGCCGCCGGACGAGGTGGCCGCCGAGCATCCCGGCGCTGCCGGTCACTACGACCCGGTGGCCCACCGCGACCCCACCTTCTCCCGCACGAACCGGCCGAGCAGCCGCGGCAGGCCCTTGGCCAGCGTCTTGTCCAGGCCGTCCAGGAAGTACTCGACGTCGTCGGGTTCGATGGTGAGGGTCGGCGCGACGACGAGGGGGTTGTCGGCGTTCGGGCTGTAGTACGAGACGATGCCGTGCTCGCGGTACAGGTCGGCGATCACGGACAGGGTGATCAGCTTGGTGCGGAAGTTCGGGTCGCCGGAGAAGCCCGGCGCCAGCTTGGCGGCCAGGTCGAGCACCTTGGGGCCGCCGATCAGGAACACCCCCCACAGCGCCCCGGTGCCGGCCACCCGCCCGACCACGTCGGGGTGGCGCTTGTGGATGTTCTCCAGGCCGGGTCGCAGGATGCGCTCGATCTGCCGCGCCCGCGCGGGATAGTCGTCCTCGACGACCACGTTGATCGCCTCGATCGCGGTGACGGTCTCCTCGCCGAACCCGTAGTACGTCGTGCTGTGCAGGATGACGTCGGAGAGCCGGTCGTACGCCTTGCGGAAGACGGGCTCGCGCGCGGTGTATCCGGAGATCGACGCCTTGCCGCCGCCCAGCGACTTGGAGTAGACGAGGATGTCGGGCAGCAGGTCGGGATAGCGCATGAAGTAGAACAGGCTGCCGGTCTTGCCCCACCCCGTGTAGACCTCGTCGAAGATGAGCATGATGTCGTTCGCGTCGCAGAGCCGCCGCAGCTCGTACAGGTCGGGCTCGGACCACGAGCGCATGCTGGACGCGCTGAACGGCTCGGCCATGATCGCGTAGACGTCGCAGCCGTCGGGGGTCCGCGCGGCCTCGATCGCCGCCCGCACCGCCCCGACGTCGCCGTAGGGGTACACCACGATCCCCGGCAGCCCGGGGAAGCGGAAGGAGTTCTCGGCCGAGCCGGTCAGGCTGCCCGCGCCGAGGGTCTTGCCGTGGAAGCTGATGTCGGAGCGCAGGATCGTGTTGCGCCGCCCGCCGTGGTACTTGTACGCCATCTTCACGGCGCCCTCGTTGGCCTCGGCGCCCGAGTTGGGGAAGTAGGAGATGTTCAGGTCGCCCGGCAGCAGCTCGGCCACGTTGTGGCTCAGCGCGGCGACGTACGGGGAGAAGAACGCCTTGTGCACCTCCATGCGCCCCCGCTCGGCGAACCGGCGGCGCGCGTCGAGGATGCGCGGGTGGTTGTGACCGTGGTTGAGCACGCCGACCCCTCCGGTCACGTCGAGGATGCGGCGGCCGTCGCGCGTCCAGATCCAGGCGCCCTCGGCGCGCTCGACGAGTTCCCGGCCGAAGCCGAAGGAGGTCATGAGGTTGACCTGACTGCGGCTGACATACCTTCTGTACAGGTCCTGGACCTGTTTCACGGTGAGGTTTTCACACTCATCGACACCGATCAGCTCCGACACGTCCGCCCTTTCCCCTACGTGTTCCCGCGAATTCCGCAAGGTGCCGGCCATGTCGCCAATAATGTTGAATGCGGCTATACCCCGGGCCACACATATCTGTGTAGGTAGGCGCCGGTCACGGATTCCGCAATAGCCGTGCCCGCCGCGCCGCCTGCGCCCGGTCGTCCTCGCCGTCCTCCTGCTCGGCCCGTTCGCGGGCGAACAGGCGGAGCAGGTCGTGCATGCGGTACCGGTCGGCCTCGCGGGCTTCCAGGAGCTGGACGTCGGCGAGGCGGTCCAGGAGGACGGCGGTCTGCTCCTCCGGGCGGCCGGCCAGCGCCGCGGCGGCCGTGACGCTGATGTCGGCCCCGCCAAGCAGGCCCAGCAGCCGGAACATCCGCGAGTCCTCGGCGTCCAGGCCGCGGTAGCTCACCATGAAGCACGCCCGTACGGCCCGGTCGTCGGCCTGCAGCTCCGAAAGGCGGTGGTCCTCGACCGCCAGGCGGTCGGCGAGGACGCGCAGCGGCAGTCCCGGCCGGGCGATCAGCCGGGCAGCGGCGATCCCGATCGCCAGCGGCAGGCCGCCGCACAGCCGGGCGATGGCGCGCGCGGCCCACGGCTCCGCGGTGACGCGCTCCTCGCCGACCAGGCGGCCGAGCAGGGCGAGCATCTCGTCCTCGGCCATGGCGCCGAGACGCAGGTGGGCGACGGCGTCCAGGGAGGTGAGCGTCCTGCGGGCGGTGATCAGCACCCGGCAGGTGGGGCTGGCGGGGAGCAGCGGACGCACCTGGGCGGCGTCGCGGGCGTTGTCGAGCAGGAGCAGCAGGTGCTTGCCGTCGGTCAGCGAGCGGAACCGGGCCGCCGCCTCGTCCACGTCGGCGGGCACGGCCGCGTCGTCGCCGAGGGAGCGCAGCAGCCGGGCCAGGGCGCCGGCCGGGTTCAGCGGCCTGGCATCGGGGGTGGCGCCGTGCAGGTTGACGTACAGCCGCCCGTCGGGGAAGCCCCCGGCGACCTGGTGTGCGACGTGCACGGCGAGCGCGGACTTGCCGATCCCGGCCGCCCCGGTGATCGTGTGCACGGCGACCGGCCCCGCGGACGTGAGCGCCGCCCGCAGCCGGGTGATCTCGGCGGCCCGCCCGGTGAAGGCGGCCGAGTCGATCGGCAGCTCGGCCGGCGCGAAGATCCGCCGCGTGGCGGCCGTCCGCGGCGGCGCCAGGGCGGGATCGTCGGCCAGGATGCGCTGATGCATCCGGTTCAGGTCCGGGCCGGGATCGACGCCCAGCTCGGCGGCGAGGGTCTCGCGCGCCTCCTGGTACACCGCGAGCGCCTCGGCCCGGCGGCCGCAGCGGTACAGGGCCAGCATGAGCTGGGTACGCAGGCGCTCGTTCAGCGGGTCCCTGCGGGTCAGCGCCTCCAGGTCGGCCAGCACCTCGGCGTGCTGCCCCAGGGCCAGCCGGGCCTCCAGCGCCGCGTCCACCACGCTCGCCCGCAGCCGCTCCAGCCGCGCCGCCTCCCCGCGCAGCGACGCGGGCAGGGGCAGCCCCTCCAGAACCGCCTCACCGCGCCACAGGCCCAGCGCGCGGGTCAACCGCTCCAGCGCGACGTCGTTGCGCCCTTCGGCCAGCGCCCTGCGGCCCTGCTCGGCCAGTTCCTCGAACCGGGTCACGTCGATCTCACCGGGCGCGGCCCGCAGCACGTACCCGTTCGACCCCGCCTCGATCCGCGAGGGGGCGCCGAGCACCCGGCGCAGGGCGGAGATGTAGGTGTAGAGGTTCGACTCCGCGGTGGCGGGCGGCCGCTCACCCCACAGCCAGTCCAGCATCCGCTGACTGGGGATCGCCCTGCCCACGTTGAGCAGCAGAGCGGCGAGCAACACCCGCTGCTTGCGCCGCCCGAGTGCGATCGGCTTCCCGTGGGCCGCCCGGACCTCGATGGGCCCGAGGATCTTGAAATCCATCGGTATCACCCTGCAGCGCAAAACGTTCGCCGACATGGACCGTACAAATGCGCATAAATCCGGATTTTGCCGCGACCCATGATCGAGGGAACCGGCCTTCCGGCGGTACTCACCTAAAAGGAAGAAGAAGATTACGCGACGGCACCGACGGCCGGTCACGGCCGGATGAGAATGAAAACCACCGGGAATGCACGCCCGAATATCCCCCGCCCCCCACCGGCGAATGAAACTTTCAGAGCCGAAAAAAGCACACTCCCGCTCCCCGTGTTCACGGCGACACACCCGACCGCGCCGTCATCCGATCCCGCGATCCTCCACACGCCGCCGTCCGCGACACCCCCCGCCAGAACTCCACCGCCCACCGGTACGCGAATCACCGCTCGCCCGCACGGCGCCAACGGCGGCCCGCCCGGACCGGAGACACACCCGCGCCCGGGCTCGATACGCCGGTTGCCGATCGGGGCCGGCGCGCCGGGTGAGCAGGGCGGCGCCGGTGACTCGGCCAAGGTGTCGTGGTCGGCCGGATCTGGAGCACCTGGATGAACGCGCACGGCCGACGGGGTCCTCGGCCAGGCACGAGGCGATCACGTGCCGCAGCGGGCCGGGCAGCCCGCCCAGGTCGCGCTCACGCACAGTCCCAGGCAGGGCAAGACCTGCCGGGAACGGACACGACCCGTCGCAGGCGCGGGCACAGCCCGGCCCAGACACGGGCACGGCCGTGCCCAGGCACGAGCACGGGCACGGCCCAGGCACGGGCACGGCACGGCCCAGGCACGGGCACGGCACGGCCCAGGCACGGGCACGGCACGGCCCAGGCACGGGCACGGGCACGGCACGGGCACGGCCTAGCCCGGGAGGACAGGCACGACCCGGCTCAGACACGAGCACAAGCCCGACCCAGACACGAGCACGGGCCGGCCCAGACGGGCACGGGCCGGTACACGGGCACAGCCCGGCAGACACGGGCATAGCCCGGCAGACACGGGCATAGCCCGGCAGACACGGGCACAGCCCGGCAGACACGGGCACAGCCCGGCAGACACGGGCACAGCCTAGCCCGGGCGGCACAAGCACGACCCTGCAGGCACGAGCACAACCCCGCCCCAGACACGAATACGGCCCGGCCCAGACGAACATGGTCCGGAAACCCCGATCCACACCAGACACCCCGGCCCAGACGGGCATGGGCCGGTACAGACACGGGCACCCGGTCAGACACGGGCACGCCCTGGCCCGGGAGGACAGGCACGCCTCGGCCCAGGCACGAGCACAACCCCGGCCCAGGCACGAGCATGGCCTGCCGGGAACGGGCTTGGCTTGCCCCCCGGGCGCGGGCATGGCCCGGCCTCGGGGGCGGTCATGGCCTGGCCCCGGGCGCGGGCATGGCCCGGCCTCGGGGGCGGTCATGGCCTGGCCCCGGGGGCGGGCTGGTTCGATGGCGTTGTGCGGGTCTCGTGTGTGTGTCAGCCGCCGGCCATGGCGCCCACCACGAGCAGGGGTTCGGTGCCGGTTGCCACCTCCGTCGGTAGCGGGGCGTCTGGTGGCTCGTGGGACAGGTCCTGTTCGCAGGCGTAGAAGCGGATGAAGGCGCGTCTGCGGAGGGTGGTGTGGTCGCGGATGGTGCCGCGCAGCATGGGGTAGCGGGCCTCCAGGGCGTCGAGGACCGTGCGCTGGGTGGGCGGACCCTGGACGTGGACCTCTACCTCGCGGCCGACCTGGGCCAGTGTGCGCAGGTGGGGCGGGAGGACGACACGGACGGCGCAGGGGCCGGGGCTCGTCTGGGTGTTCATGGCAGCGTTTGAACCTCCACTGACAGCACCGGGGGGAGGTCGCGGACGATGGGCGCCCAGGTGTCGCCGGAGTCGGCGGAGGCGTACACCTGGCCGCCGGTGGTGCCGAAGTACAGCCCGCACTCCTCCAGGGTGTCGACGGCCATCGCGTCGCGGAGCACGTTGACGTAGCAGTCGCGCTGGGGCAGGCCCTTGGTCAGCGGCTCCCATTCGTCGCCGCCGGTGCGGCTGCGGTAGACGCGGAGCCTGCCCTCCGGCGGGTAGTGCTCGGAGTCGCTCTTGATCGGGATGACGTAGACCGTCTCGGGCTCGTGCGCGTGCACGTCGATCGCGAAGCCGAAGTCGGTGGGCAGGTCGCCGCTGATCTCGCGCCAGGACTCGCCGCCGTCGTCGCTGCGCATGACGTCCCAGTGCTTCTGCATGAACAGCACGTCGGGGCGCGAGGGGTGCATCGCGATGTGGTGCACGCAGTGGCCGACCTCCGCCTGGGGGTCGGGGATGCCCTCGGACTCGAGCCCGCGGTTGATCGGGCGCCAGGTCTTGCCGGCGTCGTCGCTGCGGAAGGCGCCCGCGGCGGAGATCGCGACGAGGATGCGCCCGGGATCGCGCGGGTCGAGCAGGATCGTGTGCAGGCACATCCCGCCCGCGCCCGGCTGCCAGGACGGCCCCGAGCCGTGGCCGCGCAGGCCGGACAGCTCCTGCCAGGTCTGCCCGCCGTCGCCGCTGCGGAACAGGGCGGCGTCCTCGACCCCGGCGTACACGGTGTCGGGGTCGGTGAGGGAGGGTTCCAGGTGCCAGACGCGGGCGAACTCCCACGGATGCGGAGTGCCGTCGTACCACTGGTGGGTGCCGGGGACGCCGTCGTAGGCGAACTCGTTGCCGACCGGGGTCCAGGTGGCGCCGCCGTCGTCGGAGCGCTGGATGAGCTGCCCGAACCAGCCCGTGGACTGCGAGCAGTAGATCCGGGACGGGTCGGCCGGGGACCCCTTGAGGTGGTAGATCTCCCAGCCGCCGAAGTGGGGGCCGCTGACCTCCCACTGCTCCCGTCTGCCGTCGGACGTCAGGATGAACGCCCCCTTGCGCGTGCCGACGAGTACTCGTACTCCGCTCATGGCTCCCTCTCACGGTTCGTGTCGCTTCGGCCACGT
The DNA here is from genome assembly GCF_014202315.1 of Thermocatellispora tengchongensis. Taxonomy (GTDB): domain Bacteria; phylum Actinomycetota; class Actinomycetes; order Streptosporangiales; family Streptosporangiaceae; genus Thermocatellispora; species Thermocatellispora tengchongensis. Next base: position 348,764 of record NZ_JACHGN010000008.1, on the reverse strand, counting down.
TCCGGCGGCCCGGACGTGGCTCACAGGGTACGACCGGCCACCGACAGAAAACTCATCGCTGCGCGCGGGTTCTCTGCGGGAGGGGGAGCCGGGGCATTCGTACGGGCGGGTGGGTCTCCTCTCTTCGGCCTCTATGGTGCTCTATGGGGACGTTACCCGGTTCCTGGCGGCGGGGCTCCTCAGCCGTTCGCGTCCTGCTGGCCGTACACCGACTCGTGCCAGGGGATGAAGAACCGCTTCAGCCCGTTGACCACGAAGTACAGCAGCAGGCCGAGGACCGACAGCAGGATGATCGTGGCGAACAGGGCGGGCGCGTTCAACTCGTTGAGGGTGCGCACCACGAGGTAGCCCAGGCCCTCGTTGCCGCCGAGGTACTCCCCCACGATCGTGCCGATGATCGCCAGGACGATGCCGACCTCCATGCCGGCGAACACGTACGGCATGGTGCTCTTCAGCTCCAGGTGGGTGAAGGTCTGCCATCTGGTCGAGTTGAGGCTGCGCATGACCTCGCGCTGGCCGGGGTCCACCGAGCGGACGCCGAGCTGCACGTTGAGCATGATCGGGAAGAACGCCAGCATCGCGGCCATGATCACCTTGGAGGTCATGCCGAACCCGAACCAGATCACGAACAGCGGGATCAGCGCCACCTTGGGCACGACCTGGGAGGCGACGATCATGGGGCGGAGGCTGAGCTCCAGCCACGGCACCTTGCCCAGCACGACGCCCACGGCCACGCCCGACACCAGGGCGATCAGGAAGCCGGCGATGGTCTCGGTCGCGGTGACGCGGGCGTGGTCCCAGGTCGCCGGGTCGGTCACCACCTGCACCAGGCTCTCCAGCACCGTCGCGGGCCCCGGCAGCACCAGCTCGGAGACGTCGTAGACGCGTACGAACAGCTCCCACAGGGCGAAGAACACCACCAGGATCAGCGGCGTGCTGACCCACGGCAGCAGTTTCCGGGAACGTTCCCTGCTCATCGGGCTCACCTTCCCTCGTCCTCGTCGAGCGCGTGGCGCAGGTCGCGGACGATCGCGCCGAAGCCGGGCTCGGTCTGCACGTCGATGCCCCGGGGGCGGTCGAACTCGATGGCCTTCACCTGGCGTATCCGGCCGGGGCGCGGCGTCAGGTGCACCACCCGGTCGCCGAGGAAGACGGCCTCGGTGATGTCGTGGGTGATGAAGACGACGGTGGCGGCGGTGGCCAGCGCGATGCGCTGCAGTTCCAGGTTCATCCGCTCCCGGGTGAGCGCGTCGAGCGCGCCGAACGGCTCGTCCATCAGCAGCAGCTTGGGGCGGATGCTCAGCGCCCTGGCGATGGCGACCCGCTGGCGCATGCCACCGGACAGCTCGCGGGGGTAGGAGCGCTCGAACCCGCCGAGGCCGACCAGCTCGGCGAGCTCGTACGCGCGGGCCAGCCGCTCGGCCTTGCCGTCGCCGCGCAGCCGCAGCGGCAGCGCGATATTCTCGGCGACGGAGTACCAGGGGAACAGGTTGGCCTCCTGGAACACCACGCCGAGCTGCGAGACGACCGAGGTGTCCACCCTGGCGCCGTTCCACAGCGACCTGCCCTCGATGAGGATCTGGCCGGTGGACGGGCTGAGCAGCCCGGCGAGCATGCGCAGCAGCGTGGTCTTGCCGCATCCCGACCGCCCGATCACCGAGACGAACTCGCCGTCCCTGATGGTCAGGTCGATGCCGGACAGGGCTTGGGTGTGCGCGCGCTTGGTGTGGAACTCCTTCCCGATGCCGATCAGCTCCAGCTTGGCCGGCCCGGAGGCTCCCTCCGGTGGTCCGGCCTGCCGGGCTCCTGCGGTCCGCTCCACCATCTCGGCGCTGTCCGCGGCCATCCGGCTCCTCCCGTCGAACTTTCCCATAGATCCGTTCCGCCGATCCGTCCCGCCGAATCCCGCCCGGGTCAGGACGTGGGCAGCAGGCTGTTGTCGAACCAGGTGGCGGGGCTGCCGCCGGCCTTGACCAGCCCCGCGTCGGTCAGTTCCTTGTAGGAGCCGGACCACGCCGCCTCCTCGGTGACCAGCAGGGGCTTGCTCGGGTCGCCGCCGGTCCAGCTCTCGCGCAGCATGGTCAGGCTCGCCTTGGCGATGGCGTCGTCGTCCAGCGTGCCGAAGGAGTACCGGCCGCGGAGCTGCTTGATCGTCTCGTCGAGCGTCTGGTCGGCGACCATCGCCGACATCGCGTCGTGCAAGCCCGCGAGGAACGCGCGCAGGTCGCCGGCCTGCTGCTTCAGGGCGTCCTTGGTGGTGACGTAGACCTGTGTGTCGGACTTGACGTACCGGGTGGGGTCGAACACGCCGGCGTCGGGGTTCTGCGAGGTCACGATGTTGGCGGTGTCGATGCTCACCACGTAGCCGGCGAGGCGTCCCTGCTGGACGAGGTTGAACGTGCCCGGGGTGAGCCCGACGACCTGGCGCTTGGTCTGCTTGGGGTCGAGCCCGGCGCCGGCCAGCACCAGCGAGACCACCTTGTCGCTGGTGCCGCCCTCGGAGGGCACGCCCATCGTCTGGCCGACGAGGTCCTCGGGCTTCTCCAGCGGGTGGTTCTTCTTGCTGTAGACGAAGCGCACGGCCGAGGTGCGGAAGGGCGTGGCGATGTTGACCAGGGGCTGGCCGGTGCCGGTGATCGCGGTCATGACGTCGATCTGGCCGAGGCGGGTGATCGGCGCGATCCCCGACAGCAGCGTCTGCATGGCCTGGGGGGTGCCCTTGGTGGGCTGCAGCGTGACGTCGAGGCCGTGCTTGTTGAAGTGCCCCCCGGCGACCGCGAGCAGCTCCGGCGCGAGCGACAGCGTTTCGAGCGGGATGGGGCTCAGGAAGGTCATCTTGCCGCCGCCACCGCTCCCGCCGCCGGGGGCGTCCGAACCGCATGCGGCGAGCAGGGTGGAGCCGGCGGCGGCCACGGTCACAGACAGGGCGGAGCGCTTGAGGAATGACCTGCGGCTGAGAGGGAGCGAGTGGTGGGGGGTGATTGGCACGATCCGTCTCCTAGATCCGTTCATGTCGGCTCACAGCCATGGCCGAGCGAAATGAGACTTGCGCCACATTGCTGGAATGACTACCCACCTTTCCGCATATCGGAAGGGAGGGCGAGACGGGTTCTGCCCTGCGGGGCCCCCAGGGCGCGCGAAACGCCCCGGGCCGTGGCCTGGAGATGGGCCAGCCTCGGCCCGTACGACTCGGTGCACGGCAGGATCAGCGACAGCGCCGCGACGACCGTGCCGGCGGGGCCGTGGATGGGCGCGGCGACCGAGAGGTACTCCTGGCGGATCAGGGTGGTCGCGTACCCCACGCGGCGGATCTCGGCGAGCGTCTGCCGCAGCTCGCGCTCGGTGACGGGGGCGTGCCAGCTCGGCACGGCCAGCGGCCCGGTGACCACCTCCTCCTGCAGATCGGGCGGCGCGTACGCGAGCAGGACCAGCCCGATCGCGGTGGCGTGCAGCTCGTAGCGCGCGCCCACCCAGGTCCGGTCGGTGGCCGTCTCCGGGCTCAGGAAGCGCTCGACGAACACCACCTGGTCCTTCTCCCGCACCGCCAGGTGCACGCCGCGCTGGGTCGTCTCGAACAGGTCCCGCATGAACGGCAGCGCCACGCGGTGCAGGCCCACGGAGCGGGGCGCGACGGCCGCCACCTCCCACAGCCACAGCCCGATCCGGTACTCGCCGGACTCGTCACGTTCCAGGGCGCCCCACTCGTGCAGCTCGCTCACGATCCGGTGGGCCGTGGTGAGCGGCACGCCGGATCGGCGGCTGATCTCGGAGAGGTTGAGCCCGTCCGCGGCGTCCTTGATGGTCTCCAGGATCCGCATCGCGCGGCGAAGGACGGACCTGCGCTCGTTCCCCATCTGCATCGCTCCTTTCGCGACACTCGCCCACGACCGCGGATACCGCCACAAACACGACGATCCGGGCAGGTCGGGGCCCGCCTCAGGCTATCGGCCGGTTGATCGCCGGAACATCCATGCCGCTCGCCGCCCCCCGGGCCTCGTGATCCTCCCTTCCGTTATGCGGAAAGGTAGCTAGTCATCGTGGCGATGTGGCGCGAGCTTGTCATCCATCGGGCGCATTTCCGCCGCATTCCCGGCTGACCATGACGAAGCGCCCTGACAGCAGGATCTGGAGACGTTGGAGACATGACAGGACGAGAAAGACTCCTCGACCCCACGGGCTTTGACGAGAAGGCGGCCGACGACACCCTCGCCCCGCGGCCGGCCGGCCTGCGCGGACTCACGATCGGCCTGCTCGACAACACCAAGCCGAACGCCGAGGTGCTGCTGACGGAGATCGCCGGAGAGCTTCAGCGCCGCTACGGCGCGGGCAAGTCCCTCATGTACACCAAGGGCTACTTCGGCACGCCCGCCGAGGAGGACATGCTCAAGCGGATCGCGAAGGAGTGCGATCTGGTGGTGACGGCCGTCGGCGACTGCGGCTCGTGCAGCGCGGCCACCGTCGCCGACGGGATCTTGCTGGAACGGGCCGGCATTCCCACCGTGAGCATCGTCTCGGACTCGTTCCTGGTGTCCGGGCGGGCCATGGCCGAGGTGCAGGGTTTCCCCGGCTTCGAGTTCGTCGCCGTACGGCACCCGGTGGCCAGCCTGGACGCGGAGCAGCTCCGCGAGCGCGTACGGGACGTGCTGCCCGACGTGCTGCGCATCCTCGGCGTCGAATCCTGAAAGGGGGACCCACATGAGCACGCTCATCGACGCTCCGATGGCCGACGCCGCGGAGATCCGCTCCGCCATGGAGTACTACGCCCGCCAGGAGTGGACCGACGGCCTGCCGGTGGTGCCGGTCACGGAGTCGTACCTGGAGGAGTTCCTCGCCCGGACCCGACGCGACCCGGACGAGGTGCTGTTCGCGGTGCCGCACCTGAACCGCCGGTGCACCGTCCGGCTGGCCGCCATCAACGCGGCCATGGCCGGCTGCCTGCCGGAGTACTTCCCGGTGGTGCTGGCCGCCTGGGACGCCGTGGCCAAGGAGCCGTACCCGAGGAAGGGGATCTGGCAGAGCACCACGGGCACCGCGCCGCTGCTGCTCGTGAACGGGCCCGTCCGGGAGCGGATCGGCCTGAACAGCAAGGGCAACGTCTTCGGCTCGGGCTTCCGGGCCAACGCCACGATCGGCCGGGCCATCCGGCTCACCGCGATCAACGTCTTCGGCCTCCACCCGCACAAGCTGGACCAGGCCACCCAGGGCACGCTGGGCAAGTACTCCGCCTGCATCGCGGAGAACGAGGAAGAGAGCCCGTGGGAGCCGCTGCACGTCGAGCACGGTCTCGGCCCGGCCGACAGCGCCGTGACCGCGATGGTGATCAGGTCCTGCCTGCACATCGAGGCCCGTCACACCAGCGTGCCGGAGCAGCTCGCCCTGGACATCGCCGGCACCATCCGGCGCACCGGCGCCCTCATCCACGAGACCAGCAGCGCGCTGCTCGTCCTCGGGCCGGAGCACGCCCGCGTCTTCGGCGACGCCGGCTGGAGCAAGGACGACGTGCGGCGCGGCATCTACGAGCACGCCGTGAACACTCGCGCCGAGCTGGCGGCGGTGGGCAAGGACGCGATCTCCCGGCACAGCCGGTGGCGGCTGCCGAACGGCCATCCCGACGCCATGCCCGACCGGGCCAGCCAGGGGGAGAACCCGGACCGGGTGCCCGCCCTGGTCTCGCCGGACGCGCTGCAACTGGCGGTCGCCGGGGCGAACAACGCCGGTGTCTCCACCGTCATCGAGACCTTCGGGGTCCGCGGCGACACCCCGTCCATCGCCCCTGTGCGAGACCTCGATGTCTAGGCCGGAGGAGGGCGGCGTGGCCCTGGACGACGCGCTGGCTCGCTTCCGCGACATGATGGCCTCCGACGGCTACACGCTGAGCTGGTCGGTGACCGGCGAGGACCGGGTGGTGGTCCGGATCGAGGCGGGTGAGGACGCCTGCGCCGACTGCCTGGTGCCCCTGCCGGTGATGGAGCAGATCATGTCCAACGCCCTGGAGCCGACGCCGTACACGCTGGACCACATCGTGCTCCCGGCGAAGTGAGGCGGCCGGAACGGGCGGCGCCCCCCGCGACGATCACCGAGCCCGGCCGCACGACCCCGGTCCACGGCGAGTTCGACGTGGTGGTCGTGGGCGGCGGCCCGGCGGGGATCATGGCCGCGGCCGCCGCCGCCCGCGCCGGGCGCTCGGTGATCCTGCTGGAGCGCTACGGCTTCCTGGGCGGCGCGGGCACCGCGGGCGGCCTGAGCACCTTCTGCGGGCTGCACGCCAAGGTGCACGGCGAGCACCGGCGGGTGATCCACGGCCTCGCCGGCGAGCTGCTGGAGCGGCTGGACAGGCTCGACGGGCTGTCCCCGCCGCACCTGACGATCAACGACGGCATCCTGGCCCAGGCGTTCGACATCTCCAGCTACAAGATCGCCGCGGACGAGCTGGTGGCCGGCTCGGGGGCCCGGCTGCTCTTCCACGCCCTGGCGGTCGGCGTGGTGATGTCCGGCGAGGACGTCATCGACGCGGTGCTGATCGAGTCCAAGTCGGGCCGGGCCGCGGTGCGCGGGCGGATCTTCATCGACGCCTCCGGCGACGGCGACGTGGCGGCGTGGGCCGGGGCGCCGTTCGAGAAGTCGCCGGGCCTGGACGGGATGCTGTACCCGTCGCTGATGTTCCGGATCAACGGCGTGGACGCCCGCGCCGCCGGCGAGCGGCCGTGGCGTACGGTCGAGCGGCTCATGGACGCGGCGGAGCGGGCGGGGACGCACTCCTTCCCGCGCAAGAAGCCGATCGTCCGCCCGCAGCGCAACCCGCTGGAGTGGCGCGCCAACCTCACCCAGCTCGCCAACCCCGACGGCAGCGCCGTGGACGGCACCGACGTGGAGCAGCTCACCCACGGCGAGCTGCAAGGACGCCGGCAGGTGCTGGACGCCTTCGCCTTCATCCGCGACAACGTCCCGGGGTTCGGCGAGTCCTACATCGTGGACCTGGCGCCGCAGATCGGGATCAGGGAGACCCGGCGCGTCCTGGGCCGGTACCGGCTGACCGAGGACGACGTGCTCGGCTGCGCCGACTTCCCCGACACGATCGGCGTCAACGGCTGGCCGGTGGAGGCGCACGTGGCCGGGACCGTGGAGTTCCGGTGGCAGCGCGGGGAGAACCCGCGCGGCTTCAACCAGCTTCCGTTCCGGATGCTGGTGCCGGAGCGGATCGCCAATCTCTACGTGGCCGGCCGCTGCGCGTCGATGACCCACGACGCGCAGTCGGCGGCCCGGGTGACGGGGCCGTGCTTCGCCATGGGCGAGGCGGCCGGCACCGCGGCCGGCCTGGCCCTGGAGACCGGCGTCGCGTGCGGCGACATCGACGTGGCGGCGCTGCAGGACAGGCTCGAACGGGCCGGGGTCTACCTCGGCCGGGAGGTGTGAACCCGCATGAAACCGCTGCGGAGCAACTTCGAGCCGGGCACGACCCGGTGGGCCATGCGCCGGGCCCAGTGGACGGCACTCGGGCTGAGCCCCGAGGACATGGAGAAGCCGAAGATCGCCATCGTCAACACCTCCTCGGACCTGGCGAGCTGCTTCAGCCATCTCGACGGCATCGTCGGGCCGCTGAAGCGGGCGATCCGCGACGCCGGCGGCGTCGGGTTCGAGGTGCGCACGGCCGCGCCCAGCGACGCGATCACCAGCGCGGGCGCGGCCGGGCGGTACATCCTGCCCAGCCGGGACCTGATCGTCAACGACATCGAGGTGGCGGTCGAGGGCGCGCTGCTGGACGGCATGGTGTGCCTGTCGTCCTGTGACAAGACCACGCCCGCCCACCTGATGGCGGCCGGGCGGCTGAACATCCCGGCGATCGTCGTCGCCTGCGGATACCAGCCGTCCGGGGTCTTCCGGGGCGAGCGCGTCGACTTCGAGGACGTCTTCCTGCACGCCGGCCACGTCGCCGCGGGGAGGATGACGGCCGGCGAGCTGGCCGAGATGAGCGGGCGCGCCATCACCGGCCCCGGCGTCTGCGCCGGGATGGGCACCGCCAACTCCATGCACATCGCCGCCGAGGCGCTGGGCATGGCCATGCCCGGCAGCACCCCGGTGCTCGCCGGCAGCCCGAAGATGTGGCGCACCGTGGCCGCGGCCGGGCGGCGCATCGTCGAACTGGTCGCCGAGGACGTCAGGCCGCGCGACATCATGGGGCCGGGCTCGTTCCGCAACGCGGTCACCGCGATGCTGGCGATCAGTGGCTCGGTGAACACGCTCAAGCACTTGCAGGCCGTGGCGGTGGAGGCCGGCTGCGACGTGGACGTCTACGCGCTGTTCGAGGAACTGGCGCCGCGGGTCCCGCTGCTGGCCGCGGTGAAGCCGAACGGCGAGCGGCGCATCGACGAGTTCGAGGCGGCGGGCGGCGCGCTCGGCCTGCTGCACCGGCTGGCCCCGATGCTGGACCTGGAGCGGCCCACGGTGGCCGGCCCGCCGCTCGGCGCGCTGGTCGCGGCCGTCACCTCGGTGGACGCCGAGGTGATCCGCCCCCTGGAACGGCCGCTGGCCCGCCACCCGGGCATCGTCGTCGTCCGCGGGACGCTGGCGCCCGGCGGCGGCGTCGTCAAGCAGACGGTCGCGGGCGACGGCGTGCGCCGGTTCCGCGGCCCGGCCAGGGTGTTCCGCTCCCGGGAGGAGGGCATCGCCGCCATCCGCGACGGCGAGGTGCGCCCCGGGCAGGTCCTGGTGCTGACCGGCCTGGGCCTGCGCGGGTCGCCGGGCATGGGCCTGACCTCGGCGTTCGTCTTCGCCCTCGACGGCGCGGGCCTGGGCGCCGAGGTCGCCGTGGTGACCGACGGGCAGATGTCCGGCCTGGTCAACAAGGGCCTCGTCGTGGCCGAGGTGAGCCCGGAGGGCGCCGTCGGCGGCCCGCTCGGGCTGGTGCGGGACGGCGACGTCATCAGCGTGGACGTGGACGCCCGCACCATCGACCTGGAGGTCCCCGAGGCCGAGCTGGCCGGACGGCGCGCGGCCCTGCCCGCCGCGGCGCCCCCGGCCGGCTGCGGCTGGCTGTCGGTCTACGCGCGCACCGTCGGCCCGCTCGCCCGGGGCGCCACCCTGGGCGGCTGAGCCCGCCCAGGGTGAGCCGCCCAGGGTGAGCCGCCCAGGGTGAGCCGCCCGTCAGGCGTCCTCCAGGACGATCATCCCGGCCCCGGTCATCGAGGCCGGGGCGAAGTAGTGCCGGTGCCTGACCACGACCTCGCGGTTGAGCGCCCCGCGCATCACCAGCCACATGACGACCTCCGCCCCCTCACCGCCGAAGGTCTCGACGTACTGCTCCCGGCTCCAGCCGGCCAGCCTGTCGGGATCTTCGGCGATGTCCACCAGGAACCGCTGGTCGGCCTCCCGGTTCAGGAACCCGGCACGGGCTCCCTGGAGCTGGTGGGACAGCCCGCCGGTGCCGAGCACGACGAACCTCTCGTCGCCGTCGTAGCTCTCGATCGCCCGGCGCAGCGTCTTGCCCAGCTCGTAGAGGCGGGCGGGCAGCGGGATCGGGTACTGCAGCACGTTGACGAAGATGGGCACCACCTTCACCGGCCAGGCGTCGGCCGGCCGCCCCCAGAACAGCTCCATGGGCACCTGGAGGCCGTGGTCCACCTTGATCTCCTGGATGATCTCCGGGTCGAACCGGTTCTCCACCAGGGTGTCGGCCAGGTGCCAGGCGAAGCGGCTCGCCCCCGGGAACGGGGGGATCGCCCGCGGCCCCCAGCCCTCGTCCACGGGGTGGTACTCGGCGGCGCAGCCGACCGCGAAGGTGGGGACACGATCCAGGAACAGCGCGTTGAAGTGGTCGTTGAACACCACGACCGCGACATCCGGCCGCTGCTCGCGGACCCACTCCCGCGCGGGCACGTAGCCGTCGAAGAACGGCTTCCACTCGGGCGTGTCGCGCAGCCCCTTGTCCAGCGCCGCGCCGATGGAGGGCACGTGCGAGGTGCCGAGTCCCCCGACGATCCTTGCCACGTCTTCACACCTTCTTCCCGAGCCGGTCCCGCAGGAACGCCTCGTGCTCCATGCCGGCCTGGTGGGCGCCGATCTCGGTGATGCGCACCGGATCGACCGCGGAGATCTTCAGGATGAGGAACAGGTTGCCGCCCAGGCGCACCATCTCGCGCCAGTCGCGGGCCAGCACCGCGGCCTTCTCCTCCTCGCTCAGGCCGAAGCGGTCCAGGTAGGCGCGCTCGTCGGCCCGGAACGCGGCGCGGTTGGCCGGGTCGCCCAGCCCCATGGCCATCTTGTTGATCCGGTAGCCGCGCAACTGCCGCTCCCGGTCCAGGAGCGGCGTGTCGGGTATGCGGTCCGGCTCCCCGGCGTGACTGTCGGGCCCGCTCATGGGCTTCTCCCTCGTCTCGCGGGATCGGGGACGGCCGTTCAGGGGGTCGCCGCCCGCCAGCCGCCGTCGGCGTAGACCTTGCGGGCGACCTCGGCGTAGGGCACCGGGCTCACCGTGGCGCCGATCTCGAACTGGCCGTGGTCCTCGACGGTGAGCTTGCTCGTGCCGCCGCCGGCCTCGCCCCACACCAGCGTCACCTGGGCGCCCGGTTCGGCGTGCTCGGCGTCCACCATGGCCAGCGTCAGCATCTTGCGCTCGTTCCAGCTGTAGCCGATCCAGGTCGAGATGCCCGCGGGCTCGCCGTGCGCCTTGACCAGGTCGTACGGGTGCATGGAGTAGACCGCGGACGGGAACTCGAACCACTTGGCCGGGGCGCCGCGTTCGAGCTGCGAGCCGACGGCCTTGAGGAAGTCGTCGTTGTGCAGCGCGAGCGTGACCTTCTTGCGGTGCGGGCGGCCGGCCATGGCCTGCAGCGCCTCGCGGCCGATGAAGTCGTGGTCGAACTTCACGAAGGCCCCGTAGCCCAGGTCCCACGGCGTCAGGTAGTAGTCCTCGATGCGCTCGGAGACGAAGCTACCGCCGATGGAGGCGTTGGCCTCGTAGCCGTCGGCCGGCAGCCACTGCCGGTAGCTCTTGAGCGCATCCCCGGTGTAGACGGCCGGCAGGGGCGAGGGGATCCAGCCCGACTCCAGGGTGTTGGAGGAGTACGCCCGGCCGCCGACCAGGCGCATCCCGAACTCCTCGCCGGCCTCGACCAGCGCCTGGTGCACCTCCTCCCGCTCGGCCCACGGCCCGAACAGCTCGTATCCGGGCTGCCCGGCCATGCCGTGCCGCAGCGCGCGCACGGTCCTGCCCGCGATGGTCATGGTGGTCATGTGGAAGAACTTCAGCTCGGGCGCGGGCCGGCCGGTCGCCTTCTCGATCACCTTGGCCGCGTTCGGCCCCTGGATCTGGTACCGGTACGACCTGCGGTTGAACGGGTCGGTCCGGGCCGCCGAGCGCTCGTCGAGCGCCGTGGTGACGTCGTATCCGCCGGTCTCGGCGTGGAAACGCACCCAGTTCAGCGCGGGAATCCGCCCGACCAGGTTGAAGGTGTTCTCGGCCAGGCGGAACAGGATGACGTCGCCGATCACGTAGCCGTCGGGGGTGCACGGCACGAACTGCTTGGCACTGTCCACGGGGAATCTGGCGAAGCTGTTCACCCCCAGATAGGACAGCAGTTTCAGCGCGTCGCCCCCTTCGACCAGCAGCTCCGCCATGTGGTACGACTGGTTGAACAGGACGCAGGTGTGCTGCCAGGCGTACTGCTCATCGCGCCAGTTCGTGTACTCCGGGGGAACGCCGGGATAGACGTTCGGCCCGGCGGGAAGATTGCGCAGATAATCCGCCACATTGGTCTGAACGCCGTTGAGAACGTCTTCGAGGCTCGTGCGGGGCATGATGATTCTCCCGTTATGCCGGCGGCCGTGCTCATCGCGGCCTGACCTGGATGTTACGCAGGGGAAACCTGGCCGCGGATTACGCAATTGACGGCATTTACGGGGTCGCCGGTCCCGCGCCGGACAGGACAAATGACGTAGCCGGGTCAGGTCGTGGCCGGGTCAGGGCGGCGGGCCGGCTCGGCAGGTCAGGTCGGCGGGTTGGCTGGGCGGGTCAGGGCGGCGGGCCGGCTCGTAGCCGGGTCAGGTCGGCGGCGGGACCAGCCCTTCGCGCATGGCGACCAGGACCGCCTGGGTGCGTGAGCGCAGCCCCAGCTTGCCGAGCAGGTTGCTGACGTGCGTACGCGCCGTCCGCTCGCTGATCACCAGCTTGGCCGCGATCTCGCGGTTGGAGCGGCCCTCGGCGACCAGGACGAGCACGTCGCGCTCGCGGCTGGTCAGGGCGGCGACGCCGCTGTGCGGGGAGCGCATCTTCTGGGCCAGGCGCCGGGCCACCGTGACGTCCAGGAAGACGTCGTCGTTGGCGGCGGCGTAGATGGCCGCGGCGACCTCGGACGGCCCGGCGTCCTTGAGCAGGTATCCGGCCGCGCCGTTCTCAAGCGCGGCGTGGATGCGCTCGATCTCGCCGAAGCTGGTCAGGATGACCACGCGGACGGCCGGGAAGCGCCGGGCGATCTCGGCGGTCGCCTCCACGCCGTCCATCTTCGGCATCATCAGGTCCATCAGCGCCACCCGCGGCAGCGGCTGCCGGCGGACCTGGAGCGATTCCAGGCAGTCGATGGCGTCGCGGCCGTTGGCGGCCTCGCCGACGACCTCCACGTTCTCCAGAGCCTCCAGGTAGGCGACGACGCCACGCCGCACCACGGCGTGGTCGTCCACCACCAGGACGCCGATGGTGCCGGTGCTGGTGCCGGTGCTGGTGCCGGGTTGCACGGTCATGGGGTCCTCAGGTGTGTCATGGGGTCCTCAGGCGCTCTGACAGTCGTTCGTGGGCGGTGGGCCTGCGCGCCACGGCCGTGGGCGGTGCGGCGGGCAGCGCGGCGGGCAGCGGGAGCACGAGGCGGACGACGGTCCCCCCGGCGGGATCGGAGCTGGTGGTCAGCTCGCCCGCCCACCGGCCGGCGCGTTCGCGCATCGCGGTCATGCCGAAGCCGCCGTCGTCGGCGGGCGGGTCGGCGGTGCGCGCCGGCATGCCGCGCCCGTCGTCGGCGACCTCGGCCGTCAGCCGCCGCTGGGCGCCGCGGCCGGTCACCCCGACGGTGATCGTGACCCGGGAGCCGTGCGAGTGCTTGACGCTGTTGTGCAGCGCCTCCGCGATCACGCGGTAGACGTCCTCGCGCAGCTCGGTCTCCAGGTCGTCCAGCTCGTCGCGGGGATCGCTGATCGAGACCCGCACGTCGAAGCCGGTGCGGCCCATGGTGGACTCGGCGAGCGCGGCCAGGGCGGCCGGCAGGCCCTGGTCGGCGAGGGCGGTGGGGTGCAGGTCGGTCACCATGGCCCGCAGGTCGCCCAGGACCGCCTTGGAGATGTGGCCCAGCTCCTCGGCCACGCGCATCACGTACGCCGAGTCGACGACGGTGTCGCGGCCGGAGAGCATGGCCAGCGACTTGACCTGCATGCCCATCGAGAAGACCTGCTGGACCACGGAGTCGTGCAGGTCGCGGGCCAGGCGCTGGCGCTCCTCGCGCCGGGCGACCTCTCGCTCGCGTTCGAGCAGGGCGGCGTAGTGGACGGCCTGCGCCGCCTGCTCGGCCATCGCCAGCAGGAAGTCCAGTGCGGTGCTGCCGATCTCCTGGCCGGGGGCGTAGAAGGCGTTGAGGATGCCGACGGGCTCGCCGCGCACCATCAGCGGGACGCTGGCGAACCAGTCCCACTCAGGATGCCGCATGTAGTCCTGCAGCGGCTTCCAGGCCGGATCGGACATGATCATCTCGTACCGGTGCGGCACGACCACCGGACGCCGGGAGGTGAACGCGTCGATCATGCGCAGGTCGGCGCCGGCGTCCAGGCACTCGACGAGGAGGTCGAAGAAGCCGGCCGCCTGGCCGAACCCGGCGGTGCCCATGAGCTGGAACCGCTCCCTGGTGACGTTGACCGTCACGATCTGGACCCCCGCCAGGGCGTCGGCCTCCAGCACCTCCTTCGCCAGGGCGTCCAGGGTGCTGCTCAGGGAGCGTTTGGCGGCCACCCGGCCGGCGGCGCTGGCGATGGCGGCCAGCCGGCGCTGGTGCCGCCGGCTCTCGGTGACGTCGCGGAAGGCCACGATCCGGTCGCCGCGGGCGGTGAGCTCCCTGACCCGGTAGGCGAACTCGCGGCGCGGCCCCGAGGGGGGCTCCCACACGGCGACCGCCTCGGCCGCCACGCCCTCCTGGGCCTCGCCGGAGCCGCGGCGCGGGAACGGCGACGGGGCGCCGGCGACGCCGGCCGCGTCGAGCCCGCACAGCGACAACGCCGCCGGGTTCGCCTGGACGAAGCGGCCGTCGGGGTCGATCACCGCGAGCCCGTCGGGCGTGCGTTCCAGCAGCGTGCCCGCGTCGAAGCGGCGCGCACGCTCCATCCCGGCGTCACGCACCATTGCCGGCGTCCTCCTCGGGGGGATCGGGGGGAAAGGCACGTCGCGTCGTCCCTGCGCGCGTACGCGACGCCACCGCCCCTATCATGCCGCCGTTCCCCCGCGACGGCACTACTTCGGCCCCGATGCCCGGACAGAATAGGACATTTGACGTAGTCGGGCCCTCCGCAGGAGACGCGGCGGCGGGGGCGCGGCGTCCCATCACGTCACGGCGCCGAAACCCTACGGTCGAAACCGATCCGCCGACGACCACACGGGAGAGACCGCGATGGAGTTCCTGGTCCGCTTCGAGACCCGCCTGCCGGACACCATGGGCGAGGAGGAGCGCAAGCGGCTGCGGGAGGCCGAGCGGGCGCGGGCCATGCGGCTGCGCGAGGACGGGCTGCTGAAGCGGCTGTGGCGGGTGCCGGGCCGGCGCGCGGTCGTCGGCCTGTGGGAGGCCCCCGACGCCACCGCCCTGCACGACGCGCTGGCGTCGCTGCCGCAGTTCCCGTGGATGGACGTCACGGTCGAGGCGCTGGCCGTCCATCCGCAGGAGGTTTGACCTACGTCACTTGTCGCGCCCCGGGCGGGACGGGCGCGGGCGCAGGTGCCGTCATCCGCGTCGTTTCCGGGACCTCGCCGATCTTTAGTGTCGGTCGAGGAGGGGCCCGATGCCCGGCATCCGGCCCGGACTTCCGACGTACACGCATCGCGACCGCCCCAGGCGCACGGGCGGTCGCGGGCTGCCTGCCTCGATGAAAGGTCCCGTCCCCCATGCCATCTCACAGTCCGGCCGGAGCGATCGGCCGCCGGCGCGCGCTCGGGCAGGCGTTGCACGCCATCAGCTACGAGGTGCTGCCGTTCAGGAACACCGAGGAGTCGGTCCTCGCCCACGTCCCGCGCACCGTCCCGCTGACGATCACCACGACCGAGGCCAAGGGGCTCGCGCCGACCATCGACCTCGCCGTACGGCTGACCGGCCACGGCTACTCGGCCGCCCCCCATCTCGCGGCCCGCCTGGTCAGGGACAAGCAACAGCTCACCGACATCGTCGCCCGGCTCAGGGAGGCCGGCGTCGAGGAGGTCTTCGTCATCGGCGGCGACGCCCCCGAACCCGCGGGGGCCTTCCCCGACGCCCTCTCGCTCCTGGAGGCGCTGCACGCGGCGGGGCACCACTTCCGCCGGATCGGGATCGGCGGCTACCCGGAGGGGCACGGCAGCATCGGCCGGGAGCTGATCGACCGTGCCATCGAGCAGAAGTCCAGGTACGCCACGCACGTCATCACCCAGCTCTGCTTCGACGCCGCGACCACGATCGCCTGGGCCGGGCGGCTCAGGGAGCGCGGCGTGGACCTGCCGGTACGGGTCGGCCTGCCGGGAGCCGTCACCCGGCAGAAGCTGATCCGCATCTCCGCCGGTCTCGGCCTCGGCCAGTCGGCCCGCTTCCTGAACAAGCAGCAGAACCTGCTGTGGCGCTTCTTCCTCCCGGGCGGCTACAGCCCGAACCGGCTGGTGGAGCGCCTGGCCCCGCACGTCGCCGAGCCCGGCGGCCCTCTGGCGGGCTTCCACTTCTTCACCTTCAACGAGCTGGACAAAACCGAGTCCTGGCGGCGCCGGATGCTGGAGCGGGCCCGTTGAGCGGCCAGGTCATCGACGAGCCGATCGCGACCGTCGCCGGGCCGGACACCGCCGGGCGGCACCCGGCCTCCCTTCTCACCAGCCTGGAGCGCTCATGACCGGACAGTGCGTCCTGATGTTGTCCTGCCCGGACACCCCGGGCATCGTGTACGCCGTCGCCGGCTTCCTCGCCGACCGGTGGTGCACCATCGTGCAGAGCCAGCAGTTCGACGACCCCGACAGCAGCACCTTCTTCATGCGGGTGCAGTTCGCCCACGCCGACGGGCAGGCGCTGTCCGTGCCCGATCTGCGCCGCGACTTCGAGCAGGTCGCCTCGCGGTTCGGGATGACCTGGCGCCTGGTGGACGCCCACGAGAGACAGCGCGTGCTGATCATGGTGAGCAGGTTCGGGCACTGCCTGAACGACCTGCTCTACCGCGACTCGGTCGGCGAGCTGAACATCGACGTCGCCGCCGTCGTCTCCAACCACCCCGACCTCGCGCCGCTGGCCGGCAACTACGGCGTGCCGTTCCAGCACATCCCGGTCACGCCGGACACCAAGCCCGAGGCCGAGGCCCGGTTGCTGGAGATCGTGCAGGACGAGCGGATCGATCTGGTGGTCCTCGCCCGGTACATGCAGATCCTCTCGCCCGAGCTGTGCAAGCACCTCGACGGCCGGGCGATCAACATCCACCACTCGATGCTGCCCAGCTTCAAGGGCGCGCGCCCCTACCACCAGGCCCACGCGCGCGGGGTCAAGGTCGTCGGCGCCACCGCGCACTACGTCACGGCCGACCTGGACGAGGGGCCGATCATCGAGCAGCAGATCACGCGGGTGGACCACTCGATGACCGCCGAGGAGTTCGCCGCGCGCGGCCGGGAGGTGGAGTGCCGGGCGCTGGCCCGCGCCGTACGGTGGCACACCGAGAACCGGGTGGCGCTCAACGGCCACAAGACCGTGGTCCTGCGCTGATCGCGGCGGGCACGGCGGGCACGGCGGGCACGACGGCGGCCGTCACAGGCCCGCCTTGCCCGTCGCCCAGTAGGGCTGGGTGGACACGGCGGCGCGGCTCAGGCCGTGGCGTTCGCGCAGCAGGGTGCGCAGGCGCTGGATGGTCTGCCCGTGCCCGGACAGGTAGGCCCGGTACGCGCCCGCCCGCTCGCCGCCGAGGCCCGCCGCCTCCGCGCCGCCCGCCTCCACCCAGGCGAGCAGCGCCTCGCCCGGCCGCTCGCGCTCCGGCAGGACCTCCAGGCCCGGCAGCAGCTCGCCGGCCGGCTCGCGCTCCCCTTCGGGCACCTCCACGGCCCCGGTGACGGGTACGCCCGTCCACTGGATGAGGGAGTGCCACAGCCCGACCGTGGTGCCGTCGCCGAACACCAGGTATCCGCCCGCGTCCGCGGCCGGCCGGAAGCCGCGTGCGCAGGCCGGCAGCGACGGGATGACCCGGTCGCCGGTCTCCAGCCGCGACAACCACGCCTCCCCGGGCGGCAGCCCGGCCTCGGCCCCGGTGTGGTGCCGGTAGAACAGGATCGACATCGTGCCCTGCTCGGCGTCGAACGCGTCGGGGGTGTAGTGCCGGAACTCGGTGGGCGTGACCCGGAACGAGGTCACCTGGCACGGCGTCCACACGTGGCCGCGCAGCCCCTCACCCCGCAGGTGGAGGCGCCGGAACGACGGCGAGAGGTCCTCGATCTTCTCTACGGTGCACGGTACGCCACGGGACTCGAAGGCCCGTGCGACCAATGCGGGAAACCGCGGCATCTTCGGCTCCAGGACATGCGGGGAGTACGTACGGCGAGCCGGGAACGGGCTCGGGCCGCAATCTTGCAACAGCCTGTTGCTATTAGGCAAGGCTTACTTTAGTTCTCCTCGCCACGGGTGGGCGTCAGGGGGTTCCGGAGGCGGGGCGGGGCGTCCCGTCTGCCAAGCTGGAAAGCGGCACTCCCCCCGGGAAGGGGGGACGCACGTGCGGATCATCATCGGCGGCGAGCGCTACCGCGTCCGCACCGGCATACCGGTCAGCCCCCGTCTGCGCGACGCGGTCCGGGAGGTCGAGGACCCCGGCACCCCGTACGGCCTGCGCGTCGTGGCCGCCCTGGTGGTGCTGGAGCACCTGCTCGGCGTCGATGCGTTCACCCGCCTCATCGACCGCCTCGACGACGACAACGACCCCCTCGACATGGAGGCGCTGATCGCCGCCGCCCGGGAACTGGCCGCCCAGCCGGCGAACTGAGCCGGAGCCGCCGGGCCCCTCAGCCGGTGGTGCGCCTGCGGGGGGTGCGGCGCGGATATGCCTTGGCCGCGGCCGCCAGGCGTACGGCGTGCTCGGCCTGCTTGCGCCAGTGGCCGTAGGCGTCGCCGCGCTGCGCGAGCCGGTCCAGCTCGGTCATCGTGGCGAGCGGGATGAAGGCGGGCTCGGCGTCGCGCCAGGGAGTGCCGGGGAGCGGCATGAACGTGTGGGTGTGGATGCGGGCGCCGAGGTCGGCCAGGTCGGCGGCCAGCTTGAGCGAGGCGGCCTGGTCCTCCTCGGTCTCGCCCGGCATGCCGAAGATGAAGTCGACGTTGGGCCGGAAGCCGTGCTCGGCCGCGATCCTGACGGCGTCGCGCACCGGAGAGGTGTCGTGGCCGCGGCCGGAGGCCGCCAGCACCCGGTCGGAGCCCGACTGGGCGCCGATGATGAGGTTGTCGTTGGCCACGTAGCGCTTCAGCAGCCGCATGGCCTCGGGGGTGACGTGCTCCGGGCGCACCTCGGAGGGGAAGCTGCCGAAGAAGATCCGGCCGTTCGGCGGCAGCTCCTCCTTCACGCCCGCCAGCAGCTCCTCCACCGCGCCGAGATCGGGGTCGGGCCCCGGCGAGCCGTACGACAGCGAGGTGGGCGTGATGAACCGGACGTCGCGCAGGCCCCGGCCGGCCATGGCGCGCACGTGCTCGCGCACGCTGGCCACCGAGCGGTGGCGGAACTGGCCGCCGAACATGAACGGCGTCTGGCAGAAGCGGCACGTGTAGCGGCAGCCGCGGGTGATCTCGATCGGCCCGTTCCGGCCGGTGAAGGAGGGGAACGCGTCGAGGGGGAGCTGCGGCGCGGGCCCGGTGCGCAGCGCGACCCCGTCGGCGTCGCGGATCGCGAGGCCGGGGACCGAGGTGAGCGGCTCGTCGCGCTGGAGCGCCCGGACCAGGGAGATGATCGTGGACTCGCCCTCGCCGATCCCGGCGAGGTCCCAGCCGGCGTCGATGACCTGCTGCGGCTCGGCGGTGGCGTGCACGCCGCCCGCGATGTGCAGCCCCCGGCCGCCGCTGAGCGACCTGACCGTGGCCAGCTCGGCCGCCATGGCCTCGGCGTCGGGCGAGTAGAACGACCACAGCACCAGCACCCGGCCGGCGCCGGTGGCCAGGATGTGCTCCGCGGTCTCCTCCGGGGTGGTGCCGAGCCGCAGCTCGTGCTCCACCCCCGCGGTCTCCAGGGCGGCGAGCAGCGCGTGCACGCCGTACGTCACCGCCTTGCGGTACCGGACCACCACACATACTGCCTGCGCCACGTCCGGCAGCGTAGCCGAGGCGGCGGCATGCCGCATTCGGGCGCCGGGACGCCGGCCGTGCCCTCAGCCGCCGTCCGGGGCGCGCATGAGACGCCTGCACTCCTCGACGGCGGCGGTGGGGACGCGCCGCAGGACCCCGGCGCCGTCGGGTTCGAGGTCGTACAGGCCCATGGGCACCAGCCAGCGCCCGACCGGGTCGGTGCTCTCCCGGTACAGCCAGTCCACCAGGGCGAACAGCGGCCACCAGGTGTATCCGACGACCGGCACGCCCTCCCGGCGCAGGCGGTGGACCAGGGCGATGCCGTCGCGCAGCCACTCGGCGCGCTGCTCGGGGGTCCCGGCCCTGCTGGTCTCGGTGAGGAAGACCGGGCGGCCGTAGCGTGCGGCGAAGTCGCGCAGGACCTCCTCCAGGCCCGCGGTCCCCGCCTCCACCGGCACCGGCCTCGCCGAGCCCGGCTCGAAGCGCGCGGTGGTGAACGCCGGGTAGTAGTTCACCCCGACCACGTCGGGCGTCACGGCGTCCTCGCGCAGCGCGGCGAGCTGGGCGTCGTCCACGCCGTGCTCGCGCAGATAGCCGTGCAGCGGGTGCTCCTCGTCCACCCGCCCGGTGACCAGGTCCATGATCAGGTATCGGCGCTCCCGCATCAGGGCGAGGTCGAAGGGGAACCACTCGCCCTCGTACCGGAAGCTCGCCTCCACGTGCACGAAGGACGCCTCCGGCTGGACCTCGGCGATGCCGCGCTGGGTCGCCACGATGCCGCGGGCTATCGCCATGGCGAGCTTGACGAACCCGTCATGGCCGGTCAGGCCGGGCGGCCAGGTGCCGTTCTCGCCGCAGTAGACCGCGTTGATCGTCGGCTCGTTGAGCGGGGTCCACACGTGCAGCCGGCCCCGGTAGCGCTCGGCGACCCGGGTGGCGTACTCGGCCACGCGGTCCGGGTAGCCCGCGTTGAGGAACTGGTTGTCCAGCCAGGTCGGTGTGCCGTAGTGCATCAGATCGACGACGCAGGTCAGGCCCAGCTCCGCCAGGCGGTCCACCACGCGGTCCAGCCAGTCCCACCGGAAGCGGCCGGGCTCGGGTTCGAGGAGGTGCCAGGGGATGCCCCAGCGGATCATCTCCGCGCCGGTGGCGGCGGCCAGGCCGAGGTCCTCGTGCCACAGGTGGTAGTGCTGGGTCAGCTCGTACTCGTCCAGCCTGCGCCGGCCGGGGTACTCCTGCGGGATGAAGGTGTCCTCGATCCCGACGGCGAAGCGGAGCCGCCCGTCCTCGAACCATCGCATCTATCTGATCCCCGTCGTCGCGACGCCGGCCACGAACCGGCGCTGGATGATGATGAAGAAGACGACCACCGGCAGGAGTGTCAGGACCGACGCGGCCATCAGCGGGCCGTACTCCACCACGTGCTGTCCCATGAACAGCGCGAGGCCGGCGGGCAGGGTCTGCCGTGAGGTGTCCTGGCTGATGATCAGCGGCCACAGCAGGTCGTTCCAGTTGTACATGAAGTGGAACAGGCCCAGGGTGAGCAGGGCGGGCACGGCGAGCGGCATCACGATCCGCCAGTAGATGCGCCACTCCGAGGCGCCGTCCACCCGGGCCGCGTCCTCCAGGTCCCGCGGGATCGACAGCAGGAACTGGCGCAGGAAGAAGATGCCGAAGGCGTTGGTCAGCCTCGGCACGATGAGGCCCTGGAAGGTGTTGATCCACCCGAGGCCGGCCAGCAGGTCGTACAGCGGGATGAGCGTGACCTGGAAGGGCACCATGAGCAGCACCAGGACCAGGACGAAGACTGCCCCCTTGCCGCGGAAGCGCAGCCTGGCCAGCGCGTAGGCGGTCATGGAGTCGAGCAGCAGCGAGCACACGGTGACCGCGCCCGCGAAGACGACCGTGTTGAGGAACAGGCGGGTGAAGGGCAGGCGCTCCCACACGCCGATGTAGTTGTCCAGGGTGAAGGTCTCGGGCAGCAGCCGGGGCGGGAAGGAGACGATCTCCGGCTCGGGCTTGAAGGAGGTCGCCACCATCCACACCAGGGGGAACAGCATGGCCAGGGCTATCGCCAGTCCGGTGGCGGCGGTCAGCAGCCGCCAGGTCAGGCGCAGCGCGCGGTTGTCCTGCGGCATCAGTACGTCACCGACCGCTTCCTGAAGTAGGCGACCTGGAGCATGCTCAGCACGAAGATCAGCAGGACCAGCGCCCAGGAGATCGCGGCCGCGTAGCCGAACTGGAACTCCTTGAAGCCGATCCGGTAGGTCATCATCACCAGCGTCTCGGTCCTGAAGAACGGGCCGCCGTGGGTCATGACGAAGATCTGGTCGAATGCCTGCAGCGTGGCGATGGCGGCCAGGATCACGATGAGCATCGTCTGGTTGGCCAGCAGCGGCCAGGTGATGCGGCGGAACCGCGGCCAGGGGCCCGCGCCGTCGACGCGGGCCGCCTCGTACAGGGCCGTGGGGATCGACTGGAGGCCGGCGAGGTACATCACCATGTAGAAGCCGACGTTCTTCCAGATGCCCACGATCATCACCGCCGGCATGGCCAGCGACGGGTCGCGGAGCCAGCCCTGCTCGGACACGATGCCGATCTGCGACAGCCAGTGGCTGAGCAGCCCGATGTTGGGATCGAGCAGGAAGCTCCAGGCGATGGCCACGACGGCGAGGGAGATGACGACCGGGACGAACACCGCCGTCCGCACGAAGCCGCGCAGCGGCATCCGCCGGTTGAGCAGGAGCGCCAGCCCGAGGGCCAGCGCCACCGAGACCGGCGTGGTCACCGCCGCGTAGTAGAGCGTGTTGACCAGGGCGTTGCCGAAGGCGGGATCGGACAGCAGCGCGCGGTAGTTCTCCAGCCCGATCCACCGGGCCGGGGTGAACACCTCGTAGTCGGTGAACGACAGGTACAGCGCCTGGAGCATCGGCCAGACCACGAACACGCCCAGCACGGCCATCGTCGGCAGCATGAACAGCCACGCGGCCCTGGCCTGCCGCCGTCCGGCCGAGCCGGGCCGGCGGCGCGGCGCCCCGCCGGCCGCGGGTACGGAGGTCGTCACGGTTGCCCTCCCGGTGTCACTGGGCGTTGTCGAGCACGGCCTGGATCTCCTTGTCGGCCTGGCCGAAGACCTGCTCGATGTCGCCCTTGCCGTTGAGCACGCGCTGCAGGGCGGGCTCGAAGAGCGTTTCGTTGACCTTCTGGAACTCCTGCACGCCCGCCAGGTAGAACCGGGACTTGTCGGCGTCCTGGCCGAAGAGCGCCGAGTAGGGGTTGCCCTTGAGCTCATCGGCCGTCAGGTCGGTGCGGTTCGGCGGGAAGCCGGAGTTGGCCGACCAGTACGCCTGCGACTCCTTGCTGTTCCAGTAGGCGAAGAAGTCGCGCGCGGCCTGCTTCTTCTGGCCGGTGGCCCGGGAGCTGAGCGTGAAGGCCACGCTGGTGCCCAACGTCACCCGGGCCTTGGGGCCCGCGGGCGGCATGGCGATGCCGAAGTCGATGCCGGCCTGCTCGAAGCCGGTGGTCATCCACGGCCCGACGATCTCCATCGCCGCCTTCTTGCTCTGGAAGAGCTTGTCGGCGTCGGCGCCGCTCAGCCCCACCGGGGCGATCTTGTCCTTGGTGATCAGGCCGGCCCAGTGCCGGGCGGCCTCGATGGTGGCCGGGTCGTCCAGCATCGCCGTGCGCCCGTCCTCGGAGACCACGCCGCCGCCGTTCTGCCAGAACAGGATCGGCCACATCGCGATCGTGGCGTGGTCGGCGATGGCCAGGCCGTACTGCTCCGGCTTGCCGTCGCCGTCGGTGTCCTTGGTCAGCTTCCTGGCGTAGTCGCCGAACTCGTCCCAGTCGGCCGGGGGCTTGTCCGGGTCCAGGCCCGCCTCGCGGAACATGTCCTTGTTCCAGTAGAGCTTCAGCGTGGTGAAGTTCATCGGGACGCCGTACCTCTTGCCCTTGAAGACGGTGGCGTCCACGGCGGAGCGCACCAGCACGTTCTCGTCGATCCCCTGTGGGCCGTAGAGGTCGTCCAGCGGCTGGAAGACGTTGCGGGCGGCGTACTGCGGGATCTGCGCGGTGTCCATCGCCGCGATGTCGGGGCCGGTGCCGGAGCCCAGGCTGGGCAGCAGCTTGTCGAAGAACACGTCCCAGGGCATGATCTCCATCTCGATCTTCACCTTGTCCTGTGACGAGTTGAACTTCGACACGATGCCCTCGACCGCCGCCCGGTCGGGGCCGGTGAAGCCGTTCCAGAACTTCAGGGTGACCGGGCCGCCGGAGCCTCCGGCGTCGCCGCCGCCCTGGCCCTGGCCGGCGCATGCGGTCGACATCAGGGCGATGGCGGCGGTCATCGTGACGAGCCAGGTCCGGCTGCGCAACCTCATGACAATCTCCTCTCCCCCCCGACCTTTTCACCGGCCTCGTGGCCGGCCGTCTTTCACAGACCCCTGCTCGGCGCCAGCCGTACGACGTTGAACGAGACGGGCGGCAGGACCGCGGAGAGCCGGTCGCCGCGGACCGCGGCGCCCTCCAGCGTCCGCGGGACGACCCGGTTCGGGGCCTCCAGGCTGTTGCGCGCGCCCGCGTCGTCGTCGGCCACGGTCACGTGGCGGGCCACGGCGAGACCCGGCAGGCCGCGCAGATCGACGTCCAGCGGGAGTGGCCGCTCGCCGCGGTTGACCGCGAACACCGTCAGCTCCCCGGCGTCGTCGTGGGTCGCCGCGGCGACCAGCGCCGGCACCTCCCCGAACCGCTCGGTCGGGAACACCGGCGAGGCGGCCTCCACCCGCAGGACGCGCCCGCGCGCGTGCGCGGCGGTGAGCGCGAACGGGTGGAAGATCGTCTGGCGCCAGGACGGGCCGCCGGGTTCGGTGCGGATCGGCGCGATGACGTTGGCGAGCTGGGCCTGGCAGGCGATGCCGACCCGGTCGGCGTGGTTCAGCAGGGTGATCAGCAGGCTGCCCACCACCGCCGCCGCCGTGACGTCGTAGTCCTCCTCGATGATCCGCGGCGCCTCGGCCCACTCCAGGCCGGCCTCCCCGCCGAACAGGCTCTGCGACCACACGTTCCACTCGTCGAAGGAGAGCTTGAGCCGCCTGCGGCTGCCCAGCTTGGCGGCCACGTGGTCGGCGGTGGCCACCACCGCCTTGATGTGGGCGTCCATCTCCTCCGCCGCGGCCAGGTAGCTCGCCCGGTCGCCGGCGGCGGGGTCGTAGTAGGCGTGCAGGGAGATGTAGTCCACCTGCTCGTGGCAGTGCTCCAGCACCGTCGCCTCCCAGGAGGCGAACGTGGGCATGCGGCTGTTGGAGCTGCCGCAGGCCACCAGCTCCACGCGCGGGTCCACCCGCCTCATCGCCTTGGCGGTCTCGGCCGCGAGCCGGCCGTACTCCTCGGCGGTCTTGCCGCCGATCTGCCACGGGCCGTCCATCTCGTTGCCCAGGCACCACAGCCGCACGTCGTACGGATCGCGGCGGCCGTGCTTGATGCGCAGGTCGGACCAGCGGGTGCCCTGCGGGTGGTTGGCGTATTCGAGCAGGTCGCACGCCTCGCGTACGCCCCGGGTGCCGAGGTTGACCGCCAGCATCGGCTCGGCGGGCAGCTCGGCGGCCCAGGTCATGAACTCGTTCAGGCCGAACGCGTTGGTCTCGATCTGCCGCCAGGCGAGGTCGAGCCGGGTGGGCCGCTCGTCGGCGGGGCCGACGCCGTCCTCCCAGTCGTAGTTGGAGACGAAGTTCCCGCCGGGGTAGCGGACCACCGTCACGCCCATCTCGCGGGCCAGGTCGAGCACGTCGCGGCGCAGCCCGTACTCGTCGGCCCGCGGGTGGCCCGGCTCGTACACGCCGGTGTAGACCGACCGGCCCATGTGCTCGACAAAGGATCCGAACAGGCGCCGCTCGACCGGTGCGATCTCGAAGGCGGGGTCGAGGGTGAGCTTGGCGCGGTGATCCACGGGCCGTCCTCCCGGATTGTTTCGCGGTGGTTACGAGATATACATCGTTGTATATAACGTTGTAAAGAGGTCCTAGACTGATCTCCGTCCGCAGCGGAGGGAAAGGTCAGGCATGGGGGAACCCACAGCAGCCACGCCGCCGGAGCCGAGCCCCGACGACCGGCGCCGTGTCGGGCTGAAGGACGTGGCGCGGCTGGCCGGCGTGTCGGTGAAGACGGTCTCGAACGTGGTCAACGGCTACGTGCACGTCACGCCCAAGACCCGCGCCCGGGTCGAGCGGGCCATCAAGGAGCTCAACTACCGGCCGAACCTCTCCGCGCGCAACCTGCGCCGGGGCCGCTCCGGCATCATCGCCCTGGCCGTGCCCGAACTGGACATCCCCTACTTCGCCGAGCTGGCCCGGCTGATCGTCGCCGCCGCCGAGGAACACGGGCTGACCGTGCTCATCGACCAGACCGGCGGCAGCAGGCACCGCGAGCAGCAGGTCGCCGAGGGGATACGCGACCAGCTCATCGACGGCCTGATCTTCAGCCCCCTCGCGCTGACCGCCGACGACCTGAGCGCGCGCACCGACGACACCCCGATGGTCCTGCTGGGCGAGCGCATCCACAACGGCCCCGCCGACCACGTCGTCGTGCACAACGTCGCCGCCGCGAAGGAGGCGACCCTGCACCTGATCGCCCTGGGCCGCCGCCGCGTCGCCGCCATCGGCGCCCAGGACGACGCCGCCGGCGAGACGGCGCGGCTGCGCCTGGCCGGCTACCGCGCAGCCCTGGCCGAGGCCGGCCTCCCCTTCGACGAGGGCCTTGTCGCCCCCGTCGCCGCCTACCACCGCGCCGACGGCGCCGCCGCGATGGCCCGTCTGCTGGACCTCGCCGAGCCCCCCGACGCGGTCTTCTGCTTCAACGACCTGCTCGCCCTCGGCGCGCTCCGCACACTCCTGGAGCGCGGCCACGAGGTTCCGGCCGAGGTCGCCCTCGCCGGCTTCGACGACATCGAGGACGGCCGCTACGGTACCCCCACCCTGACCACCGTCTCCCCGGACAAGCGGGAGATCGCCCGCCAGGCCGTCGCCCTCCTCGTGGAGCGGATGTCGGGCACCGCGCGGCGCGGCACCCGGGAGATCTACGTGGACCACCGCCTGGTGATCCGCGAGAGCACCACCGGCCGGAAGATCCCTTAGCCGCGTCTTATCCGCGTCCTCGTATGGTGACCCCGAAGTGCGTTTCGGGAGCGGCCATGTCGTTTCGGGAGCGGTCATGTCTCAGCGAAAGGTGAAGCGCAGGCGCGCCGCACTGCGGCGCGAGGAGGCCAGGCGGCGGGAGCGCCGCAGACGCCTGGTGCGCAGGGTCGTGCTCACCACGGCCGCGGTCGTGGCGGTGGTCGCGGCCGTGACGGGGGTGCTGCTGTACACCTCGCTCGGCGGCACGTCCCAGCAGGCCGTGCCCACACCGTCGCCGCCCGCGACCACCTCGCCCACGCCATCGGCGGCCACGAGCGGGCCGGCCACGCCGTCGGCCACACCGTCGATCACGCCGTCGGCCGCGGCCTCGGTGTCGGCGAGCGCGTCACCTACCGGCACACGCTGAGAGCCGCCGCGCTCCGTCCCTGCGACGGACAGACCGGCGGCCTCCGCGGACAGTGCCGGCCGAAAACCGTAGTTGGCCGCATGCGCCAGTTCGGCATCACCTTTCACACTATTAGTCCTTTTTCTCCCCTTTGTACCCGAATGGGCAAAACGCAGCTAGCGCCGGGGTAACGTGCTACTGCACTGCGTAATTCGGGGGGAGAACGCATGACACACCCGCCCGCCCGGGAGAAATCCTTCTTCGGGCACCCACGTGGCCTGGCCACCCTGTTCGGCACCGAGATGTGGGAGCGCTTCAGCTACTACGGCATGCGCTCGATCCTGGTGCTCTTCCTGTCGGCCCCGGCCGTCCGGGGCGGGATGGGGCTGTCGGAGACCACCGCGGTGGGCGTGTACGGCGTCTACATCGGCTCGGTCTACCTGCTCGCGCTCGCCGGCGGCTGGATGGCCGACCGGCTGTTCGGGCCGCGCAAAACCGTCCTGTACGGCGCGATCGTGATCATGTGCGGGCACCTGAGCCTGTCGGCCCCCGCCGCGGGGGCGTTCGTGTGGCTGGGCCTCGTCCTGGTCGCCCTCGGCAGCGGCATGCTGAAGCCGAACATCGCGGCGATGGTCGGCGACCTGTACCCGCCGCGCGACGACGCCCGCCGCGACTCCGGGTACACCATCTTCTTCCTGGGCATCAACATCGGCGCGTTCGCCGGGATCATGGCCGTCCCGTGGCTGCAGGAGGGCGACCGCTGGCATCTCGCGTTCGGCGCCGCGGCGGCCGGCATGGCGATCGGCCTGGGCCAGTACGTCCTGCGTGGCCGGCATCTGGCCGGGATCGGCGAGGAGCCCGAGCACCGGCTGACGCCGCGCGAGCGCGCCCGTTTCCGGCTCACGCTCGGGATCGCGGTGCCCGGGGTGGCGCTGGCCCTGACCCTGTGGGCGCTGAGCGGCACGTTCACCATCGACCGGTTCACGCTGGTGCTCGCCCTCGCCACGGCGGCGGTCCCCCTGGCCTACTTCCTGTTCCTGTTCAACGGCTCGCACGAGATCACCCCCGAGGAGCGGACCCGGCTGCGCGCGTACGTGTGGCTGTTCCTCGGCGCCGCCGTGTTCTGGATGATCTACGACCAGGCCGGGGGCGCGCTCACCCTGTTCGCGCAGAACAACACCGACCTCGACGTCATGGGCTTCAGCGTGCCGCCGGGCTGGATCAACAACGTCAACTCCCTGGCGATCATCATCCTGGCGCCGGTGTTCGCCGACGTCTTCCTCAAGGCGGGCGACCGCGTCAGCGCCCCGGCCAAGTTCGCCGTGGCGCTGCTGCTGGTCGGGCTGAGCTTCGTGGTCATGTCGGTCGCCGCCGGCATCGCCTCCGGCGGGGTGCGGGTGTCGATCATGTGGCTGATCTCGGTCTACCTGATCCAGACGATCGGCGAGCTGTTCCTCAGCCCGGCCGGCCTGTCGGTGACCAACAAGCTGGCGCCCCGGGCGTTCGAGAACCAGATGATGGGCGTCTGGTACCTCGCGATCTCCCTGGGCGACGCGGTCGGCGGCCAGACCTACCGGCTGACCGCGGTGGTGCCGATGCCGGCGTACTACCTGGGCCTGGCCCTGGCCGCCGTCGCCGCCGGCGTCGCCATGATGATGTCCGCGCGCAGGCTCCGCGTCCTGATGGGCGACACGGCGGCCCGCCCGGCCGAGGTCAGGGCCTAGGTCAAGGCGCCGCGGGGCGGTCGATGCGGTAGAGGTAGTGGGCGCGGTCGTCGATGGGGTTGTCCGGCTCCAGCTCGCCCTCGGCGACGCGGCGCAGCCCGGCCTTCTCCAGCGCCCGCCACGACGCCCGGTTGGCCGCCGAGACCGGGATCAGGATCGCCGGGGCCGCGGGGTGGTCGCGCCAGGTCGCCTCGACGACGGCCCGGATCATCTGGGGGCCGAGGCCCCGGCCGACCTGCCCCGGGTCGCCGATCAGGTAGTCGAGGGACACCGTGTCGGCGGGGACGTCGAGGATGGCGGACAGCTCGGTCAGGTACTCGGGGAAGTCGCCCAGGCGGCACCGCTGGACCAGGCCGAGCGGCCGGCCGTCGAGGAAGGTCAGCAGGTCCTCCGAGGGGTCCTCGCCCCTGGCGGCGGGCCCGAAGTCGCGCGTCACCGCCTCGATCGAGGTCTCGTGGTGCCACCACCGGGCCACGTGCGGCCGTTCCAGCCATTCGCGCAGCAGCGGGAAGTCGCGCTCTTCGAGCCGGCGCCAGGTGATCACGGACCGCGCCGCCTCGTACGCGGCGAGCACCCGGCGCGGCGCGCGCAGCCGCCAGGAGTCGGTGAGCAGTTCCGTGAGCTCCTCGGCGTCGATCGCGTCGAAGCGGACCAGGACCACCGGATGACCGTCGTAGTGCGGCGTGGTCCAGAACGCCTCCGGATCGGCGGCGATCAGCTCGTGCTTCTCCTCCTCGCTGCCGCACCACACCACGAGCACGTCGCCCTCTTCGCGGATCCGGGCGAACCACTTGTCCTTCACCCGGAACGCCGGCGTGCCGTACGACGGCCGCTCGGTCGTCTCGGGCAGCGACAGCGCGATCCGGCGCACGTCGTCCTCGGTCACCATGGCGGCTGCACCTCCCGCCCCGGAGCCTAGCCAGATCAGGGGTGAACCGGATGAGAGTCAGGGTTTTCCCTGACGATATGTAGGCAGCCTACGCATAGACTGCCGTTCCATGAACCAGAGATTGCAGGGCGCGAGTCTGATCATCGCCCCACTTCTCGCGATGGCGGCGACATTCCTCTGGGTGGACGGCCGATACGGGGCCGCCGGTGGAACACTCCTGGCCCTTTCCGGGGTCTTCTGGGCCCACGGCTTCACCGGTCTGTTCGCGGTCATCGGCCGGCGAATGCCGGTTTACGGGTCGGCCGGCCTGCTGCTGGCCCTGTTCGGCTGCCTGGGCGCCATCGCCTTCGGCTTGCAGGGCTTCTTCGAAGAGGTGTTCAGGGTGTCGGGCCCGCAGTCGCTGGCCGCCTTGGCGCACTATCCCGTCCTGTCCAACCTGGTGCTGTGGCTGCCCGGGCCGTTGTTCCCGCTGACGGTCTTCGGCCTGGGGGTCGTGCTGACCTGGCGGCGATGGGCACCCGTCTGGATCGGACCGCTGCTGTGCCTCGCGGCTGCGGTCTTCCCGGCGAGCCGGATTCCCCGTATCGAGTGGGTCGCCACGGTGGCCGACGTGCTGCTGTTGCTGCCCTTCGCCTACCTGGGGTGGACTCTGATCCGTCAGCGCGACCTGACCGCCCGGCGGGCCCGGGGCGAGGCTCACGGGTGAGGCGCGGTGCACGCCGAGCCCGAGCCCGGAAGTCCCGGAAAATCCCATCTCATCCCCAACAACGACCCAGAATCGGGCAAGAGGTGCTTTCGCCTCCGACGGAACGGCCTAGCGTTGACGCATGTCCGGTGGTGAGTGGGCCGTACCGGCGTCAACGCAGGGTGGAGCAGGACGCACCGTGCGGCGTGGCGCCGGGACGGCTCCCCTGCCCGGCACAGCCGAGATCGACCGGGTGCTGTCCAGGGCGGTACGCGACACCGGAGCCCACATCGCGGTGATCTACCTGCTGGAGGACTCGGGCCGGCTGCTGCGGATGGAGGCGGCGATCGGGATGCCGGCCCAGATCGTCAAGCCGTGGACCCGGGTCAGGGCGAACGCCGACGTCCCGGTCGCCGCCGCCGTACGCGGCCGGGCGCTGGTGTGGGTGCCCGACCAGCAGGAACTGGCCCGCCGCTTCCCCGCGACCGCGGTGGTCGTGCCGGACCCGTTCGCCACCGCCGCCGCCCCCATCCAGAGCGGCGGCCGGGTGTGGGGCGCCTGGGCGCTGATCTGGCCGCCGTCGCGCCCGCCCCATCTCACCCCCCGCGAACTCGACGCCATCGAGATCGCCTCCCGGGACCTGGGCGAGGCGCTGCGCTGGGCGGCCGAGGCCGGCCGCCCGCCGAAGCCCGGCCGGCGGCCACGCCTCGTGCCCCCTCCCCCGCCCGGCGCGCCGGACAGGCAGCGCGCCCTGGCCGCCGGAGGCTATCTCGACCGGCTCCCCGACGGCTGCGCCGCCGTGGCCCCGGAGGGCCGCATCACCTTCGTCAACGCCGCGGCGGCCGAACTCCTCGGCGGCGACGGGCCGGACCTGCGGGGACGGCTGCTGTGGGAGGCGGTGGCGTGGCTGCGGGACCCGGTGTTCGAAGATCGCTACCGTGCCGCGCTGGTCACCCAGCAGGCCACCTCGTGCGACATCCGGCATCCGGACGGCCGCACCCTGGAGGTGCGGCTGCACCCGGACCCCACCGGCATCAGCCTGCGCATCACGCCCGCCACGCCACACCGTCCCCGGCGGGAGCACGGCGCCCCGCCGGCGCCCCGCGGCGGCTCCTTCCACGACTTCCTGCACATGGCGGCGGCGCTGACCCGGGCGCTCGACGTGCGCGAGGTCGTCGAACTGGTCACCGACCACGTCATGCCCGTGTGCGGCTCCCAGGCCATGGTGATCATGGTGGCCGAGACCGGGAGGATGCGGATCGTCGGCTCGCACGGCTACCGCCGCGATGTGCTCGACCGGTTCGACGGCCGGCCCCTCGCCTCCCCCGGCCCGGCCGCGCAGGTCATGCGGACGGGCGAGGCCGCGTTCTTCGGAAGCCGGGAGGAACTGCGCCGCGGATATCCGTCGGCGGCGAACATGGACGGCATGGCCGCCTGGGCGTTCCTGCCGCTCACCGTCTCCGACCGCGTGCTCGGCACCTGCGTGTTCGCCTTCGACCATCCGCGCCCGTTCACCACCGAGGAGCGCACCACCCTCACCACGCTCGCCGGGCTGCTGGCCCAGGCCCTCGACCGCGCCCTGCTCTACGAGGTCAAGGACCACCTGGCCCACAGCCTGCAGACCAGCCTGCTGCCCCGCGGCCTGCCCGAGATCGCGGGCCTGGAGACGGCCGCCCGGTACGTGCCCGCCACCCCCGGCGTCGGCATCGGCGGCGACTTCTACGACCTGATCCGCCTCGACGACACCGCCGCCGCGGCCGTCATCGGGGACGTCCAGGGCCACAACATGACGGCCGCCGCGCTCATGGGCCAGGTGCGCACCGCCATCCACGCCCACACCGCCGCCGGCGCCGGCCCCGGCGAGGTGCTCAAGCACACCAACCGCCTGCTCATCGACCTGCGTGCCGAGCTGTTCACCAGTTGCCTGCTCGTCCACACCGACCTGCGGCTGCGTACCTTCTGCGCCGCCAGCGCCGGCCACCCGCCGCCGCTGCTGTGCCCGCCGAACCGGCCCGCCGACCGCGTGGACGTGCCGGTCGGGCTGCTCCTCGGCATCGACCCCGACGCGGACTACCCCGTCCTCCAGGCCCCCTTCCCGCCGGGCGCCGTCCTCGCCCTCTACACCGACGGCCTGATCGAGACCCCCGGCATCGACCTCGACCACGCCATCGGCGCCCTCGCCGTCCACCTGACCCGCGCCGCGCACCAGCCGCTGCATCGGCTCACGGGCACGCTGCTCGGCCACGCGTCCTCCGTACGGCAGCGGGCCGACGACATGGCGCTGCTCCTGCTGAAGCACAGCCCCGGTGACGCGGTCAGGACGCGGGGCGGCAGGTGAAGGACCCGGCGGGTCCGGCATGGCCGCCGCCGGGGACGAGGACGGCGCACTCGGGCTCGCCGCCGAAACGGACCCGGATCGGCTCGCCGTCCGCCGGGGTCAGGGTCACCTCCTCGCCGCGCACCTCTACGCGCGGGGCGGGCGGCTCCGGTCCGGCGGCCGTGAGCAGGACCCGGCTGACGTAGACGGCGGTGCCGCCGGGATGGGCGTCGCAAATGACGTACGGCGTGGCGGAGTGCGAGCCGAAGGCGTTCACGCCCCGCGCCGCCGCCACGCCGGCGCCGGTGTAGCCGTGCAGCCCGCGCACCTCGCTGACCAGGCCGTCGGCGCGCCGGGCCCGCGCCCGCACTCCTGCGGACTCGGCCGCCGGCGGCTCCTGAGCGGCGAGCGCGTGACCGCCGTCGCGTACGCGGTGCCCGGCGGGCGCCGTGACCCGGTGGACGCGGATCTCGGCCGCGCCGTCGATCACGGAGGCGGTCACGACGCGGACGGGGCCGTCCCGGTAGGCCGAGGCCGCGAAGCGCTCCCCCACGCCGAGCGGTTCGATGCGGCGCCGCTGCGAGGCGGCCCCCTGCGGGGTGAGGACGGCGAGCTGGTTGTCCAGCGCCCCGGGGCCGATGTCGGGGCCGGTGTGGCTGGTGTAGCCGAACCTGAGGTAGTGCGGGTCGGGCGGCCCCGCGGGGTCCTGGACCCGGTCGCGGTCGCTGCCATGGTTGACCAGCCGGACGACGCCGTCGGCGCGGGTGGCGTGCAGCACCCAGCCGGGCGGGCGCATCGCCACCACCTGGTCGCCGAGGTCGATCGGCGCCGCCTCCTCGGGGTCGGTCCACACCGGGTGGCCGGGCGGGAGCAGCAGGCCGAGGAACGCCTTGCTCGCCCAGTACGGCGAGCCGGGGCCGGAGTACCCCTGGGTGCCGGGCGGGAAGGCGTCGTACCAGCCGCACGTGAGCAGGCCGCGGCCGTCGGGGACGCCCCGCTCGACGAAATGGCGTAGCACGCCGCTCGCGATCCGCCTGGTGCGTCCCGGGGGCAGCGGCGAGGCCCCGGTCAGGGCGCCCAGCCACAGCGGGGCGACCGTGGCGAACCGGTAGATCAGCGAGCGCCCCTGGTGGACGGGCCCGCCGTCCGCGGCGAACATGTGCTGGTACTGCTCCAGGAAGCGGCGCAGGCGGCCGGCGTAGAGCTGCCGGCGGCCGGTGTCGCCGGCCATCCTCGCCCACAGCGCCGTGTACTGGTGCATCGCCCAGCCGCAGTAGTAGTCGAAGTTCTTGCCCGTGCCGTCGGAGTACCAGCCGTCGCCGGCGTACCACTCCTCGGCGCGCTCCAGCCCGCCCGCGATCTCGGCCGGGTCGTGCGGGCCGCCCACCTCGGCCAGGAACTGCTCCACCACCACCTGGAACAGCACCCAGTTGTTCGCCGGGGTCCGCCGCCCCACGAACCCGGCCAGCCACGCCACCACCCGCTCCTGCTGCGCCGGGGACAGCCGGTCGTACAGCCAGGGACGCGTCTCGTGCAGCGCGAGCGCCACCGAGGCGGCCTCCACGAGCGGCTGCGCCATGTCCCGCAGAGGCGGCCAGGCGTACGGATGCCCGGGGTCGGTCCCGGCCACCAGCCCCGCGGCGTACCTCTCCAGCAGGGCGGCCGGCACGTCACCCCCGGCCCCGGCGATGCGGAAGGCCGCGAGCAGGAACGTACGGGCGAACCCCTCCAGGCCGTCGCTCACCACCCCCTGCCGGCTCGGCGCGCCCGGCAGCCGGAACTGGGCGAAGCCGTCGCTCGCGTACGGCACCACCGACTCCAGCAGGTGGTCCGCCACGCTCTCCCAGTGAGCGCGGGTCCAGCCGGTGTGACCGGACAGGTGGGGATCGGCAGGCGGCAGGCGGAGCGGGGAGGGCATAAAACGGATACTACAGCCGCGACATGGATTCGGTCTCGCCTGAGCCGCCATTGACAGAAAGCGTTTTAACGAGCGCGCTCTCCGGCCACCGGACCAGGGCGACGCCACGCCTAGGCCGGCGGCTCCGGCAGGAGGGGGCGGACGGAGTCGCGGACGATGATGTGGGTGCCCAGGAGCAGGTGCTCGGCGACGGGCGTCTCGTTCGACAAGGCCAGGCGTACGGCGGTGCGGCCCAGCTCCTCGTGCGGCACGTGCACGGTCGTGAGGCCGATGTCGGCGGCCGGCGGGAGATCGTCGAAGCCGGCCAGCGAGACGTCGCCCGCTCCGGATCGCCGCCGGTGGTGCCGACGATGCACAGCCTGCCCTCGCGTACGGCCTGGTCCTGGACCCCCTGCGCGACATGGGCGTAGTGCGGGGAGGTGACGGAGGTGACGACGATGGCCACACTCCTGGGCCGCACCCCCGGGAGCCCCCGGGCGTGGGCGTTGGCCACATAGTCGAGTTCGCGCACGGCGCGCATGACTTCGTACGCCGTTCGCCCCGTCAACCAGGCGGACGCGAGCCTTCAGCGCGGTGTGACGCGGAAACGCGTCCCGGCGAAGGCGCTGCGCGAGGGACGGATCGGCAGTTTCCCCCAGGTCATAGGCGCATCCCGTGCATGTAAGCGATTGCCCCGGGCCGTGCCTTGACGGTCTCCTCCCGGCCCTTTGGCCGGGCGCCGGCCGTCCCGTCACGGTTTGTACGCTGGTCGTGGATCGGGACCCGGCCCCGCACCTCGGGTGAAGGAGACCTCGATGAGCCACAGTGAAGCAGCGGTCAGCACCGACCGGCCCGCCCGCTACGGCAAGCAGCTCGTCGCCCACCTGGGCCGCCGCCACGGCGGCGAGTGGCTCGACGAGGAGCGGCGCGGCACGATCGACCTCGGCACCGGCCGCGCCGACGTGTCCTGCTCCCCCGACGCGCTGCTGATCCGGCTGGAGTGCCCGGCGGAGTCCGTCGCCCAGCTCGAAGACGTCGTGGGCCGTCACCTGGTCCGCTTCGGCGCCCGTGACGAGCTGGTCGTGCGGTGGGTCCGCGAAGGGGGCGAACCGGGCAGCGAGCAGCGGACCTGACCCCCGCGCGGCGCCGTCAGGGCGAGAAGTGCATCACGACGGCCAGCCCGACGACGTGCAGGAACACCACGATGGCGATCAGCGCGACGAACACGAACTTGGCCGGCCCGTGCTCGAAGTGCTTGCCCTCCTTCAAGGGCGGCAGCTTGG
The DNA here is from genome assembly GCF_014202315.1 of Thermocatellispora tengchongensis. GTDB lineage: Bacteria > Actinomycetota > Actinomycetes > Streptosporangiales > Streptosporangiaceae > Thermocatellispora > Thermocatellispora tengchongensis. The sequence goes on along the minus strand of NZ_JACHGN010000008.1, from coordinate 312,976 downwards.
CCTGGCGCTCGGCGATGCGCTGCTCAAGCGGCTTGCGGTGGAACACGGTGCCGTCCTTCCCGGGCCGGCCCACGGACGTTTTGCGTCGCGGCTGTTTGTGGGCTATTAGTTTGTGCACAAAGTGATGTACTTCAATCTACCAGGGGCACTGGGAGGTGCGTGGATGGAGCCCGTGACAGAGGCGACAGACCCCCTGGCCCTGGACCGGCAGGTGTGCTTCGCCCTCAGCATCGCCTCGCGCAGCGTGATCGCCCTGTACCGGCCGCTGCTGCAGCCCCTGGGCCTGACCCACCCGCAGTACCTGGCGATGCTCGCCCTGTGGCAACACGAGCCCCTGTCGGTCAAGGAGCTGGGCGAGCTGCTCCAGCTCGACCCGGGCACGCTGTCTCCCCTGCTCAAGCGGCTCCAGGCCCTCGGCTACATCCACCGTGAGCGCAACAGCAAGGACGAGCGCGCCCTGGCCGTGACCCTCACCCCCGCGGGCCGGGCGCTGCGGGCGGAAGCGGAGAAGATCCCGCCCGCCATCGTGGCCCGTCTCGGCATGGAGCTCGACGAGCTGCAGGACCTGCACCGGGCACTGACGCGCGTGATCGCGGCGGCCCGAGGCACCGGCGCCCCCGAGCCGCAGGACGCCTGACGCGGCCACAAGCCGCCGCGGTTGGCCCCTCGAAGACGTTCCTGTTACGGCCGGGACGCCGCGGGGATCAGCTCCAGCAGGCGCAGCATGTGGGGCGGGACGTTCTCCATCTGGATCCAGCCCCCGCGGCACAGGCGGATCAGGGCGCGGACCCCGGCCACGTCCACGAAGGTCAGCCCGGACAGGTCCAGGGTGAGCGGCCCGGCGTCGCCGCGGGCGCCGGCCATGACCCCGCCCATGACCCCGCCCGTGACCTCGGCCAGCACCTCGGCGACGGCCGAAGCGTTGGAGGCGTCGATCTCGCCCAGGAACCGGACGCGGCGGCCGAGCGGCGCGGAGTCGCGGACGATCCGCAGGATGTGGTCGGCGTGCACGACCTCGCGATCCGGGGCGGCTGCGAGCGCGCCCGCGCCCGGATTCGGGGCGGCTGCGAGCGCGCTCGGGTTCCGTTCCGGATCGGCCGCGAGCGTGCCCGCGCCCCGGCCGGGGACGCCCTCGATGCCCGGCCTGCGTCCGCCGGGCACGGCCGCGAGCCCGCGCCCGCTGTCGCGGTGCCAGGTCGGAGCGGGGCGACGGGGAGGGACATGGCGTTCTCGCGGGGGCGAGGGCGCTCTGGGACCGTACCTGCCGCTCGTGCACGCGTTACTCCCGAAGCCGGTTACCTGAACGAATTTTCGCCATTATATCTTCGCACGTGATACCGGCCCTTGACCAGCCTTGCGCGCGGGGAGTCAGGCCGGCTTCCTGGCCTCGATGAGGAACCGGGAGGAGTGCGCGACGAACGGGCCGTCGCGCTGGATGCGTTCGTGCAGCTCGCGCAGCCGGTCGCGGTGGCGGTCCACGCCGAAGCCGGGCACAATCCAGATCACCTTGCGCAGGAAGTACACGACCGCGCCGATGTCGTGGAACTCCATCCGCAGCCGCTCCAGGCGCACATCGACGATCTCCAGCCCGGCGGCCCTGGCCTCGGCGCTCTCGTCGTCGGGGTGCCGCCTGCGGCGGACCTCCTCCGGCTGCGGGCCGAGGAAGTGCTCGGTCAGCTCGAAGACGCTGGCCGGGCCGACGTGCTGGGCGAAGTAGGTCCCGCCGGGACGGAGCACCCGGGCGATCTCGGTCCACCACGGGGTCACGGGGTGGCGGCTGACCACCAGGTCGAACGCCTCATCGGCGAACGGCAGCGGGGGCTCCTCCCCCGTCGCCACGACGACCACGCCGCGCGGGTGGAGCAGGCGGGTGGCCCTGGCGACGTTCGGCGGCCAGGACTCGGTGGCGGCCATGGCCGGCGGCAGCGTCGGCACACCCGCCAGCACCTCCCCGCCGCCGGTTTGGACGTCCAGCGCGGCGTTGACCGCGGCGAGCCGTTCGCCCAGCAGCCGCTGGTACCCCCACGACGGGCGCTGCTCGCTCGCCCGTCCCTCCAGCCAGGAGAAGTCCCACCCATCGACCGGCGCCGCCTCGGCCTCGGCGACCAGTTCCTCGAACGCGCGTCCCATACCCGCATCCTCACAGGCGGGCGCCGGGCGCGGAAACCGATTTTCCGGGGGCCGCGACTCCACGCCGAGCGGGTCGCGGCGGAAGTGGAGACCGGGACGGCGGGGGCGTGGGCCGGCGGGCGCCTCCGCCGACGGAGGCATCGGCCGGGCGGGGGCCTTAGGCGGGGGGCCTTAGGCGGGGGGCATCAGCCGGTGAGGCGTCAGCCGACGGGGGCGGCCGTGGCGGCCTTGCTCTTGCGGGAGCGGTAGTTGGCCGCCTTGACCCGGTTGCCGCACTCCTCCATGCCGCACCACTGGCGGTTGCCGCCACGGGAGCGGTCGATGAACACGCGTGTGCACTCGGGGAAGGCGCACTCGCGTACGCGCAACTCGCCCAGCTCGCTGAGGAGTTCGGCGGCGGAGCAGGCCACGCTGGAGGCGATGGCCCCCGCGTCGCCGACGCGCACCAGGCCGGCCGGGGTCAGCGTCACACGGGGCGGCGGGCCCGCCGCCTCCTCGTTGACGACGCGCAGGTCGTCCTCGGGCCAGGGACGGCCCGCCATCGCGCCGGTCACCAGCCGGTAGACGGCTTCGCGCAGCGTGCGCAGCCGCAGCAGGCCCGCGTCGTCCACGGCGGGCTCCCGCGTCGTCACCCCGGCCTCGACGGCCCATCGGGCCAGGTCGGCGGGGGTGACCAGCAGTTCCTCCGGCTCGCTGCGCCGCCACTTGAGCGTGCCCATGAAGTCGAGCGCGAGGTTGCCGCTGACGAAGACGAAACTCACGTCACCATCTTGACAGGTGACGCACCCGTGGCGCAATGTTGCCGTCACCTACTAAGCCGGTGACGGACACCGCGTACAGGAGCCACGTGTGATCACCGATGACGACTACCTCTACTACGCCGGCCGCGCCCTGGACGGCATGGCCGCGATCGTCGCCGGCCTCGGCGATGACCTCGCCAACGTACGGCCGCCCCTCCCCGGCGCGAACTCGCCGTACGCCCTGCTCACGCACTGCCTGGGCGTGGTGTCCTACTGGGCGGGACATCTCGTGGCGGGACGCGGGATCGCCCGCGACCGCGACGCCGAGTTCACCGCCGCCGGCCCCGTCGGCCCGCTGCTTGAGGAGGTGGCGGCGGCGCGCGCCCGGCTCGCCGAGGACGTGCGCGCGGCCGACCCCGCCGCGAGGCTCCGCGGCACGCCCTCCCCGGCCTTCCTCGGCCCCGACCGCGAGCTGACCCAGGGATCGGCGCTGATGCACGTCTACGAGGAACTGGCGCAGCACCACGGCCAGATGGAGATCCTGCGGGACGCCATCCTCGCCGGGCAGCGCGCGGAGGCGACGCCGTGACTGGCCCGCAGGCAGGCCCGTTCGAGACCATCGACACCGGACGCCTGCGCTCCGGCCACGGCGTCAAGTGGGGCTCGCTCTCGCCGGACACCATCGGCGCCTGGGTCGCCGACATGGACTTCGGGGTCCCGCCCGCCGTGCGCGACGGCATCGTGCGGGTGACCGAGCGGGGGGACTTCGGCTACCCGTACTGGCCCGGCGAGGACCCCGTGATCGCGGCCTTCGAGGAGTGGATGGCCGCCCGCCACGGGTGGCGCCCCGAGCCCGGCCGGACGCGGGTGTTCACCGACCTGCTCCAGATCCTCCAGATCGTGATCGAGTACACCACCGCGCCGGGCGACGGCGTCGCGATCCACGTGCCGGCGTACCCGCCGTTCCTGGCGAGCATCGCCCGCGCGGGCCGCCGGATCGTGCCGCTGCCGATGGAACGGGACGAGACGGGATGGGGCTTCGACACCGCAGGGCTGGCCGAGCGGCTGCACGGCTGCCGCCTGCTCGTGCTCGTCAACCCGCACAACCCCACGGGCCGCGTCTTCACCCCCGCCGAGCTGGCGCCGCTCGCCGAGGCCGCCGGGGAGCTGGACCTGGTGGTGCTGGCCGACGAGATCCACGCCGACCTGGTGTTCGCCCCGCACCGCCACGTGCCGTTCGCCTCGCTCGGCGAGACCGCCGCCCGCACGGTCACCACCACCTCGGCGACCAAGGCGTTCAACATCGCCGGGCTGCGCTGCGCCGTCGCGCACATCGGCCCCGGCCCGCTTCGCGACGCCCTGGCCGCCGCCCCGCTCGACTTCTTCGGCCAGCCGAGCATCCTCAGCCGGGTCGCCACCGTGGCCGCGTGGCGCGACTCCCACGCCTGGCTGGCGGACCTGATGCGCACTCTGGAGCGCAACCGGTGCCTGATCGGGAAGTGGGCGGCCGACCTGCCGTGGGACGCCCGCTACCACTCCCCCCAGGGCACCTACCTGAGCTGGCTCGACTTCACCGGCAGCCCGATCGGCGCCGCCGCGCCCGCCGGGAGCCTGGAACGCCTGGCGAGGGTCAAGCTCAGCGACGGGGCCGAGTTCTCGCAGCACACCCCGATCGACACGGCCGCGTTCGCCCGGCTCAACTTCGCCACCAGCACCTCCAACCTCCAGCGGATCCTCGACCGCGTCTCGGCCGCCCTGGCCTGAGGCTCCACGAGGCTTCACCCGGCCTCCCCCAGCGGACTCGACCCTGCGGACTCGCCCCCCCGGACTCGCCCCCGCGCGCTCGACCCTGCGCGCTCGACCCTGCGCGCTCGACCCCGCGAGCGCGCCCCTGTGAAAGGGAACACCATGCCCGACGCCCGTCCCGTCCCGCCCGAGCACCCCACCCCGGCCCCGCCGTCCCCGGGAGCCGCCGACGCGACCACCCCCGCCGCCGTCTCGGCCCGCCTGGAGCGCCTGCCGTGGAGCCGCTTCCAGCGCCGCCTCTTCCTCGTCGTGGCCACCGCCTGGCTGTTCGACTCGATCGACCTGGCCGCGATCACCTTCCTGCTGGCGCCCATCAGCGCGCACTTCGGCCTCACCGCCGCCGAGGCGGGACTGCTGGGCAGCGCCGGATTCGCGGGCATGCTCGCGGGCGCGGTCTCGGCGGGCGCGCTCGCCGACCGGTTCGGCCGCCGCCGGGTCTTCCAGTACAGCATCGTCGTCTGGGGCGTGGCCAGCCTGGGCCTGGTCTTCGCCCCGGACCTGCCCACCCTGCTGGCGTGCCGCTTCGTGCTGGGCATCGGGATGGGCGCGGAGTTCCCCGTCGCCGCCGCCCTGCTCGCCGAGTTCATGCCCGCGTCGCGGCGCGGACGCTACGCCGCGCTGCTGGAGGGCGCCTGGCCGGTCGGGTTCGTGCTCGCCGGGGCGCTGGCGTACGTGATCGTGCCGGCCGCCGGCTGGCGCGCCTTCTTCGCGCTGCAGGCGTGCCTGGCCCTGTGGGCGCTGGTGATCCGGCGCGGCGTGCCCGAGTCGCCCCGCTGGCTCGCCTCCCGCGGCCTCACCGATCAGGCCGGCGCGGTCATGGCCGCCATCGAGCACAAGGTCACCATGCTGACCGGGCGGGCGCTCCCCGAACCGGTGATCACGCCGGTGACGGACGCGGGCGGCCCCGGGGGCCTGCGCGCCCTGTTCGTCCGGGGCCGCCGGCGGCGCACGCTGATGGTGTGGCTGACCTGGTTCGCCATCCTGTTCGGCTACTACGGCCTGACGACCTGGATGGGCAAGCTGCTGGCCGACAACGGCTCCGACATCGCGGGCAGCATCGGCTTCATCGTGCTGATGGCCCTGTGGGGCGTGCCGGGCTTCCTGTCCGCCGCCTACCTGATCGAGGTCGTGGGCCGCCGTACCTGCCTGGCGGGCTACACCGTCGCCTCGGCCGTGGCCGCCTTCCTGTACGGTCAGGCGTCCGGCCTGCCGGAGCTGATCGGCTACGGCTCGGTGCTGCAGTTCATGTTCTTCGGGATGTGGTCCTCCCTGTACGCCTTCACCCCCGAGCTGTTCCCGACCCGTATCCGCGGCACCGGGGTGGGCACCGCCACCGCGGCGGGTCGGCTCGGCGCCCTCCTCGGGCCTGTCGTCGTGCCCGCCCTGCTGGCCGCGGGCGGCGCCCCGCTGGTCTTCACCGCCAGCGCGGGCCTGTTCGTCCTGGCCGCCGTCGTCGTCGTGGCGTTCCTGCCGGAGACCAGGCGCGCCGTCCTGGAGGACATCGCCCCCTGAAACGCCCCGCCCCCTGGTGCGTGCCGTGACGAGGCCGTGACGGACACCAGGACGAGTCTTTCCGTGACGGCCGGCATGCGGCCGGCTCGACCAGGAAGGGGACGGGGATGGACGACGAGAAGGTGAACGAGTTCCTGGGCCGCTTCGTGACCGACCTCGCGGCCACCGAGGCCGCGGGCTCGATCGTCGTCGGGCACCGGCTGGGCCTGTACCGCGCGCTCGCGGAGGGAGGCCCCGCGACGCCGGAGGAGTTCGCCGAACGCACCGGATGTCACCCGCGCTACCTCACCGAGTGGCTGCGCGGCCAGGCCGCCGGCGGGTACGCCGAATACGATCCGGAGACCGGCCGGTTCCGGCTGAGCGAGGAGCAGGCGTTCTGCCTGGCCGACCCGAACGGCCCCAACGTGCCGGCGGCGTTCCTGGTCGCCGTGGGGATGCTGCGCGCCGAGCCCCGGATCACCGAGGCGTTCCGCACCGGCGCCGGGGTCGGCTGGCACGAGCACTCCGAGGACGTCTTCGTCGGGTGCGACGCGTTCTTCCGGCCCGGTTACGCGGCCGAGCTGGTCCCTCACTGGATCCCGGCGCTGGACGGGGTCGAGGCCAAGCTGGCCGCCGGCGCCAGGGTGGCCGACGTCGGCTGCGGCCTCGGCTCGTCGTCGATGCTCCTCGCCGAGGCGTACCCGCGGGCCAGGGTCGTGGGCTCCGACTACCACGCCGACTCGATCGCGCTGGCCCGCAAGCGGGCCGCGGAGTCGGGGCTCGCCGACCGGGTGAGCTTCGAGGTGGCCTCCGCGCAGACCTTCACCGGGACGGGCTACGACCTGGTGACGATGTTCGACTGCCTGCACGACATGGGCGACCCGCTCGGGGCCGCCCGGCGGGTGCGGGAGGCGCTGGATCCGGACGGCACGTGGCTGCTGGTGGAGCCGATCGCCTCCGACAAGGTCGAGGAGAACTTCAACCCGGTCGGCCGGCTGTACTACAGCGCCTCCACCTTCCTGTGCGTGCCCAACAGCCTGTCCCAGCCGGTCGGCCGCGCGCTGGGGGCGCAGGCAGGCGACGCGGCGATCCGGGAGGTGGCCACGGAGGCCGGCTTCACCCGGTTCCGCCGGGCCGCGGAGACGACCTTCAACGCGATCTACGAGATCCGCCCGTAGCGCCTCGGGCGCGCCGATGTGCACCTAACCCCACCCCCGGTGTGCGGCTGGGCGCATTACCCCGCCCTCGCCACGCTCCTAGCGTCGATCACATACCGGGTTGCGGTCCCGGCCGAGGACGCGAAGGGGTTGATCGAACGTGGGTGAGGTGACGCGCCGCGGGTTCATCGGCGGCACGGCGGCGTTGGGGGGAGCGGTTTCGGCGGTGCTGGCGTCGGCGGGACCGGCGGCGGCCGGTCTCCTCCACGGGAACGGGGACGACGGGCCGCAGCTCGGCCCGGTGACCGTGCGGCCGTCCGATCCGCGCTATGAGGACCTGGCGGTCCGGCGTACGAACCAGCGCTTCCGGCACGAGCCGGAGTACTTCGTCGTCGCGAGCTCGACCGAGCAGGTCGTCAGGGCGGTCGGCGAGGCCGTGCGCGCCGGCAAGCGGGTCACCGTGCGCAGCGGCGGGCACTGCTACGAGAACTTCGTCGGCGACGGGGCGCAGGTCGTGATCGACCTGTGCGAGATGTCGCGGGTGTACTTCGACGAGGAGCGCGGCGCGTTCGCCGTCGAGGCGGGCACGACGCTCATGTCGGCGTACCGCAGGCTCTACCTCGGCTGGGGCGTGACGTTCCCCGGCGGCCAGTGCGGGGGCGTGGCCGCCGGGGGGCACATCGCGGGCGGCGGCTACGGGCCGCTGTCGCGGCGCGACGGCCTCACGGTCGACTATCTGCACGCGGTGGAGGTCGTGGTGGTGGACCGCTCGGGCCGGGCCCGCGCGGTGGTGGCCACCCGCGACCCGGCCGACCCGAACCACGACCTGTGGTGGGCGCACACCGGTGGCGGCGGCGGGAGCTTCGGCATCGTGACCCGCTACTGGCTGCGCGACCCGAAGGTGCGGGGGAACGACCCGTCCCGGCTGCTCCCCCGGCCGCCCGCGACCGTACTGTCCGGCGTCGCCATCTGGTCCTGGGAGGGCATGACCAGGGAGTCCTTCCGCAGGCTGCTGCGCAACCACGGCGAGTGGCACGAGCGCAACAGCGCGCCGGACTCGCCGTACGCGAGCCTGTGGGCCGCGCTGCTGATCCCCGGCCGCCAGTCCGGCGCCGATCCGGGCGCGATCATCCTGCCCACGCAGATCGACGCGGACGTCCCGGACGCCGAGCGCCTGCTGCGCGACTTCTTCGCCCACGTGGGGCGGGGTGTCACGCCGGAGGTCTTCGTCACGCCCCTCCGGCGGGACCCCTGGTTCCAGGCGGTGCGCACGCTCTCGCTCGGCGCGGACGCGGAATCCGGCCGATTCAAGGCGAAGTCCGGCTACCTGCGGCGGGCCTTGACGAACCGGCAGGCGGACGCCGCCTACGACCGCCTCAGCGTCGCCGGCGAGGTCTCCTCCCAGGGCGTCGTGTGGCTGATCTCGTACGGCGGCCGGGTCAACACCGTCGATCCCGCCGCCACCGCGACGGTCGAGCGGCAGTCCATCATGAAGGTGCTGCACCTGGTCACCTGGGAGGAGGGCCAGGACGCCGCCCCCCGCCTGGACTGGGTCCGCGACTTCCACCGGGAGACGTACGCGGACACCGGAGGAGTGCCGGTCCCGGGCGGCGCCTGCGGCGGCGCGTACATCAACTATCCCGACACCGACCACGCCGACCCGAAGTGGAACACCTCCGGCATCCCCTGGTTCACCATCTACTACGGTGCCAACTACCCCCGCCTGCAGAAGGTCAAGCAGCGCTGGGACCCCCGCGACGTCTTCCACCACGCCCTGTCGATCCGTCCCCCCGGCCGCTGACGCCCACCCTGGAATCGCCCGGCGGGTGCCGGAATAAATGCGTTGCCCGCGGGTTCTCCGCCCCCTTACCGTGATTACACGCTCGCACGAGGAAAAGCGGAGGGAGGCGGGCATGGAAATCCGACGGATTCGAAACGACCGGCCCGCCGGGCCCGCGGCGGCGATGCGATTCCACGGCGCCCCGGCCGCCGCCCGACCCCACGCCGCCCTCCGCCGACCGGCTGCCGGATAGGCCGCACGACCTGCGCGGCAGCCGCCCCGGCAACGCGGGAGCGAACAGCGAATAGGCCCTGTACCGAAAGGGCCGAATGGGCCGATGGTGTAACGGGAACACACCTCCCTTGCAAGGAGGCAGATGCGGGTTCGAATCCCGCTTGGTCCACGAGTCGATGGAAATGCGACCACGCCCGTGTCGCCAATGGACAGGCAACCGGACTACGAATCCGGCGGTGCAGGTTCGAGTCCTGCCACGGGTACGACCAGAACTGCTGGAGACGTCCGGCGACGGGTCAGCGGGGCAGGATGTCGCGGTCGAAGATGTCGATCGGCAGGTAGAGCGTCACCGTGGGATTCGGGATGGTGACGATGCAGCTTATGCGGATCTCGACGGGCGCGACACTGAGGATCACGTACGCCTGCTCGCCGCTGTAGCCCACCCCCATCAGGAAGTCCACGGCCCGGCGCATCGCCTCACGAGCGGCGAAGCTCGCGTCCTGGTAGCCCTGCTCCTGGTCGTCGAAGCAGAAGCCGTTGAAGCCGAGATAACGGCCGGCGCCGAAGTGGGCGGCCAACGGCGTGGGGCGGACGACGGGCGTGGTGATCCGGTGGCGGGCCATGCCGTCCTTGATGACGCGCAGCCGCAGCCAGGTGCGGCCGTCCATCTCCATGGCGTTGAAGCTGCACTCGCCGTCCCCGGCCGACAGGTGGTGGTCGCCGAGGGACAGCAGCCCGCCCTCGACGAAGACCGGGAAGTAGACCATGGCCCCAGGGCCGAGCTTGTTGATGTCCATGTTGCCGCCGTTCTCCCGGGGCGGCTGGGTACGGGCCGCCACCTGCGCGGCGTCCTGTCCCAGGCCGCGAAGCAGTGCGTTGCGCGGGTCGGGGGCGAAGGCGCGCCCGTCGGCGTACAGCGGTCTCTCGCGCTCATCCCAGCGGCGCATCAGCTCCGGAGACGGCGCGACCCCTATGGTCCCGACGTGCGGCTGGGCGGGGATTCTGACGCCGGGCACCTCGGGTGACTCGGCGATACCGCCGCGGGCGTACCAGGTCGAACGGTAGCCGTCGGGGAAGATCTGGCCGAGCAGGCCCGGGGTGCCGGGCAGGATGTTGGAGAAGGCGACGCCGCTCAGGGGCTCGACGCCGAGCACCTCCGCGACGAGCACGTCGCCGGGCTCGGCGCCGTTGACGCGAACCGGCCCGGTCAGCGGATGCATGCGCGACAGGTCGGCGCGCCGCAGTTCGTCCAGGCTGCCGTTGTCGTGGATCTGGTAGTCGTCGTAGGCGGCCGACTCCAGGATCACCTCCTCGCCGGGGTCCACCGTCACGGCCGGTGGAATGTCCGGATGCCAGCGGTTGTGCCCGATCTCGGGCTGGGCCGCGAGCGGAACCCCGATCCGGCAGGCGAGCCGGGGCACGTCCAGGTAGCGGTCGCTGAAGCGGGACAGCGGCTCGAACACCTCGCGCTGCATGATGCTCCTCACGAGTCATGGGTGTCAGAGGGTGGCGGTGAAGCGGACCTCGGTGAAGCCGCCGGCGTCGAAGTTGGCGGTCAGCCCCGGGTAGGCGATGGCGTCGAGGCGTCCGGCCAGGGCGTCCACCACCTCACGGGTCAGGCGCTCGGAGGCGGGTGAGATCCACGGGCGGGGAAAGCGGGCACGCATCACGGTGTCATCTCCGGAGGTCGGGCTCGTGCGGTTCGACGGTAGGCGGCGGCCACCGGCCTGCGCATCGGACCGATGACGAGATCGCGCGCCGCAGATTTCTACATTCGTCGCAAGGAAAGGAGTCGCGCATGGACCTGCCGGGTGTGGACCTCCAGGAGGTGCTGGAAGGACTCGCCGAGCGGCTCGGCCGCGGGGTGTTCGCCGACTCGGTGGACGGGCGGCTGATCGCCTACAGCAGGCAGGACGCCCGCGCCGACCAGGCACGCATCGCCTCGATCCTGGCGCGCCGGGTCGCGCCGGAGCTCCGCGCCTGGCAGAACCGGCACGGCATCACCACCGCCACCGGCGCCGTCCGCCTGCCCGCGAACGCGACGCTGGGCATCCAGGCTCGCCTGTGCGTCCCCATCAGGCACGGCGGGCGATGCCTGGGCTACCTGTGGGTGCCTGAGGACGGCGAGCCGCTCGACGGCACTGCGCTGAAGGCGACCGCGGACGCCGCCGCCGTGCTGGCCCGTCTTCTCGGCGAGCCGGCGGACGCGCCGGGAGAGCGCGACGACCTGGTGCGCCGCCTGCTCGAACCGGACCAGCCGGGAGCGAGCGCGCGCGACCGGCTGACCGGCCTGGACCCGTCACTTATCGATGCGCAGGTGCTCGTCTGCGCCGCCGTGCCGACCGTCCGTGGCCGTGATCGCGTCCGCGCCATGTCCGCCACCGAGTTCCAGAGCCTCGGCGCGGCCTTACCACGGGCGTTGCGAACAGATCCCGCGTACGTCGGCTGCTTCGTCACCACCGGGCACGTGACCGCCCTGTCCCGCCACTCCTCCCACGGCCCCTCCGTCCTGGACCGGGCGCTGCGCAGGGCGGCCCGCCGCCCGTTCGCGATCGGCGTCAGCGACCCCACGCCCTTGGAGGTCCCGGCGGTGCGCGAGGCGTACCGGCAGGCCAGGGTCGCGGCCGGGGCGGCGGCCCTGGACCCGGCGCTGCCACGCATCCTGCCCTGGCCGGACGCCGGGCCGTACCGCATCCTGATGCGCACGACGCCACCCGGGCCGCCCGACCCCGTGCTCGCCTCGCTGGAGCGCGCCGGCGACTCGGCCGCCATGCTCCGGACCCTGGAGACGTACCTCGACCTGGGCTGCGATGTCCAGCGCACCGCGGCGACGCTGCACCTGCACCGGACCACGGTGTACTACCGCCTCGGCCGGATCGCCGAAATCCTCGGCAAGGACCTGCGCGACGGGCTGGTGCGCTCGCACCTCCACCTGGCCTTGAAGGCCCGCCGCCTGAACCGCGCCGGAATCGACCTTCGGGCCGTCACGCAGGCAGGGTCGGCGGTATCGCTGTAGACGAGCACATGAACATCCCCGAGTTGCTGGGCGCTGCAGCCGATGTTGTCCCGGCATACACGCGCGGTACCGCAGCGGTGTCGCGGCCCGGGGGACCGGCCTGCCGGGGGCCGCGGCCGGGGCGTTCAACGCCACGCTCAAGCCCCCTCATCTCGGTGACCTGGGGTCATCCCACCCGTTGGGCCGCCCGTCTCGCCGGGCACTCGCTCCGGCTTGGGCGGGCCAGACGGGATGGCGGTGGGCACGCCGGGCGTGTGGATCATCACGGCGGCATGGGCAACACCCGCGACGTCGCCGCCCCATGCACGCGTCGCGGCCGACATCCGCATCTACGGCGGCGGGGAGTCCGAGTTCGGCGTGCGGATCGCCGCGGTAGGTCTGCCGCATCCGCGTACGCCGTGCGGACTCGCTCGGCAGGCGGCCTCGGCGAACCCGAGCCGGGCCCGGGATCGGTGGTCGTGGCGTGTTGTGGGCGTTCAGTTGATGACGCGGGCGAGGAACTCCTCGAAGGTCGTGGGTGTCGCGGTTTCGGCGTTGCGCGGTTGGATCATGGCGATCCGGCGTTCGGCGACGTCAAGGGTCATGGCGGTGGTGCCGCCTGCCATGTGCGGGGAGAAGCCCGCGGCCAGAAGGCTGGCGCGCATGGTGGCGGAGTCGATCCGTTCGTAGCGAGCCCCGCGCCGGCCGAGGGCCTTGCCGATCGCGGCGGTGACCTCGGTGAGAGTGATGTCTCGGGGGCCTTGCAGTTCGAGCGTGCGGGTGCCGGCCTTGCGTCGCCCGGTAAGAAGGTCGGCAGCAACGGCGCCGATGTCGGCCGTGGCGATGGCCGGGAGGGGAAGGTCGGCGGGAATGAGTCCGTGGGCGGTGCCGGTGGCGCGCACCTCGTCGATCATCGGCAGGGCGTTCTCCATGAACCACCCGGGACGCAGGTGGGTCACTTCCACACCGGTCAGGGTGTCCAGCGCTTCCTCCAGCGGGCGTAGCCCCCACACCGGGCCACGGGCCCCGTCATAATTCGCGGCCCAGCCGCTCAGACTGACGATCCGGGTGAGGTCATCGAGCCCGTCGAGCGCTGTGCGGTAAGCGCTGATCACGCGTCGCTGGTGGGCGGGGAAGTCATCACTGCCGGGGATGATCCCGGGCGCGATCATGACGAAAGCGGCGCGGGCGTCGGCGAAGGCTTCGCGGAGGCTGCCGGGGTCGTCGGTGCGGACTTCGGCCGCTTCGGCGCCGCGGTCCACGTACCGCTGGAGGCGGTCGCGGCTGCGGCCCAGCACCCGAACCTGTTCACCAGTGGCGAGAAGCGCTTCAGCGACGGCGGAACCGGTGTTGCTGGTGGCGGATGAGACGACGATCATGAGTGTTCCTTGTATGGAAACGTGTGCCATGTGGTGCGTTGACGACCGGCCGTGTGCCGGCCGGTCGGTCAGGCGGCCGTGAGGGCCGCGAGAAGAGCGAGCCGGTCGGCCGAGTGGGTGCCGGCCTTGGCCGCGCTGATGATCAGACGCTGTCCCGGATCGTCGGGCAGGCGAAGGATCTCCTCGTTCAGCTCCAGCTCTCCGACCACAGGATGGCGGTAGCGGCGAACGGTGTGCAGGCAATCACGTACCGGGTGGTCGCGCCACAGGCGCGCGAAGTCGTCGCTGCCGGTGGCCAGTTCGGAGACGAGCTGGTGGAGGGCGAGGTCATCGGGCCGTTCCGCGGTGGCCAGCCGCAGGTAGGACGCGAGATCTTCGGCCTGCCGCTCCCAGTCGGCGAACAGCTCCCGAGAACGCGGGTCGAGGAAGACCCGCCGCGCCTGGTTCGGCGCCTGCGGTGTCCCGATGGCGGCGATCTCGTCGGTCGTCAGGCTCCACAGCGCGTATCCGAGTGGGTTGCCCGCGAGGATGTCGGTGCGCCGTCCGACGAGCACGACGGCGCTCAGGCTGCTGTCAATGAGGTCGCGGATGGGAGCGCGGACGTGGTCCTCGTGACCGGTGCCCCGCACCGGCGGGAGAGCCCGGGCCAGCCGGTAGAGGTGCGCGCGCTCGTCAGGTGACAGCTTCAGTGCCCGTGCGATGGCGTCCAGGACCGCATCCGAGACCTGATGGCTCTCGCCCTGCTCCAAGCGCGTGTAGTACGTCGTGCTGAGCCCGGCCAGCGCCGCGAGCTCCTCGCGCCTGAGGCCGGGCACCCGGCGCCGGTCCCCGTAGGAGGGCTGGATGCCGAGCTCCTGCGGGGTCACCGCGGCACGACGTGCCCGGAGGAACTCACCCAGTTCCTCCGACGACGACTTGCGGGCCATCACCCCTCCATCATCCCTCGTCGCCCACGGGCCCCGCCTGGTCGCGCCGGGACAGGGGTGTCCGGGACGGGTGAGCGGGCCGTCCATCGGTTCACAGGAACCCGCTGAGCGTGCCGCTGGGCTGAGGCAGTGCAGGTGATCATGCGGACTCCACGGGACGGTACGGCGCGGGCACCCACCGGGCCTCACCGTCGCGGAAACCGATCCGTCCGATGCCGGGGAAGGGAAGATGCGCGCCGCCGACCATCCACGCCCGCGTCCGGATCTCCTCCAAGACGCGCTTGCGGGCGGCGCGGGCACCCGGCCGATCACTGTCGATGGCCGTCGCGACATGCGGGGCGCGCATCTGAACCGTGTGGTTGTGCATGGTGTCCCCCCACAACAGCAGGTGTTCCCCTTCAGCGTCCAGCAAGTAGCCGCTGTGGCCCGGGGTGTGCCCGTGGAGATCGACCGCGGTCATCCCCTCTACCGGCTGCTCACCGAAGGCGAAGGTCGACAGGCGGCCGCCGGCGCGATAGGGCGCCAGCGCCTGGGCGGCCCACCGGTGGATCTGCGCTTGCACGCCCTCAGCGCTCGCAGCGACGGCGTCGTCCAGCCAGTGTCGCGCCTCAAGTGCCGCCACGTGCACGGTCGCCGAGGGGAAGGCCGCGTCCCCGTCCGCCGTCACCAGGCCGAAGGCATGATCGGGGTGCAGGTGCGTGATGAGGACGTCATCGACCTGTTCCGGCACGAGCCCGGCGGCGCGGAGGTTGTCCAGCAGATGGCCGGTGCCTGGCCCCAGGGAGGTGCCGGCGCCGGCATCGACCAGCACGGTGCGTCCGCCGGACCGGAAGAGGAAGGTGTTCACGGCCGTCATAAGGTCGCCCTCGGGAGGGAGGAACCCGTCCGCCAGCAGCACGGTGATCCGCTCCGGCGACTCGCCGTGCATGTCGGCGGCGAAGATGGGCAGCGCTCCGTCGTAGACGGTGGTCACCGTGATGGCGCCGACGCTGGTGCGTGCGAATCCCGGCGCCTGAGCCGAGGTTGTCGCGGTCGTACTCATGGTCTCAGTATTCGAGGGCTCGGCCGTCGCGTGCCTGCCCATGGCGTGGATAGGCACGCGACGGCGGCATGGCGCGGATAGGGCGTGAATGCGCTGGATGTGCTGGGCGAAGTGTGGCGGTGGCGTGGCCGCCCGGTGTGAGCTTGATCGATCCGCTGACCCGCAGGTCGCATGAACCGCACCTCGTCGAGTGTGACGTCCTGGCCGAAGGTGACCTGGCCGCCGCGCAGCCCCGGCGCGTGCCGCACTCTCGTACAGACGGTGCTGTTGGGATTGCGGCGGGGCGGTGGCGTCCGACGCGGTGGCGAAGGTGGCCGCGAGCACCCGCTGCTGGGCGGTGCGGGTTACCGGAGCGGCCGGAAGCGGCCGGTCACGATGAGCACGATGACGAGGACGGCCTTCAGGATCCAGCTCACCCAGCCGCCGAGCGACTCGACCGCGAACTCGTCATAGGGCCGGTCCGCGTCGGCCAGCCAGGCGGCGAGCACGGGGACGGGAAAGCCGGAGATCGCGGCGTGTCCCAGCACCGCGGGCCAGATCGTCCGGGTACGCAGTCGCAGCCAGCACAGCAGCGCGCCGATGAGCGTGCAGTCGATGACGTAGGCGGGCAGCCAGACGGCGGGGTCGCGGCCGGCGACGAACGCCGCCGGCAGGTGCCAGATGCCCCAGACGAACCCGCTGATGGCGACCATCGGCACGATGCCGAGCGGCTGCAGCCGTGGTTCCAGGTAGCCGCGCCAGCCCCACTCCTCACCGAACATCAGCGGCAGGCCGGGAAGGAACATCAGCAGCGCGGTGGCCAGCGCCGGTCCGGCCACCGGGGCGTCGGGACCGAGCTGCAGGGCCGTACGCATCCCTGACAGTCCGGTCAGGTCGAAGTGGTAGCGGCCCAGCATCGATCCGAGCACCAGTGTCAACACGCCCAGGGCCGGGAACATCACCAGCGCCAGCAGGCAGTGGCCGATGAGCCGGCCACGCGGGCCCAGCGGCGCCAGGCCGGTCGAGAGCGGGATGCTGACCGGCCGGCGGACCCACCGGACCACCGTGAGCACGGCGATGGACGGGGCCAGCATGGAGCCGGCCGCCACCGCGAGCGCGACGGGTCCGGCGTCCGTGCCCGCCAGGCCGGTTCCGGGGGCGATCCAGCCGAACACGATCGGAGCCCACAGCACCCAGGAGGCGCCGAAGGCGATGGCCAGGTAGACCATGATCTCCCGCCACGGCACTTCGGCCGGGACGGCGGGGTCCGCCGGCGCCATCGGACCGGCGACCGGGACGGCGGGGTCCACCGGCGCCATCGGACCGACGGCGGGGGCCGCCTGTGCCTTCGAATCTTCGGCTGGCACGGGCGCGGAGTGCGTCTCTGGTTGGCGCATCGGACAAGTGCCCTTCTCTACGGGTCAGGTGTCGCCGGGAAAGTTACGGCGGCCGGCGGAGAGGGGACACCGCGCAGGCGCCCGTCGCAAAGGTGCAGTTGGCCGCACTGCGCAGGCGTACGGTCGCGGGGCAGACTGGCGCCTGGAGCTGCCGGCGATCGTGAGGGACATCGATGGTGGGATGGTTATGGCGACGAGGGGCGCCAAGGTGGCGGGAACTGGGGTACCTGCTTTGGGCGCTCCCATCGGTCGTGCTGAGCTTCCTGCTGCTGTGGGCGGTGGTGCTGGCCGGGATGAGCACGGTGGTGGCCGGTTTGGGGCTGCTGGTTCTGCCGTGGACCCTGCTGGTGTTGCGGCGATGGGCAGATGTGCATCGGCGGTTGGCCGGGGGCATCCTGGCCGTACCGGTCCCCGCCCGTTACCGGCCGTTGCGCGGCGGCGTCGGGGCTCGGTTGCGGCAGGTGCTCAGCGACCCGATGACCTGGCGCGAGCTGGCGTGGACCGTCACTCACATCGTCATCGGCCTGCCGATGGCGGCCCTGGCCGTGACCGTGGTGGCCGGCCCGGCGGTCACGGTCTGGTCGATGTTCTTCTGGTGGGCTTCCGACCGTCCGCTGCACCTGCTGATCGGGGTCCCGCTGACCAGCTGGGGCAGCGATCGGGCTGGGATCGCTCAACCTGGTGCTGATGCTGGTGCTGGCGTTGGTGGGGGTCCGGCCGCTGGCCCGGGGCCACGCGCGCCTGACGCGGGCTCTGCTGGGCTCCTCGGCCGTCGAGCAGCTTGCCGAGCGGGTCGAGGTGCTCGCCCAGACCCGGGCCGGCGCTCTCGACGCCCACGGTGCCGAGCTCGCCCGGATCGAACGGGACCTGCATGACGGCACCCAGGCGCGGTTGGTGGCCATCGCCGTGCGCCTGGGCATCGTCAAACAGGAACTGGCCGGCGACCAGGGCAGCGTCGCCCGGCTCATCCGGGAGGCCCACGACGGCGCCGAGGCGGCCATGCGGGAGCTGCGGGCAATCATCCGCACCATGTATCCGCCGGTTTTGACCGATTTGGGGTTGGCCGGCGCGATACACGCGCTGGCCGCGCAGTCGCCCGTGCCCACCCGGATCGAACTGGGCGAGCTGGGCACGCCGCCGGCCGCCGTGGAGGCCGCCGCCTATTTCGCCATCTCCGAGGCGCTGGCCAATGTCGCCAGGCACAGCCAGGCGGGCGCCGCCACGGTCTCGGTCTGGCAGAGCGACGGCTGGTTGCGCGCGATCATCACCGATGACGGGTGCGGAGGAGCCGACCGGTCCCGTGGCAGCGGCCTGACCGGCATCCAGCAGCGGGTGGCGGCGCTGGACGGGACAGTCCACATCGACAGCCCACCGGGTGGGCCGACCTCGATCACCGTGGAGCTGCCATGCGGGTCGTGATCGCCGAGGACAACGTGCTACTGGCCGAGGGGTTGCAACTGCTCTTGACCCGGGCCGGTCTGGAGGTGGCGGCCACGGTGGCCGACGAGGACGGGTTCCTCCACGCGGTGGATCGGCACCGTCCCGACGTCACGATCGTGGACGTGCGGCTGCCGCCGTCGTTCCGCCACGAGGGCATCCGCGCCGCCCTCGCCGCCCGGCAGACCCGTCCTGACCTGCCGGTTCTGGTGCTGTCGCAGTATGTGGAGATGTTGTACGCGAGCAAGCTGCTGTCGGATGGCCAGGGCGGGGTGGGCTACCTGCTGAAGGACCGCATCAGCCGGGTGGAGGAGTTCCTGGACGCACTGCACCGCGTGGCCGCCGGCGGTACCGTCATGGACCCAGAGGTGGTCGCCCAGTTGCTCACCCACCGCCGTGACGACCCGATCGACACGCTCAGCCCCCGGGAGCGGGAGGTGCTGGCGTTGATGGCCGAGGGCTGCGACAACGCCGCCATCGCCAAGCGGCTGTTCATCGTGGAGAGCTCGGTGCACAAGCACGTCGGCAGCATCTTCGCCAAGCTCGGCCTGTCCGCGACGGACACCGGTACGCACCGGCGGGTACTTGCCGTGCTGGCCTACCTGAACAATCAGCGGCTCCTTCCGGCGGCGCCATCGCGCCGGACGCCTCCGCGCACGGCTCCAAGCGGGTATTCCACCGGCTAGGCAGAGCTCCGCCTGCCCGAGTCACACCTCTTGACATGAACCTTAGTTGAGGTATCAGGGTGGGAGCATGTCCGAACTCAAGATCGGCACTGGACTGCCCATGGCCATGGACGAGCTCGAAGACCCCCGGCGCATGCCGGTCCCCACGGCCGCGCGCCTCATCGAAGAGCTGGGGTTCGAGTCCCTCTGGGTCCCAGACCTGATCATCGGGGACGGGACGCCCGCCTTGGAGGCCGCCCTCACGCTGGCCGCCGCCGCGGCAAGCACCGAGCGCGTCCGCCTGGGGTTCAGCGTCCTCACCCTCCCGCTGCGCTCCCCCGCCTGGGTGGCCACCCAGATCGCGACACTTCACGTGCTGTCGGAGGGTCGGCTGCTTCTCGGAGTCGGCTCCGGCGGGTTCCCCGACTCACCGTTCTGGCACGCGGTCGGGGTGCCGGGCAGGGAGCGAGGCGCCAGAACCGACGCCACCCTGCGGATGCTGCCCCATCTGCTGTCCGGAAAGCCGACCGAGATCGTCCCCGGCTCGCCACCGCTGACGCTCGCCCCGGCGGCGCCGATGCCGCCCGTCCTGGTCGGCGGCAACTCCCCGGTCGCGATGCGGCGGGCGGTGGAGTACGGCGGATGGTTCCCCTCCCTCATCTCCCCCGACGACCTACGCCCGGCCGTCGCGAGGCTGCGCGAGCTGGCCGAGGAGCGCGCCGTGCCCGCGCCGAGCGTCACCGTGGGCGCGCACCTCATCGTGGGAGACGACGAGTCGGCCCGCGCTGTCAGGGACTCCTTCGTACGCGACCTCATCCGAACACACAAGATGCCGCCGGAGACGGCGGCGAAGGTCCCCATGGTGGCATCATCTCCGGCGGAGCTCGCCGAGATCTTCGCCGCCTACGAGGCCGCGGGCGCCGACCGCATCGTCACCGGGCCGGACAACGGCGACTACAGGAGCGGGCTTGAGATGATAATGGAGGCCCGCAGCTTGCTGGGGTGAGGAAATCTCGGCTCAGGACTGGCTTGGCGGCTCATCGCACAGTTCTTGCCGGCACTCCGATGAGCCGCCCGTATGGCCCGGGCGCGTTGACCGGCAGGCCCCCGCAGGCACGCGCACGCCAAGGGCCCTGACCGGCCGAGCGCGGCCCCCTACGAACGTGCCGCCTCAAGGACGATCTCGACGTACTCGCGGATGAGCGGGCTGCGCCGGGAGGCGTCCCAGGCGAGGCAGACGCGGCTGGGCGCGATGTCGTGGACGGGCACGTGGGTGATGTCAGGGCGGGTGTAGAAGGCCGCGACGGACTTCGGGAGTACCACGACACCGTTGCCGGCGGCGATGTGTTCGAGCTTTTCCTCCACGGTCCGCAGCGGCGGGGCCGCCTGCCCCGGTTCCTGCGGTTCGAGGGCGACATCGCGCCATTCGGGCACGTCGTCGGGATCCTGGAGCAGGTGCTCGGCGGCGAGGTCGGCGACCGTGACCGCCTCCTTGCCGGCGAGCCGGTGGTCGGCCGGGAGCATGACCACGCGCGGCTCACTGAGCAGCGGCTCGACGGCCAGGCCATGCCGGTCGGCGGGCAGCCGCAGATAACCGACGTCCACCCGGCCCTCCCGGATGGCGTCGCTCTGGTCGAGCCAGTCGGTCCGCGACATCTCCACCGACAGGTCCGGGTGGCGGCGGGAGAGCTCGCGGACGGCGGGTGTGATGATCAGGCCGGGCGCGAACCCGATGGTGAAGGTGCGCCGACCGGCGGCCACGTCACGGACCCGGCGGCGTGCCGCGTCCGCGGCCTGCAGCAGGGGACGCGCGTCCTCCAGCAGTGCCTCGCCGGCCGGCGTGAGCCGCGTGCCCCGGTTGTCGCGGTCGAACAGCCGCGCCTTCAGTTCGTGCTCCAGCGCGCGGATCTGGCGCGACAGTACGGGCTGCGCGATGTGCAGTGCCTCGGCGGCGCGGCTGAAGTTCCGGTGCTCGGCGACGGCGACGAAATAGCGCACCTTCCTCAGGTCCAACTCCACGGCCGGCCCCCACTTCCTCCTGCGGTGATGCCCTAAGGGTATGGCAGGCGGAACGAAGGGTCTTGGACGAGCCGTCCCGTCCGCCCGCATCGTGGCAACGGGCGGGGAACCGATCGTCCCGGCCGGATCGACGAACCAAGGAGTTCCATGGCACGTATCCTCATAACCGGGTCGGCCGACGGGCTCGGCCTGATGACCGCGCGGCTGCTCATCGAGCAGCGACACGAGGTCGTCCTGCACGCCAGGAACCGGGAGCGGGCGGCCGATGCCCGCGCCGCCGCCCCCGGCGCCGCCGGCGCGCTCACCGGCGACCTGTCCAGCATCGAGCAGGTGCGGTCGGTGGCGCGGCAGGCGAACGACCACGGCCGCTTCGACGCGGTGATCCACAACGCGGGGGTCGGCTACCGCGAGCCCCGCAAGGTGCGGACCGCCGACGGGCTCAGCCATGTGTTCGCGATCAACGTGCTGGCCCCGTACCTGCTGACGGCGCTGATCGCCCCGCCGCGGCGGCTGGTGTATCTGAGCTCCGGCATGCACCTGAGCGGCAACCCGGACCTGTCCGACCTGCAATGGGAGCGACGGCCCTGGAACCCGGCCCAGGCGTATGCGGACTCCAAGCTGTTGGACGTCGTCCTGGCGTTCGCGGTGGCCCGGCGCTGGCCGCGGGTGCTGTCCAACGCGGTGGGACCGGGCTGGGTCCCGACGAAGATGGGCGGGCCCGGTGCGCCCGACGACCTCGCCCAAGGTCACCTGACCCAGGCATGGCTGGCCGTGGACGACGAGCCCGCCGCGATGGTGAGCGGCGCGTTCTTCTACCACAAGGCCCGGATCGACACCCATCCCGCCGCCACCCGCACCGACCTTCAGGAGGACCTGCTCGCGGAGTGCGCCCGGCTGACCGGGACACCGCTGCCGCCGGCGGACCTGCCCGCTTTCCAACGCTGACCATTTCCAACGCTGACCATTCCAACGCTGACCATTCCAACGCCGGCCATTTCCAACGCCGGCCAGAAGGGAGTTCCACACATGTCCGCTGCCGGTTCCCACCGCGCGTACAGCATCACAGAGGTCGAGATCCTGGACGAGGAGGGAGCACGGCGCTATGCCGAACTGGCCGATGCCGCCGTCGCCCAGTACGGCGGCCGCTTCCTCGTCCTCGCGGCCGAGCCCACGGTCGCCGAGGGCGAGGCGCCGCCCCGGCAGCGCCTTGTCGTCATCGAGTTCCCCGGCATGAAGCACCTGGAGGCCTGGTACGACTCGCCGGAGTACGCGCCGGCACGTGCCGTGGCCAGTACGGCTCTACGGCGTCGGCTGCGCTTCGTGGAGGGCGTGGACCTGATGGAGGAGCGGAGCGACACAGCCGCCGAGACGACGGTGCGGCGTTTCTACGAGGCGATGAGCACCGGTGACACGAGTCGGATCGGCGAGGTGCTGACGCCCGACTGGGAGGACATCCCGCTGCCGCCGGGAACCGACCGCGGGCCCGCCGGGTACGAGCAGACCGTCGCCTACCTGCGCGGCGTGTTCCCGGACCTGGACGTCACCATCGAAGACGTCGTCGTCTCCGGCGACCGGGTGGCGGTGCGTTCGGTCGCCCGCGGCACCCACAGTGGCGACATCCTGGGCGTTCCCGCGACAGGCCGGGAAGTCGAGTTCCGTGCGTTCGACTTCCACCGGCTCGAAGAAGGCCGGATCGCCCAGTCCTGGCACCTGGAGGACTTCTACGGGCTCCTCGGCCAGTTCGGAGCCACGTACACCACGCGGCCGTGACACGTTCCCGCGCGGCCCGGATGCCGGCGGCCTGCCACAGTGCCGGCCGTCATCAGCCGGTCAGTTCGGCGTCGTGGGCGAGCAGCGCGATCTGGGTCCGGTTGTTGAGGTCCAGCTTGGTCAGCATGTTGGACACGTGCGCTTTCACGGTCGCCACGCTCAGGAACAGCTCCTCGCCGATCTCGGCGTTGGACTTGCCCTGACCGAGCGCGACCGCCACCGCCTGTTCCCGTTCGGTGAGCCTGCTCAGCAGGCTGCGGGCGTACTGCCGGCGCCCGCCGGCACCAGTGTCGCCGACGTGGGTGATGACCTGGCGCAGCACCGCCGGTGAGAGGAACGGCTCGCCGGCCGCCACCCGGGTGACCGCGCGCAGGATCTCGGCCGGTGGCGTGTCCTTGAGCAGGAAGCCGCTGGCCCCGGCGCGGAGGGCGCGCAGCACGTACTCATCGGCGTGGAACGCGGTCAGCAGGATGATCTCGGGTGCGGCCGGGTGGCGGCGGAGCAGTTCGGCCGCGCTCAGCCCATCGAGTCCGGGCATCCGGATGTCCATCAGCACCACGTGCGGCGCGTGGGTCTCGACCGCCGCCGGCACCTGCGAGCCGTCGGCCGCCTCGCCGACCACCTGTAGCGCCGGCGGATCGTCGAGGATGATCCGGAGTCCGGCCCGGACCAGCGGGTCGTCGTCGACCAGCAGGACCCGCACGCCAGCGGTCTTGTCCAAGGCGTCACCACCGGTCATGACGGCCACGGCAGCCAGGCGCGCAGCCGGAACCCGCCGGCGGTACGGCCGTGTTCGAGGTGCCCGCCGGCGATGGCCGCCCGTTCGGCGAGTCCGATCAGGCCGGTGCCACCGCCCGGGATGGCGGGCGGGACGCCATCGGCCGCTACCGGATTGCGCAGTTCGACGGTCAGGCCCTCACCGGCCGCGCCACGCACGGTCACGGTGACCGGCTGCCCGGGTGCGTGTTTGCGCGCGTTGGTGAGCCCTTCCTGCACGATTCGGTACGCCCCGCGCCCGATCGTGGCCGGCAGTGCGGCCGGGTCGGCGACACCGCAGTCAAGCGTCACCTGGCAGCCGGCGCGGCGGGACTCCTCGACCAGCGTGCGCAGGTCGCCCAGGCCCGGCTGCGGGCGTTCCGGGAGCCGGTCGGGCCGGTCCGCCCGCAGGACGCCGATCACCTCCCGCAGGTCCTCCAGCACCTGGTGCCCGCATTCCCGGATCACGGCGGCCGCGCCGGCGATGGTCTCCGGTGACGCGTTCGGCCGCAGCTCCAGCGCCCCGGCGTGCAGGCTGAGCAGCGATATGCGGTGCGCCAGCACGTCGTGCATCTCCCGGGCGATCCTGGTGCGCTCCAGGTGGCGGGCCTGCGCGATGCGAAGCTCCTGCTCGGCCTCCGCGCGGTGGGCCCGCTCGCGGAGCGAGGCCAGGAGCTGGTGGCGGGCCCGTACGTACATGCCCCATGCCGGAACGGCGGTCACGCAGATGATCCCGAGCACCACATCGGCGTCGTGGGCCGCCGCCAGATCCGGCCTGACCACGGCGGTGAGCGGCGAGAGCAGCGCGTAGCCGGCCACCACAGGGGCGACGACGGCGAAACGCCGGTGGGCGGCCACCGTGAACAGCGCGATGAACGACACGAGGGAGGCGCTCAGGGCGTACACGCTGAAAACGCTCACGATCACGGCGAAACCGACGGGCCGGCGTCGGCGCAGCAGGATGCCGGCGCAACTGAGCACGCCGAGGACGGCGTCGATGGCGAGAGGTACCGGGGCGAGGTGCCGCTCGATCCCGTCGAACACGGCAGCGGCGGTGAACGCGGCGCCGAGCAACACCAGCACGAGGTCGACCAGCCAGGCGGGCACCAGGCCGCGCTGGAGGGGAAGGACCTCGGCAGTCATGCCGAAAATGATAGGGAGGCCCGGTCCGCACCGGTATCCGACCAAAGTCGGTGCGATGGTGTCGACTTCGGACCGAAGCGTCCCCCCGGATACAACCGCCACGCTCTGCCCATGGAAACCAATCATCGAGCCGCGCGGTTCATCGGCGCACTGTTCCTGCTGGCCTTGCTCAGCAACGGGATCGGGAGCGAGCTGGCCGAATCCTCGACGGACCGTACCGTCATCCTGGTCGGGGAACTGTTGGAGTTGGTCTGCGGCGCGGCGGTCATCGGCGTCGGGGTGGCGACCTACGCCGTGTTCCGCGACCTCAGTCCCGGCCTGTCCGCAGGCTACCTCGGCGTCCGGATCACCGAGGCGGCCGTCAACGCGATGATCGTGGTGAGCACGCTGACGGCGCTCAACCTGGGCGACGCCCACCGTGAACTGCTGCTGGAACAGCGCTACCAGGCCCAACTGGTGTACATCTACGTGTTCACCGCCGGCGCGGTCGTCTGGTACGCCCTCCTGCACCGGCTACGGCTGGTCCCCCGGTTCATCACGATCTGGGGCCTGGCCGGCGTCGCGATCCTGCTCGCGGGATCGCTGTTCGATCTGTTCGGCGGCGACCTGGACATGCTCGTCTACGGTCTGCCGCTGGGGCTCAACGAGTTCTTCCTCGGCGGCTGGCTGATCGCACGCGGGTTCCGCACACCGGTCACGGCCGATGCGCGCGTCTAGCCGGTCGTCGTACGGGCTTGTGTTCGGGTGGCGCGGGCGTCGTGGCGGCGGGCACCCGATTGGTGGTGGGCCAGGAGAGCCCGTACGGCGGTGCGGATCGGCTCGCTCGGAGACTCGGGCACGCCGGTGGTGAGAGCGGTGAAGAGGATGCCCAGCACGCTCATCTCCAGGAGCATGGCGTCGTCCTGACTTATGTCGATTCCGGCGGCGCGGCACTGGCGGATGATGAGATCGCTTCGGCCGTGCAGGGCCTCGGTCAGCGTGTGCCGCAGACGGGGGTTTCTGGTGCTCTCCAGGTGCAGCTCGAACAGGGCCAGCGGATCGTGCTGGTCGTCGGTCAGCATCGTGGTCAGGACGGCGACCAGCGCTTCCTCCAGATCGGCGGGCGAGATCGACCGGATGGTGTAGGCGTCCACGCGTTCGCGGAGCCGGTGGGTGATCCGCTCGATGACCCCGTTGAGCAGCGCGTCGCGGGTGCGGAAGTAGCGCGAGGTGGTGCCGGCCGGTACGGCGGCGGCGGCATCGACGGCTCTGTGGGTCAGCCCGCGTGACCCCTGCTCGGCCAGCACCGTGATGGCCGCGTCCGCCAGGTGGTCGCGGCGTTGTGGGTTAGGCGGTGGCACGATTTCCTTCCCTGTCGGTGTGGTCGGCCGGGCCACACCATTTCACCAGAGCCGCTTCGATACCGGTGTGGTCCCCGGCCCAGGCCACGTAGCCGTCCGGGCGGATCAGTGTCGCCTCGGGCCTGGTGCTGCCAAGGGGCCTGGCGTGCCGAACGCGATTACGCCAGGGGGTCGGCACGCCCTTGCCGGAGAGCAGGACGAAGGTGCCTGCGCGCAGTACCTCGTACAGACGGCCCGCGTCCGTCGGGGCGTCGGCGGCGCGGCGCCCGGCCGGCGGGTGGGCGTCCGGCCCGACGGGCGGGTAGGCGAACTCCAGCCCGGGCAGCCTGCCGAGGATACGGCGGCGGCCGGGAGCGGTGTGGAGCAGGGTCGCCATGATGCGCCGGTTGATCTCCAGGCGCACCCGTGAACCGCTGAGCACCAGCCTGGTGAGGTGGTCGGTCATGGCCAGGACGGCGGAGCCGACAGGGTGCCGCTCGGCGTGGTAGGTGTCGAGCAGCCAGGGCGGCGCCCAGCCCTGCACAGTCGCGACGAGTTTCCAGCCCAGGTTGATGGCGTCCTGGATGCCGGTGTTCATGCCCTGGCCGCCGATGGGCGAGTTCACATGGGCGGCGTCCCCGGCCAGGAAGACCCGCCCCGATCGGTAACTGCGGGCCTGGCGGCGTTCGGCGGTGAAGCGGGAGAACCAGCGCGGCTCGCTCATGTCATAGTCGGTCCCGGCGATCTGGCGGAAGGCCTCGCGGATCTGGGCGAAGTCCGCGTTCTGCTGCTCTTCGCGCAGCCATGCGCCGACCCGGAACCAGCCGTCGCCGAACGGGAGGGTCACCACCACGCCCTGCGTGCCGACCTGGGTGATGGGCGGCGGCTCGGAGGTGGGAATGCGGACATCGGCCAGCAGCATGGGCAGGCTGTAGGCCGCGCCGGCGAAGCCCACGTCGACCAGGTCGCGGACGGTGCTGTGGGCGCCGTCGGCACCGATGACATACCTGGCCTCCAGCTCGCCTCCGTCCTCAAGCCTCAGCCGTACGGACTCGGCGTCCTGGGTCAGGCCGACCACATCGGCGTTGCGGCGGATCTGTACTCCGAGGTCGGCGGCGCGCTGCTGAAGGAGCTTCTCGGTGCCGTTCTGGGGCACGAGCAGCAGCATCGGGTACCGCGTGTCGAGCCGCCCGAAATCGACCCGTGAGGCGTAGGCGGGATGCACCATCCTGAGCGGGTTGCCCCGCGCGACCAGTTCATCGCCCATGCCTCGGGCGTCGAGGAGCTCCAGGGCCCGGGCGTGCAGACCGAAAGCCCGCGTGACGTTGGACTCGCCGCCGCGCTTGTCCACGATCGTGCATGGAACGCCCGCCAGCGCCAGCTCGCAGGCGGCCATCAGCCCGGTGGGACCGGCTCCCACGATGACCACGTCGTACATGTCACTCTCCCATTCGCTACATCTGTATCGCTACATTTATAGCGCATGGAGGGCCGGCGACGCCCGCCGCATTCGTCAAGAGCCCTCCCGTCGCTTTCCGCGCGGTGCGCTGATGCGCGGTGTCGCGCGACGGCATGGGGGGCGCTCCTGGGGCCACCGGCCGCCGGGCGCGTGCTCGCGCCGGACCGCCTCCAGGTCGGCATGGGCCTGAGGGCGTGGCGCGCTCCGCGGCAGCCGCGGCGCGCTCCACGGTGGCGGCGGCGGTGGCGGGCGGCGGTGGCCGTGACGGTGGCGGTGGTGGCCGTGGCGGTGGTGGCGGTGGCCGTGACGGTGGTGGCCGTGGCGGTGGTGGCGGTGGCCAGTTGGGCGGGCAGGGTGGCGGCCTACTCGCGGGCGAGCCTCGGCTCTTCCCGGACCTGCTCTCGCTCGCCGCGGGTGCGCCCTGGGCGATCCGCAGCGCGGTCGCCGACGGCTGCGGGGATGAGACCTGGGCTGCCCAGGGCTGGTGCAGCCGGCCCGATGGCGCCCTCCCCTAGGTCCAGACAGCGCCCATGCGTTCTCGGCATGCTCCCGGAACCCCGTGTGGACAAGGATCGCCCATGGGTGGACGTGCCAGGCGGGCCGTCGTCCTGCGCGCGCGATGCCTGCATGTACATGAGACGGCGCCGAGACGATCGGGGTGGCGGTCATCGGCTGGCTGACCTGGCGCTTGGCGTCCGGCTGCCCACGGTTCCCGGCCTGTCAGGGACGGTGTCGGCGACACGTGAACCAGAACGAGTTCGGCTTGCCGAAATCAACCTCGGTAGCCTGACCACCTAGATCATCTTCGCCCGTCCGAACGCGGGACAAGCCCGTTGCCGTCGATGCCCGTCAATGCGTGGGGGTGACACCGATGTTGAACTACGGCCTTGACATGTCCGGTGTAGAGCTCGACCGTGCTCTGCCCGACCTGGTGGCCGAGGGGGATGAGCTTGACGCGCTGGTGTCAGCGGAGACCGACTGGTCGAAGCCTACGCCGGCGGTGGGATGGACGATCGCCCACCAGATCGCTCATCTTGCCGCAGCCGATGCGAACGTTCTCATCGCCATACGGACCCCGGAGGCGTTCGACGCCGTGCTGAAGCAGGCGGAAGCCGCAGGCAGCCAATACGCCGATCTCGACGCCGCCGCGGGAGCGGCCAAACCGCGATCGGTACTGCTGGAACAATGGCGCGCCGGCCGAACCGAGGTGGCGGCGGAGCTACGTGACCTTCCGCCGGACCATGGGTTTCCGTGGTACGGCTCGCAGTTGAGCGCAGCGCTCATGGTGCCGCTTCGGCTGATGGAAACGTGGGCTCACGGGCAGGACGTATTCGACACGCTGGGTGTCTCCCGTCGTCCGACGAGCCGGCTCCGGCATGTGGCCGCGTTGGGAGTGGTGGGGCGAGAGCTGTCGTTCTATGCCGCCCAATTGCCTCCTCCGGCAGAGCCGTTCCGGGTCGAGCTGACCGGTCCCGACGGCCAGACCTGGGCATGGGGCCCAGAAGACGCCGAGCAACGGGTCCAGGGCAGTGCTCTCGACTTCTGCCTTCGAGTCACCCAACGCAGGTCCCGCGCCCAGACCGACCTCACGGCAGTCGGCGAGGACGCGCAGAAGTGGCTTGAGATCGCTCGCGTTTTCCTCTGATCGCTGCTTGCCTCATCCAGGGCCTCCACGGCTGCGCCACACCTACGCCTGTCCGGCGGCGCCGGAACCGTCGGCCGGGCCTCCGCTCGGGCGCATCGCTCCGGTCGATGACCGGCCTGGCGGTGTCGGTGCACGCCCCCGCCGGGCCGCCCACACCCGCTCACGCAATGGTGCCGCCGAGCCCCGGGCGCGGTCTCGCAGCGTGGTGACGCGCGGGAGAGAGCGGCCCCACCCCCTGGAGGGGGCGAGGAGGTGGGACCGCCGAACGGGTCACTGGGGCCGGAGCACCCAGTGGGTGAGGTCGGTGCCGGGGTTGGTCATGAAGACCCACTGGTCCACGTTCAGCGGGGTCCAGGGCTGGAATGCGTCCTCCGAGGCCCGGTTGATGATCTGCACCCGCTGAGGGCTGGAGATGGACCGCTCCACACGCCAGTACTGGTAGGAGTCGGCGGTGTCGCACGTCTCCTGAATGACGAGAGTGCGGTTTCCGACCGCGAACGGGGCGGGCCGGATGCACTTCTTGGTGGTCGAGTTGCGAATCTGATAGTACGCCCACCCGTCGAGGTCACGCCGTTCACGGAAGTTCCAGCCGTTGCCCAGATCTGAGACCACCGCGTATATGGGGATGTCATTCGAATTGGAACCCCATCCCTCCGGCACCAGGTGCCCGCCGGTGACGACATTGTCGATTTTGTACGTCGGCCTTTCGTCTACGACGCCCAAAACGATGGCGCTGGAGGCGGGGGTCGCGGCCGAGGCGGGAGCGGCCGCGCCGGCGACGGCGATCGCGGCGGCGGCCGTGACGGCGAGGGCGAACCCGCGCTGCTGGGGGCTGTGTGGCATCGTTCCCTCTCGGGGGAAGGGGGCGCGTGGCCCGTGCGGACAGACGGAGGCCGCCGGGCCCTGCCACCCCGGAGGCAGTTACCGAACGTGCCAGAGATGATTACGTTCTGTAAATGGCCGCGCGGGTGACGCGCCAGTGACATTGACCTTTCCCGGCGCGCGGTCGCTCCGCATGCATCCCTTTTGTCGTCGCACCGGAATGGAAAAGGCCGGCGACACTGCGCCCCCATACGAGCATAAAAGGGTTACGCCATCCTTTGGCCGGGTGGACGCCGCCGATCGCGTGCGGGAATCTGGAGGAGCTGAATTCCTCCTATTGACGATGGTGAGAATCATGCGGGTTCTGATCCAGCTCCGCCCCGCCCCCGACGTCGTCGCCGCGGTGATCGAGCCCGGCGTCAGGGCCACGGCCGCCGACGTCGCGGGCCGCCTGCCCGGTGTCGTGCTGGACCAGGCGTTCGCCCCCGTCGCGGTGCCGCGTCCGGTGCCGGCCTCGGCGTACGGCGACCCTCTGTCGCTGAACCAGCGGGTGGAGTTCTCCTACGCCCCCCAGGACGCCGCCGTGCTGGTGCGCGGCGAGATCGCCGACGACGAGCTGTCCACCAGGTCGGTGCTGCTGCCTTCGGCGCGGCGGGATGTCGCCGGGGTGTTCGCCGACCCGGTCATCCACAGCACCCCGACCTGCGGCGGCGACGGCCCCGTGGGGCATTGGCAGGACGTCGCCAGGCTGCTGGGCGCCCCCGAGATGACGGTGGAGGGACACGACGGCAGCGGTGTCACGCTGGCGATCGTGGACAGCGGGATCAACGCCGCCCACGTCCAGGCCCACCTGGGCCGCGAGGTGATCATCGACACCGAGCGGAGCTGGAGCCCGCCGGGCGTCGGCGGCACTCCGGGCGAGTACCCCGTCGCGCACGGCACCATGTGCGCCTTCGACGCGCTGATCGCCGCGCCGCGCGCGACCCTGCTCGACATCCCCGTCCTGCTGTCGCCGCACAACGTCGCCGGGCTGCTGTCCGACGCGGTGGCCGCCTACGCCCACCTGCGCACGGTGCTGGAGGCCATGCCCGCCGGCTCCCGGTCCCTGGTGATCAGCAACAGCTGGGGGCTGTTCTCCCCCGGCCAGGACTTCCCTCCCGGGCATCCCGGTAACTACTCCGACAATCTCGCCCACCCGTTCAACCTGATCGTCGCCAGCCTGGACCAGGCGGGCGCCGACATCGTCTTCTCCGCGGGCAACTGCGGCCGTGAGTGCCCCGACCGCAGGTGCGGCTTCCCCGATCGCCCCATCACCGGCGCCAACTCCCACCCGCGGGTCCTGTCGGTCGGCGGCGTCGACACCGGCCTGGAACGCGTCGGCTACTCCTCCCAGGGCCCCGGCCGGCTCTCGGACCGCAAGCCCGACATCTGCGCCTACACCCACTTCGCCGGCTCCGAGGCGAACGGGCCCGGCACCCCCGACACCGGCACCTCCGCCGCGTGCCCCGTGGCCGCCGGCGCGGTCGCCGCGATCCGCACCCGCCACCCCGCCACCGAGATCTCGCCCGCCCAGCTCCGCACCCTGCTGCACCGTACCGCCGAGGACCGCAGCACCCTGGGCTTCGACCACGACTACGGCTACGGCGTCATCAACCCGCCCGCCGTCCTGGAGAGCCTGGGCAGGCACACCCGGCACGCGGCCTGACGGGGCGCGCCGGGTAACGTGAGAAGCCATGGTCCTGCTCACGGTACGGCTCCCGCCGGGCGCGACTCTCGCCGACGCGCTGGCGAGGCTGGAGCTGGCCGAGGAGGACGTCGATACGGCGTTCGGCCTGGTCCCCATCGACCCCGGCACCGGCCTGTACGCCGTGCGCGTCGCCGAGGAGGCGAGCCACCGCGCGGCCAACACCGCCG
The DNA here is from genome assembly GCF_014202315.1 of Thermocatellispora tengchongensis. Lineage (GTDB taxonomy): Bacteria > Actinomycetota > Actinomycetes > Streptosporangiales > Streptosporangiaceae > Thermocatellispora > Thermocatellispora tengchongensis. The sequence goes on along the minus strand of NZ_JACHGN010000008.1, from coordinate 280,971 downwards.
GCGGCCCCTTCTCCGACCCCCCGATCGCCCCCCATGGCTCTCAGGACCCCCACGACCGCCACGCTCCTCCGTCCGGCTGAGCCCTGTGCGGCGCCCGTGCGCCGTCCTGGTGTTCGTGGAGGACCGCGTCGCGTGCTGGACGCGGCGGGTGGCCTCGGCCATGCCGCGCCGGCCCTCTGTCGGCGACCTCGGCGCGGCCGGGGCCACCATCTGCCCGGCCGCCTGACCGGGCCCGGCGGCGCGGCACGGCCGGCAGGGGGCGTGCGGCGGGGTCAGGCCAGTCTGATCATGTTCCAGGAGACCGGCGGGAGCAGCACGGTCAGGGGGTCGTGCTGGACGTCGGGGTTGGGGCGGGGGGTGATGCGGTCGGGGTCGTCGGCGGTGTTGCGGGCGTAGACGTCGGGGTCGGTCAGGGTGGTGGCCTCGACCACGCGTACGCCGCCGAGGGCGCGGGCGTCGATCTCCAGCGCGAGCGGGCGGTCGGTGGCGCGGTTGATGGCGAAGACCGTGGTGCCCTGCCGCTCGTCGTGGGTGGCCACGGCGTGCAGCAGCGGCACCTCGCCGTACTCGGCGGTGTCGTACGACGGTGAGACCGGCTCCACGCGGAGCACCTGGCCGGCGGCGTGGCGGGCGGCCTGGGAGAAGGGGTGGAAGGTGGTCTGCTTCCAGGCCCGGCCGCCCGGCTCGGTCATGATGGGCGCGATCACGTTGACCAGTTGGGCCAGGCAGGCGGCGGTGACCCGGTCGCTGTTGCGCAGCAGCGTGATGAGCAGGCCGCCGACGGCCACGGCGTCGGCCAGGTGGTAGTGGTCCTCCAGCAGCGGCGGGGCCACCGGCCAGTCGGCGGGCGGCTCGGCGGCCTGGAAGCGCGACAGGTACCAGACGTTCCACTCGTCGAAGGACAGGTTGATCTTCTTGCGGGAGCGCAGCCTGGCCCCCACGTGGTCGGCGGTGGCCACGACCGAGGCGATGAAGCGTTCCATGTCGGTGGCGCAGGCCAGGAAGCCGCCCAGGTCGCCGTCCTTCTCCTCGTAGTAGGCGTGGCAGGAGATGAAGTCGACCAGGTCGTAGGTCTCCTCCAGCACGGTGGCCTCCCACGCGCCGAAGGTCGGCATGGAGGAGCTGGAACTGCCGCAGGCCACCAGCTCCAGCCCGGGATCGGCCATGCGCATGGCGCGGGCGGTCTCGGCGGCCAGCCTGCCGTACTCGCGGGCCGATTTGTGGCCGATCTGCCAGGGGCCGTCCATCTCGTTGCCCAGGCACCACATCCGGATGCCGTACGGCTCCTTGGCGCCGTTGGCGACGCGCAGGTCGGACAGGGTGGTGCCGGAGTGGTGGTTGCAGTATTCGAGCAGGTCCAGCGCCTCCTGCACGCCGCGGGTGCCGAGGTTGACGGCCATCATCGGTTCCAGGCCGGCCTTGCCGCACCAGGCCATGAACTCCTCGACGCCGACCTCGTTGGTCTCGGTGCTGTGCCAGGCGAGGTCCAGCCGCCGGGGCCGACGCTCGCGCGGGCCGACGCCGTCCTCCCATCGGTAGCCGGACACGAAGTTGCCGCCCGGGTAGCGGACGGTGGTGACCCCCAGTTCCCGGGTCAGCTCCAGCACGTCGCGGCGGAAGCCGTCCTCGTCGGCGCTGGGGTGGCCGGGCTCGTAGATGCCGGTGTAGACGCAGCGGCCGAGGTGTTCGACGAAGGTGCCGAAGGTGCGCCGCCGCACCGGGGCGACGGTGAAGGCGGGATCGATCGTGAGGCGTGCGTTGTGCACCGTGGGACTCCAGGGGTCGGCGGGGGATCCAAAGAAATGTTAACGTTATCAACCAGCACGTCAAGTGCTTCGCGTGCGGTTCGGAACGGACCGGCCGGAGCGCGTGGCGCCCGGCTTGGCAGACCCGGCCAGGACGGCCTCCCGTACGCGGCGCCGCCGGGCGGGCCTGCCCTGATGGCGGGGCGGGCCGGGGCCTGGATGATCGCTGATATCGTTATCACGCAACCGGTCTGGAGGAGTTGGGTCGATGACAGGAGGGCGGCGGGGCGCACGGCCCGCGGTGATCGGTGACGTCGCGCGGCTGGCGGGTGTGTCGAACCAGACGGTGTCGCGGGTGCTCAACGAGCGCCCGAACGTGCGCCCCGAGACGCGCGAGCGGGTCCTGGACGCGATCCGCAGGCTCGACTACCGCCCCAACCTGATGGCACGCGGCCTGGTGCGCCGGCAGGCCCACGCGATCGGCGTGATCAGCTTCGACTCGGTGCTGTTCGGGCCCGCCTCCACCCTGCTGGGGATCGGCCGGGCGGCCCGCGGCGCCGGGTATGGCGTCACCATCGCCACGCCCGAGAGCTTCGATCGGGGCAGCATCGTCGAGGCCGTGGCCGATCTGACGAGCCACACGGTCGCCGGCGTGATCACGGTCTTCGCCGCCCGCGCCGCGGCCACCAGCGCCCTGCTCAGCCTTCCGGCGGGCCTGCCCGCCGTCGCGGTGGAGGCGGCTCCCGACGACTCGGTCCCGGCCGTGCGCATCGACCAGGCCGAGGGCGTGCGGATGGCCGTGGAGCACCTGCTGCGCCTGGGCCACTCGACGGTGTGGCACGTGTCCGGGCCGCGCGATCGCATGGACGCCCAGGCCCGCATCGAGGCGTGGCGCACCACTTTGGAGGAGGCCGGGCGCGTCGTCCCCCGCGTGGTGCCCGGCGACTGGAGCGCCGAGTCGGGCTACCAGGCCGGGCTGGAACTGGCCGAACGCCCTGGTGTGACGGCGGTCTTCGCCGCCAACGACCACATGGCGCTCGGCCTGCTGCGTGCCTTCCACGAGCGCGGCATCCGGGTGCCCGGCGACGTCAGCGTGGTGGGGTTCGACGACATCCCCGAGGCCGGATACCTGATCCCGCCGCTGACCACGGTCAGGCCGGACCACGAGGAGGTGGGCCGCCGCGCCGTCGAGGTGCTGCTGCGCCTGATCGACGGCGGTGACGGCGGCCCCGTCGAGGCGCCGCACGTGGTCCCGGCGCTGGTACGGCGGGCCAGCACCGCCCCGGCGCCGGGCTGAGTCCACTACTCGCCATGTTTCTCAGTCCTTTCGCTGGGCGTGCAGCGCTGTCCATGACTCGGCGGGCAGGTGCAGGACGGTGACCCCGTCGTCGGCGGCCACGTGCCGGGTGAAGGGCTTCGGGACGGGCGTGCCGGACGCGGTCAGCGTCCACGCGTCGTGGATCTTCAGCGTTCCGGGGCCCGCGTGGCGCAGCCGTATCTCCGCAGGCTCCGCGCTCCGGTTGGTGACGAACAGGGCCACCTCCCCGGTGTCCTCGTCGTGGGTCGCGGCGGCGGCGACGGCGGGCACGTCGCCGTGCCGTACGGTGGCGACCTCCGGGCCGGCGACCACCGTGTGGAGGCTGTGGCCGCGGGCCATCCGGGCGGCCAGCGCGAACGGGTAGAAGATCGTCTGCTTGCGTGCCGGGCCGCCCGCCTCGGTGAGGATCGGCGCGCTCACGTTGACCAGCAGCGACAGGCAGCCGATGCGGACGCGGTCGGCGTGGTTGAGCAGCGCGACCAGCAGGTCGCCGGTCACCACCGCGTCCAGCGGGGTGTACTCGTGCTCGGTGAGCGGCAGGGCCACGTCCGGCTCGCGGGCGGTCAGGTCCACGTAGGGGTCGCGGGTCCACACGTTCCACTCGTCGCAGGACAGGTTGATCCGCTTGCCACGGCCCAGCCGCGCGCCCACGGCGTCGGCGGTGGCGATCACGTCGCCGATGAACGCGTCCAGCGCCGCGCCGGAGCCGAGGTATCCGGCGCGCTCCCCGTCGTTGAGGTAGTAGGCGTGCAGGGACAGGTAGTCGGCCACGTCGTAGGTCTGCTCCAGGACCTCGGCCTCCCAGTAGCCGAAGGTCGGCATGTGCCGGTGGCTGCTGCCGCAGACCACCAGCTCGATGCCGGGATCGACGAGCTTCATGGCCTTGCCCGCCTCGCGCGCCAGCACGCCGTACTCGCGGGCGCCGGTGTGGCCGATCTGCCAGGGGCCGTCCATCTCGTTGCCCAGGCACCACAGCGGCACCCGGTACGGCTCGGCGGTCCCGTTGGCGCGGCGCAGGTCCGACCAGCGGGTGCCGCCGGGCGCGTTGCAGTACTCGACCAGGTCGGCGGCCTCCTGGATGCCGCGGGTGCCCAGGTTCACCGCCATCATCGGGGTCAGGCCGCCGCGCGCGGCCCAGCCGAGGAACTCGTCGGTGCCGACCTCGTTCGGCTCGATCCCGCGCCAGGCCAGGTCGAACGTGCGGGGCCGGGACTCCCGCGGGCCGACGCCGTCCTCCCAGCGGTAGCCGGAGACGAAGTTGCCGCCCGGGTAGCGGACCAGCGTGACGCCCAGTTCGCGGACCAGGTCGGCCACGTCGGCGCGGAAGCCGTGCTCGTCGGCCGCCGGATGGCCGGGCTCGTAGATGCCGGTGTACACGCACCGGCCCATGTGCTCCACGAACGACCCGAACAGGCGGCGGTCCACGGGACCGCGATGGAAGTAGGTGCTGAGCGTGATGTCAGCGGTGAGCAACGACGACTCCTGTCTATTTGCCGCTGCCTGCCAGCAGGCCCTTGATGAAGTGGCGCTGCACCAGCAGGAAGACGATGACGGTGGGAACGGTGGCGATGGTGCAGGCGGCCATGAGCTGGCCCCACAGGTCGAAGCCGCTGGCGGTCTGGGCGCCGGTCACGTTGGTGGCGAGGTTGGCCAGCAGCACCGAGACGGTCTGCCTGCTCTCGTCGTTGACCGCCACGATCGGCCAGACCAGGTCGTTGTAGACGTTGAAGAAGGTGAGCACGGCCAGCGCCGCCAGGCCGGGACGGATCACGGGCACCACGACCGACCAGAACGTCCGCAGCACCGAGGCGCCGTCGATGGCGGCGGCGTCCAGCAGCTCGTCCGGCACCTGACTGATCACCTGGCGCATGTAGAACACGCTGAAGGCGTCCACCGCGCCGGGCAGGATCAGCGCCTGGTAGGTGTTGACCCAGCCGAGCTGCTTCATCTCCAGCAGCAGCGGGATGACCAGGGCCAGGGTGGGCAGCATCAGCGTCAGCAGCACCACCCCGAACAGGGCCTCCTTGAACCGGAAGTGGTACTTCGCGAAGCCGTACCCGGCCAGCGGGCAGAACACCATCGTCAGCGCGCTCTTGGCGGCCACGACCACGGCGGTGTTGCCCAGCGCCTGGCCGATCGGGACCTGTTCGAGCATGGCGCGGAAGTTGTCCAGCGTGAACGGCCCGGCGCCCAGCGGGTCGTTCAGGATGCTCGCCCCCGGCTTGAACGCCGAGACGACCATCCACCAGATGGGGTACAGGAACGCCACGACGGCCGCCGCGAGGAGCAGGTAGCCGCCGCCGCGGCGCAGCGCGGTCACTTCGACTCCCGGAACAGCCGCACCGCGGCCAGCGACAGCGCCAGCACCATGGCCACCAGCAGGAAGGTGTTGGCCGCGCCGGTGCCCAGGTCGGAGGCGCCGATGTGCTGGAACAGGTACAGCCCGCTGGTCGTGCTGCTGTTGTACGGCCCGCCGTCGGTCAGCACGTACGGCTCCAGGAACATCTGGGAGATGCCCAGTGTGGAGATGACCACGAAGAACGCGATGGCGTGGCGCATCAGCGGCACGGTGATCCTCCAGAAGGTGGTGAGGGGACCTGCCCCGTCCAGCGCCGCCGCCTCGTAGACCTCCTGCGGGATGCCCTGGATGGCGGCCAGCATGACGATGAGCGCGAACCCGCTGGTCTTCCACAGCACCAGCAGCGCGATCGTCACCTTGGACCACTCCGTCGAGGTCAGCCACTCGACGTGCGGCAGGCCGGCCAGGCCGAGCAGGTGGTTGACCACCCCGTAGTCCCGGTCGAAGATCAGGATGAACGCCTGGGCCATGGCCGCCAGCGGCGTCACGTACGGGATGATCACCGCGGTGCGGAGCAGGCGCGTGAACCGGAGCCTGGCCCGCGACAGGGCGCCCGCCGCCGCGATGGCGCCGATCGTCTGCAGCGGCACGATCAGCAGCCAGATGAGCGCGGTGTTGCCCAGCGCGGCCCAGAAGTCCGGGTTCGTCAGCAGGTAGCGATAGTTGTCCAGGCCGGCCCAGCGGTAGGTCGCACCGCCGTGCCAGTCCAGGAAGCTGAGCTGGAAGGCGTAGTACAGCGGGTAGGCGGCGAAGGCCGCGAAGAACACGAAGAACGGGGTCACCAGCAGCAGCCCCCGCCAGCCCGTACGCGGGCCGCGGGCGGCGCGCGCGGGGCGGGTGGCGGGCGCACGACGGGCGGCCACCCGGTTCGCCAGTAGCGACACGGCCGATCAGTTCCTGTCGATCAGGTTCTTCTGGATGTCGGCCGTGGACTTGGCGATCACCTCGTCCACCGACATCCTGCCGTCCATCAGGCGCTGGATGTTGGCGCCCAGGTACTTGGCGGCCTGGCCGTACCAGGAGGGGGCCGTGTAGCCGGCCGGGATGTCCAGCGCGGCCTTCGTGCTGATCGCCCAGTTGTCCACGCCGCCGAGCTGGGGCAGCCGGTCCACCAGCGGCTTGGCCGGGTCCAGCGCGGACTTGACCGACGGCACCACGGTGTTGAGGCCGGTCGGGTAGACGCTGTTCTTGGAGAACACCGTGCGGTACCCCTGGGGGTCGTAGACGGCGAACTCGTAGAAGAGCCAGGCCAGCTCCGGGTTCTTGGCCTTGGCGGGGATGACGAAGGAGCTGCCGCCCATGAGCCCGGAGCGGGCGCCGCCGGGCGTCCAGGCGGGCAGGCCGGTCACCCGCCACTTGCCCGTCGTCTTCTTCAGGCCCGACTGCGGGATGAAGATGAACCAGATCGCCCACGGCACCAGCGAGATGATGCCGTCGTCGAGCATGGTGATCTGGGCGGTGCTCGCGAACTTCTGCCGTGCGCCCAGCCCTTCGTCCACGATCGTCTTGATCCAGGTGAGCGCGCGGCGCGAGGCCGCGCCGTCCAGGGTCAGCCTGCCGGAGGGGTCCACCAGACCGTGTCCCTGCTGCTGGTTCAGGAACATCGTGTACCACATCATGCCGAGGGTGTTGTCCTGCTCCAGCGGGATGGGCCTGGCCTTGGGGTTGCCGGCCTTGATGGCGCGGGCGGCCTCCAGCAGCGCGTCATAGTCGGTGAGCGAGGCCGGGTCCACTCCGGCCCCGGTCAGGATCTCGTCGTTGTAGTAGAGCAGGCCCGGGTCGGTGTCCCAGGGGATACCGACCAGCCGGCCGTCGTGGGTGAGGACGTCCAGCTTGAACTGGACGGTGTCGTCGCGGTACCTGCCCATCAGGGCGGTCAGGTCGTAGAGGTGGTCGGCGTGCTGGCCGATCTGGTCGTCCTCCCAGAAGGAGCCGTCGGGCAGGCCGGTGCCGCTGACCAGGGCGGGCGGCAGCTTGGTGGCGATGTCCACGCCCTTGAGGTTCACCTTCACGCCGGGGTACTTGGCGTTGAAGGCCGGGACCACCGTGCGGAAGACCTTCAGCAGGTCGTCGTCGCGCATCCACAGCGTGATCTCGCCACGGGCCTGCCCGGCGGACGGGGCCGCGGAGGTACCGAGCGCGGCGGGTGCCTCCGACTCCGTGGGCACCCCGCAGGCGCCCAGCGCCCCGGCCGCGGCCAGTCCTCCCAGTCCGAGCAGCAGATCGCGCCGGGTGGGGTTGTTAGCGTTAACAAGTCGTGGGCGGACCATGTCGTCTCCTCGGGGTCCGAAGGCGCCGGCAACGGGTGGCTGACTGTCCCGGAATTGTTAACGATGCCATTCCATGCCGTCAAGGCTTGATTTCCCCTTATGCACTGGATGACTACCGGACTGTTATCGTTGCCATCCTTTGCCGGAGGCCGCGGGCGGGACCGCATGCGCGGGTGCACCGGGGGGGCTAAGTGTCCATCTGGTCATTAAGAGTGCTATCGTCTTAGTAACCAAATGGTCATTAGTGACATGGAGGCATCATGTCCCTGGAGCCCCTGACCCCGGCCAACACCACGATCGTGCTGGTGGATCACGCCGTCGGGTTCGCCAACGTCCTGCGCTCCCATGACACGGCCGCGCACATCAACAACGTCGTCGGCCTGGCCAAGACGGCCGTGCTGTACCAGAGCGGACTGGTGGTGACCAACGGGTTGCCCAGCAAGCCCTCCGGCCCGCTGTACCCGCAGCTCCTGGAGGTGATCGGGGATCACCCGGTCATCGAGCGCGGCGGCAACTTCAACGGCTTCCTCGACGAGGGGTTCGCGGAGGCCGTGCGGCGGACCGGGCGCAGGAAGCTCGCCATCGCGGGGGTGTCCACCGAGGGCTGCGTCCTGCAGACCGTCCTCGGCGCGCTGCGCGAGGGCTACGAGGTGTACCTGGTGGTGGACGCCTCGGCCAGCGTCACCGCCGAGACGCACGCCGTCGCGGTGCAGCGCATGGTCCAGGCGGGCGCCGTCCCCGTCACCTGGTTCTCCCTGGCCGGGGAGTTCCAGGTGGACCACCGGTACCCGACCGCGCCGCACTACCAGCGGCTGATGCGCGAGCACGTCGCCACCATGGGCATGGGCGTCCAGTCCTACCTGGCCGCCCTCGACCAGGCCAAGGCCGCCGTCTGACCGCCGCCGGTGTTCCCGGCCGCCGCCCCCGCGGGCCGTGCCGTACGCCGTCGTGTCAGCCGGTGTGCGCGGGGTGGGGGCCGTCGCGGTGGCGGGCGGGCGGGGACGCCGCACGGGTCAGCAGCGTGGTGACCTCGTCGTCGGTGGTCTGGGCGAAGTCGGAGTACCAGGAGCCGATGCTGAACAGGTCGCGCGGCGCGCGCAGGCAGATCACCTCGTTGGCCGACCTGCGCAGGACGGCGATGGCCTCCGGCGCGCCCACGGGCACCGCGGCGATCACCCGGGCGGCGCCGCGGGCCTGGGCGACCTGGCAGGCGGCCCGCATGGTGCCGCCGGTGGCGACGCCGTCGTCCACGACGATCGCGGTACGGCCCTCCAGCGGCGCGGCGGGCCGGCCGCCGCGGTAGCGGGCCGCGCGGCGTTCCAGCTCGGCCCGCTCGCGCCGCTCCACCGCGGCCATTTCGGCCTCGGTCAGCCCGGCGTGCTCGACGACGTCGGTGTTCAGCACCCGTACGCCCTCCTCGCCGATGGCGCCGAAGCCGAGCTCCGGATGGAACGGCACGCCGAGCTTGCGCACCACGATGACGTCCAGTCGCGCGTTCAGGGCCGCGGCCACCTCGAAGGCCACGACCACGCCGCCGCGTGGCAGCCCCAGCACGATGGGGTCGCCGTCCTTCACGTGCCCGTGCAGGCGCTCGCCCAGGCGGACGCCCGCGTCACGGCGATCGACGAACACGTGCCTCACCTCCCCCACGGATCACTCCCCCGGGCCCGGCGCTCACGACGGGGCCGAGCCGAGGGCCCCCGGATCCTCCCTTCCAGGATGCTGCGGCCGGGGCCGGTCAGGAAGGGGCCGAAAGTCAGTCGATCGCGGTCCGGGCCCGGACGACCCGGGCCTACGCGCCGGTCAATCCGCCACGGTCGCGCCGATCCGCTGCGCCAGATCCGGCGGCAGCGGGTACGGGCGCTCCTGCGGCACCCGGTCGCGGAGCCCTTCGGTGATGTCGGTGATGGAGACGGTCCAGTCCTCCGCGTAGCGGCGGATGGCCTCGCCCGACAGGCCGACCTGGATGGAGCGGTGCGGCAGCGGGTTCAGCTCGCGGTCGCGTTCGGGGTCCCACTGGATGCGGACGGGGCTCTCGCGCAGCAGCGCCCGCCAGGACTCGTGGTCGGCGTGGTGCTCGCGGTCGTAGTGGCTCAGGCAGGCGTGCGCGAGCGCCCACTCCCAGCCCTCGCGGGTGATCTCGACGGCGAGGACGTGGCTCTGGCCGGGCTTGGCGGCCCAGCCGCAGCGGTACATCATCCACAGGAAGGACGGCTTGATCCAGGTCATCCGGTCGAGCTTGAACGGGGGCACGAAGCGCTGCGCGGCGACGGCGGGCCTGGCAATGGCGGAGCTGTACGCCTGGTAGACGGTGATCGTCTCGTCGGTGTAGGCGGCGCGGATCTGCCGGAACGGCACGTTCATGGCGATCACCATGCACGAGCGCCGCCGGCCGGGGCAACGCGATTTCCGGCTCGGCGGGATGCGTGTGACGGGTGGGGCGTGCGGCCCTGACACGACCAGCCTGTCCAACTTCTCCTGACTTGTGATGTTAAATCATCTTTTACGCTAATTGCACTATTTGTCGGTTTTCGATTACCGTGCAGGCTACGGCACGCATGCGACCCACGCCCGCTGCCGTATGTCATCGCCCGGACCGCACGTCCCGGCCGCCCCCGGCCGGAGCGCGTGCGGCCGCCGAATCCGCGCCTCGCGGAGCCGGGGACCCACCCATGGGGGTGAATCGGCGCGCCCGCCAGCGGCGGCGCCCGTAGGGCACTTTCCAGCCCGAACCCGTCAGCTAACCCGGTAGGCGGCATGGAAGCAAGGAGCCGACATCCGCATGCCCCTGCAATCCCCTGACTCTCCCCGCAAGAACCGTCTTCGTTCCGCCCTCGCCGGCCTGGCGGTCGCGAGCGCCGTCGTGACCGGCGGCGCCACCGCGGCACAGGCGGCCGTGGCCGTGCCCACCGCCCCTGGCGTGCCCGCCGCCCCTGCCGGGACCGAGGTGCCCGCCGTGCCCGCCGTCCCCGCCGCGCCGGCCGCGAGCGTCGCGGACGACAACGCGCCCGCGGTGCTCGGGCGGGCGGCGTACCTGCTGGACGTCTCCACCGGTAAGGTGCGCTTCGCCAAGCAGGCCGACGTGCGCATGCCCGTGGCCAGCCTGACCAAGCTGATGACGGCCTACACCGCGCTCGCGCAGGCCAAGCCGGGCGACATGGTCACGGTCACGGCCGAGGACGTGCGGTACGCCTCCCGCGGCGGCGCCGCGGTGGCGAACCTGCGGGCCGGCGACCGCTTCACCGTCGAGGAGATGCTGTACGCCCTGCTGCTCCCCTCCGGCGCGGACGCCGCGCACGCGCTGGCCCGCACGTACGGCCCCGGCGTCGAGGGCTTCGTCGGCGAGATGAACGCCACCGCGCGCAGGCTCGGCATGCGCGACACCCTGTACGTCAACGCCGACGGCATGCCGTACGGGGGCGGAGGATACTCCACCGCGCGCGACCAGACGCTGCTCACCGAGGCGGTGCTGCGCAACCCGACGCTGCGGAAGGTCACCTCCACCCGGTACCGCTCGCTGCCGGCGACGGACGAGCACCGCGCGTACACCTGGCGGAACACCAACCGGCTGCTCGGCACGGCGGGCGCGATCGGGGCCAAGACCGGCTTCACCCGCGCCGCCGGCTACACCCTGGCCTTCGCCGCCGAGGTGAACGGCCACCGGCTGGTCGGCGTCCTGCTCGGCGAGACCAGCTCCAGCCGCCGATTCGACACCGCGGCGGCGCTCCTCGACTGGGCGGCCACCCACCCGGCGAGGTGACCGCAGGGGAGTAGTTCCGCTACCGCCGTCGCCCGCCCCTGGCCCCGTGCGCCAAAAAGTGATATCACTTTGCTAGCAAGGTGAAGGCACGAGGAAAGGGGCAGGCGATGGCCGACGCGACCGGCGGGATCGCCATCGAGGGGACCGCCGTGGAGATGCCGGCGCCGACCACGCGCGAACGGCAGGTGCGGGCGACAAGCGGGTTCATGATGCTGGGGGTGTCAACGGTGCTCGTCCTGGCGGGGATCGCGCTGTTCGTCGTGTCCATCGCCACGCTCGCCTCCGGCGCCGGGCAGGGCGGCGTGTGGCTGATGGTGGTGTCCTTCCTGATGATCATCGCGGGCGTGGTGCTGGCCTGCGGCCTCACCGCGGTGGCGCCCGGCGAGGCGCGGGTGGTGCAGTTGCTCGGCCGCTACGTCGGCACGCTGCGCACGCCCGGCCTGCAGTGGGTCAACCCGATCACGGTACGGCGGCGGGTGTCCACCAGGATCCGCAACCACGAGACCGACGTGACCAAGGTCAACGACGCCGACGGCAACCCGATCCAGATCGCGACCGTCGTGGTCTGGCAGGTGCAGGACACCGCGCAGGCCGTCTTCGAGGTGGACGACTTCGTGGAGTTCGTCGCCATCCAGGCCGAGACGGCCGTACGGCACATCGCGGGCCTGTACCCCTACGACTCCCACGGCGAGCCGCGGCTGTCGCTGCGGGACAACGCCGAGGAGATCAACGAGAAGCTGTCGGCGGAGATCTCCGCCCGCGTGGCCTCGGCCGGGGTGAAGGTCATCGAGTCCCGCATCATCCACCTGGCGTACGCGCCCGAGATCGCCCACGCCATGCTGCGCCGCCAGCAGGCGGGCGCGGTGGTCGCGGCACGGCAGCGGATCGTCGAGGGCGCGGTCGGCATGGTGGAGATGGCGCTGGACAGGCTCGCCGAGCACGACGTGGTCGAGCTGGACGAGGAGCGCAAGGCCGCCATGGTGAGCAACCTGCTCGTGGTGCTGGTCGGCGACCGCGACACCCAGCCCGTGGTCAACACGGGCACTCTCTACCAGTAACCGCCGTGGAGCGGAAGAAGATCCTTCTGCGGCTTGACCCGGTGGTGCACGACGCGCTGGCCCGGTGGGCCTCCGACGAGCTGCGCAGCACGAACTCCCAGATCGAGTTCCTGCTGCGGCGGGCCCTGGCCGAAGCCGGGCGGCTACCCGGCGGCGTGGGCCGGATGCGCCCGCGCGGACGGCCGAGGAAGACCTCTCAGGACACCCCGGACCCGAGTCCGGACGAGGAGGAGAAAGCCGATGGAGACGCTGATGAAGCAGGGTGAGTCGCTGCCGGGCTCGGCCTTCCTGCTCGCCTTCGACCTGCGCAGGGAGCGGCCGGGCAACCGCGGCGAGCTGGGCTACCTCCTGCGCGCTGCGGCCCTGGCCGAGCTGCTGGCCGGCGGCAACCTGGCGGACGAGTCGGGCAAGGCCCGCGCCGTGACCGCCCCCGCCGACCCGACGCCGCTCCAGGCGGCCGTCTGGGAGCAGATCGCGAACTCCCGGCCCCGCTCGTGGCGGCGCTGGGTCGGCAAGGACCACTCGCGGGCCTTCCACCTGGTGTGCGACGAACTGCAGGCCGCCCATCTGGTCCGCGTGGAGCGGCGCAAGGTCCTGCTGTTCCCGGTCACCCGGATCACCCCGAGCCGTCCGTACCTCTCGCGCCGGCTCGCCGAGCGCGTCGCCCGCGCCGTACGCGACGGCCGGCCCGCCGACCGCGTGGAGCAGGACGTCCGCATCCTGGCCGCGCTGGCCGGCGCGGCCAAGCTGAAGACGGTCCTGCCGGGCCGCGAGTGGCGCCGGCACAAGGCCAGGCTCGCGGAGCTCACCGCCCCGATCGAGCCGGTCGCCACGGCCCTGCGCAAGACCCTGGACGCCGCGAGGTCGGCCGCGGCCGCCGGCTGACCCGCCCAGGCCGGCCCGGCCCCGATCGCCCCGGTCCCGATCGCCCCGCGTCGATCGGTCCCGCGCCGGCCCCGGTCAGGGCCGGGCGGTCAGGGCGCGGGAGATGGCGCGGGCGCTGGTGCGTACCAGCGGGGCGAGGGCGCTCGGGGTGACGCTGCCGTGGTGCACGACGAGCGAGACCGCGGCCACGACGTCGCCGTCGGCGTCGTGGATCGGGGCGGCGACCGACAGGGCGTCCATGGTGACCTGGCGGTCGCTGACGGCGTAGCCGCGGGCGCGGGTGCCGGCCAGGGCGGCGCGCAGCTCGTGCGGGGTGGTCAGGGTGCGCTCGGTGTAGCGGGTGACGGGGCCCGCCAGGACCTGCTCCTGCACCTCGGCGGGCGCGTACGCGAGCAGGACCAGGCCGACGCCGGTGGCGGTGAGCGCGAAGCGGCCCCCGACCCGGGTGAGCACCGGCACCGCCTTGCTGCCCGCGATGCGCTCGACGAACACCACCTCGGTGCCCTCGCGCACCGCGAGCTGCACGTTCTCCCGGGTCACCTGGGACAGGTCCTCCAGGAACGGCAGCGCCGCCTCGCGCAGGCCGAGGCCGCGCGGCGCGAGCGAGCCGATCTCCCACAGCCGCAGGCCGATGTGGTAGCAGCCCGAGGGGTCGCGTTCCAGCGCGCCCCAGGCCACCAGCTCCGCCGCCAGCCGGTGCACGGTCGAGACCGGCAGGCCGGAGTGCCGGGACATCTCGCTGAGGGTGAGCGAGCGCCGATCGGGGGTGAACGCGGCCAGGATCTGCAGCGCACGGGCCACCACGGGCCCGGTGCGCTCAGCCCGCTCACCGCGTCCGGCGGGGCGGTCGGCGCGTCCGGTGGGAAGCGAGGTCACGGGCATCGGGGCTCCTGCGGTCGCGGGGTGTCACAGGTCGAGGACCAGCCTGGGGCATGCGGCGCGGGAGACGCAGACGAACATGGTGTCGTGCGCCGCCCGCTCCTCGGGAGTGAGCAGCGAGTCGCGGTGGTCCACCGTGCCGGCGAGCACCGCGGTCTCGCAGGTCCCGCAGGTCCCCTCACGGCACGAGGATAGGACCGGCACGCCGGCGTCCTCCACGACCTCCAGGATCGAGCGGTCCGGCGGCACGGTGAGGGTCACACCGGTGGCGGCCAGCTCGACCTCGAACGACTCCGCCGCGACCGGCCCGCCGGGGTCCGCGGGCGTGAACCGCTCCACGTGCAGAATGCCGGTGGGACGGCCCTCGCAGCGCTTCGCGACGGCATCCAGCAGCGGGGCGGGGCCGCAGCAGTAGACGAGCGTGTCCGGCGGCTCCCCGGCCAGGAGGGCGTCCAGGTCCAGCAGGCCGTGCTCGTCCTGAGGGCGCAGGACCACGCGGTCGCCGTACGCGGCGCGCAGCTCGGCGGCGAAGGCCATCGAGGCCGCGGTGCGCCCGCCGTAGACCAGCCTCCAGTGCGAGCCCCCGGCGTCGGCGGCCCGGACCATCGGCAGGATCGGCGTGATGCCGATCCCCCCGGCGATGAACAGGTGGCGGGGAGCGGGGTGCAGCGGGAAGTTGTTGCGCGGCCCCCGGGCCAGGACCGTCGTGCCCGGGTGCAGCTCGTCGTGCACGTACGCCGAGCCGCCCCGGCCGTCCGGCTCGCGCAGGACGGCGATCCGCCAGGTCGTGCCGTCGGCGGGGTCGCCGCACAGCGAGTACTGGCGGACGAGGCCGCCGGCGAGGACCAGGTCGATGTGCGCGCCCGGCGTCCAGGCGGGCAGCCCGGCCCCGGCCGGATCGCGCAGGTCGAGCGCCACGACCCCGTCGGCGGCCCGCCACCGGTCGTGCACGACCAGCTTGCGCTCGTCCGCGAGCCCGGCCCGCGTCACGGCGCGGCCCCCGCGCCCGACGGCGCCGCCACCAGGACGGGCGGGGGCGCGGCGTCGTGCCCGTCGGGGTGGCCGAGCAGCCACTCCCAGATCTCGGCCGGGCCCTCGGCGACATGCTCGGCGCCGCAGTGGCAGATGCCGCGCAGCAGGTCGCCGCCGGGCACCCAGACCACGCGCAGCGTCCTCATGACCGCGGCGCCGGGACGGCCGTGCCGGACGGGGCGGTGGCCTGTCCCGCCATCCTGGCCAGCAGGCGCCGGGCCGCGAGCCCGCCGGTGTCGATGTTGATCGACAGCTCCTGGTAGCCGGGCGGCTCGGTCGCGATCACCCGCTCCAGGACGTCCAGCGCGGCCACGTCCTGGAGCACCACGGTGCGGTTCTGCTCGGCCAGGAAGTCCGACACGCCCTGGTCGTCGAGGGCGAAGTCACGGGCCACGGCCCAGAAGTCGTGCGTGGAGTGCTCGGTCTCCGGGGTGATGGCGTAGACGACCTCGACGTGGAAGGCGTCCGGGTCGCTGCCGTCGGGGTTCGGCAGCACCCCGAGCGGGGCGATGCGCGAGTGCAGCTTGTACAGGCACGGCGGGGTGTACTCGATGTCCTGCCAGCGCATGATCCGCCCGGTCAGCCCGGTGGACTTGGCGTAGAACGGCGGGCACTCGGCGTCGTCCATGTGCCGGCTGACGTAGACGATCCCGGCCTCCTCGTCCACCTCGGTGGTGATCGGGGTGGCGGCGACCTCGGGGGTGCCGATGTAGCCGCCGTGCAGGTACGTCTCGTGCGACAGGTCCAGCAGGTTGTCCACCAGCAGCCCGAAGCGGGCCCGCAGCGGCTCCATGCCCGAGACCGTGGTGTAGTCCGGGGAGACCAGCCACGGCGCCCGCGGGATGCGCGCGGCGTCGGCCTTGGCCGGGTCGCCGATCCACACCCACACGAAGGAGTCCTGCTCCACCACCGGGTACCGCTTCAGCCGAGCGGTGCGCGGCACCCGGGTCTGGCCGGGCACGGCGACGCAGACGCCGTCGGCGCCGTAGGTGAAGCCGTGGTAGCCGCACACCACCTGGTCCTCCACCAGGCGGCTCGGCGCCTGCGAGAGCGGGAAGCGGCGGTGCACGCACCGGTCGGACATGGCGGTGACCTCGCCGGCGCGGGTGCGCCAGAACAGGATCGACTCACCGCAGATGGTGCGGCTGAACAGGTCATGGCCGATCTCGCGCCCGTACGCGGCGACGTACCACTGATCGCGGGGAATGGACGACACAGGCGGCTCCTTCGTGGCCCGGGGGAACGGCACGATGGTGACCCCGGTCACACCCTCGGCGGAACCGCGTTTCCCGGATGCCGGAAAACGAATCTCCGGGCCGCGCGGCGGAGGCCCTCGCCCCTCCGGGGGCCGGCCGGTCTCGGCGGCCCGCTCCTTGACGCCCCGCCCTGACCTCCCTACCGTCGCGGCTGCCAACCGGGAGGGTGGATTCCCGGCGTGCGAATTCCCGGCTTTTCCCATCACCGAGAGGACGTGATCCGATTGGGCAAATTGTCGTCGATATTAAACGTGATCGCGGCGGGAACGCTCGCCGTGACCGCGGTCGCGTCGAGTCCCGCGTTCGACGCGAAATCGGTCGCGAATACGGCCGCGCGCGCCGAATCCGCCGGCGTCGCGACGAACGGCCACTGGGTGAACACCTGGGTGTCGATGCCGCAGCTCACCGAGCCCCACAACATGCCGCCGGCGCCGTTCACCCAGGAGAACCTGGTGCTCGCCGACGCCACACTGCGCCAGACGGTGCACGTCTCGGTCGGCGGGCGGCAGATGCGGCTGCGGTTCTCCAACGCCTTCGGCGGGGCGGCGCTGCCCATCACGGCCGTCTCGGTGGCGCTGCCGGCCGGCGGCAAGGCCGGGGTCGGCGCCATCCAGCCGGGGAGCGCCCGCCCGGTGACCTTCCACGGCGGGCGGCCCTCCACGGTCGTGCCCGTCGGCGCCCAGGTCGTCTCCGACCCGCTGCCCTTCGACCTGGCCCCGCGGTCGAACCTGTCGGTCTCGGTCTACCTGGCGCAGGGGCAGGCGTCCAACTCGATCACCTCCCACCCCGGCTCCAGGACCACCTCGCACATCAAGGCCGGCAACCATGTCGCCGCCCAGGACCTGACCGGCTCCACCCCCACCGACCACTGGTACTTCCTCAGCGGCGTCGAGGTGACGGCCAAGCCGGCGACCTCCGCGGTGGCGATCGTGGGCGACTCGCTCACCGACGGGCGCGGCTCGACCACCAACATGAACGACCGCTGGCCGGACCGGCTGCTGGAACGCCTGCACACCTCCCCCGCCACCGCCGGCGTCGCGGTGCTGAACCAGGCGGCGGGCGGCAACAGGGTGCTCAACGACGGCCTCGGCCCCAACCTCCTGGCCCGGCTGGACCGGGACGTGCTCGCGCAGAGCGGCGTCGAATGGCTGATCGTCTTCGAGGGGATCAACGACATCGGCACCGCCGAGGCCACCCCCGAGGCCCAGCGGCAGATCGCGCAGGACCTCATCGCCGCCTACGACCAGATCATCGTCCGGGCCCACGCGCACGGCATCCGCGTCTACGGCGCGACACTGCTCCCCTTCGGCGGGAACACCTCCTACGACGACCCGGCCGGCTTGCGTGAATCGGCCCGCCGAACGGTCAACGAATGGATCCGCACCAGCCGCCGCTTCGACGCGGTCATCGATTTCGACCGCGTGGTACGCGACCCGGAGAATCCCCGAAATCTACGCCCGGAACTCGAAGTGGGCGACCATCTGCATTTGAACCCCGACGGCTACAAGGCCCTCGCCGACGCCGTTCCCACATGGCTGTTCCGCTGACATGACACAGGCGGCCGACCGTGAAACCAACGGGCTTGCGTTCATCCCCGAACCATGCCCCCGGCGGCCGGCCGCCCTCCCCGACCGCGGCCGTGCCCGGCGGAGGTAGGGGGTGGCATAACGGTTGGGCGCGGACACCAGGTGGCGGACGACCCCTACCTCCCCAACCCGGGCCAACGCCACCGCACCGCGCCCGGCCTACCCACGGGGACACGGCCGGAACACGGCGGCCACGCCAAGACAGCCGGTGCGTGAGCGGCCGGGAAGGGGTGTGCCCGTTCCGGAGGAGGAGACGGCGACGGCGGGAGGACAGCGCGTTCCCGCACGTTCCGGCATCCGCCTCATCCCGCCCAGAGACCCACCCCTCGCCCCACCCACTCCCTCTCACCACCCGAGAAGCAGCGGGTGTCACCCCCTCCCACCACGGATACACGCCACGCCTCCGGCGACGGGCGGGTGTGCGATCCGTAGGGGCGGATGTACACCCTCCGACCACGAACACGGGGCCACGCCTCCGACTGCCTGCGGCGAGGGGCGGGCGTGCGAACCGCGGGGGGCGGGTGCGCCCCCTCCGATCACGGGCACGGGGCCACACCTCCGACTGCCTGCGGCGAGAGGCGAGTGTGCGATCCCCGGGGGCGTGTCCACCTTCGGGAGAAGGCGCGGGGAGGCTCGCGGGGTTCAGCACTCGCCCCCATCCCGCCTGGAGACCCACCCGTCGCCCGGCCACTCCCTCTCACCACCCGAGAGGCACCTGGTGCCGCGCCCTCCCACCACCGGTATGCGGGCATGCCTCCGGCTACCAGCGGCAACGGGCCAGTGTGCGAACCGTTTGGGCACTCGCCCATCCCGCCTCGGGAAAGATCCACCGTTGCCTGACTCCCCGCGTGGGAGCCGGCACCCGGAGGGCGAAGGGCGGGCTCTTATGACTGGATGAGTCGTTCGGCGTGGTGGGACTCGTCGTCGTGTACGCGGGCGGGGTGGGCGTGGAGGAGGCGCCAGCGGGTGACCAGGCCGTCCGGGCCCTCCAGGGTGGAGTGTGCGAGTGCCGTCTCTATGCGGCGCCGGACCTCGGGCTCCATGGCCGGGTCGGCGGCGAAGAGGACGTGCAGGGACAGTTCGTGGCCGTTGTGGTCGGCGCTGGTGTGGTGGGGGGCGATGGGGCACGGCGGCTCGTGGTCCCAGTGGCCGCACAGGGCCGCGGTGATGGCGGCGCCGGGTGCTCTCGGGTCGCCGTGGGGTTCGAGGGCGACCACGGCGTCGTGGGCGAATGCCTTGCGCATGACCCATTCTCGCACGGCCCGCTCAGGCAGGTCACGAGGTCCGTGGTGCCGGCAGTCGTCCCGGGTCGTAGTCGTACAGCCAGCCGGTGGCCTTCTCGTAGAAGCGGTTGAAGAAGAACGGCATCATGATCTCGCGGAGGCGGGCGGTCACGGGTCCCGCGGTCTTGGCGTCCCGGTTGGCGGCGGCCGTCTTGGCCAGTTTGCCGGTGCGGTGGTGGCGCAGACGGTCGAAGGCGGCCAGGGCCGTGGGGACGTCCGCGGCGGTGGCCAGTTCGCGGGCGAGGGCGACGGCGTCCTCGATGGCCATCGAGGCGCCCTGTCCGGCGCCGACCGGATGGGCCGCGTCGCCGACGAGCACCGTACGGCCGTCGTGGCGGCGGGTCACCGGGGGCAGCACGTGCAGCAGGGTGGCGGCGGTCACGGCCGAGGAGGCGCCGAGCACGGCGAGCGGGGTCTTCTCGGCGGCGAACAGCTCGCTCAGCTCGGCCGGGCCGAGGGCGGACGGGTCGGGCGGCGGCTCGGCGGCGGCGACCTGCGCCGACCACCAGACGGCGCCGCCGGGCGCGGGCAGGTAGATGAAGGCCCTGCGGCGGGCGAAGACCATGTTGAAGCCCTGCGGCCGGTCGCCGGGCAGGCGCACGGGCCCGTCGGTGGTGCCGGAGACCGAGTACAGGCCCGCGTAGCGGGGCTCGGGAGCCGTGGGGTCGAGCGCCCGGCGGGTGGCCGACCAGATGCCGTCCGCGCCGACGACCAGGTCGGCGCCGGACGTGCGCTCGTCCAGTGAGCCACCGGAGAGCCGTGTGCCCACAACGATCCGGGCGCCGGCCCGCACCGCCTCCTCCCGGAGCGCCGTGACCAGGTCGGCGCGCATCGCAGCGGGTCGCCGGCTCGCCGCCCGCGCGGCACGTCGCCCAGCGGCCGGTCCCTGCCGGACCACATGCGCTGCCGCTCCACCGGGAAGCCCGCCCGCTGGACCGCGTGCAGGCACCCGAGGGCGTCCAGGGCGCGCAGTCCGTTGACGGACAGGCTGACGAACGACCCGACCGGGCCTGCCGGGTCCTGGTACGCCTCGTAGACCGTGACCCGCGCGCCGACCCGTGCCAGCGCTATGGCGCTCGCCGATCCGGCGACCCCGCCTCCGACCACCACTGCCCGCATGCCACATCCTCCTGAATCCAGATTCACCGAATCCATATTCGGCGAAATCGGGTTCAGTATGCTGATGCGGCGATGACGGCGTCAAGGAGAGGTCCTGTGGGAGTACGCAAGGCCAGGGCGGCGGAGACCGAGGCGGCGCTGAAGGAGGCCGCCCGGCGGCAGTTCGCGGAGCGCGGCTACCTGAACACGAAGATCACCGACATCACGGCCGCGGCCGGCCGGGCCACCGGCTCCTTCTACGACCACTTCGCGAGCAAGGAGGACCTGCTCCGCGCCCTGCTGGCCGACATGCACGGCGCGGCGCACGACCGGCTGGCGAGCGAGCCCGGCGGCGCCGGCGCACAGGGGGATCATCCGCCGCACGAGCTGACCGACCGCGACCAGCTCCGCGAGCACCTCGCGGTGGCCTGGCGGCTGATGCGCGACAACCGTGCCGTCATGGTCGCGCTGTTCGAGTCGGCGATGGCCGCGGGTCCCGGCGCGGGCGAGATGTGGCGCCGCCTGATCGAGGACACCCGGGTGTTCCGCGAGCATCTGGAGCACCTGCGGGAGGCGGGGCACCCGCTGCCGGGAGACCCGGAACTGGTCGCGGCGGCGATGGGCGGGATGTTGTCGATGCTCTCCTACGCGCTGCTCGACGACGGCTCGGGGTCCGGCCGCTCCGACGAGGAGGTGATCGACACGCTCACCCGGCTCCTGCTGCACGGCCTCGCCGGTCCCGGAGGCTCCGCCTGACCATCGCGCCAGGCCGCTCTCCAGGGACACGCCGGAGTTGTTTGCATACACAACGGCCGGGCGTCCTCGCCCGTGGCGAGGAGCCGGGCGGATCATCGCATTCGCGGCGGCTCGATCGGCCGCAGCCACTATGGTGCCCGTGATCGTCGAAGGGGCCGGTGGGCTGGAGGGTGCGATGGCGGCGGGCGATCCCGAGCGGCTGGGCGGGTACTGGGTGGCGCGGCGGCTCGGGGAGGGCGGCCAGGGCGTGGTGTACGAGGCGTACGACGACGCCGGCGCCCGGGTGGCGGTCAAGGTGCTGCGCCGCGGGGCGCGGGGGCGCGACTTCGCCCGGGAGGTGGCGGCGGCCCAGCGGGTGGCGTCGTTCTGCACGGCGCGGCTGATCGCGGCCGACGGCTCGGGGCCGGAGCCGTACCTGGTGAGCGAGTACGTCGAGGGGCCGAGCCTGCGCCGGGCGGTCGCGGAGGGCGGGCTGTTCGGCGGCGACCGGCTGCACGGGCTGGCGATCGGCGTCATGACGGCCCTGGTGGCGATCCACGAGGCGGGCGTGGTGCACCGGGACCTGAAGCCGGACAACGTGCTGCTCAGCCCGGACGGCCCGAGGGTGATCGACTTCGGGATCGCCAGGACCGAGGACATGTCGCTGTCGGCGGCGAGCCTGGTGCAGGGCACGCCGCCGTACATGGCGCCGGAGGTGCTGCGCGGCGAGCGGGCGGGGCCGCCCGCGGACGTGTTCGCCTGGGCCGCGGTGATGCTGTTCGCGGCGACCGGGCGCAGCCCGTTCGAGGGCCCCACGATGGCCGCGGTCATGCATCGGGTGCTGACGCTGGAGCCCGACGTCGGCGTGCTGCCGGCGTCGCTGCGCGAGGCGGTGGGACGGGCGCTGGCCAAGCGGGCACAGGACCGCCCGCCGGCGCGGGACCTGCTGCTGGGGCTGCTGAGCGTGCGCGGCGGCGGCCGGGACGACGGGGGCCTGCTGGACCGGGGCCTGAGCGCGGCGGCCGAGGTCCGGCCCTCGGTGGTGGTCACCTCTCCCCCGCTGGGCGCGGTGGCCGAGCGCGTGTACGACTCGCTCTCCCCCGCCGAGCGGGCGGTGGTGCCCGACATCCTGCTGCGGCTGATCCAGACGACCGAGGGCGGCGGGGACATGCCGCGCACGGCCGACCCCGACGAGGTGGGCGGCGGGCGGCCCGGCCACGAGGCGGTGCTGTCGGCGCTGCTCGCGGCGGGGCTGGTGGTGCGGGAGGAGGCGGGGGTGCGGCTGGCGAGTGCCGCGCTGCCCCGGGCCTGGCCGCGCCTGCGCGAGTGGCTGGACGCCGAGCGGCCGGGGCTGGCGATCCACCGGCGGCTGGGCGAGGCCGCACGGCTGTGGGAGCTGCACGATCGGCGGCCCGGCGACCTGTACCAGGGCAGCGCGCTGGAGATCGCGCGCACGTGGGCGACCGAGGGCCGGCGCGTCGTGACCCTGAACCCGCTGGAGGAGCGCTTCCTGACCGAGGGCGTCACGATGGCGGCGCGGCGGGTGCGGCGGCGGCGCCAGGTGACCGCGGCGCTGGTGGCGCTGTCGGTGGTGGCGGCGGGTGCGGGCGTCTACGCCGAGGCGCGGCGGCGGGAGGCCGTGGCCGAGCGGGCGGCGGTGGCGGCGCACCTGGACCGGGCCGTGGCGCGGTCGCTGGCGGTGCGGGCCGAGGGCATGCGGGTGAGCGACCCGCGTACGGCGATGCTGCTGAACGTGGCGGCCTGGCGGATCGGGCCGCAGGAGCCGGAGACGCGGGCGGGGCTGCGCGGCGCGGCGGCGCATCCGGCCCGCGACGTGTTCACCCCGCCGGGCGCCGGCCCGGCCACCGTGTACGCGCTGAGCACCACCGGCACGCTGCTCGCCGGGGTGCGCGACGGCGTGGCGACGGTGTGGGACGTGGCCTCGGGCCGGCAGGCCGCCCGGATCGAGGGCGTGAGCGCCGGGGCGCGGCAGGCCGCGCTGAACCACGACGGCTCGCTGCTCGCCGTACGGGACGAGCGCTCGGTACGGCTGTGGGACGTGCGCTCGGGACGGCCGGACGGCGCGGGGTTCGGCGGCGGCTTCTCGTTCCTGGCGCCCGGCTCCATGCGCTTCAGCCCGGACGGCCGCTTCCTGCACCTGCCGTCCGGGACCGGCGACGCCGTCGAGCCGGCCTGGATCGACCTGCGCACCCGGCGGCCGGTGCGCGCGCCCGGCGGCGGCCTGGTGGAGGTCCTGGGCCCCGGCGGCCGGTACGGCGTGACGGGCCTGGCCTCCGAGGGCGCGACGCCGGTGCGGCTGTGGGACCTGAGCGCGGACCGGCGGCGGGCGCTGGAGTGGCTGTCGGACGAGCTGGGCGTGGGCGGCGCGCTGTTCAGCGCCGACGGCCGCACCTTCGCCACCGTACGCGACGGCGGGGTGCGCTTCTGGGACCTCGGGACCGGCGAGAGCCGCGACTGGTGGGTCGGCGACGGGGCGGCGGGCGAGGGCCAGGCGGCGCTGTCGCCCGACGGGGCGCTGCTGGTCGTGGACAACGGCGCGGAGATCACGACGTACCGGACGCGCGACGGCGCCCGG
This sequence comes from Thermocatellispora tengchongensis, assembly GCF_014202315.1. Lineage (GTDB taxonomy): Bacteria > Actinomycetota > Actinomycetes > Streptosporangiales > Streptosporangiaceae > Thermocatellispora > Thermocatellispora tengchongensis. The sequence continues at coordinate 257,111 of NZ_JACHGN010000008.1, read as the reverse complement.
CTCTCGCGGCTGCCCTTCGCGACCTCGGGGGTGGAGCCGCCGGCGGTGTTCGCCGCCGACGGCAGGACGCTGCGGGTCCTGGGCCCCGGCGGCACGGTGCTGACCCTGCGCCCGGCCGAGCCGGGCGGCGCCCGCGACGGCGATCACCTGGCGGTCGCGGTGGGCGGCGAGGTGGCCGCGGTGGTCAAGGGCGGCGTGCTGGAGGTGCGGCGGGCGGCCACCGGGGAGCGGCTGCGGTCGCTGAAGGTGCTGGCCCACGGCGAGGACGGGGCGTGCTTGTGCCAGGTCGCGGTCAGCCCCGACGGCGCGCTGATCGCCGTGGGCGGGTTCCTCGCCCTGCCCGGCACCCGCCCCGGCACGCCCTCGGTGGCGGTGCTGGACTCCGGCTCGCTCGCGGTGCGCGCGGCGTTCCCGCTCAGGCAGCGGCTTGAGGGGGTCGCGGAGCTGGAGTTCAGCCCCGACGCGACCCTGCTGGCGGTGGCCCCCGCCCAGGCGGGCGACGTGGACGTGGGCGGCGAGGCGCCGATGGAGCTGTGGCGCTGGCGCGAGCGCAGGGGCACGGAGCTGCGCGGGGTGAACGCCGGCGAGCAGGTGGCATTCAGCCCCGACGGCCGCCTGCTGATCGCCGGCGACGGCGTGGTCGCGGAGCTCCCGTCGGGCCGCGTCGTCCGCCGCCTGCCCACGGCGGCCGGCCAGAGCCCGGCCTTCGCTCCCCGCGGCGGCCTGCTCGCGATGGCGGGCCCGGCGGGCGTCACGCTGTGGGACACCCGTACCTGGCGTCCGTCGGGAGTGCGGCTGGATGACCGCTATCCCTCGGCCCCGGCCTTCTCCCCCGACGGGCGCTCGCTCGCCGCCTCCACCCCGGCGGGCGTCCGCCTCTGGGACGTCGCGACGGGGCGGGCCATCGGCGCGTTCACGCCCGGGGAGGAGGCGGCCGACCTGGCCTTCGCCCCCTCCGGCGCCCTGTTGTACGCCGCCGGGCCGTACGGCGAGGTGCGAGCGGAGGAGGTCGATCCCGTACGCGTGGCGCGGCGGGTCTGCGCCCTGGCGGGCCGGGAGCTGTCGCGCGAGGAGTGGCGCCGCCACATCCCCGAGCTGCCCTACCGCCGGGTGTGCGGCCATGCCCGATAGTGCGCGAGCGCGGTCGGAACTCAGAACAGGGTGAGCGGCTCGGACGGCATCGGCTCGGGCAGCGGCTCGACCTCGGGCACCAGGGCGCGGACCTCGTCGTGGAACCGGCGGGCGAGGGCCAGGGCCTCGGCGTTGTCGGGGGTGTGGATGAACACCGTGGGCGAGCGGCCCTCGCGCAGCCAGCCGGCGACCTTGCCCACCCAGGGCCGCCACCCCTCCACCGTGCGGGCGGTGTCGTCGCGGCCCAGGTAGCGCACGATCGGGCGGTCGGTGAGCGCGGGGGCGCGGCGGGGCAGGCGCGGCTTCCTGGTCCACGCCTCGCGCTCGGCGTCGCTGGTGGGCGGGCTGCGGAACAGGACGGCGGTGTCGAAGGTGATCCACTCCGCGCCCGCGCCGCCGAGCACCCGCTCCAGCAGCCGCTCCGAGCGGCCCTCGTCGAAGAAGGCGGGGTGCCGGACCTCGACGGCGTACCGGTAGGAGCCGGGCAGCCGGCGCAGGAAGGACGCCAGCGCGCCCAGGTCGGACGGCGCGAACGAGCCCGGAAGCTGCACCCACAGCGCGTGCGCCCGCGGCCCGAGCGGCTCGATCGCGTCCAGGAACGCGCGCAGCTCCTCCTCGCCGCCGGTCAGCCGCCGCTCGTGGGTGATCGTCTTGGGCAGCTTGACCACGAACCGGAAGCCGGGATCGGTCTGGCGGGCCCATGACTCCACGGTGCTCCTGGCCGGGGTCGCGTAGAAGGTCGTGTTCCCCTCCACGGCGTCGCACCAGGTCGCGTACGCGCGCAGTCGCTCCGCCGGCGCGAGCGGATGGGGCAGGAAGCGCCCCTGCCACGGCGCGTGCGTCCACATCGCGCATCCCACATGAAGCCGCATGCCCCGACGCTACCGGAGCCCGGCGCGGCCCGATCCCGGAGGCACCGGCTCAGCCCTTGATGCCGGAGTGGGCGATGCCCTGGATGAACTGCCGCTGGAGCAGGACGAAGACCGCGATGACCGGCAGCGAGGCGAGCAGCGAGCCGGCCATGAGCACCGGGTAGTCGGTCTGGAACTGGCCCTGGAGGGAGGCGAGGCCGGCGGCGAGGGTGAGCCGTTCGGGGTCGGTGTTGGCCACGAGCGGCCAGAACAGGTCGTTCCACGACCACAGCAGCACCAGCACCGCGAGCGCGACCAGGCCGGGCCGGGCCAGCGGGAGCATGACCGACCAGTAGATGCGCAGCGGGCCCGCGCCGTCGAGCCGGGCGGCCTCCTCCAGCTCGCGGGGCAGGCCGAGGAAGAACTGGCGCAGCAGGAACACCCCGAACGCGCTGAACAGGCCGGGGACGATGAGCGCCTGGAGGGTGTTCAGCCAGCCCAGCGAGGACATGATCTGGTACTGCGGGATGATGAACAACTGCGGCGGCACCATCAGCACCGACAGGAACAGCCCGAAGATCAGGTTGCGGCCGGGGAAGCGGAGCCGGGCGAAGGCGTAGGCGGCCATGGAGCACAGCAGCACCTGCCCGGCGGTGCGGGCCGCGGCCACGAGCACGGTGTTGAGGAACTGGTCGGCGAAGGGCAGCAGCTCGAAGATCCGGCCGTAGTTCTCCCAGCGGCCCTCGGGGAGCAGCGAGGGCGGCACGGCGGTGGCGCTGCTGAGCGTCTTCAGCGAGGTGATGAACTGCCAGGCGAAGGGGGTGACCATCGCCAGCGAGGCGGCGATCAGGACCGCGTGCACCCCGACGCGCGGGCGTGGCCTACGCATAGTGCACCCACCTCCGTTGCAGCCGGAACTGCGCCGCGGTCAGGGCGACGATCAGCACGAGCAGCATCATCGCGATGGCGGCGGCGTACCCGCGGTCGTTGGTGACGAAGGCGCGGTCGTAGAAGAGCTGCACCACCGTCTGCATCCGGGGGTAGGCCGGGTTGGCACGCGCGGCGCCGCCCGCGCCGGCCATGACGTAGACCAGGTCGAACAGTTGCAGCGAGCCGATCACCGAGACGACCGAGACGAAGAACGCGGTGGGCGACAGCAGCGGGACCGTGATCCGGAAGAACTGGCGGACCGGGCCGGCGCCGTCGATCGCGGCGGCCTCGTAGTACTCGGCGGGGATCGCCTGCATCCCGGCCAGAAAGATGATCATGTTGTAGCCGAGGCTGCTCCACACGCCCACCACGACCAGCGCGTACAGGGCGGTGGCCGGGTCGGCGATCCAGTTCGGGCCGTCGATGCCCACCAGCGACAGCAGGTGGTTGATCAGGCCGTAGTCGCCGTTGTAGAGCCAGCGCCACACCATGGCCACGGCCACCGGCATGGTGACCACCGGCAGGAAGAACAGCGTGCGGTACACGCCCACGCCGCGCAGCCCCTTGCGGTTGAGCAGGGCGGCGAACACGATCGCCAGCGGGATGCCGGCCAGGCCGAGCGCGGTGTAGGTCAGCGTGTTGACCAGCGCCCGGCCGACCTCGGGGTCGGCGAGCAGGCGGGCGTAGTTCTCGGCGCCGGTCCAGGTGTGGCCGCCGAACACGCCCCACTCCGTCATGGAGAAGTACGCGGTCTGCAGGACCGGCCACAGGTAGAACACGGCCAGGCCGAGACCGGTGGGGGCGATGAAGGCGAACCCCCACAGGGCCTCGGCGACCCGTCCGCGCCGGGCGGCCCTCCGGGCGGGCGCCGTGTGGGCGGCGCCCGCCCTGGTGGTGGTGATGGTCATCTCATTCCTTGGCGAGCAGCTCGTCCATCGCCTTGGCCAGGTCGGCGGCGGCCTGTTCGACGGGCTGCTCGCCGGCCCACGCCTTGGTGAGGTAGGTCAGCTCGGCCTCGTTCCAGGCGGCGGTGTTCTTGGAGACCGGGTACGGCTGGGCGTACGCCACGCTGTCGAGGAAGGTCTGCAGCTTGAACTCGGGGTGCGCGCTCACCCAGGCGCTCTGGGTGCCGGTGTAGGCGGGGATCGGGCCCTTCTTGCCCAGGATCTCCGCGGCCTGCCTGGACCCGAGGAACTTCACGAACTCCCACGCCTCGGCGGGGTGCTCGGTCTTGGCCGACATGACGTTGGCGACGCCGTGGATGATGGTGGCCTGCTTCTCGCCCCGGGGCAGCGGGGCCACGTCCACCTTGTCCTTGGTGTAGGAGTTGGCGGAGAACTCCGCGACGTTCCAGGAGCCGCCCCAGTACATCGCGAGCTTGCCCGCCTCGAACATCGCCAGCGGGACGGTGTCGGTCATGGTCTTCAGGTCGGGCGACTGCTTCTTGTCGATCAGGTCGGTCCAGAAGCGCAGGCCCTCGATGGTCTTGGGGTCGGCGTAGCCGGACTTCCTGCCGTCGGGGGAGATCACGTAGCCGCCGGCCTGGGCGATGGTGTTGTACTGGTACTCCTGGAAGCTGGTGAGCTGCGCCCCCACGGCGTAGACGCCCTTGCCGGGGTCGGTCAGCTTGGCCGCGGCCTCGCGGAAGTCGGCCCAGGTCCAGTCGTCGGCCGGATACTTCACCTTCGCGGCGTCGAACAGCTCCTTGTTGTACCAGACGCCGACGGTGTCCATGTCCTTGGGCAGGCCGTACAGCTTGCCCTCGTAGGTGTACAGGTCCACCAGGGGCTTGGGGTAGACGGAGGTGTCCACCTGCTCCTCGATCGGGCGGATCACCCCGTTGGAGGCGTAGAGCTGGAAGTTGGGGCCGTTCATCCAGAAGACGTCGGGGATCTCACCGCCCGTGACCGCCGCCTTGAGCTTGGTCCAGTAGTCGGTCCACGGGGTGAGCTGGACGTTGACGGCGATATTCGGGTGAGTCTTGGTGAACTCCGCGGCCAGCTCCTCCATCACGGGCTTCTGGTTGTTGTCCCACACCGCGTACGACAGCGTGACCCTCTCCTGGCTCCCCGCCGCGGTGGTGGCCGGCTCGTTCCCGCCTGAACAGGCGGAAACGGCCAGCACCACCCCCAGCAGGGCCGCACTCGAACGCAACCGCATGGACCTTCCTCCCGGTGGACGGGGCGCGCCGGGCGCCGTCCCAGTCGAATGGGATTAATAATGGAGTCCATAGAAATTAAGTCAAGACTCGATTAGGTCACGGGGCGTTGACCGGCGGCGAAGCGGTCCGGTGAGGTCAGCTCGGCGCCGCCGTGCAGCACGCCTTCGACGTGGTCCAGCGCCAGGCGCACCGCGCCGAGGACCACGCCCTCGTCGCCGAAGGCCGAGACCCTGACCTCGGGGGTGCGGATGCACCAGCGGTCCAGCTCGCGGCGCAGCGGCTCGGCGATGAGGTCGGCCGAGCGGGAGAACCCGCCGCCGAGCACGACCAGCTCCGGGTCCAGCGTCAGCACCAGCGCCGAGGCGCCGAGGGCGATGTCGCGCACGTAGCGGCGCACGATGCCCGCGGCCTTCCTGTCGCCGCCGCGGGCGGCCAGGAAGATGTCCTCCACCGCGCCGGGGCCGGTGGCCGGCCAGGACTTCAGGTGCTCCTGGGCCCGGATCCAGCCGGCCGCGGGCAGGGCGCCGATCTCGCCGGCCGCGTTGCCGAAGCCACGGTGCAGCCTGCCGTCGATGATCAGCCCGGCGCCGGTGCGCAGCCCGGCCAGCAGGTAGACGACGTTGCGGGCGTAGCGGGCCACGCCGCGCCAGCACTCGGCCAGCGCCGCCACCTTGGCGTCGTTCTCCACCCGTACGGGGCCGTTGACCAGCCGCCCGACGTGCCCGGCCACGTCCACGCCGGTCCACTCGGGCAGCGCCTCCGACAACATCACCCGGCCGGCGCCGTCGACCAGGCCGGTGGTCGCCACCCCGGAGGCCCACACCTCGGCGGGGGTCACGCCGGCCCCGCGCAGCGCCTCGGCGACGGCCTCGTCCACCGCGGCCAGCCGCTCCTTGCGCCCCATCTCGGGGGTCACCGCGACCTCGGCGCCGTGCAGCACCTCGCCGTCCAGGTCGGCGACCCTGGCCCGGATCTTGTGCCCGCCGATGTCCACGCCGAGCACCCGGCCCGCCTCGGCGCGGAAGCGGTAGCGGCGCGCGGGGCGGCCCACCGAGCCGGCGGTGGCGCCCGCCTCGGCCACCCACCCCAGCTCCATCAGCTCGCGCACCACGTCCTCGGCCGACGCGCGCGACAGCTTCGTGCGCCGGGCCAGCTCGGTCAGCGTGAGCGCCTCCTCCTCGCGCAGCGCGCGGATCACGGCGAGCGCGTTGAGCTGGCGGAGCCGCGACAGGTCGCCCCCGGTGAGTTCTGCGGTCACCACACCCCCTCTTGAGGTAATCGGCTTTGACCCTAATATTGATGGAGTCCAGAGGAATTACGCGAGAGGATTCCATGTCTGCGGTGACTCTAGCCCTCGTCGGCGCCGGGCTGCGCGGGCAGTCCTACGCGCGCCACGCGGTCGCGTCGGGCGCGGGCCGCGTGGTCGCGGTCGCCGAACCCGACCCGCACCGCCGCGAAGCCGTGGCGGCCGAGTTCGGCGTCGCCCCCGGCCTGGTGTACGCCGGCTGGTCCGAGCTGGTGGCCGCCGGGCGGCTGGCCGACGCGGCGGTCATCGCGACCCAGGACCAGTTGCACACCGGCCCGGCCGTGCGGATGGCCGACCTCGGCTACCACATCCTGCTGGAGAAGCCCATGGCGACCAGCGAGGACGACGCGGTGCGCATCGCCGAGGCGGCCCGGCGCAACCGGATCATGCTGGCGGTGTGCCACGTGCTGCGCTACACGCCCTACACGCGGGTGCTGCGAGGGCTGCTCGCCGAGGGGCGCATCGGCCGGCTCGTGAACGTCCAGCACCTGGAGCCGGTGGGCTGGTGGCACCACGCCCACTCCTTCGTCCGCGGCCACTGGCGCCGCCAGGACACCTCGGCCCCGATGCTGCTGACCAAGTCCTGCCACGACATCGACTGGCTGGTGCACCTGTTCGGGCAGATGCCGGTCAAGGTCAGCTCCTTCGGCAACCTGACCCACTTCCGCGCCTCCGAGCGCCCCGAGGGGGCCGCCGACCGGTGCGTGGACTGCCCGCTGGAACCGTCCTGCCCCTACTCGGCCAAGCGGCTCTACCTCGACTGCCTGGCCGACCCCGGCCGCCACTTCTGGCCGCTCGGCGCGGTCACCGAGGCGCGTACGGAGGAGGGCGTGCTGGAGGCGCTGCGCACCGGCCCGTACGGGCGCTGCGTCTACGCCTGCGACAACGACGTCGTGGACCACCAGGTGGTCAACATGGAGTTCCCCGACGGCGCCACCTGCTCCTTCACCATGAGCGCCTTCACCCCCATGGCGCACCGCCAGACCCGGCTGCTCGGCACCCACGGCTTCATCGAGGGCGACGGCGAGAAGCTGCGCGTGGTCGACTTCCGCACCGGCGAGGAGGAGATCGTGCCCGGCCAGGCCCCCGGCCCCTCGGCCGCCGACGGGCACGGCGGCGGCGACCAGGGGCTCGTCGCGGCCTTCCTGACGGCCGTCGCCAGCGGCGACCCGGCCCTGCTGCCCACCGACGCCGCCGAGAGCCTGGCCACGCACCGCGTGGTGTGGGCCGCCGAGCGCGCCAGGACCACCGGCATCGTCGTCCACCTGGACGGCCGGCCGTGACGCCCGCGACGACCCCTGCCACGACCCCTGCCACGAGCCCTGCCATGACCCCCGCCACGACCCCCGCCACGAGCTACGTCGTCGCGATCGACGTCGGCGGCACCGGGATGAAGGGCGGCCTCGTCACCGATGACGGCGAGATCGCCCTGCACCGGCACCGGCCCACCGACCGCGCCGCGCCCGTGGCCGGGGTGCGCGCCTTCGCCGCCGAGCTGGCGGCGCTGGGCGCCGCGCACTTCGGGCACGGGCCGCGCGCCGCCGGCCTGGCCGTCCCGGGCCTGGTCGAGGACGGCGTGGCCCGCTACTCCGCGACGCTGGGATGGCGCGACGTGCCCGCCGCCGAGTTCTGCGACCTGGACGTTCCGGTGGCGCTCGGCCACGACGTGCACGCCGCCGGCCTGGCCGAGGCGGAGCACGCCCCCGAGCGCGACTTCCTGCTGCTGCCGATCGGCACCAGCATCGCGGGCGCGATGGTGCTGCGCGGACGGCCGTACGCGTCCACGCTGGCGGGCCAGATCGGGCACATCCCCGTCTGGCCCGACGGGGAGGCGTGCCCGTGCGGGCAGCGCGGCTGCCTGGCCGCGTACGCGTCCGCCGGGGCCATCGCCGCCCGCTACGGCACCCCCGGCGCGGCCGAGGTGGCGCGGGCGGTCGCCGCCGGGGAGCCGAGGGCCGGGGCCGTGTGGGCGCGGGCCGTCGAGGCGCTCGCCCTCGCCCTGGCCACGTACACGCTGATCCTCGACCCCGCCGCCATCGTGATCGGCGGCGGCCTGGCCCGCAGCGGCGACCTGCTGCTCGCCCCGCTCCGCGACCGCCTCGCCGCCCGCCTCGCCTTCCGCGACCCGCCCGCGCTGCGCGCCTCCGCGCTCGGCACGCGCGCGGGCGTGCTCGGCGCGGCCATGCTCACCCGCGGTTGACCGCGACGGGGCGAATCCGGGAAGATCTCCCGGTCACCGTGGGCCGCGACCCCCGATCGCGGCCACCGAGACCTCGCGCGGCAGGCGCACCGGCCCGGTGACGCACCCCTTCCGTTCTCCCCGGCGCCGGCCGGGGTCCGGTCCTGTGGCGAGGTGGGCACGCGTGAGGCGGACAGGCGGGCGGCGGTCGCCGTCCTGGTTACCAGAACCGGCGCGGCCGCAGTCGTACGCCCTGTTCTGGTGGTGGACCGCGTTCCTGCTGCCCGCCTCGACGCTGGTCCACAGCCACGTCCCCGCCCTGAGCGAGGAGCTGTACATCTCGTGCTCGTGGTCGGGCTGGGAGCCGGCCGACACGTCATGGTCGGCCGCGGTGGCGTGGATCTCGGAGATCCTGGCCGTGCTGTTCCCCGGGATCCCGGTCGTGCTGGTGCTGTGCGCCTGGCTGGTCGCCCGCCGGGGCTCCGGCCGACCCCGGGTGCACCTGTGGGCGGCCGGGACCGCGGTCACGCTGATCGCGGGGTCGTACACGCTGTCCCGGGTGCAGAGCCTGCTGGAGCCGGTGCCCGAGTACGCCACCTGCACGGTGGACCCGGCGACGCTGAACGAGGTGTCGCCCGCGCGGATCGCCCTGGCGCTCACGCCCGCCGCCCTGGTGCTGGTGGCCGCCTGGACCGGCCTGCGCCCTCCCCCGCTCCCGCCCCGCCGGCCGGTGCCGTGGCGGCCGATCCTGGTGGCCGCCGCGTTGTTCGCGCTGCCGGTGGCCGGGGCCGTCGCCCTCATGCGCCTGACGCCGTACGAGCCCGCCGAGCCCGTGCTCGCCGCCGACGGCACGCCCAGGTACGCCCTGGCGCTGGGCGACCGGCTGACCGTGGTGGACCTGGCCGAGGGCGGCGAGCCCGTCACGGTGGCCGCGCCCGACCCCGAGTTCTACCAGTACACCGCCATCGCCCCGGACCGGGAGCCCGGCCGCTACGTCGCCTCGGTCACCACGGCGGGCGACGGCGCCTTCGGCGGGCGCCGCTCGCGGATCCACCGGGTGGACCTGGACGGCGACGGCGGCGCGGTCGTCCTCGGGCAGGTGGGGCCCGAGGTCGAGGGGATGATCTCGGACGTGGCCGTCTCGCCCTCGGGCGAGATCGCCTACGCCCGGCTGGTCGCCGAGCCGGGCGACTCGTTCGAGGTCGGCACGACCCATGTCGGGCTGGTGAACGCCCGCCGGGAGTGGTCCGCGCCCCGCGGGCAGGGCCTCGGCGCGTTCGGCGACGGCGCGCTCGGGCTGCACTGGCGCGACGCCGGCACGCTGGTCTTCCGCGCGGTTCCCCCCAAGGCGCGCTCGCCCCGCCTGGTGGCCCTGGACGTGCGCCGTCCGGGCGCCGACCTGTTCGCCGCGACGACGACGGTGCACGCCATGCCCGAGCTGAGCGACGGGCTCGCGCTCGCCCGGCCCGGAGGCGAGCGCATGCTGCTGTCCAAGAGCGCCGCCATGGACACCTGGAACCACGAACTGCTGGTGCTCCAGCCACCCGCGCGGCCACGGGTCACCGGCTCGGCCTTCCACGCGGGCTGCGGGTTCATCGCCGGCTTCACCCTCGACCCCTCCGGGCGGCACGCGCTGGTCGCGGTGGACTACAGGGCCGGCATGTACCAGGGCGACCCGCCGGAGCCGATGTGCCCGGGAGCGCCGCCGTACGCGCTGTACCGGATCGACCTGGCCCCGCCGCCGGGCGCGGCCACGCCGAACCCCGCCGGATACTCCCAGTACCCCGACCTGGGCCTGCCCCACCGATCCGTGTGGGAGGGCGACCGGCCCATCGGCCCGCTGGCGTGGTAGTTTGCCGTTCCCGCAACACCGTTTGGCGGTCCGGCATCTCAGGGGCCACCATGGGCGCGCACACGACCCGACGGGAGGCCGGAACGGAATGGACGCGCGGTTCTGGGATGAGAAGTACAGCGGCACCGAGCAGGTGTGGAGCGGCGAGCCGAACGGGGTGCTCGTCGTCGAGGTGACCGGGATGCCGCCGGGGCGCGCCCTGGACCTGGGGTGCGGCGAGGGCGGCGACGCCATCTGGCTGGCCCGGCAGGGATGGCGGGTCACCGGGGTGGACGTGTCGCGGGTCGCGCTGGAACGCGCCGCCGCGCGGGCGGCGAGCCTGGGCCTGGAGGTGGAGTGGGCGCAGGCCGACCTGACCGCCGAGGCGCCGCCGGCGGGGCCGTACGACCTGGTGTCGGCCCACTACTTCCCGCTGCTCCGCCAGGACGGCCACGCCGCCCTGCGCCGCCTGCTGGACACGGTGGCCCCGGGCGGGACCCTGCTCGTCGCGAGCCACGACCTCGCCGAGGTGCCCGCGGACCACGGGCACGGCCACGGCTTCGACCCGCACGCCTTCTACGAGCCGCACGAGATCGCCATGCTGCTCGGCGACGGCTGGACGATCGAGGTGGACGAGACCCGGCCCCGCGTCTCGCCCGCCCCGCCGGGCACCCAGCACACCCGCGACACCGTCATGCGGGCCCGGCGCCGCCGATGACCCCTGGTCCCGGCGCGGCACGGTGACCTAGGATCATCGCGTTTCCTGCTTGTCGCAACCTGGACGACCGGCCACCGGCCAGGACGTGATCGCGCCGCGGTCACGCGGGGGTCGGTCCCGGTGCCGTCTGGGGGTCGGATGACTGTCGCGCGCGTCCCGTTCCGGGCGCCTGTGGTCCTCGCGTACACCGCCTTCGTGCTCATCGGAGTCAGCGCCGGAGTGGGCGGGGTCCTGCTGCCGGCGCAGATCGGCGACTACGGCGTGGACATGGCCACGATCGGGATCACCTTCTTCACCTTCTCCGCCGGGTTCATGCTCTCCGGGGCCACTGCCGGCGGGCTGATCGAACGCCACGGCCCGCGGCTCACGCTGGCCGTGGGCGGCGGGGCGTTCATCGCGGCGGCGCTGTACACGGCCACGCGCCCGCCGTTCTGGGCGCTGCTGGCCGTCCAGATCGTGGCCGGCTACGGCGGCGGCCTGCTCGAATCGGTGCTCAACGCCTACCTGGCCAAGCTGCCCTCGGCCACCACCCTGCTCAACCGGCTGCACGCCTTCTTCGGCGTCGGCGCCCTGCTCGGCCCGCTGCTGGCCGCCTGGATGCTGACCGCCCTGCCGTGGACGGCCGTGTGGCTGGTGCTCGCGCTGGCGTGCGTGCCGCTGACGATCGGGTTCCTGCTGGTCTACCCCCGGCACGACCCGCCGGGGGACACCGCCCAGGCAGCCCCGCCCGGCGACCAGGACGCGGTGCCCGTGGCGGTGCCGCGCGGCGACGGCGGCGCCCCCGCCGCCGAGCTGGAGCGCACCGGCCTGCTGACCACCGTCCTGCGCGCGCCCGCCGTCCTGCTGGCCTCGGTGTTCCTGTCGGTCTACGTCGGACTGGAGGTCGGCGTGGGCAACTGGGGGTTCAGCTTCCTGGTGACCGAGCACGAGGAGCCCGACCTGGTGGCGGGCTACATCGTCAGCGGCTACTGGCTGGGCCTCACCGCGGGCCGCTTCCTGATCAGCCCGGTCGCCACCCGCCTCGGACTGACCGCGACCGGCATGACCTACGCCTGCCTGGCGGGCGTGACGGCCGCCTCCGCCCTGATCTGGGCCGCCCCCGGCGGCGCGGTGGCCGGCGCGGGCTTCGTCCTGCTCGGCTTCTTCCTCGGCCCGATCTTCCCCACCGCGATGGCCGTGGTCCCCCGCCTGACCTCGGCCCGGCTGGTCCCCACGGCCATCGGCGTGCTGAACGGCGTGTCGGTCATCGGCGGCGCCGCACTCCCCTGGCTGGCCGGTGCCGTCGCCGAGGGCGTCGGCGTATGGACCCTGATGCCCTTCGCCCTCATCCTGGCCCTGGTCCAGCTCGCCATCTGGCGCCTGATCGAGACCCGGATGACGCCGGAGTGATTCGCTCGACGGCCGCTCGCCGCCGCGCGATGATCGGGTGATGGACCTTTCACCGGCTGTGGCGGGCCGCCGACGGCGAGAGCGGTGTCATGCCGCGGACACTTGACGATCTGTTCCGGCTGCTGGACGGCGCCGGCCTCCCGCCCGAGGGCTTCGCCATCGAAGCCGACAAGACCCTGGCCGCGATCGGCGACCGCATGCGGCGGGGCCCGGCCGCGCGCGCCCGCGCCCTCCTGGACGACGCGATCGCCGAAGCGCGGCGGGCACGGCGCGCCGCGCTGCTCGGGATGGGGGAGCTCTCCGGCCGCCGGGCGTTCGACTTCGACGGCTACCTCGCGGAGCTGCACTGCCGGCGGGCCGGGCTGCACCTCGCGGCCGGCGATCTCGCGGCGGCGCAGGCGGATCTGGCGCTCGCGTGCCTGCTCGTGCCGGCACACCGGACGGCCGGGCCGCTCCTCGTCGAGGTCTACGAGCGTCTGGGCCGGCTGGATCTCGCCGTCTCCCGGCTCTGCCGCATGTACCGCGCCGACGCCGATCTCGGCCTGGCGATGGTCACGCTGGTGTGCAACGCGCGGGCGGGCGGCGCCCCGCCGTCCGCGGTCGCGCCGGCGCTCGACGCGATGCGCGAGCGCGAGCCGGACGGACTGTTCGGCATGGTCGCCGCCCATCAGGCGGCGACGTACGCCGACGCGCCGCTGCGGCCACAGGACGCCGAGACCCGCTACCGGCAGGCGGTGGACGCCTACATCGGCGGGCACGAGGAGCGGGTGCCCGCGCTCCTGCTGCCCGTCCTGGCCTGGGCGCCGCGGGTAGCCGAGGGCTGGATGCTCTACGGGGTCGCGCACCTGTCGCGCCTGGGGTCCGCGGACGGGGCAGGCGCCCGCGCGAACGTGGCGCACGCGGTGACGGCGCTGACCGCGGCCGTCACCATCGACCCCGGCGACGCCCGCTGCTGGACGGAGCTCGCCAAGGCGCACCTGGCCGGGGAACGGCCCGACCGGGCGGCGAACGCGGCGCGGCGGGCGGCACGGCTGGCCGCGGACGACGCGACCGCGCACGCCGTGCTCGCCGTGGCACTGCTGTCCCTGGGCGACGTGGAGGAGATGACGGCGGCGCTGCGGAACGCGATGGCACTGGACCCCGGGCACCCTCTCGTACAGGACCTGATCGCCGCGATCACACGCGAGGAGGGGACGTGACGGCCGATCGCGAGGCCATCCAGGAGGAGGCGCGGCGGCTGGGGATCGACGCGTCACTGGCCGCGATCGTCCTGCGACCGCACGTCTCCGAGGGCTACAGCCTGTACAACGACGTCGTCCTCCTGCCGGTGGACTTCCTGTCGGCGTTCGTCGCGGCCGGAGGGCTCTCCCCGGAGACGCTCGCCGCCGGCCTGAGACGGAGCGTCGAGCTGCTGCGGCCCCACGGTGACACGCTGCTCCTCGGCACCAGCCTGCTCAGCCTCGCCCAGGCGCTGCGGCTGCGGGCTTCGGTGGAGGAGCGCTGGCAGATCCTGGCCGAGGCCGTCGAGGTCTTCACGCGTCTGGGCAACGCGCGCCAGGCCGGACGCTGCCTCCTGGAGGTGGGCACCACGCTGCGCGACCACGGGCTCGACTACGACGCGCTGACGGCCTACGACCGGGCCGAGGAGCTTCTGTCGCGCGCGCAGGACGTCTCGGGGCTGCGGGTGATCCGCCATCAGCGGGCGGTGGCGTTCCGCGCCGCGGGCCAGTACGAGGAAGCCCTGCTGGAGCTGGACCGCATGGCGGGCCTGCGCCTGGAGGACGAGGCGAACCCGGCGGTGAAGGACGCCTGGCTGAGCGAGAGGATCGCCTGCCTCATCGAGACGGGAGACCTGACCGGGGCCGCCGCGCACCTGGAGGACTACCGGGCCGGCGCGGACGAGGACGCCGCGGGCTTCAACCTCGCCATCGGCCACTACCTGCGCGGCCGCCTCATGCTCGCCCGCCGCGAGGAGGAGGCCGCGATGGACGCCCTGCTCGCCGCCGCCGTCTCCGCGGCCCGCACCGTCCGGCGGCACGCGACGCTCTCCTTCAGGGTGTCCGACCGGCGGCAGCTCGACGTGACGTTCACCGCCGCGCTGGCCCAGGCGATGCGCCTGCGCCGCGGCGACCTCGTGCCGGGGATACTGGCGCTGGCCAAGTCGGTACGCCCCGGCGCGCTGCTCCCCCACGGCGGGCAGTCCGCCGGCGACGAGGGCGACGCCCCGGACGACCGGGACGGCCGGGACGAACGTGACGACCGCGACGGCCGGATGGCCTCCTCGCTCCGGGCCCTGGCCGTCGAGGCCACCAAGGCCGCCGTCTCACACCGTCATGACCGGCTGGACGCGATCTCCCGGCAGGCCGCTGCCCTGACGGACGCGCGCCAGATCCTCACCCCCGGCGTCCCTGCCGGCGGCGTCCGGCCCGCCGCCGAGCTCGCGTCCCTGCCGGCCGGCCGGCTCCCCGCCGGCGTCATGGCCGCCGAGGTGTTCCGGGCCGCCGACGACCGGCTGTGGATCGCCGCGCTGAGCGCGGGAGAGTCCGTGCTCCTGCCGACGGCCATCACCTACCGAGAGGCGGCCCTGCTGGCCCTGGGTGTGCATCGGGAGCTCGAAGCCCGTCAGCCCTGCCGGGCGCTCGACCGCCTGGGCGCCGAGCTGCTGGCGCCGCTCGCCGACCGGCTCCCCGCGCTGCGCCGCCTGTACCTGGTCCTGCCCGAGCCGCTGGCGAGCGTGCCCGTGCACGCGGCCGCCACGGACGGCGTGCCGCTGCTCGCCCGGCTCGACGTGGGCTATCTGCCGTCCTTGGAGTATCTGGCGACGGGCACGGCCGGCTCCCCCGCCGCCGCTCCCGTGGCCCTGGCCGTCTCCGACCCGGTGTACGAGACCATGGACGTCCTGGACGCGCTGCCCGCCGAGGTCGCCGCCATCGCCGACGCCTTTCCCGGCACCGAGGTGTACGCCGAGGAGCGGGCCACCACCGAGGTGCTGAAGACGGCCATGAGGGCGCCGATCCTGCACATCGGCGGGCACGCGGCCTTCGAGGGCGCACGACCGCTGCTCGCCCGGGTCCTGCTCGCCGACCGCCCCGCCTTCGCCTTCGAGATCGCCGCGCTGCGGTCGCAGGCCACCGTGGTCAACCTCAGCGGCTGCCGTACCGCGGCCGCCCTGCGGCATCCGGGAGGAGAGAGCGAGGGTCTGGCCGCCGCCTTTCTCAGCGCGGGCGCCAAGACGGTGGTGGCCACCTGGTGGCCCATCCAGGACGAGGCGGGCGCGGCCTTCAACCGGGCCTTCTACGCCGCGCTCGCCACCGGGCTCCCCGTGGAGGACGCGGTCGCCGGCGCGCAACGGAGTTTGCTCGGCACGGCACGGTTCGGGCATCCCGCCGACTGGGCGGCCTTCGTGACACTCGGCGCGGCGCTTGAGGAGTCGCCGTGACCGTGGTGGAGACGCACGGCACGCCGCTGCCGATGGCCGAGCGGGCGCCCCTCATCTCCTTCGAGGCCGAGAACTCCTTCTGGACGGGCCTGCGCGCCTCCTTCGGGCCCGTCCGGCACGAGCCGTTGCGGGGGTCCCGGCTCCTGCTGGCCTCGCTGGGCGTCGCGCTCCACCTGCCCGAGGAGACCGCGCTGCTGTGGGCGCGCTACGAGGTACGCGCCGGCGAGGCCCCCTGCGCCGCGGTGTTCCCCTCCCTGGTGACCGAGCAGGCGCAGCCCGCCGGGCCTGCTCGGTTCGAGGACGGACGGCTGGAGCGCGATCTCGTCCCCGTAGCGGGCGGCGAGATCGGCCCCGCCGTCAGCGGGTGGGTGGACGGCGGGCACAACGCCGTCTGGGACTTCCACCCCCGGCCCCCCGCCGCCGCCTGGGCCGCGCCCTATCCGCTGGCCTGCTTCGCGGCTCCGCCCGGGACACTCCAAACGCGGCACCGCCTCGTCGCCCACCTGGCGCACCGCATACTCGGCAGGCGGCTCGCGCTCTTCACGGCCTCCGTCACCGGCACCGAAGGAGACCCCATGGCAGACCGGCCGGCTTCTGGGCGGGGGCTGTCCTCGTCCGCCCACGTCGTCGCCTCCCGCGAGCGGGTCGAGGACCTGCGCGGGCTCCTGGCCACCGGCGAGCACGAGTTCGCGGTCGTCGTGGACGGCGAGCGGGTGACGGCCCTGCTGAACCTCGACGGCGCCATGGCCCTGGACCCGGCCGGGGATCTGACCGCCCTGCCCCTGCGGCCGCCGCCGGCCTTCCCGGTCGAGCGGCCGGTCCTGGAGATCGCCCAGGCCGCGCGCGCCGAGCTGGAGCGGGATCCGCGCCTGCTCGGCGTGGTGCTGCTGGACGGCGGCGGGCCGGTGGGAGTGCTGCGTACGGAGATCCTGCTGGCCCTGGCCGGCACGCCCACGCGCGGCGTGGACCGGCTCGGGGGCGACCCGCTGAGCCGGCTCGCCTTCGTCTGCCCGGTTCACGACGAGCGCGTCGAAGTCGCCTACTACGACCCGGACGACCCGCCCCGCTGCAGCCACGGCGACCTCATGAGACGGCAGCGCTCATGATCGACTCGGCCGTCACGGGCCTGGAGCGGGTCTTCGACCGCGCGTTCATCCTCGGCGCGTTCCTGCCGCTCCTGCTCTTCACGGTGCTGAGCGGCCTGCTGGCCGGCGTGGTCAGCGGCAGGGGCGCGAGCGCCGTGAGCGCCTGGGAGAAGGCCCCCGGCATCACCCAGGGCCTCGTCCTGGGCGGCCTGGTCGCCCTCGTGGCCGCCGCGGCCTATCTGGTCGCGGCCCTGCAGTTCTCCCTGCTGCGGATCATGGAGGGATACTGGCCGCGCCGCCTGGGCTTGGAGCGGCTGCGGCGGCTGGCGACCGGCCGGCACCGCCGCCGCTGGGACCGTCTCGCACAGGCCGAGCGAACCGCGGCCGAGCAGGGCCGGCTCGCCGAGCAGAACGGCCTGCAGATGCTGATGGCGCAGCAGTACCCGCCCCGCACCAGGCTCGACCTCATGATGCCCACCCGGCTCGGCAACATCCTGCGGGCCGCCGAGATCTACCCTCACGAGCGTTACGGCATCGACGCCGCCGTGATCTGGCCGAGGCTCAGGCCGCTCCTGCCCGACACGGCCACCGCCGCCATGGACGACGCGCGGGCGGCGATCGACGCGTTCCTGCTGCTGCGGTTCCTGTCCATGGTGTTCGGCACCTTCTGGCCGGTGCTCCTCCTGCTGTCCGGGCACGGGTGGCCGCTCGCGGCACTGTGCCTGCTCTCCTGGGCGGTGGCCGCGCTCGCCCATCGGTCGGCGCTGGCCACCGCCATCGCGTACGGAGAGCAGGTCAAGGCGGCCTTCGACCTGCACCGGCACCTGTTGCTGACGCACCTGGGCCTGCCGGTGCCCGAGCGGATCGCGCGAGAGCGGGCGCTGTGGGACGACCTGGCCCACTTCTACCTGCGCAACCTCCCGTTCGAGCACCCCGTGGAACCCGGGCCTCGGGCACAGTAGCCGTGCGGCTCAGGAGCGGACGCTGGACTCTCTGATGACCAGTTCCGGTTCGAAGAGCACCTGTCGGTGGCGGTGGCGTTCGCCCTCGTCGATCTCCTCCAGGAGCAGTTCGGCGGCGACGCGGCCCAGTTCCTCGCGGGGCTGGCGGACCGAGGACAGGGGGACCGCCGCGCCGGCGGCGTAGGCGATGTCGTCGTAGCCGATGAGCGCCACGTCGCCGGGGATGCGCAGGCCGAGCGCCTGGAGCCCTTGCATCAGGCCCAGGGCGAGCAGGTCGTTGGCGCAGAACAGCGCGGTCGGGCGCTCGCCGGCGGGGAGGGCGGCGAAGCGGTCGGCGGCGTGCCTGCCGGAGGCGAAGCTGGGCGAGGGCACCTCGACGAGTTCCAGGGTCGCCTCGCCGCCGGCCTCGGCCACGGCCTCCTCGGCCCCCTTGTGGCGCTCGGCGACCTGGCTGATCGTCATCGGGCCGCCGACGAAGGCCAGCCGCCGGTGGCCCTGGTCGAGCAGGTGCTCCACGGCGATCCTGCCGCCGAGGACGTCGTCCACGGCGGCGGAGCAGCGGTTGCGGCGGGTCGCGCGGTGGTCGAGCAGCACCACGGGGGTTCCCCGGTCGATGAGCTGCTCCAGCCGCTGGGTCTCGCCCGCCACGGGGGTGATCAGGATGCCCTGGACGCGCTGCTCCTCCAGGTAGTCCAGGTAGCGGCGCTCACGCGGGCCGTCCTGGTCGCTGTTGCACAAGGTGATGATCATGCCGCTGGCGTCGGCCGCGGCCTCCACCCCCTTGGCGACGTCGGTGAAGAACGGGTTGGTGACGTCCAGGACCACCAGGCCCATGGTGCGGGTGCGGCCGGAGCGCAGGGCGCGGGCCGACTCGTTGCGGACGAAACCGAGCTCGTTCATGGCGTTGAGCACCCGCTCCCGCGTGGCCGGCGCGACCATGTCGGGACGGTTCAGCACGTTGCTGACGGTCCCGACCGACACGCTGGCCAACTGGGCGACCTCCTTGATGCTCGCTATCGCCATGGGCCCTCACAGCACGAAGCGGACATTTTCTCCAATCCCAGGATCTTGACCGCAGCGTACTATACGGCGGCGCTCGCCATTGAAACGTAATAATGCCTCACTCGGCATGCAACGCGTCGCGACATCTTCGTGACCTGGAAACTTCTCTGTAACCCTTGACGCTGCTTCCGTGACAAACCTAGCCTTCCCTGCCAGGCGGCTGAAACGTTTCATTCCCCTGCGGCCGCCCTAGGGAGGCACATGTGAACGGCTCATGGGAGCGGGCGATCCGCCTTTCCGCGGTGCTCGCCGCCGTGCTCGCCGGCACCCTCGGGTGCGGCGGAACCAC
Source organism: Thermocatellispora tengchongensis (assembly GCF_014202315.1). Classification (GTDB taxonomy): domain Bacteria; phylum Actinomycetota; class Actinomycetes; order Streptosporangiales; family Streptosporangiaceae; genus Thermocatellispora; species Thermocatellispora tengchongensis. Next base: position 237,778 of record NZ_JACHGN010000008.1, on the reverse strand, counting down.
CCCCGCCCAGGACGCGCCGGCGGCCGACGGCGCCGCCGCGACGACGACGGCCGCGCCGCCCACCCCGCCCCCCGGCGTGGTGGAGTTCGAGCAGGCCGAGCCGGGCAGCGGCACGGGCATCACGATCGGGTTCACCCAGCTCTCGCTGGCCTCCGGCTTCCCGCAGGACGTGCAGAAGAGCGTGGAGGAGCAGGCTGAGCGGGCCGGCGCCGAGCTGATCACCTGTGACTCCAAGCTGGACGCGGCCAAGGCGCTCGACTGCGCCAAGCTGTTCAAGACCCGCGACGTGCAGGGCCTGATCACCTTCCAGGCCGACACCAACGCCGCGCCCCGCATCTGCGCCGCCGGCCCGTCGGTCCCGGTCATGGCCGTGGACATCACGCAGAAGCCGTGCGAGACCTCCTTCGTCGGGGCGGCCAACACCTACGCCGGTCAGCTCATCGGCTACGAGCTCGGCAAGTACTTCAAGGAGAAGTTCGACTGCCAGTACGACGCCTTCATCTCGCTGGAGGCGCTGCAGGTCGGCGAGGTGAACGAGCAGCGCATGGGCGGCATCCGCGACGGCTTCGCCGGCGTCTGCGGCGAGGTGCGCAACCTGCGCAAGCTGGACGCAGGGGGCGCCGGGGGCGACGTGGCGCAGAAGCTGGTGACCGACACCCTCACCGCGCTGCCGGGTCAGCACCGGATCATCCTGGTCGGCATCAACGAGGACGGCATCCTGGGCGCGCTGGCCGCGGCCCGCGCGCAGAACCGTACGAACGACCTCTACCTGGGCGTGCAGAACCTCAACCCGAAGAACTGCGTCATCTACCAGCACCCGAACTGGATCGGCAGCGTCGCCTACTTCCCCGAGCGCTACGGCGAGATCCTGGTGCCGAACCTGATCAAGGCGATCAAGGGCGAGAAGGTGGCCCCGCAGCTCCTGGTGCCGCACGTGGTGATCAACAAGGCCAACATCAAGCAGCACTACCCCCAGTACGCCTGCTGACATGGCCGTGCGACCCTTCCTCAGCGCGCGCGGCGTCCGCAAGTCCTTCGGCGCCGTGGAGGTCCTGCACGGCGTGGACCTCGACGCCGCCCCCGGCTCGGTGCTGGCGCTGCTCGGCGAGAACGGCGCCGGGAAGTCCACCCTGGTCCGGATCATCGCCGGCGACCTGCGCGCGGACTCCGGCGAGATCGCCCTGGACGGCGTGCCGCACGACGTGCGCGACGTGGCCGCGGCCCGCGCCCTGGGCATCAAGCTGATCTACCAGGAGATCAGCGACGCCCCGCCGCTCAGCGTCGCGGAGAACATCGTGCTCGGCGCGTGGCCGGCGCGGCGCGGCTTCGTACGGGGCCGCGAGACGCGGGTCCGCGCCCGGGAGGTTCTGGACGCGCTGGGCGTGGACCTGCCCCTGGACGCGCCGGTGAGCAGCCTGCGCCTGGGCGAGCGGCAGCTCGTGGAGATCGCCCGCGCGCTCACCGGGCAGGCCCGCTGCCTGATCTTCGACGAGCCCACGGCGGCGCTGTCCGACGCCGAGACCGAGCGCCTGTTCGAGGTGATCGAGGGGCTGAAGGCGCGCGGCGTGGCGATCCTGTACATCACCCACCGCCTCGACGAGGTCTTCCGCATCGCCGAGGAGGTGTGCGTCCTGCGCGACGGGCACATCGTGCTGCACGAGAAGGTCGCCGACGCGGGCAAGGATCAGGTCATCGAGGCCATGGTGGGCCGCTCGGTGGAGCGGCGCGCCCGCGGGCGCGAGGAGGCGGCCCCGGGGGCGGACCGGCCCCCGGCGGTGCGGCTCGACGGCGCCTCCAGCGGCGAGCTGTTCCGGGACGTCGCCCTGGACGCCCGCCCGGGGGAGATCGTCGCGCTGTACGGCAAGGTCGGCTCCGGCGCGTCGGAGGTGGCCGAGGCGATTTTCGGCATGCACGCGGTGGACGCGGGCGCGCTGCACGTCGGCGGCAGGCGGGTCAGGTTCCGCCACCCCGCCGACGCCATCGCGGCGGGCGTCGGCTGCCTGCCGGGCGACCGCCAGCGGGAGGCGATGTTCCGCTCCCGTTCGGTGGCGGAGAACCTGGCCGCGCCGAGCTGGCGGGCCATCGCCGGCGCGAGCGGGCTCGTCACGCGGGGGCGGGAGGCGGTGGCGTACCGGCGCTGGCACGATCGGCTGCGCATCCGCTCCCGCGACGACCCCGAGCAGCCGATCTGGACGCTGTCGGGCGGCAACCAGCAGAAGGTGGTGCTGGGCCGCTGGCTGGAGCGCGGTTCGAAGGTGATGGTGCTGGTCGAGCCGACCCGGGGCGTGGACGTGGGCGCCCGGCAGGAGATCTACCGCGCGGTCCGCTCCCTGGCGGAGCAGGGCAGCGCGGTCGTGGTGGCGACCTCCGACTACGAGGACGTCGTGGAGCTGGCCGACCGGGCGATCGTCATGGTCCGCGGCAGGACCGTCGCGGAGTTCGCCGGCGACGCCATCGGGGTGGAGGCCCTCACCGGGGCGGCAGGAGGAGTGATCGATGAGTGAGACGCTGACCCAGCGGGCGACGCCGGCGCGCGACGCCTCCGCCCGGCCGCGGGGCCGGCGGCGGGCGCCGGAGACGATCGGGCTGCTGGTCTTCCTCGTGGCGGAGATCGTCTTCTTCTCCGTCCAGTCCCCCTACTTCCTGAACTGGGACAACTGGGGGAACATCATGACCGCGGTCGCCATCACCGGCGTCCTGGCCGCGGCGGGCACGCTGCTGCTGGTGGCCGGGCAGTTCGATCTGTCGGTCGGCTCCGGCGTGGCGTTCGTGGGCATCGTACTGGTGCAGACCGCCCCCTCGCTCGGGATCGTGCCCGCCATGGCGCTGGCCGTGCTGGCCGGGCTGGGCATCGGCCTGCTCAACGGGTTCCTGGTCACCGTCGTCGGGGTCAACGCCCTGATCACGACGCTGGGCATGCTGGGCATCTTCCGCGGTCTCACTTTGGTCATCGGCAAGGGGCAGAGCATCTTCATCGAGGGGTTCGACTGGGCCACCGCCCGCCCCTTCCTGGGCATCCCGATGCCGGCCATCGTGCTCGTCGCGGTGATCGCGGTCTTCTTCGTGCTGATGCACTTCACGGTGTACGGCCGCAAGATGTACGCGATCGGCGCCAACCCGGTGGCCGCGCGGCTGGTGGGCATCCGGGTCAACCGGGTGATCTTCACCGGGTTCCTGCTGTCGGGCGCGTGCATGGCGCTGGCCGGGCTGCTGGTCACCTCCCAGCTCGGCTCCAGCTCGGCCAACACCGGGGTGGGCCTGGAGCTGGCCGTGGTCACCGCGGTCATCCTGGGCGGCACCAGCCTGTCGGGCGGCACGGGCACGATCTTCGGCACGGTGGTCGGGCTGCTGATCGTGGGCGTGCTGAGCAACGGCCTGACCCTGCTCAACGTGGACTCCTCCTGGCAGCAGGTCGCCACCGGCGTGCTGCTCATCCTGGCCGTCGCGGTGGACCGGCTGCGGCAGGCGTACCTGAGGAAGGCGGGCTGATGGGCGCGAGCGTGCGCGTCGAGCGCGGGGTCGAGGTGCCCATGCGCGACGGCACCGTCCTGCGCGCGGACGTGTGGCGCCCGGCCGAGGGCGGCCCGTGGCCGGCGCTGCTGCAGCGGCTGCCGTACGACAAGTCGTCCTCCTTCATGGCGCAGCACATCGTCGGCCTGGAGCCGCTGCCGGCGGTGGAGCGCGGGTTCGCGGTCGTCATCCAGGACACCCGGGGCCGCTACAGCTCCGACGGGGTGTTCAACCCCTACTTCGACGAGACCGAGGACGGCCTGGACACCATCGCCTGGGTGCGCGCGCAGCCGTTCTGCGACGGCCGGGTGGGCATGTACGGCGCGTCGTACATCGGGGCCACCCAGCTTCTGGCCGCCCGCGCCGCGCCCGAGGGGCTGGTCGCCATCGCGCCGCAGCTCACGGCCGCGGAGTACCACGACGTGTGGTCCTACTCCGGCGGCGCGCTGCAGCTCGGCTTCCTGCTGCTGTGGATCGCCGAGTCGCTGGCGCCGCCCGACCTGCTGCGCCGCCCGCGGGGCCCGGAGCGCGAGCGGGCCGAGCGCACGCTGCTGGAGATCCTGCGCGACCCGCACGCGGCGTACAGGCGGCTGCCGCTGGACCGCGACGACCTGGCCGAACTGGCGCCGTACTACCGCGAATGGCTCAGCCACCCGCGGCGCGACGTGTTCTGGCAGGTCATCGACCCCGGCTCGGCGCACGCGCGGATGGACGTGGCCGGGCTGCACATCGGCGGCTGGCACGACATCTTCCTGCCGGGCACGCTGCGCAACTACACCGGCATGCGCGCGGACGCGCCCTCGGCCTGGGCCAGGGAGAGCCAGCACCTGATCGTGGGCCCGTGGGCGCACGGCAACCTGGGCGACCACCAGGGCGACGTGTGGTACGGCTACGGCGGCGCCTCGGCCGCCCTGGACCTGACCGCGACGCACGCGGAGTTCTTCCGGGCGGCGGTGGAGCGGCGGCCCGCCGAGCTGCCCCGGGTGAAGATCTTCGTCATGGGGGCCGGGGTCTGGCGCGACGAGGAGGAGTGGCCGCCGTCGCGGGCCGTGGAGACGGCCTTCTACCTGCGCGGCGGCGGCAACGCCAACTCGGCAGCGGGCGACGGGCGGCTCGGCCGCACCCCGCCGGGCGTGGACGAGCCGGCCGACATTTACGTCTCCGACCCCGCCGACCCGGTGCCGACCGCGGGCGGGGCGACGTTCCTGCCCGGGGTGCTGATCGGGCGCAACTCCGGGCCCAAGGAGCAGTCCGCGGTCGAGTCCCGCGCCGACGTGCTGGTCTACACCGGCGAGCCGCTGGCGGAGGACCTGGAGGTGACCGGCGAGGTGGTGATCGAGCTGCACGCCGCCTCCGGCGCCGAGGACTGCGACTGGGCCGCCCGCCTGGTGGACGTGCACCCCGACGGCCGGGCGTACGGCGTGGTGGACGGCATCCTGCGCGCCCGGTACCGCCACGGCACGGGCCAGGAGGTGCCGCTGCGGCCCGGCGAGCCGGAGCTGTTCCGCTTCCCGCTCGGGGCCACCAGCCAGGTGTTCAGGGCGGGGCACCGCATCCGGCTCCAGATCGCGAGCTCCAACTTCCCCCGCTTCGACCGCAACCCGCAGCGGATGATCCCGCCCGCCACGGCCACCGAGGCCGACATGCGCCCCGCGCGGCAGACCGTCTTCCACGACGCGGCGCGGCCGAGCCGGCTCATCCTGCCGGTGATCCCGGGATGACCGGTGATCCAGAACTGACCGGTGATCCAGAACTGACCGGTGATCCAGAACTGACCGGTGATCCCGAAGCGACCAGTGACCCCGGGGTGACCCGTACGGGCCGCCCCGGGGCCGGGCCTGCGGGGTGGCCTACGGGGTGGCCAGGGTGATCTCGTCCAGGCCCAGGGTGAGCCCGGTCGAGGCGGGGTTCTTGCCGACGACCTCGAAGCGCACCTTGACCGGGCCCGAGGGGAGCTGGCGCACGCCCAGGTCGAGCCGCCGGTAGGTGTCGCTCGGGGCGTAGCAGTCCACCTCGCCGGCGACCTCGCCGTTCACCGAAACCCGCATGACGCCGCGGGAGACCTGGGCCTTGTAGCCCACGCTGATCCGGTAGGGCGTGATGTCGCCGATCGCCGACTCCGGCGTGGTGACGGCGGGCGCGGTGAGGGTGTACTCCACCCAGTCGCCGGTCTGCGCGGGCTCCAGCTTGGTGCCGGCGTCGCCGCTCATGTCGGCGTCGGCGAAGGTGGAGTGCGTCGCGCCGGTGGCCACGGTCGCGGGCAGGCTCTCGGTCTCGGCCACCACGTCCTTGGGCACCAGCCTGATGTAGTCGATGATCAGGTCGTGCGCGGAACTGGCCGCGTTCTTGCCGGTGACGGTGAAGCGGAACCTGGCCTGGTGGCTGGCGCCGGTGAAGGTCCACGACCCCAGGTTCAGCTCCGCCGATTCCTCGGCGGCGGCGTAGGTGTCGAACGCCGTGCCGAGCGGGGCGGTGTTGATCCGCAGCAGCGTCCGGCCGCCGGCGGGGTGCTTGCGGTAGCCGACGACCACGTCGTACGTCCGCGCGGCCACGGCCAGGTGGTACTCGATGTAGGAGCCCACCCCGTTGGCCGCCAGCCGGTCGGCCGCGCCCTCGCCGTAGGCCGCGCCGGTCACCCGCTGCCGGGTCCCCGCGATCACCTGGTGGGCGTCCACCAGCTTCTCCACCTCGACCGCGCCCGGCCGGACCGTGCCCGCGGGGGCGGCGGTGGGCTGGGCGTACAGCTCGAACTCGCGCACGTCGTACGCGCCGGTGCTGCGCGTGCCCGCCAGCCGCCAGAACCGGGCGCTGGTGGCGGTGAAGGTGAGCGTGTCGCGCCCGCCGTCGCCGGCGGTGACCGAGGCGACGGTGGTCCAGGTCACGCCGTCGGCGCTCTTCTGCACCTCGTACGCCGTGCCGTGCTGCTCGCCCCACAGCACGCTCGCCTGGGCGACCTGCGCCGGCTTCCACAGGTCCACGGTCAGGGAGGCCGCGCCGGCGGTGGGCATGCGGTAGGTGGAGTAGTTGGAGATGGAGGTGTAGGCGAGGTCGCCGTCGGTGGCGTACAGCGCGTTGCGCCGGGAGTGCTTGCCGAGCCCGGGGTTGTAGGTGTAGTCGCCGACGCTGCCGTACGACGGCTTGCCCAGCGCGAGGTTCGGCGAGGAGACCGCGGACGCGCCGATCTGGGAGACCGAGACCGGGCCGGTGCCCGGCTGGCCGTCGAAGCCGGTCACCTTCACCGTCGCCGACTCGCCCGGCAGCAGGGTGAAGTAGTTGTCGGAGGCGTGCTCGTCGGGCCGGGTGACGATCTGCACGCCGTACATGGCCGCCTGGCCGGTGTTGGTCACCGTGTACGTGCCCGAGCCGCCGCTCAGCCGCAGCTTGGCCGGGTCGGCGGCGGCCGCGACGGTGTACATCGACCGGTTGGGCTCGGTGGTGAACAGCGCGTCGTTGCGCGCCACCCGCCGCCCGGAGGCGTCCTTGACCTCCATGACCAGCACGAACGCGCCCCGCGTGTCGGGCGCGGTGAACTGCTGCGCCACCCGGGTCCGCCCGCCGTCGGCGTTGGCCGGCACGTCCACGGCCTGGGTGCGCCGGGCCAGCTCCTGGCCGTCCAGCGTGGCCAGGACCGTGGTGAGCGAGTGCCCGGTCAGGGCGGCGCGGTTGTCGTTGAGCACGTCCACGTTGGCGGTGAAGGACTCGCCGGGCGTGAACCAGTACTTGGCGTAGTCCGCGCGCACGGCGACCTTCTGCCAGACCCGCTTGAGCTGGTAGTAGCTCACCTTGGGCACGCCCTCGAAGTCCACCACCGCCCAGCCGGCCATGGGCGCCATCTCGTTGTAGGCCCACACCAGGGCGCCGGAGCTGCGCCACTTGTTCGCCTTGACGTAGCCGGTGTTGTACGACATCGCGATGCCCTGGGCGAGCTGGGTCTTGGCGGCCAGGTCGGCGTTGGAGCGATAGGTGCCGAACTCGTTGGGCCGCAGGTACTCCACCTCGTTCATCGCCCGGTACGCCCGCTCCAGCCGCTCGCCCTCGTAGGTGGCCATGGTGGAGGGGTCGGCGGCGCTGGCCATGCCGAGCTCGGACATGAAGCCGCAGGTGTTGCTGCCGTGCGCGTCCTGGTAGCCCTCCGAGCCGATCATGTGCACGTGTCCCCAGCGGTGGCACATCCCGCCGGCGGGCGAGGTGGCGAAGAACTGCCGGGTGCCGTCGTGGGTGTCGTAGGACTTCTTCACCTGCTGCACGAAGTCGAACGCCTCGGCCTGCGCCCGGTTCCCGTCGGCGGCCCCGGTCAGCTCGTTGCCGCCGGACCAGCTCGCCAGCGCCGGGTAGTTGCGCAGCCGCAGCACCATGTCGCCCGCGTTGTCGTCCCAGAGCGCGGCGTCCACCGTGTAGGTCTGGTTGCCGTGGAAGAACTCCTGCATGATCATGATGCCGTAACGGCTGGCCAGCTCGTAGAACTCGGGCAGCTCCTCGGCGCTGCCGCCGTTGACGCGCAGCATGCGCAGCCCCGCCTCATACGCCAGGCGCAGGTCACGGCGGTAGTTGCGGGACATCGTCTGGGAGCGGTAGAGCGGGTCGGCGGGCACCCAGTTGCCGCCCTGCATGTAGATGGGCTCGCCGTTGACGACGTAGGTGAGGTCGTAGTGGTCGGCCCCGGCCGAGGTGTTGCGGCGGAAGCTCAGCGACCTGATCCCGATCGTGCCCACCTCGGCGGCGTCCAGCACGGTGGCGCCCTCGGTCAGCTCGGCGCGCAGCTTGTACAGGTAGCGGCTGCCGTCGGGCAGGGTGTAGCCGTAGCCGTTCGGCCACCACAGCTTCAGCCGGTCGTACGGCACCGTGATGTCGTAGGCGACCTCGGTGCGGCCGGGGGCGGCGGTGACGCTCTTCTGCCCGGTGATGGGGGTGATGGTGAAGTTCTCCCCCGCCAGCGACCACTTCACGGTGACGGGCCGGGCCGCGGAGGTGGTGTTCAGCACGCTCTGGCTCACCCTGACGGTCGCCGAGGTGGACTCGGCCGTCAGCCCGGCGCCGATCGTCACCTTGGGCCGTCCGTCGAGGATCAGCTCATCGCCGGCGGTGGCGATCAGGTCCACCCCGCGCCACAGCCCGACGGTGCGGATGTTCTTGCGGTACTGCAGGCCGCGCCAGCTTGAGACGCTGTTGCGGATGGCCGGCCGGGCCTCCACGCCGCGCGGGTCGATCCTGGTCCTGATCGCCAGCACGTTGGTCCTGCCGCGCAGGCTCGCGGCGTCGAGGTCGAACAGCTCCTCGTCGTAGATGCCGTCGGTGGAGCCCACCTTGACGCCGTTGACGTAGACGTCGGCCAGGTCCATCGCGCCGTTCAGGCGGAGCCGGACACCGCCCCAGGTGGACTCGACGGTGAACGTGGTGCGGTACCACCATTCGCGGTCGTCCACCCAGTCCCAGCCGGTGCTGCCCAGGTCGAGCGGGTCGGGGGTGAGGTTCTGGTCGGCGAGCGTGCCGTTGGCGGTGCCCGGCACGGTGGCCCGCAGCCAGCCGCTGTCGTCGGTCGCCGGGTCGGCTGCACCGGCGGCGAGCCCGGCGTCCAGGGCGTAGTCCTTCAGCCGCCACCCGTCGCCGTCGAGGCTCACGGTCGTGGGCGCGGGGGCGGCGGCCGTGACCGCCGCGGCGGGCGGCGGCAGGGTGAGCGGCGTGAGGAGGGGCGCGAGGAGGGCGAGTAAGCAGGCGAGGACGCGAAGGAGCACGGGGACGCCTCCCGGAGGGGGGTTACGGGGGTGATTCGCGTTGATTACGAAACCCCGGCCAGGTGGGCGAGGTCAATATGCTAATACGAATTATCGTCGGCGCGATCTCACACGGCGAGACGGCCATTGACCCGAACATTAGTTGAGGTTCCATCCTCGGACCCATGACGAGAACCGCCGGGACGACGGGCAGGCGGGCGTGGGCGGGCCTCGCCGTGCTCGCGCTGCCCGCCCTGCTCGCCTCCCTCGAACTGACCGTGACGAACCTCGCGCTGCCCGCCATCGGGGAGGACCTCGGCGCGAGCGGCGCCGAGCTGCTGTGGGTCGCCGACATCTACGCGTTCCTGCTGGCCGGTTCGCTGCTCGCCATGGGCGCGCTGGGCGACCGCATCGGACGCCGGCGGCTGCTGCTGGCGGGGTCGGCCGCGTACGCGGCGGCCTCGGCGCTGGCGGCGTACGCGCCCGATCCCGCCGCTCTGATCGCCGCGCGGGCGCTGATGGGGATCGCCGGATCGACGCTGATGCCCTCCACACTGGCCCTGGCCGCCGCGCTGTTCCCCGACCCCCGCCGGCGGGCGGTGGCCATCGGGGCCGTCGTCTCCAGCGTCTCGGCGGGCACCGCCATCGGGCCGCTGGTCGCCGGGTGGCTGCTCGGCCACTTCTGGTGGGGGTCGGCGTTCCTGCTCCCGGTGCCGTTCATGGCGGTGCTGCTGGTCCTGGGCCCGGCGCTGCTGCCGGAGCGCCGCGGCACGGGCGCGGGCCGGCTGGACCTCGGGGGCGCGCTGCTGTCACTGGCCGCGGTGCTGCCCGTGGTGTACGGCCTCAAGCGCGTCGCGGCCGAGGGACCGGACCCGGCCGCCGCGGCCTCGATCGCGGCCGGGCTCGCCATCGGGTGGGCCTTCGCGCGCCGCCAGCTCCGGCAGCCCGACCCGTTCCTCGACCTGCGCCTGTTCGCCGGCCGCGCGTTCGCCGTCGCCACCGCCACGCTGGCCCTCGGCATCTTCGTGCTGTGGGGCTCCAACTACGCGCTGGCCCAGTACCTCCAGCTCGTGCACGGCATGCCGGTGCTGGAGGCGGGCCTGTGGACCGCTCCCCCGGCGGTGGGCGTCATCGCCGGCTCCACCCTGGCCCCCAGGATCGCCCGCCGGGTCAGCCCCGCCGTGGTGATCGCGGCCGGCCTGGCGGTCTCGGCCGCGGGCTACGCGCTGCTCACCCGGTCGGACGCCGGGCTCGCGGTACTGATCACCGGCGCGGTCGTCGTGTCGGCGGGCCTGGGCCCCATGATGGCCCTGGCCACCGACCTGGCCGTCGGGGCGGCCCCGCCGGAGCGCACCGGCGGCGCGGCGGCGATCTCCTCGGCGGCGCCCCAGATCGGCGGCGCGCTGGGCATCGCGGTCCTGGGCAGCGTGATCACCGCGGTCTACCGGGCCGCGCTGCCCCCGGGCGTGCCCGAGCCCGCTCACGACGGTCTCACCGCGGCGGCGTCGCTGGCGGCCACACTGCCGGAGCGGGCGGCGTACGAACTGCTGGGCGCGGCCCGCGCGGCGTACGTGGACGGCTTCCACGTGGCCGCGGCCCTCAGCGCGCTGCTGATGGCGGCCACGGCCGTGCTGGTGGTGACCCTGCTCCGCGAGAAGGCCGCGCGCTGAATATCCTCGCGGTCATGGAGCTGAACGCGGCGACGGCCGGCGACGCCCTCATCCGGCTGCGCCGCGCCCACGGGCAACTGGCGGGCGTGATCGCGATGATCGAGGCGGGCGAGGACCTGACCAAGGTCCTCACCCAGCTCGCCGCGGTCTCCAAGGCCCTGGACCGGGCCGGTTTCAAGATCGTCGCCACCGGCCTGCGGCACTGCCAGGCGGCACGCGACCGGGGCGAGGAGCCCCCGATGAGCGCCGAGGAGCTGGAGAAGCTCTTCCTCGCCCTGGCCTGACCGCCGCACCGCCGCCTCAGCGGGCGCGGCGGGCCAGGTAGACCAGGGCCGGGGGGAGGTTGCGCCAGACCGTGCGCGACAGGGTCACCTCCTCGAAGGCGGCGCGCAGGTCGCGCAGGTAGCGGCGGGCCGGGGGCGCCCAGCGGGTCCAGCCGTACGCGAACTGCGTGAACACCCCGTCGTACGCCAGCGCCCGCGCCACCACGGACAGCAGGGGCGGGTCCCCGTCGGGGCGGTAGGCCACCCAGGGCAGGCCGCTGACCACCACGTCGGCGGTGTGCAGGCCGCGCCCGGCCATCAGCTCCGGGAGGCGTACGGCGTCGGCGTGCACGACCTCGACGCCGGGGAACCGCCGGGAGAGCTGGGCGGCGAGCCGGGGGTTGAGCTCGATCGCCAGGTGGCGGCCACGCCCCGCGAGCCGGTCCTGGATGAGCCCGGTGAACGCGCCCGTCCCGGGCCCCAGCTCGACGACGACGGGCTCCCCCCGCTCCGGGATCGGCACCACCATCTGCGCGCCGAGCCACCGCGAGCTCGGCGCGACCGTGGCCGTCAGCCACGGCGCGCGCAGGAACTCCCGCAGCAGCGAGGTGGGGGCGGGTTCGGCGACGGGTCCGGTCGGTCTCACCGTGCATGCTCCAGGATCGTGGCTCGATGGGCACGATCATGCACCGGCCCCGTCGCCCTCCTCGCGTCGCACGGATGAACGCAGATAAACAGATGACCGGACATTTCCCCCGGGCAAGGTCCCCCAGGCAGGTCCCCCGGGCAGGCCCTTCAAGCGGGCAGGGAGGCGAGCCAGCCGGTCAGGATCTCGTTGACCTCCTCGGGGCGCTCCTGCTGCACCCAGTGGCCGCAGCCGTCGAGGATGTGCGAGGAGATCAGGCCCGGCAGGGTGACCGGATGGGCCGCGATGGCGCCGGCCATCCAGGTCGTCGAGGCGTCCAGCGCGCCGCCGAGGAACAGCGACGGCTGGGTGACGGGCAGCCCGTTGAAGGCGGCCAGGTCCTCCCAGTCGCGGTCCATGTTCCGGTAGCGGTTCAGCGCGCCCGTCATGCCGGTGCGCTCGAACTCCGCGGCGTAGACGTCGAGATCGTCATCACCGAGCCAGGCGGGCGGGCGGCCGGTGGGGAACCGGTCGCGCAGCGTCCCGCCGCGGGAGACGAAGTGCGGGCTGGGGGCGCCGAGGGGCGGCATGGTGCCGGCCGACAGGGCGGCGTAGAAGCCGGCGAGCCAGCCGCGCACGTCCGGCTCGATCTCGGCCTCGGCCCGGCCGGGCTCCTGGAAGTACGCGGTGTAGAACTCCTCCTCGCCGCCCATGCGGGCGAAGACCTCGCTGGGCCGCTCCCCGCCGGGCGGGGAGTAGGGCACGCCCAGCAGGCCGACCGCGCGGAAGACGTCGGGCCGGACCAGGCCGCAGGCGGCGGCGATGCTCGCGCCCCAGTCGTGCCCCACGATCACCGCCGTCCGCTCGCCCAGGGCGCGCACCACGGCGACCTGGTCCTCGATCAGGTCGAGCATCCGGTACGCGGCCACGGCCCCGGGCTTGGAGGAGCGCCCGTAGCCGCGGACGTCCACCGCGACGGCCCGGTGACCGGCCGCGGCCAGCACCGGCAGTTGCCGACGCCAGGAGTACCAGAACTCGGGGAACCCGTGCACCAGCAGCACCAGCGGCCCGGTGCCCTGCTCCACCAGGTGGACGCGGCCGGCGGGGGACGGGACCAGGCGATGTGCGACCACGAGCCGCGCCATCGAACCTCCAGAACTGTCGATCGTCGTGCCGGGTTCGCGGCACCGGCCGACGCATCATCCGGGAGCGGGCGAGGCCGCCGCCAGTCGTGTTGCCGTTCCGGCAAACCGCCCGGGACGCCGCGGGACGGCGGTCTAGGCGCCGGCGGGCGGGGCGGCGCGCAGGCCGTCGAACAGGATCGTGGCCAGGGCGTCGGCCAGGGCCGCCGGGGACAGGTCGCCGCCCGGCCGGTACCACTCGATCAGGGAGTTGACCGTGCCGAACAGCAGCCTGCTGGTCAGGCGGGGGTCGATGTCGTCGCGTACGCCGCCCTCGGCCGCGGCCCGCGCGACCAGGTCGGCCACGCGGTGGTCGAACTCGCGGCGGCGCTCCAGCGCCCGCCGCTCCACCGCGCTGTTGCCGCGCACCCGCAGCAGCAGGGTCACGTACGGCAGCTCGCGGGCGAGCACGTGGACCGCGCGCCGCACCGTGCGCTCCAGGCGTTCGGTGGCCGACGACCCGGCGGCGTTCTCGTCGTCCAGGACGGCGAACAGCGCGTCCAGCGCCCGGCTCACCGCCAGCTCCAGCAGCTCGTCCTTGCCCGAGACGTGGTGGTAGATGGCGGACTTGGTGATGCCGAGGCGCTTGGCCAGCTCCTCCATGCCGGTGCCGTCGTAGCCGCGCTCGTTGAAGACCGCGACCGCGACCTCCAGCAGCGATTCGCGGTCGTAGCCGGGACGGCCGCGGCGCCCGGTCCGCGCGGCGCGCACAGGTGTGGTCATGTCCGCCACTTTGGCACAGCCGGGGACCTGGTCAGTCCGCACGCCGGTCCACGACCCGGCGCAGCTTGCCGACCGAGCGCTCCAGGGTCTCCGGATCGACGATCTCGACCTCGGCGCTGACGCCCACGCCGTCCTTGACCGCGCGGGCGATGGCCGCGGCGGCCGACTCGCGCTCGGCGGCGCCCGCGCCGGGCCGGGCCTCGGCGCGCACGGTCATGTGGTCCATCCGGCCCCGGCGGGTGAGGAGGAGCTGGAAGTGCGGCGAGACGCCCGGCGTGCGCAGCACGATCTCCTCGATCTGGGTGGGGAAGACGTTCACCCCGCGCAGGATGATCATGTCGTCGCTGCGCCCGGTCACCTTCTCCATGCGCCGGAACGCCGGGCGGGCGGTGCCCGGCAGCAGCCGGGTCAGGTCGCGGGTGCGGTAGCGGACGACGGGGAGCGCCTGCTTGGTGAGCGAGGTGAACACCAGCTCGCCCCGCTCCCCCTCCGGCAGCACCTCGCCGGTGAACGGATCGACCACCTCGGGGTAGAAGTGGTCCTCCCAGACGTGCAGGCCGTCCTTGGTCTCCACGCACTCCTGGGCCACGCCGGGGCCGATCACCTCCGACAGGCCGTAGATGTCCACGGCGTGCAGGTCCAGCCGCTCCTCGATCTCGCGGCGCATCTCCTCCGTCCACGGCTCGGCGCCGAAGATGCCCACGCGCAGCGAGGTGGTGCGCGGGTCGATGCCCTGCCGCTCGAACTCGTCCAGCAGCGTGAGCATGTACGTCGGCGTGATCATGATGATCTCGGGCCGGAAGTCCTGGATGATCTGCACCTGGCGCGCGGTCATGCCGCCGGAGGCCGGGATGACGGTGCAGCCCGCCCGCTCGGCCCCGTAGTGGGCGCCGAGGCCGCCGGTGAACAGGCCGTAGCCGTAGCTGACGTGCACCTTGTGGCCGGGCCTGCCGCCCGCCGCCCGGATCGAGCGGGCCATCACACCCGCCCACATCGACAGGTCGTCCTCGGTGTAGCCGACCACCGTGGGCCGGCCGGTGGTGCCGCTGGAGGCGTGCACCCGGCGCACCTGCTCCATCGGCACGGCGAACATGCCGAAGGGGTAGGTCTCGCGCAGGTCGGCCTTGGTGGTGAACGGGAAGCGGGCCAGGTCCTCCAGGGTGCGGCAGTCCTCGGGCGCGACCCCGGCCTCGTCGAACTTCTTGCGGTAGTGGCCGACGTTGTCGTACGCGTGGCGCAGCGTCGCCCGCAGGCGGCGGAGCTGGAGCTCGCGCAGCTCGTCCGGGCCCATCCGCTCGGCGGGGTCGAGCAGTCCGGCGGGTGGCGGATCGCCCAGCCGCCGGGCCTGGGGGGCGGTCGCGTCACTGCTCATGCGGGCTGCCTCCTGCGCACCTCGTGACGAGCGCGGTCCACGCTTGTATACTGACCGAACATTCGGTTATGTTTCGCTGCGGTCCAGTATTCCGCTTCCGATCCCCGTGTCAAGACCTCCATGTCAAGACCTGCTTGTCAGGACCCGCCTTCGATGAGCCTGCGAAGAGGTGGACGCATGCCCGAAACACCACCACAACCGGATGATCTCCCGCCCGACGCGGCCCCCGCCACAGGTCCGTACGAAACCCTGGCGGTGGAGGAACGGCAGGACCGGGTCGTGGTCACGCTGCGCCGCCCCGAGGCGCGCAACGCGATCAGCGGCCGGATGGTCGCCGAGCTGCACGAGGTGTGCGGCCTGCTGGAGCGCGAGCCGAGGCCGCTGCTGCTCACCGGGCACGGCGGCGTGTTCGCCGGCGGCGCCGACATCGGCGAGCTGCTGCGGCGGGGCCGCGAGGAGGCGCTGCAGGGGATCAACAGCCGCCTGTTCGAGCGGGTGCGCCGCCTGCCCATGCCGACCGTGGCCGCCGTCGAGGGCTGGGCGCTGGGCGGCGGGGCGGAGCTGGCGTACGCGTGCGACATCCGCATCGCCGGGCCCGGCGCGGTCTTCGGCAACCCCGAGCCCGGCCTGGGCATCCTGGCCGCGGCCGGGGCCTGCTGGCGGCTGGCCGAGCTGGTCGGCGAGTCGGTCGCCAAGCAGGTGCTGCTGGCCGGGCGAACCCTGGACGCCGGCGCGGCGCTGGCCTGCGGCCTGGTGATCGACGTCGTTCCCGGGGACAGGCTGCTGGAGGAGGCGCACGCGCTGATCGACCGGATGACGCGCTCCTCCGCCCTGGCGCTGCGGCTGACCAAACTGGTACTGGACGCCCCCGGCGCCCACCCGGTCGCCGACGACCTGGCCCAGGCCGTGCTGTTCGAGGGACCGGACAAGAAGGACCGGATGACCCGGTTCCTGAACAAGAGAGGGAGCACGACATGAGCACCGTTCCTGCGCTCGTCGGGGTGATCGGCGGCGGCCGGATGGGGGCCGGCATCGCGCAGTCCTTCGCCACGGCCGGGGCGTCGGTCGTGGTGGTGGAGGCCGGCGAGGAGGCGGCGCGGGCCGCGGTGGAGCGGATCGCGGCCGGGCTGGAGCGGGCCGCCGAGCGCGGCAGACTGGCCGAGCCCGCCGAGGCGGTGCTGGCCCGGGTCACCATCGCCGAGGCGGTGGAGGCCCTGCCCGCGGACGCCGAGCTGGTCGTGGAGGCCGTGCCCGAGGACGCCGCGCTGAAGGCGCGGGTGCTGGCGGCGGCGGAAAAGGCCGTGGGCGAGCGGACGGTGCTGGCCACCAACACCAGCTCCCTGCCGGTCACCGAGCTGGCCGCGGCGCTGGCCGTCCCCGGCCGGTTCCTGGGCATGCACTTCTTCAACCCGGTGCCGGCCTCGGAGCTGGTCGAGCTGGTCGTCGCCCCGCAGACCGGGCCCGAGACGGTGCGGGCCGCGCTGGAGTGGACCCACGGCCTGGGCAAGAAGGACGTGGTGGTCAAGGACTCCCCCGGCTTCGCCAGCAGCCGGCTCGGCGTCGCCCTCGGCCTGGAGGCGATCCGGATGGTGGAGGAGGGCGTGGCCGAGCCCGAGGCCATCGACGACGCGATGACGCTGGGCTACAAGCACCCGATGGGCCCGCTGCGCCTGACCGACCTCGTGGGCCTGGACGTGCGGCTGGCCATCGCCGAGCACCTGCACGCCACGCTGGGCGAGCGCTTCGCCCCGCCCGCGCTGCTGCGCGAGAAGGTCGCCCGGGGCGAGCTGGGCCGCAAGAGCGGAAAGGGGTTCTACACGTGGGCGTGAACCCGGGCGCGGCGAGCGGAGCGAGTGAGGAGGGTGAGCGACCGGTGAGCACTACTGCGGGCGTCACCTACGAGGTGCGCGACGGGGTCGCGGTGATCGAGCTGGCCCGTCCGGAGGCGGGCAACGCCCTGGACCGCGACGTGAAGCGGGGCCTGCTGGAGGCCGTGCGCGAGGCGGGCGGCGAGGGCGTACGGGCGGTGCTGCTGACCGCGCGGGGCCGCAACTTCTGCGTTGGGCAGGACCTCAAGGAGCACGCCGAGGCGCTGGAGCGCGATCCGGCCGCGGCGTTCGCGACGGTGCGCGAGGAGTACAACCCGCTGGTGGAGGCGCTGCACGCGCTGCGGCAGCCGGTGGTCGCGGCCGTGGAGGGCGCCTGCGTCGGGGCCGGGCTGGGGCTGGCGCTCTGCGCCGACCTGCGGGTGGCCGCCGAGGGCGCGAAGTTCGCCACCGCCTTCACCGGGATCGGCCTGGCCGTCGACACCGGCGTCAGCCGGGCGCTGCTCCGGGCGGTGGGCCCCTCGCGGGCCGCGGGCCTGCTGCTGCTCGGCGACCGGTTCTCCGCGGCCGAGGCGGCGGCGTGGGGGCTGGTGCACCGGGTGGTCCCCGACGGCGAGGCGCACGCCGAGGGGCTGGCGCTGGCGCGGCGGCTGGCGGCCGGGCCCGCGCTGGCGTACCGGGAGGTCAAGGCGCTGCTGCGGGACGTGGCCGAGGCCGACCTGGCCGCGGCGCTGGAGCGCGAGGCGGCGGCGCAGGAGCTGCTGGGCGCGAGCGAGGACCACCGGGGCGCGGTGCGCGCCTTCCTGGCCCGCGAGAAGCCGGTCTTCCACGGCCGCTGACGCCAACGCCGCTGACCGCCGCTGACATCGCGTCTTGCCTGGAGCGGCGAGATGCGCGACACTATTAACTGAACGAATGGTCGGTTAGGAAAACGTGGATCGATGGGACCCATGACGACACAGGCCACCACCGGCGATGCCGAGGCACGCCTTCAGGAGCACTTCGACGCCACGATCGGCCGCGACCAGCGCATCGAGCCGCGTGACTGGATGCCCGACGGCTACCGCAGGACGCTGATCCGGCAGATCGCGCAGCACGCCCACTCCGAGATCATCGGCATGCAGCCCGAGGGCCAGTGGATCACCCGCGCGCCCTCGCTGCGCCGCAAGGCGATCCTGCTGGCCAAGGTGCAGGACGAGGCCGGGCACGGGCTCTACCTGTACTCCGCCGCCGAGACCCTGGGCGCCGACCGCGCCGAGCTCACCGAGATGCTGATCGACGGCAGGCAGAAGTACTCCTCGATCTTCAACTACCCCACCCTCACCTTCGCCGACGTGGGCGTGATCGGCTGGCTGGTGGACGGCGCCGCCATCTGCAACCAGGTGCCGCTGTGCCGCAGCTCCTACGGCCCCTACGCCCGCGCCATGATCCGCATCTGCAAGGAGGAGTCCTTCCACCAGCGGCAGGGCTACGAGCTGCTGCTGACCATGATGCGCGGCACCGACGCCCAGCGGGAGATGGTGCAGGACGCGGTGAACCGGTGGTGGTGGCCGTCGCTGATGATGTTCGGCCCGCCCGACGACGCCTCGCCCAACTCGGCCCGGTCCATGGCCTGGAAGATCAAACGGCACTCCAACGACGAGCTGCGCCAGCGGTTCGTGGACATGACCGTGCCGCAGGCCGAGAAGCTGGGCGTCACCCTGCCCGACCCCGAGCTGCGCTGGAACGACGAGCGCGGCCACTACGACTTCGGCGCCCCCGACTGGGACGAGCTGCGGCGGGTGATCTCCGGCGACGGCCCGTGCAACGCCGAGCGCATCGCGCGCCGCCGCGCCGCCCACGAGGAGGGCGCCTGGGTACGCGAGGCCGCCGCCGCGTACGCGGCCAAGCGGGCGGCCGGGAGGAGGGCGGCGGCATGAGCGACGCCGGCACCGAGCTGTACGAGGTGTTCGTGCGCGGCAAGCGCGGCCTGAACCACGTCCACGTCGGGTCGCTGCGCGCGGCCGACCCGCGCATGGCGCTCACCCGCGCCCGCGACCTGTACACCCGGCGCAACGAGGGGGTGAGCATCTGGGTGGTGCGCTCGGCGGACATCACCGCGTCCACCCCGGACGAGAAGGACCCGTTCTTCGCCCCCAGCGGCGACAAGGTCTACCGCCACCCCACCTTCTACGCCATCCCCGACGACGTACCCCACATCTGAGGCGGGAGGACGGCCATCGTGCACGACGACACCGCCTACTCGGCCCTCTCCGAGGAGCACGAGGACGACGCCCGGTGGGCCTACGGGACCGGGTTCCACGACCCGCTGCACGGCATCGACACCACGGTGCCCGAGGGGGTGGACGGCGCCGAGCTGGGCGCGTACTGCCTGGCGCTCGGCGACGACGCGCTGATCTCAGCACAGCGGCTGGCCGAGTGGTGCGCCCGCGCCCCCGACCTGGAGGAGGAGATGGCCCTGGCCAACATCGGCCTGGACCTGCTCGGCCAGGCCCGCATGCTCTACACCCGCGCCGGCCAGGCCGACGGCAGCGGGCGCGACGAGGACGACCTCGCCTACTTCCGCGACCCGGCCGAGTTCCGCAACGTGCGGCTCGCCGAGCTGCCCAACGGCGACTTCGCGTTCACGATCGTACGGCTGCTGGCGCTGTCGGCGTGGCGGCTGGCGGTCTTCACCCGGCTGACCGCCTCCCCCGACCCGGTGCTGGCCGCCGTCGCGGCCAAGGGGGTCAAGGAGCTGGCCTACCACCGCCAGTACGCCGCCGAGTGGGCGGTGCGGCTGGGCGACGGCACCGAGGAGTCCCGCCGCCGCATGGTCCGGGCCATGGAGGAGGTCGCGCCGTACCTGGAGGAACTGTACGCGGCCGAGACGTGCACGACGATCGGCGAGGAGGTGGAGGCGGTGCTGCGCCAGGTCGCCGGCGAGGCCGGGCTCGCCTGGCCGCGGGTCCGCCCGCTGCCCGGCTCCGGTCGCGACGGCGGGCACACCGAGCACCTGGCCCCGCTGCTGGCCGAGCTGCAGGGCACCGCCCGCGCGTTCCCGGGGGCGGCATGGTGACCGCGACGGACCTGCTGGAGCGGGCGCGGCGGGCGGCCGAGGAGGTCGCCGACCCCGAGCTGCCCATGCTCACCCTGGCCGACCTCGGCGTGCTGCGCGGCGTCGAGGTCGGCGAGGACGGCGCGGTCACCGTGGCGCTCACCCCCACCTACACCGGCTGCCCGGCCATGGCCGAGATGCGCGCCGACGTGGCGCGGCGGCTGCGCGCGGCGGGCTTCGCCGAGGTGCGGGTCACCACCGTGCTGGACCCGCCGTGGACCACCGACTGGATCACCCCCGAGGGACGCCGCAAGCTGGCCGCCTGCGGCATCGCCCCGCCCGGCCCCGCGCCCGCGCGGCGGCCCCAGGGGCCGGTGCCGCTGACGCTGTCGCCCACCAGGCGCACGGTGCCGTGCCCGCGCTGCGGGTCCGCCGACACCGAGGAGATCTCCCGCTTCTCCGCCACCGCCTGCAAGGCGCTGCGGCGCTGCCGGAGCTGCCTGGAGCCCTTCGAGCACGTCAAGGACATCTGATGACCACTGCCGCCCGGGTACGCCGCCCGGCCTTCCACTCGCTGCGGGTCGCCGCGGTCGAGCCGTTGTGCGAGGACGCCGCGGCCGTCACCTTCGACGTGCCCGCCGAGCTGGCCGGGGAGTTCGCCTTCGCGCCGGGGCAGAACCTCACCCTGCGCCGCGAGATCGACGGCCGCGACGAGCGCCGCACCTACTCCATCTGCGCCCCCGCCGGCTCCCCGCCGCGCATCGGGGTGCGCGCGGTCCCCGGCGGCCTGTTCTCGACCTGGCTGGTGCGCGAGGTGCGCCCCGGCGACACGGTCGAGGTCATGGCGCCCACCGGGAACTTCACCCCCGACCTGACCGAGCCGGCCCACCACGCGCTGATCGCCGCGGGCTCCGGCATCACGCCGATGCTCTCGATCGCCGCGTCCGTCCTGGCCGCCGGCCCGGAGTCCCGGGTCACCGTCCTGTACGGCAACCGGCGTTCCGGCACCGTGATGTTCGCCGACGAGCTGGCCGACCTGAAGGACCGTTACCCGGCCCGGCTGCAGATCGCGCACGTCCTGTCCCGCGAGCCGCGCGAGGCCGAGCTGCTGTCGGGCCGCCTGGACGCCGGCCGGCTGGGCGCGCTGATCGACGCCCTGGTGGAGGACGCCGACCACTGGTGGCTGTGCGGGCCGCACGGCATGATCCTCGACGCCCGCCGGGTGCTCGCCGAGCGGGGAGTCCCGGCCGAGCGGGTGCACCAGGAGCTGTTCTACGCCGACGGCGAGCCCGTACGCCCCGCCCGCCCCGCCGACGACGGGTCCCCCGGCGGCGCGTCCAGCCGGGTCACCGTCATCCTGGACGGCCGCGCCACGACCGCCGCGCTCCCCCGCGACCGCACCATCCTCGACGCCGCCCAGCGCACCCGCCCCGACCTGCCCTTCGCCTGCAAGGGCGGCGTCTGCGGCACCTGCCGCGCCCGGGTGACCGCCGGCGAGGCCGACATGCGGCGCAACTTCGCCCTCGACCCGGCGGAGGTGGCGGCCGGATACGTGCTGACCTGCCAGAGCTTCCCCGCCTCCGAGGCCCTCACCGTGGACTACGACGCCTGACCCACGGCGGCGGGGAGGAACCGGCTACGTGGGCCTGAGCCTGCTCCGGTACACCTGGCGGGCCCGTTCGCACAGCTCCAGGTGGTCCCGGCGCTGCTCGTCCGCCTCGAACCGGCCGGACTTCGCCAGTGCCGCCTCCAGCCGGTCCAGGCAGGCCAGGCACCACCGCACGTCCGCCTCCCTGGCGACGTGCTCGTCGGCCACGTCCAGGTAGACCGGGCTGGTGTGCGCGTACGCGCGGCGGTGCTGGCTGCGCGGGTGCGGGCCGCCTGCGGCCACGGCCACCACGTACGTCGGCGTGCCCGCCTCCAGCGACGCGGTCAGCCGTCCCGGCGGGCCCTTGGCGAGGACGCCGTCCGCGGTGCGGATCTCCAGCGTCTCGACCTCCGGGCCGACCGACTCCACCGTGATCTCCACGCGCTCGCCGGGGCTCAGGTCCAGCGTCGCGCCGGGCCTGTGGCCGTTCACGGTGAGCTCCAGCCAGGGCCCGGTGGTGGCGAAGGTGCGGCCGAGCGCGACGGCCCGGGCGTACGACTCGGCGGTGAGCCCTTCCGGGACGTGGGCGTAGACGCGCGCCCAGCCGGGCGGCCCCGAGGCGGTGCCGCGGTGGCACCAGGACAGCACCGCGTCGGTGCCGGCCGTGACCGCCAGCCGGTTGCCGGCGCCGATCAGCCGGCGATAGACGCGCGCCGTGCCGAGCATCGAGGAGTGGTTGAGCACGTCGAGGGCGTCGATCAGGCCGAGCGCGGCGTCGGCGACGATCTCCCTGGCGGCGCAGTCGCGGCTGAGGTCGAAGACCCGCTCGGGCGGGTCGTCGTCGTCGGTGTAGGCGTGGAAGGGGTGGCCGTAGCCGAGCAGCCCGCCCAGTTCGCGCAGTTCCTCGCACGCGGCGGCGTTGGGCGGCCAGTCGGGCGCGCCGGCGAACCCGGTGTGGTAGCGCTTGGGCAGGCCGCGCAGCCCGAAGGCGGTGAGGTGCCCCAGCATGTCGTTGCGGTACTCCACGCCGAACCTGGCCAGGTGCGTGGCGTCGGACCACGGCAGGTCCCGCCCCGCCCAGTGCGTCAGCGCCTCCAGGTCGTAGACGCGCTCGCCGGCGGCGTTGCCCGCCACCAGATGGAGCACGTGCAGGTCCTCGCCGTGCTGGGCCGCCGCCGCCAGCGCGGGCGCGGCCGGCTCCTCGCCCATCCAGTTGAGGTGGACGTGCAGGTCGCCGCCGTACCAGCCGCGGGCGGCGGCGTCGTAGAGCCGCTCGGGCGCCATCGCGACCAGGGTCTCCTCGCCCGCCGCCGGGGTCAGGGCCCGGACGGACTCGCCGTACTCCATGCCCCTGGTCACCGTCACCGTGATCGGCTCCGCGGGCACCGCGACCACGAGGTCGTCACCGTGGAAGTACGGCCGCAGGTGGGCGTCCACCTTGGGCGGGGCGCCGTGGGGATACCAGCCCTGCCCGTTCGCGCCCACCACGCTCCACCGGCAGGGGAACCCGGCACGCAGCCGGATCGTCGCCGCGGGCGCGCGCCTGAAGACGGGCGACAGGTCCACCGGCCGCCCGCCGGCCAGGACCTCCCGCTCGGCCCGCACCACCTTCGCCCCGCGCGGCGGCACCTCGACCGGGCCGCCGTCCACCACGACGGTGACCGGCTCGTCGCGGGCGGAGTCCAGCAGCAGCGCCGTGGGGTACGGCCCGTCGCCGAGCACGACCCGGGGCTCGGCCTCCAGGGCGTGCCCTTCGGGGGTCAGGCGCAGCGCGGGCAGATGGGCGAGCACCTGGCCGCCGAGCGCGTCGCGCACCGCCCTGGCCTCGTCCACCACCTCGCCCATGCGGGCTTCGAGGTCTTCCCCCGAGGCGTCCGGGTAGCGCTCGGCGACCTGCCGTAACGCCGCGTTCCAGTAGTCGTGGCGGCGGTCGAGGAACACCGTGGCCCACGCCTGCACGATGTAGGCCAGCCGCTCCTCGCCCCAGCAGACGCCGTACGCGTCGCGCAGGGCCCGGTAGCCGTCCAGGGCACGGGCGACGGGCTCGGGCAGTAACGGATCGTCGGACATCGAACACTCCCTGAGATCGGCCGCCACGTCATCGTGACCACGAATCACGCGCCGCGCAAGACCGCACCGTGCTCAGGGCCTGTGCGCGGCGCCCGCATGATTGAGAGGGCGCGCGCCGGGTAGCCGGGGCACGGCAGGGTAATCGGCCTGCCACTAGGGGGTATCCATGAACGCCTCGCACACCACCGCCACCCGGTCGCCGCTGCAGCTCGCCGCGCTCGTCATGGGAGTGGTGTTCCTGCTCGTGGGCGTGCTCGGCTTCATACCGGGCATCACCACCGACTACGGCGCCATGCGGTTCGCCGGCCACGAGTCGGGCGCGCACCTGCTCGGCGTGTTCCAGGTCTCGATCCTGCACAACATCGTCCACCTGCTGTTCGGGATCGCCGGCGTCGCGCTGGCGCGCTCCTGGGCCGGGGCCCGCAACTTCCTGATCGTCGGTGGCGCGATCTACGCGCTGCTGTGGCTGTACGGGTTGCTCATCGACCACGGCAGCCCGGCGAACTTCGTCCCGCTGAACACCGCGGACAACTGGCTGCACCTGATCCTGGCGGTCGTGATGATCGCCCTGGGCGTGCTGCTGGGCCGCCGCGCCGCGGCCACTCGCCGGTGACCCCGCAACGCCCCGGCCCGTGCCGTCCGGCACGGGCCGGGGCGCCGGGTTCACTCCAGGTCGTCCGGGTTCAGCTCCTCGCGGCGCTCCTGTTCGTCGCCGGAGGCCGCGGACGTGCGCTCCGGGGCGCCGGGCGTGGAGCCGGCGGGGCGCTTCGAGGTCTCCTCCTCCGTCTCGGTGAGCGGGGCGCCGGTGGCCTCCTCGCTCGCGCCGCGCTCGACCTTCGGGCGCGGCTCGCCCGTCGGCTTGTCGTTCATGTGTCGTCCCCCCTGTTCTCCGTGCGATCTTCGTCCGACCGGACGGCCCCGCTCAGCGGCCCTGCTGCGGGACGCTCTTGCTCGGCGGCCCGGTCGCGCCGGCCGGCTGGAGCTCGGGCAGGAGCTGCTTGAGCGCGTTCTCGGTCTCGCGGCACGCCTGAGCGCACACGCGGCAGTGCTCGTGCCTGTCCGCGTGCTCGGCGCACGAGTCGCCGCAGGTGCGGGTGGCCTGGATCGCCGCCTCGACCTGGGCGACGGTCAGGCGGGCGTCGTACCCGGTGTGCCGGGACAGGACCGCGCCCGTCGTGGCGCAGATCTCCGCGCAGTCGAGGTTGTCGCGGATGCAGCGGGTGAGCGACGGCAGCTCCTCGGCCCGCTCCGACAGGCAGGCGTCGGCACAGGCCGTGCACGCCTGGGCGCAGGTGCTGAGCGCGTCGATCACGGACGCCAGCCGCCCGCGGTCCAGGTTGATCTCGGCCGGGTAGGCGTCCAGCATCTGCTGGGCGTAGGTCATGGCGACCTCCTGGTGCAGTAGCCGGTTGCGTCGTCCTTCCGGCACCGCCTACCCCGGGTGCGGGAGCTAATCTCAGCAGTCCACGAGGAAGTAGACGTCCAGGTAGAGCCGGTCGGTGAGGCCGCCGGTCTCGTAGTTGAGATTCTCGATCTCGGCCCGGCCGAAGGTGGCGGGGCGGCCGTCCTTGATCATGCGCGCCGCCGCCAGGGCGGCGTCACGCGCGGCCACGCGCTGGGCGTTGGGGGCCAGGCCGTAGGCGTAGATCAGGCCGCCCTGGCGCCCGCGCATGCCGGCGCGCCTGACCTCCGCGTCTACCTGGGCGAGCAGCCTGGCCCGGGTGGCCGGGTCGCGCTCGCGCAGGCCGCGGAAGGAGATCCCGCGGATCGTCAGCCGCCTGCCCTCCAGCTCGTACGACGTGGGGCAGTCGGACCTCGTGGGGCTCGCCGTCGGCGAGGGCGACGGGGTGGGCTCGGGCATCGGCTCCATCACGCCCTGACTGCCCAGCGAGGTGACCAGCAGGACCAGGAACAGGTCGGCGAACAGCCATCCGGCCAGCGCGATCGGCGAGCCGAAGCCCCGGCGGCGGGGACGGTCGGGATGGGTCATCGCCCGGTCACCGCGCCCGGGGCCGGGGCCGGGGGCGGCCGGTTGCCCCGGACCGGCGCGGGGCCGCCGTTGCCGGTCTCGTCGTCCAGGATGCGCAACAGCTCCTGGAGCTGGTAGACCAGCGTGCCGATGGCGTCGCCGTGCTCGGCGAGCATGGCCAGGCTCTCGGCGCAGCGCTCCAGGGTGCGCCGCGCGTCCTGCGAGACGGCGCTCAGCGCGCGGGTCTCCTGGGCCGAGTGCTGGGTGGCGCGTTCCAGCGAGCCGAGCAGCCCGCCGAGCGCGTCGCGCAGCCGTTCCTGGTCGCGGGCGTGCCGCTCGTAGATCCCGATCAGATCGCGCAGCGTGTCGGCGGGGGCGCTCAGGTTCTCGCCCAGCTCGGTCAGCGAGGCGGCCGTACGCTGCCAGCTCTCCAGCCCGGCCGTCAGCGAGCCGACCGCGGCCTTGATCGACTCGGCCGGGCTGGTGTTCAGCACCTCGACCAGCTCGCCCGACAGCTTGCCCATGGCCGCGTCGAGCTTGGTGGTGCTCTCGTGGATCTGGCCCGCGATCCGGGTCAGGTCGGCCGAGGAGACCTGGCTCGGCGTCATCGGCACCGCGATCAGCAGCGTGGCCCTCCCGAGCGCCGCGGCCAGCCGCCGGCGCCGCTCGGCCCTGGAGCCGATCCGCGCGCCGATCCGGTCGCAGAGGGTGACGAGGAGGGTCAGCACGACGACCGCGCCGAGCGCGCCGACCACCCACAGGGCGGAGGTGCTGAGCGCGACGATGCCGCCCGGGGCCGTCTGCCAGAAGCGCAGGAAGGTGAGGTCGGTGTCGCTGCGCTGCCAGGCGATCAGGGCCATGCTCAGCGACCACCACGTGGCCGCGATCGGTACGAACACCGCGATGTCCCGCAAGGTCCCGCAGACCGTGGCGATGCCGGTGAACACGCTGGGACGGTCGGGCAGCAGCACGTCGGGCGGGTAGGCGGCCAGCAGATCGACCCCCGCCACCCGCGAGCCGCCCGCGTCGAGCTCCTTGGCCAGCTCGGTCAGCGTCTCGGCGCCCGGACCGCCGTCGGCCGCGGCCAGGCGCACCTGCTCGGCGCAGTCCTTCAGAGGGCTCACCCTCACCTCCAGAGCCGGGCCGTGGCGAACAGGACGAAACCGGCGGCGACCGCCAGGACCACCACCGCGACGAGCACCGGGATGGCGTGCCGCCACCGCGCCAGAACGCCCCGGGAGCGGCGCCCGCCGGCGCGGGCCAGCCTGCGCTCCAGCTCGGCGCTCACGGCCTCGGTGACCGGGTCGGTGCGTCCCTCGGCCCACAACCGCACCAGCTCGACCAACTCGGCGTCGGGGAAGCGGGCGATCATGGCGGCGACCTGGCCGCGGCCCTCGGCGGAGGCGAGGTAGTCGCGCTCGCGGGGCGACAGCCGGCCGCGTGCGGCGGCCGTGGCCAGCAGGAAGGCGTCGTCGAGCACCCCGGGCGCGCGCTGCACGGCCTTGGCCCACCGCCGCACCCGCGCGGGGTCGGTGAGCGGCCGGGACGGGCGGATGCGCTCCATGCCCTCGCTCCCCGAGCGCAGGTAGGCCGCCACCAGGGTCTCGGCCAGCGGCGCCGCCGGGGCGCCCGCGGGCGCGATCCGCTCGCGCGGCACGCCGTGGGAGGAGAACTCGGGCTCGGCGGTGAGGATGATCAGCCGGGTGGCCTCGCGCCCGGCGTCGTCGGACTCGCGGGTGGCGAAGGTCCACGGATCGGCGCCGAAACCGCGCGCCACCCCCAGCACGACCTGGGCCAGGCCGAGCGGGTCGGACGCGGGGGCGACCACGGTGTAGCGGGCCGACGGGCAGCGCAGCACCCGATCGACCACCGCCGCCGCCTCGGCGGCCAGGACGGGATCGGGCCGGGGCAGCGGCGCGCGCAGGGTGGGGCTCCAGCGGAACGCCTCCAGCGCGCCGCCGGCGGGCAGGGGGTCGCCGGGGTCGAGCCAGCCCTCCCAGTGGGCGTACGCCAGCGCCGCCTCGGGGGTGAGCGCCGCCGCGGGCCCGACCAGGGCGTGGGTGAAGGTGGAGCCGGGACGGCCCGTGGCGTCCTGTACCGGCCACTTGCGCAGGACCGCGGCCTCCTCGGCGTACCGGAGGTAGGCGATGCCGGGCGGGCTGCCGGGCGGCTCGGCCGCGGCCCAGATCTCGGTGCGCAGCAGATCGGCCCAGTGCCGCAGCCCGTCGTACGGCAGCGACGTGGCGACCGGCCCGACCCCGCGGGTGCCGAGCAGGCTGGTGGCCGACCACTGGAAGACGATCTGGTCGAGGTAGGCGCCGGTGTGCGCGGTCATCGCGTTCCCCTCTGCCCGCCGCCGGCCGGGCCCAGGACCTGCCGCTGCGCCAGGAGCCAGAGCAGCGGCTTGACGGTGCGGCGGGGCCCGAAGCCGCGCTGGCGGAAGCGCTCGCCCGCCTCCATGGGCGAGGCGCCGGCCGCCGAGGCGAGGTGCAGGCTCGACCGCAGGAAGACCGAGGCGGGGCCGAGGAAGCCGGGGCCGCGCAGGCTGAGCAGGCGGTGGACGTCGCGGCTCTCGTCCTCCACGGTGTCCAGGTCGAACTGCTCGGAGTCGGGGTGGGCGAACCACCGGTTGACGTCGGGCTCGTCCAGGAAGCGCAGCCGGTCGGCCTTGGCGACCACGAGCGCGGCGGGCAGCGCGAGGTGGCCGGCCCTGGTGTAGCCGTGCAGCGAGGTGAGCCTGCTGATCACGGTGCCGAACACCCGGTCGCCGCCCCGCGCGCCGCGCCTGCCGAGCAGCAGTTCGCCGTCGACCACGAACAGCAGCGCGTTCAGCGCCCGCAGGAAGTGGTTGTCGCGGTCGGCCTCCAGTCGCTCGCCGCCGACGTCGAAGAAGACCACCGCGTGGTAGCCGCGGGTGCGCGGGTTGTAGACCCGCAGCGCGTCGGTGAGCTCGATCGTGGCGGTGGCGGGGGTGATCGGCAGGACGCGGCGCTCCTCCAGGAACGGCACGATGGCCCGCTGCTCGAAGCGGCGGTGGATGCGCAGGTCGAGCGGATCGACGCGGAGGGGCAGCGCGCCGGTGCGGCCGGCGTGCATGAACGAGCGGACCATGGCCGCGAGCAGGTGGGTCTTGCCGGCCGAGCCCTGGCCGACGACGCCGATCACGACCGGCGGGCCGTAGTGGCCGTAGCCGTAGGGCAGGAAGTGCTCGCCGAGCCCGCCGCCCGCGCAGACCCGGGCGAGCCGTTCCTCCTCGGCCCTGCGGTCGGCGGGGTCGCGGCTCTGCCCCGGGACGTACGGGGAGGTCCGCCCGTCGTCGCCGATCACCACCACCCGGGCGGTCTCCCAGGTCAGGCTCCGGGCGCACAGGGGGCAGCGGATGCGCATCACCTCACCCACCCGAGGATCAGCGACACCAGGGCGACGCACAGTGCCACGACCGCGGCGGCCGCGAGCAGGCAGCCGGAGCGGAAGCGGCGCAGGACCATCGGCGGCGGCGCGAACGGGCGGAACAGGTGCGACTCCTCCACGCGCACGGTGGCCGGATCGATCAGCGGCGCCCGGTCGGCGAGCTGGGCCGCGCGCATGGCCGCGAAGCGCCGGTCGGCCTCGGCGGCGCGGGCCAGGTGCGCGGGCGGGCGGGGCGGGGGCGGCGGCGACCAGCGGCGCAGCAGCTCGCGCAGGTCGGGGGCGGCGGGGCCGTCGTAGGCGCCGGCGAGGCGGTCGAGAGGGCCGGGCAGGTGGTGGGCGAGCCGTTCGCGCATGCGGGCGGGCTCGGGCTCGGGCGGCTCGCCGGAGTACAGCCAGAACAGCACCTGGCAGGCGCTGTGCAGGTCGTCGGCGAGGGACGCCCGGCCGCCGCCGGCCAGGTCGGCGGGCGAGCGCCACTCGGCGGGCACCGGGGAGCCGGGCGGACGGTCCTCGCCCACCACGACGGCCTGGGAGTAGTCGGCGATCTGCAGGCTCTCGCCGTCCCACAGCAGCGAGCGCGGGCAGATCGCGCGGTGCACCACGCGCGAGTCGGCCAGCTCGCGCAGGCCGATGAGCAGGTCGAGCGCGGCGGCGTCCTTCTGCGCCTCGGTCAGCGTGATGTCGTCGAGCGGGCGGCCCTCCTGGGCCAGGACGGCGAGGTCGCGGTCGTGGCCGACGAGCATGGCGAGCTGCGGCGGGTAGGCGCCGAAGGCGTACTGGGCGGCGAGCCGGGCGCCGATGGCGACGACGCGGCCGAGCGCGGCGGAGCCCGGCCGCTCGGGGGTGAGCACCACGGCGGACGTGCCGTCGCCCAGCCTGCACGCGCGCGCGATCAGGCCGTCGCGCTGGACCACCGAACCGGTGAAGGCGGTCTCCAGCGTCACCCGGCCACGGGATTCACCACCGGGCCGGAACACCTGCACCGAACCGCGAGTCTCGGCCAATCTCGCCCCTCCCAGGGCCGTGAGAATATCGCACTTCAGCGCGCCGTTTCCCGGCCGTCCGGCACTTTTTCCATTGAGCGGATGACGCTGGCCGTAATTTGCGATTCATGCGGCCCGATATCGCGGAGAATGCCGGTGTCCACGTCGCCACAGGGGGTACACGCGAGCCCTTGATGTGCGAAGATTGTGCGGCACGACGCGCGTGGAGAATGCACGGGGGTCCGATCGCACCGATGGCAGAAGACGACTACGAGCGATTGCGGCGCGGCGACGGTTTCGCGCTGCTCGCACGCCTGTTCCCCGATGAAATGAGCACGCGCGCGCTACTCGAAGATGCGAATGTGGCATTACACAGGCTCCGCCCTTATGGTCACCTTCGGGGGGATTTGTACTGGCGCGCCGCGTGCCGGACCATCGCCGACGGCGCGTTCCCCGAATCGAGCATCGCGGTCCTGCTGCGCGAGGCGCTGCGCCACTACCCCGGCAACGCGGCCCTGCTCGCGCTGGCCGGCGAGCCCTCCCGGCAGAACTCCGAGGTGCGGGTGCTGTGCCTGGCCGCCCAGCCGGGCGACAAGGCGCGGCTGCGCCTCGGCGCCGAGTACCGCGAGATCGTCCGCGAGACCCGGGGCAGCCGGGTGGTCCCGACGATCCGGCAGGCCGTCCAGTACGAGGACCTCGACGCCTGCCTGTACGACGCGAGGCCGCACATCCTGCACTTCAGCGGCCACGGCACCGCCGGCGGCGAGATCCTGCTGGAGGACCACGGCGGCTTCGGCCACCCGCTCGGCGCCGCCGCGCTCGCCCGCGTCCTGGCCGCCTTCGGCCGGCTGAGCGCGATCGTGCTCGGCTCCTGCCACACCGCCGCCGCGGCGCGGCCGCTGCTCGCCGTCAGCGACGTGGTGGTCGGCGCCTCGGGGCCGCTGCACGACATCTGCGCCCTGCACTTCACCCGCCACCTCTACCGCGGCGTCGCGGCCGGCGAGCCGGTGGCCCGCGCGTTCGCCGCCGCGACGGCCGTGCTCGACGGCCTGGGCTGCCCGCCCCACGAGTTCGCGATCGAGGAGGCGGCATGACCGGCACGACGGGCGCGACCGGCGCGACAGGCGCAAGCAGCACGACGGGCGCAGGCGGCACAACAGGCGCGACGCCGGCGGGCGACGGGGCCGAGCGCAACGTCGTCAAGGAGTTCCGCGCCGGCGTGCGCCTGGGCGAGGACCCGGTCAACACGGTGGTGCAGGACGGCCCGGCCGTCACCACCTGGCGGTCGGAGTGGATGGGCGGCTACTGCCCCGTCTGCGCCCACAGCTTCCGCCAGGACGACCCGGTGCTGCTGCGCATCGGCGACGACGGCCGCCTGGCCGAGGTGCGCCACGACCCGGCCCACCTGCCCTGGTGCGGTCTGGCCGAGGCCGAGGAGCACGGCGAGTCCGCGGTGGGCCGCGCCTTCTTCGAGGCGATCGACGCCATGGACCCGCCCTTGGTCCGGTACGTCCGCCGGCTGCACCCCGGCGACCCGCTGCTGCGGCCGCGCGAGACCGTGCGCCCCAGCGACCGGCGCCAGTGCTGCTTCGTGTGCCGTGAGTCCTTCCGGCCCTACGAGTTCGTGGTGACCTGCGTGTGCCGCCCCGACGACCCGCAGTGCTCGCTCACCGTCCACCGCGACGCCGCGCACAGCCTGCTGTGCTACGAGGACTTCATCGACAGCCGCAGCGGCCTGCGCCAGTGCCCCATGGACATGCGGGTGCTCCCCCAGGAGCAGCGGCCATGAACGACCGGTTCGCGCGGCACGAGCTGATCCCCGGCTGGCGGCAGGACGCCCTGGCCGGGGCCACCGTCGTCGTCCTCGGCGTCGGGGCGCTGGGCAACGAGACCGCCCGGCTGCTGGCCATGGCCGGGGTCGGCGGCCTGGTGCTGTGCGACCCCGACGTCGTGTCCGCCTCCAACCTGAGCAGGTGCGCCCTGTTCCGGGCCGGCGACGTGGGCGCGCCGAAGGTGGAGGCGGCGCGGCGCGGCCTGGCCGGGCTGGCGCCCGGCACCCGGGTCACGCCCAGGCGGGCGGCGCTCGACACCGGGGTCGGGCTGGCCGAGCTGCGTGACGCCTCGCTGGTCGTCGGCTGCCTCGACTCGGTGGCCGCCCGGGTGCAGCTCGCCGGCCGCTGCGGGCTGGCCGGCGTGGGCTGGCTCGACGGCGGCACCGGGCCGTGGGGCGGCGAGGCGCGGCGGTTCACGCCCGGCGGCGCCTGCTACGGCTGCCTGGCCGGGCACGCCGGGCGGGCCGTGCTGGACGACCCGGTCGGCTGCGGCGCCCTGGCCGTCCAGGCGCCGGCGGGCGCGTCGGCGCCGGTCACCGCGCTGGTGGGCGCCTGGCTGGCCACCGAGGGCGTACGCCTGCTGTGCGGGCTGCCGCCGGGGCCCGAGGTCGTCGTCTTCGACGCCGAGACCGGCGCCCGCCCGGTCGGGGTGCGCCGCTCCGCCGACTGCCCGCTGCACGAGCCGATACCCGCCGGGTCGGTCACCCCGATCGGGCTGAGCCGCGCCGCGACCGCGGGCGAGGTGCTGGCCGCGGCGGCCGGCCCGGGTGAGGACGTGCTCACCTGGAACGGCTTCGGCGCCGGGCCCATGCCGGGGCGGGCGGGCCGGGTCGTGACCCGGCTCGGCGCGGCCGACCCGCGCGCGACGCTGCGCTCGCTGGGGGTCGCCCCCCGGGAGATCCTGCCGGTGGCCCGCCGCGACGGCCTCGGCGACATCCGCTACATCGAGCTCGCGCCCGGCCCGGAGGAGGACGGGGCGGGCGCGGCGCCGCAGGCCGACCGACAGGGAGTGAGGGCCCGATGAAGAACCGGACCGAGTTCCTCGAAGAGCTGGCCAGGGTCTTCGACCAGCAGGCCGAGGCGGAGGCGCTGCTGGAGGCGATCGGCTTCCCGCGGGGCGAGCGCCCCAACTGGGAGGGCTTCCGCACCGCCGCCCTGTACTGGGGACAGGTGCTGCGCGAGATCGAGAACGGCCGCATCGACGGCCACGGCCCCGAGGCGCTGGCCGTGGCCGCGCACCGGCAGTACCGCGGCAACGCCATCTTCCGCCGCGCCGCGGAGGAGGTGCCCGAGCCGCTGCCCGACGCCCAGGTCAGGGTGACCCCTCGAGAGGGCGGCCGGGCGGCCGAGACCCCGGAGGAGTGGCCGACCCTGACGTTCCGGGGCAGCGAGCACTACGAGGAGTTCGTGCGGCTGGCCCGTCAGGTGATCGGCCCCGACACCCAGTTGCTCTACACCGGGGCCGAGGAGGCCGCGCTGTACGTCCCGGGCGGGCTGGACGAGGCGCGCCTGGGCCGGCTCCGGCGCGAGGTCGCCGACCTGGGCCTGGGCGAGAACGTCGAGGTGCTGTTCGAGGTCTACCCCTTCCAGCCCCACCTGTTCGAGCAGCTGCGCCTGGTGGGGCCCGACCAGCAGGTCTTCTACGCCGAGAACGTGCCCAACACCACGCCGGTGCGCGACATCCCGCACGCGGTGCTGTTCCAGTACGGCGAGGAGACCCGCCAGGACCGTTTCGGCCGCGCCCGGCGCACGGTCGTGGACCGGGTGGTGCCGGGGGCAACCCCGCAGGATCCGCCGCAGGAGCAGCGGCTCGACCCCGACCTGACACTGCAGCAGGCCGGGGTGCGCGAGGGCGACGAGCTGCACATCAGGCCCGAGAGCACCGCGGGCGCGATCAACCCCCGGCTGCGCCGCGCCGCCCTGGCGCGGGTGCGCAACGAGATCCGCGACTACGAGCGGGCCAACCCGGGCTTCGAGATCGTCTACACCGACGACGAGTTCCTGCCCACCTGCTACGAGGTCCAGTTCCGGGCGGCGGGCTTCGAGCCGCCGCGCGAGCAGGCGGCCGACCCGGCCGACCTGCGCCCGGTGCCGCGCGACGTGCACAAGGCACTCATCGTGCTGTACGACCTGTTCCCGATCAAGGCGCCGGCGGTGATGTTCACCACGCCGATCTTCCACCCCAACGTCGAGCCCCGCGGCACCGACTCCCGGCCCATGGGGTGGGTGTGCATCGGGGCGCTGGGCGACGACGCCTACCGCACCGACCTCGACTTCCACGTGCTCTGCGCGCTGATCATGGACATCGCGGCCTACCGCAACTACGGCGCGCTCCCCCACGGGTTCCTCGACGCGCACGGCTTCCTGAACAGCGAGGCGGCGCTGTGGGCGGTCAGCGAGCAGGGCCAGGAGATGATCGTGCGCCGGGGCGGCCGGCCCCTGCTGCCGATGATCGGCATCGAGGAGACACCGCCACCCAAGCCGATCCGCATCCGGGGCGCGCACGCGCCCCGCCCCGGAGACGCGGCGGGAACCGGCCGGTGAACGCCGAGCCCGGCGGCCAGCCGAGCGGGCAGCCGCACTTCCACCTGGAGGACACCAGCGACGGGCGGGTCTTCGACGTGGCCCCGATGATGCCGCTCGTGCGCCGGGCCCTGGCGCGGCACCTCGCCGAGGACCACGAGGTGGACATCGAGCTGCGCTTCGGCGGGGCGGGCGGCCGGCAGGCCGCGGGCACCGCGCACGAGCCGGCGCACATCCCCTACCTCGACACCGAGCCGTCCCGGGTCGAGGTGCAGGTCACCCACAAGGACGCGACCCTGCACTCCGGCGCCTACCTCGTCCGCGAGCTGTTCGGCAAGGTGATGACCGAGCTGGCCGCGCGCATGCGCGACCCCGACGCCAGGTGGGGCTACCGCCTGGTCAACGTGGGCCGCGACCGGCCGCTGGTGTTCCGGGCCCCGGCCCTGCGGGTGAAGGACGAGACGCTGCTCCAGGTGGCCATCCGGCCGATCCAGGCCGGGCAGCGGGTCATGGTCGTCGTCGATCTCACCGCCATCGCGGGCAGGCTCGCCGAGCGCATGGGCACGATCCGGCCCACGCCGCAGGTCGAGGGCAGCGTCGTGGTGGATCCCAAGCGGCCCCGGCGCAACTTCAGCATCCGCAAGATGGAGGAGCCGGAGCTGCCGGAGCTCGATCCGGCGGCGATGGGCATGGCGCCGGAGCATCTCACCCGGATCAACGTGGCGCTGACCCCCGAGGTGCACGAACTGCTCGACAGCGGGCTGGAGCTGAGCGGGCGGGTGGAGGAGGGCGGTTTCCTGGCCGGGCGGGTGTTCGCGCTCGGCCCCGAACGTCACCTGGTGCGGGTGGAGCGGGTGCTGTCAGCCGAGCACACCGGGGCGTCCTTCATCCACTTCACCTTCACCAGCGACTCCTTCCAGGCGCTCACCCAGGCCCTCCGCGCGGGCGGCGAGGGCGAGCGGCTGGTCGGCTGGTGGCACACCCACCTGCTCGGCATCGACGTGGAGATGGGGCTGTCCGAGACCGACGTGATCCTGCACCACGGCACGTTCCGCCAGCCGTGGCAGGTCGCGG
Source organism: Thermocatellispora tengchongensis (assembly GCF_014202315.1). Lineage (GTDB taxonomy): Bacteria > Actinomycetota > Actinomycetes > Streptosporangiales > Streptosporangiaceae > Thermocatellispora > Thermocatellispora tengchongensis. Next base: position 202,410 of record NZ_JACHGN010000008.1, on the reverse strand, counting down.
GCCTGATCAACCTCGGCAGGCGGGGGCGCGCGCTGCGCTTCTACGCCGCCACCGCCGACGCCATGGAGGAATGCGCGTTATGGACGATCGATGAGCGCGACGGATACCGCCTTGCGTCTCCTCCTGTGGGCCACTGACCGCTCCGGCCCCGAGCCCCCGCCGGCGGGCGACCTGTCCGACGTGGGCGCCCTCGCCGAGCCGCCGCCGGAGGTCCGGCAGGCCGCCGTGGGCCTGGCGGCCCGCACCGCGGCGCGGCTGCGGCTGAGCGCGCCGCCGCTGGGCGACGGCCGCCCGGTGACCTGCGGGGTGGTGCTGCTGGCCGCCGCGGCGGGCGCGTGGCCCGGCGGCGGGGCCGCGGCCGACCTGCTGGGCGCGGTGGCGCGAAGCTGCTCGGCGTACGAGCTGCTGGCCCGGCACGGGCTGGCCGAGGCGCTGCTCGCGGCGGGCTGCGATCCGGCCCTGGGCGGCGCGCTGCGCGACTTCTCCCCGCTGACCGCGCTGCTGGACGAGCCGGGGCCGGGGGGCCCGGCCCGTTGCGAGCTGGTCCTGGACGAGCTGCTGGCCGACCCCGAGGGCCGCAACCTGTTCACGCTGGCGTTCGCCGCGCCGCCCGCGACCGACGGGCAGAGCGCGTGGCGCGGGGAGGTGCTGGCCGGGCTGCTGCCCGCCGAGAAGGAGCTGGTCCTGGACGTGTACGAGACCGCGATGCCCCAGGCGGGCCCGGCCCACCTGGAGCGGGTCGGCGCGGCGGCGCGCCGCCTGCGACCGCCGAGCGACCTGGCCCCGGCCGCGGCGACGGCCCGCTGGTGGCAGGCCCTGGCCCGGCTGGACCGCACCGAGGGCGAGGGGCTGCGCTCGCGCTACGGGCTGAGCGGCCACCGGCCCGGCCTCGACCTGTACTGGCAGATGTTCCGGCTGGGGGTGCTGGGATGAGCGACGCGCTGACGATCGTCGCGGTCGGCGACGCCGACCGCGACCGCTTCCACGGCGCCCCGCCCGCCACGCCGCTGCGCACTGTCCTGGCGCAGGGCGCCTACCTGCTGCTGCGCCCGCTGGACCCCCGGCTGGCCGAACGCCCGGTGCGCGAGCTGGACGTCGAGGTCACCCTGCTCGCCGAGTTGCCCGTGGGCACGGCGGTGTACCCGACCGGCCTGGCGCCGGCCGCGCCCCCTGACGCGGCCACCGGCCCGCCGGAGCCGGCCGCCGCGCCGCGCGAGGGCCCGTGGCTGCCGGTGCCGCCACCGCCGCCCGCCCAGCGCTTCCCGGAGGAGCTGACCGACCGCCAGGCCGTGGAGATCGCGTACGCCGCCGAGATCGGGCAGGTGGGCTCGTTCCTGCGCCGCCGCATCTCCAGCATCGTCACCTGCGACAAGCTCGTCGTGGAGCATCTGGGCCCGCTGATCGGCGAGCGGGCCGGCGCGGTGCCGATCCTGCTGGAGACCCCGGAGGAGGAGCAGGACCCCTCGGCGCTGATGGCGCCGCGCAGCCGGCGTCAGCGCCAGCTCGACCAGCTCCGCACGCTGCTGCGCGAGCTGAAGGACGGCCAGGTCCTGGTGATCCCGCACCTCGACCTGCTGTGCGGCGGCGGAGACGGGCTGACCGCCGAGGCCCGCGACCTGATCGAGCTGCTGTACAACCACTCCTCGCAGCTCATCCTGGCCTTCGCCGACCCGACCATCGGAGTGCCCGAGGTGCTGGCGGAGCGGTTCGGCGCCCGGATCGCCATCACCGGCAGCCCGCGGGTCGTCGTCGACCCGGTTTCGGGCGAGGAGCTGCCGCTCGGCGTGTGCATGGTGACCAGGAGCGAGGCCGGGCTGTTCGCGGGCTACAAGCCCGAGGAGTTCCACAAGTACGTCGCCGGCCTCAACCCGATCCGGCTGCGGCAGGCGGTGCGCTACGCGTACGCCGAGCACGCCGGCCGCGACAAGCCCACCGACGCCGATCTGCGCAACACGATCCGGGGGTTCAAGGCGCGCATGTCGGCCAGCTTCGAGGTGCCCGACGTCAGCTTCCGCGACATCGGCGGCTACCGGGAGGTCAAGGCGGCCATCGCCGACGCCCTGGAGATCATGACCGGGCTGCGCGACCTGGGCGACCGCTCGCAGAGCGAGCTGATGCCGAAGGGGTTCATCTTCTACGGGCCGCCCGGCACCGGCAAGACCCTGTTCGCCAAGGCCATCGCCAACCACCTCAACGCCACGATCATGGTGGTCTCGGGCCCGGAGGTCACCGACAAGTACGTCGGCGAGGGCGAGCGGAAGATCCGCGAGCTGTTCGCCTCCGCCCGGCGCAACGCCCCCTCGGTGATCGTCTTCGACGAGTTCGACGCCATCGCCGGACGGCGCAGCGAGCGCGACGACGGCGGCAGCCGGGCCGGCAACGCGATGGTCGCCCAGCTCCTCACCGAGCTGGACGGGTTCCGCGAGGACGTGCCGTTCCTGGTCATCGGCACCACCAACCAGCTCGGCCTGATCGACCCGGCCCTGCTCCGGCCGAGCCGGTTCCTGCCGATCCGGGTGGACCTGCCCTCCCAGGAGGCCCGCCGCGAGATCGTGGCGGTGCAGGCCCGGCGCTTCGGCATCGCGGTCTCCGACGAGCTGACCGGGCTGGTCGCCGAGGCGACCAGCGGGCGGTCCGGCGACGACATCCAGTCCATCTTCCGCGACGCCTACGTGGGCGAGCGCCTGCACGGACGCCCGGCCGCCGACCCGGCCGTACTGGGCGAGCTGGTGGGGCGGCTGAACCGCTCGGTGCGCGAGAAGCGCGAGGAGACGCTGTGAGGGCGAGGAGAACGGCGAGGGAGCGCCCATGACGATGCGCACCGGCGTGCCCGCGGAGTGGGGCCAGGAGGACGCCGCCACGATCAACCGGCTCGACGCGGTCTACCGGCGGCTGTCGCGCCGGTACGTCGGGCGCGACCGGGCGATCAGGCTGTTGCAGATCGCGGTGCTGAGCCGCGAGCACCTGCTGCTGCTCGGCCCGCCGGGGACCGCCAAGACCGACCTGGTGCTGCGCTTCTCGGAGCTGATCGACGTCCAGCGGACCTTCACCTACCAGCTCACCCGGTTCACCGAGCCGTCGGAGATCTTCGGCCCGCTGGACGTGGAGGAGTTCCGCAACAGCGTCTACCGGGTGCGCACGGCCGGGATGCTGCCCGAGGCGGAGATCGCCTTCCTGGACGAGGTGTTCCAGGGCAGCAGCGCGATCCTGAACTCGCTGCTCACGCTGATCAACGAGAGGCGGTTCTACAACGGGGCCCAGCCGCAGGACACGCCGCTGGTGACGCTGATCGGGGCGTCCAACGACCTGCCCGACGATCCGGTGCTGCGCGCGTTCGCCGACCGTTTCCTGCTGCGCATCGAGCTGACGCCGGTGGCCGACGAGCGCCTGTACGACCTGCTGCGGCTCGGCTGGGACCGCGAGCAGCTCGGCCTGCGCGGCCAGGCCGAGCCGAAGGAGCGGCGGATCGTGTCGCTGGCGGCGCTGTCGGCGCTGTCGCGGCGCACCGCCGAGGTGGATCTGGAGCCGGCGCTGCCCGCCTACCGCGACGTGGTCCAGGAGCTGCTGGCCGCCCGGATGACGCTGTCCGACCGGCGGATCGTGCGCGGGCAGAAGCTCGTGGCCGCCGCGGCGGTGCTGCGCAACTCCACCGTGGCCGAGCCCAAGGACCTGTGGCCGCTGGCGTACTTCTGGACCGACCAGGCCGACGCGCCCCAGTTCCTGGAGGCGGTGCAGGGCCGGGTCGAGGCCGACGGCGGTGAGTCGCTGGACCCGGCGCCCTCGGTGGCGCACATCGTCAACGAGATCGAGACCGTCCACGAGCAGGCGCGGCGGCGCCTGTCCGCGGGCACGGCCACCCCGGCGATCGTGGACGGCGAGCTGAGCCGGCTCACCGAGCTGCGCAACAAGCTGCTGCAGTACCACCCGGGCGCGCAGCAGGAGATCGCCGACGCCGACCAGAAGATCAAGGAGCTGATCTCCCTCATGCGCGACGCGTGAGGGAGCGGAGGGATCGCCATGTGCAACCCGCGCAGAGTGAAGGTCCGGGCGAGCAAGCGGCTCTCCCAGGCGTGGCAGGCCGAGCTGGAGCGCACGGTCGCGCTGAGCGCGACCGTGACCGGGGAGGCGAGGATCATCGAGCCGGTCGGCGCGGGGCTGGCCCCGCCGGTGCGGGCCCGGCTGGCCGAGATCCTGGCCGACGACCCCGACTGGGAGAAGACCGAGGACGGCCTGCGCCGGGACGTGCCGGGCGGCCACCTGCTCTACCACCCCGACACCGGCGAGCTGGAGATCGTGGCGACGGTCGCGGCCGAGGTCTCCGCCGAGGGCCAGGCGCGGCGGGTAATCGGCGGCGTCGCCGAGGCCGAGGCGCAGGTCGAGGTGACGGTCGGCTACTACGAGGACGGCTACCGCGGCCGTACCAAGCGGGTCGCCGAGCGCGAGGGCCGCGAGCAGGCGGAGGGCGAGGCCGAGAAGCAGGCGGTCCGGGAGGCCGCCGAGCGGGCCGGCAGCGAGCGCGAGGCCGCGGAGCGGCGGCTGCGCGAGCAGGAGGGGGCGCTGCTGGCCGAGGCGCGGGCCGACGCCGAGCAGGCGCTCGCGGGCGCGCGGGCCGCCCGCCAGGACGAGGTGACCGCGGGCGCCGAGCGCCGGGTCAGGGAGCTGCACCAGGGCTACCTCGGCTACTTCAACCGCCCGCTGACCCATGCCTACCGTGACGTGCTGCTGGAGCGGGCGGCCCGCGCCGACGCGCACAACCTGGTCTACGTGGAGGACGAGGGCGTCATCAAGATCCAGTTCGAGGTGGAGTGACATGGCCTACCGCGTCACGGTGCAGATCAACGTCGAGACCGGCGAGTTCGAGGTGTTCCAGATCGACGACATCGCCACCGGCGGCACCGGCGCCCGGCACAACGCCGCGCACGAAGCCGCCGCGGCCGAGCTGGGCGGGCTGATCGAGCGCCGGCCGCTGATCGAGGAGGTCCCGCTCGGCGGGCTCGACCCGTCGGCGGCGGCGATCCCGCGCATGGAGCCCGAGGCGGAGCAGACCGTCCGGCCGGCGCGTCCGAAGACCCAGGAGCGGTGAGCCGGCGCACCGACCTGCTCACCCGGGCCGCCGCCTGCTACGAGAAGGCGAGCCTGTATTCCGACGCGGCCCGGTGCTACCGCGACGCCGGGCACATGCAGCGGGCCGCCGCGGCGTACGCGCGGGCCGGCGACCTGGCCACCGCGGCCGAGTGCTACCGCGCGGGCGACGACTTCGCCGGAGCCGCCGACCTGTACCTCGCGCTGGGCCGCCCCGAGGACGCGGCCGAGTGCTGGCGGGAGGCGGGCGACCGGCTGCGCGCGGGCTGGGTGCTGGCGACCGGCACCCGCCTGTTCCTCCAGGCCGAGCGCCTGCTGACGGCCGCACCGGCGGAGGAGACCGGCGCGCGGCTGCGTCGGGAGCTGGCGCTCGGCGTGTGCCGGGCTCGGGGCGGCGGGCGCGCCGACGCGCTGGAGCGCGCGATCCTGGCCTGCGAGCGCGACCTGGCCGAGGTGCGCGGGCACCGGCAGCGGGAGCTGGTGGAGACCTGGGCGGTGCAGGCGGCGGGCCTGCTGGGGCGGCACGACCTGGCGGCGCGGGTGTTCGCCGCCTCCTACGCCTGCCGCACCCGCGACGCGGCGCGGCGCTGGCGGAGCTGGGCGATGGTGAACCTGGGCGACACGTTCGGCGTCCCCGAGGCGGACGGCCCCGACGCGGCGGACCAGGAGGCGTGAGATGCCGATACGGCGGCGCGGCTCGCAGCGCAGGGCTCCCACCGGGCCGCGGATCAAGGTGTTCCCGCAGCCGGCGTCCGACCAGCAGGCGCCGCGGCGGGCCGAGCCGGTGCCCGACGAGAAGCGCCTGGGCGTGCTCGGCCGTTTCACCGGCCCGGTGCAGACCCTGGCCTGCTGGTCGCTGCTGCTGGGCGAGTCCGACGAGCACGACCCGCCGGTGCTGCACCGGGAGCCGGGCGGGGCGTACTGGCTGGTGGCATGGCTGTCCCCGGGGGTGGGCGCGGGGCTGATCTGGGCCTCGGGCGGCGACGCGTACCGGGTGGAGGCCACCGCGGAGGAGATCGCGTTCGTGCCGCTGGGCGGCACCGGCCATCCGCCGCCCGCGCCGGCGGAGCTGGTGCGCTGGCCGGAGGCGAACCCGCTGTCGCTGGTGCCCCGCGTGCCCCTCGCCCCCGGCCGCGAGCGGGCGTACCCCGCGCTGGGCGTGCTCACCACCGGGCAGCTCGCGCACCAGATCATCCGGCGGTGCCTGGCCGACGGCGCGAACGTGGCCTACCGGCCGGTGCTGCGGCACGAGGTCTTCGTGGACGCGGGCGAGCCCGAGCCGGCCGTGCTGATCCGGGTGAGCGGGCCGGGGGCGGGTGAGGTGCCGCGCCGGCTCGTCGCCAAGCTGACCCGGCTCCCCCACACCATCGTGGGCCGCTACGCCGACCCCGGCGAGAGCCTGCTCCTCGATGTGGACTTCCGGCTGCCGGCGCAGGACGCCCACCTGTGCGGGGCGGTGCCCGCCGGCGCGCGCTGGGTGATCGGCCGGGCCGGCGCGGGGGCGTGGGCGGTCGATCCGCAGGCGGGCGAGAAGCCGGCCCACCTGATGCTCACGGCCCCGGGCCTGCCGCTGACGCCCGCCCCGGCGGTGCCCGGTGCGCGCGGGTTCCGGGCCTCGGAGCGGATCGAGGTGGGCCTGGTGCGCAGCTCCCGGCACCACGGCCCGATCGACGCGGTGCTGCTGGAGCGCGACCAGCTCGGGGCGCTGGCGGAGTACATGCGCGGCCGGCCGCTGGCGGAGGAGGCGTACCTCATCCCGGGCCAGGACGCGTACCTGCTGACCGAGCCGGCGCGGCTGCTGAACAGCGTGCCGCTGGGCCGCCCGCTGCGCCGCGTCGGGCCGTTCGGGTTCTATCTGGCGCACGGCTACGCGCTGGACCCGCCGCTGCCGCCGGCCGCGCGGGAGGACCTGTTCGCGGTCTCGCCGAGCCGCGCGGTGGTGGTGTGCCCCGGCGAGGCCATCGCGTTCGACGTCGAGAGGGCCAGGCCGGTGTGGCACCTGTGGCTGCCCGACGAGCTGCCCGCCTTCCGCGGCGGGCTGCCCGAGCGGGGGCGTGCGATCCTGGAGCGGATCGAGCGGGCGCGCGCCGGGCGCGAGGACACCGCCGCGCAGGAGCCCGGCAGCGAGGCGCGCCGGGCGCGGCTGCGCCTGGCGGCGATCCAGGCGCAGCTCGCCGACGAGCCGGAGGAGGCCGCCCGGCTGCTGGAGGAGGCGGGCGACTACGCCCGCGCCGCGCTGGCCCTGGAGCGGCTGGCCCGCGCGGAGGAGGAGGCGTGAACCTGGCGGAGTTCCGGTCCTGGGCCATCGAGGCCGACCGGCCCGTGGGCGTCGGGATCGCCCCCGACGGGAGCTGCTTCGCGGTGGCCGACGCCGCCGGGCTGATGCTCGTCGAGGACGACGGCAGGATGTTGTGGCGCCGCCCGGAGCCCGGCCCGTCGGTGACCGAGATCGCCTGGCCGCCGTCCGGCGACCGGTTCTTCGTCTGCGAGAACGGCTGGGTGCGGGAGTTCGACACCGACACCGGCGAGGAGGGCGTGCTGCCCGAGGCGCTCAACCCGCACTTCGACGCCACCGCGGTGGCGCTGTCGGCCGACGGCGGGCTGCTGGCCGCCGGCACGGCGCGCGGGCCGGTGCGGATACTCAACCGGGCCACCGGCGAGGTCCAGGTGCTGCACGGCTTCGACCCGGTCACCGCGCTGGCGTGGCTGGGACCGGCCACGCTGGCGGTGGCCACGGCCGGGAGCCTGCAGATCTGGAAGGCCGACCAGCGCACGCTGATCCGGACCCTGCTGGTGCGCGACGGCGTCCGCGCGCTGTCGTACGCCCCCGGCAAGGCGCGGCTGGCGGTGGCCGGCCCGAGCCGCGTCCAGGTGCTCGCCGACCCGCGTGCGGGCGAGCTGGAGACCGTGGGCCACGTGCGCTCGCCGGGCGCCATCGCGTACGCGCCCGACGAGACCGCGGTGCTGGCGGCGGTGACGACCCCACCGCCCGCCGGGACCGCGGGCGGCGAGCGCGGCGCGGTGACGGTGATCGCGGGTCACGTGCGGGCCAGGGCGGGGATCGCGGTGTCGCCGAGCGGGCTGATCGCGGTCTGCGCCGAGACGGCCGCGGTGACCGTCTACGAGCCGCCCGGGGCCGCGCGGCTGCTGCGCCGCGACCGGGAGGTCTCGGCGCGCAGCAGGTGGGCGGCGGGCATGGCCCGCACGGTGGGCCGCTCGGCGGCGCCGCGCCCGGCCTCGCGCATCCCGGTCATCGCCGAGGCGACCCCCGATCCGCCCGAGCCGCTGTACGCCTTCGCCTGGTCGCCCGCCTCCGACGGCTGGTACGCGGCCTCCGGCGACACGCTGACCCGGCACGGGCCCGGCGGGGAGGTGATGTGGACCTACGACGCCGGGGTCCTGCTCGCCGACCTCGCCGTGTCGGGCGACGGCACCGTGATCGCCGCGGCGGCCCACCACGACATCGGGATCGTGCACCTGATCGACGCGGCCGAGGGGCGGCCGATCGGCCGGGTGCCGGGCGGCCAATCGCCGGCGCTGTCGCCTGCGGCGCTGCTCGCGGTGCCCGAGCCCGGCGGCGATCCGCGGGCCGTCCTCGTCTACCGCGTCGCCGACGGGCGGGAGGTCGCGCGCCGCCCGGTGCCGGGCGGAACCGGCCGGGTGGCCTGGTCGCCCGACGGCACGAGGCTGGCCGCCGCCGCCGACGGCCGGCCGGTGATCTGGTCGGCGGGCGACTGGCGGCGCGTCGCGGGGCCGCGGCAGATCTCCGGGGCACCGCCCCTGGGGCAGATCGCCTGGTCCCCCGACGGCGCCTATCTGGCGGTGGCGCCGGTGGCCGGCCGCGGGCCGGTCACCGTGTTCGAGACCGCCACGTGGACCGCGCACGCGCGTCTCGGCGCGCCCGGCGGCTTCGCCTGGGCCGGGTCGCTGGCCTGGTCGCCCGACTCGCGGCTGCTGCTCCTGCCCGGCCACGACGCCGAGGCGATGGAGCTGTGGGACGTCGGCGCCGGCGTCAAGGTGCGTGAGATGGCCCGGCCCCGGTCCTGTTCCGGCACGGTGTGGCAGGCGGCGTGGTCGCCGCGCGGCGACGCGGTCGCGGTCCTGTACGACCAGCTCGCGCGCTACTCCGTGCACGGCGAGGTGACGTCCGCGTCGCGGCCGGAGCCGCTGCCGTTCCCGGCCGAGCTGCTGGCCCGCCTGGGCGGGATCTGCGGCGAGGCCAGGGCGCGCGCCCCGCTGTCGCTGCTGGCCGGGCTGCTCGCGCTGACCGGGCAGGGCGGGGACCACCCGGTGCCCCGCGAGCTGCTGCCGCTGTGCGACCTGCGCGCGGTCAAGGCGCTGCGGGCGCTGCGCTGGCCGCTGGACGCCCGGATCGGCATGGTCGCGCTGCTCACCGCGGACCTGCCGGGCGAGGACCGCTTCGCCGCGCCCGCCGGCACCGGCCGCTACGACCTGGCGGCGGCGCTCGGCGCGGTGCTCACCGCCACGCAGGTGCCGCCGGTCGCGCCGCCCGTCCCGGTCGCCGAGCTGACCCGGGCCGCCGAGCGGCTGGACGACCGGATGCTCAGCCTGCTCACCATCCTCGGCCCCGAGGCGGTGCAGGCCGACCCGCTGCTCCCGCTGCGGCTGCGCGGCATCAGGCACCGGCTCTCGCCGCTGCCGCCCCGGCAGCGGCGGCTGCTCGGCATGCGGCTGTCGATGACCGAGGAGGGACAGGCCGAGGGCCGGGGCGGCGGCGACGGCCGGGTGGGCCTGTCCCGGCAGGGCGACCTGCCCCACCTGCTGCCCTCGCAGCTCGCGCTGCCGGAGGAGGTGTTCCTGTACCGCCTGGCGCACGACCAGCTCCTGTACCGCACCCGGCGGGGGCGGCTGCCCGCCGGGAACCGGGGCACGATCCTGCTGCTGGACGACACTCCCCCGGCCCACGGCCAGGTCGGCGTGACGCTGCGGATCTGCGCGCACCTGCTGGCGACCTCCATGATCGAGCGGAGCTGCCCGTGCGCGCTGGTGCCGCTGGGCGACCCCATGGCGGTGCGGCGCCTGGACCGCAAGGCCGACCTGGTGGAGGTGTGGCGGCTGACGTCGCTGCGCCCGGCCGACCTGGGCCGGGCCCTGGACACCGTGCGCACCCTGACGCCGCGCATGACCGACGACCTCACCGGGCCGCCCCGGCTCGTCCTGCTCACCCACCCCCACCAGAAGGTGACCGGCGCGCCCGGCGACCTGCACGTGCTGCGGGTGCACTACCCGGGCCGGAGGGTGCGCGCGGCCGACGGGGCGGTGCTCGCCCCCGATCCCGACCCCGGCGAGCTGCGCCGGGTGCTCAACGCCGTGCTCTCGGACGGCGGGTGACGCGGGACCGGGCGCTCAGCCGCACATCATCTGCTCGACCGCGTCGGGGCCGAGGAGTTCGAGCAGCCGCTCCAGCACCTCCGGGCGCATCGCGTCGCCCAGCACCTCGACCGCGCCGTCCTTGACCGAGATCTCGATCCGGACCAGCCCGCCGCCGGGATGCTCGGCGTACTCCTCGGGCTGGATCAGGTCGGGCAGATGCTCGGCGATCTCGTATCGGGCCATGCTCACCATCGTCCGGGTATCGGGTGGCCGCAGTACTCGCACCGGCCATCGTAGAGCGCCAGCGACTCCAGCGACCAGATGCCGCGGCGTACGACGACGGCGTCGCAGGCGGGGCAGCGGGTCTCGCGGCCGCCGGGGCCGAGCGCCCGCTCGACGTACACGTGGCGCAGCCCGGCCGCCCGGCCGATCGCCACCGCCTCGGCCAGCGCCGCCGGAGTGGTCGGCGCCTCCTCCCGCATCCGGAAGTCGGGGGTGAAACGGAGCAGGTGCCAGGGCATGCCGGGGTCGATCTCCGCCAGCAGCCCGGCCAGCGCCGCGAGCTGCCCCGGCTCGGACATCACGCCCGGGATGAGCGGGGTGCTCACCTCCACCCACACGCCCGCGGCGGCGAACGCGCGCAGCGTCCGCAGCACCGGGGCCAGCGGCGCGCCGGTCAGCCGGTGGTGGGCGCGCTCCTCGACGGCCTTGACGTCGATGTTCACCGCGGCCAGCCGGGGCGCGACCAGCCGCACGGCCTCGGGGGTCAGGAAGCCGTTGGACTTCCACACCACCGGCACGCCCGCGCGCCCGCCCTCATCGGCCAGCGCCAGCGTGAGCTCCACGGCCAGCGACGGCTCGGTGTAGGACAGCGCCACCGACGCGCCCTCCGCCGCCGCGGCGGCGACGATCTCGCGCGGGTCGGCGGGCGTGGCCGTCCAGGGCAGGTCCTCCTCCCGGCCGTACTGGGACATGCGGTGGTTGACGCAGTAGTCGCAGCGGAAGGTGCAGCCGGGCGCGGCGAGCGTCAGGGTGTGGGTGCCGGGCCGGAAGTGGTAGAGGGGCTTGCGTTCGACGGCGTCGAGATGACGCACGGACGTGGCGAAGGTCGCGGTCTCCAGGATCTCGCCGGAGCGCCTGCGCACCCGGCACGGCCCGGTCTCGCCGTCGGCGAGCAGGCAGCGCATCGGGCACAGCAGGCACTGCACCCGGGAGCCGCGGGGGCGGTGCAGGATCGCCGGCGTCCAGTCCACCGCTCACCCCGAGACAGTGGGGGTGGCAGTGGGGGTGGCGGTGGGCGTGGGAGAGGGGGCCGGCGCGGCCTCGCCGCCGCCGGTGGCCGCGAGGAAGGCGGCCGCGCCCAGCGCGACGGCCACCACGCCGGCCATGGTCCTGATCCGGGCGGCGCGCACCGCCTCGGCGACCAGCCAGGCGTGGATCAGGTCCACCAGGCGGCGTTCGAGGCGGACGGCGAGGGCGACGTTGGCCTCGGCGTCCTTCAGCGCCTGCTCCAGGACCCTCCTGCGCTTCTCGCCGGTCTCCCGGGCCAGGGCGGCGGCGAAGGCCGCGGCGGCCTTCTCGTGGAAGACGCGGGCGTCGCGCAGGCTCTGCGGCGAGCGGCCGAGCGGGCCGTAGAAGGCGTCGGGGTCGCGCTCGACGACCTCGCGCAGCGAGGCCAGCTCGGGACGCCCCAGGTCGCCGAGCAGCGCGACCCTGGGCAGCAGCGCGTTCCCGGTGTGCCAGACCGCGAAGGCGACCCCGCCGAGCGCGAGCAGCAGCCCGGCGGACGCCAGGGCCGCCTCCCAGCCGGCGTCGATCTTGCCGGCAGCGGCGATCGGGCCGCCCCCGAGCAGCAGCGCCCCGACCGCGCCCATCGCCGCGATGGTCCACTTCGCCGTCGCGCGCAGGTCGGCGACGGCGTCGGCGGTGGCGCCCGCGGCGACCGCCCCGCCGCCGGGCTCGGGCGCGGCCTGGGTCACTCCTCTCCCCGGTGGGTGCCGTACCCCTCCGACGGCAGCCGCTCGTAGCGCACCCACTTCTGCCCGTCGAAGATCTCGATCTCGTCGTCGTCGGTGAACCGGAGCTCGTTGGGCTCGGGCGTCCGCTCTGTGCTCACCGGCTCAGTATGACGCGCCGCCCCCGGGCCGGGCAGGGCTCCCGCGGATTCCGGGCGGACCGGCGGCCGGCGCGACCCGGTGGACCCCCGGCGCCGTGGGACGCGGTCAGTCCGGGGGCGGGGCGGTGGACTCGCGCTCGATCAGGGTGACGTCCATGAAGGTGGGGCCCGGCGCCGGCGCCCCCCGGTCGCCGATGCGGGCGACCAGCCGGCGCGCGGCCTCGGCGCCCATCTCGTAGACCGGCTGGGCGATGACGGTCAGGGCCGGGGAGACCAGCACGCTCCAGTCGAGGTCGTCGAAGGCGACCACGGACAGCTCGCGCGGCACCGCGATACCGGAGTCGCGGATCGCGTGGTAGGCGCCGACCGTCATCAGGTTGTCCACCAGGAACACCGCGGTCGGGGGCCGCTTGAGGGCCAGGGCCCGCTTCATCTGCTTGTACGCCGAGTCGGCCTCGTACGCGCCGGTGCGGCGGACCAGCTCGCGGCGTACCGGCACCCCGGCGTCCCAGTGGGCGCGCAGGTAGCCGAGCAGGCGCGCCTCGCTCGGGCTGAGCGTGCCCAGCGACGGCTCGGAGCCGCGGGTGAGGTAGGCGGCCCAGTCCTGCTCGCGCGGCTGGCGCAGCTCGGTGACGATCGCGATGCGGCGGTGGCCGAGGGCGATCAGGCGGCTGACGGCCTGGTAGGCGGCCTTGGCGCCGTCCACGATCACCGCGTCGGCGTCCAGCTCGTCGCTCATGCGGTCGAACAGCACCACGGGCGTGCCGCTGCTCTGCGCCTGGGCGAGATGGGCGACCTGGCGCACGTCGGCGGGCGCGCAGATGATGCCGTCCACCTGCTTGTCCAGCAGGAGCTGCACGGCGTTGCGCTCGCTGGTCAGGTCCTCGTCGCTGTTGGTGACCAGGGTGCTGAAACCGTGGCTGTGCGCAACGTCGGAGATCCCGCGCAGCGCGCGGGCGAAGAACGGGCTCTCTATGTCGGCGCAGATGACCCCGATCGTGTCGGTACGCCCGGTGCGTACGCTCGCCGCGAGCCGGTTCGTCCGGTAGTTCAGCTTCTCGGCCGCGTCGAGGACCCGCCTCTTGACGTCCTCGCTGACGCTTCCGTAGCCCCCGAGGGCGCGCCCCGCGGCGGCCGTGGAGACGCCCGCCAGCGCGGCGACGTCGGGCAATGTCGCTCGGCGCTGCCTGGATACGGGCACGTATTCTCCTCTTCAACCGTGGATCGCCGGATGGGCCGGTCCCGGTCCGCGGAGTGCGTCCCGCCGCGCGGGGAGTCCGCGCGGGGGCGCATGGGGTCAAGGCCGGCCGCCGGTGATCCATCAGGGTCGCACGGCCGCCGCGGCTTGAAAAGCGCGGACCGGGATGAGGTGGCCTATCGGGCGTCCGTCATCGCGAAATTGTAGTGTTCACTTGCGTGACCGGCGGTGATGCGCCCGGCGCGCACGTCGGCCGCCACCGCCTCGGCCGGGCGCTCGGCGGGGTCGCCGAACCCGGCGCCGCCGCCGGCCCGCAGGCTGATCACCTCGCCGGGCGCGGCGACGTGCTGGCCCTTGGCGGGCAGCGGGGTCTCGGTGCCGTCGGCCCGGATGAGCACGATCGACGCCGGGGTGCCGGGCCTGCCGCCGTCGAGCCCCTGCGGGGCGTGGCGGGGGTCGCTCTGCTCGGCCTCCGACAGGAACGGCATCGGGCCGTCGGAGATGTTGCGGTAGTCGGCGCGGATGCCCGCCCCGCCCCGCGTACGTCCCGCGCCGCCGCTGTCGGCCTGCAGCTCGTACCGCTCGACCCGCAGCCGGTAGCTGGACTCGATGATCTCCGCCGGGATGATGGCGCAGTTGGCCATGTGCACGTCCACGGCGTCGGCCCCGTCGTGGGCCGCCGTGGCGCCCGCTCCCCCGGCGACGTTGGCCAGCAGCACCACGCCGTCGCCGGTCTTGGGCGAGGTGGACTCGCAGATCAGCACCGGCCAGCCGACGAACCACTCCGCCGAGGCGCGGTGCGGCGCGGCCGGGGCCAGCGCCCTGGTCATCACCGACGCCAGCCGCTGCGAGGCCAGGTGCCGGTCACCCACGGCGGCGGGGAAGACCGGGTTGACCGCCGAGCCCTCGGGGGCGTGGATGGTCACCGGCTCCATCGAGCCCTCGTTGAACGGCACGTCGCCGGGGAGCAGGCACTTGATCGCGTAGTGCACCACCGAGCGCGTCGTCGAGGTGGGGATGTTCATCCCGCCCGGCATCTGCGGGTCGCACCCGGAGAAGTCCACGTGCGCGCGGTCGCCCTCGATGGTGACCCGGGCGGCCAGGCGCACCCGGGCGCCGGGGTTGATGCCGTCGTCGTCCAGCCACCCCTCGGCCTCGTAGCGGCCGTCGGGCAGGGCCGCCAGTTCGGCCCGGGTGCGCTCGGCGGTGTAGGCGATGAGGTCGTCGATCGCGGTGACCAGCGTGTCGCCGCCGTACCGCTCGGCCAGCCTGGCGAAGCGGCGCGCGCCGGAGCGGGCCGCGGCGACCTGGGCCCGCAGGTCGCCGTGGTTCTGCTTGGGGTGGCGGGTGTTGGCGGTGATGATGTCGCGGACGTTCGGCTCCGGCACGCCGCGGACCTCCAGCTTGACCGCGGGCAGCATGACGCCCTCGTAGAAGGCGCTGCGGCTGGTCGCGGCGGCCGTGCCCGGCACGACCCCGCCCCAGTCGGCGTGGTGGGCGATGGCGCCGGTGAAGCCGATCAGCCGCTCCTCGCCGTCGAAGACCGGCACGAACAGGTTCAGGTCGTTGGTCTGGCAGGCGCCCAGGTAGGGGTGGTTGCTCAGGAAGACGTCGCCGGGGTGGATGTCCTCGCCCCACTTGTCCAGGCACGCCCGCAGCGCCGGGGACATCGAGGCGAGCAGGGTGGGGATGTCCAGCGCCGCGGCCAGCAGCCTGCCCGTCCGGTCGAAGACGGCGCAACTGTAGTCGCGCATGTCCTTGACCACGACGCTCAGCGCGGTGCGCCGCAGGGCGGTGCCCATCTCCTCGGCGATCGTCTCCAGCGCGTGGCGGATCACCTCGGTGGTGATCGGGTCCGTCCGCCTCATGCCGCGCCTCCTTCCGTGGTGTTCGCGTCCAGGGTGAGGACGAGGTTGAGGTCGTCGTCCACGCGTACCCGGGTGCCCGGGGGCACGACCGTGGTGGCCTCGCGCTCCTCGACGATCGCCGGGCCGTGGAAGGCCGCGCCGGGGGCCAGGCCGGCGCGCTCGTACACGGGGGTGGCGGTCCAGCCGGGGCCGCGGAAGAACACCTGCCGCACCGACACCGGGGCGGGGGCGGCGGCGCCGGCCGGCGGCGCGGATCGCCGGGACGGGCGGGGCAGCACGCCGTGCACCTCCACGGCCACGGCGACCAGCTCGACCCGGGCGTCCTTGTCGCTGTGGCCGAACTCGAACTCGTGCTGGGCGTGGAAGCGGTCCAGCGCGTCGGCCAGGCTCTCCTCGTCCACCGGGCCGGGCCGCAGCAGCACCTCCACGTCGTTGTCCTGCCAGGCGTAGCGGAAGCGGGCCAGGCGGTTCTCGATCCGGCCGGTGGTCAGGTGCTCCACCCGGGCCAGCCGGTCGCGGGCGCGGCCGAGCAGGCCGGCGAACAGCTCCTCGATCCCCTCCGGGGTGAGCGTGTCCACCGGCGCGTCCACGGTCCGGGAGAAGTCGTAGGTGAGGTCGGAGGTGGCCAGGCCCACGGCGGAGAAGGTGCCGGGGTTCGGCGGGACCAGCACCGCCCGGATGTCCACCAGCTCGGCGACCGAGACGGCGTGCATGGGGCCGGCGCCGCCGAAGGGCAGCAGCATGAAGTCGCGCGGGTCGTAGCCGCGGTTGACGCTGACCACCCGCACACCGCGCGCCATGATCGCGTCGGCGACGTCCAGGATGCCCTGCGCGGCCTCCTCGACGCTCAGCCCCAGCGGTTCGGCGACGTGCGCGCGCACGGCCTCGCGCGCGGCTTCGGCGTCCAGGGTCATCTCGCCGCCCAGGAACCGGGCCGGGTCCACCCGGCCGAGCACGACCTGCGCGTCGGTGGTGGTGGGCCGGGTGCCGCCGCGGCCGTAGCAGGCCGGGCCGGGGACGGCCCCGGCGCTCTCGGGGCCGACGCGGAGCATGCCGGCGGCGTCCACCCGGGCCAGCGAGCCGCCGCCGGAGCCGATGGTGTGGATGTCGAACTGGGCCACCTGGAGCGGGCGGCCCTCGAACTGCGAGGCGCGGTCCAGGCGCGGCCTGCCCTCGTGGATCAGGCAGATGTCGGTGGAGGTGCCGCCCATGTCGAAGGTGATCTGGTTGGCGTACTCCGGCCGCTCGGCCACCCGGGCGGCGGCGAGCACGCCCGCCGCCGGCCCCGACAGCACCATCTTGTGCGCGGCGGCCGACGCCTCGGCGGCCGACAGCGCCCCGCCGGAGGACTGCATCACGAAGAACGGGCAGGTGACCCGCTCGCCCTCCAGGCCGGCCTCGACGGCGGACAGGTAGCGCGCCACCAGCGGGCGCAGCGCCGCGCTGATCGCGGTGGTCGAGGCGCGCGGGTACTCCTTGATCTCCGGGGCGACCTCGGACGAGACCGCCACGTGCACGCCGGGCAGCCTCTCGGCCAGCCGCGCGGCCACGCGCCGCTCGTGCCCGGGGTTGCGGAAGGAGAACAGCAGCACCACCGCGCACGCCTCGGCGCCGCTCGCGGCCACCTGGTCCACCACCCGGTCGATCTCCGCGTCGGCCAGCGGGGTGACGACCTCGCCGAGCCGGTCCACGCGCTCGTCGATCTCGAAGACCAGCTCGCGCGGGATGACCGGCTCGGGCTTGGTGACGCCGAGGTCGAACAGGGCCGGCCTGAGCTGGGTGCCGATCTCCAGTACGTCGCGGAACCCGCGGGTCACCACCAGCGCGGTGCGCGGCAGCTTGAACTCCAGCAGGGCGTTGGTGGCGACCGTGGACCCGTGGGCGAACATGCTCAGCGCGCCGGGGTCCACGCCGTGGGTGCGGCGCACCGCGCGCACCCCGTCCAGCACGCCGCCGGCCTGGTTGTCCGGAGTGCTGGGGACCTTCTCCACCAGGACCCGCCCGTCGTCGTCGATGACGACGACGTCGGTGAAGGTCCCGCCCACATCGATGCCGAGGCGGCGGCTCATTGCTTCCCCTTGTAGAAGTACTTGGCGACCTCGGGGTCGTCCATGTTCGACTGCGTGGCCACGACCGCGTCCACGGTGGTGTCCTTCGGCTTGGTGCCGTCCTTGATGTACGCCGCGAGGTCGGCGACCGCGGTGGCGCCCATCTCGCCCGGCTTCTGGATGATCAGCGCGGAGACCAGGCCCCGCTTGAGCAGGCTCACCTGGTCGGGCGAGGCGTCGAAGCCGACGATCTTCACCTGCTCGGACTTGCCGGCCGCCTGCACCGCCTGGGCCGCGGCGAGGGTGGGGTTGCCCCAGTTGGCGAAGATGCCGTTCAGGTCGGGGGTGCGCTTGAGCACGGCGGTGACGGTGCCCGCGATGGTGGTCAGGTCGGCGCCGTCGTACCGCTCGGCGACGGGGGTGAGGCCGGGGGCCTCCTTCAGCCCCGCCTTCCAGCCGGCGAGGCGGGCGTCGGTGCTCGCCACGCCGGGCGTGTAGCCGATGAAGGCCACCTTGCCCTTGCCGTCCAGCAGCTCCGACATCGTCGTGGCGGCCAGCCTGCCCCCGGCCTCGCCGTCGGAGGCGATCGTGGCCAGGCGCGCGGAGGGGTCGGCGACGTCGGCGTCCACCGTGACGATCGGAATGCCCTGCGCCATGACCTGCTTCATCGGGGCGATCATGGCCTTGGCGTCGAGGGCGGACATGATGATGCCGTCGGGCTTGCGGGCGGCGATCGACTGCAGGAGCTGGGTCTGGGAGGCGACGTCCAGGGTGGCGGGGGCCTGCCAGCTGAACTCGATGCCCAGCTTCTTCGCCTCGGCCTGCGCGCCTTCGACGAGGGTGAGGTAGTAGGGGTCGAACTGGTCGTTGAGCAGCATCGCGATCTTCTTGCCCCGCAGGGTGCCGCTACCCGATGAGGCCGCGTCCTGCGTGGAGCCCGAGCCGCATCCGGCGAGGCCGGCGGCGAGTACGCAGGCGGCGAGGGTGTGGATGATCCGCTTCATCGGTCTTCCTTTTCCGTGGTGCACCGGCGCTGCGGCCGGCTGGGGGGCGGCGGGTCAAGCGCGCGTCTGGGCACGGATCTTGACCTGGTCCACATAGACGGCGACGAGGAGCACGACGCCGACGGCGACGTTCTGCCAGAACGGCTGGACGTCCATGATCACGAACCCGCTCTGCAGGACCGCGGGGATGAGCGCGCCGACGATGGTGCCGGAGATGCGCCCGCGCCCGCCGAACAGGCTCGTGCCTCCGATGACGACCGCGGCGATGGCCGCCAGCCCGTCGCCGGAGTGGCTGGTGATGGAGGCGGTGCCGAACCGGCCCACGTCGATGATCGCGACCAGCCCGCACAGGGCGCCCATGCCGGCGTACAGCAGGACCATGTGCCGGCCGACGTCGATGCCGGCGCGCCGGGCGGCCTCCAGGTTGGCGCCCATGGCGTAGGTGTGCAGGCCGAAGCGGGTCTTGGCGAGCAGCACCCAGGACACGGCGGTGACGACGGCCGCGATCACGATCGGCCACGGGACGACGCCGAACAGCTTGCCCAGCCCGAACCCGGTCTGGAACGGCAGCGGCACGTTCTGGACGTTCTGCCCGTCGGTCCAGACGCTGGCCAGGCCGAGGACGATGCCGCCGGTCGCGAGGGTGGCGATGAACGGGGGGATGCGGGTGCGCACGGCCAGGACGCCGTTCAGGACGCCCCAGCCCAGCCCGACCGCCAGACCGCCCCCGACGGCCGCGGCGACCGCCACGGCCAGGTTCGGGTACTGGAAGTCGGCGGCCTGCGCCGCGGTGCCCGCCAGCGCGCCCATCACCTTGGCCACCACGACCGCGGAGAACACGGTGACCGCCCCGATGGACAGGTCCAGGCCGCCGGCGATGAGCAGGAACGTCGTGCCGCAGGACAGGATGAGGAGCTGGGAGGCGGTGAGCAGGACCGATTCGAAGTTGCTCAGCGAAAGGAACGTTCCAGCGGGCGTCAGCACGGAGAACGCGGCGATCATCCCGATCAGGAGCAGCAGGATGGTCGCGTCGGACAGCCGCTGCGCGCCGATGGCGCGGCGGCGGCGAGCCCCGGCCTCGGGGGCCTGCGCCGGCCGGGAGGCGAGATCGGTCATGATGCTCCTCTGAGCGTGTCGGCGCCGGTCATCGCCTCGATCAGGCCGGTGGCCGTGACCTCGCCGATCGGCGCGGTCAGCACCCTGCGGCCCAGCCGCAGCACGGTCACCCGGTCGGCGACGGAGAACACGTCGGGCAGGTTGTGCGAGATGAGCAGCACCGGCAGGCCCTTCTCGTCGCGGATGCGCCGGATCAGGTCCAGGACCGACTCCGTCTGGGCGACGCCGAGGGCGGCGGTGGGCTCGTCCATCATGATCAGCGCCGAGCCCCACATCGCGGCGCGGGCCACCGCGACCGCCTGCTTCTGGCCGCCCGACATCGAGCCGACCTCGGCGCCGAGGTCCTGCACCTTGGAGTTGAGCGAGCGCAGGTGCGTGCCGGCCGCCTCGCGCATCGCCTTGCGGTCCACGAAGCCGAGCCGTCCCAGCAGGCCGGGCCGCGCCGGCTCGCGGCCCAGGAACAGGTTGGCGTCCGGCGGCAGCGTCGGCGCCAGCGCCAGGTCCTGGTAGACGGTCTCGATGCCGGCCCGCTGCGCGTCTCGGGGGCTGGTGAAGCGGTGCCGCCTGCCGCCGATCTCGATGCTGCCCTCGTCGGGCGTCACGGCCCCGGCGAGCACCTTGACCAGGGTGGACTTGCCGGCCCCGTTGTCGCCGAGCAGCGCGTGCACCTCGCCGGGGGCGATGTCCAGGTCCACGCCGCGCAGCGCCTCCACGTGGCCGTACCGTTTGCGCACGCCGCGCACGCGCACGGCGTACGCGCCGGGGTCGCTCGCGCCGGTCGTCATGTGGTCTCCTCCTGCGTGGGCGGGGGCATCGGGTCCTCGTACAGCGCGGCCAGGTCGGCGGGGTAGCCGTAGCCGCCGGGGTGGCGGCACACGGCGGCGGCGTACGCGGCGGCGCGCGCCATCGCGATCTCGGGGGCCGCGCCCGCGTGCAGCGCCACCAGTAACTGGGCGGCGAAGGCGTCGCCCGCGCCCAGCGTGTCCACGACGGTGGTCGAGACGGCCGGTTGCCACACTCTATGCTCCGGCGTGGCCAGCAGCGCTCCCCTGTCGCCGCAGGTCACGACCACCTGGCGGGGGCCGAGGGCCAGCGCCTCGGCGGCCAGGCCCTCGCACCCCTCCCGGTCCAGCGCCGGGCGGGAGAAGAACGCGATCCCGACCGACGGCAGCAGCGGGCGGGCGTACGACATGTCCTTGTAGGAGAAGTCGAACGACACCCGCGTGACCCGGGCGATCTCGGCGAGCTGGCGCTCGACCAGGCTGGTGTGGCCGCTGTGCGCCAGGTCGAACGAGGCCAGGTAGTCCAGGTCCGCCGGCCGCAGCCGCAGCTCCTCGGTGTAGGCCCGGTAGTCGGTGAAGGTCCGGTTGCCCTGGGCGTCCAGCTTGATGTCGGCCCAGGCGGTGGGGTGGTCGCCGTACCTCGCCCACCGGATGTCGACGCCCTCGCTGGCCAGGCAGTGCCGGATCAGGTCGCCGGGGGCGTCGCGCCCGATCGAGCCGAGATAGCCGGCCCGCGCGCCCAGCCGCCCGGCGTGCACGGCCACGTTGCACGCGCTGCCGCCCGGATAGACCACGCCGAGGTCGGGGTATCTGTCGACGACGTTGTCGCCGACGCCGCACAGCCGCATCTCAGTAGGCCATCTTGTGCATGTAACGGCGCTCGTCGAGGGAGTGGCCCGTGACGGACTCGTAGTGGTCGGCCAGGCGGGTGGTGAGCGTGGCCAGCACCGGCGCCGACACCTCCCCGCGCGCGGCGGCGGGCACGCCGGGCAGCTCGAAGGCGGCCGAGTCGAGCGCGTACGCCCGCGAGGTGAACCGCGGCAGGAACGCCCACACCCGGTCGGCCATCGCGCGCGAGGCGTCCTCGCCGCGGAACAGGATCACCGGGGCGTCGTCCACGACCATCTCGAACGCGCCGTGGAAGAAGTCGCCGGTGGAGACGTAGGCGGACTTCTTCCACTGCATCTCGGTCAGGTAGCAGACCGACATCAGGAAGGCCAGGCCGTAGGAGGCGCCGCCGCCGACGACGTACGTCATGTCGGCCTCGCCGATCTCGCGGGCGATCCGCGCGGCGGTCTCCTCGTGCTCCTCGGTGACCCGCGCGAGCACGTCCGGCAGCGCCTCGTAGCCGCGGCGCACGGCCTCGAAGTCGAGCGCGGCGCCGTCGAGGCGCAGCAGCTCCTGCGCGAGCTGGCCGAGCAGCACGTGCTTGGCCGAGGTGATCGTGCGCTCGCTGCCGTAGGTGAGCGTCACGTCGCCCAGCTCCCCCAGCGCGTTGTCGGCGTCGGTCGCCACCGACACCACGTACGCCCCCGCCTCCTTCGCCAGCCGCGCCGCGGCCACCGTCTCGGGCGTGTTGCCCGAGTGCGAGGACGCGACCACCAGCGAGCGCTCCGACAGCCGCGGCGAGGGCGCCGCCAGGAACTCGGCCGCGTTCAGGTTGTGGCTGATCAGCCCGGACGCGTGCGCCGACAGCGTGACGTGCGCCGGCACCGAGGAGGCCCACGACCCGCCGCACCCCAGGAAGAACACATCCGTCACCCCTCGGCCGGCCGCCGCGGCCGCCACCTTCTCGGCGACGCCCCGCTGGTTCACCGCCCCGCCGATGACCTCACCGATCCGCGGATCGACGGGCCGCAACGGAAGCTTCTCAGTCATGCGCACTCCAGAAGTAGAACGTTCTCACTGTCACGGCGAGAGCGATGTAGAACGTTCTCACCGGATCGAGAGAAGGTTCTCAACCGAACCTCCCGAAGTCAACCCCCTCTTTGCCCTGGCGTTACGCGCCGGCCCCTTTTGAGTCGGAGATGACTCAGGACGAACGGGGCCGGCCCGCCCACACTCGGAGCCGTTCACGGCTCGGCACGGCGGGGGAACCATGGGGATGGGAGTGCTCGCGCGACTGGTCGTCGCGGGGCTCATCGGGACGGCCACGGCCGCCGCGACGGTGGCGGTGGCGCCCCAGGCCGCGGTCCTGCTGCAGGCGGCGGTCACAGGACAGGCCGCGGCCTCGGGACAGGCGGCGGTCCGGGAGAAGGCCGCGGTCCCGGAGCGACCTGCTGCTGTTCAGCGGCGTGCCCGAGCGCGCCGAGGAGTTCTGCGCCGCCCCGCCCGCCTGGGCGAGCGCCCACGCGCGCCTCCGGCTGGGCTTCATCCGGGCCGTCAACCTGGTGTGGGGCTTCGACCGGGCGGAGGAGGCCGTCCGGATGATGACCGAGGCCGCCCCCGCGGTGCCGGCCTCCCCCTGGCGCGACGACCTGGGCCCCACGTACGTCGCCTGGCTGGACCCGGCGCATGGGCGCGGTGCCGTGGGAGCCGGCCTTCCTGCACGACGTCGTACGCCTGGGCGAGCCCGGCGCGGCGCGGGCGCGGCTCGCCGAGCTGACTGGTGAGCTCGACGGGCCGCTGCCCGCCCTCTACCTGCGCCACGCCACCGCCCTGGCCCGGCGCGACGGCCGGGCCCTGGAGGCCGTGGCCGCGGAGTTCGCCGCGCTGGGCGCGACCCTGCACGCCGCCGAGGCGGTCTCCCAGGCGAGCGTGGCCCACCGCGAGACCGGCAGGATGGACTCCGCGCGCAGGTGCGCCTGGCGGGCCGCCGAGTGGACGGCCGCCTGTCAGGGCGCCCGCACGGCCGCTCTGGACCTGGAGCACGCCAGGGTGCTGACCCGGCGCGAGTACCAGATCGTGCTGCGCGCGGCCCGGGGCGAGACGAACCCGCAGATCGCCACCGCCCTGGGCATCGCCCCGCGCACGGTGGGCAACCACCTCTACCGCAGCTACGAGAAGCTGGGCATCAGCGGACGCGCCGAGCTGCCCCGGCTCTTCGGCGACCTCACCCGGAGCGAGCGTGGCTAACCGGCGGCGGCGCGCACCCGGCCGACGGCGACGGCGTCCATGTAGTCCCTGGTGTGGACGATCTCGCCGTCCCTGATCCGGAGCACGAGCAGGCCGGGGACCGTGATCGGCCTGCCCCCCGCACGGACGTGCGTGTCCTGTTCCACCACCACGACCTCGGGGTCCTGGGTGCGGTGCAGCGCGAGCCTGCGTACCTCCTCGGCCTCGAACGGCGACGCGTCCCACATGGCGTGGTAGCCCGCCCGGATCTCCTCCCGCCCCCGGAACGGCTCCAGGCCGCCGAACGGGAACTCGTGCAGCGCGTCCTCGGCGTACAGATCGGCCAGTTCGTCGGCCGACTTGCGCAGCATCGCGCCGTGGTAGCCGGTGACGATCTCTTCGATGGACATGGCCATCCTCCCAATTCGCTCAACGCCCGTTGACTCAACGAGCGTAGAGCGAAAGGGACGCGCCGGTCAACGCATGTAGAGTCGGAGCGTGAGCGACACACCGCTTCCCCGGGCCGAGCGGCGGCGCAGGACCGAGCGGAGGATTCTCGACGCGGCCAGGGCGCTCTTCGCGGAGGTGGGGTTCGAGCGCACCACGATCAGGGCCGTCGCCCGCACCGCCGAGGTCGATCCCGCCCTGGTCATGCAGTACTTCGGCAGCAAGCAGGAGCTCTTCAGGCGGGCCGCGCAGGTGGCCCCGCCGCCCGAGGCGGGCCTGGACGCGGACGAACTGGTCGAGCACCTGCTCGGCACCCTGGACCGGAAGATCGGCGACCTGCCCCAGGGGTCGCTGGCCATGATGCGTTCCATGCTCACCCACCCCGAGGCCGCCGCCTCGGCCCGCGAGGTCCTGGGCCGGCAGATCGACCGCCTGGCCGAGTCCATCCCGGGCGAGGATGCCCGCCTGCGCGCCGCGCTGATGACCGTGATCATGCTGGGTGTCACGGTCGGCCACCAACTGCTGGAGCTCGACGAACTCCGCGCCGTCCCCCAGGAGGAGATCGCCCGGCTGCTCCGCCCGAGCCTGCGCGCGCTCGCGAGCCCGGAAGCCTCCTGAGCCGGACGAGCCCGGAAGCCTGCCGGGCCGGGCGGCCCAGAGGTCGCGTGAGCCGGGGCGGTCCCCGAAGCCTCCCGACCGGGAGCGGCGGTCAGCCGTGTTCCTGACGGGCGCCGGTGGGCCGCACGTGCCGGAGCAGGACCGTGGCGAGCACGGCCACGACGGCGAGCAGGGCGGCGCTGATGCCGGCCACCGTGTGCAGGCCGCTGGTGTAGGCGTCCCTGGCCGGGCCGAGCAGGGCCGCCGCCAGGGTGCCGGGGAGGTCGCGGGCGGCGGCGGTGGCGCCGATGAGCGTGTCGCGGGCGGCCTGGACGGCGGATTCCGGCAGGCCGGCCGGCAGGGCCGTCTCGACGTGCGCGCGGTAGACGGCGGTGCCGATGCTGCCCAGCGCGGCGATGCCGAAGGCGAAGCCGAACTCCGCGAAGGTCTCGTTCAGCGCGGCGGCGGAGCCCGCGCGGCTCGGCGGGGCCGACCCGATCACCAGGTCCATGCTCAGCGTGACCAGGGGGCCCGCGCCGAGGTTGACGATCGCGAACCCGGTCACCAGCGTCACCGGGCCGGACACCGCGTCCACCTGGGTCATCAGCAGCAGGCCGGTCACCGAGAGCGCGAGCCCGCCGCCGATGAGGTACGCCGGACGGAACCGGCGGGCCAGCAGCGGCGAGCAGAGGAAGCTGATCGCGTTGGTGGCGACCGCGGGCATCATCCACAGCCCGGCCGACAGCGGGGAGAGCCCGTGCACGAGCTGGAGCTGCTGGGTGATGAACAGCATCATCGCGCCCATCAGCATGGTGCCGAACATCATGCTGCCCAGGGCGGTGCTGAACGCGCCGTCGCGGAACAGGCGCAGGTCCAGCAGCGGATCGGCCAGGCGGCGCTGGCGGCGTACGAAGACGGCGGCGACGGCCGCGCCCACCCCGAGGGCCGCGAGGGGCACCGGCGCCCAGCCGCCCTTGGCCAGCTCCTTCAGGCCGTACACGACGGGCAGGATCGCGGCCAGCGAGAGCGCCACGCTGGTCAGGTCGAGCCCGCCCTCGCCGCCGCGGTACTCCGGCAGCAGCACCGGGCCGAGCACGAGCAGCAGCACCATGGCGGGCACGCCGAGCAGGAACGCCGAGCCCCACCAGAAGCTCGCCAGCATCGCCCCGCCGACGACCGGGCCGATGGCCGCGCCGCCCATGAAGCACGTCATCCACACCCCGATCGCCAGCCCGCGCTGCCTCGGGTCGCGGAACATGTTCCCGATCAGCGCCAGCGTGGACGGCGCCAGCGTCGCGCCCGCCACGCCCAGCAGCGCCCGCGCCGCGATCAGCATCCCGGCGCTGACCGAGTACGCGGCCAGCACCGAGGCGATCCCGAACGCCGCCGCGCCGATCAGCAGCAGCCGGCGCCGCCCGATGCGGTCGCCGAGGCCGCCCATGGTGACCAGGAAGCCGGCCAGCATGAATCCGTATATGTCGGTTATCCAGAGCTGCTGGGTCGCGCTCGCGCCCAGGTCCGCGCTCAGGTACGGCAGCGCCAGCAGCATCACGAACACGTCGATGGAGACCAGCAGGGTGGGCAGCGCCAGCACGGCCAGCCCGACCCACTCCCGCCGTCCCGCCCGCGCGGGCGCCTGCGCCGGCGTCCCGGCGAGCGTTGTGGTGCTCATGTCGTCCCTACTCCTTCCCGTGGCCCCGCGGGTCCTGCGGGGCCTGTCACGGGAAGGTCGGAGCCGCCACGCGCTCCTCTACACGCCGGGCGGAGAAATCTTCCGGGCCTCTCGCGAGCGAGCCGTCAGCGGCCCGCCTCGGCGGCTTCGCGGCCGTGGACGATCAGGGCGTACAGGATGACGACGTCCAGGGCGATGACGGCCAGCGACCACCACGGATTGATCGTGATCCAGATGAGCTGGGTGATGGCGTTGATCATGACCAGGACCGCCGCGACGACCCGGGCCCAGGTCTGGCCGACGCTGACCGCGACACCCGCCACGACCAGGAGTACGCCGAGCAGCAGGTGCACCCAGCCCCAGGCGGTGAGGTCGAACAGCAGCAGCCGCCTGGCCGTCTGGATGTAGAAATCGCCCTTGAAGATGGCGTAGAGGCCGGAGATGGCGTTGAAGACGCCCGACATGATCATCATCAGGCCGGCGAACCACACCCAGCCGACCCAGCCGGTGACGTGGCGCCGCGCTTGGTAGGTCATGGCGACTCCTCTCGGTATACGGCCATGTACCTGACAGTACTGAGACGGTGAAAGCTGCGGCTTTTGCCGAGGTAAATGTTGTTTCGGCGGGTGTTCCGGACCCGGTCCTACGCCCGGCGGGGGCTGCTGTAGCATTTTCCTCTCCGGCACACTGCGGACCGAGGAGGTGAGACCCATCACGCCAGTACAGGCCGGGTGCTCTCACCTCACGCCCGCGCGGCCGCCCGCGAGCGGCTCGCCGCGCTGACCGCCGAGAGCGCCCGTCGGCATCGCGAAAGGCGCTCACGTGCGGATCTCCCCATCTTCGTCATCTTCTTCTCCCCTGTCCTCGATCGTGGCCAGGCTCCGGGCCGCGGGCTGTGTGTTCGCCGAGGACGAGGCCCGGCTGCTGGCCGGCTCGGCGGCGGGCCCGGCCGAGCTGGACGCCATGGTGGACCGGCGGGCGGCCGGACTGCCGCTCGAACACGTCCTCGGCTGGGCCGATTTCTGCGGCCTGCGGGTCGCCGTCGAGCCGGGCGTGTTCGTGCCGCGCCGCCGCACCGAGTTCCTGGCGCGGCAGGCGATCGGCCTGACCACGCCGGGAGCGGTCGTGGTGGACCTGTGCTGCGGGGCGGGCCCGGTCGGCGCGGCGGTGGCCGCGGCCGTGCCGGGGATCGAGCTGCACGCCGCCGACCTCGACCCCGCCGCCGTACGCTGCGCGCGCCGCAACCTCGGCCCCTTTGGGGGCCGGGTCCACCAGGGCGACCTGTACGACGCGCTGCCCGGCGGGCTGCGCGGGCGCGTCGGCGTCCTGGTGGCCAACGCGCCCTACGTGCCCACCGGCGAGGTCGGCCTGCTGCCCCCGGAGGCCCGCGAGCACGAGCCCCTGGTGGCGCTCGACGGCGGCGCCGACGGCCTGGACGTGCTGCGCCGGGTGGCCGCGGGCGCGCCGGACTGGCTGGCCCCCGGCGGCCACCTGCTGTTCGAGACCGGTGAGAGGCAGGCCGCGCGCATCGCCGCCGAGGTCGCCGGGCACGGCCTGGAGCCGTGCGTGGTGACCTCCGGGGAGCTGTACGCCACCGTCGTCGTCGCGCGCCGCCGGGAGTGAGGCCGCTCTCGCCGCCACCAGGCGCGGCGACGGCCGGGATCGCAGCGGGCACCACGCGCGGCGACGGCCGAGATCGCAGCGGGCACCACGCGCGGCAACGGCCGAGATCGCAACGCACCACGCGCGGTGACAGCCCGGATCGCAGCGCACCCCGCGCCGTGACGGCCCGGATCTCAGCGCACCATGCGCAGGAAGCAGCCGAGGCGCAGTTCGGCGCACTGCGGCTCGCCCCCGGGACGCCACCACAGCTCCCCGGGGGTGGGCAGCATCTCGGTGACCAGCACCTCGGCGGGGTCGAGCCGGGCCAGGTCCTCCACGGCGAGTGGGTCGAGGAAGTCCACGTGGAAGGGCTTGGCCTCGGCGGGGTGGCGGACGAAGACGTGCCGCGGCAGGCCGTGGGCCTCCTTGAGCCGGTGCAGCCGCAGCCAGCGCTCGAAGGGGTCCTCGGCGCGTTCCTCCGGCAGGCGCACCCGCCACCGCTCGCGCTGGTAGATCATGTCGTCGATCATGATCCGGGGAGTGTGGGCGCCCAGGTCCACCGGCACGGGCACGAGCGCCGGCAGCGACAGCGCGCGGTGCAGCGGGGACGCGGCCACGTCGCCCGGGTAGAGCCGGTAGCGCCGCCCGGCGACCTCCACCGCGTCGGCCGTGGGCGGCACCACGGCGTCGGCGATGGGCGCGGTCTGCCCGCGCGGCTTGCCCGACAGGCCGCTGAGCTCGATGGACAGGCCGGGCAGCTCCGGGGTGACGTGGGCGTTGCGCCGCCGCGAGACGACCGTGGCGACGCCGGCGGGCGGGACGTACCGGCCCGCGCGGGCGAGGAAGCCCCGCCACAGGCCGTCGGGGTCGGAGTGCAGCCGCCCGGCCAGCCCGCCGTAGATGGAGCCGCAGTCGTCGTGCAGCTCCGACAGCAGCCACGTGGCGGTCGCCAGGTCGGGGCCCACGGCCATCATGTCGGGGCTGGGCAGGCAGGCGTCGATGTCGTCCGGCGGGGCGGGCTCCTCGGCGAGCGCGGCCCACAGCGGGGCGGTCGCGAGCGACACGTCACGGCCGCTGAGGCGTACGGTCTGGCGGGCGCCGGGGGCGGCGCCGTCGGCGTGGGCGGCCACGAGGTCGCGCAGGAGGGAGGTGAGGGCCCGCAGCCGGGGGGAGTCGGCGCGCAGGTTCGCCACCGCGAGCCGGGCCAGCGGCGCGGCGCGTCCGGCCAGCTCGGCGCGGAGCGCGTCGCGGGCGTCCTGCCGGGCCAGCAGCGCGGCCAGCGCGCAGACCGGCAGCACCGACGACAGCGCGTCCCGGAGCCGGGCGAGCGCGGCCCCGCCGATGGTGACCCGCTCGCTGTAGGGGCTGGACCGGTCCTCGTGGAAGATCTCGCGGTCGGCGTAGTGCCGCCCGGCCCCCTGTCTCGGCTGGGCGCCGAGCCCGGCGACCACCGCCTGCGCCGCCTCGAAGTGGGCCGCGCGGACGGGCCAGGGGGCGCTCTCGTACCGGGAGCGCAGCTCCGACAGCGCGGCCAGCGCCGCACCGGCCGCGCCCGCCGCCGCGCCGCCCGAAGCGCCCCCGGAGACGCCCCCGGATGCGCCCACGGACACCCCGCCGGACACGCCACCGGACGTGGTGTCGCCGCGGACCGCGCGGGACAGGGCGGTGAGGGGCCGCAGCTCGGTGGCGGGGAGCCGGTGCCAGGAGATGATCACGGCGGGGCCGAGCGCGCGGGCGAGCGCGACGGCCTCCTCGACCGGCAGGCCCAGCTCCCGGGCCAGTTCGCCGAGCGTGCGCCGGCCGTCGGCCGCCCGCCACAGCCGCAGCGCGGGCTCGGGCACCCGCACCCGCCTGCCGTCCAGGGTGCGCTCCAGGCCCGGGGCGGGTCCCTGCTCCGGGGGCGGCTCGCGGAAGACGGGGCTGCGCCACACGCGCAGACCGGCCGGGGCGGCGGCCCGTTTCAGCACGTCCTGGAGGTGGTCGGCCAGCCACGCGCTGGCCTCGACGACCACCCGCTCCGGCCCCGGCTCGCCGACGAGGAGCGCGGCGGGCTCGCCGGGGTCGAGACGGGCGTGCAGGGTGGGGCCGAAGAACGAGACGGTCTCGCAGCGGGTGGCGAAGCGGCGCAGGTAGCGGTGGACGGTGGCGATGAGCAGCCGGGACCGCCGGTCGGCGCCGGCGTCCTCCTCGCGCGGGAGCGGCCCGTCGCCGGCGGCCCGGTGGAAGCCGGGGTTGGAGACGAACACGGCGTGCCGCACCGCGTCGTCGTCGTACGCCTCGGCGACCCGCCTGCGCGCGGCGGCGAGGGCCCTGGCGTGGGCGCGGGCGGCGTGGCCGTACGCCTCGCGGGCGGCGGCGACCGCGATCTCCCAGCGGGCCACCCACTCCGCCTGCCCGAGCTGCGCCAGCAGCCCGATCTCCTCCTCCCCCAGCGGGACGCCCTCGCGCACGGCGCGCAGGCAGTGCCGGGCGATCTTGCGCGAGCGGCGTACCGGCTCCATGCGCACCACCGCCTCGCGCATGGCCCGCGCGTTCGCCTCGAACGCCCGCCGCGCGTCGTCGATGTCGCGCTCGGCCGCGAGCACCCGATCGGTGAGCCGCCCCGCCTCTTCCCCCGCCAGCCCGTCCAGCAACCGCACCGGCATCCCGGTGGTGCGCAGCAGGAACCAGGGGAACAGTTCCACGGCCAGCTCTCCGCCGCCCGCCGCCACCCGCCACGCGAGCGCGCCGCCCTCCTCCGGCTCGTCGCCGCCCTCCCGGACCCCGCGCATGGTGCGCGGGGTCCCGGGAGCGGGGGTGGTGTCCTGTGGGGTGGGGGTGGGTTCTGCGATTCGCATGGGTTCCTTCCGCAACGGTGTGTGGAGGAGGGGGTGGGGCGGGTGCCGGTCAGGCGCGCTGCAACTCGGCGGCTCGTTTTCGGGCGACGATGCGGGCCAGGAAGATCACCTGGCCCAGCATCACGCACGTCTGCGCGCGGGCGCGCTCGTGCCCGGGGACGGGGACGGGATCGGGGATGGGGGCGCCAGCGGGGAGGGGATCGGGGATGGGGGCGCGGGCGGGGGCGGGGGTGGGGGCGGCGGCGGGGATGGTGGCGGTGTGGGGTGGGTCGGCGAAGCGGGCGGACTCGCCGGACAGGGCGATCCCGAGCGGGGTGGGCCAGCCGCGCAGGGCGTGGGCGACGGTGCGCAGGGTGGCCAGGGTGGTGGTGGCGCCCTGGTCGCCGCGGGCGACCGCGACGCAGCCCACGGCACGGCCGTCCAGGAGGGGGCGTTGCGGGGCGGCGAGGTCGTTGACGTAGTCGAGGGCGTTCTTGAGCAGGCCGGAGACGGTGCCGTGGTAGGCGGGCGAGACCAGGACGACGCCGTCGGCGCGCTCCAGGGCCTCCAGGTACTCGCGGACCCGGGGATCGGCGTGCTCGCCGGACGGGTGGTAGTGCGGGAACGTCAGGTCGGCGCCGCGGAACAGGCGGGTGGTGGCGCCGTGGCGGGCGCACTGGTCGGCACCACGCCGCCACGCGTTCGGATCTGGAGTCGGGGTTGAGCGATCCGCTGAGGAGGACCACTGCGGGGACCGGGCTCATGACGTCACCTGCTCCTGTCGTGCGTTCTGGTACGCCTCACGGCAGCCTCACCGCGATCCGGCCGCCGCCGTGGGTCTCGACCACGACCTCGCGCACCCCGCACGGCGCGTCCGGCTCGGTGAGGACCGGGAGGTCGGCGCCCCCGAGCCAGGCGTCCAGGTCGGCGGGTGCGGTGCCGCCGGTGCCGACGACGAGGGCGGAGATCGCCGAGGGGGTGGTCCGGTGCCGGGCCGCGGCCAGGTCGCGGGGGACTCGGGCGCGGCGCAGCGGCCAGGCGCCGTACTCCAGGAAGAACGGGCGCGCGGGCTTCCGCCACGAGGCCGTGTACGCCGCCTCGGCCCAGGGCAGGCGCAGGCCGCCGGGGCGTACCGACTCGCCGCGGAGCAGGCCGGGGTCCTCGCCCAGCAGCCCGGCGACGCGCCGCGCCGCCTCCTCGATGCCCTCGACCAGCACGGCCCAGGTCAGGAAGGCGGGGCCCGCGGCGGTGCGCTCCATGAAGCCGTCGCGGATGCCGGCGGCGGCCATGGCGTCCTCGTCGCGGGGCACGACGACCTCCAGGTACTGCACGTCCGGCGTGTCGAACGGCACCACCCAGTTGGCGGTCCCGTCGTGCAGCGGGCCGCCCTCGGCCAGGCCGAACCCGTAGCGGTCCCACAGCAGCTCACGGGCCTGCCCGACGTCGCGGGCGCCGATGGTCACGTGGTCGATGCGCATGCCCTCGCCTCCGCCGCCCGGCTCGGGCACATGCTCGCGGGCAGGTCGAACCAGGTGCCGGTGGTCAGGGCCGCGGCCACGCTCTCGGCGGTGAGCCGGGCCGAGATCAGCCCGTGGCCGGCGTGCCCGGAGGCCACCCAGAGCCGGCCGCCGCGCCCGGCCTCTCCGGGGACGCGGCCGATCAGCGGGCGGCCGGTCGCCGACACGGGCCGCAGTCCGGAGCGCAGCGCGGTCGGGGTGGCCGAGAGCAACGAGGGCATCGTGGCCGCGGCGAAGCGCAGCAGCCGGGTGATGCCGGAGACGTCGCACCGGTCGTCGAAGCCGGCGTCCTCCTCGGTCGCCCCCGCGATGATCTCGCCGTCCACGCCGGGGGCGAGGTAGCAGATCGAGGAGAAGATCAACGGCAGTGTCTCCTCGCTCGCGATCGTGACGAGCTGGCCGCGTTGCGGGTACACCGGCACGCCCTTGCCGGCGAGCCCGGCGGTGCCGGACCAGGCGCCGGCGGTGATCACGGTGCGGTCGGCCCGCACCGTGCCCGCGGAGGTGACCAGCGCCGCGCCGTCGCCCACCTCCAGCACCGTCGTACGCTGCCGCCACGCCACGCCCAGGTCCAGGCAGCGCCGGCGCACGGCGGCGAGGTAGCGGGCACCGTCCACCATGAGGCCGTTCTCGTCGTACAGGAAGCGGCGGCGCTCGTACGACAGGCGCAGCCCCGCGGTCAGGCCCTGCGCGAGCCCGTCGGCCAGGCCGCGGGCGAGGTCGCCGGCGAGGGCGCCCGGGTCCAGCCAGCCGGTGACGCCCGCGGCCTCCAGCGCGGCGGCGTACTGGTGCACCTCGGCCAGGCGCAGCATCCGCAGGATGGGCCGGGTCAGGCTGAAGGCCCCATAGCGCGGCTCCAGCCGCTCGATGTCGGTGTCCAGGCGCAGCCGGGCCCGTTGCAGCCAGCGGTAGAACTCCAGGTCGGTGACGTAGCGCAGCGACGGCACCGCCACCCCGGCGGCCCGCACGCTGGCGTGCCCGGCCTCGTCGCCCGCGTCGAGCACGGCCACCGACGCGCCCGTGCCGGCCAGTTCCTCGGCCAGGCAGGCGCCGACGATGCCGCCCCCGACCAGGACGAAGTCATAGCGCTGCAATGGTGCCCTTCCCTTCCGCCGCGAGTTCGCGGGCGCTCGGCAACAGCAGTGAGGGGGTCGTTACGTCGGCGTCGGCGCACGCCGTGACGGGCTCGCCGGCCGCGCCCGAGACGGCGCGCAGGAGCGCCTGCGGGCGGGCGCGCACGCGTACGGCGAACCACTCGCGCGGACGGTGCGCCACCCGGGCCAGGCAGATCAGCCGCACGCCGCCGCCGGGGTGGTAGCGGCGCAGGCCCTCCACCGGCCAGACCAGCTCGGCGAACCCGCCGTCCGGCTCCGGGACGGCGGCGAGGCCGGACAGGCGCACCCGGGCGAGCGGGGCCGGGACGAGGGCGCCCAGGTCGTGGTCCCACACGGCCCGGCCGGGCAGCGCGCCGGTGGCGGGCTCCCGGGGCGGCGGGCACAGCACGCCGCCGGCCACCAGGGGGATCGCGGACGCCGGGCGCGCGGCGTCGTCGCGGGCCGGTTCGGGGTGCGCGGTGGGCAGGTCGGTGAGGGTGAGCGCGGGCAGCACCCGGCGGCCGTGCCGGGAGCGGGCGGCCGGGGAGGTCAGCACCAGGCTCGTGCCGGCCACCACCGCCGCGGCGACGGCGGGGCGGAGCAGCAGCGGCAGGGCCTCCCAGCCGGGCGGCGGAGGCCCTGGGGGCTCGCACGGCGGCAGGAGGAGGCGACCGTCCAGGTCCGGCAGGGCGGCGCCGGCCGCCGAGGGGGCGGACACGCCGGTGAGCATCGGGCCGGAGGGGGTCTCCACGCGGGCGAGGACCCGGGCCCAGCGCCAGCGCAGCGCGGGCAGCTCGCGCACCTCGGCGAGCACGCTCTGCAACGGCGTCGCCGCCAGGGCCCGCGCCGCGCGGTCGAGCAGCGCGCGCACCGCGGCGGGCGCGCCGTGGCCGGGCGGCGGGCCGCCGGGCAGGCGGCGGGACCCGCGGATCGCGCCCGTGTCGTCGCGGCTCATGGCCAGCGCCTCGGCCGACAGCCTCACCCCGGGCGTGCCGGGTCCGGGCGTGAGGGTGCCGCGCGCCCGTACGACGAGGTCGTCCACGGCCTCACGCATCGGGGACCGCCTCGATCGAGACCGCGTGCGCGGGCAGCCGGACCCCGGAGTTGGCGAAGGTCACCAGCAGCGGGAACTGGCCGAGCTTGCCGCAGCCCCGCCGGGCGCGGGCGTACTCGGCCACGCCGGGGTCGGACGGGCTGAGCGCGGCCAGCACGCGCAGCGCGTCGCCCGCGATGCGCAGGGGCGGCAGGCGCAGCGGCGGGCCGTCCTGGCGGCGCAGCAGCGGGGCGGGGGCGAGGAAGGCGAAGGCCCCCGTGGCCAGGTTCATCGACTCCAGCAGCAGGCCGCAGGGCTCGATCCACTCGTGGGGGGCGGGCTCGGCGGTGGCGTCGGCCAGCGCGCAGGTGTGCGTCATGCGCGGGATGGCCGGGTGGCGGTAGTCCAGGCGGCGGCCGTGCCCGGTGGGGGCCTGTCCCGTCAGGCGGGCGGTGGCGAGGTCGGTCATGGGGCGGCCGACCACGCCCCGGTCGATCAGGGCGACCTCCGAGCAGGGGGTGCCCTCGTCGTCGAAGGCGGCGCGGTATCCGGCCGCGGCCCGGGTGGCGCCGTCCACGACGGACAGCCACTCGGGGGCGACGCGCCGCCCGGCCAGCGGGGCGAGGTAGCCGGTGCCCGAGCGCAGCACGTCGGCCTCCATCGGGTGGCCGACCAGCTCGTGGAAGAACGCCCCCGCCCGGCCCGGCCGCAGCACCAGGTCGCGCCCGGCCGGCACCTCGCCGGTACGGCGGGCGGACTCGCGGGCGCGGACCCGTTCCACCGCCCGCCCGGCCTCGGCCAGGTTCGCCGCGAGCGGGAGGTCCGGCCGCCAGGGCACCGCCTCGCTCCCGGCCGCACCGGGCCCCGGGGCCGCCTCCAGGGTGCACACCAGCCGCTCGCCGGTGCGCGCGGCGCCGTCGCCGCCCGCGGCGACGTGCTGGTGCAGCCCGCTGAGCACCAGCGTGAGGCCCGTCTCGCGGCTCAGCGCGCGCAGCGCGTCCTCGGCCTCGGGCCCGGCCTCGGCATGGGGGCGCTCCTGGACCTCGCGGGCGGCGTCGGCGACCTGGCGCTCAACGCGGCGGCGGGGCTCGCGCAGCAGCTCGTCGCCGTCGGCGAAGCGGTGCACGACCTCGCCGGGGCCGTGGTGCTCCTCCAGGCAGGCGCCGCGGCGCACGGCGGAGCGGCGGCGTACGGAGCCGTCGGGCCGCAGCTCCAGGCTGAACCGGAGCGTGTGCTCCGCGAAGCTCGTGATCATGGCCGCTCCCGCCCGATGACCTGCATGCGCAGCTCGCAGACGTACCGCCTGCCCTCGGGGTCGCGCAGCCACAGCTCCTCCGGGCCGGGCGCCATGGGCTCCACCGTCAGCGCGCCGCCGCCGCGGGCGACGTGGCCCAGCAGGTCGGCGGCCAGCGGCGAGGCCAGGTCGATCAGGTACGGCTTGCGCTCGCGCTCGGCCCGGCAGAACACGAACCGCCGCCCGGTGCGCCGGGCCAGGCGGCGCAGCGCGAGGAACCGGGCCTCCGGCGCCGCCTGGGTGACCTCGGCCGGGTCGAGCCGCCACCGGGCCCGCTGCACCGCGACGCCGCCGATCCGCACCTCCTCGCACTCGCCGTGCCCGGGGGCGAAGACGGGGTGCAGGACCTGCGGGTGCGACAGGGCGGCGTAGGGCGGGTACTTCACGAAGTCGCCGAGCGGGAGGTAGGCCCGCACCTCCCGCCCGCCCGGCCCGAACAGCCGCACCCGGTCGCGCTCGACCCGCACGGTCAGCTCCTCGGCCCGCAGCAGCCCCGGGCGCGCCGCGTCGGTCCACGAGGGCGGGCGCAGCGGGACCTCGGGTCCGGGGAAGCGGTAGTAGCCCTTGTTGCGGCGGCCGAAGTCGAAGCCGACCAGCCGGCCGCCCTGCTCGGCGACCCAGGCCGCCGCCTCGGCGGCGAACCCGGCGGGGTCGGGGTACATCGCGCCCAGCCAGCTCGGCACCTGAAGGTGATGGTGGGCGCGGGCGAGCAGCAGCGCGGCCCCGGCCAGGCCGGACACGTCGCCGGCGCGGGGGCACAGGTCGATGACGGCGTACCGGTCGCCGCGGAGCGCCGCGGCCTCCTCGGCCAGCCGTGGCCCCTGCGCGGGGTCGCCGTAACGGGGCGCGTGCGCGGCCTGGAAGGCGCCGCCGGACGCCGGGAACAGGCCGGTCGCGCGGGCGGCGTACTCGGGCAGCGGCAGCTCGCCCCGCCCGCCCAGGGCCTCGGCGACCCGGCGCGAGGCGGCCGTCTGGGCGGCGTGGCCGTGTGCGACGCACGCCTCCAGCGCCGGGCGCAGCCGCCGCTCCCACTCCCGCAGCAGGTCCTCGCCCACCTCCAGCGCGAACGGCGAGGAGCACTCCTCGAAGACCACCGCGCGGTCGGCGTACGTGGCCCCGGCGCCGCGCCGCGCCTCTACGCCGGTGATCGTGACGAACAGCCTCTCCAGCTCGTCCAGGATCTTGATCTTGCCGGCCAGCGGCTCGGTCTCCAGCGCGCCCCGCAGCCGGTCCAGCTCGGCGACGCGGCGCAGCCACTCCTCCCGCGCCGGTGAGGGCGGCAGCTCGGCGAGCTGCGCGGCCAGGGTCCGCAGCGGCCACAGATCGTACGGCCCGCCGCCCAGCGCGACGTCCAGCGCCCCGGCGGCGGCCAGCTCGCGCAGCTCCCAGGCCACCTCGCGCACCGGCCGCCCGGTGGCCGCCCGCAACCCCCGCAGCGTGGCCCCCTCGGGACCGACGGCGGCCAGCAGGCCGTGCTCCCCGCGCTCCCCCTGCTCCCCCTGCTCCCCGTGCTCCCCGTCCTCGGCGGCCCGGCCGGTGCGGTGGAAGCGCAGGTCCAGCAGCATCCGGCTGTCGCGCACGATGGCGCGGACCAGCTCCCGGGCCGCCCACCCGGACAGGAACACCCGCCGCACCCGCGGCAGCCCGGTGCGCAGCACCGCCGTCGCGCCGGGCGCGGTCGCGGTGCCGTAGGCCATCGGGCCGAAGAAGCCCACCGTCTCGCTCTTGGCGCAGAAGCGCTGCAGGTAGGTGTAGAGCTGGCGGCGCGCCCTGCGCCGGCGCGAGTCGAGCGGGACCGGCTCGCGCTCCTCCAGCATCGGCACCAGCATGTTGCGGTACACGCCGGGGTTGGACATGAAGATCGCCTCGTCCACCGTGGGCCGGCGCAGGGCCCGGCGCAGCTCGCCCGTGGCCCGCTCGTCGGCCTCCCGGTACATGGCCCGGTAGCGCGCCGCGCGCTCGCACCACTCCGCGACCTCCGGCACCCCGCGCCTGCCCGGCGGCACCCGCTCCGGGTCGCAGGCCGCCATCGCCGCGCGTACGCCCGGCGGCGCCGCGGCCTGCGACTCCTCCAGGTCCAGCAGCGCGTCCGCGGCCTCCAGCAGGGCGGGCGGCCCGGCCAGCTCCTCCAGCCAGTCGAACGGCATGCCGCAGTGCCGGAGCACGAAGACCCGGCCGATGCGCCACTGACGGCTCATGCGCGGCTCCTCACCACTCCGGCCCGGGTCAGCTCCCCGAGCACGCGCTCGCGGGCCCGCTCCGGCAGGCCGGCGAGCGCCCGCGGATCGCCGCCGGCCAGCGCGGTCACCGCCGGGACCAGCCGGGGGTGCAGGCGGTAGGCGCGTCCGGAGCGCAGGCTGACCGCGAAGGTCCCCGGCCCCCGCCCGTCCGGCCCGTCGCCGCGGGCCTCCACCACCTGGGCGGCCGGGTCCCAGTACGGGTCAGGGCCGCCGCGCCCGGGGGCGGGCATGAGCGCGGCGGCGGCCAGGCGTCCGGGGAACAGGTCGGCGTGGGCGGCGTGCCGGTCGAGCCAGGCGGCGATCAGCGCGCTCACCTCCTCGGGGGTCATGGTGCCGGGCGCGTCGAAGGGGACCCACCGGGCGAGGTCGAGATCGGGATCGGGGCGCGCGGGAGCGCCCCGGCAGGCGGCGCCCCAGCACGTGGCGCCCACCGGCATCCGGTACGGCCGCAGCCCCGCCAGCCGCCACGCCCGCCCGCCGGCCAGGCGGTCCAGCGCGGCCGTCACGGCGTCCTCGGCCATGCCGGGCGCGCCCGCGACCAGCTCGAAGGCCAGGGGCGTGCCCTCGGGCAGCGCGTCCGGCACCGGACGCAGGTCGGCCCGCGCGCCGTCCAGGCCGGTGGCGGCGGCGAGGCCGTCGAAGCCGGTCACCGTGACCGTCAGGCCGCGGCAGCGGGACAGCGCGGAAGGCAGCAGCGCGGCCACGCGCCCGGCGTCCAGCCAGCCCGCCCACGCGCCGCTCGCGCGCGGCAGGCGGGTGCCGTCGATCCAGGCCACCGGCTCGGCGGGCCGCCAGGGGGCGCGCACCACGCGCGGCGGAGACCAGTCGCGGCAGGTCAGCCCGCCTCGGACGCGGAAGCCGGGGATGGCGACCAGCGCCGGGGCGTGCGCGGCGGCGAAGCGCCCGCACAGCGTGACCCGGTCGGGCCCGAGCGCCCGCACCAGCGCGAACGCGGCCGGAAGCTGCTGGTCGCCGTCCACCAGCACGTACGCCCGCCGTCCCCGCGCCACCCGGGCCGCCGCCTCGATCTCGGGGCGGAACAGCGAGCAGCGCCGGGCGGCGGCGAGGACGTCGGCGCTGCGCTGCGTGGTGCCCTCGGTCAGTTCCAGGTCGTCCACGGTCAGCCGCACGGCCGGGTCGCGGGCCAGGCGCAGCGCCGTGCCCACGGCGCGCAGGCGCGCGGAGTCGTACGCGCCGCGCTCCAGCACGGCCGCCGCCGCCCGCGCGAACAGGGCGGCCATGGGGTCGTCGTGGCCGGTGCGCCGCAGCCGCGCGGGGTCGGCCAGGCGGGTGACGAACCGCTCGTTCAGATCCAGCAGCGAGGCGCCGGGCGGCGGCACGACCTCGGTGGTGAAGTCGGTGAGCGGCGGCACGATCAGCAGGTCCACCGGCGCTCCTCCCCCTGGGCGCCCGCGGCGGGGCGGAGGTAGACGCAGCGCAGCTCGGCGGCGAACCGCAGGCCGCCGTCGCGCAGCCAGCACTCCTCCGGGCCGGGCAGTGTCTCGGTCAGGGTGAGCCGGTCGGCGGTCCGCGCGAGCCGGACCAGCCCGTCGAGCAGGGCCGGCGCGCGGGAGTCCACGTAGATCGGCTTGCGCTCGGCGGGCGAGGAGGCGAAGAACGCGCCCGGCAGGTCGTGCTCGGCCCGCAGCCGCGCCATCGCGACCAGCCGCCCGGAGTCGCCGGGCGCGGCGCCCAGCGCGTCGAACCGGTCGCGCCCGATCAGCCAGCGGCGCCGCGACACCACGACGTTGTCCCAGGTCAAGCGGGGGATGTAGGGCAGGTCGGGCAGCGCGGGGCGCCTGATCCTGGGCAGCGCGAGCGCGGTGTGCACGGCGGTGTCCAGCTCGCCGTTGTGGAACAGCAGCGGCCCGGCGAGCCCGTGGGCGCGCAGCTCCGCGCGTTCGCCGTCGCTGTGCACGAACAGCGTGTCCAGCCCGATCCGGCGCCGGCGGGGGTCGGCGGCGACGCCGCCGAGTTCGAGCACCGGGCCGGGGAACTCCAGCGGCGGCAGCCCGCCGCCGCGCCGCGCGATGACGTTCAGCGCGGTGAACCCGGTCAGCGCCCGCTCGATGGCGTCGTCGCGGGCGGCGGTCAGGGCGGCGGCGTCGGGGTGGAACTGCAACGCCCACGGCGTGAGCAGCGCCGCGTCGTGGATGTCGCCCAGCACCAGCGGGGTGCGGCCCGGCTCGTACGCCTCCAGCGCGGGCGCGGCCACCATGACGTCGGCCGAGCACAGCACCGGCGCGGCCGGGGGGACGGGCTCGCGCGCGTGCGCGGCGAGATCGACGGACACCGCGCCGGGGGGCGAACCGCGCAGGATCTCCGCGACGCGCCGGGCGAGCCGGTCGCCGTGCCGGATCTCCAGCCCGGCGCCCGCCCGCAGCGCGTCGGCCAGCCGGAACGCGCCCCGGCCGAGGCGGGCGGCGAGCAGCCGGTTGGTGCGCCACCGGGTCAGCTCGGCGTCCTCGGCGAGCAGGTCGAGCACCCGTGGCACGCG
Organism: Thermocatellispora tengchongensis; assembly: GCF_014202315.1. Classification (GTDB taxonomy): domain Bacteria; phylum Actinomycetota; class Actinomycetes; order Streptosporangiales; family Streptosporangiaceae; genus Thermocatellispora; species Thermocatellispora tengchongensis. Next base: position 161,999 of record NZ_JACHGN010000008.1, on the reverse strand, counting down.
CCCGGCCAGGTCGGCGGCCAGCCCGCCCCCGGCGGTGACCCGCAGCGTGCCCCTGGCCGCCTCGTGCACGATCACCCGGTCGTTGTAGAACCTCGGCCCGCCCCGCTCGCCGGGCCCGGCCGGGCGACGCGCCTCGCCCGCCAGCTCCGCGACCCGCTCCTGGATGGCCGGCTTCTCGGCGGGCGGGGCCTGGGGGTAGCGCTCCAGCAGCCCGGCGATCTCGGCGGCCTCCGGCACCGGCCCGCCGTGGGCCGGGAGCCGCTCGCGCAGCCAGCCGAGCGGGTCTGGCACGGTGGCGGGCGGGCACAGCCCGTGGGTGAGCAGGCCCCGGCGCACGCCGGCGACGACGACCGCGCAGGCCCGGCTCACCTCGATCCCGGCCGCGGCGGCGATCTCGGCCACCGTACGGCGCCCGTCGCAGCGCTCCAGCACCCCCGCGGCGTCGCGCATGGGGCGGGTCCAGGTCTTGCGCCGGGGCACCAGCCCGGCCACCACCGCCGGGTCGGCCAGGATGCGCTCCTGAAGGGCCTCGCCGACGCGGGCGGCGGGGTAGGCGACCCGGGCGGCGCACGCGCGGTGCCCGGCCCAGGTGTAGCCGCTGGGGGCGCGGGGATCGACCCGGCCGTAGTCGATCGGCCCGAAGAAGCTCATGGTCTCGCACTTGGCGCACAGCCGCTGCACGTACGCGGCGAGCTGCCGCCGCATCCGCCTGCCCTGCACTCCCCGGCACACGTCGCGGTAGACGGCGGGCGCGGAGGTGACCAGCGCGTCCAGGAAGCGCTCGTCGGCGGTGACCGCGGCCAGGGCCGCGCCGGCCGCGGCCGAATCGGCCTCGACGGCGGCGGGCAGCGCGGCCCTGACCTCCTCCAGCCTGGTCGTGATCTTGTTCCAGGCGGCGATCCAGCCGGGCGGGCCCGGCGTGCGCGGGGGCAGCGGCCTGAGGTTGCGCAGCCTGCTGAGCGGGCCGCGCGGCAGGTGACCGCCCGGCGGGCGGTCGGCGAGCAGGTCGCGCGCCTGCCGTTCCAGCCGCGCGATCTCCCCGGCGATCTCCCCGGCGCGGGGGTGGGCCAGGGCGAGCACCGTCTCCCACGGGAACCCGGCGCTGCGCACGACCAGCGTGGGCAGCAGGGTCCAGGTCTCCTCCCGGCTCATGCCGGCACCCTCCTCAGGGCCAGGCGGAACTCCGAGGTGGTGGGCCGCCCGCCGTGGCGCAGCCACAGCCCCTCCGGCCCCGGGCGCATCTCGCTCAGCGCCACCGGCACCAGGGCGCCGGCCACGAGGGCGACGAGCGCCTCGACGGCGAGGGGGTTGTCCAGGTCGATGCCGACCGGCTTGGGCTCGCCGGGCACGTGGGCGAAGACGAAGCGGGGCACCTCCCGGGTGACGCGCAGGCGCTGCGCGGCGGCGAAGGCGTCGCCGCCGCGCCCGGCGTTCTCGCGCGGGCTCACGTAGCGGGGCAGGCCCAGGTCGGACGGGGTGATCCACCAGCGGGCGCGCTGCACCACGACGTCGCCGACCACCACGCGCGGGGCGAGGGCGGCGCCGGGCGTCCTGATCAGCGGGAGCGCGGCGGCGGGCGGGGCGAAGGCGGCCAGGTGGGGGCGCTGGTCCTCGCCCGCGTACAGGACCACAGGCCCGGCGGCGTCGCTCAGCACCGGTTCGCCGTCGCGCAGCGTGACGGTCAGGTCGGTGATCGGCACGGTGCGCCGTCCGTCGGCGGTCGCGGTCGCCGTGATCTCCACGAACCGGCCCGGGAACCACTCGGCGACCAGGCCCTTGTGCCGGCGCCTGCGGATCACGGTGACCAGGCGCTCCCGGCCGCCCCACGGCGACAGGTCCTCCTCGAACGCCGCGAGCAGGCCCTCGGGGTCGGGGCTGAACAGCCCCTGCGAGCCCCAGGCGAACACGTACGGGTGCATCTCGCCCAGGACCAGCCGCGGATCGCGGCCGGGGCGGGCCTCCAGCAGCAGATCGGGGGCGGCGAAGCACGGGCCGGCGGCGGGAGGGTGCAGCGCGGCCAGCTCGGCCGGGTCGAGCACCGACTCCACGCCGATACGGCGCCGCTCGGCCAGCTCCGCCAGCGCCGCGGCGAACCGCCTGGCGGGCTCCCCGTGCCCGGCGGCGGGCGGCCGTGCGCCGTGGCCGGGCCACGGCGGCAGCTCCTCCTCACCGCCGATCATCCCGCGCAGCCGCCGGATCAGCTCGTCGTACGGCATGCGCTCGGCCCCCGCGGCCCGCATCACCGCCGCGCACAGCCCGGCCGCGGCCCGGCGCCGCAGCTCGCCGTAGTGCGCCGCGGCGTCGAGCACCGGCCCGAGCGCCGCCTCCCAGCGGCGGGCGACATCGCCCCCGACACGCACCGGCGACTGGTCGCCCTCCGCGTCGATGAAGGCGACCAGGCGGTCGGCGTACATCTTGCCGCCCTCGCGGCGGGGCTGCGCGCCGGCCAGGCCGGAGAAGACGCGCTCCAGCTCGGCCAGCGCGGCCGCCCTGGCACGGTGATCGGGCGCGGCGCAGTAGCGGGCGGCGGCTTCGCGCAGGCCACGCAGGGACTTCGGCCAGTGGGTGCCGCCCGCGTACCGCTCGGCGCGGGCGATGAGCCAGTCGAGCGGACGGGGCATGGCCGAGGGCGGCTCGGGCGCGAGGCGTACGGCGCCCGCGCGGCGAAGCCGCGTCACCAGCGCGTCCACCTCGCCGGGGGCCACGCCCGACTCGGTGGCCAGCCGCCCGGCCTCGCGCGAGCCGTCGATGAGCGCCACGACCCGCCACTGCTCGTGCGTCAGCGCGACACGCCGCCCGCCCGGCAGCGTGATCGCACCCCGGTCGCCGCCGGCGACGGGCTCGCGGCGGCAGGCGGGCACCCAGGTGACCGGGAGCCGCGCGGCCACCTCCGGGTCGGCGGCCATCCGCTCGGCCAGCCGGCAGACCGCCCAGAAGGCCACGAACGCCTCCGCGCGCAGCACGCCGCCGGGCGTCTCGGGGCCGAGCGCGATCCCGGCGGCCGAGGGGTCCACCTCGCCGTGCACGAGCGGCCCGAAGAAGCCGGTGGTCTCGTTCTTGGCGGCCAGCCGCTGCACGTAGAGGTAGGCGCGGCGCAGGAACGCCCGCCCCTTGGCGTCGTCGCGGGCCCGGACGCGCAGGCGGCGCTCGGCCTCCCGGTGGAAGGAGGGCGCGAGCTGGAGCAGGGCGTCCAGGACGCGCTCGTCGCGCAGCACCCCGGCCACCCGCTCGGCCCGTGTGCCCGCCTCCTCGGCCAGCACGGCGTCCAGCGAGCACCGCGCCCGCTCCAGCGCCCGCACGGCGGCGGCGTACCGGGCGAGCAGCGCCGCCGTCCCATCGCCGGAGGCGGTCTCACCCAGATCAACCGGAGCGCCAGGAAGCCGCTCACCCAGATCGGCCGACGCGACAGGCAGCCGCTCACCCAGATCGGCCGGAGCCGCAGGCAGCGGCTCATCCAGATCGGCCGGGGCGGCGGGCAGCCGCCGCGCCACCCTGCGGCGGCAGCGCGACAGCGCCCGCAGGCGGTCCCGGTCGCCGGCCGCGGCGGCGGTCACCACGGCCTTGGGGATCTCCTGCAACAGCGCGCCGCGCACCGCCTCCAGGGCCCGCACCCGGTCCCGGTACACCTCGGCGGCGCCCGCGGCCGGGCCGTCGGCCACGGCGTACAGCAGCTCGAAGGGGAAGCCAGCCCGGCGCAGCAGCAGCCGGGGGTACAACCGCCATTCCCCGCGTCGCCCGGACGTCGTCCCTGAAAGCACCCTCACCCCTGGAAGTTGACGAGATCGAAGGGCCGGTTCAGCTTGGTGCGCGGGCCCGGCAGCAGCTCCGCCGCCCCCACCGCGGAATCGGCGCGCTCGCACAACGCGCGGGCCCGGCCGGCGTTGGCCAGGCTGCGCGCCGCGACGGCCGCCACCTCCGCGCCCGGGGCCCGGCCGCCGCACACCGCCTGGCCCGCCAGCGCCAGCGCGATCCGGTAGGGGTCGCCGAGCCTGCGCGCCGCCTCCTCCCCGGCCGCGAAGCACGCGTACGCCCCCGCCGCGTCGCCCGCGCGGACCAGCAGCCCGCCGGTCTCCAGCCGGATCTCGCAGGCGTGGAAGTCGTCACGCGACTCCTCCGCGCACGCCAGCGACCGCTCCAGGCCCGCCGTCGCGGCGTCGCGGTCGGCCGCGAGCAGCGCGAGCCCGGCCGCACGGTAGGCGTGGTGCTTGGCGAACGGCGTGTTCGACGCCCCGGCCGCCCGCTCGAACCTGGCCCAGGTCGCCAGCGCCTGCCGGTGCCGGCCGGTCTTCTCCTGCAGCACGCTGACGTTCGACAGCAGGTTGATCCGCAGGTGGACGCTGCTCGCGTCGGACAGGCCCTCGATGCAGGCCAGGGCCCGCTTCTCGTGCTCCAGCGCCTCGCGCGGCTCGCCCAGCGCGAAGCAGGTGAGCCCGCGCAGGTTGTGCAGCCAGCCCCGCTCGCGCCGGTGGCCGCCGGACTCGCCCGCGCGCGGCGGCACGGCGGCGAAGCCCCGCTCCAGCTCGCGGATCGCCTCACCGACCCGGTCCATGCGCTTGACCAGGGTGAGCGCGGCGTACAGGTGGGACTGGGCGCGGACCTCCGGCAGCACCCGGCCCTCGCCGCCGCGCATCGCCCGGAAGCACGCCAGCGCCTCGTCCTGCCTGCCGCGGAACGTCGCCTGGATGCCCAGGACCTTGCACAGGTAGGCCCGCAGGTCGGCCGCGGTGCGCAGCACGGCGGGCTCGAACTCGATCGCCTCGGCCTGCCCGTCGTGCCGGCCCGCGGCCTCCAGCACGGCGGGCACCCGCGCGTCGGGGAGCCCGCGGGTCAGCCCGAGCGCCGCCGCGGCGACCACCGCCATGCCCTCCCAGTTGGCGGTGAAGAACGCCGCCCTGGAGTAGGCCAGCGCCGCCGCGAGCCGGTCGGCGGCCGGCGCGCCGGGGTCCATCGCCCGGCGGTACAGCTCGCCGTCGGGCCACCCCGCGGCGTCGTCCGCCCCGCTCGCGGGCAGGTCGGCCCGCAGATCGCCGGGCTCCAGGCCGAGCCCCATGCGCCGCAGGCACCCCGCCCGCTCGGCCCGCAGATCCGCGGCCTCGGCGAGCGGCGCGCGCACCCGCTCCGGGTCGCGCGGCACGATGTCGGCCCCCGGCACGGTACGGGCGTGCTCGACGGCCCGCATGAACCCGCGCAACGACGGCAGATCGGCCCCGCCCACACCCAGCAGCACCAACGGCCGCCCGACCTCGGCCACCCCATGGCACAGCGCCGCCGCCCCCACCGCCAGCACCCGGAAAACCTGCTCCGACTCCCGGTGCAACCGCCGCTCGGAGGCCGCCAGCGCGATCTCGGCCAGCACCGGCCCCCCACTTCCCTCCCCCGGGAACAACTCGGCCCACTCCACCCCGTACCGCCCGGGGATCTCCCCGAACGTCGCCCCCGCATCACGAAGCGCCTCGATCGCCCGCCGCAGCCCCGCATAGGCGACAGCGGGCCCGGTGTTCACCTCGGCCTCCACACCGACGAGCCCGGCGATCCTGGCGTCGGTGCGGGTCACGGCCGAATACCCTCATCGACCGCCAGCGCCAACGGCGCGATCTTGTTCTCCACCTCGTCCAGATCGAAGTCGAGGTCATCCAGATCGTCCAGATCGTCGAGATCGTCCAGGCCCTCCGGGTCCTCCGGGTCGTCCGAGTCGTCGAGGTCCTCCGGCTCCTCCGCCCCGCCGCCGGCCCCCGGCACATCACCGCCGTCGGCGTCCACACCTGCATCGGCGTCCACACCTGCATCCCGCCCCACGACAGCCCGGCCCGCGGTGGCCTCCGGGCCCGCGATGGCCTCCCGGCCTCCGGTCATGTCCCGGCCGGCAGTGGCATCGCCATCCGGGAGGGTGCCCCCGCCTGCACGTGCGTCCGGACCTGCCGCGGCCTCCCCGCCCGCAGCAGCGCCCCGGCCCACGGCCCCATCCAGCCCCGCAGCAGCATCCCGCTCGGCAGCGGCATCCCGGCCTGCGGCAGCATCCTCCTTCGCAGCGGCATGCGGCCCCATGGCGGCCTCCCGACCCGTGGCGACCTCTCGCCCCGTCGCCATCTCCCGACCCCTGGCGACCTGTCGCCCCGTCGCCACCTCGCGCCCCATGGCGGCCTCCCGTCCTATGACGGGCTCCCCTCCCATGGCCGCGGTGGTGCTGTCATGGGGCCTGGGCTCCGCCTGGGCCTTGTCCCGTGTGGTCGTGGGCGGGATGGCGCCACCGCCGCCCACCGCACCCCTGTCCTCGCCCCTGTCCTCGCCGCTGTCCTCGTCGTCCATCGCCGCCGTCTCCCCTCCTCGCTGGGGCGTGCTTTTCCCGCACAATTCGATGAGGTGGCGGCTTTCGACGCCGACCTCACGCAATGCAAGAGCGTACGGAGGCGTATTTCACTGTCAACGGCCCTTACCGGGCACGGCAATAGGCCCGGACATTTCCCAAAGATCCCGCCTTTTCCCCACTTTTCGCCGAGATCCCTCGTACGCGAGCGACGCTCGTTTCATCACTCTCCGCGCATAACACCGGCCACGTGTCACCCCTTGAGTCGCTGTAACGTAGCCAAAGGGTCGATCTCCGTCACCCTCGGTTAGCAAGATCAGGCGCTCCTGCCAGCCGGGCCGCCGGCCCGCACCCCCGTACAGAAAATCGGCCGATTCGCCAATCGCGCGATCCGCACCGGGCGTTTCCCGGAAAAACGCGCGGTCGCAGAAGAGGCCGACCCGCGCCCGTGCCACCGCGAGTGTGAAGATGGGGGTATGACACCCTTACTCGTCTATGACGGAGACTGCGGCTTCTGCACCCGATGTGTGCGCTTCGCCGAGCGGCGCGTCCACACCCGGGCGCGGGCGATCCCCTGGCAGGCCGCCGACCTGGACGCCCTCGGCGTGACCCGTGAGCGGGCCGAGCACGAGGTGCTGTGGCTGGCCGGGGGGCGGGTGCTCGGCGGCGCGCTCGCCGTCGCCGAACTGCTGGTGGACGCCGGTCCCCCGTGGCGGGCGCTGGGCCGGGTCATCCGCTCCCGGCCCGTACGCCCCCTCGCCGCCGCCGTCTACCGGCTGGTCGCGCGCAACCGGCACCGCATGCCGGGCGGCACCCCCGCCTGCGCGCTCCCCCCGGCCGAGCGCCCGGCCGCGAAGGGGCGCGACTGACGCCCGGCTTCGGCCGGCGCGTCCAGTACCCCGGCGCCCTCGAAACCCGGCCTCAGTGCCCGGGGCGCTCAGTACCCGGGGCGCAGGAAGGCGGGCCGTCCCTCGCGCCAACCGGGCGGGTCCAGCTCGTTGAGCGCCTGCACGATCCGTTTCTCCTCGTACAGGAAGTGCGAGTCGAGCAGGGCCGACAGGCCGTCCAGCTCACCGCGTACGCGCCGGACCTCCTCGGGAGCGGGGTTCGAGCCGAGGCCGGCGAGCAGGTCCTCGATCGCGCGCAGGATGCCGGTGACGATGTCGTGGTCGCGGCGCAGCTCCTCCAGCACCGGGCGCAGCCCGGGATGGCGCTCGGCCAGGAGCGGGAAGGCCGTCTCGTCCTCGCCGGTGTGGTGCCGGGTCAGCGCGGCGCAGAAGGCCAGGCAGTGCGCCCGCAGGTCCCGGGACCGGCCCGTACGGCCGGCGTCGAGGGAGGCGCGCAGCGCGGCCAGCTCCTCGCGCAGCCAGGTGTGCATGTCGATCAACTGATTGCCGAACGCCGTCAGGCGGCCGTCAGGCGGGGTGGGTGTGTCCATGGTCGTCCCATGATCCGGCGCCTCCATGCCCTCGGCGGACTTCGTGCCGGGTACACCGCGACGCTGACCCGGGATTCGATCACCGGGCCCCCTGTGGTGTCAAATCGCCCGGTCAGGTGGAGCGGGAGGACAGCGCGGTGAGCATGGCCTCTATCCGGTCGAGACGGGCGTTGATGGCGGCGACGTCGCCGTGGGAGGCGTTCTCCTCCTCCGGGCGCAGCCGGACCAGCAGGGTGCCGCCGGGCTCCAGGGTCACCGAGCGGACGTCGGTCACCCGGTTGCCGCCCTGGCGTTTGATCGCCATCTCCAGGTCGGCGGCGCGCAGGCCGAGGCGGGCCAGGGTGCGCGAGTCGTACCGGCCGTCCTCGGCGAGCGTGACGGGCCGGCCCTCGAGCAGCGCGCCGAGCCGGTTCCAGCGCGCCGCGGCGCGGGCCAGGACCGCGTTGGTCCCGAGCAGCACGACCGCGCCGAAGACCGCCCCCAGGACGGAGTTGTCCGGGCCGATGATCGCGTTCTGCACGACGTTCGACAGCAGCAGCATCACCACCAGGTCGAAGGTGTTGAGCTGCGCCAGGTCGCGCCTGCCGACCACCCGGAGCAGCGCCACCACGCTCAGGTAGACCAGCACGGTGCGGGCCGCCTTCTCGGCCAGGGGGATGCCGCTCACCATCAGATCGGCCCACATCGCCGCTCACCCTCCTCAAGATCGCCGCTCCGGCTTTCCGGGGCGACGATACCTCCGGGCGTGCGGCACGGAAAATTCCAGCATTATTCGCGGCGCACGTTCCACGGACGCGATGACGGGAGATAATGGCCTCATGAAGGGCAGGCGAGGCAACGGAATATCGCTGTTCATGCCCGCGGCATGTGGGATCGCGATCGGGCTGGGCGGCGTCGCGGCATGGTACGCGCCGGAGCCCGCGGACCAGGTCGCGAGCGTGGCCGCGGCCGCGATCGCCCTGTTCGCGCTGACCCTCCAGATCCGCCAGGCGCTCCGGGGTGACGGCGGTCCGGGGGCGTCGGCCACCATTGCCGGAGAATTCCCCCCAGACTCACAGAATTCCCCATCACCGCCAAATCCGACACCGCTTCCAGGCAAGACAAAAGGGGGCCCAATAGAGATATCCCCCGGACTCCCCCATACCGCGCCTGCCCCGAATGCCATGAGATATCGCCGTATCGAGGTGATGTCCGGCGCACTGCTCGCGCTCTCGGCCGCGACGCTCGCCTTCGTCGTCGCGATCGGCCCGCCCCTCCTCGGCGGCGGCGCCGGCCCGCCCACCGGCGACGGCGTGGCCGCCGCCGCGAAGACGGATCGCACCGGCACCGGCCCCGACGGAACCCTGGGCACGGCGGTCGATGCGGGCCAGGGCTTCGAACAGCCCCCCGGCACCGGTCAGGACCCGAGAGCGGCACACATTCCGGGCCAGGGCCAGGGCACCGGCCAGATCCCCGGCACGACCGGCTCCCCGGGCACGGGCCCACCGGCGGGCAACGCGCTCGGGCGAAGCGGCCCGGCGCCGATCGGCATGGCCGTCATCGAGCGCCCCGGCTACGGCGCCGTGCTACCCACCTGCGCCAAGGCCCTCGGCACCGCCGTACTCCCCGACCTCGGCCGGCTCTGGCTGGTCACCCGCAGCCCGCACGGCCACCACTACTTCGTCGATGAGATCACCGTGGAACGCTGGAAGAAGCGGGTGGTCATCGGCGGCGAGTCAGGCGAGGGCGCGGGCCGGCACTTCGCCATCGAGGTGTACTGGGTCCCCAGCGGCACCCCCAGCCCCTCCACCCCCGACCACGCCATCACCCTGCCCCAAGGCGCCCGCCTGCACGACAGCGTCCTGGTCACCAAGGACCCGGAACGTCCCACCTGCTGAGGCCCCGGGGGTACGCCGTCCGCGGCACAACCGCTTCGGGCACCGGCCGCGCGCCCGCGCTGACCGCCGTCGCCGCCCGCGGCGTTGGCGGGAGGTGGTGCGGCACCGGCCGGTGGCCCGGGCTGACCGCCATTACCGCCCGCGGCGTCAACGGGAGGTGGTGCGGCACCGGCCGGTGCCATCCTCGGACCGTCATCGGCGGGCGTGGGCGAGCTACCGGACCACTGGCACATTTCGTCTCCTGGGCCCGATCTTCGCCCGCTACCGGTGGTTGTCGCCCGGTGCGGTGGGCGGAGGTGCTTTGATGGCGGGGGAGGTGGGGCATGGCCGGGCGTGGAGGCGAGGAGCGCGACGGGGTCGCGCTGACGAATCTCGACCAGCCGTTGTTCGAGGGGGCCGGGGCCACCAAGCGGGATCTGGTGGACTATCTCGACGCCATGAGCGAACGGGTGCTGCCCGAGTTGCGTGATCGGCCGCTGTCGGTGTTGCGGGTGTTGCGCGGGCAGGAGCCGTTCATGCAGAAGAACGTGCCGAAGTACACCCCGGAGTGGGTGCGCACGGTCACGCTGTGGGCGGAGAGTTCGCGGCGGGAGGTGCGGTACGCGCTGTGCGACGACCGCCGTACGCTGCTGTGGTTCGCCAACCAGCGGGCGGTGGAGTACCACCCGGCGCTGTTCCGGGCCGCGCACTGGGACCGGCCCACCCACCTCGTGCTCGACCTCGACCCGCCCTCCGCCGACGCGTTCGGCATGGTCGTGGCCGCGGCGCGGCTGGTGCGGCAGGCGCTGGCCGAGGCCGGGCTGGACGGAGTGGTGAAGACGAGCGGGGCCAAGGGCGTGCACGTGTTCGTGCCGATCGAGGGGCTGGCCACGCACGAGGAGGCGGCGGCTGCCACGCGTGCCCTGGCCGCGCGCGCCGAGCGGCTGGACCCGGCGCTGGCCACCACGGCGTACATCATCGAGGACCGGGGCGGGAAGGTGTTCCTCGACTCCACCCGCGCCTACGGCGCCACGGTCGCGGCCGTCTACAGCCCGCGCATCCGGCCCGGCACGCCGGTGTCGTTCCCGGTGGCCTGGGAGGACCTGGACGACGTGCGGCCCGGCGACTTCACGCTGCACACCGTGCCCGGCCTGCTCGGCGCGGCCGATCCCTGGGCCGAGCGCATGCCCGCGCCCCGGCCGCTGGGCGAGGACCTGGTCGAAGAGGGCCGGGCGATCCCCACCGCGCGGGTGCAGGCCATGCACGAGGGCAAGCGCCGCGCCCGCGCCCGGCGCGAGGGCTGACTATTACTGTGTTCAGCAGACGATCCGACCGTGTGTGAATGAGGACCGGGATGAGCGAGGAGTCCGCCCGTGGCGCCGCCCGCAGGAGGATCAACACCCAGATCCCACACTCGGCGCGCGTGTGGGACTACTGGCTGGGCGGCACCGAGAACTACCCCGCCGACCGCGAGGTCGGTGACCAGATCCTGCGGGTGATGCCCGACCTGCCGGTCAACGCGCGGGCGGAGCGGCAGTTCATCCGGCGGGTGGTGCGCTACCTGGCCGGTGAGGCCGGGGTCGTCCAGTTCCTCGACATCGGCACCGGCATCCCCACGGCCGGCAACACGCACGAGATCGCGCAGAGCGTCAACCCGGCGGCCAGGATCGTGTACGTGGACAACGACCCGGTGGTGCTCATCCACGCTCGGGAGCTGCTGCACGGTTCCCCGGAGGGGGCGGTCGACTACATCGACGCCGACCTGCGCAACCCCGAGCCGATCCTCCAGGCGGCCACCGAGACCCTCGACTTCACCCAGCCGATCGCGCTGCTGCTGATGGGCGTGCTGGAGTTCGTGCCCGACGACGAGCAGGCGCGGGCGGCGGTGCGCACCCTGCTGCACGCGCTGCCGAGGGGCAGCTACCTCGGCCTCGCGCACAGCGTGCACAGCCCGTCGATGGACGAGGCCGCCGCCCGGTGGAACGCCAGCGACGCCGCGCCGATCATGCTGCGCACCCCCGCGGACCTGGAGATGTTCTTCGAAGGGCTGGAGCTGATGCCGCCGGGCGTGGTGTCGCTGCCGAAGTGGCATCCCGACGCGACGACCCAGTACACCGACCGGGAGGTCTACCAGTACGGAGGGCTGGGGCGCAAACCCTGAGCCGCCGTGTCCCCGTCTCCGGCGATGTCTCCGGTGGCGTCCTTATCTCTGGGGGATCGTCCGTGGTGGGCGGTCTTGTCCGGGCGGTGGGCTCCCGGGTCAGCGGGGGTGGGCGCCGCCGTCCAGGCTGAGCACCTGGTTGGTCAGGTAGCCGTTGCGGAGCACCGCCATGGCCAGGTCGGCGACCTCCTCGGGACGGCCGTAGCGGCCGACGGGCAGGGCGCGGGGGCCGGGGCCGCCCGCGGGCAGCATGCGGGTGTCCTCGATCAGGGCCGGGGCGATGGCGTTGACGGTCACGCCGTCGCCCGCGACCCGGGCGGCGATGAAGTGCAGCATGCCGTGCAGGCCGGCCTTGGACGCGGCGTAGTGGGGGCCGACCACGCCGCCGGTGAAGGCGGCGATCGAGGAGACGAACAGCACCCGGCCGAAGCCGCGCTCGGCCATGCCCGGCACGATCCGCTGGGCCAGCAGGAACGGGGCGCGCAGGTTGACGGCCTGGGTGCGGTCCCAGGTCTCCAGGTCCACCTCGGTGTAGGCGGCCGGGGCGGAGTAGCCAGCGTTGGGGATCAGCAGGTCGATCGGGCCCAGGGCCTCGGTGGTCGCGTCGGCGAGCCGGGCGGGCACCGCGGGGTCGGCGAGGTCGCCCGGCAGTGCGACCGCGTCCACTCCTGCCGCGCGCGCCTCGGCCACCAGTCGCTCGGCCTCGGCCGCGTGGCCGCCGTAGCAGAAGGCCGTGCGCACCCCGGCGGCGATCAGCCGCCGCCCCAGCGCGCCGCCGATGCCGCCCGATGCACCGGTCAGCAGCGCCACCCGTCCCGCGAGCTCCGCGTCGTGCGACACGTGCGTCCCCTTTCCCTGTGATCGCTGGTCCCACTTCTACCCCGTCCGGCATCGTTGGGCGTACGTTCATCGCGGTGTCCGTGCCGTGGCGCGCGCAGTTCAGTCCGGAGGACTTGGGTCCTAGTGCTCACCCTTATGTGCCGGAAAAAGGTGCTTTCAACATGACTGCAGAGATTTCCCGCCGTAACCTCCTGCGCACCGGCGCCGCCGGCGGCCTCGGCATCGCCATCGCGGGCAGCGTCGAGGCCATCGCCGGCCCGGCCGCCGCGCAGGTCGTCGAGGCCGCGGGTCCGGACAAGGGGGCCGGGTACGGCCCGGTCGTCAAGGACCCCAAGGGCCTGCTCTCGCTGCCGAAGGGCTTCTCCTACACCATCGTGGCCCAGGCGGGCGGCACCAAGCTGGAGTCCGGCGAGCCGACCCCCTCCGACACCGACGGCACCGGCTTCTTCCGCGGCCCGAAGGGCGGCGGCGTGCTGGTCAACAACCACGAGATCGGCGGCGACGAGAAGTACGGCGTGCCCGCCCTGGAGGGCCTGACCTACGACGCCGGAGGCCGCGGCGGCACCACCAACATCGTGGTGGACAAGGACGGCAGGCGCGTGCGCGAGTACGTCAGCCTGGCCGGCACGGTGCAGAACTGCGCGGGCGGCGTCACCCCCTGGGGCACCTGGCTGACCTGCGAGGAGACCGAGGTCAAGGCCGGCGGCGCGCTGAAGAAGGACCACGGCTACGTCTTCGACGTGGACCCCTTCGACAACGACCTCAACCAGGACCCGGTGCCGCTGAAGTTCCTCGGCCGCTTCTCGCACGAGGCCGTCGCGGTGGACCCGCGCACCTCGATCATCTACGAGACCGAGGACGCCGACGAGCCGAACGGCCTGTACTTCCGCTGGGTGCCGCCGAAGGGCTTCCGCCCCGGCAAGGGCGCGCTGAAGCGGCTGGCGCTGTCGGAGGGCGGCGACACGGCCGGCAGGCTCCAGGCGATGAAGTGCACCAAGGGCGGCAGGCACATCGCCGACCTGTCCCAGGCCACGCGGCCCGGCACCCGGTACAAGGTCACCTGGGTGGACGTGCCCGACCGCGACGCCAAGACCACCTCCGTGCGCAAGCAGTTCACCGACGAGGAGGTGACCCGCAGCCGCAAGCTGGAGGGCCAGTGGTGGGCCGACGGCGGTGCCTACTTCGTGGCGAGCTACGCCCGGCACGACGACGGCAGCGTCAACGAGCACGACGGCCAGGTGTGGTTCTACGACCCCGAGTCCGAGACGGTCACGCTGAAGACGATCTTCGGCGTGAACCCCGACCCGGACAAGGACACCAACTACGACGGCCCGGACAACATCACCGTCTCGCCGTACGGCGGGATCATCCTGGCCGAGGACGGTGACGGCATCCAGCACCTCGTCGGCGTCACCGACCGCGGCACCGTCTACCCGCTGGCCCGCAACGAGCTCAACGACAGCGAGTTCGCCGGCCCGGTCTTCAGCGCCGACGGCAAGGTCCTCTACGTGGGCATCCAGAGCCCGGGCTACGTCTTCGCCATCACCGGCCCGTGGGGCGGCCGGGGCCGGCGGCACTGAGCGCCGCCCGGCCGCGGTCAGCGCGGCCGGATGACGATCTCCAGGTAGTCCATGGGCAGCAGCAGCGTGGACCCGTCCTGGTTCAGCTCGGTCACCATGCGGGCCAGGTCGGCGACGAGGGCGGCGCGGCCCTCGTCGTCCAGTGCCTGCGCGGTCATCCGGGTGGGGCCGTAGACCTCGGCCCAGACGCGGGCGTGCGCCTCGGGGGAGGAGAACCTCCACCGGAGCGTACGCCCCGTCACCCGGATGTCGGCCTCGCCGCCGAACAGCTCCTCCAGCCCGGACGAGGTGCCCCAGCGGCTGGGCGGGCGGTAGCCGGGCGGCGGCGGCAGGTAGCGGGTGTTCAGCTCCAGCATCCGGCCCATGTAGCCCGACGGGGTCCAGCAGGCCAGGCCGATGCGCCCGCCGGGGCGCAGCACGCGTACCAGCTCGGCCGCGGCGCGTTCCTGGTCGGCGGCGAACATCACCCCGAACGTCGAGGCCACGACGTCAAAGGAGGCGTCCTCGAACGGCAGGGCCTCGGCGTCGCCCTCGCGGAAGGCCACCTCCAGCCCTTCGGCGGCGGCGCGGTCGCGCGCGACCGCGATCAGCTCGGGCACCAGGTCCAGGGCCGTCACCTCGGCCGCGCGCCGGGCCGCGCCGAGGGCGAGGTTGCCGGTGCCGGTGGCGACGTCCAGCACCTTCTCCCCCGCCCTGATCTCCACGGCCTCGCACAGCATCTCGGCCGCGAGCAGGAACTGCACGCCCACGTGCCGGTAGTCGCCGGCCGTCCAGGTCTGACGTTGCCCGCTCTGCCGCACCGCGCCCTCCCCGAGTCGCCGTCCACACCTTCAGCGATCTTCCTGACCGGGCCGTGCCCGTGGCAAGGCCCCCGGGCCTCGACGGCGACAACTCGCCACCGGTACGGCCGTCCGCCGCGCGGGCGGCGCGCTCGGGCGCGGGCCAGGCGGGGCGGGCCAGGCGGGGGGCGGGCCAGCGGGCGGCGTCCAGGATGCGGGCCAGGCGGGGGGCGGGTCAGCGGGCGGCGTCCAGGATGGCGTCCCAGGCGACCTCGGCGGCGAGGGTGGCCAGGCCGGTGGACCGCACGCCGGTCAGGTCCACCTCGTCGGTGGTCATGGTGAACAGCACGTCGCCGTCGTTCTCGGTGTGGAAGGGCTGGATGCCACGCTGCATGGAGCCGTGCACCTGGCGGCCGAGCTGGTTCAGCTCGCGTTCCGGCAGGCGGACGTTGGTGACCAGCACGGTGAGCGTGGTGTTGCCGGGCACCGGGGCGGGGGCGTCGGGCCGGCCGATCATGGCGGCGTAGTCCTCGGCCGGGTGGCGGCGCACGCCCTCGGCGGAGTGGTAGTTGCCGCGTACGATCGCGCCGTCGCGGTCCACCACCACGCCGACCGAGTTGACCACGGTGGCGACCAGCACCTTGACGTCCCCGTACGCCCGGAACGCCGCGCCCTGGCCGGTGAACTCGGCCCGGCCGAACTCGACCTTCCCGGCGGTGGCGCTGCGGCCGGCGCCGCACCGCCCGACCGGGAACTCGCCCTCCTTGGCGTTGCGCAGCGCGGCGCGGCCCAGGGCGGCGTCCGGGGAGACGGCGTTGTCGCGGGCGGAGAAGTCGTAGATCACCGCGCCGGAGACGATCTGCAGGTCGTCCCAGCGCACCTGGTTGCGCCGCCGCGCCAGCAGTTCGTCACTGACGCCGGCCGCGGCGGCCAGGCCGTACACCGAGCCGCCGGCCAGGCAGATGGCGTGGTTGAAGTCGTACCCGCCGCTGAGCCCGACCGCGCCGCCCCGCGCGTCCACGGCGGTGCGCGCCCCGGCCGGGACGTGGACCACGGTGCACCCGGTGGGGCCCTCGGCGTACTCGGCGGTGCCCACGTACACGCCGGGCAGGTCGAACGGCACCACGCCCCGGCCGGGGCTGGCCTGCGGGGTCAGCGGCAGGTCGTCGTTGCCCGCCACGTCCGGCGCGAACGCCGACGGCGCCGCGAGCCGCGGTTCGGCGGATGGTGTCACGGTGCCTCCAACGGTCACAGTGCCTCCATGGGTCACAGTGCCTCCAAGGGTCACAGGGCGTCCAGCAGACGCCTGGAGTATTCGTGCGATGGCGCGGTGTAGAAGGTCTCGGTGCCGGCGGTCTCCACGATCTCGCCGTCGCGCATGACGGCGATGCGGTCGGCGACGTACCGTACGGCGCCGAGGTCGTGGGAGATGAACAGCGCGCTGAAACCGTACTCCGCCTGCAGGTCCTTGATCAGGTTCAGGATCTGGCCCTGTACGGAGACGTCCAGCGCGCTGACCGCCTCGTCGAAGACGACGAACCGGGGGCGGGTCACCAGGGCGCGGGCGATGGAGACGCGCTGGCGCTGGCCACCGGACAGCTCGTGCGGGTAGCGGGCGGCCAGCTCCGGCTCCAGGCCGACGTGCTCCAGCATCTCGGCCACCGGCGCGGTGTCGCGCCGGCCGAGCACGACCAGCGGCTCGGCCACGCTCTGCCCGACCCGCATGCGCGGGTTGAGCGACCAGTGCGGGTGCTGCAGCACGGCCTGCATTCGCCCGGCCAGCTCGCGGCGGCGCTTGGGGAACGGGCGGCCCTCGAACCTGACCGTCCCGGCGGCGGGGCGCTGCAACCCCAGCGCGACCCGGCTGGTGGTGGTCTTGCCCGACCCGGACTCCCCCACCAGGCCCAGCGTCTCGCCCTCGGCCACGTGCAGGGTCACGCCGCGCATGGCGTGGTGGACGCGGCGGCGCAGCGGCGGCCCGGACGCGAAGGTCACGGTCACGTCGTCGAGCTCCAGGATCACGCGTCCACCTCCGCTTCCCGGGCGGCGGTCAGGACCGGCTCGCCCGCCCGGTGGCACAGCACGGTCTGGCCGCCCACCCGGGCCAGCGCGGGGCGCTCGCGGGAGCACCGGTCGATCGCGAACGCGCAGCGGGGCGCGAACGCGCAGCCCGGTGCGGGCCCGGTGAGCACGGGCGGGCGTCCGGGCACCGGCACCAGCCGGGTGCCGGGCCCCGCCGCGGCCGGGGCCGAGCGGGCCAGCGCGGCCGTGTAGGGGTGGGCGGGGCGGCCCAGCACCTCGGCGGCCGGGCCCTCCTCGACCACGCGCCCGCCGTACATGACCGCGACCCGCTCGCAGCGGCGGGCCACGGCGGGCAGGTCGTGGCTGAGCCAGACGATGCCCGCCCCGGCCTCGGCGGCCAGGCCGAACACCACGTTCAGCACCTCCTCGCGCACCTGGCTGTCCAGCGCGGCGGTCGGCTCGTCGGCCACCAGCAGCCGCGGCTCGGTGGCCATGGCCATCGCGATGGCCACGCGCTGGGCCATGCCGCCGGAGAGCTGGTGCGGGTACGCCCGCGCCACCGCCGGGTCGAGCCGGACCCGCTCCAGGTGCCCGGCCACCTCCTTGTCCCCCGCGCGGCGGCCGAGCACCAGGCGGAGCTGCCGGCCCACCCGCATGGTCGGGTCGAGTGAGGCGATCGGGTCCTGGAAGACGAAGCCGAGCAGTTCCCGGCGCAGGCGGCGCAGCGCCGCCGGGGCCAGGTCGAACACCGGCTCGCCCGCCACCCGTACGCCGCCGCCCGCCAGGTGCGCGGCGCGCGGCAGCAGGCGGCCGACGGCCGAGCCGAGCGTGGACTTGCCCGATCCGCTCTCCCCCACCACCCCGATGCTCGCGCCCTCGTCCAGGACGAGATCGGCCCCGTCGAGCGCGCGGACGGTGCGCCCGCCGATCCGGTAGTCCAGGGACAGGTGCTCGACCCGTAGCAATGCGCCGCTCATGTCAGGCTCCTCGGCTGCCGGGGCTCCAGCCGGTCGCGCAGGCCGTCGCCGAGCACGTTGATGGCCAGGATCGCCACCACCAGCACGGCGCACGGCCCGGCGACCAGCCACGGCGCGGCGATCATGTACGTGCCTCCCTGCCGGATCAGCACCCCCAGCGACGCCTGCGGCGGCTGCACGCCGAAGCCGAGGAAGCTCAGCCCGCCCTCGACCGAGATGCCCACCGACAGCGCGTACGTGCCCTGCACCGCGATCGTGCCGGAGACGTTGGGCAGCACGTGCCGCCCGAGCACCCGCGACAGCCGGGCGCCGCTGATCACCGCCGCGGTCACGTAGTCGCGCCGGGCGACGCCCGCGGCGGCGGCGCGTACCAGCCGGGTCATCAGCGGGATCGTGACCAGCACGATCGCGGCCAGCGCGGCCGTCTGGCCCGGCCCCATCACCGCGGCGACCAGGATCGCCAGCACGACGGCCGGGAAGGAGTACAGCACCTCGACCAGGCGCAGCACCAGCTCGCTCACGTACCCGCCCCGGTACCCGGCCAGGATGCCGAACCCGGCGCTGACCACGGCCGTGACCAGCACGGCGACCGAGGAGAGCAGCAGGGTGGTGCCCACGCCCTCCATCACCCGCGGCAGCATCGAGCGGCCCAGGTTGTCGGTGCCCAGCCACCACTGCGGGCCCGGTGGCTGCAGCCGCGGCCCCACGATCGCGTCGGGGTCGCCGCCCAGGTGGACGACCGAGCCCAGCGCCACCAGCACCAGCAGGGCCAGGCAGGCCAGCCCGGCCCGGGACAGCCCGTCCAGGTCGCGCAGCAGAGCTCTCACGCGGCCCCCTTCCCGGTCACGCCCAGGCGCGGGTCCAGCGCCCCGACGGCCAGATCCACCAGCGCGTTCATCACGATGAACACGGCGGCGGCGAGCAGCACGCCCGCCTGCACCACCGCGTAGTCGCGCCGGCCGACCGCCTGCACGATGTAGGACCCGATCCCGGGCAGGTTGAAGACGTACTCCACCACCAGCGCCCCGCCCAGCAGGTACGCGGTGATCGTGGCCACCAGCGTGACCACCGGCCCGGCGGCGTTGCGCAGGATGTGGTGCCTGACGATGAACCAGGGCGTCTCGCCGCGGGCGACGGCGGCGGTGACGTACGGCTCGACCAGCACGCCCAGCACCGCGTCCCGGGTGGTGCGGGCGGTGGCCGACAGCGCGAACACCGACAGCACCGCCGAGGGCAGCACCATCGAGGCCAGGTTCCCGGCCGGGTCCTGCCCGAACGGGACGTACCCGCCGGCCGGCACGCCCAGGGCGTACCGGGAGAACAGGAACACCGCCAGGCTGCCGAGCACGAACTCCGGCACGCTCACCCCCAGGCCGCTGAGCAGCCGACCGGCCGCCGCGCCACCGCGCGGCCGGGCCCGCACCGCGGTGAGGACGCCCAGGGGCACGCCGAGCAGCAGCGCCGCCGCCACCGAGAACGCCGTCAGCTCGGCGGTCACCGGGAGCCTGGCCAGCAGCTCGTCCGCCACCGGCTGCCGGCTGATCATCGAGGTGCCGAAGTCGCCGCCGGCGACGGCGGCCAGCCAGTGCCCGTACTGCAGGAACACCGGCTGGTCCAGCCCGTAGCGCGCGGCCAGCTCGGCCTTCTGCTCCGGCGTGGCGAACGGGCCGAGGATCGTCTCGGCGAACCCGCCGGGCATCATCCGGACCGCCGCGAAGATCAGCACGGACACGCCGAGCAGCGTCGCCGCGGCGCTCAGCGCCCGTCCGGACCACCACAGTGCCAACCGCATCGCGGCTACTGCGCCTTCTTGGCGCGGATCTCGGGCAGCAGCCGCAGCACGTTGCCGTAGCCCTCGGTGGCGTACAGGCTCGGGCTGAGCGCGTCGGTGCGGTAGGCGACCGTGACCGGGCGGGTGACCAGCGGGATCATCTGCGCGTCGCGGTCGGCCTCCTGGCACACCTTGGCCAGCGCCTCCGTACGCGCCGCGCCGGTGGCCTTCCCGGCCGCGTCGATCGCCTCGCTGAGGGCGGCGTCGGCCTTCATGAAGCCGGCGTTGAACCCGGCCACGTCGGGGTTCCACCACTTGGTGACCATGCCGGCGTCGGCGTACCCGGCGAACCACGACAGGGCGGCGTCGAACTCCGCCGGCGCCTTGCCGTACACCTTGCCGGCCCAGGTCGCCTCGTCGGTCTGCTCGATCTTCACCGTGATGCCCGCCTGCTGGAGGTTCTGCTGGATCACCTGCGCGACCGCGGGCGCGGGCTCGGTGGAGTAGATCGCCAGGGTGAACGACAGGTTCTGCGCGCCCGCCTCGGCCAGCAGCCTGCGCGCCGCCTCCGCGCCGCCGCCGGTGGCCGAGGGCAGCGTGGCCGGGTCGCACGCGCCGGGCAGGCCCGCGGGGGTGACGCCGGTCGGCTTGCCCTGCCCGCCGGTGGCGACCTCGGCGATCTGGGTGCGGTTCATGGCCAGGTTGACCGCCTGCCGCACCCGGGGGTCGGCGAACTTGGAGCCCGGCGCCTGAGTGTTGAGCATCAGGTAGTAGAAGTCGGTGGTGGCCTGGCTGAGCACCTGGACGTTGGCCGCGCCCGCCAGCATGCCGGCCGAGTCCACGTTGCCCAGCGTGGCCATCGAGGCGCTGCCGTTCTGCAACGCCGCGATCCGCGCGGCCTCCTCCGGCGCGATGGTCACGTTGACGGCGTCGAGCGCCGGCCTGCCCTGCGCCCAGTACTCCGGGTTCCGCCTGAAGGACCAGGACACGTCCTGGCGGTGCTCGCCCACCACGTACGGCCCGGTGCCCAGCATCGTGGTGGCCAGGTCCACGGACTTGTCCTCCACCTCCTTCATGGGCAGGACCGCGGCCGGTACGTTGGCCAGCGCGGCCAGGAACGGGGCGTACGGCTCCTTCAGCGTGACCCTGACGGCCGCGTCGCCGTCCTTGGCGACCGACTTCACCGGGCCGAGCTGGCCCACCCACACCGACTTGGAGGCCAGCAGCCGCTTCAGGCTGCCCACCACGTCGTCGGCGGTCATCGCCCGCCCGTTGGAGAACTTCACGCCCTCGCGCAGGTGGAAGACGTACGTGGTGGGGTCGGGGGTCTCCCAGCGCTCGGCCAGCATCGGCTGGATCGAGAAGTCCGGGCCCACCGTGACCAGCGTCTCGTACACCAGCGACATGAGCTGCCAGGAGGTGGCCACGTCGGCGAGCTGCGGGTCCAGGCCGGTGGCCGCGCCGGTGTCCACGTGCACCTGGAAGTTGAGCGTGCCGCCCCCGGGCAGGGCGGGGTCGGCGACGGCGAGGTAGCCGGGCTTGGCGGGGGCGGGGGTGGCGGCGCCGGGCGCGGCGCCCGGTCCCGGGGAGCACGCCGCGGCGAGCAGCACGAGGGCCGTCACGCCGACGGCCGGCCGGGTGTGGCGCATGGGGGCTCCGTTCAGCGAGGGGAGGTCAGTGACAGGGGGCGGAGGAGTCGTGACGGGCGCTCGGCGGGACGTCGAGCGTGGGGTTGCGGTCGAAGAACCCGGCCGGTCTGAGCGTGAACCCGCAGGAGTCCACGGGCATCACCGGCCAGTCCTCCGTACGCGGGAAGTGGGTCATGCCGAACGTGTGCCACAGCACGATGTCCTGACCGTCGATGTCGCGGCCGGCCGCGGCGTAGCGGGGCAGGCCCGCCCCGCCGGGATGCTGGTTGACCAGGTCGCCGGCCGGATACCGCTCGGCAGGGTCGTACCTGGTGACCCACAGGTGGTGGGCGGCGAACTCCGCGCGCCGGCGGATCGAGGAGCCCTCGGCGGCCAGCAGCAGCGGGCCCGCCTGCGGGTACAGCGCGTACCCGACCGGATCGCCGAGCCGGTTGCGCACCTCCGGGTTGACGATGTGCCAGGTGCGGCCCCTGGCGGCGTCCGCGTCGCGCCGGGCCTCGGCCTCGGTGCGCAGCCGGGTGACGGTGCGGCCGAAGGCGTTGCCGTACGGATTGCCGGGCCCCATCGGGCGGGTGGCGACGTCCACCTCGTCCACGGCGTTGCGCGGTCCGTCCACCGCCATGTCCAGGCGGGCGCTGAACAGGTGCTGGTGGTAGGGCGCGGCCAGGCCGGGCGCCACCTGCGAGGCGTACGGCGCGGCGCGCTCGTCGTACGCGGCGGTGAACACGATGCCGGTGGCCTTGACCTCCAGCTCGATGGTCCCGTCGAGGTACAGGTACCAGTAGAAGCCGTAGTCGTAGTTGCCGACGGTGACGAAGAAGGAGATCACCAGGCGGCGCTGCCTGCGGGTCTCCGCCGAGCCGTTGGCCGGGTCGGTGTGCTTCCACAGCACGCCGAAGTCCTCCTCGTGCATGCAGATCGCGTTGCGCAGCACCTTGGGGGTCCCGTCGCCGCCGGTGACGGTCACGTCGAAGTAGGTGATCTCGCCCAGGCAGTCGCAGCCCAGCTCCAGCGAGTTGGCCAGCTTGCCGAGCTGGTACTCGCCGGTGTCGAAGTAGTTCTGCCAGAACCGCACCGGGCTCGGGTCGCCGTAGGGGACGAGCATCTCGGCCACCGACGCGCGGTGCACGATCGGGCGCACCCGCCCGCCGTCCTCGAACCCGATCTGGTGCAGGACCAGGCCCTCGCGCATGTCGTAGCCGATCCGCACCCGCCACTTCTCCCAGGTCACCAGAGTGCCGTCGATCTCGAAGCTCGGCCCCTGCGGCTGGGTGATCTCGATCGGCCGCTGGGTGGTGCGCCACGGGCCGAACGCGCCGGGCAGGTGGTAGTCGCCCGGCTCGCGCGGCACCGGCAGCACGCCGCTGTCCACGATCTCCAGCACCGCGCCCTTGATCAGATCGACGTACGCGACCAGGCCGTCCACCGGGTGCGCCCACGGCAGGCTCTCCTGCGTGGGCCGCAGGTGCGCCAGCACCCGCGCGATCCGCCGCCCCTCCTCCCCGGGCAACCCGTAGTGCCCGGCGCTGAGCGCGGCCAGGTACACCCGCCCGGGGTCGTCGATCCCCCGGCGCGCCAGCGCGGCGGCCCACTCCGCGTCCTGCGCCAGCACCCGGCGCACCAGGGCGTGCTCCTCGTCCAGCATCGGCACCTGACCGTCGGTCACCGGGTCGATGGCCCGGCGCGACTCGACCCGCCCGTCGCGCAGCGAGACCACCACGTCCTCGGCCTCGCCGCCGGTCACGTCCAGCAGGAACGCCCGCGCCCTGCGCCCCGGATCGGGCCCGTCCTTCGGCGGCTCCTCCAGCCCGAGATAGGCCACCCGCGTGGACTCCCCCAGCGCCCCCGCCTCCACCAGGACCCGCCGTACCTGGAGGATCTCCTCGCCGCGCAGCGGGTCGAGCGGGTGCGGCGTTCCCCCCTCTCCGAGCACCCGCCCCTGGTGGGGGGCGCACGCCGTGGACTTCGATCTGTCGGGCACAGTGAGCTCTCCGAGGTAGTGACCGGCCAAGCGCGTCCTGAGTTGCCGGAACGTTCCGGCTCGCGCCAACATACTTCCGGCGACGGCGAGGTGACAAGGGGTACCAGACTCCCGATACACGGCGTTAACACCAGAGCGGGCAATCATCCGGCTACCGCTACCATCGGGGCGTGCGCGAAGAGGAGCCGGTCACCATCATCACCGTGGCCAAACGGGCCGGGGTGTCCAAGACCACCGCGTCCGACGCCCTGCGCGGCTCGGGGCGGGTCTCGGCCGAGACCCGGGCCACGGTCATGCGGGTCGCCGAAGACCTGGGCTACGTGCCGAACGGGTCGGCCCGGCACCTGCGCCGCGCCAGCACCGGGACCATCGGGCTGCACGTGCCGGAGGTCCTCACCCGCTCCAGCTACTACATGTCCTTCGTCTTCGGCGTCGTGGAGCGGGCCGCGGTCAACGACTACGACGTCACCCTGATCACCAGCGGCGAGCGCCGCGCCCGCACCCCCCGCGTGGACGGCCTCGTCCTCGGCGACCCCCTCGTGGGCGACCCGGTGGTCGAGCGGCTGATGTCCGCACGGCTGCCCACGGTCACCTGCGAGCGCTTCCCGGGCGGGCGTGGAGCCGACGGGGTGGTGCTGTCGCCGCACGCCGACATGGTCGGGCGCCTGCTGGACCACCTGCGCGACTCCGGCGCCCGGCGCCCGGCGCTGATCGTGGCGGGCGACGAGAGCGACTGGGCGGCCGAGCTGCACCAGGGCTACCGGCGCTGGTGCCGGGCCAACGGCGTGCCCACCGCCACCCGTACGGTGCCGTTCGACGCGCCGGCCGACCAGGTGCGCGCCGCCGCCCGCGAGCTGCTCGACGCCCGGCCCGCCCCCGACGCCCTGGTCTGCGGGCCCGCCGGCGCCGCCACCGAGGTCCTGCCCGTGGTGCGCGCGGCCGGCCGCGAGGCCGGCCGCGACCTGCTGCTCGCGTCCTGCGTGGACACCCCCGGAATGGCGCTGGCCGACCCGCCCATCACCTCGATCGACCTGCGCCCGCGCGAGGCCGGCGCGGCCTGCGCCGAGCTGCTGTTCGACCTGCTCAACGGCACCGCCCAGCCGGGCACCGAGCGCGTGCACCCGATAGAGCTGCGGCCCCGCGCCTCCACCACGGGCTGACCCGGGCTGAGCTGACCCGGGACCCACCCGCCCGTACGCGCCGGCCCGGCCATTCGCCCTAGTTATATATGACCAAAATGCGTACTACGTGGAACCTTTGACCGCGCTCAGCGCGTCTTATGGGAAGCCGGTACGAGGAAGGAATCCCTGAATGAACCCAACCCGCAAGATGTGGATCTCCGCCGGTGTCGTCGGCGTGGTCCTCGTCGGCGGCGTCTCCGTCGCTGCGGCCGCCACGGCGGGCAGGATCGAGAAGGTCAATCAGGAGACCACCGTCGTCACCACCGGCCAGGACGCCCCCCGCGACGCGGCCGAGCCCATGGCGACGCCGACTCCCGAGGACTACGTCGTCAGCGAGGACGTCAACCCCGACCCCGAGGGCGTCGCGGAGTACTGGGACCACGACCGCCTCGAAGACGCCGACCCGATGCCGATGCCGATGGTGACGTTCAGTCCCAACGGCTCAGGGGAGTAAGTAGGGCAAGGGCGCTGCGGGCGCACCGGGAGACCGGCGCCCGCGCCGCCGCATGCCCGGCACACAGCACACCGACGCACATTTCCCGCACATTGACAAGCAGGACAAGCAGGACAACGCGCACGACCAGTACGACCAGACAGTCGTGGCCAGACGAGCACGCCCACGATCCGGCGATCGAGCGCGCCCGGAGGACATGACCCGTCCTCGGGTATTGGTGACGCCCGGACGGGAATTAACTCGGCGCGCAGGCGTTATTGATACTGGTGCGCAGAGCGGCAGACATCCGCCCCACCCGGACCACAGCCTCGAACCAAAGCCGTTGACACGATCACTCCCATTTGGAGGAGGTGCCCTCATGCCCAGAACCGCCGTGGCGACCCCGCCCGCGGGTTCCGCGACGACTCTCGACCGCCTGCTCGACCGAGGGCGAGCCCAGGGTCACCTTTCTCTTGCCGAGCTTCGCCACGCGTTCGCCGAGGCCGGGCTGACCCCCACCGAGGGCCGCTCGATCCTGCGCGAGCTGACCGAGGCCGGTGTCAGCCTGGGCGCGGACGAGGAGCCCGCGCTGGGCGCCCGCCCCAGGAAGAAGGCGACCACCACGTCCACCCGGTCCGCACGCGGTAAGGGTACCTCCTCACGCCGCGCGAAGGCCAATGCCGCCAAGGCGGAGTCCCCCGCCCCCAAGCCCGCCGCCCCCGCCGAGGGCCGCAAGGCCGCCGGCGAGCCCACCGGGCCCGCCGAGTCCCCCGAGCCCGCCGAGGACTGGCTCGACGCTGAGCCGGAGGAGCTGGACGAGGCGGCCGAGGAGGCCGCGCTGCCGAACCTCCCGGCCGACCCGGCGCATACGGCCGGGAGCACCCAAGACGCAGAGGACGACGCCGCCGACGCCGAGCACGGCGACTCCGAGCAGCTCGACCTGGACGACCAGTCCTCGGTCATGGGCGACTCGGTGCACACCTACCTCAAGTCGATCGGCCGCCGCAGCCTGCTCACCGCCGCCCAGGAGGTCGAGCTGGCCAAGCGGATCGAGGCGGGCCTGTACGCCGAGCACAAGCTGGAGAC
The DNA here is from genome assembly GCF_014202315.1 of Thermocatellispora tengchongensis. Taxonomy (GTDB): domain Bacteria; phylum Actinomycetota; class Actinomycetes; order Streptosporangiales; family Streptosporangiaceae; genus Thermocatellispora; species Thermocatellispora tengchongensis. The sequence goes on along the minus strand of NZ_JACHGN010000008.1, from coordinate 135,941 downwards.
CGAGCCCAACCTGCCCGACGACCTCCGCGTCGAGCTGGAGTGGGTGGCCCGCGACGGCAAGCAGGCCAAGGACCACATGCTGGAGGCCAACCTCCGCCTGGTCGTGTCGGTGGCCAAGAAGTACACCGACCGCGGCATGGCCCTGCTCGACGTGGTCCAGGAGGGCAACCTCGGCCTGATCCGCGCGGTCGAGAAGTTCGACTACACCAAGGGCTACAAGTTCTCCACGTACGCCATGTGGTGGATCAGGCAGGCGATCCAGCGCGGGTTCGCCGACTCCGCGCGTACGATCCGGCTGCCGGTGCACGTGCTGGAGATGCTGTCCAAGCTCTCCCGCGTCGAGCGCGACATGCACCAGCGGCTCGGCCGCGAGCCCACCCCGGAGGAGCTGGCCGTCGAGCTGGACAAGACGCCCGACCAGATCGAGGAACTGCTGCGCACCAGCCGCCAGCCGCTCAGCCTGAACGCCACCATCGGCGACGACGGCGAGACCACGATCGGCGACCTGATCGAGGACGCCGACTCGCTGGAGGCGTCGGAGCTGGTGGACCGGCAGTTGCTGGCCGACCAGTTGCGCGGGGTGCTGGGCAACCTGTCGCCCAGGGAGGCCAAGATCATGGCCCTGCGTTTCGGCCTGATCGACGGCAAGCCGCACACCCTCGACGAGATCGGCAAGCACCTGGGCCTCACCCGCGAGCGCATCCGCCAGCTGGAGAAGGAGTCGCTGTCGAAGCTGCGCCACCCCAGCAACACGCGCCCGCTGCTCGACTGGGCGAGCTGACCCCGACGCGACAAGGCCCCCGACAGGCCGACGACGCCCGGCGCTCCCGCGTGGAGCGCCGGGCGTTCGCGTGTTCCGGGCCTGCTTCCGGAGGGCTACTCCCAGGGCCTGCTTCCGGAGGGCCGCTTCCACGGGGCCGCTTCCGGGGGGCTACTCCCGCGGGCCTGCTTTCGCGGGGCTACTTGCACGGGCCTGCTTCCGCAGGGCTACTTCCGCGGGGCTGCTCCCACGGGCCTGCTTCCGCGGGGCTACTCCCACGGGGCCGCTTCCACGGGGCTACTTCACGTGGGCCGGGACCTCGCGGGGCAGGCGCGGGATGCCGGTCAGGCGGTGCTGCTCGCGCAGGGTGCGCAGGCGGTGGACCTCGGCGGTCCACATGGCGCCCGCGGGGGTCGCCCTGGCCTTGCGGCGGGCGATCCGGTCGTCGTAGGCCCTGACGCCGTACGTGGCGCGGGCGGCGGCCTCGGCGGCGCGCAGGGCGTCGGTCAGGGCGCGGTCGAGCGCCACCCCCAGCTCGCGCAGCCGCTCCTGGGACGCGCCGGCGGCCTGCGCCTCGCGCAGGGCCCGCTCGGCCTCGCGGGCCTTGCCGAGCAGCGCGGGAAAGCCCCTGCCGACCTCCTGGTCGGCGTGGTAGCGGACCTCCGCCTCCCGGCTGACACGCGGTCGGAAGAACGCCATCGCCTGCCCCTCCTCGGGCCTGGCGCCGGATGCCCTCCGGTCGCCTGTTCGAGTCTGTCGAGGAAAACCTTACAGCGCTGCTGAGGGGCCGTGTGCGGGCGCTCCGGCGCGCCGCCCTTTACACAGTAAGGTCGCGCCGGGCATGATGATCGGCATGCCCGCCAAGAGACCGCCCATCCCGCTCTCCCGGGAGCGGATCATCGACGCCGCGCTGGAGATCGCCGACAGCCAGGGGCTGCGCCGCCTGACCATGCGCAGGCTCGGCGACGCGCTCCAGGTCGAGGCGATGGCCATCTACCACCATCTGCCCGGCGGCAAGGAGGCCCTGCTCGACGCGCTGGCGCAGCACGTGACCACCGTGGAGGTGGACCCCTCGGGCGCCGGCTCCTGGCAGGAGCTGGCGGCGGCCTGGTGCCGGGCCGGGCGGGCGGCGCTGCTGGCCCACCCGGGCGTGCTGTCGCTGGCGATGACCAAGCCGCCCAAGGGCAGCGCCGCGGCCACGATCAGGGAGCAGACCCAGCAGCTCGGCGACGCCGGGCTCGCCGATCCGGCGGGGGCGGTGCGGGCGCTGCGCGCGTACGTGTTCGGCAGCGTCGCGGTGGAGCTGCAGCAGACCGGATGGGCCGATCCGAAGACCCAGCCCGTCGAGCCCGACCCCGACGGCGATACCGCCTTTGAGCAGGGACTTTCCGCGCTCATTGCCGGGCTGGCACAAGCGTGATCGACTCTTGATGAAACCGGCGGCGTGTCGCGCTTGGACCGTTATAATCCATAGGACACCCTGTGTGGTGGGTCACACAAGCAACAGCCGGGCGTACCACCCACTCGACGGTCCCGAACCGTCCTAACGGGCTATGTCGCCGGGGTGTGCCACGACGCACACTTGATCTGTCAATGTGTGGTCCGCCACACGCCAACCCCACGTGCTCGTCCGTCGTCAAAGAGGGGTACGGGACACCAGGTCCCAACGAGCCGAGACAAGAAATCCGGAGGCACGGCCAATGTGCCCGCACGAACCGCCCTGTCCGTCAGCGGAATCACAGGACCGCGAAGCCGCCCGCACCATCGCGGCCCACCCCGAGCAGGGGTGGAGCCTGCTGTGCAACGGCGTCGTGCTCTTCGAGGACACCGGTGAGCTGCTTCCCAACGGCGTGGCCATCGCCCCCCACCGTCCGCTCCCGCTCGTAGGCGCGGCCTGAGCGGCACGCCGCTCGCCGGCGTCACATCCGCCATATACGTGACAGCCGTCACATACGTCACATACGTCACATACGTCATATAGGCCATATAGGCCATGTGCGTCATACCCGTGCGCCTTCCAGGCGCGCACGGCCGAGCAGCCACTCGGTCACGACCTCGGTCACGACCTCGCCCACCCGGGCGGGGTCCTTCTTGAGATCGTGACCCTCGCCCGGCAGGACCACCAGCCGGGCCGCGTCCGCCGCGTCGGGCACCCCGAACGGGTCGCGATCTCCGTTCACCACCAGCACGTCCACTCCCGCGCCGCGCAGCTCGTCGGCGCGGGAGCGCTCCGGCCTGCCCGGGGGATGCAGGGGGAACGCCAGCGCCACCACCCAGTCGGCGCCTACGGCCACAGCCGTACGGCAGGCCACCCGCGCCCCGTTGCTCCGCCCGCCCTGCGCCAGCGGCACGCCCGGGAACCGGGCCCGCACCGCCGCGACGATTTCGGCCCACGCCTCGTCCTGGCGCGCGGCCGGGCCCGGGGCCCGCCTGCCGGCCAGCCGGAACGGCTGGGTCACGCGTGCCACCGCCATGCCGGCCTTCAGGGCCGCGTCGCGCACGGCCAGGAGGTCGGGCGCGTCCACTCCCCCGGCCGAGCCGTGGGTGAGCACGAGGAGCAGGCGGGGCTCCGCCACCTCGTCCAGCTCCACCGCGGCGGGGCCGTGCGCCGTCATGACCTCCATGACTGGCAACCGTAACGTGTGCCCGCACCCCCGCAGGTATCCGGCCCCCCATGGATAGCTCTTTGTTTCCGCATAACTACAGACAGTGACCGATCGCATGCGGGAAGATCGCCGCGGTCCCGTCCGGGACCGATGGGCGAGGAGATGAGGAACCCGCATGAAGGCGATCAGCGTCGCCGCGGCCCTGGCGGCCGCGATCCTGGCCGTGCCCCCGGCGGCCCACGCGTCCACCGGGACGAGCCGGCAGCTTGTGGAATGGGTGGCCATGGGCGATTCGTACACGGCGGGCGCCATCCGGGCGGCCGGCGAGGAGTTCGAGTCGCCGCGCGACGGCTGCGTGCGTACCGACCGGTCCTACCCCGAGGTGCTCAGGGCGGCGCTGGCCTCCCAGTACACGCTGCGCAACGTGAGCTGCGGCGGCGCCACGATCGCCGACATCGCCGAGCGCGGGCAGGTGCCCAAGGGGCTGCACTTCCCGCCGCTGCACACCGACCCCGACCACCCCTTCGCCCCGGTGGCGCCGCAGATCCAGGAGGCCGGCCCCGAGACCGGGCTGATCACGATCGGGATCGGCGGCAACACCCTGGGCTTCGGCGAGATCATCCGGACCTGCGTCAAGCTCGGGCTCAAGAGCGCCGGAAGGGGGAGCCCCTGCCGCGACCACTACCGCGCCGAGATGGCCCGCCGGCTGAAGGACCTCGCCGTCCAGTACGACCGCATGCTCACCGCCCTGCACCAGCGGGCGCGCAACGCGCGGATCATCACCGTCGGCTACCCGCACATCGTGCCCGAGGACACCGGCAAGTGCGTCTACGGCAGCCCGGTCGGTTTCGCCACGGTCACCAAGGGCGATCTGGCGTGGCTGCGCACCAACGCGCTCGAACCGCTCAACGACGTGATCGCCAAGACGACCGCGAACCACGGCGACACCTACGTCGACCTGTACGCCTCCAGCGCCGGCCACACCGTCTGCGACAAGCTCACCGGCCCCAACTGGGTGGAGGGCATGCTGGACACCCGGGGCCGCCCGGCCCTGGTCCACCCCAACGCGGCCGGCCACGCCAACGCCGCCAGGCTGCTGGAGCGGGCGATCGTGGGCCTGTGATCCCGCCGCCCGGTCCTCCCCTGGCACGATCCCGTCTGTACCTTCGGACGATGGGCAGGCCCGCGCTCGCTGTCTAGATTGGATGTCGTGCCGGACCAATTCCCTCCGCGCGACGACATGCGCGCCACGATCGAGGCCCGCAGAGACCTCGGTCCCGAGTACGAGGCGGCCCTGATCGAGTCGTTCCTGGACAAGGTCGAGGCGTCGATCGCGATGCGGGTGCGGGCCGAGGTCGACTCGCGCCTCGGCCCGCACCCGTACGCCCCGATGCCGCCGCCGCACCACCTCCCGCAGCCGCGTGCCAACCACGACGCGCTGTGGGTCGCCATCGCCTCGATGGCCCTGGGCATCCCGCTGACCGGCATCGCGGCGGGCACCGCGGGCACCTCGGGCCTGTTCCTCGCCTGGTTCGGCATCGTGCTGATCAACGTGGCCGCGGCGCTCTCACGCCGCCGCTGACCCGGCCCTCAGATGTCGCGGTCGTAGCGCAGGCGCACCTGGCCGGCGAGGTTCTCGTCCTCGTGCTCCAGGCCGTAGCGCCACACGCGCTCGGCGTCCTCGTCGCGCCCGCGCAGCGGCAGGGTACGGGCCAGCAGCTCGATCGCCAGCGCGCCGGTGTCGGCGTCGGTGCCCTCCTCCACCGCCGCCGCGAACTGGGTGCAGGCCATCTCCAGGTGGGCGATGCCCAGCAGCACCCGCAGCCGGTCCACCGCGCCCACCTCGGGCGCCGCCAGCGCGGTCAGCAGCACGTCGGCCGCCTCCCCCGGGTCGCCCTGCTCCAGGAGCTGCTCGGCCAGCCACTGCGCCGCCCGCGCCACCACGTCGGGATCGCCGGTCGCCAGTGCCTCGCGCAGCGCCCGCTCCACCTCGCCCGCGTCGCCCTCGGCGGCGGCGAGCCGGGCCAGCGCCATGTGCGCCAGCGGCAGGTACGCCGCGTTGCCCACGCCGATGACGGCCTGCCAGGCGGCCCGGGCCTGGTCGCGGCGGCCCTCGCGCTCGAAGCTGCTCGCCAGGTGGCAGGCGGCCTGCGCGGCGTACTCGGGGTGGCCGGTGGCCAGGGCGGTGCGCGCCGCGGCGCGGGCCCCCTCCACGTCGCCGCGCTCGTCCAGGACGACCGCGAGCCCGACCGCCGCCTGCGCGCGGTCGGGCCCGTCAGGGTCGGACACGAGCTCCGCGAAGATCCGCGCGGAGCCGTCGAGATCACCGCTCTCGGCGAGGCGGCGCGCCTCGTCCAGCGCGGGGGTGTCCAGCTCTGGGGGGGTCATCGAACTCCTTCGTCACATGATCACCCTGAGCCTAACGACTTGTGCGGGCCCCGTCGCCCGACATGCCCAGACCCGGCATGACGAACTTGCCGGTCCTTTGCCCCCGCTTTACACCAAGTCCAATGATCAATCCTCGTAAGCGGAAAGGGGCGGGCAGGAGCAGACCAGGTTGCGGTCGCCGTACGCCTGGTCGATGCGGCGCACCGGGCTCCAGTACTTGGCGTCCTTCAGGCTCGGCACCGGGTAGGCGGCCTCGGCCCGCGAGTACGGGTGCGGCCACTCCGCCGCCAGCAGCGCGTCGGCGGTGTGGGGCGCGTTGCGCAGCGGGTTGTCGGCGCGGTCCCACTCCCCCGAGGCGACCTTGGCGATCTCGCCCCGGATGGCGATCATGGCCTCGGCGAACCGGTCCAGCTCGGCGAGGTCCTCGCTCTCGGTGGGCTCGATCATCAGCGTGCCGGCCACCGGGAAGGACATCGTCGGGGCGTGGAAGCCGTAGTCGATGAGCCGCTTGGCCACGTCGTCCACGGTGACGCCGGTCTCCTTGGTGATCTGGCGCAGGTCGATGATGCACTCGTGCGCGACCAGCCCGCCGCGCCCGGTGTAGAGCACGGGGTAGTGCGGGGCCAGCCGCCGCGCGAGGTAGTTGGCCGACAGGATGGCCTGCTCGGTGGCGGCGCGCAGGCCGTCGGCGCCCATCATCCGGATGTAGGCCCAGGAGATCGGCAGGATGCCGGCCGACCCGTACGGCGCCGCCGAGACCGGCCCGACCGCGGCGCCGTCGCGCAGCGGGTCGCCCGGCAGGTACGCCGCCAGGTGGGCGCGCACGGCCACCGGCCCCACGCCGGGCCCGCCGCCGCCGTGCGGGATGCAGAAGGTCTTGTGCAGGTTCAGGTGCGAGACGTCGGCGCCGAACTCGCCCGGCTTGGCCAGCCCGACCAGCGCGTTGAGGTTGGCCCCGTCCACGTAGACCTGGCCGCCCGCCTCGTGCACCCGGGCGCAGATCTCGGTGACGGTCTCCTCGTACACGCCGTGGGTGGACGGGTAGGTGAGCATGATCGCGGCGAGCCGGTCGCGGTGCTGGGCGATCTTGGCGTCGAGGTCGGCGAGGTCCACGTTGCCCTCGGCGTCGCAGGCGACCACGACCACCCGCAGCCCGGCCATGACCGCGCTGGCCGCGTTGGTGCCGTGCGCGGAGGACGGGATCAGGCACACGTCCCGCTCCTCCTGGCCGTTGGCCCGGTGGTAGGCCCGGATGGCCAGCAGGCCGGCGAACTCGCCCTGCGACCCGGCGTTGGGCTGCAGCGACACCGCGTCGTAGCCGGTGACCTCGGCCAGCCAGCCCTCCAGGTCGCCGATCAGCTCCAGGTAGCCCTCGACCTGGTCGCGGGGAGCGTACGGGTGGATGCCGCCGAACTCCGGCCAGGTGATCGGCTCCATCTCGGTGGTGGCGTTGAGCTTCATGGTGCAGGAGCCGAGCGGGATCATCGAGCGGTCCAGCGCGACGTCCCGGTCCTGGAGGCGGCGCAGGTAGCGCAGCATGGCCGTCTCGGAGCGGTGCCGGTGGAAGACCGGGTGGGTCAGGTACGCCGAGCGGCGCGCCAGCGCCTCGGGCAGCGCGTCGCCGGTCTCGCGGTCCAGGTCCGCCACGGTGGCGCCGGTCGCGCCGAACGCGGCCAGCACCTGGGTGACGTGCTCGGGCGTGGTGGTCTCGTCGCAGGCGACGGCCACGTGGTCGGCGTCCACGAGCCGCAGGTTGATCCCGCGCTCCAGCGCCGCCTCGACGACGCCCTCGGCGCCGCCGGGCACGCGGGCGAGCACGGTGTCGAAGAACGTCTCGTGCACCACCTCGACGCCGCCGGCGCGCAGCCCCGCGGCCAGCACGGCGGCGAGCCGGTGGGTGCGGCGGGCGATCGTGGCCAGGCCCTCGGGGCCGTGGTAGACGGCGTACATGCCGGCGATCACGGCGAGGAGCACCTGCGCGGTGCAGATGTTGCTGGTGGCCTTCTCACGCCGGATGTGCTGCTCGCGAGTCTGCAGCGCCAGCCGGTACGCCGGGCGCCCGTCGGCGTCCTGCGACACCCCGACGAGGCGGCCGGGCATCTGCCGCTGCAGCCCCTCGCGTACGGACATGTAGGCGGCGTGCGGCCCACCGAAGCCGAGCGGCACGCCGAAGCGCTGGGTGGAGCCCACGGCGATGTCGGCGCCCAGCTCGCCCGGCGAGGTGAGCAGGGTGAGCGCGAGCAGGTCGGCGGCGGCGACGACCAGCGCGCCCCGGGCGCGGGCGGCCTCGGCCACGGCGCGGAACCCGGCCACCCGGCCGCTCGCGCCGGGGTACTGCACGAGCACGCCGAAGCACTCCGGCAGCTCGGCCCCGTCCCCGAAGGAGGACAGGTCGGCGCTGTCGCCGAAGGAGGCCGGGTCGGCCCTGTCGCCGAAGGAGGCGAGATCGACCTCGGCCAGCTCGATGCCCAGGGGCTCGGCGCGGGTGCGCAGCACGGCCTTGGTCTGCGGCAGCGCGTCGGCATCGACGACGAACACCGCGCTCTTGGCCTTGCTCGCGCGCCGGGCCAGCGTCATCGCCTCGGCGGCGGCGGTGGCCTCGTCCAGCAGGGACGCGCCCGCGACGTCGAGGCCGGTCAGGTCGGCGACCATGGTCTGGAAGTTGAGCAGCGCCTCCAGCCGGCCCTGGGAGATCTCGGGCTGGTAGGGCGTGTACGCGGTGTACCAGCCGGGGTTCTCCAGCAGGTTGCGCCGGATCACGGCCGGGGTGATCGTGCCGTGGTAGCCCAGGCCGATCATGGAGGTGAGCACCCGGTTCCGGCCGGCCAGGGCGCGCAGCTCGGCGATGGCCTCGCTCTCGCCCACGGCGGCGGGGAGCTTGAGCCGGTCCTTGGCCCGGATCGCCTCGGGGACCGCGACGGCCACCAGGTCGGCCACCGACTCGAAGCCGACGGCGGCGAGCATGCGGGCCTGCTCGTCCGGGGAGGGGCCGATGTGGCGGGCGGCGAACGGCGGCCCGGCCAGGTCGCCGAGCCGGCGGGGCGACGCGGGAAGGCCGTCGCCGAACGGCGAGAGCGGGGCGAGGTCGGTCATGGAGCCTCCCGAGGCGGTGGAGACCGGCGCGCTGGGCGCGGGCGTGCTGGTGCCGGGTCTCCCCCTCTGTCAGCGCGGGCTGCGCCCGCGACCTGAGAGCTTCACCCCCGCGCGGACGCGGCGGCTTGCACCGTCGGTGAGACGCGCCTGGCTGGAGCGTCTGCTTTCCAGAGTCGCCTCGCCCGTGCGGTACGGGTGCCTGAGAGATTCCGGGGAGGTTGCTCCTTCGGCGCCCCGATGTCGCCGCGGCGCGGCGTCGGGGACTCTCCCGCACGGGGTTGTCGGCCTTTCAGCCCTAACCTTACCCGTTCACGCCGATTGTCCACCGCCAGGCCCTCGGCCGTGGCGCGCGCCGGGGCACGTCCGGGCCCGACCGGCCCGGACGCGCCGTTGCCCCGTCCAGCTCAGCCCGTCTTGCGCGCCCGGCGGCGGCGCGCGAGCTCGTCGTTCGGATGCTGGTCAGTGAGGCCCGGGGCGGCCTCCGCGCGTTCCCCCGGCAGCTCCGCGAGGGATCCCTCGACCTCGCGCCAGACCCGGCCCAAGGCTATGCCGAACACGCCCTGCCCGCCCTGCAGCAGGTCGATCACCTCGTCGGCCGAGGTGCACTCGTAGACGCTGACGCCGTCGCTCATCAGGGTGATCTGCGCGAGGTCGTTGACCCCGCGGTCCCGCAGATGCCGTACGGCGGTGCGGATCTGCTGGAGGGACACGCCCGTGTCGAGCAGCCGCTTGACGACCTTGAGCACCAGGATGTCGCGGAAGCTGTAGAGCCGCTGCGAGCCTGAGCCCTGGGCGGCTCTTATCCCCGGCTCCACGAGCCCCGTGCGGGCCCAGTAGTCGAGCTGCCTGTAGGTGATCCCGGCGGCCGCACAGGCGGTGGGGCCGCGGTAGCCGATGTCGGCGGGCAGCGTCGTCGGCCGCTCGTCGAAGAGCAGTCCCTGCTCACCGGCACGCTGGCGCGCGTTCTCACGCCGCCCCGGATCATCCTGGCCGGCTGTCTTACCCTCGCCGCTGCTGACCGCCACTGCGGACCTCCGGCTTTCTCTCATCCCGCGGTCTGATCTGGGGGTTCGTGAATGACAACCGCAGGGTTCACTTGCACCGTAGGACCGTGGTCATCAGCAGTCAACGATCCCGCTCGGCGCGTCGTGAAGCGTAAATGCACTGAAATGCCTAGCCGGCCCGGCCGAAGTCCTCCGGGCTGATGGTGTCGAGGAACTCGCGGAACTTCTCCACCTCGTCCTCCTGGTCGTCGGGGATCGTCACCCCGGCCTCCTGCATGACCTCCTCACTGGCGAAGATGCGCGCGCCCGTTCGCAGGGCGAGCGCGATGGAGTCGGACGGACGGGCGCTGACCTCCACCCCGTTGGAGAAGATGAGGTCCGCGAAGAAGATCCCGTCGCGGAGCGACACGATGTTGACCGTGCTCAGCCGTACGCTGAGCGCGTCGAGCACGTCCCGGAACAGGTCGTGCGTCAGGGGCCGGGGCGGCGGCTCGTCGGCCTGAGCCATGGCGATGGCCGTCGCCTCCGTCATACCTATCCAAATCGGTAGATATCTCTCCCCGTGCGTCTCCTTGAGCAAGACGATCGGCTGGTTGGTGGGCATCTCGACCCGGACGCCCACGACCTCCATCTGCAACACGGGCTCGCTCCGTATCCGTTGTCGCGCACCTTCCGCGGTCGCCCGCGTCGGGCCTGCTCTCCGTCACCTTTGGCCGCTACCACCGCAATTCAACGTAACACCCGCGGGGACCTGGATGCCCCTATGGGGGTCAACGACCGAGAACGCCGCGTACGCCCGAGCGTACGAGGGCGGCGTGCAGCGCGAGAAGCAGCTCGGAGATCTCCCTGGCCGTCTCGTCGGCCTGGTCGATGGCCCCGGGGGCCCGGCGGCGCAGCAGCGGCGCGACGGCCTGCTCCACGAGCCCGGCCTCGCGCTCGGCGGCGGCCTTGACGGCCCGCAGGTGGCGGGCGTGCAGCCCGAACACGGCCAGCGCGCCGACCGCGCGGGCCACGGCCAGCGCGTCGGCGTCGTAGCGCCGGGCCACCGCGGACAGCAGCCCGTAGTCCTCCAGCTCGGCGAGGGTCTCGTCGTCCAGGCCGCTGGCGGCCAGCAACTCCTCGCGGCTCAGCCGGACCTCGGCGGGCTCGGCCGGCTTGGGCGCCCCCGGCACCGCGCGCGGCCGCGTGAGCGGCCGGTCGTCGCGGTCGGCACGCTCCAAGTGATCCTTGATCACCCGGAGCGGCAGGTACCGGTCGCGCTGCTCGGTGAGGATGTAGCGCAGCCGCTCGACGTCGGCGTGGGTGAACTTGCGGTACCCGGACGGGCTGCGCTGGGGCTCGATCAGCCCCTCGCCCTCCAGGAAACGGATCTTGGAGATGGTGACGTCGGGGAACTCGCCCCGCAGCAGGGCGAGGACCTCCCCGATGCTCATGTACGAGCGTGCTGCCTGGGCGCTCATGGCCCTCCAGCGCCCCTGGTGAGGAACACCAGGCGGAACTTGCCGATCTGCACCTCGTCTCCCCCGTAGAGGGGCACCTCCTCGATGCGCTCGCGGTTGACGTAGGTGCCGTTCAGGCTGCCCACATCGCGCACCGTGAAGTTTCCCCCGCCGCGATGGTAGAACTCCGCATGTCTGCGTGACACCGTCACATCGTCCAGGAAAATGTCGCTCTCCGGGTGGCGACCCGCCGTGGTGAGCTGGTTGTCCAGCAGAAAACGGCTCCCCTCGTTGGGTCCGCGCATCACGACCAGCAGGGCAGTGCCGGGGGGAAGCTGCTCGACCGCGGCCCGTTCGGAGAGGAGCGTCTCACCGGCCTCGGCCTCGTACGCCTCGATCCCGGCGATGGAGATCGTCGAGGTGGTGTCGCCGGGGGCCTCGGTACGGCTCAGCGGCGATCCACATCGCGAGCAGAAACGGGCATCCTCGGGGTTGGCATGTCCGCACTGCGTGCAGTAGACGCTCGGCATCGATCGGCTCGGCCTCCTACCGCGAAGACGCGGCTTTCGTGCTCACGACTGCGTCTCGCTCTTCGCTTCTCAAACGTTCCTCCGACTGCGAATGCCGCAACATACGCTGCTGAGAGCCAAAGGTCAAGACGAGGCTGGACGGTGGGTTCGGTCGCCCACAAAGCTACCGCCGAGCGCGGCCCAAGGTCCATGCCGCCGCGCCGTTGGACATGATCGCCTCTTGAACATGGCAAGATTGTCCCAGCGCCGGGCGCGCCGGGCCAACCGGCCCCAGCCGCCACGCGCCCGCGGCGGCCCGCGCCCGCCCGAAGGCGCGGGCGCTCAGGTGCCGGCGGCGTGCTCCACCACCCGGGCCCAGTGCTCCAGCAGGCTCTGGGCGGAGTCCACGTCGTGCGACTCGGCCCACAGGTGGGTGACCGCCTCGGTCGGGTCGGGCAGCACCAGGGCCCACCCGCCGTCCTCGGCGACCACGCGCACCCCGTCGGTGGTGTCGATGGCGTAGCCCTCGGCGCCCTCGATGACCGAGCGCATGACCGCGCCCTTGGCCGCCCAGGGCGTCGGGACCGTGCGCTTGAGCAGCTTGGCCTCCGGAATCCGGGCGTCGATGCGGCTCAGCGACAGCCGGGTGCGGGCGACCAGGCCGAGCAGGCGCAGGAACACGGCCAGGCCGTCCACCGTAGAGCCGAACTCGGGCACGATGAAGCCGCCACGCCCGTCGCCGGCGAAGATCATGTCCTCGCCCCTGGCGGCGGTGGTGAGGGCGTCCACGGAGGTCGCGGTCCACTCGACCTGCACCCCGTGGAACCGGCACACCTGCTCGGCGACCCTGGTCGTGGTCACCGGCAGGGCCACCCGGCCGCTGCCCCGCTCGGCCGCGACCAGGTCGAGCACCACGAGCAGGGCCCGCTCCTCGCTGATGAGCTGGCCCTTCTCGTCCACCAGGGCGACCCGCTCGCCGACCGGGTCGAAGCGCACGCCGAACGCCGCGCGGGCCGAGGAGACCAGCTCCGACAGCCGCTGCAGGTCGCGGCGGCGCTCGGCCAGCGTCTCGGTCGGCGATGCGTCGTCCAGCCTGGCGTTGACGGTCAGCACGTCCACGCCCACCCGGCCCAGCAGCGTGGGCAGGACCAGGGAGGAGGTGCCCCCGGCGCAGTCCACCACGACCTTCATGCCGGTGTCGCGCACGCCGCGCATGTCGATGCAGCGCAGCAGCTCGTGCGCGTAGTCGTCCACGGCCCTGGCCGGGAAGCTCAGCTCGGCGATCTCGCCCGGGAACGCGCGGCGGAACTCCTGGCGGGAGAAGACCCGCTCCAGCTTGCGCTGGGCGCCCAGTGACAGGTCGGCGCCGCCGCCGTCCATGAAAACGATGTCCACGCTCTGCGGGTCGCCCGGGGTGGTGCGCAGCGCGATCCCGCCCACCGCCGGGGTGCGCGCGGTGTGGAAGCGCGCCACCGGCAGCGGCGCGGCCTCCAGGTCCAGCACGTCGATGGCGCCGGCGTTCAGCGCGCTGATCACCGCCCGCTTCAGCGCCCGCGCGGCCCGCGAGGAGTCGCGCGAGGTGACCACCGAGGCGCCCTTCTTCAGGGTGGTGGCGTAGGCGCTGGCCAGCCGGACGCACAGCTCGGGGGTGATCTCCACGTTGACCAGGCCCGACACGCCCCGGGGGCCGAACAGGCTGCGCTGGCCGCGCGACTCCCAGATGACGCTGGTGTTGACCACCGCGCCGGCCTCGATGGTCTTGAACGGGTAGATCTTCACCCCGGACGAGACGTACGCCTCGGCCTCGATGATGCACTCGTCGCCGATGACCGCGCTCTCCTCGATCCGGGCGCCGGTCATCACGTCGGTGTTCTTGCCGATCACACAGCCGCGCAGGTTGACGCTGGGGCCGATGTAGACGTTGTCGTGCACGACCGCGCGGTGCAGGAACGCCCCCTCGCGCACCACGACGTTGCTGCCCAGCACGGTGAACTCGCGCAGCTCCGCGCCCGCCTCCACCTTGGCGTAGTCGCCGATGTAGACCGGCCCCTTGAGCACGGCGTCGGAGTCGACGAAGGCGCCCTCGGCCACCCACACGCCCGGCGACAGCTCGAAGCCGTCGATCTCGACCTTCACCCGGCCGCTCAGCGCGTCGGACTGGGCCTTCAGGTAGCTCTCGTGGGTGCCGACGTCCTCCCAGTAGCCCTCGGCGACGTAGCCGTACAGGGGCGCGCCCCGGGCCAGCAGGCGCGGGAACACGTCGGAGGACCAGTCCACGGGCCGGCCGGTGGCCACCTCGTCCAGGACCTCGGGCTCCATCACGTAGATGCCGGTGTTGACGGTGTCGGAGAAGACCTGGCCCCAGGTGGGCTTCTCCAGGAACCGCTGCACCCGCCCCTGGTCGTCCACGATCACGATGCCGAACTCCAGCGGGTTGGGCACCCGCTTGAGCCCGATCGTGACCATGGCGCCGTTCTCGCGGTGGAAGCGGATCATGTCGGTCAGGTCGATGTCGGTGAGCGCGTCACCGGAGATGACCAGGAAGGGGTCGTCGCGGAGCTTGTCGGCGGCGTTCTTGACGCTGCCGGCGGTGCCCAGGGGCATGTCCTCGGTGGCGTAGTACAGGTCCATGCCGAGTTCCTCGCCGTCGCCGAAGTAGTTGCGGATCAGCGCGGCGAGGAACTGCACGGTCACGACCGTCTCGGTGAGCCCGTGCCGGCGCAGCAGGCGCAGCACATGCTCCATGATCGGCCGATTGATCACCGGTAGCAGGGGTTTGGGCTGGTTGGCGGTCATCGGCCGCAGCCGCGTGCCCTCACCACCCGCCATCACAACGGCCTTCACGGATCACACCCCTTACGGTGACTTCGCCCCTTTTACGAGCTGTCGCACCTGTACCACATACAGCACCCCCGCCCACCAGTACAGGCCCGTTCCCCAGATGGCGAACGCCCACCCGACGATCCGCGCCGGGTCGGCGTACCAGCCGGTATGGGAGGCCAGGAACAGCAGCGGGAAGGCGTACAGCAGGTTGGCCGTGGCCGCCTTGCCCAGGAAGTGGACCGGCAGCGCCGGGCCGTACCCCAGCCTGCGCAGGATCGGTGGCACGATGACCACCAGCAGCAGGTCACGCAGCGGAATCGCCAGCGCCAGCCACCACGGGATGATCTCCCGCGCGGCCAGCCCGAAGAGCGTGGCCAGGATGTAGAGCCGATCGGCCAGCGGATCGAGCAACCGCCCCAGCCTGCTCGTCTGGTTCCAGGCCCGCGCCAGCTTGCCGTCCAGCCAGTCCGAGGCCCCGGCCAGCGCCAGCAACAGGATCGCCCACCCATCCGCCCGCGGCCCCAGCACCAGCCACAGGAACACCGGCACCCCGAGCAACCGCGCCAGACTCAACGCGTTCGGAATCGTCCAGATGCGATCCTCCGCCGATTTCACGCTCACGGTTGCGACCCTACTGTGCTTATTGCCCGTGCTCCGCACGGGCGGGCTGTGCTTATTGCCCGTGCTCCGCACGGGCGGGGCTTGGGCGCTTCCAGGGCCGTGTCTTCCCTCGTCGGTCGTGAACCCTCCTTCGTCGGGTTCACGCCCTCCTCAGTCCAGACACGGCCCGCGCCCAAGCCCCCACAACCCGCCCGGCACCCGTAGGGCCGTCACCCGCCCACCCCGACACCCGCAACCCCCTCCGCACCCGAAAGGCCGCCGCCCGTCCACCCCGACACCCGCAACCCCCTCCGCACCCGAAAGGCCGTCGCCCGCCCACCCCGGCACCCCCTCGACACCCGTAAGGCGGTCACCCATCCACCCCGGCACCCATGACCCCCTCCGCACCTGCGAGATCATCACCCGGCCACCTCACACCGGCGACCCCTCGCACCCGCGAGATCATCGTCCGCCCACGCGCTCACAACCCGCTGAGCACCCGCCAGAGACCTCCCATCCACGGCCCAAGACCGGACAGCCATCCCCTGCCACACCACCCGCCATCCCCCTGCCGATCACACAGCCCCGGCCCGCACTCCCCCATCCGCGGCCCGCCCCATCCCCCGATCCACCCGGACTCGCAAGGCCGTCACCCGGCCACTCCATACCCGCAACGCCTTGGCGCCTGCGAGGTCATCGCGCGTTCCGCTCACGCGTCCGCAGCCCGCCGGGCGCCCGCCAGGGACCTCCCGCCCACGGCCTCCACGCTGGACATCCAGCCCTCGCAGCACCACCCACCGTCCCCTGCCGGTCACACAGCCCTGGCCCGCACTCTCCCACCCACGGCCCCCGAGACCCCGATCACCCGGCACCGGCGACTCATCACCGCTCGGCTCATGCTCGCAACCCGCCGGGTGCCTGCCAGGGCCTCCCGCCCATGGCCTAAGACCAGCCCCGGGCCCTCACCACACCGGCCGGGAGTGTCCGCATCTTCTTTGCCAAGGCGGGTGGGGTAGGTGCCGGAACCCGCGGCAACGCCATACCCTCCCGCCACCTCCTCCCGGAGGGGGCATACGGGTGTGTCCGTGTTCGGGAGAATCCACCATTGCCCGGACACTCCCCACCGGCCGCCATTCTCCTGTCGCCGGCCTTGGGGGCGGGGTGGGTCAGGGGCGTTTCACGGGGCGGAAGGAGGCGTCCACCAGGCCGATGCGGTGGGCTACGACGGCGGCCTGGGTTCGGTTGCGGAGGCCGAGTTTGTCCATGGCGGAGCCCACGTGGGTCTTGACGGTGGTGACGCCGACGTTGAGGACGTCGGCGATCTCGGCGTTGGACAGGCCCGTGCCCACCAGGGCCAGGACCTCCAGTTCGCGTTCGGTGAGGGAGGCGGGGATGGGCTGGCTGGCCTGTTCCTCGGCGGCCAGGGCGCGTTCGACGACGCGACGCAGGACCGAGGGGGCGAGCAGGGGTTCGCCGGCGGCGGCCAGGCGGACGGCGTCGAGCATGCGTTCGGGCTCGTCGTCCTTGACCAGGAAGCCGAGCGCGCCGGCGCGGAGGGCGGCGTAGACGTTGGCGTCGTCGGCGAAGGTGGTCAGGACCACGATCCGGGCCGAGGGCCAGGACGCGAGGATGCGCCTGGTGGCCTCCAGGCCGTCCAGCTTGGGCATGCGCAGGTCCATCAGCAGCACGTCGGGGCGGTGCTGCTCGCACAGCCGCACGGCCTGCAGGCCGTCCACGGCCTCCGCGCAGACCTCCATTCGGCCGGTGGCCTCCAGGAGCATGCGCACCCCGGCGCGTACGAGGGCCTGGTCGTCGGCGACCAGTACGCGGATCAACGTCGTTCTCCCATGGTTCTGGTGATGCGGCAGGAGTCGCCGAGCAGGGGGCCCGGCGGGGTGTCGCCCAGGGGCAGGGTGGCGATCAGGGACCAGCCGCCGCCGGGGCGGGGGCGGGCGATGAGGGTGCCGCCGAGGGCGGCGGCGCGTTCGCGCATGCCGGGGATGCCCTGGCCGGAGGAGGGGAGGCCGGCCGGCGGAGCGGCGGGCGGGCCGTTGTCGACCTCGACCACCAGGCGGCGGCGTTCCAGGGCCAGGCGCACCTCGACGTCGGTGCCGGGGCCGGCGTGCTTGAGCACGTTGGTCAGCGCCTCCTGGACGATCCTGGCCGCCGAGGTGCTGACCACGAGCGGCGCGTGGGCGGTCTTGGGGTCCAGGTCGAGCTTGATCCGCAGGCCGGCGGCGGTCATCCGCTCCACCGCGTCCACGACCAGGTCGGCGGGCTCGGCGAGGGGCAGGTCATCCGGCGGGTCGGGGTCGCGCAGCACGTTGAGCAGGCCGCGCAGGTCCTCCAGCACCTGGTGGCCGGTGGCGCGGATGTCGGCGAGGGCGTCGGCGACCGGGCCGGGCGGCAGGGCGTACTGGGCGGCTCCGGCGCGCAGGACCATGGCGCCGACGTGGTGGGCCACGATGTCGTGCACGTCGCGGGCGATCCGCTCGCGCTCGGCCAGCCGGTCGGCCCGCATGCGGGCCGCGATGTGCTTTTCGGCCTCGCGAGTCATGGTGCGCTCCAGTTCGGCGGCGAGCCTGCGCCCGCGCAGGTAGCGGCCGATCACGACCGGCGTGGCCACCATGGTCATGAGCAGGAACGCCCGCCACGCCGTCACCTGGGAGGGGTGGTCCACCAGGGTGAGCGCGGTGACCCCGCAGGCGGCGAGGTAGACCACGCCGGTCCAGCCCCAGGAGGCGCGCATCGCGAAGACCGCGACGGTGACCATGAGCATGCCCTGGAGCGTGTCGGCGGCCTTCATGGCGTAGGAGTCGGCGACGAGCAGGATCAGCGCCTGGATCAGGAAGACCATGCCGGGCATGCGGCGTACGACGCCGAGGGACAGGCCGGCGAGGACGACGAGCAGGCCGTTGACCGACACCGGCAGCCCGCCGGTGTGCCATTCGCGCCAGGTGCCGAGCACCGACAGCGCCACGCCGCCGCCCGCGAGCAGCACGTCGGGGCCGAAGCCCTGGGCCTCGCCCTCGGGCAGGCGGCCCTCCGAGCCGCGCAGGTAGCGGCCGACGATCACCGGGACCAGCGCCGCGGCGGCCGAGTAGAACCAGCCCGGCGTGGTGAACGCCACACCGGGGTCGGCGATGTTGAGCGCGGTCGCGCCCGCGCCGCACAGCGCGGCGGGCGCGATCCAGCGCCACCTGCTCTGGTACGCCAGCGCGCCGAGCGCGATCGGCACCAGGATCTGCACGCTGTTGACGGTGTAGGCGCCGAGCTGGTCGGTGAGCACGAGCTGGCCCGACAGGTAGAAGCTCACCGGGCCCGGCCACCGGCGTACGAAGCCCATGGCGCCCCCGACCAGCACCGACAGGGTCAGCCCCAGCCACGCGGGCGCCGACGGCACGCCCCAGGACTCGAAGGAGACGAGCACGTCGAGCGCGATTCCGGCCACCGCCAGGACGATGTCCACGGCCACTCCGTACCTGCGCATGCTGGAACGGTATACGCCACCCCGCACTGCCCGTAGCCCGGCGAACCGTAACGGACCCCCCACAGGGGCGCCATAGCCCTCCAGGGGGGTGGCGTCTCCTCCAAGTGGCCGGAAGATCGGCCGCAAGACGGACGAGAGCACCCGCCCGAAGGCCGTACCTTCTGCACATGCCCAGCGACGCTTCACTCTTCATCGAGCAGTTCATGCGCGCCCCTGCCGTCGTCGGCGCGGTGGCGCCGAGCTCCCGGCGGCTCGCCGAGGCCGTGGCCGCGCCGGTGCCCGAGAAGGGCGAGCCGGTCGTGGTGGAGCTGGGCCCCGGGACGGGCCCGTTCACCGCGGAGATCCAGCGCCGCCTGGGCGGCCGGGGCCACCACCTGGCGGTGGAGATCAACGAGCGCATGGCGGCGCGGCTGGCCGCACGCTTCCCCCGCGTGGACGTCGTGACCGGCGACGCGGGCGAGCTGCCCGACATGCTGGCCGAGCGGGGCCTGCCGGCCGCCGATGTGGTGGTCAGCGGCCTGCCGTGGGCGGCGTTCTCGCAGGAGCGGCAGCGCCGCCTGCTCGGCGCGGTGACCGCCTCGATGGTCCCCGGCGCCGCGTTCACCACCTTCGCGTACGTCCACGCGATGCCGCTGGCGACCGCCCGCAGGTTCCGGCGGCTGCTGCACGAGGTGTTCGAGGAGGTCGTGCCGAGCAGGACCGTGTGGCGCAACCTGCCGCCGGCCTTCGTCTACAACGCGCGCCGCCCGAGGGTGTAGCCGGGTCAGGCGAAGCGCGGGGGCCGCTTCTCGCGCAGGGCGCTCAGCCCTTCGGCCGCGTCGGGGCCGGTGAAGCCGAGGAACTCCAGCGCCAGGGAGGCGTCGAAGGAGGGGCCGGCCTGGCGCAGCCAGTTGTTCAGGGCGTACTTCGTCAGCCTGATCGCCTCCGCCGAGCCCTGGGCGAGGCGGGTGGCGATCTCGATCGCGCGCTCGTGCACCTGGTCGTCCTCGACGCACAGGCTGACCAGGCCCATGCGCTCGGCCTGCTCGCCGCTGACCGGCTCGCACAGCAGCAGGTGGTACTTGGCCTTGGCCAGGCCGCACAGCAGCGGCCAGATGATCGCGGCGTGGTCGCCGGCGGCCACGCCGAGCCGGGTGTGCCCGTCGATGATCCGCGCCGTGCGCCCGGCGACGCTGATGTCGGCGAGCAGGGCGACGGCGAGCCCGGCCCCGACGGCGGGGCCCTGGAGGGCCGAGACGACGGGCTTGGCGCAGTTGACCAGGTTGTAGACGATGTCGCGAGCCTCGGTGAGCACCCGCATGCGGGTGGCGTGGTCGCGCGTCATCTCCTCGATCATGGACAGGTCGCCGCCGGCCGAGAACGCCTCACCGTCGCCCCGTACGACCACCGCGCGCACCTCGTCGTCGCGGTCGATCTCGCGCCAGATCTCCGCCAGCTCCCGGTGGCCCACCGTGTCGACGGCGTTCAGCCGCCTCGGCTCGCTGATGACGACCCGTAGCACCCCGTCGGCGACCCGGTCGATCCGCAGCCGCTCGTATCCCGCGTACTCGCCCATTCCCGAACGATAACCCCGGATCAGGGGCGGGCGGCCTCGACGAACGCCTCGAACAGGCGGTTGTCGTCGCCGCGCTCGGGGTGCCACTGCACGCCCACGCCGAACCGGTGGCCCTGCAGCTCGATCGCCTCCACGATCTGGTCGTCGGCCCAGGCCACGGCCAGCAGGCCGGTGCCGAGCCGCTTGACGGCCTGCCGGTGCGGCGCGATCACCTCGACGTGGTCGCCGACGGCCTTGCCCAGCTTGCTGGACACGCTCACCTGGATCGCGTGCGGGACCCCGGGCTCGTGGTGCCGGTCGTGCCCGACGACCTCGGGCAGCCAGGGGATCAGCGCGCCGCCCTGGGCGACGTTCAGCACGTGCATGCCGCGGGCGATGGCCAGGATCGGCAGGTCGGCCTGTACGGCGGCGCGGGCGAGGGCCAGCTCGAACCGGTCGCGGTGCGGCTGCGGGGCCTCCACCCTCTCGTCCTGCTCGGCGCCGTAGAGGGTGGCGTCGAGCTCCACCCCACCGGCCAGCACCAGCCCGGACAGGCCGCGCATGTAGTCGCCGATCACGTCCAGGCGGATGGGCGGCAGCACGACCGCGGCCCCGCCCGCCTTCTCCACGGCCTTGGCGTACGCCGGCGGCGACAGGACCGCCTCACGGACCCAGGAGCCCCAGCGGGCGGCTTCGAGATAGGAGGTGATTCCGATCAGCGGTCGGGTCATGCGTTCTCCCCAGGTGGCATGCGCGGAGTCGTACCACCCTGCCTCGGGCGACACCCACCCCATTTCCAGCGGCGGTCCCATCATGGCGCACTCCATTTCCGTTATGTCATGGATCTCGGGTTTCCGTTTCGTAGCATTTGCAAGCGTTGGCCGCGTTAGGGTGCGCTGTGCACGCCGGTCGAGGCGGCCAAGTCGTGTTGGTCGCGTTGGCGCAGGTCGGTTGCCGCAGGGCGCGCGTCGCGTTCCCAGTGGACACGACCAGGATCACGAGCAACACCTCACCGGCAGGGCGCACCCCACCACTACCGGCCGTGACCACCTCACCCACTGGGCGCGCCCACACCGGCTACCGATTCAACCCACTAGAAGACTCGGAAACGATCAAGACTCCCGAGTGGCCCTGGATCCGGGGCCAGTAGAGTTGATGAGTGGCCCTCCGCCCGCATTCGCCCAGGGCGGCGGGGCGCGGGCGGGTCTGGTTTGTGGCTCAGACGGGCCCGCCCGACCTGCGACTCAGCTCCGCCGCGACGCCTCCAGGCGTCAGCGTTGCCGGGCGACCGCCGGTTCCCGGATTCCGGTGGACCGGACTCTCCGACCGGTGGACGCTGGATGCGTGTTCGGGACCGAGCAGTTCTATTCGACGGCCGCCCAGGTTCTACCGACGCTACTGGTCGCGATCGCGGTCGAGGGGGGCTTGCTGACGCCGGAGCGTACTGATCGTCGGCGTGGGTAGCCTGGCGGACCCGTCCGGGAAGGACGGGCGCCGCTGTCGTCAGGTGATCACGGCTAGTTCGAGGGCGTAGGACGGCGGTCTTGTGACGCGGATCACACTGTGGTCCCATGAGGACGAAACCGGAGACAAGGGGCCTCATGACCGATCAGCCGTTCCAGCCTGCGCAGAGCGTACGCACGCAGGCGGGCAGCCGCGTGCCGTATCCGGAGGTCGCCGGCCCGCGCGGGCAGGGGTTCCAGGTGCTGAGCCTGGACCTCAACTTCGCGTCCGGGCTGGTCGTCCAGGAGAACCAGCCCGACTCCGACGCCTCGGAGTCGGGCGAGCCGGGGGACGAGGCCCCCGAACTGCCGTCCCACGCGATCGGCTCTTTTGGGGTCGACTTCGACGCGACCGTGCGGTTCGCCGGGAACGAGGCGTGGAAGATCGGCTGGGTGCAGACCGTCGAGTCGGCCGACTTCTGGGTGCTCTACCGCAGCGGCGCGCGCGCCGCCCGGCACCGCACGAGGCTGCCGCAGCGCATGCGGGACAGCGACACCCTCAAGGGCTGCTGGTACGGGGACGAGTCGCGCGAGAAGGCCGACCCAAACAACCCCGTCAACATCCGATTGATGGACGATCCGGTGGTCCCCTTCCACCACCCCTCCCACACCGGCGGGCCCGGCCTGGAAGCTCTGGTCGGCTGGGCGCCGGCCGGGTGCGGCGGGGAGAAGGAGTTCTGGACGTGGCTGGTCGCCGTCCGGGAGGGCGCCAACCACCAGCCGGTGGACGTGGTCTACCTTCACCACATCCACTGGAAGGTCGTGTTCGACTGCGTGATCCACGGCGACGCCGGCACGCCGACCGCGACCGTCCCCGCCGCGTCCGGGGTGGTCCTGCTCGGCGAGGGCGTCGGGCAGGGCGGGGCGACGCCCGTCCTCGGCGGGAGCGGGGTCCTCCCGCGGGACGAGGTCAACCAGGTGGAGCACCTGCCCGACCGCGAATAGCGGTGATGCTCGGTCCGCGATGTTGGTGAGGGCAGGGCCGCTCCTGTCGTAGATCGAGCTATTGATGGACGGCCCAGCCGGCTCCTTCGCTTCGGCTAGGTCCAGCTCGTCCAACAGGATCTCCGTGTCGTTCAGGACGCAGGTCGGAAGTGCGTAATCAGTGTTAGGGCCGGCGGGCAGGATGCGCTGGGGCCGGGCGTCTCAGAACTCTGTTTTCGAATCGACCTTCGCCTCCTCCCGTATCTGCTGCTCGGTCGTACCACGCACACCCACCAATATCGCGCCTCTGAGATCTTCGGTGGTCGTGATCTCTTTGCGCTCGGCCGCAGTCAGGGGTGTCGTCTCGCCGGCCAGGTGGCGGGCACGCCGGTGCGGGAACACCGAGCGGGCCCAGACTCAGCCGCGATTACCCCTGATTACGCCAGGTCGCGCTGAATCGCGGAGTGGCACCCGCTGGCAGGGCGCCTCCCCTTAGCCACGTTGCCGCGCGGCAACCAACGGATCACGCCGGAACGCGATGGCCTGCCCGAAGGCAGGCCCCTGCCGCTCTACCGCCATCAGGCGAGTGCTGAGACCTGTCAGACGCCGCCACCGAGGACGCGAAAGCTGAATGTTTACCGCAGCACGGGCCGCCGCGGATTCTCCTCAGGGCATGAAAGAGCCGAACCGCTCCGGCCGCCACAAAGGACAACGATGACCATCCTGGTGCCGACAGGCGACATCGACCAGCCGCAACACCTGTTCGTCCCGTACTTGACCTGGGTGCAGGAGACAACCCCACCTAACAGGCAGCTTCTCATCACCTACACGGGAGTGATCGCACTCAGGCCGCCCTTCAACGTGGGAGGTCACCTAGCCGTGGATGAGGTGGTGTCCTACGTGCCGTACTCGGACGGAACGCTGCAGACGTTCAGCGACCTGCCGATCCAGCGCCTGCAAGGCACAGCCGTGGCGTCGCTGGGAGCCTGGCACGTCTTCCCCGACAGTGACGCCCTGGAAGCCACAGACCGAGCTCGCGTGGAGATCAGTGAACCGCAAAGCCAGCTCCAGGGGAAGCCGAGGGTCCTGCTCCTTCGCATCGACGTCGGCGGCCTGCACGGCAAGCTCCTTCGCATCCCCTATCAGGTGATGGTCAGGATCAGAGCAGAGCTGGACGGGGAGAACCACGACAGCCAGGAGGGCATCGAGGCCATCCATAGCGTCTTCAACCTGGAGACGAGTGTCGAGCCCGGGAACAACCTGCCAGAGGTGTGAGGACCTACCAGGGCGGCTCCCAAGGACGGCACCCACACCCGGGCACCGCGCCACCAGCCTACCCGGGCCCCCTCCCCACCACCGGCGAAGCGACCACCTCCTCCGGCACATCCGCCACCAGCCCGAGCTGCCCCGCCCCGATGAACCGCCGCGTCACCAACAACCCCGCCTCATGCGCCTCCTCGCCGGCGCTGCTCGCGCACGCGTCCACGATCACCCACGGCGTCAGGTCCAGCCCGAACGCCCCCAGCGCCGTCGCCGGCACACACGACTCGGTCGCGATCCCGCACACGTACAGGTCCCGCCACCCCCGCTCCTCCACCAGCGCCGCCCCGGCCCGGTCGGCGAACAACCCGTACCCCCGCTTGTCCACCACGTGGGCCCGCTCGGCGTACGGCACCGGCTCCTCCACGATGTCAATGGCCGGGGAGGTCATGCACTCCGACCAGCGCACAGCCGCTCGAACGGCGAGCCGGGGTAGTTGATGTGGCCCGCCCAGGAGAGACAAGAAGCTTGATCATTTGCGGGGTGTTCCCGTTCGCCTTAGCGCGTCGGGAGTCAGGACTGGGCCACCGCGCGGCGGCCCCGCTTATGCCGGTTTGCTGGTTTCGTCCTGGCCAAATCTCCCACCGGACCACGGCTTGACCGATCAGGCGATCATGATCTCCAGTGCGCCGCAACGACACTTCCCCCTCATCCGTCACAGGCGCTCTCGCACCTCACACGCCCGGTCACGTACCGCGATCGGGGCGTCCGGGCGCCTGCTCGGGCTGCCGGGCGGGGTCCGGCGGGCCGCAAATCGCGGTTGGGGACACTTCGGGGCGGGGCTGACCGGGGGTTCCGGGATCGGTAAATAGCGGAGCCAACGAACGCGATTATTTTTCGCTTTAGCCTCGATTATGGGGAACCGGCAATGACGATCTGATCACGGATAGTTCGCTTACCCGTCTGATCACGGCAAAACGGTTGTGTCACCCAGGCGGTGGTGGAAGACTCAAATTCGAGCGATCGGACGAGCCGGGGCCGCCGGCGCTCGTTACCCGGAGCCGTCAGGGAGGTGGATCAAGGCGATCGGAAGTCATTCCGATTGATTAGGGTTGGTTTTCAGCAAATGTCAGTGAATCCGCGGCTCATCAAAGAGAGTTTCGCGCTCGTCGAACCGGTCGCGGCCCAGGCCGCGGCGTACTTCTACGGGCGGCTCTTCGCCGAGAGCCCCCATCTGCGCGGCATGTTCCCGCCCGCGCTGGACGTGCAGCGCGACCGGCTCTTCGGCGCGCTGACCCGCATCGTGTGGAGCCTGGACAGCCCCGACGGCCTGGCGGCCTACCTCGGCCAGCTCGGCCGCGACCACCGCAAGTACGGGGTGCTGGCCGAGCACTACACGGCCGTGGGCAACGCGCTGCTCGCCACCGTCAGGCGGTTCGCGGCCGAGATCTGGACCAGCGAGATCGAGGCCGCCTGGGTCGCCGCCTACACCGCCGCCGCCAACATCATGATCGACGCGGCCGAGTCGGACTCGGGGGTGTCCCCGGCGTGGTGGCTCGCCGAGGTGATCGACCACGACCGGCGTACCGAGGACATCGCGGTGCTCACGCTGCGGCCCGCGCAGCCGCTGCCGTTCACGGCCGGGCAGTACGTCAACGTCCAGACGGCGCGCTGGCCGCGCGTGTGGCGCACCTTCTCCATCGCCAACGCGCCCCGGGCGGACAACACGATCAGCCTGCACGTGCGCGCGGTGCCGGGCGGCTGGGTGTCCACGGCGCTGGTCCGGCACACCCGCATCGGCGACACGCTGATGCTGGGCCCGCCCATGGGCACCATGGCACCACCCGCCGGCGACCGCGACATCCTCGCCGTGGCGGGCGGGACCGGGCTGGCCCCGCTGAAGGCGATCGTCGAGGACGTCATCGCCTCCGGCCGCCGCCCGAACATCCACCTGCTGTTCGGCGCGCGGCGGGAGCGGGAGCTGTACGACCTGCCCGACCTGGCGCGGCTGGAGTCGTCGTGGCCGTGGCTGCGGGTGCTGCCGGTGGTCTCCGACGAGCCCGGGTACGCCGGGATGCGCGGCAGCCTGCCGGACGTGATGGGGCGCTTCCACTCCTGGGGCGAGCACGTGGCGTACGTGTGCGGCCCGCCCGCGATGGTGGAGGAGGCCGTGCGGCGGCTGCGCGCCGACGGGGTGCCGCTCTCGCGCATCCACCACGACACCCTTCGGCCGGAGCCGCCCTGCGGGGAACCGCGCGAGCCGCGCCCGGCGTACTCGCGCTGCCCCTCCCCCGCCCCCGGGCGGTGAGGGCTACTCCCCGGCCCAGGCCCGCAGCGCGGCGGCCGTGGCCTCGTCGTTCGGCCAGAACATCTCGATGGCCAGCTCGGAGACCGTGACGTCCACGGGGGTGCCGAACGCGGCGATCGTGGTGAACAGCGACAGCACCGCGTCGCCGTGCCGGACCCGCAGCGGCACCAGGATGTCGGCGGCGCCGGGCAGGCGGGCGACGTTGACGTCCACGCCGGGGTAGCGGTAGGCGGCGATCTCGTCGTGCAGCTCGGCGAGCACGCCGTCGCCGGACGCGTCGGCCTGCCGCCTGAGGTTGTACAGCAGCGACGCGCGCACCTCGGGCAGGTTGACCATGCGCGCGGCCAGGCCGTCGGGGTGCAGCGACAGCCGCATGACATTGATCGGGGGCTCCAGCAGGTGGTCCGGCATGCCCTCCAGGAACAGGCCCGCGGCGCGGTTGGCCGCCACGAGGTGCCAGCCCCGGTCCACCACCAGCGCCGGGTACGGCTCGTGCCCGGCCAGGATCTTATCCAGGGCCGCGCGCACCGCGCCCATCTCCGGCGCGTCCACCGGGCGCTCCCGGTAGGCCGGGGCGAAGCCGGCCGCCACCAGCAGCCGGTTGCGGTGCCGCAGCGGCACGCCCAGGTTATCGGCCAGCCGCATCACCATCTCGCGGCTGGGCCGCGCCCGCCCGGTCTCCAGGAAGCTGATGTGCCGCGCCGACACCCCGGCCGCGATGGCCAGGTCGAGCTGGCTCACCCTGCGCCGTTGCCGCCAGCTCCGCAACAGCTCCCCGATCGGCGCCTCGCGCTCGTCCCGTTCCGCAGTTCCCCGCATGCCCCGCACGCTACCGGGCGGCGGGGAAGCGTTGCGATTACCCCCCGGGTAATCGGCGCCGGCACGCGCGCCCTCTCCGGGCCTGCCGGATACCCCGGTTTGGCGTGGGACGAAATCAGCCTGAGCCGGGCCGTATACCTCAATATTTACGACCATCAGGGCGAACCGCAGGCACAAATCCGCCAGAGAGCGGCCGTCAGGTTTCCAACGTGACACCATGGGGCCCATCCGCGCGCAGCGGCCGAACGTGACCCCCGCAGACGGCGAGACCTGGGAGAAGGTGCTGTGAGCGAGCCACCCGACGAGCACACCAGCGCTGCGCCCGCGGCTCCGGCACAGGAGGGGCTGTGAGGACATGTCCAGACCGGTCACGCTGGTGACGTTCGTGCTGCCGGCCACGCTGCGCCACTGGGTGCGCGGGGCGGGCGAGGTGCGGGTCTTCGCGGTGGCGCCGGCCGAGGGCGGCCATCCCACGCTGGGCTCCGCCCTGGACCGGCTGCGGCGTACGCACCCGTGCCTGGAGCGGCGGCTGCGCGACGACCACGGCCGCATCCGCGGGCACATCACCATGTTCGTCTGCGGCGAGAACGCCCGCCGCCTCGGCGGCCTGGACTGCCGGCTGCCCCCCGGGGCCGAGATCTACGTGCTGCCGGCGCTGCCGTCCTGACCCCCGGCTACCGCCCTCCCTATGGCGAGACGCGGCCGTTGGCGACGAAGGCGGCGTGGGTGATGGGCATCAGCCCGGCCCACAGCGCCTCCATCTTCTCCGCGACCATCTCGATCTCGCGTTGCGGGAAGGAGGGCACCTTGGCGTCCTCGCTCTTGGTGCGCAGCGACAGGAAGTGCATCAGCGAGCGGGCGTTGCAGGTGGCGTACATGGTGCTGAACAGCCCGACGGGCAGCACGGCGCGCGCCACCTCGCGGGCGACCCCGGCCTCCAGCATCTCGCGGTAGGCGGAGTACGCCTGCCGGTAGGCGCCCTCCATGGCCTCCAGCACCACCTTGCGCTGCCCCGGCGTGCCCTCGACGAAGACGTACCGGCCCGGCTTGCCCTCCTGCACCAGCTTGCGCTCGGGACCCGGGACGTAGAAGACCGGGCGCAGCTCGCGGTAGCGCCCGCTCTCCTCGTTGTAGGACCAGCCGGTCCTGTGCCGGTGGAACTCGCGGAAGACGAAGATCGGCGCGCTGATGAAGAAGGTCATCGAGTTGTGCTCGAACGGACTGCCGTGCCGGTCGCGCATCAGGAAGTTGATCAGCCCGCGCGACCGCTCGGGGTCCTTGTGCAGCTCCTCCAGCGACTGCTCGCCGGCGGTGGAGACCCGGGCCGCGAACAGCACGTCGGCGTCGGACGCGCTGTGCTTGACCAGCTCCACCGTCACGTCGTCCAGCAGCCGCACCTCGTCCTCGATCACGTCCCGGCCTCCCCCCGTTCAAACGACCCGACCAGCCTAGACGAGCGTGCCCGGCGTCTGGTCCGCGATCGCGGGCGACCGTGGCCGATTCCCAGGTGATGTCGCGGCTTCCCAGGTGATGTCGCGGCTTCCTAGGTGATGTCGCGGCGCAGCGTCGTCAGCGACGCCACGGCCGCGAACAGCAGCGCGTACGCCACCAGCACCGCCGCGCCGCCCCAGGCGGGCAGCAGGTCGAACTCGCCGAGGCCGGTGTTCACGTTGACGTTGATCAGGGCATTGGACGCGCCTCCCGGGGTCCACTTGCCGACCGTACGCAGCGCGGGCACCACGGCCAGGATCGCCTCCACCACGAACACCCACGCGACACCGGCCATGATCGCGCCGATCTGGTTGCGGATCAGCGCGCCGAGCCCGATGCCGAACAGCGCGTACAGCGCGACCGAGGCGAGGACGCCGCCCGCGATGCGCGGGATGCCGTGGTCGGTCAGGGTGACCTCGCCGCCCGACAGGCTCACGGCGGGGATCACGACGACGGCGGTCAGCGCCAGCGTGGCCAGGCCGAACAGCACGCCCACGACCAGGCCGGCCAGCAGCTTGGCCGTCACCACCCGGCCGCGGCGCGGCGTGGTGAGGAAGGTGCCGGTGATGGTCTGGTAGCGGTACTCGGCGGTGACCATCACGATGCCGAGGATCATCACGAACAGCGTGGCCGCGGAACCGGAGGACCAGGCGAGCTGCTGGTACTCGGGGGTGTCGCGCCCCGGGCTCGCCGGCACGCCGGGGCTGCCGGACACGCCCGCGAAGGCGGTGACCAGGACCAGCACGAAGCCGCTGTAGAGCAGGGCCGAGATCAGCATGACCCACCACAGCCGGGTGGTGAACAGCTTCTGCAGCTCGGCGCGGACCAGTGCGACCATCAGGCGTCACCTCCCGAAGTGGAGCGGGGCTGCGGCCACTCCACCTGCGGCCGGGGTTCTCCGGCCGAGCCGTTCTGCGCGGAGCCGGTCAGCTCCAGGAAGACCTTCTGCAGGTCGGAGCGCTCCTGGACCATCTCGCTGACCAGAATGCGCTCGTCCAGGGCGATCCGGCCCACGGCCTCGCGGTCCAGGCCCCGCACGCGCAGCACGCCGTCGCCCAGGCGCTCGGCCCGGCCGCCCTCGCGCTCCACGGCCGCGGCCAGCTTCTCGTCCTCGTCGGCCCGCACGCGTACGCCGTGGTCGCCGTTGGCGGTCAGGTCGGCCAGCGCGCCCTGGTGCACCAGGCGCCCGCCGGCGATGATCACCACGTTGTCCACGGTCTGCTCGACCTCCGACAGCACGTGGCTGGAGACGAGCACGGCCGCCCCCTTCTCGTGCGCGAGGTGGCGCAGGAAGCCGCGCAGCCACTGGATGCCCGCCGGGTCGAGCCCGTTGGCGGGCTCGTCCAGGATGAACACCTTCGGCCGGCCGATCAGCGCGGTGGCCAGGGCCAGGCGCTGGCGCATGCCCAGGCTGAACCCGGCGACCCGCTTGTTCGCGACGTCGGCCAGGCCGACCTGGGCGAGCGCGTCGTCGGCCCGGTCGGCGGGCAGCCCCGCGGCCGTGCACATGACGCGCAGGTGGTTGCGGGCGCTGCGCCCGGGGTGGAAGTTGGTCGCCTCCAGCACCGCGCCGACCTCGGTGAGCGGGTGGTCGAGCTCGGCGTAGCGGTGACCGTTGACGAGAGCGGTGCCGCCGTCGGCGGCGACGAGCCCGAGCAGGCACCGCAGGGTGGTGGTCTTGCCCGCGCCGTTGGGACCGAGATACCCGGTCACCGTGCCGGACTCCACCGTGAATGAAACGTCGTTGACCGCCTTTACCGGCCCGAACGACTTGAATAGGTTTCGGATTTCGATGGCAGACATCGCCCCGATTATTGACCCGTAAAGGGGGGGTCACCTCCTACCAGAGAACGAGATCCCATAACAGGAAATGCATGACTATTGCCTGCCCTGGGGCGGGCGGGGCGCCGATGGGGACCACGACGCCGCTGCCCTGGGGGAGCCAGGCCAGCCGCGGGCGTGGGAGGGGGAGCCGGGCCGGACGCGGGAGGGGAGCAGGGCCGGGCGCGGGGGGCCGGGCCAGGCGGGGGGCCGGGCCGGGCGCGGGGGG
>NZ_JACHGN010000008.1:0-105244 GCF_014202315.1 Thermocatellispora tengchongensis | reverse complement strand
GGGCCGGGCCAGGCGCGGGGGGCCGGGCCAGGCGCGGGGGGCCGGGCCAGGCGCGGGGGGCCGGGCCAGGCGCGGGGGGCCGGGCCAGGCGCGGGGGGCCGGGCCAGGCGCGGGGGACGGTGGCGCGGGCCGGAGCGGAGAACGCCGTGGTGCCGGAGGGGTGGCCGTCACAGGCGGTAGACGCGGCGGGCGCTGCCGGAGCCGGTCATGTGGGCGGCCCGGGGCGGGCGCGGAGGGCGGTGGCGCGGGCCGGAGGACGCGGTGGTGCCGGAGGGGTGGCCGTCACAGGCGGTAGACGCGGCGGGCGTTGCCGGAGCCGGTCATGTGGGCGGCGCGGGCGGCGTCGATGCTGCTCCACTCGCCCTCGTCCACGCGCGCCGCGAGGGCCCTGGCCAGGCCGCGGCGGAAGTACAGCGCGCCGAGGAAGCAGGTCTCGGCCACGCCGTAGCAGTCGGAGCTGTAGAGCTGCTTGTGGAAGGGCACGAGCTCCAGCAGCTCGGCGAGGATCGCGGGCGACCCGGCGGCGGCGTGGGTGAGCGCGAGGCCCACGTCCACGTACACGTGCGGGTACACCGCGGCCATGTACGCGGCCTGGCGGTGGTAGGGGTAGCAGTGCAGCAGCACCACCGGCAGGCCCAGCGGCTGCATCAGGCGGACGAAGCCGGTCAGCAGTGACGGGTCGCTGGCGTGCAGGTCGAGGTCGGGGTCGCCGAAGCCGGTGTGGAACTGCAGCGGCAGGCCGCGCTCGCGCGCCGCGTCGACGGCGGTCCAGATCAGGTGGCGCAGCAGCACCGGGTCGGTGAGGCGTTCGCGCGGCTCGGCGAGGCGGCGGTTGGCGGCGGCGATCACCGAGCCCCTGCTGGGCCGCGAGGGGTCGAAGCCGAGCCCGTGCCGGTAGGCGACGATCGACTTGAACCCGGCGGCGCGGGCGGCGCACTTGGCCAGCTCCTCGCCCAGGCGGTCCATGTAGTCGACGGCGGAGGGGCCGTCGGCGGCGACCTCGCGCTCGACGCGTTCCAGCCGCACGATCTCGTCGGCCGCCGCGCCGCCGAGGCGGCCCATCTCGGCCGGGGTGAGCAGGCCGGGCTCGTCGAGCCCGGTGTCGACCAGGAACGCGCCCACCCCGGCGGCGGCCAGGAGCCGCCGGTTGACCTCCTCGGCGCCCAGCTCGGAGCGGCGGGCCAGGTAGACGCCGGGCGGGGCGTGCGGCTCCAGGTCGAGCAGCGGCGCGCACCAGCGGCGGATCGCCACGCCGAGCGGGGTGTCGAAGTGGGTGGTGCCCGGCGGCGACGGCGCGTGCGACTCGGTCATGGCCAGCTCGAAGCGGGCGCGGTCGAGCTCGTCGCGCAGCACGCCGTGGCAGTGATGGTCGATGAGCGGCGCGAGCACCGCCTGCCGAGTCACCTCGGGCAGCCGCGACGGTATCAGGTCCTCGGCCCGCATGCGCCCCACCCCCGCTCTCCGGCGTCCCGGTCTGTCGTGATCACTCTACGTCCCCGCCCGCTCACGCACCTCCCCTTCGCGGGGCGGATCGCGGCGGGCGGGGACGGCGGTCAGCGGCGGGCCAGCCGCAGCACGTTGGCGATGATCCTGGCGCCCGCGCCGCCCTCGGCGGTGAGGATCGACTCGGGGTGGAACTGCACCGCGAAGCGCCGGTTGACCGGGTCCTCGATCGCCATCACCGCGCCGTCGGGGGTCTCGGCGGTGGCGGTGAACCCGCGTACGCTGTGCCGCTTGGCGTGCAGCGAGTGGTAGCGCGCGGCCACGAACTCCTCCGGCAGCCCGTCGAGCAGGGCGCTGTCGCCGGAGCGGCGCACCCGGCCGCGCTTGCCGTGCTCGGGGTACGGCAGCAGCTCCAGCTCGCCGCCCGCGTGCTCGACCATCGCCTGCAGGCCCAGGCACACGCCGAAGACCGGCAGGCCGCGCTCGTACAGGGCCTCGACCAGGGCCGAGCAGCCGAAGTCGGACGGCCAGCCGGGGCCGGGCGAGAGCACGACCAGGTCGGGGCCCAGCTCGTCCAGCATGGCCTGCGGGAAGCCGTGCCGCAGCGTGGTGACCTCGGCGCCCTGCTGGCGGAAGTAGTCGGCCAGGGTGTTGACGAAGGAGTCCTCGTGGTCCACCAGCAGCACCCGCATGCCCTCGCCGGGGAGCTCGCGCGCCGGGACGCGGGCCTCCTCCGCCGAGGCCGCGGACGAGCGGCCCACCGCGGCCAGGGCGCCGAGCAGCGCGCTGGCCTTCAGCTCGGTCTCGCGCTCCTCGGCGGCGGGGTCGGAGTCGAACAGCAGCGTGGCGCCGGCGCGCACGGCCGCGACGCCGTGGCGGATCTGCGCGGTGCGCAGGGTGAGCCCGGTGTTCATCGAGCCGTCGAAGCCGAGCACGCCGACCGCGCCGCCATACCAGCGGCGGGTGGTGGCCTCGTGGTCCTCGATGAACTGCATCGCCCACGTCTTGGGCGCGCCGGTCACGGTGACCGCCCACATGTGGGTGAGGAAGGCGTCGAGGGCGTCGAAGCCGGGGCGCAGCCGGCCCTCGATGTGGTCCACGGTGTGGATGAGCCGGGAGTACATCTCGATCTGGCGGCGGCCGATGACCTGGACGCTGCCGGGGACGCAGATCCGCGACTTGTCGTTGCGGTCCACGTCGGTGCACATGGTCAGCTCCGACTCCTCCTTGACGCTGGACAGGAGGGTGCGGATGGCCTCGGCGTCCTCGACCGGGTTGCTGCCCCGGGCGATGGTGCCCGAGATCGGGCAGGTCTCGACGCGGTCGCCGTTGACCCGTACGTACATCTCGGGCGAGGCGCCGACCAGGTGCTCGCCGTCGCCGAGGTTGAACAGGAACTCGTACGGCGCGGGGTTGCTCTTGCGCAGCGCCCGGTAGAACCCGGCGGGGTCGCCGCAGGCGGCGTGGAACACCTGGCCGGGGACGACCTCGAACAGGTCGCCGCGGACGAACTTCTCCTTGGCGGCGGCCACGACCTCGGCGTACTCGCCCTTGGGCGGGTCGGCGGGCAGCTCGGCCGGGGCGGGCACGAGCGGGATCACCTCACCGGTGCGCTCCATGCCGCGGGTGGAGACGCCGTCCACGGTGAACTCGTAGCGGTACTCCTTGCTGGTCTCGCGCTTGCGGTCGATGACCATGATCCGGTCGGGCAGGTGGAGCACCAGGTCGCGCTGGTCGGCGGGGCGCTCCAGCACCTGGCGGATCGGCTCGAACTGGAAGGCCAGGTCGTAGCCGAAGGCGCCGTACAGGCCGAGGTGGCCGTCCTCGCCCTTGAAGGCCGCGATGACCTCGCGGATCGCGGTGAACACGGTGGGCCGGCGGCTGCGCATCTCCTCGGGCAGGATGTCCTCGGACTCCGCGACGTACACCTCGACGAAGTCGGCGGAGGGCTCGCCGCCCGGCACCGGCTTGCCGGCCGCCAGCAGGCAGGTGGCCACGGCGGGCAGCACCACGCGCCCGCGCTCGTTGAGCGCGCGGGCGGAGATCCTGCGGCCCCTGGCCACGATCTCCAGGCACGGGTCCACGTAGGCGAGGTGCCAGCGGCTGTAACGGCCGGGATACTCCATGCCGGAGGAGAGCACGCCGCCCCGCCGCTCCCCCAGCGCGGTCACGACGTCGTCGAGCACCGACTCCGGCACGTCGAAGGTGGACACCTCGACGCCGACGCCGCCGGAGGTGGTATATCCGCTGATCTCCACGCTGTCTCGCCCCTTAATACCGTCTGTCAGGTGATGCCCCGGGGGCGGACATGCAGAAAGCCGCCTCTCGGGGCGGCTCATTCGCCTTCTCGCGTATGCGAAATCGAGCGCCGCCTAGAAGCGACGCCACCACTGGAGGGTCGGCTGATTTCGCATGCCGACCAGCGTAGCCGGGGCTCAGGACCCGTGCAACGCAATCCGCCCAACCGGGTGCGCCGCGTTCGCCCCGGATTCAAGCGGTCCAAGCGCTCCGGGCGTCATCCGCGGCGGCGCCGGCGGCGAATTCATGGTAAGCACGAGCCGGGCCCGGGGACCGCGGGCACTGTGGTGAGGCGACCGGTCCCCGGGCCCCTTGCGCACCCGTGCGCCTGCCGCGTCCGGTTCCGTTGCCCGCGCGCGTAGGGTCGTAGGCATGCGGGCGGCGCGGCTGATCTCACTGGTGCTGCTGCTCCAGACGCGGGGCGGCATGACCGCGGCCGAGCTGGCGCGGGAGCTGGAGGTCTCCGAGCGCACGGTGCACCGCGACGTGCTGGCGCTGGCCGAGGCCGGGGTCCCGGTGTACGCCGACCGGGGCCGGGCCGGCGGCTACCGGCTGCTCGACGGATACCGCACCCGGCTGACCGGCCTGGGGCGGGCGGAGGCCGAGGCGCTGTTCCTGTCCGGGGTGCCGGGCGCGCTGCGTGAGATGGGGCTGGCCGAGGTGGCGGCGGCGGCCCGGCTGAAGGCGGCCGCGGCCCTGCCCGAGGGCGTGCGCGACGCCCCCGAGACGGCCGCGCAGCGCTTCCACCTCGACGCGCCCGGCTGGTTCCAGAACGGCCAGACCCCGCCCGAGCTGGCCGCCCTGTCGCGGGCGGTGTGGGGCGACCTGGTGGTCACCGCGCGCTACCGCGACGAGGAGCGCACGGTCGAGCCGTACGGGCTGGTGCTCAAGGCGGGGGTGTGGTACCTCGTGGCCCGCCGCCGCGACCGGTTCCTGGTCTACCGGGTGGACCGGTTCGCCGGGGTCCGCACGGACGGGGAGCGGTTCGAGCGGGTGGCGGGGTTCGACCTGGCCGCCTTCTGGGCCGAGCACGCCGAGCGGTTCGCCCGCTCGCTGCTGCGCACCCGGGTGACGCTGCGGCTCAGCGCCCAGGGGATGCGGGCGCTGCCGCACATCGCCGACCGGGCCGCGCTGGAGGAGACGCTGGCCTCGGCGGGCGAGCCCGACGCGCTCGGCCGGGTGACCGTGACGCTGCCGGTGGAGTCGCTGGAGGTGGCCCACAGCCAGGTGCTGCGCTTCGGCGCGGAGGCGGAGGTGCTCGGCCCGCCCGAGCTGCGCGCCCGCCACGCCGCCGACGCGGCCCGCCTGGCCGCCCTGTACGCGGCCCCGGCCGGGCAGGAGGCCGGTCAGGAAGCCGGGCAGGAAGCCGGGCAGGAAGCCGGGCAGCGGGCCGGTCAGGGAGGCGGGTAGCGGGCCGCGCAGGGGCCGATGAGAGGGACGGTCAGCGGTAGCCGGTGGTGTCGGCCGGCTTGCCGGCGTCCTGCACCTCCACGATGTAGCGCCAGGCGTCGGGCCTGCTGCCGTCCACGTCGGTGAAGCCGTACTCCTTGGCGAGCTGCCCGCTGGACAGCGACCGGCCGGACCAGCGGGCGCGGGCGGGGTCGGCGGCCAGTGCGGCCACGGCCCTGCCGGTGAACGCGGGCGTCTCGGAGATCGCGAAATGCGGCTCCTTGTCCAGGGCGTCGCGCCAGTTCGCCTCGGTGACGCCGTAGATGTCCAGCATCATCTCCGAGCGCAGCCAGCCGGGCGTGAGCGCGACGGCGGTGCACCCGTGCGGGCGCAGCTCCTCCGCCTGCGCGTACGCCAGGCGCAGCACCGCCGACTTGGCCAGGTCGTAGTACAGGTTCAGCCGGTAGTGGCCGGCGTTGTACTCCAAGGTGCCGTCAGTCACCTCGACCACCAGGCCGCCCGGGTTCCTGATCAGCAGCGGCAGCGCGAAGTGGCTGGTGATGATGTGGGTGTCCACGGCGAGCCGGAGCAGGCGCAGCCCCTTGTCCAGGGAGTGCCGCCACACCGGCGTGTCCCACTCGGCGAGCGGGTCGCCGCCCCAGACGTCGTTGACGAGCACGTCCAGGCGGCCGTGCTCGCGGTCGATCCGCTCCACGACCGCCCGCACCTCCTCGGGCACGAGGTGGTCGGCGCGGATCGCGATCCCGGTGCCGCCGGCCTTGGTGACCAGCTCGGCGGTCTCCTCGATCGTCTCGGGGCGGTCCAGCTCGGAGCGGTGCTCCCGGGTGGTGCGGCCGGTGCAGTAGACGGTGGCGCCCGCCGCGCCGAGCTCCACCGCGATGCCCCTGCCGGTGCCCCGGGTGGCGCCGGCGACGAGCGCGACCGTGCCGCGCAGGTTCACGTTCTGGCTGGTGTTCTGCGTCATGCGGCCAGCCTCCCCGGAAAACAGGACATCTTCTGTCAACTTTTCCGGCGGCTTCCCCCGGCCGCCCGCGCCGGCACGGCTGTCAAGGGCCCTTACCACCGTTTTCGACAAGCGGCGGTAAATCCTCGTCGAGCGGATGAACGGTTCTTCCGCGGAGCGGGGTTGACGGGCGTGTTGACCTGGCGCGAGTGGACGCGGTCACCGCTTGCCGCGCCAACGCATCCGTTCGGCGATTGGTGAACGGCATTTCACCGCGAGGTAATTACGCTCCCGGCAGGGTCCCTGCTTGTTCGCGCTTTCGCCGCTCCGCCTGCTCCCACGCACCACCTCGCACCTGGAGATCGTGTGACCGCACAGAACGACGACCGGACGCCGCCCGTCAGGAGCGACCGCAGCCCGTGGAACTGGCTGCTGCTCCTGCCGATCGTCCTGCCGCTGCTCCCCTTCCTGTTCAACGCCGAGGAACCGGCCCTGTTCGGGTTCCCGCGCTTCTACTGGCTGCAACTGGCCTTCATCGCCGTCGGCGTGGCCTCCACCACGATCGTCTACCGGATGACCAGGCGGAGGAACGGCCGATGAGCGAGCACCTGACCGAGATCGTCATCTTCACCGTGCTGTTCCTGGTCGTCAGCGGCATGGGGTTCGTGGCCTCGCGCTGGCGCCGCCCCGAGAGCCTGGACAGCCTGAACGAGTGGGGGCTCGGCGGGCGCAACTTCGGCTCGTGGGTGACCTGGTTCCTGGTCGGCGGCGACCTGTACACGGCCTACACCTTCGTGGCCGTGCCCGCGCTGCTGTTCGGGGCGGGCGCCACCGGCTTCTTCGCGGTTCCCTACACGGTGATCGTGTACCCGATCGTGTTCCTGGTGCTGATCCGGCTGTGGTCGGTCTCGCACGTGCACGGCTTCGTCACGCCGGCCGACTTCGTACGCGCCCGCTTCGGCTCGCCCACGCTGGCGCTGCTGGTGGCGATCACCGGCATCGTGGCCACCATGCCGTACATCGCGCTGCAGCTCGTCGGCATCGAGGCGGTGCTGAAGTCGATGGGCGTGACCGGGCACCTGCCGATCGTCATCGCCTTCGGCATCCTGGCGGCGTACACCTACCAGTCGGGGCTGCGCGCGCCCGCGCTGATCGCCTTCGTCAAGGACACGCTGATCTACGTCGTGATCCTGGTCGCGATCATCTACATCCCGACGCAGCTCGGCGGGTGGAGCGGGATCTTCGGGGCGGCCGAGCAGAAGTTCGCCGCCACCCCCTCGGCCGCCGACGGCATCACGCTCACCGCCACCAACCAGTTCCAGTACGTCACGCTGGCCCTGGGCTCGGCGCTGGCGCTGTTCCTGTACCCGCACAGCATCACCGGCGTGCTGGCCTCCAAGAACCGCGACGTGATCAAGCGGAACATGTCCGCGCTGCCGGCCTACAGCCTGCTGCTGGGGCTGATCGCGCTGCTCGGCTACATGGCCATCGCGGCGGGGATCAAGCCGATCGGCACCGACACCAACACGGTCGTGCCGCAACTGTTCGACCGGATGTTCCCCGACTGGTTCACCGGCATCGCGTACGCGGCCGTCGGCATCGGCGCGCTCGTCCCCGCGGCGATCATGTCGATCGCGGCGGCGAACCTGTTCACCCGCAACATCTACCGCGAGTACCTGCGGCCGAACGCCGACGACGCCGAGGAGGCCCGGGTCTCCAAGCTGGTCTCGCTGGCCGTCAAGATCGGCGCGGTGCTGTGCATCCTCTTCCTCGACCTGCAGTTCGCCATCGACCTGCAGCTCATCGGCGGCGTGGTCATCCTGCAGACCCTGCCGGCCGTGGCGCTGGGCCTGTACACGCGCTGGTTCCACCGCGGCGGCCTGGTCGCGGGCTGGATCGCGGGCATGGGCGCCGGGATGTGGATGCTCTACAACATCCCCAACCCGGCCACCGGCAAGGCCCACTTCGGCGGCTCGGCGTTCTCGCTGGAGAAGCTGGGCTTCGACACCAAGATCACCCTCTACGCCGGCCTGCTGGCGCTGGCCGTCAACCTGGTCGTGGCCGTGATCGGCACGGTGGTCTGCCGCCGCCTGGGCATGGCCGACGGTCCCGACGTCACCCGCCCGGACCACTACCTGGCCGACGAGGGCGACCCCAGGATCAAGGACCTGGACATGAGCACCTCCTCCACCTGACGGGCCGCTCCCCCTCCCCCGCGCGACCGGCCTCCCGGCTCCCCCTGCCGGGAGGCCGGCGCGCGTTCAGCGCACCGCTCCAGGACGGCGTCCACGAGCGGGCCGGTGAACTGCGGCCCGACCGGCTCCCCTGTCACCAGCACCCGGTAGTACCGGGGCCCGACGAGCCGGCCGGCCTCGGCGGCGACGTCCAGACCGGCGTTCTACCCGGTGGAGGACGGCATGGAGATCAGTCGCCGCCTGTGAGCCGGGGCGGCACGCGAACAGGCTCGCCGTCCCCGCCGCCCCACTAGCCTTGGTCTCGCGACCATGGAGGTGGGTGTTGGGCGAGTTAGAGGTGCCGGGCTACGAGGTGCTCGGCGTCCTCGGTCAGGGCGGGTTCGGCATCGTCTACCGGGCACGCCAGTTGGCCGTGGGCCGCGAGGTCGCGCTCAAGGTGGACAACCGGGTGCTGGTGTCCGAGCGCGACCGGCGCAGGTTCATGCGCGAGGTGACCTCGGCGGGCGCGCTGTCGGGGCACCCGCACGTCGCCCACGTCTACGACGCCGGGGTGCTGCCCGACGGGCGGCCGTACATGGTGCTGGAGCTGTGCCCGGGCGGGTCGCTGCTCGACCGCATGCGCGCCGAGGGCACCCTGGCGCCCGCCGAGGTGATCGACATCGGCGTGCGCATCGCCGACGCCCTGGCCGCCGCGCACGCCGCCGGGGTGCTGCACCGCGACGTGAAGCCGGCCAACATCCTCATCAACCGGTACGGCAACGTGGTGCTGTCCGACTTCGGGCTGGCCACGATGCCGACCGGCGGCTCGTCCGGCGACCAGGTCTCGGTCACCCGCGAGGCGCTCACCCCGGCGTACGCGCCGCCCGAGGCGCTGCAGTTGAGCGAGCCCACCCCGCAGGGCGACGTCTACTCCCTGGCCGCGACCCTGTACGCGCTGATGTTCGGCCGCCCGCCGCGCTTCCCCGAGACGGGCGTCGTGAACGTCGTGGTGATCATGGCGTTGCACCGGCTGCCGATCCCCGACATCCCCGGCGTGCCCCCGGAGCTGACCGAGGTGCTCAGGCGCGCCATGGACAGCGACCCGGCCCGCCGCACCCCGTCGGCCGCGGCGCTGCGCGACGCCCTCGCCGCCCTGGCCCCCGGACGCCCCCACCCGGCTCCGGACCAGCAGGACCATCCGGCACAGGACCACCCCGCTCAGGACCACCCGGCGCAGGACCGCCCCGCCCCGGTCCACGACGCCGCCGCGGCCGTGCCGTCTCTGACCCCGGCCGCGCCGTCCTCCGCCCCTCCCCCGGTCTCGCCGTTCCCCGTCCCGCCGCCGGCCGCGGGGCCGCGCCTGGCGGCGTACGAGACCTCGCCCAAGGCGGTGCCCGGCGCGCCTCCCCCGCCGCCCGGCCTGCGCGCCGCCCCGACCTACCCGGGCGTACGGCGGGCCGACGGCGCGCGGCTGCCCGAGCCGCCCCAGACCTCCGGCTCGACGAAGGCGTTCGTCGCGGTCACGGCGGTGTTCCTGGTGCTGCTGCTCGCGGGCGCACTGATGATGGCCTTCGAGGGACGGCTGCCGGGCGGGCTGTTCGGCCAGGGCGACGACCCGGCGGTCTCCGATGCGGGCACTCTGGCGGCCGGCGCGGAGCGGTCGGAGGCGCCTTCGACCGGCGGCTTCGACGGCGTGGCGACCTACACCGAGGGCTGCCCGGCCGCCGCGGTGGCGGGCGCGGGCGCGGCCTGCGTGAAGGATCCCGAGTGCTGGGGCGGCATGCTGATCCTGACCGGCAAGGTCACGATCCGGCGGATCGCGTGCGAGGAGTCGCACGTGTGGGAGACGTACGCCATCGCGCCGCTCCCCCGTGACTCGATCACGTTCTACGCCGACGAGCTGGAGAAGCACCCCACGGTGAAGAAGACGTGCGCGGCCCGGATCATGCTCGCCTCGCGCAAGGGCGCCGCGAAGACCGTGGCCGCCTCCCGCTGGCAGAGCTCGGTGCTGCCGCCCTCGGAGGAGCAGTTCCAGCAGGGCGTGCGCACCTACCGCTGCGTGGGCTCCGTGCTCGGCCGCGAGGCCCCGGGCTCCCTGTTCCACTGATTCGCGGCCTTCGAGCCGAGGCCGCGACACCACATCCCGGGAACGCGCGGGAACTCACGGAAATGCGCGGGAACTCGCTGGAGGATGCTGGAAATCCCGGGAAATGATCGGAAGTGTCCAGGAGTGCTGTTACGCTCGCCCGCGTGAGTGACGCGTTGGACGCCCTGGAGCGGCGGATCGACGAGCTCAGGGCCGAGGTGCGCCGCGCCGTGAGGGTGCGCGACGCCGCGCTCGCCCGAGCCCTGCGCGCCGAGCTCCGGCGCGCCGAACGCGACTGGGACGCCACCGTGTCCGAGGAAGCCCTCGACACCCCGGCCACGGTGCCCGGGGACGTCCTCGACGCCTCCGGGCCCGCACCCGACGCCGCCTCCGCAGCGTTCCGGGCAGCCCTCGGCGGCCCGGCCACCGTGCCCGCGCATGCCCTCGGCACCGCCTCCATCGGGTCCGGGCAGGTGCCTGGCGCCCTCTTGCCCGGGGAAACCGCCGGCGCCCTTCGCTCCGGCGTCGCCTCCCCCTCTGCCGGCGCCTCCGGAAGCTCCGAGAGCGCCTCCGGAAGCTCCGAGAGCGCCTCCGGAAGCGGCGGCCTCCTGTCCTCCTCCTCTCGGCGGGCGGGCGGGCAGGCGTATGGCGGGCGGCGGCGGTCCGGGGGCGCGGAGCGGGCTGAGGGCGGCTCGCGGGCGGGGCTGGTGCCGGTGCGGGAGCAGGTGCATCAGGCGCTGGCCATGCTGGGGGCGCCGGCCGCGGGGCGGATGATCGTGGCGGTGCACGAGGCGTTCTTCGCGGGCGGGCTGCGGGCGGGCCGGATGACGAGCCTGCGCCGCGACGAGGAGCGGTCGTTCCGGGCGGCGCCGTACGCGCGGCCGTACTACCTGTGCGCGGCGCTCACCGAGCGCCTGTCCCCCGCCCGCGGCCTGTACGCCGTGAGCACCTGGCCGCTCGACCGCCGGATCGTGACCCCGCTGAGCCCGCGCGTGGACTTCCTGACGGCCGCCCGGCGCGTCGCCGAGCGGATACAGCTTCTGACCGGGCGCGGCGAGGAGCCCTCGGCGGCGGCGGTCCGCCTGCTCGCCCGCATGGCCAGGAACATCCCCGGCGCCATGCCGGGGGACGTGCTGCCGCCCGACCCGGCGGACGTGATCCGGGCCGCGGCGGCGGAGCTGGAGGTGCACCTGCCCGCCGACGCCGCCGGCCGCGCGAGCGCGGCGCGGCGCGCGGCGCGGCAGCTCGCTGACGTGGAATGCCTGTTCGGCGCCGCTACGCTGAGTGACGCCGCACGAAAGGGAGCATGATGAAGGATCGGCTCGATGCCCTGCGCGGCCCGGTGCCGCCGCTGGCGCACGACGCCCGCGCGATAGCGGCGCTGGCCGCCAACCCGGGCTGCGCGCGCCGCGCGGTGCTCGACGCGGCGGGGGTCGACAAGGAGCTGACGGCCCGGCACGTCGGGTTCCCGGCGCCGTTCGGGCGGTCGCGGTTCGCGATCACCCGGGGCGACGCCTTCGAGGCGCAGGTGAAGGAGTCCGGCTGCGCCGAGCTGCTGCGGCTGCTGCGCGAGGTGCTGCACCTGCCGATCCCGGAGGTCGCCTACCACGACGTGTCCGACGTCGGCGCGCACCTGCGGCACTCCCACACCCGCCGCCTGATCGACCGGGCGGCGCGCGACGACGGCGACGCGGGGACGTTCTACGACCATCCGCTGTTCGCGCTGGAGATCGCGGGCCACACGTCCTACCTGGAGCCCGACGTGATCGCCTTCCGGCTGGGCGGGCGGTTCCACGTCGTGGAGATCAAGTCGTTCCCGGTGATCGACGGCCAGGCCGACCCGGTCAAGGTGGCGGCGGCGGCGCGGCAGGCGGCGGTGTACGTCCTGGCGCTGCGCGAGCTGCTGCGGGAGCTGGGGCACGACCCGATGCGGGCCTCGCACGAGGTGGTGCTGGTCTGCCCGGAGAACTTCGCCAACAAGCCGGTCGCGGCGCTGCTGGACGTGCGCAGGGAGCTGGCCGTGCTGCGCCGCCAGCTCGCCAGGATGGCCCGGGTCGAGGACCTGGTGGCCTCGCTGCCGGAGGAGCTGACCTTCGACCTGGCCCGCGACGCCTCCGGCATCCCCACCCGGCCGGCGGCCGAGCTCGCCGACGCGCTGGGCGCGGTGGCCGCGCGGTACGCGCCGGAGTGCATGTCGGCCTGCGACCTGTGCTTCTTCTGCCGCGACGAGGCGCGGGCGTGCGGCTCGACCGACCTGCTGGGCCGGCACGTACGCGACCAGCTCGGCGGGGTGGCCACCGTGTCGGAGGCGCTGGCGCTGGCCGAGGGCGCCCGCGAGCCCGCCGACGGCCAGGACGAGATCGCCCGGCTGCTCCGCTATGCCGGCGAGCTGCGCGCGGAGTGCCTGGAGGGCCTGGAACTGGAAGGGGCGCGGTGAGGGTGATGCCCAGGTGAGCGCGCTGGCCGCGCTCGCGCGGCTGCGGGCGGTGCGCGAGGGGCGGGCGCAGCGGCTGACCACGGTACGGCACTGCCACGTGTCCGACCGGCCGATGGTGTTCGTGCCGTTCCAGCTCGCGGGCGAGGCGGCGGCGCCCCTGGCGGCGATGGTGGGCACCGACCCGGGCTCGCCCCGGCTGCTGGTGGTGCCGCAGCCGCGCGACCGCGACCTGCGCTTCGCCTTCGCCGCCGAGCTGGCCGAGGTGGTGCTGCCGTACGTCGAGGGGTTCGGCAAGGTGACCGAGACGGTCGAGCGGCGCAACGCCGACCCCTACGAGCGCTGCCTGGACGCGCCGCAGCTCGTGCTGCCGAACCGGCAGGGGGTGGCGTTCACGGGGCTGCTCGGCCGCTCGACCCGGTTCCGGCGGCCCGACGGGCCGTTCCCGGTGCACCCGTCGGTGCCGGTGCTGGGCCGATGGCTGACGTTCTTCGCCGAGCGGGCCTCGTACCCGGGCTCGTCGCTGACGCTGGCCGCGACCGACGCGCTGGCGATGCACTGGGCCAGCGGGCAGAGCGACCTGGAGGACGCCAACCTGGCCGCGCTGATGGGCTGGATCGACCCGCCGCCGGGCCGCACCGGGCTCCAGGCGGCGGAGGAGGCGGAGGACCCGCTGCTGTGGCCGCCGGCGGGTCCGGCCACCGACCCGGGGTTCGACAACGAGGTGCTGGCCCCGGCCATCGAGGCGTACGCCGAGGCGCCGACCGCCGCCGCGGTGGAGCGGATCAGGCAGGCCGTGCGCTCCCAGGCCGAGCCCGCCTGGCGGCTGACCTGGCGGGCGCTGGAGCTGCTGCGGGCGCTTCCCGCGGGCGGCAGCGTGGCGCAGCGCTGGGACTACGACCGCGGCGCGTTCACCGACTTCCTGACCCGTACCGCCGAGGGCGCGCCGCCGCAGGCCAGGCGCGACGGCGCGGTGTCGGCGGCGGCGCGGCTGGCCCGGATGGAACGGGCCAGGGCGTCCTTCGACGCGCAGCGGGCCTACGACGACCCGCTGGTGATGGCGGAGTACCGGCTGACCGGCGAGGCGTTCGCGGGGAACGTGGTCGCCACCGAGCCGGAGCACACCGAGGGCGAGGGGCGCTCGCGCAAGCTGCGCCCGCTGGTCACGGTGGCCACCGCCGA
Organism: Thermocatellispora tengchongensis; assembly: GCF_014202315.1. Lineage (GTDB taxonomy): Bacteria > Actinomycetota > Actinomycetes > Streptosporangiales > Streptosporangiaceae > Thermocatellispora > Thermocatellispora tengchongensis. The sequence goes on along the minus strand of NZ_JACHGN010000008.1, from coordinate 91,274 downwards.
CCCGGTGCGCCTGGCGCCGGGCACGACGCTGGGCACCCCCGACCGCCGCGGCCAGGAGGCCGAGGTGGTGGAGGTGGAGGGCGGCACGGTCACCATCAAGATCACCAAGGGGATGGGTCGGGGGAAGACCCCGGCGCCGGGCGCGGTGCCGGAGGTCGGCGAGCGGGTCTGCTACACCTCCGTCACCGACGACTTCCAGGCGGCGGCGGCACTCCCGGAGCCGGAGATGACCCCGTGGACCCACGGCGGTCCGCCGCCGGAGTACGTGCCGACCGACGAGGACGCGGGCGAGGAGTGGTCATGACGGCGCAGGCGGCACCGGAGCCGGTGCGGTCGCCGCAGGCGGAGGCCGCGGCGGTGGTCGAGGCGGTGCTGGCCGACCTGCCCCGCCACCGCGGGGTGGTGGTCGACTCCCCGCCGGGCGCGGGCAAGTCCACGCTGGTGGTGCGGGCGGCCGGGCACATCGCCGCGACCGGCGAGCCGCTGATGATCGTCGCCCAGACCAACGAGCAGGTGGACGACCTGGTGGAGCGGCTGGCGGCGGAGCACCCGGCGCTGACGATCGGCCGGCTGTCGGCGACCGGCTACCGGGCGCCCGAGCGGGTGTTCGCCCATCCGAACGTCAGGGTGGCGGGCAAGGTGGCCGACCTGGGCGACCCGGCGGTCGTGATCGCGACCGCCGACAAGTGGGCCTGGGCGGGCGACCGCACCTGGCCGTGGGCGATCGTGGACGAGGCGTACCAGATGCGCTCGGACAAGCTGCTGCGCATCGCGGGCTGCTTCGAGCGGGCGCTGTTCGTGGGCGATCCGGGGCAGCTCGACCCGTTCTCTGTGGTGGACGGCGAGCGGTGGGCCGGGCTGTCCTGGGACCCGCTGCAGAGCGCGGTGTCGGTGCTGCTGCGGCACAACCCCCACCTGCCGGTGCACCGGCTGCCGGTGTCGTGGCGGCTGCCCGCCTCGGCGGCGCCGGTGGTGTCGGAGGCGTTCTACCCCTTCACCGGGTTCCGGTCGGGCACCGATCACGGCGACCGGTCGCTGCACCTCACCGCGGGCGGCATGCGCACCTCGTACGATCTGGCGCTGGAGGAGGCGGCGGCCACGGGCTGGGCGCTGTACGAGCTGCCCGAGCGCCACACCGTGCGCACCGACGCGGAGGCCGTGGAGGCGGTCGCGGTGCTCGCCACCCGGCTGCTCCAGCGGGCCCCGGTGGCGGTGTCCGAGCGCGGCGAGCACCCGGTGGGGCCGTCCAGGATCGCGATCGGCGCCGCCCACCGCGACCAGGTGGCGGCGATCCGCGCGGCCGGGCTGCCCCCGGAGGTCACCGTGGACACCGCCAACCGGCTCCAGGGCCGCGAGTACGACGTGACGATCGTGCTGCACCCGCTGTCGGGGCGCAGGGACGCCACCGCGTTCCACCTGGAGTCGGGACGGCTGTGCGTGCTCGCCTCGCGGCACCGGCACGCGTGCGTGGTGGTCGCGCGGGCGGGGATCGCCGAGCTGCTGGACGCGCACCCCTCGGCCGAGCCGGTGCAGCTCGGCGTGCCGGTGAAGTTTCCCGACGGGTGGGAGGCGAACCAGGCGGTGCTCACCCATCTCGCCCGGCACCGCGTCACACCGTGACGGTCTTCCGCCAGACGTCGATCACCAGCACCGGGCGCATGCCCGCCGACAGGTACAGGTCCAGGGCGGGGGTGGTGTTGCCCGCGTCCACGTGCAGGTACGTGCCGGCCCGGCCGCGGCCGGCGTCGGCGGCGAAGGCGCGGCCGAGCAACAGCCGGCCCAGGCCCCTGCTGCGGAAGCGCGGCCGCACGGCCAGGATGCGCACGTAGCCGCAGTTCCCGTCGGGCACGAAGTGGTCGGTGCCCAGCAGCATCGCGGCCGGCTCTCCGTGCACCCTGGCCAGCAGGAGCTGGTCCCAGTCGTGCGCGCTGGAGGAGACCAGCTCCTCGCGCCAGGCGTCGTACGCCGTGGGCACGAACCCGAAATGCCCGGCGAACGCCTCCTGGTGCACCCGATGGGCCTGTTCGCGCACCTCCTCGGTGTGCCCCTGGTGGACGGTCACACCGGGCAGGTACGCGGGCCGGGGCGGCGGGCCGGAGTGGTCGATCCGCATCCGGTGGAAGCTCGTCGCCGGCGCCAGCCCGTACGCCGCCGCCAGCCCGGCCTTGGCGGAGTCCTGCCGGTAGATCCCGGCGTCCACGCGCACCCGGGGATGGCCGGCCTCGGCGCCCAGCCCGGCGGCCCGGCCGAGCACGGCCTCCCACAGCCACTCGGCGACCTTGGACGTGCCGGGCCGGGCGACCACCTCGACGTCCACGATGTCGCCGCCGCCGCGGCACACGGCCCGGCCCCATCCGGCGAGGGCGCCGGCGGCGTCGTGGACCAGCCACCCGTCACGGCCGGGGTCGAACCCGGGCTCGGCCAGCTCGTCGGCGATGTCGGCGAGCGTGCAGTCGGCCGCGCCGATCACCTGCGTGTCGTACTGCGCGACCAGCTCGTGGATCGCCTCGGCGTCCCCCGCCACGGGCCGCCGCGTCGTGTGCCCCGGCAGGGGGCGCGTCGTGTCCATGCTCCTCAGTGTCGCGCGCGTGCCTTGGCCGCGGTTTGGAGCGCACTTGCGTCCCCCTTGGGGTCAGGCGCCGCCGCCTTCGGCCTCCCGCTGGAGGCCGAGCAGTTCCACGGCCCGCTCGCGCATCTCGACCTTGCGGATCTTGCCGGTGACGGTCATCGGGAAGGAGCCGGTCACGTGGACGTACCTGGGGATCTTGTAGTGGGCCAGGCGGCCGGCGCAGAACGCGCGCACGGCCTCGGCGGTCAGCGGCTCGGCGCCCTCGCGCATCACCACCCAGGCCATCAGCTCCTCGCCGTACTTGGCGTCGGGGACCCCGATGACCTGGACGTCCTGGATGTCGGGGTGGGTGTGGAGGAACTCCTCGATCTCGCGCGGGTAGATGTTCTCGCCGCCCCGGATGACCATGTCCTTGATCCGGCCCACGATGGCGACGTAGCCGGACTCGTCCATGGTGGCCAGGTCGCCGGTGTGCATCCAGCGGGCGGCGTCGATGGCGCCGGCGGTGGCGTCGGGCTGGTCCCAGTAGCCGAGCATGACCGAGTAGCCGCGGGTGCACAGCTCGCCGGGCTCGCCGCGCGGCACGGTCAGGCCGGTCTCGGGGTGGACGATCTTCACCTCGACGTGCGGCATGACCCGCCCGACGGTCTCGGTGCGCCGGGCGAGGTCGTCCTCGCGCCTGGTCATGGTGGAGACCGGCGAGGTCTCGGTCATGCCGTAGCAGATGGCCACCTCGGCCATGTTCATCTCGCCGGCCACCCGCTTCATCACCTCGACCGGGCACGGCGAGCCGGCCATGATGCCGGTGCGCAGGCTGGACAGGTCGTACTCGGCGAAGCCGGGCAGGCCCAGCTCGGCGATGAACATGGTCGGCACGCCGTACAGGGAGGTGCAGCGCTCCTGCTGCACGGCCCGCAGCGCGGCCTCCGGATCGAAGCCGGGCGAGGGCAGCACGACGCACGCCCCGTGCGAGGTGGCGCCGAGGTTGCCCATCACCATGCCGAAGCAGTGGTAGAGCGGCACCGGCAGGCACACCCGGTCGTGCTCGGTGTAGCCGATCAGCTCGCCCACGAAGTAGCCGTTGTTGAGGATGTTGTGGTGCGACAGCGTGGCGCCCTTGGGGAAGCCGGTCGTGCCCGAGGTGTACTGGATGTTGATCGGGTCGTCGCAGCCCAGCGCGACCATGCGCTCGCGCAGCGCGGCCGGATCGACGCCGGCGCCGCCGCGCAGCAGCTCCTCCCAGCTCGGCTCGCCGATGTAGACGGTCTCGGCGAAGCCGATCTCCTCGATCATGGCGCGGTAGTCGCTGGTCTTGTGCGCGACGGCGCTGATCAGCAGGCGCAGCCCCGACTGCCGCACGACGTACGCCAGCTCGTGGGCGCGGTAGGCGGGGTTGACGTTGACCAGGATCGCGCCGATCTTGGCGGTGGCGTACTGGACCATGACCCACTCGGCGCAGTTCGGCGCCCAGATGCCCACCCGGTCGCCCTTGGCGATGCCCCGGGCGAGCAGCCCGAGCGCCACCCGGTTCACCTCGGCGTCGAACGCGGCGTAGGTCCAGCGGCGGCCGGTGGCCACCTCGACCAGCGCCTCGCGGTCGCCGAAACGGGTGACGGCGCGTTCGAGGTTCTCCCCGATCGTGTCGCCCAGCAGCGGGACGTCGGAGACTCCGGAGGCGTAGGACAGCGGAACGGCACTCATGGCGTCAGCATCGGGGGGGCGGGGCGCGCACGCTACCCCCGTTCGGGGGTGGCGTGCCATGCTGACATGAGGGGAGGGTCGGGTGTGAGCACTCGTACGCACCAGTTGCGGGCGCCCGCGGAGCGCCTGGCCGTGCGGGCCGCCCTGAGCAGGCTGCGCCGCGTCACCGGGGTGCCGGTCGCCTTCGGCGGCGGCGCCGGGCCGCGCGAGATGCGGCTGAGCGAGTTCAGCGGCACCGTCACCGACGCGCTGACCGGGCTGCGCATCGTCTCCGGCACCGGCCTGGGCGGCAAGGTGCTGGCCACCGGCCGGGCCGACGCCGTGGCCGACTACGTGGCGGCGCGCGGCATCACCCACGAGTACGACCGCCCGGTGGCCGCCGAGGGCCTGCGCGCGATCCTGGCCGTGCCGGTCGTGGTGTGCGGCGAGGTGGGCGCGGTCCTGTACGGCGGGCTGCGGGCGCCGCTCACGGTGGGCGCGAAGGTGCTCGACGCGGCGCTGACCGTGGCCAACGGGCTCGGGGTGGAGCTGTCGGCGCGCCTTGAGGTCGAGCGCCGCCTGGCCGAGGCCGAGGCCGCCGCCGCGGCCCGCGCCGCGGGGCAGCGTCCGGAGGCCCGTGCCTGGGAGGACGTCCGCGCCGCGCACGCCGAGCTGCGCTCGATCGCCTGCGGCGTCGCCGACCCCGCGCTGCGCGCCCGGCTGCAGGAGGTGTGCGACCGCCTCGCCGGCTCCTCCCCCGCGCCCGGCCCCGCGGCGCGCCTGTCGCCGCGCGAGCTGGACGTCCTGGCGCAGGTCGCCATGGGCTGCACCAACGCCGAGACCGCCCGCCGCCTCGGCCTGCTGCACGAGACCGTCAAGTCCTACCTGCGCAGCGCGATGCGCAAGCTCGGCACCCACACCCGCACCGAGACCGTGGCCGCGGCGCGCCGCACCGGCCTGCTGCCCTGAGGCGCCACCTGCGCTACCTGTGCCCCGGATCGGCTCAGTGTGGGCCGGCGCTACTCGCGCTCCACCCGCATCGCGGCCTCCTCGGCGGTGTAGCCGCCGCCGTCGGGGCCGACCTCCTGGGCGATCTCGTCGGCCTCGGTGTCGGGGTGGGCGCCCTCGGCGGGGTTCACCAGGCGGCCGGCGCGGCGGGGCTCGTCCCAGACGGTGCCGGACGGCTCCTCGGGCTGGGCCTCCCAGTCCTCGTCCACGTCCGGGCCCGGCTCGAAGTCGGTGTCCAGGTCGGAGCCGACGCCGAGCCCGCTGTCCTCGGTCAGGCCGCCCTCGGGGTTGGCCGCGGTGGCGCCCGCGGCCTGCTCCCGGGTCAGCTCGCCGGTCTCGGTGTCCACCGGCTCGGTTCCGTACGCGGTCTCGCCGCCGGTCCCGTACGCGTCCTCGGGCGCGCGCTCGTCGTAGGCGGGCTGCTCGTCGGGGATCTCCCGGCTGAGCCGGCCGTCCAGGGACTCCCCGGCGATCTCCTCCTCCTGCGTGGTGCCGTAGTCGTCGAGGGCGGCGGGGCTGTCGCCGGGCAGCGACGCCTCCTGCGGGTCCACGGCCCACTGCTGCTGCGGCGTGCCGTTCTGGAGGTCGGGGATGCCCTCGTCCTCGAAGCGCGAGTGCGGATCGCGCGGCGGCACCTGCTCGGTCATGTGCTTCCTCCCCCGGGTCGCGGACGTCGTGCTCAACCGTCCGCTGCCCAGGGGCGTTCGGGGCTAACGGCCCGCGGGGCCGCCGGCGCCGGACCCGGCGGGGTCAGGAGCCCCAGACCTCCTCGGCGACCTCGACGATCAGGCGCAGCTTGGCGAACTGCTCCTCGGCGGTCAGCGCGTTGCCCTCCACCGTCGAGGAGAAGCCGCACTGCGGCGACAGGCAGAGCTGGTCCAGGGGGACGAACTTGGCCGCCTCGTCGATCCGCCGCTTCAGGTCGTCCTTCGACTCCAGCGCGCCGCGCTTGGTGGTGACCAGCCCGAGCACGACCGCCTTGCCCGGCGGGACGTAGCGCAGCGGCTCGAACCCGCCCGAGCGCTCGTCGTCGTACTCCAGGAAGAAGCCGTCCACGGCCAGCTCGCCGAACAGGGCCTCGGCGACGAAGTCGTAGCCGCCCGAGGCGGCCCAGGAGGAGCGGAAGTTGCCCCGGCACATGTGCGTGGTGACCGACATCCCCGCCGGGCGGCCGGCGAGCGCGGCGTTGATCTGCTGGATGTAGCGCAGGTGCAGGTGCTCGGCGTCGTCGCCGCGGGCCTCGATCTCGGCGCGCTGCGCGGGGTCGTTGAGGTAGGCCAGGCTGGTGTCGTCGAACTGCAGGTACGTGCAGCCCAGCTCGCCCAGGCGGCGCACCTCCTCGGCGTACACCCGGCTCAGGTCGCTCCAGAACTCCTCGATGTCCGGGTACACCCCGGGGTCGATGGACGCCGGCCCGCCCCGGTAGTGGACCATGTTCGGCGAGGGGATGGTGAGCTTGGGCGTGGCCGTGGTCACCTGCTCGCGCAGGAACGCGAAGTGGTCGCCGAAGATAGTCTCATCCAGCCGCAGCCGCTCGCCGATCCGCAGGCCGGGCGGCGCGAACTCCAGGGTCTCGCTCTCGTTCTCGAACCGGACCTTGATCCGCTCCTTCGACTGCGACACGCCGCCGATCCGGTAGATGAAGTCCATGTGCCAGGAGTCGCGGCGGAACTCCCCGTCTGTGGCCGAGCGCAGCCCGGCCTCCTCCTGGGCGCGCACGACCTCGCGGATCGCGGCGTCCTCGGCCTCCTTCAGCGCGTCGGCGCCGATCCGTCCGGCGGCGAAGTCGTCGCGGGCGCGCAGCAGCGCGGGCGGGCGCAGCAGGCTGCCGACGTGGTCGGCGCGGAAGGGAGGCGTGGTGCGCATCCTGATCATCTCCCGGCGGTTCGATCGAGTGAGAACACGTTCCCGTTGGATGCAACACCATCCCCCGCGCGCCGACAACCGTCGGAATCTCAGGACGCGGGCCAGGCGCGCGCTTCGGCCTCCTCCCAGCGGCCGGAGGCGGGCTCCGGCTCGTACACGGCGATGGGCTCGGCCCGGCGCACCAGCTCGCGCAGCTCGGCCAGGCCGCCGACCTCGCCCCGGGCGCGGGCCTGCACCAGCGCGTTGCCCAGGGCCGCCGCCTCGACGGGCCCGGCCAGCACCGGCAGCTCGCAGGCGCTCGCGGTGAGCCGGCACAGCAGCTCGTTGCGCGCCCCGCCGCCCACGACGTGGATGACCTCCACCTCGTGCCCGCTCAGCCGCGCCGCGTCGCGCACCGCGCGCCGGTAGGCCAGCGCCAGGCTCTCCAGCACGCAGCGCACGACCTCGGCCCGGCTCTGCGGGGGGCGCTGGCCGGTGCGGGCGCAGAAGGCGGCGATGCGGGCGGGCATGTCGCCGGGCGGCAGGAAGGACGGGTCGTCGGGGTCGATGACCGCGCCGAACGCCGGCGCCCGCTCGGCCGCGGCCAGCAGCTCGCCCAGGTCGGGGCCGCCCCACACCCGCAGGCACTCCTGGAGTATCCACAGCCCCATCACGTTGCGCAGGTAGCGGGTGGTGCCGTCCACGCCGCCCTCGTTGGTGAAGTTGGCCAGCCGGCCCGCCTCGGTGAGCACGGGCGCGGGCAGCTCCACGCCGACCAGCGACCAGGTGCCGGAGGAGATGTAGGCGAACCGCTCGTTCGCCGCGGGGACCGCGACCACGGCGGAGGCGGTGTCGTGCGAGGCGACCGAGGTGACCGGGATCGGGCCGAGCTCCAGGTCGGCGCGGAGCGTGCCGGCCGGGCTGCCCGGCGGGCGCAGCTCGGGGAAGATCCGGCGCGGGATGCCCACGCGGTCCATCAGCTCCCAGGCCCAGGCGCGGGCGCGCACGTCGTACAGGCCGGTGGTGGAGGCGTTGGTGGCCTCGGCCCCGATCGAGCCGGTCAGCCAGTACGTGAGCAGGTCGGGGATCATCAGCAGCGTGTGGGCGGCGTCGAGCCGGTCGCCCTCGGCGAGAAGCTGGTAGATCGTGTTGAACGGCAGGAACTGCATCCCGCTGGTCTCGTAGAGCGTGGCGGCGCCCAGCTCGGCGATGGTGCGCTCCATGATCCCCGCCGTGCGCTCGTCCCGGTAGTGCACCGGGTTGCCGAGGAGCCGGCCCGCGCCGTCGAGCAGGCCGTAGTCCACCGCCCAGGAGTCGATCCCGGCCGAGACGATGTCCGGGCCGGCCTTGCGCAGGCCGTCGAGAACGCCCTGGTAGAGGGCCAGGATGTCCCAGTGCAGGGTGCCGCCGGCGCGAACCGGCCGGTTCGCGAACCGGTGCGCCTCGTCGAGGCGCAGCTTGTCGCCCGCCAGCTCCACGGTCATGACCCGTCCGTTGGAGGCCCCGAGATCGACGGCCGCGTAGATGCTCATGCCCAGATTAAAACGAATCAATGGCACAAACGCCAGTCCCGTACCGCTGTTCGGACACCCAAGCCCGCCCTGTCATTAAAACGTTCTACTACGGTTGCCCCGCCCCGCGGCGGGAAGCAACGCACACATGACTGAGAACACCGAGATCACCCGCCTCAAGGCCCTCATCGACGGGCTCTACACGGGCCAGGAGCGGGTCAACCGGGGTGAGATCTACGAGCGCATGGTCGCCGCGGAGCTGCCCTCCGACCTGCTGCAGTTCTTCGACCGGCTGCCCGAGGGCGACTACGAGCAGGAGGAGTTGGTCGAGACCGTGAACCAGATGATCGACGAGGCCGGAGAGCGCGGGCATCTAGGGCAGATTCCGGAGGTTTGAGGGGTTTGTACCCCTAGCTTTGGGCAGGGGTAACGACATGCAGACGAGGATCGCGCTAAGACTGCCGAGGGACGCCTCCAGCGTCCCCTTCATCCGGCGTCTCCTCGACGCGGCCCTCGGCGCGCTGGGCGTCGCCCCGCATATCCGCGACGACATCCGGATCATCCTCTCCGAGGCGTGCTCCAACGTCGTGCTCCATGCGGTGCACAGCCACGAGTACACGGTGCGGGCCGCGGTCGACGAGGAGCAGTGCCTGATCAGGATCATCGACGAGGGCGGCGGTTTCGATCCGGAGGAGATCGACATCGCGCCGGGCACCGCCGAGCACGGCAGGGGCCTGGCCATCATGCGCGCACTGGCCGACGACGTACGGGTGACGACGGCCGAGCACGGCGCCGAGGTCAGCGTCGCGAAGACCTTGCGGTTCTGCGACGACGCACCGGCGTGCGCGCTGCGCTCGCGCCCCGGCCACCACCTCGGGCACGACGGCGACCTGGGTGCTCCGTCCCCTCATGACCCCCATCATGGCCCTGAGTCCCGCGCGGCTCACGATCCGAGCCCTGTCGATCCGATCCCTGTCCCGCGCCAGGTGGCGCGGCGCTGACCTCGGCCCCACCGGGCTCGCCACGCCCGCCACGCTCGCCGGGGCGGTCTGCTCGCGAGGCGCTCATCTCGGGGGCCGTCTCGGGACCGGACGCCGGGACGCGCACCTCTGCCCCGTCTCGTGCCCCGTCTCGCCCGGCGGAGGCGGCCACGGGCGCGGCCGTGCCCTCAGCGGCCGTCGCGGCGGAGCCGTTGCGGGCCGCGGGCGCATCGGCGGCGGAGCGCGGGGTGACGGCGGGCGAGATCGGCTCGGCGAAGGCGGGCCGGGCGGCGGCGGGGCCGTGGATCATCCGGCGGACACCGCGGCGGACCCGGCGGCGGAGCGGCACGAGCAGGACGAACTCGCGCAGGGCGAGCCTGCGGGCGTACGCGCGTTCGGCGGGGGCGCTGGGGCGTTCCCGGTGGCCGGTGCGGCTCGCCAGCGCCGCCATGCCGGCCAGCACCAGGACCGCGATGAGCAGCACCGCCACGCTCGACAGCGCGACGACCACCACGAGCGTCGCCGCGACCTGCACCAAATCCAACCACATTGTCGGACCTTCCCTCGCCTGCCTCGCGATCTCCTGCCCGCTTCTTCCGGTCTCAACCGTAATCAACACTTATCACCGATGCGTTGTCAGAAAGCGTGACGATCGGGACAGTTCGCTGAACCGGAGCGCGTCGTGGACGGCGGCGCCGTTCTGGTCGTTGTTGAAGTAGACGTAGACGTCCTCCCAGCCGCCTCCCTCGTGGATTCGGCGCAGCCACGACCGCAGCGCGGTGTCGCCGTAACCCGGCCAGGCCCGGGCCCGGCCCTCGTGCAGGCGCAGGTAGCCCCACTCGGCGGTACGCCACAGCGGGGTGAGCGGGCGGCTCTCGCGGTCGGCCCAGCACAGCGCGGCCCCGCGGGCGGTCAGCACCTCGCGCACCTCCTGCGCCCACCAGGACGGGTGCCGCGGCTCGACGGCGACGCGGACCCCGGGCGGGAAGCGGGCGAGGCAGGCGTCCAGCTTCTCCGGGTCGGCGTGCAGGGTGGGCGGCAACTGCAGCAGGATCGGCCCCAGCCGGTCGCCGAGCCCGCCCGCCGCGTCCATGAGGCGGGCGACCGGCTCGGCCGGGTCCTTCAGGCGCTTGATGTGGGTGAGGTACCTGCTGGCCTTGACGGCCATGACGAACCCCGCCGGGGTGCGCTCGCGCCAGCTCTCGAAGGTCTCCCGCGACGGCAGGCGGTAGAAGGCGTTGTTGTTCTCGACCGTGCCGAAGACCTCGGTGTAGTGCTCCAGCCAGAGCCGCTGGGGCAGGCCGCCGGGATACAGCCGGCCGCGCCAGTGGGCGTACTGCCAGCCAGAGGTCCCGACATGCACCCGCACGGCCTCCCCCTACCCGTCAGACGGGCGGGCAGACCGCGCGGGAGGGGTCAGGCGCGGCTGCGACCGCGCGTGAAACGGGTGACCGCGCCGACGACGAGCACGACGAGCCCGATGATCAGGGCCCACTTCAGCAGCGTGCCGAGCAGGCCGAGGATCCAGCTCAGCAGGAAGAAGCCGACCACGACGGCCGCGATGATCATAAGAATGCGTCCCATGGCCTCACGGTACGCAGCCGGTGGCCGCGGCGGGCGGGCCGGAGCCGGAACTCAGGGACAACTCAGGGTCGCCCTCAGGGTCGGCGTCAGGCCCTCCCCCGGCTCCGCACGCGCCCGGCCTACATGCTGTCCAGCCGGCGCAGTATCACGCCCTCGCGCAGCGCCCACGGGCACACGTGCAGCTCGTCCACCTCGAAGATGTCCATCACCGCGTCGGCCACGATCGCGCCCGCGGCGAGCTGCGGCGCGCGCCCCTCGGAGACTCCGGGCAGTTCGGCCCGCTCGGCCGCGGTGGACTTGGCCAGCCGGTCGGCCAGCTCGGTGGCGGCGGCGTGGGTGAGCGTACGCGGGACGTACGGGCCCTCGCTGGACGGCGCGGCCCCCGCGATCCGCGCGAGCTGCTTGAAGGTCTTGGACGTGGCCACCGCCCGGTCGGGCTGGCCGTAGCGGATCACGTCGCCGACCGTGCGGGCGATCTCGGTGCGCACGTGCCGGCGCAGCGCCCGCACCTCCTCCGGGCTCGGCGGGTCGGCGCTGAACCAGTCGCGGGTCAGCCGCCCGGCGCCCAGCGGGAGCGACACGGCGGAGTCGGGCATCTCGTCGATGCCGGTGCCGATCTCCAGGGAGCCGCCGCCGATGTCGAAGGCGAGCAGCCGCCCGGCCGACCAGCCGAACCAGCGGCGTACGGCGAGGAAGGTGAGCCGCGCCTCCTCCTCGCCGGCGAGCACCTGGACCTCGACCCCGGTAGTCTCCTTGATCTGGTCCAGCACCTCCTCGCCGTTGGCGGCGTCGCGCACCGCCGAGGTCGCGAAGGCCATCACCTCCTCGACGCCCTTGTCCTCGGCGAGCTGGAGCGACTCCTGCACGAACTCCATCAGCCGGTCCGCGCCCTGCCGGGACAGGCGCTCGCCGTCTTCGAGATGCTCCGCCAGACGGAGCTCCACTCTGTGCGAGAAGGCGGGCAGCGGCCGGGCGCCACGGTGCGCGTCCACCACGAGAAGGCGCACGGTGTTCGAACCGACATCAAGTACTCCGAGTCGCATGATCTGACGCTACTACCCGCATTGCCCGGCTCATGCGCGCCGCGTCTGCCACGGGCCGCCCAAGCACCTTTGACCTGCGGTTACGCTCAGGGCATGGGCAGCACGTGGCGCGGGGCCGGCGGGATCGAGGTCGAGGCGATCGTGCTCGGGGCCCGCGAGGTGCTGCGCGTGTGCCGCTGGTACGGCGAGCGCAGGTACCTCGTCGCCTACTGCCGCGACGTGGAGGAGCTGGCCCGCCACGTGGACCTCGCCACGCTCGTCGAGGTCATCCCGTTCCGCCGCCCCCACGCCCGAGGCCAGTCCCGGCGCTCCGGCACCCCCGCCCCCGCCGCCGACTGAGCGCCGAGCAAGACGCGCCCGGCGCTCCGGCACCGTGGGTGAGTGAGACGCGCCCAACGCTCCCGCCGCCGAATGAGAGCCTCGCGAAACCCGCACGGCGCTCCGCCACCATGGGTGAGTAAGACCCGCCCGGCGCTCCCGCCGGCGACTGAGAGCCGAGCGAAACCCGCCCGGCGCCCGGTCACCCCGACAGGGCGGCGTCCACGACGGCGCGGGCGGCCTCCTGCACCTCGGCGAGGTGGCCCGGGCCCCGGAACGACTCGGCGTAGATCTTGTACACGTCCTCGGTCCCGGACGGGCGGGCCGCGAACCACGCCTCTGCCGTGCACACCTTGATGCCGCCCAGCGCGGCGCCGTTGCCGGGCGCGGTGGTCAGCACCGCGGTCACCGGGTCGCCGGCCAGGGTCTCGGCGGTCACGTCGTCGGCCGACAGCTTCGCCAGCGCCGCCTTCTGCTCGCGGCTGGCCGGGGCGTCCACCCGGGCGTACGCCGGGTCGCCGAAGCGGGCGACCAGTCCCGCGTACGTCTGGCTGGGCGTCTCGCCGAGCACGGCGGTCATCTCCGCGGCGAGCAGCGCCAGGATGATGCCGTCCTTGTCGGTGGTCCACACCGAGCCGTCACGGCGCAGGAACGACGCGCCCGCGCTCTCCTCGCCGCCGAAACCGAGCGTGCCGTCCAGCAGCCCGCCGACGAACCACTTGAACCCGACCGGCACCTCGACCAGCTCGCGGCCCAGGTCGGCGGCCACGCGGTCGATCATGCTGCTGCTGACCAGGGTCTTGCCCACGGCCGCGGCGGCGGGCCAGCCGGGGCGGTGGGCGTACAGATAGGAGATCGCGGCGGCGAGGAAGTGGTTGGGGTTCATCAGCCCGCCGTCGGGCGTGACGATGCCGTGGCGGTCGGAGTCGGCGTCGTTGCCGGTGGAGACCTGGTACGCCGTGCGGTTCTCGATCAGCGACGCCATCGCGTACGGGGAGCTGCAGTCCATCCGGATCTTGCCGTCCCAGTCGAGGGTCATGAACCGCCAGGTGGGATCGACGTCCGGGTTGATCACGGTCAGGTCGAGCCGGTGCCGCTCGGCGATCTCGCCCCAGTAGTCCACGCTCGCGCCGCCGAGCGGGTCGGCGCCGATGCGCACGCCGGCCGCCCGGATCGCGTCGAGGTCGAGCACCGAGGGCAGGTCGTCCACGTACGCGCCGAGGAAGTCGTAGCGGCCGGTGGTGTCGGCGGCGACGGCGCGCTCGTACGGGATGCGGCGCACCTCCTTCAGCCCGCCCGCGATCAGCGCGTTGGCGCGGTCCTGGATCCAGGAGGTGGCGTCTGTCTCGGCCGGGCCGCCGCTGGGCGGGTTGTACTTGAACCCGCCGTCGGCGGGCGGGTTGTGCGAGGGCGTGATCACCACGCCGTCGGCGAGCCCGGAGGCGCGTTCGCGGTTGTGGGTGAGGATCGCGTGCGAGACCGCCGGGGTCGGGGTGTAGCCGTCGCGGGAGTCGAGCAGCACCCGCACGCCGTTGGCGGCGAACACCTCGATCGCCGACACCCTGGCCGGCTCCGACAGCGCGTGCGGGTCGGCGCCCACGAACAGCGGCCCGTCCACGCCCTTCATTGCGCGGTACTCGCAGATGGCCTGGCTGGTGGCCAGGATGTGGTCCTCGTTGAACGCGGCGGCCAGGGAGGAGCCCCGGTGCCCCGACGTGCCGAACGCCACCCGCTGCTCGGGCCGCTCGGGGTCGGGATGCAGCGCGTAGTACGCCGTGACAAGACGGGCCACGTCCACCAGATCGGACGCCCGTGCGGGCGTTCCGGCTCGCTCGTGCACCATCAGCTCAGCACTCCTCGATCCCTAGTCGCCCTCGACGCCCCATCCGTACCCCCGGCGATGCGATTCACCCGGCACGCGGCTCACCCGGCAACGCGATTCACCCGGCAACGCGATTCACCCGGCAACGCGGCCTTGCCCCCGCATCAGCAACAGCGCGTAGGCCGCCAGCGAGCACCCGTCGGTGATCTCGCCCTCGTGGACCATCCGCTCGAATTCGGCGCGCGGCACCCACTGCTGCACCATGTCCTGCTCGGTGTGCTCGCGGCGGGGCTCGCCCGGGGCCAGCTCTGTGGCCAGGAAGACGTGGAAGCGCTGTGCGAGGGTGCCGTGCGCGTTGTCCAGCCGCCCGAGCGGCTCGATGCGCCCCGCGCCGAGCCCGGTCTCCTCGGCCAACTCGGTGCGCGCCATGGCCACCGGATCGGTCACGTCCGCCACCGTCCCCTGCGGGAAGCTCCACGTGCGCCGCCCCACCGGATAGCGGAACTCCTGCACCAGGTGGAAGCCGTCGTCCTCCATCGGGATCACCAGCGCGAAGTCGGGTTTGTCCACCACACCGTAGATGCCGCGAGACCCGTCGGGGCGCTCGATCTCGTCCTCGCGCACGCTCATCCACGCGTTCGCGTACACGACCTCGGAGCCGAGCCGCCGAATGACCCCGCCGGACCCGGTCACCGCGCCTTCACCCATCACCGCGCCTTCACCCGTCACCGCGCCGTGCCCCGTCACCGCACCGGACCCCGTCACCGCGCCATCCCGCGTCACCGCGCCCTGCCGCATGACCGCATCGTTCGGCATCGCCGCGCCCTGCCGCCGGATCTGATCCCCCCCGCGTCGCCGCTCACGACCGCCGATCCTATCGGGCGTCGCCCCGCCCGGCGCGGCCCTGCCGGGGATCGGCGCCGGGCTCGCGGTCGCGCAAGGCGGCCCACGGGTCGTAGTCGACCTCCAGGGGCTCCTGGGGCGGGCGCTCGGCCTCGGGGACGTGGCTCAGGTTGACGCGGATGCGGGTCCAGGTCGAGCTGCTGCCGCGCATCGAGTCGACCAGCACGTCGGCCGGGCGCAGGCGGGCGGCGACGCCCGGGTGGCGGGCCTTCCACCGCTCCAGCCCGGCCATCGCCTCGTCCTTGTGCCTGGCACGGGCGATCTCGATGACCGGGATCGTGCCCTTCTCCACGGTGGGCGCGGGCGGCAGCGACTCGGCGAACTCCAGCAGCGCGGCCAGCGAGCCCACCGACTCGCCGATGCCCGCCCAGGGGTCGCCGATCTCGCGGAACCGGCCGGGCACGGTGTCGATCGTGAACTCCCCGGGGTCGCACTCGCGCACCTCGCGCCAGGACAGCGGGGTGGAGACCCGGGCGTCGGGCGTGGGCCGCACGGAGTAGGCCGAGGCCACGGTGTGGTCGCGGGCGTTCTGGTTGTAGTCCACGAACACCCCCGAGCGCTCCTCCTTCCACCACCTGCTGGTGGCGACGCCGGGCGCGCGCCGCTCGACCTCGCGCGCGACCGCCTCGGCGGCCAGGCGCACCTGGGCGAAGGTCCATTCAGGCCGGATGCGGGCGTACACATGGAACCCGCGCGACCCGGACGTCTTCGGCCAGCCCGTCAGCCCGAACCCGTCGAGCACCTCGCGGACCACCAGCGCCACCTCGACGACCTGCGCCCACTCCACGCCCGGCACCGGGTCCAGGTCGATCCGCAGTTCGTCGGGGTGGTCGAGGTCGCCCGCGAGCACGGGGTGCGGGTTCAGATCGACGCACCCGAGGTTGACCACCCACGCCAGCGCCGCCTCATCGCGCACCACCACCTCGTCGGCGGTGCGCCCGGACGGATAGCTCAGCGTCGCGACCTCCACCCACGGCGGACGCTTCTCGGGCGCCCGCTTCTGGAAGAACGCCTGCTCCTCCACCCCACGCACGAACCGCTTGAGGATCATCGGCCGCCCGGCCACCCCCCGCAGCGCCCCCTCGGCCACCGCCAGGTAGTAACGCACCAGGTCGAGCTTGGTGTGCCCGGTGCGCGGGAACATCACCTTCTCGGGGCTGGTCACCCGCACGTCCCGCCCCGCGACCTCGATGACCTGCGCCTCAGCCATACCCCACACCCTACGCGCCGCCCCCGACATTCCCCGGACGAGACGACGAACAGCCGCCGGGACGGGTGTCCATGTGCGTGACGACGACCGGGTGGACCGGGCGGCTTCAGATGGTCGCGTCTTCGCCCTGCTCTAGGGTGAGGACCTGGTACGTCTCGGCGGAGGCGGCGTCGAGGAAGCGGGACAGTTCGCCGGGTTGGGTGCGGTAGAAGCCGTCGATGTGGAAGCCGTCGTAGTGGATCGGGACCGCGACCTTCGCGCCCAGCAGGCGGGCGGCCACGGCGGCCTGCTCGGCGTCGAGCGAGGCCGGGTAAGGGCTCGGCGGTCGGCAGTGCGGGAAGCATATGGTGGGGCCGTTGATGGGCGTCAGGACGGCGTCGAAGGGGCCGTAGCGGTGGGCGGCGCGCCACCAGTAGCCGTGGAACATGCTGTCGCCCAGGTGGATCACGCGCTTGCCGCCGGCCTCGACCGCCCATGACACCTGCGGGTCTCCGAGCGCGTCCACGGCGGGGACGGCCGCGATCGAGAACGGCCCGATCGTGGTGGTCTGCCAGGGCGCCATCGGCCGCCGGGGCAGGTTCCACCTGGTGAGCTCGGCGTCGGCCTGGAGCGTCCACAGGTTCTCGTGGTCGTCGCCGCCGTATGACTCGGGATGGAGCACCATTCCGCCGGGGCGCAGCGCCTGGGCGAGGGCGCCCGCGTCGGTGTGGTCGCGGTGCAGGTGGGTGCAGAGCCCGGCGAGCACGTCGCCCTCGGTACGCGGACGGGTGACCTTCGGCAGCGGTGCGGTGAGGGAGGTTCCCTCCAGGACGCCCTCGGGCCGGCCGAGCAGATCGATGACCAGGCTCTCGCCCTGCGCTTCGAGTTCCACCCCGGCCCACCCCAGCCATCGGATGCGCATCGGCTCACCCTCTCTTTAGCGTACGACCGTTCGCTAAACTTAGCATACGCACGTTCGCTAAACTCGGGAAGCATGAGGAGATCGGCCGAGGAGGCCCGGCGAACCCGCGAGCGCATCGTCAGCACCGCCGTGAGCCACGCCTCCGGCGAAGGGCTGTCCGGGCTGACCATCGGGGCCCTGGCCGAAACACTCGGCATGAGCAAGGCCGGGGTGATCGGCCCCTTCGGCTCCCGGGCCGGCCTCCAGGCCGCCGTCCTGGCCGAGGCGGTGGACATGTTCACGAACGCGGTGGTGGCGCCGACACTCGCCGCGGACCCGGGCCTGGCCCGCCTGCACGCGGTGATCGACGCGTGGTGCGCCTACCTCGCCGACAGCCCGTTCCCGAACGGCTGTTTCGTCACGGCCGCGTCCTGCGAGCTGGACGGGCGGCCGGGCGAGCTGCGGACCCGTCTTCGCGACACCGTGACCCGCTGGCACGGCTTCCTGCGCGAGCAGATCGTGACCGCGCAGGCCGCGGGCGACATCGGCGCGGAGCTCGACGCCGGCGACCTGGTCTCGCTGCTGTCGGGGATCGCCATGTCCGCCAATCAGGAGATCCAGTTGCTGGGCGACGAGACGGCGGCGGCACGCGCCCGGCGTCTCATGCGCGCCGCCCTCGGCCCCTCCCGCCCCGGCCGGGGGCAGGGGTGAGGGAGGCGCCGGGCCGCTAGGCGGGGGAGGTTCCGGCGGCGGCGTCCGGGGCCCAGCGGCCGGTGAACATCTCCTCGCCGGGCGGGCTTCCGGGCAGTGCGGGGCGCCCGGGGCGGAGCCCGTCGAGCACGATCGCGATCAGGCGCCGGCGGGCCTCGAAGGCGGCGGGGAGCAGGTCGTCGCGGGCCTGCTTGCGCAGTTGGTCGACCAGCGGGGAGCGACCCATCTGTTCGATCAGGAGTGAGATGTCCACGGCCGTCACGTCGGGCCGGAGGACTCCGGCCTCGTGCGCCCGCCGCACCAGGTCGCGCAGCAGCTCGTCGCCGCGGCGGGACTTGGCGCTCATCTCCTCGGTCACCTCGATGGTCCCCGCGATCGGGGCGAGCGATCCCTGCCCGAACTCCACGCAGCTCCGGACGAACCCGGCGAGCCCGGCCCAGGGGTCGGGGTCGGCCAGCCCCTCCTCCGCGGCCCGGTTCCAGTGGTCCAGCGACAGGACGCTGAGCCGCTGGAACAGCTCCTCCTTGGTGCGGTAGCGGCGGTAGAGGCTGCCGATGCCGACACCGGCGCGGGCGGCGATGGCGGCGACCGAGGCGTGGGCGCCGTCTTCGGCCAGCACGTCGCGGGCGGCCTGGAGCAGCGCGCGGTCGTTGCGTTCGGCGAGGTCCTTGCGTGGCGTCATCGCCTGCGACTCTACCAAGTTGCGGAGCGATTCGCTCCGCAATAGTGTGCTCATACCGGAGCGAATCGCTCCGCGAAAATGGAGGTGGGTCATGAACGCCGACATCGAGGCGATCGAGCGGGTCGTGCGCGACGCCGAGGAACTACAGAACGACGTGGACGGCTTCACCGGGCTGCTGACCGAGAACGTGTCCCTGGTCAACTTCACCGGCATCCGGCTGCAGGGCCGCGAGCAGGTACGCCAGGTCATGGCCAAGGCGCTGGAGACCCCGCTGAAGGACGTCCTCACCAGGAACGAACTGCTCGATGTCACGTTCCTGCGCCCGGACGTGGCCCTGGCCACCCTGGTCAAGCACGTCAACGACGGCCGCGAGGGGGCGCTGACGTTCGTGCTGGTGAAGGACGAGGGCACCTGGCGGATCGCGCTCGCCCAGACGACCCCGATCGTGCGCTCGTGAGCGGGACGTGAATGGAACGTGAACGGAACGTGAACGGGGTGCCCGTCGGTGAGTCTTTGTCGGCGGGTCTTTGTCGGCGGGTCTTTGTCGGCGGGTTCTTGTCGGCGGGGCCTCGTCAGCGGGGCCTTGCGGGCGGGCCCTTGTCAGCGGGCCCTTGTCAGCGGGCCCCTGTGGGCGGGGGCCTCGTCAGCGGGGCCTTGTCGTGCGGCGTGGGGGTGCGGTGGGTGGGCGACGCCGTAGGGGCCGGGCCGGCACGTGAGGAGAGTCACGGCCGGCGTGCCGGACCCTGGCACGCCGGGCCGTGCACGTGCCGGCCCGTAGCTCGTCGGACGGCCGCCGGAGGACCCGCCCGACGGCCCGTCAGGTGTGGTTGCCGTCGGGGCCGTAGATGTCCCAGAGGTTGCCGGCGAAGAAGCGGGCGAAGCGCTCCAGGGCCGCGAGGCCGCCGGGGCCCTCGGTGCGGAAGGACAGGAGCTGGCGGACGAAGTCGCCCAGCTCGATGTTGAGGGTGCCGGCGCCGACGATGGGGGCGTGGTCGTCGTCGCGCTCGGCGACGTGGCCGTCGAGGACGCGGAAGTACAGGGTGGTGGTCGCGGGCCAGATGTCGGTGGGCGGGCCGTGGAAGACGTTCTTCCAGCCGGAGAGCGTGCGGGGCAGGTCCGCGCCGTCGCGGAAGTACAGGCGGTACCTCATCAGACGGCGGTCCGGCGCGCCGCCGGGCGCGAACAGGTTGAACCAGCCCCGCTCGACCGGACGCCGGCCCCCGCACGCGTCGGCGTCGATCCAGCCCTCGGCTCGGGCGAGGTGCTCCTGGTCCTCAAGGAACCGGTCCACGTCGTCCACCGTGATGGTGAGACGGAAGGAGAACCGGTCGCCCAGGAGGCCGGGGTTGCGCACGCCCTCGCGGTAGAAGCCCTTCATCTCCTCGGTGAACGACAGCGACGTGCGATCGCGGTCGTCGCGGCGGCCCCCTCGGTCGCCGGACGGGCCGCGACCGCACATCGCGTCGCCCCCTCCCTTACCCGCCAGGCCGGCGGTGGCGCCCACCGGCCTGCTCCCCGCCGAGGCGCCCGCGTGCCGGCGGTCCAGCAGCCGCGAGCACATCCGGTCGGCCATGGCCGCGATCGTGAGCGAGGGGTTGGTCCCGACCGGGCCGGGCATCGCCGCACCGTCGGCGACGTACAGCCCGGGGTATCCGAAGACCTCTCCGTACGGGTCGCACACGCCCTCGCCGGGATGCCGCCCGATCGGGGCCCCGCCCACCGGGTGGACGGTGATGATCCTCTTGCGGAACCAGGTGGGGTTGTCGGCGTACTCGGCGCCCAGTACGTCGGCGATGCGCTGCATGGTCTTGCGCAGCCGCTCGAAGTACGCCTCGCTGGTGGCGGTGGACCACTCGACGTCGAGCCGGCCGTCGCGCAGGCGCAGCATGCCGTCGGCGACGTCGCGGCCCATGCCGAGCAGGGGCAGCGAGCTGACCGAGAGCTTGCCCTCGCCGATCAGCTCCGACAGCTCCCGCGACAGGTTGGTGTCGGGCGCGGTCTCGAAGAAGGCGAGGAAGCGCTCGAACAGGAACCGGGCGGCCCGGGAGACCGCGCCGCCGACGTCGGCGCCCTCGACCCACCAGTCGACGAACGCCGGGTATCCGCCGTCCTCGATGTAGGCGCCGCGCCCGGCGCCGGGCACCCCGTCGAGCTCGTCGGGCAGCCGGATCGCGCTGGTGATGACCGGCCCGCGGCTGGCGTCGAGCGGGCGGACCCGGCCCCGGTCGGTGGCCCGGGTCAGGAAGGTGAGCAGGTCGCCGTTGCCGCAGAAGCGGGTGCCGAGCGCGCCGCTCAGCCCCGGGAACGCGGCGCGGTTGCGCAGCAGCAGGTAGGCGGTGCCGTAGGTGCCCGCGGCGAGCACCAGGCGCTCGCACCCGATCGTGCGCACCGGGCCCATGCCCGCCGCGGCCCGCTCCTCGCGGCCCTCGCCCCCCTCGCCCGCCTCGGGGGCGTACACGACGTAGTCGACCTCGTAGCCGCCGCGCGGGCGCGGGCGAATCGCCCGGACCTCGTGCAGGGTGCGCACGTCGGCGCCGTGGTGGACGGCGGCGGACAGGTAGGTGTGGTCCAGGCTGTTCTTGGCGCCGTCGTTGCAGCCGATGTCGCACTCGCCGCACAACCGGCAGGTGAGCCGGCGGGCGTCGCCGTGCAGGCTGCCGTAGGCGGGCGTGGTGATCGGCACGCCGATCGCCGGCTCGGCCCCGGGCTCGGGCGCGAAGCTGACCGCGAGCGGCGGCAGCCGCCACTCCAGGCCCAGCTCGGCCGCGGCGTCCTGCATCGCGTGGGTCTTCTCGGTGCCGGCGTAGGCGGGCAGGTGGAACGGGTAGGGCGTGGCGCCCATCATCCGCTCGACCTCGTCGTAGTGCGGGTCGAGGTCGGCCCGGGTGACCGGCCAGTTCTCGTAGCCGCCGCCGGGCAGCGGGTGCTCGCGCACGAACCAGCGCTCGTCCTTGCGCAGCAGCACGTTGGCGTAGATCAGCGACCCGCCGCCCAGGCCGCTGGCCACCACCGAGTCGAACGCGCGGAACCCCCACACGTCGAACATGCCGTACAGGCCCGCGGCCGGATCCCAGAAGGCCCGGCTCATCTGGGCCGGGGTGCGCGCGAAGTCGCCCGGCGCGTACGCCCGCCCGCGTTCGAGCACCACGACCGACAGCCCCGCCTCGGCGAGCCGGTACGCCGCGACCGACCCGCCGAAGCCCGACCCCACGACCACCGCGTCCACGTGCTCGGATCCGGCGCCGCGCCCCTGTGCCGCCGCCGCCATCTCAGCCCGCCTGACGCTTGAGGAAGTCGATGATCAGCGGGTAGACGTCCGCGTGGGCGTTCTTGCCGATGATCGGGTCGATGTGCCCGTACGCGGGCAGGACCTGCAGCTCGTGCCGCCCCGGCGCGGCCTTCTCCAGCAGCCGGTGCATGACGATGTTGGAGTCGGTGAAGACCCGGTTGCGGTCGCCGGTGAGCAGCAGGATCGGGGTGTCCACGCCGCGCGCCCTGGAGAGGTAGTCGTCGGGCAGGGCGGCGTGGCGCGGGTCGCCGGGGTCGCGCCTCACCGCGCGCCCTGCGGCGACCATCTTGCGGATGTGCCGGTAGTAGTGCACACCCGAGGCGCCGTTGAGGTCGGCCAGCCGCTCGTGGGTGTGGGTCTCGCGGGCGAGGTTGGCGTGGACGTACATCGCCGGGCGCCCGCTGCCCCACATGAAGCTCTGCATGTGGCAGGCGGGCTCGCGGCACTCGGGGTGGAACAGCGAGACCGCGCGCGCGAACAGCCACCTGCGGGTGAGCGGCGGCGCGTGGTGGAACCGCGGGTCGATGTAGGGCAGGCCCATGAGGTACTCGAACACGGTGGCGCCGAAGGCCAGCTTCAGCCGGGACCAGCGCGGCACCCGCGGGGTGAGCGCCACGCTGTTGCAGACCAGGCTGGCGATCGGGCCGGTGGTGCCCGCGAACAGCGCCATGGTGAACGACAGCGAGCCCAGGCAGTGGGCGATGACGTGGATGCGCCGATCCGCGCCGACGTGCCGCCGGATCTCGGCCAGCGCGGCCGGGTGGTCGTAGAGGGCGATGTCGTCGAGGCTGTCGTCGCGGGTCTCGACGTCGTAGGGGAAGTGGCTGCTCATGCGGAAGTCGAGCGCCCACACGTCGCCGAAGCCGTTGTCGAGCAGGAACGAGGCCATGTTGCGGATCTCGGGCATCACGAAGATGTCGCTGGAGGAGGTCAGCCCGTGGACGAGCAGCACGACGTCGCCGTCGTGGCCGTCGCGGCGGAAGCGGGTCAGCTTCAGCCCCAGCTCGTCCTCGGTGGAGAACGGATGCACCGAGACGTCGGCGTCCTTGACGCCCTCCAGCGTGAAGCGGGGTATGCGGTGCTCCATGTCGTCTCCTCCGGCGATCCGAACGCCCCCACGATGCACGCCCACCCCGGTATGTGGGCATCGTGGAAAACCCGTATTTCCTGAGACCGGAAAACCACGGGCGGGGTTCGGGAGCCGGGTGCCCCAGATCGAGGGTCACCGCGATCTCCGCCGCGGTCAACCCCTCGTTCGGCTCCGGTTCACGGGCGGTTGTGCAGGGCGTTGGCCACGCCCACCCGCGATGTGACCGTGAGCTTGGCGAACACCTTGGACAGGTGGGTCTCGACCGTGCGGACGCTGAGGAACAGCTTCTCGGCGATCTGCTGGTTGGTCAGGCCCTGGGCGACCAGCTCGGCGATCTCCATCTCGCGCGGCGACAGGCCGTACGGCAGGCTCTCGCGCCCCTGCGGGCCGGGCACCGGGCCGGGCACCCGCACGCCGAGGCGGCGCTGCTCGCGTACGGTCTGGGCGTGCAGGTTGCGCGCGCCGCAGCGGGCGAACAGCTCGGCCGCCCGGCGCAGCCGGTCGCGGCCCGCGGTCCGCCGGCCCGCCTCGCCGTGCGCGATCCCGGCCAGCAGCAGGGCGCGCCCCTCGTCGATGCGCCGCTCGCCCGCCAGCAGCGCGGCGGCCTCGTCGGCCAGCGCCGCGGCGGCGGCCGGGTCGGACGGCCTGGCGGCGTGGGCGCGGGCCAGCCGGCCGATGCCGTCGAAGGTGGGCAGGTCGGGACGCGACAGGCCGTGCACCCTCGCGGCCCAGTCGGCGGCCTCGCCGACGTGACCGAGCGCGGCCTCGGCCTGGGCCAGCGCCTCGCAGCACGACAGCAGGGTGCCGCGGTCCAGGCGCGGCTTGGCCCCGAGCTCGCCGCACGCCTCGCGCACGGCCGCGGCGCCCTCGGCGTACCGGCCAGCGTTGATCAGCGCCACTCCCCTGGCGTAGCGGGCCATCGCGCCCCACACCTCGCCGCCGCCGACCCCGGCCGTCACCGCCTCGTCGCCCGCGCGCAGCGCGGCCTCGTCGTCGCCGGACCAGCTGGCGGCCAGGCACTGCTGGGTGAGCCCGAACACGAGCTGCTGGCCGCTGCCGAGCAGCCGCGCGGCCTCCACCGACTCCTCGGCCACGGCCCGCGCGTCGGCCAGGCGGCCGATCAGGGTGAAGGTCTTGGCCTGCCCGGCCAGCAGGTTGGCCAGGATGTACGCCTGGCCGGTGGCGCGGGCCACCGACACCGCGCGCTCGAAGTGGCGCACGGCCCCGGCGAAGCGGCCCATGCTGGTCTGGGTCCAGCACAGCCAGGCGATGGCGTCGAGCCATTCGGCCAGGTGCTCGTCGGGCGAGGAGGTGACCAGCCTGTCGGCCTCGTCCATGTGGCGCATGGCGTCGGCCATGCGCCCGTCGGCGTAGGCCGGCATCGCGCGCAGCGCGGCCACCGCCATGGACAGCCCGGGTTCCCAGTCCTCCCCCGAGTCGGGCATGAGGTCCAGCACGGCCTGCGCGGCGCGGAAGTCGACCCGCATCAGGCTCTCGGCGATCAGCCGCATGCGCAGCGGCACCGCGGCGGCGGCGCGCGGGTCGGGCATCTGGCGCAGCTCGTCCAGCAGCAGCGCGCGGGCCTCGTGCGGGCGGTCAAGCTGGCGCTCCATCAGCGCGCACAGACGGGCGGCGCGGGCGCGGCGGGTGTAGTCGTCCTGGGGCAGCAGGCGCAGCAGCTCGCGCGCGGTGTCGCGGCCGTCGGCCAGGCCGCCGCTGACGCTCTGCACCCGGGCCAGCTCCAGCAGCAGCTCCAGGCGGTCCTGCCCGGCCTCGTCGCCAGTGGTGGGCAGCAGGCGCAGCGCGGCCTGGAGCCAGTGGGCGGCGCTGGCCGGGGCCCGTACGGACACCGCGCGGGCCGCCTCGACCAGGGTGGCCACCGCGTCGCGGTCGCCGTACCTGCCGGAACGCTCCACGTGGTGCGCGCGGGCGGGCGCGGGCGCGCCGAGCGCCTGGAGGTGGTCGGCCAGGCGGGCGTGGGCCGCGTAGCGCCAGCCGGGGGCCGCCGACCCGTACGCGGCGCGGCGTACGAGGGGGTGGCGGAACCGGAACCGGCCGGGCGTGGCCTGGCGCACCAGGTCGCGCGCGACCATCTCGTTCAGCGCGCCCAGCACCACGTCCTCGGGCACCTCCGCGGCCACCGCCACCGCGGCCGGCTCGAACTCGTCGGCCGTCACCGCCGCGGCCCTGGCCACCAGCAGCGCATCCGGCGACAGCCCGCGCAGCTCGCCGTCGAGCGCGGCCAGCACGGCGGGCGGCAGCTCGCCCTTGCCGGCCTCGTCCACCGCCGGGGGCTCGCCCATGCGGGCCAGGGCCTCCAGGTAGAACGGGTTGCCGCCGCTGGCCTCGTACAGGCGGCGCCGCATCGGGGCGCTCACCTGCGGCCCGAGCAGCTCGTCGCTCTCGGCCCGGGTCAGCGGCCCGACCGGCACCTGTACGCCGTTGGCGGCGATGCCCGCCAGGCGCGGCCCGGCCTGGGCGGGGCGGTAGGCGACGGCGAGCAGCACGCGCCCGCGCGGCGGGTGGCGTACCAGGTGGTCCAGCAGCTCGATCGAGGTGTCGTCGGCCCAGTGCACGTCGTCGAGGATCAGCGCCAGCCCGGACGGCGCGGCCAGCTCCTCCAGCAGCAGCCGCACCGCGCGGTAGAGACGGTAGCGGACCAGCCCGGTGGCGTCGGCGGTCCCCGCGCCGGCGCCCTCGGCGGGCACCCGGGCGGCCAGGGAGGGGAACGCGGCGGCCAGCAGCCGCATGGTCGCGGGCGGCACCCGCCCGGCCAGCTCGGCGCCGGACTCGTCCAGGTGGTCGTCCAGGGCGTCGATCAGCGGGCTGAGCGGGAGCTCCTGCTCGAACTCGGCGGCCCGCCCGGTCCAGGCCCGCATCCCCCTGTCCTGCGCGAGCCGGAACAGCTCGGCGAGCAGCCGGGACTTGCCCACACCGGGGTCGCCGGCGACGGCGACGAACCCGAACCCTGCGGCGGAGGACGCCTCGACGGCCTGCTCGAAGGCCCGCAACGCGTCCTTCCGCCCGATCAGGGCGGTACTGACGCGTGGAGACATGGGGGGTGCGCCCTTCCCACCGAGGACCGACCGGAACCGATGAACATGATTGCGCGTCCGGCGGGATTCGTCAGCCGGTGCGGCGAGGTCGCTTGCCGTTCTCCCGCGCACGGCTATATTTAATGGATATAAAGTCGGTAATGCAGGTTTTTATGGGGAGGACGCCCGATGCCCCTACCCGACTTCCTGGTCATCGGCGCGCCGAAAGCCGGCACGACCGCGCTGCACGCCGCGCTGGCGCGGCACCCCCGCCTGCACATGTCGGCGGTCAAGGAGCCGAAGTTCTTCCTCACCGACGGGCCGCCGCCGACCGGCGGCGGGCCGGGCGACGCGCGTACGTACCGGGAGCACGTCTGGCGCCGCGAGGACTACCTGGCGCTGTTCGAGGGCGCGCCGCCCGGCGCCCTGTGCGGCGAGTCCACCCCCTTCTACCTGTACGACCGCGCGGCGCAGCGCCGCATCCGGGCCGCCATCCCCGGCGCCAGGCTGATCGTGGTCCTGCGCGACCCGGTCGAGCGCGCCCACTCCAACTGGACCCACCTGTGGTCGGCCGGCCTGGAGCCGATCGGCGACGTGGTGCGCGCGTGCGCGGAGGAGCCGCGCAGGATCGCCGCCGGATGGGCCCCGTTCTGGCACTATCTGTCCCTCGGCCGGTACGGCGAGCAGCTTGAGCACCTGTACTCCCTGTTCCCGCGCGAGCAGGTGCTGGTGTTCCGCTACCGCGACCTGGTGGACACCCCCGCCCGCGCCCTGGACCGCATCTGCGCCTTCCTCGGCGTGGAGACCGGCGTCATCACCGAGGTGCCGCGCGAGAACGTCACCGCCCACCCCGACCCGTCGCTCACCCACCGCCTGCTCTCGCGCTCGCTGCGCGCCGCCGAGTCGATCCTGCCCCCGGGCCCGGCCAGGGCCTTCGCCGAGTCGGTCGAGGGCCGCCTGCAGCAGCGCGGCCGACCCCGCCGCCCCCTCACCTGGGAGCAGCGCCGCGCCCTCATCCCGGCCTTCGCCGACGACGTGGCCCTGCTCCAGCGCCTGACCGGCGAGGACTTCGGCGACTGGCTCCGGCCCCGCGAACGCTCCGGCGGCCTCGTCGGCACCCGCCCCACCGGCCAGCGCCAGGCCCGCAACGGCCGCCCCCGCGGGGCCTGAGACCCGCCCGGCGGGCCCCCTACGGCGCGGCCTCGCGCAGCTCGGTGCGCAGGTCGTGGGCGCCGTCGGGGCGGGTGTACTCGTAGTACAGCCGCCTGCGGCCGCCGGGGAGGTCCACGATGTCGAGGTAGCGCAGGCCGCCGCCGTGGTGCGGTGAGGACGCGGCGGGGGCGGCGCCGAAGGCGGCCAGGGCGGCCGGGTCGGCCCCGAAGGCCACGCCGGTGCGCTCCTCGTAGTTCTCGGCGGCGGTGGCGCGGCCGTCGTAGAAGGCGACGGTCTGGCCGTCGAGGAAGCGCACGGCCGAGACGCGCACGCCGCGCGCGTCCCAGCGGCCCGGACGGCCGGCGAGGGCGGTGCCGTGCCAGGTCCAGTCGAGACCGTCGTGGCTGGTGGCGTAGTCGGTGACCATCTGGTCGGCCTCGGCGGGGTCGGCCAGCGGGTGACAGGACGCCCACAGGTGCCACACGCCGTCACGCTGGACGATCACCGGGTCCTTCACGCCGGTCTTGGTGTCGCCGGGCAGCACGACCCGGCTGGTGCGCGGGTCGAAGGAGGCGGGGTCGGCGGCGTCGAGCGCCTCGACCCGCCAGTGCTTGGACCCGTGGGTGGCACAGCTCAGGTAGAGGCGCCAGCCGCCCTCGGGGGTGCGGACCAGGGTGGGACGCTCCAGCGACTCGGTGTTCATCCGCTCGCGTTCGATGACGGTCAGCGTCTCGAACCGCTCGCCGTCGGAGGACGCCGCGACGGCGACGGCGTAGCCGCGGCCCTCGCCCACCGGGCGGCGCAGCCGGTAGGCGAGATAGATCACGCCGTCGCTCGCGACCGCGCTCGGCGCGCCGGCCCAGTGGCCCTCGGCGGGCTCGGGCGGCTCGACGGCGACGGCCGAGCGGGCGGGATCGGGGATAAGCTCCACGACGCGAGGGTCGTTCTGTTGAGTCAGCACGGGTGCGAGGGTAGAGGGGTCCCCGGTCTCGCTCATGCGGATTCACCCAATCATGGTCGCGCCGGCACCGGCCCTTGCCGATGCCCACCATCAGCTTAACCCATTAAATCAGTAGGTTTGATTGGACATTGTCAGAGCAGGCCGGGATAGAGCAGGGCGAGCTGGGCCGGGTACGCCGCGATCAGGCGCAGCTCGTCGTCGGTGAGCGGGCGGCCGGTGCCGGCGTTGCAGAGCTGGACCAGCTTGAAGGTCAGCTCCTCGTCGGTCACCGTGACCCCGAGGCCGTCCATGACATGCCGGAAGCCGGCCATGCCACCGTACTCGCCGGTCAGCACCACCCGGCCCGGGGTCGCGTGGCGGTCGTCCGGGAACGGGCCGAGCAGGGCCTCGTCGTACAGCTCGTAGTTGCCGTGGTCCTTCAGCGCGCCGTCGGCGTGGATGCCGGACTCGTGCGCGAACGCGTTGCGGCCGACGCCGGGCTGGTTGTACGGCAGCGGCCGGCCGAACGCGTACGCCGCCCACAGCCCGAACCGGCGCGCCCAGGACAGGTCGAGCGGGTCGCCGATCTCCACGTCGAGGCCGAAGCCGTGCCGGAAGGCCAGGATCGTGGACAGCAGGTCGGCGTTGCCCGCCCGCTCCCCCACGCCGTTGACGCAGGTGTTGATCCAGGCGTCCTGGCCCGCGTCCAGGTCGCCGAGCGCGCCCGAGACCGAGTTGGCCACGGCCATGCACAGGTCGTTGTGGCAGTGCGTCTCGACCGGCATCGCCAGCTCGGCGGCGAGCTTGGCGAAGCGCTCCCTGATCCGCTCGGGCGTGTCGCCGCCGATCGTGTCGCAGTAGCGCACCCGGTCGGCGCCCGCCTCCTTGGCCGCGTGCCCGAACTCGGCCAGGAACCCGTCACCGGTGCGCGAGGCGTCCTCGGCGTTCACGCCCACGGTCTCGGCCCCGCCCGCCTTGGCCAGGCGCACCGCGGCGGTCATCTCGCGGATCACGGCGTCGCGGTCGAGCCTGCCCCGGAACTTGTTCTGGATCATGTAGTCGGAGGTGGAGATCGACAGGTTGTAGTGCCGTAGCCCCGACGGCAGCGCCTTCTCCACGTCACCGGGCACCGCCCGGCACCAGCCCGACAGCCGCAGCGCCCCGAACGCGCCCGCCTCGGCGAGCGCCACCTGCGCGCGCACGTACGGGGCCTCGTGGAACAGGAACGGGAACCCGATCTCCGACTGCGCCACGCCCAGCCGGCCGAGATAGGCGTTCACCATCGTCTTGCCGAACTTCGACAGCCCCAGCCGGGCCGTCTGCACGCCGTCGCGGTTGGTGACGTCGAGGAAGTGAATCCGTGGCATGCCCGCTCCTGCTCCTGGTCGCGTCGTCCGGTCTCGCTCCCAGATTGACACTCCTGATGCACATGTATCAATATTGATTAAAATCAATGTTGCTGGCTGGAGGAGCCGCGGTGACGGAGTGGATCGACGCCGCCGAGGCGGCGCGCAGGCTCGGCGTCAAGCCCGCCACCCTGTACGCGTACGTGAGCCGCGGCGTGCTGCGGCGGCGCCACGCCCCCGACCGGCGGGCCAGCCTGTTCGACGCCGCCGAGGTGGAGGTCCTGGCCCGCCGGGGCCGCCCCCGCCGCCCCGCCGCCGCGGCCGGCGAGCTTCCCATCGAGTCGCAGATCAGCGTCCTGGGCGAGGACCGGCCGTACTACCGCGGCCGCGACGCCCTCTCCCTGGCCGAGAGCCGGCGCTTCGAGGAGGTCGCCCGCTGGCTGTGGACGGGCACGGAGGACGAGCACCGCGCGCCGGGCGACGCGACCGCACCGAAGAAGGCCGGCGGAGAGGGCGGATGGCGGGCGGACACGGGGGCCGTCACGGCGGCCATGAGGGCGCAGGCGGCGCTGCCGGGACGGCTGCTGCCGCTGGAGCGGCTGCAGATCGCCACGGCCGTGCTCGCGGCCTCCGATCCGCTGCGGTTCACGCTCGACGCGCCCGCCGTGGCCGAGACCGGGCGCAGGCTGATCGGGGGGCTGGTCGACTCCCTGCCGGCGCCGCCGGGCGCGCCGCCCGCCCCCGGCGAGTCGGTCGGGGCGCGGCTGTGGCGTGCGCTGTGCCCGCGCCGCCCCACCCCAGGGCTGCTGCGCGCGCTGGAAGCCGCCCTGGTCCTGCTCGCCGAGCACGAGCTGGCCGCGTCCACACTGGCCGCGCGGGTGGCCGCCTCCGTACGCGCCGACCCGTACGCCGTGGTCTCCGCGGGCCTCGGCGTGCTGGGCGGACCCCTGCACGGCGGGGCCTCGCTCGGTGCCGAGCGGATGCTGCGCGAGAACGACCGGCCCGAGCTCGCCGCCGGCCCGATCGGCGACCGCCTGCGCCGCCACGAGCGCATCCCCGGCTTCGGCCACACGGTGTACAAGTCCGGCGACGGGCGCATGCGGCTGCTGTACGGCCTGGTCACCCGGGCCGTGTCGGAGGGCGAGGGCGACCCGCGGCGGGCGGAGGTGGCGGAGGCGGTGCTGGCGGAGTCGGCGGCGCGGCGGCTGCCCGAGCCCAACGTCGACTTCGCGCTGGCCACGCTGACCACGGTCGCGGGCATGGTGACCGGCGCGGGCGAGGCGATCTTCGCCGTCGCGCGGTCGGCCGGATGGCTGGCGCACGCGATGGAGGAGTACGCCCGCGGCGTGCCCCTGCGCCCCCGCGTGACCTACACCGGCCCGCCGCCTAGTTGAGGCTCGGGGTCGGCAGCGGGATGGCCGGGAACGGGTTGTCGGGCAGCAGGACCTGCCGTCCGGCCTGCTCGGGGTGCTCGGCCGCGTGCAGGTGCAGCAGCGCCGAGGCGATGCCCGCGGCCCCGACCATGTAGCCGGTGTCGGCGGTCACCTCCCACGGGCGCAGCCGCCGGTACGCCTGGTACCACCGGTAGCCGGCGCCGTCGCCCCCGGTGGCCCGGCCGATCAGGTTCTCGGCCAGGACCCGGGCGAAGTCGAGGTAGACGTCGCGGCCGGTCGCGGACCACATGCCGACGAACAGCTCCACCAGCCCGGCGGTGCCGCAGCACTGGCAGGCGACGTTCCAGAACCCCTCGGTCTGGCGGTGCGGCACACCGCTCTGCATGATGCCCAGCGCCAGCCGCTCGACCCACTCCAGGTCGGCCGCGGCGGCGCGCGCGGGCTCCTCGCCGATGCGGTGCAGCTCGTAGAACAGGCGGGCGACGCCCGCGGAGCCGGAGCAGAAGCCGAGGTAGTGCAGGGCCCGGCCCTGCGGGACGTGGTGGGGCACGAGCGCGCACCTGCCCGAGACCACGCTCACGGTACGCACGAAGTCGGCGCCGCGCCGGGCCGCCTCGAGGAAGGCGCGCTCACGGGTGACGCCGTACAGGCGGGCGAGCACGAACGCGGTGCCCGCGGTGCCGGACAGGAAACCGGGGGTGACCGCGTCGAGGGGCAGGTCGGCGCAGCCCTCCTCGCCGAAGCGGTGCCCGGGGACGACCAGCTCGGCGATCCTCTCCCCGGCCTCGACCGCGACCCGCTCGTACTCGGGGACGCCGAGCATGCCGGAGGCGTGCAGCAGGGCCAGCACGATGCCGCCGTCGCCGCGCAGCGCGGGATCGGAGGTCCAGCCGACGCCCCGCGTGCGCAGGGCGGCGTGCCCGGAGCCGCCGAAGCCGCGCAGGCGGCGCACGAGGCGGTCGGCGGCGGTGCGGGCGGCGTCCTCGAAGGCCGCCTCACCGGTCGCCCACCCGGCCTCGGCGAGCGCGAACATCACCCCGGCCGTGCCGTGGTACAGGGTCGGGTCGCCGCCGCCCCCGGCCACGGTCGCCGCCAGACGACGGGCTCCGGCGGCGGCGTCGGCGAGGTAGCTCTCGTCACCGGTGGCCGTGGCCAGCTCGATGAAGAACAGCACGATCCCCGCGGCCCCGGCGTAAATGGAGGCCGAGGCGTCCGGCAGCGCCGACCTCCCCTGGGCGTCGGGGTTGGGCCGCCACCACCTGCCCAGCTCGTCGTCCACGGCGGCGCCCCTGATCCAGCGCGCGGCCAGCACGGCGGCCTCCAGCGGGGTCTCCGCGTGCGGCCATGACGGGCGTTCCCGGTCCATGTCCCCTCCCGCTCGCCGCAATACCTACTTACAATGTAGGAAAACTGGGTTTGGCCGTCAACCGACCCCACCTCTCTCCCGCCAGCCTAGGCCGACCGGAACCCCAAGCCTATGGCGAACCCGCCACCCTGATCGCCCTTCACCGCCCCACAACCCGGAAATTTCCCACCCCGCCCCGGCCCATACGGGCCACGGCCCCGGCGATATGGCCGCGGCACGACACGCCGCCCACCAAGGCGACCGGGAGGCCCACTCCACCGCAGCGGAAGCCTCCCCGGCCCGCACCACCGGTGGCCGGCACGGGCCACGGGATGGGCTGGCGAGACCGGGAGGACCACGCCACCGCAGCGGAAGCCTCCCCAGCCCAGGCCAGGGGATGGGGTGGCGGAGGCCAGGGGGTGGAGAACGAGGTCAGGAGGCGGGGTGAGGCCATGAGGCGGAGGTCGGAGCGGGGAATGGAGGGCGAGGTCGGGGGCGAGATCGGGAGGCGGGCAGGGCCGAGGGTGACCGCGAGGACCAGCGTCTCGGGCGGGTCGGGGTGACGGGCAGGAGGACCGGTGACCGGCGCGAGCACCGGCGACCGGCGCGAGCACGGGCGACCGGCGCGAGCACGGGCGACCGGCGCGAGCACGGGCGACCCGCACGAGCACGGGCGACCCGCACGAGCACGGGCGACCCGCACGAGCACGGGCGACCAGCGCGAGGACCAGCGTCTCGGGCGGGTCGGGGTGACGGGCAGGAGGACCGGTGACCGGCGCGAGCACCGACGACCGGCGCGAGCACGGGCGACCCGCACGAGCACGGGCAACCCCGCACGAGCACGGGCAACCCCGCACGAGCACAGCCGCACAAGCACGGGCGACGCGCACGAGCACGGACAACAGGCACGAGCGCCCATGACCCGCACTGCGACCGGCGGACCACCGAGGACCTGCACGAACACCCGCCACCGGCGAGGTCATGCGTGGATGGCGGAAACAGCGGTGGCGGAAGGGAGCAGGGTGGCGGAGGAAGCACTAGTCGCGGAAGGGCGGGGAGGGAGAGCGGACCTTCGGAGGGTTGCCGGCGTGAGTCGGGTCACCGACTCCTCGCCGAGCGCGAGACCGGCCAGCGCTCCGGGGGGCGGCGACGCGGGGGACGCCGGGCCGATCGGTGGCGAAGGCGAACTTCCAGGCAAGCCGCGCCGATCGGGAGCGAAGACGAACTTCCGGCCGAGTCGAGCCAGTCGGAGGCGAAGACGAACATCCGGGCAAGCCGGGCCTGCCCGGAGCGAAGACGAACGTCCAGCCCGAGCCGACCCAGTCGGAGGCGAAGACGAACATCCGGCCGAGCCGGGCCGATCGGGAGCGAAGACGAACTGCCGGGCGAGCCGAGCCCACCCCGAGCGAAGACGAACCCCCAGTGAGCCAAGCCCACCCCGAGCGAAGACGAACCCCCGGTGAGCCGAACCCACCCCGAGCGAAAACGAACCCCAGCGAGCCATCCGGGGTGAGGTCGCCGCAGTAGAGGGGCCGGTTGATCCTTCCTGGCAAGCTGGGCATTTGTTGTGCTGGCCGTCATTGAGGTGTCGCACGTCGCGGGGCGCCCGGGGCGGGTGGCGGTGGCTCTAGAGTGGTGCCCATGAGTCCGAGGATCGCCACCAACGAGACGGTAACCAGGGAGCAGTTGCTCGACTTCGTCCGGGATCGGCATCGTGCCATCCTCATCACGTCGCGGCGGGGCGGCGGTCCTCAGGCGTCTCCGGTGACGTGCGGGGTGGACGGGGCGGGGCGGATCGTGGTGTCCACCTATCCCGAGCGGGCCAAGGCGCGCAACGCGCGGCGCGACCCGCGGGTGAGCGTGCTGGTGATGTCCGACGACTTCGACGGGCCGTGGGTGCAGATCGACGGTGAGGCCGAGGTGCTGGACATGCCCGAGGCGCTGGAGCCGCTGGTCGAGTACTACCGGGTGATCGCCGGGGAGCACCCCGACTGGGACGACTACCGGGCGGCGATGGTCCGGCAGGGCAAGTCGCTGGTGCGGGTGACGCCGACCTCGTGGGGGCCGGTGGCGACCGGGGGGTTCCCGCCGAGGCTGGCGTCGTGAGCGGCGCCGCCCCCGAGGGCGGCGCCTGGCTGGGCGAGGAGGAGGAGCGCGTCCTGCGCACCTTCCTTGTGGACGGGCGCATCCGGACCATGCCCGCCCGCCGTGCCAAGCGCCTGGTGCTGCTGCGCTACATCTCGCGCGTCTTCGAGCCGGGCGTGCGCTACCCGGAGAAGGACGTCAACGTCGCCCTGCGCGCCTTCCACGACGACTTCGCCGCGCTGCGCCGCTACCTGGTGGACGAGGAACTGCTCAGCCGCGAGGGCAACGTCTACTGGCGATCCGGCGGGCCGGTGGACGTGTGAGGCCCGGCCGCCGTCAGGTGGCGGCGGCGAGGATCGTGCCGGCCCGGTGGTGGTGGACCAGGCGGGCCAGGGCGGGGTCGAACTCGGCGACGATCTGCTTGACGCGGATCTCGGCCAGCGGGCCGAGGGTGTCGTAGATCTCGACGAACAGGTCGCGGGCGCGGGCGCGGGGCCAGTCGGCGGGCAGCAGCTCCGCGGGCAGGCCGGGGTCGAGGTTGGGGAAGGTCCGCCAGGTGTCCATGACGCCGGTGCGGGCGACCAGCGCCTCGGCCGCGCCGACCGCGCCTTCGCGCACCCGGCCGAGCAGGGGCTCGTAGCGCTCGATGAACTGGTCGTAGCTGCGGCGCAGCAGCGCGAAGTCCCAGGCGTCGTGGGGGGCGCGCAGGCCGGGGGCGTCGGCGGCGGTGGCGCGGAAGACGGTGGCGTTGGTGACGCCCAGCTCGGCCAGGGCGGCGACCGCCGCCGCGGCGTTCGCGGCCGGCGAGACCCACAGGCCGTCGTACAGGGGGGCGAAGCCGAGCCAGCGCAGCCGGGTGCGCAGCGCGTGGCGCAGGTCGCGCTGCTCCTCGGGGATGGAGAAGCCGGCGACGGTCCACTGCTCGTCCCAGGCGCCGTGGTGCAGGCCGAAGGACATGATCCGCTGGCGGCCCTCGGACAGCACCTCGGCCGCGCGGTCGGTGATCCGGTAGTACGTGCGCCGCCCGGCCTTGGAGGACTCCAGCAGGTCGCGCCGGGCCAGCCTGCTCAGCGCGGCCCTCGCGGCGACGGAGGAGACGCCGAACTCCTCCGCCAGGCGCACCAGCGCGGCCGAGGGAAGCGGCTCCTCGCGACGGAACCAGTAGTCGCCGAGCAGGGTCGTGATCAGGTGCTGGGGCGGCGTGCCCACCTGGAAGCGCGGGAGGTGGATCTCCTCGATGCCGGTCACGCCTGGCAGTATAAGGATGACGCTTCTGGCCACGCCCGCAAAGCGCCAAGTCATCCGGCGCGGTGTCCCATCCGGCCGGGCAGGAGCGCGGGCCGGGCGGCGGCCGTACGATCGGCGGGTGAGCAATCTGGAGCGCGACCCGCGGGAGGCGGCGTGCGGCGGGACCGCCGTCGCCGAGCTGCCGGTGCGCGAGGCGCTGACCGGCCGCGACGTGGTCCTGGGCGGGCCGCGCGGCATGAAGGTGACCCGCACGCTGCCCGGCCGCGACCTGCGCATGGTCGGGGCGTGGTGTTTCCTGGACGCCTACGGCCCCGAGACGGCCGTGATGCGGGTGCCGCCCCATCCCCACACCGGGCTGCAGACGGTGAGCTGGCTGGTACGCGGCGAGGTGCTGCACCGCGACTCGGTGGGCAGCGAGCAGTTGATCACGCCGGGGCGGCTGAACCTGATGACGGCGGGGCGCGGGATCGCGCACTCGGAGGAGTCGCCGTCCGGCCCGCCCGGGGTGCTGCACGGCGTGCAGCTCTGGGTCGCGCTGCCGGGCGAGCACCGGCACGTGGCGCCGCACTTCGAGCACCACCCCGACCTGCCCGTGCTCGCCGAGCCCGGCGTCCGCGCCACCGTGATCATGGGTGAGCTGGGCGGCGTCGCCTCGCCGGCGCGGGTCTACAGCCCGCTGGTCGGCGCCGAGATCGCGCTCGACCCGGGGACGCGCACCCGGCTGCCGCTGGAGGCGTCCTTCGAGTACGCCGCGCTGACGCTGGAGGGCACGGCCGAGGTCGAGGGGGGCCCGCTGCCGCCCGGCCCGCTGCTGTACCTCGGGCGCGGCCGGCAGGGCCTGGAGCTGCGGGCGGGCGAGGGCGAGGGGCCCGCGCGCGTGCTGCTGCTCGGCGGCGAGCCGTTCGAGGAGCGGATCGTCATGTGGTGGAACTTCGTGGGCCGCGACCATGACGAGATCGTGGCGTTCCGGGAGCGGTGGGCGGCCGGCGAGTGGTTCGGCGAGGTACGCGGCTTCGACGGCCCGCCCCTGGCCGCGCCCGCCCTGCCCACCACGCCCCTCAAGCCGCGCGGCCGGCGGCGCTGACCGCGCGACCCCGGCCCCCGGCGCCCCGAGGGCGAGACACCGCCGGGGGCGGATCTGTAGGCTGCCTGCGTGCGAGTTCCCGGAGACGACCCCCGCCCGGCCCGCGGCGCCGTGCGCCAGGTGCACACCGTCGAGCGTGCCGCGCGGCTGGAGTACTCCCCCGACCTCGACGGCCGCGCCGACCCCGGCGAGATCGTGTGGACGTGGGTGCCCTACGAGGACGACCCGTCGCGGGGCAAGGACCGGCCGCTGCTGGTCGTGGGCCGCTCCGGGCCCAGGCTGCTCGGCATGATGCTCTCCAGCCGAGACCGCGACCGCGACCCCGGCCGCGACCGTTACCACGATGAGTGGCTGGAGCTGGGCGCGGGCGCGTGGGACCGCGACGGCCGGGTGTCCTACCTGCGGCTGGACCGGGTGTACGAGTTCGACGACGACGACATCCGCCGCGAGGGGGCCGTGCTCGACGCCGACCGCTTCACCCGGGTCGCGGTGGCCCTGATGGAGCAGTACGGCTGGCCCGCCGGCGCCTGACCGTCCGATCCGGCACATCCTCTTGCGCCGGCCCGCCCCGGAGGGTTGTCCTTGTCGGGAGCGGAGGGGACGGGAGCGGAGGGGACGGGAGCGGAGGGGAGTGGTCGGTCATGACAGCCGTGAGCGTGGACGCCGTGCTGGACACCCTCGGCCGCGACGGGTACGCCATCGTGCAGGACATGCTCTCGCCCGCCGAGGTCGCCGCGGCCAGGGCCGAGATCGGCGGGCTGCTGGCCGGCGCGCCGACCGGGCGCAACGCCTTCGAGGGGCTGCGCACCCGCCGCCTGTACGCAATCTTCGCCAAGACCCGGCTGTTCGACGGGCCGGCCACGCACCCGCTGGTGCTGGGCGTGCTCGACCGGCTGCTGCGCCACTACCACCTCAGCGCGCCGACCGGGATC
Organism: Thermocatellispora tengchongensis; assembly: GCF_014202315.1. Taxonomy (GTDB): domain Bacteria; phylum Actinomycetota; class Actinomycetes; order Streptosporangiales; family Streptosporangiaceae; genus Thermocatellispora; species Thermocatellispora tengchongensis. Next base: position 53,588 of record NZ_JACHGN010000008.1, on the reverse strand, counting down.
GAGATCGGCCCCGGCGAGGAGGCGCAGGCCCTGCACCCCGACGACGGGATCTACCCGCTGCCGCGTCCCCACCCCGAGGTGGTGGTCAACGTGATGTGGCCGCTGGACGACTTCACCGCCGCCAACGGCGCCACCCGGATCGTGCCGGGCAGCCACCGCTGGGGCGAGGAGCGGCCGGGGCCCGGCGCGCCCGTGGTCGTCGCCGAGATGCCGGCCGGATCGGCGATGTTCTTCCTGGGGTCGCTGTGGCACGGCGGCGGGGCCAACACCACCGACCGGCCGCGGCTCGGCGTGATCATGCACTACGCGGCGGCGTGGCTGCGGCAGCAGGAGAGCCACCTGCTGGCGGTGCCGCCGGAGGTCGTGCGCGGGCTGCCCGAGCGGCTGCAGGAGCTGCTCGGCTACAACATCTGCCCGCCGTTCATCGGCTACGTGGACGGCCGCCACCCCCGCCGTACCCTCCCGGCCTGAGCATACGGCGGCCAGACGGCGGCGCCGGTGGGTAGAGTGGCGATCGATGCATGCGCACACGATATTCGCAGAATGGGATGAAATCCCCGACGACGCCGACGACACGGCGCTGCTCGCGGGCGGCTACCGGTCGTACAGTTGCGTGTGCGGCACGCCGCTGCCCACCCGCATGGCCGCCGAGCTGCACGCGGTCGAGACCGACCAGTGCTCGACCTGCCTGGGCTCCGCGGTCGAGGAGGTCGTACCCGGCTTCACCCGCCGCTGCACCTCCTGCACCGGAACCGGGCGGCGCCGGATGCAGCTCATCTGGGAGATGGCCTACGCGCAGGCCGAGGTGACCATCACCGTCGAGGTGGTCCGGGGCGTGATCTCCCGCTTCACCGGCCCGTTCTCGCTGTCGCAGGCCGCCGACGCCGTGCGCGGCACGCTCGGGCTGCGGCCGGGGCGCATGCCGGTCGGCCCCAGGGTCCGCGACGTGCTGCGCGAGCTGGAGGGCACCGGCGAGATCGCGCTGATCTCCGCGCCCGACGAGCTCCTGCGCGGCGCCTCCATCGTGCTCTACCGCGATCCCACCTGGCAGCGCACCATCCCGGCCTGATCGCGCGGCCGCCTCCAGGGGTCCTATGTGTCAGATGGGACCAATACGGATATGCTCACATCACTCCCCCTATGACGGATTTACTCCACCGGTGGGGGGACAATGCGCGTTCGCATGCGATGGAGCAATCGGTTGCGGCGATGGGGCGTATGGCTGCGCACGCCCGAGGGCGGGGGCCCACCCGCACGACCCGCCCTGATCGGCCTGGTGATCGCACTCGCCCTCATGGGCGGGGCTCTCGCCGTGCTGCCCATGTCCAAGCCGCAGCCGCACCTGACCCCGCTGTCGCCCGAGCTGAGGGAGAGCATCGCGCAGCGCGCCGCCGCCCGTAAGGCCCGCGCCAAGCTCAGGCGGATCGTCAACGGCCGGGTCCAGCCCCGCAAGGTACGGGTGCCGCACGCCGCCGGCGGCAGGTACGCCGTCGCGCCCGGCACGTCCCACGCGCCGCGGGGCGCCAAGGGCAGGGTCATCCGCTACATGGTCGAGGTGGAGCGCGGCCTGCCGTTCGGCGTGCGGGCGTTCGCCGCGGCGGTGCACCGCACGCTCAACGACCCGCGCGGCTGGGGCCACGGCGGCCGGCTGCGCTTCGTCCGGGTGGACCGCCCGCCGGTACGCCTGCGCGTGGCGCTGGCCAGCCCCGCCCTGACCGACCGGCAGTGCGTCCCGCTGCGCACGAACGGCGTCCTGTCGTGCTGGAACGGCCGCCGTTCCATCGTCAACGCCCTGCGCTGGGGCCAGGGCGCCGCCACGTACGGCGGGGACCTGGCGTCGTACCGCGAGTACATGATCAACCATGAGGTCGGCCTGGCCCTGGGGCACCCGCGCCGCTCCTGCACGGCTCCCGGCCGTCCCGCTCCGGTCATGGCGCGCCAGACCATCTCGCTGGCGGGCTGCCTGCCCAACCCGTGGCCGCACCCCGGCGCGGCGCCGGCGTCAGGAGGACAGCAGAGGCCAGAGCCTGCCGGGGGTCATGGGAGTGCGCGTTAGGCGCGGCGCGGCCGTCGGGGCCGCGGCGGCGACGGCGTTGCCGATGGCGGCGGGCGCGCCGATGACGCCGGACTCGCCGACGCCCTTCATCCCGCCGGGCGTGTACGGCGACGGGGTCTGCAGGAGGCCGATCTCGATGCGGGGGACCTCGCGGGCGGTGGGGGGCAGGTAGTCGGCGAGGGGCTGACCCTCGGGGGTGTAGACGACCTCCTCGGTCAGCGCCATGCCGATGCCCTGGGCGATGCCGCCGCGGAGCTGGCCCTCCACGATCGCGGGGTTGACCAGCACGCCGGAGTCGTTGACCGCCCAGTAGCCCTCCACCTCGACGGCGCCGGTCTCGGGGTCCACCGCGACGGCCGCGGCGTGGGCCCCGTAGGCGTAGGTGTAGGCGGGCGGGGTGTAGGTGGCGCGGGCCTCCAGGCCGGGCTCCTCGCCCTCGGGCAGGTCCCAGCCGCGCCAGGCGTGCGTGGCGATGTCGCGCAGGGTGAGGGCCGCCGTGGGGTCGCCCTTGACGCGGACGGCCTCGCCGTCGAGCTCCAGATCCTCGGCGGCGACCTCCAGGCGGTGCGCGGCGAGGGCGAGGACGCGGGCGCGCAGGCGGGTGGCCGCCTCGCTCAGCGCGCCCCCGCCGACGGTGGCGGAGCGGCTGGCGATGGCGCCGATCGAGGAGTACGGCGTGGTCACCGTGTCGCCGAGCACCACGCGCACGCGGTCGATCGGCACGCCCGCGCGGTCGGCGGCGATCTGGGCGAGCGCGGTCTCGATGCCCTGGCCGATCCCGGCGACCCCGGCCAGCACGACCACCGAGGCGTCGGGCTCCATCCGCACCACCGCGGTCTCGTGGCCGCCCGCCTGCATCCCGGCCGCCTTCAGCTCCATGGACGGGCCGAGGCCGGTGGTCTCCACGTGGCAGGAGTAGCCGATGCCGCGCAGCCGGCCGTCGTCGCGGGCGGGGGGCGCCCCGGCGCGGGCCATCTCGCGGACCAGGCGCAGCGCGCGCGGATAGTCGCCGGAGTCGTACTTCTGCCAGGTGCGGGTGGCGCAGGGCAGCTCGCCGGGTCCGATCATGTTGCGCAGGCGCAGCTCCACCGGGTCCTCACCGAGGCGGCGCGCCGCCTCGTCGATCAGCCGCTCCCTGGTCCAGGTGGACTCGGGCTGGCCGAAGCCGCGGTACGACCCCGTGGGCGTGGTCGTGGTGACCACGCCGCGCACCCGGGCGCCGGCGCGTTCGAAGCGGTAGGGGCCGGGGAGGGTCAGCGCAGAGATCGCGTGGGGTGAGCCGCCGACGTTGGAGGGATGTCCGCCGAGATCGCCCAATATTTCGGCATAGATGGCGAGAAATCGCCCGGTGGCGTCGAGTGCGAGCATCGCCCGGTGCACCGCGTCCCGCGCCGGCAGCGTGGCCGCCAGCAGGTCGGACGGCGACTCCACCCACATCACCGGGCGGCCCAGCCGCATCGCGGCCAGGCAGGCCAGCGTCTCGTCGGGGTACAGGTGCTCCTTGGCGCCGAACCCTCCCCCGGTCTCGCCCGCGAGGACCCGCACCCGGTCCAGCGGCAGCCCCAGCGCCTCGGCCGCGTGGTCGCGGGCGTGGTGCGGCGCCTGGGTGGAGGTCCTGATCGTCAGCACGCCGTCGGCGTACGCGGCGACGACCCCGCGCGGTTCGAGCGGGCGCGGCGAGGCCCTGCCGATGGTGAACTCCATCCGCACGACGTGCGGGGCCCCCGCCGCCGCGGCCTCGCACTCGCCGGCCGGGTCGCCGAGCTCGTAGTCGAAGGCCAGGTTGCCGCCCCACTCGGGGTAGAGCAGCGGCGCGTCGCCGGCCAGGGCCGCCGTCACGCCGATCACCGGGGGCAGCTCCTCCAGCTCCAGGCCGACCAGCGCGGCGGCGTCGGCCGCCTGGGCCTCGGTCTCGGCGACCACGAGCGCGAGCGGCTGGCCCGCGTACCGGATGCGGGTGTCGAGCACCGGGTAGGACGACATCGGCTGCTCCGGCGCCAGCGTGACGCACGGCAGCCGCACGCCCGCCGCGTCGGCGGGTGTGATCACGTCGAGCACGCCCGCGGACGCCGCGGCGGCCCCGGTCTCGCAGCGCACGAGCCGGCCGTGCGCGATCGGGCTGCGCACCACCACGGCGTGGGCCGTCGCCGGCAGGCGCGTGTTGGCGACGAAGCGGCCCTTGCCGGTGAGCAGGCGCGCGTCCTCGCGGCGCCGCGCCCGTTCCCCCACGTACCGGTGGCCATCAGCACCCATGACCCCGATTGTGCGCGCTCGCCGGGACGCGGCCAAGCACCGCCGGTGAGCCGGGCGTGGGGCGGGCTGCGGGCCGGGTGCGGGCCGGGGTGCGGGCCGGCGTGGGCCGGGTGCGGGCCGGGCGTGGGGCGTGCGTGGGACGGCTACGATCGGCGGATGCGACATCTCGGGCGGCCCGCTCCGGAGTGGCCGGAGACCGCGGTGGAGGCGGAGGAGATCCAGGAGCGGCTGCGCCCGCTGGCCGACCTGAGCGGCCCGGGGCCCCGGGATGTGCGGCTGGTGGCCGGGCTCGACGTGGCCTACACGCCGGCCGAGGGCGGCGGCGAGCTGGTCACCGGGGCGGTCGTGGTGCTCGACGCGGCGACGCTGGAGGTCGCCGGGCAGGCCGTGGTCACCGAGCGGGCGCGCTTCCCCTACGTGCCGGGGCTGTTCGCCTTCCGGGAGCTGCCGCCGCTGCTGGCCGCGCTGGACCGGCTGGACGCCGTGCCCGACCTGCTGCTGTGCGACGGGCACGGGCTGGCCCATCCGCGCCGCTTCGGGCTGGCCTGCCATCTCGGCGTGCTCACCGGGCTGCCGGTGATCGGCGTGGCCAAGACGCTGTTCGTGGGCGAGCACGGGGAGCCGGGGCGGGAGCGCGGGGCGTACGCGCCGGTCGTGCACGAGGGCGATGTGGTCGGCCGGGCGCTGCGCACCCAGGACGGCGTGCGCCCGGTGTACGTCTCGCAGGGCCACCGCGTCGGCCTGGACGAGGCGTGCGAACACGTGCTGCGCCTCGCCCCGGCCTACCGGCTGCCGGAGCCGATCCGCCGCGCCGACCACCTGTCCCGGCACCGGAGCTGACCGAGGGAACGGGCGCCTCAGCGGCCGGGCCAGTTCCAGTTCCTGATCTCCTCGGGGTCCTCGCCGTGCTCGCGGGTGTGCGCGCGGGCGGCGATGCGGGCGTCGGACATCCGCTGGCGCAGGTGCGCGGCCCGGGTGCCGAGGCCCGGCACCCGGTCGATGACGTCCATGACCAGGTGGTAGCGGTCGATGTCGTTGAGCATGGCCATGTCGAACGGCGTGGTGGTGGTGCCCCGCTCCTTGTAGCCGCGCACGTGCAGGTTGACGTGGCCGTGCCTGCGATAGGTCAGCCGGTGGATCAGCCACGGGTAGCCGTGGAAGTTGAAGATCACCGGCTTGTCCACGGTGAAAAGCGCGTTGAACTCCGGGTCGCGCAGCCCGTGCGGGTGCTCGGTGTCCGGCATCAGCCGCATCAGGTCCACGATGTTGACCACCCGGACCTTCAGGCCGGGCAGGAACTCGCGCAGCATCGCCGCCGCGGCCAGGGTCTCCAGGGTGGGCACGTCGCCCGCGCAGGCCAGCACCACGTCCGGCTCCACGCCCTCGTCGTTGCTCGCCCAGGGCACGATGCCCAGGCCGTGGGTGCAGTGGGTGACGGCCTCCTCCATGGTGAACAGGTCCAGCACCGGCTGCTTGCCGGCGACGACCACGTTGACGTAGTCGCGCGAGCGCAGGCAGTGGTCGGCCACCGACAGCAGCGTGTTGGCGTCCGGCGGCAGGTAGACCCGCACCACCTCGGGCCGCTTGTTCATCACCACGTCCAGGAAGCCCGGGTCCTGGTGGCTGAAGCCGTTGTGGTCCTGCCGCCACACGTGCGAGGACAGCAGGTAGTTCAGCGAGGCGACCGGGCGCCGCCAGGGGATCTTCTGCGAGGTCTCCAGCCACTTGGCGTGCTGGTTGAACATCGCGTCCACGATGTGGATGAACGCCTCGTAGCAGTTGAACAGGCCGTGCCGCCCGGTGAGCAGGTAGCCCTCCAGCCAGCCCTGGCACAGGTGCTCGCTGAGCACCTCCATCACCCGGCCGTCCGGGGTGAGGTTCTCGTCGGTGGGCAGCACCTCGGCGTGCCAGGCCTTGCCGGTGGTCTCGTACACGGCCGAGAGCCGGTTGGAGGCGGTCTCGTCCGGGCCGAAGAGGCGGAAGTCGCGCGGGTTGGCGGCGATGACGTCGCGCAGGAACCCGCCCAGCACCCGGGTGGGCTCGGAGTGCGCGGCGGCCGGCCTCTTGACCTCCACGGCGTAGTCGCGGAAGTCGGGCAGGGCCAGCGGGCGCAGCAGCTCGCCGCCGTTGGCGTGCGGGTTGGCGCTCATCCGGCGCGGCCCCTCGGGCACCAGGGCGCGGACCTCGGCGACCGGGCGCCCGTCGGCGTCGAACAGCTCCTCGGGGCGGTAGGACCGCATCCACGCCTCCAGGGCGGCGCGGTGGCCCTTGTCGTCGCGTACGCCCGCCAGCGGCACCTGGTGGGACCGCCAGGTTCCCTCGACCGGCACGCCGTCCACCTCGGCCGGGCCGGTCCACCCCTTGGGCGAGCGCAGCACGATCATCGGCTGGCGCGGGATCTCGCCCCGTTTGAACGCGGCGATCTCGTCGAACACCTCGTCCAGCGTGCGCGCCATGAGCTCGTGCATCGCCGCCGGTTCGGCGCCCGCGACCACGTGGGGACGGTAGCCGTAGCCCTCCAGGAGCTTGAGCAGCTCCTCCTCCGGGATGCGGGCCAGCACCGTCGGATTGGCGATCTTGTAGCCGTTCAGGTGCAGGATCGGCAGCACGACGCCGTCGCGGCGGGGGTCGGCGAACTTGTTGGCGTGCCAGCTCCCGGCCAGCGGCCCCGTCTCGGCCTCGCCGTCGCCCACGATGCACGCCACCACCAGCCCGGGGTTGTCGAACGCCGCGCCGTACGCGTGCGCGAGCGCGTAGCCCAGCTCGCCGCCCTCGTGGATCGACCCGGGCGTCTCGGGCGCCACATGGCTCGGGACGCCGCCGGGGTAGGAGAACTGGCGGAACAGCCGCCGCATGCCCGCCGCGTCCTGCGACACCTCCGGGTAGTAGTCGGAGTACGTGCCCTCCAGCCAGGCGTGCGCGACCGCCGCGGGCCCGCCGTGGCCGGGCCCGGCGATGTAGATCATGTCCTGGTCGCGCTCCAGGATCACCCGGTTGAGGTGCGCGAAGCAGAAGTTCAGCCCCGGCGTGGTGCCCCAGTGCCCGAGCAGCCGCGGCTTGATGTGCCGCGCGTCGAGCGGCTCGGTGAGCAGCGGGTTGTCCCTGAGGTAGATCTGCCCCACGGACAGGTAGTTGGCCGCGCGCCAGTACGCGTCGATTCCGGAGACGTCGATTCTGGAAACGGTGTCCATGCCCCTGGCACCTTCCCCGATCGGGGCGGTCAATCGTCTCCGTCGCCACCCCGGGACCTTGGTCCCGGACGGAAGGGGCACCATGGACGTGTTGGCACGGTCCCGCTCGCGGGAATGCTCACCTGCGCGAGCCACCGACACAATGACGTGGAAAGGCGGCCGGAGATGCCCGCCATCGATCTCAGCTCCATATCCGCCGTCATCTTCGACACCGACGGCGTCGTGACCGACACCGCACGCGTGCACGCCGCCGCCTGGAAGCACGTCTTCGACAGCTTCCTGGGCGGCGAGGGGCCGCCGTTCGACATCCGCGAGGACTACGTCCGCTACGTGGACGGCCGGTCCCGGCACGACGGCGTACGCACCTTCCTGGCCTCGCGCGGCATCACTCTGCCCGAGGACGCCCCCGACGGCCGGCCGAGCGTCCGGTCCCTGTCCCAGGCCAAGGACGCGCTGTACGCCGAGCAGATCGACCGCTACGGCGTGGCGCCGTTCCCGGGCACGGTGATGCTGCTGCACGAGCTGCGCCGGCGCGGCGCGCGTACGGGGGTGGTCTCGGCCAGCAGGCACGGGGCGCGGGTGATCCGGGTGGCGGCGGTGGGGCCGCTGTTCGACGCCCTGGTGGACGGCAACGAGGCGGCCCGGCTGGGCCTGCCCGGCAAGCCCGACCCGGCGCTGTTCCTGGAGGCGGCCCGCCGCCTCGGCGTGCCGCCCGCGCGCGCCGCGGTGGTGGAGGACACCCTGCCCGGCGTCGCGGCGGGCAGGCGCGGCGGGTTCGGCCTGGTCATCGGCCTGGACCGGTCCGGCTCCGGCCGGCAGGGCCCCGGCCTGCGCGAGGCGGGCGCCGACATCGTGGTCGCCGACCTGGACGAGCTGACGGTGACGGGCCGGGTCCCGGTGACGCTGCGATGAGCGCGTCCGTCACCGCGCCGGGCGATCTCGGCCGGCGCGTCGCCCGGCGGCGGGAATCCCTGGGGCTGAGCCGGGAACGGCTCGGCGAGCGCTCGGGCGTCGATCCCGGCTACATCGACTACCTGGAGCACCACCCGGCGTCGCCGTCGATGAGCACCGTACGCCACCTCGCCGCGGCGCTGGAGACGACAGTGCACGACCTGCTCGGCGCGGAGTGGGAGCGGCCGCCGGGGCGCGCCGTGGCCGCGCGGAACGCCCACCTGGAGGAGCTGACGCCGCAGGAGTGCCTGCGGCTGATCTCGCCGGGCGGGGTGGGCCGGATCGCGTTCCCGGCCCGCGACGGCACCGCGATCATGCCGATGAACTACGTGATCTACCACCGCAGCGTGCTGCTCCGCTCGGCGCTGCACGGCCCGCTGGACGAGGACCTGCGCACCGGCCTGGACGGCGTGGAGCGCGTGGTGGCCTTCGAGGTGGACCGGATCGACGAGGCCCAGCGCACCGCGTGGAGCGTGCTGGTCCGGGGCCCGGCCCACCATGTGACCGATCCGGCCGAGCTGGCCGCGGTCGCCGAGGCCGCCGCCCACCCGTGGGCGGGCGGCAGGCGCGAGCTGTACATCCGCATCCCCTGCGTCACCCTGACCGGACGCAGGATCCGCCACGACTGACCGGCCGTGCCGGTCCCGATCGTGCCGATCCGGGGCGCTCAGGCGGCCGGGGGGACCACCGCGATCGGGCACTCGGTGTGGTGGAGCAGGGCGTGGCTGACCGAGCCGAGCAGCAGGCCGGCGACCTCGCCGCGTCCGCGCGTGCCCACCACGATCAGGTCGGCGCCCGCGGACGCCTTGCGCAGGACGTCCACCGGGTGGCCGCGGTCGGCCTGCTCGGTGACCTCGACGTCGGGGTAGCGCTCGCGCCAGCCGGACAGGGCCTCGGCCAGCAGGCGGCGCTCCGCGCCGTCCTGGGGCACCGCGGGCACCGGGTCGAGCCCGCTGCCGGGCGCGAGGGAGTTCCAGGCGTGCACGGCGCGCAGCCCGGCGCCGCGCCTGGACGCCTCGGCGAAGGCGAAGCCGATGGCCGCCGCGCCCGCCTCCGAGCCGTCCACGCCCACCACCACCTCGTCGCGGGGCGGGGTGGAGATCCCGCCGACCACCACGACCGGGCAGGGGGCGTGGCCGGAGACGCCGAGCGCGACCGAGCCGAGCAGCAGGCCGCGGAACCCGCCGAGGCCGTGGTTGCCGACCACCAGCAGCTCCGCCTCGCGCGCGGCCTCGATCAGGACCGGGCGCGGGTCGCCGGGGATCAGCGCGGAGTCGACGGTGACGCCGGGGGCCTGTTTCGCGGCCTGCTCCAGCGCCTCGGTGAGCACCGAGGAGGACAGCTCGCCCATCCAGCGGCCCACCTCGGCGTAGGGGCCGCTCTCGGTCATCTCGACCGACCACTTGGGCACCGCGTGCACGATCCGGACCGGCACGTCGCGCAGCGCCGCCTCGCGCACCGCCCAGCCCGCGGCCTCCACGCCCGCCTTGGACCCGTCGACTCCGACGATTATCACGACATCATCCTCCTGATGCTCGGTAGGTCAGATCGGCCGCGGCCGGCGCCATCGGTCACAGGCGCGTATCCAGGCGGCGTCCCAGTCGGCGTAGCGGCGCCGGTCGAGCCGGCGCCGGAACAGGCACAGGGCCGCCACCAGGCCCGTGGCCGCCGCCATCCAGCAGACCGCGCCCGTGGCCGCCGCCTTGAACTCCGTCTCGGCCCGGGTGCGCGGCGGCGCGGTGCGTTTGCCCTCGCGGTCGAGCCACAGGCTCACCTCCGACCCGGCCGTGGCCCTCGGCGGCACCGTGACGCTCCCGATCACCGCCCGCCCGTCGGGGGTGTACCAGCGGGCGCGCGCGGTGATCTGCGCCGGCAGGCCGTCGGGGGTGCCGGGGGTGAAGGCGGGCGCGTCCTCGATCAGGGTCGCCGCCGTCCGCACCCGGCCGGCGCGCTCCTCGCGCTCGGCGCGCACGCCCGAGGCGTACGCCGCGCCGCCGAGCGCCGCCGCGGGCCATGCGGCCAGCAGCACCAGCGCGGCCATGGCGAGCAGCGCCGCGGTCTCCAGGCGGTCCCACCTCCGCCGCAGGGGATTGCCGTCGAGCCGGTAGCGGCGCCACCACCGCAGCGGCCTGTTCATCCCACACCTCCCCAAGGTGAACGCCGGGAACGGGGCCCGGCGATCATCGAGGATTCCGGACCCGAACCCCAGGGGCAAATCCCCGCAAGCGGTATATCACCGTGATCCCGCTCGATGCCCCCGGACAACGCTACGGGGTCCGGGGTCGCAGCGTGGCCAGAACGGCCGCGACGACGTCGGCGTACGGGGAATCGCGGGTGGACAGGGAGCGGTGCAGCACCTCGATGCCGGGGCGGTGCTCGCGTAGCAGGGTCAGCGCCGCCTCGGTGCCGCCGCGCGCGGACAGCTCGCACACCGCGGCCAGGTGGTCCGGGGGCTCCTCGGGGGCGGGCCGGAACCCGGCCGACTCGTACGCGGCGGTGAAGCGGCGCAGGGCCAGCCCCCGCTCCCGCGAGGTCGCCGCGAGGTAGAAGGTCAGCCGGGGCGAGCTGTGCCGGCGGGCGCTGAAGGCGTCGGCGTGCTCGGCGGCCAGTTCGCGCACCGGGGTGCCGGCGGTGCGATCGAAGAAGGAGCGCAGCGCGCGGGCCGCCTCTCCGTCGGGCAGTCCCTCCACGGCGCGGGCGAGCAGCGGGCGGGCCTCGGCCTGACGCTCGTCCGGGCTGCCCAGCAGGACCGACGCCACCAGGTGCACCACGCGCTCTCTCATGCCTGCCGTTCCTCCCCTGCTCGCCGACCGGGCGAGTACAGCCTGGCGTGCCGGCGGCGGGCTGGATCAGAGTCTTTGGTCCTGTTTCATCCTGGCAGTCGGTCCCGGCGCGGGTCATCGGCACTGCGCGAGCATGACCTTTTTGTCGGCCTTCGTCACCGGAAGACGGTACTTCGCGGCCACCTGGGCGAACCTGACGGCGTACGAGCAGCGGGCGCGGCGCAGCGGCGGCAGCCACTGGGCAGGTCCCCGGCCGCCCTTGGCCTGGTTCACCTCGCGCCGCACCGGCAGCAGGTTGAGCGGGTCGTTGGCGAAGCGGGTGCGCTTGGCGAGCGGCCAGCGCGCGGCGCCCATGCGCCAGCCGTACGCCAGCGGCACCACGTGGTCCACCTGCACCCGGTCGGCGTCGGACCGGCGCCACTCGATCGCCTCGCCGGTGTAGGGATCGGTCAGCGTCATCGCCGCCACCCCGCACGGCGACCGCGTGCCGTACACCACGCGCTCGCCGTCGCGGGCGAGCATGTCGTCGCGGGTACGGCAGCCATTGCGGGCGAAGGGGATGTTGGTCGCGGCGTCGGTCCAGTTCTCGCCGTAGCGCTCGCGGCTGTAACCGCGCAGCGAGCCGCGCTCGCCCGTGCGCAGCCGCCCGATCAGCGCGGCCCCGGCGCCCCGGTCGGCGGGCTCGGTCATCGGGGCCAGCCCCGGCAGGGTGCCCTCGGGGTTGCGCAGCGGCACGGCGCGGACCGGCGCGCCCTCGTGCGCGGCGGCCATGGAGACCATGATCACGGCGGCGGCCAGAACCGTCACCACATCCCGCGTGCCCAGCGCCGCCTCCCGTGCGCACCTCGACCCGGGGGCGGGATTCCCCCGGCGCCGCGCGCCTAACGCCACGGGCCGGTGACGAAGCCGTACCGGGTTTCGGCGGCGATGCGGGGGAAGGGGGCGATGAGACGCCGTACGAGGAAAGGGGGAACGATGCGGCACGACGAGTTCATCGGGCAGGTACAGGCGCGGGCCAAGCTGTCCGGCCGGGACAAGGCCGAGCGGGCGATCCGGGCGACGCTGGAGACGCTGGGCGAGCGCGTCCCCGAGGGCCTGGCCGACAACGTCGCGGCCCAGCTCCCGCACGAGATCGGCGAGCACCTGCGGCGCACGGAGGTGTACGGCGGCCTCGGCACCGGCGAGCGGTTCGGGCGCGAGGAGTTCCTGCACCGCGTCGCCGAGCGGGCGGGCGCCGACGAGCCGCAGGCGGCCTACCTCGCCCGGGTGGTGCTGGAGGTGACCGCGGAGGCCACGGAGGGCAGCGTGATGCAGAAGGTGCGCGACAGCCTCTCCCCCGACCTGCGCGAGCTGGTGACCGCCGGCAGCTCCGGCCGCATGGGCTGAGCGCGCCCGTCCGCCGTCGGAACGTGTGAGGAGGAAGTACCCCATGGCCGAGCGGACCGATGTGGACCCTCTCTGGGAGGAGTTCCACCGGGTCGTGAACATGAGCTCGGAGGAGCTGCGCGCGTGGCTGCTCACCGCCGCGTCCGGCGAGGAGGGCTTCACGCCCGATCCCGACCTGGGCGTGGGCGGCCTGGGCCGGCGCGTGCTGCACGTGCTGGGCAAGCGCAAGGCCGACCTGACCGCGCAGGACGTGGACACGATGCGCGACGTGGTCGATCTGGTCGAGAGCAGGCTGGCCGACCCGCCGCCGAGCGGAGCCCGCGACGAGGAGTGGCGGCACGCCCTGATGTCGGTCGGGCACGACCCGCTGCGCCCCACGAGCCCGGAGGACGTGACGGGCTGATCGTTCGCTCCCCCGGCCGGACGGCGCCCTCGCGGCCGGGTGCGGCATCGCGGCCGGGTGCGGCATCGCGCCGGCCGCTCGCGGCCGGGTGGGGCATCGCGCGGCTCTGGGCCGGTAGCGATCCGTGACCGGCGTGGCCGCCTTCGCCGCCCAAGGGCCGCGAGGTGACACGGACGGCGAGGGCCCTCCCGCAGACCCTCGCCGCCCGTCCGGAGGTGACCGTCCCCGATTCGGGAGGGGGCAAAACCCGCTTTTACGGACACAAGGCGATTGCCGTGCCGGAACCGGCCGGAGCCCCCGCCCCGGACGGCGCGCGCGAGCCCGGCCGAATAGGGTTTACAGGTGCCCACCACACCGCAGGCGCAGCGCTGGCTGCGCACCTTCCAGCCCCGCCCAGACGCCCCCGTCCGCCTGGTCTGCCTGCCCCACGCCGGAGGCACCGCCGCGTTCTACCGCACCTGGGGCTCCCGGATGCCGCCGAGCATCGAGGTCTCGGCGGTGCAGTACCCCGGGCGGCTGGACCGGTTCGGCGAGCCGGTGCCGGAGCGGATGGCCGACCTGGTGGCCGGGATCGCGGCCGTGCTGACCGGGCTGCGGGCCGAGGCGGTGGTGCTGTTCGGGCACAGCATGGGGGCCTACACGGCGTACGAGGTGGCGCGGGTGCTGGAGCGCACCGAGATCGTGCCGCTGCGCCACCTGGTGGTCTCGGGCCTGCCCGACCCCGACAGGCACACGCCCGGAGACGTGCACACCGGCGACGACGACGCCGTGGTCGCCGAGCTGCGCCGGCTCGGCGGCACCGACGCCGAGCTGCTCGACGATCCCGAGATCCGCGACCTGTTGCTGCCCGCGGTGCGCGGTGACTACCGGATCATCGAGACCTACCGCCACCGCCCCGGGCCGCCGCTGAGCTGCCCCATCACCGTCTTCGTCGGCGACGCCGACCCGGAGGTGACCCCGGAGCAGGCCAAGGGGTGGGGCGCCTTGACGACCGGCGGCTGCGAGGTGGTCGTCTTCCCCGGCGACCACTTCTACCTCGCCGGCCGCGAGGCGGAGGTGACCGAGGCCCTCGCGGCCAGAATCGGCCCCCGGTGATCCCCCGCGGGTCCGTGTCGTGAACTATGTTTAGCTAGAGCGAACAATCGCGACAGGACACGACAGAAGGGGGTCCGGTGGGGCGTGCAGAGGTCGAGCGCCGGCGTGAGGACGGCGAGCGGCAGGGGATCGTGGGCGCGCGGATGCGGCGGTTCCGCAAGGAGCGCGGGCTCACCCTGCGCGGCCTCGCGACCAGGTCCGGCCTGTCGATCGGCTTCCTGTCCCAGGTCGAGCGGGGCATCTCCTCGATCGGGCTGACCGCGCTGAACAGCGTGGCCGCGGCGCTGGACCGGGGGGTGGCGGAGTTCTTCGACGACGCGCCCGAGGCCACCGGCCCGCGCGAGGCGCCCGAGACGACCGTGCCGCCCGCCCCGCCCGCCCCGGCGCCCGCGGCGGCCCCGGCCGAGCCGCCGCCGCACTTCACGCTGACCAGGGCCGAGACCGCCGCCACCGAGTACGTCTCGGGGCAGCAGACCTACCGCATGCTCTCGGCCCGCGGCCCCGGCCTGGTGCTCGAACCCATGCTGGTGCACATCGCCCCCGGCGGGAAGCGCGAGGACGCCTACGGCCACGCGGGCGAGGAGTTCGCCTTCGTGCTGGAGGGCGAGCTGCTGTACGAGGTGGACGGCGTCGAGCACCGCCTCTACCCGGGCGACAGCCTGCACCTGCGCTCCTCCACGCCGCACAGCATGTACAACGACACCGACCGGGTGACCACGGTGGTGTCGGTGGTGACGCCGCGGCTGTTCTGAGCGCGGAATTTCACCGTGTTCGGCCCGGGTGAAACACCCGGGCCGATCGGAGCCTCACGGCATCAGCCGGATGAACTCCTCCAGGGAGTAGCGGCCGTCGCCGTCGGCGTCGCCGTCGAGGCTCAGCGCGGGCAGGGCCTCGGCCGGGAGCCCGGGGAAGTGCGCCCGGAACTCGGCCTCGGTGATGTACCCGTCGCCGTCGGTGTCGATGGCCGCGAACTCCTCGCGGAGCCGCCCCAGCCGTGCCTCGGAAACTTCCTCCGCCACGATGACCGCCTTTCGCAGCCTATGTGCCATGTGATCCGAATTAACCTAGCGTGCCGCGGAAACGACGCGCACCCGGCCCGGCCCGCGGCCCACCAGCCTGCTCACCACCTGAGCTGCGGCAGAACCGCGGTGCCCAAGAGGTGGACGCCCCGGCCGTCGGTCAGGCCGCGCGGGGCGCCGAACTCCACCCGGGCGGCGCCGGCGTCGATCAGGGCCTGGGCCTGGGGCTGCGCCGCCCCCCTGGTCCGGGGTGCCGGAGAAGGCGAACAGGTCCGGCACGTCGCCCGGGATCAGCCGGCCGGCCTCGGTGTGGCGGTCGTCGTCCACCAGGACCTTGACCCGCGACACGAGATCGGGCGGCAGGTGCGCGATGGGGTCGAGGCCGGCCACGACCGCGAGGCACATCGCCACCTCCGTGCGCACCCTGTCCCGCGCCGCACAACCATCGGCGCCTCCGCGCGCACCCTGTCCCGCGCCGCACAACCATCGGCGCCTCCGCGCGCACCCTGTCCCGCGCCGCACAACCATCGGCGCCCACGACCGTGACCGCACCCATGCATGCGTCCATGAGCGTGCCCAACACCGCGGCCATGACCATGCCCATGACCGGGCCCACGACCATGCCCACGACCATGCCCACGACCATGCCCACGACCATGCCCACGACCGGGCCCACGACCGGGCCCACCTCGTTCGGATCGCGGCCGGCCTGCCGGGGGCCCGCCGCCACGCGGTCGCGGATGACCGGGACCGTCGCCGGGGTCGGCGCTGCCGCCGGCCTTGATCTCGTTGGCGATCCGGCGCGCGAGGCGCGTCGCGCGGGACGGGCTGCCGGCCAGCCGGCAGCCCACGCTCCGGTCAGATGCTCCCGGCGGAGCCGCTCTCGGCGCCGCCGCCGTGGAGGACTTCCCGCCGCCATTCGTGTCGCGGCTGGGTGTGCAGCCGCCAGTAGTGTTCGGCGATGTCGTCCGGGTCGAAGGCCGTACCCGCAGCGACGGGACCGTCCACGGTGACACTGGCCACGTGGACTCCGGAGGGCCCGTATTCCTGGTCGAGCAGGGCGACCAAGGTTCGCACTCCGGCCTTGCCGAGCGAGAGGCTGACGTATTGCGGCTTCGGCTCGGGCATTCCGCCGGTGATGAGGAACGAGCCGCTCCCGCGCCGCGCCATCTCGGGTGCGAGGTGGGCGGCGGCGGTGAGGGCACCGACCACGTTGACCGCCCAGGCGTCCAACTGGGCCTGCGCGGGCAGTTGTCCGGGCGCGTCCGGCCGGATGAGCGCCGCGTTGTAGACCACGACGTCCGGGAGGCCGAACTCATCGGTCGCCGCGTCGAGGGCGGCGCGCAGCGCCGTCTCGTCGGTGCAGTCGGCGGTCAGCGAGATGACCGGCACACCGAAGGGGGCAACGGCTTCGGCCACGCCGGCGAGCGTTCCGGGGGTCCGCGCGATGAGCGCGATCGGCAGGCCCTGGCGTGCGAACCGGCGGGCGACCGACCGGCCGATGCCCGGACCCGCTCCGATGACCACTGCTCCCGGCATTACACGGCTCCTTCGCTGGATGATGGCTGACAACCAGGACGTTAAGGTGTCACATCGGTGTGAAGGTCAACCTCGGAGCGAGGGAGTCACATGCGGATCGGTGCCCTGGCCGCGAGGACAGGAGTCAGCCGGCGGCTGCTGCGCTACTACGAGGAGCAGGGGCTGCTCCGGCCGCTGCGGCTCACGAACGGCTACCGTGAGTACTCCGAATCGGACGTCGCCGCTGTGCGCCACATCCGCGCCCTGCTGGCCGCCGGCCTGCCCACCACGGTCATCGCCCGGCTGCTGCACTGCGTCCACGACGACGGTGAGCGGCTCATACCGTCGAGCTGTCCCGGAATGGTGGCCGGCCTGCGGCAAGAGCGCCGCCGCATCACCGAGGCGATCACACGGCTCCGATCGTCCCAGCAGGCGCTCGACGCCATGCTCGCCGCCGCCCTACGCGGCGACGGACCCGACCAGCGCGAACGGCTCTGAGACGTACGCGGGCCGCACCGCCTGCCGTACCGCAAACTCTTGCGCCGGACCGCGGCTCGCGCTTCACTTGGTCAGGTGCGGGTCGGCCAGGCCGGCGACCGGTCCCGCCCGGCCGCCGCGCGCGTCGAGCGCTGCGCCGCCTGCACAGCGCGCTGCGGTGCCATCTGGATGACGAGGAACGCGACGCGGTCCCGCTGATCCGCGCGCACATCGGCCCGGCCGAGTGGGCGGCGCACAGCCTGAAGGTGGTCCGCGGCTATGATCGAGGGCGGGTGCCGCTGCTGTTCGGCTGGGCGTGTGCGGCCGGCTCCCCGCATCTGGTCCGCCGCGCGCTCAAGGGGTTCCCGATGCCGGTCCGGCTGCTGTTCCGCCTCCACTGATGGCCCGCCTACCGCCGCAGGCACGCGCGGCTGTACGGAACCCCGCTACGCCGCCATGCCGACCGCGCCTGACACCCGCGCCGGGGGCGCCTCGCACCGATCGTGCTCGATGACCAGTCGCGGGCGCGGCGCCGGCTTCTCCGCTCATCCGCCCGTCATTCGGTGGTCGCCAGGCCGGCACGAGAGCGCAGCCGACCGAAGATCTCGTTGAGCTGAGCCACCTCGTCCTCGGTGAGCGCGTCGAAGACCAGGCGCCGTACGGCGAGTACGTGCGCAGGCGCGGCGCGCTCGATGGCGGCCCGCCCCGTCTCGGTGATGCGGACGAAGGCGCCACGACCGTCGTCGGGGCACCCGCGCCGGGACACCAGGTCCCGTTTCTCCATCCGCGCGACGTGGTGCGACACCCGGCTGCGTTCCCACTGCAGCGTCGTGGCCAGGTCGGATACGCGGATCTGCCCTTCGGCGGTATCGGTCAGCACGACGAGCACCTGGTAGTCGGGGTTGGACAGCCCGGAGTCGGCCTGCATCTCGCGGTTGAGCGTCGCCAGAAGCTCCGCGTTGAGGCCCATCCATTGCCGCCACATGCGCTGCTCGTCGTCGTTCAGCCACGGGATGTCGGTTACTTCAGCCACGGGGTCCAGTCTAGCCGGTTAGGTGACACGTCATGTATGGTGCCTGTCATTAAGTGACACGTCACCGATTTCTGGTGGCGTTTACGGATCTCAGGAGTACCGACATGACAAGCACCGCGACGACGACCACCCTGTCCGACCTCTCCGGCGACTACGTCCTCGATGTCGCCCACAGCCGGATCGGGTTCGTCGCCCGGCACGCCCTGGTGACCAAGGTGCGTGGCCAGTTCAACGAGTTCGACGGCGGCCTGCGCATCAACGCGGAGGACCGCGGCAAGAGCACCGCGTACGTCACCATCAAGGTCGCGAGCATCGACACCCGCAACCAGCAGCGTGACGAGCACCTGCGCAGCAGTGACTTCCTGGCGATGGACCAGTTCCCGGAGATCACCTTCATCTCCACCGGGGTTCACGTCACCAGCGAGCAGACGGCGGAGCTGACCGGCGACCTCACCATCAGGGGCGTCACCAATTCCGTCACGGTGCCGTTCGAGTTCCAGGGCGGGGTCGTCGATCCGTTCGGCAACCACCGCGTAGGTTTCGAGGGCTCCGCGGTCATCAACCGCAGGGACTACGGCATCACTTTCAACGCCGCGCTGGAGACGGGCGGCGCCCTGGTCAGCGACAAGATCACGCTGGAGTTCGAGCTCGCCGCGATCAAGCCGGTCTGACATGTCGATACGCAACCGACCTCGGGCGCGGGGTGCCCACCCGCGCCGAAGGCCGAATCCCGTTGAGGATGGAAATGACACATTCCTTTGAAGTAGGGGTCATCACCTTCGGTGAGATCAGCCCCGATCTCAGGACCGGCGCACTGATGTCACCGCGCGACCGCATGGCGGAAATCGTGGAGCAAGGGGTCGTGGCCGACGAGGTCGGCCTGGACGTCTACGCGGTGGGTGAGCATCACCGATCCGACTTCGTCGCTTCCGCTCCGCCCGTCATCCTGGCGGCGGTGGCCGCCCGGACCAACCGCATCCGCCTGACCAGCGGAGTGACCGTGCTGGGCTCGGAGGACCCGGTCCGGGTCTTCCAGGACTTCGCGACGCTGGACCTGCTGTCCGACGGCCGGGCCGAGATCATCGCCGGCCGGGGTTCCTTCTCCGAGTCGTTCCCGTTGTTCGGCTACGACGTCGCCGACTACGCGGACCTCTACCGGGAGAAGCTCGACGCCCTGCTCGCGATCCGCGCCGGCAACCCCGCGGTCTGGCGTGGCGGCCCGCATACCCGGGACCTGACCGGGCTCGATGTCGCTCCCCGTCCGGTCGGCGAGCTGCCGATCTGGGTCGGCAGCGGCGGCACTCCCGCCTCCGCCGTCCGGGCGGGCTCGCTGGGCCTGCCTCTGGCGCTCGGCCTGGTGCTCGGGCCGATCGGTCAGTTCACCGGCGCGGTGGCGAAGTACTACGAGGCATTCGAGGCCGCCGGCCATCCGGCGGCGAACGCGCGGGTCGGCATCACCGCGCACGGCTATGTCGGCGCGACGAGCCAGGGCGCTCGGGACACGATGTATCCGTACTTCAAGGTGGGCATTCGGGAGAACAACCACCAGCGTGGAGCCGGGTTCGACCTGCCGCGCGCCGCCTTCGACGCGCAGGCGACACCGGGCGGAGGGCTGCTCGTGGGTAGTCCGCAGGAGGTCATCGACAAGTTGATGACCTACCACGAGCTCTACGGGGTGACCCGGGCCGTCTTCCATCTCGGCTACGGCCACATGCCGCAACGCGACCATCTCGCCGCCATCGAACGACTCGGCACCGAGGTCGCGCCGGTGATGCGGCGTGAGGTGTCCCGCACCGCGGGCAGCGCGGCATGAGCCGAGCCCTGAGCGTCGTCGTCGTCAACGGCAGCCCGAACGAGCGATCCAAGACCATGGGTCTGGCCGGGCTCGTCACATCCCGGCTCGGCGAACTCCTGCCGATCGAGCTCCATCAGGTGGATGTCCACCGGCTCGGGCCGAGCTTCACCGGCGCCATCGCCCGGGAGGACGTGTCACCCGAGGTCGAACGCCGGCTCCGGCTGGTCGAAGAAGCCGACGTGCTCGTCGCGGCGACACCGGTGTTCCGGGCGTCGTACTCCGGGATGTTCAAGCACTTCTTCGACCTGGTCGACCAGTACGGCCTTGCGAACAAGCCCGTCATCCTGGTGGCCACCGGGGGAAGCGATCGGCACGCGCTCGTCATCGAGCACGCGCTCCGGCCGCTGTTCGGCTTCTTCCAGGCCGCGACCGCGCCGGTCGGCTTCTACGCCAACGCGGGTGACTTCGACGGCACCTTGGTCCTCAACGGCGAGGTGTACAGCCGGGTCGAAGTCGGTGTGAACGACATCATGCCGCGCCTGAGGGCACTGGCCGATCGGGAGCCGGCCACCGCCGGATGACATCCCGTCACTCGTGCTGCTGCGCCCACCGCGTGCGCGGCAGCACGCTCGCACCGGCGAGCAGCGCGAGCATGACCGCCCCGAACACGAGCACGGCGATGGGGATCGGGATGACCTGCATCAGGACGCCGAGCAGGATGACGGGCACCGACATCCCGAGGTAGGAGGCGACGAAGAGCCCGGCGAGGGCTTCGGCCTGCGAACGGCCCGCCGCGATGGCGACGACGGTCCCCACGCTCGCCTTGAACAACACGCCCGCTCCGGCGCCCGTGACGGTCCCGCCGACGACGAACACCGGAAAGGCCACCGCCTGCATCGCCCCGACCAGCAGGACGAGGCCGGCAGCCAGGAGCATGACCCCGGCCGTCTGCTGCGCCCTGGTGGACCATCCGCCCGTGACCGTCTGAGCCGTCACCGAGGCGCCGAACGCGGCGAAGGCGACGGCACCGGCCACCGCGTGCGAGGTGATGTGGAGCTGCCCCGCCAGGAACGCCCCGGACAGTCCGCTGAACACCCCGAACATGGAGAAACCCACGAAGCCCGCCACCAGTGCGCCCGCGTACGCGGCCCTGGACTCCGGCGGTACGACGACGCGCTGCGGCCGGTAATGCCAGGGTCCGTCCACACCCGAGACCGTCTCGGGAACGAGGGGGACCAGCAGCAGGCCGCCGAGCATCGCGAACAGCAGAACCAGGTACGGCGTGTGCAGCGGCGCGGGGGTGACGTCGGCGAGCATGCCCGCGACGAGCATGCCCGCGCCGATCCCGCCGATGTTCGCGGCCGTGGACATCGTCTCGGCCCGGCCCGCAGGCCGGCCTGTTGCCGGCGCGCGGCCCGCAGGCCGGGCCATGGCCGACGTGTGACCTGCGGGCCGGCCCATGGCCGGACGGGCCGTGCCGTGCAGTTCGGTCATGTGCGCGGTGGCCGTGGCGGTGAGCATGCCCACGCCCAGGCCGGAGAGAACGCGCGCGACGATCAGCATGCCCAGATCGGTCGAGGTCAGGAAGATCAGCCCGGCGAGCACATTGAGCAGCACCGCGGGAGCGATCATGCGCAGCCGTCCGAAGCGGTCGGAAAGGTGACCGGCCAGGAACAGGGATGCGATGACGCCGAACGCGTACGCGGCGAAGACGATGGTGGCCGCGACGGTGCCGAAGCCCTCCCGTTCCTGGTAGATGACGAACAGCGGCACCGGGGCGCCCGCGAAGGCCATCGTGACGGCGAAGGTGTAACCGATGATCCAGAAACCGCGGGCGTGGTGCCGCCGCCGGATCGTTGCTGGAGATGTCACGCGGCGATCGTGCATTCCCTCCCCTCATCGTGTCCAACGAATCATCCTGAATCCAACTATCGCGACACGCGATACATAGGGGCGCAAGCCGAGGGCCTACGGGTCCTCCGGCGACGGTGTGCCCGCCTTGAGCTCGGCGGCCAGGGCGGCGGCGGCCGCGGACAGCGGACGGCTCGCCGAACGGGCCAGACGCACCGTCCAGATGAGCGCGGGATCGACGTCGAGCGCGACGAGCCGGGGATCCGCCCGGACCAGTGTCGCCGGCACGAACGCCACGCCGAGCCGCTCGCCGACCAGCGACTGCGCCATGGTGAAGTCGATGGTCTCGGTGTAGACGGTACGACGCAGGCCCGCGGCGGCGAAGGCCGAGTCGACCAGCAAGCGGTTGCCCCAGCCCGCCGGGGAGTCGATGAACGCCTCGTCGGCGATCTGCTCCAGCCGGATCGTCCCGGAGGAGGCGAGAGGGTGGGACACGGGGCACACCAGCAGGAGCGGCTCGCTGTCCAGGCTCTGCAGGTGCACCCCCGGCACCGTGTCCGTCGGGGTCGCGACCAGCGCGAGGTCCAGGTCGCCACGGCGCAGCGCGTCGAGATGGTCACGCGTCCCCGCGGTGGACGAGCGCCCTTGCACGACGACCGCCGGATGCCTGCGCCGGAACGACGCCAGACGGCCCGCCAGGTCGAACCCCCCGACGTGGTGCATCATGCCGAGGTTCACCGTGCCGGTGACCTGGCCGCGCGTGGCGGCGACCGCGGCGGTGGCGGCCTCCAGCGCGCACAGGACGTCGCGGGCTCGCGGCAGGAGCGCCTCACCCGCGGGAGTGAGGCTGATCCTGCGGCCACGGACGAACAGGGTGCTGCCCAGTTCCCGTTCGAGCTGGCGCACGGCCGCCGACACCGCCGACTGCACCACCCGGACACGCTGGGCACCTGCCGTGAAGCTGCCCGTCTCGGCGACGGCGACGAAGTATTCGAGCTGATGCGGCTGCACCCGGCCATCGTATCGCGATACGCGATACTTCGGTTCGCCATGATTCGTTGGACATGATGGATAGCCGAGGCGCACGATCGACTCGTGGCGCCGGCGAAACGATCGGCAGCCCCGTACCGGTAATCCCGAAGGAAGAGTGATGGCACGTACTCCGCTTTCCGCCGACAACGCGGCGATCGTCCTGATCGACCACGCGATCGGCTTCTCCAACCTGATCGGATCCCACACGATCGAGGAGAACCTCAACGGCACCCTCGCCCTCGCCAAGATCGCGAAGGTCTTCGGCACGCCGCTGGTCGTCACCAACGGCTCCGACGACGGCCCGGCCGGTCCGCTGTACCCGGAGCTCCAGGATGTCCTCGGTGATCACCCCGTCATCGTGCGGCCCCCGGTGTTCGACGCGTTCGACGATGAGAACTTCGCGGCCGCCGTCGAGGCGAGCGGGCGCCGGCGGCTGATCATGGCGGGCATCCAGACGGACGTCTGCCTGGCGCTGACCGCGCTGACCGCCGTCGATCGCGGTTACGAGGTGTACGCGGTGGTGGACGCCTCCGCCGCCACCACCAAGGAGACCCATGACACCGCGGTCATGCGCCTGGTCCAGGCGGGGGTGATCCCGGTGAACTGGCTCGCCGTCGGGTCCGAGCTCCTGGGGGGCTGGACCCGCGACCCGAACGCCGCCACGGGCTTCGGCGAGGTGATCTACCAGCACCTCCGCTCGTGGAGGCACCAGAACGCGCTCACCACGAACGTCAGGAAGCACGTGACCGACTAGGTCCCCCCAAGCGTCGTGTGGAGCCCATGCCGGCGCGACCGGCAGGGGCTCCACGACGATCCCGAGACCGCGGGCGCGGCGCCGGGCCTCGAATCGGGAACGGATTCCTCAGTGCAGCAGTTCGGCGTGGTGGTGGGCGATGCGCCAGGCGCCGCCGGTGCGGCGCAGCACGTCGGTGACCCGGGTACGCTCGGCCGGGGCGCCGGGCTGCTCGGCGACGAGCACGTAGCGCGCAACGGCCACCTCGCCCCACACGTCGATCCGCTTGTCCTCGGCGGCCAGGCGGGCGAGCGCGGGCCGCTCCCCGGAGGAGTCGCGGGCCTCGCGGTAGGCGTCCAGCTCGGCGCGGGTGCGCAGCGGGCCGGGCAGGTGGGTCTCCCAGGTGGTCACCTCGGGGTGCAGGTGGGAGTCGAAGCGGGCCCGGTCGGCGGCGAGGAAGGCGTCGTACATGTCGTCGATGGCCGCCGCCACCGGATCGGGGTCGGGCGGGACCGCCGCGCGGTCATCGCGGACGACCTCGCCGCCCTTCATCACCCAGCGGATCGAGCGGAAGGCCGAGGCCGAGGCCAGCGGGTCGGCGTCCATCGCGATCAGGTCGGCGTGCTTGCCGGGCTCGACGGTGCCCAGCTCGGCCTCGGCGCCGAGCCAGCGGATCGGGCCGAGCGTCGCGGCGTACAGGGCGCGGGCCGGGCTCAGGCCGCCCTCGGCCATGTGCTCCAGCTCGCGCACGGTGGCGCTGGTGCCCTCGAAGTCCCAGAACGGCGGCATGTCGCTGCCGAGCAGCACCTCGACCCCGGCCTCCAGGGCCATGGCGTAGCTCTCCAGGTGCCGTGGCCCGGCGCCGAGCGAGCGGGCCTGCATCCACTCGGGCACGCCCAGCTCGTCGAAGAACGCCTTGCACCGCGTGACCAGCAGCGTGGGCACCAGGGCGGTGCCGCGCGCGGCCATCGCCGCGACGACCTCGGGGGTCAGCTGGTAGCCGTGCTCGACGCAGTCCAGGCCCAGCTCGACCGCCTGGGCGACCACCGGGGCGGGGCCGGCGTGCGCGGTGACCTTGCGGCCCCAGGCGTGCGCGGTCTCCAGCACGGCGCGCATCTCGTCGGCGAAGAGCTGCGGGGTGTCGATGCGCTCGTGCTCCCCGGCGATCCCGCCGGAGATCATCACCTTGATCAGGTCGGCCCCGGCCTTGATCTGGGCGCGCACGCCGCGCCGGAAGGCGTCGGGGCCGTCGCATTCGAGGGTGTCGCTGCCCTCGTGGCCGTGGCCTCCGGTGCACACCAGCGCGCGGCCCGCGGTGAAGATCCGGGGGCCGGGCACCCGGCCGGCCGTGATCGCGCGGCGCAGCGCGAAGTCGGCGTGGTCCTTCTCCGCCACGCAGCGCACCGTGGTGACGCCGCTGTGCAGGGTGCGGCGGGCGCCGTCGGCCATGTACAGGGCCAGCTCGTACGGGCCCAGCGTCCTGACGCTCTCGCCACCGGGGCCGGGCAGCGACAGCGACAGGTGCGTGTGCATGTTGACCAGGCCGGGAGTGACGTAAGCGCCGCCGAGGTCCAGCACCACGGCGTCGCCCGCCGCGGGCATCACCTCGGCGTACGGGCCCACCGCCGCGATGCGCCCGCCGTCGATCAGCACGGCCGCGCCGGAGACGGGCCGCTCGCGGGCGTCCACGACGGTGCAGTTCACCAGCACGGTACGGCTCATCGCGCGGCCTCCACGCCGTGGATCTCAGCACCGCGGATCTCAGCACCGCGGATCTCAGCACCGCGGATCTCGACGCCGTAGACCTCCCGCGCGGCCTCGCGGGAGACGTAGCCCTCGGCGACGTCCTCGCGCACGGCCTCGGGGTCTCGCTCGCGCGGGTCGCCGTGCCCGCCGCCGCCCGCGGTGAGCAGGGTCACCCGGTCACCCGGCTCGACACGCGTCCGCCTGGTGCTGACCCGCCGCTCGCGCTCGGTGCCGGGGAAGACGATGACCTGGTTCGGCTCCGGCTCGTGCCCGCCTGCCAGCGCCCACGGGCGCGCCTTGGTCTTCTTGATCACGGTCAGGAACTCGCCGGGGGTGACGAAGCGGATGTCGCGCCGCAGCCCGGGGCCGCCGCGGTGGCGGCCGGGGCCGCCCGAGTCCTCACGGATCTCCATTCGCTCGACGAACATGCCGGTCTTGGCCTCCAGTACCTCGATGGGGGTGTTGCGGGCCTGCGTCTGGCAGAGATGGTTGGCCGGGCCGATCCCGTCGTGGGCGGGGGTGCCGCCCCAGCCGACGGCGTCGTTGTTGCTGACCGCGAACATGAGGCCGGTGTCGGGGTGGGTGCCGACCATCATGAAGCCGGGCACGTCGCCGCCGGAGGAGGCGGGCAGCCGGTCCGGCATGCCCTGGGCCAGCGCCTTGTAGATGAGTTCGAGCGCGACCGTGCCCGTCCACTGGGTGAAGGTCGCGGCCGGGTAGACGGCGTGGAACAGGGTGCCCGGCTCGGCGCGCACCCGCAGCGGCGCGAAGTGCCCGGCGTTGGCCGGCTCGCCGGGCGTGGTGATCGCCTTGAACGCGACCCGGCAGGTGGCGATCGTGGCGCCGAGCGGCAGGTTGACCGGGCCGGGCACGGCCGGCGAGGAGCCGGCGAAGTCCACGGTGAACGTGCCGTCCTCGATCGTGACCGTGGCCTGCATCCGCACCGGGTCGCCGGTGACGCCGTCGTCGTCCAGCCAGTCCACCGCGGTCCAGGTGCCCTGCGGGAGCCGCGCCACGGCCTCGGCGGCCGACTCGGCCGCGGCGGCGACCACGGTGTCGATCACGGCCCGCACCGTGGCGGTGCCGTAGCGGGTGTGCAGGTCGATCAGGCGGCGCTCGCCGGTGCGCAGCGCGGCCACCTGGGCGTTCAGGTCGCCGATCACCAGGTCGGGCATCCGGGAGTTGAACCGGATCAGCTCGATGATCTCCCGGTTCGGCACGCCGCCCGCGTACACCTTCGTGCCCGGGAAGATCAGCCCCTCCTGGTGCATGTCGGTGGAGTCGAGCACGTAGCCCGGGTCCTTGGCGCCCAGGTCCATCCAGTGCGCCCGCACGCACAGCAGGCCGATCAGGTCCTCCTCCAGGAAGACCGGGGAGAACAGGGTCGCGTCGTAGGAGTGGGCCGCGTTCCAGTACGGGTAGTTCAGCAGCACCACGTCGCCCGGCCGCAGGTTCTCCTTACCGACGTACTCCACCCCCTTGCGCAGGGAGAAGTCGTTGGCGCCCAGGAACCGGCTCAGGCCGGTGGACTCGGCGACCAGGCGCAGCTCGGGGTCGTAGACGGAGATGCCGTAGTCGCGCACCTCGTAGATGACCGGGTTGAACGCCGTGCGCTCCAGCGTGGCGCGCATCTCCTCGGCGGCGGAGGTGAGGTGGCTGCGCACGACCTCGACGGTCGCGCCGTCAACACCAGCGCCGTCAACACCAGCGCCGCCCACACCAGCGCCGTCCACGCCCTCAGGCATCCTCCACCCCGTAGACCTCCCGCGCGGCCTCGCGGGAGACGTAGCCCTCGGCGACGTCCTCGCGCACGGCCTCGGGGTCGCGCTCGCGCGGGTCGCCGTGCCCGCCGCCGCCCGCGGTGAGCAGGGTCACCCGGTCGCCCGGCTCGACACGCGTCCGTTTGGTGCTGACCCGCCGCTCGCGCTCGGTGCCGGGGAAGACGATGACCTGGTTCGGCTCCGGCTCGTGGCCACCGGCAAGCGCCCACGGGCGCGCCTTGGTCTTCTTGATGACGCTCAGGAACTCGCCGGGCGTCACGAACCGGATGTCCCGCCGTACGCCGACGCCGCCGCGGTGGCGGCCCGCGCCGCCGGAGTCGGCGCGCATCTCCACCCGCTCGAAGAACATGCCGGTCCTGGCCTCCATCACCTCGATCGGCGTGGTGCGGCCCGCGCTGCCGGAGACGTGGGTGGCGGCGTTCATGCCGTCGTGCGCGGCCGTCGCGCCCCAGCCCACGACGTCGTTGTTGCTCACCGCGAACATCTGGCCGGTGTCGGGGTGGGTGCCGACCATCATGAAGCCGGGCACGTCGCCGCCGGAGGAGGCGGGCAGCCGGTCCGGCATGCCCTGCGCCAGCGCCTTGAGGATCAGCTCGACCGCGACGATGCCGGTCCACAGCGTGAAGGTGGGCTGCGGGTAGACGGCGTGGAACAGCGTGCCGGGCTCGGCGCGCACCCGCAGCGGCACGGTCGTGCCGTGGTTGGACGGCTCGTCGGGCGAGGTGAGCGACTTCAGGATCACCTTGCAGATCGCCTCGGTCGCGCCGAACGGCATGTTGATCGGCCCGGTCACGGCCGGCGAGGAGCCGGCGAAGTCCACGGTGAACGTGCCGTCCTCGATCGTGACCGTGGCCTGCATCCGCACCGGCTCGTCGGTGATGCCGTCGTCGTCCAGCCAGTCCACCGCGGTCCAGGTGCCCTGGGGCAGCGCGGCCAGGGCGGCGCGCGTACGCTCCTCGCCGTCCTCGATCATGCGCTCCACCGCCGCCTCCACCGTGGGGCGGCCGAACTTGGCCAGGATCTCCAGGAACCGGCGCTCGCCGGTGCGCAGCGCGGCCACCTGGGCGTTCAGGTCGCCGATCACCAGGTCGGGCATCCGGGAGTTGAACCGGATCAGCTCGATGATCTCCTTGTTCGGGACCCCGGCGGTGAACACCCGGGTGCCCGGGAAGATCAGCCCCTCCTGGTGCATGTCGGTGGAGTCGAGCACGTAGCCCGGGTCCTTGGCGCCCAGGTCCATCCAGTGCGCCCGCACGCACAGGAACCCGACCAGGTCCTCGCCGTCGAACACCGGCGAGAACAGCGTCGCGTCGTAGGCGTGGGCCGCGTTCCAGTACGGGTAGTTCAGCAGCACCACGTCGCCGGGCCGCAGGTTCTCCTTCCCGACGTACTCCACGCCCTTGCGCAGGGAGAAGTCGTTGGCGCCGAGGAAGAAGGTCAGCCCCGTCGCCTCCGCGATCAGCCGCAGGTCGGCGTCGTACATGGACAGGCCGAAGTCGTGCACCTCGTAGATCACCGGGTTGAACGACGTGCGGATCAGCGTCGCGCGCATCTCCTCGGCCGCGGCCAGCAGATAGCTGCGCACGACCTCCGCCGTCGCCCCGTCCAGCCGCCCGGTCACGCCGTCACCCCCGTCACCAGCAGGTAGCCGTGCGGATCGACCTCGACCCGCTGCCCGGAGGGCACCACCGTGGTGGAGGTGCCCTCGTCCACCAGGGCGGGGCCGGCGAACGCGTCGCCCGGCTCCAGCAGCGCCCGGTCGTAGACGTCGAACGGGACGACGGCGCGCGCGCCGAAGTCGTACGCCTCGCGCCGGCCGAGCAGCGCCCGCCCCGGATCGCCGTCGCCCGGCGGCCGGGTGACCAGCTCGGGCCGGGCCGTGCGGCCGATGCCGCGCACCCGCAGGTTGAGGATCTGCAGCGGGTTGTCCATGGCGTGGCCGTAGCGGGCCAGGTGGGTCTCCTCGAAGGCGCGCCGGATCGCCGCGCGGTCCAGGGCGCCGCCCGCGGTGACGATCAGCGAGTGCTCCTGGCCCAGGTAGCGCAGCTCGAACTGGCGCTCCAGCACCATCCGGTCAGGCGGCACGTCCTGTCCCTCCAGCGAGGCCACGGCCTCGGCCTCGATGTCCTTGAACCGCGACTCCAGGTCCTCCAGGTCGGCGTCGTCCAGGGTCGCCATGACCGTGCGGGAGAAGTCGTCCACGATGTCGGCGCTGAGCATGCCCCAGGCCGAGAACCCCGACGGAGCGAACGGCACGATCACCTCGCCGATGCCCATCTCGGCGGCCAGCAGCGGGGCGAGCAGCGGCCCGGCGCCGCCGAAGGCGAGCAGGGAGAACCCGCGCGGGTCGTGCCCGCGCTCCACGGTGATCTGGCGCACCGCGCCCACGGTCTTGGCCAGCAGCACGTCGAACACGCCCGCCGCCGCGGCCACCGGGCTCAGCCCCAGCGGCTCGGCGATCTGCTCCCGCAGCGCCTCGCGGGCGGCGTCGGCGTGCAGGGCCATGTCGCCGCCGAGGAAGCGGGCCGGATCGACGAAACCGAGCACCACGGCCGCGTCGGTGACGGTCGGCCGGGTGCCGCCGCGGCCGTAGCAGACCGGGCCGGGGTCGGCCCCGGCGCTGTGCGGGCCCACCTTGAGCAGGCCGCGCTCCAGCCAGGCGATCGAGCCGCCGCCCGCCCCGATCGTGCGGATGTCGTAGGTGGGGATGAGCAGCGGGAAGTGTTCGAGCTGCGCCTCGTACGCCGCGACGGCCGCGCCCCGCTCGATCATGCACGCGTCCAGCGAGGTGCCGCCGATGTCGAAGGTGAGCAGGTCGCGCCGGCCCAGCTCCCCGGCGATGTGCGCCGCGCCCACGATCCCGCCCGCGGGGCCGGACAGCACGGTGTGCGTGGGCGAGGTCTTGGCCACCGCGGACGTCATCGAGCCGCCGCCGGAGCGCATGATCAGGAACCGGCCGGCGAAGCCGCGCTCGGCCAGGCCGCGCTCCAGCTCGTCCACGTACCGCTCGAAGATCGGGCGGATGTAGGCGTCCAGGACGGTGGTGCTGGTGCGCTCGTACTCGCGGTACTCCCGGACGATGTCGGTGGAGATCGACACGGTCACGTCCGGGTACGCCTCGCGGATGACCCGCGCCGCCTCCCGCTCGTGGGCCGGGTCGAGGAAGGAGTGCAGGAAGCACACCGCGATCGAGACCACGCCGTGCTCCTCGACCAGGGTGCGCGCGGCGGCCCGCACGCCGTCCAGATCCAGCTCCTCGACCACGCGGCCCTTGTAGTCGAGCCGGCCGCGCACCCCGGCGGTGTGGCGGCGGCGCAGCAGGCTCGGCGGGCGCTGGTACTGGAAGTCGTACATGTGGTCGGAGGGCACGTTGCCGCGGCCGATCAGGAAGATGTCGCGGAAGCCGTCGTTGGTGATCAGCCCGGTCGGCTCGCCGCGCCGCTCCAGCACCGCGTTCAGCCCCAGGGTGGTGCCGTGGATGAACAGCTCCGCCTCGGCCAGGTCGGTGCCGAGCGCGGAGACGGCGTCGAGCACGCCCTCCCAGGGCCGGGCCGGGGTCGTGGACGCCTTGCGGAAGCGGACCTCTCCGGTGCGGGTGTCCAGCTCCATCGCGTCCACGAAGGTGCCGCCGATGTCGACGGCCAGCCTCAGGTGGGTCATGTCACAGCCTCTCCAACAGCGCGGGTATCTCGTCCACCCGGCGGCATGCGACGCGGCCGGGCATGCCGCCGTACGCCAGGAGCTCCGGCTCCCCCTCGCGGCACTCGGGGGTCGCGAAGGGGCAGCGCGGCGCGAGCGGGCACCCGCCGCCGGCCTCCGCCTCCTCCAGGTCCCTGGTCAGTTCCACCCTCGGCCCGGCGAAGCCGTCGCCCAGGCTCGGCGCGCCGGACAGCAGCGCCCGCGTGTACGGATGGCGCGGGTCGCCGAACACCTGCTCCACCGGGCCCTCCTCGACGATCCTGCCCAGGTAGAGCACCACCACCCGGTCGCAGAAGCCGCGTACGGTGGCCAGGTCGTGGGAGATGAACACCGAGCCGCGCGCGGAGTCGCGGGCGACGCCGGCGATCACCTCCAGGATCTGCGCCTGCACGGTCACGTCGAGGGCGGAGGTCGGCTCGTCGAAGACGATCAGGTCGGGCTCGCCCACCAGGGCGCGGGCGATGCCGACCCGCTGCGCCTGCCCGCCCGACAGCTCGTGCGGACGGCGGGTGAGCATGGAGCGGTCCAGCTCCATGCGGTCCAGCGCCTTCGCCACCCGCTCGGCGCGCTCCGCCGGGCCCACGCCCGCCGCGCGCAGCGGCTCGGCTATGGCGTCGGCGACCGTGCGCCGGGGGCTGAGCGAGCCGATCGGGTCCTGGAAGACGAGCTGGGCGCGCGTGCGCAGCCTGCGCAGCTCCCGGCCGCGCACCTCGGCCAGCGGCCGCCCGGCCAGCTCCACGCCACCGCTCGCGGGCGCGACCAGGCCGAGCATGAGCCGGGCGAGGGTGCTCTTGCCGCACCCGCTCTCGCCCACGACGCCCACGGCCTCCCCGGCCGCGACGCTCAGGCTCACCCCGCGCAACGCGTGGTGCCCGGCCCCGCCGAACCGGCCCCGGTACACGACGTGCGCGTCCCGCACGCGGGCCACGACCTGCGGCTCGGCGCCGCCTCCGGACGCCCGCTCCCGCCGCTCGGCGATCCGCGTCCCGGTCCCGGCCAGGGGCGCGGTCTGGGGGTGGAAGCAGGCGGCGGTCCAGTCGGCGGCCAGGGCGGCCGGCTCGGGACGCCCGGCGGCGCACTCCCCGGTGGCGTGCGCGCAGCGCGGCGCGAACGGGCAGGCCGCGGGCGGCTCGCGCAACAGCGGCATCGCGCCCGGGGTCGCGGTCACCGGCCGTCCGCCCAGGTCGGGGACCGAGCGGAGCAGGGCCCGCGTGTACGGGTGCGCGGGCTCGCCGAGCACCTGGGCGGCCGGGCCGCTCTCCACGACGGTGCCCGCGTACAGCACGACCACCCGGTCGCACACCTGGGCGATGGAGGCGAGGTCGTGCGAGATGAGCAGCACGCCCCGGCCCTCGGTGTTGGCGGCGGCGCGGAACCGGTTCAGGATCTCGCCGGTCAGCGTGACGTCGAGCCCGGTGGTGGGCTCGTCGGCGATCAGCAGGCCCGGCGCGCAGCCCGTGGCCAGGGAGATCATCACGCGCTGGGCCATGCCGCCGGACAGCTCGTGCGGGTAGGCGTCCAGGCGGCGGCGCGGGCTGCGGATGCCGACCGACTCGAACAGCTCGGCGGCGACCTCGCGCGCCCGGTCGCGGTCCATGCCGCGGTGGGTGCGCAGCCGGTCGGTGAGCTGGGCGCCGACCGTCCTGGTGGGGCTGAGCGCGCCGCGCGGGTTCTGGAAGCACAGCGCGGCGCCGCGGCCCCGGTGCGCCTGGAGCGCGGCGGGGTCCATGGTGAGCACGTCCGCGCCGTCGAACAGCACCCGGCCGGTGGCCCGCGCGCCGGCGGGCAGCAGTCCGACCACCGACCGGGCGACCATGCTCTTGCCGCCGCCGCTCTCGCCCACCAGGCCGACGACCTCGCCCGCCTCGACGTGCAGGTGCACGCCGCTGAGCGCGGCCACCTCGTGCCCGGGGCGCCGGATCAGCACCGACAGGTCCTCGACGGACAGCAGGGTCATGGCGCCGTCACCTCCGCACCGCGTCGGCGCGCTCCTGCAGCCCCTCGCCGAGGAGGCTGAAGCCGAGCACGCACACCAGCAGGAACAGTCCCGGCGGCACCGAGGTCCACCACCGCCCGGCCACCACGTCGGCGGTGCCCAGGCTGATCATCGCGCCCCATTCCGCGCCCGGCACCGGCACGCCCAGCCCCAGGAACGACAGCCCGGCCAGGGTGAGCATGGCCCAGCCGCAGTTGAGCGGGGCGATGACGCGCACGGGGGTGAGGCTGTTGGGCAGCACGTGCCGCCACAGGATCCCCCAGGGCGGGGCGCCGGAGGTGCGGGCGGCCTCGATGTAGGGCAGCTCGCGGATCGAGCGGACCTCGGCGCGCACCAGCCGCGCGTACGCCGGGGCGTTCACCAGGGCGATCACGGCCACCAGGTTGAGCGTCCCGCCGCCGAACAGCGCGGCCACCGCCAGCGCCAGGATGAAGGTGGGGAACGCCTGGAACACGTCCACCACGCGCATGAGCACGTCGTCCGCCCAGCCGCCCCAGTAGCCGGCGACCAGCCCGAGCAGGCTGCCCGCGACGACCGCGAGCGCGACCGCCACCACCGCGACGCCCAGGTCGAGCCGGGCGGCGTACAGCACGCGGCTCCACACGTCCATGCCGTTGAGGTCGGTGCCGAGCAGGTGGGCGCCGCCGGGCGCGGCCAGCGGGGCGGCCGGGTCGATCTCCTCCGGCCCCCAGCCGGTCAGCAGCGGCGCGAGCAGCGCGGCCAGCACCACCACCGCGAGGATGACCGACCCCGTGACGATCAGCGACGAGGCGAACCTGAGGTCTTTTGTCATGAGATGCGCACCCTCGGGTCCAGCGCCGCGTGCACGACGTCGGCGATCAGGAACACCACCACGTAGAACAGCGCGATCAGCAGCACCGACGCCTGGACCACCGGGTAGTCGCGGTAGAGCAGGCCGCGCAGCGCCCACTGGCCGAAGCCCTGCCAGGAGAACACGTACTCGATCAGCACCGTCGATCCGATCGCGAAGCCGAAGACCAGGGCGGCCAGGGCGGGCAGGCGCACCAGGGTGGCGCGCAGCAGGTAGCCGCGCAGCAGCAGCCGGCCGCGCAGGCCGTGCGCCTCGGCCGCCGCGTACGCCTCGGAGGCCAGCACCTCCAGCGCCGAGGCCCGCACGCTGCGCAGCAGCGGCGCCACGATCACGATCGCCAGCGTGAGCACCGGCAGCATCAGGTGGTGCAGCGCCGAGACGAACGCGGGCCCGTTGCCGGTGAGCGCGGCGTCGAGCAGGTCGGCGCCGGTGAGCAGGCTCAGGTCGGTGTCGGGATCGACCCGCCCGCTCGGCGCGGGCGCCCAGCCCAGCACGCTGTACCCGAGCAGCACCAGCACCAGGCCGAGCCAGAACTCCGGCAGCGAGTTGCCGACCAGGGCCGCGATCCGCACCGTGTGGTCGCCGAAACGCCCCGCCCGGCGCGCCGACCAGATCCCCAGCGCCGTCGCCACCACCAGGGCCAGCGCCAGCGCGATCACCACCAGCTCCAGCGTCGGCCCGATCCGCACCGCCAGCTCACCGGCCACCGGGGCGCCGCTCTGGATCGAGGTGCCCAGATCGCCGGTGACCAGCCCGCCCAGGTAGTCCAGGAACTGCCGCCACACCGGCTGGTCCAACCCGTAGCGGGCCCGCGCCGCCGCGGCGTCCTCGGCGGTGGCGTTGGGCCCGAGAATGGTCCGGATCGGATCCCCGGGCAGCACCCTGACCAGCAGAAACGTCAACACGACGACGCCGAGCAGCACCGGGAGGAGCTGAAGCAGGCGACGCAGAAGGAAACGGAGCACACGCATGAGCGCTCAGCCCACCGCACTCATGACCGCGCTCATCAAGTACGCGGTCACCCGGCGCGCGGGCATTCGGACCGCGCTCGCATCACGCGCGTTCACCCCACGCGCGGTCACTCGGCGTGTGCTCACTCGGCCCCCGCTCACGCGGCGCGCGGTCGTTTCGTGCGGGGTCATTTGGTGACCGTGAGGTAGCGGAGGCGGGCCAGGCCGTCCATGGGTTCCACCCAGCCCGCGACCTCCTCGCGCACGGGCAGGTTGAAGTTGGGCTGGCAGATCATCACCCAGGGGGTGTCCTCGGCCAGGATCTCCTGGACCCGGGCCCACAGCTTGAGCCGCTCGGCCTCCTCGATCGTGGTGTGCGACTTGTCGAAGATCTCCTCGATCTCGTCGTTGACGTAGTTGGAGTAGTTCAGCGCGGCGCCCTTGGTGAAGCTGGTGCCGAGCATGTACTCCACGTCGTTCACCCACAACTGGCCCGAGGTGATCTGCAGCGGGATGTTCTTCTTCTCCCGGCGCTCGGCCAGGGTGGCCGGGTCGAGCGGGGCCAGTTTCAGCTCGATGCCCGCCTTCTTGGCCTCGCTCTGCACCAGCACCGCGATCTGCTGCTGCTCCTCGTTGTCGGTCTGGAACACCAGCTCGGACTGGATGGTGCGCCCGCCGAGCAGTTCCCTGGCCTTGGCGGTGTCGTGAACGTAGGGGTAGCCGGTCTCGGCGTAGCCGGGCATGTCCAGCGGGACCACGCTCTTGGCCGGGCGGGCGTCGCCGCCGTACACGTTCTGGATGATCTGCTCGTACGGCACCGCGTACGCCAGCGCCTGCCGTACCTTGACGTCGTCGAACGGCGCGGTCGTCACCGACATCTGGATCGCGACCTGGTTGTTGCTCGGCGCGGAGATGACCTTGATGCCCTCGGCGCTCTTGAGGTCCTTGATGTCGCGCCTGCCGATGCCGAGCGCGATGTCGATGTCGCCGTTCTGGAGCTGGAGCCGCTGGTTGGCCGCGGCGGGCACCACCATGAGCCGGATCGTGCCGGTCTTGGGAGCGTCGGGCCCGGGGTAGCCCGGGTTGGCGGTGAGCACGATCTCCTGCCCCTGGGTGGCCTTCTCCACGTTGAAGTAGCCGCCGGCCTGCGGGTTCTTGGCGAACCACTCCTTGGCCCAGGGGTCGGCGTCCGTGGCGTGCTTCTTGGCCTCCACCGAGTCGAACACGTACAGGGAGATGGCCTGGATCTGCCGGGTGAGCGCGCTGGCGAACTCCTGGTGGAAGCGGACGGTGTAGTCGTCCACGACCTCCACCTGGTCGGCCTTGGTCAGCCCGATCAGCCGATAGATGCCGGCGACGTTGGCCTGCGCGGCGAACGCGCGGTCCTTGGACCACTTCACGTCGTGCGCGGTCATCTCGTTGCCGCTGGCCCACTTGACGCCCTTGCGCAGCTTCAGAGTCCAGACCTTGTTGCCGGCGTCGGGCTCGAACGACTCGGCGAACGCCGGGCCGATGGCGCCGGTGTCGAGGATCTGCCCGCCGCCGACGGACTTCACCCCGTAGTCGATCATGTAGGGGAAGACGTTCTTGTACAGCATGAGCGCGGTCAGGTCGAACCCGACGAAGTCCTGGTCCCAGCTGCTCAGGTAGCTGCTGACCGCGATCCGCAGCGTGCCGCCGGCGGCCCCGCCCGGCGCGGTCTCCGAGGCGGCGCCCTCGGGCTGCCCGGCCTTGGTCCCGGCCGCGCAGGCGTTCGTGAACCCGGCCGCGACGAGCAGCGCCACGCCGCCGCCCAGCCGCAGCACCGTACGCCGGGACGGCCCCTCCCCCATGCGCGACAAACCGGCCATGGCAGCCCTCCAGAGACCCGTGCTGAACAACGTGCGCCTGTTCTATCAGACGCAAGTTTCAGTGAACAAGATGGCGGCGCTTGTTCACAGGTGAACAGCCTGCGTGACCAGCGGTTTCGCCGAGGTCTCCGGCCCGCGATTTCACATGAACGTAACTAGACGCACGAAGGCCCCGGCCGGCGTCGATCGCCGGCCGGGGCCTTCGCGGAAGCGGTGTCAGACCTTGAAGCGGTGTCAGACCTTGAGCGCCACCCCGCCGTAGCAGGCCACCTCGGACGCGGTGCCCCACGGGTTGGGGTCGGGCCGCCACAGCGGCACGGACACGACGCCCGGCTCCAGCAGCTCCAGCCCGGTGAAGAACCGCTCGATCATCTCCGGGCTGCGCGGGGTGTAGGGGATGGCGCCGCTGCCCCTGTTGTAACCGCCCAGCGCCTTGACGTACGCGGGGTCGGTGTCGGTGCCGTCGTACAGGGCGAGGTAGCTGCCGGACGGCAGCTCGCGCAGCAGCCGGCTCACCACCGCCCGCGCCTCGTCGTAGTCGGCGACCAGCCCCATGATCCCCATCAGCATGAGCGCCGTCGGCTTGCTGAAGTCCAGGGTCTTGGCCGCCTCGCGCAGGATGAACTCCGGGTCGCGCACGTCGGCCTGGATGTAGTCGGTCGCGCCCTCCTCGGTGCTGGTGAGCAGCGCCGCCGCGTGCACCAGCACCAGCGGGTCGTTGTCCACGTACACGATGCGCGACTCCGGCGCGATCCGCTGCGCCACCTCGTGCGTGTTGTCCTCCGTCGGCAGCCCCGTCCCGATGTCCAGGAACTGCCGGATGCCCGCCTCTCCGGCCAGGAACCGGACCACGCGGGTGAGCATGTGCCGCGACTGCCGCGCGATGTCCACCATGCCGGGGAACACCTCGCGGATTTTCTCTCCGGCCATCCGATCGACGGGATAGTGGTCCTTGCCGCCCAGCATGTAGTTCCACACCCGGGCCGAGTGCGGCACGCTGGTGTCGATCACCGGCACCGAATCCCGTGGACCGGTCGGTTCATCCGCCACCGAATCTCCTTCAGTTCAAGATCATTCGCATCATACCTCCGCGGGTATCGAATCGGCGGAAACTTGCGCGGGCCGCCCGCGGCCACAGCAGGATCGGAACATGACCGGCGTGGAGACGGCAGTGGTGGCGGCGGGCAGGGCCGTCGCCGAGCGGGCCGTACGCGAATGGCTCGCGGTGCGCTCCTCGCGCACCGAGCGCGAGTCGGACCTGAGCGAGCTGATCCGGGCGAACTTCCGCGACCGGATGGCCCCCCGCAAGTTCGCCAACCAGGTGAACGGCATCGCCCTGGCGGTCGAGGACAGGCTGCGCCCGCTGGTGGAGCACGAGTACGGCG
Organism: Thermocatellispora tengchongensis; assembly: GCF_014202315.1. Classification (GTDB taxonomy): domain Bacteria; phylum Actinomycetota; class Actinomycetes; order Streptosporangiales; family Streptosporangiaceae; genus Thermocatellispora; species Thermocatellispora tengchongensis. The sequence continues at coordinate 15,773 of NZ_JACHGN010000008.1, read as the reverse complement.
GCCTGGACGAGGACGCCCGCGCCGCCGTGCTCGCCGAGGTCACCGACGCGCTGCGCCGGGCCGACTTCTCCGACGCGGCCCTGTTCGAGGCCGACGGCGACCCGGGCGCTCTGGCCGAGCGCGTCCTGCGCCGGCTGCCCCCGCCCCGCCTGGGCGAGGCCGAGGACCGCCTGTACGCGGCCCTGCTCGCCGAGTCGGTGGAGTGCGTGGTCCGGATGGTCCGCCAGCTCCCGCAGTACCTCCCCCGGGCCGCGTCCGAGACGCTGAGCCGCCTCAGCGGCCTGTCCGGCCAGATGGAACGCGTGCTCGCCCGGATGCCGATCCGCACCCTCGACGCCCCCGAGGGCCGCCAGGACGACGCCGCGTTCGAGCGCCGGTATCTCGACCACCTCAGCCGGGTGCTGGACGAGGTCGAGCTGATCGGGGTGCGCGTGGACAACTTCCGTCCGGTCACGTCCCTGAGCGCCGCCTACATCAGCCTCAGCGTGACCGGCGCGAACCCGCGGGAACGCCCCGGACGCCTCCCGATCGCCTCCCTCGCCGAGCCGCCGGAGGAGGCGGGCGGCCTGCGCGTCGAATCGGCCCTGGGCCGGTCCCGGCTGACCCTGCTCCGCGGCGAGGCGGGCTCCGGGAAGAGCACCCTGCTGCGCTGGCTCGCGGTGCGGGCGGCGCGCGGCGGCTTCACCGGCGACCTCCAGGCGTGGCACGGCTGCGTGCCGTTCCTGATCAAGCTGCGCAGCCACGCCGACGGCCGCTTCCCGCCCCCCGGGCGCTTCCCGCACGATGTCGCCCCGGAGGTCGCCGGGCTGATGCCGCGCGGCTGGGTGGAACGGGTGCTGGCGGCCGGGCGCGGGCTGCTGCTCGTGGACGGCGTGGACGAGCTGGTGGTCGAGCACCGCCCGGCCGTGCGGCATTGGCTCGCCGGGCTCCTGGCCGCCTACCCCGGCATGCGGGTGGTGGTCACCTCCCGGCCCACCGCCGCCGAGGCCGAGTGGCTGGCCCACGAGGGGTTCACGGCGGCGCTGCTGGAGCCGATGACCCCGGCCGACCTGGCCGAGCTGGTCCGGCAGTGGCACGCGGCCGTCCGCGAGTGCCCGAGCCTGCCCTGCGAGCCGGAGGAGCTGGAGGGCTACCAGGGCGCGCTGCTGTCCCGCCTGGAGAGCGCCCCGCACCTGCGCCAGCTCGCCACCACCCCGCTGCTGGCCGCGATGCTCTGCGCGCTCAACCTGGACCGGCGCAGCCGGCTCCCGCGCAGCCGCATGGGCCTGTACGAGGCGGTCCTGGAGATGCTGCTGGAACGCCGCGACGCGGAGCGGCGCATCCCCGACACGGTGGCGCTGGACCGGGAGCAGAAGGTCTGGATCCTGCGCGACCTGGCCTGGCTCCTGGTGTCCACGGGCAGGTCCGAGCTGCCCAAGGCGACCGCGCTGAAGCGGGTGGCGCAGAAGCTGGAGTCCATGACCCGCGTCTCGTACCCGCCGCAGGACGTGCTGGCGCACCTGCTGCGGCGCAGCGGCGTGCTGCGCGAGCCGGTGCCGGAGCGGATCGACTTCGTGCACAAGACCATCCAGGAGTACCTGGCGGCCGGCCAGATCGTCGAGGACGAGGACGTGGACCTCGTCGTCCGCAACGCCCACTTCGACGACTGGCGCGAGGTCGCGGTGATGACCGCCGGCCACGCGACCGGCCGCCTGCGCCGCGCGCTGCTGGCCGGCCTCCTGGAGCGCGCCGGCCGCGAGGCCGCACGGGCACGCTCGCTCCGCCTGCTGGTCGTGAGCTGCCTGGAGACGATCCAGGAGATCCCGGCCGACCTGCGCGACCGCATCGAGGAGTGCTTCCGCCTCGTGATCCCGCCCGTGACCGAGACGGAGGCCGCCCTGCTGGCGGCGGCGGGCGAGGAGACTCTGCGGCGGCTGCCGGACGACCTGTCCGGGCTCCGGCCGGAGCACGCGGCCATGACCGTGCGCACGGCCTGGCTGATCAACGGCCCGGCGGCGCTGGCCAAGCTCGCCGCGCACGCCGCCGACGGCCGCCCGAACGTGACGAGCGAGCTCATCGCCTCATCGGCGTTCTTCGACACCGAGGAGTACGCGCGCCGCGTCCTGTCCCGGATTCCCAGGGGGGTCTCGCTCCGGGTGCGCCGCTTCGGCCAGTTGCGGTCGCTGCGGCACCTGGAGAATCTGACCGCGCTCACCGTGGACGAAGAGGTGACCGTCGGCGACCTGGCGTTCCTGCGCGATCTGCCCCGGCTGCGATCGCTGGAGGTGCTGGCGCTGGACACGGAGCATGTCCGCGAGATCGGCGAGCTGAGCGAGCTGAGATACCTCCGGATCGGCAAGCCGCGGCCGGGGCCGGTCGACTGCTCGGGGCTCGCCGGTCTCCATCGCCTGCAGAACCTCCGCCTGAACTTGTCGGTGCGCCATGACGACCTGTCCTTCCTCGACCTGGTTCCCCGGCTGACGAGCCTCGGCCTGACCCTGCCCGACGGCGCGGATCTCGGCCCGCTCGCCCGGCAGTCCGAGCTGCGCGAACTGCGGCTCCATGGCGCACCGCAACGGGCCGATCTGTCCTCGATGGCGGGCATGACCCTCCTGACCGACCTCACACTGTCGTCGGTCACCCCCGTGGGAGGGGTCTCGGCCATCGCCGACACCTGGCCGGGCGTGATGACGCTGACCCTGGGCGGACTCGCCGACCTGACCGCCCTGACCGGAATCGGCAAGCTGTGGCTGACGGAGCTGTACATCGCCCGATGCCCGCGGATCGGCCACCTGGAGGATCTGCGCGGCCTCCCCCATCTGACGAGGGTCACGCTGCGCAGCATCCCGGCGGCGGATCTCGCGCCCCTGGCGGACCTCCCCCGGCTGTCCGCCCTGGTGTTGTACGACCTTCCCGGTCCCGTCGACCTCGCCCCGCTGGCGGGGATCCGGGAGCTGGACCTCTATCTCGGCGGCGGCCAGCAGGTGATCAACGAGGACCTGCTCGGCGACAGCGTCACTGTGCTGCGGATGTGAGCTACGCGGTGAGCGCGTGCAGGCGGCGGGCCTCGCGCACCACCCGGCTGCTGCCCGGCCTGCGGGCGATCTCGGCCAGGCCGGGGATCGGGGCCGTGCCGGTCACGGCGGGGGCCGCCTCGGCGGCCACGGCGATCAGCTCGGCCAGGCCCTCGCGGGGACGGGCGTCGCGCTCGGGCAGGAGCGGGGGCAGGGCCGCGGCCAGGGCCGACCAGACGAGGGCGTGCGCGCCGCGGCGTACGGCCTCGGCCAGGGCCGAGGCGAGGCGATCGAGCCGGACCAGGCCCGCCCGGCCCATCTCGGCGATGGCCCAGCCCAGGTCGGGCGCGGGTAACTCGCCGCCGAGCGCGAGGAGCGCTTCGGCGGCGTGCGAGCGCTGGGCGGCGCGGCGGTGCCCCATGCCGCAGACCAGCGCGCACGCGGTGGCCCGGCCCACCGGCCCCGCGCCCGCGGCCAGCGCGGGCAGCGACTCGGTCTGGCCGTCGTCGCCGCCGGAGACCGAGGGCAGGCACTCCAGCAGATGGGCCGCGACGACCTCGCGGTGGGACGGCATGACGTGCGGCCACCACGCCATCGAGGTCGAGTAGCCCGGCAGGCCCGGCGCCGGGGCCAGGGTGAACAGCAGCCGGGCGACGGAGGCCGGAAGACCGCCGGGCCCGCCGACGGCGGACGCGACGGCGCCGCCACCCCCCTCGCCCAGCCCGCCGGCACCGGCGCCGCCCGTCGCGCCGCCTCCCCCGCCGCCTCCCGCGCCGCCCGTCGCGCCGCCGGCGGCGCAGGTCACCCGGGCGTGCATCTCCTGGACCGAGGACGGCTCGCCGGTCTCGGGGTCGGGCCGCGCCACGATCTCCAGGCCGCAGGTCACCACCGGGTCGGGGGCCGCGAGCCAGGCCGCCAGGACGCGGCCCGCGGGTGAGGTCAGGCGGGCGGCGCGGGCGAGCGCGGCCGGGTCGTGCTCGCGCGGGAGGCGCAGCAGCGCCTGGGCCAGGTCGTGCTCCAGGGGCTCCAGGCCGCGCGCCGCCAGATCCTCCAGCCGGGCCACCAGGGACGCCAGCGTCACCGGCGGGGTGGCCAGCAGCGGGGCGACCTCGGCGCCGCGCTCGTAGGCCCGGATGATCTCGCGGAGGCGTTCGCGGACGAACTCGTCGGGGCCCGCGGCCTCCTCGCCGGGCAGGTGCTGCCCGGCCAGGGCCAGGGTCAGCTCGCGGCTCTCGTGCGGGGACATCGCCGCCAGGACGCAGCGCCGCACCAGGGCCAGGATGTCACTGTCGTACGCCGTCGTGGGGAAGGCGTACCGGCGGGGGTCGAGCCGCTCGCCCCACTCGGCCCGGCGCCACTCGGCCAGGGCCGCGGCGAGGGAGGAGCGGTCGCGGGCGGCCAGTTCGACCAGGGCCGCGAGCACCGGCTCCACCTGGGCGGGCTCGGCGGGCCAGCGCAGCGCGCGCAGGGCGCGGGCCAGGCCGGCGGGGGACCCGATGGGGGCCGGGGGCTCGGCCGGCCCGCGCGGGGCGGGAACCGGCGGGGCGGGGACGAGGGTCTGGGCGCCGTAGGCGCGGGTGAGCGGGTGGCGGTGCTCGGGCGGGAGCTGCGCCGCGGCCTCCCGGATCGCCTTGCCCGCCTCGGCCCCCGCGTGCGGGGCCAGGCGGAGCGCGAGGCGCACGGCGCGGTCGCGGATCGCGGGGACGGGGTGGCGCACCAGGAGCGCCAGCGCCGGTAAGGAGGCATCGGCGCGCGCGGGGGCGGACTCGGCGATCCAGGCGAGGGCGGCGGCGGCCGGGGCGCGATCCCCGCGTGCGGCGAGGGCGCGTAACGCGGCGGCGAACTGCTCGGCGGGCAGGAGCCCGGCGGCGTCGCGGCGGCGCAGCTCGGCCACCACGGGACGCGCGCGAGCCGCCTGGGCGACCGCCAGCGCCGCGATCAGCTCGCGGCCGGTCGCCTCACCCCATGTGCCGGCCCGCCCCACCATGCCCGCACCATAACCCGCGCCACCGACATTTCCCCATCCCCGCCGGTGGAGCAGAAGACTGTCCCGGGTGGGGCCGCTTACGCCGTGCCGTCGAACGCGTGCCGCTTGAAGACCGGGGCGGCCAGCGACGCCGAGGCGATGAACGCGGTCCACTCCTTGACGTGCTCCTGCTCGCGGTGCACCTCGTGGGCCGGCTCGCCGGTCCACGCTTCGAGCAGGCAGAGCGTGGCGGCCTCCCCGGTGTCCCAGGAGAGCGTGTAGTCGATGCAGCCGTCCTCGGACCGGCAGCGCGCCTGGAACTCGGCGGCCGCCGCCCGGACCTCGTCAAGGCGGCCCGGATCGACGGAAACGTGGCCGTACACGATGACCATCAGGAGTTTCGTTCCTTCCGATAATGCCGCCTGCATTGCGCGGGCCCGTCGCATTGCCCGAGCATGATGGCCGGTCGCGGCACGGCGCAAATATCATTTCGCGAGCTGAGCCTTACCCGTCCGGCTATACCCTGTGGCGGTGCACGTCCCCAAGCTCCTCGACGGAAGGCTGAAACTCCGCCACCTGGTGCTCATCGACGTCCTCAGCCGGCAGGGCAGCGTGGTGGCCGCCGCGACGCACCTGCACGTGGCGCAGCCGGTCGTCTCCCGGGCGTTGCAGGAGGTCGAGCGGATACTCGGGGTGCGGCTGTACGACCGTGGCCCGCGCGGCCTGACGCCCACGATCTACGGGTCGGCGTTCACCACGCACGCGCGTGCCGTACTGGCCCAGCTCAACCAGGCGGGCGAGCACATCGCCGAGCTGAGCAACGCCACGCGCGGGACCGTCGTGGTCGGCTCGCACCTGGGCGGCACGAACCTCCTGCTCCCGCGCGCGATCAACCGCCTCAAGCAGAGTCATCCGCTCGTGACGGTCATCATTCGCGAGGCGCCCCTGGAGAGTTTGCTGACCGATCTCGACACAGGCCGTCTCGACTTCCTGGTGGGCAGGCCGGCGCAGTCCGCGGCCCGGCCGTCGGCGGAGTGCGAGGTGCTCTACGCCGAGCCGCTGCAGGTGGTGGCGCGCGCGGGCCACCCGGCGTTCGGCATGCCGGCGATCGATCTCGGCGGCCTGTTCGCGTTCCCGTGGATTCTGCCGGGCGACGACACCCGGCTGCGCGCCGAACTGGAGACCGCCTTCGCGAACCGGCGGCTGCCGCTGCCCGAGAACCGCGTCGAGGGCACCGCCATCCTCACCGTCCGCCAGATACTGGAAAGCACCGACACGATCACGGTCCTGCCGTTCCTGCTGGTCCACAACGAGCCGGCGCTGCGGGCGTTCCCGATCACGATCGACGAGGCGGCCCAGACGGTGAGCCTGACCACGCCCGCGGGCCGGCCGCCCACCCCGGCGGCCGGCCTGCTGCTGGACCACGTCCGCAGCGTCGGACGCGAGCTGCAGGAACTCGTCGGCCAGGGGCGGGCGGCCCCCGGCTGATCAGCCCTCCGAGGTCAGGAGCGGGCCCAGGACGGGGGCCAGGTCGCGGAGGAGGGCCAGGCTCTCGTCCACGCCCGACGGGAGGGGTTGCAGCGAGACGTGGTCGGCGCCGGCGTCCAGGTGGTCGCGGACGCGGGTGGCGATGGCGTCGGCGTCGCCCCAGGCGACGATGGCGTCCACGAGGCGGTCGCTGCCCTCGCCCGCCACGTCGTCCTGCGAGAAGCCGAGGTGCAGCAGGTTGTTGACGTAGTTGGGCAGTTGCAGGTAGACGCGCGTGTGGGTGCGGGCGATGGCGCGGGCCCTGGCCGGGTCGGTCTCCAGGACGACGGCCTGCTCGGGCGCCAGCACGGGCCCCGGGCCGAGCGTCTTGCGGGCGAGATCGGTGTGCTCGGGCGGCACGAAGTAGGAGTGCACGCCGTCGGCCTTCTCGCGGGCCAGTTCCAGCATCCGCGGGCGCAGTGCCGCCAGGAGCACGGGCACGGGGCGCTCGGGGGCGGCGACCGGCGGGATCTCGCGCATCGCGTCGAGGTACGCCGACATCGCCGCCACCGGCCGCGTGTAGTCGTGGCCGCGCATCTGGACCGCGGGCTTGTGGCTGACGCCGAGGCCGAGGACGAACCGGCCGCCGTACGCCTCGCCGAGTGCCGCCGCCCCCGCCGCGGCGGCCATTGCGTCCCTGGCCCAGATGCTCGCGATGCCGCTGGCCACGTTCACCCGCTCGGTGGCCGCGAGGACGATCGCGCCCGCGCTGAGCGACTCGCGCCCGCCGGGCGCCTCGGGGTACCACAGCGTGCCGTACCCGAGCCGCTCGATCTCCGCCGCCGCCCGCCGCACCTCGCCCGCCGACTCGCGGGTGAACAGCGGATGCCAGACGCCCACCTTGCCCAGGTCCATCACCGTCACCTCCCGTACCGGTTCCTTCCCCCCATGGTCCCCCGGGCGCGGCGCGGGCATGCGGCGGGGTCAGTGGTGCAGGCGGTAGAAGCGCCAGAAGCCGAAGTCCTCGATGGGCAGGATCTCCACGCCGGTGTACCCGGCCTGCTCGGCGTAGCGGCGCAGGGTGGCGGGGCGCATGACGGTGCCGGTGCCGGCGCTGGGCTGGTGGGCCAGGCCGTCGGGCAGGCAGACCAGCAGGCTGAAGCCGTACATGAGCCGCTCGGTCTCGTCGCCGGGCGCGGTGAAGGACTCGCCGACGGCCTCGTCCATCACCACGACCATGCCGTCGTGGCGGACCGCGCGCCGGGCGGCGGACAGGGTGTCCACCGGGCGGGGCATGTCGTGCAGGCACTCGAAGGCGAAGACGGCGTCGTACTCGCCGGAGGTGAGGGCGGCGGCGTCGCGGTGGTGGAAGCGGACCCGCTCGGCGAGCCCGGCCGTGCCGGCGTTGCGCGTGGCCAGCGCCACCGAGGGGGCGTCGAGGTCCACGCCGTCCACGGTGAGCCCGGGGTACGCCCTGGCCAGCGCGATCGAGGACCAGCCCGCGCCGCAGCCGACGTCGGCGACCTTGGCGCCCGGCCGGCGCAGCAGTGCGTCCAGGTCGGGCACCGAGGCGAACGCGCCGGGCAGCGCCCGCTCGAACCAGGGGCGGTTCATGTCGGCCTGCGACATGCGCATGTCCTCGCCGAACCGGCTCCAGCTCACCCCGCCGCCGCTGCGGTACGCCTCGACGAGCGCGGGCATCTGGGCGCCGGAGGCGGCGATCATCCGGGCCAGGGGCGCGAGGTAGTTCAGGCTCCCCTCGTCGGTCAGCACCTCGGCCGCGCCCTTGGGCAGCGAGAACCGGCCGCTGCCCGGCTCGTGCTCCAGAATCCCGTACGACGCCTGCTGCTCCAGCCACTCGCGGGCGTACCTCTCGGCGCCGCCGGCGCGGGCGACCAGTTCGGCGGGGGTGGCCGGACCGCCCCCGGCCAGGGCCCGGTACCAGCCGAGCCGGTCGCCGAGGTGGATGGACAGCGTCTCTATGGCGCCGAGCGCCGAGTGGAACACCCGCTGCGCGAACTCGTCGGATGTCATGGTGGTCATTTCGTGAAGCTCCCTTCTTTCCCGCCGAAAGGATCGATGATCGGTTACGGGAAAAGAAGGTCTTTTTACCGACGCGAACGACGCTATATCACGCTGTCGCGGAGTTCGGTCGGCGATGGGTAAAAGGTTGCGGGCGGCCCGGTGGATATCTTCACAGCGGCTCGTTCACAGCGGCTCGTTCACAGCGGCTCGTTCACAGTGGCTCGTTCACAGTGGCTCGTTCACAGTGGCTCGGGCCGGCCTTGGGCGAAGAATTCGAGCAGTTCGGGGGCGAGGGCGTTCGGGGAGACGTTGTGGGCTTCTCCGTCCAGGACGCGGTGGGCGGCGCCGGGGATGGTCCGCGCGAGCGCGGTGCCGGCGTTGCGCATCCACGCCGGGCTGGCACCGCCGTTGAGGACGAGGACGGGTACGCCGAGCGAGGCGGCGGTCCGGGCGGGCAGGGGGTTGCCGGGCCCCATGACCTCGGCCTCGTAGGCGAGGGTGTGGGCGAGGCCCTCCATCGCGGGCCAGGACGGGTCGGCGCGCATCGCGGCCACGACGGCCGCGGGCACCTCGGCCGCCCGGGTCAGGAACAGTTCGAGCGCCTCGGCGCGCCGTCCCGTCTCGGCCAGGGCCGCCAGGCGGGCGGCCAGGTCGGCGGGCAGGGGCGGCGCGGTCGGGTCCACGTGGTAGGGCGGCTCCCACAGGGCCAGCCGGGTGATGGCCCGGGTCCGGGCCGCCGCCGCGAGGGCCAGGGCCGCGCCGGAGGAGCCGCCGAACACCATAGCCGACCCGCCCGCCGCGGCGATGACGGCGGACAGGTCCTCGATCTCCCGCTGGACGGAGTAGGGGCGGGTGTCCCCGCTCCCCCCGCGGCCACGGCGGTCGTAGTTGACCACCGTGAACCACGGGGACAGGGCGGCGGCCACGTGCGCGAGGGTGGGGTGGGTCCGGTCGGTGAAGGCGCCGTGCACCAGGACCAGGGCCGGCCCGCTCCCGCAGCGGTCGAACGCGATCGTCGTGCCGTCGGCCGAGGTGGCCGTGCCGGTGAGGACGGTGGTCATCTCAGCCGGCGAGGCACAGCGCCGACCAGTGGTGGCCGTCGGGGTCGGTGAAGCCGCGCTGGTAGCGTCCGCCCGCCGTCATCGGCTCGCCCACGGCCGTCCCGCCCGCGGCGAGCGCCTTCTCGGCCAGTTCGTCCACCTGCTGGGGGTTGTCCAGGCCGAGCACCAGGATCGCCTGGGTGGTCTTGGCCGGGTCGGCGACGTCGTTGCGGGCGAAGCCGGCGAACGTCGGCTCGGCCAGCAGCATGACCTGGGTCCGCTCGCTGATCACCACGGACGCCATGTCGTCGGTCATGCCGAAGAACTCGAAGCCGAGGGCGGCGAAGAACTCCTGGGAGCGCTTGAGGTCCTTGACCGGCAGGTTCACGAACAACGTGGTGGACATGTCTGCTCCTTTTTCTCGGGGCCGTCATCGGCCTTGTGACATCGAGTCTGCCGGTCGGCCGGGTGCCCCGGCTTGGACGTTTGTGCCCTGCCGTTGACGATCCGTGCCCGCCTCGGGGCGCGACGGTCCGTGTCGCCCTCAGGGCGTTGACGATCCGTGCCCGGTGGCGCGCCTCAGGACGCCGGGAGCAGGCTGGCCCTGCGGTATTCGGCCGGGGGCATGCCGTACGCCTGCCGGAACAGCCGGCTGAAGTGCGCCGGGTCGGGCAGTGCCCAGCGTGCGGCGATGGCGCTGACCGGCTGGTCGAACAGGACCGGGTCGGCCAGGTCACGGCGGCACCGCTCAAGCCGCCGCCTGCGGATCCACGCGGCCACCGTCGTGTCCTGCGAGGCGAACAGGCGGTGCAGGTAGCGCAGCGAGATGTGGTGGGCGGACGCGATCGTCGCCGGGCTCAGGCCGGTGTCGCCCAGATGCTGCTCGATGAAGGCGTGGACGCGGCGCAGCAGCACGTTGGCGTGGGTCTCGGGGGTCAGCGCCGCGGTCTGGGAGGCCTGTTCGGCGAGCGTCGTGGTGAGCAGGTCCATCACCACGCCGGACAGCCGGACGGTGCTGGCGGGCTGGTAGGTCTCGACGTCCTCGGCCACCCGGCGCAGCAGCGGGGCGGCCAGCGCCGCGGTGCCGGAGTCGCCGCGGATCGGGACGGCGGTCAGCCGGGAGACCGCGTCCGACGGGACGGTCAGCAGCCCGCGGGGGAAGCTGAACACCGCCAGTTCCACCGCCGAGTCGTAGACCAGGTCGTAGGGCCGGGAGAAGTCGTAGACCGTCATGTCGCCGCTGCTCAGCCGCGCCGACCGGCCGTCCTGGCTGAGGTGGGCGGTTCCGGAGACGGCCAGGACCACCCGGTACAGTTCGGGGGCGTCCCGGCGGATCAGGCCGGGCGTGCGGTGCACCGAGTGCGGGGTCGAGGTCAGGATGCGGCCGACGCCCAGCGGGCCCAACTGGGCCGCCTCGATCTGCCCGTGCAACGGCGCGCCGGGATCGATCCGCACGTCCAGCGGCCCCAGCGTGTCGCACACGATGCTCAGCCATGCCTCGGCCCGCTCGGCCGCAGGCACGTCCCGGGCACGGATGAGGACGGCCATCCAGCCTCCTCCCACCGGATCCGCGCCCAATCGTAGATCCCCGGCGGGCCACCCGGCACCCCCATCGGCCCGGCCGCCACCGGGACGACACGCCGGGGACGCCGCCCGGCGGCCGTGGCGCTCCCGGGTGGATCGCGGCCGGCTCGGTGGGGAGGGGCGGGGCCGGGAGGGGGCGGGCGGGGTGGGGCTCCGGCTGAAAGTTTCAGGTGGGCAGGTGGCCGGGCGGTTTTCGTGTCGCGGGCATCGTGCGAAGTAGCCGACCCTGCGGCGGGGCGTCCGGGGTGGTGGGCGGCCGGGGTGTTCTGTACATGGGCGCGAAATACGCGGACTATGCGAGCGCTCCCACCAAGGGGGCACCCCGGCGCCCAAACGGCGCCCCGGCCGCCGGGACCGAGGCGGCCCTCTCCCCAACTGACCCGGGTGGGAGCTGATCGACATGCGACATCGATCCTGGCGCAGAAAGGCCGCCTCCGCCGTGGCCGCGTTCCTCGTGGCGGCCGGCCTGGCCGCCGCCCCCTCGTCGCCCGCGCAGGCCGCGGTCGCGTGCGAGGTGACGTACCAGAAGACCTGGGACAGCGGTGGCGGTTTCGGGGCGAACATCACGATCCGCAACATCGGTGACCCGCTCACCGGCTGGACGCTCACCTGGACGTTCGCCGGCAACCAGCGGGTCACCAACATGTGGAACGCATCCCACACCCAGTCCGCGGCGACGGTGACCGCGACGAACGCGCCGTACAACGGGAACCTGGCCACGGGCGCGAGCGTGACCGTCGGGTTCAACGGCACCTACAGCGGCACGAACACCAATCCGACGAGCTTCGCGCTCAACGGTGTGACCTGCAACGGGCAACAGCAGCAGCAGGCGCTCGTGGTCACCCCCACCAGCGTGGCCGTGCCCGAGGGCGGCACCGCGACGTTCTCGGTGCGGTTGCAGGCGCAGCCCTCGGCCAACGTGACCGTCACCACGACCGCGGGCAGCGGGGACTCCAACCTGACCGTCTCCGCCGGCGCGACCCTGACCTTCACGCCGTCCAACTGGAACACCGCCCAGAACGTGACGCTGGCCGCGGCGGAGGACGCCGACAACGCCAACGGCGCCCGCGCCTTCACCGTGGCCTCGTCCGGGCTGACCTCGGTGACGGTGAACGCCACCGAGGCCGACAACGACTCGACGCAGGCGCAGGCGCTGGTGGTGACGCCGACGGCGGTCAGCGTCCCGGAGGGCTCGACCGCGATCTACTCGGTACGCCTGGCCGCGCAGCCGAGCGGGAACGTGACCGTCACCTCCACCGCGGGCACCGGCGACAACGACATCACCGTCTCCTCGGGCGCGAGCCTGACCTTCACCGCGTCCAACTGGAACACCGCCCAGAACGTGACGCTGGCCGCCGCGCAGGACTCCGACCAGGCCAACGGCACGCGGCCGGTCACGGTGGCCGCCACCGGGCTCACCTCGGTGACCGTGACCGCCACCGAGATCGACGACGAGGCGCCGGCGAACTCCTACCTGACCGAGTTCACCACGCAGTACAACAAGATCAAGGCGTCGGCGAGCGGCTACTTCTCCCCCGAGGGCATCCCGTACCACTCGGTGGAGACGCTGCTGGTGGAGGCCCCGGACCACGGGCACGAGACCACCTCCGAGGCGTTCAGCTACTGGCTGTGGCTGGAGGCGATGTACGGCCGGATCACCGAGAACTGGGCGCCGTTCAACAACGCCTGGAGCGTGATGGAGCAGTACATCATCCCGTCGGCGGCCGGGCAGCCGGGCGGGCAGACGACGTACAACCCGAACGACCCGGCGGACTACGCGCCGGAGTTCAACCAGCCGAGCCAGTACCCCGCGCCGCTGTCCAGCACGGTGACGGCGGGGCAGGACCCGCTGGCCAACGAGCTGCAGTCCACCTACGGCAACCGGACCATGTACGCGATGCACTGGCTGCTGGACGTGGACGACGTCTACGGCTACGGCACCGGGCGCACCGGCGCGGAGTGCGGCGACAACACCCAGCGCGTGACGTACATCAACACCTACCAGCGCGGCCCGCAGGAGTCGGTCTGGGAGACCGTGCCGCACCCGTCGTGCGACACCGGCAGGTTCGGCCAGTCGGGCGGGGGCGGCTACCCGCCGCTGTTCGTCCAGGGCAGCACCGCCGGCCAGTGGCGCTACACCGCCGCGCCCGACGCGGACGCCCGCGCGGTGCAGGCGGCGTACTGGGCGCTGACCTGGGCGACCGAGCAGGGCAACCAGTCGCAGATCTCCGCCACGGTGGCCAAGGCCGCCAAGATGGGCGACTTCCTGCGTTACGCGATGTACGACAAGTACTTCAAGAACCCCGGCTGCACCTCGCCGAGCTGCCCCGCGGGCACCGGCAAGAGCAGCTCGGCGTACCTGCTGAACTGGTACTTCGCCTGGGGCGGGGACATCCAGAACCAGTGGTCGTGGCGGATCGGCTCCAGCCACAACCACGGCGGCTACCAGAACCCGCTGGCCGCCTGGGCGCTGTCGCCGGCCGGCCCGTCGGCGCTGCGCCCGCTGTCGCCGACCGCGGGCGCCGACTGGCAGCAGAGCCTGACCCGGCAGGTGCAGTTCTACACCTGGCTGCAGTCGGACGAGGGCGCCATCGCCGGCGGCGCGACCAACAGCTGGGACGGCGCCTACGCCGCCCCGCCCGCCGGGACCCCGACGTTCTTCGGCATGGCCTACGACGTGGACCCGGTCTACCACGACCCGCCGTCGAACCAGTGGTTCGGCTTCCAGGCGTGGGGCGTGCAGCGCCTGGCCGAGCTGTACTACGTGACCGGCAACGCGCAGGCCAAGGCGGTGCTGGACAAGTGGGTGGCCTGGGCGCTGTCGGAGACCACGCTCGGGTCGGGCAGTTCCTACCAGATCCCGAACGAGATGACCTGGAGCGGCGCTCCGTCGGCCAGCTTCAGCGACCCCGACGGCACGCCGGGCCCGAACCCGAACCTGCACGTGAGCGTGCGCAACTACACCACCGACGTGGGCGTGGCGGCGGCGCTCGCCCGGACGCTGATCTACTACGCGGCCAAGGAGGGGAACACCACCCTGGGCACCCAGGCGCGCACCACCGCCAAGGGCCTGCTGGACCGGTTGCTGCTGCTCAAGGACAGCCGCGGCGTCGCGGTGCCGGAGACCCGGGCCGACTACAACCGCTTCGACGACGTGTGGTCCTCCTCCAACCAGCAGGGCCTGTACATCCCGTCGGGCTACAGCGGCACCATGCCGAACGGTGACGTGATCCAGCCCGGCTCGACGTTCCTGAGCATCAGGTCCTTCTACGAGGACGACCCCGACTGGCCGAAGGTCCAGGAGTACCTGGACGGCGGCGAGGCCCCCACCTTCACCTACCACCGGTTCTGGGCGCAGGCGGACTTCGCCATGGCCCTGGCCGACTACGGCACGTTCTTCCCGAACGGCTGACCGGCTTGCCGGACGGCTGATCGAGATCTGACCCCGGGCCCGCGCGGGCGACCGCGCGGGCCCTTGATCCGGCCCGGCGTACGGGCTTCCGCACGCCGCGAAACTTAACCGGTTAATCCGAACCGGTCGAACCGAGAAGAGAAAGGCACGTGATGAGAATCCGACTCGGACTCGTGGGGGCGGCGATCCTGTCGCTCCTCGCGTCGGTGCTGGTCGCCGCGCAGCCCGCGCACGCCGCGGTGGGCCTGCGGGTGAGCGGCACGAACATGACCGAGGCCAACGGCAACACCTTCGTCATGCGCGGGGTCAGCCACCCGCACGCGTGGTACCCGACCCGGACCTCGTCCTTCGCCGGGATCAAGTCGCTGCGGGCCAACACCGTGCGCGTGGTGCTGAGCGGCGGCCGGTGGACCCCCAACAACGCCGCGGACGTGGCGAACGTGGTCTCGCTGTGCAAGGCGAACAAGCTGATCTGCGTGCTGGAGAACCACGACACCACCGGGTACGGCGAGCAGAGCGGCGCGGTCACCCTGGACGCGGCGGTGGACTACTGGATCAGCGTCAAGAGCGCGCTGGACGGCCAGGAGGACTACGTCGTGATCAACATCGGCAACGAGCCGTTCGGCAACAACGCGGTGACCCCGGGCTGGACCCAGGCCACCAGCGCGGCCATCACCCGCATGCGCAACGCCGGGTTCGACCACCTGCTGATGGTGGACGCGCCGAACTGGGGCCAGGACTGGCAGTTCACCATGCGCGACAACGCCCAGACCGTCTTCAACGCCGACCCCGACCGCAACACCGTGTTCTCGGTGCACATGTACGGCGTCTTCGACACCGCCGCCGAGATCACCTCCTACCTGGACGCCTTCCGCACCGCGGGGCTGCCGCTGGTGATCGGCGAGTTCGGGTTCAACCACTCCGACGGCAACCCGGACGAGGACACCATCATGGCCCAGGCGCAGGCGCGCGGCCTGGGCTACATCGGCTGGTCCTGGAGCGGCAACGGCGGCGGCGTCGAGTACCTGGACATGACCACCGACTTCGACGCGAGCCGGCTCACCTCGTGGGGTGAGCGGATCTTCAACGGGGCCGACGGCATCGCGTCCACCTCGCGCGAGGCCACGATCTACGGTGGCGGCGGCACGGACACCACGCCGCCGACCACGCCCGGCACCCCCACCGCGAGCGACATCACCGCCACCGGCGCCACCCTGACCTGGACCGCCTCCACCGACTCCGGCGGCAGCGGCCTGGCCGGCTACAACGTCTACCGCGAACAGGGC
>NZ_JACHGN010000007.1:70568-475971 GCF_014202315.1 Thermocatellispora tengchongensis | reverse complement strand
TTCCCGAGGACTCACCAACGCAGACTTCGCGATCCTCAACGAATGGCTACGTTCGACCTGAGCCACCCATGATCCACAGGATTTGACAATTGCTCGTCCTGGTCGCCGGGGGAGACCTCCCACGCTGTCACCCACCGCCCGTCCTTGAGCTCCTCCACCTTGAGCCGGCCCGGGACGATCCGATAGCAGTGCCCGGCGGGCGAGCAGGCCGAGGTTCTGGCTACCGGGGGCCCGGCAACGGCCATGCGGGACCACGATCCGCCCTTGTCGCGGGAGGTGTAGATCCACCAATTGCTGAAGCCCGGCCGCTCGCTCTCTCTTACCGTCACCACGATGGCGTCAGTGGTCGTGTCCACCGCATGCGCGCTGTACGTCGAGGGAGGCGACCACTGTCCGGTCGCCGCCACAGCCACCACGGCGACCGGAATAGCGACCACGACCCGCGCGAGCCGTACGGCGCGCGGGTCAGGGTGCTTCCAGATCCACCATGCTGCGTACAGGGCGGGCAGGGTGAGGAGGTCGGTGGGGTCGGCGAGGACTCGGGATGGGCCCCAGAGCAGCGTCCAGGCTTGGGAGGCGGTCTCGGCCCCGAGCGATGTGCTCTTGACCAGGGTGAATAGCACGCCCGTGAGCAGGATGGATACCCAGGGCCTTCTGAGGGCCAGGTTCAGCAGGGGCGGGGCCACGATCAACCCGGCGACGTCGCTGAGCTTGCCGGTCACCACGCCAGGCCATAACCATTTCAGCAGGTGATCGTTGAGCAGCAGGACCAGCGCAGCGACTAAGGGTCAACGGATGCCCCAGTCACGCCACGGCCGAATTCCTCACGTCTGGAAAGATGGCGCGAAACCGACATCCGTTCCGTGTAATCCACATTCGTGACCAACCTGCCGCCAACCGCTGACATAGCCCTACGTCAGGTCGTCCGGCAGCCGTGCCTGTTCGGCGTACAGCGCCCTTGCCGCCTCCATCGGCTCGGCGTCATGCATCTCGTACCAGTCGCCTTCGCGCCGCAACACCGTCACAAGTGCGGTAACGAAGACGCGCCGGTGATCACATCATGGGCGAGGATCTGCCGAAGCCGGTGGTTCTTGGACTGCCGCGCCGCATCCGGTGCTAGGGTCTGGCGGCCCTGCGCTCCGGGTCGGCTTGCCACCGGATCACCCGGGCGTGGACGTTGATCTTGCTAACACCGACCTTGATCCGACTACGAATCAGGAGGTGTTCTCCCACTCTTCCGCTTCTCGATGGAGGCGCTGGGCCAGCGTCTTCAGTTTGCGCTTGAGGTCGTGCCTGGTGCTGCCCCGAGTTTTGATCGCATGGCAGTTCGGACATAAAGCAATCATGTTGGCGGGGTGATCCCGGCCCTGCGCGGCTCGTTCGTCGACATGGTCGACTTCGAGTATGGCGTCGCCCCTGTCGGTGACATCGGCTGGTTGGCCGCCGCAATCCGGGTTCTCGCACTTGCCTCGGGCGCGCAGCATCACGGCAAGGCGAGCATCCGCAGAGCGGAAGTAACGGTCGGTGGCGGTGCGAGTTGTCCTGCTGTGGTTGACCCGTTCCCTGCGTTCTACCGACGCACACAGCTTGCGGTACTGCCGGCCTGTATCCCGTTTGCTAAGCGCAGTAGGCGCTTCTGTCCCGAGAGTTTCGTCGTGCGTCTGCTGGTCATCTTGAGCAAGCCGGTCTAGGACTGACTGTGGCCATTGGTCCCGGAAGGGGGACGGCACCGGGGCCAGTACCCAAGCGAACTCACGCCGCCACTGCTTGTCCTCGCCCCTGCCCCACACCAGACGCCTATCCACGATGACAGTCCAGGTGACAAACGTCCAGTCGCCACCGGTGGGCTGGTGCCAGTACCTGATGGGTTTCTGTTCCCGCTGGCAGACCAGCAGTTGAGCGTTGCCCACGCCTTTCAGACTTTGGTCGCCACTCAATCCTTGACCGCGGTACTCGATCAGATCCGTGCCTGGAATGGTTCGGTCATCGTAAGGGCCTCTAGCGTCCGAGAAGACACACATCAGCCCATCGTCGAGGGTGCCGATTCCGCTGGTCCACTGGCCGCCAAAGGCTGTGTGAATGGCTTTGCGCTTGGGGAACCTCACAGACCCAGGAACCGGCAGGAGCAGGTCAGCCTCTTGGCCGGCTGGCAGCAGACCGTCCAAGCCAACATCAGCAACCAGCCCCGCCGGAACAGGGTTAAAGAAGCGGGCCAGCAGGATCGCAGCCGCATTCGCCACCAGGCCAGGCTCCGCACTCAGCATCGCGTGCACGTCCGGTGTGAAGCCGGCTTCGGGATTGACGTGGTCAAGCACGCTGATGGTGGGCCGACGTTGCCCTGGTGGGGGTGCGATCCGCTCCGCGTCCTTGATCTCCCAGAGGGCATCCGTGGCGTGCAAGACCCAGAACGGGTACTGGGCGCTATCGGCCGTGGCGCCGTTGCCGTAGGCGCCCTCGAGCTTCTCGAACGCGGCGCGGGTTTCCCGCCAGGTGGTGAGCCGCGGCGCGCCAATGGCAACGCGGCCAAGTAGCCACAGCAGCAGAAGCGGACGGTGCGTAGGGGCGGTGTCTCGCACAGAGCGAGGGGACAGCTGGCCGATCTTCTTGATGAAGTCACGTCGAGAGGTGGGGGAGGTAGCCACAGATCAACGCTAACGGGCAACTCCGACAAAATCGTGCAGCCCGGATAACTCGCCGAGATCACCACACTCCGGAACCCATGTCTGGGGCGGTAGGTGTCAAGTCAGGTGCTGCTGAGGCGTTAAGCGGCGTCTTCCTCGTCTGGGCTGCTGGTCGGGACGTCGTCGTCGCTGGGCTCGTTGATCCATGCCTTGGTGGAGAGCTTGGGGGCCGGGGCGGTGCCGATGCGCATGGTGAACGGCGTACTCGGCGACGATCCGCTGCTTGTACTCCGCCGGAAGTGCCGGAGCTTGGGTCGATCAGCTCGGGCCCACCGGCCTCCAGGTCGTGCTTCGTATCGTTACAGTCTGCTACGCCAGGTCTCGTCCTAGTCGTACCACACTGAGAACTTCCTCGCCGTGTGTCCTACTTGAGCCTGACGCAGAGGGAAGACGTATGACAGCACTGACCGTAGGATGCAGGCTCAGCCGGCGGTGGTCTTGGCGTAGTGGAAGACCTCGGGCGGCAGCGGGTGCTCCAGACGCCACACGAACCGGATCGGCCGCTCGCCCTCATGGCTGACGTACTGCATTGGCCCGGCGTACGTATACGGCGGTGCGCCCAGCCCTTCATCCCGCTTGGACTTCCGGATCAGCAAGTGCACAGTAGATTGACCGCTGATGTACCGGCGAGCGGTGGCGGTAGTGGAGCGCAACGTGCTCTGCGACTCCCACTGGAACAGGGTCTCGCTGATGGCCCGGTCGTGATACAGGGTCGTGGGGGAGTAGTGGTCCTCTGACTTGTCGATGGTCACGAAGAACAGGTCCGCCTTGTGCTCTTCGACGTACTTCACGCCCTCGCGTACATTGGCCGGCCTGTCCACGCCGAAGGCGGCCAGGGCCTCGTTCTTGCTGTAGTGGGCATGGACATGCAGTGGCACGGCAGCGTCCATTGGCGGGGCGAGATGCCGGATTCTGGACCGCAATACGTCCACCAACTCGCCCAGCTCCGCCGCTCGGGAGCCGGAGAGCTGGGCGAGCCTGGCCTCCATGCCCGAGACCGGCTGGGCGCCACCCCATAGCATCGCGTCGAGCATCGCCAGGACACGTACTTCACGGGGAGACTGCGGCGTGCCTCCCTTCAGGACCTCGCTGAGGAAGGTGAGGCGCTCGACGTCGTCGATGTGGAGCATGCGGCCGAAAGCGCGGCCGAGCTGCTGGTCGGGCTCGGTTGCCTCGAAGCCCGCGGTGTGCCGCAGATGAGCCCAGCCCTGACGCCGCCGGTACAGATCCTCCACGTCAAGGCCGGTCTCCTCCAGAAAGCGTGCTAGGGAAACGTCGCCGAGGTCTCGCAGCTCGCGCCCCAGGTCCCGCCAGTTGATGTTGAGCGCCTGGCGTACGTTCTCCAGGACCAGGCGGCGTACGTCCCGATCGAGGTCGATCACACAGCCGGCGGGCAGGGTGGGAAAGCCCTGCTCGATCTCGCGTGCGATCCCCGTACGGCTGGCGCCGGTGAGGGCGCGGAAGCGGCGGTCGAAGCGGAAGCGCTTGTGCTGGTGTCCCACGAAGTCGAGCACGGTTAGGCACGGCTTGTCGTTGGCCAGCCGGAGGCCGCGTCCGAGCTGCTGCAGGAAGACCGTGGCACTGTCGGTGGGACGTAGGAAGAGGACGGTGTCGATCTCGGGGACATCGACGCCTTCATTGAAGAGGTCGACGGTGAAGACGGCGTTAACCCGGCGCTCACGCAGGTCGCGCAGTGAATTGGCTCGCTCCTCCGGCGAGCTCTGCGCGGTGACAGCGACCGAGGGTATCCCTGCCTGTGTGAACCGCGTGGCCATGAAGCGGGCGTGCTCAATGCTGACGCAGAAGCCGATGGCCCGCATGCTGCCGACGTTGCCGATCTTGCGCTGCAGAGTCTCCAAGACGATGGCAACGCGGCGGTCGTCGCCGGTGTAGACGCCCGACAGTTGGCGCACGTCGTATCCCTGGCCGCGCCTCCAGCCGATCCCGCTCAGATCAGTGCCGTCGTGCACGCCGAAGTACTGGAACGGCGCGAGTAGGCCGCGCTCCAGCGCTTCCCATAGGCGCAGTTCGGCGGCGATTCGGCCGCCGAACCAGTGCTTGATGTCCTGCCCATCGGTGCGCTCCGGGGTGGCAGTGAGCCCGAGCAGCACCTTGGGCTGCACTGCGGAGAGCAGGCGCCGGTACGTCGCGGCCTCGGCGTGGTGGAACTCGTCCACGATCACCATGTCGAACGCGTCCGGCTGGGGCAACGGGTTGATGTGCAGCGACTGGATAGAGGCGAACACGTGTCGCCACTCCTCGGGGCGGGAGCCGCCCACGTACAGTTCCCCGAACGTTGCGTCACGCAGCACTTGGCGGAAGGTGAGCATGCTCTGCCGCAGGATCTCTTCGCGGTGGGCCACGAACAGCAGCGAGGTGGCCTGCCCCGCGTCGCGGAGCCGCCGGTAGTCGAGGGCGGCGACCATGGTTTTGCCGGTGCCCGTGGCCATGACGACGAGATTTCGCCATCGGTCGTGGATGTGGCGTTCGGCGGCGAGCTCGTCGAGGATGTCGCGCTGATAGGTGTACGGCCGGATGTCGACGTGCGCAAAGTCGATGACGACGCTGCGCTCGCCTGAACGCTCTACTGTGAGCGCCCGATCAAGGCGCTCGGCGTCCCGAGTGGGATCGTAGGGCTCGAATGACGGGTCGCCCCAGTAGTCGTCGAACGTGGCCGCGAACGTGTCGATCAGATGCGGCTGTTCCGCCTGCGCGAGGCGTACGTTCCACTCCAGGCCGTGACTGAGCGCAGCCTGCGAAAGGTTGGACGAGCCGACATAGGCCGTGGATAGACCCGAAGCGCGGTGAAACAGCCACGCCTTCGCGTGAAGCCGAGTTGTCCGGGTGTCGTAGCTGATGCGGATGTCAGCACCCATGGCAGCCAGCCGGTCCAGCGCGAGGCGGTCAGTCGCGCCGATGTACGTGGTGGTCACCACGCGCAGTTGTCCGCCGCGTGCCACAAACTCCTCGATGGCCTCGGCCAGCACGCGTACGCCGTTCCACTTCACGAAGGCGCACAGCAGGTCCACTCGGTCCGCGGAGGCCAGCTCGCGCTTGAGTTCGTGTCCGATCTCCGGCTGCCCTCTGCCGTTGACTAGCAAGGCACTACCCGTGAGCGGCACCACTGGCCGCGGCGGGAACCGTACCTGCCCTGCCGCATCCCGGCCGCGGGCGATCCCTAGCAGTTCCTCGGCGGCCTCTACGAGTTCGTCCGGGTCGGCAGCCTCGGGCACGAGATCGCCAATCAGCTCAGCGATCCGGTTGACGATCTCGACCTGTCGGGCCAGGCGCGCGGCGTCGCTTTCCCCACGCACGGCCCGAAGCGCCCTCCGCGCAAGCGCAGCGAGATGTCGCGCCAGCATCTCGTGTGAATCTGCTACATCCAGCGCCCGCCGATCGATCAGCCCCCGATCAGGTACGGCACGCAGCAGGGCGCCTATTTCGCGCGTTACCAGATGCTCGTAGACGCCCGGCTGAAGATCGCTCACTCCGCGACTATAGGGCGTGGTGCGCGGAGCTACTGCTGAAATGCGCCAACTACTCCGTCTTCAGGGCATGTTGAGCAAGGTGATGGGGGCGGCATGCGTTCGGGGCTGCAGGGGGGCCGTCGGGTAGCCGCGAGCGCCGCTCCCCCCGATCTCACCGGCACCCACTCGGCGATCGGGCCGCTGTTGCCCGCCCCACTCCTACGACAACCGGGAAAATGCCTTGGTTGGGGCATTGTGACATTGGCGTTCAACTTTGATTCGTCATTGAAGCGCGTCCACGTCATGGTAAGAATTGATGGGCCGTTCCTCGAACGTGCGCTCGGAAGATATCGGCATTCCATCGAGCATTAATGACGAGGTGCGAGCCGTCCGGCCTGTCACCTCTGGGTGAACGCTAGGGGCGACTTCGTGTAGCAGTGTGAGATGTCGGAATTTCGTCCGATTTGGAGCGTATGTATGCAGGCAAGAACGTTCACCGTGACAATCTCGGGCAGGGAGCGCGAAGACGGCGAAGCGCCGTACACGTACGTCGTAACGGCGGCAGACTATGAGGAGGCAATCGGGAAGGTCAAGAAGATCCATCAGGCTGAATATGAGGATGAGCTCGCTGACCTGCAGCTTGAGGAGATCTTCGAGGGCATGCCCTGGGAGCACTGCGGTTACGCCTGGAATGACGTGCGTGACTCACCCATATCGACGTAGCGGCTGCTGGTTCCTTCGTCGCCCATGGTGAGCTTGACCAGCTAGCGGGTGGAGATCAATCGGTTACGGGCGGGTGAGCATGGGACGTCGATCCGTGTAGCCAGCGCTGCCGATCCTTCAGGTGAGGCGATCGGAAGGCGTCTGGCGAGTCGCCGCGAAGGATGGATGAGAAAAGCCCTGCGCCGTAGCCTGATGTCAACAAGACGTTCAAGGAGGTCAGGGCTTATGCCTGACGGTAACGCGCCGATGAGCTTCGGTGAACGCGTTGAGTACTACCGCCTCCGCGCCGGGATGACCCGGCCCGTACTCGGCCAACTCTGCGGGCGCTCGGCTGAATGGGTGAAGGCCATCGAGACCGGCCGTCTGCTGATGCCCCGCCTCCCCTTGCTCATCCGGATGTCGGAAGTCCTTGAAGTGGACGATCTGGCTGAGCTGACCGGTGAGCAGAAACTCACGTCTGCTACCTATGGCAAGCGTCGTCACGAGCAGGCCGACCGCATCGCACGGGTGCTGGCCACCTTCCCGTTGGAAGCTTCGGGGGATCGGGAGCCGGTGACGGCGGAGGCGTTGGCGGGCAACGTCGCGCAGGCGTGGATAGTGTGGCACGGCTCGCCCCAGCACCGTACGGCCGTCGCCACGGTGTTGCCGCGCCTGCTCGCCGACGCGCACTACTCGGCCAAGCATCTGGAGGGGAACGAACGACGCCGCGCTCTGGTGTCGCTCGCGCAGGTGTACCACCTCGCACAGCTCTACCTGTCGTTCCAGCCGATACCGAATCTGGTGATGTTGACCGGCGACCGCGCCATGCGCGCCGCTCAGGATGCCGACGACCCGACCGCCATTGCCGCTGCTGCCTGGTATATGAATCATGTCTACCGCGACGCGGGTGAGCAGGCCGAGGCTCGGATCGAACTCGCTCATCAGGCGAGCGCGCTGCTCGATCAAGAGCGCGACGAGGAGCGGGCGCTGTGGGGGCTGCTTCAACTCGCCATCGCCCTGTCGCACGCGAAAACCGGTCGGCGGGGTGACGCCGAGAGGCATTGGGACCAGGCCGACCGTGCCGCCCGTTCTCTGGAGGGCCGGCATCCGTGGCTGCTGTTCGGCCAGGACATGGTGAACGCGTACGCCGTCACCATGTACGCCGACCTGACGGACGCGACTGAGGCGACAAAGCAGGCGAACCGGATCAACATCGAGATGCCGTCCGCGACCAGGCGCAGTTTCCACACGATCGAGATCGCCCGCGCCTATCACCTCAAGCGGGAGCCGCTGGCCACGGTGCACCTGCTCAACCGGGCGTTCGACATCGCGCCGGAGACGGTGAGCTACAACCTGTTCACCCGTGCCGCTGTGCTGGAGTTGATGGCATCCGGCGGGGCCACGGTACGCGATGACGCCCGGGCGCTCGGACGGAAGCTGCAATTACCCGACGTGGCGTGACGGGTACGATCTGTACCCGGCGAGGTAGGGGTAGCGGCGTTCCCTGCTGCCTGCTGTAGCCGACGTGACACTTGCGTCGTGCAGCCTTACAGCGATGAGCCAGCCGGATGGGCCGCGCATGCGACCGCGACGGAGCAACAGGGCGCGGGCGACATGCCGGCGACCGTAAGCGAATGCGTACTCGCCGGGAACGATCGCGCGCCGCGTGCGGCGCGGGAGTTCGTGGGCAAGGCGCTGTCTGGACATCCGCGTCTTGAGGACCTCATCCAGATCGTCTCCGAGTTGACCACGAACGCCGTACGCCACTCTCGCTCCAGGCGGCCGGGTGGCAGGGTGAACGTGAGCGTGGTCGCGGGCATCGGCTACGGGGGCGTCCGCTTCGCCGGAGTGACGGTCACCGACGACGGCTCCGATCGGCAACCGTGCGTCCAGCGCTGTCCCCGGGTGGAGGAGTCCGGGTACGGGCTCGCCCTTGTTGAGGAGTTGGCCGACCGCTGGGGCCACTACATTCTCGACCAGCGGCGAACGGTGTGGGCAACGGTGACGACCCCATGAGCGTCACGGACAGCCCCGCGCTTCGCCCTCGCGAGATGCCGCTGACGTGCCAAGAGGCTTTGTACCTGCACGTCATCGCCACCACGTGGCCCGGCTGGATCATCACCGCGGGCCCTACTTGGTGGGCGGTCCGGCTCGATGCGCTACCGCCACGCCATCGCGCCGCTGGGTTGCGGCACATCATCGGCCGGTTGAGCGCGGTGGAGCTGGTGATGGAGCTGCGCGCCGAGGACCACATCACCCGGCAGATGATCGTCCGTTCATGAGCCCCCGGCCGTCGCAGTCTTCCCATCCTGCGGCGGCCGGGACCCCGACGCCCCCCACGTGAGGCCGCGTGTCGTCATCCGCCGGCCGTGGGGTGGCCGGCCCCGCCGGGTTCTAGAGGTGGTTCCTGGCGGGGCCTTTTGACGCCGTCGTACCGGTGGTCGGCGGGCGTGAGGTCGGCGGCGTTAGCGTGGGGATATGGACGTCACTGCAGGTAGGTACACGTTCGGCTCGCAGACCGGTACGCTCCTGGTCAAGACGACCCGTACCGGGCTGGGGGCCAAGGCCGGTCACGATCTCACCATCGAGGTGACGCGATGGCGTGGTGAGGCCGTGGTCAACGCCGCCGACCCGACGGCCACTCAGGTGACGGTCGAGGCCGACGCCGACTCCTTCGAGGTACGGGAGGGCGTCGGCGGTATCAAACCGCTCACCCCTTCCGACAGCGCCGAGATCAAGAAGAACATCCAGGACAAGGTCCTCCATACGGACCGCTACAAAACGATCGTGTTCCGGTCGGCCCGGGTCGAAGGCACTGCGGACGCGTTCCAGATCCACGGTGACCTCACGATCGCCGACAGCACCGGCTCGTTGACGGTGCGGGGCGGCGTAAGCGGAGACCGGGTGACCGGCGAGGCCGTCGTGGTGCAGTCCCGCTGGGGGATCAAGCCGTACTCCGCCTTCTTCGGCGCGCTGAAGTTGAACGACGCGGTCGAGGTGCGGTTCGACGTCGGTCTTGCGCCGGAGGGGTGACCTGGACGGCTCGCCCCGCCGGTGACGACGAGCGCTCCTCCGCATCACCCTTCGGGACGACCTCGTCACCGTCCCCGTGGACGGGATCGAGCGGTCGCCGGCACGCGTGGCGACGACCGCCTGACAGGGCACTTCGTGGAGTCCGCGAGGAACCTTCTGGTCCGCGACGTCTGACCAGCTCCTCAAACGCGGCTGCGGCATGCGGGCGAACGGGATGCGGCTGAACGGGATGCGGCCGAATCGGCACCGCGGCTTTTTCAATGCCCCGAAGGGGACTACAGTCGCCTCACTTACGGCACCGAAAGGACGTCGGCGAAGTCGGCGCGCTCCCTGGAGGATTGCGAATAGATGCGACAGGATCTGCTCTACGTGTCCGGCCTGAGCAAATCCTATTCCCAGGTGCCCGTGCTGCAGGACGTGAGCTTCTCGCTCCGGGCCGGTGAGGCCCTGGCGGTGGTCGGGCCCAACGGCGCCGGGAAGACCACCTTGCTGAAATGCGTCGCGGGGATCGAGGACGCCGATGACGGCGTGATCGAGTTGGACGGCGCGCGACTTCGCGAATCGGATGCGGCCACTCGTGCCGCGATGGCCTGCCTTCTCGACGACGTGGACTACTTTCCCGACCTGTCGGTCATCGACCACCTGACGCTGTACGCCTGGGCGCACGGCACGGATGACCCCGACGGGACGGTGGCGTCGGTGCTGCGGGAGCTCGATCTGCACGCGGCGGCGAACCAGCTTCCGATCACCTTGTCCAGCGGCCAGCGCCACCGGCTCGGCCTCGCCTCCTGCCTGGTGCGCCCGCGCCGGCTGCTCCTTCTCGACGAGCCGGAACAGCGTCTGGACGCCAAGGGGCGGGCCTGGCTCGCCGAGCGGTTGCAGGCGGAGAAGGCGGCCGGCGTCGCGATACTCTTCACCTCCCACGATCGCGAGCTGGTCGGCGCGGCGGCCGATCGGACGATCGAGGTGGCGGGGTGACGGTCGTCGGCGCCCCGCGGATCGTTCCGAAGGCCGGTGCTCTGCGCAGCCGGAAACGGTCCTGGAAACCGCGGCGATCCCTGCCGTACCTGCTGTACGCGCTGCTCGAACGCGGGATCTACGTCGCGATCCTCGGTGGTCTGATCGTCGAGGTGGTGCGGTCGGGGTTCGAGCGCGTCGAGGGGGGCGGCGCGGCGCCGGAGGCGGTCAGGACGTCGGTGACGCAGCTCACGGCCGCGGTCATCGCGGTCTTGTGTGTGGTGCTGCTCGCCAAGGCGCTGCTGGCGTTCGGGCCGCTGTACGCGGGCGCTCCGGCGCGCACCTGGTTGCTCAGCACCCCCGTGGATAGAGGCGCCCTGCTCAGCCGGCATCTGGCGGTGGCCGTGGCGATCGGCCTGGCCGTCTCCGCCGGGCTCGGGTTCGCGTTCCTCGCGGTGACCCGCCTTTCGGTGCCGCTCGTGCCGTGGTTCACGCTGTGGGCGGCGCTCGGCGTCGTCCTGACGTGCCTGTGCGTCCTGGTCCAGGCGGGACATCGGTCGGTACGCGGCGTGCAGCGGGGGCTGAGCGTGGCGGCGTACGCGCTCGTCGGCGTCGCGGCGGCGATCCTGGTCCTGCGGCCCGGCTACCTGCTGCCGGGCCTGGAGCAGGCCGGGACGGTGGCGTACGCCGTGTGCGCGGGCGTCGTCCTGGCCCTGGCCGTGGTCGCGGCGCATCTGGCCCGGCGCAGCCTGGACGCCATGACCCGGGGCATGGTCTCCTCGGGCGCCGAACTCGCCACGGCGGCCCAGGTCTCGGTTTTGTCGCTCGACGTCACCTTGTTCTGGTCCATCGTTGCGGAACGGCGGGCGCGGACGATCGCGCGGGTACGGCCCGCGGCCATCAGCGGCAGCCGTTTCGTCGCTCTGGTGAAAGCCGATCTGGCACGTGTGCGGCGTACGCCGACCGGCCTGTTCATCTGGGCGGCGCTGATGGCCGTGCCGTACGCCGTGACCGTGGTGGGGCTGACCGCTTTCCTGCCGGCCCTGCATACGGTGACCGCGTTCTTGGCCGTGGACAGACTGGCCGGCGGGCTGCGTGTCGTCTCCCGCTCGCCCGCGATTCGCCGGGCCTTGGGCGGGTCGGACCTGTCGCTCACGCTCGCGCATCTGGTGGTGCCGGCGGCGGGGGCGGTGCTGTGGTCGGCGGGGACGGTGGTGCTGGTTCCCGGTGTGCCGGTGCTCACCGCCGCCGTGTCCGCCGTGGGCGCGCCGGCCGTGGCCTACCGGGTGGCGACCCGGCCGCCGCTGGACTACTCAAGCCCCGTGGTGGACGTCGGGCTGTTCGGCCCGACGCCCCTCGGCCTGGTCGTGCAGCTTCTCCGCGGTCCCGCGCTGCTGGCCGGGCTGGCGCTCCTGCAGACGGCGCTGGCCGCGGGCTAGCGGCATCGCGCCGGTGCTCGCCGCTGGTCAGCCCATGCTCTTGGCGCCGTCCAGGGACTCGCGGATGATGTCGGCGTGGCCGGCGTGCTGGGCCGTCTCGGCGATGATGTGCATCAGCACCCGGCGGGCCGACCACGACGTGGGCTCGAACCACGGGGCCTTCGGCAGCGGCTGGGCGGCGTCCAGGTCGGGCAGGGTGGCGATCACCTCGTCGGTACGGCGGGCCACCTCCTCGTAGTCGGCCAGCACGCCGGCCAGCGTCTCACCGGGCAGCATCCGGAACTCGTCGGCCCGCTGGGCCCAGTCGTCCTCGGTCATGCTGTCGAAGTCGCCCATGGCCGAGGGGCCCTCCAGGATGAAGTTCACCCAGCCCCGCTCCACCGAGGCGACGTGCTTGATCAGGCCGCCGAGGCACAGCTCGCTGACGGTGGTCCGCTGCCCGGCCTGCTCGTCGGTGAGGTCGCGGGTGGTGAAGCGCAGGAAGTGCCGGTGCTGGGCCAGGGCCGCCAGCAGGTCGGCCCGCTCGCCGGTGATGGCCAGGGTGTTGACGCTCATGCTTCGCCTTCCGTCGTTCGTTCCGCGGTCAAGGACCACGCTACGGGCCATAGGTGTCACTTTCTGACCTGAATTCCGGGCAGAATCGGGAACATGGCGAACACCAGCACCCGGACGCTGCGGCTGCTGTCCCTGCTCCAGAACCACCGGTTCTGGCCGGGCACCGAGCTGGCCGAGCGGCTGGGGGTCTCGATCCGCACCCTGCGCCGGGACATCGACCGGTTGCGCGAGCTGGGCTATCCGGTCCAGGCGCAGCGCGGCGTGGAGGGCGGCTACCAGCTCGCCGCGGGCGCGGCCCTGCCGCCGCTGGTGATCGACGACGACGAGGCGGTCGCCCTGGTCATGGGGCTGCGGACCGCCGCGCAGGGCGGGGCGGAGGGCATCGCCGAGGCGTCCGTCCGGGTGCTGGCCAAGGTGGTGCAGGTGATGCCCGCCCGGCTACGCCGCAGGATCGAGACCTTGCAGGCGATGACCGAGCCCGCCGGCTGGGGCGGCCCGGCCACGACGGGGGTCGATCCGGGTGTGCTCACCGCGGTCGCGCTGGCCTGCCGCGACAGCGAGCAGCTTCGCTTCTCCTACACCGCCGCCTTCGGCGAGCGCTCCGACCGGCACGTCGAACCGTACCGGCTGGTGTGTCACTGGCAGCGCTGGTACCTGGTCGCCTACGACCTCACCCGGCACGACTGGCGCAGCTTCCGGGTCGATCGGCTCACCGAGCCACGCGGTACCGGCTCCCGGTTCCGGCCCCGCGATCTGCCCGCCGCCGACGCCGCCGAGTTCGTCCGCGCCGGTCTGGAGAACCGCCCTCGCCCGTACCGGGTGGAGGTCCTGGTCGATGCTCCGGCCGCGACCGTACGCGAACGGATCGGCCGGTGGAGCACGGTCGAGGAGATCGACGCCGGGCACTGCCGGGTCCGCATGACCTCCGACTCCCTGGACTGGCCGACCATGGCCCTGGGCGTGGTCGGCGCCGGCTTCCACGTCCTCCACCCGCCCGAACTGCTCGACCGGGTGCACGACTGGGGCGCCCGGTTCAGCAGGGCCTAGGCGCCGTGGTGCGCGTGGTCGGTGGCGATCGTGCGGGGCACCTGGTTCTCGGTGCCGGGCTCCACGATCACGAACTGTCCCATCATGCCGGAATCCTCGTGCCGGAGGATGTGGCAGTGGTACATGTACGGCGTGGCCGGGTCGGTGAAGCGGCCGAACCGGACGGCGAGCCGTACCGTGCTCTTCGGCGGCACGTAGACGGTGTCCTTGTGGCCGCTCCCGTACGCCGGAGGCTTCTCCCCGTCCACGTCGAGCACCTGGAAGGCCACTTCGTGGATGTGGAAGTTGTGCGCGTAGACGGTGTTCTCGATCTCCCAGATCTCGGTGGCGCCGGCGGGCACGACCTCGTCGATTCGCGACAGGTCCATCTCCTTGCGGTTGATGGCGTCGTGCCCGTTGAGCTGGAACCGGCGGACCCTGGCGTTCGGGGGGACCGCGATCGGGGCGGGGGCGCCGGCCAGGCGGGACGGCAGACGGGGAGAGGCGGCCAGCCGCGGCGCCGCGACGATCTTCAGCAGGTCGAAGTCGCCCTCGTCGATGTCGTCCGATCCCGAGAGCGTGCGCAGCAGGACCTGCTCGCCGGCCGTGAAGGCCGCCACGACCTCCACCCGCTCGCCCGGCGTGAGCGAGACCTGCTCCACCTGGACCGGGGCGGGCAGCAGCCCGGCGTCGCCGCCGACGACATGGAACGCACGCCGGTCGGCGAACGCGAGGTGGTACATCCGGGCGTTGGACCCGTTGAGGATCCGGAAGCGCACCCGCTCGGTGCGCACGTTCAGGAACGGGGCGTGCGTGCCGTTGACCAGCATGTGCTCGCCCAGGATGCCGAAGGTGCCATCCAACGGATCGCCGGTGGGCGAGCCGTCCTCGGCGAGGTTCTTGTCCTGAAGGATGAGCGGGACGTCGTCGATCCCGTACTTCGCGGGAAGCTCGGTCTCGGCCGGGTCGTCGATGATGAACATGCCGGCGAGGCCGCGGTAGACGTGCTCGGCGGTCGCGCCGTGCGGGTGCGGGTGATACCAGGACGTTGCGGCGGGCTGGTCGATGGTCCAGTGCGGGCTCCACGTGCCGCCCGGTTCGATCATCTGGTGCGGCCCGCCGTCCATTTTCGCCGGCAGCCGCATCCCGTGCCAGTGCACGGTGCTCGCCTCGTCCAGCCGGTTGGTGACCGCCATCCGGACTCTGTCGCCGCGCGCCACCCGGATCGTCGGCCCGAGGTGCGGGCCGTTGAACCCCCAGGTCTCGACCGGCTTGCCGGGCAGGATCTCGCTGCGGCCCCGCTGCATCGTCAGCGCGAATCTCCGCGTTCCGTCCTTGTCCACCTTGGGCACGAGCAGCGGCGGCACGCGCAGCTCGGTGCGGAAGGCGGCCGGATCGCTCATGGCGCCGGAGCCGCAGGCCGAGGCGAAGCCCGAGAGCGCGACGGCCGCGAGGAACTGTCGACGATTCATGGTCCCCGACTGTGCGGCATCGGACGCCGCCCGGCACAGACGCGGCGCTCACCTCGTGAGCGTGAGATTCTCATGATCGACCGGGGCGCGGGCGAGGAGCTCGAAGCGGTCGCCGGCCCGGGTGACGGTGAGCTCGCCGCCGATCGCGGCCAGGCGGGCGCGCATGCTCCGCAGCCCCGTGCCGGGCTCGTCGGAGGCGGGGGCCGCCCCGTCGTTGGCCACGAGCAGCCGTACGCGGCCGTCCTCGACGGCGATCCGCACCAGGCACTCGCCCGGGGTGCTGTGCCTGAGCACGTTGGTGACCGCCTCGCGCAGCACCACCGCGAGCACGGGCTCGGCCCGCCCCGACACGGGCGCGGCGTCGATCCGCACGGACGCTCCCGCCGACTCCAGCACGGCCCTGGCGGAGTCCACCTCGGCGGCCAGCGACAGGCCCCGGCCCGGTGCGTTCAGCCCGGCGGCGTCCGCGAGCGTGGCCCGCGCCGCCTCCGTCATCCGCTCGACATGCTCCATCGCCCGGCCCCGGTCCGCCTCCAGCAGCCGCAGCGCCAGCTCCCCGTGCAGGACGATCGCGGTGAGCCCGCGGCCGAGCAGGTCGTGTACGTCCCTGCGCACCTTCAGCCGTTCGCGCAGGGCCGCCACCTCGACGAGCTCGGCCCGGGTACGCCTGAGCTCGGTGACCAGGGCGACCAGCCGGGTCAGGCCGTAGACCGCCAGCGCGGTGCCCAGGGAACTGCAGAACTGGTAGCCGGCGAGGAGCGGGCTCCGGGTGAGCCAGCCCTCCAGCCCCGCGATGCCGCAGATCGCCACGGTCAGCGGCCATGACACCGGCGCCCGCGCGTAGAGCAAGACGACGCCGGCGAAGAACCCCGACACCACAAGCCCGGACGTCTCCCCGTCCGCAAGGGGCAGGTAGGTGGCGATGCCCTGAGCCGCCAGCGTCCAGACCAGGCCCTTCGGCCGCCTGCCCGCGCGCAGGGCGGCCAGGTGCCAGAACTGCAGGGCGAAGGCCACCGGCAGCAGGGCGAGGTAGGCGGCGTCCCCGGAGCCGGGATCGCGCGTCTCCCCGGCGGCGAAGTTGAACAGCGACTGCCCGATGAACAGCACGTGCACGACGACGAGGATCGGCGTGGCCAGCCGTACGATCCGTTCGTCGTGATCGCCGGGCGGGACCGGGAGCGGGCCGTCGGCGGGCGGGAGGGACCGTACCCGGTCCAGCGCGCTCCGCGCGATGGCGACGGCTCGTGAGACCCGGTTCCGCACCGCCTCCGCCCCGCCCTGGCGCCGGGCCCGCTCCGCCAGCCGCTCGACGGCCGACACGCTGCTCACCACGAGGTGCTGTACGTGCCGCCACAGCCGTAGCCGCTCGACCTCCTCGGCCCTGGCCGCCAACTCGGACCGCTCCCGGCCCACCCGGTGCAGGAGGTCGGTGAGGCCGCTGAGGCCGTACAGCATCAGGCCGACGGTGACGGGGGCGACGACCGCGTAATAGACCCCCAGGGGCGCGCGGTCCAGCGAGGACGCCACGATGCCCTCGACGGCCGCGATCACCCCCAGGAGCAGCCACGCGGCGGGACCGCTCACCACGAGAAGGGCCGAAGCCGCCACGAACCCCGAGCCGCCCGCCCGCCAACTGCCGGCCTCGGCCAGCAGGGGCAGGTAGTTCACCACGGCCTGCACCGGGAAGAGCGCCGCCGACAGGCGCCGCCTGCCAGGGAGCGAGATCGGCAACTGGAGCGCGGCGACCCCGATGACGCACGCCACCGTCAACGGCCCGGCCGATGCCTCGCCGAGGTGGAAGCTCACCCGTACCAGGCACATCACGCAGATGAACCCGGCGACCAGCCAGGACGGGCTCAGAGCCAACCGGCGTCCTGCGCGATCCGGACCGCGTGCAGCCGGTTGCGCGCGTGCAGCGTGGCGACGATCCCGGTCAGGTAGTTGCGCACGGTGCCCGCCGACAGGAACAGCGCCTTCGCGATCTGCTCCACGTCCTCGCCCTCGGAGAACCTCCGCAGCACCTCCAGCTCGCGCGGCTTGAGCGGGCTGTCCACCGCCTCCAGCGCCGCCACGGCGAGCTGCGGGTCGATCACCCGCTCACCCGCCGCGACCCTCCTGATCGCATCGGCGAGCCGCTCCGGGGGCGCGTCCTTGACCACGAACCCGGACGCCTGCGCGGCGAACGCCTTGCGCACGTTCCCGGGCCGCCCGTAGCTCGTCACGACCAGCACCCGGCAGCGCGGCACCCGCCTGCGCAACTCGGCCGCCGCGGTGAGCCCATCGACACCGGGCAGCTCGACGTCGATCACCGCCACGTCCGGCTCGGACGCCAGCGCCGCGGGCACGATCTCGTCCCCGGTGCCCACCTCCGCGACCACCTTGATGTCGGGTTCGAGCTCCAGCAGCGCGACCAGCGCCCCCCGGACCATGTGCATGTCCTCGGCGAGCAAGACCCGGATCATCCATCGCCCCTACCGTCACGCCCCCACTTTCGCCCTATTTCTACCATCTCGTGAGATCGTCACTATGGATCATGAAAAGGTCACGGCCCGAGCCGGCGGGCCGACGCGGGCACCGGTGCGGCCGCCCGCCCGGAAAAGGGTTCGAAAATCGTCGGTGGCCGGTGATACAAGTCGAGGGTTCACCTAGCCAGGGCCGGGGGGCTGTGCCTGTGACCATCAGTAGTTCGGAGT
The DNA here is from genome assembly GCF_014202315.1 of Thermocatellispora tengchongensis. Lineage (GTDB taxonomy): Bacteria > Actinomycetota > Actinomycetes > Streptosporangiales > Streptosporangiaceae > Thermocatellispora > Thermocatellispora tengchongensis. The sequence continues at coordinate 457,946 of NZ_JACHGN010000007.1, read as the reverse complement.
TCTCCGTCTCCGGCCCGCGCTACGACCGCCGCGGCCCGGTGCGCTGGCTCTGGTCCCATCTGCGCCGCCACCCGCTCCACCTGCTCGGCTTCCTCGGCGGGTCGCTTGCCATGGTGGTGTTCAACGCCATGGTGCCCCAGCTCACGGGCGACGCCTTCGACGCCGTCCTCGGTGCGCGCGGCGAGCCGATGGACGCGCTCGGGCTGATCTCGCTGGCGTTGCTGGCGATCGTGCTGGCGCGCGGGCTGTTCGACATCGTGGCCCGGATGTCGAGCGAGGTCCTGGCCAAGCGGCTGGAGCGAGACGCGCGCGACGAGCTCTACGTGAGCCTGCTCGGCAAGAGCCAGACCTTCCACAACCGGCAGCGGGTCGGCGACCTGATGGCCCGCGCGGCCAACGACATCCGGCAGTTGTCGATCATGATGACGCCGGGCATCGACCTCATCGTGGACTCCGGGCTCACCGGGCTCGTGCCGCTGTTCTTCATCGCCGCGCTCGATCCGCGGCTGCTGCTGGTGCCGGGGATCTTCGCGGTCGTGTTCGTGGTCGCGCTCCGGCACTACATGCGCCGGCTCAACCCCGTGGCCACGCGCATGCGCGAGGAGTTCGGCGATCTCAACGCCGGGCTCAGCCAGGCCGTGCGCGGCATCGAGGTGATCAAGGTCACCGCCCAGGAGGCGCAGGAGCGGCTGAGGTTCCGGGCCAACGCGCGGCGTTACCGCGACTCGTTCGTACGCAACGGCCTGGTCCAGGCGCGTTACCTGCCGACCCTGCTGTACGCCGTCGCCATGGCGGGCGCGTTGTGGCACGCCCTCCACCTGCACGCGACCGGGGGGATCACCATCGGCGAGGTCGTGGCCTTCATGGGGCTCATGGGGATGCTCGGATTCCCCACCCAGATGTCCATCTTCACCTTCTCGCTGGTCCAGATCGGGATCGTGTCCTCGCGCAGGATCCTGAGCATCATCACCTCCGAGAGCGAGATCGAGCAGCGGGCCGACGGGCACGCCGCGCCGATCAGCGGCGAGATCGTCTTCGAGGACGTGACCTTCGCCTACGACGAGGGCGGCGAGCCGGCGCTGCGCGGGGTGACGTTCACCGTGCGGCCGGGCGAGACGGTGGCGATCGTCGGCGAGACCGGGTCGGGCAAGAGCACCCTGACCAAGCTCGTGCCGCGGATCTACGACGTCACGTCCGGACGCATCCTGGTGGACGGCGTGGACGTACGCGACTGGGACCTCGACTCGCTGCGGTCGCAGATCTCCACGATCGAGCAGGACATCGTGCTCTTCTCGCGCTCGGTAGCCGAGAACATCGCCTTCAGCACCGGCCAGCGGGCCGACCGCGAAGCGGTGGTGCGGGCGGCGCGCGACGCGCAGGCCGACGAGTTCATCGGCGAGCTGGAGGACGGCTACGACACCGTGATCGGGGAGCGGGGGGTCACCCTGTCCGGCGGGCAGCGCCAGCGGCTGGCCATCGCCCGGGCGTTCCTGACCGACCCGGCGATCCTCGTGCTCGACGACTCCACCAGCGCCATCGACTCCGCGACCGAGGACAAGATCCAGCAGGCGATCGGCCGCATCCTCGAAGGCCGCACCACGCTGCTGATCACCCACCGCCTCTCCCAGATCCGCTGGGCCGACAAGGTGCTGCTGCTCAGGCGGGGCCAGGTGGTCGACTTCGGCACGCACGACGAGCTGATCCGGCGCAGCCGCCTCTACCGCCGGGTCTTCGCCCACTACGACGAGGCCGACGTCCACGCCGACGTCCACACGGAAGGCCCGGTCATGGCAAGCGAACAGCAGGGGTGAGCTGATGGGCTTCCTCATGGACGGCCTCGACGCCGAGGACTACGACCGCACCTACAACGACCGCGACCTGCTGCGCCGGATCCTGTCCTACTTCCGGCCGAAGCTGGGCGCGATGTTCCTGGTGGCCGGCATGATCGTGCTGCTGTCCGCGGGCCAGGCGGCCGTCCCGGCGCTGGTCAGCCTGGCCGTTGACGCCATCGCCGACGGCACCATCGGCGAGGTGGGGTGGCCGCTGGTGGGCGGGATCCTGGTCACCGGGGTGCTGTCCTGGGCGTTCAACTACATCAGGCAGAAGTACAGCGCGCAGGTCACCGGCGACGTCGTGCTCCGGCTGCGCGAGGACGCGTTCGACGCGGTGCTCAAGCGCGACCTGTCCTTCTACGACGAGACGCCGTCCGGCAGGATCGTCAGCCGGGTGACGTCCGACACCGACGACTTCGCGACCGTGTCCACGCTCACGATGGATCTGATCAGCCAGGTGCTGATGGTCGGGTTCGTCACGGTGCTGCTGTTCGTGCGCAGCGTCGAGCTCGCCCTGCTGACGCTCCTGGTGGTGCCGGTCGTGGTGGGGCTCGCGCTGGCCTTCCGGCGGATGGCCAGGGTCAGCACCCGCCGGGCGCAGCGCTCGCTGAGCCGGGTCAACGCGAACCTCCAGGAGACCATGGGCGGGATCGCGGTGGCCAAGAACTTCCGCCAGGAGCGGCAGGTCTATGACGAGTTCCGGCCGATCAACCGGCAGAGCTACCAGGTGACCCTCCGCCAGGGCTTCGTGTTCTCGACCATCTTCCCGGTCCTGTTCCTCGTGGCCGGGCTCGCGACGGTCGCGCTCGTGCACCTGGGCGGCTCGGCGGTGATCGGCGGCGACCTGTCCGCCGGCGACTGGTACCTGTTCCTGCAAGGAGTCTCGCTCTTCTGGTTCCCGCTGACGTCCATCGCCGCGTTCTGGTCGCAGTTCCAGCAGGGACTGTCCGCCTCCGAGCGCGTGTTCGCCCTGATCGACGCGCCGCCCCGGGTCGTGCAGACCGACGCGCGGCCGGCGGGCAGAGTGGCGGGCCGCATCGAGTTCCAGAAGGTCACGTTCGGCTACGACCCGGCGCACCCCGTGCTGCGAGACTTCGACCTGGTCATCGAGGCCGGCGAGACGGTGGCGCTGGTGGGCCACACCGGAGCGGGCAAGTCCACGCTGAGCAAGCTGATCACCCGGTTCTACGAGTTCCAGCAGGGCCGCCTGCTGATCGACGGGCGCGACATCCGCACCCTGGAGCTCGGCGGCTACCGGCGGCAGATCGGCGCGGTGCCCCAGGCGCCGTTCCTGTTCAGCGGCACGGTCGCCGACAACATCCGCTACCCCAGGCCCGAGGCGAGCGACGACGACGTACGCGCCGCCGCCGCGGCCGTCGGCGGCGGCGACTGGATCGAGGCCCTGCCGAGCGGCCTGGAGACAGACGTCGGCGAGCACGGGCGAGCCCTGTCCATGGGCCAGCGGCAACTCGTCGCCCTGGCCCGCCTGCTCATCCAGGACCCCGCCATCGTGGTCCTCGACGAGGCCACGGCCAGCGTCGATCCCCTCACCGAGGCCCAGATCCAGGAGGGCCTCGACGTGGTCCTGGCGGGCCGCACGTCGATCGTCATCGCCCACCGCCTGTCCACGATCGAGCACGTCGATCGCATCATCGTGCTCGACCACGGCCGGATCGTGGAGGAAGGCGACCACGCCACGCTGCTGGCCAGGGGCGGGCGCTACTGCGAGGTCTACAACACCTACTTCCGGCACCAGTCGCCGAACTACCGAGCGGGCTCCGGGTTCGTCCCGGTCGGCTCATCATGACCGAGCGGGCCACGTTCGACGTGGCCCGCTCGTGGGGCGCATCCCGCTCCCGCGACCTCTGGGAGCGCGCTGAAGCGACCGAGAGTGCCCCATCCACCGCCTGCGTCCCAGAGGCGGCGCCTGCCCCGGAACGGGCTTTATAGCATCTTTAGCTGCGCTTTATACATTGGAGACATGGAGCGCGTGCCGCAGGAGGCTGGTGCGGCCGAGGCTCAGGGAGCGGTGGCCGGGAGAAGGCGGCAGTTCGCCGTCGGGGGCGCCGTACTGGTCGTCGTGGCCGTACTGGTCGTCGTGGCGGTGCTGGCGTACTGGCTGGGAAGCAGCGGCGGGAACGGCGAGGAGGCCGCGCCCGTGCCGAGCGCGACGCCGACGCCCAGTGCGACGCTCACGGTGTCGGAGGTCTTCAAAAAGGTCGGGCCGTCGGTGGCGGTCATCCAGGCCGGCAAGTCGTTCGGCACCGGGGTGATCGCGGCCGAGGACGGGACGATCCTGACGGCGCACCACGTCGTCAGGGGCGCTGAGGACGTCAGCGTGACGTTCGCCGACGGCACCAAGGCGAAGGCCGTCGTCACCTCGTCGAACCCGAAGCGTGACGTCGCGACCCTCAAGCCCGCGGAGCTGCCGGAGATCGTCGTCCCGGCGACGCTCGGCGGCGCCGTGAGCGTGGGCGCGCCCGTCGTGGCGATCGGCAATCCGCTGGGCCTGACCTACAGCGTCTCCACCGGTGTCGTGTCGGGCCTGAACCGGACCGCCGAGGACGGCGACCTGAGCGGGCTCATCCAGTTCGACGCCTCCGTCAACCCGGGCAGCTCCGGAGGGCCACTCCTGGACGCTCGCGGCCTGGTCATCGGGATCGTCGTCTCGATCGCCGACCCGGGAGGCGACGAGGCGTTCGCCGGCATCGCGTTCGCGGTGCCGATCGGCGCGGCCCTGGGCGGTGGCGACGGCGACGGCCCGCCGGGCGACGGGCCCCAGATATGACCGAAGGAACACTATGACCTCGACCAAGTCCCCCGGGTCGGCCCATCCGCTCGAACACGTGCTATTCGAGGTCAAACGCACGATCGTGGGGCAGGACGTCCTGCTGGAGCGGATGGCCGTCGCGCTGATCGCCGACGGTCACCTGCTCGTCGAGGGCGTGCCGGGCCTGGCCAAGACGCTCGCGGTGCGGTCGCTGGCCGCCGCGATCGCCGGGAGCTTCCAGCGCGTCCAGTTCACCCCCGACCTGGTGCCCGCCGACCTCGTGGGCACGCGGGTCTACCATCAGCACTCCGGGGAGTTCACCACCGAGCTCGGCCCGGTGTTCGCGAACCTGCTGCTGGCCGACGAGATCAACCGCGCCCCCGCCAAGGTGCAGAGCGCCCTGCTGGAGGTGATGCAGGAGCATCAGGTGACGATCGGCCGTGAGACGTTCCGGGTGCCCGAGCCGTTCCTGGTCATGGCGACGGAGAACCCGATCGAGTCGGAGGGCACCTACCCGCTGCCCGAGGCGCAGGTCGACCGGTTCATGATGAAGGTGGTCGTGGACTATCCGACGCAGGCCGAGGAGCAGGCGATCGTCGAACGGGCGCTGCGCCCGCCCGAGCCGCCGCAGCCGATGGTCACGACCGAGGACCTGGTCGCGATGCGGGCCCGCGCCCAGAAGGTGTACGTCGATCCGTCGATCGTCGACTACGCGGTGCGGCTGGTCTCCGTGACGCGTTCCCCCGCGACGGCCGGGCTCGGCGAGCTGGAACGGTACGTCACCTACGGGGCGAGCCCGCGCGCGTCCATCGCCCTCGTCACCGGCGCCCGCGCGCTGGCGTTCCTGCGCGGCCGCGACTACGTCCTGCCGCACGACCTGTCCGAGCTCGCGCTCGACGTGCTGCGCCACCGCCTCGTGCTGTCCTACGAGGCCCTCGCCGACGACATCGACGCCGACACGATCATCACCAGGGTGCTCGGGGCCGTCCGGGCGCCCGACGTCGTCCTGCAGAACCGCTGAGCCATGGTCACCGCCCCTGAGAAGCTCCTGCTCCGCCTGGAGTGGAAGGTCGTCCGCAGGCTCGACGGCCGGCTCCAGGGCGCCCACCGTACCGCGCACCGCGGCTCCGGGATCGACTTCACCGGGTTGCGCGCGTACGGCGAGGGCGACGACGCCCGGCACATCGACTGGAACGTGACCGCCCGGCTGGACGAGCCGCACCTGCGCGTGTTCACCGAGGACCGCGAGCTGACGGTGTGGCTCGTGCTCGACCGGTCGGCGTCGATGGCGGCCGGCCGGGCGGGGCGCGGCAAGCACGACGTGCTCGCCGAGCTCGCGCTCGTCCTGGCCCGGCTGTTCGGCCGGGGCGGCAATCGCGTCGGCGCCCTGCTGTTCGACACCGGGATGCTGCGCGTCGTGCCGCCCGGCACCTCCCGGCGGCACGCGCTGCGGATCGGCGCCGAGCTGGAACGCACCTCCGAGGCGCGCGGCGGCGCCACGACCGACCTGGCGGAGATGCTCGACGCGGCCGGACGGCTCGCGCGCCGCCGCGCGCTCATCGTCGTGCTGTCGGACTTCATCGGCGACGGCGACTGGGAGCGCTCGCTCCAGCGCCTGGCCCGGCGGCACGAGGTGGTCGCCCTGCGGATCGTGGACACCGCCGACGACGTGCTGCCCGAGGCCGGGCTGATCGTGGTCGAGGACGCCGAGACCGGCGAGCAGCTCGTCGTGGACTCCGCCGACCCGCTGCTGCGGGTCCGCTTCCGCGAGGCCGTCGATGCCCGTGACGCCCGGCTCGCGGCCGGCATGCGCCGGGCCGGGGTGCCCGTGCACCGCATCGACACCGACCGCGATCTGGCCGAGGCGCTCGTCGAGGTCGTCGCCCGAACCCGGGGCCGGTCATCGTGACCGAGCTTGTCGAGGTCATCAATGGACACAGCACCTTGGTCATGAGGCCGGCGAAGGAGGCCGCATGACCCTGTCGTCCCCGCTGCTGCTGATCGTCGGACTGCTCGTCACGGCGGCGCTCGCCTGGGCGGCCGTCGTCTCCGCGCGCCGCCGGACGGCGATGCTCGCCGCGGCCGGCGTCGCCGTGCCGGGCGGGCGCCGGGCGTACCTGGGAGTCGGCCTGACGATCGCCGGCGTCGGGGTGCTCGCGATCGCCACCGCGGGACCGGCGGCCATGGTGCCGGTCCCGCGGACCGCGGGCACCGTCATCCTCGCCATCGACGTCTCCAACAGCATGGGCGCCGACGACGTCGCGCCCACCCGGCTGGCGGCCGCGCAGCGGGCGGCCCGCGCCTTCGTGGCGGCGCAGCCCGACAGCGTCGACATCGGCGTCGTCGCGTTCGAGCGGGGCGCGCTCACCACCGCACGGCCCGACGCCGACCACTCCAAGGCGCTCGCGGCCATCGACCGGCTGAAGCTCACCGGCGGAACCTCGCTGGGGACGGCCATCATGGCGTCGCTGTCGGCGATCACCGGCAAGCAGGTGGCCCTCGGTCGCGACGGCACCGCGCCCGACATCGGCTACTGGCCGTCGGCGACGATCGTGATGTTCTCCGACGGCCAGAACCAGGGCGCGGACGTCGAAGCGGCCGCCGCCGCGGCCCAGCGGGCGGGCGTCCACATCCACACCGTCGGGGTCGGCACCACGGCCGGGGCGACGGTGCAGGTCGACGGCTACCACCTGCAGACCTCGCTCGAAGAGGACACCCTGACCTTGATCGCGCAGACCACCGGCGGCGCCTACCACCCCGCCTCCGACGCCGCGCGGCTCGACGGGATCGCCGACACGATCGATCTGCGGCTCACCGTCTCCGACGAGCCGCTGCCCCTCGCCGGCGGGCTGATCGGGCTCGCCCTCGCGCTGCTCACCGCGGGAGCCGCGCTCACCGTGCTCCGGTCTGGACGGGTGATCTGAATGTCGTTCTCCTGGCCGTGGGCGCTGCTGTCCGTCCTGGTCATCCCGCTGATCTTCGTCATCCGCGAGTGGGCGCGGCGCCGCCGCCGGCGGGCCGCCGTACGCGTCACCTCGATCGCGCTCGTACGAAGCGCGCTGCCCGGCCGTACGCGCTGGACGCGGAAGATCCCCCCGGCGCTGTTCGTGACCGGACTCGCGCTGCTCGCGGTCGGGGCCGCGCGCCCGCAGGCGTCGGTGCCGGTGCCGACGACCTCGGCGACGATCCTGCTCGCGCTCGACACCTCCGGCTCCATGTGCTCCACCGACGTCGATCCCAACCGCATCACCGCCGCGAAGAAGGCCGCCGCGGAGTTCATCGAGTCACAGCGGGGCGGGCCGCGCATCGGCCTGGTCACCTTCGCGGGCACCGCCGGCCTGCTCGTCCCTCCCACCGACGACACCGACTCGCTGATCGAGGCGCTGGACAACCTCACCGTGGCCCGCGGCACCGCGATCGGACAGGCCATGCTCGCCTCGATCGACGCCATCGCCGAGGTCGATCCGTCGGTCGCCCCCACCGGGGCGACCCCCACCCGTGACGGGGAGGGCTACGCCGGCGCCGCGATCATCGTGCTCACCGACGGCGCCAACACCCAAGGCGTGGACCCGCAGACCGCCGCCCAGGAAGCGGCCCTGCGCCGCGTCCGCGTCTTCACCATCGGCTTCGGCACCAGGAACCCCGCCCCGATGGTCTGCGACAACTCCCAGTTCGACGGCGGCTACGGCGGCTGGGGCGGCTTCGGCGGCCGCGGCCGATTCGACGGCGGCCGCAACATCCGCGACATCGACGAGCCCGCGCTCAAACGGATAGCCCAGACCACCGGCGGCTCCTACCACCGCGCCGAGAACGCCGACCAACTCCAGGGCGCCCTCGACGCCCTCCCCGGCAGCCTCACCGTCGTCCACCAACGGGTGGACACAGCCGCCGCCTTCGCCGCCGGCGGCGCCATGCTCATCACCGCGGCCCTGTCCCTCTCCCTCTGGTGGAACCGCCCCCGGCCTCCGACCCGCTGACCATGTCCTTATCGTCCGCCGCGTAGCCTGAGGACGTACGTCGCAGTAAGCGCGACGGCACGGTCTTCGTCCTGGGACAGATCCGCGAGGGCACGTGACGACGTGACCCCGGGGATGTCCGCGAGCGCCTGTGTCAGCCGTCGCCGGGCAGGCGGTTCGACGGCGCCGTGGGCGAGGCGGTCAACGAGCCCGGTGGCGATCTGATCCGCCGACGCGGGATCACTGGCCAGTGCGCTCAGCGCATCGGCCGCGTCGGCGTCGTTCGTCCCTTCGACGATCATGTCGATGAGCGTCGGGACCGCGTCGGTCGCTCCACGTGCCCCGAGCGCCAGAGCCGCGTACCTGCGGACCACGATGTCGGAGTTCGTGAGGGCGTCCCGCAGCAGTGCGGTCGCCTCATCGTCCGGAATCTCGGCGATGGACTGGACGGCACGTTTCCGCACCTCGGCCGCCGGTGAGCCGAGGCCCTCCGCCAGCAGTGCCGATGCGCCCTCGCCCGATTGCGCCAGAGCCCATCGAAGGGCCCCGGCGACGTTCGGGTCGGACTCGCTCAACACCGCCTCGACCAGGGCTTCCACCGGCACCGGAACCTCTTCGACCGAGGACAGGGCCGCCCGCTGGCGCTTCCCGGCGCTCTCCGACCCGAGGGCCTGGAGGAGTGCGACGATCTGGAGGACGTCCTCCCAGCCGGCGGGCTCCGCGGCGCCGATCCGGCGGAGTCGCGTGAGCAGCTCCGTCTCGGCCGCGATGCGTTCACGCGTCCGGCGGATGAGGTCATCGACGAGCTCCGAGGGCTTGAAGCCGGGATCGTCCAGCGCGCGCCCGACCTCACGCAGCGACAACCCCAACGAGCGCAGGCTCTCCACGTGGAAGATCCGCCGGATGTCCTCACTGGAGTACTCCCGATAGCCGGCCTCGGTACGACCCGTCGGCCGCACCAGGCCGAGCGAGTCGTAGTACCTGAGCATCCGGGCGCTGACCCCGGACTGTCGCGCCACATCGCCGATCAACACTGCCTGCTCACTCCTCCTGGCCGGTCGCGCCGAGGGCTACGACGCGCTTCGCCTCCTCGATCGCGAACTCGAAACCGGCATCAGGATCGCGCAGCAGCCGTTCCGTGGCGATCGCATGCTGACGCACGCGAGGGTCGGAATCCGTCATCGCGGCGCGCAGGATTGGCATGATCACCTCACCGAGCGCGATCAGCGCCCGGCTCAGGCTCAACCGCGTCTCAAGCTCACCGCGCCCGAACTGTGTCGCCAGCACTCCGGCCAGCTCGGGTTCTTCACCTTCGGGCACGAGTACGACCGCTGCCCGCCAGGCACTCCGCGCCACCTCGTCGTCGGCGTCGGTCAGAAGCGCCCGCGTGATCGCCGGCCACGCCCGCCGATCCCCGATCTTGGACAGCGTGTGCAACGCCTGGCTCCGCGCCTGCGCACGCTCCGAACCCAGTTCATCGACGAGCTTCGGGACCGTCATCGAGGATGGGTGGCGGGTGAGTGCCCAGGTGAGCATGTCGCGTACGAAGAAATCGGGCTCGACCGCGCACCGTTCGATGAGCGTGTCGATGAACCGCGGGTCCGGGGCCGTGCCGACCGCCAGCGCCGCCTGCAGCCGTACCGACGAGCTGCTGTTCTCCAGCTCCTGGAGAGCGCGCGTCGCCTTCGTGTCCTGTTCCGGCATGGTCATCGGGACCACCTCCATGGCTACAGCGAAGACCTTGTCACTGTGTCAAGGTCAAGCGGCGCCACGCCGTGAGACGGCCAGGCGACATCCTGTGACCGCCCGGGAACCCGGGGAAGGCGTCGAACGGCGCGGGACCCCGGTCGCCCGGCCGGGGTCCCGCGTTCTTCGGTTGGTCAGCCGGCCCGGTAGCGGGTGGCGAGTTCGGGGCTCTGGCCTCGAAAGGCCGCCAGGTCGGCTTCGAAGACCTTGTCGAGAAGGGTGACGTCCTCGACGCCCGGGGCGCAGACGACTTCGCCGAGTTCCAGGCCGCGCAGGGCCGCGGTGACGACGTCGGCGGCGCTCATGCGGGGCACAGAGCTCAGGTCCATGCCCTGGCGCTCGTGGAACTCGGTGGCCACCACACCGGGGCAGACGACCTCGACCCGGACGCCGGTGCCTTCGAGTTCGGCGCTGAGGGTCTGGGACATGGCGACCAAGTAGGCGAGGCTGCCGGCGTAGGTGGCGCGACGGGGCATCACCGTGCTGGGCGCCGGGCCGCTGAAGGCGATCATGCCGGCCACGTTGATGATGGTGCCCCGGCCGCGCTCCTGCATGCCTGCGACGGCGGCGCGGGTGATCAGGGTGGGGGCGAGGACCTTGACGTTGACGAGTTCGCGGGCCTTGTCGGCGGGCAGGTCGGCGAGCGGCATGTAGTGGGCCACCCCCGCGTTGTTCACCAGCAGGGTCAGCGGCTCACTCGCGCAGATCTCCGCCACTTCGTCGATGCCCGCATCGGTGGACAGGTCGGCCACGACGGGGCGGACCTTGACCTCGGGGTGGGCGGCGGCGAACTCTTCGAGCCGCTCCCGGCGCCGGCCGACGATCACCAGGTCGTAGCCGTCGGCGGCGAGGCGCTCGGCGAATGCCTTGCCGATTCCGGAGGAGGCGCCGGTTACGAGTGCGAGGTCGCTCATGATGGCTGTTCCTTTCGGGGACCGGCCGCAGTGGCCGGGGTGGGCTCTCCTGGAGCCAGGTCATACTTCGCAAAGATCGACATGATCGCCGCTCAGCCACCGGCTGCGGGGCGACGCCGGCCGTGGCGCACATCTCGGCGAGCTGTGTGGGGCGGCGCTGGGCAGGCCCGTACCGTTATCGACGACGCCCGCCCCCGGACGCACCCCGTCCAGCCGCAGAACGTCGTCATCAGTGCCGACGCATAGGGCGACCATCCAGCGCCCACTGCGGGGGCGGCGGGCGTCCCTGTCGCTGTCATGCTTCCACAATGGGCGCAAACCCCAGGAACAGGCAGTACACCCGCCTTCATAGGACTATCGGTACCAGGACCGGCTTAGGCGATATGAGCCACACTGTCTGGTATGGCAGCGACAGAACTCGGCGCAGCCCTGCGGCGCTGGCGTGACCAGGTCTCACCCGACACGGTGGGCTTTCCCACCGGCGGCCGCCGGCGCGCTCCGGGGCTGCGGCGCGAAGAGCTGGCCCAGCTCGCCGGTATCTCCGTCGACTACGTCACCCGCCTCGAACAGGGCCGGGCCACCAACCCCTCCGCGCAGGTCGTCGAAGCCCTCGCCCGCGCCCTGCGGCTCACCAGCGGCGGGCGCGCCCACCTCTACCAGCTCGCCGGCCTCGCTCCTCCCGGCCCGGAGACGGTCCCGGCGTACATCACGCCCAGCGTCCAGCGGATGCTGGACCGGCTCACCGGCACACCCGTCGCGGTCTTCGACGCCGCATGGACCCAACTGCTCGCCAACCCCCTGTACACGGCGCTGATGGGGGAATGGCACGGCAACGACCTCAACGCCGTGTGGCGCAACTTCCTCGGCACCGGCACCCGCATACGTCACACCCCCGAATCCCGGGGCGCACTACGTGCCGCCCAGGTCGCCGACCTGCGCAGAACAGCAAGCCGCTATCCGGCCGATCGGCGACTGCGACACCTCATCTCCCAACTGCGCACCAAAAGCGCCGAGTTCGATCACCTCTGGGAATCCGGTGCCGTCGGCCGGCACGAGTCCGCCCGCAAGACCATCGACCACCCGCACGTCGGCGCCATCACGCTGGACTGCGACGTACTCGTCGTCGCCGGCGACGACCTGCGCATCATGATCTACACCGCCGAACCCGGCAGCGAGGACGCCGAACGCCTCGCGCTCCTCGCCGTCCTGGGAACCCAGGCACTCACCGGATAGGGGACCGGCGACGCGCAGGCCGTCGCCACGATCTGCCACCGGCCGGACGGCATCCCGCTCGCGCCGGAGATGGCCGCGCGGGCGGCGCCGCCTCGACCGGGTAGAACCTCGAAGCCATCCGGCCTCGACGTCGAAGGTGTCGCGCATGCTCTCCTCGCCGCCCACCGCCTCAAGGACGGCGAGGGGGGTTCCAGTAGCCGCGCCGCCGTACGATCTCGCCGTCCCCGATCGTGGACCGATGACCGGCCGGGGCCAGGACGGTCCCCACAGCGCCACGACCGGCAAGATCAACGCCCGGAACTGCCGAGGAAGCGCAACAGCTCCGCGGTGACGAACCAGGGATTCTCCTCGGCGAGCCAGTGCCCTGCGCGCGGCACGTCCACCGCTCGTACGATCTTGGTCATCCGCGGGGCCACCGTGGCCCGGATCGCGTCGAGCTGCCCTTGGGCGGCCATGAGCAGGGTCGGGACACGCACCGGTGCGGCTGCCGCGGTGTCGCGGACGTCCTTGTCGAGGGCGCGGTAGAGCTCGAAGCCGCCCGACAGGACTGCCGGCCGGCTGTAGGTCCGTGCGTACTCGTCGATCTCGATGTCGGTGAACGGGGACCGATCCGAGGTGCCGCCGAACGCCGAACCGCGGAACGAGACCTGGGGATAGAACAGTGCCAGGTACTCGCGGACGTTGTCGCCCACGACCGCCTCCGGGACCCGTCGCTGGGAGTGAAAGGCGATGTGCCAGCTCAGCGAGCGGTATGTGGCCGCATCGACAGCGGGCCCGGGCAGCGGCAGGTCGAAGTAGCCGAGGCGGGTGGTGTCGTCGGGGAATTGGCCGGCGTACTGGAATGCCACGGCGGCGCCGAAATCGTGGCCGACGACGGCGGCGTTTCGGATCTTGAGCCGGTCGGCGATCAACGTGTGCACGTACCGCGCCAGGGTGGCCTTGTCGTAGCCGGTCGGTGAGCCGTGGCTGTCGCCAAGTCCGGGAAGGTCAACAGCGTAGACGGTGTGGTGCTCGGCGAGCGCCGGCATGATCGGCCACCAGCCGTACCAGGTCTGGGGCCAGCCGTGGATCAGCACCACCGGGCTGCCGCTGCCGCCGGTCACGTAGTGCATGCGGACGCCGTCGACCTCGGCGAACTCGTGCCGGAAGGTCTTGGCGAACTCCGGATCGTCCCGGGTGACGGCGGCGTAGGGGGCGGCGGTGGTCGCGGTCGATGGGGGAGCCGAGGTCGCTATGGAAGTCGCAGTGGGTGTGGCCGTCGCGGCCGGTGTGGAACAGGCGGCGGTGCCGATCGTGAGCAGGGTGATGAGCGCGATGGTCGCCACCGTGCGCGCGGACCGGAGGAGGCGGCGTGGCAACGGCCGTGTTGCGGTGATCATGTGTTCCTGTCCTGGAGAAGGTGGTGGGGTCAGCGTCCGCTCGTGCCGTCGATCAGTTCGCGGAGGATGTCGGCGTGACCGGCGTGGCGGCCGGTCTCATCGTCCGCGACCCTCCGCGGCGGTGCCCGCACCGCGTCGGGTTCGCATCTTGCTGTGGACGGGTCAATCTCCGAAGGCCGCCTGGTGGGCGGCGGCGCAGGTGTGCGGGAGGTCGACCGGTACCACGACGCTGCCGGTGATCGTGGTGTGCGGTGCGAACGGGATCGCCCGCACCCGGGTGGAGCGGATCTCCGCGACCTGGTCGCCTGGCAGCACGGTCCAGCTACGCGGATTGAAACCGATTTCGACGATCGTGTCCTGGACCGTCCCGGCAAGGCGATCGGCCCGAGTTTCGACCCCGGCCTTCCGTATCGCGGCCGTCAAAGCCTCCGGCAGGAACAGGGCGTGGTCCCGCGACGGGATCCGCAGTTCGTCGACGGCGAGATCGGCCAAGCCGACTGTCGAGCGACCGGCGGCGGGGTGCTGCACGGACACGATCGCGAACAGCTGCTCCGTCCACGTCGGCAGCACCTTAAGCCCGGGTGCCGAACGCACCCCCCGAGCCAGTGCCAGATCGATCTCCCCCCGTCGTACGGTGTCCAGACGAGCCTCCAGTGGAAGGTCGACCAGTACGACGTCGACGCCGAGCGCCGAGGGGTGCTCGCGCAGCGCGTCGATCCCGCGCTCCAGGCGCGCGGTGAACCCGGCGGCGGTACCGATGCGCATGGTGCCCGCCCGCGCACCGGCGGCGGCCTGGACCCGATCCACGGCCGCGAGCGCATCACGCGCCGCGGCGAGCACCCGGTGCCCGGCAGCAGTGAGCCGAACCCGGCGCGGTGAACGGTCCAGCAGCCGGACTCCAAGCTCCCGTTCCAGTTGGGCGATCCGCCTGCTGACCGCGGGCTGGGCGATGTGCAGCCGCTCGGCGGCCCGCCCGAAGTGCAGTTCCTCGGCCACCGCGACGAAGTAGCGCAGTGCACGCAGTTCCACCGAGCCGCCCCCTGTTCTGCGACGATGCCCCCAGGTTATCGAGCGCGTCGGAACTGGTTCTGGTTTCCGATGGGGGCGTGGTGCTGGGATCGGATCATGAACATCGACCTGGGTCTGCTCGGCGCCCACCTACGCGAGCATGAGGTGAGCCCGGAGAGCGCGGTGGAGGTGGAGCGGGCCGGCTATGGCACGCTTTGGCTGGACGCGTCGCCACCGGCCGACCTCGCCTTCGCGGAGAAGCTCCTCGACGCCACCACCCGGCTGGTGGTCGGCACGAGCGTGGTCAACGTGTGGACCGCCGACGCCGAGATCGTCGCCGCCTCCTACCACCGAATCGTCGCCAGGTACCCCAGCCGGTTCATTCTCGGCGTCGGGGTCGGGCACCGCGAGGTCCACGCCGAGTGGGCGTCGCCATACGACACCCTGGTGTCCTACCTGCACCAACTGGCGCTGGCCGGCGTCCCGGCCGAGCGGGTGGTGCTGGCCGCCCTCGGTCCGAGAATGATGCGGCTGGCCCGCGACCGCACCGCGGGTGCCATCCCCTGCATGGTCACGCCCGAGCACACCCGGAGGGCCAGGGAGATCCTGGGGCCGGGCAAACTGCTCCTACCCGGCCACTTCGCGCTTGCGGAGCCCGATGTAGAGCGGGCCCGCGCCGTCGCCCGGGCCGCACCGCCCGGGCAGGCGTTGCAGGTCACCAACTACGCGAGCAACCTCCGGCGGCTGGGCTTCACCGACGAGGACCTCTCCGGCACCGGCAGCGACCGCGTCATCGACGCACTGCTCGCCTACGGCGACCCGGCCGACCTCGCGCGCAACCTGACCGCGCACCTCGATGCCGGCGCGGACCAAGTCGGCGTCTACCCCCTCGGCGACGACCCCATCGCCACCCTCCGAGCGGTCGCCGACGCCGTACTGGCCACCAGGCCCGAGTGACCGGGCGGGCACGCGTCGTACCGCACGCTCGCGAAGCTCTGCCGGGTAGGCGGACGGGGACTCGATCCCCTCAGAGAATCGAGCCTCTGTCAGACCCGGAGCGCTTCAGGTTTCCTCTGACGCAGGGACGAGCCGAACTGTTTCCTTGAGCTGGGGGAAACACAGCCAAGATCATCGCGCATAGTATCCCGTGATCAAGGTCCTACGGCTGCGCACGGGTGCTCTCGGCGAGCTGTCAGGGGTCTGGAAAGCAAAGACCTGCGGCAGAGAAACCGCAGGTCGGAGGCCGGATTGCCGGTCGAGAAGCGTGCCCCCGGCAGGATTCGAACCTGCGGCACCCGCTTTAGGAGAGCGGTGGCCGCGCGGCGGGCTCATACGGTGTGAGCTGCGCGAACGTCTCGCGCAGCCCGCTCCCTTTGCAAGATCATCCCGTGCATGTCCCGCCCCCCACAGAGGCTTGCACCACGTCACTCGGTGGCAAGCGGATGGGCTTTGTGTTCCTATGGCAATAGGTCACACGGACTGCGTTCTCAGTCCTCAAGAGGAGCACCCCGGGATTCGTGGAGACCTTGATGTACTCCGGCTTTGGTGGAGTCAACTTGGTTGACCCCACCAAACTCGGCACGGTTCACTCCATTGACCAGTCGTCGTCGCCGAAGCCGAGGCTCTTGAGATTCTCTCGGATGGCAGTGCGCTGGTCATTGGTCAGCTTGTGCAACTGGTTGGACTCAACGTCGAGGGTGACCTTGACGTCGACTCCGGCGCCGACGAAGTGGGAGATGATCTCCTCGTAGATCTGAGATACGTCCCGCACCACGCGGGCGGAGGTCAGTTCCTTCGTAGCCTGGAATCGAGTGAGAGGTTTGGTCACCTGTGTTGCGCCGCCTCCACCGGTCACGGTGGGCTTACCTGCAAGGCCGACCTTCGACGGGTTTTCCCGGTTAGTGGCGCCAGTGGGCTCGCCGGGTTGTGCTTCGTCGCTGGTGCTGCCCGTAGTTGCGGAGGCAGCGGTGTCCGCTTCGATTTGTGCTTTGGCGATCGTTGGGTCAACAATGAGGCCGCCTGGGCGCACTTCGGCCGGCTTCTTCAACGTGAGCCCCACATAGCGGTCACCTTCGTGGGCGTCCGCATAGGCGAAGCCGTCCAAGTCGATGTGGAGAACCTCGTCAAGCTGCCACACGCAGTCGATGATTACCTTGGGATCGACGACCTTGGGCATGTAGACGTACTGGCTGAAGTAGCCAGCCATCGTATCGACGGGGACGTGGCGCTTTTCCCTCCACAGGTCGAGGCGGTTGATTTGCATGCGAAGCAGCGCCGCGGAGAATCGTTCGACAATGAATTCTTCTCCCCGTGCCTTCTTAGTGACACGTTCGACGAGGGTACCTTCGCCGTTCATGAGGATGGCTTCTAGATCGACGTTGGCCTTGCCGGGCTCTTGATGCGGGACGAGGATCCACCGGTACGCCTCACGAATCGAGTCGGCGACGGTTTGCTCGGCCTGCTTAACCCGTTGGGTCGCCAACTTGATGTTGTGCTGATCGAGGTTGAGGGAATCCTTGTTGTCGAGGATGTACTCCCATGCCATGCGGTTCCGGACCGCGGTGAGCATGACGTCGACCCGGTCAACCTCGGGGGCGAGGAACACAAGACTGTTCTTGTAGATTCGGGCGTTGGTCCCTCGCTTGTTCAAGAACTCCAGCGCAGCGTCTTCGGCCTTCGACTTGGCCTTCTTCGAGAAAGCCCGATCGGGGCCGAAGATGACAAGCCCGATACCGGGGTCATCTTGCACGTCGATACTGCTTGCCGGAAATCGGTGAACCCGCTGGAACAGGCCCTTGTCAGTTTCCCGCCGGACCACAGCGGCGAGTTCGTCAAAAACCTGGTCCTCGTGGTAGGCGTCCGCACGCTCCTGCACAATCTGGGAGACCGTCTGCTGCAGGCTCAGCCAGTAACGGTCCTGGTCCCGGTTCATGTACTTACCCTGATCCCCGAGGCGACGCAGCGCGTCAGCAACGTGGGAAGGGTTATCGCCGGGGTAGGTGCAGCCAAGGACGACTCGCTTCTGCTCGATGCCTCGCACAGGAGCTTGGGAGCCGTCGCGTTCACGGCGGTTCGCCATCGGCGCAGTGCCGAGGAAGACACAGCGCGCGGCGCGCTTCGTGGCCATTGAACGACCGAGAATCTTGATTTCGTTGTCGATGGTGGAGGCCGCAGAGCCGTCACCGGCGATGTCTGCGTCCACGATGGGCTTCCAGGTGTCGTCGAGGTGATTAGTGATCTCCTCGAACACCTTCTGGTTGTCCATCGGGACGGATGCAGGAAGGATCATCGGGGACTTGTCCCCGCTGGTCCACAATGCGTGCACGACGGTTGCCATGAGTCGCAGGACACCTCGGGTTCGCTGGAACCGCTCCAATGTGGACCAGTCCTGGTAGAGCCGGTCGAACAACTCCGGGTGGATGGGGTATGCGGCCTTCATCGCCGACCGGTAGCCAGGCTGCATGACCTCGTTGGGAAGGTCGGCGGCGTGCTTCTGATAGTGGTTCAGAAACTTCCCGACCACCAGGTCGCGGTTGGCGGTCTCCATACTGCCGAACGGCTTGAAGATACGCCGACGCACGATCTCAAAAGACTCCTCGACAGAGGCGGGCTGCCATGCGGTCTCCAGGCGGTGGATCACCGACCGGAGGTGACGCAGCGCTTCGAGCCCTGCGGTGCCGCCGATCTCGTGCTGGTTCTCGATAGGCGCGTCCGCCATGTGCATGTCGCGGACCAGCTCAGAGGCAGGCAGTGACACTACCAGCAGGGCGTTGGCAACTGCTTTGGTCGCCTCGGTCAGGGATTGCACGAACGTCATGTGGGTGTCGAACGTGCCCGCCGGGGCCACGTCATCACGGGACCACAACTGCCGCAGATAAGCGACCCACTCGTCGACGAGAATGACGCAGGGGCCGAACTTCTTGAACAACGCCTCAAGGTCGGTGGTAGGCGGAGGCGCAGACTTTGCGTCGTACCGAGCGAGCATCGCGAACCCTTCGGATCCGCCTAACTGCCACGCCAGTTCGCCCCACATCGTGTTAACCACCGTGCCGTCTGGCTTGGTGGACCCCAGGACGGACAGGTCGTTGCCGACGAGGACGGCGCGGTTTACCTTGGCAGGAAGGTCACTGATGCCGAGGTTGTCGAGGACCTCACGCATGCCGGGCAACTTGTCCGCCGACACGCCGGAGGCCGCGTGGTAGACGGCGAGCAGCGAGTGGGTCTTGCCTCCACCAAAGGTGGTCATCAGGTCGATCACCGGCTCCCCCCCGACACCGGTGAGGCGCTGGACGGCCTGCTCCAGCAAGTACCGGAGTCCACGGGTCAGGTAGGTACGTCCGAAGAACTCCGTCGGGTCGCCGTACTCAGGTCCAGCGATACCCTGGTGCACCTGCCGCAGGTCAGCGGCGAACTGGGCCAACTGGAACGACCCTCGCGCCACGTCGTCGTGCGGCTCCACCACGTCGCGCCATGCCGGGAGACCGGTCGAGTCGACCTGCACGGATAGGGACCTCTCCTTGGCGCGTTGAATGCGCTTCTGGTCCTCCTCAAACATGATCCGGCGGAATTCCCGGCGCATCTCATCAACCGCGTCCGCTTGCTCGACTGCACCGATCGAACGCAGCAGGTGTTCGCCATCCATGAGGACACGTTCGGTTCGATCTGAGGCAACCTTGGCACCGTGCGCCCACTCCTTACGAGCATCCCACAGTGCCGACACCGCGCGCTTGTCCTCGAAACTCAAGTGATCGCGGAACAAGCTGTGCCACTGCTTGTCGAAGATCCAGAACAGGTAGGCGGGGTCCGAGGGGTTCGGCGTCGTGTCGCGGTTCGTCGGGCCGGCAGCCCGGACCACATGGCCAGCCCAGTCCGTGCCGTACTTGACCTCCAGCAGCGCGATCATCCACGGGCCAAGGCCCTCCGCCACCAGATCAAGGACACGTCCAACCCGTTCCTTGTTCGTCAACGCCATCCTTAGAACAGCCCTTCATTCGCGATAGAACCGTCAGAACTCAATTTCACCAGCTCGGCCCATGAGTTGATCAGCGCGTTGTAGCGCTCCTGGTCCCGCGTCCGCCCCTTCTTCGCTGCGATGTCGTGCAGGCGGTACACCAGTGCCATGGCCGGATCCCGCAAGTTATCGAGTACGGCCATGAGCCGCGCGGCCTCCAACTCCCCGCCTCGGTCGATTAGCCGGTGAGCCAAGTGGTGGACGGCTTCCCAGGCTGTGGGGCGCATATCTCCAGACGGTACCCAAGTTGGGTCCAGGTCACCGAAGCCGAGAAGTTGAACCTTGCTCCCCTGGCTGGTGATCACTTGCGCACGAGCGACATCGTCGACGCTGATACCCAAAGGACGTACCGTTTTGTCGGCCTCACCGAATGAAGCCGAGTCCCAAGCGTGGGTCTCCCACCAGCGGACTGCAAACCGCGATTCGGGATCCAGTTCACCTTCCTGCTCATCGAGAACTTCGGCTAGAGCGAGGTTAATGAGGCGAAGAGCCCTGTCGACTGGCACACGCGATCCTGACTGGTCAAGAACCGCCCGATAGCGCGAGTAAATCTGCATCCCTGGCCCCATGGCCGCCTGCGCCAAGTCTACTGGGAGGATTGACGCCGCTTGCAGATCGCGAACTGCCGGGCCTAGTTCTCGGCGAAGAGCGCGGTTGAATTCAGCGAGCGTGCATGAACCGGCCTGCTGTGCACGAGGACGGCAGATCATCACGATGTAGGCGGCGACGGCATTCGCACCGATACCTCTCATGCGAGTGCTGCCTGTACCGTGAACAGGCCATGCGCCTGTGATCTCCATACCAGCATCAATGATCGCGGTCAGGATTGAAGACCAACGCGTTTCCTCTTCACGTCCCCCCTTCTGCTCCTTCGACGCGTAAACCACTAGGAGAGGAAGCCCTGGGGTAGAAGCCTGCTGAAGGCTCTTGAACGTCTCGGTAAAACCGTTGATGAAGTAATTCCGCGCGGCTTCTTTTGTGCCTCCGGCATGCCAGGGGAAGGCTGTCAGTTCACCCGACTTGGGCACTGCAATGGTCTGGTAGAGATCGGGATAAACGGAACGAAACGCGATCCTATGCCACATGTAGAAATAGTCCGACAGATCCGCATACCCGATCGCATCGAAATACGGCGGATCGGTAGCCACGAGCGCCTGCCCGTTACCGATGGCTTCCCTAGCGTCGCGTCTCACTACCTTTCCACAACCGCCGCTAACAACGTACGGGAAAGCGCGAGTGACGGACCTACAAATCTGAGTCCAGTCTCCAACGGACCCTCCATCGAAGTATGTCTCGGCGAAGTCCCACATCATGGGCAGATCGGCACGACTGAACGCAGCCTCAGCTTTGGAATTGGCCGCACCTCGTAGACGCCACTGACATAGGCTGGATCCGAAGCGAGCGAGTTGCCCTACTGCAAGACCCAGAACAGTGGTCACGGCACGGGCCCATTCATCGCTGCCGCCCTCGTCCCGGATACGAGCGGGCGTCGCCGCGACCAGTTCCGCGAAGGTGCTGATGGTCAGGAGTTGCCTAGGCGTGAAGAGATCCCGGAATTTAGTAAGTCCGTACCTTGGAGGCGCTACGTACTGGTTGGCTGGGCCAAGACCGACCTCCGATACCGACTCCGGCACTACAACATCCGCAGCCGCGCGCTCCTCGTGTGGGTTCGGCGCTCGATAACAGCGCCGACCATCCACGTCGGTCGCTACCGCGACCATGCGAAGTCCCATTTGATGGGCTTCTGCAAGCCGACGCACATCCTCTTCGGTCACAACCTGAGCGCAAGCGACGCATGCGAACGAAGCGCCTCGTCCAACCTTAGGAGGGTCCTGCGGCCCTCCCGACCGCTTGCCGCTATGCACCTCCAACATCACGCGCCCCTGGTCGATGTATGGCTCAACCCAGGCGAGGTCGCCCTTCTTCTTGGAGAGCCACCATGTCGTGGTCAGAATCGTCTCGACACCGCACGCAGGATTAGTGCATGGAACAGTTCGAGCCCACAGCCAGGCCACCGGAACTTCCCCAGGTGTCTCAGGGAAGGCATCCCGAAGCCGGTCAATGGCCGCTTGACGAATACGTTCAGCGTGAAATTCGACATCCCGAACGAGGCCGTCGAGGCCACTGAAGGGCGTTTGGGCGTCGGAGAAGAGCCGACTTTGGTGAGCCGACATAGAGGCGTCCAGTTCGGAGGCACCATGTGGGTGCCGCGGTTGAAAGCCGGTCACTGAAGGCAACAACGCGGTGAGGGTACGGCTGATTAGCACGGGTACGGGATTGATGTCCGATCCCTCGGTTCTTAGACCCAGCCTCTGTGCTTCGACGAGCGTGGAACCACCCCCGCAGAACGGGTCCATGACGATTGGAAGGCCCTCGGGAAACTGTTTCTCAATAAGTGCCTTCGCTTCGTCGAGGGTGTCCTGGTCGGGCAAGTCAGCCCCATTGGCAACCAGACGCTTAATAACATCGAGCAGGTAGACGCGCTGGTTGTCGTCCTCGGGGTCGTCGATTAGCGCGGCGAATAGGAGCGCACGCCAGGCCGGGAGCGGCATGGGCGCAAACCACTTGTGCAGGTTGCGGATGGTACCGGTTTTCCGGTCTTTGTCGGCCTTGCAGGCGGCGTTAATCTCGTCGAGGGGAAGGGCAACTTCAATCAGCTTCCGCTTGCGGTTGTTCTCGGTCACTGCTGGTCCATCTCCTCGGCTTCGTTCCAGAATGGTTCCCAGTCGAACTCGACACGAGCTGCTCGTGGGTCAATCGGCGTGGTTATCGGTTGGCGCAGATAGCGAACTGTCGTGCTGCCGTCAGACAGAACGCGGACGAGCGCCAGGACGCTGTGCTTGCCCTTGTTGAGTGCGGTAACGGCTTCCTGGCGGGTGAGGACGAAGTTGTCGCCTCCCTCGAATCGCCCTTTGACCTCGATGAAGTCGAGCCCGTTGGGGGTATCGGATTCAACATCGTAGCCGGGATTATTGTGTGGCATCTCGGTCGCGTCGTGCCCGAGCACCTTTTCAACACGGAGCACAGCGTCGACTGCGAGTCTCTCGATACGAGCAGTTTCTTTCGCCCGGTGAGCTGCGGCTTCGGAGTCTATCCGTGCGTCGATCCAGCCTTGGGTGATGACGAGGCATGCACCGGTGACTCGAGGCGGACGCGCGGAAATGTCACGTTCCTTGGCGAGTTCGCGTAGCCGCCGACCAAGACGACGAGAAAGGGCTTCGGCACGCTGTTCGATCTGCTCAGCGGGCAGCCGCGTCTTCTTCCCCGCACGTTCCTGTTCTCGCAACTCGAAGGCGCGCTGGTCCCAATAGTTGATCTCCTTGGTCAACCGGTCGCGCACGAGTCGCTCGGTCTTGGCAACTCGTTCGATGGTGCGTGCGGTTACCGCATCAACGTGATCCCGCGCCACGGTGCTGGAGGCATGCCGGACGATACGGGACCCCAGGTCAGCGGCCTGGCACCACGACTCCTTGAGTATGGCTTGTGCTGCTTCGCGCTCTTCGTCGGTGACGGCGTCGAGGTTGGGAATGGGGCTTTGAGTGAGTGCTGTGATGGTGCCGCCGGGGTCGATGCGCACGTACTGGGCACGGCGGGAGATGATCTGAGGTTGTCCATCCCTGCCTACGCGGCCATCCGTCACATCGTGTTCAAGGAGACAGACGATGTAGGGCTCGATGTTGAGGTCGGCACGGTCGACGAGGATGGTTCCACGTCGGAGTGCCTCGTGGTGCCGGTCGGTAATGACACCCATGGTCGCGGACATGAGAGGGTGCCCAGGGTGGATCAGGGTGGCGAGGTGGTTGTTACCGAGGACACGCACATACTTCGGGTCGAAGGTGATGCGGTGATAGGAGTTAACTATAGGAGCGCCGTAGCCGGTGAGCCGGTCATGTTCCTTGATGTCGCTCGGCACGGTCTTGATCTCGTATCGATGGTGCTCGCGCATGCGAAGGTTGCCACCGAGGTCCTTGAACGCCTTGTGGAAGAACGCCTCGACGTGGTGCGGTTGAAGACGGGCGGCTTCAGCGCGCTCCATCTGTTTGCGGACCTCGTCAATCTCGGACTCGTCGAGACGTGAGGGTACCAACTGATTCTCTTCAAGGAGTTCAGCAATGCCGTCGCCGACCTTCGCGTCAACAACCTCGGTGAGGTAGCGCTGCCGTTCAGGCCGATCGCCTTCGCGAATGGCCTGAATCATTAGGTCACGCAGGCTGTTGCCTTCAAACAACTTGCCGAGCACGTCGTAAACTCGCCCGCCGAGTGCCGCTCTCTGTTCGTCGAGCTTCTCCAGCAGCCGGGTGTACACGTCTCCTTCGCGGGTGTCCTTCGCGACCAGCGACCACATGTGGCAGACGTTGGGTTGGCCGATGCGGTGGACCCGTCCAAACCGCTGCTCGATGCGGTTGGGGTTCCACGGGAGGTCGTAGTTGATGAGTAGGTGTGCGTTCTTGTGGAGGTTGATGCCTTCGCCGGCGGCATCAGTGGCAACGAGGAAGACGCAATTTTCGTCCTGCTCGAAGATCTCCTTGGCCTTCTTGCGGTCCTCGCGCTTGGTGCCGCCGTGGATGGTGATGACGGCGTCATCTCGGCCGAGGTAGTTGGTCAGTCGACCAACGAGGTCGTCGAGGGTGTCCTTGTGCTCGGTGAAGATGATGACCTTGCGGCGTGCACCGGTGGAGTCGCGCATCTCGTCGGCCTCGTCGAGGGTGTCGCGTAGCGCGTCCCACTTCGCGTAGGTGAGGCTGGTCTTGACCTTGAGTGACTTCACTAGGAGTCGGTCGAGTACCTTGATCTCGGTTTGGAGTTCTTCCGGAGTACGGGAAACGGTGGCCGCAGCGACGGCCTTGTCTTCGAGTTCCTCACGCTCAGCGTCGGTGAGTTCTTCGAGGTCGGCCTCATCTTCGGGTACGTCAAAATCGTCCTTTTTGGGCGCCGAGGCCATGATTCGTGCCTCGTGCAGTTCACCCTCAAGCCGCTTCTTGCGTCGCTCCAGCGACCGGTGGATGGCCGCAGGCGAGGAAGCGAGGCGGCGCTGCAGGGTGGTGAGAGCAAAGCCGACCGCGACCTTCTTCCGCTTGTCGCCCTCAGAGGCATCGTTCCGATTCATCTCCTCGCGCACGTACTCGGTAACCGCGCGATAGAGATCCTTCTCCGCCTGGGAAAGCTCGTACTTGACGGTGTAGGCGAACCGCTCCGGGAACAGTCGAGTGCCATCGAAGGTGAGGAGCTCTTCTTTCACCAGGCGACGCATCATGTCGGACACGTCGACTTTCCGAGTTCCCTCGCGGGCGACGCCTTCGAACCGGTCAGAGTCGAGCAGCGCCATGAACAACTGGAACTGTTCTTCCTTCCCCGAGTGCGGGGTCGCGGTCATCATGAGGAGGTTACGGGTGTGCTTCCCGAGTTCCTCAGCCATCTGGTACCGCTTGGTCTTCTTAACCTCGCTACCCCACACAGAGGCCGACATCTTGTGGGCCTCGTCGAAGATGACCAGGTCCCAATCGATCGTGCACGCCTTATCCAGGACACCTTCGCTGTTGCGGGCAAGCACGTCGAGGCGAGCCAGCCAGAGACCACCGCGAGTGAACGGGTTAGCTTCGCCGAGGATCTTGTCCCGGATGAGCATCTCAAAGTCAAGGGAGAACTTCTCCCGCATCTCCTCATCCCACTGATCGACGAGAACGCCGGGCGCGACAACAAGGACGTTGGCGGCGTCGCCGCGCAGGAGGAGTTCTTTGATGAGGAGTCCGGCCATGACGGTCTTGCCCGCGCCGGGGTCGTCAGCGAGGACATAGCGCAGGGGCTGGCGGGGCAACATCTCGCCGTAGACGGCACGCAACTGGTGCGGCAGTGGCTCCACGTCGGAGGTACCAAGGGCGGAGAGCGGATCAAACAGGTGAGCGAGCCGCATTCGCCGTGCTTCGGCGGCGAGGAGGAACGCATCCGATGAGGCATCGAAGGTGAACGCGCTACCAGGTTTGACGGCTTTGAGATGCGGCAGCATGTCGGCGAACACGATCTTCTCTCCGAGTCCGCCTTCTTCCGTGCGGTAAGCAACCGATGCGGAATCGTCGGTGAGCCGGTCGACTGAGAGGATCTTCGCGGAAACGGGGCCAGCGAGGCCGTTCACGGTTGCCCCGACAGTCAGTACAGAGAACAGCGAGTCCCCTGATGTTTCATCCATCCGCTGCCCCTGCGTGTCCTCATTTAAATCGTCACAGAGAACTGTAACCGTCTCCACCGATCGGTAGGTCTGGTTTCCCGTGGATGGCCCATTACCGAGCGCTGAGCATCCATAGGAGCATCATTGACCATAGCTTAGTCGAGTGACTGCTGGTGAGTCCTGTGCACGTCGAACCGCTGGTGGCGATCAAGCTAGCCAGATGTTGCATCCCAGCGGTGTGGAGTAGTAGTCCCATCAACGGCGCGTAATGACGGCATCCGGTGGCAACCCGACCCGTACCGCAGGGCCGCCAGGCCCGAGGAACGGAAGCGGGGCGACAGCCTTACGGAGGGATCACTGTGACTGC
Source organism: Thermocatellispora tengchongensis (assembly GCF_014202315.1). GTDB lineage: Bacteria > Actinomycetota > Actinomycetes > Streptosporangiales > Streptosporangiaceae > Thermocatellispora > Thermocatellispora tengchongensis. The sequence continues at coordinate 431,567 of NZ_JACHGN010000007.1, read as the reverse complement.
AGGAAGACTTCTATGGCTGAGGTGTTCGTCCGGTGGACCTGGCGCGTGGGCGGCGCCGGCCGCGACCGGCCGAAGAGCCGCAGCGCGGCCGGCGGCCGTCCAACGCGCGGGGGGCCGCGGAGCGGACCGCCCTTGATGACGAACAGATAAGTTGCTTTCGATCTTGGTTGCGCGGATCAACTGCTGTCTTGCTGTGCCGCGGACCAGACATGTTCGTAGCTATCGAGGTAGGTGGTCGCTGCCCCCGGCCCAGGGGTGGCCGTGAGGTGGAGGACGGGAGCCTTAGGGGCGGGGGTTCCGTACACGTGGGGGTTGACCAGGAGGTCGTCGTCTGCGCGGTAGATAGATGTGTAGAGGACGGTGCGGTGGAGGCGCAGTTCTACGCCGTCGATGGTTGTGAGGGGCCGGTAGAGGGTGAGGGCGTTGCGGATGCGGGCGGCCATGACCTCGGGGCCGATCGCTTCCTCTTCGCCTCGTGCGGCTACGGGCGGGCTGTCGGGGTCGCCGAGCAGGATGCGGACTCGGACGCCGGCGCGGGCCTGGTCGGCCAAGAGGTGGAGAAGGCCGGTGTCTTCGGCGAGGAACAGCCCGCTGTAGGCCAGGATCGCGATCTCCTTCGTCGCTGACTGGAAGTGGCGGTGCCAGACGGCACGGGGTACGGCCCAGCGGTGCGGGTAGACCGCTCGGACTTCGCTGGTGACGGGGAGCCGGCGGGACGCGACGTCGGGCCAGAGATCGGCTTCGTCGACGCCGAGAAGGTCGGCGAGGGTCCAGCGGTGGCGCTGGTATGGGGTGCGGCCCTTGAGCCAGCGGTCGACGGTTTTGGGGTCGACGGCGAGGTGGGTGGCGACGTCGGCGGGGGTGAGGCGGGCCCTGGCGAGTGCGTTGCGCAGGTACTCGGTCATGTGGGCACCTCCGGGGGTAGGGCTGCCACCTGGGACGTTAACACAAGACGTCCCCAGACGTCCCCAAGTTGCGGTGTAGAGGTTCCTCCCTCGCCAGCAGGCTCGGAGCGTCAGTCAGAGCGACCCGAGAGGACCCTTCCATGAACACGATTCAGCGGCAGCAGCGCGCCTATCAGGAAGCCTTGCTGGTGGCGTTGCGGAACGAGCTGGCCGAACGCGGCGTCACCGCCGCGTTCGTCATCGGCGACGATGACCGGCCGCGGGTGGAGGTGATGGACGTCCACCTCGTCACGCGCAGGGTGTACGTGCACCTGCCGTTCATGTGGTTCTACTGGGGCGATCAGCCCGACGAGCGGGTGTCGTGCACCGATGTGCCCCGGGCCGTCGCTCGCGTCCAGGAAGCCGCTGCGGCGGGGTGGAATCCTGGGGAGCAGGGAGAGATCTCCTTCAACCTGCACCAGATCGCGCAGGCGTACCGGTTCTGACGCCGGGCATCCCGTGAGCCAGTGGCTGACCGGTTGGCGGATCTTCACCCAGATCGCCGACCGGCTGCGGGAGCGGATCGCCCTGGGCGAGTATCCGCCGGGGGCGGTGCTGCCCTCTGAGGTGGCACTGTGCAGGGAGTTCCACGTTGCCCGCAACACCGTACGCCGGGCGCTGGCGGTCCTGGAGGGCGAGGGCCTGATCGTGACCGTTCCCGCCAAGGGGCGCGTCGTGGTGAGCGGAAGCGAGCCGTCTGTGGCGCTGTACCGGTACGCGTTCATCGCCCATAACCTGCGCAGGCAGATCGCACGGGGTGACCTCGCGCCCGGCGACACGTTGCCCAGCGAGGCTGAGCTGCGGCGGCGCTTCCAGGTGTCGCGGAACACGGTGCGGCATGCGTTGGCCGAGTTGGAGCGTGCGGGGCTGATCGTCACAGAACATGGCAAAGGCCGCTACGTTCGCGGATCGTGATTTCTCGGACGTCCTGGGACGTCCGTTTCGGATGTCTGATGTCCCAGGACTCGGCGCGCCATCGTTGAAGACGTGCAATCCGTTGAGTGGGCCCGTGACCTGGCCCGAGATCTGCTTGAGAAGCCGCTTCCGCGACGCTGGGCGCACACGCAGGGCGTGGCGAGGCGGGCCGAATCGCTGGCCGTGATCCTCGGCGATGAGGCCGATACGCTGGTCGCCGCCGCCTACCTGCACGACATCGGGTACGCCCCGGATCTCGTCGACACGGGCATGCACCAGCTCGACGGCGCCCGCTACCTCCGCGACGTCGCCAAAGCGGACAACACCCTGTGCCGACTGGTGGCGCACCACTCGTGCGCGGTCATGGAGGCCGGCCAGCGGCACCTGTTCGACGCCCTGACGAGCGAGTTCGACGAGGAACATCCCGAGTTGGCCGAAGCGCTCACCTACTGCGACATGACCACCGACCCGGACGGGCGGCACCTGGACGTCATCGACCGGCTGGCCGAGATCCACACCCGCTACGGCCCCGATCATCTCGTCAGCCGCTCGATCACCGCCGCGACCCCATGCATCATGGCCTCGGTACGGGCGGTGGAGGCGGCGCTAGCCGATGTGCGGCAGCCCCGTACCGGCTAGGAAGTGCTCGATCCGCATCCGCATCGACCGATCCATGGCCAGCGAGCCGATCTCGCCGCGTGGCACCCAGCGCACCTCCCGCGACTCCTCGCTCTCCCGCAACGAACCCTCGACATACCGGGCGGTGAGCACGATCGAGAACTCCTGCCGCACCTCCCCGTTGGAGGTGTAGAGGATCACGTGCCGCGGATCGGTGTAGGTGCCGGCCAGGCCGGTGATCTCACACCGGATACCGGTCTCCTCCAGCGTCTCGCGTACGGCGGCCTGCGGCAGCGACTCGCCCAGGTCGATCGCGCCGCCGGGCACGGCCCAGTTGTCGTTGTCGGAGCGGCGGATCATCAGCACGTCCCCGGCCTCGTTGGTCACGATGACGTTCACGGACGGGACCAGGCTGTTGGCCGCGGGCGCGTCCGGGTCGTCGTAGTAGTCGATCCGGCTGGCCATGATCAGGACTCTACCGGCTTCGCCTGCGCCCACACCCGTTCGAAACTCTCCACATAGGTGGACACCATGTCGCCGCCGATCACCTTGCGCAGATGCAGCACGGGGGCGTTGGCGGCGGGCGTGCCGTACACGTGCGTGTTGACGAGAAGCTGATCGTCGGCGCGGTAGATGGAGTTGTAGAGCACCGTGGCATGTAGCCGGATCTCGACGTTCTCCCGGCCGCGCAACGGCCGATATAGCACCAGCGCGTTGCGTATCCGTGCGGCCATCACCGCGTCGATCCCCTCATCGGCGCCACGCTGGGCGACCTCGGCACTGTCGGGGTCGCCGAGCAGAATCCGTACCCGTACGCCCGCGCCGGCCTTCTCGCCGAACAGCCGCACCATGCCCGCGTCGTCGGCCAGGAACAGCCCGCTGTAGACCAGCACGCCGATCTCCTCGGCGGCGTGCGCGAACAGCCGTCCCCAGGTGTCCCTGGGGACGCTCCAGCGGTGCGGGTAGACGGTGACGATCTCGCTCTCCGACGCCGACGCCACCTGCTCGCGGGTGAGGGCCTGCGGCCACAGGTAGGTCTCGTCGGCGCCGAGCAGGGCGGCCACGGCGTAACGGTGCTTACGGTACGGTTCGCGGCCTTTGGCGATCCACCGCTCGACGGTCTTGGGGTCCACGCCGATCGCCTCGGCCAGTTCCGCGACGCTCATGCCCTTGGCCAGCAGTGCCGCCCGCAACCGCTCGTTCGCCATTTCACCTGCTCATCAGGGACGTCCGGGGACCCGCACATCGTATGACGGACGTCTTGAACATGTCCCGTCATGCAGTGATCTCGTCCTGCCCGTTCGGCGCACTCTCGGTAGCGCACGCCACCACTGACCCGAAAGGACGTGATGCCACCATGATCTACCTGACCATCCGGCTGGACGAGACGCCGTCCTGCGCCTGCGGTGCCATCCTGGCGCGCGGGCAGACACGCTGCCGCAAGTGCCTGGCGCGGGACCGCTGGCTCAGGAAGGACGCCGCCCGCCGCAAGGCGCGCAGGCGGCGGCGCGACTCTCGCCGTCCGCCCCGTGACCCGCGCGGCATCGCTCAGAAGGGAGCGGCCCGGTCATGATCGTTCTCGCCTTGGCCACTGTGCTCGCCTTCGTGCTCCTCGCCGGCTACATCGCGGTCCTGGTCGGCATCCGCCGCGAGGACAAGGCGATGAGTCTGCACCATGCCCCGGTCAGCATCAGCGCGTCGCTGGCGCGGCGGGTGACCGGCTGCCACGTCCGCAACGGCGTCGCTAGCTGAGTCGGTCCGACAGCGCCGCTTCGACGCGCGCGACCCGCTCCGACAGCTCCCGTACGGCCGCGCGCAGCTCGCTCAGCTCGTCCGCCGGCGACTCGTCGCCGTCCCGCACGAACACGCCCTTGCCCTGCTGGCCGATCACCAGTCCTTCGGTCCGCAGCACCCCGACCGCCAGTTTCACCACGCTCAGCGACGCGCCGTACGCCGCAGCGAGTTCCCGGGTTGACGGCAGCGCGGCACCGGGCGCCAGATCCCCGCGCCGGATCTGCTCCCGGAGATCGTCGGCGATCTGGAGGTAGTGCGGACGGCCGGTGTTCTTGACCACCAGCCCAGCTTTCAGCACACCTCAGCCAACTTGCAAGTCAGAGATTGACAACCAGGCCAACTAGGTTGACTATGTTGACCACGATGCCTAGGAGGTACGCCCATGCGAAACATCCCGATTCCTGTGGACTCCGCCCGCCTGCGCTTCACCTGCGTCAAGGCACCCCGGCCCCGGCTGCTCAACCGGGAGACCGGCGAGATCAAGACCGACAAGGCCAGCGGCCAGACCGTCTACGAGGTGACGCTGTCGGTCGAGGACGAGTCCGACCGCATCGAACTCATCAAGATCGGCACCGTCGGAGAACCGCCCATCGGCGTGGGCAACGAGGTCACGCCCGTCGATCTCGTCGGCTACGTCTGGGAGATGGCCGGACGGTGGGGCATCTCCTACCGGGCCGGCACCATCGTCCCCGCCGGGACGCGGGGAGGCCAGCTTGGCTGACACCCTGCGCCTCACGCTCACCGCCCTGGCCGCCTGCGCGGTCGGGCTGTGGGCGTGGCGGCGCTGGCACTACCGCTCGTTCTGGCTGGTGATCGGCTTCCCGCTGACCGCGATCACGGTACGGGCGACGTGGCGCAAGGTCGCCCTCGGCTGCGGGCTGACCAAGAAGCGGCAACGCTGGTGGTTCACCACCGTCCCCGGCGCGATCGCCTCCACGGGCCTGGTGAAGGTACGGCGGCGCTTCGAGCGGGTCGCGGTCGACACCAAGCCGTTCATGTGGCTGCCGCGGCCGACCCGGCACGGCTGGCGGGTCACGATCTGGACCCTCGAAGGCCAGATCCCGGACGACTACAGCCAGGCCGCCGAACGGCTCGCGCACTCCTGGGGCGTGCACGCCGTACGCGTCTCCTCGCCCCGGCCCGGCCGCGTGGTCCTGGCCGCCACGATCCGCGACCCGCTGGTGCAGGTACGCGACCTGCCACCTTCGACCGACCTGCTCAAGGTCACCGTCGGCCGACTGGAGACCGGTGGCCCCTGGGAGATCGACTTCCGCACCGTGCCGCACTGGCTGAACGCCGGAGCGACGCAATCCGGCAAATCCAACCTCGCCAACGCCCTGCTCGTCGGCCTCGCCCCGCAACCAATCGCGCTGGTCGGCTTCGACCTGAAAGGCGGTGTGGAGTTCACCCCGTACGCCCCACGCCTGTCGGCCCTTGCGACCTCCCGCGCCGAGTCGGTGGGGCTGCTGGATGACCTGGTGGCGCTGATGGCCGAACGGATGGGGCTGTGCCGTACAGCGGGCGCCCGCAACATCTGGCAACTGGCCCCCGCCGTCCGGCCCGTCCCGATCGTGGTCCTGGTCGATGAGCTGGCCGAGCTGTACCTGATGGCCGACAAGAGCGAGAAGGACGAGATCGCTCGCACCTCGACCGCGCTCCTGCGCGTGGCCCAGCTCGGGCGGGCGTTCGGCATCTACCTGTTCCTGTCCGGCCAGCGGATCGGCTCCGACCTCGGCCCCGGCGTCACCGCGCTCCGCGCACAGTGCTCCGGACGGATCTGCCACCGGGTCAACGACCCCGAGACCGCCACCATGACTCTCGGCGATCTCGACCCCGCCGCGCTGGTCTCCGCCCGCGCCATCCCGGCCGAGACGCCCGGCGTCGCCATCGTCGCCGGCCAGGACGGCCAGTGGTACCGCGCCCGCTCCTTCTACGTCACCGAGCAGGCCGCCGAACACGCCGCCCGCACGTACGCCGACCTGACCCCGTCCTGGGACGAGATCACCGCCGTCGATGGGCGGGCCGACCTGCCCGAACTGCTCACCGCCTGAACCACGAAAGGGGGACACGATGCGACGCTTCGCCTGCCGACTGCTCGACACCGGGCCGGTGCTCGTCCTGGCCGTCATCGCGGGTGCCGGATCGTTCACCCACATCCGCGACACCGCGCATGAGAACGGCCAGACGGGATGGATGTCCTGGGCCATCGCAGTCTGCGTCGACCTCACGTGCGTCATGGCCGCCCGCGAACGCCAGCGCGACAAGAAGACCGGGCGCCCGCACACCGGCCTGGCGTCCTGGCCCACCCTCGTCCTCATCGGCGGCGTCGTGCTGTCCCTGGCCGCCAATCTGCACCAGGCCGCCCCGTCCGCCTGGGGCTGGATCACCGCCGCCACACCAGCGGGCGCGTTCCTCATCGCCGTCTCGATGTTGGAACGCCGCGCCGCCGCACCCCGTCCCGAACCGTCCCCGGCCCGCGTCCCGGCCACACCGGACGATCTGCCGGCCGTCCCGGAGGGGCCGGACGGTCCGGGACCGTCCCCGGAACTGATCGACTACGCCCGCCGTGTCGCCGAGGATCACCACGCCCAGCACGGCAGGCCCATCACCCGCGACGCCCTGCGCGCCCGGCTCGGCGTGTCCAACCAGCTCGCCTCCGACCTGCTGCGCCACATCCGCACCACCGCCCAAGCCGCCTAGCGAAAGGAGCCCAACACCGTGACCGACATCGACACCCGCAAGGCCCTGATCAACGGCCTGCACGACCTGGCCGACTTCTTCGAGACCAACCCGGACGTCCCCGTTCCTCAGTACGGCATCACCGCGTCCTACTTCCCCTACCGCGGCCCCGATGAGGAGATCACCGGCGAGGTCGACCGTATTGCCGCCCTGCTCGGCTCCTCAATCGACCCCGAGAGCCTGCCGCACGGCCACTACAAGACGCACATCTCCTTCGGCCCCGTCACCTACGAGGCCGTCGCCATCCTCGCCGCCCGCCGCGCCCGGCACGACGCCGCTGCCAGCTACTACGGCTGCGTCACCCCATACGACACCGATGCCGCCTGACCAGCACCAGAAAACGCCCGAACCGGAGACCGCCGAGCCCATCCCACCCCGCCGCTGGCAGTGCTGCCACTGCGGCGGCACCGGACTCGACTCCTACGGCGACACCTGCCCCCACTGCCTCGGCCTCGGCTTCTGCTGAGAGCCGGCGCGCCCCCGGCCTGGCCGCACATCCGCCAAGACGCCCGCCAGGTCGGGGGCCATCCCTCCACCCCAACGAGTGAAAGGAGGACTCCATCTTGCCCACAACCACCACCAACGCGCACGCGATCCGCGAGGCGATCAACCGGCTCAACAGCCCCGACTTCGACCGCTGGGCCGCCCAGACCCACAAGACCGGCGGCTGTCAGCGCCCCATCCACCTGCGCGGCCACGTCCTGCACGTCGATCGCGCCACCGGCCGCCGCCTGCACACCTACACCACCGCCGGCGAACCCGACGGTGTTTTGCGCCTGCCCTGCAAGACCCGCCGCGCCTCCCGCTGCCCGGCCTGCGCCGAGACCTACCGCGCCGATACCTACCACCTCATCCGCGCGGGCCTCATCGGCGGCAAAGGCGTCCCCGAGACCGTGACCGCCCACCCCGCCCTGTTCATCACCCTCACCGCACCATCCTTCGGCCCCGTCCACGCTTACCGCGACGGCAAGCCCTGCCGACCTCGCCGAGACGCCCCGACCTGCCCGCACGGCATCACTCAGTCCTGCACGACACGCCACGCAGCGGATGACCCCCGCCTCGGCGAACCGCTCTGCCCGGACTGTTACGACTACACCGGCTCGGTCCTGTTCAACGCCCTGGCCCCGGTCCTGTGGAAGCGCTTCACCGACGCCCTACGCCGCCACCTGGCCAAACTCGACGGTCTAGCGCTCGCCAAGCTACGCCACCACCTCGTCGTCTCCTTCGCCAAGGTCGCCGAGTACCAGCGTCGTGGCGTCGTCCACCTGCACGCCATCATCCGCCTCGACGGCCCCGGCGGCCCTACCTCCCGGCCGCCGGCCTGGGCCACCGCCGACCTACTGGCCGACGCCGTACGGCATGCCGCCCGCGCGGTCACCGCCACCGTCCCAGGCCTCGACGGCGTCCCCGTCCTGCGCTGGGGCGAACAACTCGACATTCGCCCCATCACCCTGGACGGCGACCTCACCGAACAGGCCGTCGCCGGCTACATCGCCAAGTACGCCACCAAGGCGGCCGAATGTGTCGGCACCCTCGATCGGCGTATCAGCCCACTCGACGACCTGGCCGCCCTGCCCCTGCGCCCACATGCCCGCCGCCTTATCGCCGAATGCCTGCGCCTGGGCCAACTCGACGAACTGGCCGACCTCCGGCTGATCCAGTGGGCCCACATGCTCGGATTCCGCGGCCACTTCTCCACCCGATCCCGCCACTACTCCACCACCATCGGCGCGATCAGAGCCGAGCGAGCGGCGTACGTGCGCAACGAAGAGATCAGCACGGGCAGGCTGCCCCTTCTGGACGAGGACACCGTCCTCGTGATCAGCGAGTGGACGTACGCAGGCAAGGGGTACTCGGCCGGAGATCTCCTCGTCGCCGCGTTGACCGCTTCCCGCCTCGCGCACATGGGCGGTGATGTCTGGTGAGCCGCCGCGACGAGCTGCTGACGGTGGCTCAGGTCCTCGATGAGTTGGGCGGCGTCTCCCGCCGCACGTTCTATCGCTGGCGTGAACTGGGCCGCGCTCCCGCATGCGTCCGCCTGCCGAACGACGAACTCCGTATCTGGCGTCGTGACCTGATGGCCTGGCTCGACTCCCGGAAGGAGTCGGCATGAACCTCGCCTACGACGTGCGCTTCTGGGAGGTTCGCCGGAACGCCTCCAGCAAGACGCCGTCCTACGAGGCTCGTTGGAAGGTCGGTCGCAAGCCGAAGTCCAAGACCTTCCGCACCAAGGCGCTCGCCGAGAGCTTCCTGTCCGAGCTGCGGCAAGCCGCCAAGAAAGGGGAGGGCTTCGACCTGGCCACCGGTCTGCCGGTGTCGATGATCCCGGCTGAGCCCTCGGCTTTGTCCTTTCTGCAGTTCGCGCAGTCGTACGTGCTTGGGCGCTGGAGCACTTCGGCGGCCAGGACCCGCGAGACGGACGCCTACGCGCTGCTCACCCTGGTGCCTGCGCTCGTGGCCGACCTTCCGGGACGTCCCGATCCGGATGACCTGCGGAGTGTGCTCCGGTCCTACACTCTGCTACCCGAGAGCCGGCGGGTTGAGCCGACCGGCCGGCAAGCCGCAGCTTTGCGCTGGCTGGAGAAGGCATCGCTGCCCATGCTCGCGCTGGGGGAGGCGACCACGCTGCGGCTGGCCCTCGACGCCATCTCGACGACGTTCGCGGGCAAGCCCGCCGGGGCGAACACCATACGGCGAAAGCGAGCCGTCCTGCACCATCTGCTGGAACTGGCCGTGGAACAGAAGCTCTTCGCGAGCAACCCGCTGGACGGGATCAGATGGACCCCGCCCAAGGCCGTGACGGTGGTCGATCCCCGGACAGTCGTTACCCCGGTTCAAGCCTGCCGACTCCTCGACGCCGTGCCCAAGGTCGGTCGCAGACGTGGCGCGAGGCTCCGGGCGCTGTTCGCCTGCAACTACTACGGCGCTCTCCGGCCAGAGGAAGCGGCGGACCTTCGGGAGAGCGAATCTGACCCTGCCCGACTCCGGGTGGGGCCTGATCGTGTTGGAGCGCGCCCGTCCGCAGGGCACGAAGCGCTGGACTGACAGCGGCCGGACTCACGAGTCCCGGCGCCTCAAGCACCGTGCCGACAAGGAGACGCGGGAGGTCCCCATACCGCCCGTCCTTGTCGACATCCTCCGCGAACACATCAAGGAGTACGGTGTGGCCAAGGACGGCAGGCTTTTCCGTACCGAGACAGGTGGCTCCTACTCCAGCTCGGCCTACTCCTACGTCTGGCAGGAGACCCGCAAGCTCGCTCTCACCCCGGCGCAGGTCGCCTCATCCCTGGCCGCCCGGCCGTACGACCTGCGGCATGCTGCGGTGTCGCTCTGGCTGAACGCGGGAGTCCCGGCCCCGGAAGTGGCCAAGCGCGCCGGCCACAGCGTTGACGTCCTTCTCCGCGTCTACGCCAAGTGCCTCGACGGCCAGCAAGAGCACATCAACGGGAAGATCAACGATGCCCTCGGCTGACTTACCCTTGCCACTCTCGGCCCCGGCCCAGTGCCGGGGCCTTCTGTTCGCTCCTCCTGGCCCTTTTCCTCCCGGTCCTCGACGCTGACTCATCCGCTGGCCTGAGGAGCCGGTCAAGGTGGAGCGCCCGCAGCGAAGCGAGGACGTACGACCTTGACCGGCGACGAGGGACGGCTACGCTCGCGGCATCGAGGACGGGGTCTCGTCCTGGCGCGACCTGCGGAAACGGCCCTTGATCCATCCCGCGTATATCCCGCGAGCGCCGACATGCACCGGCATCTGGTGGCCTACGGCTGCCTAGCGCGCAAAGGACCCGAGGCGCGTAACCCCAGGTCATCGGCGAATCTGCTGATCGACTAGGTGCCCCCGGCAGGATTCGAACCTGCGGCACCCGCTTTAGGAGAGCGGTGCTCTATCCCCTGAGCTACGGAGGCTGGGACTGTGAACAAGGGTAGCGAACGCTGGGGGTGTTTGGGGACTCGGCGGTGGGGTGGGTTTGGTGGGGGGTGTCATGGGTGGTCTGAGGTGCGGTAAAGGGGTGGCAACTCGATCGGCTGGGTGGTGGCGGGCGTAGTTAGGGTCACGATCCGTGATGAGGAGGCAGGGGGCGTGCGCCCGTAAGCGTCGTGGTGGGCTGGGCCGGACTTTGGGGTTCGGGCTGGCCATGGTGGTGCCGGCGTTGGTCGCGGGCGGGCTGGTGGTGGCGGAGGCCGTTGGGGTCGTCGGTGGCGGCAAGAGCGGTGGGGGCGTGGCGGCCTGGGGGGTCGCGGGGGCCGTCGCGCCTCGGGGCTCCGGGGCGTCGTGGGTGGGGGTTGTGGAGCCGCTGGTCGTGGGGGCGCCGCCGCGTGCCGATCTGGTCTACGGCGGCGTCGTACGAGGGCGGTGGGCGGTTTCCCGGGCTCGGTGGGGGTTTGTGGGGGTTGAGGAGCGAGTGGTGGAAAATGCGCGGACGTTCTCCTCGGACGGGCGGCGGGTTGCGGCTCGCGTGCGTACCTCTCCGCGAGGAGAGGCCCCGGTGCGGGAGGAGTGGAAGGTGGGGGCGGTGCTTCGGCTGGGACAGTCGGCGGGGCGGCGTGGGGCTTCCTGGGGGCGGACGGCGGTGCCTGTGCGGGAGACGCGGAAGGCGCCTATAGGGGGTGGCGGGTGTCCTGCCGAGTGGCGCGGGACGTGGTTGTGGGAGGAGAAGTGTGCGGGAGGAGAGGGGGTGGAGCGGTGACTGGGGCGTAAATGGTGCAAACGCGCCTTTCGGAACATTACGGCTCTGTTGAGTCGGGCACGGGCACTCAGGGAGCTGTAGTAACGTGCGTGCCTGGTCCGGGTCACGAGTTCGCAAACGGAGGAGTCGAACGTGTCATCTCCTCGATCAGCGGCCCTGATCGCGATTGTCGTGGTGATGACCTTGCTGTTTCCGGCAGGGGCCGGCCAGGCGGAGACGGACGCCGACGGGGATGGGGTGACCGTCGAGGTCGGCGGGCTCAGTGTGGAGATCGGGCAGCAGCGGCAGCGGGATGAGACCGCTGCCGGCGTCGCTCTTGAGCGGGATCCCGCAAATCTGACCGAGCTGCGGAAGCAGGCGGAGGCCGCGGCCCGGGACCTGGAGACCGCCACCAAGGCGCTGGAGCAGCGGCGGGCGCAGTTGAGGAGCGCGGACAAGGAGCTGTCGGCCAAGCTGCGGGAGCTGCAGGCCACCGACCGGGCGCTGGCCATCGAACGGCAGCCGCTGGCGGAGCTGGTGCAGATGCTGTATCAGCAGTCGGGCGCCGGCGACATCGCGCCCTTCCTGTCCGGGCAGTCCGATGAATCCACCTTGCGGGCCATGGGGGACGTGGCCCAGCTCATCGCGCGGCGCGATGAGGTGCTGGCGGACACCGGAAAGCTGCTGGAGGAGCGGCAGCGGCTCGCGGCCGAGGCGCAGGAGTTGCGGGCCGGGAAGCTGCTGGCCGAGGCGCAGATGGCCGCCGAGATCGACACGCTGCGCAAGCGCTCGGACAAGATCGTGAAAGAGCTGACCCAGGCGCTGGTGAAGCTGGGCATCAAGATCGACAAAGTGGGGCGGGCCGCGCTGGGATGCGACCCGACCAAGGCCAAGTCCGCCGGGCAGTTCCCGAACGGGTTGATTCCGGCGAGTTCGCTGTGCCCGTTGCAGCAGAAGGGGCACGAGCTGCGGGCGGATGCGGCCATCGCCTTCATCAGCCTGAACGAGGCCTACCGCAAGCGTTTCGGCAAGCCGATGTGCGTGACCGACAGCTACCGGAGCCTCGCGGAGCAACAGGCGGTCTACTACCGGCGGCCGGGGTTCGCGGCCGTGCCGGGGCGGAGCAACCACGGGCTCGGGCTCGCCGTGGACCTGTGCGGCGGCGTGGAGCGCTTCCGGTCGGTCGAGTTCAACTGGCTGGAGGCGAACGGGAAGCGGTTCGGATGGATCCACCCGGAATGGGCCTACAGCAGCCCGTTCGAGCCCTGGCACTGGGAGTACGACCCCAAGCTCGGCTCGCTGTTGTAGTCCAGGCTGTTCCATTCGTCTGCTGGTGCTTGCGCCGTCTGGTGGGGTCTGCTGTAGGCCTGCTGGGTGTCTGGACGTCTCGGTCACACGGAGGTGGCGTCCAGCGGGGGGACCTGGACGGTGCAGTTCGCGCAGCGCGTGGCCGCCCGCGGGATCTCGGAGAGACACTCGGGGCACTCGCGGGTGGTGCTCTCGGCCTCCTTGGTGAAGCGTGACGTGATCCGCTCGTACGGGCGCACGACCAGGAAGTAGACCACCGTGGCGACCATGAGGAAGGCCACCACGGCGTTGATGAAGGAGCCGTAGCGGAACTGGGCCTCGCCCACGGTGACCACCAGATTACCGAAGTCGGGCAAACCGCCGAACATGGAGATCAGAGGCGTCAGAAGGTCCTTCACGAAGGAATTGACGATCGAGGTGAACGCGGCGCCGATGACTACCGCGACGGCCAGCTCGATGACGTTGCCACGAAGCAGGAACTTCTTGAAGCCGCTCATTGGGTGTGTGCTCCTTGCGGACGCTATGGGGGTTCGGGGTGAGTGGTGGTGTGGGTGGAGGGGGTGGGTGGGTGGGTGGGTCGGGATCAGGTGATCATCAGCTCGTGGTGAGTGAGTTGCTCAGGTGATCATCAGCTCGTGGTGAGTGAGTTGCTCAGGTGGTCATCAATTCGTGGTGGGTGGGTTGCTGGGTGATCATCACTTCGTGGTGGGTTGCTCGGGTGATCATCGGCTTGCGGTGGGTTGCTCAGGTGGTGGCTTGCCAGGTGGTGGGTTGCTGGAGGTGGTGGGTTGCTGGAGGTGGTGGGTGGATTGTCGGTGACGGTTGGTTGATCGGGTGGCGGTTTGGCGTTCTCGTGGTTCGGCGGTTCGGGTTGATGGGTGGACTTGTTGGTAGTGGGTTGGGGTGGTGGTGGGGTGGAGGTGTGTCCGAGGTGGTAGGCGGCGGGGGCGTGGCGCAGTCTATTACGTTGCGTGAGCGGGACGTTGCTTATGGTGTGAATCGGTTGCGTTGAGTGATCGTGATGGAGAGACGGCCGTTTGTCTGCGCGGTCGCCAGGCGGGCCGCCTGATCCTGGGTGGTGGCCAGGACCACCAGGGCGCCGGTCTGGCCGACCGTCTTGGCGGGCGGGACGGTCAGGACGGTGACCCTGTCGGCGACCGTCGCGGCGGGTACGGCCGCGGCGGCCGGGGCGGCGTCCTCCCAGCCGGTGGGTGCCGCCAGGACGTTGACCACGTCGCCGGGGGACAGCAGCCTGGCCGCGTCGGCGTCGGCCAGGCGGATGGGGGTCGCCACCGTGTTGGGGGTGGTGGCCGTCGCCAGGAGGCCGGGGCCCAGGAGGCGGACGTCGGTGATCGGCTCTCCGCGGCGGGCGGGGGCGGTGAGCGTACGGCCGGCGGCCTCGGCGATGGTGTGCAGGGCGCCGTCGGGGATCGCGGTGGGTGACATCGGCGTCGTGGTGAGGTCGGCGGGGGTGAGCGGGCCGCCGGGCAGGTCGCGGGCGGCGGTCACGATGCGGGTCGTGGGCGGCGGGGCGGGGGCTATGGCGGTCAACGCGGTGGCGGTGGCGAGGGCGGCCGTCGCCGCGGCCAGCGGGCGCCGGTGGCGGGATGCCGCGCGCTGGAGGGAGCGGAACGACAGGGCCTTACGCCCATCACGTGGGCCGTGGGCGGCCGGCGGGGCGGGCGGTTGGGTTATCGCCGCGTACGGGGGCGGGGATAGGAGGGTGGGCATTGCGGACTCCGGGTGAGTGATGGGTGTCTTGGTGCCCGCGCAGGCGGCGGCGATGCCTGTGGGTCGGTCGGTTATGGCGTCTTTTGGTGGGGTCTTCTGGTGGAGGTCTTCTGGTGCGGGTCTGGTCGTGGGTGGGTGGAGCGGTGACGGCGGTGTCGTGACTGTTTGGGGTTGGGGGGTTGCTCGGCGTGTGGGGGGATGGGCGTGCGGGTGCGTTGCTGGGGGCCTAGGGCTTGGAGGGCGTTTGGGGGACTTGGGGGACTTGGGGGACTTGGGAATTGAGGGGACTCGGGGTGGGTCTCGTCAGGGGAGCGGGAAGGGGAGCTTGATGCCGTCGAGGGCGTGGACGCAGGGGCAGGAGCGGGTGCTGGGGAGCGCCTCCACCACCTCGGCGACCAGGGAGCGCATGCGGTTGATGTTGGCGGCGAAGAACGCGAAGACCTCTTCCTGGGTCACGCCCTCGCCGGCTTCCACGCCGGCGTCGTGGTCGGTGACCAGGGAGAGGGAGGTGTAGCAGAGGGCCAGTTCGCGGGCCAGGACGGCTTCGGGGTGGCCGGTCATGCCGACGATGGTCCAGCCGTTGTCGGAGAACCAGCGGGACTCGGCGCGGGTGGAGAAGCGGGGGCCTTCGATCACCACCAGGGTGCCCTCGTCCACGGTGTCCCAGCCGGCGGCCGAGGCCGTGGCGGCGGCGACGGCGCGGCCGGTGGGGCAGTAGGGGTCGGCGAAGGGGACGTGGACGGCGCCGCCCGCGTCGTAGTACGTCTGTACGCGGCCCGACGTGCGATCGACGAGTTGGTCGGGGATCACCAGGACGCCGGGGCCGTACTCGGCGCGAAGGGAGCCCACCGCGCTCGGCGCGATGATCTGGCGGACGCCGAGGCTGCGCAGGGCCCACATGTTGGCCCGGTACGGGATGCGGTGGGGCGGGAAGCGGTGGTCGCGGCCGTGGCGGGGGATGAAGGCGACCCGGCGCGACCCGATCGTGCCCACGGTGATGACGTCACTCGGCGGGCCGTAGGGCGTCGTCAGCTCGTGCTCCTCCGCGTCGTCGAGGAGGGAGTAGAAGCCCGAGCCGCCGATGACGCCGATCTCCACTTGATTGACCATGGCGCTGAGATTAGCGCTCGGTGGGGTGGTGGAGGGGGGCAGGGGGATCGCTTGTGGATAACCGCCGTGGGGGTGTGGGTAACTGGCCGCAGGCTGTGGATAAGTGGGCCAAATGGTGGGTCAGCTTGTGGAAAAGTCGGTGGACGTGACCTGGCGGGGGTGTGGCGGGAGAGCGTGATGGGGGAGTGTGGCAGGGCCCTTTGGCGGAGGAGGGCGGCGGAGTGTGGCGGGGGCCGCCGCCATCTCGGCGAGTTCCCGGGCCGAAAGCACCTCGGCGATGGATTCCGGTGCTGCAGGGAGAGGCCGCGAACGGGGCCGTGCTGGGGGAAAGGCGGTGCCGGGGGGAGACGGCGGCCTCGGAGTGACGCTCGGAAGCCGGCGCGGGGAAGGTGATGCCCGGAAGTGCGTGCGGAGCGCGCAGGGGAAGGCGGTGCCGGGGAAGGTGCTGTCGGCAGCGGTGCCTGGAGGGCGGTCAGGGGAGGTGGCGTCAGCGGTGGCGCGCGCAGTGAAGGAAGGCGCTGCCGGCTGTGGCGGCTGGAGGGCCGTGCGGGGGAGGTCGTGTCAGCGTACCCGGCCCTGAAAGGCGGCTTGGGCGGCGCGCTGAGGGCGCACACGGAGAGCGGGGGGCGGCTGCCCGCACGTCACGCCTTCCCGCCGGGGCTAGGAGGGAGGTGCTGCCGGCAGTGGCGCCTGCAAGGCGGCGGCGTAGGGAAGGCGGTATCGGATGTGGCGCGCAGAGGGTGCCAGGGAGGAACGCGGCGATTGGGAGGCCGCGCGGGAAAAGCGGTGCCGGGAGTGGCGCGCGGAGGGCGCACAAGGGGGTTGACGGCACCGAGTCCGGCCGCCGTCATCCACTCTGCGGTGCCGCGAGGAGGGACAGCAAACCACCGTCCATGGGCACGGCGACCGCGCCAGGCATGGTCGCATCGCCGGCGGTGCCATGGCCCGGGCCAGCCCCGTCCGGTCGTCCGTGTCCCGCTGGCAGCGGCAGTCCTGCCTCCTGGCAGGCGGCGGACACCGACGAGCTGGCCCGTAAAGGCAGGGCCATGGGCCGCGTACCGCTCCCCCGGCCGCCTCGAACGCGTGAAGGGGGAAAGAGGTGCTAGCTGGAGGCGGCCGCGGCGGCGGGCTTGGCGTCGGTGGACGAGGACGACGAAGAGGTGGACGAAGACGAATCCGACGAGCCGTTCTTCGACTCCGACGAGGACGAGCTCGACTTGGAGCTGGTCGAGGCCGTCGACGAGGACGACCGGTTGTCGGTCCGGTAGAAGCCGGAACCCTTGAACACGATGCCTACGGCCGAGAACACCTTGCGCAGGGCGCCTTGGCAGGCCGGGCACTCCGTGAGGGCGTCGTCGGTGAACTTCTGGACGACTTCGAGCTGCTCGCCGCAGGCGGTGCAGGCGTACTGGTAGGTGGGCACGCGCTCCTCCTCTGTGATCCGCACCGGGGGGTTGGCACTCTACCGGTGCGACTGCTAATGGTACGCAGCCGACAAGCATAAACGCCAATCTGGGTCACGCAATTCCGGTCAGCCGGGCCGGCCGCGCTCGCCGAACCAGCCGGCGAGCTTGCCGCGGCGGCTGACGGCGCGGAAGCGCTGTTCCACCTGGTCGCGGCAGGCGGCGGTGGTGACGACCAGGAGCTGGTCGTCCACTCTGATCCTGGTGCTCGGGGACGGCACGAAGCTGCGGCCCTCGCGGACGATCAGCGTGACGGCGGCCCCGGCCGGCAGGCGCAGCTCGAAGATCTCCACGCCGTGCAGCAGCGACGACGGTGGCACGCGGATCTGGAGCATGTCGGCGTTGAGCTCCTCCAGGGGGGCCGCCTCCACCTCCAGGTCGCGGGCCTCGGCGGGCGCGGCGACGCCGAGCAGGCGGGCGACGTACGGCAGTGTCGGGCCCTGCAGGATCGTGAACACGATGACGATCACGAAGACCTCGTTGAAGACCACCTCCGCCCCCTGCACCGAGGACGCCCACGGGATCGTGGCCAGCACGATCGGCACGGCGCCGCGCAGGCCGGCCCAGGACAGGAACGTCTGCTCGCGCCAGTTGAGCCGGTCGAGCCGGGCCAGGCGCACGACCAGGGCCGAGACCAGCACCGACGCCGGGCGGGCGACCAGGACCAGCACCAGGCCCGCGACCAGACCGGGGACGATGGCGCCGGGCATCTCGCCGGGGCTGGCCAGCAGGCCGAGCATGACGAACAGGCCGATCTGGGCCAGCCAGGCCGCGCCCTCGGCGAAGCCGCGGGTCGCGGAGCGGTGGGGGAGGCGGGTGTTGCCGAGGATCAGGGCCGTCAGGTAGACGGCGAGGAAGCCGCTGCCGTGCATGACGGCGGCGGCGCCGTACGCGACGAAGGTCAGCGCGAGCACCGCCAGCGGGTACAGGCCGGAGGCGGGCAGGGCGATGTGGCGCAGCGCGTACGCCCCCAGCGGTCCCACGCTCAGCCCCACCGCGGCGCCGATCACCAGCTCGATGCCGGCGTGCATGACGAACTCCCACGGCGTGGGGACCGGCGTGGCGGTGGCGCTGAGCAGCACCACGACGATGACCGTGGGGGCGTCGTTGAAGCCCGACTCGGCCTCCAGGGTGCCGGCCAGCTTGGGCGGGAGCGGCAGCCTGCGCAGTACGGAGAAGACGGCGGCGGCGTCGGTGGAGGCGAGCACCGCGCCCAGGATCAGCGCGGTGCGCCAGCTCTCGCCGAGCAGCCCCTGGACCGCGAGCGCGACGATCACGATGCTGATCGCGACCCCGAGCGTGGCCAGGACCAGCGCGGTCGGGACCGCGGAGCGTACGTGCCGCCAGTTGGTGGTCAGGCCGCCCTCGGCCAGGATGAGCGCCAGCGCCGACAGGCCGATCTGCTGCGCGAGCTGGGCGTTCTCGAACGGGATGCCCATCCCCGACTCGCCGAGCAGGATGCCCAGGCCGAGGAAGATGAGCAGGCTCGGCAGCCCGCTCCGGTGGGCGAAGCGGACCGAGACGATCGCCGCGATGACGACTACGGCGCCGAGCAGCAGCCAGACATCGAGATCCACCCAGTCCCCTTCGTGTCAATGAGGACATTGTGTCGTATGGCGCCCAGTGTCCGACTCATCTGGTGGGTGTGAGCTTCACCGTATCGCCACGATCCCGCTGGGCAGGGCCGCGTAGCGTACGGGGCGGTCGTGCGGTTCGGCGGGCACGCCGTCGATCAGCTCGCCCTCGTGCAGCAGCGCGACGGTCGGCACGTTCGGGCCGACCCGGGCCAGCGCCCGGTCGTACGAGCCGCCGCCGCGCCCCAGCCGCACGCCGGTCTGGCGGTCCACGGCGAGCGCGGGGGCGATCACCAGTGCCGCGGTGCGTATCGCCTCGACGCCGCGGCGGGTGTCGATCGGCTCCATGAGGCCGCGGCGTCCGGGCGCGAGCGTGTCGGGCCCGTCGTACACGGCCCAGTCGAGGTCGTCGTCCTCGCGCAGCACTGGCAGGATCACGGTCGCGCCGTGCTTCCACAGGGCGAAGACCAGGCCGTGGGTGTCGGGCTCGTCGCCGGTGGACCAGTAGCACGCGACCAGGCCCGCCATCTGCACCCAGGGCCGGTCGAGCAGGTTCTCGCGGATGGCCGCCGCGGCCGACCGGCGCGCCTCGGCGGGGATCGCGCGGCGCGCTTGTGCCACCTTGCGGCGCAGCTCCAGCTTGTCCACAGGTCGCTCCATTAGGGTTCATTCATGGCTGACTTCGACCCCGTCACGAAAGCCGTCGTCCCAGCAGCGGGCCTTGGCACGCGGTTCCTGCCGGCGACAAAGGCCACTCCCAAGGAGATGCTGCCCATCGTCGACAAGCCCGCGATCCAGTATGTCGTCGAGGAGGCGGTGTCCGCCGGTCTGCTCGACGTTCTCATGGTGACCGGGAAGACCAAGCGCTCGATCGAGGACCACTTCGACCGGGCCCCGGAACTGGAGGACGCCCTTCAGGCCAAGGGCGACGACGAGCGGTTGTCGCAGGTGCGCGAGCCGGCCGACCTCGCCACCCTGCACTACGTGCGCCAGGGCGAGCCGCGCGGCCTCGGCCACGCGGTGCTGTGCGCCAAGCAGCACGTCGGCGGCCACCCGTTCGCCTGCCTGCTCGGTGACGACCTGATCGACGCGCGCGACGAGCTGCTCAAGCGCATGATCGAGGTCCGCGGGATGTACGGCGGCAGCGTCATCGCGCTGATGGAGGTCCCCGAGGAGCAGGTCTCGCTGTACGGCGTGGCCACCATCGAGCCCACCAGCGAGGCCGACGTCGTACGGGTCAGGGACCTGGTCGAGAAGCCGGCCAAGGAGGACGCGCCGTCCAACTGGGCGGTCATCGGCCGGTACGTCATCGACCCGGCGGTGTTCGAGGTGCTGGAGAACACCCCGCCCGGCCGCGGCGGCGAGATCCAGCTCACCGACGCCCTGCGCGAGCTGGCGGGGCGCGACTCCGAGCACGGCGGTCCGGTGCACGGCGTGCTGTTCCGGGGCAGGAGGTACGACACGGGCAACAAGCTCGACTATCTTCGCACCGTGGTGCAGTTCGCTGCCGACCGGCCCGACCTGGCGCCGGACTTCGTGCCGTGGCTGCGCGAGTTCCTCGACGAACGACGATGATGGCAGGGGGCGTGGGGGGAGCGATGCGGTCGGTCGATGAGCATCTCGCGCGGATTCTGAACACCGTGCGGACGCTGGCCCCGCTGGAGGTGGAGCTGGAGCAGGCGCTCGGCACCACCCTGGCCGAGGACGTGTCCTCGCCGGTGCCGCTGCCGCCGTTCGACAACTCGGCCATGGACGGCTACGCCGTGCGGGCCGCGGACGTGGCGGAGGCGGGTCCCGACTCTCCGGTGGTGCTCCCGGTCGTCGAGGACGTCGCGGCGGGCGACGGCACCTTGTACGCCGTGGGGCCGGGGCTGGCGACGCGGATCATGACGGGGGCGCCGCTGCCGGCGGGCGCCGACACGGTGGTGCCGGTCGAGTGGACCGACGGCGGCACCGCCTCGGTCACGATCAGCCGTGCCGCGCCCCGCGGGAACGCGATCCGCAGCGCGGGCGAGGACGTACGGTCGGGCGAGGTGGTGCTGACGGCCGGCACGCCGATCGGCTCGGCCCAGCTCGGCATCCTCGCCGGCGCCGGCCGCAAGCGCGTCCTGGTACGCCCGCGCCCCCGGGTTGTCGTGCTCTCCACGGGCGCCGAGCTGGTCGAGCCGGGCTCGCAGCTCGGCGCCGGCCAGATCTGGGACTCCAACAGTTTCATGCTCACGGCGGCGGTGCGGGAGGCGGGCGCCGACGGTTACCGCGCGGGGTCGGTGACCGACGACGCCGCCCACTTCCTCGACCAGCTCGACGCCCAGCTCGTACGCGCCGACGCCGTCATCACCAGCGGCGGCGTGTCGATGGGGGCGTACGAGCCGGTCAAGGAGGCCCTGTCGCCGCTCGGCACCGTGATCTTCGAGAAGGTCGCGATGCAGCCCGGCATGCCGCAGGGGTTCGGCGTGGTCGGCGAGGACCAGGTGCCGATCTTCACGCTGCCGGGCAACCCGGTGTCGTCGTTCGTGTCGTTCGTGCTGTTCGTACGTCCGGCGCTGCGCAAGATGGCCGGCCTGCCGGTCGAGCCGCCGGCCACGGTGCAGGCCGTGGCGGCCAAGCCGCTGCGCTCGCCCAAGGGCCGCCGCTCCTTCCTGCGCGCGAGGCTCGTCCGCGACGCCGACGGCCGCGCCACCGCCGTGCCCGTACACGGCCAGGGCTCCCACCAGCTCGCCGCCCTGGCCACCGCCAACGCCCTCGTGATCGTGCCCGAGGACGTCACCGACGTGCCCGAAGGGGCGACCGTGGAGGTGATGCCGCTGTGAGCGGCCTGACACATGTGGACGAGTCGGGCGCCGCGCGCATGGTGGACGTCTCGGCCAAGGACGTCGGCGCGCGTACGGCGCGGGCGTCGGGGCGGGTGCTGCTCTCGCCCGAGGCCGTGGCGATCCTGCGCGCGGGCGACGTGCCCAAGGGCGACGCGCTCGGCGTTGCCAGGATCGCCGGGATCATGGGCGCGAAGCGCACGCCCGACCTGATCCCGCTGTGCCACCCGATCGCGCTGCACGGCGTGAAGGTGGATCTGACCGTGGTGGACGAAGGGGTCGAGATCGCCGCCACGGTGAAGACCGCCGACCGTACGGGCGTGGAGATGGAGGCCCTGACCGCGGTCTCGGTCGCGGCGCTCGCGCTGATCGACATGGTCAAGGCCGTCGATCCGGCGGCCGTGATCACCGGCGTGCGCGTCGAGGAGAAGGTAGGCGGCAAGACCGGCCACTGGACCCGGCCCCATGAGTGACCGCAAGCCCGTCAGCGCCCTCGTCGTCACCGTGTCCAACCGGGCGGCGGCCGGCGTGTACGCCGACACCTCCGGGCCGCTCCTGGCCGAACTGCTCGCCGCGGCCGGCTGCGACCCCGTCGCGGGCCCGCGCGTCGTACCCGACGGCGACCCGGTCGAGGCGGCGCTGCGCGAGGGCCTGGCCGAGGGGTACGACGTGATCGTCACCACCGGCGGCACCGGGCTCACCCCCGCCGACCTCACCCCCGAGATGACCCGCAGGGTGCTGGACCGCGAGATCCCCGGCATCGCCGAGGCGATCCGCCAGTCGAACCGCGACAAGGTGCCCACGGCGGTGCTCTCGCGCGGCCTGGCGGGCCAGGCGGGCACCACCCTGATCGTGAACCTGCCCGGCTCCAAGGGCGGCGTACGCGACGGCATGGCGGTCCTGGGGCCCATCCTCGCCCACGTCGTGGACCAGATGAAGGGCGGCGACCACCCCCGCGCGTAGTGCGGCTTCGCGTGCGCCTAGGGGCAGGGATGCGGCGGACGCGCGCTTGGGGGGATGATAGGAATGTGGATCGACTTCGTGGGTGGCCGGCGACCCTGACCGAGGGACCGGTTGAACTTCGGCCGCTGCGCCTGCGCGACGTGCGGGCCTGGCGCGAGACCCGCCTGCGAAACGCCGACTGGCTGCGTCCGTGGGAGCCGAGCAACCCCGAGACGCCGCTGTTCCGCACCGGGCTCGGCCCGTACATCTCCATGGCCGGCACCCTGCGCCGCGAGGCCAGGCAGGGGCTCGCCCTGCCCTGGGTGGTCACCTACGAGGGACGTTTCGCCGGCCAGCTCACGGTCGGCGCCATCGTGTGGGGCTCGGCCCGCTCCGCCCAGGTCGGCTACTGGATCGACGGCGCGCTCGCCGGGCGCGGCATCATCCCCACCGCCCTGGCCATGGCCGTGGACCACTGCTTCTTCACCACCGGCCTGCACCGCCTGGAGGCCAACATCCGCCCCGAGAACCACGCCAGCCGCAGAGTGGTTGAGAAGCTCGGGTTCAGGGAAGAAGGAATTCGACGCCGTCAACTGCACATCGACGGGGCCTGGCGCGACCACATCTGCTACGCGATCACAGTGGAGGACGCGCCGCGGGGCCTGCTGGTGCAGTGGCGGCGCGCACGGGAGGCCGCCGCCCACGGTGGATCTCCCCATGAAGAGGTTTGACGATCTCGCGACACACCGCACCGAATGCTCGTCAATTAGTGACACGCGGTCTTACGGTGCGTGACGTGAGCACATCGAAGACGCCGGGAGCACATGGGCGTCTTCGTGCTGCCCGGAGGTGGTCGTGAACAGCGCCTTCCTCTATCTTGCCATCATCGTCATGTGGCTCGGCGTCCTCGTGCCCATGTGGCTGCGCCGCGACAAGCACGACCTGATGGACCTCCAGGAGCCCGAGCCGGGCACCGACTCGGTCTACCCGCCCTACCCCGTCACCGGCACCGACGAGACCACCGGCCCCATCACCATCCCCCCGATCCCGGCGTCCGACACCCCCGATTCCGAGGCCGCCGAGACCACCGAGGAGCACTCGGTCGTCCCGCAGCCCATCGACCACGCCGCCCTCCGCCGCCGCGCCGAGGCCCGCCGCCGCTCCATCATCATCGCCCGCCGCCGTCGCCGCCTGTTCTGGTGCGTGCTGCTGGTCATGGCCTCCGTCGTCACCGCCGCCGTCGAGGTCATCCCCTGGTGGGGCGTCGCCCCCTCCGGCCTGCTCATGGTCGGCTACCTGGCCGTGCTCCGCGTCGCCGTCAAGATGGACCGCGAACGCAAGCGCCTGGCCGCCGAGGCCCGGGCCGAACGCGCCAGACGCCGCCGCGAGCGCCGACGGGCCCTGGAACTCGCCGCCCGCCAGCAGGAGGCCGAGGTCATCGAGTTCTCCACCCACCAGACCGAAGAGATCTTCGACCAGTACGCCGAACCCGAACGCCGAGCCGTCGGCGACTGACCCACCCTCCCCGGCGCACCGCATGGCGCGAGACCCCCGAATAGTTTGCTAATGTAGACCCGTCCTCGGGGCTGTAGCGCAGTCCGGTAGCGCACCTCGTTCGCATCGAGGGGGTCAGGGGTTCAAATCCCCTCAGCTCCACCCAGGTCAAAGGCCACCTCCCGTGATCGGAAGTGGCCTTTTCCGTTCCGTACAGCGGAGTACGGTGGCGCGGCTCGAAGAGGACGTGAGTGGAGTGAGGTACTTCCGGCGGGAGTGCCGGCACGGTGATCGCCTACGACACCGAGTACGACGATCTCGACGAGTTCGCGCCGTACGAGATCGGTGAACAGGAGTTCCACGAGGAACTAAGCCGTCTGCGACCGATGAACCTGCGGGCAGGCCAGAGGTGGCCGCCCAGCCATGGGTTTCGGGCCTTCGCCGGCCGGGTGCGGGGTCTTGGTTGAGACGTCAGCCGTTTCTGCGTGCGGCGGTGATGATTTCTGGGCTGGAGGCGGTCAGTGGGCTGCGATCCCAGTCCCCGAACTGCTCGCAGACCATCAGGCCCGCCTCGGACAGGAAGGCTGACAGGGCCTCCGGGCCGAGGAATCGGAGCGTGCTCGAACTTTGCCGGGGTCCATTCCAGCTCGGACTCGTGTAGGTGTTCGTGAAGGAAACGACATCGCCGTGGACCGGCCTCTTTACCCGGCACGTGCACTCCACCACCGCGCCGGTGGCGTCCACCACCTTCCTGGAGTACCGCACATCCCAGTTCTCCCACTCTCGGGCCGACGGGTTACGGGTCTCGAACACGAAGCGACCCTCATCGGTCAACGCCGTGGCGATCGTCCGCAGCGCTACCCGTAACTCCTCATCGCGGACTAGGGCCTGGAAGGCGTGGCCCGTCATCACCACCAGGTCGAACTCCTGATCCCAGCCCGCCACGGTGTCCAGATCGCCGAGCACCCACTCGATGTCGCGGTGAGCCTGGGCCACCTCCAGCATTCCGGCCGCCGGGTCCAGCCCGAGCAGGCGTCCGGTGTGACCGTCCTGGCGTGCTCTGCGAAGTAGAGCGCCTGTCCCGCAGCCCACGTCCAGCACCGACCGAGCGGACATGACCAGCGGCAGGTAGAACGCGAAGTCCTCGCGTTCGTCCCAGGGGCAGAACAGGTCATACAGGGCGGCGAGCCGGGGATCGGAGAACTGCTCATCGACCATGGTTCCCACCATGCCAAAGCCTCCCGGCCGACGGCGATCGCATTTCCGGCCGGTCGGGCGCGGCGGCTGCTTCGGCTCGATCCGGACGCTCTTCGTGCGGGAGGTGGCGCGGCGGTCGGCCGGCTTGTGGATCTCGTGGGTGTCAATTGACGGCGCCCACGGTCAGTCAGACGCCGCCGGGCTCGGCGCTGGTGTGCCACCTGTCGTTCTTCATGGCCTCGCGGGTGTTTCGCCTGCGTACGCTCCTGCCCGCCACGGCCTCGCGCCGATCCGCGAACTCGCGGGCACCCTGGCGGTCATGCCGCGCCACATGCGCGAGGTCGCCGACGCCTTCGGCGGGCGCACTCTGCCACCCGTTCCCATCCGGGTGGTCGCCGCGGGCAGACGGCCCCGGATGCCGAGCGGTGCTTTTGGGGGGGGCGCGCTAGTCTGCCGGGTTGTGACTGAACCTGTGCCGTTATCGCCGCTCACCCGGGTGTTGATCGGGCCTCCCGGGTGGGTGTTGCTTCCGGTCGTGGGGGTCGCGGCCGTGGCCTTGTTGCACGCCGTGAGCGTGCCCGGCGGCGATCTCATCTGGGGGTTCTTCGGGTCGGTTGTGGCGTTCTGCGCCGTCGTCGTGTGGGCGCCCCGGTTCGTGGTCGCGCTGCTGCGTTCGGACGGACGGCCGGGGCTGCGGCGGCATTGGGTGCGCTGGGCGGCGGCGCCGGTGATGGGGGTGGCCGTGGTGGCGTCGGCGTACTCGGGGCTGGCGGGCGACGTGCGGTTCGCGCTGTCGGAGTCGGGCCTGGAGGCGTACGCGCGGGAGGTCGCGGCCGGGGGTGAGACCGGGTGGGACGAGAGGTCCTGGGTCGGGCTCTACCCGCTGGAGCGGGCCGAGCCGCTGGAGAACGGCGGCGCGCGGTTCGTGGTGAGCGATACGGGCTTCCTGAACCGCTACGGGTTCGCCTGGAGCCCCAAGGGGCCGCCCGAGGAGGGCACGGGCGGCGGGTACGAGCACATCCGCGGTCCCTGGTACGTGTGGGAGGAAGAGTGGTGACGGTTCGGGGCAAGCCTGAGTTCTGGCTGGGGATCGTGGGGGCGTCGCTGCCGGTGGGGGTGCTGCTGGGGATATTCGGCGCCGGCGTGTTCTGGCCGGTCGCCGTACTCGTCGCCGTGGTGGCCATGACTCTCGCCGTGGTCCGGGCCTATCAGGACGCCGCCCGGTCGCGGCCCGACTGAGGTCGCTGGCGCGCGCCGCCGGTCGCCCGTCGCTTCTCGGCGTTTGCGACCATGCTGTCGTTTGATTTACCGGTTTCGTGCATTTCCCGCCCAAGCGGTCGCAATGTGGTGGACTCTGGGTCATCGGGATGTCGAGGCGGCGTCAACGCGAGGTATCGGGATTCGGGGCGGTCGCCTTCGGCTATGCGACTACCCCCGCTTGGAGATCTCGTGTTCCGTGACACCCTCGTGAAGGCGGCGGCGGCCGGAGTGTGCGGGCTGCTGGCCACCGGAGCGGCGTCCCCGGCCGTGGCGCGGACGCAGGCCGGTCCCTCGGCGCCGTCGGTGCTGCGCGACTACGTCGCACTCGGCGACTCCTACGCCGCGGGGCCCGGCATCGCCCCCGTCGAGGACGAGGCGTGCGGGCGGTCGGGGGCGAACTACGCGTCCCTGCTCGGCGAGCGCGCCCGCCGGTTCACGGACGTGAGCTGCGCCGGCGCCACCACCCGCGACCTGTACCGGCGCCAGAACGGCGACCGCCCGCAGATCGCGGCGCTGCGGTCGCGGGCGAGCCTGGTCACCCTGTCCATCGGCGGCAACGACCTCGGCTTCACCGAGATCATCCAGACCTGCGCCCAGGCCGCGCAGACCGCGCCCACCGGCAGCCCGTGCAAGGACTACTACGCCAAGGACGGCTCCGACGCGCTGGCGAAGCGGATGCGGGGCGTGGCGGCGTCGGTCGGGAAGGTGCTGCGGGACGTCAAGCGGCGCAGCCCCCGGGCGCAGGTGCTGCTCGTCGGGTACCCGTCGCTGCTGCCGGACGACGGCTCGGCCTGCCGGCGGGCGGTGCCGTTCGCCGTGGGCGACTTCCCCTACCTCCGCGACACGATCAAGAGGCTGAACGCGGCGCTGGCCAGGGAGGCCGCGCGCAGCCGCGTCAGGTACGTCGACATGTACCGCGAGACGGTCGGCCGCGACATGTGCCAGGCCGAGGGCACCCGGCTGATCGAGCCGATCGTGAACCCGGTCGGCGCGTCGGCCGCGCACCCGAACGGGAAGTACATGGCCGTGGCCGCGAAGGCGATCGGCAGGGCGCTCGCCCGATGACGGCGGGGGCGCCGGGCGGCTGCGGATACGGGGCGCTTCAGGCGCGGCGGACCAGGGCGCGGACGCTGATCGCGAGCCCGAGCGCGCACCAGGCCAGCAGCACGGCGAGATCCCGCCAGCTCACGGTGTAGCCGCTCGACAGCAGCCTCACGCGGAGCAGGTCGGCGGCGGGCCGGAACGGGAGCACGTCGTGGACCGCCTGGAACCACTCGGGTAGCCGGCTCGCCGGGAAGGTGATCGGGGAGAACAGCATCACGAAGAACACCAGCACCTGGGTGGTGGGCTGGGCCGGCAGCGGGGGCAGGAGCACGGCGATCGCATAGCCGACCGCGGTGGCCATCACCGCCGTCAGGACGGATGCGGCCACCAGCAGGGGCCAGTCGATGGTGTAGCCGAACCTGTATCGGAGCTGCGCCACCACCGCCGCGACGGGGATGCCCAGCAGGGCGATGACCAGCCACACCGTCAGGTCGGACAGCAGCAGCGGGCGCGGCACCGGCAGCGCTCGCATGTACGTGAACGTGCCGCTGGTGCGCGCTTGCGCCACGCCCTGGGGGACCATGACGAGGCCGATGACCATCAGCAGCACGGTGGGCGCGCCCGTGGACAGGAACCGGGCGGAGGGGGTGTCGAGGCCGGGGACGAGGAGTCCGAACCCGACGATGATGCCGGCGGCGAGCAGCGTCTGGACGACGATGAACAGCGGCAGCATCACGCCGATCTGGGCCGTCGTCCAGCGCAGCAGGCTCGCGTAGGTCGTCCAGAGGCCGGTGCGCGGCGGTATGCCGGTGGGCACGCGCGCCGGCGGGGCGGAGGTGCGTCGTTGGTCGGTTCGTCGAGGATGATCAGCGGCACCGGCGCGACCGCGGCCATGGCGAACGCGGTCAGGCGCCGAACGCCGCCGGACAGTCCGCCGCCGTCCGGCGTGGCCCGCCGGTCGAACCACTCGCGGATGTCCAGTTCGTCGGCCAAAGCGCGCGCGGCGGCCTTCGCGTCCGTACGGGACATGCCGCGCAGCCGGCCGGCGATAGCCGTCCCCGGCGCGAGACGGCCATGCCGCGCCGCTGCCGGACGTCGAGCGGGTGCGGCGGATGATCCGAGGCACGCTCGGCTTCTGATTCCCCGCGCCGGCCCCTCGGCGCCGGCACGGGCCCCGGAACACCGCCCCTCTCGGCCTCGTCTGTGGATATGTGGATAAAGTGCTCGCGGCCGGCGGTTGCGCGTGTGACCGGAGGCCCCGAGTTCGCGACGTCCGCCCTGACGCGAGACAATCGCCTGCGTACGAGAGAAGGGACAACAACCGATCATGACCGCACCCGCGCACCAGGGCAGCCACGGTGGGAGCCCCAAGTCTTGGCTGGCCGTGGCCATAATCCTCATCGGGTTCACCGTCGGCGGCGTCGGGCTGACCATGGGCCCCGACTGGCTCATCTTCTGGGTGGGCGCGGGCATCGTGGCGGTGGGCGGCGTCGTCGCGCTGGCCGTGGACATCTTCTCCGACGTCATCCTGGACGCCCCGCGCCAGATGACCCCGGTCGAACGCCAGCACTGACCACATCCGTCCCATACGTAACACTCGTTGATCGTTGGCGATGCCGTGAACGTCCCCGGGGAACAGTGCAGAACAGTGATCGCGAATCTCGGGGACGGTAATCGTGCGTCTGCTTTCTTCGGCGCTGTGCGCCGCCATGGCGTGCGGCGCGTTCCTCGGCCTGGCGCGGACGGCTCCGGCCGCCGCGGCCGGCGAGGACGGCATCGACATCAGCCCGCGCCGGGTCGGCCCCGGCGACGTGGTGACGGTCAGGCTCGACTGCGAGAACCTCGACGGCGCGTACGTCACCTCGACCGCCTTCGGCACCGTCGAGCTGGGCGGTGAGCGCCGCGTCAAGGTCACGGTGAACGACGAGCCCGGACGCTACCGCGTGCGTGGCATGTGCGAGCGCGGCGGCGAGTGGGTTCCGGGCGAGGAGTGGCTGACCGTCGAGGACGACCGGGGCGGCCATCACCGCGATCATGCCCACGATCGCGGGCATGATCATGGGGACGGTGGCTGGGGCGACCACTGGCGCGATCACGACGATGACGACCGCGGGTTGCTGGAGACCCTGATCAGGCCGGTCAGCGAGGAATGCCGCCGCTTCAACCGCTGCGAGGAGGACTTCTCCTACAGCCACTACGACGAATACGGCGACGACCGCGAATACGGCGAATACAAGGACTACGAGGACTACGACGACGACTGGCCCGAAGGCGGCATCGCCACCGGCGACGGGGTGACCGCGATGCGCGCCGTGGGCCCGATGACCAGTGCCGCGGTCGGGATCGGCGTGGTCGGCGCGGTGGCGGGCGGGGTCGCCCTGGTACGCCGCCGCCGGCGCGGGCGCTAGCCGCGGGCCGGGCCCGTGCCGCGCTGGGGAGCGGCCGAGGCGCTGTTGAAGCTGGCCGGCTGCGCGCTGATGGCGGCGGGGGTGGGCCTGGGCTTCGACGCGGTGGTCAACCGCGACTACGCGCCGCCTCCCGCGCCCGAGGGCGACGTCGCGGAGGCCAGGGGCAGGGCCGCGCGTACGGCCCCGCTGCGCCGCTCACCGCCCGTCTCGGTGGAGATCCCGGCCATCGGCGTGCGCGCGCCCGTCGAGCCCGTGGGCGTGGGCCTGGACGGCACGCTGGCGGTGCCGTCCACCTCCCGGCCGCACGTCACAGGCTGGTACGAGCGCGGCCCCTCGCCCGGGGAGCGCGGCCCGGCCGTCCTGGTGGGCCACGTGGACGCCGTCGGCAGCGGCCCGGCCGTCTTCTACCGCCTGGGCGAGCTGCGGCGGGGCGACCGGGTGCGGATCAGGCGGGAGGACGGCAGCGTGGCCCGCTTCACCGTGCGCGGCGTGCGGGCCTTCGCCAAGGCCGACTTCCCGGCCGGACGGGTGTACGGTCCGACCGCCGCGCCGGAGCTGCGCCTGATCACCTGCGGCGGCCGGTACGACGCCGGCAAGGGGGAGTACCTCGACAACATCATCGCCTTCGCCGACTACGTGCCCCCCGGCAAGGCGGGGAGGCGAGCCGGCGGCAGCCGGGGCTGACCCCGTATGGGGACCCGTATGGGTATGGCCGCGGCTCATGGCCATACGTGCGGGCTGGAGGGGCCCGCCGGGGCCGACCCGGCCCGCATGGGCTCATGCCCGTACATGCGGGCCGAGGGGCCGCCAGGGCTGGCCGCCCTACGGGTCGGCCGGGCTGACCGCCGTGCGGGGGCACGGGGTCAGCCGGGGCCTTCGTGCGTGGAGGGCCGGGGTCAGCCGAGGCTGACGTACTTGCGGGGGCGTAGCGCGTGCCAGCGCAGCGCCGCGAGTGCCGCCGCGCGGCCCGCCGGGTTCAGCCGCACCGTCTGTACGCCCGCCGCCGCCCCCTCCTGCCGTGCCTCGCGGGGCGCGGGGGCCAGCCCGAAGGCGGCCAGGCGGCGGAACAGGGCCGTCAGCGGCGGGTCGAGGTCGTCGCCCGCCGAGGACCGCCAGCCCTCGCCGCTGACCACCTCGCCGATCCGCTGCCGCAGCTCGGCGGGGGTGAAGGCGGCGCCGTCGGCGAGCAGCATCAGCGCCGCCTCGCGTACCGAGATGCCGAAGTCGTGCTCGCCGCGCACCGGCGCGAGCAGGGCCGCGGTGGCGGAGTCCCACATCTTGGCCGGGTCGTCGAGCAGTTCGCGGCCCGCCGGGGTCAGCACCAGCCGCCTGCCGGTGCGCCGCAGCGCCCCCAGCTCGCCCTGGGCGACCTCGCGTAACGTGGTCAGCACCGGGACGTCGGCCTCGCCGCGCGGGGTGCCCACGGCGCTGCGCACGCCCGCCGCGCGCCTCGCCGCCGCCTTGGCGCCGGCCACGACCCGGGCGGGGCCGGTGGCATCGACGGCGGTCGCGACCATGCCGGGGGAGGCCGGGGGCGCGGGCGTCCAGTCGAAGCGGGTGGCGGCCTCGACGGCCAGCGCCCGGGACAGGTAGTGCCGCTGGGTCAGGGCCAGCCCGCCGGGCTCGCCGGCGCGGCCGAGCAGCCACCGCAGCGGGGCCATGCGCACGCCCTCGGGCGCGGGCACCGGCGCGTGCAGGCGCACCTCGAACGGCTGGGCCAGCTCCCGGCGGGCGGCGCCGCGCCCGAGCACCCAGCGGTTGAGTCGCTCGCCGTGGACCCGGTGCAGCCAGTTGTCGCCGCCCAGCTCGGGGCGGGGCTCGGTGAGCCAGCGCCGGGTCAGGGCCTCGCGGCGCGGCTTCCAGGAGGACGAGCCGGGGTCGAGCGCGCCGGACACGATGGCCAGCTCCAGCGCCGCCGAGCAGGCCACGTGGGCGCCCAGCTCCTCGGGGCCCATGATCGAACTCCACCGCAGCTCGGGCACATCGGGCGGGAGCACCCCGGTCGCGTCGAGCGCGGCCTGGTAGGCGGCCCGGCCCGCCTCGTCGCCGGAGCGGGCGTACACGTGCAGGATCTTGGCCGTGGTGGGGGAGCGGCAGATCGCGGCGTAGCGGTCGAGGCCGCCCAGCGCGAGCAGCCGGCCCAGCGCCCTGGCGATGGCCACGTGAGCCCGCTCGTCGCCGCTGACCTTGATCGGCAAGGTGTACCAGAGGAACTCGCACACGTCGAGCTGGGTGATGCTCTCCAGCGGCTCGCCGCCGGTCAGCCATTCGACCGCGGTGCGGGCGTCCTCGACGGCACCGGGTTCGGAACGCTCCAGCTCGCTCAGGAGTGCGGCAACGTCGGGTGCGGGCATGCCTCGAAGTCTGCCGTATGGACCCCAGCCGTGACGATGACCGAAACCGCTGCGTATTGGATCTTGCACGCCGCCCAGCCTAGGAAGTGAGGGATAAAAAGGAGGTATTGCGCACTAGATCCATTTCTTCAACAGCATCCTGCTATACCACTCCTGGTAGGGGATGGTCTCGGCGGTCAGCACCGGATAGAGGTACCAGAAATTCGCCAGCGCGGCTATCGCGAGGACGCCGGTCGCCACCGCACCGATGATACGCCGCTGCTGCGGCGCCCCCTGGGGCCCGATGACCAGTCCCGCGGCCAGCACGATCGCCAGCACCATGAACGGCAGCAGGGGCGCGGTGTAGAACAGGAACATGGTGCGGTTGTCGGCGATGGCGAAGTAGAACCAGGGCAGCCAGCCCGCCGCGTACGCCAGCAGCACGGCCCCGGCCCGCCAGTCGCGGGTGGCGACGTACCAGGCGATCATGGCGATCAGCGCCACGACGGCGGTGAACCAGATCACCGGCGTGCCCACGCCCAGCACGGCCTGCGAGCAGGTCTCGGCGCCGCAGACGTTCTTCGGGCTCTCGTACCAGAACGCCACCGGCCGCAGCAGCAGCGGCCACTGCCACGGCTCCGACTGGTAGTTGTGCGTGGACTCCAGCCCGGTGTGGAAGCTCAGCGCCTGCAACTGGTAGTCGATCCAGGAGCGCGCGGAGTCGAAGACGAAGTAGAACGGGCCGTTGGAGGTCGCGCGCTCCCAGTTGCGGCCGTAGCCCTCGGCGGAGACGAACCAGCCGGTCCAGGCCAGCGTGTAGGCCACGGCCGGGGCGAGCGCCATGGCGCCGAGCGCCTTGGGCAGGTCGCGCTGGAACATCCCCACGTACGGCGTGCGCAGCCCCACCGCGCGGCGGGCCCCGGCGTCCCACAGCAGCGACATGACCGCGAAGGCGATCAGGAAGTAGATGCCCGACCACTTCACCGCGCAGGCGGCGCCCAGGCACACCCCCGCGGCCAGGCGCCAGGGCCGCCAGCCGAGGTCGGGCCCGATGTCGGACAGCGGCGAGGACTCGTACCACGCCACCAGCCGCTCGCGGGCCCGGTCGCGGTCCACCACCAGGCAGGCGAACCCGGCCAGCACCCAGAACATCAGGAAGATGTCCAGCAGCGCCGTGCGCGAGAGCACGAAGTGCAGCCCGTCCAGGGCCAGCAGCAGCCCGGCCAGGCAGCCCAGCAGGGTGGAGCGGGTCATCCGGCGCGCCACCCGGGCCAGGATCAGGATCGAGATCGCCCCGACCAGCGCCGGGACGAAGCGCCATCCCCACGGAGTGGCGCCGAACAGCCACTCCCCGGCCCCGATCATCCACTTGCCCAGCGGCGGATGCACGACGTAGGACGCGCACTTGTCGATCTCGGCGGGCGCGCACTGCTGCCAGATGTTGGTGTTGCCGGAGATGAGCAGCTTGTCGGCGTCCTTGACCGCGACCTTCTCGACGCCGAAGTTGATCAGCGACAGGCCCTCTTTGGCGTAGTAGGTCTCGTCGAAGACGATCGCCTTGGGCCGGTCGAGCCGGTCGAAGCGCAGGAAGGCGCCGATCGCGGCGACCAGCAGCGGGCCGAGCCAGCCCCACAGGACGCTGCCGCCCATGGGCGGCACCAGCCGCTCGCGCGCGGACGGCACCCGGACGTTCTGCTCGGACGCCGGCTGACCATGGGCCTGGTATGAGAAGTCGGTCACCGCCACCCGGCCATCGTACGGGGCTGCCCATCCGGTGAAGTTAAGAAACGCGACACACAACTCAATTGGGGTGCACGGCCGGGCGCGTGATCGGCGTCCCGGTGCGCGAGACTGGGGAGCGTGAACGGTTTCGGGAGGTTGGTGCTGGCCGGAGTGCCCATCGGGCGCGTGGGGGACGCCTCGCCGCGGTTGCGGCAGGCGCTGGAGAGCGCGGACGTGATCGCGGCCGAGGACACCCGCAAGCTGCGCAGGCTGGCCACCGACCTGGAGGTCGAGATCCGCGCCAAGCTGGTCTCCTACTACGACGCCAACGAGGCCGAGCGGGCCGCCGAGCTGCTGGTGGCCCTGAAGGAGGGGGCGACTGTACTGGTCGTGACCGACGCGGGGATGCCGGGCGTGTCCGACCCCGGCTACCGGCTCACCCGCCTCGCCGTGGAGGCCGGGGTGCACGTCACCGCCCTGCCCGGCCCGTCGGCGGTCACGACCGCGCTGGCCGTGTCGGGGCTGCCCAGCGACCGGTTCTGCTTCGAGGGGTTCCCGCCGCGCAGGCCGGGCGACCGGGCGCGCCGGCTGGAGGGGCTGGCCGCCGAGGAGCGCACCATGGTCTTCTTCGAGGCCCCGCACCGCCTCGCGGCCACCCTGGAGGCCATGGCCGAGGCGTTCGGCGCCGAGCGGCAGGCGGCGGTGTGCCGCGAGCTGACCAAGACCTACGAGGAGGTCCGCCGGGGGAGCCTCGCCGAGCTGGCCGACTGGGCGGCCGGCGGGGTCAAGGGCGAGATCACCGTGGTGGTGGCCGGGCACGTGCCGGCCACGCCCGGCGAGGCCGACCTGGACGAGCTGGCCGCCGAGGTCGCCCGCCTGGCCGAGGCGGGCACCCCGCGCAAGGAGGCCGTCGCCGAGGTCGCCAGGGCCGCCGGAGTCTCGCGCCGCGCGCTCTACAACGCCGTCCACCGCTAGCCGCACGGCGGGGCGCGTGACCGGCGCTCAGCGGCCGGCCGCCTCCGGGCCGGGGGTCGCGGGCCCAGTGGCGGGCCCAGTGACAGGCTCGGCGGGCTCGATGGCGGGCGCGTCGCCGGCCCCGGGCCCGGCCTCGATCCCAGCCCCGGCCCCAGCCCCAGCCCCAGCCCCGGCCCCGGCCTTGGCCGCCGCGCGCCGCCACGGGCGTACGCCGTGGCGCAGCGCGATCCCGGCGGCCAGGCAGGCCAGCGGCACCGCGGGCAGCAGGTAGCGGTAGTCGAACTCGGCGGTCGCGGCCGGGGCCAGGATCAGGCCCAGGGCGGCCAGCCACGGCAGCAGCACCGGGCCGCCCAGCCGCCGCCAGCGCACCGCCACGCCGTACAGGCCGATGAGCAGCAGCACGCCCAGGGCCGTGCCCGGCAGGTGCACCATGCGCTGGTAGCCCTGCATGAACCCGGCCCAGGGCTGGGTGATCTGCGGCGCGGCCCGGCCCTGCTCGTACAGCTCGGCGTCGGTGTCGGCCCGGCCGTGGTAGAGCGACCAGGTGGGCAGCGGTTTCTCCACGCTGGGGAACTCGTACTGCAGGTAGGTGCTCGCGTCGGGGTAGACCGGGCGGTCCCAGCGGAAGGCGCGGAAGAAGTCGCGGGCCACGAACGACAGGTAGTCGCCCGGCTGCGACAGGATCGCGCGCTGGGCGAACGCGCCCGCGTTGGCGTTCATCTCCACGCCGAACTTGGTGCCGGGCGCGAACCGGTGGAAGGTCTGGGTGTCGGTGTTCCACCACAGGAACCCCTGGCCCGACACGCCGCGCATCTCGACCGGCACGCTGATGCACAGCAGCGCGAGGTCCAGCTCCCTGCGCGCGTCGATGC
Organism: Thermocatellispora tengchongensis; assembly: GCF_014202315.1. Taxonomy (GTDB): domain Bacteria; phylum Actinomycetota; class Actinomycetes; order Streptosporangiales; family Streptosporangiaceae; genus Thermocatellispora; species Thermocatellispora tengchongensis. The sequence goes on along the minus strand of NZ_JACHGN010000007.1, from coordinate 395,647 downwards.
CCATCTTGTTGCAGTCGGCGAACAGGGACGTGCGCATGTACAGGATCGGGCCGTCGCTGCTGGTCATCGCGAAGCTGCCGTACGCGCTGGAGAACCAGGCCATGTAGGCCACGACCGGCGCCGCGCAGGCGGCGACCAGGGCGGCGATCGGCCGCCAGCCGACCCGCTTGATCAGCAGGTAGACCACGACCAGGGCCAGGATCGGCAGGCCGATGCTGCGCGTCAGCGCGGTGAGCGCGAGCAGCAGGCCCACCACCGCGCCCACGCGCGGGCTCATCTTCCGGTGCCAGAGCACCATGGTGATCGCCGCTACCACGAGCAGCGTGAACATGGTGTCGGACATGATCAGGTGTTCGAGCTGGATCTGGTAGCCGTCGAACAGCACCGGCACCGCCGCCAGGGTCGCCCCCCAGCCGGGCAGGCCGAACCGCTTGCGCAGCAGCGCGTAGATCAGCACGCCGGTGGCCAGGCCCATGAGGTGCTGGACGAAGACGACGAACGCGAAGCTGTGGAAGGGCTCCAGCAGCATCAGGAACCAGCCGTAGCCGTTGGGCCGGATCGGGTGGGGACGGGTGGGGTGCAGCGCGACCGAGACGTACTCGTAGGAGTCGTTGAACCACAGGGCCGGCGAGTATGCCAGCATGGTGATCAGCCGCAGTACGGCTGCCAGCGCGAACGCCGCGGAGAACCAGCGGTGCCCGCGCAGGAACGCGATCAGGCGTGTTCTCGTCTCCGCGGCGGGCAGTCTCAATCGCGGCCGCTCCGCAACGCTCACCATGGATTACAGGATGCCAGCCGTTTGGGCGTCTTGACCCTGGCACGACGAGTCGGAGGGCATGATGGTGAAATTGCACGTGCCGTGAGCGAGAGGTTGTGTCGTGGAACTGACCGTGGTCATGCCCTGCCTCAATGAGGCGGAGACCGTGGAGACCTGTGTGCGCAAGGCCCTTTCCTGCATGCGGGAGCACGGTATCGAGGGTGAAGTCGTGATCGCCGACAACGGCAGCACCGACGGTTCCCAGCAGCTCGCCCGCGACGCCGGCGCGCGTGTCGTGCACGTGGAGGAGAAGGGCTACGGCAACGCGCTGATGGGCGGCATCCGCGCCGCCCGCGGCCGTTACGTCATCATGGGCGACGCCGACGACTCCTACGACTTCACCGCGCTGAAGCCGTTCGTGGACGAGCTGCGCGACGGCGCCGAGCTGGTCATGGGCAACCGGTTCCGGGGCGGCATCGCCCCCGGCGCCATGCCCCCGCTGCACCGCTACCTCGGCAACCCGGTGCTGTCGTTCATCGGCCGGCTGTTCTTCCCCTCCAAGATCGGCGACTTCCACTGCGGGCTGCGCGGCTTCCGCCGCGACTCGATCCTGCGGCTGGGCCTGCAGACCGGCGGCATGGAGTTCGCCAGCGAGATGGTCGTCAAGGCCACCCTGCAGGGCCTCGACGTCCGCGAGGTGCCCACCACGCTCTCCCCCGACGGCCGCTCCCGCCCGCCCCACCTGCGCTCCTGGCGCGACGGCTGGCGCCACCTGCGCTTCCTGCTGCTCTACAGCCCGCGCTGGCTGTTCTTCATCCCCGGCCTGGTCATGATGGTGCTCGGCGTGGCCGCGGGCACCGCGCTCACCTTCGGCCCGGTCGAGATCGGCGAGCTGGCCTTCGACGTCGACACCCTGGTCGGCGCGTCGGCGATGGTGGTCATCGGCTTCCAGGCGGTGCTGTTCGCGCTGTTCACCAAGGTCTACGCGGCCGAGGAGGGCTTCCTGCCCGAGGACCGGCGGGTCAAGCGCCTGGTCGATGTGATCACCCTGGAGCGCGGGCTGATCGTCGGCGGCCTGCTGGCCCTGGCCGGCCTCGCCGGTCTGGTGGCCTCGCTGGTGCACTGGCAGGTGCGCAGCTTCGGCGAGCTCAACCCGCGCGAGTCGCTGCGTCTGGTGGTGCCCTCGGCCACGGCTCTGATCATGAGCTTCCAGACCATCTTCGCGGCGCTGTTCATCAGCATCCTGGGCATCCGGCGCACCAAGGAGACCCCGACCGACGTCGCCGCCTCCGCCGCCGAGGAGGCCGCCGAGGCCGTCAGCAAGGAGGCCGCCGAGGCGGTCAGCAAGGAGGCCGCCGAGGCGGTCAGCAAGGAGGCCGCCGAGGCGGTGAGTAAGGAGGCCGCCGAGGACGCGACCGCCGCCGAGACGGCCGGAGAGGGCCGCGTCGCGGCGCGCGACTGACGACGGCGGGCATATTCGGTTCGGGAAGGGGCGCGCGGCCCTCTAGGCTGGAGTCATGTCCCAGCACATCTTGACCGCCGTCGCGTGGCCCTACGCAAACGGTCCCCGCCACATCGGGCACGTGTCCGGATTCGGGGTGCCCTCCGACATCTTCAGCCGTTACCAGCGGATGGCGGGCAACAAGGTGCTGATGGTCAGCGGCACCGACGAGCACGGCACGCCGATCCAGGTGCAGGCCGACAAGGAGGGCGTGACCGCCCGCGAACTCGCCGACCGCTACAACCGGGTCATCGCCGAGGACCTCACCGCGCTCGGGCTCTCGTACGACCTGTTCACCCGTACCACCACGCGCAACCACTACGCCGTGGTGCAGGAGATCTTCAAGGGCCTGTACGACAACGGCTACATCTTCCCCAGGACCACGATGGGCGCGATCTCGCCGTCCACCGGCCGCACCCTGCCCGACCGCTACATCGAGGGCACCTGTCCCATCTGCGGCTACGACGGCGCGCGCGGCGACCAGTGCGACAACTGCGGCAACCAGCTCGACCCGGTCGATCTGATCAACCCCAAGTCGCGGATCAACGGCGAGACCCCGGTCTTCGTGGAGACCGAGCACTTCATGCTCGACCTGCCCGCCTTCGCCGGCGCGCTGGGCTCCTACCTGCAGAGCAAGCAGGGCGAGTGGCGGCCCAACGTGCTGAAGTTCGCGCTGAACCTGCTCGACGACCTCCAGCCGCGCGCGATCAGCCGCGACCTCGACTGGGGCGTGCCGATCCCGCTCGACGGCTGGCGCGACCGCCCCGACAAGAAGCTGTACGTGTGGTTCGACGCGGTGGTGGGCTACCTGTCGGCGTCGGTCGAGTGGGCCAAGCGCTCCGGCGACCCCGACGCGTGGCGGCAGTGGTGGCAGAACCCCGACGCCCGCGGCTACTACTTCATGGGCAAGGACAACATCGTCTTCCACGCCGAGATCTGGCCGGCCATGCTGCTCGGCTACAACGGCCAGGGCTCGCGCGACGGCTCCCCGGGCTCCCTCGGCGCGCTCGACCTGCCCTCCGAGGTCGTCTCCAGCGAGTTCCTGACCATGGAGGGGCGCAAGTTCTCCTCCTCCCGCCAGGTCGTCATCTACGTGCGCGACTTCCTGTCCCGCTACGACGCCGACGCGCTGCGCTACTACATCGCGGTGGCCGGGCCCGAGACCCAGGACACCGACTTCACCTGGTCGGAGTTCGTCAACCGCAACAACGGCGAGCTGGTCGCCGCCTGGGGCAACCTGGTCAACCGGTCGATCTCGATGGCGGCCAAGAACTTCGGCGAGATCCCCGAGCCGGGCGAGCTGACCGACGCCGACCGGGCGCTGCTGGAGCGCTCGCGGGCGGCCTTCGGCCCGGTGGGGGCCGAGCTGGGCCGCTCCCGGTTCAAGAACGCGATCACCGAGGCGTTCGACGTCGTGCGCGAGGCGAACAAGTACCTCGCCGAGCAGGAGCCGTGGAAGCTCAAGGGCGACCCGGAGCGGCAGAAGTCGATCCTGCACGTCGCGCTCCAGGTCGTCGATGACGCCAAGACCCTGCTCACGCCGTTCCTGCCGACCTCCTCCAACAAGATCTACGCGATGCTGGGCGGCGAGGGCGTCTGGTCCGGCATGCCGGAGATCCGCGAGGTGGACGAGGAGGGCGGCGCGCGCTATCCGGTGATCACCGGTGACTACACGGGTGCGGCCACGTGGGAGCACCGCCCGATCCGGCCCGGCACCCCGCTGGCGCCGCCGACCCCGCTGTTCCCCAAGCTCGACCCGAAGGTCGTCGACGACGAGCTCGCCCGCCTGGGCGGTTGATAGGCATATGAGTAAAGTCCCGCCGGCGCCCCCCGAGCCGCTGGGCGCCGAAGTGTTCGACAGCCACTGCCACCTCGACATCATGGTGGGCAGCCGCCCCGCCGCCCCCGAAGATCCGGTCGCCACCGCGGCGCAGGCCGCGGCGGCGTCGGTCGAGGGCATCGTGGCGGCGGCCCGGTCGGTCGGGGTGACGCGCCTGGTCACGGTCGGCTATGACCTGGCGTCCTCGCGCTGGGGCGCCGATGTCGCGGCCCGGCACCCCGACGTGTACGCCGCGGTGGCCATCCACCCCAACGACGCCCACGCGGCCACGCCGGAGGTCCTGGCCGAGATCGAGGAGCTGGCCCGCGAGCCGCGGGTGCGCGCGGTGGGCGAGACCGGGCTCGACTACTACCGCGACTGGGCGGCCAAGGACGACCAGCACGCCAGCTTCCGCGCGCACATCGAGATCGCCAAGCGCACCGGGCGGGCGCTGGTCATCCACGACCGCGAGGCCCACGACGACGTGCTGCGGGTGCTGGCGGAGGAGGGCGCGCCGGATGTGGTGATCTTCCACAGCTACTCCGGCGACGCCGAGATGGCCAAGCGGTGCGTCGATGCCGGCTATTTCATGTCGTTCTCCGGCCCGGTGACGTACAAGAACGCCGGCTACCTGCGCGAGGCCGCGCGGGTGGCGCCGCCCGAGCTGATGCTGGTCGAGACCGACGCGCCGTACCTGCCGCCCACGCCCCACCGCGGCAAGCCCAACGCGCCGTACCTCATCCCGCTCACGCTGCGGTGCCTGGCCGAGGTCAAGTCGATGCAACCCGAGGCCCTGGCCGCGGCCATCGGCGCCAACGGCGAGAAGATCTTCGGCCCCTGGTAAGGAAGTGTAACGCCACGGAACCGTCCAGTCACTTGTAGTGGTCGAGCGCGCCGCGTTACGTTCGGCACCGGTCGAGTCACCGGAGGACGTACGTGTCGCAGACGCTACGCAGGCGGCGGCGCGGAAGGCGCCGCAGGCCCCCGGCGGCCGGTGCGATCCGCGACCGCCTGGGCTGGGTCGCCGGGGGTGTGATCGCGGTCGTCGCGGTCATCGCGGTCACCGTGGTCAGCGCCGCCGCCGAGGTCGAGCTCATCGTCGATGGCGAGCTGAGGCGCATGCGCGGCTTCGCCACCACCGTGGACGAAGCCCTCACCTCCGCCGGGGTCAAGGTCGGCGCGGGCGACTACCTCCACCCGGCCGCCGAGACCCGGATCGGCGACGGCTCCAGGATCGTGGTCCGCCACGCCCGGCCGATCCGGCTGACGCTGGACGGCGAGCGCAGCACCCAGTGGGTGACCGCCAACAACGTGGGCGAGGCCCTGGACGAGCTGGGCCTGCGGGACCGGGCCGGAGCCCTGTCCGCGCCCACCACCCAGATGCTGCCCCTGGCCGGCATGGACCTCACCGTCCGCACCCGGCGCAGCGTGGTCGTCATGCGTGACAAGGTGCGCATGCGGGCCACCACCACCGGCGCCACCGTACGCGATGTGCTCAGCGAGCAGGAGATCACCCTCCGCGACGGCGAGCGCGTCAGGCCGGGCCTGAACCGCTTCCCCGAGGAGGGGGAGGTCATCAAGATCCTCCCGCCCCCTTCCGGGGTGACCGCCCTCAGTTGGCAGTGATCGCCGTCACGGGTCAGGGGCCGGGCCGGGCCGCGGTGACCACCATGGTCGCGTACTCCACCGTGATGTCGCCCCCGAGCGCGTCGATGGCCGCGCCCACGCCGCTCAGCACCTCCTCCAGCTTGTCCTGCGGGAGCCGGGTGAGCGCGCCGGTGGTGGGCAACTGGTCCAGCCACTCGTCACGGGTGTAGGACCGCTGCCAGTCGAACCGCCACTGCTCCGGCTCGCCGAAGCCGCCCGCCTCCCGGATTCCGTCGACGGCCTTGGTGAGCAGCGGCTGGTACAGGTCCGCGGCAGGCGTGCGGTCATCGCCCACCGCCTGGACGGCGAACGTGAACGGCGAGTCGGGCATCACCCGCCGGAAGGCCGTGGCGAGGGCGTCGGACACGGCGTACGGGGGCTCGGGCACGTGCCAGAACGCCGCCAGCCGGCCACCCGGGCGCAGCACCCGCGCCGCCTTGGCCGCGCCGGCGACCGGATCGACCCAGTGCCAGGCCGTGCCCGCGATGACCGCGTCGAACACCCGGCCCGCGGGCTCCCAGGACTCGAACGTCGCCACCTCGACCTCGACCCCGGTGCGCCGCGCGAAGTCGGCCATCCGGGCGTCGGGCTCGACGCCGAGCACCGTGCACCCGGCCGCCTGGAACTGCCGGGCCTCGATGCCGGTGCCGCAGCCGACGTCGAGGACGTCGGGGCCGGGGCTGGCGGCGATGATCCGCGCCACCATGGCGTCGGGGTAGGGGGGCCGGGCCCGGTCGTAGCGTTCGGCGTCCACACCGAAGGACTCGGCGATCTGCCTGGCCTTGTGCGGCTCGCTCGGAGGAGGAACTGATCGATCCGACGGTATAGTGGGCATGTGCCCACTTTAGTGGGCAAGCGCCCACTGGTAACCCGGTTTCGCCGAGCGAGGAATGGAGGGACGCACGGTGCCCACAGGCGTACACCTGCGCGACCCGCGCGAGCACCTGTTCCAGGCCGCCGAACGTGTCCTGCTCCGTGACGGGCCCGACGCGCTGACCAGCCGGGCGGTCACCACCGAGGCGGGCGTCGCCAAGGGCGTCCTGCACCGGTACTTCGACGACTTCGACGCCTTCCTCGCCGAACTGGTGCTCGACGGCATCGCCCGGATGGAGGCCCAGGCCACCGCGCTGCGCGAGTCGGCCGGAACGGGCACCGTCGCCGGCAACCTCACCCAGGCGCTGACGGAGGTGTTCGGGTCGGTCGCCCTGGCGATCGTCAGCCTCATCACCTTCCGCGACGGCCTGCGCGCGCGGCTGCGTCAGACCAGGCCGGTCGGCGTCCCGGTCCTGGCGGAGGCCACCGACATGATCGCCGGCTACCTCGCCGCCGAACGGGATCTCGGCCGCGTCGCGGCCGACGCCGACGTCGAGACCCTGGCGCTCATGCTGGTCGGGTCCGGGCACCTGCTGTTCGCCGGCCGGGAAAGCACCCAGCCGGACGACGCGGCCGTGCGCAGGGTGGTGGCGTCGGTGATCGGCCCGGTCACCCGCTGAGGCTGACGCCCGTGTCGGTCGTGGTGCCGCCCGCGCCGGCCGGCGTCGGGGTCAGCAGGGTGAAGGCGCCCTCCACCCGCCCCAGGACCCCCACGGCGCCGCCCTTGGGGGCGTCGGGGATGCCGGCCAGCAGGCGGTTGCCGCTGAAGGCCACCGACCAGCCGAAGTGCTCGTTCGGGGTGGCGGAGGCGGAGGTCAGCAGCCGGTCCTCGCCGGGGTTCGCCAGGGGGATCAACTGGACGGCGCCCTTCTGCTCGGGGGCGTCGAACGGGATGCCCACCGCCAGGCGCACGTCGTCCGGCGTCTCGCCGGCGCCCATGGCCAGGGAGAAGCCGAAGGCGTCGGTCGCGGCGGCGTCGCCCTCCACACCCTCGGCGTCCTGGTAGAGGGTGGTGCCCTTGGCGAGGGCGCGGAAGCCGTCGCTGCGCAGCACGTGGACCAGCCCGGCGTCCTTGACGCCGCGTACGTCGGCCAGCGGGGCGCTCACGGCCAGGCTGCCGGCCGCGTACGCCAGGGCGTAGCCGAAGCGGTCGCCGGGGGCCTCGCCCGCGACCGACGTGTCCACCAGGTCCTTCAGCTCCCACTTGCCGCCGGTGTACCTGCCGCCCTCGGCCCGCGTCGGGTCGTGGACGACGTTCAGGCCGCCGGTGTCGAGCATGCCCTCGACGTTCTGGCGGCCGGTGCCGTCGTTGTTCTCGTACGGGCTGCCGACCGCGAGGTCCACGCCGTCGGCGGCGCCCGCCAGCCTGCCCAGGGCCAGGGACCAGCCGAACATGTCGCCGGTCTCGCTGTTGCCAGTGACGCCCTCGCTCTCCTGGCTGATGCGGGTCAGCGTGCTGGTGTCGTTCCCGCGGAACAGGTAGACCGCGCCGGCGTCCCTGACCTGGTCGTCCTCCTCGTACGGGGCGCCGATCGCCACCACGCCGCCGTCGTCGGGGCTCGCCGCCAGGGACCAGCCGAAGTGGGCGTCCTGCTGCGGCTCAGGGGCGACGATGCGGACGTTGCGCTCCGCGCCGCCGTACAGGACGTAGACCGCGCCCGCGTCGGTACGGCCGTCCACGTCCGCGTACGGCGCGCCCACCAGCAGGTCGGCGCAGCCGTCGCCGTCGAGCTGGGCCAGCGCGACCGACCAGCCGAACGCGTCGCCCGCGGCCGGGTCGGGGGCGCCGACGGGGGTCAGGGCGCGTCCGCTGACCAGGTGCACCGCGCCCGCGCCCGGCAGGCCGTCCACGTCGGCGAAGGGGTCGCCGGTGACGAAGTCGTCCGCCCCGTCGCCGTCGAAGTCGGTGCGGAGGGGGGTCGCGGCACAGGCCGCGGCCGCCTCCGCCCGGCCCGCGTGGTCCGCCCGATACACCTGGTACGCCTGGTACGCGGCCGTCGGCAGGAGCAGGAGGGCGGCGGCCAGGACCGCCCGCATCGGGGTCATGCGCACGATCATGACAGCCGCACCTCGATGTCCGGGCCGCCCTCGATCACCTTGCCCACCAGCCGGGCCGGTTTGCGGCCCGGCGGCAGGTCGAACACCAGCACGCCGTCCACCTTGGCGCCGGGCGCGAGCGCGGCCGGCAGCGGCGTGGAGGAGGTGTGCGCGGCCTGCCGCGCGCCGCGGTCGTCCACGGCGGACAGCGGCGTGCGCGACAGGGCCACCAGCTCGCCGCCCGGGTTCAGCATGGTCCACCTGACCGTGCAGAACTGCCCCCGGGACGGCGTGGCGCCCTGGTACTCGCCCAGGCCGCACGCGGGCGCGGCGGAGACGATCAGTTGCGGGTCCTCGATGTAGGAGCCGGTGGGAATCCGGCGGCCGATGTCGGTGACCGCGTCGCCGTCGCCCTGTCCGCCCGAGGTGGGCGTCACCCTGCCGCCGGTGCCGGAGTTGATGCTGACCAGGACCACGGCCGTGACCACCAGGGCCGCGACGACCGCGAGCGCCGCGATGAGCCAGCGGCGGCCGGCGCCGCCCTTCCCGGGGGGCGGGGCGGGCGCCGCCACCGGCGTCACGGGAGCCTGCGGCGTGGACGGGGGCACGGTGGATGGCGGCACTGTGGACGGGGGCACGGTGGACGGGGGCACTGTGGATGGCGGCACCGTTGACGGGGGCGCCGGCTGCCGTCCGTCCGTTGTGCCGGGGGCGGGGGTGGTCTCCGCGGGCCGGGCGCTCGCCGCCAGGGCCTGCTCCACCAGGCGGCCCTGGACGTCCTCCTGCGTGCTGGGCGGGGCCGTCCCGTTGCCGGGGCCGGTGTCGTCGGGCCGCGGGGGGAGGACGGAGGGGCCGGTGGGGGCGCGCAGGCCGGGCTGGGTGATCTCGCTCTCGTCGCGCTCGGAGACGGGTGCGGGAGCGGGCGTGGGGGCGGGCGTGGCGGTCTCGGGGGGCGCCGCGGTGGTCTCGGGGACGCCGAGGGCGCTCAGGGTCTGGGTGGCGTCGGGGGCCACGTTGGCGGGCGGCTGCCAGGACTCGGCCAGCAGGTCGGTGGCGATGAGGGTCGGCGGGTTCTCCGGAGCCGGATCGGCCGGGCGGGTGGGGGTGGGGATGCCGCCGCCCACGAGGGCCAGCAGCAGGTCCTGGGCGGTCGGGCGCTGGTAGGGGTCCATCGCGGTCGCCGCGCGGGCCAGCTCGTTCAGCGGGGCGGGCAGGGCGCCCAGGTCGGGGGCGCTGTGGAGGACCCGGGAGGCCATGGTGATCGCGTCGCCGCGGCCGAAGGGGTGGCGGCCGTTGCCCGCGTAGGCGACCAGGCAGCCCCAGGCGAACACGTCGGCCGCGGGGGTGATCTCCAGGCCGCGGACCTGCTCCGGGGCCCACCAGCCGGGGCTGCCGATCAGCTCGCCGGACATGGTGAAGCCCTGGGTGCGGTCCAGGGCCCGGGAGATGCCGAAGTCGATCACGCGCGGGCCGGACATGGACAGGATCACGTTGGCCGGCTTCAGGTCGCGGTGGACCAGCCCGGCGACGTGGATCGCGGCCAGCGCCGCGGCGACGCCGAGGGCCACGCCGTGCAGCGGGCCCGGCTCCAGGGCGCCGTACTGGCTGATCTGCCGCGACAGCGGCGTGCCCGCGATGTACTCCGTCACCATGTACGGCAGGCCGGAATCGTCGTTGCCGTTGTCGAGCACCTGGGCCGTGCAGAAGGAGGCGACCCGGCGGGCGTTGTCCACCTCGGCGTGGAAGCGCGCGGTGAAGCCGTCCACGACGGCGAACTCGGGCTTGACCACCTTGACCGCCACGGCCCGCCCGGTCGGGGCGAGCGCCAGGTACACCGTGCCCATGCCGCCCTCGCCGAGCCGCCCCAGCAGCCGGTACGGCCCGATCGTGTCGGGGTCGGTGGGCCGCAGGCGCTCCGCACCAGGGTGTTCCGTGCTCATGATCGCGCTCGCTCCAGGTGGGGAGTTCCCATCGATGCCGCCGCTCCCCCGTATGGCAACGTTATCCACACTGGATCCTCTCGTGCAGGTCCCGGTGCCCGTCGAGACCTGGGCTCCATCACATGGTGTTCGGTGCGAGACACTCGGTTGGATGACTTAGGGGGAACTATTGTGAGCCTGCTGGGGCCCGCGGAAATACGTATTTTGGCCCACAAGTTGGATCTTCGACCGACGAAGCGGCTGGGCCAGAACTTCGTGATCGACGGTGGCACCGTGCGCCGCATCGTCCGGGCGGCCTCGCTCGCGCCCGACGACGTCGTGATCGAGGTGGGGCCCGGTCTCGGCTCGCTCACGCTGGCGCTGCTGCCCGAGGCGGCGCACGTGATCGCGGTGGAGATCGACCCGGTGCTGGCCGGGCAGCTCCCGCTGACGGTGGCCGAGCACGCGCCGGAGCTGGCCGGGCGGCTGACCGTGGTGGCCGCCGACGCGCTGCGGGTGCCGCCCGAGGAGCTGCGCGCGGCGGGGCGGGCACCGACGGCGCTGGTGGCGAACCTGCCGTACAACGTTGCGGTGCCGGTGGTGCTGCGGCTGCTGGAGGTGCTGCCCTCGCTGCGCACCGGGCTGGTCATGGTGCAGGCCGAGGTCGCCGACCGGCTGGCGGCCACGCCGGGCTCCAAGGTGTACGGCGTGCCGTCGGTGAAGGCCGCCTGGTACGCCGAGGTCCGCCGGGCCGGTCCCGTCGGCCGTACGGTGTTCTGGCCCGCGCCCAACGTCGATTCCGGACTGGTGTCGCTGACCCGGCGCGAGCCGCCCGCCACCTCGGCCTCCCGCGAGGAGGTCTTCGCCGTGATCGACGCGGCGTTCGCCCAGCGCAGAAAGACGCTGCGGGCGGCGCTGGCGGGCTGGGCCGGGAGCGCCGCGCTCGCGGAGGAGGCGCTGCGCGGGGCGGGGGTTTCGCCCGCCGCCCGGGGCGAACAGTTGACGATCGAGGAGTTCGCTCGGATCGCGGAAAACCGAAAGGCTTAATGCTGTTTGCGGTGGTTTTCGGGCTGTTCTAACGAATGTCGCTTTACTCATGATCAGCGGGATCATGGGGTATCACCCGCCGCATGATGATCTCTCCGGATATTCGGTGGCCGGTTCGTAGGCGTCCCCCCTCCCCCCGCGTGGTGGAGGGAGGAGGTGGGCGATGCCTCCGGGTCTCGCGGCGGGACTGATCGCGCTGCTCGCATCGCTCCTGCCTCCGCCCGGCGACGGGCCCTGGCCGGGCCCGTGGCCCGAGACGACCGGCCCGTACGACGTGACGGCGCCGCCCGACCCGCCGCCGTTCGGCACGCCGCCGTTCGGTCCGCCGCCGTTCGAGACGGGGCCTGACGCGGTGCCGTTCGACCCGCCGCTGCTCGATCCGCAGCCGTACGGCACGTCGCCGCTCGACGACGACGTCGAGTCCTTCCTGCCGGGCGTCCCCGGCTGGGAGGGCGAGGCCGCGCGCCCCGACGCCGGCGTGCGGTCGCAGCGGAAGGCGGAGCAGCGCAGGCGGGGGCAGCTCGCGCTGTCGGCCGCGACCGCCATGATCGGCACGCCGTTCTCCTGGGGCGGCGGCGACGCCGAGGGGCCCACGCGCGGCATCGGGCGGGGCCGGAATACCGTCGGGTTCGACTGCTCCGGGCTCACCCTGTACGCCTGGGCGCAGGCGGGCGTGAAGCTCGGGCACTACACCGGCACCCAGTTCAAGCAGGGCCGCAGGATTCCCAAGGCCAAGCTGCGCCCCGGCGACCTGGTCTTCTTCGGCAAGCCCACCGGCGATCCCGACCACGTGGGCGTGAACGTCGGCGACGGCGTCATGATCCACGCGCCGCAGACCGGCGACGTGGTCAAGAGGACCGATTTCGAGGCGTCGCAGCACTACTCCTCGCGCTACCGAGGCGCCGTACGGCCCGGCCTGGAGCCCAGACGTCCCGCCGTGGAGGACGTGGTGGACGCCGAGAGCGGGCAACAGCTTGTCAGGGGTTCGTTACGATCGTGACCCGTGATTGATGTGACCGGTCTTCCGGTCGCCGCCGGCGGTGCGGTGACCGTGCGGGTGCCCGCGAAGGTGAACGTGCGGCTGGCCGTGGGGCCGCCGCGGGCCGACGGGTTCCACGACCTGGTCAACGTCTTCCACGCGGTCTCGCTCTACGACGACGTGACCGCGGCCGAGCCGGTGGAGCCCGGGGCCTACTCCGTGCGGGTCACCGGGCTGTCCGCCGACCAGGTGCCGCTCGACGGCGGCAACCTGGCGGTGCGGGCGGCGCGGGCGCTCGCGGCGCACGCCGGGCGGGCGTACGGCGCCGATCTGCAGATCCGCAAGGCCATCCCGGTCGCGGGGGGCATGGCCGGGGGCAGCGCCGACGCGGCCGGCGCGCTGGTGGCGTGCAACGAGCTGTGGGGGCTCGGGCTCACCCGCGAGGAGCTGATGGAGATCGGCGGCGACATCGGCAGCGACGTGCCGTTCGCCCTGCTCGGCGGCACCGCCGTGGGCACCGGGCGGGGCGAGCGGCTGGCGCCCGCCGAGGTCGGCGGGCGCTTCCACTGGGTGTTCGCACTGGCCGAGGGCGGGCTGTCCACCGCCGAGGTGTACGCCACGTGCGACCGGCTGCGCGCCGAGGCCGGGGTCACGGCCGGGCCGCCCCGGGCCAACGCGGCGCTGATGGAGGCGCTGCGCGCCGGCGACGCCGCCGCCCTGGGGCGGGAGCTGGCCAACGACCTGCAGCCCGCCGCGCTCGCGCTGATGCCCGGCCTGGCCGGGGTGCTCGCCGCCGGCCGCGAGCGCGGCGCGCTCGGCGCGATCGTCTCCGGCTCCGGGCCCACCTGCGCGTTCCTGACCGGCTCCGCGGCCGAGGCGGCGGCCCTGGCGGCCGGACTGGAGGCCGCGGGGGTGTGCCGCGCGGCCCTGACCGCGTACGGCGACGTGCCCGGGGCCGCGGTCGTCGCGGCCGCACCGTAGGGGTGCGCGCGGCGGATACCCTTGGAACACGATGAACCTGGTCAATCTGGAGTCGGTGTCGCACGCCTACGGGCCCAAGCCGTTGCTGAGCGAGGTCTCGCTCGGGATCGCCGCGGGTGACCGGATCGGCGTCGTCGGGCGCAACGGCGGCGGCAAGACGACGCTCATCTCGGTGATCGCCGGCACTCTCAAGCCCGACGCCGGGCGGGTGACGCACAACCGCGGGCTGCGGGTCGGCGTGCTGGCGCAGGCCGACGACCTCGACCCCCGGGCCACGGTCGAAGAGGCCGTGCTCGGCGGCATGGCCGCGCACGAGTGGGCCGGCGACCAGGCCATTCGCGAGATCATTTCCAGCCTGCTCGGCGGCATCGACCTGTCGGCCCAGGCCGGGGCGCTGTCGGGCGGCGAGCGCAGGCGCACCGCGCTGGCCCGCCTGCTCATCGGCGAGCACGACCTGATCATCCTGGACGAGCCGACCAACCACCTCGACATCGAGGCCATCGACTGGCTGGCCCGGCACCTCGCGGGGCGCAAGTCGGCGCTGCTGGTGGTGACGCACGACCGGTGGTTCCTGGACGCGGTGTCCACCCGCACCTGGGAGGTCGTGGACGGCCGGGTGGAGCGCTACGAGGGCGGCTACGCGGCGTACGTGCTGGCCAAGGCCGAGCGGGCGCGCATCGCGGCGGCGGCCGAGGAGCGCAGGCAGAACCTGATGCGCAAGGAGATCGCCTGGCTGCGGCGCGGGCCGCCGGCGCGTACCAGCAAGCCCAAGTTCCGCATCGAGGCCGCGCAGGCGCTGATCGCCGACGAGCCGCCGCCGCGCGATGAGGTGGAGCTGGTGAAGTTCGCCTCGGCGCGGCTCGGCAAGACCGTCTACGACCTGGAGGACGTCACCCTGCACGCCGGCGGTCCCGGGGCGGGGCCGCTGGTGCTCGACCGGTGCACCTGGCAGTTCGGGCCGGGCGACCGGATCGGGCTGATCGGGGTGAACGGCTCGGGCAAGTCCACGGTGCTGCGGCTGCTGGCCGGCACGGTCGAGCCCGACTCGGGCCGGGTCGTGCGCGGGCGTACCGTCCGCCTGGCGCACCTGTCGCAGGAGCTGGCCGAGCTCGACCCCACGCGCCGGGTGCTGGAGGTGGTCGAGGAGGTCCGGAAGTTCGTCAAGGTCGGCAAGCGCGAGTGGACGGCCGGGCAGCTTCTGGAGCGCCTCGGCTTCCGCGGCGAGGCGCAGTGGAAGGTCGTCGGCGACCTGTCCGGCGGCGAGAGGCGGCGGCTGCAACTGCTGCGCCTGCTCATGGACGACCCGAACGTGCTGCTGCTCGACGAGCCGACCAACGACCTGGACATCGAGACGCTCAACGAGCTGGAGGACCTGCTCGACGGCTGGCCGGGCACGCTGATCGTGGTCAGCCACGACCGCTACTTCCTGGAGCGGGTGGCCGATCGCTCGGTCGCGCTGCTCGGCGACGGCAGGCTGTCGCTGCTGCCCGGCGGGGTGGACGAGTACCTGGAGCGGCGCGCGGCCGGCACCGCGGTGACCGCGCGGGCCGCATCCGCCGCCGCGTCTCCGTCTCCCGCAGCTCCGGCCCCGGCCGCCGCCCCGGCCGCGGGGTTGTCGGCGCGCGAGGAGCGCGAGCTGCGCAAGGAGCTGGCCAGGTACGAGCGGCGCCTGGACCGCCTCGGCGAGCGCGAGGCCGAGCTGCACACCGCCATGGCCGGCGCGGCGAGCGACTACGAGCGGCTGGCCGCGCTCGACGCCGAGCTGAAGGAGGTCCTGGCCGAGAAGGAGACGGTCGAGGCCGCCTGGCTGGACCTCGCCGAGCGCCTGGGCGACTGAGGCCGGGTTCAGGACGGGCTGTCGAAGGGGGTCAGCAGGGTCCGCAGCAGCGAGGCGAGGGTCTGCCGCGACTCCGGCGGCAGGCCCGCGAGCAGGTCGTGCTCGCGGCGCAGCAGGTCGGCGAAGGCGGCGTCCACGCGGGTGCGTCCGGCGTCGGTGAGCGAGACCAGCACGCCGCGGCGGTCTTCGGGGTCGGGGCGGCGGCGCACCAGCCCGGCGGCGGCCAGGCGGTCGATCCGGTTGGTCATGGTGCCCGAGGTGACCAGGGTGGCGCGCAGCAGCGCGCCGGGGCTCAGCTCGTACGGCTCGCCGGCGCGGCGCAGCGTGGTGAGCACGTCGAACTCCCACGGCTCCAGGTCGTGTTCGGCGAAGGCGGCCCGCCTGGCCCGCTCAAGGTGGCGCGAGAGCCGCGAGACCCGGCTGAGCACCTGGAGCGGCTCGACGTCCAGGTCGGGACGCTCCTGCCGCCACGCGGCCACCAGCCGGTCGACCTCGTCGACTTCCTTCTCGTCGGGGTCCTTCTCATCGGGCTCGTCGTGCTGCCTCATGCGCCGAGTGTATCTGTCTTGACATCAAGATACTTGGCTCGGTATCAGTTGTCTTGATGTC
The DNA here is from genome assembly GCF_014202315.1 of Thermocatellispora tengchongensis. Lineage (GTDB taxonomy): Bacteria > Actinomycetota > Actinomycetes > Streptosporangiales > Streptosporangiaceae > Thermocatellispora > Thermocatellispora tengchongensis. The sequence goes on along the minus strand of NZ_JACHGN010000007.1, from coordinate 379,641 downwards.
AAGAGATATCTGGGACCCAGAGGTCTACGGCCGGTACGCGGACGAGCGGTCGCGGCCGTTCTTCGAGCTGGTCGCCCGCGTGCCCGCGCGCGACCCCCATTATGTCGTGGACGCGGGCTGCGGCAGCGGCGAACTGACCGCCGAGCTGGCCCGGCGCTGGCCCCAGGCGCTCGTGCGCGGCTTCGACTCCTCCCCGGCCATGATCGCCAAGGCACGGCCGGGCGAGCGACTGGCCTTCGAGGTGCGCGACGCGCGCGACGAGCTGCCCGCCCCCGAGGGCCTGCCCATCGACGTGCTGGTGTCCAACGCGGTGCTGCAGTGGGTGCCCGAGCACCGCGAGCTGCTGCCGCGCTGGCTCGACGCGCTCGCCCCGGGCGGCGTGCTGGCCTTCCAGGTGCCGGGCAACTTCGGCGCGCCCAGCCACACCCTGGTGCGCGAGCTGTGCCGCACCACCTGGCGCGACCGCCTCGGCGACCTGGCCCGCGACGAGCACCCCGTGGACGACGCCGCCGGCTACCTGGATCTGCTCGCCGGCCCCGGCGTCCGGGTGGACGCCTGGGAGACGACCTACGTCCACGTGCTGCCCGGTGAGAACGCCGTGCTTGGATGGGTCCAGGGCACCGCGTTGCGGCCGATGCTGGACCGGCTCGGCGGCGACGACGACGCCCGTGACGCGTTTCTGGCCGACTGTGCGGCGGCGCTGGAGAAGGCGTATCCGCGACGGGCGTACGGGACGGCGTTTCCGTTCCGGCGGATCTTCGTCGTGGCGGTGAAGACCGCCTAGAAAAGCGGACAGAAGCACCAGAGGGTGTTTGTTAACCTTCCGATGGCATGATGGCCACAAAACCGCTACCGGGCGATAAGTGTGGGGTGTTATGGCCATCGAGATCGAGGACAAGTTCGACGTGCCGGTCGAGTACGAGATTCCCGAACTGACCGGCATACGAGGTTGCGCGCAAGTAGTAGGGCCGAAGACCCACCAGCTCGTCGCCATCTACTTCGACACCCCCGACCTGCGCCTGGCCGCGCGGGGCATCACCCTGCGCCGTCGCAGGGGCGGCGCCGACCCCGGCTGGCACCTGAAGCTGCCCAAGGCCAAGGGCGTGCGCCAGGAGATCACCCACCCCCTCACCCGGAGCATCAAGGTGGTGCCGCCGGAGCTGGCCGAGCTGGTGCGCGCCTACACCCGCGGCGCCGACCTGGAGCCGGTGGCCGAGCTCGACACCAAGCGCAGCGTGACCCTCCTGCTCGGGCCCGGCGGCGAGACCCTGGTCGAGGTGGCCGACGACCGGGTCAAGGGCACCGTGTACGGCGAGCAGCCCCACGTCGAGCGCTGGCGCGAGATCGAGGCCGAGCTGGTCGGCGGCGACGAGGACGACGAGAGCGCCCGCGAGCTGCTGCGCCGCGTCGGCAAGCGGCTGCGCAAGGCCGGGGCCACGCCGGCGGGCTCGGCGAACAAGCTGGCCCGGCTGCTCGCCGCGGCCGAGGCCGACACCGAGGGCGCCGCCCGCCCCGCGCGGGCGCCGGTCCCCGAGGTCGCCTCCACACGGCCCGGCTCGGCCGGCGAGGTCGTGCTGAAGTACCTGTCCGCCCAGGTCACGGCGCTGCTCGCACAGGACCCGCGCGTACGCCGCGCCGGCGACGACGCCGTGCACCAGATGCGGGTCGCCTGCCGCAGGATGCGCAGCGCGCTGAAGGCGTTCAAGACGATCATCTCCGGCACCGAGGAGCTCCAGGCCGAGCTGCAGTGGCTCGGCAACGACCTGGGCGAGGCCCGCGACCTGGAGGTCATCCGGGCCAGGTACGACCGGCAGCTCGGCTCCCTTAGCCCCGAGCTGATCTCGGGCCCGGTGCGGCAGCGGCTCGGGGCCGACCTGGAGGCCCGCGAGCGGCAGGCGTACGTCATGATCGGCGAGACGCTCGGCTCCGAGCGCTACTTCGCGCTGCTGGACGCCCTGGACGCGCTGCTCGCCGCGCCCCCGCTGACCAAGCTGGCCCGCAAGCCGGCCGAGGAGGTGCTTGGCGCGGTCGCGGCGCGCGAGTGGGCCCGGGTGACCACGGCCTACGACCGGGCCCAGGCCAAGGAGACCGAGGAGGAGCGCGAGCTGGCCATGCACGACGTGCGCAAGGCCGCCAAGCGGGCGCGCTACACCGCCGAGGCCCTGGGCATGGGCGAGCTGGCCGCGCTGGCCGAGTCGGTGCAGGAGACCCTGGGCCTGTACCAGGACGGCGTGGTGGCGCAGGAGCTGCTGAAGAAGGAGGCGCAGGCGGCCAGGACCGCCGGTGAGGACACCTTCACCTACGGCGTGCTGCTCGGCATGGAGCGGGCGACGGCCGAGCGCGCCCACGAGAAGTTCCCCCGGGTGTGGGAGCGCACGACGGCCGCCGCCGCCAAGCTGCTGGGGTAGCGGGCCGCTGGAGTGAGAGATCAGACGATGTAGCGTTCGGCGGTGATCACGCGGCCTCCCGCGTGGTGCAGCACCGCGAAGGCGCCCTTGCGGAGGTGGGCGTCCATGGTGCGGCTCAGGGAGGGCGAGTGGTACCGCCGCTCGCAGACCGCGGCGATGAGGTCGTCCAGGACCTTGCCGTGGCTGCAGATCACCGCCGGCCTGCCCTCGTCGAGCACGCTCAGCGCCAGCTCCAGGGCGCGGGCGTGGTCGTAGCCGGTCTCGGTGAGCAGCCGGTCCTTGGCGATGGGCAGCCCCGACCGCAGCGCGTACGGCTTGAGGGTCTGCATGCAGCGCTTGCTCGGCGAGCTGATCAGCCGGGCCGGCCGGTACGCGGCCAGGGTGACCGCCAGTGCGGCGGCCTGGACGTATCCGGCGTCCTCCAGAGGGCGTTCGTCGTCGTCGCCCTTCCAGTCCTGCCGGGAGCCCGCCAGCGCGTGTCGTACGAAGATCAGGGGGGTGGTGTCGAGCGGGACTTCGCGCAGGCCGCGTAACAGCCCCGCGTCCCACTCGTACGTCAGGCGCCGCCGCGCCTCGTCCACCGGCAGCCAGACGACCTCGTCCACCTCGTCGGAGACCTCGAAGCCGGGGCCCGGCACCGCGCGGGCGGCCCAGTAGTCCACCCGCTTGAGCCGCCCGTTCTTCAGGTAGTGGATCGGGGGCAGCGCGCGGCCGAGCAGCGGCGTGATGCCGGTCTCCTCGCACACCTCGCGGATCGCCCCCGCGATCACGTGCTCCCCCGCCTTGAGCTTGCCCTTGGGGAAGCTCCAGTCGTCGTAGCGGGGGCGATGCACCAGCGCGACCTCGGGGTTGCTCTCGTCGCCCCGCCACACGACCGCGCCGGCCGCGCGGATCATGTCGGTCGGCTGTACCTCCAGCTCAGTCATCAACCGTCCTCCACCGGCGCGTACCGATGAGATGGGTCTGCAGGTCGAGCAGGCCCTCCCCGCCCTCCGTACGGTGGTGGCGGGTCCAGGTGCCGTCGGAGCCCAGCCACCACGTGCTGGTGGTCTCGGCCATGCACAGGTCGAGCAGCTCCGACAGGTACGCCTTGTGCTGCGGGCTGGTGACCCTCACCAGGGCCTCGACCCGCCGGTCCAGGTTGCGGCGCATGAGGTCGGCGCTGCCGATCCACACCTCGGGACGCCGGCCGCCGCCGAACTCGTAGATGCGCGAGTGCTCAAGGAACCTCCCGAGCACGCTTCTGACCCTAATCGTCTCCGACAAACCCGGAATGCCCGGACGGAGGGTGCAGACGCCGCGTACCCACAGGTCGATCGGCACGCCGGCGCGCGAGGCCCGGTAGAGCGCGTCGATGATCGGCTCGTCCACCAGGGAGTTGGTCTTGATCCGGATGCGGGCCGGGCGTCCGGCCTCCTGGTGCGCGATCTCGCGCTCGATCCTGGCCACCAGGCCGCCGCGCATCGAGTGCGGCGCGACCAGCAGCCGCCGGTACGCCGAGTGGTTGCTGTAGCCGGTCAGGTGGATGAACAGGTCGGTGACGTCCTCGCCCACCAGCGGGTCGGAGGTGAGCAGGCCGACGTCCTCGTACAGGCGGGCGGTCTTGGGGTTGTAGTTGCCGGTGCCGATGTGGCAGTAGCGGCGCAGCTCGCCCGAGGGCTCCTGGCGTACGACCAGGGCCAGCTTGCAGTGCGTCTTCAGGCCCACCACGCCGTACACGACGTGGCAGCCCGCCCGCTCCAGCTTGCGCGCCCAGGAGATGTTGGCGTGCTCGTCGAAGCGCGCCTTGATCTCCACCACGACCACGACCTGCTTGCCCGCCTCGGCCGCGTCGATCAGCGCGTCCACGATGGGGGAGTCGCCGCTGGTCCGGTAGAGGGTCTGCTTGATCGCCAGCACGTTCGGGTCGGCGGCGGCGTCCTCGATGAAGCGCTGCACGCTGGTGGCGAAGGAGTCGTAGGGGTGGTGCAGCAGCACATCGCGCTCGCGCAGCACCGTGAACAGGTCGTCCTCGGCGTGCACGGCCTCGGCCGGCACGAACGGGCGGTAGCTCAGCTCGCCGCGGTCCAGGTCGGCGATGGCGTGCAGCCCGGTCAGGTCGAGCGGGCCGGGCAGGCGGTAGATCTCGTGCTCGGCCACGCCCAGCTCGTCCACCAGGAGCTCCAGCACCTCGGGGGTGATGGTCTCCTCGACCTCCAGCCGCACCGGCGGGCCGAAGCGCCGCTTGAGCAGCTCGCGCTCCAGCGCCTGCATCAGGTTCTCGGTGACGTCCTCGTCCACCTCCAGGTCCTCGTTCCGGGTGACCCGGAAGACGTGGTGCTGAACGATCTCCATGCCCTTGAAGAGCTGGCCGAGGTGGGCCGCGATCACGTCCTCCATGGGCACGAAACGGTCCTTGGAGGCCGCCACGAACCGGGGGAGCTGACTGGGCACCTTCACCCGGGCGAAGACGGTCTGGCCGGTGGCCGGGTTGCGCACGATCACGGCCAGGTTCAGCGACAGGCCGGAGATGTAGGGGAACGGGTGCGCGGGGTCCACCGCCAGCGGGGTCAGCACCGGCCGGATGCGCTCGCGGAACAGCTTGCGCATCTCGGTGCGCTCGTCACGGCCGAGATCCTCCCAGCGCACGATCTCGATGCCCTCGGCCGCGAGCTGCGGGCACACCTGGTCGTGGAAGCAGGCCGAGTGCCGCCGCGCCAGCGCGTCGGCGATCGAGGCGATCCTGGCCAGCTCCTCGCGCGGCTTGAGCCCGCTCTTGGTCCGCAGCAGCAAACCCGTCGCCATCCGCCGCTTCAGCCCCGCGACCCGGACCCGGAAGAACTCGTCCAGGTTGCTGGCGAAGATCGCGAGAAACCGCACCCGTTCCAGAAGCGGGATGGCCGGATCTTCGGCCATCTCCAGCACGCGCTGGTTGAAATGGAGCCAGCTCTCCTCGCGGTTTAGGAACCGCTCTTGCGGCAGTGGTAGCTCGTCCTGGCGTACTTCGGGGGCGGAATTCGCGATCTCGGCGGACATATGCCCTAATGTAGGTGAGTAGGTACCCGACTCGTCCAGTCTGGTCGGCTTCCATGGCTGACCTGGTTAAATACAGTGTACGAAAGATGACTGGACGGTGAACGATTGGCGTCTGATCGGGTTATCCGGCTCGTGATCCGCTGGTGAGCGCGCCGATAAAGGGATGCCCGCGTGCCCGGGTTTCGGTCGCCGCGCCCGTCACTCCCGGGCGTCCAGAATGCCGCGCTCGGCCAGGCGCGCCTGGATCGCGGCGGCCCGCTCGGCCAGGCGCTCCTCGCGGGCGCGCAGCTTCTCCTGCTCCTTCAGCTCGCGCTCGCGCTGCTTCTCCTGCTCGCGGCGCAGCTTCTCCTGCTCGCGCAGCTCCCGCTCGCGCAGCTTCTCCTGCTCCTTCAGCTCGCGTTCACGCTGCTTCTCCTGCTCGCGGCGCAGCTTCTCCTGCTCGCGCAGCTCCCGCTCGCGCTGCTTCTCGGCCTCGCGCAGCTCCTTCTCCTGCTCCTTGAGCTCCTTCTCCTGCTCGCGCAGGCGCCGCTCGGTGGGGACGGGACGCGGGGCCGTACGCGGGGCGAGGCCGCGCGAGGCGGCCGTCAGCGACGGATAGGGGTCGAGCCCGGTCAGGCCGTTCCAGGCGAGGTTCACCACGTGCGCGGCGACCTCCTCGCGCTTGGGCCGGCGCACGTCCAGCCACCACTGGCCGGTCAGGGCGACCATGCCGACGAGCATCTGGGCGTACATGGGGGCCAGCTTGGGGTCATAGCCGCGGTCGCTGAACTCGTCGGCGAGCACGTCCTCCACCTGGCTGGCGATCTCGCTGATCAGGCTGGCGAAGGTGCCGGTGCCGGACGCGGCGTGCGAGTCGCGTACGAGGATGCGGAAGCCCTCGCTGCTCTCCTCGATGTACTGGAGCAGGGCGAGCGCCGCGCGCTCCAGCTTGACCAGCGCGTGAGAGGCCGACAGCGCCTCGGTGACCATGCCGAGCAGCTTTTGCATCTCGCGGTCCACGACCACCGCGTAGATGCCCTCCTTGCCGCCGAAGTGCTCGTAGACCACCGGCTTGGAGACCAGGGCGCTGGCCGCGATCTCCTCGATCGAAGTGCCGTCGAACCCCTTCTCGGCGAACAGGGCCCGGCTGATCTCGATCAGTTGCTCCCTGCGCTCCTTGCCGGTCATGCGTTTACGGGGTCGGGGTTCGCTCACAGAATTCATAATGCCCGCATACGTAGGAGTGGCGGGCATCCGGTCCGTCTGGCCATCGCGCGACGGACCGGGGCGCGCCGGATCGGCTCCGCCTTCAGACAGCGGTGGGACGCTCGACGCGCCTGGCGGCCAGACGCTCGGGGTTCGGCCAGCGTACGTCGCTCGCCCAGCCGGCCTTCTCGAACCAGCGGATCAGCCCCGCGCTCAGGTCGATCTGGCCCTTGAGCACCCCGTGCCGGGCGCACGTCGGATCGGAGTGGTGCAGATTGTGCCAGGACTCCCCGAAGGACGGGATCGCCAGCCACCACACGTTGCGCGACTTGTCGCGCACCTCGAAGTCCTCCTCGCCGAACACGTGGCAGATGGAGTTGATCGACCAGGTCACGTGGTGCAGCAGCCCGATGCGGACCAGCGACCCCCAGAAGAACCCGGTCACCGCGCCCCACAGCGACCAGGTCAGCAACCCCCCGAGCACCGCGGGCAGCGCCACCGAGGTGATCGCCAGCACCGGGAACCAGGCGTGCAGCTTCTGCACGTCGGGGTCCTTGACCAGGTCGGGCGCGTACTTCTCGCGGTTGGTGCGCTCGGCCTCGAACAGCCAGCCCATGTGCGCGTACAGCAGCCCCTTGGACAGCGCCCGGAACCCCGAGCCGAACCGCCACGGCGAGTGCGGGTCGCCCTCCTTGTCGGAGAACTTGTGGTGCTTGCGGTGGGTGGCCACCCAGTCGAGCACCGACATCTCCAGCGACAGGCTCCCGGCGATGCCCAGCGCGATCCGCAGCGGCCGCTTGGCCTTGAACGAGCCGTGCGTGAAGTGACGGTGCAGCCCCACCGTCACCCCCAGACCCGACACCACGTAGAAGACCACGGCGATGAGAACGTCGGACCACCCGAGCCCCCACCCCCACGCGAACGGAACCGCCGCGGCAATGGCGATCAACGGCGCCGCGACCACGACCCCGAAGGTGACGAGCTCGCCCCGCGTCTTACGCTCCGGGTCGATATCGGGCTTCGGCTGTGGATTGGGGCCCGCACTGGGCGAGCGCTCGGCGACAACGGTCATGGGCTACCTCTCGCGCACGGATGGACGAAGATGTCCTGGCTACGCCACCGTAACCTACGGAACCGTAAGTAAGGAACCCCTAAGGCAGCCACGGACGGCAAACTGCTGGTAGATGAGGAGAAACTGGCCAAAGGCCCCGACATCAAAGCTCCACCTCCTCCAACGAACCACCACCCACCCCAGTTCCTGCCCATGGCCCGCGCTCCGCACGGGCGGGGCGTGCTCATGGCCCACGCTCCGCGCGGGCGGGGCGTGCTCATGGCCCGCGCTCCGCGCGGGCGGGCTTGGGCGCTTTGCAGGGTCGTGTCTTCCCTCGTCGCTCTGGTCGCTTCGCTCCCGCCGCTCCTCAGTCCAGACACGACCCGCGCCCAAGCCCCCACTACCCACTCGCTGAAGCAGCAAAGAAGACAGCCCGCCGCGCGGAGTCACCACCTACCCGCTTTGCCCAAGCCCTCACCACCCACTGGCCGCCGCGTGCCGAGGGTGGCGCGATGACCGGCCGCTTTCGGTGCGGGGTCGCCCGGTGCATGGGCACCGCCCATCGCGCAGCGGTAGCATGCCGCCCGCCGTGCGGGGCCTGCCGCTGCCCGCTTTGCCCAAGCCCTCACCGCCCAGCGCCGCTGCGCCCGCCACATGCCGAGGGCGGCACGTGATCGGCCGTCCCTCGGTGCGGGGTCCCCGGCGCATGCACACCGCCCGTCGCCCAGCGGCACAGCACACCGCCCGTCGTCGGCGACCCTCCGAGCGCGGCTCGGGGTTCTCGTGCTTGTTCGCTCCGGAGCCCCCGGCTCACCACTCCCTCGCCCCGATCCGCCTGTGCGCGGTCCTCGGCCCGCTGAGGTGGGCGGCCGATTCGAGCCACTGCAGGGGCCGGTACGGCAGGTCGGCCCGCCCGCGCGCAGCCCGCGCGCGAGCCGGGCCGCGCCGATCAGGAGCAGCGACAGCGGCATGGCGATCCTGGTGTGCCGGGTCACCGTGCCGGCCTGGTGTGCCGGGTCACCGTGCCGGGCGCCATGTGCCGGGCGCCTGTGCCGCGCCGGACGCCACGAGTCGCGCCGAGCGTGCGCGGAGCACCGCGGCGAGCGTGCGTCGAGCCCCGCGGCGAGCGTGCGTCGAGCCCCGCGCCGGGCGTGCGTCGAGCCCCGCGCCGGGCGTGCGTCGAGCACCGCGCCGGGCGCGCGTCGAGCACCGCGCCGGGCGCACGCCGAGCACCGCGCCGGGCGCACGCCGAGCACCGCGCCGAGCGTGAGAGCGAAGAGCACCCGCGCGAGCCACGACCCCGTGGCTCTCGGCGCCCCAGCCCCAGGGTTGCGCGTTCCTCCAGGGTTGCGCGTTCCTCCACTGATGCCGCCGCCCGTTACCCCGTCTCACTGGTCCCGGCCCAACCCTCTGCCCTCTCTGGCGTTCCCCTTTCCGCGGGCCGACCCCGACTTCGGGGGCCGCCTGACCTTCGCCCCAGCACCGGTGTGTGCGTGGCCCCAGCGCCGTCTGCACGTTCCGGGCCCTGGCCCGCCGCATCTGCGGACTCCCGGCCGTGTTCGCCGGAGCCCCGGCTGCATGTTTCCCTGGCCTGTCGGCGCCGGCCCGGTTCTGCCTCACCTGTTCCGTGCGCTCAGCACTCGCGGCCGGTGGTGTCCTTCCCGCCTTTGCGGCCGTCGCCCGCTGTGGTGGATGCCCTGGCTCCGCCTGTGAACCGGCGTCGTGGCCCGTGTGCGGGGGCTGCCCGGGGCTGTGAGGGCCGGTGTGGGCTGCGTGGGGCTGCGGCGGCGTGGCGGGCCTTCTGCCGTTCTCCTGCGGCCCTGCTGCCTGTCCTGGCCCTGCCCTTGGCCTGGAGCAGGGGCGTTCTGTGCCGTACTCGTCGAGTGTGAGGTCGTGTATCGGCGCGCGGGGAAGGGGCTGGGTCGGTATCCTGGAGATCGGACTGGCGGGACCCGGAAAAACCGGATAATGCTCGGAAAGTCCGTCTATCCCGGGTCGTCTAGGGGCAAGACTACAGATTTTGGTTCTGTCAACGGAGGTTCGAATCCTCCCCCGGGAGCCCTTTCCCTGGTGACGTGGGCCCTTCTAGGGGGGCCGTCGCCTGTTGTTCGTGTGCCTTGCCGGGGAGGCGGGTGGGGCTGGATCGGTCCCGGGGGTGGGCGGGTAAGCTCACGGTGTCGGGTGGGTTGCCGTGCGGGGCCCACGGGGTAGCCGTATGCCATCCGCGCTTGTCACAGCTTCCCGAGCAGCCATGTCAGCCAACACGATCAAGCCTCTGTCACAGCAAGCCTCTGTCACAGCCGCGACGCCGAGGGAGCCTGTAAGTCCGTGAGTGTGCCGCGCCCGGCCGCCGTCGTCGTCCTCGCCGCGGGCGAGGGCACGCGGATGAAGTCCAGAACGCCGAAGGTTCTCCACGAGCTGTGCGGACGCGCGCTCGTGGACCACATGCTCGCCGCCGCCCGCGGGCTCGACCCCGAGCGGCTGATCGTCGTGATCGGTCATGAGCGCGAGCGGGTGGGCGCCCATCTGGCCGCGACCAGCCCCGACGCGCTGACGGTCGTCCAGGCCGAGCAGCGGGGCACCGGCCACGCCGTGCGTACCGTGCTGGAGGAGACCGGCACGATCGCCGGCACCGTGCTGGTGACCTACGGCGACACGCCGCTGCTGCGTACCGAGACCCTGGCCGCGCTGCTCGCCGCGCACGAGCGCGACGGCAACGCCGTCACCGTGCTGACCGCCGAGGTGCCCGACCCGACCGGGTACGGCCGGATCGTGCGCGACGCCGACGGCGCCGTACTGGAGATCGTGGAGCACAAGGACGCCGACGAGGCGCAGCGCGCGATCAAGGAGATGAACTCCGGCGTGTACGCCTTCGACGGCGCGCTGCTCGCCGACGCCGTCAAGCGCGTCTCCACGGCCAACGCGCAGGGCGAGGAGTACCTCACCGACGTGCTGGCGATCCTGCGCGCCGACGGCCACCGGGTGGGCGCGTCCGTCGCCGCCGACCACGTCGAGGTCGAGGGCGTCAACGACCGGGTGCAGCTCGCCTTCGCCCGCCGCGTGCTCAACCGGCGCATCCTCGAACGCCACATGCGCGAGGGCGTGACCGTGATCGACCCCGAGACCACCTGGATCGACGTCGAGGTCATTCTGGAGCCCGACGTGGTGATCCACCCCTCCACCCAGCTCCACGGGCGTACGTCCGTGGCCACGGGCGCCGTGGTGGGGCCGGGCTCCACGCTCACCGACACCGAGGTCGGCGAGGGCGCGTCGGTCGTCAACACCGTCGCCGTCGGCGCGGTGATCGGGCCCGAGGCCGACGTCGGGCCGTACACCTACCTGCGCCCCGGCACGGTGCTCGGCCGCAAGGCCAAGGCCGGTGCGCACGTCGAGATGAAGAACGCCCAGGTCGGCGAGGGCGCCAAGGTCCCCCACCTCACCTACGTCGGCGACGCCACGATCGGCGCGGGCGCCAACATCGGCGCCTCGGCGATCTTCGTCAACTACGACGGGGTGAACAAGCACCACACCACGATCGGCGAGCACGCCTTCATCGGCTGCGACACCATGCTGGTCGCGCCGGTGACGGTCGGCGACGGCGCCTACACCGCCGCCGGCTCGACGATCACCAACGACGTGCCGCCCGGCGCCATCGCGGTGGCGCGGGAGCGGCAGCGCAACATCGATGGGTGGGTCGCCCGCAAGCGCGCGGGCACCAGGTCGGCGGAGGCGGCGCGGCGCGCGCTGGCCGCCGCTGAGGCGCCGGCCGAGGAACTACAGGAGAACGGCACGTGAGTAATTCAGCAATGGGCCGAGTATCCGCCGCAGGGGTGGGGACGTGAGTGGCATGAAGGCGACCGGCGAGAAGAACATGATGTTCTTCTCCGGCCGGGCCTATCCCGAGCTGGCCGAGGAGATCGCGGCCAACCTCGGCATCGAGATGACCCCGACCCGGCTGCACGACTTCGCCAACGGAGAGATCTACGCGCGCTACCTGGAGTCGGTGCGCGGGTGCGACGCGTTCGTGATCCAGAGTCACACCGCGCCGATCAACCAGTGGATCATGGAACAGTTGATCATGGTGGACGCGCTCAAGCGGGCCTCCGCCAAGCGGATCACCGTGATCATGCCGTTCTTCGGATACGCCAGGCAGGACAAGAAGGGCCGGGGGCGCGAGCCGATCACCGCCCGGCTGATGGCCGACCTGTTCAAGACCGCAGGCGCCGACCGGCTCATGTCGGTCGATCTGCACACCTCGCAGATCCAGGGCTTCTTCGACGGCCCGGTGGACCACCTGTTCGCGATGCCGGTGCTCGCGTCGTACCTGCGCGACAAGCTCGACCCGGAACAGACCACCGTCGTCTCGCCCGACACCGGCCGCGTCCGGCTGGCCGAGCGCTGGGCCGACACGCTGAACACGCCGGTCGCGTTCATCCACAAGCGGCGCGACCTCGACGTGGCCAACCAGGTCAAGGTGCACGAGGTCGTCGGCCGGGTGCGCGGGCGCACCTGCGTCCTGATCGACGACATGATCGACACCGCCGGGACCATCACCAAGGCCGCCGAGGCCCTGTACGAGCAGGGCGCGACGAACGTGCTCGTGGCCGCCACCCACGCGGTGTTCTCCAGCCCGGCCGTGGACCGGCTGAAGAACTCCCGCATCTCGGAGGTGGTCGTCACCAACTCGCTGCCGCTCACCGAGGACAAGCGGTTCGACAAGCTGACCGTGCTGTCGATCGCGCCGCTGATCGCCCGCGCGATCACCGAGGTGTTCAGCGACGGGTCGGTGACGAGCCTGTTCGAAGGCGATAGCTGACCCGGCGGTGCTTGTAGACTGACCAGGTTGCGTTCGTAACGCCTTCCGCTAGGGCGGGTGAGGGAGAACGCGGCATCCGAACCAACCGACATCATCCCTAGGAGATCCGTCGTGGCCGAAGTACTCATCGCCGCCGAATCGCGCACCCAGTTCGGCAAGGGCGCGGCTCGCAAGATCCGCCGCGCCGACAAGGTTCCCGCCGTGCTCTACGGCCACGGCACCGAGACCAAGCACCTCACCCTGCCCGGTCACGAGCTGATGATCGCGCTCCGCACGCCCAACGTGCTCATCCGCCTGCGGGGCGACGGCATCGACGAGCTCGCGCTGCCCAAGGGCGTGCAGCGCGACCCGCTCAAGGGCTTCCTGGAGCACGTCGACCTGCTGCTCGTCAAGCGGGGCGAGAAGGTCACGGTCGAGATCCCGGTCACGGTCGTCGGCGACGTCCACCCCGACGGCCTGCTGGACCAGCAGCTCGTCCAGATCGCCGTCGAGGCCGAGGCCACCCACATCCCCGAGGGCATCGAGGTGAACGTCGAGGGCCTGGAGGTCGGCACCCAGATCACCGCCGCCGACCTCACCCTGCCGCGCGGCACCACGCTGGCCGCCGAGCCCGAGACCCTGGTCCTGCACGTCACGGCCAAGCCGACCACCGTCGAGGGTGAGGCCGCCGAGGGTGAGGCCGCCGAGGGCGCCGAGGGCGCGGCCGAGGCCGCCCCCGCCGGCGAGGCCGCAGAGTAACACGCGTCCACAGGGCGGCCGGCGCGCGGCGCGCCGGCCGCCCTGGCATGCTGGACATCGTTCCCACCGTTCACGGCACGGCAGGAGGAGCCCGTGGAGCGCTGGCTCATCGCCGGGCTGGGCAATCCCGGCCCCGAATACTCCGGCAACCGGCACAACGCGGGCTTCATGGTGCTCGACGAGCTCGCCGCGCGGGCCGGGGGCAGGTTCAAGGCGCACCGGTCGCGGGCCGAGGTGGTCGAGGGCCGCGTCGCGGGCGCCCCGGCGGTCCTGGCCAAGCCGCTGACGTACATGAACCTCAGCGGGGGAGCGGTCAAGGCCCTGGCCGACTTCTACAAGGTGGAGGTCGCGCGGGTCATCGTCGTGCACGACGAGCTGGACATCCCGTACGGCGCGCTGCGCGCCAAGCTGGGCGGCGGCGACAACGGTCACAACGGGCTGAAGTCCATCACCAAGTCGCTGGGCACCCGCGACTACCTGCGGATCAGGTTCGGCATCGGGCGCCCGCCGGGGCGCATGGACCCTGCGGCGTACGTGCTGCGCGACTTCGCCACCGCCGAGCGCAAGGACCTGCCCTTCCTGGTCGATCGGGCCGCCGACATGGTCGAGTCGCTGATCACCCGGGGCCTGGAGCCCACCCAGAACGCCTTCCACGCCGGCGACCTCAACCCGGCGGGCCCGCCCCGCTGAGGCCGGTCAGGGCGGCTCCGGGCGGCTCCAGGCCGCTGTGAAGGGCCGCTCAAGGGCGTCTGAGGGGCCGCTCAGCCCTCTGGGGGGTCTTAGGACTGTTCGGGCCGCCAGGACATCAGGTTCTGCAACAGCTCGGCCTGTTCGATCGCGTCGTCGAGCGCGTTGTGGGTGTGGGGGCGCTGCGAGACGAGGTGACGCGGCATCTGCCGTTTGGTGGCCCAGGCGATGGCCACTCCGGCTTTTGCGGCATAAAGCGTCTTTATATCGATGCACCGCGAATGTCCGAATGGTGAGGCGTCGGTGAATCTCAGGAAATACCAGTAAATCCACATCCAGTCGAAGGAAAGTGGATATGCCGCGAGCACCGGAGTGGTGTTCCGGCACACCTTTTTGATCCACGAGGCCGCCGCCTTCATCGTCTCGGCCGGATCGCCGCCGTCGCGGATCAGCGCCTCGCGGTCCAGGCCGCTCACGGCCAGCGCGGCCGGCACGAAGTCGTCGCTGATCGGGCGGAGTTCGGCGTAGAAGGTCTCGGTGTCCGGGCTGATCGGCGTGAACTCGCGCCCCCGCATCGTCCCCGCTACGGTCATTCCCAGGCTGATCATGGAATAAGGGCCTGGAATCGGGCCATCAGCCTCAATGTCCACGGAGATGTACGTTTCAGCCTTCAAATCATCGGCCTCCGTTCTCCTCGTTATCATTCCATGACTGCCCGTTTGTGTGCGGTCACTGGGAGGGGCATTTGTCCGGCGCTGAGACTTCGACGGCCACGACCGGAGCGGCATACGCCGGCACCGGCCGGGGCGTCCGGCGTGCCGTGGGCGCGCCGGTCACCCCGGCGCGTCCGGCCGGCGAGCGTCCGGGCATGCCGGTGTGGCTGCGACAGTATCGCGGCCACGCCGTGCTCGCCGACGCCGCCTGCGGCCTGGTGGCCGGGGTGGTCGCGGTCGGGGTCAGGTTCGGCGAGGTCACCCCGTACGTCGCGCCGTACGCGGTCGCGAGCGCACTGCTGCCGCTCGCCTGGGTGTGCGCGGTGGCGCTGAACCGGGCCTACGAGCCGCGCCTGCTCGGGCTCGGCTCGGAGGAGTTCCGCCGCATCGTGCAGTGCGGCCTGGCGCTGACCGCAGGGCTGGCGGTCGCGGCGTACTCGACCAAGACCGAGATCGCCCGCGGCTACGTCGTGCTGGCGCTGCCGCTGGCCACCGCGCTCACCCTGCTGGCCCGCCACGGCCTGCGCCGCGCGGTGCACCGGCGGCGGCTGCGCGGCGAGTGCATGCACCGCGTGGTGGCGGTCGGCCACCCCGAGGGCGTGGCCGGGCTGGTGCGCATGCTGCGCCGCGAGCCCCGCCACGGCATGCAGATCGTCGCCGCCTGCCTGCCCGCCGACGACTGCTGCGACCTGCCGTCCTGCGACGTGGCGGGGGTCCCGGTGCTCGGCGGCCTGTCCGACGTGCCGCTCGCCGTGCGCCACGCCGGCGCCGACACCGTGGCCGTGCTGGCCTGCCGCGAGATGGACGGCGACGCGCTGGGCCGGCTGGCCTGGCGGCTGGAGAAGTCGCACACCCAGCTCATCGTGGCCCCCGCGCTCATGGACGTCGCCGGCCCGCGCACCACGATCCGGCCCGCCGCCGGGCTGCCGCTGCTCCACGTCGAGCACCCCCAGCTCGTCGGCGTGCGCCGGCTGGTCAAGGACCTCTTCGACCGCCTGGTCGCCGCCGCCCTGCTGGTCGCGCTCGCCCCGCTGCTGCTGGGCCTGGCGGTCGCGGTGCGCGCCGGCGATCCCGGCCCGGCGCTGTTCCGGCAGACCCGCGTGGGCCGCGACGGCCGCGAGTTCACCATCCTCAAGTTCCGCACCATGGTGACCGACGCGGAGAAACGCAAGATCGAGCTGGTCAGCGACGCCAACGGGCTGCTGTTCAAGGTGCGCCGCGACCCCCGGGTCACGCCGCTCGGCGCGTGGCTGCGCCGCCACTCGCTGGACGAGCTGCCCCAGCTCATCAACGTGCTGCGGGGTGACATGTCGCTGGTGGGCCCGCGCCCGCCGCTGCCGGAGGAGGTGGCATGCTACGGCGACGACGTACGCCGCCGCCTGCTGGTGCGGCCCGGCATGACCGGTCTGTGGCAGGTGAGCGGCCGGTCGGATCTCTCGTGGGAGGAATCGGTACGGTTGGACCTGCGTTACGTTGAGCACTGGTCCCTCATGCTGGACCTGCAGATCCTGTGGAAGACCTGGTCGGCTGTCGCCCGGGGAGCTGGAGCGTATTGATGACGATTAGGGACGACCATGCCCTGGCCGCCGATCTGGCGACGGAGGCGGGTGAGCGGCTGCTGCGGGTCCGGGAGCGTACGGGCTTCGCCGACTCGCGGGCGCTGCGCGACGCGGGCGACCAGAGCGCCCACCGCTATCTGATGGAGGCGCTGGCCCGGCTGCGGCCCTCCGACAGCGTGCTGTCGGAGGAGGCGACCCGCGAGGAGCGGCTCGATCCGCGCCGGCTGACCGCTGATCGGGTGTGGATCGTCGATCCGCTCGACGGCACCCGCGAGTTCTCCGAGGAGGGCCGCGCCGACTGGGCCGTGCACGTGGCCCTGTGGGAGCGCCGCGACGGCCGGGGCGTGCTGACCGCGGGCGCGGTCGCGCTCCCCGCGCAGGGGCGCACCCTGTCCACGGCCCAGCCGCCCAAGCTGCCCGGCCTCCCGGCCGGGGCCGTCGGCCGCGAGAGCCGCGTCCGCATCGCCGTGAGCCGCACCCGCCCGCCCGAGTTCGTGCAGAAGCTCGCCTACCTCGTCGGCGCCGAGCTGGTCCCGATCGGCTCGGCCGGTGCCAAGATCAGCGCCGTGCTGACCGGCGAGGTCGAGGCGTACGTGCACGCCGGCGGCCAGTACGAGTGGGACTCCGCCGCCCCCGTGGCCGTCGCCCTGGCCGCCGGGGCCCACACGAGCAGGATCGACGGCTCGCCGTTGACCTACAACCAGGCGGACCCGTCGCTGCCGGATATCCTGGTATCCCTACCGGAGCTGGCGCCGACGTTGCTCGCCGGGATCCGCGACCTGCATCGATAAGCCCCAACCCGGAGGAAGTGTTGACACTCCAGGCCGACTACACCACTTCGCAGCTCGACGTGCTCGAAGCCGAGGCCATCCACATCATGCGTGAGGTCGCGGCGGAGTTCGAGCGTCCCTGTCTGCTGTTCTCCGGCGGCAAGGACTCGATCGTGATGCTCCGCATCGCGGAGAAGGCGTTCTGGCCGGCGCCGATCCCGTTCCCGCTGATGCACGTGGACACCGGGCACAACTTCGACGAGGTCATCGAGTTCCGCGACCGCAGGGCGGCCGAGCTGGGCGCCCGGCTGGTGGTGGCGAGCGTCCAGGCGTCCATCGACGCCGGCCGGGTGGTGGAGGAGACCGGGCGGCGGGCCTCGCGCAACCGGCTGCAGACCACGACGCTGCTCGACGCGATCGAGGAGCACGGCTTCGACGCGGTCTTCGGCGGCGCGCGCCGCGATGAGGAGAAGGCGCGGGCCAAGGAGCGCGTGTTCTCCTTCCGCGACGACTTCGGCCAGTGGGACCCGAAGAACCAGCGCCCCGAGCTGTGGAACCTCTACAACGCCAAGATCCGCAAGGGCGAGCACATCCGGGTGTTCCCGCTGTCCAACTGGACCGAGCTGGACATCTGGGACTACATCCGGCGCGAGGGCATCGAGATCCCGTCCATCTACTACGCCCACAAGCGGCGCGTCTTCGAGCGCGACGGCATGCTGCTGGCCGACTCCCCCGTGGTGCAGCGCGGTGAGGACGAGCCGGTGTTCGAGGCGGTGGTGCGCTATCGCACGGTCGGCGACATGACCTGCACGGGCGCGGTGCAGTCCACGGCGGCGACGGTCGAGGAGATCATCGCCGAGATCGCGGCCACCCGGATCACCGAACGCGGCGCCACCAGGGCCGACGACCGCGCCTCCGAGGCCGCGATGGAGGACCGCAAGCGCGAGGGCTACTTCTAGGCCCGCCGCACGCACGCGGGCGGGGTCCGGCCCCGCCCGCGTCCATGCCCGCCACGCCGTCCGCTGACAACGATCAACCGTGCAGGACTTGCAGGACCGAGGGACACATCAAGCATCATGGACATTTTGCGTTTCGCCACCGCGGGCTCGGTTGACGACGGCAAGTCGACCCTGATCGGCCGGCTGCTGTTCGACTCCAAGGCCATCTTCGAAGACCAGCTCGAAGCAGTCGAACGCACCAGCCGCGACCGGGGCACCGAATACACCGACCTGTCCCTGCTCACCGACGGCCTGCGCGCCGAGCGCGAACAGGGCATCACCATCGACGTCGCCTACCGCTACTTCGCCACGCCCAAGCGCAAGTTCATCATCGCCGACACCCCCGGCCACATCCAGTACACCCGCAACATGGTCACCGGCGCGTCCACCGCCGACCTGGCCATCATCCTCATCGACGCCCGCAAGGGCGTGCTTGAGCAGTCGCGCCGCCACGCCTTCCTCACCACCCTGCTGCGCGTGCCCCACCTGGTCCTGGCGGTCAACAAGATGGACCTCGTCGACTACTCCGAGGAGCGGTTCAACGAGATCCACGAGGAGTTCACCGCCTTCGCCTCCAAGCTGAACGCGCCCGACCTGACCTTCATCCCCATCTCGGCCCTGCACGGCGACAACGTCGTCTCCCGCAGCGAGAACATGCCCTGGTACCAGGGCTCCTCCCTGCTGCACCATCTGGAGAACGTGCACATCGCCTCCGACCGCAACCTGGTCGACGTGCGCTTCCCGGTCCAGTACGTCATCCGCCCGCAGAAGGCCACCGACCCGGCCTTCCACGACTACCGCGGCTACGCCGGCCAGGTGGCCGGCGGCGTGCTCAAGCCGGGCGACGAGGTGGTCCACCTGCCCAGCGGCCTGACCACCCGCATCTCCTCCATCGACACCTACGACGGCCCGGTCGCCGAGGCGTTCCCGCCGATGTCGGTCACGCTGCGGCTGGAGGACGACATCGACATCTCCCGCGGCGACATGATCTGCCGGCCCAACAACCAGCCGGCGGTGGCGCAGGAGCTTGAGGCGATGGTCTGCTGGATGGCCGACGGCGTGAAGCTCGCCCCGCGCTCGAAGTTCATCATCAAGCACACCACCCGCACCGCCCGCGCCCTGGTCCGCGACCTGCACTACCGCCTGGACGTCAACACCCTGCACCGCGACGAGACCGCCCAGAACCTCGGCCTGAACGAGATCGGCCGCGTCTCCCTGCGCGTCACCCAGCCCCTGTTCGTGGACGACTACGCCCGCAACCGGCTCACCGGCGGCTTCATCCTGGTCGACGAGGCCACCAACGGCACCGTCGGCGCCGGCATGATCGTCGAGGCTCGGGGCCGATAGCCGCGCTGTTTCGCAAGGGGCGCTGTTCCGCAAGCGGCGCTGTCCCGCGTGGGTGCGCCGTCCGTCCGGGTGCGCTGTCCCGTCCGGGCGCGCAGTGCCGGTGGTGGCGGCCCGGTGGGTGGGCCGCCGCACCCCGGCATGCCGCGTCAGTCCGCCCGCGTACGGACGGACTCGGTGAAGGCCAGGAGGAGCGTGGCGGTCCGCGACGGGTCCTCAAGCATGGGCGAGTGTCCGACGCCGGGCAGCAGCTCGACCCTCGCGCCGGGAACCCGCCGGTATTCGGCGGCGGAGGAGGATCGCCATCTCCGGTCGTCCTGACCGAAGATCACCAGCAGCGGCTTGCCGAGGGCCGTCAGCCGATCGGGGAGCGCGCGCCGGTCGAGGTAGTCGTCGGCCGCCCGCGATGTCGCGGTGACGGCGTGGTACGTCATGCCGCGCACGTCATCGACGAGCTGTTGCGGGGCCTGGTAGCCGGGGCGGCTGAACGCGGTGGCCAGACCCTGGCGAACGATCGTGCCGGTCCGAAGCCGCCACAGCAGTTGCCCGACGCCGGGGACGAACAGGAGTTGACCGACGGGCCCCTCTGAGATGAAGGCGTCCACCCGGGGCCCGGAGTCGATGAGCGCGAGCGCGGTCACCAGGTCGCGTCGTTGCTCGGCCAGCGCGGTGGCGACCGAGCCGCCGGTGGAATGGCCGACCACCGTGGCCTGCTTGATGCCGAGCCGGTCGAGCGCCTCGCCGACCCGGCGTCCCTGCTCGGGGATCGTATAGCCCGCGCCGGTCGGTTTGGCTGACCCTGGATGCCGCGAGGAGTCCTGGCCGCCATGGGCGCAGGCGGATGCTGTGTGCGCGTGCCCGGATGCTGTGGGCGTGCCCGGATGCTGTGCGCGAGCCGCGCTGTGCGCGAGCCGCGCTGTGCGCGAGCCGCGCTGTGCGCGAGCCGCGCTGTGCGCGAGCCGCGCTGTGCGCGAGCCGCGCCGTGCGCGTGTCCGCATGCTGTGCGCGAGCCGGCCACGCCGTCGCAAGAGCTGCCAGGGATGCTCACCACTGGCCTGTACAAGACGATCCCTGACGACGGCTACAAGGACTCGCGCGGCCCACCATGCACTGCTGCGGCGTGCCCAGCCCTCCCCCGAACAGGACGGACCACCACCGGTAGGCGTGCTGTCCGGGTGGCTCCGGGCCCGGTGCGCGCCTTACCCGGGGGAGGGGAAGGGGGAACCTGGGGTGGGGGATCGTTAGGTAGATCTTTTGCGTTGCGTGACCGTGTGATTACTCTGCGGAATAGGGTGGGGGCGTCCTGTATCCGTGGGGGAGGGGCGTCCTTGTGTGGCAATGCCCGCCTGTCCAGGTCGTGTACCTGGGCGGGATCGGTCGCAGTGGCACCACGTTGCTCGAACGGTTGCTCGGTGAGGTGCCGGGGGTCGTGCCGCTCGGGGAAGTGGTGCATCTCTGGGAGCGTGGCGTGATCGGCGCGGAGTCGTGCGGGTGCGGTGTGGCCTTTCCGGAGTGTCCGTTCTGGGCGAAGGTGGGCGAGCAGGCGTTCGGGCAGTGGTCCGAGGCGCTGGCGTACCGGATGCTTCTGTTGCGCCGGCGGGTGGACCGCACCCGGCACATACCGCCGCGCCGCTCGGTGGACCTCATGGAGTACGTCGAGCGCTACCGGCGTATCTACCAGGCGGCGGCCGAGGTGGCCGACTGCGCGGTCGTGATCGACTCCAGCAAGCACGCCTCGCTCGCCTTCTGCCTGGTCGCGGCCGGGGTTGACGTGCATGTCGTGCATGTGGTGCGCGATCCGCGCGGGGTCGCGTACTCCTGGCTGCGGCGGGTCGAGCGGCCCGAGGACGGCGCCCCGATGACCCGCTGGGGTCCGGTGCGCACCTCGCTGCACTGGATGGCGCAGAACCTGGCGCTGGAGCTTCTCGCCGCGCGCGGGGCCCGGGTCACCCGGGTCCGTTACGAAGACCTGCTCGACGCGCCCCGGCGCACCCTCGCCCGCCTCCTGCTCCGGCTGGGGCTCGCGTCTCCGCTGCGGTTTCTCGGCAACCGGCGGGCGATGCTCGGCGTCGGGCACACGGTGTCGGGCAACCCGATGCGGTTCACCGCCGGCGCGGTCGAGCTGGTGCGCGACGACACCTGGCGCAGCGGCCTGTCCCGCTCCCGGCGCTGGCTGGTGCTCGCCCTGACCTGGCCCCTCATGATCCGCTACGGCTACTGTCCCCGGGGAGCCGCCCCATGATCCATGACCAGAAGGCGCCCTCGGTCGGAGTGGTGATCCCCACCGGCGGGCGCCGTCCGGCCCTGCTTCGCGCCGCGACGGCCGCCGTGCTGGCACAGGCGTATCCCGGGCCGATCGACGTCGTGATCGTGACGGACGGCGCCGCCCCCGAGGCCGCCCCCGAGGTCGTCGCCGAGCAGGTGGCCGACGTGGTTGCCGCGGCTACTGCCGCCCGGCTCCTCGACGGCGCCGGCGGGTGGCTCGACGCCGCACGGTCGAGTCCTGGTGCTGGAGGGCCGCGGCCTTGGGGCGTGGCGCCGCAGGAGTTCGGTGGCTCCGGGAGGTGGTTCGGCGTCGCCGGGGCGGGGCCTGATGCGGCTCGTGGGCCGGGGCACGGCCCGGGCGGTCCTCGGGTGGTGCGGGTGCTGGGCAACCGGCTGAGTCCGGGGCTGCCCGGGGCGCGTAACACCGGGATCGCGGCGCTGGACACCGAGCTGGTGGCGTTCTGCGACGACGACGACGAGTGGCTGCCCGGCAAACTGGCCGCTCAGGTGGCCGCGCTCGGCGACCGGCCCGGGGCCGAGTTCGCGAGCTGCGGCATCGAGGTCGAGTACCTGGGCCGGCGTACGGCCCGGGTGGCGGGCCGCGACACGGTGACCGCCCGCGACCTCGCCCGGTCGCGGATGGTCATGGTGCACTCCTCCACCTTCCTGTTCCGCAGGGGCGGGCTGTGGGCCGACGAGAGCGCCCCCAACGGCCAGAACGAGGACTGGGACCTCGCGCTGCGTGCCGCCAAGCGGCAACCGATCGTCAACGTCGATCGGCCGCTGGTGCGGGTGCGCTGGGGTGGCTCCGAGTACGCCACCCGGTGGGGCGACCGGATAGCCGGGCTGGAATGGATGCTCGCCCGGCACGCCGACCTGGCCGTAGATCCCCGCGGCGCGGCGAGGATCTACGGCCAGCTCGCGTTCCTGCACGCGGCGACAGGCCGCCGCCGTGAGGCGGTGCGCTGGGCCGGCCGCGCCTTCGCGTCCTGGGCGGGCGAACCTCGCGCGCCCATCGCGCTGGCCGTGGCGGCCGGCCTCGTCCCGGCCTCTGCCGTCCTCGGCCTGCTGCACACGTGGGGGCACGGAATCTGATGCGACCGGGGGGAGCACGTGATGCGGGGCGCCTGGCGACGACGACGGCGCCCCGGGCGCGGGTGATGGTGGGCGGGGTCGGGGTGGACGCGGTCACCCAGGACGAGGTGGTCGAGCGGGTCGTCGCGGCGCTGTCCGACGGGCGGGGCGGGCAGATCGTCACCCCGAACGTGGACATCTGCCGGGCGATACGGCGCGACCCGGACCTGCTCGCACTCGTACGCGACGCGGAGATCGTGGTCGCCGACGGCATGCCGCTGGTGTGGGCCTCGCGGCTGCTCGGCACCCCGCTGCCCGAACGGGTGACCGGAGCCGATCTCATCTGGACGCTGTGCGCCGCCGCCGCCCGGCACGGGTTCCCGGTCTACCTGCTCGGCGGCGGGCCTCCCGGTGTGCCCGAGCGGGCCGCGGCGGCGCTGCGGGCCGCCTGCCCGGGGTTGCGGGTCGCCGGCGCCACCGCGCCGCCGTACGGGTTCGAGCGCTCGGCCACGGAGGTGCGGCGGATCAGAGAATCCCTGGTCGCCGCCGCGCCTCGGCTGGTGTTCGTGGGGCTCGGGTTCCCCAAGCAGGAGCGGCTGATCGCCGCGCTTCGGGAGGACCTGCCCGGCACCTGGTTCGCCGGGTGCGGGTCGGCCATCGCGTTCGCCGCCGGTGCCGTACGCCGTGCGCCCCCGTGGCTGGGTCGCGCCGGCCTGGAGTGGCTGTTCCGGCTGCTGTGCGAACCGGGCCGGCTGGCCCGCCGCTACCTGATCGACGACCTGCCGTTCGCGGGCGCGCTGCTGCTGCGCTGCCTGGCCGTACGCGTGGCCGCTCGCGCCCCGAAGCTCAGGTGGCGGTCAGGCGCCGGATGCGGGTGACCTCTTCCGGGGTGAGGTCACCCGCACCGGTACGTGCCGCCGCCAGCCGCGAGTCCATCCGGCGGAACGCCGTGCGCGACAGCGACCCCAGATCCCAGGCGAAGCCGCCCCACCCTCGGGATGGGGCCGTGCACGCCCGGGTGATGCGGCGCTCCGCGCGGGGCGACCAGGCCAGCCCGGCGTGGTCGTACAGGCGGCGGAATCCGGTCAGCGGGTCGGCGGCCAGCTCCTCGTAGCGTACGAGGGTGATGCCGGGGTGGCGCAGCGCGAGCCGCCCGGTCACCGTGGCCGCGATCCGCCACAGCGCGGCGAGCTTGGCCGTGCGGTCCTGCGAGCCGACCAGGGCGCGGGTCTGCTCCACCTCCGGGTGGTCGCGGACGAGCAGCGGCTGTTCCAGGAGCTCATGGAAGTACACCGTCCAGCCCAGCCGCCGCCAGCTCGCCGCGAGCGCCACCGGGTCGCGGACCAGCACGATCACCCGGCAGCCCAGCCGCTCGGCGAACCAGCCCGCCGACAGCACCGCGAACGGGTCGTCGAGCAGCGCGCGCCTGCCGAGCACGCGCCCGACGGTGAACGCCGCACCATAGCGCACCATCCGCGCCAGGTCGTACGCCGACCGGTTGCGGCGCAGCTCGGCCCCGAAGCGGTAGCGCAGCGCCACGGTGTCGGCGAACGCCCGCGACCAGGCGTCCTCGTTGGCGCGGCAGATGTACTGGAAGCGGTGCGTGACGGTCGCGTTCAGCACCCCGGGGCAGCGTCCGGGCGGGTGCTGCGGGTTGAGCGGCTCGTTGACGTAGACCAGCTCGCCGCCCGCGGCCAGCATCCGACCCGCCCAGCTCGTGCCGCTGCGCGGCAGCCCGGTCACCAGCACGGGGGGAGCGTGCCGGGTCATGCCGTACGCCCCATATGCGCGGGGAGCGCGGTGACCGTGCGCCGGACGCGCGGGCGGCCCGCGGTGAGCGTACGCCGGATGCGCGGGCGGAGCGTGGTGAGCGTGCGCCGGGTGCGGGGGCGGCCCGCGGTGAAGCTGCGCCCGGTCATGCGGTACGCCCCATGCATGGGGCGAGCACGGTGAAGGTTGCGCCGGGTCATGCGGTACGCCACATGCGTGGGTGGAGTGCGGTGAGGGTGTGCCGGCCGAAGGGCCGCAGCCCGTACGTCCGGTGCAGCCGTACCAGCGGCAGCACGTTCTTCACCAGCACGCCCGCCGACCATCCGGCGGCCGCCCCCAGCGCCCCGTACTCGGGGATCAGGGCCACGTCCACCGTGACGGCGACCACGACCGCGGCGGCGATGTTGCGCAGGCTCGTGGTGGTGTGCCCGGCGGCGGTCAGCACGACATCGGCCATCCCGCACGCGGACGCCGCCATCATCGTGGCCGCCAGCACGACCGCGACCCCGGCGCCCGCGTCGTACCCCGGGCCGAAGATCCGCAGCAGCCACGGTGCCAGTGCCGCGTACGCCACCCACACCGGCCATGTCGCCGCCACGAGCCACAGCGTGGTGCTCTGGTACAGCTCGCGCGCCCGTTCCAACTCGCCGGCGGCGAGCGCGCGTACCAGCCGCGGCTGCGCGGCCTGCGCGAGGCCCTGCCCGGCGAGCTGGCCAACCGCCTTGAACCGGGTCGCGACCGTGTAGCAGGCGGCCTCGACCGGCCCCGCGAGCGCCGCGACCAGCACGATGTCGAGGCGCTGGAAGGCCGCCTGGATCGCCGCGCCGGCCGAGCGGGGGGCCGTGTGCCGCCACAGGTCGCGGAACGTCCCCGGCATGTACCCCGGCCGGTACGCCGACTCCGGCAGCCGCCGCTTCAGGCACACCCAGGCGAGCGCGAGCACCGGCAGGTACGGCAGCGCCCACGCGGCCGTCAGCCCGGCCTCGGCGCCTGCCACGGCCATGGCGCAGATCCCGGCAAGCTGGGCGGCGGGGAGGAACAGCCCGGACACGTACACGGTGGGGCGCATATCGCCGAACCCCCGCGTGGCCGACAGCAGCACGTCGGAGCAGGCGATGAGCGGGAGGACGAGCGCGAGCGGCCCGATCCAGGCGGGCGGCACGCCGGTCGCGGCCCCGATGGGTTCGGCGAACAGGCAGGCGGACACGGCGGCGGCGAGGGAGAGCACCAGGACGGGCACCACTCCCGCACGGATATATCCGGACATGCCGTGGTGGTCGTACGCACGTGAGCGCGCGATGAAGTACACCAGCCCGTTGCCCGCGTCCAGCCGCAGCACCCCGGCCGCGATCTGGCACAGCGCGATGGCGGCGAAGAAGGCCCCGGCGACCTGCGCCGTGAAGCCCCTGGTGACCACCAGGGCCACCAGCACCTGCCCCACCGCCACCATCCCCCCGCCGACCACCCCGGCCACCCCGCCCCGCGCCACCGCCGCCAACCCCGACCGCGCCCCCCGCCCCCGGCCCCGGCCCTGGCTACGACCCCGCCCTCGGCTCTGGCCCTGGCCCTGGCCGTGGCTCTGGCTATGACCCCGGCCCCGGCCCCGGTCCCGGCCTCGGTCCCGGTCCTGGCCCTGGCTACGACCCCGGTCTCGGCTCTGGCCCTGGCCCTGGCCCTGGCCCTGGCTATGACCCCGGTCCCGGTCCCGGTCCTGGCTACGACCCCGGTCTCGGCCTCGGTCCTGGCCCTGGGCCCGCTCGGGGGTGGTGGTGTCGCTCGTACACACTTGGCCTCGCGGGTTGCGCAGGTCCCCGTCCGGTTGCGCCGTCAGGCCGCCGTGGATGAGGTCCTCAGGTCCTGTGGCCGGGTGGTGAGGGGTGGGGGAGGGCGGCGTGGTGCCGGCCAGGCGGTGACCGCCGCCGTCGCCGGCCGTCGGCGCGGTTTCGGGCGAGCGGTCGCCGGTGGCGGTGGGCCGCCGTGCGGTCTCCACTGTCTCCACTTGGTCGCCCTGAACCGGCCCGGAGCATGGTGTGCGGCGGCCCTGCCCGTCCTGAAGGGCCAGCCGGGATTGCGGCGTGTGAGCGTGCCCGCCCTCGGCGGTCGGTCGGGATTGTGGTGTGCGGGCGTGCCCGTCTTGGGCGACTGACCCGGCTTGTGGGGTAGGGGCCGGTTCGCCCAGGACGGTTGGTCTGGGGTGTGGTGTGTGGGCCTGTCTGTCCTGGCCTGTTGGTCGGGTTTGTGGTGCGGCTGGCTGCGCGCCCTGGCCGACTGGCCCGGCTTGTGGCGTGGATGCCTGCCCGTCCTGGCCGACTGGTCCGGATCGTGATGTGTGGGCCGGTTCGCCCAGGGCGACCGGCCCGGATTGTGGTGTGTAGGCCGGCTTGCCGCCGCCGGCCGACGTGGAGCGGGTTGCCGGTGCGGCCGGTTCGTCGGCCGCTCCGGTTGCGCCGTCGGTGATGTCTGTCCCGCTCTCAGCTCCGTTTGTCATCTCGGCCCCGATCCCCGTTCACGTGCACATCCCGGCCTTTCCCCTCGACTCGGCAGGCGGGGGGAAGGTGGTCAGCGGCGCCATGACGGGACCTCGCCGAGGTAGGGGATGAGCAGTTCGTCCCATGGCTCGAAGTGCTCGGAGAGGCATCGGCGCAAACCCGGGCGCATGGGGTACGGCCGGGGGCGGGCGTTGTGCCGGTCGAAGACGGGGGGCGGGCCGAGGTGGGGCAGGCCCAGGAAGGCGAGGACCCGGTCGAAGGTCGCCTCGGGGTCGGCGAAGAAGCGGTGGCTGTCCAGTACGAGCACGCGGTCGCGGCCGACCAGGAGCTCCAGGCGGGAGAGCTGCTCGGCGTAGCGGCCGCGGGCGAGGTAGGCGTGGTGCCGGTGGGCGTGGCTGATGGAGTGGGGGGCCGCGCACAGGCGCTCGGCCTCGCCCGCCAGGCGTTCCTCCTCCATCTGCACCGCGCGCTCGAAGCTCGGCTCGCGTTCGAACCCCCGGGCCAGTTCGTGGGCGTGCGCGGAGTACGCCCGCTCGACCGGGTCGCGTACCAGCACGATCAGCTTCACGCCGGGGAGGTCCCAGGCGATCCGGGGCGTGGCGAGCGGGTGGAACAGGTAGTAGGGCGAGGACTCGAACGCCAGCGGCCGGTGCCCGTAGCGCCTGCGCAACCGGGCCGCGGTCGTGCGCAGCGGGAAGTGCGCCTGGTACCACGCGGGGCCCCGGTGGTAGGCCACGTCGAAGTAGTGGACGCCCTTGCGCAGCACCGGCTTGAGCACCAGCGGGTGCTGCGCCAGCGCCCGGTACAGCGAGGTGGTGCCGCACCGCTGCGCGCCCACGATCAGGAAGCCGGGCAGCATGCGTCCGGCGGCGGTGAGCCGCCCGGTGGTCAGCGAGACCGCGTGCGCGGAGCGCTTGAGGGCGTAGTTGGCGGGCAGCCGTCTGCGTTTGCGCAGGTCGGCCGGGGTCGGGGTGCGTGTGGGGGAGGTCACAGCACCGCCTCCTGTTCATCGATCAGCGGGGTGAGCCAGCGTGCGGGCGGGCCCAGCGGCTGGTGGCCGTCGGCGGCGTGCCGGTCGGCGAGCGTGATCAGGTAGTGGCACGCCGTCCGCCGCGCCCGCGCCGCCGACAGCCCGTACGGCGCGAGCGTCGGCAGCGCCTGCGCCACGCAGGCCCGCGCCGCGTCCTCGGGCCGCATCCGGCGCAGCGCCCGGTGGAAGAACAGGTGGACGGCGTCGAACCCGAGCGGCACCCCCGATCCGAACCGCTCCCAGTCCCACACCAGCAGCCGCCCGTCGGCGCCCCGGGCCAGGTTCCAGGGGGCGAAGTCGCCGTGCCAGGAGTGCGGCTCGCCCGGACGGAGCGCGGCGATCTCGCGTACGGCCGCGTGCACGAGCGGCGCGGGCACCCGCCGGCACACACGGGCGGCGCGGGACGGCACCGGGAGCGGGGCGAGCGCCAGCACCTCCAGGCCCCGCCACTCGCCGTGGTGCAGCACGGCGGGCGGGCACACCGTCTTCAGCGGCTCGTCGGCGAGCGCGCGCAGCGTCGCCGCCTCGTTGCGGACCAGCGCCCGCGCCCGATCCGAGTCGCCGATCTTCACGTACGCGAGCAGCCCCTCCGGCCCGTACGCCTCCAGCAGCGGCTTGCGGTTCGCCCGCCGCGCCGGGCGTACCCGCAGGGTCACCCGGATCGGCAGGCCGAACACCTCGGCCAGATGATCCGCGATCGTCTCGCCCCCGGACGGCACCGGGACCGCACGCCCCAGCGCCCGGTGCCACCACACGCGCGGCGCGAGCCGCCGGGGCACCGCCGCGTGCGGCAGCAGCGAGTACGCCCGCGCGGCGCCCCCCTCGGCGGCGGGGAACAGCAGGGCGATGGTGTCGCTCAGGTAGCGCAGCCGCGCCGCCGCGTCGTTCATGTGGACCCCCGGGACAGGGACGCCCGCCACAGCAGGGCGAAGGAGATCAGATAGAGGCTGAGGGGGGTGACCAGCGCGTCGTAGACGAACATGTACAGCAGGACCAGGATCATGACGAGCACGCCCGCCATGCCGACCGGGGTGCGGTCGCGCCAGTAGCGGCGGATCGCCCCGGCGAAGAACGCGACGTACAGGACGGCCCCGGCCACTCCCTGCGTGATCAGCAGGTGCCACAGGTGGCCGTCGCTGCCGAGCGGCGGGTGTCCGCACTCGCGGCACCAGTCGGTCTTGCCGGTGGTGATCGAGTTGTGGTTGCCGGTGGCGTTGCGGGTGTTGCCGTAGCCGATGACCGGCGAGTGACCGGCCGCCGCCACGGTCGCGGCGACCGTGAACGCCCGGATGTCGTTGCTGTGCGGTTTGTCCAGCCGCTGCGTGACGATCGAGTGCAGGGGAGTGGCGGCGAAGACCAGCGCCCCCGCCGCCGCGGCGGCGCAGACCGTCAGCCGGGCGCGGGCGCCCAGCCGGAGCACCAGGTACGCCACCGCCACCGCGAGCCCGATCCACAGGCCGCGGTTGAGCGAGTAGACGACCGGGACCGCGGCCAGCGCCAGCAGCACCACGGCGGCGACCCGGCGCCCCGTGCTGCCGTACGTCCACCAGCCGACCACGAACCAGACCAGCAGCACCGACAGGTTGCTGCCCCAGGCGTTGGCCCACTCGTACGGCGCCTCGGGACGAGGCATGGCGTAGCCCAGCACCTTCTGCGTCTGCGCCGCGGTGGGGTGGATCAGGTTCTGCACGAACGCGTTGCCGCTCACCCAGTCGGGCAGCACCAGCTCCATCGGCGAGGTGAACTCCAGCCCCGGCGCGAGCAGTCCGAGGAACCCGCCCGCCACCGTGGTGAGGAACAGCACCCCGAGCATGCGCACCAGCGTGAGCTGCGGCAGCTCGCGCTCGTCGAGGTTGCCCAGGTAGAGCACGAGGACCAGCATCGAGACGTACAGCGCGAGCCGCATCGCGTAGCCCGCGATCCGGCCCTCGCTGATCTCGCCGTACGTGCCCGGCGGCATCTCGCCGAGCATGAGCCCGCTCAGCAGGTAGCCCGCGAGCAGCAGCAGCCACAGCCCGAACCCGGGCGGGGTGCGCACCGGACGCCGCCGCCACAGGATCGCGGCCATGGGCACGGCCAGCACGATCACCGCGAGCCCGCCCAGGCCGAGCGCCCACCACACCGGATAGCCGACCAGCAGCGCGCCGATCGGCCAGGCCGTGGGATGGACCCGTCTCACGCGTCACGCGCCGTCCGGTCGGCCGGCCGCAGCGCCTGCAGCGGCGTGGTCTCGGGCACGGTGCCCCCGAACCCCGGGCCGGGCGCGGCGGCGCGGGTGCGCCGCACCGCGATCTCCCGGATGCCGTCGATCCCCGGCTTCGGCTCCCGCTCCGGCGCGAACGGCCCGACACCGTACGGCCCCGCACTGTATGGCGCCTGGTCGTACGAGGCATGGTCGTACGCGGCGTCACCCTGCTGTCCGCCGTTGTCCCGGTCGTCACCGTGCGGCCCGCCGTCGTGCGAGGTGTCTTCGTGCGGCCTGTGACCGTGGGGCCTGCCGTTCTGCGATACGCCGTCGTACGGCCCGATGTCGTGAAGGCCGCTGTCGCGCGGCATGCCGCCGTCGTCGTACGGCGTGCGGGGCCGGGGGGTGGGCGCGGGGGCGCGGCGGCAGGGGCGGATCAGCACCGCGCCGATCACCCGGATGCCGTGCCTGGTCAGGTCGCGGAGCGCGGCCCGCACGTCGCCCGAGCCGAGCGGGGTGCCCAGCACGAGCAGGGCGCTGTCGGCGCGGGCGAGGTCGTGCAGGTCGTCGCCGCGCAGCAGGGTGATCGGCATGACGGCCGGGCGGAGCACGGTGAACAGCGCCCGCAGCTCGCAGGGCGCGCCCACCGGGCGTACCAGGAGGTGGCCGCCGGGCCGCGCCGCCAGGATGGCCGCGGCCAGCTCGTGCAGCGGGCCCGGCGAGGCCGACGCCCGGCGCCGCCGCGCGGGCCGGGGATCGGCCAGCGCCCCGTTGCGGTCAACGGCCAGCTCGGCCAGCACGGCGACACGGGTCAGCCGCTCGACGTCGCGCGGCGAGCGCAGCCGGGTGTCGAGCCGGTCGCGGGCGACTGCGGCCCCGGCGCCGGCGAGCAGGCCGAGCATCACGCCGCTGCCGAGATAGAGCGGCGGGCTCGGCGCGCTCGGCGCCGCGGGCGGCTCGGGCTCGCTGATGATCGACCCCGGTGTCACCGCCACCGTGCGCAGCGCGTCGTAGCGGCCGGTCAGGGTGTAGATCTGCCGGCTCAGCACGTTGTGGCGCTGCATGGCGATGGCCCGCTCGGGGCTCCCCTTGGGCAACGTGGGCAGCGTCTTGACGATCCGCTCGTGCGCGGCGTCCACCTGCCGCAGCTTGGCCGCGAGCGCCCGCACCTGCGCGGCCAGCGCCTGCTGTGCGGTCTCGGCCCGGTGCTCCAGGTAGGCCCGCGCGTACGCCCGCGCGTACGCCGCCGCGACCTGCGCGGAGCCGGCCGTCGCCGAGATCGACAGCACCGCCGAGTTGGGCGGCACGCTCACCTCGACCATTGCCTGCTCCTCCCCGGGGACGGAGGCGAGCGCCCCGGCCCCCGTGGCGGCGGCTCCGGTGGTGGCCCCGCTGGTCGTCCCGGCTCTGGGAGCCCCGGTGGTGGCGGTGGCCGGGCTGCCTCGGTCGGCTGGTGCGGTGTCGCGGCCGGTGACCTTGGCGTCGCGATCGGACGCCGCGGCGGCCTGGCCGGTGGTCCCGGTGTCGCGGCCGGTGGCCGAGGCGGCGCCGTCGCGGGTCGTGGTGCCGGGGTGGCGGGCTGCGGCGTCGCCGGTCGTGGTGCCGGGGTCGCGCTCGGAGGGTGCGGGGGTGCGGTTCGGGGGTGCCGGGCGGGGGGTGGTGGCGGGCTCGCCGTCGCGGGGGGCGGGGGTGGCCGGTGCCGGGGCGGGGGTGGGGGCGCCGGCGGCGGGAGGGGTGGCGCGGAGGATGGCGGCGGCGCGGGAGGCCACCACGGCGGACTTGGCGATCTGGGCCTCGGTGTCGAGGTTGAGGGGTTCGCGCTGGCGGGGGGTGACCTGGTTGACCTGGTCCTGGACGCCGGTGGGCGAGACGAGGACCTGGGCGGTCGCGGTGTAGGACGGCGGGGTGAGGTGCAGCAGGGCGGCGCCGCCCGCGCATCCGGTGGCCAGGCAGAACAGGAAGACCAGGCAGCGGCGGCGGAGCAGCGCGGCGTACGCGCCCAGGTCGCCCGGCGGCGCGGGCGCGGGGAACTCCGGCGACGGTGACAGGCTCATCGACCCGGCTCCTCCCGATCGGGGCGCGGCGCCGGGACGCCCCCCGGCCCAGGGAGCTCTGCCGGCTGCGCGGTGTGTGAACGGCCCGTTCACTATAGGCACTTCGGGTTATTCTCCCGGCCGAATATGGAAGATTTTCCCGCCGACGTCAAGCTGATCACGCCACGATAACGGCCATTAGTCCGAAATCTCCGACTAATTCGTCGGTCTGAAGTCGCGAGCGCTGTCACATGTTGCGGCAAAGTAGGCCACGCGGCTGCCCCTGCCAGTGGGAAGGTGGTAAGAGGGGGCGTCAAGAAAAGCGTAAGAGATCGCATTCAGGGGGAGCTGGGACGGCATTGGCTCATCGAACCGATAAGTACGAAATTTCGGGCCCAGCCGCACAAAAGCGGCACCTGTCGCTGCGGTGCCGGCAGTGGGTCGTCATGACGCTGCCGGTCATTCTCGCGCTCAGCGCGTGCGCGGAGATGGCGAGCGCGCCCGCCCCGGGCGTGGCGGTCTCCGATGGGGCGGCCGGCATGCCCTCCGACGGCACCTACGGGCCGGCCTACGGGGACGGCGCGCGCCCCGGCGGGTCGTACGGAAGCGGCCCGCCCTACGGCGGGGCCGGCGGCTTCGACCGGTTCAGCGGGCTCAGGGGGTCCGCCCCGGCCCCCGCCCCGCCGCCGCCTCCGCGCCGGTGTGAGGTCAGCGCCAAGCTGATCCCGTCCTGCGGGGCGTGGTGGGGGATCGCGCCGGAGGTCTTCACCGGCCGCCCGCCGGCGCGGGCGCTGCGCGGGGCCGAGCGCAGGATGGGGCGTACGGCCGACATCCTGCACGTCTACCACCGGGCCGGGGAGCTGTTCCCGACCCCGGAGGAGCGCGCGCTCGTCCGCGACCCGCGGCGTCCCCGGATGCTGCTGGTCAACTGGAAGCCGTCGCTGGAGCACACCTGGGCCGAGATCGCCGACGGGGCGATCGACCGGCGCATCGACAAGCTGGCGCGCCACCTCACCGCGACGTTCCCGGATCGGTTCTTCCTGACCGTGCACCACGAGCCGGAGAACGACGTGCGGGCGGGCCGGGGCTCGGGCATGACGGCGGCCGACTACGTGGCGATGTACCGCAGGGTCGCGTTCCGGCTGCGCGAGCGGGGCGTGAAGAACGCCGTCATGGTCATGACCTACATGGGCGCGCCCAACTGGGCGGCCAAGCCGTGGTTCGAGTCGCTCTACCCGGGCGACGACATCGTGGACTGGGTGGCGCTCGACCCGTACGCCGACGCGCGGGTGCGCGACTTCGACGGGCTGATCAACAAGACCCGGCCCGACTTCCCGAACTGGCCGGGCTTCTACCGGTGGATGCAGCGCCGCTTCCCCGGCAAGCCGATCATGGTGGCCGAGTGGGGCGTGTTCGAGCGCAAGCGCGACCCGCGGCGCAAGGAGCGGTTCTACGAGTCCGTCCGGCGCAGGATCCAGCACTATCCGCAGGTCAAGGCGCTGGTCTACTTCGACTCGCCCAAGGCGCCGCGCGGCGACACCCGCTTCGACACCACGCCCGGCGCCCGGCGGGCCTTCGCCGAGCTGGCCGCCGACCCGTACTTCCGCGCCACGAAGGTGGAAACCGGGACCGGCCGGTGAGACCGGGAAGGGCTGTGGGGCCTGGTGGGGCGCCCCGCCGATGGCGCCTGCTCGGCCGCGCCAGGCGGAGGTGGGCTTCCGGTGGCCGGGCCCGCCCGGTGGTGCCGGGAAGTGGGTGTCGGCCGGTGGCGGGCGGCCCTCGGTCCCGGTGTGGTCGGTGCGTGAGGGGTCAGCGGGCTTGTTCGGCCGGGGCGGGCTCGGGGGTGACGGTGGGGTGCTGCTCGCGGGTGCGGCCCCAGTGGCGCAGCGCCCGCCACCCCAGCAGGCCCGCCACGACGGCGCCGCACAGGATCAGGGCGGTGGCGGTGTTGCTCACCTCCAGGAGCTTCAGCGCCGAGGCGAGCAGGACCACCGCGAGCAGCGCCCGGATCACGCCTCCCGGCGCGCGGGAGGAGATCCGGGCGCCGATGTAGACGCCGGGGATCGAGCCCAGGATGAGCGAGGCGGTCAGGTCGAGCTGGAAGTCGCCGTACAGGACGTGGCCGAGGGCGGCGGCGGCGACCAGGGGGACCGCCTGGACCAGGTCGGTGCCCACGAGCTGGTTGGCCTTGAGCGCGGGGTAGAGCGCGAGCAGGGCCACGATGATCAGCGAGCCGGAGCCGACCGAGGAGATCCCCACGATCAGCCCTCCGACCATACCGACCAGTAGGGTCGGAATTGGGCGTACGGAAACGTCCGTCACGTCCATGCCGGTCAACCGGGAGCGGTCGCGCTCGGCGAGGTACGCCTTGGCGACCAGGCCCGCCACCGCCAGCAGCAGCGCCACCCCCAGGGCGTACTTCACCGCCTGCTGCACGGCCGCGCCCTCGCCCAGGACGCGTGCCACGAACACGCCGCTGAACGCGGCCGGCACCGAGCCGGCGCACAGCCAGGCCACCAGGCGCATGTTGACCGTGCCCCGGCGCATGTGCACGTAGCCGCCGACCGGCTTCATCACCGCCGAGGCCACCAGGTCGCTGGAGACCGCGGCCAGCGGCGGCACGTTGAAGAACAGCAGCATCATCGGCGTCATGAGCGCGCCGCCGCCCATGCCGGTCAGCCCCACGATCACCGCGACGAAGAAGGAGCCGACGAGGAGCGGGATGTCCACCATTATCTGACGTACCCTCCGTGGATCAGGGTGTCGAGCACCATGGTCACCGCCCGGTCGATCGCCATGCCGGTGGTGTCGATCACCAGGTCGGCGTCGTCGGGCTCCTCGTAGGGGTCGGAGATGCCGGTGAACTCCGGGATCAGGCCGGCGCGGGCCTTGGCGTACAGGCCCTTGCGGTCGCGCCGCTCGCACTCCTCAAGCGGGGTCGCGACGTGGACGAGCAGGAAGTCGCCGCCGACCGACTCGACCATCTCGCGCACCTCGGCGCGGGTCGCGGCGTACGGGGCGATCGGCGCGCAGATGGCCAGCCCGCCGTGCCGCGCGACCTCGGCGGCCACGAAGCCGATGCGGCGGATGTTCAGGTCGCGGTCGGCCTTGGAGAACGTCAGCCCGGCCGACAGCAGCTTGCGCACGACGTCGCCGTCGAGGTACGTCACCGCGCGCCCGCCGCGTTCGAGCAGGGCGTCGTGCAGCCCGCGCGCGATCGTGGACTTGCCCGAGCCCGACAGGCCGGTGAAGAACACCACCACGCCGCGCCGGTGGGGAGGCCCGGGGATGGCGACCGGCTCGGGGCCCGCGATGTGCTCGTCGGCGCCGTAAGCGGTCGCGACGTGCTCGCGCAGCTCAAGGTCGATGGCGGGCTCGCGGGGCGCGAGCGGCACGGCGACGACCAGGCTGCCCCCGGGGCCGCCCGGCAGCTTGTCGCGGGCGGCGAGGGCCGCGCGGACGACGGCGGGGCCGCCCTCGCCGTACGCGAGCGGCAGCAGCAGGACCGCGGCCCCGCCCAGCTCGGCGGCGGTCGCGGTGATCTCGTCGAGGGTCTTGTCGTCCAGCGGGCCGCGCATGGTGACCGCGAGCACCGGGCGCCCGGCCAGCTCCTTGGCCACCTCGGCGGGCGGGCGGCGCAGCCGGGCGAACGGCCCGTGCTCGGGGACGCCGAGCCCTTCGACGGGGCCCGCGGCGTTGCCGTGGGCGCGCTCGGTGACGGTCAGCACCGCGAGGGCGGCGCCCTCGGGGTCGAGCAGCGTCACGCGGTCGCCGGGCGCGGCGGGGTGGTCGCCGGGCAGCGCGAGCGTGACCGGGGCGGGCCACGGCGTGCCGTCGGCGAGCCGGCCGCTCTCGGCGACGGCGTGCTCGTCGGCGGCCGTCATGAAGCCGTTCAGCGGGTGGAATGCGCCGGAGAGCAGCAGCTCCAGATCGGCGAGCTCACGGGCGTCGGGGGTCCACTCGTAGGTCGCCGTCATCTGCTCCGCATTCCGCTCGAATTCACCACCCAGACTAATCCGACCGACTTAGT
Source organism: Thermocatellispora tengchongensis (assembly GCF_014202315.1). Lineage (GTDB taxonomy): Bacteria > Actinomycetota > Actinomycetes > Streptosporangiales > Streptosporangiaceae > Thermocatellispora > Thermocatellispora tengchongensis. The sequence continues at coordinate 343,481 of NZ_JACHGN010000007.1, read as the reverse complement.
CGGATATAGCCACCTTAGCCGTACCATGATGGCCCGGACAACCACGAACCGGTCAGATGAGCCGGGCGAAATGGTTCTGCGGTTTGCGGATCACCAGCGTCAGCTCGTCGTGCGTGGCCGGGAGCCGCCCCGCCGACAGCCGCTCGACCAGCGCGCACACCGACTCGGCCAGCCGCCCCAGCGGGCCGTACAGGGCCGGGCCGCTGGTGTCCTTGGCCTCGTCGGTGATCTGCAGGCCCCGGATCAGGCAGAAGGTCTGCATGCCCTCGCGCGAGGTGACCGGCTCGTACACCGCGGGGAGCGGCCCCTCGGGCACGTCGGCGACGAACCTGCGCCACAGCGCGCGGCGCAGCCAGCTTGGCAGCGCGCGGGTGCAGAAGCCGTAGGCCGAGTCGCGGTCGCGCATGCGCACCAGCAGCAGCCCGCCGGGGCGCAGCCCGCCGAGGATGCGGTCGAGCACCAGCTCGGCGTGCTTGATCCGTTCGAGCAGGAACTCGATGTAGACCACGTCGAACGAGCGCGGCGGGATCGGCACCGAGCGCATGTCGTCCAGCGCCCACGCGTCGAGGTCGGCCCGGGAGGCCACCACGTCGCGCAGTTCGGGGCGGTCCTCGTCCACGCCGGTGACCCGGGTGTCCATGCGGTCCAGGCGCAGCTCGCCGCTGCGCCCGCACCCGGCGATCAGGATGTCGAGTCGCCTGCCGAGCTGGTCGGTCCACTGCTCGCGGATCCGGCGGTCGAAGAGGTCGCCGCGCGCGGCGACCGGTCTAACCACAGACATGTGACTCACAGTAGTCAATCGGCCACGCCTTGCCAGGTATTTCGCCCGACTCGGTGAACGCGGCCGTCCGGCCGGTGCTCCGCCGCCCGCCGCCGCCAAGTAACCTTGGGGGCAGTGACCCCCGCGACCTGCCCGGCCGGGGGTAGTCGTGTTGCCATCGTGGGGCTGTGGGGCAATCTGATGACCCTTTCCGCACTTCTCGCTCTCATCCTGCGCGACCAGCGGCTCGCGGGCGCGCTCGCGGACCTGCGCGCGGGCGACACCTCCGACGTGTCGCTCATCGCGCCGCCCGCGCTGCGCCCGTTCGCCGTGGCCGCGCTCGCCGCCCAGGGTGCGCAGGACGGTGGGCGTACGGTGCTCGCGGTGACCGCGACCGGCCGCGAGGCCGAAGACCTCGCCGCCGCGCTGACCAGCCTGCTCGACGAGCACTCCGTCGCGGTCTTCCCCGCCTGGGAGACCCTGCCGCACGAGCGCCTGTCGCCGCGCAGCGACACCGTGGGCCAGCGCCTGGCCGTGCTGCGCCGCCTCGCCCACCCGGTGGCCGGCGACGTGGCCGCCGGGCCGCTGAAGGTGATCGTGGCGCCGATCCGCGCCGTGCTCCAGCCGATCGTGCGCGGCCTGGGCGACCTCGAACCCGTACGCCTGCGGGCCGGCGACGAGGCCGAGCTGGACGACGTGGTGGTCCGGCTGGTCGAGAACGGCTACCACCGGGTGGACATGGTGGAGAAGCGCGGCGAGGTCGCCGTGCGCGGCGGCCTGCTGGACGTGTTCCCGCCCACCGAGGAGCACCCGCTGCGGCTGGAGTTCTGGGGCGACACCGTGGAGGAGATCCGCTGGTTCAAGGTCGCCGACCAGCGCTCCCTGGAGGTCGCCCAGGACGGCCTGTTCGCCGCGCCGTGCCGCGAGCTGCTGCTGACCGCCGAGGTGCGCGAGCGGGCGCGCGAGCTGGCCGAGGCGCACCCGCCGCTGGCCGAGATCCTGGACCAGCTCGCCGACGGCACCCCGGTCGAGGGCATGGAGGCGTTCGCGCCGGTGCTCGCGGGCGAGATGGACCTGCTGGTGGACCACCTGCCGCTGCGCTCGGCGGTGTTCGTGTGCGACCCGGAGCGGATCAGGGGCCGCGCCGACGAGCTGGTGCGCACCAGCCAGGAGTTCCTGGAGGCGTCCTGGATCAACGCCGCCTCCGGCGGGCAGGCCCCGATCGACCTCGGCGCCGCCGCGTTCCGCACGCTGGAGGACGTCCGCGACCACGCCCGCGAGCTGGGCCGTCCGTGGTGGTCGCTCTCGCCCTTCGAGGAGAGCGGCGAGCGCGAGGGGCTGCGGCTCGACGCCCGCGAGGCCGAGTCGTACCGGGGCGACACCCAGCGTGCCCTCGGCGACATCAAGGGCTGGCTGGGCGAGGGCAAGACGGTGGTGCTGCTCAGCGAGGGCCACGGCCCGGCCGAGCGCATGGTCGAGCTGCTGCGCGGCGTGGACGTGCCCGCAAGGCTCGAACCCGGGCTCACCGGCGAGCTCGACCCCGCCGTGGTGCACGTGACCACGGGCCGGGTCGAGCACGGCTTCGTCAGCCCGGCGCTGGCCGTGCTGACCCACCTCGACCTGGTGGGGCAGAAGGCGTCCACCAAGGACATGCGCCGCCTGCCCTCGCGCCGGCGCAACATGGTCGATCCGCTCCAGCTCAAGGTGGGCGACCACGTGGTGCACGAGCAGCACGGCGTGGGCCGGTACGTCGAGATGGTGCAGCGCACCGTCCAGGGCGCCACCCGCGAGTACCTCGTGATCGAGTACGCCAAGGGCGACCGCCTGTACGTCCCCACCGACCAGCTCGACGAGGTCACCCGGTACGTCGGCGGCGAGGCGCCCACGCTGAACCGCATGGGCGGCGCCGACTGGGCCAAGGCCAAGTCGCGGGCCAGGAAGGCCGTCAAGGAGATCGCGGGCGAGCTGATCCGGCTCTACAGCGCCCGCATGGCCTCCCCGGGCCACGCCTTCGCGCCCGACACGCCCTGGCAGCGCGAGATGGAGGACGCCTTCCCCTACGCCGAGACCAACGACCAGCTCGAAGCCATCGACGAGGTCAAGCGCGACATGGAGCGCCCGCTGCCGATGGACCGGCTGATCTGCGGCGACGTCGGCTACGGCAAGACCGAGATCGCCGTGCGCGCGGCCTTCAAGGCGGTGCAGGACGGCAAGCAGGTCGCGGTGCTGGTGCCGACCACGCTGCTGGTCCAGCAGCACCTGTCCACCTTCACCGAGCGCTTCTCCAGCTTCCCGGTCGTCGTCAAGCCGCTGTCGCGCTTCCAGAGCGACGCCGAGGTGAAGGAGACCCTGCGCGGGCTGTCCGAGGGCGCGGTGGACGTCGTCATCGGCACCCACCGGCTGCTCAGCCCCGAGGTCAGGTTCAAGCAGCTCGGCCTGATCATCGTGGACGAGGAGCAGCGCTTCGGCGTGGAGCACAAGGAGGCCATGAAGCACCTGCGCACCCAGGTGGACGTCCTGGCCATGTCGGCCACGCCGATCCCGCGCACCCTGGAGATGGGCCTGACCGGCATCCGCGAGATGTCCACCATCCTCACCCCGCCGGAGGAGCGGCACCCGATCCTCACCTTCGTCGGCCCGTACGACGAGAAGCAGATCGCCGCCGCCATCCGGCGCGAGCTGATGCGCGACGGCCAGGTGTTCTTCGTGCACAACCGGGTGGCCAGCATCAACAAGACCGCCCTGCGGCTGCGCGAGCTGGTCCCCGAGGCCAACATCGCGGTCGCCCACGGCCAGATGAACGAGCACCAGCTAGAGAAGATCATGGTGGACTTCTGGGAGCGCAACTTCGACGTGCTCGTGTGCACCACGATCGTGGAGTCGGGACTCGACGTGCCCAACGCCAACACCCTGATCGTCGATCGGGCCGACAACTACGGCCTGTCGCAGCTCCACCAGCTCCGGGGTCGCGTCGGGCGAGGCCGCGAGCGCGGCTACGCCTACTTCCTGTACCCGCCGGAGAAGCCGCTCACCGAGACCGCGCACGAACGGCTGGCCACCATCGCCCAGCACACCGAGATGGGCGCGGGCATGTACGTCGCGATGAAGGACCTGGAGATCCGCGGCGCGGGCAACATTTTGGGCGCCGAGCAGTCGGGTCACATCGCGGGCGTCGGCTTCGACCTGTACGTCCGGATGATGGCCGAGGCGGTGCAGGAGCAGAAGGCCAAGCTCGACGGCGTCTCCCCGGCGGAGGCCGAGCGGCCGGAGGTCCGGGTCGAACTGCCCATCAACGCGCACATCCCGCACGACTACGTCACCTCCGAGCGGCTGCGGCTGGAGGCGTACAAGCGGATCGCGGCCGTGACCAACGACGACGACATCACGGCCGTGCGCGAGGAGCTGACCGACCGCTACGGGCGCCCGCCGCAGGAGGTGGAGAACCTGCTGGAGGTCGCCAGGTTCCGGGTGCGGGCCCGCCAGGCCGGCCTGACCGACGTGACCCTGCAGGGCCAGCACGTCAAGTTCGCGCCGGTGGTGCTGAAGGACTCCCAGCAGGTGCGCCTGCAGCGCCTCTACCCCAAGGCGCTGCACAAGCAGGCCGTCGAGACGCTGCTGGTGCCCATGCCCAAGACCAAGCCGCTGGGCGGGCGGCCGCTGCGCGACCTCGAACTGCTCAAGTGGGCCGGCGACCTGGTCCAGGCCATGTTCCTGGAGCCCGCGGCGGCCTCGGCCTCCCGCTGACCCCGGCCGCGCCCGGGGCGTCACCGGGTCACGGTAGAGTAAGCGCGGTTTGTCGGAAGGGAATCCCACGTTGAAGACTCCAAAGCGCCTTTTCGCCCTGGCCGTGCTGGCCGCCGGGGTCGTGCTGACGGCGTGCTCCCCCCTCCAGGCGGGCGCGGCGGCCATCGTCGGCGACGAGCGGATCACCGCCAGCCAGGTGGAGGCCGACGTCCGTGAGACGCAGGCGGCCCTGAAGCGGAACCCCGACGTCCAGCAGCAGCTCCAGTTCTCCCTTCCGCAGACCGTGCTGCTGCAGCGCGTGGTGACGCTGCAGTACCTCGAACTGGGCAACCGCAACGGCGTGTCGGTCAGCGACGGCGAGCTCGACGCGTTCGTCGCCCAGCAGGGCGGCGAGCAGCAGGTCGAGCTGCGCCTGCTGGGCAGCGGCGTGCCGCCGTCCCAGGCGCGCGGCTACATCCGGGCCTACCTCACCGAGCAGAAGCTGCTGGCCAAGTTCGGCGGCGGCACCGACGAGGCGGCGCTGCAGCGCGGCCAGCAGGCCATGAGCCAGGAGCTGGACAAGGTCAAGGTCACCTACAGCCCTCGCTACGGCGCCTTCGACCCCCAGCAGGGCTTCGTCGCCGGCGACCGCTTCGGCAAGGTGCCCCAGCAGGCCCCGGCCGCCGACGCGGGCCAGGCGGGCCAGTAGCCGGTCCAGGCGGCTCAGGCGAGGCAGTGGAAGGCCCGTAGGAGCGCAGGGCACGCCGGTGCGCGGGCGCTCGGGCGTGCCCGTAGCCTGGCAGACATGTCGCTGATCGTCGTCACCACCTCGCCGCGGGTCGCGCCGGGGTTGCTGACCCATCGTGCCTGGCAGGCGCTGTCGTCGGGCGCCGCCGTGCTCACCCGGTCCGCCGACCACCCGCACCTGCCCTACCTCGCCGAGGCGGGGATCGGGGTGGAGGTCATGACGCCCGACCCGGCGGGTCTGGTGCGCGCGGCGGTGGGCGGCGACGTGGTGTGGCTCGCCGCCCAGGACGGCGACGAGGACCTCATGCGCGCCGTGGGCCGGGCCGCGCTCGCGGTGGACGAGCCGCCGCTGATCGAGATGATCCCCGGCTCCTACGACCTGCCGGGCGCGCGGGTGCTCGACCTCGTCTCCGTGATGGACCGGCTGCGTACCGAGTGCCCGTGGGACCGCGGCCAGACGCACGAGTCGCTGGTCCACTACCTGCTCGAAGAGGCGTACGAGGTGCAGGAGACCGTCGAGGAGGGCGACTACGCGGCGCTGCGCGAGGAGCTGGGCGACGTGCTGCTCCAGGTCGCCTTCCACAGCCGGGTGGCCAAGGAGCGCCCGCCGGAGGAGGGCGGCTTCGACATCGACGACGTGGCCGAGGGCATCGTGGCCAAGCTCGTCCGCCGCCACCCGCACGTCTTCGGCTCGGTGACCGTCGAGAGCGCCGACGAGGTCAACGCCAACTGGGAGCAGATCAAGGCCGCCGAGCGCGCCGAGAAGGGCCAGGAGTCGATCCTGGAGGGCGTGCCCATGGGCCAGCCCTCGCTCAGCCTGGCCGCCCAGCTCCAGCGCCGCGCCGAGCGCGCCGGAGCCCCCGCCGACCTGCCGGCCGCCGCCGAGGGCGTCTCGGAGATCGGGGTCAGGCTGTTCGACCTGGTACGCGAGGCGCGCGCGCAGGGCCTCGACCCGGAGGCCGAGCTGCGCGCGGCGGCGCGGGCGTACCGCGACCGGGTGCGCGAGTGGGAGGGCTGAGATCACCGCTCGATCACGTGGCGGTAACCCTCCCGAGGGGCAGATCTCGATAGGCTTCTACGACAAACCATCCCATTGACTTTAGGAGCGCTCCGTGGCTTCCATCGAGGCCGTTACCGCCCGCGAGATCCTCGACTCCCGGGGCAACCCCACGGTCGAGGTCGAGGTGCTGCTCGACGACTACAGCACCGGCCGCGCCGCCGTGCCGAGCGGCGCGTCCACCGGCCAGTTCGAGGCCGTGGAGCTGCGCGACGGCGACGGGCGTTATGGCGGCAAGGGCGTGGAGAAGGCCGTGCTCGGCGTCACCGACGAGATCACCGACGCGATCCTCGGGCTGGACGCCGAGGAGCAGCGGCTCATCGACCAGACCATGATCGACCTGGACGGCACGCCCAACAAGGGCCGCCTGGGCGCCAACGCGATCCTGGGCGTGTCGCTGGCCGTGGCCAAGGCCGCGGCCGACAGCGCCGACCTGCCGCTGTTCCGCTACGTCGGCGGGCCCAACGCGCACATCCTGCCGGTGCCGATGATGAACATCCTCAACGGCGGGGCCCACGCCGACACCAACGTGGACATCCAGGAGTTCATGATCGCGCCGATCGGGGCCGAGACGTTCTCCGACGCGGTGCGCATGGGCGCCGAGACCTACCACGCGCTCAAGAGCGTGCTCAAGCAGAAGGGCTACGCCACCGGCCTGGGCGACGAGGGCGGCTTCGCGCCCAACCTGCCCTCCAACCGCGACGCGCTCGACCTGATCCTGGTCGCGATCGAGAAGGCCGGGTTCACCGCCGGCGAGGAGATCGCGCTCGCGCTCGACGTCGCCGCCACCGAGTTCCACAAGGACGGCGTCTACACCATCGACGGCAAGGGCCACAGCGCGAGCGAGCTGATCGGCTTCTACGAGGAGCTGGTCCGCTCCTACCCGCTGGTCTCCATCGAGGACCCGCTGGACGAGGAGGACTGGGAGGGCTGGAAGGCCATCACCGCCTCCCTCGGCTCGCGGGTGCAGCTCGTGGGCGACGACCTGTTCGTGACCAACCCCGAGCGCCTGGGCCGCGGCATCCGCGAGGGCGCGGCCAACGCGCTGCTGGTCAAGGTCAACCAGATCGGCACCCTGTCCGAGACCCTGGACGCCGTGGACCTCGCCCACCGCAGCGGCTACCGGTGCATGATGAGCCACCGTTCCGGCGAGACCGAGGACGTCACGATCGCCGACCTGGCGGTGGCCACCAACTGCGGCCAGATCAAGACCGGCGCCCCGGCCAGGTCCGACCGCGTGGCCAAGTACAACCAGCTCCTGCGCATCGAGGAGCTGCTCGACGACGCCGCCCGCTACGCCGGGCGCGCCGCCTTCCCCCGCTTCCAGCGCTGATCCGCCGCCCCGGCCCGCCCGCCACCGGTGCGGGCGGGCCGGGGGGCGAGCGGGGCGAGCGGGGGCGCGGGAAGGGACGTGGCGCACGCGGAGGGGGACTCGATCGAGATGGCTGGACGACGCCCGCAACTGACCGGCCGGGCCGCGGTGCTCGCGGTCGTGGTGTGCGCGATAGCGATGAGCCTGGCCTATCCCGTACGCGAGTACATCGCGCAGCGGCGTCAGATCGCCGAGCTGCTGGAGGAGCGCGAGCGCGAGCTGGCCGCGCTGAACGAGCTGGAGCGGCGCAACCGCCAGCTCAACGACCCGGGCTACAACAAGCAGATCGCGCGCGAGCGGCTGTTCTTCTGCGACCCGGGCGAGAAGTGCTTCACGGTGATGACCAAGAAGCCCACCCAGAAGCCCAAGCCGGGCACGACGGCCACCCCCACCACCACGGTCACGCCACCCTGGTACGAGACCCTGTGGGGCTCGGTGGAGGCCGCCGACAGGCGACCCACCCCCGTGTCGCCCACGCCCGCACCCACGCCGTCTCCGTCTCCGACGAGATAGGGACGCGGCGGCGGTGGCCTTGTCGCCCACGCCCACGCCCGCGCCGTCCCCGACGAGATAGGGACATGGCGGCAGTGGCCATGTCGCCCGCGCCCACTCCGTCTCCCCACGAGATGGGGGCGCGGCGGCGGTGGCCTTGTCGCCCCACGCCCGCCCCCACGTCCATTCCGTCCCGGACGAGATGGGGGCGCGGTGGCGGTGGCCTTCTCACCCACACCCGCCCCCACGCCGTCTCCGTCTCCGACGAGATAGGGGGCGGCGGCGGTGGCCTTCTCACTCACACCCACCTCCACGCCCGCTCCGTCTCCGACGAGATGGGGGGCGGCGGCGGTGGCCTTCTCACCCACACCCCACCTCCACGCCCGCTCCGTCCCCGACGAGATTGGGGCGCGGCGGCGGTAGCCTTGCGGGGTGAGCGGAATGGGGGCGGGGCGCGAGGACGCGGTCGCGGTCGAGCGGCAGCTCGGGCGGTTGCCGCGAGGGGCGTGGCGGGTGGCGCATCGGTGCCCGTGCGGGCTGCCCGATGTGGTGGAGACCGCGCCGCGGCTGCCCGACGGCGCGCCGTTCCCCACGTTGTACTACCTGACGTGCCCGAAGGCGGCCTCGGCGATCGGCACCCTGGAGTCCTCGGGCATGATGCGCGAGATGCAGGCGCGCCTCGCCGACGATCCCGAGCTGGCCGCGCGCTACCAGGCCGCGCATGACGACTACGTGGCCCGGCGCGACAAGCTGGCCGCGCAGGAGGGCATCGAGCCCCTGCCGCGCGGCATGCAGAGCGCGGGCGGCATGCCCACCCGGGTGAAGTGCCTGCACGCGCTGGTGGGGCACGAGCTGGCCGTGCCCGGGACGAACCCGTTCGGACGCGAGGCGCTGGACGCCCTGCCGCAGTGGTGGGCGGCCGGTCCGTGCGTGACGGTCGATGCCGGTGAAGACGGTGCCGGCGAAGACGATGCCGGCGAAGACGGTGCCAGGGAAGTCGATGTCAGGGAAGACGGCGAGGACGACGGCGAGGGGACGGCGGAATGACGCGTGTGGCGGCCATCGACTGCGGGACCAACTCGGTCCGACTGCTGATCGCCGACATCGGCCACACGGGGCTCGCGGACATCGAGCGGCGGATGGAGATCGTCCGCCTGGGCCAGGGCGTGGACCGTACCGGCAGGCTCGCCCCGGAGGCGCTGGAGCGCACCTTCACCGCGATGCGCGGCTACGCCAAGCTGATCGCGCAGCACGGCGCCGAGCGGGTCAGGGTGGTGGCCACCAGCGCCACCCGCGACGCCGCCAACCGTGACGAGTTCGTGGCGGGCGTGCGCGGCATCTTCGGGGTGGAGCCCGAGGTGATCACGGGCGCCGAGGAGGCGGAGCTGTCGTTCACCGGGGCGACGCGCGGCCTGGCCGGCCGGGCGGCCGAGCCGTTCCTCGTGGTGGACATCGGGGGCGGGTCCACCGAGTTCGTGGTCGGCACCACCGACGGCGCGCGGCCGGCGCTGCGCGGGGCGCTGTCGGTGGACATCGGCTGCGTACGGCTGACCGAGCGGCACCTGAAGGAGGCCGGCGACCCGCCGTCGGGGCGGGCCGTGGACGCGGTGACCGCCGACGTCGAGGCGGCGCTCGACCGGGTGGCGGCGGCGGTCCCGGTGACCGAGGCGCGCACCCTCGTCGGCCTGGCCGGGTCGGTGACCACGGTCGCGGGGATCGCGCTGGGCCTGCCCTATTACGACCCCGACCGCATCCACCACTCGCGCATCCCCGCCGACGACGTGCGCGACGTGACGCTGCGGCTGCTGTCGATGACCCACGACGAGCGGGCGGCGCTGCCGGTGATGCACCCGGGCCGGGTGGACGTGATCGGGGCGGGCGCGCTGATCCTGGAGCGGCTGATGACGCGGTGGGGGTTCGCCGAGGTCGTGGTGAGCGAGCACGACATTCTGGATGGGATCGCGTGGTCGCTCTGGGTAAATTAGCGAATTTGTGACATTGTTGTGGTTTCGCATGTGTTGAGGGATCTGTCGGTTCGTGGTTAAGTAAAGAGGCTTTACCGAGACTTTGCCGTGGGGCCCGGCACAGCTCGCGTCGGGGCGGCAACCGTCTCTGGGCAGCTTTCTCCAACTGAACGGAGCAACCCCTCATGATGTCCGCAGGTTTAGCCCGCAGACTGGCCGCGCTCGGCGTGGGCGTGGCCATGGCCGCGGCGGCGACCGGACTGATCGCGTCCCCCGCAGCGGCCGCGACCGCCGGCACGGCCGCCGCGCCCAAGCCCAAGGTCACGGCCAGTACGCCGTCGGCCTCCCCCAAGAACCACGAGGGCGAGTGCCCGGTCACGGTCACTTTCTCCTCGAAGATCGCGGTCACCCTCAAGGGCGGCAAGACCCAGGTCGCCTACCGCTGGCTGCACGGTGACGGCTCCAAGAGCAAGGTGAAGTCCTTCACGCTCAAGGGCAAGGGCACGAAGGTCGTCACGGTCAAGGAGCGCAGCACGTTCAAGAGCGACGTGAAGGGCTGGCAGGCCCTCCAGGTCCTCGCGCCGTACAAGAAGACCACCAAGAAGGGCTACTTCTCGGTTTCCTGCAAGGACACCGAGATCAAGGTGCCCAAGTACGCCCACGCCCGCGTGGACGTAGACCCCTCGCACTACAGCGGCGCCTGCACCCCGTGGACCAAGATCACCGCGGTCGGCACCATCCGCGTGAGCGGCCCGACCTGGGTGAAGTACCGCTGGGTGCACAACGGCCGGGTCGTCGACTACGGCAAGGCCAAGGTGTACGACGGCAAGCGCGTCTACTACACCTTCAAGCCGCGCGAGAGCCACCGCGGCTGGGTGGCGCTGGACATCGTCAGCCCCTCGTACGGCGACGGCGACCGCGCCGGCTACAAGGTCTACTGCAAGGACGACGCCAAGGCCTCGGCCTCGGTGAACGCGCCGTCCGACTACGAGGGCGCCTGCCCCGTGGCCCGCACCTTCGGCGGCACGATCAGCGCCTCCGGCCGTACCGAGGTGAAGTACCGCTGGGCGGGTCCGGGCTACACCGGCCCGGTCGAGAGCCTGTACTTCCGCCACGGCGGCAGCAAGGGCGTCAGCCACACGGTCAACGCCTCCGACAGCGGTGAGATCAAGCGGTGGATCGAGATCCTCGGCCCGAACCGCGCCACGTCCAACACCGGCGTGACCAAGGTCACCTGCAAGGCGCCGGTCACCGCGACGGTCGAGAGCCTGCTGGCCGTGGGTGACAACTCCACCTGCGCCGAGGGCAAGGGCCCGTCGGTGAAGTACCAGGCGACCGTGAAGGTCACCGGCCCGACCACCCTGGTCTACCACTGGGAGGTCAACGGCAAGGCGTTCAACGACATCGAGAAGAAGGTCGACGCGGCGGGCACGGTGAGCCTGGCCTTCGGCAGCGGTCCCTCCGACAAGTCGCCCACGACGGGCACGGCCAAGCTCGTGGTGACCTCGCCGAACAGCTCCTCCGCCTCCACCTCCTTCTCCCTCCCCTGCCCGACGGCCTGATCCGGCCACGGCTCGGGAACGCGGACCCGATCCGCACCTGAGCCCGACACCCGCGAAGGCGCGGCGTCCCACACCGGACGCCGCGCCTTTGCCGTGTCCGGGGATGCGGCACGATCGGGTCATGGACTACGTACCTCCCGGAACGGGCTGGCCGGACGACCCGGCCACCCCCGACACCCCGGTCGCGCACGATCCCGCCGAGGTCGCGGCCCTCGCCGCGGGCAGCGCCACCGTCGCCGAACTGGCCGCCCGCGAGTCGGTCTGCCGGGCCTGCCCCAGGCTGGTGGCCTGGCGCGAGGAGGTGGCGCGGGTCAAGCGGCGCGCGTTCGCGCAGGAGACGTACTGGGGGCGGCCGGTGGCCGGGTGGGGGGACGACAAGCCGCGCCTGCTGCTGCTCGGGCTGGCCCCGGCCGCCCACGGCGGCAACCGCACCGGCCGGATCTTCACCGGCGACCGCAGCGGCGACTGGCTGTTCGCCTCGCTGTACCGCACCGGCTGGGCGGCCCAGCCGACCAGCGTCCGCGCGGGCGACGGGCAGCGGCTGCTGGGCGCCCGGGTGGCCGCCGCCGTACGTTGCGCGCCGCCGGCCAACAAGCCGACCCCCGAGGAGCGCGCGACCTGCTCCCCGTGGCTGGCCCGCGAGATCGCCCTGTGCGCGGGCAGCGTACGGGTGCTGGTGGCGCTCGGCGGGTACGCGTGGCAGGCGTGCTGGCCCGCGCTGCGCGAGGCCGGGTACGAGCTGCCGCGCAGCCGCCCGCCGTTCGGGCACGGGGCCGAGGTGGCGCTGGCGTACGAGGGGGAGACCGTGCACCTGCTGGGCTGCTACCACCCCAGCCAGCAGAACACCTTCACCGGCCGCGTGACCGAGGACATGCTCGACACGATCTTCCGGAGAGCGATCGAATTGTCGGCATGATGTGACCTAAGACTCATGCCCTCGATTGGCTTTTGTGCTAGGCCGTGCCGTAACCTTGTGAACGGTTTCACAAGCACCGCTAGAGATGGGCACCGATGTGAACCAGCAGTCGAAGCACATCCTGATCGTCGGCGGCGGCTACGTCGGCATGTACACCGCGCTGCGGTTGCAGCGCAGGCTGGCCCGGCAGCTCCGCGACGGGAGCGTGCGGATCACCATCATCGATCCACAGTCCTACATGACCTACCAGCCGTTCCTCCCCGAGGCCGCGGCGGGCAACCTCTCGCCCCGCCACGTGGTGGCCCCGCTGCGGCGGGTGCTGCCCAAGGTGCGGATCCTCAACGGCAAGGTCACCAAGGTCAACCACGGCGCCAAGAGCGTCACCTTCGAGCCCAACGAGGGCTCCGCCCGCGAGATCGGCTACGACATCATCGTGATGGCCGCGGGTTCCGTCTCCCGTACCCTGCCCATCCCCGGCCTCACCGACATCGGCATCGGCTTCAAGTCGGTCGGCGAGGCGATCGGCCTGCGCAACAGGGTGCTGCACCAGCTCGACGTCGCCGAGTCGACCGACGACGAGGAGGTACGCCGCAAGGCGCTGACCTTCGTCGTGGTCGGCGCGGGCTTCGCCGGGGTGGAGGCCCTGGCCGAGCTGGAGGACATGGCCAAGGACTCCACCCGCTACTACCGCAACATCACCCCGGCCGACCTGCGCTGGGTGCTCGTCGAGGCGACCGACCGGGTGCTGCCCGAGGTCGGCCCCGAGATGGGCAAGTGGACCCTGGAGCAGCTCCGCGAGCGCGGCATCGACGTGCGGCTGAACACCCGCCTCGAATCCTGCGTCGGCGGCCACGTCAAGCTCTCCGACGGCGAGGAGTTCGAGGCCGAGACGCTGGTGTGGACCGCCGGGGTCAAGGCCAGCCCGGTCGTCTCGGCCACCGACCTGCCGGTTGACGAGCGCGGCAAGCTCAAGACCACGACCAGGCTGACGATCGCCGGGGTCGAGGACGCCTTCGCCGCCGGCGACATCGCGGGCGTGCCCGACGTCACCAACCCCGGGCAGTACTGCGCCCCCAACGCCCAGCACGCCGTGCGCCAGGCCAAGGTGCTGGCCGACAACATCGTGCGCAAGCTGAACGGGCAGGAGCTCGCGGTCTACCGGCACAAGTACGCCGGCTCGGTGGCGGGCCTCGGCCTGCACGAGGGCGTGGCGAACGTCTACGGCATCAAGCTGCGCGGCTTCCCGGCCTGGTTCATGCACCGCACCTACCACCTGTCGCGGGTGCCCACCTTCAACCGCAAGGTCCGCGTGGTGGTCGACTGGACCCTGGCGCTGTTCTTCAAGCGCGAGACCATCTCGCTCGGTGAGATCCACCGACCGCGCGAGTCGTTCCGCGCCGCGTACGCCGCCACCCAGAAGCGCGGCTAAGGCCACAGCGGACCACCCGACCCCGCACCGCCGACCGACAAACAGCCGCCCGATCCGGGCGGCTGTTTGTGCTACCGACCCGGTGAGGAGTGTCCAGGCAACAGGGGCTTCCACCAGGCGGCACGGGCCGGATGCTTGGCACGTGCACAAACGCGCCGTCCTCCCCGCCGCCTCCACGAAACGTGGACACCCCCGGTGACGCCCAGCCCGCCCCGGATCGGACCCGTTCCGGTGCTAGACCCGCCCCACTGCAGGGCCCGCCCCATCCCATTACCCGGGGCCGAAGGATCACGGGCCGGGCCGAGGAGCACGGGCCGGGGCGAGGATCGCGGGCCGGGGCGAGGATCGCGGGCCGAGGCCGGGGCCGATGTGGACCATGCCCAGGTCCCGTCCTCTCCCTCCGCCGCCGTTACGCACCGGGCGCGGGACCGGAGCAGGGCGTGCCAGGCGTCGTGGCCCTCCCGCATAATCTTGTACGGGCAACAGCCCGGCCGGAACCCGGCCCCGTCGCGTCCGGCGGGCTTGGGCGCTGGCATACGTGCAGTTCAACCCGACCAGGTGGCCCGTGTCCTATTCCTTCGCCGAAGCCCGTTTCCGGCGCCGTAATCTGCCCGCGACATCCGGAATCACCGGTTCGTTATGAAACGAGACGCCTGATGCGAACTTGTGCTCCTCTTAAGAGTGGTCCATTACGTATGATTGCGGCGCCCCCGTAGCCCAATGGCAGAGGCAAACCCCTTAAAAGGGTTGGAGTGCGGGTTCGAGTCCCGCCGGGGGCACCTCTGTCAGCTCGGGAAATACCATTTCGTTCCTTTTCCCGCACCCTGGAAAGCGTTCAGATCGCCCCGCCGTTGGCGTAGACGACCTGGCCGTTGACCCACCGGCCGGGCCCGGCGAGGAACGCCACCAGGTCGGCGATGTCATTCGGCCTGCCCAGCCGCTCCATCGGGCTGGCCTTGGCCAGCCGCTCGACGGTGGCCTCGTCCTTGCCGTCCAGGAACAGATCCGTGGCCGTGGGGCCAGGCGCCACCGCGTTCACGGTGACATCCCGCCCGCGCAGTTCCCGCGCCAGGATCAGGGTCATCGCGTCCACCGCGCCCTTGGAGGCCGCGTACGCCGTGTAGCCCGGCGTGGCGAGTTTGGTGACCGACGTCGAGAAGTTGATGATCGCGCCGCCCGGCCGCACCCGGCGCACCGCCTCGCGGTCCACCACGAAGGTGCCCCGGATGTTGGTCCGGTGCATGCGGTCCAGGTCCTCCAGGCCGAAGTCGGCCAGCGGGCCGACCAGCATGATGCCCGCGGCGTGCACCACCACGTCCACCCCGCCGAACTCCCGCTCGGCCACCTCGAACAGCGCCTCCACCGCCTTCTCGTCGGCCACGTCGGCCTTCACCGCGACCGCGGCCCCGCCGTTGGCGAGGATGCCCTTGACCGCCGCGTCGGCCTCGGCGTCGTTGCGTGCGTAGGCGATCACGACGGCCTGCCCCTCGGCGGCCAGCCGCTCGGCCACGGCCCGCCCGATCCCGCGCGACCCGCCGGTGACGATCGCGACCCGCCGGGTAGCTGTGCTCATGGGAATGATCCTCCCGCTCTGTTGCCGTCGCTAACACCTACATGATAGCGGCTATTCGCTATCGTCGCTAATAGCGTTGTTAACATGAGGGTATGGAGACGGAGACGATCACAACCAGGGAGCGGATCGTCCGGGCGGCGGCCGACCTCCTGACCCGGGGCGGGCGCGAGGCGGTGTCCACCCGTGCGGTGAGCGCGGCGGCCGGAGTGCAGGCCCCCACTCTCTACCGCCTCTTCGGCGACATGAGCGGCCTGCTGGACGCGGTGGCCGCCCACGGCTTCGCGACCTATCTCCACGACAAGCACGCCCTGGCGGCCACCGACGACCCCGTGGCCGACCTCCGCCGCGGCTGGGACCTCCACGTGTCCTTCGGCCTGACCCGCCCGGCGTTCTACATCCTGATGTACGGCGAACCCCGCCCCGGCGCCACCTCACACGCGGCGGCCGAGGCCATGGCCATCCTGCGCCGCACGATCACCCGGATCGCCGAGTCCGGCCTCCTCCGCGTCCCCGTGGACCGCGCCGCCACCATGCTCCACTCGGCCTGCATGGGCGTCACCTTCACCCTGATCGGCACCGAGCCCCGATCCCGCGACCCCCACCTGTCCGAGCAGACCCGCGAAGCGGTCATCGCCGCCGTCACCACCACCCCCCAACCCTCCACCCCCCAGCCCTTGCGCGCCTCCGTCCTCACCCTCCGCGCCGCCCTCACCACCGACCAGGCCCCCGAACTCTCCTCCCTCACCCCCGCCGAACGCACCCTCCTGGCCGAATGGCTCGACCGCCTCGTCCACTGACTTCCGCCGCGGGCCCACGCCCGCATCCGGGGTGTCGCCTTCGCGCAGCCCCCTGGCACCGGTCCGCCATCCGTGGGCGTCGCCTCTCGGCGAGAAGGTCTCGGGCGGGAGTATCCGGGCAACGGTGGATCGTGCGCCCGACGGGATGGAGTGGATGCCGGAACTTGCGGAAACGCGACGCCCTCCGGCCGCCTCCTCCCGAACGGTGACACACCCTCTCGGGCAGCCCTGGGCACCGCGAGCGCGGGGTGCCCGCGGCCGGGGCCGGGGCCCGGAGCGGGAGGGATGGCACTTCTTCACGTGGAGGCGGGTGAGCGGCGCCCTGCTGCGTATGCCCAGCGCTTCCTGGTGGGGCCTTCGTGGTGGGGATCTGGTAGGGGAGGGGGTGTGGCCTTTACTGTGTGAGCCGTGTCGCAATCCGCCAAAAAGGTGCTGTGGATCGTCTTCGGGGCGCAGGTGTTGTGGAGCCTGCCCATCGGGCTGTTCTTCGTGTGGCGGTGGCTGGCGTTCGATGATCCGGAGCGGTCCTACATCTGCTCCGGGTCGCGGTCCTCGGGGAAGGTGTGCACCGACGGCGAGACCACGAACATGGCGCTGGGGATCGTGTTCAGCGTCATCGGGGTGATCTTCCTGGTGGTCACCCTGCTGTTCCTGACGTCGTGGTTGCGGCGCCGGGCGCGGGAGAGTTTCCTGCGGACGCACGGGGCCCGGGGGGTCGGGGTCGTGACCGAGGTGGCGCCCACGAGCACGCGGGTCAACGGGCGGACCGTGATGAAGGTCGAGGGGGAGATCCTGGACGTGCCGGGCGGGCGGTTCGTCTGGCACGGGTTCGCGGTGGTGCCGCCGGGGACTCAGGTGAACGTCGCCTACGATCCGGGTGAACCGGATGACGCGGTCGTGCTGGACGACCTGAAGAAGGTGGCCAGTAGCGCGATCGTGCGGGAGGCGGCGGCGCAGCGGGACCGGGCGGACGTGATGCTCGACCGGCTGGCGCAGTTGGAGCGGCTTCGTGGTTCGGGGTCGCTCACCGAGGCGGAGTTCGACCGGCTCAAGGCGGAGATCATCGGCGATGCGCGGTAGTGCGGGAGGGTCGGGAACTGCGGAGGGCGATGGCGCGTTGATAGGGGCGGTCAGCAAAACACACTTGGATATCGGCACGATACGGCCCCGTGATGGGGAATCTACTACCCTGATCGCCAGGGCCGCAGCGTGGAGGCAGTGATGGAGAGCAAGAACCCCGTATTCAGCCGGCAGTCCAGCCGGCAGCAGGCTTGGGGGCAGCCGGCGCCCAGCGCCGATCAGCTACAGAGCATGTACGACGCGCCGGCGTACGCGCCCCCCGCGTACCGGCCGATGACCATCGACGACGTCGTCGTCCGCGGGTTCATGACGCTGGGCACGCTGGTCGTCGCCGGCGCCGCGGCGTGGGTGCTCAACGTGCCCTACACGGTCGCCGTCGTCAGTGCGCTGATCGGTCTGGTGCTGGGGCTCATCGCCGCGTTCCGGCAGAGCACCAACCCGTTGCTGATCCTCGGCTACGCCGTGTTCTACGGCGTCTTCGTCGGGTCCTTCAGCCACCTGATGGAGGGCTTCTTCAACGGCATCGTCCTTCAGGCGGTGCTCGGCACGGCGCTCGCGTTCGGCGGCGTCCTGGCCGTGCACTCGCTCAAGGTCATCCGGGTGACGCCGAAGCTCTACCGGTACGTCGGCGCCGCGGCCATCGCCGCGCTCGGCCTGATGCTGGTCAACATCATCGCGAGCATCTTCGTCGATGGCGGCATCGGCATCCGCGCCGACAACCCCCTCGGCTGGATCTTCAGCATCGCGATGATCCTGCTCGGCTGCTTCTTCCTGCTCCTCGACTTCGACTCGATCGAGCAGGCCGTCCGGGCGGGCGCGCCCGAGAAGCTCGCCTGGCAGATGGCCTTCGGGCTCACCCTCAGCCTGGTGTGGATCTACCTGGAGGTGCTCCGCTTCCTCAGCTACTTCTCCGATAACTGACCAGCCGCGCTGCGAAGGCCCCGCCGGCTCACGGCGGGGCCTTCGGCATGTGCGGAGCACAACGTATCGCGACTAATGATCTACGTGACGTAACAGATTACTGCCCGGTGAACTCTTGCCAATCGACGCGTCATGTTGCAGTGTCGAGCAAAGGAGCTCATCCGTGGAGGTGCCCATGTCGTTGAACCACTCACCGGAGACGCAGAACAAGCTCATTGCTCGGGTCCCAACCGTCACCGGGCGCGAACTCCCAGAGTGGTTCCAAGCAATCGACAACGGCCCGGCTTTCCTGCGCTGCGAGGAGCGCGCCAACTGGCTCGCCGACGAGCACGGGCTGACTCACGGCTACGCCGCCGCCATCGTACTGGAGCACGAGCGGCACCGCCGTCACCGTCTGTAAGTGGCCTAACCAGCGAGAACGCCCGTATCAACTCTTCGTAGTGGTGCGGGCGCTCGCGTGCGTGGGGGCGGTCACCGCGCCATGATGGACGCATGGATCTCGATCAAGCGCGGGCGTTCGTCCGCGAGCACCACCGCGCGGTGTTGCTGACCACCCATCCCGACGGGCGTCCCCAGCTCACGCCGATCCTGGCCGGCGTGGACGACGACGGCGACATCATCGTCAGCACCCGCGAGACCGCCGCCAAGACCCGCAACGCGCGCCGCGACCCCAAGGTCGCGGTCTGCGTGTTCACCGACGGTTTCTTCGGCGAGTGGGTGCAGATCGACGGCGAGGCGCGGGTGATCTCGCTGCCGGAGGCCATGGAGCCCCTGGTGGACTACTACCGGCGCGTCGCGGGCGAGCACTCCGACTGGGACGACTACCGGGCCGCGATGGAACGCGAGCGCCGGGTCCTGCTGAAGATCACCCCGACCAGGGCCGGGCCGGACGTCAAGGGCTGACCCGGCCCGCGGGCGCGGGCCGGGCGCACCGGATCAGCTCAGGCGCTCCAGGATCATGGCCATGCCCTGGCCGCCGCCCACGCACATGGTCTCCAGGCCGATGGTCTTGTCGTGGAACCGGAGGCTGTTGATCAGCGTGGAGGTGATGCGCGCGCCGGTCATGCCGAACGGGTGGCCGACGGCGATGGCGCCGCCGTTGACGTTCAGCTTGTCCAGGTCGATGCCCAGCTCCCGGTACGACGGGATCACCTGGGCGGCGAACGCCTCGTTGATCTCCACCAGGTCGATGTCGTCGATCGACATGCCCGCGTTGGCCAGGGCCTTGCGGGTCGCGCCGATCGGGCCCAGGCCCATGATCTCCGGCGACAGGCCGGTGACGCCGGTGGACACGATCCGGGCCAGCGGGGTGATGCCCAGTTCGGCGGCCTTGGTGTCGCTCATGATGACCACGGCCGCGGCGCCGTCGTTGAGCGGGCAGCAGTTGCCGGCGGTGACGGTGCCGTCGGGGCGGAAGGACGGCTTGAGCGCGGCCACCTTCTCGTACGTCGTGCCGGGCCGCGGCCCGTCGTCCTTGGCGACCACGGTGCCGTCGGGCAGCGTGACGGGGGTGATGTCGCTCTCCCAGAACCCGTTGGCCAGCGCCTTCTCGGCCAGATTCTGCGAGCGGACGCCGAACTCGTCCTGCTCCTTGCGCGAGATGCCCTTCAGCGCGGCGACGTTCTCGGCCGTCTGACCCATCGCGATGTAGATGTCGGGCAGTTCGCCGTCCTCGCGCGGGTCGTGCCAGACCGGCCCGCCGCCCTCGGCGGCCTTCTGGCCGCGCTCGCGGGCCGCGAGGAACTGCGGGTTGTGCGTGTCGGGCAGCGAGTCGGAGTTGCCCTTGACGAACCGCGAGACGGTCTCCACGCCGGCGGAGACGAACACGTCGCCCTCGCCCGCCTTGATCGCGTGGAACGCCATGCGGGTGGTCTGCAGCGAGGACGAGCAGTAGCGGGTGACGGTGGTGCCGGGCACGCCGTCCAGGCCGAGCAGCACGCTCACGACGCGGGCCATGTTGAAGCCCTGCTCGCCGCCGGGCAGGCCGCAGCCGAGCATCAGGTCGTCGATCTGGGCCGGGTCGAGCTGGGGGACCTTGTCGAGTGCGGCCCGGACCATCTGTACGGTCAGGTCGTCGGGACGGATGTCCTTGAGCGACCCCTTGAAGGCGCGGCCGATCGGCGAGCGTGCGGTTGCGACGATTACAGCCTCGGGCATTGTGGCTCTCCTGGGTTCAGTTCAAGCGCTCCTGATGCGGAGGCTACAACGCAGGGGTGTGACCGCCAGGACCCGGGGTGGCAAAAAACAGAACTTTGTACTGTAATCGGTACGTCGCCGGTAATCCCCGATTCGGCCGACCGGCTGGGGCGGCCACTCGCTCCGCCCCAGGTCGCGCCGGGCGGCGGTCAGCCGTACATGCCGGGGGCGTTGGCGGTGGCGTCCTTGATCGCGTGCAGGCCGCCCTTCTCGTCGCGCCACAGCCGCCAGCCGTCCTGGCTGCCGGTGAACCAGGTGGGCGGCGCCGCGGCACCGGTCTCGGTGCGCTTTCCGGTCGCCAGGTCGAACTCGCACACCGCGGCCACCGAGTAGAAGCCCTTGGGCTGGCCCTTCAACTCCAGCGGCTTGGGGTCGGTCACGCAGAAGGACCAGCCCCGCTGCTCCTTGACCGGGGCGGCGTTGCCGGTGGCGAGGTCGTACGCGCTGCCGGGCTTGCCGTGCAGCAGGAACCCGATCCGGTCCATGCGCGCCGGGAACGCCAGCCACCAGCCCGCGCCGGGCACATCGCCGGCGCCGATCTGGCCGAGCACCCGGCCGTTCTGCGGGTCGAGCCGGGCGAACCCGCCGTACTGGCCCTGCTGGTCCACCGGGCGCACCACCGGCGCGTACCCGGGGCTGCCGCTGGGGTAGACCCGCACCACCGACGGGCGCATCCAGTTGATCGCGCCGTCGGCGAGGCGCACCGAGAACAGGCCGAACGCGGAGGTCTTCTTCGTACGCGGGCTGGTGTAGGGCGCGACGTACCCGATCAGGTCCTCGCCCGCCGCCCCGAACGACCACCCGCCCGACATGTCCACGCCCTCGCCGAGCGCCTGGGAGATCGGCTGCTGCCAGGCCATCTCGCCCGAGCGCAGCTCGTACGCCTCCAGCACCGGCTTGGCCGCCAGCCGGAGCAGCACCACCCGCGCCTGGTCGGACCACTCGACCTCGGAGATGCCCGGCAGCTTCCACAGCGTCTTGCCGGTCTCGGGGTCGAGCACCACCATGCGGGCGCTCGCCAGCGCGGTGTGCTCGGACAGGCACACGTACGCGCCGCAGCGCTGCGGGCCGAACGTCGAGTGCACCGGCCGGCTCCACTTGGGGGCGCCGGTACGGGCGTCGCGCACGACCAGCGAGGCGTTCCACTTGCCCTTGGCGCCCCGCTCGGGCGGATCGACGCTGGCCACGACGGTGCGGCCCGCCGCCGTGCGCAGGACGGCGGGCGCGGAGACGCCCATGCCGGGCAGCCGGCCCGCCATCGTGGCGGGCGCGGCCCACAGCCGCCGCCCCGTGGCGAGGTCGAGGGCGGCGGTCTCCAGGGTGCCGTCGGGCCGCAGCGAGGTCGTGGCGACGACGCCGCCCGCGGTAGAGGTGCGGCTGACGACGTTGACCTGGGCGTTGTGCCAGGTGGGCAGCCGCTCCGTGGCGGCGTCGCTGCCGGAGCACCCGGCGAGGGCCAGGGCCGACAGCGCGCCGAGCATCGCCACCGCCGTTGTCGGTTGAAGCCGGATCACGGACATTCCACTCCAATGGGGGCGAAGAGTGGCGGCCGTGAAGCGGAGGGTGACCGACGTCAGGCGTCGTGAGGCGGCGACCCCTGACGCCGCCGGAGCGGAGTGACCCACCGCCCTCGGGGGCCGCCCGCCCGGCCGGCGACGCGGGTCTGGGTGACCTCGGTCGCGGGTCCCTCCGCGGCAAGTGCCGCCGCGAGGTATATCGTTTGCGATCCTTCGCCGCGCTCGGGCTGGGGCCGCGGCCACAGCCCGAGCGCGGCGCATACAGACGGTAGCACCGTGTACGCGCCCTGTTGGCGACCTCGGGCAGATGGGGGGAAACGAGGTGGTCCGCGCATTTCACCGGGGTTTGTGGGGATTCCGGGGGCGGGCGCGGCCAACGCCATGGACCGCCCGCAGCCCGGTGCGTCCACCGAGTGGCGTCGCGACGGTAGCGTTTGACGTGAACACTCGCCGGGCTCCCACCACCCCCAGGGGAGCGCGGGGCAGGACAGGCTGACAAAGCCTCGGCACAAAAGGGCTTACGCGACAAAGCCGGGAAGGTTCGCCGTGCGGATACACGACTCGCTGATCGAGCTGATGGGCAACACCCCGCTCGTCCGGCTGCGCAAGGTCACGGCCGGGGTGCCCGCCCAGGTGGTGGCCAAGGTCGAGTACTTCAACCCGGGCGGCTCGGTCAAGGACCGCATCGCGCTGCGAATGATCGAGGAGGCCGAGCGGTCCGGCGCGCTCAAACCGGGCGGCACGATCGTGGAGCCGACGTCGGGCAACACCGGCGTGGGGCTGGCCATCGTGGCGCAGGAGAAGGGCTACCGCTGCATGTTCGTGGTGCCCGACAAGGTGGCGCAGGACAAAATCTCGGTGCTGCGCGCCTACGGGGCCGAGGTCGTGGTCTGCCCGACCGCCGTCTCGCCCGACCACCCCGACTCCTACTACTCCGTCTCCGACCGGCTGGCCCGCGAGGTGCCCAACGCCTGGAAGCCCGACCAGTACTCCAACCCCGAGAACCCCAACAGCCACTACCTGTCCACCGGCCCGGAGATCTGGGAGCAGACCGACGGCCGCGTCACCCACTTCGTGGCCGGCATCGGCACCGGCGGCACGATCAGCGGCGCCGGACGCTACCTGAAGGAGGTCTCCGGCGGCCGGGTGAAGGTCATCGGCGCCGACCCCGAGGGCTCGGTCTACTCCGGCGGCACCGGCCGGCCGTACCTGGTGGAGGGCGTGGGCGAGGACATCTGGCCCGCGACGTACGACACCTCGATCTGCGACGAGATCATCGCGGTCTCCGACAAGGACTCCTTCGGCATGACCCGGCGCCTCGCGAGGGAGGAGGCGCTGCTGGTGGGCGGCTCCTGCGGCATGGCGGTCGTGGCGGCGCTGCGCGTGGCCGCCACCGCCGAGCCCGACGACCTGGTCGTGGTGCTGCTGCCCGACGGCGGGCGCGGCTACCTGTCGAAGATCTTCAACGACGAGTGGATGGCCGACTACGGCTTCCTGACCACCAGCAGCGAGGAGGGCCTGGTCCGCGACGTGCTGCTGCGCAAGGCGAGCGGCATGCCGCAGTTCGTGCACACCCACCCGCACGAGTCCGTGGCCACGGCCATCTCGATCATGCGCGAGTTCGGCGTGTCGCAGCTCCCGGTGATGAAGGAGGAGCCGCCGGTCATGGCCGCCGAGGTGGTCGGCTCGATCGTGGAGCGCGACCTGCTCGACGCGCTCTACCGCGGGCGCGTACGCGCCGAGGACCCGCTGTCGGAGCACATGTCGCAGCCGCTGCCCATGATCGGCGCCGGCGAGCCCGTCTCGGGCGCGGTCGAGGCCCTGGAGAAGGCCGACGCCGCCGTGGTGCTCGACGACGGCAAGCCCGTCGGCCTGCTCACCCGCCAGGACCTCCTGGCGTTCCTGGCCAACCACTAGGGACGCCAACCACTAGGGACGCCAACCACTAGGGACAAGGCCGCGAGAAGGCCGCTAGAACTCCGCCAGCACCTCCCAGGCGCCGTCGGCGGTGCGGCCCGCCCACAGCCGCCCGCCCAGCGCCTCCACCCGCTCGGCCATGCCCACCAGGCCGAACCCGCCGCCGAGCCGCGACAGGCGCGCGTCGGAGCCCGAGCCGTAGTTGCGCACGCGCAGCCGCACCTTGCCCTCGGCCAGGCGCAGGTCGATCTCGACCCAGCCGGTGCCGGGCGCGTGCCTGCGGATGTTGGTCAGCGACTCCTGCAAGATGCGGTGCAGGGTCGTCATCACCTCGGGGGCCAGGGTGTCGTCGGCGATGCCCTGGCCGATCTCGAACGTCACCGTGGGGCCGCCGGCGGAGAAGCGCTCGACCAGCGTACGCAGGTCGGCCAGGGTCGTGCCGGACGTGCGGCTCGCCTCGTCCTGCGCCCGCAGCACGCTCACCAGGCGGCGCATCGAGGCCAGCGCGTCGGCCCCGGCCCCCGCGATGGCGTCCAGCGCGGGCAGCACGGCCTCGGGCTTCTGCTCGGCCACCGTGCGCGCCGCCTGCGCCTGCACCACGATGCCGGTGATGTGGTGGGCCACCAGGTCGTGCAGCTCCCGGGCCAGCTCCAGCCGCTCCGCCCGCCGCACGGCCTGGGTGGCGGCGCGGCGGCGCTCGTACTGGTAGCGCAGGTACGCCCCGACGCTCGCCGCCGTCGCCCACAGCATCAGCAGCATGAACCCGATGGCCAGCCCGGCGTCGTCGCTCTGCCGCGCACCCGCCATCGTCAGCAGCGCGACCATCGACCCGCCCGCGAGCAGGGCCGCCCGCCCGATCGGCTCCACCCACCGCAGCACCCCGATGGTCAGCACCAGCATGGCCGCCGTCTCGGCCGTCCCCGGCAGCAGCGGCGCCTCCAGGCTCCCGACGACGATCGACACCAGCATCGACAGCCCGAGCAGCAGCGCGAACCCGTGCGCCCGCCACCGCCTCCGCACCACGAACGCGATCACGCCCACGGCCCCGAGCAGCGGCACCACCGGCACGAACCCGGTACGGCCCCCGTTGTAGGACGCGGTCACGACGACGTCGATGAGCAGGAGCATGACCAACCAGCACACCATGGCGATCTCGCTGAGCCGTCTGATCACCCGGATGATGCGATGAGTCTCTCCCACGCTAACCGAGACTAGGCCGCAGGTAGCAGTCGCGGGATCGGCCGTTCGGCCGACCGCGCCCGCCAAGGACCGGCTCTTCAGGCGAAGCCCCGGCCCTCCGCCCGCCCGCATGCTGAACGGGACACGAAGCGAACCGATTGGAGAGCCGACATGACCGTCCTCGGCGCCGTCATCCTCACCGCCGGCATGCTCGTCGCCCTGCTGTGCGCCATCGCCGACCAGGCCCTGCTCAGCCACATCACCCGCCGCCCGACCTCCAGGGAGCGGTAAGCGGGTAGTAATCGTGTGGTCACGGATCGTGAGCTATCATCAAGGTCCTCGAACATCAGGCCCAAAAAGAGACGGCCCTCGCGAGAGGGCCGTCGGGCCAGGGCCGTCAATCCCTGACCGGGTTGACTCAAGGATAGGCCAGGATCCGCATGGCACACAACACGAATGCAAATCCGGAGCGCGTCGGTGCATATATCGACGGATTTAACCTTTATCACGGGATACGGCGATATGGCCGCCGATACCTGTGGCTGGATCTGGAGGCGATGATCCTCAGGATCCTGAAACCCGGACAGCGCCTCGACGCGGTCCGCTATTTCACCGCACCGATCCGCGCCCAGCCCGACAAGCAGGCCCGGCAGAACGCCTACCTGGGCGCACTGGCCGCGCACACCTCAGTCGAGATCGTTATGGGGCGGTTCCAGGAGCGGCATTGTCTGTGCCGTGCCTGTGGGGCCACCTGGCGGACATATGAGGAAAAAGAGACCGACGTTTCGCTTTCTGTGGCGATGATGAGGGATGCGGCGGCACGGCGCTTCGACCGAATGCTGCTGGTCTCAGGCGACAGTGACTTCTGTGCCGCTATCCGTGGGGTCCGGGAGGTCAACCCTCAGGTCGGGGTGGTCGTGGTGTTCCCTCCTGGGCGGCGGTCCGATGTGCTGGGGCGGGCCGGGCACGCGCGATATTTTCTCGGGCTCGATGCCGTGCGGCGGGCGCAGTTGCCCGATGAGGTGGCCGGGGTGGGTGGGCTGGTCTACACGCGGCCGAAACGGTGGAGTTGACTCGGGCCACCAGGCGTGGCGGCCGAGCAGCGTGGTGACGGCGGGGACGAGTACGAGGGCCACGAGGCAGCCTCCCGCGGCGGTCACCGCGCCGGTCAGCACGCCGTGGCCCGCGGCGGTGAGCGTGCCGGCGAGGAGTGACAGGGCGAGGGCGGCGGGGCCCGCGTAGCGGACGCCCAGGGCGGTGGCGCGGCGGGGGTCGCGGCCGGTACGGGCGGTCTGCCTGATGCGGGCGAGGACGAGCATGCCGGCGGTCAGGGTGGTGGCCAGGGCGAACACGGCCACGGTGAGGTCCGCGCCGGTTCCCGGGGGGCGCCCGCCCGGTGGGGTCCACAGGGCGCCTGCGGGGTCGGTGGCGGCGGCCGCGGTGGTCGCCACGGCGAGGGCGGCGGCCGTGAGCAGGGCGGGGGCGAGCAGCGTACGGGTGGCGAGGGCGAGCACGAGAGTGGCGCACACGCCCGCGATCGGGGCGACGATGCCGGGCACCGGCTCCGGCCCCAGGGCCATCCCACCGGCGACCAGGGCGCCCAGCGCGGTCAGGGCGAGCACTGCGGCCGGTCCCGGGCGCCGGCCGAGCAGGCGCCCGTACGCGGTCCAGCGTGGCGCGGGGGTCCGCGTACTGCGCCGCCGCACCCCTGAGGGGCGCACGCGGCCGAGGGTGAGCACGAGAAGGGGCGGGACCAGGCCCAGCACGGTCAGCGCCTGGACCGCGAGCGCCCCGGCGAGACCCGCGGCCAGGGCAGTGGCCGATGCCGCGGGCGGGATGAGGAGGAGGGCGGTGCAGGCGGCGGCGGACGCGGCGGCGGTGGCGGCCATGACGTGGCCGGTCTGCTCCACCGCCGCGCGTACGGCGGTGGCGGGGGAGTCGCCCAGGCGGAGGCGTTCGGCGGCGCGGTGGGTGAGCAGGGCCGCCGAGCCGGCCGTGACGGCGTACACCGGCAGCGGGGGCGGCGGCTCCAGGCCGAGCGGGGGGAACGCCGCGCGGATGAGCAGGTCGGCGGCTGAGGCCGCGACGACGGGGACGAGCCGGGCGAGCGGGACGGCGAGCGGCAGGGAGGCACGCCGGGCGAGGGGGAGGGCGGTGAGTCCGGGCAGCGGTGGGACGGCCGCGGCCAGGGCGGTGGTGAGCAGTGCCGGGACCGCTATGGCCGAGGGCGGCGGGGCGGCGCCGGAGAGGAACAGGCACAGGGCGGCCGTGGCGATCAGTACGGGCCAGGGCAGCAGGAAGGCGCGGGGATGGCGGGTGGCCAGCCGGCCCAGCGACTCCAGCACATCACCGACGCTAGGCCGCCGGGCCCGCCCGGCACATCGGACGTCCGGCCGATCCGCGCGTGCGACCTGAGGCGTACCCGCCTCGTCCCCGGGGAGGGGCGGTACGGTGGCGGGATGAGCAATGGATTCGAGACTCTCGCCATTCACGCAGGTCAGGAGCCTGACCCGGTGACGGGCGCCGTCGTGCCGCCGATCTACGCGACCTCCACCTACAAGCAGGACGGCGTGGGCGGGCTGCGGTCCGGATACGAGTACAGCCGGTCGGCCAACCCGACGCGTACCGCGCTGGAGGAGTGCGTGGCCGCGATCGAGGGCGGGGTGCGCGGGCTGGCCTTCGCCTCCGGGCTGGCCGCCGAGGACGCGCTGCTGCGGGCGCTGTGCGCGCCGGGCGACCACGTGCTGATCCCCGGCGACGCGTACGGCGGCACCTACCGGCTGTTCGCCAAGGTGCTCTCGCGCTGGGGCCTGGAGTACGACCCGGTGCCGCTGGGCGACCCCGACGCCGTGCGCGCGGCCGTCCGGCCCAGCACGAAGATCATCTGGGTGGAGACGCCCACCAATCCGCTGCTCGGCATCGCCGACATCGCCGCGCTGGCCGGGATCGCGCACGACGCCGGGGCGCTGCTCGTGGTGGACAACACCTTCGCCTCGCCGTACCTCCAGCAGCCGCTCGCGCTCGGCGCCGACATCGTGGTGCACTCCACCACCAAGTACCTCGGCGGCCACTCCGACGTGGTCGGCGGCGCGCTGATCGTGCGCGACCGCGGGCTCGGCGAGGAGCTGGCCTACCACCAGAACGCGATGGGCGCGGTGGCCGGGCCGTTCGACGCCTGGCTGACCCTGCGCGGGATCAAGACGCTGGGCGTGCGCATGGACCGCCACTGCGACAACGCCGAGCGCGTGGCCGAGCTGCTGCTCGCCCACCCCAAGGTGACCCAGGTGCTCTACCCGGGGCTCGACGGGCACCCGGGGCACGAGGTGGCCGCCAAGCAGATGCGCAGGTTCGGCGGCATGATCTCGTTCCGGGTGGCCGGCGGCGAGGAGGAGGCGGTGGCGCTGTGCGGGCGCACCCGCCTGTTCACGCTGGGCGAGTCGCTGGGCGGCGTGGAGTCGCTGATCGAGCATCCGGGCCGGATGACCCACGCCTCGGCCGCGGGCTCACCGCTGGAGGTCCCGGCCGACCTGGTACGCCTGTCGGTCGGCATCGAGACCGTGGACGACCTGCTCGCCGACCTGACCGAGGCGCTGGGCTGAACCCCGCCGAACCTACGCTCACGGGCCGGGGTTGAAGGCGAACATCAGGAACAGGATCACCAGCCAGATGAGCGCGACCACCCCCGAGAGCGCGGCGATGCGGCCGTTCTGCACCTTCGCGTCGTCCTCCGTGCCCTCGGAGGACAGCGCGCGCACGGCCGAGCGCAGGTCGCGCTCGACGATGAACAGCAGCACCAGCGCCACCACGAACAGCGTCATCGAGATCGTGAGGTAGGGGGCGCCCAGCTTCGGCCCGCCCAGCCACAGGCCGAACACCAGCACGCCCAGGGCCCCCAGGCCGTAGATCCTGGTGGAGCGCTGCAGGAAGCGCAGGACCGCGACGTCCTTGTTGCGGATGGCCCGTGGCGCGGCCATGGTGACCGCGGTGAGCGGCCCGAGCGCGAATATCGCGAAACCGACGTGCAGCCAGAGCAGCAGATTCGTCATGCGGGAGAGATTATCCCCCCGGGGTCACGCCCCCGGGGGGATGACGTGTCATGGCTGCCTGATCACGGTGACGTCTTCGCCGGCGGCGGCCTGTGGTTCGTCCGCCGCGGGTTTGCGTGGCCGCGAGAGCGAGCCCAGGCACAGCTCGTACGAGGCGCACGCGAGCACGCCCATCAGCACGATGAAGATCGCTGCGAACAACTGGCTCACCCCCTTTCTCCCCGTTCGGAGCGTCGTCGACGCCGATGTCGTCCATCGTCCGCCTGGTGCGACTGCCCGGCAACGCGATAAGTTCGCGCGGCCGGCGGAAAGAGACGTAACCACTACCTGCGGGTTAGTAGGATCACAGGCGAGTTCGCTCCCAGTGATGGGCGGCTGTGGAACATATCCCGGGCGGGGGGTCACCCGCCGTGGCACTAGGGGGTGCCGAATCCGTGTCGGTCAAGCATGTCGAGCCGTTCACCGACGAGTGGCGGCGCCAGCCCGGTTTCTACATCCGTCAGGTGGTCGAGGCGCTGGGCGCCGAGGCCGAAGGCTGGTCGGAGGGGCCGTGCGACCCGCGCCAGGCCACGGTGCGGCTGTCCTGCGGCGGCACGCTGATCTGGGACGAGGAGAGCGGCTGGCGTTACTGCGCCCCCGAACCGGGCGCCCCGGTGCGCTACCTGGGCGGCGGCGTGCTGCCGCGCCCGGAGCGGGTGCCCGCCGCGCTGGCCGACGCCCGCGCCGGGGTCGGCAACAGCACGGCGTGGCGGCCCTGCTACCGGTCCCGCCGCTACCAGCGCGACGGGTTCGATCTGGCGCTGAGCGCCTACGCCGAGCGCTCGCTCAGCGGGAGCGGCGCGCCCGCAGGAAGTCGCTGACGACGTACTCGCCGAGCCGGTCGGCGCTGGGTGAGAACACCCGCCCGCCGTTGCGCCGCGCGACCTCGTCCACGAACTCCTTCAGCCGCTCGTCGGCCGCCAGCATGAAGATGTTCAGCGTGGCCCGCCGCCGGGTCATCTTGTCCACCTCGGCCAGCGTGAGCTCCAGCGTCTCCTGCGACGGCGGCCACTCGAACGCCGAGCGCCCGCTGCGCAGCAGATGCGCGGTGGGCTCGCCGTCGGTGACCACCAGCACCACCGGCTCGAAGTCGGGGTGCCGGTCGAGGTGCCGGCCGGCGATCAGCAGCGCGTGGTGCAGGTTGGTGCCCTGCACCATGTCCCAGTCGAGCCCGGCCAGCTCGTCGGGCTGCAGCACCCGGGCGTAGTTGGAGAACCCGATGATCTGCACCGCGTCCTGCGGGAACTTGGAGGCGACCAGCGCCTGAAGGGCCAGCGCGGTCTGCTTGGCCGCCGCCCAGGTGCCGCGCAGCGCCATCGAGTACGACAGGTCCACCAGCAGGCAGACCGCGGCGGCCGTACGCCGTTCGGTCTCGGCCACCTCGAAGTCGTCCACCGAGAGCGTGACCCTGCCGCCGCCTCCGCTGCGGCGCACCCCGTTGACCACCGTGCGTACGACGTCGATGGGCTGCTCGTCGCCGAACCGCCACGGCCGCGAGGAGCCGGTCAGCTCGCCCGCCGCGCCCGCGTCGCGCTGGTCGTGGTCGCCCCGGCGGCCGGCGTCGAGCGAGGAGAACACCCGGCGCAGCGCGGTCTCGCCGAGCCGCCGCACCGCCTTGGGGGTGAGCTCCAGCTTGCCGCGCTGCCGGCGCAGGTAGCCCTGCTCCTCCAGCTCGCGCTCGATCCGCTTGAGCGCCTCCAGGTCGTCCACGGCCGAACGGCCGAGGGCACGCCGGA
Organism: Thermocatellispora tengchongensis; assembly: GCF_014202315.1. GTDB lineage: Bacteria > Actinomycetota > Actinomycetes > Streptosporangiales > Streptosporangiaceae > Thermocatellispora > Thermocatellispora tengchongensis. The sequence goes on along the minus strand of NZ_JACHGN010000007.1, from coordinate 312,458 downwards.
TGGCGGCCTCGTCGATGTCGTCCAGGCGGGCGCCGGGGTAGTCCTGGCGCAGCGCGGCCTCAAGCCGGCTGAGGTCGGACAGCTCCTCCAGCGCGGTGACCGCGTCGCCCATGCCCATCGGGTTCTCGCCGCTCATCCGCTCGGGCGTGTTCCAAGCCAGGTCGGGACGGCGGGAGTGCAGCGCCTCGCCGAGGCGGCGCATCTGCTCGGCCAGCCCGGCCTGCTCCAGGGTCTGGGCGATCAGCCCGGCCAGCTCCTCGCGCTGCTGCGGCGTGAGGGAGGCCAGCATCCGCTGGGCGGCGGCGGCGCGCCGGGCGAGGATGTCCACCAGCTCCTCCAGGTTGCGGGGGCGCTCGGGGAACATGTCCCCGTACTCCTCCATGAACCTGTCGAAGTCGGCCTGGGTGTGCTCGCCGCGCGCGTCGCGGTCGAGCATGTCGTTCAGCGCCGACATCATCTCCCGCACCCGCTCCATCGCCTGCGGGTCGGGGTTGGCCAGCGCGTCGCGCATGCCGCGGAACTGGGTGTCGAGCACCTCGCGGCGCAGCAGGTCACGCAGTTCCTCATACGTCTGCCGGGCCGCCGCCGAGCGCCACTGGTACTCGCTCAGCTCCCTGATCGCGCTGGCGGTGTCGGACGGCAGCGCGTCCAGCTCCGCCTCGCGCATGCGGGCGTCGTCGGAGGGGTCGGGGAACAGCTCGGCGCGCTCCTGCCCGATGGCCTTGTCCAGCAGCGCGCGGGCGCGCTCCAGGGTGCCGTCGAGCCGGCCGCGCTCGCGCAGCTCGCGGCGGCGCCTGCGCACCTCCCGCAGCAGGTCGTCCAGGCCGCGCCGGTCGGGCGCCCCGGGCAGGCCCCGCTTGAGCAGGTCGCGCAGCGCGTGGAGGGGGGTGGAGCCGGACAGGATGGCGTCGCCCATCTCGTCCAGCGCGGCACGCACGTCGTACGGCGGCGCCAGCGGATCGGGGCCGTCGTGGTATTCGCCGTAGCGGTAGCCGCTGCTCATGTGCGGTCGCCCCTCACGTCCGGTAAACCGAGGTTCCCTCGACGTCGTCCTTGGACAGGCGGCGCATGAGGTAGAGCCCTTCGAGCGCGAACTCCAGCGCGGCGGCGGCATGGCCGGGGGACTCGTCGCCCGCGCCCATGCCGAGCCGTGCCATGATCTTCGCCAGGCCGGTCACCGGGCCGATGCGGCGCAGCAGCTCGGCCGCCGGCACCAGCTCGCCCGACTCGACCTGCACGCCCTCGTCGAACTTGTCCAGGATCGCGGACAGGTCCATGCCGCCGAGGGTGCTGCGGAAGGTCTCGGCGATGGCCCGGCGCAGCAGGTGGGCCAGCACCTCGACCTCGCGGCCCTCCTCGCTGACCTCGAACTCCACCTTGCCGCGCAGGGTGTGCACGGCGGCGGGCAGGTCGCACACGCGGGTGACGGGGTGGTCCTCGCCGGTCAGGGCCGCACGGCGTACGGCGGAGGCGGCGGCGGTCTCGGCGGCGGCGATGGAGAAGCGGGCCGAGACGCCGGAGCGGGAATCGACGGCGGTGGACTCGCGGACCAGGCGGGTGAACCTGGCGATCACCTCGATGAGGTGATCGGGCAGGTCGGCGCCCAGCTCGGTCCAGTCGAGCCTGGCCTCCTGCTTGATCAGGTTCAGCTCGGCGGCGAGGTCGAGCGGGTAGTGGGTGCGCACCTCGGCGCCGAAGCGGTCCTTCAGCGGGGTGATGATGCGCCCGCGGTTGGTGTAGTCCTCGGGGTTGGCGCTGGCGATGAGCAGGATGTCCAGCGGCAGGCGCAGGTTGTAGCCGCGGACCTGGATGTCGCGCTCCTCCAGCACGTTGAGCAGCGCGACCTGGATCCGCTCGGCCAGGTCGGGCAGCTCGTTGACGGAGAAGACGCCCCGGTTGGTGCGCGGGACCAGGCCGTAGTGGACGGTCTCGGGGTCGCCGAGGGTGCGGCCCTCGGCGATCTTGATCGGGTCGACGTCGCCGATCAGGTCGCCGACGGAGGTGTCGGGCGTGGCCAGCTTCTCGCCGTAGCGCTCGCTGCGGTGCTTCCACGCGATGGGCAGGTCGTCGCCCATGCTCTCGGCGAGGCGGCGGCAGCGTACGCACGCGGGGGCGTAGGGGTGGTCGTTGATCTCGCAGCCGGCGACGATCGGGGTCCACTCGTCGAGCAGTCCGGTGACGGTCCGGATCAGCCGGGTCTTGCCCTGGCCGCGCTCGCCGAGCAGGACCAGGTCATGCCCGGCCAGCAGGGCGCGCTCCAGATGCGGCAGCACGGTGTCGTCGAAGCCGACGATGCCCGGGAACCTGGGCTCCCCGGAGCGCAGCCGGGCCAGGAGGTTCTCCCGGATTTCGGCTTTCACCGTGCGGTGGATATGGCCGCTCTGGCGCAACTCACGCAGAGTATGGAGCTCTGGGATTTGATGCACGGGTTCGAGCCTACGTCGCCGATCGGGCTCACGGCAGTCCGATTGTGGCAGAGCCGTCCCCGTGGCGCGCCCGGAATCCGTGCCGGACACGCTTCGGATCTTGACCATTGCGTGACAGACTCCGCGCGTGCACGTCCCTACAGTGGGGAGAATCGGGCCAAGGGGACAGCTCGGAGAAAAGCCTGTGACAAGGGGAGGCGAGAAGCGTGGCACTGATGACGACCCGCTTCGCCGATGGCCTCGCCGTTGGGACCGACCTGGTGGCGGCGGTTGAGTCGGCGGTCGGGCAGGCGCTGGCGGGACTGAGCGGCAGCCCCGACCTCGTCTGCTTCTTCATCTGCGGCGAGGACCCCGACGACGTGACCAGGGCCGGCCAGCGGGCCATGAGCATGGTCCCGGGCGCGCACGTGATCGGATGCAGCGCGACCGGGGTGATCGGCGACACGCGCGGCGTGGAGTTGGCCCCGGCGGCCAGCGCCTGGGCGGCGACCCTGGACGGGGCGCGCATCACGCCGTTCGCACTGGAGACGCTGCGCGCCGAGGACCGGTTCGTGGTGGTCGGACTGCCGGAGCGCAGCCCCGACGACAAGGTGGCCGTGCTGCTCGCCGACCCCTACAGCTTCCCCACCGACGCCTTCGTGGAGCGCTCGGGCGAGGTGCTGGGCGACCTGCCGCTGATCGGCGGGCTCGCCAACGGGCTGCAGGGACGCGGCTCGGTACGCCTGTTCGCCGACGGCGAGGTCTACGCCGAGGGCGCGATCGGGGTGATGCTCAGCGGCCGGATCTCGGTCAGCACCGTGGTCAGCCAGGGCTGCCGCCCCATCGGCCCCACCATGGTGGTCACCCGCGCCGAGGACAACCTGCTGCTCGAACTCGCCGGCCAGCCCGCCCTGGCCCGGCTGGAGGACATCGTCAGCGACCTGGAGGAGGACGATCGCGAGCTGGTCGCCTCCGGCCTGCAGATCGGCCTGGCCATGAACGAGTACGCCGAGCGGCACGAGCGCGGCGACTTCCTCATCCGCGGCGTGCTCGGCATCGATCCCGAGCGCGAGGCCGTGGCGATCGGCGACGTGGTGGACATCGGGCGTACGGTCAGGTTCCAGGTGCGCGACGCCGAGACCGCCGCGGAGGACCTGTACGAGCTGCTCGACGCCCACCGCGAGGAGTTCGGCCGGGTGGACGGCGCGCTGCTGTTCGCCTGCAACGGCCGGGGCTCGGCCATGTTCGGCACCTCCGACCACGACGCGCAGGCCGTGCGCGACACGCTGGGCCCCGTCGGCGTGGCCGGCTTCTTCGCCGCCGGCGAGGTGGGCCCGGTCGGAGGGCACAACCACGTGCACGGCTTCACCGCCTCCATCCTGGTGTTCTCCTCGGCTTCCGCGTAGCCGCTTGGTGGGAGGTTGCGGCCGTCTGGGGCTGGGCGGGTGGGAGACTGGTCCCATGGCCTCGCCCACGCCCACCGTGACCTACGACGACGTCGCCGCCGCCCGGGAGCTACTGTCCGACGTGATCGTGCACACGCCGGTCCTGCACTCGCGCGTGCTGTCCGACGCCGTCGGCGGCCCGGTGTACCTCAAGTGCGAGAACCTGCAGCGCGCGGGCTCGTTCAAGGTGCGCGGCGCGTACGTGCGGATCGCCGGCCTCGGTGAGGAGGAGCGGGCCAGGGGAGTGGTGGCCGCGAGCGCCGGCAACCACGCCCAGGGGGTCGCGCTGGCCGCCGGGCTGGTGGGTGCCAAGGCCACGGTCTACATGCCCGAGGGCGCGCCGCTGCCCAAGGTCGCCGCCACCCGCTCGTACGGCGCCGACGTGATCTTCGCCGGGCACACCGTGGACGCCGCGCTCGCCGCGGCCGTGGAGCACGCCGAGCAGACCGGGGCGATCTTCATCCACCCGTTCGATCACCCCCATGTGATCGCCGGGCAGGGCACGGTCGGGCTGGAGATCCTGGACCAGCTCCCCGACGTCGGCACGATCGTGCTGTCCATCGGCGGCGGCGGGCTGGCCGCGGGGGTGGCGCTGGCGGTGAAGTCGATGCGGCCGGGCGTGCGCGTGGTGGGCGTGCAGGCCGAGCGTGCGGCGGCCTACCCGGCGTCGCTCGCCGCCGGGCACCCGGTCATGATGGAGCCGCAGCCCACGATGGCCGACGGCATCGCGGTCGGCAAGCCGGGCGAGCTGCCGTTCGAGCTGATCCACTACCTGGTGGACAACGTGGTGACGGTGAGCGAGGAGGAGATCTCCCGGGCCCTGGTGCTGACGCTCGAACGCTCCAAGCTGGTCGTCGAGCCCGCCGGAGTGGCCGGGGTCGCCGCGCTGCTGGCTCACCCGCACGCCTTCGAGCCGCCCGTGGTGGCGGTGCTGTCGGGCGGCAACATCGACCCGCTGCTGCTGGCCAAGGTGCTGCGCCACGGCCTGGCCGCCGCCGGGCGCTACCTCGCCTTCCGCATCCGGCTCACCGACCGGCCGGGCGCGCTGGCCGCGCTGCTGGGACGCCTGGCCGAGCTGGGCGCGAACGTCCTGGAGATCGTGCACGAGCGGGTGGGCGTGCGGCTGCACCTGGACGAGGTCGAGGTGCTGTTGCAGCTTGAGACCAAGGGGCCCGCCCACTGCGAGGAAGTGCTCGGCGCGCTCCGCCGCGACGGCTACAAGCTGTTCTTCGGCTGATCCCGGGTTCTTCGGCTGGTCCCGGGTTCTTCGGCCGATCCCGCGTTACACGGGCCGTCCGGTTGATCGCGGCCACTTCCGGCGACGCCCTTTCCGAGCGGGGCTCACACTGCTACCTTCCGTGCAGATCCGATCTCGGGAGTCAGCATGCGGTCTCGCCTACCCTCGGTGATCGCGGCGGTCACGGCCGCCGCGGCGCTCATCGCTCCCACCGCCGCCACGCCCGCCTCCGCGAGCGCGGCGGCCTTCGCGCCGGGGGCGAGCGGCCTGGGCGACCCGTACTTCCCGCTGGCGGGCAACGGCGGCTACGACGCGCGCCACTACGACCTCAGCCTCGACTACACCCCCGCCTCGCGGACGGTGGCCGCGACCTCGGTGATGCGGGCGCGGGCCACGCAGGGCCTGTCCCGGTTCAACCTGGACTACTCCGGGCCCGAGATCACCTCGGTGACCGTGGACGGCCGCGGGGCCCGCTTCGCCCGCGACGGGCAGGAACTGGTCATCACCCCCGCCCGGCCGATCCGGCGCGGCGCCGAGTTCACCGTCAAGGTCGCCTACGCCGGCGAGCTGGGCGCGATCGAGGACGGGGCGCTGGGCAGGTACGGCTGGATTCCGACGGGTGACGGCGCGGTGGTGATGTCCCAGCCCGACGGCGCCCGCTCGTTCTACCCGGTCAACGACCACCCGCGCGACAAGGCCGCCTACCGGGTCACGATCACCGTGCCCGCGGGCCTGACCGCGCTGGCCAGCGGCGAGCCGGTCGGCAAGGTGCGCACCGCCAAGGGCCGGAGCACGGCCGTGTGGGCGTCCCGGGAGCCCATGGCGAGCTACCTGCTCACCGTCGCGATCGGGAAGTTCGCGGTCAAGGAGAGCTGGCGCGACGGCCTGCTCAACATCAGCGCCGTCGATCCCGCGCTGCACTCCGGCGACGGCGGGCTGCACGACACCACCGCCGAGGTCACCGCCTGGGCCGCCGACCGGTTCGGCATGTACCCGTTCTCCTCCATCGGCGGCATCGTGGACGACGCCAAGGTCGAGTACGCGCTGGAGACCCAGAACCGCCCCGTGTACGACACCGGGCTGCCCTCCACCGGCCTGATCGTGCACGAGATGGCGCACCAGTGGTTCGGCAACAGCGTCTCCCCGGCGAGCTGGAAGGAGATCTGGCTCAACGAGGGCTTCGCCACGTACGCCGAGTGGCTGTGGGAGGAGACCCACGGCGGCGACACCGCCCAGGAGACCTTCGACCGCTACTACGCCCGGCCCGAGAGCCACGCGATGTGGCACGCGCCGCTGCCCGGCGACCCCGGCCGCGACGACATGTTCGCCGGATCGGTCTACACCCGCGGCGCGATGACCGTGCACGCGCTGCGCCTCACGCTGGGCGATGAGGCGTTCGGCGAGCTGCTGCACGAGTGGGCCACCCGCCACCGCCACCGCACCGCGGCCACCGGCGACCTGATCGCGCTGGCGAGCAAGCGGGCCGGGCGGGACCTGACCCCGCTGTTCACCGCCTGGCTCCACACCGACGGCAAGCCCGCGAGTCCCTGATCGCGCACCAGGGCCCGGTCACCAGGAGGTCGGGCGCTCCGGGGTGAACAGCCACGCCTGGAACAGCTTGTCCAGGTCCTTGCCGCTGACCTTCTCGGCCATCGCGATGAACTGGTCGGTGGTCGCGTTGCCGTACTTGTTCTCCTGGGCCCAGTCGCGCAGCAGCTTGAAGAACGCCGGGTCGCCGATGCGCTGGCGCAGCGCGTGCAGGGTGAGCCCGCCCCGGGTGTAGACGGAGTTGTTGAACAGGTCGTCGGGGCGGGCCTTGCCCGGCGGGTAGGCCCACATCGGGTCGTCCTTGGAGTTGTAGTAGGTCTTGAACATCGCCTCGGCGGTGCCCTTGCCCTTGTGCTCGCTCCACAGCCACTCGGCGTACGTCGCGAAGCCCTCGTTCAGCCACAGGTCCTGCCAGCGCCTGATGCTGACGCTGTTGCCGAACCACTGGTGGGCCAGCTCGTGGGCGATGATGGTCTCGTCGGGGTCGAACCCGCCGTAGATCGGCTTGGTCTGGTTCTCCAGGGCGTAGCCGGCGTTGAAGTCGTCGACCACCCCGCCGGTGGAGGAGAACGGGTAGGGCCCGAAGACCGTGCTCCAGTAGTCGGTGATCTCGCCCGAGGTGGTGTAGAGCCGCTGCAGCGAGTCGGCGTACTGCGGATCGACGGCGGCGAGGTTGGGGATGCCGTCCTCGGTCTTGCCCTGCTTGAGCTGGAACTTGCCCAGCGTCATCGTGGCGAGGTAGGTGACCATGGGATGGCGCTCGCGCCAGGTGTAGGTGGTCTTGCCGCCGCTGGTGGCCGGCTGCGCGGTCATCTCGCCGTTGGCCAGCGCGGTCACGCCCTGCGGCACCGTGATCGAGAAGTCGAAGGTGGCCTTGTCGGCGGGGTGGTCGTTGCCGGGGAACCACGTCTTGGCGCCGTTGGGCTCGCAGGTGACGAACGCGCCGTCGGGGGTGGCGACGAAGCCGTACACGCCGAGGTTGTTGGCGTCGCGGATGGGCCCGGGCCGGCCGCCGTAGCGCACCTCGACCGTGAAGTCCTGGTCGTCCTTCAGCGCGGCCGGGGGCGAGACGCTCAGCTCGGTGCCCTGGCGGGAGAACTGCGCGGGGGTGCCGCCGACGCGCACGGACTGGACGGTCAGGCCGGACAGGTCGAGGTTGAACCGGGCCAGCTCCTGCGTGGCGCGGGCCTGGATGGTGGCGGTGCCGTCGAGGTGCTTGGTGGCCGGGTCGTAGGCGAGCACCAGGTTGTAGTGGCGGACGTCGTAGCCGCCGTTGCCGTCGGTGGGGAAGTCGGGGTCGCCGATGCCGGGCGCGCCCACCGCTCCCCCAGCCGCCGGGGTGGCCTGCGAGGTGGCCGGGGCCGTGGCCGTTCCGGTCGCCTTCGGCAGGCCGGGCGGCTCGTCGGTCGCGCCGGACGGGGCGCAGCCGGTGAGCACCGCGAGCGCCAGCGCTCCGGCGAGCGTGGCGCGCAGCGCGGGCCGTGGCCGTGGTGGGGCAGCCGGTGTGATGAGCGCGTGTGCGAGCCGGCCGGACGCCATATGCCGCAGGTCCCCTCTCCGTTCGGGCTGGAACGGCCCGGGACCCGCCGAGCCGTCATCCCGCAGACTACGCGCTGCGTGGCCGGGCGGGCCGGGCATCCGGATTCAGGCGAGACCGTGTCGCACCGTTATGGGAGGCTCGCGACGGTCAGAGATTGCCGCGCGCCTCCTGTTCGCGCTCGATGGCCTCGAACAGCGCCTTGAAGTTGCCCTTGCCGAAGCCGAGCGACCCGTGGCGCTCGATCAGCTCGAAGAACACCGTCGGCCGGTCCTGCACCGGCTTGGTGAAGATCTGCAGCAGGTAGCCGTCCTCGTCGCGGTCCACGAGGATGCGCCGCTTCTTCAGCTCCTCGATCGGCGCGCGCACCTTGCCGATCCTGGCACGCAGCTCGGGGTCGTCGTAGTAGGAGTCGGGCGTGTCCAGGAACTGGACCCCGGCGGCCCGCATGGCGTCCACGGTGGCCAGGATGTCGCTGGTGGCCAGCGCGATGTGCTGTACGCCCGGCCCGCCGTAGTACTCCAGGTACTCGTCGATCTGCGACTTCTTCCGCGACACGGCCGGCTCGTTCAGCGGGAACTTGATCTTGCGGCTGCCGTCGGCGACCACCTTGGACATCAGCGCGGAGTACTCGGTGGCGATGTCGTCGCCGATGAACTCGGCCATGTTGGTGAAGCCCATGACCCGGTGGTAGAACTCCACCCACTCGTCCATCTTGCCCAGCTCGACGTTGCCGACGCAGTGGTCGATCGCCTGGAACAGCCGCCGGTCCGGCGGCGCGACGAGCGGCTCGGCGGCGACGTACCCGGGCAGGTAGGGGCCGCTGTAGTTGGCCCGGTCCACCAGCGTGTGCCGGGTCTCGCCGTACGTCGCGATGGCCGCGAGGACGACCTTGCCGTGCTCGTCCTCGGCCACGTGCGGCTCGACGAGCCCGCGCGCGCCCCGCTCCACGGCGTGCCGGTAGGCGGCCTCCACGTCGGGCACGTCGATGGCCAGGTCGATCACGCCGTCGCCGTGCTCGGCGACGTGCCTGGCCAGGTCGGTCCCCGCCCGCACCGGGCCGCGCAGCTCGAAGCGCGCGCCGCCCGAGACGAGCACGTACGCCGCCTCGTCCCGGCTGCCGGTCTCGGGGCCCCGGTAGGCCACCAGGCGCATGCCGAAGGCGGTCGAGTAGTAGTGCGCGGCCTGCTTGGCGTTGCCGACCGCGAACACCACGGCGTCCATTCCACGTACCGGAAACTCATCACCCATACCCCCTACTGTCGATTTCGCTGGATTAGTTGTGCAAGAGTTACCTGAATCAGTGCACAATCTGCTCAGTCAGCCATGCCGCCGCCCGGGAGGTCCTGTACACGATGACGATCGACGCGCTCGACGCCAAGCTGATCGAGACCTTCGCCCGCGAGCCCCGCCTGGGGGTGCTGGAGTGCTCGCGCCGGCTCGGGGTGGCGCGCGGCACCGTCCAGGCGCGCCTGGACCGGCTCGCCGCCCGCGGCGTGATCACCGGGTACGGCCCCGACGTGAGCCCCAGCGCGCTCGGCTACGACGTGACCGCGTTCGTCACGCTGGAGATCCGGCAGGTCAGCGGGCACGACCCGGTGGCCGACCGGCTCGCCGCGATCCCCGAGGTGCTGGAGGTGCACACGATCACCGGCAGCGGCGACATGCTGTGCCGGGTGGTCGCCCGCAGCAACGCCGACCTGCAGCGGGTGATCGACCGCATCGTGGACGTGCAGGGGGTGTTGCGCACGTCGTCGGTGATCGCGCTGGACACTCCCGTCCCATACCGAGTCCTGCCGTTGGTCGCGGAAGCCTCTCGGTTCGGTGCGCGCTAGCCGTACCATCCTGGTGGAGGACGCGAGCACCGTTATCGATCGTTTACCCTTAACGTCCGCCTGGCCTGGCCCAAAGGCCGCGGGAATGATCGGGGGGGTTGCGGGTGCGGAACGGCGAGGAGAACGAGATGCCCGGCAGGACTCTCCGGTCGGTCCTGCCCGACGCGGCACGGCTGAGGACCGCCCTTCCCGGCGGGGCGGCGGTCCGGCGCGCGCTTTCCCGCGCGCTTTCCCGGGCGGTGCCCCGGGACGGCGCCAAGCGGCAGGCCGGGCGGCGGCGCTGGACGCGCCACATCCTGCTCGGCGTGGCCGCGGTGTTCGCGCTCGGCGCGGTGCTGTTCGCGGTCGCCTGGGCGCTCACCCCGATCCCCGAGGGCGCCCAGAAGCAGGCGGTCGCGCAGGGCTCGGTGATCTACTACCGCGACGGCAAGACCGTGCTGGCCAAGCAGGGGGTCAACCGCAGCAACGTCGAGCTGGCCAAGGTCCCGGCGCACGTCCGCAACGCGGTCATCGCCGCCGAGAACCGCACCTTCTACGAGGACACCGGCGTCTCGCTGTCCGGCACGATGCGCGCCGTGTGGTCCACGGTCACCGGCAGGCAGCTCCAGGGCGGCTCGACCATCACCCAGCAGATGGTGCGCAACTACTACAGCGGCCTGAGCCAGGAGCGCTCGGTCGCGCGCAAGTTCAAAGAGATCATGGTCGCGCTGAAGGTGGACCAGTCCAAGTCCAAGGACTGGGTGCTGCAGCAGTACCTCAACACGATCTACTTCGGGCGCGGCGCCTGGGGGATCGAGGCGGCCTCGCAGGCGTACTTCGGTAAGAACGTGGGCGAACTCTCCGTCGCCGAGGGCGCCTACCTCGCGGCGGTGATCCAGCAGCCCTCGCGCTACGCCGACCCCAAGGGCGCCGACCTCGCCGCGGCCACCGAGCGCTGGCAGTGGGTGATCGACGCCATGGTGCAGACCGGCGCGCTCGGCGAGCAGCAGGCCGCGCGGCAGAAGTTCCCCGAGCTGGCCGAGGTCAAGAGCACGCTGGCCCCCAAGGGCCAGGTCAACTACATGCTCGACCAGGTCCGGGCCGAGCTGAACCGGCGCGGCTACACCGACGAGGACATCAACCAGGGCGGGCTGAAGGTCATCACGACCTTCGACAAGAAGCTGATGGCCGCGGCCGAGAAGGCCGTGACCTCGGTGCTGCCCGACGGCACCCCCAAGCAGGTGCGCACCGGCCTGGCCGCGGTCGATCCGGCGACCGGCGAGGTGGTCGCGTTCTACGGCGGGCGCTACAAGTCCTCCCAGTACGACAACGCGTTCTCGGCCAAGGTGCAGGCGGGCTCCACGTTCAAGCCGTACACGCTGGCGGCGGCGCTGGAGAGCGGGCTGCCGCTGTCCACCCGGGTCAACGGCAACTCGCCGATGCGGGTGGCCTCGACGCCGATCCCCAACTCCGGCGGCACCTCGTACGGGATGATCAACCTGGTCTCCGCCACGCAGCACTCGGTGAACACCGCGTTCGTGGACCTCGGGCAGCGGATCGGCCTGGACAAGGTGGCCGAGCTGGCCGAGAAGGTCGGCATCCCGGCCGAGCAGATCGACCCGCACAAGGACGCCGCCACCTTCCCGCTGGGCGTGGCGTCGGTGAGCGCGGTCCAGCAGGCGTCCGGGTTCTCCGCGTTCGCCAACAACGGCACCTACCACGCGGCCCACGTGATCCGCTCGGTCACCGACGCCTCGGGGCGCAAGGTGAAGATCAGCGAGCCCGGGGTGCGGGCGTTCGGCGAGCAGACCGCGGCCGACGCGACGTACGCGATGGAGCAGGTCGTACGCGCCGGCACCGGCACCGCCGCCCGCCTGTACGACCGCCCGGTGGCCGGCAAGACCGGCACCACCGACGACTCCGGCGCGGTCTGGTTCGCCGGCTACACCCCGCAGCTCTCCACCGCGGTGAACATGTTCCGCGACGACAACGAGACCGTCACGGTCCCCGGCTACGGCGCCCTGTACGGCGGCACGCTCCCGGCCAGGATCTGGCAGGCGTTCATGGCCGAGGCCATGCGCGACAAGCCGGTCAAGGAGTTCCCCGAGCCGTCCGAGTACGGCTGGGGCGGCTACTGGGACGACGGCGACGACGGCGGCTGGGACGGCGGCTACGACGACGACCGGCCGGTCGTCCCCGACCCCGAGCCCACCGACGAGGGCCCGGTGGACCCGGTGCCCACCCCGCCCGAGATCAGCCAGGGCCCCGGGCCTGGCGAGGGCGAGGACGAGGGCGAGGAGACCGTCCCCGACACGCCCGACGACGAGCCGGAGTCCCCGCCCGACTCGCCCGAGACCGTGCCGACCGAGCAGGGGCCCGACACCGACATCCGCCCGGCCGCGTAGCGGCCGTCAACGGCGGGCCGCGTAGCGGCCGTCAGCGGCGGGCGGCCAGGGCCGCGGCCAGCAGGCCGGTGACCGTCAGCGTGAGCAGGGCGGGGGTGTAGCCGCCCATGGCGTCGGCCAGCAGGGCTCCGGCGGCGGGCGCCACGGCGATGGCGGCCGACGCCGGGGCGGTGAAGACGCCGTTGAGGGTGCCGAAGTGGCGGGTGCCCCAGCGGTCGCTGACCGCGGTGGCCTGCACCAGCGTGAACGCGCCCCGGGCCGCGCCCGCGTACGCCGCCGCGGCCACCAGGGCGGCGGCCGGGCCGGTCAGCACGGCGAGCAGGGCCGTCGCGGTGGCGCCGCCGGCCAGGATGCCGACGGTTCTCGCCGTGGGCGTGGTACGGCGGCTCAGGCCCGCGTACCCGATGCGGCCGAGCACCTGGCCCACCCCGCACACCGCCAGCGCCGTCGCCGCCACGGCCTCGCCCGTGCCCCGGGCGATCAGCAGCGGCACCAGGTTGACCGTGGCCGCGTACAGGCCGAACCCGGCCAGGGCCAGCGCGGCCGACAGGGTGGCGAAGCCGGGGCTGCGGATCGTGTCGCGGATGTGGGCCCGCGGCCTGGCCGTGGCGGGCCCGCGGGGCCAGGGCTCGGTCAGGAAGATCGCGTGCAGCGGGATCGTGACCAGGGCGAGGATCGCGGCCAGGGCCAGGTAGGCGCCGCGCCAGCCCAGGTGGGCGGCCAGGACGGCGGTCAGGGGGGCGAAGACCGTGCTGGCCAGGCCGCCGGCCAGGGAGAGCACGGTCAGGGCGCGTACGCGGTCGGGGCCGTACCAGCGGGTGAGCGCGGCGAAGGCGGGCGGGTAGAGCGTGGCGGCCTGGGCCAGGCCGACCAGGGTCCACGCGGCGAAGAACGCGGGCAGGGTGCGCGCCTGCGACACCGCCACCAGGCCGCAGGCCGCCAGCACCGAACCGGTCGTCATCACCGCGCGCGGGCCGTAGCGGTCGAGCAGCCGCCCCACCGGGACGCCCGCCGCCGCCGAGACCACCAGGCCGGTGGAGAAGGCGGTCATCGCGGTCCCGGCCGGCCAGCCGGTCTCCGCCGTCACCCGGTGCAGCACCACGGGCAGGGCGTAGTTCAGCGCGCCCCAGCTCGTGATCTCGGTGGCGCACAGCGCCCACAGCGCGCGGCGCGGCCCCGCCCGGCTCACGGCCCGGAGGGTGCGGAGGGTGTGGCGGCGGTCAGGTCGAGCTGCATGAGGACGGTGTCGATCCAGCGGCCGTGCTTGTGGCCCACCGCCGTCAGCCGCCCGGCGTACTCGAAGCCGGCGCGGCGGTGCAGGGCCTCGGAGGCGGGGTCGCCGGTGTCGGCGATCACCGCGACCACCTGCCGCACCCCGGCGGCCGCGCAGCCCGCGATCAGCTCGCCGAGCAGCGCGCGGCCCAGACCGGCGCCGGTGCGGCCGGGGGCGAGGTAGATCGTGTCCTCGGCGGTGTGGCGGTAGGCGGGCTTGGGCCGCCACGGGCCCGCGTACGCGTAGCCGGCCACCTGCCCATCGGCCTCCGCCACCAGGAACGGCAGCCCGCGGGCGGCCAGGTCGGCGCGGCGGGCCCGCCACGCGGCGACGGACGGCGGCTCCTCCTCGAAGGTGGCCACGCTCTCGGCGACGTAGTGCGCGAAGATCCGTGCCACCGCGGGCAGGTCGCGTTCTTCCGCTTTCCGGATCACCATTCCCGATCACTTCCGCTATAGTGGAATTAGTATCTATTATAGAGGAATCATGGATCTGTCGGAACTGGGGAAACGGGTGCAGGGGCTGCGCGCCGAGCGCCGGCTCACCCTCCAGGCGCTGGCCGAGGCCGCCGGGGTGAGCGTCAGCATGCTCTCCTCGGTCGAGCGTGGCGAGAAGGCGCCCACCGTGGTCGTGCTGGCACGGATCGCCGACGGGCTCGGCGTGCCGCTCGCCGTGCTGGTGACCGCCCCCGACGAGGACCGGGTGATCGTACGGCGCGCCGCGGAGCAGGACGTCGCCGACGAGCCCGGCGGGTGGCGGCGGGTGATCCTCTCCCCGGTGGTGCCCGGGGTCAACTTCGAGTGGATCAAAGTCACGCTGCCGCCCGGGTGCGACGCCGGCGACTATCCGGCGTACGCGCCCGGATCACACGAGTTCATCGCCGTCGAGTCGGGCACGGTGCGGCTGACCGTGGCCGGCACGCCGTACGAGCTGGGCGCGGGCGACTCGCTCTACTTCGCCGCCGACGCCCCGCACGCCTACGCCAACCCCTCGCACGACACGCCGTGCACGTACTACGTGGCGGCGCTGATCATGCGCTCCCGGATGCCGCGGCGCTGAGCTGGGCCTTCAGCTCCGCTGGGGAGGTGGTCGGGGCCTGGCAGGCGAAGTGGCGGCACACGTACGCCGCCGGGCGGCCGTCGATCAGCGAACGGTGCTCCAGCAGCGGCACCTCCTGCCGCTCCGCGGGCGCCCCACGGGCGATGACCAGCCCCGGGCTGGTGGACATCAGCGCCGCACGGTGCAGCGCCGCGGTCTCGGGGGCGTCGTCGGGGCCGAGCACGGCCACCTCGACCGGGCCCGCGAGCACCGCCTCGGTCACGGCCAGCCCCCACCCGGCGAACCTGGAGTGCTTGCCCGCCAGCACGGACACGGTGCCCAGCGCCGCCTCCGCCGCCTCGCGGTGCCGGGCCGAGCCGGTCAGCGCCGCGTACGACAGCAGCGCGCCCGCCGCGCCGAACTGGCCCGAGGGCGTCGCGTTGTCGGTCGGGTCCTGGGGCCGCTGGAACAGCCGCTCGGCGTCGTCGGCGGTGTCGTAGAAACCGCCCCGGCCGTCGGCGAACCGGTCCAGCACCACGCCGAGCAGGTCGCCCGCGCGCAGGAACCAGCGGGTCTCGCCGGTCACGGCGTACAGGGCGAGCATGCCCTCGGCCACGTCGGCGTAGTCCTCCAGCACCCCGGCGTTCGCGGACGGGCGCCCGTCGCGCGAGGTGCGCAGCAGCCGCACGCCGTTCCAGTGCACCTCGTCCAGCAGCACCGCCGCACCCCGCGCCGCGCGCACCAGGTCGGGGCGGCCGAACAGCGCGCCGGTCTCGGCCAGGGCCGCGATGACCAGGCCGTTCCACGCGGCCACGATCTTGTCGTCGCGCCCCGGCCGCACCCGGAGCTCGCGGGCGGCGAGCAGCGCCTGCCGGATGCGCTCAAAGCCCTCCGGCGGGTCCTCCCGCAGTTGCAGCACCGACATGCCGTGCTCGAAGGTGCCGGCCTCGGTCACCCCGAACACCGACGCGGCCAGCGCCGCGTCCTCCTCGCCCAGCACCTCGCGCAGCTCGGCCGGGGTCCAGGCGTAGAACTTGCCCTCGACGCCCTCGCTGTCGGCGTCGAGCGCCGAGGCGAAGCCGCCCTCGGGGGTGAGCATCTCGCGCAGCAGCCAGTCGGCCGTCTCCAGCGCGATCCGCCTGGCCAGGACCGAGCCGGTCTGCCGCCACCAGTGCGCGTAGACGCGCAGCAGCAGCGCGTTGTCGTAGAGCATCTTCTCGAAGTGCGGCACCACCCAGCCGGCGTCCACGCTGTAGCGGGCGAAGCCCCCGCCGAGCTGGTCGTACATGCCGCCGCGGGCCATGGCCTCCAGCGTGGCCTCGGCCATCTCCAGCGCCCGCGCCGCGGTCGCCCCGCGCTCGCGCGCCGCGTGCCGCAGCAGGAACTCCAGCACCATCGACGGCGGGAACTTGGGCGCACCCCCGAACCCGCCCCGCGCGGCGTCGAAGGACGTGGACAGATCGCGTACGGCCGCCGCCGCGGTCTCGGCCGTCGGCGCGGGCCCCTGCGGCAGCGCGGCCCGCTCGTTCAGCGCCTCGACGATCTTGGCGCCCTGCCCGGTCACCGCCTCGCGCTCCTCGCGCCACACCTGCGCCACCCCGAGCAGCAGCCGCTGGAACTGGGCCCGAGGGAAGTAGGTCCCCGCGTAGAAGGGCGTGCCGTCGGGCGTGGCGAACACCGTCATCGGCCACCCGCCCTGCCCGGTCATCGCCTGCGTGGCGCCCATGTAGACCGCATCGACGTCGGGCCGCTCCTCCCGATCGACCTTCACGCTGACGAAGTGCTCGTTCATCAGCGCGGCGGTCGCCTCGTCCTCGAACGACTCGTGCGCCATCACGTGGCACCAGTGGCACGACGAATAGCCCACGGAGATCAGCAACGGCACGTCACGCCTGCGCGCCTCCCGCATCGCCTCCTCCCCCCACGGCCACCAGTGGACCGGGTTGTCGGCATGCTGCTGAAGGTAAGGAGAGGTCTCGCCACCGAGCCTGTTCATAAACCCAGGCTCTCACATCGTCGGAACAGCACTATGCGGGTGAGGATCACTCGCTGGTTCTTCCGGTCGACGCGGTACTCGGCGATGCCGTACTGGTCACCGGAGGCCGCGCTCCCGGCGCCGGCGAAAAACGTCGTCCATACTCGTGATCGGCAGATTCCCAGCCTCGGCCGCCGCCCGGATGCGGTCACGATCGGGATCGGTGTCGAGCATCGCCCGGCCCCACCAGGCGTTCAGCACGCCGTCCAGCTCCGGGCCCTGGTGGGCTTCCAGAAGCTCGGCGAAGAACCGGGCTCGCCGGCTTCCCCGCAGCGCATTGGAGATGCCGCCGATCGTCCGAAACACCCTCGGCTGGTCTGCCGTGCCCCCGTGGACTGGCTGAGCGCTCATGACACCACCTTTCTCGCTCCTCAGGGGACGACGAGTCCCGGGCCGTCGGCGGGAATCCCATGGGGTCTCACCTGGGGGCGCGGGGGCGGTGCGGATCGGAGGGTGGGGGCGTAGGCTGAGGTCGCGTGGATCTGGACTTCGTCTGCTCGCACGCCGGGCGGCCCGTCGGCGCGCTGACCCGGCGCGATGTGGCGCGGGCGCTGCTGGCCGTGCCCACGGGGGTGGCCCTGGTCGGGCTGCCCGACCTGCGCCGCGCGCTGATCGCGGCGGGCAATCCGCTGAGCGCGCCGTTCTGGGAGTCGGCCAAGGCCACGCTGGGGTCGATCGAGGCCGGGGTGGCCACGATCGGCGACGTGCAGCGCTGGCTGGAGTCCACGGGCAGCGAGCCCATATTGATCACGCGCAGCTACTTCGTCTGGCCCGAGGAGGAAGAGCGCGGGCCGGTCGCCGCCGAGATGTACGACCTGCTGGTCGCCCACCTCGAAGGGCTGGTCGCCGAGGGGCGGATCGACCCCGACGCGCTGGCCCGGGGCGATGTCGCCGCGCGGCACGCGTACGAGGACCTGCAAGAGGAGTGGCTGGACACGCCGCTGCCCGATGGGCGGGTGCCGCGCAACGTGGTCACCGACGAGCAGGACGAGGAGCTGTACGCCGCCTACGACGAGGAGGAGGCGTTCGCGCTGGCCGAGCTGCGCCGCCTGCTCGGCGAGCTGCCCGAGCCGCCGCGCCCCGAGGCCGAGCTGCGCGCCGCGGCGGCCCGGCTGCGCAAGACGCTGGCCGAGCCGGGCTACCCGGGCAACGTGCTGCGGGCCTGCGCCGGGTTCGAGGGGCCCAGGCTCCCCGACGACGACGTGGAGCTGTGGCTCACCGTCGCGGCCGGCGTGGCGGGCCCGATCTCCGACCTGCCCGAGGAGGAGGACACGGTCGAGGAGTTCGTCGACCTGGACGGCGAGCTGCGGCACGAGGACACCGTCCTGGCCTCCCTGTGCGCCATCCACCACGCCGACTGGCTGGCCGCGGTGACCGCGCTGGCCCGGCGCGGCCCCGGCGTGCTCGCCTCCCCCGAGCGGATCGCCCGGCTCATCGCCGAGTCCGAGGACATCGAGGTCGAGTCGGACGATCCGGACGAGGTGGAGGCGACGGAGACCCTGTTCACCTCGGTCACCCCGCTGTGGGCCGCGCTCGGCATCGTGGACGAGGACGAACTGCTGACCCCCCTCGGCTGGTGGGGCCTGCCCAAGGCCCTCGAACGGGCCTGGAGCGCGTCGGGGGAGTGAGGACTCCCTCTCCCGGCGGCCGTTCTATGGGTTCTCTAAGATCCTCGGGTCACACTGGGAACGTGGACGCGCGCATTCTGGTGGTGGACGACGAGCCCAACCTGGCCGACCTCGTGGCGATGGCGCTGCGCTACGAGGGCTTCGAGGTCGCCGCGGTGGGGTCGGGCGGGCGGGCGCTCGCCCTGGTGCCGGAGTTCCGCCCCGACCTGATCGTGCTGGACATCATGCTTCCCGATATTTCGGGCATGGAGGTGTGCCGCAGGCTCAAACTCGACGGCGTGGACACCCCGGTCGTCTTCCTCACCGCCAAGGACGCCACCGAGGACAAGGTCGGCGGGCTGATGGCGGGAGGCGACGACTACGTCACCAAGCCGTTCAGCCTGGAGGAGCTGATCGCGCGGGTACGCGTCGTGCTGCGCCGTACCCGCGTCGAGGAGCGGCGCACCGCCCGGCTGGCCTTCGCCGACCTGGAGATCGACGAGGAGGCGTACGAGGTGCGGCGCGGCGGCCTGCTCGTCGAGCTCACGCCGACCGAGTACAAGCTGCTGCGCTACCTGCTGGTCAACGCCGGCCGGGTGCTGACCAAGCGGCAGATCCTGGACCACGTGTGGGAGTACGACTTCGGCGGCAACGACGGCGTCGTGCAGACGTACGTGAGCTACCTGCGCCGCAAGGTGGACGCGCACGGGCCGCCGCTGATCCACACCGTGCCCCGGGTCGGCTACGTCCTGCGCCTGCCCCGAACGGAGCGGGAGCGCACCGGCGCCGCCGCCGCCGGGAGCCCCTGATGTCACTGCGCGCCCGGCTGACGCTGACCGTGCTGCTCCTGCTGGCCGGAGGGCTGGTCGGGGTCCCCCTGGCCACCTGGGGGGTGACCAAGGACGTCACCGCCGAGCGGGGCCGGGTCCAGCTCGACACCGCGGCGCGGGTGGTGACCCCCATGCTGGCGGCGGGCACCTCGCTGAGCGACGTCTCGCGGGACGCGCCGGCCGGCACCATGCTGCGCGCGGTCGGGGCCGCGGGCGGCGCGCCGTCCTTCTTCGAGGTGCGCGAGCGCGACGGCACGGTGGCCGAGACCCTCGCGTACGACGGGGCGCCGAAGCTGCCGGCGAAGATGCCCGCCGAGCTGTTCCCGCCGCCCGGCGGAGTGAGGTACGGGGGCGACAAGAGCGGCGGCAAGGGGCCGCCGCTCGCCGACGGAGGCGCCTGGCACCTGCGCGCGTCCTGGCTGCCCGACGGGCGCCTCCTCCTGGTGGGGGTGCGCACGAGGGAGATGGACAGCCTGGTCGGGCGGCTGACCGGGGTGCAGTCCGCGATCACGATGCTGGCGCTGGTCGTGCTCGCCGTCATCGCGTTCCGGGCGATCCGCCGCGTGCTGCGTCCGTTGGACGCCATCGCCGCCGAGGCCGGCGCCATCGGCCGCGCCGCCGCCGCCGACGGCGGAGAGGCCGCCGAGGCCCTGCGCCGGCGGGTGGAGCCCGCCGACGAGCGCTCGGAGGCCGGTCGGCTCGGGCTCGCGCTCAACGCCATGCTGGGCCGGATCGAGGCCGCCTTCCGGGAGCGGGAGGCGAGCGAGGAGCGCCTGCGCCGCTTCGTCGCCGACGCCTCGCACGAACTGCGCACCCCGGTCGCCGCCATCCGCGGGTACGCCGAGCTGTTCCGCCGCGGCGCGGCCAGCCGCCCCGACGACCTGGCCAAGACCATGAGCAGGATCGAGTCCGAGGCCACGCGCATGGGCGTGCTGGTGGACGAACTGCTGCTGCTGGCCCGGCTGGACCAGGGCCGCCCGCTGCAACGCGACCCCATCGAGCCCGGCGCGCTCGCCGCCGAGGCGGTCGCCGCGGCCCGCGCGGTCGATCCCGGCCGTCCCCTCACCCTGTCGGTGACCCCGGTCGTGGTGCTGGGCGACGCCATGCGGCTGCGCCAGGTCCTGGACAACCTGCTCGCCAACGTGCGCGGGCACACCCCGCCGGGCACGCCCGCGTCCGTACGGGTGGCGGTGGAGGGCGACACCGTCGTGATCGAGGTCGCCGACGAGGGACCGGGGCTCACACCCGAGCAGCGCGCCCGCGTCTTCGAACGCTTCTACCGCGCCGACCCGGGCCGCTCCCGCGACCGCGGCGGCGCCGGCCTGGGCCTGGCCATCGTCGCCGCCGTCGCCGCCGCCCACGGCGGCGAGGCCACCGTACGCAGCGAACCCGGCCGCGGCGCCGCCTTCACGATCCGCCTGCCCAAGGCCCCCACCCCGGCCCCGGTGCCAACGTTCAGCATCTGAAGCCCGGAATCCGAGCGCTCAGACGCTGAACGCTCAGAGCGCTCAGCCCTCCTGCCCGCGAGCCTCCTCGCCGCCCAGCAGCGAGCGGTACTCCGGGTGCCGGTCGATGTAGCGCGCGATGAACGGGCACCGCGGCACGACCGTCAGCCCGGTGTCACGGCTGGCGTCCAGGGCGGCGGCGGCGAGCCTGCTGCCCAGCCCTTGCCCCTCGAACGCCGGATCGATCTCGGTGTGCGTGAAGACGATCCGATCGTCCTTCAGCCGATACTCCGCGAACCCGGCGAGCGCGCCGTCCACGGTGATCTCGAAGCGCGCGGCCTCGGGGTTGTCGGCAACGGCGATCTCGGCACTCATGCGGAAAGGTCCCTTCGGCGATCCAGGTCGGAGGGGCGATACGAGCGGCGACTCAGCGGGCGCCGTCGCCCGCGGCACGACCCTTGCCCTGCCCGGCCGGCTCGGAACCGGCCTCATCGAGGTCGGCCTCGTGCGGCACCTCGATCTTGGAGATCTGCTTGTTCATCGACTTGATGAGCAAGAACAGGGCAAAGCCCAGCGCGGCGACAACAACGAAGCCGAGCAGCCCCGGGCTCACGTCACCAGCGGCGGCAATAACATTCACACCCACCAGTCTGCCACCAGCCACCCATGCTCCCGCCCCCAGGAGCACGCAACAGGCCGCACGCCGCCGAAGGCCGCCCAGGCCCCGCCGCGCCCCCATCGCGGCCCCCTCCGATCCGTATGGGCGCCATCGTGCCGGAGGGGCGGGTGGCGCGTCTCGTTACACGGCGGGGTGCCGGTTGCCTGCTCCCTGCTCCTGCGTGCCCCGTGTGTGGGGCTCGCAGGAGTCAGGTGTCGGCCCTGCTGGGGCCTCGGCGTGTTCCGTGGGGGGCGGGGTCAGCGGCAGGCGGCGGTGTCGGCTGTGTCTGCGGCGTGGATGCCTTCGAAGAGGTCGGACTCGGGGAGTTCGGTGTCGACCAGGGAGCGGGCCAGGTGGTAGTCCTCGGTGGGCCAGACCTCGGCCTGGAGGTCGGTGGGGCAGACGAACCAGAAGCCGTCGGGGTCTACCTGGGTGGCGTGGGCCAGCAGGGCGCGGTCGCGGACGTCGAAGTAGTCGGCGCACTGCACCCGGGTGGTGACCTCCCACTTCTGGGGGCGGTCCTCCCAGCGGGAGATCCATTCGGCGTACGGGGAGCCCATGCCGCGCTCGGTCATGGCCTCGTGCAGCGCTTCGAAGCGCTCCTTGGTGAAGCCCATGTGGTAGTAGAGCTTGAGCGGCTGCCAGGGGTCGCCGGTGCCGGGGTAGCGGTCGGGGTCGCCGGCGGCTTCGAAGGCCTCGACCGAGACCCTGTTGGTCATGATGTGGTCGGGGTGGGGGTAGCCGCCGTCGTCGTCGTAGGTGAGGATCACGTGCGGGCGGAACTCGCGTACGGCGGCCACCAGCGGGGCCGCGGCGACCTGGAGCGGTTGCACCGCGAAGCAGCCCTCGGGCAGCTCCTCGTCCTCGTTCTCGGGGAGCCCGGAGTCGACGAAGCCCAGGAACTGCTGCCGGACGCCCAGGATCTCGCGGGCGCGTTCCATCTCCTGGCGGCGCACTTCGGCGATGTTGGCCAGGATCTCGGGGCGGTCCATCTTCGGGTTCAAGATCGACCCTCGCTCGCCCCCCGTCAGGGTACAGACCAGCACGTCAACGCCTTCGGCGACGTATCGGGCCATCGTCGCCGCGCCCTTGCTGGACTCGTCGTCCGGATGGGCGTGCACGGCCATCAGCCTCAGCGGTGCAGTCACGGGATTCGGTGTCTCCTCCGGGTCGAGCGGATCAGTGGCCGGGCCGGGCGCGGTCGCGCCGTGGGCGCGGCCGGAGCGCCGTGGGCCGGGTCACTGTGCAAGACAGGTTAGTTTCTCCAGGGCGGGTCACGGGAGCACCGCCCCCGCGGGTCACAATTGTTGTGGATAACGCCGAAGGAGCGCAGGGAGATTCCGCATGGCTAGCAGCGAGGCCGACCAGGGTTGGCCGAACGTCCCGGTGCTGGGCACGCCGGACGATCTCCCCCTCCGCCCCGACCGCCCGTACCGTGCCAGCGGCTCGCAGAAGCGCGGCCGGCTGGCCGTGCACATCGTGATCGCGGTGCTGGCCGCGGTGGCCGCCGGCGGATGGGGGTACGTGATGTGGGCCGCGAAGGGCGAGACCGAGGTGATCCGCGAGGTCGTCTCCTTCGACGTGGCCCGTCCCGACTCCGTGAGGATTACCTACGAGATACACAAGCCTGACGATCAGGCGGCCCTTTGCCGGTTGCGCGCGACCGATACCGATCATGTAGAGGTCGGCACCAAAGAGGTGACTATTCCCGCTGGTGAGGCAAATGTCCGCCGCACCGACTGGCTCGACACGAGTGCCCAGGCCACGTCGGTTCACGTGCAGTACTGCTATCTCGTATAGTGAGACATTTGGGGAAGCGTTCGAGCGGTTAACTTGTTAGCCTTTCGAAATTCAACCGCGCTCGGGCGCGACCGATGGCACTGCCCCCTTACGAGGAAGCAAGGAGAACCCGTGGCCGACTCCCACGACGAGAGCGTCACCTGGCTGACCCAGGAGGCGTACGACCGCTTGAAGGCGGAGCTGGAGTACCTTTCGGGCCCGGGGCGCACCGACATCGCCAAGAAGATCGAGGCCGCCCGGGAAGAGGGTGACCTGCGCGAAAACGGTGGCTACCACGCCGCGAAGGAGGAGCAGGGGAAGATGGAGGGCCGCATCCTCCAGCTCCGCCAGCTCCTCGACAACGCCAGGGTGGGTGAGGCGCCGCGCACCGAAGGTGTGGTCGGCCCCGGCATGACCGTGACCATCCGGTTCGCCGGAGACGACGAAGAGGTGACGTTCCTGCTCGCCTCCCGCGAGGAGAGCGGCGCACCGATCGACGTGTACTCACCGAAGTCGCCGCTGGGCGCGGCGATCAACGGCAAGAAGGTCGGCGAGAAGGCGACGTACACGATGCCGAACGGCCGGCAGAGCACGGTGGAGATCCTCGAAGCCGTGCCGTACGTCGGCAACTGAGCGCCGGCGTCTGATCTCATGGCGTGACGATCCGCCGGGGTCCCGGGGAGGGCCGCCGGCGGGTCGGCGTGCCCGGATTTCAGCCAAGTGCCCCACGTTTTCCGTATAACGCGTGCATACGGGGCATCGAGTACGGCATTCTCGTGTGGCGGCGACGCTGACGGCGGACATCTGAGGCGGGAAGGGCGGTGGTGTCGTGCTCGACGAGCGAGCGCGTGCACAGCCGCACCAGCCCCCGTCCCACTACCCGGCCGTCATCTACGTGCCGCACCCCGGGCACCCGCCGTACCCGCACCATCCGGAGCCCCGGCCCGTTGATCCCGACTCCCGGCTCGGACGCCGCCGGCGGCGGGCGCGGCTCGCGCGGCGGGCGGTGCCGGTGATCGCGGCCCTGCTGGTGGGCGTGGTGACCGCCGACCTGATGCTGCTCGCCGAGCTGACCGGGCGTGAGCAGGACGGTACGTCCCAGGTCGCGCCCGACCCGAGCCAGGCGCGCCGGGTCAGCTCCGGATACGTCGCCGACTCCGGGCAGAACGCCCAGACCGCCGCACCCGTGGCGCCTCTGGGCAAGCTGAGGGTGCCCCACCTGTTCGCGGTCTCCCGGCAGGCGTTCACGCAGCGGGACCTGGAGAAGGCCGCCAAGGTGCGCGGCGTGGCCGCGCTGGAGATCGCCGACGCGGCCGAGGTGTCGCTGGACGGCAAGCGGGTGCAGACGCTGGGGGTCGATCCCTCGACGTTCCGCGCCTTCACCCCCAAGCCCACCGCCGGCTCCGACGCGCTGTGGCGCAACGTGGCCGCCGGGGACGTCGCGGTGTCGTTCGTGCTGGGCAACGACGGCGGGCTCACGCTGGGGCGCACGGTGCCCGGCAGCGGCGGGCGGACGCTGCGCGTCGGGGCGTACGCGACGATGGGCATGGGCTCCATCGACGCCGTCGTCTCCCGGCAGACGGCGCGCGCCCTCGGCATGCCGCAGAACAACGCGCTGGTGGTCAGCGCGCCGAAGGCCGACACCGCCAAGCTGCGCGCCCGGCTGCTGCGCGCCCTGCCCAAGGGCACCCAGATCATCGCGATCAACCCGGTCCTGACCGCCCCGCGCAGGCAGGCCGACACGCCCGGCACCGGGAACACCGGGAGCACCGGCGGCACCGGTGATCAGGCCGCGACCACCGTGCGCGAGTGGCCGGCCGGGTCGCTGATGACGGCCGAGCAGATCCAGGCCATGCTGACCGCGGCGGCGTCCAAGGTGGGCCGCCCGTACGTGTGGGGGGCCGAGGGGCCCGACTCCTTCGACTGCTCCGGTCTGGTGCAGTGGGCCTTCGCCCAGGCGGGCGTACGGATGCCGCGCGTCACCCACCAGCAGTGGGTGACGGGCCCGCAGGTGCCTCTCGACCAGGCCCAGCCCGGCGACCTGCTGTTCTGGCGCAGCGACCCGACCAACCCCGGGTACATCTCCCATGTGGCGATCTACTGGGGCGACGGCAAGATGCTGCACGCGCCCCGCACCGGCGACGTCGTCAAGATCGCGCCGATCTATACCCGCAACCTGGCCGGGGTGGTCCGGGTGAGCCCTCAGGTGGCGGCCGGCGTCTGATCGTTCCCGGGCTGGTCGTCCCTGGGCTGGTGGGCACTGGGGTGGTGGGCACTGGGTCGGTGGTCCGCCGGCTGGTCGTCGCCGAGCGGGAATCCGGCCTCCAGGTAGGCCAGGCACTCGTCCAGGTGCTCGGCGAGCGGGCGGATGGAGACGGGTTGGGCCCCCGGGTCGGCTTCTGACCGGGCCCAGGTGAACATGGCCGGGATCAGCGCGCCGACGAACGCGCCGGAGAGCGCGCGTACGAAGGTGTCGCCGGGGGCGCGGCCGGTCCGGGCGGCGATCGACTCCGCCAGCCGTTCGATGGCGTCCAAGAGGCCGTCCAGGGTGCGGGCGCGCAGCGCCGGGTGGCTGCCGAGCAGCCTGACCCGGGCCTGGATGGCCTGCTCCTCCTCAGGGCTGAACCGCCCGAACGCCTCGCGCACGGCGACGCGCAGGGCCGCGAGCGGGTGCATCGCGGGCGGCTGGGCGGCCAGGAGCTCCAGCACCAGCCGGTCGTAGGCGTCGTAGAGCACGACGGCCTCTTTGGTGGGGAAGTAGCGGAAGAAGGTGCTCTGCGACACCTCGGCCGCCTCGGCGATCTGCTCCACGGTCGTCGCGTCGTAGCCCCGCTCGGCGAACAGTCTCAGGGCGTGCTCCTGGATGGCACGCCTGGTCCTGGCCTTCTTGCGCTCCCGGAGCCCGAGCCTGCGCTGATGTTCCCTCACTTTCTCATTGTGGCGGCGGCGGGCGTGGTCATCGACGGGATTGCGCTGTAATGTTGATTACATGGAAAATGATGAAGCAGTATCACAGGTACGCGGCTGGTTCACCGGGCGGCTGCCCGAGGGGTGGTTCACCGGCCGGCCCGAGGTCGTGCTCGACCGTGAGGAGATCACCGTCGTCGGCGTCCTGGCCGATCCCGAACTCGGCGGCGACGCCTCCGAGGCCGAGCGGGCGGCGGCCGTGGACGGCCTGGTGCGCCGCTTCCGCGAGGAGACCAGGGAGCACCGGATCGAGATCGCCCGGGAGGCCGAGCACCGCTTCCGGCGCAAGGTGTCGTGGGGTGTCACGTGCGGCGGCTCGACAGTGATGTTCACCACACTTTCGGTGCCGGTCATGACCCGGCTGCGGCAGTCGGAGCGCCAGATCCTGGACACCTTGGTGGCGGCCGGAGTGGCGCGCAGCCGCAGCGACGCGCTGGCCTGGTGCGTACGCCTGGTGGGCAAGCACACCGACAACTGGCTGGGCGAGCTGCGCGACGCGCTGCAGCACGTGGACCGGGTCAGGGCGGCCGGGCCCGACGTCGATTCCTGAAGGCGTGCGAGGCGCCCTGCGGCGCCTTCGCGCCCGCGAATTCGCGGCGCCGGACCCGCGCGTGGGCAGGCGATTCGCGAATTTCAGTGGACTATACCTTCAATGGGATTGGTTTAGACCTGTGCCAGTGGCCTAAACCACTCGGCGGCAGTCATTCTTTAACTCGGCGCAGGATGGGTAGTACCTCCGGATCGTCGCGGCGAACGGCCCGCTGACCTCCCCGGAGACGCCATCCCGGGCGGCGGCGACGGCATGTCGCGACGGCGATGGATCGCGTTAATTAACCTGGCTGGAATCACGGTGAAACGTGACGAACGGATGTTGTGGACATCTCGGACGGCGTTTAACCCACTGGTCTACGCCAATTGGATCTAGCGCGGTTTTGTCGTCGATGATGATTTCGCCCTGAGAGTGAGGAGCCGCCGCTGTGTCCATTTCCGTTGAGGCACCCGCCCCGACCGAGCACGCCGCGCTGCGCGCGTGGGTCGATGAGATCGCCGCACTGACCGAGCCCGACCGCGTCGAGTGGTGCGACGGGTCCGAGGCCGAATGGACGCGCCTGACCAACCTGCTCGTCGAGCAGGGCACGTTCGTCCGGCTCGCCAAGCGGCAGAACAGCTTCTACGCGGCCTCCGACCCCACCGACGTCGCCCGCGTCGAGGACCGTACCTTCATCTGCTCGGAGAAGGAGGAGGACGCCGGGCCCACCAACAACTGGATCGCGCCGGCGGAGATGCGGCGTACCTTCGGCACCCTGTTCAAGGGCTGCATGCGCGGACGCACGATGTACGTCGTGCCCTTCTGCATGGGCCCGCTCGGCGGGAACATCTCGCAGCTCGGCGTCGAGATCACCGACTCGCCGTACGTCGTCGTGTCCATGCGGATCATGACCCGCATGGGCGAGGCCGCGCTGCGCCTGATCGAGGAGCGCGGCGACTTCGTCAAGGCCGTCCACTCCGTGGGCAAGCCGCTCGCCCCGGGCGAGCAGGACGTGCCCTGGCCGTGCAGCCAGACCAAGTACATCAGCCACTTCCCCGAGACCAGGGAGATCTGGTCCTACGGGTCCGGGTACGGCGGCAACGCCCTGCTCGGCAAGAAGTGCTACGCCCTGCGCATCGCCAGCGTGATGGCGCGCGACGAGGGCTGGCTGGCCGAGCACATGCTGATCCTCAAGCTCACCCCGCCCAGCGGAGAGACCCGGTACGTCGCCGCGGCCTTCCCCAGCGCCTGCGGCAAGACCAACCTCGCCATGCTCCAGCCCACGATCCCGGGCTGGAAGGTCGAGACGATCGGCGACGACATCGCCTGGATGCGCTTCGGCGACGACGGCCGCCTGTACGCGATCAACCCCGAGGCCGGCTTCTTCGGCGTCGCGCCCGGCACCGGCGAGAGCACCAACGCCAACGCCGTGAAGACCCTGTGGGGCAACAGCATCTTCACCAACGTCGCCCTCACCGACGACGGCGACGTGTGGTGGGAGGGCCTGACCGACGAGCCGCCGGCCAGGCTCACCGACTGGAAGGGCCGTCCCTGGACGCCCGAGTCGGGCGAGCCGGCCGCCCACCCCAACGCCCGCTTCACCACCCCGGC
The DNA here is from genome assembly GCF_014202315.1 of Thermocatellispora tengchongensis. Classification (GTDB taxonomy): domain Bacteria; phylum Actinomycetota; class Actinomycetes; order Streptosporangiales; family Streptosporangiaceae; genus Thermocatellispora; species Thermocatellispora tengchongensis. Next base: position 284,295 of record NZ_JACHGN010000007.1, on the reverse strand, counting down.
CGGGCAGTGCCCGACCATCGCCAAGGAGTGGCAGGACCCGAAGGGCGTGCCGATCGACGCCATCCTCTTCGGCGGGCGCCGCGCCACCGCGGTGCCGCTGGTGACCGAGTCGCTGAGCTGGCAGCACGGCGTGTTCCTCGGCGCCAACGTCGCCTCGGAGAAGACCGCCGCGGCCGAGGGCAAGGTCGGTGAGCTGCGCCGCGACCCGTTCGCGATGCTGCCGTTCTGCGGCTACAACATGGGCGACTACTTCGCCCACTGGCTGGAGATCGGCCGCCGTCCGGGCGCCAAGCTGCCGCGCATCTACTACGTCAACTGGTTCCGCAAGAACGCCGAGGGCAGGTTCATCTGGCCCGGCTTCGGCGAGAACAGCCGGGTGCTGAAGTGGATCGTGGACCGGATCAACGGCGTCGCCGACGCCGTGCCCACGCCGATCGGCCTGCTGCCCGCCGAGCTGGACACCGAGGGCCTGGACATCGACCCCGAGGACCTCAAGACGCTGCTCAGCGTGGACACCGAGGTGTGGCGCGAGGAGGCCGCGCTCGTACCGGCGCACTTCGAGACCTTCGGCGACCCCCTGCCCAAGGAGCTGTGGGACGAGTACCACGCTCTGGTGGCCCGCCTGGACGGGGAGTCGTAGGGCAGCTCCCCTCCCGTGGAACGGGGTCCCGCCAACGGCGCCGGGGCCCCGTTTCCCCTGTTCCGGGGGCACAATGGAGCCGGGGACACGTCGAGAGGAGGTCGGGCCCATGCCGGTCGGGGCGTTGGGGATCGGCATCGGCTGGCGTCCCGAGATCGACCTGACCGTCGAGCGGCTGCCGGGCGTCGAGTTCGTCGAGGTCGTCGCCGAGAACATCAGCCCGGCCCGGCTCCCCGAGTCGCTGTCCGTGCTGCGCGCCCGCGGCCTGCCGGTGGTGCCCCACGGCGTCGGCCTGGGCATCGGCGGCGCCGAGCCGCCCGACCCAGAGCGCCTGGCCCACCTCGCCGCCTGCGCCGAGGCGCTGGGCTCCCCGCTGGTGAGCGAGCACCTGGCCTTCGTACGCGCGGGCGGGCTGGAGGCGGGCCACCTCCTGCCGGTCCCGCGCACCCGCGAGTCGCTGGACGTCATCGCCGAGAACGTACGCCGTGCGCAGGCGGCCCTGCCCGTGCCGCTGGCGCTGGAGAACGTCGCGGCGCTGTTCGGCTGGCCCGGCGACGAGCTGACCGAGGCCGACTTCCTCGGCGAGCTGGTCGAGCGCACGGGGGTGGGCCTGCTCATCGACGTGGCCAACCTGTACAACAACCAGGTCAACCTGGGCCTGGGCGCCGGAGAGGCCCTGGACCGGCTGCCGCTGGAGGCGCTGGCGTACGTGCACGTGGCGGGCGGCTACGCGCGCGAGGGCGTCTGGCACGACACCCACACCAGGTCGGTCCCCGACGAGGTCCTGGGCGTCCTCACCGCCCTGTGCGACCGCGCCACCCCTCCGGGCGTCCTGCTCGAATGGGACGCCGACTACCCCAGCGACGCCGCCCTCGCCGCCGAGCTGGACCGGATCAGGGCCGCGATCCCCGCATGAGCGACGACGAGCGCACCCTGCGAGCCCGCCTGGCGGCCCAGCAGCACGACCTGCTGGCGGCGCTGGTGGCCGGCGGCGCCCACCCGCCGGGCTTCGACGAGAACCGCCTGCGCATCCAGGCCGCGAGCCTGATCGCCAAGCGCCGCGGCCTGGTCGCCAAGGTCGCCCCCGACCTGGTGCGCAAGCTCGACGGCCGGTTCGCCGCGCTGTTCACCGAGTACGCCCGGGGCCGCCCCAAGCCGCCGGGCGGCTCCCGCGCCGACGCGCGAGCCTTCGCCGCCTGGCTGGCCGCCAACCACCCCGGCACCGCCCCGCAGGCCCCCTCGGCCCGCCCCAGAGGGCTCCTGTCCCGCATCCGCCGCCGCACCTGACCCCGCGACCGGCGGGGACACAAAGCCGCCCCTGCACCCGTCCTCTGGGGCGCGAACCCGGTGCCTGCGCCCGCCCGGTGGGGGCGCGAACCGGTGCCTGCGCCCCGCCCCCGCCCCGCGGGGTGTGACGGCCGACCGCGAACTCGCGGGCTCCTGTGTTCGTCTAACCGGTACACGGGTGGCGCCCTGCCGGCCCTTGCTTCGCCCGGGGGTGAGGATGGAGTTCTTGATGGCCGTGGCGGGCGTGCTCGTCGCGTGGCTGGTGATCGGGGCACGGAACGCGGCGCATCGGGAGCATCGGCGGATCAGGGCGGTGGCCCCCGTGCACGTAGGCGGGCTGGACCACTACGAGCTGGCGTTCCTGGCCGGAGGGCCGCGCCGGGTGATCAACACGGCGATAGCCGTGCTGGCGCGGGGCGGCGACATCCGGGTCTCGCGCGGGGCGCGGGTGTCGCCGGTGCACGGTGTGCCGCCGTCCTCCGAGCCGGTCGAGCAGGCCGTGCTGGACGTGCTGGCGGCGCACCCCGGCGGGATGGAGCTCGCCGACCTCAGGCGGGCGGTCGGCGGCAGCGAGGCCATGGAGCGGCTGCGCTACGGGCTCATAGGGCGCGGCCTGCTCGTGCCCGACGGCGCGTTCACCCCGGTGCGCACGTACGTGCACCGGCTGCTGGCGGTGTCCGGCGGTGCGATCGTGGTGGCGGTGCTGATGATGGCGCTGGTCGCGGCCGGGCCGCCGGTGGCGTCCTTCGCGTCCCTCTTGGGGGTGGTGCTCGCGGGCGCCACCGGCGTCGGCGGGCTCGTCGCGGCGCGGAACCTGCGGCGGGCGCTGCGCAACGTGGTCAGCACGGCGGGGCACGCGGAGCTGACCGCGGCGCGGCGGCTGCACCGCAGGGGCGCGGCGCCGGTGGGGCCCGGCCTGGCGTACGCCGTGGGCCTGCCGGTCGCGCTCTACGGGCTGAACGAGCTGGACGACGCCGCGCTGCAGGAGGAGCTGCTGCGGGAGGAGGCGCGCAGCCAGGCCGTCTCGACCTCGGCCGTGTCGGGGGCCTGCGGGGGCGGGGGCACCTTCGGCGGCGGCGACTACGGGACCGTGGACTCCGGATGGGGCGGCCTCGGCGGCGGCGACTTCGGCGGCGGTGGCGGCGACTCGGGCGGTGGGTCGAGCGGCGGCGGCTGCGGCGGTGGCGGCTGCGGCGGCGGAGGCTGAGCGTTCAGGGCGGAAGCGGCGGAGGCTGAGCGTTCAGGACGGAAGCGGCGGAGGCTGAGCCCTCGGGCCGGAAGCGGCGGAGCCTGAGCCTTCTGGGCGGCAGCGGCGGAGGCTGAGCCTCAGGGCCGAAGACGAGCCGCGGCTCAGTGACGCTGTGGCCTGGCCGACTCCAGGGCGTCGGCGCAGCGGGTCAGGTGCTCGATCAGGGTGGCGGCCTCCTCGGGGGTGAAGAGCGCGGCGAGACCGCGTTCCACGGCGACCGCCGCCTCGTCGGCCTCGCGCAGCTTGGCCGCCCCCTGGGGTGTGACCCGGGTCTCGATGACGTGCTGGTGCCTGGGGTGGGGGGTGCGCTCGATCAGGCCCTGGCGCTCCATCGTGGCCAGCACCGACGACATCGTCTGCGGGGTCACCAGGCAGCGCCGGGCCAGGGCGGCCCCCGACAGGCCGGGCTCGGTCGACAGGACCAGGAGCACGGTGTACTGCGGCACGGTCAGGCCGGAGGGCGCGATGGCGGCGTGCTTGGCCGCGATCAGGTGCTGCTCCGCGCGCTTGATGTAGTGCCCGATGCGCTCGTCGATCGGAAGCCGGCTCACGGGCTCAGCGTACTGGTATCAGATCCCTTATGGTTGTCAGGGAGCGTACATAAGGGGGTATGCCGTGCCTGATCGCACCCATCGCCTCGTCCTCCCGCTCGTGGTCGTCACCGGAGTGGCGGCGGCGACCGGCGCGGCGTACGTCGTGGAGCGGGGTGAGGCGCCGCCCGCCGCCGTCACCGCCGGTCCCGCGCCGTTGCGGGACGGGCAGGCGCCGGAGCCGGACCGGCAGGCGGTCGCGGCGCAGGGCCTGGGGCTGGTCGAGATCGAGTACGTCCTGCACCGCATTCCGACCCACGCCTCCAACCAGATCGCGGTCTGGATCGAGGACGAGCGCGGCGGCTACGTGCGTACGCTGTTCGCCACCAGCTTCACCGCCAACGGCGGCTACGCCCGCCGCCCCATGTCGTTGCCGCTGTGGCGCGAGACCGCCCGCTGGGAGTCGGCCCCCGAGGCGGAGGTCGAGGCCGCGAGCAGGCCCGCCCAGGAGCCGGGGCGGCACACTCTGTACTGGGACGGCACCGACCGGCGCGGCGTGCCCGTGCCTCCCGGCAGCTACACCTACCGGGTCGAGGGCAACCTGTACTGGGAGAACCGGGTGCTGTTCACCGGGACCATCGTCCTGGGCGACACGCCGCGGGAGTCGCGGGCCACGGCGGTCCACCTGCCGGAGTCGGCGCGGGAGCACGGCGTGCTGGTCGAGGACGTGACCGCGCGTTTCTCCCCGGGCGAGCGGCTGGACCCCGCCCTGGTCACCACCTTCACCCGGGGGTCCTGACGTGCGGGCGCTGCGCGGGCGGGTCATGGGCACCGAGCTGCTGCTCGCCGGGCTCGGGCCGGGGGAGCAGGCGGCGGTGCTGGGCCGGCTGCGCGAGGTCGAGCGGGTCTTCAGCCGGTTCCGCCCCGGGAGCGACGTGAGCCGGGCGAACGCGTCGGCCGGGGCGTGGGTGGAGGTGTCGGAGCCGTTCCTGGCCGTGCTGGAGGAGGCGTGCGGCCACTACGCGCGCACGGGCGGGCTGTTCTGCCCGTTCCTGGGCGCGGAGCTGGCCCGCCTGGGGTACGACACGGACTTCGGGGTGGTGGCCGCGCGCGGGCCGGTGCGGGAGGAGCCGCCCCCTCCCGTGCCGGAGCGGCCGGTCATCGAGGTGGACCGGGAGCGGCGGCGGGTGCGCCTGCCGCCGGGGCTGGCGGTCGATCTGGGCGGGTTCGTCAAGGGGTGGGGCGTGCAGCGGGCGGCGGAGGCGCTGCGCTCGGACGGCGTGGCGCGCGGGCTCATCGACGCGGGCGGCGACCTGGTGGCCTGGCGTGCCCCCGGCGACCCGCCGTGGCGGATCGGCGTGGAGCATCCGCTGCGGCCCGAGCCCGTGGGGGTGCTGGAGCCGGCCGCGGGCCTCGTCGCCGTGGCCACCAGCAGCACCGTACGCCGGAGCTGGGCCGCCGAGGGAGGCGGGAGGCTGCACCACATCCTCGACCCGCGGACGGGACGGCCCGCGCGGTCGGGATGCGTCCAGGCCACCGTGGTGGGCGCGGACCTGGCCGCGGCCGAGGTGCACGCCACCTGCCTGGTGATCCTGGGCATGGAGGAGGGGCCCGCCTGGCTGGCCCGCGCCGACCCGTCGGCGGCCTGGATCTGCGTCGGCGCCGAGGGCGAGATGCGCGCCTCGGAGGGCGCCGCGCTGCGGGAGGCTCGCACTTCGAAAGGCAGGGCGTCGTGACGGTCCGCACGATCCTGTTCGCCATCGGCGTCTCGGCGCTGCCGTTCTGCGTGCCGCTGCTCGGGCTGACCCGGCAGGGCGGCGGCGTGGGCGTGGTCGCGGGGGTGGCCGGGCTGCTCGGGGCGTTGGCGATGTGGTGGCAGGTCCTGCTCGGCGCGCGGCAGGTGGCCGCCCGGCTGAGCCGGGACCGGGGCGCGGTCGTGGCGCTGCACCGCTGGCTGGGCGGCTGCGGCGCGTTCCTGGTGCTGGTGCACCCGCTGCTGGAACTGGTCGCCGACCGGCAGGACGCGCTGTACCTGGTGCGGATCGACTTCACCTGGGTGGAGTCGGCGTACATCTCGCTGGGCCGCATCGCGCTCGGCCTGTTCCTGGCCCTGTGGCTGACCAGCACGCTGCTGCGCGCGGCGGTGCGGCACCGGGTCTGGCGGCACACGCACTACGTGTCGTATCCCCTGGTGGCGCTGGTCTTCCTGCACGCGGACGGCGTGGGGTCCTCGCTGTCCGGGCTGCCGTGGCTGCGGGCGTACTGGCTGGCGCTGGCCTGGTCGTTCGCGCTGGTGGTGGCCTGGCGGCTGGCGGCGCCGCTGTGGTCGCGCCGCTACCGGCTGACCGGCGCCGAGCGCATCTCGCCCACCGTCACCCGGTACACCCTGGAACCCGTGGGCCGTCCGCTGCGGCCCGCCCGCCCCGGCCAGTTCTGCCACCTGCGGGCCGGGACGTGGGCCCGCTCGCGGCCGTTCAGCGTGGTGCGCGCCGACCCCGGCACCGGCGTGCTGGAGTTCGCGGTCAAGGACGCCGGGCCGGTCACGCGCAGGCTGCGCGCGCTGCCCGTGGGCGCCCTGCTCCGCCTCGACGGCCCGTACGGGGCGTTCACCAGCCAGGCCCAGGGCGGCGACGCCCCCGCGGTGCTGATCGCGGGCGGCGTGGGCGTGACCCCCTTCGTCGAGCTGGTACGCCGGCGCGGCCGGGCCGTCCGGCTGTACCACGCCGTCCGCGCCCCCGAGGAGGCGGTGTTCGCCGAGGAGCTGGCCCACCGCCTCGGCGAGCGATACGCGCCTCTGCCCCGGCCCGCTCCGGTGCACGACGGCGCGCGCTACTTCGTCAGCGGGAGCCCGCGCTTCGTGGCGGAGGTACGCGCCGACCTGCGCCGCCGGGGCGTGCCGCGTGACCGGCTGTTCACCGAGGGGTTCGAGTGGTGAGGGCGAGAGTTGCCCCGATCTGTCGTTGATGCCGGGTGTCGTGACCACCGTCCGTGGATACTGTCACTGTGTGGGGGGACTTCGCTGCGTGGACGGCTCGTATCTGAGCGTCACGCCGCTGCCGTGCGCCGACAGTGTGGGCGTGCCGTACGAGGTGACGCTGGAGCTGCGCCGCGACGGCGCGCCGTACGGCGTGGTGGGCGAGCGGTGCGGCTGGTTCCTGTCGCGGCTGGCGGCGGAGGTCGCGCGGGCACGGGCCGGGCGGGCCGGGGGGCCGTGCCGGTGGCCCGACCCCGACGACCGCTTCCCCGAGGGCGAGCCGGAGGCCGAGCTGTTCTCCTTCAGGTACCGCTCCCGCAGCGGCGTGGTGGGCGGCGGCGAGCTGCGCTGCCACGTCCGTACGCTGCCCGTGTGGACCCCGCGGGCCGGCGCGGGGCGCGGCGCGGCCGGGCGGTGGCGGGTGACCCGGCGGGCCCTGGTGGAGGCGTGGGGCGGCGAGCGGGTCGGGCTGCGCGCGGTGCTCACCTCGGGCGAGCTGGCCGCGTTCCTGGACGGGCTGGTCGGGGAGGTCGAGGAGTGCCTGACGGCCGCGGGGCGCCCGCGCGGCGGACGGGGGAACATCGCCGGAAGACTGCCGGGAAAGGCGGCCGATACGGCGTCCATGGCCCAGACGGGTCCCGAAGGCGGCGATAATTGCGTGTGACCCGGGCAGAACCCCCCGCCTCGGTGGCGGGCGCCGGAGGGAGGACTCCATGGGTGTGCGCGACCTGGTCTACCGCCTGTACGAGCGCCGGCTCGAAGCCAAGCTGTCGCAGGACCAGATTCCGCGCCACGTCGGCGTGATCGTCGATGGCAACCGCCGCTGGGCCCGTGCGATGGGCCTGGCCGACGTCGCCCGGGGGCACCGCAAGGGCGCCGACAAGATCACCGAACTGGTGGCCTGGTGCCGCGACGCCGGTGTCGAGATCGTCACGATCTGGCTGCTGTCCAGTGACAACCTGGCCCGGCCCAAGGACGAGCTCGAACCGCTGATGAAGATCATCGAGGACGTGGTCCAGGAGCTGGTGGACGACGGCTGGCACATCAAACCCGTCGGCGCCCTGGATCTCCTCCCCGATCACACGGCCCATGTGCTCAAAAACGCAAAAGAAGCGACATCACACCGTCCTGGGCTGATTGTGAACGTTGCAGTTGGGTATGGAGGAAGGCGTGAGATCGCTGATGCGGTGCGCTCACTCCTCCAGGAGCACGCCAGCAAGGGCGCGAGTATCGAGGACCTCGTCGAGGTTCTCGATGTGGAGCACATCGCCGAGCATCTCTACACGCGCGGCCTGCCTGATCCCGATCTTCTCATCCGGACCTCGGGAGAGCAGCGGCTCTCCGGATTCCTGCTCTGGCAGAGCGCCCACTCCGAGTTCTACTTCTGCGAGGCCTTCTGGCCTGACTTCCGCAAGGTGGACTTCCTGCGGGCGCTGCGTTCCTACGCCGCGCGGCACCGGCGGTACGGCTCCTGACCCCGTCACCCTCCCCTCGGCTTCCGTTCCGGGAATCCTGCTGGAAACAGCATGTGAACACCCTCTTTCGGACGACCGAGACCTGTTGGGGATCGGGCATTCAGGACGTACCGTAGTAAGTAGGCGGGAACCTTCCGCCTGCAACGGAGAGGGCCCGCCTTTGCGCAACCACCTGCTGAGGGGGGCCGGAACCCGGCGCTCCCGCGGGATCGGGGCGCCACCGCGGGTCCGGTCCGCATCCCACCTCATCTGGCAGGGCGTCCTGCCTGCAGCAGGCGCCCGGGGGAGAACGCGTGGCAGTGTCCTCGAACCCATCCGCACGCAAGTCGCCGTCTCGCCGTCGTCCCAAGCGACGCACCTACGTGCTTGACACCTCGGTACTCCTCGCCGACCCGGCGGCCATGACCAGGTTCGCCGAGCACGAGGTCGTCCTTCCGATCGTCGTCATCACCGAGCTGGAAGCCAAGCGGCACCACCCCGAGCTGGGATACTTCGCCCGCAAGGCCCTCCGGTACCTCGACGACCTGCGGATCAAGTACGGGCGGCTTGACGAGCCCATGCCGATAGGCGAGGGCACGATCCGGGTGGAGCTCAACCACAGCGACCCGTCGATCCTGCCGGTGGGATTCCGGCTGGGCGACAACGACACCCGCATCCTCACCGTGGCCCGCTCGCTGGCCGCCGAGGGCGCCGACGTGGTGCTCGTGTCGAAGGACCTGCCGATGCGGGTGAAGGCCGCCTCGATCGGCCTCACCGCCGAGGAATACCTCGCCGAGCTGGTCGTGGAGTCGGGCTGGACCGGCATGGCCGAGATCCAGGTGACCACCGACGACGTCGCCTCGCTGTTCGAGCACGGCACCGCCGAGCTGGAGGAGGCCAGGGAGCTGCCCTGCCACACCGGCCTGCGGCTGCTGTCCAGCCAGGGCTCCGCCCTCGGCCGGGTGCTGCCCGACAAGTCCGTGCGCCTGGTGCGCGGCGACCGCGAGGTCTTCGGCCTGCACGGCCGCTCCGCCGAGCAGCGCATCGCCCTCGACCTGCTCATGGACCCCGAGGTCGGCATCGTGTCGCTGGGCGGCCGGGCCGGCACCGGCAAGTCCGCGCTGGCCCTGTGCGCCGGCCTGGAGGCCGTCCTTGAGCGCCGCCAGCACCGCAAGGTCGTGGTCTTCCGCCCCCTGTACGCCGTGGGCGGCCAGGAGCTGGGCTACCTGCCCGGCTCCGAGAACGAGAAGATGGGCCCGTGGGCCCAGGCCGTCTACGACACCCTCGGCGCGGTCACCACGCCCGAGGTGATCGAGGAGGTCCTCGACCGCGGCATGCTGGAGGTCCTGCCGCTCACCCACATCCGCGGCCGGTCGCTGCACGACGCCTTCGTCATCGTCGATGAGGCGCAGTCGCTGGAGCGCGGCGTGCTGCTCACGGTCCTGTCGCGGATCGGCGCCAACTCCCGCGTGGTGCTCACCCACGACGTCGCCCAGCGCGACAACCTGCGCGTGGGCCGGCACGACGGCGTGGTGGCGGTGGTCGAGAAGCTCAAGGGCCACCCGCTGTTCGCCCACGTCACCCTGACCAGGTCCGAGCGCTCGCCGATCGCCGCCCTGGTGACCGAGATGCTGGAGGACATCAGCGCCTGACCGGCGCCCCGGCGCTCACGGGGGGAGCTGCGTGTCGGTGGCCGCGAGATCGCGGAACTCGCTGCACACGTGCTCTCCCCGGCTCCGCGGGCCCCGATCCGGCGACAGCTCGGTGATCTTCACCACCCAGATCGACTTGTCCAGCATCGCGGTGCAGGTCACCTGGGCCACCGCGGCGCGGCTCAGGTGCCGCTCGCCGCGTACGAACACGTGCAGCCGCAGCCCCGTCGGCACCTCCGGGTCGTTGCGCACCGGCTGGCCGTAGTGCGAGATCTGCGTGTCGGCGTGGCTGAACCCGTCCAGCTCGGAGTGCAGCCCGGCCGGCGGGCGCGCGCTCGCCTTGAACAGCGCCTCGATGACGTCCTCGACCGTGCCCGAGGAGACGTACGCGCGGGTGGGCTGCAGCCGCTTGCCGCGCAGCAGGTAGACCGTCTTCAGCGTCGGCTCCACGCTGATCACCGGCGCGCGGCCGACGTCGGCGACGTTGCTCGGCTCGATGCCGCAGCCCGCCGGCAGCAGCAGGGCCGGCAGGAACACGAGCGGCAGCAGACGGCGGATCGTCACGGGCGTTCTCACGGGTGCGGCAGCCAGACCGTGAACAGGGTGCCCGGGTTCTGCGGCCGCACCGAGATCGTGCCGCCGTGCAGCTTGGCGTTGGCCCGCGCGATCGACAGGCCGAGCCCGCTGCCCTGGCTGCGCGTGCGGTCCTTGCCGGCCTTGAAGAACCGGTCGAAGACATGCGGCAGGGCGGCGGGCGGGATGCCCTTTCCGTGGTCGCGCACCTTCACCTCCAGCCCGTTGGCGGTGCCGCGGGCGGTGAGCACCACCGGCGGGCCGCCGTGCTTGAGCGCGTTGCCGACCAGGTTGGCCACGATCACGTCGAACCGGCGCGGGTCCAGCGAGAACGACAGCCCCTCGGAGATGTTGATCCGCACCTTGTCCTCCCAGCCGCGCACCTCCAGGCTGTCCAGCACCGTGTCCGCGACGTTGACCGGCTCCAGGTTCAGCGTCGCGGTGCCGGCGTCCAGCCTGCTGGCCTCGATCAGATCCTCGACCAGCACCCGCAGCCGCCGCACCTCCCGCACCACGATCCGCACCGCCTCCGCCGGCTCCGGGGGCAGCCGCTCGGCCTCGTCCAGCAGCATGTCCGTCACGGCGGTCATCGCGGTCAGCGGCGTACGCAGCTCGTGGGAGACGTCGGCGACGAACCGGCGCGAGATGGCCTCCAGGTTGCGCAGGTCGGCCACGGTCTCCTCCAGCGCGGAGGCGGTCTCGTTGAACGTGGCGGTGAGCTGGGCCAGCTCGTCCTGGCCGTGCACCGGCAGCCGGGTGTCCAATTTGCCGGCGCCGAGCGCGCGGGCGGCGCCGAGCAGGCGGCGTACGGGGAGGAGGACCCGGCGGGCGGAGAACAGCGCCACGCTGAGCGCGATCAGCAGCGTGATCGCGCCCGCCTGGGCCAGCGCCGAGCGCAGGTCGTCGAGCAGCCGCTCCTCTTCCGTGAGCGAGACGAACACGAACACGCTCATCCCGGTCGGCTGCACGCTGCCGTCGCGCATGGTGCGCTGCACCTGGGTGCCGATGATCAGCCACATCCGGCCGTCGATGTACTCCCGCTGCATCGCCATGCGGCGGATCGCCTGGCCGCGCAGCTCGTTCGGCACGTCCGGCAGCCGGATCGTGTCGCCGACGTAGGTGGTGTCGCCGTACTGGACGATCACCTCGCGGTCGGGCCCCCCGAGCTGCTCGCGCAGCTCGTTGATCTCTTCGGCGCTCGGGGGCAGCTCGCCCGGCCACAGCGCGCCGATCGGCAGCGAGATCTGCTCCAGGGTGTGCCGTACGTCGGAGACCGCCGCCCGCTCGGTGCGCTCGATCAGGTTCTGCTTGACCAGTTGGTACCCGATCGTCGCCACCAGCGCCGCGGAGGCCACGGCCACCAGCGTGAACGTCACGATCAGCCGCCCGCGCAACCCGTTCACCAGCCGCGCCGCCGACTTCGGCCGCAGCTTGGCCAGCTCGCCCGGCCGGAGCCCGCGCAGGCCGCGCAACCCGCGCAACCCCCGCAGCTCGCTCAGCCGCCGGGCGGCGTGCAACAGGCTCACGGCGGGCTGAAGCGGTACCCGAAGCCGCGCACGGTGTGGATGAACACCGGATCGGCCGGCACCGGCTCGATCTTGGCCCGCACGCGCTGCACGCACGCGTCCACCAGCCGTGAGTCGGCCACGTGCTGGTGGTCCCAGACCGCGCGCAGCAGGTAGCGCCGGTTGAGCACCTGCCCGGGGTGCCGCACGAGCTCCAGCAGCAGCCGCAGCTCCGTCGGCGTCAGATGGATCTCCCGCCCCGCCAGCGTCACCTTCAGCGCCCCCCGGTCGATCACCAGGTCGCCGAACGTGATCCGATCCGACGAGGCCGACTCCACCCGCCGCAGCACCGCCCGGATGCGCGCGTCCAGCACCCGCGGCTCCACCGGCTTCACCACGTAGTCGTCGGCCCCGGCCTCCAGCCCGACCACCACGTCCAGATCATCCCCCCGGGCGGTGAGCAGGATGATCGGCAACTGATCGATCTTCCGCACCCGCCGGCACACCTCGACCCCGTCGATGCCGGGCAGCATCACATCAAGGATCACGATCTCCGGCCGCCGCGCCCGGATATGATCCAGCGCCTCCTCGCCGGTGGTGTACGAGGTGACGGAGTGCCCTTGCCGGGTGAGCGCCAGCTCCAACCCCGCACGAACAGAAGGATCGTCTTCGACGAGGAGAATGCCGGCCACGCTGTATTTTATGGCGCTCCCCTGCCCGCCACTCCGCACGGGCCAGGACGTCCTTACGGCCCGTGCGCGGCGTAGCGGTGTGTGCCCGTGCCCGTGCCCGTGCCCGTGCCCGTGCCCATGTTCGTGTTCGTGTTCGTGAGGAGGCGGCGGGAGCGCACCGCGTCCACGCAGGTTCCGCCACCCGCCCCCAACCCGCCTGGTGGAGCATCCACCACGCCTACCCGGTGCACACACACCAGGTTCAGGCACGCGCGTGCACGTGTCACGTGCTCAGACGTGCATGGCCAAGCACAGCACAGCCGGACAGGTTCCACCCAGTGCGCAGCACGAGCAGGCACACTCCGGGCATCGCGCTCGGGGAGGGCGTGTCCGTGCCTGTGCCCTGCGCCGGGAGGGCAGGACTGTCGCCCATGCTCCGCACGGGGGCGGGGCTTGCCCCTGGCCTGTGCTCCGCGCGTGCAGGGCGTGCCTGTCGGCCGTGCTCCGCACGGAGGGCTTGCCCCTGGCCTATGTCCTGCGTGGGGAGGGTGTGCTTGTCGCTCGTGCTTCGCGTGGGCCGGGGCTTGTCCCTGGCCTGTGCTCTGCGCGGGCAGGGCGTGCCCCTGCCCGTGCCCCGCACGGGCGGGGCATACCGCCGCCGTGTCCTCCCTCATCGCTCTGGTCGCTTCGCTTCTGCCGCTCCTCTCTGCACACACGACCCGCAACCGCACCCACGCCCACGCCCACGCCCTCAGATCCCTTTCGGCCGAGCCAAGGCGTGCGCGCCCACCCGCTCCAAGCCCCTCACCGCAGCCGGCGCGGGCCGCCGGTAGTAGCCGCCCACCCCGCCTCCCCTGGAGGTGGGGTGGCCGGGGTGGGGAGATGTGACCAATATCACATCCGCTGTGAAGCGTGCTGTTACCTGCGGGTTAGGTCAAAAAGCGGTCAAGTTGGAACCGGACCGGCGCCAACCAACTGTCCCGTTTCGGTTGCGGAGGACCCCCCTCCCCACGGCAAGCTCATAGGTCGTGAGTTCAGGTCCGCAGTTGAGAGAGCGCCCAGCGCCGCAGGGCCAGCGTGCCCGTCGCCGTAGCAGTGGTTCCCGCCGCTCCTCCGCCGCGCCGCGTCCGCCGGCTCCGCGCCGGCAGTCGTGGTGGACGACGAAGCGGATTCTGATCGTCGGTGTCACCTCGGTCGCCCTGGTCGGCGGTGGCGGGTTCGTGGCCTACACCGCGGTGCAGAACGCCAACGCGCCCAAGGGCACCAATCCGCTGACGATCGGTGAGCTCGCCACCATGTTCGGCGGCGGCGACCCGTTCGCGCCCGACCCCGCGGCCGACACGGCCAAGGCCAAGGCCGCCCAGATGCTCAAGAAGCGGGCGCTGGCCGCCTCCCGCGACGACCGGCGCAAGCTCGACCCGGTCGTCATCCCCACGCAGGCGCCCGGCGGCGACGGCTTCCAGCCGATCCCGTTCCCGCCCGGCACCACGCCCGACCCCGGCAGCAACAAGGCCCTGGGCAAGCAGATGATGCTCGCCCGCTGGGGCGAGGACCAGTGGGGCTGCCTGGAGAAGCTGTGGGACAAGGAGAGCCACTGGAACGAGCGGGCCATGAACCGCTACAGCGGCGCCTACGGCATCCCGCAGGCCCTCCCGGGCACCAAGATGGCCAGCGCGGGCTCCGACTGGCAGACCAACCCGGCCACCCAGATCAAGTGGGGCCTGGGCTACATCGCCGGTCGCTACAAGACCCCCTGCGGCGCCTGGGCCCACTCCCAGTCCGTCGGCTGGTACTGATCCATCGGAGACTCGGGCCCTCGGTGCGCCCGAGCCCCGTGTATTGCGAAGCAAGCGCAATAAATAGGCAAGCCTGACGCGCTCGAAGGCGGTCGCGGCGCACGCTGGACCGCATGGGTGTGAAGGTCAGCGTGGTCATGCCGGTTCGCGATCCCGGCGATGCCGCGGACGCGGGCATACGGGCGGTGCTGGAGCAGTCGCTCCCACCGGACGAGTATGAGGTGATCTTCGCCGACCACGGCTCGACCGACGGGACGGCGGAGCGGCTCGACACGGTGGCGGCCGGGCGGGACAACGTACGGGTGCTGCACCTGGACCCCAGCGGCTCGCCGATGCGGGCGCGCAACGTGGGGCTGGCGGTGGCCACCGGCGAGTACGTCTACCTGCTCGACCAGGGCGACCGGCTGGAGCGCGACGCGCTGGCCCGCATGTACGAGCGCGCCGCCGCCACCGAGGCCGACGTGCTGGTGGGCCGGATCGTGCGGGAGCAGGGCTCGCCGCCCGCGGCCTTCGACATCAACCGAGACCGGGCCGACATCCTCAAGGACCGGCTGCTCACCCAGCTCACCCCGCACAAGCTGTTCCGCCGGGCGTTCCTGGAGGACCTGGGGCTGCGCTTCGCCGAGCCGGGCGGGGTGCTGGCGGAGTACGCGTTCGTGCTGCGGGCGTACCTGTCGGCGAAGGTGATCGCGATCCTGGCCGACCGGGTGTGCTGCCACGTGGCCCCGCCGCGCCGCCGCCCGGAGCGGCCGGCGGCGATGGCGGCGGAGCTGCGCGCGCTGCTGGACGTGGTGGACCAGCACACCGTGCCCGGCAAGCTGCGCGACCGCGTGTACGCCCACTGGCTGCGCACCGCCGTGCTGCGTCCCTTCACCAGCCCGCGCTTCCTGGCGTCCTCCCAGGACCGGGCGGCGCTGTTCCGCACGCTGCGTGACCTCACCCTGGACCGCTTCCCGCCCCGCCTGGACCACTACCTGCCCGTGCACCTGCGGGCCGTCGCGGCGCTGCTGCGCGCCGGGCGGCTGGACCAGTTGTTCATCCTGACCGGGATGTCGCGCGGCACCCGCGTACGCGCCGAGCTGCACGAGGTGCGCTGGGACCACGACGTGCTCACGATCGACCTCACCGCGGAGATCGTCCGGTCGGACGGCGTGCCGCTGCGCTTCGGCACCGACCACGAGGGGCGGCTGTACTGGCGGCCCCCGATGCCGATCGAGGACACCGTGCTGCCGCCCGAGCTGGCGGACGTGAGCGACGCGGTGGCGCGGGCGCGGCTGGGCGCGTACATCCGGCACGAGCAGACCGGCGTGACGTACGTGCTGCCCACCACGAGCGAGGTGGAGCTGCTCCGCGACGGCGCGGGCGGGGTGCGGGTGCGGCTCGGCGGCGAGGTCCGGCTCGACGCGGGCACGGCCGCCGTCGGGCACCCGCTGCAGCCGGGGCTGTGGGAGCTGCACGTACGCGCGTACGGCGGCGCCTACCGGGCCCGTGCGCGCGTGGCGGGGGCCGAGGCCCCGCTCAACTGCGTCGGAGTCGTGACGGAGCATCCACGGCGGCTCGTGGTGCCGTACTGGTCCGACGAGGGGGAGCTGGGCGTGTGCGTGGAGCCGCGCTCGTTCCCGGAGTCGATCGCGCTGGTCTCGCCCGGCGCCTCGGTCACCCGCCGCGACGGCCATCTGTACATCGTGGTCCCGGTCCCGTACGTGCCGCCGAGCGGCGGCCCGCCGGTGGAGCTGGTGCTGCGCGAGGGCCACCAGGAGATCGTGGTGCCCGGCCTGGTCGAGCCGGGCGTCCCGGGCAAGCTGGCGGGCCAGCTCGTGGCCAAGGTGCCGCTGCGCCGCCTGGGCGTGGACCACTCGCTGGGGCCGGGCACCTGGACGCCGTACCTGCGTGCCGACGGCCGCGAGACGGGCCTGCGCTTCGCCCTGGACGTCCGGCGCAACCGCCGGGTGGACCTGCGCCGCGCCGTCGCCATGGAGGCCCCGCCGCCGGGCCGGCGCGGGGGACGTCCCCGGCGGCGAATCCCCCTGCTGGGCCCGCTGTGGCGTTTCCTGGGGGCCGGCAGGAGCCGCTACGACCTCTAGGCGCTTCTACGAGGAGGTGGCGGCGGGGGGCTCCTGCGGGGGCCGGGTCATGGACAGCACGTCCAGGATCGCGTCGAGCTGCTCCTCGGTCAGGGTGCCCCGGGCGACGTGGCCGCGGTCCACGACCGCCTGCCGGATCGTCTTGCGCTCGGCCAGCGCCTCCTTGGCGATCTTGGCGGCCTCCTCGTAGCCGACGTGCCGGTTGAGCGGGGTCACGATCGAGGGGGACGACTCGGCGTACTCGCGGCACCGCTCCACGTTCGCGGTGATGCCGTGTACGCAGCGGTCGGCGAGCAGGCGGGAGGCGTTGGCGAGCAGCCGGATCGACTCCAGGATGTTGCGGGCGATCACCGGCAGCATCACGTTCAGCTCGAAGTTGCCCGCGGCCCCGGCGAAGGCGATGGCCGCGTCGTTGCCGATCACCTGGGCGCAGACCATCACCACGGCCTCGGGGATCACCGGGTTGACCTTGCCCGGCATGATCGACGAGCCCGGCTGCAGGTCGGGCAGGTTGATCTCGGCGAGCCCGGCCCTGGGCCCCGAGCCCATCCAGCGCAGGTCGTTGCAGATCTTGTTCAGCGCCACGGCCGTGACCCTGAGCTGGCCGCTGAGCTCCACTATGGCGTCGCGGGCGCCCTGGGCCTCGAAGTGGTCCTGCGCCTCCGTGAACGGCAGTCCTGTGGCCTCACGCAGGCCCGCTATGACCCGCCGGGCGAACCCGGGCGGGGTGTTGATCCCGGTGCCGACCGCCGTGCCGCCGAGGGGCAGCTCGGTGACCCGGGTCAGCGCGGAGTTGACCCGCGCGACCGCGTTGTCGATCTGGGTCGCGTAGCCCGCGAACTCCTGCCCCAGCGTCACCGGCGTGGCGTCCATCAGATGGGTGCGGCCCGACTTGACCACGTGGGCGAACTCGATCGCCTTGGACCGCAGCGCCGTCGCCAGGTGCTCCAGCGACGGGATCAGGTGGTAGACGGTCTCTGTCGTGGCCGCCACGTGGATGGAGGTCGGGAACACGTCGTTGGACGACTGCGAGGCGTTGACGTGGTCGTTGGGGTGGACCGGCCGCCCCAGCGCGGCCTCGGCCAGCGTGGCGATCACCTCGTTGGCGTTCATGTTCGAGGACGTGCCCGAGCCCGTCTGGAAGACGTCGATCGGGAACTCGGCGTCGTGCTCGTTCTCGGCGACGTCGCTCGCAGCCTGCGCGATGGCCTCCGCCATGTCCTTCTCGATCACGCCCAGCTCGCCGTTGACCTCGGCGGCGACCGCCTTGATCAGCCCGAGGGCGGCGATGTGGGCCGGTTCGAGCACCCGCCCGGAGATGGGGAAGTTCTCCACCGCCCGCTGCGTCTGCGCGCGCCACTTGGCCTCGGCCGGAACGCGTACCTCTCCCATGGAGTCATGCTCCACCCGAAACTCACTCATGCCCCCAGTCTGCCCATCCTTCCCCAATCGGATAGCGGGGCATGGCGAGCCATGGCCGCGCATGACCTCATCCGGACACTCGCTCCGCCTCCTCGATCAGGTTGAGGAGGGCGCCGGGGTCGGCCGCGTCAGCCGCTGAGGGCGGAGATGACCAGGATGGCGATCACGGCCATGGCGATGATCGCCAGGCCGACCAGGATGATCATCAGTGCCCGGCCGCCGCCCTCCTTGGCCGCGGGCTGCTGCTGCGGCATGCCCGCGATCGAGAACAGGTCGGTGCCCAGGCCGGGGCCGTCGTGGAACCCGTCGGGCGGCTGGGGCCCCTGCTGGCCCGGGGCCGGGGCGCCCGGTCCGCCCGGAGCCGGGGGCTGGCCGGAGCCGGGGGTGCCCGCGACCGGGATGCCGGGATAGGACGCCTCCTGCCCGTGCGGCGCGGTGAACGGCACGCCGGGACCGCCCGCCGGGTACTGGCCGGGCGGCGGCCCGTAGCCGGGCGCGGCCTGCGGCTGCGGGTACGGCGCGCTCTGCTGGGGCGGGTTGATCGGCGGCGGGAAGGGCGGGCCCGAGGTCGAGACGCCGGGACGCGCCGGATAGCTCGCCGTGGGTCCCGCCGCGCCTCCCGGCGGCTCCGCCGGCTCGCCCGCGGACGGGTGGGCCGGCGGCATGGCCGCCGCCGGGAGCCCCGCCACGGGTGCTGCCGGTGCGGCGGGGGCGTACGGCTCGCCGGGCGTGTGGTGCTGGGGCGCGCCGGGCTCGCCTGACTGGGGCCCCGCCGGGCCGCCGGAAGGGCTGGGCGGGGTGGGGGTGGGCGCCGGTGGCGTGAGGTTCATCCCGCCCTTGGGGCGGATGACCATCATCGTCTGGTCCGGGTCGAACTGCTCCCCCTCCGGCTCGCCCGTCGCGGGCGGAGGACCGGACGGGGCGGGAGTCGGGGCCGCCATCATCGGCGCGGGCTGCGCCGGGGCCGCGGGCCGGGGCGGGCCGGCCTGCTGCGGCGGCGCGGCGGGCCGGGACGCGGGCCGTGCGGGCTCGGCGGGCGCCGGAGGCGGCGGCGGGGCGGCGCGCTCGGCGGCCAGCGCCTGGATCATCGCCGGGGCCGCGGGCGGGGTGGGCTGGGAAGGGGCGCTCAACGCGTCCAGGTCCACCTCCTCCGAGCTGGGCGTGTCGGCGATGGCGCGCAGCATGGCGGCGGCCTTCGACGGCGGCAGGCGCCGGGTGTGGTCCTTCTCCAGCAGGGCTTCCAGCAGCGGGCGCAGCGGCCCCGCCTGGGTGGGCGGGTCGGCGCTCTCGGTCATCAGCGCGGCCAGCGTCTCGGCGACGGTGCGCCGCTCGTACGCCGGGCGCCCCTCGACCGCGAAGTACAGCGTCGCGCCCAGCGACCACAGGTCGGACTCCGGCCCGGTGTACTCGCCCCGCGCCCGCTCCGGGGCGGTGTAGCCGGGGGAGCCGATCACCATGCCGGTCTTGGTGAGGTTGGCGTCCCCGGCGGCCTTGGCGATGCCGAAGTCGGTCAGCACGACGCGGCCCGTCTCGGTGAGCAGGACGTTGCCCGGCTTCACATCCCGGTGCAGGATGCCCTGCGAGTGGGCCAGGCGCAGCGCGCCCAGCAGGTCGGAGCCGATCTCGGCGACCAGGCGCGGCGGCAGCGGGCCCTCCTCGTCGATCACCTGCTCCAGCGAGCGGCCCTCGACGAGCTCCATGATGATCCACGGCCTGCCGCCGTCCTCGATCGCGTCGTAGACGGTGGCCACGGACGGGTGGTTGATCCGCGCCGCGGTACGGCCCTCGCGGAGCATGCGCTCGCGGAGCTCGGCCCGCTGCTCCTCGCTGAGCCCCGGCTCCTGGCGGATCTCCTTCACCGCCACCTCGCGCCCGAGGGAGCGGTCGTGAGCGCGCCAAACGGTGCCCATCGTCCCGCGGCCGATGGGCGTGATCAGCTCGTAGCGTTCTGCGAGCAGGCGCGTCTGCTGTTCCGGCATGAGATAGAAGATAGCGATTCTGAGTTAAGAATCGCTTTCGCCTCGCTTGCGAAGGTCTCGGGGCCAAAACCGTCGGGGCAGGACAGAGCGCAACATGATTGCCATTTGCAGCACCAATGATCTGCTGGACGGCCGGGGCACAGGGGGTTTGCGGTGCAGTCCCTCCGCCGTACGGCGTGGGGGCTGCGGTGTGTGCGGGATTTGACGCGGCACGGCGGGCCGGGACTCCGCCCGGTGCATGCCGCGGTGCGTGGGACGGCGGGTGAACGCGGGGACGGCGATCGGGGGGCCGCTGCGTACGGACTTGCGTGCCGCCTGCCCCAGCGGCTCCTCGGCCGAGCCGCCGGCCGCCACGCGGGCCAGCATCAGCGAGGCCCGCGCCGCGTCGAGCCGGGTCGTCGGGTCGATCCGCAGCAGCCCGACCAGGATCGGGGCCAGCGGGCCCGCCCGCTCCATCGGGATCGGCTCGCCACTGGTGAGCGCGGCCAGCGCCGCGGCGGCGGTGCGCCGCCCGTGCAGCCCCTTGCCCTCGACCGCCGTGTAGAGCGTGGCGCCGAGCGCCCACAGGTCGGCCGCCGGGCTGGCCTTGGCGCCGAGCACCCGCTCGGGCGCGATGTAGCCCGCCGAGCCGAGCACGATGCCCGCCTGCGTGATCGAGGCGTCGCCTTCGAGCGCGGCCAGCCCGAAGTCGGTCAGCACCGCCCGGTCCTCGGTCACCAGCACGTTGCTCGGCTTGACGTCGCGGTGCAGGATGCCCTTGGCGTGCACGGCGCGCAGCGCGCCGAGCACCTGCCGCCCGATCTCGGCCGCCTTGCGCGGCGGCAGCGGCCCCTTCTCCCGGATGAGCTGCTCCAGCGACCGCGCCTGCAGCAGCTCCATCACGATCCACGGCCGGTCGTCCTCGGTCACCACATCGAACACCGTGATCACCGACGGATGCGCGACCATGGCCGTCGCCCGGCCCTCGCGCTCGGTCCTGGCACACAGCTCGGCCCGCAGATCCTCATCCAGAACCAGAGGCAGGCGGACCTCCTTCACCGCCACCTCACGCCCCAGAAGCTCATCGCGCGCTCGCCAAACGGTCCCCATGCCGCCGCGACCGACCGGCTCCGCAAGCCGGTAGCGCGCCGCGAGAAGGTAACCGGAGGGCGCACGCATGGGTGGCAGCTTACCGATTTGCGTAATGCGACCTGTAGAGACAGGGCCGAATATTTGTTGAGTTCTTCTGTCAGGCCCAGTCATCCGCCCGGTCAGCCCCCGTCACCAGCCCCTGTCCGAAAGCTGTGGTGAACGTGTTCGCCCAGCTCACCGCCCTACAGACCGCCCCCGCCGGGGCCACGAGGCCCAGGAGCCCCAACTTCCGCGAGATCACACCCCCGACGACCTCCAGACACCCCCGATCCCCGGTTCCCCCCGCCATCAGCCCCCTACAGAAGGCTGCGGACGGGGCCGGGGAGTGTCCGGGGACGGTGGATCTTCGGTGAAGTGGGGTGGGGCGGGGTGCCGGAGCCTGTTGCTCTCCGGCTGTCTCCTCCCGAGCGTGGCCATAGCCCGCTGGGGCGACCTGCGGGCGGGGAGCGCCCAGGCGGCGACACCACCCCACTTTCCACCCAACACCCGCGACGCGCGTCGCAGCGCGGGATGATGGGCGGCGCGCGAGGGACATCCCGTCGGGGTGCCGGGGTCTCGCGCAAGTGGAGGCGCCAGGCACATGCCATGGCAGGCCCCGGCGGACGACGCGCGGGTGCGGGTGCGGGTGTCGCAGTGGACCGGGGGCATGCGCGGGGCGTCGCGATAGGCAGGGCCCCGGGGGCGGGTGTCCGGATCGACGCCCCATCCGCCGCCACGGCGTGACACCGCCCCCAGCCACGACGCCGCGACCTCGCCAGACGCCGTGCGCACCGGGAGGCGCGCGAGCCCCCGGCGCCGCGACACCACCTCACCTCCCCCCGGCCTGGTCGCCCCCATCCAGGGGATGGCCCGCAGGTCCATCGGGCGCCGGACGTAGCCCTCACCCCCACACGCCACCCCACCGAGCGAGGTGGCCGTGCGGGGGTGGGGGCTGTGTGCGCGGCGTCCAGATGGGCTTGGGGGCTCCGCTGGGTGGGGCCCACTGGGCCGGGGGAGGGCGGTGGTGGGGCGCCTGAGGATCGCGGCTCGTAGGGCGTCTGAGGCGTGTCGCGGAGCGTGGTGCAGTGCGGTGGGTGTCGCGCGGGGGGCGTGGCGGCGGATAGGCGTCGAGCCGGACGCCCGTCCCGGGGCGTCCCCTCTGTCGCGACGCCGCGCCACATGCCTCCCAGCCCGCTGCTCACCCGGCACGCACGCGCCGCCGGCCGGGGCCGTCCGTGGCATGTGCCCGGCGCCTCCACGGCGCGAGCCCTCGGCCGTGAGGTCCTGACGTCCCGGCGGGGGAGCCCATGCGCGGTCCACACAGGGCGCGGGCCCTGTGTGGACCGAGGGTGACCTGGGGGGTCAGGGGGTGGGGCGGCGGCCGATCGTCAGGACGGGGCCGGTGGTGTCCTGGAAGAAGTCGTTGCCCTTGTCGTCTACGACGATGAAGGCGGGGAAGTCCTCTACCTCGATCTTCCAGACGGCTTCCATGCCGAGTTCCGGGTACTCCAGGACCTCCACCTTCTTGATGCAGTCCTGGGCCAGGCGGGCGGCGGGGCCGCCGATGGAGCCGAGGTAGAAGCCGCCGTGCTTGGCGCAGGCGTCGGTGACCTGCTTGGAGCGGTTGCCCTTCGCGAGCATCACCAGGGAGCCGCCCGCGGCCTGGAACTTCTCGACGTAGGAGTCCATGCGGCCGGCGGTGGTGGGGCCGAAGGAGCCGGAGGCGTAGCCGGCGGGGGTCTTGGCGGGGCCGGCGTAGTAGACGGCGTGGTCCTTGAGGTAGGCGGGCATGGGCTCGCCCGCGTCGAGGCGTTCGGCGATCTTGGCGTGGGCGATGTCGCGGGCCACGACGAGCGGGCCGGTCAGGGACAGGCGGGTCTTGACCGGGTACTTGGTCAGCTCGGCGAGGATCTCGGGCATCGGGCGGTTGAGGTCGATCCTGACGACGTCGTCGGAGAGGTGCTCGTCGGTGGTCTCGGGCAGGAAGCGGGCCGGGTCGGTCTCCAGCTTCTCCAGGAACACGCCCTCGGGGGTGATCTTGGCGAGGGCCTGGCGGTCGGCGCTGCACGAGACCGCGATGGCCACCGGGCAGGACGCGCCGTGCCGGGGCAGGCGGATCACGCGGACGTCGTGGCAGAAGTACTTGCCGCCGAACTGCGCGCCGATGCCGAGCCGCTGGGTCAGCTCGAAGACCTTCTTCTCCAGCTCCAGGTCACGGAAGCCGTGGCCGCTGGTGGAGCCCTCGGTGGGGATCGAGTCGAGGTAGCGCGCGGAGGCGTACTTGGCGGTCTTGAGCGCGAACTCGGCGCTGGTGCCGCCGACGACGACCGCCAGGTGGTACGGCGGGCAGGCCGCGGTGCCCAGGGAGCGGATCTTCTCCTCCAGGAAGGCCAGCATGCGCTTCTCGTTGAGCACCGCCTTGGTCTCCTGGTACAGGAAGGACTTGTTGGCGCTGCCGCCGCCCTTGGCCATGAACAGCAGCTTGTACTCGTCGGGGTGGCCGTGCGGGTCCTCGGCGTACAGCTCGATCTGGGCCGGCAGGTTGGTGCCGGTGTTCTTCTCCTCCCACATGGTGAGCGGGGCCATCTGGGAGTAACGCAGGTTGAGCCGGGTGTAGGCGTCGTAGACGCCGCGGGAGATGTGCTCGGCGTCGCGGCCGTCGGTCAGCACGTGGCGGCCCCGCTTGCCCATCACGATCGCGGTGCCGGTGTCCTGGCACATCGGCAGTACGCCGCCCGCGCTGATGCCCGCGTTCTTCAGCAGGTCGAGCGCCACGAACCGGTCGTTGCCGCTGGCCTCGGGGTCGTCGATGATCCGGCGGAGCTGGGCAAGGTGCGATGAGCGGAGATAGTGGGAGATGTCGTGGATCGCGGTCTCGGTGAGCAGCCGCAGCGCCTCCGGCTCCACCTCCAGGAAGCTCCGCCCGGCCGCCTCGACCTTCCGCACCCCCTCCGCCGTGATCAGCCGGTACTCCGTGTCGTCGGCGCCCAGCGGGAGAAGATCGGTGTAGTCGAACTCGGGCATCGTTCCTCGCTTTCGTCCCCTAGAGGGTACGACTTGCGCGCACGCCCGCCGTACAGGCCGGTGAGGATGCCCGCGATCACCAGGCCCGCTCCCGCGAGGTCGGCGGCGGTGGGGGTGGCCAGGCCGAGGACGACGCCGGTGGTGATCGCGCCGACCGGGATCAGGCCGGCGAACAGCCCGGCCACGTCCGCGCCGAGCCGGGGCAGCGCGCTGTACCACATGAAGAACGCGATCGTGGTGACGATCAGCGACAGGTACGCCAGCCCCAGCGCCTCGGGCGCCGTCGGCACGCGCAGGGCCTCCGCGCCGTCCAGCAGCAGCGCGAGCGCCGCGAGGAGCGGCACCGCCAGCGCCGTCGTGTACGCCGACACGCGTACGGCCCCCAGCTTGGGCAGCAGCGGGAGCGCCAGCAGCGAGAAGGAGACCTCACAGGCCAGCGCGCCCAGCGACCACAGCAGGCCCGGGAGGTTGCCGCTGCCCAGGCCGGTCGCCAGCGTGGCCCCGGCGACCACGATCACGGCCCCGGCGACGACCAGCGGGGCCGGGCGCCGCCCGCCGAGCAGGGCCAGGGCGAGCGGCACCGTGGCCAGCACCGTGCCCGCCAGCGACGGGCCGGCGTGCCGGGTGGCCTCGATCACGCACACGTTGAACGCGACCAGGCCGAGGAGCGTGAGCGCGGTCAGCAGCGCCCCCTCGCGGGCCGTGAGCCGGACGAACCGCAGGCCGAGCACCCGGGCGGTGACGAGCAGGATCACGGCCGCCACCGCGTACCGCACCGCCTGGCCGCCGTACACCGGATAGTCCTGGATGAGCCCGGACACTCCGGCCAGTGTGCCGACCAGGAACATCGCGGACGCGGCCATCGCGATGCCGCCAGGTCTCGCATTTCTCCTCATGTCCCCGCATGCTAGGAAGCAATTGGCACTGCGGACGGGTCCAATCGCCCACAGGAATCGAGGACCAATTGGCGGACCTGCACCTCAACCTCGATCTCGGCACGAACGCGTCCGGCGGCATCACCGCCAGGCTCGCCGACGAGCTGCGCGCCGCGATCCGCTCCGGCCGGCTGCCCGCCGGGGCCAGGCTGCCCGCGACCAGGGAGCTGGCCCGGGACCTCGGGGTGTCGCGCGGGGTGGTCGTGGAGGCGTACGAGCGGCTGGTCGCGGAGGGTTTCCTGGTCTCGCGCGTGGGCGCGGGCACGGTCGTGGCGGAGGGTGTGGCCCGCGCGCCCGGCCCCGCCCGCCGGCCCGGCCGCGTCACGCCGTACTACGGGATCAGGCCCACCACGCCCGACCTGGCGGCCTTCCCGCGCGAGCGCTGGCTGGCCGCGCTCAAGCACGCGCTGGCCACCATGCCCAGCGAGGCCCTGGACTACGCCGACCCGGGCGGCGTGGCCGAGCTGCGCGAGGAACTGGCCGCCTACCTGCGCCGGGTGCGCGCCGCCGACGTGACCCCGGACAACGTGGTGATCGTCGGCGGCGTCGCCCAGGGCCTCAGCCTGACGCTGCGCGTGCTGTGCGGGCCGGCGGGGCGGATCAGGCTGGCGGTGGAGGACCCGACCAGCGTGCGGCAGCTCCCCCTGCTGCGCGCGGCCGGCGCGGAGCCGGTCGCGGTGCCGGTGGACACCGAGGGCGTGGACGTGCGGGCGCTGGCCGCGAGCGGGGCCGAGGCGGTGCTGCTCACCCCGGCGCACCAGTTCCCGACCGGTGTGGTGCTCTCGCCGCGCAGGCGCGCCGCGCTGGCCGCGTGGGCGGCCGAGGCGGGGGCGATGATCCTGGAGGACGACTACGACGCCGAGTTCCGCTTCGACCGCGACCCGGTGGGCTGCCTGCAGGGCCTCGCGCCCGACCGGGTGGTGCTGTCGGGCTCGGTGAGCAAGCCGCTGGTGCCGGGGCTGCGGCTGGGCTGGGTGGTCGCGCCCCCGGCCCTGGCCGAGGCCGTACGCGTGGCGCGCGGCAAGCTGGACCTGGGCTCCCCGGTCATCGAGCAGTACGCCCTGGCCCACCTGATCAGGACCGGCTGGTACGACCGGCACCTGCGCCGGATGCGCAGGGAGTACCGGCGCCGCCGGGACGCCCTGGTGGAGGCGCTGGCCCGGCACCTGCCCGAGGTGGTGGTGCGCGGGGTGTCCGCCGGGCTGCACGTGTTCCTGGAGCTCCCGGACGGCTGGGACGAGGAGACGTTCGCCGCCGCGGCCGAGGGCGCGGGGATGCCGGTCGCCCCGGTGGCCCCGATGCGCACGGCTCCGGGGCCGCCCGCGGTGGCGGCCGGGTTCGCCCGGCTCGCGCCGCACCAGGCCGAAGCGGCGGTCCGCGCCCTGGTCACGGCGTTACGGCAGGCTTGATAGTTCATCCATATGTCAGGACATAATCTTGACGAGCGGTCGGGCGTCGCCTAGAACTGGAAGTCCGACACCGATCCTGGAGGCCACATGCGCGTGGGTCTGCTCGGGCTCGGCCGCATCGGGGCGTTCCACGCCGCGACGCTGGCCGCCGATCCCATGGTGAGCGAGCTGGTCGTCGCCGACGAGGACGCCGGGCGGGCGGAGGAGGTCGCCGCGCGCCTGGCCGCGGGCGGCGCCCGGGTCGCGGTGGGCGACGCGTTCCAGGCCGACGCCGTGGTGATCGCGACGCCGACCACGACCCATGCCGACCTGCTCACCCGCGCCTGCGAGGCCGGGCTGCCCGCCTTCTGCGAGAAGCCGGTCGCGTCCACGCTGGAGGAGACCCTTCAGGTGCGCGACACGGCCGCCAAGGCCGGGACCCTGGTCCACATCGGGTTCCAGCGCCGCTTCGACCCCGGCTACGCCGCCGCCCGCGCCGCCCTGCACGCCGGGGAGCTGGGCACGCTGCACCGCGTCCACCTGATCACCGCCGACCCCCGCCCGCCCGCGCCGGGCTACATCCCGCTGTCGGGCGGCATCTACCGCGACTGCCACATCCACGACTTCGACATCCTGCGCTGGGTGACCGGCCGCGAGGTCGCCACCGTGTACGCCACCGGCGCCAACCGCGGCGAGGCGTTCTTCGCCGCGGCCGGGGACGTGGACACCAGCGCCGCGCTGCTCACCCTGGACGACGGCACGCTGGTCACCGTGCAGGGCTCCCGCTACAACGGCGCCGGCTACGACGTGCGCATGGAGCTGGCGGGCACCAGGCGCACGCAGGTCGTCGGGCTCGGCCCGCGGGCACCGCTGACCAGCGCCGAGGGCCTCCAGCCGCCCGGCGAGCCCTGGCCCGACTTCGTCACCCGCTTCCGCGCCGCGTACGAGGCCGAGCTGGCCGCGTTCCTGCGCGCCGTCCGGGGGGAGGGGGAGAGCCCGTGCTCGATCGAGGACGCGCTGGCGGCGCTGATGGTGGCGGAGGCCGCCGAACGGTCCCGCCGCGAGGGGCGTCCGGTGCCGGTCGAGCGGCCGGGGGAGTGAGCGTGCGCCGACACGAGGGAGGAAAGCGGAGATGAGAATCGCGGGTGCGCCGATCTCGTGGGGCGTGTGCGAGGTGCCCGGCTGGGGCGTGCAGCTCGACCGCGAGCGGGTGCTGGCCGAGATGCGGGAGCTGGGGCTGGAGGCCACCGAGCTGGGCCCGCCCGGCTGGCTGCCGCCCTCGCCCGAGCGGCGCGCGGCCCTGCTCGCCCAGTACGGCCTGCGCGGCATCGGCGGCTTCACCCCCATCGCGCTGCACGAGCCCGGCGACGAGCCGCGGGCCATAGCCCGCGCCGCCATGCGCGGCTTCCGCGACGGCGGCGTGGACGTGCTGGTGCTGGCCGCCGCCACCGGCGCCGACGGCTACGACGTACGCCCCGAGCTGAACGCCGCGGGCTGGAAGCGGCTGCTGGCCAACCTCGACGCGATCGTGCGCGAGTCGAAGGAGTACGGCGTGCTGGTCACGCTGCACCCGCACGTCGGCACCATGGTGCAGACCGGCGCCGAGGTCGAGCGGGTGCTCGACGGCTCGCGGGTGCCGCTGTGCCTGGACACCGGCCACCTGCTGGCCGGCGGCACCGACCCGGCCCCGCTGGCCGAGGCCGCCGCGAGCCGGGTCGCGCACGTGCACCTGAAGGACGTGGACGCCGACCTGGCCGACCAGGTGGCCCGGGGCAACCTCACCTACACCGAGGCCGTGCGCGGCGGGCTCTACCGCCCCCTCGGCAGGGGCGCGGTGGACGTGCCCCGCATCGTGCGCGCGCTCACCTCGGCGGGCTACGACGGCTGGTACGTCCTGGAGCAGGACGTGGTCCTCACCGCGACCCCGCCCGAGGGCGAGGGCCCGATCGAGGGCGTCCGCGAGAGCCTGGCGTACCTCAGGGGCCTGGCGTGACCGTCGAGGTGCTGACGATGGGCCGGATCGGGGTGGACGTGTACCCGCTCCAGGTCGGCGTGTCGCTGCGCGAGGTGGAGACGTTCGGCAAGTACCTCGGCGGCAGCGCGACCAACGTGGCCGTGGCCGCCTCGCGGCTGGGCCGCCGGGCCGCGGTGATCACCAGGACCGGCGCCGACCCGTTCGGCGCGTTCCTGCACGACGCGCTGCGCTCCTACGGCGTGGACGACCGGTACGTCACCGAGGTGCCGCACCTGCCGACCCCGGTCACCTTCTGCGAGATCCGCCCGCCCGACGACTTCCCGCTGTACTTCTACCGCCACCCCAAGGCCCCCGACCTGGAGATCCGCCCCGAGGAGCTGGACCTGCCCGCGATCGAGCGCGCCGGGCTGTTCTGGGCCACGGTGACCGGCCTGTCGCAGGAGCCGTCGCGGTCGGCGCACCACGCCGCGTGGGCGGCCAGGGCGCGGCGGCACCCCACGGTGCTCGACCTGGACTGGCGGCCGATGTTCTGGCCCGATCCGAAGGCCGCCGCGGACGAGGTGCGCCGCGCGCTGCCGCACGTCACCGTGGCCGTCGGCAACGTGGACGAGGTCGAGGTGGCCACCGGCGCCCGCGACCCGCGGGCGGCGGCAAAGGCGCTGCTGGCGGCGGGCGTACGGCTGGCGATCGTGAAACAGGGGGGCGAGGGCGTGCTCGGCGTGACCGCGGACGAGGAGGTGGAGGTGCCGCCCGTGCCGGTGGAGGTGGTCAACGGGCTCGGCGCGGGCGACGCGTTCGGCGGCGCGCTGTGCCACGGCCTGCTGTCCGGCTGGCCGCTGGAGCGCACCCTGCGCTTCGCCAACGCGGCGGGCGCGATCGTGGCCGGCCGGCTCGCCTGCGCGCCCGCGATGCCGTACGCGCACGAGGTCGAGGCGGTGCTCGCCGATGGCTGATCACGACGCCGCGCCCACGCTCACCGCACCCGGCATCCGGGCGCTGGCGGAGGCGCGGGCCCGCTTCCCGGAGCGGATCGCGGAGGCCGCGGCGGCGCGGCGGCCGGGGAACCCGCGCCGCGACGGCCAACTGCTGATCATCGCCGCCGACCACCCGGCCCGCGGCGCGCTCGGCGTCGGGGGTCGCCCGCTGGCCATGGGCAGCCGGGTCGAGCTGCTGGAACGGCTGTGCGTGGCCCTGTCGCGCCCCGGCGTGGACGGCCTGCTCGCCACCCCCGACGTCGTGGAGGACCTGCTGCTGCTCGGCGCGCTGCACGACAAGATCGTGGTCGGCTCGATGAACCGGGGCGGCCTGCACGGCTCGGTGTTCGAGTTCGACGACCGGTTCACCGCCTACGACACCGACGCCATCGTGCGGATGCGGCTCGACGGCGGCAAGATGCTGTGCCGGATCGGCCTGGACGACCGGGGCACGCCCGCCACCCTGGAGGCGATCGGCCGGGCGGTGACCGAGCTGGCCGGGCACGGCCTGATCGCGATGCTGGAGCCGTTCTGGTCCCGCTGGGTGGACGGCTCGGTGCGGCACGACCTGTCGCCCGACGCGGTCATCCACGCGATCAACGTGGCCCAGGGCCTCGGCGCGACCTCCGCCCGCACCTGGCTGAAGATCCCGGTGGTCGCCGAGATGGAACGGGTCATGGCCGCGACCACGCTGCCGACGCTGCTGCTGGGCGGCGACCCCGGCGACACGCCCGACCAGGCGTACTCGGCCTGGCGCGAGGCGCTGCGCCTGCCGGGCGTGCGCGGCCTGGTCGTGGGCCGGGCGCTGCTCTACCCGCCGGACGACGACGTGGCCGCGGCTGTGGACACCGCGACCTCCATGTTGGAGGTTGGCTAGGTGACCTACATTGCGGCGGGGACGACCGCTCAGTCGCCGTGGGCGCTGCGGATCACCCCGGAAACGGCGGGCTGGACCTACTGCGGCCTGAGGGTCGCCACGTTGTCCGGCGAGACCCTGGAGTTCGAGACCGGCGGCGAGGAGATGCTGGTGCTGCCGCTGTCGGGCTCGTGCATGGTGGAGTGCGACGGCGTGCGGCTCGCGCTCGACGGCAGGGAGTCGGTGTTCGCCTCCGTCACCGACTTCGCGTACCTGCCGATCGGCACCACCGTCCGGCTGACCGGCGAGGGGCGCTTCGCGCTGCCGTCGGCCCGCGCCACCCGGCGCTTCCCCGTCCGGTACGCCCCCGCCGACGGCGTGCCGGTCGAGGTGCGCGGCGCGGGGCAGTCCACCCGGCAGGTGAACAACTTCTGCGCCCCCGACGCCTTCGAGTGCGACAAGCTGGTCGCGGTCGAGGTGCTCACGCCCGGGGGCAACTGGTCGTCCTATCCGCCGCACAAGCACGACTCCGAGTCCGCCACCGAGGCGGTGCTCGAAGAGATCTACTACTTCGAGGGCGGGCCCGGCTACCAGCGGGTCTACGGCTCGCCCGGCAAGCCCATCGACGTGCTGGCCGAGGTCTCCTGCGGCGATGTGGTCCTGGTGCCGCACGGCTACCACGGGCCGTCCATGGCCGCGCCCGGCTACGACCTGTACTACCTGAACGTCCTGGCGGGCCCGGCCGAGAAGCGGTCGATGGCCTTCTGCGACGACCCCAGGCACGCCTGGGTGCGCTCCTCCTGGGAGGGGCGGCCGACCGACCCGCGCGTGCCGATGACGCCCATCCCCGGGAGGCGACCATGACCGTGAGACTCACCGTCGCGCAGGCGCTGATCCGCTTCCTCGGCCGCCAGTGGAGCGAGCGCGACGGCGTCGAGCACCGGCTGATCGAGGGGTGCCTGGGCATCTTCGGCCACGGCAACGTGGCCGGGATCGGCCAGGCGCTGGCCGCGCAGGGGGCCGGGCTGGGCGACGAGCTGCCGTACTACCTCGCCCGCAACGAGCAGGCCATGGTGCACACCGCGGCCGGGTTCGCCCGCGCCCGCGACCGGCTGTCCACGCTCGCCTGCACCACCTCGATCGGGCCCGGCGCGACCAACATGGTCACCGGGGCCGCGCTCGCCACCATCAACCGCGTCCCGGTGCTGCTGCTGCCCGGCGACATCTTCGCCACCCGGGCCGCCAACCCGGTGCTGCAGGAGCTGGAGGACCCGCGCTCGTACGACGTGTCGGTCAACGACTGCCTGCGGCCCGTCTCGCGGTACTTCGACCGGATCAACCGGCCCGAGCAGCTTCCGCCGGCGCTGATGGCGGCCATGCGGGTGCTCACCGACCCGGCCGAGACCGGCGCGGTCACCCTGGCCCTGCCCCAGGACGTGCAGGCGGAGGCGTACGACTGGCCGGAGGAGCTGTTCGCGCGGCGGGTGTGGCACGTGGCCCGGCCGGTGCCCGAGCCGGCCGCGCTGGAGCGCGCCGCGCGCATGCTCTCCGCCTCGCGCCGCCCGCTCATCGTGGCCGGCGGCGGGGTGATCTACAGCGGCGCGAGCGAGGCCCTGTGCGGCTTCGCCGCCAGGTACGGCGTGCCGGTCGCCGAGACGCAGGCCGGCAAGGGCGCGATCCCGTACGACCACGCGCGCGCGGTCGGCGCGATCGGGCACACCGGCACCGCCGCCGCCAACGAGCTGGCCCGCGAGGCCGACCTGGTGATCGGCGTCGGCACCCGCTACTCCGACTTCACCACCGCCTCGCGCACCCTGTTCCGCGACGCCGCCTTCCTCAACATCAACGTGGCCGCCTTCGACGCGGCCAAGCACGCCGGGCTGATGCTGGTCGCCGACGCCCGCGAGGCGCTGCGCCTGCTCGACGTCCCCGGGTGGCGGGCCGACCCCGGCTGGAGCGAGCGCGCCACCGCCCTGGCCGCCTCCTGGTGGCGGTCGGTGGCCGAGGCGCAGCACGGCGACGGTCTCACCCAGACCGTGCTGCTCGGCATCCTGAACGAGGTCGCCGGGCCGTCGAGCGTGGTGGTCAACGCGGCCGGGTCGATGCCGGGCGACCTGCACCGGATGTGGCGGGCGGCCGGGCCGAAGGCGTACCACGTCGAGTACGGCTACTCGTGCATGGGCTACGAGATCGCGGGCGGGCTCGGGGTGAAGCTGGCCGCGCCGGAGCGCGAGGTGTTCGTGCTGGTGGGCGACGGGTCGTACCTGATGATGGCGCAGGAGATCGCCACCGCCGTGCAGGAGGGCGTCAAGCTGGTCGTGGTGCTGGTGGACAACCACGGGTTCGCCTCGATCGGCGGCCTGTCGGAGGCGGTGGGGGCGCGGCGGCTCGGCACGGCGTACCGGATGCGGGGGCCCGGCGGCGAGCTGGACGGGGCGTACCTGCCGGTCGATCTGGCCGCGAACGCGGCCAGCCTGGGCGCCGACGTGCTGCGGGCGGGCGACCCCGGCTCCTTCCGCGCGGCCCTGGCCAAGGCGCGCGAGTCGGCGCGTACGACGGTGGTGTACGCCGAGACCGTGCCCGGTCCCGGCGGCCCGCCGTCCACCGCGTGGTGGGACGTCCCGGTGGCGGAGAACGCCGAGCCGTACGCCGCCTACCTCACGGCGAAGCGGGAGCAGCGGCCGTACCTCTGATCGGCTGGAAGCCGCGGGCGAGGAGCACGATCAGCGCGGCCAGCGCCAGCGGGGCGGCGAAGGCGACCCGGTAGTCGGCCGCCTCGGCGATCCCGCCCACCAGCGCGGCCCCGACGATGAAGCCGACGTAGTTGAACATGTTGACCCGGGCGATGGCCACCCCGCTGCCCGCGGGGTCCAGCCGCCCGGCGGCGGCGAACGACTGCGGCGCCACCACCGACAGGCCGATGCCGGTGAGGCCGAAGGCCACGATGGCCACCGGCTCGGCCGGGGCCAGCACGATCCCGGCGAACCCGAGGACGGCGACGGCGCCGCCGAGACGCACGATCGCGGCCGGCCCGTAGCGCCTGACCGCGAAGTCGCCGCCCACCCGCACCAGGAACGTCGTGGCCTGGTACGCCGCGAGCGCCAGCGGCACCACGGCGGCCGAGGAGCCGAGCACCCGCTCCATGTAGACCGACCCGAAGTTGGACACCGACGCGTCGCCGACGTACAGCGCGGCCATGGCCAGGCACAGCGGCAGGATGGCCCGCCACGGCACGTGCGCGGCGACCTTCTCCGCGGCCGGCACGTGCTCCTCGCGGGCGCCGTACAGCCAGGTCGCGGCCACGATCGACAGCACCGCGCCCGCCGCCATCGCCACCGCGAACGTCACCGGCAGCCCGAGCCCCATGCCGCCCGCCCACGACGCCTACAGCGCGCCGAGCACCGCCGCGGCGCTCCAGGCGGCGTGGAAGCCGGTCAGCACCGGGCGGGCGTACCGGCGCTCGACCGCGACGCCCTGCATGTTCATGCCCGCGTCCACCGAGCCGAGGCACAGCCCGAACAGCACGTTGGCCGCCACCAGCGCGGGGACGCTCGCCGCCAGCCCGGCCAGCACCACGGCCAGGCAGGCCAGGGGCTGCGCGACCCGCAGCACGGCCCGGCTGCCGAACCTGGCGGCCAGCGCGCCGGCCAGCACACTGCCCGCGCCCGCGATCAGCGGCACGACCAGCAGCAGGACGGACAGCTCGCCGTCGCTGAGCCGGTGCTTGGCCTGCAACGCCGCGACCTGGGTGAGCAGGGTGGCGAAGGTGAGGCCCTGCACGAAGAACACGCCGAACGCCGCCAGCCGGGCCCGCCGGTCACGCGGGTCTGCCATGGGGGACCTCCCGCAAAACATGAGGAGGAATCAGATTCCGCCAGGCTAGGCCCGCCCCGGGCCGCCGTCAATGATCGGTTTCGCGGTTTGACCTTGCCGTAACGTCAACGTTTCTAATGAAGGCATGCGGATCGGCGAACTGGCCGCGCTGGTCGGGGTCTCCACCCGTACCGTGCGGCACTACCACCACCTGGGCCTGCTGCCCGAACCCGAACGCCTGCCCAACGGCTACCGGGAGTACCGGCTGCGCGACGCGGTCGTCCTGGCCCGGGTGCGCCGCCTGGCCGAGCTGGGCCTGTCCCTGGACGAGATCCGCGACGTGCTGGCCGAGGACCGGGGCCGGGACCTGCGCGAGGTGCTGGAGGAGCTGGACGCCGACCTGGCCCGGCAGCAGCGGGCCATCGCCGACCGGCGCGCCCGCCTGGCCGCCCTGCTGGAGCAGGACGACCTCGGCCCCGACGCCACCCTCTCGCCCGACATGGCCGCGGTGCTGCGCGACCTGACGGTCCCCGGCGAGTCGGACTTCGCCGCCCTGGACCGCGAGATGCTGACCCTGATGGACGCCGTGGCCGCGCCCGAAGACCGCGACCACATGCTCGCCCTGCTCCGCCCGCTCACCGAACCCGGCGCCCTCGCCCGCGGACACGCCATCTACCGCCGCCTCGACGAACTGGCCGACGCCGACCCCACCGACCCCCGTATCGAGGCCGTGGCCGCCGACATGGCCGCCCACCTCCCCGAGGCCATGCGCGAGGCGCTGGCCGCCAACCTCCCGGCCTCCGACGACGAGTCCCCCGGCTGGCTCGACGCCCTGAACGCCGAACTCGCCCCCGCCCAGGCCGAGGTCTTCCGCCTGCTCGCCCGCATCGTCAAGGAGCGCCTCGGATGACCGCCCACCCTCGGGCCGAGGTCTCCCACCAGTCCGCCGCCCCCCTCAAGGAGCGCCCCCAGTGACCGCCCGCCCCCAGGCCGGGGCCGTCCGCCACACCGCCCACCAGTTCAAGGAGCGCCCCCGATGACCGCCCACCCCCAAGGCCCCGCCCTGCGCGTGGCGCGCGCCGCGCTCTACACCGCGATCCCCGGCGAACTCGTGCTCGCGGTCCTGCTGATCTCCGGGGTGGAGATCCCCGAACCCATCCTCATCGCCGCCGAGGCGGTGGTCCTGGCGGTGCTCGCCCTGGAGGGAGCCGTGTTCTGGCGCCTGTACCGGGCCGAGCGCCGCACCGGCGCGAACCGCCGCGCCGCCCTCCGCCAGGCCGTACGCCGCCTGGTCCCGGTCCAGGTCCGCCAGATCATGGGCTTCGACACCAAGGGCCTGGTCAGCCTGGTCCTGTGGGCCGCCCGCCGCCGCCACGGCGTGCCCCCGGGCGCGACCGCGGTGCCGTACGCGCGGGAGCAGACCCCGATGCTGCTGGTCATGATCTTCCTGATGGTCGTGGAACTGGTCGCCGTCGAGATCCTGCTGCGCGCCTGGGACGTGCCCGACCCGATCCGCCTGGCCTTCCTCGTGCTGGACGGCTACTCGGTCCTGGCGGCCCTGGCCATGCACGCCTCCTGCGTCACCCGCCCCCACGTCATCACCCGCGACGAACTGCGCATCCGCTACGGCGCCTTCCTCGACGCCCGCATCCCCCGCGCCCTGATCGCCACCGCCCGCCCCGCACGCAACCTCAACGAGACCGGCACGATCACCGTGCGCGACGGCCGCCTGTCCGTCGCGATCTCCCACCAGACCAACCTCGCGATCGAGCTGACCGCCCCCGTCACCATCACCCGCCCCCTGGGCCGCCAGGCCGAGATCACCAGGATCCACCTGCACGTGGACGACCCGAAAGCGGCCCTCGCCGCCCTCACCCAGGGCGACGATCACCCGGCCCAGATCAGGTCGTAGACAGTGACGAGCTCGGCCACGTCATCGACGTCAAGCGCGGGTGTCAGTCGATCAGGCGGGCGCGGAGCTTCCAGACCGCGAGGGACCACATCGCGGCGGCGAACAGGGCCAGTACGCCGACGTGGGCCAGGTCGCCGGGGGTGAGGCGGGCGAAGACGGCGGCGCGGATCAGCTCCACGGTGTGCCACAGCGGGTTGAACCTGGCCGCGGTCGCGGCCCACGAGGGGAGCTGGTCGATGGGGAAGAACGTGCCCGCCACCAGGAACAGCGGGGTGAGCACGCCGGTGATCACGTAGTCGAGGGAGTTGATGGACGGGACGATGGCCGAGACCCACATGCCGAACAGGGCGAAGCCGAGGCCGGTGAGGAAGGCGATCGCGGGGACGAGCAGCATGCCCCAGGACGGGTCGAGGCCGAAGGCCATGCCGACGAGCAGGGGGGCGCAGCCGTAGAGGCCCGCCTTGGCCGCCAGCCAGGACGCCTCGGCGGTGACCAGCTCGTGCACGTCGACCGGGGCGGCCAGCATCGCGTCGTAGGTGTGCTGGAAGGTGCGCCGGATGAAGGTGTTGAACATCCCGCCGAACGCGCCGATGAACAGCACCGCCGTGGCCACCACGCCGGTGGACACGAAGTCGCGGTACTCGTAGCCGTACAGCGTGCCGATGACCGAGCCGAAGCCGTAGCCGAACGCCAGCAGGTACAGCGTCGGCTCCACCAGCGCCGCGAAGGACGTGGAGGCCCAGTAGCGGCGGTAGAGCGCCAGCTCCCGCCGCCACACCGCGCGCACCGGGGCCCATTCGAACACGATCGCTCCTTCGCCGGGGGTCAGTCGGCCGATTCGCCGGTCAGCAGGACGAAGACGTCCTCCAGGTTGGCCGGGCGGCGGATCGGGGGGACGGGCAGGCGGGCGCGCAGCGCGTCGTCGAACTGCTCGGCCTTGAGCAGCGAGATCGACGGGCCGGTGCGGCGGGTCGGCACGCCCGCCTCGCGGGCGATCCGCTCGATCTCGGCGAGCCGGTCGGCGGTGCCGTAGTGCTCGTGGACCTCGGCGCCGGCGTGCTCGGCGATCAGCTTCTCGGGTGAGCCGCGGGCCACCACCCGGCCGCGCGCCATCAGCGCGCAGTCGTCGGCCAGCCGCTCGGCCTCCTCGATGTAGTGGGTGGACATCAGCGTGGTCACGCCCTCATCGCGCAGCCGCGCGATGAGCGACCACAGCTCCTGGCGCACCTGCGGGTCGAGACCCACGGTCGGCTCGTCGAGCAGCACCAGCCGGGGGGAGTGGACCAGGCCGCGGGCGATCAGCAGCCGCCTGCGCATGCCCCCGGAGAGCTTGACCGCGGGCGTGTCGGCACGGTCGGTGAGCTGGGCGAGGGCCAGCGCCCGCGCGACGGCGGCCCGGCGCCCGGCCCGGGGCACCCGGTAGATGTGGGCGAAGACCTCCAGGTTCTGCCGGGCGCTCAGCTCCTCGTCGAGGTTGTCCTGCTGCGGGACCACGCCCATCATGGCCCGCGCCCGCTTGGAGCGGCGCGGCACCGGCAGGCCCAGGACCTCGATCTCGCCCTCGTCGGCGCGCGACTGGGCGGTGAGCAGGCGCATGGTGGTGGACTTGCCGGCCCCGTTGCGGCCGAGGAGGCCGAGGCAGATGCCCTCGGGAACGTCGAGGTCGAGGCCGGCGACGGCCGTGATGCCGCCGTAGCGCTTGACCGCCCCCCTGATGCTGATCGCCGGGCCGGGTGCTGGCATGAGGCCCACTGTAGGGACCGGCACCGACACTTCCGCAACGCGTTTTCCGGCGACTGCCGCGGCACGCCCGCGGGCGCTTATTGTCGAAGCGTGAACGAACGTCCGGGACAGTGGCTCCCCCGTCTGTCCGAGGTCGGCGACCGGCTGGCGGAGGAGTGGCACGCGATCCGCCAGGCCAGGAACGCCGCCGCCTCCTCCTCCGCGCCCGCGCCCGGCGACCTGCGCGCCTCCGACGCCGACCGCGACCGGATCGCCGAGGTGCTGCGCGAGGCCGTCGCCGACGGCCGGCTGAGCATGCCGGAGTTCGAGGAGCGTCTGGAGGCCGTCTACCGCGCCCGCACGCTCGGCGAGCTGGCCACCCTGACCACCGACCTGCTGCCCGAGGAGCAGCAGCCGCTGCGGCTCGGCTCCGGCCAGGTGTCGGCGTTCTTCAAGAAGGAGCACCGCGACGGCCGCTGGGTGGTGCCCGCCGAGCTGTCCGTGACCGCGATGTTCGGCACCACCAGGCTCGACCTCACCGACGCGATCGTGCAGAGCCGCCGCGTCGTGGTCAACGCGACCCTGCTCTTCGGCGGCCTGGAGATCCACGTGCCCGCGGGCGTGGAGGTGGTCCGGGTCACCAAGGACAAGACCACCCGCCTCACCCGCCACCCCGCCGATCCCGAGGCCCCGGTCATCGAGGTGCGCACCGGCGGCTCGCTGGGCGAGGTCAAGGTCAAGGAGCCCCCCAAACGCCGCCGCCGCGGCGGCCGGTGATTGGACGACCGGCCTGAGCCACCGGAGGGACCTTCAGCGGCCTGAGCGTCCTTCGGCGGCCTGAGCGACCGGAGCGGCCTTCAGCCGCCTGAAGGGCCGGTTTCTCAGCCTGCGGTGTCGAAGTTGATCGCGCTGTACGCGCGCAGCTTGGCGAGCTGGTGCTCGCTCTCGACCTTCCGGATCGTGCCCGACCGGCCGCGCATGACCAGCGAGTGGGTCACCGCCGCGCCGCCCCGGTAGCGTACGCCCTGCATCAGCTCGCCGTCGGTGATGCCGGAGGCCGCGAAGAACACGTCGTCCGACTTGACCAGGTCGTCGATGGTGAGCACCTGGTCCAGGTCGAGCCCGGCGTCCAGGGCCCGGCGGCG
This sequence comes from Thermocatellispora tengchongensis, assembly GCF_014202315.1. Lineage (GTDB taxonomy): Bacteria > Actinomycetota > Actinomycetes > Streptosporangiales > Streptosporangiaceae > Thermocatellispora > Thermocatellispora tengchongensis. Next base: position 245,625 of record NZ_JACHGN010000007.1, on the reverse strand, counting down.
CTCGTCCTCGTCGCGGGGCCACAGCTTGCCCTGGATCACCCCGCCCAGGCACTTGAGCGCGCACGCGGCGATGATGCCCTCGGGGGTGCCGCCGATGCCCAGCATCAGGTCGATGCCGGTGCCCGCGCGCGCCGCCATGATGGCGCCCGCCACGTCGCCGTCGGTGATGAACTTGATCCGCGCCCCGGTCTCGCGGATCTCCTTGACGATCTGCTCGTGCCTGGGCCGGTCGAGCACGACCACGGTGACGTCGGACGGCGAGGCGCCCTTCGCCCGCGCCACGGCCGCGATGTTCACCGCGGTCGGGGCCTCGATGTCCACCGCCGAGGCCGCCTCGGGGCCGGTGACCAGCTTCTCCATGTAGAAGACCGCCGACGGGTCGTACATCGAGCCGCGCTCGCTCACCGCGATGACCGAGATCGCGTTGTTCATGCCGAGCGCGGTCAGCCGGGTGCCGTCGATCGGATCGACCGCCACGTCGCATTCGGGGCCGCTGCCGTCGCCGACCTCCTCGCCGTTGAACAGCATGGGCGCGTTGTCCTTCTCGCCCTCGCCGATCACGACCACGCCCTTCATCGACACCGTGTTGATGAGCTGGCGCATCGCGTGCACGGCGGCGCCGTCGGCGCCGTTCTTGTCGCCGCGCCCGACCCAGCGGGCCGCGGCCATCGCCGCCGCCTCCGTAACGCGGACGAGTTCGAGAGCGAGGTTCCGATCGGGCGCGCGCTTGCCGGTGGCGAGCGGCGCCGGGACCGAGGACTGTTCGGACATGGTGGTGAGCTCCTTAATGAGAGCCGATCCCGTCAACAGCATCGATCGTAGTTGGCCCGCTTTTCCGGCCTGTTTTGCGGTCGATGGGAGGATAATGTGTGCCCACCACTGAGTAGCGACCCGGAACGGCCGGTGACAGTCGTGACTGTACGCACATCGGAGCGCGGCGCCGCCACTCGCAGCGCGCTCCTGGAAGCCGCGAGGGAGACCTTCATCACCCGGGGCTTCGCCGACGCCGGGGTCACCGACGTCGTCTCGCGGGCCCGCGCCAGCGTCGGTTCGCTGTATCACCATTTTTCTGGAAAAGCCGACCTGTACCTCACCCTGTTCGAGGAGTTCCAGGCCAGGCAGACCCAGCGCACCAAGGCCGCCACCCAGACCCTGCGCGCCGAGGGCGAGTCCGACCCGATGCGGATCTTCATCGCCGGAGCGCGGGCCTATCTCGCCGGCTGCCTGGAGGAGCGCGAGCTGTCCGCGCTGTTCCTGCGCGGCGACGGGCCGCCGGGGTTCGAGGTCGTGATGCGCGACCGGCTGCGGCAGTGGGCCAAGCGCAACGCCTCGCTGTTCGAGCCCGACGAGGACGCCCTGGTGGTGGTGCTCACCGGGGCGCTGGCCGCCGCGGTGTCCGAGGTCACGCTGGCCGAGGACGTCGAGGCCGCGCGCAGGCTGGCCGACGAGGTGCTGGCGATCATCGCCGGCATCCGCCCGCCGGGCGCCGGGGCTTCCGCTCCCGATGCCGGGACCGAGGCCCCGAGCGGGTAGTCTCGCCAGGCGTGGAGCGGTTCACCCAGGGTTTCCTCGGCTACGCGGTCGCGATGGCCGTGTGCCTGCTCGGCGTCGGCGCATTCCTGTTCGTCACGCCGACCGGAGACAGCGAGCACATCCCCAGCGTCGACTACTCCATCGACGCCATCAACGCGCGCAACGCCGCGCCGTACCAGGTGTGGGTGCCGGAGGCCACGCCGAAGGACTGGGTGCCCACCAGCTCGCGCCTGACCGGGCAGGGCGTGGTCACCTGGCGCCTCGGCTTCGCCACCGCCGCCCGCTCGCACGCCATGCTGGCGCAGAGCAACGAGCAGCCGGCCGGCGAGTTCGTCAACCGCATGGCCAACACCAGCACCGCCGTGGGCACGCAGCAGATCGGCGGGGTGACCTGGGAGCGCCGCTACCGCGAGGACAAGAACCAGCGCACCCTGGTGCGGATCCTGCCCGATGTCGCGCTGGTGGTCACCGGGCAGGCCGACTGGCCGGAGCTGGCCACGCTGGCGGCCTCCCTGCGGCAGCAGCCCGCCTCCACCGCGACCCCCGCCCCCTCGCCGTCGGCCTCGGCGTCCGGCTCCTGACCCCGCCCAGACCTCGCCCAGCAGGGGGCGCCGAGTTGACCGGGGCGTGCCGCGCTCGGCGGGGCGCGCCGGGCTCAGCGGGGTGTGATGGGTTCAGCGGGCACGCTCAGCAGGGCTGTCGGTTCAGAAGGGCGTGTCGTCGTCCTTCATCGGGTCCTGGGAGCGGCGGGCCATGGCGGCGGCCAGCTTGACCCGGGCGCCCTGCAGCCACTCCTCGCACACCGCCGCCAGCTTCTCGCCGCGCTCCCACAGCTCGATCGACTGCTCCAGCGTGAGCCCGCCGGCCTCAAGCCGCCGTACGACCTCGGTCAGCTCCTCGCGGGCCTGCTCGTACGACGGTGCCTTCTCCTCTTCTCCTGCCACGTCGCAACCCTAGCCGGTAAGGGGCGTGGTGGAATGAACCGTGTGGCACCGCGATTGGCAACGCATGACGATATTTCGGAGCTTGTCCGGCTGCGGGTGATCTTGGCGGAGCGCATGGCCGCCGACCGCGCGCCCGGCCCCGCCGCTCCAGGCGGCTCGAACGACTCGGGCGGCTCGGCCGGGTTGGACGACCTGGGCTGGCGGGACGCGTACGCGCGCAGCCTGGCCGAACGTCTGCATGACGACGACGTCGCCGTGTTCGTGGTGGACGCGCCCGGCGGCGGGCTCGCGGCCTGCGGGATCGGGTTCGTCTTCCGGCGCTTCCCCGGCCCCGGGCTCCCCGACGGCAGGTTCGGCTACATCCTGGGCATGACCACCGACCCCGCCCACCGCAGGCGCGGTCACGCGCGGGCGATCATGCGGGCGCTGCTCGACTGGTACCGCGACAAGAAGGTGGCCCGGATCGACCTGCACGCGACCTCTGACGGCGACCCGCTCTACCGCGAGTTCGGCTTCTCCATGGACTACCCGGGGCTCAGCCTGCGCCTTGGGTGACCCGTACCGAGATCCGGTCGTCGGGCAGCCGTACCGTCAGCTCCTCGCCCTCCGCGACCTCGGCGGCCTTGCGCACGACCTCGCCGCCGGGCCGCTGCACGATGGCGTAGCCGCGCTCCAGCGTGGCGGCGGGGGACAGGGCCACCAGGCGGGCGCGCAGGTGCTCCAGGGAGTCCTCGGCGCGGTCCAGCGAGCCGCCCAGGCACCGCCTGGCCCGGTCGCGCAACTGCTCGACATGCTCGGCCTGCCGCTCGATCTCGCGCACCGGGTCGGCCAGCGACGGCCGGGAGCGTACGGAGGACAGCCAGGCCAGCTCGCGGTCCAGCCAGCCGCGCACCGTCCGGCGGCCCCGGTCGCGGAGCTGGCGCACCAGCGTGAGCTGCTCGCCGACGTCGGGCACGACCTTCTTGGCCGCGTCGGTCGGGGTGGAGGCGCGCACGTCGGCCACCAGGTCGAGCAGCGGGCTGTCCTGCTCGTGCCCGATCGCGCTCACCACCGGGGTGCGGCACGCCGCCACCGCGCGCACCAGGGCCTCGTCCGAGAACGGGAGCAGATCCTCCAGCGAGCCGCCGCCCCGGGCGATGACGATCACCTCGACCTCGCGGTCGGCGTCGAGCCTGCTCAGCGCGTCGCTCACCTCGGAGACCGCGTACGGGCCCTGCACCGCGACCTCCTCCACGCGGAAGCGCACGGCGGGCCAGCGGCGCCGGGCGTTCTCCAGCACGTCGCGCTCGGCGGCGGAGTCGCGCCCGCAGATCAGCCCGATCGTGCCGGGCAGGAAGGGCAGGCGGCGCTTGCGGTCGGCGGCGAACAGCCCCTCGGCGGCCAGCACCTGACGCAGCCGCTCCAGCCTGGCCAGCAGCTCGCCCACGCCGACCGGCCGGATCTCCAGGGCGGTGAACGCGAAGGACCCGCGGTTGACCCAGAAGTCGGGCTTGACGTGCATCACGACCCGCGCCCCGTCGGCGGGGCGGGGGACGGCGGCCTCGTAGACACCCCTGGGGCAGGTGACCCGGGCCGAGACGTTGGCGACCGGATCGCGCAGGGTCATGAACACGGTGCCGCCGCGGGCCGTCAGCTCGGTGATCTGCCCTTCGACCCAGATGGTGCCGAGCTTGCCGATCCACCCGGCGACCATCTGCAGCACGGTCCTGATCGGCAGCGGCTGCTCGGGTGAGGTCTTCTGCGCCATGCCGGGCAGCTTACGTGCCCGGCGGTCGCCAGGCGGACCTCATCCGGCCGTACGCGGCCCGCCGTGGTTACGCGCCGCCCTCCGCAGCGATCTTGGCGAGACGGTTCTCGTACATCTTGATGATGTTCGGCCGGTCGGTGGTGGCCCGCTCGTAGTCGAGCAGCGCCTGCACCTCTTCGGCCGTCTTGCCGCGCAGCCGCGCCCGCAGCGAGGCCATCGTCAGCTCGGCGTAGCCCGGCATCGGCTCGGCCAGCGTCGCGGTCTCGACGGTGCCGCCGGCCTTGACCGGCTCGGCCGCGACGGGGGCCGGCGCCTCCTCCACGACCGCCTGCGCGGCCTCCTCGGCCTTCTCGGCGGCGGCCTCGGTGGCGGTGGCCGCCTTGGCCAGCTCACCCTCGGCCTTGGCGGGCTCCTCGACCTTGACGGCGGGCTCCTCGGCCTTCGCCGCGGGCTCCTCGGCCTTGACCGGCTCCTCCACCTTGACGGCGGGCTCCTCGGCCTTGGCGGCGGGCTCCTCGGCCTTCTCGACCGGCTTCTCAACCGGCTTCTCGGCCGCCTTCTCGACCGGCTTTTCCGCCGGCTTCTCGGCCGGCTTCTCCTCCGGAGCGACGACGACCGGAGCCGCCTTGGCGCCGTTGGGCGTGATCTGCTCCGGCTCGACCGGGCGCGGTGCGAAGATGACCGGCTCGCGGCGCTTCTTCTCCGGCTCCTCGGCCGCCGGCTTCTCGGCCTTCTCGGCCTTCTCGGCCTTCTCGGCCTTCTCGGCCTTCTCCGCCTTCTCGGCCGTCTCGGGCGCGGTCGCGGTGGTCTCTTCCTCCTCCTCGCGCCTGCCGAGGCGCTTGAGCTTGGTACGGACCCGGTCGCCCAGGAGCAGTGCCTGGCCGACCCCGCTCAGGGCCGACTGCAGCACGTACGCGGGCAGGTCCTTGGCCTTCCGCCCGAGCTCGTCCCGGTCGGTCAGCGTATCTTTGACGGATTTGGCGACGTTGCGAACGACGTCGGTGATGGACATACCGACTCCTTGGGAGGTCTGTTATCGGATGGCCAGTCTGGCGCAGACTGGCGTAACAGGCACGCGGGCTGAGACGTTCTTGTCCCCCCCGTAGCATAGAAACATGACGACACAGAGCTCCACGACCCGCCGACGGGTCCTCGTGGCCAGGCCCCGCGGCTACTGCGCGGGGGTCGATCGGGCGGTCCAGACCGTGGAGAAGGCTCTGGAGCGTTACGGCGCGCCCGTGTACGTGCGCAAGCAGATCGTGCACAACACGCACGTGGTCAAGACCCTTGAGGAGCGGGGCGCCGTCTTCGTCGAGGAGACCGAGGAGGTCCCCGAGGGCGCCATCGTCGTCTTCTCCGCGCACGGCGTGAGCCCGGCGGTGCACGAGGAGGCCGCCAAGCGCAGCCTGCGCACCATCGACGCCACCTGCCCCCTCGTCACGAAGGTGCACAACGAGGCCAAGCGGTTCGCGGCCAAGGACTACGACATCCTGCTCATCGGGCACGAGGGCCACGAAGAGGTCGAGGGCACCGCGGGCGAGGCGCCCGAGCACATCCAACTCGTCGATGGGCTCGACGGGGTGGCCGGGGTCAGCGTGCGCGACCCCAACCGGGTGGTGTGGCTGTCGCAGACCACCCTGTCGGTCGATGAGACCACCGAGACCGTCGCCCGGCTGCGCGAGCGCTTCCCCAACCTGATCGACCCGCCGAGCGACGACATCTGCTACGCCACCCAGAACCGGCAGGTGGCGGTGAAGGCCATCGCCCGTGAGGCGCAGCTCGTCATCGTGGTGGGCTCGACCAACTCCTCCAACTCCAAGCGCCTGGTCGAGGTGGCGCTCGACGCGGGCGCCGACGCGTCCTACCTGGTCGACTACGCCGACCAGATCCGCGACGAGTGGCTCGACGGCGTCACCACGGTCGGCCTCACCAGCGGCGCGTCCGTGCCCGACGAGCTGGTGCAGCAGGTCATCGCCCATCTCGCGGCCCGCGGCTTCGGCGAGGTGGAGGAGGTGGAGTCGGTGGAGGAGAGCGTCCGCTTCGCCCTCCCCCACGAACTCCGCAAGGATCTGCGTACGGCCTAGCCGGGCGCGCCGCTTCACCGGGCGGCGGGCTCGATGTCGATCTCGACCAGCTTGTCCAGCTCGTACGTGTCCAGGTCGGCGGTGTTCCAGCGCTCATCGGGCCTGATGCGGTGGAACCGGAACGTCCCGTTGGTCTCGTTGACGGCCACGATGCAGCGCACTGCGCATGGCGGATCGAGGGCGTGGACCAGGCGGCTGAACTCCAGGGCGAAGGCGATCCCGTGCTGGAGGATCAGCCGCTGGTCGTCCTCGCGGATCACCGGAGGGCCGTCGGCGGCGACGAGCTCCTCCATGGTGGCCTCGTCCAGGACGTAGGGCTCCAGGTGGAAGGAGCTGGCGCTGCTCTCCCAGTACGTGAGGGTCTGGCAGCGCGAGGCTCCGTCGGGCATTCCCGGGCAGGACGCCCAGGTGAGCACGTCGCCACGCCACGCGATCCCCTCCGCGAGCCGTTCCCGCAGGTCCGCCGACAGGCCGCCCGGAGGGTGGGCGCCGCCCGGCCCGTCGAGGACTCCGAGCAGGGCGGCGGCGTCGTCGTTCATCTTCACCGAGATCATGGGGCCATGATCCCGCGGTGCCGTCAGCGTACGGTCGCGCCCTCGGCCAGGGCCAGCAGGGGGAGTTCGGCGCGGGTGGGGAGGGCGTGCCAGTCGCCGTGGGAGGCCACCGCGAAGGCGCCCAGGGTGACCGCGCGGTCCAGGCGGTCCTGTGGGGGGAGGCCGTCGAGGAGGCCGGACAGGTAGCCGGCGACGAAGGCGTCTCCTGCGCCGACCGTGCTGGCGACCGGCACGCGCAGGGCGGGGCGGGTGATGGGGGTGTCGGCGCCGGGTGTCCAGACCTCGGCGCCGTCGGCGCCGCGTTTGATCACGATCTCGCCGATGCCGGCGTCGGTCGCGGCCCGGCGTCCGCCGACGATGGGCAGTTCGTCGTCGGAGGCGATCAGCAGGTCCACGTACGGCAGCAGGCCGGTAAGGACCTTCGCGGCCGTCTCGGTGTCCCACAGCCGCGAGCGGTGGTTGACGTCCAGGACGACCGTGGCGCCCGCGGTGCGCGCCTGGCGTACGGCCTGCTCGACGGCCGCGCGCGGGGCGTCGCCGAGCGCGGGGGTGATGCCGGTGACGTGCAGCAGCCGGGGCGCGGGGGTGAGGGCCGCGGTGGCGTCGGCGGGGGAGAGGGTGGACCCGGCCGAGCCCGCGCGGTAGTAGTGCACCCGGGTGATGTCGGCGATCCGGCTCTCCTGGATCATCAGCCCGGTGGGGCGGTCGCCCGACTCGCGTACGGTGCTCACGTCCACGCCCTCGGCGCGCAGGGTGCGCAGCACCAGCGCGCCCAGCTCGTCCTGGCCGACCACGCCGGCCCAGCGGGCCCGGTGGCCCAGCCGGGCCAGGCCGATGGCGACATTGGCCTCGGCGCCCGCGATGCTGAGCGCGAGCGTGCCCCCCATGCGCAGCGGGCCGTCGCCGTGCAGGCAGGCCATGGTCTCGCCGAGCGTCGTGACGTCGGGTCTCACGTCGGGCCTGGGATCGGGCGTGCTCATCTCGCCACCACCTGGCGGAAGCTCCGGGCGCGCTCGCGCAGGGCGTCCAGGTCGCCGCCGTGCGGGGCGTCGCCGACCAGCGGGGAGCCGACGCCGACCGCCGCCGCGCCCGCGTCGAGGTACGCCGCGACCTGGTCGGTGCGCACCCCGCCCACCGGCACCAGCGGAATCCGCGGGAACGGGTCGCGCAGCGCCGCGAGATGGCCGGGCCCGCCCAGCGACGCCGGGAAGATCTTCACCGCGGCGGCGCCGGCGGTGTGGGCGTTCCAGACCTCCGTGGGCGTCAGCGCGCCGATCAGCGACGGCAGGCCCAGCTCGATCGAGCGCAGCGCGCCCGGCCCGAGCGCGGGCGTCACCGTGAACGTCGCGCCCGCCTCCGCCACCGCCTCGGCGTCGGCCTCGGTCATCACCGTGCCGGCGCCGAGCACCACGTCGCCGCCGAGCGCCTTGGCGATCCTGCCGATGACGTGCAGCGCGTCGGCCCCGGTGAGGGAGACCTCCAGCACGTCCACGCCCTCCTCGACCAGGGCGCACGCGGTGGCGTACGAGGCTTCGGGGTCGCGGCCCCGGATGATGGCGACCAGCCGCCGGTCGCGAAGGATGTCCAGAAGATCCATGCTCACCACTCTGCCAGGGAGCCGTCGTCGTGCCGCCACACGGGGTTGCGCCACGCGTGCGGGGAGCGGTCGGCCCGGCGCACGGCCGCCTCGTCCACGCGCACACCGAGGCCGGGGGCGTCGGTGCGGCGGGCGTAGCCGTCCACGAAGTCGAACGGCGCCGGGTCGAGCACGTAGTCGAGCAGGTCGGCGTCGCCGTTGTAGTGGATGCCCGCGCTCTGCTCCTGGATCAGGAAGTTGGGCGTGCAGAACGCGACCTGGAGGCTGGCGGCCAGCGCGATCGGCCCCAGCGGGCAGTGCGGCGCGAGCGGCACGTCGAAGGTCTCGGCCAGCGCCGCGATCCGGCGCACCTCCGAGATGCCGCCGGCGTGGGACAGGTCGGGCTGGGCGACCGCGAGCCCGGCGGTGAGGGCGGGCAGGAAGTCGGTGCGGGAGTACAGCCGCTCGCCCAGCGCGATCGGCACCGGCGTGCCCGCGGTGATCTCGCCGAGCCGGTGCAGGTACTCCGGCGCGACCGGCTCCTCCACGAACAGGGGGTGCGCGGGCTCGATGGCGGCGACGATCTGCCGGGCCAGCGCGACCGAGGCGCGCCCGTGCAGGTCCACCGCGAAGTCGCGGCCGGGTCCGAGCGCGTCGCGGGCGATCTCGGCGCGGGCCACGACCGCGGCCAGGTCGGCGGCGGACAGCGAGCGCGGCAGCATGCCGGACGCGTTCATCTTGATCGCGGTGAACCCGGCCTCGACCTGCTCCTCGATCGCCTCGCGCAGCTCGCCGGGCTCGTCGCCGCCGACCCAGGCGTACACGCGGACGCGGTCGCGTACGGGGCCGCCGAGCAGGCCGTGCACCGGCGCGCCGTAGTGTTTGCCCGCGATGTCCCACAACGCCTGGTCCAGCCCGGCGACGGCGCTGGACAGCACCGGGCCGCCCCGGTAGAAGCCGCCCTTGGTGAGCACCTGCCAGTGGTCCTCGACGCGCAGCGGGTCCTGCCCGATCAGGTACTCGGCCAGTACGCCGACCGCCGCGCGGACCACCTCGGCGCGCCCCTCCACGACCGGCTCGCCCCAGCCGACGACGCCGGTGTCGGTCTCCACCCGGCAGAACAGCCACCGCGGCGGCACCATGAAGGTCTCGACGCGCTCGATCTTCATGCCGTCTCCCCGGCCGGCGTCTCCCACAGGCGCAGCAGGTCGCCCCACGCCTTGGCCAGCAGCTCGCGCATCGCGCCGTCGGCCGCGTCGGCGTCGCCCTCGGCGATGGCGGTCAGCACCGCCAGGTGGCTGGGCACCGGGTCGTCGCCGGGCTGCGCGCCGTGCACCAGCCGGTCGCGCCCGGCCAGGCCCGCGCCCATCACGACGTCCATGCGCTCCAGCAGCTCGTTCCCGCTCGCGGTGAGCAGCGCCCGGTGGAAGGCCAGGTCGGCGGCCACCATGGCGCCCGCGTCGCCGCGCGCCTCGGCCATGCGGCCCAGGGCGGCCCGCAGCGCCTCCAGGTCCTCCTCCGTACGCCGCAGCGCGGCCAGCCGCGCCACCGACGGCTCCACGATGGACCGCAGCTCGTGCAGGTCCTCCAGGAACCCGTGGTCGGGCCTGCCGGCGAACTTCCACCGGATCACGTCGCCGTCGAGCAGGTTCCAGTCCTGCCGGGGCCGCACGAACGTGCCCAGCTTGGGCCGGGCCATGATCAGGCCCTTGGCGGCCAGCACCTTCATCGCCTCGCGCAGCGCGGTCGAGCTGACGCCCAGCCGCTCCTGCAGCTCGGCGACGTCCAGGCCGTCGCCCTCGCGGTACTCGCCGCTGAAGATCATCGTCGCGAGGGCCTCCACGGTCTGCCCGTGCAGGCCCCGCCCCCCGTATGCCGCCATCAAGCCGAGTCCTTCACAATGCTCCAGCCTCCGTCCACGACCACGGACGTGCCGGTCATGAACGACGCGTCCGCCGAGCCCAGGAAGGCGATCACCGCCGCCACCTCCTCCGGCTCGCCGAACCGGCGCAGCACCGTCGCCCGTACGCTGTCGGCCCGGCCGGCCTCGTCCACCCGGTCCCAGGCCGGGGTCATGATCGGCCCGGGGATGACGCAGTTCACCCGCGCGTCCGGGCCGTACTCCACGGCGAGCTGCCGCGTGAGCGCGGTGAGCCCGCCCTTGGCCGCCGCGTACGCGGGGTGTCCGGGCAGCCCGACCAGCGCGTGCACCGAGGAGGTGACGACCATGCTGCCGCGCCGTGCCGCGAGATCGGGCAGCAGCCGCCGCGCGGCCAGGAACGTGCCGGTGAGGTTGACCCCGATCTGCCGGTGCCACGACTCCAGCGAGGTCCGGTGCGCGGGCAGCACGTCCACCGCGGCCGCGTTGCTGACCACCAGGTCGTACGGGCCGCGCTCGGCCACCTGCTCCCAGGTCTCCTCCCGCGCCACGTCGCCGATGAGGTGGTCCCCGGTCTCGGGCGGCCGCACGTCCACGACCAGCACGTCGGCGCCCTCCGCGCGCAGCCGGGCGGCCGTGGCCGCGCCGATGCCGGACGCGCCGCCGGTCACCACCGCCCGCCGGCCGGTGTACCTGCCGGGCGTCATGATCTCTCCTCGCGCAGCACGGCCACGCCCTGGCCGGGCAGGTCGGTCCCGTACGCCCGCACCGGCGCGTCGGTGTGGTTGAGCAGGAACAGGAACCGGGTGCCGTCGGCGGCCTCGCGCGCCACGGCCTCCACGCCCTCGGGCAGATCGGGCAGCACCGGCTCGACCCCGGCGGCGGCCAGCTCCGCCCGGACCAGGGCGCGCATCGCGCCGGGCTCCAACCGGGTGCCCAGGTAGGTGGCGCTGCCCGCGCCGTACGCGTGCCGGGTCACGGCCGGCACGCCCGCCAGCGGCCCGCCGGCGTAGCGGGCCAGCGGCTCGGCCCCCTCCAGCACCAGGTCGTCGGCCCACAGGCCGGCGGTCGTGCCGTCGGTCAGCGTGACGGTCTCGCCCTCGCCGAGCGGCCAGAACTCATCGACGCGCAGCCCCAGCAGCTCGCGGAACGGCCCCGGGTAGCCGCCCAGGTGGATGCGGTCGCGCTCGTCGGCGATCCCGCTGAAGAACGACATCAGCAGGCGCCCGCCGCCGCGCACGTACGCCGCCAGATCGGCCGCCGCCTCGGCCGAGACGAGGTACAGGTTGGGCACCGCGACCAGCTTGTAGCCGGACAGGTCGGCGCCCGGGGGCACGATGTCCACGGTCACGTTCTCGTGCCACAGGGCCGCGTAGTGGTCCTTCAGCCGCTCCAGCAGCTCCAGCTCGGCCGGGCGGGCGTCCAGCTCCAGCGCCCACCAGTTGGCCCAGTCGTGCACCAGCGCCACCTGCGCGCGTACGCGGGAGCCGGCGACGTCCGCGAGCCCGGCCAGCTCCTTGCCCAGCGCGGACACCTCGCGAAACACCCGGTTGTCCGTGCCCCCGTGCCCGACGACGGCGGAGTGGAACTTCTCCGCCCCGCCCGCCGAGGCCCGCCACTGGAAGTACATGACCGCGTCGGCGCCCCTGGCCACGGCCTGCATGCTCCACAGCCGCATCTGGCCCGGCTTCTTGGGCCGGTTCGGCGGCCGGTAGCTGATCGCGCTGGGCGCCTGCTCCATCAGCATCCACGGCTGCCCGCGGCGCAGCGAGCGGGTCAGGTCGTGGAACAGGGCGCCGCCGATGTGGGCCGTGGGGTCCTTCGGCTCGGGGTAGAGGTCGAGCGCGGCGATGTCCAGCTCATCGGCCCAGGAGAAGGAGTCCACCGACTTCCACAGCCCCATCATGTTGGTGGTGACCGGAATGTCGGGCAGCAGCGCGAGCAGCGCCTCCCGCTCCATCAGGTAGCACTCGCGCATCGCGTCGGAGCTGAAGCGGCGGAAGTCGAGCTGCTGGGCCGGATTGGGGAACGTCGGGGCCAGCCGCGGCGGCAGCACCTCCGACCAGTCGGAGTAGCGCTGGCTCCAGAAGTCGGTGGACCAGGCCGCGTTCAGCCCGTCCAGGTCGCCGTAGCGGGCGCGCAGCCACTCGCGGAAGCCGGCCGCCGAGGCGTCGCAGTAGCAGGCGTCCACGTGGCAGCCGTACTCGTTGCCGACGTGCCACAGGGCGAGCGCCGGGTGCTGTCCGTACCGCTTGGCCATCGCGGTGGCGAAGTCGAGCGCGGCGGCGCGGTAGGCGGGGGAGCTGGGGCAGTACTGCTGCCTGGCGCCGGTCCACAACGTGCGCCCCTCGGCGTCCACCGGCAGCGTCTCGGGGTGCAGCCGGGCCAGCCACGGCGGCGGCGAGGCCGTGCCGGTGGCCAGCGACACCGCGATCCCGGCCTCGCCGAGCAGGTCCATGACCTCATCCAGCCAGCCGAAGTCGCGCTCGCCGGGCTCCTTCTCGATCGCCGCCCAGGAGAAGATGCCCAGGGTGACGATGGTGACCCCGGCCTCGCGCATGAGGCGTACGTCCTCGCGCCACACCTCGCGCGGCCACTGCTCGGGGTTGTAGTCGGCCCCGAAGCCGATGCCGCCGCCCATCGCCCGGTACAGGCGGGGGATGCGCTCGCTCATTCCTTGACGCTCCCTGCTGTGAGGCCCGCCCGCCAGAAGCGCTGAAGTGACGCCATGGTGAGGACGAGGAGGAGTGCGGACACCGCCGCCCCGGTGACGGTCAGTTCGAAGAACGCCGGGTCTCGGAAGGTCTGCGAGTTCCACTGGGCCAGGCCCAGCGTGACCGGGTAGAGCCGTTGGTCGGAGAGCATCACCAGGGGCAGGAAGTAGTTGTTCCACACGCCGATGAACTGGAACAGGAAGATCGTAACCAGTGCCGGCGACATCACCCGCACCGCGATCCGGAAGAAGATGCGGTACTCCCCGGCGCCGTCCAGCCGCGCGGCCTCCAGCAGCGCGTCCGGGATCGCCGCGTGCGCCTGGATGCGGGCCAGGTACACCCCGAACGGGCTGACGATGCTCGGCAGCAGCACCGACCAGAACGTGCCGGTCAGCCCGACCTCGCTGAAGATCAGGTACGTCGGCAGCGCCAGCACGGTCGCGGGCACCAGCACGCCGGCCAGGACCAGGTTGAACAGCAGTTCCCTGCCCCGGAAGGGGTACTTGGCCATCGCGTAGCCGGCGCCCGCCGACAGCAGCGTGGCGATGAGCGCGCTGACGCCGGCGTACAGGAAGCTGTTGAGGATCCACCGGCCGAACAGGCCGTCCTCGGCGCCGAACAGCCGGCCCAGGTTGGCGCCGAGCTGCGGGTCGGGCGACCACAGGCCGAACGTGCCGAACAGGTCGGCCGAGCTCTTGGTGGCCGCGATCAGCACCCACGCGACCGGCAGCAGGAAGTACACGGCCGCGGCCGTCAGCAGGGCCAGCACCACGACGGTGGCCGGGCTGAGCCGTCTGCGGTCTACCACGCCCGGTTCCCCTTCCGGTTGACCACGCGCAGGAACCCGAACGAGACCACGAACGAGATGATCGCGATGATGGTGGCCTCGGCGGAGGCGAGGTTGATGTTGCTCTGCCCGAACGCCTGGTTGTACGCGGCCAGGTTGGGGGTGAAGTCGCTGTTGATCGCGGTCGTCAGCGGCTTGAGGATCAGCGGCTCGACGAAGAGCTGCAGCGTGCCGATCAGCGTGAACACCGTGATCAGGATGATCGGCGCGCGCACCATCGGGATCTTGACGTGCCAGGCGATGCGCAGCTCGCTCGCGCCGTCCACCCGGGCGGCCTCGTACAGCTCCTGCGGGATCGCCTGAAGGCCGGCGATCAGCACCAGCATGTTGTAGCCGGCGAACTGCCAGGTCGCGATGTTGGCGATGGAGAACAGGATCGTCCCGGGGCCGAGGAAGTCGTGCGGCAGGCCGACGGCCGACAGGATGTCGATCAGCGGGCTGGTCTGCGGCACGTACAGGAAGCCCCACAGCAGCGAGGCGACCACGCCCGGCACGCCGTAGGGCAGGAAGAACGACACCCGGAAGAACGCCCGCCACCTGGCGCGGGCCGAGTCCAGCAGCAGCGCCAGCGCCAGGGCGCTGACCACCATGATCGGCACCTCGATCGCGGCGAACACCAGCACCCGGCCCAGGCTGCCCACGAACGCGGGCGAGCTGAGCGCGGTGGCGTAGTTCGCCAGGCCGGAGAACTCGATCGTCGGCTCGGTCAGGCCCAGGCCGCTGCTCTGCAGGGTGAAGAAGCTCTCGTAGAGCGCGTAGCAGATCGGCGCGATGAAGAACAGCGAGAAGGCCACGAAGAAGGGCGCGACGAACACGGCGACGTGCAGCCGCGGCCCCCGCCGGGCCCGTGAGCGCGTGTGCGCCGCACGGCGGGGCCGGCCGGACGCGCCGCCGGGAGGGGTCTCCCGCGCGCCGGCCGCCCCCGTCGTACGGGTGCCGGTCGTTCCCGCCACGCTCAGCCGCCCGTCGCCACGACGTTCAGGCCCTTGGCCTTGAGCTGCTCCACCATGGCCGTCTGGGTCTTGGCGAAGGCGTCGGCCAGCGTGCCGTCGCCCTCGACGGCGGCCTTGGCGTTGTCGGTCAGCGTGGAGTACAGCGCGTCGCTCACCGGGGGCCAGCGCCAGTCCAGGCCGACCGCCGCGTCCGCCTCCTTGAAGACGTCCCAGATGTTCTGCCCGCCGTAGAACGGGAAGACGGTGTCGTCCTGCTGCAGGTTGGGAATCCGGCTGGTGTCCTTGATCGAGGGCCAGCCGTAGCCCGCCGACAGCAGGATGTTCACGCTCTCGGGGTCGCTGGTCAGCCACACCGCGAACGCCGTCGCCTCGGCCGGGTGGTCGGTGCCCTTCAGCACCGCCGAGGCGGAGCCGCCGCCCCAGCTCGCCGAGGCGAACTTCGCGGCGCCCGGCCACTGCGGCATCGGCGCGACCGCCCACTTGCCGGAGGTCTTCGGCGCGTTGCCGCGGATGATGGCATCGCCCCAGGAGCCGCCGATCCAGCCCGCGATGTCACCGGTCTGCAGGTCCTTGTACCAGCCGTTGGACATGTCGGCCTCGGTCTTGACCAGCTTGTCGTCCAGCATCTTCTGCCAGAAGCCGGCCATGCGCCGGGTGTCGGGGTTGTCGATCGTCACCTTCCAGGCGTCGCCCTCGGTGCTGAACCACTGCTGCCCGGCCTGCTGCGCCAGCGCGATCATCCACGGCGCCTGGTTGGCGGCGAAGGTGGAGATGTAGGCGCTGTCGTCCTTCTCCCGGATCGTCTTGGCCGCCGCGGCGAAGTCGTCCCAGGTCTTGGGGGCCTCGATGCCCCACTTGTCGAACAGGTCCTTGCGGTAGTAGAAGGCCATGGGGCCGCTGGCCTGCGGGATCGAGTAGACCTTGCCGCCGAAGACGCCGGTCTGCCACTGCCAGTCGACGAACTTGGCGGCGTCCTTCTCGGCGTACTGGGTGATGTCCTCAAGCGCGCCGTTGACCAGGAACGACGGCAGCGAGTCGTAGCCCACCTGCGCCACGTCGGGCGCGTTGCCGGCCTTGACGCCCGCGAGCATCTTGGCGTACCCGCCGTCGGGGCCGGGGGTGATCGTCTCCAGCTTGACCTTGATGCCGGGGTGCTTGGCGTTGAAGGCGTCCACCGCCTTCTGGATGTTGGGCACCCACGACCAGAAGGTCAGCTCGACCGGGTTCGCCGGGTCGCCGCTCGCCGCCGCCGCGCTCTTGGCGGGCTCCTCGCCACCGCCGCCCCCGCACGCGGCGGCCAGCCCCAGCGCCGCGGCGGCGGCCAGCGCACCTGCCGCCGTCCGAATCCTCGACCCCATGTGTCACTCCTTCGAGGTGAGAGGTACCGGCGCAGCTCGCCGGTGCGGCGACATTACTAGTATTTTATTAATAATACAAGGATGTTTCGGTCCCCTAGCGAACCATGGGTGACCAGCGGGAATGCCGTTACGGCTACTCGGAGGCGGCTTTACGGTGGGTGCCGTAGACGCGCGGCTCGAAGTAGCCCTCGGGCTCGGGGGCGTACGCGCCGTCGCCCGCGCGGGGCCGCGGCACCGGCGCGCCCGCGGCCGGCCCGCGCGCGCCCCGCAGCTCCTCGCGCAGCGCGCGCACATTGCCGCGCAGGCCGCGCCGCCAGGTGATGACCAGCACCAGCGCCGTGCCCGCGAACAGCCACGGCGCGCCGCCCGACATCGCGGTGAACAGGCCCAGGGCGAGGTTCTGCAACGGCGACGCCGCGCCCAGCGCGCGCGCCGCCTCGGCGATCAGCGTGCCCACGAAGAACAGCAGCGGCGGGGTGACCACCACCGACAGCAGATCGCGCCGGTTGACCAGCAGCGCCGCGGTCACGCACCCGGCGATGAACACGATCCCGATCGCCGCGCCCGCGCCGGTCAGGCTGTCCAGGGCGTAGCCGACGAGCGTGGCCACCAGGATGACCGCGATGGCGCCACGAGCGGTCAGCGTGACGCCGGCACGTGATGCCTGCCGAGTGCTCAAGACCCTCCTCTTTGCGATCGCCTCGCAATACGCGGGGCTCGCCCCGAACCCGGTCGCCCGCGCCGAAGCCCGGTCGCCCGCGCCGAAGCCCGGTCGCCCCCGCCGAAGCCCGGTCAGCCGTGCCGAAGCCCGGTCAGCCGGGCCCAAGCCCGGTCGCCCGCGCCCGGTCGCCGGGCCCGAATGCCCGAGTCCGGCTCACCGATCCCGGTTGCCCGAGCCCTGCGTCGTCCTCCAGTGTGCGATGGGAGGGGGCGTCAGGACAGGTCCTTTGCCAACTTACCGTTCAGGTGGGGTGCGGGGGACGCGGCCGGGCCCTCCGTGCCCGCCGCCTCGGCCAGTTCCGGGGCGGCCAGGGCGCGCGGCAGCTCCTCCACGAGCTGCGGCTGCTCCAGCTCGGCGTCCACCACGCCGAGATCGTTGAGCTTGCGGGCGCTCACCATGACCCGGCTCTCCAGCGACCCGACCGTCTTGTTGTACGCCTCCACCGCCCGGCCGAGCGCCCGGCCCAGGGCGTCCACGTTGCGGCCCATCGTGCTCAGCCGCTCGTAC
The DNA here is from genome assembly GCF_014202315.1 of Thermocatellispora tengchongensis. GTDB lineage: Bacteria > Actinomycetota > Actinomycetes > Streptosporangiales > Streptosporangiaceae > Thermocatellispora > Thermocatellispora tengchongensis. Next base: position 228,208 of record NZ_JACHGN010000007.1, on the reverse strand, counting down.
AGCTCCTTGCCCAGCTCGAAGACCGCCCGCGCGTTCTCGGTCAGCGCCGCCTGCTGCCAGGCGTACTGGGCGGTGCGCAGCATGGTGATCAGCGTGGTCGGCGTGGCGATGTGCACCCGGCGGCTCATGGCGTACTCCAGCAGCGACGGGTCGCGCTCCAGCGCGGGCGCCAGGAACGCCTCGCCGGGGATGAACAGCACCATGAACTCCGGCGCCGGGCTGAACGCCTGCCAGTACGCCTTGGACGCCAGCCGGTCCACGTGCTCGCGCAGGTGCCGGGCGTGCGCGTCGAGGCGTACGGTCGCCGACTCCGGGTCGGCCGCCTCCGCCGCCTCCAGGTAGGCCGCCAGCGACACCTTCGAGTCCACGATGATGTTCTTGCCGCCCGCCAGCCGGACCACCATGTCGGGCCGCACCACCCCGTCGGCGGTCGTCGCGCTGGCCTGCTCGTCGAAGTCGCAGAAGCGCGACATGCCCGCGATCTCCGCCACCCGGCGGAGCTGGAGCTCTCCCCACCGGCCGCGGGCCTCGGGCCGCTGCAGCGCCCGCACCAGCGCACTGGTCTGCGCCCGGAGCTGGTCGCTGCTCTGCCGGACGAACTCGATCTGCTTGGCCAGCTCGGCCTGCGCGGCGCGCCGGCCCATCTCGGTGTCGCGGAGCTGGGCCTCCACCTTGGCCAGCGTCTCCTTCAGCGGCACGATCATCTGTTCCACGGCCTGCTTGCGCTGCTCGACCTCCCCGGCCGCCTCGGCCCGGGTCGTGGCCAGCCGGGTCTCGGCGAGTTCGAGGAACCGCAGGTTGTTCACGTCCAGCGCGCGGGCCGACAGCGCCTGGAACCGCTCGGCGAGCTGCTCCTCGACGTACGCGGCCTTCTCCTCCGCGACCTTGGCCCGGGCCACCGCGTCGGCCGACCGCGACCGCCCGAGCAGGAATCCGATGGCCAGCCCGGCGGCGAGCCCGACGACGAGTGCCATGAAATCCACAACCGCCAATGATCCCAGCAGGCCCGGCTCCACGAGCCCGCGACACGCGGCGGATGAGCGACCATGCCGCGCAGGCCCGTAAACTCGGCAGACGTGAGCCTGAGCATCGGCATCGTCGGCCTGCCCAACGTCGGCAAGTCCACGCTATTCAACGCGCTGACCAAGAGCGGCAACGCGCTCGCGGCCAACTACCCCTTCGCCACCATCGAGCCCAACGTGGGCATCGTGGGGGTGCCCGACGCCCGCCTGCCCAAGCTCGCCGAGATGTTCGGCTCCGCGAAGATCATCCCGGCCAAGGTGGAGTTCGTGGACATCGCCGGCCTGGTGCGCGGCGCGTCCGAGGGCCAGGGCCGCGGCAACCAGTTCCTGGCCAACATCCGCGAGACCGACGCGATCTGCCAGGTCATCCGGGTCTTCAGCGACCCCGACGTCACCCACGTCGATGGCGAGATCTCCCCCGAGCGCGACATCGAGACCATCAACACCGAGCTGATCCTGGCCGACCTGCAGACCCTGGAGAAGGCCCTGCCGCGCCTGGCCAAGGAGGCCAAGTTCAACAAGGACCGCAAGGCCGTGCTCGACGCGGCCGAGGCGGCGAGCAAGCTCCTCGACGGCGGCACCACCCTCTACGCGGGCGCCAAGGGGGCCGGCATCGACCCGGCCGACCTGCGCGAGCTGCACCTGCTCACCGCCAAGCCGTTCCTATACGTCTTCAACCTCGACGCCGACGAGCTGACCGACGCCGCGCTGCGCGGGCGCCTGTCGGCCCTGGTGGCCCCGGCCGAGGCCGTCTTCCTCGACGCCAAGATCGAGTCGGAGCTGGTCGAGCTGGACGACGATGAGGCCCTGGAGCTGCTGCAGTCGGTCGGCCAGGAGGAGTCGGGCCTGTCACAGCTCGCCCGCGTCGGCTTCGCCACCCTCGGCCTGCAGACCTACCTGACCGCGGGCCCCAAGGAGACCCGGGCCTGGACGATCCGCCAGGGCGCCACCGCCCCCGAGGCCGCCGGCGTCATCCACACCGACTTCCAGCGCGGCTTCATCAAGGCCGAGGTGATCTCCTTCGACGACCTCATGGCCGCCGGCTCCATGACCGCCGCCCGCGCCGCCGGCAAGGCCCGCATCGAGGGCAAGGACTACATCATGCGCGACGGCGACGTGGTGGAGTTCCGCTTCAACGTGTAGTTCCTTCAACGTGTGGTCAGAGGGCGAGGTGGGCGTTGGGGGCGCGGGCGGCCTCGGCCAGGGCGGGCAGTTCGACCACGGTCACGCCCGCCTCGGCCAGCACCCGTGCGCCCTGGCAGTCGGAGACGAACGTGTCGGGCTCGCGCCAGGCGATCACGACGCGGCGGATGCCGGCGGCGATGATCAGCTCGGCGCAGGGGCGGGGGCGCGAGGCGCGGCGGCAGCAGGGCTCCAGCGAGCTGTAGATCGTCGCCGTGGCGAGGCGGGGATCGTCCGGCGCGAGCTTGGCCAGGGCGGCCTCCTCGGCGTGTACGTGCGGGTCGCCGCCCTCGCGGCTGTGGCCCCGGCTGAGCTCCGTGCCGTCGGCGGCCACGATCAGCGCGCCCACCGAGAACGCCGTACGCGACGGCGGGCACAGCGCCGCGAGGTCGGTGGCCAGCCGCAGCCGGCGCAGGTCCTCGGCGCTCATGGGACCTCCGGTTTCGGGGCGTAGCGGATCAGCACCACGTCACCCACCGTACGCGCCTCCAGCAGCCGCAGCCGGTGCGCGGGGCCGCCCGGGTAGCGGGCCGGGCCCAGGACGCGCGGGGCGGCCGGGTCGCCGACGAGGAGCGGGGCCACCGCGAGTTGCAGTTCGTCGGCCAGGCCCTGCGCGAGGAAGGCGGTGAGGATCGACGTGCCGCCCTCCACCATCAGCCGTCGTACGCCGCGCGCCCCCAGGTCGTCCAGGAGCGCCCCGAAGTCCACGGTCGCCCCGATGGGCACGACCTCGGCCCTGCCGCCCAGGCGGGCCCGTAGCGGTCCCGCGGCGGCGTCCGTGGTGTAGACGAGCTTCTCCCCGCCGGTGTGCCAGAAGGGCAGCGCCGGGTCGAGGTCGCCGCCGCCGGAGACCACGATCTTGATCGGGTGCTCGGGACGCCCGGCGGCGACGCGGGCGGCGCGCCGCTCGGCGCTGCGTACGAGCAGGCGGGGTTCGTCGCGGCGCAGGGTCACGCCGCCGATGAGGATCGCGTCGGACGCGGCGCGCTCGGCGTCCACGCGGTCGAAGTCCTCCGGCCCGGACAGCAGCAGCCGTTCGGCGGTCGTGTCGTCGATGTGTCCGTCGATGGACGCCGCCACGCTCAGCAGGACGAAGGGCCTGGGCGGATGGTGTGAGTGGGGCACGGAACCCGCAGGTTACGCGAATGCCGTACGCCATGGTCAAGCAGGCGCCCCAGGCTCCTGACTCGCGGCGAGGACGGGCCCGGCCTCCGGCGGGCGTCATCGCCGAACCGGGCGACAAGGGAGGAATGCGAAAGTCGCGACACTCAGGGAGCCCTTAGGACAGCAACACCTGTCCGAAAGGTAATCGACACCCCTCCTGGCCTGGTCCAACCCGCTATCGAACACTGTTCGCGGCGTCCCCGGGGCGTCGTACGGGATGAAGACCTAGTTTGCTCGGTTAGGGTGATGCCTGCAGCACGGGCGTGGCTTTCCTGGAACAATTGGCAGGGCCGCTAGGGTGAATGCTTCACCACCGATAACGGGATCGAGAGTAAGACGACACCGCGCCATGCCGGAGGGATCGGCGCGAGCGGAGGCGTGATGGCTCGAAGGTCGATCGTCCAGCAGGATCCTGGGATCCCTGGAGACCCTGAGCTGTCGGCGTACCCGGATGCCGCCGAGGCCGAGCGAGGGCCCCGGCGGGGCCGCGGCGCGCCCCGGCGGGGCGGCTGGTCCGGGGGCGGCGGGCGGTGGCTGGTATGGACCGGCAGGGCGGTCCTGTGGGCGCTCATCATCGTCATCGTCGTCAACGGGGTGCGCGCCCCGTTCGAGCGATTCACCCAGCAAAGCACCGCCACCGGCCAGGGCGCCACGCCCACAGATTACGGATTTCCCGTCGATCGCGCGTCCTCATTCGCCAATCAATTCGCCGCGGTATATCTGAATTTCGACGCGGGCACACCGGGCCGTCCCGAGGAAAGGGCAGGCAGGCTGGCCCCGTACCTTCCCGACGGCGCCGACCCGCAATTCGGCTGGGACGGAATCGGCCGCATGTCGGCCGGCGCGATCCAGCCGTACGGCGTCGAGGTCATCGACGCGCACAACGCCGTCGTCACACTCGTCTTCCAGTCGGAGAACCGGCGCATGCTGCTCTCCGTGCCCGTCTACTACGCGGACGGCGATTTCGTGGTCTCCGGCCGCCCCGGCGTGCTTCCGGCGCCGGCCGCCGCCGGGCTGCCGCAGGCCGCGCAGCCCGACCGCGACGACACCACCGCCAACGAGCTCAAGCCGCAGCTCGAAGGGTTCTTCAAGGCGTACGCCGCGGGCGACACCGTCCAGCTTCAGCGCTACGTCGACACCGACAGGCCGCTGACCGGCTTCGCGGGCGCGTTCGACTTCGTCGAGCTCAAGGACGTCGTCGTGCCGCCGGGCGGCACCACGCGCGAGATCAGCGTGGAGGTCGTCTGGGGGGTGCCGTCCGCCGCGACACCGGTGCCCCAGGCCACGCCCAACCCCGGCGAGATGGCCGGGAAGCTGACCCAGGCGTACCGGCTGACCGTCGAGAAGCAGGGCGACAAGTGGTACGTCAAGGACATCCGCGGTGCGAATCGGTCCGTGGGGTGACTGATGCCAGACCCAGGCCCGTACGTGGCTGAGCGAAACCCCCGGGAGGACGAGAATTGATCCTGAAAACGATATTGCTGAGCGTCGCCGATCTGGCCGTGCTGCCGGAACTCGCGACGCCCTCGGCCCCTCCGGCGGGCGTCGACACCGAAGGGCTGGCCGACTTCCTGCGCAGCTTCTTCGCCCCGCTGTTCCTCGTGATCGTCTCGGTCGTGGCGCTTTTCTTCCTCTTCACCCGCGAGATCACCAGGTTCGTTCAGTTCATCATTCTGGCGATCGCCATCGGAGTGATCTTCTACGTCCCCAACATCATCGAGGTGACGGCGCGGGCGATCGCGGGGGCGCTGGGCATCCAGTGAGGGTTGGACAAGGCTTTGCGCGGTCATTGATGGATCAGGTGGTTCGCGCGCCGGAGGGCGCGTGAGGTATCCGGCACGATCCGGCGTGCGCGGCGGCGCCGGCGATCATCGGCCCCAGGGGCGGAGAGGAGGACCGCGTGGACCTGCCCACCTATACCAATATCTGGCGCATTGAGAAGCGGCTGTACAAGCTGTATGACCTGCGGCTTCCCATGCCTCTTCCGATCGTCTGGATCGGTGTCTTCGTGGGCGTGCTGGTGCCGTGGTCCCTCATGCTCTGGCTCGTCGGCCTCCCCTTCGAGGCCCCGTGGCACGTGGTCTACCTGGTGCCGCCCGGCGTCGTGACCTGGCTGTCCACCCGCCCGGTCATCGAGAGCAAGCGCCTGACGGAGCTGCTGCAGTCGCAGGTCCGCTACCTGGGCGAGCCGCGTACGTGGTGCCGCATGGCCCCCGACGCCGAGCCCGGCGAGATCACCATCGTGGCCCGCGTCTGGCGCGCCGCCCCCCGCCCCGCCCGCGCCGCCGACCGCGCCAAGGTCCGCGCCAGGGCCAAGGTCGCCGCGCGCGCCAAGCACGCCGCCGTCAAGTCCCGCCGCCCCGAACGCGCCCTGCCCACCGCCCCCCGCCAGGTCCGCCCCGCCGTCGCCGCAGCGGCCGCCGCCGCGGCCAACGCCCCCGTCACCGACCCCGCCCCGCTCCCGGCCCGCGACCGGGTACGCGGGCGCGAGCGCGAGCAGGTCCGGGGCAATGAGCAGGTCCGGGAGCGGGAGCGTGAGCAGGTCAGGGAACGGGTCCGCGAGCGTGAGCAGGTCCGCGAGCGTGAGCAGGTCCGGGAGCGTGAGCAGGTGCGCGAGCGCGGCACCGCGCAGGGCACGCGGGGCCCCGCCGTGCCGTCCCGAGAGGGTGCGCCGTCACGCGACCGCACCCCGTCCCGGGACCGTACGCCGAGGCGCGAGCGCGAGGCCCCCGGCCGCGAGCGCACCACCCCGGTACGCCGCCAGGGCGACGCCCCGGCCCTGATCCCCCTGCCCGGCGTCTCCGCCGACCCGGCCCGCCCCGCCACCGAGGCGATCCCGGCAGCGCCGGCCGCCGGGCACGAGCCGTTCTACCTCCCCGAGACCCGACCGGAGCGCGCGACCCCCCTCACCTGGGGCGACGTCGTCACCCCGCCCGAGGTCCCGTCCGCGCAGGCAGGCACCGGCAGCGGCCCCCGACACGAAGTGACCACATCCCCCGAAACCGGCGCGGCCGAGACCCAGAAGGCCGCCGCCGGGCCCCGCCCTTCGGAGGCGGAGACGCGCGCCGATGGTGTGGCCGTGGTCCCGGCGGTAGAGGCGTCGGGCCCCGTCTCCGGGTCGCGCGCTCCCGAGGTGGAGGCGCGTGGCGATGGTGTGACCGCGGTTCCGGTGGCCGAGGCCGCGGAGCCCGTCTCGGGGCCCCGCGCCCACGAAGCGGCCCTGGCCGAGACGCCGGCAGAGGCCGCTCAGGCGGCAGGCGAGGACGAGGGCATCGCGCCCCGGGTTCGCGCGGCCGGTCGGCAGGCGGCTGGTCGGCGGATGGCCGGTCGGCGGGCAGCCGACCCGCAGGTGGCGGGGGACCTCGCCGAGGGCGCGGAGGCGCAGGGCACGGAGGCTCCCTCGCAGGGCGCGCACGATGCCCGCGCGGTCGGTGCGGGGGCCGCCTCGCCAGGCCCGAGCGGTACTGCCGCCGCCGACATGGACCCGGCCGCGCCCGATGCCAGTGGCGCTCTCGTGGCCGGTGCGGACGCCGCCCTGCCGGACACCGCCGGTGCTGACGGGGCCGACGTGGAGGCGGGTGGCGTGGAGGCCGCCGCCTTGGCGGACCCGGACCTGAATGGGGCTCGCGCGGTCAGTCGGGACGAGGTCACCACCGGTGCCGACCGTGCTCTCACGCCCGATGCCGGCGGGCTGGCGGTGGCCGCTGGTGAGCCCGTGGCCGCTGGTGACGCCGTGGCCGGCGGTGACGTGGACGCGGCTGCCGTTGACAGGCATGCGGCCGAGGGCGAGACGGACGGGGACGAGGCCGAGGGCGAGCGTGCTCGGCAGCGGTCGGCCGGGGCGCCCATCGGGGCGGAGGCGTTGCGGCGGTTGCGGCGGCTGGCGGCCTCCGCCGATCCGGGGGCCGGGGATCTCGGGGCGTCGGGGCGTGACCCGGACGACCCGCGTGAGCAGCACCGCAGGGGACAGCCGCCGCGGCCCGCGCGGCTGATCCCGATCTCGCCCGACACCCAGCGTGCGTGGCCGCCGGCCGCCGCCGACAGCCCGATGCCGGGCGAGCCCGTGGCCCCGGCCGCCGGGCAGGTCCCGGCCGTTCCGGCCGTTCCGGCTGCCGGGCAGGTCCCGGTGGTTCCGGCCGTTCCGGTGGTTCCGGCCGCCGGGCACGTCCCGGCCGTTCCGGCCGTCCCCGTGGTTCCGGCTGCCGGGCCCGTTCCCGTGGCTCCGGCCGCCGAGCACATCCCAGGGGAGCCGGTGGGCACGGCCGAGGCCGGGGGGCTGGAGGCGGGTGAGCCGGGCCGGGAGGCCGGGGCCGGGTATCCGGCGCGGGTGTCGGTCCGGGCCGTGGGGCAGGCGGGGGCCGGGGTGCCGGCGTTGCCGATCCCGGTGGCGCGGCCCGGGGGTGACGTGCCGGATCACGGCGGGAGGCCGGAGTTCCGGCCGCCGGCCAAGCCGCGGCGGGTGGAGTCCGTGGTGGGGCGCGACCCGTCGGGCGGATGGCGGCGGCTGGCGCAGGTGGTCATCGGCTCGGGTGGCAGCCGCACCGACGGGTCGGAGATCGACGAGGCGCGGGCGCGCGCGGTGTTCGCGGGCAGCAGGCGGGTGGTCGTGCTGGGCTGCACCGGCGGGGCCGGGCAGACCACGACCGCGCTGATGCTGGGGCACACGCTGGCCCAGCTCCGCGACGACCGGGTGCTCGCGGTGGACGCCAACACCGGCGAGAACACGCTGACCAGCCGGGTGCAGGCCGACTCGCCCGAGACGCTGACCTCGCTGCTGGGCGGCGTGGAGCAGGTGAGCGGCTACCTGAGCATGCGCGCGTACACGACCCGGTCGGCCTCGGGGCTGGAGGTGGTCGGGGCCGACACCGACGCGGGCGCGGAACAGCGGCTCGCCGACCGCACCCTCTTCTCCGACCAGCGGCTCGGGCAGCTCATGCACGTGCTCGACCGGCACTACAAGCTGGTGGTGATCGACCCGGCGGCGGCGCTGGCCGCGCGGGTGCTGCCGTACGCCGACCAGCTCGTGCTGGTGGTGCCCGCCAGCGAGGACGGGCCCGACGCGGTGGCGATGACGTACGACTGGCTCGACGGGCACGGGTGCGCCGACCTGCGCAGACGCGCGATCATGGTGGTCAACGGCGTGAGCCGGCGCAGCATGGGCGACGTGGAGCAGGCCGAGGCGGTGGCGCGGGGACGGTGCCGGGCGATCGTACGGGTGCCGTGGGAGGACGAGCTGGCGCCGGGGCGGCAGGCCTGCGTGGAGCCGGCGCATCTGCGCTCGGCCGGCCGCAGGGCCTATCTGGCCCTCGCGGGCGTGGTGATCGCGGGATTCGTCGCACCCCGGGCGGCCAGGAACAGCGAGGAGGAAGTGGCTCAGTGATCCTGAGGCGCGAGGGCAGGGAGAGCGGCTCATGAGTCGTTCGTCGCGGGCGCGCAGCCGCCTGGCCGTCAGGTACTTCGACGATCGAGTGCTCCTTACCGATTCCGCGGCATGGGCTTACTTCCGGCTTCCGACGGTGAACTATGAGTTCGTGACCCCGGAGGAGCGCGAGGCCCTGGCGACGAACATCACGATCGCGCTGGCGGCCATCCGCATGCCCGACGCGGAGGTGCACCTGCGGGTCGCGCACCGCGCCTACCCCGCCGCCGAGTGGGCGATGGCGCTGAACCAGACCTCCGACGAGGGGCCGGGCTGGCGCGACTACCTGGAGGAGATGTACCGCCACGTCTGGGCCAAGGACTTCTGGACCAAGGAGGTCTACCTCGGCGTACGCCTCGGGCCGCGCGGGGCGCAGCTCGGCACCGGCGTGCTGGCGCAGCTCTTCGGCTTCTACCAGCGCGGCGAGAAGGCGCTCGGGCTGGAGGACGACCACGTGCCCGACAGCGAGATCGCCAAGTGGACCGCCGCGGCCGAGCGGCTGGGCCGCGCGCTGGCCTCCAGCGCCCTGTACGCCCGCCACGCCACGTCCACCGAGATCGCCTGGCTGTTCCAGCACGCCGCGCACGGCGGCCTGGGCGACCCGCCGCCGTCGGCCAGCCCGAAGCGGCGCTGGGGCCGGGGCGAGATCGAGGCGCTGGTCGAGGGCCAGATCCACAACGGCCGGTCGATGCTGCGCATCGTGCAGAACGCCGGCGACTCCTATGTGGCCCACCTGTCCTTCGCCCGCTTCCCCGACCTGATGCCGTTCCCCGACGGCGAGCCGTGGCAGCACTTCGCCGACCAGCTCCCGTTCCCGGTGGAGGTCTCCAGCCGGATGCGGCTGATCCCGCCGGTCAAGGCCAGCAAGGACGTCGCGCGCAAGCTCGCGCACGCCCGCGACATGGACATCCACATCCGCGAGGCGGGCGCAGAGGCGCCGATCGCGCTGGCCGAGCAGATCGACGCGGCGCGCATGCTGGAGCACGGCATCACCAAGGAGCGCCTGCCCTTCGTGTACGGCTGGCACCGGCTGATCGTCAGCGCGCCCACGGAGGAGATCTGCGTGCAGCGGGTCGAGGCCGTGATCGAGCACTACCGCGACCTCGGCATCGACATCGTCAACTCGACCGGCGACCAGTTCTCGCTGTTCTGCGAGTCGCTGCCGGGCGAGCGGGTGCGGGTCAACGCGTACGCCCAGCGCCAGCCGCTGCGCACGATCGCGGGCGGCATGCCCACGGCGACCGTCGATCTGGGCGACCGGATCGACGAGACCAACGCCGGCTGGGTGGGCCCGTACGTCGGCGAGACCGTCGGCCGGGCGCGCAGCATCGTGCACTTCGACCCGCTGGTGGCGGCCACCCGCAACCGCCCGACCGCCATCGCGATCACCGGCGAGCCCGGCGGCGGCAAGACCACGCTGGCGCTGCTGCTGATCTACCAGATGGCGCTGCGCGGCGTGACGGTCGCGGTGATCGACCCCAAGGGCGACGCCGAGTCGCTGGTACGCCTGCTCCAGGCGCGGGGCCGCAAGGCGCGGATCATCCCGCTGGGCTCGGCCGCGCCCGGCCTGCTCGACCCGTTCAGCTTCGGCGACGACATCGCCGCGAAGAAGACCATGGCCACCGAGACGCTGCGGCTGCTGCTCCCCCGCATGTCGGAGGAGCGCGAGTCGGCCATGATCCAGGCGGTGGCCGCGGTGTCGAACGGCGAGAACCCCTCGCTGGGCAAGGTCGTGGACTTCCTGGAGCAGGCCGACGATCCGGCGTCGAAGAACCTCGGCGCCGTGCTGCGCTCGATGTCCGAGATGCACCTCGCCCGGCTGTGCTTCGACCCCTCGGGCGGCGACCAGATCGACAGCGAGGGCTGGACCACGGTGTTCACCCTCGGCGGTCTCACCCTGCCCGACGTCGCCACCGGCCGCGACGACTACTCCTACGAGCAGCGGCTGTCCGTGGCGCTGCTCTACCTCGTCTCCCAGTTCGCCCGCAGGCTGATGAACGGCATCGACCGCCGCTCGCCCAAGGCGATCTTCCTGGACGAGGCGTGGGCGATCACCTCCACTCCCGAGGGCGCCAAGCTGGTGCCCGAGGTGAGCCGGATGGGCCGCTCGCGCAACACCGCCCTCGTACTGGTCTCCCAGAACGCGGGCGACCTGCTCAACGAGCAGGTCACCAACTGCCTGTCCTCGGTGTTCGCCTTCAGGTCCACCGAGCGGGTCGAGGTCGAGCACGTGATGTCGCTGCTCGGCGTCGATCCCTCGGAGGAGCACAAGGCGGTGCTGCGCTCGCTCGGCAACGGCGAGTGCGTCTTCCGCGATCTGGACGGCCGCGCCGGCCGGATCGCGGTCGATCTGATCAGCGAAGAACTACTTCGCTGGCTCGACACGAATCCGACGCACGACAAGCCCGGCGAGAACGGGCATGATCCTTCTGGGGGCATCGGCGGCTCGGGGGCGACGGCGCAGGAGGTGCGGTCATGAGGGTGTCCCGCAAGGGGCGGCGAGGGCCTGGGCCGAGAATCGGCGGCGGGCCGGAACGCGGAGACAGACGGGCTCGACTACTCCGGCGGTGCGCCGCCGGCCTGGTGCTGTTCCTGGGATTACTGGCGCTGCCGCTGGCCCTGCCCACGATGGGCACGGCCACTGCGGCGGCGCCGTGTGACCTCTCCCCGGACCTCGCACCCGAGATCGTGGACGGCGGGCTCGACGGGCTGCTCAAGCCGCCCGCCGACTCGCTGGCGACGACGGCCGGCGCGCAGGTGGGGGCGCAGCAGCAGCCCACCGCGCCGCCGGCTCCGGAGTCGCAGACCAACTACGACCGCTACGGCATGGCCGGGCAGTTCTGGCACACCCACCAGCTCGGCTGCGACGACGTCGCCGCGGTGCTGGGCAACGCCTGGGCCAACACGATCTTCCTGTGGGCCAAGTCGGTCGATCGGATGACGATCACCACCTACCAGGCCGCGGCGACCGAGGGCCCGCTGCAGTCGATCAAGGACGCGGTGGACGGGATCGTCACCAACCTGGCCAACGCGATGTACTGGCCGTACCTGCGCCCGGTGGTGATCCTGGGCGCGATCTGGCTGGCGTGGTACGGCCTGATCCGCAAGCGGGCGACCACCACCGCCGAGGGCGTCATCTGGATGGTGCTCGCGGTGACGGTCGCGGTGTGGTTCTTCAGCCGTCCCGGCGACTTCACCGGCATCGGCAAGGTGGTGACCGACAAGACCGGCGAGATCGTCAACTCGGCGTTCGCCGGGCTGCCCAACTCCGGCGGCGTGTCCTGCCTGCCCACCAAGGGCGACACCACCGCCGAGGCGCAGCCGGGCGGCTACGGCCAGGCGGGCACGCCCGGGGTGGACCAGAACGCCGACGCGCTGTGGTCCACGCTGGTCTGCAAGCCGTGGCTGATGGGCCAGTTCGGCACCGCCGACCCCAACGCGCCGGTCGTACGCGACTTCGGGGCCAAGGTGCTGGACATCCAGGCCATCGACGCGCAGGAGATGGCCGCGGGCGAGCGGCCGGCCAGCGACGCGTACCAGAAGCGGTATGAGGAGGAGTTCGCCGACAAGCTGGAGAACACCGCGATCTTCCCGCTGATCCAGGGCAAGGACTGGACCACCAGGCTGGGCATCGCGATCGGGGCGCTGATCGCGGCCATGGTGGCGGGCCTGCTGATCTTCCTGGTGGCGGTGTCGCTGCTGGTGCTCAAGGTGGGCTTCCTGCTGTTGCTGATCCTGGCGCCGGTCTTCCTGCTGATCGGCGTGCATCCGGGCTCCGGGCGGATCATCGCGATGCGCTGGCTGGAGATGCTGATCGGCACATTGCTGAGACAGGCGGTGCTGGCGCTGGTGCTCGGCGTGCTGGTCTACGGCTACGCGCTGATCATCGCCACCGCCATGCCCTGGGGCCTGCAGATCCTGTTCATGGCGCTGCTGACGATCGCGGTGTTCTTCTACCGGCGGCCGTTCCAGCACCTGTTCGCGTCCATGGACGGGCACACGCTCACCACCCGCATGCTCGGCGAGGCCGCGACCGCGCCCACCCTGTCGCGGGCGGCCAACGCGCTGCCGCCGGTGGCGGGCTACCGCGCCGGGCGCTGGGGGCTGCGCAAGGCCGAGCCGCTGCTGCAGACCGCGGCCATCGCGGGTGGCGCGACGGCCGCCGCGGCGGCGGCCGGGGGAGTGGCCCAGGGCCGGGCGCGCGGCACCGACGGCGCGGAGGCGGCCACGCCGTCCAACGCCCGGGTGCCGGTGGGCGCGCCCGCGCCGCTCGACACCGACGGCACGGCGGCGGGCCGCCGCAAGGTGCCCGCCCGCACCACGATCCAGCGCACGGGCTCGGCCCCGCCGCTCAACCTGTCCGGCACGCCGTCCAACGGCGCCGTACGCGGCGTGCGTACGGGCGCGACGGCCAACGGGACCGTACGCGGCGCCGCGTCCGGCACCACCGGGACGACCGGCACGACCGGCGGCACCGGCTGGTTCGGCGGGCGGTCCGGCGGCGGCTGGGCGCGCGGCGGCTCGGCCGCGGCGGGCACCCGCGGCACTGGCGGCTCCACCGCCAGGACCGGCAGGCAGTCCGGCGGCCCGGCGCGGGGCGGCGGCGGCCTGTTCGGCGGCGGTGGCGGTGGCGGCCTGTTCGGCGGAGGCGGAGGCGGCGGTGGCCGTGGCGGGCGTGACGGCCGGCGCGGCGGCGACGGCGGCGGCCTGTTCGGCGGCGGCAACGGGCAGGCGCGGCGCAACGGCGGAGGCGTGGCGCGCGGCTCCGACGGCGCGCGCCGCGACCGGGCGTCCGAGGCGCCCCCGCTGTGGCTGCCCAGCAGGAGCGGCGACGGCGCGGACGAGGCGCCCACGCCCTTCTGGCTGCGCCCCACCAATCCCGACAAGGACTAACGAGGACTAACGGTCAAGGACCCGGACGGGTCCGGCACTGACGGCATCCACGAGCACGAGGACCAAGGGAACGGGCGTTGGCGGGCGGAACCGGAGACCGGCGGGGCGTGGTCTTCGCCGGGCTGGTCGCGATCCTCGCGGTGGTGGGGATCTATCTCACGGTGGGCGGGCCGGGCACGTCGGAGGAGACTCCGGCGTCGCCCGCCGCGGCCCAGCGGCAGGAGGTCGGCGAGGGCGGCGCGTCCCCGGCCGTCCCGCAGACGCCGCTGGCCACGGCCAGCCAGGCCCCCTTCGACATCTACTCCTTCCTGCCGATGTCGAAGCAGGAGCTGGCGGCGGCGGCCGACGTGGCGCGGCGTTTCACCGAGGCGTACGGCACGTACCGCTTCGATGAGGACCCCGGCGCGTACGCCCAGCGGCTGCGCGCCTTCACCACCACCGAGCTGGGCGACGAGCTGGCCCGCGCCGTCAGCGCGCCGGGCACGGTCGAGCAGAACCGCACCGACCAGCTCGTCGCCCAGGGCTCGGCGACGGTCAAGCAGATCCGGGAGGTCGACGAGACCTCGGTGATCTTCGTGGTGACGGGCGTGCAGAACGTCACCTCCACGAGCGGGCCGCAACAGCGCAGCGCCGACTACGCGGTCACGCTCACCCAGGTAGGCAGCGACTGGCGGGTCTACGACCTCCAGCCCGCGGACGCGGGCCAGGAGGGCGACCCGTCCGGAGGGGTGGAATGAACACTCCGCGTGTCCGGATTGCACTGATCGTCGGAATCGCGGGGTTGGTTCTCATGACACTCGTGGTGGCCCCGATGCTGATGAGCACCTTCCCCTCGTTCCTCGGCGGCGGCACCTTACCCGACTGCGAGGAGGTCGCCCCCGGCGGCGGCGACGACCTCTCCGCGACCGCCGGCTCCGACATCCCCGCCGAGTACCTGGAGCTGTACCAGAAGTACGGCAAGGAGATCGGCGTGCAGTGGAACGTCCTGGCCGCCGTGGGCAAGCGCGAGACCAACCACGGCCGCTCCACGCTCCCCGGCGTGCGGAGCGGGACCAACTCGGCCGGGGCCGCCGGCCCGATGCAGTTCCTGATCAGCACCTGGGGCGGCAAGGCCAAGATCGATATCCCGTCCAAGTTCAACGGCTACGCCTCCGACGGCGACGGCGACGGCGTGGCCGACGTGTACAACCCCGCCGACGCCATCCTCGGCGCGGCCAAGATGCTCAAGCGCAACGGCGCCCCCGAGGACGTACGCCGGGCGCTGTTCGTCTACAACCGGGCCTGGTGGTATGTGGACCAGGTTCTGGAGATCGCCCAGCGCTACGCCAAGGACGGCGAGCTGACCCTGCCCCCCGAGGCCGACCCCGCCTGCGACGAGCCCCTGGTGGAGGCGGCGCCCAACGACATCGTCAAGGAGATCCTGGACTACGCCCTGGCGCAGCGCGGCAAGCCCTACCGCTGGGGCGGCACCGGGCCCGACGCGTTCGACTGCTCCGGGATCATCTACATGGCCTACCGGTCGGTGGGCCTGTCCATCCCCCGTACGACGTTCGGCCAGTGGCCCTTCGGAGTCAGGATCGACGAAGGCGACGAACAACCCGGCGACCTGGTGTTCTTCAACTCCGGCCCCGGCACCGGCCCCAACCGCCCCGGGCACGTCGGCCTGGTGGTCTCCAAGGGCAAGATGGTCGAGGCGCGCTGCCGCCTGTGCGGGCCGATCAAGGTGACCAGCTACACCGACCGCGGCAACCTGGTCGGGTTCACCCGCCCCCTGGAGAACGAGTCGGTGCGGGAACAGCTCAAGCGGGTGGTGCAGGCGGCGGGCTGACATCATGTGTCCCCATGAGCCTGGTCGTGGTTGGTGCGGCGGTGGTGCGTGACGGGCGGCTGCTCGCGGCGCAGCGGGCCGAGCCGCCGGAGTTGCGCGGTGGCTGGGAGTTCCCCGGCGGCAAGGTCGATCCCGGCGAGAGCGACCGCGAGGCGCTGATCCGGGAGTGCCGGGAGGAACTGGGCGTCCTGGTCACCCTCGGCGCCCAGGTGGGCGGCGACTGGCCGCTCAGCGGCGCGTACGTGCTGCGGGTCTGGATCGCCGAGATCGCCTCCGGCGAGCCGGAGGCCAAGGAGCACCTCGAACTGCGCTGGCTCGCCCCCGACGAGCTGTTCCAGGTGCCCTGGCTCCCGGCCGACCTGCCGATCGTACGGGCGGTGGCGGATTTCCTCGCAGCCTCCTCGCCGGGGCAGGATTGAGGATCAGTCCAGCGTGACATAACAACTACGCAGCGTAATACTGCTCATGTGCGTGCGCGTCCATGCGCGCGATTTCCGGCGGATCTTCGGGGGGAGAAGCGCCGTGCCTGGTCGGGGATATGCGGTGATGACATTGGCGACGGCCGTCGCCCTCACGGCGGGAGCCGTGCCCGCGAATGCGGCACAGGCCGAGATGGGCAAGCGGGACGACGGCGACGCGTGGAGCCGGTGGGTGCGCACCGGGGAGGCGTTCCTGCTCCGGCTCCGCCTGTCCGGCGAGACCGGCGACGCACGCCTGCGCGTACTGGCCGACCCGCCCGGCACCGTGATCGTGCTGCCCTGCGCGGGAAGCGCGGCGGGCGTGCCCGCGGGGGAGGAGTGCCCCCTCGGCCGGGTCGCCGACGGCCGGACGGTGGACGTACGCGTGACGGCCCCCGCCGACGACGCGGAGGAGATCGTCCTCACCGCGGTGGCCGACCTGCGCACCTCCAGCGGCGCCTGGCACACCCGCACGTCCCGGGCCTCGATCCTGACCCCCACCACCGCCGGGACGGCCTCCCCCGCCCCCGCGGACGCCGAACCCCGATC
Source organism: Thermocatellispora tengchongensis (assembly GCF_014202315.1). Lineage (GTDB taxonomy): Bacteria > Actinomycetota > Actinomycetes > Streptosporangiales > Streptosporangiaceae > Thermocatellispora > Thermocatellispora tengchongensis. The sequence continues at coordinate 211,693 of NZ_JACHGN010000007.1, read as the reverse complement.
CGCGTACGCCCCCGGCGGGCTCACCGTGGCGGAGGACGGCATGCGCCTGCACTGGCACGCCACCCCCGGCAGCGGCCTACGCGCCCCCCTGGCACCCCCCGCCTCCTTCGAACCCCCGCGCGCCCTCCAGGCCGAGGGCGACACCCAGGCCACGGTGGAGGAGGCCCACGGCGACACCTCCGGCCGCGAGTCCATCTCCCACACTCCCGTGGCGCCTTCGCGCGGCCTTCAGGATGAGGCCGTCGATCGTGCGTCCGTCTCCGACGCTCCCGTGGTGCCCCCGCGTGGTCCTCAGGCCGAGGCCCGTGGCGAGGCCGTCGATCGTGCGTCCGGCTCCGACGCTCCCGTGGCGCCTTCGCGCGGTCCTCAGGGTGAGGCGCGTGGTGAGGCCGTCGATCGTGCGTCCGGCTCCGACGCTCCTGTGGTGCCCCCGCGTGGTCCTCAGGCCGAGGCCCGTGGCGAGGCCGTCGATCGTGCGTCCATCCCCCACACGCCCGTCGCGCCCCCGCGCGGCCCTCAGGCCGAGGCCCGTGGCGAGACCTTCGGTCGTGATGCGGGTGGCGATGTGGTGGCTCGTGGCCCGGCGACCGTGCCCGATCCGGACGGCAGCGGTGTGCGCGGAGACGCCTCCGGCCGCGCGTCCACCCCCCGCACTCCTGCCACGTCCCCGGCCCACCCCGCACCCCCGCGCGGCCCCCGGGCCGAGGGCGACACCCATGCCACCCCCGAGGAGGCCCGCGGCGACGCGTCCGGCCGCGATGCCGGCGGTGATCCGGTGGCGCGTGGTCCGATGAGCGCGCCCGATACGGGTGGCAGGAGCGCACCCAAGGTGTCCCGTCGTGACTCGGGGGGCACTCTGGCGGCCCCCCGTCTGGAAGCCGCGCCCGATGCGGGAGCCAGGGGTGCGCGCGGCGATGCCTCCGGCCGTGACTCGGGGGGCACCCTGGCGGCCCCCCGTCCGGAGGCCGCGCCCGATGCGGGCGGTAGGGGCGGACACGGAGACATGGCCAGGCGTGGGCCCGTGGTCGTCGCCGACCCGGGGGACCGGGGTGGGCGCAGGCACGCCTCCGCGGGCGATCCGCGGCATGACGCGGGGCGTGACAAGCGGGCAGACGGCGGGAGGCTCGACCGGCCTGCGGTTCAGGGCGGGCCGGCGCCTCGTCCCCGCGTTCCGGGCGCCCCCGCGCCGCGTCCCCTCGTGCCGCCGGTCCCGGACCCCCGTCCTGGGGTGCGGGCCGTCCCCGACGGGCGGCCCGGGGTGCGGGCGGTGCCCGACGGACGGTTCGGCGCGGGGGCGGCGCCGGACGCCCGTCCGGGCGTGGGGGCGGTGCCGGACGCCCGGCCCGGGGTGCGGGCCGTGCCGGACCCGCGGCCCGGGGTGCGGGCCATGCCCGACCCGCGCCCTGCCACAGGCGGGGGGCCGAACCCGGGGCAGGGAGTCGGGGCCGTCCCGGCGCCCGCACCGGTGCCGGCGCCGCTCGCCGCGCCCGAGCTGCCCGCCGTCTCTCCGGTCCCGCCCGGCGGGTCCTACGGACAGCCCTCCGCGCCGGTGATGCCCCCGGCCGTGCCGGTCCCGCCCTCGGTGCCGTCGTCCGAGATGATGCCGTCCCAGGGAATGCCGTCCCAAGGGATGCCGTCGCAGGCGTTGCCGGCCCAGCCGATGCCCTCCGGAGGGATGCCGTACGGCGGGACGCCCTACGGCGGGATGCCGTCGGCGGGACCGTCCGCCATGCCGGCCGTCCCGGCGCAACCCGGCGCCTCGGCGCCCGCGGACCTGCCGGGCTCCGCCATGGCCGCCGATCCCGGGCCCGGCTCGCATGTGATCGCCAACATGCACACCGCGCCCGCCGCGAGCGATTCCCGCGCCGGTGGCATCGATGTGCGCGGCCTGCCCGCCGTGCTGGCCGCCGTGCTCTTCCTACTGGGGTTGCTCACCGCTCCGGCGTGCCTGCGCCGCTTCCGCTGCCGTACGCGCAGCGGATCGCGATCAGTGTCGTAAAACAGACGTTGCTGTAACCTTTGCCCAACTAGTATTTCCTTGACTCGCTTTGTTGAGGACTTGGCGGAGGGCACCGGTGACTAGACGCGGGCATGGGAAGGCCGTGTCCGCAATGGTACTCACGCTCGGACTCTGCGGTGGCGGCGTGCTTGTCGCCGCGCCGCTGATCGGATCGTCGGCCAGTGCGGCGACCGACGGAGTACGCAGCGCGGCCATGGCGGTTCCGTCGCAGCTCGAGCCCGATGACAACGTGGGTCAGGAAGAGCCGTCAGACCCGGTCACCACGGTCACCACCACGATCACGCCTCCTGCGGAGCCCGGTCCGACCGAGGTGACGACCACGGTCACGGTGACGCCCTCCAAGACCAAGACCTCCAAGCCGCCGGAGCAGCCCGCCCCGCCGAGCACGACCGCCGCGCCCCCGCCGGCGCAGCCGACGCAGCAGCCGGTCCAGCCGCCGCCGACCACGGCGCCGCCGCCCACGGAGACGGAAGAGCCGACGGTGTCGCTGCCGACCGTGTCCGACGTGGTCACGACTCCGCCCACCGCCCTGGCCAGCCCCACCCAGGTGCCGCCGAGCAGTGACTCCGTACCCGTCGAGCTGCGCGAGGCCGCCCCCGAGTTCGACCAGCAGACGATCAGCCGCCAGCTCGGCATCCCCGCGCTGGTCCTGGTCCTGCTCGCCCTGTTCGCGGTGCTCATCTTCGAGGGCCGCCTGCGCCGCATGGCGCACGCCGCGGCCGTCCGCAAGGCGGGCCCCAAGGCCCCCGGCCGGCACCGCAGCGTCACCCCCACGGCCGACCCCGCCGCGGCGGCGGCCTACACCGGCTACCCGGCCGGGCCGGGCTACTCCTCCGGGTACGCGCAGGTGGCCTACCCGGGCGGCACGGCGTACGCGCCGATCATCAGCTTCGTCCCGGTCACGACCTACCCGAGCGGCTACCAGCAGTACGGCACCCCGGAGCAGGGCTACTACGCGCAGCAGGGCTACGGCATGCCGGCCCCGGGCCAGGAGTACCCGGCGCCCCAGCCCTCGGACCCGGCGACGCCCTCCCCCGCGGAGTACACCGCCCCCGACGCCTTCACCCCGCCGTCTTCAGCGGACTACGCCGCCCCCGGCACCTTCACCTCGCCGTCCCCCGCCGACCCGCCCTTCCCCGTTCCGGAGGCCGCCGCCCGCGAGCCCGGCACTCCGACTCCGCCCCTCCCCGGGAACCTGCCTCCGGAGTCGTTCCTGGAAGGCCCGCACGACCTCACGCCGTTCGACGCCTTCACCCCGCACACGCCCCCATCCGGCACGGGTAGCGGCTCGTCCTGGTCCCAGACCGTCCCGTTGGCGGACGACGAGCGCAACGGGCCGGGTCCGGTCCCGTCCGGCCCTCAGGGCACCGCACTCTTCCCGGCCGCCGAGCCCCCGCAGGCCGAGGAGGCCCCAGACGGCCCCGAGGACCGCCGACGCGGCAAGTAAAGCCCCCGCGCCGGGCGGTAACCCCAGGCCGCGCCCCAGGGCCGCACAGCCCCGTTCCGCGCCTCCTCACGCCGACGTTGGAAGCCGCGCGAAACCCGCTTGGAGGGCCGGTGCCCGGCGGGACGGGCGGCCCGGCCCTCGGTTCGTCAGGCGTTCGCGTCAGCGTCGTCGCGGTGATGGGCGGGCGTCTCGCGCAGTACGACCACCACCGTGGCCGCCAGCGCGACCGCCAGAACCGCGCTGATGACGCCGACCGCGCTCAGCCCCGCCGTGAAGGCATCCCGGGCGGTGGCGAGCAGTTCGGCGCCGGACGCGCCCGCCAGCCGCTCCGCGATGGGAACCGCCTCCACGAGGCTGTCGCGGGCCGCCATGGCCGCCTGCTCCGGAAGCCCGGTGAGCGGCGCGCCGTCCATCGTGTGCCGGTAGACGGCGCCGGCGATGCTGCCCAGCACCGCGATACCGAGGGCGATGCCGAGCTCACTGCTGGTCTCCGACAGGGCGGCCGCCGATCCCGCCTTCGGGGCGGGGGCGGCGGCGACCACCATGTCGGTGGTCAGCAGCATCAGCGGGGCCATGCCGGAGTCGGGCAGGCGCCTGGTGATCTCCTCGTCCAGGATGGCCGGCCCCTGGCAGGTGAGCACGATCTGGGGTGTGCACCCGGGGCCCTCGGCCGGGCCCCGGGGTGGGCGGGGTCAGGACTTCTGGCGGCGGAGGATCTTGTTGCCCAGCCAGACCAGCGGGTCGTAGCGGCGGTCCACCACTCGTTCCTTCATCGGGATCAGGGCGTTGTCGGTGATCTTGATGTGCTCGGGGCACACCTCGGTGCAGCACTTGGTGATGTTGCAGTAGCCGAGGCCGTGGTCGTCCTGGGCGATGTCCTTGCGGTCGGCCACGTCGTACGGGTGCATGTCCAGCTCGGCGATCCGCATGAGGAAGCGCGGGCCCGCGAAGTTGACCTTGTTCTCCTCGTGGTCGCGGATGACGTGGCAGACGTTGTTGCACATGAAGCACTCGATGCACTTGCGGAACTCCTGCGAGCGCTCGACATCGATCTGCTTCATGCGGTACTCGCCCGGCTTGACGTCGGCGGGCGGGGTGAAGGACGGGATCTCCCGGGCCTTCTGGTAGTTGAACGACACGTCGGTGACCAGGTCCTTGATGACCGGGAACGTCCGCATCGGGGTGACGGTGATGGTCTCGTCCTCGGCGAAGGTGGACATGCGGGTCATGCAGCCGAGCCGGGGCTTGCCGTTGATCTCCATGGAGCAGGACCCGCACTTGCCGGCCTTGCAGTTCCAGCGGACCGCCAGGTCGGGGGCCTGGGTGGCCTGGAGCCTGTGGATGATGTCGAGGACGACCTCGCCCTCGTTCACCTCCACGGTGAAGTCCTCCAGTTTGCCCTCGCCGCCTTCACCGCGCCAGATGCGGAACTTCGCCTTGTAGCTCATCAGGACTCCTTGGCCGCGACCGCGGCGTCGTACTCGGCCAGCTCTTCTTCGGTGAGGTACTTGCTCAGCTCGCCCCGGTCGAACAGGGTGAGCAGGTCCTCGCGCATGCTCGGCTGCGGCCGCTCCTCGACCGTGACGTTGGAGCCGTCGGGGGAGGAGGAGCACACCAGGAGCTTGCGCCGCCATTCGGCCGACATCTGCGGGTAGTCGTCGCGGGTGTGGCCGCCGCGGCTCTCCTCGCGCATCAGCGCCGCCTTGGCGACGCACTCGCTGACCAGGAGCATGTTGCGCAGGTCGAGGGCGAGGTGCCAGCCGGGGTTGTAGATGCGGGTGCCGGCCGCGCCGACGCCCTTGGCCCGCTCCTTGAGCTTCTCGACGACCTCAAGGGCCTCGGTGATCTCCTCGGCCTTGCGGATGATGCCGACGAGGTCGTTCATGGTGCGCTGGAGCTCGTGGTGCACCTCGTACGGGTTCTCGCCGCTGCGCTCCAGCGGGGCCAGGGCCTCGGCCTGGGCCTCGCGGACCGCCGCGTCGTGCACCTTGGGGCGGGAGGTCAGCCCGTCCACGTACGCCGCCGCGCCCGCGCCCGCCCGGCGGCCGAAGACGAGCAGGTCGGACAGCGAGTTGCCGCCGAGGCGGTTGGAGCCGTGCATGCCGCCCGACACCTCGCCCGCCGCGAACAGGCCGGGGACGCAGGCCGCGCCGGTGTCGGCGTCCACCTCGACGCCGCCCATGATGTAGTGGCAGGTCGGGCCGACCTGCATGGGCTCGGCGGTGATGTCGACGTCGGCCAGCTCCTTGAACTGGTGGTGCATCGACGGCAGGCGCTTGCGGATCTCCTCGGCGGGCAGCCGGGTGGAGACGTCCAGGAACACGCCGCCCTGCGGGGAGCCGCGGCCGGCCTTGACCTCGGCGTTGATCGCGCGGGCGACCTCGTCGCGGGGCAGCAGCTCGGGCGGGCGGCGGTTGTTGGCCTGGTCGGTGTACCAGCGGTCGGCCTCTTCCTCCGTGGTGGCGTACTTGTCCTTGAACACCTCGGGGATGTAGTCGAACATGAACCGCTTGCCCTCGGAGTTGCGCAGCACCCCGCCGTCGCCGCGTACGGACTCGGTGACGAGGATGCCGCGCACCGACGGCGGCCAGACCATGCCGGTCGGGTGGAACTGGATGAACTCCATGTTGATCAGCTTCGCCCCGGCCAGCAGCGCCAGGGCGTGGCCGTCGCCGGTGTACTCCCAGGAGTTGGAGGTCACGACGTACGACTTGCCGATGCCGCCCGTCGCGAGCACCACGGCGGGGGCGTCGAAGACGATCAGGGAGCCGTTCTCGCGCCAGTAGCCGAACGCGCCGGAGATCGCGTCGCCGTCCTTGAGCAGGCGGGTGATGGTGCACTCGGCGAAGACCTTGATGTACGCCTCGTGGTCACCGTGGATCTTGTAGTCCTCCTGCTGGAGGGCCACCACGCGCTGCTGGAGGGTGCGGATCATCTCCAGGCCGGTGCGGTCGCCGACGTGGGCCAGGCGAGGGTACTCGTGCCCGCCGAAGTTGCGCTGGCTGATCTTGCCGTCCTTGGTGCGGTCGAACAGCGCGCCCCAGGCCTCCAGCTCCCAGACGCGGTCGGGGGCCTCCTTGGCGTGCAGCTCGGCCATGCGCCAGTTGTTGAGGAACTTGCCGCCGCGCATCGTGTCGCGGAAGTGGACCTGCCAGTTGTCGTCGGGGTTGACGTTGCCCATCGCGGCGGCGGCGCCGCCCTCGGCCATGACGGTGTGGGCCTTGCCGAACAGCGACTTGCACACGATGGCGGTCTTCTTGCCCTGCTGGCGGGCCTCGATGGCCGCCCGGAGGCCGGCGCCGCCGGCTCCGATGACGACGACGTCGTACTGGTGACGTTCGATTTCCATGGTCAGGGCTTCCTTAGAAGAACGTGATGTCGGTGATGACGCCCTTGGCCACCAGCCGGACGTACAGGTCGGCGAACATGATGAACCACATCGACACCATCGCGAGCTGCGCGTGCTTGGCGTTGAGCTTGGAGACGAAGCCCCACATGCGGTAGCGCAGCGGGTGGCGCGAGAAGTGGTTGAGCCTGCCGGCGACGATGTGGCGGCAGGAGTGGCACGACAACGTGTAGGTGACGATCAGGATCGCGTTGACGACGAGGATCAGCGTGCCCAGGCCCATGTGGCCCCACTCGCCCTCGCTGTTGCGGAAGGCGAGGACCGCGTCGTAGGCCAGGATCGCGCCGATGACCAGGGCGAAGTAGAAGAAGTAGCGGTGGACGTTCTGGATGATCAGCGGGAAGCGGGTCTCACCGGTGTACTTCTTGTGCGGCTCGCCGACGGCGCAGGCGGGCGGCGAGAGCCAGAACGAGCGGTAGTACGCCTTGCGGTAGTAGTAGCACGTCACCCGGAAGCCGGCCGGCAGGCCGAGGATCAGGAAACCGGGCGGCAGCGGGAACCAGTCGCCGATCGGGGCCCAGCCGAACAGCCGCGCGCCCTCGGGGCACGCCTCGGTGAGGCACGGCGCCGAGAAGGGGGCGAGGTAGGGCTCCACGAAGTAGCTGCCGTCGAAGATCGCCCAAAAGCCGTATACGAGGAAGGCCGTCAGCGACGCGAATGTTATGGCCGGGGCCAGCCACCATCGGTCGGTGCGCAAGGTGCGCGTGCGGAGCTGCGCGCGCTGTCTCCTGGCTGGGCTCTCGGCCGTTGTCTGGGTCATCGGGGACCTCTCCACCTCCCGCGGACCCGGGAACTACGCCTCGGGACCGGGTTCGTTCGCTCGTGCGCGCCGGCTCGGTCGCGCCGAATCACACGCCGTCGCGCGTATTGGTGGCAGATACGTTACGACGGTCACATCGGCTTGTGTGAGCCGGGTCACTCACTTTTTGGCTGACCAGGTGTGATTCCTGTCACGTATGGTCAGGGACGCTGTGTGGAGCGGGGCAGTTTGACCACCGTCACGAAGAAATCATCAATCTGTCGGACTACCCGGATGAACTGCGTGAAATCCACCGGCTTGGACACGTACGCGTTCGCGTGCAGGTTGTAGCTGCGCAGGATGTCCTCCTCCGCCTCGGAGGTGGTGAGCACCACCACCGGGATCGCGCGCAGGTCCGCGTCGGCCTTGACCTCGGCCAGCACCTCCAGGCCGTCCTTGCGGGGCAGGTTGAGGTCCAGCAGGATCAGGTCGGGCCTGGGCACGTCGGCGTACTCGCCCTGCCGGCGCAGGAAGTCCATCGCGTCCTCGCCGTCGTTGACGACGTGCAGGCGGTTGCGCACCTTGTTGTGCTCGAACGCCTCCTGGGTCAGCAGCACGTCACCGGGATCATCCTCGACCAGCAGCACCTCTATGGGGCGCATGTCAAACATCATCCGCTCCTGACGCGGCTCCCGTGGGGGGCCGGGACCTACTGTGGGGGGTGAGTTCCAACGATAGGGGAGGTGCGGCGGGCAGGGTCCACCGGAACGTCGTGCCCGAGGACGTGCGTCCCACGTTGTCCACCCAGATCGTGCCGCCGAGGTACTCCACGATCTTCTTGGCCAGGGCCAGGCCGATGCCCGTGCCGGGGTAGACGTCGCGCGGGTGCAGCCGCTGGAAGATCATGAACACCCGCTCGGCGTACTTGCTGTCGATGCCGATCCCGTTGTCGGAGCAGGAGAACTCCCACATGTCGTCGCGCCGCTCGGCGGCGATCTCCACGATCGGCGGCGCGCTGGAGCGGAACTTCACCGCGTTGCTCACCAGGTTCTGGAAGAGCTGGGTCAGCAGCATCCCGTTGCCGTACACCTGCGGCATCTCGGTGTGCACGACCACGGTCGCGTCGGCCTCCTCGATCGGCGCGGCCAGGTTGTCCAGGGCCGCGCGCAGCGCCGCGCCGGAGTCGGTCATCTGGCGCTCGCCGCCGACCCGCCCCACCCGGGAGAAGGCGAGCAGGTCGTTGATCAGGGTCTGCATGCGCTTGGCGCCGTCCACCGCGTAGGCGATGTACTGCTTGGCCCGGTCGTCGAGCTGGTCGCCGTAGCGCTGCTCCAGCATCTGGGTGAAGCTGGCCACCTTGCGCAGCGGCTCCTGCAGGTCGTGGCTGGCGACGTACGCGAACTGCTCCAGCTCGCCGTTCGAGCGGCGCAGCTCAAGCGCCTGGTCCTCCAGCTTGGCCTGCGCCTCCGCCACCCGCCGCCACTCGGCCAGGATGCGCCCGCGCATGGCGTCGATGTGCCCGGACAGCTCGTTCAGCTCGGCGGGCCGGTCCACGCCGATCCGGGCGTCGAAGTCGCCGCCGGCCACCGTGCGGACCTGCTCGGTCAGCCGCGACACCGGGTTGAGCACGAACCGCCGGATCAGCAGCGCCAGCACGACCAGCGTGACCAGGACGATCACCGCGAGCGCGCCCAGCGTGAGGTAGAGCGTCCTGGCCCCGCTCTGCATGCGCGCCACGCCCTCGCGATGCAGCCGCTCCAGCTCCCCCTGCAGGGGCGCCAGGCTCGCGCGCACCCCGGTGAACAGCTCCACCCCGCGCGTGCCGCCCGAGCGGGAGATCGGGTACTCGCCCTTCTCCCGGACCTGCTCGGCCACCCGCTCGGCGTACTCCTCGCGCCACTCACGCGCCGCCGCCGTGATCCGGCCGACGTGCCCCGCGAGGCGGTCGCCGCCGGGCAGTTCGCGCAGGTGGCGGGTGAGGTCCGCCGCCGCGCGCCGCTCGGCCGCCACCGCGGCCTGGTACTCGTCGAACCGCCCCCTCTCCCCGGTCAGCCCGTACGCCCGGATCGCGGTGTCCTGCCCGGTCAGGGCGCTGGTGAGCTCCAGGCTGCGCATCAGGGCCGGGTCGATCACCTCCACGACCTGGTCGCGGGTCGTGCCGAGCTGGTTCAGCGCGTTGACCGACAGCGCGATGCCGACGAGCAGGATGAGCACGAGCGCGCCGCCCCCGGCGGCGAACCACCGGCCCACGGTGAAGCGGTTCATGCCCTCCGCCTGCCGCGGCGCCGGCAGGGGCTGGGGCGGGGGCACCTGCGTCATCGCGGCCTCCTGCGCAGCAGCACGGCGGCGATGTCATCGACGAGCGGGTGCTGCCGCTGCTCGGTGACCGTGGCGACGATCCGGTCGAGGTCGATGCCGCCCTGGGCGGCCTGCTCCCGGACCAGGTGCACCAGGCCCTCGGTGCCGAGCAGTTCGCCGTCCTCGCCGAGCATGGCCTCGATCAGGCCGTCGGTGTAGAGCAGCAGCGCCCACTCCTCGCCCAGCCGCACGTCGATGGGCGTCCACTCCACGTCGGGGAAGATGCCGAGCGGCGGCCCGGACGGCGTGCCCGGCACCGCCTCCACCGTGCCGTCGCGGACCAGCAGCGGCGCGGGGTGGCCCACGACGTGCATCCGGGCGCGGTCGAGCCGCGGGTCGATGACGACGGTGCACAGCGTGGTGAAGATCTCCGCCGACTTGCGCTCGTGGCGCAGCATGCGGTCCAGCGTGTGCAGCAGGTCGTTGCCCTCGTGCCCCGCCAGCACCAGGGTGCGCCAGGCGATGCGCAGCGCCACGCCGAGCGCCGCCTCGTCGGGCCCGTGCCCGCACACGTCGCCCACCACCAGGTGCACCGACCCGTCGGGCCGCTCCACGGTGTCGTAGAAGTCGCCCGCGAGCAGCGCCGCCTCGCGCCCGGGAAGGTAGCGCGGGTGGTGCTCCAGGTCGCGGGTGTGTAGCAGCGCGACCGGCAGCAGGCCGTGCTCCAGCCGGGCGTTCTCCTGGGCGGTCAGCTCGGCCTGCATCAGGCGGCGCTGCGCCAGGTCGGCCCGCTTGCGCTCCAGCGCGTAGCGCACCGCGCGGCCGAGCAGGCGGGCATCGACGTCCTGCTTGACCAGGTAGTCCTGGGCGCCCGCCGCGACCGCCGCCGCGCCGACGTGGGCGTCGTCCAGACCGGTGAGCACGAGCACCGCCGCGTACGGCGCGAGGTCGAGCACCTGCTCCAGCGCCTCCAGCCCGGTCGCGTCGGGCAGCGACAGATCGACGATCACGCACTGCACGTCGGGGGTGAGCCTGGCCCGGCACTCCGCCATGCTGCGCACCCAGGTGATCTTCGGCGGCGTGTCGGACTGGCCGAGCAGTTCCTCCACCAGGAACGCGTCGCCGGCGTCGTCCTCGATGAGCAGCAGCGTCAGCAGCTCCGGCATGGGGGTGGAGCCAGAGAGCTCGGTCACGGGCACCTCGGGAAGGTGGGCATGGCGGGTCATCCCTCGGGAGTGGCCAGCTCGACCCCCTGCGGCAGGCTGCCCTCGTGGGCGGCCTCGGCCAGGAAGAAGAGCAGGGTGGCGCGGAAGGCGTTGGCGGCGCGGGTGGGCTCGACGTCCTTGCGGTGCGCGAGGGCGATCGTGCGGCGCAGGCCGGGAGGCGCCAGCGGGGTGCCGGCGAGCCCCGGCCTCCCGTCGAGCACCATCGAGGGCACCACGGCCACGCCGAGACCGGCCTCGACGAAGCGCAGCACCGCGTCCATCTCGCCGCCCTCCACCGCGAACCTCGGCTCGAACCCGGCGTGCCGGCAGGCGTTCAGCGTGGCCTCGCGCAGGTCGTACCCGCGCCGGAACATGACCATCGGCCGCCCGCGCAGCTCGTCGATCCGCAGATACGGCTTGCGCGTGCGCGTGTGCGACGGTGACACCACCACCAGATTCTCTCTGAGGATCTCCTCTGTGACCAGCGAGGGATCGTGGCTCTGCAGCGGCAGGATGATCAGCGCCAGATCGAGCTGGCCCCGGGCCAGGTCGCGGACCAGATCCCGCGAGCCGCCCTCCTCCACCAGCAGCTCCACGCCCGGATAGTCGCGGTGGTAGCGGGCCAAAGCGTCGGCCAGCAGCCCCGCGCACAGCGACGGCGTGGCCCCCAGCCGCACCCGGCCCCGGCGCAGCCCGGCCAGCTCGGCGACCTCGCGCCGCGCGGTCTCGGCGTCGGCCAGCATCCGCCGCGCCAGCGGCAACAGCGCCTCGCCGGCGGGGGTCAGGGTGACGTTGCCCCGTGCCCTGCTGAACAGCGGCGCCCCCAGCTCCGACTCCAGGGCGCGGATCTGCTTGCTCAGCGACGGCTGCGCGACCCGCATCCTCTCGGCGGCGTGCGTGAAGTGCCGCGTCTCCGCCACGGCGACGAAGTACGCGAGTTGCTGCAGCTGCACTCTCCATAGCGTACGGCTATCGATTTTCCTGCCATCGGCCCGCCCCGGCATGTGAGATTGGTCGCATCCGCAGCGGCGGGACGCCGCCGGGAGCGCGGAAAACCTGAGGCCATAGCCCGGCGCTATGGAAACCAGACGCCTGATGACTTGGACGGACGGGCCGGGCGCTTCCTACCGTCCAGGACGTGACAGCCACGATTGACCGCGGGTCCGCTACGGCGCCGGTGTTGCCACCGCGATCCGGAGGGTCCCAGCAGAAGCAGAACGCGGGGCCGGCGCGCGAGCGCCGCGGCTTCCTCGGGACCTCCACCGGCAAGAAGGCCGTCATGGCGGTCACCGGGGCCGTGATGGTCCTGTTCCTCATCCTCCACGTGGTGGGCAACCTCAAGGTCTTCTCCGGCGCGGAGTCCTTCAACGAGTACGCGCACTGGCTGCGGCACGTGGGCGAGCCCGCGGTGCCCGGCCGCACGGTCCTGACGCTGATCGAGGTGGTGCTCCTGGTCAGCGTGGTGCTGCACATGTGGGCGGCGATCTCGCTTACCCGCCGCGCCCGCAAGGCCCGCCCGGTCAAGTACGCCGCGCGCCGCAAGTCGCAGGCGTCCGGCTACGCCACGCACACCATGCGGTACGGCGGCGTCGTCATCGTGCTGTTCCTGATCTGGCACCTGCTCGACCTGACCTTCGCCACCGTCAACCCCGCCGGCGCCGCCGGGCTGCCGTACGACCGCATGGTGCAGGGCTTCGCGCCCGAGCGCTGGCCGGTCACGCTGTTCTACACGCTCGCGCTGGTCATGGTGGGGCTGCACCTGCGCCACGGCCTGTGGAGCGCCTTCCAGACCCTGGGGCTGGCGAGCGGCAAGGCGTACCGGCCGCTGAAGCTGGCCGCGGCCGGCCTGTCGGCCGTGCTGGTGCTGGCCTTCCTCTCGGTGCCGTTCGCCATCCTGATCGGAGTTGTCAAGTGAACTACACCGTCGGCGAGCCGATCCGGGACACCAAGGCCCCCGACGGCCCCATCGAGGAGCGCTGGAGCAAGCGCCGCTTCGCCGCCAAGCTGGTCAACCCGGCCAACAAGCGCAAGCTGCACGTCATCGTGGTCGGCACCGGCCTGGCGGGCGGCTCGGCCGCGGCGACGCTGGGCGAGCTGGGCTACAACGTCACGTCCTTCTGCTACCAGGACTCCCCGCGGCGGGCCCACTCCATCGCGGCGCAGGGCGGCATCAACGCGGCCAAGAACTACCGCGGCGACGGCGACTCGATCTACCGGCTGTTCTACGACACGGTCAAGGGCGGCGACTTCCGCGCCCGCGAGTCGAACGTGTACCGCCTGGCCGAGGTCAGCGTGAACATCATCGACCAGGCCGTGGCCCAGGGCGTGCCGTTCGCCCGCGAGTACGGCGGCCTGCTCGACACCCGCTCCTTCGGCGGCGCGCAGGTCTCGCGCACCTTCTACGCCCGCGGCCAGACGGGGCAGCAGCTCCTGCTGGGGGCGTACCAGGCGCTGGAGCGGCAGGTCGCGGCCGGCACGGTCAAGATGCACACCCGGCACGAGATGCTGGACCTGATCGTCAGCGACGGGCGGGCCCGCGGCGTCGTCGTGCGCGACCTGATCACCGGCGAGATCGAGACGCACCTCGCCGACGCGGTCGTGCTGGCCACCGGCGGCTACGGGAACGTGTTCTACCTGTCCACGAACGCCAAGGGCTGCAACACCACGGCGATCTGGCGGGCGCACCGGCGCGGGGCGTACTTCGGCAACCCGTGCTACACCCAGATCCACCCGACCTGCATCCCGGTCTCGGGCGACTACCAGTCCAAGCTGACGCTGATGTCGGAGTCGCTGCGCAACGACGGCCGGGTGTGGGTGCCGTTGCGCAAGGGCGACGACCGCGCGCCCGGCGACATCCCCGAGGACGAGCGCGACTACTACCTGGAGCGCATCTACCCGGCGTTCGGCAACCTGGTGCCGCGCGACATCGCCTCCCGCGCCGCCAAGAACGTCTGCGACGAGGGCCGCGGCGTCGGCCCCGGCGGGCTGGGCGTCTACCTCGACTTCGCCGACGCGATCACCCGCCTGGGCCGCGACGCGGTGGAGAAGAAGTACGGCAACCTGTTCGAGATGTACGAGCGCATCACCGGCGAGAACCCCTACGAGGTGCCGATGCGCATCTACCCGGCCGTGCACTACACGATGGGCGGGCTGTGGGTGGACTACGACCTGCAGTCCACGATCCCGGGCCTGTTCGTGATCGGCGAGGCCAACTTCTCCGACCACGGCGCCAACCGGCTGGGCGCGTCCGCGCTGATGCAGGGGCTCGCCGACGGCTACTTCGTGCTGCCGACCACGATCGGCGACTACCTGGCCGGCGGCCCGTTCGGCGAGGTGGACCAGGACGCGGTGGACGAGGCCGTGGGCCAGGTCCGCGGCAAGATCGACCGGCTGCTGTCGGTCAACGGCGACCGCACCGCCGACTCCTACCACCGCGAGCTGGGCCGGGTGATGTGGGACTACTGCGGCATGGAGCGTACGGACGAGTCGCTGCGCAAGGCGCTGGAGCGCATCTCCGAGCTGCGCGCGGAGTTCTGGCAGAACGTCAAGGTGCCGGGCGACGGCGAGGGGCTGAACCAGGCGCTGGAGCGCGCCGGGCGCATCGCCGACTTCTTCGACCTGGCCGAGCTGATGTGCATCGACGCGCTGCACCGCACCGAGTCCTGCGGCGGCCACTTCCGGGCCGAGTCGCAGGACGCCGACGGCGAGGCGCTGCGCGACGACGAGAACTTCGCCTACGTCGCGGCGTGGGAGTACCGGCCCGAGGGCGGCCCGGTGCTGCACAAGGAAGAGCTGAAGTACGAGTACGTCAAGATGACGCAGCGGAGCTACAAGTGAGCGGGATGAACCTGACCCTGAAGGTCTGGCGGCAGAAGGGTCCCGCCGACGAGGGCCGGATGGTGACCTACCACGTCGAGGACGTCTCGCCGGACATGTCGTTCCTGGAGATGCTGGACGTCCTCAACGAGCGGCTGATCCTGGAGGGCGACGATCCGGTCGCCTTCGACCACGACTGCCGCGAGGGCATCTGCGGCATGTGCGGCATGGTGATCAACGGTGTGGCGCACGGGGAGCAGCGGGCCACCACGACCTGCCAGCTCCACATGCGCCACTTCAAGGACGGCGACACCATCACCATCGAGCCGTGGCGGGCCGCGCCCTTCCCGGTGGTGAAGGACCTGGTGGTGGACCGTTCGGCGTTCGACCGGATCATCCAGGCCGGCGGTTTCATCTCGGTCCCGGCCGGGTCGGCGCCCGACGCGCACACCATCCCGGTGAAGAAGGCCGACGCCGACGCGGCCTTCGACGCGGCCACCTGCATCGGCTGCGGCGCCTGCGTGGCCGCCTGCCCCAACGGCTCGGCCTCGCTGTTCACCGCAGCCAAGATCACCCATCTGGGCCTGCTGCCGCAGGGTCAGCCCGAGCGCGACTCGCGGGCCAAGGCGATGGTGGAGCAGATGGACGCCGAGGGCTTCGGCGGCTGCACCAACACCGGTGAGTGCACCGCGGTGTGCCCGAAGGGCATCCCGCTGGAGACCATCGCCCGGATGAACCGCGACTACCTGCGGGCCAAGTAGAGCCTCAGGAGGCCGCGGCCAACAGGGCGGTGATCCTGGTGCGCAGGGCGTCGGTGTCGATTCCGGCGTCCACGATCACCTTCATCGCCACCCCCTCGCCCTCGCGCAGGATGCCCAGCAGGATGTGGCTGTCGGCGATGAAGTTGTGCTTGAGCCGGATGGCCTCGCGCAGCGAGAGCTCCAGCACCTTCTTGGCGCGGGGGGCGAAGGGGACGTGCCCGCCGAGGGGCGCGCGCGAGCCTCGCGGACGGTCCAGCGCTCCGGGGCCGAAGACCTGCTCGACCTTCTCCCGCACGGCGCCCAGGTCGATGCCGATCGTGCCCAGGGCGTCGGCGTCGAGGTCGTCGGTGCCGACGTAGCGCCGCACGGCCGCCCGCGCCTCGTCGTAGGTGAGGCCCATCGCGGCCAGGACCTGCGCGGGCGGGCGGTCGGTGGCGGACAGCATGGCCAGCAGGATGTGCTCGGTGCCGATGCGGCCGTGCCCGAGGGTGCGGGCCTCCTGCTGGGCCTGGACGACCGCGTCTCTGGCCGCCTTGGTGAACCGCTCGAACATCCCTTCAGTCCTTCCTTCTCAGCAGCCCGCGGCCGCCCGCGTACTTCTTGTGCACGGCCTGCCTGGTGACGCCGAGGTGCACGGCGATGTCCTGCCAGGACCAGCCCTGTTCGCGTGCGTTGTCCACCTGCAACGCCTCCAGCCGCTCCACCAGGACCCGCAGCGCCCGTACGGCGCGCAGGCCCACGGCCGGGTCGCGGCTGCTGGCGTCCGATGCCAACTGCGCTGTGTCGCTCATAGGTGTCAATGTAAGTTGACGACAGGCATTGTGTCAACCATGGTTGACGCCGAAAACCGTTTGCCGTCGTCACCGGCCGTTTGTCAGGCTTGATAGGCCATGCGGTCCTTACCAGTCGCCGATCCCGGCGTTCCAGACTCACGCGGGCCCGTTCGCTACCTGTACTGGGTGGCCCGCGAGCAGGCCGCACCCCTCGCCGGCGGCGTGCTCTTCGCCGTGCTGTGGTGGCTGGGGCAGGCGCTCGTGCCGGCCGTGATCGGCGAGGCGATCGACGCGCTGATCGGCAAGGACGCCCGCGCCCTGACGATGTGGTCGCTGGTGCTGCTCGGCCTCGGCTGCGTGCAGGCGTTCGCCGGCGTGATGCGCCACCGCATGGCGGTGTGGAACTGGCTGGCCGCGGCCTACCGCACGGTCCAGGTCACCGCGCGCCAGGCCACCCGCCTGGGCGCCACCCTGCCCAAACGGCTGTCCACCGGCGAGGTGGTCAGCGTCGGCAACTCCGACATCGCCCACATCGGCAACGCCATCGACATCCTGCTGCGCGGCGGCGGCGCCCTGGTCGCGATCGGCGCCATCGGCGCCATCCTGATCTCGACCTCCCCGCCGCTCGGCCTGCTGGTGCTGGCCGGGGTGCCGCTGATGGCCGCGGCCGTCGGCCCGCTGCTGCGCCCCCTGCACCGCCGCCAGCACGAGCAGCGCGAGCTCCAGGGCGACCTGGCCACCAGGGCCGCCGACATCGTGGCCGGCCTGCGGGTGCTGCGCGGCATCGGCGGCGAGCAGGTCTTCGCCGCCCGCTACCGCGAGGAGTCCCAGCGGGTGCGCCGGGCCGGGGTGCGGGTCGCGTCCGTGGAGTCGGTGCTCGAAGGCGCCCAGGTGCTGCTGCCCGGCCTGCTGATCGCCGCGGTCACCTGGCTCGCGGCCACCTTCGCCATGGAGGGCCGGATCAGCGGCGGCGACATGGTGGCCTTCTACGTCTACGCCGTCTTCCTGATCGCGCCGCTGCGCACGCTCACCGAGGCGGCCGACAAGCTGACCAAGGGCCACGTGGCCGCCCGCCGCGTCGTGCGCATCCTGAGCCTGGAGCCGGAGATCGCCGACACCGGGACCGCGGCCGGGGCCCCTTCCGGAGCGCTGGCCGACGCCGCGTCCGGCGTGGTCGTGCGGCCGGGCGTCTTCACCGCCATCGCCGCCGACCTCCCCGGGCACGCCGCCGCGCTCGCCGACCGGCTCGGCCGCTACGCCGACGGCGAGGTCACCTACGGCGGCGTGCCGCTGCGCGATCTCCCGCTGGCCGAGGTACGCCGCCGGGTGCTCGTCGCCGACAACGACGCCCGGCTGTTCGCCGGGCGGCTCCGCGACGAGCTGGTCACCAGGGGCGAGGCCGACGTCGCCAAGGCCCTGTACGCCGCCTGCGCCGAGGACATCGTCGAGGCGCTGCCCGGCGGCCTGGACGCGGTCGTGGCCGAGTCGGGGCGGGAGTTCTCCGGCGGGCAGCGCCAGCGGCTCCGCCTGGCCCGCGCGCTGCTGGCCGACCCCGAGGTGCTGATCCTGGTCGAGCCGACCAGCGCCGTCGATGCCCACACCGAGGCCCGCGTCGCCGACCGGCTGGCCGGGGCCCGCGCCGGGCGTACGACCGTGGTGTGCACCACGAGCCCGCTGGTGCTCGACCGCGCCGACCACGTGATCTACCTGGAGGGCGGCACCGCCCGCGCCGAGGGCACCCACCGCGAGCTGCTGGCCGCGTGCCCCGGCTACCGGGCCACCGTCACCCGAGGCGAGGAGTGAGGCAGATGTCCCGGCCGATCCTGCCGGTCGCCGACGAGGCGCAGGTCCGCGCGTACGCGCGGCGGCTGACCCTGCGCTACCCCGGCGCCCTCGCCACCGCCCTGGCCCTGCACGGCCTGGCCGCCGTGGCCGGGCTCGCCGCCCCCCGCCTGCTCGGCGAGCTGGTGGAGGGCGTCCAGGCCGGCAGCGGCGCCGACCCGGGCGGCGTGGCGCTGGCCATCGCCGCCTTCATACTCGCCCAGGGCGTGCTGACCAGGTACGCCATCTACGCCTCCTCCCGGCTGGGCGAGAAGGTGCTCGCCGAGCTGCGCGAGGAGTTCGTGGACCAGGTGCTCGCGCTGCCGCTGTCCACCGTCGAGCGCGCCGGGTCGGGCGACCTGATCACCCGCACCTCCCGCGACGTGGACGCGCTGTCGCGCTCGGTCAGGCACGCCGTGCCCGAGACGCTGATCGCCGTGGTCACCGGCGCGTTCGCGGTCGGCGCGCTGGTCCTGGTCGGGCCGCTGCTCGCGCTGCCCGCGCTGCTCGCCTCCCCGCTGCTGTGGATCTCCACCCGGTGGTACCTCAAGCGGGCCCGCGACGGCTACCTGCGCGAGAACGCCGCGTACGCCGACATGACCGAGGGCCTGGCCGAGACCGTCGAGGGCGCGCGCACCGTCGAGGCGCTCGGCCTGCACCGGCGCAGGCACGCCCGCACCGACCGCGACATCGCCGCCTCCTGGGCCGCCGAACGCTACACCCTGAGGCTGCGCACGGTGTGGTTCCCGTGCGTCGAGCTGGGCTACGTGATCCCGGTCGTGGCCACCCTGCTCATCGGCGGCCTGTTCCACATCGAGGGCTGGGTCTCGCTGGACCAGGTCACCGCCGCCACCCTGTACGTCCAGCAGCTCGTCGATCCGCTGGACCGGCTGCTGATGTGGATCGACGAGCTCCAGGTCGGCGGCGCGTCGCTGGCCCGGCTGCTCGGCGTGGCCCGGGTGCCCGACGACCGCACCCCCGGCACCGCCAGGCCCGACGGCGAGGAGATCGTGGCCGACCGGGTGCGCTACGCCTACCGCGAGGGCCACGACGTGCTGCACGACGTGTCGCTCACGGTCGCGCCGGGGGAGCGGCTGGCCATGGTCGGCCCCTCGGGCGCGGGCAAGTCCACCCTGGGCCGGCTGCTGGCCGGCATCCACGGCCCGCGCACCGGCTCGGTCACGGTCGGCGGCGCCCCCCTGGTCGAGCTGCCCCTGGACGACCTGCGCGGCCACGTCGCCCTGGTCACCCAGGAGCACCACGTCTTCCGCGGCACCGTACGCGACAACCTGCTCATCGCCCGCCCCGGCGCCACCGACGCCGAGGTGGAGCAGGCGCTGCGCGCGGTGGACGCCTGGGACTGGGTGGAGTCGCTGCCCGAGGGCCTGGACACCGCGGTCGGCTCCGGCGGCGCGGCCGTGCCGCCCGCCCAGGCCCAGCAGCTCGCCCTGGCCCGGCTGGTGCTGGCCGACCCGCACACGCTGGTGCTGGACGAGGCGACCTCGCTGATCGACCCGCGGGCGGCGCGGCACCTGGAGCGCTCGCTCGCCGCCGTGCTCGACGGCCGCACCGTGATCGCCATCGCGCACCGGCTCTACACCGCGCACGACGCCGACCGGGTGGCGGTCGTCGAGGACGGCCGGATCACCGAGCTGGGGCCGCACGACGAGCTGGTGGCCGCGGGAGGCTCCTACGCGGCCCTGTGGGACTCCTGGCACGGCGTCAAGCGCTGACCCCCAGCGACCGCTTCAGGAACTCGACCTGGAGCAGCAGCAGGTTCTCGGCCACGACCTCCTGCGGGGTCATGTGGGTGACGCCCGACAGCGGCAGCACGGTGTGCGGGCGGCCCGCGGCCAGCAGCGCCGACGACAGGCGCAGCGTGTGGGCCGCCACCACGTTGTCGTCGGCCAGGCCGTGGATGAGCAGCAGCGGGCGCTCCAGCTTGGCCGCGTCGCCGAGCAGGCTCGACCGCTCGTACGGCCCCGGGTCCTGCTCCGGGTGCCCCAGGTAGCGCTCGGTGTAGCAGGTGTCGTACAGCATCCAGTCGGTCACCGGCGCGCCGGCCACCGCCGCGTGGAACACGTCGGGCCGGCGCAGCACCGCCAGCGCCGCCAGGTAGCCGCCGAACGACCAGCCCCGGATGCCCACCCGGTCCAGGTCGAGATCGCCGGGGTAGTGGCGGGCCGCGCCCAGCAGCGCGTCCACCTGGTCCTCAAGGACCGGCCCGGCCAGGTCGTGCAGCACCTCCCGCTCGAAGGCGGGGCCGCGCCCCGGGGTGCCGCGCCCGTCGGCCACGACCACCGCGAAGCCCTGCTCGGCGAACCACTGGCTGGTCAGGAACGCCCCGCTCGCGGCCAGCACCCGCTGCGCGTGCGGCCCGCCGTACGGGTCCATCAGCACCGGCAGCCGGGCCGAGCCCGGCACGTGCCAGGAGGGCAGCAGCACGGCGGTGGCCAGGTCGCGCTCGCCGGTGCGCACCAGGGAGACCCGCAGGTCCAGCCCCGGCCGCTCGGCCACCGAGGCGATGTGGCCGGCCGGGCGGCCCTCGCGCAGCACCCGGGCCACCTGGCCCTCGCCGTCGAGGATCTGGCCGGTCAGCACCACGGTGCCGCCCGCCGCCGCGGCGGCGGAGTACACGCCGTCCTCCTCCGGGCTCACCAGCGTGAGCGCGCCCTCGCGCCAGGCCCACGCCTGGATCGAGGCCGGGTCGCCGCCCGAGGCGCGGAACAGCACCGTGCCGCCGTCCACCGCGGTGACCCCGCGCACCTGGAGCGTGGGCGGGGTGACCGGCCGGTCGCCGACCAGCAGCCGCCGCCCGCCCTCGGACACCTCGGTCCACACCAGCTCGCCGCCGGGCAGCCGGGCGGGCACGCCGGGCACGACGTCCACCCAGGCGGGGTCGGAGTCCTCGCGCAGCAGCGTGGTCGCGCCGGTGGCCGGGTCGGCGGCCAGCAGCCGCATCGACTTCTGGTCACGCGGCATGGTCACCAGGAGCACGCCCCGGGAGTCCCAGGTGGCGGTGGCCAGGTACTCCTGCTCCACCGGCACCGGCACCCGCGAGCCGTCCAGGCCCACCGCGTACAGCTCCACCACCGCGTTGGCCGTGCCCGCCGCCGGGTAGCGCTGCGCCACCGCCGGCCGGTCGGGGTTGGCCGGGTCGGCGATGTGCCACAGCCGCACCGGCTCCTCGTCCACCCGCGCGACCAGCAGGGCCTCACTGGACGGCGCCCACCAGTAGCCGCGGTGCCGGTCCATCTCCTCGGCCGCGATGAACTCCGCCAGCCCGTAGGTCACGGTCGCCGACTCGGGCTCGGCGAGCGCCCGGTCGGCGCCGCTGGCCAGCTCGTGCACCCGCAGCGCCCCGCCGGTCACGTACGCCACGTGCCGCCCGTCGGGCGACGGGCGCGGGTCGATCACCGGCCCCGGCGTGGTCAGCTCGCGGGTCGCGCCGCTCGCCAGGTCGGTGACGTACAGCGCGCCCGACAGCGCGTACGCGGCGATCGTCACCTGCGCGTCGGTCGCGTACGCCACGATCCCGCCCGCGGTCTCGCGGCTGCGTTCCCGCCTGGCCCGCTCCTCCGGCGGCAGGTCCTCCCCGGCGGCGTCGAGCGCGGCCGGGTTGACCACCAGCCGCTCGTCACCCGAGGCCACGTCGAACTCCCACAGGCAGGTCACCGGGTCCACCCCGCTGCGCGAGCGCAGGAAGTAGATCCGCTCCCCGTCGGGGGTGACGGTGAAGCCGCGCGGGACCCCCAGCGAGAAACGCCGGGTCCTGGCGTGGAGGCGGGGGAAGCTCTGGCTCGGACTGTCGGTCATGACACCCCATCCTGCCAGGCGCGGCCGTCACGACTACCCTCGTACCCATGACTGATCGGCGGCTGCTGCTCGTGCACGCCCACCCGGACGACGAGACCATCGGCACCGGCGCGACCATGGCCAAGTACGCCGCCGAGGGCGCGGCCGTCACCCTCGTGACCTGCACCCTCGGCGAAGAGGGCGAGGTCATCCCGCCCGAGCTCGCCCACCTCGCGGCCGACCGCGACGACGCCCTCGGCGAGTACCGCATCGGCGAACTGGCCGCCGCCTGCGCCGCCCTGGGGGTCACCGACCACCGTTTCCTCGGCGGCCCCGGCCGCTGGCGCGACTCCGGCATGATGGGCGTGGCCGCCAACCACCACCCCCGCGCGTTCTGGCAGGCCGACCTGGACGAGGCCGCCGCCGCCCTCGCCGAGGTGATCCGCGAGGTCCGTCCCCAGGTCCTGGTCACCTACGACGAGAACGGCTTCTACGGCCACCCCGACCACATCCAGGCCCACCGCGTCTCGCGCCGCGCCCGCGAACTGGCCGCCGACCCCGCCCACGGCGCCGGCGAGCCGTGGCGGATCGCGAAGTTCTACCACACCGCGATGCCGCGGTCGGTGATGAAGCGCACCGCCGAGGCGATGCGCGAGTCGGGCGCCCCCTTCATGCCCGAGGACCCCGACGACTCCCCCTTCGGCTGCGCCGACGCCGACGTCACCACCGAGATCGACGCCCGCGCGTACGTCGGCGCCAAGCTCGACGCCATGCGCGCCCACCGCACCCAGATCACCGTCTCCGCCCCCTGGTACGCCCTGTCCAACAACATCGGCCAGCAGGCCCTGGGCGTGGAGCACTTCATCCTGCGCGCCGGCCGTCCCGGCCCGCCCGGCCCCGGCGCCCCGTACGAGGCGGGCGGCATCGGCGAGCCGTTCGACCGGGAAGACGATCTGTTCGGGGGAGTCCACTAACCTTGCAGCTCATGGGGGAGATGGCGCCCGAATCGGGCGCGACGGACGGGCCGCCGCACGGGCCGCGCTGGCTCGATCCGACGCTGCTGGGCGCCCTGTACGGCATGCTGTTCGTGCTGGGCCTGGTGCTCGGCGTGGCGGGCGGCTTCCAGCACAACCACTACCTGGGCGAGCACGTGCCCATCGCGGCCATCGCCTGGATCGTGCTGCTGTTCGGCGCGGTGTACGGGCTCGGCCGGCTCATGGACGGCAGGCTGCCCGCCGTGGTGATCGCCCTGGGCTGGCTGCTGGCCTCGGTCGTGTTCACCGTCGAACGCGGCGAGGGCGACCTGGTCATCGCGGCCAACTTCGCCGGCTATCTGTACCTGTACGGCGGTTTCGCCGCCATCGTGGTCGCCGTCCTGGCCGTCCCGTCGCGCGGCCCGTCCTGGTTGCTGAAGGAGCACAGGCTCTCTGGCCATCGCGACCGGGGGAGCACACAATCGTAGGGTGATGAGCGGCTGGCAGCGGGCGCGGCGGGTGGTCAACTACGTCAACCTGTCCACGCCGCTCGGGCTGCTGGTGGCCCGGCTGGGCCGGGCGCGGGTCACCAAGGGGCCCGGAGGGTTGCTGCTCGCCCACGGCTACCGCATCCCGTTCCCGGTGGCGGGGGCGTTCACGCTGGGCAACGTGGTGCTGACCAGGCGGTCGGAGGACGAGGGGTACCTCACCGGGCCGCTGCTGCGCCACGAGGCGCGGCACGCCACCCAGTACGCGTTCTGCCTGGGTGTGCTGATGCTCCCGCTCTACTTCGCCGCGGTGGGCGTCTCGGTGCTGATCTGCGGGCACCACGGGAGCTGGAACCTGTTCGAGTGGCTGGCCGACCTGGACGAGGGCGGCTACCGGCGCCGCTCGCCATGGTGGGTGCGGAGGACGGTGATCCCCTCCAAGGAGGAGGGACCGGATAGTTCGGTCGTATGAGGCATATTTTCCTGATACAGGGGATCATTAACGGTATGTGAGCGGTTCTCACGGCGATTGCTGAGAAATCGTGCGCTCGCGGGGGGCGAGCGACGGAACGTACCAGGGAGCGCCCATGTCGCAAGCGATGCAGCCGACCCCTTCCACCGCGATCCCCGTCCCCGACATCGTCGTCCGGCCCGGACACAAGCCGCATCGCCAATGGCCCCGCTCCTTCAGGGACCGGCTGACATCGCCCCTCGCCGGCTTCAGCGAGCTCGTCAGCGTCACCTGGTACGGCGGCTTCCGCACCGACATCGGCGACGCCGACCTCATCCCCGTCCAGCGCACCGGCCTGCCCCGCGCCACCGCCACCGACACCATCGTCACCTGGGTCGGCCACGCCACGTTCGTGATCCAGATCGGCGGCCTGACCGTGCTCACCGACCCCGTCTGGTCGCGCCGCATCCCCGGCATCCGGCCCCGGCTCACCCCGCCCGGCGTCGCCTGGAACGAACTGCCCCGCGTGGACGCCGTGGTCATCAGCCACAACCACTACGACCACCTCGACGCGCCCACCCTGCGCCGCCTGCCCAAGGACACCCCGATCTTCGTCCCCGCCAAGCTCAAACTGTGGTTCACCCGGCGCGGCTTCCGCCGCGTGGAGGAACTGGACTGGTGGGAGTCCGCCTCCATCGGCCCGGTCCGCTTCGACTTCGTACCCGCCCACCACTGGAGCCGCCGCGGCGTCTTCGACACCTGCCGCACCCTGTGGGGCGGCTGGGTCATCTCCACCGCCGAACACCGCATCTACTTCGCCGGCGACACGGCGTACGGGGAGCGGTTCCAGGAGATCGGCGAGCGGCACCCCGGCATCGACCTGGCCCTGATGCCGGTAGGGGCGTACGAGCCGCGCTGGTTCACCAAGGGCAGCCACGTGGACCCCGACGAGGCCGTACGCGGCTGCCTGGACGTCGGCGCCCCCCGGATGGCCACCATGCACTGGGGCACGTTCGTGCTGTCGGGCGAGCCCTTGATGGCCCCACTCCGCCTCGCCCGGCGCGCCTGGGCCGAGCGCGGCCTGCCCGAGGAAAACCTGTGGCCCCTTGCGGTGGGCGAATCCCGCAAGCTGTAGCCCGCCCCCCGCAGCAGGCGGAAAGCCAGAGGAACCCGCTCACCGAGACCCGCGCGGTAGCCCGCTCACGGAGAAGCGGGAGAGCCGCCGGAGCCGCTCACCGAGAAGCAGGAGAGAGAGGAGTAGAGCGGAGAAGCAGGAGAGAGAGGAGTAGAAGAAGTAGAAGAAGTAGCAGGAGAAAGTGACAGTAGCCCGCTCACTCAGTGGTGGCGACCTGCCCCTCAGGCGTATCCGTGACCCGCACCCCCATCGCCGCCAGCTCCGCCCGTAGCCGATCGGATGCCGCCCAGTCCTTGGCGGCGCGAGCCTTGGCCCGCTCCTCCAGCAACTCGGACGCCCCCGCCGGCAGCGGAGCCGGAGTCAGCTTGCCGATCTCGCTCGCCAGGTCCAGGGCCAGGATGTGATCGGCGTGCAGGAAGGTCTCGAACCGGGCGCCCGGCGGCTGCGACTCATCGCGCTCCAGCTCGCGCAGCACCCGCAGCGCCAGCGGCGTGTCCAGGTCGTCGTCCAGAGCGGCCTGGAAGCGGGCGGCGTACTCGGCCGCCATGGGCCGGCTCGGCGCCTCGGCCCATTCCGCCACCCGCGTACGCCAGCGGCGCAGCGTACGGTCGGCCGCCCGCAGGGTCTCCCAGGTCAGGTTCATCTGCTGCCGGTAGCGGTGTTCCATTACCGCCAGCCGCACCGCCAAGGGGTCGAGCCCCGCCGCCGCGACGTCGGACACGTGCACCACGTTCCCCGTGGACTTCGCCATCTTGCGGCCCTCGAACAGCAGATGCTCACCGTGCACCCAGTGGGCCACCACCTCGTGCCCCGCCGCCGCGTCGGACTGCGCCCGCTCGTCCTCGTGATGCGGGAACCGCAGGTCGATTCCGCCGGTGTGCAGGTCGAAACTGTCGCCGAGGAACCGCAGCGACATCGCCGAGCACTCGATGTGCCATCCCGGGAACCCCCGCCCCCAGGGCGTCTCCCAGGTCATCTCGGGCCTGGCCTCGCCCCCGGCCGCCTTCCACAACGCCCAGTCGGCATGGAACCGCTTGCCCGGCTCGACCTCGATCCGGTGCCCCGGCTTGAGCTGGTCCAGCCGATTGCCCGATATCTCCCCATAGGAGGGAAAAGAAGCCGCGTCAAAGTAAACAGACCCGCCGGGCACGGCGTACGCGTGGCCGCGCTCGATGAGCTTCGCGATCAGCTCGACCATCAACTCGATGCTCTCGGTGGCCCGCGGCGTGTACTCCGGCGGCCGCAGATTCAACGCCGCCGCATCGGCATTGAACGCGTCCTCGTAGAACCGCGCGACCTCCAGCGCCGACCGCCCCTCCTGGCGAGCCTGCGCCAGCACCTTGTCCTCACCCGTGGGGTCGATCTCCGCGTCATCCACGAGATGCCCCACGTCCGTGACGTTCCGGCACGCGATCACCCGTACGCCGTGCCGCTCGGTCACCCGCCGGATCAAATCGGCGAGCACATACGACCGCATGTTCCCCACATGCGCGTAGCGGTACACGGTCGGCCCGCAGGTGTACATCCGCAACACCCGCCGCCCCCCAGGGACGATCTCCTCCACCTGCCGATGCCGCGTGTCATACAACCGGAGCATGCCTAGAGCCTACGCGCCCCCCAAAGGCACGCCCCAGCCCAAAAGGTCCTCCCACACTCCGCGCATCCCGCGCTCCGCACAAGGTCCCCCGCCCCCCGCACAAAGGTCCTCCCGCGCTCCGCGCATCCGGCGCTTCGCGCAAGCCGGGCAGCGCCCTTTGGGGGGCACAGCCCCCCAAACCCCCAGTCACGAGGGGCAAGCCCCTCGTGGCTCCCCGCTAGCGCCCACCCACCCATTGATCGCCCACTTGACTCCCAACCAGGGCGCGCAGAACGCCAGAGGAATGTGACAGCCGTGACCGTCTTGCCGTGCAAGTGCCGTGGCTGCGATCAGTCCCTGCCCAGCAGCCCATCACACGGAAGTGCCGGCGGGCTGATGCGCGGCTCGGCAGCCGTCGTGCACAGGGCGATCTCATCGACGCACCAGTCGGGTTGCTTGTCCATCGAGATCCACACACGATCATTCGCCTTCTCGACGGCCAGTACTGCCATCGCGTTGGCGTCGTCCTTCTCGACAACGGTGTCCACCGTGACCTTGGTCGGCCGAACGAGCGCGAACACGTCCACTCCGCTGCTACGCAACGGCGTCGACTCGCAGAACACCGACCGAAACCTCTCGTCGCCGCCCTGGGCGAGCGCGTCGGCAACGACCTTGGCGAAGTCACCAGGGTCGTCGTTGCCCCGCTGGACGGCCAGGATCGCGCCCGCGGTCATCGCCACCGCAGCCACCACAGCACCCAGCACCCACCCCGGCCGCAGCCTGCCGCGTCGTGGCGGTTCGTCGCCCTCCTCGGTCATGCAGTCATTCAACCATTCCAGCGGACAGGCTGGAGCTCAGAATAATCGATCCGTCTCTGCGAACCCGATCCAAGATCCACTCAAATTGCAAAGTAGATCCGAATGAGATCATCTGCCGGGTTCGGGTCTGCCTTTGAATCTCCCGCTCAGCACGTCGGCCGAGTGCAGCCTTCACCCGGAACGGACAGGGCAGAAGAGTAATGTTCTCCACCCAGTCGGATCACCCCCACAGGCGTGGGGAGCAGCTCATCTGCATGCCGGCCTCGGGGTAACCCCCGGAACACCCCCACAGGCGTGGGGAGCAGGAGACCGGGCCAACGCCTACACCCGCATCGCCCGGATCACCCCCACAGGCGTGGGGAGCAGCGTCCCGGAAGTCGGCGTAGAGGTCTGGCCACCGGATCACCCCCACAGGCGTGGGGAGCAGGCCCGCGCCGGGCACGCCGACCGCCACCCGTCCGGATCACCCCCACAGGCGTGGGGAGCAGGGCGGTGGCGGTGATGGTGCTGGTGACGACTCCGGATCACCCCCACAGGCGTAGGGAGCAGGGTGCCGATCCGGTCCACGATGGCGTCGCCACCGGATCACCCCCACAGGCGTGGGGAGCAGCCCAGCGCCGTCTTGCTGTACAGCCCCTGGGCCGGATCACCCCCACAGGCGTGGGGAGCAGGCACCGGTCTACGGCCGGACCCGCTAGGAGGTCGGATCACCCCCACAGGCGTGGGGAGCAGACACCCCACGCCAACGGCCTGTTCACGATCGACGGATCACCCCCACAGGCGTGGGGAGCAGTCGTCCTGGCGGCGGTCCAGCTCCCGTGACAGCGGATCACCCCCACAGGCGTGGGGAGCAGCACCGGAGAGCGCACCCCGAACCACGCCCGCTCGGATCACCCCCACAGGCGTGGGGAGCAGGGCTCGTACTCCGCGGCGAAGCTCACCGACGGCGGATCACCCCCACAGGCGTGGGGAGCAGGCCAGGCGGCGTGAGATGTAGTCGACCACCCGCGGATCACCCCCACAGGCGTGGGGAGCAGACCACTAACCGCCTGGTTGGGGTATATGCGAGCGGATCACCCCCACAGGCGTGGGGAGCAGGCGATTGCCCGCGTGATCTGGGAGTGCGAGAGCGGATCACCCCCACAGGCGTGGGGAGCAGGCCGCGGTGAGCACGTCGATGCCCAGGCCGCGCGGATCACCCCCACAGGCGTGGGGAGCAGAGCTCCACCGCGGCCAGCACGTCGCCCATGTGCGGATCACCCCCACAGGCGTGGGGAGCAGTCCCGTGCGAGCTGGGCCTGGTTGAGCCCTGCCGGATCACCCCCACAGGCGTGGGGAGCAGGCGCTGGCGGGGAAGTGCAGGCCGGCGGACGCCGGATCACCCCCACAGGCGTAGGGAGCAGGCGGTGACATCATCAAACTCGCCATGGTCCGCCGGATCACCCCCACAGGCGTGGGGAGCAGGCGCGTGTCTGCCCGAAGACGGTGTCCGTGAGCGGATCACCCCCACAGGCGTGGGGAGCAGTCATGAATCCGCAGGACGTCGCCGTAGATGTTCGGATCACCCCCACAGGCGTGGGGAGCAGGGATCGCCGATGAGGTTTCTCGACACGGCCGGTTGGATCACCCCCACAGGCGTGGGGAGCAGACGGCGCCGGCCCGGCAGGCGTTCATGAAGCGCGGATCACCCCCACAGGCGTGGGGAGCAGAGGATGGCTTCGCCGCCGTCGACGGTGAACCGCGGATCACCCCCACAGGCGTGGGGAGCAGGACTTCTTCCACATGGGAATGGAGTTCGAGGACGGATCACCCCCACAGGCGTGGGGAGCAGCGACACGAGAGGGGCCTCAGCCATGTCGAATCCGGATCACCCCCACAGGCGTGGGGAGCAGAGGGCCACGGCCTCGGCGGTGTACGGGTGCTCCGGATCACCCCCACAGGCGTGGGGAGCAGACCAGGGCCTCGACGTCGGAGGGGCGGAATCGCGGATCACCCCCACAGGCGTGGGGAGCAGGCTCACCTCAGCTCCGCCCCGATCTCGTACGCCGGATCACCCCCACAGGCGTGGGGAGCAGGTCATGATCATGTTCCCGGTGCTGGCGAAGGTCGGATCACCCCCACAGGCGTGGGGAGCAGGGGCTTCTTCTTCTCGCTCATCAGCGGCCTCCCGGATCACCCCCACAGGCGTGGGGAGCAGGGAGGGCGTTTTCAGCCAAACCCCGCCGCTGTTGGATCACCCCCACAGGCGTGGGGAGCAGACATGCGAATAAACGCCACGGATCCCCGGGAGCGGATCACCCCCACAGGCGTGGGGAGCAGCGGGGCGATGAAGGCCAGGCAGACGTCCGCGCCGGATCACCCCCACAGGCGTGGGGAGCAGCGCCGCACGGCCCGCCGATGGCGTCGGGGGTGCGGATCACCCCCACAGGCGTGGGGAGCAGAGGAGCGGCAGAAGCTCCGTGACGAACGCGCACGGATCACCCCCACAGGCGTGGGGAGCAGGCACTCCGCTCGGTGCGGTGGTAGTGCGTCCACTGGATCACCCCCACAGGCGTGGGGAGCAGACTTTCTGACCAGCAAGGATAGACGCGACCTGCGCCGATGTGAATGTCGGCGTTTGTCGGTGATTCTTTCGGCGCTCCAGGTCACCGCCGCCGCAGCTCCGAGTGGCGGTTCGGGCTGCCTCCTAGTGGAGGAGCTCCAGCCAGCGGCCGCGAGAGGGACAAGCCCACACCCCTGCCGATGCCTCGTACTGCTCATGTCAGCGAGCCCTTGCGATCACCCGCCTCCAGCACCACTCGTCCCCAAAATGAAGCGTGGCCCGTAGGCGCCCAGGGCGACCCGGGACACGAAGCGGCCCTAGCATGCCAGTCCGACCACTATCGGATCTTCCGGGTGTCTGGGCAGCGTCACCCTCGCCGTGCCGTTGTCCCAGTGCGGCAGCACGGTTCCCTCACGCACTCCGTCATGGAAGGCCCGCCATTGGTCCAAGGTCAGCCCCCGAAGTCGCCGTTTCCGTGACGAGGCGAACGCGGCCATCAAACCCGTGTCCCGTCCGCCGTGCCTTGGTGCACTCTGTGCCTGCTGGGCCGGCCGTCGCCCACGGGCGCGTATAGCTCCAGATCGTCGCATCCACTTGTGACGCATCGCCTGTCTCCGCTTCGTTCTGAAGGCTGCGGTCCCGGCCGCGCAACGTGAGGCCGGGGGCGTTCCGCTGCTACGAGAGCACATTACTGTTGCGCACGTGTCGTAAAAACTTTGGCTCGTGTCAAACAGGCATCTTTACGGACGCCATCAGGAATGAAACGATGTACGGTCCCGTATTGCGCGAAGGGGAGCGCGGCCGGGCATCCGAAAAATCAGGCGTGCCATGGCCAGAGCCCCCTCCCGTTCCTTGTAATCCAGGCGCATACTCGGGGCGTCGAAAAGAGCGCCAATCTCTCTCATGAAAGAGTCCCGCCCCGATGACATATGGCACACCCCCCGGATATGCCCCAGCGCGCCGCACCAACGGCCTGGCCATCGCCTCGCTGGTCCTTGGCCTGATCGGCTTCATCTCCTGCGGATTCACGAGCGTCCTCGCCGTGATTTTCGGCCACGTCGCGCTCGGACAGATCCGCCGTGACCGCACTGACGGCCACGGCATGGCCCTGGCTGGAACGGTCCTCGGCTGGGTCCTCACCGGCGGCTGGCTGCTGTTCTGGGCACTGTGGTGGGCCGGCTTCATCGGCAGCATCGGCGTGGCCGCCCTATCCGCCCCGACCCCAACCGAGCGCGTCCAACTCGGTGAGCTACAGCCTGGGGTGCCCACCTCCGCCCCGCCGGTGATCGAGACAGCCCTGCCCGAGCAGGAGCCGCCGGCGTCCGAAGCGTCCGAGGCCGATGAGCCCGCCAAGCTGGGTGGGACGATTACTCTCGCGGGCCTGGAGTCGGACCTCCAGGTGGCCGTCACGCTGGAACGGGTCGTGGAGACCGCGACGCCCGCGAACGACTTCCTCAAGCCGTCGGCCGGCAACCGCTTCTACGCCGTCGAACTGGTGCTTCACAACAAGGGCCAGGCGCCCTACAGCGACAGCCCGTTAAATGGTGCGGTGCTCATCGACGCCGAGGGCCAGCAGTACCGGGCCACCATTGCCGAGGTGCGAGAAGGAGTCGCGTTCGGCGGCTCGGTATCCATGGGGGCAGGTGACAACCGCAAAGGCGTGATTGTGTTCGAGGTGCCCGCAGCAGCCGAAATTGCGAAGTTTCAGTTCGCGCTGAACAGCGGTTTCGCCGACCAGAAGGGCGAATGGCTCACCCGATAGCCCCGGAACCTCTCGCACACAAACGGCCCTGCGCCGTAGCCTGAGGTTGTCGAGGCGTCAGGAAGGTGCAGGGCCCTATGGACGAAACTACCACCAACGATGCTGCCGGTCCGGTCCTCTCGCTCGGACAGCGGATCCAGTATCTGCGCGAACGGCGCGGAATGACGCGCGAGGTCCTGGCCGGCCTCGTCGGCAAGTCCGAATCGTGGCTCAAGGCGGTGGAGCGGGGCCAGCGCCAGCAGCAACCCCGGCTGCCGATCCTCCTCCAGCTCGCCGAGGCGCTCCGCGTCCGCGACCTATCGGAGCTGACCGGCGACCAGTCGATGCCCATCAGGATGTTCACCGGCCCCGGCCACCCAGCGCTCGCCGCCGTCCGGGAGGCCGTCAACGCCCTGCCCTTGCAGCCCACCGGGACCGTGCAGCCGCTCACCACCCTCCGGGCCCGCCTCGACTCGGCATGGCGCACACGCCACTCCTCGCCCGACCACCGCACCGCCCTCGGGCGGCTTCTGCCCGACCTCATCCGCGACGCCCAGCTCGCCGCAGTCATGTACCAGGGCGAAGACCGGCGACGCGCCCAGGCGCTGCTCGCCGAGGTCTACGGACTGACCCAGATGTTCGTCGCCTACCAGCCCGCCCAGGACCTGCTCTGGCGGGTGGCCGACCGCGCGCTGATGGCCGCACAGGAGTCCGAGGATCCGCTGGCGTTGTCCTGCGCCGTCTGGTTCCTGGCCCAGGCCCACCGGGACGCCGCCGACTTCGACGCCGCCCGCAGTATCAATGAGCAGGGCCTGACAGCCCTCTCGCCGCACATGGACCGCGCCGACACGGAGTTGCTGGCCATGTGGGGCGCGTTGCACTTCGAGCTCGCGTTCACCGCAGCGAGGCTCGGCGAGGCCGGGGAGGCGTGGCGGCACTGGGAGGAGGCCGGCCGAATCGCCGACCGCCTCCCGGGCGATTACTACCAGCCGTGGACCTCCTTCAGCCGCGTCATCATGCGCCCCCATGCCGTCACTGTGGCGGTAGAGCTGCATCAGAGCGGCGAGTCGGCTCGGCAGGCCGACCACGCCGAGGCGGTCCCGATCCCCTCCCGGCCTCGCCGGGGCCGACACCTCATCGAGGTCGCCCGCGCGCACCAGCTCCAGCACGACCACGACGCCGTGCTCGGCACATTGGAGCTGGCCCAGCAGACCGCTCCCGAGACGATCCGCTACAACGGTTACGCCCGGCGCATGACGCTGGAGATGGCCGAGGCCGGGCCGGCGCGGCTGCGGCGTCAGGCTCGCGAGCTCGCGGACAAAATCGGGGTCTTGACCTGACCAAAACCAGGGGGCACAGTCTGTGTCCCTGGCGCTACGCACCGCGCCTAGGGTCATGGTCATGAGCCCTGAGCAGGCAGCACTCGCCCTGCGGGCCGCGCTGACCGCGCATGGCGTCCGCGCCCGCGACTCCGAGCCCAGTACATTGCGGGAGCACTACGCCATCCTCTCCGCCGAGGACGCCGAGATCTGGTGCGGCCCCGAGCGGTACCGCTGGCCGTCACCCGGGAGTGGTCGCATGATCCGATCACTTCTCCCTCTGCGGCATCGTCACCACCAGGCCCTCATCCTGCAGAACCTCCATCGCGCGCCGCACCGTAGCGCGGGCTGCGGATGCCCTTCCCAGGCGTGCTGCCGCCGCACCACCGGCGGTGCGGCATGACGGTCACCATTTGGGAGCACGAAGGCGTCCCGACAGCGGCGCGAGAAGCCCGAGACTTCATCGCCAAGACCGCGCCCGCGCATCCTCGGGTAGACGACATGGTGGTCGTCGTCTCGGAGTTGGTGGCCAACGCCGTCCGGCACACGCGGTCGGGCCTCCCTCCCAAGGGCAAGGTCAAGGTGGTGCTCACCGAGCTTCCGGCGTACGTCCGCCTGGCGGTCATCGACGACGGCACCGTGCGCGACGAGGAACCGCGCATCGAGGACCCGTCGCCGGATCAGGAGTCGGGGCGCGGTCTCGCCGTCGTCGCCGCGCTGACCGACCGGTGGGACCACGCCTCGGTGGGCCGCAGCCGGACGGTGTGGGCCGAGTGGGACCACGACGTGATGGACGGCTCCGCGTCCGCTCGCACTACGGGGACGGGCGGGCGCGGCCGAGCAGGCGAGGGGGCGTACGCCGGTACTCCGCGGACGGGGACCCCGACGCCTCCCGCACGCGCCCACGACAGCGATGGGCGCGTGCGGGTTCCATCCTCAGGAGGTGGCCCCATGTCCGGCCTGACCGCCCGGCAGGAGATGCAGCTCCACGCGATCCGGCAGACGTTCCCGGCCTGGCGCATCTGCGTCCTCGGCGCGTGGTGGTGGGCCACCCGCTACAAGCCGCCGACCGAGGAGGAGAAGGCCCTCGGCGTCCAGGCGATGATCGGCCGGCAGTCGGCCCCCGAGCTGGTGGCCGCCCTGACGCACCAGCTCGGGATCACCAGCCGGCGGCGCGGCCGCATCGGCCCGACGCCGCCCTTGACCCCGGCCGCGGCGCCCTCGCGCGCTGCGCAGTGACCGGAGCACGCCCCCTCAATCCCCACCCCCCACGATGGGAGCGATCATGACCACCTTGGCCGACCGGCCCCCCGGAGCCGACGTCACCACACACCGCAACACCCTCCCTGCGGACCTGTTTGCCCGGATCTCCGCTAAGAAGAGCGATACGTCGGTGCCCTCCTGGCCTGGAGTTCGGCGCCCGCGCGTGCCGTGACCGGGCCGGCCGCGGTCCAGGGCCTGTTCACCCTGCACATGGCGCTGCACGGGCCGGAGCACCTACGCGAGAAGCGGGCGCGCACCGCGGCGGCCTGCCACGCCTGGCTCGTCCACCGAGCTACCTGACCCCCGGCCGTCGCTCCCCGCGAGCGGCGGCCGGCCCCGAACGCCCCCCGAGCGAGCCGCGTGCGTTCTTCCGCGGCCCTGGGGTGGCCCGCCCCGCCAGGCGTCTTGAGGTGGTGCCTGGCGGGGCCTTTTCACGCCGTACGCCCCTCCGCCTCCCGCGACGCATGCAGCTCCGCGAGGCCCACCACGTCGGGGAGCATGTCCAGCGGGCAGGAGCCGGGGCCGTACGCCGCGCCGCGGCGGGTCCCTTGTACCCTCACCCTTCAGTCAGCCGGGCCGAACTCTCCGGGAAGGGCCTTCCCGCGCCCATCCCCTCATGCGACCATGCAGTCACCGATAGTGACCAAATGAGAGGGGAGACCACTGTGAGCCGGCGGCGAGGCAAGCACGAGGACCCCAACCGCGGGGACAAAGACCCGAAGAAGGACCCCGGCAACTACGACCAGGTCCCGCAGCAGCAGCCGAAGGACCCCAAGCAGGGCGGGGGGAAGTAGTGGCCGAGGCCGACGGCATCGCGGTGCGGGTCGAGCGGATGATCGGCGATGTCACCGCGCGGATCGGGCACGTTCGGCCGTTGGTCGAAGCCGCGTTCCGGGCGGCTCCCCGGCACATGTTCATCCCGCCCGTGGCGCTCGTCGCCGGCGAGGAGATGGTCGCGATCGACCGGACCGCCGACCCTGGTGCCTGGCTGGACGCGGTTTACTCCGAGAGCCCGATCGTCACGCAGCTCGACGACGGCAGAACCCCTCTGCGCGACGTGATCGATGACGGCGGCGCCGTACGCGTGCCGCCCGGAACCGACTACACCTCCTCCAACTCCGCCCCCGCGACCGTTGCCGACCTGCTCAACCTGCTGAACCCGAAACCCGGGCACAGGGTGCTGGAGGTCGGCACCGGTACGGGGTGGACCGCCGCGCTGCTGTCGCACATCGTCGGCGCGGGCAACGTGACCTCCGTCGAGGTGGACGCCGCGGTGGCCGAGCAGGCGGCGAAAAACCTCGGCGAGGCCGGTGTGCAGCCGCATCTGGTCGTCGGTGACGGTGCGGACGGCTGCCTGGAGCGGGCGCCCTTCGACCGGGTGCACGTCACCTGTGGTGTGCGGCGGGTGCCGTACGCATGGGTCGGGCAGTGCCGTCCGGGCGGGGTGATCGTGCTGCCCTGGTGCCCGAACTTCGGGGAGAACCACGCGCTGCGGCTGGTCGTCACCCCGGACGGCGTCGCGCATGGGCGCTTTCCCCGCTTCGCGTCCTACATGATGATGCGTTCCCAGCGGTCCGCGCATCAGGCCGAGGGCGCGGAGCGGTGCTCCCGTACGCCGGTGGACCCGCGGACCATCGCCTACGCGCCCGCGGGCGCGGACCTCGCGGTCGCCGCGATCACCGGGCTGCGATCGACCACGACCTACCTGGCGGACGGCGGGTTCCGGTTGTGGCTGCATGACCCGGATGACGGCGGCCGATGGGCGAGGGTGACCTGGGAGGCCGGCCGGCAGGACTTCGAGGTGGTGCAGGCCGGCGACCGGTCCGTGTGGGAGGAGGTCGTCGAGGCGTACTTCCGGTGGGTGGAATGGGGAGAACCGGATCGCGACCGGTTCGGGATGACCGTCCGCCCCGATGGCCGGCGCGTCTGGCTCGACACGCCGGAACGGGTGATCGCGTAGGGGCGGCATCGCCCCCACGGAAAGTCGTGAAGGCACGCGCTCAGCGTCCGCACGTGAGGCGGCCCTCGGTGGGGACGTGCAGGTGCAGCAGGTAGTCGTCGACCGCCCGCCGTGTGCAGGCCGTGCGCTGGTAGGCGCCGTGGCCCGCGCCCTCGTAGGTCACCAGTGCCGCGCCCCGGCCGAGCTGCCGGCGGACGCCGACCGCCCACGCGTGCCCGGCGGCCGGGTCGTGACGCGCGTTGACCAGCAGGATCGGGGGAGTGCCCGCCGGCACCTTCAGCCGGTGCTGGGGGTTGCGCGGCTTGACCGGCCAGAGGGCGCAGGTCAGCGCGAACGCCTGGGTGTCGGGCTGGGTACGCATGTGCGGCGCGACCTGGCGCATCTTCGCGGCGTGGGCGGCGAACCGCCGGTGGTCGGGGATCGTCAGCCGCCAGTCCTGGCAGGCGGCGGGGGCCGGGTGCTCGATCTCCCGCACCTCCGGGCCCGGCTGGCCGCGTACGATGCCGCGCGGTCCCGGCCTCCCCGACTCCAACGAGGCGATCCGCTCGGCCAGCCAGGAGTGATCCGGCCCCATGAGCCCGCCCAGATGCGCCTCCGTGGCCAGGTCGTACGCGCTCAGCACGCGGCCGGCCAGGGCGGGATCGCGCAGTGTGCCCCGGTCCGCGCGGGCCATCAGCCCGTCCCAGATCCGCGGGACGTCCCTGCCGTGCAGCGCACACGCCCGGTCGCGGGCGCACCAGCGGGCGAACGCCAGAAACGCGTCCTCGGCGTTGGCCGCCTGGCTCACCAGGAAGCGGCCGGTGGGCAGGCTGTGGTCGAGGACGCTGTCCAGCGACATCGCCCGCAGATTGCGTCCGAACAGCTCCGCGTAATGCTGCCCGGGGAGTGTTCCCGCGGACACGCCGTGGTAGCTGATCGTGCGCTCGCCGAGCGCGGCCCGTACGGCGTCGAGGTCCCGGGCGACGCTGACCGCGTCGAGGTGATCGGCCACCGGTCCGGTGCGGCGTCGGCAGTCGGCGGCCAGCTCGGCGGCGTACGCCCGGAGCCGGTCGAAGTCGGCCTGGTCACGCGGGGTGGGCAGGGGCTCGCGCCGGACGATGTCGGCCGAGCACCGCACCGGGGAGCTGCCTCCCACGCCGCGCGGGTCGAGACCCACGATGTCGAATCTCGCCAGGATCTCCTTGCTGAAGTACGTGCTCGCCTCGCCCTGGACGAAATCGGTGCCCGGCCCGCCGCCGACGTTCACCACCAGGACGCCGATGCGCCGCCCCGGCTCTGCTGCCTTCAGCCGGGCCACCGCCAGGCCGAACCTCGCCCCGCCCGGCCGGCCCCAGTCGACCGGGACCCGCAGCTCACCGCATTCGACGGCCCGGTTGGCCGCACACGGCGCCCACGCGATCTTCGGCTGGGCCGCCGCGCCGCCGCCCGGGAGGACGGTGCCGCCCGGGAATGCGAGCACAGTGCCCGTGAGCACCGCACCCAGCTTGTGCGCGAATCCCATCATGAAGCTCCTCCTTCGCGGCTTGTCGAAGGCCCATCCAAGGCGGTGCGGCGGGCGGGCACAGGAGTCTCCGCCCCCAGTCCCGGGGGTGGGCAGGCCCTACCTCGTACAGTGACGGCCATGGAGATGGCACAGGCGCTGCGCGGGGCTCCCCTGCGCTTCGTCGCGTCCACCTGGCCGCTGCGCGCCGCCGCCTACGTGCTCACCGGCGTGGTCAGCGGCCTGCTGGCCCTGGCGTGGGTTCCGGTGGCGCTGGTGGCGGGCGCGTACGTGCTCATGCCGCTGCTGACGTCCCCGCTCGCGGCGGCCGAGCGGCGGCGCGTCGCGCTCCTCGGCCTTCCCGCGCTGCCCGACCCGCACCGCGTCCCGGACCGTGCCGGGCTCGCCGCCTGGCTGAGGGCGCGGCACACCGACGCGGCCACCTGGCGCGAGCTGGCCTACCTGGTGCTGCACGGCAGCGTGCTGCTGGCCGTGAACGTCGTG
Organism: Thermocatellispora tengchongensis; assembly: GCF_014202315.1. Taxonomy (GTDB): domain Bacteria; phylum Actinomycetota; class Actinomycetes; order Streptosporangiales; family Streptosporangiaceae; genus Thermocatellispora; species Thermocatellispora tengchongensis. The sequence goes on along the minus strand of NZ_JACHGN010000007.1, from coordinate 173,361 downwards.
ACGCTGCTGCTCGGCTCGGCCCCCGCACTGGTCTACCTGAGCGGCGTCGCCAACCTCACGACCTCACAGCCCGGCGGACCGGCGTCCGCCACGCCCGCGACGCGGGCCGACGCCGCCGACGGCCAGGTGTTCGCGCTGGTCGGCGGGGCTGCGCTGGCCGTGCTCGGCACCGTCGTCCTCCTCTCCTACGCGACGGCCCTCGCCGCGCTGGCCCACGGCGCGCTCGCCCGCCTCCTGCTCTCCCCCGGCGACGAGGCCCGCGTCCGCTCGCTGACCAGCTCCCGCGCCCGCCTCATCGACGCCTTCGAGTCCGAACGCCGCCGCATCGAGCGCGACCTGCACGACGGCGCCCAGCAGCGGCTCCTCCGGCTCGGCATGACGCTCGTCACGGCCCAGCTCGAACTCGACCACGACCCAAAGGCCGCCCGCCCCCTGCTCGCCCAGGCGGCCGACGAGGCCAGAGCCGCGCTCTCCGAGCTGCGCGAGCTGGTCCACCGCATCCACCCCCGGGTGCTCACCGACCTGGGCCTCCGCGCCGCCGTCGCCGACCTCGCGGCGGGCCTGGCCGTGCCGGTGACCGTGGCGATGGACGTGCCGGAACGATTACCGGCGCCCGTGGAGTCCACGGCGTACTTCGTCGTCGCCGAGGCCCTGACCAACGCGGCCCGGCACGCCGCCGCCACCGAGATCACGGTGACCGGCTCGGCCACCGCCGACACCCTGACCATCGTCGTGGGCGACAACGGCAAGGGCGGCGCGGACCCGGCGCGCGGCACCGGCCTGACCGGACTGGCCGACCGGGTCGATGCCCTGGCCGGCACCATCACGCTGACCAGCCCGCCCGGCGGGCCCACGATCCTGCGCCTGGAGTTGCCGTGCTCCGCATAGTGCTCGCCGAGGACGCGTTACTGCTGCGCGAGGGGCTGGCCGCGCTGCTGGCCCGCTTCGGCCACGAGGTGGTGGCCGCCGCCGCCGATCCGGACGCGATGTCCGCCGCCGTCGCCGAGCAGGCCCCCGACATCGTGGTCACCGACGTACGCATGCCGCCCACCTTCACCGACGAGGGCCTGCGCGCCGCTGTCGCCCTCCGCCACGCCCACCCCGGGCTCCCCGTCCTGATCCTGAGCCAGTACGTGGCCACCGCCTACGCCGCCAAGCTCCTGGAGTCCACGAACGACGGCGGCATCGGCTACCTGCTGAAGGACCGCATCCTTGAGGTGCGCGAGTTCGTCGAGGGCGTCGAACGGGTCGCCGCCGGCGGCTGCGTCATCGACCCCGAGGTCGTCCGCCGCCTCCTCACCCGCCACCACGACCCGCTGACCCGCCTCACGCCCCGCGAACGCGAGATCCTCGCCCTCATGGCGGAGGGCCGCTCCAACACGGCGATCACCAACGAGCTGAGGGTGAGCGAGAAGGTGGTCGGCAAACACATCAACGCCATCTTCACCAAACTGGACCTCCCGCCCACGGTCACCGACGACCACCGCCGCGTCCGCGCCGTCCTGATGTACCTCCGGGCCTGATCCCGCCCCGATACCTCGCCTCACCGGCGCGCAGACGGGGCAGGTCAGGCGGCGCGGCCGGCCTTGAGCGCGGCGGTGATGGCGACGACGCGACGGGCCTGGTGGCGGGCCGCCTCCAAGGTCGTCTCGCTGGGGGCTCCGCCGCCGGCCACGTGGGAGGTGCCGTAGGGATTGCCCGACTGGAGCTGGACGGGGTCGGTGTAGCCGGGGGGCACGATGATGCCGCCCCAGTGGTAGAAGGTGTTGCTCAGGGCCAGCAGGGTGGACTCCTGTCCGCCGTGGGCGGTGTTGGAGGCGGTGAAGGCCGAGTACACCTTGTCCGCGAGCTTGCCGTGGTACCACAGCGGGCCGGTCGTCTCGATGAACGCCCTGAGCTGGCCGGCGGGGTTGCCGAAGCGGGTGGGGGTGCCGAACAGCACCGCGTCGGCCCATTCCAGGTCGTCGTGGCCGGCCTCGGCGACGTCGGCGGTGTTCCGCACGTGCGCGGCCCACTCCGGCCTGGAGCCGACGGCTTCCGGCGGGGCCGTCTCGGCGACCTTGCGCAGCCGTACGTGCGCGCCGGCCTTCTCCGCGCCCTCGGCGGCGGCCTGCGCCAGGGCGTGCACGTTGCCGGTGGCGCTGTAGTAGATGACCGCGACCTTCACAGGTTCCATGATCGGTTGTCTTCCTTCGGGTCCTGGTGGTCCGGGTGGGCGCCGGCCACGCCGGCGCCGAGCCCGAACAGGTGCCTCTCACCCGGTACGACGACACAGCCCCCCGAGATGTGAGGCGGGCGCCGGCCTCACATCTCGCCGCGGGCAGGGCCCGGGTTCGCTCACCTGCGCAGTTGCGCGTTGAGCCGTGCGGCCTGTCGCGTGAGGTGGTCGCGTTCGGCGAGGCTCGGCGCCGACCGCGCGGCTTCGGCGTAGAGGCGTGCCGCGGTCACCAGGTCACCGTCACGCTCGTGCAGGTACGCCGCGACGGCGGCGTAGCGGGGCAGGGCGGGGTCGAGCTCCGCCAGGGCGGCCAGGCCGGCCCGCGGGCCGTCGGCCTCGCCGACCGCGACGGCCCGGTTGAGTCGGGCCACCGGGCTGCCGGTGAGGCGCACCAGTTCGTCGTACCACTCGACGATCTGCACCCAGTCGGTCTCCTCGGCCGTCTGGGCGTCGGCGTGGAGCGCGGCGATGGCGGCCTGGGCCTGGAACTCGCCCAGCCGGTCGCGGGCGAGGGCGGCCTGGAGCACGTCCACGCCCTCGGCGATCAGGCGGGTGTCCCACAGGCTGCGGTCCTGCTCGGCGAGAGGGATGAGCCTGCCGTCGGGGCCGGTCCGCGCCGCGCGCCGTGCGTGGTGCAGCAGCATGAGCGCGAGCAGCCCCGCGACCTCGGGCTCGTCGATCCGGGCGAAGAGCTGGCGGGTGAGGCGGATCGCCTCGGTGGCGAGATCGACGTCGCCGGAGTAGCCCTCGTTGAAGACCAGGTAGAGCACGCGCAGCACCGTGGCGAGGTCACCGGGCTGGTTGAGTCGGACGCCCGATACGGTGCGCTTGGCCCGGCTGATCCGCTGGGCCATGGTCGCCTCCGGCACCAGGTACGCCCGCGCGATCTGACGCGTGGTCAGGCCGCCGACCGCGCGCAGCGTGAGCGCGACGGCCGAAGCCGGGGTCAGCGACGGGTGCGCGCACAGGAAGTACAACTGGAGCGTGTCGTCCACCGCCTCGCCCGGGCCGGGCATGGGCTCGGCCTCGACGAGTTCCTCGCGGTGCCACCGCGAGGTGTCGGCGCGGGTGGCGTCGAGGAACTTGCGCCAGGCCACGGTGACCAGCCAGCCCTTGGGGTCGCGCGGCGGGTCGTCCGCCCACACGCGTACGGCCTCGATCAGGGCGTCCTGCACGGCATCCTCGGCCGCCGCGAAGTCGGCGCCGCGGCGGACGAGGATGCCGATGACAGTGGGGATAAGGCTCCGCAGCAGGGCCTCGTCCACCATGCGTCACTCCGTGATGGTCGGGGGCTCGGTCAGGAACGGGCGCAGCTCCAGCCACTCGTGGATCGGCTTGCCGCCCGCGCCCGGAGCCGCGGACAGCTCGGCGGCCAGTTCCAGCGCCCGCTCGTAGGAGTCCACGTCGATCACCATCCAGCCGGCGATCAGGTCCTTGGTCTCCGCGAACGGGCCGTCGGTGACCGGCGGCCGGCCCTCGCCGTCGTACCGGACGAACGTGCCCTCGGGGGACAGCGCCTGAGCGTCCACGAACTCGCCGGTGCTCTCCAGCCGTGCGGCGAAGTCGCGCATGAACTGCACGTGGGCCGAGACCTCCTCCGGCGTCCACTGGTCCATCGGCACGTTGTTGACCGGTGCCGGCGCGCCCCGGTAGTGCTTGAGAAGCAGGTACTTGGCCATCGTGTTCTCCTTGGTGCTCCAGGGCCCATTGTGGGCGTGTTTCACCCCAGGGACGAAGCCGCGGACGGGTTCTCGACATCCCGCCGCGATTTTTTTGGCGGTGTTGTTGAGCAGGACGGAGGAGCCGTCCAGGCCGTAGCCCCGCTCCGGCTGGGTGTGGAGGACCAGCAGGGCGACGATCGCGACGGCCACCCCACCTCGGCCAGCCAGGCGGCCACCCGCTGCTGCCCGGCCGGCGTCAGCGCGTAGACCTCGCGGTCGGGCCGCTCGGGCAGGCCATCGGCCCGCTCACAGACCACGAGCCCGGCCTTCTCCAGCCGGGCCAACGTCACATAGATCTGCCCGGGGTTCCCGGCTGCGATCACGAACCTGCGTACAACCGCTCCAGCCCCACCAACTGCACGCGCCCCCCGCTGCGCGCCGCCGCCTCCTCCAGGGCCGGCATGAACCCCGTACCGCTGAACAGCAGCAGCCGGTCCGGAGCCTCGCCCCTGGCCGCGAGCAGCGCCGCCACCCGCTCCAGCCGCTCCAGGTGCCCGAGCCCCATGACGTCCCCCCACTTGGCCTCCCCGATGGCCAGCAGCGCGCCGTCGGGGCCGCGGACGGCGACGTCCACCTCATGGCTCGTCCGGGTGGCGGGGTCATGGACGACCCCGGACAGGACGCCGCCCGCCATGTCGCCAAGCGTCTCCTCCGAGGCGAAGTCCTCGCACCACACCCGGCACATTCGCTCGAACACCGGCCCGGCCACGTTGCCGCGGAACCGGGGCTGGGCGGCCCGCCAGATCCGCTCGGTGCGGCCGGGCCGTACCCGTTCCAGTTGCGCCCAGTACGGGCGCATGATCGCGTGGTAGAAGCGGACCAGCGGCTCGGTGATGCGGTACTCGGAGCGGTTACGGCGGAAGGCGTCGGGGTCGGCCACCAGCAGGCCGGAGTCCTCCAGCACGGTCAGGTGGTGGGTTGTCCACGGCCTTGCGTTCGATGCGGCTAGTGACGCGGCGCGGTCAAGCCGGCAGGTACCACCGGGGCCCGTCGGGGTCGCCGAGCCATACCCACTGCCCGGAGGGGCCGACGGTGAGACCGAACCCCGACTGGTGGGGCGAGCCCGCCTCCTGCCAGGTCTGGATCGCCTGTTCCACGGCGTCCCACAACCGTAGCGGCCCGTGCTGACGCACCGTCCATCCGCCCGCCCCGGCCTTCTTCGTGCCGGCCTGAGATCCGGTGGCGACGTCCACCAGGATCACCTCATCGCCCGACCCGAGCCGTTGGGCCGACGGGGCGGCCAGTTGGGCGACGAACAGGCCCGTCTCGTCGTCGAGGATGCCGGGATCTATCGTGCTGGCGCGCGGTTCTCCCCGGGGCACGAGCGCGACGGCCAGCGGATGGGGACAGTGGGCGCGAGCGGTCATGAAGTAGAGGTTGTCGGGCAGAAAGCGCCCGCTGGCGTTCCCCGAATGATCGAGGGTCAGGTGAGCGAAGGCCGTCGCGCCCATCCACCCCCAAAGCGGCGTGGTGATGGTCCCGCCGTCGCGAACCTGCCACATCCAGTGCGGAGGAATGTAGCGCACGGAACATGTGGCGATCAGCCGGTCGTATTCGGCGTTTCCGTCATATCCGGTCAGTCCATCACCGACCACCAGCGTGGGCGCGTACCCCGCCTCGTTGATCGCCATGCGGCCGGCGGCGGCGACTTCCGGGTCGTACTCGATCGAGGTCACCGCGTCGTCGCCGAGCATGTGACACATCAGTGAGGTCGAGTAGCCGGTTCCCGTGCCGATCTCCAGAACCCTGTCTCCCCGGTCGATCTGTGCTGCCTCCAGCATCCGGACCACCAGGCTGGGCATCGTGGAGGAGGAGGTGGGACTCCCCGACATCGTGCACTCCGGGCATGCCATGGCCGTAGTGGGCCGTGTCATTCCTCCAATCCGTTTCCAGGTGCTCCGAGAACGGCTTTAGGGTCTGGTCACCTCGACGGCAGGGTGGGGCGCCAGCGGGAAGCCACGAGGGGCTTGCCCCTCGTGACTGGGGGTTTGGGGGGCTGTGCCCCCCAATGAGCACTGTCCGAGCCTGCGCGGCAGCGCCGGATGCGCGGAGCGCCGGAGAGGCGAGGGCCTTGCCTGTGCGGCAGCGCTGGATGCGCGGAGCGCCGGAGAGGCGAGGGCCTTGCCTTGCGCTCTCCGGTCTTGCGGCCTCTGGGGAAGCGGGGACCTTGGCCTTACACGCCCTCTAGGAAGGCGAGGATTTCTCGGTCGCCTCGGTCTCTCAGGCGGTTGAGGACGTCGTCGCGGCTGGAGCCCTCGGGGAGGCCGATCCTCGCGCCGATCAGGCGGACTCCCTCGGCCTCCGAGGCCACCGGGGCGGTGTAGCCGATCAGGTGGAGCGCGCGGTTGAGCGGGGGGAGGCTGGGGGCGGCGGCCTGGAGGAAGCGGGTGAGGAGTTCGCCGCCGTCGGAGACGGTGAGGAAGATGTGGTCGCCTTCCTGGGCGCCGTACTCCACCAGGACGGGGCGGATGCTGCCCATGGTGGGCTGGTTGTGCCAGCTTATGATGACGTCCCCGGAGGGGGCCGAGGCGGTCAGGGAGCCGCCGGGGGCCATGCCGAGGTAGGCGGCGAAGCCGGTGGGGAGGGGGGAGCCGGAGCCGCGCAGGTGTTCGGCGTTGACGTCCACGCGGTGCCACCAGCGGCCGTCGCGGCTGCGGAAGCAGCGGCGGGTCTCGGAGACGTCGCGGCGGGGCTGGTAGTCGGCCTGCTCGTGGCCGGCGACGCGGATGTAGCCGCGCTGGGTGCGCTCGAAGCCGGGGCCGCCCGCGTACGCGCGGACGCTGCTCTCGCTGACGTCGTAGCGGGTGGTGAGGTTCTGCACGATCGTGTTGACCGACGCCTCGCCGCCGGCCCGCTCGATCTCGCGGACGATCATCTCGCGGATGCCGAGGTACTGCTCGCCGCCCCAGCGCGCCAGGCCGTACTTGTTGCGGTCCACGCGCAGGAAGCGCTCGTCGGCGGTGAGCTGGTTGCGGATGCCGACCAGGCTGTAGTCCTCGCCGATGCGCTCCTGGATTTCCTCGGGGGTCAGGGCGGTGCCGGAGATCGCGAGTACGGCCTCGGCCTTCTCGTTGACGCTGCGCGGCCAGGCGACCACGTGGCCGTCCAGGACGCGCAGGTGGGGCACGGACATGATCCACCGTTCGGCGACGTCCTCGCGCACGCCGAGCTGGGCCACCAGCGCCACGGCCTCGGCCAGGGGGCGGGGGCCGTCGGTGAAGAGCTGCCTGGTCTTCTCGCGCAGTTCGTCGGCGCCGCCCGCGACCAGCCAGCCGTCCACCTGCTCGTAGTCGGTGAGCAGGGTGCGGACGAACCGCCAGGCGGGGATGCCGAGCGAGGGCAGGTCGGCGCCGTGCCAGGGGACCGCGCCGGCGAGGTCGTCGGCGGGGACGGCGCTGCCGAGCCGGCCGCGCAGCCACGACACGTGCGCCACCAGCGGCGCCCCGGAGGGGCCGGCCAGCCACGCCTCGACGTCGTCGCGCAGGTCGCGCTCGATCTGCCGGATGCGCTCGCGGGTGACCGAGAAGCGCTGGGCCAGCTCGTCCAGGGTGGCGCGCTGCGAGGCGTACAGGCGGTCCCTGGCGATGCTGCGCTGCCGGTCGTCCAGCCCGGCGAAGACCTCGTTGATCAGCTCGGGCAGCGGGCGGTCGGCGCGCGCGCCGGGGAGCGCGCCCAGCACCCGCTCGCCGGACGGCTCCAGCAGCCGCTCCAGTACGCCGGTGAACAGCTTGTGCACCACGTCGCGGCCGAGGTGCTCGGGGGTGAGCGCGGCTTCGGCGGGGTCGGAGAAACGCAGCAGGGGGAGCACGTCACCGAGGATCAGGTGTCCCCAGCACGCCATGGCGAGGTCGGCGAGCCGGCCCGCGACCTGGGGTGTGCCCAGGGTCTTGCAGGCGCGGTCGAGCGGCAGCGCCTGCCACCACGCCTGGGGCAGCCGCGGATCGTCGGCGATCGGCGCTGTCTGCTCGGGAGAGGTCCAGCGCAGGGGTGGCACGATGTCGCTCAGGCTGAGGTTCATGGGGGTCCAACCGGCCAAGGGGGATATATCCGCAGTTCAGAGAGTATGGGATCAAGGCGGCAGGAACGGGCTCGCCCTGCCGGAATAGGACACGTACAACATCTCGTACGCCCGTGTGCACGCGACGTAGAGCAGGCCGCGCTCCCGCTGGAGGTCGTGCGCCCTGGCCGCCGGGTCCTCGCCGGCCGGGGTCAGCGCGTCCGGAGCGGGAACGATGCCATCGGCCACGCCTATCACGGCCACCCTACGGAACTCCAGCCCCTTCATCCCGTGCAGTGTCGTCACCCGCACGTCCAGCCCCGCCGACCGGAGCACGGCGCGGGCCCGGCGCACCAGCTCGGCCGAGCGCGCGGCCACGGCGACCTCCGCCGCGGGCACGCCCTCGTCCTCCACCCAGGCGGCCACCCGCGCGGCCAGCCCGGCCAGCTCCGCCTCGGGCGACTCGTACGCCACCACGGTCGGGCGCGGCCCGTGCTCGGCGGCCCGGAACGCCGACAGCTCCTGGACGCCCTCCACCAGGCCGTCGGCCGGGCCGCCGCCGCGCAGCCGCACGCCCCAGGTCAGGATCTCCTGCGGCAGCCGGTAGGAGACGTCCAGCCGGTAGTGGCGCGCGTCGATGCCGACCGAGCCCAGCGCCACCCGGGTGTCGAAGATCCGCTGGTGCGGGTCGCCCACGATGAACAGGTCGTCGCGCGCGTGCGGCACCGCGGCCCGCAGCAGCCGCCACTGCGCCGGGTGCAGGTCCTGGGCCTCGTCCACGATGATGTGCCGGTACGGCTCCAGCACCGGCCCCGACTCCTCCAGCAGGTCGCCGGTCGTCTGGCCGAGCAGCGTGGACGCCTCGGTGGCGAGCTGGAGCAGCGTCCTGCGCCCGCTCTCGCGCAGCCGGTCCACGACCAGGCCGATCGCCCGCCAGACGGCCGTACGCTCCTCGTCGTCGAGGTCCACGCTGCGCCCCGGCCGCTCCGCGGCCAGGTACTCCTCCAGCGTGGTGAGGTTCTGCGCCAGCACGACCTGCTCCCACTCGCGCAGCAGGAACGCCGGGCTGTGCCCGCTGCCGACCTCCTGGGCGGCCTCCCGCCACAGCTCGGCCAGCTCGGCGGCCCCCACCAGGGTCGGCTGGCGCCCCTCGGCGTCGGTCACGATGCGGTGCGCGAGGCGGTCCACGTTGCCCACCTCGACCCGTTTGCGGCGGGTCTCGTCGGGGATCAGCAGGTCCAGCCGGGCCGCCAGGTCGTTGCTGAGCACCTGCGAGAACGTCACCAGCAGGACGGTGCCGCGCCCGTGCTCGGCCAGGTGCGCCGCCCGGTGCAGGGCCACGAACGTCTTGCCGGTGCCCGCGCCGCCCGTGACCAGGACCGGGTGGTCGTAGTGCGGCGTACGCGCGAGCCGATGCTGCGGCGGGTGCAGGAACACGCACCAGTCGGGCGCGGTCAGCGCCCACTCCAGCTCGTCCTTGTCGGCCACGAACACCGCGCGGTCGGGGCTGCGCAGCAGCGCCGCCGCCACGTCCTCGGTGTCGATCGGCTCCTCGCCGCCCCGCCCGCCCGTGGGCGGCGCCGTGCGCCAGTACGCCAGCTCGCGCCAGGCCGCGGCCAGCGAGCCGCCCCGCGCCAGCACGGCGAGCGGCGCGTACTGGGTGCGCGGCAGCAGCGGCTCCAGCGCCTCCAGGCTCGCCTCGTTGGTCACGTCGCGCAGGTACGGCAGCAGCCGCGGGTCCACGCCCACCGAGATCAGGTCCTGGTCGCAGATGTCGCGGAACAGGCGCTGCTCCGACGACTCCGCCGCCCGCCGCAGCGCGGGCTCCACCCGCTCCAGCGCCTCGGCGTCCCACATCTCGATCACGCCGATCTCGGGGTTGACCCCGAAGCCGTAGCGCTGCGCGTACGCCCACGCCTCGCCGTCGGGCAGCACCGTGAGCAGCCAGTACACGTCGCGCTGCCGCAGCACCACGCCGCGGTGCCGGTCGCTCAGGCGCAGCGTCGCCACCCTCGGGTCGCGGGCGTTGCGCACCCGCTCGGGGTGGGGGGCCGCGGGCACCTGGTACAGGAACCTGCGTACCGCGACCACGACGTCCCGGCGCACCGGCTCATCCAGCGCGCGCAGCTCCCGGGGGAACTCAGGGGAGATCGCCAGTCGTGGCACCCGCGGCTCCCGGCTAGGCCAGCAGGGACAGCAGGTCGCGGTCCCCGCGCTCGCGTAGCCGTACCAGAAGCTCCGGGTGGCCCGCGGTGCCGGCCATCCCGATCCTGGTGGCGATCACCCGCGCCGCCTGCTCGGGCGTGCCGCCGGGCGCGGTGTAGCCCACCAGGCGCAGGGCCTGCGCCATCGGCTCCACCGAGGGCTCGGCGGGCGGCAGGTGCCGGGCCCGCAGCATGCCCTCGTCGGACAACGTCAGGAACAGGTGGCCGCCCTCCTGGGCGTCCACGTCCTTCAGCAACTGCCCCAGCGTCTCGACCACCGGCCTGCTCTGCCAGGACATGACCAGCTCGCCGGCCGAGCTGGTCACCGTGCGGGTCTGGCCGGGGGCCAGGCCGAGGTAGGCCGCGAACCCGGTCGGCAGCGCGCACTCGGCGCCGTCCAGGTGCTTGCGGGTGATGTCCACCCGCAGCCACCAGCGCCCGTCGGGCTGGCGGAAGCAGCGCCGGGTGAGCGAGACGTCCTTCAGCGGCCGGAACTGGCGGAACTCGGGGTCGTAACCGCCGCCCTGCTGGGCCCCCGCCTCATCGGCCGGGGCCTGCGGCTCCGGGGCCTGCGGCTCCGAGACCTCGGCCTCGGGCCCGCCCTGCGCGGGGGCCTCGTCGCGGGCCTCGGCGGCGCGGGCGGCGCGGCCGTCGTACACGAGCTGCCCGATCTCCGACTCGTCGTCCTCGGCGCCGGACGCCTCCTGCCTGCGGCTCTGCGCCGCCCAGATGGCGCTCAGCTCCTCCCGCAGCCCGGCCCCGGGCTCGTCGTCCTCGGCGTCCTGCTGCTCGGGGCGAGCTTCCGCCGCCGGTACGTCCGCCGCCTCCTCGGCCGCGAAGGCCGGGGTGGGGCGGGGGCCGAAAGGCAGCACGTCGGCCGACTCGGGCACCTGGGGCCCGAAGGGCAGCGCCGGGGCGGGGCCGTCGGGCTCGCGCGCCGCGAACGGCCCGGCGGGCGCCGGGAATGGCGCGGGGGCCGGCGGTACGGGCTCGGCGGGCGCGAACGGGCTGGCCGGCGCCTGGGCCGCGAACGGGGCCGCGGCGTCGGCGGGCGCGAACGGGCTGGCGGGCTCCGGGAAGGGGCTCGCGGCGTCGGCGAAGGGGCCGACGGCCTCAGCGAACGGGCTCGCGGCCTCGGCGAACGGGCTCGCGGGCTCGGCGGGCGCGAACGGGCTCACGGCCTCCGGGGGCGCGAACGGGCTCGCCGGTTCGGCGGGCGGGCCGGCGTCGGCGGGTGAGGCGGACGGCCCGGGGGCGGTGCTCTCCGCCGCGAACGGGGACGCCGGCTCGGGCGCCTCGGCCGGAGCCTGCGCGGCCTCGGCCTCGGGCTCCGCGGGGCGCTCCTGCGGCCCCTGGCCCTCGAACGGGTCGGTCTTCGGCCCGGTGGAGGAGTCCTGGGGGAGCAGGATGCGCAGGTGGGGCACCGACTGCAGCCACTCCTTGGCGATCTCGGGGTGGATGCCGAGCGTGGCCACCAGCTCCACGGCCCGGGTCAGCGTTATCGGGCCGTCGCCGCCGCTGAGCAGGGCCCTGGTCCGCTCCTGGAGGTCGGTGATGTCGCCCTCGACCACCCAGCCGTCCACCAGCCGGTAGCCCTGCAGCGAGGCGAGCACGAACTGCCAGGCGGGCACCTCCAGCGAGTGCACCTCACGCTCGTGCCAGTCGGCGTACCCGATCAGCAGCGACTGCGGCGCGGCCTTGCCCAGCGTCTTCTGCAGGTGGCCGATGTGGGCGCGGTACGGCCGCGCCTCGTCGCTCACCAGCCACTTCTTCAACTGCACCCGCAGGTCGGCCTCGACCTCCTCGATCTCGGCCGGCGAGACCGCGAACAGCTTGGCCAGCTCCTCGGCCGCGCTCGGCGAGTCGGTGAAGACCCGGTTCTGCGCGACGGCCCAGCTCTTGTCGTCGAGCGTGGCGAAGGCCGCCTCGACGATCGCGTGCAGGTCGGGCTCGCGATCGTCGGCCGGCTGCGGCTCGGGGGCCGGAGGGGGCGGAGCAGGCGCCTGAGCCTGCGGCGGGGCGGGCGCGGGCGGCGGCGGGGGCACGGGCATCGACTTGGGCTTGCGCTCCGTCGCCGGGCCGCTGCCGGGGATGAGCGGCTCGAACAGCGAGCGCCCGCCCGAGGACGACGCCGGCGGCAGGTCGGGGATGGCCGGGATGCCGGGCAGACCCGGGATGACCGGCGGCTTGGCCGACGGCTTGGTGCGTACGGGCAGCGGGGGACGGGCGGGGGCCCCGGCGGCGGGCGCGGCAGGGGAGACCGGCGGAGCGACGGGCCCGCCGGGCGCGGCGGCGTCCGGGGCGGGCTGGCCGAACGCGCCGACCCGCACCGGCTTGCGCACGCGCTTTTGCAGCTCCGGCTTCTGCGGGGCGGGCGTACGCTCCGGCTCGGGCTCCCGCGGGCGCGGCTGCTCCACGGGCTCGGGCTCCTGCCCGAGCGGCTGTCCGGGCTCGCGCTTGCGCCTGCGCGGCAATGCCGCGCGCTCGGCGACGGGGACCTCGGCGATCGGGGCCTCGGCGGCCGGGGCCTCGGAGGACGGGGCCTCGGCGACGGGGGCGAGGACGCCGCTCTCGCGGTCCCCCTCCGCGGCGTGATCGTCGTCGTTCGCCGCGGCGTTCTCCACGGCGTTCGCCGCGGCGCGGTCGCGCTCGTCGTCCAGGGCCTCGTCCATCGTGCGAGCCCGGCCGTTCTCCAGGGCGCGGCCGTTCTCCATGGCCCGGCCGTTCTCCACAGCGCGGCCGTTCTCCACAGCGCGCTCGTGCCCCTCGGTCACGGCGGCGCCGAAGGCGGCGGACGCGGGCTTCTCGCGCTGCTCCCCGACCTGCGCCTCCGCCGCGGTCAGCCGGGCGAAGGTGGCGGTGAACAGGGCGGCGAGCACCGGACGGGCCTGGATGAACGGCTGGTCGAGCATCTCGCGGGCGCTGAGGGCCAGCAGGCCCGGCCAGGAGCCCGCGCGGTCCAGCGCGATGGCCGTGTGCGGGTCGTCGGCCTCCTCGGGGTCCAGCACGTACAGCGCGGGCAGGATGTCGCCCACCGCCGCCGCGGGCCACTGCGTGACGGCCAGCTCGGTGAGCAGGTCGCCCAGCGCCTCGGGGGTGAGCACGCTGAGCACCCGGGCCATGGGCAGGCTGCGCCACCAGGCGTCGGGCATGCCGGGCCGGTCGCGGAGGTCGGGGAACGCCGCGGCGTCGCTCCAGCGCAGCGGCGGCACGAGATCACTCAGACTGAAGTTCATCCCGTTCCCTCTCCGGCTGTCTCACCGTTCACCAGCCCCCTCTTGCGCCGCGTCGATCGCGCTCCGCCGCACTTCCGCCCTGATCGTCGCGCGCGGTACGGACGAGACCATAGGAACAGACCATAGTCTGGCAAATCGCCCCGCCGCATTGGGCGGACTTACCGACGAACAGCCGCGAACCTGAGTCGAACGTAGTCGGCCATCCAGCCGGTCTCGCGCCGCAGGGCGGGCGCGGCCAGCTCGTTGACCCTGCGCAGCAAGGGATCGACCAGGTCCGGCGGCAGCCCCTCCAGCAGAGACGCGCCGAAGACGCGCACCCAGTCGGCGGCTCCGTTCGGGCAGTCGTCGAGCGGGGTGGGCCGGTCGAAGTATTCCAGGAGCCGGACCGTGAAGCCCGCCTTTTCGAGTCGCGAGGCGTACTCGGCCGGGGTGGGGAAGTACCAGGGCAGGGCCGGCTCGCGCAGGCCGTACTCGCGCCAGGCGGTCGAGACGGCCGCGGTCAGCTCCGAGCAGTTGCCCGCGCCGCCCAGCTCGGCCACGAACCGGCCGCCCGGCTGGAGCGCGTCGCGCACGCTGGCGATCACGGCGTCGGGGTCGCGGCTGTACCAGTGCAGGGCCGCGTTGGAGAAGCAGGCGTCGTAGAGCTGGGCGACGGTGAAGTCGTGGCCGTCGCCGACGATGAAGTCGAGCCCCGGGTGCAGCGAGAGCGCCTTCTCGATCATCGCCGGGGAGCCGTCGATGCCGAGCACCTCGGCGCCCCGCCCGGCGATCTCCGCGGTGAACACGCCGGTGCCGCAGCCCAGATCGAGGATGCGTTCCCCCGGCCGGGGGTCCAGCAGCTCCACCAGCGGGGCGCCCTGGGCGCTGACGTAGCCGAAGGAGCTGTCATAGGCGCGAGCGTTCCACCGCATCAAGCTCGGCGTATCGAATCGCAAGACGATCAGCTCACATTCTGGGACCTAACTGACCTCACGGTGAGGACACTTTAGAGCCTTGATGTCGAATCGACATATCAGCCCCAAGAGCCACAGTTATCTCTCTGTTCCCAGATATGTGGTGAGCTGCGCCTTCGGGGGCCCGGACGGTCAGCCGACGGTCTTGGCCCAGGCCCGGCGCAGGTAGGTCTTGGCCTCGTCGGCCTCGGGGACCGTCAGGAAGACCGGCTTGCTCGCGGGCGCGGGCGGCAGCTTGGCCGCGGCCTCGTCGTCCAGCGTGCCGCGCATCTGCAACGCCTCGATCCGGGCCGGACGGGCGTACCCCTTCAGGAACAGGTTCTGCGCCTCGTCGGAGAACAGGAACTCCTGCCACAGCCGGGCCGCGGCCGGATGGGGCGCGTGCTTGTTGATCGCCTGCACGTAGAACGCCCCGAGCACCGCGTCACGCGGGTAGACGACCTTCCACGGCGTGTCGCCGCCCCTGGCCGCGCGCTCGGCGTTGAGGAAGTCCCAGTCGAGCACGACCGTGGCCTGCTTGCCGGGCGCGGCCAGGTTGCCGACCCGCTTCAGCCTGCCGAAGTACGCCACGCCCCGCTCGGCCTTGGGCCCGCCGGGGCCCAGCGAGGCCGCCATCACGCCGCCGAAGGCCGACGCCGTCTCGCGCGGGTCGCCGGGCAGCGCCACCGAGTAGCCGGGACGGAGCAGGTCGGAGAACCCCGCCGGGGGCTTGACCCGGCTCGGGTCGTACGCCAGCGACATGTACCCGGCGTAGCCCGCGTACCAGCGCGCCTGGTGGTCCTTGAGCCGGTCGGGGATGTCATGCCAGGTCTGCACCCGATAGGGCGCGAACATGCCCGCGTTGGCCACCGCGACGTCGAGGCTCAGGTCGAACACGTCCGGGATGTGCGCCCCGCGCTTCTTCGGCGCGCGGGCGGCGGCGATCTCGGCCCGGCTGTTCGCCTGGGGGTCCAGCTCCTCGACCTTGATGCCGTACTTGTCGGAGAACGCGTCGATGATCTCGCCGAAGTTCACCCAGTCGCGCGGCAGGCCGACCACGGTCAGCGTGCCCTCCTTCTTGGCGGCCTCGACCAGGCGCTCCATGGTGGCGAAGCCCTCCTTCAGCGAGGCGGCCTCCGGGTTCACCGGCGGGAGCTTCTTTCCCTCCTCCGTCGCCGGGGCGCCACATCCGGCGAGCGCGCTGAAGAGGATCACTGACGCGGCGGCGCGGGTACGTACGGTCACGAGATGAATACTTACCGCTATAGTGGCCACGGTCGAGGAGGCGCGGCGGTGTGGTGTCCGATTCGCGGTGATCGCTATGGCGAGAGCCGTGAGCGCCATCGCGCGAGCGTGATCGTCATTGCCCGAGTGTGATCGTCATCGCGCGAGCGTGATCGTCATCGCGCGAGCGTGGATCGCCATCGCGCGATGGGGATCGGTTATCGGGCCGGGCGCACGACCTTGGCCGCGGCCAGCGACTCCTCGGCGATCTCCACGAGTTCGCCGTCGCGGCGGCGCACCACCAGCAGGCCGTCGCGCCAGGAGACCAGCTCGCCCACCACGTCGCGGAACCCCTCGGGCACCCGTCGCCGGATCGTCACGCGTTCGCCCACGTCAGAGGGGTGAATGGCGACGACGAGGCGGGCGCCGAAGCGTGGTGTCACCGACTTTGCCCCCCTCCGTTTCAGAGATACGCCGGGCACGGCAATACTAGGTCAGTAGCAACCGCGGTCGAAGTCGCGCCAAGGTGCGGAGAAGAAGGAGCCCCAGGTGACCTACGTCATCGCGCAGCCTTGCGTGGACGTCTTGGACAAGGCGTGCATCGAGGAGTGCCCCGTCGATTGCATCTACGAGGGCGAGCGCATGCTTTACATCCACCCCGACGAGTGCGTGGACTGCGGCGCGTGCGAGCCCGTGTGCCCCGTCGAAGCCATCTTCTACGAGGACGACCTTCCCGAGCAGTGGAAGGACTTCTACAAGGCCAACGTCGACTTCTTCGAGGACCTCGGCTCGCCCGGCGGCGCCTCGAAGGTCGGAAAGATCGACAAGGACCACCCACTGGTCGCCGCGCTGCCGCCACAGGGCGAGGACCACTAGCCGGTACCGCCGATCCGCCTGCACAGCCGCTCCCCGCGGCCCGGTGACGGTCACGGGGGCGGGCGGTCCGAGCGGGTCCGCCCCTGCGCACCGGCCGTGCGGGGGCGTGCCCTGACCTCTGGGGGAAGACGATTGTGATCGCGCTGCCGGACTTTCCGTGGGATCGGCTCGCGCCGTACAAGGAGCGGGCCCAGGCCCACCCCGACGGCATCGCCGACCTGTCCGTGGGCACACCGGTGGACCCGGTGCCCGAGGTCGTCCGGCGGGCGCTGGCGGCGGCGGCCGACAGCCCCGGATACCCGATGACCTACGGCACCGCCGAGCTGCGCCGCGCCGCGGCCGGCTGGCTGCGCCGCAGGCACGGCGTGGTGGTCGAGCCGAAGGCCGTGCTGCCCACGATCGGCTCCAAGGAGCTGGTCGCCTGGCTGCCGACGCTGCTCGGCGTACGCCCCGGCCAACGCGTGATCTTCCCCGAGCTGGCCTACCCCACCTACGACGTGGGGGCCAGGCTGGCGGGCGCCGAGCCCTTCGCGACCGACGGGCTGCTCGCCCTCGGTCCCGAGCCGGTGCCGCTGGTGTGGGTCAACTCGCCGTCCAACCCCACCGGACGGGTGCTGCCCGCCGAGCACCTGCGCAAGGTGGTCTCGTGGGCGCGCGAGCGCGGCGCGGTGGTCGCCTCCGACGAGTGCTACATCGAGCTCGGGTGGGAGGAGCGGCCGGTCTCCATCCTGCACCCCGACGTGTGCGGCGGCTCCCACGAGGGGCTCCTGGCCGTCCACTCGCTGTCCAAGCGGTCCAACCTGGCCGGATACCGGGCGGCGTTCGTCGCGGGCGACCCCGAGCTCATCATGCGGCTGCTGGAGGTGCGCAAGCACGCGGGCATGATGGTGCCCGCGCCGGTCCAGGCGGCCATGACCGCCGCGCTCGACGACGACGCCCACGCCGAGGAGCAGCGCGAGCGCTACGCCGCCCGGCGGGCCCTGCTGCGGCCCGCCCTGGAGAAGGCCGGCTGGCGCGTCGAGCACTCCACCGCCGGGTTGTACCTGTGGGCCACCAACGGCGCCGGCTGCTGGGAACAGGTACGGGAGCTTGCCGAAAAGGGGATTCTGGTCGCACCCGGTGATTTCTACGGAACCGCAGGTGAGCGCCATGTCAGGATCGCTGTGACAGCTAGTGACGAGCGCATCAGTGCGGCCGTGGGACGTCTCCAGTAAGATCCCGCGGCATGACCTTTGCGGTCGTACTCGGACTCAGCGTGGCGATGCTGGTCCTGTTGCTCGTGGCCTACATCGCGACCACGCGCCAGGACCGCAAGGCGCGTGCCTCCGCGCTGCCGGCCGAGCCGCCGCCCCGGCCGGATGAGGATCGGGGCCCGGTGTTCGCGGCCCCGAGCCGTCCCAGCGGCGACTTCCCCGACCCGCGTACGATCAAGGTCGGCGACACCGTGGGCCTCCAGGGCATGCGGGCCCGGGTGCTCGGCGCGCTGCACTGGTCCTGGCGGGGCAAGGAGTGGACCGAGTACCTCCTGGAAGAGGGCGTACGCCGCTACCACTGGCTGTCGGTGGAGGAGCTGAAGGGCGCCACCGACGACGACCCGGTGGAGCTGGAGGTCCAGCTCTGGACCTCCGTGCCCACGCAGGGCATGGTCCCGGCCAAGAGCATGCTGATCATGGAGGGCGTGGAGTTCTACCCCGTCGAGCGGGGCACCGCCGCCTTCCGCTCCGAGGGCGAGACCTTCCTGCCCGACCGCGGCCTGATCGACTTCGCCGACTACCGCGCCAACGACGGCCGGCTGCTGTCCTTCGAGCGGGTGCAGGGCCAGTCGTGGACCGCCTCCTACGCCAGCCCGCTTCCGCCGGGCTCCATCACCATCGAACGCGGGCCGGGCGCCTGACCCTCAGGTGATCTGCACGTGCCTGGGGGTCGCCTCGGCGTCGTCCAGCCAGCCGTCCTGGCCGCCGTCGGCCGACCAGGCCAGGCCCGCGTAGCGCACCCGGCGCAGGCCGTACTCCTGGGCGTGGGCCACCGACCACGCCGCGATCAGCCAGCCGCGCCGCGACGAGCGGGCGCTGATCTTGCCGTCGTTGTACGCGGTGGCGCCGAGCGCCCGCACCAGCTCGCGCCGGGCCTTGTCGGGCTGCGGCGGCGCCGGGGTCTCGTCCTCCGGCGGCGGGAACCAGCAGTGCACCGCCTTGGGCACCCGCCCGGTGAACGCCTCCGCCAGGATCGTGGCGTCGCCCTCGTGCTGCGCGTACGCCGTGCCGTCGGCCGAGAGCTGCACGGCCTGCGCCGCCTCGTGCAACGGCATCGTCCGGTAGCCCTTGACCTTCACCAGGGCCGCGAAGAACCGGTTGGTGGCGTAGACGGGGTCGAGAAGCTGCTCGGGCTCGCCCCAGCCCTGCGAGGGCCGCTGCTGGAAGATCCCCAGCGAGTCGCGGTCGCCGAAGGGCAGGTTGCGCAGCTTGGACTCCTGTAACCCGGTCGCCAGCGCGATCACCACCGCCCGCATGGGCAACCGGCGGCGCTCGGCCACCGCCGCGATCGTGGCCGTGATCTCGGCCTGCTCGATCTCCAGGTTGATCGTGCCCCGCGGCGTGGTGACCTGGCAGCGTTCCCCGGCGGTGTAGGTGGTGGCGCTCTGCAACAGCTTGTACACACCGAAACCGATCAGGACGGCCAGCACGACGACGATCGCCGTGATCGTGACGGTCGTACGGGAGAATCGCCTGCGCACGCAAAGAACCTACCGGCGTGCGGACGCCGTACGCGCCAATGTATCGGCAAGGTAGCCGCGCGGGTGAGGCGGGGCCCGCGCCCCGTGACGTGTGATCGAGGAACGTTCACTAAGCTCCGTCCCATGAGCCAGAGCTTTTCCAGTCCGCTGCCGGCCGCCATCGACGAGCTGTGGGAGCGCCGCGCGGACCTCAGCCCCGACGACGTCGAGGCGCGCGGCATCGTCGTCGGCGCCGTCGATCTGCTCGACACCGGCAAGGCGCGGGTCGCCTTCGTGGACGAGGCCACCGGCGAGGTGGTCGTGGACGAGCGCGCCAAGCGCGCGATCCTGCTCAGCTTCCGGGTCCTGGGCATGACCAGGTCGCAGGTCGGCGACTTCCACCACCACGACCGCATCCCGCTCAAGACCACCCTCGACGGGGTGCGCGTGGTGCCCGGCGGCATCGCCCGCTGGGGCTCCTACCTCGCGCCCGGCGTGGTGCTGATGCCCTCCTACACCAACATCGGCGCGTACGTCGACTCCGGCACCATGGTGGACACCTGGGCCACGGTCGGCTCCTGCGCCCAGATCGGCAAGAACGTGCACCTGTCCGGCGGCGTGGGCATCGGCGGGGTGCTGGAGCCCCCGAACGCGGTCCCGGTCGTGATCGAGGACGAGGCGCTGATCGGCAGCCGCTCGATGATCGTCGAGGGCGCGCGGGTCGGCAAGGGCGCGGTCGTCGGCGCGGGCACGATCCTGTCGGCCTCGATGCCGGTCATCGACGTCCAGACCGGCGAGGAGATCAGCCGGGGCCGCATCCCCGACTGGTGCGTGGCCGTGGGCGGCACCCGGCAGAAGGAGTTCCCCGGCGGCACCTTCGGCCTGCCCTGCGTGCTGGTCCTGAAGCGGCTGGAGGAGGGGCAGCGGCACGACAAGGCCGAGCTGAACGACGTGCTGCGCCAGCACGGCGTCAACGCCTGACGGGCGGCGCGAGGACATGCGGCTGGATCTGGCGCGCGACGTCGGCGCGCTCGCGGCCCGGATCGTGGACATCGAGTCGGTCAGCGGGCAGGAGCGCGAGCTCGCCGACCTGATCGAGGGGGCGCTGCGCGACTGCGGCCACCTCGACGTCACCCGCGACGGCAACGCGGTGGTGGCCCGCACCCGCCTGGGCCGCCGCGAGCGGGTGGTGCTCGCCGGGCACATCGACACCGTGCCCGTGGCCGGCAACCTGCCGAGCCGGGTGGACGGCGACCGGCTCTACGGCTGCGGCACCTCCGACATGAAGAGCGCCGTGGCGGTCGCGCTGAAGCTGGCCGCCACGCTGACCGAGCCCAACCGCGACCTGACCTACATCTTCTACGACTGCGAGGAGATCGAGGCCGAGCGCAACGGGCTGCTCCGGCTCAGCCGCAACCACCCCGAGTGGCTGCGCGGCGATTTCGCGGTGCTGATGGAGCCCACCGACGGGCTGATCGAGGGCGGCTGCCAGGGCACCCTGCGCGCCGAGATCATCTCTCGCGGCACCCGCGCCCACAGCGCCAGGTCCTGGTTCGGCGTCAACGCCATCCACGCCATCCAGCCGATCCTGGAGACGCTCAACTCCTACCAGGCGCGGCGGCCGGTCGTGGACGGGCTGGAGTACCGCGAGGGGCTGAACGCGGTGTGGGTGCGCGGCGGGGTGGCGGGCAACGTGATCCCCGACGAGTGCGTGGTCACGGTCAACTACCGCTTCGCCCCCGACCTGGACCTGGAGGCGGCGCGGAAGCACGTGAGCGAGGTGTTCGCGGGCTACGACGTACGCTTCACCGACGGCGCCCCGGGCGCCAGGCCCGGCCTGACCCACCCCGCCGCGGCGGCCTTCACCGCCGCCGTGGGCGGCACGCCCCGGGCCAAGCTGGGCTGGACCGACGTCGCCCTGTTCTCCACGCTGGGCATCCCCGCGGTCAATTTCGGCCCCGGCGACCCGAACCTGGCGCACCAGAAGGACGAGTACGTCTCGCTGGAAAAGATCTTCGCCTGCGAGCGCGCGATGCTCGACTGGCTGGCCCTGTGAGGCCCCACGGGCGCCGGTACACATTGAAAGTGGCTTTCCTCGCCGGCCATTTGGCGGGGAAAGCCACTTTCAGTCCCGAGCAGCACCCTCGCCTCTTAGACGCAGCCTCGGCGATTTCCGGTTCCGTGGGTTCCCGGAGATTTTTCAAGATTCTTTGCCAGGGCTCCTCCGAGCCCCCGCACCCGTCCTGACCTGGGCTTCGCCGGATCGGTGCGGCCCGGACGGCGGCCGTTCACCACTTCGGGCCCCCGGTTGGTTAGCGTGAAGCGCATGAAACAGAACCGTCGCGAGCGTCGCCAGGGCCAGTCGCTGGTCCGCGGCGACTTCGTCCGAGACTCCACCTACGACCAGAGGCTGCTCGACCGGCAGGGCCCGGCCGAGTGGCTGCACATGGACCCCTGGCGGGTGATGCGCATCCAGGCGGAGTTCGTCGAAGGCTTCGGTCAGCTCGCCGAGCTTCCCCCGGCGGTCACGGTGTTCGGCTCCGCCCGCACCCCCACCGACTCGCCCGAGTACGAGACCGGCGTGGCCGTCGGCCGGGCCCTGGCCGAGGCCGGATACGCCGTCATCACCGGCGGCGGCCCCGGCTGCATGGAGGCCGCCAACCGGGGCGCCAAGGAGGCCGGCGGCGTCTCCGTCGGGCTCGGCATCGAGCTGCCCTTCGAGCAGCGGATGAACGACTACGTAGACCTCGGCATAGAGTTCCGCTACTTCTTCGTGCGCAAGACCATGTTCGTCAAGTACGCCTGCGGCTTCGTCGCCCTGCCCGGCGGCTTCGGCACGCTGGACGAGCTGTTCGAGGCGCTGACCCTGGTGCAGACCAAGAAGGTGACCTCCTTCCCCGTCGTACTGGTGGGCACGCGCTTCTGGAGCGGCATGGTCGACTGGATCCGCGACACGCTCCAGGCCACCGGCAAGATCTCCCCGCACGACCTGGACCTGATCTCGGTCACCGACGACGTGGCCGAGACCGTGAAGATCATCGCCGACGCCGACCGGCTCCGCGCCGGCCGCCTCGCCGAGGAGGAGCAGGCCGTCGCCAACACGGTCGCCGACGCCCAGTGACGCCCGCCGCGGCCCCGCCCGCGCCGGCGCACTAGGCTGTCGGCGTGTTCGTCTGCGTCTACTGTGCATCCAGTCAGAAGATCGATCAGAAGTATCTCGACCTGGCGGCCGAGGTGGGCGCGGAGCTCGCGCGCCGGGGCCACTCCCTGGTCAGCGGCGGAGCCAAGATCTCCTGCATGGGCGCGGTGGCGCGGGCCTGCCGCGCCGGCGGGGGACGTACGATCGGGGTGATCCCGCGGGTCCTGGTGGACATCGAGGTCGCCGACGAGGAGTCCGACGAGCTGATCGTCACCGCCGACATGCGCGAGCGCAAGGGCGTCATGGACGCGCGCTCCGACGCCTTCCTCGTGCTGCCCGGCGGCATCGGCACGCTGGAGGAGCTGTTCGAGATCTGGAGCGGCCGGGTGCTCGGCATCCACGAGCGTCCGCTGGTCGTGCTCGACCCGTGGGGCCTGTACGGCCCGCTGCGCGAGCTGATCTCCGGCATGTACGACGAGGGCTTCACCCGCCCCCACGTCTTCGACGCCATCACGTGGACCACGACGGTCGATGAGGCCATGACCCACCTGGAGTCGCCGGCCCGCCCCCTCACCCCCAGCGTGGCCGAGCAGGCCGAAGCGGAGTAGCGCCCGCTCAGGCCAGCCCGCGCCGGGTGAGGGTCGGCGGACGCCGCCCGGCGATGGTCTGCGTCATCTGCACCGCCTGCCGCAGCCGGTCGGGCCTGCGGGTGCGGAACACCCGCGCCCCCAGCCAGGCGCAGACGGACGCCGCCGCGACCTCCGCCGCCTCCTCGTCACCCTCGGCCACGGGCCCGGCCAGTTCCAGCGGGGTGACGACGACGACCCGCCCCGCCTGCACGAAACGTTCGACCTCCGCGATCGAGCGCGCCTCGGCCCACTCCGGATCGACCAGCTCCGACATGCCGACAACCAGGGCCTCCATGCCCGCGATCGTACGCGAGCCTCCCGACACCAACGCCCCCCGGTGGGGAGTTGTGGCACGATTCGTATGTGCTGGTCGTACTCGCCCTAGCCGCCCTGGCCATCGTGGCCGGCGTGGTGCTGGTCGCCATGGGCCGCGGCGGTGAGCTCACCGAGTTCCCCCCCGACGTGCCCCCGCTCGACCTGCCCGACGCCGGTCAGCTCGCCGCGGTGGACTTCATGGCCCTGCAACTGCCCGTGAGCCTCGTCGGCTACCACACGCAGAGCGTCGATGAGACCCTGCGCCGCGCCGCCGGAGCGATCAGCGCCCGAGACACCAAGATCGCCGTCCTGGAGCAGCGGGTCACCGAACTCCTGGCCAGCCGCCTCTACGCCCGCCAGGAGGCCCAGGCCACCCCCACCCGCCCCGCCCACCGGCCCCGTACCGACCACGAGCCCCAAGGCCCTCCCGACCTCCCCACCCTCCCCGAATCCGGCGACCCCACCCCCTCCCACGGCCACCACCCGCCCTACGAGGCCCGCGAGGAGTCCCCCAAGGACACCGAGGACGGCAAGGACGCCAAGGACGCCAAGGACACCGAGGACGCGGAGCACATCGAGGACGCCAAGCAGGCCGAGGACGCCGCGGAGGCCAAGGACGCCGAGGAACCGGCAGACTCCCGCAAGCCCCTGTAGCGCACGATCCGCAAGGGCTCCGGCGTCCCGCCCGTCCGGTAGGCCGTCGCCCACCCCCGCTACCACCACGCCCCGGCGCCCGTGGCGCTCCGGGCCGGCCGCGTTGGGCCCCATCCCAGGACCGTAGGCGCGCACAACGGCACACGCCCGCACCCGCCCGTGGAGATCAAGCCTGCGTGGCCCACACGCCGGCGAGCCCCGGGATGATCGCCGCCCCCGCCCAGCATGGGGCGACGCCCCGGTGACGGATGCGTGACGGTGTGGCGACGCTGCGTGCCTATGGTCGAAGAATGAGGTTCAGACATCTTGCAGCCATCGCGTTGGCGTCGCTCACCGTGGTCGCGTGCGGGGCGTCGCCGGTGGCGGACCAGAACACCACGAGCGCGGCCGGGGCCGCCCGCGCGGCGAGCGGCGGCCACGTGCACGGCGGCCCGCCGCCGCCCGCCGCCCCGTTACGCAGCGGCGAGTGGTTCAAGCAGGTCGGCTTGGAGCGGCCGTACCGGCCCACACCCCCACAGGGGGGCATGGACGACTACCGGTGCTTCCTGATCGACCCACAGTTCGACGAGGCCGTCTACATCACGGGCACCCAGGTCCTGCCGCAGAACCAGGAACTCATGCATCACGCCATCCTGTCGCGGCTCGACCCCTCCGGGGTGGAGCACGCCAGGAGCGTGGACGCCGCGGACGAGGGCGACGGCTGGCAGTGTTTCGGCGGCACCGGGCTCTCCCAGGGCGTGGGGATGCACGGCGGCGAGGCCTCCAGCGAGACCTACATCGGCGGCTGGTCGCCCGGCCACAACGAGACCCTGCTCGGCGACCCCGCCGGCTACAGAGTGGAGCCCGGCAGCCTGATCGTGCTCCAGGTGCACTACAGCCTGCTGACCACCGGCGGAGCGCCGGGCCCGACCGATCAGTCCTCCATCCGCCTGCGCCTCATGCCGGGCACCGCGGACGTGACCCCGCTGAAGGGCCTGCTGCTGCCGGCGCCGGTCGAGCTGCCGTGCACCGCCGAGGAGTCGGGCCCCCTGTGCGAGCGCGGCAAGGCGATCGACGACCTGGTCAAGCGCACCGGCCCGCAGGCGCGAGACATGATCGAGCAACTGAACACGCTGTGCAACAAGGGCGCCGTCCCGGCCCCCGGCCCCACCCAGCACTGCGACATCCCGGTACGCGACCCGGTCCTGCTGTACGCGGTCGGGCCGCACATGCACCTGCTCGGCCGCTCCATCAAGGTGGACCTCAACCCGGGCACACCGGGCGAACGGACACTCCTCCACCAGCGGTCGTACAACTTCGACGACCAGTCGCCCCAGCGCCTGCCCCGCCCCCTCCGCCTCGACGCCGGCGACATCGTACGGGTGAGCTGCACCCACGACGCGTCCCTGCGGTCCAAACTGCCCGAACTCAAACCCCTCCCGCCCCGCTACGTCGTGTGGGGCGACGGGACCAGCGACGAGATGTGCCTGGCCCTGCTCATCACGGCCACCAAGTTCTGACCATCGCGACATGAAGCCGTGGGCGCGCACCCCCGCCCACCCACCCGATCGACCGGCCCCGGCGTTCTCCCCTTCGCCGGGGCCGGTCCACGCGGCGCCAACGGGCCCGCCGCCCCCTCCACCGGGGCCGCATGCGGCAGGTCAGGGGTGGCGGGCGGACCCCAGCCGCTCGGCCCTCCGCGCGACCGCGTGCGGGCGTGGGCAGACGCGAGGAGAGACGTGCGGTCGCGTGCCGCCCGCCCTTCGAAGGGCCGCTGGGCGGGCGAGGGCGGGCGCCGTGGCCGCATGCGGCGGGCGGAGGTGGCGCAGGCCCCGACCGCTCGGCCCTCCGCGCGACCGCGTGCGGGCGCGGGCAGACGCGAGGAGAGACGTGCGGTCGCGTGCCGCCCGCCCTTCGAAGGGCCGCTGGGCGGGCGAGGGCGGGCGCCGTGGCCGCATGCGGCGGGCGGGGGTGGCGCAGGCCCCGACCGCTCGGCCCTCCGCGCGACCACGGACGGGCACGGGCAGACGCGTTCAGACGCGTTCAGGCGCGTGCGAAGCGCGCTCCAAGAGGGCTGGCGGGCGCGTGCGAACGCGTGAGGCGTGCGTTGGCAGCATCACGGCCCTGCTCTCATCGTGGGCTCGGGCCCTTACCGGAGGGCCCTGGCGGGTCCGGTGCGGGCTGGGGTCGTACGCCCCCCGGGCCAGGGCCGGTGAAGGCGGCGGGCGGGGAGTGGGGGTGGAGTGTCGGTGGGAGGGCGTAGGGTGGCTGGGTTGGTCAGGAATGGGGTTTGGGGAGATATGGGCGATTTGGGGGATACGCGGATTCGGTGTGGATGGGCGAATTCTGCTCCGGATTATGTTGCTTACCATGACGAGGAGTGGGGGCGTCCGGTTCGGGGGGATGATGGGGTTTTTGAGCGAATGACCCTTGAAGCGTTCCAATCCGGGTTGTCGTGGTTGGTAATCCTGCGGAAGCGGGAGAACTTCCGTAAGGCGTTCTCCGGGTTCTCCATTCCGGCGGTGGCGGCCTACACCGAGGAGGATGTGGAGCGGCTGCTGCTCGACGCCGGGATCGTGCGCAACCGGGCCAAGATCGAGACGGCCATCGCCAACGCCCGGGTGGCCATGGAGGTGCCCGAGGGGCTGTCGGAGCTGGTGTGGCGGTATGCCGATCCCGGGGCGCCGGTGCCGGCCACGGCGGCCGACGTGCCGGCGCAGACCGCGGGGTCGAAAGCGCTGGCCAAGGAGTTGAAACGGCGTGGGTTCCGGTTTGTCGGGCCCACTACGGCATATGCGTTGATGCAGGCCATCGGGCTGGTGAATGACCACATCGCCGACTGCTGGGTGCGGCGGGAGATTTCGGCTTAGCCGTTTTCTGGGTTTGTTAGTGGCCTTTGAACGTGGGGCGTTCTTTGGCGAGGAATGCCCTGGTCGCCGACAAGTGGTCGTCGGTCGCGGCGCATGCGTCCTGGAGGTCGGCCTCCAGGTCCAGGGTCTGGGCCAGGCTGTGCCAGGACGCGTACGACAGCGCCCGCTTCGTCGCCGCGTACGCGCGCGTGGGGCCCTCGGCCAGGCGCGCGGCCAGTTCGTGGGCGGCCTTGGGCAGCTCGCCGGCGGGCACGACCCGGGTGACCAGGCCGAGTTCCAGTGCGCGGGCGGCGGTGACCGGCTCGCCGAGCAGGAGCATCTCGGCCGCCGCCGCGGGGCCCACCAGGCGCTGCAGGGTCCACGACGCGCCCGAGTCGGGGGCCAGGCCGATGCCGGTGAAGGCCATGGCGAACTTCGCGGTGTCGGCGGCGACGCGCAGGTCGCAGGCGAAGGCCAGCGCGGCCCCCGCACCGGCCGCCACCCCGTTGACCGCGGCCACCACCGGCTTGCCCATCTCGGTGATCGCGCGCACGATCGGGTTGTAGTGCTGGCGCACGGTGTCGTCCAGGCCCCGGCCGGCCTCCAGGTTCTCCGCGTGCTGGCGCAGGTCCTGGCCGGCGCAGAAGGCGCGGCCCGACCCCGTGAGCAGCACCGCCCGTACGTCGTCGTCGGCCGCGGCCCGCTCCAGCGCGTCGCGCAGCTCCACCTTCATCTCCGCGATCAGCGAGTTCATCGAGTCGGGACGGTCGAGGGTGATCGTGGCGATGTGGTCGGTGACGTCGTGCCGTACGTAACGGGCGCTCACGGTCGGTCCTTTCCGGATGCGGTCGGATCAGGTCACAGGTCGGCGAGGGTGCGGTCCACGAAGGCCGCGGCGGCGGGCAGCAGGCGGGCGGCCTCCTGCTCGAAGTAGGCCCTGGCCTTCTCACCCGGCCAGCCTGGCGGCAGCAGCTCGGCGGGAAGCCCCGGGTCACGGAACAGGAAGTTGCGCCACCCGTGGACCAGTCTGCTCCTCACCGCGAACACACGATCGTCCGGGGCGTCGTCGGGCAGGCCGTCGATGAGCTCGGCCGCCTGGGCCAGCCACGACTCGTACGCCCGGCCGATGCCGGCCAGGTCCCAGGCGCGGGCGACCAGCTCGCGGGGGTCGCCGTCGAGGACGGCCTCGAAACGGTCGGCGCGCACCTGCTCGGCGGCGAGCAGCGTGTTCAGCTCGGGGGAGGGCCTGGGCCCGATCCAGGTGGCCTCGGAGAGCGGCGCGTAGCCGAGGAAGGCCAGGTCGGCGCGCAGGCGTTCGCGCTTGGGGCGCTCGCGCACGGGCTCCAGGACGATCATGTGCCAGCGTTCGGACCAGGTGATCCTACCGGCTCGGTAAATTCTCAGTGCGGTCTCGTCCAGGCGGCTCACGCACTTGGGGGTGACCGCGTAACCCGGGCCGGCCGGCAGCCTGACCGGCGCCAGCCAGCCCTGGCGGACCATGCGCGATATCGCCGTGCGCACCGCCGGTGCGGCGATGTCCAGGGGCGCGAGCAGCCGTACGAGCGCGGCCACCGAGGCGCGTCCTCCGCGGGAACGAAGGTGGTCGCCGTAGAGGTCGAATAACGCGGCGCGGGCGTTCACGCAGTCCAGTTTGGCCGTCTGAAGGGGGCCCTACAACGCATTCTGGGAGGAGATCGTTACCCGGTAGCCGCCGGGAGGCGGGATAATAGGACATCACAGAAGACGTGAATGCGTCGGCCGCCCATAACCGGGGGGCCGAGAATCGCAACCGCGGCCCAAGGCTAGAAGGGATGCACGCATGGCGGCGATGAAGCCGCGGACCGGCGATGGTCCGCTGGAGGTCACCAAGGAAGGACGGGGCATTGTCATGCGGGTCCCCCTGGAGGGTGGCGGCCGGCTGGTCGTGGAACTCTCTGCCGACGAGGCGAGCGCACTCGGGGACGCGCTGAAGAACGTCGTCGGCTGACCCGGGCCGTCGATCCCTCGCGTCCCCTCGCGAGGCGAGGCTCGCGGGCGCGAGCCAGGCCGGGCCGGTGGCGCGGGCCCGGAGTGGCGGCGTCCCGGTGAGCGCGGCCCCATAGACGTGTGCGACGGCCCTGGCCGCCGGACCCCGGAGGGGGTGTCCGCGCCGGGGCCGTCGTATGTGGATGTCGAGAAGGAGTTGCAGCAGGTGCCCATCGAGACCTCGATCACCGTGACCGATCGGCCCCGACCCGGCGCGACCCTGGTGGCCGTGCCGTTCGACCGGGATCTGACGCCGGCCGTGCCCGGGGATCTCGAACCTCCGGTGCCGCTGGCGGGGCTGCTCCCCGCCCACCAGGCCAAGGGCGACCCGGGCGAGATCGTGGAGACCCCCTTCGCCCGCGGCGAGGAGGTGGGGCGGCTGCTGTGCTACGGCGTCGGCGACCGCGGCCAGGCCGCGCTGCGCAAGGCGGGCGCGGCGCTCGCCCGGCGGGCCAGGAGCCGCGAGGCGCTGACCGTGGTGCTCCCCGAGGGCGTCCAGGCCGCGCCGCTGGTCGAGGGCGCGCTGCTGGCCTCCTACTCGTTCTCGATGGGCGAGCAGCCGTCGAAGGCGGTCCGGTCGATCGAGTTCGCCGGCGCCGACGCCGGTGAGGTGCGGCGGGGCGAGGTCTTCGCCCGCGCGGTGGGGCTGGCGCGCGATCTGGCGAACATGCCGTCGTCGGTGAAGCACCCGCAGTGGCTGGCCGAGCGGGCCGCCGAGCAGGGCGTGCCGGTGCGGGTCTGGGACGAGCACGAGCTGCGGGCGGGCGGCTTCGGCGGCCTGATCGCGGTCGGCAAGGGCTCGCCGCGCCCGCCGCGGCTGATCCAGCTCTCCTACGAGCCCGACGACCCCGACGGCCGGCACATCGTGCTGGTGGGCAAGGGCATCACGTTCGACAGCGGCGGCCTGTCCCTCAAGCCGACCGAGAACATGAAGCTGCAGAAGACCGACATGGCGGGCGGCGCGGTGGTGATCGCGGTGCTGGGCGTGCTGCGCGAGCTGGGCGTGCGGGCGCGGGTCACCGGGCTGGTCGCCTCGGCCGAGAACATGCCCTCGGGTTCGGCGCAGCGGCCCAGCGACGTGATCACGCAGTACGGCGGGCGTACGGTCGAGGTGCTCAACACCGACGCCGAGGGACGGCTGGTGCTGGCCGACGCCCTCGCGTACGCCGACGCCGAGCTCGACCCCGACGTGATGGTGGACATCGCCACCCTCACCGGGGCGGTCCGGGTGGCCCTGGGCAACGACGTCGGCGCCGTGTACGCCACCGACGACGACCTGGCGGCGGCGCTGCTGGCCGCGGGCGACCGCAGCGGCGACCGGCTGTGGCGAATGCCACTCGTCGAGGAGTACGCCCCGGCGCTGGAGTCGTCGGTCGCCGACCTGGCCAACGTCGAGTCCGGCTCCACGTACGGCGCGGGCTCGATCACCGCGGCCCTGTTCCTGCGCGAGTTCACCGGCAAGCGGCCCTGGGCCCATCTGGACATCGCGGGCGTGGGGCGCAGCGGCAGCGACGAGGGCGTGCTGACCAAGGGCGCCACCGGCTACGGCGTACGGCTGCTGCTGTCCTGGCTCACCGAGGGCTGAGCCGGGGCGCTACGCCGCGATCTTGATCGCGGTGAGCAGGCCGTCGCCCAGCGGGATGAGCAGCGGGCGCAGCCGGTCGTCGGCGCGGATCAGCTTGCCCAGCTCCCTGATCGCCACGGTGTCGGGGTCGCGCCGGGAGGGGTCGGCGACGCGGTCGTGCCACAGCGCGTTGTCGAAGGCCACGATGCCGCCCACGCGCAGCAGGCGCACCGCCTCGGCCAGGTAGTCGGCGTACTCCTGCTTGGCGGCGTCGGCGAAGACCAGGTCGTAGCCGCCGTCGGACAGGCGGGGCAGCACGTCCAGGGCCCGGCCGGTGATCAGCCGGGTGCGGCCGCCGGCGAAGCCGGCCTGCGAGAACGCCTGGCGGGCCAGGCGCTGGTGCTCGGGCTCGACGTCCACGCTGGTCAGCGTGCCGTCGGGGCGCATGCCGCGCAGCAGCCACAACCCCGAGACGCCGCATCCGGTGCCGACCTCGACCACCGACTTGGCGGTGATCGCGGTGGCGAGGAAGCAGAGCGCCGCACCCACTCCGGGCTGGATCGGCGTGGCTCCCACCTCGACTCCGCGGGCCCGCGCCGCCCGCAGGATCTCGTCCTCGGGGTGGAACTCCTCGGCATAGGCCAGAGTGGCCTCCACCGGACTTGCCGCCGAGTCCATTGGCCTCTCCTCCCTGCTTTTCGCCGTACGCACTGTTTGACTCGCTGGTCGCAGCCTAGGGGAGGGAAGCCGGATCGGGAACTCATGTGGTGCCCGGTGCGTTGCACGGTTTAAGCGGCCTTTGCCGGATCACACGGAAGTCCGTACGCACGAAGGGGCGAAACCAGGCACTATGGCGATAGCGGTGGTCCCGGAGAGAGGAGCGCTGGTGGACGACCACCAGGCGGAAACTCCCGTGTCCGAATGGACCCCTCCCACGTGGGAGGAGGTCGTCCGGACACACTCGGCGCGGGTGTACCGGCTCGCCTACAGGCTGACCGGGAACGTCCATGACGCCGAAGACCTCACTCAAGAGGTCTTCGTCCGGGTGTTCCGGTCTTTGTCCAACTACACGCCCGGCACCTTCGAGGGCTGGCTGCACCGCATCACCACGAACCTGTTCCTGGACATGGCGCGGCGCAGGCAGCGGATCAAGTTCGAGGGGCTGGCCGACGACGCGGCCGAGCGGCTGCGCGGGCGCGAGCCCTCGCCCGCGCAGGCGTACGACGACACGCACCTCGAACCCGACATCCAGGCCGCGCTCGACGCGCTGGCCCCGGAGTTCCGGGCCGCCGTGGTGCTGTGCGACATCGAAGGGCTGTCCTACGAAGAGATCGCGGCCACGCTCGGCGTGAAGCTGGGCACGGTCCGCAGCCGGATCCACCGCGGCCGTGCCCAGTTGCGCGAGGCGCTGGAGCATCGGGCGCCACGCGGCGGAGCTCTCCCCCCGGCGATGACGAGCGGGGAGGGGATCATGACACAGCGCGACACCGTGACCGAGCGCGGCTATGGCGAAGGCCAGGACGAGCCGATGGGCGAGGAGCTGGCATGAGTCATCTTGGAGAGCGTGTCTCCGCGCTCGTGGACGGCGAACTGAGCCACGGCGAGCGCGAGCGGGCGCTCGCGCACCTGACCTTCTGCGCCGACTGCCGGGCGGAGGTCGAGTCGATGCGGGCGCTGAAGAGCAGGCTGAGGTCGCTCGACGGGCCGGCGATGCCCGCCGACCTCACCATGTCGCTGCTGCGCATGGCCGAGCCGGGCGGCCCGCTGCCGCCCCGCGTACGGCCGTTCCCCGACGCGCAGCGCACCTTCGGCGGGGTGCCGATCCCGGCGATGCACGGCATCGCGCCGCCCGACAACCGGCCCCGCGGCCGGGCCAAGAGCCGGGGCGGCCGGGCCCGCAAGGCGGGGTACGTCGCGGTCGGCATGGCCTCGGCGGCGGTGGCGTTCGGCACGATGTTCGTGGTCGGCGGGCTGCCCACCACGCCGGCGGTGGTGCCGCAGATGGAGAAGTTCGCCAACCAGCACAAGACCACCGTCCCGTACGGCGGCGCCGGCTGGATCCAGAAGGACCACGGCCCGTCGGCGCCCACGCCGACGCCGACCCCGACGCCCACCTCTTCGCCGTTCGGCACGTCCGGCCCCGCGCAGCGGACCCGGTGACACGGCTGCCCCACGCCGTGGTCCTGGCGGCCGTGGTGCTGCTGGGCATGGTCGTGCTGACCGCCGCCCCGGCTCCCGCCGCGCCCCGTACCGACATGCCCCGCAACGACGGCGGGGCCCGTGAGGACGGCGGGCTGGAGCTGCTGCGCCAGGCCGCGGTGGCGGGGCGCACTCAGGAGTACTCCGGGGTGAGGTCGGTCACGATGGCGACCGGCGCCGGCACGGTCTCGGCCACGCTGGAGGTGCGCAACACCGCCGGCGCGGGCCTGAGCGTCCGTACGCGGGCGGCGGGCGGCGGGGGGACCTGGAGCACCGGGATCGACCCGGGCTCGCTCGCGGGGGGCCTGGCGGCCCCGCACGAGGGCATGCTGGACGTACTCGCCCGAAACTACGACATCGTGACCGCGGGCGGCGGCACCGTGTGCGGCAGGAGCGCCCGGATCGTGCTGGCGCTGCGCGACGACGGCACCACGGCCGCCCGCTTCTGGCTGGACGACGCCACCCGGCTGGTGCTGCGCCGGGAGATCATGGACGCCCACGGCCGGGTCAGCCGCGACGACGCCTTCACCGACGTGGCCATCCCGCACCCGCACCTTCCGGCCGCCACGGCCCGCTCCGGCGTCCTGGCCACGCCCGCCGGCCCCGCCGCCGAGGTCCCCGACGCCGCCACGCTCGACACGCTGCGGCGGCACGGCTGGCGGTTCGCCGAGACCCTGCCCGGCAGGTTCGAGCTGTTCACGGCGGGCGAGATGGAGGGCGACCGGACAACCGGACCTTACGTATATCTCGGCTATTCGGATGGCTTGTCGGTAGTGTCGGTGTTTATCCAACCAGGTCACCTGGACGAGGAGCATCTGACGGGGTGGCATGCTCACGTCCGCGCTGGGCATACGATCTGGACCCGTGACTCATCGGGGCAGGCACAGGGGCAGGAGGCGATCTGGGCAAGTGGGGGACAGGTCTACACCGTCCTGGCCGACGCACCGGCCGAGGTGGTGGACGCCGCGATCGCCGCGTTCCCGCACGAGCGCGAGCCCGGCCTGTGGGCCCGGATGGCGCTCGGCGCGGCACGTCTTCTCGCCTGGGTCAACCCCTTCGGAGAGTAACGACCCCCTTTACATCTCTCGTATGTCACCGCCGCGACAATTGGCGTGTTACCGCGATCAGTGGCGGGCGATGAGCCGAGGAGTGGTGAGAAAGCGATGACCGACGAGAGGCGCACCCAGACCACTTGGGAGGGTGAACTCCGCGTGCCGTCGGACTTGCACGAGCCTGATCGCCCGGAGGAGCAGGCCCGCGAGAACGGCGGTGAGGAGCGCAGGCCACCCCGGCCGGAGTTCCTGCCCGCCGGCGGCGACGCGGCCTACCGCGCCCGCGCCGGGATCGGCGGCGCCGATCGCGGCGGCCGGCTGGACGACGTCGCCTGGCCCGACGACCTCGGCGGCCTCGGGGGTGCCGGCGAGTTCCGGTCGGGCGGTATCGGCTCGGGCGGTATCGGCGACGACGGCCGGCCCGAGAGCGGCCGGCATGACGACGGCCGCGACGACGGGCGGCGCGGCAACGGCGACACCCGGGTCTACCCGACGGCGATCCAGCCGATGACCGGCCCCGTGCCCGCGGCCCCGCCCCCGCCGGCGACGGCCACCGGCATGGGTCCGGGCTGGGCCCCGCCGCCGGGTGCGGCCCCCGGCTCCAGCGGGCCCGGAATCCCCGGAGCCCTCGGAGCCCCCGGAGTCCCGGGCGGGCCGGGCGGTCCGGGCGGCGCCGCGCAGTTCGCGGCCGACAGCCCGATCAGGCGGGGGCCGAGGCTCGGCGTGCTGGTGTTGCTCGGGCTGGTCATCGCGCTGGTCGCCTCGACGATCGCCAGCGTGAGCACGTACATGCTGACCCGCGAGGGCAGCGGCACGGGCACCGACCCGTCCTACAGCCTGGGCGCCGCGCCCAGCGGCTCGGTGAACCGGGCCCCCGAGTCTGTCGCCGGGGTGGCCAACAAGGTCCTGCCCAGCGTGGTCTCGCTGGACGTCGAAGGCGGCGGCCGGGGCGGCACCGGCGGTTCCGGGTTCGTGATCAAGGGCGGCTACATCGTCACCAACAACCACGTGGTCGCGCCGGCCGCGCAGGGCGGGACCATCACGATCCACTTCAACAACCGCAAGACCACCGAGGGCCGCATCGTCGGCCGCGACCCCGAGTCCGACCTGGCCGTGGTGAAGCCGGAGGAGACCTTCGGCGCCCCGGAGATCGCGCTGGGCAACTCCGACAGCGTCGTGGTCGGCGACCCGGTGATCGCGATCGGCTCGCCGCTCGGCCTGTCCGGCACGGTGACCACCGGCATCGTCAGCTCGCTGAACCGGCCGGTCGTCGCGGGCGGCGAGGCCGGCCTGATGGACACCAGCTACATCAACGCGATCCAGACCGACGCCGCGATCAACCCCGGCAACTCGGGCGGCCCGCTGGTCGACAGCGCCGGCCAGGTGATCGGGGTCAACTCCGCGATCGCCACGGTGAGCCAGACCACCGAGGAGCAGGGCGGCAGCATCGGCCTCGGCTTCGCCATCCCGATCAACCACGCCCGCCGCGTGGTCGAGGACCTGATCACGACCGGCAGCGCCCGCACCTCGCGGATCGGCATCAGCATCGACCCCGAGTACCAGGGCGAGGGCGTGCGGATCGCCTCGCAGGCCCAGCAGGGCACCAACCCGGTCGAGCCGGGCGGCCCGGCCGACAAGGCGGGGCTCAAGCCGGGTGACATCATCCTGGAGCTGAACGGCACGGCGGTGCAGGACAGCCGGGAGCTGATCGTGCTGATCCGGAGCAAGGCCCCGGGCGACAAGCTGACCGTGAAGTACCGCCGCGGTGGCCAGGAGCTGACCACCACGGTAACCGTCGAGGCCAGCCCCGTCCCGACCCCGCAACCGTCCTGATCGTCACGCCGGGCCCCCGCGATGCGGGGGCCCGTCCGTTGAGCACAGCACGGGATGCGGCCATTAGTCTGGGAGCGGTGAGGGCCGTACCGGACGAGCGGTCCCATAGTTCGCGGTAGGAGATCCCGGTGTTCGGACTCGGCTGGTTTGAGGTCGTGGCGCTCGTGGTGATCGCCCTGCTCGTCTTCGGCCCGGAGAAACTGCCCCAGGCGGCGGCGCAGGCGGGGCGTACGCTGCGCCAGCTCCGGCGCATGGCCAACAGCGCCAAGGCCGACCTGCAGGCGGGGCTCGGCCCGGAGTTCGCCAACTTCGACCCGGCCGACCTCAACCCCAAGACGTTCGTGCGCAAGCACCTGCTCGACGACCTTGAGGACGACTGGAACGACACCTCCCGCGCCCACAACCGCGAGGTGCTCAACGGCAGCGTCGCCACCGACCCCGAGCCGATCCCGGAACTGGGCTACGGCGAGATCCCACCGTACGACACCGAAGCCACGTAGCTTATTGCGATTGCTGCGCAATGCGCGAGCTTGGGCGCATCGCGGGTCGTGGCACATGTAAAGAGCGCCCCCGGTCACTCAGGAACCCGGGGCGCTCTTCGCTTGGGGCGGCCGTCAGCGGCCGACGGGCGACAGGTTCAGGTGCAGGCCCTTGAGGCTGGAGGACTTCTTGCTCAGGCCGTCGGCGATGCGGCGTAGCTCGGCCGCGGCCGGGGAGTCGGGGTCGGTCAGCACCAGCGGCTTGCCCTCGTCGCCGCCTTCGCGCAGGCGCATGTCGATCGGCACCTGACCGAGCAGCGGGACGCGGGCGCCGAGGGTGCGGGTGAGCGCGTCGGCGACGGTCTGGCCGCCGCCCTCGCCGAAGACGGCGATGCGCTCGTCGCAGTGGGGGCAGGGCAGCCAGGCCATGTTCTCGATCACGCCCGCGATCTGCTGGTGGGTCTGGGCAGCGATGGAGCCGGCCCGCTCGGCCACCTCGGCGGCGGCCTGCTGCGGCGTGGTGACCACCAGGATCTCGGCGGTCGGCATGCGCTGCGCCACCGAGATGGCGATGTCGCCGGTGCCCGGGGGCAGGTCCATCAGCAGCACGTCGAGGTCGCCCCAGTAGACGTCGGCGAGGAACTGGTGCAGGGCCCGGTCGAGCATCGGACCGCGCCAGACGACCGCGGTGTTGCCCGGCGGCTTGAACATGCCCACCGAGATCACCTTGATGTCGTGGGCGACCGGCGGCATGATCATGTCTTCGACCTTGGTGGGCCGCTCGCTCACGCCGAGCATGCGCGGCACCGAGTGCCCGTAGATGTCGGCATCGACCACGCCGACCTTGAGCCCCTTCGCGGCCATGCTCGCCGCGAGGTTGACCGTGACCGAGGACTTGCCCACGCCGCCCTTGCCGCTGGCCACCGCGAACACGCGGGTGAGCGAGCCGGGCTTGGCGAAGGGGATCTCCTTCTCCGGGCCGCGGTCGCCGCGCAGCCGGGTCTGCAGCGCCTTGCGCTGCTCGGTGCTCATGACGTCCATCTCGACGCTCACGTCGCGCACGCCGTCGAGCCGGCCGACCGCCGCCTTGACGTCACGGGTGATCGTGTCGCGCATCGGACAGCCGGCCACCGTGAGGTAGACCCCCACACGCACCATCCCGTCCGGGGAGATGTCGACGCCCTTGACCATGTCGAGTTCGGTGATGGGGCGACGGATCTCAGGGTCGTTGACCGTGGCCAGCGCCGCCTTCACCTGTTCCGGGGTAGGTGCCATGCGTCCATGGTATGAACCCTGGGGCGGTATGCAGAACGGCAGGCGGCGTTTGACCGCGTCGCCCTAGGTCCATGCGCGTGCAACGTTCTAGACTCGCGATGTGACCGTGACGACCGGTGGCGCGCAGCCGCGCGAGAGCATCAGCCCCGAGGAGCTCGCGGTCTGGCGGATGCTCCAGCGCCTTCAGGTCCGCGTCACGCGGGTGCTGGAGACCGACCTGCTCGTGGCCCACGACCTCGCCCTGGCCTCCTACGACGTGCTCAGCCGGCTGGCCGAGGCGCCGGGGCGGCGGCTGCGCATGAACGACCTGGCCGAGCGGGTCCTGCTGTCGCGCAGCGGCCTGACCCGGCTGATCGACCGGCTCCAGCGCGACGGGCTGGTGGCCCGCGAGGCGTGCGCCGACGACGCGCGCGGGCTGTTCGCGGTGCTGACCGACGCCGGCGCGGCCCGCCTTGCCGAGGCCACGCCGACCTACCTGAGCGGGATCAGGGCCCAGATCCTGGACGTCCTGGACGCCACCGAGCTGCGCCAGGTCGCCGCGATGCTGGCCAAGCTGCTGCCCGAGGACGAACAGAGCGGCCGGCCCGGCCGGCCCGGACAGCCCTGCTAGCTCGGCGGTGAGCCGGTTCTGCCGCGCTCGTCCAGTTCCTCAAGCAGGCGTTGCAGTTCGCCGCGCAGGTAGTCGCGGGTGGCCACCTCGCCGAGCGCGATGCGCAGCCCGGCGATCTCCCGGGTGAGGTACTCGGTCTCGGCCTGGTTCCGCTCGGCGATCAGCCGGTCCTGCTCGTACTGCACCCGGTCGCGGTCGTCCTGCCGGTTCTGCGCCAGCAGGATCAGCGGCGCGGCGTACGACGCCTGGAGCGAGAGGACCAGCGTCAGGAAGATGAACGGATAGGGGTCGAACCGCCACGCAGCCGGGGCGAAGGCGTTCCACAGCACCCACACCGCGATGAACACGGTCATGTAGACCAGGAAGCGGGCCGTGCCGATGAACCGGGCGATCCGCTCGGCCAGCTTGCCGAAGCGCTCCGGGTCGTACGGGCGCACCGTGAACCGCGGCTGCCTGGGCTGGTCCAGGCGATCGAGCCGGTCAGCCACGGGCGCGTCCCTCCACTTCGCCCTCGGGCAGCGCTCGCTCGCGCCAGTCCTCGGGGAGCAGGTGGTCCAGCACGTCGTCCACGGTCACCGCGCCGACCAGGCGGCCGATCTCGTCCACCACCGGCGCCGCCACCAGGTTGTACGTCGCCAGGTACGACGTCACCTCCGGCAGCGGCAGGTCGGGCTTGATCGGGTCGATCGAGGGGTCGAGCACCCCGCCCAGCAGCGTGGAGGGCGGGTCGCGCAGCAGCCGCTGGAAGTGCGCGACCCCGAGGTAGCGCCCGGTCGGGGTCTCGGTGGGCGGCCGGGTGACGTACACCTGGGCGGCCACGGCCGGGATGATGTCCTGCTGGCGCACGTGCGCCAGCGCCTCGGCCACGGTGGCGGTCGGCGGCAGGATGACCGGCTCGGTGGTCATGATGCCGCCCGCGGTGTCCTCGGGGTAGGTGAGCAGCCGGCGCACCGGCTCGGCCTCGCGCGGCTCCATCAGGGTGAGCAGCGCCTCGGCCTGCGCGGGCGGCAGGTCCTGCAGCAGGTCGGTGGCGTCGTCGGGGCTCATCGCGGCCAGGACGTCGGCGGCGCGGTCGGCGTTGAGTTTGCCCAGGATGTCGATCTGGTCGCTCTCGGGCAGCTCCTCCAGCACGTCGGCCAGCCGCTCGTCGTCGAGCGCGGCGGCGACCTCGACCCGGCGCTTGCCGGGCAGGCCGTGCAGGGCGCTGGCGAGGTCGGCGGCGCGCAGCGAGTCGAAGGCGGCCAGCAGGTTGGCCGCCCCCTGGTCGCGCTGCACCACGTCGAACCCGCTGACCTCGGCCCAGTCGAGGATGTGCGTCTCGCCGCGCCGGCGCAGCCTGGGGCCGGGGGCGCCGCGCAGCACCGCGACCTTCGTGATCCGCCAGTCGGACGGGCGGATCTCCTCCATGGCCAGGTCGAGGACCGTCACCTGTTCGCCGCCCGCCCGCACGGTCAGGTCCAGCATCTCGCCGATCACCAGTGTCTCGGTCGCCCGCTGCTCGAACCGGCGAGTGTTGATCTTGCCGGTGAAGATGATCGCGCCCGCCTCGATGCTCTTCACCCGGGTGATCGGCAGGAACACCCGCCGCCGCGGCTGCATCTCGATCACCATGCCGTGGACCCGGGGCGTGCCGGTCGCGCGCAGCCCGACGACCACGTCGCGCGTGCGCCCGATCTGGTCCCCGGCCGGGTCGAACACCGGAGTGCCGGCCAGCCTGGCGATAAAGATCCTCACATTTGCAGACTACGCACAGCTCCCGCGCCCGCCGACGACCGGCCGCCGCCTGAGTGTCACTTTTTCGGGCGGCAGTGCTGTCCCCCAGGGGGCTGTCCACCAGGGGGCGGCGACACGGCCGGCGCCGGAACCCCGGCGAGCTGCGTGGTATTGCACGGACCTGACCCGGTGTGACAGCATCAAACCCATCTAACGGTCGTTACGGGTGGTGTCGCATGGGGAGAGCCGGGCTGGTCATCGCGATCACGTCCGCCTGGTGTTTCGCGTTCTCCGGCCCGATGGCCAAGTTCCTGGGCGCGGCCGGCCTGGCCCCGCTGGAGGCCGTCTGGGTGCGGATGGGCGGTGCGGGCGTGCTGCTGGTGGCCGTGCTCGCCCTGGTACGCCCCCGCGCCCTGCGCATCCCGCGCAGCCGGCTGCTGTTCGTCGCCGCGTACGCGGTGGTGGCCGTGGCCGGGGTGCAGGCGCTGTTCTTCCAGGCCATCACCCGGCTTCCGGTCGGCGTCACGCTGCTGATCGAGTACACCTCGCCGGTGCTGGTCGTGCTCTGGGTCCGCTTCGTCCGCCGCGTGCGCCTGCCCCGCTCGGCGTTCATCGGCGCCCTGATCGCGGTCGTCGGCCTCGCCATCGTCGTGGAGGTCTGGCAGGGCCTCACCCTGGACGCCCTGGGCCTGCTGCTGGCCGTCGCCGCCGCCGCGTGCTGCGCCGGCTACTTCCTGCTCAGCGACGCCTTCGGCGCCGAGATGGACCCCCTCGGCCTGATCGCCTGGGGCCTCCTCGGCGCCGCCGTGGTCCTCGCCCCCCTGTCGCGGCCCTGGGCCATCGACTGGCAGGCGTTCGCCGGCACAGCCACGGCCGGCGGCCACACCCTCCCGGTCCTGGCCGCCGCCCTCTGGCTGATCGTCGTGGCCACCGTCATCGCGTACGTCACCGGCGTGACCGCCGTACGCCGCCTGTCCGCCGCCGTCGGCGCCACCGTCGCCTCGATCGAGGTCATCGCGGGCGCGGTGATCGCCTGGGTCCTCCTGGGCGAGGCGCTGGGCCCGTACCAGATCGTCGGCGGCCTGATCGTGATCGCCGGCGCCCTGCTGGCCCAGACCGCGACCGCGGCGGCCTCTCGGCACGCGGAGCCCCTGGAAGCCCCCACGCCGGTCCCGTCGCGCTCCTAGCCCCGTGCGCGGGATATCGGCCTACGGAAGCGGAGTGAGGCGGACGACCTGGGACTCGCGGGCCCAGCGGTCGGTCATGCCCGCGCCGTCGCGGGCGTTCAGGCGCTCCTTGGCGAGCGCGGCCACGGCGTCGGGGGCGGCGGCCTGGTCGATGACCTCGACCGCCGCCTCGAAGGCGACCAGCTCGCCGCCGTTGTCCTTGCTGCGGAGCGTGACCCGGACCTGGGACCTGTCGGTCAGGCCCGGCAGATGCTGCTCGCCGCCCCCGGTCACCAGGTAGATGGCGCCGTCGTGCCAGGCGTGCCAGGCCAGGCGCGGCCGGTCGAGCGTGAGCCACAGGACGCCGGACTTCTTGGCGCCCTCTTCGATCAACTGCTTCACAAGCCGACCCTATGACCGCCGCCCGTGCCGAGGGCGCGTACGCGCTCGATGAGCTCGGGGTAGGTGAACGGCTTGGTGAGATAGGCGTCCGCGCCCGGCGAGGTCTCCAGGTCGCCCGGTGCGGCGACCACGAGGAGGCGGGCCCGCGACGCGGCGAGCCTGCGCCGGGTGTCTTCGTAGCCGAGCGCGGGAGTGTCGCGATCCAGCACGATCACGTCGTACTTGTGAGTGGTCGCCAACATTGTGCCGCTATCGGTGTCATAGGCGACATCGGCGGCTATTCCCTCATCACGCAATCCTTCGGCGACGATGTCGGCCAGCGCTGCTTCGTCTTCGACGATGAGGACGCGCATGCGACAAGCTCCCCCCGGTGATGGCGCGGACCTGCGGCCCGCGAACGGTGGGGCAATACTGCTACCCCCGATATGCCAGATCATCCGTTAATCCCCCGTTAAGAATGCTCTGGCGTATTTCGTGCTATTGGAAAGGGTAGCCGCGATCGGTGCGCCGGGCCAATGTGAAACCGGCCGCACCGATCGCGGACGCGACGCCGCAGGGCGTACGGGCTTGGCGCGGGGTCAGCGCCCGGCGCGGCCCGCCAGCTTCCAGGCGCCGGGGAGCAGGACGGCGGCGAGCAGCACCTTCAGCACGTCGCCGAGCAGGAACGGCACCACGCCCTTGGCGATGGCGGTCGGGAAGTCCATGCCCGTGGCCAGCATCAGCCAGGGCACGCCCACGGCGTAGATGATCAGCGTGCCGGCCCCGATGGTGGCCAGCGTGCGCAGCGGGGTACGGTCGCCGCCCCGCACGGCGAGCGCGCCCACCACGGTCGCGGCCACCACGAAGCCGACGATGTAGCCCAGCGTCGCGTTGCCGCCGTCGGGGGCGAACCACGGCACGCCCACCTGGCCGAGCGCGAAGTACAGCGCCAGGCCGAGGAAGGCGCGCACCGGGCCGAGCGAGGCGCCCGCGAGCAGCGCCGCGAGGGTCTGGAGGGTCATCGGCACGGGGGTGCCCGGCAGCGGGACGCTCACCTGGGCCGCCAGGCCGGTGAGGAGGGC
Source organism: Thermocatellispora tengchongensis (assembly GCF_014202315.1). Taxonomy (GTDB): domain Bacteria; phylum Actinomycetota; class Actinomycetes; order Streptosporangiales; family Streptosporangiaceae; genus Thermocatellispora; species Thermocatellispora tengchongensis. The sequence continues at coordinate 131,296 of NZ_JACHGN010000007.1, read as the reverse complement.
GGCGCCGACGACCAGCCCGGCGTCCCTGACCCGGGCACCGGGCAAGAGGTCGGTGAGAACGGCGGACCGGCCCGCCGCGGAGATGTTTGCCATGGTCCTAGCTCCCTTTACTAGCGCTTCGCCGTCCATTGTTCGGACATAACCGGCGAAAGTCCTAAGAGAACGATGCCAAGAACCGTGCTCTCGCTTTGTACGGACCCCCACTTTCGCGGCCCCCGCCACGTTCCCCCACCGTGGCGGGCGCTAGCGTGTGCGCATGCGCGCCAGACGATCCTGCCTCGCCGTGCCCGGCAGCAACCCCCGCTTCCTGGAGAAGGCCCAGGGCCTGCCGGTGGACGAGGTCTTCCTGGACCTTGAGGACTCCGTGGCCCCGCTGGCCAAGGAGGAGGCGCGGGCCAACGTCGTGGCCGCGCTGCGCGAGGGCGACTGGACCGGCAAGACGCGCGTGGTGCGGGTCAACGACCTGACCACCCAGTGGACCTACCGCGACGTGATCGAGGTCGTCGAGGGCGCGGGGCCGTACCTCGACTGCCTGATCCTGCCCAAGGTGCAGGACCACACCCAGGTGATCTGGCTGGACACCCTGCTGACCCAGATCGAGCGCGCGATGGGCTTCGAGGTGGGCCGGATCGGCATCGAGGCCCAGATCGAGAACGCCCGGGGCCTGGTGAACGTCGATGCCATCGCCGGATCGTCACCGCGGCTGGAGGCGCTGGTCTTCGGGCCGGCCGACTTCATGGCCTCGATCAACATGCGCACCCTGGTGGTGGGCGAGCAGCCGCCCGGATACACCGAGGGCGACGCCTACCACTACATCCTGATGCGCATCCTGATGGCCGCGCGCTCGCACGACCTCCAGGCCATCGACGGCCCGTACCTGCAGATCAAGGACGTCGAGGGCTTCCGCCGGGTGGCCGCGCGCACGGCGGCGCTCGGGTTCGACGGCAAGTGGGTGCTGCACCCGGCCCAGGTGGACGCGGCCAACGAGGTGTTCTCGCCCTCGCAGGAGGACTACGACCACGCCGAGCTGATCCTCGACGCGTACGAGCACTACACCAACGTCGAGAAGCGGGGCGCGGCGATGCTCGGCGACGAGATGATCGACGAGGCGTCCCGCAAGATGGCGCTGGTGGTGGCGGCCAAGGGCCGGGCCGCGGGGCTGCGGCGCACCACCACCTTCACGCCGTAGGCGATCAGAACCTCACCCCGATCGTGGTGAAGAACCACAAAGACGAGGTGAGCCAGAGCACGACCAGCGCGGTGAAGGCCAGCCCGCCGAGCACCGGCAGGGTCCAGCCGGGCAGGCCGCGCTTGGGCAGCGCGAGCATCTTCGCGGTGAACACGCCGTAGAAGAAGCAGCCCACCACCGAGTGGATCAGCACCCGGGGCACGTCGTACTGCAGGCCCAGCGCGTACAGGCAGTGGAAGGCGACCGGGATCGTCAGCACGAACGCCAGCCGGCCCGACCAGCGGTGCAGCGTGCCGATCCACGGCGGCGCGGTCACCGGCAGCCTGCCGTACATGACCAGCGCGGAGCCGACCTGGACGAACGCCAGCGCGAACGCGCCGGTCGTCAGCCACGCCTTCATCGGCAGCGCGGCCGAGAACCCGGCCACGCCCACGGCGTACCCGGTCGGGGTGTGGATCTTGCCGTAGACGCCCAGAGCCAGCGCGACCAGCCCGCCGGCCAGCAGGGGGACGAGCAGCGGCGCCAGGTTCTGCCGGGGCCGCTCCATCTGCGTCGTGGTCATGACAGCTCCTCGATGAACTCATCGACGTCCTTTGCGTCCACCCGGGTGCCGTCGATCGTGGGATCGGTGCCCGGCCGCAGAGTGGGGGTGGGGATCTGCCGGTCGTCGGCCGCGGCGTAGCCGACCTGGTAGCCGTTGTCCAGCACGATCCAGCCGGCCTTGATCCGGGCGCCGCGCACGATCGCGCTGGCGCGGTAGAGCCCCGACGGCTTCTTCACCGCGGGGGCGACGAAGCTCCACTTCTTGCCGTGCAGCTCGACGTCCCCCGACGCCTTGCCGCCGCCGAGCCGCGCGGTCGCGGTGGCGTCACCGAAGCCCTTGAGCGCGACCTTGCCGTTCTTCGCGGTCCCGGCGAACCACGCCTCGATCTTGCCGTCGCAGAAGTATCCGATCGCCTTGCCCTTGCGGATCGACACCGCCATCAGGGCGCCGTTGCCCTTCACCCTGCCCGCGTAGTCGGCGCGGGCGGGCGTCGGGTCGGCGGTCTCGGCGGGTTCGGGCTCGGGGGTGGCCTGCGTGGTCGCCTCGGCCTCCCGCGGTGCGGCGACCTCGGCGGCGGTGGTGTCCGCGGCCGGTGTGGCGCCGGTGGCGCTCATCACGCCGAGCGACACGGCGATGATCCCTCCCGCGGCCAAGGTGACAACTGGTCCCAGCCTTGCCATGACTCTTCTCCCAGGAATTCGTTCCGTCCTGGAACGAGGGTCGGGGCAGGCGCGCGTACGGTCTATGAACTAATGCGCACTGGGCACCTGCTCCCGATGCGCCGGGTAAGAATGGAAACCATGCGCGACGATGGGGTTCCAGAGGAACGGCCGTCCACTCCCGCGGCCCAGGGCTTCGGGCCGTACGCCGGACCGCCGCCGTACTCGGCGGCGGTGTACGGCGCGCCGCCCCCGCGCCTTCCCTACACCGTCGGCCCTCCCGACGGCACCAGGTTCGACCAGCTCGCCCGTACGCCGCTGCACCGCTGGTGGCGGCCGGTGCTCGGGGCCGTCATGATCGTCTTCGGCTATGTGACCGCCACGTTCGTGGTGGTGGCCGTCGCGGCGATCGTGACCGGGGTGCTGAACGTGCCGCTGTTCGAACCCGACTCGGTGGAGTTCGCCGAGCCGGTGCTGGGGCTGGCGCTCACGCTGTTCTCGCTCGCGGTGGCGATCCCGTTGGTGTTCGTGGTGACCTGGCTGGTGCAACGGCGCCCGCCGGGCACGCTGTCCTCGGTGGCCGGGCGGCTGCGGTGGGGCTGGCTGCTGCTGTGCGTGCCGGTGGCGCTGGCCGCGGGACTGCTCGGCCAGCTCACGGCGGCGCTCGTGCTCACCGCGACCGGCAACCCGGAGTCGTCGGAGATGCTGACGTGGGTCGGCTGGGAGCGGTTCCTGCCGGGCCTGCTGGTGGCCGTGCTGCTGGTGCCGTTCCAGGCCGCGGCGGAGGAGTACGTGTTCCGGGGCTGGCTGCTCCAGGCGTTCGGCGCGTTCCTGCGCAACCCGTGGCCGGGGATCGTGCTGGGCGCGGCCGGGTTCACCGCGCTGCACGCCTACACCGACTGGGGCATCGTCGACGTGTTCGCCTTCGGGGTGCTGATGGGCTGGCTGGCGGTGCGCACCGGCGGGCTGGAGGCCCCGATCGCGCTGCACGTGGTCAACAACGTGCTCGGGTTCGGCATCAGCGCGGCGTCGGGCACGCTGGACGACGCGCTGCGGCAGGGCTCGGTGCCGTGGGAGACGCTGACCGGAACGGCGGTGCAACTGATCGTGTTCATGCTCGTGGTGCTGGCGCTGGCCCGGCGCAGGCGGGTCGCCACTCTGTCGCCAGGGGTCACGACTGCGGCACCTCACCCCATAAATTCATGACAAACCCCCGCATACTTCGCGCTGTCCAGAAAAATCTGACTAGAGAGGTCTCGCCATCGCGGGCTCGTCGTGTTGCTCTGGTTGTACGGCACAGCGGCGAGGGCAGGAGGTGATCGTTTCCTCGCGATTGGGTATCAGTGGAAAATGCCGGAATCGCCACCGTGGCGAACGCCGAACTCGCCACCTGGCGGGCCATCGCGGCACAGACGACTGGAACGGTCCCGCGTGCGAGGCGCGGGTTCGTAAGCCCCCGACGAGGAGGTGCTGAGCGTGGCCTCGGGCCCCCACGACCCGCGCTCACGACAATGGCAGCCGGACGACGGCGAGGGCGAGGGCGCGCCGCCCCCCGAGCCGTCCGCCTCCGAGCCGCCCTCCGGCGGCGACCGGTCCCCTCAGGAGCCCCCGCCGCCTCCCGCCTTACGCCACTCGCCGCCCGGCCCCTCCGGCGCCCCGGCCGCCCCGCTCGCCTCGCCCTGGGTGATGCCGCCGTTCGCGGCCCCCACCTCCGAGGAGCCGCCCCCGTCCTCCGGTCCCGCCGGTTCGTCCGGTTCATCTGGTTCATCTAGTTCATCTGGTTCGTCCGGTTCGTCCGGTTCGCCTGACGACGACGACCGCCGCTCGGAGCCCACCCAGCCGCGCCGCCGCCCGTACGCGCAGCCATACGGCCCCCGCCACAGTGCCCCTCACCCCGCTGCCCCCCACCCCACCGCCCCCCACCCCGCCCCGCCGCCCGCCGCCGCCGAGCCGCAGACCCGGCCACAGGCGCCACCGCCACCGGCACCACCACCGGCACCGCAGGTGGAGCGGCACGAGCCACCGCAGCCACCGCAGCAGCCGGAGCCGCCGCAGCCGGAGCCGGAGCGCCCGCGCAGGCTGGTCAACCGGCCGGACAAGCTGGTCGCCTCGGGACCGGCACGCCCGCCGTCCCGCGCCCGCCGCCCGTACGGCCCGCCGCCGGCGACACCCACGATGCCCGGAACGCCCACGATGCCCGGCACGCCTACGGGGCCCGCGACGCCCGAGGGCGTGCCGGACGACCAGGCCCGGCCTGAGGAGCCGCCGACCTCCGGCATCCGCCTCGGCCGTGAGATCCACGCCGAGCCCGAGCCTCCGGTGACCCCGCCTCCGGTGACCCCGCCCCCGGCGCCGGTGCGCGAGGAGCCCCCGGCGCGCACGGAGCCCGCCGCGTCCGATGAGCCCACGGAGACCATCGAGCCTGCGACGCCCCCTACGCCCCCGACGCCCCCCGCGACTTCGGGGCCTTCAGCGGATGACGGCGGCTCCGGCGGCACCAGCGGCTCCGAGGGGCGTGTGCCGGCTCTGGACGAGCCCGTGCACCGCCTCGGCCGGCCCCCCGGCGGGCGGCCCACCCGTCCCGACCGCCTGGTGGCCCAGGGCCCGGCCCGGCCGCCGTCGCGCGCCCCGCAGAAGGGCGGCCGGGCCTCCCGTGCCCGCCAGGAGCCCCCTGTACGCCCGCAGGACCCGCGTACCTGGCGTCAGGAGCTGAGCACCGGCGAGGCCCCGCAGACGGCCGGGGAGCGGGGCGGGACCGCGACGGGAGGGCGGCGCGGCGGGCCCTCGCCCACCGCGCCCTCCGCCGTGCGCAGGTCGAGCCCGTCGCGGCGCAGGGGCGGCGGCGCCCGGCGGCTGGTCACACCGCTGCTGGTGATCGTGCTGATCGCCGCCGTGGCCGGCGCCGGCTTCGTCGGCTACACCTGGCTGACCAGCCCCGTCACCACCGGGCTGATGCTCGCCGACGGCGACGGCGGCTCGGTGGACGACGCCTTCAGCGTCCCGCGCGGAGGCGCCGGGTCCAACCAGGTGCTCAACGCGGTCGCCTCGGTCGGCGACACGATCGTCGCGGTCGGCAGCGACACCACCAGCCCGGTGCCGCGCCCGCTGTTCCTGATGTCGCCCGACAACGGCAAGACCTGGCAGCTCGGCAACGTCACCGGCCAGGGCGGCGTGGACGCGGGCCCGAGCACGGTCGGCCGCGTCACCGGCGGCGACGGCCGCTGGCTCGCGGTGGAGAACGGCCAGGTCACCGGGGGCACCCATGGCCTGTGGACGAGCACCGACGGCTTCAGCTGGCGGGCCGTGCCCGCGGCGAACCTGACCCCGTTCCGCGACGGCGACAAGATCATGGACATCGCCCGCACCCGCTCCGGGTTCGTGGCCGTGGGCTCCACGGTGCTCGGCGACGGCTCGGCCGGGCCGATGGCGTGGACCTCGCCCGACGGCTCGACGTGGAAGCGGCTGGAGAGCCGGGACATCGGCCGTCCCGACAGGGTGCGTACGATCAACACCGTCGTGGCCCGCGGCGACGCGGTGGTGGCGCTGGCCGACCCGCCCTCCGGCACCACGTCCTCGGTCAGCCTGCGCTCGCCCGACGGCGGTAACACCTGGCTGCGCTCCGGCGACATCCTGCCCGACGTCATGTCGCGAGGCGCGCTGGCGGTCGCGCGCGACGGGTTCGTGCTGGTGCCGACCCGCCAGACCGACGGCGGCGACGTGCCCGTCTACTGCTCCCCGCACGGCGCGGAGTGGAAGCGGTGCGGCTCGATCGCCGGCCTGCCCAGGGACAGCACCGGCGTGTCGGGCCTGGCGTCCTCCTCGGGCGGCATCGCGGCGGTCGTGCCGGCCGGGGGGCAGCGTTATTCCGTCTACACCAGCCAGAGCGGGCGGGCCTGGACCAAGGGCGTCGACATCGGCGACGTCCCGGGCACGCTGCGCGCGCTGACCGTCTCCGACTCCGGCACGCTGGTGATCGGCGGTGACCGGCGGGCCACGGAGGTGGACAACCAGCTCGTGCTGATGACCGCGCCCAAGGGCGGCACGGTGTCCCCGGTGCCGCTGGGCGACATCGAGGGGCTGACCCGGGTCGCCAGGGAGACCGCGCGCGTCGCCGCCGCCGGCGGCCGGTACGTCGCCGTCGGCGCGGCGGTGGGCGACGCGGGCCTGTGGACCAGCTTCGACGGCCAGGGCTGGGCCGCCGCCGAGCCCGCGGAGGTGCTGGGCGGGCCGCGCGAGCAGGCGCTGCGCGACGTGGCGTACGGCAGGAAGGGCTGGATCGCGGTCGGCCGCACCATGCGCGACGGCTCCACCACCGAGCCGCTGCTGATCACCTCGCCCGACGGCAGCCGGTGGAGCAGGATCGACCCCGGCGGCGCGCTCGCCCCCGCCGAGGGGCACTACTTCCTCGCGCCGCACGCCGTGGCGGCCGGGCGCGACGGGTACGTCCTGGCGGGCGAGGACCGCGACCAGAACGGCGCCGTGCCCGCCCTGTGGTTCAGCACCGACCTCAAGCGCTTCACCCGCTCCCAGAAGCTGCCCGCGGGCGGCGCGGGCGTGCGCCTCCACGACGTGGCCGCCACCGCCGAGGGGTACGTCGCCGTCGGCGGCTCCGGCGCGACCGGCCACGAGACCGGCGTGGTCTGGGTCTCGCCGGACGGCGTGAACTGGACCGCCCGCAAGCGGGTGAGCCCGCCCGGCGCCACCTCGGCCGGGCTGCGGCACGTCGCGGCCATGGACGGCACGATCGTCGCGATCGGCACGGCCACCACCGGCGATGAGGGCCCCACCCGGGTCTTCGCCGCGGTCTCCGGCGACGACGGCGCGAGCTGGGAGTACGCCTGGCTGCCCGCCGAGCAGGCCGCCGCCGTGCAGGACGTCGCCGCCACCGGTGACGGCCTGGTCGCGGTCGGCTGGCACGGCCCCTCCGACCAGAGCGACAGCGCCGCCTGGACCTCCGAGAACGGCCTGGACTGGCAGCGCCGGACCCTCGACCAGCCGACGTTGAGCGGCGTGGGCGCCCAATGGCTCGGCTCGGTGGCCGTCTCGGGCGACAACGTGGTGGCCATCGGCAGGTCCACCAGCTACAGCGCCGACCACCTGACCCTGTGGCGCACGACGCTCAGCCGATGACGCCCCACTCCCGCAGCGCGTCGAGCAGCCCGGCGCTGAGCGGCAGCCCGCTCAGCGCCGAGGCCGGCACCCAGCGCGCGTCGGCCGCGTCGTCGCCGGGCGCCAGCGGCGTCGCGCCCGGAACGGCGGGCTCGGCGAAGTAGTCGCGGATCTCGTACGTCACGCCGCCGGGCCCCGCGCGCTCCACCGTGCCCGCCAGCGCGCCCACGACGACGCGCAGCCCGGTCTCCTCCAGTAACTCCCGGCGTACGGCCTGCTCATCGCTCTCGCCGGGCTCCACCCGCCCGCCCGGCAGCGACCACAGCCCCTCACCGGGAGGCCGTCCCCGCCGCACCAGCAGCAGCCGCCCGTCGCCGTCGAACACGATCCCGCCCACGCACGGCACCCGCACCCGGCCTCCTCAGCCCCATAGGTCTGCCTCAGGTCAAGATTACGGCCGGGTAACGACTTCGGCTCTTGACGGATGGGGCATTCAGGAAGCACCGTGAGTATTCGTGAGAGCCGCGTCCGTTTGCCCGCGGTGTTTCGGTCAGCTCCGTGCACCGAGCGCGTGGTCCAGCGCCTGGCGTTGTGGCACGCACGGTGACGTACTGCCTCTTCGGCCGGCTCTGCGGCCGTCGCAGGCGTCGCTGGAGGCGGTGCGGCGCAATTCCAGGGTGCCGGTCTGGCTGCCCTGGCCGTTGCCGCCGGGGTGGCTGGTGGCCGGGTTCGCCGAGGCGGGCGACGACCGGCGCGGCGCGGGGGCGAGCGTCGTGGCGGTGGCGGGGCCCTCGGTGCTCCACGGGCCGGCCGACCTGCTCATCGTCGCGGAGGAGCCGGGCGTGGGGCTGGGCGCGGGGCTGGCCGGGATCGACGGGCCCGACCCGGGCGCGGGCTTCGGCGAGGGGCCGCCGCACGCCAAGATCGAGATCCTGGGCCATCCGACGCCGCTGTGGTGCGTGGACGGCGTGCCCGACCGCGCGGTGTACGCGGGCGAGGCGCTGGGCAACTGGCTGTGGACCATCGCCTGGCCGGCCGAGGCCGGGTGCCTCATCGCGCTGGCCCAGCTCTCGCTGCGCGACCTGCGCGACCACGACCAGGAGCTCGATCCCCCGTACGGCGCGATGTCGCCGCGCCTGCCGCTCGCCGAGTGAACCTTGTCGAGGTTCGGTGACGCCCGCACGTCTGGGAGTAGGGGACACTGGTCGTGACGGCAGCGCACGTTCGCCGGATCGGACGGATACACGATCGGACGGGATAGGGTCAGCACCGTGACAGCGCGTATCGAGCGAGTGGTGACGGAGGGCGTCGTCGACGTCGACGGCGCCGAGCACAAGGTCGAGAACAACACCTGGATCGTGGGCGACGACGAGGAGGTGATCGTCATCGACCCGGCGCGCGACGCCGAAAAGATCATGGAGAAGGTGGGCGAGCGCGAGGTCCTCGCGGTCATCTGCACCCACGGCCTGGCCGACCACGTGGGCGCCGCGATCGAGGTCGCCGCCCGCGACGAGGCGATCATCGCCCTGCACCCCAAGGACCGGCGGCTGTGGCGCGAGACCTGGTCCGAGACCTGGCCCGACATCGAGATGGAGGACGAGGGCCTGTTCCAGGTCGCCGACGTCGAGCTTGAGGTCATGACCACGCCCGGCGTCACCCAGGGCGGCGTGTCGCTCTACAGCGAGGGGCTGGGGGCCGTGTTCACCGGCAAGACCCTCCAGGCCGACGGGCCGGGCAAGCTCGGCGGCGAGTATCCCGCGCTGGCCGACCAGCTCACCTCGATCGGCGAGCGCATCTTCACCCTGCCCCACGCCACCCGGGTGCTGCCCACGCACGGCGAGGAGACCACGGTCGGCGACCTCGAACGTCACTTCGACGACTGGATCTCCGGCTCGCTCACCCGCAAGTCGGGCGACGCGCCCGACCCGGCCGACGGCCCGCTCGTCGATGGCACCAAGGCCGCCAAGATCAACCTCAACTCCGACTGACCCTTTTCCGCTCACAGGAGGGGAAGAAGGGATCGGTGAGCGCGGTGCCCGGTCATTCTCGGGGGCACCGGGTTCGGATTGTCGGTGCCGGGGCGTAGCGTGAACGGGTGGATCAGCTCAGCCTGGAAGGCATGCCGCGGCGGCTCTATTCGTGCACGCCGTCGCGGCTGAACACGTGGCTCGACTGCCGTCGGCGCTACCGGTTCACCTATCTCGACCGGCCCGCCCCGGCCAAGGGGCCGCCGTGGGCCCACAACAGCGTCGGCGCGAGCGTGCACAACGCGCTGGCCGGGTGGTGGCGCGAGCCGTACGAGCGGCGCACGCCCGCCATGGCGGGCGTGCTGCTGACCGGCGGCTGGATCACCGAGGGCTTCCGCGACCAGGAGCAGTCCACGGCCTGGCGGGAGCGCGCCCGGCAGATGGTCGTCGGCTACGCCCGCACCCTCGACCCGTCCGACGATCCGGTGGGGGTCGAGCGCACGGTCGCCACCCGCACCTCGGTCATCGCGGTCTCCGGGCGCATCGACCGGCTCGACCGGCGCGGCGACGAACTCGTCGTGGTCGACTACAAGACCGGCCGCCGCCCGCTGACCACCGAAGACGCGCGCACCTCGCTCGCGCTGGCCATCTACGCCGTCTCGGCCGGGCGCATGATGCGCCGCCCCTGCCACCTGGTCGAGCTGCACCACCTGCCCACCGCCTCGGTGGCCGAGTGGCGCCACACCGACGAGTCGCTGGCCCGCCACCTGCGCCGCGCCGAAGAGGTCGCCACCGAGGCGGCCGAGGCCGACGAGCGCTACCGCGCCTGGGCGGGCGCCGCCGCACCGGCCGGCACGCCCGCCGGTGCGCCACGGCCCTCAGGCGTGCCGGCGCCGCGCACCCCTGCCGAGGTGCCGGCCGAGATCGACGCGCTGTTCCCGCCCAGCCCCGGCCCGATGTGCTCCTGGTGCGACTACCGCCGCCACTGCCCCGAGGGCCGGGCCGCCGCCCCCGACCGCAACCCGTGGGACGGCCTCGCCGAGGACGAGTAGCCCATGCGGGTCTCAGGCCGGGTCGGCGAACCAGCCCGAGGGGGTCAGGCCCATGGCGCCGGCCAGGCGGGGGGCGTACTGGTCGTAGAAGACCTTGGCGGTCAGCTCGCGGCGGCTGCGCACTCCGGCCTTGGTGAAGATGGATTTCAGGTGGTCCTGCACGGTGTAGGTGGACATGTGCAGCGTCTTGGCCACCTCGCCGGTGCCGACGCCCTGGAGCACCAGCCGTACGACGTCGCGTTCGCGCGGGGTGAGGCCGAAGGCGGCCACCACCAGCGGCACGATCTCGGGCGGGCGGGCCTCCTCGATCGTGACCACCACGTCGGCCGTGTGCCCGTCGCGGGCGAGGAGCGGGGAGGCGTGCGCGATCATCCACTGGCCGGAGCGGGTGCGCAGCCGTACCTTGGGCAGCACCGCCCGGCCCTCGGCGGCGAAGCGGCGGGCCGCGCCCACCAGCGAGCGCAGCGCCAGCGGGAGGGGCGACTCGCCGAGCGTGCCGCCGCCCAGCTCGGCCACGCGGTCGGCCGCCCCCAGGCTGGTCTGGCAGATCTCGTCGTCGGGGCCGATGACCAGCACCGCCGGGCCGCCCGAGACGGGCACGGTGCCGACCGCGGTGGCCAGCAGACCGGTACGCAGCCCGATGGCGAAGGCGGTGGCGACCCTGCTGGTGAACTCGTGCTCGGCGGCGGTGAACTCCGAGTGGTGGCGGTCGCGGAACAGGGCGAAGAACCCCCAGGTGTGCCCGTCGGCGCGCAGCGCGGCCCGCAGCTCGTCGGTGTAGCCCCAGGAGGGCCGCAGGAACTCGGCGAAGCGCACCGACCTGTCCGGCCGGCCGTCGGTCTCGGCGCGCAGGGACACCACGTGTCCCGGGCGGCGGGCCACGTCCTGGAAGGTGTACAGGTCGGGCACCTCGTACTCGAAGCGCGCCCATTCCCCGTCGTGGATGTCGCGCAGCTCCCCCCACTTCACGGTCCCGGTGATCAGCTCGGTGGCGGGGTCGGCGGTGGCCAGGCAGGCGGAGGTGAACGGTACGGCGCGGTTGAGCACGTCGAGCGCGGCCGAGGCGAACGTGGGCCAGTCGAGGCCGGTGACGGCGAGGCGCTCGATCTGGTCGCGGACCCGTTCGGCCGTTGTGGGAGCCATGTCTTGAGTGTGGCGGAGTGTCCGCCCGACCGGTATCCCAGAGTTGTGGGGGAACGACCGCCCACAACGCTGGGATGGGCCGCCGCCCCCGCCGCGCGCCACCGTAGTGGCCATGACCACGACCCCTACGACCCCCACGACTCCCCGAACCGGCGCGCCGCCGGCCGTGACCCGGATCAACCCGGTCACCTGGAACGCGCGCCTCGGGTTCGACCAAGGGCAGCTCCGTCCGGCGCCGAAGCAGGTGCTGACCGTGTCGGGGCAGGGCTCGGTCGGCGAGGACGGCCGGCTGCTGCACGAGGGCGATCCCGTCGCCCAGCTCGCGCTGGCGATGGCCAACGTCGAGGCCGTGCTGGCCGCCGCCGGGATGGATCTGCGCGACGTGTTCCGCATGACCGTCTACGCCACCGACGTGGACGCCGTCCTCGCCTCCTACGGCGCCATCGGCGAGCGCCTGGCGCTGTACGGCGCCACGCCGCCGGCCACGCTCGTCGGCGTCAGCCGGCTGGCCGTGCCCGGAATGCTCGTCGAGATCGAGGTCACCGCGGGCCGCTGAGCCCTCCGCCACACCATCCTGAGGAGAATGACATGACCACTTTGTCCCCCCTTGGCGCGGCCACCGGCGACCTCGCCCGGCAGGTCACCGGGACGGTGCTGGTGCCGGGTGACCCGGCCCTGGCCGATGGGACCGCCGCCTTCAACACCGCCTGGCCCGTCCGGCCCATCGCGGTCGTGGCCGCCGCGGACGAGGCCGACGTCGCCGCCGCGGTCCGCTGGGCCGCCGCCCGGCGCCTGCCCGTCGCCGTGCAGGCCACCGGGCACGGGCTGGTGGCCCCCGTCGAGGACGCCGTGCTGGTCACCACCTCGCGCCTGTCGCACGTCCGCGTGGACCCTGTGTCCCGTACGGCCCGGGTCGGCGCCGGCGTCCGCTGGGCGCAGGTGATCGAGGCCGCGGCGCCCCACGGCCTGGCCCCGCTGAACGGCTCGACCTCCCACGTCGGCGTGGCCGGATACACCCTCGGCGGCGGCCTGGGCCTCATGGCCCGCCGTTACGGCTTCGCCGCCGACCACGTACGCAGGCTGCGCCTGGTGACCGCGGACGGCGCGATCCGCGAGGTGGACGCCACCACCGACCCCGAGCTGTTCTGGGCCGTGCGCGGCGGCAAGGGCGACTTCGGGATCGTCACCGAGATCGAGTTCGGCCTGGTGCCGGTGACGACCCTGTACGGCGGGGGCGTCTACTTCCCGGGACAGGCGGCGGCCGAGGTGCTGCACGCGTACCGGCAGTGGGTGGAGACCCTGCCCGAGGACACCACGACGTCCGTCGGCCTGCTGCGGCTGCCGCCGGACCCGGCGCTGCCCGAGCCGCTGCGCGGCCGGTTCGTGGTGCACCTGCGCTACGCCCACCTGGGGAGCGCAGAGGAGGGGGCCGCGCTGCTCGCGCCGATGCGATCCGCCGCCCCGAGGCTGATCGACTCCGTCGGTGAGATGCCGTACACGGCGGTGGACTCCATCTACATGGACCCGACCGACCCGATGCCGTGCCACGACCGCGGCACGGCCCTGTCCGCGCTGCCCGCCGAGGCCGTCGATCGGCTGCTCGCGGTCGCAGGACCCGGCGCCGACGTCCCGGTGGCCATGGTGGACATCCGGCACATGGGCGGGGCCCTGGCCCGCCCGGCCGCGGTGCCGAACGCGGTCGCGGGCCGCGACGCCGCCTTCTCGGTCTACGCGCTGGGCGTGCTGCTCGGCCCGGCCGCCGGGGCGGTCCCGGCCGCGGTGGGGGCGGTCATCGACGCCGTGGCCCCGTGGTCGTCCGGCTCGCTGATCAACTTCCTCGGCCCGGCGGACCGGGAGCGGGTCAGGAGCCTGTGGCCTGAGGCGGACCTGGCCCGGCTGCTCGCGGCGAAGCGGCGCGTGGACCCGTACGGGATCTTCACGACCGGCCACTCGATCGGCTGACCCGCGCCGGCCACCTGGCCGGGTCGCGCAGGCCGCGCAGACCGTGCGACACGTCGTAGCCCGCCGCGCCCAGGCGCTCGCCCGTGGCGGCCAGCATGGCCCGGGTGCCGGGCATGAACGCGCGCCGGTGCACGTGCTCGGGCAGGGAGTTCATGGTGAGCCGGAAGGCGTGCAGCGCCGCCGTCACCACCGATTCCGGCACCTCGGGCAGCGCGCCGTACATGCGGCGGGCCCAGGCGGGCAGCGAGTAGTAGCACAGCGCGCCGAAGGGCAGGTAGGCCGCCTTCGCGGGCCCGAGGAAGCGCAGGTCCTCGGGCAGCCGCGGCCACAGCAGGAAGCGGACGGCCGCGGCGGCCTCGGGCGTCACCCGCAGGGCGGGACGCACCGCGGCGAAGTACGCGCGCATCTCGGCCAGCGAGCCGGGCACGTCCTCGGCGTGCAGCCCGACGTACTCCGCGCTGCGCCGCTGCTCGCGCAGGTAGCGGTCGGCCTGCCGGTCGGTGAGCCGCAGCCCGCCGCGCCTGGCCGCGTCCAGGTACGAGGTGACCTCGGCGCAGTGCACCCACAGCAGCAGCTCCGGGTCGTCCACCCGGTGGGTGCGGCCGGTGTCGGGGTCCCTGATCCGCAGGCTGCGGTGGATGTCGCGCACCCGCCTGCCGACCTCCTCGGCCTCTTGCGGGCTGCCGAACGTCACCCGCGCCACGAAGTCGGCGGTACGCCGCAGCCGGCCCAGCGGGTCGCGCCGGAAGTCGGAGTTCTGCCACACGCCGCGCATGGCCAGCGGGTGCAGGGCCTGCAGCATCAGCCCCCGCACGCCGCCCACCCACATCGCGCGGTCGAGGTGGACCAGCCAGGTCACGTGGTGCGGCGGCTGGACGACGAGGTCGTCCGCGCCGCCCTCGGGCACGGGCACGCTCAGGTCGTGGTGGTCGTCGTCGCGGGCACGCCGTGCGACTCCGCCGCGTTCCAGAACCTGGTCAGGGCGGCGGCGGTGGTCTCGGGGGCCTCGACGGCGGGCGAGTGGACGGCCCCGGGGACGACCACGCACTCGGCGCCCAGCCGGTGGGCCATCTCCGACTGCACGGCGGGCGGCCACCCGTCGTCGTGCTCGCCGAACAGCACCAGGGTGGGCACGCCGATCTGGGCCAGCTCGTCGGTGCGGTCGCGGGCGGTGAGGATCTCGCGGGTCATGGTGGTCATGCCCACGATGGAGTTGGCCAGCAGCCGCTTGCGCAGGAACGTCACGATCTCGTCGGACACCCCCGCCGCCAGCGCCTCGGGCTCCATGCGGTTGGTCCACAGATACTCGACGCCGTGCTCGGGGACCTCCCTGATCATGACCCGCGCGGCCTTCTCGCGCGGCCCCACGATCGGGCCCGGCCCGGAGCTCATCAGGGTGTAGGAGGCGAACTTGGTCCGCCCGTCGATCACGGCCTCACGCGTGATCAGCCCGCCGAAGGAGTGGCCGACGAGGTGCAGCGGCTCCTCCGGGGCGATGGCGCGCGCGATGGCGTCGATGTCGTTGCCGAGCGCCGCGCAGGTGTAGGCCGCCGGGTCGTCGGGGCCCTGCGTCTCGAACTGCCCGCGCACGTCGATCGCGATCACCCGCCGCCCGGCCTGGGCGAGGGTCTGCAGGACCGCGATGAAGTCCTCCTTGCTCCCGGTGAGTCCGGGCACGAGAAGCGCGGGCGACCGTTCGGGAATGCCGCGGACGGGCAGCGCCTCCAGCGCGGCGAACGTGCCGGCAGGCGTCTCGATCTGCTGCGGCCGGACACCCGGAGGCAGGGTCAGAAAACGCGGCGTGCTCACGTGGCACCACAATACCCAACACCGCCAAACCCACCGCACCGGTTGCGCTGGGCCGGTGCGGGGGCGGGGCCGCCCGGAGCCGGGCGGCCCCGCGGCCGGATGTCAGTTGCGGCGCGGGCCGCGGGAACGGGCCGGGCGACGGCGCTGCTGGGCGCGCTCGGACGCCGCGGACGGTGCGATGTCGTCATCGTCGGTCGCCAGGTCAGGTGACTGGAAGATCACCGTGAACGGGTTCGGCGGGACGATGCGCTCGGGCTCGGGCCTGGGCCTGGTGTCCATCTGGCCGCCTGCCTCCTCGATCGTCGGCTGGATGTACGCCGGCGCCTCGGCGTCGATGTCGGACGCGGTCATGCTCGCGGGCGCGGGCGCCTCGAAGGCGTCCAGGGACACCTCCGGGTTGAGGCCCTTGAGCCTGCCCCGCACGCGGCGCGGGCGGGCGGGGGCCTCCGACACGGGCGGGGTCGCGGGCGGCTCGGCGGTCGGAACCGGCTCCGCGGGCTCCTCGGGGACGGTCACGGCCGGGGTCTCAGCCGTCATGGTCTCCTCCGGGTCCCTGCCGCCGCGGGTACGGCGGCGCTGGCGGGTGCGGGCGGGCCGCTCGCGGCGGCGCTCCTCGTCGCGGTCGCGGTCGCGGCGGCCACGGCTGCGTACGCGGCCGGTCTCGCCCAGGTCCTCGATCTCCTCCGCGGCCAGCCCCGCCCGCGAGCGCTTGGCGTGCGGCAGCACGCCCTTGGTGCCCTCGGGGATGCCCAGCTCGGAGTAGATGTGCGGCGAGGTCGAGTAGGTCTCCTCGGGCTCGGTGAAGCTCAGGTTCAGCGCGCCGTTGATCAGCTTCCAGCGCGTGAGCTCCTCCCACTCCACGAAGGTGACCGCGACGCCCGTACGGCCCGCGCGGCCGGTGCGGCCGATGCGGTGCACGTACGCCTTCTCGTCCTGCGGGCAGTCGTAGTTGACGACATGGGTCACGTCGTCGATGTCGATGCCGCGGGCGGCGACGTCGGTGGCGACCAGCACGTCCACCTTGCCGTTGCGGAAGGCGCGCAGCGCCTGCTCGCGCTGGCCCTGGCCGAGGTCGCCGTGGACGGCCGCCGACGCGAAGCCGCGGTCCTGGAGCTGCTCGGAGACCATGTCGCAGGCGCGCTTGGTCTCGCAGAACACCATCGTCAGCCCGCGGCCCTCGCACTGCAGCAGCCGGGCCAGGATCTCGATCTTGTCCATGCGGTGCACGCGCCAGACGTACTGCGTGGTCTGCGGCGTGGCCTCGGCCTCGACGTCGTGGTTCTCCGCACGGACGTGGGTCGGCCGGTTGAGGTAGCGCCGCGACAGCGCCACGATCTCGCCCGGCATGGTGGCCGAGAACAGCATGGTCTGCCGGGTGTCGGGGACCAGCTTGATGATCCGCTCGATGTCGGGCAGGAAGCCCAGGTCGAGCATGCGGTCGGCCTCGTCGAGCACCAGCATCTGGATCTGCCCGAGGTCGAGGTGCTTCTGCTTGACCAGGTCGAGCAGGCGGCCCGGCGTGCCGACGATGACGTCGACGCCGAGCTTGAGCGCCTCGATCTGCGGCTCGTACGCCCGGCCGCCGTAGACCGACAGCACGCGCGAGCCGAGCTTGCCGCCCGCGGTGATGAGGTCTTCGGTGACCTGGAGGGCCAGCTCGCGGGTGGGAACGACCACGAGCCCGCGGGGCTTCTTGCGGTTCTTGCGCGGCTTGCCGATGCGCTGGAGCATCGGGATGCCGAACGCGTAGGTCTTGCCGGTGCCGGTGCGCGCCTGGCCGATCACGTCTTGACCGGTCACGGCGAGCGGTAGGGCCATTTCCTGCACGGGAAACGGCGTGGTGATGCCCTCGGTCTCGAGGGCATCGGCGATCTCTGGAATGACTCCGAGGTCTCGGAACGTCGTCAGCGTGGGCCTGCCTAAGTCTCCGTCGCGAAGGCGGGCCACGCCGGGACCCACGGGCGGTAAGATTCCCCCCGTGCCGGGGTCCTCGCGAAGGGCCTACCCTCATCGTTCATCCGCGACCGCATGGACCAAGAACTTTGGGGGTATCCGGGAGCTTCCTCGTGCCGGCCGGGAGAAGCCGGCCGGAGGAATCCCCTGGATGTACACACTGCGGTCGCACTTTCACAGAGCAGTGTACTCGATACCACAACAGAGAACCGATTTCTGTTTGTTCCCGATGTTTCCGCCCCGCTGGATGATGCCCATCCGCGGCGTCCGGAAACCCTCGCCGACCGGCACGGAAGCGGGCGCGGGCGGGGATGACGTGGTTCGTGCCACTGGACAGGGCACGCGATAGCCTCTCGCGGAGGCGTGCGCCGCGTTCTCGGACGTCATTCCGCCTTGGCGGCGGACCGAGGTCCCTCGCGCCGCCAGGCGGCAGGTTCGCTTTCCTCCCCAGGGGTGAAGCCCGGGGTCTCCAGCGAAGGAGTTCGTGATGACTGATACGCCTCCCGGGCGTGACGGCCTCGTCGATCTGCTCGGCGTGCTCGCCTACGCCGAGCTGACCGCGTTCCTGCGGCTGGCCGAGGACGCCGCGCGCCTGGCGCCCACGCTCACCGACCGCGCCGCGCTGAGCGACCTGGCCGCCACCGAGTACGCCCACTTCCGCCTGCTGCGCGACCGGCTGACCGCGCTCGGCGTCGATCCGGAGCAGGCCATGGCCCCGTTCGTGGCCGCCTTCGACGACTGGCACGTGCAGACCACGCCGAGCGACTGGCTGGAGGCGCTGGTCAAGGCGTACGTCGGCACCGGCATCGCGCTGGACTTCTACCGCGAGGCCGCCCGGCACGTGGACGAGGCCGACCGCGCCCTGGTCGATGAGGTGCTGGCCGACGAGTCCACCTCGGAGTTCGCGGTGGAGCGGGTCCGCGCGGCGCTGCGGGAGAACCCGAAGGCGGGCGGGCGGCTGGCGCTGTGGGCCAGGCGGCTGGTCGGCGAGGCGCTCAGCCAGGGCCAGCGGGTGGCCGCGGCCCGCCCCGAGCTGGCCGCGCTGCTGGTCGGCCAGGACGGCGAGGATCTGGCGGAGATCTCCCGGATGTTCGCCCGGCTCACCGAGGCGCACGGCAAGCGGATGTCCGCGCTGGGCCTCACGCCGGGCCCCTGAGCCTTTTGTTAGTTGACGCTTACGAAAGCGGCTACTAACGTTGGTGCTGCCCGGAAACACGGTGAAAGGAAGCACCATGGCTCGACCGGTAGTGTTCTTCGACATCGCGACCACCGACGCCCCGTCGCTGTTCGGCTTCTACAGGGAGCTGTTCGGCTGGGAGATCGACGCGGACAACCCGCTGGGCTACGGCATGGTGGCGGCGGCCGAGGGCGGAATCCCCGGCGGCATCGGCACGGCGGGCGAAGGGGCCGCCAAGGGTGTCACCATAGTGGTGGGGGTGGACGACGTGCAGGCGCACCTCGACAAGGCGGAGGCCCTCGGCGGCAAGACCGTCGTGCCGCCGTACGACATCGAGGGCATCGGCACGCTCGCGGAGTTCACCGACACCCAGGGCAACCGCATCCAGCTCTGGAAGCAGTAGGCACGACCGGGAGCGACATGGACGACGAGTCGACGGATGAGGCGCTGCGGGCCATAGCGGAGCCCCGCAGGCGCGCGATCCTGCGGCTCGTGGCCCACCAGGAGCTCCCGGCAGGCCGGATCGCGGAGCACTTCGACGTCACCCGGCCGGCCGTCTCGCAACATCTTCAGGTGCTCAAGGACGCGGGTCTGCTGATAGAGCGGCGCGAAGGCACCAAGCGGTTGTACCGTGCGAGGCATGAGGGCCTCGCGCCGCTACGGCAGTTCCTTGATGAGATGTGGGCAGAATCCCTGGACTTCGCGCGCCGTATCGCGGAGGGCGAGCGCGGGCTGTCCGACCGTCAGTCCGAAGCGGGCTGACGGCGGTCACCCCCGTTCCGTCCGCGCCCCCTACGGCTGCCTGCTCGGGGAGCGCGATGACCACGCCGAAGGCTGAGCCCGCCACCGAGCCGCTGCGCTCCTCCGTCCTGGTCCGCAGCGACCGCGAGCACGTGTACGACGTCTTCGTCCGCGAGATCGGCCACTGGTGGCCCACCCGCCCCCTGTCCCTGGGCGGCGGCCGGGTCACGGCGGTCACCGTCGAGCCCCGCCTCGGCGGCCGGGTGTACGAGGTGTGGCGCGACGGCACCGAGGTCGACTGGGGTGAGATCCTGGTCTGGGAACCCCCCGAGCGCTTCGCCATGACCTGGGAGCCCACCGCCCTGACCGCCGACCCCGAGGACCCCGCCGA
The DNA here is from genome assembly GCF_014202315.1 of Thermocatellispora tengchongensis. Lineage (GTDB taxonomy): Bacteria > Actinomycetota > Actinomycetes > Streptosporangiales > Streptosporangiaceae > Thermocatellispora > Thermocatellispora tengchongensis. The sequence goes on along the minus strand of NZ_JACHGN010000007.1, from coordinate 111,600 downwards.
CCTCCCCGAGGAGGCCCCGGTACGCCGGGTCGAAGGCGGCGCGGTCACCGAGGTCGAACTCCGCTTCCAGGAACTCGGCCCCGCCCTGACCCGGGTCGAGGTGGAGCACCGCGGCTGGGAGCGCCTCTCCCACGAACTCGCCTGCGCCTACCCACCCGGCTACGCCGCGGGCTGGCACATGCTCCTGACCCGCCTGGCCGCCCACGCCACCGGCGCCCCGCTCCCCCCACCGCCCCCCGCCGACTAGAACACGCCCCGCCCCGGCCCTCACCCGCATGGGCAGGGGGACAGGTGCGGGGTCGTCGCACGCTGGACCGGCGGGCCGGGAGCGGGTCTGCGGTGTCGGGGGGGTGCGCGGGTGTGGGGTCGTGTCGCGTGCCGGACCTCGTCGGTGCGAAGGGGCGGGGTCGGCGGTGCGGGTTGTGTCGCGTGCCGGACGCATGGGCCGGGAGTGGGTCTGTGGTGTCGGTGGGGGTGCGCGGGTGTGGGGTGGCGTCGCGCGTCGGACGCGCGGGCCGGGAGCGGGTCTGCGGGCCGCGGTGTGGGGTCGTGTCGCGTGCCGGACCCCGTCGGTGCGAAGGGGCGGGGTCGGCAGTGCGGGTTGTGTCGCCTCCCGGACGCGTGGGCCGGGAGTGGGCCTGCGGTGTCGCTCGGGGTCCGCGGTGTGGGGTCGCGCACGCACTGGACCCGCGGGCCGCGGGCGGGCGCTATCAGCGCGATCCGCAGCGCGGGGCCGGAGTTTCGCCGGTGCCGCCGACAGCCGGTGCCCGCAGCCGGTGCCCGCAGCCGGTGCCCGGCCGACAGCCGGTGCCCGCGGCCGGTGCCCGGCCGACAGCCGGTGCCCGCGGCCGGTGCCTGGTCCGCAGCCGGTGCCCGGTCCGCAGCCGGTGCCTGGGCGGCGGTCGGTGCCTGGGCGACAGCCGGTGCGTGGCGGTCGGTGGTTCGAGGGTGGGGCCCGCCGCGCTCCGGCTCCGGCGCACCCCGGCTCCGGCGGGCGGGCCGGGAGCCGTGGTGGCGTGGGGGGTCAGGCCGCCGCGGTTATGTGCGGCGGCCTGACAGGTGGGTCAGCCTGACGGGGTGGGTCAGATCGTGCCGCCGAAGCCCACCGGGCGGGACTCGTCTTCGCCGATCTCGACGAAGCCCAGGGCCGCGACGGGGACGATGATCCTGCGGCCCTTCACGTCGGAGACGGCGAAGACGCCGCGCTCGGCGGCCAGGGAGTTGCGGAGCTCCTCCTCTATCTGCTCGGCGGAGAGGTCGGTCTCCACGATGAGCTCCCGGTGCACGGAGCGCACACCGATCTTGATTTCCATCTGCCTGCCTTTCGACGAGGGCTGCTGTTCCCATCGTCGCGCCCGCGGACACCCGGCGCGCCGGTTGATCGCGTGAAGCGAACAGGGCTCAGCTACGGGTGAACGCCCAGCTCCCAGGGGGCCGGGAGTCAGGACTGCTGGGTCTCGGCGGTGCGCGGGAAGCCGCTGATGCCGCGCCAGGCCAGGCGCGCCATGAGCTGGGTCGCGGCGTCCTTGGGGATGGAGCCGCCGCTGGTCAGCCAGTAGCGCGCGCTCACCTCGGCCATGCCGACCAGGCCGACGCCCAGCAGGTGGGCCTCGTCGCTGGAGCAGCCGGTGTCCTCCTGGATCACCTGGCTGATCATCTCGGCGCTCTCGCGGAGAGAGCGTTCCACGCGCTGCCGCACCGGGGCGACGTTCCGCAGGTCGGACTCGAACACCAGCCGGAACGCCTCGCCCTGGCCCGACACGAAGTCGAAGAACGCGCCGATGGCGGCCTGGACCCGCTGCTTGTTGTCGGTGGTGGAGGCCAGGGCCTCGCGGCAGCGGGTGACCATGTCGTCGACGTGCAGGTCGAGCAGTGCCAGGTACAGCTCAAGCTTGCCGGGGAAGTGCTGGTAGAGCACCGGCTTGCTCACCCCGGCCCGCTCGGCGATCTCGTCCATCGCGGCCGCGTGGTAGCCGTTCTCCACGAACACTTCCTGCGCCGCGCCGAGGAGCTGACGGCGGCGTGCCAGACGGGGCAGCCGGGTGCCCCGGGGCTTGGCGTCCGGGGTTGCGGTCACTGCGTTCTCCTAGCGGGAAGGTGCTCCTGGCGGAACCTGTCGTACGTCTCGGCCATCCTACGCGTCGGTAACGTCGCTCAGCGATAGTCGTCCTCGTCCAGCTCCACCGTCCGATTCTGCTCGGCGGCGTCGGCCGGGTCGACGTCGAGCGGCAGATCGCGTTCGAGCAGCCACGGGCCCGTGGTGTCGCGGATGGCGATGTGCTGCTCGACCGCGTCGGCCTCGGACGTCTCGATACCGATCTCCGTGGGGGTCTGTTCGTCGAGCGCGCGCTCGCCGAGGCTGTCTCCGCGCACGTCCATCTCGGACATCGGCTTCCCCTCCATTGCTGAATCGGACATGTCCCACACTACGGCCCGGCGCCCGGCCTGCTAAGGGCCGGTCCCGCCGTCACGACGCTACGGGACCGAACAGGTCTCCGTGCTCCTCGACGCGCGCCAACACGTCGGCCGAGGTGAACACCAGCTCGTCCGCGTGCTCACAGTCTTCCAGTTCTGCCCAGGTCAGCGGGGTAGACACGGTCGGTGTCGCGCGGGCGCGCAGCGAATACGGCGCGACGGTGGTCTTGGCCGGGTTGTTCTGGCTCCAGTCGATCAGGACCTTGCCCTGGCGCACCTTCTTGGTCATGACGCTGACGACCTGGTCCGGCATCTCGGCGGCGAGGTGCCGCGCGATCTGCTTGGCGTACCCGGACGGGTCGGGGCCGCGGTCCCAGGGCGCGTAGAGCTGCATGCCCTTGCTCCCGCTGGTCTTCGGGTACGCCGTGAGCCCGTCGGCGGCGAGTAGTTCGCGCAGCACCCGCGCCACCCGGCAGCACTCCACGATCGTCGCCGGCGGCCCCGGATCGAGGTCGAACACCAGCGTGTCGGGTTCGAGCGCGCGGCCCCGGTCGTCCACCCGCCACATGGGCACGTGCAGCTCAAGGGCGGCCAGGTTGGCGAAGAAGACCAGCGAGGCCAGGTCCTCCACGATGGCGAACTCGGTGATCTCGCGGTCCTTGCTGCTGCCGGGCGTGGGCAGCTTCGCGGTGCGGACCCACGACGGACGGTGCGCCGGGGCGTTCTTCTCGAAGAAGAAGCCGCCCTCCACGCCGTTGGGGTAGCGCTTGACGGTCAGCGGCCGGCCGCGCAGGTGGGGGAGCAGGACCGGGGCGATCCGCGAGTAGTAGTCCAGGACCTCGGCCTTGGTGAAGCCGTCCTGTGGGTAGAGCACCTTGTCGAGGTTGCTGAGGGACAGCCGCCGCCCGTCCACCGTGACCGGCACGCGCGTCTCCGCCATCGGCCGTCACCTCCCGCCTCGCGCGCTACAGGGTGATCTCGGCGGGGACCTTGTCGGGGCGCAGCCCCCGCCACACGGCGTTGCGCAGCCGCCGTTCCTGGGTGTACGTCGTGAATGCGACTTCCCCCACGAGTTCCGGTCGAACCCAGCGGGAGTCGCGGGTCATCTCCGGCGGCAGCGGCTCGGCGAACGCGCTGTCGCCGATCTCCAGCGGCACCAGCAGGGCGTACAGGTCGTCCAGGACGGTCTCGGTGAAACCGGTGCCGACGTGGCCGAGGTAGGCCAGCCCGCGCGGGCCGAAGGCGCCCATCAGCAGCGAGCCGACGCCGCCGGACCGGCGCCCCTTGCCGGACCGCCAGCCGCCGATCACGACCTCACGCGTGTCCAGGTTCTTCACCTTGATCCACCACTCCGATCGTCGTCCCTGCCGGTACGGCGCGTCCAGCCTCTTGGCGACCACGCCTTCGAGCCCCTGCCCGCGGGTGACCTCCAGCAGTTCGACGGTGTCGCCGGGGAAGCGCTGCGGGACGTCCAGGTCGAGGCTTTCCAACAGGGTCCTGCGGTCGGCGTACGGGAGGTCGAACAGCGCGTACCCGTCCAGGTAGAGCAGGTCGAACGGCAGGTAGGCGATCGGGATCAGGGAGAACAGGAGGGTGGAGCCGGGGTCGGTGACGTGCATGCGCCTCTGGAGACGGGCGAAGCTGGGCCGGCCCGCGGGGTCGAAGGCGACGATCTCGCCGTCCAGGACGACCCGGTGGCCGGCCAGGCGGGGCACCAGCTCGGCCACCTCGGGGTAGCGCTGGGTGTAGTCGGCGCCCTTGCGGCCGGTCAGGCGCAGCGTGGCGTCGGCGTCCACGTACGCGATGGCCCTGATCCCGTCCCACTTGATCTCCAGGGCGTAGTGGGATCCGTCGCGGGGGAGTTCGCCGGGGACGGCGAGCATCGGTTCCACTGGATATGGCATTGGATCCCCCATGACGGGTATGTGCCCAGATGGTAAGGGGTTCGATCCGGGTGTGGCGCGATTCGAACACAAGTCCGAAAATGTGATGGATACCTCCATGGCAGGGAGTTGCCCATGCGCAGCATCTGGAAGGGCGCTATCTCGTTCGGGCTCGTCACGATCCCGGTCAAGCTGTACTCGGCCACCGAGCAGAAGGACGTGACCTTCCACCAGGTCCACCGCGAGGACGGCGGGCGCATCCGCTACAAGCGCGTGTGCACCAAGGACGGCGAGGAGGTCCCGTACTCCGACATCGCCAAGGGCTACGAGCTCGCGACCGGCGAGATCGTGGTGCTCACGGACGAGGACTTCGAGGACCTGCCGCTGTCCAGCTCGCGCCGCATCGACGTGCTCCAGTTCAGCCCGGCCGAGCAGATCGACCCGATCTACTTCGCCAAGTCCTACTACCTGGAGCCCGACGCCCAGGGTGAGAAGCCGTACGTGCTGCTGCGCGACGCGCTCGAACGCTCCGGCCAGGTGGCGGTGGTGAAGGTGGCGCTGCGCCAGCGGGAGTCGCTGGCCACTCTGCGCGTACGCGACGGGGTGTTCGTGCTGGAGACGATGTTGTGGCCCGACGAGATCCGGGTGCCCGACTTCGCGTTCCTGGACGAGGACATCGACGTGCGGGCGCAGGAGTTGCAGATGGCCGAGTCGCTGATCCAGACGATGGCCTCCGATTTCGATCCCTCCGAGTACCACGACTCCTACCGCGAGGCCCTGCAGCAGGTCATCGAGGCCAAGGTCGCGGGCAAGGAGGTCATCGCCCCCGAGGCGGTCCCCGAGGCCAGGCCCGCGGGCGACCTCATGGCCGCGCTGCGCGCCAGCGTCGATGCGGCGAAGAAACAGCGCGAGGCCGCCAAGCCGCGCAAGCAGGCGGAGAAGCCGGAGAAGGCGGAGAAGCAGGAGAAGCCGGCCGCGAAGCGCAAGACTCGCAAAACCGCCTGAAAGCCAAAAAAACCGCCGGAATCCCGGTCACTTATGTGTGGCGGGATTCCGGCGGGGAAACACACATGGCGGAGCGAGGGTTCCGGCGGGGTTGGCCGCCGGAGCCCTCGCTTTGTTTACCGCGTCCGCAGGACTACTGCCGTCCGTGGACTATTCGCCGGAGCTCACCCAGGCGTCTGTCACCAGTGGCCGTGGCCGTTGTGGCAGTGGCGGTGGTGGCAGTGGTGGTGGCCGCGGTCCCAGTGACGCGTCCACTCCGTCTTGCGGATGTGGATGTGCAGACGGTGGAAGCAGCGGCCGTGGTGGCAGTGGTGCGAGTGGCCGCGGTCCCAGCCGTGCCCGTGCCCGCCGAGGACGACCGGCGCGACTGCCGCGTTCGCGGTGGTCGCGGTGGTGGCGGCCCCCAGACCGATGGCGCCGCCCGCGAACGCGGTGCTGAGGGCAAGGGCTGCAGCGAACTTCTTGATCTTGGGCATTACGTATCCCCCTTGAAAGGCATCGGTGGCCCATTTACGGCCAGTACCGATTAATCGGCTATAGCCGTGGATTACGCCAGATAGGCTCATCCTGGTTGTGACTATTTCCGAGGCTGCTGGGCCACAAACGGCAATCGCCCGGTTTTGCCCATTGATAATCTCTCTATGGTGCTTATTAAACGCGTATTGCGCTATTTGCCATATTGTGTCGCTTATGTCCGAATTCTCAGGGCGCATGGCGAAGGGTCGGGCGGCGTGGGGAGAACGCCGAGGGGACGGGGGAGGAGGCGGGAAGTACGCCGAGGGGACGGGGGAGGAGGCAGGGGGACGCCGAGGGGACGGGGGGAGGCCGAAGGGACCGGGGGAGGGCGCGGGGAGGCGGGGGGGGCGGTGGCGCGGTCGCGCGGGGGAGGCACGGGGGGCGAAGGTGGCGCGGTGGCGCGGGGGCCCGGTGACGTGGTGACGGGGAGGCGCGGGGGGCGAAGGTGGCGCGGTGGCGCGGGGGCGTGGTGACGCGGTGGCGAGGAGGCGCGGGGGGCCAAGGGGGCGCGGTGGCGTGGTGGCGTGGTGACGCGGTGGCCGGGAGGCGCGGGGGGCCAAGGGGGCGCGGGGGAGGCGCGGGGGCGCGGTGGCGCGGTGGCGCGGTGGCGCGGGGAGGATGCCGGGAGGAGCGGGCAGGGCTGCCTGGGAGTGGGGTTATCGTCAAGGGAAGGGCAGGCGAACACGGCCGGGCGCGTGGCTGAACCCCAGGCCACGAGCGCGTACCTCCCAGGTCGCGGGCGCATGCGGACCATCGGCCGCGGGTGCGCGCGGCCCCGGGCCGCAGGCGCCCCAGGGCCTGGGCCCTGGACCGCGGGTGCGGTCCAGTGCCCTGGGCCGCGGGCGTGTGCGGCCTCGGGGCGTCGGTGTGACCGCCCTCGGGGCGCGGAGCGTGTGCGGCCCGGCGCCGGGCGGGTCGCGGGCGTGCGCCGAGGCGGGCCACAGGCGCGCGTACGTGCTCGCGCGGCGGTTTCGGGTAGCGGGCCGCCACGGGAGCGTCCGGCACCGGCAGGAAGGAGAGGACGCGTGGTGGACGAGCCGATTCCCCACTGGCCCGGAGAGCTGATCGACCTGGGCGAGCGCCAGGTGCACGTGCGCTCCACCCCCGAGGACGCCTCCGGGCGTGAGACCGCGGTGTTCGTGCACGGCCTGGCCGGCTCCGCGACGAACTGGACCGACCTCATGGACAGGCTCAAGGACGTCGTGCGCGGCCACGCCCTGGATCTGCCGGGCGCCGGGTACTCGCCGGCGCCGCCCGACCGCGACTACTCGGTGGACGCCCACGCGCGTACCGTCGCCTCGCTGATCGAGAAGGTGGCCGGCGGGGCGCCGGTGCACCTGTTCGGCAACTCCCTGGGCGGCGCGGTGTCGGTGCGGGTCGCGGCCACCCGGCCCGAGCTGGTCCGCTCGCTGACGCTGATCTCGCCCGCGCTGCCCGACCTGCTGCCCCGCTACGGCCCGGCGCGCGTGGCGCTGTCGGCGCTGCCGCGCGTGGGCGAGTGGGCGTTCGGCCGGCTGAGCGTCATCCCGGCCGAGCGCCGGATCGCGGCCACGCTCGCCATGTGCTACGCCGACACCGGCCGGGTCCACCCGGCCCGGCTCAGGGAGGCGGTGGAGGAGCTGCGCCGCCGCGACGGCCTCCCGTACGCCGCCGCCGCGGTCGTCTGCTCGGCCCGCGGCATCGTCACCGAGTACTTCCGCAGGGGCGAGAACAACCTGTGGCGGCAGGCCGCCAAGGTGAGCGCCCCCACCCTGGTCATCCACGGCCGCCGCGACCGCCTGGTGGACTGCCGCATGGCCAACCGGGCCGGACGCGTCTTCCCCCAGGTCAAGCTGGTGCTGCTGCCCTCGGCGGGGCACGTGGCGATGATGGAGTACCCCGACCTGGTCGCCCGGGAGGCCCGCCGCCTGATCGCGGAGTCGGGGGCGTACGACGGGCCGCGCACTGGGGGGAGCGTCCTTGGGAATGCCCGGCTGTCCGGTTAGGTTGAGGGACACGTAGACCCCCTGAAAACGGGAGCGTAGAACTGTGTCCTTGCCACCGCTGGTAGAGCCGGCAGCCGAGCTGACCGTCGATGAGGTGCGCCGCTACTCGCGACATCTGATCATCCCCGATGTCGGGATGGCCGGGCAGAAGCGGCTGAAGAACGCCAAGGTGCTGTGTGTGGGCGCGGGCGGCCTGGGCTCGCCCGCGCTGATGTACCTCGCGGCGGCGGGCGTGGGCACCCTCGGCATCATCGACTTCGATGTCGTGGACGAGTCCAACCTGCAGCGCCAGATCATCCACGGTCAGTCCGACGTCGGCCGGTCCAAGGCCGAGAGCGCCGCGGCGACCGTCAAGGAGATCAACCCGCTCGTCGAGGTGATCGTGCACAACGTGGCGCTGAGCACCGACAACGTGATGGAGATCTTCTCGGGCTACGACCTGATCGTCGACGGCACCGACAACTTCGCCACGCGTTACATGGTCAACGACGCGGCGGTGCTGCTCGGCAAGCCGTACGTGTGGGGCTCGATCTACCGGTTCGACGGTCAGGCGAGCGTCTTCTGGGCCGAGCACGGCCCCTGCTACCGCTGCCTGTACCCCGAGCCGCCGCCGCCGGGCATGGTGCCCTCCTGCGCCGAGGGCGGCGTGCTGGGCGTGCTGTGCGCCTCGATCGGCTCCATCCAGGTCAACGAGGCGATCAAGGTCATCACGGGGATCGGCGAGCCGCTGGTCGGCCGGCTGATGATCTACGACGCCCTGGAGATGCAGTACCGCTCGGTCAAGGTGCGCAAGGACCCCGAGTGCGTGCTGTGCGGCAAGAACCCCACGGTGACCGCGCTGCTGGACGACTACGAGGCGTTCTGCGGCACGATCTCGGAGGAGGCGCAGCAGGCGGCGACCGGCTCCACCATCACCGCCGCCGAGCTGAAGGCGATGCAGGACCGGGGCGAGAACATCTTCCTGGTCGACGTGCGCGAGCCCAACGAGTACGAGATCGTGTCCATCCCGGGCGCCACGCTCATCCCCAAGGGCGAGTTCCTCAACGGCTCGGCGCTGGAGAAGCTGCCGCAGGACAAGAGGATCGTGCTGCACTGCAAGTCCGGCGCCCGCAGCGCCGAGGCCCTGGCCGTGGTGAAGAACGCCGGGTTCTCCGACGCGGTGCACGTGGGCGGCGGCGTGCTGAGCTGGATCAAGACCGTCGATCCCAGCCTTCCCACGTACTGATCGGTAACTGACCGTCACTCGGTGAAGATCCGCCGTTCCGTCCCATGACATCGGCAAGATTCAGGACGGAACGGCGGATGCCGTACGCCTGCTCACATTAAGGTCGAGGAAGTGAGCACGCCGATGGCAACGCAGCCTGCGAGCGTGGCCGGGCGGAGGAGGCCATGTGAGTGAGCATGCCGACTGGGAGGCGGGCCGGGGGCGTCCCGGGCCGCGCCCGCGGGCGTGGCCCGCGCTGGTCATCGCCGCCGCGCTCACCCTCACCTGCGCGGCCGTGGCCGGGATCGCGGCGAGCGAGGCCGTGGCCGAGCTGACCCGGGGCCCGAGCGCCGCCGAGCTGGAGCGCGCCGCCCGCGAGGAGGTGGCCCGCCGCTGGCAGACCTGGCCGACCGGCCGGATCTTCCCCGAGACGCTGACCTACTCCGCCGAGCAGGGCGGGGAGGAGCGGGCCAGGCGGGTGGGCATCGGCCGCGACTCCCGCTGTGACGGCGCGGTGGACGCCGCCTTGCGCCCCGCCATGCGCGCCGCGGGGTGCCGGGGCATCCTGCGCGCGACCTACCTCGACGCGCTCCAGGGCGTGGTGGTGACGCTCGGCGTCGCCGCGTTCCCCGACGAGAGCAGCGCGCTGCGCGCGAAGGCGGCGTTCCCCAAGGGCGAGCGCCCCTCGCCCGGCCTGCGCGCCCTGGCCTTCCCCGGCACGGTGACCGACCGGTTCACCTCGGCGGGCCGGCAGGCGGGCACGGTGCGCCAGGCGGGACCGTACGTGGTGCTGACCACGGCAGGCCAGGTGGACGGACGCCCGGCACGCGCGGTCGGCGAGCAGCGTCCCGCCGTGTTCGCCTTCGCCGGCGAGATGGCCGAGCAGGTGGCCGGCGAGCTGGCGACCCCGGTCGTCCCCGACTGCACATCCACCACGGAGTGGCAGTGCTGAGGGGAAGGACGGCGCTGAAGGGAAGGACGGCGCCGAGGGGCGGGGTGGCGCTGAAGGCGGTGCGGTGCGGGCTGGCCCTGCTGCTGGCCGGCGCGACCGCCGCGACCGGGATGCTCGCCGCCCCGCCGGCCGCGGCCGACGACGTACGCGCCAGCCAGCTCCCCGTCCTGCGTACGCTCCAGGTGGCCAAGGCGTGGCCGACGAGCCGGGGCGAGGGCGTGCTCGTGGCCGTGCTCGACTCCGGCGTGGACCCCACCCACCGCGACCTGGCCGGGTCGGTGCGCGTGGGCCGCGACTTCACCGAGGGCGCCAACCCGCCCGGCGTCGAGCCGAGGCGGCTGCACGGCACGTACATGGCCTCGCTGATCGCCGGGCACGGCCATGGCCCCGGCAACGGCGACGGCATCATCGGCGTGGCCCCGAAGGCCCGCATCCTGTCGGTGCGGGTGATCCTGGAGGACGAGGAGCCGGGGTTCCGGGTGTTCAACTCGGCCGAGCGCTACGAGAACGTGGTCGCCGAGGGCATCAGGTACGCCGTGGACCAGGGCGCCGACGTGATCAACATGTCGATCTCAAAGGAGCTGGCCACCAAGGAGGAGCGGGCGGCGGTCCGCTACGCGATCGGCAAGGGCGTGGTGCTGGTCGCCGCGGCGGGCAACGACGGCGCGGGCGAGCCGGGGCCCGACGGATTCGCGCCGTACTCCTACCCGGCCGCGTTCCCCGGCGTGGTCTCGGTCGGCGCGGCCGACCGGGGGCTGCGGCGGGCCACGTTCTCCAACTTCAACCCCTCGGTGCTGGTGGCCGCGCCCGGGGTGGACATCCTCGGCGCGGGCCCGAACGACGAGTACTGGGTCGGCCGGGGCACGTCGCAGGCGAGCGCGCTGGTGTCGGGGGTCGCCGCCCTGATAAAAGCGAAATATCCCGATATGTCGCCGCCGCTGGTCGTCCAGGCCCTCACCGCCGGCGCCAGCAAGCGCCCGTCGGCCGGCTACGACACCGGCATGGGCTTCGGCGTGGTCAACGCGGCCGGCGCCCTGGCCGAGGCCGCGCGCATCTCCCGCCACACGCTCCGCGCCGGCGGCAAGACCGCCGCCGACCCCGCCCGCCCCGTCGCCGCCGCCCCCGCCGGCCCCGTCCAGGTGGTCCACCGCGACCGGCGCGTCATCACGATCTACACCGGCGTCTCGGCCGCCGCCACCGTCGGAGCCCTGTCCTGCGTCGTGGTGATCGCCCTGATCGCGACCCGCGTCCGCCGCGCCTCCGCCGCGGCCCTGGACGCGCCGCTGGACCTGCCCCCGCGCAGGAGCCTGGACGCGCCCCCGCACGCCGGACCGCCCACGAACCGGGACGTGCCCCTGCACGGGGACCTGGATGTGCCCTCGCACATGGCCCTGGACGCGTCCCCGCACGCGCCCCTAGACGTGCGTCCGCACGGGGTCCTGGACGCGCCCCCGCACGGGGCCCTGGACATGTCCCCGCATACCGCGCCGTACGCGGGCCTGGAAGCGCCTCCGCACGCGACCCCGGACATGCCCCCGCACGCCGCCCCCTCCATGAACCGGGACGTGCCCGCACATGCCGCGCCGTCCGGGGCGGGCTCGCCGGACGGTCCGGAGCCCGCCGCGCCGCGGCACGTCAGCCCGTTCGCGCCGCATCCCTTCGCCCCGCGGGAAGCGGCCGTGCCCCGGGAGCGTCGCGCGCGGCACCGGCGGACCGGGAACCCCTACCCGGCAGATTCGGATATATGGGGCGATTCAGACAGGTAATTCTGTCCATCCCGAACCTGAGAAGTGCCGGAAAGTTCGCAGAAAGTGTGGAACCTCCGCAGTGGGACCACATCTCAATAACGTAACATTGACCTATGTCGCAGCGCGGGCGAGCCGAGCAGCCACCGGGGCGTCCGGCCTCAGGCAGGCCCCAGGTGCGCGCCTGGCCCGCCGCGAGACGTGGTCGCGAGCCCGATGGCGCCGAGCGTGAGCCGGCGGGGCGCGCGGGCCTCCCGTTGCGCAATCCCGCCGCCGGCCGCACGACACGGCGCGGGCAGGCCCCGCTGCCGGGGCGATCCACCGGCCGGCGCGAGGGCGCCGCGACGTCGTGGACCCTGAGCGCCAGGGTGCGCGCCGCCGACGTACGCGCCGCCGCCGAGCGCGACGCGCTCGCGCGCGGAATCCGCAACCGCCGCATCTTTCTGGTCCTGCTGGGCACGATCCTGGCCGTGGCGGCGGTCAACGTGCTCATGGGGACGGTCGGCCTGCTCCGCGAGACCCGGTCCCGTCCGCTGACGGTGGCCGAGCGGCAGGCGTACGTCCGGCAGGACATCGCGCGGCGCTGGCACGCCTGGCCGGCGGCCGTCGTCTTCCCCGAGGAGCTGGAGTACATCGGGCTCGCCCGCACCCAGCAGTACGCGCGGCGCGTCGGCATCGCGCCCGAGGTCGCCTGCGGCTCGGGCACCGACGCCCCGGTCGCGGGGGTGCTCGCCGAGGCCGGCTGCCAGACCCTGCTGCGCGCCACGTACGTTGACCAGAGCGCCACCTTCGCCATCACCGTCGGCGTGGCCGTGCTGCGCGATGAGGAGGCCCGCCTGCAGGCGACCGCCAAGCTGCCGGTGGACGACCGGGTGGGCGTGCGCCCGGTGGCCTTCCCCGGCACCGTCACCGAGCTGTTCGGCGCGGCGCAGCGCCAGCGCAACGGCTGGGTGGGCGCCGGGCCGTACATCGTCTTCTCCACCGCCGGCTACACCGACGGCCGCACCCGCGAGGCCGTGCCTCCGGAGGAGATCCTGCACAGTGAGCTGTGGCCCACGGCGCAGTCGATCGCGGGCCGCATCGCCAGGTCGCTGGGCGAGCCGCCGACCGTGCCGCGCTGCACCCAGGGGCCCGTGTGCTGAGGCCCCGCGCTTCCGGGCCCGGCCGCCGCCGTACGCCGTCGTTCGTCCTGGCGCTCACCGCGGCCCTCACCCTCGTCACCGCCGCTCCGGCCGCCGCCGCTGTCCCGCTGCCCTCCGCGCCGCTGCCTGCCGCGCCCATGCCGGGTGACCTGGTGCTGGCCGACCCGGTGCCCAAGGGGCACGTGCGCGAGAGCCAGCAGTGGGTGTTCGACTCGCTCAACACCGAGCAGGCGTGGCAGGTCACCAAGGGCCGGGGCGCGACCGTCGCGGTGATCGACAGCGGCGTGGACGACAAGATCCCCGAGCTGCGCGGGCAGGTCACCCACGGCCCCGACATGCGCCTGCCCTCCTTCGACGACGACGTGGGCGCCGACCCGGGCAGACACGGCACCGCGATGGCCTCGCTCATCGGCGGCACCGGCAAGGACGACGGCATCCTCGGCGTGGCGCCCGAGGCCAAGCTGCTGTCCGTGCCGATGATCGACGACCAGCCGGTGGACAACGAGGCCAGCGCGCTCGGCGACGACTCCAGCATCGGCCGCGACAGCCCGCTCGCCCGCGCGATCCGCTACGCCACCAACCACGGCGCCGGCGTCATCAGCATGTCGCTGGGCGGCTACGGCCCCCACCCGGCCGAGCGCGAGGCCGTCTCCTACGCCCTGGGCCGCGGCGTCGTGCTGGTCGCGGCGGTCGGCAACGACGGCCAGACACCGTACGCGAACAGCAACGGCACCTCGTTCTGGAGCTTCCCCGCCGGCTACTCCGGCGTGATCGGGGTGGGCGCCGTGGACACCGAGGGGCAGGCCGCCCCCTTCAGCAGCGACAACCTGTCGGTGCTCGTGGCCGCCCCCGGCGTCAGCATCCCGGTGGCGCTGCCAGGCGGCGGGCACGAGTTCGCCGAGGGCACCAGCGCGTCGGCCGCCCTGGTCGCGGGCGTGGCCGCGCTGATCAAGGCCCGCTACCCGGCCATGACCCCCGAGATGGTGGCGCGGGCGCTGTCCGAGAGCGCGCGCGGCACCCCGGTGGACGGCTACGACGACAAGGTCGGCTTCGGGGTGGTGGACGCCGCGGGCGCGCTGGAGCTGGCCGGCCGCCTGGCCGGGCAGCAGCGCTCCGTCGAGGTGCCCCGCGACCAGCACTTCGGCCGGGGTCCGCTCTCCGCGGCCCCCGAGCCGCCCGGCCCCGACCCGCTGCGGCTGTGGCTGTACGCCGGCACGGTCGCGCTCGGCCTGATCGCCTTCGGCGGCGCGGTCGTGCTGCTCACCCGGCGGGCCGAGCAGCGCTCCGCGCCGGCCGGACCGCCGCCCGAGCCCCCGGGGCCGCCGCTGGGCACCGGTTCGCCCCTGCGCCCGCCCGGCCGCTACGCCCCCCGCGAGGGATCGCCCGCCCTGCGCAACCCGCTCAGCCGTCCCCGCGCCCGCCGTACGTGGCCGCCGGAGAAACGTAACGGCTGATCACACCCCGGCGTCGATTCGAACGCATTTTGGAGCACATTCGTGCACAGTTCCAGGTCGTACGCCGTGTTGTTACGTTTTACGGCCACAGGGGCGTGCGCGATTTCGCTACTCTCCCCCCTCATGGGGTACGAGTTGCGGGTGGAACGTGAGTCGCCACTCGCTTTCGCCGAGCTCGCCGGCACGATCGCGCGGGCCGGTTTCGAACTGCGCGGCTCGCAGGAGTCGGGCGAGGTCGTCGCGCGCCACGGCGACACCGCCCACGCGGTCGCGATCTGGCGCGGGCGCCTGTACGGCGAGCCCGCGTCCGACTGGCAGGTGGCGCAGCTCGCCGTGTTGTCGCAGACCCTCGGCGCGCGCCTGGTCGGCGAGGACGGCGAGGTGTACGCGATCCGCGACGGCATCGTGGAGCAGGTCAACGGCGGCGCCGGCTACGAGTTCGGCAAGCTGGAGGAGATCCTGGCCGCCGGTCCCGCCCAGTGGAGCCGGTGAGAGGCGCCGACACGTGCCGGGGGAGCCGTCGCCGTACGCCGAGCGGGTGCTCGACCTGGTCGAGCGCATCCCGTCCGGCATGGTCATGTCGTACGGCGACATCGCCGAGTACCTCGGCGAGGGCGGGCCGCGCCAGGTGGGCCGGGTGATGTCGCAGTGGGGCGGCGGCGTGCCGTGGTGGCGCGTGGTGCACGCCGACGGCACCCCGCCGCCGGGTCACGAGCAGGAGGTCCTGAGGCTGTGGCGGCAGGAGCGCACGCCCATGCGCAACGACCGGGCCGACATGCGCGCGGCCAGGTGGGACGGCGCCGCCCAGAGCTGACCCGTCCTGATAAGTCCCAAGAAACTCAGACATATCAGCGCTTCTCAGCAGATCTTCAGGAAAGGCGGGAGTTCCCGCCCCGCGAGTCGCATTACCATTGCCAGGGACAGCGACGGCGACCCGTCTGAAAGGCGGTGCCCTCCAGATGCCCACCGGCGCCACCCCGGAGCGCCCGAGCGGCGACCTGCCCGGCGACCGCCTGCGCGCGGTCCACGACCTGTGCGAACGGGGAGAGCCGCTCGACGACATCATGGCGATAGTCAGGGCGGATGGACTGTCCCCCGACGAGCGGCGCCAGTTCGACGCCGAGGTGCTCAGCGGCCCGCTCGGCACCCGCTTCGACACCGCGGTCAAGCGCGGACCCGCCCGCCGCCGTGAACTGCTCTCCCACCTCATCCCGTACCTCGCCACCGTCGATCCCGCCGTCAAGCGCGAGCTGCCGGTCGCGCGGCGGCTGGCGTACCACCTCGTGGAGACCCGCGACCAGGCCGAGCTGATCGAGGGCGACACCCTGGTCAAGGTGGTCACGGCCGCGGCCGAGCCGTCCAAGCGGGTGCGCAAGGGCTGGCGCTGGTACGCCGACCTGCCCTTCCGCGACGAGCTGCCCGAGGAACTGTACCGGCTGCGCCGCGCCGACCTGGTGCCGGTCACGCAGATCGACGACATCTCCTGGCGCGACGGCAAGCTCGTCATCAGCGGGCACGCCTACCTCGCGGGCCTGTCCGTACGCCGCCGCCGGTTCAACCGCGCCACGGTCGTGCTGCGCGGCCCGCGCTACCTGCCGCCGGTACGCCTGCGCACGCGGCGCGTGTTCCGGCCCGAGGCCACCTACGGCGCCCGCGAGCCGGGCTGCAACTACGACTGGTCCGGGTTCACCGCCGAACTGCGCCCCTCGGCGCTGCGCTGGCGGGCCGGGCTGCGCGCCCTCGTACGCGGCTCCAAGCGGCTGCTGCGCCGCCGTCCCACGGTCAAGGACACCACCACCTGGCGCGCCGAGATCGTGATCTGGAGCCGCCGGGCCAGGGCCGTCGGCCTGCTGCGCGGCCCCGCGATCGGCAGGACCGAGCGCCCGGCCGGGCTGGAGGTGCGCCGCCGCTGGTGGATCCGCCCCGTCTGGACCTCCGACCGGGCACTCCAGGTCGTGCTGCAGCCGACCCGGGCCGAGCTGCGCGACGTCCACTACGACAGCGAGCGGGTGGAGCTGAAGGTCTTCCTGCCCGACAGGTCGGTCAACAAGGGCCACGCCCGCCTCGGCGGCCACCGCATGGCCGCCGACTTCACCCCCGTCGAGGGCGGCACCGAGGTCGTCATCGGGCTCACCACGTCCGCGCTGCTCCAGGAGAAGGACGGGCGCAGGCTCTGGGTCGAGCCCAAGGGCGACCCCGCGGCCACCGTCATGCTCGGCGGCGCGCCGGAGAGCCGCTCGGTCGTGGCCGACCGCGAGATCACGGTGCAGGCCGACCGCCGCGACCGCGTGGTGGTCTCCGCGCACCGCATCCGCCCCACGATCACCTCGGTGACCTGGGGCGACGACGGCTCGCTGACGTTCACGGGCATCTACCCCGAGCGCGGCGACGACCGCCGCGAGCTGACGCTGCGGCACCGTACCGGGCTGTCGTACACGGTGCCGATGGAACGCGACGGCGACCACTTCACCAGCCGCTTCACACCCGGCGCGATGCCCCGCTTCGGCGACACCGTGCCCCTGGCGAGCGGCACGTGGACCATCACCATGCGCCACCCCGCGGGCGAGACGGTCCCGGTCCGGGTGGACCACGCCCTGCTCGACACCCTCGACGAGGGCGTGCACACGCGCGACGGCCGCGAGTACCAGTTCCTGGCCACCCGCTTCGACGTCCCGATCATCGTCGTGGAGGAGGCCCGCCCCGCCGACGAGGCGGGCGCCGCCGGCCTGTACTCCCTCCAGCGCTCCTTCTACCCCGCCCAGCGCTCCCAGGAGCTGCGCGAGGCCACGGTGTACGTCGCCAACGACGGCCGCCACTACGAGGGCAACGTCCGCGCCATCTACGAGGAGCGCCTGCGCCGCGGCGACGAGGGCGAGCACATCTGGATCGTCAAGGACGGCGCGTTCGTCCCGCCGGGCTCGGCCGAGCTGGGGCTGGGGCCGGACATCCGCCCGAGGATCGTACGGGCGGGCAGCCGCCAGCACTACGAGGCGCTGGCCAGGTCCCGGCACATCATCACCAACGCCTTCCTGCCCACCTGGTTCCGCGCCCGCGAGGACCAGACCGTGGTGCAGACCTGGAACGGCACCCCCGCCAAGAAGATCGGCAACGACCTGCCGCACATGTCCCGCGACCCCAAGCCCCCCATCTGGCACCGCCAGGCGGCCGAGGTCCGCGGCTGGGACCTGCTGCTGTCGCAGAGCCAGTGGGCCACCCCGGTCCTGCGCCGCGCCTTCGGCTACCAGGGTGAGGTGCTGGAGGCGGGCTACCCGCGCAACGACCTGCTCAGCGCCCCCGAGCGCGACGACCTGGCGGCGGCGATCCGCCGCAGGCTCGGCATCAGCGACGGCGCCAAGGTCGTCCTGTACGCCCCGACCTACCGCGACTACGACCGCAAGAACAGCAAGGTCAAGCTGAACCTGGTCCAGGCCCGCAAGGCCCTGGGCAAGGACCACGTGCTGCTCATCCGCGCCCACAGCATGCAGGCGACCCCGATCGTCCCCGAAGACGGCTTCGCCATGGACGTCACCACCTATCCGGACATGGCCGACCTCCTCCTGGTCGCCGACATCCTGGTGACCGACTACTCCGCCGCGATGTTCGACTTCGCGGTCACGGGCCGCCCCATGATCTTCTACACCTACGACCTGGACCGCTACTCCAGCAAGCGCGGCCTCTACATCGACCTCCCCGCCCAGGCCCCCGGCCCGGTGGTGCCGACGAGCAACGAGGTCCTGGAGGCCATCCGCGCCATCGACGACATCAAATCGGCCCACGCCGACCGCTACGACGCCTTCAGAGCCACCTTCGCCCCCAAGGACGACGGCAAGGCGACCAGACGCGTAGTGGACCACATCTTCGGCTGAGGAGCCTTCCCGGTCAGGACGCCTCGGCGAGGGCGACCGAGTCGATCGACTACCTCGCCTGCGACGTGACCGCGGAGACCCTGCGCCGCCCCCCGGAGGGCGTCGATGCGATCGTCAACGCCGCGCTGCGCGGGCAGGCGCTGATCGAGGCCGCCCGCGCGCTCCGCGCAGGCGGCCGGCTGGTGAGCACGACCCCGGGAACCCCCGACCTGTCGGCGTTCGGCCGCGACGACATCTCGGTGACCGTGGTGGACGGCCCGCCGACCGTCACCGCCGGCACCTTCCCCTCTCTCGCGGCCCGAGCCCTGGGCGGCACCCTGCCCGACCCGATCAGCCGCCGATTCCGCTTCGAGGAGGCCGTCCAGGCGTACTGCCACCTGGCCTCTCCCCAGCACACCCACGGCAAGATCGTCGTATCGATGGCGTAGCCGGACAGGAGGCCACACGGCTCACGCCCGGGCTGCCCCGGCAGCCTGCCTCGTGACGGGGGGACCGCTCGGCGGCGAGCCCCCCGGGCGAACCGCAGGAGCAGGTCCACCCCCAGGGGCCTGCCGCTGACCCCGCCGTCAGGAAACCCGCAGCTCGATGTCGAATTCGCCGTTTTTGACGCCGTTGAGGAAGGCGTGCCATTCGCTGATGGTGAAGCGGAGGATGGGGCCGTTGGGGTTCTTGCTGTCTCGCATGGCGATGATGCCGGGAATGTTGTCCGCGATCTCGACGCAGTTACCGCCGCTCTCTCCCGAGCGCGAACTCTTCTTCCACTTCGCGAGCGTCAGGTCTCCGGGTTCTCTGTCCATTGATCCCGCACTTCCTTGATCTTCTTCGCTGAGTCCACCGCGCGGTATGCCTCGGCTCGGAGTCTGTCATATATTGCCCAGACGCGGCACACAAGATCCTTGTCCGCGGACACCTCGCCATGACCGGCTGACTCTATGGACACCGCTGTGGGGGCATCGCTCGATTCCGCGATGATGAAACCCGACATCAAGCCCACGGTCGTTCTGGTCTCCCGGGGAACGACCTGGACGGTGATGTTGGGCCGATCGGCCGCCGTGAGGAGGTGTTCGAGTTGTGCGGCCATCACCTCGCCATCACCGATCGGTCGGTTTACGACAGTTTCGTCGATTAGAACCCATAGTTCGGGAGGGTCATCCCGATCGAGGATGTGCTGACGGGCCATGCGCGCCCGCACCCGGTTCTCAACCTCGTGCGGCGGTGCGAGGCCGCCTGCGATGACCGCGCGTGCGTACGCCTCCGTCTGCAGCAGACCGGGAATCAGGAACGGGTCCCATGAGCGCAGGGTGCGCGCCCCCGGCTCGATCTCCTCGGCCCACCTGGCGTACCAGTGCGGCCCGTACGCCGCCTCGTGGATGTTCCGCCACAGCCTCGCGAAGTGCTCCCCCGTGCCGAAGAACCTGTCGGCGGCGTCGGCCTGGTGGCGCTGCGGCACCCGCTTGCCGCACTCGATGTGACTGACCAGCGAGGGCGAGCAGTCGAGGTGAACCGCCAACCGCTCCTGCGACAATCCAGCCTCTTTCCGAAATCTGCGTAATTCATCACCGAATCTCGCCACATGTGGTGGTGGGTCGCCGCTTGCCATGCTCTTTCCTCGCCTATTGGAAGTGCGTATCCGCTGCCTATACAAAATCTCACACATCCGCATGCGGGGCGCAGCGCTTTGTCCGAGAAATGTCCGCCGATCTCGCGTGCGGCGCCGCTTCCCCCATGCGCAAAGTAAAGGAGGCTGACGTTCGAGGGAGTGATCAGATGGCCGGCCTACACAAGGCGGGGACGGCGCGCATGACCGCGACGAGAAGGCGGGAACTCGTGCCGGACGACAGGGCTCCGGCGCAGGCGAGGAGGTTCGTGGCCGGCGTCGTCGGAGCCCGCCACCCACGACTGGACGACGCGATCCTGCTCACCTCGGAATTGGTGACGAACAGCGTCGAGCACTCACGGTCCCGCCGTATGGGCGTCGCCATCACGGTGATTGTCACGCTTTCAGGACAAGCGCTGCGAGTATGCGTCATCGACGCCGGTTCGGCGACCTGGGGCAATCACGAGGAATCCGATACGTTGATGGAGGCGGGGCGGGGTCTGCGGCTGGTCGCCCGACTGGCCCGGAATTGGGGGCGTTACCCACTCCAGTCCGCCCCGGAAGGGCGCGTCGTCTGGTTCGAACTGGCCCAGCCGGAGAGCCGGTAGAGGTGACGAACAGCTCCAGCAGCGCCGCCCACGGTCGCGGGGACGGCCGGGACCACAAGACCAGCGCCGGTTGCGCCGGAAGCGCGTCAGTCCGTATGGAGAACCCACTCCCGTCCCACGGACGAGTAGGTCACAGGTTCTTCGCCTCGGCCGGGGTCACATGGGAAGGCGTGCCGCGAAGCTCCGCCTCGAACGCCTCGATGATGGACTGGGCCAGCTTGCGCAGGAGATTCCGGTGCCCGGTCAGATCGGCCGCGAAGGCGTCGGCGCTCTTCCCCACCCACACGCGCCCGCTCGTGAACCGGCTGTGCGGCGGGTCGAGGGCTTCCTCCAGTCGGGCGACGTGCGCCCTGACCTCGGGCAGCGCCCGCTGGAGCTTCTGGTGGTGGGGGTTCGGGACCAGATCCATCCGGTTGTTTCCCTTGCGGAGATTCGCGCGTACGCAGGACCGATCACTAGGACATTATGGGAACGAGTGGAGGATGGCCAGGACTATGGAGGGAATCATGGCTCGTCTGCGGGGATACGCCATTTCGGTTTCCGTAGTTATGGCATTGGTGCTGTCCGGATGTGGGGACGACGAGCCGGATCTTCCCACTGCGGCCGAGGCGGAAGTGACGCTCAAGAATCACATCAATCGGGCACTGGAGATCATTAGCGCCGACGACGTCAAGATCACGAATCCTGGGGGCAGGGATATCCCCTGTGGCGATGGGAGATATAAGCGCACTTATGCTGCTACTGCAAGAGATCGTATTACATCGGGAGACCCGAACACCCTGGTCCTCATGCTCAATGGGGCTTTGGATGGCCTGGCCGAGTATGAGGCGGTCACAACCGATCTGACCAGAATGGATCTTGCCAATAAGCGGCTTCACACCAAGATCATCCTGTCATCGCCTGGTCGGCATGAGATCTCCGTTCAGGGTGAGACGGAGTGTCTGCCTGCCGCGTAAAAATGTCTGAGTTCAGTTGTTGAAGGGCGATGTGCCTTCTTCTGCCGCATCCTTGGTGCCGCGGAAGATCGTGTCCATTTTCATGATCGCCTCCCCGAGGGAGGCGTCGTCCTCTCCCCCCGATCCGTTGGCGATCAGCCAGTCGTTGTAGTTTCGCAGCGCTGCCTTGTCCTTCGCGATCTGTGCGAACGGGAGCAGGCCGTCTTCGTTGGCTATCGGGGGATCGCTGAACCTCGGGCTCGTGGGTGGCACCTTGACCTCGAATCCGCTGGAGATCAGCGTCCTGACGAGCCAGTCCGTTCTGATCAGGCTCGCCGCGTCGCTCTTGTCGTCCAGTGCCTTCATACGGGTGGGATCGGGCTCCGTCACAGCGTCGTGGACCTGCGGGGCGACGGTGCTCAGGGCGAGCCAGAGCACCTGCCCCTCCAACGGAACCGGGATTCCGCCGACGCCGAGGGCGAGGCCGAGTACGAACGCCGCGGCCTTGCGGCGTTCTTCGTCTTCCTGGTCCAGTTTGCTCTGGACGGATCGTTCGGCGGCGAACTGCATTCCGGCCACGTAGCCGAGCGCCTTCATGGCGTCTTCGAGCCTGTCCATGGCGGCCTTGGGGTCGGAGTCTCGTGCGGCCGCCTTGGCGAGCCTGTCGGCCAGGCCGCCCATCGCCTGCTCGAAGGGCTTGATGTTCTCGGGGGCGTCGGCGAAGAGCTTGACGAACGCGTACGTGTCCTCCGGGCTGAGCCGGAACGCCGGTTTCAGGCCCGCCACGAGTGATGTGACCGGGCCGAAGGCGCTCGGCTGCGTTCGGTTGGCGTCGCCCAGGTTGGCGCCTTCGGTGATCTCGGTGGCGTACGCGCCCGCGAGTTCCGCGAGGTGGACCCGGGTCGGCCGGTGGATGTCGAGCTTGGGCAGCTCTCGTATCAACTGGAAGGCGAGCGTGGCGGCCGGCTCGGAGTGGGCGCCGTCCTTCTCGTCGTAGGCTCCGGCGGCGCCGGCGAGCATGCGGCCGAAGGCGGCGGCGGGGCTGGTCTTCTCCTGGCCGGGCGGGGTGGAGTTGCGATCGGGCGATACGCGGTGGTTCATGCGGCTCAGGAAGTCGGGCAGGCTCTCTCCGCGGCCGGCCGACCTGGACAGGGCCAGGCGGGCGGCGGCGGGGTTGTGGGCGAGGGCGTCCAGGAAGCCGGCCAGGCCGGCGCCGTTGACCACGCTCTCGGGGTGGAGCGCGTGCCGGTCGACGACGGCGGCGAGCCACTCGGCGGGGAAGTCTCCGGCCCGTATCAGTTCGCCGAGCGCTTCGGTGCCGACGCCACCGGCGATCCGTTCGACCGGGGGCGCCTCCAGTTCGTCGCGGCTCGGCGTGGAGCCGGCCGTGCGGCGCAGGCCGGCGAACGGGCCCACCGGCAGGGGGAGGCCCGACGACAGGGGAGTGCCGGTGGCGAGTTCGTACCTGACCTCGGCGAAGCCGGGTACGTGGCCGCCCTCGCGGACCGCGGTGCCCAGGGCGCGGCTGATCGTGTCGATGGCCTTGCCGGGGTCGTCCGTGCCCGCGCGCAGCTTGGCCGGGATGGCCAGGGACTTCGTGGCGCCCAGCGCGGCGAAGAACGCCGCGGTGTAGTCGGCGTCGTGCTCGTGGGCGCCCAGCTCGCGGATCACCGCGGCTAACTTGTCGCTGTTGTACTTGCCGCCGGGTATGCCCAAGTTGCCGGGGTGGATCGCGTCGAACCGCGCGGCCAGGGCCTCGCCCTGCCGGCGGGCCTCGCCGGCCGACAGGAGTGTGCTCTCGTCGATCGTCACGAGTCCGGACGGGAGGCCGGGCGCCCAGGCCGGGAGCAGATCGGCCGCCTTGGCGAGCCGGTTGCGCCGCCGGAGCTCGGGCAGTTCGCGGTCGATCCACGCCTGGATGCGGCCTATCGCCTGCAGGTCGATGCCGGACATCCCGGTGCCCGCGGCCAGGCGGCGGATCGCCTCGACCTCGGCGCGGATGACCTCGCCGCTCGTGCTCAGCGCGGAGATCAAGGAGTCCATCAGACTTGGGTCCATCCCGCTGTATCCGGGCGGCAGCGGCTGCATCGGCTCCTGATCTCCCCAGGTGGCGGACTCCTTCCCACCATAACCGGCGGTCGCCGAATGCCGGGGTGGAAATTCGGCGAAGAAATGTCGGCGGAGTTGTCGAGAGCGTCCGGAGGTCTCCGACAGAAGGAGTGAAAGCGCCCCCGCACCACACATCCGAGGAGAACTTCATGAACGCGACCAGCACCGCCCTGAACAGCCTGGCACCGCTCGTCGGCACCTGGGCCATCGACGGTCCCGGCCTGTCGGGGACGGTCCGCTACGAGTGGATGGACGGAGGCGGCTTCCTCGTGCAGCACGTCGAGCTCGTCCACGACGGTGAGGCCACCCGCGGCGTCGAATACATCGGCCTCCACGCCGAGAGCGGAGAACTGCGCTCGCATTTCTTCGCGCAGAGCGGCGAGATTCTGGAGTACGTCTACCAGCTTTCCGGTGATACGTTGACGATCTGGTACGGCGGCGTGGGCTCCCCGGCCAAGTTCGTCGGCACCTTCGACGCCGATCGGGTGCGCAACACCGGCGCCTGGCACTGGCCGGGCGGAGGCTACGAGTCGAACATGACGCGGGTGGAGGAGCCGGCCCGATGAAGTACATGATCATGACCTTCGGTGACGTGTCGGCCTGGGACACCCTCGGCCTCGGGGCCAAGGAGGCGACCTGGTCTCAGGAGGAGGTCGCCGAGCACTTCCGCGCCATGTCGGAGTTCTACGCCGACCTCGCCGCCTCCGGCGAGATGGTCACCGGCTTCGGGCTGGCCGACCCCTCGCACACGATGACGGTGGAGATCCGCGACGGGCGGCCCGTCGCCTCCGACGGGCCGTACGCCGAGGCCAAGGAGGTGCTGGCCGGGTTCGGGATCATCGACGTGGCCTCGCACGACCGGGCGGTCGAGCTGGCCGCCCGCTTCGCCGCGATCGTGCGGAGCCGGGTGGAGCTCCGGCCGGTCATGGACGACGCCGGCCGGGAGATGTGAGCGTACCCCCGCGGATCGAGGACCTGCTGCGCGAACTTGCGCCGCAGGTCCTCGGCGCGCTGACCCGCCGCTACGGCCACTTCGACCTGGCCGAGGAGGCGGTGCAGGAGGCGCTGCTGGCGGCCGCGACCCAGTGGCCCGGCCAGGGCGTGCCGGAGAATCCGCCGGGCTGGATGACCACCGTGGCCACTCGCCGCATGACCGACCTGCTGCGCAGCGAGCAGGCACGCCGGCGGCGCGAGCAGCAGGAGGCGTTGCGCGCGCTGCCCGGCGACCTGCTGGCGCCGGCGGCCGACGCCGCGCCCGCCGAGGACGCGGACGACAGTCTGCTGCTGCTGTTCATGTGCTGCCACCCCGCGCTGAACCCGCCCGCGCAGGTCGCGCTCACCCTGCGGGCGGTCGGCGGCCTGACCACGGCCGAGATCGCCCGCGCGCTCCTGCTGCCCGAGGCGACGCTCGCGCAGCGGATCACCCGCGCCAAGAAACGCATCGTGGAGGCGGGCGGCCGGTTCCGGATGCCCGGCGAGCAGGATCGCACGCGTCGTCTCGACGTCGTCCTGCACGTGCTGTACCTCATCTTCAACGAGGGCTACACCGCCACCTCGGGGGAGTCGCTGCACCGTGGCGAGTTGTGCGCCGAGGCGATCCGCCTGGCCCGGATGGTGCACCGGTCGCTGCCCGATGTGCCCGAGGTGAACGGACTGCTCGCGGAGATGCTGCTCACCGACGCCCGCCGTCCGGCCCGCATCGGCCCGGACGGCGAACTGGTGCCGCTCGCGGAACAGGACCGGGGCCTGTGGAACCGGTCCATGATCGATGAAGGCATCGCACTGCTGACCGCCGCCCTGCCGCGGAGACGGCCGGGGCCCTACCAACTCCAGGCCGCGATTGCCGCCGTGCACGCCGAGGCGCCGCGCTTCGAGGACACCGACTGGGCGCAGATCGTCGCCCTCTACGAGGTCCTCGACCGGCTCGCCGACAACCCGGTCGTCACGTTGAACCGCGCCGTGGCGGTCGCGATGCTGAACGGCCCCGCCGCCGGCCTGGCCCTGCTGGAGAAAGCGGCCCGCGACCAGCGGATGGCCGGGCACCACCGGCCGCACGCCGTACGCGGGCACCTGCTTGAGCAGGCCGGTGACAAGGCGGCCGCGGTCGCGGAGTACCGCACCGCGGCCCGGCTCACGACCAGCCTCCCCGAGCGCCGCTATCTGCTGACCCGTGCCGCCCGCCTGGATGGAACGGACGGGAACCCCGCGCCGCCCGGCCCCTGAGCGTCGGTTCCGGCCCGATCGGCTCCACGGGCGCATACCGAAGCCGTATGGGCGGCGTGTCGGGGTTGGGATGGGCCGTGGGGGCGATAGCGTGATTTGCCGGGTTATGGGGTTGTGGACGAGCGGTGGGGGCAACTCGGCACGATCTTCCCTTGAGGTCTGGTGGAATGCTGAGTTGTGAGTGGTCAGACCTGGCGTTTGGTGCGGAGCGGAGCCTCGGGGCCGGTTGCGGCGCCTGTGCTCGACGAGCATCAGCGGGCGGTGGTGGAGCATGAGGGCGGGCCGCTGCTCGTGCTGGCCGGGCCGGGCACCGGGAAGACCACCACGATCGTGGAGGCCGTGGTGGAGCGGGTCGAGCGGCGGGGGGTCGATCCGGAGCGGGTGCTGGTGCTCACCTTCAGCCGGAAGGCCGCCGACGAGCTGCGCGAGCGGATCACCGCGCGCATGCGGCGCACCACGCGTACGCCGCTCGCGCTGACGTTCCACAGCTACGCCAACGCGCTGTTGCGGCGGGACGCGGTGCTGGCGGGGGAGCCGCCGCCGCGGTTGCTGACCGGGCCGGAGCAACTGCTGGAGATCCGGCGGCTGCTGCACGGCGAGGTGGAGGACGGGGCCCTGGACTGGCCGTTGCGGCTGCGGGAAGTGATCAAGACGCGGGGGTTCGCGGAGGAGTTGCGCGACTTCCTCGCGCGTGCGGCCGAGCGGGGGCTCGACGGGGAGGATCTGGCGGCGCTCGGGCGCGAGCACGGGCGCGACGACTGGTCGGCCGCCGGGCGGTTCCTGGAGCGCTACCACGCGCGGTTCGATCTCGACCCGGAGCCGACCCTGGACTACGCCGAGCTGATCCGGGCCGCGGGGGCGCTGCTGAGCCGCGACGGGGAGGTGCGGGCGCGGGAGCGGGCGGCGTACGACGTGATCTTCGTGGACGAGTACCAGGACACCGACCCGGCCCAGGACCTCATCCTGCGGCAGCTCGCGGGCGACGGGCGGGATCTGGTGGCCGTGGGCGACCCGGACCAGTCCATCTACGGGTTCCGGGGGGCCGAGGTGGACGGCATCCTGGGGTTCCCGCAGCGCTTCCGGACCGCCGACGGGCAGGAGGCGCCGGTGGTGGCGTTGCGCACGTGCCGCAGAATGGGCGGGCGGCTGATCGCGGCCTCGCGGCGGGTGGCCGCCCGGCTGCCGTCCTCGCTCGGGCGGGAGCACCGGGACCTGCGGGCCCTGGACGACGCGCCCGAGGGCGAGGTGCGGGTGCTGCTGGCCGACAGCGCCAGCCAGGAGGCGGCGGTCGTGGCCGACGCGCTGCGCCGGGCGCACCTCCTCGACGGGGTGCCGTGGTCGCGCATGGCCGTGCTCGTACGCTCCGCCGTACGCCAGGTGCCGCTGCTGCGCCGCGCGCTCGGCACGGCCGGCGTGCCGGTCGTGGTGGCCGGGGACGAGCTGCCCCTCGCGGCCGAGCCCGGCGTACGCCCCCTGCTCACCCTGCTCCGGGTGGCCCTGCGTGCCGAGGAACTGGACGAGAGCGTGGCCGAGGAGCTGCTGACCGGCCCGCTCGGCGGCACCGACATGATCGGGGTGCGGCGGCTGCGCCGGGCGCTGCGGATCGCCCACCTGGAGAACGACGACGCCGTGCCGTCGGGGGAGCTGCTGGTCGCCGCCGTCGCCGAGGGCCGGGGGCTGGCGCTGGTGGAGGACCACGTGGCCGCGCCCGCCGAGCGGGTGTCGCGGCTGCTCGCGGTCGCCCGGCGGGCCGTCGCCGACGGCGGCACCGCCGAGGACGTGCTGTGGGAGGTCTGGGAGGCCAGTGGGCTGGCCAGGCGGTGGAGCGAGCTGAGCCTGGGCGGCGGGGCGCGCGGAGCCCAGGCCGACCGCGATCTGGACGCCGTCGTCGCCCTGTTCGACCAGGCCGCCCGGTTCGTGGACCGGCTGCCCATGGCCGGGCCCGAGGTGTTCCTGGACGACCTGGCCTCCCAGGAGATCGCGGGCAACACGCTGGCCGCCCACGCCCCCGAGGGCGAGTCGGTGCGCATCCTCACCGCCCACCGGGCCAAGGGCCTGGAGTGGGACGTCGTGGTGGTCGCGGGGGTGCAGGAGGGGATCTGGCCCGACCTGCGGCTGCGCGGTTCGATGCTGGGCACCGAGCAGATGGTCGAGCTGTCGCGGGGCACGGCCGTGGACGCCGCCGACGTGGCCGCGGCGGCGCTGGCGTCCAAGCTGCTGGCCGAGGAGCGCCGGCTGTTCTACGTGGCCGCCACGCGGGCCCGCCGCCGGCTCGTCGTGACCGCCGTGGGCGGCGAGGACACCGACGAGCGGCCCTCCCGGTTCCTGGAGGAGCTGTGCCCCGGCGGTGTCGAGGAGGTCGGAGCCGGCGACCGGGCGCGCTGGCTGAGCATGTCCGCGCTGGTCGCCGACCTGCGCCAGGCGGTGTGCGACCCGGCCCGCCCCGCCCGCGTACGCCAGTCGGCCGCCGCCCATCTCGCCCGGCTGGCCGAGGCGGGGGTGCCGGGCGCGCACCCCGACGAGTGGTACGGCCTGACCCCGATCACCGACGACCGGCCCCTCGGCTGGCCCGACGACGTGGTGCGCATCTCGCCCTCGGCGGTGGAGAGCTTCACCAAGTGCGGCCTGCGCTGGCTGCTGGAGACCTCGGTCGGCGCGGCCGGCACCAGCGCGGCCCAGGGGCTCGGCACGATCGTGCACGCCCTGGCGGTCCTGGCCGCGACCGGCACCCCCGACGGCGACACGCTGGGCGAGCGGCTGGACCAGGTGTGGGACTCCCTGGACTTCGGCGGCGCGTGGTTCAACCGCAAGCAGCGCCAGGTGGCCGAGCAGATGGTCAGCAGGTTCGTACGCTGGCACAAGGAGAACCCGCGCGAGCTGGTCGCGCTGGAGGAGGCGTTCACGGCGATGGTCGCCGAGGGCGTGGAGATCCGGGGCCGGGTGGACCGGGTCGAGCGCGACGGCGACGGCCGGGCGGTGATCATCGACATCAAGACCGGCGGGTCGAAGCCGTCGCAGGCCGACCTGGACCGGCATCCGCAGCTCGGCGTGTACCAGCTCGCCGCGCTGCTGGGCGCGTTCCGCAGGCACGGGCTGACCGAGCCGGGCGGCGCGGCGCTGGTCCAGGTGGGCAAGGCGGCCGGGCGCGACGCCCGCGAGCAGACGCAGCGCCCGCTGGGCGAGGACGACGACCCGGGCTGGGCCAAGGACCTCGTCGAGACGGTCGCGGTCGGCATGTCGGGCCCGTTCTTCCAGGCGAAGGTCAACGACGGCTGCCGTACGTGCGCCGCCCGCGCGAGCTGCCCCGTCAACGACGCCGGGGGCCAGGTGTGCTGACGGGTGTGCTGAACGAGTCCCCCGGCCCGCTGCGCGCGGTCGAGCTGGCCGAGCGCCTGGGCATCCTGCCGCCCACGCCCGAGCAGGCCGCGGTGATCGAGGCCCCGCTCGAACCGATGGTGGTGATGGCGGGCGCCGGGTCGGGCAAGAGCGAGACCATGGCCGGGCGGGTGGTCTGGCTGGTGGCCAACGGGCTGGTGCGCCCGGAGCGGGTGCTCGGGCTCACCTTCACCCGCAAGGCCGCCGCCGAGCTGCTGGCGCGGGTGCGCAAGCGCCTGGCCGGGCTCGCCGAGGCCAAGCTGGTGCCGCCGGAGCTGCTGGACGAGGAGCCCACGGTCTCCACCTACCACTCCTACGCGGCCCGCCTGGTCACCGACCACGCCCTGCGCGAGGCGCTGGAGCCGACCATGCGCCTGGTCCCGCCCGCCGTCTCCTGGCAGATGGCCACCCGGGTGGTCAGCATGTACGACGGCCCGATGGAGCACCTCGACTGGGGCCCGGCGACCGTCACCCGGGCCGTGCTGGACCTGGCCGGCGAGATGGCCGAGCACCTGCGCGGCCCCGGCGACGTACGCGAGCTGGGCGAGTGGCTGGCGCAGAAGCTGGCCGAGGCGCCCGGCCGGACCACGCTGGCCCAGCGTCGCCCGCTGGCCGTGCAGCGCGCCCGCGAGCAACTGCTGCCGCTCGTGGAGGCGTACGCGCGGCTGAAGAAGGCGCGCGAGGTCATCGACTACGGCGACCAGATGGCCCTGGCCGCGCGCATCGCCGCCAACCACCCGGAGGTGGGGCGGATCGAGCGCGACCGGTTCAGCGTGGTGCTGCTGGACGAGTACCAGGACACCAGCCACGCCCAGCTCGTGCTGCTCCGCTCGCTGTTCGGCGGCGGGCACCCGGTGACGGCCGTGGGCGACCCGTGCCAGTCGATCTACGGCTGGCGCGGCGCCTCCGCGGGCAACCTGACCCGCTTCGCCACCGACTTCCGCACCGCCAGCGGCGACGAGGCCCCGGTACGCCGCCTGTCGGTCAGCTTCCGCAACGGCGACCGGGTGCTCGACGTGGCGGCCCGGGTGCAGCTCCCGCTGCGCATGGAGGCCCGCGAGGTGTCGGTGCTCGTGCCCGGCCCGAACCGGGTGGACCGGGGCCGGGTGCTGTGCGCCTTCCATGAGACCGCCGAGGATGAGGCCCGCTGGATCGCCGAGGGCGTGCTCGGGCTGCTGGGCAAGGAGACCGCCCCCGACGGGCTGCCGTGGGGCGAGGGCGAGCGCGACCGCGCCAAGCCGAGCAACTGGGGCCCGCCGCAGGCGCTCCAGCCGGCCGACATCGCGATCCTGGCGCGCCGCCGCGCGCAGTTCCCCGCGATCCGCCGGGCGCTGGAGGAGCGCGGGGTGCCGGTCGAGGTGGTCGGCCTGGGCGGGCTGCTCACCGTGCCCGAGGTCGCCGATGTCGTGGCCACCCTCCGCGTCCTGTACGACCCGACCGCCGGCGACGCGCTCGTCCGCCTGCTCGCCGGACCCCGCTGGCGCGTCGGCCCGGCCGACCTGAAGACCCTGGGCGACCTGGCCCGCGAGCTGAACCGCGAGCTGCACCGCGACGACCCCGACGGCCCCGTCCCCGACGGCGACCCGCTGGACCAGGTCGTGGCCGACATGGCCGAGGAGCGCGGCAGCCTGGTGGACGCCCTGGACGAGCTGCCCGACCGCCCGGAGTGGCTGGAGAAGTTCTCCCCGCTGGCCCGCATCCGGCTGGTGGCGATGGCGCAGGAGCTGCGCGCCCTGCGCGCGCACGCGGGGCAGCCGCTGCCCGACCTGATCACCGAGATCGAGCGCCGCTCCGGCCTGGACGTCGAGGTGGCCGCGCAGGCGGGCCCGGCCGGGGCGTTCGCCGCCCGCGCCGACCTGGACGCGTTCCTGGACGCCGCCGCCCGCTTCGCCGGCGACGCCGAGGACCCGACGCTGGGCGCGTTCCTGGCCTACCTGAAGGCGGCCGACGAGGAGGAGAACGGCCTGGACGCCGGGCGGGTCGGCGAGAGCAACAGCGTCAAGCTGATGACCATCCACGCCTCCAAGGGCCTGGAGTGGCCGGTCGTGGTCGTGCCGGGCCTGTCGCAGCTCCGCTCCAAGTCGGGCGCCCTGGCCACCGGCACGGTCTTTCCCGCCAGGCCGGTCACCTCGCCGCGCTGGACCGAGAACCCGCGCAAGCTGCCGTACCCGCTGCGCGGCGACGCCCGCGACCTGCCCCGGCTGGGCGGGCTGACCAAGGAGGAGCTGGCGGCCTTCGACGAGGAGTGCCGCGAGCGCGACCTGATGGAGGAGCGGCGCCTGGCGTACGTCGCGGTGACCCGGGCCCACTACCTGCTCATCGCCTCCGGCTACCGGTGGGGGAGCGCGGCCAAGCCGCTGGAGCCGTCCGACTTCCTGCTGGAGATCCGCGAGACCTGCGGCCGGGTCGCCCACTGGGCCCCCGACCCGGAGGAGGGCGCGGCCAACCCCCTGCTCGCCGAGCCCGCCCAGGCGATCTGGCCGGTCACCCCCGAGGGCGCCCGCTACGAGGCCATGCTCGACGGCGCCCGCCTGGTCGAGGCCGCCCTCGACGGCCGATCCTCGCCCGGCGACGAGCACACCCCGCTGCGGGAGAGGGAGCGGGAGCGGATGGAGGCGTGGCAGCGCGACACCGAGCTGCTGCTGCGCGAGCGGGAGCGGGTGCGCCGCAGGCCCGCGACGATCGTGGAGCTGCCCGAGCGGCTGACCGTCTCACAGCTCGTCACCCTGGCCGCCGACCCCGCCGAGCTGGCCCGGCGCGTACGCCGCCCGGTGCCGGCCAAGCCGGCGCCGCTGGCCAGGCGGGGCACGGCGTTCCACCGCTGGCTGGAGCAGCGGTGGGGCCAGCAGCGGCTGCTGGACGAGCTGGACCTGCCCGGCGCCTCCGACGACATCGCCGAGGCCGATGTGCGCCTGGCCGAGCTCCAGGAGCGGTTCGAGCAGAGCGAGTGGGCCGGGCGGGAGCCGCTGGACATGGAGGTCCCGTTCGAGACCGTGATCGCCGACCGGGTGGTGCGCGGCCGGATGGACGCGGTGTTCGCCACGCCCGACGGGGCGTACGAGGTGGTGGACTGGAAGACCGGCGAGCCCCCGCGCGGCAAGGCGGCCAGGGCCGCGTCGGTGCAGCTCGCGGCGTACCGGCTGGCCTGGGCCGCGCTGGCGGGGGTGCCGCTGGAGCGGGTCGGCGCGGCCTTCCACTACGTACGCGCCAACCGGACGGTGCGCCCGGTCGATCTGCTCGACACCGCCGGCCTGGTCGCCCTGATCGAGTCGGTGGAAGCCGTGAACGCTACGTGACGTAGTGGAAGGCCGGCTTCGGGTGCATCAGGAAGTCGTGGTGGGAGATCGTGTAGGCGTACGCCCCGGCCATGGCGAAGGCGATCGTGTCGCCGGGCCGCAGCGAGGCGACCGGCACCCGGCGGGCCAGCACGTCCTTGGGCGTGCAGAGCTGGCCGACCACGGTCACCGGGGCGTCGCTGACCTCCTGGCCCGCGCCGGTCGGCAGCACCGCGAACGGCTGGTCGTGGCCCTTGGCCACGGGGGTGCGCAGGTGGTGGGTGCCTCCCGCGACCACCGCGAACACCTCGCCGTGCACCCGCTTGAGGTCCAGCACCCGGGTGACGTACCAGCCGCAGTACGCCGTGAGCGCGCGCCCCGGCTCGATCCGCAGCGTCTCGCCCGGCGCGCGCAGCCCGGCCAGGCCCGCGCCGTACGCCGCCCAGTCGAACCGGGCCGCCGGGTCGGTGTACGACACCGCCATGCCGCCGCCGAGCACCACCTCGGGCAGGCCGAGCCGCCGGCCCTCGGCCAGCACCGCGCGGGCCAGGTCCAGCAGCGCGGGCGCGTCCAGGCCGCTGGCCAGGTGAGCGTGCACGCCGCGCAGCCGCACCCGGCCGCCCGCCCCGAGCAGGTCCAGGCACTCGGCGACGCCCTCGCCGTCCATGCCGAACGGGGTCGCGCCGCCGCCCATCGCCAGCACGGCCCCGGCCACCGGGACGTCCAGGTTCAGCCGGAGCAGCACGTCCACCGGCTGCCCGTCGCGGGCGAGCAGGCGGCGCAGCTCGCCGGGGCTCTCGACGTGCAGCCGGGCGACCCCGGGGGCCATGGCCAGCTCGGCATCGGTCTTGCCCGGCCCGCCGAAGGCGATCGGCGCCCCCGGCCGGCAGGCCCGCACGTGCGCCAGCTCGCCGCCGGAGGACACCTCGAACCCGTCCACGTGCGGGGCCAGGGTCTCCAGCAGCCGGGGATCGGGGTTGGCCTTGACCGCGTAGTACAGCTCGGTGCCCGGCAGCGCCGCCCGCACCGCCGCCGCGTGCGCGTCCAGGCCCGGCAGGTCGTAGACGTAGGCGGGCACGGAGTCCAGCCGCTCGGCCAGCGCGCGCACTCCGTCGGGAATCATGACGCCGCCAGCGGGTTCGGCACCGGCACGTAGCCCGCGGCGCGGTCGGCCGAGCGGGACCAGCGCACGCCCAGGTTGGCCTTGCCGGGCAGGGCCGGGCCGGTGAGCAGCTCCCGCATCCGCTCGCCGGGATGGTCCTCCAGCACCTCCGCGGCCAGGCGCCACAGCCGCCGCAGCGCCCGCTCCGAGCCCGCGGCCAGCGTTGCGGCGATCTCGGCGAGGTGGTTGACCACCAGGCAGTACACCACCCGGTTCCAGCCCCGGTCGGCGTCGTAGGTGAGCGGCCCCGCCACGCCGGGCGGCAGCGCGGCGAGCGCGGGGTGGCCGGGCAGCAGCTTGGTGCCCTCCAGGTCGCGGAAGACGGCCTCCACCGGCATGCCCCGCTCGTCCAGCCCGGCCAGCACGTTCTGCAGGTGCGGCTCCAGCACCACCCCGTGCCGGAAGTACGCGTCGAGCACCGGCGGCGCCACCCGCGCCACGTACGCCGCCCACCACCGCTCCGGCTCCTCGTGCGCCCGCGGCGGCAGGTGCCCCGCGGCCAGCGCGCCCGCCAGGACCGGGGTGACACCGGGCGAGACCACCGTGCGCGGGTCGGCCCGGATGATCACGCCGAGCCCTTCCAGCAGCCGGGTGCCGAGGGCCGCGGAGCGGTAGCCGGGCTCGGGCAGCCAGCGGGTGCCGGGGACGCGGGCGGCGAGGTCGGCGAAGACCGGGGTCAGGTGCTCGGTGAGCGCGACCGCGCCGGCCAGCTCGTACCAGGCGTTCTTGCGCACGCAGTTGGTGATCCGCACGTCCAGGCTGAACTTCAGGCACATCCCGGTCGCCGGGTCCCAGACGGTGCGCACCGACGAGGTGGGCACGACGTGGCGCGGGGCCGGGCCGAGGTCGAGCAGGCGGCCGTCGGCGAGCGCGGCGGCCGGCTCGGAGCCGAGCAGATCGAGCTGCCAGGGGTGGGCGGGCAGCGCGGCGTAGCCCTCCGGGGCGGGGTGGGCCGCGTCGAGCACGGCGGTGTCGCCCGCCTCGGCGAGCAGGTCGCGCCGCACCGCGAGCATCCGCAGCGGGAAGGAGGCGTGGGCCTCCGGCGCGTACGCCGGCCAGTCCTCGCCGCCCCGCGCCTTCGGGCTCGGGTGGAACGGGTGCCCGAACACCAGCGCCTGCTCCGAGGCGAGCCAGCGGTCGCGTGGCGGCTCGGCGTCGGCGCGGGCCTTGAGCATCAGCGCCAGCGCCTCGCGGCTGCCGGCCACCTGCCCGGCGAACTCCTCGTTGCTCCCGTCCAGCTCCCGCTCCACCAGCCGGACCATCCGCTCGACGGTGAGCGGGCGCCACTCGCCGCCGTCTTCGCGGTACTCGGGCGCGCCGGTGAACCGCAGCGCGATCCCGCCGGCCGCCCGCACCCGGATCTCGGCGCCGGCCGCGTGCAGCAGCAGGTGGGCGCCGTCCGTACGCGCCGCGCCGCGCGGGCCCGCCACCTCCCGCGCGTAGCAGCGCAGCAGGGCCGCCAGCGTCACGTCGTCGGCGACGGAGACGGGGGAATCGAGCACGAGGCTGTCCACGTATGGAGCCTTCCTTCTTGGATCCTTCTCGGATCAGGTGATGTGGTCAGTGGCCGGGCGCGCGGCGCAGGTAGTTCGGCCCGCTGGTGCCGTAGTACTTGTTCACGTCGGCGGCGCCGGTGCGGGACTTCGCCACCAGCGTGCCCGCGGTGATCATGGACTTGCCGACGAGGCGGGCGGCGTCGAGCGTGCGGGCCCGCAGCAGCCGGGCCATCGGGTGGTCGCCGTGCTCCTCCAGCGCCGCGCCCAGCGTGTCGGTCAGCAGCTTGCGCGCCAGGCCGCCGGGCAGCGCGCCGAACGCGACCGCCGCCGCCGCGAGGTGCAGCGTGATCGTCACGAACACGTCGGCCAGGGCGTGCGGGTCGTCGCCGAACATGCGCGGGTCGGCGAACTCCGGCACCGTGACGCCAGCCTCGCGCAGCCTGCCGGGCGAGGCGAGCAGCCCGTCGTTGTCCTTGATCAGCAGGGTGGGCGGGCCGTCGCCGAGCACCAGGGCCAGGTTCTGCTGGTGCGCCTCCAGCGCCACCCCGTAGCGCACGAACAACGTCACGTTCCAGCGCAGCAGCACGGTCAGGTAGTCGGCCAGGAAGCCCGCCACGTCGCCGCCGGAGACCTCCTCGATCACCGTGCGCCCGCCCGGCGCGGGGGCGAGCAGGCCCGCCACCGGCACGATCTCGCCCGGCGGCAGGCGGCGTACCATCCAGGCCAGGTACTCGTGCCCGGCGTGCGCGTGCTCCTGCTCCTCCGCCAGCGCGATCCGGCCCCCGGCCGCGGGCTCGCGCGCCGCGATCTCGCGCAGCAGCAGCTCGGCGGCGGCGCCGTCGGCGAGCGTGCCCGGCTTGATGGAGCGCCGGTTGCGCAGGCCGAGCGTGCTGGTGGCGAGCGGCAGCTTCAGGTGCGTACGCGCGCCGGCCGCGACCGTGCGCATCGACAGCGTCGGCCGCACGGCCAGATGCGGCTCCGGGAGCAGCCGGACCCCGGGGATCTCGGCCACCGCCGCCGCCGACAGCGGGTGCACCGGGAACACCGCCTCCCCCTCGGGCGCCCCCGGGGGCCGCCACGGGAGCGGGGCGGTCGCCCGCACCCGCCCGGCCGGGACCAGGGCCCAGCGCAGCTCGAACTCCGGCGCGAACTCGGGCGCGTACGCCCGCAGGTCGGCGTCGGACAGCCCGTGCCGGGCGCGGGCGGTGGGGTAGACCGGGTGATCGACGAACGCGGCCAGGGTCTCGTACCGCAGCGGGTCGCCCCGGTCGATTCCGGCCAGCACCGCCTCCCGCCGGGTCTCGTGCAGCTCCAGCGCGCGCAGCGCCGCCGCGCACTCCGCCTCGAACGCCCGCACGCCCTCGGCGTCGGCCGGGTCGGCCACCTCGGCCAGGGCGTCCAGCACCGTGCGCAGCGACGGGCGCTCGTCCGGCGCCACCACGTAGTCCTGGAACAGCCCGCCCGGCGACAGCCGGATCGTGGCGCCGGGGCGGCCCGGCAGGTGGACCGCCACCCCGTCCTTGCTGTGCGCGACCCGCGCGGACAGCCCGCCGTAGTCCTCGCGCAGCAGCGCGTTCAGCACCCGCGCGGCCAGGTACGCCTCCGCGCCGCCCCGCTCCGGCGCCGCGCTGACCGCGCCGCTCACGGCGCCGCTTCCGCGGGGCGCTCGGCGCCGGCGATGGTCCACGGGTGCGCGGCGCGGAACGCCTCCAGCGCGGCGTCCACCGCCGCCGGGCCGGGGCCGATCGCGCGCAGGATGCCGAGGTAGTCGCGGTTGGTGTGGCCGACCTCCACGCGCTCGCCGACAGCGCGCAGCGGCCGGTGCCACAGCCGCACCGCCTCGCCCGGCTCGGGCGTGACCGGCGGGGGCGCGGCGGTGATCGTGCCGGACCGCTCGGCCACCACGCTCAGCGCCGTCGCGTACGCCGGCGCCGGCTCGGGCTCGGCGACCGCCAGCGGCTCGCCCAGGTGCACCCGCAAGATCCACTCAAACAGCGGGACGCCGAGCAGGTCGGCCAGCAGGAAGTCGCAGTGGTCGCCGATCACCCGGTAGTTGATCTCGATGATCCGCGGCCCGGCGGCGGTCAGCGCGTACTCGGTGTGGCAGGCGCCGAAGCCCACGCCCAGCGCCTTCAGCGCGGACAGCACGTGCTCCTCGCCCTCGCGCGGGCCGGGCCGCCAGTCCAGGCGTTCCTCCACGAAGTGCGGCAGCGGGCCGAGCGTGGTGGCGAACCCGCCGAGCACCCGGGTGGTACGGCCGTCGCCCAGGGTCTCCAGCGTGCGCAGCGGCCCCTCCAGGTACTCCTCGACCACCAGGGCCTCGCCCGGACGGCGGGCCCCGATCTCGCGTACGGCGTGGGCCAGCTCGGCGGCGTCGCGCACCAGGACGACGTCCTCGCTGGCCACGCCCTCGCGCGGCTTGACCACGGCCGGCAGCGGCACGGCCGCGGGGTCGGCCGCCTGGCCGGGCGCGAGGCGTACGGACCTGACGCGCTCGACCCCCGCCTCGGCCAGCGCCCGCCGCGCCAGCGCCTTGTTCTTGGCCGAGGCGCAGGCCCGCCAGTCCTTGCCCGGCAGCCCGAAGTAGGCCGCGGCGAGCGCGGTCTCGGCCTGGATGTGGTCGGAGTTGGTGAAGATCGCGTCGGGCCGGTGGTGGTGCGCGATCGTGTCGATCACGGCGCGCGGGTCGCGCACGTCGCAGTCGAGCACTTCCGTACCGGGCGTCTCCGCGGCCTGACCGTGCCGCTCGGGCCGGTCGGTGAGTAGGGTGATCTCGCAGCCGAGGGCACGGGCGGCGGGCAGGAACCCGTCGGTGACGGAGTCGGTCGGTTTGAGCGCGGTGACGTACAGCCGCACGCGCACCTCCGTGGATCAGGTAAGGCTAACCTAACCCCACGTATCCTAGCCCGCTGGAGATCACCTCGCGGCCCGAGTGAACAATGTGGCTATTGTCCGGTGTCCTGCCGCCGGCTCTCCACCAGGGGCGAACATGAGAGCCTTCTCATCGTCGTCTCACCGCGTTCTCGCAGATCCCGGCCTACGGTGGCAGGCATGAGCCGCCTTCCCGTCGTGACAGCCATCCTCGGCGCCCTCACCGCCGCGTTCGCGATGGCCGGGCTGGTCGTCGCCCTGGGCGCCGACCCGCCCAACCTCGGCGGCGCCATCGTCATCTCCAGCACGCCGTCCCCCGAGCCCAGCGACCGCGGCAGGTCCAACGCCGCGGCCGACCCCGCCGCGAAGGACGACCCCGCCGCCAAGGACGACCCCGCCGCCAAGGACGGCCCCCGCGACGGAGCCACCGACGGCTCACCCGGCGCGACCGCCACCCCCTCGCCGAGCGCGACACCGCCGGCCAAGACCCCCTCCTCCCGCAAAACCGGCGACTCCAAGCAGGTCGATCCGCCCGCGCCGCCCCGAGGCGACGGCGGAGACGACGATGACGACGACGGCGGAGAGGGCGGAGACGACGATGACTGAGCGGGCGGCCGCGGCGGGCGTGCCACGGTGAGCGCCCGCGCCCGCATCGTCGGCTGGGTGCTGCTCGTCGCCGCGCTCGCGCTCACCGTCTCGGTCTTCTCCACCTGGCACATCCTGCTCACCCGGGTGGAGGACCGGGTGAACGCCGAGCTGTTCAACGAGGTGCAGAAGCTGCGCCTGTACGCCGAGCGCTCGCCCGAGCGCGACGTGGAACGGGTGCTCACCGGGCACCTCCAGGTCAACGCGCCCGACCGCTACGAGACCTTCTTCACCATCCTCGACGGCCGTGCCGACCGGCGTACCTTCGCGGCCCCGCTCGCCCGCATCGACACCGACGACGCGCTCGTGGCCCGCATGGCCGCGGCCGAGAAGGCCGAGTACGGCTGGGCCGACAGCGCCGCCGGCCAGGTGCGCTACGCGGTCGTGCCCGTGAGCGACGGACGGCGCTCCGGGGCGTTCGTGATCGTGGCCTTCTACGACTACCAGCGCGAAGAGGTCATGGACGCGATGCGCGCCCTGACCGTGACCGCCCTGGTCGCCCTGGCCCTGGCCGGGGCGGCGGGCTGGCTGGTCGCGGGCAGGGTGCTCGCGCCGATACGGCTGGTCCGGCAGACCGCCGAGCGCATCAGCGACTCCACCGACCTCACCCGGCGCCTCCAGGTGTCCGGCAACGACGACGTGGCCGCGCTCGCCGCCACCTTCAACCACATGCTGGACCGGCTGGAGAACGCCTTCGCCGCGCAGCGGGCCTTCGTGGACGACGCCGGCCACGAACTGCGCACCCCCATCACGGTCATCCGCGGCCACCTGGAGCTCATGGGCGACGACCCCGCCGACCGCGCCGAGACGATCGCGCTGGTCACCGACGAGCTGGCCCGCATGCACCGCATCGTGGACGACCTGCTCACCCTCGCCAAGGCCGGACAACCCGACTTCGTCGTGCTCGACGACGTGGAACCCGCCGACCTCACGCTCAGCGTGCTCGCCAAGGCGCGCGCGCTCGGCGAGCGCAACTGGCGCGTGGACGAGGTCGCCGACGCGCGCATCCGCGCCGACGGCCAGCGGATCACCCAGGCCCTGATGCAACTGCTCGCCAACGCCGTCCGGCACACCACGCCCGGCGACGTCGTGGCCGTCGGCTCGGCGCTGCGCGCGGACACGGTCCTCTTCTGGGTGCGCGACTCCGGCCCCGGCGTGCGTCCGGAGGACCGCGAGCGCATCTTCACCAGGTTCGTACGCGACGGGAGCCGCGAGCACCAGGGCGCGGGCCTCGGCCTGGCGATCGTACGCTCGATCGCCGAGGCGCACGGGGGCCACGCGCACGTCGAGGAGGCCGAGGGCGGCGGCGCCCTGTTCGTCATCACCCTGCCCTACGTCCCGGCCGAGGACCCCTTCCCCGCGCCGGCCGGGAACGGAGCGGAGGACGACTGCTGCGAACCGTGCGGGGACGAACGTACGGAGGAGTTGGCCCGGTGAACCGGATTCTCATCGCCGAGGACGAGGCCAGGATCGCCTCCTTCCTGGAGAAGGGCCTGCGCGGCAACGGCTTCGTCACCACCGTCGTGGCCGACGGCGTGGAGGCGTACGAGCACGCCGCCGGCGGCGAGTACGACCTGCTGATCCTGGACATCGGGCTGCCCCGGCGCGACGGGTTCGCCGTGCTGCGCCGCCTGCGCGAGGAACACGCCACGATCCCGGTCATCATCCTCACCGCCCGCGACAGCGTGGCCGACACCGTGGCCGGCCTCACCGGGGGCGCCGACGACTACATCGCCAAGCCGTTCGCGTTCGAGGAGTTGCTCGCACGCGTGCGGCTGCGGCTGCGGGGCGACCGCGTGCCCGAGGTGACCGTGCTGCGCGTCGGAGACCTGGCGCTGGACCTGCGGGCCCGCCGCGTACGGGTCGGGCAGCGCGTGGTGGACCTGTCCACCCGCGAGTTCGCCCTGGCCGAGGTGTTCTGCCGCCATCCGGACCAGGTGCTCACCCGCGAGCAGCTTCTCAGCCACGTCTGGGGCTTCGACTTCGACCCCGGCTCCAACGTGGTGGACGTCTACGTCCGCTACCTCCGCCGCAAGATCGGCCACGACCGCATCCAGACCGTCAGGGGCACCGGCTACCGTCTGTGCCCATAGTCACGCTGCGTCACTCATGTGAGTGCTCTCATTCTCGCCTCACGATGGCCTCACCGGCGCCCCGGAAGCTGGAGTCATCCGCGGAAAGGCCGCGGAGCACCGACAGGAGGGTCAATGACTCCGGCTATCCGGCGGGCGCTGCTCGCCATCGCGATCGCACTCGGGCTCGGCACCGCGGGCACCGCCCTCGCCGCCCCCGCCGTGGCCGCCCCCACTCCCCAGACCGCCACCGTCATGGCGGTGAGCGATGACGACGACGATGACGACGGTGACGACGACGGCGACGACGACGGCCGGGCGCACCAGAGCGCCCGCGCCGACGACGACGGTGACGACGACGGTCGTGGCGATGACGACGGCCGGGAGCGTCAGAGCGCCCGTGCCGACGACGACGGTGACGACGACGGTCGTGGCGATGACGACGGCCGGGAGCGTCAGAGCGCCCGTGCCGACGACGACGGTGACGACGACGGTCG
>NZ_JACHGN010000007.1:0-70468 GCF_014202315.1 Thermocatellispora tengchongensis | reverse complement strand
TGGCGATGACGACGGCCGCGAGCGCCAGAGCGCCCAGGCTGACGACGACGGCCGCGGCGATGACGGTCGCGGCGACGACGACGCCGACGACCGGGTGACAACGTCCGCGACCTCCGCCCGTGACGATGACGACGACGATGACGGCCGTCCGCGCGGCGGCGTGGACACCGGCGTGGGCAGCACGGCCACCCGCGACGATGACGACGACGATGACGGCCGTCCGCGCGGCGGCGTGGACACCGGCGCGGGCAGCACGGCCACCCGCGACGACGATGACGACGACGACCAGCCGAGCGGCGGCGTGGACACCGGCTCCGGTGGCACCGCGCTGGCCGCCACCGAGACCGACGGCGCCCCCCACGGCGCCCTGATCGCCGCCGCGGGCCTCACCGGCCTCGGGACTCTCGCCGCCGGCGGTCTCTGGCTGCGCCGCAAGTTCGAGGCGGAGCGCTGAACATGCGGCCCACGAACGGCGAGGGCCGCGGAGTGTGCGCCTCCGCGGCCCCCGCCTCCCCCCTCACCCCCACCGCCGCACCCACCCCGCTCCCCGGCGCCGCGGCCACCCCCCTCACCCCCAGCACCGCCGCCACCATGAACACGGCCCACACCCCGTCCCCTCAACCCACCCACCCCCCGGTGACGGCCACCACCCCACCCACCCAGGTGACCGGCCCCACCTCGCCGGCACAGGCGGCCAGCCCCACCTCGGTTGCCCAGGCGATGGGCACCGCGACTGCCGGAGTGACCGGCCGCCCTTCAGTCGCTCCCGCGTCCGGCACCCTGACGGGCGCAGTGCGTGGCCCCGCTTCGGCCGCTCCCGCGTCCGGCACCGCCACGGCCAGGTCCCGGCGCAGGGGGACCGTCGCGGTGGGCGTGCTCTGCGCCGCGCTGCTCGGGGTCGGCGGGTGTGTGCCGGCGGAGGCCGAGCGGCAGGGCGCCGTGCCGGAGGCGGTTACGGACGGGATGCCTCAGAGCGCGCGAGCCGGGGCCGGGGCGCCCGTACGGGAGGTGCACTCCCGGCGGGCGGTGCCCGTGGACGTGGCCGACCCCGTGCGGCTGCGGATACCGGCGATCGGCCTGTCCACCAAGGTGATCGGGCTCAAGCTGGACAAGCGGGGCCGCCTGATCGCGCCCAAGCAGTACGACCGCGTGGGCTGGAACGTGGCGGGGGCCGAGCCCGGAGAGCGCGGTGTGGCGGTGATCGCGGGT
This sequence comes from Thermocatellispora tengchongensis, assembly GCF_014202315.1. Lineage (GTDB taxonomy): Bacteria > Actinomycetota > Actinomycetes > Streptosporangiales > Streptosporangiaceae > Thermocatellispora > Thermocatellispora tengchongensis. Next base: position 69,259 of record NZ_JACHGN010000007.1, on the reverse strand, counting down.
CATGTGGACTCCCGCACCGGGCCCGCGGTGTTCTACCGGCTGCGCCAGCTCAAGAAGGGCGACGTCGTACGGGTCGAGCGCGAGGACGGCACCGCCGTGCAGTTCACCGTGCGGCGGCTCGCGCGCTATCCCAAGAACGCGATACCGAACGCCGAGGTGTACGGCGGGTCCACGACCCCCGAGCTGCGGCTCATCACCTGTGGCGGCGAGTTCGACCGGGCGCGGCGCAGCTATCGCGACAATGTCGTGGTGTTCGCGGGGAATGCCAGGGAACTTCGCTGATGTGTTGATCGTCCCCAGTGTCCCGCCCGCCGGTCCGGCCTCGCGCCGGGCCGGCGGTGGCGCGTTCCAGGGCGGACACGAGGCGCCCGGGGGCGGCATAGGATTGGGTCCTGCTTTGGAGGGGTGGGGCGCGTTGGGGAACGTTGCACAGGAAGAACTCCTGGGACCGCTGCTGCTCGCTCGTAGCGCGATCGACCGATCCGCTCTGCTCAGGAACGACGCGGAATGGCTGAAGCGGGCGTGGACCGATCCGGCGACCCGTGTGGTGGTGGTCGACAACGGGCGGACCCTGGTCCGGCGTAGGGGCGACGACGCGGCGCTCGTGCTCTTCGCGCCGGGCGAGGCCCCGCCGGGGGAGCGCTACCTGCTCGGCGTCGATGGCGACGGCGTGGCCTACTTCGCGGTGGCGGCGCCCCTGCCGCCGATCGACGGCGTGCCCGCCGGGCGACCGGCCGTCACGCCCGCGCCCGCGCGCCCGCACACCGTCCGCGACGGCGACATCGCGCGCCCGCCGCGCCTGGTCACCCCGATGGGGCTGTCCGACCTGCGCGAGGGCGAGGTGGTCGCGGCCGGGCTGCGCCAGGTCGGCGTCCTGCTCGGCGACCGCGACGCGGGCCTGCTCGTCTACGCCGTCGCGCTCGAAGCCTGGCACGCCACCCACGAGTTCTGCCCCCGCTGCGGCACGCGTACGCAGGTCAGGGCCGGCGGCCACATGCGGGTCTGCCCCGCCGACGACAGCCAGCACTTCCCCCGGGTCGATCCCGCCGTGATCATGCTGGTCCGCGACGACGCCGACCGCTGCCTGCTCGCCCGCGGCCCGCAGTGGCCCGAGGGGCGCTTCTCCGTCCTCGCCGGGTTCGTCGAGCCGGGCGAGTCGCTGGAGCACGCGGTGATCCGCGAGGTGGCCGAGGAGGTCGGGGTGAAGGTCGCCGCGCCGCGCTACATGGGCAGCCAGCCGTGGCCGTTCCCGCGCAGCCTGATGCTGGGCTTCTTCGCCCGCGCCGTCTCCACCGAGATCGTCCCCGACCCCGACGAGATCGCCGAGGCGCGCTGGTACTCCCGCGACGAGCTCCTGGCGGCCCTCAACTCGGGCGAGGTGCGCCTCCCCCCGGAGGTCTCCATCGCCCGCCGCCTCATCGAGACCTGGTACGGCGAGCCGCTGACCGGCGACTGGTGAGCCCACGGCCGCGAGAAGAGCCGCGAAAGACTCGGGCGCCGCGCGTGATGCCGCGGCGCCCGATGACGCGTCTCGGGGACCCGTGAGATCAGGCCCCTGCCGTGGTCGCCGCGGCGAGGCGGGCCTTCACCTCGATGACGGACGGGTTGGTGACGGCGGTGCCGTCGGGGAACACCACGGTCGGAACCGTGCGGTTGCCGTGGTTGACGCTCTCCACGAACTCCGCCGCTTCGGGGTTCCGCTCGATGTCGATGTCCTCGTACGCGATGCCCTCTCGCGTGAGCTGGCTCTTCAGCCTCTTACAGGGGCCGCACCACGACGTGGTGTAGACCGTGAGCGCCATGTCCGGAGTATTCCTTCCCGTCCGACTGACGTAGCGGTCATTGGCAACAACGACCGCGTGCCGCCTCTTCCCGGCACGCGCCCGGCTATTGGAGCTTCTGCGCGATCCACTCCTGTACGCCCTCGGCCACGCCGAGGATGCGGTACAGCGGCGCGCTGTGCTCGATGCCCGGCACGGTGCGGATCGACATCGGCACGCCCACCTGGCGCAACTGCTCCTTCAGCAGCTCGCTCTGGTACGGCGGCACGAACTCGTCCTCGGAGTGCACGGTGAGCATCGGCGCGTCGCCGCGGCTGGCGTGCCAGGGGACCTCCATGCTGGCCCACACCTTGGCGCACTTGCCGGTCGGCTCGCACCCGCCGGCCAGCTTGATCGCGGACGCGCGCAGCTTGCGCTTGCTGGTGTCGGTGGTCTCGGCCCCGTCGGCGTACGAGGTCAGCGGCGAGACCACGGGGGAGATGCCCACGACGCCCTTGAGGCCGGGCAGGCCGTCCTTGTAGGTGCCCACGGCGGTGGCGATGTGGCCGCCCGCGGAGAAGCCGAGCACGACGTACTTGTCGGGGTCGAAGGACCAGCGGGCGGCGTGCCGGCGCGCGGTGGCGATGGCGTCGAGCGCGTCGGCGCGCTGCGCGGGCCACGCGGCGTCGCCCGACAGCCGGTAGTTGATGTTGAAGACGGTGTAGCCCAGTTCGGCGTAGCTGCGCGTGACGGCGGTCATGGACTTCTTGTCGCCGCCGGACCACCAGCCGCCGTGGATCACGAACACGGCCGGGTGCTTCAGGCCGTCGGGCTGCCACCACACGTCCATGCGCTGGCGCTTGTGCTTGCCGTAGGAGACGGTCTCGATCGCGGTGCCCGGCAGCTCCTCAAGGGGCGTGGTGGGCACGGGGGACGGGGTGGGCGTCGGCTCGCCCGCGGCGGCGGACCCGCCGGTCGAGGCGGCGGCGGATAACCCGGAGGCGCCGGTCGCCTGCGCGGAGGAGGAGAAGGCCACGACTGCAGCAAGAGCAAGAGCACCCACGGACACCACAGTTCGCAAGGATTTCTTCCTTCCCTTTCGCATGGCCGACCCCATTGTGGGGTAGATCAACGCCTTTTCGCATCTCCACGGCCTGACTCGGCATCGCTCGCCGCACCGGACGGGGCGGAGCGCCCCCGCGGAGCCGGGAGGGCTGGGAGGATGGTGCCAGCACAGCCGTTTCGCCGCCGTAAGGAGATCGTGTGGAGCCCCATGACGTGCTGGCGGGCCTTGATCCGGAGCAGCGCGCGGTCGCCGAGGCCGTACGCGGGCCGGTGTGCGTCCTCGCGGGTGCGGGGACCGGCAAGACGCGTGCCATCACCCACCGCATCGCGTACGCGGTGCACAGCGGAGCGGTGGAGGCACGATCCGTGCTGGCCGTGACATTCACCACACGCGCGGCCGGGGAGCTGCGCCAGCGGCTGCGGGCGTTGGGCGTCCCGGGCGTGCAGGCGCGTACGTTCCACGCCGCCGCCCTGCGTCAGCTCACCTACTTCTGGCCCAAGGTGATCGGCGGCGACCCGCCCTCGGTGATCGAGTCGAAGCTGCCGCTGCTGATCGAGGCGTCCCGGCGGCTGCGCCGCAACCCCGACCGCTCCGAGCTGCGCGACGTCGCCGCCGAGGTCGAGTGGGCCAAGGTCACCCAGATCGGGCCCGAGGACTACGAGGCGGCCGTGGCCAAGGCGCACCGCCGCCCGCCGGTGCCCGCCGAAGAGGTCGCCCGGCTGTACGAGGCGTACGAGCGGCTGCGCCGCGAGCGCCACCTGGTCGACTTCGAGACGATCCTGGAGCTGACCGCGGCGGTGATGACCGAGCACCGCGAGGTCGCCGCGCAGATCCGCCAGCAGTACCGCTACTTCGTGGTGGACGAGTACCAGGACGTCAACCCGCTGCAGAAGCTGCTGCTGGACACCTGGCTCGGCGGGCGCGACGACGTGTGCGTGGTCGGCGACCCGAACCAGACCATCTACTCCTTCACCGGCGCCACCCCGCGCTACCTCACCGGCTTCGCGGTCGAGCACCCCGACGCCACCGTGATCAGACTGGTCCGCGACTACCGGTCCACGCCCCAGGTGGTCGGGCTGGCCAACCGGCTGCTGGGCAGGTCCGGCTCGCCGCACCGGCTGGAGCTCATCGCGCAGCGCCCCGACGGCCCCGCCCCCGCCTTCACCGAGTACGACGACGAGCAGGCCGAGGCCGAGGGGGTCGCGCGGGCCGCGCGCAAGCTGATCGACTCCGGGGTGCCCCCGCGCGAGATCGCCGTGCTGTTCCGGGTGAACGCGCAGTCGGAGGCGTACGAGCAGGCGTTCACGGCGGCGGGCGTACCGTATCTCGTGCGCGGGGCCGAGCGGTTCTTCGAGCGGCCCGAGGTGCGGCAGGCGGTGGTGCTGCTGCGCGGCGCGGCGCGCTCGGCGTCCGCGGACGACCCGCTCGCGCCCACCGTGCACCACATCCTCGGCGGCATCGGGCTCACCGCCGAGCCGCCCGGCGGCGGCGCGGCGCGGGAGCGGTGGGAGTCGCTGAAGGCGCTGGCCGACCTGGCCGAGGACCTCGCCGCCGAGGGCGGCGATCTCGGCGCGTTCGTCGCCGAGCTGGAGCGCCGGGCCGGCGAGCAGCACGCCCCGCCGGTCGAGGGCGTCACGCTGGCCTCGCTGCACGCCGCCAAGGGCCTGGAGTGGGACGCCGTGTTCCTGGTCGGCGTCACCGACGGCATGCTCCCGATCGTGTACGCCGAGACGCCGGAGCAGATCGAGGAGGAGCGGCGCCTGCTGTACGTCGGCGTCACCCGCGCCCGCGTCCACCTGTCGCTGTCCTGGGCGCTGGCCCGCTCGCCCGGGGGCCGCAAGGTGCGCCGCCCGTCCCGCTTCCTGGACGGCCTGACCGGCGCTCCCGCCGTGGCCCGGCAGCCGGAGCGCCCCCGGCAGCGCGAGCAGGCGCGGCAGCGTCCGGTGGCGACCAAGGTGAGCTGCCGCGTGTGCGCCAAGACCCTCGTCACCGGGGCCGAGCAGAAGCTCGGCCGCTGCGCCTCCTGCCCCGCCGAGTACGACGAGGCGCTGCTGGAGGAGCTCAAGGCGTGGCGCGCCGCGACCGCCGCCGAGGCGAAGGTGCCGGCGTACGTCGTGTTCACCGACGTCACGCTGCAGGCCATCGCCGAGCGTGCCCCGACCGCCGAGGCCGACCTGCTCGCGATCCCGGGGATCGGACGCGTCAAACTGGACCGGTACGGCGACGCGGTCCTCGCGCTGTGCCGTGCGGTCAGAGATTAGGAGGAATACGTGTGAACGCGGCCCTCAAGGAGCTGCTTGACCTGCTCGACCTGGAGCAGATCGAACTCGACATCTTCCGGGGGCGCAGCCCAGAGGAGCGCATCCAGCGGGTGTTCGGCGGCCAGGTGGCCGCGCAGGCGCTGGTGGCGGCCGGGCGCACCGTGCCGGACGACCGGCTGGTGCACTCGCTGCACGCCTACTTCATCCGCCCCGGCGACCCGGCCGTGCCGATCGTCTACAACGTGGAGCGGGTCCGCGACGGGCATTCCTTCACCACCCGCCGGATCATCGCGATCCAGCACGGCAAGGCGATCTTCTCCATGTCGGCCTCCTTCCACATCCAGGAGGAGGGCCTGCACCACCAGGCGGCCGCGATGCCCGGCGTGCCCGCCCCCGAGACCCTGCCGGCCTCCCAGGACCGCATGCGCGAGCTGGTCGGCGACGACCCGATGTTCCGCGAGATGCTCGCCCGCCCCCGCCCGGTGGACACCAGGTACGTCACCCCGCTCACCTGGGAGGCACACCGCGACCCCTCGCTGCGCAGCTCCGAGACCCAGGTCTGGTTCCGCTACGACGCCGACCTGCCCGACGACCCGCTGCTGCACGTCGTGCTCGCGGCGTACGCCTCCGACTTCACCCTCGTCGACACCGTGTTGCTGGCGCACGGCATCGCCTGGGGCGCCTCGAACGTCACCGGCGCGTCGCTGGATCACGCGATGTGGTTCCACCGCCCCTTCCGCGCCGACGACTGGCTGCTCTACGCTCAGGAGTCACCATGGGCGGGCTCCGCGCGGGGCCTGGCCAGGGGGCAGATGTTCACTCCCTCTGGGGAACTCGTGGTGTCCGTGGTTCAGGAGTGCCTGATCCGTGTGACGAACCCGTAAAACTGCAGGTAGAAAATATGTTGCCCGCCCCTGGGCCAGGGGTTTAGGGTCTTGGTCAAGCGAGTCGGACGCTCATTGTCCCTCTCACCGATGAGTCAGAAGCGGAGGTGGACCCAGTGATTATCAACACGACTATCGCGCCGTGGGCCGCTTCCGCATGCCTCGGCAGAGTCGCCATGTCCGCCGTTCCCGCGCGCTACGGCACGCCCGCCGCCCTGCTGACGGTGGGTGTCCCGGCCAAACTGCGACAGGACGAGTCTGCCCACGCTCCGAAGTACGCCCGGCCCGAGCGCGCCGCCCTCGTCGGCGGCCACGCCCTGACCGTGGACGCCCCGGCCTTCGAGGCCATGCCCAGCCAGCCGACCGAGCTTTTCGCCAATGGTGGACTGCGAGGTCCGCATCCCTGGAGACATCCGGTCACAACCTGACCGGCTGACCACCTCCAGGGCCGCGGATCCGCAGACAGGATCCGCGGCCCATTTGTTTGTCCGCAGCCTGACCCCCACCCAAGAGGTACATCTTCAAGATCAACCAACAATCAGAGAGGTGACGCAGATGGGGGCCAAGACGATCATGGACCTGATCGACGAAGCCGACATCCCCTGTCGTACCGACCCCGACCTGTGGTTCGCCGAGTCTCCGGAGGACGTGGAGTTCGCCAAGGCGCTCTGCGGAGGCTGCCCGATCCGCGAGGGCTGCCTGGCCCGGGCCCTTGAGCGTGAGGAGCCCTGGGGCGTCTGGGGCGGCGAGCTCATCCTGCGGGGGACCATCGTCCCCCGGAAGCGGCCTCGCGGTCGCCCGCGCAAGACCCCGGTCGCTGCCTGACCTTTTCGCGTAGAACCACCAGACTTTTCGAGAAAGGACCACCTCCGATGAGCGGTTTCATTGGCCGGAGCACCGAGATCCCTTCTATGTATGAAGAACTGGTACGGGACCGAATACGGACCCTGCACCAGGAAGCGGAGCACGAGAGGCTGGTCACCGGCCTCATCCGCCTGAGGCGCGCCCAGCGCAACGCCGAACGCGCCTCGACCCGCCTCCGCCAGGCCATGATGCGCCTGGTCTGACCCGAGCGCGAAAGCCCGGGGCCCCAGCACCGGCCCGCCCGACTGCCGGGGCCCCGGCCGAAAGCACCACCTGACCCGCGGCTGACGCGCCCGAACCCCCAGACCCGGCCACCCCAGGAGCCCCCGCCCCCTTCCAGGGCGAGGGCTCCTGCCCTTTCGCGCCCTCCGGTCGCACCGGCCCCGCCCCGCCCTCTCCAGGGTGAGGGCTGCCGCGTTTCGCGCCCTCCGCCCCCACCGATCGCGCCGGCCCCGCCCCCGCCCCCGCTTTCGGGCGGTCCCCTGCCCGTGCCCGCGCACACCCTAGGGTCCGGCACGTGCGTACACCTTGGCCCTCCGCCCCCACCGGTTGCGCCGGTTCCGCCCCCGCTTTCGGGCGGGGCCCCCTTTCGGGTGGGCCCCGCTTTCGGGCAGGGCTCCCGCTTTAGGGGCGGGCCGGGCTCCCGCCCTCGTGCGGTCCCTGCCCGTGCCCGCGCACACCCTGGGGTCCGGCACGTGCGTACACCTTGCCCGATGCGTCCGTGGACGTGACCCCGTACGGCCGCGCACCCCGGCACCTCGCACCGCTCACGGCCACGTCCGCTTGTGCGCTCGCACCTGCGCCGCAGGAGCACGCGTGCGCATGCGGCACCCGCATCCTGCCCGCCACCCCGCCTTCGCAAGCGGGTCGCCGCGTCCTGGGCCCCCGACCGTGCGCACCGCCCGCATGCCCGCCCGTCGCGCCGCCCCAGAGGCGCGGCTGCGGACGAACGCGACGCGGCGGTCCCCCGCATCCGCGCCTGATCGGTGGGCCGGACGGGGCAACTCTCGGCGACCCCCAATGGGTCGTAGAGGGAGTGGCACGAAAGAGAGGCATGGCCAATGCGCGATAGCGCGGACTTCGTCGCCTACGTCGAGGCGAGATCGCCGCGACTGTTACGTACCGCATACCTGCTCTGCGGCGATTGGGAACACGATGCCGGCTGTCGTGCCCGGCCGGCGACTGCTGTCAGCGATCACCGGGCGGTTCCGCGGCCACCGTGAGGTTCCCTTCCGGTCGGCGGAGGCGGCGGCGCTGCTGGGGGAGACCCGGCGGCCGGGCTAGGAACCCGCGTACCCGTGCCGCGTGGAGCCTCGGCGTCCGGCCAGGTGGGCAGGGTGTCCGCGCTCAGGGGCGTGTGCCGGCCTCGACGCCGTAGAGCGCGCTCAGTAGCGGCCAGGTCAGGGCGGCCATCTCGGCAGGGGGGTGGGGGCATCCGCGCTGGAGCCAGTCGGTGGCCACGCCGATCATGGCGCCGGCGGTGAAGGCGGCGGAGACGTCGTGAGGGCTGCCGGAGGGTGCGCGCTCCGGAAGGTGATCGGCGGTGGCCTCGCGCGCGCGGTGGATGGCCGCGGCGATGCGGCGGCGGATGTGGTCGGTGACGCGTGCGCTGCCCTGTGGTCCGAGCAGGCTGCGGTAGAGGCCGGCGTGCTCGGCGAGGCTGGCGAAGAACGCCGTCAGCGAGTGGGTCGCGTCCTGCACCGGGTCGGCCGAGTCGGGGGCGGGGACGGGCAGGGACTCGATCAACGCGTCGATCATCGCGGTGCACGCCGCCTCGGCCAGTTCGTGGACGTCGCGGTAGTGGTCGTAGAAGGCCGAGCGGCTCACCTCGGCGCGATCGGCCACGTCGGAGACGCTGATCCGGGACAGATCCCGCTCCTCGACGAGCTGGATCAGCGCACGCGCCAGGGCCGTCTGGGTGCGGCGCACGCGCCGATCGCCCGTGGGGGTGTTGCTGTCTTTGGGGGCCACATCCGTCAGCTTACCCTTTATCGACATGTGTCGGTTTTCTTGCAGGTGTAGGTTAGTCTGTGCGTGGGACGACCGAAAGGACCACCACCCATGCAGACGTGTGCAGGCCGGGAGGCCGCCGCCCCGCACCTGGGCCGCGCCTCGTGACCTCGCCCGGGAGCATCCTGATCGTCGGTGCGTCCGCCGCTGGGCTGAGCACGGCGGAGGCGCTGCGGCGGCACGGCTACCAGGGCCGGCTGACGTTTCTCGACGCCGAACCCCACCTGCCGTACGACCGGCCGCCGCTGTCGAAACAGCTCCTGTCCGGCGCGTGGGAGCCGCCCCGCGTCCAGCTCCGCGGCCAGGCGCAGTTGGACGCCCTGCACGCCGAGTTCGTGCTGGGCGAGCCCGCCGTCGCGCTGGACCCGGCGGAACGCGCGGTCACCACCGTCTCCGGCCGGGTGCTGCGCGGCGACGTCGTTGTCATCGCCACCGGCCTGACGCCCCTCCGGCTCCCCGGCCAGGATCATCTGGAGGGCGTGCACGTGCTGCGCGCCCTCGACGACGCGCTCGCCCTGCGCCATGCCCTGTCCGCCGGTACGCGGCTCGTGGTCGTGGGCGAGGGGGTGCTGGGTGCCGAGATCGCGGCCACCGCCCGCACCCTGAACCTGGAGGTCACCCTCGCCGGAATGGGCGGCACCCTCCTGAACGACCAGCTCGGCCAGGTCATCGGCGCCATGCTCGCCGAGAAGCACGCCGAGCGCGGGGTACGGCTGCGGCTCGGTGTCGCGATCGAGGAGCTGACGGGCGCCGCGGGGCGGGTGACGGGCGTGCGGCCGGCCTCCGGTGAGTTCCTGCCCGCCGACATGGTCGTGGTGGCCATCGGCTCCCGGCCGGCGACCGGCTGGCTGGAGGGCAGCGGGCTCCCCCTGGGCGACGGTGTGGAGTGCGACTCGCGATGCCGTGCCGCCGAGGGGGTGTACGCCGTCGGCGACGTGGCCTCCTTCCAGCACGAAGGGCTCGGCAGGCGGCTGCGTCTGGAGAACCGCACCAACGCCACCGAGCAGGCGCAGGTGGTGGCGGCCAACATCCTCGGCGCCGACCGCCCGTACACGCCGATCCCTTACTTCTGGACCGACCAGTACGACGTCAAGATCCAGGCGCACGGCCTGCCGTCGGCGGCGGCCAAGGTGACCATCGCCGACGGCGACGTGGCACAGGGCCGCTTCACCGCCCTCTACCAGGAGGGCGGCCAGGTCACGGCGGTGCTCGGCTGGAACATGCCCAAGCAGGCCCGCCTCCTGAGGCAGCAGGTCCTGGGCGCCTGGCAGGACACTCCGCGCCTCGCGACCGCGTGAGGCGGCACCGGCCGAACCGATCCATCCACTCACAGGGAGATGCCGAATGAGCGTTGACGAGCAGGTCCTGAGCTACCCGATCCCCAATGACGCCGCACTGGAGCCGCCTGCGGAATGGGCGCGCCTGCGCGACAAGTGCCCGGTGGCCCACGTGACGCTGCCCAGCGGCGACCGGGCGACGCTGCTGACCCGCTACCAGGACGTCAAGCAGGTGCTCGCCGACCCGCGCTTCACCCGCCTGCTCAACGCGCCCGACGCGGCGCGGCTGTCGGCCGACGAGGACGGCGGGCTGTTCAGCAGCGAGATGGCGGCGATCATCCCCGACGGCGGGGAGGAGCACCAGCACTGGCGGCGCCTGGTCGGCAAGTGGTTCACCGCCAAGCGCATGTCCGCCATGCGGCCCCAGATGGCCCAGATCGCCGAGGACCTCATCGACGACATGGTCAAGCGCGGCGCCCCCGGCGACCTCAAGGCGTCCCTGGGCTTCCCGCTGCCGGTGTACGTGATCTGCGACATGCTCGGCGTGCCCGCCGCCGACCGCGACCGGTTCTCCTACTGGTCCGACACCCTGCTCAACCTCACCCGCTACAGCAAGGCCGAGGTCGACGCCGCTCAGGCCGAGTTCTTTCAGTACATGTCCGACCACCTCGCCGCCAAGCGCCGGCAGCCGGGCGAGGACCTGCTGAGCGAGCTGATCGCGGCCGGCGGCCCCGAGGACGGCGGGCTGTCGGAGATCCAGATCCTGGTCACCGGCATGGCGCTGCTGGTCGCCGGGCACGAGACCACCGCCAACATGATCGGCAAGATGGTCTCCATGCTGCTGGCCGACCGCAGCCGCTGGGAGCGCCTGCTGGCCGACCCGTCACTGATCCGTACGGCGGTGGAGGAGACGCTGCGCTTCGACGCCAACGCCGGCTTCGGCCTGCCGCGCTACCTCAAGGAGGAGACCGAGGTCAGCGGCACGGTACTGCCCCGCGGCACCACGGTGATCTGCAGCATGGCCGCCGCCAACCGCGACGAGAGCGCCTTCGACCACGCGGAGGAGATGGACCTCACCCGCAGCCCCAACCCCCACCTGGCCTTCGGCTCCGGCTCCCACTCCTGCCTGGGCCAGGCCCTGGCCCGCACCGAACTGCAGGTGGTCCTGGAAGTGCTGCTGCGCAAGCTCCCCACCCTGGATCTGGCCGTGCCGGTGACGGAACTGGAGCGGGTCGAAGGTCTCGCCGTCGGCGGCCTGCGCACGGTCCCGGTCCGCTGGTGATACGACGCCGCGCCGCTTGAGAGTCGTGCGCGTGTTCGACGTGCGGGTCTTCGACGTGCGGGTCTTCGACGTGCGCGTGTTCGATACGGCGGTTCGCCCGGCGGTGAGTCGCCTTCCCGTGTCCTGCTCCGCAGGAGTCTGATTCTGCCCCCGCCTGCAGGCGGGGGTTTCCTTGGAGGTTTCCGATGAAAATCACCGTGGACGAGGCCAAGTGCTGCGGAGCCGGCCAGTGCGTACTGATCGCACCGGAGGTGTTCGACCAGCGCGACGACGACGGCATCGTCGTCCTGCTCCAGCCCGAGCCCGACGAGGCCCAGCACGCGGCAGTCCGCGAGGCCGCCGCCGTCTGCCCCGCCGCCGCCATCGACCTGAGCGAGCACCCGTGACCCCAAGGCACACGCCGTCCTCCCGCCAGTAGCACCAGGACCGCCCCGCCACACGAGGCACGGCCCGGCGACCATGCCCTCCGGCCGTTCCGCCCGGGCCGTTGCTCCCGGCCGGTCGTCGGGGGCGTTTCGCCTGGGCGGCCTAGCCGGTACGTCGTGGTCGTTTCGCATGGGTTGTTCCTGGCCGGTGCGTCGTGGTCGTTTCGCCTGGGCCGTTTTGCCCGATCGGTCCGTCATGGTCGTTCCGTCTGGGCCGCCCGCCTGGCCGCGCGGCGCGCGGCCCAGCCGCGCCACGTCTGGCCCGTGCCCTCGGACTCCGCGCCGGCCCCGGTGCCCGCGGCCAGCGCGGCCCGAGCGCGCCGCCGCCGCGCGACCACGGGCGCGCCGCCGCAGCCATCGGGTCCATTCGTCGGCGTGGCTGGCCAGGGACAGCACGGCGGCCGGTGCGTCCGGTGCGTTCGGGTCGTTTCGCCTGGATTGTTCCGCCCGGCCGGCGCGACGACGGCATCGTCGTCCTGCTCCAGGCCGAGCCCGACGAGGCCCAGCACGCGGCAGTCCGCGAGGCCGCCTCCGTCTGGCCCGCCGCCATCGACCCGCGAGCACGCGTGACCCCAAGGCACACGCTGTCCCCCGCCAGTAGCACCAGGACCGCCCCGCCACACGAAAGGACGGCCCGGCGATCATGCCCTCGGCCGTCCCGCCTGGTCGGTGAGTCGGGCCGTTCCGCCGGTCCGGGCCGTTCCGTCCGGCCGGCACGCCCTGCTCGTTCCGCCCTGCTCGTTCCGCCCTGCTCGTTCCGCCCGGCCGTTCTGACCGGCTGTTCCAACCCCCGTACCGACCCGCACTTGCCGGCCCGCGCATCTCCCCTGCGCGCGCACGTTCGATAACGCGCGCCGCAGAGGGTCAGATGGCGGGGACCGGTTCGTGTTGCGGGTCCTGGCCCGGGGTGTCGGCGAAGCCGGGGATCCAGCGGATGACCTCGTCGCGGAAGCGGGCGGTGGTGCCGAGTTGGCACAGGACGCCGACGCCGGCGGCGTGGACGCGGTGGATCAGGACGTAGGACGGTGGGAGGTTGAGCTGGCGGACGACGTTGGTGGGGCGGAGGTCGGCGACCGTGGCGGCCTGGTGTTGAAGCCACTGCCTGCTGAAAGTGAACTCCTCCACCTGGGTGGGTTCTACGTATGGGGCCAGGAAGCCGCGCAGGGCGTCGATGTCGACCTCGATGCCGGGGCGGATGAAGCCCTCCTCGCGCAGGCCCCGGACCACGGTCTCCATGTCGCCCTGGTTGTAGATACGGGTCAGGGTGCCGAACGAGGGGGGATAGCCGGTGGGCAGGCGGCTGACGGCGCCGAAGTCGAGGACGCCCAGGCGGCCGTCGGGAGTGATGCGGTAGTTGCCCGGGTGGGGGTCGGCGTGGAGCATGCCGACGCGGGCGGGGGAGCAGAACAGGAAGCGCACCAGCAGCAGGCCGGCGCGGTCGCGTTCCTCCTTGGTGCCGTCGGTGATGATGCGCGACAGCGGGGTGCCGTCGAGCCACTCGGCGACGAGCACCTGCTCGTTGGCCGCGATCACGTCGGGCACGGCGAAGTCGGGGTCGCCGGCGAACTCCTGCGCGAAGGCGTGCTGTGCCTCGGCCTCCTTGAAGTAGTCGAGCTCCTCCTCGACCCGCTCGCGCAGCTCGGCCAGCACGGCCTTGATGTCCAGGCCGGGCAGCAGCGCCCCGAACAGCTTGCCGAGACGGGCGAGCTGCTTGAAGTCGGACAGCAGGGCCTTGCCGGCGCCCGGATACTGGATCTTCACCGCGACCGCGCGGCCGTCGTGCCACACCGCGCGGTGCACCTGGCCGATGGACGCGGCGGCGGTCGGCTTGTCGTCGAAGGAGCGGAAGTTCTCGCGCCAGTCGTCGCCGAGCTGCTCGGCGAGCACCCGGTGCACGGTCGAGGCCGGCATCGGGGGAGCGGCGTCCTGGAGCTTGGTCAGCGTCGCCCGGTACGGGCCCGCGATCTCCGGCGGCAGCGCCGCCTCGAAGATCGACAGCGCCTGCCCCAGCTTCATCGCGCCGCCCTTGAGCTCGCCCAGCACCTTGAAGATCTGCTCTCCGGTGCGCTGCTGGATCTCCTGCGCCACCAGCTCGGCCGGTTTGCCGCCGATGCGCTTGCCGAGCCCGAGGGCGGTGCGCCCGGCGAAGCCGAGCGGGAGGGTCGCCAGCTTGGCCGAACGGGTCACGGCCCGGCGTGGAAGGTCACTCACCTGGGCGCGCGGTGCGGCGGCGCACGGTTAGGCGCGCGGTGCGGCGACGCACGGTCTCGGGCGCGGACACCGCTCCCTCCCTTCTCGCTCCGTCGTACGTACGTCGCCGGGCACGGCCGGTCGACCCAGGCCGGCCTTCGGCCGACATTGCCGGACATATGTGACTATTGTTAGCTACTCAAAGTCGTTTTGCACGCAACAATCACAGCGGGGATGCTGACTCCAGGATCGGCGCCGCCATCCCCAGTCGGGCAACAGGTCGAGTGTGCCGTTGGTCACAACCTCGCCCGTGCCGTCGATGCGCGCCAGCGCGTGACTCGCCGCCGTGGCCGCCACCTGGGTGGCGAGGACGGTGTCGAGCGCCCTGTCGCCGGCCGGGATGCCCCCGAGCCGGGCGGTGAACAGCGGCCAGGTGGGGTCGCGGTCGCGCCGGATCAGCTCGATGCAGTACAGGCAGGCCGTACGGCCGGGCAGCACCAGCGGGCCCACCGAGCCGAACCCCTCGAAGCCGGTCACCAGCAGGTGCGGCACCCCGGCGTCCATCAGCTCGGCCACGAGCAGGTGGTCCAGCGGCTCGGTCGGGCACAGCACGGCCAGGTCGGGGGGCCGCGCCCGGTCGTCGAGCGAGGCCGCGTGCTCGCCCGTCCACACGTTGACGCCCGGCGCGATCCGGCGCGCCACCGCCGCCGCGCCGTCCTGCCGGGTGCCGCCGACCTCCGACCAGCCCAGCCCGCCCGGCACCACGTCGGCGGCCAGCGCGGTGACCGGGTCGCTCACGCACAGATGGCCGATCCCCGCCGCGGCCAGGAGTGCCACGACCTGCGCGCCGATCCGCCCCGCCCCGTACACGCGGACGTACGCCGCCCGCCGCCGCGCGAACGCGCCGAAGCCGCAGTCGGTGGAGGCCGGATCGAGCGAGAGCGCGTCGAGGTCGGGCTGGAGCCGGTCGCGCTCGGCCAGCCCGAGCGGGCGCAGCGGCACCGGCTGGGCCGCCGCGTCGTCGATCACGCCGCGCCGGATCAGCATGTGCAGCAGCGAGATCGTCTCGGTCGCGGTGAGCCCGTCGGCCTGCGCCAGGGCGAGGATCTGGCGCACGTCGCGGGTGCCGTCGAGCGCCCTGACCAGCCGCATGAAGCGTGGCTCGGTGTTGTGCAGCATGGCCGCCCGCCGGGGGTGCAGGCCGATCTGCAGGGTGCGCTCGCTGCGCAGGACCTGCCGGAGCGCCGGTTTGATCCGTGGCCGTTTGACGCCCATGCAGGTGGTGGGCCAGGAGTCCGGGCCTTCCATCGGGGCGTTCCCCGCCCCCGCGGGGTCGTCTGGTGACACGGGCAGGCCTTGCCCGGCCTGTTGGGGTTGTGAGTCGTCGGCTCGGGCACTGGGGGGAGGGGCGCTTAGGACGCTGGCGGGAGGGGCGCTTAGGGCGTTGGGGGGAGGGGCGCCTCGGGGGTCTGTCCGGGCGGCGGTGTGAGGGGCGCTTCGGGGGGCGGTCTGAGGGGCGGTTCGGCGGGTGCTTGGGGGGTTGGTCTGAGGGTCGGTTCGGTGGGCGCTTCGGGCCTCGGGTTGAGGGTCGGTTCGGGGGGTGGGTTGAGGGGCGACTCGGGGGTCGGTGATGGTCTGCTCGGGCACCGTGCTCGTCTCCTCTCGCGTCGGGTGGGACTGGGCGGGCGGGGCGATCGCAAGATTGGCACGGCGAAGGTTGGGCCGGGGCGGGAGTTCGGCGAGCTGTGGATAACTTCGCCGGAGGGGCCGCGGGGAGGGGCGGCCTGTGGACAACCGGAACCATGCCGACGGGCATGAAAGTTTCACAACCCCGGCGTACACGGCGATCTGGAATGGATCAGTGGTGAACGGGTGGTGTCCGGATTCAGTGCGGGGTGCGGCCGGATGTTAACCCTGGTGATTTCGCTAATGATCCATCCATAACCGTTCGGTTCTGGTGAACATTACTCGAACGGTGACTGACCAGGGAAAACAGGGCTCACCCCCTGTTGGAATTTCCCATCTCTCGGCTACCGTGCATATGTGCCCCCCGAGACAGTCGAGGTCCGTCGAAGTTCTCGTCGCCGGCGGACCGTTTCCGCGTACCGAGACGGCGACAAGACGATCGTGCTGCTGCCCGCAGGGCTCAGCCGGACCGACGAGGAGCAATGGGTTCGCCGCATGCTCGACCGCCTTGCGGCCAAGGAACAGCGCAGACGGCCCTCCGACTCCGAGCTCCTGGAACGGGCCCGCGATCTGTCCGCGCGCTACCTCGACGGCAAGGCCGACCCGGTGAGCGTACGGTGGGTCGAGAACCAGCAGCACCGGTGGGGGTCGTGCACGCCCGACCACGGCACGATCCGGATCTCCACCCGGCTTCGGGGCATGCCGGCGTGGGTGGTCGACTACGTCATCATGCACGAGCTGGTCCACCTGCTGGTGCCGAGCCACGGCCCGCGCTTCTGGGCCCTGGTCGAGCAGTACCCTCGGGCCGAGCGGGCGCGCGGCTTCCTCGAAGGGTTCTCCATGGCCTCGCAGGGCACGCCGGAGGAGTGCTGACCCACACGGTTCCGGCCGTGCCGCGCGCGCGTTTGGTGCCGTAGGTTCCGTGGGTGCGATGCCTCGCTGGTCGTGCGTGCACCGGTCCGTGCGGCACCGGCTCCCAGGCGCGCGCCGCGTCCAACGTACGCGGCGGTACGCTGCCGAAGCGTGGAGCGAATCGCGGCCGTGTTGGTCACCACCGAGGCAGGACGGGCGTCGCCGCCCGGCGTGGACGCCGCCGACTTCCTGAGAGCGGTCGCCGAGGACACCTACGAGATCGTCGCCGGATTGGACCTCGTGACCCCGGTTCTGGTCACCACCGTCCCGGGCATGGACGAGATCGTCTGGCCGGGCACGCCCGTGGTCCCCGTTTCGGAGGCGCCGGGGCCGGATCTCGTACGCGCCGCGTTCGCGGGCGCCTCTGCGGCCGTGCCCGGGGCCGAGCAGGCCGTGCTGATCAGCGCCGACGCGCCCGATCTGCCCCCGCTGCTGATCGGCAAGCTGTTCCGCGAGCTGGGGAGGGCCGCGATCACCGTCTGCCCGGCGGCCGGAGGGGGCGCCGTGGCGCTCGCCGCCCGGCTGCCGTACCCGGAGTGGGCCGCGAGCGGCATGGACGCGCCCGAGATCGTCGCCGACCTGCGCGCCGCCGCGCCCGGCCGCCGCATGGTCGCGACGGGACCGGGGTGGCACCGCCTCCGCACCCCCGCCGACCTCGCCTTCCTCGATCCCGGTCTGGAGGGGTGGGACAACACCAGAGGGCTGCTGTCCGGCTCCGGGACCGGCCACTACTAGCCGGCCGGCCGACCGGTCGCCAGGCCCGCCATCGGCCAAACCGCGACCGGTGGTCCGGCGCTGGCCGTTCCAATCGCTCATGGTCTCGGCGCTGGCCGTTCTACCGCTCATGGTCTCGGCGCTGGCGCTCCACCGCGGATGGTCTCGGTGTCGGTCATACCGCGGCTGGTGGTCTCGGCCTGGCGAATGGCGGCGAATGGCGGGTGCCTTCCCGGTCTGTGTGGCGAGGGGCCGGCGCCTCTCCCGTCTGCGCAGGCGGCATCCGGGAGCGGGGCGCGGCGGCGTCAGTCGGGGAGGGTCAGGCTGGCGAACACCGCGCGGTGGTCGGTGCCCGGCACCGTGTGCACGCTGACCTCCTTGACCCCCACCCGCTTGTCCACCAGCACGTGGTCAATGGTGATCATCGGCGGGATCCGGCCGCGGTTGGCGGGCCAGGTCGGGATCAGGCCCTGGCCGGCGCGGTCGGCGGCGTCGTCGTAGCCGCGGTCGAGCACCCGGCGCATCGCGGCGTGGTCGAGGCTGGCGTTGAAGTCGCCCGCCAGGATGCGTACGGGCCCCGACGGGCCGGTCGCCGGGAAGGAGTCCAGGGCGGCCGCCCACTCGTGGACCTGTGAGCCCAGCGGCGGGTACGGGTGCACGTCGGCGATCTCGACGGGGGCGCCGCCGGGGAGGTCCAGGCGGGCGGCGGGCATCTGGTGGCCGATCGGGCGGAACAGGCGCAACGGGGTGAGGGGGTACTTCGCGTACAGGCCGCTGCCGCCCGCGCTCCACTCGTCCAGGAGGTAGGTGTACGGCAGCAGCTCCTTCAGCCCCGCCGCCTCCAGCTCCTCGACCGCGCCGGGGGTGAGCTCCTGGGTGCTGAGCACGTCCGGCTGCAGCCTGCGTACCAGGTCGAGGACCGCGCCGGTGTCGGCGCGGCCGAACAGCAGGTTGATCGTGAGCACCTTGAGCGGGCGCCCGGTGGCGGTGTCGGACGAGGCGAGGGCGCGGGGGACCACGGCGAAGCCCAGCGCGGTCGTCGCCGCCAGGGCCACCGCGGTGGCCGCGCGGTTGCGCGCCAGCGCCGCGATCAGCACCGGCACCAGCGAGGCGGCGGCGGCGTACGGTGTGGCGGTCATGAGCTGGGTGGTCAGGGCGCCGCGTTCCAAACCGGCCAGGCGCGCCACGGCCCAGGCCGCGAACGGCGTGACCGCCACCCACACCAGGGTGCGAGGAAGCCGCCAGCGCCTGCGTGCGGGCCTCAGAATGCTGCCGCCCACCGGGTTTTCGGTCTTTTCGGCGGTGATGTCCACAGTTGCGTACTGCCTCGCTTCGTCCGGCGCGCGGCCCCGTTCCATCCCCCGGGCACGACGCAAGGCGCCTCACTCATCATGAAACGCCTCTGGTTACGACATTAGCGGGACCGACGTGAAAACCGGATAAATACCTGGAACGGTGCAACCACCGTCCGGCCGTCACCCCCCGGCGCGCAGCAGGGTCCGGGCGCGGGCGGCCAGGCGGCGCGTGGCCTCGTCGCTCAGCTCCGGGATCGAGTCCACCGGAAACCAGCGCAGGTCCAGGGACTCATCGCTCATCACCGGCTCGACGCCGGCCGGGGCCACGGCCCCGTACTCGACGTCGAGGTGCCAGCTCCGCGGCGGGTGGCACCAGACCTCGTGCTTGTCGAGCGCCAGTGGTCCCGGCAGCAGCCGCAGGCCCGGAATGCCGGACTCCTCCGTGGCCTCGCGCAGCGCCGCCTCCGCCAGCGTGGAGTCGTCCTCCTCGCAGTGGCCGCCCATCGGCAGCCACATGCCCGCCTTCGGGTGCAGCGTGAGCAGCACGTACTCGCCGTCGTGCGACAGCACCGCCGTCGTGGCGGTCAGATGTCCGGGCGCGCACGCCCGCGACATCGCGTCGTCGTACGTCTTCAGGTGCTCGACGAACTCCCGCCGGAGCAGCTCCTCCTCCGCGCCGGGGGCCGTCCAGCCGGTCAGCACCGCCAGCGCGTCGTCGTGCAGCACCGTCACCGGGTGTCGTCCCCGGGACCGCCGTCCTTCTCGCCGTCGCCCTCGCCCGGGAACTCCAGGTCGGACAGGTCGAACGCGGGTCCGCCGCTGACGAACGACTCGGGGGAGTCGAGGTCGTCGGCGGTGGGCATGAGGTCGGGGTGACCCCAGACCGCGTCACGCGCGTCCACGCCGCGCGCGTCGCCGAGCGCCTTCCACAGCGCCGCCGCCTCGCGCAGCCGCCGCGGCCGCAGCTCCAGGCCGACGAGCGTGCCGAACGTACGCTCCGCGGGCCCGCCGCTCGCCCGGCGCCGCCGCACCGTCTCGGCCAGCGCCGCCGCGGCCGGCAGCTTGCCCTCGGCCGCCGCGTCGACCACCGTCGCCACCCAGCCCTCGACCAGCGCGAGCATGGTCTCCAGCCGCGCCAGCGCGGCCTTCTGCCGCTCGGTCTCCTCCGGCTTGAGCAGCGCGCCGCCGCTGAGCGCCTGCTGCAACTGCTCCAGGTTGTTCATGTCGAGGCCGCGGAGCTGCTCCTCCAGCGCCGAGACGTCCACCGTGATGCCCCGGGCGTACTCCTCGACCGCGCCGAGCAGGTGGGCGCGCAGCCACGGCACGTGCTGGAACAGCCGGTGGTGCGCCGCCTCGCGCAGCGCCAGGTAGAGCCGGATCTCGTCGGAGGGGATCTCCAGGCCCTGGCTGAAGGCCGCGATGCCGCCGGGCAGCAGCGCCGCGGTGTCGGACAGCGGCAGGCCGATGTCGGACGAGCCGACCACCTCGCGGGCGAGCGTGCCGAGGGCCTGGCCCATCTGGCTGCCCACCATCATGCCGCCCATCTGCTTCAGCATGCCCATCAGCGGCCCGGCCATCGCCTGGGCCTCTGCGGGCAGCCCCGCGGAGCCGAGGGTGCCGCCCATGGTGTCGACCATGCGGGCCGCGATCGGATCGCAAAGCTTCTGCCAAACCTGGATGGTCTTCTCGATCCATTCGGAGCGGCTCCACGCCTCGGCCGTGGTGACGCCGCTGGGCAGCGCGGTGGCCTGGTTGAGCCACAGGTCGGCGAGGTTGAGCGCCTCCACCACCTGGCGCCGCTCGCCCTCCATCACGCTGGGATCGCCCTCGGCGACCACGGCGTGGCGGGCGATGTTCTTGGCCATGTCCCAGTTGACCGGCCCCGAGGCGGCCGGAGCGGACAGCATGTCGGCGAACTGGCGCATCGCCGCGGCGATCTGCTCAGGGTTGCCGAACATGGCGAACGGGTTTTCGTTTGGGTCGTTTTCACGACCTGGCAGGTCAGTCACCGGTCTACCTCGTGCAGGATGGAGGAGTCCACATCCGCCACGTTATCCGTCATGGGGCGGATCAGTGCAAAGTGAGGACCTGGTGCCTACCTCGAATCGCCACCGGACACCGGTCGTCGCCGTGACAGGCGCGGCCTCCGGTCTGGGCCGGGCGTTCCTCGCCCATGTGGCCTCGTCTGCGGATTTCCGCCGCGTCGTGGCCATCGACGAGCAGCGCGGTGACGTCCCGGACGTCACGTGGCGGGTGATCGACGTGCGAGATCCGCTCTTGGCGAACCGGCTGTCCGACATCGACGTGCTCGTCCATCTCGCCGCCGACTACGCCCTCGACGCCGACCCGACCGAGCGCCGCGCGTACAACCTGAGGGCGGCGCAGACCGTGCTCACGGCGAGCGCGGCGGCGCGCGTACGGCGCGTCGTGCTCGTGACCAGCGCGATGGTGTACGGCGCGTCGCCCGACAACCCGGTGCCGCTCCCGGAGGACTCCGACGTCGCCGCCGAGCCCGACACCGGCGTGGTGGGCGACTACCTGGAGATCGAGGCCCTCGTACGCCGCTCGCTGCGCTCCCACCCGGGCCTGGAGGTCACCGTGCTCCGCCCGGCCGCGGTCGTGGGCGAGGGCATCGACACCGTGGTCACCCGGCACTTCGAGGCGCCCAGGCTGCTGACCGTCAAGGGCTGCGCGCCGCGCTGGCAGTTCTGCCACGTGGACGACCTGGTCACCGCGCTGGAGCTGGCCGCGCTCGGCACCGTCTCCGGCGCGGTCGCGGTCGGCTGCGAGGGGTGGCTGGAGCAGGAGCAGGTGGAGGAGATCTCCGGGCTGCGGCGCTTCGAGCTGCCCGCGGCGCTGACCTTCGGCACCGCGCAGCGCCTGCACCGCCTGGGGATCACCCCCGCGCCCGCCACCGACCTGCACTACGTGGTCTACCCGTGGGTCGCCGAGTGCTCCTCGCTGGCCGCGGTCGGCTGGAAGCCCTCCTGGACCAACGAGGCCGCGCTCCAGCACCTGCTCGACCTGAGCGCGGGCAAGCACGCCGTCGTCGGCCGCCGCCTGTCGGGCAAGGACGCCACGATCACCGCCGCCGGCGCCACCGTCGCCGTCATCGGCGCCGCCGCCGTGGTCCGCCGGGCCCGCCGCAAGCGCCGCATCTGACCCGCTCCCGTACGCATCCCGCGCGCCGCCTCACCCTCCGGGCGGCGGAGGCGGTTGTAGGCTCAGGACCGTGGACACCATACGGCTGCTGGCGATTCGCGACACGCCGCTCTCCGTGGAGGAGGTGCTGGGCGCGGTCGGCGACACCGCCGCGGGCGGCACCACGATCTTCGTCGGCACGGTGCGCGACCAGGATCACGGCAAGACCGTGACGAAGCTCTCCTACTCCGCCCACCCCTCGGCCGAGGCCGAGCTGCGGCGGGTCGCCGAGAAGGTCGCCGCCGACTTCCCCGTCACCGCGCTCGCCGCCGTGCACCGGGTCGGCGACCTGGAGCTCGGCGACATCGCGGTCATCGTCGCGGTGGCCTGCCCGCACCGCGGCGAGGCGTTCCAGGCGTCCCGGCGCCTGATCGACGACCTCAAGAGCGAGGTGCCGATCTGGAAGCACCAGGTGTTCGCCGACGGCACCACCGAGTGGGTCGGCGCCTGCGAATGACGCGGAGTGAGGCGCGGCTACCGCGTGGCGAGAGCGCATAGGCTTCGTCCATGTCCCGACGAGCACTGACCTTGATGGTGGCGAGCCTGCTCACCCTCGTGCTGGGGGTCGCGGGCGCGCTGATGCCGGTGCCGTACGTCGTCCTGAGCCCGGGGCCGACCGAGAACACCATCGGCGACGTCAAGGGGCAGCCGGTCATCACGATCAAGGGTCGCCAGACCTACCCGACCACGGGCGCGCTGCGCCTGGTCACGGTCGCCTACCAGGGCGGGCCCGACGCCAGCATCGACCTGCTGACCGCGCTGCGCGGCTGGGTCGACTCCACGATCGCGGTCGTGCCGGAAGAGACGATCTTCCCGCGCACCAGCACCGCCGAAGAGGTCGAGCAGCAGAACACCCAGGAGATGACCACCTCCCAGGACGACGCCACCGCCGCCGCGCTGAACCAGCTCAAGATCCCGTTCTCCTCGGTGGTGAGGGTCATGGCCACCGAGAAGGGCAAGCCCGCCGACGGCGCGCTGAAGCCGGGCGACGAGATCAACGAGGTCGACGGCACCGCCGCCACCGACGTGGAGAAGGTCGCCGAGATCGTGCGCGCGCACAAACCGGGCGAGCAGGTCACCTTCGGCGTCACCCGCGCGGGCAAGCGGACCACCGTGCCGATCAAGACGGTCGCGACCTCCGACGGCAAGTCCATGGTCGGCGTGACCATGGAAGCCAGCTTCAAGTTCCCGTTCGAGGTGGACATCAGCGTCGGCGACGTCGGCGGCCCGAGCGCGGGCCTGATGTTCTCCCTCGGCATCGTGGACAAGCTCACTCCCGGCTCGATGACCGGCGGCAAGTCGATCGCGGGCACCGGCACGATCACCCCCGAGGGCAAGGTCGGCCCGATCGGCGGCATCCAGCAGAAGATGGTGGGCGCCCGCCAGGCCGGCGCGACCATCTTCCTGACCCCCGCGGCCAACTGCGGCGAGGCGGTCAAGGCCGTGCCCGACGGCCTGCGCCTGGTCAAGGTCGACACGCTGAGCGCGGCCGTACAGGCGATCGACTCGC
Source organism: Thermocatellispora tengchongensis (assembly GCF_014202315.1). Taxonomy (GTDB): domain Bacteria; phylum Actinomycetota; class Actinomycetes; order Streptosporangiales; family Streptosporangiaceae; genus Thermocatellispora; species Thermocatellispora tengchongensis. Next base: position 45,922 of record NZ_JACHGN010000007.1, on the reverse strand, counting down.
TGCGGGAGAACCGCACGACTGGCGTCGAGTCCTGCGGCGCGTCGTGACACATCCCCCGGATACCGACATCACGGACACCGGCATCACCCTTACGGGCATCGCCCGGTAAAGATCTCCCAAAGCCGGGGCACTACCGCGCGCCTCCGTCCGTTGGCCTCTTTAGGCCCTGTACAGGTGGCAGAGGGGATGTGGCCGGACCGTGCCCGAGCGCCGCGCCGCGACCGCGCCGTCACCGGTGTAGGTTGCCAATCACGGACCGTTGCTCTTAAGACAAGGGGTTGGCCTTGAGCTTCCGGACCCCCGGAGCCGGCAGGGCGATGCGCTTGCCCCGTCGGCCACGCCTTCTGCTGCCCGTCGTGATCGCGATCGTGGCGCTCGTGGCGTTGTTCTTCCTGTTCGCCGGCATATACACCGACTACCTCTGGTACGACGCGGTGAACTACTCGTCGGTGTTCTCCGGCGTGTTGATGACGCAAGTGCTGCTCTTCTTCGCCGGCGCCGTGCTCATGGTGGGCATCGTGGGCGGCAACATGGTGCTGGCCTACCGCACCAGGCCGATGTTCGGGCCCGCCATGTTCGGGGGATCCAGCGGGGCCGACCGCTACCGGATGGCGCTCGACCCGCACCGCAAGCTGATCTTCCTGATCGGCATGGCGGTGCTGGCGCTGTTCTCCGGCTCCTCACTCGCGGGGCAGTGGCCCACCTGGCTGCAGTTCGTCAACGCCGAGCCGTTCGGGTCGAACGATCCCGAGTTCGGCATGGACAAGTCGTTCTTCATGTTCACCTATCCGTTCCTGCGGATGGTGCTGACGTTCCTGTTCACCGCCGTGGTGATCTCGGCCGTGCTGGCCGCGATCGTGCACTACCTCTACGGCGGGTTCCGGCTGCAGTCGCCCGGCGTGCACGCCTCGCGCGCCGCGCGGGTCCACCTGTCGGTCCTGGTCGGTGTGTTCGTGCTGCTCAAGGCCATCGCCTACTGGATCGACCGGTTCGGCCTGGTCTTCTCCGACCGCGGGTTCGTGGACGGCGCGTCCTACACCGACGTGAACGCGGTGCTGCCGGCCAAGACCATACTGGCGATCATCGCGCTGATCTGCGCCGTGCTGTTCTTCGCCGGCGTCGTACGCCCCGGCGGCATGATCCCCGGCGTGGCGTTCGGCCTGCTCGTGCTCTCGGCCATCCTGATCGGCGGGGTCTACCCGGCCCTCGTCGAGCAGTTCCAGGTCAAGCCGAACCAGCAGGCCCGTGAGCGGGAGTACATCGGGCGCAACATCGTGGCGACCCGAGAGGCGTACGGCGTCGACAAGTCCGAGGTGATCAACTACGACGCCCAGGGCGACCCGGCCAAGGCCGACGTCAACTCCGACTCCTCCATCTCCGGCGTGCGCCTGCTCGACCCGAGCCTGGTCTCCAAGACCTACCAGCAAAAGCAGCGCATCCGCGGCTACTACGACTTCCCCGACCAACTCGACGTCGATCGCTACCGCGACACCCAGGGCCAGATGCGCGACACCGTGGTGGCGGTTCGCGAGCTGACCGGCCCGCCGCCGGAGCAGGACAACTGGATCAACCGCCACCTCGTCTACACCCACGGCTACGGCATCGTGGCCGCGCCCGGCAACGAGGTCGACTCCGAGGGCCTGCCCAACTTCGACGCCAAGGACATGCCGGTCACCGGCGACCTCGTCCAGCGCAGCGGCCTGAAGGAGTCGCGGATCTACTTCGGCGAGTCGTCCTCCACCGAGTACGTCATCGCCGGCGGCGGCTCCGGCCAGGGCCAGGAGCTCGACTACCCGCTCAGCAGCGGCACCGGCCAGCAGAACACCAGCTACACCGGCAAGGGCGGCGTGCCCGTCGGGTCGTTCTTCAACCGGCTGCTCTACGCCGCGAAGTACAGCGAGACGAACATCCTGCTGTCGGGTGACATCAACGAGAAGTCGCAGATCCTGTACGTCCGCAACCCGCGCGAGCGGATCGCCAAGGTGGCGCCGTTCCTCCAGATGGACGCCAACCCCTACCCGGCGATCGTGGACGGCCGCGTCACCTGGATCGTCGACGGCTACACGATGTCCAACGACTACCCGTACTCCGAGCGGCGCAGCTTCGGCGACATGGTGCGCGACACCGCCACCGACACCCGTACGATCCCGCAGCAGCCCCGCGACGAGATCAACTACATGCGCAACTCGGTGAAGGCCACCGTCGACGCCTACGACGGCACCGTCACCCTGTACGCCTGGGGCGACCGCGACCCGATCCTGGAGACCTGGCGCAACGCGTTCCCCGGCATCGTCAAGTCGGCCGACGAGATGAGCGCCGACCTGCGGTCGCACCTGCGCTACCCGGAGGACCTGTTCAAGGTGCAGCGCGACATCCTCTCGCGCTACCACATCGAAGACCCCAACGCCTTCTACAGCGGCCAGGACTTCTGGAACGTCCCCAACGACCCGTCCCTGCGCGAGGGCGACATCAAGCAGCCGCCGTACTACCTGTCGGTCAAGATGCCCGACGCCCAGGCGCCGTCCTTCTCGCTCACCACGACGTTCGTCCCCCGCCAGGGCCCGAACCTCGCGGCCTTCATGGCAGTGGACGCGACACCGGGCCCCGACTACGGCAAGCTCCGCATCCTGCGCATGCCGTCCAACACCACCATCCCCGGCCCCGGCCAGGTCCAGAACAACTTCACCAACAAGTTCTCCGGTGAGCTGAACCTGCTCGGCCTGGGCCAGGCCCAGATCCGCTACGGCAACCTGCTCACCCTCCCGTTCGCCGGCGGCCTGGTCTACGTCGAACCGGTCTACGTCCAGACGGCGGCGGCCTCCGGCCAGGAGCCGTACCCGATCCTGCGCCGCGTCCTGGTCTCCTACGGCAACAAGGTCGGCTCCGCCGACACCCTGGACGGCGCCCTCAAGCAGGTCTTCGAGGGCACCGGCGCGCAGGCGCCCACCGAGGAGCAGACCGACCAGCAGAACGACAACCAGGCCACGGTCCCGAACGAGACCTCCGCCGCGCAGCTCAACAAGGCGATCGACGACGCCCGCAAGGCCCAGGACGACGCCCGCAAGGCCCTGTCCGCCAACCCGCCCGACTGGGCCGCCTACGGCGAGGCCCAGGCCCGCCTCCAGGACGCCCTGAACCGCCTCAACGCCGGCAAACTCCCCACGGGCACCACCACCCCCACCCCGACCCCGACACCAACCACCACCACAACCCCGTCGGCCACTCCGACCCCGGCCCCCACAACCAGCGGCTAGCGACCTGATTTGCCTCACCCCCGCGATCCCGATAGTCTTTAGACACAACGCAACGCGGGGTGGAGCAGTTCGGTAGCTCGCTGGGCTCATAACCCAGAGGTCGCAGGTTCAAATCCTGCCCCCGCTACCAAGAAGGCCCTGGTCACCGAGCAATCGGAGACCAGGGCCTTAATCATTCCCAAGATCATGACCGCGCCACGACCGCAAGACGAACCGTCACTCCCTGGTAGGTGGAGGCGGTAGGGGCCTTCTCTCTCAGCGGCGGTCGGTGTGAACATTGGAAGCTCGCTCTAACCGGTGGGCATTCGCGATGCGGATTTCGGCCTCAATCGCACCGCACATAGTCCAGTACGGGGTGCCTCCATCGAGGTGGTTTCGACCAGGTGTGCCCGTCGCCCGAGCCGCTCGCCGGCCCGGTAGCTCATGCGGCCCCCGCCTCACGCCGGCAGGCGGCGTGTGCCGGGGTGCGGGCGCGTCCGGGCGTCGCCTGCTCCCGGACGTCTATGCCGTACGTACGGACCCGTCTACGCGGGCCAGGTGGTGATGCAGGGCTTCCTCCGCCGCCGGATTCCGCTGTACGTGCGGAGAAGCCTCGCCGTGGTGCCGGCCCTGGCCGTGCTCGCGTTCGGCGTCGAACCCACCCGGGCGCTGGTGTTCAGCCAGGTCGTGTTGTCGTTCGGGATCCCGTTCGCCCTGGTCCCGCTCGTGAGGAACCGGCGCGAACGTTCACGCGATGATCGAAGTGGGAGGCCACGTCCTGCGGGCGCACCCGGGCGCGCAGGAAGTCGCCGGGCTCGCGGGCGTACGGATGACGGTCAACTGACATGTCCCAGGTGTGCGGGCAGGGCTCGTGCCGATGGTAGGTCTGGCGATCCCAGGGAGCCGTCCACGCGACGCAGGTGGGCCAGTAGCGCCTGGTTCACCCTGTCCGGAGCCTGCTGATGCACCCAATGCCCCGCGCCGTGGACGACAAGAGTGCTGAGGTTCTCGAACGCCCTCGCACCGGTGTGAACGCGCATGAAGGTCGTGACGGGATCGGCGCCGCCGGTGACGAAGAGCGAGGTCTCACGCAGGTCGTAGCGGTCGTTGAGGATCGCGGCGAGCGAGCGGCCGACGTCGCGCATCAGCATCTCCTCCGGGGACCGGGCTCTTGGAACCTGAGCTGGTAGAACCGCTCGCCCCGGGGCTCGGATGATCTGCGTCGGCGGCACCGGTGCGGGCACGGCGTACTGGCGCACGGGCGCGATCTCGGTCAGCGCCAGGTACGCGGTGAGACCCGGCATGCCGAGGACGCCGAGGTACTCCGAGCTGTTCACGCCCGCGGTGTCCAGGCGATGAGTCTCCTCCGCCTTGACGAGGGTGTAGTCGCGCCAGCCGAGGTGGTGCCACACCGTGTCACCCGGTCGAAGCGCCTCGGTCCGCGACGCGACGACCGTGCCGACGGCTGCCCCTTCCATCGGAGCGTTGAGCGTGAACGGCGGAAGATACGACGGGACGTCGCGCATCCGGCCTCGCATCGACTGGTCGACGGACATCCAGTCGTTACGTACGAGCACCTCTCCGGGGCCCGGATCGGGGACGTCGACCTCCACGATCGAGAAGTTCTCCGGGGAGGGCATCCCGGTCGGGCGTGCCACCAGATGGACCTCGCGGCCGGCCGTGCTCATCGGTCATCTCCTGCGGTAGCTGCGATTGAAAGGCGATGTTACATAATGAACAATGTAACGCAAGGCGTGAGCCGAGGGAGAGGCATGACGAGCCTGGCAACCCTGATCGACGAGGCCGCGTCCCGGTATGGCGAGCGGACGGCCATCGTCGCCGGACCGAGGCGGCTGAGTTTCCGCGAGGTGGCTCATCGCGCCGACCTCCTCGCGGCGGAGCTCTCGCGGGAGGGCGTGGGGCGCGGACGATCGGTGCCACCGAGATCGACGGCACGACCACATGGCAGGGCGAGCCGCTGGCCGGTCGGAGCCGGTGCCGCACCATGGCGCTTGACGACGAGGACTCCGCCGTCATCATCTACACCTCGGGAACCACGGGGCAGCCCAAGGGGGCGGAGCTCCATAACCTGCTCACCAACGTGGCGGCCGTCGGCGTCCTGTACGACCTTGATCCAACCCGTCCCGACACCTACCTGCTGGCGGCGCCGCTGTTCCATTCACTGGCTCTGACGTGCGTCCGGAACGCGGCGACGGCCTAAGGGTGCACGGCCGTGATGCTCCGGTAGTTCGCAGGCCGAGGCCGCACTGCGCGCGATGATCGATAAACGGGTGACCGTGTTCCCCGGCGTCCCGACGATGTTCTGGGCGCTGCTCCGCGCGCTTGACAAGGTCGAGGGCGGCGACCTCCTGAAGGGCCGGTTGCGCGTGGTCGCCTCGGGCGGCGCCGCGCTGCCGGTGGAGCATTAGGGCTACTACGGCCGCCCGGACGCCACCAGGGAGGCGATCAAAGACGGCTCGTTCCGCACCGGGGACCTGGCCCGCAAGGACGAGGACGGCTTCTACTGCATCGTCGGCAGATCGAAGGATCTGATCATCCGCGGCGGCTTCAACGTGTATCCGCGCGAGCTGGAGGAGGTGCTCATGGAGCATCCGGCCGTCTCCCTCGTTGCCGTGATCGGGGTCCCGCACCCGTCGCACGGGCAGGAGATCAAGGCCGTCATCGTCAAGGCGGCCGGCCATGAGGACGACATCCTCGCGTGGGGCAAGGACCAGTTCGCGTCCTACAAGTACCCGCGGATCGTGGAGTTCCGCACGAGCCTGCCCATGACGTCGACGGGCAAGATCCTCAAGCGCCGGTTGTCCTGACTCCAGGCCGCCGTCCCATCGAAGTCCGCGAGGCGGAGAGCCGGACCCCTTGCGCACGCTCCTGCGGCGCGGTTAACCTGCGGGCAACGTTACAGATTCCAAAAAGTAACACTCGCAAGGGGTGGTCCAATGCCCATCACCACCAACGGGATCACTACGAGGAACGCGGCGACGGGCAGCGGGCCATCGTCCTCCTTCCCGGCTTCGGTTGCTCGATCGACTGCTGGGCCGGGATCGAGCCGCTGCTCGACGGCTACCGCGCGGTCCTCATGGACCTCCCCGGACACGCGGGGTCGGCCGGGGCGCACGCCGACGGCGATCTCTCTCGCCTCGCGGAAACCGTCTTCGACGCCTGCCGCGAAATCGGGCTCACCGGCTTCGTCGCGGCCGGACTGTCACTGGGAGGCGCCATCAGCATGCGGATCGCCTTGGACCACCCCGACGAGGTGCAGGCGGTCGTGGGGATCATGCCGTGGAACGCGGGCGGCACCTCCGCGGGCGACCCGGTCATCGAGGGCTTCTACGCCGCGTACGGCGACATCGAGACGATAACGGCGGGCATCGCGGGCATCTCACACGATCCCGCGAAGACGACCGACCTGCTGCGCACCATGCCCACGGTCACGGAGAAGATGTGGCGAGGGTGGCTCGGCGGCGGCGTGTACACCAGCATGGCCGACGAGCTCCCCCGGCTGAGAGTGCCGGTCTTCTACCTGCTCGGCGGCCAGGACTTCGTGGTCAACCAGGAGAAACAGATCGCGGACGTGCGGCAGATCCCCGGCGGCCGGTCGGTGCTGCTCGCCGACGCGGGCCACCTCGCCTGCTACGAGGAGCCCGAACTCGTGGCCCAGGAGATGCGCTTCTTTCTCGACACCCACGTGGCCGACGCGGCCGGATCGCCGATCAGGACAACAGAAGCCTGATGGCCGCACCGACCTTGGTGGCGTCCGGCGCGTCGCCGGTGATCATGTCCACGTAGCAGAACGACTCGGTGATGCGGACGACCAGATAGGCCAGATCCTCGATGGGCAGATCTCCGACCGGTCCGGGCAGCTCCTCCCGCAGCAGGTCGGACACGTACGCGATGTAGTTGCGCTGCAGTTCGCTGCTTCGCGTGGTCAGGATCCGCAGGGCGATCTCACCCTCCTGTTTCAGGAAGGTCTGCATGAAAGGGGAGGCCAGCCCCGTGGCGATGAAGCGTTCGAGGGTCTGCGCCACCGCCTCGACCCCGGAACCCGTGGCCTGCCGGCGGCAAAGGTCGAGGGTGGGTTTCGCCAGGGACCAGTTGACCTCACCCAGAAGCCGGTCACGACTGCCGACCCAGCGGTTCAGGGTCATGCGGCTCACTCCGAGCTCGCTCGCGAGGGTCTGCATCTCGACGCGAACGCCGCCGATGAACTGCCGCCGAGCCAGTCGCAGCGCGGCCTGCTGTCCCTGAGACGCCGGCGTCTCGACGCCGCGATGCGACCCGGATTCGGTACGGCGCGAAGCGGGTGGCATGGCCGGAAGCCTATCCCGACATCCTGGCCTGCGACTCCATGCCCGCCACGCTGCCGCGCATCGGGGAGGTCGTGACGGGCACCACCGGACGGTGAGCAGACGAGACGAGAGGCCGGCGACCGGATGCCCTGACACCGGGGTCGCGAGCCCTGGGCTACGCTGAACGCTTACATCGATGTCATGGGCAAGTCTCTGTGCCCCAATGCACATGAGGGGTGAGATGCGGATCGGTGAGCTGTCCGCCCGGACAGGAGCAAGCCGTCGATCACTGCGCTACTACGAGCAGCAGGGCCTGCTGGTGAGCAGGAGATCCCCCAGCGGCCAGCGGTACTACGACGACGATCACGTCGAGCGGGTGGCGCTGATTCAGAAATTCCTGGCCGCCGGCATGTCCAGCAGAAGCATCGCCGAGATAGTCCCCTGCATGGCGGAGCCCAGCAGAGCGAAAGCGCTGCGAGCCTTGATCACGATGGATCAGGAGCGAGCCCGCCTTTCGTCCGCCATCAACAGCCTGACCGCCGCCAGAGAAGCGCTCGATCACCTGATCGACGACAACCTGGAATATGTGGCGACTACGGCGGATGATCCGACCCCGGCCCAGCGGAATTGATATTCCACTGAGGTCGCGGGCGGTCGTCGGAAGAGGCTGTGCTTCTGGGGGCAGATCAACGACCCGCCAGCGCCGGCCCCAGCAACACGATCAGGGCGACGGCGAGGACGCCGAGCAGGAGCCATGCGATCGGATGGCCGAGGTTGAGGGTCCACGAGGAGGAGCCGAGACGGTCGTGCACGAGCAGGGCCGGGTCGCGGCGGTTGATGTAGACGGTGCCGGCCAGGAACCAGTGGCGGTCGTCGTCGCGCTGGCCGAGTCCGGAGTCCTCCAGCTCCTCGCCCGGCAGGGCGGGCAGCCGGTGCCCGGCCTGGCCCACTTTGATCTCCCAGATCAGCCAGCCGCCCAGCAGCACGATGAGCGGGACGTAAACGGCCACCTGCCAGACGATCGCGGGAGTGACGATCTCCCACAGTCGCAGAGCCGCGAAGAGCAGGCTCAGATTCAGGCAGGCCGCGGACAGTAGTGACATCACCGCGATGCCGCGCAGGTAGACGCGGTAGCGGCGGGCCGAGCCCTTGGGCCTGGCGGCATCGAGGTCGGGGCGGGCGCGCAGCACGACCAGGAGCGCGGCGACGACGATCACGGTGATGGCGATCTGGTAGATCACCGGCTGGAAGGCGCTCAGCACGGTCGTCGGCTCACGCCGCGTGGAGCCGGCGCCGTAGTCGAACAACGGCGGCAGCGTGGCCGGTAACGAACTGTGGCGCACCCAGCCGATCCCCGCGGTGAGCAGGACGATGGCCAGAGCGGGAAGGCCCCACGACCACGGCACCCGCACCGGGTCGGTGCGGAAGGTGGTGTCCACGGCGACGCCCTGACGTCGCTCGGTCGTCCACCCGCCGGCGAGCTTGGCGGTGCGGATCCTGCGATGAGCGCCGTAGTACGACAGCAGGTCCACGGCCGTCACCGCCGACGCGATGACGCCGATCGCGGCGGCGGACCCCGCGCCCGGCAGCACCAGGATCGAGACCACCGCGGCGAGCGCGGCCGCCACCACGGTCAGGCGGGCGTAGAGCCGACGTGCGGCGATGACGGTCGGGTCGCTCACCCGCTGGACGCCCACGCGTACTCCGAACGGCAGGGTGGGCCTGGCCAGCGCCGGTAGCGCCAGCATCAGCGACGTGATCAGTGCGATGAGGATCAGGCCGGCCAGGAGCAGCGGGATCACGCGTCCTCCTCGAAGCCGATCAGTAGCGCCTCGCAGCGGCGCAGCACATCCTGCCGGTCCATGCCGTGAACGGTGGCTTCTGCCAGCAGCACGCGCATGCGTTCCTCCCAGTCGTCGATGAAGGGCGTCTCGGGGGGGCCGGTGGTGGCATCACGCCGTATGACCGCGCCGCTCTTGCGGTTGATTCGGATGACGCCCTGCTGTCGCAGCAGATCGTAGGCCTTGTTCACGGTGTGGAAGTTGATGCCGAAGTCCGCGGCCAGTTGCCGCGTGGAGGGGAGCGGGTCGCCCTCGCGCGCCTGCCGTCTGGCGATCGCCTCCACGATCCGGTCCCGGATCTGCTGGTAGATCGGGATCTCGCTGTCAAGGTCAAGGGTCAGCCACACACCACGATTCTATCTGATATACACATAATAGAACAGATACAACTGAGGGCCGGGCTTGCCCGGCTTCACCGTCACCGCTCGGACCCGACCCCCTTGGAGAAAGGGCGAACCGATGACACAGCTCGTCAACCGGCCGGCCGCGCCGCCCAGCACCTCCCCGCGGCTCCTGTACGTCGACAACCTGCGCACCGCCCTGACGGCGCTCGTGGTGATCCACCACTCCGCGCTCGGCTACAGCAACATCCCGGGCTGGTACTACACCGAACCGCCGGCCGACCCCTCAGGAACGCTCCTGGACTTCGTGATCCTGTTCAACCAGGCGTTCTTCATGGGCGCCTTCTTCCTCGTCTCAGGACTCTTCGTGCCGGGCTCCTACGACCGCAAGGGAGCCGGGCAGTTCCTGAGGGAGCGGCTGCTGCGGCTGGGAGTCCCGCTGCTGCTCTGGCTGCTGGTGCTGCGCCCCCTGGCGACCGTCGACCGCTACACCGCCGCGAGAGACGCCGCCGCCCAGCAGGGGACCGAGCTGCCCTACTTGCAGTACTACCTGCAGTCGTTCATACCGGGGCCGATGTGGTTCGTCGAGGTGCTGCTGGTGTTCAGCGTGCTGTACGTCCTGTGGCGGCGCCTGGCCGTAAAGGGCCGGCACACGTCTGAATCGCCTTCGGCCACGGGCCGGACGCCCGGCGCCCTCGCCATCGCCGGGTTCACCGTCGGGCTGGCGCTGGTGACCTACCTGTGGCGCATCGCGGTGCCGATAGGGGTTTCGATCCTGGGGTTGCCCTCCCCCGCCTACCTGCCGCAGTACGCGGCACTGTTCACCGTCGGACTGCTCGCGGCCCGGCGCGGCTGGCTGGGCGGCCTGTCCAGAACGGCGGGCCGGGCCGGGTTCGCCGCCGCGGCCGTCGCCGCGGTCGCGCTCCTTCTCGTCCTGGTTTCCACCGGAGAGGCGGGCCTGGGCCACGGAACCCTGCCGTCCCTGGTGGCGGCAACCTGCGAGTCGGCCTTCGCCGTCGGCATCACCCTCGGCCTGCTGGTTCTGTTCCGGGAGCGCTTCGGCCACCAGGGACGCCGCCGCCGGTTCCTGTCGGCGCACGCCTTCGCCGTCTACGTCATCCACACGGTCGTACTGGTCGCCCTGAACCACGCCATCAGCGACGTACAGGCGCCCGCGGTCGCGAAGGCCGCGCTGCTCGCCGTCCTCGCACTGCCGCTGTGCTGGGCGGCGGCGTACCTGGTACGCGCCCTGCCGGGCGCCCGGAAGGTGCTCTAGTGACAACGATCCTGTGCTGGGGGCGATGCGCCTGCTGGCCCGGGAGTCGGCCGGTCAGGAGCCGGTGGGGCAGGGCGAAGGGGGCCGGAGGTCCGCTCTGACCGGCGGTGATCCGGCACGCACGGGGGTGGACGTGCCGGCTAACGCCCCGCCATCTGCTGGTGCCACACGGTGCCGCGGGCCAGGCGGGCGAGGAGGCGTTTGAGCGTGGTGACGTCCTCCTCGCTCCAGTCGGCCAGGACCGAGTCGAGGGCTCGCTGGACGTGCTTCATGATCCGCTCGCCGATCTCCCGGCCGCGGGGGGTGAGCGCGAGCAGCACGCTGCGTTCGTCGGACGGCTCGGGGACCCGGACGATGAGGCCCGCCTCGACGAGGCGGTTGGCGATCTTGGAGAGGTTGGCCCGGCCCGTTCCCAGAGTCTGCGCGAGCTCGCTGGGGCGCAGCGCTCCCCGGTAGCTGAGCTGGTTGACGACGAGGAACATCGGCAGGTCGTTGACGGGGAAGTCCACGGCCTTCATGACGGCCAGCCGCACCGAGTGGCTGTCGGCCCAGTGGATGATCGAGGTGAGTGAGACGCGCGGGTCGAGGGGGTCGGGCTCGATGACGGGGGACAGGTCGACGTCCTGCCGGTCCAGGTCGTAGCGTCGCGCTCGCGTCACGATGTACCTCCCCCCCGCGCGGTTGGCCCGCGTTCCGTCCGGAACTCTACAGCGGGCGGCCTGGGACGCCGCGCGGCCGGCCGCCCGGGTTGTGCGGTTCAGCCGTCCGTCGCCTCGCGCAGCAGCCGTACCGGACCGAGGAGCCCGTGGTCGTGCACCTCGGTCTTCTGCATCTCGTCGCGTCCGGTGAAGCGCGACAGGACGTCGGGCACCGAGTCGTAGTAGCCCCGGGCGAGCAGCCGGTTGTTCAGCGAACTGGAGACCCGGACCGTCACCATGTTCTCCCCTGCCCGGATGTCGGACGTGACGTCCACGCGCGGGGCAGACGTGTCGAAGCCCCTGGCCTCACCCTCGTTGACCCGGACGGAGCCGAGGCCGCCCGCCGTCGAGCCGAGGTCGAGCACATAACGTGTCCCCGGGACGGGCGGCTCGGCGAGGGTGAAGGTCGTGCTGTACTCGCCGACACCGCTGACCTCGGGGCCGACGCCGGGGATGTCCTTCCACGGGCGCAGCGGGCCGTGGCCGCCGTCGAGCCGCGTGACCGCCGTCGTCGGCCGTACCTCTCGGGTCCGGTAGCCGAGCCCGCGGTCCTCGGTGATGACCTCGAAGCCGCCGGCGTCCCAGCTTTCGACCGCGACCGTCCACTCCGGGATCTCCTGGAGGATCTCGGGCGCGACGGGGGCCGAGGCCGTCGGCTCGGGCGCCGAGCGGTCGATCGTGAGCAGCGTCGTCTCTCCGGGCGTCAGGGTCACGGTGACGAGGGTCTTCCCCGCGGCGTACCGGACGCCGTGGTGGGGGCGGACACCGCCGGTCCAGGCGTCGATCCGGTACGCGGACCCGATGCCGGGCAGGGCGACCTCGACGGTGGCCGGCTCGCCGGTCTCGTAGAGGAAGTGGTAGAGGTACAGGTGCAGCAGGTCACCGTCCTCGCGCAGGTGGCCGAGCACGCTGCGGTCGCCGGTGGTGAACTCGGCGCGCCCGGCGACGCCGAGCCCGCGCAGCGCCGCGAGGGTGTCGGCCGGGTCGTGCACCTCCGAGACGGTGGGCAGCGCGCGCAGTCGCGCCATGGTGCGGGCGAGTTCCTCGTCGCGGCCGTCGAGTCCGGGCGTACGGGCGGCGGCGCGCGCGTGGGTGGCGTACCGGCCGGCCAGGAGCCACTGGACCTCGGTGGCGCCGTTGACGATGAGCAGTCTCAGGCCGTTGCGCGCCCATTCCAGGAGCCTGGCCGCCACGTCCGGGTCGAGCGTCTCCTGGTAGACGATGAGCGCCTGGTAGCCCGGGCCGTCCGGTTGCACGAGGCCGCCGTCGAACGACACCTCCTCGCGCAGCAGCAGCGACCCGTCGAAGAACTCGTAGGTCCACCCGGCGTCCTGCATGCCCAGGTCCTGCCACCAGTGATTCCGCCGGTCGCGCATCCACATGCGCCCGTAGGCGTCCTCATCCGGGATCCTCCTGCCGTCCGGGGCGACGAAGACCAGGCCCGAGGTGTTGTCGGTGAAGTGGTCGGTGCGCAGGATCCCCACGTCGATCCGCGGCCTGCCCTGCCGGAGGACGGCCTGGTAGCGGCCGATCGCCCGGTTCCACAGCGGGTAGAACTCGGCCGCCGGCTGACGGGCGTCGAACCGCTCGGAGAACAGGGGCCACATGCCCTCGTGGCCGGGCCAGGTGGTGACGCCCTCCGCGCCCGCGGTGCTCGCCCAGCCGTGCAGCACGGTCCTGGTGATCCCGGCGGCGAGCTGGGTGGCGATGATCTGGTCGTAGAAGCGGTGGTCCAGCATGTGGTTGCGGGTGGTCGCGCCGGTCTCGGAGGAGTACTGCTTGCCGAACAGGTGGGCCGCGCCGGCCATCAGGCGATAGGCGTCGATCTGCGCGCCGAACTCCAGCGACTCGGTCTCGATCCCGTCCACCTCCGGCCCCGGCCGGGTGAGCTCGAACGGCAGCCCGTAGCTGATCTCGGCGCGGAGCGTGATCCCGTTGTCGTGCAGGAACGCGGCGAAGGGGCGCAGCATGTTCTCGATGTAGAGGTCGGTGAGGGTGCGAACGTAGTCGAAACGCACCTTCTCGACCGTGGCGCGGTGCTCCTCGGTGGCGTCGTTGTGGTAGGTCGTGCTGACCGCCATGAAAGGCACATTCCGGGTCAGGAACGGCAGCCAGGGGGTGATGTCGTAGCCGCGGCGGGCGCGGAATTCCTCGGCGAGGGTGCGTCCCCAGAACAGGCCGCCGGCGCCGTAGGTCGCCAGTTCGAGGGAGTCCATGTACATCTGCACCCGGGGGTTGCGGCTGATCTGCTCGCGCATGTCCGGGGTGAGCACGACCGAGTCCCAGTAGTCGATGACCGCCTCGACGCCGTCGCGGTCCAGGTAGTTGACGGTGTAGTTGACCGACGCCGAGGGTGAGGCGGTCTGTCCGGTGCCGTGCGTCCAGAAGACGAACAGCCGCCAGTCGCCGTCGGCGGGCGCGGTCCACTCCAGCGTCTCGTCCCGCACCCGGCCGGATAGATCGACGACGGAGTCGACGTCGAGGATCGCGCCCGTCGCAGTGGTCTCGTGCACGCGGGCGGCCACCACGGCCACCAGGTGCTGCTCGGTGACCTTGCCGCGGTGGCCGGGCAGGAGGGCCGCCCCGGGCGCGGCGTCGAGATCGGCGCGTGGCAGCGGCCCGCCACGGGCCGTACCGGGGGCGAGGTCCTCGATCACCACATCGAGCTCCTGCGCCGCGGCCGGGTGGTCGGGCGTGATCGTGGGGAGGTTCGCGTTCGACCAGTTCGTGCCGGAGGTGAAGCTCACCGACATGTTCCGCCTGGTCGTCTCCGCGACGATCACGTGGGAGTCGTGCGTCCACTCCTCGGCGCCCCAGCCGTAGCGGGAGTGGTCGATGCCGGCCTCGTCCATCGCGAGGAACTCCATCCCGCCGAAGCCGAGCCGGTGCGCGGTGTCGATCTCGCGGACCAGCGTCTCGTCGGTGTGCAGGCCCTCGGCCAGCCACCATCGCAGCTCGGGCCGGAACTCGATCGGCGGGTCGGCGATCAGGCGGGCGAGGTCGTCGAGGGACACGCATTCTCCCTGAAGGTCCGGCGGCGGGGGCCGTGCGCTGCGAGCACTGTCGGATCGACCATAGGCCGCCCTCCGTCGCCAAAGCAATGTCCTGAGGAAACCATCACCTGTCCCGAAGACACTTGTGAGGGGTGACGCCGCTCTGTACCGTGTGGGCAACCCAACGGGATGCGCGCCGTCCCGCTGAACACTCCCGCCGCGACCTACGGAATCGAACCGCATCGCGCATTAAAACGATTCACCTGCCGCGGGGTCTCAGGTCCCCCGTCCACGAGGAGAACATCGATGCCCCCTGCACAGTCCGCGGCCCCAGCACCGAACCCCTGGTGGGTGGGCGTCGTCGCCGGCATGGCCTCCTACATCGACGCCGCGGCGATCGTCGGTTCGGGGACGGCACTCGTGCTGTACCAGCAGGCCATCGGCGTCACGCCCACCGAGATCGGCGTCCTGTCGGCGGCGCTGACCCTCTGCATCGCCGTCGGCGCGCTGATCGGAGGACGGCTCGGCGACGCCTTCGGGCGCCGCTCGGTGTTCATCGTCACCATGGCGATGATCGTCGTGGGCGCCGCCCTGCTCGTCCTCTCCGGCGGCTTCATCGGGCTCCTCACCGGAACGATCCTCGTCGGCCTCGGCAGCGGAGCCGACCTTCCCGTGTCCCTCGCCACGATCTCCGAGGCGGCCACGGACGGGAACCGGGGCAAGCTCATCAGCTTCTCGCAGATCCTCTGGTTCGCGGGCATCGCCGCGACGATCGCACTCTCGGCGGCTGTGGGAGACCTGGGGTACCTGGGCGGCCAGATCCTGTTCGGCCACGCCGGCGTGGTGGCGCTCGCCGTACTGCTGCTGCGGCTCACGATCCCCGAGTCGAGCTCGTGGAGGGCCGCGCACCGGGAACGAAGGTCGGGAGCGCGCACCGTACGAGCCGAACGCCACGGCATCAGGGACGTCCTGACCGAGAGGACCTACCTCGTGCCGTTCCTCGCGCTGCTCGTGTTCTACTCCCTGACCAACCTGGGCGCGAACACCAAAGGCCAGTTCAGCACCTATATCGCCGTCAACGTGGTGGGACTGACGGTTCAGACCGCATCATTCATCGCCCTCGCCGGCCTCCCCCTCGGCCTGCTCTTCGCCCTCTGGTTCATGCGCGTCTCGGACGGACCCCGCCGCATGACCTACTACGTCGTCGGCGCGTTCTTCCTGGTCGCGGCGTACGGCATCCCCGCCGCCTTCGGGTTCTCACTGCCCACGATCATGATCGCGGCGCTCTGCGGCGCGATCGGCGGGTCATGGGCCTTCGAAGCGATCATGAAGATCTGGGCCCAGGAGTCGTTCCCGACCCTGCTCCGCGCGTCCGCGCAGGGCGCCATCATCGCCGTCGCCCGCGTCGCCGCCTCGGCCCTCGCCGTGGTCACCCCGGCCCTGCTCACCTCGCCCCGGCTCATGTACGCCCTGCTCACCGCCCTGGTCGCGGCCGGGCTCCTCGCCGGCTGGCTCGCCTTCCACAAGTCACAGGTGAACGTGTTCCGGATCGAGGACAAGGACCTCGCCGAGGCCGGACAGGAGTCGCGAGCCTCCGGCCTCCGGAAGGACGCTCCGGCGACCGACGCCTGAACCACCCGTACGACGTCCCGGATCATCGGTCGGGCCCGCAGGGTTCGGCCAGGGCTCGCTGTCAGAGGCGGATCACCGCATGCACATGGCCGGTGGCGTCGCGGCCGGGCCGGGGGGCGAGCAGGGCGGGCAGGGACGGGCGATGCTCGGCGACGGGGGGCGGCGCGGTCGCCGTAGCGACGCCGCATGTCCGGTCCCGACAGCCAGGGTAGGACTGGTTTTCCCAGGAGCCGCTCTCCCTTACCCCCGGCTCGCGGCGGTCACAGCCTTGTTCTGGGCAACCGAACACGAGCACAGGGGGACACGATGTCGCTCACCCTCGACACCTACCGGCTGCTGGGCCGCTCCGGGCTGCGGGTCTCACCACTGGCGCTGGGCACGGCCACCTTCGGCACCGAGTGGGGCTGGGGCACCGAGCAGGACGAGGCGCGCAAGCTGTTCGACCTCTACATCGAGCGCGGCGGCAACTTCATCGACACCGCCAACACCTACACCGAAGGCAGCTCCGAGCGCATGCTCGGCGAATTCACCCGCGGCAGGCGCGAAAGCCTGGTGCTGGCCACGAAATACACGACCCTGCGCCGGCCCGGCGACCCCAATTCCGCCGGCGCGCACCGCAAGAGCCTGTTCACGTCGGTGGAAGCCAGCCTGCGGCAGCTCGATACCGACTACATCGATCTGCTCTACCTGCACGTGTGGGATTTCAGGACTCCGGTCGAGGAGATCCTGCGCGGCATGGACGACCTGGTCCGGCAGGGCAAGATCCTGTACGTGGGGATCTCCAACGCCCCCGCCTGGCAGGTGTCGCGCATGCAGGCCATCGCCGACCTGCGCGGCTGGTCGCCGCTGGTCGCGCTGCAGATCGAATACAACCTGATCGAGCGCAGCGGGGAACGTGACCTGATCCCGATGGCCCGCGAGATGGGGCTGGGCGTGATCCCGTACTCCCCCCTGGCCGGCGGGGTGCTCACCGGCAAGTACGGCCGCGAGGACCTGACCGCGGCGAACGCCGCATCCGGCGACGGCACCCGCAAGAGCTTCAACTTCGCCTTGGGCATGCTCACCGAACGCAATCTCGCCATCGCCGACGTCGTGAAGGAGGTCGCCGCGGAACTGGGCCGCACCCCCGCCCAGGTCGGGCTGGCCTGGACCCTGCGCAACCCGGACGTGACGGCACCGATCATCGGCGCCCGCACCTTGGCGCAACTGGAGGACAATCTGGGCGCCCTGGAGGTCGATCTCACCGCCTCCCAACTGGCCCGTCTCGGCGAGGCCAGTGCGATCGGACTGGGCGTCCCGCACGACCTGCTCGCCAGTGACCACATCCGCAATGTGACCGCAGGCGACCTGAAGATCGAAACCCGCCGCTGATCTCGCGCAGGCCGAGGTGCGGACACGGCCTGCAGCGCGTAAGCCGGCGAATTCACTCTGATGATGCGAGAAGGAACGAAGAAATCCTGGCATGGGTAAGTACAGTGACAAGAATGTCGTGATCACGGGTGGCAGCAGCGGCATGGGGTTCGCGGTGGCGAGGCTGCTGGCGGACGGCGGAGCCCGCGTGCTGATCACCGGTCGTTCCCAGGACACGCTGGACGCCGCTCGGGAGCGGCTCGGCGAGAACGCCGTGGCCGTACGGGGCGATGTGGCCTCACTGTCCGACCTGGACACGCTGGCCGACCGCGTGAAGGACGAACTCGGCACGATCGAGGCCCTGTTCGTCAACGCCGGCATCGCACCCCCCACGCCCTTCGAGTCGACGACCGAGGAGATGTACGACGAGCTGTTCGCGATCAACGTCAAGGGCGCCTACTTCACCGTCCAGAAGCTCGCCCCGCTGCTGAGCACGGGCGCCGGTGTCGTTTTGACCACCTCGATCGCGAACGTCATCGGCTTGCCGGATACCAGTGTCTATGCGGCCGGCAAAGCGGCGCTGCGCTCGATGGCCCGCACGTTCGCCCGCGAGCTGCTTCCGCGCGGAATTCGGGTCAACGCGGTCAGCCCCGGTCCCATCGACACGGGAATTCTGGAGAACACGATGACCAAAGAGGCCGCCGAGCAGTTCAAGGCGGAGCGGATCGCGGGCAATCCCATGCGGCGTTACGGCACCCCCGAAGAGGTCGCCACGGCGGCCGCGTTCCTCGCCTTCGACGCCACGTACACCACCGGCACCGAGTTCGTCGTGGACGGAGGCGCTTCCCAGCTCTGAGCTCGTCCAGCCGCCCAGCCCGGTGCTCCAGGTGGTCTGGAGGTGTTTCAGCGGCTCGGCGTGCTGCCTTCCGAGCCGGGGCACAGGCGGTCAAGCAGGTCACCGGCCAGGTCGTGAAAGTCCGAGGAGGACCGAGCGGGAGAACCGGATGATCGAGCGGACGCTCGACCGCGCGCTCAACGAGGACGTCAACGCGCCGCTCCTTCAGATTCTCGGTGAATGCGTCGAATGACGCACCGTGCAAAACGACACCGACGGCGGCCGAAGCCCGGCGATACAACAAGACGCGGGACCGCACCCCTCTCCACATCCGCTCCTTACTGAGAAAGGGACCGCCACCATGTCACGTGCCCGCCACGCGCTCACCGCCCTCGTCCTGTCCGCCGCCGCCTTGACCACCGCCACCGCCCTGGCCGCCCCCGCGTACGCCGTCGGCGGGGCCACCGTCTCGGTCCAGAGCGGGATCATGATCGTGCAGGGAACCGCCGAGAGCGACACCATCGAGATCAACCCGGTTTCCGGCGGCGTGTCGGTCTCCGCACCCGCCTCCCAGAGGGTGACCCCGAGCACCGGGTGCTTCACCGTCACGCCGAGCAAGGTGACCTGCACCGGGGTGAGCAGCATTCAGGTCAACCTCTTCGGCGGCGACGACAACGGCAACAACAACACCTCCCTGCCGACGATCATGGCCGGATCGCTCGGCGGGGACACGCTGAGCGGCGGCGACGGCCGCGACGACCTCAGAGGGGGACGTGGCAACGACGTCCTGGACGGAAGCGGCGGCATCGACGTCATCGACGGCGGCCTGGACATCGACACCTGCACCGGCGAGAGCGAGGTCAACTGCGAGCGGTGACCCGCGAGGGGGTCCCCTGGTGAGGCGGGCCCCCTCCTACCGGCCGAACCCCAGGCCCGGGGGAGCGCGACGCGTTTCATACCCCCAGATAGACGAACGCCGCCCAGTTCACCGGGTGGCCATACCCCGCCCTGTCCCAGACTCGCCTGGCGAATCCACCCGCCGGAATGTCCTGTTTGCGGAGCAGATGCGGATACAGCCGTAAGATCTCCGCATTCGTGGCCCGGCTCATCCACCGCTGAGCCGCATGCAGCGCGTGCGCCGGCTCCAGGCCGTCCTGACGCCAGTTCTGGTAGAAGCGGGTCATCAGGATCGACGTGGCCCGGTCGGGCACCGGCCAGAGTGAGGCGACGACACCCGCTACCCCCGTCGCCAGCAGTCCGGCGGGCAATCCGGCCATCTCGTCGGGCAGCACGTGCCCCGGCACCGCGGTCTCGCAGGCGGACAGCACCGCGAGCCGGAGTCGCAACCGCCCCTCGTTGATCAGTCCCTTCTGCTCCCTGAGGTCGCGGAGGGTCAACCGCTCACCGCCGGAGAGGATGAGCGCGCTCTCGTCAGGGTCGGCCGGGTAGGAGGTCGCGTGGCAGACGGCGTGCAGCACGGAATACCTGCCGACCAGCGCCAGCACCGACTCCTTGGTGGCGGCGGCGCCCCGGAGCCGGTGGCTGCGCCCCGAGGGGAACCAGCGGTGCGCCGACAGCGCCTCCGGCCAGGCCATCGCCAGGGGCGCCTGCCCCGGCGCATCCGGCTCCACGATGGACAGCAGGCTGTCGTCCGGCACCTGGTCGCGGATGCGCCGCGCGTTCAGCAGTGACCGCCCGTTCGGCGCGTACGAGATCATCAGCTCGTCGATCGCGTGCCGTCCCTCGCCGGGAAGCGTCGCCGCGTGCAGCGGCAGTCCGCCCAGCAGCCCGCACGGGATGGCCACGACCTCGCGTACGTCGCCCAGCCCGGCCAGAAGCGGCGCGAGGAGGGCCCGCCCCAGCCAGCGCCCGATCTGCTCGATCGTCCGCGCACCGTCGGCTCCCATGTCCGCGCAGGCGCGCTGCAACCGCGCGGCCTGAGCCGCCACCGCCTCTTCGGTGACATCCGGCAGCCAGATCGTCTGGGCGTCGGCCGCCGTCACGAGCACGGCCAGCCCCGCCTCGGCGCAGGGGAGCAGGTAGAGCAGCGGGCGCTCCCTGGCGGCCTGCCGCAGGTCCTCCAGGGCGGGCCGCTGGAGGAAGTTCTCGTAGCCGGGGATCTTCCGGATCTTCCTGGCCGCCTCCTCCAGCTTCTCGCGTGCCTCGGCGACGAGATGCGCGGCGGCGTTCTGCTGGACGAGCCGCTGCAGGTTCTCGTTCAGGTGGGCGAACATCTCACGGACGGTGTAGTCCTCGTAGTCCCCGGTGATCTGCGGGCGACGCCGGCTGATCGTGTCGGAGAGCGCGAACGCGCGGCCGCTCTCGATCGCGAGCGCGGCGGACCCGGGGTCGCCGCGCAGCGCGTGCGCCAGCGCCGCGCCGCCGATCAGGTCGTGGCTGTGGTCCAATTCATCTTCACGGTACGTTCGCCGGAGCTGCGTGCCCAGCGTCCGCCAGCGCGCGGAGAGCCCTCGCTCGAAGGCCGCCGCGGCCTCGTCGTACCGGCCTTGCCGCAGCGCGATCTCTCCCAGCGGCCCGCAGACGGCCGGCTCCACCTCCGGGCTGTCGGACGTGTCCCGCAGGATCGACCGGTAGAGGCCGGCGGCTTCGAGACCGGACGGGTCGCGGCTTTCCAGCACCGCACCCAGGTGGATCGTCAGTTCCACCCGCTGGCCGGGCGGCGTCTCCTCGATGGCCTGGCGGATGAGCGCCTCGGCCTGGTCGAGATCCGCCTCACTGCGGTGGCGCACGCCCCGGACGTGAAGGGCATGCGACAGGCCGGCCAGGCAGCCCGTGTCCGCTGCGGGGTGCCGTCTCGCGCGCTCCAGGCAGGTGATCGCCTCGTCGAGCAGGGCGTCATCCCTGTGCGCGACGGCGTCCGAGGTGAGCAGGGAGCCGAGTGCGGTGAGCAGGATCACCTGCTGGGGATCGGTGTCAGGGGTGGCCGCGATGGCCTCCCGCAGCTTGCCGATGGCGGTGCCACGTTGCCGCCTGTCCCAGCCGCTGAGATCCGCGAGCAGCAGGCCGAGGGCGCGCAGTGCTTCCAGGTCGCCGGGCGTCCCCGCCAGGACCCGGGTCATCAGGGCGACTGCCTGCTCCAGCCATTCGACCTGCCTGGTCAGCTCGTAACGGAAGCGGTCGGCCCACGCCCGGCCCTTGGCGGCGCGCAGCCACCACTCGGTGTCGATCGGGTTGAGGCGCATCGCCTCCCGGAACGCGTCCTGCGCCAGCCTCACGTCCCTGGCCTTCTCCTTCGCGGTGAACCGGTCCAGTAGCGCCTCGCCCCACCAGACCAGCAGCGCGCTGCGATCCACCGGGGCGAAGGGTTCGCCGAGCTGGACTGCGAGCCGATGGTGCCGGACGGCCCGGTCCAGGTAGGTCGCACCGAACCCGCTCTCATGGCCTCGGCGGGCGGCGATGCCGAGATAGGCGGCCATCCAGGCGGCATCCCGGTCGGAGGTCTCCCTGGCGAGGTCGAGCGCCGTCTGCCACAGCCGCGTCGCTTTCAGCAGGTCACGTCGCAGCCCGCTCTCCTCGAAGACCGCGAAGGCCGCGAACGCGTCGTCGTTGAGCCGTTGGACCTCCCCGGCGGGCACGGCTCATCCCTTCCTCTCCGCGAAGAGGACCCGCTCGTCGTAGACGCCGCGTACGAGATAAGCCGTCAGCGCGATCCCCTGCGCCCGCTCGTTCTTCGGCCCTTCGGGCTGGGGCCAGCGGGTGGCCGCGTAGAGCTCGCCGCGATAGACGTCGAACGCGGCACCGACGAGGTCGGCGTACGTCGCCGCGCTGGGCAGCACCCAGAACCGGTAGGCCACCAGGGGGACGAGAACGGCCGTCAGCAGCGCCCACCTCGTCAGCCCCACCAGCCCCAGCGAGGCGAACCCCCAGATCATCGTGCCGACCGCCCGGTCGAAGTCCTGCCGGGCTGCGGCCAGGTCGCCGCGCGCGTCGCTGGGCAGCCTGAGCCACAGATGCGGCCATAGGGCGACGGTGTCCAGGCCGTAGCGTTCGCGGGGCCGCTCTTCGACCGCCCGCAGGATGTTGCCGAGCCTGGTGGGCATCTCCTTGGAGGGGTCGTCGGGGTAGCGGAGCCGCTCGGCCTCCAGCCTGGCCAGCTCCGCCTTGCCGTTCGCGTCCAGTGAGCCGTCCCTGTTGGCGAGCCACAGCTTCCCGTGCCGCTCGCGGGCCCGGCGCGTCCGCTCGCCGAGCGGCTTCCACCAGCCCCACCGGCCCGGCGACTGGGCGACTCGGTTGACCCATCGGGGGCCGTGGCCCTCCAGCAGACGGGTCATCGCGGGGGTGAGGCGCTGCACCAGGAGGGCGCTGGCCCCGATCCCGAGGATGAGCGCCGCCACGATGACGATCTGGGCGAGCAGCGGGAGCGCCTCCAGGTCCTCGGCCGGTCGCAGGGTCGCATGCCAGCCGCCCCGGCTGTGGATCCAGGCGGCGAAGGACGCCAGCCAGAAGACCAGTGCGGGCACCGACTGGGCCAGCCACCGTTCGGCGAGCTTGCCCGCCACGCCCTCCCATAACTTGCCGCCCACGTCAGGCCCGGCTCAGCGGCTGTCCGCAGCCTTGCTCGGCGCAGGCCGGGACGGGGGTCCCCACTCCGAGCCGGACCCACCGGTGCCCGGCGGGGCACTGGTAGACCAGCGCGTCGATGTCACCGAAGTCCCCAGGCGAGGGGTCCACGTATTTCCGCCACACGGCGGGTCTGTCGCCGAGCCGCTCATTGAGCCAGGTCCACACGTGGTCGTAGCCCGCGAGCACCCGATCCAGCCGAGCCTCGTCGTCGGCCCCCGCCTCGATGAGCGAGTCCAGTTCGGCGGCCACGACCTCGGCCCGCCCATCGGTCACCAACTCGGCCACGTGCTCCCTGACCTGCCTGGCCGCCCACACCACCTCGTTCTCCACCGACCGATGGTCACATGACCTCTCCGTTTCGGGAAGCCCCGGCCATGCACCTATGAGGGCGGGTCGCGCATGGAGCAGGATCGGCCGAAGGGTAGCCGGGCCGTGCCGTTCTCCCTCAGGCTGCTGGGCATGGAATCCTTCAGCTCATACGACGGCACCGAGCTCGTCTACCGCGTGTTCGGTGACGGCCCGCCGGTGGTCTGCCTGCCCGGCGGGCCGATGCAGGCGTCCGCCTACCTCGGCGACCTCGGGGGCCTCTCCGCGCACCGGCAGTTGATCATGCTGGATCTGCGGGGCACCGGGCGGTCCGCGGTGCCGGAGGACACCGCCTCGTACCGCTGCGACCGGCTCGTCGATGACGTCGAGGCCTTGCGCGAGCACCTTGAGCGTGACCGGATCGACCTGCTCGCCCATTCCGCGGGCGCGAATCTGGCCATCCTGTACGCCGCCCGCCATCCGGAACGCGTCGGCAGGCTCGCGCTGATCACCCCGAGCGTCATGGCCGTCGGGATCACGATCGGCCAGGACGTCCGGCGTGACACCGCCCGGCTGCGTGAGGACGAGCCGTGGTTCCCGGCGGCGTTCGCGGCCCTGGAGGCGATCATGGCCGGGCAGGGCGACCGTGACGCCTTCCAGGCCATCGCGCCGTTCTGGTACGGCCGGTGGGACGAGACGGCTCGGGCGCACAAGGCCGCCGAGGGCGAGCAGAGGAACGGCGAAGCCGCCGCCGTCTTCGGCTCCGAAGGGGCCTTCGACCCGGAGGCCACCCGCGCCGCGCTCGCCCGATTCACGGCGCCGGTGCTGCTCCTCGCCGGTGAGGTCGATGTGAACTCCCCTCCTCCCGCGATGGCCAAGCTCGCCGGGCTGTTCCCGGACGCCGAACTCGTCGTTCAGCCGCGAGCCGGGCACTTTCCCTGGCTCGACGACGCCGACCGGTTCGTGGACACCACCGCGGCGTTCTTGCGTGCTTGTTGATCTGCTGCTTCCTCGTCGGGGCGTCGCGTCGTCGCGTAGGGGGCCGGGCGGGGCGGACGTCATCTGCGCGACGCCAAACTTGGAGCATTCGTTCTCTTGTATCGTTCGCGTTTAGGGATATAAGTTTGGCGCCGTGACCGCACCCAAGAATCCGACCATCGCCGAGGAACTGCGCGGGGCCGGCCTGCGGGTGACGGCCGCCCGCGTCGCGCTGCTCGAAACCGTCCGCGAGGGTGACCACCTCGGCGTCGAGGCCATCGCCTCCGGGGTGCGCGCTCGTGTGGGCCATATCTCCCTGCAAGCGGTGTATGAGGCCCTGCACGCGCTCACCGCGGCGGGGCTCGTACGCCGCATCGAGCCGGCCGGCAGCTCGGCCCGGTTCGAGGGACGCGTCGGGGACAACCACCACCACATCGTGTGCCGGTCGTGCGGTGCCGTCGCCGACGTCGACTGCTCGGTTGGGGAGGCGCCCTGCCTGACCGCCTCCGACGACCACGGCTTCGCCATCGACGAGGCCGAGGTCATCTTCTGGGGCCTGTGCCCCGGCTGCTCCACCGCCACAGTTCCTGCGCACAGTGATCCGCAAGTCCGGAAGGATTCCCATGTCTGAGAACCATGATGCAATCGTCACAGACGCGAAGTCGGAGGACGTGGGCGGCTGCCCGGTCGCGCACCGCGCTCCGCACCCGACTCAGGGTGGCGGGAACCGCCAGTGGTGGCCGGACCGGCTGAACCTGAAGATCCTCGCCAAGCACCACCCGGCGGCCAACCCGCTCGGCCAGGACTTCGACTACGCCGAGGCGTTCCAGAGCCTCGACCTCGCGGCCGTGAAGCGGGACATCGCGGAGGTGCTGACGACCTCGCAGGACTGGTGGCCGGCCGACTTCGGCCACTACGGCCCGTTCATCATCCGGATGGCGTGGCACAGCGCGGGCACCTACCGGATCAGCGACGGCCGTGGCGGCGCCGGGGCCGGGCAGCAGCGCTTCGCCCCCCTCAACAGTTGGCCCGACAACGCCAACCTCGACAAGGCGCGCCGCCTGCTGTGGCCGGTCAAGAAGAAGTACGGCCAGAAGATCTCCTGGGCCGACCTCATGATCCTCGCCGGCAACGTCGCCCTGGAGTCGATGGGCTTCAAGACCTTCGGCTTCGCCGGCGGCCGTGAGGACGTCTGGGAGCCCGACGAGGACGTCTACTGGGGTCCCGAGACCACCTGGCTCGGCGACGAGCGCTACACCGGCGACCGGGAGCTGGAGAACCCCCTCGCCGCCGTCCAGATGGGCCTCATCTACGTCAACCCCGAGGGCCCGAACGGCAACCCCGACCCGCTCGCCGCGGCGCGCGACATCCGTGAGACGTTCCGCCGGATGGCCATGAACGACGAGGAGACCGCCGCCCTGATCGCGGGCGGTCACACCTTCGGCAAGACCCACGGCGCGGGCCCGTCGGAGCACGTCGGCCCCGACCCCGAGGCCGCCCCGATCGAGGAGCAGGGCCTGGGCTGGAGGAACACCTTCGGCACCGGCAAGGGCGCCGACACGATCACCAGCGGTCTTGAGGGGATCTTTACCCCCACCCCGGTGACCTGGGACAACAGCTTCCTGGAGACCCTGTACGGCTACGAGTGGGAGCTGTTCAAGAGCCCCGCCGGCGCCCACCAGTGGCGGCCGAAGGACGGCGCCGGGGCGGGCACCGTCCCCGACGCCCACGACCCGTCGAAGCGTCACGCCCCGACGATGCTCACGACCGACATCGCGCTGCGCGTGGACCCGATCTACGAGCAGATCACGCGGCGCTGGCTGGAGCACCCCGACGAGTTCGCCGACGCCTTCGCCCGCGCCTGGTTCAAGCTGACCCACCGCGACATGGGCCCGATCGTGCGCTACCTCGGCCCGGAGGTCCCGAGCGAGACGCTGCTGTGGCAGGACCCCCTGCCCCCGGTGACGCACGAGCTCATCGACGCCGAGGACATCGCCACCCTCAAGGGCCAGATCCTCGCCTCCGGCCTGTCGGTGTCCCAGCTCGTGTCCACCGCGTGGGCGTCGGCCTCGACCTTCCGCGGCAGCGACAAGCGCGGCGGCGCCAACGGCGCGCGCATCCGCCTGGAGCCGCAGAGCGGGTGGGAGGTCAACGAGCCCGACCAGCTCGCGACGGTGCTGCGCACCCTGGAGGGCATCCAGGACGCCTTCAACGCCTCCCAGAGCGGCGGCAAGCGGGTCTCGCTCGCCGACGTGATCGTCCTCGCCGGCAGCGCGGCCGTCGAGAAGGCGGCCAAGGACGCCGGCTTCGACGTCGAGGTGCCCTTCACCCCGGGCCGCGTGGACGCGTCGCAGGACCAGACCGACGTGGAGTCGTTCGCCGCGCTGGAGCCCACCGCCGACGGGTTCCGCAACTACCTCGGCAAGGGCAACCGCCTGCCGGCCGAGTACCTGCTGATCGACCGGGCCAACCTGCTGACCCTGAGCGCCCCCGAGATGACCGTCCTCGTCGGCGGTCTCCGGGTCCTGGGCGCGAACTACCAGCAGTCGCCGCTCGGCGTCTTCACCACGACCCCCGGGGCCCTGACCAACGACTTCTTCGTCAACCTGCTCGACCTGGGCACGACGTGGAAGTCGACCTCGGAGGACGCGACCACCTTCGAGGGGCGCGACGCCGCCACGGGCGAGGTCAAGTGGACCGGCAGCCGCGCCGACCTCGTCTTCGGGTCGAACTCCGAGCTGCGCGCGCTCGCCGAGGTCTACGCGAGCGACGACGCGAAGGAGAAGTTCGTCAAGGACTTCGTCGCGGCGTGGGTCAAGGTCATGAACCTCGACCGGTTCGACCTCGTCTGATCGCTGATGCATGACGTCCAGGCCGGTCCCCGCGGGGCCGGCCTGGACGCGTTCGGCGCGAGGGTCGCCGGCTATGGGCGGGTCAGGTAGACGGGCAGGGTCCTGACGCTGTTGCTGAGCACGGTGCTCAGGGGCCGCAGACTGGTCAGCGGCACGGCCGGGGTCATGTCAGGAAATGCGGTGAACAGGGCGGCCAGGCCGAGTTCGGCCTCGGTACGGGCCAGGGCGGCGCCCACGCAGAAGTGAGGGCCGTGGCCGAAGGACAGGTGGCTGGGGGTGTCGCGGGTGACGTCGAAGCGGGCCGCATCCTCGCCGAACTGGTCCGGGTCGCGGCCCACGGCGGCGTAGCAGGACAGGACCGCGTCTCCGGCGCTCAGGCGTACGCCGTCGATCTCGACGTCCTCCAGCACGTAGCGCATCGGGAAGTGCGCCACCGGCGAGTCCCAGCGCAGGGTCTCCTCCACGGCCGCGCTCCACGGCAGCTTGCCGTCGCGCAGCAGCGCGAGCTGGTCCGGGTGGGCCAGCAGGGCCCGGATCGCATTGGTGATCAGGTTGACGGTGGTCTCGTGGCCGGCGATGAACATGGTCATCACCGTGTCGTACAGCTCCTCCTCGGTGAGCCGGTCGCCGTCCTCGTCGCGCGCCGCGATCAGGGCGCTGGTCAGGTCGTCGCCCGGCTCGCGGCGGCGCAGCTCGATGACGCGCCGGAACAGCTTGTGCAGGCCCTCCATGCGGGCGTCCGAGCACGCCTGGTCGTCGGTCACCCGGAACAGGGTGTCGCTCAGCTCGTCCATCTCCGCGCGCCACTCGCGCGGCATGCCGACCAGCTCGCAGATGACGTTCCTGGGCAGCGGGTACGCGAACTCGGCGCGCACGTCCACCGGCTCGCCCGGCGGGTGCTCGGCCAGGTCGTCGAGCAGTTCCAGGGTCAGCTCCGAGATCCGCGGCTCCAGGTTGTGCACGCGGCGCGGCGTGAACGCCCGTGACACCAGGCCGCGCAGCCGGTTGTGCGCCTCGCCCTCGGCGGTGATCAGCGAGCGGGCCGCGACGATGTTGAGCAGCGGCCAGTCCGGCGGCACCCGGCCGGCCATGTAGTCGGCCCAGTGCGTGATGTCCTTGGATATCGCCGGATGGGTGAGTATCTGCTGGAGCGTGGAGTAACGGGTGGCCGCCCACGCCCGCACCCCGCCGACCATCACCACGGGCACGAGCGGCCCCGCCGCCCGCAGCCGGTCGTTGTCGGCGTGCAGGTCGGGCGTTTCGGAGGCCAGGACATGGCGGTACGGGCAGGCGTCGCCCCGCCGTCGGGCTCCGGTTCCGTTGACGCGCATCGTCGTCACCCCCTTCGCGTCGAGGCAAGAGTGGTCATGTCGATCCCGGGGTCCTTGCCCAGGTAGAGGTCACGGATGACCTCGCCGGCCGCGGGCGCGTTGCACAGGCCGTGCCCGGAGAAGCCGGCCGCGTACATGAAGGACCGCGAGCCGCCGATGAAGGCGGTCTTGTCGGGGCTCGCGTCGCGCAGCCCGGTGACCGCGGTGTGCAGGCGGGCTCCCGCCAGGGACGGGTACGTCGCGGCGAGCCGGGCCGCGACCGCGGCCTGCCACTCGTCGCGGTCGGGCCCCGGGTAGCCCATGCCGATCAGCAGCCGGCCGTCGCGGACGCGTACGAGCAGGCCGCTGGCGGCGTGCAGCGTGACCGGGATGTCCGGGGTGCCGGGCGGCAGCGGGTCGGTGGTGAGCAGCACCTGGGTGATCGGCGCGGTGAGCGGGATGTCCACGCCCGCGCCCGCCGCGATGGGGGCGGACCAGGCGCCGGCCGCGCACACGATCGTCTCGGCCGTCACGGTGCCCGCGGAGGTGCGCACCCGGCCCGCCCGCGGGTCCACCCGCGTCACCGGGCTGTTGGTCAGCAGTACGGCTCCCGCCCGGCGCGCCGCCTGCGCGTACCCCGACACGATGGCCGAGGTGTCGCAGACGTACGCGTCCGGCGACCAGGCGGCCGCGAGGACGTCCGGGTCGCCGATGAGCGGGTTGAGCTCCCGGGCGTCGTCGGCGCCGATCAGTTCCACCTGCACCCCGGCCGCCCGCTGCGCGGGCAGGTCGCGCTCGAACTCCTCGATTTGGCCGGGCTCGGTGAACAGCACCAGGTAGCCGACGTGGCGCAGGTGCAGCGCCGTACCGGGCCGCTCCGGGAAGTCGTGGTAGGCCGCCAGGCTGCGCACCGCGAGGGCGGAGCTGATCGGGTTGCCGGCGAAATAGCTGCGTACGACGTCGGCGGTGGCCCGGGAGGCGCCCGAACCGAGCGCATCCCGTTCCAGCAGGACCGTCCGGACGCCCGCCTCGGCCAGGTGGAAGGCGATCGACAGGCCGATCACGCCGCCGCCGATCACCGCCACCTCGGCCGTCTTGGGCGTCCCTCCGGCCGCCTCCGTCGTATGGACGGCGCTCACGCGATCTGCCTCTCGCCGGCGCCCGGGACGCGCTTGCCGTTCCGCTTGCCGTTGCCGTTCCCATCGCCGTTGCCGTTGGCACTGCCGTTGCCGGTGCCGTGGGCCGCGGTGGCGGCGGCTGTGGCGCGCTTGGCCGCGGCGGGCTTACGCGCGCCGTTCGTGGCGCCGTTGACCGCGCCGTTCGCGGCCGCGGTGGCGGCGGTGGCGGACCTGAGCGGGCGCAGGTGGTCGCCGATCTGCCACGGGAACAGGTGCAGGTTCCAGCCGCCCAGGCAGTTGACGTACAGCGCCATGTGGGCCATCAGCGCGGTGTAGTCGTCGCGTTCGGAGATCTGGTCGAGCAGGTCCATGGTCCGGCGGGTGAAGCGCCACAGCGTCTCCAGGCCGCAGTAGCCGAGGAACTCGGCGGGCGTGGCGGCCAGGATGCGGGCCATCTCCCGCAGGGCCGGCAGCGGGATGTCGGTCTGCGCCGCCCGGACGAGGCCGCCGTAGCAGGCGTACCCGAGCGGGCGTGTCTCGCCGTTGACGAACAGGAGTGTCGTGAGGACGGTCTCGTAGCTGCCGGCTCCCGAGCGGACTCTGCCCTCGTGCAGTTCGACGAGTTCCTCCGGTGGCTCCAGCCAGATGCGCTTGGTCTCGGCGTACAGGTCGCCGATCAGGGCGTCGACCAGCGGGTTGCGTGCGGTGAGGCGGGGGAGTTCGTGGCCGGACGGCTCGCCGGCGCGGCGCACCTCGGCGATGACGGGCCGCTTGGTGGAGTACACCGACTCCCAGACGGCGCGGCCGGCCTCGGCCAGCCTGGCGGTGTCCTCCTCACGCACCAGGCCCACCGGCGTGGCGAGCATGGGTTCGGTGAGGGCGCCGTACTTGATGCCGAGGTGCTGGAGGCGGGAGCAGAACACGGTGCCGTCGGGCTCCAGACGCCGGTCCACCTTGTGGTGGGCGGGCAGGTGGAGCAGTGAGTGGATGGGCGCGACGTGGAACAGGTGATGGCCCGCCACGAGGGCGTGCCCCTGCAGGCTGCGGTAGGGCAGCGACTGCCAGAGGGCGTCGGCCAGAGCGGGATTGCGGTCGTCCAGGTCCGCCTGCACGGTGATGTCCAGTTCGGGCCAGACGATCTCGATCTTCCGCACGATGCCACCTCTCTTCCTGCTTCAGCGGCACTACGAGTTGTGGTCGTGCCTGCACTCTATGTGACGACAAATCGGAAATGTCAGGACTTGGAGGGGTTTTGAGGGAGGTCGTGCCACCGGGATACTTCGCCTCCGGGCGCGGATCGCCGGCCCCAGAGCCCTCAAATCGCGGCCCCCGCGGCACTTCGGGTGCCCCCATCGGCTACTGTTCTATTCCAATTAAATAGAACGGCTTCCCGGGATCAGGAGGTACGAGATGGAGCATGGCGACCACTTCAACGAGCTGGCGGCCCCCACCGGGACCCGGCCGGACCCCACCCCGCACCAGGCCGCGGCGGGCCGCCCCATGGCGGAGCAGGCCAAGCCGGGGCACGACCGTGCGGCCGGACGGGCGGGGGTGGAAGTCGGCCGGACGGCCGGAGGAGCCGGGGCCGAGGTCGGCCGTGCGGCCAATGGTGCGGTCGATGCGGCGGCTGGCGTACGACGTGGGGTTCGGGCTGCCCGACGAGGCCGACCGGGCGCTCGCCCGCCGCCACACCCTCGCCGCCGCGAACAAGACGGGGACGCGGCCGTGGCGCGGGTCGAGTACGAGATCACCGCCGAGCGCGCGGTGTTCCGGTTCCGGCGCATGTCCTCGGACCCGTCGGTCACCGGGGTGCTGCGCTACCGCAACCCGCGCGGCCGCACGCTCACCGCACACGGCGGCCTCGCCCCCCGGACCTCCGCCGAGGAGTGGATCGAGGTGCCGATCGCGATCGACGCCGTGGTCACGATCGAGCAGGCGGGCCGGGCACCGGCGCGGCGGCCGGGGTGACCAGGAGAGTGCCGGCGTACCAGGTGCCCTCGTCGTCGGCGGGGGCGCCGTCGCCGAGGAACTCCTCCATCAGCTCGGCCGCCCGCCGCCGGAACTCCGCGGCCCGCTCCGGCGACAGCCGGCGCTGCCGGTTCAGCAGCAGCACCGGGCTCTCGGCGGCCAGCGCCGCGTACGCGTCGAGCTGCCGGTCCACCAGGTCGTGCACCACGCCGGGCAGCGGCGCGTGGGCGCGGGCGAGAGGGTGCCCGCGCAGCGCGGGGGAGAGCCGGAAGGAGGAGTAGCGCGCCCGATAGCTGTGCTCCACCCGGGTGCCCACCGTGTGCTGCCCGGCCACGGTGAGCAGGCCGTGCTCCTCCAGCTTGTGCACGTGGTAGTACAGGCGGCCCCGGGGCCTGCCGACGGCCTCGGCCAGCTCGGTCACCGTACGCGGCTCGGCGGAGGTCAGCAGCAGCAGCCGGAACCTGAGCGGGTCGTACACGAGCTGCAGGATCTTGGGGTCGTCGATCTCGTAGGACTCGCCCCCCGGAGAGTCGATCGCGAGCGGAGCGGGATCGGTGGCCACGGGGGTCCTGCCTCCTTCGGCGCGGGTTGCTTCCACCACTGCCGAACACTAGCGGTACCGCCGCCCCCGAAATGCGGGTGCTCGGCCGGAGGGCCGTGTGTTAGCGTCGGCGGTGCTCGATCCGCTTCGACCGTGAAGAAGGCGATGCCATGGTCACCCCCCGGATTCACCGGGGCGGATGACGATCCGGCCGCGACCGCGCGGCCGTCTCAGGCGCGTTCGCGCCCGCTCGTCTCGTCGTGCCCCGGTACACGCGCAGTTTCGGCAACTTCGTCGTGAACATTTGGAGCACACCAATTGGCAGCACAGCCGACGTCCGCGTCGTGGTACGCGGACTTCTTCACCCATCTGCCCAACGCCTTCTGGCGGGCGGCGGTGCCACCGGAGCGCACCGAGGCCGAGGCCGGCTTCGTCGCCGAGGTCTGCGGGCTCCGTCCGGGGGCCCGGGTCCTGGACGTCGCCTGCGGCAGCGGGCGGCACGCGCTCGAACTGGCCGCGCGCGGCTACCGCGTGACCGGCATCGACGTGTCGCAGGAGGCCATCGGGTACGCCCGAGCGCGGGCCGCCGAGCGCGATCTCGACCTCGACCTGCGGGTCGGCGACATGGCCGATCTGCCCGCGGCACTGCCCGCCGGGCTGAGCGCCGACGCCGCGATCTGCATGGGCAACGCGTTCGGCTACCTGGAACACGAGGCCACCCGCCGGTCCCTGGCCGGGCTGGCCCGCATCGTCGCGCCGGGCGGCGCGCTGGTGCTGGACTACGGGTTCGCCGCCGAGTCGATGCTGCCGGGCGTCTCGCTGGAGGAGCAGCCGCTCACCATCGGCGGCATCGAGGCCGTCCAGGTCAACGAGTACGACGTCATGGGCGGGCGCTGGATCACCGCCTTCACCTTCCGCCGCGGCGACGAGGTGCACCGCGGCACGTCGGTGCAGCACGTCTACACGGCGGCCGAGGTCGCCCGGCTCGTGATCGCGGCCGGCTTCGGCGGCGTCGAGATGTACGCCGGCACCGACCGCGCGCCGTACCGGCTCGGCAGCCCTCGCCTGCTGCTGGTGGCACGAAAGTAGTTCTGCCTGCAAGCACCGCGAACCAACCGATCATCGCGGTCATCCAAGCAAGGGAAATCCCGGTACCGCCGCCGGCGGTACCGGGTCATGCCGGATAAGGCGATCGGCGTGGTGGGGTCGGATGCGGACATCGACACGGGAGTTCCAGCATGGCCGTGAAAGTGATCATCGAAAAGGTCGCCCGTCCGGGGCTGTCGGCACAGCAGGTGCGGGAGGTGGCCGGGGCGCACCCTGACGTCCTGGCCCACCTGGCCACCGTGGACACCGAGCGGCTGATCGTGGGCGACGCCGTGGCCCTCGGTCATGACCCGGGCGACGACGCGGAGTTCCGGGCCAACGTCTTCGACCCGGTGACCAACCGGGGCGTGGAACTGCGCGGCACCCTGGACCGGCCAGAGCAGGCGCTGGTGCTCCCCACGGCGTACCGGCCGAACCCGGGTCAGGAGGAGCTGGCCGCCGCGGCCGAGATCCTGCGCGCCGACCCGCGCTTCCCGGCCGGCGACGACGTGATCGTCTACCGGCCGATGCCGCCCCTCGCCGACGTGGAGAACCCCGACGGCACCACCACCCGCCGCCCCACCCTCGGCGTCTACACCCCCTCCGACGAGAGCAGGAAGCACCGCATCGTCGCCGTGGACGTCGCCGGCGGCACCGTGGACTGGTCCCCGGCCGGCGTCGCCGCCCACCACCCGGGCGACTGCGAGTCGCACCTGCCCGTGGGCATCGACCCGCTGCGCGACCGCGGGGGCCCCGACCAGGTGCGGCTGCGCGTCGTGGACGGCGACACCGAGCTGTGGAACGCCATCGTCGTACGCCCCCGCGCGTCCTCGCCGCAGAACCCGGGCGACGGCTCCGGCGTCGAGCTGCGCGACGTGCGCTACCGGGGCCGCATCGTCTTCCGCCAGGCCCACGTGCCGATCCTCAACGTCCAGTACGAGGAGGACGGCGTCACGTACCGCGACTGGCAGAACGAGGAGACCCGCTTCTCCGCCACCGGTGACGACCCGGTGGGCTGGGGCTGGCGCCTGTGCACCAAGCCGCCGCGCACCATCCTGGAGCGCGCGGACAACGACGCAGGCAACTTCCAGGGCGTCGCCTTCCACTACGCCGACGGCGAGCTGCGCATCGTCAGCGAGATCGCCGCGGGCTGGTACCGCTACGCCTCGGAGTGGCGGCTGTGCGACGACGGCACGGTCAAGCCCCGCTTCGGCTTCGCCGGCGTACGCAACCCGCGCACCTGCATGCGCCACCGCCACCACGTCTACTGGCGCTTCGACTTCGACATCGAGGGCTCGGCCAACGACGTGATCGAGCAGTTCAACGACACCGGCTCCAC
Organism: Thermocatellispora tengchongensis; assembly: GCF_014202315.1. Lineage (GTDB taxonomy): Bacteria > Actinomycetota > Actinomycetes > Streptosporangiales > Streptosporangiaceae > Thermocatellispora > Thermocatellispora tengchongensis. The sequence continues at coordinate 11,334 of NZ_JACHGN010000007.1, read as the reverse complement.
GATCCCCCAGCCGGTGCCGATCGTGCAGGAGGTCTCGCGCAAGCGCAAGGCGCCGGCCCGCTACTGGCAGATCACCGACAAGGCCAGCGGGCGCGGCTACCAGATCCACCCCGGCGAGCACGACAACACCACCGACCCGTACGGCGTCAGCGACCTGTGGTTCCTGCGCCACCACCCGGCCGAGCTGTGGGACGGCAACCCCGGGCCCAACAACCAGGCCAGGCTCAACCGCTTCCTCAACGGCGAGAGCCTGACCGGCACCAACGTGGTCGTCTGGTACGCGGGCCACTTCCGCCACGACCAGAACGACCCCGAGCCCCACCAGGGCCACATCGTGGGGCCCGACCTGATCCCCGTCCCGTAGCCGACGGCACGTCCGCCGGGCTCAGGCGTCGCCGAAGACCTCCCAGACCTCGTTGAGCTGGTTACTGGCCGGGGTGTAGTCCACCTTGGCCAGTACCGGGTAACGCTGGGGCTTCAGCGCGCGGGTGAGGTAGGCGGTGGCGCAGGGCTTGGTGCCCAGGCCGTCGCGGTCGGCGTTGGGGTGGTTCGCCAGCCAGGGGTCGGCGCACCGCCGGGTGACGCGGTTGAAGGTCACGTGGGTGTGGTGCAGCCGGATGGTCCGGCCCGCCCGGGTGAACAGGATCGTGTCGTCGTCGGCGCGCTTGATCGTGCCGTACGCGGCCGTGGTGCGCGTGGGGGCCGCCAGGAACTCCTGCACGCGGGTGGCGGCCGAGGCGCCGGAGAGCGTGATCTTGACGGGGGTGGGCCCCAGGCCGAGGACGAAGTCCAGGTCGGCCGGGCCGCACTTGGTCGTGCCGAGCCCGGCGGAGTCGAGCCGGACCACGCCCTCGGTCTCCTTCAGGTCGCAGGCGGCGGTGATGCGCTGGAAGGCGGCGTTCGCGTAGCCGATGCGGCGCTCCCGCGCGCCGGGGATCGGGGTGAGCCTGTAGCGGACGACGCCGTACTGCTTGACCCGGGTCGCCTTGGCGGGTGTGATCCGCAGGGCCCGGGGGCCGTCCTGCCAGGCGAAGCCGTAGACCGCGGTGGTCGTGGCCGCGGTGGTCGTGGCGGCAGGCGCGGCCGGCGCCGCCTGGGCCGTCGGCGCGGCGGCGCAGACGGCGAGCGTGGCGAGCGTGGACAGTGCAGTCACTTTCGTTACTGCGGTGAGCGTGGTGGCCGGCCCCATGCGGCGGGCCCGTCTCGGTGGCATGGATGTTCCCCCTTCTCCGTACGTTAGGACTCGCTCACCGCCCCGGGGGTTCACCGCACGGGCCGCTGTTCACTCACCCTTGGTGATCTGGTCGATCTCCGCGAGGGCGCGCTCGTCCGGACGCCAGGCGCCGGCCGCCGCGTTGGCCTTGACCTGCTCGGGCCTGGTCGCGCCCGCGATCACCGAGGAGACCTGCGGCTGGGCCAGCAGCCAGCCGAAGGCGACGTCCAGCAGGGTCACGCCCTCGCGCTCGGCGAAGGCCGTCAGCCGCTCCACCACGTTCAGCCGCTCGTCGGTGATGTACTCCGGCCGGGAGGCCAGGCGGGTGCCCGGCGGCGGCTCCTCGCCACGGCGGTACTTGCCGGTCAGCAGGCCGATGGCCAGCGGGAAGTACGGCAGCAGGCCGATGCCGAAGTGTTCCAGCGCGGGCGTCAGGTCGGACTCGATGGCCCGGTTGAGCAGGCTGTACTCGTTCTGCGCGCTGATGAAACGCTCGTGCCCGCCGGTGCGCGCGACCCACTCGGCGTCGGTCACCTGCCAGCCGGCGAAGTTGGAGGACCCGATGTAGCGGACCTTGCCCTCGCGTACCAGCTCCGACAGCGCGGCCAGCGTCTCCTCCACCGGCGTGGCCGGGTCGGGGCGGTGCACCTGGTACAGGTCGATCCAGTCCGTACGCAGCCGCCGCAGCGACCGCTCCACGGCCTTGCGGATGTACCGGCGCGAGGTGCGCGCCCCCCAGTCGGGCCCGTTGGCCCCGCGCGTGTCCATGCCGAACTTCGTCGCCAGCACGACCTCATCGCGCCGTCCCTGCAGCACCTCGCCGAGGAACGCCTCCGACTCCCCGTAGATGTCGGCGGTGTCGATCAGTGTGATCCCGGCGTCGAGCGCGGCGTCCACGACGGCCCGGGTCGCCTCGACGTCGATCCTGCGGCCGAAGTTGTTGGCCCCCAGGCCCACCGCCGAGACGACCAGCCCGGAGTCGCCCAGACGGCGATATGACATATCGGACACGATTTTCTCCCTCACGTCTCCCCGGCCATTTTGCTCCGCGGCGCATGGGTGATCGGTGGCGGGGCATGCCTACCCGCCGTGCCGCGACTTGGCGCGGCAGTGAGAACCGTGAAAGATTTTGGGCGCAACGAACCATCGGGAGATTCCGTGACGACATCCGCCAAGCCCCCCACGACGTCCGCCACGAGTGCCCCGGCGACCACCAAACCCGCCAATGCCACTCCCGTGGCGCGGCCCGAGGAGATGCCGCCCGCCCTGGCGGCGATGATGACCGAGGACGAGTCGGTCGCCGCGAGCGCGGAGGCCGCGCGCTGGCGCTACGGCTTCTTCGTGGTGCTGATGGGGCTGGCCGCGATCCTGATCGGGTTCGTCGTCGTCACGATGCGGGGCGGCGACGCCTCCGGCCCGTTCGCCGGGCTGGTCGGGGTCTCCGGCGCGATCATCGGGGCGTACTTCGGGGTCCAGGTGGGCCAGTCGGGCAAGGACCGGGTCGAGGCCGAGCTGCGGCGTACGAACGACATGGCGATCCGGCTCGCGGCCAAGGTGCACGCGCACGACGCCGACGCAGTGATCAACGCGGTGCTCCGGCCGCGCCGCCGCTGACCCGGGGCGCTGAGCCGGGGCGGCGGGTCCGCACGCGGCGCCACGGGGCAGAATGGGCCCATGGTGGAGCTGCGCCCTGATTCGACGGTGAAACTGGCCGGTGACGCGGAGATGCCGATGCTCGGCTTCGGCACCTGGCAACTGCGCGGGCGGCAGGCGTACGAGGCCGTGCGCACCGCGCTGGAGCTGGGCTACCGGCACATCGACACGGCCACGATGTACGGCAACGAGGCCGAGGTCGGCCGGGCCCTGCGCGACAGCGGCCTCGACCGCGGCGAGGTGTTCGTCACCACCAAGCTGCCCCCGCGCGAGGCCGGCCGAGAGCGTGAGGTCATCGCGCGGAGCCTGCGCGAGCTGGGCACCGACTACGTGGACCTGTGGCTGGTGCACTGGCCGCCCGGCGGGCGCGAGCTGGTGCCGACCTGGCGCGAGTTCCTGGCGGCCCAGGAGCGGGGCCAGGCCCGCGCGGTCGGGGTGAGCAACTACAGCCTGGCCCAGATCGACGAGCTGACCTCGGCGACCGGCGTCACCCCGTCGGTGAACCAGATCCCGTGGAGCCCGTCCGGACACGACGCCCGGCTGCTGGCCGGGCACCGCGAACGCGGCGTCGTGGTCGAGGGCTACAGCTCCCTCAAGGCCACCGACCTGCGCTCCCGCACACTGCGCGACATCGCCGACCGGCACGGCGTCACGCCGGCCCAGGTCGTGCTGCGCTGGCACCTGGAGCAGGGCATCGTGATGATCCCCAAGTCGGCCCGGCGCGAGCGCATCGCGGAGAACTTCGACCTGTTCGGCTTCGGCCTGGACGACGCCGAGATCGCCGCCATCGGCGGGTAGGCGCTCATCGCCCCTGGCTGCGGTGCTCCGGGCGGTCAGGCCCGCTTGGAGCGCATGGCCTTGAGCACCTTCACGCCCGGCCGGCCCGCGGCCAGCGCGGCGTACTCCGCCGAGTCGCGGGGGACCAGCGCGATCCGGCCCTCCGCGTCGAACAGCAGCCCCCACCCGTACGTCTTGGGCAGCGGGGAGGCCCGCAGGCACGCCTGCGACCGGGAGAAGAAGCGGGCGCGCAGTTCCGCCCGCTCCTCCTCCGAGGGCGGGTGCGGCAGTTCCTGCCGCGCCAGCCACGTCTCGAACAGCACGTCCTCCTGCGTCAGCCGGTGGGGCGCGTCCGCGAGCATCTCGTACTGGAGCACGGCGACGGTCTTCTTGCCGCCCCGGGCCACCGGTACGACGCCGCCGGGCGCGGGGCAGTCATCGGCCACCGCGATGAAGGTGTCGTAGTAGTTCAGATCAGTCATCGCACGCCATACTAGGCGGCCAGCGGCTGGTCGAACTGCGTCGCGTACAGCTCGGCGTACCGGCCGCCGGCGGCCAGCAGGCTCGCGTGGGTGCCGCGCTCGACCACCCGGCCGTCCTCCACCACCAAGATGAGGTCGGCGGCCCGGATCGTGGAGAGCCGGTGCGCGATCACCACCGCCGTACGCCCCTCCAGGGCCTCGCCCAGCGCCTCCTGCACCGCCGCCTCGGAGGTGGAGTCCAGGTGGGCGGTGGCCTCGTCCAGGATCACCACCCGGGGCCGGGCCAGCAGCAGCCGGGCGATGGTGAGGCGCTGCCGCTCGCCGCCCGACAGCCGGTAGCCGCGCTCGCCCACGATCGTGTCCAGGCCGTCGGGCAGCCCGGCCACCAGGTCGGCGAGCCTGGCGCGGCGCAGCGCGTCCCACAGTTCGTCCTCGGTCGCCTCGGGCCGGGCCAGCAGCAGGTTCTCGCGCACCGACTCGTGGAACAGGTGGCCGTCCTGGGTGACCATGCCGACCGTCTCGCGGATCGAGGCGCTGGTCAGGTCGCGTACGTCCACGCCACCGAGACGGACGGCGCCGGCGTCCACGTCGTACAGGCGGGGCAGGAGCTGGGCGATCGTGGACTTGCCCGCCCCCGAGGAGCCCACCAGCGCCACCATCTGACCGGGCTCGGCGCGGAACGACACGTCGTGCAGCACCTGCACGCCGCCGCGGCTGTCGAGCACGGCGACCTCCTCCAGCGAGGCGAGCGAGACCTTGTCGGCGGCCGGGTAGGCGAAGGACACGCCGTCGAACTCCACCGAGACCGGGCCGTCGGGGACGGGGCGGGCGTCCGGCCGTTCCTTGACCAGGGGCTCCAGGTCCAGCACCTCGAAGACCCGCTCGAAGCTGACCAGCGCGCTCATCACCTCCACGCGGGCTCCGGCGAGCGCGGTGAGCGGGGCGTACAGGCGGGTGAGCAGCAGGGCGAGCGCGACGACGGCGCCCGGCTCCAGGCTCCCGGCGAGCGCGAAGAAGCCGCCGAGGCCGTAGACCAGCGCCAGCGCCAGCGCCGAGACCAGGGTGAGCGCGTTGACGAACACCGACTGCACCATGGCGGTGCGCACGCCGATGTCGCGCACCCGCCGAGCCCGCGCGGCGAACTCCGCCGACTCGCGGGCCGGGCGGCCGAACAGCTTCACCAGCGTCGCGCCCGGGGCCGAGAACCGCTCGGTCATGCGCGTGCCCATCACCGCGTTGTGGTTGGCCGACTCGCGCTGCAACCTGGCCAGCCTGGCGCCCATGCGGCGCGCGGGCAGCACGAACAGCGGCAGCAGCACCAGCGCGAGCAGGGTGATCTGCCAGGAGATGCCGATCATCACGACCAGCGTCAGCGCCAGCGTCACCAGGTTGCCCGCGACCCCGGACAGGGTGTTGCTGAAGGCGCGCTGGGCGCCGATCACGTCGTTGTTCAGCCTGCTGACCAGGGCGCCGGTACGGGTGCGGGTGAAGAAGGCGACCGGCATGCGCTGCACGTGGTCGTACACGGCGGTGCGCAGGTCCAGGATCAGGCCCTCGCCGATGCTCGCCGACAGCCAGCGGGTCAGCAGGTTCAGCCCGGCCTCGGCCACGGCCAGGCCCGCGATCAGGGCCGCCAGCCCGACGACCACGCCGGAGGGCTCACCGCGTACGATCGCGTCGATCACCCGGCCGGCCAGCACCGGCGTGGCCACCGCCATCGCCGCCGTGACCACGCTGAGCACCAAGAAGAAGGTCAGCATGCGCCGGTGAGGGTGGGCGAAGCGCCAGATGCGGCGCAGGGCCGCCCGGGAGAACGGCCGTTTGTCCTGTTCCGCGTGCATCGCGTTGTAGAGCGAGTTCCACGCGGTCACTTCCATGCTCATCGGGGCTCACGCGTTCCTTTCGTCAGTCACGAGCGTAGAACCTGAAGTTAAGTTCAGGTCAAGGGCGCCGGGGCGGGGTGCGACATGCTGGACGGGTGGACACAACGGCACGAATCCTCGTGGTGGACGACGAGCCGCAGCTCCTTCGCGCGCTCCGGATCAACCTGGCCGCCCGGCACTACGACGTGGCGGTGGCCGCCGACGGCGGCGCGGCGCTGCGGCAGGCGGCCGACTGGCATCCGGACCTGATCGTGCTCGACCTCGGCCTGCCCGACATGGACGGCGTGGACGTGATCCACGGCCTGCGCGGCTGGACCGGCGTGCCGATCATCGTCCTGTCCGGGCGCGACGGCGGCGCGGACAAGGTGGAGGCGCTGGACGCGGGCGCCGACGACTACGTCACCAAGCCGTTCGGCCTGGACGAGCTGCTGGCCCGCATCCGCGCCGTCACCCGGCGCGCGGCGGCCGGGAGCGAGGCGCCGGCGCGGGTCACGATCGGCGATCACCTGGTCGATCTGGCCGGCAAGACGGTCACCCCGCCCGTGCGCCTGACGCCCACCGAGTGGCGGCTGCTGGAGATCCTGGTCCGCAACCCCGGCAAGCTGGTCACCCAGCGCCGGCTCCTCACCGAGGTCTGGGGCCCCGCGTACGTCAAGGAGACGCACTACCTGCGGCAGTACCTGGGCCAGCTCCGGCGCAAGCTGGAGCGCGACCCGGCCCGCCCGCGTCATCTGATCACCGAACCCGGCATGGGATACCGCTTTACTCCTTGATGTGATTACAAGATTACACAACAATGGCGTCATGATCGTAGAACTCATCCGATATGACGTCCCCGAGGACCGGCGGCCCGCCTTCGAGGAGTCGCTGGCCGCGGAGCTGCGCCGGTCGGCCGACTGCGCCGACTACGAGCTGCTGCGGGCCGGCGACGGGCACTGCCTGCTGCGGGTCAAGTGGGTCACCGACGCCGGGCCCGCCTGGACCTTCGCCGAGGAGCACATCACCTCCCGTGCCCGCTACACCTCCACCCGCGTCGCCGGCCAGGGCGGCTCGGTGCCCACCCTGTACGAGTGGGCGGGCGGGGCCGAGGCGTTCGAGCGGCTGACCGAGGTCTTCTACGGCCACGTGAAGCGGGACGAGGTGGTCGGCCCGCTGTTCGCGCACATGGACCCCGGCCACCCCCGCTACGTCGCCATGTGGCTGAGCGAGGTCTTCGGCGGTCCCGACAGGTACTCGCGCGAGCGCGGCGGGTACGCGCACATGCTCGCCCAGCACCTCGGCAAGGCCATCACCGAGCGGCAGCGCCGCCGCTGGGTGAGCCTGCTCATGGACGCGGCCGACGAAGTGGGCCTGCCCTCCGATCCGGAGTTCCGCGCCGCCTTCGCCGGCTACATCGAATGGGGCACCCGCCTGGCCCTGTCCAACTCCCAGCCGGACGCCACCCCGGTGCAGCAGGCGCCCGTCCCCCGCTGGGGCTGGGGGGTGGCGCCGCCGTACGTGCCCTGACGATCCTCCCTCCCTCATCTACTTGAACCGCGGTTGAGTACTTGCTAGCGTATTGAGTAGATGAGGTGAGGAGGAGCACGTGAACGCGAGAGACGACATCGGTCACGACATCACTCCCGACGCCGCGCTGCGCGAGATCGACCGGGTCTCCGGCAGCGTCCGCAGATCCACCCGGTGGGCCGGGCGATGGCTGCTGGTCCTGGGGCTGGGCACGATCGTCTACTGGCTGGTCATGCTGCTCGGCCCCGGTTCGCTGGCCGTGGTGGCCGCCTGGGCCTGGATCGCCTTCACCATCGCCGGATGCGTCTACGTCTTCCGCAAGAACGTCTACGACCGGCTGACCTGGCGGCTGCAGTGGCCGGTCACGGGGGCCTACGTCCTGGCGGTGGTCCTGACCGTGCTGTTCGCCAACGTCATGCCCGAGCGGGAGCCGCTTCCGGCGGGCTGGGTGCTCGCCGCGGTGCTGGCGGCCGTGCTGTGCGGCACCCCGCCGCTGTACGGCGCGTGGCGGTTGCTGCGCGCCGGGGGCGAGGAACGGTGACCCACCCACGCCACGGGCTCAACGAGATCATCCACGCGCCCGTGCGGCTGTCGATCATGGCGGCCCTGGCCCCCGTGGAGAAGGCCGAGTTCCGTTTCCTGCGCGACACCATCGAGGTCAGCGACTCGCTGCTGTCCAAGCACATGCTCACGCTGGAGGAGGCGGGCTACGTGCGGGTGGAGAAGGCGTTCGTCGGCAAGCGACCGCGCACCTGGCTCGCCCTGACCGAGGAGGGGCGCGCCGCCTTCAAGGAGTACACGTCCGTGCTACGGCGGATCACCGAGGGGACCCTCCATGCTTGAGGCCGAAGACCTGCACAAACGCTACGGCGACACGATCGCGTTACGCGGGGTCGCGCTCAGGGTGCGCCCCGGCGAGATGTTCGGCTTCGTCGGCGCCAACGGCGCCGGCAAGACCACCACGATGCGGATCGTCATGGGCGTGCTCGGCCCCGACTCCGGCGAGGTGCGCTGGCGTGGCGAGCCGGTGACCGCCGCCGCGCGGCGCGGGTTCGGCTACATGCCCGAAGAGCGCGGCCTGTACCAGAAGATGCGGGTCGCCGAGCAGATCGCGTACTTCGGCCGGCTGCACGGCATGACCGCGGCCGAGGCGAAGTCCGCGACCGGGGCGCTCATGGAGCGCTTGGGCCTCACCGAGCGCGCCGGCGACCCGGTGGAGGCGCTGTCGCTGGGCAACCAGCAGCGGGTGCAGCTCGCGGTGGCGCTCGTGCACGACCCCACGCTCCTCGTGCTGGACGAGCCGTTCTCCGGCCTCGACCCGATCGCGGTGGACGCGCTCGCCGAGGTGCTCGCCGAACGCTGCCGCGCGGGCGTACCGGTGATCTTCTCCAGCCACCAGCTCGACCTGGTGGAGCGGCTGTGCGACTCGGTCGGCATCATCGCCGCCGGGCGCATGGTCGCCGCCGGGCCGGTGGAGGAGGTCCGCGCCGCCGAGGGCCGGCGCTCGCTGCGCGTCGTCGTCCGCGACCCCGCCCCCGGCTGGGCCGACGGCCTGCCCGGCGAGGTCACCGCCGACGGCGACGGACGCCAGGTGCTGCGCACCACCGAGGGAGACGACCAGGCCATCCTGGCCGCCGCGTCGCGCGCGGGCCGGGTCGAGCACTTCGGGTGGGAGCAGCCCACCCTCACCGAGATCTTCCGGGAGGCCGTGGCGTGAACAGCACCATCGCGAACGCGCTTCTGGTCGCGCGGCGCGAGATCTCCGTACGGGCGCGCACCCGCGGCTTCCTGGTCGGGCTGGCGCTCAGCGCCCTGCTCGTGGCCGCGCTGCCGGTGATCCCCAAACTGTTCGGCGGGCCCGACTCGTACGCGGTGGGCCTGGTCGGCGCGCGGTCGGCCGCCCTGGAGCCCGCCGCCAGGGCCCTGGCCCCGGGCGAGCAGATCACGCTCACCTTCACCCGCCTCCCCGACGAGCGCGCCGCCCACGCCGCGATCACCGCCGGCGACCTCGACGCCGCCGTGGTGGACGACGGCAGGCTGCTCGCCGACGGCGACCCGCCGCAGGAACTCGGCGCCCTGCTCCAGGGCGCGCACCGGGCGGTGCAGACCGAGCAGCGCCTGCGCGCCGCTGGTCTCGACCCGGCCCGGGTCACCGAGGCCATGCGCGTCCCGCCGCTCACCGAGGTCTCGGTCAGCACCGCCGGCGGCGACTCCGGCGTACGGGCGGGGGTGGCCATGCTGCTCGTGCTGACCCTGTTCTTCCTGCTCATCTCGGCCGTCACCCAGGTCGCGATGGGCGTGGTGGAGGAGAAGGGCAGCCGGATCGTGGAGCTCCTGCTCACCTCGATCCGGCCCGGGGAACTCCTCGGCGGCAAGATCCTCGGCCTGGGCGCGCTCGGCCTGCTCAACCTGGTCGTGGTCATCGCCGCGGGCCTCGGCTCCGCCCTCGCCACCGGCCTGGCGGGCGACCTGCCCGACGGCATGACCGGGATCGTGCTCGGCGCCCTGGCCTGGTTCCTGCTCGGCTACGCCTTCTTCTCCGCCCTGGCGGCGGCCCTCGGCTCCCTGGTCTCGCGGCAGGAGGAGGTCTCCAGCGTGCTCACGCCCATGACCACCCTGCTGACGGCGGCGTACCTGGTCGCCTTCTACGCCGTGACCGAGCCGGCGGGCACGCTCGCCCGGGTGCTGTCCCTGGTCCCGCCGTTCTCCTCGATGGTCATGCCGGTGCGCACCGCGGCGGCGGACGTGCCGGTGTGGGAGGTGGGCGTGGCGGCCCTGCTCATGCTGCTCGCCGTGGCGGTGGTGCTGACCGCGGGGGCCCGCATCTACCGCAGCGCCGTGCTGCGTACGGGGGCGAGGCTGCGCCTTCGGGACGTCCTGCCCGCCGCCCGCTAGGGGCTCACCGGGGCAGGGTGCGGCTGACTCCCGCGCACCGCCGCCCCCGCCCGGTGGGCGCGAGCGTCCGCATGGGCTGCTGCTCCAGCGCGGCGACCAGCGCCTCGGCCGTACGGGCGTCGGAGAGGATCTGGTTGACCTGCTTTCCCTCGGGCATCTGGCCGCGCTTGGCCAGCTCGTCCTTCAGGAAGGTCAGCGGCTCCGGCGCCCCTGCGGCCTCGGCCGCCACCGTCGCCCGCGCCGCGGTCAGCAGCCGCAGGTAGTACGCGCGCAGCGTCGCCTCCCGCATGCGCGCGTGCTCCAGGTCGTCGAGCAGGGTCCGCGCGACCTCCACCAGGTCCCCGGCACGGGTCGCCTCTGCGGCGATGTAGGCGCGGATGTCGTCGAACTCCGAGCGGGTCATGGGCGGACACCTCCTGGACGGAGAGGGCTCGTGCCTACTTCGTACCGGGACCCGATTGCGGACGACTTGCCGTCCGGTTGCTCGCCGGGCGTGTTTGAGGGGACCTAGGGCAGGGAATGGTTCGCGAGTTACCTGAGTGGCGCGTGGCACGCCGCGACTGCTGCTAAAGTTCTTCCCGCAGGACGGCGCGCGAGCGCCCGGCTGCCCCCTCTCACTCCCACCGGGCCATCCGGTCGCTTTGACGCGGCCGTGATGCGAAGGTAAGTTAGAGGGGTTGCCCTGGAACCGGTAGGAGCCGGGGCGGCCGGAGTTCTCCCGGGAACCGCGATTTGACGAAAAACGCGGGAAACGGGATAGAATAACGGCACAACGAAACGAACGAAACGCCCCGGAGTTTCCGGCCGATAAACCCGGATACGATGGAGTTCGCGTCCGTTTCTTGAGAACTCAACAGTGTGCTAAAAGCCAGTGCATGATGCACAACCCCGTCCCCCGCGGGTTCGTGGGGAACGGATTCCTTTG
>NZ_JACHGN010000006.1 GCF_014202315.1 Thermocatellispora tengchongensis | reverse complement strand
GGAGGTCTCGGCCGACTACATCACGGTGATGAACGACGACGGCACCCGCACCACGTACCGGGTGGCCAAGTTCAAGCGCTCCAACCAGGGCACCTCGTTCAACCAGAAGCCCATCGTCTCCGAAGGTGACCGGGTCGAGGCCAACCAGGTCATCGCCGACGGCCCCTGCACCGACAACGGCGAGATGGCGCTGGGCAAGAACCTGCTGGTGGCGTTCATGCCGTGGGAGGGTCACAACTACGAGGACGCGATCATCCTGTCCCAGCGTCTGGTGCAGGACGACGTGCTCTCCTCGATCCACATCGAGGAGCACGAGGTCGACGCCCGTGACACGAAGCTGGGCCCGGAGGAGATCACCCGCGACATCCCGAACGTCTCGGAGGAGGTCCTGGCCGATCTCGATGAGCGTGGCATCATCCGGATCGGGGCGGAGGTCGTGCCGGGTGACATCCTGGTCGGCAAGGTCACCCCGAAGGGTGAGACCGAGCTGACGCCGGAGGAGCGGCTGCTGCGTGCGATCTTCGGTGAGAAGGCCCGTGAGGTGCGTGACACCTCGCTGAAGGTGCCGCACGGTGAGCAGGGCAAGGTCATCGGTGTGCGGGTGTTCTCCCGTGAGGAGGGCGATGAGCTGCCGCCGGGTGTGAACGAGCTGGTGCGCGTGTACGTCGCGCAGAAGCGGAAGATCACCGACGGTGACAAGCTGGCCGGCCGTCACGGCAACAAGGGTGTCATCTCCAAGATCCTGCCGGTGGAGGACATGCCGTTCCTGGAGGACGGCACTCCGGTGGACATCATCCTCAACCCGCTGGGCGTGCCCGGCCGGATGAACGTCGGCCAGGTGCTGGAGACACATCTGGGCTGGATCGCGGCCAGAGGCTGGGACATCTCCGGGGTTCAGGAGGCATGGGCCGAGCGACTGCGGGAGAAGGGCTTTGAGAAGGTCGAGCCCTTCACCAACGTCGCGACCCCGGTCTTCGACGGCGCCCACGAGGAGGAGATCGTCGGCCTGCTCGGCAACACCATCCCCAACCGCGATGGTGACCGGCTGGTGCAGCAGAGCGGCAAGGCCCGGCTGTTCGACGGCCGCTCCGGCGAGCCGTTCCCGTACCCGATCTCGGTCGGCTACATCTACATCCTCAAGCTGCTGCACCTGGTGGACGACAAGATCCACGCCCGGTCCACCGGCCCCTACTCCATGATCACCCAGCAGCCGCTCGGCGGTAAGGCCCAGTTCGGCGGCCAGCGCTTCGGTGAGATGGAGGTGTGGGCGCTGGAGGCCTACGGCGCCGCGTACGCGCTGCAGGAGCTGCTGACCATCAAGTCCGACGACGTGACCGGCCGCGTGAAGGTCTACGAGGCCATCGTCAAGGGCGAGAACATCCCCGAGCCGGGCATCCCGGAGTCCTTCAAGGTGCTGATCAAGGAAATGCAGTCGCTGTGCCTGAACGTCGAGGTTCTGTCCAGTGACGGCATGTCCATCGAGATGCGTGACACCGACGAGGACGTCTTCCGCGCGGCGGAGGAGCTCGGCATCGACCTGTCCCGGCGCGAGCCGAGCAGCGTAGAAGAGGTCTGACGGTCCCCTGCGCGACCTGCGGGCGCCGGTCCGCGCCGGAAGGAAGGCGATCACCTTCCGGTGCGGGCCGGCCGGGCTCGGTGCGGTGCGTTACCCCCCGCCGCGAGCCCGCCGCCAGCCCCCCACGGTCCCTACGCGGTCCGCCGCGGTCCCGGCCGCCGTCGCCCTCGCCTCGGCGCGCGATCAGCCGCGCCGCGGGGTGACGAGGCCGGATTCGTAGGCGAACACCACGAGCTGGGCGCGGTCCCTGGCGCCCAGTTTGGTCATCGCCCTGCTGACGTGCGTCTTCGCGGTGGTCGGGCTGATCACCATGTGGGCGGCGATCTCGTCGTTGGACAGGCCGCGGGCCACCAGCGCGGTGACCTCGCGCTCGCGGTTGGTCAGCACGTCCAGGCCCTCGGCCGCGGGCGCGGGGCGGCGGGCGACGTACTCGCCGATCAGGCGGCGGGTGATCGCGGGGGACAGCAGCGCGTCGCCGCGGGCCGCGACCCTGACGCCCTGCACCAGGTCGGCGGGCTCGGTGTCCTTGACCATGAAACCGCAGGCCCCGGCGCGCAGCGCGTTGAAGACGTACTCGTCGAGGCCGTAGTTGGTGAGGATCACGACGTGGACGCCGCTCAGCCGCTCGTCGGCGGCGATCAGCCGGGTCGCCTCGATGCCGTCCATCACCGGCATCTGGATGTCCACGAGGGCGACGTCGGGCCGGTGCTCACGGGCGAGCGCGACGCCCTGCTCGCCGTTCGCGGCCTCGGCCACCACCTCGATGTCGTCCTCGATCTCCAGCAGGGCCCGGAAGCCGCCGCGGATGAGCGCCTGGTCGTCCACGAGCAGCACGCGGATCACGATCGTTCTCCAAGGGGAAGCTCGGCGCGTACGGTGAAGCCGCCCTCGGGGCGGGGCTCGGCCTTCAGCCGGCCGCCGAGCGCCGCGACGCGCTCGCGCATGCCGAGAAGGCCCGTGCCGGGCACGGGCGGCGCGTCCGGGTCGGCCTTGCCGTCGTCGTCGATCTGGACGACCAGTTCCTCGTCCGCGTAGTCGATGCGGACCGCCGCCGCCGCGTCGCCGGCGTGCCTGGAGACGTTGGTGAGCGCCTCCTGGACGATCCGGTACGCGGCCCGGTCCACCTCGGCCGGCAGCTCCCGACGCGTGCCGGAGATCGTCACCGTCGCCGGCAGCCCGGTGGAGCGGGCCCGCTCCACCAGATCGTCGAGCCGGTCGAGCCCGCTGGCCGGAGCCTCGTCCTCGGAGTGGCCGGGGTCGCGCAGCACCTCCAGGGTGGCGCGCAGCTCGCGCATGGCGTCGCTGCTGGCCTCCTGGATGGCGAGCAGCGCGGGGGGCACCTCCTCGCCGCGCCTGCGTGCCAGGTGAACGGCCACCCCGGCCTGGACCTTGATGATCGAGATGCTGTGCGTGAGGGAGTCGTGCAGTTCCCTGGCGATGCGCAGCCGCTCCTCGCCCGCGCGGCGCCGGGCCACCTCCTCGCGGGTGCGCTCGGCCTCGGCGGCCCGCCGCTCGGCCTCCTCCAGGTACGCCTGCCGGTGCCGGGTCACCGTCGCGACCACGCCGGCCGCCACGAACCAGCCGACCAGCAGGGTGGTGTTCTGGAGAATCTGCCCGGCCCCGCCGGCGCCGGGCAGGTTCACCACCAGGTCGGCGCCCAGGAAGACCGCGCCCGCCAGCGCCGCGGCCGGCCAATGACCGGCCCTGACCGCGGCGAACACCGACACCAGCACGGGAGAGGCCGCCAGCGGGCCCGGCTGGATGCGCGCCGCGACCACGAGCATGCAGGCCGTGCTGACGAGCAACGACACCAGCGGCGCCCGCCGCCAGGCGACGAGCGCGAGCGAGCCGGCGAGGGCGGCCGCGAGATCCAGCGCGCCGGCGCCGGGCGTGGCGAACACGATGACCGACAGCAGGATGGCCGTCGCCACGGCGAGCAGGCCGTCCTGGGCGAGCGGCGGCAGCCGGTCCAAGAACCTCATTTCACGTAGGTTAGGGGCTTTTCCGCCGAGGGTCCTCCGCAGGATGTCGTAATAATCCACTACTCCCTGGGATGTAGTCGGGCCGCCGCTACTTCCCAGGTGCCAGGCGGAGGAGTCTTCCCGGGCACGATGACCGCCCGCCTGCCCGGACACCACGATGTCCGGCATGCACACCATCCGAGTCAAGGGCGGGTTCCGCCATGTGAGCCCGCAGAGCCGCCGGCCGTCACCCCCTCGCACCGGAACCCGGCACGAGCGGGTCGTCGGCCACGCGGAGCCGCAGAGGACTGAGCGGCGTTGACGAGCAGAGAGTCGGTGACCGGACGACCGGTCAGCGAGCCGGGTGCTCGGCCGGGGCTCATCCTCGCCGCGGTGGCCGTCGTGCAGTTCATGGTGTCGCTGGACCTGTCGGTCGTGAACGTCGGGCTCCCGCGGATCGCCGCCGGCCTCGGCTTCGGCGCGGCGGGCCTGACCTGGGTGATCCACGCCTACGCGCTCACCTTCGGCGGGCTGCTCCTCCTGGGCGGCAAGGCCGCCGACCGGTACGGCCGCAGGCGGGTCCTGCTGCTCGGGCTCGGCCTGTTCGGCCTCGCCTCGCTCGCCGGCGGCTTCGCCCAGGAACCCGGCCATCTCGTCGCGGCCCGCGCCGTGCAGGGCATCGGGGCCGCCGCACTGGCCCCGGCCGCGCTGGCGCTGCTGACCGCGACGTTCCCCGCGGGCAGGGCCCGCGTCCGGGCCTTCGGCGTATGGAGCGCGGTGAACGCCGCCGGGGGCGCCCTCGGCGTCCTGATCGGCGGCCTGCTCACCGAGTACGCGAGCTGGCGCTGGGTGATGTTCGTGAACGTGCCGATGGCCGTGTGCGCGCTGGCCCTGGCCTGGCGGGCCGTCGCCGCCGACCCGCCGCCGGTTCGCGGCGGCCGTCCGGACGTCCTCGGCGCCGTCCTGGCCACCTCTGGCATGACCCTGCTGGTGTTCGGTGTCGTGCGCACCGACCAGTACGCGTGGACCTCGCCGGTCACCCTGGCGACCCTGGCGGTCGCCGCCGCGCTGCTGGCCGCCTTCGTCCACGTCGAACGGACCACCACCCGCGAACCGCTCGTCCGGCTCGGCCTGTTCGCCAACCGCTCGGTCGCCGGCGCGAACGCCTTCATCCTCCTGGTCGGGGCGGCCATGGCCTCGGCGTTCTACTTCCTGTCGCTCTACCTGCAACAGGTCCTCGGCACGGGGCCGGCCCTGACCGGGATCATGTTCCTGCCGTTCGCCCTCGGGGTGATCGCCGGCTCCGCGCTCGCCGTGAAACTCGGCTACCGTCTCGCGCCGCGGACCCTTCTGGTCATCGGCGGGCTGCTGACCGCGACCGGGTTCGCCTGGTTCGGCCTGATCAGCCCGGACGGAGCCTTCACCACCGACGTCCTCGGGCCCTCGATCCTGGCGAGCACCGGGTTCGGGCTCTGCCTCGCACCGGTCGTCTCCGTCGCCACCGCCGGCGTCGCGCCCCACGAGACCGGCATCGCATCGGGCCTGCTCAACAGCTCACGCCAGATCGGCGCCTCGCTCGGGCTGGCCGCACTCGGCACCGCCGCCCACAACCGCACCGGCCGGACCGCCACGCCCGAGGCGCTCAACGACGGATACGCGCTCGGCCTGACCCTCGGCGCCGTGCTCCTGCTCGCCGCCGTCCTCATCGCCCTCGCCGTCCTGCGCCGGAGCAGCCCGCCGTCACGGGCCGGGCAGGCCGGCGAGCCCGATGCACACCCCACCCCGCCCGCGCCGGCGGCGACGAGCGACCCTCCGCCGATCCAGGCGGCCGGTGGTCCGGCCGGGGCAACGCGGCCACCGGCTCGGCCACGGGCCTGGTCGCGACGAGACTGACGAAAGACGGGAGAGCCATGACCACCACCGGCCTCGCCCAGGCGAGGAAGCCGTCCACACCACCAGCGGACGCCGATCCCGCGGCGGGACAGAGCATGGCGGGGCTGTTGCGCCCGCACATCGGGAGTTTCGCCGCCGTCGTCATCCTCCAGGTCATCGGCGCCATCGCGGGGCTGGCGCCGCTGCTGGCGGTCGTCGAACTGGGGCGTACCCTGCTGTCGCCCGGCCCGATCGATCACGGTCACGTCTGGACCGTCGTGATCGCGGGCGCGGCCGGCCTGCTCGTACGGCTGCTGTTCACGGCCGCGTCCTCCGGGATCGGGCATGTCCTCGACGGCCAGGTGCAACTGTCGTTCCGCAGGCGGCTGGCCGCGCGGCTGGGACGCGTGCCGATCGGCTGGTTCTCCCGGCGCCGTACCGGCGAGCTGGCGAAGGTGGTGGGCGAGGACGTCAGCGCCGTGCACCCGTTCATCGCCCACACCCCCGGCGAGCTCGTCGCCGCATTCGTGGTGCCGCTGGTGTCGCTGATCTACTTGTTCGGCATCGACTGGCGGCTCACGCTGATCACGTTGATCCCGGTGGCGCTGGCGGTGGCACTGGTCCCGCTGATGATGACCCCCTCCCGGCTGCGCGAGCAGGAGGAGTTCGACGCGGCCATGGGACGGATCGCGAGTTCCGTCGTCGAGTTCGTACAGGGGATCTCGGTGGTGAAGGCGTTCGGCGGGTCCGAGCGCGCCCACCGTAGGTTCCTGACGGCCGTGGACGATTTCGTGCGCGTCTTCTACCGGTGGGTGCGCGGTGTCTCCGTCATCGCCGCGGGGATGCAACTGGCGCTGTCGCCGCCGTTCGTGCTGCTGGTCGTGCTGATCGGCGGTGCGACCCTGATCACGTCGGGTGGCATGGCCCCGGCCGACCTGCTGCCCTTCCTGCTGCTGGGACTGGGGCTGACCGCTCCGGTGGCGGCCCTCGGCCACGGCTTCGACGACATGCAGGCCGCCCGGCGCGCGGTCGGACGGATCCGGGACGTGCTCGCGGTGCCGCCGCTGCCGGAGCCCGCGAACCCGGTCGCGCCGCGGGGGCACCGGGTGGAGCTGCGCGGCGTCCGCTTCGGTTACGAGCCCGGTCACGAGGTGCTGCGCGGGATCGACCTGGTGCTCGAACCGGGGACGGTCACCGCGATCGTCGGGCCGTCCGGAAGCGGGAAGTCCACGCTGGTTCGACTGCTGCCGCGGTTCTTCGACCCGGCCCACGGCTCGGTCCTCCTGGGCGGCGTCGATCTGCGCGAGCTCGGCAGCCGGGAGCTCTACCGGATGGTCTCCTTCGTCTTCCAGGACGTTCGGCTGCTGCGCGCGTCGGTCGCGGACAACATCGCCCTGGCGGTGCCGCATGCCGGCCGCGATGATGTGGTTCGCGCCGCCCGGCTGGCGAACATTCACGATCGGATCCTCGAACTGCCGCGCGGATACGAGACGGTGATCGGGGAGGACGCCGAACTGTCGGGCGGCGAGGCACAGCGGATCTCGCTCGCCCGCGCGCTGCTCGCCGACACGCCCGTTCTGGTGCTCGACGAGGCGACCTCCTTCGCCGACCCGCAGACCGAACAGGCGGTGCGCCGGGCACTGGCGACGCTGGGCGGCGATCGTACGATCCTGGTCATCGCCCACCGTCTGGAGACCCTCGCCGACGCCGACACCGTGGTGGTGCTGGAGAACGGGTCGATCGTCGAGCGGGGCGCTCCCGCCGAACTGCTGGAGCGGAACGGGAAGTTCGCCGCGTTCTGGCGATCCCACCGATCGGCGATCACCGCTGAGGCCGCGACCCGCGGTGGCGTACTGCAAGGAGACGAGCCCCGATGATTCGAATGCTGCTGCGCGTGCTCGGACACGAGTACGCCCGGCCGATGCGCCGCACCATGGCCCTGATGACGACGACCGCGATAGCCGAAGGTCTGCTCTACGCGCTGCTGGTGCCGGTGCTGCGGGCGCTGTTCGGGCCCGAGCCCGGAGATGCCCGGCCGTGGCTGGTCGCGTTCGGAGCCGCGGTCGCGGTCTACGCGGCGCTGCGCTACATCAGCGATCTGAACGGTTTCCGCGTCGGGACCACGATGTTGCGGGGGGTGTATCACCGCCTCGGCGACCACCTGGCCCGGCTGCCGATCGGCTGGTACGGCGCCGGCCGCGTCGGGGAGGTCTCCGTCCTGGCCAGTCGCGGCGTCCTTCAGGCGATGTCCGTGGTGGTGCATCTGCTGGCGCCGTTCATCTCCGCCTGTGCGACCCCCCTGACGATCGTCGCCGTGATGCTCGCCTTCAACTGGCGGATGGGGCTGGCCGCGTTGGCCGCCGCCCCGATCGTGGCGGCGATCCAGGTCTGGACCGCTCGCTCGACGGCCGCCGCCGACGCGGAGCGCCACGAACGCGACCATGAGGCGAGCGCGCGGGTCATCGAATATCTCCAGGCCCAGCCGGTGCTGCGGGCCGGCGGCCGGACCGCCGAACGCTTCCGGCTGCTCGACGACTCGCTGCGGCACGTCCAGCGCGCGTCCCGCCGTACCGTGCTGGCGACGCTGCCCGGCGTAGTGGGCCTGACGGTCACGGTGCAGGCGATGTTCACCGTGCTGCTCGTCCTGGGCGCCTACCTCGCGCTCGGCGGGAACATCGGCGCGGCGGAGGTCCTGGCGATCCTGGTGCTCGCCGCCCGCTGCGCCGATCCGCTGCTGTCGCTGGCGGACATCGGCGGCAAGCTCCGCGCCACGCGGTCCGAGCTGGCCAGGCTGGACACGCTGTTGCGCACCGAGCCGCTGCCGGAACCCCGTGAACCGATCCAGCCGGTACGCCATGACCTGGAGTTCGACTCCGTCACCTTCCGGCACGGCGACCGCACGGTGATCGACGACCTGTCGTTGTCCGTGCCGCAGGGACAGCGGCTCGCCATCGTCGGCCCGTCGGGTGCGGGCAAGAGCACCTTGCTGCAGTTGCTCGCGCGGTTCTACGACGTGGACGCGGGCGCGGTGCGCGTGGGCGGCGTGGACGTGCGCGCGATCGACACCGAGGTGCTGATGGCGCGGATCGCCGTGGTCTTCCAGGACGTCTATCTCTTCGACGGCACGATCGAGGAGAACATCCGCCTCGGCCGTCCCGGGGCCGGCGAAGCCGAGGTGCGGGCGGCGGCGACCGCGGCGCGGCTCGACGAGGTGATCGAGCGGCTGCCCGGCGGATGGCAGGCCGATGTCGGCGAGGGCGGCGCCCTGCTGTCGGGCGGTGAGCGCCAGCGTGTCTCGATCGCGCGAGCGCTGCTGAAGAACGCGCCCATCGTGCTGCTGGACGAGGTCACCTCCGCCCTGGACCCGGTGAACGAGGCGGCGGTCCACGAGGGCATCGAGCGCCTGATGGCGGGCCGGACGGTGGTGATGGTGGCGCACCGGATGCGAACCGTCCAACGCGCCGACCGCATCGTCTTCCTGGACGGCGGCCGGATCGTGGAGGAAGGCGGCCACGACGACCTGCTGCGCCGCGGCGGCCGCTACGCCGGCTACTGGAACATCTCCCTGACCCCGGCGGCGAGTGAATGAGTCGCCGCTTGAGCCGTCGCCGGCCGTCAGCGGACGCGGGACCGCCCCCGAACCCGCCGGACGGCCGGGGGGCCGTGTTGCCGGCATGGCCGCAGGTGGCCAGTATGCCCTTCGACGAAGGGCGGGACACAGATGGCGCGGCAGGACACCAGGCGGGCTACCGAGCATTCTGCCCGGCGCTTGTCCGCGCGCACCGCGCGGATCGCCGCCGCCGCCGGCTGCGTGTTCGCCTACCTTGTGATGGCCGCGTACGTGCTGGTGGCGGTGAACCTGCCACCGGAGGTGCGGCCTGCCGGGTACGGCGGGGCGGAGTTGCTGGCCCCTGGTCTGTGCGCGTTGCTGGGCATGCTGATCGTGTTCCGCCGGCCGCGGCTGCTCGTGGCCTGGCTGCTGCTCGCCTTCGGCGCCTGCTCCGCGCTGCGCTGGCTGATGGGCTCGCTGGCCGGATTGGTCGAGCTCGCCGGCGATCCGCCGTGGGCGCTCCAGGCGGTCACGACCGGTGGGGTGGTGAGCCGGACCGCCGGCTATCTGCTCTGGCTGCTCATCCCGCTGCTGTACCCGGACGTATCCCTGCGGCGATCGCGCTGGCGATGGGTGTGCCTCGCCCTCGCCGTGTGGTGCCTGGGGCAGATCGTGGTGCTGACCCTGGCCCCGGTGCCGTCCGGCGGGATGGGGCCGCCGCCTTGGGCCGTGCTGGAGCCCGGCCCCGCGCTGGCGGTGGTGCTCGACGTGATGCGCCAGGTCAACGTCGTGCTGCCGTGGCTGAGCCTGGTGCCGTTGCTCATCCGATTCCGGTACTCCGGCCCGGACGTACGCCGCCAGATCGGCTGGCTGCTGCTCGCCATGGCCATCGGGGCCGTGCCCACCTACGAGTCCGGCCACCTGTGGCCGACCGTGCTGAGCGAGGCGGCCGTGCCCGTCGCGATCGCGGTCGCGGTGCTGCGCTACCGCCTGTACGCGATCGACACCCTGGTCAGCCGGGCCGTGCTCGGCGCGGCGCTGCTGGGGTTCGTCGCCGTGGCGTACCTCCCCGCGAGCGCGCTGACCGGCGTCGTGCTCTCCGGGCGGGGCGAGGTGGTCGCCGCGGTCGCGGGCATCCTCGCCGGGCTGGCCTTCCGCCCGGTGCACGCCACGTTGCAGCGCGGTCTCGACCGCATGCTGTACGGCCGCAGCGGCGACCCGCGCACGCACGCGCGGGCGCTGCAACGACAGATCCAGCGGGCCGGCCCGGCCGAGGCCCTGGCCGCCGCCGTGCAGGCCGTGATGAACGGACTGGCGGTCACCGGCGCCACGGTGACGGCGGGCAGGCAGGTGGCCTGCGGGGAACTCGGCCCGTCGCCGCGTGAGATCCCCCTGGTCTGGCATGGCGAACAGGTCGGCACGCTGTTGATCGGCGCGCCCGGACGGCGGCGTTTCCCGCCCGCGTACGAGCGCCGGATGCTCGCCGTCCTGGTCCCGATCGTGGCCGACGTGGCCCATGCGGTCAGGCTGGCCGAGGACCTGCGACACCATCGGGAGCGCGCGGCCGTGGCGCGCGACGAGGAGCGCCGCCGCCTGCACCGCGATCTGCACGACGGCCTGGGCACGGCGCTCACCGCGATGGCCATGTCCCTGGACGCCGCCCGCCGCTCGCTGGACGACTCGCCGGAGCACGCCTACCGCCTGCTGACGGACCTGCGCCTGAGCATGAACAGCGTCACCGCCGAGATCCGCGCCCTGGTCTACGACCTGCACCCGCCGGGCCTGAAGGAGCTGCGCCTGGAGGCGGCGGTACGGTCGCTGGCGGCCGAGGCGGGACCACCCGCCGACGTGCGCGCCACGGGCGACCTGACCGCTCTGCCACCCGCGATCGAGACCGCCGCGTACCGCATCGTGCAGGAGGCCGTGACGAACGCCCGGCGCCACGCCGGAGCGAGCAGGATCACGGTGGAGCTGAGCGGCGACGCCGAGCGGGTGCGGGTCCGGATCGCGGACGACGGAACCGGCCTGCCGGAGCGCCCCGTCCTGGGCGCCGGCCTGACGTCGATGCGCGAGCGGGCGGCCGAACTGGGCGGCACCTGCCTGATCGCGCCGGGCGAGCAGGGCGGCACAGTGGTAGAAGCGGTCATCCCACTGCCTCCGGGCCGGCTCACCCCGCCCGACGATCGCACCGCCGCCCCTGACGTCCGCCGCGCGCCGCCTCCCATCCGAGACATCTCGTCACCCGAACTTCTCACTTCCGAATAACCGGACGGCCCTCTCCACTTACCCGGTTAGTGTGGTCCCGGCCGGAGGAAATGACGTCAGGGAGGGCGTATGGGTCTCGGTGTAGCGTTGACGAAGCGCGTGGTCGGTGGGTTCAACTCCTGGATGGTGGCTCTGCGCTCCTCTCCCCGGTGGGGCCGGTTGGTCAGCCGGCACCTCACCGTCATCACCTACACGGGCCGGCGGTCAGGACGGACCTTCAGCACCCCTGTCGCCTACCAGCGCGAGGGCGACATCGTCCGGATCCCCGTCGCCCTGCCCGACGTCAAGAAGTGGTGGCGCAACTTCACCGGCGCCGGTGGCCCGATCTCGCTGGAGCTGGGCGGAGCCCATCACGCGGGGCACGCCGTCGCCCGGCGTGATGACAGAGGCCGCGTCACCGTGACCGTGCGACTGGACGGCTGACCGGATCGCGCTCCCGGTCAGGCGAGCCTGCCGAGATCCTCCCGCCGCACCTGATGCAGCAGCGGCCGCCCGGTGAGATAGCGCTTCAGCTCGGCGACGACGAGAGCCCCGAGGCGCTGGGTCTCGGTGCCGAGCGATCCGCTGATGTGCGGCGTGAGCTGGACGTTGGGCAGCCCGAACAGCGGCGAGTCCGGCGGGAGCGGCTCCGGGTCGGTGACGTCGAGGATGGCGTGGAGGCGACCGGTGACCAGCTCGCGTACGAGGGCGTCGGTGTCCACCAGCCCGCCGCGGGCGGTGTTGATGAGGGTGGCGCCGTCGGGCATCAGGGCGAGACGACGGGCGTCGATCATGTGCCGGGTCTCGGGCAGCAGCGGGGCGTGGAGGGAGACGATGTCGCTGCGCCGTAGCAGCTCGTCCAGGCCGGCCAGGGTGAAGCCGGGAGCGGGGACGGCATAGGGATCGGCGACGAGCACCTCGAAGTCGAAGGGGCGCAGCAGTTCCAGGACCCGGGCCCCTACCCGCGACAGGCCGACGAGCCCGACGACGCGGCGGTGGTTGGAGGCCGAGGGCACATGGACGCGGCCTTCCCACGCCCGGCCGGGACAGGCGGCGTACGTGCGGGTGTACCAGGGGATGCGCTTGCCCGCGTACACGATCGACGCGAGGGTGAACTCCGCGACGGGTACGGCGTTGGCCGCGGCGGCGGACACGACGACGATGCCGCGGTCCCAGCAGGCGTCGGATATCAGGCCGCGGATCGAGCCGGCGCCGTGGAAGACGGCGCGGACCCGCGGGGCCGCGGCCACGTCCACGGGCGGGCTGCCCCACGTGGTGATCATGATCTCGGCCTCGCCGGGAGTCGCGACCAGGGTGGTCAGCGAGCGCAGGGTGGCGTAGGAACGCTCGTCGAAGAGGCGGCGCACGGTCACCTCGTTCATGGCGAGGAACGTCTTCACCCCTTCACCGCCCCGAGGAGCACGCCCTTGGCGAAGTGACGCTGCAGGAAGGGGTACACGAGCAGGATCGGCACGAGGCTGACGACGAGGATGGCCATCTGGAGGGCCTGCTGCGGCGGAGGCAGCTCGGCGGCGAGGTTGAGCTGGTCGGCTCCGAGCGCGGCGTTGTCCACCACGTAGGTCCGCAGCACGAGCTGCAACGGCCACTTGCTGGTGTCGTTGATGTAGAGCATCGCGGTGAAGAAGCTGTTCCAGTAGGCGACGGCGTAGAACAGGCCGACGACCGCGAGCACCGCCTTGGACAGGGGCACCACGACCCTGAGCATGATCTGCAGCTCCCCGGCGCCGTCGATGCGGGCCGAGTCGATCAGCTCCCGCGGCAGGTCCATGAAGAACGCCCGCATGACGACGACGTTGAAGCCGTTCACCAGCACGGGCAGGATCAGCGACCAGTAGGAGTCGAGCAGGCCGAGCTGCTTGACGATCAGGTAGCTCGGGATGATGCCCGGCGAGAAGAGCAGCGTGAAGAGCACCGTCAGCAGCAGCGGCCGGTGGGCGAAGCTGCCGGGCCGGGACAGCGAGTAGGCCAGGCAGGCCGTGGCCGTGAGCGACAGCAGCGAGCCGACGACGGTGATCCCGATCGAGACCAGCAGCGCCCGGGTGACCACTCCCCCGGCGAAGATGGCGCGGTAGGCGTCCAGGCTGGGCTGCCGCGGCCAGAGCACCAGGCCGCCCGCCTCGCTGATCTCCTGCTGGCCGGCCAGGCTCGTGGAGATCACCGACATGAAGGGCAGGATCACGACGGCGCAGCACACGAGCAGCACCACGCCCTTGAGCGCGCGTACCGGCAGCGAGGGCGGGACGATACCGGTGACGGCGGCGCGGCGGGATCGCCGCCCGGCAGCGAGGATGATGCTCATCGAGCCTCCTTGGAGTACACACCGCGCTCCCCGAGCATGTGCGCGATCTTGTTGGCGCCGAGCACCATGGCCACCCCCACGAGACCCTTGACCAGGCCCACCGCGGCGGAGACGCCCCAGTTCCCGCCCAGGACGCCGTTGGTGTAGACGTAGGTGTCCAGGACCTCAGAGGCTTCCAGGCCGACGGCCCGCTGCTGGAGGATGATCTGCTCGAAGCCGACGGTGAGCACGTCGCCCAGCTTGAGTATGAGCAGCAGCACGATGACGCCCCTGATGCCGGGCAGGGTGATGTGCCACAGTTGCCGCCCGCGCGAGGCGCCGTCCACGGCGGCGGCCTCGTACAGGTGCAGGTCCACCCGCGAGAGGGCGGCCAGGAAGAGGATCGTGCCCCACCCGGCGTCCTTCCAGATCACCTGTGAGGTGATCAGCGCCTTGAACAGCGACGGATCGCCGATGATCTGGAAGCCCTCCAGCCCGCGGGCCCGCAGCCAGGTGTTGAGCAGGCCCGCGTTGCCGAGCATCTGCTGGAAGACGGCCACGACGATCACCCAGGACATGAAGTGCGGCAGGTAGAGCACCGACTGCACGGCGCGCTTGAGCCGTTCCGACAGCAGCGAGTTCAGCAGCAGCGCCAGCGCGATCGGCACCGGGAACACCAGCACGACCTGGATGAAGGAGATGATCAGCGTGTTGGCCAGCGCGTTGAGGAAGTCCGGGTCGCCGTTGAAGATCACCCGGAAGTTCTCCAGCCCCACCCACGGCGATTCCAGGATGCCGATGAAGGGCTGGTAGTCCTTGAACGCGATGACGTTGCCGAGCAGCGGCACGTAGTGGAACAGCACGATCACCGCCAGGCCCGGCAGGCCGAGCCAGAGCAGGAAGCGATCCCTGCGCAACGCGCCGCGCCGCGGCATCCGGTGCGTGACGGACATCCAACCCTCCATCGTGAACGGTCAGCGGGCGTGCGAGCCCATGACGATCGCCTTGGCCGGCTCCACGATCCCGGCCGTGTCGATCGAGCGGTAGCCGACGACCGTGGCGTCGCCGGGGTTGATCGTGAGCCCGCCATCCGGTACTGCCTGCCAGCCCGAGCCCTGGCCGACGATGCGGTACTCGGTCCGGGCCACCGCCGCGCCGTTGTACGCCTCGGCGGTGAAGCGGACGTGATCGGCGCCGGTGACCACGGCCGTCGTCTCCGGCGGGCGCCGGGCCGGGTCGGGGCCGAGATCCACCAGCTCCGCCTGGTCGAGCAGGAAGGCGGTGGCGCTGTTGGCCCAGAAGCGGACGCTGATCCTGGCGGCGCCCGCCGGAGGCACGAACTCGAGCTGCCGGGTGGTGTACTGGCCGGTGGGCGACGCGTCCGCGATGATCTTGCTGCCGGCGTGGCCGTAGGCGTCATCGACGGCGTAGGTCCAGAAGCGGACCGAGCCCGGACCGTCCACGCGGAAGCGTGCCGTGAGCCTGTAGCGGTTCTCGTCGCTGATCGTGACCCACTCCTGGTCGACGCCCTTGCCCGCCGCCGGGCAGGACACCCGCTGAACGCCGCCGGCGAGCGTGACCGTCGCCTGGCTCCCCTTGCTCCACCCGTCGGCCAGGCCGTCGGCGTCGGCGTCCCTGGTGAAGTCTCCGTTGGCCAGGAGGCTGGGGGCGGGCAGGGCGGCGGGGTCGGGGAAGGCGTTGCGCGCGAGGTAGCCCTTGAGGATCAGCTCCCGGTCCGTGGGCTGCGTGGCCTTCGCGGCCAGCCGGTTGGCATCGCTGGTCATCTGCTCGGTGTACTCGACGTCCCAGCCGTGCCACTCGGTGAAGGCGTGGTAGGTCCAGCTCCAGCCGTACTCCTCGAACAGCTCCGTGAGGTCGTTGATGTAGCCGGCCGCGCCGGGGGCCCAGCGAATGGCGCTGTACTCGCCGACGTAGATCGGCACCCGGTACTTCGACTGGATCCTGCGTATCGGCTTGAGCAGTTCCCTGAGGCGGTCCTTGTCCCAGTGCGCGTCGCCGTAGGGCTCCTTGAGGAGGCCCGGGTACGTCCTTCTGTCGGGCCAGTCAGTGGCGGCCGGCGCCTTGTTGAAGGTGCTCAGGCCCTGGTGGGTGTAGGAGTGGGGGTCGTAGACGTGCGGGCTGTAGATGACCTTGGGGTCGTTCAGCAGCGGGAAGTCACCCTGGTACAGGACCGGGTAGCCGGGTCCGGCGTCGATCCACTCGTTCTCGATGAAACCCCGCGGCAGCGCTCCCGGTCCCGGTTCCAGCACGATGGGAGTGGCGGTGTCGCGGGTCCGGATGTCGTCCGTGATGGCCTGCGCCCAGGCGGGCCACTTGCTCGCGCCCAGGGGCAGTTCGGCGCGGTTGTGCGGCTCGTTGAGCAGGTCGTAGCCCCAGATGTAGGCGCGATACGGCGTGACGCGCTCGACGATGTCACGCCACGCGTTGACCAGGACGTCCAGGTTGGCGTCGTCGGCCCAGAACTCCGGCCGCTGCGCCGCGATCCGGTCGGGGTTGGGCGGCTCGTGCAGGTCGATGACGCTCCACAGGCCCTGCCGGGCCGCCTCCCGCACGGCCGACTCCAGCGAGTCCAACTGCGACTGCCATGCCTGTGCCACCGTGGTGCCACGCGATGTCGCCACCGACTGCGGGTTGAGGTAGTAGCGGACCGCGTTGACGCCGAACCGGTTCCTGGCCCGGCCGAACTCGCTGACGCGTACGCAGTTGACGCCGCGGATCCGGGGCGGGTGGAAGCCCTCGCGCAGCGGAGCCGCGTACGCGGTGCCGGTCTGGTGGGCGAGGGCACCGCCGACGGCGACGGCGCCGCTGAGCTGGAGGAAGCGCCGCCGGCTCGTGCCGGTCATCCGTTGGCCTCCTCATACGCCTTGGCGAACTCGGCCTTGATCTGGTCGCCGCCCCTGCTGCGCCACTCGCGGACCGCTTCGTCCCAGGCGGAGAAGGGCTTGCGTCCTGCGTAGATGTCGCGCAGCGTGTCGGTGTAGTGCTTGTCCAGTTGGGCGAGCTTGCTGTTGAGCGTCTCGGAGAACAGCCCGATCGAGGGGTCGGGTACGGCCAGCGCCACGAGCTGCTGCTGGAAGGCGTGCTGGGTCTTGGTGAGGGCCGGCATGCCGGGCGTGTAGAGCACCTGCGGCGAGTCGGTGAGGTAGTTGATCGGCACCGTGACCTCCGTCTTGCCCAGCTCGGTGAGCGTCAGATCGGAGCCGCTCGGCTCGTGGTGCACTCCCTGCACGCCGTACTTGCGGAACCTGTGCTCGGCCGTGCCGAACGGCGCCGCCAGCCAGTCGCAGATGCGCAGCAGTTCGGCGATCCGCTCCTTGCCGGCCTTGCGCAGGGAGATGAGGCCCAGCGCGCCGCCGCCCGCCCAGTGCACGCCCTGGCCGCCGTCGCGGCCGGGAGGCAGGATCGCGCCCACGTAGTTCTCCGGGTCGGTGACTCCCGCGGGCGCGTTGCTCGCCCACGCGGCGAAGCCGTCCCGGTTGACGGCGATGGAGCCGCCCTGGAGCCACTGCTTGACCTGGACGGTGTCGGAACCGATCGAGTCGGGGTGGAACACGCCGTCCTTGAACAGCGTGAGCATGTCGCTGATCGCCTGCTTGGCCTGCTCGGTCTCGTAGTGGTGGGTGAACGTGCCGTTCTCGACCTGCCACATGTTGGGCGCACCGCTCATCTGCTCCAGGAAGGGCAGCAGGGTGTCCGGCTGGCCGAGCGCCCAGCGGTTTCTCTTGGTGTCGGTGAGGGCCTTGCACAGCTCGCGGAACTCCTCGAAGCTCCCCGGCTGGCGCTGCAGCCCTTTCTCGCGGATGAGGTCGTCGCGGACGAACATGACCGTCCCGACGATGCCTCGCGGCACGGGGATGCCGTAGATCCCGCCGTTGAAGGTGACGTTGCGCCAGCTCGGTGTGGGGATGTTGGCCAGGAAGGGGTACTCCTTGACGGCGTCACCCCCCAAGAATTCCGACAAATCCTGAAATTTCGCGCGGAGGAGCGCCGGGAACTGCGGTGGCTTCAACGCGGCGAAGAAGAACACCATGTCCGGCAGGTCCCCTCCCGCCACCACCGTGGTCAGCTTGTTGGCGTAGTCCGCGTTGGGGACGATGTTGAGGTTCAGGGTGGCGCCCAGGCGCTTGTTGAGTTCCTGCCAGTAGGCGTTCTGGCCGACGGCCGGCGGCACGGCGCCGTAGGTGAGCGTCATGGCGGTGACGGTGCCGCCCCGGCCCGGCGGCTGCGTGATGGCCGCGGCCGGATCGGCCGGGTAGGTCAGATACCCGGCGTCCACGCCGTTCGTGGTGGGCGCCAGGTCCGGCTTGACCCCCGCGTACGGAAGGTGGGACGGCAACCTGACCTTGGCGTTCGAGGACGGCGCCGAGGTTCCGGCGGGCTGGGTGGAACAGGCGGCCAGCAGCGGGCCCGGCAGGGCCGCGAAGAGCGCGGCGCCACCCAGGCCCCGGATGAGGGAGCGGCGGGTCACGTGGGGGGACATGACGGGTTACCTCCTGGTGAGATCCCACGGGAAGCGGGTTCGGCCGAGCTCGGTGAGCGCGGCGCGGAAACGGTCATCGGTGGCGAACAGGACATGGCATTCGGCCGGCGGCGCCCCCTCGCCGCGGACGAGCTCGATGCGGATTTCGTTCCAGCCCTCGCGCAAGCCGACCGGCCCCGACGAGCCGGGCGTGCCGCGGTGGCAGGGCCGGATCTCCCGTGGGCCGGGCGCCTCGGCCACCAGCGCGCCGTTGGCCCACAGCCGTACGGCGCAGGTGGCCTCGACCGCGAGCCAGGCGTCCACGGCCCGCGGCGCGTGCGCGAAGGTCTGCAGATACCGCACGCCGGGATCCACCGGCACCGCGTTGCCGGTCGCGTACACCTCGCGCCAGCTCCGGTCCTGGCCGCTGACCCGGTAGGCGGAGGCGCCGAGCAGCACGATCGGCACGGCGGGAGGCTCCGGCCTGCCGGCCGGGGACAGGCTCAGGAAGAGCCGGTTGCTCACGTCGAGCACCGTCCGGTCCGGCGCCTCCACCTGCCAGGTCAGGGTCGCGCTCGCGCCGGCCGGCAGCTCCACCTCCTGCCGGCCGGGCGCCTTCCAGCCGTCGGGTACGGCGAGCGCCGCCCGGACGGTGATCGGCACGCGGCGCGTGTTGCGCACGACGGTGGTCAACTCCTTGACCTGGCCGGGGATCACTACCGGGCCGTCACCGTGGGCGACGGAGACGTGCACGTCGGGCCCGGAGTGCACGACGGTGGTCGGGCTGCGGTTCCACAGGTCGGCGATGGAGGAGTCGGCGTAGAGGTCGGCCTCCGGCGTCCGTACCACCTGGCCGTTCAGCCGCAGCGCGACGGCCCGGATCCGCTCGGTGAGCTCGGTCAGGGTGTCCGGAACGAGCCCGGCCAGGCCACGCACGCCGCCCCACGACTCGTTGGTGGCGATCTGCTCGCCGAGCGGCGCGGTCCACTTCTCGGGGAGTCCGGACCGTCCGGCCAGGATGCCCAGGAAGGCGCCGACCGCCGCGCCCGAGGAGTCGGTGTCGTAGCCGCAGTTGACCGTGGTGCACAGCGCGTCGCCGAAGTCGTCGCCGTACAGCAGGCCGATGACCTGGAAACCGAGGTTGATCGGGGAGTACTGGGCCACGTGGTGCGGCGCGGCGGCGATGACCCGCCGCCGGGTCTCCAGCCGATCCAGCCCCGCCTCGAAGCCCGCCACCGCCGCGCGGATGGCCGCCGCCGTCCTGCTGGACTCGGGCACGTAGGACAGGCCGATATCGACGAGCTTGCGTCTGTCGCCGACCACGAACGCGGCCGACTCCAGCGCGGCGTTGAACAGCTCGCCGTAGACCGACTCGCCCCCGGCGTGGTCCAGGATGGCGTCCTGGAAGGCGTAGCGGGCGGCGGTCCTGGGCGCGCCCGGCGCGACGCAGGCCCAGATCTCGGCGCGGATCGGGCAGCCCATGCAGTCGGCGAACCAGTTGTTGTGACTGCCGGTCAGCGGCGGCTCCAGGCCCAGCCTGAGGTTGGCCTTGGCCATGCCGTACTCGTCGAAGTTGTAGCCGACATGGTCGAGCCAGTAGCGGGCCAGGTCCCGAGCGGTGAGCGCGGGTCCCACCTCTTCCAGCGCCAGCAGCCAGATGAGCTGTAACTCCAGGTCGTCGTTGGGGATGCCGCCCTCGCGCAGCTCGGGATACCAGCGCACGTCCAGCGGTTCCGGCCGGCCGTACAGTTGCTCGACGGGCGCGCCGAGCGTGCCGCCGGCGTTCTTGCCGAGCCAGCATCCGTGCACCTTGTCGGCGTACAGGTCGCCGCGAAGGTCGATTTCCAGCATGGGACTCCTCAAGGGGTGCGGAAGGTCCAGGCCCCGGTGCCGAAGGCGACCGCCTCGCCGCCGGGGCGAGTGCGTGGTCCGAGGCTGGCCGGGCAGGGAGGGCTGGTCATGGGCCGGATCCCGTCTCAAGGAAGTTCACGCACCGGTAACCGTCATCACATTCCGGCGCAACACGGACAGTAGAAATAACCGCCTAACCTGTCAAGGCATCAGGCCATCAGGCAATGGCATCGCGAGCAGATAACCTGCTAACCTGTCGCCCATGACAGCGACCTCCCCTGGTGAAGGCCTGCCGCTGTATCGGCAGATCGTCAACGAACTGCACGCGGCGATCCTGCGGAACGAGTACGTGCCCGGTAAGCCGTTCATCTCGCAGCGCGAGGTGTGCGAGCGATTCGGCGTCAGCACCGCGACCGCCGTGCGCGCGCTGAACGAGATGGTCGGCCAGGGCATCCTGATCAGGCAGCGCGGCCGCGGCACGTTCGTCGCCGAGCGGGACGTCCGCGCCGCCGCGACGCCGGGCGAGCGCGAGACGGCCACCATCGCCTGCGTGCTGTTCGGCCTGGGCAGCGGTCATGTGAGCGGGATGCTCAGCGGGGTCGAGGCGATGTGCAAGGAGATGGGATACCGGCTCCTGCTGTCCAACTCCGAATGGTCGCCGGAACAGGAACTCCTCGCGCTGCGGCAGGCTCGGCAGGACGGAGTGTCGGGCATCGTCCTGTTCCCCGTCGAGGGGAGTTCCAACGCGCTGGCCATCGAGGAGATCCGCCAGTCGGGCATCCCCGTGGTCATGGTGGACCGCTACCTTCCCGAGATCGCCACCAGCGCGGTCACCGCCGACAACGTGGCCGTCGGCTACCGGGTCACCGAGAAGCTCATCGAGCAGGGGCACCGGCGCATCGCGACGCTCTGGGACGAGATCGACTGCACCAGCGTCCGCGACCGGCTCACCGGCCACAAGCAGGCGTTGGTGTCCTACAAGGTGCCGGAGGACCCCGAGCTCACCGTGCTCCGCTCCTACCAGAAGATGCCTGAGGCGACTCGGCGGCAGTACCTCGCCGGGCTGCTGGACGGCCCCGAACCCCCCACGGCGCTGCTGTGCGCGCACGGCTACGCCCTCGCCACCGCCATGCAGGACCTGCGCGACCTGGACCCCGCCCTGCTGGACCGGCTCGCCCTGGCGAGCATGGACGACGTCGCGCCGTTCGACATCGTGCCCTTCATCACCGCGGCCGCGGTCCTGCCGTCCAAGGAGATGGGCCGGGCAGCCGTCGAGCTGCTTCAGGAGGACGGGGCGCGGCACATCGTTCTGCCCATCGAGGTGCGCGAAGGCGCCCGCTGACCTCTCCCGCGAACGGAGGAACATGCACGACGACCGCAAGCTGATCGAAGGACGTCTCGAACGGGTCTTACGCGAACGCATCCGCCCAGCGGTCCACCGATCCCCCATCCCCATGGAGATCGCGCTGTGGACGTCGCCGGACGGGCCGGTCCCGGTCGCCGCGGGACTCTCGGCCCCCTACCGTCCCGCGTCCGCGGGCGAGCCCTGGGGCGCCCCCTGGGCGACCGCCTGGTTCCGTTTCACCGGGCTGGTGCCGGAATCCTGGCGCGACCGCACGGTGGAGGCCATCGTCGATCTCGGCTTCGCGATGGACCGGCCCGGTTTCTCCGCAGAAGGGCTCGCCTACCGGCCGGACGGGACACCGATCAAGGGGCTCAACCCGCGCAACACCTGGCTCAGAATACGGCCGGCGAGCGACGGGCGCGTGCGGTTCCACGTCGAAGCGGCCGCCAATCCGCTCATCGAGGGTCCGGTCACGCGTCTGGGCGACCCGCTGACCGCCGGTGACGAGCCTCTTTACCGCATCGTCCGCGCGGACCTGACGCTCTTCGACGAGACGGTCTGGCACCTCGTCCAGGACCTGGAGGTCCTCGGCCAGCTGATGCGCGAGCTCGACCTCGCCGATGCCCGGCGATGGACGATCCTGCGCGCCATCGGCGACGCCCTCGACGCCGTGGATCTGGACGACGTGCCCGGCACCGCGGTTCTCGCACGTCATCGGCTAGAGGGTGTGCTGTCGGCCCCGGCCCACGCGACCGCGCACCGGATCTCCGCGGTGGGTCACGCGCACATCGACTCCGCGTGGTTGTGGCCGGCCCGCGAGACGGTGCGCAAGGTGGCGCGCACCGCGGCGAACGTCACCGCGCTCATGGACGACCATCCCGAATTCGTCTTCGCGATGTCGCAGGCGCAGCAGTTGGCCTGGCTGCGGGAGCACCGGCCCGAGATCTACACGCACGTCAAGAAGAAGATCGCCTCCGGGCAGTTCGTCCCGGTCGGCGGCATGTGGGTGGAGTCCGACACCAACCTCCCCGGCGGCGAGGCCCTGGCCAGGCAGTTCGTGCACGGCAAGCGCTTCTTCCTGGAGGAGTTCGGCATCGAGACCCAGGAGGTCTGGCTGCCCGACTCCTTCGGCCTCTCGGGCGCCCTGCCGCAGCTCATCAAGCTCTCGGGGTCGCGCTGGTTCCTCAGCACCAAGCTGTCATGGAACACCACCAACCGCTTCCCCCACCACACGTTCCGCTGGGAGGGGATCGACGGGACCCGGGTCTTCGCCCACTTCCCCCCTGTCGACAACTACAACTCCGAGCTTTCCGGAGCGCAGGTGGCGCATGCCGCGCGCAACTTCGCCGACAAGGGCGTGGCCTCCCGGTCGCTGGCGCCCTTCGGCTGGGGCGACGGCGGAGGCGGGCCCACCCGGGAGATCCTGGCCCGAGCCGCGCGGCTGGCGGATCTGGAGGGCTCACCGCGCGTGACGGTCGAGAGCCCGGCGGCGTTCTTCGCCGCGGCCGAGGCCGAGCACCCGCAGGCACCGGTGTGGGTGGGTGAGCTGTACCTGGAGATCCACCGCGGCACCTACACGACCCAAGCCAAGATCAAACAGGCCGGCCGCCGCACCGAGCACCTTCTGCGCGAAGCGGAACTCTGGTCGGCGACCGCGGCCGTCCGCGCCGGTTTCGCCTACCCCTACGCCGCCCTGGACCGGCTGTGGAAGACACTGCTGCTCCACCACTTCCACGACATCCTGCCCGGGTCGTCCATCAGATGGGTGAACCGGGAGACCATGGAGCACCTCACCGCGGCCCAACAGGAGCTGGAGGGCATCATCGGTGACGCCCTGCGGGCGCTCGGCGCCGGACGCGGGCGGGTTCCCGTCGCCTTCAACGCCGCCCCGCATCCCAGGAACGGCGTCGCCGCGCTCGGCGCGTCCACCCCACGGGCCGGTGACCACGCCCAGGTGCGGGCGGAGAAGCCGCCCGGCGGCGGGTACGCGCTGGACAACGGGCTGGTCCGCGTCACCGTGGACCAGCGTGGGCTCATCGTGTCGATCGTGGACGCGGCCACCGGGCGGGATGCCGTGGCCCCGGGACAGGCGGCCAACCTCCTGCAGATCCACCCCGACCTGCCCAACGAGTGGGACGCCTGGGACATCGACGCCCACTACCGCAACGTCGGGCACGACATCACCCACGTCGCGTCCATGACGCTCCTCGATGACGCGCTGCGGGTGGAGCGGACGCACGGGGCCTCCGCCTTCACGCAGGTGATCTCGCTGCGCCCCGGGGAGCGGACCGTCTTCCTGGAGTGCGAGGTGGACTGGCACGAACGGGAGAAACTGCTCAAGGTCGCCTTCCCGTTCGACCTGCACGCCGAACGCTCGGCCGCGGAGACCCAGTACGGCCACATCCACCGCCCCACCCACACCAACACCTCCTGGGAGGCCGCCAAGTTCGAGATCTGCGCGCACCGGTGGATCCACGTCGGAGAGCCGGACTGGGGGGTGGCCGTGGTGAACGACTCCACCTACGGCCACGACGTCACCAGGGATCGTCGCGCTGACGAGGGGACGACCACGACGGTCCGGCTGTCCCTGCTCCGCGCCCCTCGCTTCCCGGATCCCGAGACCGACCAGGGGCGGCATCGCTTCCGCTACACGGTGGTCCCCGGCGCGGGCATCGGCGACGCGGTCCGCGAGGGCTACCGTCTCAACCTGCCGGCTCGTCATGTCCTGGGGACGGGAGAGGTCGAGCCGCTGGTGAGCGTCGGCCACGACGCCGTGATCGTCGAGGCCGTGAAGCTGGCCGACGACGGCTCGGGCGATCTGGTGGTGCGGGTGTACGAGGCCCACGGCACCCGGGCGCGCGCCCATCTCCACGTCTCGGCCGCGATCCGGTCGGCCGCCGAGACCGACCTGCTCGAACGCCCCATCGCGGATCTCGTTCACGACCGCGCGGGCATCCCGCTCACGCTGCGCCCGTTCCAGATCCGCACCCTGCGCATCAGGAGGGCGGCGTGAGCGAGGCGGCCGCCGTCATCCGGGCGCGGCTGCTGGCCGCGTTACGCCAGGAGGAGCCGGGAACACCGGTCACACCCCCCGCCGGCGACGGCACCTGGCCCGACATCGACTACACCGACCGGAGCGTGGCCACGTGGGCTCCCTTCGAGCACGTGACCAGGCTCGCCCACCTCGCGCGAGACCGGCCCGGCCAGGCGATGCGGGCCCTGGACGCCTGGCTGCGGCTCGACCCCGTCTGCCCCAACTGGTGGTACAACCAGCTCGGCGTCCCCCGTCGCCTGGGCGACGCCGCCCTGCTGCTCCATCCCCGTCTGACGGCCGCCCAGCGTGAACGGGTGGGCGAGCTGCTCGGCAGGGCGACCTGGGACCGGATGACGGGTCAGAACCTGCTGTGGACGGCCCAGGTCGCCATCCGCCGCAGTCTGCTCGCCGAAGACCTCGCCGGCCTGGCCGAAGCGTTCCGCCGCGCGGCGGGCCTCCTGGTCACCACGTGCGAGGAGGGCATCCAGCCCGACTACAGCTTCCACCAGCACGGCGCGCAGCTCTACTCCGGTGGGTACGGCCACACCTTCGCCATGGAGACGGCGGCCCTCGCCGCGCTGTGCGCCGGCACACCGCTGGCGTTCTCCGGCGAGGCGCTCGCCGTGCTGTCGGACTTCCTGCTCGACGGGCAGCGGTGGATGGTCCATGCCGGCCGCTACGACATCACCTGCATGGGGCG
Organism: Thermocatellispora tengchongensis; assembly: GCF_014202315.1. Taxonomy (GTDB): domain Bacteria; phylum Actinomycetota; class Actinomycetes; order Streptosporangiales; family Streptosporangiaceae; genus Thermocatellispora; species Thermocatellispora tengchongensis. The sequence goes on along the minus strand of NZ_JACHGN010000006.1, from coordinate 543,970 downwards.
GGAGAGCTCGCGCGAGGGCAACGCGGCGCACGCCGCCCGGCTCGCCTCGGCGGCACGGGCGCTGGCCGACGCCGGCGCGCCCCGCGCGGACGAGCTGCGCGCCTTCGTGGAAGGCGGGCACCCGCCCACGGGCACGCGCGCCTTCTGGCGTTCCGACTACCTGGCCGTCCACCGTCCGGCCTGGTCGGCGGCGGTCAAGGTGTCCTCGTCCCGCACCGTGCTCTCCGAGGCCGGCAACGGCGAAGGGCTGGCCGGATGGCACCTGTGCGACGGTGTCTGCCACCTGTGGCGCACCGGCGAGGAGTACCACGAGCTCTGGCCGGTCCAGGACTGGCGGCACCTGCCGGGCGCCACCGTCGCCTACCGCGGCGGGCCGTTGCCCTTGAGCGACTTCGGCGACCACACCGGGGGCTCGGAGTTCGCGGGCGTGCTCTCCGACGGCCGGTACGGCATGGCCGCCATGCACCTGCGGCGCGACGGCGTGGAGGCGCGCAAGGCATGGTTCTTCTTCATGGAGGAGTTCGTGGCGCTCGGCACCGGGATCACCGGAACCGATGCCGGCACCCCCCTGCACACCACCATCGACCAGACGGCTCTGCACGGCGAGGTCCGCCACACTGCTCAGGCGATCCACCACAACGGCGTCGGCTACCGGTTCCCCGAGCCGGCCCCGGTGACGATCCGGGCCGGCCTGCGGTCGGGCAGTTGGGCCGGCATCAACCGCTCCCAGTCCGGCAGGCAGGTCTCCGCCCGGGTCCTGGAGATGTGGATCGACCACGGTCCCCGTCCCGACGGGGCCACGTACGCCTACCTCACGATCCCCGGCATCCCGCCGGAACGGATCGACGAGCCCAGGCCGGTGACCGTGCTCGCCAACACGCCAAGGGCGCAGGCCGTACGGCACGGCGGAGCGGACGTCACGCAGATCGTTTTCCACCGGCCGGGGACGCTCGGCCTGCCGGGCGGGGACGCGGTCACCGTCGATCGGCCGATCCTCCTCCAGTTCTCGGGAGCCTCGGACATCGCCGCCGCCTGCCCCATGGCCAGGGGCGGCGGCCTCGTCATCGACGCGCGCCGCGGCGGGAAGCGGCGAGAGGTCCGCCTCGACCTTCCCGACGGGCCCGGCGCGGGAGCCACGGTCCACGCCAGGTGGTGATCGCAGGAACATATCAGCGGATCGTGCAAAGATTCGTCGCACCGTCAATGGCCCTGCGCGGCGCCCGGACCCAGAATCCTGGTAACACCCACGTCTTCGGCACGTAACCAGTGAGCCATGACGGCGCTGGTCACGGCGCCGAATCCCGGTCTGAGATTGGAGTCCTGTGACCGTCAACACAGGCCAGCCGGCACCCGCGGGCATCGACGGCGATTCGTCGAATGCCGGCATCGCAGAGACCGAGCTCTGCGACCGCTACGAGCAACTGTTCACCGCCGCGGTCAACGACGTGCTGCGCGAGAAGGGCCTGCTCTGCCAGGCGCTGCCGCCGGCCATCCTGCCGCTGCGGCACGGCACCAAGGTCGCCGGCCTGGCCTTCACCGTCAAGGGCGCCAAGAGCCCGGTGCTCGATGACGAGATGCGGCAGCGGGCGGAGATGCTGGACGCCATCCCGCCCAACGCGGTGTGCGTCTGGGACACCGGCGGCGACGACACCTCGGCGCAGTGGGGCGAGGTCATGACGATGGCGTCGCGGCAGCACGGGTGCCGCGGCGCCGTGATCGACGGTGGGGTCCGCGACACCGACCGGGTCCTGGACATGGGATTCCCGATCTTCTGCCGCTACCGGACGTCCAACGGGATGCTCGGCCGCTTCCGGGTCACGGATTGGCAGATCCCGATCCGCATCGCCGGCGTCACCATCCACCCCGGCGACCTGATCTTCGGGGACGTGGACGGCGTCATCGTGGTCCCCCGGCGCCTCGCGGTGGACGTGCTGCTGACCGCCGAGCGGGTCAGGGCGAAGGAGGAGGAGATCAAGCAGCTCATCCTGGACGGGCTGTCCCCGTCCGAGGTCGTCGCTCGCGGCGGGTACTTCTAGGGGGGCGCGTGGTGGACGCACGTGACGGCACCACGTTGCGCGGGCGGCGCATCGTGGTCACCGGAGCCACCGGAGGCATCGGAACCGAGCTGTGCACGCTGCTGGCGCGGGCCGGTGCCCGGCTGGCCCTGACCGCTTCGTCTCCCGCCAGGCTCGCGGCCCTCGTTTCGGGGCTCGCGCGCGCCGAGCCGGCGGAAGCGCCAATCCATCGCGCCGCCGACATCACCGACGAGGCTGAGGTGTCGGCGTTCTTCAAGGAGGTCGGCGACCGTTGGGGCGGCGCCGACGCCCTGGTCAACCTGGCCGGCCGCGCCGATCCGGGCCGGATCGCCGACACCACCGCCGAGGCTTTCCACCGCGGCCTCGATGTCAACCTCGCCGGCACCTTCCTGTCCTGCAAGCACTTCGTCCCCCTCGTCCATCCCGGGACGGGCGGGCTCGTCGTGAACGTCGCCTCGATGGCCGCCAAGCGCGCCAACCCGGTCGCGCCGCTGTACTGCGCCGCCAAGGCGGCGGTGGCCATGTTCTCGGAGGCGTTCGCGCTTCAGGTCCGGGAGCGCGGCATCCGGGTCACCACCGTCAACCCGGGCGGGGTGGACACCGCGTTCTGGGGCGACCGGGCGGTGGATCGAACCCGCATGCTGGCCGCGGTCGATGTCGCGGAGGTGGTCGTCTTCGTGCTCACCCGGCCCCCGTACATGTCCGTGCACGACATCTCCTTCGAGTCCGCCGGGAGGCGCAGATGAAGCCGCTGGATGTCGCCTACGGCCTTTACGATCACTACGCGTCCCTCGCCGAGGTCAAGCACTATTACGGGCTGCTGGCGATATACGCCCTCGCCCGGGCCGCGCAGGCCGGCGAGGACGAGGCGTCGACGCGGCGGTGTGAGGCGATCCTCAGCCGCTTCCCCGATGAGATCACCCATCCCGTCTACAACTTCCCGAACTACACCATCGGCGGGATCCCGCAGGCGTTCCTGGTCGCCGAAGGCCGCATGCCGCACCGGATCGGGGTCGTGCGCGAGTACGCCGAGGAGATGCTCACCGCGCCGCGCGACCCTGCGGGGATCATGAAGCACCCCTGCGACAGGGACGCCGAGAAGATCTGGATCGATACAGCGATGGCCGTCTCTCCGTACCTGCTGTACGCGGGGCTCGCCCTCCGGGACGAGCGCTACCTCGCCGAGGCGGTGTGTCAGGCCGTCCGGCTGCATGACGAGTTGCTGGATCCGGAGTACGGCCTGCTGCACCAGTGCCGCGGCTTCGTGGCGCCGGGTGCGTATTCGCGGGATCATTGGTCGCGCGGCAACGGCTGGGGGTACTTCGCCCTCGCCGAACTGGCCCGTGGACTGCCCCCGGAGTCCGCGCACCGTGCGGAGGTGACGAAGCGGTTCACCGGCCTGTCCGCCGCGCTGCTGCCGCATCAGTCCCGGCGTGGCCTGTGGCGCCAGGAGATCCCGCAGCCGCTGTCGTATGAGGAGTCCTCCGGCACCGGTCTGATCCTTTACGGCATCGGGGTCGGCATCCGTCACGGCCTGCTCGACCCGGCCACCTACGCCCCGGCGTTCCGGCGCGGCGTCGAAGGGCTCGCGCGGGTGTGCGTCAACGACGACTTCTCCACCGAGCGCAGTTGCCCCGGGACGCTGTGCCCGGGCGAGGGAGACGAGAAGGGCACCGTCGCGGCGTACATGACCTTGTGCCTGCCCTACCGGGACGAGCCCCACGGCTGCGGCCCGCTGATGCTGGCGATGGTCGAAGCCCACCTGGCCGGCATCGCCGATGTGTCGCTGCGGGCCGCGGCCGAGGAGTCACGATGATCAGCCTCGTCACCGGCCAGGACGTGCAGCGCGTGCGCGACGAGGTGGCCCGCGGCGGCAAGGCCGCCGAAATCCGGCAGGCACTGCGCCGGCGCGCCGAACGGCTCGTCCGGCGGCCCGGGGTCGTCGCGCGCGATGAGCCGGCGGGCTGGTGGCACGTCGTCTCCCAGCGGCTGTGCGACGTCGCCTTCGCCCATCGCCTCAGCGAGGCCGAGGAGGAGCCCGAGGAGGCCGAGGCGTACGGGCGGTGGCTGCGCACCGAGGTCCTCGCGATCTGCGACCGGCCGGCCGATGACTGGATCGGCCCGGACTTCCGGCCGCGCACGTCACCGTCGCTGGGGACTCTGGAGACCGCCCACATCGGGCTGGCCGTCGCGGAAGCGGTCTCGCTCTGCCCGGACCTGTTCACCGCCGGCGAGCACGACCGAATCCGCCGCGTGCTGCGGGACAACTGCCAGGCGCCGTGCCGACGCGCCCTGGACCTCCGCGTGGCGGACCCGTGCAACTGGTTCATGGTGTTGCTCGACGGGTACGGCACCGTGTCGGCGTTCCTGGGCGACGCCGAAGCGGTGGCGCGGACCGTGGAGCGCCATGCGGTGGCGGCCGGGGCGTTCGAGGAGGACAGTTACGGCGAGTCGTTGCAGTACTGGAGCTATGCCGGCGCGCACCTGGCCCACCTGCGCGAGGTGCTGCTGCGGCACGACCCGTCGCTGCACGAGCGCCTGGACCTGTCGTGCTACACCCGCTGTGTCCCGTGGGCCGTGCACTCACTGCTGTACGTCAAGCCGCTGGCGGGCTGGGGTGAGGGACGGTACCCCAGGTCGCTGAACTTCGGCGACTCCAGCGCCCTCTTCCGGCCGAGCGCCGACCTGCTGCTGCACATCGCGGCACGGGCACGGCACTCCCACCCCCGCGAGGCGGGGCTGGCCCGGTGGTTGTTCGACGTCACCTATCACGACGTGGCGCTGGAGCCGCTCGACGGCGGTGGCTTCGGCTTCTTCAACCAGGTGCAGTGGCGAAGCCTGACGCTGCTGCCGGACGCGGCCGGCCCCGTCACTCCCGAGGAGGCGAAGGAGCCCACCACCCGCGGTTTCGCCTGCGGCACCGTCGCGATCCGCGACACCTGGCCGCAAGCCCTCACGGTCCTCGGCGTCCAAGGCGGTACGGGCCGGCTGCGGACCGCCATCCACCGGCACGCCGACGAAGCGAGCTTCATCCTCAGCCATCGGGGCGAGCGGTTCTTCGCCGATCCCGGCCACTGCTGCTACCGCCTCACCACCCAGGCGGTCTCCAGCACCTCCGCCATGCACAACACCTGGACGTTCCGGCTGCCGGACGCGACGACGCTCTGGCAGCACACCCGGCCACGCGGCCCCGGCCACCCGCCGTTGAACAGGCGCGTCCTGCTCGAACAGGACGGCGGCCTGACCGTGGTGCGCTGCGACGCCGCGGCCGCGTACGGACCGCCGATCCGGAGAGCGGAGCGCACCTGGATCGCCGTACTGCCACACGTCGTCGTGGTCGCCGACCGGATCGAAGCGGACGAGCCGGTGGCCGTGGACACCCATTTCGTGCTGAACGACCGCGACGGCGCACTTCGGACGCGATCCACCGCCGAGGGCGCGATGGCGTTCCGGCGCGGCGGCAGCGCGGTGACCCTGACCCGGTGTGCCGGTGACGCCCGGTACGAGCTGCTCCGGTCCTGGGGCTACATGCACGACGTGTACGATCCCCGGCCCAACCGGCGCGGGCAAGGCCGCGAAGGTTCCGCGGAGATCCATACCTTCGCGGGTGCCGGCCACGAGACACGTCATACCGCCCTGTACGCCATCGTGATGGACACCGAACCGGGGATCACGGCCTGGCAGGTGACCGCGAGGCCCGATGGCTGCCATGTGACCGGGCCCGGCGGGACCGCTCTGGCCGTGTCACTCACCGAAACGGGGATCGCGGTGGAAGGCGTGACCGATGCCACCATCAACCTCTGGTGAGCTCCGACGGATTGGTGCCGGTCACCTTCTTGAACAGCCGGCTGAAGTAGTACACATCGCGGAAGCCGGCCCGCAGCGCCGCCTCCGAGACGTTGCACTCGCCGCTGAGCAGCAGCTCCGTGGCCTTGCCTATCCTCACCCCCTGCTGGTACTCGACGACGGTCTGCCCGGTGAGCCGTTTGAACATCGCGCGGAAGTGCGACGGGCTCAACCCCGCGACGGCCGCGAGCTCGGCGACGGAGAAGGTCCGATGGTGGTTCTCCCTGATCATCTCCGTCACCGCCATGATGCGCCTGGTGTGCGGGTGGCGCAGGTGCGGCAGGCTGTGCGCGCGGATCAGGCCGTGCATGATGCCGGAGACGATGCCGCGGATCTGCACGAGGTAGCCGGGCGACCTGTCGTTCCACGCCGTGTGGAGCTCGGCGAAGGCCGCCGCAGCGCCGTGCGGCGACGCATCGCGGGTCACATGGGGAAGCGTGCCGAGCTGGGCCGTCACGTCGCCGGTGTCGCTGCGGACGTCGAACCCGACGGAGATGAATCGCCAGGGGTCGGCCGCGTCGCTCCGGCCGGTGTGCGGCAGGCCCTTGGGCATGAAGATGACGTCGCCCGGCCGGATCGCGTACGGCACCCCGCCGATCTCGTAGCCGGCCTTGCCGGTGACGGCGACGGCGAGGATGTGCAGGCGGGGATTGGCGAACGCGGTCACCCGCCAGCCGGGGTCGGGGGCGCGGTCGATGACATAACCGATGTCGGTGACCACGAAGTCGTAGAAATCCGCCGCGATCTCCACGGCCGAACCTTGTCCCATCGGCGGCAACGTAGCATTCCACACCCGATCTCTCCAGTGAGCCCGGCTCAACCGCGCTTCCCTCCTGTGAGCAGCCGCGACGAGGCCGGAGAAGACCCAGTGCCGGAGCGGGCATGACGACGCTGCGGGGACCCCGGGAAACTATGCCGGCCGCCGGTCCGGCGGCCGGGCGCCGCCGCGAGCCGGGGACGCGACGCCGGCTCCGCCGGGACGCGATGTCGCTGGTGCTCGTGGCGCCCGGCCTGCTGTACTTCCTGATCTTCCATTACGGCGCGCTCACGGGGTACGCGATCGCCTTCCAGGACTACGTGCCGTTTCTCGGCCTCACCGAATCGAAGTGGACGGGCTTGTCCCACTTCATCCGGCTGCTGGCCGATCCCGCGGTGTGGTCCGCGGTGGGCAACACCCTGGCGATATCGGCGCTGCAGCTGGTGTTCTACTTCCCCGCGCCGCTCGCGCTGGCCCTGCTGCTGCACAGCGTCACCCATGACGTGCTGCGCCGCTTCGTGCAGAGCGTCGTGTACCTGCCGCACTTCATCTCATGGGTGATCGTCGTCGCCCTGTTCCAGGAGATCCTCGGCGGCGCCGGTCTGCTCAACACCTGGCTCGCGGACAACGGCCTGCGCACCGTCGACATCATCGGCAATCCCGACGCGTTCAAGCCGCTCGTGGTGGCGCAGATCATCTGGAAGGACTGCGGCTGGGGGACCATCATCTTCCTGGCCGCGCTGCACACCGTGGACGAGCATCTCTACGAGGCGTCGGCCATCGACGGCGCCGGCTGGTGGCGCCGGCTGTGGCACGTCACACTGCCCGCCATCCGGCCCATCATCGTGTTGCTGTTCATCCTCAAGCTCGGCGACATCCTGTCGGTCGGCTTCGAGCAGATCTTCCTGCAGCGCAACGCGGTCGGGCCGGAGGCCGCCGAGGTGCTCGACACCTTCGTCTACTACGCCGGCGTGCTCGGCGGCGACTGGGGCTACGCGACAGCGGTCGGCCTGCTCAAAGGGATCGTGGGCGCGGTGCTGGTGTATGCCGCCAACCGGGTCGCCCACCGCATGGGAGAGCAAGGGGTGTACCGGTGAACACGACGATCAGGCGGACCTCACGGCCGGCGTGGATGCCGGCGCCCGGCCCGTTGGTGGTCGCGGCCAAGGCGGTCGCGCTGACCGTCATCACGGCGCTGGTGCTGTTCCCGTGCCTGGTAGTGGTCTCGACCAGCCTCGCTCCGCAGGAAGAGGTGCTCGACAAGGGCGGCTGGGTGGTGTGGCCGGACTCCATCACCTTCCAGGCGTACCAGGACATCCTCTCCGGCGGGGTGGTGACCCGGGCGACCCTGGTGAGCGCCGGCGTCACGTTGATCGGCACCGCCCTGTCGCTGACCTGCACGATCGCCATGGCCTACGCGCTGGCACGGCCCCGCCTGCCCGGCGGCAGGCCGATCCTGCTGATGGTCCTCCTCACGTTCCTGTTCACACCCGGGATGATCCCGTCCTATCTCGTCGTGCAGTCCCTGGGGCTGCTGGACACGTACGCCGCGCTCGTGCTGCCGGTGCTCGTCAACGCGTTCAACCTGATCGTGTTGCGGGGGTTCTTTCAGAACATCCCGGAAGATCTCTACGAGGCCGCGCGGATCGACGGCGCGGGCGAGCTGCGCATCCTGGTGCGCGTCATCGCGCCCCTGTCCAAGGCCGCCATCGCGGTGGTCGGCCTGTTCTACGCGGTCGCCTACTGGAACTCCTTCTTCCACGCGATCCTCTACCTCAACGACTCCACCATGTGGCCGATCCAGGTGGTGCTGCGGCAGTACGTCCTCGACGGAGCGCCCCTGGCCGGCTCCATCGCCTCGGCCGAGACACGGGTGAACGCGGAGAACTCCATTCAGATGGCGGTCCTGGTGCTCGCCATGCTGCCCATCGTGATCGTCTACCCGTTCATCCAGCGGCACTTCGTCAAGGGCGTCCTCACGGGAGCCATCAAGTCCTGATCAATCCCTCTCAAGCGGAACGAGGTTTCACCATGTCCGCAATCGATCGCCGCACCCTGCTCAGATTCGCGGGAATCGCGTCACTCGCCGCCTGGGGAGTGCCGTCGCTGACCGGGTGCGCGTCCGGCGGCACGGGTTCGGTGAGCAACACCGGCAGGGACCGCACGCCCTGGCCGGTCCACCGGCGACTGGAGGGCCCGGCCCCCGACCTCAAGGCCGGCGTGGACGGCGCGCTGGACGCGTTCTTCCGGTACCCGGCGACGCTCAGCCGGTCGGCGGACCAACCCGGCGACGGCTCCGACGTCACGGCCTTCATACCCACCTACGGCCCGCCGCCGGCGCCCGTGGAGAGCAACCGCCTCTGGCAGGCGATCAACCAGGCGTTGGGAGTGAACATCAAGCTCAACCTGGTGCCCATCTCCGAGTACAAGTCCAAGCTCACCACCTTGATGGCGTCGAACGACCTGCCCGACATCATCATGATCATGCCGGTGCCGCGAGTGCGCGAGTTCATCGCCGCCTCCTGCGCGGACATCTCCGACTACGTCGGCGGAAACCGCGTCGCCGACTATCCCAACCTGGCCAACCTCCCCACGGTGAGCTGGCAGTCGATGGGCCGCATCGGCGGGAAGATCTACGGCGTCCCGCTGAGCCGGGCGCGGGCCGGCAACGCGCTGCACATCAACCGCACCGCCTACGACGCCGCCGGCGCGCCCCTCCAGTGGACCGCCGAGCAGTTCTTCGAGTCCCTGAAGGCGGTCACCGGCGGCCGGATGTACGGATTCGGCGCGGTCAGCGAGGACCTCGGCATGCCGTACCACGCGGCGTCGCACAAGGCGCCGCAGCAGTGGAGGCTGGAAGGCGGCGCGTTCGTTCACATGAGCGCCACCGAGGAGTACCGCGCGGCGATCGAGTTCGCCGCGAAGTGCTTCCAGGCCGGCTACTACCACCCGTCCTCGAAGACCGGCACCCTCGCCGACATCATGAACCTGTACTACAGCCAGAACGTCGGCGCGGTCATGGGCAACTTCATGAACTACGCCAACGGCATCTACATCGATCGGGTCGGCGACCGCTTCACCACCGATCTCGCGCTGTCCTACGGTGACGGCCACTGGCTGGGCACCGGACTGTTCGGATACACGGTCTTCAAGAAGGCGTCGCCCGAGCGCGTCAAGATGCTGCTGCGCATCTGCGACTTCCTCGCCGCCCCGTTCGGCACCAAGGAACACGAGCTGGTCAACCACGGTGTCGAGGGCGTGCACTTCACCCGGGGCGACGGCCTGCTCCAGCCGACCGAGCCGGCCGCCGCCGAGAACCGCAACAGCCTGCCGATCGGCCGGTACATCTGCTGCGCGCCCGAATACATCTTCATTCCCGGTAAGGAACAGCAGGTTCGTCACGCCTTCGACATCCAGAACACCTTGCTGAGCAAGGGCATCGCCAACCCCGCCGACGGCCTGGCCTCGCCCACGATGGACGCCGACGGCGAACGGCTCACCCGGGAGCTGGCCGACGCGGTCAATGCGATCATCACCGGGCGAGCCGGCATGTCCACCTGGGACGCCGCGGCGCGCAGGTGGCGCGACGGTGGCGGCGCGAAGATCGCCGACGAGCTCGCGGCCGAGCACGCGGCCGGCAGATGAGCGGCCTACTTGACGGCGCCGCCGGTGATCCCGGAGATGATCCTGCAGACGTCGTTCCAGACATACAGGCAGATCAGGATGGTCGCGGTGGCCGACACCGGCCGCAGCAGGGGCCGGGCGGCAACACGATCAGGTTCGGCAACGCCTCGGCCGGCTTCGCCCCCGACCTGGACCGGATTCAGATCGCCGCGCCCCTCGGCTGACCCCGCACGCCCTGGCCGAACTCCTCGGCCGCCCCGCGGTGAGGGCGGGCGCCGTCCGTCCTCACCGCCGACGGGGTTTCTCAGACGCCGAGCTCGTCGCACAGGTCGACGTAGCGATCGAGGTGATCCGGGTTGTTCCGGAAGCCGCCGAGACCGATCACGTCGAACTCGTCCGCCGAAGCGGACGCCCGTACGCCGAGCGCGGCGAGCGCCTCGTTGATCGACGCCGTACCGGCCGTCAGTCGTCTTTCGCCGGCGAACGCCGCGGCCCACTGGTCGCCGATGCCGGCGAAGTAGTCCGTCTTGATGATCGCGAATCGCGGCTCGTCCGTGCCGGTCACCTCGCGTACGAGGTCGCGCAGTACGGCCTCGCCGGGAAATGTGGCGGGAAGGCCGTCCGGCAGGTCCAACCGTGCGCTGGTGCCCCGTTTCGCGGCCCAGTAGGCCGAGAAGTAGTGATCGATCGGGAACACCGTGATGTCGTCGTGCACGAGCCGCGCGTGCAGCCCCACCGAGGCGGCCTGCTCGGCGTCCACCGGACCGGCCACGACGAGAGCGCAGATGTGGTGACTCATGGCCGCACACTATCGGCGGCGGTGCTGGGCCTGGCCGCGAGATCGTTAAGGTGTGCCCAGCCGGTGAAAGGACCGCCTTGTCGCACTCCCTCCAGTTCTCCCGATCGGCGCTGCTGCCGTGGACGGCGGCCGCGGCCGTCGCCGCCTTCCCGACGTGGGAGGAGTGGCGCTCCCGGCTCCGTCCGGAGTGGCTTGAGACGCGCGCCTGCCTGGGCGGCTTCGGGCCGTGGGAGACGTCTCCGCTGGACCCGCTGCGAGGCGATCTCGCCCGAATCCTGGAGAACGTGGTGGCGTGGGGCGTCCCCGCACTGCTCGTCCTGGCGGGGTTCGCCGCCTGTATGGGCCGCCGGGAGCCGCGGAGGGCGGGGCGGCGCACCTCAGGCGTGCTCGTCCTGATCGCGCTCATCGAGCCGGCCACTCCCGTCTACGTCTCCGCCTCCGCGGAGGACTGCGGCAGCCGGCCCGAGAGGATCGCCTCATGAACGGGCACTGCTGCGAGTCGATGGCCCGCCAGATGGCGTGGCACTGCGACGATCACGAGGATGCGTTCGACTGTCCGGATGCCCTGGTGAGCTTCAACGCCCGATCCCAGGAGTACGGTCTGATCGTGCACGATGGCGGAACCTCGGTCATCGTCATCGACTTCTGCCCCTGGTGCGGGAGCCGCCTGTCTGTCTCTCAGCGTGGTCGGCGCTGACGGCGCGGCCGGCCGTCATGACCGCCACGACGGCGCCGAGAATCCCGCGCATGCGGAAAACCCGCAGCGTGTGGGCGAGGGGCGACTATATGGTGCGTCCGTGGACAATCTTGAGGGCCTCATCATCGCCAGGCGGCTGCGGGTTCCCGTCGGCGCTCCCGCGGAGTCCGGGCCGGGGTGGGGCGAGGTGGCCGCGCGGCAGCTCGACGCCGCGCTGCTGAGCGTCGGCTTCACCTGCTCGCCGGCTCTGCTCGAACGGCTGGCGACGTTGCCCGGCGAGAGCGTGGTGGATCTCGGCGTGCGGGTCCTGGCCGCCGTCCGCACGCTGGTGGGCGACCATGTCCGGCACAACGCGTACTTCATCGACTTCCCCGCCAACGTGCCCGACACGCTGGAGTTCTGGGCCGGGCTGCTGCGCGAGGCCATGCTCGACCCGGTCGCCGCGGCGGAGGTCCAGGGGCCCGCGCTCAACCTGCTGGCCCTGCCGCGCTACGGTCGCTACCAGCACTCCTACGCCGACCTGCTGGCCGCGCACGCGGAGCTGATCCCGCTGGCCGGCGACCGGGTGACCGTGCTCGACCTGGGCGGGAGCCTGGAGTCCGAGGCGCGCGAGCTGTACTTCTCGCTGGCGGGCTCGCAGACGCCCCTGGCGGCCGAGGATCTGGCGGCGCTGCGCACGCTGGCCGCATACTGCGCCGACCGGCCCGAGGACATCCCCGTGCGCGAGAACCGCGCGGTGGTGAACGAGGTGCGGCTGGCCGCGGGCCTGCCGCTGCTGGTCGACACGGTGACCGACGTGCTCCGGCTCGCCTGCGGCTGCTCCGGCGGCGACGTCACCCTGGCCACCCCGACCCGGCTGCGCTCCTTCCGCCGGGCCGAGCGCCGCGCCCTGTTGCAGGCCCTGGACGCGGTCGCCTCCCCGGCCAAGCTCGGCGACGTGACGCGCCACCGGGAGCAGTGGAAGCGGCTCGGCGAGCGGCTGCATCCGCACGAGTACCCGCAGTTCCCGCGTGCCGGCCACGTCTTCGAGGTGGCCAGGGGCGTGCGCCGGGCCCCGAGCCTGGACGGCCGGGTCGAGGCCGCCCTGGCGTCGGGCCGTACCGGCGAGGCCGTGGAGCTGTTGCGGGCCGCGCCCGGCGCGCTGCTGCGCCGCCTGGACCACCTGCTACGGACCGGGTCCGACGCGTCGGCCGTGCTGGAGGTCGCGGAACAGGCCGCGGCGGGCGCGTCCGGCCGGGTCCTGCTGTCGCTGCGCGAGCACCTGCAGAACCGGCTCGCCCCGGCCGCCGGCCGGGTGTTCACCAACCGGTACGGCCGCGCGTGGACGAGCCCCGACTTCCGCGCGCCGCTGGAGGAGAAGGTGCTGTCGCGGGCGCTGGCCATGCTGGATGAGGAGATCACCCGCCGCCTCCCCGACCCCGGTGAGCTGATAGTCGATCCCGAGGTGCTGGACGTCGCCCTGCCGCTGTCGGGCAAGGCCGTCGCGCCCGGCCTCGGCATGCTGCCCCGCGGCTCGGTGACCGCCGTGGAAGGGGACCTGCTGCGCTTCTTCGTCCACTGGCGGCAGGCGCAGCGGCGTACCGACTACGACCTGTCCGCGCTGATGCTCGACGCGGCCTACGGCAACGCCACGCACATCTCCTGGACGAACTACGCCAACGACTTCGCCTCGTACTCCGGCGACCTCACCGAGGCGTCCGAGGGCGCGTCGGAGTTCATCGACATCGACCTCGCCGCCGCCACCCAGCCGATCATCGTCCCCCAGGTGCACATCTACGCCGGGGAGAGGTTCGACGAGGCCGCCGAGGCGTTCTTCGGGTACATGACCAGGGACCCCGCGCAGGAGGGCATGCCGTTCGAGCCGCGGACCGTACGCATGAAGTCGGACCTGCGCGGCTCCGGCCGGGTCACCCTGCCGCTGGTCTTCCTCCGCGGCGAGGACGGCGGGTGGCGGGTGAAGTGGGTGCACCTGTACCTCAAGGGTCACCCCGCGTTCAACCAGGTGGAGGGCAACCGGCTCACCACCTCCGCGCTGGTGCGCTCGATCGTGGAACGCGACTACCTGCGCGTGCGCCACCTCGCCGGCCTGCTGCGCGCCAAGGCGTCGCAGACCGGGCACACCACCTACATCGGCCTGCGGCCCCCGGCCACCCTGCCCCCGGACGCGCGGGTGTTCACCCCGGCGACGCTGCACGAGCTGATCCCCGCCTGATACGATCCGGTCGGCGAGGCCATGGGAGGGCTTCCTTCTCAATTTTCCCAGAATTGAAATCCAGCCTTCCCGCCTTCCTCGCCCGTTCGTGAGGCCATTCGAGGGCTTCCTTCTCACCTGGTTCGAATCCAGGTGGGCCCGGCAGGGTCCACTGGCATCCAGCTTTCGAGCCTTCCTCACGACCGGCTCCGGCGTGCGCTCGCCGTCCGCTCACGCGGCTCGTCCCCCCGCTCACGTACGGCGACCGGGCACGCCCCCTCGGTGAAGCCCGCCTCTCAAGATGTTTGTGGCGATTTGGGGAGAAATGTCCAGCTTATACTGGGAGGCGGGTAGGCACTACTGATCGTGAAGAGGTGTCTCAGGAGCGACCTGGGTGGCACGTTTCCGGGGGGATGACACGGCACCCACCGAGCGCGTTTTCGAGCTGTTCCTCGAAGGTGAGCCGGTGGGCGAGCGCGTACGCCCTGCGATCCTGAGGTCGTGGCGGCGGTGCCGGTCCGCCGGGCTCGACCCGGAGAAGCTGGACTTCTCCGAGCCGGTCGAGGTGGACTTCGACAGCGTGCTCGTCCGTGCGGCCAGGCCGGTGTTCGAGCGCCTCCGGCCCGCCATCGCGGACGCGGACGTGACCATGGTGCTGCTGGACGAGCAGGCCAGGATGCTGCTGCGCTATGAGAGCGATCCGCAGTTGGCGAGGGTGCTGGACCGCACCCACGCCCTGCCCGGAGTGGGGTACGCCGAGGAGTCGCTCGGCACCACCGCGGGCGGCACTCCGCTGCTGGAGAAGCGGATGATCCACGTCTCGGGCTTCGAGCACCTGGCCCGGTGCGTGCAGCCGTTCTCCGCCACCGGGGTCCCGATCCTGGACCCGCTGACCGGGCACGCGCGCGGCGTGGTGACGATCGCCTGCCTGTACGGACGCGCGCATCCCGCGATGGACGTCCTGGCCCGTCAGGCCGCCGAGGCCATCGAGCGGCGGCTCCTGGAGCAGAGCACGGCGCGCGAGCGGGCCCTGTTCGAGGCGTTCCTGCGAGCCGGTGACGTCCCCTCTCTGCTGCCGTCCCGGAAGGCGGGCCCGCTGCTGGCGGATCTGGGCCGGGCCGACCGCCTGCTCCTGGAGGAGCGGGCCGCCGAGCTGATCGCCCACGGACAGCGGGCCGCCGTCGAGGTTCCGCTGTCCCGGGGCCGGGTGGCCACGTTGCGGTCGCTGCCCAGGACCGGCACCGTGGGCGTGGTCGGGGTCGTGGCCCAGGTCAGAATCCAGGACGGCCCGTGGGAACCGCTGGCCGAGGTCGCCGTCCCCCCGGCGCCCGCCCTGCTCCCGGGCCCTCCGGCCACACCTCGGACGGCACTGGACGCCGCGGCGGCGCGGGCCGCTGCGGCGGTGGCGGTCGGCGGCGCTCCGGCGGGCGGGGAGCGGGAGGCGTCGACCAGGACCGGTCCCGGCCCGGACCCTGGCCCGGATCAGGGGTTGTTCCTCCTGGGGGAGCCGGGGGTCGGCCGCATCGCCGCCTCCGCGCGCAAGAGGCTCAGGCTGCTGTGCGACGCCGCCCTGAGCATCGGCCGGACGCTGGACGTCGTACGGACGGCCGAGGAGCTCACCGAGGCCACGGTCCCGTTCGCCGACCTGGTCACGGTCGATCTGGACGACTGTGTGGTGCGCGGGGAGGAGTCCTGCCCCACGGCCGGCAGCCTGGACCTGCGGCGCGTCGCGGCCCTGGGCGTACACGGGAGCGTGAGCCCGGTGGCGGTGGGCGAGCCGGTCCACTACATCGCCTCCTCCCCGCAGGCGCGTTGCCTGAGCGACCAGCAGGCGCTTCTCTGGCGCGGCCCCGACATCGCCGGTGCCTCTGGCGGGCCATCGTCCGGCACGGGGTTCTCCTCGGGCATCGCCGTGCCGCTGCTCGCCCACGGCATGGCCATGGGCCTGGTGACCTTCACCCGTACGGCCTCCTCCGGCCCGTTCGAGGACGAGGATGCCTGGCTGGCGGAGGAGCTGGCCCGCCGCACGGCGCTATGCCTGGACAACGCCCGCCGCTTCACCCGCGAGCGCGCCATGGTGCGCGCCCTGCGGCGCAGCCTGCTGCCCTGGAACCTGCCGGAGCAGAACGCCGTCGAGGCCGCGCACTGCTACATGCCGGCCCGCTCCGGGACGAGTGGCGACTGGTACGACGTCATCCCCCTGTCGGGCGCTCGCGTCGCCCTCGTCGTGGGCGAGCAGTGCGGCCGGGGGCCGCACTCCACGGCCGCCATGGGCCGGCTGCGTACGACCGTCGGCAACTTCTCCGCACTCGACATGCCGCCCGGAGACATCCTCGGTTACCTGGACGACCTGGTACGCGGCCTCGACCGCGAGAGCGCCGGACGCGCCGCCCAGGCCGGCGGTGAGGCCGACGGTGGGACCGACGCGGGCGCGGACGACGGCGTCACCGGCACGACCTGCGTGTACGCCGTCTACGACCCGGCCTCTCAGCGCTGCACCATCGCCTCGGCCGGCCACCCGGCGCCCGCGCTCGTGCGGCCCGACGGCGCCGTGGAGTTCCTGGAGGTGCCCGCCGGGGAGCCGCTCGGGCGTGGCGGCCCGGTGTTCGAGACGGCCGAGGTGGACCTGCCCGAGGGCAGCACGATCGTGCTGTACACCAAGGGGCTGATCGGCGAGCACGCGCCGCCGGGCCAGGGCGGCGACAGGGAACGGCTGCGCAGGGCCCTGACCGGTGCCGGCCGCACCGCCGAGCAGACCTGCTCCGCGCTACTGGACGCCCTGCCGTCCGGCCGCATGCCCGGGGAGTTCACCGTGCTGGCCGCCCGCACCCGGGCCCTGCCGCGCCACTGCGTCGCCGAGTGGGAGGTGCCGCCGGACCCGGCGGCGGTGGGCCGCATCCGCGACGAGGTCGCCCGGCGCCTGGCCGAGTGGAATCTGGAGGAGCTGACCTTCAGCGCCGAACTGATCTTCAGCGAGCTGGTGACGAACGCGATCCGGTACGGCAGCGAGCCCCTCGGGGCGCGGCTCCTCCTGGACCGGAGCCTGATCTGCGAGGTCTCCGACGCCGGCGAGACCGCCCCGCGCCCCCGGCGGGCCGCGGACACCGACGAGGGCGGGCGCGGGCTGTATCTGGTCGCGCAGCTCGCCGAACGCTGGGGCACCCGCTACACGCGCCGCGGCAAGATCATCTGGGCGGAGCTGCCCCTGGGGGACGGCGGGTGCGAGCCGGGCGCCGTGCCCCGGCCCGGGTAGGAGCCGGTGCGCGGCCCCTGCCCGTCACCGGTCAGTGGAATGGGGTGATCCGCAGGAGGAGCACCGCTATGTCGTCGATGCGCTGGTCGGGGCCGCTCCGTTCGATGAGCGACTGCGCAAGGTCGCGCAGGGGCCGGCCGTGCGAGGGGGTGAAGCGGCGGGCGAGGTCGGCGATGGCCGTGCCCAGGTCGTGGCCGGGCTGTTCGATGAGGCCGTCGGTGTAGAGCGTCAGGATCGACCCGGCAGGCAGTGCCACCTGCGTGGTGGTGTAGTGGGCGTCGGGGTCGATGCCGAGCAGCAACCCGGGCGAGGTGTCGATGATCCGGGTCGGGTGGCCGGGGCGGGCGAGCAGCGGAGGCGGGTGCCCGGCGCTCGCCAGGCACGTGAGGCGCTGCTCCAGATCGAGGCTCAGGTACAGGCAGCTCGTGAAGCGGTCGGACGCCAGTTCGGCGAGCAGCCGGTTGGTGTGCGTGAGCACCTCGCCGGGGGTCGCCCCGGCGGTGGCGTGGGCGTGGATGGCCGTGCGCACCTGTCCCATGAGGGCGGCGGCGGTCATGTCGTGTCCCTGGACGTCGCCGATGACGGCGGCGGCCATCGTGTCGCCGAGGTGGATCAGGTCGTAGAAGTCGCCGCCGATGTCCATGCCGGGGGTGGCGGGGACGTACCTGGCGGCCAGGTCCAGGCCGGGGATCTGGGGCAGCTCGCGCGGCAGCAGGCTCTCCTGCAAGGACTCGGCGAGCCGGTGCTTCTTGTCGTACAGCCAGGCCCGCTCGAACGCCTGGGCGATCAGCCCGCCGAGCGCGGTGAACATCGCCCGCTCACTGTCGCTGAACCGATGGGGACGGTCGTAGGCCAGGACGCACGTCCCGATGGACTGTCCCGACGCGACCAGCGGCAGCAGAGCCCAGGCGCCCATGTCGTCGATGCGGTGGGCGTCCGGGAACGTCTCGCGGAACTCCTCCCATGTGGCGTAGAAGGACGGCTTGTCACGTTCGTAGCCGGGCGCCGACGGGGCGGCCTGGACCACCGGACGGCCGTTGAACCTCTCGATGCCCTGCCGGCTGTAGCCGCGCGAAGCGGCCACGCGCATCCGTCCGCTCTCCCAGCTCAGGATGGCCACCGCCTGGGCCTCGCAGACCGGCATGACGAAGTCGGCCACCAGATCGACCACGTCCTGCGCGGTGACCGCCCGCGCGAGGGAGACCGCCAGGTGCAGCATCTCGTGCAGCCCGATCGTCCGCGGATGCCGCTCGGCGTCACTGGGCGGGGCCTCGGGCGTGGAGGCGACCGGGGTGACCCGCATGGTGACGCCCGGGATGCCCGGGTAGCACTGGAACGACAGCTTCCGCCCGTCAGGGTGGCCGGCGATGAACCGGGTGGCCTGGTGGCTCACGATCGCGGCACGGTAGCGGTCTTCGTAGACGGGGTCGTCCAGCCAGGGCATGGCCTTGCACAGGCGTTTGCCGACCACCTCCGGCGGGTTCACGGCGAGCAGTTCCGCGGCCGGCGCGGTCATGAGGGTCACCCGTCCCTGCGCGTCCAGGCAGCAGTAGCCCTCCGGCAGGCGGTTGAACAACTCCAGCGCGATCAGCTCGGAGTGCGGATCAATGCTGTGGGCGGGATGCGGGTCCAGGACCCGGGGCTGGAGCCCCGAGGTGCTCGGCCGGCCGCGCTCGCGGGCCGGCCGGAGCAGGTCGCCCATCCGGGCGCAGGCGTCGTTGATCACGTCGATCCGGCGCGAGGTGAGCTCGGACGCACGCCCCGTGGGCCACATCAGGATGAACCCGCCCCAGACGGTGCCGCCGGAGTGGATGGGAAAGGCGGCCAGCGCGAAGTGGTACGGCAGTGCCAGCGCCATCGACGGGTACTCACGGGCCAGCGCTTCCCGGTCGCAGAGCCACACCAGCCGCTGCTCGCGCACCGCCACCGAGACCGGCATGGGGTCGCTCGTCCTGAGCCTGGCCCACGCCCTGGCGACCGTGGCGGGAAGGCCCATCGCGGTCTCCATGTGCAGGACCTGCCTGCTGTCGTCCAGGACGTACATCACGCCGACGTGGGCCTGTGTGTCGAAAACGGCGCCGATCAGCAGTTCGTCCAGGCGAGACGATTCATCCGCCGCGCTCGGGATCGACACACCGCCGTCCTGCACCGCTTCAGCGCACCTCGCCCGTGAACCGCGAGTACACCAAGCACCCAAAACCCCCCATACGGGCAGATTACCCCCATAGCATGAAAGAGCTGGTGATCCGGGGGGCACGCCTCCACCCGGATGTCCGCCGGCGGGCATGCCGGGAAGCGGGCTCGCCGGGCAGGCGGGCCGAGCGGGCGCCGCACGAAGGCGCCGCACGAAGGCGCCGCACGAAGGCGCCGCACGAAGGCGCCGCACGAAGGCGCCGGGCGCGTGCTAGCCGGAGAACCTCTTCGCGCGGTCCCGCGCCCATTGCGCGGCCTTGACCGCCTGGTCGCCGGCGACGGGGGCGCCGGGCATCCGGCTCAGGCGCTCCACCTGCTCGGCGAAGCGCAGGTGCTCCCGGTGAGCGTGTTCCCGGCAGGGGAGGCAGGTGACGCTCTCCGGGCGATGCGAGGTCATCGCATAGGGCACCTGGAGCCCGCACCCGGTGGTGACGACACTCGGCGCGTCGGGCGCCCGCCCCAACGACGACGCGATCACGTTACGGAAGCCGGCGCCGGCCTGCATCACCTTCTGCTCGACGTGGATGTGCGGATCGGTCTGGCTCATCTGCGTTCGCGCCTCCGTCCGGGTCGTCCCGAGATCAGGGTAATGCGTTGACCCACGGCCGGGAGATCGGTCAGGGGGCGGCCGCCCGGATGACCAGCAGGGCGATGTCGTCGTTGCGGGGTGCCATCCCCTCGGCGAGGAGGGTGTCGGCGCAGGCGTCCAGGGGCCGGTCCGGCGTCCGGGTGAGGCGGTCGGCCAGCTCGGCGGCGGCCTGCTCGATGTCGGCTCCGGGGGCTTCCACCAGGCCGTCGGTGTACAGCACGAGCATGCTGCCGGGCGGGAACGGGATCTCGGTCGTGGTGTAGTCCGCGGCGGGGTCGATGCCCAGCAGGAGTCCCGGGGGCAGGTGAAGGGGCTCGGCGTGGCCGCCGGGGTGGCGCAGGAGGGGCGGGGGGTGCCCGGCGGTGGCGAGGTGAGCGCGGTGGCGGGCGAGGTCGAGGGAGGCGTACAGGCAACTGGTGAACAGCCCGGGGTCGAGATCGGTGAGGAGGCGGTTGGTCCGGTCGAGGACCTCGCCGGGAGAGGCGCCGGCGGTGGCGTGGGCGTGGACCGCGGTGCGGACCTGTCCCATCAGGGCCGCGGCGGTGAGGTTGTGCCCCTGAACGTCGCCGATCGCCGCCGCGGCCGCGGCCGGGCCGCAGCGGATCAGGTCGTAGAAGTCGCCGCCGATGTCCATGCCGTGCCCGGCGGGCAGGTAGCGGGCGGCCACCTCCAGCCCGGGGATGCGCGGCAGGGTGCGGGGCAGCAGCCCGGTCTGCAGCGTGTGCGCCAGATGGTGCTTGGCGTCGTACAGGCGGGCGCGGTCCAGGGCCTGGGCGATCAGCCCGGCCACGGAGGTCAGCACGGCGCGTTCGGCCGGCGGGAACGGGCGGGGCCGGTCGAAGGCCAGGACGAGCGAGCCGACGACGCGGCCGGAGGCGATCAGGGGCAGGAACGCCCAGGAGCCCATGTCGTCCTGGTGCACCGCCGGCGGATAGAAGTCCTTCAGATCGGCGAAGGTGGCGAAGAACAGCGGGACGCCCGTGGTCAGGACATGGGACGCCGGGGCTCTGGAGACCAGGGGCTGGGCGTCGAACCTGGCCATGAGCTCGGCGCTGTAGCCGCGGTAGCCGATGATCCGCAACCGCCCCTCCTGCGCCGTCATCACGGCCATGGCCTGGGCGTCGACGGCCGGGATGAGCTGGTCCATGGTCCGCTCGACCACGTCCCCGACCCCTACGGCCTCGGCGAGGGTGCCGGCCAGGTGCATCAGGTGGTACAGCGCGCTCGCCTGGCTCGGCGCAGTGGTGTCCGCGGGCGTCTCCAGTCGTTCTGCGCGCGGGTCCTGGGGTGAGGCCGCGGGAGCGATCCGGACGCTGACGCCGGAGGCGTCCGGGTGGAACCAGAAGGTCAGCCACTGCTTCGGCGGGCGCAGCACCGTGCAGGAGGTGGGACCGCGGGCGACCAGGGCGGCCCGGTAGCGGTCTTCGACCATCGGGCCCTGCAACCACGGCAGCACCTCCCACGGCAGCGCCCCCAGCAGGTCGGGGACCTCGCTCCCGAGGAGAGCGGCCGCGGTGGTGGTGATGAAGGTGATGCGGCCGTCCAGGTCCAGTCCGCAGCACCCCTCCGGCAGGCGCTCGGCGAAGTCGGCGGCGGCCAGCGCCTCGGCCGGGCCGGGAGTGCGGGCGCGCGGCAGGGCCAGGGTCCGGGGCGCGGGCCCGGGGAGGATCGGGCGCCCCTGGTCGTGCGCGCGTTGCAGGAGCAGGCCCATGCGGCGGCAGGCGGAGGTGATCGCGCGGCGTTCGGCTCTGCTCGGCTGCGGCGGGTGGGAGCCGGGCCACAGCACCACCAGCCCGCCCCAGGCACGGCCGCCGGCGAGGATGGGGGCGGCGGCCAGGGTGAAGTCGTACGGGAGCACCAGCGCGGGCATCGGATAGCGGCGCGCCATGTCCTCCCGGCTGCCCACGCACACCAGGCGCCGCTCGCGTACGGCGTCGGCCACCGGGAGCAGCGAGTGCAGCGTCACCCGCGTCCAGGGGGTGGCGATCCGATGGGCGATCCCGGTCACCACCGTCAGCCGCAGCACCTGCTCATCCGCCGGCAGCAGGTACAGCAGGCCCACCGAGGCGCCGGCCTGGCGCATGACGTCGGCCAGCGCGGCGTCGATCTGGTCCTGGATCGCGCCTTCGACGACATCGGCGTCGGCCGGCCCGCGCATGCCCTCACCCTTCCCGGGCCGTGACGCGGAAGCGGCTGCGCGCGGCTTCGGCGGTGATGCCCGGTCCGGCCCCGATGGGCGCCCAGGCGGCTCCGGCGCGCCGCCGGCGGCCGGCGGTGACCGGCTCCGGCAGCCGGGCCCCGCACCAGCCAGACCGGATATCCCCCATATAGGCACAATACGCCGCTATGCTGTTACGGCACACTAACCTGTCCGCCGCCTGACCTGGGCATCCGCCGCCACGCCGCGCGGCGGTCAGCCGGGCCGAAGACGTCCGGCACGGCCTCCCCTCCGGCCCCATGCGCCCGGCGAGAACCGCGCCCGAACCGGGCGGACAGGCCGCGTGCGGGTGGTGGACGGCGTTCTTGAGCCCCCGGAGGTGGAGTGGCCGGGCTCGGGGGTGACCATGACCAACCCGCTCGGCATTCCGGCGACCCACCCCCTGTGGATGTGAGGCGAAGCGCCGGCCTCACAGATCGGTGTGCTGTCTCGTCGAACCGGTGAGGGCAGATGCGATCAAGGGAGTCGCCGGCACCATGAGCACCCGATCCGAGCCAGGACACGGCCGGCCCGACCCGGGCCTGAGCGCGATCATGAGCGAGCGGAGTCAGTTGATCAACCTCGCCTACCGGCTCCTCGGCTCCCTGGCCGATGCGGAGGACGTCGTCCAGGAGACCTACGCCCGCTGGTACGCCATGTCGCGGCAGCGGCAGGAGGCCATCGCGGCCCCCGGCGCCTGGCTGACGAAGGTCGCCAGTCGCATCTGCCTGGACCTGCTCGGCTCGGCACGGGCGCGGCGGGAGCGCTACGTGGGCGAATGGATCCCCGAGCCGCTGCCGGAACCGACGGAGTGGATCAACGGGCGGCCGGGCGGCACCACGGCCGACCCCGCCGACCGGGTCACCCTCGACGAGTCGGTCAACATGGCCTTCCTCGTCGTGCTCGAATCGATGACCCCGGCCGAGCGCGTCGCGTTCACCCTGCACGACGTCTTCCGCTACTCCTTCGCCGAGGTCGCCGAGATCACCGGCCGTACGCCCGCGGCCTGCCGCCAGTTGGCCTCATCGGCCCGCCGTCGCATTCGCGCCGCGCGGGTTCCCGCGACTCCGCCCGCCCGGCAGGCCGGCATCGTCAGGGACTTCAAGCGGGCATGGGAAGCCAGGGACATCGACGCCCTCATCGGCCTGCTCGACCCCGGCGCCACGGCGACCGCCGACGGCGGCGGCCTCGTCAGCGCCGCGCTCCACCCGGTCCGGGGCGCCGAGCAGATCGCGCGTTACTACATCGAGATCAGCGACAGGACACCCGACGACATGACCATCCTGGAGCGCACGGTCAACGGCCGGCCCGGTCTGGTGGCTCAGCAGGACGGCGTCACCGTGACGGTGTTCGCGTTCGACGTCGCGGGCGACCGGATCACGCACATCTGGGCAGTGCGCAACCCGGACAAGCTCCGGGCCTGGATGCCGGCCTGACGGCCGGTCCCGACCGGCCGGCGCTCACGGGCGGATCGGCCGTGATCCCCCACCGCCGTTCGCCCGTTCAGGCCGCGGCGAGGGCGAGCAGCACGTCGGCGAGTTCCTTGGGCGCGGTGACCATCGCCTCGTGGCCGGTGGCGAGGTGGTGCACCGGCCAGCCGCGGGCCTCGGCCCGCTCGGCGTGCGGCCGGAACACCCGCATCCAGCCGGTGCACTCGATGAACGCCGCCGGAACGGACTCCGCGCGCCCGGCCAGCCGCAGGGGCTCGGTGTAGGCGAGCCAGGGGTGCGGGGTCAGGCGCGGGGTCAGCCAGGCGAGATCGGCCTCCTCGGAGACGCCGAGGACGCTCAGCGAGCGGACGGGGATGAGCCAGCCGAATCCCGGCCCGGCCACCGACTCGCGGTAGTGACCCGCGACCGTCTCGGGCAGCAGGTCGATCGCGGCGTCACCGTCGTCGCCGACGAAGGCGTCGAGGTAGACGCGCTTGCCGGCACGGCCGGGAATCCGCTCCGCGACGCCGGTGACGACCTGCCCGGCGTAGCTGTGCCCGACCAGGACGACATCGCGCAGATCGTACGCCTCGATGAGCGCCACGATGTCCTGGACGTGGGTGCTCAGGCCGACGGACGGGGTGAGCAGGTGTGCGCGGTCGCTGAGCCCGGTCAGGGTCGGGGTGTGCACCTCGTGACCGGCGGCGCGCAGTGACGGGACCACACGCTGCCAGGCCCAGCCGCCGTGCCAGGCCCCATGGATCAGCACGAACGTAGTCATACCAGCCCCCTGTCCGGACCTGCATCGAAGATGATCATGGAACGCTCACCACGCGTCTGGTCTGGTGGTCTCGTGCCGCCCTGATCGTCTGCGCGAGCAGGGTGGCGATGGTCATGGGCCCGACGCCGCCGGGCACCGGGGTGATGTACGACGCCCGCTCGGCCGCCGCCGCGTACTCCACGTCGCCGGTGTTGCCGGCGTATCCGGCGTCGATCACGACGGCGCCGGGCTTGATCCACTCGCCGCGGATCAGTCCCGGACGGCCCGCGGCGGCGACCAGCACGTCGGCCTCGGCCACCCGGTCGGCGAGGCCGGCGGTGCGGGAGTGGCAGTAGGTGACGGTCGCGTCGCGGGCCAGCAGCAGCATGCCCACCGGCCTGCCGAGGATGGGGCTGCGGCCCACGACCACGGCGTGCCTGCCCGGCAGCGGCACGTCGTAGGCGTCCAGCAACGCCATGATCCCGCCGGGGGTCGCGGAGCGGAACCCGCCCTCGTCGAAGGCCATCATCGCGAAGGAGGCGCGGGTGACCCCGTCCACGTCCTTGGCCGGGTCGATCGCCTCGAACGCGGCACGCTCGTCGATGTGGCCGGGCACGGGATGCTGCAGGAGGATTCCATCGACATCGGGATCGGCCGACAGCTCCCGGATCCGGCCGACGAGCGTCTCGGTGCCGATGGCGGCGTCGAGCTCGATCCGGCGCGAGTGCATGCCGACCTGCGCACAGCGGTTGGCCTTCATGCGCACGTAGGTGTGGGATGCGGGATCGTCGCCCACGAGGACGGTCGCGAGGGTCGGAGTGCGGCCGTGCTCGCCGGTGAACTCCGCCACCTCGCGCCTGACCCGGTCGAGTATCGCCGCCGACACGGCTCGGCCGTCGAGTATCCGCGCGGTCACGTGTCCCCCCGGAGTCGGTGGCGGCGTGGCGTGCCCGGCTGGTAGCGGGCCATGCGCTCGGCTTGGAGGCTTTCGAATCCCATACAGTCAGTACAGCGGTCCCGGGCTCGCGTTTCGTCGGCAACAAGGCGGACTTTCATGCGACAAATGACCGAGGCGGGGAAGGTGAGCGGCCCTTGGCCGGGCGAGGGCGGAGGCGGGCGGCGTCGTGGCTGGGCGGCACGCCGAACCGGCGGCGGTATTCGCGGCTGAACTGGGAGGGGCTGTCGTAGCCGACGCGGTGGGCGACTCCGGTGATGTCGTGGGGGTGAGTGGCCAGTAGCAGCCGGGCTTCCTGCAGCCGGATCTGTTTCTGGAACCGGATGGGGCTCATCGCGGTCACCGTCTGGAAGTTGCGGTAGAACGCCGAGGCGCTCATGCCGGACAGCCGTGCCAGGTCCTCGACGCGGAACGGTTCGGCGTAGTGTTCGCGGGGGCCAGCACTGCCTGGTCGCGGGGCCGGTCGAGCAGGCGTACCAGGCGGATCGCGGCGTCGAGCAGGTCGGCGGTCATGTCGCCGACGGCGATGCCCGGCAGCGCTCCTCCCCTGGCGCGGGGCAGGTCCCCGGGGCCGCTCCAGCCGCCAGTACTCGGGCGAGCCCGGCGTGTGGACCCGGGAGACCAACGAGTTCGCCTGGCGGGCGCTCCTGGGCGATCTCGCCGACGACGAGGTCCCCGGCTACGTCTCACCCGCCGGAGCCGACGACCTGTCCGGCCTGCCGGCCACCTACATCGACGCCGGCTCCGCCGAGGTCTTCCGGGACGAGGACGTCGCCTACGCCGGCCGGATCTGGGCGGCGGGCGGCCAGGCCGAACTGCACGTCTGGGCCGGCGGCTTCCACGGCTTCGACGCGATCTTCCCCCAGGCCGGCCTGTCCGCCGCCGCCCGCCGGACGCGCACCGAGTGGCTCGCCCGCGTCCTGAAGCCCGCCCCGGAGCCGGGCTCCCGGTAGAGGCGCCGGGGCCAGGGCCCATACGGTCACCCGCCAGAGCGCCTCGAACAGGACACCGATGCTCATCTTGCTCGCGCCGGCCGTACGATCGACGAAGGTGATCGGGACCTCCGCCACCGTGAACCCGCGACGTACGGCTCGCCGGGTGAGATCCACCTGGAAGCAGTACCCCCGCGACTCCACGCCGCCCGGCAGGATCTTCTCCAGCGCGGCGGCCCGGTAGGCGCGGAACCCGGCCGTGGCGTCGGCGACGGGCAGGCCGAGCGCCAGCCGTACGTAACGGTTCGCCAGCCGTGACAGCAGCTCCCGTCTGCGCGGCCAGTTCGCCACCCGGCCGCCGGCCGCCCAGCGGGAGCCGATGACCAGGTCGGCGTGCTCGGCCGCGTGCAGCAGGGCGGGCAGCCGCTCGGGAGGATGCGAGCCGTCGGCGTCGATCTCCACCAGCACGTCGAACCCCCGGGCGAGCCCCCAGCGGAAGCCCGCCAGGTACGCGGCGCCCAGCCCTTCCTTGCGTTCCCGGTGCAGGACGTGCAGCCCGTCGAGCTCGGACGCGAGCCTGTCGGCGAGCAGGCCCGTCCCGTCGGGGCTGTTGTCGTCCACGACGAGAACGTGGGCGGCGGGTACGGCTGCGCGGATCCTGGCGACGATGCCGGGCAGGTTGTCTCGTTCGTCATAGGTCGGCGTGATGACCAGGACATCGCTCATGATCGTCCTCAGCTCGCGTGCTTGAAGTCCGGCCAGGCGGTCGTCCACGGAGCCCGTGGCCCCGAGCAGACCGTGATGGGCAGGCCCTGCTCCTCGTTGGCGACCCCGGTGCCGTGATCGATGACCCCGGCGGATTCGCAGCGCGCGAAGCGCAGCCGCAACCGCTCGGGCGGCAACCCCACGGCGACCACCGTCCGCGCCGTTTCCGGCGGCGGCCCCTGGTACCACAGCTCGTTGTGGCCGCTGTAGACGGGAATGTCCGGTGCGAACCGGTCCAGCGCTCCGGCCTCGCCATAGTTCGAGGTGAGCACGATCGTCCCCGGCGGCAGCGCCCGGTGCACCCCGGCCACCTGGGCGACGAAGCGCGGCCAGCCCACCGACTCCCTGGACACCTCGTTGGGCGAGGCGTCGAGCGCCTGCGGCGGGAGCAGCGGCAGCGCCACGACGATCCCGATGACCGAGGTGCCGAGCAGGCCCCACCACACCGTCCGGCGCCGGGCGGCCCGGCTCTCCATCCAGGCGGCGACGGGCACGCAGCCGGCCACGAAGGCGAAGATCAGGCTTCCGGTTACGTAGTCCGCCCGTCCTCCCGACACCCAGCCGAGCAGGATGGTCACCAGGGCCGCGACCGCCAGTGCCCGGGTCTCCTGCCGCCGCAGCAGCCAGAGCCACCCGGCGACGGCGATCACGAACGCCCCCATGCTGAGCAGCGCCACCAGCATGGGCACGAACATGACCCGGTTCACCGGTTCGCTGAGCGTGCCGGCCATGGTGAGCTGAGGCCAGCCGTTGGCGGCCTGGTAGAGGAGGTTCGGCGAGGCGATGACGGCGGCCAGGAACGCGCCGGACCAGAACCATCTGTCGCCGAACACGGCGCGTGGCCCCTTCACCGCCAGGCCGACGGTGACGAGCAGGCCGGTGGCCAGCCCGGTCAGCAGCAGGATGATGAGGTGCTTGTTGAACGTGGCGGCGCCCGCGACGATGCCGGCCGCCACCCACCAGCGTCCGTCGCCGCGCAGCAGGGCCCGCAGCACGCACAGGATGCAGGCCGTCCAGAACACGAAGTCGGCCGATTGGGTCAGCAGGGTGTGCCCGGCCACCAGGGGGAACATCCCGGTGCCGACGCCGGTCGCGGCGAGCGTCTGCGCGCGTGCGCCGCCGCCGAGCTCCCGCGTGATCGCGGCGCCGATCAGGACCAGCAGTCCCGCGCACAGCGCGGGGACGACCCGCAGCCCGGCGATGGTGTCCCCGAACAGCTCCGTGGACAGCCGCGCCAGGAGCGGGGTCAGCGGAGGCTGGTCGAAGTACCCCCAGCCGGGAGACTCGCCGAGCATGCGGAAGTAGAGCTCGTCGCGGTGGTACCCGTACCACGGGCTCAGCACCAGCAAGGTGAGCACGACGAGGCCGGCGATGGGACCGGTGGTCCGCCAGGCCGTCGCCGGCAGCGAGGGAGCGGTGATCTGGAGACGGGGGGCTTGGAGAAGCATGCCTTCACGGTCTCCGGCGAGGCCCCGGCCTGTCGTCTGGCCAGGAGCAGAACGTGGGGTCAGACCCCAGGCATAGGCGACGGCTCCCCGGGGTGGACCACGCCGTGATCGAACGCGAAGACGACCGCGGCGGCCCGGTCGCGCACCCCCAGCTTGGTGAAGATCCGGCCGACGTGAGTCTTGATCGTGCCCTCGCCGACCACGAGATGACGGGCGATCTCGGCGTTGGTGAGCCCCCGGCCGATGAGCCTGAGCACGTCGAGCTCGCGCGAGGTGAGGTCGCCGAGCCGCCGGACCGCGTCGGGGTCGGTCACCGGATCGGTGCGGTAGCGTCGCAGGACCCGCCCGCAGACGGCGGGATCCAGCCAGCCGTCACCTGCGGCGACCGCCCGGACGGCACGCTGGATGTCCTCGGCCGGTGCGTCCTTGAGGCAGAACCCCGACGCGCCGGCCCGCAGCGCCGCCGCGAGAACGCCATCTTCGCCGAAGGTGGTGAGCACCAGGATGCGGGTCGCCGGATCCGCGGCGAGCAGGGCGCGGGTGGCCTCGACCCCGTCCATGCGCGGCATGCGGACGTCCATGACCACGGCGTCGGGCCGGGCCCGTGCGACCTCCGCCAGCGCGGCCTGGCCGTCGGCCGCCTCGCCGACCACCTCGAATCCGTACGGCTCGCGCAGGATCGTGCGCAGTCCGGCCCTGGCGAGTTCCTGGTCATCGACGAGCACCACGGAGATCATGCCGGCAGTTCCGTCCGCACGACCCACCGATCGTCCTCGGGGCCGGCGGTGACGTGGCCGCCGACCATGCGCACCCTGTCGGCCATGGCGCGAAGTCCCATGCCGCCATTGTGCCGTGGCAGGCGGTCGGGCAGTGGATTGGTGACCGTGGCCCGCACGGCGCCTTCGTCCGATATGCGCAGCCGGACCTCGACCGAACACCGCGGAGCGTGGCGGCTCGCGTTGGCCAGGGTCTCCTGCACCAGCCGGTAGAGCACCATGCCGTTCGTCGGGCTCACCGCCGACAGCTCTCCGTCAACGCTGGACTTCAGCTCCAGACCCGCCGTCCGGTATTCCTCGAAAAGCTCGGGAAGCCGGGGCGCGGTGGGCTGGGGAGCGACCACGGCGGGATCGGAGCCTTCCTCGGCGAGGACCCGGACGACCGTGCGCAGTTCGGCCATGCTCTGCCGGGCCAGGCGCTCGGCCTCCGCGATCCCCGCCGCCGCCTCCTTGGGATCGTGCTGGAGCGCCAGCCGTACTCCGCCCAGATGCAGCACCGTGACGGCGAGGGTGTGCGCGACGATGTCGTGGAGATCGGCGGCGAGCCGCTGCCGCTCGGCCAGGGCGGCGGCAGCGGTGGCGGCGTTCTCCGCCCGGTGCAACCGCTCGCCCACCTCGATGCGGTACCTCATGGCCCAGCCGCTCCAGAACACGAGCGTCAGCGCGGCCAGCCAGTTCGGCCACCCGGGGTCCGGCGTGGCGAACGCCGCCGCGACCACCACGGAGAGCGAGGCGAGCCACATGACGACGCCCGGCCAGAGCCGCTGGGTCAGCGCGACGAACGCGACGTAGAGCACCAGGACGAACCAGCCGACGCTGTTGACCGCGAGCCCCGTGAGCGCCGCGATGGCGGCGGGAGCCAGGAGACCGGCCACCTCGGCGGGACGGCCCGGCGTCGTGCGCACCATGACCAGACAGAGAACGACAAGGGCGACGCCTCCGCCGAACGGCCAGAGGTGGTCGCAGCCACGCGCGACCGTCTGCGCCCACGACGACCCGACCAGCAGCGTCAGCAGCCCGAGGCCGGCCGGTAACAGCCGGCGGGGAGTCACCACCACCCGCCCATCGTAGGAACAGCCCGGTTCCGCGCACATCCACCCACGGTGATACCCGCCATCTCCCCACGGTCGGACGGTGTGCCCGGCGATCGCGGCATGCCCCACCCGTGAGGGTCAGGAGTTGCCCGGGGTCACCAGGCCGGATTCGTAGGCGAAAACCACGAGCTGGGCGCGGTCGCGGGCGTGGAGCTTGGTCATGGCCCGGTTGATGTGGGTCTTCGCGGTCAGCGGGCTGATCACCATGCGGGCGGCGATCTGGTCGTTGGACAGGCCCTGCGCGACCAGGGCCACGGCCTCGCGTTCGCGGTTGGTCAGTTCCGCCGGCCCCGTGCCGGTGGTGCGCGGCTGGGTGACGTACCGGTCGATCAGCCGGCGGGTGATCGACGGCGCGAGCAGGGCGTCGCCCCGGGCGGCGACGCGTACGGCGTGCAGAAGGTCCTCCGGCACGATGTCCTTGACGAGGAACCCGGCCGCACCGGCGCGCAGCGCGTTGAAGACGTACTCGTCCAAGCCGTAGTTCGTCAGGATGACGACGTGCACCCCGGCCAGGGCCGGGTCGGCGGCGATGCGCCGGGTCGCCTCGATGCCGTCGATGACCGGCATCTGAATGTCGATGAGCGCGATGTCGGGCAGGAGCTCCCTGGCCAGCGCCAGGCCCTCCCTCCCGTCGGCGGCCTCGGCCACCACCTCGATGTCGTCTTCGAGGTCGAGCAGCGCGCGGAACCCGCTGCGAATGAGCGGCTGGTCGTCCACCAGCAGGACACGGATCATGACGTTCGGTCCACGGGAAGCTCGGCCAGTACGGAGAAGCCGCCCTCGCTGCGCGGCGCCGCCCGCAGGCGGCCGCCGAGGGCGGTGACGCGTTCGCGCATCCCGAGCAGCCCGACGCCGGGCACCGGCGCGGTGCCCGGCGTGGCCTCGCCGTCGTCATCGACCCGTATGACCAGGGCCTCGGGACGGTAGTCGATCCGGACCCACGCCGTCGCGGCGGCGGCGTGGCGGGCGATGTTGGTCAACGACTCCTGAACGATCCGGTAAGCGGTCCGGTCCACCGCGGCCGGCACCTCATGTCGTTGTCCCTCGATCGTCAGCTTCGCGTCCAGCCCGGTGGTGCGAGCCCGCTCCACCAGCTCCGGGACGTGGTCGAGCCCGTGCGAGGGGTGGTTCTCGTCGTCGCGCAGCGCCTCCAGGGTCGCCCGCAGTTCCCGGGCCGCCTCACGACTGGCCTCACGGATCGCCAGCAGGGCCTCCGGCACCGGTTCGCCTCGCCTGCGGGCCACGTGGACGGCGGCCTCGGCCTGCACCTTGATGATCGAGATCTGGTGGGTGAGCGAATCGTGCAGCTCGCGGGCGATGTGCAGCCGCTCCTCGTCGGCGCGGCGCCGGGCGGCCTCCTCGCGGGTGCGCTCGGCCTCGTCCGCCCGCCGCTCGGCCTGCCGCAGCGCCTCACCCGCCGCACCGGCGGCGACCAGCCAGGCCAGTTCGAGGGCGCCCCGGGCCTGCGCGAACGCCTCGCCCACGTCGTGCAGGGAGGCCAGGGCCGCGAGCGGCAGCGCGGCCAGCATGATCACGCTCACCACCACCGTGACGACGCGGTGTCCCGCCCGCATCGCGGCGTACACCGCGAACAGGAACGCGACGGCAGGCACGTCGAAACCGGCCGCCTGGTAACCCACCGCGCACAGCCCGGTGACGGCCAGGACGGGAACCGGAGCCCGGCGGCCGGCGGCCAGGGCCAGGCCGCCGGCCACCAGCAGCGCGTAGCCGAGCAGGCCGAGGTCCGTGGCGGGGTGCCGCCCGGACAGCCCGGTGACCAGCAGGGTCGCCGCCACGCCGACGGCGATGACCCAGTCTCTGACACCGGCCGGCACACCGATCCGTCCCCTGCTCATGCGTGCACCCTAGCCGGGTGCTCCCGTGGTCGGCTCCTGCGCACGGACGATCGGCCGCCTACCGCGGGCGCGGTACCTTCGCGGCTCCTGCCGCGTCCGCGGCAGCCGGATACCGCGGCGGCGGCAGCGCCGAATCGACTGCGTCCGCACGACGACCGGCGGCAGGTCCGGCGGACAGGATCGGGCCACTGGGTCCTCGTCGAGAAGGAGCACCTCATGTCCGTCCGTCACCTGCTCGTCGCATCGGCAGCCGCCCTGCCCGGAGGTCTCGGGCTCGCCGCACCGGCCGGCGCGTACACCTTGACCACCGGGCGTCTGTGGTCCCTGGTGGCCGCGCTGCTGGGGCTGGCCGGGATCGTCATCGGCGGGCTGGCCCTGGCCCGCTCCCGGCGTCGTACCGGCACCGGGAGAAGGGGGGCCATCGTGGCCCTGGCGTCGGGACTGGCCGGCGCGGTCATCGGCGGGCTCGTCGTGGCCGCGGCCGAGGGCGGTCCCGGCACCGGCTACGGAATAGTCGGGGGCTTCATGGCCCTGGCGGCGGGGCTGATCGCCATGGTCCTCGGCGGGCTGGCCCTGGCCCGCTCTCTCCGCACCGGCTGACCAGATGCGGGGCGCGGGCCGGCGGGGCGCCACGCGCGCCTTCCGTACGTGCCCGGCCCCGGTCAGTCCCAGCGGAAGAACACCGCCGAGATGACGCCGCCGAGGACGATCGTCGCGGCGAGGCTCACCAGGTGGACCGGGTCGATCGCCGAGCCGGCCCAGGCGGCCTGCACGCACTCGACGGTGGCTCCGAACGGGAGCCGTTCGCCCAGAACGGCCAAGGGCTCCGGCAGGGCCTCGCGCCCGCCGAACAGGCCGCCCAGGGCGCCGAGAGCGAAGAAGGCCACGAGCCCGATCGCCACGGCCGCGTTCGGGGTGGGCGCCGTCGCGGCGACGATCATGCCGGTGGCGTACATCGCCGCCGTCGCGAGCAGCGCGGCGCCGATCGCCGCGGCGGGACGTACCGGGAGGTTGGCGTCGAACACGAGCAGGGCCACGGCGAACGCCGCGCCGATGCCGATGAGCGTCTGGATCAGGCTCACCACGGCCTGGGCGATCAGCACCATGACCGGCGAGGCCGGCGTGACCGAGAGCCGGCGCAGGATCCCCGCGCGCCGGTAGTAGGCCACGAAGCTGGGCATGTTGACGACGCCTATGGTGGCCGGCACAACGGTGAACACCAGCGGGAGGACGTGGACGTCCAGGGCGGTGCGGCCGTTGACCACGACCTGCTCGCCGGCCGCCGCGGCGTTCATCACGAGGATCAGCAGCGGCAGCCCGATGGGCACGACGAGGCCGGCCGTGTCGCGGACGACCATCTTGGCCTCGCACCGGATCAGGGTCAGCCACGCGCAGGGGCCGGGGCTGCGGGCGACGATCGCGGAGCTCATGCGGGTTCCTCCGGTTCCTTCCCGGACAGGGCGACGAACGCCTCGTCGAGGTTTCCGGCTCCCGCGCGGGCGACCAGCCCGGCGGGTGTGTCGAGCGCCGTCAGGCGACCGCCGTCGAGAAGGGCGACGCGATGGCAGAGCCGTTCCACCTCCTCCATCGCGTGCGACACGAGGATGACCGTGACCTCCTCGTCGCGGAGGCGCTCGATCATGGCCCACACCTGCCGGCGCGCTCGCGGGTCCAGCCCGGTCGTCAGCTCGTCGAGGATCGCGACCCGGGGACGCCCGATGAGGGCCAGCGCGATGGACAGCCGTTGCTGCTGGCCGCCGGAGAGCTTCTCGAAGCGGGTCGCGCGCTGCGAGGTCAGCCCGACGAACTCCAAGAGCTCCCCGGCGGGTCTCGGGTCCGGGTAGAAGGCGGCGAACATCTCGATGAGCTCGCGCACGGTCAGCGCATGGTGCAAAGAGGCCTGCTGGAGCTGGATTCCGAGCACCTGACGGACTTTCGCACGCTCGCGCCGGGGATCGAGGCCGAGCACGCGGACGTGTCCCCTGTCGGGCCTGCGCAGCCCCGCGATCATCTCCACCGTGGTGGTCTTGCCCGCGCCGTTGGCGCCGAGGATGCCGAGGATCTCCCCCGTCTCGACACGCAGGCTCACGTCGTCCACCGCGACCGTGCCGCCGTAGCGTTTGCCGAGGTTCCGCGCGACGACCGCCGCTGATTCGTCTTCCATGGGCACGACGGTAGGCAGCCCGGCGGGGCGCCCGCCTGTGCCGGAGGTCAGGCGCTCCACCCATGACTTCCGGCACCCGAGGCGGCGATCCGCCCTGGGTTATCGTGGTGCGATGCGTCGACTCGGGCCGGAGGAATGGTCGGGCCTGGCGATGTTCGTCGTGTCGGCCGTGGTCGGCGGCCCGGTCATACTCGGCACGATCGAGGTGTCCATCCCCCGGCCATGGTGGATCGCGCTGCTCGCGGTGTTCGTCGTCGCGACCGTCGTCGTGGGCGGCTCGGGCCGTCCGCGATGGGTCCGGCATTCGGCGCTCGCGGCGGCGGTCGTGGCCGCGTGGGCGGTGGTGGCGTCCGCGGCGCAGCCGGGGCTCCTGCCCGTCCTGCTGGTGGTCGCCGCCGCGGTGAGCGCGTACGCCGTGCCCGTGTGGGCGGGCCTGGCCGTGGTGGCGCTCAACACCGTGGTGCTCGTCCTGGTCATGCTGCGGGCGGGAGGCGGCGCCCCCGACGTGGCCCTCGTCACCGGCTTCTACGCGCTGATCCAGGTGGCGACGCTGCTGAGCTCGCTGGCGATCGAGCGGGAGAAGCGGATGCGGCGGAAGCTGACCGAGGCGCACGTCGAGCTGCAGGCGGCGAGCGTGCTGCTGTCGGAGTCGGCGCGCACCGCCGAGCGGCTGCGGATCTCCCGCGACCTGCACGACCTCATCGGCCATCAGCTCACGGTGCTCGCCCTGGAGCTGGAGGCGGCGCGTCACCGTGACGGGGAGCGGGCCCGGGAGCATGTCGAGCGGGCCGGCCAGGTGGCCCGCGACCTGCTGGCCGACGTGCGCGCCACCGTCGGGCGGATGCGGACCGAGTCCCCCGACCTCACGGCGGCCCTGCGCCGGATCGTGCGCGATCTGCCCGGCCTTGAGGTGTCGATCGAGGTCGCGCCCGAGGTACGGGTGGGTGAGGAGCAGACCGTCGCGCTCGTACGGGCCGTACAGGAGGTCGTCACCAACACGATCCGGCACGCCGAAGCGCGGGAGCTGTGGATCGACATCGCGCCCGACGGCGACGGGGTGCGCCTGACCGCCACCGACGACGGCCGCGGCGCGGTCGCCCCGGTGCTCGGCAACGGGCTGAGCGGGCTCGTGGAGCGGTTCGAGGCGCTCGGCGGCGATGTGAGCATCGACGGCCGGAAGGGCTTCCAGGTCATCGCCCGGGCGCCGGCGTCGTGACCCGGGTCGTGGTGGTCGATGACCAGACGCTCGTCCGTCAGGGGATCCGCAGCCTGCTGGAGGTCGCCGAGGTCGAGGTCGTGGGCGAGGCCGGCGACGGGCGGGCGGCGCTCGACGTCATCGCGGCGGCCGGGCCGGACGTGGTCCTGCTGGATCTGCGAATGCCCCGGTACGACGGCATCTGGACGCTCCGGCGCCTGCGGGAGCGCGGCGTCGAGACGCCGGTCCTGGTGCTGACGACCTTCAACGACGACGCGCTCGTCCTGGAGGCGCTGCGGGCGGGCGCGCGCGGCTATCTCCTCAAGGACGTGACCCTGGAGCAACTGACCCGGGCGGTGCGCACCCTGGCCGACGGCGGCACGCTCATCGCGCCCTCGATCACCGACCGGCTGCTGCGCGCCATCCGCTCCGGCCCGCCGCCGGCCGGGACCGGCGCGCTGCCGAAACAGGAGCTCACCGAACGCGAGCTGGAGGTGCTGCGGCTGGTGGCGGAGGGGTACAGCAACCGCGAGATCGCCGGGGCGCTGTTCCTGGCCGAGGGCACGGTGAAGAACCACGTGTCCGCGATCCTGCTCAAGCTCGGCGCGCGCGACCGCACCAACGCCGTCCTGCGCGCCCTGCACGAGGGCATCCTCCCCTGAGGGCCCCGGGCCTGATCTCGCCGGTCGGGGGCGCTATGCCCGGACGGCGTCGTCCAGCTCCCCCGGCGGGACGTCGCGGGGTTTGAGCCGGCGGAGCGTGTAGCCGTTGCCCGACGGGTCCAGGTGGCGGGTGGCCTGCTTGAACAGGTACTCGGCACGCTCGTAGGACAGGCGGCGGCGGCCGGTGTGCGGGCACAGGTCGCCGTCGGCCGGGGTGCGGGCGGGGCCGGGACGCCGGTCGGACAGGAACAGCGGCCCGCGGGTCCGGCCGGCGATCAGGGCGGGCAGCAGCAGCGCGGTCTGGGAGCGCCAGGTCACCCAGGTGCGGCCGGCGCGGGCCCGGCGGTCGTCGAGGTCGATGTCCTCGACGTTCAGCGACAGGACGGCGCTCACCGGCGCCCCGGACTCGTGCAGCAGCCGCCACAGGGTGCGTTCGCGCAGCGGCAGGTCGGCACGGCTCCACAGCAGGTCCAGCCGCGCCGGGCCGATGGGCTCGGCCGTGGCGGGCGTGTCGGGGCGGCGCTGGAGCTGCGCGGTCAGGTCCTCCAGGCCGGCCCAGGCGCTGAAGGAGCGGAGGGCGGACAGGTGCCGGTTCCAGGTCTTCACAGCCGCCCGGCCCCATGCCGCGGTGACCACACGGGTCACCTGCTCGGCGGTGACGCGTGCCAGCGGAGTCGCCTCGCCCAGGGACCGGCACAGGCGCCGCAGCGTCTGGCCGTACGAGCGCAGCGTCTGGGGGTCCAGGTCCCGGCGGCCGAGGAAGTCGCGCACGGCCTGGCCCAGGGTGGCGCCCGCGGGCTCCTCGGCGGCGATCTCGTCGACACGGCGCAGGAGAAAGGCCCGTTCGGCGGCGTTGGCGGCGAGGGAGGCCGCACGCTGGAACTCCAGCCTGGCCTCGTCGTGACGTCCCAGCCGCAGCAGCATGTCGCCGCGGACGCTGGGGAGCAGGTGGTAGTCCCGCAGCGAAGGGTCGGCGGTCAGGGCCTCGACCAGTTCCAGGCCCGCCTGCGGCCCCTGCGCCATCGAGACCGCCACGGCCTGGTTCAGCCGTACGATCGGCGTGGGCATCAGCCGGGCGAGGGCCTGGTAGAGGGTCGCGATGCGGGCCCAGTCGGTGTCCTCGGCCGTACGCGCCTGGGCGTGGCACACCGCGATGGCGGCCTGCAGCACGTACGGGCCGGGCGTGCCTCCGGCCTCGCGGGCGCGCAGCATCGCGGTGAAGCCGCGGCGGATGCGCAACTGGTCCCAGCGTCCCCGGTTCTGCTCGTGCAGCCGGATCGGCTCGCCGGAGGGGCCGGTGCGCGCGGCCGTGCGGGACGCCTGGATCTCCATCAGCGCGACCAGGCCGTGCACCTCGGCCTCGTGCGGCGCCAGGCCGGCCAGCATGTGGCCCAGCCGCAGCGCCTCCAGGCACAGCCCGGGGCGCATCAGATCGTCCCCGGACGCCGCCGCGTACCCCTCGTTGAAGATGAGGTAGATGACGTCCAGCACCGACGACAGCCGCTCGGCCGTGTGCTCGCGGCCGGGCAGCTCGAACCGTACGCGGTGCTCGGACAGGGTCCGTTTGGCCTCGGCGACGCGGCGGGCGATGGTCTGCTCGGTGACCAGGAACGCCCGCGCGATCTCCGCGGCGCTCAGCCCGCCCAGCAGTTTGAGCGTGAGCGCGACGCGTGCCTGCGCCGGCAGCACCGGATGGCAGGACAGGAACATCAGCCGCAGGGTGTCGTCCTGCTCGTCGTGCTCGTCCTGCTCGTCCTGCTCCTCATACTCGCCATGCTCGTCCTGAGGGCCGGCGTGGCCGTCTCGGCGCAGGTCGTGCGCGATCTGCTCGTGGGCGCGCTCCTGCCGCTGGGCGCGCCGGATGTGATCGACGGCGCGGCGCCTGGCGATGGTCATCAGCCAGGCCCCGGGATTGTCCGGCACGCCGGAGGCCGGCCACTGCTCCATCGCGGCGACCAGGGCGTCCTGGGCCAGCTCCTCGGCCAGGCCGACATCGCGCACCAGCCGGGTCAGCCCGGCGATGATCTTCGCGGACTCCAGCTTCCAGACCGCGTCGATGGCGCCATGGAGGTCGGTCACGGCAACGATGACAACACCGCCCCCACCGCGGCGGCAACTCGAAGGACCACCGGGCGGAGGCGGCGCCGTGTGGGCGTCAGGGGCCGAACACCTGCCGGATCTCGCTCACCCCGTCACCGACGATCTTCCGGAAGCGGCGGGCGAGCTCGATCATCTCCTCCTTCGAGCGCACCTCCACCAGCGCGAACCCGGCGACGGCCTCCTTGGCCTCGGTGAACGGCCCGTCCATCACCGTGATCTCATCCCCCTGCGAGGTCACCCGGACGCCGCCCGGCTCCAGCCCGCCGGTGGCCAGCAGGATGCCCTTGGCCGTCATCTCCTCGATGAACGCGCCCATCTCCGCGTACAGCCTCTCGTCCGGGGCCGGGGTGGTCTCGGTGGAAATCGTGGTCATCAGGTACCGCATCTCGATCGTTCCCTTTCTCGGTCGCTGTGCCCAAGCGTCGATCCTGGCATACGACAGGGAACGCGGTGATTCCCTGTCACATCGCCGGATCGACGTGTGGGCGAGAAGCGAACCGAGCAGAAAGGCCCCCTCATGACCGCGATCCACGCCCCCGCGCC
Source organism: Thermocatellispora tengchongensis (assembly GCF_014202315.1). Lineage (GTDB taxonomy): Bacteria > Actinomycetota > Actinomycetes > Streptosporangiales > Streptosporangiaceae > Thermocatellispora > Thermocatellispora tengchongensis. The sequence continues at coordinate 505,108 of NZ_JACHGN010000006.1, read as the reverse complement.
CGCCGCCACCGCCTCGCCGGCTCCGGCGGCCACCCGCTCCCTGCTCGCCTGCGCGGCCGTCTCCGGGCCGTTGTGGGCCGCGGTGTCCCTGGCCCAGGCCGCCACCCGCGAGGGCTTCGACCTCACCCGCCATCCGCTCAGCGCGCTCAGCAACGGCCCGCTGGGCTGGCTCCAGATCGCCAACTTCGTCCTCGCCGGCGTGCTCATGATCGCGGGGGCGGCCGGGCTGCGCCGCGCCCTGCACGGCACCCCCGGCGGCGCCTGGGCGCCCCGGCTGGTCCGTGTCACCGGCATCGGCATGATCGCCGCCGGGGTGTTCGTCATGGACCCCGGCGACGGCTTCCCCGCCGGCACCCCGGCCGGGCCGGGGACGCTGAGCTGGCACGGCCTGGGCCACATGGCCGCCGGCTCGATCAGCTTCCTCGCCCTGATCATCGCCTGCCACCTGCTCGGCCACCACTTCCGCCGTACCGGCCGGCGCGGCCACGCCCTGGCCTCCCACCTCGCCGGCACGGCGCTGCTGCTCGGCGACGTCTGGGCGATGAGCGGCGGCACCGCCGGATCGCTGACCCTGGCCGCCGGCGCCATCACCGCCATGCTCTGGGTCTCCTGGGTCTCCGCCCGCTGCCTCCGCGCCCTGTGAGCCCTCCACCGACCGCCCGACCGGAAAGGAACCCCGACATGCCGAAGTTCGCCACCATCGACGAGTACGTCGCCTCCCTGCCCGAGGCCCAGCGCGACATGGCCGGCCGCCTGGTGCGGCTCATCGAGGAGGTGCTGCCGGGCACCGGTGCGCTGTGGCACGGCCACCCGGTATGGAGCCTGGGCGACAAGCCCGGCGCCTCCCCGGTCTGCCTCATCAAGTCCTACCCGGGCCACCTGACCTTCGGACTCTGGCGCGGCCTGCGCGTCACCGACCCCTCCGGCCGCCTCGTCCCCGGCACCCGCGAGATGGCCTCGGTCAAGCTCCGCGCCCCGGCGACATCGACCCGGCCCTGTTCACCGGCTGGCTCACCCAGGCGCGCGACCTGGAAGCCGCCCAGACCACCTGATCCGCACGCCGTCCCCGGGGCAGGCCGTCACGCGACGACGGCCTGCCCCGCACGCGTCGGCGGGACCGGCGACGGCGCCCCGGTCCCGGCCAGGACAGGCACGCGGCGGCCGGGTTCATCAACCGGTCGGCGCGGTTCCGCGGCGGGTGCGGTAGGCGCGCTGGCGGCAGGCGTGCGAGCAGTACGCGCGCGGCCGGCCTCGCGTTGCCGGGGGGATCGGCCGGCCGCACCCCGGGCAGACCCGCACGGCCGGGTTTTCGTCACACGGGCCGTCGCGCTTTTCGTCACGGGGCGGCGCGGCGGCGCGCGAACGGCGGGCCGCGCGGGCGGCGGTGACGAGGTCCGGATGGCGGGCGCGGCCCACGGGCGTGTGGGTGGCGAGCTCGGCGTCGAGCAGGGAGCATCGCGTGATGTCGTCGTCCTCGCACTGCAGCAGGTGTCTGAGGTAGTCGCGCGCGGCCGAGGCGCGCTCGATGCGTTCCTCCAGGCGGGCGATCTCCTCGCGGATGGTGTTCCGCCACGTCGCGACGTCGGTCCTGCCGGAGGTGACGACGGCCGTGCCCTCCAGCGGCATCATGCCGACGACGCGGCACAGGTAGGCCAGGCCGAGGCGGCGCAGGTCGTCCTCGCGGTAGAGCCGCTGGGCGCCGTTGCGGTCCGACGGGGTGAGCACGCCCTGTCTCTCCCACCAGCGCAGCGTGGACGGCGCCAGGTCGTACAGGGCCGCGGCCTCCCCGATCCCCACGGCGGTGCCCCCTGAGGGCGATGTGCTTGACATGAAGCCGACTTTAACTCCGACGATCGGGTAGGGCCGGCCTTCCCCACGGGTCTCCCCCGGCGGGCCGGCCGGACCGATCACCGGACGAGGAAGGCTCATGACGACCACAGGCACCACGCCCGCCAGGGACACCGGGCGGCAGGGGCCGCCCGCGCCGCCGTCTCCCGGCGCCGGGCGGAGGCCGCAGACCCCGGAGAACGCCGCGCGGCTGCTGCGCGCGGGCCCGCTGGCGCGCATGCTGCGCCCGGTCCGCACCCATCTGATCGTCTGCGCCGTCCTGTCGGCGGCGGGCGCGGCGGCCGGCTTCGCCCCGTACGTGGCCATCGCGGAGATCGCCCGTGCCGCGCTCGCCGCCCCGGACGCCACGGGCCTGGCGGGCACGGTGTGGGGCTGGGTCGGCATCGGGGCTGCCGGTGCCTGCGCGCGGCTGGTCCTGGTCTTCGCGTCCTCGCGTCTGGGGCACTACGCCGACGCGGAGCTCCTGCACCACATCCGGGTCCGGGTCATCCGGCACCTGGGCGCCCTGCCCCTGGGCTGGTTCCGGGCAGCAGGCTCCGGCGAGGTGAAGAAGGCGCTGACCGACGACCTGGAGGACATGCACCAGCTCATCGCGCACGCCCTGGGTGAGATGGTGGGCGCGGCGACGGCCATCGCGGTCGGCCTCGGCTACCTGGCGTTCGTGGACTGGCGCATGGCGCTGGTCACCGCCGGGGTCCTGGTCGCGATGGTGATCTGCTACCGGACCGCGATGCGTTCCATGAGCGTCCACATGACCCGGCTGATCGCCGCGGCGGGACGGATCAGCGCCGCCACCGTGGAGTACGCCGACGGGATCACCGTGGTCAAGGCGTTCGGCACCGGCGGGCGCGTGCTGGACCGCTTCGCCGAGGCCGTGCGGGAGCACACCGCCGCGATGCGCGCCTGGGTGAACGAGACCCGCTACAGTTCGGCCGCGTCGCGGCTCCTGTCCTGCGAGATGGCGGTGCTGGCCGCGGTGATGGCCGTCGGCGTGCCGCTCATCGGCGCGGGCGAGCTCGCCGCGGCCGACCTGCTGCCGTTCCTCGTCATCGGCATCGGCCTGCCGACCTCGATCACCCCGGCCATCCAGGGCGGCCAGGGGCTGCGCCAGGGCAGGATGGCGGCCTCCCACATCGACGCCCTGCTCGCCCGCCGGGCCCTGCCCGAGCCGGTACGCCCCCGGCGCCCCGAGGGCCACCGCATCGAGTTCGACCGGGTGTCCTTCTCCTACGACGGGGTCACCGACGCGCTCAGCGACATCACCGCCGTGTGCGAGCCCGGCACCGTCACCGCGCTCGTCGGGCCGTCGGGCGCCGGCAAGTCCACGCTCGCGAGCCTGCTGCCGCGGTTCTACGACGTGACCGGCGGCGCGATCCGGATCGGGGGCGCCGACGTGCGGGACATCCCGGCGCAGACGCTGCTGTCGTCGATGTCGCTGGTGTTCCAGGACGTGGCACTCCTGCGCGACACCGTCGCGGAGAACATCCGCGTCGGCCGCCCCGGCGCCGACGACGAGGACGTACGCCGGGCCGCCATGGCGGCGCAGATCCACGAGGTGATCGAGCGGCTTCCGCAGGGCTACGAGACCGTGCTGGGCGCCGACGGAGGCGGCCTGTCGGGCGGCGAACGCCAGCGCCTGACCATCGCCCGCGCGATCCTGTCCGGGGCGCCCGTCGTCGTCCTGGACGAGGCCACCGCCGCGCTCGACCCCGACAGCGAGACCGCGGTGCAGCAGGCGCTGTCGAAACTGGTCGCGGGCAAGACCGTCCTGGTCATCGCGCACCGCCTGCACACCATCAGCGGCGCCGGCCGGATCCTCGTCCTGGACGGCGGACGCCTCGCCGAGGCCGGCACCCACGACGACCTCATCGCCCGCGACGGGCTCTACGCGCGCATGTGGCGCGCCCAGCGGAACGGAGACGACGCGTGATCCGCAAGCTGTACCGGCTCTGCCCGGACGCCGGGCTCATGGCCCGCCTCGGCCTGCTCACCGCCATCCTCGCCGTCCTCCAGGGCCTGTTGCTCGGGACGCTGGTGCCGATCGTACGGGCCCTGCTGCGCCCGGAGCCCGACCTGGACGCCGCCGGCCCGTGGCTCGTGGCGGGCGGCATCGGCCTGGCCGCGTACGGGGTGCTCACGGTGATCGCCACACCGGTGGGCTTCGCCGCGTCCATGCAGATGACCGCCCAGCTCCGCCACCGCCTGATGCGGCACGTGACCACGCTGCCGCTGGGCTGGTTCACCACCGAGCGCAAGGCGCGGCTCGCCCGTACGGTCACCGCCGACGCCGGCGCGATCGGCACGCTGGCCGTGACGATCGGGCAGCCGGCCATCACCTCCGTGCTCGTGCCCGCCACCGTCATCGCGGTGACGTTCGCGGTGGACTGGCGCCTGGCGCTGCTGTTCCTCGCCGTCGTGCCCGCCGCGTACCTGACGCTGCGCCGCGCCGGGCGCGTCTCCTCGATCGCGGAGAAGGAACTGGACCAGGCCGCGACCGAGATCGCGGGCCGCGCCATCGAACTCGGCCAGGCGCAGCCGGTGCTGCGCGCCGCGGGCAAGGGCGGCACGGGCGGCGACCGCATGCGCGAGGCCCTCGACGAGCACCGCCGCAGCTACCGCCGCGGCCTGGACCGCTCCCTGCTGCCGGACCTGAGCTTCACCGGCGTCGTCATGGCCGGCTTCGTCGCGGTGCTCTCGCTCGGCGCGCAGCTCCTGCTCTCCGGGGCCCTCACCGTTCCCGACACCATCGCCCTGCTCGTGCTCGCCGTGCGGTTCCTCGAACCCCTCGGCACGCTGATCGAGCTCATCGGGGCGCTGCGCGCCATGGAGAACGGCATCGGCCGCGTCGAGGCCATCCTGGACGTCCCGGAGCTGCCGCGCAGCCCCCGGCCGGTGCGCCGGGTGGCCGACGCCGGCATCGAGTTCGACGACGTGACCTTCTCCTACGGGGCCGCGCCCGCGCTGTCCGGCGTCTCCTTCCGCTGCCGGCCCGGGACCACCACGGCCCTGGTCGGGCCGTCCGGCTCGGGCAAGACCACCGTCATCCGGCTGATCGCCCGCTTCTTCGACGCCGGCTCCGGGCACGTACGCGTCGGCGGGCGCGACGTGCGCGACTACGACCACGCCGCGCTGCTCGACGAGATCGCCATCGTCTTCCAGGACGTCTACCTCTTCGACACCACCATCGAGGAGAACCTGCGGCTGGCCCGCCCGGACGCCACCCGCGCCGAACTGGAGGACGCCGCCCGCGAGGCCCGCCTGGACGAGGTCGTCGAGCGGCTGCCCGACGGCTGGGACACCCGGGTCGGCGAGGGCGGCGCCCAGCTCTCCGGCGGCGAGCGGCAACGGGTCTCCATCGCCAGGGCCTTCCTCAAGCGGGCCCGCATCGTGCTCATCGACGAGGCCGCCTCAGCGCTCGACCCGGAGAGCGAGCGCGCCGTCGGCTACGCCATCGCCCGCCTCGCCCGCGACCCGGAACGCACCGTCATCGTGATCGCGCACCGCCCCGCCACCCTGACCGCCGCCGACCAGGTCATCACCCTCGACGCCGGCCAGGTCACCGAGGCCGGAACCCCCGCCGGGCTTCGCACCGCGGGCGGCGCCTTCGCCCGCCTGTTCGACCAGTACGACAGCGCCCGCAGATGGCACATCGCCCCGGCCGGCCCCCGGTGAACGGGCCCAGCGAGCGCCGGGCCCGACGGGATCGTGCCCAGGGTGAGGATGGTCAGCGGGCCGGGGACGGCGGCTCGGCGCTCAGGTGGGCGAGGATCGAGGTGTGCTTCGGCGTCCAGTCCAGGAGCCGGCGCGTCTTGTCCGATGAGATGTCCTGGTCGAGGGTGTACAGGCCGGCGATGGGGCCCAGTTCGGCGGTCGCCTCCTCCAGTGGCCACGGGGCCGCCGTGCCGCCGCCGAGCACCCGGGCGAGCTCGTCGAGGCGGACGGTCTCGCTCATCCCGTGCCAGACCGTGCCGGGCTCGGCGTGTTCGACCACGGCGACGTACAGGGCGGCCAGGTCCGCGACGTGCACGACCGGCCAGCGTACGCCCGGTTCGCCGATGTAGACGCCGGTGCCGCGCTCGGCGGCCTTGGCCGCCAGCAGGGCCGGTACGCTTCCTCCGCCCTCGCCGTACAGCATGCCGGGCCGGACCACCCGGCCTCCCGCCGCGCGGACCCGGCGTTCGACCTCGGCCCGCCAGGCGACGACGGGGTGCGGGTCGGGCTCGCTGTCCTCGTCGTGAGAGCCGCCGCCGAGCACGGCGGCGCCGGTGGTGTAGACGAGCGGGCTGCCGGAGGCCAGCAGCGCGTCCACCCCGGCCAGGTCGAGGTCCGCGCCCAGCGGCGGCCCGGCGTGCACCACCCGGTCGAACCCCGCGGCGGCCCGCGTCAGCGAGACCGGGTCGGTCAGGTCGCCGGGCACGGGACGGTACTCCGTGGCACGGCCGCCCGAGTGCCGCAGGGCGGAGACATCGTGGCCGGCGCCGGCCAGGGCGGCGGCGACCACCGCGCCGATGAAACCGGTGGCACCGATGACGAGGACGTTCATGCGATCTCCTTGGTAGCGCCGCCGGCGGCGGCGGACTCCTCGATGGCCGTCAGCAAACGGTGGTAACGCGCGGCGGTGGCGAAGTCGGGGCGCGCGGGGCGGCCCTCGGCGACGGCCTGGGCGATCTCGGCGTAGACGGCGGCGACGCTGGCGGCCGGCCCCGGGGGCAGGTCGGCGGGCGCCGTCCGGTAGGAGCCGGGCACCGGCAGCGGCTCGCCCGACAGGTCGATCGACCAGTCCGCCCAGTTGAGGTACATGCCGGGCTGGGCCGGGGCGGCGGTCAGGGTGCCGCGCTCCCCCACGATCCGCAGGTGGAAGGGGTCGGGGGCCGGTCCGTTGCCGCCGTAGACGATGACCGACGCCGAGGCGCCGCCCGCCAGCAGGCCGTGCACCAGCACCTGTCCGGCGACGCCGTTGGGAACGCTGCGCCCGGTCTCGCCGACGGCGACCCGGTCGTGGTGGCGGGGCAGCCGCGCCGACAGTTCGGCGAACGGGCCCGCCAGGCGTTCCAGGGTCGCCACCGCGTGCCCGGCCATGACCGTCAGGACGGAGTTGCCGGCGGCCGGGTCGGTGCTCCACTCCAGGGACTCGGGGATGCGGCCGCCGCCGAGCGGGGCGCCCGAGGCGACCAGCGCAAGCGACTCGATCCGCCCGATCCGGCCCTCTGCGCTGAGATCCGCCATGTAGCGGGCGCCCGGCAGGTGGTGGCCCTGCAGCACCACGGCGTTGAGCACGCCCGCCCGCGCCGCGGCGGCGGCGAGTTCTTCCGCCTCGGCGGTGCCGGCCCCGAGGGGCCACTCCGACAGCACGTGCTTGCCCGCGTCGAGCGCGGCCCGGATGACCTTGGCGTGCTCGGGGGCCTTGACGGACACCACGACCAGGTCCACCTCGGGATGGGCGGCCATCGCCTCGGCGCCGGCGAAGGCGTGCCGCGCACCGTACGCGGCGGCCGCCCGTTCGGCGCTCTCGCGGCGCGTTGTGGCCACCGCCGTCACCTCGAACTCCGGCATCCGCCGCAACGCGGGCAGATGGGACACCTCCGCCCAGCCTCCGGCCCCGGCCACACCTACTCGGATCATGAGTTCGCTCCCCAGTTCTGTACCGACAGGTATGAAACCTACTCGCACCCACCGGCCCAGGGCAAGGGGTAATGTACCGATAGGTAGGAAATTCGGAGGTGGATGGCATGCCCGGTGGTCGTCCCCGCGGCTTCGACGCGGACGTCGCGCTCGATCGCGCGCTTGAGGTGTTCTGGCGGCAGGGGTACGAGGGGACCTCGCTGGCCGACCTGACCGCGGCCATGGGCATCAACCGGCCCAGCCTTTACGCCGCCTTCGGCAACAAGGAGGAGCTGTTCGGCAGGGTCCTCGACCGCTACCTCGCCGGTCCCGGGGCCTTCGCCACCGAGGCGCTGGAGGAGCCCACCGCCCGCCAGGTCGTGGAACGCCTCGTGTACGGCGCGATCGAACTGGTCGCCGGCGAGGACTCGGTGGGCGGCTGCCTGAGCGTGGGCGGCCTGCACGCCTGCGGCCCGGACGCCGAGCCGGTACGCCGCGAGGTCGCCGCCCGCCGCCGGGCCGGCGACCTGGCGCTGACGCGGCGCCTGGAGGAAGCCGACGACCTGCCCCCCGGCTGCACGCCCGCCGACCTGGTCCGCCTGGTCACCACCCTCACCGACGGCTTCGCCGTCCAGGCCCGCGCCGGACACGACCGCGAGACCATGCGCCGGACCGCCGCCCTGGTCCTGAACGCCCTCGGCTGGTGATCTCTACGCCACCGCGTAGGGCGCGCCCGGTTGCGGCCCGGTGCCCTCACGCGCGGCGATCCAACTGTCGTGCAGCCACATCTCGGTGCCTCGCCGGCCCGCCGCCCCGTCCCAGCGGACGTCTCGTTCATAGGTGACGATCCGCCCGCCGCCGTCCACGATCACCCAGGCGTACCGGCCCGACGTGTGGTGGGCCTTCACCTTCATGCCGGAGACGACCCGCTCACGCCCATCGGGGGTGCGGACGCGTTCGTCGTGGCGGTCCACCCACTGCACCCGCAGGCCCTGCGCGTACTCGGGGACGTACGACCGGAGCCAGCCGAGGGCGGCTTGACGCGCGCGTTCCTCGGACAGACGCGCCGGGGGCGTGTCGGCGACCAGCCGGGTGTATCCCAGGAGCGTGCCGTCGTCCGCCACCACGGCCGAGACGTGTTCGCCGCCGAGGCTCCGGCGCCCGTCGCGCTCGTACCGGACCACGGTCACGGGAACCTCGTCGTGACGCTCCTCGCGGATGTCCGCCGGCCGCCACCCGTGCGGCACCGCGAGGTTCGCCGCCGCGAGGATCTTCCGGACGGCCTCGGCCGTCTGCCCGCCGCCCGCGGGCGTCCGCGGTCGCCGGTCCTCGGATGCCTGCGGGCCGGCGCCCCGCTCGGACACGCCCCGCTCGGACATCCCCCGCTCGGACACGCCCCGCTCCGACAGTGTCATGGCCGTACCTCCTGTGATCATCGCTACGGCGGCCACCGCCACGGCGGCGATCCGCCGCCCGTCCTTCTTGTGCACGTTCGCACCCTTCTTCAGACCTCGGCGTGAGGCCCGGGGAGCCTCATTTCCAACCGTTTGGTTGGACTTCTCGCCTCGACCATAACACCGGCGCGACCGGCTCTCCAACCTTTTGGTTGGAGATTGATAGGCTGCGGCCATGGCCTGGGACACCGAGCGCACCCGCAAACTCCTGCTGGACGCCGCCGTGGAAGAGTTCGCCGCACGCGGGCGCGCCGGGGCGCGCATCGACCGGATCGCCGCGGCCGCGGGCGTCAACAAGGAGCGGATCTACCAGTACTTCGGCGGCAAGGACGCCCTGTTCGACGCCGTGGTGCTCGCCGAGCTCGACCACCTGGCCGAAGCGGTCCCCCTGGACGCGGCCACCCCCGAAGCCCTCATCGAGTACGCGGGCGAGGTGTTCGACCACTACCGGGAGCGGCCGCATCTGGCGCGCCTGCTGCACTGGGAGGGCCTGGAGCTCGGCCACGAGCCCGGCGTACAGGAGGGGCCCAGGACCGAGCGCTACCGCGCCAAGGTGGCCGTGGTCGCCAAGTGCCTCCCGGAGACGGCGCGCACCCGCCTGCGCCCGGAGGACGTGCTGCTGACGATCATCTTTCTGGCCACGAGCTGGCACGTCATGCCCCAGCTCAACCGCATGATCCTCGGCCCCGCGGAACACGACGCCGAACGCCGCCGCGACGCCCTCGTCTGGACCATCCGCCGCCTCGTCGCCCCGGACGCCCACTAGACGCGGCACGCCGTCGCCGGCGGCCATCTCGGGCAGAATCCAACTAGACAGTTGGATTCTCTCGTGGCACTATCCAACCATCTAGTTGGAAATGCTTCGCGAAAGGGCATCGCCATGTCTTCCGCTCCCTCCGTGCACCAGCGCGCCCTGATCACCTGGCTGGCGGTCTACTTGATGATCATGCTGGTCCAGCTCCTGATCGGCCCGGTCCTGGCACCGCTCCCCCTGCCGCTGCGCACCCTCGCCCTCACCGCGATCGTGGTCCCCGTGGTGGTGTACGCCCTCGTGCCGGCGCTCCTGCGCGCCCGCGCCCTCCTGCTCCGGCGCCGGCGCTGAACCCGGCGGCCCTCCAGGTCAGCGGTGGTTCAGGTAGGTGAGAACGGCTTGGACGCGGCGGTGGCCGCTGTCGGAGGGGGACAGCCCCAGCTTGGCGAAGATGGCGCCGATGTGCTTGTGAACGGCGTTGAGGGTGATGCCGAGCCGGTCGGCGAGCGCGGTGTTGTCGTGCCCTTCGGCCATCAGGGCGAGGACCTGAAGTTCGCGCGGCGTGAGGCCGGACAGCGGGTCGCGGCCGGGGCCCACCAGGAGCTGGGCGATGACCTCCGGGTCCATCGCGGTGCCGCCCGCGGCGACGCGGCGCAGGGCGCCGGTGAACTCGGCGACCCGGCTCACCCGGTCCTTGAGCAGGTAGCCGATGCCGCCGCGGCCGTCGGTGAGCAGTTCCTTGGCGTACTCGCGTTCGACGTACTGCGACAGCACCAGCACCGGCAGGCCGGGCCGGAGGCGGCGTGCGTCGAGGGCGGCGCGGATTCCCTCGTCCTTGAAGGACGGCGGGAGCCGCACATCGACGATCGTCACGTCGGGGCGGTGCGCGGTGACGGCGGCCAGGAAGGACGGGCCGTCGCCGACGGTCGCGACGACCTCGAAGCCCTTGGCCGCCAGCAGCAGTTCCAGGCCGCTGGACAGCAGGACGTTGTCCTCGGCGATCACGACCCGCACGGCACCTCCACGGCGATCGTGGTGGGGCCGCCCGGTGGGCTGGTCACCTGGACGGTGCCGTCGAGGGCGAGCACGCGGCGGCGGATCCCGCTGATGCCGGTGCCCCGCGCTTCGTCCGCGCCGCCGATCCCGTCGTCGGTGACCCGGACCGACAGCATGGCGCCCACCCGTTCGACGCGCACCTCGGCCGAGGTGGCGCGGCTGTGTCTGGCGGCGTTGGTGAGCGCTTCGGCGACGACGAAGTAGGCCACCGTCTCCACGGCGACCGGGACCGCGCCCAGTTCCCCGATGTGGACGCGGGCCGGCACGCCGCACCCCGCGGCCAGGGCCGTCAGCGCCCCGGCGAGCCCGCGGTCGGCCAGGATCGGCGGGTACGCGGTACGGATCACCGCGCGCAAGCCCGCCATGGCCTGCTCCACTCCCTCGTGCGCTTCCCGTACCAGCCTCGTCGCGCCCTCGGGGGCGCCGGTCAGCGACTCGCCGGCAACGCCGAGGCGCAGGGCGACCGCCACCAACTGGGCCTGGACACCGTCATGCAGGTCGCGTTCGATCCGGCGCAGCTCCGCCGCGTGCGCGTCCAGGGCCTCGGCCCGTGTCCGGGTCAGCTCCTCCACCCGCTGGGTCAGTCGTCCGGCCGCCGACGGGGACAACACCGCCAGGCAGAGCCGGGCGTGCGCGCGGGCCAGAGGCGGGCCGCCCAGCCAGGCCACCGCGGCCAGAACGACGATCTGCACCGGCGCCAGCGCCACCGTCCAGCCCTCCACCGGAATGTCGCCGAGCAGGCGCGGGGTCGCGGCCGGGGGCAGCGCCCACCACAGCGTCAGGGACACGGTGGCGGTGAGGATGTTGCCCAGGCAGGTCAGCGCGGCCAGCCCGAGCGGCAACGCCGTCGCGACGTGCGCCACCGCCCACAACAGGTCGCGGCCCCACCGAGCCCAGGGGCGACCGGCGGGCGGCGTCGGACGATCCGGGACCGTGACGCCGAGCAGCAGCCCGGCGCGTCGCCGATGGCGTTCGGCCCAGGCGTGCGCCGCGGCGGGCAGCGCGAGAACCGGCAGCAGGACGATCGTGGCGAGGGCGGTCAGCAGACCGTCGAGCAGGTAGGCCACGCCGCGCCACGGTTTCGGCACGCCCCCTCCCTTCGGTCCTCGGTGCCAGTATCGGGGCACGGCGGGGAACGGGCACTACAGCGGACTGTACCTTCGGCAGACAGCGCACACCATGTCGCCGTCATGGCCGGCAGACCTAGCGTCGCGGCCATGACAACGAGGAAACGACTGGGCGCACTGGTTCTGGCCGGCGTGAGCGCGGTCGCCGTCGCCGTCGTGGACCGGCCCGCCCGCGACCTGGCCGCCTACCACCACCAGAGCGTCACCTGGACGGACTGCGGCCAAGGGCCGCAGGACCACGAGGGCACGGCTCTCGACCAGGCCGGAGCCCGATGCGCCCGGATAACCGTGCCCCTGGACTACAGCCGGCCGGCGGGGCGAACGATCACGATCGCCGTGTCCCGGCTGCCGGCGTCCGACCCCTCCCGCCGGATCGGCACGATGCTGCTCAACCGGGGCGGGCCCGGTGAGCCGACGCTGGGCATGCCCCTGAGCACCCGCGCGTACATGGGGGACGCCGGCTCCCGCTACGACCTCGTGGGGATCGACCCGAGGTTCGTGGGCCGCAGCACACCGCTGGACTGCGGCTGGCCCACCGGCATCTGGATCCGCTCCGCGGGCGGCGACCGGGCCGCGTTCGACCGGCAGGTGGCCTTCCACAGGCGGCTGGCCGAACGGTGCGCGCGGCGCCACGGCGACGTGCTCCCGCACGCCACCACCCGGAACACCGCCCGTGACCTGGACATCGTGCGCGCCGTCCTCGGCGAACGGCGCATCTCCTACCTCGGCTACTCCTACGGCGCCTATCTCGGCGCCCTCTACATGGAGATGTTCCCCGGGCGAACCGACCGGGTGGTCCTGGACAGCCCAGTCGATCCGGCCCGGTACGGGCCCCGGCTGCTGGGCAGGGAACCCGCGGCGGAGCGTGCCCTCGGCGCCTGGGCGTCATGGGCCGCCGCGCACCCCCGTGACCACGGCCTCGGCCGCACCCGCCGCGCCGTTCTCGCCACCGTCCGGCACGTCGTCGAGGCGGCGTCGGCACGCCCCCTGCGCGTCGGCCCGTACGCGCTCGACGAGCACGTCGTCCCGTACCTGATCTACACCGGCGTGGGCGACGACCGCGAGGAGAACCGCGCCGCGTTCACCGCCACCATGGAGGCGTTGCGCCGGGCGGCACGCGGGGCCGGCGTCGCCGCACCCCCGGCGCTGCGGCAGACCCTCCGGTTCCTGCTGACCGGCGACCTGTCCCACTACGGCAGCCCGGCCGCCGCCATCATGTGCGGCGACCGCGCCGCCCCGCGCGATCCCGAGACCTACTGGCGCGACATCGAACGCAGCCGGCGCCGCCATCCTCTCTTCGGCCCCCTGACCGGCAACATCTCCCCCTGCGCCTTCTGGCCCCACAAACCCCGCGAGGCCCCGCCCACGATCGGCGGACACCATCCGGCTCTCCTCGTCTCCGCCACCGGCGACACCGCCACCACCTACCGAGGCGGCCAGGCCATGCGTCGCCTCCTGACCGGCTCTCGCCTCCTGACCCTGCGCGACACCATCGCCCACGGGATATACGGCGAATACGGCGACCCCTGCGTGGACGACAAGGTGAACGCCTACCTCGAAACCGGCGCCCTGCCCGCCACCGACCAGACCTGCGAGGGGGGCGCCGCAGGCACGCCGTAGCCGCTCCGGCCGGTGCGCGGCCCTTTTTCTCCCGTACGTGCTCCGCCCCGAGGCCCCGGCGCGTGCGCCGCCTGTGAGGACCCATTCGGTGACAACTGAGGCTCAAGTGGCGGCCGTTAACCTGTGCGCTCTCCCTCACTAGAAAGGCGCTACCCCATGAGAAGGGCAGCTTTGCTGCTTGGTGCGCTCTTGCTCGGCGGGCTGGTCAACCCGCCCCCCGCAGCCGCCGCCCCCCGGCCGGTCAAGGCCGCCGTGTCCGCGGTCAAGGCATCACCGGCCGGACAGTCCGGCTCCTGCCCGACCACCGTCGGTTTCACCGCGACCGTGACCGCCAAGGGGAAGGGCACGGTCAGGTACCGCTGGGTCCGCAGCGACGGCACCACCGGGGTGATCAAGAGCTTCCGTACGAACGGTGCCAAGAAGGTCGTGGTCAGGGACAGGCAGACCTTCGACAGGTCGGCCAAGGGCTGGCAGGCCGTGGAGATCATCGGTAAGAAGGGGCTGTCGGCCAAGGCGCGTTACGCCGTGACGTGCACGGGTCCGTTGAAGATCTACGACGCGGGCCGGCCGCTGCCCGCCGACCGGCAGCGGCCGACGGTGGCCGCCGCCGCCGTACGCGTGGACCCGCCGGTCCAGCAGGGCGCCTGCCCGGTCACCGTCCGCTTCACCGGCACCATCCAGGTGTCGCGCGTGCCCGCCAGGGTCGCCTACCGCTGGGTGGACAGCGCCCTGGGCGAGGGCCCGGTGCAGTACCTCGACTTCCCGGCGGGCGGGCCCCGTCTGCGCGAGGTCGTGCTGCCGCTGAGCGTGGCCTCCTCCACGAGCGGCTGGAAGGCCATCGCGGTACAGGACGGGCACGACTCCGGCCGCGCCGCCTACAAGGTGACCTGCGCCACGAACCCGACGCCGACGCCCACGACGACCCCGACGACGACACCGACGACGACACCGACCGCGACGCCGACGACCACGCCGACAGGAGGTCCCGGCCGGCCCGAGCCGTCGGTCAGGCTGACCGAACTGTACCCCGGCGATTACGAGGGCGCCTGCACGGCGCCGATCGCCTACCAGGCCTACGGCTACGTGATGCCGCCGGAGAACTGGGGCGGCACGGTCACCTACAACTGGAGCCTGGACGGCGTCCCCTGGGACGACCAGCAGGCCACCTGGACACCGCAGGACTCCTACCGGCAGGTGCTGACCGGCGCCTCGTTCAGTCTCGACTCCTCCAAGCAGGGCACGCACACGCTCAGGCTCCACGCCAGGATCGGCAGCGGGTCCGTGGTCGTGGCCGAGAAGGTGTTCACCCTCACCTGCCTACAGGAGCCGCAGGAGGTCACGGTGAGCATCGACAAGGTGGTGACCGCGCCGCAGTGCACCGACCGCGCCCGCCTGGCGATCGAGGTCACGCTCACCCTGGACAGGTCCGACGAGGTGATCTACCGGGTGACCGTGCCCGGCACCTCGTTCGAGGCGAAGAAGGCGTTCGGCAAGGGCACCACCAGGTTCCTCGCGGCCAACCACCCGGTGACCTCCGACGGCGTGGCCCGCTTCGAGGTGCTCAACCACAACAAGCCGGTCAAGGAGGTCAGCTTCACCCTGAACTGCCCGCCCAAGTAGCACCCCCGGCCCCGGCGGCGTCCCGCCCCGAGAAGTGATCGTCGTTCCTCGGGGCTCCCGCCGGGACCACCGGCGCCGGGCCACGGCACGTGGCCCGGCGCCCGTGACGGCCGTCGCCGCCGGGGGTCGCGGCCGGCATCTCCGGTACGCGCCCGCGCGCCTCTGGGATGATCTACGGTTGGTGGTGACCGGAGGTGCGCATGCCAGAATCGGCTCCGTTACGCCGGGAAGACCCCAGGCGGCTGGGCGAGTACACGCTGGACGGGCTGCTCGCCGGCAGCGGCGTCTACACGGCCAGGGCGCCCGGGGGCGAGCGCGTCGTGGTGAAGGTGTACCCGGCGGAGGCGTCGGCGTTCCTGGAGCGCATCCGCCCGGTCCGGGCGCAGGACGCGTACTACACCGCGCAGGTCATCGACATGGGCGAGACCGAGGACGGACGGCCCTTCCTGGTCACGGAGCACGTTGACGGCGAGACGCTGCGCGCGGCCGTCGAGCGGCGGGGGCCGTTGCCGGGCACGGCGCTGCACCGGCTGGCCATCGCCACGATGACGGCGCTCGTGGCCGTGCACCAGGCCGGCGGCGTCCACGGCGAGTTCGACCCGGGCAACGTGCTGCTCGGGCCCGAGGGCCCGCGGGTGATCAACGCGGGGGTCGCCCCCGCGCTGGAGGCCGCCGGGGTCGTGGCCGCCGACGCCCCGACCGAAAAGGTCGGCGCGGCGAAGCTGGCCTTCGCCGCGCCCGAGCGGTTCGCCGGAGCCGGGGCGGGCAAGCCGGCCGACGTCTTCGCCTGGGCCTCGACGATGCTGTTCGCCGCGACCGGCCGGGCGCCGTTCGAGGGCGAATCCGCCGTGGCCACGATGAACCGGATCATCCAGGCCGAACCCGACCTCACCGCCCTGGACGAGCACCTGCGCGGCGTCATCGCCGCCTGCCTGGACAAGGACCCGGCCGCACGCCCCACGGCGGGGGAGGCGCTGCTGAGGCTCGTGGGCCACTCCCTGCTCACCGCCGGGCCGGAGGAGGTCGCCGCGGCGGCGCCGCCGTCCGCCGGCACGCTCTCCGCCGCCCCGCGCGCCCGCTCCTGGCGGTTCGCGGTGCTCGCGGCGGCCGTGGGCCTGGTCATCGCCGTGGCCTCGGCGGGCACGGTGTACGCGCTGCGGTCCCGCGCCCCTGCCACGGCCGCCGCGACCGGCACCCCCACGCCGTCCGTGGTGTCGCTGTCCGCGGCGCCCCCGCCTTCCCCACCGCCCTCCCCGGCCGCCACCCTGGCCGCGCCGGGAGCGGAGATGGGCCTGCTGGAGCACCCCGCCGATCCGCTCCGGGTCGCCGCCTACCGCGCCGGCGACTCCTTCTACGTGCGCGCGCCCGGCAGCACACGGTTCGTCAAGACCGCCGGCACGCCGGAGGAGATGGCCGCCTCTCCGGCGGGCACCTGGCTGGCCCTGCTGGAGGACGGCAAGGTGACCTTCCTCGACCGGGCGGGCGGCGCGGGCTTCGAGGTGGAGGTCGGACCCTCGCGGCGGCCGGTGTGGTCCGGGGACGGCGGCCGGCTGCTGCTCACCACGACCGAGGACACCGGCAAGGACGAGGCGGGCGTGCCGCTGCCCGGCGGGTTCGCGATCATCGATGTGGCCACCAGGAAGGTCACGCTGGTCGACACCGACGACGAGGCCCGCGACGGCCGCGGCTACTACGCGTGGCTGCCCGACGGGACCGGCACCGTGGTGACGTACAAGACGGGGCGGGATCACGGCATGCGCGTCCGCGACCTGGCGGGGCGCGAGATGCGTACCCTGGACTGGGTGGGGTTCACCACCGGCGGGCGCATGTTCTCCCCGTCCGGCGGGCTGTTCGCCACGTCCTGCCCCAGCGGCGGCACGTACTGCGTCTGGGACACCGCCGAGGGCGTGCGCCGAGCCAGCGTCGCGCTGTTCTACGACGGCGGCGAGTTCTGGGGCTGGTACGACGAGAACCACCTGCTGGTGTTCAACCCGAGCCAGGAGCCCGACCGCCTGGTCGCGCTGGATCTGCGCGGCAAGGAACGGCGGACCTTGCTGACGATCGCCGGCAAGGACTACGACGAGGACTTCTACGTGGCCATGGCCCCGAGGTGACCGCGATGCCGCAGAACCCCCCGCAGCATTCCCCGCAGCGGCCGGCGGAGGAACCGGCCGGGCTCGGCTACGTCGTGGACGACGGCACCGGCCTGCCCTCGCTGGAGGACGAGATCCGCGCGCACGGGCCGCTGACGGGCACCGCCCTGCACCGGCTCGCCATCGCCACCATGACCGGGCTGGCCGCCCTGCACCGGGCGGGGATCACGCACGGCGCGGTACGGCCGGACACGGTGCTGCTCGGCCCGCGCGGGCCCCGGCCGCGCCATCCCGTGCCGGCGAGCGCTCCCCCCGCCCTCGACGACGAGACCGTCGCGGCCGGAACCCTCGTCTGGAGCACGCCGGAGCACGTGCGGGGGCTTCCGGTCTCCGCCTCGGGCGACCTGTTCACCTGGGCCGCCACGATGGTCTACGCGGCGACCGGCCGCTCCCCCTTCGGCGAGGGCTCGATGACCACCGTCGTCAACCGGCTGCTGCACGGCGCGGCGGACCTCGGCCCGCTCGACGGACCGCTGCGCGCCCTCGCGGCCGACTGCCTGGCCGCCGAAGCCGGCGAGCGGCCCACCGCCGAGGAGGCGTTGTTACGGCTGATCGGCTACTCCGGGCTGCTGGACACCGCGCTGCTGTCGGAACCGGTTCCGCCGGCCGATCCGCCCGCCCGGCGGCGGCGCCCACGCACCCCGGTCCTCCTGGCGGCCGCGCTGGCCGTCGCCCTGGTGTCCGCCGGCGTCACCTACCTCCTCGTGCCGCCCTCGCCGGCGCGGCCGGCCGCCGCCCCGGCCTCCACCGCCTCGCCCCCCGCCGTCACGGCCCGCCCGCCGGCCACCCCGCCCCCGGCGACGCCGCCGCCCGCCACGACGGAGACCGGCCTGCCCACCGGCGGCACCCTGTACGAGAACCCGGCCGATCCGGTGAAGCTGGCCTCCTACCACGTCGGTCAGGACGGCAAGCGCACCGTCGCCTACGCCCGCGCCGGCACCTCCGGCGACTTCCGGCGGGTCGGAGGCGCCAACGCCGTCGCCGTGGTCTCCCATGACGGCCGCCGGCTGGCGGTGGTGAACGAGCTGTCCTTCGCGCAGTTCCAGCGGCAGGAGGTGGCCTTCACCGACCATCGCACGGGAGAGCGGTTCGCGCTGCCCGCCGCCACCGCTCCGGATGTCGCCCAGTTCCTCAACTGGAACCGCGACAACAGGCGGGCGCTGCTCACCGTCATCGGCTCCCTCGGGCAGGGGCCGCCGGTCACCCGCGGCTTCGTGATCCTGGACGTGGTGGCCAGGACCTCGACGTTCGTGCCCACCACGGACGCGCAGGACCGGCCCGACCCCGACGCCGTGCCGCCCGTCTACTACTGGACGCCCGACGGGAACGGCGTCATGGCGTACTACACCACGCCCGAGCTGCGTAACGGGGTGCTCTTCCGGGACCTGACCGGGCGGGTGACCCGTACCATGCACTGGGTGGGCAACCCGGTGGGGAGGGAGCGGTTCTCCCCGTCCGGCCGGCTGTTCGTCACCACCGGCTGCGGGATCTACGACCTGTGCGTGTGGGACACCGCCACCGGCGAGCGCCGGGCGACCGTGCCGGGCGACAAGGGCGCCTACGCCATCGGCTGGTACGACGACCGGCACCTCATCCGGGGCCGCTGGGCGGGGAAGGACACCTTCCGCGTGTCGGTGACCGCCTTCGACGGCACCGAGGTCCGCCTGCTCGCCGAGATGAACAGCACGGGCGAGGTGCTGCCCCACCTCACCTTCGTCACCGGGTGAGCCGGCCTTGCCGTACCTCACCGCCTCCCAGCCCGGCGACCCGGCCGAGATCGGCGGCTACCGGGTCCGCGGCCGGCTCGGCGAGGGCGGGCAGGGGGTCGTCTACCTGGCCGAGACCGGCGGCGGCGACCTCGTCGCGATCAAGAGGCTGCGCGCCGCGCCGGACCCGGTGGACGCGGCGCGCTTCCGGCGTGAGGCCGAGGTGCTGCCCCGGGTGGCGTCCTTCTGCACGGCCCAGGTGCTCGCGACGGGCACCGCGGACGGCGTGCCGTACATCGTCAGCGAGTACATCGACGGGCCGTCGTTGCAGCGGGCCGTGCGCGAGCGGGGCCCGCTGCGCGGGCGTGAGCTGCGCGGCCTGGCCATCGGCACGATCACCGCGCTGGCCGCGATCCACCGGGCCGGGGTCGTGCACCGCGACTTCAAGCCGGGCAACGTGCTGCTCGCCGCCGACGGGCCGCGCGTCATCGACTTCGGCATCGCCCGCGCGGTGGACGGCGACGCCACGGGCGGCGGGCCCGTGGGCACGCCGTCGTACATGGCGCCGGAGCAGTTCGGCGACGAGCCCGCGGGGCCGCCCGCCGACCTGTTCGCCTGGGGCGCGACCATGGTCTTCGCCGCGACCGGGCACCCGCCGTTCGGCGCGGACTCCCTGGCCGCGATCGTGCACAGGATCCTGACCCAGGAGCCCGACCTCGGCGAGCTGGAGGGCGAGCTGCGCGACATCGTCGCCGGATGCCTGGCCAAGGACCCGGCGGCCCGGCCACGGGCCGGCGAGGTGCTGCTGCGGCTGCTCGGCCATCCGGCGGGCGTGCCGTCCTCCTCCGATCGCCTCCTCGCCCAGGGCACCGCCGCCGCCGTCCCGGACGCCGCCGTCCCCGAGCCGTCCCGGCGGCGGACGGGTGGGTGGTGGGCACTCGGCGCGGTCGCGGTGGCCGCCGCGCTGATCGTGACGGTGGCCCTCGTCCGGGGGCGCGAGCCCGGCGCCACCATCACCTCTCCCACGCCCGTGCCGCGGCCGTCCCCCCTGCTCAGCGGCCCGCCACCCGCCGCGGCCGGCACCGTCAGCGTCCCGGCGCTGCGGGCCACGCTGCACGAGCATCCGTCCGACCCGCTCCGGCTGACCTCCTTCCTCGTCGAGGAGGGGGGAACGATCGGCACGCCGGCGTACGTGCGCGATCCGGGCACGAACACGTTCCGGCGGCTGGATGAGTACCTGGACCCGGTCGTGTCACCCGACGGCGCGACGGTCGCCGCCATCTACGGCTACCCGGAATACGTGCCGGAGGACGGCAACGCCGTACGGTTCACCGACCGCGCGACCGGCGACCGGTTCTCCGTCCCCACCGTGGAACTGCCGCTCGTGGTGAAGCACCCGCACTGGTCCCCCGACGGCAAGCGGTTGCTGCTGACGGCGCAGGAGGACGGGAAGAGCGTCGGGTTCGTCGTGGTGGACGTGGCGGCCCGGCGCGCGGAACTGGTCCGGGCCGGCACGCCGGGCGCCGGGTCGGGAGCGTACCTGTGGTTGCCGGGCGGCGACGGCGTCGTGGTGCGAGCCGGCGACACCGGTGTCCGGGCGTACACGCTGCGCGGCGCGGTCATGCGCACCTACGACGACGTGGTGGCCGCCGACAGCGGCGACCGGTGGTTCACGCCCTCCGGACGGTGGCTCGCCGGCCTCTGCCCGGGCAAGAGCCCGGCCGCCTGCGTGCTCGACACGAAGACGGGAGAACGCCGGGCCCGCGTCCCGCTGCCGGACGAGGGCGTCCTGTGGGGCTGGTTCAACGAGGACCACCTGCTCGTCTACCACGACGGCACCGCCGGCGTGTACGACCTGGCCGGCCGGCGGGTCCGGGTCCTCGCCGAGATCGGGCTCGACCGGAACACCTACTGGCTGGTCCATTTCACGACCGGCCCCTGACCGTTCCCTCTCTTCCGGGAGCGGGGCGACCTCTCGCCCGGCCGCGCCCTGCCCTCCCCCAAGGTCTATCGTGAGACGGCAGAGCTCAGCCGCCGGATCGCTTCCTGGCAATCTCGGTGGTGCACGGTCGCCAGCCGTTTCCCGTCCCTGGTGTACAGGTAGACGACCGTGGCCCTCGCCGCGCCTCCGTGGCCCACCGGAAAGGTCTCCTCCCTGAATTCCGTTTCCGTCCAGGGGTGGAACCGCGGCGGCTCCCCTTTGCGCGTCAGGACCACGCCGTGCTCGAAGCAGAACAGGCGCGACGCCTGAGCCTCCTCGCGCCGGTACACCGCCCGGCAGGCCAGGAACACGGCGGGAACCGACATCAGCAAGATCACCCCGGCCACACGGAGGGGCACGGAGTAGTCAGGCCCGAGCAGGAGGCCCGAACCTCCGATGAGCATCAGTGGAAGGAGGAGGAATCCCACCAGCCCCGAATAGATCCTGCCGACCACGGCTGTGGCGACATGCGCTCCGAACCCGAGCCGCCGCGCCGCCTGCCTGATGGCTTCAGAGGGCTCGTCCATGCGCTCCCATCCTCTGACAAGGCGGTCCTGCCGGCCAGGCCAAGCGAGAAGCGTCCCGGCTGCCAGGCCACGTGCGGTGCGGACGAGTGCGGCGGCGGTCGGCGCATGTCCGGTTCGTGCGGCACGCCACCGGGGTACGAGGCAGGCCATGGCATGTCGGATCAGTGAGCTGGTGCTGGATTGCCGCGAGCCGGAACGTCTCGCCGAGTTATGGTGCAAGGTGCTCGGCTACGTGGTGCTCGATCGCGGCGAGGACGGTGTGGAGATCGGCCCCGAAGGCGAAGGTTTCGGCGGACTCCGGCCGACGATCGTGTTCAGCCCCACCGATGAGGACAAGACCGGCAAACTCCGGCTGCACATCGACGTGAACCCCACCGACCGCGACCAGGCCGCCGAGCTTCAGCGGCTGCTGGACCTCGGGGCCAGGCTCGCCGACGTGGGGCAGACGGGCGAGGAGTCCTGGCACGTCCTGGCCGACCCCGAGGGCAACGAGTTCTGCCTGCTGCGCCGGCGCCTGGAGGCCGAACCGCCGTCACGGCGTTGACGACGGCGCGGCCTCCGTACTGGCCGCACAGGCCGCTACGGATAATGAGTCGGTGTCCAGTCCAGGGATCTCGGCCCGGGAAGCCGAAGTACTCGCGTTGCTCGGGGAGCACCTCAGCAACGCGGAGATCGCCGCGCGGTTGGTCATCTCCGTGCGCACGGTCGAGTCGCACGTCTCCTCGCTGCTGCGCAAGCTGCACCTGCCCGATCGGCGGGCGCTCGCCCGGCACGCGGCCGAGCTCGCCCGCGGCGGGCGGTCGCGCTCGGCACCCGCCCTGCCGGCGCCGTTGACGGCGTTCATCGGCCGGGTGCGGGAGCGTGGGGAGCTGGCCGAGGCGGTGAAGACGCACCGGCTGGTGACCGTGGTGGGCCCTGGTGGGGTGGGCAAGACGCGCCTCGCGCTGGCGGTGGCGGAGGACGTGGCCGGCGACTTCGCCGACGGGGTGTGGTTCGCCGACCTGGTCCCGGTCACCGAGCCGGGCCGGGTGGGCGCGGCGGTCGCGGCGGCCGTGGGTGTGGGCGAGCAGCCCGGCCGCGGCATCGACGACGCGGTGCCGGCGGCGCTGGCGGATCGCCGGGCGCTGCTGGTGCTGGACAACTGCGAGCACGTGCGAGACGGGGTGGCGCCGTTCCTGGAGCGGCTGCTGGCGGCCTGTCCGCGGTTGCGGGTGCTCGTGACCAGCCGGGCCCGGCTGATGGTGCCGTTCGAGCGGGTCTTCCCGGTCCCGCCGCTGTCGCGGGCCGGCGGCGACGAGTCGGAGGCGGTGGCCCTGTTCATGGACCGCGCGGCGGCGGTCGGCTGGCCACCGGGTCCGGCGGTGAGCGAGGGGGTCGTGGCCATCTGCGAACGGCTCGGCGGCATGGCGCTGGCGATCGAGCTGGCGGCGGCGCGGTGGCCCACGCTCGGGCTGGACGGCCTCATGGCCGGCCTGTCCGATCAGCTCCGGATTCTCACCGGCGGACGCCGCGCCGACGACAGGCACAGGTCGGTGCGGGCGGTGCTGGACTGGAGCCATGACCTGCTGGAGCCGCAGGATCAGGCACTGTTGCGCCGGGTGTCGGTGTTCGTGGCGCCGTTCACCGCCGATGCGGCCGCCGAGGTCGCCGGATTCGCCCCGCTGGATCAGGCCGGGGTCGTCGATGGGCTCGGCAGGCTCGCCGAGCAGAGCCTGCTCGCCGTGACACCGTCCGCGACCGGCACCCGGTACCACGCGCTGGAGACCATCCGCCAGTACGGGATGGAGCGGCTCGCCGACGCCGGCGAGCTGACGGACGTCCGGTCTCGGCACCTGGAGTGGTGCTCGGCCAGTGCGGCCGCCCTCATCGCAGGTGAGGGCGCGGACTGGCGCGCCCGGTTCGACGCCGTGGCCGAGGACCTGCGGGCCGCCCTCACCTGGGCCGCCGACCGGCCGGAGCGGCGCGAGGACGCCCACCGGCTCGCGGTGTCCCTGGCCGAGCTGGCCTTCGCCCGCAACCTGCTCGGCGAGGCCCAGCAGCGGTTGGAGCAGGCGGCCCGGCTCGCCGCCGACGACGCCGCCGGTGCCGTGGCACTGCGGCAGGCCGCCGCGGTGGCCGGGTGCCGCAGGCTCGGCGACGACATGTTCCGCCTGCACCGCGCCGCCGCGGAGGCCGCCCGCCGCGCGGGGGACACCGCCGGGGCCGGGCGCGACCTGGCGGCCGCCGCCACGGTCGCGTACCGCTTCTCCAGTTCGTTCGCGCGGCTTCCCTCCGTGGACGAGGTGACCGCCCTGCTCGCCGAGGCGCGAGAGCTGTCCGGCGATTCCCCGGCCGCCGAGGCGGCCGTCGCGCTGGCCGAGGCGGCGGTGATCGCCGACGCGTTCGGCGCGGTCCAGGGAAGCACGGACAACACGGCGCGGGAGACGGTCGAGCGCGCCGAACAGGCAGTCGAGCTCGCCCGGCGCGCCGGCGACCCGGTGGCGGAGTCGGCCGCCCTCGACGCGCTCTCCGGCGCCCAGAGCTGGGCCGGTGAGCCCTTCGCCGCCGCAGCCGCCGCCCGGCGCCGGATCGACATCCTGGCCTCCGCACCGTCCACCCCTGCCAGTACGCAGGAGCTCATCGACGCCCTCGCCATGGCCGCCGGAACCGCCCTCGGGGTGGGTGCGCTGCCGGAAGCCCGCCGGTGGGGCAGGCGGCTCGCCGGCCACCCGCTGCTGGCCGAGGCGGGCCACCACGCCACGTCCTGGCTCCTGGTCGCCGACGCGTTCGCCGGCGAGGCCGACGAGGTGCTCACGGGCAGCGTGCGGTTCCTGGACGCGTGGGAGCAGAGCGGCCGCCGGCGGTCGTTCTCGCTCGGCCCCGCCGCGGCGTCGGTCGCGATGATCCACGGACTGCGCGGCGACCACGACTCCCGGGCGGCCTGGCTCGCGATCGTGGACCAGGCGGGCACCGCGCCGGAGCACCGCTGGGGCTATGGCGCGATCTTCGACGCCATGGTCCTGCTCCATCACGGCGACGCGAACGCGGCGCTGGAGCGGGTCGCGCCGGAGCCGGACCAGGTGTGGAAGTGGGTCTCCTGGATCTGGCTGCACTGGTACGTGGCGCTCAGGGCGGAGGCCGCGGTGCTCGCCGGGCACCCGGACGCCCGGAAGCGGATCGACGCCGCGCGGGCCATGGTCGCCGGCAACCCGGTCGCCTCCGCGCAGGTGGACCGGGCGGAGGCGCTGCTCGACGGCGACCTGCCACGGCAACTCGCCGCCGCCGCGGCGTTCGACGCGGCCGGCTGCCGCTACCAGTCGGCGCGCACGCTGGTGCTCGCCGGGGGCGAGCATGCCGCCGTGGGCGGGACCGCGCTCGCCGGCCTCGGCCTCGCGCCGACGGCCCTCAGGTAGCCGCATGCCATGGCATCCCGCCCCGGCGAGAACCCGGCCGTCCCCCGGACGCGTGCCTCAACTCACCGCCTGCTTCACCAGCGCGGCGATCCGCTCCTCCACCTCGGGCGTCACCTCGGTCAGGGCGAAACCGGTCGCCCACATCGCGCCCTCGTCCAGATTCGCCAGATCGCTGAACCCGAGCGTCGCATAGCGCGCCTTGAACTTCTCCGCGCTCTGGAAGAAGCAGACGACCTTGCCGTCCAGCGCGTAGGCGGGCATCCCGTACCAGAGCCTCGGCTTGAGGACCGGGGCGGTGGCCGCGATGACGGCATGGACGCGCTCGGCCATGATCCGGTCCGGCTCCCGCATCTCGGCGATCTTCGCGAGCACGTCCCGCTCCGCCTCCGCGGCCTTCTCCGCCTGCGAGCCGCGGCGCGCCGCCTTCTTCCGCTCTTGGGCGTGCTCCTTCATCGCGGCCCGCTCCTCGGCGGTGAACCCCTCGTACGTGCGGTTTGCGCTACCGGCCATGATCACTCCTTCAGTAGTGGGTCACGATCGCCGGGGCGTGTCGCCCGGCTGATCGCTGTGATCACAGCTTCGCGCAGCAGGGGTGCGTGCCACCTCCGTGCCGACCACGGAAACCACCACGGAACATGAGTGCGTGTTCCGGCCGTGGGAGGGGTGTGCGGCGTGGTGGCGGGCACATAGGGCTCGTGGACGCCCACGCTCGGGTCCGGCCGGGGGAAGGGCGACTCGATCCCAGGGGGACCCGCGAGCCGGTGACATTGCTGACGTTCGGGCACGGCACCGCCACGCGTACGGAGTTGAGCGAGCTGCTGCGCGGCGCCGCCGTCAGGGCCGTCGTCGATGTGCGAACCGCGCCCGGGAGCCGCCGCAACCCGGACGCCGGGCGCGGGGCGCTGGAGAGGTGGCTGCCGGAGGCGGGGCTCCGCTACCGATGGGAGCGGCGGCTGGGCGGCTTCCGGAAGGAACCGCCCGGTTCCCCGGACGTGTACTGGCACAACGCCTCCTTCCGCGGCTACGCCGGCCACTCCCGCCACCCCGACTTCGTGGCGGCCATGGACGAGCTGCTGCGCCAGGCCGCCACCACGCGTACGGCGGTGATGTGCGCGGAGGCGGTGTGGTGGCGCTGTCATCGGCGGATCATCGCCGACTTCGCCGTCCTGGCCCGGCGCGCCCAGGTGCTGCACCTGGCCCACGACGGCCGCCTCACCGAGCACCGGCCCACGCCGGGAGCCCGTCTGCGCGAGGACGGGCTCCTCGTCTACGACCAGGTCTGATCCGCCGGAGCCTGGAAGGCCGCGGATGGGCCGTCCGGCGTTCCCGGCATCGCGGGCGGTGTCATCGTGCGGGGGTGTGACTGCGGTCGATGAGGTCCAGGACCGCGTCGCGGATCTCGCGGAAGATCGCAAGGGTCTCCTCGGCGGCCGCGGTGACGGCCGCCTCGCCGGGCGCGTCGGCCGGTTCGAGCAGCAGGGCCACGGTGTCGGCGAGGACGGCGTCGGGGTCGTCGACGCCGGGTGGAGCGGTCTCGGGCTGGGAGACGGCGGTGGAGAACCCGTCGAGCAGGGCGTGCAGGACGTACGCCTGGCTGGGCAGCGGACGGTCGTCGCGGATCAGGCCGTGGCGGCGCAGGACCGGCATGACCGCGTCGCACATGGCGGCGGGGCGGGTGCGGGCGTACAGCTCGCGGTCGCCGGGGTCCTGCATGAGCACCCGCAGCAGCTCCGGGTCGCCGCTGCGCATGCGGCGCGCCAGCGGAAGCCTCAGCCCGGTGCGGATGACGAACGGGGCCAGGCGGCGGGGCCGGACGGTGCCGGGATCGGCGCTGATGCGGGCGATCCCCTCGTCCAGCAGGGTCAGCAGGTCGCGGGCGAACAACCCGCGGATGAGGTCTTCCTTGCTGGGCCAGTACAGATAGACGGTGCCCTTGCCGACGCCGGCCGCCCGGCTGATCTCGGAGACGGTGACCTTGCCCGCGCCGTGGTCGAGCACCAGCTCGCGCGCGCTGTCCAGGATGCGGGCGGCCTTGCTGTTGGTCAGTTCCCGGGGGCCTCGTTCCTGATCGGGGACGGCTCGACGCGCAGGAGCCGGGCGGCCCAGCCGGGCAGCCACCAGTTCCAGCGGCCCATCATCGCCACCACCGCGGGGACGAGCACGCCGCGGATGAGCGTGGCGTCCAGCAGGATGCCCAGGGCCAGGCCGCTGGCGAAGACCTTGACGTCCAGTTCGGGGGTCATGGCCAGGGCCGCGAACGAGATGAACAGGATCAGCGCGGCGGAGGTGACCAGCCGTCCGGTACGGCCGATGCCCTGGACGACCGCGTGGCGGGTGTCGCCGCCGCCGTCGTACTCCTCGCGCATGCGGGCCAGGATGAACACCTCGTAGTCCATGCTGAGCCCGTAGAGGAACGCGAAGATGGTGAGCGGGACGAACTCCCCGATCGAGCCGGTGGGCTGGATGCCGAGGATCTCCCGTGTGCCCCAGCCGAACTGCCACAGCAGCACCATCGCCCCGATCACCGCGCCCAGTGACAGCAGGTTGAGCGCGATGGCCTTGAGCGGCAGCAGCAGCGACCGGAACGCGCGGGCCAGCATCACGAACGTGACCAGCGCGATCAGGGCCAGCATCCAGGGGAACGCGCCGTAGGCGTGGTCCTGGAAGTCCATGCTCTGCGCCGCGTTCCCGCCCACGCGCGCCCCTTCCGGTACGGCGGCGCGGATGCGGGCGATGGTCGCCTCACCGGCCGTGCTCCCGGTCTCGGCGACCGGCAGCACGGAGATGACCGCGGTCCCCTCGCGCCGCCACGCGGGTGTCGCCGGCGCGAGCACGGCGGCCACTCCGTCCACTCGCCCGATCACCTCGACGGTGGCGGCCGGGTCGCCGTGGACCAGGACGTCGATCGGGGTGATCGCACCCGCCGGGATGCCGGCCCGGGTGAGCGCGGTGAGCCCGTCGTGACCGGGGCCGGTGGTGAGCAGGTGGCGGCTTTCCGGCAGGCCGAGGTTGACCCCCAGGCCGGTCAGGGCCAGCGCCAGCAGCAGCCCGCCGGACAGGAGCGCGGCGGTGCGGCGCAGCCGTACCACGCCTCGGGCCCAGGCCGACCAGGCCCGTCCCGCCTCCGCTTCCCGGGTGAGGCGGGCGCCGCCGCGGCGGTCGAGCCGCTGACCGGCGAGGGCGAGCAGGACCGGGAGCACGGTCAACGTCGCGGCCACGCTCACAGCAGTGATGATCATGCCGGCGATGCCCAGGCTGCGCAGGAACGGCACCGGCAGCACCACCATGGTCATCAGCCCGATGGCCACCGCGGCGCCGCTGAACAGGACCGCGCGTCCCGCGCTCGCGGTGGCCCGGCGCACGGCATCCTCGGCGCGCGCGCCGCCGGCCCGCTCCTCGCGCCAGCGGGCGATCAGCAGCAGCGAGTAGTCCACGGCGATGCCCAGGCCGAGCAGCGGCATCGTGGTCAGCGCCACGTCGTGCACGGTGGTCACCAGCGTGAGCAGCAGGATCACGATGAACGAGGCGAAGATCGACAGGACCGAGATCAGGATCGGGACCAGGGCCAGCGTCGAGCGGAACACCAGGAACAGCACGGTCACCGCGGCGAGCACGCCGATACCGATCTTGGCGGGCACGTCCACGCCACCCGCGTCCACGCTGGGAGCCAGCGTGTCCAACCCCGTGACGTGCACTTCGGCGCCCGGCGGCAGGTGCGGGATCATGGCCTGGCGGATGACGGGGCTCTCGTCCGGCGTTTCGCCCAGGCCGCCGCCCGGCGGGCTTCCGTCGGAGTAGGTGCCGGGGAACACCAGCCCGAACGTGGTGCGGCCGTCGGCGCCCACCAGGCGGCGGTCATCGGTGTCGGCGTAGGACACGACGCGGGCCTGCGGGAGCCTCGCGGCCACGGCCGCGAAGGCCCGGCCGATCGCGTCCTTGCTCGCGTCCACGCCCTGCCCCTCCGGCAGCACGACGACCGGGACGAACGGCCGCTGGTAGCCGCCGTTGCCGTAGATTGCGGTGATCTCCTGGTTGGCGTCGAAGGCGGGCATCCCGGGGTGGGCGTACTCCTCCGACAGGCGCTGGATCGCGAGCGGGGTCGCGCCCATGCCGATGAGGAACACCACCGCCGCCAGCAGCATGACCGCGCCCTTGTGCCGCAGGACACGGGCTGTGAACTTCTCCATGCGCCCAGTCGAGCAAAACGATCTTTGAGCGCCGTGCGCCCGGTCTTACGCGGCCATGTGAGTGACGCACTCCCTCCCGCCGGGTCGGGGCCGGTGGTCGCCATGGGGCAGACTGGTCCTGGAGGGGGACATGGCCGACGACGCCTCTGCCGGCGATCTGGTCCGGGCGGTCCGGGCGGCGGGCGTTCACGACGAGCGCCTGCTCCAAGCCATGCGCGTGACGGCCCGTGCCGAGTTCGTCCCCGCCGCCCACGCCGCGGCCGCGTACGACGACCGGCCCATTCCGATCCCGCACGGGCAGGTGACCACACAGCCCTCGCTGTCGGCGCGGATGATCGAGGCGCTCGGGCTGCGCGGCACCGAGCACGTTCTGGAGGTCGGCACCGGGCTGGGGTTCCAGACCGCGCTGCTGGCGCGGCTGGCCGCCGACGTGGTCACGATCGAGCGGTGGCCCGACCTGAGCGAGGACGCCCGGCGCAGTCTCGCCCGGGCCGGCATCCACAACGTGGAGTTGCTCGTCGGCGACGGGAGCCGGGGCGTGCCGGAGCGCGCCCCGTACGACGCCGTCATCGTCTCGGCCGCCTTCCCCGAGGTGCCGCCGCCGCTGGCCGAGCAGCTCCGTCAGGGCGGCCGTCTGGTGCAACCCCTTGGACCTGGCGGGACGGAAGAGGTCGTGCTGTTCGAGCGCACCGCCACCGGGCTGAAGCGCCGGCAGTTCCTCACGCTCGCCAGTTTCGTCCGGCTCCACGGAGAGTACGGCTTTCCGTCATGACCGTGCCGCCGCCGTCCAGGGCGGTGCAGGGCGTGAACGGCCGTCAGCCGGGGCAGGTCTCACGGAACCCGGCCTCGGGGATGTGCCTGGACCACTCCTCCGGGGTCAGGCCCCTGCCGGCCTGGCGGCACAGCTCGGCCGCGACGAGCTCCGGGGCGACGGTGATCGTGTGGAAGGTGCCCTCCTCGCCGATGGAGTACAGGAACCTTCCCGCGGCGTCGAACTCCAGCGCCGTCACCGCGCCGGTGTGGCCGGTGAACGCTCCCCCCAGCGGCCGGTGGGTGCGCACGTCCCACAGCCGTACGGTGCCGTCGTAGCTTCCCGTCGCCAGCACGTCCCCCGCCGGGGAGATCGCGGTCGTGGTCACCTCGCTCTCGTGGCCGCGCAGGACCGGGGGCAGCCGGCGGCGGGCGGCGGCGTCCCAGAAGGTGATCGCGTTCGTCTCGCTGCTGGTGACGAGCACGTTTCCGTCGGGCGTGAAGCCGCGTACCCGGGCCCGTTCTGAGACGCCGAAGCGCCCGCCCACCTCCTTTCCGGTGGCCACGTCGATCATCTGGCTCCCCTCGCCGCCGGAGATCGCCAGCGTGCGCCCGTCGGGCCGGAACGCCAGTTCCCGCGCGTCCGTCTCGGTGTGCATCCTGGTGCGCCGGCCGGTGCGCCAGTCCACCAGGAACTGGTCGTAGTTCTTGTCATGGACGACCACGGTCCGGCCGTCGGGGCTGAAGGCGAGCACGCCCACCGCGTTCCCGGTGGTGTCCTCGATGGTGCGCAGCTTCCGGCCGGTGGCGACGTCCCAGAAGTTCAGCGTCTTGCCCACGAAGCCCGTCCGGGAGGCGAGCACGGCCCCGTCGGGGCTGAAGGCGATGGCGTCGAAGTTGGAGAACCTTCCCGCCCGCTCGGGCAGGTCGGCGCCGATCCGCACCCCTGTCGCCACGTTCCAGATCCGGATGCCGTTGGGATGCCGCACGGCAAGCAGCCGGGCTCCGGGGCTGAAGTCCGCGATGTTGACGTAACCGTCCACCGCGAACCGGGCGGGGGCGACCAGGTCGGCGATGCCGATGCTCGCCACGCCCTCGTCGGAGGTCAGCACGAGGGAGCGGTCGCCGGGGCCGAAGGCCACCGAGCGGATGATCTGGTTGAGCGTGCCGTATTCGAACAGGACGCGCTCGCCGAACTCGTCGTCACCGGCCCGCCACAGCAGCACCGAGGTCTGCCGGGCGAGCGCCACGAACCGGCCGTCGGAGCTGACGGCCAGCGCGGCGTCTCCGACCCGCTGATGCTCCCCGACCGGCCCGGCGGGTTCGGCGCCGCCCATCGGCCTGCCCGATCCGGCGTCCCAGGCCCGCATGCGGCCGGTGCCCGGGTTGTAGGCGACGAACCGCCGCCCGGCGGGGTCGAACGCCACGGCCGGGGTGCCCTGCCAGCCGTCGGGCCCGGGTGCCTCGACGGCGAGCGGCCGGTCACGGGGCGGCACGTGCCACAGCTCCACCTCACCGTCGGAGCCGGCCACGGCGATGCGGGTCCCGGTCGGGTCGATGACCGCGTGCTCCGGCCGGGGCATACGCGGCTCCAGCGTCACGGGCCCGTCCGCGCCCTCGGCCCAGACCCGCAGCCGCCTGTCCTCGTCGAGGGTGGCCAGCGCCTCGCCGCCGACGGCGACGGCGGAGACCTCCGGCGGCAGGCGCGGGTCGGCGGCCGTGCGCCCGGTCGCCAGGTCACGGACGTGCCAGCGGTCGCCGTCGCGGAACGTCATCGTACGGCCGTCGGCGCTCAGCGCCACGGGCGCCGGCACCGCCCCGGACGCGCCGCGGCCGGGCCCGGCGTACGTCCCGGTGCGCCGGCCCGAGCCGAGGTCCCAGGTGGCGATCCGGCCCTCGGACACCACGGCGAGCGTGCGCGCGTACGGGCCGAGCACGTACGCGGCGTCGTCCGGGGCGCCGGGGTCGGTGAACGGCACCGCCTCGCGCTGGAACGCGGCGTCGTACAGGCCGCCACGCGCCTCCACGGTCGGCCGCACCCGCCAGGCCGCGACGTTCAGCAGCAGCGCGGTGACCGGGTCGGTGGGGCGCAGCGCCGCGGCGCGGGCGACCACCGCCCCGGCCGTGGCCTCGTCGCGCCGGTCGCCGGCGATACGGCGCTGCTGCTCGGCCACCGCGCCGGCCCCGGCCGCGGTCACCAGCAGCCCGAGCAGGGCCACCAGCGTCACCCGGCGCACCCTGGCCCGGCGCGCGGCGGCGCGGTCGCTCGCGGCCAGGAACTCCCGCGCCGCCTCGCCCAGGTCGCTCCGCTCCCGGTCCGCCCGGCTCACCGCGGCCAGGCGGGTGCCCCGGTACAGGAACGCCGGGTCGCGGCCGTGCTCCAGCCACTCCTGCGCGTCCTCCGCCAGGCGTTGCCGGGTCAGCAGGGCCACCCGGTCGGCCTCGATCCAGGTCCGGAGCTGCGGCCAGGCCACGATCAGCGCCTCGTGCGTGAGCTGCACGATCTCCTCGTCCACCGACACCAGCCGGGCGCGGACGAACTCGTCCAGCACGGCACGGGCGCGTTCACGGTCGCCCGGCGCGGCCGGCAGCAGGTGGTCCAGGCGCACCCGCCGGCGCGTGTGGTCCGTGCGCTCGCCGAGCCTGACCAGGCGCGGCAGCAGTGTCCGCGCGATCTGGCGTCCGCCGGCGTCGAGCCGGCCGAGCGTGGCGTCGGCGGTCTGCGCCAGAGACCGGGAGATGCCGCCGGTCGCGCGGTACCCGGCCATGGTCAGCGTGTCACCCTCGCGATGCTGCCAGGTGACCAGCAGGGCGTGTGAGAGCAGGGGCAGGATCGTCCCCGGCCCGCGCCCGGAGCCGAGCTCGTCCAGCAGCAGGTCCACCAGGCCGGGCTGCACGGTGAGGCCGGCCAGTTCCGCCGGGCCCTCGATCACCCGCCGCAGCTCGGCGTCGCTCATGGGCCCCACGGCCACCGGATGTTCCAGCGAGCGCACCAGCTCGGGATAGGCCATGCAGTGGCCGAGGAAGTCGGCGCGCACGCCGATCACCACGATCGCGGGAGCCTCGGCCACCGGGTCGCCGCACGCGGCGTCCAGCGCCCGGATGAACGCCCGCCGCCGCTCCTCCTCGGCGCAGGCGGTGAAGACCTCCTCGAACTGGTCCACGACGAGCAACGGCCGTCCCGGCGCGCGGCCCAGCACGTCGCGGAGCCGCCGCGGGTCGGCGTACAGGCGCTCGCGCAGCTCCGCGGGGTCCTCGCCCGGGGCCGCGAACCGCTCGGCCAGCGCCCCCACCGGGTCCTCACCCGGGCTGACCAGCGCGTACGCCCCCGCCGTCTCCGGCACGCGGCCGAGCGCGGGGATCAGGCCCGCCCGCAGCAGCGAGGACTTCCCCGACCCCGACGGCCCCGCCACGATCAGCGGGCCGGGCACGGACACCCGCTCGGCGACCCGGCCGATCAGGGCCCGGGTGAGATCCTCGCGGCCGAAGAAGTACCGGGCGTCCTCCTGGCCGAAGGGAGCCAGCCCCCGGTACGGGCTGAACCCGTCCGGCGGCGAGCCCCGCTCCCCCGCCTGCGGGGGCCGGTAGGCGAGGTTGACCAGCAGCGGCTGCCGCCCGCCCGCATCGGCGACGTGGCGGCGCGGGCGCGGACGGCCCGCCTCGGCCAGGGTCGCCGACAGGGAGTGGTAGACGTCGTCGAGCGTCATGCGGGACGGGCCGGTCGGATCGCCGGTGGTGAGCAGGCGGATCAGCGCGCCGGTGAAGGCGGTGTGCCGCTCCCCCGGCGGCGACCAGGCGGTCTCGTTGCGGCCGGTGGCGGCCAGGACGTACATGCCCTGGCCGCCGGTGTCGAAGATCTCGCCCGCCTCCGCACGGGCCACGGCCTGCGCCCGGCCGGAGAAGCAGCAGTCCAGCACCACCAGCGTCAGCGCGGCCCGGCACTCGGCCAGCAGCCGGCGCACCTCGGCGTACGGCAGCGCCTGGTAGGCCAGCAGCCGGCCGCCGGGGTCGGCGCTCGCGCGGGTGGCCAGGTGGAGCTCGTGCCGGGAGCCGAGCAGGCCGTGGCCCGCGAAGTAGAACACCAGCGCGTCGCTCGCCCCCGCCGCGGCCGTGGCCAGCGCCGCCCCCAGCTCGCGCGGGCCCTCGGGGTCGAGCAGCGTGGTGAGGTTCGCCGGGTCCAGACCGGCCCGCTCCACCAGGCATCGCCCCAGGTCGGTGACGGTGTCGCGGACGGCGGGCAGGCCGGGCAACCGCGAGCCCGCCACGTGAGTCCCCGTGCCGGCCAGCAGCACGCGTACGCCCGGCGATGCCAGCAGCAGGCCGCCGGCCGCGGGCCCGAGGTGCCCGCGCTCCGGGGGGACGCCTGCGGGACGGTCGCGCTGCGTCGGGGACACGAGGCGATCCTTTCACCTCGGCACGGCGGCCGCAGCCCGCCCCGCTTCGCGACCGCGGCAGTGGGAAAGGCTACCCTTGCTCATTAATGACACCCTGTTGCAAACTGGCGGGGCCGACGAACCGTCGTGATCCGCAAGGAGTCCGAGGAGCTTCCGCATGCCCGAACAGACAGCCGTGCCCACCGGCGCGCCACCGGACGCCGCCACCGGCGCGGGCGGTTCCGGCGACGACGCCGCGCCCCGCACCCTCGGGGGGCTGACCGCCGCCGTACGCCCGAAGGTCATCGCCGCCTCCGTGCTCGCGGGGTTCGCGGGACTCGCCTCCCTGGTGCCGTTCGCCGCCGTGTACCTGCTGGCGGTCGCGCTGTCCGAGGCCGAGCCGGACCGGGGCACGGTGTGGACGGTCGTCGCCGTGACGATCGCCGCGGTCGTCGTCCGGTTCCTGTGCCACGGCGCCGCGGTGTCGCTGTCCCACGCGGCCGACATGGACCTGCAGTTGCGGCTGCGCCGGTCGATGGCCGAGCGCCTGGCCAGGGCCCCGCTGGGGTGGCTCTCCGAGCGCGGCGCCGGGCGGCTGAAGAGCACCCTCCAGGACGACGTGGAGGACATGCACTACCTGGTGGCGCACGCGCTGCCCGACTTCGTGGTGGCGGTGTCCACCCCGCTCGCGGCCGCCGTGTACCTCGCCTTCGTCGACTGGCGGCTGACCCTGGTGTGCCTGGCCGGCATCCCCTGCTATCTGGTGGGCTACCGCGTCATGATGCGGGTGGCCGGGGCGCGGATGGGCGCGATCGGCGCCGCGATGGGACGGCTCAACAGCGCCGTCGTGGAGTTCGTGCAGGGCATCGCGGTGGTCAAGGCGTTCGGCCAGACGCAGCGCGCCCACAGCCGCTTCGCCGCCGCCGCCGATGACTACCTGGAGACGTTCAGCGCAGTCAACCGGCCGATCCTGCGCGTCCAGTCGGTGAGCACCGGCATCCTCTCCCCCGCCGCGACGCTGCTGGTGGTCGCGCTCGGCGGCACCGTCTTCGTCAGCCAGGGCTGGATGCCGGCCATCGACGTCGTGCCGTTCCTGACCCTCGGCCTTGGGCTCACCTCCCCGGTGCTCGCGGTGGGCCTGGCGGGCAACTCGCTGCGGTCGGCGCGGCAGGCGGCCGGCCGGGTGGGCGAACTGCTGTCGGTGGCTCCGCTGCCCGAGCCGGCCGAGCCGAAGTCGCCGCGGGGGCACCGGGTGGAGCTGCGCGGGGTCACCTTCGGGTACGACGCCGACGCCCCGGTGCTGCACGACGTGAACATGGTGCTGGAGGAGGGCACGGTGACCGCGCTGGTCGGGCCGTCCGGGGCCGGGAAGTCCACGCTGGCGGGCCTGCTGCCGCGGTTCGCCGATCCGCAGCGCGGCCAGGTGCTGCTGGGCGGCACCGACGTCAGGGACATCGCCGCCGGGGAGTTGTACCGGCACATCGGCTTCGTGCTGCAGGACGCGCGGTTCCTGCGCGCCTCCGTCGCGGACAACCTGCGGCTCGCCAGCCCGCACGCCACGGACGCCGACATCGCCGGGGTGATCAGGGCCGTGGGCCTGCACGAGCGGATCGCCGCGCTGCCCCGCGGCCTCGACTCGGTGATCGGCGAGGACGCGCTGCTGTCGGGCGGCGAGGCCCAGCGGCTGTCCATCGCGCGGGCGCTGCTGGCCGACACCCCGGTGCTCGTGCTGGACGAGGCCACGGCGTACGCCGACCCGGAGTCGGAGGCGGTGGTGCAGCGGGCGCTGTCGCGGCTGGTCGCCGGGCGGACCGTGCTGGTCATCGCGCACCGGCTGGGCAGCATCGTGGGCGCCGACACCATCGTCGTGCTGGACGAGGGCCGGATCGTGGAGCAGGGCCGCCACGAGGCGCTGGTCGCCGCGGGCGGGCTGTACGCCTCGATGTGGCGCACCTACCAGCGGCACACCGAGGCCGCGGGCGGCCGGGCGGCGATCCGCGCCGGAGACGAGCGGCACGACGGGCTTGACGGGCAGCGAGACGGGCGGAACGAGCAGATCGGAGTGACCCGGTGATCAGACAGCTCTTCCACGTGGCCGGCCCCGCGCTGCGGCGCCGGCTGGCGGTCCAGCTCGCGGTGCTCCTCGGCTACAGCGTGCTGCAGGGCGTGGCCTTCGTCCTGGTGGTGCCGGTGCTGCGGCGGCTGCTGGCCGGCGACACCGACGGCGTCTGGCCGTGGGCCGGCGCGCTGGCCGGGGTGGCGCTGGCGACCGCCGTGGCGTACTACGCGCAGCAGATGCTCGCCTTCCAGGTGGCCCTCGCCGCCTCGCACCGGCTCTACCACCGCATCGGCGACCACGTCTCCGCGCTTCCGCTCGGCTGGTTCTCCGGGGAGCAGGTGGGACGGCTCGGGCAGCTCGCCTCGCGCGGCGTGCCGCAGGTCAGGTCGCTGCTGGCGCACCTGTTGCAGCCGCTGTGCACGGCGGTGGTGACGCCGCTGACCGTGGTGGTGGCGATGGCGTTCCTCGACTGGCGGCTCGCCCTGGCGACGGCGCTCGGGGCGCCGTTGATGTACCTCACCTACCGGTGGGCCGTGAGCACGGTGGCCCGCGCCGACGAGGCCGTGGACACCGCCGCCGCCGAGGCGAACGAGCGGGTCGTGGAGTTCGTGCGCGCCCAGTCCGTGCTGCGCAGCACCGGCAGCGGGGAGCGGGGCCGGGCGCTGCTGGAGTCGGCGCTGCGCGAGCAGGACGCGGCCGGGCGCCGCCAGTCGGCGGCGATGGCGCCGGGCCGCACCGCGTTCATCGCGGTGGTGCATCTCGCGGTGGCGGCCGTGGTGGTCGTCGGCGCGGTGCTGGGCCTGGGCGGCACGGTGGGCGTCGCCGAGCTGGTGGCGCTGCTGGTGCTCGTGGTGCGGTTCTCCGAGCCGGTGTCGGGGATGGCCGAGCTGGGCGGCAGCCTGCGCTCCGCGCGCAACGCCCTGGCGCGGATCGACGCGGTGCTGGCGGCCCGGCCGCTGCCCGAGCCCGCGCGGCCGGGGCCGCCGCCCGCCGACGCGTCGCTGGAACTGCGCGATGTGCGGTTCGCCTACGAGCCCGGGGCCAGGCCGGTGCTCGACGGGGTGTCGCTGCGGCTGCCCGACCGGACGACGACGGCGGTGGTCGGCCCCTCCGGGTCCGGCAAGACGACGCTGATCCGGGTGCTGGCCCGGTTCTGGGACGTGGACGAGGGCGCGGTGCTGCTGGGCGGCACGGACGTGCGCGACATCCCGGCCGACGCGCTGATGGACCACTTCTCGCTGGTCTTCCAGGACGTCTACCTGTTCGACGCGAGCATCAGGGAGAACGTGCGCCTGGGCCGTCCCGGCGCCACCGACGCCGAGGTCGAGGAGGCCGCCCGGCTCGCCCGGGTGGACGAGATCGTGGCCCGGCTGCCGCAGGGCTGGGACACCCCGGTCGGCGAGGGCGGCACCGCCCTGTCCGGCGGCGAGCGGCAGCGGGTCTCGCTGGCGCGGGCCCTGCTCAAGGACGCCCCGGTGATGCTCCTGGACGAGGCGACCTCCTCGCTGGACCCGGCCAACGAGGCGGCGATCCAGCAGACCCTGGACGCCCTGTCCGGCCGTCGCACCCTGGTCGTGGTGGCCCACCGCCTGCAGACGGTGGTCGGCGCCGACCGCATCGTCGTCCTGGAGGAGGGCCGGGTCGCCGAGACCGGCACCCACGCCGAACTCCTCGCCCGGGGCGGCCGCTACGCCGAGTTCTGGCGCGAGCGCAGCCGCGCGCAGGGCTGGCGGCTGACCCCCGAGCCCTCGGTCCCGGTGGAGGCCGCCCCGTGACCGGTGCCCCGCCCGGCGCCGGCCCGCCCCGGGGGCAGTCCCCGGGAGCGGGCCGCGGGCGCGAGCCCGGCCCGGCGCGGCGGCCGGGGCGGCGCAGGCTGGTGGAGCGGGAGGACGTCGTGGACGTGGTCGCCGAGCAGGGGTTCCACGGCATCACCGTGTGCTCGGTGGCCGAGCGGCTCGGCGTACGCCCCTCCACTCTCTACCGCTACTTCGCCACCCGTGACGAACTGCTGGCGTACGCGGTGGACGCGCGGTTCGACCGGGCCGGCTGGCCCGAGGACACCGCGGAGTGGCGCGGGTGGCTGGAGGCGCACGCCTGGGCGCTGTGGGAGGTCTACGCGCGGCACCCCGGGCTGGCCCAGGCGGTGACCGCGCTGCCGGTGACCCCGCCGGCGCTGACCCGGCGCATCGACCGGATCACCACCCGGCTGCTGGACCTGGGGTTCGCCCCGCACGACGCGGTCCTCGCGGTCGATGTGATCGGCGAGCTGGCCCTGGACACCTTCCTGTTCGGCCGGGTCGCGGGCGAGCGCCCCGAACCGGCCGTGCAGGCCCGGCGCACCAGGGTGGCCGCGGCCGCGCCCCTGCTGGACCCCCGGCTGCGCCGGATCATCGAGGAGGTCGTGGCGGCGGCGCCCCGCGCCTGGTTCGCCCGCAAGCTGGAGCTGGTGCTCGACGGCCTGGCCACCCGGCCGCCCGCCGCACGCGGCGCGGACGACCGGCGCGAAGGCGACGGCCCAACGAGGGACGGCCCGAGAAGGGACGTCCTGAGGAGGGACGGCCCGAGAAGGGACGGCCACACGACCGTGGCCGCCCCGTGACCGGCCGGGGCGCTCAGCCGGCCGCGGACCGCTGCCGGCGGACCAGTTCCGCCCACGCGACGAGCCGGGGATCGCGGGCGAGGTCGGCGAGCTTGAGCCGCACCCCGTACGCGCTCCACTTGCTGACCACGGTCATCAGCCCGACCGAGTCCAGTCCCTGCACGATCAGGCTCACCTCGTCCTCGACCTCCGTCTCGGGGCGGCGCAGGGCCTCGGCCACGTCGCGGCGCATCACGTCCAGATCGAGCCCGCCGGGCGCGACGGACGGCGGCGCGGCCCGCACGACGCTCTGCGAGACGCTGCGCAGCTTCTCGCAGGTCTCGGTGAACTCCCGCTCGGGCAGCGACTGGCCGACGACGCCGGCGCCCGCCCGCAGCCAGGTGCGCCCGTCGCGCTGGTAGACCGAGCGGAGCACCAGGGCCGCGTCCAGGGCGCCGTCCCGGCCGACGGTGAGCACGGCTCCCCCGTACAGCCCGCGTGCCTCGGTCTCCAGGCGGCGGATGGCGTCGTACGCCTCGGCCTTGGGGATGCCGGAGACGGTCACGGCGGGGAAGAGCGCGGCCAGCGCGTCCCAGCCGTCCCGGCCCGGAGCGAGCCGCCCGTACAGGTCCGAGCCCAGGTGCTGCGCGGTGCCGCGCGGTTTGACGGTCATGTAGTCGGCGATCCGCACCGAGCCCGGCGCGCAGACCGCCTCCAGCTCCTCGAAGGAGGTGCGCACGCTGATGGCGTGCTCGTAGACCTCCTTGGGGTCGCCGAGGAGTTCCCGCCGCAGCCGGGCGTCCTCGCCGGCGTCGCCGGTCAGCGCGCGGGTGCCGGCCAGGGGCTGGGTGCGCACCCGGCCCTCGGCGTCGACGCTCAGCACGATCTCGGGGCTGAAGCCGGCCGCGCGCATGCCGCCGAGGTTCAGCAGGAAGGACCGGGCCGGGGTGTTGCGGCGCCTGCCGCGCAGGTAGGTCGCGGCCAGGTCCACCGGCTCGGGGACCGGCACGACCCGGGACAGGATCACCTTGTGCAGGGCGCCGTCCTGGATCTCCCGCACGGCGGTGTGCACGGCCTTGCGGTACAGCTCGCCGTCGCCGCGCTCGGGGTCCACGTCCACCAGCACCGGCTCGGGCTCCTCGGCGGTGTCGGCGAGCGCGGCCAGGGCGGCGGCCGTGACCGCGTCCCCGGGGTCCAGGGCGCGTACGGTGGCGGTGCCGCCCTGGACGCGGACCTCGGTGCGGGGCACGACCAGGTGCAGCAGCACGGTGTCCGGGGGAAGCTCGGCGTGGGCGGGGCCGCCGGCGTAGGCGAGCTCGAAGGCGGCGGTGCCGTACGCGGTCCAGTCCTCGACCGGCAGGTCCGCGGTGAGCTCCCTCAGCGCCGGGCCGGGGTGGCCGCTCCAGGGGAGGGTCCGCTCCCCGTCCGGGCCCGAAAGCCGTACGGCGGCGGGGGTGACGGTCAGCTCCACCGCCGCGCCCAGCGCCACCGACCAGGTGTCCTGGCACTCGTAGAGGACGAAGGGCTCCTCGCCCGCCCGGCGGGCGACGCGTACGGCGGCCGGCATCGGGTCGCCGGGGATCGGGACCGAACTGCTGCGGTAGCGAAGGGTGGGGGACATGTCGGGCTCCTTGGCCATGGGTGGTCCTGCCGGTGTGGGCGGTCAGCGCACGGCTGTGGCTGTCAGCACGGCTGTGACGGGTCGCAGGCTGGGGCTGTCAGCGCGCGGTGCGGGCGCGGTCGGCCGCGATGGCGGCCAGCGCGCGGCGGTCGATCTTGCCGACTCCGGTGAGCGGCCAGGACGTGACCGTCTCCACCTGCTCGGGCCGTTTGAAGTCGGCCAGTCCGCGCTCGCGGAGGAACTCCCCGAGGGCGGCCGGGGACAGGGGCGGCGGCGTGGCCGTGCTCTCAGTGCCCTCAGTGCCCTCGCCGCCCTGGGAGGCGGGGGCGGGCAGGAGGAAGGCGCAGACCCGTTCGCCGAGCACCTCGTCGGGCACCCCGACCACCGCGGCCTGGGCGATGCCCGGATGCGCCAGGAGGTGCCGCTCGACCTCCTCCGGGGAGATCTTCTCGCCGCCCCGGTTGATCTGCTCCTTCACCCGCCCTTCGACAATGAGGTTTCCGCTCGGGGCGCGCCGCACCAGGTCGCCGGAGCGGTAGAAGCCGTCCGGGGTGAGGGCGCGCGCGTTGTGCTCCGGCGCGCGGTAGTAGCCCCGC
Source organism: Thermocatellispora tengchongensis (assembly GCF_014202315.1). Lineage (GTDB taxonomy): Bacteria > Actinomycetota > Actinomycetes > Streptosporangiales > Streptosporangiaceae > Thermocatellispora > Thermocatellispora tengchongensis. The sequence continues at coordinate 464,108 of NZ_JACHGN010000006.1, read as the reverse complement.
AGGGTGTACGGCCCGCGGGTGAGCAGCTCCCCGGTCACGCCGGGTGGCACCTCGGCGCCGTCGGAACCGACGATCCGGATCTCGTCGCCGGGTGAGACGGGCCGGCCCTGGGTGGTGGCCACCACCTCCTCCGGGTCGTCGGGGCGGGTGGCGCACAGCAGCCCCTCCGCCATGCCGAACACCTGCTGGAGGCGGCAGCCGAGGGCGCCGGGCAGCGCGCGGGCGGTCTCCTCGGGCAGCCGGGCGCCGCCGACCTGGACCAGGCGGAGGCTGGACAGGTCCGCGTCCACCCACTCCACGGCCCGCGTCCACAGCGCGGCCAGCGGCGGCACGAGCGCGGTGACGGTCACCCGCTCGCGCTCGATGAGCGGGAAGACCTCGGGCGGGCTCGGGTTGGGGGCCAGGACGGTGGCCGCGCCGGCCGTCAGGGCGCCGAGCAGGCCGGGGCAGGCCAGGGGGAAGTTGTGCGCGACGGGCAGCACCGCGAGGTGCACGTCGGCGGCGGTGAGCCCGCAGACGGCGGCCATGGTGCGGGCGTTGTAGGCGTAGTCGTCGTGGGTGCGTGGGATCAGCTTGGGCAGGCCGGTGGAGCCGCCCGACAGCAGCAGCAGCGCGGGCCCGGACGGGTCGGGTCCGGGCAGGTCGGCGGGCTCCCGGCCTTCGGCGAGAGCGCGGTACGGGACGGTGTCCCCATCCCCGGAGTCATCCCCGGAGTCATCCCCGGAGCCGCCGGGCTCGCCCACGACCACCACGTGCCTGAGCGAGGGACAGGTCTTCAGCAGCGTGCGCGCGGTGGCCGCGTGGTCGTGCCCGTCGAGCTCGTCCACGGTGACGAAGGCCACCGCCGTGGCCAGGTCGCACAGGTGCCGCAGCTCGCTCTCCCGGTGTCCGGGCAGGGCGAGCACGGGCAGGGCGCCGATCCGGAACAGGGCGAAGCACAGCACCGCGAACTCGGCCCGGTTGGGGAGCTGGACCAGCACCCGGTCCCCGGATCGCACCCCCAGCTCCACCAGGCCGGCCGCCAGCCGGTCGGCCGCGGTGTCCCATTCGGTGAAGGTGAGCCGTGCGGCCGGATCGGCCAGGGCCGTGCGGCCGCCGTGCGCCGCCGCCGCGTCGCGCAGCAGCCGGCCCAGCGGCTCTCCCCGCCAGTAACCCGCCGCACGGTAGCGGGCGGCGTCCTCGGCGGGCCATGGGACGAAGCCGTCCGTCATGGGAGTTCGGTTCCTTTCGACTCGGACCTCGATGAAGAACGCTCAGACGGGCCTGGCCTCGACCAGCGACTCGCTGTCGGGCCGCAGCTCGGCGCGGGAGAGCTCCAGGCCGGAGCGGGCGAACAGCTCCTGGTACTGCTCGGGGGTGCGCAGCCGTGCCTGGAGCAGGACGAACATGTACAGGTCGAGGGCGCGGACGTAGTGGGTGCGGTCCTCACCGGTGGGCATGTGGCCGACGACGACCAGCCTGGCCTCGGGCCGCATGGCCGCGCGGACGGCCCGCAGGATGCGTACGGAGTCCTCGTCGTTCCAGTTGCCGATGACCCGCGACAGCAGATAGACGTCGCCGCCCTCGGGCACGTGCTCGAAGAAGCTGCCCGCGACGACCGTGGCCCGCGCGCCGACCCCGGCGTCGGCGAGGAGCTTGTCCGCGCCCTGCACCGCGTTCGGCAGGTCCAGGACGGTCCCGGTCAGGTGCGGGTGCTCGGTCAGCAGCCGGGCCAGCATGGCGCCGCGCCCGCCGCCGACGTCCACGACGTGGGCGCCCTCGGGGAAGTCGTACAGCGCGCTGACGGCGTGCCCGGCGGCGGACTCGGCCATCGCCCCGTGGAAGGCGCGGGAGAACCGGGCGTGGTCCGGATCGGACATGTACTCCCACACCGGACGGCCGTGCGCGGCGTCGAAGGCGGGCTCGCCGGTACGCGCGGTGTGCACGGCGTGGGCCCAGGTGCGGGCGAACTCCTCCATGCCGGTCAGCCGGCACATCTGCCGCATGCTCTGCGGATGGTCGCCGCGCAGTACCTCGCCGACCTCGGTGAGGGCGAACCGCCCGTCGTCCAGGGCGGTGAGCACGCCCGCGGAGCAGGCCGCGTGGAGGAAGCGGCTCAGCGCTTCGGCGTGGGCGCCGGTCAGCCGGGCGAGGTCGGCGGCGGTGCGGGGCTCGTCCAGATGGTCGGCGACGCCGAGTTCGGCCAGCGCGGAGACGGCGGCGGAGATCCAGGCCGACGAGACGATCTCGATCAGGCGCAGCCGGGGCGGCAGGGCGGGCAGGGGGCCGGTCATCGGCGGTCCTTTCCGGTCGGGGCGGCGGGGTCGGGCATGCCGCCGGCGGCGGCGGGATCGGGTACGCCGCCGGCGGGAGCGGGGTCGGGTGCGCTGCCTCCGGCGGCGGCCGTGGTCTCGGCGGCCTCGGCGAGGAACCCAGCGACCGTCAGCCGCTGGTTGAGGAACAGGCGGCGCACCGACAGGTCCGCGCCGAGCAGGTCGCGCACCTGTGCCGTGAGCCGCATCAGGAGCAGCGAGTCGCCCCCGAGGTCGAAGAAGTTGTCGTCGGGGCCGATGCCCTCCACGCCGAGGGCCCGCTCCCACAGCGCGGTCACCTGGCGCACGGGATCGCCGGGGGCGGCGGCCTGCGGTTCCCGGCGCGCGGCGGCGCCCGCGGTCTCCGCCGCGTCCGCCGGGACCGCGCCCGCCGGGACCGCGCCGCCCGCCGGGACCGTGTCCGCCGGGATGTCGTCGGTGGCCAGGACGGGCCCGCCCGCGGGCGCGCCGCCGCGCGGCGGCGGGTCGATCCAGAAGCGGCGCCGCTGGAAGGGGTAGCCGGGCAGCGGGACGCGGCGCGGGCGCCGGCCGCGGCGGCCGGTGAGCCGCCAGACCCCGGCCGCGGCGTCGGCGCCGTACCGCCACAGGGAGCCGACGGCCTCCAGGAAGAACGCCTCGTCGCTCTGCTCGGCGTAGGCGTGCCGCATCGCGGGCACCACCGCGGCGTCCGGGCCGAGGACCTGGCGGGCGAGCTTGCTGAGCTGGCCGCCGGGTCCCGCCTCCACCAGCAGCGGGGCGGGATCGTCCGCGCACAGGGTCCTCACGCCGTCGGCGAAGCGCACGGGCTCGCGGCTGTGCCGGACCCAGTAGCCAGGGTCGGCGGCCTGCTCCGCGGTGATCCAGGTTCCGGTGACGTTGGAGACGTACGGGATTCGCGGGGCCTTCAGCGGCAGCCCGGCGACGAGGGCCCGGTACTCCTCCAGGACCGGGTCCAGCAGCGGGGTGTGCACGGCGGAGGGGACGCGCAGCCGGTGGTGGTCCACGCCCGCCTCGGCCAGGCGCTTCTCCAGGGCGACGATCGCCTCGGTGGTGCCGGACACCGTGCACGCCTCGCCGGCGTTGACGGCGGCGACGGCCGCGTCCGGGCCGAGCAGCGGCTCCAGGTCGTCCGGTGCGAGGCGGACGCTGAGGGTGGCGCCGCCGACGGAGGCGAACAGCCGCTCGCGCTCCGCGACCAGCGGCAGGACGTCCTCCAGCGCGATCACGCCCGCCAGGCAGGCCGCGGCGTACTCGCCGAGGCTGTGCCCGAGCATGGCCACGGGGCCCAGCCCGTGGCTCTCCAGCAGCCGGGCGAGCGCGTACTCGGTGGCGACCACCGCAGGGAACGCGGCGGAGCGCAGCCCGGTGGCCACCCCGTCGAGCCGGGCGGTGTGCTCTCCCGGCCGCTCCGGCCCGGCGGCCCCGTCGCCCGGCGGGCCGTAGAGGGCGGTGCGCAGGTCGTGGCCGAGCACGGGCAGCATGATCCGCGCGCACTCGTCGATGACGTCGCGGAACACCGGCTCGTGCGCGTACAGGCCGGCGCCCATGCCGTCGTAGTGGGCGCCGCCGCCCGGCAGCAGCAGGGCCAGGGGACGTTCGGCCGCGGGGCGCGGGGGCGTGCGGGGCGCGGCGCGCAGCGCCTCGGCGGCCTCGCCCGGCTCCCGTACGACGAGGGTGCGGCGCAGCGGGTACGCCGCGCGGCCCGCGCTGAGCGTGTACGCGACGTCCGCCGGGTCCAGCTCCGGGTGGGCGTCCAGATGGGCGGCGAGGTCCCGGGCGAGGGTGTCGAGCGCGGCCGGCGTACGGGCGGAGAGGGTGAGCAGGGTGTACGGGGTCTCCCCTGCGCCGGGAGCCCGCCCGGGAGGCTCCGGGGCGGGGGGCTGCTCCAGGATGGCGTGGGCGTTGGTGCCGCCGATGCCGAAGGAGCTGACGCCGGCCCGCCTCGGCCCCGGGACACGCCAGGGGCCGGCCTGGACCGCCGGGCGGAAGGGCGCGCTCTCCCAGTCGAACAGCGGGTTGGGGCGGCGGTGGTGCAGGGTGGCGGGGATGATGCCGTGCTCCAGGGCGAGGACCACCTTGATCAGCCCGGCGATCCCGGCCGCGGCGTCCAGGTGGCCGATGTTGGTCTTGACCGAGCCGATCAGGCACTCCCCCGGGTGGCCGCCCGCCCGGTCGAAGGCGTCCCGCAGCGCGGTCAGCTCGATGGGGTCGCCCACGGGCGTGCCGGTGCCGTGGGCCTCGACGTAGCCGATGCCGCCGGCCTCGACGCCCGCCTCGGCGAGCGCGGCGAGGATCACCTCGGTCTGCCCGTGGGCGCTGGGCGCGGTGAAGCCGGCCTTGCGGGAGCCGTCGTTGTTGACGGCGGTGCCGAGGATGACGGCGCGGATCGTGTCGCCGTCGGCCAGGGCGTCCTGGAGCCGTTTCAGCACGACGGCGCCGGCGCCGTCCCCCTGGCTCATGCCCACGGCCTCGGCGTCGAAGGCCCGGACGCGGCCGTCGGGCGAGTAGGGGCCGTCCTTGACGTGGCGGTAGCCGAGCCTGGCGTGCGGGTTGAGGGCCACTCCCCCGGCCAGGGCCAGGTCGCAGCGGTGGGCGAGCAGGTCCTGGCAGGCCAGGTGGACGGCGACGAGCGAGGTCGAGCAGGCGGTCTGGACGCTGATGCTGGGCCCGGTGAGCCCCAGCAGGTAGGAGACCCGGGTGGGCAGGGTGCCGGGGGAGTTGCCGGACAGCGCGGCCATCTGGTCCAGCGAGCCGGGCAGGCCGGCGTACCAGGGGGCGAGGTTGACGGCGTAGTAGCGGCTCACGGCCGCGCCGGCGTAGACGCCGACCGGCCCGGGGTGGCGGGCAGGGACGTAGCCGCTGTCCTCGAAGGCGTGGTGGGCCACTTCGAGGAAGACGCGCTGCTGCGGGTCGAGGAGGGCCGCCTCGGCGGGCCGGTAGCCGAAGTGGTCGGCGTCGAAGCGGTCGTGGCCGTCGATCTCGCGCACGGCGCGCACGTGGTACGGGTCGTCCAGGAGGGCCGGGTCGCCGCCCGCGGCGAGGTACTCCTCGTCGCCGAGAAGGGTGAGGCTGTCGCGGCCGGCGAGGAGGTTGTCCCAGAACGCCGCGGCGGTGGGGGCGCCCGGGAAGCGGGCGGCCAGGCCGATGACGGCGACGCTGAACTCGGCGTCGGGGGCGGGGGGCCGGTGGTCGCTCATGCGCGGGGTGCTCCTCCCTGCGCGGCCCGGCGAGCCGCGGCGCGGCCACGGGCGGCCCGGCGGCGGGCCACGCGGGCCGCCTCCTCACCGGCCTCCCCGGCCTCGCCGGTGGCGTCGGTGGCGCCCTCCTCGCCGTCCCGGGCGCCGTTGGTGTCGAGCAGGCGGGCCAGGTCGGCCACGGTCGGGTGGGAGAAGAGGTCCACGACCCGGACCCGGCGGCCGAGCTCGCGTTCCAGCGCGGCCTGGACCCGCAGGGTGAGCAGGGAGTGGCCGCCGAGGTCGAAGAAGTTGTCCCGGGCGCCCACCCGCGGCACGCCGAGGACCTCGGCCCACACCCTGGCCACGGTGCGCTCCAGCCCGTCGCGCGGGGCCAGGTAGGGCGCGCTGACCGGCACCCGGGCGGGCAGCGCGGCCAGGGCCGTGCGGTCCACCTTGCCCGAGGGCATCAGCGGGAACTCGGGCAGGATCTGCACCGAGTGCGGCACGCCGTACTCGGGGAGCCGTTCCGCGGCGAAGGCGCGCAGCTCCTCCTCCCCGGGCGGGGTCCCGCCGGGCTGGGCCAGGCAGTACGCGGCCAGGTGACCGGCGCCGGGCGTGTCCTCGCGCAGCAGCACCACCGCCTGGCGTACGCCGGGGTGCCGGCCGAGCACGGCCTCCACCTCGTCCAGCTCGATGCGGAAGCCGCGGATCTTGATCTGGCGGTCGGCGCGGCCCAGGAACTCGATGACCCCGTCGGGCCGGTAGCGTCCCAGGTCCCCGGTGGCGTACAGCCGGGCGCCGGGCTCGTCGCCGAACGGGTCGGGGACGAACCGGTCGGCGGTGCGGCGCGGGTCGCCGAGGTAACCGCTCGCCACCTGGACGCCGCCGATGTGGATCTCGCCGGGCACGCCGGGCGGCACCGGCCTCAGGCCGGGCGCGAGGACGTGGACGCGGGTGTTGGGGTTGGGGCGGCCGATGGTGACGCCGGTCCTGCGGGCCTCACCCCGGTAGACCTCGCAGCTCACGCCGATGGTCGCCTCGGCGGGGCCGTACCCGTGGTACATGGTGCTGCCGGGCAGCCGCTCCCGGAACCGCGCGAACAGCTCCGGGGTCAGCACCTCTCCCCCGCACCACACGTGGCGCAGGCTCGCCCCGGCCTCCTTGATGCCGGGGCGCTCCAGCATGGCGTCGAGCATGGTGGAGGTGACGTACACGAAGCCGACCCGCTCCCGGGTCATCACGGCGATGAGCGCGTCGGGGTCCTTGTCGGCCCCCGGCGGGGCGAGGACGAGCCGCGCCCCGCAGCTCAGCGGCAGGAAGATCTCGTTGATGGAGATGTCGAAACCGAGCGGCGCCTTGTGCAGCACGCCGTCCCCCTCGCCCAGGCCGAGCAGCTCGGCCTGCCACGGCAGCCGGTTGCAGATCGCCGCGTGGGTGATCATGGCGCCTTTGGGGCGGCCGGTGGAGCCCGAGGTGTAGATGACGTAGGCGAGCTCGCCGGGGCCGGGGGCCGGTCCGGCGCCGCCTTCCCCGGGGTCCGCTCCCTCCCCGGCCGGGTCGAGCACCGGGATCTCGCCCCAGACGGCCGCGGCCGGTCCTCCCGTGCCGCCTCGGGACAGGACGGCCGCGGGGGCCGCGTCGGCCACGACCTCCTGAATGCGGCGGTCGGGCCAGGACGGTTCGATCGGCACGAACGCGGCCCCCGTCTTCAGCACGGCGAGGAGGCCCACGACGAGGTGGGCGGAACGCTCCAGGTGGACGCCGACGAGCCGGCCGGGGCCCGCGCCCGCCGCGCTGAGGCGGCGCGCGAGGCTGCCGGCCGCCGCGTCCAGGCGGGCGTACGTCCAGCGGTCGGCGCCGTCCACCAGCGCCTCGGCGTCGGGGTGGGCGCGCGCCTGCGCCTCGAACAGGCCGTGCAGGGTGGCCGGGGCGAGGAGGCCGGGGCGCGCGGTGGCGTTCCACTCGTGGACGATCCGGTGCCACTCCTCCTCGGAGAGCATCGGCAGGTCGTCCACCGGGCGGTCGGGCTCGCCCGCGGCGGCGGTGAGGAGCCGGTCGAGGTGGTCCAGCAGCCGTGCCGCCGTGCCGGGGGTGTACAGCTCGGTGCGGTAGGTGGCGCCGAGTTCGGTGCCCGCGCCGGTGTCCACGACCTCCACCGCCAGGTCGAAGCGGGCGGTGCCGTTGTGGACCGCCACCTCCTCGGCCCTGACGCCGGGCAGGTCCAGGGCGCCCAGGCCCGCGGTGCGAGAGGAGAACATGGTGTCGGCCAGGGGGGTGCGCCCGGCGCTGCGGTACGGGCGGACCTCCTCCACGACCCGGTCGAAGGGCGTGTCCTGGTGGGCGTAGGCGGCCAGGCACTCGGCTCGGACCCGGCGCAGCAGTTCCCGGAAGCCGGGGCGGCCCGAGGCGTCCACGCGTACGACGATGCTGTTGCCGAAGTTGCCGATCAGGCCGCGCAGCCCGGGGGCGTCGCGGTTGATGACCGGCGTGGCCACGGCCAGGTCGGTCTGCCCGGTGTAGCGGTGCAGCAGGGCCAGATAGCCGGTGAGCAGCGCCATGAAGGGGCTCGCCGACTCCGCGCGGGCGAGCGCGGCGAGGCGGTCGTGCGTCCCCGCGGTGAGCGGCCGGTGGACTCGGGCGCCCGCCTCGCCGGGCACGGGCGGTCTGGGCAGGTCGGGCAGGGGCGCGGCGGGCGGCGGGGCCGGGGTGAGGCGCGCGCGCCAGTAGGCCGGGCCGTCGTCCCCGGGGCCGCGCTCCCGCTGCTCGCGGGCGGCGTGGTCGCCGTACTGCAGCGGCAGCGGCGGGGCGGGGTCCGGCGCGGCGCCGACGGCGGCGCGGTAGCCGGCGGACGCCTCGGCGAACAGGGGCTGCCAGCTCAGGTCGTCGCAGGCGATGTGGTGCAGGACGACCAGCAGGAGGTGGCGGCCGGCGGCGATCCGGTACAGGTGGATCCGCAGCGGTGTCTCGGTGGCCAGGTCGAACGGACGCGCCGCCGCCTCGGCCGCCGCTTCTGCCGCCGCCCGGCGTGCCTGCTCGATGCGCGGGCCGGCGTCACCGTCCTCGCTCGCCGGGTCCTCGCTCGCCGGGTCCTCGCCTGCCGGGTCCTCCAGGGTGAAGGGGACCTCGGCCGGGGGCAGGACCCGCTGGACGGGGGTGCCGTCCGGCGCGGTGCGGTAGACGGTGCGCAGGATCTCGTGGCGTGCGGCGACGGCGGTGAAGCCGGCCCGCAGCGCCGCCGGGTCCAGCTCGCCGGTGAGCTCGGCGGCGACGGCCAGGTTGTAGGCGGCGCTGCCGGGCCGGGCCTGCTGGTGGAACCACATGCGGTACTGCGCCGACGACAGCGGCGTGGCCTCCGGGTCCCGGCCGGGAGCGGGGCCGGGCTCGGCGGGGCCCGTGTCCGGCGCGGCGCCCTGCTGGGCGAGCAGGGCGCGCAGCAGGCGCAGGCGGCGGTCGTCGCCGTCCCCCTCGGGGGCGCCGGCGCCGGGGGCCGTGGAGGGGTGTCGCGGGTCGGCGGTCATGACCTGTCCTCAGAGGGTGCGGGATGGTGCGGTGCCGTGCTCTCAGGTGGCGTGCTCTCGGGTGGCGTGCTCTCGGGTGGCGCGGTGTCGGGTGGCGTGGTGCCGGGTGCCGTGGTGCCCGGGACCGCGGCGCCGAGGGCCGCGCTGACCTGCGCGTCGGTGAGCGCGGCCACCTCCAGGTACAGCCGGGCCACGAGGTCGAGCCGGCCGGGGGCGCTCTCCTGGCGGCGCATCGCGGCGGCCATGCCGGTGACCGTGAGCGTGCCGAAGAGGGAGGTGGCGGTGAGGCGTTCGCCCTCGAAGATGGCGCGCAGCCGGGTCAGGATCCGGGCGCCGAGCAGGGAGTCGCCGCCGAGGGCGAAGAAGTCGTCGCCCGGCCCGACCCGGTCGAGCCCGAGCTCGCGCGCCCACTCCTCGGCCAGCAGCCGTTCCAGGGGCGGCAGTTCCCGCGCGCCGGGGACCTCTCCGGCGTCCGGGGCGGTGGCGGTGACAGTGGTGGTGACGGTGGTAGTGGCGGCGGCGGTGGCGGCCAGCGCCGCCCGGTCCACCTTGCCGTTCGGGGTGAGCGGGAACGCGTCCACCCACACGAAGGACGCCGGGATCATGTGCTCGGGCAGCCGCTCCCCCAGGAACGCCCGCAGTTCCTCCGCCGCCGGCGCGCTTTCGCGGCTGACGGGCCGCAGGTGCGCGGCCAGGGCGCGGTGCCCCTTCCGGCCCGGGATCGGCACGCCCGTGACGACGGCGCGATCGACGCCCGGGTGCGCGGCGAGCGCGGCCTCGACCTCGCCGGGCTCGATGCGCTGCCCCCGGACCTTGACCTGAAGGTCGGCGCGGCCGGCGAACTCCAGGTCGCCGTCCGGCAGGTACCGGCCCAGGTCGCCGGTGCGGTAGAGGCGCTCCCCGGTGGCCGGGTGGGTCACGAACGCGGCGGCGGTGCGTTCGGGGTCGCCCCAGTAGCCGCGGGCGAGGCCGGCCCCCGAGACGTACATCTCGCCGGTCACCCCGTCGGGGCGGTCGCGCAGCCGCTCGTCGAGCAGGTGGTAGACCGTGTTGGCGATGGGCCTGCCGTACGGGATGCTGGTCCAGGCGGGGTCGATCCGGTCCACCGGGTGCCAGATGTTCCACAGCGTGGTCTCGGTCGGCCCGCCGACGCTCACCAGCCGGGTGTGCGGGGCGAGCCCGGCGAGGGTCCGCGCGGTCTCCAGCGGGATCCAGTCGCCGCCGGTGAAGGCGAGGCGCACGGTCTCCAGGGCGCCGGCCGCCTCCGGGTGGTCCAGCAGCATCTCCAGCATGGCGGGCACGGAGTTCCACAGGGTGACGCCGTGGTCGCGCATCAGCCGGATCCAGTGGGCGGGGTCGCGTACGGCGTCGGCGTCCGGCAGCACGAGCGTGCCGCCGGCGCCGAGCACGCCCAGCAGGTCGAAGGCGGACATGTCGTGGTGGAGCGCGGTGAGCCCGAGGATCACGTCCTGCGGGCCGACGGCGAAGGTCTCCGCGGTCTCCCGCAGGGCGTTGACCATGGCCCGGTGCTCGGTCATCACGCCCTTGGGCGTTCCGGTGGAGCCCGAGGTGAACAGCACGTACAGCAGGTCGCCGGGCCGCTGGGGCAGCCCGTCCGGGCCGGGCGGCGCGGCCTCGGGCAGCTCGCCGTCCACCGCGATGGCCGCGACCCCCTCGGGCAGCGGCGGCAGCGGGACGCCGGTGCGGGTGAGGACGGTGCGGACGCCGGTGCGTTCCAGCAGCTCCCGGATGCGGGCGGCGGGCTGGGCCGGGTCGAGCGGCAGGTAGGCGGCGCCGCCGAGCAGCGCGCCGTACACGGCCACGGCCTGCTGCCAGCCCTTGTCGATCAGTATCGCGACGACCGTGTCCGGCCCGGCGCCGCGGGCGGCGACCGCCGCGCCGACCCGGGCCGCCTCGCGCAGGAGCTCGCCGTAGCCGAGGGTGCGGGTGGTCGTGATGACGGCCGGGTGGTCCGGCCGCCGGGCGGCCCGCTCGACGAAGGCGGCGTGGGCGGGCGCCTCGGGCAGGGCACGGGTGCGGCCGCGTGCGGCGGTGCGGCGGGCCCGCTGCTCGGCGGGCAGGACGTCGAGGTCGGTGGTGGTCCAGGCCGCCTCGTCGCGGCCGAGCCGGTCCAGCAGCAGTTCGAAGCTCTGGAACATGGCGCGGGGCATCCCGGGCGGGAACAGCTCCTCGACGACGTCCCAGTTGTAGGCCAGCTCTCCCTGGCGTTCGTCGAGTTGCACGTCGAGGTAGACCTGCGGGGTCTGGGACACCCCGTACACCTGGGTCCAGAGGCGGTCCAGGGCGGTGCCCTCCGGGTCGGCCCAGGCCAGGGTGCTGGTGAGCACCACGGGCATCCTCGCGTGCTCCATGCCGCCGCGTACGCGGGCCAGCTCCCGCAGCATCCACGGGCCGCTGACCTCGGGATGGCTGAGGTCCTCCCACAGCCGCCGCTGGATGCGGGCGGCGCGGTCGGTGAACGTGTCGCGGGCCCGGTTGTCCACCTCGACGAGGGAGAACGAGGCGAACTCCCCCACCAGCCGGTCCACCTGCGGGTGGAGCGGTTCGCGGTTCATGCGGGGGACGTTCACGGTGAAGCGGGCGTCCTCGCTCCAGGCGGCCAGGACCTCCGCGAACACCGCGAGGAGCAGGGCGGACGGGGTGAGCCCGGCCGCGCGCGCCCGCTGCTTGAGCGCGTCCCACTCGGCGCGGCCGAGGCACGCCTCGTGGCGGACGAACCGCGGCACGGTCACGGCGGCGGGGTCGGCGGCGAGCGGGAGCCGGGGGGCGGGCGGCAGCTCCGCGACGCGTTTGCGCCAGTACTCCTCGGCCCGGCGGCGGTCCTCGCTCTCCTCCCGGGCCGCCTGGGCGAGCACGTACTCGCGGAAGGAGGTGGTGAGCTCCGGGAGCGGCGCCCGGGGGTCCTGGTAGAGCAGGGACAGCTCGCCCGAGAGCACGTGCCAGCTCGCGAAGTCGCAGACCAGGCCGTCGAACCCGATGAAGACCCGGACCAGGTCGTCGCGCAGCCGGGCGACGGTCACCTGGAACAGCGGCCAGGCGTCCGGTGGCCGCACCGCGTGGGAGAGCCGTTCGCGCAGCGCGGCCAGCGCCCGCTCGCGCTCCTCCTCGTCGCGGTCGCGCAGGTCGATGAGGTCGGGAGTGAACGGCGGGGTGTCGGGCAGCACCCGCTGGGTGAGCGTGGCGGGATCGATGACGGCGCGCAGCATGTCGTGGCGCTCGACGAGCAGCCGCCAGGCGGTGGCGAACCGGCCGACGTCCAGGTCACCCTCGAACTCGAAGTAGGCGTGGGTGGTGACGTTGCCGAGTTCGAAGACGTCGCCGCGGCCCAGCAGGTAGGCCCGCTGGGTGTCGGTGAGCGGGAACGGCTCGTGGCGCGGGTCGGGGGCGCTCATCGGCGGTCCTGCCGGGTGTGCGGGCGGGGGTCGGGCCACAGTTCGGCGATGCGGTCCAGGCACGCCTCGCGGGTGCCGATGTCGCCGGTCGCCCGCCAGCCCGCCGGCGGCTCGCGCCCGGCCTCCCACACCGAGTACTGACCGGCGTCGTTGACGACGACGGCCCATGAGCCGGCGGCGGTGGCAGCGGCACCGGCCGTGCCTGCCGTGCCCGCGTGGAAGGGGCAGCGTTCGCCGGCCGCCTCGGGGGTGTTGTCGTCGCCGAGGAAGTACTGACGCCACTCGCGGTTGGCGTCGTCCCCGTACGCGCCGAGGTGGGGCGAGGGTTCGACCGCGTCGTACGCCCTGAGCCGGTTGCGGATGGTGCGGCGGGCGGCGGCGCCGCGCGGGGTGTGGGCCTCCAGGCCCTCGAAGACCCAGCGCGGCTGGAAGGTGATCATGAACTGGGGTGCGTGCCGGCTGCGGCGCCGGTCGTGCGCCGGGGTGTTGCAGACCACGAAGATCGGTACGCCAGCGAAGGCGAACTCCCACATCGGGTGGTCGGGGTCGGTGGGCAGGTCCTCGGGCCAGGGCTGGGCGTCCTTGGCGGCCAGGTAGCGCAGGACCGCCCAGAACCGCTCCTGGTACGCCTCCAGCGGCAACGGTTCGTCCTCCGGGCGGAAGAACACCACCAGGGAGGTCTCCCGGCCCAGGTCGCGGTATCCCTCCAGGTACCCGCGCAGCAGGTCCGGCAGGGCCGACCAGTCGTCCTGGCGGTCCGTGCCGTCCACGTAGCCGATCCGCAGGGTCCCCTTCCGCGCGGCGGCGACGCCGAACGTGCACGGGAAGGGCTCCGCGTCGGAGGTGATCGACGCCAGGAATTCCATGGCGGCCTGCTCACCCCATTCGGGGATCTCCCCGGCGGAGAGTTCCCAGACTTTCGCACGAGTGGCCGCGTTACGCGTCCGGTTCCGGTTTTCGGGCATGCCGATGCCTCACTCCGTTCCTGAGCAGAAAAAGATCGGAAAAGGGAGTGCGGTCAGTCGGCGACGAATTCCCGGAACATTTCTTCGGGAATGATCGGCTGGTGGTACACGCAGGTGCCGGAGAGGACCACCGAGCCGTGCAGCCGGGAGGTGGGAATGAGGAGCTTGTCGCCCTCCGAGAGCGCGATGCGGTGCGTGACGTTGTTCCAGAAGTGCATCTGACCGCTTTCGATCATCACCAGCCGGTGCTCGTCATGCACGTGGGTGGTGGAGGTCTCCTCGTGGGTCTCCACGAACGTGTCCAGGTCGACCTCGATGTTCTCGGTGACCAGCTTGTTCTGGATGCCTTCCGCGGCCGTCTTGTAGTCCTCGATGCGGTCGGCCCACACGAGCTGCTCGGTCAGGTCGCCGTCCCAGCCGCCGGCCAGCCGCGCGGCGTCGGCGAAGCCGCGGTGGAACGCGGTGACGACTCCCTCGCCGAAGAGGCCGGGCAGCGGGCCGAGGAAGCGCTCCACCAGGTCGGCGGCCTGGTCGGGGCCGATGGGGTCGATGCGGTCGAAGTAGGCGGCGTCGAGGCCGAGGGCGGCGCGCAGCGTGTCGCGTACCGGCTCGGCCGAGGCGGCCTGGTCCACCAGGAAGTGGGTCACGGCGCCGAGGAGCTCGGGCAGCCGGTCGCCGGCCAGCGACAGGCCCAGCAGGTGGTTGCCGCGGGCCAGGGAGGTGCCCAGGGAGAACTGCCAGTAGGCGGCGGGCGAGCAGGTCAGCCCGGCACCTGCGAACATCGCCTGGTAGTCGGCGGCGGCCAGGGTCCAGCGCCGCCAGATCTCCCCCAGCTCCGGCCTGAGCCCGGGGTGGGAGAGGGTCGTCTCGGCGAGCGCGCCGCGGCCGATGGCGGTGTGGGCGGCCGGCAGGAACACCCCGGTCTGGATGAGCAGGAACGTGGCGGCGCTCTCCGCGTCCTTGCGCCCGGCGGCGGTCGCGAAGGCGCGGTGCGGCTCCGCGGTGCGCTGCTCGCAGTACTCCCGTACGACGTTCTTGACCGCCTCGACGGTGGGTTCGGGCAGCTCCTCGCGGCCCTCGCCGAGGAAGCCGAACAGGTGGTTCTCCAGGATGGGCCGTACCAGGGCGCCCAGCAGCCGGTTCTCCCCGGAGTTGAAGCGCTCGCCGTCGGCGGCGGCGGCCGGGTTGGCGCGCGGCGGCAGGATGGCGTGCTCGGCGTCGTAGACGTTGCGCAGCATGCGGTGGCCGAGCAGGCCGCTCAGCAGGAGCTGGCTCTCGGCGGGCAGGACCGAGGAGTAGTCGAGCCAGGCCAGGTCGGCGGGGCGCACCGGACGCCGGAACGGGTTGTCCGGGGTGGTGAGCTCCTCCGCGGTCGCCGCGCGGAACGCCTCGTTGGCGGCGTACGCCTTCAGCAGGGCGTTGGGGTCGGCGGTGAGGTCGCCGAGGAGGTCCGCGATGGAGCGGCTGGCAGGCGTTTCGGACATGGCTGGGCCTTTCACTGACTTTCAGTGTGCTGTGGACAAGGTGGGGCAGCGCTGAACAGACAGGGATCGACGGGCCTATGGCTCACGGGCAGGCGGACGGGCAGCCGCACCCCCCCGGGGGCCGCACGAAATGGGTCACACGGAAAAAGCCGACGCTGGGGAACACCGCCTGGACGACCATGCGGGCATGGCCGGAAAATGCCGCTTCGCTATACACCTGCCGTATGCGACGGAACAACGAGGATCACGAGATCCCGGCTCAGCGAATCCCCATTGTTTCAGCGGCGCGGAAAGATTGACCATCAAATAGGTCAATCACCGCATTGGAGCATACGCACACACCGCCGACCGGCGCAACCCCCCGAATCACCCGAGCGGGGACGCTCCGGTGAACTTCGGAATTGGAATTGTGCGCTCCGTGGTCGGCCGTATCCGTACGGGCTACATTCGGAGGTGTTTTTCCCCCAAAGGAAAGGAGGCCGCGATCCCGTCGAGCACCACTTCGATCTTCCGCTGGAACCAGTCCTCCGGACTGCCGGAGACCACGCGCTCGAAGGCGCCGACCACCGGCTGCGGGGCCTCGCCGCGTACGTCGTCGAGCATCCGGCGGCGCAACTGCGCGATCTCCTCCGCGCCCGTCGCCGGCTCGCCCCTGCGCTGCCCGGCCAGGAAGTAGAGCAGGACCTGTTCGTTGACCAGATCCTGGGCGAGAACGGCGGTCTCGGGGTCCATGCCGACCTCGACGAGGGCGGCGGCGGCACGGGCACCCTGCCGGGCGTACTCCACGAGCCCCCCGCGCAGCGCGGCGACGTGAAGCGCCAGGCCGGGGTGCTCGGCGAACATCCGGAACGTGGTCCTGGCCAGCGCGCGCAGATAGGCCCGCCATCCCGCGCACGGCGCCGGCCAGTCCATCTGGGCCACCACCCGGTCGGCGGCGGCGGCCAGCAGCGCGTCCTTGTGCGGGAAGTAGCGGTAGAGGGTGGAGTGCTTCACTCCGAGCCGCCGCGCCACGGCGCTCATGCTGAGCTCCTCGAACCCCACCTCGACTGCCGCGTCGACGATGGACTCCCGGCCCACCTGGGGAGGACGGCCGAGCTTGGGAACGCGGAGCCGAGCACTCAGTCCGGCGTGCGGCCGCTGGGGCTCGGAGGGAGGTTGCGCCATACGGCCATTCTCACCGAGCCCACCACCAGCCGGTAACCGAACCCGCCACCCGCTCCCGAGCCGGTCGGCCACTTAATGACAGTAAGTCGCTAAAAACTTAGGGTACCCATGCTTCACTCATGCTATGGTTGGCATCAGCAGTGCCCGCACCTGCCGTGGCGTGCTGCTCGCAACACCTGGAAGTGCTCCATCCGAAGCATTCGGCACGGAAGCGTTCCACGCCTGGCCCGGATCCCGGCCCCGGCGCGCGTGGCACGCGGCATCGACAGGAGGGGATCTTGAGGCACCTCGACAAGGCTGCGCTCCCCGCGATCCCGGCGGCCGCAGAAGACGCCCGCACGGACGACACACCCACGGCCCCGGCCCATCAGGCCGCCCCCCGAACCACCGGTTCACCTCCGCGCAACCGCCATCCCTGGTCGTGCCCCTAACCCAGCCCCCACGGCCTTAGGACACCCCCGCCGGCACCGCCCCCCGGCGGACGTCGGCGTGCGGCACCGCCTACGCGACGGTCACCGGGGCCGCTTTCGCGCCCCCCTATGACCGCAGCCACGCCATCGCGGCACGCGCCGGTACGCACCCCGGACCCGCAGCAGTGACGGCAAGCCCTTGCCACGCACCGTCCGAGCACGCCACAGCCGCGGCCCCCGGGGTCCGCCAGTTCCCGGTCCCCGCAGGCAGCGCCGGCCGAGCGCGCCCTCGGTCCGATCACCCCACACACCGCCAGGCCCACCCGCGCGGCCCACCGTAGGCCCACGCCACCAAGGCCGCCACTCCCCTGGCACCCATACGTCGCCGAGGCCCGCCCAAGCCGATCACCACAGGCACCGCCCCAGTGCTCACCCCGCCCACCGCCACAGGCACCAGCCGCCCTCCCCGATCACGACGGGCACGGCTGCCGAGGTGCCTGTCCTGGTGCGCCATAGGCACCGCCACGGCGCCCCAGAACCGCCGCAGCCCGCTCGCCCCCTGTGATCGCCAGCCCCTCGCCGAGGTCCGCCCGCACCTGCCCCGATCGCCGTTCCATTCCGGCATGGGCCGCCATCCGCCAGAGGCGCGCGTCCCCGCAGAGGCCCCGCTCCCGTCACCACAGGCACAGGCCGCCGAGAGCCACGCCGACAACCACGGCCACCGGCGTTCACACTCCGTGGCCGCAGGCGCGGCCCGAAGCCTGCGAGAGGTGTTCCCGCCGGTCCTTTGCGACGGCCATCTGCGCGGGCCGCTTCGGGCACGACCCCGTGGTCGCGGGCACTGCCGTGCTGCTGGGCGGGGTGTCCGGCGCTGCTCGTGAGCGCCGGACGCGTGCGGGGGCAGGCGGCGGGGGCGGCCGCCTTCAGTCGTCTACTTCACGGCCTTGAAGGACGGGGCGAGCTTTTCCAGGAGCCAGGGGATGCCGAGGATCGAGGGGTTGCGCAGTTCGGTGATGGTCGCGTTGTCCACCGGCGTGTACACGCCCGTGGACTTGACCTTGGCGAAGGCGGGGCCCTTCTCCAGGGTGTTCCGCACCTGGGGGGAGGTGAAGCCGATCACCGTGAGGTCGGAGGCCAGGCGGTCGGCCTGCTCGGGGCTGAGGCGTCCGGGCTGGGTGCCTGTCGCCGTCTCCTCGTTGCCCCGCAGGGTGGGGGTCACCTTCAGTCCCAGCGACTCCATGAACTTCACCGCGAAGTCGTCCGGTGCGGAGATGGTGGCGATCGTGTCGGCGGCGTAGGCGTAGGAGACGGAGAACGTCTTGCCCTTGAGGTTGGGATGGGCGTCCGCCACCGCCTGGATCTTGTCTTCGGTCTCGGCCACGGCCTGCTTGGCGGCGTCGGCTTTGCCGAGTGCCGTGCCGACCTGCTCCTCGCGGCCCTGCCAGGAGTCCTGTGCCGCGGACTTGGCGGGCGCGAGCGTGGGCGCGATCTGGCTGAGCTTGGCGTAGTGCTTGGCGATGGAGTAGTCGCCGGTGGCGAGGATCAGGTCGGGCTTCAGGGCCGCTATCTCCTCGAAGGAGATGTCGGGGGTGGCGTTGAACAGCGTGGTGGCGGGGGTCAGCTTGCCCGCGAGCCATGGGCTGACGCCCTTCTCGTCGCCGAACGGGTCCTTGGGCGCGCCCACCGGTGTGACGCCGAGGGAGAGCGCCGCGTCGAGGTCCATCGTGCTGAGGGCGACCACCCGCTGCGGAGCCGACTTCACCGTGGTCTCGCCCTGGGAGTGCGGGATCGTCACCGGGAACGCGCCGGACTGCGCGGACGACGCCGTGGACGCCGTGGCCGCCTTCGCGGAGACGGCGTCCGCGTCGCCGCCGGACCCGCCGCACCCGGCCAGCGCGAGGCAGAGCGCGCCCGCGGCGAGCAGCACGCCGCCGAGGCGCGGGGGCGAGACGCGGCGCCGGGTTGCGTCATAAGCGACAGGGCGTCGCGTCACGAGGGTTCTCCCCATATCTGTTGCCTCCCTGTGGTCTCTCAGAGCGATCACACTTTACGACGTACTGTAATTAATAGGCAAGGCTTACCTAATAAGTCAGCGATGCGCCCTGCGGCGGGTCAGCAGCCAGGCCAGGTAGGCGCCGCCCGTCAGGCCCGTCGCCAGGCCCGCGGGCACCTCGACCGCCGGCACCGCCCACTGGGCCGCGACGTCCGCGGCCTGGAGCAGCAGGGCGCCGGTGAGCGCCGACGCGCCGACGCCCGGTCCGGGGTCCCGGGTGAGCAGCCGGGCGATCTGCGGGGCGGCCAGCGCCACGAAGGTGATCGGCCCGGCCGAGGCCGTCGCCACACCGACCAGGGCCACGGCGGTGACCAGGGCCAGCGCCCGGGTGCGTGTGGGCGACACCCCGAGCGCCCGGGCGTTCTCGTCTCCGAGGCCGAGCAGGCCGAGGCGCCGGCTCTGCGCCATGGCGACGGGGAGCAGGACGGCGAGGCTGACGGCGACCGGGACGACGTGCTCCCAGCCGCGGCCGTTGAGCGTGCCGGTGAGCCAGAGCTGGGCGTTCTCGGCGTCTTCCAGCCGGGCGCGGGTGAGCAGCCAGGCGTTGAAGGAGTACGCCATCGCCGAGACGCCGATCCCGACGACGATCAGGCGGTTGCCCTGCAGCCCTTCTCGCCGGCACACCGCCTGGACGATGAGCGCGGTGACCGCGCCGCCGGCGAAGGCGGCCAGGGAGGTCTCCAGCGGGCCGCCCCGCCACCACAGCAGGGACAGCAGCGCGCCGGTGGCGGCCCCGTTGCCGAAGCCGACGATGTCCGGGCTGCCGAGCGGGTTGCGGGTGACGGACTGGAACAGCGCGCCCGAGACGCCGAGCGCGGCCCCCACGAGCAGTCCGTCCAGCCCGCGCGGGACCCGCAGGTCCATGACGATGAAGCGGTGCCCGGGGTCGCCGCCTCCCACCAGGACGCGGGCCACCTCGCCGAGCGGCACCGGCAGGTCGCCCGTGGCGCACCCGATCGCGAAGGTGACGGCCGAGGCCGCGGCCAGCGCGAGGCACACGGCAAGTCCCCGCGGGCTCACGCGCAGCGAGGCGCGTGCGGCGCGCAGCACGAGACCGGCGCCGCCGGGGCCGCGTACGACGTGCATGCGCGCGCGGACGCGGCGCCCGCCGCCCGGGGGCTCAGGGTTCGGGTTCGCGCCGCCGCTCCCCCGGGTACGGCGCAGGCCGGGCGCCGGCTCCGGCAGGGTCGTCATGACCGTGCCTGCCGTGCCCGCCGGGCGCGGCGGGTGAGCACGATGAGCGCGGGCGCGCCGAGGAACGCGGTGACGATGCCCACCTCCAGTTCGGCGGGGCGGGCCACCCAGCGGCCCAGCACGTCGGCGGAGAGCAGGAGCAGCGCGCCGAGGGCGGCGGAGTACCCGAAGACCCGGTGGTGGGCGGAGCCGCCGAGGGCGCGGGCCAGATGGGGCACGGCGAGGCCGACGAACCCGATGGGGCCGACGGCGGCGGTGACGGCGCCGCACAGCAGGGTGACGGCGGCAGCGCCGGACACCCGGGTGGCGCCGACGCGGGCGCCGAGGGCGGCGGCGCCGTCCTCGCCGATGGCCATGGCGTCCAGCGGCCTGGCCACGGCCGCGGCGAGCAGCGCCCCCGCGGTGAGGAACGGCAGCACCTGCCACAGCACGGAGGCGTCGCGTCCCGCGATCGACCCGACCGTCCAGAAGCGGAACGCGTCGAACACCTCGGGCCTCATGAGCAGCACCGCCGAGGTGAGCGCGGTGAGAGCGGCGGCGACGGCCATGCCGGCGAGCACCAGCCGGACGGGGGTGGCGCCGCCGGGCCCGGCCGCGCCGAGCAGGTGCACCAGTCCCGCGACCGCGGCGGCCCCGGCCAGCGCGAACCAGACGTACCCGGTGAAGGTCTGCAGGCCGGCGAAGCCGATCGCGACCACCACGGCGGCGGAGGCGCCGGCGTTGACGCCCAGGATGCCCGGGTCGGCGAGCGGGTTGCGGGTCAGGGACTGCATCAGCGCCCCCGCGAGGCCGAGCGCCGCCCCGGCGGCGATCCCCAGCCCGGTGCGCGGGAGCCGCAACTCGCGCACCAACCGCTCGTCGGCCGAGCCGTGCGGGTCGAAGATCGCGTCGAAGACGACACCCGGCGCGATCGGCCTCGCCCCGACCGCGACGGACGCCGCGGCGACGAGCACCAGCGCCACCAGGACGGCGAGCAGCGTCAGGGCCCACAGCCCGCGCCGGCGGCCCGCCGCCCCGCCCCGGCCGGGCGGCCCGGCACCGGGCGGCCGTCGCCGACGCTCCACACCGACGGAACCCATGCGAACCCCCTCAAATGCTGAGGTAAGGCTAACCTATAAATGACAGGGTGTTCCTATAATCTGGTGCGTACCTTCAGGGGGCGGCAGCACGTCCTGTCACACCTTCCGGCGTGCTCCTCCGCCCTCGCGCGACCCGGCACCCGAGAGAGACGGACACGTGACCGCCCATCCCCCCGCCAGCCATTTGAAGCTCGTCGTCGCGCCGGACGTCCGCGAACTCGGGCTCCACCACGTACGCGCCTGGACGCTCTCCTGCGACGCCTCGCCGCTGGACCCGGCCCTGGACCCCGCGGGCGCGGCCGAGCTGCTGAACCGTTTCCCCCGCGACGACTCCGCCCCCGGATACCGCAGGCTCCTCGCCGCGCTCGGCCACCCGCAGACGACACCGGCCGGAGAACGCCTGCGCGACCTCGTCGCCGCCCGGCCGTGGCGGGGACACGGCGGCGTCATCGACGCCGTCACCGTCGCCTCCGTCGCCATCGGCGGCGGCATCGGCCTGCACGACCTGACCCGCGCCACCGACGCCACGACGATCCTCGTACGCAGGTCACCCGGCGGCGAGCGGATCGTCCCCGCCTTCTCCACCCGCTCGCGCCCCATCCCCCGGGGCGACCTCACCTACGGCGCCCAGGGGCCCGGCGGCACGTTCGAACCGCTCGCCTGGCTGGGCAGACGAGACACCGACTCGGCCGGCCACCAGGTGTCCGCGCAGAGCCGCACCGTCTGCGTCATCGCCCTGGGCCACCCCGGCGACGACCCGCGGCACACCGAATCGGTGATCACCATCGTCGAGAGCGTCCTGGGGCACCTCGGAATCCGGATGGAGATCACCGAGATCCCCGGCTAGACCTTCGGCCGCGCGGGGGACGGGCGCAGGCGACGATCCTCACTCGGGAGACAACCCGGGCCGGCACCCGCTATTTTGCGACAGGATGTCACTAATGCGGGGGTCCCCGCAGAGGAGGGACGTGTGAGCGCGAGCACGGTGAGGTGTCAGGCGATCGGGTCGCTGCTGCGCCCGGGCTATCTGGTCTCCGCGCGGGCGGAGTTCAAAGCCGGGCGGATCACGGCGGCCGAGATGAAGGCCGTCGAGGACAGGGCCGCCGAGGAGGCGTTACGGCTGCAGGAGGCGGCGGGCCTCGACGTCGTCAACGACGGCGAGATGCGGCGGACGTCGTTCATGGACCACCTTCTGGCCACGGTCCCCGGCGCCCTGGAGCACGAGGCGCCGATCGAGGCCGATTCGGAGTCGGGCGGAACGTACACGGTGGACAACCCGATAGCCGTGGTCGAGCGGATCACGCCGGCCAGGAACATCAGCGTCGAGGAGTACGTGTACCTGCGGGGCCGTACCGACCGGCCGATAAAGATCACCGTACCGAGCCCGCTCATGCTCTACGCCTTCTGGTCGGCCGAGCGCAGCAGCGCCGCCTACCCCGACCCCTTCGACCTGTTCACCGACTGGACCGCGCTGCTGCGCGCCCAGATCGAGGAGCTGGCCGCCCTGGGCTGCACGCGGGTGCAGATCGACGCGCCGGACATGGCCCTCCTGGTGGACGAGGAGCAGCGGCAGGCGCGCGAGGCCCTGGGCATCTCCGTGGAGCGGACCGTCATCGAAGGCTGCGAGCTGATCGACTCGCTGGCGGCCACCCCCGGGGTCTCGGTCTCCCTCCACCTGTGCAAGGGCAACTTCCGCAGCATGTGGGCGGCCTCGGGCGGCTACGACCGGCTGGCCAAGCGGATCTTCGACGGCACCCCGCACGTCGAGACGTACCTGCTGGAGTACGACGACGAACGCTCCGGCGGTTTCGCGCCCCTGGCCGACCTCCCCGAGGACAAGCATGTCGTCCTGGGGCTCGTGTCCACCAAGCGCGACGAGCTCGAGCCGCTGGACGCCCTGCTCGCCCGCGTGAACGAGGCGGCACGGTACGTCGACCGCGAGCGGATCGGGGTGTCACCGCAGTGCGGCTTCGCCTCCGTCGCGGCGGGCGCCAACCTGATCAGCCCGGCCATGCAGGCGGCCAAGCTGTTCCGGGTCGCCGAACTCGCCGCCGCCCTCTGACGTCCCGCCCACCCGGGCATCGCCCCCCGCAAAATCCAACGTAGAAGAAATATCGGACAACAGCGTGGGGTGACATCAAGGCCAAGCCGGGAGGAATCAGGGCGAGGCCCGCGCGGTCGGCGACACGACGGAAATTCATTTCTTTACCGAGCACATCACCAATCATCGGTCGCGGCTGACCATCGACCCCACGGCCTGGAGACCACCAGGAATTACAATTTCGCCAGTATCGCAGAACGAGCCCGCCGTTCACGACAGAACCCGGACTCGTTTCGCGAGACCCACAAGGCACGCCCGGCGGCTCGGAGCCACAAGCGCCGAGCATCCACGACCCAGGAGGCGAGCACGGCAAGCCTCTTCGACGAAAGTCGGACCCGGGCCAGGCGGGCCGTCCTCACCAGGTAAAAGGGAGGCCGTCGTGTTCAAGCTCTCGTTCTCCATGACCCTGCCCACAAAATGGGGGCGATACGTAATAATCATCCTCATTGCCGTGATCCTCGCCATCGCCGGCCTGGACCTGGGCGCTCTGCCAACGCTATTGACTCTCTGACCTCGAAACGGAATGGCGGCCACCTCACGTGGCCGCCATTCATGGGCGCGTGAAACCGTCCACCCCATGACGACGACACGAACGGCCTTCTGCTCTGGGGTCAGGACGACCGCATGGCCGAACAGCCGGCACAGGTTTCGTCCCATTCCACGATCGGCACCGGCGGCCTGTGATGGCCGGCTGGATGGCGGGTGGTGGCGGTGGAGTGCGCGTTGCCGCCGCCGGGCGGCCTGGGCGTCCGGGCCTCCGCCCCTCTCACCTGCCGGAACACGGAACGGATACGTGGTTTCCCGGATACCGCCCCATCCGAAGGTGACGACAATCAGTAGTTGAGCGAATACGAAAAGTGATTATCGTGTTCGGCTCCACTGATCCCCCACCCCCGATGAGGAGGACCTGATCATGCGTCTTCGTCCCGCCGCCCTGCTACTGGCCGCGATCGGCGCCGCGGCCACCCTGACCGCACTCGCCCCCGCCGCCCACGCCGCGGCCCCGAGCACGGCCGCGGCCTGCTCCGCCCCCGTTCACGGCGTCCAGGCCGGACCGGAGGGATGCATCTTCCTGGGCTGCGACGAGGTGGCCTGCTACTGGTGGTGCCCCGGCCGCCAGGCCACCGTCACCACCCCTCTCGGCACCGCCCCGGCACGTGGCTAGGACGCCATGACCGTCACGGCCTCCACCGTGCCCGCACGGTGGGGGCCGTGCTGGGTCGCACCCCGGACGAGCCGCTGAGCACAAGGGCTTGGACCTCACCCGGCCGCCCCGGCCGGCACCAGCGGTCGCTACCGGGCCTCGTCCTCTTTGCCGGGCTCCGTGGCGTTGCTCGACTCCAGGAAGTCGAGCAGGGCGGATGCCTTTACAATGTAGATCTACATGAGATTCTTCCGCAGCGGGAGGTCGCGGTCGCGCAGGTCCGGACGGCCGCGTGCCGGCGTTCGACACCGGCCGGCGCCGGCCGAAGGTCCCACCGAATGTCAGAGCGCGACAGCGCTGGTCGGGGACGCGGGCTACTGCGCCGCGCCTACCAGCGGCATGGGCACCTCACAGGCGCCGGTCGGCGCGCGAACGCCCGGCACCGCATCCGCTCCGGGTTCACCACCACGAAGCGGGTCAGGCCGCCTTCCAGCGGTACGGCGAGCACGCCGTGGGCCTCGGCGGCCCGCGCGGCGTCCGGGTCGGTGGTGGCGAAGTCGCCGAGCATGCCGGTCAGGGTCTCGCTGCGACCACGCCACCTGCCTGGTCAGGCACCGGCCGAGGCCCGGGGCGGCGGCGAACGCCGGTTCAGTCGATGACCGCGACGGCTTCGACCTCGACCAGATGCTCGGGCACGTCCAGCGCGGCGACGCCGATCAGCGTGCCCGGCGGCACCGGGGTGACCCCCAGCTTCGCGGACGCGCGGGCCACCCCCTCCAGGAACAGCGGCATCTTTCCGGGGTTCCAGTCCACGACGTAGACGGTCAGTTTCGCCACGTCGTCGAACCCGGCACCGGCCCCGGCCAGGGCGGTGGCGACGTTGAGGTAGCACTGCTCGACCTGGGCCGCGAGGTCTCCTTCACCGACCGTGACTCCATCGGCGTCCCAGGCGACCTGTCCGGCGATGAAGACCAGCTTCGACCCGGTCGCGATCGACACCTGCCGATAGGCATCGACCCGCGGCAATCCGGTGGGGTTCATCAGGGTGATGGCCATGCTGCCCGCCTCCTTGTCATGAACACGCTTCAGTCTCTTGTGGTGACTCAGGAACTGTAGGAGAGTGTGGGCTGACATGGAAGAAGGCACTTTTCAGTGACCGGGGAACCTCACGGTGACCAAGCAGTTCACGGGTTCGCCCGAGGATGCGGACCTCAGGCGCGCCGACTCTCTGGCGCGGGAGATCTTCTCGGACGTCGCCGACAAGTGGGCGCTGCTGATCATCGAAGCCCCTGGATGAACGCACCCTGCGCTTCGGCGAGCTGGGGGGCGGGCATCGGGTCAGGTGCGGACTCAGGACGGGCGGCTCCCCGGGGTGGTGACCGTTATGGCGTGCGGCTCGTGTCGGCGTCGCCTGCCCGTGCCGGCCAGTTGCGGAGGGCGACGTCGAGCGTGTCGAGCACCCGGTGCCAGGATTCCTCCGCGTCGCGTGGATGATGGCGGAAGCCGCCTGTCCGTTCCAGGCTCACGAACCCGTGAAAGGTGCTGCCGAGCAGCCGTACCGCGTCGGTCTCGTCGGGCTCCGGCAGGGAGTAGCCGCGCAGGATGGCGCGTGTCATGTCCGAGTGCCGGCGTGCGGCGCTCGCCTGCGCGGTCTCCGGGTCGAGCTCGATCTGCATCGCCGTGTACCTGCCCGGGTGTTCCTTCGCGTAGTCGCGGTAGGCGTTGGCGAAGGCGACCAGCGCGTCCTTGCCCGCGCGCCCGGCCAGCGCCGCCGCGGCCCGATCGGCGAGCTCGGCCAGCGCCAGCACGGCCACCCGGACCCGCAGCTCGTGCGCGTTCCTGATGTGGGAGTACAGGCTGGCGTCCTTCACACCGAATCTGCGCGCGAGTTCCGAGACGGTCACGTTCTCCAGTCCCACCTCGTCGGCGAGTTCCGCCGCCGCCTCGGCCAGCCGTTCACGCGTCACTCCGGCACGCGCCACCGCCGCTCCTTTCCTAGAAGCCCTAGGAAACAGGATAATGGTTTGGTGTTCCAGCATGGGACGGATAGTTTTGTGGCTATGAGGCCGCTATCCGAGCGCGAGATCCGCGCCTGTTTCGTCAACTGCACCAAGGGCGAGGCCAAACGCCTTGCCGTGCCCAGGGACCTCGACACCCGGCCATGGGACGACCTGGACTTCCTCGGCTGGCAGGACCCGTCGTCCCCCGGCCGCGCCTACCTGGTGGCCGAGCACGGCGACCGGCTGGTCGGGGTGGCGCTGCGCCGCGCCACCGCGCACGCCGGGCACGTACGGCGCAGCATGTGCTCGTTCTGCCTGACCACGCACCCCGGCGACGGCGTGGCGCTGATGACCGCCCGCCGCGCCGGCGGCGGCACCGACTCCGTGGGCGCCTACATCTGCACCGACCTGGCCTGCTCCCTCTACCTGCGCGGCAAGAAGGACGTCGGGCCCGGCGGGCGGATGCCCGAGTCGCTCACGCTCGACGAGAAGATCGCCAGGACCGCGGGCAACGTGACCGGGTTCCTGCGGAAGGTGACCCAGTGATCGCCGTCCCCATCGCCGGGCGGGATGGTTGAATCTACGTCCGTGACCGCCCCCGGAGACCTGCTGCCCGCCATCGAGCGGAACCTGGCCGAGCACACCTGCCATCTGCATCGCCACATGGCGGGCGCGACCGTGACGGAGCTGGACGATCTGCTGATCGCCGACAGCGGCCTCGCCGACGACACGTTCAATCTCGTCGCCGAGGCGCGCTTCGGCCCGTCCACTGCCGACGCCAGGATCACCGAGACCGTGCGCGACCTGTCGGCCACCGGCCGTCCGTTCGCCTGGTGGGTGAGCCCCGCCTCGACACCGGGCGACCTGGCCTCCCGCCTGGCCGCCGCCGGCCTGCCCTGCAACGGGGAGGAGGCGGCCATGTGGGCCGGCCTGGACGAGGCCGGGCCGCCACCCCATGTGGACGGCCTGGAGATCCGGACGGTGACGACCCCCGAGGAGCTCGACGACTTCGCGACGATCCTGGCCGCCAACTGGGATCCGCCCGCCGCCACCGTCCACCGGTTCTACACCCAGGCCGCCCAATGGGCGCTGTCGCCCGAGTGCCCGGCTCGCTACCTGGTCGGCTACGCCGACGGCCGCCCGGTCTGCTCGGCCGAGGTGTTCTCCCACGCGGGGGTCGCGGGGATCTACAACATCAGCACCCTGGCCGCCCACCGCCGCCGCGGTTACGGCAGTGCCATCACCCAGGCCACGCTGCACACCGCCCGCGGCCTCGGCCACCGGATCGCGGTCCTCCAGGCGTCCGAGGACGGCGAGCCCGTCTACCGCCGCCTGGGCTTCCAGGTCTGCGGCCGGTTCACGGAGTTCGGCATCGTCTGACCGCTCCGCTGACCGGTGGCCGCGTCATCGTACCGCCTCCGCGATGGTGGCGCCCGGGGCGCCGGCCCAGCGCGGCAGCGCCTCCAGCGCCTCGTCGCCGCGCCCGGCCCAGGCGAGGTGCCCGTCCGGTCGTACGAGCAGCGCGTCCGCCCCGTCCAGCTCCGGCGGCGCCTGCCAGGCCGAGGCCGTGACCTGCTCCACCCGGTCGGCCCAGGCGCTCGCGTCGCCGGCATCGGCGTGCCCGGCCGTGCGGATCAGCACGAACCGGCCGCCGTGCAGCAACGGGTACAGCCGCTCCACCTGCGGCCGTCCGGTGACGCTGAGCGCCAGGTCGGGCACCCTGGACCCGGCCGGTGAGCCGTCGCCGTACCGGGTGCCGATGGCCGAGACCGACGCGGCCAGGCGGCGGTTGACCTCCTCGATGCCCAGCAGGCCGTCCAGCATCTCGCGCAGCGCGAGGACCGGCCGCCGGTACTGCGGCACCAGCGTCAGCTCCAGCAGCAGCGTCTGCACCTGGGTGTTGGCGGCGACCGCCTCGCCGACCGGGCGGCGTTCGGCGTCGTAGGAGTCGAGCAGCCCGTCGGGGGCCCAGCCCTTGACCTGGGCGGCGAGCTTCCAGCCCAGGTTCATCGCGTCCTGCAGCCCGGTGTTGAGGCCTTGCCCGGCGGCGGGGAAGTGGACGTGCGCCGCGTCGCCCGCCACCAGGACCCGGCCCTGCCGGTACCGGCCGGCCAGGCGGGTGGCGTTGCCGAAGCGGGACAGCCACCGCGGATCGGCGACCCCGAAGTCCGTCCCGGCGATGCGCGTCAGGGCCTGCCGGAACTCCTCGAACGTCACCGGCTCGGCGGCCGGCACCCGCATCCGCTCCGGGTCCACGACCACGAACCGGGTCAGGCCGCCTTCCAGCGGTACGGCGAGCACGCCGTGGGCCTCGGCCGCCCGCACGGCGTCCGGGTCGGTGGCGGCGAAGTCGCCGAGCATGCCGGTCAAGGTCTCGTCGCTGCCGTCGAAGGAGATGCCGGCCGCCTGCCGGACCAGGCTGCGCCCGCCGTCGCAGCCCACGACGTAGGCGGCGCGCAGCGGCTCCCCCGGGGCGGTCTCGACGACGACGGCGTCCGGCTCCTGCCGCACGGCGGTGACCTCGCGGCCGCGCGCGATCTCGACGCCCAGCTCCCGGACCCGTCCCTCCAGGATCTCCTCGGTACGGGCCTGCTCCAGGAACAGGGTGTAGCCGTGGCGGGTGTCGAGCGCGGTGAAGTCCAGGCGGGTGTCCAGGCCGGCGAAGTGCCAGCCGGGCACGGTACGGCCGCGGGAGAGGAAGCGGCCGGCGATGCCGCGCAGGTCCATGATCTCGATGCTGCGCGGGTGCAGGGTGAGGGCCCGCGACTCCCTGGTGGGCGACTCGCGCCGTTCCAGGACGCGGACCCGTACGCCGGCCAGGGCCAGCTCCGCGGCCAGCATCAGGCCGGTGGGCCCGGCGCCGACCACGATCACATCGGTGTGCACGTGTGCCCTCCTATTAAATGAACATCGTTCATAAAAGAGGGTCACTAGTATCACCCTGCATGGGAACCCCGTCAACCTCGCCGTCCCCGCAGCGCCCCCGGGGCCGTCCGCCCAAGATGGCCGCGCCCGGAGCGGTCGCCACCGCCCTGCGCCTGCTGGATGAGGAAGGTCTCGACGCGCTGACCATGCGCCGCCTGGCGACCGCGCTCGACGTCCAGGTCGGCACGCTCTACCGGCACTTCGCCACCAAGCAGGACCTGCTCGCCGCCATGGCCGAGGAGATGCTGGCCGGCTGCGCCGGCCCGCTGCCGGAGGGGACCACCTGGCAGGAGCAGGTCACCGAGCTGGCCGGCCGGCTGCGCGCGGCCCTGCTGCGCCACCGCGACGGGGCCCGCGTCTACGCCGGCACCCACGCTGTCGGCCCGAACACCCTGTCCTACACCGACACCCTCGTCGGCGTGCTGCGCGCCGCCGGCCTGCCCACCCAGGCCGCCACCCGCACGGCGTTCGCGATCGTCCATTTCACCCTCGGCCACACGCTGGAGGAACAGGCCGCCGCCGAGCTCATCGACTCCGGGCTGCCCGCCGCGCTTGACGCCCTGCACGCGGCCCTGGACCGCCGCCGCTACCCCAACCTCTCCGACGCCGCGGCCACGATCACCAGCACCGACTTCGCCGCCCAGTTCGCCCACGGCCTGAACCTGCTGATCAACGGCCTCGCCGTGAGGTGACGGGCGGGGCCCCGCGCCGCGTCTTCCCGGCGTGCGTCCGCGCCCCAGGCTCGGGGGGCGCGGACGGGCCGCCGGTAGGGTCAGCCGCGCCGTTGGGCGAACGGCGCGATCGTGATCTTGTCGATTTCGCGGTCGTAGCCGTCGGAGAAGGAGGCCCGGACCGCGGCGGGCAGGGCCGGTGGGGTGCCGGCCGTGGTCCGCACGTCGAACTCGGCGCGGGTCAGGCCGGTCGGGGTGGGGACCTCGCCGCCCGCGACGGCGGCCACCTGCTCGGCGGACAGTGCCGCGCCGTAGACGCGGAAGTCGTCGATCGCGCCGTCGAACAGGGGGTCGGGGTAGAACGAGCGGCCGATGTAGCCGGCGGACGTGGTGGCGGCGTCGATGAGCTGCGCCGCGGTCACGGTGGTGGCGGCCGAGGCGACGGCGGCGCCGTCGAGGTAGGTCGTGACGCGCCCGGCCCCGGTGTCCAGGGTGACGGTCAAGGTCTTCCAGGAGCCGGACGGCAGCGGCGTGTAGCCGGTGACCTGGGCCTCGCCCCCCGCCGACGAGGAGGTGACCGCGGTGCGCAGGCGGCCGTCGCCGTTGTACGGGGTGGTGAACAGGTAGCGGGTGGTGTCCTTGCCGAGGGCGTAGATCCACTGCCAGGGCGCGGTGGTGCCGTCCCACCGCACCCGGGCCGACACCGTCAGGTCGGTCTTGCCCTTGAGCGCGTCCAGGGGCAGCCGTACGTAGGCACCGCTGGAGCCGGCGGCGCCGCCGGGCAGGTCCAGGGCCCGGCCGCCGCCGGCGCCGTCCACGAGCACGGCCGTGGAGCCGTTGACCAGGGTGCCGTGCAGGCCGTTGCCGGAGGAGTCGGCGATGGTGCCCGCGGCCAGGTCGTCGGCGTCGAAGGTGTAGACGAGGACGGGGTCGGGCGGGCCGGCGGCCGCGGCGTCCGGGATGCCCGCGGTCAACGCGATGGTCAGCGCGACCGGCAGGAGCGCGGCGCGCGCGGCCGTGGTGATCGTTGTCAGGGTGGTCATGACGCCCCTCATGATGTGAGCGTTAACAAGTCGGCGGGGAGTCGAGCGGCAACGCGATGAGGGTTTCGCGTAGGTTACGTAGCCGCACCTCGCGCGTCAACAGATCCTCCGCCCGCGCAGGCGAACGCGCCGGTGATCCGCGTGTCGCCCGTTTCCGGGATGTCACGATTCGGTATCCGCGGGCCGCCGCCCGTTGACGCGGGGCGGCCACTGAGCCACAGTCAGGCGACATCGTTGAACCGGTTCGCCGATCCCGGGGCGAGAGGGCCGAGCCCTCTCATGAACCGCAGGGTGAGGGCGTGCCTCGGCATGCGATCCGGTCCACGGTGCTGGGGAGTCGGCGACACGACTATCGAACCGGTTCAACAACAGGAGGTGAGAGTGGCGACGATCGGAGACGTGGCCCGGGAGGCCGGGGTGAGCCGCAGCACCGCGTCGTACGCGCTGTCGGGCAAGCGGCCCATCTCCGAGGAGGTCCGCCGGCGCGTGCTGGCGGCGGCCGAGGCGCTGGCGTACACACCGAACGCGGGCGCCCGCGCGCTGGCCACCTCCCAGACCAAGGTCCTCGGTCTGCTCGCCCAGTTCCACGAAGACGAGTTCGCGCCCGCGATGATGCAGTACATCCTGGGCGTCACCGACACCGCCCGCGACCTGGGCTACGACACGCTGCTGGTCACCGAGGCCGACGGCGCGCGGGCGCTGCGCCGCATCACCGACTCGCGGATGGTGGACGGCGTCGTGCTCATGAACATCGCGCAGGAGGACTCACGACTGCCCATCCTGCGGGCCGCGCCGCAGCCGGGCGCCCTGGTCGGCCTGCCGGGCGACTGCTCCGGGCTCGACGTGTTCGACCTGGACTTCGAGGAGGCCGGCCGGGTCATGGTGGACCACCTCCACCGGCTCGGCCACCGCGAGCTCATCCTGATCTCGCAGCCCGAGCACGTGGTCGAGCGCGGCGGCGCGTACGTGTGGCGGCTGCGCGACGCCGCGCTCGAACGGGCCCGGCAGCGCGGCGTCACCCTGCACGCCGTGTACGGCGAGTCGCGCCAGCCCGCGGTGGGGCGCCTGCTCAACGGCCTGCTCGACGCCTATCCCGCGGCCACCGGCCTGCTGATCAACAACGAGGCGGCCGCGGCGGCGCTGCCCTCCGTCACCTACGCGCGGGGGCTGCGGGTGCCCGAGGACCTGTCGGTCATCGGGCGCTACTCCGCCGAGTTCGCCGCGACCTTCTCCCTGCCCTACTCCTTCATCGAGAGCGCACCCGACCGCCTCGGCTCCATGGCGGTGCGCCAGCTCGTGCGCCGCGTGGAGTCGCCGGCGGCGCGCAACGAGCCGTTCGTCGTGCGCTTCATCTCTCCCGAGCTCGTCTCGTTCGGGAGCACCGCACCCCCCCGCCCCCGATAGCCCGTCGGGGCGCCGAGCCCGCACCCGTCCGACAAGGCTCTATGTGAGCGCTAACACTGGAGGATTCGGATGAACCGTAGGTCACTTCCCGCGAGGGCGGTGGTCTTCGCGACCGCGGCCCTGACTCTGGCCGCCTGCGCCTCCGCGCCGGCGCCGGGCGGTGACACGGCCACCGCCACGAGCGGCGCGTACACCTGGTGGGACCCGTACCCGCAGCACGACGCGTCCTCCGCATGGGCCGAGCGCGTGAACGCCTGCGGCCGGCAGGCCGGCGTCACCATCGAGCGCACCGCCTACGACACCACCGCGCTCACCAACCAGGCCCTGCTGGCCGGTCAGGAGGGCAACGCGCCCGACGTCATCCTCCTCGACAACCCCGCCGTCTCGACCCTGGCCGACGCCGGCATGCTGACCGCGATGTCGGACTTCGGCCTCGACACCTCGCGCTTCGACGAGAACCTGATCGCCGCCGGGGAACTGGACGGCAAGACGTACGGCATCCCGATCGGCGCCAACACCCTCGCCCTCTACTACAACAAGAAGATCCTCGACGACGCCGGCGTCGATCCGGGCTCGATCAAGGACTGGGCCTCGCTGAACGAGGCGCTGAAGAAGGTCAAGGCCGCGGGCAAGAAGCCGATCACCTTCGCCGCCATCGGCACCGAGGAGGGGTCGTTCCAGTTCCTGCCGTGGTTCTGGGGCGCGGGCGCGCAGCTCACGCGACTGGACTCGCCGCAGGCCGTCGAAGCGCTGGAGCTGTGGCACTCCTGGGTCAAGGACGGCATCGCGCCCAACTCCGTCATCAGCAACTCCCAGAACACCACCTGGGAGGAGTTCCTGACCGGCGAGTTCGCCTTCGCCGAGAACGGCACCTGGCAGATCAACAGCGCCGAGAAGGCGGGGTTCCCCACCGGCATCGTGCAGATCCCGGCCAAGGGCGGCGGCGTCGCGCCCACGCCGACGGGCGGCGAGTTCATCACCGTCCCGGTGCAGAAGGACACCCAGCGCTACAACACCACCAAGAAGATCCTCGAATGCATGACGACGCCCGAGGGCCTGGTGGAGACCGGCACGACGTTCGCGTACTACATCCCCTCCACCGCCGACGGGCAGCAGGCCATCCTCGCCAAGGAGGCCGGCCTCAAGCCGTGGGTGGACGCCGTGCGCACGGCCAAGGGCCGTACCAGCGACAACCTCGGCACCGACTACCCGAAGATCTCCGAGGCGCTGTGGACCGCCGTGCAGAAG
This sequence comes from Thermocatellispora tengchongensis, assembly GCF_014202315.1. Classification (GTDB taxonomy): domain Bacteria; phylum Actinomycetota; class Actinomycetes; order Streptosporangiales; family Streptosporangiaceae; genus Thermocatellispora; species Thermocatellispora tengchongensis. The sequence continues at coordinate 430,825 of NZ_JACHGN010000006.1, read as the reverse complement.
GCCCTGAGCGGCGCGGCCTCCCCCGCCGACGCGCTCAGGGAAGCGCAGGCCCAGGCCAAGCAGGCGATCGGTAACTGATCGGATCGTCCATGGCAGCCCCCCGCACGATCGCGGCGCTCGACGGCAGGCCGGCCGCGCAGCACGCGCGGCCCGCCCCGAGGCGCCGGCGATCATCCCAGTGGACGGCCCTGGCCTTCCTGGCGCCGCTGGTCGTCTACCTGCTCCTGTTCTACGCCTACCCGCTGTACCGCAACATCGAGCTCAGCCTGCACGACTACACGCCGCGCGCGTTCGTGCGAGGCGACGCGGAGTTCACCGGGCCGGAGAACTACCTGGACGTCCTGTCCGACGACACCTTCGTCCGGGCCCTGCGCAACACGGCCCTGTTCACCCTGGTGTCCATCGCCGCGCAGTACGCCCTCGGCCTGGCCCTGGCGGTCTTCTTCCACCGCGGCTTCCGCCTGTCGGTGGTGCTGCGCGCGATGTTCCTCGTGCCGTGGCTGCTGCCGCTGATCGTCTCCGCCTCGACCTGGTCGTGGATGCTCAACAGCGACAACGGCATCGTCAACGCGGCCCTGGAGGCGTTCGGGGTCGGCCAGATCAACTGGCTGACCTCACCGGACACCTCCCTGATCGCCGTCACCATCGCCAACATCTGGCTCGGCATCCCCTTCAACCTGGTGATCCTCTACGCCGGGCTGCAGAACATCCCCGCCGAGCTGTACGAGGCCGCCGGGCTGGACGGCGCGAACGCCTGGCAGCGGTTCCGGCGCATCACCTTCCCCCTGCTGCGCCCGGTGTCGGCGATCACACTGCTGCTCGGCCTGATCTACACGCTCAAGGTCGTCGACATCATCTGGATCATGACCAGGGGCGGGCCGGCGGACGCCTCCACCACGCTGGCCATCTGGTCCTACCGCGAGGCGTTCGGCACCGGGCAGCCCGACTTCTCCCCGGCGGCGGCCGTCGGCAACCTGCTCATCGTCATCGCGTTCGCGGCCGGGCTGGTCCACGTGCACCTGCGGCGCGAGGAGGGACGTCCATGACCGGGCCGGGCACGCGGTGGAAGACCGCGCTGGGGATCGTCCTGGTGGGGCTGATGCTCTTCCCGGTCTACTGGATGGTCAACGTCTCGCTCACCAAGACGAGCGACATGCGGGCCGACCCGCCCCACTGGTTCCCGTGGGACCCCACGTTCGAGGGCTACACGGCCGCCCTCGGCCAGCAACTGCCCGCCCTGGCCACCAGCCTGTTCATCGGCCTGGGCACCGTCGCGCTGACGCTGGCGCTGTCCCTGCCCGCGGGCTACTCGCTGGCCAAGCTGCGCCCGCGCGGCGGCCGGACGATCGACTTCCTGCTGCTCGTCGCGCAGATGATCCCCGCGGTCGTCATGGCCATGGGCTTCTACGCGATCTACCTCAGGCTCGGGATGCTCAACACCGTCTGGGGGCTGATCGTGGCCGACTCGACGCTGGCCGTGCCGTTCGCCGTGCTGCTGTTCCGGGCGTTCATGGCGAGCATCCCCCGCGAGCTCCTGGCGGCGGCCCAGATCGACGGCGCGAGCACCTGGCGCACGTTCCGGTCGATCATCCTGCCGCTGAGCCGCAACTCGGTGATCACGGTCTCGCTGTTCACCTTCCTGTGGGCGTGGTCGGACTTCATCTTCGCCTCGACCCTCAACCGCAACAGCGACGTGATCCCGATCACCCTCGGCATCTACCGCTACATCGGCAACAACACCACCCAGTGGAACTCGATCATGGCCACGGCGGTGATCGCCTCCATCCCCGCGGCCTTCCTCCTCGTCCTCGCGCAGCGCTACATCTCCGCGGGCGTCACCGCCGGCGCGGTGAAGGACTGACCACTCCGTGACCCGAAAGGCCCACGACATGACCGAAAGCACGACGGACGCGCATACCCGAGCCGCCTGTCCCGTGCTGCCCCCGCGCGGCCCGGCCCACCCTCTCGGGCTCGCGCAGGTGTCCATCACCGGTGGATTCTGGCACGCCCGCCAGGCCGTGAACGCCGCGGCGACGCTGGCGCACTGCGAGTCGTGGATGGAGCGCCTCGGCTGGCTGGCGAACTTCGACCGCGTCGCCGACGGGACGACCTCGCCCGACCGTCCCGGCTGGCCGTTCTCCGACTCGGAGGTCTACAAGCTCCTTGAGGCCCTGGCCTGGGAGAGCGCACGCACCGGCGATCCGGAGGCGGAGACCGCGATCAAGCGGCTCACGGCGCGCGTCGGCCGGGCCCAGGACCCCGACGGATACCTCAACACCTGCTTCGGGCACCGCGGCCGGCCGCCGCGCTACAGCGACCTCGAAGGCGGCCACGAGCTGTACAACATCGGCCACCTGTTGCAGGCCGCGGTGGCCCGGCTGCGCACCTCCGGCGAGGACGAGCTGGTACGGATCGCGCGGCGCGCGGCCGACCACGTGTGCCGGACGTTCGGCCCGGACGGCCTGCCCAAGATCTGCGGCCACCCGGAGATCGAGGTCGGCCTGGCCGAGTTCGGCCGGGCCCTGGGCGAGGACCGCTACATCGAGCAGGCGCGCCTGTTCCTGGACCGCCGCGGCCACGGGACGCTCGGGGACATCCCCCTGGGACGCGCCTACTTCCAGGACGACATCCCGATCCGGCAGGCCGACGTGTGGCGCGGCCACGCCGTACGCGCCCTCTACCTCGCCGCCGCGGCCGTGGACGTCGCGGTGGAACGCGGCGACGACGAGCTGCTGCGCGCCGTGGAACGGCAGTGGGAACGCTCGGTCGCCCGCCGCACGTACATCACCGGCGGAATGGGCTCCCGCCACCAGGACGAGGGGTTCGGCGAGGACTGGGAGCTGCCCCCGGACCGCGCCTACTGCGAGACCTGCGCCGGAGTCGCCTCGATCATGGTCTCCTGGCGTCTCTACCTGGCCACCGGCGACGTCCGCTACACCGACCTGATCGAGCGCACCCTCTACAACGTCATCGCCGCCTCCCCCGCCGCCGACGGCCGGGCCTTCTTCTACGCCAACCCGCTCCACCAGCGCGCCCCCGGCCGGCCCTCTGACCCGGACGAGGTGAGCCCGCGCGCCGAGTCGGGCCAGCGCGCCGCCTGGTTCGACGTCTCCTGCTGCCCCACCAACGTCGCCCGCACGCTGGCCAGCCTCGGCGGCTACCTGGCCACGACCGGCGACGACGGCCTCCAGATCCACCAGTACGCCCCCTGCGACATCGACGCGCGGCTGCCGGACGGGCGGCGCGTGGCGGTGGCCGTCGAGACCCGCTACCCCGACGGCGGCACCGTCCGCGTCCGGATCACGGCCGACGAGCCCGCCCCCTGGAGCCTGGCCCTGCGGGTGCCCGCCTGGGCGGACGGAGCCACGCTCGACGAGGACGGACGGGCGCGGCCGGTCACCCCGGGCCTCGTCACGATCCGGCGCGTCTTCCGGGCAGGCGAGGTCATCACCCTCGAACTGCCGATGGAGCCCCGCTTCACCTGGCCCGACCCCCGCATCGACGCCGTACGCGGCTGCGTCGCCGTCGAGCGCGGCCCGGAGGTCCTGTGCGCCGAGTCCCACGACCTCCCGCGCCCCGACGCGCTCGACGCGCTCGTGATCGATCCCCGGACGCCTCCCCGGGCGGACTCCGGCGGCGCGCGGGTGCGCGGCCGGGTGCCCGCGCACCGCGACCGGCCCTGGCCGTACGGGCCCGCGGTCGCTCCCGCCGAGGACGGCGAGTGGTTCGACGTGCCGCTGCGCCCCTACCACTCCTGGGCGCGGCGCGGCCCGTCCGGCATGCGCGTCTGGCTGCCCGTGTCCGGCCCCTGAACCCCCGTCCGCGTCCCGTGCCAGGACCAGGCAGGTCTCGGGGGTCGGTCCCGGCTCCACCCCTCATCCACCTCATCCGGCGAACCCCCAGCGAAGGAGACAGGATGATGCGCAGATCCCGGGCCTCGGCCCTCGCCGCGGCGCTGATCACCGCGGCGGCGAGCCTGATGGCCGCCGCTCCCCCGGCCGCGGCGGCCGGCGCGACGCTGACCGTCAACGTCGCCCAGCCGTTCCGGCCGGTGACCCACGCCGCCTCCGGCGGCCTGTACGGCCTGGCGGAGAACGGCAGGCCCGCCGACTCCACCTTGTTACCCATCAAGGTGAACTCGCTGACCCAGCCCGCCCCCGGCGTCGGCCAGCGCCCCAACGGCCAGCCGCCCGGCGGCGACTCCCTGCTCGTCGCCCCGCAGGCCACCCGGGTCGGCGCCGGAGAGATCATCCGCATGCCGGACATCTATCCCGACTTCCCCTACCGCTGGGTGAGCTGGGACGACTGGCTGGCGAAGGTGCGGACCATGGTCAACGCCCGGCTCGCGGCGACCACGGTCACCAACGTGGTCGGCTGGGAGCTGTGGAACGAGCCCGACTACACCTGGAACACCGCCGCCGCCGGCGCCTTCAACGACGGCTGGGTGCGCACCTACCGCGCGGTCCGGGCGCTGGACTCACTGACCCCGATCATCGGCCCGAGCACCGCGGTCTACAACCGTTCCTGGATGCGCTCCTTCCTGACCCACGCCAGGGACACCGGCACGCTGCCCGACATCATCTGCTGGCACGAACTGGAGAACCCGGCCAGGATCGCCGCCGACATCGCCGACTACCGCGACCTGGAGGCGTCGCTGGGCATCAGCCCGCGCCGCATCTCCATCAACGAGTACGCGGCGCCCGCCGAGGTGGACGTCCCCGGACGCGTCGCCAGCTACGTGGCCAAGCTTGAGCGGGGCGGCGTGGAGTCGGCGCACCGCGCCTTCTGGTACCAGTACGGCACCATGAACGGCCTGGTCGTCGACAACGACCAGCCCACCGGGACCTGGTGGCTGTACAAGTGGTACGGCGACATGGCCGGGAACATGGTCACCACGACCCCCGGCACGCAGACCGGCCTGGACGGCTTCGCCCCCTACGACCCCACCCGCAGGATCGTCAACGTGGTGTTCGGCAACGAGGCGGGCACCAACACCGTCAACCTGACCGGCCTCGGCCCGCTCGGCGCCAGTGTGCGCGTCACGCTCCAGTCCACCCCGTCCAGCGGACGCTTCACCGCCGTGACCGCCCCGACGACGGTCTCCACCACCACCCGTACGGTGAGCAACGGCGCGCTCAGCGTGTCCGTGCCGGACATGGCCGCCACCAGCGCCTACCGGCTCGTCGTCGAACCGGTCTCCGGAGTGCCCGCCTACCAGCAGCGCTATGAGGCCGAGAACGCCTCGGTGTTCCGCGCCGAGCGGCTGAGCAGCGCGAGCGCGTCGGGCGGCGGCTACGTGGGCCGCATCGACAACTCGGGCACGCCGCGTACCGACAGCTATGTCGACTTCGTGGTGAACGTGCCCACCGCGCGGACGTACACGATGACCATCGGCTACGCCAACGGCACCGGCGCCACCGCGACCCAGGGCCTGGCCTACAACGGCGGCCCCTGGACCACGGTCAGCTACCCGCCGACCTCCGGCTGGGGGCAGTTCGGCGCCACGGTCAGCACCACCGTCACGCTCCGAGCCGGTTACAACGTCATCCGCCTGGCCAAGGGCTCGCCCTACTTCGCCGGCGGCACCGGGTACGCCGAGCTGGACTACATCCAGCTCACCTGAGCACGACGCCCGCCGATCCCGTGAAACCGCGCTCCGCCCTCGGGTGGAGCGCGGCCCGGTCAGTACAGTCACAGCGCGTCGCGGCGGTGCCGGGCCGGGGGCACGTCGAGTTCCCCGGCCGGATCAGGAGTGAGGCGGCCGCCGGGGGCGGCGTCGACCCGACACACGCGGTGTCGTGGTCGTCGATCAGGGGCTGAGGTGGATCTGCTCGCCGGAGGGGACCAGGGCGTCGGTGGTGGTGCCGGCGTGGTGGACGCGGACGGGGCGGGGCGGGCCCGGCAGGTCGTTGCGTACGGTGGCCCGGGTGAGCGTGCCGTCGCGCCAGGCGAGGCCGGCGGTCCAGCCGCCGCGGCAGCGTACACCGTCGGCGGAGCCGTCGGGCCAGGCGGCGGGCAGGGCGGGGAGGAGCCGGATGGCCCCGCCGTGGCTCTGCACCACCAGTTCCAGCAGGGCCGCGGTGAGCCCGTGGTTGCCGTCGATCTGGAACGGCGGGTGGGTGCTGAACAGGTTGGGCAGCAGGCCGCCGGAGGCGGGGCCGGCGTCGTATGGGCAGGTCGCGTGGAGGAACAGCTCGCGGGCCGCGTCGCCGTCGCGGAGCCGGGCGCGCAGGGCGATCTTCCAGGCCAGGGACCAGCCCATGGCGGCAGGGCCCCGGGCGTCCAGCGACCGGGCTGCCGCCGCGGCGAGGCCGGGGGTGCGCTCGGGGTCGATCAGGCCGAGCGGGTGGACGGCGGCGAGGTGGGACAGGTGGCGGTGGTGCGGGTCGTGCTCGGGATGGTCCTCGGCCCATTCGCGCAGCCGCCCGTCGGGCGCGACGCCGGGGTCGCGCAGCCGGGGCAGGGCCGCGGCGATGCGGGCCCCGATGGGGTCGTCCAGGCCCAGGACCCGCATCGCCTCCAGGCAGGTGCCGAACAGGTCCCGGATCAGCGCCATGTCCAGGGCGGCGGAGTACGTCAGCGACTCCGGTTCGCGGCGGTGGGACAGGAACAGGTTCTCCGGCGAGGTGGACGGGATGGTGTCCAGGCGGCCGTCGGGGGCCTCGACCAGCCAGTCCAGGCAGAACTCGGCGCAGCCGCGCAGCACCGGCCAGGCGCGCTCGCGCAGGAAGACCGGGTCGCGGCCGAAGTCGTAGTGGTCCCACAGGTGCCGGGCCAGCCAGACGCCGCCCATCATCCAGATCGCCCACGACGGGTCGCCGCGGCCCATGCCCACCGGCAGCGCCCAGCCCCACATGTCGGTGTTGTGGTGCGCGACCCAGCCGCGCGCGCCGTACAGCCGCCGGGCCACCTCGGCGCCGGTTCGGCTGAGCCGGTCGATCAGCTCGAACAGCGGCTCGTGGCATCCGGGCAGGCCCGCGGGCTCGGCGGGCCAGTAGTTCATCTGGGTGTTGATGTTGAGGGTGTAGTTGGAGGACCAGGCGGGGCGCAGGTCCTGGTTCCACAGGCCCTGCAAATTGGCGGGCGGCGCGCCGGGGCGCGAGGCCGAGGCGAGCAGGTACCTGCCGAGCTGGAACATGACCGTGGCGCGCAGCCCGTCGTCGGGGCCGGCGAGGATGTCGCGCGCCACGTCGTACGTGCCCGCCCGCCGGTCCCCGATCACCAGCGTGGTGGTGCCCAGCAGGGCGCGCAGGTCGCGGCGGTGCGCGCGCAGCAGCTCCCCGGCGCCCGCCGCCGCGGCGGACTCGGCGTCGCGGGCGGCCAGCCGCAGGTGCTCCTCGCGGGTCAGAGGCTCGCGGCCGGTCCAGAAGCGGGCCGCGGCGGTGGAGCTGGCCAGCACCAGCAGCGCGTACGTCATGCCGCGCACGGTCCAGGCGTCCCCGGTGATCGACACCTCGCCGTCGGTCGCGACGCGGACGGCGAGCGCCCCGAACGGGTCGTGCCCGCCGGGGGCGGGGGCGGCGTACCGGAGGGGTTCGGGCACGTCCGGCTCGTGCGCGGGCGCGCCGTCGACGGGGATCTCGACGCCGAGCGCGAGCCCGGACGCCCCGGCCTCCCGGTGGACGACGCGCAGCGGCGAGGTCAGCTCCACCCGCATGCCGGTGGTGCCGCCCCGCACGGCGACCGCGACGCACACGGCCCGCGCCGGATGGCTTGCCCAGGTCAGGCGGCGCACGGTGCGCCCGCCGCCGAGGCCGATCTCCTCGCCGGCCACGCCGTCGTCCAGGTTCAGGGTCCGGCCCCGGAAGGCGGCGGCGCCGTCGGCCTCGGGGAGGTCCAGCCACAGGTCGGCGTACGGCAGGTACTCCTGGCCGTACCTCCCCTCGAAGGACAGCAGCAGTGCCTCGGCGCGGCGGTGGTCGCCCTCGCGCAGCGCCCGCCGCGCCTCGGCGAGCCGGCCGGGGCCCGCGCCCGTGGCCAGGACCTCCTCCAGCGCCCGCGCCGGGCCCTGCGGGTAGCCGGACCAGACCGTGGCGTCGTTGAGCTGGAGGCGGGCGCGGCGCGCCCCGCCGAACACCATGGCGCCGAGGCGCCCGTTGCCGACGGGCGCCGCCTCGGACCAGCTCGACGCGGGCCGAGGCCAGGACAGCACGAGGTCCCCCGCCCCTTCCGCCTCTGGGACGGGGCGGCCGAGATCATCCACGACATCATGAAGCGCCCTCGGGCCGTGCTCGGTCAAGTCGAGCGGCCCGGCCGCGCCGAGGCCGCCGGCCGGCAGCCGGTCAACCGCCGGTCAGAAGCCCGTCACAGGTACAGGCCGGGCTCGTCGGGGCGCGCCTTGTCCTGCTCGGGGCGGTGCTCAGGGGCCGTCAGCACGGCCGGCCGGACGTCCGGGCCGGGCTCGGCGTCGCCTTCCAGGACGGTTATGGCCAGGTCGCCGTCCTGGACGCCGACGTGGGCCCGCCGGCCGGGCTGGAGCGTGCCGTCCAGGAGCAGGCGCGAGAGCGGGTTGTCCAGCTTGCGCTGGATCGTACGGCGCAGCGGGCGGGCGCCGAAGTGCGGCTGGTACCCCTCCCGGGCCAGCCACTCCACGGCCCCGGGGCCGAGCTCCAGGGTGACGTTCTGGGCGTGCAGGCGCCGCCGGGTGTCCTCCAGCAGCAGGACGGTGATCTGGCGGAGCTGCTCGGCGTCCAGGCCGCGGAAGATGATGATCTCATCGACGCGGTTGAGGAACTCCGGCCGGAACCGCTGCGCGAGCAGGCCCAGGAGCTGGCCGCGTATCCCGGCCGCCGCCTCGCCCGGATGGGCCATGATCAGATCGGCGCCGATGTTGGACGTCATGATCAGGACGGTGTTCCTGAAGTCCACGGTACGTCCCTGCGCGTCGGTCAGCCGCCCGTCGTCCAGCACCTGGAGCAGCAGGTTGAACACGTCGGAGTGGGCCTTCTCGATCTCGTCGAGCAGGACCACCGAGTACGGCTGGCGGCGCACCCGCTCGGTGAGCTGGCCCGCCTCCTCGTAGCCCACGTAGCCGGGCGGGGCGCCGACCAGGCGGGAGACGGTGTGCCGCTCCTGGAACTCGCTCATGTCGAAGCGGACCATCCGCTCCTGCTCCCCGAACAGCGCCTCGGCCAGGGCCCTGGCCAGCTCGGTCTTGCCCACGCCGGTCGGGCCGAGGAACAGGAAGGAGCCGATCGGGCGGTCGGGGTCGCTGAGGCCGGCGCGCGAGCGGCGTACGGCCTCGGCCACCGCGGCCACGGCCTCGTCCTGGCCGATCACCCGGTGGTGCAGGTGCTCCTCCAGGGCCAGCAGCCGATCCTTCTCCTCCTGGGTGAGCTGCGCGACCGGGATGCCGGTGAGGCGCGAGACGACCTCGGCGATGTCGTTGGCGGTGACCTCCGGGACGCTCTGGCGTCCGCCGTGCGCCCGGTCGATCTGCCGCCGCAGCTCGGCGATCTCGTCGCGGAACTCCCGCGCCCGCTCGTAGTCCTCCCCCGCGACCGCCTGGTCCTTCTCCCGCTGCCGGTGGTCCAGGCGCTGCTCCAGCTCGCGGGTGTCGGCGGGCGTGGTCTTGGTGCGCAGCGCCACCCGGGCGCCGGCCTGGTCCATCAGGTCGATCGCCTTGTCGGGCAGGAACCGGCCGCTGACGTAGCGGTCGGACAGCTCCACCGCCGCGACGAGCGCGTCATCGGTGAACTTCACCTGGTGGTGCGCCTCGTACCGGTCGCGCAGCCCGCGCAGGATCTCGATCGCGTCGGCCGCGCTCGGCTCGGGCACCAGGATGGGCTGGAACCGCCGCTCCAGGGCGGCGTCCTTCTCCACGTGCCGGCGGTACTCGTCCAGCGTGGTCGCGCCGATCACGTGCAGCTCGCCGCGGGCCAGGGCCGGCTTGAGCATGTTGGCGGCGTCGATGGCGCCCTCGGCGCCGCCCGCGCCCACCACCGTGTGCATCTCGTCGATGAACACGATCAGCTCCTCGGCGTTGGCCCGGATCTCGTCCATGACCTTGCTCAGCCGCTCCTCGAACTCGCCGCGGAACTTGGTCCCGGCCACCATCCCGGCCAGGTCCACCTGCACCACCCGCTTGTTCCGGAGCGTCTCGGGCACCTCGCCGTCCACGATGCGCTGCGCCAGGCCCTCCACGATCGCGGTCTTGCCCACGCCAGGCTCGCCCAGCAACGCCGGGTTGTTCTTGGTGCGCCGGGACAGCACCTCCACCGCCTGGGCGATCTCGTCGTCCCGGCCGATCACCGGGTCGATGCCGCCCTCGCGGGCCGCGGCCGTGAGGTCCCGGCCGTACTGGTCCAGCGTCGGGGTCGTGCTGGGGCGGCGCATCGGCGTCTCGGCGGGGCCGGCCGTCTCGGCGCCGAACAACTGCGGCGTGACGTGCGCGCCGCGCAGCAGCCGCCCGGCCGTGGACTGCGGGTTCGCCGACAGGGCGAGCACCAGGTGATGCGCGCCGATGTAGGAGGCGCCGGTGGCGCGGGCCAGCTGGCGGGCGTCCAGCAGGGCCCGCTTGGCGGCCGGGGCGAGCGGCATCGGCCCCTGGCGCGGCTCGCGCCGCTCGACCGCCCGCTCCACCGCGGCGGCCAGGGCCGCCGGATCGGCCCCGGCCTGCTCCAGCATCCGCTTGCTCGCCTCCACCTGGGCGGCCGCCCACAACATGTGCTCGGTGTCCAGGTAGTCCGCGCCCCACTCGGCCGCCTTCTCGGCCGCGACCCGCAGCAGCTCGATCGCGTCCTCGCTGAGCAGGCGCCCGATGTCCACCCGGGTGGGGAACTCGGGCCGCCCCAGGCCGAAGAACCGGCCCAGCAGCTCGTCCATGGGGCCGAAGCCGTAGGGCCAGTACTCTCCGGTGGTCATGGCTGATCCTCCCTCGTCGCGGTCAGGACGGGCCGGGCGCCCGGAAATCCGGTATGTCGCCGCGCCGGCCGGCCGGCGGCGGGTTCAGCGCGTCGAGCGGCGTGTCGTCGAGCACCGCGCGCTCCGCCTCCGCCGTGTCCTCCACGGCCTCGATCCGCTCCGGCGTCTCCAGCAGGCCGAGGCTGTCCTGCTCGCCCCGGCGCCGGATGACCGTGTTGATCGCCTCGACCATCTCCCGCCGGGTGTAGCCGCCCTCGGGGATCTCGTTCAGATGGGCGAGCATGTCCGCGGTCAGGCGGACGTGGGCGGAGGCGCGGGCGTAGACCTCACGCACCGCGGCACGGTCGTGATCGCGGTACACCTCGTCCAGCGCCTGCCGCATCTCCCCCAGAAACACTTGATCAGGCATCAGGTGGATTCACCCCCCAGTTCTCCGCATCCCACCCCCCGTACCCACGGACCCGGGCAACGCACGCGCGGCGCGCGCGGATCTCGCCGGGCGCGGCGGAACGGCCCGTGACCGGGGGGTGACGGGCCGGTCGGGGAGCGGCCGCCCGCCGGCTCAGCGTTGTGGCACGCGGCCGTCAGGGGACGCCGGGCGGGCGGGACCGGAGGATGCGGGCGAGCAGCTCGGTCATGTGCTCGCGCTCGGCCGGGGCCAGGGCGGCGAACCACTCCCGCTCCCTGAGGGTCTGCTCGGCGAACGCCTCGCGCACGGCCTTCTCGCCCGCCGCGGTCAGCGCGACCACGACGGCGCGGCCGTCGCCGGGCACCGGGCGGCGTTCGACCAGGCCGGCGCGCTCCAGGGTGTTGACCGCGTTGGTCACCGCGGAGCGGGACATCGCGGCGATCCCGGCGAGGCGTACCGGCTGGGTGGGGCCGAGCAGCCACAGCTTGAACATCAGCCGGAACCCGGGGAGGGTCCAGCCGCGCGGGCGGTGGATGCGGGTCTCCAGGTCGGTGACGAGCAGGTAGGCGAGCTGGAGGAGGTGGTAGGCCAGCGCGAACGCCTCGGGATCGGCCGGGGGCGGCATGGCGGCCAGGCGCTCTCGCGCGTACGCGGCGTAGCGCAGGTCCGCGGGCTCGCCCGGGGCATCGGCCCACAGGCGCCCGGGGTCGTCCGCTCCGGTTCCGGCTCCGCTCACCGGTCAAGTCTTGCGTACCCGTAACCTGGTCGTGAATATTGTTTCGGCCATAACAACCTCGCGGTGGATCGGAGACAGCTCGTGCGCATCGTCATCGCCGGAGCCGGGATCGGCGGGCTGACCGCCGCGCTCAGCCTGCACGCCGCCGGGTTCGAGGACGTGACGGTGCACGAGGCGGCCCCCGAGATCCGCCCCCTGGGCGTCGGCATCAACCTCCTCCCCCACGCCGTGCGCGAGCTGACCGAGCTGGGCCTGGCCGACCGGCTCGACCGGATCGGCGTCGCGACGGCCGAGCTGGCCTACTTCAACCGGTACGGCGAGCCGATCTGGTCCGAGCCCCGCGGGCTCGCCGCGGGCTACGCCTGGCCGCAGTACTCGGTGCACCGGGGCCGCCTGCAGATGCTCCTGCTGGAGGCGGTGGTCGAACGCCTCGGCCCCGGCGCGGTGCGCACCGGGAGCCGGATCACCGGCCCCGGCTCGGAGGACCTGCTGGTCGGCGCGGACGGCATCCACTCGGCCGTGCGGGCGCACCTGTACCCGGGCGAGGGCCCGCCCCCGTGGAACGGCCTGGTCCTGTGGCGCGGCACCACGTACGGCGAGCCGTTCCTGACCGGCCGGTCCATGATCATGGCGGGTGACGGGACGCAGAAGTTCGTCGCCTACCCGATCGAGACGGGCGGGCGCACCCTGATCAACTGGATCGCGGAGCGGCCCCTGGAGGGCGAGGCGCCCGACCGGGGGAACTGGAACCGCCCCGCCGACCTGGCCGAGATCGGCGCCCACTTCGCCGGCTGGCGCTTCGACTGGCTGGACGTGCCGGGGATCATCGCCGGGGCGGAGGCCGCGTACGAGTACCCGATGGTGGACCGCGACCCCCTGCCGCGCTGGACGTTCGGCAATGTCACGCTGCTCGGGGACGCGGCCCACGCCATGTACCCCATCGGCTCCAACGGCGCCTCCCAGGCGATCATCGACGCCCGGGTGCTGGCGTACGCCCTCGCCCACGGCGACCTGGACGCCTACGAGGCGGAGCGGCGGCCCGCCACCACGGCGCTGCAACTGTCCAACCGGCGGATGGGCCCCGAGATCGTGATGAAGCTCGCCCACGAGCGGGCCCCCGGCGGCTTCGACGACATCGAGAAGGTCATCCCGTACGACGAGCGGGCCGGGATCGCCGCCTCCTACAAGAAGACGGCCGGCTTCGACGCCGCCTCGCTCAACGAGCGCCCCTCCTGGAGCGTCGCCCGCCGTCCCGAGCCGAACCGGAGCACCGCGCTGTGAACCTCGTCCCGCTCGCCGCCTTCCATGTGGAGCTCGACCCCATCCTCGACCTGGGCGAGTCGCAGTGGGGCCGCCGCCGCGTGATCAACATCGTGGGCGGCACGTTCGAGGGCCCGCGCCTGTCGGGGACCGTGCTGCCGGGCGGCGCCGACTGGCAGATCCTGCACCCCGACGGCATGGCCAGCATCGACACCCGCTACACGCTGCGCACCCACGACGGCGCCCACCTGTACATCTCCACCAGCGGGGTGCGGCACGGGCCGCCGGAGGTGCTCGGCCGCCTCGCCCGCGGCGAGGAGGTGGACCCGTCGGAGTACTACTTCCGGCTGTTCTGCCGCTTCGAGACCGGCGACCCGCGCTACCTGTGGCTCAACCGCACGCTGGCGGTGGCCTCCGGGGCGCGCACCGCCACCGCCGTCCGCTACGACGCCTACGCCGTGACCTGACCGGCCGCCCCCGCCCCCCACAGGAGCCCAGGATGCCCACGCTGAACCGGCCCCCGCTGCGCGTCATCGTCGAGCACGACTCCCCCATGCCGATGCGCGACGGCACGATCCTGCGCGGCTCGGTGCACCGGCCGGAGGAGGGCGGGCCGTTCCCGGCGCTGCTCGTGCGCACGCCGTACGGGGAGGGCACGTTCCGGATGATCCCGGTGATCCCCGCCCTGGAGGCCGGGTTCGCGGTGGTGCTCCAGCACTGCCGGGGGCGCGGGAGCAGCGACGGCGAGTTCCGGCCCTGGCTGGACGAGGGCGCCGACGGCCACGACACGATCGCCTGGATCACCTCCCAGCCCTGGTCCAACGGCGAGGTGGTGATGAGCGGGATGTCCTACCTGGCCGGGTGCGCGCTCCAGGCGGCGGCGACGCGCCCGCCGGGGCTGAAGGCCGTGGTCGCCTCGATGACCCCGCACGACTTCCACGACGGGCTGAAGTACCACGGCGGGGCGTTCGCGCTGGGCTCGGCGCTGAACTGGGGCGCGATGCAGGCGATGCTCGGGTTGCAGCACGCCGAGGAGGCGGGGGAGGACACCGGCGCCGGGTTCGCGGCGCTCCTGCCGGTGCTGGGCGACCAGGCCGCGGCGGCGCGCACCCTGCCCGTCGGCTCCATCCCCGGCATCCCGTGGTGGCGCGAGTGGACCTCGCACCCGGAGCGCGACGCGTACTGGGAGGGCCTGGCCGAGACCCTGCGGCACGACCGGATCGAGGTGCCGGTGATGCACATCGCGGGCTGGTTCGACCTGTTCCTGCCCGGCGTGCTGGAGAACCACCGCCGCCTGGGCGGCCCCCTGGTCATCGGCCCCTGGTCCCACCTGACGCCGGGCGGCTCGGGCACCGGACGGCTGGACTTCGGGCCGGCGGCCTCGGCGCAGGCGATCGGGCTCGAACGGCGGCAGCTCGCCTTCCTGAAGGGCGAGGACACCGGCCCCGCCGTGAAGATCTTCGTCATGGGCGACGACGTCTGGCGCGACGAGGAGTCCTGGCCGCTCGCCCGCGCCGTCGAGACCCGCTACCACCTGCACACCGGCGGGCTGCTCAGCCCCGAACCGCCGGCCTCGGACGAGCCGGCGACGTTCACCTTCGACCCGCGCGACCCGGTCCCCACGACCGGCGGGCCGACCCTGCTGGCCGACCCCACCAACGTCGGCCCGCAGGACCAGCGCGACGTGGAGCTGCGGCCCGACGTGCTCTGCTACACCACCGGCGTGCTCGACGCGGATGTCGAGGTGACCGGCCCGCTCTCGGTGACCCTGCGCGCCGAGACCTCGGCCACCGCCACCGACTGGACCGCCAAGCTGGTGGACGTCCACCCCGACGGCCGGGCGATGAGCGTGATCGACGGGATCGTCCGCACCACCGCGCCCGCGGGGACGTTCACCGTGGACCTGGTCGCGACCAGCCAGGTCTTCAAGGCCGGCCACCGCATCCGGGTGCAGATCTCCAGCTCCAACTTCCCCCGCTTCGACCGCAACCCCGGCACCGGCCGCCCCGCCGCCGAGGCCACCGAGGCCGACCTGGTCGTGCAGCACCAGAAGGTCTTCCCGGGCTCCTACATCACCCTGCCGATCGTCCCGCGCTGAGCGGGCCGGTCCCGCGCAGGGCGTCGGAGACGGACTTGGCGCCGCCGTGCGCGGTGTACCCGCCGTCCACCGGGATCTCCGCGCCGGTGATGTAGGAGGACTCGCCGGAGATGAGGAAGACGACCAGGGGCGCGACGTCCTCGACGGTGCCGGCGCGGCCGAGCGGGGTCTCGGCCAGGGTGGCGGCGCGGAAGGCGGGCGCGGCCGAGGCGGTCATCGGGGTCTCGATGAACCCGGGGTGGACGGTGTTGACCCGGATGCCGCGCGGGCCCAGCTCCAGGCTCGCCGCGGCCGACAGGCCGCGCAGCGCCCACTTGCTGGTGGTGTACGCCACCGGGTAGTGCGCGGTGAGCGCGGCGGCGGAGCCCACGTTGACGATCGAGGAGCCCGGCGGCATCAGCGGCGACAGGTGCTGGATGCCCAGCAGCGGGCCGGTGACGTTGACCGCGTGGACCCGGGCCAGGTCGGCCTGCGTCACCTCGTCCAGCCGGGCCCGCCAGGTGATCCCGGCGTTGTTGACCAGGCCGTCCACCCGGCCGTGGGTCTCGCGCAGCCATCCGGCCAGCTCGGCCCAGGAGGCGGCGTCGGTCACGTCCAGGCGGCGGGCGGTCACGCCGGGCCCGTACGGCCGCTCGGGCTCGGCGACGTCGGCGGCGACGACCAGCGCGCCCTCGCGGGCCAGAGCCGCGGCCTCGGCGGCACCCTGGCCGCGCGCCGCGCCGGTGACCACGACGACCTTGCCGTGGACCCTGCCGTGGTCGGGGTCCATAGGATCCCTCCGTTCCTTCCGGTACGTGTTCCTGCGGTGCGTGCCCCCAACCCTGGAGCAGGCCGCGCGATCTGGGAAATCGATTCCCCCGATGCGGCCCATCCAGGGGACGGATAGCATGGACGTCCGTGAACCTCGCCAGCATGGACCTCAACCTCCTGGTCGCCCTGCGCGCCCTGCTGGAGGAGCGCAACGTGACCCGGGCCGGCGCACGGATCGGGCTGAGCCAGCCGGCGATGAGCGCCGCGCTGGCCAGGCTGCGGCACCACTTCTCCGACGAGCTGCTGGTCAGGCAGGGCAACCGGTACGAGCTGACCCCGCTCGGCACCGCCCTGCGCGAGCCCGCCGCCACCGCGTACGCCATGCTGGAGCGGCTGTTCTCCAGCCGCGCGGACTTCGACCCGGCCACCGAGCGGCACGAGTTCACCGTGCTGTCCTCCGACTACGCGATCGCCGTCTTCGGCGCCCACCTCGCCCGCGCCCTGCACGCCGAGGCGCCCGGGGTCCGGTTGCACTTCCGGCACGTGCCGCCGGGCATCGTGGAGAACGCCGACGCGATCCTCAGCGGCGTGGACGGCATGCTGATGCCGCACGGCGTGATCGGCCACCTGCCGGCCGTGGAGCTGTACCGCGACGAGTGGGTGATCCTGGTCGCCGCCGATCATCCCGAGGTCGGCGAGCGCATCACCATGGACGACCTGGCCCGGCTGCCGTGGGTGGTCTACCAGCGGCCCTTCGACGCGCCGGTCGCCCGCCAGCTCTCCATGCTGGGCCTGGAGCCGTACGTGGACGTCTCGGTGCAGAGCTTCCAGCTCCTGCCCAGCCTGGTGGCCGGCACCCGCCGGATCGCCCTGGTCCAGCGCCGCCTGGCCCGCATGCTGCACGGCGTCGCCCCGGTGCGCACGCTGCCCTGCCCGTTCGAGGCCGTGCCGCTCCAGGAGGCGCTGTGGTGGCACCCGGTGCACACCCACGACGCCGCCCACATCTGGCTGCGCGAGACCGCGGCCCGCGTGGCCGCCGAACTGGCGGCCCCGGACGACGAGCCGGGCGACCGGCCAGGCGGCGACCCGGGCGGCGACCGGCCTTAGCCGTCGGCGCGGGCGGGACCGAGGGTGACGCGCACCGGCAGCGACTCCCAGGCGCGCAGGGTGTTGTTGTGGTGGCGGCGCGGGGTGCCGGCGAGCTCGATGCGCTCCACGCGGCGGGCGAGCGCGGTCAGCAGGGCCTCGGCCTCCAGGCGGGCGACGTGCTGGCCGACGCACTGGTGCAGGCCCATGCCGAAGCCGACGTGCCCGGAGGGGTCGCGGGACAGGTCGAAGGCGTCGGGGTTCGCCCAGCGGCGCGGGTCGCGGTTCGCCGCGCCGAGGAACATCAGGATCTTCCTGCCCTCCGGGATGACCACGCCGCCGGTCTCCACGTCCCGGTCGGCGGTGCGGAAGAAGGTCTGCACCGGCGACTGCCAGCGCACCGCCTCCTCGAAGGCCACCCGGGCCAGGCCGGGGTCCTCGCGCAGCCGCCGCCACTGGTCCGGGTGGGTGGCGAAGGCGTACAGGGCGGCGGCCAGACCGTGCACGGTGGTGTCCACGCCGGCCGTGAGCAGCGAGCGGACCACCAGTGGGGCCTGCGCGTGGGTGATGTCGCCGTGGTCGGCGGCGGCCCAGATCCGCGCCCCGAAGCCGTCGGGGGCCAGCGCCTCGCGCCGGCACCGGGAATCCACCCACGCCGACAGCTCCGCCACGCGGGGCCGGCCCTTCTCCACCAGGTCGTTCGGGGGGCCGAAGGCGTTGAAGGCGTGGTCGCCGTACGGGAGCAGGTGCTCGCGGCCCTCCGGCGGGAGGCCGACCGCGTCGGGGAAGACCCGCAGCGGGAACGCCTGCGCCAGCTCGGCGACGGCGTCGAACTCCGGCTCGGCCAGCACCCGCTCCACCAGCGTCTCGGCCTCGGCGAACCAGGCCGGGCGCAGGCGGCGCAGCGCCCGCGGGCCGAGGATCCTGGACAGGACGGCGCGCGGGGCGTCGTGCCGGGGCGGGTCGGCCTCCAGCAGCAGGCTGGGCGGGCGCCACGGCTTCTCGCGGCGGAAGTCGCTCAGGCCCACGCCGGCCCCCGACGGGAAGCTCTGCCAGTCGGTGAGCGCGGCGTGCACGTGCTCGTATCGGGCCAGGGCGTAGACGTCGTAGCGGGGCAGGTGGACCACCGGCCCCGCCGCCAGCAGCGCGGCGTGCAGCGGCGCGGGGTCTTCCAGCACGTCGGGGGCGAACGGGTCGGCGTCGAGCGCGGGGATGGTCATGGCGGGGCCTTTCACCGGCGGGTCACAGCTCCTCAGAGGTCGTCACGGTTCGTCGCGGTTCGTCGCGGCTCGGTACCGGGGTCACAGGTCGAGGACGAGACGGCCGGAGCGGGATCGGGAGACGCAGACGAACATGCAGTCCCCGGCCGCCCGCTCGGCGTCGTCCAGCAGCGCGTCACGGTGGTCCGGCTCGCCCTCCAGCACGCCGGTCTCGCAGGTGCCGCACAGGCCCTGGCGGCAGGAGGACAGCACCCCGATCCCGGCGTCGTTGATCGCGTCCAGGACGGACCGGCCGGGGGCGACCGTCACCGAGAGCCCCGAGCGGCGCAGCTCCACCACGAACGGCTCGTCGCGGGCGGGGGTGCCCGTGTCCTTGGCCGCGAACCGCTCGGTGCGCAGCGTTCCGGCGGGCCAGCCCGCGGCGCGCCGCTCCATGGCCTCCAGCAGCCCGGCGGGGCCGCAACAGTACACCTTGGCATCCGGTGGCGGCTGCTCGGGCAGGTCGAGCAGGCCGACCTCGTCCTGCGGGACGAAGGTCACCTTCTCGCCGTAGCGGGCCAGCTCGCCGGTGAACGCCATCGACGCCCGCGTCCGGCCTCCGTACAGCAGGCGCCAGTCCGCGCCCAGCAGCTCGGCCTGGTGGATCATGGGCAGCAGCGGGGTGATGCCGATCCCGCCGGCGATGAACAGGTAGCGCTCGGACGGCGCGAGGGGGAAGTTGTTGCGCGGCCCGCCGATCGCCACGGTGCCGCCCTCGGCCAGCACGTCGTGCACGTACGCCGACCCGCCCCGGCCGTCCGGCTCGCGCAGCACCCCGATCCGGTAGGCGTGCGGGTCCCAGCGGTCGCCGCACAGCGAGTACTGCCGGGTCAGCCCGTTCGGCAGGATCAGGTCGATGTGCGCGCCGGGCGTCCAGTCCGGCAGCCGGCCGCCGGACGGGTGCTCCAGCGTGAGGGCCACCACGCCGTCGGCCACCCGGGTCTTGCTCCTCACCCGCAGGTCCAGCGCGGTCATCGGCCCTCCCCGGCGGCGACGGCGGCGGGCGCGGCGGCGGCGGGAATCCGGAAGGCGTGCACGGCCAGCCCGCCGGCGACCAGGACCGCCGCCACCAGCAGGTAGAGCCGGCCAGGCCCCCACCCGGCGTCCAGGAGCCATCCGGCCACCAGCGGGGACACGATCGCGCCGATTCGGCCCACGCCGATGCCCCAGCCGACGCCGGTGGCCCGCACCTCGGGCGGGTAGATCGACGGCGTGAGCGCGTACAGGCCGGCGACGCAGCCGTTGACGAACACCCCGATCAGCGCGCCGAGCGCGAACACCAGCCCGTACACCGAGGTGGCGGGGACGAACACGGTCAGCAGCGCCGCCGTGGCCAGGGTGTAGCCGACCAGCACGCGCTTGAGCGCGAAGCGGGCGGCCAGCAGGCCGAGCAGCGTCGCGCCGAAGATGCCGCCGAGGTTGAGCAGCACCCCGCCGGTGATGCCCTGCCCGGCCGACATCCCGGCCTCGACCAGCAGCTTGGGGGTCCAGCTCGTGACGAAGTAGAAGCCGAACATGACGGCGAAGAAGCCGGCCCAGGTGAGCAGGGTGTTGCGGCGGTGGGCGGGCGAGAGGATCTGCCGGAGGCGGGGCGCGGGCTCGGCCGCCGGCGCCTCGGGCGCCCCGGGCGGCGAGTCCAGCGGGGGCCGGCCCATCGCGGCCAGCAGCGCGTTGAGCCGGTCCAGGGCACGCGGCGAGCGCTGGGTGAGCAGGAAGTCCAGCGACTCCGGCAGCCGCCACAGCACGGCGCCGACGAGCAGCGCGGTGGCGACGCCGCCGACGGCGAACACCGAGCGCCAGCCGTACGAGCCCTGCAGCGCGACCGCGATCACCCCGCCGGCGGTGGCGCCGACGGCGTAGCCGGTGGAGTTCAGGCTCACGGCCAGGCCGCGCCAGCGCCGGTTGGCGTACTCGGCGGCGATGACGTTGCTGGCGGCCAGGATGCCGCCGATGCCGACGCCGGTGAGCACCCGCAGCAGCCCGAGCTGTACGGCGTCCCGGCTCGCGGCCGACAGCAGCATGCCCGCCGCCGCCACCGTCAGGCAGACCAGGATCAGCGCGCGCCGCCCGATCCGGTCGGCCAGCGGCGCCAGGAACAGCGACCCCAGCGCCATCCCGACCAGCCCCGCGCTCAGCAGCAGCCCGAGCTGCGAGCCCGACAGGCCCCACTCGGCCGACACGGCCGCGGAGGTGAAGGACATGACCAGCACGTCGAAACCGTCCAGCACGTTCAGCAGCACGCACACGGCTATCGCCGACCACTGCAGGCGGGACATCGGACCGTCGTCCATGCGGGCGCGCAGCTCCGCGGGATACGAGCGCATCTAACCGGCCTCCTCGGGGGTGGGTTAGCAGTCGATGATGAGCCGGTTACGCACGCGGAACCACAGCCGATCCATTCAATGGATGACCCGGGGTGCCGGCACCGGGGACGAGCGGCGATGATGTGGGCGTGGCCAGGTCATCCAGCGGCGAATCGGTGCTCACGCGCGCGGTGCGCATCCTGTCGGCCTTCAGCGCCGAGGAGCCGGTGCTCACCGTCAGCCAGCTCAGCCGCCGCGCCGGCCTGCCCATCGCCACGACGGTCCGCCTGGTGGAGGAGCTGACCCGGCACGGGCTGCTGGCCCGCGACGAGCGGCGTCGGGTGCGCATCGGCAACCGGATGTGGGAGCTGGCCCAGCGCGCCTCCCCGGTGCGGGCCCTGCGCGAGGCCGCGCTGCAGTTCATGGACGACCTTCAGCACGTGGTCGGCCACTCCACCCAGCTCGGCATCCTCGACGGCGACGAGGTGCTGTTCGTGGAACGGCTGGTCGCGCCGGGCGCGGTCGTCACCTTCACCGAGGTCGGCGGCCGGCTGCCGCTGCACGCCTCCTCCGCGGGCCTGGTCCTGCTCGCCCACGCCCCCGCCGAGGTACGCGACCGCGTGCTGTCCGGGCCGCTGCCCGCCTTCACCCCGCACACGATCACCGACCCGCGCGCCCTGCGCGCCGCCCTCGCCGACGTCCGCCGCCGCGGCATCGCCCTGTGCGCGGGGCACATCCACCCCGACGCCACCGGCATCGCCGTGCCGGTGCGCGGGTCCGGCCAGGTGATCGCGGCGCTCGGCCTGGTGGTGCCCAACGACCGGCACGCCTGGTCGCTGGTCCAGCCGCTGCAACTGTCGGGGATGGCGCTCAGCCGCGCGCTCGACGTCCGTACCCCATGACGACGCGTGCACGCCGCATGATGCGGACGTGCACGAGCCGTCAATCCCGGAGGGGTTGGCTCGGAGACGCAAGACATCCGGCACCCCAGAGGGAGATGGACCCGATGACCGACAAGAAGATCATCGCCGTGGCAGGCGCCACCGGGCAGCAGGGCGGCGGCCTCGCCCGCGCCATCCTGGACGACCCGGCGGGCCCGTTCGCCGTCCGCGCGCTCACCCGGAACCCCGGCTCCGAGGCCGCCAGGGCGCTCGCCGCGCGCGGCGCCGAGGTCGTGGCCGCCGACGCCGACGACGAGGCGAGCCTGACCGAGGCGCTGCGCGGCGCGTACGGCGCGTTCTTCGTCACCGCGTTCTGGGAGCACAACTCCGTCGAGCGCGAGCAGGCCCAGGCCAGGGCGATGGCATCCGCCGCCAAGGCCACCGGCGTCCAGCACGCCATCTGGTCGACGCTGCCCGACACCCGCCGGCACCTCACCGGCGACAGCGTGCCCACGCTGGCCGGCCGCTACAAGGTCCCGCACTTCGACGGCAAGGCCGAGGCCGAGGCGTTCTTCACCGAGGCCGGCGTGCCGACCACGTTCCTGTCCACCACGTTCTACTTCGAGGCGTTCCTGGACTTCTTCCGGCCCGTGCCCGACGAGGACGGCGCGCTGGCGCTCCGGCTGCCGATGGGCGACCGCAAGCTGCCCGGAATCGCCGCGGAGGACATCGGCCGCACCGCTCTGGGCGTCTTCGCACGCGGCCCTGAGCAGGCCGGCCGGACGATCAGCATCTCCGGGGAGAACCTGACCGGGGAGGAGTACGCCGCCGCGCTGAGCAAGGAGCTGGGCCGGCACGTCGCCTACCGGCCGATGACGGTGGACGCCCTGCGCGCCATGCCGTTCCCCGGCGCGGACGATCTGGCGAACATGTTCTACTTCTACGCCGAGCACGAGGAGGCGTTCGCCGGCGTCCGCGACCCCGCCGAGGTGCGCAAGCTGAACCCGCGCCTCCAGGACTTCGCCACCTGGCTGGCCGCCAACCGGGACAGGTTCGCGGACCTGGGGTGACCGCCGCCCAGGCGCAAGGCCGGGTCGATCGAGGTCGTGCTCCACCCGGTGCCGGCCGAGCGCGAGCGCCGGGAGGCCGCCGGGCTCGGGCAGCGGCCGGCGATCGCGGGAAACGCGTGCGCAACGAAAGGTTTTCGTAAGCCTTGAGACCGCGTTCCCCGATGTCCCAGACTTCCGGCAATGGCGCTCCGTGATCTGGATCTCGCGCGGCGGGCGCCGACCCGCGCACCGGGTGTCCGCGGCCCTGGTGCCACAGCGAAGCGAGGAAGACACCATGTTGACCTTGGTGAGACGCATCACCACGCTTATGGCGGCGGTCGGCATCGGCATCGCGTGCGCCATCGTCCCGGCGACGAGCGCGCTGGCGTACCAGCCGAGCCCTGCCGACTTGTACGTGGCGGAGAACCCGGCCGCGTGCAACAAGAGGCCGTGCGTTCTCTACCCGAAGTCGGCCCAGCTTTCCGGCGGCCGGATCGTGGCGGCGTTCGAGAACAGTCAAAGCGCCGTGGTGGGACAGACGATCCCCATTCACAAGAGCGACGACCGCGGCACGACCTGGCAGAAGCTGGCCGATGTCAAGGCTCCCGCCTACCTGTCCGGCGACCCCCGGCACGCGAAGTACACCAGCAACTGGACCAACCCGTATCTCTACGTGCTCCCGCAGGACGTGGGAGCCCTGAGCGCCGGGACGCTGCTTCTCGCGAGCGTCGTGTCGGGGGACGACCTCTACCACCGCGAGCAGAAGGCCGCCGATCCCGCCTGGACGCCGTCCGGCGACGGCGACCGCCGGGACCTGGCGCTCGCGTTGTACTCCAGCACCGACCAGGGCGCGACCTGGAGCTTCGTGAACATCATCGCCACCGGCGGCTGGCAGGGCGGAAGCGCGGGAGCGATCGGGCGCGTCTCCAGGGCCAACACGTACGCGCAGGTCGATCCGCTCTGGGAACCGCACCTCATCGCCCGGGGCAACCGGCTCGTCGCCTACTACTCCGACGAGAACGACTATCTCGGCTTCGACCCCGCCACCGGGGTGCCGATCCTCGACCCCGCGAACGACACGGCGCCGGACTCGCACGGCCAGATCCTCGTGCACAAGACGTGGGACGGTCGCAGCGCGTCCTGGAGTGATCCGGTCGTGGACGTCGCCGGTCTCACCGTGGACCGGGGTGACGGCAAGAGGCAGATCGGCGGCGGACGCCCCGGCATGGCGACCGTCGCCCCGGCCACGGACGGCAAGTGGTTCCTCACCTACGAGTACTTCGGCGGTGGGCCGAACGTCCGATACAAGATCGCCGATGACCCGCTGCGGTTCTTCGCCTCCGGTGACGCGGCGATCACCGCGTTGCCGGTGCCCGCGGGGGCGCGGCCCCTGGCGACGGGCGGCAGCCCGGTGCTCCTGGCGATGCCCGACGGGCGAGTCGCCTTCAACGCCGGCGGCAGCGGCAGCGTCTGGGTGAACGAGTCGGGGCTGAGCAACGGCGCCTGGAAGGAGTACCAGACGACGATCGCCGCGGGTTACAGCCGCAATCTGCAGTACGTCGAAGGCACGGGGCGCGTCCTGATCCTCCAGGCCTCGTGGAGCGGCGGGAGCATCGGCCCCGTGCGCTACGCCGAGGTGGACCTCGGCCGGTCCGAGGGCGCCTACCACACGCTGGTCAACCGCCTGACCGGTCAGGCCCTCAGCCCCGACGCCGGCAAGACGCAGGACGCGAACCTCACCGGGGACGTCCCCGACCTGGTCCTGCGAACGCGGGATGCCGCAGCCGACGCGCAGCGCTGGCATCTGACGGCCAAGGGCGGCGACGTGACTCTGCTCAACAAGGCCGGTGGCCGCGCGGTCGCCATCTGGACCGGCGACGCGACGGCCGGCCGGCGCCTCGCCCAGTGGGTGGACGACGGAGCCACCGACAAGCTGTGGACCCTCGTTCCCTCGGCGGACGGGCACTACAAGATCCGGTCGGTCCGCAACCCGGGGCTGTTCGTCACCGGCGCGGCCCGGGACGCCGCCGTCGAGCTCAGAGAGCCGATCAACGCCTCCGAGAACCCGTCGGCGGACGACTCGCAGGAGTGGCTGCTCGTCCAGGACCCGCCGGCGACGGATGTCACCTTCACGTTGCGGGGCGGTCACTCCGGCCGCTGCCTGGACGTGCCGGACGGCCGGGTGGACGTGCAAGTGCAGATCTGGGACTGCACCGGGAACCAGAACCAGCGGGTGACGGCGACGGCCTCGGGCGAGCTCCGCGTCGCGGGCCACTGCCTCGCCGCGGCGGGTGACGGCGCCACCCCCGGTACGCGCCTGATCCTGTGGCCGTGCAACGGGAAGACGAGCCAGAAGTGGTGGTTCCGCCTCGACGGATCCATCGTCAACCGCTCCAACGGCCTGGCCATCGACGTCAGTGGCTGGGCGACGGCGAACGGATCGCCGGTGCAACTGTGGACGGCTCTCGGCAACGCCACCCAGAGGTGGAGCCGGGCGTAACCGCCGTACGGGGGAGGCGCGGCCGCGAGTGAGGAGCGCCCTTTCTCGCGGCCGCCGCTCCGTGGCGCCGTCGCCTACACAGCGTCGTCGCCTCCGTAGCGTCCGTCGCGTCCGTCGCCTCGGTCGCCTCGGTCGCCTCGGTCGCCTCGGTCGCCGGAGGCTTGCGCGTGAGCGCTCCTGCGGGCTAGTTTTCCGCACCGGTTTTCGGATGAAGCAGCCTGCCTGCGCGGCTGGGGAGGGTCAGGCCAGGGAATGGCAGATCGCGCGAAGGAACGCCGCGACACGCAGTACGGGTTGCTGACTGCCATCGCCGGTGAGGCCGGGGTGTCGCTCGGCACGGTGTCGAAGGTGGTGCACCGGCGGCGCGACGTCGGCGAGGCGACCCGGGCGCGTATCGAGGCGCTGCTGGAACGGCACGGCTACGTCCGCCCCTGGGAGGGCGACCGGCAGGCGCCGCGCCAGATACTCGCGGTCTTCCGCGACCTGTCCGGCCCGTACACGCTGGAGATCACGCGCGGCATCGTGGAGGCCGCCGGGGACATGGGCGTCGAGGTCATCGTGGGAACGACGAGCAAGCGTTCGATCTCGGGATGGCTGGAGGAGTGCGTGGAGGCCGGCGCCCGAGGGGTGATCATCGTCATCTCGATGCTGACCGAGCAGGACCAGCACCGCATCGTCGAGCAGGGGCTGCCCGTGGTGCTCGTCGATCCGCTCAGCGCGCCGTCGCCGAACATCCCGAGCATCGGCGTGACGAACCGGAACGGCGCCAGGATGGCGGTCCGGCATCTCCTCGACCTCGGGCACACGCGGATCGGCATGGTGGCCGGCCGATCCCATTCGCCCGCCGGGGCCGCACGCCTTCACGGCTACCGCGCCGCGCTCACCGAGGCCGGCATCGCCTACGACCCGGCGATCGTACGGGCGACCGACTTCGACTTCGGCGAGGCGCTGACCGCGACGCGGCAGATCCTCCGCGACCGCGAGCCGCCGACGGCCGTCTTCGCGGCCAGCGACGCGCAGGCCCTGGGCGTCCTGGAGGCGGCCAGGCAGCACGGAGTCGCGGTTCCCGGCGAACTGTCCGTCATATCCTTCGACGACACCCTGGTGGCGGCCATGGCCTGCCCGCCGCTGACCGCCGTACGGCAGCCATTCCAGCGACTCGGGCACGAGGCCATGCGGGTGCTGATGCGGCTCGCCGACGGCAGGGCGCCCGCCTCGCCGCGGATCGAGCTCGCCACGGAGCTGGTCCTGCGCACCTCCACCGCGCCGAGGAACGCGGCACAGGCGTGAGAGAAGGCGCCCTGTCGCGTGCGCTCAGACGGGCCGGGCCCGGCCGACGGTCACCGGAACGCGATGGCGGCGCAGCACCTCGGCCGTCCGCACGCCGCCGGTGAGTTCGACGACCGCATGGGCCGGGGTGTCGGCGCTGGACGGTCCCGCGTACAGGTGGATCTCGCCGGGCTCGACGATGCGGCGGCCGTCGAGCCCGGTGAAGGCCAGCCGGTCGGTGTGCACGTCGAAGCGGACCTCGGCCTGCTCTCCGGGGTCGAGCTCCACCTTGGCGAAGCCGAGCAGCCATCGGACGGGACGGGTGACCTGCGCCACCGGGTCGGCGGCGTAGAGCTGTACCACCTCGGCGCCGCGCCGCGCGCCCGTGTTGCGCACCGGCACCGACGCGGTGAAGGCGCCGTCGGTCGGCACCTGCTCGCGGTCGGCGACGAGCGGGCCGATGTGGAAGGTGGTGTAGGACAGTCCGTGCCCGAACGGGAAGGCGGGCGTGGGGTCGAGGTTGGACAGCGCGCTCTGCCGGTCGGCCAGCGGCGGGTGCAGATACGTGTACGGCTGCCCGCCGGGCGTGGCCGGGATCTGGACCGGCAGCTTGCCGCTGAAGTCGACCCGGCCGGACAGCAGCTCCGCCACCGCTCTGCCGCCCTCCTCCCCGGGCAGGAACACCTGCACCATGGCCGCGGCGGCGGAGGCGAACCCGCCGACGGCGTACGGCCTGCCGCTGTTGACGATCAGCACGGTCGGCGTGCCGGCGGCGAGCACGGCCTCGACCAGGTGCTCCTGCACGCCGGGCAGCCGCAGGTCCTCCACGTCGCAGCCCTCGCCCGACGTGCCGATGCCGAACATGCCGGGCTTGTCCCCCACCACCAGCACGACGAGGTCCGCCCCCCGGCATGCGGCGACCGCGGCCGGGAAACCGGACCGGTCGTCGTCCCGGACGGGGCAGCCCTGCGCGTACTCCCAGCTCACGCCGGGCAGCTCGGCGGCCAGGGCTTCGCGCAGGGAGAGCGCCTCGACGCCGATGCCGAGCTCCGGGCGGCCGGACAGCACGTGGTTGGGGAAGCTGTAGCAGCCGAACATGGTGCGCACGTCGTCGGCGCAGGGGCCGATCAGGGCGATCCGGCCGGTCGCGGGGAGCGGCAGGGCGCCGTCGTTGGACAGGAGCACGGCGGCGCCCTGCGCGACGGCGTGCGCGACCCGGCGGTTCTCCGGTTTGTCCAGGTCGAGGTGCCCGGCGCGCAGGGCGGGCGGCCGCGGATCCCAGCCGGGGTCGCACAGCCCGAGCGCGATCTTGTGGCGCAGCACGCGCCGCACGGCCCGATCGACCTCGGCCTCGTCCAGCTCGCCCCGTTCCACGGCCTCGACGAGCGGGCGGCCGAAGCCACGCTGGTCGGGCAGCTCGACGTCCATCCCGGCGCGCAGGGCCAGCACCCCGGCGCCGGGCAGGTCCGCGGCAACCTGGTGCGCGCTCACCAGGAACGGGATGGACCAGTAGTCGGAGACGACGGTCCCCTCGAAACCCCACCGGTCGCGCAGCAGCGAGGTCAGCAGCCACCGGCTCGCGGCGGGCGCCTCGCCGTCGATCTCGGCGTAGGAGTTCATCACCGACTCGACCCCGGCCGCGACCAGCCGCTCGAACGGCGGCAGCAGCACATCCCACAGCTCTCTGGGTCCCACGCGCGCCGGGGCGTGGTTGCGCCCGCCCATGGAGGCGGAGTAGCCGGCGAAGTGCTTGACGGTGGCGTACACCCCCGCCCCCTGCAGCCCGCGCACGTATGCCTCGGCCATCTCGCCGACCAGGTACGGGTCCTCGCCGAAGGTCTCCTCGCAGCGGCCCCAGCGGTAGTCGCGGATCACGTCCACGACCGGGGCCAGGCCCTGGTGGACGCCGGCCTCGGCCATGTCAGCGCCGATCGCGGCCCCGACGCGGCCGATCAGGGCGGGGTCGAACGTCGCCGCCATGCCCAGCGACGTCGGGTAGATCGTCGCGCCGAACGCGGTGAACCCGGTCAGGCACTCGTCGTGCGCCATCGCGGGGATGCCGTGCCGGTTCTGGGCCATGACCTGTTCCTGGCGGGCGGCGAGCATCCGGGCGTGCTCGATCGCGGGCCGCGCGACGGTGCCGTACGGGCGGGTGAGCTGGCCGAGGCCGTGCCGGGCGGTCTCGTCGAGGTCGCCGACCCGGCCGAGCAGGTTCATGCCGGGCGCGACCTCGGGCCCGGCCGGTTCGACGTCCTCCCAGGCGCTGCAGAGCTGGGCGACCTTCTCGGGCAGGGTGAGCCTGGCCAGCAGGGCCTCCACCCGTTCCGCGAGAAGCAGGCCGGGGCCGGTCGCCTGGCCGGTCGAAGTGGTGGTCATGCGAACTCCTTGAGCTATTTGGAGAAACCCGCGGTCAGCCCGGCGACGAGGTGGCGGCGCGCGAGGACGAACACCGCCAGCATCGGCAGCGTGGACAGCACCACCGCGGCCATCGTGGCGGGCACGTCGATGCCGAACTGGCCGCGGTAGAGCGTGAGCGCGAGCGGCAGGACCGCCCGCTCGTCGCTCTGGGTGAGGATCAGCGGGAACAGGAATCCGTTCCAGACCTGCAACCCGTCGTAGACCGCCACGGTGATCAGCGCCGGGCGGGCCAGCGGCGCCGCCAGGTCGAGCAGCAGCCGCCATTCGGTCGCGCCGTCCACGACCATCGCCTCGAACAGCGATCGGGGGACGTCCCGCAGGAAGCTCACCAGGATCATCACGGTGACGGGCACGGCGAACGCCGCCGACGGCAGGATGATCGCGAGCAGGCTGTCGTACAGGCTCATCCGGATGATGAGCAGGTACACCGGGATGATCACCGCCTGCAGCGGGATCGCCAGGCCGAGCAGGAACAACCGGAAGTACAGCCGGGACCACCGTGAGCCGTGCCGCACGATGACGAACGCGGCCATCAGCGACACCACGATGGTGACCGCCACGGTGGCGGCGGTGACGATCACGCTGTTGAGCAGGTATCCGGCGAACCCGCCGGACAGCACCGTCTGATAGTTGGCCAACGTCGGGTCGCCCGGCAACGCGAGCGGGCTCGACGTGACGAACTCGGCGCGCTCGCGCAGGCTCGTCACGACCACCCAGTAGATCGGGACGACGACGATCGCCGTCCACACCAGTGCGGCTCCGCCGGAGACCGCACGGTGCAACGCGCGGACGGTGGTCACAGGCCCTCCTGCCGGCTGTCCATGCGGGTGAAGCCCGACAGGCGCGTGGTGATCAGCGACAGTACCAGGCCGGTCACCACCAGGACTGTGGCGATGACGCTGGCGGCGCCCATGTCATGGGACTGGAAACCGGTGATGTACATGGCGAGCGGCAGCACGCGGGTGGCCGTCCCGGGGCCGCCGGTGCCGCCCGACAGGACGAAGATCAGGTCGAAGTAGGTGAGGGAGCCGACGAGCATCAGCGTGCTGGAGGTCACGATCGTGTAGCGCAACTGCGGCAAGGTGATCCGCAGGAAGCGGTCCTTGCGGCCCGCGCCGTCGAGCGCGGCGGCCTCGTACAGGGTGGCGGGGATCTGCCGGATGCCGGCCTGGTAGAGCAGCGCGTGGAACGGGACGAACTGCCAGGCGATGACGAAGATGACCACGTACAGCGCCAGTTCCGGCGACCCCAGCAGCGGACGGGCCAGCCGGCCCAGGCCGGGCGCGGAGCCGATGCCGAAGGACGGATCCAGCAGCGCCTGCCAGGTCAGCCCGATCGCCACCGCCGACAGCAGCAGCGGCAGGACCCACAGCACCGCGAAGAACGCGCGCCCCCGCCCGCGCGGGGCCTGGAAGAGACCCAGCGCCAGCGCGATCGGCGTCTGGATCAGCCAGCTCAGCGCCATCACCTTGACGGTCAGCCACAGCGCGTCCCACGTCGCGCCGTCCGCCAGGACGTCTCGCCAGTTGACGAGGCCGGCCCAGCCGAGCGGGCCCAGCCCGTCCCAGTCCGCCAGGCTCAGCACGAGCACCCCGGCCAGCGGGACGACACCGAACAGGACGAACAGGACGAGCGCGGGGGCCGCCATGACGGCGCCGGTCATCCGGCGCCGGCCATCTGCCGTGGAGGGGCTCATGCCGCCTTGCTCATGTTCTGCCCGAACTCCTCGGGGGTGATCTGCTTGAGGAAGGACTTGTCGATGTTGGTCAGCAGCGGATCGGCCTGCTCCGACGGCAGGTCCTGGTCCCAGGAGAGCTGGAAGGTGGGCGCCTTCTTCACCAGGCCGTAGACGAACTCCAGCCATGGCCTGTCGGCCGTGGTCAGGGCGGCCAGCTCGGCCTCCAGCCCGTTCACCGGCGGCACGCTGCCGGCCTTGAGGTAGGCGTCCACCTGGGCCGCGTTGAGCACGTACTCCTTCAGGTACGTCATCGCGACGGCCTTGTCCCCGGCGGCGGCGTTCACCGACAGGAAGTTCGAGGGGTTGCCGACGATGGCGCCGGGGTCGCCCACGCCCCCGGGGATCGTGGGGAAGACGGTGTAGCCCAGGTCCCCGCCGGAGACGAAGTCCGGGGCGGCCTTGACGAAGTTGGCGTACTCCCAGGTGCCCATGAGGGTCATGGCCGCCTTGCCCGTGTAGACCAGGGCGGTCGAGGCTCCCTGGTCGTAGTTCATCGAGGAGGCGCTGTCACCGAAGGCGCCCGCGTCCACGAGGTCCTGCAGCGCCTTGGTCGCCTTGGTGACGGCGGGATCGTTCCATCCGGAGGCGTCACCGGCCGCGATCCTGGCGAACACCTGCGCGCCGCCGATGCGGTCGAGCAGGTACTCGGTGTACATGAGCGTGGGCCACTTGGAGTTGGCCGCGAGCGACAGGGGCGTGACGCCCTCGGCCTTGAGCGTCTTGACGGCCGCCAGCAGGTCGTCCCACGTCTTGGGCGGCTGCAGCCCGGCCTGGCCGAGCACCTTCTTGTTGTAGTAGAGGACCACGGGCGCGAGCCCGTTGCACGGCACGCCGTACACCTTGCCGTCGAAGGTGGCGGTCTTCAGCACGCTCGGCGTGAACCGGCCGTGGTCCACGTCGGCGGAGGTGATCTCGGCGACCTTGCCGGCCTTGACGTAGTCGTTGAGCGCGCCGCCTCCCCAGTTGAAGAAGATGTCGGGAGCCTGGCCCGCGCCGAAGGCCACCCGGAGCTTCTGCTTGTAGTCGTCGTTGGCGAACAACTGCAGAGTGATCTTCTTGTCCGGATGATCCTTGTTGTAGGCCTCGACCGAGTCCTTCAGGATCGTCTGGTCCGACAACGCCCACATCGTCAGCCCTCCTGACGGCCCGGGGCTCGCGGGACCGGAGGTCCCGCAGGCCGTCAGGGTGATGGCGGCCGACATCGTGGCGATGGCGGCCGCCAGCCGCCGGGCGCAGGCTGTGAGAGGTGTACGCATCATGAGGCGCCCTTCCGTCCTTTTGCATGGGTGCGCGGCATCGGCAAGGTCCGCGATCTGCGTGGCCCGGCTCCAGAAGCCGTTCGCGCCCGCGATCTGCGGCGCCTGCTGAACCGGCACACTGACATGCGGCTGCGCAGGGCGACAAGGAGTTGCCGTTCAGCCGTTACGAAACTCTTTCGGAACGACGCCGGCCGAACCAGCTCCTCCTGGGGGATGGTTCGGGCCCATGCGTCCGCGACGGGCGGGCGCGGCGCATTGCCGCGCCCGCGCCGGGGCGCCAGGACGGCGCACGCGATTCAAGCCGCCCTTCAGGCGGATTCATGCCGCCCTTCAGGCGATGGTCCACTGCTGGACGGCCAGGCCGTTGCAGGTCCACTGCCGCACTTCGGAGCCGGCGGCCGTGCCCCAGTTGTAGTCGTCCAGGCACAGACCGCTGTGCCGGTTGGTCAGGGTGGAGTAGCCGCCGCCGACCGAGGTGATCCGCCACTGCTGCACGGCCAGGCCGTTGCAGGTCCACTGCTGGACGGGTGAGCCGGGTGCGGTGGCCCAGTCGCGGTTGTCCAGGCACAGGCCGCTGTGCCGGTTGACGATCGTGTGGTAGCCGTCGCCGACGGGGGTCAGGATCCAGTCCTGGACGGCGGCGCCGTTACAGGTCCACTGGTGCACCTCCGCGCCGGGGGTGGTCACCCACTCGTAGTCGTCCAGGCACAGGCCGCTGTGCCGGTTGCGGATCCTGGAATAGGTGGGCGCCACCTCGCCCGACGGGCCCTCCAGCACGGTCGAGGTCGAGACCGGGACTCCGAGGTTCGGGGTGCCGTCGGCGTTCCAGGAGATCTTCTGCACCCGGGTGGTGCGGGTGGTGCCGCAACCCTGGCTCGGTGAGGAGTTGGCGTGGTAGGCGATCCACGTCTCGCTGCCGTCGGGCGAGGTGAAGAAGGAGTGGTGGCCGGGCCCGAACACGCCGTTGGCGTCGTTGCGCTGGAAGATCGGGTTGGGGAACTTGGTCCAGGAGGAGGCGGCGAGGGGGTCGCCGCCGCGGTGTTCGAGCATGCCGAGCTTGTAGTTGGGGCCGTTGCAGTGGCTGGCCGAGTACGTCAGGAACGTGCGCCCGCCGCGCTGCAGCGCGAAGGGGCCCTCGTTGACCGCGCCGTCCTGGCGCTCCCACGCCAGGGTCGGGGCGGAGATGCGCCGGCCGTACGCGGCGGCCGTCGTCGGGTTCGCCATCGGGGCGATGTAGAGCGACTGCAGGCCGTCCTCGGGCGCGAAGGCGGAGAACGTCATGTAGAGGGCGCCGTTGAGCCGGATCGGCGCGGCGTCGATCGCCCAGCCGTTGTCGGGCATCAGGTTGAGCACCCCGCGATAGGTGTACGGGCCGAGCGGGTCG
This sequence comes from Thermocatellispora tengchongensis, assembly GCF_014202315.1. Taxonomy (GTDB): domain Bacteria; phylum Actinomycetota; class Actinomycetes; order Streptosporangiales; family Streptosporangiaceae; genus Thermocatellispora; species Thermocatellispora tengchongensis. The sequence goes on along the minus strand of NZ_JACHGN010000006.1, from coordinate 397,563 downwards.
GACCCGGCGCTCTCGGCGACGTGGGTACGGCGGGGCGCGCAGCACTGCTCGACCGAGTAGTACAGGTACCAGCGGTCGCCGATCATTTCGAGGTGCGGGGCCCACATCGTCGTCCCGCCGGTCCGCAGGACGAGCTGCTCAGGAGCGCTGCGCAGGCCCGCGATCGTGGTGGAGCGGCGCATGACCACGTCGGAGGTCCAGGTCGTGGCGACGTAGTAGTACGCGCCGTTGTGGAAGACGAGGGTGGGGTCGGCGCTGTTGGGGACCGGGACGACGGGGTTGGTGAAGGACGGGCCGGGCGCCGCGGCGGCGCGTCCGGCCGTGACGACGACCGACATGGCGATCATGACGACGAGGGCGGCGGCGAGCGTGAGGACCCGTCGCGCCGTGCCCGGCAGGACGGTGAACGACATGAGCACTCCTTGGGGGGTGAGTCAGGAGCCGACCCTGAAGGTGGCGTCCTGCCGGAACCCGGCCGAGCCGTCGTCCGGGTCGATGCGCAGCAGATAGCCGCTGTGCCGCAGGTAGCGGTCGGGGAAGTTGTGGGACCGGAACGACGTCCAACCGGCGTCGGCCAGTCCCGGCGTGCGGTGGAACGTCGCGTCGGCCCGGAACTGCGCCGATCCGTCGTCCGGGTCGAGGCGCACGGCGTAGTCGTAGTGCCGCAGGTATCGGCCGGGGTCGGAGACGGACTGGAAGGACACCCCGGCCGGGTCGGCCAGGCCGGGGACCAGCCGCCACTGCTGGTCGGTGTACGGGTCGAACGGATACGGGTCGATGCGGGCGAGGTGGTTCTGGTGCCGCACGTACCGGTCGGGGTAGTTGTAGGACTTCAGCCGGTTCCAGGCCGGCGCGCCCCAGCGGCCGAGCAGCCGCGACTGCTCGGCGGCGGTGATGGGGGCGATCGTCGCGTGCTTGGCGTTGAGCGGCTGGGTGTAGGCCCGCTGGCTCAGCACGCTCCAGGACCCGCTGCCGAGGCTGGGCGCCGACCAGGCGTAGAACTCGCCGTTGACCGGGGAGAAGGAGTCGCCCCACAGGTAGGCGGTGCTGCTCGTGTTGGACTTGACCACGATCGGGGCCTCGATGGCGTTCCCCTGGCGCAGCGGGCCGGTGTAGGTGGTGAAGCTGCCCGGGGCCAGGCTGCCGGAGCGGGCGCCGTAGAGATTCCCGTCGTTCAGGTTCTTGTAGTACAGGTAGGCCGTTCCGCCCTCGACCAGCACGGTTGCGTCCAGCACGTTGTGGCCGGGGTCGAAGAACACCTGCGGCGCGCTGACGTTCACGAAGTCGCCGGTGTAGTTGACCATGAACACGTCGCGGGTGCCGTTGTGGGCCGAGTAGACGATGCCGTACTGGCCGCGGGCGGGGTCCCAGAACGCTTCCGGCGCCCAGGTGTGGGTGGGCATCGAGTGCAGCCTGATCCGGCGGTAGCCGGTGAAACCGGTCAGGTCGCGTGAGTCCCAGACGTGGATGTACTGATTGTTCTGACTGAAGTCGGTGCCTTTGAGGTCGGTGGCCAGCACCACGAAGGTGCCGTCCTGCTTGCGCAGGATGAACGGGTCGCGCAGGCCACCGGTGCCGGCGGTGGGGGTGACCACGGGATTGTTCTGGTTGAGCGGCGTCCAGTCGAGGCCGTCGGAGCTGACGGCCAGGTGCAGGCCGTAGTCGGCGCCCTGCCCGCCGGGCGTTTCGGTGAAGTAGCCCATCACGTAGGCGTCATAGGGAGCCGCGGCGGCGGCCGGGGACGCGGGCAGGACGGATTGGCCCAGGGCCAGCACCGCGGCGATCATCAGCACCAGCGCACCGCGGACCCGGCCGCGCGGAGTGAAGTGGGGGTTCGTGTTCATCGATGCCTCTCGCTTGGGACGCCGAGCGGTTGGAGCCGAGCGTTCACGGGGCTTCTCTCCTCCTTGTCTTGTTAGCGCTAACATTTCTGTGCTGTTTCCGGCGCTTCACCAGTGCGCGGGGAGATGTGTGCCAAGCGTCAACGCAAACGCGCCGACCGTCAAGAGGGAATTCTCGCCGGACTGCAGGCCGCACCCCGGACGCATCGACCGAAACAGCATGTCAGATGAGGTTTCAGCTCGGTCGGATTCACCGCCGCGCGCACCCACCCGCGGAACCACGCCACCCTCTCCGCCGCCCGAAGCGGAAGCCTTCGCCGAGACGGGCCCGTCACTTGACGATGCTCGTGTTAGCGTTCACAACGCCGACGTGAAACGGCGTCGGGCGTTGAGGAGGTTCCCGCTGACCAACGAGCCGCCGATCGCTCGCGGGCAGAATGCGCTTCAAGCGCGAAGGGCGTCGATCAGGGCATCGACGGCGGCGAGCGCGGCGGCCGTGTCGAGTCCTGCGCGGGAGACCAGGGAAAGGCCCTGGACGGTGAACAGCAGGAGCTGCGCCTGGGCCTCGGGGGTGGCGCTCTGGGTGACCTCGCCGTCGGCCTGCCCGCGCCGCAGGGCGTCGGCGACGATCCGGGTGAACCGGGCGTGCGCGCGGGCGACGATCTCGCGGGCCTCGGCATCCTGCGGAACGAGTTCGGCGGTGGTGTTGCCGATCATGCACCCTTGCGGGCTGCCGAGGTCGGAGGCGTACTCCTGCGTCCGGGCCGGAGTGGCGAGCACCTCGCGCAGCGCCGGCAGCACCGGCCCGGCCTCCAGTGCCGCGACCAGCCGGCGCTCGTAGGTGTCCCAGTACAACTGGACCGCCGCCAGGTAGAAGTTCCGCTTGTCGCCGAAAGCGCCGTACAGGCTGCCCCGCTCCAGGGCCAGCGCCTCGACGAGGTCCTGAATGGAGGTCGCTCCGTAGCCCCGGGACCAGAACAGCAGGAGCGCGCGCTCCAGGGCCTGGTCCTTGTCGAATGCGCGGGGGCGTCCTGTCCGTGCCACGTCCCAAGGTTAGGACTTTTTGACCGCTCGCACAAAAAGCCGTACGGTGAGGGCCGGCCGACTTATTGAACGATCACACAGAAGTCGGCGGCGCGCGAGCGCGCCGGAGGACGAGAGGCAGGACCACATGGACTTCGAGGGAAAGACGGCGCTGATCACCGGATCGGGCGCCATCGGCGGCCTCGGGCACGCGACGGCGAGGGTCCTCGCCGCCGGCGGGGCCAACGTGATCATCACCGGCACCGACCCGGACCGCGGCGCCCGGGTCGTGGACGACGTGCGGGGGAGCGCGACCGGCACCGTGCGCTTCATTCCCGCCGACCTGGCCGACCCGCAGGCCGTGCAGCGGCTGGCCGAGGACGCCGGGGCGGTGGACATCCTCGTCAACAACGCGGGCGTCGTCCCGTTCAGCGCGACCGCCGAGCAGGACCTCGCCGCCTACGACGCCGCCTTCGCGGTCAACGTGCGCGCGCCGTTCGTCCTGGTCGCCCGGCTCGCACCGAAGATGGCCGCCGGCGGGGGCGGCAGCATCGTCAACGTCAGCTCCACCGCCGCCGGCCTGGGCATGCCGCAGATGGCGGTCTACGGTGCCACCAAGGCGGCGCTCGAATCCCTGACCCGCACCTGGGCGGCCGAGTTCGCCGCCTCGAACGTGCGCGTCAACGCCGTGGCGCCCGGCCCGATGACCACCTCCAAGGTGGTGGCGGCCATGGGCCCGGACCTCGGCGGCATGGGACTGACGACCGCGCTCAAGCGCGCCGCCGACCCCGCCGAGGTCGCCCAGGTCATCGCCTTCATCGCCGGCGACCGGGCAAGCTACGTCACCGGTGCCGTCGTGGCCGCCGACGGAGGCCGTACCGCCATCTGATCCCGAACCCGCCGGCCAGGCCACATCCGCAGCGAGCAAGCCGGCCTCTGGGGGGTGTCCCGTGATGGCGGGGATGGCCCGTCATCGTTGCCAGAACCATCGTCACCGGAACCACGTGCCTCGGCGCGAGTGAGGAAATGAGTTCAATGGGTCGTCTTACGGGAAAGCACGCACTGATCACGGGCGGGACGAGCGGCATCGGGCTGGAGACCGCCCGCGAGTTCCTCGCCGAAGGAGCGGCAGTCGCGATCACCGGCCGCTCGCGGGAACGGCTGGAGGAGGCCGCCCGGCAGTTGGACGGCCCGCTGCTGCCCATCGTCAGCGACGCCGGCGACGTGCCCGGCCAGGCGGCACTCGCGGCGCGGCTGCAGGAGGAGTGGCCGCGGCTCGACATCGTGATGAGCAACGCGGCCGACGTCACCCATCTTCCGATCGAGGAATGGACCGAGGAGGCATTCGACAGGCTCGTCGCCACCAATCTCAAGGGGCCGTTCTTCCTGATCAAGGCCTTGCTGCCGCTGTTGTCACGGCAAGCGTCGGTCATCCTCGTCGGCTCCGTCTCGGCTTTCATCGGGCACGAGAACGCGGCGGTCTACGGTGCCGCCAAGGCGGGCCTGCTGTCCTTTTCCCGCGGGCTGACCTATGAGCTGAAGGACCGGGGCATCCGGGTCAACGGGCTGAGCCCGGGGCCGACCCTCACGGGCACGTTCAACTCGCTCGGCCCCGAGCGACAGGCCGCCATCTACGACGAACTCCGGCGGACCGTGCCCCTGCATCGCATCGGCACCGCCACCGAACTGGCGAAGGCGGCCGTCTACCTGGCCTCTGACGAGTCCGCCTACACCGCCGGCACCGTCCTGCGCGTCGATGGCGGCATCGGAGAACTCGCCTACTGACCTCGATTCGTCCAGGTGGGGTCTGCACCACGAGCGCCGACGGCATCTCGCCGAGGGCGTCCGTCTGATGGGGCGGTCGTGCGCGCGCCGCCGCTCCACCCGCCCGCGATGCGCGATGATCGGAAATAGCGGCCGGGCACCGGCCGTTGCGCGATCTGGACGTTGCGGAGAGGATTCCACGTGGGCGAACGGCTGCGGTTCCAGGTTCTCGGCCCCGTGCGCGCCTGGCGCGGCGATGAGGAGGTCGAGCTGGGCCCGCCGCAGCAGCGGGCGATCCTGGCCGTGCTGCTCCTCCAGGCGGGCACGCCGGCATCCCCTGACCGGCTCATCTCCGCCATCTGGGGCGAGGCCGCCCCCCGGGCGGCGGTCGGCGTGGTCCGCTCGTACGTCTCCCGGCTGCGCCGCGTGCTCGAACCCGGCGACCCGGCCGCGGTGATCGAGTCGGTCGGCGGCGGGTACGCCCTGCGCACCCGCGACCTCGACCTGATCGAGTTCGAGCGCCTGCTCGGCACGGCCAGGCAGGCCCGCCGCGCCGGCGACGCGCCCGCGGCGGCGGACGCGCTGCGGGCCGCGCTCGGCCTGTGGCGCGGCGCCCCGCTCGCCGGCGTCAACGGCGAGTACGCCGAGTTCGAGCGCACCCGGCTGGAGCAGCTCCGGCTCACGGCGATCGAGGACCTGGCGGCGGCCGACATCGAGTCCGGCCGGCACGCCGAGGCCGTCGAGGAACTGGCCCGGGTGATCGCCGAGCAGCCGCTGCGCGAGCGCCCGCGCGAGCTGCTGATGCTGGCGCTGTACCGGTCGGGCCGGCAGGCCGACGCGCTGGCCGTGTTCGCCGAGATCCAGGGGCTGCTCGCCGCCGAGCTGGGCCTGTACCCCGGGCCCGAGCTGCGCGAGATGCAGCGGCGCATCCTCGCCTCCGACCCGGCGCTGGCCGCGCCCGTCGCGCCCGCAGAACCGCCAGTGCCCGCCGTGTCCACCCCCGCGTCCGCCGTGGTCAACGCGTCCGCAGTGGCCAACGCGTCCGCAGTGGCCAACGCGTCCGCTGTGCCCGTGGCCGTGCCGGGGCGGGTGCCCGCGCAGCTTCCTCCCGACGTGCCGGAGTTCGCCGGGCGCGCCGAGGAGGGTGCGCGCATCGCGGGCGCCCTGGTCCCCTCCGCCGCGGCCGTGCCCGTGGCCGGGATCGAGGGGCTGGCCGCCGTGGGGAAGACCGCCCTGGCCGTACACGTCGGGCACGCGGTGGCCGCGCGCTTCCCCGACGGCCAGCTCTTCGTGGACCTCGGCGCTACCGGCGATCCGCTGGCCGAGCTGCTGCGCGGCGTCGGCGTCCCCGATGCCGGGCTGCCCGAGTCGTTCAGCGAGCGGGCGGCGCTGTGGCGCACGCTCACCTCCGGCCGCCGGCTCCTCGTCGTGCTGGACGACGCCCGCGACGCCGCCCAGGTGCGTCCGCTGCTGCCCGGCTCCGGCGGGCCGGCGGTGGTGATCACGGCCCGGCGGCGGCTCTACGACCTGGCGCACGCGCACTGGCTGAAGCTGGGCGGCCTGCGCGAGGACGACTCGCTCGCGCTGCTGGAGACCCTGATCGGCGGCGGGCGGCTGCGCGAGGAGGAGGCGGCGGCCCGCGAGCTGGTCCGGCGCACGGGCGGCATGCCGCACGTGCTCCTGGCCCTCGGCGCCCGCATCGCCTCCCGTCCCGGGTGGACCCTCGCCGAGGCCATGCGGCGCATCGGCCGCCCCGATCCGGCCTCACCGGTGTTCCCGCCCGAGTGCCGGGCCATCGAGCAGCCGTACGAGTCGCTGCTGGAGCAGCTCTCCCCCGCCCAGACGCGGGCGTTCCGGCTGCTCGCGACGCTGGAGACCCCCGAGTTCTCTCTCACCGCCGCCGCGGCCGCGCTGGACCTGCCGCGCCAGGACACCGAGATCCTGCTGGAATCGCTCGTGGACGCCCACCTGCTGGAGCCCGGCGGCCCGGAGCGCTACCTCTACCAGCCCCCGCTGTGGACGTTCGCCCGGGGCCACGCCCACGCGGACCTCACCGGGGCCGTGCCGGCCCCGGGCCCGTGGTCGGGGGCGCGGCAGGTGCCGCCTCTGCGCCGGGCGGCAGGAGGAAGCGCCCCTCCGCGATCCCGCGCCGGACGGCCTCGGCCGTCCGGGCCGGGGTGAGGCCGGTGGAGTCGAGCGCGTGGCGGGCGTAGGGACCGAGGTCGGCGAACTGCTCGTGCATGAGCCGGACCGGCCCCGGGTCGGTGAGGGCGTCGGGGCCGCGGGCGACCGCGCGGGCCAGGGTGGTGTCCAGGTCGGGCAGGAGCACGACGTAGTGCAGCGGGATCGACCTGGCCGCGGCCTCGTCCCGGAACGGCCCGGCGAACCAGGGCCCGACGACGCCGTCGGCGACCACGTGGTAGCCGCCGGCGGCGTAGGTGAAGGCGCAGGCGGCGATCACCTTCATGACGGTCTCGTTCTGCCGCCGCGACTCCGGCAGGAACGGGGCCACGTACCCCTGGCGGATCGCGTGGTAGAAGTCGTCGGTGTGCAGGTGCACGCTCGGCGCCACCGCGTCGGCGACCAGGCGGGCCACGGTCGACTTGCCGGCGCCGGGCGGTCCGGAGAGCAGGACCACCGGCGCGACGGCGTGATCGTCATGGGTCATGGGGCCATCCTGGCGTACGGCCCGGCGAAGCACGCCGTTACCGGGGCGTCCCCGGGGCAGAGATCCGGCGTGGACGGCAGTGAACACCTGGAGGTCCGGCCGGCGCACGCCGGCCGGTGGCGCTGGCGGTACGTCGGGCCGGCGGCGGACGGCGGCCGGGCCGTGCGGCTGAGCAATACCGACTATCACAGCGCGGAGGAGGCCCGGCGGGGCGCCCGCGCCGCGTACCCGGAGGTCCCCTTCGCGCAGACCGGCGACGGCGGCCCGCCCTCGCTCGCCGCCCGCGCCCGCCACGGCCTGCGCCGCCTGGTGGTGCTCGGCATGCTCGGGCTGCTGTTCTACCACCTTCTGCGCCGGGCGCTCGGGGGGAACGAGCAGCGGCCGGACTGAGGCCCCGGGGCGGCGTGTAGAGTCGGGCGGTCCCGTGCCCGCATGAGAGACGTGCTGCCGCACGAGGCCGGGCCCGGCGTGCGTGCCCGGGTCGAGCGCGGCGCGGAGGAGATGAAGCAGGCGATCGAGGCCCGCGCACACGAGCGGGCGACATTTCACACGATCGCCGGTGAATCGCACAGCAGAAAATGACCGAGCCATTCATGAACCCGGCCTGACAAAAGTTTCCGGAATGCTCTGCCTGAATTCTCCCTTCGCTTGCCGGGGATTCTTCCGAAAGCCGTTTCAATATGCGCCGAGGCCCTCGTTTGGGCGAAGCACGCGGACAAGGGGATTTCACATGGGCGTTTCAACCGGCACGGTGCCGCGGCAGGCCGCTCCCGATGTCGTGGAGCGGCTGCTCGTGGGGGTGTCCGGGTCGGTAGGGGTGATCAACATCGCCTCCTACCTGGTCGTGCTGCGCTCGCTGCCGGCCAGGGAGATCCGGGTGGTCACCACCGAGGCCGCGGAGCGGATCGTGCCGGCCTCGACGATCGCGCTGTACTGCGACGAGGTCGTATCGGGCGGGCCGGACGGCCCCCGCTCGGCGGCGCATGTGGAACTGGCGCAGTGGGCCTCGCTCTTCGTGGTGCTGCCCGCGAGCGCGAACACCATCGGAATGGCCGCCAACGGCCTGGCGCCCAATCTGCTCACCGCCACGATCATGGCCGCTCCGCCCGGTGTGGTGTTCTTTCCGAACATGAACCAGAGCATGTGGTCGAATCCGGCGCTGAAAAGGAATCTGGCGGCGTTGCAGAAGGACGGGCACGTGGTGGTGCGCCCGCCGATCCGCAAGGCGCTGGAGGTGGGCACCGGGGAAATGGTGGACGCCCCGGTGCTGCCGACCCCCGAGGAGATATGCGTCGCCCTGCGGTCGCTGGTCGCCGCCCGCACCGCCGAGGCGGACGGGGAGCGGGCGGGCGGCGCGGCGGCCCGGTAGCGGGAGGGCCCTGCTACCGGGACGGCCCTGCTACCGCGACGCCCCTGCTACCGCGACGCCCCTGCTACCGCGACGGCCCCGGGAGCGCGACGCCCTCGCCAGCGGGACGGCGCGCTGACCGGACCGCACGCTGACCGGACCGCACGCTGACCGGACCGCACGCTGACCGGACCGCACGCTGACCGGACCGCGCGCTCGCGCGCTAACCGGACCGCGCGCTAACCGGATCGCGGCGCGGTGGCGGGACGGGGCCACGAGCCGCCGGCGGAGGCGCCTGCGCTACGAGGCGCTGGAGGAGGCGTCGGCCAGCATCCGCTCCAGCAGCGCGATGCCGTCGGCGCGCTTGGCGTCGGGCGCCTCCTCTCCCTCCAGGAAGGCGGCCAGGCGGGCGTGGTCGCCGGCCGGGATCGTCCCGGCCAGCTCGTCGAGCACCCGGCGGTAGGTCCGGTCCGGGAAGTAGAGGGCCTTGGCCGCCTCCACCGCGCGCTCGGCCACGTCGGCGGAGACGATGCCGCGCTCGCGGGCCGCGTCGAAGGCCACGCGCATGTTGACCATGGGCTCGCACAGCGGGCGCAGGGTGTCCTCGTCGTAGGTGATGGCCACCTCGTCGTCGCCGTCCACCCGGCCGTCGCGGTACATCTCGAAGATCTCGCCGATGCCGGTCATCCCCCAGGTGTGCAGCTCCGCGGCGCGCAGCGCGCCGATGCTGGCCGCGCCGTAGACCTTGGCCCCGTGGTCGTCCATGACGGCCAGGATCTCCTTGGGCGAGATCGACAGGCCCTGGAAGAACTGGCCGTCGATGACGCCGATGTGGGTGGGCTTGGCCGCGCCGTCGCGGTACAGGGCGTGGATGTCGCCCCGGCGTACGGGCGGGAGCACCTCGGCCCGGCCGTCCACCATCTGGCGCACGGTCTCGGGCGGGACGCTCGGGCCGACGAAGACCACCGCGCGCATCAGGACTCCTCTCCCCCGCCGGCGGCGCCTTCGTCGCGCCGGCGGATCAGTTCCTTGAGCTCCGCGTCCCACCGGGCGCCCGCCCGGGGGCCGAGCTTGCTCTGGTCCACGCCCCAGGACTCGGCGCCGGGCACCAGCACCCGGGCCACCGCGACGGGCAGGCCGGGGGCGGTGCGGTCCAGGGCGATGACCCGGTCCAGGCCGCGCCGCCGGCATTCGGCGAGCATCACGGCGAGGTCGGCCGCGATGTCGTCGCTGGGCGTGCTGGGCAGGTCGGCGAACTTGACCGGGGCCGGGGAGTCGTTGAAGGGCCAGGACGTGGGGTCCACACTGGCGCTCCTGGCGGCGTGGCGGTCCCAGTCGGGGATCTCGTCGCCGGCCTGGCTCAGGTCCTCGCGCATGCCCTGGATGTCCACGGCACGGCTCTGCGCGACCTCGGTGAGCGCCCGCAGCAGCGCGGTCTCGGCGTCGGGGTGGGCGCCGTAGCCGGCGTGCGCGGCGGAGAAGGCGCCGCCGCTGTCCTCCAGCGCCATCGCGGCCACGCTGGGGACCGTGCTGTCGCCTCCGGTGTACTTCAGCACGATGCGTACGCCCGCCTGCTCGAACGCCTCGACGTAACGCTGCGCGGAGGCGGGCAGGGTGCCCAGGTCGATGCTCGGGTTGCGCTCGGTCAGCCACTCGTCGGCCCCGGGCGGGGCGTTCTGGCCCAGCCGCTGCCGGATCACCTGGCGCAGGCGGTTGCCGACCAGCTCGGCCATGGTCCAGTCGTCGCGCTCGATGACCTCGGCCAGCCCGTGGCAGACGGCCTCCTCCAGGGTGTTGCCGGAGGCGATGCCGTTCGCGGTGGTGATCTTGTGCGTGGGGATCTCGTGGAAGCGGTGGTAGTACCCGCCCAGGCACTGCGGCACGAGCACGGGCTCCCCGGCGATCAGGTCGAACCCCTCCACCCAGGAGATCGGCAGGTCAGGGTGGTAGCGGCGGTCCTGCTCCAGGTTGTACGCCGCCGGGTCCATGACCGGGCGCCCGGCGGCGGCGAGGTCGGCGTAGGAGGCGATGGCGGTGGCCCGCATCGGCTGCCAGGCGCAGAAGCGTTCCACGGCCTCCATGACGGCCGAGGCCATCGCGTCGGCGGGGGTCGGGCCCTTGCCGTTGTAGATGGACAGCCGCTCCTGCGAGCGCGGCATGATCGCGTTGTAGACGGGGATGCCCACCCGGTCCAGGCCGGTGATGTCGGCGATCCTGGTGACGCCGATGGTGCGCAGGTGCGGGCGGATGCGTTCCAGGGTGGTCGTGGCGGGGACCTCGCGGTGGGTGCCCGTCTTGTGGTGCTTGGGGACTCGGCTGCGCAGCTTCATGGGGTCACCTCGGGAGTGCGGGCGGGCCAGGTGTCGCCGGCGGACAGCGGCTGGGCGTAGGCGACGTTGTGCCCCCGCGGGCCGATCAGGATCTCGCACAGGGGGCGGTGGGCGGGCGGGAGGGCGAGCAGTTTCGCGACGTCGGCGGGGGCGGCGGCGCACATGATGCGGCTGCTGAGCCCGGCACCGGCGGCGGCGAGCAGGACGCGCTGCGCCACGGCGCCCGCGGCGATGTTCTGCATCTGGTACCAGCGGTCGCCGCAGGCCGCGAAGCCCGCGGCGTAGTCGCCCGCCGGGTACACGGCCATGGCGCAGCGCTGGTCGCCGAGCAGCCAGCGCTGCGGCGGCGGCAGCCACATCTCCTCGCGCAGGTCGCCCTCGCGGGTGCGGAGCAGCCGGTGGCCGGCCGGGTCGTAGACGTACGCGCCGCGCGGGACGCCGGTGACGTCGTTGACCAGGCAGTACAGCAGGACGTGCCGGGAGCCGACGTCGCCCTCCCAGGTGTGCCGGGCGGCGGCGATCACGGTGGCGGCCTGGGCGAGGGTGATGGGGCCGACGCCGAAACGGCCGTCCAGGCTGCGGCGCTCGCGCCGGGCCACCGCGAGCGCGTCCGGCCGCAGCGGGTCGGCGTCCGGCGGCGGGAGCGCGACGGCGTCGCCCGGCCACGCGGGGCCGGGCACGAGCGGCGGCGGGAGCGGAGCGCCGGGCCCGGTGCCGTCCCGGCTGGCCGCGCACAGCGTACGGGTGTGCGGCATGGTGTCCAGCACCTGCGGCGGCCGGGTGTGCTCCGTCGGCAGGGCCGGGGCGGCGAGCGGCACCGCCCCGGGAGCCGCAGGAGCCGCGGGGGGCAGGCCGCGGACGGCGACCGCGACGAGCGGGCGTTCGGCGGTGGGGGTCAGGCCGAGCCGTTCCTCCGCCGCCTCGTCGTGGAAGCGGGTGTGCAGCCGGCCGCCGAGCCCGGCGGCGTCCAGGACGGCGAGGATCTGCCCGGCGAGCAGGCCGGCGTCCAGGCACTGCAGCCGGTAGCCGAACTCGCCGTACTTGAAGGACACCCTGCCGAACACGCTGGTGATCAGCAACGCCAGGGGCGTGTCGTCCAGGCCCAGGTCGGCCGGGGTGACGTTGGCGCGCACCGGGTCGAGCGCCTCGGCGGCGCCGTCGTAGTGGTAGGCCCCGGAGGGCAGGCCGGGCACCTCGCCGACCGGGTACAGCTCGGAGGACGACAGGCCGCCGCCCGACGGCACCGCGCGCAGCGGGCGGCCGAGGGCGAGGTTGGCCATGCCGGGCAACGATGTGGCCTGCCCCCAGTCGTCCCACTGGTAGCGGGTCCAGCCGTAGGCGTCGCGCAGCAGCGCGGGCAGCGGGTCCGCCGGGCGCACGGCGGCCCGGGGCGGGTAGCGCTTGACCGCGGGCAGCTTCCGGCCCCAGTCCACCCGGGCCAGGTTGCCCGGCTGCAGGCGCTCCCCCTCGCTCAGGTAGCGGCGCGCCGCCGCGGCCTCCCGCGCGTGCGTCACCTCGGCCCCCAGGCGGTGGGCTCGGCCTGCAGCAGCTCGATGACCTTGTCCAGGCCCATGTCGTGGGCGTCCTCCACCGCGCGCGCGGCGAGGTGGCACAGCAGGAACCGCTCCGACGGGGTCAGGCCCAGCCTGCTGAACAGCAGGTACTGGAAGTTGAGCAGGACCCGGTAGACGGTGAACCACGTCGCCGAGGCCAGCTCGTCGCGCACGTGCTCGTTGCCGATGAGGGCCTTGTGGAAGTCGCTGACGTTCTCCCAGCCCATGCCGCGCCGGGAGTCGGGGTCGTCCACGAAGAAGGACGGCATGTCGAGCAGCCCGCGGGCCTCCAGGTCCTCCGAGCGCTCGATGACGCGGCGCGCGATGGGCGCCCACTCGGCGAGGTAGCGGGTCGCCTCCTCGTACCCGTCCTCGTCCACGTCGGCGGCGGGGGCATCGGGGTCCAGCAGCGCCAGCACCGCGCGCAGCCGCCGGGCCAGCGGCTCCCGGTTGGCCTGGTACAGGTTCTCGTACGTGGTGCGCATCCGCTGCGGGTCGGCGCAGTTGGCGAAGAACCCCTCGGCGTGCGAGCGGTAGGACAGGTAGCCCTTGGTGATGGGCGGGCAGCCGATCTGCGCGCTGGCCAGCATCAGCGACAGCAGCGCGCCGAGCCTGCCCGACTTGGTGGGGTGGTCCTGAAGGATGCGGAAGGCGAGCGGGGTGGTCTCGACGTGGAACGCGGCGAGGTTGTCGGCGGCCTCCACGGTGCCGAGCACGTGCAGGCGCCGGTCGTACGGCAGGTACTGGATGGAGTTGTCGGGGAACCAGGGGGTCAGCGGCCCCTGCTCGCGTTCCAGCTCGGCCAGCCAGGTGTGGACGCGCTCCTCCTGCTCCATGTCCGGGACGTGCGTGGACGGGTGCTCGCGCAGGTAGCCGCCCGCGATGTCCTCGATCAGCGGCTTGGCGACGTTCTCCCAGGTCGCGGGGTCGGTGTGGACGTGCACCCGGACATGGGGGCCGCGCAGCCAGTGGCGGACGAAGTAGGCGTCCGGCATGCCGCGCTCGCCGAGCGCCGCGATCAGTGGCCGGACCCCGTCCAGGAGCAGCGCGTCGGCGCCGTTCCCGTCGTAGTAGTAGATGTGCGCGCTGTGCCACTGCCGCGTCGTCTCGGTCACGGTGTCCTCACAGTCGTGGGTTCTCGGTTCGGTGCAAGGTCGGCGAGGGTTCTGCCGATCAGGTAGTTGATGTGGATCTCCTCGCTGATCGGGACGCCGAGGCGGTTGTTGAACAGGTGGGCGGCGCGCAGCAGCACGCCGCGCACCGCGGCGGGGGGCCCGCCGGGCAGGTGCGCCGTCTGCCAGGTGAACGGCGAGCGCGGGGGCTCGACGTCGAGGTCTCCGGCCGCGCGGGCCGCCTCCAGCCGCTGCCGCAGCGCCCGTACGCTGCGCAGCCAGGCGATGTGGGCGTCGTCCTCGTCGTCGTCCTGCTGGGGGCCGGTGGCGGCGAGCCGCCACAGGTCGCGGGCGTGGGCGAGCAGCCGCTCGCGCTGCGGCAGGTAGGAGGCCGACAGATCCGGCATGCCCGCGTCGCGCGCGGCGGTGATGGCGGCCTGCGCGCCGGCGGCGAAACGGGCGGCCACGTCGTCCAGGTCGGGTTCGGCCACGGCCAGGGCCAGCAGGGCGGCCGACAGCGCCAGCCCGCGGCGCCGGCCCTGCGGCGTGCCCGCCGCCACCACGCCCGCGGCGATGCGGCTGGACTCCGCGAAGTGCCGCTCGGCGGCGGCCAGCGCCTCCCGCTCGCCGTAGACGTGGCGCTCGGGCACGTACGGCACCGGCTGGGCGGTGTCGTTGGGCCGCGGCTCGGCCTCGTGCGCGGCCATGCCCTCCATCCGGGCCAGTTCCGCGGCCATGCGCCGGTAGGCGTCGGCGTCGAGCGTGCCGGAGGGGTGGGCGCGCAGGTAGGCGCCGAGCCCGTCCACCAGCTCCCGCTCCACGCGCGCCTCCTGCCCTTCGGCGGCCAGCACGCGTACGCGCAGGTGCGGGCCGCCGTCCCAGTAGCGCAGGAAGAACCACCGCACGGCCAGGCCGTCGCCGGCCAGGCGCTCGGCGAGGGGCACGACCCCGGCGGTGAGCAGGGCGTCCAGGTCTCCCTGGTGGAAGGCGTGCACGCTCACCCAGCTCATCGGTCCTCCTCGCCGCCGACCTCGACGGTCAGCTCGGTGACGTGCCCGGCGGCGCCGTAGCGCGGGGCCGCGTCCAGATCGGGCAGCGCCTCGGTGACGATGACCAGGTCGCCGGGGTCGGCGATGGCGCGCTCCAGCAGCGCGATCGAGTACCACATGGCCACATCGACGTACATGGGCTTGCGGGACTTCAGGTCGGGCCGCCACGTGGTGTGCGAGACGGCCACGACGCGGACGTAGAAGCGCTCCGGCATGTCCTGCTCGGCGAACCACTCGGCCAGGCGCAGCCAGTAGCCCGCGTCGCTCTCGCCCTTGGCGCGCAGCGGCATCTCCTTGGCCGGGAACGCCCAGCAGCGGCGGCTCAGCACGATCCGGCCGACCTCCAGGCGCGGCAGCACGCGCAGCCCGAGCTCGCGCGGGTCGTGGTCGCGGGGCAGGAACAGCGGCAGGCTGGCGTGCATCAGCGTCGGCGGCGCGCCGAAGATCTCGATGAGGTGCCGGAGCGGCGGCGGGAGCCACATCTCCGCCATCAGGCCGCCGTGTACGGGCCGCAGCGGGCGGCCGAGCCGCCGCGAGCGCAGCGTCAGGGCGTCGGTGCCAGAGTCGTGGGCGACGAGCAGGTCGTTGACGGGGATGCGGTACGCCTCCGGGCGGCCGGGCGCGGTGAAGGGGTAGTCCAGCTCGTAGCGGGTGCCCGGCGTGCGCAGGTTGAGGTTGCTGTCGAAGCCGGCGCCGCTCTCCACCAGCAGCGACCCGTCGGGCGCCTCCTCGGCCACGGCCGGCTCGTCGTACCCGCGCGCGCCCGCCCGGCGCAGCATGCGGGCCAGCCGGGTGTGGCCGCGGCCGACGCCGACCGAGACCGTGTTGAGCACGATCCGCAGCGGGCCCTCGGACTCGACGAGCTGGACGTAGCAGGTGAGCGGGTCGGCCACCGACTGGCCGTAGGGGCGGGTCAGGGCGTCCAGCTCGGCCGGGCTGAGCCGGACGACGCCGTCCGGGTCGGCGGGGCGGAACCGGATGGCCTTGCCGACGGTGTCGGTCAGCTCGGACTGCTCTCGGGCGAAGGGCAGGGCCCGCCACACGTCGGGGGGCGTGGTGGACGGCCCGTTGCACAGGGCGCGGGCGGTGGCGCCGTCCACGCCGCCGATGCTCGCCTTGTGCCCGCCGCCGATCAGCCGGTTGATCGTCTGGTAGAAGTCCAGCCACGGGGCCGTGCCGCCCTCGCCGTACGTGGCCGTGAACACCCGGGTGAGCGCGAGGCGGGCGGGCCTGCCCGGATCGAACATGCCGAGGACGGGACGCAGGGCGTGCAGGTCGGCCAGGACCGGCTCCCAGGCGTCCCGGCCCAGCTCGGCGACCGGGGACAGGAAGACGGCGTTCTCGTGGAAGAGGTTCTTGCGGGGCAGCGGCTCGCCGTCGGGGAGGCCGGAGACGCGGTCGGCCGCCTCCAGCATGCCGCCCAGGCGTCCGACGATGACCCGGTTGCGTTCGCGCCGCTGGGCCGGATCGGCCAGGCCGGCGTAGTCCAGCAGGTCGGCGTGCAGCCGCCGGGCCTCGCCGGCGAGGTGGTCCAGCTCGGGGGCGCCGCCGCCGCCCAGCCAGGCGGCCAGGGTGGCGAGGTGGTCCTCGTCCTGCTCGGCGTACGGCGGCAGGGCGTTGAGCACCCCGGCGTCGGCGAGCTTGGCGACGTACTGCGCCACTTCGCGCTCGTCGAGCTTCGGGTCGATCTCGCGCAGGTGGCGGCAGAGCCCGGTGAACGTGGCGCCGGGATGCTCCTGAAGATGGCGCAGGCTCTCCTCAAGCGCCGGGCTGCGCCGGAGCCTGACCAGCGCGGCCGCGGGCCCGCCGGCCAGGAAGGTGAGGGTGTCGCCGTCGGCGACGAGGCTGGGGTTGGGCCGCAGCACCTGGGTGGCGCGCAGGGCGGGGTGGCGTACGGCGGCGACCGCGAGCCGGCGGACCAGCCAGATGTTCAGCTCCACCACGCTCTTCCACTCGAAGTCGCCGGTGAAGCGGACGGCGTCGTGGCCGGGCACGACGCCGGTCATGCCGCTGATGGTGAACGTGCTGTAGGGGCTGGTCTTGGTGACGACCCGCAGCAGGTACTTGGTGAGCCGCAGCAGGGTCTGGCGGGAGGGCTGCGCGTCGCGCGGGCCGCCGAGCCACTTGGTCAGCTCCTCGAACAGGTCCGGGCTGCCGGTGACCAGGCCGTACTGGAAGGCCGGGGCGCGCAGCGTCTCGCGCAGCAGCCGGTTGACCTCGGCGAGCTCGCCGGCCATCAGGTCCGGCAGGTCGGCGACGATCGCGTCGCGCTCCCGGTAGCGCCGGTCCCAGGCGTCGATCCGGGCGGCCAGCTCCTCGGGGAGCACCGCGCGGATCTCGGGGTTCCACAACCGGGAGCCCAGCCTGCGCCCGGTGAAGACCGCCCGCCGCAGCGCGACGGCGCGGGGCTTCACCGGGGCCGTCTCGGGCCGTCCGATCAGCTCGTACAGCTCATCCGACAGCCGCGCGCCCTCCTCCCTCAGCCAGCGTCCGGTCGCGACGGCGTCGGCGATGGCGGCCCAGCTCTTGTCGGAGCGCAGTTGGCCGACGGCGGTCACCGGCAGACTGGCCACTCTGATACCGACACGCATGTCGGGACTCCCTTCCTTTGGGGTCGGCGACGGAGGAGAAGGGATCAGAACAGGATGGGCAGCTCGTACTGCGGGCTCGGGCTGCGCCGTCCCAGGGCGATCTGGAACATGGGGACGGCCGAGTCCCGCTCGATGCCGAGCAGCTCGCGTACCTGAGGCACGGAGTAGCTGTTCACGGGGCGGGCGGCCAGGCCCGCGGCGGCGGCGAGCACGCAGATGCGCTGGGCGGGGGCTCCGGCGTCCATGCCGGCGATGCGGTATCCCCGGTTGCCCAGCCACCGGGTGGCCTCGTCGCGGTCGGCGACCAGGTAGCACACGGCGTTGACCGCGGTCATGTCCATCACGGGCGGCCCGAAGGCGAGCTGGCGGTCCAGGCGGCCCTCGGGCAGGTCGCCCGCCCGCCGCAGCTCGCCGCCGTCCACCCGGTAGATCCCGGCGGGCACCCCGGTGACGTGCTGGACCACGACGTGGACCGCGCTGAGCGGGGCGCCGAGGTCGGTGGGCGAGGGGTCGAGGGCGTGGCGCACCACCCGGTCCAGGTCGGCGGCGCCGATGGGCGTGCCGACCGGCCGGAACAGCGTCCCGCCCGAGTTGCGCTCGCGCAGCGTGACGGCCAGGTCGGGGCCGTGCCCGTTCCCGTGCCCGTTCCCGTTCACGTGCCCGTTCCCGAGCCCGTGACCGGGTGTGGGCGGAGCGGCGGGCGGGCGCGGCGGGGCGAACCCGGCGGTGTCCTCCAGCACCGAGTGGCGGTCCAGGTCGTACAGGCGGGCGGCGGCCGACAGGTCCTTGGGCACGTCCTCGTAGGGCGCGTGCAGGGGCGGGATGCGGGCGCACAGCCCGGCCGCGGTGGCCCCGGGCGCGGGGCGTACGGCGGCGGGCGCGGCGTCCGCCGGGTACAGCGGCAGCACCGCCATGGTGCGCTCCTCCCCCGGCGTGAGCCCGAGGAGGCGGTCCACGGCCTCGTCCAGGAACTGGTAGTGCGTGTGCGCGGCCAGGCCGAGCGCCGCCGCCACCAGCAGCAGGTTGCCGGCGACCATGCCCGCCTCCTGCGTGCACAGCCGGTAGGCGTAGTGGCGGTAGCGGAAGGCGGTCTTCCAGAAGTGGGAGGTCAGCACCGCGACCGCGGCGGCCCCGTCGAACCCGGCCCCGGCCGCGGCGGCCAGGAATTCGGTGTGGTCGCCGGGCCGCAGCTCCACCAGGGCGTGGTGGAGCTGGTCGTAGTGGTAGACGCCGGCGGGCAGGTCGCCGCCGCCCGGCAGGCACAGGTACAGCTCCGTCGGGTAGAAGCAGCGCGCGGAGGGCACCAGGCGGTGGTAGGGCCAGCCCGCGGTGGGGCCGACGTCCTGGCGGGAGAAGCCGTAGCCGTAGTACAGCAGGGCGCCGAGGGTGTCGGGGTGCGCCGGGTCCCCGGCCCGCAGCGGGGCGGGCGGCGGCGCGGGGTCGCCGGCCAGCACCCGGTCCAGCGGCCCGAGCCGCAGCGGCACCTGCTGCGGCAGGGCCAGCCGGGGCCGGTCGAGGTATCTCTTGAACTTCGGTGGCTCGTCCGGTCCGCCTTCGGCCCCGGCGCTCTCCATCAGCAGGGCGGCGGTGTCGAAGAAGGTGGAGTGCCAATAGCCGTCGGCGACGGCGACGTCGAGGTTGCCCATGCTCGCGTGCACCGATCTACGGGAAGGGGTGGGGATGCGGGTTGATGTCCTCCGGGCGTGCCGGGGCGTCGGCGTAGCCGAGCATGCGGGGCACCTCGTACAGGCGGGGCAGGCCCTCGACCCGGCGCAGCCGGTGGCCGAAGGTCATCGGCAGCAGGCCGGGGATGATGACCTTGACGCAGGTGAAGCCGCCCGCGGCGTGCTCGGGGGTGGTCTGGTCCACCACCACCACGTCCTGGCCCCGCTCCAGGTAGCGGTCCACGGTCGCGCGCAGGTCGGCGGTGAGGTCCTCGTTGCGCGGCCGGAACGTGCCGGCGAAGGACTCGGCGATGGGCACGGCGCCCGGGTCCCGGAACAGGAACTCCAGCCGGGGGAACGCGGCGTGGTGGGCGTTGACCAGGGAGTGGTCGTGCATGCTGATCACCTGGTCGGGGTCGTCGAGCATGGCGAGGATGCGCTCGCGCTCCTCGATCATGCTGTCCTGCCGCCACTGCACCAGGGGGGCCAGTTCCAGCAGCGCGTTGGCCACCGCCCGCTCGGGTGAGAACGACGAGCCGGCCGAGCACAGCATCTTGGGCACGTCGTCGTGGTCGCTGGGGTGCACGGCCATGACCCACACGCTGGGGATGCCGTGCTCGGTAGTGGTGTCGAAGGCGTGCACGTCGTAGCCGAGGTCGTGGCGCAGCCGCTCGGCCATGAGCGGGATGCGGCGGTCGGCGGCGGTGTCGAGGTCCAGGCGGCGCACGGGGAGGCGGGCGTACCAGGTGAGCAGGAACGCGTCGCGCTCGGCGACCTCCAGGATGCCGTGCAGGATCGCCTCCTCCAGGCAGCCGCCGAGGGCGCAGCCGTTGGAGATCTCGTAGACGAAGGGGCGGTCCACGGGCGGGCGCGGGCCCGACAGGGGCATCTCGTCGCCGTGCCCGTGTCCGTGGCCGTGGCCCGGGGCGTGCATGCGGTAATAGGCGTAGGTCTCCGGGACCAGGATCGGCTCGTTCCTGGCGAAGGAGTGGCCCCAGACCCAGTTCATCTCCAGGTCGTCGTGGTAGCGCTGGTAGTAGAAGCCGGGCCGGTCGTGCCAGTGGGCGGGGTACAGGCCCAGGGTCTTGGGGTCCAGGGCGCGCTCGGCCAGTTGCCGGTAGCTGCCGCGCACGACCGTGCGCTTGCCGCCCGGCCGCATGCCGCCGTGCCGTTCCACCGCCTCGGCTATCGCCGTGAGCTGGGCGGTGGCGAAGTCCAGGTCCCGGCCGAAGCCCATCTCGACGTCCTCCGCTCCGGGCGCCAGGCCCATGGGCGCCGAGGCCGTGGGGTAGGTGCCGAAGACGGTGCGGTACAGGCCGCGGATCAGGCCGGTCTCGGCGTCCACGTACGTGCTGACCAGCTCGTCGGCGCGGGCGTGCAGGTCGCCGACCCGGTAGACGTCCCTGGAGAGCTTGGGGCGCGGGAGCAGCGTGATCCGGGCCGCCTCCTCGGTGTCCTCCGGCAGCTCCCCGCACTGCGGGCAGTGCGGCTCCGGCAGGAAGGTGTGCACGCTGGTGGCCAGGGTGTCCAGCCGTACGCGGATGACGCCGCGGCGGGTGCGGGCGGCCTCGCCCCGGTGCAGGCGGGCCAGCTCGTCCTCGACGAGGTCGGCGACCACGGCCAGCCCGAACCGGGTCAGCCGCACGTCGTCGGCGTGGTAGCGGTCGGGGAACCTGTCGCGGGCGCGCCGCCGCTCGGCCTCGTCGGCGCGGGCCTTGCCGGCCCGGGAGCGCGCGCAGACCGGGCAGCCGGGCTCGCCCGGCAGGGCGGCGGGGCCGATCACGACGGTGCCGAGCTCCACGCCGACCGGGAGCCAGGGCGTCTTCTCCGGGCGCTCGCCGGGCTCGTCGCCGGCCACGACCAGCAGGTCGGGCGCCTCATCGGGGCCGGGGGCGTACGGGCGCAGCCGCTCGGCGAGCGCGGAGCCGAGGGCGCCGGCGCCGAGCACGCTCACGCGCGGCGGGGCTGCGGCGAGGGTGGGCTCAGCCATGGACGGTCACCTGGACCAGGGTGGGCAGGACGCGGGCGATCACCGGGTCGTGCCCGGCGGGGGCGGCGTGCGCCTGGTAACCGTGCTCGTGCAGGGTCCGGGTCAGGGCCCGCCAGTCCGGCTCGGGCGCCTCCCGCCAGGCGGCGGTGTCGGTGCCGCGCAGCGGCTCGGGCAGCGCGGGCGCGTCGCCGTCCAGGTGGGTGGGGACGCCCTGGTAGTCCAGCAGCACCCGGGCCAGGCCGGCGGCCAGGCGCGGCGCGGCGGCGTAGGCGATGGTGCGGTCCTCCACGCACAGGGCGTAGACCGGCACGCCCAGGGGGCCGGTCACGTCGTAGGCCGTGAGCGGCACGCGCGCGACCCGCAGCATCTCCAGGTAGCGGGCGGGGGTGTCCGGCAGCGCGGCGGCGTCCAGGTCCACCCGCGGGAAGGGGGTGCCGGACGTCACGGCCGCGGCGGCGGTCAGGGCGACGATGTGCGCGAGCAGGCCGTCGGCGAGCGCGGTGCCGGCGTCGGGGCCGGCGACCAGGCCGACCGGCACGCGGAAGGGGCCGGGCTCGGCGCGCAGCACGGGGTACAGGAGCTCGGCCGGGACCGGCTCGTCCTTCTCCAGCACCAGGTTGTGCGCGTACGCCTGGCCGTCGGAGGTCAGGCGGCGCCGGTCCACGGCGAGCGCGGCGTACGCGGCCAGCGCGGCGATCCCGGTCTCGTGCCGGGCCTGCGCCTGGGTGACGCCGGCGCCGGTGACCTGCGGTCGCTCCCGGCCGTCCCCGGTGCCGGCGTGCCCGAACGGGTCGGAGACGCGGGCGCGGGCGGCGTACAGGGGGAGCTGCTGCAGCTCGCCCTCGTCCATCTCGGCGAACAGGCCGAGCCGGGGGTCGAAGCAACTCGCGGCGCGGGCCGAGAACGTCTCGTCGTCGAGCCGGGTCGCGGCGAGGAAGGCGCGGTAGCGCTCGGCGAAGGCGTCGGCGGACTCGGAGGCGGCGCGCTGGGCGGCGGGGTGGGGGTGGAAGCGGTACTCGCCGGTGTTCAGCGTCTCCAGGTTCACCACGCTGACGGCGGCGCGGCCCGCCTTGGCGGGGTCGGCGCTGTGCGGGTCGGCGTCGGCGATGCCGGTGATGTGGCGGAAGGCGGTGAAGCTGACGCGGTTGGCGACGATCGCCGCGGTCGGCCCGGCCAGGAACGGGCTCGGCTCCGCGCCTTCGGCGCCGGTGCCGTCGGTGCCAGCGCCGTCGCCGCCGGTGCCGTCGCTACTGGTGCCGGTGAACGGGTCGGGGTGCAGGCCCAGGTTGGCGGCGCGGCGCAGCCAGGCGGCGGTCCACAGCATGCCGGTGGAGCCGCTGACCGGGCCGGTCCACGCCTCGTCGCCGGCCATGACGCCCTGCACCAGCGGGAGGCCCCGCTCCTGGCAGATGCGGTCCAGTTCGGCGGCGCGGGCGGCCATCGGCCGGTCGGAGACGTGCAGCACGACGCCGGCGTCGCCGATCGCCGCGGCGAGCGAGCCGGAGAGGGGGCCGTGGGTGAGGCGCTGCGCGGGATCGCGTTCGGCGGCCAGGCGGGCGTAGTCGTCCAGCCTCTCGGCGGAGGTGGGGCTCTCGCCGGTCACCAGCACGCGCACGTCGCGGGCCCCGGCGGCCAGGCAGGCGTGCGCGAGGGCGGTGAGGGTCAGCCCGGAGCCGACGCACGCGATGGGGGTGTTGCGGTAGACCTCGAACCGGCGGGCCGCCGAGTCGAGGTAGTAGTCGATGTAGGCGATCTCGGCCGCGTACAGCTCCAGCTCCGCGGCCGTCAGGCCGTGCGGCTCGTCGCCGGAGACGTCCTTGATCAGGCCCGCGGTGAGCAGCGAGGACACCAGCGTGGTGACCATCTCACGCTTGCCGTCGGGCAGGCCGGTGACCAGCTCGCCGAGGGTGACGGCACCGTCGAGGTGGGGGGCGAGGCGGTCCATGAGGGCGAGCGCGCTCTTGCCCCGTACGGTGAGATGGGCGCTGGAGTGGACGAACACCGCCCCGTCGGGGTGCGGGACCCAGTAGACATCGGGCTTGAGCTTGGGCCGGATCGAGTCGTGCGCGGATTCCATGCGGGTGTCCTTCGCGTCGGGGCACAGGCGGGCTGACGGAGGCGGTCGGCCGTGCTCGCGGCGACAGGCCGGACCGGCCGGTCCGTCTCGACCTGGCCGGGTGCGCGCGGCGGTAGACGCGTGCCGCGCTGTTTCACGGTCGGGCTTGGCTCGCTGCTAGCCGCAGCAGCAGCAGCAACAGGCAAGGCAGCAGCTCGCGCTGCAGCACGACGAGGACGCCGAGGCGGCGACCTCGGTCATGCCGTGACCGCTGCCGATCGTCGCCAACTGCATGTTGCCGACGCCGACGGGCTGGAGCCGCTCGGTGTCGAGCTCCTCCAGGTCAAGGGCGAGACGCGACATGTGCCATACCTCCTTTCCCTTTCTCGCAGGGGCGATCGCAGGGGCGGGCGGGCCTGCCGCTCAGCCGCTGCAGCAGCAGCAACAGCACACGACGCAGCAGCTGCAGGCGCTGCACGACGCGGCGGTCTCGGCCATCGCCATGCCGCCCATGAGCGACTCCAGCGAAGGGCTGGAGCCGTACTCGGCCGGGGTCACCGGCTCGGTGTCGATCCCGCGCAGGTCGAGCAGGAGATTGGTGGCCATGATGGGCGCGCTTCCTAGCAGCAGCAGCAGCAGCTGCAGAGCAGGATCGGGCAGGCGCCGACGACCGAGGCCGCGACCTCGCTCATGCCGTGCCCGCGGGTCAGCGACTCCAGGCTGATGCCCGCCGGGCTGTCGCCGGCGTGGAGCGGCTCGACGTCGAAGTCGTCGAGGTCCAGCTTGAACGACTGGGACATGGGTCGTTCCTTTCTCGGGATTGACTAGGGGAATCGGTGATGAACTCGGTCAGCCGCAGCAGCAGCAGCAACAGGCGACGCAGCAGCTGCAGGTGGGCGAGCAGGACGCCGCGACCTCGGTCATGGCGTTCGCGCCGAGCAGCGACTCCAGCGACGCGGCGCCCTCGGCGGGGACGATCGCCAGAGGCTGGACATCGACGCCGTCCAGGTCGAGCGCGAGCGTGCGTCCGGGTGTCATGAGACCTCCTTTCGTGCCCGGAGAACGCGACGGCGGTGACGCGCGTCAGCAACAGCAGCAGCACGGAAGGCAGCAGCTGCAGCAGCCGACCGGCAGGATCGAAGCCGCCATTTCCGGCATTCCGTGACCGCTCATCAGCGATTCGAGCGACGCCTCGCCGGGAGCGCCGTACGGGGCGATCTGCTCGACGTCGATGTCGGCCAGATCCAGCGCCAGGTTCTTGGACATGGTTCACCCCCTTTCCGGACACACGAACGAACCGGCAGGGCAGGCCGGAGAGTGGGTACGTGCGGGCGCGACCATGAGCGGCCGGCGCCGGGTGCCCGCCGGACGGCGGCACCGGTGAACGTGGCCGCCCCGTCGCGGGGCCGCCGCGTCCGGCTTCGCCTTCTCGCGAAGCCGCCCGCCGATTTCCGGCACGCCCGATTGAAGATGATCGGGCAGGCAAGATCACTGCTTGAATGTGACAATATCGCCAACATTGGCTGACTCAGGGGTTGCCACAACCTCACAATGCGCGATTCGCCGACTGTGAGGAGAACGACATGGAACGATCGGCTCCCGGTCATCGCCGCTTCACTTGACGCGGGCCTCGGGCGGACCATGCTTGTTGACACGATCGTCCACCGGATGTCGATTCGGACCTTGTTCCACTTGACCACGATGAGCTCCCCCTCCTGTGGCAGGAGATGGCACGTGCACTATGCCGAGCAGGCGTCAGCCCCTCCGGAACTTCCGGTCATGCGTGAAGGGCCGCTCACCGCGCCCCCTCGCGACCGTTATGCGGCCCTGCGCGAGGCCGGGCCGATCCACCGCGCCGGGCCGGGCCCCGGCCCCGCCGGCTGGCTGGTGGTGGGCTACGACCTGGCGCGCGAGGCCCTGGCCCATCCCGGGCTGGTGCCGGCGCCGCCCGGCTCCCCCGAGACCCCGTCACGGCACTCCCGGCTGCGCGACCTCGTCGCGGGCGTCATGACGCCCCAGCGGGGCCAGTGGCTGGCCCCGCGGGTGCGCCGGATCGCGGTGGAGCTGCTGGACGCCATGCGCGGGCTGCGCGAGGTGGACCTCGTCCTGGGTTACACCGCGCCGCTGCCCGTCCTGTCACTGTGCGAGCTGCTGGGCGTGCCGCAGGAGCGGCGGGCCGACTACCGCCGCTGGTCGTTCCAGGCGTTCGGCGTGCCCTCGGGCAGTCCGGAGGCGTTGGCGAGGCTGCGGGACCAGCTCGCCGATCTGATCGCCGACAAGCGCCGCCGTCCGGGCGACGACCTGCTGTCGGGCCTGCTGGCGGCCGAGGTGAGCGAGACGGGCGAGGCGGGCGAGGCGGGCGAGCGCGTCGGCGAGGAGGAGCTGCTCGATGTGGCCCTGTCCATCTCGGCGGCCGGTCACCTGTACCTCGCCGGTGTGCTGACCGACGCCGTGGCGGCGCTGCTGCGCCACCCCGATCAGGTCGCCCGGCTGTTCCGGCGGCCGGAGCTGCTGCCGGGCGCGGTGGAGGAGGTCCTGCGGTACGCCCTGCCTGCGGAGCTGGCGCCCGTCCGCTTCGCGGCCGAGGACCTGGTCCTCGGCGGCGTCCGGGTGTGCCGGGGCGAGGCCGTCACGATCGCGCTCTCCTCGGCCGGCCGCGACGCGCCGGTCCTGGGCGGCAAGGACCCCGGCATCTTCGACCTGACCCGCGTGCTGGCCCGCCACCTCGCCTTCGGGCACGGCGCCCACGCGTGCCCGGCCGCCTCGGTGGTGCGCCTGACGCTGTCCATCGCCCTGATCACGCTGTTCACGAGGTATCCGGCGCTCAGCCCGGCCGGGCCCCTGGACGGGTGCACGGGGTGCGGGCGGCCCAGGCTGCGGGTGCGCCTGCTGCGGGACAGGCTTCCGGACGAGGCGCCGGACGAGAGGCACGCCTGTTGAGCGGCGCCCGGCCTACAGCCAGCCGTTCTCCCGCGCCGTGCGCGCCGCCTCGGCCCGGTTGCGCGCCCCGGTCTTGCCGATCGCGCTGGACAGGTGGTTGCGCACGGTGCCCTCCGACAGGCACAGCCGCTTGGCCAGGTCGGCCACGGTGTCGCCGTGCTCGGCGGCGCGCAGGATCTGCCGCTCCCGCTCGGTGAGCGGGTCCTGGCCGCGTTCCAGCGAGGCCACCGCCAGGTCGGGGTCCACCACGACCTGGCCCGCGCGCACCTTGCGCACCGCGTCGGCCAGCCGCTCGGGCTCGGTGTCCTTCACCACGAACCCGGAGGCGCCGGCGTCCATCGCGCGCCGCAGGTAGCCGGGCCGTCCGAAGGTCGTCAGGATCAGCACCCTGGCCGTCGGCACCTCCGACAGGATGCGCGCGGTCGCCGTGATGCCGTCCATCACCGGCATCTCGATGTCCAGCAGCACCACGTCCGGCCGGTGCTCGGCCGCCGCGGCGACCGCCGCCGCGCCGTCGGCCACCCCGGCCACGACGGTGATGTCCTCCTCCAGCGACAGCAGCGCCGACAGCGCACCGCGTACGAGGTGCTGGTCCTCGGCCAGCAGCACCCGGATCACGCGGCCCGCTCCGGGATGCGCGCGCGCAGCATGAACGACTCCTCCTCCGCGGAGACGGACAGATCGCCGCCGAGCGCGGCCAGCCGCTCCGACAGGCCGGTCAGCCCGGTGCCGGGTTCGGCGCGGGGCCGGGACCCGTGCGCGGGGCCGTCGTCGGCGACCGTCACCACGTACGCCCGCGCGCACCCGAGGGCGGCCTCCTCGCCGACGCTGATCGTGCAGGATCGGGCCATGCTGTGGCGCAGCACGTTGGTCACCCCCTCGCGGACCACCCACGCCGCCGCCCGGTCCACCTCGGGCGGGGGCGGTGAGCCGGGCAGGTTCACGGTCAGCTCGATGCCCGCGGCCCTGGCGGTCTCGCGGGCGGTGGCGATCTCGCTGCCCAGGGACGCCTCGCGGTAGCCGGAGACGGTCGCGCGCACCTCGCCCAGTATCTCCCGCGCGCTCCTGCTCACCTCGCGCATCTCGTCCGCGGCCCGCTCCGGGGAGGCGGCCGCCAGCCGGGCCGACAGCTCGGCCTTCAGCACGACCTCGGTGAGCCGCTGGCCGAGCACGTCGTGCAGGTCGCGGGCGATGCGCAGCCGCTCGGCCGAGATCGCCGCGCGGGCCAGCTCCGCCCGCGCGGCCCGCAGCTCGGCGGCCATCTCCATCAGCCAGTACGCGGCGCCGAGCGCGCCCCCGTACACCAGGATGGCCACGCCGCGCAGCGCCGCGACCCCGGGCGACTCCTCCAGCACCAGCACGCCCAGTGCGACGTGCCCGGCCCAGAAGCCGGCCAGAGCCAGTGGCCAGTGGCGCCGCGGCAGCACCAGGATCAGCAGGGTGGCCAGGTAGAACGACGCCGTGACCAGCCAGGCGGTGCCCAGCAGGAACTGCAGCGCCACCGCCGTGACCACCATGGCGGCCAGGGCATACGGCGTGGCGGCGGTGTGCGGGCGCGGCACGTTGTGCCACATGACCCAGGCGAACAGCGCGCCGAACGCCACCAGGCCCGCCACCGCCGCCGTCACGCCCGGCCAGGACAGGCCGAGCCCGGCCAGCTCGGCCGCCGGAAAGCCGAGGAATCCGACGAAGCCGCAGCTCAGGACCTGTACCTGGCGTGTGGTGTCCATGGTCGTCAGGCCGTCCGCCGGTAGCGCCAGACGGCCAGCGCCACGAACGCGGCCGTCCAGGCGGCCAGGATCGCGGTGCCCGCGCTGACCGGCTGGTCCCCGGCGAGCAGCCGCCAGGACAGCTCGCCCGCCTGGTACGTCGGCAGCACGTGGGAGATCGACTCCAGCCAGTCGGGGAACACCATGGCCGGCATCCACAGCCCGCCCGCCATGGAGAAGACGAAGTACACCGCCAGCGAGACCATCTGGGCGACCTCGTCGCGGAAGGTGTAGCCGATGGCGATGCCCAGCGCGGCGAACGGCAGCCCGCCCACGACCAGCGCGGGCACCAGGGCCAGCCAGGTGTACCAGGGCAGCGACACGTCGTTGACGAGCCAGCCGGCCAGCATGATCAGCCCGATCACCGGCACCGACAGCATCGCGCCGGTGGCCACCTTGACCCCGACGTACGCGCGGGGCCGCAGCGGGCTGAGCGCGAGCTGGCGGGTCCAGCCCTTGGTCCGCTCCAGCGCGATGCGGGAGCCCACCGAGGTGAGCCCGGCGCCGATCGTGCCGTACAGGGCCATGGACACCATGAAGTACGCCTCGTACTGGGTGCCGTTCGCCATCGGCCCAGCCTGCATGATCAAGGTGAACAGCAGGTAGAACGTGGCGGGGAAGGCGATGGTGTAGGCGAGGTAGCCGCCGCTGCGCAGCGAGCGCAGCACCTCCAGGCGCAGGTAGGCGATCACGCGGCCACCTCGTCCCGCTCCCGGCGCTCGGTGAGCGCGAACACGGCGTCGGCCAGGGGCGCGGTCGCCACCTCGACGTCGCGGGCGTCGCGGTAGCGCTCCAGCATCGCGCGCAGCAGGGTGTCACTGTCGGCCGACCTGATGGTCACGGCCGCGCCGTGCACCTCGACCCCGTCGGCGCCGGGCAGCAGCATCAGCTCGTCGCGGTCGGCGCCGGGCAGCGTGAAGCGTACGACCCGGGCCGCGGCGACCGCGCGGATCTCGGTCGTGGGCCCGTCGGCGGCCACCCGCCCGGCCGCGAGGAGCACGATCCGGTCGGCGATCGTGTCGGCCTCCTCCAGATAGTGGGTGCTGAACAAGATCGTACGACCGGCTGCGGCGAGGTTGCGGATCGCGGCCCAGAACGAGCGCCGGGCGGTGACGTCCATCGCCGCGGTCGGCTCGTCCATCACCAGCAGCTCGGGGTCGCCCACCAGGGCCAGGGCGAACCTGACCCGCTGCGTCTCGCCGCCGGACAGCTTGTCGGTCTTGCGCTGGAGCAGCCCGCCCAGCTCGGCGTGCTCGATCACCTCGTCCAGCGGCATCGGGTCGGGCTGGAGCGCCGACATCGTCGCGATCAGCTCGCGCACGGTCGTGCCCGGCAGCAGCTCGCCCTCCTGCAGCACCGCGCCGATCTTGCCGCGGCGGATCGCGTCCTGGACGCTGCCGCCGAGCACCTTGATCTCGCCGGAGTCGGGCGGCTGGAGGCCGAGCAGCATGTCGAGGGTGGTCGTCTTGCCCGCGCCGTTGGGGCCGAGCAGCGCCACGACCTCGCCGCCGCCGACCGTCAGGTCGATGCCGTCCACGGCGCGTACCTGGCCGAAACTCTTGCGCAACCCGCGCAGTTCGATCGCGGGCGCCGTCGTAAGGGTCATGGTCAAAGCGTGCGGCGCGCGGTCCGGCCCCCTCAAGTGCCGAACCGACGGATCGGGGCATGACAGATGTCATGCCCCGGTCTCTGATCTGCGGAAACGGCGTACGCTCAGGACGGCGCGGCTACGGGCGCGGGCACGCGCGGGTGGCGAAGGCGAGGAACTGGGTGACCTCGCGGGAGTCGAAGTTGTCGTCGGAGCCGGTCACCAGCGTGCACTCGCCGGACGCCAGGCGCGGGCCCCAGGCCAGGCCCTCCAGGTTCTGCGCCGGGTGGCCGAAGCGGGTCAGGTCCAGGACCAGGCGCTTGCGCACCGGACGGTACGGACGGCCGTCGGCCAGGCTGTTGCGGGCCAGGACGTTGGTCGCGCCGCGCAGGTCGATCTCGTAGAGCTTGGTGAAGTAGCCGGAGCCCTCGACCCAGGACCGTTCCAGCGCGAGGTAGCGGTGGTCGTCCAGCGCCAGGATCTCCGACACGCCGCTGTCGGCCCCGCCGGTCTCGGGGCTGGGCTCGGCGGGCAGCCGGTCGAGCGGGTAGGCGTACTGGGCGCGCAGCCGGCCGCCGCGGTCCCAGACGGTGATGCGGGCCGGCGCGCCCCGGTACACGCTCGGCGGCCGGCCGTCCTCGTAGCGCGGCCCCTCGGCCACGGCGGCGATGGAGTTCGGGGCGAGCGTCAGCCCCTCGAAGCCGTAGTTGCGCCGCGGGCCGCGCTCGGTCTCGGTCATGATCAGGTTGCGCGGGATCGGCAGCCCGCCGAGGTGCCGGCCCCTGCGGTCGGTCCACCGCACGAAGAGCTGCGAGAGCGGGATGTCGCGGTGGGCGGCGTCGGGGCGGTCGCCCTCGTGCGCCCACAACAGCCGCCCGGTGCGCGGGTCGAAGCGGATCGTCTCGGGATCGGCCGAGCCCGGCCTGCCGTAGGCGGGGTACGGCCGGCCGTCGGCCTGTTTGAAGGTGGTGACGCCGGTGACGCGGACTCCGCGGAACGCCCCGCTCACCCGGTCGATGTCCAGTTGACCGGTATAGAAGCGCGCCGGGTTGTACCTCCATCTGTCGTCGGAGATGAAATACCAGGTGCCGGTGACCGGGTCACGGTCGAAACCCGAGAAACCGCCCATGACCGTTCCCCGGATTTCTGGTTTGTGCGGAAGGCGCTGTTCGCCGAGGAACCGGGTGATGCGCACCTCTCCCGTCTCGCGCCCCTCCGCCGCCTGCGCGTTCGCGCTCGCGACCGGAGCCGCGCCGAGCGGGGCCGTGACCGCGACGACGAATGCCGCTATTTTCCGGAAATCGGCCATGTATGCCTCCTCGTGAGCCTGCCGAAATCAGCGGCTACATGAGACACCAAGCCGATGGGAAAGTCCACGAGGCGCCGCGCAAAAATGGCGTGCGCCGTACACGTTATGACGATATTCCGGAATAGGCGGTACGCATTGCCCGGCTCTTTTCACGGCATCGGGTCGCCCGCCATCGGAATACGGGCCGTGATCGCGTCACGCACGAGATCGACGAGCCACACCGCGCCCGCGCTCAGCGCGACGGCCACCACCAGCGCCACCACGAGCAGCCTGAGCAGGGCCCCGCGCCTCGTCCTCATGCCCTCAGGGAAACAGCCCGGCGAAGGGAGGCAACGGCCGGTTTCAGGACAGGAAGTCGCGCACGGCGCGGGTGAAGTCGGCGTTGCGCTCGATCATGGACCAGTGGCCGCAGTGCGAGAACACCAGCAGGTCCGCGCGCTCGATCAGGGTGGCCAGGCGCAGCGAGGTCTCCAGCGGGATCACCCGGTCCTCGCGGCCGTGGACGAGCAGCACCCGGTGCGGCAGGGCGCGCAGGAGGTCGTCGGGGGTGGTCATCGCCTCGACCCAGCGCTGCCTGGGGGCGGGGAACATCGACGCGAACGCCTCCTGCACGCCCGGCCGGACGCTGGCCTCGTGGCGTACGCGGGCCAGGTCGTCG
Organism: Thermocatellispora tengchongensis; assembly: GCF_014202315.1. Taxonomy (GTDB): domain Bacteria; phylum Actinomycetota; class Actinomycetes; order Streptosporangiales; family Streptosporangiaceae; genus Thermocatellispora; species Thermocatellispora tengchongensis. The sequence goes on along the minus strand of NZ_JACHGN010000006.1, from coordinate 366,310 downwards.
CCGACCAGGCCGGGCGAGTACGCGAAGACGTCGAGCACCGCCCGCATGTTCGCCACCGACGGGGTGTAGCCCCAGACCCGCTCCAGGCCCTCGGTGATCGGGAAGGGCACGCCCATGCTGCCCATGAGGACCAGCTTGCCCACGCGCTCCGGGTGGTGCGCGGCGACGTGCAGCGCGATGGCGCCCCCGAAGCTGTTGCCCACGATGTGGGCGCGGGCGACGCCGAGCGCGTCGAGCAGCCCGACGAGCTGGGCCGACCACGCCTCCAGTCCGTAGGCGGCGGGCCCGGGACGCTCGGAGTGGCCGAAGCCGGCCATGTCGGGGGCGAGCACCCGGAAGCGGCCGGCCAGCTCCGGGACGACCAGGCGCCAGTTCGCGTACGCGCTGACGCCCGGCCCCGAGCCGTGCACCAGGACGACGGTCTCCTCCCCCGAACCCGCGGCGAGGTAGTTGGTGCGTACGCCGGCCGCCGTGACGGTCTCGCCGATCTCCGGGTTGCGGGTCATGGGTGGCGTGGTCATGGGCGTGTCTCCTTGTCGAGGGTCCGGTTGCCGGGGATAGGGGTGTCGATGGCCAGCAGTGCCGCGGCGGTGCCGCCCAGGATCGCGGCGGCGTCGCCGGGGCCGAGGGCGAGCGCGGCCACGGTGCCGAGCGGGTCGCGGTCGGCCAGCTCGAAGGGGTCGTCGGTGCCGAGGAGCACGTGCCCGGCGCCCACGTCGGCGACCAGCCGGCGCAGGGCCGTGGCGGAGAACACGGCCGTGTCGTAGTAGAGGCGGCCGATCAGCTCGCCGGGCGGGAGCACGGTGGTGCGGGCGACGGGCTTGCGGGACCAGCCCAGGTCCAGCCTGCCGCGCAGCGACGGCAGGCACCCGCCGCCGTGCGCCAGGCAGATGCGCGGGGCGAAGCGCTCCAGCACGCCGCCGAACACCAGGCGCGCCACGGCGAGCGCGGTCTCCATCGGGTAGCCGACGAGCTGGGGCAGCCAGTAGTCGCGCTGCCGGTGCGGGTCGGGCACCCCGCTGGGGTGCAGGAACGCGAAGGCGCGCCGCTCGGCGAGCAGGGCCCACAGCTCGTCGTTGACCGGGTCGTCCAGCTCGCGTCCGGCGCCTCGGGTGCCGAGCGCGAGCCCGGCCATGCCGAGCCGGTCCAGGCAGCGGCGGGCCTCCTCGGCGGCGCCGGGCAGGCCGAGCGGGACCGAGCCCAGGGCGAGCAGCCGACCGGGGGCCCGCGCCGCGTACGCCGCCAGCTCGTCGTTGCCGTGCCCGATCACGTCCCGGGCCAGTCGGGGGTCGCCGGCGGTGGAGCAGAGCAGGAACGGGGGCAGGGACACCACCCGGACGTCCACGCCCGCGGCGTCCATGGCGGACAGGCGGGACGCCGGGTCGTACTGGGCGGCGTCCAGCGGCAGGGGCGTGTCGGGACCGACGCCGCTGACGGCGGGGTCCAGCACGACGACGCCCCGGGAGACGCCGGACAGGTCGGCCAGGCCGCGGGCGGCCAGGCGGCGCAGCAGGGGCATGGGCATGGCGTGGGCGTGCACGTCCACGACGAGGGGCGCTGTCACAGCCGGAGCAGGACCTTTCCCCTCGCCTCGCGGCGGGCGAGGATGCCGAGCCCTTCGGCGCAGGCGTCGAGGGGCAGCTCGGCGTGCACGTGGGGTTCGAGGCGGCCGTCGGCGGCCCACTGGAAGATCTGCTCCAGGTTGGCGGCGTGCGCCCCGGGCTCCCGGCGGGTGAACTCGCCGAAGAAGACCCCGAGCACGGCGCAGCCTTTGACCAGGGGCAGGTTCAACGGGAGCCGGGGGATGTCCCCGGCGGCGAAGCCGACCACGAGGTGCCGGCCGCGCCAGCCGAGCGCGCGCAGGGCGGGCTCGGTGTACGGGCCGCCGACGGGATCGAACACGACGTCCACACCCTGCCCGCCGGTGAGCCGCTTGAGCTCGGTCTTCAGGTCGCGGGCGGTGTAGTCGACGGTCTCGTCCGCGCCGCGGGCGCGCAGGAAGGCGGTCCGCTCGGGCGAGGACGCGCAGGCGATCACACGGGCGCCGAGCAGCCCGCCGATCTCGGTCGCGGCCAGGCCGGTCCCGCCCGACGCGCCGAGCACGGCCAGGGTCTCGCCGGGTGCGAGCGCGGCCCGCTGGCGCAGGGCGTGCAGCGCGGTCGCCGAGCCGACGAGCAGGGCGGCGGCGGTCCGCTCGCTCACGCCGGGGGGCAGCACGGTGAGCCGGTCCGCGGGCACCGCGATGCGTTCCCTGGCGGCGCCGTACTCGTCGTTGCCCGCCACCCGGTCGCCCGGCTTGACGCGGGTCACGCCGGGGCCGACGGCGGTGACGGTGCCGGCGTACTCGCTGCCGGGGGAGAACGGCGGGCGGGGCCGCACGACGTGCCGTCCGGCGATGAGCAGGGTCTCGTGGAAGTTCAGCCCGATGTAGGACACGTCCACGACGGCCTCGCCGGGGCCGGGCTCGGGCGGGGCGAGGTCGGCGAGCTCCAGCGTCTCCGGCCCGCCGTACTCGGTGCACAGGACGGCCTTCACGCGGCGCTCCCCTCGGCCGGGGCGGCGAGGGTCCCGGCGCCGATCAGGTCGTCGATGAGCGCGGGGGCGAGCCCGGCCTCGGCCAGGACCTCCCGCGTGTGCTCGCCGAGCGCGGGCGGCATCCGCCTGATGGCCGGGGACTCGCCGTCGTAGCGCACGGGGTGGCGCACCAGCGTCACCGTACGGCCCGCGACCTCGGCCTCGGCGAGCAGGCCGCAGGCGGCCACCTGCGGGTCGCGCGCCACGTCGTCGTAGTCGGCCACCCGCTCGCACCAGAAGCCGCGCGGGACGAGCGCGGCCTCAAGCCGCTGGTACGTCCAGGTGGCGAGGGCGGCGGCGAGGGCGCGGGTGAAGGCGTCGCGGTCGCGCAGCCGGGCCTGGGGGCCGAGAGCGGCCAGCTCCGGTGAGCCGATCGCCTCCGCGAAGCCGTCCATGTCGCCGCTCAGCGCGATCACCGCGTGCCCGTCGGCGAGCGCGTACACGCCGTAGGGGGCGTCGATGAACCAGGCCGCGAGCCGGCCGTCGCGCCGCACGCCGTCCGGGCCGCGCCCGGCGGCGTGGTACAGGGTGAGCGACTCGGCCTGGAGGTCCAGCGCGGCGGCGAGCAGGCTGGACTCGACGCGCCCGCCGCGCCCGGTGCGCAGCTTGCGCGCGTACGCGGCGAGCACGCCGAGCGCGAGCAGCGCCGCGCCGTGGTGGTCCACGATCGGCGTGCCGGCGGCGGTGGGCGCCGCGCGGACGTCCCCGGTGACCGAGATCAGCCCCGACCTGGCCTGCACCAGCAGGTCCACGCCCGGCCGGTCGGCCATGGGGCCGCTCGCGCCCCACCCGGTCGCGGAGGCGTAGATGATGTCCGGCTTGATCGCCCGGACCGCGTCGTAGCCCAGGCCGAGCCGGTCCAGGGCGCCGCGCCGGTAGTTCTCCAGCACCACGTCCGCGCGGCGGATCAGCGGCACCAGCGCCTCCTTGGCCCGCGGGTGCTTCAGATCGACCGCGATGGCGCGCTTGTTGCGGTTGACGGCCAGGAACGTGGCGCTGATCCCGCCGACGCGTATCCCGCCGCTGCCCGTGCGCCGCTCCCACGCGCCGCCGGGCGGCTCCACCTTGATCACGTCCGCGCCCAGGTCGGCGAGGTGCTGGGCGGCGGACGGCCCCTGCACGAAATGCGAGAAACTGAGGACTTTGAGCCCGTCGAGCATGCCGTTCTCCAATCCCGTCGGCCTGCCAGGACGCCCGATTCCGGCGGGGCCTGGAGCCGGGGACCGATGCTGGTCGGCAGGGCGGCGGCGGGCAAGGCCGCGGTTCCGGCCAGTGAAAGACCGCGCCGGGTCGGCGGCCGGTTCCATCTGCCGGAAGATCCCTGTTGCCGGGGCGGCGAGCGGGGGGTGAACATCTCGCATCCGCTCGGTACGACGCCATGAAGGAGCGACTGGTCATGGTGCATCCCCCAACCCCTTCGCAGCCCCCTGACACCACCGGCCCCGCCAGGCGCGGCATGAGCCGGGAGGAGTTCCGGGTCATCGCCGCGTCGTCCGTCGGCACCGCCTTCGAGTGGTACGACTTCTTCCTGTACGGCTCGCTGATCCCGGTCATCGGCAGCAAGTTCTTCGGCGGCTACCCGCCCGCGGCCCAGACCGTGTTCGCCCTGCTCACCTTCGGCATCGGCTTCGTGGTGCGCCCGCTGGGCGCCCTGGTGTGGGCCAGGTTCGGCGACCTGGTCGGCCGCAAGGCGATCTTCATGATCACCCTGATCATCATGGGGCTGTCCACGCTCGCCGTCGGCCTGCTGCCCACCTCGGCCGAGATCGGGTGGGCGGCACCGGTGCTGCTGCTGACCTGCCGTGTGCTCCAGGGGCTCGCGATCAGCGGCGAGTTCGGCGGCGCGGTGACGTACGTCGCCGAGCACGCGCCGCCGGCCAGGCGCGGCGCCTTCGTCGGCTGGCTCCCGGCGACGGTCGCGCTGAGCATCTTCCTCTCGCTCGGCGTGCTGCTCTCGGTGCAGTTCATCACCGGGCCGGAGGCGTTCGACGCGTGGGGCTGGCGGCTGCCGTTCCTGATCTCGGTCGTGCCGCTGGCGATCTCGGTGTGGATCCGGCTGAAGCTGCGGGAGAGCCCGCTGTTCCTGCGGATGAAGGCCGAGGGCGCGCAGTCGCGGGCCCCGATCCGCGAGTCGTTCACCCGCCGCCGCAACCTGCGGGTCGTGCTCATCGCGCTGGCGATGGTGGCCGCGCAGTCGTTCGTCGGCTACGTCTCGACCTTCTACACCCTCACCCTGCTCACCTCGACGCTGAAGGTGGACACGCTCACCGCCAACACGCTGTTCCTCGGGCTGATGCTGTGCGCGTTCCTGCTGTGCGGGTTCTTCTCCTGGCTGTCGGACAAGGTGGGCCGCAAGCCGGTCATGCTGGCCGGATTCGCGCTGGCGGTCGCGACGTACTTCCCCATCTTCCACGGGGTCGCGGCGCTGGCGAACCCGGCGCTCGCCGAGGCGCAGGACAGGGTGCGCATCCAGCTCGTGGCCGACCCCGCCGACTGCTCCTTCCAGTTCAACCCCGCCGGCACCGCCTCCTTCACCAGCGACTGCGACCGGGCCAAGCAACTGCTGGCGCGGTGGTCGGCGGCGTACGAGAACGTGGCCGGGCGTCCGGACGCTCCGGTCACGGTCGTCGTGGACGGCCGTACGCTGACGGCCGGGCCCGGCCTGGAGGCCGAGCTGGGCGACGCGCTCACGCGGGCCGGATACCCGGCCGAGGGCTCGGGCACCGTGCGGATCGACGGGCCGGGTGACCTGCTGGACGGCCGGGTGGTGCTGCTGTTCCTGCTGCTGCTCGCGCTGGTCTCCTACGCCCAGATGACGCAGGGGCCGGCGGCCTCGGCCATGGTGGAGCTGTTCCCGACCCGAATCCGCTACACCGCCATGTCGCTGCCCTTCCAGGTCGGCACCGGCTGGTTCGGCGGCGTCGCGCCGGCGGTGATGGTCGCGATCAACGCCGAGGCGGGCAACATCTTCGCCGGGCTCTGGTACCCGACGATCATGATCGTGATCGGGGCCGTGATCTGCCTGCTGGCCCTGCCCGAGACCAGGGGGATCGACCTGGACGCCGTGGACACGGCCGCCCGCCCGGCGCGCCGCCTCGCCCGGCGCCGCGGAACGGCGGTCGGATGAGCGGCATCGCCGCCGGGCGGCGGCGGATCAAGGCAGGCGAGGTGACGCTGAGCTGCACGCTGGCCGGCACGGGCGACCCGGTCCTGCTGCTGCACGGCTGGCCGCAGACCTCCCGCGCCTGGCGGCGGGTGCTGCCCGCCCTGGCCGCCCGGCACACCGTCGTCGTACCCGACCTGCCCGGCTTCGGCGACAGCTCCAAGCCGGCCTCGGGCTACGACAAGCGCACGGTGGCCGGTCACCTGCGCGAGCTGATGCGCGGGCTGGGGCACGAGCGCTACCACGTCGTCGGGCACGACCTCGGCGGGCAGGTGGCGTACGCGCTGGCGGCCCAGTGGCCCGGGGAGGTGGCCGCCCTGGTCTTCGTGGAGGCGGGCGTGCCCGGCCTCGGCGGCTCGCTCGACGCGGCCAACCCGCTGCTGGGCGGGTCCTGGCACTTCGGGTTCAACATGGTGCCGGACCTGCCGGAGGCGCTGGTCGCCGGGCGGGAGCGGGCGTACCTGCGCTTCCTGTTCCTGCGCGACTCCATCGGGCTGGTGCGCCCGGAGGCGATCGGCCCGGACGACCTGGACGCGTACGCCGAGGCGCTGGCCGCGCCCGGCGGCCTGCGCGGGAGCTTCGCGCACTACCGCGCCCTGCCCCAGGACATCGAGGACAACCGGGCGTGGAGCGCGGCGGGCAGGCTCGCGATGCCGGTGCTGGTCGTCGGCGCCCGGCAGGGCGTCGGCCTGGGCTGGCTGGACACCGTGCGCGCCGCCGCCGAGCGGGTGGAGGCGCGCCTGGTCGAGGACTGCGGCCACTACCTGCCCGAGGAACGGCCGGAGGAGCTGGTGGAGATCCTGGCCGGCTTCCTGCCCCCGATCTCGGCTCCGACAAACTGCTCATAGCACCACAGGAGGGGACCATGGACGTATCGAAGATCCAGATGCCGATCGTCGATCTGGACGGCATCGCCGCCGAGCTGGCCGACAGCGGCGGGCGCGTACGGGTGCTGTGGCAGGAGGGCGAGTCGCTGGCCTTCGTCGCGCGCGGCAGGGAGTACCGCAGCGAGTTCCACATCAACCCCAGCGACGAGGTCATGCTGATGATCCGCGGCGCGATGAACCTGCACTACCGCAACCCCGACGGAACCGAGGACATCGCGGTCATCCCGCAGGGCTCCTCGATCTACACGCGCAGCGGCATCCCGCACTCCCCCAGGTTCCCGCCCGACGCCTTCGTGATGGTGATCGAGCGGCTGCGCCGTCCCGGCGAGCTGGACCGCTTCCAGTGGTTCTGCCGCTCCTGCGGCGCGTTCCTGCACGAGGAGGCGACGCACATCGACGACTACCGGACCGACCCGGTGGGCAAGGCGTACCGGCGCTTCTTCGACGACCTGGACGCGCGCACCTGCAAGGAGTGCGGCGACGTCATGCCCGACCGGTGACGGATGTGACGGGTACGAAGGGGAGCGCGGAGACGGGATTCGGCGGCGTCGGCGACATCATCGTCCGGTCGCTGCGCCGCCACCCGGAGCGAATCGCGTTCGCGCGGGGAGACCGCCTGGCGACGTACGCCGAGGCCGCGGCGGCGATCGGGCGCGCGATCGGGCTCTTCGACGAGCTGGGGCTGCGGCCCGGGGACGTCGTGCTCCAGGCGGCCGGCAACCGGCCGGAGCAGTGGTACGTCCAGGCCGCCTGCTACCTGGCGGGCCTGCGCTCCGCCGCCGCCCCCGTCCCCTGCGACCCCGGCGCCCTCGCGGAGCTGGCCGGCACGCTCGGCGCCCGGCTCGTCCTGCTCGACGAGCCGGAGCGCCGGGCGCCCCCGGCCCGCCCTCCGGCGCGGACGTGGTTCTGCCACGACCCCGCGCCCGGGTGGCGGCACTTCTGGGGCGAGGCGGCGCGGCCCGCGCCGCTGGAGTGCCGGGCCGGGCCGGACGACCCCGTCCGCGTCGCGCTCACCAGCGGCACGACCGGCCCGCGCAAGCACGTCCTGCTGTCCGGCAGGGCGCTGGCCGCGGCCGGCGTGCTCAACCTGGCCGAGGGCGGCTGGCCGGCCCGCGCCCGCCTGCTGCTGGCCGAACCCCTCGGCGGCGGCTTCGGCACCATGGTGGTCCCGGCCCTGGCGCGCGGGGGCACCGTGATCCTGCCCGAGGGCGGCGACGGGTTCGAGGCGGGCGCGTTCGTCGAGGCGGCGCGCAGGCACCGGCCGACGCTGGCGTACCTCATGCCGCCCTCGCTGGCCGCGCTGGTGGCCGATCCGCGGGCCGCGGCGGTGGACTGGCCGGGCCTGGAACTGCTCGCCTACAGCGGCGCGGCGCTGCCGGGCCCGGTCCTGCGCGCCGCGCTCGGCCTGTTCGGGCCGGTGCTCGCCCAGGTCTACGGGCAGACCGAGTGCCCCAAGGCGCTGGCCGTGCTCTCGCCCGACGAGCACGCCGCCCTGCCGGAGGCCGGGGACGAGACCCTGGTCGGCGTGCCGTACGCGGGAATGCGTGCCGTCCTGCTCGCGCCCGACGGCACGCCGTGCCCGCCGGGCGCGAGCGGCGAGCTGTGCGTGCGCGGGCCCGCGGTGATGAGCGGCTACCTGGGCGACCCGGAGGGCACGGCGCGGGCGTCCCGTGACGGCTGGCACCACACCGGCGACGTGTGCCGCTTCGACGGGCGGGGCCGCCTGCACCTGATCGGCCGGGTCGAGGACGCCCTGGTGCGGGGCGGCGAGACCGTGCACCCGGCCGAGGTCGAGCGGGCGCTCGCCGCCCATCGCGAGGTCGGCCGGGCCGGGGTGCTCGCCCTGCCGGGCGCGGGCGTGGTGGCGCTGGCGCGCGCGGGCGGCGGCCTCACCGCGGCCCGGCTCCGGGAGATCGTGGCGGACGCGGCCCTCCCGGTGGACCGGGTGGGCCTGGTCCCGGACATCCCGCTGGCGTGGATCGGCCGCGTGGACCGCCGCGCCCTGCGGGAGCTGGCCAGCGACGTCCGTACGGTCGCGGTGCGCTGACCCGCTTTCAGGCTGTGCCGCCGAGCGGGACCGGGCAGCGGGCCAGCTCGCGGGAGATGCCCTGCGCGGCGGTGCGCACGGCGGGGCCCATGCGGTCGGGATGGCCGCCGGAGGACCGCATGACCAGCGACAGGGCCGCGACGACCGTGCGGTTGGCGTCGTAGATGGGGGCGGCGACCGACAGCGCGCCCATGGTCAGCTCCTCCACGCACGTCGCCATGCCGGTACGCCGGACGTTGACCAGCGCGCGGCTCAGCGTGCCGGGCATGACGATCGTGGCCGGGGTGAACCGCCGCAGGGCGCCGTGCAGCACCCGGTCCTGCAACGCGGGCGGGGAGAAGGCGAGCAGCACCTTGCCCGCCCCGGTGGAGTGCAGCGGCAGCCGCTCGCCGATGTGGGTGGGCACCCGGATCGAGCGGGGGCCGAAGTACTTCTCGACGTAGAGCACCTGCGAGTCGCGCAGCACGGCCAGGTGCACGTTCTCCCGGGTCACCTCGTACAGGTCCTGCATGAACGGGCGGGCGATCTCACGCAGGGTGCGGGAGCGCGGCGAGAGGGAGCCGACCTCCCACAGCCGCAGTCCGATGCGGTAGGTGCCGTCGCGCAGCCGCTCCAGCGCGCCCCAGGCCACCAGCTCCCCGGCCAGCCGGTGCGCCGTGGGCTCCGGCAGCCCGGTGATCCGGCTGATCTCCACCAGCCGGAGCTCGGGCCGCGCGGGGGTGAAGGCGCCCAGGATCGACAGGGCCTTGCCGGTGACCGACCGGCCCGGCGTCTTGTCGGGACTTTCATTACCCATTGCCAACACCGATCGACATATGGGACTTATGTCCGTTTAATTGATGAATGCCACGATCGCAGCTCCGCGGCTCCGCCGTCAACGGCGGTCACTCCGGCACCGCGTCCGACAGCGCCCGCGCCAGCTCGGCCGGCATCGTGGCGAAGGGCGCGTGGCCCGTGTCCAGGGTGAGCGTGCGGAACGGGGTGGCGGGGGCGAGCGCGTCGGCGTCGCGGATCATCACGTCCTGCAGCGCGGGCGGCAGCGCGCGGTCCAGCGCGCAGCGGACGTACGTGCGCGGGATCGCGCCCCAGCGCGCGGCGGTGGCCCCCGGCTCCCCGGTCAGGAAGCCCAGCGGCTGGTCCGGCGTCAGCGCCGCCGCGCAGGCCAGGAAGACCTCCTCGGCCGCCCCGGTGAAGTACGCCGCGCGCAGCTCGGCCAGGTACGCGGGGTCGCAGGAGCGCGGGTTGATCCGCACCGCGCCGGTGACGGCCGGATCGCCCAGGTACAGCCCCGAGCCCAGCGCCGTCCCGTTCTCCGGCAGCGCCAGGTACGCCGCCGCGGCGCGGGCCCGCGTCGGCACGAACGCCGCGACGTACACGATGTGGTCGACCAGGTCCGGGGCCAGCTCCGCCGCCCTGGTCGCGACCGCGCCGCCGATGCTGTGCGCCACCAGCGCCACCGGGCCGGGCGAGGGCCGGGACCGCAGCGCCCGCAGGGCCGCGACGACCGCACCCGCGGCCACGTCCAGCGTGACGTCCTTGACCGGCGACGGCTCCGCCGCGAACCCCTCCTGGCCGGGCGCGAAGTACGACGTGGGGAACCGCGCCGACAGGCCGTGGCCGGGCAGGTCCAGCGCCAGCGGGCGATGCCCGAGCGCGGCCAGCTCCGCGCTCACCTTCGCCCAGTGCGCGCTGCCGTGCCAGGCGCCGTGCACCAGCAGGAAATCGGCCGCCATGCTTCCTCCTTCGTTCCGCGGCCTCCATGCTGTCGCCCGCCCGCGCGCCGGCCAAAGCCGGGGGTTCCGTTCACCGGAAGATCGTCCTTGGGCGCCGTCGCGCCGGCTGGCTACCGTCGCTGGCACACCTGCAAACGCTCGCTGGACGGGAGAACACATGTCGAATCGCGCGGTCGAGACGGCCTCGGCGCCGCTCGTGGGCTTTTCCGCCGGAACCGCCGCCCCGCTGTCGCAGGCGGTGGTGCACGGGGACGTCATCTACTGCTCGGGCACCGGCCCGCTGGACCCGGTCACCCACACCATCGTCTCGGCCGGCTTCGCCGAGCAGGTGCGGCAGACCCTGGCCAACCTGGTGGCGGTCGTCGAGGCGGCCGGCGGCTCCAAGGACTCCATCATCAAGTGCAACTGCTACCTGCGCGACATCGCCGACTTCCCGGAGTTCAACCGGCACTACCGCGAGTTCTTCTCCGACTGCCCGACCTTCCCGGCCAGGACCACCGTGAACGCCGCGCCGCCGAGGGAGGGCGTGCTGGTCGAGATCGAGTGCGTGGCGGCGCTCACGGGGCGACCGGCGTGAACGGTGGCCCCGCCGACCTGATCCTGACGGGCGGGCGCGTCCTGGTGCTCGACGCCGCGTTCACGGTGGCGCGGGCCGTCGCCGTGCGCGGCGGGCGGGTGCTCGCGGCCGGCGGCGACGCCGAGATCGAGCGCCTGGCCGGGCCCGCCACCCGCCGGATCGCCCTGGACGGCCGCTCGGTACTCCCCGGCCTGATCGACACCCACTGCCACTTCGAGGACGCCGGGATCGCCGAGGACACCGTCTCCTTCGCCGGGGCGCGCACGATCGCCGAGGCGGCCGGGCGCGTCCGCGCGGCGGCCGGGCGCACGCCACCCGGCGAGTGGATCCGCGGGCAGGTCTGGCACCCGGTGTCCCAGCTCGCCGAAGGCCGCAGGCCGACCGCCGCCGAGCTGGACTCCGCCACCACCGCCCACCCCGTGCACCTGCCGATCGGGCACAGTTGCGTGGTCAACAGCACCGCGCTCCGGCTGGCCGGGATCGGCCGGGACACCCCCGATCCTCCGGGCGGGACCATCGAGCGCGACCCCGTCACCGGGGAGCCGACCGGCGTGCTGGAGGCGGGCGCGCAGCGCCTGGTCACCGACGTGATCCCGCCCTGGCCGCCCGAGCGGCGGGCCGCCCAGTTCGTCCGCGCCATGCGCCGGCTCAACGAGCTGGGCCTCACCGGCGTCGTGGCCGGGGCGACCACCCCCGAGGACCTGGCCGTGCTGCGCCGCCTGCGCGACGAGGGCCGCATGACCGCCCGGGTCGCCGTCATGGTGACCCCCACCGGCGAGCTGAACCCGACGACGGATCTGGCCGGCTGGGCGGCCTGGTTCGCGCAGAACCCGGCCCCGGACGAGCGCGATCCCTGGCTGCGCGAGGCCGGGATCAAGCTGCAGGCCGACGGCGGCATGACGCTGCGCACGGCGGCGGTGACGGAGCCGTACGAGGGCGGCGGCCTGGGCCTGCCGGCGGCCGAACCGGAACGGCTGACCGCGCTGGTCAAGACCGCCGCAGCGCACGGCTGGCGGGTGGGCGTGCACGCCGTCGGCGACGCGGCCATCGACACCGTGCTGGACGCCTACGAGGCCGCGCACGCCGAACACGACATCGCCGGGCGGCGCTTCGTGCTGGTGCATGCCAGCCTGATCCGGCCCGACCAGATGCGCCGGGCCCGCGCGCTCGGCGTCCTGGCCGCCGCGCAGAGCGTGTTCCTGTGGGACAAGGCGCGGGCCATCCGGGCCAACCTCGGCGCGGCCAGGACGGCGCGCGCCGTGCCGCTGCGCACCATGATCGCCGAGATGGGGATCGGCGGAGTCTGCGCCGGAACCGACTTCCCCGTCAACCCGCTCGACCCCATGATCAACATTCACGTCATGACCACCCGCCGCGACGTCCACGGCGAGCGGCACGGCGTGGAGGAGGCCGTATCGATGCAGGACGCCATCCGGCTCTACACCACCGCCGCCGCGCGGTACACCTTCGAGGAGGACGTCCGGGGCTCGCTGGAGCCGGGCAGGCTCGCCGACCTCGTGGTCCTGTCCGGGGACATCCTGGAGACCGCGGACGTGCGCGGGCTCCACGCCGACCTCACCGTCGTCGGCGGCGAGGTCGTGCACGACCGCCTCGGCGCGCTCGCGCCGGTGGCGCGGTGAGCGGGCGGCTCGGCGGCAAGACCGCCGTCGTCACGGGCGCCGCCTCCGGCATCGGCCGCGCCACCGCCCTGCTGTTCGCCCGCGAGGGCGCCCGCGTGCTCGGCGTGGACCGCGACGAGGCGGGGCTCGCCACGCTCGCCGAGGAGGCCGGGCGGGACGGGCTCACCCTCACGCCGTACGCGGCCGACCTGGCCGGCCGAGGGTCGGCGGCGGAGGTGTTCGCCGAGTGCTCCCGCGTCTTCGGCCCGCCCGGCGCGCTGGCCAACATCGCCGGCGTGGCCGGCGACCGGTCCATCGACGCCACCTCCGACGACGACTACGACCGGTACGTGGACCTCAACCTGGGCGTGACGTTCCGCATGTGCCGCGAGGCCGTGGCGGCGTTCGGCGAACGCGGCGGCGCCATCGTCAACACCTCCTCGGCGGTGGCGCTGACCGGGATGCGCGGCAGCGCGCCGTACAGCGCGGCCAAGGCCGCGGTGAGCGGGCTGACCCGCCAGCTCGCCGCCGACTATGGCAGGCGCGGCATCAGGGTGAACGCGGTCGCCCCCGGCCTGGTGCGCACCCCGGCCACCGAGGCGAGGATCCGCGACCACGTCTTCGACGAGACCGTCACCCGCGCCCGCCCGCTGCCCCGCGTCGGCACCCCCGGCGACATCGCCTCCGCCTTCCTCTTCCTGGCCTCCGACGACGCCTCCTTCATCACCGGCGTGACGCTCCCCGTGTGCGGCGGCTGGAGCACGACCCGCTTCCGCGAGTGACCCCGCCGGCGAACCCCCTGGTCAGGGGATGTCTACCCTGGAGGCGAGCACGTGTGCCGAACGAGGCAGGAAGGCCGCCGCCATGGCCGAGGCATTCGATCACACCGCCGGGACCAACGGGTACGTGCCGATCGCCGATCACGGCATGATCGGCGATCTGCGCACCATTGCCCTGGTGGGCTCGAACGGCACCATCGACTGGTACTGCTGCCCGTCCTTCGACTCGCCCAGCGTCTTCGCCGCGATCCTGGACGCCGGGCGCGGCGGTGCGTTCGAGCTGGCCGCCGGCACCCCGGCCAAGACCAAGCAGTTCTACTTCCCCGACACCAACGTGCTGATCACCCGGTTCTACACCGACGACGGCGTCGGCGAGATCCAGGACTTCATGCCGGTGACCGGCGAGGCCGGCGAGGCCGACCGGCACCGGCTGATCCGCCGCATCCTGTGCGTGCGCGGCTCGCTCCCCTTCCGGGCGCGGGTGGCCCCCCGCTTCGGGTACGGGGCGACGCCGCACACCGTGCGGATGCGCGACGGCGTGGCGCTGTTCGAGTCCGCCGACCTCTCGCTCGCGCTGACCTCGACCGTGCCGGTGAAGTGCGACGGCCAGGACGTGCGGACGGAGTTCACCCTGACCGAGGGCGAGTCGGAGGTCTTCGCCCTGGACCGGGTCGGCGGCGAGGTCCCGCCGCGCGGCTGCCCGCACGCCGAGGCGGAGGAGGAGTTCACCGCCACGGTGGCGTACTGGCGGCGGTGGCTGTCGGCGTCCCGCTACCGGGGCCGGTGGCGTGAGATGGTGCACCGCTCCGCGCTGACCCTCAAGCTGCTCACGTACGCCCCGACCGGGGCGATGGTCGCCGCCCCGACCACGAGCCTGCCCGAGCAGCTCGGCGGCGAGCGCAACTGGGACTACCGCTACCTGTGGGTCCGCGACGCCGCCTTCTGCGTCTACGCGCTGCTGCGGCTGGGCTTCACCGGCGAGGCCGCGGCGTTCATGGACTTCCTCACCAAGCGCGTTACCCTCGGCGCCGACGCCCCCTCCGCGCCGCTCCAGATCATGTACGGCATCGACGGCCGCACCGAGCTGCCCGAGCGCGAACTGCCCCACCTTGAGGGCTACGAGGGCTCCGCGCCGGTCAGAATCGGCAACGCCGCCTCCGACCAGCTCCAGCTCGACATCTACGGCGCCCTCATCGACTCGATCTACCTCTACGACAAGTGGGGCCAGCCCATCTCCAGCGAGGAGTGGGACGAGGTCTGCGGCCTGGTCGACTGGGTCTGCGAGCACTGGGACCAGCCCGACGAGGGCATCTGGGAGACCCGGGGCGGCCGCAAGAGCTTCCTGTACTCCCGGCTCATGTGCTGGGTGGCGATCGAGCGCGCCATGCGCACCGCCCACCGCCGCGGCCTGCCCGCCGACCTCCCCCGCTGGCGCCGCTCCCGCGACGCGATCTACCGGCGGATCATGCAGCGCTGCTGGTCCTCCAAGCGGCAGGCGTTCGTGCAGCACGAGGACGACGACGTCCTGGACGCGGCGGTCCTGATGATGCCGCTGGTGAAGTTCATCTCCCCCACCGATCCGAAGTGGCTGTCCACCCTGGACGCCCTCACCGAGGGCCTGGTGTCCGACTCCCTGGTCTACCGCTACGACCCCGAGGCCAGCCCCGACGGCCTGCGCGGCCAGGAGGGCACCTTCTCGATCTGCTCCTTCTGGTACGTCGAGGCCCTGGTCCGCGCCGGCCGCGTCGAGGAGGCCCGCCTGGCCTTCGAGAAGATGCTCACCTACGCCAACCACCTGGGCCTGTACGCCGAGGAGATCAGCCGAAGCGGCGACCAGCAGGGCAACTTCCCCCAGGCGTTCACCCACCTGAGCCTGATCAGCGCCGCCTTCAACCTCGACCGCGCCCTCGGCTGACCACCCCACAAGCCGCGATCTTCGACACCGACCCCCTCTAGTATGGTTAGCCTACCCTAAGTAGACTCCGATCTATCCGGAAATGGGCGTATGCGAGGAGGTCGGGGTGTCCACCAACCCGTTCGATGACGAGGACGGTGCCTTCTACGTGCTGGTGAACGACGAGGAGCAGTACTCCTTGTGGCCGGCGTTCAAGGAGGTGCCGCAAGGGTGGCGGGTCGCGTTCGGGGAGGGCGGGGCCGGGCGGCGGGAGTGCCTGGAGTACGTCGAGCGGAACTGGACCGACATGCGGCCCAAGAGCCTGCGCGAGACGATGGCGCGGGCATCGCGGCCGTGAGTGCGGGCCGGCGCGGGACTGGGGGGTAGGTGCCGCGGAGAGTGTGATCGCAGGGGCCGCGAGCGGGAGGCACTGGGCGAGGTGCTGCGCCGGGCGGGGGTGGCGCGGGCGGGTGCCGAGCTGTGGGATCGGGAGCGCGCCGCTCGGAGCGTACGGGCGGCGGGCCGGAGTGCCACCGGGAGGGCCTGGTGCGCCTGCCCCACAGGCTGGTGGTCGAGCAGGCCGGGATGCGGAGCGGCCCGGGGACCTGGGCCGCGCTGCACCGGCGGCGCGTGCTGGCACGGTGCGCGACCTGCGCGGGCAGCGCACTGAGGCAGGGCACCGAGGCAGCGCGGCGCCGCGTGCCCGCGCCGCCCGGTCCCGGCCGTCCCGGCCGTCCGGGCCAGTGCGGGCCGCCGTCCGGGCCGTCCGGGCCGGTGTGGGACCGGCCGGGTCCGCAGCACGGGCACCATGACCCGTTGTCCTTCCCGGCTCCGTTGGGAGCCTTACCCGACCCGCCGGGTAGATCGCGACCCGGATCGAGGAGGATCTTCCGTCTCTTGGGGGGCGGGAGTGGCCGCAGGGGGGAGGTCTGGGACGGGCATGGCGCGTGGGCGGAGTCGTGGGGGTGGGGATGGTCCTTGGGGTGCTGACCGCCGTGGCGCAGGGCGCCGCGACGGACGCCGATCTGGTCGCCGCGCGGGCGCAGATGGCGTTGTCGCTGGGCTGGCACATCGTGCTGGCCTGCTTCGGCGTCGGCATGCCGGCGATCACGCTGCTCGCCGAGTGGCGCGGGCTGCGCACCGGGGACGTCCACTACCGGCTGCTCGCCCGGCGCTGGGCCAGGACGATGGGGGTGCTGTTCGCCGTGGGCGCGGTCTCCGGCACGATCCTGTCCTTCGAGATGGGGCTGCTGTGGCCGGGGCTGATGGGCACCTACGGCGAGGTGATCGGCCTGCCGTTCGCGATGGAGGGCATCGCGTTCTTCATCGAGGCGATCTTCCTGGGCATCTACCTGTACGCCTGGGACCGGCTCTCGCCGCGGGCGCACCTGCTGGCGGGCGTCCCGATCGTGGTGGCGGGGGTGGTCAGCGCCTTCTTCGTCGTCGCCGCCAACGCCTGGATGCAGCAGCCCACGGGGTTCCGGCTGGACGGGGGCCGGATCACCGAGGTCGCCCCGTGGGCGGCGATGTTCAACCCGGCGACCCCGCCGCAGACCGTGCACATGATCCTGGCCGCCTTCATGGTGGCCGGGTTCGGCATGGCGAGCGTATACGCCGTCGCCATGCTGCGCGGGTCGCGGGGCCGCTACCACCGCCTGGGCCTGCTGCTGCCGTTCACGGTCGCGGCGATCGTCACGCCGGTGCAGGTCGGCGTGGGCGACTGGGCGGCCCACTTCGTGGCCGACAACCAGCCGGTCAAGCTCGCCGCCATGGAGGCGGTGCTGGAGACGCGCCGCGGCGTGCCGCTGCACCTGGGCGGGGTCGTGGTGGACGGGGAGCTGCGCTACGCGCTTGAGATCCCCTACGGGCTGTCGCTGCTGGCCCACTGGGACCCGAACGCGGAGATCACCGGGCTGTCGGAGGTCCCGCCCGCCGACCGGCCGCCGATCAACCCCGTGCACTGGGCGTTCCAGATCATGGTGGGCCTGGGTCTCGCGCTGCTGGCCCTGTCCGCGTGGGCGGCGGTGAGCCGGCGACGGCGGCGCGACCCGACGCGTTCGTCGTGGTTCCTGCGCGCCACGGCCGTCTCGGGGGTCGCCGCGGTGCTGGCGATGGAGGCCGGCTGGGTCGTCACCGAGGTGGGGCGCCAGCCGTGGATCGTCTACGGCCGCATGCGCACCGCAGAGGCGGTCAACCCCGCGCCCGGCCTGGTGTACGGGTTCGCGCTGGTCACCCTGGTGTACGTCGTGCTGACCGTCGCGACCGTGTACGTCCTGCGCCGCATGGTGCGCGACAAACCCGTCCCGATCGCGCCGCAGGAGCGTGACGTGTCCGGCTACGAGGTCGTGTGACCGTGCCGCTGCCGGAGATCACGCTCGCGGTCATGTGGCTGGGCCTGACCGCGTACGTCCTGTTCGGCGGCGCCGACTTCGGCGGCGGCGTGTGGGACCTGCTGGCGGGCGGCGCCCGGACGGGCCATCGCGCCCGCGACCTCATCGAGCACTCCATCGGACCGGTGTGGGAGGCCAACCACGTCTGGCTGATCTTCGTGGTGGTCGTGATGTGGACCGGCATCCCCTCGGTGTTCGCGGCGGTCGCCTCCACCCTGTACATCCCGCTCACCCTGGCGGCGCTGGGCATCATCGCCCGCGGCTCGGCCTTCGCCTTCCGCAAGGCGTCCACGGAGCTGTGGCAGCGGCGGCTGTTCGGCGCGGCCTTCGCCTTCTCCTCGGTCGCCACCCCGTTCTTCCTGGGCACCGTGGCAGGCGCGCTCGCCTCGCGCCGGGTCCCGCCGGGCATCGCCCGGGGCGAGCTGGTCACGAGCTGGGTCAACCCGACCTCCCTGCTGGCCGGGGCGCTCGCGGTCGGGACCGCCGCCTACCTCGCCGCGGTGTACCTCACCCGCGACGCCCAGCGCGCCGGCGAGGACGGCCTGGCCGGCTACTTCCGGGCCCGCGCCCTGGCCTGCGGCCTGGTGGTGGGCGTGCTGTCGGCCGCCGGGCTGCTGGTGCTGCGCGCCGACGCGCCGGTGCTGTTCGCCGAGCTCACCGCGGGGCGGGCGCTGCCGCTGCTGGTGCTGTCCGTCGGAGCCGGGCTGGCGTCGCTGGTGCTGCTGTGGCGGCGGGCCTACCTCGCCGTGCGGGTCACCGCGGCGCTGGCCGTCACCGGCCTGCTGTGGGGGTGGGGCGTGGGGCAGTACCCGGAGCTGCTCCCCGGCGTGACGGTGCGCGAGGCGGCCGCCACCGGCAGCGTGCTGGCGGCCACCCTGGGCGCGCTGGCGGTGGGCGCGGTCCTGCTGCTGCCGTCGCTGTGGTGGCTGTACGCCACCTTCCAGCGCGACCGCACTCCGCACTGAGGCCCGGTCAGGGGCGGGGCGCGAGGCGTACCGGAAGGTGCTTCAGGCCGTTCTGGAAGTTGGAGGCCAGCCGCACCGGCGCGCCGGCCCGCTCGATCTCCAGGCCGAGGAGCTCGGTGAAGATCGCGCGCATCTGGGTCCTGGCCAGGTGGGCGCCCAGGCAGACGTGCGGGCCGAAGCCGAAGCTGACGTGGTCGTTCGGGGCGCGGGTGATGTCGAAGCGGTCGGGGTCGGGGAAGACGGCCGGGTCGCGGTTCGCGGAGGCGTGGTACACCACGACCTTCTGCCCGGCGCGGATGATCCGCCCGCCCAGCTCGACGTCGCGCGTGGCGGTGCGCCGGAAGTTCATCACCGGCGGCCAGAACCTCAGCATCTCCTCGATCGCCGGGCCCAGCAGCTCGGGCCGGGACCGCAGCAGCTCGAACTGGCCGGGGTGGTCCAGCAGGGTCAGCAGGCCGCCCGGTATGCCGTTGCGCAGCGTCTCGTTCCCGGCCACCGCGAACAGGAAGAACATGTTCTCGAACTCCGGGCCGGTCAGGCCGCCGGCCAGCATCCGGGACATCACGTCCTCCCCCGGCTCGGCCCGCTTCGCCTCGGCCAGGCCGTGCGCGTAGGCGAACATGTCGGCGAGCGCGGCCCGCGACCTGGGGTTCATCGGCCTGCCGTCGGGCCGCAGCGGCGTGCCGGGCCTGAGGGCGCACGCCGTACGCCCCAGCGGGCTCAGCGAGGCCAGGTCGGCGGTGGACAGGCCCGCGTACTCGGCGTCCTGGTAGCCGATCACCCGTGAGGCCCAGTCGTACAGCAGGCGCCGGTCCTCCTCGGGCACCCCCATCACCTGGGCCAGGGTCCACACCGGCAGGTCCGCGGCGACCTCGACGAAGTCGGCCTCGCCGCGGGCGGCGGCCTCGGCGACCAGGGCGCGGGCGCGTCTCGCGATGGCGGCCTCCAGCGCCCGCACCGCGCGGGGCGTGAACGCGGCGGCCACGATGCGGCGCAGCCGGGTGTGGCCGGGAGGGTCCTGGTTGAGCATCATCGCCCGCACGAACGCCAGGTCCTGCGGGGTGTCGGGGTCGCGGATCTGCGTCGCGCCGAGGTTGGAGGAGAACACCTCGGGCGAGCGGAGCACCTGCTTGACGTCGGCGTGCCGGAACACCGCCCAGTAGCCGGGCCCCGCCGGCCACGGCCCCACCGCGGGTTCGTCCACCCAGCACACCGGATCGGTCTCGCGCAGCCTGCGGAAGGTGTCGTACGGCACGCCGGAGGCGTACGCGGCGGGGAGAAAGACCTCCTCAGGCATGCCTCCATGGTGCATCATGGCCCGCGTGTCACTTCAACCCGCCGACGGCGACGCGATCCTGCGCGACAACTTCGCCCCCTGGGTGCTCGACCTCGGCCTGCGCGTGGAGGAGCTGGGGCCGCGCCACGCCACGCTGCGGCTGCCCTGGTCCGGCAGGCTCGCCCGCGAGGGCGGCGGCATGTCGGGGCAGGCGCTGATGGCCGCCGCCGACACCGCCACGGTCATCGCCATCTCCTCCGCCAAGGGCGGCTTCGGGCCGATGACGACGGTGCAGCAGTCCACCAGCTTCCAGCGCCCGATCGCGGGCAGCGACGTCCTGGTGGCCGCCCGCGTCACCAAGCTCGGCCGCACCCTCGCCTTCACCGAGGTCACGATGACCGCCGACGGCGCCGGCGAGCCGGCCGCGCACGCGACGACCGTCTACGCGATCCTGGGCTAGGTAGATCCTCTCTGGCCCGATCGGTGCCGCCGCCGTGGTTAGCGCCGACGCCCGCCGGCGGTACAGATGCGTGGTGGAGCCGCAGGTGGGAGGAGCCGCGAGCCGCGGCGTGGAGCGGGTGGTGCCGCTGGAGGAGGCGGAGCGGCGGGCGCGCCTCGCGCTCGCCGCGCTCGGGCTGCGTCCGGAGCTGACCGCACATCGCCGCGACGGGGTGGAGCCGACGGCGTGGTCGTGCCGCCTGGTCGGCGCGGGCGGGGAGACGGCGCCCGCGGGGATCGGCATGGGCAAGGGCGGCGATCAGGAGGCCCGGGTGGGGGCGCTGTTCGAGGCGCTGGAGCACCACCTGACCGGCCCGGCCTCGCTGCGGCCCGACCGGATCGTCCTGTGCCCGGGACGCGAGCTGGCGGCCGGCCCGCTGGCGGACGACGCCACCGCGCCCCTGCTCGCCGCGCTGGGCCCGCTCGCCTGCCACCCGTACGCCCCCACCGCCGGGCGCGGCGGCACGGCCGCCGCGCTGCCGCTGCCGCTGTTCCTGTCCTCGCCCTGGTACGTCGACGACCCCGAGGCCCGCGCGGCGGCCGGGGACCCCTGCGACTACACGCACCTGGCCCGCTACAGCTCCAACTCCGGCTCCGCCATCGGCGTCACGGAGCCGGAGGCGCTGCTGCACGCCCTGAACGAGGCCGTCGAGCGCGACGCGTTCTCCCTGCTGCTGGTGCACGCCTTCCTGCGCCCCGGCGGCTTCGCGCCCCCGGTGGTGGACCCGGCCACGCTGCCCGCCCGCCTGGCCCGCGCGCACCGGCGGGCCGAGCACCTGACGGGCGGCCCGGTGCACCTGCTCGACATCACCACCGACCTGGGCGTGCCCACCTACATGGCCTACGCCCCGCCCACCCCGCACCACCCCCACCGCCGGGGCGCAGGCACGTCCCTGTCGCCCAGGTACGCCGCCTGGCGGGCCCTGGCCGAGTTCGTCCAGGGCGTCCTGGCCCGGCCGGAGGCGCGGGAGCGGGCGGTGCTGGACGGCCTGGCCGCCCATCCCGCCCTGCTCGCCTGCGGGCGCTTCGACCTCACCCGCCATCTCGCCCGCGCCCGCCCGATCCCCTTCCCCCCGGCCGAAGAGCCGCCGGGCCCTCCCGCCGCCCAGCTCCGCCGCCTCACCCGCCTGCTCACCGCGGCCGGACACCCGCCCTACCACCGCGTCACCGCCGCCCTGCCCGGCGGCATCACCGCCGTCCACGCCCACGTCCTCGGCCTGGAGCGCTTCATGCTCGTCACCGACGGCATGCTCGTGCTGCCCGGCGCACGCGCCCGGCGAGTAGATCCCCGCTTACCGGATCGGGCCGCCCACTGGAGTTAACCGCCCTGGCCACCGGAAACGCGGACACAGACCACGAAACACAGCGAACGGCAGGAGGTTGGTTCCGTGGGCATCGACATCAACTACGACCACATGGTCTGCGAGCAGGTGGACAAGCCGGCGCAGCACCTGAGCGAGCAGGAGGAACGCCTCCTCGCCCGGCTCCTCGCCGGCGACGACGAGTGAGCCTGTGAGCCTGCTCGCACAGGCTCGCACCCGGCGGGGCACCCGAAGTGCCCCGCCTCCCGCGTCACGGGGGCCGTCCGGTGCCGTTCTCCACCGATCATCGCGCATGTGATCGATGTGATGCATGGTGGTGTCATGCTGGCGAACGCGGCGCTGGCCCTGCTGACGGGAGTGACGGCGCTGACCGGGGTGACGGCGCCGCGCCCGTTCACGCCCGCACCCGCCACGCTCTCGGTGCTGACCTGGAACATCTGCGCGGGCACCAACGCCGGGTGCGCCCTGTATCGCCTGAGCCCCGCCGAGGTGGCCTGGCACGTCAGCGCGTACGCCGCCCGCGTCGCGCCCGACGTGATCTTCCTTCAGGAGTCCTGCTCCTCGCTGGACCGGCCGCTGGAGTACTGGCTGGAGAGGCGGACCGGGCGTGAGTGGAGCGTCCGCTCGGCGTGGCTGGCGGCGCGCGACGGCACGCCGTACCCGTGCCATCCCGACCGCTTCGGCGGCCCGCGGGGAGCGCAGAGCGTCGCCGTCGCGGTGGCCGGGCCGGCGCCCGCCTTCCGGACGCACGCGCTGACCTCGCCGCCCTGGTACGTCCGGCGCGCCGCGGTCTGCGCGGTGCTCCCGGCCCTGAGGGTCAACGTGTGCGGCGCCCACCTGTCCTCCGGCCTTCCGGGGGACGACGGGCAACCGGGCGCGCCGTACCGGACCAGGCAGATCGGCGAGCTGATGGCCGCCGCGACCGTGCCCGGCCACCGCGCGGTGTTCGGCGGCGACCTCAACGTCACGCCGCCCGACGGCGGCGGGGCATCGGCGGCCGGGCACGCGGCCATCGCGTCCGCCTACCGGGCGTACGACGAGTGCGACCGGCGGGGCGCCCGGCGCACGGGGCGGTGGACCCACGCCAAGCCCATCCCCGGGGGCGGTGTGCTGCGCAGGAAGCTGGACTACCTGTTCGCGCCCCGGGGCAGCGTCCGGCTGTGCCACGTCGAGCAGGGCGTGACCCTGTCGGACCACGGGCCCATGTACGCCAGGCTCGCCCTGTGACTCACCGCCGGCCCGCGGCCAGCGCCTGCAGCTCGCCGCGTTGCAGCATGGCGGCGCCGAACAGCACGTGCGTCGGCTCGCGCAGCGTCAGGACGGCCCTCAGGACCGTGCGGTCGCCGGCGCGGACCCGGTCGTGGGCGACCTGCCGCACGTGCTCGCCGTACCTGCCCGATGTGGCGAGCCCGGCGGTCAGCGCCCGCTCGACGGCGGGCACCGCGGACGCGGCAGGCAGCACGCAGACCACGTTGACCGGCGCGTCGCCCAGGGCCGCGGGGCGGCGCAGGCCGGCGGCGTACAGGGTCACGGTTCCGGGGGCCTGCGGGGGGATGATCATCGCGGCGGCGACGTCCCCCAGGCACTCGGCCACGGCGGCGTGGTCGGGACTGTCGGCCAGGGACGGTCCCTTGCCCAGCACGGCCTCCAGCGACTGCGGCATCGGGGCGGCGGCGATCGTCGTGCCGGTGGCCACGACCTGGTTGAGCTGACTGGTCACCCCGGGGACGAGCCTCCTGGACAGGTCCACCTCGGCGCCCGGGGAGAAGGAGAGCCCGTCGTGGCCGCCGAACCGCCGGGGCTGGGCCCCCAGGGCGGTCAGTTTCCCGCGTACGGCGGCGGCGTCGAAGTCGCCGTCGAACCGGAACGCCTGCCGCGGCGGAAGGCCGATCGTCACCGCCCGCTCGCCCGCCGCCGGGTCGATGCCCGTCGCCTCCGGCAGCGCCTTCGCGGCCCGCGCCAGGTCGCCGAGGCCGGAGAGGGACGCCGGCAGCCAGCGGCGGCCTTCGCCGGAGGCGCCGGTCACGCCCATCTCGCGCCACCAGGCCGGCTCGCCGTACTCGAAGTAGGCGGCGGCGGGCCCCGTGCCGGAGACCTCCGCGAGCGCGTCCCGCAGCCCGGCATCGGCGGCGGCCTGGCTCGTCGGCGGGGGCTGCGCGGGCTCGGTGCTCGTCGCCGCGGACTCCGGGCGTTCCTGGGCGGACTCGCCCGTCTCTCCGCCACACGCCGTGAGGACCAACAGCGCCGCCAGCGCCACACCCGCTTTTCGCATGCGGGTGAGGTTATCGGAGCCCGCTTGGAGCCCACTGGACGGCCGCCGCAACGCGCGGCCGTCAGCCGGCCAGGATCACGTACAGGCCGCAGGCCGCTCCCGCGCCGACGATCGCGAAGCAGGCGACGGCCAGGGCCGTGGCCGCATGCCGCGGGCCGGGCGCCGCACGGGCGGCGAGCGCGACGAGCCCGAGGGCGTACACGGCGACCAGGCCCGCGCCCGCGGCGAGGCCGGCCACCAGCACCTTCCACAGCGCGTCGAAATCGATGATCATTTGACGGGCTCCCGGGTCGGCACCACCGTGCCGGTCCACTCGTGGTTGACATTGGTGTGGTCCACGGGGGCGCGACGCGAGGCGCGGTACAGCCCGGCCCCGAACACCACGGCGGCCGCGAAGACGACCGCGACGCCCGCCGCGCCCCCGATGAGGTCGGTCCCCTTCCAGGCCAGGGCTCCGACCAGGCCGGCCGCGGGGAGGGTGACCAGCCAGGCGGTCACCATGCGGCCCGCCAGCCCCCAGCGGACCTCGGCCAGGCGCTTGCCCACGCCCGCCCCCATGATCGAGCCGCTGCACACGTGCGTCGTCGAGAGCGGGAAGCCGAAGTGCGAGGCCGCGAAGATGACGGCGGCCGAGGAGCCCTCGGCCGAGAACCCCTGCGGGCTCTCGATCTCGATGAGCCCCTTGCCCATGGTGCGGATCACCCGCCAGCCGCCCACGTACGTGCCCAGCCCGATCGCCAGCGCGCAGGCGAAGACCACCCAGAACGGGGTGCCGTCCTCGGCGCCGATCGTCTCGTTGGCGACGAGGGCCAGCGTGATGACGCCCATCGTCTTCTGGGCGTCGTTGGTGCCGTGCGCCAGGGAGACCAGCGACGCCGAGCCGATCTGGCCGAGCCGGAACCCCCGCGTGCGCAGCCGCCCGGGAACCCCGGCCGTGATCCGGTACACCAGGTACGTGCCCAGCGTCGCCACCAGAATGGCGAACAGAGGGGCGAGCAGCGCCGGGACGAGGACGTTCGCCACGATCCCGCTCCCCTTGACGGCGCCGGCCCCCGCCGCGATCAGCGTGGCCCCGACAACGCCCCCGATCAGCGCGTGGGACGAACTGGACGGGATGCCGTAGTACCAGGTGAGCAGGTTCCACGCGAGCCCGCCGACCAGCCCCGCGAAGACCACGGTCACCGTGACCGCGCCGCTGTCCACGATCCCGGTGGCGATCGTCGCGGCCACCTGAAGCGACAGGAAGGCGCCCGCGAAGTTCAGCACGGCCGACAGGGTGACCGCCGCCTTCGGAGGCAGCGCCCCGGTGGCGATGGAGGTGGCCATCGCGTTGGCGGTGTCGTGAAAGCCGTTGGTGAAGTCGAAGGCGAGCGCCGTCAGCACCACGAGCCCGAGGAGAAGGGTGTTGGCGTCCATGCCGTGCCCCTGCACGACATGGAGGAGAAGTAGTCACATGTCGCCTGATGTTCCACCAAATGTCAGGTACATAAGCCATGACACACCGCACCACATCGCCACCACGCCCCGTCCCCGCCCGCTCTCGTCGTGTCCTCAGGGCGTCGCGGCGGCTCCCGGGCCGCGGGGCGGGGTGGGGCGGGGCGGGCGGATCGTGGGCAGGCCGTCGCGGGCCCACCCTCGAAGCCGCCGATCACGTCTGTGGCCTCGTACAGGCCGAGGCGCCGCAGCGACGCCGCGGCCAGGGACGAGGAGTAGCCCTCGGCGCAGATCACGATCCACCGGACCCGATGGGAGGCGGCCTCGGGGATGCGCGCGGAGGAGGCGGGGTCCAGCCGCCACTCCAGGTGGTTGCGCTCGACGACGACCGCGCCGGGCACCTCGCCCGCGGCGCGCCGCTGCGCCTCGGGCCGGATGTCCACGATCAGCGCGCCGCGGCCCGCGGCGGCCCACGCCTCGGCCGGCCGCAGGCGCGCCGGCCCGGCGCGGGCCCTGGCCAGCATGCGCTCGATGTCGGTCACGGCGGCGGCCCTCGGTGCTCGGCGGCGGTGGTACGCCCGGATGATGCCACGCCCGCCGCGGCCCCGGGCGCGGGCGCGCCCGCCATCACCGTCGCTCGACCGTCAGGCGGCGGTGAGCAGGCCGAGGGGCACGTGCTCGGTGAGCAGGCGGCGCACCCGGGCGGGGTCGGACGCCCACGGCCGCACCAGCCGCCAGCCGTGGTAGTACGCGAAGACGTACGGCTGCCCGCCGGGGACGCAGACCAGGTTCAGCGCCCCTTCCACCTCGGGGTCGTCGGCCAGCGCCCACTTCCTCAGGTAGTCCGCGACCGCCTCGCGCGAACGGCCCTCGGCGGCCAGGAGCGCGGCGTTGCACAACACGCCCCACAGGATGGTCTTGGCGGTGTGGATGAGCGCGTAGTCGCTCCCGTCGGGGGTCAGTTCCTCGACCGCGCCCAGCAGCCACTCCTGGGCCTCGCCGCCGGGGAAGAGGATGTCCTGCGCCCACAGGCCCAGCCCCTCGCTGATGACGAACGCCGGGGAGAGCAGCATGCGGACCTGCTGCTCCGGCCGCTCGGGCTGCAGGTGGACCTCCTTGAGCACCTGCTCGGCGATGTGCCCGGGATGCCCCTCGTGCGCCACCACGTAGAGCAGATCGGCCAGGTTGAACGGCGCGTCGGCGTTGACGTAGATGGTCGAGGCGGTGCCGCCCCGGTGGTGCCCGGCGGCCAGGAAGGCCGCCCCGGGCACCAGCTCGCAGGTGACCTGCTCGTCCTCGGGCAACGGGATGATCATCCGGCTGGTGCGGGCGCGGGTCTCGGCCACCGCCACCCCCACCAGCTCCGGCACGCGCTCCTTCCGGTCGCTCGGCAGGGTGTGGGCGCGCTGCCAGGCGTGCAGGCGCTCGGCCAGCGTCCCCTCCCCCTTGGGCAGGCCCCGGTCGAGCAGGTCGTGGGCCTCCTCGAACACCGTCTCCGGCAGCCACCCGGCGTCCAGGCCCATGCATCCGGCCACCAGCTCCGGCAGCGAGAGCTCCTCCCCCGCCAGCCGTCCTGCCAGGGTGCGCATCGCGCGCACCTGCTCCCCCAGGTACTCCGCCCGCCGCCCGCCCAGGCCGCGCACGGCGCGCGCGAGGTCGTCGGCGGCGCCGACCAGGTCATCGGCCGCCGGAAGCGGCTCGGCGGCCACCTGGGCCTCCCACTCGCGCGGCCCCCGGTAGTCGAGCAGCGGGAGTCCCCCTCCCGCCCCCTGCAGCACGCGGTTCAGGCGGAGCGCGAGCAGGGCGTAGTCATGGAACCAGTCGGTCGTCACCACTTCCTCCAGTGCCGAACATCCTCCAGTGCCGAACGCGGACGCGACTCACGGTAGGAGCGCGTCCCCGGCTCCGGGAGGGGCGGCCCGGATCCTGTTACTGCGGTTCCGCGCGCCGGCGGGCGGCCCGGGTCACGCCCACAGGGCCGCCACGGCGGCATTGACCAGGGCGAACGCGCCGGTGGCGTACATCATGGGCTGACGCGGCGGGACGGCGCGGCGGGCGGCGACGGCGCAGCCGAGCACCGCGGCGGCGACGGCCGTCTTGACGCCGATCTTCGGCCCGTTGATCCCGAGGTCGCCGGCCACGAGCACGGCGACCAGCAGAACGCCCGTACCCAGCAGCGCCGCCGCGCCACCGACCACCGCCGGCCCCGCCGGACTCCGGCGCGCCAGGTGGTAGACGACCCCGCCGAGCAGAACCACGAGCGCGGCGATGTGGCAGACGATCAGGACGAGACGCAGGCTTTCCACGGCGAGACCCTTCCGGTGCGGATGCGGGCGGACGCCGCTCACTGTCGCGGACGCCCCCCGGGCCCCGCCTCCTCCCGCGGTCCGCTCCACCGGCCACCCGGCCGGCCCGCCCCGGCCACAAGGCGGATCACATCAGCGCCCGGCGGCCAAGGCGACCTCCGCCGGCACACGCACGAGCCCCCCACGATGGGGGAAGGGGCCTCGGCTCCCGGCCGGGACCCCTTCACACCGCGTGGGTCAACGCTCCGACGGGGGCTTGATGAGCACGCGGTCGTCCAGGTAGCAATCGCAGTTTCCGCATCCGGGGGTCATGTCCTGGCCTTTCTCGCCGCTGTCAATTTCGATGATAGGTCACGGCAAGGTAAAGGCAATCGAACCCGCTATCGGTTTTCACCCCACCGGCTCGCCGTCGTGGGAGATCGAGGTACGGCCGAGCCCGTGCCCCGTCCGCGAGGTCATGTCGAGCGTCGGGTTAGACTCCGCCATCGAGCCAGAAAGATCCCCCACCCGGAGCCGGCATGACCTCCATCTTCAACCCGGACGTCCCCGCGGGGGCCTACGACGCCTTCCTGCCCGGCGCGCTGCCCCGGGCCCGGGAGCAGCGCGAGTGGACCCCCGCCGACGGCCCGCTGCCCGCGCTGTACGTCAGCCACGGCGCGCCCCCGCTGTTCGACGACGGCCCCTGGATCGCCGAGCTGTTCGACTGGGCGCAGGCCCTGCCCAAGCCCAGGGCGATCCTCATCGTCTCGGCGCACTGGGAGGCCGCGCCGCTGTGCCTGTCGGCCCCGGCCGCGCACACCCCGCTCGTGTACGACTTCGGCGGCTTCCACCCCCGGTACTACACGATGAAGTACGACACCCCCGACGCGACCCACCTCGCCGACCGGGTGGCCGCGATGATGCCCGACGGCGAGCCGGTGCACCGGCACCCGAGCCGCGGGCTCGACCATGGCGCGTGGGTGCCGCTGATGGCGATGTACCCCCTCGCCGACGTCCCGGTGCTCCAGCTCAGCATGCCCACCCACGACCCGGCGCGGCTCCTCGGCCTGGGCGCCCGGCTGGCACCGCTGCGTGAGGAGGGCGTCCTGGTGATCGGTTCGGGTTTCATGACGCACGGGCTGCCGTTCATCACCTCCGACATGCTGCGCGGCGCCGTCCCCTCCTGGTCGGCCGACTTCGACGCCTGGGCCGCCGACGCGCTGGCGCGCGGCGACGTGGACGAGCTCGCCGCCTACCGCACCCGCGCGCCCGGCATGCCGTACGCCCACCCCACCGTGGACCACTACATCCCGCTGTTCGTCGCGCTCGGCGCCGGCGGGAGTCCCGACCGGCCGGTGCGCACCGTCATCGACGGCTACATGATCGGCCTGTCCCGGCGGTCGTTCGAGACCGCCGGGTGAGGCGGGCTCAGGCCGGGGCCGCCGGCTCCAGCCGGACCACGACCGCCTTGGACGTGGGCGTGTTGCTGAAGTCGGCGACGCTGTCCAGCGGGACCAGGACGTTGGTCTCGGGGTAGTACGCCGCGGCCGAGCCGCGCGCCGTGGGGTAGGCGACCACCGTGAAGGAGGGGGCACGGCGCTCCACCCCGTCGTGCCACACGCTGACCAGGTCCACCACGCTGCGGTCGGCGACGCCCAGCTCGGCCAGGTCGTCGGGGTTCACCAGCACCACGCGCCGGCCGTTGTGGATGCCGCGGTAGCGGTCCTCGCCGGAGTACGGGATCGTGTTCCACTGGTCGTGCGCGCGCAGGGTCTGCAGGATCAGGTGCCCCTCCGGAGCGTGCAGCGCCGCCATGGCGTTGCGGGTGAAGACGGCCTTGCCGCCGGGCGTGGGGAAGACCCGCCGGCTGACCGGGTTGGGCAGCCGGAACCCGCCCGGACGGGCCACGCGGGCGTTGAAGTCCTCAAAGCCCGGCACGACGCGGGAGATGCGGTCGCGGATGGTCCCGTAGTCGGCCTCGAAGGTCTCCCAGGGGATGTCCGGCCGGTCGCCGAGGGTCAGGCGGGCCAGCCGGGCGATGATGGCCACCTCGCTCAGCAGCGTGTCGGAGGCGGGGGCGAGGCGGCCCCGGGAGGCGTGCACCTGGCTCATCGAGTCCTCGACCGTGACGAACTGCTCCCGGCCCGCCTGCACGTCGCGGTCGCTGCGGCCCAGCGTCGGCAGGATCAGCGCGGTCTCACCGCACACGGTGTGGGAGCGGTTCAGCTTGGTGGAGACGTGCGCGGTCAGGCGGCACGAGCGCATCGCCCGCTCGGTGACCGCGCTGTCGGGCGTGGCCCGGACGAAGTTGCCGCCCACGCCCAGGAAGACCCGCGCGCGGCCGTCCAGCATCGCCTGGATCGCGCCCACGGTGTCCAGGCCGTGCTCGGCGGGCGGGGTGAAGCCGAACTCCCGCTCCAGCGCGTCCAGGAACGCCCGCGGCGGCCGTTCCCAGATGCCCATGGTGCGGTCGCCCTGGACGTTGCTGTGCCCGCGCACCGGGCACACCCCCGCGCCGGGCCGGCCGATGTTGCCCCGCAGCAGCAGGAAGTTGACGATCTCGCGGATGGTGGGCACGCCGTGCTTGTGCTGGGTCAGCCCCATCGCCCAGCACACGATGATCTTCTTGCTCTCCAGCACCCGGGCGTGGACGCGTTCGATCTGCTCGCGCGTCAGGCCCGTCGCCGCGAGGACGTCGGGCCAGGCGAGCGCGCGGGCGTGCTCGGCGAACTCGGCGAAGCCGGTGGTGTGCGCGTCGATGAACTCCCGGTCCAGAACGGTGCCCGGACGCTCGTCCTCGGCCTGGAGCAGCAGCAGGTTCAGCGCCCGGAACAGCGCCAGGTCGCCGCCGGCGCGGATCTGCAGGAACTCATCGGCGATCCGGGAGCCGCGGCCGATGACCCCGCGCGCCTTCTGCGGGTTCTTGAAGCGCAGCAGCCCGGCCTCGGGCAGCGGGTTGACCGCGACGACGTGCCCGCCCGAGCGCTTGGTCCGCTCCAGAGCCGACAGCATGCGCGGATGGTTGGTGCCCGGGTTCTGGCCGACCACGAACACCAGGTCGGCCTCGTAGATGTCCTCCAGGCTCACGCTGCCCTTGCCCACGCCCAGGGTCTCGATCAGCGCGACGCCGCTGGACTCGTGGCACATGTTGGAGCAGTCGGGCAGGTTGTTGGTGCCGAAGGCGCGCGCGAACAACTGCAGCAGGAACGCGGCCTCGTTGCCCAGCCGGCCGGAGGTGTAGAACAGGGCCTGGTCCGGGTCGTCCAGGGCGCGCAGCTCGCCGGCGAGCAGGTCCAGCGCCTCGTCCCAGCCGATCGGCTCGTAGTGGTCCGAGCCGGGCCGCTTGACCATGGGCTCGGTGAGCCGGCCCTGCTGGTTGAGCCACTGGTCCGACATGCCGGCCAGCTCCGAGACCGGGTGCCGCCGGAAGAATTCGGCGGTCACCCGGCGCGTGGTGGCCTCGTCGGCGACGTGCTTGGCGCCGTTCTCGCAGTACTCGTTCACGTGCCGCCGCCCCGGCTCGGGCCAGGCGCAGCCCGGGCAGTCCAGGCCGGTGACCTGGTTGACGCTCAGCAGCGTCAGCGCCGTACGCCGCAGGGACGTCTGCCCCAGAGAGTACGAAAGGGCGTGCGTCACGCCGGGCACCCCGGCGGCCCAGGTCTTGGGCGGGGTGACGGAAAGACGTTCCTCGCCGTGGCCCTCGGCACTGCTCTTCACTTGCTCAGCCTCGCTTCCGGGAAGTCTTCCGCGAGGTTACCTCCCGCGCCCGCATCATGGATCCGCGGGGGGCGCAGCGCCCGCGCGCCTGGTCAGCGGCGCTCGTACGGGATCTTCTCCCCGGCCTCGACGGCGAGGGGAAGCCGGTTCTCCGGCGGAGGCAGCGGGCAGGTGGCGTGATCGGTGTAGGCGCAGGGCAGGTTGGTGGCCCGGTTGAAGTCGAGCACCACCCCGGAGTCGGCGTCGGGCGGGGCGACCTTCAGGACGCGGTTGGCCGCGTAGGTCGTCACGCCGGATGTGGCGTCGGTGAACAGGATCATCAGCTCGCCCGGGGCCGAGCCGGGGAACGCGGTCAGGCTCAGCTCCCGGCCGTCGAGCCGGAACTCCACCCGGCCGGGCGCGTCGTAGACGTGCTCCAGGCCCTCCACCGCCGCGCCGACCGTGGTGGGCCGGGGCGCGTCGAAGGGAACG
The DNA here is from genome assembly GCF_014202315.1 of Thermocatellispora tengchongensis. Taxonomy (GTDB): domain Bacteria; phylum Actinomycetota; class Actinomycetes; order Streptosporangiales; family Streptosporangiaceae; genus Thermocatellispora; species Thermocatellispora tengchongensis. The sequence goes on along the minus strand of NZ_JACHGN010000006.1, from coordinate 334,407 downwards.
TAGCGCCCGCGGACGACCCAGCGCGGGTCCGGCGGGTACGCCGGGGTGCCGGCGTAGGCGGTGCGCAGCGGGTTGCCGGGGTGGCGCGGCCGGACGATGTGGTGCCCGCCGCGCTTGGCCACCTCGATCACGGCGTCGCCCCACACGGCCTCGACCCCGCCGCGCTCGGGGATCTCGCCGAACACGTGCCGTCCGCGCACGGACGCGCCGTCCACGACGAGTTCCTCACCGGCCCCGAGGGTGACGACGACCCCCTCGTCACCGCTCGACCACTCCCCCGGCGCGCCGTCCAGCCGCCGCGGCTCGGGCGTCAGCCAGTGCAGGGCGGTGACGGCCAGGAACCCGTGCGGGGCGGCGAGCACCGCTTCGTGCCGCTGATGCCAGCGCCACCATTCCCGGACGAACTCGTCCGCGTCAGGGTCGCCGGTGGGGGTGTCGTGGGGTGTGGGGATGGGACGGACCGCCATATCGCGCTCCTCGACGTTACCGGGGACCGGCCCTCCGCGGCCCCTCATTTTTCATGTTATCCCTACCTATTAAGTAGGACAACCGGGGCGTATGCGGAAGGTCCGACCGTCAGGCCCGGCACCGGCATCCCGTCGTGGTCACACCACCTGCCAGCCCCCCGCGCCGGTTCTCCCGGCCGCCCAGGCGGCGTCGAGGGCGGCGTCGAGGGCACCCTGGCGGGGGCCGCCCCGACGGACTGGCACCCTGACGACCGGGGAACCCTTGCGACCGGGCGCAGGCCGTGCGGGCCGAAGGCGATCGGCCCCGCAGCGATCCGCAGCGGAGACGGCCGAAGCCCGGGGACGGCCACACCCCGGCGGCGGCCACAATCGGGGACCACCGCAACCCGGGGAACGGTCGCAACCCGGGAACGGCCGCAACTCCAAGCGGCCGGAGCCCACCGGGCCGCCGGAGCCCAGCGGACGGCCGCAACACGGGGACGGCCGGAGGCCGGGAGGCCGACCGGAGGCCGGGAAGCCGACCGGAGGCCGGGAAGCCGACCGGAGGCCGGAGAGCGACCGGAGGCCGGAGAGCGACCGGAGGCCGGAGAGCGACCGGAGGCCGGAGAGCGACCGGAGGCCGGGGCGCACCTGGTCGGCGACCGGCGGCGGGATGGCGGGGGCGGCACGGCTCTCGGCGGTGGGACGGCGGGGGCCCGGCTTTACGATCGGACGCATGACGTACGGGATTCGGGAGCCGGAGCGGACGGGACGCACCGCGGTCAGCGGTGGGCGACACCTCGGCTGGGCCGAGTGGGGGCCCGAGGACGGCGCTCCGGTTCTGTTCTTCTCCGGGGCCGCCATGGGGCGGTCGCTGGCCTTCGGCGCCGACAGCCTGGCGCCGTCCGCGCGGGGCGGCGTGGCGGCCCGCGGGGTGCGGCTGATCGCGGTCGAGCGGCCCGGCATCGGCGTCTCCGACCCCGACCCGGCCCGCACGCTCGACGGCTGGGCGGCGGACGTGGCGGCCTTCGCCGCCGCCCGTGGCCTCGGCCCCGCGGCGGCTCCGGCCGTGGGCTTCTCCCAGGGCGCGCCGTTCGCGCTGGCGTGCGCGGCGGCCGGCGTCGTCCCCGCGGTCGCCGTGGTCTCCGGCCAGGACGACCTCACCCACCCGGCGTTCGCCACGCTGCTCGACCCGTACCTGCGCGGCATGCTGGAGGCCATCGCCGCCGACCCCGCCGGCTTCGCGGCATCCTTCGAGCCCACCGCCGACGCCGAGGGCCTGTGGAAGCTGATCGTCTCCACCAGCTCCGACACCGACCGGGCGATCTACACCGACCCGGCCTTCGAGCCCCGCTACCGGCGCTGCCTGGACGAGGGCTTCGCCCAGGGGCCCGCGGGTTACGTCCGGGACCTGGTCCTGGCCATGTCGCCCTGGCCGTTCGCGGTGGAGGACATCCGCGTGCCGGTGCACCTGTGGTACGGCGGGCGCGACGCGAGCACCGTCCACTCCCCCGACCACGGCGCCACCCTGGCCGCCCGCATCCCCACGGCCCGCCACCACCTCCTCCCCGAGGCCGGCGGCTCCCTGCTGTGGACCCACGCCGCCGCGATCCTGACCGGCCTCCTCGGCTGACCGTCGGGCGCCCTCACCGTTGACAGCTCTCCTGAGTGAAAGTAAAGTTGCGGAAAGCGCTTTCCGGACTGCAGGAAGGCGGTGATGTCCCGGCCGCGCCTCGTGCGTGCCCTGACACCGATTTCTCCCCGCCGCGCCCTACGGCACGGCCGCGGGCCGCGTCCCTCCCGCGCGACCGGCACCGATCCCCTGACCGGACCGGAACGAGTCGGCGGCGAGCGCCCCGCGTGCCCGTACCTTCCCCATCACTCTCCGTCACTCTCCGTCACTCGGCCGGAGCCGCCCTCGCGCGCCCGGCCGTGCCCCCTGACGCAGAAAGGGCGATCCCATGCCCCAGCACATCCCGCGCCGCGCGATCCGCAGGCGCGCGTTCCTCGCCGGCGGCCTGGCCGTGCCCCTGCTCGGCTCCGGTGCCGCTCACGCCTCCGCCCGTGCCGCCGATCGCGCCTCCGCCTCGTCGGCGTCCGCCCTGGCCGCCGGGCCCGGCGGGTTCGCCTCCGTCAACGCCCTCGGCCGGAACGGCACCACCGGCGGCCTCGGCGGCCCGACCGTCGTCGCCACCGACGCCGAGCAGTTCCTGGAGTACATCGACAGCATCGGCCCCCTGGTCATCCGGGTCGCGGGCACGATCGCGATCACCAGCAAACAGGGCGTGCGGCCGAACAAGACCATCATCGGCGTCGGGACCTCGGGCCACATCACCGGCGGCGGCCTGGACTTCTACCGGTCCTACAACGTGATCGTGCGCAACATCCGCTTCACCGCCGCCGAGGACGACGCGGTCAACGTCGGCCAGGAGTCGCACCACATCTGGATCGACCACAACACCTTCTCCGGCGCCGTGGACGGGTCGATCGACGTCGTACGCGGCGCCGACTACGTCACCGTGTCCTGGAACCACTTCGACCACACCGACAAGACCATGCTGATCGGCCACTCCGACGGCGCCGCCTCGACCGACACCGGGCGACTGAAGGTGACGATCCACCACAACTTCTTCGACAACAGCAGGCAGCGCCACCCCCGCATCCGCTTCGGCGAGCCGGTGCACATCTACAACAACTACTTCCTCGGCAACGCCCTGTACGGGGTGGCCTCCACGCAGTACGCGGGCGCGGTGGTGGAGGGCAACTACTTCAGGGACGTCCCGCACCCGCTCTACTCCGCGAGCGGGTACGCCGACAGCGGGCCGGGCCGGGCGGTCGAGCGCGGCAACATCTACGTCAACTGCGGGGCGCCCGAGACGGCCGGCACGGTGGCCGAGCCGGGCGCGTACTACGCCTACACCCTCGACCCCGCCGCCGGCGTCCCGGCGGCGGTCCAGGCGGGCGCGGGCATCGGCCCGCAGTGGGAAACCCTCTGACCGGCCTCCCGCCGGCGCCACCGCGTGCGGGCCCGAGCCCCGGGCTCGCACGCGGCCCCCGGTCACACCGGGCGCGGCATGCGACAAATGACGTAGGCGGGGCGCCACAGAAGACCGGCGACTTGACGGCGGTGCTCACTTACATTCCGTACAACCTGTGAAACGCCTTCTCAGGTGCGGGGCCGAGCCCCGCCGCTGCCGTCCGGCGTCCAGAGGAGCACCCCCGTGGCCTCACCGACACCCCCCGCACAGCCCTCGAGGAAGAGCATCTTCCTGGCCAGTTTCGTCGGCACGTCGATCGAGTGGTACGACTACTACATCTTCGGCACCGCCGCCGCGCTGGCGTTCGGGAGCCTGTTCTTCCCCGAGTTCTCCAGCGTCGCCGGCACCCTCGCGGCGTTCGCGACGTTCGCCGTCGGGTTCGTCGCCCGCCCGCTGGGCGCGGCGATCATCGGGCACTTCGGGGACCGGATCGGCCGCAAGGCGATGCTCGTCCTCACGCTGCTGCTGACCGGCGGGGCGACCTTCCTGATCGGCGTGCTGCCCACGTACGCGGCCATCGGGGTCGCGGCCCCGCTGCTGCTGGTCGTGCTCCGCCTGGTCCAGGGGTTCGGCGTGGGCGGCGAGTGGGGCGGCGCCATCCTGATCGCGACCGAGCACGCGTCGCCGCGGCGCCTGGCGGTCTACGGCAGCTTCGCCCAGTTCGGCGTGCCGATCGGCGTGCTGACCTCGAACCTGGCGTTCCTGGCCGTGGCCGGCCTGTCCGACGCCGACTTCATGGCGTACGGCTGGCGCATCCCGTTCCTGATCAGCGCGGTGCTGGTGGTCGTCGGCTTCGTGGCGCGCTCCCGGCTGCACGACGCGCCGGAGTTCCGGAAGATGAAGCAGGACCGGAGCCTGAGCCGGATCCCGGCCGCCGAGCTGTTCCGCCGCCGGCCGCGCAACCTGGTTCTGGCGAGCCTGGCGTCCATCGCGCCGCCCGCGGTCGGCTACACGGTGATCGTCTACATGCTGACGTACGGGACCACGGTCGCCGGGTTCGAGCGTGCCACGCTGCTCACGCTGATCCTGGCCTCGACGGTGGTGTGGATCGCCACGATCGTGGTGTCCGCGGTGGCCTCCGACCGGTTCGGCTCCAAGAAGGTCTACATCCTCGGCACGCTGACCGCCGTGGTGTGGCCGGTCCCGATGTTCGCCCTGGTCGACACCGGGAGCACCGGGGCGGCGCTGCTCGCCTTCACGGTGGCGGCGATCGTGCAGGGCATCATGGCCGGGGCCCAGGGCGGCCTGTTCACCGAGATCTTCGAGGTCCGGGTCCGCTACAGCGGGATCTCCATCGCCTACCAACTGGGCGGCATGATCGGTGGCGCGGTGACCCCGATCGCGGCGACCGCGCTCTACGACGCCTACGACTCCTCGATGGCGGTCGCCGGCTACGTGGCCGCGCTGTCGCTGATCAGTTTCGTCGCCGTGCTCGGGGTCCGCCGGATCGGCGAGCTCCCGTCACCGCAGGACGCGCCCGCCGCCGCGAAGCCCGGCCGCACGGCCGCGGCCGAGTCGCAGTGACGCATCGGCGAAAATTTTTACCAAAGTCCGCGAAGCTCTATGGGCACGGGGTTTCACGGCGCCCAAGGGAGCCGGCACGGCGCTGTCCGTTTTGCCAGCTCTTGCACTCTTTGGGGAGTTGTGCGTAGTTTCTGCGAATCGCGGTACACGTGCTTGCCGGCCTCGTCGGCATCCGTTTGCCGTCCCGTTGACCAGACCGCGCGGCGCCCTGTCAGGCCCACCCGGCAGGGCGGCACGCGGCCGCCGAATCCGCGCCACGCGGAACCGGGGACCCACCACTTCGGGGTGAATCGGACGCCAGCACCGCTGCGCCCGTAGGGCACTTCCACGCCCGAACCCGTCAGCTAACCCGGTAGGCGGCATGGAAGCAAGGAGTCAATCCCCTCATGCCCAAGTCCGGAATCGCCGCGACCCTCAGCGACCGCATCAACCTGTCCGGCAAGCGCCTCCGCCAGGCCGCCCTCGGCGTGACCCTGGCCGCCACCACCGTCGTCGCGGGCGCGGCCGGCCAGGCACTCGCCGCCCCCCTCGACCATGCGCCGATCCACACCACCCTCCAGCAGGCCGGGGCCGCGCCGCTCACCTACGGGCAGGACGTCTCCAACTACCAGCCCGACCACGACTGGACCGCCAGCCCGGCCCAGTTCGGCATCATCAAGGCCTCCGAAGGCACCGGCTTCCGTGACCGCGCCTTCGCCCGGCACTGGCGCGAGCTGGACAAGAAGGGCATCGTGCGCGGCGCCTACCACTACGGCCACCCCGGCAACGACCCCATCGCCGAGGCCGAGCACTTCCTGTCCGTGGTGAACTCCCAGCCCGCCAAGCCCGGCGACCTCCTCGTACTGGACCTGGAGACCACCGACGGCAGGTCCGTCGCCGAGGTCAACGCCTGGGCCAAGACCTGGCTGGCGCACGTGAAGGCCAAGACCGGCGCCACCCCGATTTTCTACAGTGGCTGGAACTTCGCCGACACCTACGGCAAGGGCCTGGCCGAGTACCCGCTGTGGGTCGCCCACTACAGCAGGCCCAAGGGCGCCGTGAGCCCGCCCGCCGACTGGAAGACCTGGACCATCCACCAGTACTCCGACTCCCCCATCGACCAGAACGTCTCCGCGCTGACCCCGGACCAGCTCCGCTCCCTGGGCCGCCCGGAGCGCTGAGCACGCCGCCGGGGCCGGGCGGCGCGTGTAGGGTCGCCCCCGGGAACCCGAGCATCCGATCCGAGGGCAGGCGCGGTTGTCCGACCATCGACACCCTGATCCGGCACATCCGCCGGTCGCGGACGAGCCCGTGGCCGACCTTGACCTCGGCGCCGTCCGCGCCTTCCTCGCCGTGGCCGAGGACGGATACTTCGGCGAGGCCGCGGCCCGGCTGGGCATCAGCCAGCAGGCCGTCTCCAAGCGGATCGCCAAGCTGGAGGCCGACCTCGGCGTGCGGCTGTTCTCACGCTCGCGCAACGGGGCCGGCCTCACCCGGGACGGCACGGCGTTCCTGCATCACGCGCGGGCCCTGGTCGGCATCGCCGACCAGGCGCTCGAAGCGGTGCGCGGCCGGCGCCGCTCGCTCCGGCTGGACGTGCTGGACACCAGGCTGTGGTGCGTGGATCTGATCCGGGCGTTCCACCAGACCGCCGAGGACGTGGACAGCGAGCTCGTCACCTCCAACGGGCTCAGAACCGCGCGCGGCTCACTGGCCCGCGGGTCCGTGGACGCCGCCTTCGCCCGCGTGAGCGGGACCCTGGACGACGACATCCGGCAGGTGCCGGCCTACCTGGAACCGGTGCACGTGCTGGCCGGGCGCGACCACCCCCTCGCCCGCCTGCGCGAGGTGAGGGTGGAACGGCTCTCCGGGGCGACCGTGTGGATGCCCGGCAACGCCCCCGGCAGCGAGTGGGCCGAGTACTACCGGTTCCTGGGCGCCGCGTTCGGCATCCACATCGACACTTCAGGCCCGGACTTCGGCTGGGAGCACTTCGTGGAGGAGATCGGCTCCGGTGAGCGCATCGGCTTCGTGGGCGAGCGGTGCCGGCTGCCCTGGCATCCGCGCACGGTCCAGATCCCGGTCGTCGAGCCCGTCCCCGTGTACCCGTGCTCGATGCTGTGCCACCGGCAGAACCGGCACCCGGCGCTGGCCCGGCTGATCCGCTTCGCCGAGAGCGGCTTCCGGCCCTACGACCCGCGGTGCCAGTGGCTTCCGGAGCCCGACCGAGCCACCTTCGCCGCGGCTCCCCGTTAGGAGCCCGGTCCGGGGCCCGCGCACGCGCCGGGCTCGTCGTGGACGCGGGGGTCGTGCGGGATGCCCTCGGCGCACTCGGGGCAGGTGATGGCCGCATCGGCCTGCCGCTCGCGGGCGGCGTCGGCGGGGATGCCGGGCGGGGCGGGGCTGGGGTTCACGTGCGGCGGCTCCTCCGGGACCGGCGGTCGCCGGGCCCGGTATCCGTACTGCCCACACCAGGCCGCCGGCAACACCGGCGGCGGGTCAGGAGCCGCCGGTGCTCTCGCGGACGATCAGGCGGTGGGGCACCACGATCTCGGCGGGCGCCGTGGCCTCGCCGTTGATCGTCGCGAGGAGGGTGTTCACGGCCTGGCGCGCGATCTCGCCCTTGTCGGGGGCGATCGTGGTCAGGCTGGGCGTGCTGTACTGGCCTTCCTCGATGTCGTCCACGCCGACCACGGCCACGTCGTCGGGGACGCGCCGCCCCGCGCGGATCAACGCCCGTATGGCGCCCAGGGCCAGCAGGTCGTTGTAGCAGAAGACCGCGTCGGGCGGCTCGGGGAGCGCCAGCAGCGACTCCATCGCCTCGGCGCCGAGCCTGCGGTGGAAGTGCGGGGTGGGCACGATCAGCCGCTCGTCCACCTCCACCCCGGCCCGCGCGTGCGCCTGGCGGTAGCCGGCGGTACGGAGCTGGGCGGTCTCGCCGGTGGCGTACGGCTGGTCGCCGATGGCGGCCACGCGGCGCCGGCCCAGGCCGAGCAGGTGGCCGGTGGCCTCGCGCGCCGCCGCCACGTTGTCGATGGCCACGTGGTGGAAGCTGCCGTTGAAGATGTGCTCGCCGAGCAGCACGATCGGGACCCGGTTGCCGCGCGCCCGTAACTCCTCGGCCGACACGGTGAGCGGGCTGAGCAGCAGCCCGTCGAACATGGTCGCCCGTGAGTCGCGCCCGAGCAGCTCTCGCTCCCGCTCGCCGTCGCCGTCGGTCTGGTCGATCATCACCACGTAGCCGCGGGCGCGGGCCGCGGTGATGACCTCGCGGGCCAGCTCGGCGAAGTACGGCACGTCCAGCTCGGGCACCACCAGGGCGATCATCCCGGTACGCCCCTGCTTGAGGTTGCGCGCGATGAGGTTGGGGCGGTAGTCGAGCTCGTCCAGGGCCGCCTGCACCCGGGCGCGCAGCTCCTCGGAGACCGGCGCGTAGCCGTTGACCACGTTCGACACCGTACGGATCGACACGTTCGCCCGCTTGGCGACGTCGCGCAGGGTTGGACCGGCCATGCCTCTCCTCTACCTCCAGGGGGTCGGGCCCGGGAAGATCCTAACCCGGTATTGCATCGTTGCAGACAAGTATGCATGATGTCTGCATCGTTGCAGAGCTCTCACCGGAGCACAGGCCGAGGAGTCAGAGATGGCCGAACCCCCGATGGACCGCCGTGGATTTCTCAAGGGAGCCCTTGGCGTCGGCGCGCTCGCCGTCACCGGCGGCGCGCTGGCGGCCTGCGCCCCCACCGCCCCCGGCGGGGCGAGCGCGCAGCCGAGCAGGCTCGCCAGACCCACCGCCTCGGCCTCGGCGAAAGGCGAGATCACCATCTGGAACCGGTCCGGCGACCTGTTCAAGGTGTTCGACGCGGCCATCGCGAAGTTCCGCGAGGCGTATCCGGGGGTCAAGGTCAACCATCAGGCGGTGGACATCGACGCCAAGCTGGCCAACACGCTGATCAGCGGCACCGACGTGCCCGACGGCAGCTTCTGGGACGACGCCAGGATCGGCGGGCAGGCGGAGCACCTGTTCGACCTGACCGACCTGATCGCGCCGTACCGCGAGCAGACCTCGCCGTACAAGCTGTCGGTGAACACCGTCGAGGGCAGGATCTACGGCGTGCCGTGGGACCTGGACCCCGGCCTGCTCTGGTACCGCGAGGACATCCTTCAGGACGCCGGGATCGACCCGGCCGGCCTGGCCACGTACGACGACCTGCTGGCCGCGGCCAGGACCATCAAGGAGAAGGACCCCAAGACCAGGCCGATCCACCTGGACAAGAACCCGTTCCTCGGGCAGCTCTGGCTGGAGATGCTGGCCAACCAGCAGGGCACCAGCCTCGCCGACGCGCAGGGCAGGCTCCGGCTGGACTCCCCGGAGTACCGGCGGATCTTCACCTGGATCCAGAGCGCCGTCAAGGAGGGCCTGGTCACCCACGCGCCGTACCTGGAGCCGGCCGACGTCAACACGCTGGAGAGCGGCCAGCAGGTGTTCGTGCCGTGGGCGATCTGGTGGTCGTTCGCGCCGCAGCAGCTTCTCAAGGCCACCAAGGGCAAGTGGCGGGCGGCGCCGCTGCCGGCCTGGACGCCGGGCGGCGCGCGCAGCGGCGCGATGGGCGGCAGCAGCTTCATCATCCCCGCCAAGGCCAAGAACCCCGAGCTGGCCTGGCTGCTGTACGAGTTCCTGTGCTTCAAGGAGCCCGGCTACACCGCCGTGTACGGCCCCAACCCCGTCTACCCCGGCGGGCTGTCCACCTCCATCCCCAGCTACCAGCCGGCGCTCGACCCCGACAAGCCGCTGTTCCAGCCCATCGACGCGCTCGGCGGCCAGGACCTGTGGAAGATCTCCGTGGAGGCGGCGGCGACGATCCCGGCGGCGGGGCCGATCCCGTGGTGGTGGGCCCAGTCGGTGGACTACCTCGGCGACAACCTGCAGCGCCTGATGGAGGGCGCCATGACGCCCGACGACGTGATCGCGGAGTCGGCGCGGAAGATCCAGCGCAACCTGATCGACCGGTCGTGATGTCGAGCCTGACGACCTCCGCGGCGCGAGCCGCCCACGCCCGGCCGCGGCCCTGGCGGGCCGTCCGGCTCTCGCCCTACCTGTTCATCGCCCCGTTCTTCGTGGTCTTCGCCGCGTTCGGCGCCTACCCGCTGATCTACGCGCTGCAGCTCAGCTTCACCCGCTGGCGGGGCGCGGGCGAGGCCCACTGGGTGGGCCTGGACAACTACCTGTATCTGCTGACCAGCCCGGACTTCTGGGCCTCGCTCGCCAACAGCGCGGTCATGTGGCTGCTCATCGTGCCGATCCAGCTCGTGGCCGGTCTCGGCGGCGCGGTCCTGCTGGCGAACGCGAGGCTGCGGCTGCGCGGGCTGTTCCGGGTGGCGTTCATCGCGCCGTTCGTGACCCCGCTGGTGGCGATGGCGCAGGTGTGGATCGTGGTCTTCGACCGGGACTACGGCGCGGTCAACTATCTGCTCAACCTGGTGGGCCTGCCGGACGTGGGCTGGCTGACCTCCACGGCCTGGTCCAAGCCGACGCTCGCGCTGCTGTTCCTGTGGAAGACCACCGGATTCGCGATCATCATCCTGCTGGCGGGGCTGCAGGCCGTGCCCGGCGGCGTGTACGAGGCCGCCTCCCTCGACGGCGCCTCCCGGTGGCGCCAGTTCTGGTCGATCACCCTCCCCCTGGTACGCCGCAGCATGGCGTTCCTGGTGGTCGTCCAGACGCTGGCCGTGTTCCAGATGTTCGCCGAGCCGTTCGTGGTCACCGAAGGCGGCCCGTACGGCTCCACGACCACCGCCGGCCTCTACCTGTACGAGCACATCACCGCCTCCGACCTGGGCACCGGCGCCGCGAACTCGTTCCTGCTGGTGCTGCTGGTCTTCGGCCTGTCGCTGGTCTCGGTCAGGCTGCTGCGGCCGAAGGACGGAACCTCATGAACCAGACCAGGCCCGGCCCCGTGCAGTACGCGGTGCTGACGGTCCTCGCCATCGCGTTCCTGTACCCGATCTGGTGGGCGGTCAGCTCCTCGTTCAAACCGGCGGCCGAGATCATCACCAGCCCGCTCTCGCTCGGCGGGCCGACGCTGGACAACTACCGGGCGATGCTCGCCGACGTGCCGATCGGCACCGGGTTCGCGAACACGGCGCTGGTGCTCGCGGTCAAGGGCGCGATGACGATGTTCTTCTGCCCGCTGGCCGGCTACGCGTTCGCCAAGTACGCCTTCCCCGGCAAGAACCTGCTGTTCGGCGTGGTGCTGCTGACCCTGATGCTGCCGACCCTGGTGCTGATCATCCCGCTGCTGCTGGAGATGAGCGCGCTCGGCTGGGTGAACACCTACCAGGCGCTGATCCTGCCGGGCAGCATCGACGCGTTCAGCATCTTCTGGATGCGCCAGACCATCGCCGCCATCCCGGACGAGCTGATCGACGCCGGGCGGGTGGACGGGGCCGGCGAGTTCGCCATCTTCGCCCGGGTCGTACTGCCGGTGATCCGCCCGGGGCTGGCCGCGCTGGCCGTGCTCACCACCATGAACGTCTACAACGACGTCGTCTGGCCGGTCGTCGCGGTCAACGACACCGAGCACCAGACGCTGCAGGTGGTGCTGGCCACGCTGGCGCAGAACATCACCGGCAACCGGATCGGCGCGGACTTCGCGACGGTGTGGGGCGAACTGCTCGCCGCGGGCAGCCTCGCGCTCCTGCCGCTGCTGGCGATCTTCGTGCTGCTGCAGCGCCACTTCATCAACGGCATCCTCGCGGGCAGCGTCAAGGGCTGACCCGCACCTACTGGAAACGGAGCACCATGACGCCGCGTGCGGAATACCCCCGGCCCCACTTCGACCGGTCGCACACCTGGTCGTGCCTGAACGGCGAGTGGGACTTCCGGGCCGACACCGAGCCCGCCTGGAACCGGACCATCACCGTGCCCTTCGCCTGGGAGACCCCCGCGTCGGGCATCGAGGCCCACTGGCTGCCGGTCGCCTGGTACCGCCGCCACGTCACCGTCCCGCCCGCCTGGTCGGGACAGCGGGTCGTGCTGCACTTCGGCGCCGTGCACCACGAGGCCACCGTGTGGGTGAACGACGTGGAGGTGGTCACCCACCGGGGCGGCTACACGCCCTTCGAGGCAGACATCACCGACGCGCTGCGCGAGGGCACGCAGGAGGTGGTGGTACGCGTCTCCGCGCCGCTGGACAAGCGGGAGATCGCGCACGGCAAGCAGCGCAGCGTGCCGCGCGACGACTTCGACGGCGTGTGCTTCACCCCGTCGTCCGGCATCTGGCAGAGCGTCTGGCTGGAGGCGCGCCCCGCCACGCACCTGGCCGCGCTGAAGCTGCGCCCCTCCGAAGGGCTGGACGCCATCGAGGTGGAGGCCCGGGTGGCGGGCCCGTCGCAGGCGGTGCTCCGGCTCACGCTGCGCGGCACGGACACCGCCGTCGAGGTCCCGGTCCCGGACGCGGAGGCCGCCCCGGGCGCCGGCAGGATCGCGCGGGCCACGCTCCCGGTCGCCCGGCCCCGGCTGTGGTCCCCCGCCGACCCGCACCTGTACCACGTGGACGCCGTGCTGACCTCGGCCGACGGCACCGACTCCGTCGCCGGCTACACCGGCCTGCGCCGGATCGAGGTGATCGGCGAGGACCTGTACCTCAACGGCCGCCGCCTGTTCGTGCGCGGCGTGCTGGACCAGGGCTACTGGCCGCGTACCGGCATCACCGCCCCCGACGACGCGGCGTTGCGCCGTGACATCGAGCTGGCCGCGGCGGCCGGGTACAACCTGGTCCGCAAGCACCTGAAGCTGGAGGACCCGCGCTTCGTGTACCACGCCGACGTGCTCGGCATGCTGGTATGGGCCGAGCCCGCCGCGACGGGCCGCTTCTCCCCCGAGTCCGTCGCCGCGTTCGAGGAGCAGATCGCGCCCATGACGGAGCGCGACGGCAACTCCCCGGCGATCGTGATCTGGGGCCTGTACAACGAGGAGTGGGGGCTGGACTGGGACATCCCGGGCGATCCGGCCAAGCAGCGGGCGGCGGCGCGGGCGTACGAGCTGCTGAAGGAGCTCGACCCGACCAGGCCCGCCGTGGACAACTCGGGCTGGACCCACGTGCGCACCGACCTGCTCGACTGGCACTACTACGACGAGTCGGCCGCGTCCTGGGCCAGGACCCTGGCCGCGCTGGTGCAGGGCGAGCAGGACGACTTCCCGGTGCGCCTCGGCCCGGACTACGTCGTACGCAAGAAGCTGGCCGGCGCGCCGTCCCAGCCGCTGCGCGGCCTGCCCTTCCTCAACAGCGAGTACGGCGGCGGCTTCACCAGCGTCGAACGCGCCTGGCACCTGCGCTGGCAGACCCAGGAGCTGCGCCGGCACGAGCGCGTGGCCGGCTACGTCTACACCGAGCTGTACGACATCGAACACGAGTCGGCCGGTCTGCTGGACTTCGAGCGGCGGGCCAAGGACCTGGGCGGCGTGGACCCCGCGGACGTGAACGCCGTCACCACGCTGGTCCTCGACGTGGTCCCCGTCGCGCCGGGGCGCGACCTGCTCAGCGAGACCCGCGAGATCACCGTCCCCGTCCGTGTCTCCCACCACGGCACGGAACCGGTCAGCGGGCGCGTGCACACCGCCTGGACCCCCGTCCTCGGCGCGGCCCCCGCCGCCCCGGGCACGCCGGGCCCGCACGTGGAGGCCAAGCCGTTCCTGCTCAGCCTCCCCACCGAGGTGCACGCCGAGCTGCCACCCGGCTGGACCAGCGGGCGCCTGCACCTCACCCTGGTCGCCGACGGCACCGTCGTGGCCCGCACCGCCCTGGACATCGACACGCACACCGCCCCCGTGATCGGAGACGACCCGGCGGCCGTGCCCCGGTAACCGTCCCAGGACGCCTGACGACCGGCCCCGGTCGGGCATGCGGCCGACCTGCGGCTCGGCGGGGGCCGGCTCGCGCACGAGGGCCGGGGCATGGTGTGGCATCGTGTGGAGCGCTCGGCGCCGGCGCGCCGGACCGGCTGTTCCGCACCGCTTGAGGAGTCATGGTGAATCGCGTGCACATGCCCCTGCCCCCGTTCGACCCGGCGGAAGGGACGGTGGTGCTCGGCCCGGAGAAGGCCGAGCCCGGCTACTGGACCGGGTCGCCGGGCGTGCTGCACGACGGTGAGCGGTACTGGCTCACCTACCGGCAGCGGCGTCCCCGGGGCGCCGAGGCCGAACGGGGCTGGCGGTGCGCCGTGGCCGTCGGCGACGACGGCGTCCACTTCACCGACGTCTGGTCGGTGCACAAGGACGAGCTGGGCACCCCGTCGATGGAGCGCTTCTGCCTCACCCCGGGCGACGACGGCGGGTTCCGGCTGTTCCTCTCCTATGTGGACCCGGCCGACAACCGGTGGCGCATCGACGCGCTGACGGCCGAGGACCCGTCGCGGTTCGACGTCGCCGCCCGCCGCCCGGTGCTGACCGCGGCGGCGACCGGCACCGAGGGCGTCAAGGACCCGTACGTCATGCGGGTGGGGCCGGTGACGTACCTGTTCGCCAGCTTCGCCGAGGCGCTGAGCGGGCTGGGCGCCGAGGCCCACGCGACCGCCGACATCTACAACGTCGGCGTCACCACGCACCCCACCGGCCTGGCCACCAGCCTGGACGGCGAGACCTTCACCTGGCACGGCACGGTCCTGCCGGTGGGGGCGGGCTGGAACCGCTACCAGGTGCGCCTGAACAGCGTCGTACGGACCGCAGGCGGATACGTCGGCTTCTACGATGGTTCCGCCTCACATGAGGAGAACTACGAGGAGCGGTGCGGGATCGCCGTCTCGGCCGACCTGTTCACCTGGCACCGGCTCTCGGACGAGGGCCCGTGGGTCACCGCGCCGCACGGCACCGGCTCGGTGCGGTACGTGGACGCGCTGGTCGTGGACGGCGAGTGGCGGATCTACTACGAGATGACGCGCGCGGACGGAGCGCACGAGCTGCGCCTGATCCGGCTCCCCGCGAGCTGACGGCGGCGGCTGACGACGGCGGGACGGCGGCGGGAACGGGGCGATGGAATGGCCGGGCGGGTCCGTCTGAGCCACCACCAGACCCGCCCTGATCCCCCGATCCGGTGGACCCGGGGATCACTGATCAACTCTACCCATCCCGCGGCGCGTCCGGAACGGCATCCACCAGTTCAGGTCGCCCAGGATTTCCATCACCGCCGGGACCAGCACCAGCCGGACCAGCGTCGCGTCCACCAGCACCGCGGCGGCCAGGCCGATGCCCATCGTCTTGAGCGCCCTGTCGTCGAAGGCGCCGAAGGCCGCGAAGACGCAGATCATGATGGCGGCTCCGGCGGTGATCACCCGGGCGGTCGCGGCGAGCCCCCGGGCCACCGCCGCGGCGTTGTCCCGCAGCCGCGAGTACTCCTCCTGGACCCGGGTGAGCAGGAACACCTCGTAGTCCATGGACAGGCCGAAGGCGATCACGAAGAGCATCATCGGCACCCAGGCGTCCACGGGACCGCCCTGCCCGAGCCCCAGCAGGCCGCCGAACAGGTTCCACTGGAACACCGCGACCACTACGCCGTACGTCGCGCCGATGGACAGCAGGTTCACCACGATCGCCTTGACCGGGAGCACGACGCTGCGCAGCACGGGCACCAGCACCGCGAACGACGCCAGCAGCACCGCCCCGACCAGCCACGGCAGCCGTCCGGCGGTGAACTCGGCGTAGTCGAGGCCCGCCGCGGTCATGCCGGTCACCAGGATCGGGGGCGGCAGCTCCGCGCGCAGCCGGTGCACCAGATCGGCGGTCGCCTCGTCCTGCTGACCCGTCGTGGGCACGGCGAGCAGCGTGTCCGGTCCCGCGGGCGTCACGGCGGCGACCCCGGGCGTGCGCGCCACCTGCGCGGCGACGTCCGCGGCACCGGGCCCGGCCAGCACCAGCGGCGATCCCGCGCCCGGCCCGAACCCCTCGGCGAGCAGGTCGTGGGCGCGCCTGGTGGTGTCGGACACCGGCCGGTTGCCCGCGTCGGACCAGCCCAGGCGCAGGTCCAGCGCGGGCACGCTCATGACCGCCAGGAGGCCGAGGGCGAGCGCCGCGGTCAGCCGCGGCCGGGCCTGCACCACCCGGCTCCACCGGAACGCGAGCGTGCCCGCCCCGCCGGGCTCCCGCGACCGGTACGGCAGGCCGAACCGGTCGATGCGCCGCCCGATCAGCGCGAGCAGCGCGGGCAGCAGCGTGAGCGCCGCGGCCATCACCATGAGCACGCCGGCCCCGGCCGCCAGCGCCATGCCGCCGCCCAGCTCCGGCCCGAGGAACAGGATGCCGGCCCCGGTGAGGATCACCGTGACGCCCGCGAACAGGACCGAGCGCCCCGCCGTCGCCATCGCCCGCTCGACGGCGTCCGGGACGTCCAGCCCGTCGCGCAGGCCGGTACGGAAGCGGGTCACGACGAGCAGCGCGTAGTCGATGCCGACCCCGAGGCCCAGCATGATCGTGAGGTAGACGGCGAAGTCCGCGGTGGGGACCAGGTGCCGCGCCAGGGTGAGCAGGGCGACGCCGCAGGCGACGCCCATGACGCCGGTGAACAGCGGCAGCGCCATGGCGATCAGCGAGCCGAAGGCCACCAGCAGGATCACCGCCGCCGCGAGCAGGCCCGCTCCCTCGACCGCGCCGCCGGGCGCGAAGTCGGCGAAGTCGTCCCCGGACAGCTCGGCGCGGATGCCGGCCGAGTCCCTGATCCGCTTCAGCTCCGCCGCGGCGTCCGCTCCGCTGATCCGAAGGGGAGCGGAGGAGATGTCGCCCTCCGGCGCCGTGGTGAAGGGGCCGACGGTGACGCCCGGCACCGCCCTCATCCGCGCCACCAGGGCGGACACCCGCGGGTCCTCCGGTGCGACGTCCGCCACCACCAGGGAGCCGTCCGGCTCGGTGTAGCGGTCGCCGAGCAGCTCGGCGGCCCGCCCGCTCTCCGTCGCCGGCAGCGAGAACTCCGCGGTGACCGGGCCGGGGGCCGCGACGGCGGCGGCGATCAGCGCCGCCGTCCCGGCCAGCCACAGCAGGATGACCGTCCAGCGGCGGCGCGCGCACAATCGCGCCAGTCGTGACATCGGGTGCTCCTTCCATCGGTGCGGCATTCGCCCGATGACGGTAGGAGCGCACTCGTACGCGGGTCGTCCACCCGCCGCGGTCCCCCGGCTACGCCGTCGGCGGTAGTCAGATCCAGCCCGGCCGCACCAGCCCGGTCTCGTAACCGATGATCACGAGCTGGGCCCTGTCGTGCGCGGCGAGCTTGGCCATGATCCGGTTGACGTGCGTCTTGACCGTGGCGGGGCTCATGTGCAGCCGCTCGGCGATCCGGGCGTTGCTCAGCCCCTCGGCGACCAGGGCGAGCACCTCGCGCTCGCGCGCGGTCAGCGGGGCGAGCCGGGCGACGGGCGGCTCGCGGCCCGGACGCGCGGCGAACTCGGCGATCAGCCTGCGGGTGACGCCCGGCGACAGCAGCGCGTCGCCGCGCGCGGCCACCCGCACGGCGTGGCGCAGCTCCTGGGGCTCGGCGTCCTTGACCACGAACCCGCTGGCGCCGGCGCGCAGGGCCGCGTAGACGTACTCGTCCAGGTCGAAGGTGGTGACCACGACCACCTTGGCGCGATGGGAGCCGGTGATGCGGCGGGTGGCCTCGATGCCGTCCAGCTCGGGCATGCGGATGTCCATCATCACCACGTCGGGGCCCAGCTCGCCGGTCAGGCGCACCGCCTCGGCGCCGGTGGCCGCCTCGCCCACCACGCCGATGTCGCTCTCGCCGTCGAGCAGCGCGCGCAGCCCGGCGCGTACCATCGGCTGGTCGTCGGCGATGAGCACCCTGATCACCGGGCCGCCTCCAGCGGCAGCCGGGCCGCCACCCGGAAGCCGCCGCCGGGCGCGTCGCCGACGCGCAGGCTGCCGCCGAGCGCGGCCACCCGCTCGGCCATCCCCCGCAGCCCGAACCCGCCGGCCGGCTCCGCGCAGCCCCGGCCGTCATCGGTGACCTCCACCGCCAGCGCGTCGCCGTCGAGACGCACGGTGACGGACGCCGCCTTCGCCCCGGCGTGCCGCACCGT
This sequence comes from Thermocatellispora tengchongensis, assembly GCF_014202315.1. Lineage (GTDB taxonomy): Bacteria > Actinomycetota > Actinomycetes > Streptosporangiales > Streptosporangiaceae > Thermocatellispora > Thermocatellispora tengchongensis. The sequence continues at coordinate 316,355 of NZ_JACHGN010000006.1, read as the reverse complement.
GTTGGTCAGCGCCTCCTGCACGACCCGGTACGCGGCCAGTTCCACGGCGGGCGGAAGCGGGCGCGCCGGAGCGGGCATCGTGACCGTGACCGCGACCCCGGCCTCGGTGACGGCCGCGGCCAGCTCGCCGATCCGGTCCAGGCCCGGGAGCGGCCCCCGCGCGGCGCCGGGGTGCAGCACGCCCAGCACCGCCTTCATCTCCGCCAGCGCCTCCCTGCTCGCCGAGCGGATGACCGACAGCGCCTCTCGCGCCCGGGGCGGGCCGCCCTCGCGGTCGATGGCCTCCGCCGCGACGGCGGCCTGCAACGCGATCAGCGACACGGTGTGCGAGGTCACGTCGTGCAGTTCGCGGCTGATCCGCAGCCGCTCCTCCTGTGCCCGGCGCAGCGCCTCCTCCTCCCGGCTCCGCTCGGCCTCCTCGGCGCGGCGCTCGACCTCGGCGGTGTAGGCGCGGCGGACCCGGGACGCCTCGCCGGCCTGGGCGACCAGGATCACGATCAGTGCCCAGACCAGCCCGGCCACCACGTTGTCCAGGCTGTTCTCACGCAGCACGCCGATCCCCGGGACCGCCACCGCGACGGCGGCGCCGGCCCATCCCAGGCGGCGCCTTCCGCGCGCGACGACCGCGAAGATCGCGACCAGCGCGGGCGCGGGCCAGAAGGAGTAGGCGTGGCCGCGCGCGAAGTAGGCGGCCGCCGCGGCGACCGCGATCACCATGGCGGCCTCGGGGCGGCGGCGCAGGAACGCCACGGAGAGCGACGCCGCGGCGAGCAGGCACCACCCGAGCCAGTCGAGCGGGCGGGCGTCGGGCTGGTTCGCGTGGGCGGCGACCGAGCTCCAGCCCACGACCACTCCGGCCCCCGCGGCCATCGCCACGTCGGCCCCCCACGATCTCACCCCCGTACGCTAACCGCCCCGCCGCCCCGCCCGCATCCGCCGGTCGCGGTATCCGGCTACGCCGCGCGCGGTAGCGCAATCGCGGGTCGCCATTGGTGCGGCTGTGGCCTGGCCGCCCTCTGGGCAAAATGTCGCCCGTTGTGCACGTTGGGGCGTTTTCGCAGGTCTTGGCTAGGAAATGCTGGAAATCGAGGGCCCTGCAACGGGGTGGCCGGCCACGTAGCAGCCCGTACGCCTGCATTCCGCACGGACCGATTCTGTGCCGGTAGTCAGGTTGCCGGGATCGCCGCTTCGCGTAATCGCCACTGGCCGCCGAGCGGGAGTGCGGAATGCGGGCGTACGGATCAGGCTTCTGGCCGACAGTCACGGATGGGGGTCCAGCGCATGAGAATGACGGTGACACTCGCGGTCTCGATGGCGCCCCTGGCGGTGCTCACACCGCCGGCGCTCCCGCCGCCGTCCGCCTCGGGCGCGCAGGCGGGGGCGGTCGCCCTGCCCGCCTGCCCGCTGGTGTTCGGGCACGGCGGCTATCCCACGACCGACGACGCCCGGGACAAGGACCGGGTGCGCCAGCCCAACAACCCGAGCGCGGTGAACGACCAGAAGACCTGGGGCGCCCAGGGGGTGGAGGGCGACGTCCAGTTGACCAAACGCGGGCGCCAGGCGGTGATGTGGCACAACCCGACCACCGCCGGCCTGACCGGCGACACGCGGAGGATCACGGCCACCCGGTGGACGGCCGGGACCGGCAGCCTGCGGGATCGCCGCATCGCGCGCGGGCCGTACCGGGGCGAGCGGGTCTACTCGCTGCGGGAGTGGCTGGACCACGTGAAGTCCCGGGGGCTGATCGCCCTGCTGGAGATCAAGCCCAGGTCGCGAAGCGTCCTGGCCGACCCGGCGCTCGGGGCCAGGGCCTGGCGGGAGATCTCGGACCCGATCCGCGACCGCCAGGACGAACAGCGGATCATGGTCTACTCACAGGACCCCTGGATCCAGCGCGAGCTGGCCGCGCGCCATCCGGCGCTGCTGCGCGGCTCCGCCGCCCGCTGGACCGACAGCGTGGCCTGGGACGAGCCCGTGCCCCCCTGGACCGGCAACACCCGCCGGTGGCAGGCCGTGCTCGCCCAGGCGCCCAAGAGCGTCATGACGAACTACACCAAGGAGTACCGCGCCTGGCTGGCGGGCAGGTGCAGATAGCGCGAACGGCGACGCCGGTGGCCGGAGCCCCGTCGCACGGGCTCCGATCACCGGCGTCGCCGCCGTGATCGTCAGGACGTCGCGGAGGTCTCCATCGCTGCCGTCTCCCGCGCGACGGCGGCCCGCGCGGCGGGCCGGCGCAGTACGGCGAGCGCCACCACGAAGGCCGCGAGGAGCAGTCCGGCGGAGATGGCGAACGCCAGCCGGTACCCGCCCGTCAGCGCCGCCGCCTGGCCGGCCCCCGCCGCCAGCAGTTCGCCGGTGCGCGATGCGGCGATCGTGGACAGCACGGCGACGCCGATGGCCATGCCGACCTGCTGGGTGGTGTTGAACAGCCCCGAGGCCAGCCCGGCGTCGCTCTCCCGGGCGCCGGACATGCCCAGGGTGGCCAGCGCCGGCAGCACCAGCCCGCCGCCCGAGATCAGCAGCATCGGGGGCAGCAGGTGGGTGACGTAGCCGGCGTCCACCGTGACCCGGGTGAGCAGCAGCATCGCCGCGACGAGCAGCAGCAGGCCGGCCATCAGGACGGCGCGGGCGCCGAAGCGGGCGCTGAGCCGGGCCGAGACGAACAGCGAGATCGAGCCGATGCCCACCGCGGCCGGGAGCATCGCCAGGCCGGTCTCCAGGGCGCCGTAGCCCAGGACCCGCTGCATGTAGAGCGCGACCAGGACCTGGAAGGCGAACATCCCCGACACGGTGAGCATCTGGGCGAGGTTGGCGCCGACCGTGTTCCGCGAGCGCAGGACGCGCAGCGGCATGAGCGGGGCGCGGGCCGTGGCCTGCCGTGCCACGAACGCGCCGAGGAGGGCCAGCGACACCGCGCCCAGGCCGAGGGTGTGGGCGGCGAGCCAGCCGTACTCCTCGACCTTGACGACCGTGTAGATGCCCAGCATCAGGCCGCCGGTCACCAGCACGGCCCCGGCGACGTCGGCGCCGGCCGCCAGGCCGATGCCCCGGTCGGCGGGCAGCGCCGGGATGGCGAGCGCGATGGTGGCCAGCCCGATCGGCACGTTGATGAAGAAGATCCACGGCCAGCTCAGGGCGTCGGTGAGCACCCCGCCCAGAACCTGGCCGATCGAGGCGCCGGCGGCCCCGGTGAAGCTGAAGATCGCGATGGCCCTGCCGCGTTCGCCGGAGTCGGTGAACAGGGTCACCAGGATGCCCAGGACCACGGCGGAGGCCAGGGCGCTGCCCACGCCTTGCAGGAACCGGGCGGCGATCAGCAGGCCGGGGCCGGTGGCCGCGCCCGCCAGCACGGAGGCGGCGGTGAAGATCGCGTTTCCGGCCAGGAACATGGTCCGGCGCCCGATCAGGTCGCCCAGCCTGCCCGCCAGGAGCAGCAGGCCGCCGAAGGGGATCAGATAGGCGTTGACGATCCAGCTCAGCTCGGCCGGCGAGAAGCCCAGGTCCTTCTGGATGGCGGGCATCGCGACCGTCACGATGCTGCCGTCCAGGATCGTCATCAGTCCGGTCGCGGACAGCACGCCCAGCGCGGTCCAGCGCGAGTTGCGCACGTACGACATGGTCTCTCCCGTCTCAGGTCGACAAGAGAGACCGTAGCAGATAGTTCCGTAATAGACGATCCCTGACGGACCTACTTTGCGCGCTCCCGAGCCCGCCGCGCCTGCCGGGGGGCCTCGGCGGGGGTGGCGAGATGCCCGGCGACCAGCCGGTTCAGGGCGCGCACCAGGACCTCCCGCTCGTCGCCGGGCAGCGCGTTCAGCGCCGCCCGGTGCACGCCGTCCACGATCTCCTGGCTGCGCTTGGCGATCTCCGCACCCGCCGGCGTCACCGCGATGATCCGCGCCCGCCGGTCGGTGCTGGACGGGCGGCGCTCGGCGTACCCCGCCTTCTCCAGGGCGTCCACGGTCACCACCATCGTGGTCTTGTCCATGTCGCCCAGCTCGGCGAGCTGGATCTGGGTGCGCTCCTCCTCCAGCGCGTGGACCAGCACGCAGTGCATGCGCGGCGTCAGCCCGATCTCGGCCAGCGCCGCGGCCATCTGCGTGCGCAGCACGTGGCTGGTGTGATCGAGCAGGAACGACAGGTCGGTTTCGGTACGCGCGGGAGCCATGGCCGTCATACCGCCAGCCTACCCAAGTCGTTCCGGGGCGGATTATCCGCGAAAGGACGATCAGCCCCGGTCCGCGCGAGCCCTGCGATCCGCCCGGCTATCGGAGCTCCAGCTCCGAGAACGCGCGGAACGTGCGGGCGGGGCGGCCGGTGACACGCTCGACGGTGTCGGTGACGCGGTCCTCCGAGCCGGCGCCGATGCCGGTGTCGAGCCCGGCGAGCAGCGCCGCGTAGTCGGGGGCCATCCCCTGTTCGGTGAAGTGCCGGGCCAGTTCGTCCTCGGTGACCGCCCGGTGGCGGACCGTCCTGCCGGTCCGCCGCGTGATGATCGCGGCGACGTCGGCGTAGCTCAGCGCCTCGGGGCCGGTGAGGATGTGCTCGGTGTTGTGCGGCTCGGCCTCGATCAGCGCGTGGCCGGCGACGGCGGCGATGTCGCCCGCGTCCACGAAGGCGACCCGGCCCTTCCCCGTCGCGGACAGGATCTCGCCGTCGCGCGCCCTCAGCCCGAAGGAGGCGCTGGTGAAGTTCTGCATGAACCACGACGGCCGCAGCACCGCCCACTCGGGCACGGCGGTGCGGACGAGGCGGTGCAGCGCGCCGAGCCCCGGCGCGCCTTCCGGCACCGCGGACGAGCTGAGCAGCACCACGCGCCGGACGCCCTGGCGCACGGCCTCCTCCAGGAACGGCTCGACCAGCGGGACGGGATCGGCGACCGCGACGGGGGCGATGAGGTAGACGGCCGAGACCCCGCGCAACGCGGGCGCGTGGGTGCCGGGGTCGGACCAGTCGAACCGCACCTGCCCGGCGTGGCGCGGCGTGCGCGTCGCCGGTCTGGCCGGTACGCCGTGCTCCCGCAGGAAGGCGGTCAGCCTCGACCCGGTCGTGCCGGTCGCGCCGATGACGAGGACCTCAGTCACGGGCACCTCCCGCGAAGGCGCCGGTCAGTTCCTCCAGGCCGCCCATCGCCGCGGCGGCGTCCAGCGGGTTCCAGTAGTCGCGGTAGTTCTGGATGCGGCCGTCGCGCACGGTGATGACGGCGACATAGCGCATCCGGTAGGGCTCGCCGGTGCGGACCACGAAGCCGGCGGCCTCGAACTCGGCGATCACCACCTCGGGATCGGCGGTCCGGTGCACGACCCGCTGGGGGAACTCCCGGATGTCCAGGATGTCGGGGTAGTCGCGCAGGTACTCCTCGATCGCGGCACGGCCCTCGACGCGCGGCGGATAGCCGGGCGGCGCGAACGGGAACTCGATCACCCCCGTCTCGGCCCACAGCCCGGCGAATGCCCGCATGTCCTTGGCCAGCAGGAGCTCCAAGGCGTGATCGACCAGCTCGGATGCGTTCATCGGCACTCCTTTACGAATGGACGATACGGTATCGTCCCATCCACAAGGTACACAGGACGGGCCCGTATCGTCCAATCGCTACACTCGTCGCATGGCACGCCGCACACCCACCGGCGCAGCAGTGCTGCAGCCCTCGGTCACCAACGCCATCACCGAGGCCGTTCTCGACGAGCTGGCCGAGCAGGGCTATGCGCGGCTGTCGATGGAGGCCGTCGCCAAGCGGGCGGGGGTGGGCAAGAGCGCGCTGTACCGGCGCTGGCCGTCCAAGCAGGAGATGGCGATCTCGGTGATCTCCGAGTTCAGCCTGGCGCAGATCGAGGTCCCCGACACCGGCTCACTGCGCGGCGACCTGCGCGCGACGCTCGACACGGTGATGCGGTGGCTGACCCACCCCCGGTTCTCCCGGATCATGGCCGACATGGTGGCCGAGGTGGCCCGCAGCCCGGAGCTGGGCGAGGTCGTCGAGACCATGGTCGGCACGCCGAAGCGCGAACGCGGCATGGTGATGCTGCGGCGGGCGATCGAGCGCGGCGAGCTGCCGCCGGACACCGATCTGGAGCTCGCCCTCGACCTGATCGCCGCGCCGGTCTACTGGCGGCTCGTCGTCCGGGCGGCGGAGGCGGGGCCGGGCTATCTCGACAGGCTCACCGACATGCTCTGCCACGCGATCGGCGGGGGCGCCGCCCCCTGATCGCCGGCGCCCGCCCCGCCGCGCCGGGGATCAGCCCTGCGGGGGCGGGGCGACCGTGCCCTCCAGCGAGTGGGAGCACGGCAGCAGGATCTGGCGCTCGTAGTCGCCGCCCGGGTCGGTGACCAGGGCGGTCAGCAGGCGTACGGCCCGGCGGCCCATGGCGTTGCGCGGTATGCGCAGCGCCGCCCACGGCCCGTGGCCGGCCTCGCTGCCGGGGTCGTCCACGAGCAGCACCACCGACAGGTCCCCGGGGACACGCAGGCCGCGCAGCCTGATCATGGCCGTGAGCACGCGGAGCAGGCCGACCGACTCCACCAGCACGGCGGTGGCGCCCAGCCGCACGGTCTCGTCGAGCCACTGGGCGGTGAGGTCCTCCGGCCGCTCGAAGGCCGGCACGGGCACCGGCAGGCCGAACCTGGCCAGCGCGGCGCTGAACCCCTCCCAGCGGTCCACCTGCGGTTCGTCGCGCTCGCGTTCGCCGAGGTAGGCGAACTCGCGGTGGCCCATCGCCACCAGCTCGTCCACGATGTGCCCGGTGGCGGTGCGGTAGTCGCCGCCGACGTAGCAGATCTCGGTGCCCGGCACCTCGCGATGGCCGATGTAGACGAACGGGTGACCGTCTCGGGCCAGGCGGGCCAGGTCGTCGCGGTGGGCGTGGTGGCCGAGCAGCAGGCTGCCGTTGGCCTGGCGCAGCCCGTTCACCGAGCCCCGGTAGATGCGGCGCACGCCGTCCTCGCTGGGCGCGGCGGTGAACAGCACCAGGTTGCACCCCTCGATGCCGGCCTGCTCCTCGATGCCCTGCAGGAACTCGAAGTAGTAGTCGCGCGCGCTGGTCGGGAAGATCGGCTCGAAGGTGTGCACGCCGAGCAGCAGCGGCGCCTGCCTCCCGCCTGTCGCGGCCCGCTGCTGGCCGGCCGGGGCGTACTTGAGCTGCCTGGCCGCGCGCAGCACCCTGCGCTGGGTCTCGGCCGAGATCCTGCCAAGGTCGCCCGAGCCGGTGAGCACCATGGACACCGTCGACTGGGAGACACCCGCCTCGCGCGCGATGTCCGCCTGGCTCGGGCCACTTCGTGATCTCGCCACGTCATCCTCTCCGTCAGCTCAGGACCGCGCCGGCGCGTAGGAGCTCCCGCCGCAGCACACCGTAGTCGATCTCCTGCACCAGGACCTTCTCATCGATCGCCCGTCCGGCCGCCAGACCGGCGGCGTGGCCGAGCATCATGAACACCGGCTCCATCCGCACCGAGGCGAACGCCACGTGCGAGGCGGACACGGCCGAGGCCACGATGATGTTCCCGCACTCCCCCGCGCGCGGCACGATTGCACGGTACGGCACCCCGAACGGCCGCGCGAGCGGACGCTGCACGTTCCCCTCGTTGACCGGCCGCCCGTCCACCACGACCCGCTTGGCGTTGTGCGAGTCCATCACGTACGACGCCATCGCCACCGGATCGGGCACCCGCGTGCGGCCCTCGGCGTCGTGCTGGGTGACGACGTAGCCGGCGACCATCCGGCGCGCCTCGCGCACGTAGAGCTGGGGCGGCCAGTGCGAGGTGGCCGCGAACTCGCCCGGCGCCAGCCCGTACGCCCGCGTCGCCTCCCGCACCTCGGCCGGCAGCCCCGGGTCGGTGGCCAGGAAGTACAGCAGCCCGGCCTGGTAGCGGACGTGGTCCTGGAAGATCTCCTCGCGGCGCTCGTAGCCCGCCTCCGGCCACTCGTGGCTCGCGCCGATGTGGTCGGAGGAGAACGCGCCGTGGTTGTTCATGTCGTACACGTCGCCGCGCACCGGGGTGGTGCGGCCGTACAGCTCGTAGCCGCCCGCCTCGACATAGCGCCGCAGCAGCTCGTAGCGGGCCGGGTCGTACCCCTCCGGCCGGGGGTACGGCACCCGGCGGGGGGAGGTGGTGACGTGCAGCCGGAAGTTGTACGCCTGCACCAGCCGGTCGCCCTGGCCGATCTCGCCGTGCGGGCCGGGCGAGATGCCGGGCAGCAGGCCGCTGCCGGGCCGGCCCGGCACCACGTACGGATCGACGGGCAGCACGAACTGGTGGTTCTCGCTCGGCTGCACCCCGGCGAAGGACTCGCCGTACGCGCCGGAGGGCTCCCGGCCGACCGTGTAGGTGACGCCGGCCGCGGCCATCAGGTCGCCCTCGTAGGAGGCGTCGATGTAGACCGCGGCCCGGTAGCGGCTGCCGTCGTCGGTGCGCAGCTCGGTGATCCGGCCCGCCTCCATGGTCACGCCGCTCAGGTGGCGCCGGCGGCGCACCGCGACCCCGGCCTCGGCCAGCCAGTCCTCGTAGATCTCCGCGGCGACGTGCGACTCGACGGTCCAGTGCGGGCCGGGCTCGCGGTAGGCGCGGGCCACCCGCCGGTAGAAGGCGGCGGCCAGGCCGCCCACGCAGGCGGCGCTGCCCAGGTCGGTCTCGCCGAGCCCGCCGGCGGTCATCCCGCCCACGTGGTCGCCGAAGGCGAGCAGCGCGACGGACCGCCCGTCGCGGGCCGCGGCGACGGCGGCGGTCACCCCGCCGGAGGTGGCGCCGTGGACGACGACATCGACGTCGAGCGTCTCGGGCGGGCCCTCGGACGGGAGGTGGTAACGGACTCCTGGCAGCGCGGGGGAAGTCATGATTACGGGTTCTAACATCAGCAGGCGCTGGTTGTCCAGCAGAGATATTTGCAGCTCAATTAGCGCCGAACACTCTATTGACATGGAAGCTTAGCCCGTGTGTAACGTGTCTGGAACCTGAATCCGAGCCATGAGAGCTGATAAATTAGCAATGAAAATCATGAAGGCGGACCTGGTCGTGGCCGGTGGCGGCCTGGGCGGGGTGGCCGCGGCCCTCACCGCCGCGCGGCTCGGTCACCACGTGGTGCTGACCGAGGAGACCGACTGGCTCGGCGGGCAGCTCACCGCGCAGGCGGTGCCCTCCGACGAACACCCCTGGATCGAGACCGAGCACATCTCGCCCGGCTACCGCGAGCTGCGCACCCGCATCCGCGACTACTACCGGCGCAACTACCCCCTGCTCCCCGAGGCGGCCGCGCGGCCGGGCCTCAACCCCGGCCTGGGCAACGTGAGCAAGCTGTGCGTGGAGCCGCGCGTCGCGGTGGCGGTGCTGGACGAGATGCTGATGCCCTACATCTCGGCCGGGCGCGTCACCGTGCTGCGCGAGCACGTGCCCGTGGCCGCCGCCACCGAGGGCGACCGGATCACCGAGGTCGTGGTGGAGAGCACCCGCACCGGCGAGCGCACCACGCTGACCGCGCCGCTGATCGTGGACGCCACCGAGCTGGGCGACCTGCTGGAGCTGGCCGGCGTGGAGCACGTCATCGGCGCCGAGTCCCAGGCCGAGACCGGCGAGCCGTACGCCGCCCCGGTGGCCGACCCGCGCGACCAGCAGGCGATCACGTGGTGCTTCCCGCTGGAGTACCGGCCCGGCGAGGAGCACGTGATCGACCGGCCCGCGTCCTACGACCACTGGAAGACCCACGTCGATCCGTTCTGGCCCGGCCCCCAGCTCTCCTGGGAGAAGATCGACATCCACACGATGAAGGGCCGCACCAACCGGATCTTCGAAGGCGACATGGACGCGGTGGGCCTGCCCGACCTGTGGCACTTCCGCCGCATCCGCGCCCGCACCCAGTTCGACCCGGCCCTGATCTCCACCGACATCACGCTGGTCAACTGGCCCAACATCGACTACTGGGAGGCCCCGCTGCTCGGCGAGGGCGCCGACCGGGAGCTCGCGCTGCGCCGGTGCAAGGAGCTGTCGCTGTCCTACCTGCACTGGATGCAGACCGAGGCCCCCAGGCACGACGGCGGCCACGGCTACCCCGGCCTGAGGCTGCGCCCGGACCTCACCGGCACCGGCGACGGCCTGGCCAAGACGGCCTACATCAGGGAGTCGCGGCGCATCCGGGCCAGGTTCACCGTCCTGGAGCAGCACATCGCCGTCGTGGACCGGCCCGAGGGCGCCGGCGCCGAGCGCTTCGCCGACTCGGTGGGCGTCGGCCACTACAACATCGACCTGCACCCCAGCACGGCCGGGGTCAACTATGTCAACCTGGAGGTCTACCCCTTCCAGATCCCGCTGGGCGCGCTGATCCCGGTGCGGATGCGCAACCTGCTGCCGGCCAACAAGAACATCGGCACCACCCACATCACCAACGGCGCCTACCGGCTGCATCCGGTCGAATGGAGCATCGGCGAGGCCGTCGGCGCGCTGGCCGCGCTGTGCCTGGCCGGCCGGACCGAGCCCCACGCGGTCGCCGACTCCGCCGAGCTGACCGCCGACCTGCAGCGCCTGCTCACCGGCACCCTCGGCGTCCCCGTCGCCTGGCCGGAGGACATCGCCGTGACGCGGCCGTCGCAGGCGCGCAAGGGCCCGACGCCGGTCTACGCCCTGCCCGAGCGGCGAGTGTGAGGACACCAAGGAACGGCGAGTGTGAGGACACCATGGAACACGGAACCGGAGCCGGGCCCGACGTCGTCGTGTACGGCGCCACGCTCGCCGGGATCATGGCGGCCACGCGGCTGCGGCTGCGCGGGCTGCGCACGCTGATCCTGGAGCCCACCGGGCACGTGGGCGGCATCGTGGCGGGCGGCCTGGTCAAGACCGACACCCCCAACACCCCCGAGGCCCTGGCCGGGCTGACCCAGAGCCGGTTCTTCGCCGCCATCGGCGCGGAGTACGGCACCCCCGCCTGGCAGTACCGCTTCGAGCCCAAGGTCGCCGCCCGGGTCGCGGCCCGGCTGCTGGACGAGGCCGGCGCCGAGGTGCGGCTGAACACCCGCGTCCACGGCCCGGCCGACGTGGAGGTGCGCGGGCGGCGGATCGTGTCGGTCCTGGGCAACCGGGCCCGGTTCTTCATCGACGCCTCCTACGAGGGCGACCTGATGGCCGCCGCCGGCGTCCCGTACGCCGTGGGCCGCGAGTCCCGCGCGACCTACGACGAGCCGTACGCCGGCTACCTGCCCTCCAGGGCGCTGCGCCGCGACGGCTTCCTGCCCAACACCGGCTACCCGGTGCGGGCCAAGCCCGACCTGCCCGAGGGCGAGGGCGATGACAAGACGCAGGCGTACAACTTCCGCGGGGTGCTGTCCAAGGGACCGGACCGGCTGCCGTTCCCCCGGCCCGACGGCTACGACCCCGCGCTCTACCGCCACCTCGGCCGGCTGCTGGAGCGGCGCGGGATCGGCGGGCTGTCGCAGATCGTGACCCACACCGCCCTGCTGCCCAACGGCAAGTACCAGACCAACCAGGCCCTGTTCATCGGCTTCGACCTGCCCGGCGCGTCCTGGGACTACCCCGACGGCACCTGGCGGCGGCGCGAGGAGGTCATCGCCGAGCACGTGCGCTGGCACCAGGGCATGCTGTACTGGCTGGCCAACGACCCCTCGCTGCCGGAGTCCTTCCGCGCCGACGCGCGCGGGTTCGGCCTGCCGCCCGACGAGTTCACCGACAGCCCTCACGGCCCCGGCTTCCCGCACGCGCTCTACATCCGCGAGGGCCGGCGCATGATCGGCCAGCGCGTGCTCACCCAGCACGACCTGCTGCGGCCCGGCAACACCAAGACCACCCCGGTGTGCTGCTGGCAGTACGGCATCGACTGCCACATCGTGCAGCTCTACCCGGAGGGCGAGGACGTCATCGCCGGGGAGGGCGCGCCCAGCGGCACCGAGTTCAACGCCCCCGCCGACCTCTACCAGATCCCCGCCGAGTGCCTGTTCCCGGCGCGCGGCGGCGTGGAGAACATCTGCGTGCCGGTCTGCTTCTCCGCCAGCCACGTCGGCTACCTGTCGGCGCGCATGGAGCCCTGCTTCGGCATGCTCGGCGAGGCGGCCGGCGAGCTGGCCGCCCAGTCGATCCGCACCGGGGCGGCCGTACAGGACCACCGGTACGCCGACCTGGCCGCCGCCCTGGAGGAACACGGCAGCGTCCTCGCCCTGCCCCAGCTCACAGTGACGACATGATCCCGATCCCGGACCCCGCCTTCCAGCCCGGCCCGCTCGACGCGGCGGCCGGTCTGCGGCCCCACCGCGTGGAGCTGCCCTTCGACCTCGCCGGCGGCGAGCACGAGTGGTGGACGCTCCGCCTGGCGTTCACCGCCGGGCACGGCCCCTGCCCGGACCTGGAGCTCGGCCTCGACGGCGCGCACCGCGGCCTGTTCCACCCCGTGGTGCGCCGCGAGGACCGCGCCGAGGTCTACCGGCACGGTCCGATCGCGGGCGAGGTCGTCCTCGACGTGGCCCTGCCCGGCGCCTGGCTGCGCCCCGGCCCGCACGTGCTGTCGATCACCACCACGATCGACCGCGAGGCCGCCACCGGCCCGGTCACGCTGCCCGAGCAGCCGCGGCGGCACCGGGAGCAGTACGGCCACCACTTCGGCAGCGGCATCACCTGGCGCTCGATCACGCTGACCCCCGGCCCGGCGCCCGTCCAGGAGGTCGCGCTCACGGCCACCCCGCTGTACCTGGAGCGCCGGGGCCGCCTGGAGGAGCTGCTCGAACTCACCGTCACCACGCCCGCGGGCGCTCCCCTGCCCGAGCACGCCGAGGTCCGCCTGGCCGGCCGCGTCCACCGGGTCGCCCTGCCGGGGCGGGGGCGGGACTTCGGCCAGGTGCGGGCCCGGTTCCCGGTGCCGGAGTTCCCGGCCGGGACGCGCGCGGAGGTCGTGCTCGGCGGCGCGGAGCCGCGGGCGTACACGCTGGACCCGGCGCGCAAGTGGACGCTGCACCTCATCCCGCACGTGCACCTCGACGTGGGCTACACCGACGCGCAGGGCAAGGTGCTGGAGCTGCACAGCCGCAACCTGGACCGCGCCCTGGACGCGCTGGACCGCGACCCGGGTTTCGCCTTCTCCGTGGACGGCTCGCTCATCGTGGCCCAGTACCTCGCGACCCGCTCCAAGGAGCGGGCGGCGCGGGTGCTGGAGGCGCTGCGGTCGGGGCGGCTGTCGGTCAACGCCTTCCACAGCCTGTTCCTGTCGGGCGTGGCCTCGCTGGAGGAGATCTACCGGGCCGCCTACCTGGCCGCGGAGCTGCGCGACCGGCACGGCGTGCCCGTCGCCTACGCCAACCTCACCGACGTCCCCTCCTACAGCGCCGCGATCCCGTCCATCCTGGGCGCGCTGGGCGTCGAGGGCTTCGTCGGCATCCAGAACCACCACCGCGGCGCCAACGCCGACAGCGACCTGCAGCACCTGCTCAGCCCGGTCATGTGGGAGGGCGTGGACGGCACCCGGGTGCTCACCCACTTCTCCGACACCTACTCCCAGCTCCGCTTCATGGCCGGCGACCCGCAGAGCGTCGAGGGCGGCGCGCACGCGCTGTGCCGGCTGCTGGCCCGCTACGAGCGCCCCGGCTACCTGCCGCACGACCTGGCGATCATCGGCACGCACGCCGACAACGAGGACCTGGCCGACGGCGACGCCGGGTTCGCCGCCCGGTGGAACGCGGCCTACGCCTTCCCCACAATCCGGGTGTCCACCATGGCGGCCTACCTGGACGCGGTCCGGCCGCTGGCCGGGCGGCTTCCGGTGTGGCGCGGCGACGGCGGCAGCTACTGGGAGGACGGCGTCGGCACCGGCGCGGTCATCGTCGCCGAGCACCGGCGCGCCCAGACGGCCCTGCCCGCAGCGGAGGGCCTGGCCGCGCTCGTCGCGCACGCCGACCCGGCGTACCGGCCCAACCGGGCGGCGCTCGACGCCGCCTGGGAGGGGGCGCTGTTCGGCGCCGAGCACACCTGGACCTGGTCCCACGCGCTCGCCCACCCGCACGGCGCGCAGGTGGAGGACCAGCTCGACTGGAAGCGGCACCAGGTGCACACGGCGTACCGGACGGCGCTGGACGAGGGGCGCCGGGCGTTGAGCCAGCTCGGCGAACTGGTCGCGACGCGGGGGCCGACGCTGCTGGTGCACAACCCGCTGCCCTGGGCCCGCGACATCGAGGCCGAGGTCGAGGCGCCGCCCGGCACGGCGTACCCGCTGGAGTCGGAGGTGCTGTCGGAGTGCGCGGGGCTGCGCCGCCTGCGGCTCACCGTGCGCGACGTGCCGGGCTTCGGCTACCGCGCCGTCCCGATCGGCGACGGCCGCACCCTCGCCCCGGGCGAGGAGGGCGGCACGACCCGCGCGGGAACCGGGTCCGGCGCGGCCGGGGAATGGCGGCCGGTGCCGGAGCGGCTGACGACCGAGCGGTGGGAGGTGACGCTCGACCCCGGCACCGGGGCCGTGCTCGGCCTGCGGCACCGCCCGACCGGCCGCGACCTGATCAACGGGCGGCTCGGCGAGGTGCTGTACGTGCGCAACGGCCCCGCGTTCCCGGCCGTTCCGGAACGCGGCGGGTCCCACACGCACCCCGCGCACCCGCACACCACGATCGCCGGCCGGCTGCCCGGCGCCGAGCGGCCCGAACTGGACGTCTTCCCGGCCGCGACCACGGCGGTCGGGCTGCGCCGCACCTACGACGGGTGGCGGCTGCGGACCACGGGCAGCGCGCCCAGCCTGCCGTACGTCGAGACCGACGTGCTGCTGCGCGACGGCTCCGACCGCGTCGATGTGGTGGTGCGGCTGGAGAAGGAGCGCGAGCTGGCCCGCGAGGCGGTGTACGTCGCCTTCCCGTTCGCCGCCGACCGGCCCCGCTTCCGCTACGACCGGCAGCAGGGCTGGATCGACCCGGCCGCCGACCACGCGCCCGGCGCCTGCCAGGAGTGGTTCACCACCCAGTACGGCGTGGTGGTCGAGCCGGGCACGGGCGCAGACGCAGGCGGGGGCGCGATCGCGTGGACCTCGGCCGACGCGCCGCTGTTCACGGCCGGCGACATCGTGCGCGGCGCCTGGCCCGAGCGGTTCGAGCCGGCCTCCGGCGCGATCTTCTCCTGGGTCATGAACAACTACTGGCCCACCAACACGCCGCCGGAGCAGGACGGCTCGCTCACCCTCAGGTACGCCTTCGCGCCGCTGCCCGCCTTCGACCCGGTGGCGGCGGGGCGGCTGGGCCGGGAGGTCAGGGCGGCGGCGATGGTCTCGGAGGTGACGCGGCTGGACAAGTTCGACACCGGTCCCCGGCCGCTGGACGCCGGCGCCGCCTCCCTGCTGGACCTCGGCCTGCCGGAGTGGGCGCACGCGACGGTGGCCGAGCCGCGGGACCGGAAGGGGCTGCTCGTCCGGGTGCAGGACCTGGGCGGGCTCGGGGGAGAGATACGGCCGCGCCATCCGGGCCGTGTCGTGCTGTGCCGGGCCGACGAGAGCGAGGTCCGCGAGGTCGCGGACGCCGTGCGCGTCGGGCCCTGGCAGGTGATCACTCTCAAGCTGGGCCCCCGAGAGCACCCGGGAGCCGTACCAGAAAGGCAAGGCCATGACTGACGCGCGATTCAGCAGGCGCAGGTTCCTCACGATCGGCGGGAGCGCCGCCCTGCTGGCCGCCGCGGGCGGCCTGACGGCCGCGTGCGGCGGCGGGGGCTCCGCGACGGGCGCGCGCAGCGCCACGGCGAAGGTCACCTACCCGTCCTACATCCCCACCACGCTCGTCAAGCCGGACCTGCCCGCCACTCCGGACGGCGTGCTCGCCGGGTTCTACCGCTTCCCGGACAACCCGGTCACCGCCTTCGACACCAAGCCGGGCGAGGGCCTGGGCGAGATCAGCGTGCTGACCAACATGTTCAACCCCGTGCCCCCGGGCGTGAACTCCAACGCGTACTGGCAGCAGCTCAACGACCGGCTCGGCGCCACGCTGGACATCACCATGGTCCCCGAGGCCGACTACCTGGCCAAGCTGTCCACGGTGATCGCCAGCGGCGACCTGCCCGACATCATGCTGCTCTCGGCCAGGCTGGCCAACCGGGCCGACATCCTCACCCGGCTGTGCGCCGACCTCAGCGGCCTGCTGTCCGGCGACGCCGTCAAGGCGTACCCGTTCCTGGCCAACATACCGACCGACTCCTGGGCCACCACCGGCTACGGCGGCGGCATCTACGCGATCCCGATCCCGCGCGCGATCGTCGGCACGATCATGTTCTCCCGCGACGACCTGATCGAGGAGCGCGGGCTGTCCAAGGAGCTGTCGAGCTACGACGACTTCCTCGCGCTGGCCAAGGGCCTGACCGACGCGTCCAAGAACCGCTGGGCCTTCGGCAACCCCAAGGGCGTGATCGCCTTCGTCGGCAGCATGCTGGACGTGCCCAACAAGTGGCGGGTCGAGGGCGGCAAGTTCGTCTCGGAGCTGGAGGTCGAGGGCCGCAAGGAGGCCGTCGCCAGGGTGGCCGAGATGGTCAAGGCGGGCCTGTTCCACCCCGACTCCGCGGGCGGCAAGCTCAACCTGCGCGACCTGTTCGGCAACGGCACCATCGCGCTCACCCCCGACGGCTACGCGGCCTGGGACATCCTGGCCGACACCTACAGGGTGGACGTGGGCGGCCTCGTCGCCCCCGGCGGCAAGCACCGCGGCGGCACCCCCGCATTCGCCATCACCGCCTTCAAGAAGGCGGACGAGGACCGCGTACGCCGGCTGCTGAAGGTGTGCGACTGGCTGGCCGCGCCGCTCGGCACCAGCGAGTACATGTTCCGCAAGTTCGGCGCCGAGGGCGTGCACTACACCTGGAAGGACGGCAGGCCCGAGCCGACCGCGCTGGGCAAGGCCGAGGTGAAGCTGCCGCTGGAGTACATCGCCGACGCGCCGCACGTGCTCGGCCCGCGGGCCAAGGAGCGGGTGGACGCCCAGCGCGCCTTCCAGGAGCGCGTGGTGCCCACCGTGGTGCGCGACCCCTCGGCCGCGCTGTACTCCGACACCGCGGTGAACAAGAACGGCGTCCTGACCAAGATCATCGACACCGCGGAGCTGGACATCGTCTCCGGGCGCAAGCCGATCTCCGCCTGGGACACCGCCGTGGCCGAGTGGCGCCGCCAGGGCGGCGACCAGATCCGCCGCGACTACGAGACCGCGCTGGCCAAGGGCAACTGAACCGATGGCCCTCGACCTCCGCCCTCCCCCCGTGCGCACCGCGCCGCCCACCGCACCACGGGCCAGGACCTCACGCTGGCGCAGGGACCGGTTCCTGCTGCTGCTCAGCCTGCCCGGCCTGCTGGTCATCGTGCTGTTCCACTACGTGCCGATGCTCGGCAACGTCATCGCCTTCAAGGACTACCGGCCCTACCTGACCATCTGGGAGGCCCCGTGGGTGGGGCTGGAGAACTTCCGGGTGCTGTTCGACGGCGACCCGGCCTTCCTCAACGCGCTCACCAACACGCTGGTCATCTCCCTGGTCCAGATCGTGTTCGTCTTCCCGGTGCCGATCGCGCTGGCGCTGCTGCTGAACTCGCTGGCCGGCGAGCGGGTCAAGCGGGTGGTGCAGTCGGTGCTGTACCTGCCGCACTTCATGTCCTGGGTGGTCGTGGTCGCGATCTTCCAGCACATGCTGGGCAACGCCGGGCTGCTGAACAACTTCCTGCGCTCGCACGACCTGGCCACCGTGCCGCTGCTCGGCAACCCCGACCTGTTCCTCGCGCTGATCACCTCCCAGGTGATCTGGAAGGACGCCGGCTGGGGCACCATCATCTTCCTGGCCGCGCTGTCCCGCGTGGACGCCCAGCTCTACGAGGCGAGCGCGATCGACGGCGCGTCCAAGACCCGCCAGCTCTGGCACGTGACGCTGCCGTCGATCCGGGGCGTGATCGTGCTGATGCTGATCCTCAAGCTCGGCGACGTGCTCACCGTCGGATTCGAGCAGATCATCCTGCAGCAGAAGATGGTCGGCACCGAGGTGTCGGAAGTGCTGGACACCTACGTGTACTCGCACGGCGTGGTGGACGGCAACTGGGGCGTGGCCGCCGCGGTCGGCCTGGTCAAGGGCCTGGTCGGCATGGTCCTGGTGTTCGGCGCGAACAAGGTCGCCCACCTGCTCGGTGAGAAGGGGCTGTACTCGAAATGATCGTGCGGAGCCTCAAGGGCGTGGTGCTCGCCGCGTGCTGCGCGGTGGTGATCCTGCCGTTCCTCGCGGTGATCTCCACCAGCCTGGCCGACCAGCAGCAGGTCACCGCCGCGGGCGGCTACGTGCTGTGGCCGTCGCGGCCCAACCTGGACGCCTACCGGGCCATCCTGGCCGGCGGCGTGGTCACCCGGGCCCTGCTGGTGTCGGTCGGGATCACCGTGGTCGGCACGCTGCTGTCGCTGGTGTGCATCACGCTGCTGGCCTACTCGCTGAGCCGGCCGGGCTCGCTGCTGCACCGGCCGATCCTGCTGACCGTGCTGTTCACGCTGCTCTTCGCGCCCGGCATGATCCCGATGTACCTCACGATCAAGCAGCTCGGGCTGCTGGACTCGTACTGGTCGCTGATCCTGCCGGGGCTGGCCAGCGGGTTCCAGATCATCATCATGCGGGCGTTCTTCCAGGAGATACCCCGCGAGCTGATCGACGCGGCCCGCATCGACGGCGCGGGCGAGCTGCGGGTGCTGCTGCGGATCGTGCTGCCGCTGTCCAGGGCCGTGATCGCGGTCGTCGGGCTGTTCAACGCCGTGGCGTACTGGAACGCGTTCTTCAACGCCATGCTCTACATCAACGACACCGAGAAGTGGCCGCTGCAGCTCGTGCTGCGCACGTACGTGGTGGACAACAGCTCACTCGGCGTGGACGCGGCCGACCTCGCGGGCGGGTTCATGCCGCCCGCCCAGTCGATGCAGATGGCGATCCTGGTGCTCAGCCTGGTCCCCATCGCACTCGTCTACCCGTTCCTTCAAAAGCACTTTGCCAAGGGCATCCTCATCGGCGCGGTGAAAGGGTGAAAGGTTGCACATGAGCACCAACGAAGATCGCAGGCGGGCGCTGTCGGTGTTAGGCGTGACCGGGGCGGCGGCGCTGGCCCTGGGGGCGCGTCCGGCGCAGGCCGCGACCGCCAAGCGCGACGCCACCGAGATCAAGAGCGTGACCGAGCTGCGCACGACCCCGGGCGGGGCCGACGGCGACCAGGTGGACCTGCTCGGCTACCACGCCGACGGGCCCGGACGCGGCGGCGGCCCGCTGTACTGGGACGCCGACGCCACCGAGCCCGACGACGGCGGCACGGTCTTCGCCGTCACCGGGCGGGCCACCGGCCGGTGGAAGCGCCCCGCCTCCTCCCGGCTGGACCTGACCTGGTTCGGGTGGCGGGGCACGGGCGCCGACGACGACTCCGACCGGCTGCAGAAGGCCGTGGACGCCCTCCCGGCCGGCGGGACGATCCAGATCGGCCCCGGCAAGGTGCGCATCACCAAGACGATCAAGGTCACCCGGGCGCCGATCGTGTTCGAGGGCGCGGGGCACTCCGACAACGCCGAGATGGGCACCCAGATCGTGCTGGAGACCGGCACCGCCGACGGGTTCGTGCTGACCGGCGTACGCGGCGGCGGGTTCCGCGACCTGCAGATGCGCGGGGTGAACCTCAAGGGCGGCGCCATGATCCGCACCGAGCGCGCCGGCCCGGAGACGGCCGACATCAACTACATGGTCGCCTTCACCAACCTCCGCTTCCGCGACGGCTACAACGGGATCATCCTGCGCGGCTGCAACACCATCAGGTTCGCGAACTGCGTCTGGAACACCTTCACCGGCCAGCAGGTCATCCTGCTCAACGGCGTCGGCGACGACAACCGCGCCGACCCGGTCGAGTTCGTGCAGTGCGGCATCGCGGCGGGCAGCGGCAACAAGGTCACCGACAACATCGTCATCGACGGCCTGGGCGGGTCGATCAAGTTCTTCGCCACCGCCGTGCTGTTCGGCAGGCACGGGTTGTGGCTGCGCAACACCACCGGGGCGGCCTACCCCAAGTTCGTCTACTTCGAGGGCGGCGGCTTCGAGAACGGGTACGGCGTGCCGGTGCTGCTGGAGGCGGGCGCCCAGGTCACCTTCGCCAACACCTACGTCTCCAGCGACAGCGAGGACGACAACGTCAGGATCGGCGAGAAGTTCACCGGCACCGCCGCGTTCTCCGGCTGCGTGATCCGCGGCACCGGGCGCAACGGCATCGACATCGCCTCCACCCGCGTCACCGTGACCGGGTGCCTGATCGGCAACAACGGCAGGACCGCGCACGCGTCCTTCGCCCGCAAGATCTCCGGCATAGCCGCGAACGGCTCGGGCGGGGTGCGCGTCACCACCACCGCCGCCCACGGCTGGGAGAGCGGCGACCGGATCACCCTGTCCGGCGTCGGCGGGGCCACCGGGCTGAACGCCAAGTGGACGATCGACGTGGTCGGCGAGACGGCCTTCGACCTGCGCGGCGCCAAGCTGGACAACGCCTACACCGGCGGCGGGGAGGCGTACCGGCACGGGGCCGGGATCAACATCAGGTCCACCGCCTCCCGCGTCGTGATCTCCGGCAACGCCATCGGCGGCCTGGCCGACGGCGTCAACCGGCAGGACTACGGCATCGTCAGCGAGGCCGCCGACGTCCTGGTCACCGGCAACGACCTGAGCGGCAACACCGAGGGCGCCTACCGCGTCACCGGCGCGCAGAGCCGGCTGACCCGCTTCACCGGAAACAAGGGCGTGGAGCAGATCGACGGCTGGCTCACCGCCCGCCTCGGCGGCGCCGTGGCCGACGGCCTGCACGACCTGTCCAACCTGCTGTACGCCGACGGGCAGCGCCTGCGCGTCGTCAAGGTCACCCGGCGGCTGGGCGCGGGCACCTGCGACGTCCGGCTCGACGCCGACGGCCAGAGCGCCGGCGGCACGGCCCTGCCCGCCACCACCTCCCTGCAGACCACCACCCTGGCCTCGTCCTTCACCGTGGACGGCGTCTCGGCCGCCAGACGCCTCCAGCTCCGCGTGCTCAACAGCGCCGGGGCCAACGGCCTGGAGGTCCAGTTCGGCTACCAGATCATCGCCTGACCGCCCGCCCTCCGGGCCCGGGAACCCGCCCTCCGCTCCCGGGCCCGGAGGGGCCGCGGCGGCGAGAGCCGCAGGCGACGGGTCCCGATGGCCGTCGCACTCGCGCCCGGCCTCCCGGCGAGCGGACGTGCCCGATGCACGGCCGCTCTGTCAGGCCCGCACCGCGCCTTCAGTACAGGACGCCGAAGAGGGATGTGGCGCCACTTCACCGCCGAGCGGAGCGTGGGATCGTCGCGCGCCGTGAACGGGGCCGGCCGTGCCGGCGCCGCCGGGCGACGACGGCCGTCACGCGTGGGCGAAGGTGATCACGATGTACCGGCCGTTTGCGTAGCTGACCACGGGCCGCTGGAGCATGTCGCCCGCCCTGCGAGCGACGCTCTGGAACAGCTCCACCATCTCCGGGGTGTCCGCGCTCACCCGGAACCGCCCGTTCGCGGTGAGCTCCTGGGCGACCAACCGGGCGAAGTTCGCCTCGGCCCGGACCCGCTCCTCCGTACTGAGAGGGGTGCGCCGCGGCTCGGGCAGGCTGCCGACAGGGTGGGACATCGCTGAACTCCTCATGATCGCCGTCTCTCCAGCATGCCACCCGCGCCGCCCTCTGAGCGCCACCGACCGGCGTCGCTCACCGGTAGTGCATGGGCGGCGCGCGCCGGGGGCGTGGGTGGTTGAATCCGAGGCATGGCGCGCTGGATCGCACCGCTGCTGATGGCGGCGGCTGGAGTCCTCGTCTGGGTCGTCGCCGGGCCCGGTGTCCTGGCGCAGGTCGTGGTGGTGGGTCTCGCGTTGCGTCTCGCCGCGCAGGTGCACGTGCTGCGGCGGCAGCAGCGGGGGATCTGGTCGGTGTCGCCGTACCTGACGGCGGTGCCGGTCACCGTGGCCGCGTTCGCGCTGCCCGATGAGCTTCCCGGGGGCCCTGGGGTCATGGCGCTCGTGGGGGTGCTGGCCGGGCTGCGGCTGGCGGTGGAGGTGGTGATCGCGGCGGCGGTCGTCGGGGAGCTCGCGCTCGCGGCGCCCGCGGTGGCCGCGGTCGCCGCCGTCGTCCTCCTGCACATCCCCCTGCTGACCCTGACGCGCCGGCTGGGACTGAACGCCTCCGTCCCGGTGATGCGGGCCATGGGGACGCTCGCGGTCCTGCTCGCGCTCCTGCTGCCGGGCGCCCGGCGCGCCCGGACGCTGGACGAGGCCGGGTCGTGGTTCCTGGCCGCGCGCGACACGCGCGTCTCGGTGGCGCTGCGGTCGTGGGCGGCGCGGATCTGCCGGCGGCGCGGTCTGGCGATCCTGGAGGCGGTCCATCTGCACAACGCGGCGACGAGCAGCCGCATGGGCGGGCGGAACGAGCAGGCGCTGGACCACCTCGGGCGGGCGAGGGCGGCGCTCGCCGGAGAGACCGGCCCCTACGCCGCGCGCATGAGCCGGGTCGTGGCGCTGACGGAGGCCCAGGCGCGGATGGACCTCGGTGACCTCGACACCGCTCTGGCCGTGATCGACGCCGCGCTCGAAGCGGGCGAGCCGGACATCCTGCACGCCGATCTGCTGTCGGCGAAGGCGGCCGTGGCGGGCCAGATCAGGATGGACCACGAGGAGATGCTCGCCCTCTACCTGGAGTCGTACGAGGTCGCCGGCCGCCACCGCGACCAGGCCAGGATGGCCATGCGGTTGCAGGACGCGGCGGCGGCCCTCATCCGGCTCGGCCGGCCCGGCGAGGCCGCCGCACTCTGCGAGGAGGCGCTGGCCCTGCTCGGCGACGGCCGGGTGCGGACCCTCACGCACGACGGCTCCGCCGGGGAGGCCGACGGCGGGCGCCTGCGGGTCATGCTGACCGTCCGCCTGGCGTACGCCGTGTGGACCCAGGGGGATCGCGCCCGGGCACGGCGGATTCTGGACGGGGTGCGCGACCGGATCGACCCCGGCAGCCCCTTCTACGTGACCCTGATGTTCATGGACGGCCTGGCGAGCCAGGACGAGCACGACCTCCCCGCGGCCCGCCGGGCCTTCGAGGCGGCCGTGGAGTGGGCCACCCGGCGCGGCGGCGAGGCCGCGCAGCGCATCACGCACACCTACGCGGGCAGGGCCGCGGAACGGGACGATCCGCAGGCCGCCATCGCCCATCTGGACCGGGCCATCGCGCTGACCGAGAGCGGCCGTGCCGGTCTGGCCGCGGAGACCGACCGGCTGACGTTCCTCGGGCACGACAGCCGGGTCGAGGCGTACGAGCGCATGGTGGTCATCCAGGTCGCGCAGGGCGACCCGGCGACCGCGTTCGACTACGCCGAACGCGGCAAGGCGCGCGCGATGCTCGACCACTTCGCCGGCGACGACGCCCGCCCGATCGCCTTCGGCGAGGCGCGTGAGCTGACGCCGGGCCTGCTGGTGGAGTACTTCACCGCCGAGGACCAGGTCGTGCTGATCGGGGTGCGCCGCGACCGTCCGGCCATGGCCGTCTCCGTGCCGCTCACACGCGCGGTCTTACGCGGCATCGCCACGGCCGGCTTCGGCGCCACCGGACGGGTAGGCGACCTCGACCCCGCCCGGTGGCACGCGCTCGACCCCCTCGTCGCCCCGATCGCCCGGTGGGCCGAGCCCGGCGAGCCGGTGACCCTCATCCCGCACGGGCTGCTGCACTACCTCCCCCTCCACGCGCTCGACATCGAGGGGCGCCCGCTCGTCGAGCGTCACCCCGTCGGCTACGCGCCCAGCGCGTCCGTCCTGCGCGAGACCCTGCGCAGGACGGCGGACGGCCAGGGGGCGGCCGTGTTCGGCGACCCGGGCGGCGACCTCCCGTTCGCCCGTGCCGAGGCGAAGCGGATCGCCGGCTTCCTGGCCGCCCGCCCGGTCCTGCGCGGCGAGGTCACCCGCGACGCCCTCACCGGCGCGCTGCGGCGTACCGGGATCGTGCACTTCGCCGGACACGCCAGGTTCGTCGCCGACGACCCCATGAGCTCCGGCCTGGTGGCCGCCGACGGCGTCCTGACCTCGCGTGAGGTGGCCGCGCTGGGGTCCGTCACGGCCCGCCTGGTCGCCCTGAGCGGCTGCGAGACCGGCGTCAGCCGCGACCATCCGGGCGACGACACGGTGGGCCTGGTACGCGGCTTCCTCTACGCCGGAGCCGCGACCGTGCTGGCCAGCCTGTGGCGGGTGCCGGACCACTCCACCGCCCACCTGATCACCGCCTTCTACCGGCACCTGCCCACCGGGACGAAGGCCGAGGCCCTGCGCGCGGCGATGCTGGAGACCCGCGAGCGGTGGCCCTCGATCTACCACTGGGCCCCGTTCGTCCTCATCGGCAACGCCGAGTGAGGCGCAACGCGGTCCACGGACCCGCGGCCAGGAGCGCGGCGTGACCGAGGGGAGGTCAGGCGGGGCGGGCGGAGAAGGCGGTGAGGAAGGCGGCGAACTCGTGGACGAGGTGGTCGAGCAGCCGCCGCCCGGCTTCGGGGGTGGCCGGGGCGACGGGGTCAGTGGTGCCGTCGATGCGGGCGACCCAGCCGTGTTCGGCCACGAAGGCACGCTCGACCGGGGGCGGCGGATCGGCAGGCGGCGCGGACGAGCCGGACGAGCCGGGCGAGTGGGGCGACTGAGGCCCCTGGGGCGACTGAGGCCAGGGGGGCGAGCCGACGGGCTCGATGCCGAGGCCCAGCAGCAGCGCGGCCTCGAACGCCCCGGCGTGGCCGGGGACGTGGTGGATGCCGGCGGCGCGGGCCAGCTCGGCCAGCCGTTCCCCGCCCAGGGTCCAGTACGAGGCCGCGGCGACCGTGATCTCGTGGTCCAGCACGGCGTCACGGGCGGCCTGGCGGATCAGGTCGTCGTTGCCGCCGTGCCCGTTGAAGACGACGATCCTGTGGAAGCCGGTGCGCGCGGCGCTGTCGATCAGGTCGGCGAGCACCGCGAGCAGCGTACGCCCGCGCAGCGACAGGGTGCCCGGGTACGGCAGGTGGTGGTGGGAGGAACCGTAGGCGAGCACGGGGGCGACGAGCACGCCCGGCCCGGCCTCGGCGGCGGCGCGCAGGGCCACCTGCTCGCTGACGACGGCGTCGGTGCGCACCGGGAGCCGGGGTCCGTGCTGCTCGGTGGCGCCCACCGGGATGACCAGGGTGGCGCCCGGCGGCAGCCCGGTGAGCTCGGCGCTGGTGAGGTCGCCCAGGACGTGTGACCGCAATGCTGGCTCCCTTGGCGAGACGGAGGCGGGGAGGGGCCGACCGGCCCACCCATATTACGATCTATTTACGTAAAGAACGCAAGGGGAGGATGGCATGACGGGGACGACGAGAGCCAGGAGCGGCGGCGTCAGGCCGGTCGCGGCCGGATTCCGCACCGGTTACGAACGGGTTTCAGGGCACCCGAAACCCCCTGTATCCAGCGGTCCGATCCAGGACGGGGGCGGCGGAGACCTCCGATCCGCCCCGTCCGGTGCGGCTTACGAACTATTTTGTTAACGTGCCTGACAAGCAGCCCATCCCCCAGCAGCCCGGATCGCTGACCAGAATCCGGCTCGGCATCGTCGTCCCCGTGACCAGCGAGAGCGTGTTCGAGGCGGCGCTGGCCCACCTGGAGGGCGTGGACGCCCAGTGGGTGCGCTACGAGGACGAGGGCGGGATACGTCCGGCGGTGCGCGAGACGCTGCAGGACGCCGACGCGCTGTTCTTCGCCGGCCCGATGCCGCTGGACCGGTGCCGCGACCTGCTGCCCGAGGGCGTACCGGTCGCGGTGGCCCGTCAGGGCCCCATCGATCTGGCCCTGGCCCTGCTGCGCGCCCGGGAGCAGGGGCTCCCGCCGGCCCCGGCGAGCGTGGACACCTTCGACGAGCAGGTCGTGGAGGAGCTCGCGCGGGAGCTCGGCCTCCCGATCCGGGCGCTCCAGGTGCTGCCGTACGACCCGGGCCAGGACGTCGAGGAGATCGTCCGGTTCCATCTGCAGGCGCGGCGGCGCCACCGGACCCACTACGCCGTGACCGGCCGCAGCCGGGTCTACGCGCGGCTGCTGGAGAGCCTGGACATCCCGGTGCTGCGGTCGGTGCCCGTGGTGGCCTCGATCCGCTCGGCCATGAACGAGGTGGTGCTGCGCGCGGTCTCGGCCCGGCACTCCAACCTGCGCTTCGCCACCGCGATCTACCGCCTGCTGGACGAGCCCGGCCTGTACGAGGCCGAGGTCGGGCGGGTCAACACGCTGCGGATGTTCTTCGACGCGCCCGAGTTCGCCGAAGCCTGGGTGGAGGCCCGGGGCGACCTGTCGGTGCTGGTCTTCGCGCACAAAGGGCTGCTTGAGGAGATCACCAAGTCGTGGACGACGGTCCCGCTGGTCGAGGAGGCCCGGACCCGGCTCGGCGCGCGCATGGCCGTGGGCTTCGGGCTCGGCGAGTCGGCCAGGGACTCGGTGCGGCACGCCGAGATGGCGGTGCGCAGGGCGATGGCCGAGGGGGGCGACGCGGGCTACCTGATGAGCGAGGACGGCCTGGTCATCGGGCCGATGGGGGCG
Organism: Thermocatellispora tengchongensis; assembly: GCF_014202315.1. Lineage (GTDB taxonomy): Bacteria > Actinomycetota > Actinomycetes > Streptosporangiales > Streptosporangiaceae > Thermocatellispora > Thermocatellispora tengchongensis. The sequence continues at coordinate 289,820 of NZ_JACHGN010000006.1, read as the reverse complement.
TCCGGCACCCCGCTGCGCTACACGTACAAGGCCGACGACCGCACCGACGACGGCGGGCTGCGGGAGCTGGCCAAGCGCGTGGGGCTGGGCGTGGCCACGCTCTCCCGCCTCGCCGACCTGGAGCGCCGCCTGGACGGCGCTGCGGCCAGCGCCGAGGAGATCGGGCAGGCGCTGCGGGTGAGCGCCCCCAGCGGCCGGCGCATCATCCGGTTCCTGCGCGACAGCGGGCTCGCGTTCCCGGCGGGCCTCGCCCAGCCCGGCAAACGGGGCCGCCCCAAGAGCCTGTACCGGCTGGACATCAACCGCCACCTGCGCCCCGACGTCGGCCGCACCGCCTGACCACACTCCCAGCCCCATCCCCTCCGGCACCGACTCCGACCCCACCCGCCCGCTCCGGCTCCGGCCCACGCCCTGCTCCAGCACCGGCCCCGGCCACCCGTCCGCCCCGGCCACCCCGCCCGCCCGCATCAGCTCCGGCCGCCCACCCGCCCGCGCGGGCTCCCAGCCGCCGCCCTGCTCCGGCTCCGGCCCCGCCTCCTCCAGCCCTCGCCTCCTCCGGCCCCTGGCCCTGCCTGCTCCGGCTCCGGCCCCCGCTCGGGCGGGTCTTGACGGACTCGGCGCCGGGCCTGCACACTTGCGGCCATTAAACGAACCATTTACGAACATGGTGGTAAATCCGCCGGCGTCCGTGAAGGGGTTCGGGAAGAAAGGAGCAGAGCGTGGACCCGATCCAGCCGACGCGGCGGCGTCTTCTCACCGGGGGCGCCCTCGCCCTGGTGGCCGGCCTGGTCAGCGCATGTGGGGTCTTCGGCGGCACGGGCGGCGGGCCGGACTCCGCAGGCGGTTCCGGCCCGGTCTCCCTGGAGTTCTGGACGATCAATCTCAAGGAGGGCTACACGCCCTACATCGAGGGAGCCATCCGCCGCTACGAGCAGGACCACCCCGGCGTCACCGTCAAGTGGGTGGACATCCCGGACTTCGAGCAGACCCAGAGCAAGCTCCTGGCCGCGATCAGCGGCGGCGCCACGCCGGACGTCGTCAACATGACGCCGTTCATCCTGCCGAAGTTCGCCGCCACCAACACGATCTACCCCATCGACGAGCTCGCCCCCGACCCCGCCGCCGTCGCGGCCGAGTACACCCCGGGCCTGTGGGACGCCGGCGTGATCGGCGGCAAGGCGTACGCGATCCCCTTCTACGGCAGCGTCTCGGCGCTCATCTACAACACCGAGCTGTTCCGCGAGGCCGGGCTCGACCCCGACAAGCCCCCGGCCGACTGGGACGAGGTCTTCGCCGCGGCCAAGCGGATCCACGCCGAGACCGGGGTGTCGGGCTTCGTGCAGACCCTCGACGACTTCAACGACGCCGGCAACCCCTCCGACATCCTGGCCGGCCAGGCGGGCGCGCCCCTGCTGAGCCCGGACGGCAAGACCGCGGCCTTCGCCACCCCCGAGGCCGTGGCCCACCTGGAGCAGTACGCCGCGGGCGTCAAGGACGGCTGGATCGAGCGCACCTCGGTGAACGGCGGCGTCATGGACGGGGCCAAGGTCCTGGCGCAGGAGAAGACCGCGATGGTGTTCCTCGGCCCGTGGATCCTGCGCTGGCTGGAGGACAACACCGAGCCGGAGACCTTCGAGAAGTTCCGGGTCGCCGCCCACCCCGAGGGCGCCGGGGGCGCGGCGAACGGCTTCCTGCAGCAGTTCGCCATCCCCCGGGCCAGCAAGAACCCCAAGCAGGCGCTGGACTTCGCCCGCTACTTCAGCACCACCACGCTGGAGCTGGCCAAGCAGGCGCCGGTGCTGCCGGCGCTCACCGCGACCGCCAAGGACCCCTACTTCCAGTCCTCCCCCGAGACCAAGGTCCTGGTGGAGCAGGAGGTGAAGTTCTACTGGCCCAAGCACCCCGCGGTGGCCGAGCTGTTCACGGCGCTGCGCACGGAGTTCCAGGCGGCGCTGCTGGGCCGTAAGACGGCCAAGGCGGCCCTGGACGACGCGGCGCGGGAGTGGAACCGCATCCTGTCGGCGGGCCAGTGAGCGGTTCGGTGAGCGGTTCGATGGCCCAGGCGCGCCGCGCCGAGCCGGCCCCGGTGCGGGCCGCCGGCCGGGCGTGGCGCGAGGTCAGGGACACGCGGTGGGGATGGCTGCTGGCCGTCCCCGCCGTGGGACTGATCGGCGGTTTCGTCCTCTACCCGGCGCTGAACACGCTGCTGTTCAGCTTCACCGACTTCAACGGCCTGACCCCCGCCTCGTGGGTGGGGACGCGGCAGTACCAGGCGCTGGTGTCGGACTCGGTGTTCCACCGCACCCTGCTCAACTCCGGCGTCATCACGGTGGCGGTCACCGTGCTGCTGGTCTGCCTGCCGCTGCCGGTGGCGTACTGGATCCATCGCGGCATCCCGTTCCGGCGGTTCTTCCGCACGGTCCTCTACCTGCCCGTGGTCGTGCCGATCATCGTCTCGTCGGTGGCCTGGAAGTGGATGCTGGACGACAACGGCCTGCTCAACCACGGCCTGACGGCGCTGGGCCTGATCGACGAGCCGATCTCGTGGCTGTCGGACCCGGGCTGGGCGATCTGGTCGGTGATCGGGGTCATCGTGTGGCGGGCCTTCGGCATCTACCTGCTGATCTACCTGGCCGGGCTGGCGACCACGCCCGGCGAGCTCTTCGAGGCCGCCTCCATCGACGGCGCCGGCCACGTGCGCACGTTCTTCAGCGTGGTGGTGCCGCAACTGCGGGGCTCGATCGTGCTCAGCTCGGTGATCGCCTTCGTCGCCGCGATGCGCACCTTCGACGAGATCTACGTGCTGACCGGGGGCGGTCCGGTGAACGCCAGCAAGAACACGGCCTACCACATCTGGGAGACGGCCTTCTCGTACTTCAAGTTCGGCTACGGCAGCGCCATGGCGGTGGTCCTGCTGGCGCTCGTCCTGGGCCTGGTCATGCTGGGCCTGCGCCTGGCCGGGAGGCGGCGATGAGCGCGCCGGCCGGCACCGGGCGGGCCGCGTTCGGCCCGGTGAGCCGTGCGGTGATCGTGGTCATCCTGGGCGCCGCCGCGCTGCTCGCGGTGGGTCCGCTGCTCTGGCTGGTCTCGACCTCGGTCAAGGACCGCGGCGACGTCTTCTCGGTGCCGCCGGAGATCATCCCGGCCGATCCGACCCTGGACAACTACGCCTACGTGTGGAACCAGGCCGACGTCCAGCAGTACTTCGCCAACAGCCTGATCGTCTCGGCCGGCACGGTGCTGCTGAACGTCTCCGCGGCGGCGCTGCTGGGCTTCGCGCTGGGCCGGTTCCGCTTCAAGGGGCGGCGGCTGCTGTTCCTGCTGGGGCTCGGCACGATGGTCGTCCCGTTCCCGGCGATCATGCTGCCGCTGTTCGTGGCCACCAAGGAGATGGGCCTCACCGACAACCTGCTGGGCATCATCGTGCCCACGGCCGCGCTGAACCTGTGGCTGTCGGTCTACATCCTGCGGGAGGCGTTCGGCGGGCTGCCCGACGAACTGGAGGAGGCGGCGGTCATCGACGGCTGCTCGCCGCCGCGGCTGCTGTTCCGGGTGATGCTGCCCCTGGTCAAGGCCCCGCTGGCGACCTCGGCGATCCTCGTCTTCACCCTGACGTGGAGCGACTTCCTGTGGCCGCTGGTGATCATGCGGGACCACACCAGGTTCACCATCTCGGTCGGCCTGCAGTACTTCATGTCCACGCTGACCTCCAACTGGCACCACATCGCGGCCATCGCCGTGATCGCCTCGCTGCCGGTGGTGGTCATCTTCCTGGTGCTCCAACGCTACTTCTTCTCCGACGTGCTGGCCGGATCGGCCAAGGGGTGAGTCACATGAGGATCGCGCGGCTTGAGGCCGTGCCGGTGTCGGTGCCGCTGCACGAGCCGTTCACCTCGGCGCTGGGCGTGCAGGCGACCTCCGACTACGGGATCGTCATCGCCGAGGCCGACGACGGCACGATCGGCCTGGGCGAGATCTCGCTCATCTGGCACGGCTCGGGGGCGTCGCTGTGCGACACGGTCAACGGGCTGCTGGCCCCCGCCGTGGTCGGCGCCGACCCGTTCGGCACGACCCGCTTCCAGGAGACGGCGGCCCGGCTGCTCGCCTTCGGCAGGCACTCCCTGGCCGCGGTGGCCGCGGTGGAGACCGCCATGCTGGACCTGGCGGGCAAGGCGGCCGGCCGGCCCGTCTACGACCTGCTGGGCGGCCGGGCGCGCGAGCGCGTGCCGCTGTCCATGTCGCTGCCCATCGCGCCCGTCGAAGAGGTGCTGGACCGGGCCAGGCGGCTGGTGGGCGAGGGGTTCACCACACTGAAGGTGAAGGGCGGCGGCGACCACGAGCGGCTGGTGGAGGCCGTGGCCCGGCTGCGCGCCGAGTTCGGCGACGGTCTCGGAATCCGCGTGGACCTCAACATGGCGTGCCGGCCGGCCAAGGAGGCGCTGCGGCTGGTGCGGCGGCTGGAGCCGTACGGCGTGCTGTCCGTCGAGCAGCCGCTGCCCGCCGACGACGTGGACGGCATGGCCGAGCTGCGCGCCGCGTCCGGCTTGCCGATCATGGCCGACGAGAGCGTGTGGTCGGCCGCGGACGCCTGGCGGGTGCTGCGGGCGGGCGCCGCCGACATCGTCAACGTGTACGTCCCGGAGGCCGGCGGCCCGGTCCAGGCCAGGCGGATCGCCGACATGTGCGCGGCGGCCGGGGCCGGGGTGGCCGTCGGCAGCATGCCGGAGCTGGGCATCGGCACCGCCGCCGCCGCGCACGTGGCCTTCAGCTCGCCCCGGCTCGACCAGCCCAGCGACGTGGCCGGGCACCTGTACCACGCCGGCGACGTCGTACGCACCGGCCTGGAGGTGCGCGACGGCTTCCTGCTCCCGCCCACCGGTCCGGGCCTGGGCGTCGAACTCGACCACGACGCCCTGGCGGAGTACCGCACCGACACCCCGGGACGCGGCGTGCGGGGGGCGTACCGGAGCGAGGCCGCCGACCGGCGGACGGCCCGCCCGGCGGCGCCCGCGCCCTGACCCCGGCTCCGCACCCGCTCGCCGGCCCGGCCTCCCGGAGCCGGGACGACCACCTGTTCTGGAAGCGAGGATCTTCTTTGCGCTATCTCGACTGCAACACATTCATCGGCCGCCCGTCGGGCCACCGGCCGTACCTCACCCGGGCGGTGTCGCCCGGGGAACTGGCCGCGGAGATGGACAGGGTCGGGATTCACGAGGCGGCCGTCTACCACGTGCTCGCCCACGAGTACGCCCCGCAGACCGGCAACGAACTGCTCCTGAGCGAGCTGGGGCGGGCGCCGGAGGGCGTGCGGGAGCGACTGCGCCCGGTCGGGGTGGTGCTGCCGCCGCACACCGGGGAGGTGCCCGAACCGGAGGAGCTGGTGGCCGGGCTGCTGGCGGCCGGGGTGCGGATGGCCAGGATCTTCCCGTCGTCGGAGATGGCCGGGCACCGGTTCTCGCTGGCTCCGTGGTGCTCCGGCGAGCTGCTCGCGGCGCTGGAGCGGGTGCGGATGCCGCTCGCGGTCGACTTCACCCTGTTCCGCCGCGGCGAGCCGCCGTGGCGGGAGGTCCACGACCTGGCCGAGGGTCACCCCGGGCTGCCGGTGATCCTCATGGACGTCCAGGGCCGCAACAACCGCACGCTGTACCCGCTGCTGAAGCGGTTCGGCAACCTGTACGTCCAGTCGGCGGGCTTCAACGTGCACCGCGGCCTGGAGGATCTGTGCTCGCGGTTCGGCGCCCACCGGGTGGTCTTCGGCTCGGGCTACCCGCTGCGCTCGATGGGCGGGGCCCGGATGCAGCTCGACGGCGCCGGCCTGCCCGCCGCCGACCGGGAGCTGATCGCCTCGGGCACCCTGGCCGGGCTGCTCGCCGCCGTGACCGTGAAGGAGGAGATCGCGTATGCCGGCTGAGACCCCGCCGGTGGAGGGGGACGCGCGCTGGCCGCTGGTGGTGGACGTCCACTGCCACCTGGGCGCCTTCCGCAACTTCCACATCCCCGGCCATGACATCGACGCCATGGTCGAGGTGATGGACCTGCTCGGGGTGGACGTGGCCGTGGTGGCCGCGCACGCGGGCATCTACGCCGACTACCGCTTCGGCAACGACCAGGTGGCCGAGGCCGCGCGGCGGCACCCCGGCCGGGTGCTCGGCTACTGCTGCGTCAACCCCAACTACGCCGCCGAGGTCCGCGGCGAGCTGGAGCGCTGCTTCGCCGACCCGGCGTTCCGGGGCATCAAGCTCCACCCGGAGCTGCACGGCGACTACCCGCTGGACGGCCCCGCCTACCGGCCGGTGTGGGAGTTCGCCGCCGAGCGCCGCGTGCCGGTGCTGTCGCACAGCTACTTCGGCGGCGACCCGCTCGGGGTGTTCGCCGCCCTGGCCGACGAGTACCCCACGGTCCCGCTGCTGCTCGGGCACGCCGGGCTGGACTACGGCCTGGACCGGGTGGTGGACGTGGTCGGCGAGCGGCCCAACATCCATCTCGACCTCACCGGCCCGCTGTCCTGGGACGGCGTGGTGGAGTTCCTGGTGGCCGAGCTGGGCGCGGAGCGCCTGCTGTACGGCAGCGACATGCCGTTCATGAACGCCCCGCTCCAGTTCGGCGGCTGCGTGTACGCCCGGGTGGACCGGGCGGCCAAGGAGCGGGTGCTGGGAGCCAACGCGGCGGCCCTGTTCGGGCCGCTGGAGCCCGCGCCGGCGATCGGGAGGCGGGCATGACCGCGCCGGTGCGCACCGCGCTGGTCACCGGGGCCGCCCGCGGCATCGGCCGCGCGATAGCGGCCCGGCTCGCGGCGGGCGGCATGCGGGTGACCGCCTGCGACGTGCAGGCCGGCCCGCTGGAGGCCGCGGTCGCCGGCCTGGCCGCCCACGGCGAGGTGGAGCCGCTGGTGGCCGACGTCGCCGACCACGAGGCCATGGCCGCCTGGCTGGCCGCGCGCTCCGCCCCGTACGACGTGCTGGTGAACAACGCCGCCGTGGCGCCGCGCATCCCGCTGGAGGAGCTGACCCCGGCGGAGCTGGAGCGGGTGCTGCGGGTCAACCTGGAGGCCGCCGTCTTCCTCGCCCGCGAGGCCGGGCGGGGCATGTGCGCGGCCGGGCGCGGCTCGATCGTGAACGTGGCCTCGGTCAACGCCCTGCGCGGCCAGCCGGACATGCTGCACTACAACGCCTCCAAGGCGGCCCTGGTGTCGGCCACGCAGACCCTGGCCCTGGAGTACGCGCCGTACGGGGTGCGGGTCAACGCGGTCTGCCCCGGCTCCACCTGGACCGAGATCTGGGAGGAGGGCGGCTGGGGCGAGGCCGACCGGGAACGGTTCACCGGGCGCATCCCGCTGCGCCGCTTCGCCGCCCCGGAGGAGATCGCCGCGGCGGTGGCGTTCCTCGCCGGCGACGACGCCTCCTACGTCACCGGGCACGCGCTGGTCGTGGACGGCGGCCTCACCGTGGGCATGTAGGGGGCGGCGGTGGAGGTCTCGATCTTCTGCGGCGCCCTGGACCTGGCCGGCGAGGGCGTCGGCACGGTCCTGGCGAACGTGCGCGAGCGCGCCGGCGTCGAGCGGATCGCGCCCGCCGCCGCCTACCACAACGCCCGCGACCTGCTGCCGCACAACCCGCTGCGCCGGGTGGCGACCGGCGGGGCGGGCGTGTGCTTCGCGCCCGAGCCGGGCCGCTACCCCGACCCGGCGCTGCGCCCTCGGCCGAGCGCGTTCGCCATGGGCCGGGACCTGCTCGGCGAGGTGTGCGAGCGGGCCGGCGAGTACGGGGTGGCCGTGGACGCCTGGGTGGTGTACCTGCACGACGACGGGCACGCGCCCGACCGGCCCGGGATCGTGCGCAACCTGTACGGCGACCCGTACCCGCACGTGCTGTGCCCCGCCGACCCGGGGGTCCGCGCGTACGCCGTGGCCCTCACCGAGGACGTGTGCCGCTACCCGGTCGGCACCCTGCTCGCCGAGGCCCCGCACTGGCTGCCGTTCGAGCACGGGTACGGGCACGAGCGCCGCTCGGTGCCGCTGGACGCCACGGCCCTGCTCCTGCTCGGCCTGTGCTTCTGCCGCCACTGCCGCGAGGCGGCGGCCGGGCGCGGCGTGCCCGTACGCGACCTGCTGGCCGCGGCCCGGACGCACGTAGAGGCGTGCCTGACCGGCGGCGGCCCGGCCGGGGACGTCTGGCGGGCCGGGCTGGGCGAGTACCTGGACGCGCGCTGCGAGCGGGTGACCTCCCTGATCGCCGAGGTGGCCGCCGCGGCGGCCCGCGCCGGGGTGACGCCGCGGCTGCTGGACCTGTCCGCCGGGCTGCTCGGCTGGGCGGACGGGCGTCCCGCCGGGCCTCCCGGCGCGGAGTCGGCCCGCCTGCTGGGCGCCGACCCCGCCGCCCTGGCGCCGCTGTGCCCGATCACGCTCACCCCCTACGCCCGCGACCCGGCACGGGTCGGTGAGGAGGTCACCGCCTACCGCGCCCTCGCCGGCGGCGACGCCCGGCTGGGCGTCGCCCTGCGCCCGATGAGCCCCGACTGCGACTCCGCCGAGAATCTGGCCCGGAAACTCGGCGTCGCCCGCGATCTGTCCGTGGATCGCGTGGACCTCTACCACTACGGCCTGAGCCCGCTGGCGGCTCTGGACCGCATCCGACAAGCGCGCGCCATCGCCTCCCGTTGAACGCACCACAAGGAGGAACCCCGATGCCTTCCCGCCGACCACCCCGCCGGCGTCTCGCCGCGGGCGTCATCGGAGCCGCGATCGGCGCGAGCCTGCTCGTGTCCCCGGTACGCGCCGACGCCCCGCCGCCGCCACTCGGCGGCGAGCAGACCTGGCCGAACCTCAGCGACGCCTACGTCGAGGGCGTGCGCGAGGCGCTGCGCTCCGGCACCGACCTGTGGGGCGAGCACCTGATCGCCAAGCCGGAGGGCCCCACCTTCGACAACATCAAGGACTACCTGGTGCCCGTGGCGACCGGCGGCGTGGCCACCGGCGCGCCCGACACCGGGGCCAACGGCATCAGCGACACCGGCTACCACTACCTGCCGCTGACCCTGCCTCCGGGCGACACCGCCGAGACCCAGTCGCCGGCCGAGCCGACCGCCAATCACTACGCCCTGCACACCGCCGACGGCAGCGGGATCACCGCCGACTGGCACACCCCGTGCGAGGCCGCGCCCTGGACGAAGGACTACTCCGAGGCGTACAAGGCCCGGTGCGGCAACTTCTGGCAGGCGCAGTTCTTCGTCGGCCCGGACGGCGGGGAGCGATACGGCTCCGACCTCGGCCGGCTCGCCGGCCACCGGCTGCACGAGGGCTACCTGCCGATCCTGCGCACCGACTACCGCGACGCCGCCGGCGTCGCCTACACCCAGGAGTCCTTCGCCGCCCGGGTGCGCGAGACCGGCTCCCTGGTCAGCTTCGTCAAGATCACCGCGACCGGTACCGCGAGCGCCCGCGCCACCCGGCTCCGGGTGCACGTCCGCGATCCGAAGAACCCGTCCCTCACCCTGGACGGGAGCAAGGTCGGCACGGACGACGCCGTCTACCTGCTGGCCGACGGGCGGCCCGCCCTCGCCGGGACCGACCTGACCTACGACCTGGACCTGTCGAAGGGGCCGCGCAGCGTCACGCTGGCGGTGCTCAACAACCCCGCCGAGGTGCGCGGGAACGGCGCGTCCGTGCTCAGCCCCGGCCGCTACCGCGCCGCGCGCGAGGAGGTCGCCCGGTACTGGCGCGGCAAGCTGGCGGGCGGCGCCCGGATCTCCATCCCCGAGGAGTACGCCACCCACGCCCTGCGCAACCTGCTGATCCAGAACCTCACCATGGGCTGGCGCTACAGCATCGGCAACTTCTACGAGCAGCAGTACGTGCCGGAGATGGTGGACACGGTCGCGACGCTGGGCGAGTTCGGCTTCACCGAGGACTACCGCCGCAACCTGCAGACGCTGCTCGAACTCACCAAGGAGGGCGGCCCCGCGTACCCGGTGATGTACCGCAACTGGGAGCAGGGCGCCAAGCTGCTGGCCACGGCCCGCTACTTCCGGCTCACCGGCGACCGGGAGTTCGTCACCCGCAACCTGGACCGGCTCCGCGGCTACCTGGACGACTACGTGCGGCAGGCCGCCGCCGACCCCAACGGCATCCTGGAGAAGCAGCGTTGCTGCGAGGACAACTGGAACGCGGGGTACTGGACGCACGCCCAGATCGTCTCCTGGTGGGGCTGGCGGGACATGGTGGAGGTCTTCCGGCGCCTGGGCCGCGACGACCTGGTGAGCGCGTACGCCGGGCCGTACGAGACCTTCACCGCCAAGCTGCGCGCGGCGGTGGACGCGTCCGCGACCGAGCTGCCCGACGGCTCGCTGTTCGTCCCGCGCCAGCTCCTCAACGGCGACCGCCCCTACCAGAGCATCACCGAAAGCCGTGACTCCAGCTACTGGAACCTGCTGGCCTACTACGGCTTCGCGTCCGGCTTCTTCACCGAGGAGGAGAACGCCAAGCTGCTGAAGTACGTGCACACCCGCGGCGGCACGTTCCTGGGGATGATCCGGTTCAACTACACCGGGCAGGCGATCGGCGACTGCAACCCGAACGGCCTGGCCGGCTACGAGGGCACCGGCGTGGACCAGGTGTACGGCTACCAGTACGCCCGGTTCCTGGCCGCCAACGACCAGGCCGACCGGCAGGTGCTGTCGTTCTACGGCCAGCTCGCCCACGGCTTCACCCGCGGCACCTTCACCATCGGCGAGGGCGCCAACCTGGACCCGTGCCCCGGCAAGTTCCACCGCGGGACCTGGCTGTCGCCGCTGAGCGCGAACAACGCCTCCTACCTGAAGAACCTGCGCGAGATGCTGGTGCACGAGGAGGGGGACGAGCTGGGCAGGCCCACCGGGCTGCGCCTGGCCTCGGCCACCCCGCGCGGCTGGCTGGCCGACGGCGAGCGGGTCGCGGTCTCCGGCCTGCCCACCGTGTACGGCGAGGTGAGCTACACGCTGACCTCACGCCTGTCGCGGGGCGCGGTGACCGCCGACGTACGGCTGCCGTCGGCCGCGCGCGACGCCGCGGTCAAGCTGCGGCTGCGGGTCCCGGCCGGCCACACCCTGGCCGGCGCCGAGGCGGACGGCCGTCCGCTGCCCGTGTCCGGCGACACGATCGACCTGTCCGGGCGGCACGGCCACACCGTGGTGACGGCGCGCTTCACGCGCTGAGCACAGTGCTCACAGTGCCGACAGTGCTGAGCAGTGCTCACAGTGCTGAGCACAGTGCTCACAGTGCTGAGCACAGTGCTCACAGTGCTGAGCACAGTGCTCACAGTGCTGAGCACAGTGCTCACAGTGCTGAGCACAGTGCCGGCAGTGCTGAGCACAGTGCCGGCAGTGCTGAGCACAGTGCTTCAGCGCTGAGACGGAACTGAGCAGGTGCTGAGCAGGTGCTGAGCACGGACGTGCCTGACGCGCTGAGCACGGCGTGTCAGGCGCGTCCCCCGGTCCTGCCGGCGGCGGACCCGGCGATGGCGCGCCGCCCCGGCAGCAGGCGGGCGGGGCCCGGAATGGGCTCCGCGGCCCCGCCCGCCGACCCCACCAAACCCCGATCCCGGCCCCGCGCGCTACGGCAGGCGGGGCAGCAGCAGCCGGGCCACGTCGAAGGCGCGGCTGACCGGGAACCGGCCGGCGCCGGGCGTCCAGTCCTCGGCCGTCCACACATCCGACATCACCGCCTTGACGAACCCCCAGGCCACCACGCGGTCCAGCGGCATGGCCAGCTCGTCGGCCAACTGCTCGGCCCGCGCCGGGACCAGCGCGGTCAGCGCCTCGTCCCGGTCGTCCGGCTCCGGGTTGTGCAGCAGCGTGCCGGTGTCGTAGCCCGGGTCGCCGACCAGGCCGTGCGGGTCGATGGCCAGCCACGGCTCGCGGGTCGCGGCCAGGACGTTGTCGTGGTGCAGGTCGCCGTGCAGGACGACGCGTCCGGTGGCCGACGCGCACAGCTCGCGCATCAGCCCGCCCGCGCGCACCACGAGGTCCAGCGGCAGCGGCCCGTGCTCCCCGAATCGGGCCGCGTACTCGTCGAACGCCGTGACCTGCGACGACGCGTCGGGAATCGGGCAGCCGGGCGGCGGCGGGACGTGCAGGCGCCGCATCACGGCGGCCAGCGCCGACGTCGCCTCGGCGTCGCGGCCGGGCACCAGGTCGCGCAGGCGCCGCCCCGGGGTGACGCGTTCCAGCAGCAGCGCGCCGCGGTCCAGGCCGGCCCGCAGCAGCCGGACCGCCCCGCGCCCGCCGAACGCGGCCAGCGCCGGGGCCTCCTCGGCGAGCGAGTGCGCGCCCGGCACGCCCAGCTTCAGCACGGCCGGTGTGCCGTCGCCGAGGACGACCCGGGTGACGTAGTGGTAGGACAGCTCGTACGGCTCCCCCACCGTCAGCTCCCAGTCGCGGGCCACGGCGTCCAGGATGGAGGGCAGCTCCCTGAGCCATCGGGCGCCGTCGTCGCCCCACACGCCCACGACGTTCCGGGCCAGCTCAGCCGTGATCACGCTGGAGACGATAGCCGACGCCACCACCACCCGGTCCACGTGGCCTTGGACGGGACGCATCCGGGTGTGATCTGCTTCACACTCCTCCCGGCTCACGCCGGCGGCGCCCGTCCCGTCCGTGGGGGTGAAGGCGCCCGGCCGAGGGCGCCGGCTTGAGGAGGAGTCATGACACCCACGATCGTCGTACTCGGTGGCGGCTACACCGGCGTCATTAGCGCGGTCCGGCTGGCCCGGCGCACCCGCCGCGCCGGCGCCCGGGTGATCCTGGTCAACCCGTCCGACCGGTTCACCGAGCGGCTGCGGCTGCACCAGCTCGCCGCCGGCCAGCCCCTGGCCGGCCTCCGGATCCCCGCGCTGCTGGACGGCGGCGGCGCCGAGTTCGTGCGGGGCCGGGCCACGCGCATCGACGCGGAGCGGCGTGAGGTCCACGTCGAGGACGCCGGCGGGGAGCGGCTGCTGGCCTACGACTACCTGGTGTACGCGGTGGGCGCCGTCACCGACACCGGCACGGTGCCGGGGGTGGACGCGCACGCGTACACGCTGGACGGCCCGGAGGCGGCGGGACGTCTCGCCGGGCGGCTGGCCGAGCTGACGCGCCGGGGCGGCGGCACGGTCGCCGTGGCCGGCTCCGGGCTGACCGGGGTGGAGGCCGCGGCGGAGATCGCCGAGAGCCACCCGGGCCTGCGCGTGGTGCTGCTCGGCCACGCCGAGCCGGGCTCGATGATGGGGCACCGGGCCCGCCGCTATCTGCGCCGCGCGCTGGACCGGCTCGGCGTGGAGGTGCGCGCCGGCGTCGAGATCACCAAGGTGCTGCCCGACGCGGTGGAGCTGGGCGGCGGCGAGCTGGTGCCCGCGGACGCCTGCCTGTGGACCGCCGGCGTGGTCGCCGCGCCGCTGGCCCGGGAGGCGGGCCTGACCGTGGACGCCCGGGGCCGGGTCGTGGTGGACGCCACGCTGGCGTCGGTCTCGCACCCGTCCGTGTACGCCGTCGGCGACGCCGCCGCCGTCCGGCAGGGCTGGGGCGAGATCCACGGCACTTGCCAGAGCGGCATACCGGCCGGCATGCACGCCGCCGACGCCATCGCCCGCAGGCTGCGCGGCAAGAAGCCGCGGCCGTTCCGGTTCGGGTACTTCCACCAGCCGGTCAGCCTCGGCCGGCGGGACGCGGTCATCCAGTTCACCCGCCCGGACGACTCGCCGGGCCCGTGGCACCTGACGGGCCGGGCGGCGGTGGCGTACAAGGAGGCGGTGACCAGCAGCCCGGCCGGGCTCTACCGCCTCTCGCGGCGGACCGTGATCCCGATCCGGCTCCTGAGCCGCACCGGCGGGCGGGCTAACCGGCCGGCCGCAGGCCGGTGAGCTTGTCCGGGTTGCTGATCAGATGGATGGTGTGCACCGCGCCATCGACGAGGTGCAGCGTGAGCGCGACGGCCGGGGTCGTACCGGAGTAGACCACGATGCCCGGCCCGCCGTTCAGCTCCACGATCTCGGTGCGCGGCTCGGCGGGCATCCGGCCGGCGAACGTCACCAGCGCCCACGCCACCGGTTCCAGGCCCACGATGGCCTTGCGCGGCGCGGGCGCCTTGCCGCCGCCGTCGCTGACCAGCGTCACGTCCGGCGCCAGCACGGCCATCAGCCCGGCGAGGTCGCCGCCCGCCGCCGCGGCGAGGAACCGCCGGGTGACCTCGTCGCGGGTGGCGCGGTCGGTGTCGTAGCGGACGCGCCGGTGCTCGACGTGCTCCCGCGCCCGGCGGGCGGTCTGGCGCACCGACGCCTCGCTGCGATCGACCATCTCGGCGATCTCCGCGTAGGCGTAGCCGAACGCCTCGCGCAGCACGAAGACCGCCCGCTCCAGCGGCGACAGCGATTCCAGGAGCACCAGCATGGCGGTCGAGACCGTGTCGGCCCGCGCCACCTCCTCCGCGACGTCGGGGCCGGTGACCATGGGCTCGGGCAGCCACGGGCCGACGTACCGCTCCCGGCGCGCCTGGGCGCTGCGCAGCCGGTCGATCGCCAGGCGCGTCACGACGCGCACCAGGTACGCCTCGGGGTCGGCCACGGCGGTGGCGTCGGTGCCGGACCAGCGCAGCCAGGCGTCCTGCACCACGTCCTCGGCGTCGCCGACGCGGCCGAGCATACGGTAGGCGATGGCGTGCAACCGGCCCCGGTGCTCGTCGAAGATCCTGGTCGCCTCGGGGACGTCCACGGCGGTCAATGCTTCACTCCGATCCAGCGGCAGACGACATGGATCGTCGCACGAGCCGGCCGAGGGGCGGAAGCCGGGCCGGGGTGAGCCGCCGGCGGTGGCGCGCGGAAGCGGCCGGCGGCGGTCAGCGGCCGTAGGTGCCGACCAGGGTGCCCGAAGCCAGCACGTCCGCCTTGGCCGCGCTCTTGAAGTCCTCGGCGGAGAAGCCCTCGGCCAGCCCGGTCGGCGCGGCGAAGGCGTACAGGCGGAAGAAGTACCGGTGCGGGTCGTCGCCCGGCGGCGGGTGCGGGCCGCCGTATCCCAGGTCGCCGAAGTCGTTGCGGCCGACGACGTACTCCCCCAGTTCGGCGCCCGCGTCCAGTCCCGAGGTCTCGGGCGGGATGCCGGCCACCAGCCAGTGCGTGAACGTGCCGCCCGGGGCGTCCGGGTCTTCGCACAGCAGCGCCAGCTCGGCCGTCCCGCCGGGCACATCGGCCCACTGCAGCGGCGGCGAGACGTCCCCGGCCTCGTGCGAGTACGTGCGCGGGATCATCGCGTGGTCGTTGAAGGCGGTGCTGCGTAGCGTTATCCCAGCCATGCCCGACCGCTTCCCCGGGAGCGGGGTTCGACACCGGCGCGGCGCCCCCGACGGCCCTCCGCGATCAGTTCTTCTTCGGGATCACGCTGATGGCGCCCGAGCGTTCCAGGATCGCGTAGTCGATTTCGTCCGCGCTGCGGATGCCCTGATTGGTGCGCGCTTCCTGGAGCACCAGGTCGATGTCCAGGTGGTGCTGGCGCATCCGGTCCTCCAGCAGCCGGCCCCGCTCGATCAGCACCACCGGCGTGCCGTCGATCACCTTGCCCACGCGCGGGAACCGCCAGCCGAGGAAGTCCGCCAGCCGGTCCAGCCCGACCAGGGTGAGGATGACCAGCAGGGCCATGGTGACCGAGAAGTCCTCGCCGAGCAGCGCCTGCTGGGTGGCCTCGGAGATGATCAGCAGCAGCACGAAGTCGAACGTGGTCACCTGAGCCAGCGTCCGCTTGCCGCTGACGCGGAAGATGACCAGCAGCGCCACATAGATCGCCGCCGCCCGCAGGACCGCGTCCATGTCGTTCCCCCAGAGGCGGATCAGCCGCCGGAACGGGCCGGCGACCTGGACGCGCGCCGGCCGAAGGAGTCCCGTCGCGGCAGCGGCCCGACGCCGGCGTGACGGCCGGGACGGATGGCGGCGTGGCGTTGCCCGGGGCCGGGACCGCCGCGCGCGGCGAGGATGTCGGCGACGGCGCCGGTGACGAATCCGTAGACCGACTTGTGCAGCACGTCCACGGCCAGTTCCCTCTTCGGCCACGTCTGCGGCGGGGCGCCGACGCCGGTGGCGTTCTCGATGATCTGGTCGTTGGTCAGCCTCACCACGGTGAACATGGCCGAGGCCCACGGCCCGCGCAGCCCCACCCGGGCCATGACCGAACGGAGCACGCCGAGCAGGACGCCCTGCCCGAGGTGCATGGCGAGATTCACCTGGCGGGACCGCGTCCCGTGGTGTTCCCCCATGCCGGTGCTCCGTTCGAGCGCCCGGGCCGGGACGTAGGAGTCCGGCCGGCCGGTCAGCCGCTGCTCGGCCTTCTCGCCCAGGGTCATCGCCGCGGCCCCGGCGGCTCCGGCGGCCAGGCCCTGCCACAACACGCGTTTCACCATGCCCGCCGCCTACCCGGACCCCAGACCTCCACACCTGGCGCGACACCTGGCGCGACCGGTCCAGGATCGCGAACGCCGCGGGGGCCGGACGAGGCGCGCGGAGGCGTTTGCCGAGGCCGGCGACGGGCAGCCGCCGGGCATGAAAGCCACATCCACCAGAGCGATGCCCGCGTCCCTGATGCCGCTCGCGCCCCTGCGACGGCCCGCCGCGCGCGGGAGGACGCACCGGGGGCGTAACGGCCTGCTCCTGCTGGGGGCCGCCGCGGCCGCGGCGGGTGCCGTGGCGGCACGGCGGGCCCGTCCGGCGAGGCCCCGGCAGTCCACCTGGTACGCCGTCACGGTCCAGGCCGACCCGGCCGAGCTGACGGGACCGGACCGGCCCGACGTGCTGGCCAGGCTGGCCGAGCGGCACGACGTGCGCGTCACCCCCGCTCCCGGCGGGCGGGGCGCCGAGATCGCGGTCGCCGCCGCCGACGGCAGGACCAGGGAAGAGGTGCGGGCGCTGAAGCAACTGCTGGAGACCGGCGAGGTGCTCGTGGTGGAGGGGCAGCCGGAAGGGCGCCGCACCATGCTCGGCCGCGCCGCCCTGCCGGTGTTCCGGCGGCTCGCGAGGAGGGGTGCGCGATGAAGGCGCTGTGCTGGACGGGCGTGAACCAGGTGGCCGTGGAGGACGTGCCCGAGCCGCGGCTGCTCAACCGCCAGGACGCGCTGATCCGGGTCACCGCCAGCTCGGTGTGCGGCTCGGACCTGCACCTGCTGGACGGGTACGTGCCCACGGTGATGGCCGGGGACGTGCTCGGGCACGAGTTCGTCGGGGAGGTGGTCGAGGTCGGGCCCGACGTGCGCGAGCGGCGGGTCGGCGAGCGGGTGACGGTGTGCTCCATCATCGGCTGCGGGCGCTGCCGCTACTGCCTGGAGGGGCTGTGGTCGCTGTGCGACAACACCAACCCCGATCCCGGCTTCCTGGAGAAGCTGATCGGGCACGCCACCGCGGGGATCTTCGGATACTCGCACGCCATGGGCGGCTTCGCGGGCAGCCACGCCGAGTACGTACGGGTGCCGTACGCGGACGTGAACGCCTTCCCGGTGCCCGAGAACGTCCCCGACTCCAGCGCGGTGTTCGCCTCCGACGCCGTGCCCACCGGATGGATGGGCGCCGACATGGGCGGAGTGGGGCCCGGCGACGTGGTGGCCGTGTGGGGATGCGGCGGCGTCGGCCAGATGGCCGCCCTGGCGTCGCTGCGCATGGGCGCGGAGCGGGTGATCGCCATCGACCGGTTCCCGGAGCGGCTGGCCATGGCGGAGGGCATCGGCGCGCAGACGCTCGACTACCGGCGGGTGGACGTGCTGGACGCGCTCAAGGAGCTGACCGGCGGGCGCGGGCCCGACGTGTGCATCGAGGCGGTCGGCATGGAGAGCCACGGGACGGGGGCCCAGTACGCCTACGACCGGGTCAAGCAGGCGACGCGCCTGCAGACCGATCGGGGCCTGGCGTTGCGGCAGGCCGTCCACGCCTGCCGCAAGGGCGGCACGGTCTCCGTCCTGGGCGTCTACCTCGGCGTGGTGGACAAGTTCCCGATGGGCGCGGTGATGAACAAGGGCCTGACGCTGCGCAGCGGCCAGCAGCACGGCCAGCGCTACATCCCGATGATCCTGGACCGCATGCGCCAGGGCGACATCGACGCCTCGCACCTGCTCACCCATCCGCTGCCGTTGCAGGACGGCCCGAAGGGCTACGAGCTGTTCAAGGAGAAGCGGGACGGATGCGTCCGGGCCGTGTTCCACCCCGGGTCCCACCCCGCGTCGTCCCAGGCCGCGTCCGAGCCGGCGACCGCGGACGCGCCGCGATGATCCGCCGCGGTGAGCCGTCGGTCGCGGCCTCCGGGCAGTGGCGGGGCGACGACGGGATGCGGCTGCCCTCGGGCGAGGTGCACGCCTGGTACCCGGGGACCAACCAGACGCTGTGCGGGCTGGCCCTCAGCCGGTCCGGGCTGCTCCGGTTCCATCACGTGCGGTGGCCGGACGTGTTCCCCGAGTCGGGCGGCGCGGCCGAGGAGGTGGGACGGGTGTGCCCCCGCTGCGTGGCCGCATCGGGACGGCGCTCGCACCGCGGCTGGAGCGGCACCTGGACGAGGACGTCCCCGCGCCGCCCCCGCCACAGGTGACCGCCGGCCGTCCCCCGCCGGGCGGGTGCCCGGCTAGTCGCGCTGGCCGGTGCCGCCGAAGCCCAGCTCGTGGGCGATGTCCTCCATGTTCTGGTAGGTCCGGTCGGGCAGTGACCGCAGCGCGGCCAGGATCGGCTCCGGCGCCGACAGCGACTCCGCCCGCTCCAGCAGCGCCTGGCGGGCGGCCGGGAACGCGTGCGTGCCGCTGACCCACCTGGCCACGTTGCTGCGGCTGTCCACCTCCTCCGGGCTCATGCCCTCCGGCGAGCCCGGCTCGTGCGCCGGCGGGCGCGGCCCGGAGTCCAGCGCCTCCTCGCCCGGAGCCGCCATGGGCTCCGGCTCCTTCCACTCCTCCACCCGGCTGTCGTCTCCGCCCTGGACGATGCCCTGGGTCTCGTGCTTCTGCTGCGCGTCCAGACGCGGCCCGTGCTTGTCGCTGCCCCGTTCCATGTGGCCCCCCTTGTCGGTCCGTCCATCGCCTGCCCGGCGGGACGGCTCCTAACCACTACGGCGGGGAACCAGGGCCTCAGGGGCCTCAGGTGGGGCCTCAGGCGGGGCGTACGGGCTGGCGCAGCAGCGTGCGCGGGGCCGGGTCGTCCAGGGCGGTCAGGTAGATCTCGTGGTGCGGGCCGTTGACGGTCAGCCCGCGCTCGGCCATGAACTCCTCCATGATCTTCAGCGACAGGTGCTCCTCGCTGAACGGGCCCTCGTGCAGCAGCTCCACGCACTGCCCCTCGGTCACGACGGTCAGACGCACCCGGTCGACGGCCGCGCCCGAGGGGCGGCTCTGCTCGCGCGCCCGCTCCAGCGCGCCCTCCTGCCGCGGGGCGTCCGGCAGCGGCAGCAGCATGTGCCAGCGCCACTGCTCGCGCGGGACCTGCAGCGCCGGCCGGTCGTCCTCCGCCCACCACTGGCCCTCCAGCGGGCCGGCGCCGGCGCCCAGGGCGGCGGCCACGGTGTACAGGGCCCGGACGGCGGCGCTGTGCTCGCCGCCGTCGGGTTCGCCCATGCCGGTCACGCTCAGGCAGGTGACGGGGCCGCGGGTGACGATCGTCGGGGTCGTCGCCGGGGTCATCGCCGGGGTCATGCTCAGTCCTCCAGGGGGATCATCAGGTGGGTGACGAGCCGGGCGGGGTCGGTGGTGGCCGGGTCGGAGACGTACACCTCGCGGATCGGCCCGCGCAGCGGGTGTCCCCGCTCGGCGCACCAGGCCAGCACGGCGTGCGCGGTGAGAGAGATCTGGTCGTACGGACCGACGTGCGTGGCGCAGGCGAACGCCCCGCCGGGCAGCACCTCCGTGCCGAGACCCGCCCGCTCAGGCGGCCGGGCCGCGCCGCCGGGGCCGCCAGGGCCGCCGGGATCGACGGGATCGACGGGATCGACGACGAGCGCGACGCGCACCTCGAAGGCGTCGTCCAGCTCGACCGGGAACAGCCCGATCAGCTCCGGCGCGCCGGTGAGGGGCACGGCGCCCAGCAGGCGGGCGACGGCCGCCGAGGTGGCGCGTGCCACGTCGGCGGGCCCGGCCGCGCTTTCGCGGACCACCGCCACCTGCCTGGCCGGCTCGGTGACCACCCGTACGGGCGTGGCCGGCAGCCCCTCGGTCATCACGCGCTCCAGCGTCGCCAGCGTCCGCCGCCGCCGCGCCAGCTCCGCCTCCAGCGCGTCGCGCACCCCGTCCAGGGCGCCCGTCGTACCCGACAGCACCTCGGCGATGACCGGCAGCGGCACGTCCAGCGAGCGCAGCAGCCCGATCGACAGCGCCCGCCCGGCCTGCGCGCGCCGGTAGTAGCGGTAACCGGAACCGGCGTCCACGTACGCCGGCACCAGCAGCCCGAGCTCGTCGTAGTGCCGCAACTGCTTGACGCTCAGCCGGGTCAGCCGGGCGAACTGCCCGATCGGCAGCAGATCTCCGTCCACGCACCCCAGCATGGGCCCTCCCACAGGGGGAGAGTCCAACCGGCTCCCCCGCGGTCAGTGCGCCGGCCGCTCCAGCCATAAGATCCGGGTCTCGTCTCCGTCGCCGTGGTCGCGGGCCCGCCGGCCGTTCAGCGAGGGCTCGGAGGTGAAGGGGCCGCGGCGGCCGGTGCCACGGGGGCGGGGGCCGGTCCACAGCACGGCCATGGTGATGATCATGGAGAGGATCAGCAGGACGGAGAAGAGGAGTTCGAGCAGTGCCGTGATCAACGGCATGGGAAGCCTCCTTTGCCTGGCGTGGCCGCACTGCCACGAGGTGAAGGTCTTCCCGCACCCTCCCGCCGGGAGGGCCACCCTGCCGGGCCTCTGTGCGAGCGGGCCGTGATGACGACAGGGTGTCATGGCGCGGGTACTCCCCTTTGCCGCTTCCTCCACTATCCGCCGCGCGGCACCCCCGGTCAACGCCCTGTGGAGGCGAACGGACTGGAGCGGATCGCCCATGTGGCCTACCCTGGGCGTGGCGAGGGGAGTACTTCCCAAGAGCCGGCCCGGTCAGTACGGACGTCCCGCGCGTCCCCGGGCGGCCGCCCGCGTCGGCGCGGGTGAAGGAGACCTCGAACGGCCCGGTCGCGTTCGAGGAGGTTCCATGCCCGCGGGAACACATCTGCATGCCCTGACGATCGACAGCGTCGGCTCGCCGAGTCTCTGGGCGATCAGCGTCGCCGGACTGGTGGTGCTGCTGGCCCTGGATCTGGCGCTGACCCGGCGCCCGCACGACGTACGGATGCGCGAGGCGGTGCTCTGGTCGGTCTTCTACCTGGCGCTGCCCGTCGCGTTCGGCGCGTACCTGTGGTGGGCGTACGGCACCACCCCGGCGGTGGAGTTCTACACCGGCTTCATCGTGGAGAAGTCGCTGTCGGTGGACAACCTGTTCGTGTTCATGCTGCTGCTGTCGGCCTTCGCGGTCCCCTCGGCGCTCGCGCGGCAGGTCCTGTTGTACGGCATCGTCGGGGCGCTGATCCTGCGTGCGATCTTCATCGCGCTGGGCGCCGCCGCGCTGCAGAGCGGCACGTGGGCGTTCGTGCTGTTCGGCGCCATCCTGATCGTCACGGCCGGCAAGCTGCTGCGCGACGTGCTGACCGGGCGCGAGCAGGAGGTGGACGTCTCCTCCATGCGCAGCGTCCGGCTGCTGCGCCGCTTCGTGCCCGTCACCGGCGACTACCGGGGCTCGCGGCTGATCGTGCGGGAGAAGGGCCGCCTGGCGCTCACCCCGCTGGCGCTGGCCGCCGTGGCCGTCTTCGCCACCGACATCGTCTTCGCCGTGGACTCGGTGCCGGCGGTCTACGGCGTGACCGAGGACCCCTTCCTGGTCTTCGCCACCAACGCCTTCGCCCTGCTCGGCCTGCGCGCGCTGTACTTCGTGCTCCAGGGGGCCCTGAGCAAACTGCGCCACCTCAACCACGGGCTCAGCGTCATCCTGGGCTTCATCGGGGTCAAACTCATCCTGCACTGGGCCCACGGCATCTGGTCCTGGGTGCCGGAGATCCCCACCCTGATGTCGCTCGGCGTCATCGTCACGGTGCTCGTCACGGTCACCATGACCAGCCTGTACGCCAACCGCCGCCAGGAGGCCGTCCCCGAATCGGCGAACGAGCCCATCGGCGACTGACACCCGCGCCGCCCGGCCGCCCGGCCGGGCGGCGCGGGTGGCAGGCGGTTAATCAGTTGAACGAGTGAGTGCTCGCTCATTAGGCTGCTCGGCGTGTCCAGAAGGCGAAGGGTGCCGGCCATGGCACCGGAAGACCGCCGTGCGGCGCTCATCGCCGCCACGCTCCCCCTGCTGCGCGAGCACGGCACCGCGGTGAGCACCCGCCAGATCGCCGAGGCCGCGGGCGTGGCCGAGGGCACGATCTTCGGGGTCTTCCCCGACAAGGCCTCGCTGCTGCGGGCGGCGCTGATGAGCGCGTTCGACCCGCAGCCGGCGGTGGACGCGCTGGCCGCCATCGGCACGCGGATCGAGCTGCGCGCGCGGCTGCGCGAGGCGGTCACGACGCTGCGGGCGGGGATGAGCGCCAACGCCAACCTCGTCACCGCCCCCAGGGAGCTGATGGCCGACGACGCCGGGTTCCGCGAGCGGATGCTGGACGGCCGGCGCCGGATACTCGCCGCGCTCGCCGCCCTGGTCGAGCCCGACCGCGACCGGCTGCGCCGCTCCCCCGAGGCCACGGCGCAGCTCCTGCTCATGCTGATCATGGTCAGCGTGCACCGCGGCTTCGGCGAGGGCGGCGAGTTCGGCGACATGGACGACGAGGAGATCGTTTCCGTGCTGCTGGACGGGCTGCTGGTGCGGCCCTCCCCCACTCCTTCGACAGAAAGCCCCTCTTGATGCTGCTCCGTCTCCTGCGGGTCCGGCTCAGACCGTACGGGAAAGAGATCACGCTCGTCGTCCTCTTCCAGTTCGTGCAGACGCTGGCCACGCTCTATCTCCCCACCCTCAACGCCGACATCATCGACAACGGCGTCGTCAAGGGCGACACCGGTTACATCGTCCGCATCGGGCTGGTGATGCTCGGTGTGACGCTCGTCCAGATCATCTGCTCGATCGTGGCCGTGTACTACGGCGCCTGGGTCTCCACGGCCCTGGGCCGGGACCTGCGGGCCGCGATCTTCCACCGGGTGCAGGACTTCTCGGCCCAGGAGGTCAACAGGTTCGGCCCGCCGTCCCTGATCACCCGGACCACCAACGACGTGCAGCAGATCCAGTTGCTCGTCCTGATGACGTTCACGATGATGGTGGCCGCGCCGATCATGTGCGTGGGCGGCATCGTGCTGGCGCTGCGCCAGGACACGGCGCTGTCGTCGCTGCTGCTCGTCGTGCTGCCCCTGATGATCGTCATCGTGGGCCTGATCGTGATGCGGATGCGCCCGCTCTTCCGCGCGATGCAGGAGCGCATCGACCGGATCAACCAGGTGCTGCGCGAGCAGATCACCGGCATCCGGGTCATCAGGGCCTTCGTCCGCGACCGGCACGAGCGCGAGCGCTTCGGCGTGGCCAACGACGAGCTGACCGACGTGTCGCTGCGGGTCGGGCGGCTGATGGCGCTGATGTTCCCCTCGGTCATGCTGGTGGTGAACGTCTCCAGCGTCGCCGTGGTGTGGTTCGGCGGTCACCGCATCGCCGACGGGACCATGCAGGTGGGCGCGCTCACCGCCGTCATCTCCTACCTGATGCAGATCCTGATGTCGGTGATGATGGCGCTGTTCATGTTCATGATGATCCCGCGGGCCGAGGTCTGCGCGGAGCGCGTCGAGGAGGTGCTGGACACCGAGCCGAGCGTCCACCCGCCGGCCGGCCCCGTCACCCCGGAACGGCGTCTCGGCGAACTGGAGTTGCGGTCGGTGGACTTCCGCTACCCGGGCGCCGAGGAGCCGGTGCTGTCCGGCGTGAGCTTCACGGCGCGTCCGGGCCGCACCACCGCGATCATCGGCAGCACGGGCAGCGGCAAGACGACGCTGCTCAACCTCATCCCCCGCCTGTTCGACGCGACCGCCGGCGAGGTGCTGGTGGACGGCGTCAACGTGCGCGACCTCGACCCGGCCGTGCTCTCCCGGGCGGTCGGCCTGGTCCCGCAGTCGCCCTACCTCTTCTCCGGCACCGTCGCCTCCAACCTCAGGTACGGCAGGCCCGACGCGACCGACGAGGAGCTGTGGTGGGCCCTGGAGGTGGCCCAGGCCCGCGAGTTCGTCGAGGCGATGCCCGGCGGCCTGGACGAGCCGATCGCCCAGGGCGGCACGAACGTCTCCGGCGGCCAGCGCCAGCGGCTGGCCATCGCCAGGACCCTGGTGCACCGGCCCGAGATCTACCTGTTCGACGACTCCTTCTCCGCCCTCGACTACGGCACCGACGCCCGGCTGCGGGCCGCGCTGGCCACGGAGATCGCGGACGCCACGATCGTCATCGTGGCCCAGCGCGTGAGCACCATCCGCGACGCCGACCGCATCATCGTGCTCGACGACGGCCGCGTGGCCGGCAGCGGCACCCACGCCGAGCTCATGACCACCTGCCCGACGTACCGCGAGATCGTGCTGTCCCAGCTCACCGAACAGGAGGCCGCAGCGTGACGGCCCAGGCGCCCCCGCGCCGCCCCCAGCCGGCCTTCGGACCGGCCCGGATGATGTCCGGGCCCGCCGAGAAGGCCCTCGACTTCGGCGGCACTCTGCGCCGCGTGCTGCGGCTGCTGCGCCCCGAGCGCGCGCTGCTCACCGTCATCCTGATCCTCGGCGCGGCGAGCGTCGCGCTGACCGTGATCGGTCCCAAGATCCTCGGCCACGCCACGGACCTGATCTTCTCCGGCATCATCGGGGCGCGGCTTCCCGCGGGGACCACCAAGGAGCAGGCCGTGGCGGGCCTGCGCGCCGAGGGCCAGGACACCTTCGCCGACATGGTCTCGTCGATGAACGTGGTGCCCGGCCACGGCATCGACTTCACCGCGCTCGCCCACGTGCTGGGCTGGGCGCTGGCCGTCTACCTGCTGGCGGCGCTGCTCGGGATCGCGCAGTTCCGGCTGACCACCACCGTCGTGCAGCGGGCGGCGTACCGGCTGCGCGAGCGGATCGAGGCCAAGCTGGCGCGGCTGCCGCTGAGCTACTTCGACGGCCAGCCGCGCGGCGAGATCCTCAGCCGCGCCACCAACGACACCGACAACATCGCCCAGAGCTTGCAGCAGACGATGAGCCAGCTCATCTCGTCGGTGCTGACGGTCGTGGCGGTGCTGGCGATGATGTTCTGGATCTCGCCGCTCCTGGCGCTCATCGCGCTGGTCACGGTGCCGCTGTCGATCTACGTCACCGCGGTCGTCGGCAAGCGGTCGCAGCCGCAGTTCATCAAGCAGTGGTCCTCGACGGGCAAGCTCAACGGCCACATCGAGGAGATGTACGGCGGCCACTCGCTGGTCAAGGTGTTCGGCAGGCAGAAGGAGGCCGCCGAGACCTTCACCGAGCACAACCAGGCCCTGTTCACCTCCAGCTTCCGCGCCCAGTTCATCTCCGGGCTCATCCAGCCGGCGATGATGTTCATCGGCAACCTCAACTATGTGCTGGTCGCCGTGGTGGGCGGGCTGAAGGTGGCCTCGGGCTCGATCTCGCTGGGCGACGTGCAGGCGTTCGTCCAGTACTCGCGGCAGTTCAGCCAGCCGCTGACCCAGGTGGCCGGCATGGCGAGCCTGGTGCAGTCGGGCGTCGCCTCGGCCGAGCGGGTCTTCGAGCTGCTGGAGGCCCCGGAGCAGTCGGCGGAGCCCGCCGAGCCCGCGCGGCCCGCGCGGATCAGGGGACGCGTGGAGTTCGAGAACGTGTCCTTCCGCTACGCGCCGGACCGGCCGCTGATCGAGAACCTGTCGCTGACCGTGGAGCCCGGCCAGACCGTGGCCATCGTCGGCCCCACGGGAGCGGGCAAGACGACGCTGGTCAACCTCATCATGCGCTTCTACGAGGTCACCGGCGGGCGCATCACGCTCGACGGCGTGGACATCGCCGAGATGTCCCGGGAGGAACTGCGCGCGAACATCGGCATGGTGCTGCAGGACACCTGGCTGTTCGGCGGCACGATCGCGGAGAACATCGGCTACGGGGCCGAGGGCGCCACCCGCGAACGGATCGAGGCCGCCGCGCAGGCCGCCCACGTGGACCGCATCGCGCACACCCTGCCCGACGGCTACGACACGGTCATCGACGAGGAGGGCGCGACGGTCAGCGCGGGCGAGAAGCAGCTCATCACCATCGCCCGCGCGTTCCTGGCCGAGCCGGCGATCCTGATCCTGGACGAGGCCACCAGCTCGGTCGACACCCGCACCGAGGTGCTCATCCAGCGGGCGATGGCCTCACTGCGCGAGGGCCGCACCAGCTTCGTGATCGCCCACCGGCTGTCCACGATCCGCGACGCGAGCCTGATCCTGGTCATGGAGAACGGCCGGATCGTCGAGCAGGGCACCCACGAGTCCCTGCTCACGGCGGGCGGCGCCTACGCCCGCCTGTACTCGGCCCAGTTCACCCAGGCCGCGGCGGAGGTGGACTAGAGGGCGAACGCCCGCGAACCGATCGCGCAGCAGCGACGTCCTAGTCGTGTGAGGACTCTCTACGTGATCGGCGCCGCCGCCGGCGCGCTGGCCGTCTGCGCGGCGGTCGTACCGATCGCACGCTCGGCGAACGAGGCGGCCCCCGGCCCCGCATCCTGCCCGCAACGCTGGGGAGGCACCGACGCCGGCGGCTGGGTGCCCGCCGCCGGCGCCGGCGGGGCCGGGGAGTCACTGGTGCCGGGCGAGCCGGAGGCGGCCATGATCTGCGCCTACCCCGGCGACACCGCACGCACCGGGGGCGAACGGCTCGCCGGGTCCCGGATCATCCCGGCCGAGGGGGCCAGGGCGATCGCGCGCGACCTCGGCTACCTGCCCGCGGCGCGGGTCGCCCCCACCGGCCCGTGCACGCTGATCGGCGGGCCGATGACGAACTACCTCATCCGGTTCGCCTACCCGGACGGTGACGCGCTCTGGATCGGCACCGCCGAGGAGCCCAACCAGTGCGTGAACACGACCAACGGCACTCTCACCAGCCGCTCCTACGTCGGGTCGCACGTCACGGCCGCCTACCGCACCGGGGTGTGGCGGCCCGTGCGCTCCGAGGACCCCTGCCGGGAGACGACCGGCCGCCGGGGGCAGGACGAGCGGATGGTGCCCGGCGAACCCGTCTCGGTCATCGTGTGCGGGCGGCCCGCCTCGCACGGCGCGCGCCCTCCCCGCTCCGAGCACGGCGCGCCGGCGGCCACGGCACTCGCGGCGGCGCTGAACTCCCCGCCCGTCCGGCGCAGTGAGAACATGTGCCAGGGCATCCCCGATGCGAAGCCCCGCGAGTTCCAGCTCGTGTTCGGCTACGCGGACGGTCCGCCCGCGCTCGTCCGGGTCTCGACGGGCTGCACTCCCGGCGTCGACAACGGGCTGCTCCAGGCGGAACTCCACGACACCGTCCGCGCCCATCTGGAACGGCTCGCCCCACCGGGCTGATCTCCCCGAACGGATCGCCTTCAGAAGGGAAACGCGCGGTCCTGGTCGCGTACGGTGACCCACTGCAGGTCGCAGAACTCCTCGGCGGCGAAGCCCAGCCCGAAGCGGCCCCAGCCGGTGTCCTTGACGCCGCCGAAGGGCATCTGGGGCTCGTCGTTGACCGGCTGGTCGTTCACGTGGACGATGCCGGCGTCCAGCCTGGCGGCCAGCCGCAGGCCGCGCCGGGTGTCGCCGGTGATGACCGAGGCGGCCAGGCCCAGGTCCGAGGCGTTGGCGCGGGCCACCGCCTCCTCGGCCGAGTCGACGGCCTCCAGGATCACGACCGGCCCGAAGGTCTCGCCCTGCGCGATCTCGGCCTCGTCCGGAACGCCGGCCAGGACGGTGGCCGGGTAGCACGGCGGCCGGGGGACCCCGCCGGCCAGGACGCGGGCGCCGAGCTCGACGGCCTCGTTGACGCGGCGGTCGAGGAGGGCCAGCGCCCATTCGTTGATCACCGGGCCCACGACGGTCGCCGGGTCGGACGGGTCGCCGGCCGGCAGGGCCGCCGCCTTCGCCGCGAACCGCGCGCCGAACTCCTCGGCCAGGGGACGCTCGACGTAGATGCGCCGCGCGCACATGCACACCTGCCCCTGGTGGACGAACGCGCCGTACGCCGCGGCGTCCACGGCGTACCCGACGTCGGCGTCGCGCGCGATGATGAGCGGGTTCTGACCGCTGAGCTGCAGCACGACGCGCTTGAGGTGCCTGCCGGCCTTCTCGGCCAGGCGCCTTCCGGTCGGCGTGGACCCGGTGAAGTTGATCCGCCTGACGAGCGGGCTGGCCAGCATGGCGTCGCCGATGCCGCCGGCCTCGCCGGGGGCGTGGGCGACGACGTTGAGCGCGCCCGGGGGCAGGCCGG
The DNA here is from genome assembly GCF_014202315.1 of Thermocatellispora tengchongensis. Lineage (GTDB taxonomy): Bacteria > Actinomycetota > Actinomycetes > Streptosporangiales > Streptosporangiaceae > Thermocatellispora > Thermocatellispora tengchongensis. The sequence goes on along the minus strand of NZ_JACHGN010000006.1, from coordinate 261,398 downwards.
CCTCCTGGAGGATCTCCGCCCACAGCGCGCCACCGGTGTAGGGGGCCTCCTCCGAGGGTTTCAGCACCACCGTGTTGCCGAGGGCGAGCGGCCCGACGATCGCCCGGCCGGACAGGGTGAGCGAGGCGTTCCAGGGCGCGATGGCCCCGACCACGCCGACCGGGCGGCGTACGGCCATGGCCTGGGTGCCCTCGACGTCCGACGGGAGCAGTTCCCCCGTGGGCCGGTAGGCGAGCTGGGCGGCCTGGCGCAGCAGCTTGAGCGTGAAGCCGAGCTGGACGTCGCCGAAGTGCCGGCCGCAGCCGGTCTCGGCGGCCAGGGCGTGCAGGATCTCCTCGCGGCGGCTCTCCAGGATGCCGGCCGCGCCGAGGAAGATCTGCTGGCGCCGCGACGGCGGGATCGCGGCCCAGCCGGCGAACGCCTCATGGGCGGCCTCGATCGCGCGGTACGCGTCCTCCGCGTCGCCCGCGGCGACCTGTCCGAGCACGTGGCCGGACCACGGGGAGAGGTTCGGGTACCAGCGGCCGGAGCCGGCGGGCGTCCACTCACCGCCGATGAAGTGCCCGACCTTCTCCCTGCGCCAGCCGCTCCCCGCCCCGACCATGTGGCCCGTTCCTCCCACTGTGTTCGAATATGTAGAACTATAGGTCCGTATGCTGACTGCGTGACCGACGAAGAGCAGCCCCGCGGCCGGGCCCCCTCCGCCACGCACTCGGTGTCCCTGGAGCGGGGCCTGCGCATCCTGTCGGCCTTCACCGGGGACCGCTCCGTGCTGGGGATCGCCGACCTGGCGCGGGCGGCCGGGCTCAACAAGAGCACCACCCACCGGTACGTCGCCACGCTGACCGCGCTGGAGTTCCTGGAGCAGGACCCGGAGACCAGGAAGTACTCCCTCGGCCCGCGCGCGGTCGATCTGGGGTTCGCCGCGATCGACTCGATGGAGCTCACCCGGGTCACCGGGCCGCTGCTGCAGGCGCTGGCCGCCGAGACCGGGTTCACGGTCAGCATGGCGGTGTGCGACGGGCCGGACATCGTGTACGTGGACCGCCGGCGCAGCGGGCGGCGCAGCGCCCTGGCCATGGACCTCAACCTGCACGTCGGCTCCCGGCTGCCCGCCTACTGCACCTCGATGGGCAAGGCGCTGCTGGCGTACAAGGACCCGGCGGCGCTGCGGCAGATCCTCGACCACACCGACATGGCGCGCCGGGGCCCCAAGACGATCACCAACCGGGAGCAGTTGCTGGCGGCGCTGGCCAGAGTCCGTCAGAGCGGCGTCGCGGTCAACGACGAGGAGCTCGCCCCGGGCCTGCGGTCGCTGGCCGCGCCGGTGCGCGACCGGTCCGGCGGGGTCGTGGCGGCGATCAACATCGCGGTGTACCTGACGCCGGCGCCGGCCACCGTCGAGGCGCTGTCGGGGCGCCTGGAGGGGCCGCTGCGGCGTACCGCGGCCGAGATCTCCCGGCGTCTGGGCTACCGGCCGCCGGCATAGCCGCGTTCCGATACGACAGATCGCGTTCGAACCTGCGGAACGGCCTGTTGCTCCCGCGTTGAGGTGACCGTACGGTCGGGTCGGCATTCCGGCATCCCCCAAGGTCGGCGCCGCCCGGCGGCCCGCCGGCGCCGGGGCGACGTGCTCAAGCCCGACCCGCGGACGAGCCGCTGAAGACACGAGGAAGGGGAACGGCTGTGGGACTTCTCGGCGACATCGCCTGGCAGGGGAACATCTTCAAGGGCGGCGAGTGGACCGCCGGCCGGGGCGGCGACTACCCGGTCGTCGAGCCGGCCACCGGTGACGAGCTGGGCCGGATGGGGCTGGCCACGCCCGAGGACGTCGCCGAGGCCGCGGCGACGGCCGCCAAGGCGCACAAGGAGTGGGCGGCGCTGCCGCACACCGCCCGCGCGGCCGTGCTGCGCCGGGCCGGCGACCTGTGGCAGCGGCACGCCGACGAGATCCGCGAGTGGAACATCCGCGAGGTCGGCGCGGTGGCCGGCATGGCCGGTTTCGCGCTGCACGTGGCGGCCGAGGAGTGCTACGAGGCGGCGTCGCTGCCCAGCCGGGCCATCGGCGAGGTGCTGCCGTCGGAGCAGCCGCGGCTGTCCATGGCGCGGCGCGTCCCGGCCGGCGTGGTGGGCGTGATCTCCCCGTTCAACGTGCCGATCATCCTCGGCATCCGGTCGGTCGCGCCGGCGCTCGCCCTCGGCAACGCGGTCATCCTCAAGCCCGACCCGCGCACCGCGGTCACCGGCGGCACGATCATGGCCCGGATCTTCGAGGAGGCCGGCCTCCCGCCCGGCGTGCTGCAGATGCTGCCCGGCGGCCCCGGCGTCGGCGAGGCCCTGGTCACCGACCCGAACGTACGGGTCATCTCCTTCACCGGCTCCACCCCGGTGGGCCGCCGCATCGGCGAGCTGGCCGGCAGGCACCTCAAGCGCGCCCACCTGGAGCTCGGCGGCAACTCCGCGCTGCTCGTCCTCGACGACGCCGACGTGGACGCCGCGGTCAACCTGGCCGCCTGGGGCTCGTTCTTCCACCAGGGCCAGATCTGCATGACGACCGGCCGCCACCTGGTCTCCGACCGGCTGTACGACGAGTTCGTGGCCCGGCTCGCCGAGAAGGCCGGCCACCTCCCGGTCGGCGACCCGTTCACCGGCGACGTGGCACTCGGCCCGGTCATCGACGCCCGGCAGCGCGACAAGATCCACGGCATGGTCACCGCCAGCGTCGAGCAGGGCGCCAAGGTCGCCTCCGGCGGCACGTACGAGAACCTGTTCTACCGGCCCACGGTGCTGGCCGACGCGCCGCTCACCGCGCCCGCGTTCGCCGAGGAGGTGTTCGGCCCGGTCGCCCCGGTCACCCGGGTGTCGTCGGTGGACGAGGCGGTCAAGCTGGCCGCGGCCAGTGAGTACGGCCTGTCGCTCGGCATCGTCACCCGCGACGTGATGCACGGCCTCGCCGTCGCCGAGCAGATCCCCACCGGCATCGTGCACATCAACGACCAGACGGTCAACGACGAGGCCAACGCCCCGTTCGGCGGCGTAGGCGCGTCCGGCACCGGCTCCCGCTTCGGCGGTGCCGCCGCCAACATCGAGGCGTTCACCGAGACCCGCTGGATCACCATGCGCGGCGAACCGGCCCGCTACCCGTTCTGACATCCACCCCGCCCGGTAACGGGCCCCTTGACCACGTCATGGCCGCCCGGCTCGCATCGCGCACCCTTTCGCGCCCCGGGCCGGGCGGCGTGGCGGCGCTCACCGCGCCGGCCATCGCGCCCACGACGGCGGCGGCGACCCGGTCGAGCTCGTCCGGACACGCCTGATGCGGTGCCCGCGCGAGCTCGGTCTGCGCGGCGGGGCACCAACACCCCGCGCCTGCGGTCCGGGCGCCGACGCGGCCGGCCGGACCCGGAGCGCCGCCGGGCCGCCGGTCAGGTCGCCCTCCCGACCGTCGGCGATCACGCTTCCCACCGGGCAGGCGAGAACGCCGGGGTACCGCTCCCCGGCCCGGCGCTCGGCCACGGCCTGCGGCGCCGGGTCGATCCGCACCGCGACGCGGAGGGGGTCTCACCGAGGCATCATGAGATCACCTTTCGCGCCGGCGCCCGTCCGCATCCGGGCGCGCCCGGCCCTCCCCCGAGCCCCTCGCACAACCCTGCGAAGGGCGGAGAGGCGGCGCTCAGGAGGTCACTCGGAAGGGCCGGTCTCCAGGTGTTCGGTGCGGGGTGGGCCGGGGGTGCGGCCGGCGGGGGGATACTCGCAGTCGAGCTGGCTGACATCGACGTCGGTGCTGCTGTTCCAGCCCTCGCCCGCCCGGGCGGTGTAGACGAACGTGCACGCCCTGCCGTGGGCGTCGGTGAAGTTCGAGACGAAGATCTCGTCGTCGGTGGCGCACCCCGTCAGTGTGAGCACCGCCACGCCGACGACCGCGCACCACGCCCAGGCTCTGCGCCGAGTCATGCCCGGATTCTACGTCGCGGGCGGGGCTCGCGGCCTGGTGGTGGGCGAGTGTTCACCGGGCTTCCGGCTTGCCGTAATGCGGGCCGGGGTCGGGCGCGCGACCGGGCCGCCGGCGAGGTGGCCGGCGGCCCGGTCTTCGGGGTCTCGCGTCTCGGCGGGTGGAGCGCGGCGATCAGGGCGTGCTGCCGGACTCCGAGTAGACGGGGGTGGCCGGGACCGGGCCGGCGGGAGGGGCGGGCGGGGCGTCCTGCCCGGCCCTGCGGTTACGGCGCTTCTCCTTGCGGGTCTCGACCATCGCGTACAGCGCGGGGACGAGGACCAGGGTCAGCAGGGTGGAGCTGATCAGGCCGCCGATGACGACCACGGCCAGCGGCTTGGAGATGAAGCCGCCTCCGCCGGTGATGCCCAGGGCCATCGGCAGCAGGGCGAAGATCGTGGCCAGGGCGGTCATCAGAATGGGGCGCAGGCGCTTGCGACCGCCCTCGATCACCGCCTCCTGCACCGGCATGCCCTGCCGCCGGTACTGGTTGATCAGGTCCAGCAGCACGATGGCGTTGGTGACGACGATGCCGATCAGCATCAGCAGGCCGATCATCGCGGCCAGCCCGAGCGGGGTGCCCGTGATGAGCAGCAGGCCGATCGCGCCGGTGGCCGCGAACGGGATGGACACCAGCAGGATCAGCGGCTGGATGACGCTGCGGAAGGTGGCGACCATGACGAAGAACACCAGCGCCACCGCCGCGACCAGGGCCACGCCGAGGCTGGCGAAGGCCTCGGACTGCTCGGCGCTGGCACCGCCGATGCTGTAGGTGACGCCGGCCGGCAGCTTCAGGCCGTCGAGCTTGGTCTTCAGCGCGGCGCTGGCCGCGCCGAGGTCGGATCCGGTGTGCTTGCCGGTGACGCTGACGTTGCGCTCGCCGTCCACGCGGGTGACCGAAACCGGGCCCTGGACCTGCTCGACGGTGGCCACGTCCTTCAGCCGGACGCCTTCGGCCAGCTTCAGGTCCCGCATCTCGGCCGGCGAGGCGGGCGCGTCCTCGGGGAAGAGCACGACGTCGGCGGTGGTGCCGTCGAAGACGACCTGGGTGAGGGTGGTCCCGCTGAAGGCGTGGGCGACGGCCTGGCCGATCCCGACCTCGGTCAGGCCCGATTCGGCGGCCTTCTCGCGATCGACGGTCACGTCGATGCGCGGAGCGGTGTCGGCGATGCCGCTGGTGACCTCGGTGAGGCCCGGGATGGACGCCATGGCCTGCTGCACGGTCCCGGCGGCCCGGCGCAGCGCGTCGGTGTCAGTGGACTGCAGGGCGACTTCCAGGTTGTCGCCGCCGAAGCCGCCGCTGACGCCGACGGTCACCTCTCCGGCGCCGTCGAGCGCGCCGATGCGCTTGCGCAGGTCGGCCTCGACCGCGGCGGTGTCGCTGTCCTCGGCCAAGGTGAGGTTGTAGCCGGCCTGGGCGGCGTCCGTGCCGCCGACGGTGACCTGGTAGGACTCGATGGCGTCGATCTCGGCGAGGATCTTCTCGACCCGCTTGGCCTGGGCGTCGGTGCCGGCCAGGGAGGTCCCGGGCGGCAGGGTCTGGTTGATGGTGACGGTGTTCTGGCCGGCGTTGTCGATGAAGCTGGTCTCCAGGCGGGGGATCAGGGCGAGCGTGCCGATGAAGACGGCCAGGGCGGCGGCCGTCGTGGACAGCCGGCGCCGGGTGGCGAAGCGGATGACCGGGATGTACGCCCGCTGCAGGATGGTGCCGCGTTCGTGCTCCTCGGCCTGCCGGCGGTCGCCCTGCCGGGGCTCCTTGAGGAACCAGTAGGACAGCACGGGGACGACGGTGAGCGACACCAGCAGCGAGGCCAGCAGCGCGACGGCCACCGTGATGGAGAAGGCACCGAACAGCTCGCCGACGAGCCCGCCGACGAAGGCGATGGGCAGGAAGACGGCGACCGTGGTCAGGGTGGAGGCGGTGACCGCGCCGGCGACCTCGCGCACGCCGTTCTCCACGGCCCGGCGTTTGCCCTCGCCGTAGGACAGGTGGCGTTTGATGTTCTCCAGCACCACGATCGAGTCGTCCACCACGCGGCCGACCGCGATGGTCAGCGCGCCCAGGGTGAGCATGTTCAGGGAGTAGTCCCAGGCCCACAGCGCGATGAGGGCGATCAGCACCGACAGCGGGATCGAGACCGCGGTGACCACGGTGGAGCGGATCGACACCAGGAACACCAGGATCACCAGGACGGCCATGGCCAGGCCGAGCAGACCTTCGGTGAGCAGGCTCTCGATGGACTTCTCCACCCCCGGGGCCTGGTCGAAGACGATGGTGAGCCTGGTGTCGCCGCCCAGCCGCCGGGTGAGGTCGGGCAGTGCCGCGCGGACCTCGTGGGAGAGGGAGACGGCGTTGCCGTCGGGCTTCATCGTGACGGAGATGCCCAGGCTGGGGGTGCCGTTGGTGCGGGTCAGCGAGGTGGCCTTGCTCTGGACGAGCCGCACCTCGGCGACGTCGCCCAGCCGGACCGGCTTCGGCTTGGCGGTGCCGCTCACGGGCCCCTGGGGCGCGGCCTGCGTCAGGCCGGCGGGCGGTGCGGCGGGCGTGAGGTAGAGGTCCCTGAGATCCTCGACGGACTCGAAGCGGCTGCCCACCTGGACGCTCAACGTGGTGCCGGACCGGGTCAGGGTGCCGGCGGGCTGGGCGATGCCGGCGTTGCGGATGGCGGTGGAGATCGCCGAGGCGTCCAGGCGCCGCTCGGCGAGTTCGCCGTCGTCGGGCGTGATCTCGATGACCTGGTCGCGCACGCCGGTGACCGACGCCTCCTTGACGCCGTCGATGGCGGTCAGGGCCGGGACCACCTCGGCGCTCAGCTTGTCGGCCAGCCGCCGCTGGTCGGCGGTGGAGGCCACCGCGATCTCCAGCACCGGAAGATCGTCGAAACTGCCCGCCACGGTGCGCGGCTCCACGCCGTCGGGCAGCCTCACCCGGTCCGCGGCCTGCTGCACCTTCGCCTGGGCCTCGTCGATGTCGGTGCCGTATTCGAAGGACACCTGGACCGACGCGTTCGCCTCACGCGAGGTGGACGTCACCCGGGTGACGCCGTCCACACCGCGCAGTGCCTCCTCCAGCGGGATCGTCACCTGGTCTTCCACGATCTGCGGCGCGGCGCCGGGGTAGCCGGCCAGGACCGACACCTGGGGAAAGCTCAAGGACGGGAGGAGCTGCTGTTTCAGCGACGGGACGGCGTAGATGCCCAAGGCCGTCACCGCCAGCGCCACCAGCATCATGAGAGCCCGGTTGGCGAGGCTCAGTCTGGTCAGGAATGCCATGATCTGCTTTCTGCCGAGGGGAGAAGACCACCCGTGGCCGCGCCGGGAGGGCGGCAGGCGGGTGCGGTCTTGGTCACAGCTCCAGCCTCGCGCCCCTCACCTGCCCGAACGTCAGACCGCGGGAGGGTTCGCGGCTACCGTGAACGCAGTACGCGCCGGCGCCGGCTACCGCGCTCGCGGACCCGCCGGCGCCGTCGCGTACGCGGTGTTCACCGCCGCGATCCCCCTCGCCTCACAGCAGCTTGTCCAGCGTGATCGGCAGGTCGCGCACCCGCGTCCCGGTCGCGTGATGGACGGCGTTCGCGACCGCCGCGGCGACGCCCGTGATGCCGACCTCGCCCGCGCCGAGGATGCCGAGCGGCATGGTCGGGTCGGGGTCGTCCAGGAAGGACACCTCGATCGGCGGGATGTCGGCGTGCACGGGCACGTGGTACTCGGCCAGGCCGGCATTCATGATCCGTCCGGTGCGGGGATCGACGAGGGTCTCCTCCGACAGGGCCATGCCCAGGCCCATCACGATCCCGCCCCGCAACTGGCTCGCGGCCGTCTTCGCGTTGACCACCGTGCCGATGTCGAACACCCCGAGCCACCTCGACACGCGCACCTCGCCGGTGTCGGGATCGACCCGCACCTCGCAGAACTGCGCGCCCGAGGCGGCCTTGACCCAGCGCCGCTGCTCGCGCAGCAGGTTCGCCATGAACCGCACCTGCCCGGAGATCCGGCCGAACCGCGTGTCCGATCCGGCGGCGGCCTCGGCGTAGGGCAGGTTCGCGCGCCGGAGGATCGTCTCGGGGGTGTCGCCGCCCGTCCGCCGCGCCATGGCCGCCAGCGACCGCTTCAGCCTGCCGCACGCCTCCAGCACGCCGCCGGCGACGCTGGCGGTCTGGGCGGACCCGCCGGCATTCGGCGACATCGGCAGCGCGGAGTCGCCGTACTCCACGCGGACGGCCTCGAACGGCACGCCGAGCGCGTCGGCCGCGATCTGGGCCTGCGCCGTCGCGCCGCCCATGCCCATCTCCTGGAAACCGCAGCGCACCAGCACGGTCCCGTCGGCCGACAGCCGCACCGTGACGTTCGCCGCGAACCGCCACGACGGGTGGTACGCCGACGCCACGCCCATGCCGACCAGCCAGCGGCCGTCGCGCATCGAGCGCGGTCTCGGATCGCGCTCGTGCCAGCCGAACCTCTCCGCGCCCACCGCGTACGCCTCGCGCAGCATCCGGTGCGCGAACTTCTTGCCGTCCATCGGGTTCACCGCGGGCTCGTTGCGCATGCGCAGCTCGATCGGGTCGAGGTCCAGCTCGCAGGCGAGCTCGTCGATCGCGGCCTCCAGGGCGAAGGTGCCGATCGACTCGCCCGGCGCCCGCATCGAGGTGTTCGACAGCAGGTCGAGCGGGACGATGCTCTGCCGCAGGAAGATGTTCTCGGCGTCGTACAGGTGCCGGGACTGTGAGGTGACCTGCTCGGGCAGGCCGCCGACCCGGCCGGTGCGGGTGACGCTGGTGTGCACCAGCGCGGTCAGCTTGCCGTCGCGGGTCGCGCCCAGGGCGACCCGCTGGATCGAGGGGGTCCGCCCGCCGACCGTACGGTAGACGTCCTCGCGGGTGAGCGCGAGCCGTACCGGTCTGCCGGTCGCGCGCGCCGCCAGCGCGGCGAGGATGGTGCCCGGCCAGATCGAGACCTTGCCCCCGAATCCGCCGCCGACGAACGGCGCGAGCACGCGCACGTCGGCGGCGGGGATCCCGAAGCGCACCGCGAGGTGCGCGCGGAACCAGTCGATCGCCTGCGTCGCGTCGTGCACGGTGAGCCGGTCGCCGTCCCAGACCGCCGTGGTGGCGTGCGGTTCGAGCGCGTTGTGGTGGTGCGGCGGGGTGGTGTAGCGCAGGTCCAGCGCGACCGGCGCGGCGGCGAGCGCGGCCTCCGCGTCGCCCTTCTTGGCCTCGCCGGGCATCAGGGGGTTGCCCCGCTGAGGGCGGGCGTCCGCTTCGGCGGCGGCGAAGTCCACCATGGCGGGCGCGGGGGCGTAGTCCGCGCGCACCAGCGCGGCGGCTTCGCGCGCGGCGGCGGAGGTCTCGGCGACGACCACCGCGATCGGCTGCCCGTCCCAGTGCACCTCGTCGGTCTGCAGGTAGCCGACCGAGGTGCCGGAGACCAGCGAGCTGAGCCTGAGCGGGGTCACCTTGGGCGCCGGTTTCAGCTCGGGGGCGTTGAGGTGGGTGAGCACGGCGATCACGCCGGGCACCGCGCTCGCCTCGCCGGTGTGCAGGGTGGTGATCCGGCCGCGGCTGATCGTCGCGGGCACCAGCGCGGCGTGCGCGAGGCCGGGATAGGGGTGCTCGGCGGCGAACCTGGCCGCACCGGTCGTCTTGACCCTGCCGTCCACGCGGTCGAGCGGTCGTCCGATCACGGTCATGCCGCGCTCCCCTCGGTGAGCAACCGCCGCAGCGTCGCCACGATCGTCCGCCGAGCGAGTTCGATCTTGAACGCGTTCTGCGGCCCGGCCACGGCGGCGGCGAGTTCGGCCTCGGCCGCCCGCCGGAAGGCGTCCTCGGTCGCCGGTGCGCCGAGCAGCGCGCGTTCCGCCTCGGTGGCGCGCCACGGTTTCGTGCCGACGCCGCCCAGTGCGAGCCGGGCCTCGGTGACCACGCCGTCTTCGACATTCAGCGCGGCGGCGACCGAGACGAGCGCGAAGGCGTAGGAGGCGCGGTCGCGGACCTTGCGGTAGCGCGAGTTGGCCGCGACCGGAACCGGCGGCAGCTCGACGGCGGTGATCAGCTCATCGGCGGCCAGCGCGGTCTCGATGTGCGGCGTGTCGCCGGGCAGGCGGTGGAAGTCGGCGATCGGGATGCGCCGGACGCCGCGGACGCTCTCCACCTCCACGACCGCGTCGAGCATCGCCAGCGCCACCGCCATGTCGGAGGGATGGGCCGCGACGCAGTGCTCGCTCGCGCCGAGTATCGCGCCGCCGCGGGAGAACCCGCCGATCGCGTCGCAGCCGCTGCCCGGGGCGCGCTTGTTGCACGCGGCGGCCCCGTCGTAGAAGTACAGGCAGCGGGTGCGCTGCAGCAGGTTCCCGCCGACGGTCGCCATGTTCCGGAGCTGGGCCGAGGCCCCGTGCAGGACCGCCTGGGCCAGCACGGGATAGCGGGTCCTGATGAGCAGGTCCGCCGCGAGCCGGCTGTTGCGCACCAGCGCGCCGACGCGGACGCCGCCGCCCGGCAGCTCCTCGATCCCGGTCAGCGGCAGCCGGGTGATGTCCACGACCGTCGCGGGCCGCTCGATCCCCTCGCGCATCAGGTCCACGAGGTTCGTCCCGCCGCCGAGGAACTTCACGCCCTCGCCGTCCGCGATCACGCGCAGCGCCGTCTCCACGTCGGGGGCGCTGAGGTAGGAGAACGACCTCATCCCGCGACCTCCCTGATCGCCGAGACGATGCCGTTGTAGGCGCCGCACCGGCACAGGTTGCCGCTCATCCGTTCCCGGATCTCGGCGTCGTCCAGCTCGCCGCCGGTGACGGCCAGGTGTTCGGTCACCGCGCTGGGCATGCCGTCCTTGTGCTCGGCCAGCATGCCGATCGCCGAGCAGATCTGGCCCGGCGTGCAGTAGCCGCACTGGAGCCCGTCGGCGTGGACGAACGCCTCCTGCAGCGGGTGGCCGATTCCTTCGATGGTGGTGATCTCGCGCCCCTCGTACTGCACGGCCGGCGCGAGGCAGGAGTTGATCCGCTCGCCGTCGGCGAGGACGGTGCAGGCGCCGCACGCGCCCTGGTCGCAGCCCTTCTTGGTGCCGGTCAGGCCGAGGTGCTCGCGCAGCGCGTCGAGCAGGCTCACCTGCGGCTGGATGTCCAGCTCGTGTGCGGATCCGTTGACCCGCAGCGATATCTCGGCCATGGCGTCCCTCCGGTCGATGGTGGGCCCGAAGTTAGCAGAACACCGTCCTCTTAACAAGAGGACGGTGTTCTCTAAACTGTGAAGTACTGTTGTTCGGGTCATGTCTGAGGCGGCGTTCCTGCGGGCCAGACGCCCGGAGCACAAGCAGCAGCGGCGCGAGGCGATCCTCGCCGCCGCGCGGGAGCTCGCGCTGCGATCCGGTGTGCGCGAGGTGAGCCTGGGCGGCGTCGCGGCGGCCGTCGGCCTGGCCAAGTCCAACCTCGCGCGGTATTTCGCCACCCGCGAGGAGATCTACCTGGAGCTCGCCGCGCAGGAGTGGCACGACTGGGAGCGCGCGGTCCTCGACCGGCTGGCACCCTCGTCCGGCCCCGGCGCGGTGGTCGACGTGCTCGCCGACACGCTGGCCGAGCGCCCCCTGTTCTGCGACCTGCTCAGCCACAGCTCGACCCAGCTCGAACACAACGTCACCGTCGAGGCGGCCCGCGCGTTCAAGCTCACCGCCATCGGCGTCACCGCCCGGCTGGGCAGGGCCGTCGCGCGGGTGTGCCCCCACTTCACCGAGGACGAGGCGCGCGAGCTGGTGGGTTCGGCGGCGGCGCTCGCCTCACTGCTGTATCCGGCGGCGAACCCGCCGCCCGTGCTCGCCGAGCTCTACGCGAGCGATCCCGAGATCGCCGTCGCCTGCCTCCCGTTCGTGCCCACGATCAAGCGGATGCTCATGGCGCTCGCCGCCGGACTGCCGACACTGCGCTGAACCAGGGGCGGGGACTGATCACGCGATGACGCCACGATCCCTGCGGCCCGTCGATCTGGCCCGTGAGCACGGCCTGTCCACGCAGGCCGTGCGCAACTACGAGGACGAGGGCATCCTGCCCCCGGTGGAGCGCAGCGGCACGGGATACCGCCGCTACACCGCCGCGCACGCGCGCGCCCTGCGCGCCTTCCTCGCCCTGCGCCTCGGATACGGGCACCGCACGGCCGCGGAGATCCTGCGTGCCGCGAACCGGGGCGACGAGGAGGCGCTGTTCCGGCTCATCGACCAGGCGCACGCCGAGCTGCTGCGTGAGCGCCGCATCCTGGACGAGGTCACCGCCGCGCTCGGCGCCCTGACCGCCGCGCCCGAGCAGCAGGAAGGCCGCCGCAAGGAGCTGTCCATCGGGGCGCTGGCCCACCAGCTCGGCATGCACCCGGCATCCCTGCGCAAGTGGGAGAACGCCGGCATCCTGCGGGCCCGCCGCGACCCCGTCACCGGCCACCGCCGCTATCCGCCGGACACCGTGCGCGACGCCCACGTCGTCCGCCAGCTCCGGCGTGGCGGCTATCCGCTCCCCCGGATCAAGGTCTTCATCGATCAGCTCCGCGCCGTGGGCGACACCGCCGACCTTGAGGGCGTCCTGGCCGAATGGCGCGTCCGCCTCCGGGGCAGAAGCCGGGCGATGCTCGCGGCGGGTCGCCACCTCGACGACTACCTCCACCTCGCCGCGCCACCCGAGGCGCCCGTCGACGGCCGGGGTGCGTACAGCTAGCGGACGCTGGTTTGCGCGGTGGTTGAGTGCAATGTATACCTAGGTCGTGATCTCATCGGACGAGGAGCGTCCCGGCCTGCACAACCAGGCGGAGCTGGCCTACCGGCGGCTGCGGGAGCGGCTCGTCTCCGGTCACTACCGGCCGGGTGACCGGCTCACCGAGGTCGTGCTGTGCGAGGACCTGGGGATGAGCCGCACCCCCGTACGCGAGGCGCTGCGGCGGCTGCAGAGCGACGGGCTGGTCACCTCCACCGGCCGCGGAGTCGTGGTCAGCTCCCTGTCGGAGGACGAGATCCGCCACGCGATGCAGTTGCACGAGGCTCTGGACGCGCTGGCCGCCAAGCTCGCCGCGACCGCCCAGCGCGAGGGCCGGCTCGCCCCGGTCCAGCTCACCGCCCTGAAGGAGGCGGCCCGAGCGGTGGAGGAGCGCGCCGAGGCGGGCGACACCGCCGGCGTCTGGCGGGCCAACCTGGACTTCCACATGACGCTCGCCCGCCTGTCGGGCAACCCGCTGCTCGAAGACGCCCTGGACCGCATCTGGGCCCGCTTCGCGATCATCAGCCTGGGCAACATCAGCAGACGCGCCGAACTGGTGCCCACCCGCCACGACGCCATCGTCGCGGCCATCGCCGAGGGCGACCCCGAGCGCGCCGCCGCCGCGGCGGCCGAGCACGTGCACGAGGCCGCGTCCCGGCCGCGGGACTGACCGGCGCACGCACCCGCCGCGGCCCCGCCCTGCGGTCACCGCCTGACACCGAGCCTCACCCCGCAGGTGGCAGGCGCCCGGCGGCGGAATCAGTCCGTACGGCCTCGTGTGCGGATGCGGAAACATCTTGTTCACCGAGTCACGTGCAATGTATACATTGCATATAACCGCTGCGACACCCCCCTCGCAGCCGGCACCACGATCTGTAGGTGAGTGTCATGCGCACGTTCCTCGGCTCCTTGACGGCGGTCCTGCTCCTGGTCACGGCATGTGGCAACGGGAGCGGGACCGCCGGGGACACCGGCCCGATCAAGATCGGCGCCTCCCTGCCGCTGTCCGGGCCGGTCGCCGACGCCTCGGAACCCGCGTACGCGGGCTACAAGGTGTGGCTCGACCGGCTCAACCGCGGCGGCGGGCTGCTCGGCCGGCCGGTGGAGCTCAAGGTCCTCGACGACGGCTTCGACCAGAACGCCGTCATCAGCAACTACAACCGGCTGATCGGCCAGGAGAAGGTGGACCTGCTGCTCGGCACCTTCTCCTCCAAGCTCAACCTGCCCGCCTCCACGGTGGCCGAGCGGCACAAGATGCTCTACGTGGAGCCGTCCGGCGGCGCCACCGAGATCTTCGAGCGCGGGTACGAGTACCTGTTCTTCGCCCAGCCCAGCACCTCGGTGGATCTGCCGGAGCAGTTCGTGGCCTGGGTGAAGTCGCTGCCGCCGGAGAAGCGGCCCGCGACGGCGGCGTACCCGACCCAGGACGACCCCAACACCGACGTCGCCATCGAGGCGTTCGCCAAGGAGCTGGGCGCGCTCGGCGTACGGCCGGTCTACAGCCAGGAGTACGCCCCCGAGACCACCAACTTCGACACCATCGCCGCCGCCATCGCCGCGGCCCGGCCCGACCTGATCGTGCACGGCGCCGTCTCGGCCGACGGGGCCGGGCTGATCAAGGCGCTGCAGAAGCAGGGCTTCAGCCCGAAGATCCTCTTCCAGACCAACAGCCCCAGCGTGGTGTCCTCCTTCCCCGAGGCGGTCGGCCCGGCCAACACCGAGGGAATCCTCACCTCCGTCGCCTGGAGCCCGGCCACCCCCTACCCGGGCAACGCCGAGTTCGTCGCCGACTACACCAAGGCGTACGGCAGGCCGCCCACCGACGACGCGGCCAACGCCTACACCGCCGGGCAGGTTCTGGAGGCCGCGGTCAAGGCGGTGGGCAGCCTGGACCAGCGCAAGCTGGCCGACTGGCTGCACGCCAACACGGTGCAGACGATCGTCGGGCCGCTGAAGTGGGACGAGCGCGGCGTGCCCGACGGCGACATGCTGCTGGCCCAGTGGCAGCGGGGCGAGCTCGAAATCGTCGCGCCCGAGAGCGCGCGCACCGGCGGCCCGGTCATCACCCCCAAACCCGCGTGGGCGTCATGACCGGGCTGGCGCAGACGCTGGCGTTCGGCGTGCTGGTGGGCGGGGTCTACGCGCTGGCCGCGTCCGCGATGAACCTGATCTTCGGCGTGATGCGGATCGTCAACCTGGCCCAGGGCGCGATGCTCATGCTGGGGGCGTACCTCGCCTACAGCCTGTGGCGGGCCACCGGCCTGGACCCGCTGCTGCTCACCCTGGTGACCGCCCCGGCGCTGCTGGCCGTGGGCTGGGTCACCTACTACCTGTTCGTCGAGCGGGCCCGCACCACCGACCCGCCCACGGCGCTGGTGACCACGTTCGGCCTGGCCCTGATCACCACCGGGGTCATCGCGCTGATCTGGGGCAACGAGTGGCGCCTGGCGGGCCCCGGCTACGCCGGCCGCTCCTTCACCGTGGCCGGGCTGCACCTGCCGCAGGCGCAGGTGTACGCCTGCCTGGTCGCGGCGGTGGTGCTCGGCGGGCTGTGGCTGGTGCTGAACCGGACCTGGCTGGGCCGCTCGGTCCGGGCCGTGGCCGCCGGCCCGGAGGGCGCCCGGCTCGTCGGCATCGACGTGCGGCGCGTATGGGCCGCCTCGTACGCCCTGGGCGTGGCGGCGGCCGGGGCGGGCGGCGCGCTGCTCAGCGTGCTGTACCCGTTCACGCCCAGCAGCGGTTACCACTGGATCGGCCTGATGCTCAGCATCGTCGTGCTGGGCGGCATGGGCAGCATGGCGGGCAGCGTGCTCGGCGCCGTGCTGGTCGCGGTGGGCGAGGCGCTCACCTCGGCCTACCTGTCGCCCGGCTGGGCCACCGCCGTGCCGTACCTGGTGATCGTCATCGTCCTGCTGGCGCGGCCCCAGGGGCTGCTCGGCGCCCGGCTGAGAGAGGACATGAGCCGCGCATGACCCCCACCCGGCTGCGCCGCGCCGCCATCGCCGCGGCCGCGGCGGCCCTGGCCGCCTTCCCGCTGCTGTCGGACAACGCCTACTGGCAGAACCTGGCCATCATGGCGTTCCTGCTGGCCATCATGGCCTCCGCCTGGAACATCATCTCCGGTTACGCCGGATACGTCTCCCTGGGCCAAAGCGCCTTCCTCGGCATCGGGGCGTACACCGCCGCCATCGCCGCGACCGCCCTGGACGTCTCGCCGCTGCTGACCGCGCCGCTCGGCGGGGTGACGGCCGCCGGGGCGGCCCTGCTGCTGGCCCTGGCCGGCCGGCGGACGCGCGGGATCGCCTTCGTCATCGTCAGCTTCGCGTTCCTGGAGCTGGCCGCGATCGTGGCCTCGAACTGGTCCTCGGTGACCGGCGGCAACCACGGGCTGGCGCTCCCCCTGCCCACCTGGGACTCCGACTACCTGAACCTGCCCTTCTACTACGCGCTGCTGGCGCTGCTGGCCCTGACCGTCGCCGGGTCCTGGGCGATCCGCCGCTCCCGGCTCGGGGCCGGGCTGGTGGCGATCCGGGACGACGAGTCCAAGGCCGAGGGCGTCGGCGTCCCCGCCGCCCGGTACAAGACGGCGGCCTTCGCCGCCAGCGCCTTCCCGATCGGCGTGGCCGGCGGCGTCTACGGCTACTACGTCTCGTTCCTGGAGCCCGCCGCGATGTTCGACATCGTCATCGCGCTGCAGATCGTGCTGGCCGCGCACCTGGGCGGGGTCGGGACGCTGTGGGGGCCGGTGGCCGGCGCGTTCCTGCTGGAACCGCTGGCCCAGTTCACCAACCAGAGCCTCAGCGGCCCCGACGCCGGCTCCTGGCGGCTGATCATCTACGGCGGGCTGCTGTCGGTGATCGTGCTGTTCTTCCCCAAGGGGGTGATCGCGGAGCTGGTGGCGCGGGTGCGGCGGTGGCGCGGCGCCGAGCCCCCGGCCCTGCCCGGCCGCCGGCTCACCCCCGTGCCGCGGGCGCTGCCCTGGACGCCGCAGCCGTCGCCCGGCACCGGCCCGCTGCTCGTCGTGGAGGGCCTGACCAGGCACTTCGGCGGCGTACGCGCCGTGGACGGCTGCTCCTTCACCGTCGAGCGCGGCTCGATCACCGGGCTGATCGGCCCCAACGGCTCGGGCAAGACCACCGTGTTCAACCTGCTCGACGGCGGCCTGCGCGCCCAGGCCGGCACCGTGCACCTGGCCGGGCGCCCGATCCACGCGCTGCCGCCCCACCGTCGCGCCCGCGCCGGGCTGGCCCGCACCTACCAGGCGACGCGGATCTTCCCCAGCCTGACGGTGCTGGAGAATCTGCTCGTGCCCGGCCGCGGGTCACGGGCCGGCTCAGGGACCGGCTCGGTGGCCGGCTCGACAACCAGGGCCCGGGAGTGGCTGGAGTTCGTGGGCATGGGCGAGTACGCCGGCCACCCGGCCGGGCGCCTGTCGTACGGCCAGCAGAAGCTGGTCGAGCTGGCCCAGGCGCTGATGCTGGAACCCCGGCTCCTGCTGCTGGACGAGCCCGCGGCCGGGATCAACCCCGCGCTCGTCGAGCGTTTGTGCGAGATCATCCGCACGCTGAACCGGGGCGGGATGACCGTGCTGATCGTCGAGCACGACCTGCCGCTGGTGCTGTCGCTGTGCGACCGGGTGCACGTCATGGCCGAGGGCCGCGTCCTGGCCAGCGGGCCTCCCGGGCGGATCGAGCACGACCCCGCCGTGCAGGACGCCTACCTCGGCGAGCACACCACCGCCGGAGCCGCCAAATGATCACTATCAGCGGCCTGGTCGCCGGGTACGGCGCCGCCGACCCGATCCTGCGCGGTGTGGACCTCACGGCCGCCCCCGGCGCGGTCACCTGCGTCGTCGGCCCCAACGGCGCCGGGAAGTCCACCGTGCTCAAGGCGTGCAGCGGCCTGCTGCGCCCGCGCTCCGGGCGCATCCTGCTGGACGGCGACGACCTCGCCGGGCTCGCCCCGGCCGAGATCATCCGCCGCGGCGTGGTCCAGGTCCCGCAGCACCACGGCCTGTTCCCGGCCCTGACCGTGCGCGAGAACGTGATGCTCGGCGCGTACGTCGAGCGGCGCGAGCGCGAGCGCAACCGGCGCCGCTTCGCCGAGATCGCCGAGCTGTTCCCGATCGTCGCCGAGCGGGCGGGAGAGCGGGCCGCGAACCTGTCGGGCGGGCAGCGCCGGGCCGTGGAGTTCGCCCGCGCGCTCATGCTCCGCCCGAAGGTCGTGCTGCTCGACGAGCCCTCGGTCGGCCTGGACCCGCGGGCCCGCCGCCAGCTCGCCGCCGCGATCGGCACGCTCAACAGTGAGGGCGTGACCGTGCTGATCGTGGAGCAGAACGTCAAGTTCGGCCTCTCGCTCGCCCACGACGCCGTGGTGATGGAGGGCGGCAAGGTGCTGCGCTCCTGCCCCGCGCCCGACCTGCTCGCCGACCCCGGCATGGCCGCCCTGTTCCTCGGCGGCGGCGCCGGGGGCGGGGGCGATGAACCGAAAGGAGACGCATGAGCGCCGCACGCCTCGTCGAGTGGTGCCGCATCCCGACCAGCGGAGCCAGAGCGGTGGAGCCGTTCACGCTCGGCGGGATGTCGCTGCTGGCCATCCCGCAGCTCGCCGCCGACGTGCCGGGGCAGCCGCCCGCGATGAACGGCGGCGACAGCGACGTGGACCTGCTGGTGCTGCGCCGCACCGCCGGCGGGTACGAGCCCTACCAGCGCCTGCCGGTCCCCGGCGGTGAGGACGCCGAGTTCTTCCGGATCGGCGGGCAGGCGTTCCTGGCCACCGCCAGCATCCGCAGCGGCGCCGGGCCGTACCGGATGGACGTGGAGTCGCGGGTGTTCCGCTGGGACGGGTCGCGGTTCGCGCCCTTCCAGGCGTTCCCCGGCTTCGCGGCCAAGCAGTGGCGGCACTTCACCGTGGGCGACCGGCACTTCCTGGCACTGGCCCAGGGCGTCGCGCTGCCCGGCACCGAGGAGCGGAACCTCCCCTCGCGGATCTTCCGCTGGGACGGCACGGCGTTCCGGCCGTTCCAGGAGATCCCCTCCCGGTGGGGCTACAACTGGCACGCCTTCACCATCGGCGGGCGGCACTTCCTCGCCCACGCCGACCACGTCACGCCCTCGCGGCTGTACCGCTGGGACGGCGAGCGGTTCGTCGTCCACCAGGAGCTGGCCGCCGAGCACGGCCGGGCGTTCGCGTCCTTCTCCGAGGGCGGCGCGCACTACCTCCTCGTGGGCTGCCTGCTCAGCCCGTCGCGGCTGCTGCGCTGGAACGGCGAGCGCTTCGCCGAGCACGACGTGCTGGACGGCCTGGGCGCCCGCGAGTTCGCGGTGCTGCGCGGCGAGCGCGGCCTGTACGTGCTGCGGGTCAACTTCATCCTCGGCACGCCCGCCGACCCGACGACCGCGCTGGCCTCGCAGCTCTACCGATGGCGGGACGGCCGGCTGGAGGTCGTGCAGGAGTTCCCCACCACCGGCGGCACCGACGTCGCGGTCTTCCACGACGACGACGGCCCGCTGGTCGCCGTCTCCAACGGGCTGAGCGCCGACGTCCGCTTCGCCGCCGACACCGTCGTGTACCGGTTCACCGAGCCGGCCGAGTGACACCAGGAGCCGCAGTGGTCCCCTACGAGAGCCCGGAACTCGTCCGGCTGTTCACCGCCTACACCGCCGGCCCCGGCAGCATCGGCAGAAGACTGGCCGGGGCCGTCGCCGACCGCGGCCGCGACGATCCGCTGATCGCCGCCACCGCCACCGACATCGCGCTGTTCCCCGGCGGCGGCAGGCCGCCCGAGGTCGAGGGCTTCCGCATATCCACCCGGGGCTTCAAGGAGCTGAGCGCCGTCTCGCACCTGGGGCCCGCGGTGGCCTCGCTGGTGGGCCTGCGCACCCTGCTCGGCGACGGCTCCTGGCAGGCCGACGCCGAGCGGCTGCTGATCGAGGTCAAGGCCGCCCGCGCCGCGAACAGCGCGCGGCTGTGGCGCGACACGATCGCGGTCGAGGCGTACCGGGGGCGGGAGCAGGAGATCGCCGACATGATCGACTACTCCTGCGCCGTCACGACCCGCTACCTGACGGCGGCGCTCGCCGACGAGTCGTACCTGACGCCCGAGACGCTGCGCGCCGACTACCTGGCCGGCGGCGGGGACGCCGAGCTGCCGGTGCCGCTCAACCACATGATGGTGGCCACGTTCTTCCTGGTCAGCATGGACATCGGCTTCCGCCTGACGCGCTGGTTCACCGAACGGGACATCGACTGGGAACGCGCCATGGTCCTGATCGCGGGCAGGCAGGGACGCCCGACCGCCGGCGTCACCTGGGACACCAGCAGTGTCGCGACCATGATCATGGCGATCTCCGGGGGCCGGCTCCCCCTGGAGCGGATGTACCTCGCCCCGCACGCGCCCACCTTCGCCACCCCGGCCGGCGGCGACCTCGGCGAGGTGGCCGCGCTGGAGGAGCCGCTGCGCGAGCTGTGGGGCGGCATCCGGGCCACGGCCGAGCTGGCCCCGGTCATGTTCGACGGCTACCCCCGGTACGCCCTCGCCGCCCCGGCCCGCCCGGACGTCACCGACCCCGCCGTCACGCAGGTCGCCGGGATGCCGCGCATCGGTTCCGTCCGCGACATGCGGGCCATGGTCACCCGCATGCGGGTGGTGCTGGAGGACCCGCGCCAGCTCCTGTCCAGTTGCGTGACCGACTTCGCCATGGCCTCGCTCGCGGCGGCCGGCAACGACCCGGCCAAGGTCGCGGTCCCCGGCCTGACCGGCGTGCGCTACCCGACGGGCCTGTGAGGAGGGACCCCGTGCCGCCGTTCCTGGACCGTCTGCGCGCCGGCGAGCCCACCCTGATGCTGGGCGTCCGCGGCAGCCGCACCACCGAGGTGGCGCACATCGCCCACTCCACCGGCCACCACGCCATCCTGGTGGACCTGGAGCACTCCCCCATGTCCACCGACGTGGCCGCCCAGCTCTGCTCGGCCGCCGGCGCCCTGGGCATGACCGCCCTGGTACGCGTGCCCGAGCGCGAGTACGGCATGATCGGCCGCCTGCTCGACGGCGGCGCGCACGGCGTCGTCGCGCCGCGGATCGAGACCGCCGAGGAGGCGCGGCTGGTCGCGCGCGCCTGCCGGTTCCCCCCGCGCGGGCAGCGTTCCCAGACCGCCCAGGTGCCACAGCTCGGCATGCGTCCCCTGCCCGCCCGCGAGCTGAACCCGGCGCTCGACGCCGCCGCCGTCGTCCAGGTGCTGCTGGAGACACCGGCCGGGATCGCCAACGCCGACGCCATCGCCGCCATCGACGGTGTGGACATGCTCGCCATCGGCGCCAACGACCTGACCGCCGAGCTGGGCGTGCCCGGCCGGTACGACGACCCGCGCGTGCGCGAGGCGGTCGCGACCGCCGCCGCGGCCTGCCGCCGCCACGGCAAGCTGCTGGCCGTCGCCGGAATCGGCGACCGGGCCGTCCACGACGCGCTCGTCCCGCTCGGCGTCTGCCCGCTGCTGCTGACCGGGATGGACACCGCCCTGCTCTTCAACGCCGCCGCCGACGCCGCCAGGCGCGCGCTGGCGGCCCGGACCTGAAGGACCCGCAATGCCCGTGGAACCCCTCCAGACCCTGCCCATGCGTCCCGCCGACAGCAACGCCAAGCCGCGTTTCACGCTGCCGCCGGGAAGCTGCGACACCCACTTCCACGTGTTCGAGCCCGGCTACCCCCACGTGCCCGAGCCGCTGTACACCTTCCCGGACGCCACCATCGCGCAGTACCTGCGCCTGGCCGAATGGCTCGGCATCGAGCGCATGGTGCTGGTGCAGCCGACCTTCTACGGCACCGACAACAGCCTGCTGGTGGACGCGATGCGCAGGATCGGGCCGCGCTGCCGGGGCGTGGCGCGGATCGAGGACGACGCCTCGGACGCCGAGCTGGACCGGCTGCACGAGGCCGGGGTGCGCGCGATCCGCCTGGACCTGTTCGCCCGCGCCTCCTGGCCGACGGAGGACATCATCGGCTACATCCGGGCCATGGCCGACAGGGCCCGGCCGCGCGGCTGGCACCTGCAGTTCTACACGCCCGGCACGATCGTGCGGGACCTGCTGCCGTTCCTGGCCGGCTTCGAGCACACCTTCGTGATCGACCACATGGGCTACATGAAGGAGTCCGACGGGCTGACCTGGCCGGACTTCGAGCGCCTGCTGCGCGTCCTGGAGGGCGGGCACTGTCACGTCAAGCTTTCGGGGCCGTACCGGCTGGCCAAGGACGGGTCGCTCGCGGCGGCGGCGGAGGCCGGCCGCGCCCTGGTCTCGGCCCGGCCCGACCGGCTGCTGTGGGGCTCGGACTGGCCGCACCTGCCCGACGGGCAGCGCGACACCGGCGAGCTGCTGAACCTGCTGGCCGACTGGGCGCCCTCCGCGGACGACCGGCACCGGATCCTGGTGGACTCCCCCGCGCGGCTGTTCTACGCGGACTGAAGCCGAAGGCTGGGGAGCGTCACGCGCCGGCGTACCGCTCGGCAAGGCTGTGCAGCAGCTCCCGCAGCTCCGGCGGGTCCAGCACGGTGAACGGCACGCCGAGGGTGCCGAGGAAGGCCGCCAGGTTGTGCAGGGATTCGCCGCCCGTCTCCAGCACCCCGTCCTCGTGCAGCAGGCCGGCCGTGGGCGGCAGGACCTCGGCGAGCCGCTCCGGCGGGGCGTGCAGCCGCACGCGGGCCTGATACGGCCAGGCCGCGGCGCCGACACCGCGTACGACGTGGGTGGCGGCGTCGTCCGGGGGCTGCCGCGGGGTGAAACGGGGGCCGTTCGGGGTGCGCAGCCGGATGCGGTCGGCGCGGAAGGTACGCCAGTCCTCGCGGCCGGTGTCCCAGGCCAGCAGGTACCAGCGGCGGCCGGTGTAGACGAGCCGGTGCGGCTCGGCCCTGCGCAGGCCGACGGTGCCGTCGTGCCCCTCGTAGTCGAAGCGCAGTTGCTCGCGGTCACGGATGGCGGCGGCGACGGCGGTGAGCGTGGCGGCCTCGACGGTGGGCCCGCGTCCGGCGACCGACACGGTGGCCGCCCCGAGCGCGTCGATGCGGTGCCGCAGCCGCGAGGGGAGCATCTGCTGCAGCTTGGCGAGGGCACGCAGCGAGGTCTCCTCGATGCCCGCCACGGTGCCGCTCGCCGCCGCGCGCAGGCTCACGGCCACGGCCACCGCCTCCTCGTCGTCCAGGATCAGCGGGGGCAGGGCCGCGCCCGCGCCCAGCCGGTAGCCGCCGGCCGTACCGGTGGTGGAGTGAATGCGGTAGCCCAGGATGCGCAGCCGCTCGATGTCGTTGCGCACCGTGCGGGTGGTCACCCCCAGCCGTTCGGCCAGTTCGGGGCCCGGCCATTCGGGGCGCGACTGCAGCAGCGACAGCAGGCGCAGCAGCCGTACCGAGGTCTCCAGCATCGTCCCAGTCTGCCAGCGCATTGCGGAAACGCACCTTCCGCAACGGCTCCTAACGTGGGCGGAGACGAAAGGAGCAGACCATGCTGCGAGGACCGGCCACCGTCAACTTCTGGGCCGAGGACCTGGAGGCCGCCAGGAAGTGGTACACCGAACTGCTGGGCGTCGAGCCCTACTTCGAGCGGCCGGGCGGCGGACGGCCCGCCGCCTACTACGAGTTCAGGATCGGCGACCACCAGAGCGAGCTGGGCCTGATCGACCGGCGCTACGCCCCGCCTGAGGCTCCCGCCGCCCCCGGTGGCGCCGTCATCCACTGGCACGTCGACGACGTCGAGGCCGCGCTGGACCGCCTGCTGGCGATGGGCGCCACGCCGTACCTACCGCTCACCGAACGCGGCCCCGGCTTCGTCACCGCCGCCGTGACCGACCCGTTCGGCAACGTGCTGGGCATCATGTACAACCGGCACTACCTGGAGGTCCTGGCCTCGCCGCCCTCCGCCTGACGGCGCAGGAACCACGATCGGATCGCGGCCGCCGCGGTGGTCAGGGCCGCCCCCGCGGCGGCGAGCGGGACCGTCACGGCGGGTTCGGGGACCGGCCACCGGAGCGTGTAACTGGCCAGGGAGACGGCCAGCCAGCCGAGGGACGCGCCGACGGCCGCCGTGCCCAGGTAGCCGGAC
Source organism: Thermocatellispora tengchongensis (assembly GCF_014202315.1). Taxonomy (GTDB): domain Bacteria; phylum Actinomycetota; class Actinomycetes; order Streptosporangiales; family Streptosporangiaceae; genus Thermocatellispora; species Thermocatellispora tengchongensis. The sequence goes on along the minus strand of NZ_JACHGN010000006.1, from coordinate 237,593 downwards.
ACGCCGATGGAGCGGCCGTCCGGGGAGTGCGCCGACAGCCGGATCACCACGGTGGGCAGGGTCAGCGCGAGGGCGGACAGCAGGGCGATCAGCGGCGCGTACAGGCGTGCCGCGACGGGAACGCGGTACTCGAAGGCCTGTATGGCGCCGAGGCCCATGAGGAGGGCTCCCAGGATCGAGGTCTGCAGGAGCGCCAGCCTGTCGCTGTGGCGGCGCGCCCGCTCTTCCCGGTCCTGGAACCAGCGCTGGATCCGGGCCTCGGTGACCTTCTCCATCCCCCCGGCGCGCTGGACCGCCGCCTCGACGTAGACGCGGTCGTCTTCGAGCTGCGCGCGAAACCAGCCGATCATGTCCTCGTCGTCGGCGAGCGGCCCGCCCGCCGGAGAGAACGCGGCATGCGGCAGCACGGCCCGGGCGTTGTCCTGGGCGATCTCCACCGTCCGGGCCATCTCGGCCAGCCCGACCGCGGTGAGCGCCAGGTCCATCGCCGCCACGCGCACCCGCTCAAGATCCTGGTGCGCCCGCCGCCACCGCTCCGGGGTGACCGCCTCGTCGTCCTCGTGCAGGGCGACGAGGCGGGCGACGTCCGTCTCCAGGGCGTCGCCGCGGGCAAGGAAGCCCAGCTCGCCGGCGTGCACCCGGTACTGGTACCTGACCTTCGCCAGGTGGAGCAGATAGGTCGCGAGCGCCGGCATCGCGCGGCCGGCGCCGCGCCACGTCCACCGGCTCAGCCGCGCCTGGTGCCGGGGCGGGCACGTGACGACCAGCCGGCGCAGCGGGCGGCCGTCGTCGCCGGAGGGGGACGCCTCCCACAGCGCGAAGCCCGGCGCCACGGTGTCACGGCGGGTCCACCATCCCGGCGGGGCGGGCGGGGGCACGGCTCGCCGCAGCGCCCGGGTCGCGCCCGGTCCGCGCGGGGCCCGCAGGACGGCCATCAGCACGCGGGCCTCGCCGAGTAGATGCGGTATCCCGGCGCACAGGCCGGTCCAGGCCGCTTCGAGGGCCGCCCAGTCGGTTCGTCCCGGCACATCGGCGTCCTGCTCGCGGGGAGCCAGCAGGACCCCGGCGCACACGACGTCATGCCGTCGCCACAGGGCCATCTGCCGGATCAGGGGGTGGGACGCCCCCGCCAGGGCGGCGCATACGCCGTCGGCGCGGACATCGCCCGGTCGTGACGGCAGTCCGGCCCGCCGCCCCTCGGCGAGGGAGTGCCACAGGGAGCGGATGCCGCTCCAGCATTCCTCCGCGTGCGGCCCGTCCACCGGCGCGTACAGGTAGACGGCCATCGCCTGCGTGGCCGGCCCGGACGACGGCCACCAGCGCGGCCGCTCAGTCCCGCTCATCGTCGCCGCGCCGGCCGCCTCGCAGGGCCTGCAGGGCGTGTTTGAGCTTGTTCAGCCGCTCGCGCACCTTGGGCGGGGCCTCGCCTTCGCCGGCGCGCACGGCGTCGTCGTCGTCCGTCCACTCCTCTTCGGAGATCTCCTCCCAGTCGCCGCGCTGCAGCAGGCGGTCCAGGGCGGCGACGGCGTCCAGCACCGCCGCGTCCTCCTCGCCCGCCAGCGCCTCGGCCAGGGTGTCCAGGAGCGCGGACACCCGCTCCCATTCCGCCGAGGTGAAGGACGCGTCGAAGAGCCAGTCCAGCGCCTCGTCCGCTTCCTCGATCGTCTCCGGCCTGATCATGTCCCTCCTGCTCCCGAGTGCGTGTGGCAGGCCCACACCGACGGGTGGTCCGGCCAGCGCCGCCGCTGCTCCAGCACCGCCTCGTGCAGCGCCAGCGGGACGCGGCCGGGGTCTCCGGATTCGCGCAGCGCCCGGTAGACATGGCTGTCTACGCGTACGGTGTGCCGGTCGGCCACCGTCCACAAGGTGCCGACCACGTGCCGGTATCCGGCCAGTTGGAAGGCCGAGACCAGGTGGATGCCCTCGTCGGCCAGCTCGGCGCCGGTGCGGGCGGTCCCGCACGCGGACAGGAACGCCAGTTCTCCCCCGGCGTGCAGTCCCAGCACGTCGGCGACGGTCAGCGGTGCGCGCGCGTGGTCGTGCAGGACGAGGCGGCTGCGCGACGGCCGGGCCGGATCGGTGTAGGCGTGGCAGGCCAGATGCACGTACCGGTGGCCGGGCAGCGCGTTCAGGACCGCCTCCCGCGTAGCCGCCGGCCCGGTCAGCTCGTCGGTGGCGCCGGGGCACACCGAACGCATCAGGCCGGGTGCGGCCGCGGCCCCGGGCAGCGGGCGGTGGCGCGGCGTCCTGGGCATGCTGACGACCAGTCCGCGCGGCGGACCGTCGCCGGCGGGCGGGGCCGGCACCCGGGCCAGTGCGCTCAGCGTCGGCGTGTAGGAGGAGACGACCTCGTCCAGCACGCCCGGTTCGCCGCGGCGGCCGGCGGCGTGGAGCGGCAGCAGCGCCAGCGGCCCGGTCGCCGACCACCACACCCGGCGGATCGGGCCGTGTTCGCGCAGCCGCTTCAGCACGGTCTGCGCGATCGTGTCCCACAGCCACTCCAGCACGTCGTGGATCGTGTCCTCATCGGCGGTGCCGGGTCTGCCCTCGCGCAGCGCCTCGGAGAAGAGGCGTACCTTGCCGCGGACGGCGGCGGGGTGCAGGTCCTCCAGTGGCGTGGCCGTCACGGCGCGCGGGGTGACGATGAGCGCGTGGCTGCCGAAATCGCTCACGTTGATCACGATGACGGCGCCCCCGGCGGCGGCCGCCTTCAGCTCCTCGACGTCGGGCCGGTCCATGAACCGGCCGAACCCGCGGATGCGGCGGATCTCCGCGAGCAGGCGGGTCAACTCCTCGTACCGCGCCCGCAGGCCGGCGACCGTGGCGGAGCGCACGGCTGGGGCGAGCAGGCGGCCGGTGGGCAGGTCGGGGGCGGTCGCGCGGGCGCGGTCGAGCGACCGGCACAGCTCGCCGAAGCGCGCGGCCAGTTCCGGTGCCCGGCGTTCCAGCGCGGCGAGGTCCACGCGGGTGTCCAGGGCATGCCCGATGAGCAGGCCCCGGCCGCGCTCCAGCAGTTCCAGGGCGAGCCCGGCGCCGCCGAGGGCCAGGGCGCAGGCGGCCGCGTCGGAGGCCACGCCGGTGAAGTCGGGGAAGCCCGCCAGGCGGTGTTCCTGATCCGGCAGCCCCATGGCCGCCGGCACCACCAGCTCCAGCAGCTCGACGGCGGTGGTCAGCCCTCGCAGCGCTTCGCGATGGTCGCCCAGGACCGCTGCCAGCCGGCCCCACGCGGCGGCGGCGTGGGCCCGGACGACGGGCGCCCCCGTCGGCACCGCGGACGCCCGGCGGTAGGCGTCCAGCACGTCCTCGAAGCCGGCCGGATCGCGCAGATCGGGTCGCCCGCCGTACAGGGCCTCGCCCAGCAGGAACTGCGCCACGGCGTGCTCGGGTTCGTCGGCGGCGGTCGCGGCGACGGCCTCCCCGGCCAGGCGGGCGGCTTCGTGCACCGCCTCGGGGAGCCAGGTGCTCTCGTGCAACGACCGCGCGGCGATGCTCAGATTGCACAGCCTGCCGGGCCGCGCCGGGTCGCCCACCGGCGTCTCGCGGAGTGCGGCTCGTCCCGTTTCGACCGCCTCGGTCAGAGCGGCGGGGTCGGCGGTGAGCCAGGAGAGGATCTGCAGCGCGTTGGCCAGGCCGTCCAGGGCCGCCGGCCGCATCCGGTGGCCGGGAGGAAAGGCCGCCACGGCCGCGCGGAGGGCGGTCACGGCCCGCTGCGCGTGGGCGGCCGCCTGCTCCCGGCCGTGCGCCGCGCCTCCCCGCACGGCCAGCGTCTGCGCCACCGCGCCTAGGGTGTAGGACGCGATGCCGCGCAGCGGATGGCCGCCGGGGACGAGCGCATCGGCCTGTTCGGCCAGCTCGCCGGCCTCCAGTAGCTCGGCGAGCGATCCCGTGGCGTCGTAGGCGGCGCGCAGCGCACCGGCCAGGTTCAGCAGGTGCATGATCCGGTCGGGGTGCCCCTCCGGCGTGCTGTCCAGGGCGAGCCTGCTCACCTCCACCGCCTCGCCGAGATCGGCGGCGCCGCGCGACCTGGCCGCGGCCAGCAGCGTGTTCGCCAGGTTCGCCAGCCGCCCGGCCCGGCGCGCCGGATGGCCGCCGGGGGTGGCGCTCACGGCCCGCCTGGCGGTGCGCAGGGCGGTGTCGAGGTCGGCGGCCGTCCCCGTCCGGCCGTAGTGGTCCAGTTGCGCGATGGCCAGATTGCTCAGGTAGCCGTCGAGGTTCACCACGTCACCGGCGGACGCGGCGACCGCCTCCTCCGCCGTGGCCAGCGCCTGGTCCAGATCCTCATCGGCGCCGGTGCGGCCGTACCGCATGCGCAGGGCCCGGGACAGGTTCGACAGCCGGCTCGGGCGCAGCGGGCCGTCCGGCTCCAGGCGGAGCGCACGCCACCCAGCCTCGACCGCGGCGGTCAGGTCGTCGTCGCCGCCCGCCCCCCGTTCGTACCGGTTGAGCAGGGCCAGGCACAGGTTGGTCTCGGCGCTGGCGGCGACGCCGGCGGAAGCACCGGGGATGCCGGCGGCCTCCCGCGCGGCGCGTATCGCCGCGTCCAGGTCGCCGGCCAGGCTCACCTCCGCCTGCTCCAGCAGGGCCGCGGACCGGTTGACGAGGTAGGCGGCACGGTTGGGATCGTCGTGGGCGGCGACCGCGACGGCCCGGCCGGCCGCCTCGGCCGCCTCGTCGGCCGCGCGCACCGACCCGGTCGCGTTCGCCAGGGTCTGCAGGGCCGTGCCCAGCCCCGACAGGCACACCGCGAGGTCGGCTCCGCCGGCGGCCGCCACCGCGCGCCGTGCCGCGTCCACCGCCGCGTCCAGGCGGGCGCGCTCGCCGTCGATCTCGTACGCGGCCAGGTGGGCGAAGGCGACGTCGTTGAGCGACCCCGCGCGATCAGGCGCGGCAAGGCAGGCCAGCAGGGACTCGACGAGGGCGATGCCGTACTCCAGCGTGCCCGGATCGGGGGTCCCGAGCAGGTGGACCCGGATCTCGGCGCACAGGTCGGCCGGCGGCACCGGCTCCGGCCACAAGCCCTCGGCGTGGAGCAGGACCGCCAGGCGCACCAGCTCCCGGCCGAGGGATCGTGCGGTGGCATCGGCGGCCTGGGCGGCGAACCGGACCCAGGTGGAGGGACGGCGCAGCAGTGCGGCGTCCTCCGGCCCGCCGCGCTCCAGCTCCGCCATGCCGCGCAGCGCCTCGGCGGGGGTGTGCTGCGAGGCGCCGGCCAGCCGCAGCGTCTCGGCGCAGGCCGCCATGACCACGAAGTCGGGCGTCGCGGACGCGTCCTGCACGGCCACCCGCAAGGCGTGGAACCGCGCCACGAGCGCCAGCGAACCGGCGCTCGCCCCAGACAGACCGGATAAATCAGCCAGGAGCGCGAGAGCGTCGTCGAGCGCCGCGGGGTCGAGGAGGCACGCCTTCTCCCCGGTCGCGAGGAAACGCTCGATCCTGCCGCGCAACGCCGGCACCCGGTCGCCCGTAACGGTCATGACCCGTCATGCCCCGACATGGCCCACCATGGGCCGAAGCGCGGGGCCCGGCCCGGCAACCGATCGCGCATCCTCGCCCTCCCAGCGGCGACGGGGAGCCGACGGACGCGACCGGTTCCCCGCGCGGTACGGCCGTCGTGCGCTGAACGCTACCACCATGCCCGCCGCCCGTCCTGCGCACGACGACGCGGCATGACGATCACGCGCAGCCCCGGAGCAGCAGGTCGGCGGTGGCGGCGACGCGGTCGGCCGGTCACCGGGCAGCGCCTCGCCGCCGGAGATGTAGCCGGAGTACGCCTCGAACCGGGCGGTGCCGCACAGGACGAGGGCGAGGGCGTGGGGATCGCTGTCGCGTGGCAGCTCACCCGCCTCCCGGCACTCCGCCAGATAACCGGCCACCTGGTGCAGCGCCAGGTGCGGGCCGGTGCCGCGGTCGCGGTTCACCTTCTGATAGGCGGCGAACAGATCCTGGTCGGCGGCGGCGCCCGCGATCAACGGCAGCGACGCGGCGTAGTAGTCGATGCCCCGCCACAGCAGGTCGATCAGCACGTCGCGCATCGGGCGCTGGCCGGGCGGGGTGGCCACCTGCTGCCAGGCCCGCAACTCGGGCAGCTCCTGCGACAGCAGCTCGATGAGCAGGCCGATCTTGCCGCCGAAGTTCTTGGTGATACTGCCTTCGGCCACGTCGGCGGCCTGGGCGATCTCCCGCGTGGTGAGCCGCGCCAGCCCGCGTTCGCGCAGCAGCCGGGCCGTGGCGTCGAGGATGCGCTGGCGTGCGGGTGGTGCCACGGCCGATCTCCCGATCGACAAGTGAGGTGAACGCGCACGGCCGTCGCATTCACACAAGCACCGGCACGCGCCACCACCCCGCCACGCGGAAACCCCACCGCTGCCCCCGCACCCCGCCACCCGGTGCGTCCGTTTCAACCGTTGCCCCCGCACCCCGCCACCGGGTGCCTCCACGCTCAGGGGAAAGGCAGCGGAAGAGCGTCACATTCGCACAGGCACAGGCACAGGCCACCATCCCGCCCCCACCGTTGCCCCCCGCACTCCCCCGCGACCGGCTCGCCGGGGCCTGGTGGGTGGGGCGGGGCCTCGCCGGGCTGGCACTCCGGCGAGGCCCCGCGTTTCCGGATCCTATCCGCCACGCTCGGTGAGACGGACGTGTTCGGGATGCGGGAAAGTGCACGAGGTGGGGGGCGCGAGGTGCGGCGTGCCGGAGTGTGCGAGGCGCGGGGGCCTGGCGCGCGGCGCGCGTAGTGCGCGGGGTGCGGAGTGCGCGGGGTGCGGAGTGCGCGGGGGCGGCGCCCGGGGCACCCGCGCAGGGAGTGTGCGGGGGTGGAGGGCGTGCGGCGCGGGGGCGCGACGCGCGGAGGTGCAGTGCCCGGGGGTTCGGTGCCCGGGGCACCCGCGCAGGGAGTGTGCGGGGGCGGAGGGCGTGCGGCGCGGGGGCCCGACGCCCGGGGCCCGACACCCAGGGGCCCGACACCCAGGGGCCCGACACCCAGGGGCCCGACACCCAGGGGCCCGACACCCAGGGGCCCGACGCCCAGGGGCCCGACGCCCGGGGGGCCGACGCCCGGGGCACCCCCGCAGGGAGTGTGCGGGGGGGCGGGGGTGTGCGGCGCGCGGGGGGCGCCGCACGCGAGATGCGCCGCACGCGGCATGCGCGGCACGCGGCGTACGCCGGGGTGCGGGCGTGTGCCGGGGACGGGCGTATGGCGGGGGCAGGTGTGTGCCAGGCGCGGGCGTGTGCGCAGGGCCGGCGGGCCTGGGGGTGTGTGCGGAGGGCCGGCGGGCGTGGGGGCGTGTGCGATGCTGAAGGTCATGATTGTCTCCCCTATCGGTGAGCTGCGGGAGCGGGTCGCGGCGAACCTCGCGGCCTTTGCTCGCCGGGCCGTGCCGCTGCCGGACGGGCATCGGCGGGCGGCGGTGACGGTGTGCGTGCTGGAGGGCGAGGGCGGCGAGCCGTACACGGTGGTGATCAGGCGGGCGGCGCGGGGGCGCAACGCCGGGCAGTGGGCGCTGCCGGGCGGGCGGGTGGAGGACGGGGAGGACGCCGAGGCGGCGGCGCTGCGGGAGCTGGCCGAGGAGGTGGGGATCACGGGCGTGGACGTGGCGGGGGCGCTGGACGACTTCGTGACCGACTCCGGGTTCGTGATCACGCCGTTCGTGGCGTTCGGGGGGCGGCAGGAGCCGCGGCCCGATCCGCGGGAGGTCGCCTCGGCGCACCGGGTGCCGCTGGAACGGTTCCTGGCTCCCGGGGTGCCGCGGTGGGTGCGCGACCGCGCGGGGCGGCGGCTGCTGCAGATGCCGCTGGGGCCCTCGATCGTGATCCACGCGCCGACCGGCGCGATTTTGTGGCAGTTCGCGGAGGTGGCGCTCAAGGGCGGTGACCTGCGGGTGGGCGACCTGGCCCAGCCGCACTGGACACGCCGGTGAGCCCCCCTGGGAATAAGCATCTCCAGGTGTCCGTTAGAGTCGAGTGGCCGATGTGGTCTGTGTCCCCCGGGCCGCAAATTACCGCCTTCACGGAATACCGTTCGGCTGGAGCCGTGTTGTGCCTCTCGCCGAGGAGGCGACCGCCACATCGGCCTAAAGCGTGTGGCAGGGCCCCGCGAGCATCTGGACGATGCTCGCGGGGCCTTTGCGTTCTCGCGGAGGTTCGCGTTAGGCGGGGCGGGCGGGGCGAGAATAGGGTTGGCGGGTCCAGCGTACGAAGGGCGCCCGGGCCGCCGCCCGCGCCGAACGAGGAGAGGCCGTTGCTCTACGAGGTCACCAAGATCGTCAGTGCCCCGTTCCTGCACCTGCTGTGGCGCCCGAAGGTGAGCGGCGTGGAGCACGTGCCGGTCAAGGGCCCGGCCATCATGGCCTCCAACCACCTGTCGGTGCTCGACTCCACGTTCCTGCCGCTGATGCTGCCGCGGCGGGTGACGTTCCTGGCCAAGGCCGAGTACTTCACCGGCAACCCGATCACGGCCATGTACATGCGCGCCACGGGCCAGATCGGCGTGGACCGGTCCAGCGCCGGGGCGGCGCAGGGCGTGCTGGACGCGGCGGTGAAGGTGCTGGAGGAGGGCAACCTGTTCGGCATCTACCCCGAGGGCACCCGCTCCCCCGACGGACGGCTGTACCGCGGCAAGATCGGCGTGGCCTGGCTGGCGCTGAAGACCGGGCTGCCGGTCATCCCGGTGGCGATGTCGGGCACCGACAAGGTGCTGCCGATCGGGGCGACCGTGCCGCGCATCGCGCCGATCGGGATCAAGATCGGCGAGCCGATGACCTTCAGCGGCGACGAGCGGCAGGCCCGCACCCGGCGCGAGGTCACCGACGAGATCATGGCCGCGATCCAGAAGTTGTCCGGGCAAGAATACGTTCCCGAGTACGCCGCCTCGGTGAAGGCCCGCCGACCGGCCGCGTGAACCCCCCGGGTTGGGGGTGAACCGGGTTCCGTCCCGGCGCGAATACTAAGCTCGGGTGCTCGGAGGCCATCGGACGATCAGGGGGTGTCGGGTGCCACGGGGGCGTACGATCGCCATCGCTTCGGTGATCACCGTGCTGGCGGTGGGGGCCGCCGCCGGTGGCGCCTACTACGTGCTGCACACGCGCGGCACGCCGGGTGAGACCGCGACGCGGTATCTCCAGGCGTGGCAGCGGGGCGACCTGGCGGCCATGCGCGCCGAGCTGGCCGCGCCCGCGCAGGGGTTCGACCAGGCGTACGCCTCACTGGGCAAGGCGCTGGGCGTGACCTCGACGAGCGTGTCACTGAGCGGCGTGCGCGAGGGCGACGGGTCGGCGACGGCGGCGTACAAGGCGGTGCAGCGCCTGGCCACGGGCGGCGAGTGGTCCTACGACGGCAGCCTGAGGCTGGTGGTGAAAGACCGGCGGTGGAAGGTCGACTGGTCCCCCGCCGCCGTGCACCCCGACCTGACCGCCCAGACCAAACTGGCATTGAAGACGACCTGGCCCGAGCGCGCCCGGATCACCGACGCCGACGGCGAGCGCATCGACGACGGCGACGACGGCGGATCGGTGCAGCAGCTCGTGGGCTGGCTGGACAAGGCGACCGACAAGGACGTCAAGCAGCTCGGCGTCCCCTACGAGAAGGGCGACCCGGTCGGCCGGGCCGGGCTGCAGGCCACGTTCCAAAAGCGGCTGGCCGGGCGGCCGACCACGACCGTCGAGCTGGTCGGCGGGGGCGGCAAACGGGTCAAGAAACTGGGCGAGCTGGAGGGCGCCGAGGGCGAGGACGTGCGCACCACGCTCGACCTGAGCGTGCAGCGCGCCGCCGTCGAGGCCGTACGCGGCCTGGACAAGCCCGCCTCGCTGGTGGCGATCCGCCCCGGCACCGGGGAGATCCTGGCGGTGGTCAACAACCGGGGCGGGTTCAACCGGGCGCTGGACGGCAACTACCCGCCGGGATCGACGTTCAAGGCCGTCACGGCGCTCGGACTGCTGGCCGAGGGGATGTCGGCCGGACAGCAGGTGAGCTGCCCCAAGTACGTCACCGTCGGCGGGCTGAAGATCCGCAACTCCGAGCACGCCGAGTACGGCTCGCTCAGCCTGAGCGACGCCTTCGCCCACTCGTGCAACACCACCTTCGCCCCGCTGGCCGCCCAGCGGCTCGGGGCGGCCAAGCTGCTGGCGACGGCCGAGATGGTGGGCTTCAACCAGCCGCTGAACATCGGCGTCCCGGCCACCAAGGCGAGCCTGCCCAAGGCGCAGAGCGACGCCGAGCTGGCCGCCGAGTCCTTCGGCCAGGCCCGCATCACCTCCAGCCCGCTGGTGATGGCCTCGGTCGCGGCGGCCATCGCCTCCGGCACCTGGCACCCGCCGACGCTGGTCCCCTCCATCAAGCAGAAGGCCGAGCCGGTCGAGCTGCCGTCCGAGGCGACCGAGGCGCTGCGCTCGATGATGTCCGCGGTGGTCACCAAGGGCACCGCGAAGAAGGCGGGGCTGCCGTCCGGCACGCGCGGCAAGACCGGGACCGCCGAGTACGGCACCGGGGAGAAGCTCGACTCGCACGCCTGGTTCATCGGCTACCGGGGCGAGGTCGCCTTCGCCGTGGTGGTGGAGGGCGGCGGCGGTGGCGGCGCGGTGGCCGCGCCGATCGCCGCCACGTTCCTCAAGGCGCTGCCCTGACCTGAACCGCGCCGCCCTGCCCCTCGGAGGGCCGCCGGACGCGGGCCCTGGAGGGCCGGTGTGTCGCGCGGGTCAGGCGTACGAGCCCGCGCTGACGCCCTCGACCAGGCCCGGCCCGGTGGGCTTCATCCAGCCGAGGTCGGCCTCGGCCAGGGTGGGGTCGATCGGGGCCTCCCGGGCGAGGAGGGCGGTGAGCGCGGGCCCCGGGGTCTGCTCGGCCACGGCGGGCGAGATCGGCCGGGCGCGGGGGCCGGTGAGCTTGGCGACGGCCGTCGGCGATCTCGCACATGGGCACCCGCTCGCAGGAGGCGACGTCGTACGCCCCGCCGCCAGCGCGTTCCACGGCGCGCAGGAACAGCTCGGCGGCGGCGTCCACATGCACGGCGCTCCACTGGTTGCCGCCACCGCGCGAGCGACGAGCGCCGGACGGCCGGGGCGGCGCGTCGTCCGCGCCCAGCCTCCGGCCGCCACGTCGCCCCTGGATGGTGAACGGCCCCGCGGGCGGGGACCTCAGACCAGGTTGCAGCTCGGCACGAAGCCCCGCACGCCCGTCGCGAGGTTACGGCCGTACCCCCACAGCGTCGCGATCGAGCCGTTGTCGCAGACGTACTCCGGCCCCCAGTCGAACCGCTCGGTCTCGAAGCCCTGGCCCGGATAACCCAGCCCGAGCACCGGCGAACCGGCGTGGGCCCGCAGGAAGATCCGCACCCCCGGCACCCTGAAGTCCCAGCGCACCGGATCGGCCCGCACGACGGCGTGACCGGCCTCCACGGCCCCCGGCGCCGCCGCCTGCGCCGCCCCCGCACCCGCGAACGCGACCGCGCACAGCGCGACCCCACCGAACGCCGCGGCCCCGATCCGCGCCAGCTTCTTCCGCATGCCTTCCTCCTCCTGTCGCTGCCATGAGCGGCCCGACGCCACCCGCTAACAGGGTGTGATGAAGCGAACACGCAGGGAATCCGGGAAAACCCGTAGTCCGCCACGGGAAATCGCCGCCGGAACGGCCGAGGCGGGTCGAGAAGCCAACCATATGAGCCGGTAGGGGACGCTCTTCGCGTAACAGGAGTTACCCGGAGATCGCGGATCTTTGTCGGCCAGGGCCGCTAGCATCTCGCGCATCGCGGCGGGAGAGCCCCGGTGAGCGTTCACGCGCGTCCCAGCGGGCGCGCGGCCCATTTTTCGTACGGTGAAAGGCGGCGGCTTTGGCATGGCTGGCTGCGGGCGACGGGTACGAGGTCGCCCTGATCGAGGGGCGGGTGGCGGCGAGGGCCACGTCCGGGCGGGCCGCCGGGCGGCGGTTGAAGTCGCTGCCCAAGGCCCTGCGTGAGCATCCGGAGGTGGATCGGCTGCGGCGGCTGGCGCAGTGGCTGGACCGGCATGCCGACGCGTGCGTGGCGCAGGTGGACGCGTGGATGGTCTCCTCGCTGCCGGTGCCGACCGGGCTGCTGGCGCGGGTGTGGCCCGACGAGGCGTGGCAGGCGGCCCTGCGCGACATGGCGGTGGTGGGCGACGACCCCGACGAGGTGGGCTTCCTGCGCGACGCCACCGGCTCCGGCGAGCTGCGGGTGGTGAATCTCGACGGCGAGACCGTACGCCTGGCGCCGCGCACGGTGACGTTGCCCCACCCCGTGCTGCTGCCCGACCTGGACGATCTGCGCGAGTTCGCCGCCGAGCTGGGCGTGACCCAGCGGGTCGAGCAGATCCACCGTGCCACCTGGGTCAAGCCCGCCGGTCTGGCCGAGAAGGCCCGTGCCGTGACGGAGTTCTCCGGCGGGCGCTACGACTCCCGCTTCCACCTGGCCGCCCGCGCCACCGCGCTCGGCTACCGGGTGTCCGGGGGCTATGCCACCTGCCGGGTGCGCGACGGCGCCCGCACCGTCGAGGCGGCGGTGTGGATCGGCGAGCCGTACTGGGAGGACTCGGTGGAGACGGGCGACCTGATCTGGCACGACCGCGACGGCAGGAGCCTGCCGCTGCGTGAGGTCGGGCCGGTGGCCTGGTCGGAGGGGATGCGCATGGCCGCGGCGCTGTACGCCGGGCGCAAGGTGGAGGAAGGCGGGAAGGCGTGAGCGAGCGGATGACGCCGGCGCAGGCCGAGGAGCTGCTGAAGGCGGGGGCGGTGCTGCCGCCGGGGACCGATGCGGGCGAGCGCGCGGTGCCGCTGGTGGCGCGCGCCTACCGGCATCCCGGCCTGGACGACCGGGTGGTGGTCCGCCTGGTGCCGGAGGAGCTGGGCGCGGCCGAGGACCTGGCGGCGGGCTTCATGGGCCTGGAGCCCGACGGCGAACCGGTGGTGGTCGGGCTGGGGGCGCGCCGCTCGCTCGGCTTCCCCGAGTGGGTGCTGGCCCACCATCCCCAGGACGGGCGGCACGCGCTCGGCGTCATGCCCGAGCTGGAGCGCATCGCCCGGCAGGCCAGGTCGAAGCCCAAGCAGGCGCTGGACGCCTACCAGCGGCTCGCCCGCGAGATGGCCGCGTCCGTGCCGCACTTCCTGCCCACCTTCTACGAGCAGGCCGGCCGGGTGTTCCTGGACGTGGAGAACCCCGCGTACGCCGCGCAGATGTTCGGGGCCGCGCGCCGGGCGGAGGCCGAGCACGGCCTTGAGGTGGACGAGGACCGTCTCGACGCGGTGTTCCTGGAGTTCGCGCTGGCGGGGGCGCTGCCGGTGAAGGTGCTCTCGGCGTACGCCAAGGAGCTGGCCGCCCGGGTGCCGGCGGAGGAGGCGCTGCGCCGCTTCGCCCGGCTGTGCGTGCGGCGCACGGCCGGGGGCCTGCCGCCCTCGGCGCAGATGGCGGCCGACCTGCGGAGGCTGGCGCGGGCCTGCGGCGCCGACGCCGACGCGGAGGAGCAGGCGTACCTCGGCGAGCTGCTCGGGCTGCCGGTCACGCAGCGGGCGGCCACCGGCTGGTGGAAGGCCCACGGCGCGGCCATCGCCGCGCTGGCCCGGCGCGAGCCGCGGGTGCGCGGCGCGCTGCTGAACATGATGCCGCAGTCCCGCGACTCCGAGCTGGCCGCGGTGTGGCTGGATCTCCTGGACCGCTCCGGCGCCACCGCCGGTCTGATCGACCCCGGCGCGCCGGAGGAGGAGCGGCCCGCCGACGGCAGCTCGGGCTGGCTGGCCAGGTTCCTCACGGCGCGCAACTACGCCTGGGGCCTGCCGGCCCGCCTGCCCCGCCTGTACGACCTGGTGGAGCGGATGGCCGGGGCGCTGCGCGCCGAGCCGGCCGAGGGCGGCGTCCCGATGTCCCTGATCGGCAACGACGTCGATCTGGTGGACCTGCTGCTCGCCCTGGGCGTCCCCGTGGCGGCCCCCGGGCCGCGCGACTGGCTGCGGCTGGAGCACTGGGCCACGGGCGAGGGCCGGCGCGACCTGCTCGCCCTGGGCGCCGACGAGCGCTTCAAGCCCGTCTTCCACCGCGCCTGCGACGGCTTGGACGGCGACGAGTCCGGCATCCGCGCCGTACGCGTGCTGGCCGGTTCGCCCGGCGGCCGTCCGCTGCTGGCCGAGTGGGTGGCCGAGGTGGCCCGCAGGTTCACCACCACCGGCCTGCCCGACATGCCCGAGGCGATGCGCAGGCTGGCCTGGCTCCCCGGCGAGGCGCTTGCCCTGGCCGCCGACGAGGTGCGGCGGGCCGCCGCGACCGACGTCGCGCCGGTGCTCGCCCGCACCCTGCGCGCCGGGCTGCTCGACGAGCTGGGCTGGCCGGCCTGGGACGACGCCGCGGCCGCGCTGGTGCCGGTGCAGGACGTGGACGACATCATCGTCGCCGACGCCTGGCCGCACCTGATCGCCGCGGGCCCCGCCCAGGTCAGGGTGCTGGGCGCGGAGGGCACCGTGCTCACCCACGACCTGCGCATCCCGTCGGGCGACCTGTGGGGCCGTCCCGGCTTCCACCACGTGGGCGGCGAGCTGCTGGTGTACTGGAGGTCCCGGGCCCTGGACGACGGGCTGCGCGGATACTGGCACACCTCCCCCTCCACCCTGCACCCGATCGAGGGCCGCGACGTGCGGGGCCTGCAGCTCGACTGGTACCACGGCGACGACGCGGTCACGCTGCCGCTGCCCGGCGGCGGGCGCACCACCGGCCATCTGCCGCTCAACGCGGGCGACACCGTCCTGCCCGAGGAGCTCCCGGTGATGAGCGACGGGGCCGCGTACTGGGTGCGGATCTACGACAGGTCCGAGCCCGGCGGCGCGTGGCACGAGTTCGACCCGGCGAGCGGGCGCCACGGCCGCAGGTCGCTGCCGGGCTTCCTGGCCGACGCGCTCCGCGCCGCCCCTGCCGGCAGCGAGCTGGTCACGGGCTGGCTGCTGCCCGCGCCCTCGGCCGAGCCCACCGCCTTCGCCGTCCCGGCCGGCGGCCTGTACGGCTGGCGCGTGGTGCGCCTGCCCGACGGCGCCCAGCGCGGCGAGGACCTGGCGGGGCGGGCGGTGACCGTGCCGCCGGGAGCGCCGTCGCCGGTGGGCGCGCTCACCCTGCCCGGCGGGGAGGACCGCCCCCTCGCCGTCGTCCGCACCGGCGCCTACCGGATCTCGCTGATCGACGCCGACGGCATCGTGACCACCACGGTCAAGACCGACGCCGCGCCCGGCCCCTTCGCCGAGGGCACGCTCATCCTGCCGCCGCCGCACTACTGGCACTGCCTGCGGCCGCGCGACCCGCGGGGCTCGGCGGCGCTGCGCCGCGCCGATCGCGACCTGGCCGCGGCGCTGCTGGACGCCGCCCTGGGCGCCGCCGACGGGGAGACCGGCGCGGAGGACGACGAGCTGAGGGCGCGGGTGCGCGCGCTGCTGCCCGAGGTGACCGACGACGCGCTGGCGACGGGGATCGCGGGCGTCGTCCGCTTCGCCGCCGCCCAGCGGGCCCGGCTGCAGGAGGTCGGCACCAGGCTGAGCGAGGCGCTCGACGGCGGCCCGCAGGAGGACAGCACCCCGGCGGGGCCCACCGACCGCCGCGTCGAGGAGGCCCTGACCGGCCTGGGCTGGTTCGGCGGGTTCCGCTGGCACCACACCGAGCACGACGGCGCGTGGCGGCAGATCCGCGCGCTCGCGCGGGCGGTGGCCGGGGAGCTTCCCCCGGGCCCGGCGGACCGGCTGCACGGGTACGCGCTGCCGGGTTCGACCCTGCAATGGGACCTGCTGCTCGACACTCCCGCCGCGCTGGCCTACCGGACCGCCGTCGCGCCGACCACGCCCGACCACCGCACGGCGCTGGCCGGCCTGCTGGGTGCGCTGGACGGCGCGGGGCTGCTCGGCCCGGCGCAGGGGTCCCCGTGGCGGCTGATGTCGCTGAACCTCGCCAAGCGGCACCTGATCGCGCCCGGCGGGGGCCGGTCCGAGGGCCACTGGCTCGGCGTGCTGCCGCTCGACGGCGGCGGGTTCCTCGCCCTGGTGCGCCGCGGGCACCTCGGCGACGACGGCTGCGACTTCACCGCGCTGTGCCACGACCCGTCCGGCCGGTTCGAGGTGCCCGCGCCCTACACCGTCAAGTCCCAGGCGCCCGCCGGCGGCGAGCGCGAGGCCGGCTGGGCGGCGGCGTTCCTCGCCGAGTTGGCCGAGCGCGGGCCGGCGCCGTGGCGGCCGGAGGCCGCCGAGGAGTTCGCCGCGCTCACCGGCGTCTCGCCCACGCTCGCCCGGCTGGTCGTGGCGGGCATGCCGAACATCGACGCCTACCAGCACTCCTTCCTGGACAAGGACGTCCGCACCCTGCTCGGGGTGAAGGCCGCCGATGCGGCCCTGGCCAAGGAAGAGCTGCGGCGGGTGCCCGCCGAGGTGCGGCGCGCGGTCGTCGCCGCGCTCCTGCCCGCCGACCCGGCCGGGCTGTGGACCGCCGGCCCCGACGCCGCCCGCGCCGCCGAGGTGTGGAACGCGGCCCTGGGACGCCGCAGGGCGATCCCCGAATGGCTCGCCTCCGAGGCGGCCCGCTCGGTGCGGACCGGCTGGGACACGGGCCGCACCGTGCAGGCCCTGCTCGACCCGGCCGCCACGCCGGAGCTGAGCCGCGACCTGACCTGGACGATCCGCGGCGACCGCGCGCAGCCCGAGCGCGAGGACGAGGCGGGCTTCTCGGCCGAGGCCCTGGTCTCGGTGGTGGCCATGGCGGGCTGGCTGGCCCACCGGCTGCCCGCCGGCGACCCGATCCGGGCCGCGCTCCCCGGCGCGCTGGCCGCGGTCCGCGAGCGGCTGGCCGCCCCGGGGCTGCTGCTCGACCTCGGCCGGTACGTCTCTCTCCCGGCGTTCCGCAAGGCCGCCGGGGCGCCGACCGAGACCGGCCAGGGGTACGAGAGGTACGGCGCGGTCGTCATGGCCACCTACGACGAGCGCCCGGCCCCCGCCGTCCGCGTCGCGGAGGCCGGGCCGTCCGGCGACGACCCGTACCTGCGCGCCCTGATCGCCACGGAGGGGGCGTTCCCGGCCGTGACGGCCCTGCGCATGGCCCTCGATCCCGGGTTCGCCGCCCTGCTGGCCGACCCGGGCGGCCCGGCCGCCGGGGAGCGCGACGCCGACGGCGCCTGGTGGCCGCAGGACCCCACCCGCTCGGTGCCCGATCTGGTGGCGGAGGCCGCCAAGGAGCACGGCCTGAGCGAGGACGCCGCCGCGGTCTACCTCATGCTGCTGGCCATGCCCGACCCCACCGACCGCAACACCGCCCGGTGGACCGGCTGGAAGCCCGCGCGCCTGAAGGCGGCCCGCGCCGAGCTCGCCGCCACCTCCCTGGTCGTCGAGGCCGGGCGGTCGCGGGCCGGGCGCTCGCTGTTCCTGCCCGGCGGCTGGGAGGAGTCGCGCTCCCCCCGCCTGCCGCTGGAGACCTGGAAGCTGCCCATGTTCGGCGACGCCGAGAACGCGTTCCCCCTCGTGCCGCAGGAGCCGGCCGCCGCCCTGTACGCCCGCGCCTGGCGCCGGGTGCGCGAGGGCGACGCCCCCAGGTTCGAGGAGCTCAAGGCCCGGCGCGGACGCCGGCGCTGACCATCACGACACACCGACGAGGACCCCGATGACCCTTACCGATGAGAACGCGTCCCCGGCCGCGCCCGAGCGCCAGGTGCTCGCGGCGGAGGAGCGGTACGCGACCGAGCTGGCCTTCCTCGCCGCCCACGACGACGGCCCCCGGCCGCCCGGATGGCGGCTGACGCCGCGCGCGGTGGTGACCTTCGTGTGCGGCAGCGGCGGCGAGACCCTGGAGCTGCCCGCCGAGCGGCGGGCGGACGGGCTTCCGGCCCGGCTGAAGGTGGCCCCCAAGTTCGTCGGGGAGCGCGCCCTGATCGAGCGGTGCGTGGTGACCCTGGCGGGCGAGCGCGGCCTGCTGCTGGCCGGCGAGCCGGGCACCGCCAAGTCCATGCTGTCGGAGCTGCTGGCGGCGGCGGTGTGCGGCACCAGCGCGCTCACCGTCCAGGGCACCGCCGGCACCACCGAGGACGCCTTCCGCTACGGCTGGAACTACGCGCTGCTGCTCGCGCAGGGCCCGAGCCGCGCCGCCCTGGTCGACTCCCCCGTGCTCACCGCCATGCGCACCGGCCGCGTCGCCCGGGTCGAGGAGATCACCCGCTGCCTGCCGGAGGTGCAGGACGCGCTGGTGTCGATCCTGTCCGACCGCCGGGTGAGCGTGCCGGAGCTGGCCGGCACGCAGGACGCCCAGGTCGCGGCGGCCCCCGGGTTCACCGTGATCGCCACCGCCAACCTGCGCGACCGCGGCGTCTCGGAGATGTCGGCCGCGCTCAAGCGGCGCTTCAACTTCGAGACCGTCGGCCCGATCGCCGACGCCGACGCCGAGACCGCCCTCGTGCGCCGCCAGGCCACCGCCGTCGTCGAGCGCGCCGGCGCCGCGTTCTCCGTGGACGACGCGGTGCTCGACGCCCTGGTCACCGTCTTCCGCGACCTGCGCTCGGGCCGCTCGGCGGAGGGCTGGGACGTCGAGCGGCCCGGCACCGTGATGTCCACCGCCGAGGCGGTGCAGGTCGCGGCGTCCCTGGGGGTCGCGGCGGCGTACCTGCCGGTGGGCGACGTGCTGGACCTGGTGCCCGGACACCTGCTGGGCGTGGTGCGCAAGGACGACCCGGCCGACCACGCGCGGCTGCTGGGCTACTGGGACGGCCCGGTACGCCGCCGCGCCGAGGACGGCTCGGCGATGTGGCGCCGCCTGTGGGACCTGCGGGAGAGCCTGCGTTGACCCCTCCCGGTTCCCTCGCATCCGCGTCCCCGCCCGAGGCGGTGGCGGCGCTGGCCGGGTCGGCGCGGCCGTACCTGCTGGGGGTGCGCCACCACAGCCCCGCGCTGGCCGTGGTGCTGCCCGAGCTGCTGGACGCCGCCGGCGCCGAGGTGGTCTGCGTCGAGCTGCCCGCGGACTTCCAGCCGTGGCTGGAGCACCTGGCCGATCCCGCGACGGTCGCCCCGGTCGCCCTGGCCGGGACCGGCGCGGACGGCAGGCTGGGCTTCTACCCGTTCGCCGACTTCTCCCCCGAGCTGGTCGCCATCCGCTGGGCCTGGAAGCAGGGCGCGGAGGTGCGCTGCTGCGACCTGCCGCTGTCCGACCCGGGCTGGCAGGCCCCGGACCACGTCGCATCGGCCGGCGCGACGGCGGACAAGACGGCCGGGGCGACGGCGGAAAGGGCGGCCGGGGCGACGGCGGAAGGGAGGGCCGCCGCGCCCGGCACGGCGTACGCCGACGGGCTGGCCGCCTCCGGCACCGGCCGTGACGGTGATGACATGTGGGACCGCGCGGTGGAGGTCCTGGCGCCCGGCTGCGAGCCCGAGGCCGTGCGCCGGGCCGCGCTCGGCGTCGGCTGGGCGCTGCGCCGCGACGCCGAGACCGCGGGCGGCGTGCCGGCCCGCGACCTGGCCCGCGAGGCGCACATGCGCCGGGTGATCGCCGCCGCCGGGTCCGGCGGGCGCCGGGTGGCCGCGGTGGTCGGGGCCTTCCACGCGCCCGCCCTGGCCGAGCCGGGCGACCCCGGCGGCTCCCCGGGGGAGGCCGCGGCGGCGGTGACCTCGCTGGTCCCGTACGCCTTCGACCTGCTCGACTCGCGCTCGGGCTACCCGGCGGGCATCCGCGACCCGCGCTGGCAGCAGGCGGTGTTCGCCGCGGGCGGCGATCCCGAGCGGGTCGCCGACGCCGCCGCCCGCGCGATCACGGACCTGTGCCGCGAGCTGCGCGCGGCCGGGCACACCGCGGGCACCGGCGAGGCGGCCGAGACGCTGCGCCTGGCCTGCGACCTGGCTCGGCTGCGCGGCCTGCCCGCCCCCGGGCGGGGCGAGCTGCTCGAAGCCGTGACGACGGTGCTCGGCCAGGGCGAGCCGCTGGGCCGGGGCCGGGCCCTCGCCCGCGCCCTGGAGACGGTGCTCGTCGGCGCCGAGCGCGGCCGGGTCACGGCCGCCGCGCCTCGCTCCGGGCTCGGCCCCGCGGTCGAGGCCGAGCTGGCGGAGCTGCGGCTGCCCTGCCCCGGCGAACCCGCGCCGAAGGAGCTGCGCCTGGACCCGCTCCGCTCCACGCTCGACGGGCGCCGGGAGGTGGCGCTGCGCCGCCTGCTGGTGTGCGGCGCGGGCTACGGCGAACCGGTCGAGGTCAGCGGCACCGGCGACGGTTCGGCGCTGTCCACGCGGTGGCGGGTGGCGTGGACCCCGGCGGTCCCGGCCCGGCTCGACCTCGCCGGGGTGCGCGGCGTGACGCCGGCGCAGGCCGCGGCCGGCACGCTGCGCGAGACGTACCGGCGCGAGTCCGCCGACGGCGGGCCCACCTGCCGGCTGATCCTGGACAACCTGCGCGACGCCGCCCGCTGCGACCTGCCCGAGCTGGTCGCCGACCGGCTCGCCGAGGCGGCCGTCACACTGCCCGCCACCGCCACGCTCGCCGAGCTGCTCGACGCGCTCGACCTGCTGGAGGCGCTGCGCCGCGAGCACCTTCCCGGCACCACACCGGAGGCACGAGAGGAGGCCGCCGAGCTGGCGGCGAGTCTGCTGGAGGCGGCGGTGCGCGCCCTGCCCGGCCTGGCCGGCGGCGACCGGCCCGAGGACGCCGCCGCCCTGGTCGCCCTGGCCGCCCGCGCCGGGGAGGAGCGGCTGGGGCTGCGGATGGCCGAGACCCTGGCCACGCTGGCGCGTACCGCCTCACCGCTCGTCCAGGGCGCGGCGCTGGCCGCGCGGGTGCTGCTCGACCTGGACGACGCCGCCACGCTCGGCGTGCGCGCCGCCGGCTGGGTGGACACCGCGACCGGCCCGCAGGGGCGCCGCCGCCTGGGCATGCTGCTGACCGGGGTGCTGACGGCGGCGGGGCCGCTGCTGCGGTCGGCTCCGGCCGCCCTCGGCCCGCTGATGGACCGGGTGGACGGCCTGAGCGACACGGAGTTCCTGGACCGGCTGCCCGCGCTGCGCGGCGGGTTCGACACGCTCACGCCCGCCGACCGCGGCCGGCTGCTGGAGACGGTGTCCGAGCGCCTGGGCGACCGGCCCGACCTCACCCTCAGCGCGCCGCCCGCCCTGCTCGGCCTGTGGGCCGCGGCCGACGCCGCCGGGCTGGCCGCCGTACGCGCCCTGGGCCTGCCCGTCCCCGACGGCGACGGCGGCGCGGAGCCGCCCGCGGAGGACGCGCCCGCCCCGGTCCCGGGGACCCGCGCCGGCGGGCACCGGCTGGCGCCCGCCGACCGGTGGCGGCTGCTGCTCGGGCGGGAGGCCGAACGGCTGCCGGCCGGCGCCCGCCCGTACGCGCGGGCCCTGGACGAGCTGTACGGCGCGGGCCGGGGCGAAGGCGCCGACGGCTTCGGCACCGGCGAGGGAGCCGGCACGGACGGCTCCTTCCCCACCGCCCGCGAATGGGCCGAAGAGCTGGAGTCCCTGTTCGGGGCCGAGGTGCGCGAGGAGGTGCTGGGCAGCGCCGCCGAGGCCGGGCGCACCGACGTGCTCGCCGAACTCGACCCGGACTCCGTACGCCCGTCGGTCGAACTGCTCACCTCGGTGCTGTCCCTGGCCGGAGGCATGCCGGAGCAGCGGCTCGCCAAGCTCCGGCCACTCGTGCGCCGCCTGGTAGCCGAGCTGACCCGGGAGCTGGCGACCAGGCTGCGCCCGGCGATGACCGGGCTGGCGACCCCGCGGCCCACCCACCGCCCCGGCGGGCGGCTGGACCTGCCGCGCACGCTGCGCGCCAACCTGCCGCACACGCGGCGGCTGGACGACGGCCGGCTCGTCATCGTGCCGGAGCGGCCGGTGTTCGGCGCCCGCACCCGCCGCGAGGCCGACTGGCGGCTGATCCTGGTGGTGGACGTGTCGGGGTCGATGGAGGCGTCGGTGGTGTGGTCCGCGCTCACCGCCTCGGTCCTGGCCGGGGTGCCCACGCTCTCCACCCACTTCCTCGCCTTCTCCACCCAGGTGATCGACCTGACCGAGCGGGTGGCCGACCCGCTGTCCCTGCTGCTGGAGGTCCGGGTGGGCGGCGGCACGCACATCGCCGCCGGGCTCGCCCGCGCCCGCGCCCTGGTCACCGTGCCGAGCCGCACGCTCGTCGTGGTCGTCAGCGACTTCGAGGAGGGCGGCCCGGTCGGCGGGCTGCTCGGGGAGGTCCGCGCGCTCGCCGGCTCCGGAGTCCACCTGCTGGGCTGCGCGGCCCTGGACGACGAGGGCGTGCCGCGCTACTCGCTGCCGATCGCCCAGCAGCTCGTCGCGGCCGGGATGCCCGTCGCCGCGCTCAGCCCGCTCGCCCTGGCCCACTGGGTGGGCGACCGTCTCCGTGGAGGGTACCGGTGAACGCCCCCGACCCGGCCGGCCAGCTCCCGCCAGTGGCCCCGCAGGTCACCGCCGCCGCCGTGGAGTCGCTGACCTCCCGCCTGCGTAAGAAGCTGGACGCGGCCGTCGAGCAGTACGCCGCCCTGCCCGTCACCGCCGAGGCCGGCGAGATCCGCGTCGTCTGCGGCGAGGACACCGTGGTCACGCTCACACCCGGCCCGTCCGGCACGATCACCCAGGACGACCAGGCGCGCTGCTCCTGCCTGCTCGCGCCCCGCTGCCTGCACCGCGCCGCCGTCCTCACCGCATGCCCGATCGCCGGCCCGGCGACGCCCGCCCCGGCCCCGGACGCGGCGACGACCGAGGCGGCGGGGGACGCGGCTGGGGATGCGGCGGAAGGCCCCGCGCCTCCCGGCGCGGGGACACCGGACTCTGCGCCCCACGACGAGGCGGAACCAGGACGAACGCCGTCCACCGGGCAGCAACCGGCGGACGGCGCGGCGGGTGACCGGCCTGCCGGGCCTACGGCCGCGCAGGTCGCGGCGGCGCGGGGGCTGTGGGCCGCCGCCGCGGCCGTGCTGGCGGCGGGGGTGCCCGGGGCGGGGGCGGTGCCGCAGGCCGAGCTGCTGCGCGCCGCGCACACCGCGAGGCTGGCCGGGCTGCCCAGGGCGGAGGCCGCGGCCCTGCGGGTGGTGCGCGGCCTGCGCGCGGCCCGCGACCGGCACAACGGTCACAGTCTGGCCGGCCTGGTGGCGGCGCTGCGCGAGCTCCTGCTCACCGCGGGCAGGCTGGCCAGGGGAGACGCCGGCCCCGGCCTGATCGGCAGCGTACGCCGCGACTACCGGCCGGGCGGCGGCCTGCGGGTGTTCGGCGTGTGCCGCGAGCCGGTGATCAGCGCGACCGGGTACGCCGGCGTGGTCACCCACCTGGTGTCGGAGGACGGCCGCTGGTTCTCGGTGGCGGACGTCAGGCCCGGCGGCCCGGCGCGGGCCCGCGGGGCGGGGACGGCGACGGTCGCCCTCGGCTCGGGCGTGCTCGACCACGCCCGGCTGGCGCGGGCCGGGCTCCTGGTGACCGGCGCGACGGTATCGCCGGACGGCCGCCTGGGCGCGGGTTCCGGCGTGCGCGCCACCCCGCTGCCGGGCATGCCGTGGACGGAGGGGCCGATGGCCGCCCTGTTCGCCCGTCCGCTGGCCGAGGCCGCGAACGCCCGGCTGTCCGGCGACGGCTACTACGGCGACGATCCGGACGCCGAGGAGCGGGCCCGCGAGCTCGTCGGCTGCGACCTGATGATCCTGGGCCCGGCCGGCGACCACGTGCTCGCCCGCGAGCTGCTGCCGGCGCAGGCCGGCGGGCCGCTGATCCGGCTGGTCCCGGCCTCCCGTCACCCCGGGCTGGCCCACGTGGAGAACCTGCGCCGGCTGGCCTCCCGCCCCGGCGCCCTGGTACGCGTGGTGGGCCGGGTGGACCCCGCCCGAGCGGCCACCCTGCTCCCGCTCGCGGTGGGCCCGGTCCCCGGCGCCACGGCCACGCTGCGCCTGCCCCAGGAGTGGCAGGACCGCGCCGACCTCGGCTACGACCGGCTCCAGGGCTCCCACCTGCCCCCCGCCGCACCCCAACCGGCGACGGAGACCGGCCCGGCCCAGGCGGAGGCCGGGATCGACGCGGCTTCGCCGTTGTGGCGGGTGCGCCGGGTGGTCGAGGTGGCGGTGGCCGGGGGGCGGCGGGCCGTGGCCGAGGCGGGGCGTGAACGGGTCTTCGCGGGGCAGGATGTCCCGTTGCGCCGGGCCGGGTTCCGGGGCGGGGCCGACCTGGGGGCGGCACTGACGGCGGAGGCCGACCGGCGTACGCGCGACGTGTTCGGGCGGCCGGCCGACTCGGGGCCCGACGCGTACGCGTGGGCGTGGCTGGCCGCGGCGACGTACCTGGAGGCGACGGAACGGGCCGTCATCCGGGCCTCCTGGCAGCCGTGACCACGCGGCACGTTTCCCCGCAAAGGTTGGTCAAACCCCGGCGATTCCGGAGGATGCGCCGGAGCCGGACCCGTCACAGTGACTCCGTCCACCGTTTCGAGAGGCCCGTGATGACCATGACCCGCTCGCGCGTGGCGGCGCCGGCGGCGCTGCTCGCGCTGGCGGCCGTCGCGTACGGGGCGGGCCAGCTCCTGCTGGTGCCGCCGTCGCTGGGCATCGGGTGGGACGAGGCCGTCTACGCCGGGCAGTACGCCGCGCACGCGCCGCCGCCCCTGTTCAGCGCGCCGCGCGCCCGCGGGGTGCCGCTGCTGGTCGCGCCGGTGGTGATGCTGACCGACTCGGTGCCCGTGCTGCGCCTGTACCTGGCCGTGATGTCCTCCCTCGCCCTGTACGCCGCCTTCGCGGTGTGGCTGCGGGTGCGCCACGACCGCTCGGTGCCGCTGGCCGCCCTGCTGTTCGGCGGGTGCTGGCTGTCGCTGTTCTACGGCCCGCAGGCCATGCCCAACCTGTACGTCGCGCTGGCCGGGGTGGCGTCCGCCGGGTTCCTGGTCCTGGGCGGGCGCTCGCGGCTCGCGCCGTTGGGCCTGGCCGGGTCGATGGCGGTGATGTCGCTGATGCGGCCCAGTGACGCGCTGGTGGCGGCGGCGGTGCTGGCCGTCGCGGCGCTGGCCGTGCCGGGATGGCGGCGGATCGGCTCACTGGCCGGTCTCGCGGCGGGCCTGGCGGTGGGGTGGGGCCAGTGGTCGGCCGAGGCGGTGGCGGCGTTCGGCGGGATCGGCGCGCGGCTGCGCGAGGCGGGCGAGCACAACAGCGCGGGCTGGACGGTGACCGTCGCCGAGCACGCCCGCGCCCTCGACGGCCCCACGCTGTGCCGCTTCGGCGCCGACTGCGGGCCGATCTCGCCGGTGGCGCTCCTGTGGTGGCTGGCCATCCCGGCGATGGCCGGTGTGGGCCTGTGGGCGGCCCGGCGGGACGGCCACCTCGGCCCGATGCTGCTGGCCGCGGTCTGCGGCGTGGCGATGGCGCTGCCGTACCTGTTCTACGTCGGCTACGCCGCGCCGCGGTTCCTGCTGCCGGCGTACGCGCTGCTGGCGCTGCCGGTCGCGGGCGCCGTGACGGCGCTGACGGTGACGGCGCAGCCGGGGTGGCCAGCCACCACAGCAGCGCCACCGGCCGTGAGAGGGCTGGCCGTGGTGGTGGCCGCGGGGGTGCTGGCTCACCTGGCCCTGCACGGGGCGGTCGCCCACCGGATGGCGGCGATCAACGTGAAGGTGCGCGAGGAGGTGCGCCTGGCGGCCGAGGGGCTGCGCGCCCGGGGTGTGCGCCCGCCGTGCATGATCTACGGTGAGTCGGCGGTGCAGATCGGCTACCTGATCGGATGCGACTCCCAGGGCATCGTGCGCCGGTTCGGCGAGCGCCCGGCGGCGCGGGTCAGCCGGGCCCTCACCCGGGGCGACCGGGTGGTCGTGGTCTACGGCGAGGTACGCCCGCCGTCGTACGTCGCCGCCTGGCCGGGCGGCGACCTGCCCGGCGGCCTGCGGGCTCACTTCGCCCCCTGATCCGGGACCCGCTCGCCCCGCCGCGCTCCCCGCGCGTACCGCAGCACGGCGGCCCCGGCGAAGTAGGCCACCAGCGCCCAGGTGGCCAGGCCCGCCGGCCCGTGGTCCCCGGGGCCGGGCACGGCGATGCCCAGCAGCCCGGCCAGCACCGCGGCGACGCCGGCGAGCGCGAGCGCGGCCCCCCGCGCGCCCCCCTGCGGGGCGGGGCCGGGTGGCACGCGCCGCTCCACCGGCCCGAACACCGCGACGAGCGCGGCGAGGATCACGGCCAGGACCGCGAGCCAGGGCAGGCGCAGCAGCACCCACTCGGCCGACCCCGCAGGCGGCTGCGGGAACAGGCCGGTCGGGTACAGCGCGAGCACGCCGAGCACCGCGGCGGTCATGTGCCACAGGAACAAGGTCATGATCACCGAGTTGACCGCGACCACGACGGTCCACGGGCGGGGCCGCCGCAGCCACCGCGCGGCCGGGTCGTGGCACAGCAGCGCGATCCCGGTCTGCGCGAGCGCCAGTGCCAGCAGGGCCAGGGTGGGCGGCGAGGTGTTCTGGATCTCCTCTCCGGCGATTCCGACCATGCTGACCGGATACGGGCCGAACACGGTGAGCAGCACCAGGGCGGCCAGCCCGAGGAGCGCCAGCGGCAGCGCGACGGCGGGCCGCGTGGGCAGCAGCCCGTCCCGCCAGGCGAAACCGAGCTGGTGCACGGCCAGCCAGGCGAGCAGGAAGTTGGCCTGGCCCGCCTCCGGCGTCCCCAGCGCCAGCCGGGCCAGGTCGCCCAGCCCCACCAGCGCGGTGAGCGCGAGCGGCACGGCGAGTCCGGCGCGGCGGTGCAGGGCGTACATGAGCGGGGTGAGCGCCACCACGGCCAGGTAGGCGATCAGGAACCACAGCGGGATCGCGGCCAGCCACACGGCGATGCCGACCAGGCGGGGATCGGCCCCGGCGGCGCGGGCCGAGAGGGCGCCCGCGGTCAGCACGGCCAGCAGCGCGGTGGTGGGACGGACCAGGCGTCCGGTGCGGTGCAGCGTCCAGCCGGCCGCGTCGCCGCCGCGCCGCCGCCAGGAGGCCAGGGAGGCGGCGTTGGCGTAGCCGCCGACCAGGAAGAAGATCGGCATCACCTGGAACAGCCAGGTCAGCGGGCGTGTCCAGGGCACGAGGTCCAGGACGCTGCCGCCGCTCATCCCTTCCGCCCCGTAGGTGACGTGCACGGCCAGCCAGTGGCCGACGACCACCGCGACGATCGCGACCGCGCGCAACAAGTCCATGGGACGATCCCGGCTCTCGGGCGTCCGCTCCGCCAGCCGCCGCACCGGCACCACCCGGCCCTCTCGCGCCTTCCCCCCGCGCCGGGCCGGCCACCCGGCGGGCCCGCTCCCGGGTTGCCCTACCCCGGGTGCGCCCCTTCCATGACGGTGCGCCAGGCTGACCGTATGACGAACGGGCAGCCCGATCCCGGCGAGGACGCCTGGCGCGCGCTGGGGGCCGAACCCGGCCTGTGCCGCGATTGCCGCCACAGCCGGCTGAACCAGACGCGGCGCGGCACCGCGTACCTGCGCTGCACCCGGGCGGCGTGGGACGAGAGGCTGCCGCGCTACCCCCGCCTGCCGGTGCTGCGCTGCCCCGGCCACGAGCCCGAGACGGAGTGACGCGCCCCGCCCGGCTCGGGCCGGGCGGGGCAGGTCAGGCGCCGGCCTGGTGGAGGGCGGTCATGAGCTCGTCGCGCAGGCCGGGGCACAGGGCGATCGTGGCCGCGGACGCCGTGGTGTGCTCGGTGCCGTCCCGGTCGAGCACCAGGCCGCCGGCCTCGCGCACCAGGAGCGCTCCCGCCATGGTGTCCCAGGGCAGGTTCGACAGGATGACCGTGGCGTCGAGCCTGCCCTGCGCCACCCAGGCCAGGTCGATCGCGGCGCTGCCGAGCATCCGGATGCGCTGCGCCCGGCGGCCGAGCAGGCCCAGCAGCGCCAGCCGCACCCGGTTGTCCGGCTCGGCGTCCGGGCCGACGGCGAAGTCGCCGATCGAGATCATCGCCTCGGGCAGGCCGGTCGTGGCCGAGGTGCCGATGCGCTCCTCCCCCGCGTACGCCCCCCGCCCCGCCGCCGCGGTGTAGCGGGCCCCGAGGAACGGCAGGTCGATGGCCCCCACCACGGGCCGCCCGTCCTCCACCAGGGCCAGGGACACCCCGCACAGCGGTATCCCGCGGGCCAGGTTCGCGGTGCCGTCCACGGGGTCCAGGACCCACCACGCCGAGTCGCCGGCCGCGCCGGTGCGTCCGTGCTCCTCCCCCAGCATGGCGAGCTCCGGCGTCTCGGCGGCCAGGAAGGCCCGGACGGCGTCCTCCACGGCCAGGTCGATGTCGGTCACCATGTCCCGGTCGCCCTTGGCCCGCACCGAGCGGGGCGCCCGCGACAGGACGATCTCGCGCGCGATCTCCACGGCCCGGGTCGCGACCGGCAACAGCGCGGAGTGACCGCTCCGCCGGCCGGGCCTGTCCCCGAACACGTCGCCGGTCGGGTGACCGGGTGCGTGGCCGGACATGTGGCGGGGCGTCTCCCCGGGCGTGTTCCCAGGCATAGCCCTGGGCGTGTTCCCGGGCATGTCCCCGGGCGTGTTCCCGGGCATGTCCCCGGGCGTGTTCCCGAGCATGTCCCCGGGCGTCTGGCCGGTCACGCCGGGCCCCCTGCCGAGCCGGTGCGGGCGGCGGCGTCCAGGTGCGGCAGGTCGTGGCCGAGCCGGTCGCGCTTGGCGGTCAGGTACTGGATGTTGTGGTCGGTGGCCTGGACCAGCAGCGGCACCCGCGAGGCCACCACGATCCCGTGCGCCTCCAGGGCGCGGATCTTGTCCAGGTTGTTGGACATCAGCCGGACCGAGCGGACCCCGAGGTAGGCCAGCACCCTGGCGGCGGGACCGAAGTCCCGCTCGTCCACGGGGTAGCCCAGGGCGGTCGCCGAGTCCACGGTGTCCAGGCCGTGCTCGTCCTGCAGCAGGTGGGTGCGCACCTTGGCGACCAGGCCGATGCCGCGCCCCTCGTGCCCGCGCAGGTACACCAGGACGCCGTTCCCCCGGCGCACGATGGCCTCCAGAGCCGCGTCGAGCTGATCGCCGCACTCGCACCGCATCGCGCCGAAGATGTCGCCCGTCACGCACTCCGAGTGCACCCGGACCAGCAGGTTCTCGCGCCCGCGGGTCTCGCCGAGGACCAGCGCCAGGTGCTCGTTCCCGTCACTCGGGTCGCGGAAGGCGACGCTGCGGAAGGTGCCGCGGCGGGTCACCAGGTCCGCCTCGGCGACGTCCGCGGCCGCGATGCCGTCGTCACGCATCTGTCTCTCCTCGTGTCTCACCGGGGACGGCGGCGCGCAACGCGGCCTCGCGCGTTGCGTACCGGGGTGTGAGGGCGCAGGCTGGCGGGCTATGAGCGAATCCACCCTGCCTCTGCCTCTGCCTCTGCCTCTGCCGACGGCCACGGCGACCGAGGAGGGGTGCCGGCGCGCCGACGTGGCGCTGCTGCCCGTGGGCAGCTTCGAGCAGCACGGGCCGTTCCTCCCCCTGGCCACCGACACCCTGGTGGCCTGCGCCATCGCCCGCGCCATCGCCGCCGCCCATGCCGTGCTGCACCTGCCGCCGGTGACGATCTCCTGTTCGCACGAGCACGAGGCCTGGCGGGGTACGGTCAGCATCTCTGCCTCGACACTGTACGCCGTCATACGTGACATCGCGGACTCTCTGCACAGATCCGGCGTGACCCGGCTGGTCATCGTCAACGGCCACGGCGGCAACTACGTGCTGGGCAACGTCGTGCAGGAGGCCGCCGCCGCGGGGCGGCGCATGGCCCTGTTCCCCGGGCCCGGCGACTGGGACGCGGCCCGCGCGGCGGCCGGGCTTGAGACCTCCTCGCAGAGCGACATGCACGCGGGCGAACTGGAGACGTCCATCCTGCTGCACGCCCACCCGGACCTGGTCCGGCCCGGGTACGACCGGGGCGACCTGCTGTGCGACGATCGTCCTCACCTGCTCACCCTGGGCATGGGCGCGTACACCGATACGGGGGTCATCGGCAGGCCGTCACTCGCCTCGGCGGCCAAGGGCGAGGGCGTCCTCGCCCACCTGGTCGCGGCGTTCGGCGGGTACCTGGAGGTGCTGCGCTCCTGACGGGCCCGCGCGCCGGGAGCCCGCGCCGCGCCGCAGCATCAGCACCGCGGCGCCGGGCAGGCTCGCCGCGAAGGCGAGCACGCCGTACACGACCGCCACGCTGAGCCCCTGCTCCGCGCCGAGCCCGGCGGCGCCGAACGCCAGCGCCGACAGCGCCTCGCGCGGCCCGAACCCGCCGACGTTCACCGGCAGCGCCATGGCCAGCAGCGCGAGCAGCGACAGCGGGAGCAGCCGTCCGGCCGGCGCGGCGGCTCCCGCGGCCCGCGCCGCCACCAGGAACAGCGTGACGTGCCCGGCCAGCGCGACGGCCGACAGCGCGAGCACCCCCGGCCAGGCGTCCCGGGCGAGCAGGCCGCGCCGTACGTCCTCCAGCGTGGCGCGCAGCCGGGACGCGGCGGCCGTCCGCCGCCACAGCCGGACCGCCGGGACGGCCACGGCGCCCAGGACGGCCAGGGCCCCCAGGGCCGCCAGGACGGTGACGGCCCCGGGGGCGGGCGCCATCCCGGCCGCGAGCGCGCCACGCAGTCCGGGGTCGGCCAGCAGCGCGAGCGCCCCGGCGGCGATGAGCACCACCTGCCCGCCCGCGCGTTCCAGCACCACGGCGCGCACGCCCCGCCCCAGGTCGCCGGCGTCGCGGCCGTGGCGGACCGCCCGGTGCGCGTCGCCGAGCACCCCGGCGGGCAGCACCGCGTTCAGGAACAGCGCCTGGTAGTAGTCGGCGAGCGCGGTGCGCCTGCGCAGCGGCAGGCGCAGCCGGCGCGCGACCAGCCGCCACCTCCAGGCGCAGCACACGGTGGTGACCAGCCCGATCCCCAGCGCGGCCAGCACGTCGGACGCCGTGACGAGCCGCACGCCGTCCAGGAACGCGCTTGCGCCGAGCCGCCAGGCCAGCACGGCCAGGATCACGAGCCCGGCGAGGGTCCTCGCCCACGGCCACAGCCGGGCCGCGAGGACCCTCACCGGCGGCGCGGCCGGGCCCGCCACGTGCGCGACGACGGGCGGCGCGGTCATGCGCGGCTCCCTTCCCGGGCGCGGGCCGGTGACCCGGGCTCGGGAGGGAGGGCGAGGAGGTCCTCGTGGCCGACGACCACGCTCAGGCGGCCGGAGGCGCAGGCGGCGAGCCGGCGCTCGGCGTACGTGGCGGTGTGCGGGCCGAGGGCGGGGCGCTGCTCGCGGGCGGCGGCGACCCAGCCGCGCAGCCAGGACGCGATCAGGCCGGCCTGGTCCGGGCCGAGGCGCCACGGGCTGGGGGCGCGGTGCACGGACCACCCGGCGCGGGCGAAGGCCGCGGCGGCCACGGCCGGGGCGTCGGGCCCCAGCAGGCGGCGGCCCCCGGTGACCCGGCGCTGGTGGTCGTTGAAGGCCGCGCCGAGGTCGGCGTCCAGCGGGTCGGGCGGGTCGAGCGCGACCCGCCCGGTCACCGACAGGCACAGCAGGGCGGGGACGCCGGCGCGGACGCACGCGCCCGCCACGGCCTCGGCCTCCTCCGCGGTCAGCAGGTCCAGCAGCGCGGACGCCGTCACCAGGGAGGTGCCCGCGAGGGATTCGGCGGGCAGGCGGGTGACGTCGCCCCGCTCGGGCTCGGCGGTGACCCGGCCGGTGTCCTCGGTCAGGGCCGCCACCGCCAGCGGGAGCAGGTCGGGGTCGCGGTCGTGCAGGATCCAGTGCTGGGGGCCGGGCAGGCGGGGGGCCAGCCAGCGGCCCATCGAGCCGGTGCCGCAGCCGAGGTCGCGTACGACGAGCCGGCCGCCGGGGCGGGGCGCCGCGGCGAGGCGGGCGCGCAGCGGGGCGAGCAGGCCGGGGGCGCGGGCCTCGGCGTCGGCGCGCTCGCGCAGGGCCAGCCAGCCGGGGGTGAAGCGGGGGGAAGAGGTCATGTGGTTCGCAGTGGCTGCCATCGCATCCGTTCCAGCACGCCGCCCATGCGGCGCGCGGTCGCTTCCCACCCGGGAAGGATCTTACGCCGCGCGCGGGCCGCCGCGCGCAGGCTTCGCCGCAACTCGGGCTCGGTGAGCCAGCGGCGCAGGGCGCCCGTCAGGGCCGCGGGGTCGTCCGGGGGCACGAGCATGCCGGGCACACCGCCACCGGGCACGCCGCCGCCGGGCACGCCGCCGCCGGGCACATCGCGGGCGGGCACATCGCGGGCGGGAACTCCGCCGCCGGGCACGCCGCCGTCAGGCGCCCGGCCCAGCGTCTCGGGCAGCGCGTCCACGGCTGTGGCCAGCACCGGGATCCCGCGGGCCAGCGCCTCGGTGACGACCATGCCGTACGTCTCGCCGCGCGAGGCCAGCACCACCAGGTCGGCGGCGGCGTAGCACTTCTCCAGCGCCTCGCCGGTGCGCGGGCCCGCCAGCCGCACCCGGCCGCGCAGGCCGAGATCCCCGATCAGCCGCCGCACCCGGCCGGCGTGGGCGGGGTCGCGCAGCGGGCCGGCGCACACGCAGGCCCAGGGCAGCCCGGCGAGCGGGGCGAGCGCGCGTACCAGCAGGTCGTGGCCCTTGCGCGGGGTGACGGCGGCGACGCACAGCAGCGAGGACGCGCCGTCGGTGCCGGGGGCGAGCGGCGCCGGGTCGGCGCCCGGCGGGACGACGTGCACCACGGCGGGGTCGAGCCCGTGCCGGCCGGCCACGGCCCGTGCCGCCCACGGGCTGGTGACCAGCACGGCCGCGGCGGCGCGCAGCGTGGCGCGCTCGGCGGCGTCCAGGGAGGCGGCGATCCCGGGCGGGAGCCCGGTCTCGGCGGCCAGCGGCAGGTGCACCAGGACGGCGGTGCGCAGCCGCCGCGCCTCGGGCGCCACGATCTCCGGCACCCCGCAGGCCACCAGGCCGTCCAGCAGCACCACCGCGCCGTCGGGAAGCGCGGCGAGGGTGCGCGCCAGCTCCGCGCGGGCGTCCGCGCCGGGCCGGGGCCAGGCGCCGGGGATCGCGGACTCGGCGACCGGACGGCCCAGCGCCGCCAGGCCCCGGCAGACGCGCCGGTCGTAGACGTTGCCGCCGCTCGGCACGCCGGGGTCGTCCACGTCGCCGGGCATGATCACATGGACCGGGCCGTCGCCGCCGGTCACAGCGCGCGCTCGTAACTCGCCCAGGCCACGTGCGACTCGTGCAGGGTGACGGTGATGCCGGTCAGGCCGCGGGCCCCCTCGCCGAGCGCGCCCGCGCGCACCCGGCCGGCGAGGCGGTCGGCGACGACCTTGGCCAGGAACTCGGTGGTGGTGTTGACGCCGGCGAAGTCGGGCTCGTCGTCCAGGTTGCGGTAGTTCAGCGCGCCGAGCACCGCCTTGAGCTCCTGGGCGGCCAGGCCGATGTCGACGACGACGCCGTCGGGGTCGAGTTCCGGCCGCCGGAACGTCGCGTCCACCACGTACGTCGCGCCGTGCAGCCGCTGGGCCGGGCCGAAGACCTCGCCGCGGAAGCTGTGCGCGATCATCAGGTGATCGCGGACGGTGATGCTGAACAACGGGTGCCCTCCCGGTCTGCGGGCCGCGCGCGGCCGTGGGATCTGCGGTGGGATCTGCGGTGAGATCCGCCGTGGGATCTACGGCGGACCGTACCCGATCCTCACGCACAGACCAGGCAGTTCTCCCTTGACAAGGAGCGGCATCACCCTCGGCAGCTCGGCGAAGGCGTACTCGCCGCTGATCAGCGCGTCGTAGGCCGGGTCGGCGAGCAGGCGCAGGGCGAGCGCCATCCGGTCGGCGGTGGTGCGCCGGGCGCGCCGGGCCGGGGACACCGCGCCCACCTGGCTGCCGCGCACGACCAGGCGGCGCGAGTGGAACGCCTCGCCCAGGGGCACGCTGACCGGCCGGTCGCCGTACCAGCTCAGCTCGATCACGGTCCCCTCGTCGGCGAGCAGTTCCAGCGACCGGGCCAGCCCGGCGCCGGTGGCGCTGGCGTGCACCACGATGTCGCACTCGCCCGCGGCCTCCCCGGGCGTGGCGAAACCGACGCCGAGCGCGGCGGCGACCTCCGCGCGCGCCGGGTCCACGTCCACGAGCTGCACCCGCGCCCCGGGGAGGCCGGCCAGCAGCCTGGCCACGCAGCAGCCGACCATGCCGGCCCCGACGACGGCGATCCGGTCGCCGACCATGGGCGCGGCGTCCCACAGCGCGTTCACGGCCGTCTCCACGGTGCCGGCCAGCACGGCGCGCTCCGGGGGCACGTCCGGCGGCAGCGGGGTCACCGCGGCGGCGGGCACCACGTAACGGGTCTGGTGCGGGTACAGGCAGAAGACGGCCCGGCCGCGCAGGTGCGCCGGCCCCTCCTCGACCACGCCGACGCTGAGGTAGCCGTACTTGACCGGGCCGGGAAACTCGCCCTCCTGGAACGGCGCGCGCATCGCCTCGCGCTGGCCGGGCGGCACGCCGCCGCGGAAGACCAGCGACTCGGTGCCCCGGCTGACGCCCGAGTAGAGCGCGCGGACCAGCACCTCGCCCTCGGCGGGCTCGGGCAGGGCGGCCTGGCGGATCTCGCCCTCGCCCGGCGAGCGGATCCAGAAGGCGAACGCCTCGCGCCGCATGAGCCTCCCCGCGTAGTCGATGATCGGGTTCAGCCCGATGATAGGCGGCTTCGGGCCTATCATCCGGAGGCGACACATTGGAGGCGGTTTGCGGATACCCACCGGGCGTCCCGTCGCGGCGGTGGCCCGGGAGCCCGTGGCCGGTGCGGCGCTTCAGGCGGTCCTGCTGGTCGTGCTGCACGCCTGGGCAGGGCTGCACCCGGCCGGGTGGGCGGCCGGGGCCGGTTACGCCGCGGCGCTGTCGGCTCTGCTCGTCCGGGCGCTGCTGCGATCGGGCGAGCGCTCGCTGGGCCCGGCGGGGATCGTCACCCTGGTACGCGCCGAGCTGGCGGGGGGCGTGACGGCCCTGGTGGTATCGGCCGCGTTCGCCCCCGGCGTGCCCAGGGCGCCCATCGTCGCGCTCGGCGCGGCCGTGCTGCTGCTGGACTGGGCCGACGGCCAGGTGGCCCGGCGCACCGGCACGGAGACGGCGCTCGGCGCCCGCTTCGACATGGAGGTGGACGCCTTCCTGATCCTGGTGCTCAGCGCGTACGCCGCCGCGTCGGCCGGGCCGTGGGCGCTCGCGATCGGCCTGATGAGGTACGCCTGGGTCGCGGCCGGCCGGGCCGCCCCCTGGCTGCGCGCCCCGCTGCCGCCCAGCCTCGCCCGCAAGGCGGTGGCCGCGGTGCAGGGGATCGTCCTGGTGGCCGCGGCGGCCGGAGTGACGCCCCGGCCGGTCACCACGGCCATGGTGGCGGCGGCGCTCGCGCTGCTGGCGTGGTCCTTCGGCCGCGACGGCGTGGGCCTGTGGCGCACCCGGCACCGGCCCTCATCTGGGTAAAGATCCGGCATGGCGGTATCGCGAGGTCTGCCGGTCATGGAGCGGTGTCGTTAGCCTGCGAACGTCGGGCACCAGTCACGCTCTAGGAGTGATCATGGCCTCTCGCCTCAACCCGTACATCAGCTTCGCCGGCGACGCGCGCCAGGCCATGGAGTTCTACCGGGACGTCTTCGGCGGCGACCTGACCGTGGCCACCTTCGGCGAGTACGGCACGAAGGAGGCCGGCTACGCCGACAAGATCATGCACGCCACGCTGCAGACCGCGAACGGATTCACGATCATGGGCGCCGACCTGCCGCCGGGCATGGAGTACTCCCCGGGCAACACCATGGCGGTGAGCCTGAGCGGCGACGACGCGACCCAGCTCCGCGGCTACTGGCAGAAGCTGTCCGAGGGCGGCACGGTGTCGGTGCCGCTGGAGAAGCAGATGTGGGGCGACGAGTTCGGGGCCTGCACCGACCGGTTCGGCGTCGCCTGGATGGTGGACATCGCCGGTAGCTGATGGTTTGACCTGGAGTGCGCTCCAGCAGGTTGACTCGGCCACATGACCACTGACCACGCGATAGCCACCCGTACGCTGGGCACCGCCTCCCCGTTGACCGTCTCCACGCTCGGCCTGGGCTGCATGGGCATGTCGGAGTTCTACGGCACCACGGACGAGGCGGCCGGCATCGCCACGATCCGCCGCGCCCTGGACCTGGGCGTCACCTTCCTCGACACCGCCGACATGTACGGCCCGTTCACCAACGAGCAGCTCGTCGGCAAGGCGGTCGCGGGACGCCGCGAGGAGGTGCGGCTCGCCACCAAGTTCGGCAACGAGCGGCTGCCCGACGGCACCCGGGTCGGCATCAACGGCCGCCCCGAGTACGTACGGGCCGCCTGCGACGCCTCCCTGCGCCGTCTGGGCGTGGACCACATCGACCTGTACTACCAGCACCGCGTGGACCCGAAGGTGCCGATCGAGGAGACCGTCGGCGCCATGGCCGAGCTGGTCGCCGCGGGCAAGGTGCTTCACCTCGGGCTCTCCGAGGCCGGGCCGGAGAACATCCGCAAGGCGCACGCCACCCATCCGATCACGGCGCTGCAGACCGAGTACTCCCTGTTCACCCGGGACCTGGAGGACGCGATCCTGCCCACGATCCGGGAGCTGGGCATCGGCCTGGTCCCCTACTCCCCGCTCGGGCGCGGCATCCTGACCGGGGCGATCTCGGCGGGCAGCCTGGAGCCGGGCGACTCGCGCGCCGGCGCCTACTTCCCGCGCTTCCAGGGCGAGGCCCTGGAGGCCAACCTGGCGCTCGTCGCCAAGGTCCGCGAGCTGGCCGAGGCCAAGGGGGTCACCCCGGGACAGCTCGCGCTGGCCTGGGTGCTCGCCCAGGGCGAGGACGTCGTGCCGATCCCCGGCACCAAGCGGGTGAAGTACCTGGAGGAGAACGTGGCCGCCGTCTCCGTCACCCTCGACGCCGGCGACCTGGCCGCCCTGGAGCGTGCCGTCCCGCGCGGAGCCGTCGCCGGCGCCCGCTACGGCGACATGTCCAGCATCGACGAGTGACATCGACGGGTGACATCGACGGGTGACCGACGCCGGTGACCCATGCCCGGTGACCCACGCCTGCTGACCCACACCCGGTCACCCACACCCGGTCGCCCACACCCGGTCACCCACACCCGGTCGCCCACACCCGGTCACCCACACCCGGTGACCCACGCCTGGTGATCGGCGCCGGCGCAGGGCGGCCCGCGACGCGCGGCCGGGAGTTCGCCGGGGCCTTCGCCGGGTAGGGCGAGCAGGCATGGGAGTGGAGAAGGCGGGGCTGGAGCGGGAGGACCGGGTCGTCGGAGGGCTGCGCGTCGCGACGTACCGCAGGCGGGGGCCGGGGCCGGCGGTGGTGTGCGTGCACGGGGCGGGGGTGTCCAGCAGGGAACTCCTGCCTTTCGTCAGGGCGCTCGGCGAGCGGCACGACGCCTGGACCCTCGATCTGCCCGGCTTCGGGGCCAGCGCGAAGCCGCCGCGGCCCCTGACGCTGCCCGCCCTCGCCGACGCCGTGGCCGGCTGGGTGGCGGAGGCCCGGCTGGACCGGCCGTGCCTGCTGGGCGGCTCGTTCGGCTGCCAGGTGGTGGTGGACACCGCGGTACGGCACCCGGGAGTGGCCGGCTCCCTGGTGCTGGCGGGACCGACGGTGGACCCGCGGGCGCGTTCGCCGTGGCGGCTTGCCGGGCAGTGGCTGCGCAACTCGGTGCGGGAGAGCCCCCGCATGGCCCCGCTGAACGTCGCCGACTACCTGGACGCGGGCCCGCGGCGGGTGCTCGCGGCCTTCGGCGAGTCGATGCGCGACCGGATCGAGGACAAGCTCCCCCTGGTCCAGGTGCCCGCCCTGGTCGTGCGCGGCGGGAAGGACCGGATGGTGCCGCAGTCCTGGGCCGAGGAGGTGACCCGGCTGCTGCCGTACGGGCGGCTGGTCGTCATGGACGGGCTGCCGCACATGACGCCCTACCGCGACCCGGAGGGGCTGGCGCGCCTGGTGACGGGCTTCCTGGACGGGGCGCGCGAGGAGGCGGCGTGAGGCCGGGCAGGGCGGTCGCCTCGTTCGACTCTGCGACCGGGATGCTGCGCGCGCTGGCGCGCTTCCTGCACGGGCGGGACGTGCCGCTGATCGGGCAGGGCCCCGCCGCGGCGGAGGCTCCGGCCGCCGCGCTGCTCGGCCTGGCGAACCGGCTGCCGCGCCGGCTGAAGGAGCGGGCGTACGCCGCGGGCGGCTGGGCTGAGGCCGTGCCGATGCGCCGGGTCGGCGACATCCGCTCCGGCGACCTGGCGCGCTGGGTCGCGGGCCACTACCCGGAGCGGCGCAGCGAGGTCGCGTTCATCGGGTCGAGCAACGGGGCCCTGGTGCACCTGGCCGCGGCGCTCGCCGCGCCATGGCTGCCGCAGACCCTGCTCATCCCGGTGCGCCGCCACGGCGTCCACCCCGACGAGCCCCGCGAGGACCTGCGCCGCACCCGGGCGGCCGGGGAGGCCCTGACCGCCGCGAACCCGGACCTGGTGCTGCACCAGATGCACGACGCGAACCAGGACCGCTTGATGATCGCGGGGATGTCGTACTTCCGGGTCAAGTGGCGCAGGCTGCCGGAGGCGTACCGGCGGTACCTGGAGCGGAACCTGGCGCCCGGCGGGACCCTGGTGGTGGCCGACTGCGGCCTGCGCTGGCCGGTGACCCGGATCGGGCCGCGTCACGTGTTCCAGCACGGCGCGCTGGGCGGGGCGACTCCGCGGGAGTACCACGAGGGCGGACCCCGGGTGGCGGACTACCTGCGCCGCTACGGGTCCCCGCACCGCAGGTGGGACTACCCGCCGGTCGATGAGGAGAGCCCGGAGGCGGAGTGGGGGTTCGAGCCCGCGCTGCTGCCGGACCTGGAGGAGCTTGCCGCGCGGAACGGCTGGCGGCTGGCCCGGATGGGCTTCGCCGCGCCCGAGGACCTCAGCCCGGTCGTCGCCGACCTCTACCGCGCCTGGTACCGCCGCCGGGGGCTGCCGGCCGACCGGCTGCTCGCCGAGTGCTTCCTGCTGCTCGAACCGTACTGGACGCTGCGCAGCGGGTCGGTGCCGTACTGGCTGGTGTTCAACACCGAGCCGTCCTGCGCCGGCCTGGCCGGATACGTGGACCGCGCCGGCCCGTTCGCGGAGATCAGGCTGATGCTGTTCTCCCACGGCGTGGAGTCGGTGGGGCTGGCCTCCGCCGAGCGCTGGCGCGAGGTGCTGGCGCGGGCGGGCAAGATCGGCGTGTTCACCGGCGTGGACACCGCGGCGTACCTGCGTGACTTCGCCGGTCTGGCGCTCGCCCACCGGGAGCTGGCGCGGATCATGGCCACGGCTCCGATGCCGCCGCCGCTGGAGTGGCGGGTCGCGGAGGAGTTCCTCGCCGGCCGTGAGGAGATCGAGTGGTCCGAGGCGGGCGCGCGCGCCGGCCTGCCGGTCGGCCGGAATCCCTCCGCGCCCGGGACGGATCGGTGAGAACCCGGCATGCCGGGCGCCCGGATACGGGTTTTCCCGGATGCCGCCCGGCCCGCCTTCATGACACTCTGTAGTCGCTCGATTCCGCACAGTCGCTACACCCGAGGAGCGATCATGAAGGCGAAGACTCTCGTGGCCGCCGGCGTCGGCGCCCTCACGCTGGCCGTGGGGCTGCCCGGGGCCTTCCAGGCGCAGGCGCACGCCGCGGGGCGCGCTGTGTGCCCCGACGGCGCCGTGTGCCTGTGGGACGACAACGACTTCAGGCCGAGCGGCTGCTATATGGAGTGGCGGCCGTCCGACGGCACCAAGGCCCTGCCCGGCTGCATGGTGGACGACGTCGGCTCGTTCATCGCCGAGGCCCACGCGTGCTTCGTCGACACCTACAGCGGCGGCATCCGCGAGTCGCACCGGGCCCAGCCGGGCGACTACTCCCGGGCTTATGAATACGGCGGGAAGTTCGGCAACCGCATGGACCAGATCCGGCCCTCCTGCTGACCACCGGGTCCCCGGGGTGGAGCGGCCCCCCGCTCCGCCCCGGCCCGCTCAGCCCACCACCCGGGGCGGCATCCGCCAAGGCCCGCTCAGCGTGCCGCGCTGGGCTGCATCCGCCCCGGCCCGCCTCAGCGTGCCGCGCTGGGCTGCATCCGCCCCCGCCTGCTCAACATGCCACCCTGGGCTCCATCCGCCCCGGCCTGCTCAGGACGCCACGTCCGGCTCCATCCGCCCCGCCTGCTCAACATGCCACCCTCGCCGCATCCGCCCCGCCTGCTCAGCGCCACCCTGGCCCCATCCGGCCGGCCTGCTCAGCGTGCCGTCCCGGGTGGGAACAGTTCCTCCAGCCGTGCCTCGCTCACGCTCACCCGGTTGCCGAAGTCGAACGACCGGGCGTAGACGCGCCGCCCGATCGGCTCGCCGGTGGTGAGCAGGGCGAGCATGTCGGCGTCGCCGTCGGCGGCCATGGCCAGGAACCTGCGGTCGCCGTCCTCCAGGCGGCCGACCACGATCCCCGTACGCCGCCCGTCCCGCGCGTGCTTGACGGTGTAGGTCTCGATCACGCCCCAGCCGTCGGCCCGCAGGGCCTGCGGCACCCCCGGCCAGGAGTCGATCTCGGCCTGCAGGGCGGCGCTGTCGTCGGGCCGCCACCCGGCCGGCGTGGTGGAGTAGACGCCGGCGGAGTACTTGCTGAGCAGCCCGCCGTTCGCGCCCACCAGGCCGTACGCGCCGGGCTGGGCGCGCAGCCGCTGCACGATCTCGGCGATGGCGTGCATGGAGTAGTTGTTGCCCGCCCCGCCGAAGAACGGCAGGCCGCCGGTCACGGTCAGCTCGCGCGAGCCGTCGGCGGGCAGGCCCAGGCCGTCGCAGATGTTCGACACGGCGATCGGGAAGCAACTGTAGAGGTCGATGGCGGCCAGGTCGGCGACCCCGATCCCGGCGACCTCCAGGGCGTGCCGCACCGCCATGACCGAGGCGGGCCCGGCGCCGAGGTCGGCGCGGTCGAGCGGGTCGCGCTCGCGCACGTCGGCGTGGCCGTGCAGGAACACCCACCGGTCGCGGGGCACGCCCAGCCGCGCGGCCTCCTCCACCGAGGTCAGCAGCACGGCCGCGCCCTGGTTGACCTTCTCCCTGGCCACGATGTAGCGGGTGTAGGGCTCGGCGACGAACCGGTTCCGCTCGGTCGGGGTGACCAGTTCCTCCGCGGTGCGCTCGACGGGGGCGGCGGAGTGCGGGTTGGCCGCGGCGACCTTGGTGAACGGCGCGAACAAAGCGCCCATCGCGGCGGCGTACTCCTGCCTGCTCTGCTTCAGCCGCGCCCGGCGGGCGTTGTCGAACAGGGCGTACCGGCTGGGCGCGTCGGTCAGGCCGTGGACCGCCTCGTACCGGGAGAACATGCCCTCCAGGCCGTAACCCCGGTCCTCCAGGTCGCCCTCGACGGTCTCGCCGAAGTCGGGCCGGTCGTCGGCGCCGGCCAGGTGCTGCACGGTCGAGATGGCCTCCGACCCGGTGAGCAGGACCGCGCGGGCGCCGCCCGCCGCGATGACGGCGGCGAACTCGTTGACCAGGTGCTGGGGCCCCTGCCCGCCCACGACCTCCAGGATCGCCCGCGCGGGGGCGGCGCCCACCCGGTTGGCCACCGACCGGGGGAAGTTGTCCGACCGGCCCAGCGGGGCGGGCGCGCCGGGGCCGGAGATCTCGAACTGGCGCACCCCCGCCACCGTGTCCACGGCCGCGGCCACGGCGGCGGGGTCGGCGCGGGTGTCGGCGAGGGCCTCGCGGACCGCCGCGGCGGCCAGCTCGACGGGCGACAGGCGCCGGTAGCCGGGCTCGCCGATCCGCTCGGAGGACTGGCCGACGCCCACGAGCACCGGGGTACGGGGGTCGATGTCCTGCCAGGTCATCATCACGCTCCATTCAGGACGCATTCCGTCCCGAAAATACCCGAGCGTATCCCCGGCGCCGAGGGCGGGAGAGCACGCCCCCGGAGCGGGAGCCGTTGTGGTCTACTGTCGCCCTTGAGGAGGTGACCCGGTGTCCGAATCCGCGACGAGCACCACCGGGCCAGGTCGCCCCCGCGACGCGGAGGTCGATCGCAAGGCGCTGCGGGCGGCCATCGAGCTCTACGCCGAGCTCGGATGGGCCAAGTTCACCCTCGACGCCGTGGTGCGCCGGGCCGGGATCGGCAAGGCCGCGGTCTACCGGCGCTGGCCCGGCCGCGAG
The DNA here is from genome assembly GCF_014202315.1 of Thermocatellispora tengchongensis. GTDB lineage: Bacteria > Actinomycetota > Actinomycetes > Streptosporangiales > Streptosporangiaceae > Thermocatellispora > Thermocatellispora tengchongensis. The sequence goes on along the minus strand of NZ_JACHGN010000006.1, from coordinate 195,533 downwards.
CGGCTGATCGCCGACGCGGTGGAGTGGGCCCTGGTCTCGCCCGCCATCGCCATCGACACCGGCGACCTGCGCGAGGACCTGCGCGAGCTGGCCAGGTCGATGATGGCGCACTACCTGGGCCCGTACGGGCTGGCCGGGCTGCGGCTGCACGTGGAGGCGCGCGCCTATCCCGCGCTGTTCGCCGGGCCGTCGGCCACGATCCGCCGCTCCCGGGTGCTGGAGGCCCGCGCGATCATCCGCCGGGCCATCGCCCGCGGCGAGCTGGGCGAGCACGCCTCGCCCACGCTGATCCTGGACACCCTCCTCGGCGGCGTGCTGAACCATGTGCTGGCCACGCCCGAGGAACTGCGCGCGGAGATGGCGGCGCGCAGCGACCGCTACGTCGAGGACCTCACCGAGTTCGTCCTCACCGCGGCCAGGGCGATCTACCCGCCGCCCGGCCGGGGGTGACGCGCTCACCCCGGCCCCTGCCGGCGGCCTCCCGGTGGCCGTCCTCCGGTCCCAGCGCCTCAAGGCCCGTAGCCGCCCTTGCCCAGCGGGCGCAGCACCAGCCGCGTGCCCAGGGCGTACACCGCGCCGGCGGCCACCGCCGAGGGGATGCCGGCCGTGATGTGCTCGTAGGGCGGGTGGGAGACGTAGGTGAGCGGGTTGAGCAGGTAGACGTAGACGGCGACCCCGGCGGCCAGCGCCGCGAAGCCGACCGGGTTCACCCCGCCCCAGAAGTGGTACGCCGAGCGGCGGGAGGGGTCGAAGGCCGCCGCCACGTCCAGCCGGGCGCGGCGCAGCAGGTGGTAGTCCACGATCTGGATGCCGGCGATCGGGCCGAACAGGACGCCGCAGAGCGTCAGGAAGGTGCCGAAGCGGGCGGAGAAGGGGGCGGCGAGGAAGGCCGACACGACCGCCACCGGCAGGATCGGCGCCAGCGTGCTGACGTTCCAGGGGATGCGGGCCACACGGGGGATCTGGCGCAGCGCGAGCGTGGCGACGTACACGCCGACGATGGCCGTGCCGATGTTCGCCAGCACGATGAAGGCCAGGGCGGTCATGCCGACCCCTACGCCGCCGAGCTCCAGCAGGTGGCGGCTGGGGTCGCCGCCGGAGCCGGGCACGGCCAGGCCCGTGTACAGGCCGATCAGCGAGACCAGGCCGACCGACAGGCCGAGCCCGACCACCGCGGGCCACAGCGTGGCGCGGGTGCTGGGGGCGAGCCGGATGATCGCCCCGGTGTAGGCCCACCAGGACAGGTTGCTGGCCACCAGCAGTTCCACGCCGGTGGCGTAGTTGAAGGCGTGGTCCGGGCGGGCGGAGGAGGGCCGGGCGGCCGTGATGGCGTCCCAGCCGACGTGGCGGATCAGCAGCACCAGAACCACGGCGCCCAGCACGATCACGCCGGCCGCGATGTAGGTGGTCATGTCGCGCAGCGAGTCCGGTCCCCGGCGCAGGCCGTACCAGACGACGGCGGCGCCGGCCAGCGCCAGGCCCGCCTCCAGAGGGGCGCGGGCCGGCGGCGGCAGGTCCGCCGCGGCGATCAGGACCTCCGCGCCCGCCCTGGCCAGGGAGATCATCACGACGATGTTCCAGCCGACCGTGGAGACGCACACCAGCGCGGTGGCGAAGACGGAGCCCCGGGTGCCGAGCTGGGCCCTGCTGACGACGACGGAGTCCACGCCGTACTTGCCGCACGGGGGCAGGCAGGCCAGGACCACGGGCAGCATGCCGAGCAGCGAGCCGCACAGGGCGGTCAGGGTGCCCTCGGCGGCGTTCAGGTACGCGGCGACCTGCCCGCCGATGGCGAAGCACCAGGTGGCGACCGCGGTGGCGGCCGAGGCGCAGAACACCGCCGGCGGGCCCCAGGGACGCTCCGACCGGGGCAGCGGCCACCCGTTGCGCACCTCCGCCGGCGCGCCCTCGGCCGTGCCGGTCACATCACCGCCCCGGCCCACAGCGCGGCGAGCGGGAGGACCAGCGTCACCAGGACCAGCAGCGCGTAGTCGCGCCGGGTGAAGGGCACTCCCTGCTCGGCGGGCTGCTCGATCCGCTCCAGGAGAGGCCGCGGGAGGATCGGATCCACGGGCATGTCCTGGACCTCCTTGCGTCGTACGCGAAAGCGGCGATCCCTATACCCGAAAAACGGTTCGTTACCATGACAAATGGGGACGTAAGCCTGCGCGAGCGGCATCGGGCTGCGCCATACCTCTGTCAGGACGGATGGGGGGCGAGAGGATGGCGAGGAACGGACCCACCGCCGCGGATCCGGGGGGAGCCGCATGGGCGGGGGTCACGGGAGCCGGGTCCTCGGGGGAGGACGAGCGGCTGCGGCTGCTCACGCGCGCCTCCGCCGACCTCAGCGACATCGAGGTCCTGGAGTACGCGCTGGACCAGGCGGTCGCCGGGCTGCACGCCCTCGGCGGGATGGTGCACTGGGCCGGGCCGGTCGGCAGCAGCGAGCCGCGCCTGGTGGCCTCGTCCGGGCTGCCCCCCGCCGAGCTGCAGGCGTGGGGCGAGACCCGCGAGGTGATCGTCCGGGCGCTGCGCGACGGGGTGACCGTGTGCGCGCCCGTCACGCGCGGCGCCGTGCCCCGCCCCGTCGCCGGCACGCGCGCCGGAGGGGTGCTCGCCGCGCGGCTCACGGCCGTGCCGCTGCCCGGCCCCGGCACGCCGCTGGGCGTGCTGTCGGTGCTCAGCGACGGCACCGCCGAGCCGAGCCGGTGCCAGCGGGCCTTCCTGCACACGCTGGCGGGCTGGCTGTCGCAGCGGCTCACCAAGCCGTCGGGCACCGGCCGTCCCTGGTGGCAGGAGCGCCCGGCCGGGGCCCAACTGCGGCAGGCGCTGAAGGCCATCAAGATCGGCTCCTGGGACTGGAACATCCGCACCGGCGAGGTGTGCTGGGACGAGGCCGCGCTGACCGTGCTCGGCATCGACCCGGCCACCGGCCCGCACACCGTCGATACCTGGGTCGAGCTCATCCACCCCGAGGACCACCCCCGGGTGATGGCCGCGACCGAGCACGCGATCCGCACCAGAGGGCTGTACGAGGTCGAGTTCCGCGCCCGTCGCCCCGACGGGACCACGGGCTGGGTGCAGGAGCGCGGACGCCTGGTGCTGGACGAGAACGGCGAGCCGATCCGCATGATCGGCACGGTCTGGGACACCACCGAGAGCCGCGCCGCCCGCGAGTCGGTCAGCCGCGCGCTGCGCTACATGAGCGACGCCTTCCTCGCCGTGGACCGCGAGTGGCGTGTGATCTTCGTCAACCTGGACGCCCAGCGCCTCCTCGGCGGCGCCGACCCGCACGGCCGGGTGCTGTGGGAGCTGCCCGCGGCGCAGGTGCCCGAGCTGCGGGAGGCGTGCCTGCGCGCCGCCTCGGAGCGTACGCCCGCCAGCTTCGACGCGCAGTGGCCGACCGACGGCCGGTGGTACCACATCCGCCTGGTGCCGGTGCCGGACGGCCTGACGCTCTACCTCGCCGACGTCACCGAGCGCCGTATGCGCGAGGCCGAGCGCGAGGCCGCCGAGAGGGCCGCCGCCGAGCGCGCCGCCTGGCTCCAGGAGCTGACCCGAGCCTTCGGCGAGGCCGTCACCGCCCGGGAGGTCGTGGCGATCGTCGCCGAGTGGGTCCTGCCGGCCTTCGGCGCCAGGGGCCTGGCCATCCTCACCCTGGACGACGACCGGCTGCACGTGGCGGGGTCCTCCGGCTACGGGCCGGGCAGCCTGGACGAGTTCGAGGGCCGCGAGCTCGCCGCCGGCTCCCCGCTGGCCGACGCGATCCGGTCCCGGCTGCCGATCTTCATCGGGTCCAGGGCGGAGTACCGCAGGCGCTACCCGCACTCCGCCTACCCCGTCGGCATCGGCGGGATGCGGGCGTGGGCGCTGCTGCCGCTGATCGTCCCCGGCCGGGCCATGGGCGCCTGCATGATCGCCTTCCACCGTCCTCACCGCTTCACCAGCGACGAGCGCACCCTGCTCACCGCGCTCAGCGGCCTGGTCGCCCAGGCCCTGAGCCGGGCCCGTATGTACGACACCGAGCACAACCGGGCCCAGGAGCTGCAACGCCTGCTGCTCCCCCGCGACCTGCCCTCGCTGTCCGGCGTCACCGCCGCGGCCCGCTACCTCCCGGCCGGGACCACGCCCGTCGGCGGCGACTGGTACGACATCATCCCCCTGTCCTCCGAGCGGGTCGCCCTGGTCATCGGCGACGTGATGGGCCACGGCCTGGCCGAGGCCGCCACCATGGGCCGCCTGCGCACCGCCGTGCGCACCCTGGCCGAGCTGGACCTGCCGCCGGACGAGCTGCTCGCCCACCTCAACGACCTGGTCAACGACCTCGGCGACGACTTCTACGTCACCTGCCTGTACGCGGTCTACGACCCCACCAGCGGCGAGTGCGCCATGGTGAGCGCCGGGCACCCGCCGCCCCTGCTCGTCCATCCCGACGGCACCGTGCAGGCGCTCGACCTGGCCCCCGACCCGCCGCTGGGCGCGGCCGAGCCGCCGCTGTCCATGGTCGAGCTGGAGCTGCCCGAGGGCTCGGTGCTCGCGCTGTACACCGACGGCCTGGTCGAGTCCTCCGCCCGCGACGTGGACGCCGGCACCGCCGAGCTGGCCCGGCGGCTCGCCGGCGTACCGCCCGTCCCGCGGGAGCTGGACCGGCTGTGCGCGAGCGTCACCGAGGCCATGCTGCCCGAGCCGCACCGCATCGCCGACGACGCCGCCCTGCTGCTCACCCGCGCGCAGCGCCTCCCGCCGGAGTGCGTGGCCTGCTGGCCGCTGCCGGAGGCCCCCATCGCGGCCCGCGAGGCCCGCGAGCACGTCCGCGAGCAGCTTGCCGACTGGCACCTGGAGGACCTGGTGATGACCACCGAGCTGGTGGCCAGCGAGCTGGTCGGCAACGTGATCCGCCACGCCCGCGGCCCGATCCGGCTGCGCCTGCTGCGCGGCCGGTCGCTGGTCTGCGAGGTCTCCGACGGCAGCCAGACCACCCCGAGGATCCGCCGCGCCGCCGAGACCGACGAGGGGGGCCGCGGCCTGCAGCTCGTCGCCGCGCTCTCGCAGCGCTGGGGGACCCGCTTCACCGCCGACGGCAAGTCCATCTGGGCCGAGCAGCCGCTCCCCGGCCCCGTCGCCGCCCTGTGACGCCCGCGCCCTCGCGGCGGGAACGACGGAGCACCAGAATTCATGCCATTTTTGCCGGGCATTTTCCGCGTTATGGTTTCGCTTACCTCGCGAATTCCGGCGCCGAAAATCCCGGAATTCGGCATGAATTCCTTCTTTGGAGGTGACCCCGATGCGGGGACCCCTTCTCGCGGTCGTGCTCGCCGTCCTGGCGGGCACGGCGGCCCTCCCCTCCGCCGCGCACGCCGCGGAGCCGCCGTCCGTGGTCATCGACTCCTCCGAATCCAGGCCGGACGCCGTACGGCTGGCGGGCCGGTTCACCGGCGCCTACGACGTGACCGTGGTGGTGAACGGCGAGCGGATCGAGCGCGCCCGCGCCGAGGACCCGGACGCCGACGACGCCGGGACGTGGTCCTACGAGCTGGACACCGCCGGCCTGGACGGTGAGGTCGAGATCTACGCCAAGGCGACGGACGCGGTGACCCGCTACGGCGTCTGGTCGGAGCCGCTGCGGCTGAACCTGGACGCTCCCTCCGCGCGGGCGCCGGAGGTGTCGATCATCGAGCCCGCGGAGGGGGCGCGGCTGACGCGGCCCACGCCGGTGCGGGTGCGCGTCGCGGACGCCGACGTGCGTTCGGTGCGGGTCCGGATCAACGGCGGTCCCTGGCAGCGCGCCGCCGGGGGCGGCGGGCGGTACACGACGCTGCTCGTCCCGGCCCGGCATGGCGACGTCATGGCGAGCCTGGAGGCGGAGGCGACCGACGCGCGCGGCAACGTCTCCAGGTCCGCCACCCGGTACGTGGCGCTCGGGGCGGCCCGGAAGGAGCGCCCGGTGCCGCACCGGCAGGACCGGGCGATGTGGATCTGGGAGAAGGCCTCCTACAACCTGGTGCTCAACCCGGGCTCGCGCCGCCTCCTGGAGACGGTCCTGGCCCCCGATTCCACGATCTACCTGGGCGTGGACACCTACGCCGGACGGGACATCGTCGAGGACGCGCGGCCGGAGCTGCGGGACTTCGTGGCGTGGGCGCACCGCAGGGGCATGAAGGTGCACGCCACGGTGGCGGGCGGGACGCGTCCGCCGTATCTCGGCGCGCTGCCCCGCTACCGCGAGCGGGCCGTGCGGGAGATGGAGCGGGTGATCGACTACAACCTCTCCTCGGCGCCGGCCGAGCGTTTCGACGGCGTCAACGTGGACATCGAGCCGTACAGCCTGCCCTGGTTCCGCACGCGCAAGCCCGAGGTGCAGGTGCAGTGGCTGGACACGCTGCGGGCGATGATCGCGCGCCGCGACGCCTCCGGCCAGCCGCTGCTGTTCGGGCCGGCCGTGCCCCGCTGGCTGGACACCTCCGACTGCTGCCGGGACATCCCGTACGCCGGCGCGACCCGCCCGATGTCGGAGCACATTCAGGACATGTCGGACTACATCGCGATCATGGACTACCGGGACCAGGCGCTCGGCTCGGCCGGCATCATCGCGCAGGCCGCCGACGAGATCGCCTACGCCGAGCGGACGGGCCGGCCGCGGTCGGTGGTGATCGGCGTGGAGACGCTGGACATCGCGACCAGCGGCGACCCCTCCAGCATCACCTTCCGCGAGGAGGGCCGCGACGCGATGGAGGCGGAGCTTGCGGAGGTCTACAAGGCGTTCGGCACGAGCCCGGCCTTCGCCGGCGTGGCGCTGCACCACTATGACTCCTACCGGGAGCTCCCGACGGTCTGGGGACCCTCGGCGCGGTTCCCGCAGCCGCCCCCCGACTCCGGCCCGCCCACCGGCGTCGGCACGCCGCCGCAGGCCGTCGCGTTCGACCACGCCACCGTAGACCTGTCCTACGGGCGGGCGCGCGACGACACCGAGGTCGACTTCTACGAGGTGCACCGCTCGGCGGAGCCCGGCTTCACCCCCGGGCCCGGCACGCTCGCCGGCCGGGCGCGCGGCCTGACCCACACCGACACGGGGCTGCTGCCGGACACCACCTACCACTACCGGATCGTGCCGGTGGACGTGGCCGGGCGGCGCGGCCCCGCCTCCGGGCCCGTCTCCGCGACCACCCGGGCCACGGACCTGCGTCCCATGGTGGTGGAGTCGATGACGGTGACACGGGAAGGCGGGGTGGCGAGGGTGCGGCTGCGCGTGGTGGACCGGGAGACCGGGCAGCCCGTGGCGGGGGCCACGGTGCGCGGCCGGTTCACCTTCTCGGCGGGCAGGTACGTGACCGTGACCACGGACGCCGGCGGCTGGGCCACCGCGACCTCCGAGACGCTGAAGCAGCCGACCGGGGAGGCGGGCTTCGCCGGGCACCGGCTGACCGCGCCGGGCCGCTACTGGGCCGGCGCGTACGACCGCGACCGGGACGTCACCGTCCGCTGGTGACGCCCGTCCCGGCAAGGGCCGCCTCCTGCGGGAGGCGGCCCTTGCCCGATTACAGGGAAGGAATTCATCCCGTTAATCGCGGGAAATTGGGAGTGAATTGTGGGTTGACATACCCATATATCCAAAGAAGAATTTCGTCATGGAGGCAGTAGACGGAATGAATTCCCTCCCACGGGGCCGGCGCTTCCGCACCCTCGCCGCGCGGCTGCGGCAGGAGATCGTGCAGGGGCGCTGGCCGGTCGGCGGCCGGCTGCCGACCGAGACCGAGCTGGCGCAGACCTACTCGGTCGGCGTGAACACCGTGCGGCGCGCGGTCGATCTGCTGGTCGAGGAGGGGCTGGTCCGGCGCAGGCAGGGCTCGGGCACGTTCGTCACCGCCTCCGGCGCCAGCGGGCCGCGGCCGCGCTTCATCGGCGCCCTCGTCCCGTCCAACACCTACTACTACCCCCAGGTCATCCAGGGCATCGAGCGCGCGGCCACCGCCGCCGGCGTGCGGCTCGTGCTCGCCTGCTCCGACTACGACCCGGACGTCGAGTCCGCCCAGATGCGGCAGCTCGTCGATGCCGGCGTCTCCGGCCTGCTCCTGGTGCCCAACCTGCACCTGAGCGCCGACCCCGCCGCCCACCTGGCGGGCCTGCGCCGGCTGCCCGTGCCGTACGTGCTCGTGGAGCGCAGGCCGGAGGCGCCCGGCCCGGCCGATCCGACCTCCTACGTCTGCACCGACGCGCTCGGCGGCGGCTACACGGCCGTCCAGCATCTGGCCCGGCTCGGCAGGGGCAGGATCGGCTACCTCGGCCGGATCGGCACGGCCACCTCCGAACAGGTCTTCGCGGGATACCGCCAGGCCGTCGCCGACCTCGGGCTGCCGGAGATCCCGGCGGCCGTGGCGAGGCAGTCCGTCTGGACCGGGCCGGACCTGCTCGCGTACGCGAACGTGTGCGCCACGGAGAAGGTGCGGGCGGTGGTCTGCCTCGGTGACCGCGAGGGGACCGCGCTGCTGCCCTACCTGCGCAGGGTGGGCCTGACCGTCCCCGGCGACGTCGCGCTGGTCGCCTACGACGACGAGGTGGCCGACCTCGCCGAGGTGCCGCTGACCGCGGTGTCGCCGCCCAAGGCGGAGGTCGGCCGGATGGCCACCGAGCTGCTGCTGCGCCGGATCGAGCTCGGCTCCGCCGCACCGGTCTGCCGCGTCGTGCTCCAGCCCCGGCTGGCGGTGCGGGCCTCCTGCGGCGCCGCCTCGGGCACCCTCGTCGAGGTCCGCGTCCCGCTGTAAGAGCCCGGCACGGACGTCACCTTCACCCCCCCTTTTTCCTTGTTGGAGGACGCAATGAGATTGCGCATGCTCGCGACCGCCGCGGTGGCAGTCCTCACCGTGGCCGCGACGGCGTCATGTGGCGGCGGCACGGGCGGAGAGCCGGGAACGGTCACGCTGCGGCTCGGCTTCTACGCCGCCGCCGGAGATCCGGCCGACACGACCATGCGGAAGCTGGTCAAGGAGTTCACGGCCGCCAACCCCTCGATCAAGGTCGAGCTGGAGGTCGCGCCGTACGTCCAGTTCTTCCAGAAGCTGCGGACCCAGATCGCGGGCGGCCAGGCGCCGCAGGTGTGGTTGTCGGACGGCGTGCTCGTGCAGGAGTTCGCCGCGCGCGGCGCCCTCGCCGACCTGAGCGAGCGGGTCAAGACCCTCGATGCCGCGGACTACCACGGCCTGGAACTCAACCGGGACGCCAAGGGACGGATCTTCGGCTTCCCGCAGGGCGCCCAGACGCCGGTGCTCTTCTACAACAAGAAGATGTTCGCCGAGGCCGGGGTGGACGAGCCCACGGCCGAGTGGACCTACGACGACCTGGCCGCCGCGGCGAAGAAGCTGACCAAGGACACCAACGGCGACGGCAAGCCCGAGACGTACGGCTTCCGCGCCTACTCCCCGGGCTTCACCGAGAGCTGGTGGCCGATCATCAAGGCGTTCGGCGGCGACATCGTCACCGACGAGAACCGCAAGGTGGTGATCGACAGCCCTCGGTCCAAGGCCGCGCTCGACTGGATGCTCGCGGCGATGGGCAAGGAGAAGTTCGCCCCCGACGTCGTGGCCACCGAGTCCATGGGCAAGGGCGCCGTCCACCAGATGTTCGCCACCGGGCGGGTCGCGATGAGCTACGGGATCTACGCCCGGAGCCTGCCCGCGCTGAGCGCCGGGGTCGACTTCGGAGTGGCGCCGCTGCCCAAGGGACCGGCGGGCCGGGGCAACGTCGCCATCGTCAACTCGTGGGTCGTCAGCAAGGCGGCCTCGCCGGAACAGGCGGACGCCGCCTGGAAGTGGATCACCTTCTTCTCCGGCGACGGCCCGCAGCGCGCGTGGGCCGAGCTCGGCGAGGCGATCCCGATCAACAAGCAGGTGGCCGAGAGCGCCCTGCCCGCCGAGCGGCGCCGGGCGTTCCTCGACTCCCTCGCCGAGGCCGACGACCTCGGCACCAACGCCGTCTGGTCGGAGTACACCGAGGCCCTGGCCAAGCGGATCAACCAGGCCCTGTCGGGGGCGATGCCGGTCGCGCAGGCGCTCACGACCGCCCAGCAGGAGGCCCAGCAGATCATCGACCGCTTCCAGGCGAGCGGCCCGAGATGACGCTCCTGACGCGCAAGCCCGGCCGGGTCGCCGTGGCGCCGCCGGCTCCCCTCCGTGGCCGCCGTACCGGCGAGCGCGCGTGGGCGCTCGCCTTCGCCTCGCCGTACCTGCTCCACCTCGTCGCGCTGACCGCCTGGCCGGTGCTCGCCTCGCTGTACTTCAGCCTCACCGAGTACAACCTGATCACCTCGCCCCGGTTCGTGGGCCTGGACAACTTCGCCCGGCTCTTCGCCGACGAGGTCTTCTGGCGCACGCTCGGCAACACGGCCTACTTCGCCGTGCTGTTCGTGCCCGCCCAGACGATCCTCGCCCTGCTGCTGGCCATCGCGCTCAACCAGCGGCTGCGCGCGATGGCCCTGTTCCGCGCGGCGTACTTCGTGCCGGTCGTCTCCTCCTGGGTCGTCGTCGCCTACGTCGCCGACGCGGTGTTCAACCCGCAGTTCGGCATCGCCAACCAGGTGCTCGGATGGCTCGGGCTGCCCGCACAGGACTGGCTGCAGGACCCCGCGCTGGTGATCCCCACGCTCGCCGCGGTGGCGGTGTGGAAGGGGGTCGGCTACATGATGGTGCTCTTCCTCGCCGGCCTCCAGGCCATCCCCGAGGACCGGTACGAGGCCGCCAAGATCGACGGCGCCTCGGCCTGGAACCGCTTCCGCTACATCACCCTGCCCGGCGTCTCCGGCACCACCTTCCTGGTGCTGGTGCTCACCTCGATCACCACGCTGCAGTCGTTCGAGCAGGTCTTCGTGATGACCAACGGCGAGCCCCACGGGGCGAGCGAGGTGACGGTGCTCTACCTGTACCGGCACGGCTTCCAGTTCTTCCAGATGGGCTACGCCTCGGCGGTCGCGTGGGTGCTGTTCGTGCTGGTCCTGGCGCTCACCCTGGTGCAGTTCCGGCTCCAGCGCAGGTGGGTGCACTATGCGTAGACTCCCGGCGTACGCCCTGGTCCTGCTGGGCGCGCTGGTCATGCTGCTGCCCTTCGTGGCCGCCTTCGGCAACTCGCTCAAGAGCTTCGCGCAGTACATCCAGGTGCCGCCGGTGTGGCTCCCCGACCCGGTGCGGTGGGACAACTACGCCGAGGTGTGGCGGCGCACGCCGTTCGGGCTCTACCTGGCCAACAGCATGGTCATCGCGGTGCTGGCCGTGGCGGGCAACGTGCTGACCAGCTCGATGGTCGGCCACGCCCTGGCCAGGTCGCGCCTGCCGGGCAGGCAGGCGCTGCTGACCATGGCCCTGGGCACCATGATGCTGCCCACCGTGATCACGATCGTGCCGAACTTCGTGCTGTTCCGCTCCCTGGGCTGGCTGGACACGATGCTGCCGCTCATCGTGCCCTACTGGCTGGCCACCCCGTTCGGCATCTTCCTGATGCGGCAGACCTTCCTCGGCATCCCCAGGGACTTCGAGGAGGCGGCCGGGATCGACGGCGCCAACCCGTGGCAGGTGTTCTGGCGGATCCACCTCCCGCTCGCCAAGCCGGCCCTGGCGACCCTCGCGGTCTTCACGTTCATGGCGTCCTGGAGCGCGGTGCTCGAACCCACCATCTACCTCACCTCGCCGGAGAACTACACGCTGCCGATCGGCGTGATGAGCCTCAAGGGCGAGTTCGTCGGCAACGACCAGCTCGTCACCGCCGCCGCGATGATGAGCCTGCTGCCGATGCTGGTCGTCTTCGTCCTGGCCCAGCGGTACTTCGTCCGCGGCGCCGTGTCCGCGGGACTCAAGGGCTGAACAGGCCGAATCCGCCTGACAGATCGCCGAACCGCCGAACCGCCAAACAGAAAGGACATCGTGGTAACAACCTCAGGGCTGCGCGTGGGGATCGTCGGAGCGGGCACCATCGCCGAGCTCCACGTCGCCGCCGCGCGGCAGCTCGCCTCGCAGGTGAAGGTCGTCGCCGTGTGCGACGTGCGCGCCGACGCGGCCGAGAAGCTGGCCGCGGAGGCGGGCGCCCGCGTCTACACCGACCATCTGGCGATGTTCGCCGCGGGCGGGCTCGACGCCGTCGTGATCACCGTCCCGCACGCCCTGCACGCCCCCATCACCCTGGACGCCGCGGCGGCCGGGCTGCACGTGCTGCTGGAGAAGCCGATCGCCACCCGGCACGAGGACGGCGTACGGATGATCGAGGCATGCCGCGCGGCGGGCGTCACGTTCGCGGTGGGCCACGTGCTCCGCTTCGTGCCGACGCTGCGGGCCGCGGCCGGCTACCTCGCCTCCGGGGCGGTCGGCGAGGTCATGGTGGCCTCGGAGCGGCGCACCGCCGACTACACGGACGCCTCGCGGCCGCGCTGGTTCCTGGACCCGGAGATGGCCGGCGGGGGCATCGTGCTCAACGTGGGCACCCACAGCATCGACAAGCTGCAGATGCTGGTCGGCTCGCCGGTCACGCACGTCACGGGGCACGTCGCGGCCCGTCCCGGAGTGGCGGTGGAGACCGAGGCCGTGGCCCTGCTGCGGCACGCCGACGGCACCCGGGCGACGCTCTCGGTCACCGGCACGGGCCTGCCGTTCACCGACGAGACCGAGATCGTGTGCGCGGAGGGGGCGGTGCGGATCAGCCGGGGTGAGGGTGTGTGGTCCTTCCGCGGCGGCGTCGCCACCCAGATCGCCGCCCCCGAGTCCGGCGAGATGAACCGGGCCTTCGCCGCGCAGCTCGCCGACTTCGCGCGCGCGTGCGAGGAGGGAGCCGTCCCCCTGGTCACGCCCGAGTACGCCCTGGGGGTGCTCGGCACCGCCCTGGCCCTGTACGAGTCCGGCCGCACGGGCGGCGTCGTCGCCGTGGAGGGACGAGCCGTGAAGGAGGAGATGTGAGACCGCTCGCGTTCAGCACGCTGGGCATGCCGGGCGCCCCGGTCGAGGAGGTGCTCGCCGTCGCCGCCGAGTACGGCTGCGCCGGGGTGGAGCTGCGGTGCGCCGAAGGGGAGCCGGTGGCGCCGGACACGCCCGCGGCCGAGCTGCGGGCCGTCGCCGGCGCCTTCGCCGCGGCCGGCGTCGAGATCGTCGCCGTCTGCTCCTACACCCGCGTCGCCCGGCCCGAGGGCGATCCCGTGGCGGAGGTGCTGCGCCACGTCGAGATCGCCGAGACGCTGGGCTCCCCCTACGTACGGGTCTTCGGCGGGGTCGAGGGCCAGGCCGATCCCGTCGCCGTGGCCACCGCGCGGCTCGCGGAGGTGGCGGACCGGCTTCCGGACAACGGCGTGACCGTGCTGCTGGAGACCCACGACGTCTTCCTCACCGGCGAGGCGGTCGCCGCGGTGCTGGCCGGAGTCGGCTCGCCCCGGGTGGGCGCGCTGTGGGACATGGTCAACCCGTGGCGGGCGGGCGAGCCGCCCGCGCGGACCGCGGACGCGCTGGCGCCGTACCTGAGGCACGTGCAGATCAAGGACACCGACTCGCCGTCCCGGCTCACGCCGGTGCTGCCGGGGCAGGGGGTGGCCGGGGTGAGGGGCGTGCTGGAGCAGCTCGACCGCATCGGCTACTCGGGCTACCTGGCGCTGGAGTGGGAGCGCGCCTGGTTCCCCGACGCGCCGCCGGTGGAGGAGGCGCTGGCCGCGTTCCGCGCGGTCGTGGATCGAGGAGCAGGGCGTGTTCACATCTGAGGCGGAGCTGGAGGACCGGCTGGCCACCCCCTCCGACGGCCTGGTCGCCGACCTGGCCGGGATGTCCGGGGACCTGGTGGTGCTGGGCGCGGGCGGCAAGATGGGGCCGAGCCTGGTGCGGCTGGCCCGCCGCGGCCTGGACGCCGCGGACAGGAAGGGGACGCGTGTGTACGCCGTCTCCCGCTGGTCCGACGGGGCCACGGCCGAGGCCCTGGCCCAAGAAGGGATCGACGTGGTCCGCCACGACCTGCTGGGCGACGACGGTCTCGCGGGCCTGCCCGACGCGGCCAACGTGGTGTTCATGGCCGGCGCCAAGTTCGGCACGTCCGCCGCGCCGTACCAGTCCTGGGTGGTGAACGCGGCCCTGCCCGCGGCGGTCGCGCGCCGCTACCGCGACTCGGCCATCGTGGCGTTCTCCACCGGCAACGTGTACCCGCTGGTGGACGTGGCCGGCGGCGGCAGCGCCGAGGGCGACCCGCCGGGCCCGGTCGGCGAGTACGCGATGAGCTGCCTCGGCCGGGAGCGGATCTTCGAGCACGCCGCGGCCACGCGCGGCACGCCGGTCGCGGTGCTGCGCCTCAACTACGCCGTGGACCTGCGCTACGGCGTGCTCGCCGATCTGGCGGTCACGCTGGCCGCGGGCGAGCCGGTCGATCTGACCACCGGTCACGTCAACGTCGTCTGGCAGGGGTACGCCAACGAGGTGGCGCTGCGCTCGCTCCGGCACGCCGCCGCGCCGGAGCCGTTCACGCTCAACCTGACCGGACCCGAGACGGCGACGGTGCGGCGGGTCGCCACCCGGCTCGCCGCCGCCCTCGGCGTCGAGGCCGTCTTCACCGGGACGGAGGCGGGCACCGCGCTGCTGAACGACGCCACCCGCTGCCACGGCCTGTTCGGCTACCCGGACGTCCCGCTCGACACCCTGATCGGCTGGCAGGCCGACTGGATCGCCCGAGGGCTGCCCCTGTCCGGCAAGCCGACCAAGTTCGCCGTACGCGACGGGAGGTTCTGAGATGCCGGCCGGCCTGCTCAGGGAGGGCCTGGTCATCCCCGCCCACCCGCTGGCGCTCACTGAACGGCGTACGCTCGACGAGCGGCGCCAGCGGGCGCTCACCCGCTACTACCTGGCCGCGGGAGCGGGCGGCGTCGCCGTCGCGGTGCACACCACCCAGTTCGAGATCCGCGAGGCCGGCCTGCTCCGGCCGGTGCTGGAGATCACCGCCGACGTGGTGGCGCGGGAGGCGGAGCGCCCCGTCGTCCTGGTCGCCGGCGCGTGCGGGGACACCGCGCAGGCCGTCGCCGAGGCGGAACTCGCGGCCTCGCTGGGCTACCACGCGGTGCTGCTGTCGCCCCGGGTCGCGGGGATGGACGAGGCGGGCCTGCTCGCCAGGGCGAAGGCCGTCGGGGACGTGCTGCCGGTCATCGGCTTCTATCTGCAGGAGGCCGTCGGCGGACGGCGGCTGAGCCCGGCGTTCTGGCGCTCGCTGGCCGCCCAGGAGTCGCTGGTGGCGATCAAGATGGCGCCGTTCGACCGGTACCGCACCCTGGACGTGGTCAGGGGCGTGGCCGAGTCGGGGCGGGGCGAGGAGATCGCGCTGTACACCGGGAACGACGACAACATCCTGGCCGACCTGCTCACCCCGGTCGGGGGACGGTACATCGCCGGCGGGCTGCTCGGCCAGTGGGCGGTGTGGACCCGCGCCGCGGTGCTGATGTTCGAGGAGGTGCGCCGGGCCCGGGCGGGCGACGACGGCGTGCTGCGCTCGCTGCTCGCGCGCGCCGCCGGCCTCACCGACGCCAACGGGGCCGTCTTCGACGTGGCGGGCGGATTCCGGGGCTGCATCGCGGGCGTGCACGAGGTGCTGCGCGGGCAGGGCCTGCTCGCCGGCACCTGGTGCCTGGACCCGGCGGAAGGGCTGTCGCCGGGCCAGGCCGAGGAGATCGAGCGGGTCCGCGCGGCCTACCCGTGGCTCGTGGACGACGCCTTCGTCGCCGAGCACCTGGACGACTGGCTGCGCTGAGCGCCCGCCCCGGGGCGCCGGGTCACCGGCGCCCCGAGGCGAGGGCGCGCACCGCGTCCTCGTCCACCTCGACGCCCAGGCCCGGCCCCTTCGGAACCGCCGCCGTCCCCCCGGAGACCTCCACCGTCGTGCCGCCGACGTACGGGGAGCGGATGAACTGCCGCCCGTTGAGGTCCACGGGCGTGTCCACGCCGAAGGCGGCGAACAGGTGGAGCGAGGCGGCGAAGCCCAGATCGGAGTCGGTCAGCCCGGAGCCCATGATCTGCAGGCCCGCGTCCTCGGCGAGCTGGCAGAGCCTGCGCGACAGGGTGAGCCCGCCCGAGCGCTGCACCTTGGCGATGGCGATGTCCACCGCGTCGAGCTTGACCAACGTGGCCAGGTCGGAGGGGTGGCGCAGGCTCTCGTCCAGGGCGACCGGCAGCGGGCTGTGGTCGCGCAGCCGCCGCAGCCCGGTGATGTCGTTGGCCGGAAGCGGCTGCTCGAACGCCGCCACGTCCAGGTCGGCGAGCCTGCGCGCCATCCGCAGCGCGCCGCCGACCGTGTACGCCTGGTTGGCGTCCACCCAGATCGGGGCGTCCGGCGCCGCCTCCCTGACCGCGGCCACCACCGCGGCGTCCGTGGCCTCGTCGTGCAGGCCCACCTTGACCTTGAACGCGGAATAGCCCTCCGCCCGCCCTTCCTCCACCGCCTGCCGGACCTCCCGCGGGCTCTGGCCGGAGACGATCCAGCCCAGCCTGATCCGTTCGATCCGGCGGTGGCCCCACAGGACGCCGAGCGGCACGCCGAGGGCCCGGCCGAGCAGGTCGTGCAGGGCGATGTCGAGCGCGGACTTGGCGATGGGGGAGCCGATCGACAGCCCCCGGTTGATCGCCTTCTCGAAGGCCGCGCCGGCGCCGTCGAGGTCCCAGGCGGGCCGGCCGGCCAGCGCCGGCGCGAGGTAGCGGTCGATGGTGGAGGTGATCGACTCCACGGTCTCGTAGGTCCACGAGGGCGTCGGCGTCGCCTCGCCCCAGCCGGTCACGCCCCCCGCCGTGACCTTGACGAGCACGCGCTCCACCGGTTTTCCCGCGGTGGTGACGCTCCCCCCGGAAATACCGAACGACCGGATCGCCGGCAGCTCCACCACGAATGTCTCCACACGCTCCACGACCAGCGACTCCACGGGCTCCCCCACAGGAATGAATTCATACGATTTAAACGCTCGACAATGCCGCCAATTTAGCAAGGAGAAATCCGGATGTGAATTATGGGAATGCATTCATGCCGTTGGGTCTTTTTCGGCCGCCCCGACAGGCGATCCCGATGACCATGACGCGGCGGTCAAGAGTGTGTTCCGGCGACATGTCGGCGGGATCACCGGCGTTCTAGCCTGCGCTGGACCGCGATCCGAAGGAGCACCCATGCCCCGTCCCCCGCGCGGGCTCGCCGCGTCCGTCCTCGTGAGCGCCGTCCTGGCCGCCGGCGCGCTGACCGCCCCGGGCACGGCCACCGCCGCGTCCGCCTGCCCGCACCTCACCGTCCCCGGCGCCGAACACCAGGTGACCGCCTGCCTGGACGACCTGACCACGGCCGGCACCCTGGCCTCCGGTCACACCGACCAGGCCGACTGGGCGGGGCTCAGCTCGGCGGGGGCCGTCAACCCGAGCGGCGTGCCGGGCGTCCAGATCGACGGCTACTTCCCCGACACCTCCACCGGCAACACCAACCACGGCTGGAACCACGACTCGCAGTTCGTGATCCGGCTGCCCGAGCGGTGGAACGGCGGCCTGGTCGTGGCCGGGTCACCCGGCACCCGCGAGACGTACGCCAACGACTTCACGATCTCCGACTGGGCGCTCGCGCGCGGCTACGCGTACGCGGCGACCGACAAGGGCAACACCGGCGCCGCCTTCTACCGCGACGGGGCCCGGCCCGGCGACGCGATAGCGGAGTGGCACCGCCGCGTCAGCCAGCTCGCCGTCGCCGCCGAGGCCACCGCCAGGCAGCGGTACGGCCGCCCGGTGCGCACCACGATCGCGGCCGGCCAGTCCAACGGCGGCTACCTGGTGCGCTGGCAACTGGAGAACCGCCCCGACCTGTTCGACGGCGGGGTGGACTGGGAGGGCACGCTGTGGACCGCCCGCGGCCCCAACCTGCTCACCTTCCTGCCGCCCGCGCTGCGCGCGTACCCGGCGGGCGACACGGCCGGGATGGCCGCGGCGGGCTTCGCGCCGGAGACGTCGTTCCTGTGGGACTACCACTACCGCGCCTACTGGGACTTCACCCAGCGCGTCTACCGCGAGGAGCTGGACCCCGGCTGGGACGGTGACACCGAGGCGGGCACGCCGTTCTGTACGCCGGGCACCCCGGCCTGCGACGCCGACTACGACTACGCCTCCCGGCCCGCGTCGGTGTACCGGGCGGTGGCGCGGATCTCGCTGACCGGGAAGATCAAGCGGCCCCTGGTGACCCTGCACGGCACGCTGGACACCCTGCTGCCGATCAGCGAGACCTCCGACTTCTACGCCGGCATGGTCAAGGCGGCCCACCGCGAGCGCCTGTTCCGCTACTACCGCGTGGAGGGCGGCACCCACGTGGACTCCCTGTACGCCGCCCACCCCGCCCGCATCCGCCCGCTGCTGCCCTGCTTCCGCGACGCCTTCACCGCCCTGGAGTCATGGCTCGCCACCGGCACCCCGCCGCCCCCGAGCACGACCCTCCCGCGCCCCGCCACCGGAGACGTCGAGAACACCTGCTCGCTCACCGCCCGCTGACCCGCCACGCCGGGGCGGGCCCCCCGACGGCGGCCAGCGCGTCCAGGTACCCGCCCCCGGCGTCCAGCCGGGTGATCTCGGCCAGCCTGGTGGTGGTGCAGGCGCGGTCCCATTCGGCTCCGCTGTCGATCTCCTGCAGCCGCAGCCGCTTGCCCCGGGTGATCCCCCGGGGCACGCCCACGTAGCAGACGCCGGGGTCGGCCTCCTCGACGTACACCCCGATCAGCCCGAACGCGGCGGCCATGGTGCCGATCAGGCCGGCGGTCGTGTCGAGGTCGAGCCCCGGCACCCGCGCCGGGCGCTCCCCGCGCAGCCCCAGCGCACGGTGCGCGACCGCCGACCCCTTCCAGCCGGCGCTCGACGCCCGCTCGACGTGGCGCAGCCGGACGGCCGCGTATCCGTCGAGGCGCATGTCGCCGGAGACGACGTGCAGCAGCGCCCACTTGCGGCCGACGCCCACGACGTATGCGTCGATCTCGTCGGCCCCGGCGATCGACCGCCCGACCCGGATCGGGCGGCCGCCCGTCCGGTACGCCCGGCTCAGTCCGTCTCGTGCCCGCTTCGCGCCCATGATCGGTGATTGTCCGGGGTGCGGCGAGGACCGTCACCTGGTTTTCGGCGCGGTCATCTGAGGTCGGCGGTGAGATGGCCGGCGCGGGTGCGCACATCGGTGCCGAAGCGGGCACAGGCGGTGGTGAAGCGGTCGCGGATCCACGCGGACTCCTCCGGGCCGGCCAGGCGGGTGCGGCAGAAGTCCAGGGCGATGGGGATCGCCTCCAGCAGCGCCGGTCCCCTTTCGTCCACGGTGACCAGGAAGATCAGCCCCAGGTCGTTGCGCAGCTCGGGATCGACCATGTAGTCGTCGATGAAGTCGCCCAGGTCGTACAGGACGGCGCCCTCCACGCCGTGGAAGACGTGCGCGGAGTGCCCGGCCACCAGCGAGGCGCCCGCGGCGCGTACCGACTCGGCCGCGCGGCGCACGTACGGCAGGGGCTCGGTGGTCATGTTGGGCCCCCAGTGGACCAGGACGAGCACCAGGTCGGCGCGGTCGCGCAGGGCGCCGACGGCGTCCACGAGCCCGCCGGGCACCCCTTCGGCCAGCGGCACGTACGCCACTCCGGGGCGGTCCCGGGCGGCGGCGAAGTCCGGCGGGTGGTCGGTGACGCCCAGGACCGCGACGCTCAGGCCGCCGGCCGTCAGCACGACCGGCTCGGCCGCCTCGGCGAGGCAGGAGCCGGCGCCCACGGCGTGCACGCCCGCCGCGGTCAGGTGCTCGCGGGTGTCGATCAGCGCCTCGGGCCCGTAGTCCAGGGCGTGGTTGTTGGCCAGGGTGACGCAGTCCACGCCGATGCCGGCCAGCATCCGGGCGGCCTGCGGCGGCGCGCGAAAGTGGAACGCCTTGCGCCGCGGCTCCCACCTGGAGCCCCGGGTGGAGATGCAACATTCCAGGTTGAGCAGGACCAGGTCGGCTCCGGCGAGCGCGGCGCGCACCCCGTCGTCGAAGTACGCGGCCGGGTCGGCGGTCCGCTCCAGCCGGTCGGCGACGCCGCGTCCGAGCATGGTGTCGCCGGCCAGTGCCAGCGTGATGGACATCGCCGCTCCTCATGGGCGGATAGGGATGTGGTGCTCATCGGCCCTCTATCCGGCACAAGCCCTCGGGAACCTCGCCGGAGACGGCCGGTCAGCCCACCCGTCGCGGCCTGAGATCCCGCGCTCGCCCCTGGGGGCCCGCCTCAGAGCAGGGCGGAGACGACCCGCTCGGCGACGCCGCGCGCCGAGGCGGGGTTCTGGCCGGTGATCAGGCGGCCGTCGGCGATGGTGTGCGCGGTGAAGTCGTCGGCGGGGACGTGCACCGCGCCCTGCTCGATGAGCCGGTCGGCCAGCAGGAACGGGACGACCCCGGCCAGGCCGACGGCCTCCTCCTCGGCGTTGGTGAAGGCGGCGACCTTCTTGCCCGCGACGAGGTGGGAGCCGTCGGAGAGAGTCAGGCCGACCAGGGCGGCCGGGCCGTGGCAGACGGCCGCGACGATGCCGCCGCTCTCGTAGATGCCGCGGCCCAGCGCCGCCAGGCCGGGGTCGCCGGGGAAGTCCCACATGGTGCCGTGGCCCCCGGCGAACAGTATGGCGTCGTAGGGTGCCGGGTCCACGGCGCCGGCGGCGGGGGTGTCGGCGAGCTGGGCGGCGATCCGCTCGTCGGCCAGGAAGCGGGCCTGGACCGGGTCGCCGGGGTCCTCGCCGTCCTGCGGCGGGCGGCCTCCGGCGACGCTGACCAGGCCCACCTCGATCCCGGCCTCGGTGAAGACCTCCCAGGGCACGGCCGCCTCGGAGACGTAGAACCCGGTCGGGCGGCCGGTGGAGCCGAGGACGGAGTGGCTGGTCAAGGCGATGAGGACGCGCTTGGGCATGAGGGTGCGCTCTCCTTCGTGGACGTCACGATCGTTGGCTCCCCTCATACTGGCTCCGGGCGTCCATCGGAATCCAATAGCGGAATGCGGCACCTGGTATCGGATTTCTGATACAAGGAAGGGTATGCGGGGCATCTCCTTCGACCTGCTGCGGACCTTCCTGGCGGTGCACCGCTCCGGGTCGGTCTCGCGCGCCGCCGAACTGCTGGGCCTGTCGCAGCCGACCGTCACCGCGCACGTCAAGAGCCTCGAACGCGACCTCGGCCGGCCGCTGTTCGAGCGGGTGCCGCGCGGCATGGCGCCGACCCCCGCCGCCGACCAGCTCGCCGCCCGGGTCGGCCACGCCCTGGACGCGCTGGAGGAGCTGGTCCTCGGCGACCTCAGCGGCCCCGCCGAGACCTTCGGCCGCGCCGTCCACCTCGGGGGCCCCGCCGAGCTGGTGTGCGCCCGGGTGCTGCCCTGCCTCGCCCCGCTCGTCTCGCGGGGCCTGCACCTGCGCGTGACGCTCGGGCTGCCCGACGGCCTGCTGACGGCGCTCGCCGACGGCAGCCTCGATCTGGTCATCTCCAGCGTCCGGCCGCGCCGCCGCGGCCTGCGCGTCGAGCCGCTCGGCGATGAGGAGTTCGCCCTGGTCGCCGCGCCCGGGTGGACCTTCCGCGACGTCGATCGCGCCCCGCTGGTCGCGTACGCGGAGAACCTGCCGATCCTGCGCCGCTACTGGCGCACCGTGTTCGACACCCGGCTGACCCGGCAGCCCGCCGTGGTCGTCCCCGACCTGCGCGGGGTTCTCGCCGCCGTGACGGCGGGCGCCGGGATCACCGTCCTGCCGGTCTACCTGTGCGCCACCGAACTGGCCGACGGCCGGCTCCACCTGCTGCACCGGCCGGAGCTCCCGCCGATCAACACCCTGTTCCTGGCCACGCGCGCCGGGGGCGCCCACCCGGCCGCGGCGGCCGTACGCGAGCGCCTTCTGGCGCACGGCCCGGACCTCATGACGCCGTCACCGGCGCCGCACCCGGGCCCGTGACCGCCGTCCCGGTCACGGGTCCGGCGCCGCGTCAGGTGAGGTTCTTGCGCATGATCTGCCACGGGCCCGAGCACAGCCCGCAGTTCTGGCCGACGAACATCGCCCTGGCGGCGGGGTCGCCCTTGAGCTGCCACTTCAGCCAGGCCGCGCCGACCCGGCCGAACTCGCCGCCGTTGGACTGGCCGTAGGTGCCGAAGTGGCCGACGTCCAGGTTGCCCATGAAGGCGGGCAGGCCGGCGGGCAGGCGGTTCCAGTCGTCCATGGCGTTCTCGTAGGCGATGTCGCTCGGACCGCCGACGAAGTACCCGATCGGCGCGTGCAGGCGGGCGAGCCGGTGGTTGTCCAGGTCGCTGAGCATGCCGCTGTTCCAGATGCCGGTGGTGGTGACGCGCGGGTCGGCCGACGCCTCGTACGCCTCCAGCCCGCCGCACGACTGGCCCATCACCGCGATCTCGGCGGTGTCGATCCTGCCGCGGTACCTGCTGCCGAGGCGGCCGTTCTCCGCGATGGCCCAGTCGATGGCCTCGGTCAGCATGTCCGCGTCGGTTCTCCCGGTGCCGCCCGGCCGGCCGCTGGCGATGACCAGGAAGCCGTGGGAGGCGAGTTCCTTGAGGAAGTTCTCGAACATGGTGCCGTCGGCCCGGCAGGCGCCGTTGCCCCACGCGACGATGGGCAGCAGCACGCCGGTGGGCAGGACCGCGGGCCGGTAGACGGTGTGGCCGGGCAGGCGGAGGGTGGTCTCGTAGTCGGCCGGATAGGGTCCGGAGCCTCCGGGGGCGGCGTGCGCCGGGGCGGCCGGCACCGTCAGGAGCGCGCCTGCCAGCACGATCCCGGCCCCCGCCGCGATGACGCGCCGGATGAGCTGCCTGAGCTTCATGAAGCCTCCTGGAGTCGGGTCGGTGACCGCGACATTCGCAAAAGGCGTCAGAGGGCGGCAATGGGCCGCCAGCACGACCGGTGATAGTACCGATGCCGGTCGTCAGGCTTTTGTAAATGATCCGGGTAACGGCCGATGCGCCCCGCACGGCCCGTCACGGAGGTCCTCATTATGCGTTCGCTGCCCCGTTCCGGATCGGCACGGCTGGTGATCGCGGGGGTGGTGGTCATGGCCGCGCTGGCGCCCGCATGGCCCGTCCACGCCGCGCCGTCGCCCACCGCGGCCTCCCCGCCGGGCACGGCGGCCGAGCCGCGGCCCGTCCCGGTCCCGCTGGTCGAGGGGCCGATCCCGGGCGCGCTGCCCGGCGACCCCAAGGCGCCGGACGTGGCCGGCACCTACCCGTGGCTGGCCACGGACGCCGGCCTGGCCTCCCTCGGCTACGTCGAGCAGGAGTTCGTCCTGTCGGGCCAGGCCGACGCCTACAGCGCCACCGGGCAACTGCTCGCCACCGGCGTGCCGTACCGGACCAGGGTGATCGTCCGCCGCCCGGCGCACCCGGACAGGTTCAACGGCGTCGTGCTGACCGAGTGGCAGAACGTGACGGCCGGGTACGACCTTGACGCGCTGTGGAGCACCGAGCAGATCACCCGCGCCGGATACGCGTGGGTCGGGGTGTCGGCGCAGCGTGTGGGCGTCGATCAGCTCCGCGGGTGGAGCCCTGCCCGTTACGGCGGCCTCGACGTGACCGGTGGCGGGCGCTTCACCGCCGACGAGCTGTCCTACTCCGTCTTCTCCCAGGCGGGCCGGGCGATCCGCGCCCGCGGCGGCGTCCTGGGCCGGCTGCGCCCCCGTACGGTGCTCGCGATCGGCGCTTCGCAGTCGGCGGGCCGGCTGACCGTCATGTACGACGCCGTGCTCCCGCAGGTCGAGCGGGTCTTCGACGCCTATGCCGCCATCGTGGGCCCGGCCCCCGCACGCGCCGGGACCGAGCCGGTGTTCCAGGTGCTCTCCGAGACCGACGTACGCACACCGGTCCGGCCGCCGGACACCGACCGGTTCCGCCGCTGGGAGGTCGCGGGGACGGCCCACTCCGGCTGGCACGGCCAGGAGTACCGGGCCCCGCTCCTGACCCGCGACCTGGGCGCGGCGCCCACGTACGCGTGCGCCCGGCCGCCGTTCAGCCGCGCGCCGCTGCACCACATGATCGCCGCCGCGTACGTCCACCTGGCCCGCTGGGCCGAGCACGGCGTCGCCCCGCCGGTCGCGCCGGGGCTGCGGTTCAACCCGGACGGCACGAAGGCCCGCGACGCGCTGGGCCTGGCCCTCGGCGGGATCCGGCCATCGCAGGTGCAGGTGCCCATCGCGCTGAACGACGGCGACAACTCCGGCGAGACCTTCTGCCGGCTGTTCGGCGCGCACATCCCGTTCGACCAGGCGCGGCTCGACGCGCTGTATCCGAGCCGCGCCCGCTACGTCGCCGCCGTCGCCGAGGCCGACGCGGCCAACGTCAAGGCCGGCTACCTGCTGCCCGCCGACGCCCGCCGGAACCTCTCCGACGCGCTGCGCTTCGCCGGCCGCTGACGGTCCCGGGTGCGGCGCAGGGCGGTATACCCTGCTCGCTCCATGGCGCGCGGCGGCCCGGAGCCGGCGCCGCACCCGCGGCTCCCTTACCGTTTACCTTCGCGAGCGGCACTCCGGCGCGAACCGGCCGTCACCGAAAACCCCCGGTTCCCGGCTATTGCCGCGCCCGGCCGCGCCGGGGCCCGCTGCGCTTTTCCGCCAAGCCCGCCCGCACCCGTTGCGACCCGCATTACACCGGCGCCCGCAATGGGGGCGGGTAAGGCGTGCGCGAGGACAATCAAAACTTCAACCCGTGGGGACTTCCGATCTCTCTAGTGCGACGCCTCGTACTGTTCCACCACGGAAGAAGCGATCCGGCCGCGCTCGCTGACCGGAAGTCCCTGGGCCTTGGCCCAGCGGCGAATCTCCTTGGCCCGGTCACGGCTCATCGCGCCACCACCGGCGCCGCCGCGCCGCCCACGCCCCTGCCGCTCCCGCTTCACCGGGCGCGCCGCGTTGATGAAGGGCGCCAGCGCCTTGCGCAGCTTCTCCTCGTTCTCCTCCGACAGGTCAATCTCGTAGGCGACACCATCCAAGCCGAACTTCGTGCTGTAGGCCGCCTCACTGCCATCGATGTCGTCGATCAGGAGTTCCCTGACTTGCTTCGCCATTATCGAGGCACCTCCACGGGGTCGTTATAGACTGCGTGTACTATAGCACCACTGCGCTACGGTATTGCCTACCACCGCCTCCCCTTTACTTCCACCATTTCCCGGTAATCTGGCCGTAAATTCCACACTGTTCCCATATCACGGGTGCCACAGCATATTTGCACGGCATAACCGGGAACATCGCGCCTGGTGGAGGCAATAGGACGCCGCTTCTCCCCGCACGTCCGGCGGCTCCCGCGCTCACCGGCCATAATGGGCGCTGTGGAGCCGGACGACGACGAGAGCGGTTCGCGGGCCGAGCGCACCCGGCGGTTCTTCGCCGAGCGCGCGGCGGGGTGGGAGGAGAAGTTCCCCGACGACGGCCCGGCCTTCGCCGCGGCCGTGGCCGAGCTGGGGCTGAAGCCCGGTGACGTGGTGCTGGACGCCGGGTGCGGCACCGGGCGGGCGTTCCCGCCGCTGCGTGAAGCGGTCGGGCCCGGCGGACTCGTCATCGGCGCCGACCTCACCCCCGAGATGATCCGGGCCGCCCGCGAGCGGGGCCGGGCCGCGTACGGGCACCTGGTGATCGCCGACGTGGCCCGCCTGCCGCTGTCCGCCGCCGTGGCCGACGCCGTCTTCGCCGCCGGGCTGATCTCCCACGTGGCCGACCCCGCCGGGGTGCTGGCCGAGCTGGCGCGGGTCACCGTCGCGGGCGGGCGGCTCGCGCTGTTCCACCCGGTGGGCCGGGCGGCGCTGGCCGCACGGCAGGGCCGCGCCCTGACCCCGCAGGACGTACGCGCCGAGCCCAACCTGCGCCCGCTGCTGCGCGCCGCCGGATGGACCCTGACCCGCTACGACGACGGCGAGGAGCGCTACCTGGCGCTCGCCACCCGCTCCGCGTGAGCTACAGCACCACCCCGCCGGCGCCGATCAGCCACTGGTCGGCGACGCTCGCGCGGAAGCGCCGCACGGCCTCGTCCACGGCCTTCTCGGCCACCGACCGGTACTCCCAGCCGCGGGTGCTGGTGCTCTTCTCCGGTTCGAGGTCCTGGTAGACCTCGAAGAAGTGGCCGATCTCGGCGAGCACGTGCCAGTCGACGTCGAGGAGATCGCGGATCTCGGAGAAGCGTACGTCGTGGGCCGGCACGCACAGCACCTTCGCGTCGGGCCGGCGCTCGTCCTCCATCCAGAAGACCGCGACCGGACGGACCTCGATCACGCACCCCGGAAAGGTCGGCTCCTCGCCGAGGACCAGGGCGTCGAGCCGGTCGTCGTCCTCGGCCAGCGTGCCGGGCACGAAGCCGTAGTCGTAGGGGTAGACGGTCGCGGTGAACAGCAGCCGGTCGAGCCGGATGCGCCCCGCCCGGAAGTCCATCTCGTACTTGTTGCGCGAGCCTCCCGGCGTCTCCACGATCACGTCGAAGTGCATGTCGCCCCCCTCGCCGCTCACGGCGGCGCGGGTGATCGCGGCGCGGCCCCCGCCGCCGGGAGCGGCTGCCGGCCAGCCGGCGCGGCGGGCGCCGCTGACCTAACCCCCTGGCAGACCCCCTGGCAGCCTTTCCCTCATGCTATGCCACCCCGTCGGCGGCGCCGGGGGCGAGGACGACCGGATGGGCGACGTCGTGCGCCCGCAGGCGGCCGCACATGCCCCACCGCGGCTCGGGCGGGCTCTCCATCAGCGAGGCCCGCAGGAGATGCCCCTCGTCGCCGCGTTCCAGCGCGTCGAGCACCTGGGCGGTCTCGCGCGCCTGCCGGGCGACGCTCCCCTCCCAGATCTCCCGCCACGCCGCCACCTTCGGCCGCACCAGCGCGACCGCGTGCCGGTAGAACCGGCGCAGCGGCTCGGTGTCGCCCGCCCGCAGCGCGGCGGCGATCCGCAGGTACCCCTCGACGGCCAGTTCGCGCCGCCGCGCCACGGCCGCCTCGACCTCCTCCTCCGGGGCGCCGATGGGCAGGGCGGCGGCCTCCCGGTAACGCCCGGGATCGGCGACGACCTCCGGCGGGAAGGTCATCACCGCGTCCCCGGCCTCGGGCAGCCCGGCGTTCTGCATGATCACCAGCACCTCCAGCCCGCCGAGGTTGACGGCCCGGTGGATGGTGCCCGGCGTGAACCAGACGGTGGAGCCGGGAACCAGCGGGGTCTCCCGCACGCCGTGCGGCCCGGCGCTGTGCAGTTCCCCCCGTCCGCCGACGACCACGTACGCCTCGGTGGAGGCGGTGTGCAGATGCGGCGTGCCGCCCTCCAGCCCGTCGGGGCACATCCCGGTGTAGACCGACAACCGGCTGACGGACGTGCCTCCCGGAAACGTCATGCGGCCACCCTCGACGTGCTCACGGTGATTCCTCCCCCCGCTTCGGAAAGCGCATTCCGCACATTCGCACGCCCACCGCGGGCCCGTCAAGCGGCCGGTCCCGGCCGATCTCACGGGCGGAGCCCGGCCAGGACCGTCGCGAGGTCGTCGGCCCCGGAGAGCAGGCCGGGCGTGGGCGCCACGTAGATCAGCACGGAGGTCACGCCCGGCTGGGCGTACCGGGCGATCCTGTCGCGCAGCTCGGGCACCGGGCCGCTCAGCCACAGGTCGTCCACCAGGCCGTCCGGCAGCGCCTCGCCCGCCGCCCGCCGGTCGCCGGCGTCGAACAGCTCCCGCGACCGCGCCAGGACGCCGCCCCTGCCCAGCCGGTCGTGGAAGGCCCGGTAGGGCGGCTGGTTCAGGATCCAGCCGAGGAACGCCCGGCCGGCGCGGCGGGCGTACGCGACGTCCTCGGTGGGGCAGACGAAGACCTTGGCGACGATCTCCCTGCCCTCCGGCACGGGCCCGGCCTCGGCCAGGACCCGCGCCAGGTCGGCGGGGGTGAGCAGGTTGGTGACGAAGCCGTCGCCCTCGTCCAGGGCCAGGCGGACCATGCGCGGGCGCAGCGCGCCGAGCACCACCTTGACGCCGGTCGCGGGCATCTGGAAGCCGCGGACCGTGAACGTCTCGTACTCGGCGTCCACGGGCTCGCCGCGCAGCGCGGCGGTCAGGAAGCGCAGCGTGTCGCGCACGCGGGCCACCGGCCGGTCGAAGGCGACCCCGTTGAGCGCCGTGACGTGCGCGGGCACCGAGGTGCCGATGCCCAGCAGGACGCGGCCGGAGCCGGAGTTCCCGGCCAGGTCCGCGAGTGACGCGGCGGTCTGGGCGAGGACGCCCGGCCCCCGGGTGAGCACCGGGACCACGCCGGTGCCCAGCCCGAGCCGAGGCTGCCAGGCCGCGGCGGCGGCCAGCGGGGTGAAGGCGTCGATGCCGCCGCCCTCCCCCGTCCACACGTCGTCGTAGCCCATGCCGGGCAGCGCCTCGACGATCCGGCGGTGCTCCCGCAGGGCCAGGCCGGGCAGGGGCAGGTTCACCGCCCAGCGCACGTGCTCGCTCATCCTCGGGTCCTTTCCGGCCGGCCGGCGACGCTCACGGCGCCGACTCGCCGTGGCCAAATCGATGTATTTCCTACTTACTTATAGCTATATTGGCGCTCCCACCCCTGAGGCAGCCGGAAGGACGGGACGACGATGGCCGGCGACGAGCACGGACTCGCGGTCGGCGCCACCAGCGACGCGGCGCTGAAGCACTTCGACCAGGCGGTGGACGACCTGCTGAACTTCCGGCCGGAGGTCGCCGCCGAGTCCAGGTCGGTCCTCGCGGAGGACCCCGACTGGCCGATGGGCAACGTCCTGGCGGCCTACCTCGCCGTGCTGGCCACCGAACCCGACGACACCCGGCGGGAGCGGCGCCGCTTCGCCGCCTTCCGCACCCGGGTGGACGAGCGGGCGCTGCCGCCCCGCGAGCGCGCCCACGTGGCGGCCGCGCAGGTCCTGCTCAACGGCGACCTTCTGGGCGCGGGGCGGCTGCTCGCGCAGATCGTGGCGGAGCATCCCCGCGACGCGCTGGCGCTGGCGGCCGGCCACCAGATCGACTTCCTCACCGGCGACGCCCGCATGCTGCGCGACCGCATCGGCGGCGCCCTGTCGGCCTGGCACGAGGATGAGGACCGCCACTACGGCCACATCCTGGGGATGTACGCCTTCGGCCTGGAGGAGGCCGGCCACTACGACCGCTCGGAGGAGACCGGTCTGCGCGCGGTCGAGCTGAACCCGCGCGACGTGTGGGCGATCCACGCCGTCGCGCACACCTACGAGATGCAGGGCCGCTTCGGCGACGGCGTACGCCTGCTCGACGAGCGGCGGGACGACTGGGCCACCGGCACCTTCTTCAACGTGCACACCTGGTGGCACTACGCCCTGTACGCCCTGGAGGCCGGCGCCACCGGCCGCGCCCTGGAGATCTACGACGCGGTCCTGCACGGCCCGGACACCTCCGAGAGCGCCCTGGAACTGGTGGACGCCTCCGCGCTGCTGTGGCGGATGTACCTGGACGGCCACGACCAGACCGCGCGCTGGCGGGCGCTGGCGGACGCGTGGGCGGCCAAGACCGCCGAGCCGTTCTCCGCCTTCAACGACGCGCACGCGGTCATGGCCTACGTCGGCGCCGGGCGGATCGCCGACGCCGAGGCGCTGATCAGGAGCCGCGAGACGTACGCCGAGTGGGAGCGGCCCGCGGTGACCAACCACGCGATGACCGTCCGCGTGGGCCTGCCGGTGTGCCGCGCCCTGGTGGCGTACGGCCGGGGCGACCACGAGCGGGTCGTCGAGCTCCTGCACCCGATCAGGCATCGCGTGCACGAGTTCGGCGGCAGCCACGCCCAGCGCGACGCCGTGCAGAAGACGCTGCTGGAGTCGGCGCTGCGCGCCGGACGCCTGGACCTGGCCCGCCTGCTGATCAGCGAGCGGACCTCCGTGCGCCCCTCCAGCCCGTTCAACTGGCTCAAACACGCCGACCTGGCCCGCCGCCTCGGCGACGCCGGCCTGGCCGCCTCCTCCACCGCCCGCGCCACCGAACTCGTCCGCGAGGCCGCCCTCCCCTTCCCCCGCCCCCGCTGACGTCGCCGCCCGAGCCCCTGCCCGCGCCGCCCGCCCCAACGCGCCGGAGGGGGCGGGCCCGTGCCCGAACCTCGGCGGCGGGCACGAGGTCCACTGCCCCCCCGCCGACCTGCCGCGCCCGCCCGCGGCTCGGCCCGGACGCACCGCGCCCCTCGTGAAGGCACGCTCGTGAAGGCACGGACCCGCCGGTCCGCGAGGAGTACCCTCAGATCTTCGGCGGGCCCGGCAGGCGTCTTTCGTGAGGATCATGTGAGGAGGGCGGGCGCTGGGAGCCGGCGCGGGTCGCCGAGGTGGCGCGGCCGTTCTCGGTGGTGCCCTGTCCGTGCTGGGTCGCGGGCGGGTACGCCGCCGAGCTCGCCGCCGGGCGGGCCTTTCGCGGCCATGACGACATCGACGTCCTGGTGCCGCGCCGGGATCAGCACCACGTGCAGCGCGCCCTGCGCGGGTGGGAGTGGCGGGCGGCCGATCCACCGGGGAGCCCGCGCCCGTGGCGCCCCGGCGAGCGTCCGCCCGCGGGGGTGCACGACATCTGGTGCCGTCCGGGCCCGGCGAGCTGCGGCGCACGGTATTCCCAACTCAACCTACCGGGATAGACTTTAATCGCTCATCGCGACGAAAGGACCCCGGCGGCATGGCGCTGCGCGTTCACTGGTATCTGCCCACCAACGGCGACAACCGCGACATCGTCGGCTCCGGAGACGGGTCGGAGCACACGCTGGCCGCCGTCGCGTCCGGGTTCCGGCGGCCGGACATCGACTATCTCGGGCAGATCGCCCGTTCCGCCGAGCAGCTCGGCTACGAGGCCGTGCTGACGCCCACCGGCCTGTGGTGCGAGGACGCCTGGATCACCACGGCCGCGCTCACGCAGGTCACCAAGCGGCTGAAGTTCCTGGTGGCCTTCCGGCCGGGCCTGCTGTCGCCCACGCTCGCCGCGCACCAGGCCGCGACGTTCCAGCGCGTGTCGGGCGGCAGGCTCCTGCTCAACGTCGTGACCGGCGGCGACTCGGCCGAGCAACGGCGGTTCGGCGACCACCTGGACCACGACCGGCGCTACTCCCGCACCGAGGAGTTCCTGGCGGTGCTGCGCGGCGTCACCGACCTCGCCCGGGGCGAGAGGTTCGAGTTCAAGGGCGAGCACTTCCACATCGAGGACGCGGCCGTGGACACCGCCCCGTGGGGACGTCCGGAGATCTTCTTCGGCGGCGCCAGCCCGGCGGCGGAGCGGGTCGCGGCCCGGCAGGCGGACACCTACCTCGCCTGGGGCGAGCCGCCCGAGCAGATCGCCGCGCGCCTGGGCCGGATGCGCGAGCTGGCCGAGGCCGAGGGACGCCGGCTGAGCTTCGGCATCCGGCTGCACGTCATCAGCAGGGACACCTCCGGGCAGGCGTGGGCCGAGGCGGAGCGGCTGCTGTCGCGGATCTCCCCCGACCGCATCGCCGCCGTCCAGGCGACGTTCGCGAGCAGCGAGTCGGTCGGCCAGCGGCGGATGGCGGCGCTGCACGGCGGCGACCGTACCAAGCTGGAGATCTCGCCGAACCTGTGGGCGGGCTACGGCCTGGTGCGGGGCGGCGCGGGCACCGCGCTGGTGGGCAGCCACGAGGAGGTCGCCGACCGCATCCAGGAGTACCACGAGCTGGGCCTGGACCACTTCATCCTCTCCGGCCAGCCGCACCTGGAGGAGGCGTACTGGTTCGCCGAGGGCGCCGCGGCCGTGCTGCGGTCGCGCGGGCTGCTCGCCCCCGTCCGGTAGGCGGGGTCAGGACGGGGACGCGGGCGGGCCGGAGATGCCGCGCAGGCGGTCCAGCCGGGACATGACCGGAGTGGCGGTGACGCCGTGCAGCACGACGGACACCAGTACGGTGAACGCCACCACCGCCCACAGCTCCCGCGCGGGCACACCGAAGTCGGCCATGCCGAGCGCGAAGGCGAGGTAGTACAGCGAGCCGATGCCGCGGATGCCGAAGAACGCCGCCACCGCCCGCTCCCTGGGCTCCGCCCGGCCGCGGAGCAGGGCGAGCCGGCCGGTGAGCGGCCGGATGACCAGCAGGAGCAGCAGCCCGGCCAGGGCGCCGCGCCAGGTCAGCGCGGCCAGGCCGCCCGCGGCGACGTACCCGCCGAGCAGCAGGAGCAGCCAGGCGGTCAGCAGCCGTTCGACCTGCTCGATGAAGCCGTGCAGCACGCCGTTGTAGCCGTGGGTGCGCTCGGCGTTCCTGATGGCGCAGGCGGTGATGAACACGGCGATGAACCCGTACCCCTGGACGAGCTCGGCCGCCCCGTACGCCAGGAAGGTCGCGGCCAGCGCGACGAAGCCGTCCTGGTGCTCGGCCAGGCGCAGGGGCCAGGTCCTGGCGCGGAAGAACATCCGGCCGAGCAGCGCGCCGACCAGCACCCCGGCCAGGACTCCGGCGACGATCCGGTAGCCGACGTCCACCAGCGCCCACCCTCCGATCCACGCGGTCCCGCCGGCGGCGGCCAGCGCGATGGCCGCGTAGACGACCGGGAACGCCAGGCCGTCGTTCAGGCCGGCCTCGGAGGTGAGGCAGAAGCGCACCTCGTCGTCGGCGTCCACGGCGTCCACGGGCTCGCCCACCTGGACGTCGGAGGCGAGCACGGGGTCGGTCGGCGCGAGGACCGCGCCCAGCAGCAGCGCGGCGGCGAGCGGCCATCCCAGCAGCGTCACCGCCACCGCGGCCACGGCCACGACGGTCAGCGGCATCGTGACGCCCAGCAGCCGCCAGGTGGACGACCACCGGTGCAGGCCGGGCGGCCGGTTGATCGCCAGGCCCGCGCCCATCAGCGACACGACCACGCACACCTCGGTGACGTGTTCCAGCAGCGCGCGCTGCGCGACGGGGTCGGGCTCGGGCAGCGGCAGCGGCAGCAGGTACAGCGCCATCCCGCCCAGCAGGCACGCCAGCGGCAGCGAGAACGGCCGCCGGTGCACCAGGCCCGGCACCACCGCCGCCAGCAGCGCCCCCGCCCCGGCGACCGCGAAGATCAGGTCAGAGGAGCCCATCGCGGCCCCCTGCCCCAAGGCCGGGCGGGATCACCGCCCGGCGCCGATCACGAGGTGCCGGCGGGTGGGGCCCGCGTCCGCCCGGTGGCCGTGCCCGGTCATTCCCAGGTCACGACCTCTAGGAGATTTGTCACAATACGCCGCTTTTGCCCAGTTCGGGGCAGCTATCGGAAAGGAAGTGACTTTCGGGGGGTAGCGGCATGTGCGGGATCTGCGGCTGGGTGGACTTCGAGCGGGACCTGCGGGACGCCGGGGACATCGTGCGGGCCATGGTCGAGACGATGGCCTGCCGGGGGCCCGACGACGAGGGGCTGTGGCTGGCGCCGCACGCCGCCATCGGCCACCGCAGGCTCGCGATCATCGACATCGCGGGCGGGCGGCAGCCGATGACGGCCGAGCAGGACGGGCGCCCGGCGGCGGTGCTCACCTACAGCGGGGAGGTGTACAACTTCCGCGAGGTGCGCCGGGAGCTGGCCGCGCGCGGGCACGCGTTCCGCACGCGCAGCGACACCGAGGTGGTGCTGCGGGCGTACCTGGAGTGGGGCGAGGACCTGGCCGCGCACCTGAACGGCATGTACGCCTTCGCGATCTGGGACACCTCCCGCGAGGACCTGCTCCTCGTCCGCGACCGCATGGGGATCAAGCCGCTGTACTACTACCCCACGCCGCACGGCGTGCTGTTCGGCTCCGAGCCCAAGGCGATCCTGGCCAACCCGCTCGCCGAGCGCGTGCTCGACGCCGACGGGCTGCGCGAGCTGCTGGCGTTCGTCAAGACGCCGGAGCACGGGGTGTTCCGCGGCATGTACGAGGTGCGCCCCGGCCAGGTCGTCCGGGTGAGCCCCGAGGGCATGCGCAAGCGGCGCTACTGGCGGCTGGAGGCGCACGAGCACCCCGACGACGTGGCGTCCACGGTCAAGACCGTGCGCGGCCTGCTGGAGGACATCACCGCCCGCCAGCTCGTCAGCGACGTGCCGCTGTGCACGCTGCTGTCAGGGGGCCTGGACTCCAGCACGATCACCGCCCTGGCCGCCAGGGAGCTGAAGGACCAGGGCCGCGGCCCGGTCCGCTCCTTCGCCGTGGACTTCACCGGCTACACCGAGAACTTCACCCCCGACCTCGACCGCGCCACGCCCGACGCGCCGTACGTGCACGACCTGGCCCGCCACGTGGAGGCCGAGCACACCGACATCGTGCTCGACTCCGCGGACCTGCTGGACAGGTCGGTGCGGGCCGCGGTGCTGCGGGCCCGCGACCTGCCGATCGGCGTCGGCGACATGGACACCTCGCTGTACCTGCTGTTCCGGGCGGTCCGCGCGCACTCCACCGTGGCGCTGTCCGGCGAGTCGGCCGACGAGGTGTTCGGCGGCTACCGCTGGTTCCACGACCCCGACGCGGTGGCCGCGCGCACGTTCCCCTGGCTGAGCGCCGGGACCCCGCACACCACGGTGGAGCGGCTGTTCCGGGACGACGTGCTGCACATGCTGGACATCCCCGGCTACCGGGCCGGCAGCTACCGCCAGGCCATCGCCGAGGTGCCGGTGCTGGCCGGGGAGACCGGCCGGGAACGGCGGATGCGGGAGATCGGCTACCTGCACCTGACCCGGTTCGTGCAGATCCTGCTGGACCGCAAGGACCGGATGAGCATGGCCAACGGGCTGGAGGTCCGGGTGCCGTTCTGTGACCACCGGCTGGTGGAGTACGTCTTCAACACGCCCTGGGCGATGAAGACCTTCGACGGGCGGGAGAAGAGCCTGCTGCGGGCCGCCGCCGCGGACCTGCTGCCCGGCTCGGTCCTGCAGCGGGTCAAGAGCCCCTACCCCACCACGCGGGACCCGTCCTACGGCCTGGCCCTGCGCGAGGAGACGCGCGCGCGGATACGGGCCGAGGACCCGCCGTGCCCGCGGCTGATCGACCAGGACAAGGTGCTGGCGATGCTCGACCATCCCGGCGGCGGCACCGGCCAGGCCTGCCGCAGCGCGCTGGAGCGCCTGCTGCAGCTCGACTCATGGCTGCGGGAGTACCGGGTCCGGCTCGACATCTGAGGGCTGCGCCGCTCGCGCCGGGCTCATCCGGCGGCCGGGCCGGTCAGGGCGTCGCGGCCGAGCACCAGGGCCAGGACGGCGTGGGCGGCCTGGAGGGCGGCGGCTTCGACGGCCTGGCCGTCCTGGCCGAAGGAGCCGTCCAGGAGCATGCCCGCATAGCCTTGGGCGGTGGCGACGACCGCGGTGACCAGCCGCTGCGCGGCCTGCGCGTCGCCGCCGCACACCACGAGGGCGGGGTCGAGGAAGGCCGCGCCGATCCGGCCGCCCGCGTCGCGCAGCTCGGCGTGCCGCGACTTGTCCAGGCCCGAGGCGACCAGCACCTGATACAGCGAGCGGTGCTCGGCCGCGAAGCGCACGAAGGCGCGGGCGGCGGCGGCGAGCCTGTGCCGCGGCGGCAACGAGTCCGCCGCCTGCGCGCGCAGGACGCCGGACAACTCGTCCACCGCGCGCAGGGCCAGTCCGGCCAGCACCTCGTCACGGTCGGCGAAGTGCCGGTAGGGAGCGGCCACGGTCACGCCGAGCCGGCGGCTCACCTCGGCCAGGGAGAACCCGGCCATGCCCCGTTCGCCGATCAGCTCGATCGCCGTGTCGAGCACGGCCTCCTTCAGCTCTCCGTGGTGGTAACGCTCGCGCTTGGGACTCTTCGGCACCCGAACACAGTATCCGCACGCCCGGCCGCGGCCACCGAGTCGACCAGGCGCCGGGCCAGGCGGGCGGCCTGCGCCCGGATCTCCGGGATGGCGGTGGTCTCGTACAGGGTGCCGCGCAGCGTGGGCCCCAGGGTGAAGAGCCGGTCGTGGGGCCGTCCGGCGGCGTCGAGGAGGGCGCCGGACGCGGCCGTGGCCAGGCCGAGCCCCAGCGGGTCGGGCCTGGCCTCGCCCGCGGCGATCAGACCGGCCAGCAGGGGGTCGCGGTCGGCGGGCGAGCCCGGCCCGGTCCCGTTGACCACCCAGCCGACGTCGAGTTCGCGCGGCCCGTCGCCGGCGGCGACGCGGACGGTCAGCCCGGCGGGGCTCGCGTCCGCGCCGGTCACCCGGCCGCGCAGCAGCCGCAGCCGCCCCTGGGCGAGCAGGTCGTCCAGCCGGGCGGCCGTGGCGGGAGGCAGGCGGTGCCGGTGGACCTCCCAGTAGCGGGCCACCAGGGCCAGGAAGCGGCGCCGGTCCTCGCCGGACAGCCGGGCCCACAGTTCCGGGACGCGCGGGCGCAGGCCGTCCACCACGCCGTGCCAGTCGCCGCCGTTGTGTACGACGGCGGCGCGGACGGCGCGCAGCAGGCCGGCCAGCCGCAGCGGCCCCTCGGGCAGGGGCACCGCGACGGGCGGCGGCGCGTCGCAGGGGTGCGGGCGGGGCAGCAGGCCGTGCCGGGACACGGCGTACACGACGGTGCCGGGGTGCGCCCGGGTGACGCTGATCGCCACGTCCACCATGGTCAGGCCGGTGCCGATGACGAGCACGGGCGACCCGTCGTCGATGCCGATCAGCGCCCCCGGCTCCCAGGGGGCGGGGACATAGCGGTATCCGGCCGCGCCGGCCAGCTCCGGCCGCGCCGCCGGGGCGGGATTGCCGGTGGCCAGCACCACGGCGTCGGCGTCGAACCCGCCCCCGCCCGCGAGCCGGACCCGCCAGCCCCCGCCGGGGGCGCGGGCGAGGGCGCGTACGGTGCCGGTCATCCGCGCCACCCGCCCGCCGGGCGCCGCCCGGCGCTCGGCCTCGGCCAGCACGTGGCACAGGTAGCGCCCGTACGCCGCGCGCGGCAGGAACGCCGAGCCGTCCGCGCCCAGCCCCTGCCCGGCGGCCCAGCGCAGCAGGTGCCCCGGGTCGCCGTCGATCGCGCTCATCTTCTCGGCGCAGGCGTTGAGCAGGTGATGGGGATCGGTCGTCGAGTACGCCTGCCCCATGCCGTGGCGGCCGTACCGGTCGATCATCGTCACACTCAGTGGCACGCCGCGCGCGTGCGCGTACGACAGCAGGTGGACGGCGCTCAGAGTCCCGCTGGCGCCCCCGCCCACGAGCGCGACGGTCGGTGGATTCCGCACGCCCTCACAATACCCACAATCTCTATAGGTTATCCAGGCAATCTGTGTCGTGGACGCCGCGGACGCCGCGGGCGAGCGTTGAGGGAGCGCGGCGTGATCGGCGGATACTGTGGCAGGGTGCGGATGGCGACCTGGAACGTGAACTCCGTCAAACAGCGGGTGCCGCGGCTGCTGCCGTGGCTGGACCAGCGGCGGCCCGACGTGGTGTGCCTCCAGGAGACCAAGCTGGCCGACGACGCGTTCACCGAGCTGCTCGGCGGGGAGCTGGCCCGCCGCGGGTACGAAGCCGCCCTGCACGGCGAGCCGCGGTGGAACGGGGTGGCGATCCTGTCGCGGGTCGGCCTGGAGGACGTGGAGACCGGGCTCGCCGGAGCGCCCGGGTTCCCGCTGCCCGAGGCCCGCGCGGTGGCGGCGACGTGCGGGGGCGTGCGGGTGCACTCGGTGTACGTGCCGAACGGGCGGGTGCCCGGCTCGGAGCACTACCACTACAAGCTGGCCTGGCTGGCCGCGCTGCGCGACGTGGTCGCGGCCGGGCCGCCGGACGTGGTCGTGTGCGGCGACATGAACATCGCCCCGTCCGACGCCGACGTCTTCGACCCCGCCGCCTACGCCGGCCAGACCCACGTCACGCCGCCCGAGCGCGCGGCGCTGGCCGAGCTGCAGGCGCTCGGGCTGCGCGACGTCGTACGCGACCGCTGGCCGGACGCGCGGGTGTTCACCTACTGGGACTACCGCGCCGGCATGTTCCACCGCGACCTCGGCATGCGCATCGATCTGGTCCTGGCCGCCGCGCCGGTGGCCGGGCGGGTGCGGGCCGCGTGGGTGGACAGGCACGCGCGCAAGGGCACCGGCCCGAGCGACCACGCGCCCGTGATCGTCGATCTGGACGAGGCGCCCGACGGCGACATCGGGCCGGTCGTGCCGCCCCCGTCTGCCCCCGTCACCCGTCCGGGCGCGGCCCGGCTGCCCCAGTCACCGCCGTGACCCGCCGCCGTCCCGGCCGGGCGCGGCCCGGCTCCCGGTCACCGCAGTGACCCGCCGCCGTCGTCCCGGCCGACGCGCAGGAACAGGGTGGCGATGTCGTCCTTCAGCCGGCCGCCCTGGTAGTCCAGCGCGGCGCGGGCGACGATGTCGGCCAGTTCGCGAACCGGCCTGCGGGCGGCGTGTCCCAGCAGGGCCGGCAGCATGGTCTCGCCGAACATCGGGCCGTGCCGGCGGGCCTCGGTGAGACCGTCGGTGAACAGCACCAGGGTGTCGCCGGGCCCCATGGTGAAGCGGGTGGGGCGCGGGGACAGCTCCTCGAGCACCCCGATCAGCATGCCGGGCTCCCCCACCTCACTCACCGCGCCGTCCGCGTCCACGCACAGGGGCAGCGGGTGGCCGCACACCACCAGATCGACCTGCGCCTTGTCCGGTTCGGGGAGCAGGGTGAGGTAGACCAGGGTGCAGAAGCGGTCGGTGCCGTGGGCCAGCACGGCCCGGTTGAGCAGCTCGGCGACGTGGGCCGGGTCGGGGTCGGTCATCGCCGCGGCCCTGGCCGTGTGGCGCATCAGCGCGGTGACCGTGGCGGCCTCGGCGTCCTTGCCGCACACGTCGCCCAGGATGACGCACCAGCGGCCGTCCCGCGCCTGGAACAGGTCGTAGAAGTCGCCCCCGACCTGGGAGTCGTCGTCGGCGGGGTCGTAGCGGGCGGCCAGCTCGACGCCGGGGATGTCCGGCAGGTGGGGCGGCAGCAGGCTGCGCTGGAGGGTCCGGGCGATCTCGCGCTGCTTGTCAAGCGCGGCGGCCTTCTCGATGCAGGCCGAGGCCAGCTCGGCGAGCTGGGTGAGGATCGCCTCGTCGTCGATGGTGAACTCGCCCTCGTACTTGTCGGAGACCTGGATCAGGCCCAGGTTGTGCCCGTCGGAGGCGATCAGCGGCACCGCCAGCCAGCCCCGCATCGGGGGGTGGCTGTTCGCGTACGGCCCGAAGCCGCGCCAGGCGGGGTGCGCTTCGAGTTCGTCCTGCCGCATCCGCATCGGCTTGTTGTACCGGCACACCTCGGTGTAGATGCCCTCGCCGGTCGGGCGGGCGTCGAAGTCGCGCCAGGCGGCGTACTTGTCCGACAGCGAGTTGGCCGAGATCAACTGGGCCCAGTTCTGGCCGGAGGTCAGGCTCGACGTGGACTGGTGCGCGCCGATCAGGTCGCGGGCCTTCTCCGTGACCGTGCTCAGCGCCTCCTTCAGCGAGGTCGCCGAGTTGATCTCGATGCTGGCCTGGGCCAGGGCCTGGAGCTGCTGCGAGCGGCGCCGGGTGGCCTCGGCCTGCTCGTTCAGCCGCGCCGACTCCGAGAAGTCCAGGTGCAGTTGGATCTCCGACATCGCCGTGGTGGCCAGTTCGCCCAGCGTGCGCAGGTGCTCCACGCTCCACTTGCGCGGCCGGGTGTCCACGGCGCACAGGGCGCCCACCACCCGCCCTTGCAGGATCAACGGGACGCCGATGAAGGCGCGCATCCGGGTGGGGACGACGACGGGGTTGTTCGCGAGGGCCGGGTGGTGCCGGAGGTCGCCGATCACGAGGGGCCGCTCCCGCGCGACCACCACGGGCGCGAACCCCCACTCCAGGGGCATGACCCGCTCTGACGCCCTGGGGTGGTGCAGCCCCATGTACGTGGCCAGCCTCTGCCGCTCGGCCTCGACGCACGCGATCTGCACGGTCGGGACGTCCAGGAGGCGGGCGGCCAGCCGCGCCGAGCGGTCGAACGTCTCCCTGGCCAGCGAGCCGACCGTGCCGAGCCGTTCGAGAACCCGCAGCCGCTCGGGAGTGGCGAGCGCCCCGGCCAGGTGCGCCGCGCCGCCCGCGCGGTGCCCGCCCGGTGCCGTCGCGTAGGACGTCGGCCGCTCCCGGGCCTGGCCGTGGCCGGGACGATCACGCGGTTCTCCCACGGCGTCCTACCTCCTCCCTGGGCCCCCGCGGTCACACGGCCGGCGACGCGTCCGATCGTGACGGAGGGCGGCAACCGGTCGTGCCGGGCCGCCCGCGCTGTCCGAGGTATCCAAGATATGGGCGTTTTGGTGGGATATACAGCTAATTGTACTGTTTGTTCGGCAAGGTGGGGATGACCGGCACCCGTCAGCCCTCGCCCGCGCGTACGCGCACGGCCAGCAGAGCCACGTCGTCACCGTGCCGGGGCGGGAGTCTGGCCAGCAGCCGGTCGCAGAGCGGGTCCACCGGCAGCCGCGCCAGGGCCGAGGCGTGGCGGCGCAGGCGGGTCATGCCCTCGCCCAGCGGAGTGGCGCGCGACTCGACCAGACCGTCGGTGTACAGCAGCAGGGTGCACAGGTCCGGCAGCGTCTCCTCCGCGTCGGGCCGGCTCGCGGGACCGTGGTCCAGGCCGAGCAGCACCCCCTGGCCCCCGTTCAGGAAGCGCGCCCGCCCGTCCGCGGTCACCAGCAGCGGCGGCGGATGCCCGGCGCTGGTCCAGCGCAGCAGGCGGCGCCCCTCGTCGCGCCGCTCGATGCGGGCCAGCACCAGGGTGGCCAGGTCGATGTCGCTGACATGGGTCAGCACGGAGTCCAGCCGGGCCATGATCGCGCTGGGCGGGCCGCCGCCGTCCCAGGCGAGGGTCCGCAACGCGCTGCGCAGGTTCGCCATCTGGGCGGCGGCGTGCACGTCATGCCCGATCACGTCGCCCACGGCCACCATCGGCACGCCGTCGGCCAGCACCATGGCGTCGTACCAGTCCCCGCCCACCTGGCTGCCCTCCGGCGCGGGCACGTAACGCGCCGCCAGCTCGACGCCCTCCAGCGCCGGCAACGGCGTCAGCAGATGGCGCTGCATGCCCTCGGCCACGTCCCGCTGCGTGCAGTACAGCCGGGCGCTCTCCACCACCAGCGCGGCCCGGCGCGCGATGTCCTGCACCACCTCCACGTCGTCGGCGCCGTACGACCCGGCGACGGGATCGGCGCGGGCGACCGTGAGCGTGCCGACCACCCGGCGGCGGCTCCGCAACGGGGTCACGATCACCGAGCGGGCGCCCATCGCCTCGAACAGCTCGTGCTGGCGCCGCTGAAGGTCCGAGCCGGGCGGAGAGGCGATCTCCGCGGGGCCCATGAGGGTGGTCACGCCCTGCCGCAGCGCCCGCACCAGCGGGTCCGGGCCCGCCGGCGGGATCGGCGGCATGGTCCCCTCCGCCCCCGGCGGCACCCGCTCCGGCCCGTCCCGGTGCACGACCGCGATCCGCTCCACGGTGTCCTCGCCGGTGCGCAGGTTCACCACCGCCCAGTCGCCGAGCTGCGGCACCACCAGGCGCGCCAGCCGCTTCAGCGCCTCCCGCATGTCCAGCGTCGCGGTCAGCACGCCGGACACCTGCGCCAGCAAAGACAACCGATCCGACAGCCGCCGCAACGCCGCGACCTGCCGCAGGCTGTCGGCGTGCCGCCGTGCGTTGTCCACCGCGAGCGCGGCGGCGCGCGCCAGCTCCCCCGCCAGGCTCACCACCCGCTCGGTGATGGGCTGCTCCGGCGTCCCCCTCAGGCTCACCACCCCGAACGTACGGCCCCGCGCGGTGAGCGGCATCACGACGTACCCCTCGTCACCCTGCACCACCATGGCGGTCCCGCTGCGCATCACCCGCGCCACCGGCTCGTCACCGGCCAGATCGGGCGCCGCGCACGCCAGCCGGCGCTCCCCGGCGTGCCGCACCGCCACCCGCATCAGGTTCGCGCCGCCGTCGTCCAGCACGTCGATCGCGCACATCGGCGCCACCCGCGGCACCGCCAGATCCGCGAGCCGCTGCAACGCGCCCAGATACGAGAGCGAGCCCGTGACCGCCAGGCTGGCGTCCAGCACGAACTTCAGATCCGCCTGGGCCTCCAGCTCCCGGCGCCGCGCGGCCTGCTCCCCGGCCAGCACCCGATGCCGCTCGATGGCCAGCGCCGCCACCTGCCCGACCATCGACACCACGTCCACCTCGATGTCGGCGGGCCGCCGCGTGTCCTGCCGGTAGAACGCGAAGGTGCCCAGGAGCTCGCCCTCGGCCATGATCGGCACCGACCAGCACGACCGGATCCCCGCGCGCACCGCCATCTCCCGCCAGCCCTCCCAGCTCGGATCGGTGGTGATGTCCGGCGTCACGGTCAGCGTCCGGGTGCTGGCCGTGGTGCCGCAGGTCCCCCCGTGCGGGCCGGCCGGCACCTCGGCCACCGCCCGGTGCAGGAAGTCGGGCAGGCTCGGCCCCGCCACGGGCCGCAGCCGGCGGCCCTCCGCGTCGAACAGCATGACCATGGTCCGCGTGCCCGGCAGCAGATCCTCCACCAGCCGCGCCATGCCGTCCAGCACCAGCGGCAGCGGCGCCTGCACCGCGATCTGCTCCAGCAGCCGGTGCCGCCCCTCCGCGAGCTGCTCGGCGTACAGGTCCCAGGTCACGTCCGTGGCCGTCACGATCACCCCGCGCACCCGCCCGTCGGCGTCCCGGCTCGGGTCGTACCGCACGTCGAACACCCGCTCCCGCACCCCGCCACCGGCGACCGGCTGCACCTTCACCGGCAGGCCCGGCAGGGCGCGCGGCTCGCCCCGCCGGAAGACCTCGTCGAGCGGCTCCAGGAACCGCTCATCCTGCCGGCCGGGCAACAGCTCCCGCACCGGCGTCCCGTACCGGAACGCGCGGGCCCCGAACCACTCCACGCACGGCTCGTTCGCGCACGTCACCACATGATCCGGCCCCTCCAGGACCGCGACCAGGACGGTCCCGCCCCGCCCGTCCCCGCCATGTCCACCGCTCATGTCACGCACAGTCACCCACCCACTCCCCCCGCGGCAGGCTGACCGCTCCTTTACCCCCGTCCCCTGCCCAGCTCAGCCCGCATCACGCCCGGCGGGCCGCAACCGACCGGCCCCGGCCGGTCACCGGCCGGAGCCGCTGACGCCCCCTGCCGCTCCTGACCGGGACGACCGCCAGGATCAGGCCGGGCGCCGCCTTCTACGCGACCGTGGCCGCAGTGCGTGACGGGCTGTGGGGGGCGGCCGGGAGGGCGGGGTAAAAAATCTTGAAAAAAGTTCTGGGTGGGTGTCGAAGCGGGGGTGTGCCGTTCGCAGCGTAGGCAGAGGGCCGGAGGAGCCGGCCCCGGGAACGCGAGGACGATGACCATGAGCCAGACGCTCAGCCACCCGGCCACCCGTACGATCTCCGCCACGCGCGCCCTGCTGGGGCTCGGCGTCGCCGCCGGGCCGGTGTACGTGACGGTGGCGCTGGCACAGGCGCTCACGCGGGAGGGGTTCGACCTGGTCCGGCACCCCTGGAGCTTCCTGGCCAACGGCGACCTGGGGTGGATCCAGACCGCCAACTTCGCCGTCACCGCCCTGGCCACGATCGCCTGCGCCGTGGGGCTGCGGCGGGCCCTGAGCCCCGGGCGCGGGGCGCGGTGGGCGCCGCGGCTGGTGGGGGCGTTCGGGGCTAGCATGATCGGTGCGGCGGTCTTCCCCGCCGACCCGGCGATGGGCTTCCCCGCCGGCACGCCGGAGGGACCGGGTGTGGTGACGACGTCCGGCATGCTGCACATGGCGGTCGGCGGGGTCGGGTTCCTGTGCATGGTGGCCGCCTGCTTCGCCGTGGCCGCTCGCTTCGCGGCCGAGGGGCGCGGGGGCTGGGCCGTCTACTCGCGCGTCACCGGCGTGCTGTTCCTGGGCGCCTTCCTCGGCATCGCCACCGGCGGCGGCGTCGCCTGGGCCAACCTGGCGTTCGTCGCCGGGATCGTCGCGATCTGGACCTGGCTGTCGCTGGTGTCGCGCGACCTCGCCCGCACCGCCGCCTGAACCCCTTCCCCGTCACGTACCGGAACCGAGAGGATGAACGCCATGCGCTACATGATCACGCTGCGAGTCAACGCCCAGCCCGACGGCCCGCCGCCGGCCGAGCTGATGGAGGCCATCGCCAAGCTGGGCCAGGAGGCCACCGAGTCCGGCGTCCTGCTGGACACCAACGGCCTGGCCCCCAGCGCCGAGGGGGCCAGGGTGGAGCTGGCCGGAGGCCGGCTGACCGTCACCGACGGGCCCTTCGCCGAGGCCAAGGAGCTGATCAGCTACGCGTTGTACCAGGTCAGGAGCAAGGAGGAGGCGGTCGAGTGGGCCTCCCGCTTCCTGCGGCTGCACCGCGACATGTGGCCCGGGTGGGAGGGCGAGGCCGACGTGCTGCGCCTGTTCGGGCCGGAGGACTTCGCCCCGCCCGGCCCGCCCGCCTGATCTCGCCGACGCCCGCCTGCTCTCCCTGATGCCGGGACCGCCCCGGCCGCCGCCCGCCACGGGCCGCGGCCGGGGCGTCTCGCGTGGGGGCGCGGAGGTGCTTGAATCA
Organism: Thermocatellispora tengchongensis; assembly: GCF_014202315.1. Classification (GTDB taxonomy): domain Bacteria; phylum Actinomycetota; class Actinomycetes; order Streptosporangiales; family Streptosporangiaceae; genus Thermocatellispora; species Thermocatellispora tengchongensis. The sequence goes on along the minus strand of NZ_JACHGN010000006.1, from coordinate 151,137 downwards.
GGACCCATGACGGCAGCGGATGCCCATCGGGCGGTGGAGGCGGTCTGGCGGATCGAGTCCGCGCGGGTGATCGCGGGGCTGGCGCGCATGGTGCACGACGTCGGGCTGGCGGAGGAGCTGGCGCAGGACGCGCTGGTCCAGGCGCTGGAGCAGTGGCCGCGCACCGGCGTACCGGACAATCCGGGCGCCTGGCTGACGCTCGCCGCCAAGCACCGCGCCATCGACCTGTTCCGCCGCCGCGACGTCTACGAGCGCAAGCTCCAGGAGATCGGCCGCGACGCCGAGGTACGGCAGGAGTCGGCGGAGGCCGAGCTGGACGACGCCCTGGACGACCACATCGGCGACGACCTGCTGCGGCTGATCTTCACCGCCTGCCACCCGGTGCTGCCCCCCGAGGGCCGGCTGGCCCTCACCCTCCGCCTGCTCGGCGGCCTCACCACCCAGGAGATCGCGCGGGCGTTCCTGGTGCCCGAGCCGACCGTGGCCCAGCGCATCGTCCGGGCCAAGCGCACCCTCGCCGAGAAGAAGATCGCGATCGAGCTGCCGCCGCCCGCCGAGCTGCCGACCCGGCTCGCCTCCCTCCTGGAGGTCATCTACCTGATCTTCAACGAGGGCTACGCGGCCACCGCCGGGGAGGACTGGATCCGGCCGTCGCTGTGCGAGGAGGCCATGCGCCTGGGCCGCGTCCTGGCCGGGCTTATGCCCGGGGAGCCCGAGGTGCACGGCCTGCTCGCGCTGATGGAGATCCAGGCGTCCCGCATCCCGGCCAGGACCGCCCCGGACGGCAGCCCGATCCTCCTGCTGGACCAGGACCGCGCCCGCTGGGACCGCCTGCTCGTACGCCGCGGCCTGGCGGCCCTGGCCCGCGCCGAGTCCCTGGGCAGCCTCGGGCCGTACGGGCTGCAGGCCGCCATCGCCGCCTGCCACGCCCGCGCGCTCACCCCGCAGGACACCGACTGGGAACGGATCGCCGCCCTGTACCGGCTGCTCGCCCACGTCGCGCCGTCCCCGGTCGTGGAGCTGAACCGAGCGGTGGCGGTCGGCATGGCGTACGGGCCCGCCAAGGGACTGGAGATCGCCGACGCCCTGATGCAGGAGCGCACCCTGCGCGGCTACGCGCACCTGCCCGCCGTACGGGCGGACCTGCTGGCGAAGCTGGGCCGCGCCGAGGAGGCGGCGGGCGAGTTCGAGCGAGCGGCCGGGCTGACCCGCAACGCCCGCGAGCGCACCCTGTTCCTCGACCGCGCCGCCGCGCTGCTGCGCCCGCCGGCGTAGCGGGCCGCCGACTCGGTATGGCCCGGCCGGGTGCGCGGTCAGTGGCCGGCGCCCGCCAGGTTGAGGCCGGCGACGCCGCACACGATGAGGGCGATGGAGGCGATCTTGAGCGGGCTCGCGTTCTCGCCCAGGACGATCATGCCGAGCACGGCGGTGCCGACCGCGCCGATGCCGGTCCAGGCGGCGTACGCGACGCCGACGTCCAGGCGCTTGAGGGCGAGCGCGAGCAGGCCGAAGCTGAGGGCGGCGAAGACGGCGAAGCCGACGGTCGCCAGGGGCTTGGTGAACCCCTCGCTGAGCTTGAGCGAGTAGGCCATGGCGACTTCGAACAGGCCCGCGGCGACGATCATGATCCAGGCCACGACGACTCCTTTTCATCGGGCGTCGTCTTTGCAGGCCGGGTACGGCGCGTCTCGTCCGGGCGGCCCCGGGAGCAGGGCTCGCACTGACCCATAACGGCCATGTCAGCGGGGGTGTTCCCGGCCCTTTCCGGCAAATGCTTCTTTCTTGACAAGAAAATTGTTCGGTTGTAGGGTGCGGCCATGCAGGACGTCGCCGTGATCGAGGACCCGGCCGCCGCCGAGGTCTCGCTGGACCCCATCCGGGCCCGGCTGCTGGCCGAGCTGAGCGCGGAGCCCAGCTCGGCGACCATGCTGGCCGCCAAGGTCGGGCTGCCCCGCCAGAAGGTCAACTACCACCTCAAGACGCTGGAGGCGCACGGGCTCGTCGAGATGGTCGAGGAGCGGCGCAAGGGCAACGTCAACGAGCGGATCATGCGCGCCACCGCTGCCTCGTACGTGATCTCCCCGGCGGCGCTGGCGTCGGTCCAGCCCGACCCGGCCCGCTCCCCCGACCAGCTCTCGGCGAGCTGGCTGCTGGCCGTCGCGGCCCGCATGGTCCGCGAGGTCGGCGCCCTCATCACCGGCGCCGCCCGCGCGCGCAAGCGCGTGGCGACCTTCGCGATCGACGGCGAGGTGCGCTTCGCCTCGGCCGCCGACCGGGCCGCGTTCGCCCAGGAGCTCGCGGGGGCCGTCGCGGCCCTGGTGTCGAAGTACCACGACCAGTCCGCCGAGCAGGGCCGCGACCACCGGATCGTCGTCGCCGTCCACCCGAGCATGAAGGAAGCCCGATGACCCATCCGTTCGAGCTGCGCCAGGAGATCGAGCTCATCGCCACCCCGGAGCAGGTGTGGCAGGCCATCGCGACCGGGCCGGGCATGGACTCCTGGTTCATGGGCCGCAGCGAGCTCGGCGCCGCCGAGGGCGGACCGGCGAACCTGACCATGCTCGGCCACACCGACGAGGCCACGATCACGGCGTACGAGCCCGGCGAGCGAATCGCCACCCGCACCCCGGAGTCCGAGGACGGCCGGTTCCTGGCGATCGAATACCTCATCGAGGGACGCGGCGGCGGCACGACCGTGCTGCGGCTGGTGCAGCACGGCATGCTCGGCGACGACTGGGAGACCGAGTTCGAGGCGATGAAGGCCGGCTGGCCCATCTACCTGGAGACCCTCAAGCAGTACCTTCTGCACTTCGCCGGGCGCACCCCGTCGGTCACCACGGCCTTCCGGCCCGGCGCGGGCGGCCCCGACACCATCTGGAAGATCGTCACCGGGTCGCTGGGCGTCACGCCCGAGGTCACCGAGGGCGACGCGGTCCGGCTCCCCGACGGCTCGGCCGGTGTGGTCTACTACGCGAACCTGCCGGTGAGCCTGGGCGTGCGCACCGGCGAGGGCCTGTACCGGTTCATCCACTCCGGCGCCGACCGCGGCGACGTCCTCATCCTGGGCCACCAGAACTTCGCGGGCCGCGACGAGCAGACCGCCTGGGACGCCTGGATCGCCGAGCACTTCGGCTGACCCGCTCGCGCGCCGCGCCGTCACCTGGCGAGCGTGAGCACGCCGCCGGCGCAGGAGAGCACGGTCAGCTCGAACGGCCGGCCGGGCTCCTCGTCCAGGACGACCCGGATACGGCCGCCGCCCAGGTCCCGCCAGCGTCCGGTCACCTGCCGGGGGCGGTCGTCCGGGCCGGGGCGGAGGCCCACGTACGTGCCGTCGGCCCGGAACTCCATTCCCCGCCGCATGCGCCGCGAAGGGCGGAACGGATGGCCGGGATGCCGGTAGACCGAGGTGGTGCCGGTGTCCTCCTCGTAGGAGTGGAGCCAGGCGCCGAGGGGCGGTCCGGCGCTCATCCGCCCCTCATCCGCCCTGCCCGCGGGTGACGATGCCGAGCGCGGAGCGGATGTCGGAGAGGATCTCCGTGGTCAGGCGCTCGGTGTCCTGCAGCAGCCGCGCCACCTCGCCGTTCTGGGGCGGCGGCCCGCCCTGGGCGGGCACGGCCGCGACGGGTGTGGACGCGGGCGCGGGTTCGGCCCCGGGGACGGGTCCGGCCCCAGGGACGGTCGTCGTGGCGGGCGACGGGGCGGCCTGCGGGCGGGCCATCTGGGCGACCAGGAAGGAGGCGCGCGTCCCCTCCAGGCAGGCGTTCATGCGCGTGGCCTGCCCCCGGGTGAACATGTACATGGCCGCGTCGTCGGTGTAGTCCATGTAGTTCATGAACATGTCCCCGTTGGGGCCGTTGTCGCAGGTGATGCGGGGGAAGGTCGGGCTGCCGAGGTTCTCCCGCGCCTGGTTCGGGGTGTCGGCGACCTTGTCGTCGCTGGTGCAGGCCCCGTCGTCGTCGCCCCAGATGTGGTAGAGGTCCAGCCAGTGGCCGATCTCGTGGGTCGCCGTACGCCCGCCGTCGAAGGGCGGCGTGGCCGTGCCGACGGTGCCGAAGGCCGAGTGAAGGATCACGACGCCGTCGGTGTGCGGCGGGCCGCCGGGGAACTGCGCGTAGCCGAGCAGGCCGCCCCCGAGCTGGCACACCCACACGTTGAGGTACTGGTCGGCGGGCCACGGGTCGGCGCCGCCGGTGGCGCCCGACTTGACCGCGTCGTCCCAGGTGAACTCGCGCCTGCTGGTCTCGGTCCTGACGATGCCGCTGGTCGGGGCACCGGCGGGATCGACGTCGGCGAGCCGGAACTCGATCATGGTGTCGGCCACCAGGTGCCGCCACACCGGCGGGACCTTCACCACGTCCGGGTTGGCCGCGCGGAAGTCGCGGTTGAGGACCTCGATCTGGCTGCGGATCTGCTCGTCGCCGATGTTCTGCACCGGGGCGGCGGGGTTGTGCACCACGTGCACGACGACCGGCAGCACCGCGACCTGCGTACGGGCGGAGACGCGGCGTCCGCGCTCGTACTGCAGCGCCCGGTTCTCGATCGCGGCGCGCCGGGCCCGGTAGGTCATGCTCTCGTTGAGCAGACGGCGGTGCACCAGCATCGTGCCGCACAGATCACGGCTGGGCGGGACGGAAACGTCGTACTCGGTCATGACTGCTCCTCACACGGCCGAGCCCTCCTCCTACCCGCACCCCCCAAGGAACCAGGCCCCGAAAACGCAAACATGCCATCAAATGGCGATAAGTCACCTTTCCCAGAATTTTGTGGAGCCGGAGCTACACTCGGTCTGGGGAAAAGAAGGGGGAGCGTCATGGGAAATGTCGTTGACTATATCCCGGTCGAGTCGCTGGACCGCTGGAACCAGCACCTGACCCAGGCCGAACTCGACCGGCTTGAGGAACTGCTGTCCGCGATGGCGGACGACGAGGAGCGATAGCCCGCAACGGACCTCACCTCGGTCAGGCGGGTGCACCTCGGCCAAGCGGGCGTACGCCTCCACCAGGCGGATACGCCTCGGCCAAGCGGGGCGTGCGCTCGCTCAAGCGAGCGTGGTGAATGGGGCGACCACGCGCGGCGCGGGACCATCCGGCCACCCATCGCCGGCGCCCCTCCAGCCGCTCTTGCCCGCCTGCCCCACCCATGCCGTCGCGCCTCGCTCCACGCGCATCGTGGAAGGCTTGCACATGGGACTGTGCGGGCTGGCGCGCCTGCACGTGCGCCCCAAGGCCCCACCCATCGAACGCGCGAGCTTGGGCGCGACTCGCGCCCTGACCCGGCCCCCGACGGCCCCGCCGAAGCGGGAAGAGGCCAGGGGTTACCTGCGGGGAAGGCGGGCCAGATGGTGTGGTGCTCCGGGCGCAGCGCCTCGTGCGCCGGGCACCATGCCCCTGGGCCGCCTCTCCACAAGCCCCACAAGGGCCGCCTCCGAACACCTCCCGCCTGCTCCGCAGCCCAAAGACCCACAAAGTTCGCCTCCGCACACCTTCCTGCGCCACCTCCCGCGGACTCGACCACCACCTACAGACCCCCGCCTGCGTGGATGCGGGGTTTTTGTCGCGCCCCCTGCATCCGCCCACAGACCCCACAAGACCCACCTCCGCAGGCCACCCTTGACCACCGCGAGGGCCCACCCCCCACAGCCTCTTGGAGGCCGCTCCCCACGCAGGCCACCACTTGGGCCGCCTCTGCACTGCCCTCCGCCGGGGGCGAGCCGCCGGCGGCCCACCCACCACGCCGCCACCCACCGGCCCCATGGACCCCACCGCCGCCCAAGCCACCACCTGGGCCGCCTTCGCACCGCCCGCGCAAGCCGCCCACCTCCGCACCCCCACCCGCCTGCGCCGCCGCGCACGCCACCACCTGGGCGGCCTTCGCACCGGCCCTCCGCCTGGGGCAAGGCGACGGCCGCCCTCCCGCCTCCATGCGCGGTGGCGCGATTGCGCGGAGGTCGGCATCGCCGAGGCCGATCGGGACGTGGTCCCCACGACCGCCGACCGGCATGGTGCCGAGGGGGAGCTCGTGCGCGACGCCGTGAGCCTGGTCTAGGCCGCCGGGCTGCCGGGGCCGTTGTCGCGGGTGGACGTGGAAAGGGCGGCGGTGCGGGCCTTCGGGGGCAAGGCGGTAATGCCTTTGTGCCCTCCCCTGGGGTTCATGTGGCGCGGGGAGCGCGGCCTCTCGGCAACGGGCGGCGGTGAATTGAGGATTCCATACTACTTTTTAGCCCTATTCTCACGTGACATATACGCATACTGGGTTTATGGCACGACACTGGCGGCAGAATCGCAAAGCCAAAGCGTCGGTGGTGCTGGGTGTTCTGCTCCTGGCCCTGTCGACCGCGTTCCTCGTCCTGTCTCCGAAATTGCCGACGGGGCCCGGGACCACGGTCGGGATCGCGTCGGTCGCGGCGGCGGTGGGCAGTGCGATGTCGCTGGGCAACGGCCTGGTGCAGTTCCTGTCCTGGTGGCGCAGGCGTGGGGCGCCGGCGCCGGCGCCCACGTCGGCCGACATCGCCAACGCGAAGGACATCCTCGCCGGGCTGGTGACCCAGCAGTGGCGGGACGAGACCGTGCTGCGCTCGCTGGCCGATCCCGAGCCGATGCCGGTGCCCTGGCGTTCGACCGAGCACCGCGAACTCGCCGACCATCCTGAGATCATCGCCAAGGGCACGGTGGCGTTCCCCGGCCTGGACGTGCACATCGCGGACATGGCGCGCAACTTCCGCGCCCTGCGGTGCCGACGGCTGGTCATCCTGGGGGCGCCCGGCACCGGGAAGACGACCCTGGCCGTGCAACTGGTGCTGGAGTTGCTGCGCACGCGCGAGCCGGAGGAGCCGGTCCCGGTGCTGCTGTCGGCCTCGCGGTGGGACGACCGGGTCCATCCGCGGCTGCAGGACTGGCTGGCCGCGAGCCTGGCGGCGGACTATCCGGCGCTGCGGGCCGAGAACCTGGGCCCGGACATCCCGGAGACGCTGGTGGCGCGCGGCGAGGTGCTGCCGGTCATCGACGGGCTGGACGAGCTGCCGGGCGGCGCCCGCGCGGACATGCTGGCGACGCTGAACCGGACGATGTGCGAGACCGACCAGCTCATCGTCACCTGCCGTACGGAGCAGTTCGCCGAGTCCGTCCGGGAGATCGGCGACGTGCTCACCGCGGCGGCGGTCATCGAGCCGCAGCCCCTGTCGGCCGCCGCGGCGGCCGAGTACCTGAGGGCCTGCCTTCCCCCCGTGCCCCATCCGGTCTGGCCGCGGGTCCTGGAGGCGTTGCGGACGGGTGGCGCGCCGGCGCTGGCCGAGGTCACCTCGACCTCGCTGGGGCTGTGGCTGGTCCGCGCCACCTACATCGCGCCTCGGGCGGACCCCACGCCGCTGCTGGAGCTCGGGCGCGGCAGCGCGGGCGAGTTGCACGACCACCTGTGCGACCAGCTCATCCCGGCGCTGGTGGACGCGCGCCCGCCCGCCGACGCGCCGGCCCAGCCGTTCCGGCCGCAGCACGCCTGGAAGCCGGAGGAGGTCGGCCGGTGGCTGGCGTACCTGTCCCGCCAGCTCGCGCAGCGGGAGGAGGACCCGCGCGACATGGCGTGGTGGCACCTGGCGCGCTACACCTCCAGCCACCAGGTCCGGGTGTGGGCCGGGGTGACGATCGGGGTCGTGGTCGGCGTGGCCTTCCTGCTGCTGACGCGGGTGCCGAGCGCCAGCGCGTGGATCGGCCTGCTGTCCGCGCTCCTGGCCGTGATCATGATCGGTTCCTGGTTCACCGAGCCGCCGGGCCACGCCGACTTCCATCTGCGCGGCAGGCTCTCGGAGGTGCTGCGCATCCTCAGGGACGGCCTGATCGTGGGCGCCCTGGGGGCTCTGGTCGGCTACCTCATGGCCAGCTCGGTGGGCGGGCCGAGGATCGGGCTGGAGGGCGCGCGGAACATCGGGCTGCTGTCCGGCGTCGGGTTCGTCTTCGTGGTCAGCCTGATCCGCTGGGTCGAGCGCCCCACGGTCGCCGCGACCGCGCGGTCACCGCGCTCGACCTGGCGGGCCGACCGGAACCTCACCCTGATCCGGATCATCAGCGGGCTCGTGGTGGGGCTCATGGGCGGGGCCATCGGGCTGCAGGCGCGGCTCAACCCGACCGTCGCGATAGCCGGCGGTCTGGTGCTGGGCCTGCTGTTCGGGCTCATGCTCGGCAGGCACCACGCCTGGCTGGCCTACAAGCTGACGGTCCCCCGCCTGGCCACCAAGGGGTGGCTGCCGCTGCGGGCCATGGACTTCCTGGACGACGCCCACCGCCTGGGCCTGCTGCGCACCGAGGGGCCGTACTACCAGTTCCGCCACATCGAGCTGCAGGAACATCTCGCGCGCGGCAGGCACGTGACCGACGGGGATCATCAGGTCGCCCGTGGCCGCGCGGCGAGGTCGCGGTAGGCGTCCCACAGCTCGCCCAGGAACAGCCGGCCGAACCTGGCCAGGGCCTCGGCGCCGCCGGGCCCCCGGGTCCGGAACGTCGTCAACTGGCGGAGGAAGTCGGGCAGATGGATCGTGATGACACCCGCGGCGGCCACCTCGGCGCCGGCGTCGCCCGCCGGGGCGGTGTGCCCGCGCAGGATCCGGACGTACAGGGTGGAGGTGTCGCGCCACACGTCGGCCCCGGGGTCGTCGTGCACGTCCTTGTGCCCGACCAGGGTCAGGGCCTGGCCGCCGGCGCCGGTGAAGTGGAGCCGGTAGAGCATGCGGCGACGCGCCGGAACCGCCTCGGCGGACACAGAATCGGGCGCCGAGTCCAGCGCGAAGAGGTTGAACGAGCCCGCCTGGACCGGCATGCGGCCGCCGCCGAGCGTGGGGCAGCTCACCCATCCGCTCGCGGACGCCTCGTGCGCGGCGTCGGCGACGAACCGGTCCACGTCGTCGGCGGTGATGGTCAGGTGGACGGCGAGCAGGTGGCCGTTGGCGCGGCCCAGCCGCTCGCCCTCGGCCGGGTCGGCGCATCCGGGCATGACGTGGCCGCGCATCTCCTCGGTGAAGCTCAGGCCGGTCGGCCCGCCGGTGCGCCCCCCGGTACGGCGTGCCGGCCGGGCGGAGGACTGCAGGATGCGCTCGCAGGCCCGATCGGAGAGGGCGGCGATGGTCAGGGCGGGGTTGGCGCCGACCGGGCCGGGCATGGCCGCGCCGTCCAGGACGTACAGGCCCGGATGGCCGAACACCTCGCCGTACTCGTCCACGACGCCCTCGCCGGGATGCCGCCCCATGGGGGCGCCGCCGAGCGGGTGCACCGTGATCACCCTGCGGGCCAGCCACAGCGGGCTGTCGTGGTAGCCGGCGCCCCAGGCGCGCGCCATGCCCCGCATCACCGAGCGCATCGCGGTGAAGTAGCCCATGGACGTGGTCGTCGTCCAGTCCACGTCGAGGTAGCCGCGGCGCAGGCGCATGACGCCGTCGGGGACGTCGCGGCCCATGCCGAGCAGCGCCAGCGACCCGTCGGACAGGCGTCCGGCGCCGAGCAACGCGGCCAGTTCGGCGTTGATCCGGGTCTGCGGCGAACGGCTGATCATCGCCGCGAGCCTGCCCAGCGCGAACATGCCCACCCGCCTGAGCTGGCCGCGCACGCCCGCGAACTCCGCCAGCCACTCCACGATGGGCGGGTAGCCCGCGTCCTGGACGTAGAAGCCGCGCCGGTCCCCGGTGCCGGGCGGGTCGCCGGAGTCGGCGGCGTCGGGCACGCGGATCGCGCTGGTGATCACCGGCCCGCGGCTGCCCGCCAGCGAGCGGTGGCGGCCCGCGCCGTCGCGGGCCCGGGTGACCACGGAGAGCAGGTCGCCGTTGCCGCTGAAGCGGGTGCCCAGCGCCCGGCTCAGGCCGGGGAGCTCCGCGCGGCAGGTCAGCAGCAGGAACGTGGTGCCCAGCGTGCCGGCGGCCAGCACCAGCCGGTCGCAGGCGATCGTGCGCTGCGGCAGCCGCCGGGTGTGCACCCGCCGCCCCTCCCGGTCGAGATCGTGCACGACGTAGCCGACCGCGTAGCCGCCGCCGGGGGCGGGGGCCAGCCACCGTGCCTCGTGGAGAGTGCGGATGTCGGCGCCGTGGTGCTCGGCGGCCGACAGGTAGGTGTGGTCCAGGGTGTTCTTCGCGCCGTCGTTGCAGCCCAGGTCGCACTCGCCGCGCAGCCTGCACGTCGTGCGCGGCATGCCGTGCAGGTTGCCGTACCCCGGGTCGGGGATCGGCAGGCCGGGGGCGGGGGCGGCGCCGGGCTCGGGGGCGAAGGAGACCCCCAGCGGGAGCAGCACCCACTCCAGCCCCATCCGCCGGGCCGCCTCGCGCATCGCCAGCGTCTTGGCCGTCTCGTCGTACGGCGGCAGGCCGAGCGGGTAGCGCTGGGGGCGCAGCATCCGCTCCACGGCGTCGTAGTGCGGATCGAGGTCGGCCCGGGTGACCGGCCAGTGCTCGTGCCCGCCGCCGGGCACCGGGCTCTCCCGTACGAACCACCGCTCCGGCTTGCGCAGCAGCACGTTGGCGTAGATGAGGGAGCCGCCGCCGAGCCCACTGGAGACGGCCGCGTCCAGCCCGCGGAAGCTCCACAGGTCGAACAGGCCGTACATGCCCTCGCTGGGGTCCCACAGGTTGCGGGCCATGGCCGCGGGCGAGCGCGGGAACGACCCCGGCGGATAGGGTTTGCCGCGCTCCAGCACGACCACCCGCAGGCCCGCCTCGGCGAAGCGGTAGGCCGCCACCGACCCGCCGAATCCCGAACCCACCACGACGACGTCGGCGTGCTCGTCGGCGGGGCGTCTGCCCCGGTCACGGACTCGATCGCGCATGACTCCCCCTCGCCCGGCCTTGTCAACCAGCGGGGGGAGGCACAGAATGAAGAGTAACCGACCGGTGAGCCGAGCACCGGAATCAGGAGTCCAGACCAGGGCGCCGGCCCTCGGAAAGGCCGCCGGGCCCGGGATCGTGGCGATCGGCATGCATCGACGACCCGCATTCAGCGAACGCGTCATACCCTTCACCGCCGGCGACGGCATGCGTCTGCGCCTGGTGAACGTGCGGGGGCCCGCCCCGCCCACGAGGGCTCCGGTCCTCCTCGTGCACGGCGCGGGGGTGCGTTCGGGGGTGTTCCGGGCCCCGGTGCCCGCGAACATCGTGGACGCGCTGGTCGCGCGGGGCCACGACGTGTGGCTGGAGGACTGGCGGGCGAGCATCGACGTGCCGCCCAACCCGTGGACCCTGGACCAGGCGGCGAAGTACGACCACCCGGCCGCGGTGCGCGCGGTCCTCGCCGAGACCGGGGCCGACCGGATCAAGGCGATCATCCACTGCCAGGGATCGACCTCGTTCATGATGTCCGCCTGCGCGGGCCTGGTGCCCCAGGTGGACACCATCATCACGAACGCGGTGTCGCTGCACACGCTCGTCCCGGCCTGGTCGCGGGCCAAGCTCCGCTACGCGGTCCCGGTCGCCTCCAGGTTCCTGTCCTACCTCGACCCCTCCTGGGGGGACCGGCCGCCTCCGGGCGCGGCCAGCGTGATCACCGGCCTGGTGAAGGCGGCCCACCGCGAGTGCGCGAGCACGGTGTGCAAGCTGGTCAGCTTCACCTACGGCAGCGGGTTCCCCGCCCTGTGGCGGCATGAGAACCTCGGCGAGGACACCCACGACGCCTGGCTCCCGCGCGAGTTCGGCCCGGTGCCGCTGACGTTCTTCCGGCAGATGGACCGGTGCGTACGCCGCGGCCACCTGGTCGCCTACCGGCACCTCGAGGGCCTGCCCGACGACTACACGGCGCAGGAGCCGCGCACCGACGCCCGCGTCGTGTTCCTGGCCGGCGAGCTGAACCGCTGCTTCCTGCCCGACAGCCAGCGGCTGTCCCACGCGTTCTTCTCCCGCCACCAGCCCGGCCGTCACGCCCTGCACATCCTCCCCGGCTACAGCCACCTGGACGTCTTCTTCGGCGAGCGCGCCCACCGCGACGTCTTCCCGCTGATCATCGACGAGCTGGCCGGCACGCCGGCCCGGCACAGGGGAGACCGATGACCGTCGCGCCCGCCGCGCCGTGAGGGCACAGGCGCGCCGCGCCGTGAGGGCACAGGCGCGCCGCGCCGTGAGGGCACAGGCGCGCCGCGCCCACGCCGCAGCCGACCATTCACGGGGGAGATCCGATGCACCGCCGCCAGACCACCCATACCGCCGAGCGCCCCGCGCCCGGGCCCGTCCGCACCCGCACTCCCGGCCCCGCGCCACGCCCGGCGCCGCCGGAACCGCGGCCGGTCGCCGGGGCGGGCTACCGCCGCTCGCGGTTCTGGACCGCCTACGACGCCGTGGCGAAGCTGCTGGACCACCGGTTCGGCTGGGACCGGCTGCCCACCCCGCTCGGCCTGGCGGTGCTGGTCGGCATCCGCAACCGGCTGCGCAAGCACAACCTGTACGACGCCGGCCGCCTGCCCGCCGTGGACCCGCCGCGGCCGGTCCCCGACCCGGCCGGGCACGAGGTACGGCGCACGCCGGACGGCTCGTACAACGACGTGGGCCATCCGGCCATGGGCATGGCCGGGACCAGGTTCGGGCGCAACATCCCGTTCGACCACGCCTACGCCGAGCCGCCCGAGCGGATCATGACCCCGAACCCGCGCGTCGTCAGCCGCAGGCTCATGACGCGCACCCAGTTCCAGCCCGCGACCACCCTGAACGTCCTGGCGGCCGCCTGGCTGCAGTTCATGATCAGGGACTGGTTCAGCCACGGGAAAAGCCCGTCGGAGGACCCGTGGGTGATCCCCCTGGAGCCCGGCGACGACTGGCCCGACCCGCCGCTCACCATCCCGCGCATCCCGCCCGACCCGACCCGGCCGCCCGGGTACGACGGGCCCGCGACCTCGCTCAACACCCTCACGCACTGGTGGGACCTGTCGCTGATCTACGGCACCAGCGCCGAGGAGCAGCGGTCGCTGCGCACCGGCAGGGGCGGCAGGATCCGGCCGCGCCCGCACGGCACCCGGGCCATGGCAGGCCCCGACGCCGACCCGTCCCGCGAGCCGGGCTTCTGGCTCGGCCTGGTGATGCTGCACGGGCTGTTCGTGCGCGAGCACAACGCCATCTGCGAGCGGTTGCAGGCCGAATACCCCGGCTGGGGCGACGACGAACTGTTCGAGCGGGCCCGGCTGATCAACGCCGCCCTCGTCGCCAAGATCCACACCGTGGAGTGGACGCCCGCGATCATCAGCCACCCCACGGCGGTGGTGGGCCTGCGGGCGAACTGGTGGGGCCTGGCCTCCGAGCGGGTCAACCGGGCGGTGGGGCGGATCAGCCGCAGCGAGACGATCAGCGGCATCCCGGGCTCGGCGACCAGCCACTTCGGCGTGCCCTACAGCCTGACCGAGGAGTTCACGGCCGTCTACCGGATGCACCCGCTGATCCCCGACGACTACAGCCTGCGGTCGCTGAGCGACGACGCCACCATCATGCGGACCACGCTGCGCAAGCTGTCCGGCTCCGGGGCGCTGACGGTCGCCTCGGCCATCCCCGCCGCCGACCTGCTGTACTCCTTCGGCACCGAGCACCCGGGCGCGATCGTGCTGCACAACTTCCCGCGCATGCTGCAGGAGTTCGTCCGCCCCGACGGCCGGGTGATGGACCTGGCGGCGACCGACCTGCTGCGCTGCCGGGAGCTGGGCGTGCCCCGCTACAACGAGTTCCGCAGGCTGCTGCACCTGCGCCCGGCGCGCGACTTCGGCGATCTCGCGGACGACCCGGCGCTGACGGCGGAGCTGCGCGAGGTGTACGACGGCCGGATCGAGGACGTGGACCTGATCACGGGCATGTTCGCCGAGAAGCGCCCGCGGGGGTTCGCCTTCAGCGACACCGCCTTCCGGGTCTTCGTGCTGATGGCCTCCCGGAGGCTCAACAGCGACAGGTTCTTCACCGCCGACTACGCCGAGCACGTCTACACCGCGGCCGGGCTGGACTGGATCGCGCGCAGCACCATGGCGTCGGTGATCCTGCGCCACCATCCGCAGCTCCGCCCCGCGCTGCACCGCGTGGCGAACGCGTTCACGCCCTGGCAGCGCGCCCGGCCCGCCGCCTAGCGGGCTCGCCGCCGGGTGACGGGTTCATGGGCGGCATTTCATCCCGGCTTGGGGGCGAGACGAGACGCGTACGGGCACCGTCCGGGATGAGCCGGGGCGTCCGGGTGCGACCCGTCCCCCGAGGGGGGACGGCGGAATCGGGAGAGAACTGCCAGTGGGTGAGAGATTCAGCATCCTGCGGGACCTGAGCGGGGCCCGTACCGCGAGTCCGTTCGAGGTGGCGCGGTCGGCCGGGATCGCGCCGCCGCAGGTGTTCGCCATGGGCGGCGAGCCGCATGTGGAGGTCGTCGAGCTCGGCAAGCGCGAGGTGCGCGACGTGGTCCGCGACCCGGAGGTGCGGGCGGTGGCGCCGGTGATGCCGACGGCGCTGATCCAGCCGATCGAGGAGCCCGACGGCGGGCGCGCGGAGGCCGAGGCGCGGGCGGCGGCGGCCACCTGGGGCGTCAAGGCGGTGGGCGCCGACGTGTCGTCGCGGACGGGCGAGGACGTGATCGTGGCCGTCCTGGACACCGGCATCGACGCCACCCATCCCGCCTTCACCGGGATGACCCTGCTCCAGGAGGACTTCAGCGGCTCCGGCGTGGGCGACAAGCAGGGGCACGGCACCCACTGCGCGGGCACGATCTTCGGCCGGGCGGTCGAGGGCACGCGCATCGGCGTCGCGCCCGGCGTGACCCGGGCCCTGATCGGCAAGGTGCTCGCCGACGACGGGACCGGCGACACCGAGGGGCTGCTGCGCGGCATGACGTGGGCGCTGCAGCACGGCGCCAAGGTGATCTCGATGTCCCTGGGGTTCGACTTCCCCGGCATGGTGCAGCGGCTCATCGACATGGGGCGGCGGCCGAACGTCGCCACCTCGCTCGCGCTGGAGGCGTACCGGGCCAATCTGCGGTTGTTCGACGCGCTGATGCAGATGGTGGCCGCGCGCGGGGCCATCGGCCCCGGCACGATCGTCGTCGCCGCGGCGGGGAACGAGAGCGACCGGCCCAACTTCGAGATCGCCGTCTCGCTGCCCGCCGCCGCGGAGGGCGTCCTCGCGGTCGGCGCGCTGGCGCAGTCGCCCACGGGCAACGGGCTGGTCATCGGCCCCTTCTCCAACACGTTCCCGCAGATCAGCGCGCCGGGGGTGGGCGTGGTGTCGGCGCGGCTGGGCGGCGGGCTGCAGTCGCTGACGGGCACGAGCATGGCGACCCCGCACGTGGCGGGCGTGGCGGCCCTGTGGTGGGAGGACGTGATGAAGTCGCCGCTGCCCGCGACGGCCTCCACCGTCGTGGCCCGCCTGCTCGCCAACGCCGCCGTCAGCCCGATCGCCTCGGGAGTGGACATCGCCGACCGCGGCGCGGGCCTGGTGCGCAGCCCGTGACCTCCGGCCGGGGCCCGCGCCATCGGCCCGGCGGCGGGCCCCGCGCCGTCACGCGAGCAGCCGGGCGAGCTGTGCGGCGTTGACCTGCGCGTAGTCCCGGTAGCAGTTGTTCATCAGGACGTGCGTCGTGTCGGCGTCCTCGGCGAGGCGGCGCAGCCTGGGCGCCCACTCCCGCAGCTCCTCCTCCTGGTAGAGGTAGCCGAACCGCTCGTGGACGTCCTTGCTGGTCCACTTGCCGGAGTGCCCGTGGAAGCGCACCACCGCCAGGCGGGCCGTGGCCGCGAGCACCGGCGGGATCGAGCTGGGATACCCCTGCGGCATGTCCACGCTCACGTACGGCACCGCGTGCTCGGCGAGGAAGCCCAGCGTCTCGGCCCGGTTCTCCTCGCTCATCCAGGTGTGGTTGCGGAACTCCACGCAGATCCCCACCGGCGCGCAGCGCTCCCGGCACTCCAGGATGTACTGCTTGTTCCGCCTGCTGATCGGGAACCACTGCGGGAACTGGAACAGGATCGCGCCGAGCTTGCCCGGCTCGCGCAGCGGCGCCAGCGCGGCCAGGAACCGCTCCCACACCTGCTCGGCGACCTCCGGGCCCACGTCGCGGAGGTAGACGTTCCCCTTCGGCTCCCCGAGCCGTTCCCGCAGGTCCTTGTACAGCGCCGAGGGCTTGGTCGGATGCTGGGTGAGCAGCGAGAACGCCTTGACGTCGAAGGTGAACCCGGGCGGGGTCCGCTCCCGCCACAGTGACACGGTGCTCTCCGCGGGCGGGGAGTAGTACGAGGAGTCCACCTCCACCAGCGGGAACCGGCTCGCGTAGTAGCCCAGCCTGTCCTGCGCCGTGGTGACGTCGGCCGGGTACCAGCCCGACTCCAGCAGCGTCCTGTCGGTCCAGGACGCGGTCCCCACCAGGATGCGACCCATGTTCACCCCCGTACCCCCACCGTCGGCGGTGACGCGGCGCAGGACCCCTCAGACGCCGACCGGCTCCTCCTGCTTGGGCCGCTCCGGCAGGTCGAGGCTGTCGCGCAGCCTGGCCGGCCTGAGGAAGGCCGCCGCGACCAGGCCGACGGCGGCGATGGCGGCCGAGATCAGGAAGATGTGGCCGGTGGCGTCGCCGTACGCGGCGCGGACGATGGTCTTGACCGGCTCGGGAAGCGCGGCGATGTCGAGGCTGCCGCCCGCGGCGCCGCCGCCGGCCGGGATGCCGGCCCTGGCCAGGCCCTCGGCGATGCTCGTGGCGACCCGGTTGGCCAGAACGGCGCCGAGCACCGACACGCCGATGGTGCCGCCGAGCGAGCGGAAGAAGGTGATCGCGCCGCTGGCCGCGCCGACCTCGCGCAGCGGGACGGTGTTCTGGATGACCAGGACCAGGTTCTGCATCGACAGGCCCACGCCGACGCCCACGGCCAGCATGTACGCCGACACCAGCACGATCGAGGTCTCGTGGTCGATGGTGGCCAGGCCGGCGAAGCCCAGCAGCAGGACGGCCAGGCCGGCCAGGATGTACGGCTTGGTGCGCCCGCTCCGGGAGATCATCCGGCCGCTGATCGTCGAGGACAGCAGCACCCCGGCCATCATCGGGATGGTCAGCAGGCCCGCCTCGGTGGGGGTGTACCCTCGGCCGATCTGGAAGTACTGGCCCAGGAAGACCGAGCCGCCGAACATCGCCATGCCCACCGCGAGGCTGGCCAGGATGGCCAGGGCGGGGGTGCGGCGGCGGATGACGTGCAGCGGGACGACCGGCTCCTTCACCCGCGACTCCACCCAGGCGGCCAGGGCGAGCAGCAGCACGCCGCCTCCGGCCATGGCCGCGGTCTGCCAGGACAGCCAGTCGAAGGAGTTGCCGACGAAGGTGACCCAGATGAGCAGGACGCTGACGCCGGCCGCGATGAGCGTGGCGCCCCAGTAGTCGATGCTCACGTCCGACCGGCGGACGCTGGGCACGCGCAGGGTCTTGGCCAGCAGCGCGAAGGCGGCGACGGTGAACGGCACGGCGATGAAGAAGCACCAGCGCCAGCCCAGCCAGGAGGTGTCGGCGATGAGGCCGCCGAGCAGCGGGCCGCCGACCGTGGCCACGGCCATGACGGCGCCGAGGTAGCCGTTGTAGCGTCCGCGCTCCCGGGGGCTGATCATGGCCGCGACGATGACCTGCGCGAGGATCTGCACCGCGCCCATGGCCAGGCCCTGGACGGCGCGGAAGCCGATGAGCTGTCCGGTGTTCTGGGCCAGGCCGCAGGCCAGCGAGCTGAGCATGAAGATCACGATGGAGATCTGCAGCAGCAGCTTCTTGTCGAACAGGTCGGCCAGCTTGCCCCAGATGGGGGTGGATGCCGTCGAGGCCAGCAGGGACGCCGTGACGACCCAGGTGTACTGCGACTGCGTGCCGTCCAGCGCCCCGATGATCTGCGGGAGCGCCACCGAGACGACGGTGGCGCTGATCAGTGCGACGAACAGGACGAGCAGCAGTCCGCTGAGGGCCTCCAGGACCTGACGGTGAGTCATCTGCTCACCGGTAGACGGCGATGCCGTCTGTGCGCTCATGCGCGACCTCCGATCAGGGAATTCCACCCGATAACGTACATGCACAGTGAGAAACTTTGCACAGTGGGCATCTATTCCCAGCGGGTAAGCTTGTCCGCATCATGGACAGCACGATCGGGCTGCGCGAGCGCAAGAAGGCCGAGACCCGCCAGGCGGTGCACGAGGCCGCGCTGCGCCTGGCGGTGGAGCGCGGCCTGGACAACGTCACGGTCGAGGCCATCGCCGACGCCGCCAACATCTCCCGCCGCACGTTCTCCAACTACTTCGACGGCAAGGAGGACGCCGTCCTCTACGGCGACGAGCAGCGCCTGCGCGAACTGGTGCGGCGCGTTGCCGAACAGCCCCCCGAGCGGACGGCCTGGCAGGCGCTGCGCGGAGCCCTCCGGGACTTCTACCACGACTCCGGCAGTCCCGACCGCGACTGGGTCCAGCGCAGCAAGCTGGTGAAACGGCATCCCTCGCTGCTGGCCAGGCAGCTCGCCGGCCACGCGCGGCTGGAGAGCGAGCTGAGCCAGGCCCTCGCCGGCCGCCCTCAGCCGCACGGCGTCGAGCCCCGCGTGATCATCGCCGTCTTCCTGGTGGCGTTGCGCATCGGCACGCAGCGCTGGGTCAACGAGCCCGAGACCGGCACGCTGCTGGAGATGATGGACCAGGTGCTGGACCAGCTCGCCCGGCCCTTCGAGTAGCCCGCGCCACCGGCCGGGCCGGGACGGCACGAAGCTCAGGGGCCCGCGCTTCCGGCATGTCGCCCGGCCCTTCGAGCAGCACCACACCACCGACCGGGCCGGGACGGCGCGAAGCTCAGGGGCCCGCGCTCTCGGCGTATCGGCGCAGGCGGTCGGCGGCTTCGGCCAGGTCGGCCGCCGCGGTGGCGCAGGCCGCCAGGTGGGCGGCGACGGCCTCGTGGAGCCACTGCGGGGCGGCGC
Source organism: Thermocatellispora tengchongensis (assembly GCF_014202315.1). Lineage (GTDB taxonomy): Bacteria > Actinomycetota > Actinomycetes > Streptosporangiales > Streptosporangiaceae > Thermocatellispora > Thermocatellispora tengchongensis. The sequence continues at coordinate 132,255 of NZ_JACHGN010000006.1, read as the reverse complement.
CGCTCGCGCCGAGCCTCGCCTCGACCGCGCGCAGGCGTTCCGCGGCCTCGGCGAGCGCGTCGGAGTCGGCCGTCAGGACCGCCGCGTGGCGGGCGATGGGGCCGGGTGCGTCTGGCATGTCGTCCCTTCTCGGCGGGGCTCGGGGAATCAGGGGGATCGGGGGATCGGGTCCGCGGGGCGCGATCAGGCGCGCGGGACGGGCACTCCGGCGCCGAGCACCGTCTGGCGGGCGACGGTCGCCCGGCACACGAGCGGGCGGGCGCCGTCCAGACCCAGCTCGCGTACGAGCTGCGCCAGCGGGTGGGCGGAGTCGCCGGGCGCCAGCCGGAGCCGGGGCGCGAGGTACACCAGGCCCCGGGCGCGGGCGCGTACCGACGAGCGCAGCACGTCATCGCCGTGGCGCGCGTAGCGCACCAGGCCGGGGTCACGCGCCGGCAGGCCGGGACCGAGAGGGCCGCTCAGGGTGAGGATACGCTCGTCCGGGCCGCCCGCCGCGAGGTGTGCGGCACCGCCGCCCAGCCGGAACTCCACCGGCGCGAGGTGCGGCCCGCCGCCCCACAGCGCCCCCGCCGCCGCGTGCGCGGCCTCCGCGTCGATCGCCCAGCCGGCCACGTAGCCGCCCCGCCGCCGGCGATCGGCCCTGCCGGGCGGGCCCGGCGGCCGGCGGGGGCCGGGCACGCCGATCGTCAGGTGGAGCTCGCGGAACTCGCCGAGGCCGCCGCGCCGGTGCCAGGCCGCGTGCACGGTGACCAGGGCGCCGCCGGGGACGCGCACGGGCGGGCCGAGCCCGGTGCCGCGCACCGCGCGGGCCGCCGCCTCGGGGTCGGCGGCGAAGCAGGCCGTGACCGCGGCGCCGTCGCGGCAGCGCACCGGCACCTCGACGGCGCCGCCGGGGAGCTCGACGGAGTACACGGGCTCGGCCGCGGACTCCGGCGCCTCCACGTCGAACAGGCGGTACGCCTGCGTGCGCACGATCCGCCCCCGGTAGGGGGTCAGCCGCTCGTCGATGTGCTCGCGGGCCTCGGGCAGGTCATGGGCGAGATTGCCGATGTAGCGGTCGATGGAGTGGCACAACGGGAACAGGTGGGTGGGGTCGGCGTAGTCCACGACGTACCAGCCGGGGTGCAGGCCGGCGCAGGCGCCCGCGCCCTGCCCGTCGAGGGTGGGGATGATGTCGTGCTGGTTGGTGACGGCGGCGACCCAGGTACGCGGGTCGGCGGGCCGTTTGAAGTCCACCGGCGAGCCGACCGCCACGGCGTGGGTGACCCGGTAGCGGGCGCAGAACTCCCGGTCCTGGGCCAGGTTCAGCACGGCCGCGCCGCCCGCGCTGTGCCCGATCAGCGCGATCTCGGCTCCGGGCGGGATGCCGTAGTCGGCCACCGCGCGGGCCAGCGCCCGGCTGTAGGGGCTGCTGTCCAGCACCGCGCTGCTGAAGGCGCCGAGAAGGTCCTGCGGCGAGTCGGCGTCGAGGCGGCCCGCCCTCATGCCCGGCGCCTGGACGACGTGGCGGATCACCCCGTCGGGGCCCTCGACGCTCCTGAGCAGCACGCGTCCGGTCGTGCCGATCACGCTGATGTCGCCGAGGAAGCCGAGCAGCGAGCCGTGCGAGCTGAGCCGCCCGCTCTCGGCCGGGCCGGGCTCGACGCGGCGCGCGCCGCCCTCGCCGCGGTCCAGCACCGCGATGATCCGGTTGCTGATCCCGGTGATCGGGTCGGCGGTGGCGTAGCCCCCGCCGGTGGCGATCAGCCAGGCGGCGGCGTCGTTGAGCGGGTTCTCATCGAGCAGGGCGCGCAGGGCGAGCACCTCGCCGAAGACCGGAGCCAGCGCGCTGAGGGCCCCCACCGCGCCGCGGTCGCGCAACAGGGCGCGCAGCGCGCGCACGGCCTCCAGATCGCGGTCGGCCGCCGCCGCCTCGATCAGCCGGACCAGCGCCGGATCGGTGGTCAGCTCGGGATGGTCCAGGGCCACCGCGGCGATGCGCAGCCGCAGCGAGGTGGCCAGCACGCGTACGGCCAGGCTCTCGGCGCCGGCCAGCGCGCCGAGGCGGGCCGCCACCGTGGCGAGCCGGCCGCCGGCGGGAGCGTAACCGAGCCCGCTGCCGTGGGTCACCGCGCGGGCCAGCGCGCCCTGGGCCCGCAGTCCCGCGACGGGGGCGCGGGGCAGCCCGGCGAGCACCGCCGGGTCGGTGAGCGCGGCCGTCGCGTGGGCGGCTGCCTCGCGGATCGTCACCGCGACCTCGACCAGCTCGCGCGCCGCCGCCCGCAGCTCCTCCTGCCGCGCGCGGCCGTCCGGGCCCGTCCCGGTCATGGCCGCACCGCCCCGGTCATGGCCGCACCGCCCCAGTCATGGCCGCACCGCCCCCGTCATGACCGCACCGCCCCGCCACCCTGGTCATGGCCGCACCGCCCCGCCACCCTGGTCATGGCCGCGCCGTCCCCGTCATGACCGCACCGCCCCGCCGCCCCGGTCATGACCGCACCGCCCCGGTCATGGCCGTACCGTCCCGCCGCCCCGGTCATGGCCGCGCCGCCCGGGTCATGCTGACGAAACGGGGACGCGGGTCCTCTGGGACGTTGCGGTGCAGTACGTCCGACAGCGTGCGGGTGGAGGCGATGACGTCCAGGCCGAGCGGGGAGAACGTGGCGGCGTTGAACACGCGCGGCGCCAGCAGCGGGTTGGTCAGCGCCTGGGAGAAGGCGTCGATGGCGATGATCTTCGTCAGGAGCGGCGGCAGGATGGCGTCGGGCGAGCCGGGCTCCTCGGCGAACAGCCCGACGTACAGGTCGAGGTCGTCCACGCCGCGGTAGAGCTCGCGCAGCGCCGCGCAGACCCGCGGGTCGCCGTTGACGTGCTCGAAGCGGCGTACGCGCGGGAAACGGCAGTGCGCCCGGTAGTCGTTGTAGGAGGCCAGGGCGAGGGCCCGCGACTCGCGGATGCTGTCCACATCGACCTGGCGCAGCACGGGGTCGGTGTTGAACAGGCCGATCCGCCCGGCGCGCTGCCGCGAGGCGTCCTCCATGAGCCGGCCGAGGCCGTGTTCGGGGATCAGCGCCCCGGCGGCCAGGGTCTGCGCCATCGGCAGCTCGTGCCCGCCGACGGTCAGGTGGGAGGGGATCAGGCTGTGCCAGCGGTAGACGAGGTTGAACTCGACCGACGCCCAGTTCTCCCGGTGCCAGGGCGCGCGGGCCAGCAGCGCGGTGAGCCCGGGATCGAGGGTGAAGCGGAAGTGGTAGGGGGTGATGTGGTTGATGTACTCCTCGACCACCAGCTTGATCAGCATCACGATGAGGATGTTGCGCGTGGTCTGGAACAGGCGCTCGTCGTCCCAGCGCGGGTGGCGCTCGGCCAGCAGCGTGGCGACCCGGTTGTGCTCGCGCAGGAACAGCACGGTGAGCATGGTGAAGCCGAGCTGGGTGTTGCCGCGGTCGCTGCCGATCGCGAACAGGGTGTCGCGCCGCTCGGCGGCGATCTCGTCGAAGCGCAGCACGCTCAGCGCCGCGAACTCGGCTTTGATCTCGCCCTTCTCGCACAGGTGGGTCGGGAACTCCCCGCCGTTGATCACCTGGTTTTTCAGCCGGCCGCCGTCGTGGGCGCGCAGGGCCGCGGTCGCGGTCTCGTCGAGCCCGTAGAGCTGGTTGAGGTCGATGTGGTGGTTGGAGGTGTTCTTGCGGGGGTCGCGCGGGACGCTGGAGTCGCCGCGCAGGAACCCGTCGGTGAACCACTGGGCGAAGTAGGCGAACAGGACCGTCGAGCGCGGGCAGGGGATCATGGAGTCGCCGCGGGCGAACAGGCCGGCGGCGGCCTCGGGCGAGGGCCGGCCCGACTCGTCGGCCGCCACGGGGGGCAGGTGCCGGCCGCTGTAGGTGCGGTCGGTCAGCGACGGCCACGAGGTGTAGTCGCACATGGTGCTCAGCGGCTCGGGCCGCGGCGGCATCTCGCGCACCGCGCCGTCGATGAGCGCGGCGTTGAGGCGGCGGCGTACGGGGCCGGCCGCCTGCAGCAGGGTCCAGACCGGCTTGCCCCGGGTCAGGGCCAGGAACCGCAGCCGGTTGCGGGCGCCGTCGGTACGGATGCCGCGCGCGCTCCTCACGCGTCCTCCCCGCCGAACGTGAGGACGAACCGGTCGGGGAAGATGCCGTGGGAGCGGGTGAGCCTCCCCTCCGGTCCCGGGGCCGCGCGCACGCCGGGCCGCAGCAGCAGGCGGCGCAGCGTCTCGCAGATGACCGCGCGAGCCGGGTGCACGCCGAGGCAGGCGTGGTGGCCGTGGCCGAAGAACAGGTGATGGTGGCGCGGCCGGTCGAGGCGGAACTCCTCGGGCTCGGGCACCACGTCGGCGTCGAACATCGCCGAGGCGGGCGCGGCCAGCACGAACGTGCCGGCGGGGATGAGCGTGCTCCTCGGGGTGCCGGCCGCGAGCACGTGGTCGCGTACGCAGACCCGGGGCAGGAGTTTGAAGAACGGGCTGAACCGCAGCGCCTCCCACACGTGGGCGTCGAACCGGGCGGGGTCGGGCTCGGCGGCGGCCTCGGCGGCCTGCGCCAGGACCCGCGGCCGAAGCAGCAACTGCTCCAGCGCCTCGGCCATGGCGCCGGGCGCGCTCTCCACGAAACCGAGCGGCAGCCCGGCCATGTTGACCACGATGCGCTCGTCGTCCAGGGCGATCGGCTCGGGAAGCCCGGTCGCGACGAGCCGGGCGAAGACGTCGCGGGCCCCGCCCGGCGGCCCCGCGCGCCCGGCCCTGCGGGCGGCGAGCGCCTCGCGCAGGTGGGCCAGCATCTCCGCGCCCGCGCCGGCCGCTGCGGCCTTGACCCCCGGGTCGTCCTGGTAGTTCGCGAAGCAGTCGGCGATCACGGCCCTGGTCCAGCGCGACAGCGTGCCGGGGTCGGGGCCGGGCAGGCCGAAGTACTCCGCGCACACTCCCAGGGCCACCCGGCGGAACAGGCCGTGGACGGCCTCCACCCGGCCGTCCGGCCACGCCTCGCCGAGCGCCTCCTCCGCGATGCGGCCCGCCAGCTCGCGGACCCGCGGCACGTCGCCGGGGTCCAGCATCACCCGCATGAGGCCCTTGTCGCGCCAGTTGGTGGGGGTGGCGTCGCGGGACAGCATGAACGGGCCGCCCAGCACGGCCTCCAGGCGGGGGCCGAAGGACCGGACCGTGAAGACCTCCTCGTTGGACAGCACCTCGACGACGTCGGGGAAGCGGGTCACGACCGTGAAGGCCGGTGTGACGAGGATCGGCCGCCGGGCGCGCAGCTCGGCGAACAGGGTCCGCCACTCGCCGCGCATCCACTCCTGGACGAGTCCGGGCGCGCGGGCGGGGTCGCGGGCCAGCGCCTCCTCGTAGGTGTCCAGATAGCCGCCCGTCGCGACCCGCTCGCCAGCAACCACTGCCGTACCCCTTCCCGGTCGGGGGTGATGGACGCGGTGATCGTCCCGCGCAGTGACAGGCTAGGCGGGCGGCCCGCCCACCTCGCATGACTACGGCGCGCATTGTTTTGACTCCTCAAAGTAATCAAGATGTCACTCTGGCGGTCACTGCCGTGACGTGCCGTGACGGCCGTTGAATGGGCCAGGCCCGCCGTCGCTACGTCAGGGAGGTCGCGTGCCCCCACCATCCGCTCCCCGTCCGGCCGCGGCCGAGACCGTGGCGCTCGGCGCCGGGCGCCGCACGGCGTACCTGATGGTCCTCGTCGTCCTCCCCGGCGTGCTGCTCGCGCTCGCGGTGCCGGCCGCCTGGGGCTGGGGCGTCGGCCCGCGCGACGCCGTGATCGCCGCCGTCATGTACCTCGTGTGCATCTTCGGCATCGCGATCGGCTACCACCGGCTGTTCACCCACCGCGCCTTCAAGTGCCGCAGGCCGCTGCGGATCGCGCTCCTGCTGGCCGGCGGCCTCGCCGTCGAGGGCCCGGTCGGCCTGTGGGCGGCCGAGCACCGCCGCCACCACAAGTACGCCGACCGCGAGGGCGACCCGCACTCCCCCTGGCGCTACGGCGACGGCGGCGTGGCGCTGGTGCGCGGCATGCTGCACGCCCAGGCCGGGTGGTTCTACACCGCGCGGCAGCGGTCCAACCGCGCGCACTGGGTGCCCGACCTGCTGGCCGATCCCGACGTGCGCCGGTTCGACGCGGCCTACCCCGCCGTGGTGGCGCTGTCGTTCCTGCTGCCCTTCGCCGCGGGCGGGCTGTGGTCGCTGTCGTGGGAGGGCGCGTGGTCCGCGCTGTTCTGGGGCGGGCTGGTCCGCTACGCCGTCGTGCACCACGTCACCTGGTCGGTGAACTCCGTCGCGCACACCTTCGGCCGGCGTCCCTTCCGCAGCAGGGACCGCTCCTCCAACGTGCGGTGGGTGGCGTTCCTCACCCTCGGCGAGGGCTGGCACAACTGGCACCACGTGGAGCCCACCTGCGCCCGCCACGGGGTGCTGAAGGGGCAGCTCGACCCGAGCGCCCGGCTGATCCGCTGGTTCGAGCTGGCCGGCTGGGCGTACGCCGTGCGCTGGCCCGATCCCGCCCGCCTGGCCGCCGCCCGCGCCGGCCCGGACCGCCACTGACCGCCGCACCGCCTGATCGCGGCATCGCCCGACCGCCCCGATCGCCCGATCGGCCCGATCGCCCGATCGCCTGATCACCCGATGCCTGATCGCCGAGCACCCGCCCGACCACCCGCCCGGCCGGCCGCCACCGGCCGCGTCCCGACCCCGGAGCATCCTCATGGAGTCAACCGTCCTCGCCGCGGTCACCGAACGGCCCGACGCGGATTCCGCCCTCGCCGAGCAGCTTCGCCGCATCCGCCTGGAAATGGAGGATCTCGGGCTGAACGTCCGCTGGACGCACCGCGGCGAGGACGCGCTGGCGGTGGTCAACTCGGACGCGTCGCTGGCCGCGCTGCTGGCCGACTGGGACGCGCCCGGGGCGGAGGAGCTGCTGACCGCGGTGACCAAGCGGTTCCGCAACCTGCCGGTCTTCCTGATGACCGCGCAGCAGGAGCTGCCCCTGTGGGTGTACGAGGTCATCCAGGGCTACGTGTTCCCGCTGGAGGACACCCCCGCCTTCATCGCGGGCCGGATCGCCCACGCCGCCGAGCAGTACGCCGAGCGCATCCTGCCGCCGTTCTTCGGCGCGCTGCGGCGCCTGGAGGACCACCACCGCTACTCCTGGCACACGCCGGCGCACGCGGGCGGGGTGGCGTTCCTGAAGTCGCCGGTGGGGCGGGCGTTCTTCGACTTCTACGGCGAGCGGCTGCTGCGTACCGACCTGTCCATCTCGGTCGCCGAGCTGGGCTCGCCGCTGGACCACACCGGCCCGATCGGCGAGGCCGAGCGCAACGCCGCCCGCGTCTTCTCCGCCGACCGCACCTTCTTCGTGGTCAACGGCAACTCCACCGCCAACCGCATCGCCGGCCACCACGCGATGGCCCGCGACGACACCGTGCTGATCGACCGCAACTGCCACAAGTCGATCCAGCACGCGGTGACGATCGCCGGGGCCCGCCCGGTGTATCTGATCCCGGAGCGCAACGGGCTGGGGCTGGCGGGCCCGATCCCGCCCGCCGCCCTGGAGGCGGAGGCGGTGCGCGAGCGGCTGGCCCGCCATCCGCTCGCCACCGGAGCGCCGTCGTACGCCGTGATCACGAACTCGACGTACGACGGGCTGTGCTACGACGCGGTACGCGTGGCCGAGCTGCTGGGCGGCAGCACGCCCCGGCTGCACTTCGACGAGGCGTGGTTCGCCTACGCCCGGTTCAACCCGCTCTACGCCCGCCGCTACGGCATGGCGGTCGGGGAGGACACCCTGCCGGGCCCCGGCCGCCCGACCGTGTTCGCCACGCAGTCCACCCACAAGCTGCTGGCGGCGTTGTCGCAGGCGGCGATGCTGCACGTGCGGCCGTCAGAACGGGCGCCGGTCGACTACGACCGGCTCAACGAGACCTACTTGATGCACGCCTCCACCTCACCCCTGTACCCGATGATCGCCTCGCTCGACGTGGCCACGGCGATGATGGACGGCCCGTCCGGCCCGCACCTGACCGGGGAGGCGATCACGGAGGCGGTGCGGTTCCGGCAGGCGATGGTGCGGCTGGCGGCCCGCCTGCGCGCCGACGGCCGGCGGCCCGGCTGGTTCTTCGGCGTGTGGCAGCCGCCGTCGGTCGCCGGCCCCGGCACCGGGCGGCCCGTGCCGTTCGCCGACGCCGACCCGGCGCTGCTGCGCGCCGAGCCCCGATGCTGGACTCTGGAGCCCGGCGCGGCCTGGCACGGGTTCGACGGCCTGAGCGAGGGCTACTGCCTGCTCGACCCGGTCAAGGTGACGATCACCTGCCCCGGCGCCGACGCCGCGACCGGCACCGCCGAGTGGGGCGTCCCGGCCCGCGTCGTGGCGGCCTACCTGGCGCGGCGGGGCATCGTGGTGGAGAAGACCGGCGACCACACGCTGCTCGTGCTGTTCTCGATGGGCATCACCAAGGGCAAGTGGGGCACGCTGATCGACGCGCTCACCGACTTCAAGTGCGCCTACGACGACGGCGTGACGCTCGCCGAGGTGCTGCCCGGCTTCGGCCCGCCCGCCGTCTCGCTGCGCGAGTACTGCACCCTGGTCCACGGGAGGCTGCGCGACTCGCACACCGGCAAGCTGCTCGACGAGGTGTTCACGAACCCGCCCGACCCGGTCCTCACCCCGGCCGAGTGCTACCAGGCGCTGATCCGCTCCCGTACCGAACGGGTGCCGCTGGCCGCTCTCCCCGGCCGTGTCGCCGCCGCGACGGTCGTGGTCACGCCGCCCGGCATCCCGATGCTGATGCCGGGCGAGGCGGCCGGGCCGGCCGACGGCCCGCTGATGACGTACCTGCGCGCCCTGGAGGAGTTCGACCGCGCCTTCCCCGAGCTGGCCACCGACATCCACGGCGCCCACCGCGGCCCCGACGGCGGCTACCTGGTGGAGGTGATGCGCGACCACACGGCTTGATCCCAACCGCGGTTGAGGTTGCAGGATGATCCGCGAGGATTCCCGGCACCCGACGGCGAGGAGCGTGCGTATGAGCGCGGATTCCGGCTTCTACTCGATCATCGACTACACGGTGGACGGCCCCGCCACGCAGCAGGAGCTTGTGGACGCCTTCGCGGAGATCCAGGAACGGTGGGTGCGGTTCTATCCGGGCTACCGCTCCGCCCGGTTCCTGGTGAGCCTCGACGGCACCCGCGTCTACAACATCGTGCACTGGGAGAGCGAGGCCGACTTCCGCCACTTCGAGGCGACCTCCGACACCGAGGGACGTATGGCCGCCATCGCCAAGGCCCTGGAGGGCCTGTCCGGCACGGCCGAGCCGAGGATGAGCGGCGCCCCCCGCTACAGACTGGCCCGCGAGGTCGGCCCCGGCCCCCGGCGGACCGAGGCATGACCCCGGGCAGAAGCGCGCACGACGAGGCGCACGCGCACGAGGCCCACGCAGGCGAGGCGCACGCGGAGGATGTGCACGCGGACGAGGCGCACGCGGAGGATGCGTACGCGGGGGATGTGCACGCGCCGCACGCGGACGTCCACACCGCCGCCCGGGTCGGTCCTCCCGCCGAGCTTCAGGTCGATGTCTACGTCGATGTCTACGTCGATGTGCTGTGCCCGTGGTGCTTCATCGCCAAGCGGCGTCTGGCCGCCGCCGTGGCCGCGATGCCGGACGTCCGGGTGAGCGTGGTGTGGCGCAGCTTCGAGCTGGGGCCCACGCTCGGCCGTGAGCCGGGCCCGACGGCGGCCGAGGAGATGGCCGGGTGGTGGGGCGACCAGGCCGACGCCCGTATCGCCATGATCCGGCGCCTCGGCGCCGCCGAGGGCCTGGAGCTCAACCTGGACCGGGCACGGCCGGTCAACTCCTTCGACGCCCACCGGCTACTGCACCTGGCCGCCGCGTCCGGCCGGGCGGACCGGATGCTGGAGGGCCTGCTCCGCGCCTACCACATCGACGGGGCCGACATCGCCGACCACGCCGTGCTGGAACGGCTGGGAGTGGAGGCCGGCGTGACCGCCGGGGACGTCGCCGCCCTGCTGGCCTCCGACGCGTACGCCGACGCCGTCCGCGCGGACGAGAAACGGGCCGCCGAGCGCGGCGTCACCGGCGTCCCGGCCCTCGTGATCGGCACGCGCCCGCCCGTCTCGGCCGTCCAGTCGCCCGCGCACCTGGTCCGGCTGCTGAAGACGGTGTAGCGCGGGTGGCGGAGCGGCGTCAGGCGGATTGGAAGAACCAGGCCACGGCCATCGTGCCGGGGCCGGGAGCGCCGATGGCCGCTCACCGGCGCAGGAGGCGGGGTCACGACGGGCCGCTGAAGTCCTGGGCGTGATCGCGGGCCCACTCGGCGAACGTGCGCGCGGGCTTGCCCAGCACGTCCGCCGAGGTCGGCATCGGCCCGAACGCGGACGGGTCGAACTGCGCCACCTGGTCAGGGTCGGCCTCCTCTCCGGAGTAGTCCTCGAAGCCGGTGAGGAAGTCGGCGTTCTGCGCCGCGAAGCCGCCCTGGGCGAGGTACAGTTCCCTGGCTCGGGCCGGGGTCACCACCTCCAGGCGGATCTCCGCGCCGATCGCCTCGGCGATGGCGCGGACCTGGTCGCGGCGGCTGATGAACTCCGGCCCGTTCAGCGTGTACGCGGCGCCGTGGTGGCCGTCCTCCAGCAGCGCGGCCACGGCCACGTCGGCGATGTCGCGCTCGTGCACCGGACACCATGTCAGGTCGGGCAGCGGTTCGCGGACGACCCGCTCGGCCCGGATGGACGGCCCCCACAGCCACAGCTTGTTCAGCATGAACTCCCCGGGCCGCACGTGCGTCCACTCCATCCCGGACGCCTCCACCGCCCGCTCGACCGGCAGGTGGTAGCCGGTGTCCTCGCCGCCGGTCACCGCCCCCGAGGACAGGACGACGATCCGGCGCACCCCGGCGTCCTCGGCCAGCGCGACGACTTCACGCGCGGTCGCGGGGTGGGGGAACAGGTACATCCGCTCCACGCCCCGCACGGCGTCGCGCAGGCTCGCGGGGTCGGCCAGATCGCCCCGTACCACCTCGGCCTCCTCGGGGAGGCCGGCCCGCTCGGGCGTCCTGGTCAGCGCCCGCACCGCCACCCCTTCCCGTATGAGCCCGTCCACGACGAGCCTGCCCACATTGCCGGTCGCCCCGGTGATCAGGATTCTCATGCGGTCATTGTGGGCATCCGCACGGAGGGTAGGCAAACGCGAACAATATGTTCGCATACCCTCTCTGACCTGGGAAAACAGTCTCCGGAAGGGGTGAAAAAATCGTGAATCACGCATGGCTCAGCGGCGCCAGCGGGCCGGTCAGGCGCTCCGGCCTGACCCCGAACCCGACCACCCTGCCCATGAGGTACGGGAACCCCCGCCAGTGCCGCAGGGTCCGCAGCGGCTGCGGGATGCGCAGCGGAGCGGCCGGGCGGTCGTCGCCGGCGATGGACGCGGCCACGAAGCGCTCCTGCGCGCTCCGTTGCGCCGCCTGGGTGATGACCGTGGGCCACCATCGCCGCCGCTGCACCCGCGCCAGGTCCCCGGTGCCCACCCGGCCGCGCCGCAGGCCGGGCAGCAGGATGCGCGCCGCCGCGACGGCGTCCTGGATGGCCAGGTTGATGCCCACGCCCGCGATCGGCGACATCGCGTGCGCCGCGTCGCCGATCAGCAGCGCCCCCGGCACCCACCACCGCGAGAGCCGGTCGATGCGGATCTGCAGGGCCGCGATGTCGTCCGCGCCGATGGCCTCCATCCGCTCCCGCGTGTACGGCGCGAGCCTCGCGATCGTGCGCCGGGTCCAGGCGCCGTCGCCGGCCCGCGCGGCGTCGGCCGTGCCCTTGCCGATCAACAGGGCCGCCTGCCAGTAGTCACCCCGGTTGATCATGATGAGCGCCCCCGAGGAGGAGAACCGCAGGAACGTGCCCTCGGGGTCGCCGGGGAGGCGCGGGATCCGCACGTACAGGCAGTCGTGCGGCGCGGCCGAGGCCCGCGGGCGCAGGCCGGCCAGTTCTCTCACGGTGGAGTGCCGCCCGTCGGTCCCCACGACGAGCGGCGTGTGGAGCTCGTGCGTCCGCCCGGTGTCCCGGTCGGTGTAGCGCACCCCGCCGACCGCTCCGCCGCGCCGGATCAGCCCGGTCACCTCCGCGTTCTGGGCGAGGTGGAAGTGCGGGGATTCGCGTCCCGCCTCCGCGAGCAGGTTGAGGAAGTCCCACTGCGGCACCAGGGCGATGTGCTGGTGGCGGCCCGGCAGCCGGCCGAAGTCCTCGATGAGGGCGCCGTCGTCGAACCACATGGTCAGCCGCCGCTCGCGCTGCTGCGGCAGCACCGCGAACCGGGCGCCGAGCCCGAGCTCGTCGAGCAGGCCGAGTGTGGAGGCGTGCACGGTGTCGCCCCGGAAGTCGCGCAGGAAGTCCGGGTGCTTCTCCAGCACCGCCACATCCACTCCCGACCGGGCCAGCAGCAGGCCGAGCACCATCCCCGCGGGCCCTCCGCCCGCGACGACGCACGCCATCGAGGTGTTCGCGATCGATCCCATCCACCCCTCCAGAAAAGTGGGGAGTTTTTCCCCGGTTAGTCGGCACGCTAGCATAACCGGGGAATCTGTCCACGGTTATGTCTGGAGTGGTCCATGAAGGAGCTGCGCGCCGATGCCCGCCGCAACCGCGAGCAGATCCTGCGAGCCGCACACCTGGCGTTCCTCGAACACGGTCCCGACGCCCCGCTCGACCAGATCGCCGAGCGCGCCGGCGTCGGCAACGCGACCCTCTACCGGCACTTCCCCACGCGTACCGACCTGATCCAGTCCGTGGTCCTGGACGACATGGCACAGGTGGCCGCGCTCGCCACCGAGACCCTGGCGGGCGCCCCGTCCGCCGGCGACGCGCTCACCGCCTTCGCCACCGGGGTCGTCGAGCGCCGCATCGTCGCGATGCTGCCGATCCTCGGCGGCCACGTCGAGCCGAGCCCGGAGTTCCACGCCGTCCGCACCCGGGTGCTGACCGCCCTGGACGCCCTCGTCGCCGCCGCCCGCGCCGAGGGCGCACTGCGCCCCGACGTGAGCGCCACCGACCTCGTCCTGTTCCTGACCGTGCTGACCCGCCCCCTGCCCACCATGTCCGGCGAGCTAGGCGACGCGGTACGCGCCCGCATGCTGGCCACACTCCTGGACGGCCTGCGCCCCGCCGCCACCACCGGCCCGCTCCCGGGCCTCCCGCTGACCGCCGACCGCATCACCGCCGACCTGAGTAGAAGACCAGACGCGTAACGCCCGGCCAAGGCCGGGATCGATGCGCCCACCGCCGTTCCCGGTCATCGTGCGGCGACGACGGGAGGCGACGTGCGGCCCGCCGCGTCATGGATCGGCGGCGAACTGCCCGCCTGCCGCCTCAGGAACGCGCCAGGCGTGCCCCGCGGAAGGTCCTGTCGCGCTCCCCCTGACAGTGCGCCCCGGCCCCCGGACGGCGCGGAAGGCGCGAAAGCTCAGCCGGGGGCCTGCCGCAGCAGGTGGAGGTCGTCCCCCCAGGCGTCCAGCACCGGACCGTGACCTGCGGCGCGGGCGGGCGGTTCCAGGCCGGCGAAGAGCCGGTGGGCGGTTCGCAGGGCGGCGTCGGTCAGGGCGGCCTCCAGGAGCGGCAGCAGCCGGTCGTGGTGCCACGCGGGCGGGCCGAGCGGATGGTTCCGCAGCTCCCAGGCGAGGTACTTGTTGTAGGGGCGGACCCGGCACTCCAGGGCGAAGACGCAGGTCAGCAGAGGGGGATGCTCTCGGCGGCGTCCAGGCGGGCCTCGGTGGCGCGTCCGTCGCGGTGGTTCTTCAGCCAGCGGTAGGCGGAGTTGACGAACTCGCCCAGCGCGGCGCCCGCCACCTGGCCGGCCTCCTCCGCCGAGAGGGTGCCCTTGCGGGAGACGAGTTCGGCGATGAGACCGTCGGGCCGGTCCTTCACCACCCGGGCGCGGGTGAAGGAGTACCTGTTCCACTCCTGGCCCGATCCCGGCATCGCGTGCGCGCGGAACTCCTCCAGGGGCATGACCACGACGTCCAGCCGCGAGTCACGGCGTTCCTCGCGGGCCGCCGCGCCGCCGGCGGCGTCGGCGGTGATCAGGTAGACGTCGTAGTCGGAGCGGGGCGTGGGCATGCCGGGCCGGGCCTGCGACCCGCTCAGGACGGCCCCGACGACGGCCGGGTCGGGCCTGATGCGCGCGAGCAGGGCGTCGAACTCCTCCCGCGCCGAGACACCGGTCATCCGGGTACTCCACCATGCTCCCCGGGGCGGCGGCAACCCGCCCGGCGGGCCGGCCGAGGGCGGCGGGCGGCGCCTGCTCGCGCGGTCGCCCCGGGCGCGATGGGCGGGTAAATCGTTGGCGTCGCGCCGGACCGGGTCGCTAGCCTCTTGCCGGTGATCTACGAACATCCGCTGGCCTACCTGCTCGGTCTCGAAGGCATCGCCCTGATGCGCGCGTTCACCGGGGAGTTCGGCCGCGACTTCGCCGAGGCGCGCATCGCGGAGATCCGCGCGCTCCTCGACGACGAGGCCCTGGCGGGTGCGGGGGTGGAGGTCGCCCGCGTGGACACGGTCGAGGGCTACCGGATCTGGTCGGGCACCTACGACGGCCCCAACTCCGCGTTCGACATCGACGAGCCCGTCGTGGACGCCATCGTCGGCGGGCTGCCGGCGGGAGCCGCGCTGGACGCCGCGTGCGGCACCGGCCGCTTCGCGGCGTTCCTGGCCGAGCGCGGCCATCAGGTCCTCGGCGTGGACGGCTCCCCCGAGATGCTCGCCCTGGCGCGCGAGCGGGTGCCGCAGGCCGAATTCCGGCTCGGCGACCTGCACCGCCTGCCCGTCCCCGACGAGTCCGTGGACCTGGTCGTCTGCGCCCTGGCGCTGACGCACGTCCCCGAACTCGGCCCGGTGCTGGCCGAGTTCGCCAGGGTGCTGCGCCCCGGAGGCAGCCTGGTGATCTCGGACGTCCACCCGGAGCGCGTCACCCGGGGCAACGCTCCGCCCGTGCGCCTGCCGGACGGCCGGCCCGGACGCCTGGTCACCCACCGCCACCTGACCGGCGACTACGTACGCGCCGCCCTCGCAGCGGGACTGGACGTACGCCGCTGTGAAGAGCCGCGCCTCCCGGCGGCGAACCGCCCCACCGCCGCCACGCCGTCCCCGCAGGACGCGCCCACGGCGCTCGGCCCCTGGGAGCTGTGGCCGTGGTGCCTGAGCGAACTGGCCCCCGAGGCCGCGCAGGCGGCCAACGCCGGCGTACCGGCGATGCTCATCTGGCACTTCCGCCGCCCCGGCCCTTAGTGGGGCGCGGGTGGCACCCCCCGGCATCGTGCCGTCCTTGACGGTCCCAGCGGGTCAAGGTCTGCTTGGCGAATGAGCGAAACGACCGCCGAACGTCCGAGCGCCTACCGGACGATGGCCTACTCCCACGCGGCGTTGGCCCGCCTGAACCTCTCGGCGCAGGCCGCCGGCATCGCCGACGCCGCTCGGGACATGGTCCCCACGACCGCCGACCGGCACGGGGCCGAGGGGGAGCTCGTGCGCGACGCCGCGAGCCTGGTCGAGGCCGCCGGGCTGCTGCTGGAGCAGGCCGTCGTGTGCGAGCGGATCAAGGGGACCGGCTGGGACCGGATCGCGGACGCGCTCGGACATGCGGGCGGCCAGGCCGCGCGTGAGCGGTTCGAGCGCGCCGAGCGGGACTTCCGCCTGCGCGCCCTGGACGCCTGGCTCCGCCCCGAACGCGCGGGCGAGGTGCTGGCCACCCCCGACGACCTCGCCCGGGTCGTCGCCCGGCTCACCGCGTGGACGCTGGAGCGGCTCGGAGACGCGTACGGGGACGAGCCCGTCTCGGGCGGGCTCGCCCCCATGGGTCTCGCCGAGCGCGCCGAACTGGCGGCCACGGCGCACGACCTGGTGAGCCGCGTGAGCGATCCGGCCCAGCGGGCCGATCTGGAGACGGCCCTGCAGCGCCGCCTGGCGGAACTGCGGGAGGAAGGCGGGACTGTGCGGCAAGGGCCGGACTGAGATGCCGGGACGCCCTTGCGGGTGAGCGTCCGCGACCGGCGGAGCCCACCCGGCCGGTAGCGCCCTTCGAGGGGCACGGCCGATCGGAAGGCTCGGTCAGTCGTCGTCCGCCGTGTCGTCGGCGTCCGTGGTCTCGTTGTCGTCCGCGGTGTCGTTGTCGTCCGCGTTGTCGTCTGCGTCCGGGGTGTCGTCGGCGTCGTCCTGTGTGCCGGACCCACCCGTCATGATCTCGCCGCCGGTGGCGTTGACGGTCACGTCGTGCCTGGCCCCGGACGCCTCGGCGATCTCGATCTCCCACACCGGCGTGTCGCGGTCGTCGTCATCGTCCAGTTCCGTGGAGACGATCCAGCCGCCGGGGACCTTGGCGAGCGCGGTGCGCTGCGCCTCCTCGGCCGACACGGCCGGCTCGCGTACGGTCTCGCGGCTGTCGGTCGAGGGGCCGCCGGTCGAGGGGGCGGGGGTCGCCGTAGTGCCCGGGGTGGCGGCCGGGTTCTGGTCGGCGAACGCCACACCGCCACCGGCCGCCAGGGCGGCGAGGGCGAGGCCGGAAAGGACGATCGCAGGCTTGCGCATGAGAATCTCCATCTCGTCGTGAGATCCGCAGACCGTTCCGCTGCGGACATCTGCGAGACTCGCAGCCGCCGGGCTAACGCGGTGCTGCGGGATCGCTAAGGCGGGGTTAGGGCTGCCGTCACCGACCCCGGGCAGCGGACCACGAACACACTCCGCCACGCCGCCCGCACCCACTTCCCCAAGCCCTCACCGGACACCCCCGGCATCGGGCAACCGCCACACCGGAGTGGCCCCAGCGCCCAGCCACCAACGTGCGGCACCACCCCGCACGCCCTGGCCCGCGCCCGCTCGTCCCCTCCGGCGCGGGCACGCGGCCCCTCCCACCCGGCACGAGCCCGCACACGCTCGTACGCGCCACGCGCACGCGCTCGCTCCTGATAACCACACCGTGGTCGGCGACCTGTTCGCGAGGCCGTCGCCCCGGCCATGGTGCGGGCGGGTATCAGCCCGCCCGCGTGGTGCCGGACGCGTTCCTGGACGCGGGCGCGCCGCCCACCCTGCACGACCGCTACGACCTCGCGGCCGACCGGCGACCGAGTGCGTGCTGCCGGATGGCCGGATGCCGGATGGCCGGATGGCGAGAGGCGGGACGGGTGGCCGGATGGGCGGATGCCGGATGGCCGAGGCCACATGCCGGAGGCCGGGAGGCGCGCCGGCCTGCGACCCACGCCCCCGACGAGCAGACGCCGACGCGCTGCGCCAAATCCGGCCCTTCTACGGCCGGGAGGATGTCAATATCCTCGGGGCCATGCTCGACATCCCGGCCTCGGTCATGCGTCTGCGGGCCATGGGGGCCGCCGCCGGAGCGCTCGCCGAGCGGGGCGAGTTGGACCGGGCCGCCGGGGTGATGGATCGGGCGCTGGAGGCGGCCCGCGCCGTGGCCGGGCCGCGGGAGCGGATCAGGTGCCTGATCGCGGTGGCCGCGGGGATGGCGGCGGTCTGCCCGCTGGAGCAGGCGCTGCGGGTGGCGTACGCCATCGAAAGGGTGGACGACCGCATCGGGGCGCTCGGGGCGGTGGCCGCGGCGCTGGCAGGGGCAGGGCGGACGGCGCGGGCGGCCGAGGTGCTCGCCCAGATCTCCGACGCGGAGCCCGATCCGGCGGCGCGGCGGGCGCTGACCGGGGCCCTGGTCGCGGCGGGCGAGCTGGACCGCGCCGCGGCGGTGGCGGGCGGTGACCCCGAGCCGAGCTGGGCCTGGGACGCCCTGGTGCCGGCGCTCGTACGGGCGGGCCGGCTGGAACACGCCCGCGCGGCGGCCCTGCTGCTGGTCACCAACCCGCTACGGCGCGACCTGGTGCTGCTGGAGGTGGCCGAGGCGCTCGCCGAGGACGGGCAGGCGGAGCGGGCCCTGGAGGTCGCCGGGCACATCGACGCGCCCTCGACCCGCACCCAGGCGCTGCTGACGGCCGCCGCGGCCTTCGGCGACCCCGCCCGCCGGGCCGCCGTGCTCCGGCGGGCGACGGCGGCGGCGCAGGCCATCCCCAACTACGGCGCCCGCACCACCAAGCTCCAGTCCCTGGCCGTCGCCTGGGCGGAGCACGGCGCGCTCGACCGCGCCCTGGCCGTCGCCGAGTCCATCGAGCGGGACCCGGGGCGCAGCGAGGCGCGGGTGAGCCTGGCCCGGCTGCTCATCCGGCAGGGCCGGCCCGAGCAGGCGGCGGCGGTGCTCGGCGACGCTCCGGTCCTGACCGCCGCGGACCCGAACCCCGACCTGCTGGCGAGCGTGGCGAGCACCATGGCGGAGGCCGGGCGGCTCGACCGGGCGGTGGCCATCGCGCGCGGGATCGCCGGCCGCTCCCGGCGCGAGGAGGCCCTGAGGCGGGTGGCCACGGCGATGGCCGGTGCCGGGCACCACGAGCGGGCGGGCGAGGTGCTGGACGAGATCGCCGCCGGCCTGCCGGCCACCGGCGGCGAGGACGACATCCACCACGTCTACGGCTGGGCGGGACTGGCCGACGCCATGGTCCGCGCGGGCCTCGCCGACCGGGCGGGCGAACCGCTGCGGCACGCGGAGAGCCTGATCCACACGCTCTACGACGAGGAGGAGCGCGCCGAGGCGTGGCGGCTGCTGCAGGGCGCGCTGGTCCGGGCGGGTCGGTTCGAGCGCGCCGCCGTCGTCGCCCGGGAGCGGGGAACGCAGGCCCGGCTGGTACGCGCCCTGTGCGACGCCGGCCGGCCTGACCTTGCGCTCGACGTCGCCGAATCCGTGCCCGACCCGGACCTGCACGGCTGGGCGCGGCGCCGGGTGGCCACCGAGTGGGCGCGGGCCGGCAGGCTCGACGAGGCCGAGGCCCTGGCCCGCGCCGTGGAGCCGGCGCCGTCGCGGTGCGAGGCCCTGGTGGCGGTGGCCGGGGCGCGGGCACGGGCAGGGCACCTCGACCGGGCGGTCGAGCTGCTGCGCCTGGCGGAGACCGCCGCCGCGTCCGTGCCCGATCCTCGCGAGCGCGCCGGGCGGCAGCGTGAAGTGGTGGAGACCCTGATGACGGCCGGCCGGCTGGACCGGGCCGCCGAACTGCTCCGCCAGGCCGAGAACGAGGCGAACGCGGAGACCGGGACCAACGCGGAGACCGAGGTGAACGCGGATACGGGGGACGACGCCTCTGCCGGCCTCCTGGCCGAGGTTCTGGTCGCGGCGGGCCGGCTCGACCGGGCCCTCACGGTGGCCTTGGAGATCGGCGACCCCCTGGAGCAGTGCCATGCCCTGGCCGCGGTGGCCGAGGCGTACGCGGCCCGGCCGCGGCCGCGCCGCGACCCGCTCCTGTACCCGGAGGCGGTGTCCTCCTCGGTGCGCGACCCGGAGGTGCGGACCCGGATCTGGGCGCGGGCGGCGCGGGCGAGGGCCGTGACCGGCGACGCCGTACGTGCCGGACGGCTGCTGGACCAGGTGTTCGCCGGGGGCGACCCGGCGCCCGGCCCGGCGGCGGTGGCCGCGGCGGAGGCCCTGGCCGCGGCGGGCAGGCACGATCGGGCTCTGGAACTCGCCGCCACCTACGCCGATCCGCGGACGGGCGCCGCGATCACGGCCGTGGTCGCGTCCGCGCTGGCCCACGCCGGCGACCTGGACCGCGCCGGTGAGACGGCCCGGTCGATCGCCGACCCGGAGGCGCGGGAGTGGGCGCTGGCGGCGGTGTCGTACGCCCTCGCCCGCGCCGGCGAGCCGGAGCGGGCGCTGAGCATGCTCTTCCCGTGACCCGTGACCCGTGACCCGTGCGCCGGCCGCCGAGTGTGGCGACGTGGCCGATTTCTGCAAGACCGCCTCCGCGGCCCGTGCCCGGCCTTGTGGGGAGGCGTGATCATCGCGGCGCCCGGCGCCTGCCGATCTTCCTGATCGCGCGGGGCGCCGCGCGGACGCCGGACGCCACCCAGATCGTGGCCAGGGCCGCGTACGCGACCAGCAGCGCGATGGCCTCCTGGGACAGGATCAGGGAGGCGGCGACGGCCAGGGCGAGCAGGGCCGTCCAGGCGTAGAGCACGGCGCGGGCGCGGAGAGAGCCGGTGTGGGCGGCCTCCTCCACCGGGGTGACCAGGGCCATCACGGCCACGCCGGCGATGCCGGCGGCATCGGCGCCGAGCGCGATGCCCAGGGCGAGCAGCGCCGCGCCGGCGGCGAGCAGGCAGCAGCAGGCCAGGGCCACACGGGCCTCGGCTCCCTCGAACAGCAGCCGCGTCGCCTTGGCCCGCGCCAGGCGCAGGGTGGTCCACGCCTCGGCCACCCAGGCCGCCCAGTGCAGCAGCGCGATCAGCACGAACACCAGGATCACCGGCGGGAGCGCGGGCAGCAGGAACACCATCCACCAGCGGCCGCGGAACCGGCGGCGCAGCCGCGTCAGCGGGCGGTAGAGCGGGTTGCGCCGCTTGAGCGCGGTGACGAGGAGGTCTCTGGCCTGGTGGAAGCCGGGGTCCAGGCGGAGGACCTCGCGGAACGCCTCGGCGGCGCGCCGCGGATCGCCGAAGGCCAGCTCCGCGCGGCCGGACACCAGGTGCGCCGTGGGGCTCTCGGGGTCGATCCGCAGGGCCTGCGCGGCGGCGGCCCGCGCCCCCTCGGCGTCGCCGAGCATGGTGAGGGCCAGCGCCAGCAGGCTCACCAGGCCGGCGTGCTGCGGGTCGATCGCCAGGCCGTGCCTGGCGGCCTCGGCCACCTGCGGCCACCGCCCCCGCAGCACGTGGACGCGGGCCAGCAGCTCCCAGACCGGCACGTGCTCGGGGGCCAGGCTCAGGGCGGCCTCGGCCGCGGCCAGGGCCTCCGCGGCGTGGCGGGCGCGGTAGTGCACCTGCCCGGCGACGTAGTGCGGGAGCCAGTTCTCCGGCGCCAGCCGCACCGCCTCACGGGCCTCCCGCACCGCCTCGGCCGTGGCGCCCCGCCCGCTCAGGGCCAGGGCCAGCAGGGCGTGCGCGGCGGCGTGCTGCGGGTCGCGGGCCAGCACCCCGCGCAGCTCCCGCTCGGCCTCGGCGGGGCGGCGCAGGCCGAGGAGCGTGCGCGCCCGCTCGATCGACTCGGCGGCCGTCACCACTTGCGCTGGATCCACGGCAGCAGCTCGTCCCAGGCGCCGGACTCGTTGGCGTGCATCACGTAGTTGCGCGCCGTGGCCATCCACTCCCGCACCGCCGTGGGGCGTACGGTCTTGGCGGCGGCCAGCAGGTCGGGCGTGGACAGCGGCACCGGCCGCCCGGCCCGGATCGACTCCTGGAGCTTGGCCTCCACCGCCCGGTCCACCACGCCCTTCAGATCCGCGCCGACGAACTGCTCGGTGACGCGGGCCACGGCGTCGAAGTCCATCTCGGCCAGCGGCTTGTCGCGGCACAGGATGCGCAGGATGGCGGCGCGCGCCGCGGCGTCGGGCGGCGGCACGAACACCGGCGAGTCGAGACGGCCGGGACGGCGGAACGCGACGTCCACGTACCAGGGGGCGTTCGTCGCGGCCAGCACCAGGACGCCCTCGTTGGCGTTCTGGTCCACGCCGTCCAGCTCGGCGAGGAACTGGTTCACCAGGCGGCGGGAGTGCCCGTGGCGCATGTCGGAGCGGCGCGCGGCGAGGGCGTCCACCTCGTCGAAGAACAGCACGCACGGCCGGTGGCGGCGGGCCAGGTCGAACGTGGCGCGCAGGTTGCGCTCGCTGGAGCCGATGTACATGTCCAGGATGTCGGCCAGCCCGACGTTGACGAACGACGCGCCCAGCTCCCCGGCGGCGGCCCTGGCCAGGTGGGTCTTGCCCGCGCCCGGAGGGCCGTACAGCAGGACTCCCCCGCCGGCCCGCTTGCCGAACGCGGCGAACAGCTCCGGCTGCCGCACCGGCAGCAGCAGCTTCATCCGCAGCGCCTCCTTGACCGCCTCCATGCCGGCCACGTCGGCGAAGGTGAGGCCGGAGCGCTCGACCTCCGCGCTGGTGTGGCCCCCGCCCGGCGGATCGGGCACCAGGTACGCCGGCGGCGGCACGGTCTCGGCGGCGGGCGGGGGCGCCAGGCGGGCGGCGAGCTCCGCGTCGGCCAGGGACGGATCGCGGGCGACCGCCTCGTGGTAGCGGTGGGCCGCGCCTTCGGCGTCGCCCTCCCCGAGCAGGGCCCGGGCGGCCAGCACGCCGAGCCGGGGCGGGTAGCCGGGCGTGGCCAGCAGCGGCTCCAGCACGGCGAGCGCCGCGCCGTGGGCGCTCTGCCGGACGAACGCCTCCGCGAGCCCGGCCGTGATGTCCGGGTCGCCGGGCGCGAGCGCGAGCGCGGCCCGGAACTCGGCCTCCGCCTCCGCGAGATACCCCTTCGCCAGGAACTGCCGGGCGAGATGCCGCCGCAGGGGCAGGTTGTCCGGGGAGAGACGTGCCGCCTCGCGCAGTGCCTGAAGCTCGGCGTCCTCGACCACGTGTCCGTTCCCTCCTGTCACGTCCGCGACCACGGGCAAGCGCCGCAAGGCTATCGATTTCCGGCGTGGTCCGCGCCTGTCACGACGGCGGCCTCACCGTGGCGACCGGCGCCGGCGACGGGCCGTGCGCGGTCACCAGGCGAGCTGCCAACCCTCGGCGGGGCCGCGCCAGATGACGCGCTTGGGCAGGCGGAGGTCGGCGCGGGTGCCGGCGGCGGGGGTGGGCGGGAGGGAGGTGAGGTCCACGCGGACGATCTCGGTCGTGGTGCTCAGGGAATCGGCGTCGATGGTCGCCTGGGCGATGAGGAGGTGGCGGCCGGAGGGGTCCAGCGCCACCGACCTGATCTTCGCCGGGCCGCTGGTGTGCACCGTGCCGGCGGCGGTCGCGCCCTCGAACAGGATGAGGCGGTCGCCGTTCGCGGAGGCGTCCTCGCCGATGCCCGTCAGGATCAGGCGCCCGTCCGGGAGCACGGCCATGCCGTTGCCCGCGCCGCTTCCGCCCGGCGGCAGGGGGTGGCGGCCCTCCCGTCCGGTCCGCACGTCCCGCGTGACCATCCAGGACGCGCCGGGGTCCGCGCCCCGTGAGTCGCGCGGGAAGACGAGCGTGTCGGGGCCGATCCAGTACAGGTAGTACGGCATGTACGCCGCCCACTCCCGGCCGGGGTCCAGCACCCCGGCGAAGGAGCTCGTGCGGCCGTCCCGGCCCTCGACCATGCGGGAGTAGGCGACCCGGCCGGTCGCGGAGACCGCGATGTTCTGCACGACGCCGGCGAGGTCGCCGGAGAGGCGCTCGCCGAGCCGGGCCCGGCCGGTGTCGTCCACGGTCATCCGGTAGATCCGCGAGCGCAGGCCCCGCACCGACCACGGCTGGTCCGGGACGCGGGAGCGGGTGGACAGCGCGATCACGTAGTGGCCGGGCTCGCGGTCGCGCACGACGGCGCCGAAGACGACGAACTTCCCGTCCGTCGGCGGCACGCTCTCGACGATGGCGCCCGTTTCGAGGTCCACGATCAGCGGGAGGGCGTCGCCGAGGACGGCGTACCGCGGGGTGCCGTCGCCGGCCAGGGCGGGGACGGTGAAGCGCTCGGGCAGCGCGGCCACCGCCGCGACCGCGACGCCGGCCGCGACCGCGGCGGCCAGGGCCGTGGTCACCGTCCGCCGGGTCAGGGCCCGGGTCGCGACGGCGCCGGCCAGGATCACCGCGACGTTGGCCGAGACGATCCAGGTCAGGGCGGTGTCGAGATGGTCGCTCAGCGTCTCGGTGGGCCGCCCGAGCAGGGCCAGGCACGTTTCGTCCAGCGGCGGCGGGACGAGCACGTCCTCCGCCGGCAGCAGCGCGTCGGCCGCCGTGATCAGGACGAAGGCCCACCGTGCCGCGCGCAGGTGGAGGTGCGGGCGGCCCGCGGCGTACCGGTGCAGGGCGATGGCGAGCAGGATCAGCACCGGCGCCGTGGCGTCGTACAGGAGCCCGCCGGCGTACTCGGCGGCGTCCTCGGCGGTGTGGCGCCAGGAGGGCAGCGGCTCCTCGCGCGGCGCCCAGCACTCCACCACCCCGAACCGCGGCCGGTCGCCGGAGAGCACCTCGGCCACACCCTGGACGATCGGCCACACGGCCAGCACGACGGCGGACCACCACCACAACAGCGCGTACGGCCGGCGACGGGCCGAAGAGGGGTCGAGCAGCACGGGCCCGCTTCCGGATCGGGGGGACATCGATGGCCACACACCCTATCGATCATCGGGCGGCGGGCCGCCCCTAACCTTGGTGCGTGGTGCGATTCGCGGTGGGGCTGCCGAACGTGGGCGAGTTCGGCGACCCGGGGGTGCTGGTGGAACTGGGCGTGGCGGCCGAGGAGCACGGCTGGGACGGGGTCTTCCTCTGGGATCACCTCCTCTACCACGATCGGAGCTGGCCGGTCGCGAACTCGGTGGTGGTGCTGTCGGCCGTCGCGGCCCGCACCCGGCGGGTCCGGCTGGGCGTGCTGATGACGGCGCTGCCGCGCCGCCGGGTGCAGAACGTCGCCAAGGAGACCGCGACCCTGGACGTGCTGTCCGGGGGACGGCTGGTCGTCGGGGCCGGGCTCGGGTCGATGGACGCCGAGTACGCGGAGTTCGGGGAGGACCCCGACCTGAGGGCGCGCGCCGCCAAGCTGGACCGGGGCCTGGAGGAGCTGACCCGGCTGTGGCGGCGGCTGCCCCCGGCGCCGGTCCAGCCGCGGATTCCGATCTGGTGTCCCGGCCGGTGGCCGACGAAGGCGGGCCTGCGGCGCGCGGCCCGCTGGGACGGCGCGATGCCGACGTTCCACCACTTCGGGCGGGAGCGGCCGGTGCCGGTCGCGGAGTTCGCCCGCGTGGTCGGCTTCCTGGCCGCCGAACGGGGCTCCCTGGACGGCTTCGACATCGCCTTGGAGGGCCGCGCCGCCGACGGCCTGGTCGGCGGATACGCTGCCGCCGGCATGACGTGGTGGGTGGAGGCCATGGGCTGGTGGCGCGGCGGGGTCGCGGAGGCCCGCGCGACGATCGCGGCCGGGCCACCGCGCTGACCAGCGGGCGACCACTGCGCCGACCACTGGGCGGTGCGGGCGTCGTCACCCCCGCCGCTCGGCCCGCTCCTTCAGCGCCGCGTTCAGCGCGGCGAAGCCCTCCTCGGTACGCCGCAGCGTCCGCCGCAGGAACGGGACCAGCAGGCCGGTGAACACCTCACGATGGCGCACCAGGGTCCCCTGCCCGTGGGGCTCCAGGATGAAGTCGTGCCGGGCGGCGAGCAGCCCGGGGATCGCGACCTTGCCGAGCCAGCGCAGGTGCCTGGCGGGCTCGGCGACCAGGACAGTCGGATGGTGTGTCATGCCCGCGCCCCCGGGTGGCCTGATGTGCAGGCTGAGCACGCTCCCCGCGACCGCCTCGCCCTCGGCCCGGACGATGAACGGATTCCACTCGGCGTAGCCGGCGAAGTCGGCCAGGACGTCCCAGACCGCCTGCGGAGGAGCCTCGATCACGATCGAGGTGTCGATCGTACGCACCCGCCCTCGCCTCCTCGGGCCGTGTCCGCCCCGGCCTCCACCCCGATTCTGGCGCACGATGCCGAAGGCCGCTCATGTGTTGGGAAATGCGAAGAATCAGATAGTTCCTCTCCCCTTCAGCCTCTTCATGCACACCGTTCACTCCTGCGATCCAGTCTGTCCCGCCGAGGGCAAGCGGCCCGAGCGGCGCTTGTGAACGTGATAGAAGGGACTGCGCCTGATGCAGCCAATGGCAGCGCGGAGGTCACCGCGCGGCTTACGGAGAAGGGGACGCCTCGCCACGGCCGCCGCGGTCGCGGTGTTGCTCGTGAACGGGCTCGTGACGGCGGCGTACGCCGACCCCGGGGCGGGAGAGGCGGATCGGGGCCGGCCGAGCCCGACGCCGACCGGCTCGCAGACCCCGCCGTCGCTCACCCCCGCCGACGGGTCGTACCTGGAGGGCACGGTGAAGGTCGCGGCGGTGCCGGCCGTGGCCGGTGACAGCGTCGCGAGGCTCGACATCGACGGCTCCGCGCTCGACGCCACCCGTACGGTCGGCGTCTCCAAGCTCAGCTTCGACGTCGGCCCGAACTCGACCGAGGCGCGGTACCACAACCACGTGATCGTCAACGGGGTGTACCGCGCCGACATCGGCGACCACGTCAACGAGCGCGCGACCATGGAGATCCCCAACGAGCACCTGGTCAAGGGCGAGAACACCGTCGAGATCGTCGCCGGCGCCATCGAGTCGTCGTGCGGCGTCAACCACGACGACTTCGTGCTGTCGGACGTGGGCCTGGAACTGCTCGGCGAGGTCGCCGACGGCGAGGACAACCCCTACACCTTCTCCTTCGGCGACGGCAACTGCGGTTCGAACACCACGCTGCTGAAGCGCGCCACGCTGAAGTTCTTCATCCTGGGCGACCCGAAGGGCACCACGGGGCTCGCCGCGGACGTGGACACCACGACCCTGGCCAACGGCGAGCACACCATCACCGCGACCACCGCGTCCGGGGCCACGGTCGAGAACACCGTGACCGTGAACAACGCCCCCGCCGGAGCGCCGCGGCTGACGCCCGCCGACGGCACCCTCGTGGCGGGCGTCAAGCCGGTCTTCGCGACGGTTCCGGCCGCCGGCGAGGGCGGCGTGGCGTCCCTCACGGTCGATGACAAGGAACCCCCGGCGAGGGCCACGCTCGGCAACGGCGCCGCGATGTTCTCCTTCGACGTGGGCGCGAACTCGATCGACGACAAGTTCGACAACTTCCTGCTCGTCAACGGCAAGCGCATCGACCTGGGCGGCTCCTGGGCGAGCCGGCGGGTGACCATCGCGGTCCCGGCGCGCCACCTGGTGCCCGGCGACAACACGATCAAGGTGGTCACCGGCGACTACAGGGAGTCGTGCGGCAACAACCGCGACGACTTCACCATCTCCGGCCTCGCCCTCGCGCTCGACGGCGCCACCGTGACCGGGCGGGACGTCAAGCCGTCGTACGAAATGGGCGACGGCGCCTGCGGCAGCAGCCAGACCGCCCTCCGCGAGGCCGAGCTGCGCTACACGATCGACGCCCCGGCGGTGCGCGTCGTCCAGACGCTCGGCTCGGGCGACGCCACCCTCAGCTTCAACGTGGGCGGCAACTCGATCGAGGCGCGCTACCAGAACCACGTGCTCGTCAACGGCCAGAAGGTCGTGCTCGACGGCGACTTCGTGAACCGGCGCGTGGACCTGACGATCCCGAACGAGTTCCTGGTGCCCGGCTGGAACACCATCGACTTCGTGACCGGGACCTTCCCGACCTCCTGCGGCGCCAACCGCGACGACTTCACGATCTCGGACATCGCCCTCACCCCGGCGCGGGGCACGGCGGCGGGCCAGATGCTCAAGGGCTCGTACGGCATGGGCGACGGCAACTGCGGCGACAACGTGAACCCGCTGACCGAGATCGACCTGCAGTTCGTCGTGGACGCCCCGGCGCGCGGCCTGCGCGCGGACCTCGACACCACCGCCCTGGAGGACGGCAGGCACACCGTCGCCGCGGCGTCCACCACGGGCGAGGCGGCCACCCGCCTGCTGCTCACCGACAACTCGGCGCCGAAGGTCGCCCGGAGCGTCCCGGCCGCGGGTGAGAAGATCACCGCCTCGGTCGTGCTGGACGTCAAGCTGGACGACACCTCCGGCGTGGTGTCCGGGCCGGACGTCAAGCTCGACGGCCGGCCCATCGCGCTGGGCGCCCAGGTGGGCCCGGGGCTCAAGGCCGGCACGCACACGCTGTCGGTGACCGGCGCCGACGGGCTCGGCAACACCGCGACCCGCGAGATCGTGTTCGAGTCCGCGGGCATCCCGGACGTCCCCGCCGAGCTGAGCCCGGCGCGGGGCGCCCTCGACGTGTCGGACCCGGTCCGGCTCTCGGCGAAGGTGGCCGAGCCCGACGGCGGCCAGGTGACCGCGACGTTCTCCCAGGCCGAGATCCTGACCCCGAACCAGGTGTTCCAGGGCACCGCGCAGTCGGTCCCGGCGACGCTGCGGGTGCCGGGCGAGAAGAAGGTCAGGGCCGCGGGGCTCGAACCCGCCGACGGCAGGACGCTCGACGCCCCCACCGGCAAGGACCTCGTCTACCAGCGCTTCGACGTGCAGGTGGAGGGCCACGCCGACTCACCGGTGCTGCGCTGGGAGGGCGTCATCGACCCCGAGCGGCTGGCGTCGCTGCGGGCGTGGAACACCGAGACCAGGGCGTGGGACCTGCTGACCAGCGCCCGCGGCGCCGCCGAGGGCAAGACCGTCCTCACGGCCGTCGTCGGACCGGAGCACATCGACCGGCGGCAGGTCCACGTCATGGTGACGGGCGAGGACCCGTTCGCCGACGACATCGAGCCCGGCGACCCGAACGGCTTCGCCGACCCCTCCACCTACGACTTCTCGATCGTGCACTTCACCGACACCCAGTACCTCTCCGAGGGCGCGGTGGAGCAGGAGACCGCCGCGGAGCGCGCGGTGTGGGAGGCGGCGTACGGCGGCATCGTCAACTGGATCAAGGCGAACAAGGAGCAGCGCAAGATCTCCTACGTCGCCCACACCGGCGACATCATCGAGAACAACATCCGCAAGCCCGCGGACGACGCCATGCGGCAGCAGATCGCCGGGGAGTTCGAGGTGTCGTCCAGGCAGCAGCGCGTGCTGGACGAGGCGGGCATCCCCAACGGCGTGATCGCCGGCAACCACGACAACCAGTCGGGCACCGAGAACGGGCCGGAGGCGCTCTACAACCGGTACTACGGCCCGGGCCGGTACCAGGAGGCCGCGAAGGGCTGGCGGCACGCCGAGTACGGCGGCCCGTGGAAGGAGGGCGACAACCAGAACCACTACGACCTGTTCTCCGCGGGCGGGCTGGACTTCGTCGTGGTCGGCCTGTCGTACGGCGTGACGAGGGAGGAGGCGGAGTGGGCCGGCTCGATCTTCAAGAGGTTCGCCGACCGCAACGGCATCCTGCTCTCGCACGACTACATCGTGCCGAGCACCAGCCCCGACGGGCGCGGCGCCGGGTTCGCGGCGCCCGACGGCTCGATGCTGTACAAGACGGTGGTCGAGAAGAACCCGAACGTCTTCCTGATCCTCGCCGGGCACGAGCACGGCGTGGGCACCAACGTCAAGCCGAAGGTGGGGCAGGTCGGCAAGGGCGTCGTGGAGCTGCTGGCCGACTACCAGTTCTACACCGTCTCGGCCGACCGGCTCGGGCTCACCGAGGTCGGCGGGTACAACCCGGACGACCAGCTCCTGTTCGGCGCGAGCTTCCTGCGGCTGCTGCAGTTCGACGTGGAGCGGGCGGAGCTGAGCGTGGACACCTACTCCCCGCTGCTCGACGACTTCGGCGCCACCGAGTTCGACCCGCAGCGCCGCTACAACGGCCTTGAGGACAACATGGTGCTGCCGGTCGATCTCACCTCCCGGGTGACGAGCTTCCAGACCGACTCGCTGGCGCTGTACAAGCCCACCCGGGTCATCGGCACCAGCAGGGTCGCGTCGGGCCAGGTCGCCACGGTGACCTGGGACCGGCTCAAGGACGACACGGCCTACGCCTGGTTCGTCACGGCCCGCTCCGCCGGCGGCGGCGTGACCGCCTCCGAGCCGAGCGTCTTCGTGACGAGGGACGAGCACGGCCGCCCCGGCAAGTGGGGACCCGACTCGCCCATGTACCGCTGGTTCGACCGCCGCTGACCGCCGCTGACCGCGGCGCCGCCCCGGGCCACCCGCACGGGGCGGCGCCGCGCCGCTCATCGGCGCGCGCCGGGTCCGCCACCTCCGAGCCAGGCCGGGTGCCGCCGGGCGATGCGGTGGAGCGCCGCGACCACGGCCGCCGGCGGCAGTACGCCGATGAGCAGGGTGGCCATGAGGCCGCCGGTCAGCACGTGGGCCGGAAGCAGGACGGTCGTGGAGGTGGCCGCCAGGACCGCCGCGCCCATCCACACGTTCCCGGACAGGGCGCGCAGGTAGCCCAGCGCCAGGGCCAGCCCGAACTGCGCGACGGCGCCGGTCACGCCCGGCGGGCCGAGCACGGCCGCCAGGCTCGCGGTCTGGATCGCCGCCGTGACCGACAACAGCGTCCAGCCGCGCAGGCGGCCGGCCAGGTTGGTCTGGACGTAGCCGCGGAACAGCAGTTCGGTGGGCAGGGCGTGCAGCAGCAGGGTGCCCGCGAACACCGGCACGAGGGCGAGCGCCGGCGCCGGGTCCCGGAGCGGCGGCACCGCCCCTGTGAGCAGGAGCACGGCCAGGCCGGCGGAGGCGGCGGCGTACCAGGCGAGGGCCCCGGCGAGCAGCGGGCGCCATCCCCGCGCGGGTCCGGGCAGTCCCAGGGCGGATGCCGGCCTGCGGTCCAGGACGCGCACGGCCACGAGCACCACGCACACCATGAGCGCGCCCTGCACACCGAGCGACAGGTAGCGCTGCGGGGAGCCGTAGGCGTGCGGGGGCGGGAGCAGCGCACGCGCCGACGCCGTGAGCGCGGTCGCGGCGAGGACCACGACCGCTACCCGGGCGACGGGCGTCCAGCGGGGGACGGGCGCGCTCGCCCCACGCGTCGCACTCGCCTGCCGGCCGGCGAGGCGGTCACCGCCGTTCATCGGGCGCTCCTTCCGCGTGTGCCCGCGCGGCGTCGCGGTGGGCCGCGTAACGCCGGGCGACGGTGTCGAAGGCGAGCTTGGGGCGCCAGCGTTCGGGCTCGTCCGGGTCTTCGCCGGGCAGCACCGCGACGACGCCGAAGCTCCCCATGTCGGTGTCGTGCGCGGGGTCGGCGACGTGCGGCAGCCCCGGCTCGCTGAAGGCCCACACGAACACCCCATGGGTCCCCACGGCCTCGAACAGGTCGAAGGCCCGCTCCAGGTAGCCGGCCTGCACGCTCTCGTCGCGTACGGGCCTGCCGCGCACCGGCCGCCGCGGGTCGCCGGTCAGGATGTCGAAGCCGGTGGCGCCCTTCTCCGCCGCTCCCCGGTAGGCGCAGCAGCCGACCTCCAGGGCGAGCACCGGCTTGCCGCGGGCGACGACGGCGCGCAGGTCGTCGGCCAGCCGCCAGTGGTTCGTGGCGTCGGGGTAGGCGTCGAGGCCGACGTAGTCGAAGCGGGTCCAGTCCACGCGCTCCCACATGCCGGCCCCGTACGTGAGCGGCCCGGCGAAGTCGCGGCGGGCGACATCGACCGCGCGGTCCAGGACGCCCCGCAGGCGCGCGTTGAACCACGGCAGCAGCCACCCGCTCCACACCAGGTTCCTGCTGCGCCGCCCGAAGGTGCGGCCGGGCACGATGCCGGTCATCGACAGGCTGATCTCGCAGCCGAGGTTCAGCCCGACCCCGCCGCCGTACTCGTCGTGCAGCCGTCGCGCCGCGCGGGCGGCCCGGCCGACCGCCTCCAGCAGGCCGGGCTCGGGCAGGTCGAACGGGCGCGGCTGCAGCCAGGTGAACAGGCCGAGGCCGCGCGCGATCTCGCCCGTCCGGGCCAGCCGCCCGGTGTCGCTCGCCACGACCGAGACCGCGTCGCAGTGCAGGTCGTCGCGGATCGCGCGCAGGTCGTGCTCGACGTCGGCGGCCCGCCAGGAGGGGCGGGAGTTCCAGTCCTTCTCGTACAGGGTGCCGGCGTCGTAGCAGATGCCGCGGAAGGCGAAGGGCCGCGGCGGGGGCTGGGGGGCGGTCATGAGGGGGCCTCCTTCCGCACGGCGCGCAGGACGAACCGCACCAGGCGCCGGCCGTAGTCCTCCAGGTCGAGCGTGGCGTCCTTCTGCCACTCGGTGAGCACGCCGTCGAGCGCGTGCAGCAGGGTCAGGGCCGCGATGCGCACGTCGAAGTCGTCGCCGAACTCCCCCGCCCTGCGGCCCTCCTCCAGGACCCACTCGAAGCCCTGGGTCTCGTCGCGCGCCTTGAGGTACAGGGGCGTGCCGGACTCGTCGCGGTGGCTGATGACGATCTCGGAGGCGGCGAGCCACTTGTGCCGGTTGTGCCGCATGTAGTCCAGCTCGGCGGTGATGAACGCGGCCAGCCGGTCGGACCAGGTGTCGCAGGCTCCGAGCGCCGCCTCCACCGCCTCGCCGCACTCGGCGTACACCTGGGTGACGACCTCGCGCAGCAGTTCCTCCTTGCCGGCGAAGTGGTAGGAGATCACGCTCTTGGAGATCCCGGCCGTGGCGGCGATCTGGGCCAGCGACGCGTTCGCGTAGCCGCGCTCGGCCACGGTCACGATCGCGGCGTCGATGATCTGGCGCCTCCGGGCCTCCTCCACGAACGTCCGGCCGGTCGGCCGGGAATCAGTACGCATGGCCTGAATCTAGGCCGATCGGCCGAAAAAGGCCAGGGTTCTCCCCGTGAGCGACCGGGTACGAGGCGTAGCGGGGGTGAGACGATCGCGGGCCGCGCCGCGGGCAGGGGGGCCGGCCCGCGGCGGAGGTGACGGCGAGGCGGCCGGATCGGCGGAGATGGGCGGCGACGCGCGCGACCCGGCGGAGGTGCCGCCGCTGCCGGCGCACCTCCAGCTTGAGGTGACCTCGGCGTGCAACCTGCGCTGCCGGATGTGCCTGGTGCGCTACCGCCCGCCGGTGAACAGGGCCGAGGGGGCGATGGCGCCCGAGCTGTTCCACCGGCTGCTGGAGGAGGTGCCGGGGCTGCGCCGGCTCACGTTGCAGGGCCTGGGCGAGCCGCTGCTGTCACCGCACCTGATGCCGATGCTGGCCGAGGCCAAGCGGCGCGGCATCCGGGCCGGGTTCAACACCAACGCCACCCTGCTCACCGCACGCCGCTCAGCCGAACTGGTGGAGCTGGGGGTGGACTGGGTGCACGTCTCCTTCGACGCCGCCCGCGCCGCCACGTTCGAGGCGATCCGCGACGGCGCGGACTTCGCGGCGGTCGCGGCCGGCATCCGGGGGCTGTGGCGGGCCAAGCGGGCCGCCGGGGCCCGGCTGCCGTGGACCCGGGTGGTCCTGGTGGCGATGCGGCGCAACCTGGCCGAGCTGCCGGACGTCGTACGGCTGCTGTCGGGCTGGGGCGTGGACGAGCTGCGGGTGCAGAACCTGGCGCACTCCTTCCAGGACGCCGGCGACGGCTATGCGGAGATCCGCGCGTTCACCGAGGCGCAGGCGCTGTGGCGGGGCGAGGACCGGGCCCGTACGGCGCGGGTCTTCGCCGAGGCGGCGCGGGTGGCGGGCGAGTGCGGCCTGCGGCTGCGACTGCCGGAACTCACCGAGCGGCGGCGGGTCCGCGCGGACGGGGAGCCGGGCTGTTCCTGGCCGTGGGAGGCGGCGTACGTCACCAGCGAGGGCGCGGTGCAGCCGTGCTGCATGGTGATGGGCGACGACCGCATCGCGCTGGGCGACCTGCGCCGGCAGAGCTTCGCCGAGATCTGGGCCGGTGAGCCGTACCGGGAGTTCCGCCGCAGGCTCCGGGGCGAGGACCCGCCGGAGGTGTGCCGCGGCTGCGCCCTGTACCGCGGCACGTTCTGAAGGCGCGGGCCGGAGGGTTTGAGCCGCCGCCGGGCTGGAAGGGGCCAGGGATGAGCGACGCGTACGATCGAGTGGCGGTGGTCACGGGGGCCGACTCCGGCATCGGCAAGGCCACCGCCGTGGCCCTGGCCGAGCAGGGGTTCGACATCGGCATCACGTACCACATGGACGAGGAGGGCGCCCGGACCACCGCCGGCCTGGTCCGCGACCTGGGCAAGGTGCCGGCGGTGCGCAGGCACGACCTGACCGACCCGGAACGGGCGGCGGCGGTCGTGGACGAGCTGGCCGACGAGCTCGGCGGCCTCGGCGTCCTGGTCAACAACGCGGGCACCGGGAGCGCCGAGCCGCTGCTGGAGATGGGCTACGAGCGCTGGCGGTCGGTGCTGGCGGTGGACCTCGACGGGGCGTTCCTGTGCGCGCAGCGCGCCGCCAGGCGCATGGCCGGCTCGGGCAGGGGCGGGCGCATCGTCAACGTCACCAGCGTGCACGAGGAGTACCCGCGCGTGGGCGCGGGCCCGTACTGCGCCGCCAAGGGCGGGCTGCGCATGCTCAGCCGCGTGCTGGCGCTGGAGCTGGCCGAGTACGGCATCACCGTCAACACCGTGGCGCCGGGCGAGATCGCGACCCCGATGACCGGGCAGGAGGACCTGCCGCCGCAGACCGGCAGCAGGCCGGGCTACCCCATCTCCAGGCCGGGTGACGCGCGCGAGGTCGCCGCCGTCGTGGCCTTCCTCGCCGGCCCCGCCGCCTCCTACGTCACCGGGACCACCGTGTTCGTGGACGGCGGCCTGGGGATGATGGGCCCCCAGGCCGCGGGCGCGCTGCACTCGGGCGACTGGCGCACCGGCCGACCGTGACCGAGCCGCCGGCCGGGCCGTAGGGCGGTCAGTCGGTGCCCGCCTCCATCGCGGCGTGGTCCAGCAGCTCGTCCTCGTCGGGGCCCTCGCCGCGGGAGGCGATGGCCTCGGCGCCGCCCTCGGCCATCGCGCCGATCAGCTCGGTCGGGGCCGCCTGGGCGCCGATCAGCGCCGGGTGCGCGCTGCCGACCAGGCCGAGCCTGGCGTACTGCTCCAGCTTGGCCCGGGAGTCGGCGATGTCGAGGTTGCGCATGGTGAGCTGGCCGATGCGATCGACCGGCCCGAAGGCGGAATCCTCGGTGCGCTCCATGGACAGCTTGTCGGGGTGGTAGCTGAACGCCGGCCCGGAGGTGTCCAGGATGGAGTAGTCCTCGCCGCGCCGCAGCCGCAGGGTCACCTCGCCGGTGACGGCGGTGCCGACCCAGCGCTGCAGCGACTCGCGCAGCATCAGCGCCTGCGGGTCCAGCCAGCGGCCCTCGTACAGCAGCCTGCCCAGCTTCCGTCCCTCGACGTGGTAGCTGGTCAGGGTGTCCTCGTTGTGGATCGCGTTGACCAGCCGCTCGTACGCCGCGTGCAGCAGCGCCATGCCCGGCGCCTCGTAGATGCCCCGGCTCTTGGCCTCGATGATCCGGTTCTCGATCTGGTCGGACATGCCCATGCCGTGGCGGCCGCCGATGGCGTTGGCCTCCAGCACCAGATCCACGGGGGAGGCGAACTCCTTGCCGTTGATCGTCACCGGGCGGCCCTGCTCGAAGCCGATCGTGACGTCCTCGGCGGCGATCTCGACCTCGGGGTCCCAGAACCGCACGCCCATGATCGGCTCGACGATCTCGATGCCGGTGTCGAGGTGCTCCAGCGACTTGGCCTCGTGGGTCGCGCCCCAGATGTTCGCGTCGGTGGAGTACGCCTTCTCCACGCTGTCGCGGTAGGGCAGGCCGTGGGCGAGCAGCCACTCCGACATCTCCTTGCGGCCGCCCAGCTCGCTGACGAAGTCGGCGTCGAGCCACGGCTTGTAGATCCGCAGGGACGGGTTGGCGAGCAGGCCGTACCGGTAGAACCGCTCGATGTCGTTGCCCTTGAAGGTGGAGCCGTCGCCCCAGATCTGCACGCCGTCCTCGAGCATCGCGCGCACCAGCAGGGTGCCGGTCACGGCCCGCCCGAGCGGGGTGGTGTTGAAGTAGGTGCGGCCACCGGAGCGGATGTGGAACGCGCCGCAGGCCAGGGCCGCCAGCCCCTCTTCGACGAGGGCGGCCCGGCAGTCGACCAGCCGGGCGACCTCCGCGCCGTACGCCGTGGCGCGGCCGGGCACCGAGGCGATGTCGGGCTCGTCGTACTGGCCGACGTCGGCGGTGTAGGTGCACGGAACGGCACCCTTCTCGCGCATCCACGCGACCGCGACCGAGGTGTCGAGGCCGCCGGAGAAGGCGATCCCGACACGTTCACCGACAGGCAGGGAGGTGAGAACCTTGGACACAAGAAGAATTATGCACTCCACTGCATGACAATGCAAAACGGCCCCGCACGGCGGCCCACACGGCGGCGCACACGGCGGCGCGCACGGCGGCGCGCCGACCGCGCCCCCCGCTCCCCCGTGCGCACCGTCCGTCCAGGGCGTCCCGCGCACGATCGCCCGCGCCCCACCCGGGCCGGGGTGGCGCCCCCGTCACGCCGGGTGAACTCCCCCTTGACCGCCCCTGGGGAGTAATTAGATAATTCCTACGCGTATAGTAGGGAAACCCGGGAAAGGGTATGCGGTGCGATCACTCATCCTGCTCGCCCTGGTCGGCTTCGCCGCCCAGCTTGTAGACGGCAGCCTGGGCATGGCCTATGGCGTCACCTCCACCACACTTCTGCTGGCCGTCGGCACGAACGCGGCGGCGGCCTCGGCCACCGTCCACCTGGCCGAGATCGGCACCACGCTGGCCTCGGGCATCTCCCATTGGCGCTTCAACAACGTCGACTGGAAGGTCGTCGCCAAGATCGGCATCCCGGGCGCGGTCGGCGCCTTCGCCGGGGCCACCTTCCTGTCGAGCCTGTCCACCGAGGTCGCCGCCCCGATCATGTCGCTCATCCTGCTGGCGCTGGGCGTCTACATCCTCATCCGCTTCACCGTCGCCGGGCTCCCGCGCGGCGAGCTGGGCAAGCCGCTGCGCAAGCGGTTCCTCGCGCCGCTCGGCCTGGTCGCCGGCTTCGTGGACGCCACCGGCGGCGGCGGGTGGGGCCCGGTGGGCACCCCGGCGATCCTGGCCAGCGGCCGCATCCCGCCCCGCAAGGTGATCGGCTCCATCGACGCCAGCGAGTTCCTGGTCGCCATCGCCGCCAGCGTGGGCTTCCTGGTCGGCATCGGCTCGGAGAACATCGACTTCGCCTGGGTCGGCGTGCTGCTGCTCGGCGGCGTGATCGCCGCGCCCATCGCCGCCTGGCTGGTGCGCCACATCCCGCCGCGCATCCTGGGCTCCGCGGTCGGCGGCGTGATCATCATCACCAACGTCCGCACCCTGCTGCGCAGCGACTGGATCGACGCCCCCGGCAACATCCAGGCCATCGCGTACATCGCCATCGCGATCATCTGGGCGGGCGCCATCGCGTACTCGGTGCGCGAGTACCGCCGCGACAAGGAACACGAGTCGGTGGAGGCCGTGGAGGCCGAGCTGAACCGCCGGACCGAGGAGGAGGAGCCCACCCCCGCCGCGTGACCCTCCGGACGAGGACTTCTCCTCCGGAGCAGGACGTCGCCGGACCCCCGGCTTCCCGGTCCCGCTCTCCCGGGAGCCGGGCCGGCGGCGTCCGGCGACGCGAACCAGCACCCGCCGACGAACAGGAGCCTTTCCGTTGGGGTCGAGTGCCCGCTTCCGGGACACCTGATGCGCATCTCCGCCCGCACCCAGTACGCCCTGCGCGCCATGGTCGCCCTGGCCGCCGCCGGCGGGCTGATGCACGCCGAGCAGATCGCCACCGAGCAGCGCATCCCCCGCCGCTTCTGCGACAACATCCTGCTGCACCTGCGCCGGGTCGGCCTCATCCACAGCCAGCGTGGCCCCGAGGGCGGCTACTGGCTGGCCCGCCCGCCCGAGAAGATCTCACTGGCCGACGTGATCCGGGTCACCGAGGGCGTCGAGCCCCCCGCCGGCGACTTCCCCGGCGCCGCCGCGCCCCTGGCCGAGATCTGGGCCCGGCTGCACGACCACGAGCACGCCCTGCTGAGCGAGATCACCCTGGCCCACATCGTCGAGGCCCCGGCCGGGCTCCCGCTCGCGGAGCGCATCGACGAGTGGCCCCGCCCGGACGGCCGTTCCTGAGCGTCCCGCCGCGGAAGCGCCACCACCTGCCGGCCGGTTCCCGCCCGAGGCGGGAACCGGCGCCGGGGGCGGTCAGGCGACGCGCACCTCCGGGATCGCCTCCAGCATCGCGCCCCACTCGGGGTAGGCCGCGACCTTCTTCTCGTGCAGGGCCAGCATCTTGCGGGCCAGCTCCGGATCGGGGTCGTCGGAGAAGCGCACGGCGGTCAGGCGGGCGAGGCGGGGGATGATGGTGTGGTCGCCCTCCAGGTGCACCGGGTCGTGCATGTACCGCTCCAGGGCCGCGAGGTCCTCGATCCCGACGCAGTAGGCGTGCGTGTAGCCCTCGGCCGGGTCGCCCAGGTCCCGCCCCACGGTGGAGTAGGACACCGACTCCACGGCCGCCGTCCGCCGCATCGCCGCCAGGACCTCGGCCCGCTCCTCCTCGGTGGTGCCGTCCTTGAACGCGAAGCGCAGCAGGTTGACGATCATTGCCACTCCCTGATTTGAACTCGTCAGTTCAGATTTATGGCTTTGAAAGTAACACGTTCCCGGACCGAACTGAACCCGCGAGTTCAAGTAGGATGTGGGCGTGACGGACGTAGTGGCCTCCACCCGGCGGCCGGCCCCGCGCGGGCGCATCGACAAGCGCAAGGCGATCCTCGACGCCGCCTTCGCCGTGTTCGCCCGCCGCGGGTACGACCAGGCGTGCGTGCAGGAGATCGCCGAGGAGGCCGGGGTCGCCAAGCCGACCGTGTACAACCACCTCAGCGACAAGGAGAACCTGTTCCGGCACGCCGTCGAGACCGCGGCCGAGGCGGTGATGGCCGACAACCTCGCCGTCGTGGAGCTGGTGCGCGAGCCCTCCGGCGACCTGCGCGCCCTGCTGGAGGACGTGGCGGACCGCATGCTGCGGATCTGCTGCGACGAGCGTTCCCGCGCGCTGCGCCGCCTGACCTACGCCCAGCTCGTCCGCTTCCCCGACCTGATCGAGGTCGTGCACCGGCGCACCTCGACCCGGGTCGCCGAGGCCCTGGCCGACCGCCTGGCCCGGCTGTGCCTGTCGGGCCACCTGCGCCCGTGCGACCCGGCCCAGGCCGCGGAACAGTTCCTCGCCCTGCTCACCGCCCCCGTGGAGGCCCGCTCCCGGCTGGGCGGCCGCGAGGTGCCCCCCGCCGAGATCGACGCCGTGGCGAGCGCCGCCGTGGACACCTTCCTGCGCGCCTACCGGCCGGAGCCCGCCACCTCCTGACCCCCCGCGACAGTGACCGGAGGCGGCCCAGGCCGGGGATCCGGGGCGGGCCGCGAAGGTCAGAAGACGGTGCCGGCGAACGGCAGGGAGTCGGTGCGGAACAGCGCCTCGGCCGTCTCCAGGGCGCCCTCGCGGTGGACGGCGACCCGGCCGGCGCGGGCGTGCTGCCACCAGCGGGAGCCGCCCAGGTAGAGCGCCGCGAGGGTCGCGACGTCCAGCGACAGGTCTGCCGGGCGCTTCGTCCTGGCCACGCCGTCGGCGCTGATCATGTAGGTGCCGGTGTTCCCGGGCAGCAGGTCGTCGGTGACGGTCACGGCCACCGAGCCCGGCCCCCGGTAGGTCCGTCCGGCGAGGGCGGCGGGCACGTCCACGAGCCGCAGCCAGGTCTCGTCCCGCACCGCGACCGTGCGGACGGCGCGCTCGTCGGTGAGCAGCAGCGGCAGCGGGTCGTCGGGGGCGGTGGACGGCAGCACGATGTGGTCGACCAGGTCCAGGCCGAGCAGATACCGGATCAGCCCGGCGTACGCCCGCGGCGTGGCGGCGACCAGGTCGTCCACCACGATGGTGCGGTCGCGGGCGGTGAACCACTCCGAGGTGCCGATCGGGTGGTAGCGGGCGTACCCGTCCTCCGCGCCGTCCTCGCCGTGCACGACGACGTACGCGGGGCCGGGCTCGGCGGCCTGGCGCAGCTCCTGCTGCCGCCACCAGGAGACGGGCCGGCCGATCGCGCCGGTCCAGACGGCGGCGTCCTCGTAGATCCGGGCGAGCGGCTTCCAGGAGGAGGCGGGGTCGAGCAGCCGGACGCGGCCCCCGCGCGGCGCCGTCTCGCGTACGCGGGCCTGCCTGCGCGCGACCTCCCGGCGCGCGGACGAGCCGGCGATCCCGTACCCGAAGCGCTCGTAGATCACGGCCTCCGAGGCCCGCAGCGTGGCGACGACCTCCCCCCGTTCGGCGCAGTCGGCGAGTTGGCGGCGCATCAGCGCCGTCACGATGCCCCTGCGGGTGTGCGTGGGCAGCACGCCGACGTGCGTGACGGCGGCGTGCGGAAGGCGCGCCCCGCCCGGCACGACGAGGGTGCTCGCGTAGGAGTCGGCGGTGCCGGCCGGCTCGGCGCCGTCGAAGACGCCCAGGGTACGCCCCGGCTCGAAGAACCGGGTGACGTCCGTGCCCGGCGGGAGGGGCGGCAGGCCGAGCAGGGCGGTGCGGAACGTCGCGGACGCCGCGAGCAGGTCGTCCTCGCCGCTCAGCACGCGCACGTCGAAACTCATGGTCGTCTCCTTGGGAATGGGGGTGCTCAGCCGGCGGCCGGGTCGCGCAGGCGGGTGATCACGTCCACGGCGAAGGTCGAGATCACGAAGATCGCGGCGGCGAGGATCGTGGTGCCGATGACGACCGGGAAGTCCCCGCCGGCCGCCGCCTCCACCGCCAGCCGCCCGACCCCGTCCAGGCCGAAGATCTGCTCGGTCACGATGGCCCCGCCCATCAGCGCGGCGAGCTCCAGCCCGCCGAGCGTGATGATCGGGTTCAGCGCGGCGCTGAGCGCGTGCCCGAACAGGACCCTGCGCTCCGTCACGCCCTTGGCGCGCGCGGTGCGAATGTAGTCGGCCCCCAGCACGTCCAGCATGGCGGCCCGCACCACGCGCTGGAAGACGCCGATCTCGGCGATGGCGATGGTCAGCCAGGGCAGCGCGAGGTGCCTGGCCCACTCCAGCGGGTCCTCGGTGAGGCCGGTGTAGCCGCTGCCGGGGAACCACCTGATGCCGTACGTCGAGAGCGTGAAGTACAGGAAGTACGACAGCAGGATGCCGGTCAGGAAGGCCGGCACGGACAGGGCGGCGTAGGAGAGCGCCGACAGCGCCCGGTCGAGCGGGGAGTCCGGCTTCCTGGCCGCCGCCACGCCGAACAGGATCGACAAGGTCATCCAGATCACCAGCGCGCCCAGCGCGAGCGACAGCGTCACCGGCAGCTTCGACAGGATCAGCTCGGTGACCGGCCGCTGCTGCCGGAAGGAGTACCCGAGGGCCGGCGGCCAGTTGAACAGGCCCATCGGCGCGCCCTGGATGTCCGGGCCCCGGTAGAGGTAGTGCCACAGTTGCAGGTACCACGGCTCGTCGAGACGCAGCGCGCGGGTGATGCCGTCCAGCGTCTCCTGGGTGGCGTTGCGCGGCGCGAGGACCGCGGCGGGGTTGCGGTAGGCGATGCGGGTCAGCGCGAACGTGATGACCAGTACGGCCAGCAGGGTCGCCAGCGCCCGGAGCGCGTGGGCAGCGATGTGCTTGATCATGGCCGGCTATCCCTGGGGGTCGAGGACGTTGCGGATGCCGGAGCCGATCGCGTTGAAGCCCAGCACGGTGACGAACATGGCGATGCCCGGCCCGAGCAGGAACCACGGCTGCACCTGGTACAGCGACGTGCGCTGCGCCTCGGCGATCATGTTGCCCCAGCTCGCCGTGGGCGCCTGGACGCCCACCCCGAGGAAGGACAGCGTCGCCTCGGCCAGGATGTTGACCGGGAGCTGGACGGCCCAGTACACCGCCACCACCGGGAGCACGTTCGGCAGGATCTCCCGCACGATCAGGCGGGGGCGGCTCACACCGATCGACAACGCGGCCTCCACGAAGGGCCGGTTGCGCAGCACGACGACGAGCCCGCGCGTCAGCCGGGCGAAGTAGGTCCAGGCGAACAGCGAGATCACCAGGATGACGAGCAGGACCGGGTCCACGATCGGCCGCCCGTCGCTCCCCCGGTTCAGCGCGACCAGGCTGAGCGCGGTCACCACGAACGGGAAGGACAGCGCGATGTCGGTGCCCAGGGACAGCAGCCGGTCGATCCTGCCCGGGAAGAACCCGGCGACCAGGCCGACGGCGGTCCCGATGATCAGGGCGATGGTGGTCGCGGGCACGCCGACCAGCAGCGAGATCCGCGCGCCGTACAGTGTGCGGATCAGCACGTCGCGGCCGTTGCCGTCGGCGCCGAGCAGGAATCGCGCGCTCGGCCCGGCCGGCAGCCCGTTCTCGGCCAGCGCCTCGGCCCGGAACTGCTGGTCCGGGCCGTGCCCGGTGAGCGCCGCCGCGACCGGGGCCAGGAGCGCCGCCAGCACGACCAGGCCGACCAGGATCAGCCCGGTACGCGCCGAGCGCTCGGCCAGGATCGCCCGCACCGTGAGGAAACGCCCCGCGGCGCCGGGTGCCTCGTACGCGGCGAGCGCGGGTTCGAGGGGCGGCGCGCTAGACACGGGCCACCCGCCCGGGGATCGAGTCGAGCAGTTCCCGCGTGCAGGGGTCGCGGGGGTCGTCGAACACCCGGCCGACCGGCCCCTGCTCCACGATGCGGCCCCGGTTCAGCACCACGACCCGGTCGCACAGGCCGGCGACCATCCCGAGGTCGTGCGAGATGAACAGGAAGGACGTGCCCAGCTCCGCGCGCAGCCTCCGGATGAGGGCGACGATCTGCGCCTGGGTGGTGATGTCGAGCGCGGAGACCGGCTCGTCGGCCACGACCAGCGAGGGCCGCAGGGCGACGGCGCGGGCGATGGCGACCCGCTGCCGCTGCCCGCCGGAGAGCTGGGCGGGATACCGGCCCAGGACCGAGGCGGGCAACTCGACCCGGCGCACCAGTTCCTCGACCCGGGCGCGGATCTCGGCGGCGGGCAGATCGGTGTTGACGACGAACGGGTCGGCGAGCGTGGCGGCGACGGTCCGCCGCGGGTTCAGGCTGCCGTACGGGTCCTGGAAGACCACCTGGATGGCGGTCCGCAGGCTCCGGCCGAGCCGGACGGGCCCCCGGCCCGGTTCGTTGCAGACCTCGCCGCGCAGCGCCACCGACCCGGCGGTGGGCCGGGCCAGGCCGGCCACGATCCGGCCGATCGTGGACTTGCCCGACCCCGACTCGCCCACCAGCCCGACGATCTCTCCTTCGCGCACGTCGAAGGAGACGTCGGTGAGCGCGGTGACGGCGCCCTTGCGGCCGGGCCTGCGATAGGTCATGTGCAGCGCGGTGGCCCGCAGCAGCGGGGCCTTCCCCGCGGCGGGCGGCGCGGGCACCTCGGGGGCACGGGTGGGCGCCGCCCCGCGCCGGGCCGCGTCCAGCAGCTCGCGGGTGTACTCGTGCCGAGGATCGGTGGTGATCCGCTCCACCGGCGCCGTCTCGACCACCTCGCCGTCGCGCATCACGACCACGTCGTCGGCGATCTCGGAGACCACGGCCAGGTCGTGGCTGACGAAGATCAACGCTGTGCCGTGCGACTCCTGGAGCCGTCGCAGCAGCTTCAGGATCGACGCCTGCACGGTCACGTCGAGCGCGGTCGTCGGCTCGTCGGCGACGATCAGGTCCGGGTTCAGCGCGATGGCCATGGCGATCATGGCCCGCTGCCGCATCCCGCCGGAGAAGTGGTTCGGGTAGTCGTCGATCCGGCGCCCTGCGTCCCGGATGCCCACCTCGCCGAGCAGGTCGAGCACGCGGCGGCGCAGCGCCGCCCGCCCCACCCGCTCGTGCGCGGTGATCGCCTCACCGATCTGGGCGCCGATGGTCCTGAGCGGGTGCAGGTTGCTCAGCGGGTCCTGGAAGACGAATCCGATGCGCCGGCCCCGGATCCGACGCAACCGGGACGGGCTGAGCCGGGTGAGGTCCGTGCCGCGGTACCGGGCCGCGCCCCGCACCGTGGCCCGGCCCGGCAGCAGCCCCGTCGCGGCCAGCAGCGAGACGCTCTTGCCGGAGCCCGACTCGCCGACCAGCGCCAGCGTCCTGCCGGGGTCCACGGCGAAGGACACGCCGCGGACCGCGGTCGTGGTGTGCCCGCGCCGCCGGAAGGTCACGCTCAGGTCTTCCACGGAGAACAGGGCCATGGTGATCGCCTCCCTTCCGGCCGGCTCAGTCCGCCGGGCTGACGGCGATGTTGGTGATGTCGGCCTGGGTCGCCAGCGACGACCAGGTCCAGTTGCGCACCCGGTCGGAGGTGATCGCGACCTTGCGCTTTTCGAACAGCGGGATCCACGGCAGGTCGGCCGAGACCAGCTTGTCGGCCTTCGCCCAGATGGGCGCGGGGTCGTCGGAGGAGAACGCCTGCGCCGCCAGCTTGTTCAGCTCCGGGTTGTCGTAGCAGATCGCGTGGACGTTGCCGGTGCCGCAGGGGGCGGCGTCGGAGTTGAGCCAGCCCCCGAGCAGCATCCGGGTGCTCGGCCCCTGCCAGTCGGGCGCGAAGGAGCTGCTCAGGGACACGTCCCAGCGGCTCTTGGGGTCCTGCAGGTACGCGCTGAACTGGGCGACCGGGACGGGGATCAGGTTCAGCTCGATCCCGGCCCTGGCCAGGTCCTCCTTGAGGGTGACCGCGATCGTCTCGAACTGCGCGTTGACCCGGTAGACGGCGTCGAGCTTCAGCCCGTCCGGGTGACCGGCCTCGGCGAGCAGCCGCCTGGCCTTGGCGGGGTCGCCGGCGTTGCCCGGGGTGGGATAGGGGTCGAAGGGCTCGTGGCCGAGGATCGTGGAGGTGATGATCTGGCCGAGCGGCTTGGCCGCGATGGCGCCGCCCTGCGCCTGCACCAGGTTGGCCTTGTTCACCGCGTACGCCAGCGCCTGGCGTACCTTCAGCTCGCGCAGCGCCTCCGCCCCCGGCGAGGTCACGCCGGGACGCGCGTTGAAGGTGATGAAGTTGGCCGCGCCGCTGTCGGAGGCGTGCAGGTTGGGGCTGTTTCGCGCCTGGTACTGCTGGATCGTGGACAGCGGCGGCACGTCCAGGTAGAGGGACAGGTCGGCGTCGCCGGACTGGATCTTCTGGACGACGGCGTCCTCGCTGTTGGCGGTGAAGTCCACCTCGATCCGGTCCACGTACGCCTTGCGCGCCGGGTCGCCCGCGTGGTCGTATCCGGGCACCTTCTTCAGCACCAGGCTGCGGCCCGGCTCGTAGGACTCGATCTGGTAGGGCCCGCTGGAGGGGTAGTTCTCGCGGAACTCCAGTGAGTCGCCGACGTACTTGGAGACGACCTCCTCCGGCAGCGGCGAGACGAAGTTCATCGACAGGATGGCGAGGAAGTCGTAGTTCTTGGTGTCCGACTTCAGCACCAGCGTCTTGTCGTCG
Source organism: Thermocatellispora tengchongensis (assembly GCF_014202315.1). Taxonomy (GTDB): domain Bacteria; phylum Actinomycetota; class Actinomycetes; order Streptosporangiales; family Streptosporangiaceae; genus Thermocatellispora; species Thermocatellispora tengchongensis. Next base: position 87,390 of record NZ_JACHGN010000006.1, on the reverse strand, counting down.
GGCGCGGAGACGCCGGAGATGTCGTGGCCGTCGATGAACGCCTTCGACTTCGCCGGGTCGCCCGGGGGCACCTTGGCGAACTTCTCGCAGTACTCGCTGAAGCCGGAGAAGGCCAGCTCGAAGTAGTTGATCGCGGCCACCTGCTTGTTCGGGTCGCAGAACCGCTTGATCGCGTAGACGAAGTCGGCCGCCACGATCTCCCGGGTGGAGGAGCCGGAGTACCTGATGTTGTCGCGCAGGTGGAAGGTGTAGGTCCTGCCGTCGTCGCTGACGTCCCACGACTCGGCCAGGTCGGGCACCAGCTCGGTGTCGTCCTTGATGTCGGTCCTGCTGCCCGGGTAGGTGACGAGCTGGCGGGTGAGCGCCCGGATGATCTGCCAGGAGTCGGTGCTGTAGCCGGTGAGCGGGTCGAGCGCGTCGAGGTCGGACTGCAGCGAGGCGATGCGGAGCGTGCCGCCGCGGGGCACGGCGCCGCTGGTGCCGCCGTTCTCGCCCCCGGCCGCGGGCGCGACCGGGCCGGAGCAGGCGGTCAGCAGCGCGGCGGCGGACATGGCGAGCAGGGGGGCGAACAGCCTGCGCAGGGGGGACGTCTTGGTCACGGTGGTTCTCTTTCGGTGGTTATGGTGATGGCCGCGTGCGGACGCGGCTCTAGTCCCCGACGGGGACCTCGCGCGGGGCGTCCCGGTGGATCGGGAGCACGGCGTCGAGCAGTTCCCTGGTGACCGGGTGGCGCTCGCCGGCGAACAGCTCGGCGGCGTGGAAGGTCTCCAGGAGGACCCCCTGCTTCAGCACGCCGATCCGGTCGCACAGGAACTCCACGATCGCCAGGTTGTGCCCGATGAACAGGTAGGTCAGGCCGAGCTCGTCCTTCAGGTCCAGCAGCAGGTCCAGGATGCTCGCCTGGGTGGACACGTCCAGCGCCGACGTCGGCTCGTCCAGGATCAGCAGGTCCGGCTCCAGCGCGAGGGCGCGGGCGATGCCGATCCGCTGCCGCTGCCCGCCGGACAGCTCGTGCGGATATCGCTCCAGGTACGACGCGGGCAGCGAGACGAGATCGAGCACCTCGGCGGCCCGTGCCCGGCTCGCGGCGCGTGTTGCCGCCTTGCCGAACCGCAGGAGCGGGCGGCTGATCTGCTCGCCGACCGGGATGCGCGGGTTGAGCGAGCCGGTCGCGTCCTGGAAGACGAACTGGAAGCGGGGCCGCAGCCGCCGCAGCGCCGCCCTCGGCAGGTCCGAGACCGTGCTGCCGTCGAAGACGATCTCCCCCGAGGTCGGCTTGTGCAGGCCGCCGATCAGCCGGGCCAGGGTGGACTTGCCGGAGCCGGACTCCCCGATCAGGCCGAAGACCTCGCCCCGCTCGATGCGCAGCGAGACGTCGTCCACCGCCGTGAAGCGGCGCTTGCGCTGCCCGGTTCCCAGGCCGCCGACGACGAACTCCTTGCGCACGTTCCGCAGGGTGACCAGCGGACCGGCGGCGGCCGGCGGCGCGGGGGCCGGGGGCGCCGGGCGGTTCTCGCGGATCGGTCCCAGGCGGCGGGGCAGGCCGCGCTCGGCCAGGCGGAACCTGGCGCCGATCTCGGGGACCGCGCCGATCAGCGAGCGGGTGTACTCGTGGGCCGGCGCGGTGAGCAGGCGCTCGCGCCGGTCCTGCTCGACGATCCGGCCGTCCTTCATCACCGCGACCCGGTCGGCGGCGTACGACACCACGCCGAAGTCGTGGGTGATGAGCAGCAGGGAGCCGCCCGTCTCGCCGATCACGCGGCGCAGCAGGCCGAGGATCTGCTTCTGGACGACCGCGTCGAGCGCGGTGGTCGGCTCGTCCGCGATCAGCAGGGCCGGCCCGGACAGGCTCGCCAGCGCGATCATCACCCGCTGCCGCATGCCTCCGCTCAGCTCGTGCGGGTACGCGGCCAGGACCCGGGCGGTGTCCCGGATGCCCACGTTCCGCAACCACGTCTCGGCGATCTCGTGCTGGTGCCTCTTGCGGGTGGCGGGCCGGTGCAGGCCGATGATCTCCCTGAGCTGGTTGCCGATCGTGAACGACGGGTCCAGGGAGGCCAGGGGGTTCTGGAAGATCATGCCGATCCGCGAGCCACGGAACCGTGTGACCGAGGAGCGGGTCGCGGAGATCACCTCCTGGCCGTTGAGCGTGATCGAGCCCGAGGTCAGCTCCGCGCCGCCGGGGAGCAGGCCCAGGATCGCCGAGGCCGTGATGCTCTTGCCCGCGCCGGACTCGCCGACGAGCGCGAACGTCTCGCCGGGCCGCACGTCGAAGCCGACCCCGTCCACGACGCGTCCGGCCCCGGGCCCGCGGCCGAACCGGATCGACAGGTCCCGCACGCTCAGCAGGGCGTCGCCGCCTTCGGGGATGGCCGGTGCGGTCATCGGGGTCATCGTCCCGCCCTCCTGTGGTGTGGATCGAACAGGTCGCGCAGGCCGTCGCCGAGCCAGTTGAAGGCCAGCGCCACGACCAGGACCACGAGCCCCGGCAGCAGGGCGGGGTACACGTTCCCGGAGATGATGACCTTCGCGCCCTCGGAGATCATCCGGCCCCAGTCGGCGGTTGGCGGCTGCACGCCGATGCCGAGCGCGCTCAGGCTCGACGAGAAGACGATCATGCCGCCGACCAGGCCGGTGCCGTACACCACGGTCTGGCCCAGGACGTTCGGCAGCACCTCGCGGAACAGGATCGAGAAGAACCCGGCGCCCAGCGACTCGGCGGCCTCGACGTACTCGCGGCCGCGCTGCAGCTTCACCTCCGCGAAGATCACCCGGGTCACGTACGGGATGGCGGAGAAGACGATCGACAGCACGACCACGACCGTGCCGGGGCCGAAGATCACCGCGAGCACGAGCGCGATGATGATCACCGGGAAGGCGAACATGATGTCGATCGAGCGCATGATCAGGCCCGCGACCCGGTCACCGGAGAACCCGGCGACGAGCGCGAGCGCGCCGCCGATGACGGTCGAGGTCGCCGAGGCCAGCAGGGCGACGATCAGCGAGGTGCGCCCTCCCCAGATCAGCCGGCTGAGGATGTCGCGGCCCTGCTCGTCGGTGCCCAGCAGGTGCCCCTGCTCGCCGGGCCCCAGGTACTTGACGCTCCCGTCGGCGAGGTCGGGGTCGTAGGGCGCCACCAGCGGGGCGAACAGGCCCAGCAGGACGAAGCCGGCGATGATGATCAGGGCGATCGTCACCTGCGCGTTCGTCCGCAGCCGGGACCTCCGCCCGCGGGGTGCGGCCCCTTTCGCCGACTCCAGGGAACGGCCGTTCGGGGATGCCGTGAAGATCACTGTCCCACTACCTTCGAAGCCGGGGGTTGAGTGCGTCCACCGCCAGGTCGGTGACCAGGTTGACGAGGAGGTAGCACAGCGCCACCAGCACCACGCCGCCCTGGATGAGCGTGTAGTCCTTGCCGTTCACCGCGTTCACCAGTTGGGTGCCGATCCCCGGCCAGTTGAACACGCTCTCCACGAAGATCACCCCGGTGATCAGGGTGCCGATCTCCAGGCCGATGATGTTCACCACCGCCGGCAGGATGTTCCGCCCGATGTGCTTGCCCAGGATCCGCCGCCGCGGGACGCCCTGGGAGGTGAACGTGCGGACGTAGTCGCTGTGGGACTCCTGGATGATGCCGAGCCGGGTGAACCGGGCGAGCACCAGCATGGAGATCAGCGCGGCCGAGACGCCCGGCAGCACCAGGTGGGCCAGCAGGTCGCCGAGCCCTCCCCCGTTCCTGGACTCCATGCCGCCGACCGGCAGCCAGCCGAGCTGGAGCGAGAAGATCCAGATGAGGATCAGCCCGAACCAGTAGACCGACAGGTTGCTGCCGGCCTGCACCAGCAGCATCGCCAGGCGGTCGGGGAGCCGGTGGTGGGCGGTCCCGGCGATCACGCCGATGAGGACGCCGAAGACGGCGCAGATCACGACGCCCGCCGCGGTCAGGATCAGCGTGTTCACGAAGTTCGGGCCGAGGATGTCGAAGACGGGCTGGTTCTGCACGATCGACATCCCGCCCCCGGCCGTGAACAGGTCCCGCACCCACTTCACGTACTGCTCCCACAGGGGCAGGTTCAGCCCGTACGAGGCGCGGATGGCCTCGATCTGCTCGGGCGTGTGGTCCCGCGCGAACTGCGCCTCGATGGGGTCTCCGGGTGTCAGCCGGCCGACCAGGAAGGTCAGGGCCGACACCACGAAGAGCACCGGGACGATGTTCAGCAGGCGCCAGAGGATGTGCTTGACGGTTCCCACGCTCGGCGTCTCCTCAGCCGGCCAGGTGGACCTTCGTCAGGTCGTACCAGTTGGTGGCCGCGTACACGAAGCCCCGCACGTTCGGGCCGAGCCCGTAGTACCTGGTCAGCGACACCGCCGGGATGGCGATGGCCGCTTCGCGGACCTTCTGGTCGGCCTTCCGCCACAGCTCGATGCGCTTGTCCTCGTCGCCGGTGTAGCGCGCCTCGTCCACGGCGTCCCTGATCTCGGGGAAGTCGGCCGGGTCGAGGCCCTTGGCCGCGATGTTGGTGTACAGGACCTGGTGCAGCCACTCGGCGTAGCTGCCGCCGTACTCGTCGATGCTCAGCCCGTCGTCCGGCTCCGGCTTGCCGAAGGCGCGGGCGACGTAGTTGGGGCGGTCGAGCGTGACCACCTTGACGTTCACCCCGATGGCCTTGAGCCGGCTCTGCAGCCACTCGGCCAGGTTCTGGTTGGCCACGTCGGCGACGATGGTGAAGCTCAGCCCGCCGTCGCCATAGCCGGCCTCCTTCAGCAGCGCCTTGGCGCCCTCGGGGTCGTAGCCGAAGTCGCGCGCCTGCGGGTCGTACGCCTCGTTGCCCGGCGGCTGGAGGGAGTGCAGCGGCATCGCGTTGCCGTTGTAGACCTCCTTGGCGAGCTGGGCGCGGTCGATGCCCTGGATGATCGCCTGCCGCACCCGCTTGTCGTGGAACGCCTTGTTCTTGAAGTTGAAGGTGAAGTACAGCAGCGCGGCGCCGTGGCCGGCCGGGACCTGGAAGCCGCGCGACTCCAGCGTGGCCACGTCGTCGGGCTGGACGTAGCTGATGATGTCGGCCTCGCCGCTGAGCAGCGCCGCCAGCCGGGTCTGGTTGTTGGGGATGATCCGGAACACCAGCTCGTCCAGGTACGGCTTCGGGCCCCAGTAGGCAGGGTTCTTCTTCAGCACGATCCGGTCGCCGATGGCCCGGGAGACGAAGGTGTACGGCCCCGTCCCGCTGGGGTGGTCGGCGAACCCGTCGTTGCCATACTTCTCCCAGGTCGCCGGGTTGCCGATGGTGAGGGTGCTCATCGCCTGGGCGAGGATCCTGGGGAAGCCGAGGAACGGCTTGGCGAAGGTGAACTCGTAGGTGTGGTCGTCGACCACCCGCCCCTCGACCAGGTCGGCGAACCAGGTGCTGAGCCTGGCCGCGCTCGTCTTGTCGTAGAACGCGTAGCCGGGGTCGTGCACGCGGCGGACGTTCTTGTCCACCGACTCGGCGGTGAACTCCGAGCCGTCGTGGAACCTCACCCCCTTGCGCAGCTCGAACGTCCAGACCTTGCCGCCGTCGGACACCGACCACTTCGTCGCGAGGGCCGGCAGCAGCTTGGCCGGCCCTTCGGTGTCGGTCAGCTCCTCCTTCACCAGGCCCTCGAAGATGTTGCTGGAGACGCGGTAGGTCTCCCAGTAGGCCTGCCGGTGCGGGTCCAGGGCCAGCGGCTCCAGATACAGGCCGCTCACCAGCGTGCCGCCCGCCTTCGGCGCCCCCTGCGGGCCCGCGGCGGCGCCACCGCCGTTCCCGCCGCCGCAGGCGGCCAGGACCAGGGCGCTCACCAGGGCGGCGATCCCCATGGCCACCAGCCGGCCACGCTTCGTCGGTCTCACGATGTGTCCTTTCTCCGGATCAGAACGAGGGGGCGAAGGAGAGGGGCGGCTGCGGCACCGGCGCCGGGAAGGCCGGCCGGGCGCCCACCAGGAGAGGGGCGGGTTCGGGCAGCGACAGGCGCTCGCGCAGGGTCGCCCCCTCCGCCCGCCGGACGACGCCGCGGGCCACGAGGGCCGGGACAACCTCCTCGACGACCTCCCCGATCTCCTTGACGACGGAGGCCGTGCCGCGCTCGGGGCGCAGGAGGACGCCGTCCACGCCGGGCAGTCCGGCCACGTCGCCGGCCCGCGCCGCGAACCCGGCCACGCCGGTCCCCGGTGCGAAGGTCACCTGCGCGAAGAGCAGGGCGCGCCGTCCGTCGCGGGAGAACCGGGAGGACGCGGCGGCGTCCAGCGCCGCGGCGGCCCGCGCGACCCCCTCGGGCCCGGCGTCCGGGAGCACGACCAGATCGGCGACCTCCCCGGCCTGCCCCACCTCCTCCTCCGAGGCGGCGTACCAGGCCAGGACGGGTGCGCCCTGCACGGTGGACGGCACGGTGAGCGGCCCGGCGACACCGAACACGCCCTGGTGGTCGATGTGCACGATCCGGTCGCCGCGGGCGAAGACGCGGCTGTCGCGGTCGGCGACGATCGAGTCGCGGGGCCAGCTCTGCCACAGCTTCTGCACGGCCACCGCCGCGTCACGGGTGGCCGTGACGCCCGGCGGGGCGCCCGTCGTCAGCCCGGCTCCTCCCCACGCCCGGTTCCCGCCCTCGCCCTCGGGGGCGTACGAATCGCGCGGGCCCAGGATCAGGCCGGACCGGCCGCGGGCGAGATGGTCGAGCGAGGCGACGCGCCGCGCCAGGTTGTAGGGGTGGTCCCGGTGCGGGGCCGCCGCGGCCAGGAACGCCGTCGCCGGGGCGTGCGCGGCGAGGAAGGTCGCCGCGACCGTGGGCTCCAGGGTCGCCGCGCCGGGGGCCGGCCCGTCGATCCTGTCGATGCCGGCCACGGCGAACGCCGCCCCCGTGCCGTCCAGACGGGCGGCCAGGGCGGGGTCTGCGGCGAGCGCGACCAGGTGGTCTCCCGCGAGCCCGATCGCGAGATGCTTCGATGTCAATGCGCTGTCACCCATCGGTGCGGTCTCTTTCGGTGGTCGCCGCGGGCGGCTCAGGCCGAGGCGGCCTGGAAGTGCCCGCGGAGGGTGTCGGTGGTGTACTCGTGCCGGAACAGGCCGCGCTTGCGCAGCAGCGGGACGACCTCGTCGGCGATGACCTCAAGCCCGTCCACGAGGACGTCCGGCTGGAGGTTGAACCCGTCCACCGCGCCGGACCGCCACCAGTCCTCGATGTGGTCCACGAGCTGCTCGGGGGTGCCGACGAACCCGCCGTGCCCCGAGCCGGTGTACCTCGTCTGCCGCAGGTACTCGCGGACGGTCGGGCCGGTCGCCCGGATCTGCTCGTAGATGGACTGCCGGAAGCCGATGCTGCCGCCGGCGTGGGCGGGGTCGATGATGGCGTCGAGCACGTCCTGCGGGAACCTCGCGTCCAGGTCGAGCCGCGAGACGTCGTACCCGATGGCCTGCGAGAGCCACTGCACCGAGTACGACTCCGGGCCGAGCTCGTGGAGCTCGTCGCTGCGGCGCCGGGCCTCCTCCTCGGTGCTGCCGAGGCTCAGCAGCAGCCCGGGGAGGATCTTCACCGAGTCCGGCGAGCGGCCCGCGTCGATCGCGTGCCGCTTCACCTCGCGGTAGTGCTCGATCGCGCCCTGCTTGGTGAGCTCGGCGGCGAAGACCCCTTCGGCCCGCCGCCCGGCCAGCGCCCGCCCCTTGGCGGAGCCGCCGGCCTGGAGGAGCACCGGGTGGCCCTGCCTGGACGGGGGGACCCGCAGCCTGCCGTCGAGGTCGAAGAACCGGCCGCGGTGGTGCACCTCCCGCCCGGTCTCCGCCGACTCCCACAGGGCCAGGATGAGATCGACGAACTCCGCCGCGCGGTCGTACCTGTCGTCACGGGCGGGGATGTCGGGCAGCCCGAAGTTGCGCGCGGCCGACCCGTCGCGGGTGGTCACGATGTTCCATCCGGCGCGGCCCCCGGACACGTGGTCCAGGGACAGCAGGCGCTGGGCCAGGTCGAACGGGTCGTTCAGGGTGGTGGACGCCGTGGCGATCAGGCCGATGCGCTCGGTCGCCGCGGCGACGTGGCTCCAGTTGACGACCGGCTCCAGCCGGCCGGCGTTGGCGTCGTAGGACGGGTCGCCGAGCGCGGGCCCGTCGGCCAGGAAGACGGCGTCCAGGGTGGCCCGCTCGGCCACCTCGCCGATCTGGTTCCAGTAGCCGGGGTCGATGAAGGAGTGCGGGTGCAGGCGCGTGGACTGCCAGGCGGCGGGCAGGTAGCCGAGCACCAGGACGTTGACCCCGAGGATGACCTTGCCCTCGCGGGGGTTCGGCATGTGCGGACCTTTCGTCGTCGTGGTGGGATCGCTCGCTTCACTCGCTCTGGCCGGCGGGGATCGCGAAGAGGGCGGTGGGGTCGGCCTGGTTGACGTGCCAGTCGCCCACGATGCGCTCCTTGTAGACCCGGGGGTTGTGCGAGGCGAGGGTGCGGGCGTTGCGCCAGTGGCGGTCGAGCAGCAGGTCCTCCGAGACGCCGGAGGAGCCGAGCGCGTCGAAGACGACGGTGGTGGCCTGCAGCGCCGCTTCGATGATCACGAGCTGGGCGCGCGAGGTGGCGATGTGCCCCTCGACCAGCCGCCGCCTCTCCGTCTCCTCGTCCCCGGCGATGCGCGCGCCGGCGATCTCGTCCAGGACCGCGGACTGGGCCGACAGCGCCGACTCCGCCCCGAACGACGCCGCGGACACCTTCCCGATCACCTGGAGCAACTGGGGGTCGGCGGTGGCGACCTCGGCCAGGCCGTGGCCGTAGTTGCGCTTGCGGCGCTTGAGCGCCGCCACGCCGTCGCGGAGCGTCGCCTCGGTGATGCCGGCCAGGACGGCCAGCAGCGCCGTCTGGTAGAACAGGCCCTGGTAGGAGAAGCGCTCGGAGGCGGGGAACACGTTCTCGTCCTCGACCCGGGCGCCGGTGTAGGTGGCGCTTCCGCTCGCCGTGGTCTTCTGGCCGAAGCCCTTCCAGTCGTCCGCCAGGCTCACTCCGGGCTGGTCCGCCTTCACCAGCGCCGTGGTGGGCACCCCGTCGGGCGTGACCGCGAGCACGTCCAGCCAGTCGGCGTACAGGCTGCCGGTGGCGTAGAACTTCGCCCCGGTCAGCACCCAGTGGTCGCCCTCCCGCGCCAGCTTGGTCTGGATGTTGGCGTACGTCCCGTTGTTGGCCTCGGTCCACCCGCCGCCGACGAAGTCGCCGCCGAGGAACCTCTCGATCCAGGCGTCGGTGGCCGGTGTGCGCGGGGCGTACAGCCGGTCTTCGACGAAGGCCAGGTGGTTGCGCCAGACGTGGGCGACGTTCGGGTCGGCGGCCCCAAGCTCGCGCAGCAGCCGGAAGGTCTGCTGCAACGAGGCCCCGAAGCCGCCCAGCTCCCGGGGGATGCGGACGGCGCCGAACCGGGCGTCGATCAGCCAGCGGACCTGCTCGTAGGGGAAGACGCGTCCCTTCTCGCGCTCCAGGTTGCCCTCGGCGATCTTGTCGAAGACCGGGCCGAACCGTTTGCGCAGCTCCTCGAACTCGGCGGTCGCATGCCGAAGCGAAGGAGTGGTACCAGACATGTAATGATCTTTCGTATCGAGGCGATGCCGTGCCGGCGCACGACCGGGCTCCCGCAGCGCGGGTGCCGGGATCTCGTCGGGGCTCTTCTTCCTGGGTTCTGGACGGTCCCGCCATGGGCACGCGCTCCGGATCGGAGCACGGCGGCGGCCGTTCATGGACAGCGGTTGCTGGCCACGCGCATGTAGTCGACCACCCGCCGGATGGTCAGTGGGACAGAGCCGGACATATCCCTAATTTCCTACATGCTTTGCATGTTTTTCAACCGCGTCTCACCCTCCGAGACGAGAGGGGGCGTCCGGCCCGGGCCGCGCGCGCCACCGCCCCGGGACCACCCGGGTGGCGGCGCGACGGCCGGGGCCGTGGCCGGCGGGCCGGCGTCGCCCGGCCTCAGGCGGCCGTTCCCGCGCCGGCGCGCTCCCCGGCGGTGCGGTGGCGCAGGCCGTACAGGAGCGCGATCGGCACGATCACGCCGATGACGAGGGTCACGACCTGGCCGGCCAGGTCGATCGGCGCGAGACCGTGCAGGTGCCCGAGGTGGAACAGCAGGTGGGGCAGCGCGAACAGCAGGTACCCCGACACGGCGGTGCGCGCGAGCGTCGCGCCGAGCCTGATCGCGGCGACCGCCAGGATCAGCGCCAGCCCCAGGTTCAGGCCGCCGACGTCCCGCATCAGATGCTCGTTGTACGGAGGCAGCGACGACACCCAGGGGTGTCCGGGCAGCGGGAAGTCGTCGTAGAACGACTTCGGCAGCAGCAGTTGCCAGGCCCCCACGACCGCCTCGGTGAACGCCAGGTAGGCCAGCCCCGCGCGGAGCCAGGCCCGGCCGCGCGGCGACGGCGTCGCGCTCACGCGGCACCGTACCCGGCGGCACGGGGTCCGGACGCGGCCTTCGCGGCGAGGAACTCGCGGAAGGTCCGGCGGCCGTCGGCGTGGGCGGGGGCCAGGTTGACCCCGTTCCGGAACGCGGCCGACACCGCGCCGGGCACCGGCACGCTCACGAGCGGCCGGCGGCGGCCGGTCGCCTCGAGGTAGGCCAGGACCAGGTCACGGGCGGAGAGGATCTCCGGTCCTCCCATGTCGGGCACGCGCCCGGCGGGCGCGGCCGTCGCCAGCGCGGCCAGCCGTTCGCCCACCTCGGCCGCGTCCACGGGCTGGAACCGCCAGCCGGCGGGGACCGGCGCCACGGGCAGCCGGGTGAGAGCCTGCGCGGCGAAGAGGACCAGGTCGTGGAACTGGGTCGTGCGCAGGATCGTGTACGGCACGCCCGAGTCCTCGATCAGCAGCTCGGCCTCGCGCTTGGCGCGGTAGTAGGAGTACGGGTGCCGGTCCACCCCGACGATCGAGATGTACACGAGGTGGCGCACCCCGGCCCGGCGCGCGGCGCCGAGGAGGCGCCGGGTGCCCATCAGATCGGCGCCCTTCGCGCGCGGGTCGCTGGCGAGGTGGACCACGGTGGTCGCGCCCGAGACGGCCTCGTCCAGGCCCGGCCCCTTGGCCAGGTCGGCGATGACGGTTCCGTGCTGCCCGCGCGGCTTGCGGGCCAGGACGCGGACGGTCGCGCCCGCCTCGACCAGCTTGGGGACGACGTGACGACCCAGGGTGCCGGTGCCGCCGGTGACGAGTATCGATTCGCTCATACCTCTAGGAACCGGCGACTCCCTCGGAATGTGACAACTCACCCCTGGACACCAACTGCTGAGCGATATATCCAAGTTTGTCGGGATTCAGTACGGTGCGCACGCCGTAGATGCGCTCCCCGTCGGTCTCGATGACGAACACGGAGCGCAGCACACCGTCGAGGAAGGCCAGCACGCCGGGCTCGCCGTTGACCTCCGCCTGCGCCAGGGCGTAGCCCGCGGCGGCGCCGCGCCCGGCCAGCCCCATGACGTAACGGCCCACCTTGGCCGCGCCCACGATGGGACGCAGGGCCGCCCCCGCCCTGCCCCCGCCGTCGGCCCAGGCCACCACGTCGGCGGCGAGCGCGCTCTCCAGGCCCGCGAGGTCGCCGCTGCGGGCGGCCCGGAGGAAGCGCTCCACGATGCGCCGGCGCGTCCCGGCCGCGGCCTCGAACCTGCGCCGCTCCCCGACCCGCTGCTGCGCCCTGCGGTGGAGCTGGCGGCAGTTCGCCTCGGAGAGGTCGAGCACCTCGGCGATCTCCCGGTAGCCGTAGGAGAACGCCTCGCGCAGCACGAAGACGGCACGCTCGGCGGGGGTGAGCCGTTCGAGCAGGACGAGGAACGCCATCGAGACCGAGTCGCGGCGCTCCGCCAGCTCGGACGGCCCGTCGGTGAGGATCGGCTCGGGCAGCCACGGCCCGATGTACTCCTCCCGCCGCGCCCGGGAGGAGGTCAGGCGGTTCAGGCAGATGTTCGTGAGCACCTTGGCCAGCCACGCGCCGGGCGCCGCGATGGCGACCCGTTCGGCGCCGTTCCACCGCAGGTAGGCGTCCTGCACGGCGTCCTCGGCCTCGGCGGCGGAGCCGAGCAGCCGGTACGCCAGGGCGAACAGCCGCGCACGATGCTCCTCGAATTCCTCTCCCACGGGTCACACCCTACGGGCAGGCCCGTCACCCGCCCACGAGCCGTGCGACATGGCCCTAAAGCGCCGGTGAAGCGCGGCACAAGTCGCCCCGCCTACGGTCGCGCCGTACGGAGCTTCCGAAGCGGGAGGAGCATGAACATGGGCGACGTGGTGATCGTCGGAGGCACCAGCGGGATCGGCCTGGAACTGGCACGGCACTACGTACGGCTGGGACGGACGGTGGTCCTGACCGGCCGTGACACCGACCGCGCCACCAAGACCGCAGCCGCCATCAGCGCCGACATCGAACCCGGCACGGGCACAGGGGCGGCGGCGGGCGGCTCGGCCCGGGGGATCCCGCTGGATCTGACCGCGCCCGGCGCCCTGGCCGCCGCGCTCGCCGACGTGGGCGAAGTGGACCGGCTGGCCCTGGTGGCGGTGGACCGCGACCGCAACACCGTGGCGGACTACGACCACGCCAGGGCCCGGCACCTGACGACGCTGAAGCTGGTCGGCTACACCGAGGTCGTGCACACGCTGGCCCGCCGCCTGTCCGAGGACGCCGCGGTCCTGCTGTTCGGCGGCGCCGCACGGGAGTGGCCCTACCCCGGCTCCACCACGGTGTCGATCGTCAACGGCGGGATCACCGGCATGGTTGCCACCCTGGCGGCCGAGCTGGCACCGGTGCGCGTCAACGCGATCCACCCGGGCATGGTCGCGGACACCCCGTACTGGGCGGGCGGGGCGGAGGTTCTGGAGGCGGCGAAGCACCGCATGCTCACCGGCCGGATTCCCACCATGGCCGACGTGGTCGAGGCGTCGGTCTTCCTGCTGGAGAACCCGGCCGTCAACGCGGTCAACCTCCCCGTGGACGGCGGCTGGCGCCGCTGACCCGTCCCACCGGCCACCCCCGCGCGCGCCCCCGGCACTCGGTCAAGCGAGCGTGGCGTATGGGGCGAGCACGCTCCGCGCGCGACCATCCGGCCACTATCCGCAGCGCCCCTCCGGGCGCTCTCGCCCCCGAACGTGAGCACACCCCGCCCATCCCGGCTCGATCGCGGTCGGCTCACCGGGGCGCGGTGGAGCCCCGCAATGGCACACCCGGCCGGAGTTCGGGCCAAGAGGCGCGCGCGATGTCACCTTCCCCTTGCGGCGGGACCGGCCACGCTCCCCCGCCGTTCCCCCGTGGCCCACCCCGACGGCCGCCGGTGGTCGGTGACCGAGGGCGGGGACTGGGGTGTGTGCTCCGTTCCCGCCGCCGGGAGGCGGGGTGGGGGCGGGCGTGCTCCATCCGCTCTCTAGGGGCGAGGACGGTCGGGTGCCGGGCTTCGTCCCCCGCACGCGGGAGCGTCCTGGCCATCCGTGCCGGACGTAGCCCACCGCCGACCACTGGCACCTACCCCCAGACCCATCCCGCCTCCGTCCACCCGAGACCGAACCCACTCCAGACCCATCCCTCCGGCTGAGGGGATCGAGCACGCTCCAAGCCGACCCCACCCCGACCACAGGGCCGGAGCACGCCGCAGGCCCAGCCCGCCCCCGGCTGCCGGGATCGAGCACGTCTCCGCCGTCCGCGGTCCGGTTGCCGGCGGCGACTTGGGGGTGATTTAATAAATGAACGTGCATTTATGAATTGGAGGGGGCGGGGATGGCGGGGCGGCCGCGGGGGATCGATGATTCGGTGATCTTGCGGGCGGCGGTCGAGGTGATCGGGCGGGTGGGGCCCGCGGGGCTGACTCTGGGCGCGGTGGCCAAGGAGGTCGGGCTGGTGCCGGGCACTCTCGTGCAGCGGTTCGGGTCCAAGCACGGGCTGATGGTGGCGGTGGCCGAGCGGTCGGCCGCGGAGGCCGACGCGCGCTACGCGCGGCTGCGCGAGGGCCATCCCTCCCCGCTGGCGGCGCTGGCGGCATTGGCCGCGGAGTCGATGGCCGCCATGGCCACGCCGGAGACCTTCGCCAACCACCTGGCGTTCCTGTGCCTGGACCTGACCGATCCGCAGCTCCGTCCGTACGCGCTGGCCGTCCACGAGTCCCAGGGCCGGGCGATCCGGGCGCTGCTGGACGAGGCGGTCTCCGCGGGGGAGCTGCGGGCCGGGACCGATCCGGCGGCCCTGGCCGAGTCCGTGCAGGCGATCATCGCCGGCACCGGGCTGGCCTGGGCCCTCGACCGGCGGGACACGCTGCCGCGGCGGTTGCGGGCCGCGCTCCACGCCGTCCTGTCGCCCCACGTGCCGCCCGGTGGCGGTGCCGTTCTGGAGGAATGATGGTCAACGACAAGCAGCCCCTCGCCGGGAAGGTCGCCCTGGTCGCGGGAGGCACCCGGGGCGGAGGGCGGGGCATCGCCGTCGAGCTGGGCGCCGCGGGCGCCACCGTGTACGTCACCGGGCGCAGCAGTGTGGCCGGACGCTCCGGCCTGGACCGTCCGGAGACCATCGAGGAGACGGCCGAGCGGGTCAACGCGGCCGGCGGCGCCGGGATCGCCGTCCGCACCGACCACAGCCGTCCCGAGGAGGTCCGCGCCCTGGTCGGCCGGATCGCCGCAGAGCAGGACGGGCGGCTCGACATCCTGGTCAACTCGGTGTGGGGCGGCGACCCGCTGACCGACTGGGAGCACCCCTTGTGGGAGCAGGACCTGGACACCGGCCTGCGGCTGCTGCGGCAGGCCGTGGAGACCCACATCATCACCAGCCGGTACGCGCTCCCCCTGATGGTCGCGCGCGGGAGCGGCCTGGTGGTGGAGGTCACCGACGGCAACACCGCCAGATATCGCGGTTCGTTCTTCTACGACCTGGCGAAGTCGGCCGTGATCCGGCTCGCCGTCGCCCAGGCCGCGGAGCTGAAGCCGCACGGCGTCGCGGCCGTGGCGATCACGCCCGGCTTCCTGCGCTCGGAGGCCGTGCTGGAGCACCTCGGCGTCACCGAGGCCGGCTGGCGCGACGGCGCCGCGAAGGACCCGCACTTCGCCCACTCCGAGACCCCCGCCTACCTGGGGCGGGCGGTCGCCGCCCTGGCCGCCGACCCCGCCGTCATGGCCAAGACCGGGCGCGCCCTGGCCACCTGGGGCCTGTACAAGGAGTACGGCTTCACCGACGCCGACGGCACGCAGCCCGACTGGGCGGCGTACTGGGCCGATGCCCTGGAAGCCGAGTACGGGCCCCTCGGCGACCCCCTCTGACGCCCGGAGAGCGGTCAGCGGCCGTGAGCCGGCCCGGAGATCAGGACGGGGTGGTCTTCGACCTCGCCGCTGTCGGCCCAGCCCGTGGGCGTCTCCGCCTGGCCCGGCGTGGCCAGGCGGAGGCGCAGCCAGGACGCGCCCGGCCGGGTGCCGGGCGGTATCGGCCACGACAGCGTGGCGCGGGTCGCCTTGGCCGGCAGCGGGTTCCGGGCCCGCTCGCCGGGTTCGAAGACGCCGTCGCGGTCCAGGTCGAGCCAGCCCGACAGCACCGTGGCCGAGCGCGTGGCGACCGGGACGGTGAGCCAGTGGCGCCCCCGCTGGGACCGGATGCGGATCGGGGCGGGCGTGCGGGCCAGCGCGTCGTCGGTGTCGCGGGGCAGGGCGCGGGGCGTGAAGGCGACGCTGCCGGGCTGGTCGGCGGTCGCGCCGCCGCCGAGGAAGGCGTCGGTGACGGTGTGGGAGGCCGCGCCGTAGGAGGCCGGGGCGTCGGAGTGGTCCTCCTCCAGCGTGACCCGGAAGGCCCCGTAGAAGAACGGCGCGCCGGCCCCGCCGTTGTAGCGGACGTTGCGGGTGTGCAACTCGACCGTGAAGGAGGTCACCGTGCCGTCCACCTGGGCCGAGCCGCACAGGTAGACCACGCCGCAGGCCGGCCTGCCCGCCGGCAGCGACCGGCCGGGCATGATCCGCGTGGATGACACGGTGTATCCGGGGAAGCCGGCGCTCTTGGTGAAGGTGGGCGTGGCGGGGGTGCCGCCGCTCAGCCGCAGGCCGGCCCAGTACGCGTCCCGGGCGCCGTCGTCGTTGGCCGTCGCCCCGCCGGTGCCCGAGATGTGCAGGCGCGGGTTGCGTACCGGCTGGGAGAAGGAGAAGCGCAGCGTGGCGACGTGGCTCCAGCCGTCGGCCGCCACGCCGAAGCCCTCGTACCGGTCGCTGAAGCCCGCGACCGCCTTGGCATTGGCCGGCAGCATGTACTCGTCGGGGGGCGCGGCGGGGTCGGCGGGCAGCGTCTGGGCAGAGGCGACGTACGCGCCCCGGGCCGGGATCTTCTCCACCGTCACGCGCACGCCCGACGGGGTGATCCCGGTGGCCCGCTGCGGCGTGTTGGTGAACCGGGACTGCCCGCTCTCCCCCGTACGGGGCTCGCGGGCCGCGCCGGTGCCGGCGTCCGCCGCCGACAGTACGGCCGCCGCGGCGATGGCGGCGCCGAGGGCCGCCCTACCGGCGCGGCGGCCGAGGCCGGAGTGTGGATTCATGGTGGCTGTTCCCCCTGTGAGTAGGTGTGTGCCGGGTCAGCGGGCGCCCCCGCGGCGCAGCCCCTGGGTGAGGCGGCGGGCGGCGAACGCGGCGCCGTAGACGAAGCGCATGGCCGGACCGAAGGTGCCGGCCGCGGCCAGGCCGGTCAGATAGAGCCCGGGGACGGAGGTCTCGAAGGTGCGGCTCAGCCGCGGCATCGCCCCGTCGGTGCGGATCGCGCGGCGCAGCGACTCCTCCAGTACGCCGATGCGCGTGACGTCCACGGCGTAGCCGGTGGCGGCGATCACGTGGTCGGCGCGCATGGTGGCGGTGGCGCCGTCCGCCCCGACCAGGGTGAGGCGCACCCCGCGGCCGGGTTCGGCGGAGGCGATCCGCACCCCGGTGTGCAGCGGGACCCGGCCGGCGAAGCGTTCCCTCAGCCACCAGGCCCCGGCGGGGCCGAGCGCGGTGCGCACCGCGTGGTGGCGGGCGCGGGCGGGCAGGTGGCGGACGAGCCCGGGGTGCTCGGCCCAGGTCCAGGTCCCCCATCCGGCGCCCAGGCCGGAGTGCGGCGCGGCGAGCCGGCGCAGCGGGCCGCGCCGGGGCTGGGGGACGGCGTTCCAGCGCAGTTCCGGGGCGCGGGCCAGCACGGTGGGCCGCGCCCCCGCCTCGCGCAGCAGCGCGGCGGTCTCCAGGGCGGACTGCCCCGCGCCCACGACCGCCACCTCGGCGCCCGCGAAGCGGGACAGCCGGTCGTGCTCGCAACTGTGGGAGCACAGCTCGGGGGCGAGCAGGGCCAGGACGGGCGGCCTGCGGGCGAAGGGCACGAACCCCACCGCGAGCACGACCGCGCGGGCGCGGACCTGCTGCTCGCACGCCGTCCGCAGCAGGAAGCCGTCTCCGGTGGCGCGGACCTCGGCGATGTCGCGCTCCTCCAGCGCGTCGCCGACGGCCCGCTCGCAGAACCAGCGGCCGTAGCCGGTGAAGGTCTCCACCGGCACCGGGTGTCCGTAGGCGCACGGGAGCGCCTCGTGCCGGCAGTACGCGTCCAGGGTGTGGACGCGCCGCGGGTCGGCCAGGTCGGAGGCCGCGGGCTCCGATTTGAGGAACATGCCGCGCGGCATGTGCCGCTCCCAGGCGCGCATCGGACGCCCGAAAACGCGCACGTCCAATCCGGCGGAAACGGCGTGCGCCGCCGCGGACAAACCGTACGGGCCGGCGCCGATGACGGCGACATCGATGAGTGCGCGCATTCCTCCCCCGAATTCCCGTATGCAGCGATGAACCTATGGGAAAACGATCAGCGGCCCCGGCGGAGGCGGGTAAAGGCGCGTTTGAGGCTTTGCCCGCCCATGGCCAGGAACGGGGCCGGATCGTCACGGGAGAACCAGGCCAGCTCGTGCGCGTGCCGCACCGAGCGCCACCACCGGCGCGGCGAGGAGGGGCGCGGGCGCAGCAGCGCGGTGCGGGCGTCGTAGTTCTCCACCAGGTACGTACGCCCGTGCGCCGGCGCTCCCGGCTCCACCTCCCTGCCGGTGAGGTCCAGGTGCAGGGCGCGGACCACGTCGAGCCCGGCCCCGCTCTCGAACAGGCGGAACTGGGCCCCGGGGCGCGGGTTGGCGTCGAGCAGGTGGTACTGCCCGGTGCCGGGGTCGTGGCGGAAGTCCAGGTCGAGGATGCCCCGGTAGCCGATCGCCTCGGCCAGGCCGCACGCCAGCGACTCCAGCCGGGGGTTGGGCAGCCACGTGCCGTAGGTGGTCAGCCCGCAACCGGCGGGGTAGGCGCGTTCCTTGCGGCCCGCTCCCCCGAACAGGCAGCGCGAGCCGGCGCCGAAGTAGCCGTGGAAGAACCAGTCGGAGCCCGCCGACTCGGGGACGTACCGCTGGAGCAGCAGGGTCGCGCCATGCCCGGCCGACTGGCGTACCAGGTGGGCGGCGTGCTCGAAGCGGTGCACCAGCGTGGTGCTGCGCGGCCTGACCCCGGCGGGCACCAGCCACGGCCGGGCCCATTTCGCCACGACCGGCAGCCCGAGGTCGGCGAGGGCGCCGGGCAGGTCGTCCATGCCGGTCACCGGCCGGGTCTCGGGCTGCGCCAGGCCCAGCGCCCGGCACAGGCCGGCCAGGCGGGCCTTGTCGGCGAGGAGTCGCGGCACGCCGGGCGGCTGCGCGGGCAGCAGGAACGCCGGGGACAACTCCGCGGCGTGCTCGCCCACCAGCAGCGCGCCCAGGTCGTCCATGGGGACGAGCACCGCCCGGGTGCCGATGCGGGCGGCCAGCGCGAGCAGTTCGCCCACCACCGCCTGTGGGCCGCGCTCGCGCGTGCCCCACACGTGCATCCGCGACAGGTGGCGCGAGCGGGAGGCGGGAGCGTGGGGCCCCTCCAGCAGGGCGTGCACCGGGACGCCCGCGCCGCCCAGCGAACGGATCGCGGCGAGCGTGCCGTGGTGGAAGACGTTGTCGTCCAGGCGCATGATCAGCGCGGGCGTGGCCGTATCCAGCGACACCCGATCCCGCGTCCGCTCTTTTATTGGCATATCACCACCGATCCAGATTCACGGCCCGTAAATGGGTCGTGTTGCGCGGCAATTGGACAGCTATAGGCGTGTACATTCGGGCGGGAAAGCGCTGTCGGGGGGAGCGTGGTGAGGCGAAGGACGATCGCGGTGCGCGTGCTGATCGCCGCCTGCCTGGCCGCGGCGCCCGGCTGCGCCGCGACCGCGGGCGCGGGCGGCCGGGCCCTCCCCTCGCCCGGCGAGCCGGCCGGCACGGCGCCACCCATCGCGCCGGCCCCGGGGAGCCCGGGCCCGGCCGCGGCGGGCGAGGTGGCGCCTCCCACACCGGAGCCTCCCGCTCCCGCGCCGCCCCCTCCGCCGCCTCCCGCTCCGGCGCCTCCCCTGCCGGGGCGGCCCGCGGGTTTCGGGGTGTTCCTGGCCTCCGACGCGGGAGGTCCCGCGCACCTGCCGGCCTTCGAGGCGTGGAGCGGCAGGGAGGTCACCGTCGGCCGTACGTACCTGCCCGGCGAGACCTGGGCCGCCCTGCTCGGGCCGCCCTTCATCCTGGACCCCTGGACCCGGTGGCGGGCGGCGAAGCCCGGACGCGTGCTGGCCCTGAACGTCCCGATGATCGCCCCCAACGAGGGCCGCCTCCCGGACTCGACGGTGGCGGTCCTGCTGCGGGCCGGGGCGTCGGGGGCTTTCGACGGGATCTTCACGACGCTCGCCGAGCGGCTGGTGGGGGCGGGCGCGGCCGACACCATCATCGTGCTCGGCTGGGAGATGAACGGCACCACCTACTCCAGCCGGTGCGCCCCCGACCCTGAGGCGTGGAAGGTTTACTGGCGGCGCATCGTGACGGCGATGCGGGCGGTCGCGGGCCAGCGGTTCCGGTTCGACTTCACCCCCAGCCGCGGCCAGGACGCCATCGCCTGGACGCACTGCTATCCCGGTGACGACGTGGTGGACGTCATCGGCATGGACAACTACGACCAGCCGCCGGGCGAGACCTTCGACGACTACATCGAGCAGCCCTACGGCCTGCGCGCCCACGCCGCGTTCGCCGCCGCCCACGGCAAGCCGATGTCCTTCCCGGAGTGGGGGCTGTTCCGGCACGGCGACCGGCCGGAGTTCGTCACCCGCATGCTCCAGTGGATCGACGCCCACGACGTGCTCTACCACTCGATATCCGACTACTGTCCGCACGGCGTGTGGCAGTGCCCGGCCAATCCGCGCTCGGCGGAGGTCTTCCGCGGCGGATAGGCGGCGCGCAGGGTGAGCGCGGCGAGGGCGTCGAGCGTCGCGGCGAGGTCGTAGCCTTCGGCGTGCCGGGCTGCGGCCTCCCCCTCACGGCGGGCGAGGGCCGGATCGGCGAGGCGTCGGGCCAGCGCCCGCGCCAGGCCGGTGGTGTCGCCGGGCACGACGGTCGCGCCGGTGTCGGCGGCCACGACCTCGCACAGCCCCGGGATGGCGGTGGCGACCAGGCTGCGGCCGGTGGCCATGGCCTCCAGCGCGGCCAGCGGCAGCCCCTCCCACCGGGAGGGCAGCACGGCCACGTCGGCGGCGGCGTACCAGGGGCGCACATCGTCAGCGGCGCCGGGGAACAGCACGCCCGGCACGCCGCGCGCCCGCAGGCGATCGCGCAGGTCGCCGTCGCCCACGAGCGCGAGCAGCGCGGACGGGCAGGCGGCGCGGACCTCCGCCCAAGCCGCCAGGAGCCGGTCCTGCCCCTTCTGCCGGGTGATCCGGCCGACGCAGACGGCCAGCCGCGCCCGCTCCGGGACCCCCAGCGCCCGCCGTGCCGCGGCGCGCTCGGCCTCCCCGGCGGGGCGGAAGCGCCGCAGGTCCACGCCGTTGCGCACCACGGCGAGGCGGCCCCGTACGCCGGCCGCCCGCGCCGCCGCCTCCTCCCCCTCGCCCACGCACACCAGCAGGCTGGTCCGCCGGGCCGCCCACCGCTCCCACGCCCGCGCCGCCATGGCCATCGCCCCGCGGCAGGCCAGCCAGGACCAGCCGTGCGGCTGGAACAGGGTCGGCAGCCGGCCGCGCACCGCCAGCCGCCCCGCCAGGCCCGCCTTGGCGGAGTGCAGGTGCACCGCGTCGGGCCGGAAGGCGGCCACCAGCCCGGCCAGCGCGCGCACCGCCTCCAGATCGGCCGGCCCCGGCGCACGCCCCGCCTCCCAGCCCAGCCGAAGGGCCCCGGCCGCGGCCACCCGCTCACCCAGCGCCCCGTCACGCGGACACGCGACGGCGACCCGCCACCCACGCGCCACCTGATCGGCGGCAATCGCCGCAACACAAGCCGCGACCCCACCGTCCACCGGCTGCGACACATGCAGGACACGCGGCACCGCGCCCCCGGACGCCATCGGCACTGGGCCACCGCCCCCGGACACCATCCGCCCCGCGCCCCCACCGCCGAGCGTTCTCGGCGCCGCGCTGCCGCCGCCGGGCGACATCGCCGTCGCGCCACCGCCCCCGGGCGACATCCGCACCGTGCCACCGCCCCCGGCCGACATCGGCGCCGCGCCACCGCCCCCGGGCGACATCGGCCCTGCGCCACCGCCGCCGGACGACATCGCCGTCGCGCCACCGCCCCCAGGCGACGTCGGCGCCGCACTCCCGCCCCCGGACGCCATTCGCGCCGCGCCACCGCCCCCGGACGCCATCCGCCCCGCGCCACCGCCGGCGGGCGGCATCGGCGCGGCGCCCCCGGGCGTCATCGGCGCGCCGTCCAGGTGCGCAGCCGGTCGGCCAGGGACGGGCAGCGCCGGGCGGCCTCGCGCTCGGCGGCCAGGCGGGCCCGGACGGCCGCGGCGTACGCGACGGCCCGCGCGCCCCGGCCCAGGATGAGCCTGCGGTTGGGCACGGGCTCGCCCGCCCACTTGTCCTTGTACGGCTCGGCGCCCCGCAGCAGGCTCAGGGTCGGGCGGCCCAGCTCCCGGGCCAGTTCCAGGCCGTTGCGCACCAGCAGGGCGAGCACGTCCACCTCGGCGCGCAGGTCGGGGTGGGCGCCGTAGAGGTAGCCGCCGACGAAGTCGCTCCCGATCAGCGCGAAGTCGCAGGCAAGCAGCCGCCCGCCGATGCGGAACTCCGTCAGCGCCCCCTGCCCCGCCTCGACCAGCCGGGCGGCGGCCCGGGTCAGGTGCGCGGCGAACTCCGGACGCAGATGCTCCCGGTTGATGCCCCTGCCCTCCCACTGCGCGAGGTGCAGCCGCAGCAGGGCGTCCATCGCGCGCCGGGCGTCGGGGGCGGCCACCCGGGTCACCTCGACGCCCTTGGCCTCGATCCTGCGCAGGCTGCGGCGCAGCTTGCCGGCCCGGCGCGGGGCCAGCCGGGCGACGACGTCGTCCACCGGCAGGGCGGGGAGCTCCAGGCAGGTCGAGGCGGGCAGAGTCCAGGCGCGGCCGGGCCAGCACTCCATGAGATGGTCGGCCGCCGCGCCGGGGCGCACCTCGGGCAGGTCGATCACGTCCCAGCCCGGCTCGGCGAGCAGGGCCAGCGACAGCGCGGCCGCCACCTCACCGGCCCGGTGGTCCCCGGCGCGAAGCTCCGCGGCCCGATGCGCATCGGCCCGATGCGCATCGACTCGGTGCCCATGGGCCCCGTACCCGTCGGCCCGGTACCCGTCCGCCCGGTGCGCGTCCGCCCGGTACCCGTCGGTCCGGTGCGCGTCCGCCCGGTACCCGTCGGTCCGGTACGCGTCGGCCCAGTACCCGTCGGCCTGGTACGCGTCCGGCCGATGCCCGTCGGCCCGGTACGCGTCCGGCCGATGCCCGTCGGCCCGGTACGCGTCCGGCCGATGCCCGCCGCCCCGGTGCTCTCCGGCCCCGTGCTCGCCGCCCCGGTGCCCCCCGGCCCGGTCCCCCCAGGCCCGGTGCGCGTCAGCGTGGGGCGTCCCGGCCCGGTGCGCGCCCGCGCCGTACTCATCGGCGAGGTGCTCATCGGCGAGGTACCCGTCGGTGGGGCGCTCATCGGAGGCGTACTCGTCGGCGGGGTGCTCGTCGGGGCCGATCAGCACGTCGGTGAAGTCGGAGTGGCCGCGGCCGAGGGGCGTCAGCACGCGGCAGCCCATCCGGTGCTCCAGCAGGAACGGCGCGGCGCCGACGAGCCGGTCCCCGCGGCAGGCCAGGGCCAGGCGCACCCGGCCCTCGGCGCGGTAGGCCCGCGACCACGACCACAGCCAGCAGTGGGACTGGAACGGCGTGGCGGCGCGGCAGCGCGCGTACAGTTCGTCCCACTCGCCGGCCAGCCCGTTCAGGGCGCCGGCGCCGCGCAGGACCCGGCCGCGCACCGCGGGCGCCGTGGTGCGGGTGGGCGCCGTGGCCATCACGCGCCCACCTCCTGCGGTACGGCGCCGGGTGCCGTGCGCGGGGCGGGCGCGGGCCGGGCGGGCCCGGCCAGGCAGACGATCCCACAGATCAGCAGCGCGGCGGCGGCCCCGATCCCGGCGTGCGGGAGCGGGCTCGGCGACGCGGGTGAGCGGGGCGGGAGGGCGCGGGCGAAGACCGACAGCCGGATGCGGGTGTCGGCGGACCGCCGGTTGGCGTACGCGACGAGCGCGTCGGCGACCAGGTTGGCCCGCCGGGCCGCCAGCGCCGCGTCGCCGGCGGAGGCGCCGATGCGCACCAGGGGCGCGTCCGGCGACGCCGACGCCTGCACCGTGCGGCGGAGCAGGTCCTCATTGGCGAGGAAGGGGTCGCCGCCGGCGGCCACGATGGCGGGTTTGGCGGCGATCCGCGCGTACGCCTGGGCGAAGTGCACCGCGCGGGCGCCGTCGTCGCCGCCCTCGGCCACCACGGCGACGTACGCCTCGCTCGTGTATCCGGGCGGGGCGAGCAGCCAGAACACCGCTCCGGCCGCGGCGCCGAGAACCAGGGCGGCGGCGGCCCAGAGCCTCCGGTCGGTCAGGCGTGCGCGCATCGCGTCTCCTTCCTCGTGCCGCCGTGGCGGCGCAGCAGGCGCTCGTAGAGGGCATCGACCAGCTCGGCCTGGCGGCGTACGTCGTAGTGCAGTACGGCGGGCGGCGGCGCGAGCCGGGGCGGCGGGCCGTGCGCCAGGAGCATCCGCAGCGCCTGCGTCATGTCGCCGGGCGTGCCGGGCAGCCGCGTCGCCCCCGGGGCCGCATCGGCGGGGAGATCGTCGAGTGCGGGGCACGCGCCGTACAGGACGGGCAGCCCGGCCGCCAGCGCCTCCAGCACGGCCAGGCCGAAGGTCTCCTCCCGCGAGGGCGCGGCCAGGACGTCCATCGCGCACAGCAGGGGGCGCACGTCCGCGGCCTCGCCCGTGAAGATCACCCGGCGGGCGACGCCGCATTCGGCGGCCTGGCGCGCCAGCGCCGCGCGCTGCCCGCCCGCGCCCGCCAGTAGCAGGTACGCCCCCTCCAGGTGCCGCATGGCGTCGATCAGGACGTCGAAGCGCTTGCCCGGCTCCAGCCGGCCGACCCCGCCCACGACGGGCGCGTCGACCGGCAGGCCGAGGCGGGTGCGCGCCCGCCAGCGCAGCTCGGGGTCGTAGGCGAAGGCGCCGGCGTCGATGCCGTTGGGGATCACCTCGACGCGGTGGCGCGGCACGCCCCACCGGGCCAGCCGCTCGGCCACGGCCGGCGACACGGCGACGGTCATCTGGCCGAGCGCCTCGCCGGCGAGGTAGGCCCGCCGCACCAGGGCGGTGATCGCCCGCCCTTCGAGGCGGTCGTCACCGATGGAGTGCTCGGTGGCGACGATGGCCGGCACGCCCGCGAGGCGCGCCGCGAGCCGGCCGTACAGGCAGGCGCGGTACAGGTGGGTGTGCACCACGTCGTACCGGCCGCGCCGCATCAGCGCGGCCAGCCGCCCCAGGGCGCGCAGGTCGCGGTTGCCGCGCATGCCGAGGTGGTGGACGGCGACCCCGCCGGCCGCCAGCGCCTCGGCCATCAGGCCGGGGTTGGTCAGCGTGGCGACCTCGCAGCGCGCGCCCAGGTGCGGCAGCAGGGTGCGCAACTGCTGCTCGGCGCCGCCCGCGGCCAGCCCGGTGATCACGTGCAGGACTCTCACCACGGCCCCCTCCACCGCAGCCGGTGCCGGACGTGCTTGGCCAGCAGCCGCGCCGGCCCGTCGCGCTCGCCGACGTAGGTGCGCGGCAGGGCGTGCCAGCCGCCGGGCGCGGACGGCCGGATCGCGCAGGCGTGGGAGTATCCCGCGGCCCGCACCGCCGCCACCTCGCGGGGGCCCGCGTGGCCGTAGGGGTAGGCGAACCCGGTGACCTGCGTGCCGATCAGCTCGCCCAGGACCTCGCGGCTGCGGGTCAGCTCGTGGCCGAGCGCGGCGGCGTCGAGGCCGGGCAGCGAGACGTGGCCCAGCGTGTGCGAGCCGATCTCCATGCCGGCCGCGGCGACCTGCCGCACCTGCCGGGCGTCGAGCAGGGCCTTGCGCGGCCCGCCAGGGTCCCAGGCGTTGTGGCCGCCCAGCCGCCCGGCCACCACGTAGACGGTGGCGGTGAACCCGTGGGCGAGCAGCACGGGCAGCGCCCGGGAGACGAAGTCGGCGTAGCCGTCGTCGAAGGTGAGGCCCACCAGGCCGCGCGCCTCGCCGGCCGCGTGGGCGGCGTGCAGCTCGCGGACGGACACCCCGCGCCACCCCTGGGCCGCCAGCCAGCGCATCTGGCGGGCGAACCGGCGCGGCGAGACGGTGACGCGCAGCGGGTCGGCGGCGCAGGAGTCGACCGAGTGGTACATCAGCACCAACGGCGCGGTGGCCGGCCTCATCGCCCGCCCTCGCGCGGATCGATCATCCGGATCAGCTCCTCGTATCGTGTGATCATCACCGCGGCGAACGCGAGCGCCGCCGCGGGCAGGCCCACCACCAGGACGGCGGCGGGGCTCAGTCCGTTGCAAACGGTTCGGGCCAGCCACCCGGCCGCCGCTGCCGCCACCGCGGCGGCGAGGAAGCGCGCGGCCAGCGGCCCCACGGCCGGGGCGGCGACGCCGGCCGCCCGCCCGGCGCGCAGGCCGCGCAGCAGGATCACCGCGGTCAGGGTGATCCCGGCCGCGTTGGCCAGCGCGATGCCGCCCGCCCCCCACGGGCGTACGGCGAGGGCCGCCAGGACCGCGGTGGCGGCCAGGCCGGCGGCCATGGCCGTGATGGGGAACCGGCTCGGCCGGGTCCCGCAGAAGTAGGCCCGGCAGGCGACGCCGACGACGGCCTGCCCGAGCAGGCCGAGGCTGTACAGGCGCATGACGTGCGCGGTGGCGGCCGTGTCGGCGCCGGTGAAGGCGCCGTGCTGGAGCAGCACGGCGACGATCTCGGGCGCGAAGACCACCAGCGCCGCGGTCGCGGGCAGCACGATCACCGCCGCCGCGGTCAGGTCGCCGGCCAGCCGCCGCGCCGCCGCCGGCGCGTCGCGCGCGGCGATGTGCCGGGCCAGGCGCGGGAACGTCACGGTGGCCAGGGCCAGCGAGAGCACCATCGGCAACTGCGCGATTTTCTGCGCGTAGTTGAGGTGGGAGATGGCCCCCTCCCCCAGCGTCGAGCCGAACAGCCGCTCGATGACCACCTGGCCCTGGCGCAGCAGGGTGTACACGGCCACGGGCGCGAACGCGGCCAGGGGCAGCGCCACGGCCACCGGGCGCACGCCGCCCGGGAGGCCGACGTGCCGCGCGAACGCGGGCGCCTGCGCCGCCACCATCGCCAGCCCGCCGATCATCACCCCCAGCGCCGCCGCGAGCACGCCGAGCCGGTCGTGCCCGGTCAGGGTGCAGGCGATGATGCCGATGTTGTAGACGGCGTAGATGGCGGCCGGGGCGGCGAACCGCTCGCGCGAGCGCAGGGCGGCGCTGGCGTAGCCGGCCAGCCCGAAGGCCAGGATGGTGGGCGCGGTGAGCCGCATGCACCGCGCCGCGAGGTCCGGGTCGGCGATCCCCGGCGCGAGCAGGTGCACCAGCCAGGGCGCGGCCAGGGCGGTGAGCGCGGCGGCGCCCGCCAGCAGCAGGGCGATCGGGGGCAGGGTCGCGGTCACGGCCGGGCGCAGGTCCTGCCCGTTCGCGGCCGAGCGGGTGAACAGGGGGATCAGCACGAAGGCCATCGCCCCCTCGATGAGCAGCGGCGCGGCCGTCTCGGGGACCATCCAGGCGACGAGGAAGGCGTCGGTGCGGGTGTCGGCGCCGAACGTCGCGGCGAGCAGCAGGTCGCGGCCGAACCCCAGCAGGGAGCCGAGCACGGTCAGCGCGCCGGTCAGGGCCGCGGCGCGGGCGTAGTGCCCGGCGCGGGGCGTCGCGGACGTCATCGCCCCGGCCCCCGTTCCGCCGCCGCGCCGGTGGCCCACCACAGCGTCAGGCCCAGCATCACGGACATGACCAGGGACACCGCTCCGCCGACGTCGGCGTAGGCGAAGTCGGCGATCTGCCAGGCCAGCACGCCCACGGCGGCCAGGCCGGCGGCGCGGCCCGATGGGCGGCGGGCGCGGGCCAGGCGGCGCAGCGACCACACCGCCAGGCCGGCGAGCAGCAGGGCGAACGCGGCGAGGCCGAGCACTCCCTGCTCGCTGAGGACCAGCAGGTACATGTTGTGCGGCGACAGCAGCGGCTGACGGCGGTAGCCGCTGACGGGGTCGTCGGTGTCGCTGCCCGAGGACAGATCCAGCGGCGCGTACGCGTCGCGGCCGGCGGCGAAGCCCTTGGGGCCGGCGCCCAGCAGCGGCCGGTCCCGCCACATGTTCAGGGCGGTCTGCCACAGGCTGTAGCGGTCGCCGACGGACCTGTCGGGCTGGGAGAACGAGGAGGTGATCGAGGACAGCCGCGCCGCGATCACGTCCGCCTCCGGCTCGGCCGGCCGGGCCGCCGCTCCGGAGGCGCCGGTGAGGACCACCAGCCCGCACGCGCCCGCCAGCAGCGACGCGACGGCCGGTGCCGCGCCGCGCCGTCGGCTGATGGCGGCCCGCCCGGCGAGCATGGCCGCCGCCGCGCACAGCATGGCCAGCCACGCCCCGCGGCTCAGCGACAGCGCCAGCGGGACGGCCAGTACGGCCGCCGTGACCAGGGCCGCGGCGCGTGCGAGGCCGCGGGCGGTCAGCCCCACGGCCAGCGCGATGACCAGGCCGTAGCTGACCAGCGTGGCCATGGCCATGACGTCTCCGGCGCCGAAGGTGCCCACGGCCCGCACATGCTCGCCGGCGTAGGAGGCGCCGCTTCCCGAGGCCGCCTGCACGCAGCCGATCGCCCCCTGGACCAGCGCCGCCGCCACGACGGCCCCCGCCACCGGCCGTACGTCGCGCCGCTCCGGCAGCAGTACGACCACGGCGAGCGGCACCAGCACGAACACCTGCGTGAAGCGCAGCAGGCCGGGCAGGGCCGCGAGCGGGTCGGGCGCGGCCCAGGTGGCCGCGGTGGCGGCGGCCACGAGCGGCAGGAGCAGCAGGGCCGCCCGCGGCAGCCGCCGGCCCCCGGCCGCCAGGCGGGCGAGGGCCACCGCGACGAGCACGGCCGACGCCACGTCGGCGGGGGTGACGGTGACCGCGCCGCCGGAAACCTCCCACCCGCCCGGCACGCAGGCCAGGACCACCACGAGCACCACCGCCCACGCCCCGCGGGACCCGCCCATGGCTAGGCGCCGCCCGAACGCAGCATGCACCACACCGTCCGGGCCATGATCTTCAGGTCGCCGCGCAGCGACCAGTCGTCGATGTAGTGGTTGTCGAACCGCACCCGGTCCTCGATGGAGGTGTCGCCGCGCAGGCCGTGCACCTGGGCCCAGCCGGTGATCCCCGCCGGGACCCGGTGTCGCAGGTCGTAGCCCGGCACCATCGCCGAGAACCGCTCCACGAAGTAGGGTCGCTCGGGCCGCGGGCCCACGACGCTCATCTCCCCGCGCAGCACGTTCCAGAACTGGGGCAGCTCGTCCAGGGACAGCCGGCGCATCAGGCGTCCGGCCGGGCCGATCCGGCTGTCGCCGGCGATGCTCCAGCGCACGGCGGCCTCCCGGGCGTCCTCCGGCTCGTACGTGCGCAGCTTCAGCACCTGCACCGGGCGGCCGTCCAGACCGACCCGCTCCTGCCGGAACAGCACGCGGGGCCCCACCTCGCGGCGCAGGGCGAGCGCGCACACGATCAGCACGGGGAGGCCGAGCACCAGGCCCGTCACGGCCACCACGCAGTCCAGGGCCCGCTTCAGCGGCCAGGTCGGCCGGGCCTGCGGGAGCGGGCGCATGCGTACCAGGGGGAAGCTCCGCACGTGCTCGCCGAGGGGCACGATCTGGGTCAGCGCGTCCCCCGGTTCCGGGGCGAACAGCACCTCGCACCCCGAGGCCCTGGCCACCCGGGCCGACTCGCGCGCCGCGCGTCCCACCCCGGCGACGATCACGGTGTGGACGGGGTGCAGGCGCAGGATGTCGGCGAGCCCCGCGGGCCGTCCGAGCACCGGCACGCCGGGAACCCCGGCGCGCCGCTCGCTGACGACGCCGACCGGCCGCAGCCGGTACTCGGGATGGGCCAGCAGGGTCGCCACCAGCCGGCCGGCATGCCGCCCCCCGCCCACGACGAGCGTCGCCCGGCCCTCGCCCGGCCGAGACACGCGGTGGAAGACCCACCGCCCGCACACCGCCGCCCCCGTGAAGACGCCGCCGGCCACGAGCACCTCCCAGGCCCATCGCGGGTCGGACACCCCCCAGCCCGGGGCCAGCGCCACCGCCGCCGTGAGCAGGCCGCTGCCGGCCAGGCGCGCCACACCGTGCAGGGGCCCGGAGAACAGGCGGACGCGGTACAGGCCGCCCGCCGCGTTGAGCGGCACGACCAGCGCCATCATCAGGACGGTCCACTCCCGCGCGCCCGGGGCCGTGCCGGCCGGCGCCGCGCAGACCAGCCCGAGGGCGAGTGCCAGCACGTCCACGCCCATCAGCCCGAGCGGCACCGCGACCCCGCGCAGCCTCCCGGCCGGCTTCCGCGGCGCACGCCCCGCTCCGCCCCGCCGCCACGACGCACCGCGCCGTACCGGTGCGACCGGGGATGACCGCTCACCGGTGACGGGCGCGGCCATCGCGTTCTCCAGCATCAGAGACTTCCGTCATTATTCGCTCCGCGCCCCTCACTGACACGCAGGGCCTGATATCCCCGATACTTGTGCGGACTTTTCTCAACAAGCAGAGACGTGCTCCGAAAAAACAAAACAAGCCATCCGGCGACTGCCGATAATACCCACCGGAAGCCGTCTGCCCCGGTAACCGGGCGAGGGCGAATATCCGCAGGTGAGGCAAAGTTTCCCGCGACGACGTTTGCCGTTTCTTTCCGCACGGCACCGATATTTCCCGCCCCGGCCGGGACCCGCGCACAGCGCGGGCATCCGCACCCGAATACCGATAGGGCCGCACCGCTCACCCCCGGGATTTACCAGCACAAAACCGCGGCCTCCCATTGATACGGGGCGAACCACGCCAGATCGGTCCCGTCCCCCCGAACCTCCCAGCACGGGGACGGCGGCGTCTCCCCACCGCTCCCACCGGCTCCGGGGCGCGGATCAAGCGGCGGTCAGGCCGTGAGGAAGCGCGTGAGCACGGAGCGAAGAGCTTCAGGCCGGCCACGCGCCCGCGCACATGCGCGGGGAGCCGGGTACGCGGGCGGATGCTCGCGGGGGGTGGCGGTCAAGGAGAGGCCGCCGGGAAGGGCGTCCACGGCGCGGCGGATGCGGATGGCGAGGTCCTGCCGAGTGCCTGTCAGGGCCTCGGGAGCGGGGGCGCGGGCAAGCGGTCGCGGGCGAGAGGTCACAGGCAACAGGTCACAGGCTCCAGCCACGAGCCCCCCGACCAGCTCGCCCCAGGCCACAGGCACGGGATCACAGGCAAGAGACCGCGGGCAAGAGACCGCGGGCAAGAGGCCGCGAGCAAGAGGCCGCGAGCAAGAGGCCGCGAGCAAGAGGCCGCGAGCAAGAGGCCGCGAGCAAGCGGTCGCGAGCAAGCGGTCGCGAGCAAGCGGTCGCGAGCAAGCGGTCGCGAGCAAGCGGTCGCGGGCGAGGGGGCGGCACGGCCGGGAACGGCGGGAAGCGGGCGCGCCACCATGGGCGGGGAACGGCGGCGCCACGAAGGGCGGGGAGCTCCGCGCCGTGATCTTGTGAGGCCGGCAGGGGGGCGGGGCGCCGGAAGCGAGGTCTGCCGTGTCGGACGCGTGTCAGGTACATTGCCGTTCGATGACGAAAGTGTTGTGCGGCCGGTCCCGGCCGGTGGGGGCGTTCCCCCGGGTGCCGAGGGCGGGCGGGTCGTGAGCGGGGCGAGCGCGCCGGCGCACCGGGTGCGGGGGCGGCGTCCGCCGCAGGGGGAGCCGGTGGTGGACCGGGCGCTGTCGTTGCTGGCGGCGTTCGACGCCGGGCACCGGTCGCTGACGCTGGGCGAGCTGAGCCGGCGCAGCGGCATCCCGCCGAGCTCGGCGCTTCGGCTGGCGAACAGGCTGACGGCCTGGGGCGCGCTGGAGCGGGGGGACGACGGCCGGTTCTCGGTCGGGCTGCGGCTGTGGGAGGTGGCCTCGCTGGCCCCGCGGGGGCAGGGGCTGCGGCAGGTCGCGATGCCGTTCATGGGGGACCTGGCCGAGGTCACCCGCCAGCACGTGCTGCTGGCCGTGCGTGAGGGCGACGAGGCGGTGCTGGTCGAGCGGCTGTCCTCCCATCACGCGATGCCGGTGCTGTACCGCGTGGGCGGGCGGCTGCCCCTGCACTCCACCGGTGTCGGGCTGGTGCTGCTCGCCTTCGCCGATCCCGCCTTCCAGGACGAGGTGCTCGCCCGGCCACTGGTGCACGAGCCGGAGAAGGTCCCGGTCGCTCCCGACGCGCTGCGCCGCACGCTGGCGGAGGTGCGCCGGCAGGGCATGGCGACGGTACGCCGTGCCTCCCCCGCACCGCTGGTGACCGTGGCCGCGCCCATCTTCGGCGCCGAGCACCGCGTGGTGGCGGCGCTGTCGGTCGTGGTGCCGCGCGGCGGCGCCGAGCCCCGGCAGCTCGGCCCGGCCGTGCGCACCGCCGCCCGCTCGATCTCCCGGATGCTCGGCGCCCACTGATCCGCCAAGACCGCGTGCCGTTCAATGGCAGGCCCCTGGCCCCGCGTGATGCTGGTCGCGAATCATGTCCGGGTCGGCGACGAAGCGGGAGGCGCGATGAGCCTGGAGTACCTGATCGACCCCGAAGGCGGCCCCCAGTGGCGGGGCATCCTGCCGGGCGCACCGGAGGCGTACTTCCTCAAGCGCGGTGAGGGCGAGCACGCGATGCTGTTCACCGACCTGTTCACCGTGCTGCTCAGCGGCGACGAGACCGAGGGTCAGTTCGGCGTGTTCACCAGTGAGGCGCCCGCGGGCAAGCTCATCCCGGCGCACGTCCACCGCGACACGCACGAGACCTTCTACGTCATGGAGGGCAAGGTGCGGGTGCACGTCCGCGACCGCGACGGGACGAAGCGGTCGCGGCTGCTGGAGCCGGGCGACTTCGGGTTCGTCCCGGCCGGGCTGGCGCACGCCTACCAGGTGGAGGAGCGGGCCCGGATGCTCGGCGTCGCCACCGGGGGCTTCGAGCGGTTCTTCCAGCACATGGGCCGGCCCACCGACCACGCGACCGCCGACCAGCCGCCGTTCGTCCCGGACCTCCCCCGCATGCAGGCCGCGGCGCGCGAGCACAACATGGAGTTCCTGCCGGACCTGGCCTGGCCGGACGCGGAGGCGTGACGGTGCCCGGCGCGCCGCTGCCCCTGCCGCCGCCCGCGCACGAGGCGCCGCCGCCGCCCGCCCGTCCCGGAGCGGGCGGCACCCGGGTCCTGGCCGGCGTCCCCTACGCCGCGATCCCCGGCGTCCGGCCCCTCGAACTCGACCTGGTGCTGCCGCCCGAGGGCGGCGGGCCGGCGCCCGTCGTCGTGTTCCTGCACGGCGGCGGGTGGCGCACGGGCAGCCGCCACTCCCCCGGCCCGGCGTACGCCGGCGCCGACCCCACGCCGTTCGAGCGGGTGGCGCAGGCCGGGATCGCCGTGGCCAGCGCGGACTACCGGCTCTCCGGCGAGGCGGTGTGGCCGGCGCAGGCGCACGACGTCAAGGCGGCCGTGCGCTGGCTGCGCGCCCGCGCCCCGGAGCTGGGCCTGGACCCGGAGCGGATCGCCGCGTGGGGGGAGTCGGCCGGCGGGCACCTCGCCGCCGTTCTGGGCCTCACGCCGGACGATCCCGCCCTGGAGGGCGCCGTCGGCGTGACGGGGCCCTCCAGCGCCGTACGCGCCGTCGCCGCCTGGTACGCCCCCTGCGACCTGCGTACCGTCGCGGCCGAGACCGGCGCCGGCCCGATGGACCCGGGCAGCCGCGAGGCCGGGCTGCTCGGCACCCCGGTGCCCGCCGCGCCCGAGGCGGCGGCCCAGGCCAGCCCGATCACCCACGTGTCCCCCGCCGCCCCGCCCTTCCTGCTGCTGCACGGCCGGGACGACCGCGCCATCGCCTGCGCGCAGAGCGAGCGGCTGCGCGACGCCCTGCGGGACGCCGGCGCCGACGTCCGGCTGCACGTCTACGACGGCGCGGACCACATGTGGCACGGCGCGCCGGACGCGGCGTACGACGCGCTGGAGCGCACGATCGCCTTCCTGCGGGAACGGCTCGGCGCCTGACCATCCGACCACGACTGGAGAACCGATGACCGCAGTGGACCCCGTCCACCACGAAGACGACCCTCTGGACGACCTGCCGGCCGGGAGCGACCTCGCCGGGCCCGGGGAGCGGCCGTGACCGAGGAGGTTCCGGTCCTGATCGCGGGGGGCGGGCCGAGCGGCCTGGCCGCCGCGATCGAGCTGGGCCGGCGCGGCGTGGACGTGCTGGTGGTGGAGCCGCGGGTCACGCTGGACCAGTTGCGCCCGCGGGCCAAGACGACCAGCGTCCGCACCATGGAGCACCTGCGCCGCTGGGGCCTGGCCGAGCGGCTGCGCGCCGCCGCGCCGCTGCCGGTGGCGCACGCCCAGGACGTGGTCTTCTGCACCGGCCTGTTCGGGCACGAGATCACCCGCTTCCGGGAGGCGTTCGGGCTGACGGTCACCCGCCGCGAGGAGTACGCCGAGGCGGGCCAGCAGGCGCCGCAGCCGCTGGTGGAGCGGGTCCTGCGCGAGGCCGCCGCCGAGCTGCCCGCGGTGCGGCTGCTGCTCGGCGGGCGGGTCACCGCCGTCGCCGACGGCGAGGACGGGGTGCGCGCGACGGTCGCGGAGCCCGGCGGGGGCACCCGCGAGGTGACGGCGCGCTACCTGCTGGGCTGCGACGGCGGCGGCGGGGTCAGCCGCCAGGCGATCGGCGCCCGCTACGAGGGCTCCTCGGGAGCGATGCCCAACCTGAGCGTCACCTTCCGCAGCCGGGCGCTGGAGGAGCGCCCGCTGTGCGCGGACGGCGTGCACTACTGGGTGATCGGCGCCGAGCGCGGCGGGCTGATGGGGCGGCTGGACCTGGGCGGGACCTGGTGGGCGATCATCCAGGGCGTCGGCCCGGACGCCGCGGGCGACGACCCGGCCGATCTGGTGCGGGCCCTGGCGGGCGCGGACATCGACGTGGAGGTGCTGGCCACCGACCCCTGGTCGGCCCGCATGCTGCTCGCCGACCGGTACCGGGGCAGGCGGGTGTTCCTGGTCGGCGACGCCGCCCACCTCAACCCGCCGTGGGGCGGGCACGGCTTCAACACCTGCGTCGGCGACGCGGTCAACATCGGCTGGAAGCTCGCCGCCGTCTTGCAGGGCTGGGCGCCGGAGTCGCTGCTGGACAGCTACGAGCCGGAACGCCGCCCGGTGGCCGCCCGCACCATCGCCGCCGCGGGCGCGCAGGAGGCGTTCCTGGCTCCGTCCTTCGCCGCGGGGGAGCTCGGCGACGAGACCGCGGGCAGGGCGCTGCGCGAGGAGCTCGCCCGCCGCCTGCTCGTCAAGGACACCGAGTTCCACAGCCTCGGGCTGGTGCTCGGCTACGACTACCGCGACTCCCCCGTGGTGGTCCCCGACGGCCTGCCCGCGCCCGAGCCGGAGCTGGCGACCTTCACCCCCTCGGCCCACCCGGGCGCCCGGCTGCCGCACGCCTGGCTGCCGGACGGCCGTTCGCTCTACGACGCCCTCGGCGAGGGGTTCACCCTGCTCCGCCTGGCCGCCGGGGCCGACCCGGCCCCGCTGCTGGACGCCGCCGCCCGGCTGTCGGTCCCAATGCGGCTGCTCGACCTGAGCGGGGTCGCGCACCTGCGCGGGCGCTACGGCGAGGACCTGGTGCTGGTCCGCCCCGACCAGCACATCGCCTGGCGCGGCGGGCATCCCGCCGCCCCGGACGCCCTGCTGGCCCGGGTCCTCGGCGGCGCGCCGCGGCCCGCCGCCGGGGTGCGGGCGACGGGCCGGGAGCTAGCGGGCGGGGGCTAGCGGGCGGGGCGCGGGCGCCAGTCCCGCGCCTCGGCGGCGTGGCCGAGCGGGAACACCGGGTCGGGGGTGCCGCCCGGCAGATCCTCCGGGTGGGCCTCGACGGCGGCCATGGAGCGCGGCAGCTCGACGGGCAGGCGGCCTTCCGGCCGGGCGTGCCCGAACACCACGTCCAGCACGGCCGCGTCGTCCGCGCCGAAGTCGGCCAACAGGGCCGCGCCGCTCTCGGCGAGCTCCGGGATCACGGGCGGGCGCTCCACGAAGACGTCGATCACGGTCGGCAGGGCGGCGGCCAGGGCGCACAGGTGCTCGCGCTCCGGCTCGGGCAGGTCCAGCCGCCCCTGGTGGAACAGCGCCTCCGGCAGCCGCTCCCTCGGCTCGTACGGCGCGGCGATGCGCACCAGCGCGGCATCGGCGTCCTGCGGGCGGGCGGCCACGGTCGCGTACCGGGCCGCCACCTGGGGATCGACGCCCTCGACGTAGAGGCGGATCCCGGAGGCGAGCGGCAGGATGCCGGCGTCGTCGCGCAGCAGCGTCATCGAGCGCCGCTGCGCCGCCGCCCCGGCCGCGGCGAAGTCCGCGCGGCCCACGGTCGCCACCGCGCGCTCCTCGTCCACGTACGGGTTCTCGAACAGGCCGAGCCGGAACAGCACGCTCAGCACGCGTCCCGCCGACTCGTCGATGCGGGCCTCGCTCACCCGGCCGGCGGCGACCAGCCCGGTGATCACCTCGGGGCACCACTCGCCGCCGAGCTGGTCCACCCCGGCGTCGAGGAGCAGCAGCGCCCGCTCGGCCCGGCCCAGGTGCTCCACCCCCCACGCCCGCGCCGGCCACACGCTCCCGTCGGCGAGCACGGCGTCGGTGAGCAGGCCGAAGTCGGTGCACACGATGCCGTCGTAGCCCTCGTCGCGGCGCAGCAGCCCGGCCACCACCTCGCGGTCGAAGGCGAAGCCCACCCCGGCGAGGCCGGGCACGCCCACCGGCCGCCCGTAGTACGGCATCACCGCGGCGGCCCCGGCGCGCAGCGACGGGCGGAACTGGTCGCGGTGCAGCTCGAACAGCCCGGCCGGGTAGACCTG
The DNA here is from genome assembly GCF_014202315.1 of Thermocatellispora tengchongensis. Taxonomy (GTDB): domain Bacteria; phylum Actinomycetota; class Actinomycetes; order Streptosporangiales; family Streptosporangiaceae; genus Thermocatellispora; species Thermocatellispora tengchongensis. Next base: position 50,986 of record NZ_JACHGN010000006.1, on the reverse strand, counting down.
GTCGCTGCCGTGGGCGAAGTGGGCGTCCTCGCCGCCGGCCTGCGGGCCCGCCCCCGGCCAGTGCTTGACCATGCTCGCCACCGAGCCGGGGCCGAGCCGCGGGCCCTGCAGCTCCTCGACGTACGCCCCGGCCAGGCGGCCCACCACCTCCGGGTCGGCGCCGAACGTGCCCGCGGTGCGGCACCAGCGCGGCTCGCTGGCCAGGTCGGCCATGGGGTGGATCGCCATGCGGATGCCCACCGCCGTGTACTCCGCGCGGATCGCGCGGGCGAACTCGCGCACCGCGTCCTCATCGCGGAGGGCGCCGAAGCCGAGCGGTTCCGGCCAGCGCGAGCAGCCGCCCGAGGGCACCGACGTCAGCGGGTTGTCGTTGGCCGAGTGCCGCGGGTCGGACGAGACCAGCACCGGGATGCCCAGCCGGCTGCGCGCGGCCAGGTCCTGCAGCCGGTTGTGCCAGCGGGCCAGCGGCCCGGCGGCGACCGGTGCCATCAGGGCCAGGCAGCGCAGGTGCAGGTCGCGCACGGCGCGGGTGGTCGGCGCGGCGGGCAGGAGCCCGGACGGCTCCTCCACCAGGCCGCCGTCGGGCGCCACCGCGACCGGGGCGTGGCACATCAGTCCGGCCTTCTCGGCCAGGGTCATCCGGGCGAGCAGGTCGCCGACCCGTTCCGGGACCGGGCGGCGGGGGTCCTCATACGGGGCCATCACGCCGTCGCCGTCCAGATCGCGGAAGGCGACGCCGTCGTGAGACAAGAGATCAGGGCGTGACATGGGCACGAGCATGGCCCCGGGCCGCCCCGGTCACCCAGCGCCGTGCCAACCAATGGCACGCCGATCCGGCCGGCCGCACCCCGCCCACCGGCGGATCGGCGTTCCATTGATTGGCATCGCCCCTTAACCTGCCGGCGGCCCGCTGTCATTCTCCCCGGCAAGTCCGCCGGCGCGGCGTCCAGCGCCCGCCGGTGACTGACCGCGAGGCGAAAGGTGCCCCCCGATGACCACGTCCTTCCACCACGGCGAGAGCCGGCCGGACCCCGCAGTGTCCACCCTGGACGACACCGCCCCTCCCGGCGGCGGGCCGGGCCCGCGCAGCGGGTTCCTGTTCGGCCTGGGCTTCGCCGCCATCGGCACCGCGATGGCGAACCTCGTCCCGCTCGTGCTGACGCTGTCGATCAAGGCGACGGAGATCGATCCGCGCGGCGCCACCACCGTGGTCTCCATCGTGGCCAGCGTCGGGGCCCTGTGCTCGCTGATCGCCTTCCCGGTGTTCGGCAGGCTCAGCGACCGCGCCACCGGGCGGCTCGGCCGGCGCCGCCCCTTCCTCCTGCTGGGCGCCGTGCTGTTCGCGGCCGGCGCGGCGGGCATGCTCACGGCCACCGGCACGGCGACGCTGACGGCCGCGGGCGTGGTCACCGCGATCGGGTTCAGCTCGGCCACGGTCGCGCTCACGGCGGTCATCCCGGACCAGCTCGCGCCCGACCGGCGCGGGCCCGCCTCGGCGATCGTCGGGCTGAGCCTCCCGCTCGGCGCGGTCGCCGGGCTGTTCGTCGCGCAACTGGTCTCGCCGAACCTGCCGGCGATGATCCTGCTCCCCGCGGGCATCGGCGTGGCGGGGTGCCTGCTGTTCTCGCTCACGCTGCGCGACCCGCGGCTGCCCGCGGACAGGCGTCCCCCCTTCGGCTGGACGGACCTCCTCGGCACCTTCTGGGTGAACCCGCGCCGCAGCCCGGCCTTCGCCTGGGCCTGGCTGAGCCGCCTGCTGCTGTTCTCCGGGGTGGCGGCGATCCAGGCGTACCAGGCGTTCTACCTGATGATCGTGCTGCGCTTCCCGCCCGAGCGGGTCGCCGAGGCCGTCTTCCTCTCGACGCTGGTGCTCACGGCCGCCGCGCTCGTCTTCGCGCCCATCGCGGGCCGGGTCTCCGACCGGGTCGGACGGCGCAAGCCCTTCGTCATCGCCGCCGCGCTGATCTTCGCGGTGGGGCTGCTGCTCGCCGCCTTCGCGACCTCCTTCCCGTTCTTCCTGTTCGCGATCGGCGTCGTCGGGCTCGGCCAGGGCGTCTACTTCGCGGTGGACATCGCGCTCGTGACCCAGATCCTGCCCGACCCGGCGAACCCGGCCAAGGACCTCGGCCTGATGAACATCGCCAGCACCCTGCCCAGCTCGATCGTGCCGGCCGTGGCCCCGGCGATCCTCGCGATCGGCGCCACGGCGGCGGCCCCGCAGAACTTCGCCGCCCTGTTCACCTTCGGCGCGATCACCGGCCTCCTCGGGGCCGTCCTGATCGCGCCGATCCGCGGGGTCAGGTAGCGGGGCCGGACGTCCGGGAAGCCCCGGCGGGCCGAGGGCGACGCTCAGAGGCGGGAGCGGGTGACGACGTACACGCCGAGCTCGGCCGGGCCGGCCGGGGACGCGGTGAGATCGCGCAGGGCCAGTTCCTCCTTCAGCCGCTCCTCGCCGAGCACCCACCAGTCGTAGTCCACCTGGACCTCCTGCACCAGCTCCTCGTCCTGGTAGACGCGGTAGGTCATGTGCCAGACCACCTTGCCGGCACCGGCCGGCTCTGCCCGGCCCCAGCCCCGGTACGCCCGCCGCCCGACGCGTACGTCGGCCATCTGCGCCTCCGGCACCGCCACGGCCTCGGCCGGGGGCTGCAGGTTCAGCACCGCGCGGCCGCCCGGGGCGAGCCGTTCGGCGAGGAGGTCCCACATGCCGCCCCGATCCGCGGGGTCGAAGTGGCCGATGACGCTCATCGCGACCAGCGCGCCCAACCGGCCGGGGAGCCGCGCCTGCGGGAAGCCCTCCGGCAGCACGGTCACCCGCTCGCGCAGCCCCGCGTCCTCGTTCACCCGGGCCAGCAGCACCGCGCGCAGCCCGGGGGTGGGCTCGACGGCCAGGATCTCGGCCTCGGGCAGGGCCTGGGCGATCACCCGGGTGCCGTGCCCGCCGCCCGCGCCGAGGTCCACCACGGGCCCGGCCGGGGCCCCGCGCAGCGCCTCGGTGAGCACCGGGCCGTACGCCTGCCAGTGCGGGGCGATCATGATGTCGATGAACTCGGCGGAGTGGCGGTACTCCTCGGTCATGGCACCGTCCTTACGAAAGCGATAATCATTTCAAAGGACACCATAACGACTGGATGCCGCACTCCAGGCTGACCGCCGTCAAACCGTGACAGGAAGGGCGGGCCTCCGGTTCCGCCATAGGCTGTCCGGTGTGGGGAGGCGGTCGGCATGAGGGCTCCGGAGGTGGCCGTCCTGGTCGGGTTGCAGGCGTCGGGCAAGTCCGCCTTCTACCACCGCTGCCTGGCGGCGACGCACATCCACGTGAGCAAGGACGCCTTCCCCAACGCCCGCCGCCCCCAGCGGCGCCAGCTCAGGATGATCGCCGAGGCCCTGGAGGCGGGGCGGGACGTGGCGGTGGACAACACCAACCCCTCCCCCGAGGAGTGGAGCCCGCTCATCGTGGCCGCCCGGGAGCACGGCGCCCGGGTGATCGCCTACTGGTTCCCGCCCGACCTGGCCGCCTCGCTGGCGCGCAACGCCCTGCGGACCGGCCGCGCCCGGGTGCCCGAGGTCGGCGTGCGCGCCACCTTCAAGCGCCTGCGCCGTCCCCGGCCCTCGGACGGCTTCGACGCGGTCCATACCGTGACCTTCGACGGCCGCGAGGGCTTCACGATCCGGCACGAGGCGGAACCGCCGCCCGGCGAGGGAGCCGTGCGGCCGGACGCGGGGCCGGTTCGGGCGGAGCGGTAGACCGGGCCGCCGCGCTCGCAGGCGGCCCCCGTACCGGACGGGCCGGGTGACGTCACACGGCCTCGGCGGCCTCCCCGAGTTCGCGCAGGATCTGGGAGCGGTGCTGCTCGGCCAGGAAGTGGCCCGCGCCCACGACCAGCGCGACGGGCCAGTCGATGATCTCCAGTGCGGCGAGCGCGCCCAGGGCCGCGTAGAAGACCAGGCGGTCCGGCGGCGGCACGGTGACGGAACCGATCAGCGGCAGCCGCACCTCCCTGCGCCCGCCCGCTGTGACTGCCGCGGCGGCCGATGTCGCGGCCATGGCGACCACCCCCACTTCCGGATGCGTGGTGTCCGTCTGCCCCGGGCCCGTCGCGGGTATCGGACGCGCGCCGATGCTTTGCCGAGTCCTTCCGGTCGGGTTCCCGCGCCATGGGGCCGCCGGCCCGGTCCCCGCACGCCCCGGACGGGTGTCAGCGGGTGGTTCCAGGAGGAGCCGGCCGCTGGTGTGGAAGCGGTGCGACAGCGGGCCCGGCTCCGCCGGCAGGCGGCGTCCGATCCCGTCGCGTGTCCCCCGTGCCTCTTCCCCCGCCCGCGCCCGGCCGACGGCACGGCGGCCCGCGCCCCGCGGGAGGGGGGACGGGCCGCCGCGGCTCGCCGCCGCCGTCAGAACGGCTGGTTGTCCAGGGTGTTGACCTTGATCGCGGTGAGCTTGATCTGGTTGAGGTTCACCGTGGCGGTGCCGGCCGGCTTGGTGCAGCCGAACGCGAGCATCCCGGTGCCGGTGAAGTCGTGCACGACGTGGACCACGATGCTCTCCTTCGCGCCGGGGCCGAGGGTCACCTCGGTGAAGTCGGTGTCGGCACCGCCTTCCGCGCTGAGAGTGCAGGTGTAGTTGATCGTGCTGTTCCCGGTGTTGTGGGCGTGCGTCTTGGCGGTGATCGTGTACTTGCCGGAGAACCCGGTGAAGTTGTTCAGGTTCAGTAGCGAGCCGGTGTGGACGCGGTGGTTGTTCCACCGGCTGATCACCTCTGGGGGCGCGGCCTGCGCCGGGGCGGCGTTGCCCGCCACCAGCAGCCCGGCCCCCAGCGCCACGGCGACGGCCGCCGCGACGCGCACCCAGGTACGGCGCGCCATCCCGAGCGCCGCGGATGTGAACATGTGCATGCGTGAGTCTCCTGTACGTGGTGATCGCGATTCCCCGCGCCGACGGCGCGGGCGCGCGTCCGGCTCGAAGTGCGGCCGGCCCGCGCACGCCGCGAAACGTAACCGGGGGCCGTGGCCCGGCACCGCGCATAAATCCACGGTCCGGCGGAGAAGCCGGACGGGGCTGTGCGACACGTCCGCACACCGGTCGCGGGCCTGGCCCGAGCGCCGCGAGCGGGCCCGGCCGCAGGGCGTGCGTCAGAGTGCCGAGGCCGGCCGCAGGGCGTGCGTCACAGTGCCTGGCCCGGCCGCAGGAGGTGCGTCAGGGGGCGAGGGCGCGGTCGCGGAGAACCGCGATGGCCTCGGCCAGCGGGCCGCCGTGCGCCTCCGCGCCCTCGGGCCAGACGACGCCGAGCCGGAAGCGCAGATCCGGGTCGTCCAGCGGCACCAGGACCAGGCCCGACTCGACGAGGACGCGCCCGCGCAGCGTGCCGGGGGTGGCCAGCGCCAGGGCGCGGGAGTGGGCGACGTGCGCGGCGATCTGGACCACGTCGTTGTGCGGCAGTTCGCGGAGGCGGGTGACGCCGCCCCTGCGCAGGTGCTCGCGCAGCCCGTTCATCACCAGCGGGTGCACCTTGGGCGAGGGCAGCAGCATCTCGCGGCCGGCGAGGTCGCCGACGGTCAGCTCCGCGCGGCCCGCGAGGGGGTCGCCGGGGCGCATGGCGACGGCGAAGCGGTACTCGGCGAGCGCGAGAGCGCGGAGACCGGGGTCGCGCACCGGCAGGTGCACGACGGCGATGTCCAGCTTGCGCGCGGCCATCAGGGCGAGCAGCCCGGCCGACGGCTCCAGGGTCAGCGGCAGCCCGGCCCCCGGGCTCACCTTCTCGAAGGTCTCCAGGACCAGGTCCAGGACGTCGGTGGGGGCCAGCGGCGTGGCCCCCACCCGCACGACCGGCGGCGCGGGCGGCGCCTGGGGCGCGGGGGCGGCGAGCCGCGGCAGGGCGTCGAAGCGGGCCAGGACGTCGCGGGCGGGTTCGAGGAAGGTGCGCCCGAAGGGGGTCAGCTCGACCCGGTGGTGGCGGCGGTCGAACAGCTCGCGGCCGAGCTCCCGCTCCAGCTCGCGGATGCGCCGGCTGAGCGGGGAGGACGTCACGTGCAGCCGCTCGGCGGCCCGGCCGAAGTGGAGTTCCTCGGCCACCGCCACGAAGTACCGGAGCTGCTGGACGTCCATCCGCCCAGCGTAGCCAGGGGCGGAGCGGATCGGTCGTCCCCTCCGGCGCCCCCGCCCCGATGACCGGGACGGGCGGCGGGCGGGTGCGTCAGCTCCCCTCCACGCCCTCCAGCGCGGTCCTGACCTCGCCGATGGACACGCCGGTCCCCGAGGTCGCGTTCAGGTAGCCCACGGTGTCGGTGTCCACCCAGTAGCAGTGGGTGCCGCCCTCGTAGTTCTGGCAGGCCGCCGCGGCGGGGGCCGGGCCGGAGCTCACGTAGACCCACTCCGTCGTCGCGTTCTCCACCGGCGGGGCCTGTGCCGTGAGCGAGTCCAGGGCGCCCTTGATGTCGCTCACCTGCGCCTGGCCCCCGGTGGCCGACAACGTCTGCAGGAGGGAGTCGTTCTTGTAGGTCACGGTGAGCTGGTCGCCGCTGAAGGTGTGGTGCGTTCCGTCCGGGATCTTCAGCGCCTCGACGGCCGGGGTGGCCGACTCCAAATCCATGGTGCGGATCTGGGGCGCGAACGGCTCGCCGAACGTGCCGGGGGTCTTCGTCCCCTGCGTCGCGGAGGGAGGTGCCGGGTTCGCGTCCTCCACGATGGCGGCCAGGTCGTCGTCGGTGGACGTGGAAAAGGTGCATCCCGTGAGGGCGCCCGCCATGAGCGCCACAAGGGACATTCTCGCGATCTTCATGATCGCAAGGATTCAGGGGCCCGCTTGCGTGCCGGTTGGAGCCGTCTGGTAATGCCGTGGCGGCGAGGTGGCGGCGGACGCGGGGACGGGGAGCATGACCTCCACGGTGGTGCCCGCCCCGGGCTCGCCGGTGATGAGGCAGATGCCGCCGAGCTCGGCGGTGCGCTCGCGCATGGAGGACAGGCCGACGCCCGCGCGGCGGTCCGGCGGCAGGCCCGCGCCGTCGTCGGCGACCAGCAGGCGCAGCGCGGCCGGCTCGCGGCGCAGCACGACCTCGGCCCGGCTCGCCCGCGCGTGCCGCCGGACGTTGGTCAGCGCCTCCTGCGCGATCCGGTACACGGCCACCTCGACCGCGGCCGGCAGGTCGTCCAGATCGCCCTCGACGGTCACCTCCGCGGCGGGCCCGCCGGCCCTCTCGGCCAGCGCCCGTACGGCGCCGGCCAGGCCGAGGTCGTCCAGCGCGGGCGGGCGCAGGCCGTACACGAGCTGCCGGATGTCTCCGGCGACGGAGTCCATGCCGGCGTGCAGGTCGCGCAGCAGCTCATCGGCCGCCTCGGGCGAGTCCTTGAGGTTGAGGCGGGCCATGTTGAGCGTCATGGCCATCGCGCTCAGGCTCTGGCCCAGGCCGTCGTGCAGGTCGCGGCGCAGCCGCCGGCGCTCCTCCTCGCGGGCGGCCAGGATGCGCTCCCTGGAGCGCTGCAGGTCGGCCGCCATCCGTACGGCATGCGCCACGTCGGCCGCGTACGGGATCAGCGTGGCGAGCACCCGCTCGTTGTGCGCGGCGGGGAAGCGGCGCGGGCTGGGCGGGCCGACCAGCAGGCGTCCCACCCGCTCGCCGTGCCAGACCAGCGGCACCTCCCGCGGGGACGCGCCGACGTGCCCGCTGTCCACGTAGGCGGGCTCGCCGTCGGCCACCTCCACCGCGACGCCCTCCACCGCCAGGCCCTCGCGCAGCACGCCGACCACCGCCGCAAGCGCCTCGGCGGGATCGCCGCGGCGTACCGCCTGGACCAGCCTGTCGGCGAGCATCCGGGGGTCGCCCACCCTGCCGTAGAGCAGGCGGTCCACGGCGCGTTGCAGCGCCCGGCGCAGCGGCTGGAAGAACGCGCCCGCGAGCAGGGCGGAGACGAGCCCGGCGACCTGGTCGTAGCCGGAGACCAGCAGGCTGGACAGCGCGCCCGCGCCGAAGTAGACCGCGCTGACCACGGCCAGCAGCCCGGCGGCGACGAAGGTCCGGCTGACCACCGTGTCGATGCCGTACAGCCGGTAGCGCATGGCCGAGATCGCCACCGTGACCGGCACGAGCGCCGCCCAGGCGATCGCGACCCAGTTCAGCTCCGGCACGAGCATGCCCCCGAGCAGGAACACGATGTACCCGGTGAACGCCAGCAGCGGCCAGCCGATCTGCCGCCTGCCGATCGGGTCGGCCCGGCGCATGCGCACCAGCAGCGACAGCGCCGCCAGCGCCAGCGTCACGAAGATGCCCGTCCAGGCCGCCGTCAGAATCGCCGAGTTGTACGGCGTCAGCGCCGGGATCTGCAGGGGGTTCGGGATGACGCTGGGGTAGGGGTAGTGCACGGGAGAGGGGTCGGGGCGGACGAACTGGCGCGCCGCCTCCGTCCCGATGGACAGGGCGCCCAGCAGCACGGCGAGCCGCCAGCGCGGCGAGGGCAGCCTGCCGTCGGGCGAGTACAGCGGCAGCAGCATGGCGAGCCCCAGCCCGCACACCGCCCAGCCGACCTGCGCCGCGAGCCTCAGGTATCCCGCCGTCGCGAGGTCCCCTTCGGCGGCGGCCGACAACATCGTGGCCTGGAAGAAGTCGCTCGCGGCCCCGCCGAGCCCGCCCACGCACATCAGCCAGGCCAGCTTGAGCCGGGGGCGGTGGACGATCAGGAACGCGCCGACCGCGGGGAAGGTCAGCCCCGCCGCCGTCTGCGGGGTCGCGGTCACCTCGGGACGCCACTCCGCGGGAAGCCCGGCGAAGATCAGCGTCGCGGCGACCGCGAGCGCCGGCGACACCACGGCCATGATCCCGGCGGCCGTCCGGGCTGCCCACGCCATCCCGCCTCCCCCGTATCCGCGTCGGCTCCAGCCTGCACGTCAAATGGGATTAAAACCCAATATCTCCATCATCGTGGCAGGGCCGTTACCTCGGCCGGGGTCCGGTGCCGCGCGCCCCACCCCGCGAGCACGCCTAGAACCCGCCCGCGGCCTGCCCGGGGGCCGGGGCGCAGACCTGGCGGCGGTACCGGCCCGGGGGCAGGCCGTACTCCCGCTTGAACGCGGCGCTGAAGGCGAACTCCGAGCCGTAGCCGACCCGCGCCGCCACCTCCGCCACCGAGGCGTCCGACTCGCGCAGCGCCCGGGCCGCCGTGGCCAGCCGCCACCAGGTCAGATAGGCCAGCGGCGGCAGGCCGACGAGGCCGGTGAAGCGGCGGGCGAACCCGGCGCGCGACAGGCCCGCGCGGGCGCCGAGCGACTCGACCGTCCAGCGGTGGGCGGGGTCGCGGTGGATGGCGTCCAGCGCCCTGCTGACGGCCGGGTCGGCGAGGGCGGCGGCCCAGCCCGTCTGCGCGCACGCCTCGCCCTGCGCGTCGAACCAGGCCCGCAGGATGTAGAGCTGGAGCATGTCGAGCAGGGACGTCACGACGGTGTCGGCGCCCAGCCGGGGGCGGCCGATCTCGCTCGCCAGCAGCTCCACGGCGGCGCGCAGCTCGGCGTCGCGGCCCAGCGTCGCCGGCAGGTGGATCACGCCGGGCAGCCCGGTCAGGAGCGGGTGGGCCCGGCCGCGGTCGAGCTGGTATCCGCCGCAGAGCATGACGGTCTCGGCCCCGTCGCCCTCGAACGCGGCCGACGCGAACAGCTCGCGGTCCTCCGCGGGGGCGCACGCCGGGGGCGGCACGGGGGTGGCGGGGTGGTCGGCCAGGGCGTACCCGTCGCCGTGGGGAAGGAACACGACGTCGCCCACGCTCAGCGGCACCGGTTCGCCGCCGCCGGGCGGGATGAGCCAGCACGATCCCCGCAGGACCACCTGGAAGGCCGCCGACCCGGGCGCGGGCGGGAACGCCTGCGCCCAGGGCGCCCGCCACGAGATCCGGGCCGATACGGGCCTGCCGGTGCGCATGAGAGCGACGACGTCGCTCAGGACATCCATTGGGCCAGTCTAGGCAGGGAGACGATCACGTATGAACTGGCGTGGATGACGCATTGGTCATCGCAGGGGCGGCCTCTAGCGTGGGATCGCGCGCGCATCACCCGTATGGCCTATCCCCGGAAGGACCTCTGGCATGACCATCAAGGCCGGCATCATCCTCGGCACGACCCGCCCGAACCGGAACGGCGAGGCGGTGGCCCGGTGGGTGCGCGATCTGGCGGCCAAGCGCGGCGACGCCGAGTACGAGCTGATCGACCTGCGGGACTACGCCCTGCCCCACCTGGACGAGCCGAACATCCCGGCGCTGGGCGGCTACCGGCACGAGCACACCAGGAGGTGGTCGGAGAAGATCTCCTCGCTCGACGCGTTCGTGTTCGTGACCCCCGAGTACAACCACTCCATCCCCGGCGTGCTCAAGGACGCCATCGACTTCCTGTACACCGAGTGGAACAACAAGGTGGCCGGTTTCGTCGGCTACGGAGGGGACGGCGCGGTGCGGGCGGTCGAGCACCTGCGGCACATCCTCGCCACCGCCGGCGTGGCCACCGTGACCGCCCAGGTGGCGCTGTCGATCCACACCGACTTCGAGAACATGTCCGCGTTCCGGCCGGCCGCCGCCCACGAGGAGCGGCTGGGCCTCGTCCTGGACCAGGTGCTCGCCTGGGCCGGCGCCCTGCGCACCCTGAGGGCGTGACCGGCGCCGTTCAGCGCAGCGGGTCGAACTCGCGCAGGGCGGCGGGCTGCTTGCCGGTGGTGATCTGCTCGGCCAGCAGGCGTCCGGTGGCCGGGCCGTGGGCCAGGCCCCACATGCCGTGCCCGCCGGCCACGTAGATCCCGGGGGCGGCCGTCGCGCCGACCAGCGGACGGCCGTCGGGGGTGACCGGGCGGGGACCGACCCAGACGTCGGTGCGCTCCTCCCAGCGCACCCCGCGCAGCAGGGGGCGGGCGGAGGCGATGATCGCCTCCAGCCGGGCCGGGACGCGCGGGGCGTCGGGGTCGCGGAACTCCATCGTGCCCGCCACGCGCAGCGCGCCCTGGTAGGGCGTGCACGCGACCCGTACGTCCGGCAGGTAGATCGGTCCGGGCACGGGATGGTCCACCGGCACGGTGAAGGAGTAACCGCGCCCGGCCCGCACCGGGACGCGGACGCCCCAGCGGGAGGCCAGCCGGGGCAGCCAGGCCCCGGTGGCCAGCACCACCGCGTCGGCGGACAGGACGTCGCCGTCGCCGGAGCGCACCACGACCTTCCCGCCTCCGGTGCGCACGCCGGCGACCTCGAAGGTGGACACGGTGGCGCCGCGCTCCACGACGGCCTCCCCCAGGGCGTGCACGAAGCGGCCGGGATCGACGTAGCGCTGCCCGTCGATCCGCACCCCCGCCCGCAGCTCACCCGAGGCGAGCGGGACCCGCTCGGCCAGAGCGCGGGCGTCCAGCGCGGTGTGCTCGACCCGCTGCCCGGCCTCGGCCAGCCTGCGCAGCTCCCGCAGCAGCGCCACGGCCTGGCGGGGCGTGCGGAACCCGGCGGTGATCGGGGCCTCGACGACCGGCGCTTCCACGCCGTTGCCGGCGAGCACCTCGTACGCCTCCACGCACTCCTCGTTGAGCGGCAGGTTGGCGCGCACCGCCCGGGTCCACGACGACCAGCGGCAGTTGGCCGCGAACCGGGTCAGGAACGCCCACAGCCCGGGGTCGAGGGTCGCGGGGATGTGCAGCGGCGCGGCCGGGTTCAGCAGCGAGCGCAGGCCGTACCGCAGCACCGAGGGCTCGTTGAGCGGGATGGCCAGGCCCGGCGCGATCCATCCGGCGTTGCCCCAGGACGCGCCGGCCGCCACGCCGCGGCGATCGACCACGGTGACCGTCACCCCGCGTTCTTGCAGGAACCACGCGGTCGAAAGGCCCACGATGCCCGCGCCCACCACGATCGCCGATCGCGGCCAGTTGCCGATGCCCTCGGCGCCGACCATGCCGACCTCCATACCAGGACGAATGCCATTACCGGTGCTGTCACCGGTGCTGTGGACCGGTGCTGTCACCGGGGCCAGCATCGCCCGCGCGGAGCCGCCGGGCGCTGTACGCGGCGCACAATCAGGACGCTGATCTTGTAGATCCGCTACAACGCTACTCGTCGCCCGTGGCGGCCAGGCCGATGATCAGGGCGAGCCGCTTGCGCGCGTCGTCCAGGTCCAGCGGCGTGATCCCGCTCATCTTGCGCAGCCGGTTCCGTACGGTGTTGGGGTGCACGCCCAGCCGCTCGGCGGCGGCGGCCAGGTCGCCCTGGGCCTCCAGCCACGCCCGCAGCGTCGCCACGAACCGGGTGCCGTGGAGGGCGTCGTGCCGCCGTAGGGCGCCGACCGGTCCCCGTGCCGGGGTCCGGCCGGCGCGGGCGGCGGCGCGCAACCGCTGCAGCAGAATGTCGTCCCAGGACTCGTCGTAGGCGGGCGGCTCGGCGTCCGGGGCGCCGGCCTCGTGGAGCGCCAGGCACTCCTCGGCCTCCTGCCGGCCGGCCGGCAGCTCCTCCGGGCGGGCCGCCGCGCCGATCCCGGCCGCGATCCGTACGTGCGGCGGCAGCGCGGCGCGCAGCCCCGCCACCCACTGCCGCGCCGGCGCGGTCTGCTCGCCGGGCAGGATCGTGTAGAGCGTGTCGCCGAGCAGGGTGCTGCGCCCCGGCCGCGACCAGCCGAAACCGGTGGTGGCCCACTCGAAGGCCAGCAGGAGCGCGGCGTTCCGCTCCTCGTGGGTGTGCGCGCGCACCGCGATGACCCGCATCGGCTGCGGGGCCAGGCCGAGCCGGCTGACCACCGTCGCGGCGTCGGCGGCGCCCTCCAGCAGCCGGATGACCAGGTCGGACTCCACCTGGCGTTCCAGGTCCGCGCTCGCCCGGGAGCGCAGCAGATGCAGCGCCACCGTGCGCGCGCCGTCGGCCAGCGCGTCGCGCCGCGCCCCGGTCAGCGGGCTGTCGCAGGTCACCCACACCGACCCGAGCAGTTCCCGGCCGGCGCGCACCGCCACCGCCATCCGCCCGGTGAGACCGTGACGGTGGTCCGGCCCGACGAACACCGGCTCGTCCGTCGCGGCCAGGCGGGCGAACACGCCCTGCTCCTGGAAGACCTCGCGCAGCCGGTCGGGAACCCGCCGCACCAGGATCGTCTCCAGCCTGGCCGGATCGCCCGCCTGCTGCGAGCGGGAGTACGCCAGCACCCGCGAGTGCCGGTCCTCGATGGTCACCGCGCCGCCGACCACATCGGCCAGGTTGTCGGCCAGGGAGAACAGGTCGGTGGGGCCGCGCCCCGATTCGGTCTCCCGTCCCTCCAGCACCAGCCCGTAGACCACGCCCGCGAGCTGGCTCCAGGAGACCTCGGGATCGGCCAGCATCACGGCCACGCCATGGTCATCGCCGTCGTCGCCATCGCCGCTGCCACCGCCATCGCCGCTGCCACGGCCAGGGGCGGCCTCGCGCCCGGTCACGGCGGCGGCCTGGGCGGCGGCGGGCTCGGAGTCGGCGGCGGGCTCGGCCTGGGCGGCGGCCTCAGCGTCGGGTTCGGGCTCGGCGTCGGGCTCGGCGCGTACCAGGACCACCGAGGCCCGCGCCGAGACCGCCCACCGCACCGCCTCGGTCACCGACGCGGCCCCCACGGCCAGGAGCACGTCACCCGCGACCCGGGCGTCGGTGGGGTCCGCCACCGCCACGCTGCGCAGCAGCGCCGAGCGCGTCGCGGGCCGCCCGCGCAGCCGCACGCCGTATCCGCCCAGCACGTTGACCAGGCGATCCAATGTGATCACGAGTCCTCCCTCTCGCCGCCGGTGGCCCGGCCCCCGGGACGTCCCCGGGGGCCGGGCGATCCGCTAGGCGGCTTCGTTTCGGCGCTGGCAGGTGATGCAGTAGCGGGCCAGCGGCCTGATCTTGAGCCGTTCGAAGGGGATGCCCGCGTCGCAGTTGGCGCAGCGGCCGTAGGTGCCGGCGGTGAGCCGGTCCAGGGCCTGGGTGAGCTCGGCGATGGCGCGGTCGGCGGCGGTGAGGGAGACCAGCAGCTCCTGCCAGGTGTCGTCGGCCCCGCTGCTGCCCTGCGCCTCGGCCTGCAGGCCGAGCAGGTGGCGGGTGCGCCGGTCAAGCTGCTCTTGCAGGTCCTGACGCAGGGTCTGGAGCTGCACGGTGCTGAGGTGCGGCGTGCCACGGGTGTCGGTCATGGTGCGGATTCCTTTCGAAACGAAGTGGAGGCCGGCGGCGGGCGGCCCGCGTGCGCGGCGAGGCGGGCGCGGCGGCCGGCCGCAGGGCAGGCGGCCCAGGCCATGGACGGCGGCGTGCCGCGGCTCGGACGCCACACCGGCCCGGCAGACGCGGTTCGGGCGCTCCGCCGGCCGGCAGGCGTGGTACAGGCACTCCGCCGGCCGGCAGGCTCTGTACGGCGTGCGGCCGGTGCGACGGTCGCTCATGCCGGGCGCCGCCGGTGACCGTCAGGCCGCCCGCGCGAAGACGGCCGGGCGGCCGGGCCCGTCACGCCGATGACGCCGTCCGGCATGGCGCGAGACGGCCCGTCCCGGCCGGCGGGATGGCCACGGCGACGTCTCCGGCAAGACGCGACGCGGGCACGGAGCCCCGCGGCGCGGACACGGCCGGAGACGGCGGATGGATGAGCGGCGTCGGCTAGATCAGTGGCGGGCTGCGCGATCCCGCGGTGCGGTGCGCGAGCTGCTGGGGGTCGCGGATGGCGCCGGCCGGGTCGGGCGGCGGCAGCAGGGTCAGATGGGCGGCCCGGCCGTGCCGGTCGCCGCGCAGCGGCGGCCACAGCGACAGCACGTGGTGCTCGCGGGCGGCACCGGCGGCCTGTGGCGGCAGGCTGGACAGCTCGGCGTCGGAGGCGCCCAGGGTCCACGCCAGGCCGGACGACAACCCGGACAGGCGGGCCGGACCGGCGCCGTTCCAGGCGCCAGAGGTGCCGGCCAGCAGCAGGGACAGCAGGACGAGGCCCATCACGCCGACGAGCGCGATGGACCCTCGTGGTGCTCTCCACGGTCCCGCCATACGGCCGACCATAGCCCAGACCGCGGGAAAAGACATGTCCGGCCCGTTTCCGCGCGCGCCCCGGTGCGCCGGGAGCGGCACCGGGGTACGGTGGCGGCCAACACCCCATGACACCCGGCCAGGAGGAGACGTGCGCAGCAGACTGCCCGCCGTCGTGCTCCTCCTGCTGTCGGCGTTCGTGCTCAGCGGGGCCCCCGCCCACCTCGCCCAGCCCGCCACGGCGGCGGCGGTGGCGTGGTGGAGCGCGCCCGCGCCCCCGCACAGCGAGGCGGACGGCGCGGCACGCGTGCTGCCCGCCTGCGGCGCGCCGGTCTTCCCGATGTGGCCGGCCGTCCTGCCTCCCGCCTGGGAGCCGGGCCAGACCACCCGGCCGGTCACCGCCGCGACCGGCCGCCCTCCGGCATCGCCGCAACGCGGCCGGTGCGGCGACCCGGCTCGGGCGCCACCCTCCACGACGCGCTGACGTCCCCTTTCTTCCGACAGCCCGTGGAGGCTTCCCATGTCACGTGCGCCCCTGTGGCGCGCGGTGGCGGCGTGTGCCGTCGTCGTCACCGCATTGCTACTCACCGTCACCATGTCGCCACGCCTGGGCCTGGACCTGCGCGGCGGCACCCAACTGGTCTTCGAGACCCGCGACTCCCCCACGGCCGAGGCCGACGCCGAGGCCACGGACCGCGCCCTGGACGTGCTGCGCCGCCGCGCCGACGCGCTCGGCGTGGTGGACCCGACCCTGGTCCGCTCCGGAGAGCGGCGCATCATCGTCGAACTCCCCGGCGTGCTCGACCCGCGCCAGGCGGCGCAGGTCATCGGCAAGACCGCACAACTCACCTTCCACCCGGTGCTCGGCCTGGACGGGGCCGCCGGTCAGCCCGGGCCTGATGGGCAGGCCGGTCCTGTGCTGCCGGACGAGTCCGGGCAGCGGCTGCGGCTCGGGACCGCCGCGATCACCGGCGACGGGGTCACCGACGCCGGCGCCCGCAACGACCCGCAGCAGGGGCCGGCCTGGTTCGTCACCGTCGACTTCCGCGACGCCGACGCCTGGCGACGGCTGACCGGGGCGGCGGCGTGCCACGAGCCGGGCGATCCCCGGCGCCGGGTCGCGATCGTGCTGGACAACGAGATCATCTCCTCGCCCCAGGTCGATCCGGCCGTGGCCTGCCGCGCCGGGATGCCGGGCGGGTCCACCCGGATCACCGGCTCCTTCACCCCGCAGCAGGCGCAGGACCTGGCCGTGCTCATCAAGGGCGGGGCGCTGCCCGTCCCGCTCGCCCTGATCGAGCAGCGCACGGTCGGCCCCACCCTGGGCGCGCAGGCCATCGAGGCCAGCGCCAAGGCGGGCGTCGCCGGCGTCCTGCTCACGGGGCTGTTCATCGTCGTGATGTACCGGCTGACGGGGCTGCTCGCCACCATCGCGCTCGCGGCGTACGGGCTCATCTCCTACGCCGCGCTGCTGGCGCTCGGCGCGACGCTCACGCTGCCCGGCCTGGCCGGTTTCGTGCTGGCCATCGGCATGGCGGTGGACGCCAACGTGCTGGTGTTCGAACGGGCCCGCGAGGAGTACGCCCGCGCCCCGGGGCGGCCCCTGCGCTCGGCTCTGGACCGGGGGTTCGCGCAGGCGTGGAGCGCCATCGCCGACTCCAACATCACCACCCTGCTGGCGGCCGGGCTGCTGTTCTGGCTGGCCTCGGGGCCGGTGCGCGGCTTCGGCGTCACCCTGGCCATCGGCGTGCTCGCCTCGCTGGTCTCGGCGATGCTCATCACCCGCGTCCTGACCCACCTGGTCATCGGCAGGGCGGGTCCCGGGCCGTCCCGGCTGACCCGGCTGTCCGGGCTGGCCGCGCAGGGCCGGGTCCGGACCTGGCTGGCCCGGCGCGAGCCGCGCCTGATGGCGCGCGGCAGGCGCTGGCTCGCCGTGGCCGTCGCCGTCGTGGCGGCGGCGGTCGCCGGGCTGGTGCTCCACGGCCTGAACTTCGGCGTCGAGTTCACCGGCGGCCGGATCGTCGAGTTCGCCGCCGCCGAGCCGGTGAGCGCCGAGGCGGCGCGGCGGGCCGTGGCCGAGGCCGGGCACCCCGGGGCGGTCGTGCACACCTCGGGCAGCACCGTGTCCATACGCGCGGGCCAGATCAGCGCCGACGACGTGGCCGGCATCGAGCAGGCGCTGGACGGCCGCGTCGGCGAGGTGAGCAAGCAGCGCGACGAGCTGATCGGCCCCAGCCTGGGCGAGGAGCTGCGCCGCAACGCGCTCATCGCGCTCGCCGTGGCGCTGGCGGCCCAGTTGCTCTACCTGGCGATCAGGTTCCGGTGGACGTTCGGCGCCGCCGCGGTCCTCGCCCTCGTCGTGGACGTGGCCGCCGTCGTGGGCGTCTTCGCCTGGCTGGGCAAACCGGTGGACGGCGTCTTCCTGGCCGCCATGCTCACCGTCATCGGCTACTCGATCAACGACAAGGTGGTGGTCTTCGACCGGGTACGCGAACTGTGGCAGACGCGGCGGCAGGCCCGCTTCGCCGACGTCGTCAACGCCGCCATCCTGCAGACCGTCCCGCGCACGGTGAACACCGGGCTCGGCGCCCTGTTCATCCTGGCCGCGCTGGCCGTCTTCGGCGGCGACAGCCTGCGCGACTTCGCCATCGCGCTCATCATCGGCATCGTGGCCGGCACGGCGTCCTCGTCGTTCGTGGCCGGGCCGCTGGCGATCGAGTTCGAACGGTTCAGCAGGCAGCCGCCGCCCGAGCCCGCGGCGCCGCGCCGCCGCACCCGCGAGGGCACGGGAGCGGTGCTGTAGGCGCGGCCCCCGGCCGGCACCGGTAGTAGGCTCCGGGCCTGAGCGTATGGAGGAGACGATCGAGGTGGTGCGGCGTTCCCGCACCCACGGGCACAGGATGCGCTTCGGCGGGGGCGCGGCCGGGATCGAACGGCTGGAGGCCGCGCTGGTCGGCGTGGCGTTCGCGCCGCACCGGCACGACACCTACGCCGTCGGCGTGACGCTGGCCGGGGTGCAGACCTTCCGGTACCGGGGGGAGCCGCGCCACTGCCTGCCGGGCGAGTGGCATGTGCTGCACCCGGACGAGGTGCACGACGGCGCGGCGGGCACCGACGACGGGTTCGGCTACCGGATCGTCTACCTCGACCCGGCTCTGGTGCGGGATTCGCTGGGCGGCGGGCCGCTGCCGTTCGTGGCCGACCCGGTGATCCGCGCCGGGCGGGTGGACCCGGCCCTGGCCGCCTGCCTGCGCGACATCGACGACCCGCTCGACGACGCCGAGGCCGCGGAGGTCACGGTGGCCGTCGCCGACACCCTGCGCGCGCACGCCGGGGGCCGCGCCGCCGGCCCTGCCCGGCTGGACCTGCCCGCCCTCGGCCGCGTGCGCGAGCTGCTGGTCGCCGACCCGCTGACCAGGCACCGGGCCGAGGACTTCGAGCGGGTCTCCGGGCTGGACCGCTGGACGCTGGCGCGGCAGTTCCGGGCCGCGTTCGGCACCAGCCCGACGCGCTTTCGCACCATGCGGCGGCTCGACCGGGCCCGCGCGCTGATCCGGGCCGGGCACGCCCTCGGCGAGGTGGCGGCCGCGGCGGGGTTCGCCGACCAGAGCCATCTGACGCGCATGTTCAAGCGCGCGTACGGGCTCACCCCGGCGGCCTGGGCCGCGGCGCTCGCCGCCGCGGACCGGGTCACAGCCCGCCGCTGACGTCCAGCACGGTCCCGGTGACGTAGGACGACTCCGGCGACAGCAGCCAGGCGACGGCGGCGGCGATCTCGTCCGGTTCGCCGGGCCTGCCCAGGGGGATGCGCGCCGCCACGCGCTGCGCGCGTCCGGGCTCCCCGGCGCGGGCGTGGATGGTGGTGTCGGTCGTCCCGGGCGAGACGGTGTTGACCCGTACGCCGTGGGCCCCCAGCTCCTTGGCCAGGCCGGCGGTCAGCGTCTCCAGGCCGGCCTTGGCGGCGGCGTAGGCGATGTACTCGTGCGGCGCCCCGGTGCGCGCGGCGACCGAGGAGATGTTGACGATCGCGCGCCCGGTGGCGGGCCGCCGCTCCGACCAGCGGCGGGCGGCCTCCCGGCACAGCCGGATCGGCGCGACCAGGTTCACCTCGACGACCCGGCGCAGGTCCTCGTCCGTCAGGTCGGCGAAGGGCCCGATCCTGCCGGTGATCCCGGCGTTGTTCACCAGGCCGGTCACCTCGCCGAGCGACTCGGCCCCGTCGAACAGGCGTCCGGGCGCGTCGCCGTCGGTCACGTCGAGGCGCAGGGCGCGTACGGCGTGGCCGTGCTCGCGGGCCTCGCGCTCCACCTCGGCCGCCTCGCCGGGCGAGCTGGAGTGGGTGAACAGGACGGCGTACCCGTCGGCGCACAGCCGCCGGACCGTGCTGCGGCCGATGCCGCGCGAGCCTCCGGTGACGATCGCGACCGGCCGTCCGGTCTGCTGGGCGTGCGTGCTTATGGTGACCTCCGCTCGGATGTGGTGGGACCGCGGCGCCCGCGGGCCCGGAGCGCCGCGACGACCGCGGCCATGTCGGCTCCGCCGTGCCCGAGCGCGACGCTCTCACCGTACAGGGCGCGGCAGACGTCGATCAGCGGCGACGCCGCGCCGGCGTCGCGGGCCGCCTCGGCGATGAGGCGGGTGTTCTTCAGCACGTCGGCGATGGCCGCCGCGACGGTGAAGTCACCGGTCACGAGCTTGGCGGCCTTGGCCCGGGAGACGGCCGAGGCCATCGGCCCGGCGTCCAGCACCTCGGCCAGGAGCCGGGGATCCAGGCCGTGGTGCGCGGCGAAGGCGAACGCCTCGGCCAGCCCGGTGACCATCGTGATGAGGAAGACGTTGACCGCGAGCTTCATCAGCAGCGCGCCGGGCACCGGCCCGCACACGAAGCTCTCACGGCACATCGGGGCGAGCAGCGGGCGTACGCGGGCCACGGCGGGGTCGCGGCCGGGGAGCATCGCCACCAGTTCGCCCGCCTCCGCGGGCTCCCGCGAACCGGACACCGGCGCCTCGACGTAGGCGCCTCCGGCGGCCTCGATGTCGGCCTCCAGGGCGCGGGAGTAGGCGGCCGAGACGGTGCCCAGGTGCACCAGCGTGCGCCCCCGGACGCGCGGGCCGAACGCGGCGGTGCCGCGGGCCAGCACGGCATCGAGCGCGGCCTCGTCGGCCATCATGGCCAGCACGACCTCCGCCCGCCGGAACACCTCGGCGGGGCCGGGGGCCACGTGCGCCCCGGCCGCCGCCAGCGGCTCGCAACGGGCGGGGGTGCGGTTCCACACCACCAGGGGCGTGCCGGCGCGCACCAGGTTGAGGGCCATGGGCCGGCCCATCACGCCCAGTCCGAGAAATCCCACGTCCACGCCGTCACCTCCGGGCACCTGTTGTAGCGCCGGGGCGGGGCAGCGGTCTTGAAGCTTTGTGCGCGGGGGCGGGGGGCGGCCGTGGTGGCCGCCCCCCTTCCGGTCAGCGGATGGTGAATCGGTCCTTCAGCGCGGTGTCGAAGGAGGTTCCGACGCTGATCTCGTAGCTTCCCCTGGCCGTGGTCCACTTGCCGGTGGCCGGGTTCCAGTACTCCAGGAGGTGCAGGTCGGCGAGGTCGGCCGCGCTGATGGTGATCTGCACGTTCCGCGACTCGCCGGGGGCCAGCGTGACCCGCTTCCAGCCGAGCAGCCGCTTGGACGGCTCGTTCGCCGAGGCCGGCAGTTCCACGTACGCCTGCGCGGTCTCGGTGCCGGTGCGCCGACCGGTGTTGGTGAGGCGGAAGCCGATGCGGATCTCCCTGGCCCCGTTCGTCACGCCCGGCGTGACGCGCAGTTTGTCGTAGCGGAAGGTGGTGTAGGTCAGGCCGTGGCCGAACGGGAACAGCGGCTCGATGCCCTGGGCCTCGTACCAGCGGTAGCCGACCTTGAGGCCCTCGGTGTAGTCCACCTGCCGCGGCTCGGTGTTGCCGGGCGCGCGGACGACGGAGCCGTCGGAGAACGTGCCGGGGTAGCGCCGGGGGTCGCCGGCGGTCGGCAGATCGGCCTCCGACCTGGGGAAGGAGTGCGTGAGCTTGCCGCTCGGCGCCGTGTCGCCCCACAGCAGCGAGGCGATGGCCGGGCCCATCTGCTCGCCGGCGTACCAGACCTCCAGGACGCCCTTGACCGAGTCGAGCCACGGCATGAGCACCGGGCCGCCGGTCTGCAGCACGACGACGGTGTTGGGGTTGGCCGAGGCCACCGTGCCGATGAGGGCGTCGCCGCCGCCGTCCAGGGATATGTTCGGCCGGTCGGCGAACTCGCCCTCGCGGTAGTAGCCGAACACCACGGCCACGTCGGCCGCGGCGGCGGTGGCCTTGGCGGTCTCCAGGTCGGCGCCGTCCGCGTACGTCACCGTGGCGCCGCCGGCCTGGGCGCGGGCGGTGATGGCGTCCAGCGGCGCGCTGGCGGTGCACGGGATGTTCGGGGCGGTGTGCAGGCAGACGCTGGAGGCGTCGATGTCGCCGGCCGCCGGGGTGTTGGCCGCCGTCGGCCCGATGACCGCGATCTTCTTGGCCGACCCGGTCAGCGGCAGGACGCCGTCGTTCTTCAGCAGCACCGCGCCGCGTTCGGCCAGCTTGCGGGCCAGCGCCTCGCTCTGCGGGGTGGAGACGTCGGCGTCGGGGGCGCTCAGGCGCGGGACGTCGAACAGGCCGGAGGCGATGTGCGCGCGCACGATCCGGAACGCCGCCCGGTCCACGTCCGCCTCGCTCAGCCGTCCCCGCGCGATCTGCTCCTTGATGGCCATGGGCGTCCAGTACCGCCAGGCGTTCAGCTCCTGGTCCAGGCCCGCCTTGAGCGACGGCGGGTCCTCGGTCAGGTAGTGCCGCGCGCCGAAGTCGGTGACCACCCAGCCGCGGAACCCGATCTCCTCGCGCAGGATCCGGTTCAGCAGCTCGTCGCTGCCGCAGGCCCAGTCGTGGTTGACCTGGTTGAAGGAGCACATGACCGAGCCGACGTCGCCGCGGTCGATCGCGATCTCGAACGGGAGGGTGTAGATCTCGCGCAGCGTGCGCCCGTCCACGTTGGAGGAGCTGTTGTTGCGGTCGATCTCCTGCTCGTTGGCGACGAAGTGCTTGAGCTGCGCCTGCACCGGCTCGGCGTCGTCGGCTCCGACGCCCTTGCTGTACGCGCCCGCCAGCAGGCCCGCCAGCACCGGGTCCTCGCCCAGGTACTCCGAGGTGCGGCCGCTGCGCGGGTCGCGCCCGCCGGCCAGGCCGGGGCCCAGCAGGACGTTGCGCTGCTTGCGCCACGCCTCGTGGCCGATCGCGGCGCCCTTCTCGAACGCCAATGACCGGTCCCAGGAGGACGACAGGGAGACGTTGGCCGGGTAGGCCGTCACGCCGGCGCCCGCGCCCGCGATGGCGGACGGCGCGTCGGTGTACTGGATGGTCGGCGTGCACGGCACCTGCGGCGGCATCGTGAACGTGACGGGCTCGAACTCGCCGGGGGGCAGCTCCCGGGGGGCGGAGGTCGTGAACGTCGTGCGCGTGGGGTCGTTGGCCGACTGCTCGTCGAGCCAGCGCAGCTTCTGGTCCAGCGACGACGCCGCGAGCAGGGCCCGCGCGCGCTGGTCGGGCGACTTGGACGTGTCCATCCACGGCACGCCCGCGCAGTCGGCCGCGCCGGCCGCCGCGCTCGCGCCGGCCGGTTGCAGGCCGGGCGCCAGCATCGCCAGCGCGACGGCGAGCAACGCGACGCGGCGCCGGGGAAGGCGAGCGCCATGACGTAGATCCACAGGATGCCTCCCGTGTCAGAGGAACACATTGCGGCGGACGGCGTGCGTCACGCCCGTCAGGCCGTGCCGCGGACGGCTGCCGTCACCGGGCGCGGCGGTCGGGGGCGAGGGTGACGCGCCGGGCGACCGGCGGGTTTCCCGCCGGCGGCGACGGTGCTTCCCGCCGGTGGCGACGGTGTTTCCGCCATGCCTGAATCCTGTGTCGCCGCGGTTAACGCAGCTAGGCCGAAGTGCGCCAGAGGTAGCACGAAATTCACCTGCTGCCGATGCGCCCGGCGGCGCGGCAGTACAGTCCCGCCATGGCCGATCCCCCCGTCGACCGATCCGGCTTGCTGCTGCACTTCACACCGGGCACGATCGCGTACGCAGGCCACTACCTGCACGAACACAGCCATCCGGTGCACACCCACGACTTCCTGGAGATCGCCGTGGTGACCGGCGGGGAGGGCGTGCACGTCTCGCCGGCCGGGCGGCAGCGGCTGGCCGTCGGCGACGTCGTGCTGCTTCGGCCCGGCGTGTGGCACGGCTACGAGGAGTGCCGCCGGCTCGACCTGTACAACTGCTGTTTCTCCGCCGAGCTGCTGCACCGGGAGCTGGCCTGGGTGCGCGAGGACCCGCTGCTCGGCCACCTGCTGTGGACGGGGCCGTACCCGCTGCAGCGGCATGGCATGCTGACCACGCGGCTGCCGCCGGCGGCCCTGATCGAGTGCGCCGAGCACCTCGACGCGCTGGACCGCCTGCGCGACCGGCCGCGGCACCGCGGCGACATCATCGGCCGGCTGCTGCTGGTGCTCGGCTGCCTGGCGCGGGCGGCGGCCCGCGACGCCGACGACGTTCCGGAGCAGGCCGCGGGGCCGGGCCACCTGGCGGTGGCGCGGGCGATCCGGCTGATGGAGGAGGCGCCCGACCGGCAGTGGACGCTCGCCGAGCTGGCCGCGGAGCTGCACCTGACGCGCGGCCACCTGGTGCGGCGGTTCAAGGCCGCCACCGGGCTGCCGCCGATGGCGTACCTGTCGCGCTTCCGGGTGGAGCTGGCCGCGGCCCTGCTGCGGCACACCGACCAGTCGATCACCCAGATCGGCGAGGCGGTCGGCTGGGCCGACGCCAACAACTTCGCCCGCCGGTTCAAGGCCCACTACGGCCTGACCGCCTCGACGTACCGGGCGCGGTTCGGGGCGCTGCAGCGGGCCCGGCGCGCGCCGAGGGCGGACGGCGATGGGCGGGGCTGAGGGCGCCCCGCCGTCAGGACGCGCCGGCGGGCGGGGCGGTGGAGCGGCGGGTCACCAGGGTGGGGGTGACGGAGAAGCGCACCGCCGACGTGCGGCCCTCGATGCGTTCGAGCAGCAGCCGCCCGGCGGTCCGGCCCATGATGGCGCCGTCCTGGTCGACGCTGGTCAGCGAGATGTGCGCCAGGCGGCTGATGCGCGCGTTGTCGTAGCCGGCCACGGAGATGTCGCCGGGCACGGTGAGCCCGGCCTCGTGGACGGCGGCGAGGGTGCCGTAGGCGGCCTGGTCGGCGCCGGCGAAGATGGCGGTCGGGCGGGGCGTGCGGGCCAGGAGCCGCTTGGCGCCCTCGTAGCCGCCCTCCTCGGTGTAGGAGGTGACGGCGAGGGCGATGTGGTCGGCCAGCCCGTGCTCGGTCATCACCCGCTCGTAGGTCCTGGCCCGGATGGTCTGCAGCAGGGCCGTGGCCCGGCCCCGGCCGTCGTCGGCCTGGGTGATGTGCGCGATGCGGCGGTGGCCGAGCGCGATGAGGTGTTCGACGACCAGCTCGGCCCCCACCTCGTCGTCGTCGAGCACCGAGTCGTAGACCGCCGAGCGGTCGTGCCGGCCGAGCACCACGGTGGGGGTGCCGCCGCCGATCTCCTCGAGCTCCGCCTTGGCCAGGGCCGGGGCGATGGTGAGGATGCCGTCCACCTGCCGGTCCACCAGGGCGTCCACGGCGCGGCGCTCCTCCTTGGGGTCGGTGCCGCCCGCCTGCACCATGATGGCCTGGTAGCCGGCCGGGCCGATCTGCTCGGTGAGCCCGTCGAGGATGTCGGCGAAGAACGGGTTCCTGATGTGCGGCAGCAGCACGCCGATGGTGAAGGTGCGCCCGCGCATCGCGCGCGCGGCGGCGTGCGGCCGGTAGCCGAGCTCGTCGATGGCCGCCTGTACCTTGGCGCGCATCGCCTCGCTCACCCCGTAGGCGTTGCGCAGCACCTTCGACACGGCGGTGGTGGAGACCTGGGCGTGGTTCGCCACGTCGGTGATCGTCACCCGCCGTCGCCGATTCTCCGTGACCATGTGCCCCTTTCCCCAGCGCGACGCCACTCGATTGTACGAGGACCGGCGTGGCGGCCATGGGTAACGATACCCACACCTTGACAGATAGCCCGATCGGCAAGCTCGCCGACGTGGGTCACGATTGGGGACCGTTCCCCAAAAAGCCCCTTGACGGTCCCTCACGTAACGCTTACGTTAACTCGCATCGGGGGCCCTTAAAACGATTCAATGGACCCGGAGGGGCGTTGTGAAGACCTCTCACCGCACGCTGGGCGCGGCACTGGCCGCCCTCGCGCTGGCGGCTTCGACCTCCTGCGGCTCGGGCTCTGAGCCCGCGGCCGGCGACGGCACGGTCACCCTGTCCTTCCTGGTGGACAACAGCCAGGCGACCCTGGACACGGCCAAGGCGATGGCCGACGCCTTCATGAAGGCCAACCCCACCATCAAGATCGAGACCGAGTCGCGGCCGGGCGGCACCGAGGGCGACAACATCGTCAAGACCCGGCTCTCGACCGGCGACATGTCCGATGTGTTCTGGTACAACTCCGGCTCGCTGCTCCAGGCGCTCAACCCGGCGCAGACCATGGTGGACCTGACGAACGATCCGGTCCTGGCGAAGGTGCAGAAGGACTTCCTGCCCGTGGTCACCCAGGCCGGCAAGGTCTACGGCGTCCCCACCGGCACCGCGGGCGGCGGCGGCATCCTGTACAACCGCAAGGTCTACGAAAAGCTCGGCCTGGAGGTGCCCAAGACCTGGGACGAGTTCATGGCCAACAACGAGAAGATCAAGGCGGACGGGATCACCCCGGTGATCTCCACCTTCAAGGACACCTGGACCTCGCAGTTGTTCGTCCTGGGCGACTTCTACAACGTCCAGGCCGCCAACCCGACCTTCGCCCAGGACTACACCGCGGGCAAGGCCAAGTTCGCCACCACCCCGGCCGCGGTGGCCGGCTTCCAGCACCTGGCCGACGTGCACGCCAAGGGCTACCTGAACGAGGGCTTCGGCTCGGCCACCAACGACCAGGGCATGAAGATGCTGGTCGAGGGCAAGGGCGCGCACTACCCGATGCTCAGCTTCCAGCTCCCGCCGCTGCTGGCGGAGTACCCGCAGGCGGCCACCGACATCGGCTTCTTCGGCATCCCCGGCACCGACCCGGCCAAGAACGGGGCCACCATCTGGGAGCCGGCGGGCATCTACATCGCCAAGACCACCGAGCACCTGGACGCGGCCAAGAAGTTCCTGGCCTTCGTCGCCTCGCCCGAGGCGGCCGACGCGGTGAACAAGGTGGTCGCGCCGGCCGGGCCGTACCGGATCGAGGGCGCCGAGCTGCCCGACGACGCCATCCAGGTGGCCAAGGACCTGCAGGCGTACATCGACAAGGGCGCCACCGCGCCCGCGCTGGAGTTCCTGTCGCCGGTCAAGGGCCCGTCGCTGGAGCAGATCACCGTCGCGGTCGGCTCGGGGCTCACGCCGCCCGCCGAGGGCGCCGCCCAGTACGACAAGGACGTGGAGAAGCAGGCCAAGCAACTGGGGCTCGCGGGGTGGTGACCAAGCAGCACGCTGGGCCCCGCACCGGGCCCGGCGTCGTCCCCGGCAAGCGGCACGCGCGCGCCCGCGCCGACGGCAGGCCGCGTTCCGCCTACCCGTACGCGCTGTACCTGCCGGCCGCGGTCGTCTACCTGGTGATCTTCCTGGTGCCGACGGTGATGGCGTTCTACTTCGCCCTGACCCGCTGGACCCTGTTCGACAGCACCTTCGTCGGGCTGCAGAACTTCCGCGACTTCCTGGCCGAGCAGAACCTGCGCATCGGCTTCCAGAACACACTGGTCTACGCGGTCGTCACCAGCGGCCTGAAGGTCGTGCTCGGGCTGCTGCTCGGCGTGCTGCTGACCTCGAAGCTGCGGCTGCGCGGCTTCCTGCGCTCGGTGGTGTTCTTCCCGGTGCTGGTCTCCACGGTCGCGGTCGGCATCACCTTCAGCGTGCTGCTCAAGCCGGACACCGGCCTGGTCAACCAGGCGCTGGGCCTGGTCGGCATCGACGGGCGCGACTGGCTCGGCGACGCCACCACCGCGCTGCTGTCGGTGGCGCTGGTGGACGTGTGGAAGGGCGTGGGCATCGCCACCGTGATCTACATCGCCGGCATCCTGTCGATCCCGCAGGACTACTACCAGGCGGTCGCGGTGGACGGCGGCAACGCCTGGCACCGCTTCCGCCACGTCACGCTGCCGCTGAGCTGGCCGGCCACCTACTCGGTGATCATCCTGTCGTTCATCGGCGGCCTGCGCACCTTCGACCTGATCTGGACGATGACCCGCGGCGGCCCCGGCTTCACCAGCGACACCATCGCCTCGATCATCTACAAGCAGTACCAGGCCGGCTTCTACGGCCTGTCCACCGCGGGCAACGTGCTGCTGTTCCTCGTCGTCACCGCGATCGTGGTGCCGCTCAACTACTTCCTCGGCAAAAGGCAGGCCGCGCTATGAGGGCAGTGAGAAGGTTCGGCGCGGAGGCGGTCGCACTGGCCGCGGCCACGGTGATCTTCCTGGTCCCGTTCGCGTTCATGCTGCTCACCGCGGTGAAGAACGAGAAGCAGGCCACCGACCTGGACTTCTCCTGGCCCACCGAGTGGCGGATCGTGCAGAACTTCACCGAGGTGATCGAGGCGCGCGACTTCGTGCTGCTGCGCGCCTACCTCAACAGCACGATCCTCACCGTCGTGTCGGTCGCGCTGATCGTCGTCTTCGCGGCGATGGCCGCGTTCGTGCTGCAGCGCCGCGCCGGGAGGATCGGCTCGGTGGCCAACTTCCTGGTGCTGTCCGGGCTGATCATCCCGCCCGCGATCGTGCCCACCATCTGGCTGCTCCAGGCGCTCGGCCTGTTCAAGACGATGCCCGGCCTGATCCTGGTCGAGGTCGCCTTCGGCCTGTCGTACGCCGTGCTGCTGTTCCGCGCGTTCATCGCGGCGATCCCGCGCGAGCTGGACGAGGCGGCGATGATCGACGGCTGCGGCGGCATGCGCCTGTTCTTCCGGGTGATCTTCCCGCTGCTGCGCCCGGTGACGATCACCGTGATCCTGACCAGCGCGGTGGCCATCTTCAACGACTTCGTCAACCCGCTGTACTTCCTGCCCGGCGACGACAACGCCACGGTGCAGGTCACCCTGTACAACTTCCAGAGCCAGTACAACACGCAGTGGAACCTGCTGTTCATGGACATCGTGCTGATCACGATCCCGCCGCTGCTGCTGTTCGTCTTCTTCAACCGCAAGATCGTCGCCGGCATGACCGCCGGCGCCATCAAGGGCTGACCCGAGGAGCATCGCGCCCGTGACCAACCTGCGCGTCGAAACCCCCGTCTTCGAGCACCACCGCGATCCGATCGGCATCGGCGAGCGCGCGCCCCGCCTGTCCTGGACGGTCGTCACCGACATACCCGGCTGGACGCAGCGGGCGTACGAGATCGAGCTGAGTGACGGGACCGCGACCGGTCCCGTCGAGTCGGACCGCTCGGTGCTCGTGCCCTGGCCCGGGGCGGAGCTGCGCTCGCGCGAGCGGCGCGGCGCGCGGGTGCGGGTCCACGGCCACGACGGCTCGGCCAGCGACTGGAGCCCCTGGTCCTGGGCCGAGGCGGGCCTGCTGGACCCGGCCGACTGGCGGGCGGGCGCGGCGGCGCCGCCGCTGGAGCTGCTGGGCGTGCCCGACGGTCCCGCGCCGCTGCTGCGCCGGGAGTTCACCGTACGCGGCCCGGTGGCGAGCGCCCGCCTGTACGTCACCGCCCACGGCCTGCACGAGACCGAGATCAACGGCCAGGTCGTCGGCGACGACGTGCTCGCCCCCGGCTGGACCAGCTACCACCACCGGCTGCGCTACCGCACCCACGACGTCACCGCCCTGCTGCGCGAGGGCGGCAACGCCATCGGCGCCACGCTGGCCGACGGCTGGTACCGGGGCCGCATCGGCTTCCTGTCCGGCAAGACGAACCTCTACGGCGACCGCACCGCGCTGATCGCGCAACTGGAGATCACCTACGCCGACGGCACGACCGACCTGGTCGTCACCGACGGGAGCTGGCGCTGCGCCCCCGGCCCGGTCACGGCGGCGAGCCTGTACGACGGCGAGAAGCACGACGCCCGCCTGCTGCCGGCCGGGTGGTCGCGGCCCGGCTTCGACGACGCGTCCTGGCTGCCCGCCGACGACCTGCCGCACGACCCGGCCGTGCTCGTCGCGCCGACCGGCCCGCCGGTGCGCCGCGTCGAGACGATCGCCCCCGCCGAGGTGCTGACCGGCCCGTCCGGGGAGACGATCCTCGACTTCGGCCAGAACATCGCCGGCCGCCTGCGCATCCGGGTGCAGGGCCCCGCCGGGCACACCGTCACCCTGCGCCACGCCGAGGTCCTGGAGGACGGCGCCCTGGCCCTGCGCCCGCTGCGCCAGGCCGCCGCGCTGGACCGGTACACCCTGCGCGGCGACGGCGAACCGGAGGAGTGGGAGCCGCGCTTCACCACGCACGGCTTCCGCTACGCCCAGATCGACGGCTGGCCCGGCGAGCTGGACCCGGCCGACGTCCGGGCCGTGGTCTGCCACACCGACATGCGCCGCACCGGCGAGTTCACCTGCTCCGACCCGCTGCTGACCAAGCTGCACGACAACGTGGTGTGGAGCATGCGCGGCAACTTCGTGGACCTGCCCACCGACTGCCCGCAGCGTGACGAGCGCCTGGGCTGGACCGGCGACATCCAGGTCTTCGCCCCGGCCGCGGCCTTCCTGTACGACTGCGCGGGCCCGCTGGCGTCCTGGCTCGCCGACCTCGCCGCCGAGCAGGCCGAACACGGCACCGTGCCGCACTACGTGCCCTGGGTGCCGCTGGTGTTCGGGGTCTCCCCCACCGCCGCCTGGGGCGACGCCGCGGTGCTGGTGCCCTGGACGCTCTACCAGCGCTTCGGCGACCTCGGCCTGCTGCGCGCGCAGTACCCGAGCATGAAGGCGTGGGTGGACCAGGTCGCCTCCATCGCGGGCGAGGACCACCTGTGGGACGAGGGCTTCCAGTTCGGCGACTGGCTCGACCCGGCCGCTCCCCCGGACGAGCCCGGCAAGGCGCGCACCGACCACGTGCTGGTCGCCACCGCCTACCACGCCTGGAGCGCCCGGGTCCTGGCCGAGACCGCGGCCCTGCTCGGCCACGACGCCGACGCCGAGCGGTACGCGGCGCTGGCCGGCGAGGTGCGCGCGGCGTTCCGGCGCGAGTTCGTCACGCCGTCGGGGCGGCTGGCCTGCGACACCCAGACCGCCTACGCCCTGGCCCTGACCCTGGACCTGCTGGAGACGCCGGCCCAGCGCGAGCGGGCGGGCCGCCGCCTGGTCGAGCTGGTCGCGGCCGACGACCACCGCATCGCCACCGGCTTCGTCGGGACGCCGCTGATCTGCGACGCGCTGGCCTCGGTGGGCGCGTACGAGACGGCGTACAAGCTGCTCACCCAGCGCAACCTCCCGTCCTGGCTGTATCCCGTGACCATGGGCGCCACCACGATCTGGGAGCGCTGGGACAGCATGCTGCCCGACGGCTCGATCAACCCCGGCGAGATGACCTCCTTCAACCACTACGCCCTGGGCGCGGTGGCCGACTTCCTGCACCGGACGGTGGCCGGGCTCGCGCCCGCGGCCCGCGGCTACCGCCGCCTGCGGATCGCGCCCCGGCCGGGCGGGGACCTGACGCACGCCTCGGCCCGCCTGGACACGCCGTACGGGCCCGCGTCGGTCTCCTGGGCCAGGGACGGCGACACGCTCACCGTCACCGCCACCGTGCCGCCGGGCGCCACCGCCGAGGTGGACCTGCCCGGGGCGGCCGTCCAGGAGGTGGGCGCGGGCACGCACACCTTCACCGCCACGGCCACGGGGTGAAAACCGCTGGCGGCGGCCTCGCGCCGCCTGCCAGACTCCCGCGGTGACCGTAGGACGAGTGGATCTGCTGCTCCGGCAGCTCGACATCGCGTGGGCCCTGTTCGAGTACCACGCGGGGGACCTGGACGACGCCGCCTGCCTGTGGGAGCCCGCGGCGTACTGCTGGAGCGTACGGCCCGGCGCCGCGGGCCGCTGGGTGGCCGACTGGGAGGTGCCCGAGCCCGACCCGGTGCCCGCGGTGTCCATCGGCTGGGTGACCTGGCACATGGGGTACTGGTGGACGACCACCCTCGGCCACTGCTTCGGCACCGGCGCCCCGCCGCGCGAGGAGATCACCTGGCCGGGCGGCGCGGCGGGCGCGGTCGCCTGGCTGCGCGGGCTGCACGACGACTGGCGTGCGGCCCTGGCCGGGCTGGGTGACCGCGACCTGGACTCCACCGAGCGGACCGCGGGGCTCCCGTGGGGCGAGGGGCAGACCCTGGGCGCGGTGGCCGGGTGGCTGAACGTCGAGCTCACCAAGAACGTCGCCGAGATCGGCCTGCTGCGGGTGCTGCGCGGAGCACGGCAGCACGCCGGTACCGGCTGACCCGCGTACGTGACGTTCGGGGCCGGGCCGTGCCGTTCCCCCGGGGGCGCCGGGGGAACGGCACGGGAGCTCAGGTCAGGTGCGGTCCTTGATCTCGCAGATGGCGGCGCCGGCGGCCACGGTCGCGCCCACCTGGGCGGACATGCCGACCACGGTGCCCGCCTTGTGCGCGGTGAGCGGCTGTTCCATCTTCATGGCCTCCAGGACCACGATGGTGTCGCCGGCGGCCACCTCGTCACCGTCGGACACCAGCACCTTGACGATGGTGCCCTGCATCGGGCTGACCAGGGAGTCACCGCCGGCCGCCGCCTTGGCGGCGCCCCCGCCGCCGCGCCTGCGGGGGCTCGCGGACGGGGTGCGGCTCGCGCCGCCGCCGCGCGGGGCGCCGAAGCCGGCGGGGAGCACGACCTCCAGCCGCTTGCCGCCGACCTCCACCGTGATCCGCTCGCGCTCGCCGGCGGCTTCGGCGGCCTCGGCGGCGGGCTGGGCCTCGTAGGGGGCGATGGTGTTGTCGAACTCGGTCTCGATCCAGCGGGTGTGGACGGCGAAGGGCTCGGCCGTGAAGGCGGGCTCGGCCACCACGGCGCGGTGGAACGGGAGCACGGTCGGCATGCCGTCGATCTCGAACTCGGCCAGGGCCCGGCGGGCGCGGTCGAGCGCCTGGGCGCGGCTGGCCCCGGTGACGACGAGCTTGGCGATCAGCGAGTCGAACGCGCCCGGCACGGTCTCGCCCTGTTCGTAGCCGGCGTCCAGGCGGATGCCGGGGCCGGAGGGGGCCCGCCAGCGGGTGATGGTGCCGGGGGCGGGCAGGAAGCCGCGTCCGGCGTCCTCGGCGTTGATCCGGAACTCGATGGAGTGGCCGCGGGGCTCGGGGTCGTCGTAGCCCAGCTCCTCGCCGGCGGCGATGCGGAACATCTCGCGGACCAGGTCGATGCCGGTGACCTCCTCGGTGACCGGATGCTCGACCTGGAGGCGGGTGTTGACCTCCAGGAAGGAGATCGTGCCGTCCTGGCCGACCAGGAACTCGCAGGTTCCGGCGCCGACGTAGCCGGCCTCGCGCAGGATCGCCTTGGAGCTCTCGCGCAGCAGCGCCTCCTGCTCGGCGGTCAGGAACGGCGCCGGGGCCTCCTCCACCAGCTTCTGGTGCCGGCGCTGGAGCGAGCAGTCGCGGGTGGAGACCACGACCACGTTGCCGTGCGTGTCGGCCAGGCACTGGGTCTCCACGTGCCGGGGCCGGTCCAGGTAGCGCTCCACGAAGCACTCGCCGCGGCCGAAGGCGGTCACCGCCTCGCGTACGGCGCTGTCGTACAGGTCGGGGATCTCCTCCAGGGTCCTGGCCACCTTCAGGCCGCGCCCGCCGCCGCCGAAGGCCGCCTTGATCGCGATGGGCAGGCCGTGCCGCTCGGCGAAGGCGAGCACCTCGTCCACGCCGGCGACGGGATCGGCGGTGCCCGCGACCAGGGGCGCGCCGACGCGCTGCGCGATGTGCCGGGCCTGGACCTTGTCACCGAGCGCGGTGATCGCCGCGGGCGGCGGGCCGATCCAGGTCAGCCCGGCGTCGATGACGGCCTGTGCGAACGCGGCGTTCTCGGCCAGGAAGCCGTAGCCGGGGTGGACCGAATCCGCGCCCGACCGCGCCGCCACCTCGATGATCTTGCCGATGTCGAGGTAGGTCTCGCCGGGGGTGGCGCCGCCCAGCGCGTACGCCTCGTCCGCCATGCGGGCGAACAGGGCGTCGCGGTCCTGGTCGGCGTACACCGCCACGGCGGCGAT
Source organism: Thermocatellispora tengchongensis (assembly GCF_014202315.1). GTDB lineage: Bacteria > Actinomycetota > Actinomycetes > Streptosporangiales > Streptosporangiaceae > Thermocatellispora > Thermocatellispora tengchongensis. The sequence continues at coordinate 17,780 of NZ_JACHGN010000006.1, read as the reverse complement.
GCCGGCGTCCCGGCAGGCGCGGATGACGCGGACGGCGATCTCGCCGCGGTTGGCGACCAGCACTTTCCGCGGGGACGTGCTCACAGGACTCCTCCAGGTGTTCACAGCGGGATGTTCCCGTGCTTCTTGGGCGGCAGGGCGTCGCGTTTGCCCCGCAGCAACCGCAGCGCGCGGACGACCTCGCGCCTGGTCTCGCTCGGGGCGATCACGGCGTCCACGTAGCCGCGCTCGGCCGCCAGGTATGGCGTGGCGAGGGTGTCCTCGTACTCACGCACCAGCTCGGCCCGCAGCTCGTCGGGGCGCTCGGCCGCGGCCAGCCGCCTGCGGTGCAGGATGTTGACCGCGCCCTGGGCGCCCATCACCGCGATCTGGGCGGTGGACCAGGCCAGGTTGACGTCCGCGCCCAGGTGCTTGGAGCCCATCACGTCGTAGGCCCCGCCGTACGCCTTGCGGGTGATCACCGTGACCAGCGGCACGGTGGCCTCGCCGTAGGCGTACAGCAGCTTGGCGCCGCGGCGGATGATGCCGTTCCACTCCTGCTCGGTGCCCGGGAGGAAACCGGGCACGTCCACGAGCGTGAGCACGGGGATGTTGAAGGCATCGCAGGTGCGGACGAACCGGGCGGCCTTCTCGGAGGCGTCGATGTCCAGCGTGCCGGCCAGCCGCATCGGCTGGTTGGCGACCACGCCGACCGGGCGGCCCTCGATCCGGCCGAAGCCGACCAGGATGTTGGGCGCGAACAGCGCCTGCACCTCCAGGAACTCGCCGTCGTCGAGCAGGGCGGCGATGACGGTGTGCATGTCGTAGGGCTGGTTCGGGGAGTCGGGCACCAGCGCGTCCAGCGCCAGGTCCTCCGCCGAGAGCTCCAGGTCGGCCTCGAACTCGGCGTGCGGCGGCTCGTCGAGGTTGTTCTGCGGCAGGTACGACAGCAGCGCCCGCGCGTAGTCGAGCGCGTCGTTCTCGTCGCCGGCGAGGTAGTGGGCGGTGCCGCTGCGGCCGTTGTGCACCCGCGCGCCGCCCAGCTCCTCGAAGGTGACGTCCTCGCCGGTGACGGTCTTGATCACGTCCGGGCCGGTCACGAACATGTGCGAGGACTCGTCCACCATGATGGTGAAGTCGGTCAGGGCCGGGGAGTAGACGTGGCCGCCCGCGCACGCGCCCATGATCAGCGAGATCTGCGGGATCACGCCCGAGGCCCGGATGTTGCGGCGGAAGATCTCGCCGTACAGGCCGAGGGAGACCACGCCCTCCTGGATGCGCGCGCCCGCCCCCTCGTTGATGCCGATGATCGGCACCCCGTTGCGCACCGCGAGGTCCATGACCTTGCAGATCTTCTCGCCGTACACCTCGCCGAGGCTGCCGCCGAACACGCTGAAGTCCTGGGAGAAGACGCAGACCGGACGGCCGCCGATCGTCCCGTGGCCGGTGACCACGCCGTCGCCGTAGACGCGCTCGCCCTCGGTGCGGCGCCGGGCCAGGGCGTCCAGTTCGGTGAACGAGCCGGGGTCGAGCAGGCGGCCGATCCGCTCGCGGGCGGTGAGCCTGCCCTTGGGGTGCTGCCTGGCCGCCGCGCGGGCCTCCCCCGCGTGGACCGCCTCGTCCACCCGTTCCTTCAGGCGGGCGAGGGTGCCCGCGGTGCCGTGCGATGCCATCGACCACCACATCCGCTGTAGGACTCAGTTTCATGATTACGGTACTGAGTGCCGTAGGCTGGAACAAGTCCTGGTCCGGGGAGAATGTCCACGTGTCCACACCGCCCATCAGCCGCCGCCTCGCCGAAGCCGCCGTCGCGCTCTTCGACGAGAACGGCTACGACGAGACCACGGTCGACGACATCGCGGCGCGGGCGGGGGTGAGCCGCAGCACGTTCTTCCGCTACTACCGCTCCAAGGAAGACGCGATCTTCCCCGACCACGACACCCTGCTCGCCAGGGTGGACGCCCGGCTGCGCGCCTCGACCGCCGGCACCGCGATCGTCGCGGTGACCGACGCGGTCCGCATCGTGCTGGCGCACTACGTCGAGGACGCCGAGGTGTCGCTGCGCCGCTACCGCCTGGTCGGCCGGGTGCCCGCGCTGCGCGCCCGCGAGATCGCCAGCGTGGCCCGCTACCAGCGGCTGTTCCGCGAGTTCATCGGCGAGTGGCTGGGCGACTCCCCCGACGCCGGCCTGCGGGCCGAGCTCATGGCCGCCTCGGTCGTGGCGGCCCACAACCAGGTCCTGCGCGGGTGGCTGCGCGCGGGCGGCACCTACGACCCCTTCGGCCCGCTCGACCACGCCCTCCAGTACGTGATCGCGACCTTCCGCCACCTGGAGCAGCCGCACCGCGAGGGCGAGGAGCAGGTGGTGGTCGCCGCCTTCACCCGCTCGGCCTCCCCGCGGGCGGTCATGGAGGCCATCCAGCTCCACCTGGAGTCCCGCCCCTGACCCGGCCTCCCGGACGAGGGCTCGGTTCTAGGCGTCGCCCACGGGTCCGGCGCCGGCGGGGCCCGCGACGACTCCGCGTGCGCGCAGGTCCTCGATCTCGGCGGCGGTCAGGCCGAGGCCGCGCAGGATCTCGGCGGTGTGCTCGCCCAGCTCCGGGGCCCGGACCACCTCGGGCCGCGCCGCGTCGCCGGGGTCGATCGGACAGCCCGGGGCCAGGTGCTCGCCGATGCCGGGCTGGTCCAGCAGGGCCATCATCGGGTTGGCGCGCAGCTCGCCGGCCCGCTCGCCCACCAGCTCGGCGAACGTGCGGTAGACCGACCACAGCGCCGAGGTCCGCCGCAGGCGGTCCTCCACCTGGGCCAGGTCGTGCCCGGCGAACCATCCGGCCAGCAGCCCGGCCAGGACCTCCCGGTGCCGGTAGCGGTCGCCCTCGGTGGAGAAGTCGGCGCCGAGGGCGCCTTCGAGCGCGGTCACGGCCGCCTTCAGGCCGGTCACCTCCACCAGGTCACGCCAGTGGCGGGCCGTCAGCGCCACCACCATCACCCGCCGCCCGTCGCGGGTGGCGAAGTCGCGGCCGAAGCCGCCGTACAGGTGGTTGCCGACGCGCGGCCGGGGGACCCCGCCGATCTGGGCCTCGGCCAGGAAGCCGAGGTTGCCCGCCATGGCCAGCGCCACGTCGTGCAGGGCGACGCGCAGTGCCTGGCCCTGCCCCGTTGCGCGCCTGCGGCGCTCGGCGGCCAGGATGGCGATGGCCGCGTACAGGCCGCAGGCGATGTCCCAGGCGGGCAGCACGTGGTTGACCGGGCCGGCGTGCCCCTCGGGCCCGGTGACCATGGGGAAGCCGACGGCGGCGTTGACGGTGTAGTCGACCGCGGGCGTGCCGTCGTGGTGGCCCTCGATCGCCACGTGGATCAGGTCGGGGCGATGCCGGGTCAGGGCGTGGTGGCCCAGCCAGGGCCGGCCGACCGCGTTGGTCAGCACGATGCCGCCGTCGGGCCCCGATTCGGCGACCAGGCGGGTGACCAGCTCCTGCCCCTCCGGCGAGCGCAGGTCCACGCACAGCGAGCGCTTGGCCTTGTTCAGCCCCGCCCAGTACATGCTCGCCCCCGATGGGGCCAGCGGCCATCGGGAGCGGTCGGCGGCCCCGCCGATCGGATCGACCCGCACCACCTCGGCGCCGAGCTGCGCCAGCGTCATGCCGCCGAGCGGGGCGGCGACGAACGCCGACACCTCCACGATCCGCATGCCGGCCAGCGGCCGGCCCGGGGGCGGTGCGAGCGTCATGATGCCCTCTCCTCGATTTGTACGGCCATATTCTCCACCACCTGCCCCGCTGTCAACGGTGTCCTTTGACAGCCGGGAGCGAACCGGGGAGACTTTGGCCGTATATTTCGAGGAGGTGCCCTCCGGATGCCCGAGAACCCGGCGCGGTCGCAGGTGGACGGCCCCTACTTCGAGGATCTGCGCACCGGGGCACGCTTCGACGCCGCCCCCGCCGTCACGCTCACCGAGGGCCTGGCGGCCGCCCACCAGGCCATCACCGGCTGCCGGCTGCCGCTGTGCCTGGACCACGAGCTGGCGCGGCGGGTGCTCGGCGGGCCGGGCCCGCTCGCCGCGCCCGCCCTGGTGTGGGACATCGCGATCGGCCAGTCCACCCTGGCCACCCACACGGTGGTGGCCAACCTCTTCTACCGGGGCGTGGTGTTCCGCCGCGCGCCCCGGCTCGGCGACACGCTGCGCACCGTCACCGAGGTGGCGGGGCTGCGGCAGAACACCCGCCGCCCCGGCCGGGCCCCCACCGGCCTGGCCGCGCTGCGCGTCAGCACCGTGGACCAGCACGGCCGCCCGGTGCTGGACTTCTGGCGCTGCGCCATGCTGCCGCTGCGAGACGGCGACCTGGACACCGGGCACTCCGACGACATGTCGGCCATCGGATCGCCGGCCACAGAATCGCCGGCCGTAGGCGCCGGTCCCGGGCACGACGACCTGGCCGCGGTGACGGCCGGGTGGGACCTGGCGGCGTACCGGTCGGCCCTCCCCGGCCCCCACTTCGCCGCCCTGTCCCCCGGGACCGTCCTGGACGTCGCGGGCGGCGACGTCGTCTCCTCCGCGCCCGAGCTGGCCCGGCTGACGCTGAACATCGCCAAGGTGCACCACGACGCCGCGGCGGGCGGGGAACGCCTGGTCTACGGCGGGCACACCATCGGCATCGCGCTGCACCAGGCCGTACGCGCGCTGCCGGGCATCGTCACCGTCGCGGGCTGGCACGGCTGCGACCACCTCGGCCCGGTCCGCGAGAACGACACCCTGCGCAGCAGCGTCGAGATCGAACGGCTCGACCCGCTGCCCCAGGGCGGGCTGGCCCACCTGCGGTCCCGGGTCCGGGCGATCCGGCCCGGCGCCGAGCCCGCCGACGTGCTGGACTGGCGCTTCGTCGCCGTGCTGGCCTGAGCGGGAGGTGACCATGGCCCCCGGCACCGGCCGCCGCGAGAGCGGGTACGCCGCGCTCGCCCGCACCATCCGCAACGAGATCCTGCAAGGCCGCTACGCCGACGGCCGCCGCCTGCCGACCGAGGCCGAGCTGGCCCGCCGCCACGGCGTCAGCCGGCAGACGGTCCGCCGCGCCTTCCAGGACCTCGTCGCCGAGGGCCTGGTGCACCGGGTCCCCGGGCGGGGCACGTTCGCCCGGCCCAAGGACGGCGCCTACATCCGCCAGTTCGGCTCCATCGACGACCTGATGGGCCTGTCGATGGACACCCGGATGGACATCACCGTGCCACTGCACCGCCGCGTGGACGTCACCGCCGCCGGCAGACTCCGCCTGTCCAGCGACGTGGTCTACCACCTGGCGTTCCGCCGCCTCCACGACGCCACGCCCTTCTGCCTGACCACGGTCTTCCTGCCGCCCCACGCCGGCGCCGCCCTCGCCTCGGTGCCGGAACTCGCCACCGAGGGCGCCACCAGCGAGGTGACCATCATCGGCCTGCTGGACATCCGGCTCGACGCCCCGATCGCCGAGGCCGACCAGAGCATCACGGTCGCGCTCGCCGACCCGCCCACCGCTCAGGGCCTCGGCTGCGCCGCCGGTCACCCGCTGCTGCGCATCGACCGCCTCTACCTCGACACCGCGGGCCGTCCGGTCGAACTGGCGATCAGCCACTTCCTGCCCGAGCACTACTCCTACCGCACCAACCTGCGACGCAGCATCACCTACTAGCGTCACCGCACGACACGCGATCGGGAGGGCTCCCCGTCGCCGCTAACCGAGGGGCGGCACAGAAGCCGCCGCCAGCCGAGAACGGCCGGACGGCCGATCCGCCGCCGCTCGTGGATCCGGACGCGACGGAGACACCGGAGACGCCGGAGACGCCGGACGCGACGGAGACGCCGAAGACTTCGGGCACGGCCGTGGCCGCGACCCGCAACGCCGACCGGCTGCCGGTGGAGGCCGCGACGGGCGCTCGACGAGACGCCGGCAGCGGGCCGCGGCGCCCCACCTGGCACTGGTGCCCCTGGACGCCGCAGTGGACGCGCCCCCGGCCGCCGCCCTCGATCCCGCCGGCCTGGTGGACGGCGCTCGACTGCTCGGCGGGGTCTAGGAGGGCCCGTACCAGCGGCACTTGACGCACAGCGGGCCGTTGGCGTTGTTGCCTCCGCCGTAGGTGTTGTTGCTGTCGATCGACCCGTTGGCGTTGCCGAAGTTGCCGCTGCTGATCTGGCGGCCCTTGGCGCGGTAGTTGCCGCTGTTCCAGGAGTTGCCCTTGCCCCGGCACCTGCGGTGGCCGGGGTGGCAGGGACGCGCGGCGATGGGGAGGGCCATGCGCGGCGTGGGCACGGAGATCGACTGCGGGCCGTTGGAGGCGTTGCCGCTGTCGACGGAGTTGGCGGTGGCGGTGGACCCGTTGGCGTTGGAGAAGTTCCCGCTGTTCACCGGGTCGCCGACGTTGTGATAGTTGCCGCTGTCAACGGAGTTGCCGCTGTTCTCGGCCCCGTTGACGCACTTGACGGGGGAGTTGGGCGAGGGCGACCGGTAGCTGATCAGGCGGTTGCCGCACAGGACGTGCGGGAGCGTGTGGACCAGCGTGCCCAGGTCGGCGCCGACCAGACGGTGAAGGTAGGAGGGCGGGCCGGGCCGGTTGGGCGGCTCGGCCCTCGCCGCGCCGGCCGGACTGAGCGGCAGGCCGAGCGACAGGCCGAGGCCGGTCGCCGCGATCATCGCGATCCGCGCGAACGCCGTCATTCCACCCCCTGGTCGTGACACAACGTGGCGTACATGTTACCGATCGCGAGTAAGCGCGATGAAAGCGGCGGGTCAAGTGCCGTGAAAGCGGAACCGCACACACTCGCAGTGCTCACGACGACGAAAAGGACCCCCCTCATGAAGACCTCTCGAATCCTCACCGGGCTCGCCCTGGCCGCCGCCTTCGTCACGCTCGCCCCCGCCGCCGCCATGGCCGCCACCGCCTCCGGGCCGGGCGGCTTCGCGGACCTCTCCTGGGGGCCGTACTACTCGGCCGGGAAGTACGCCAAGGCGGGCGGCACGCTCAGCGTGCACGGCGAGGACGACGCCGACATCCCCAGCGCCGACAAGGTCAAGGTGTCCGGCAAGCTGTACGACCTCACCAGCCGGCGCGTCAACACCTGCGGGTGGGCGGTGTTCCGGGTCTCCTACCTCAAGGACCCGGCCACGGTGAAGCTGCGCCAGCACGCCTTCCGCAACTGCGACCCCAAGAACTGGGCCGGCTTCTCCTTCACCGGCAAGGACGTCTACCAGGTCGAGTTCAAGATCTGCGCCGAGCCCAAGGCGTCCAAGCCCTCGTTCGCCTGCCTCTACCAGGGCACCTGGAAGACCCTCTACCTGGCCAAGTGAGGCACCACCATCGGCGTGCCGGTGACGGGGTCGGGCACGACCACGCACGGCAGGCCGAAGACCTCCTCGACCAGCGCCGCGTCCACGACGGCGGCCGGGGCCCCTGGGCCGCGATCCGGCCGTCGCGCATGGCCACGATGTGGTCGGCGTAGCGGCACGCCTGGTTGATGTCGTGCAGGACCGCCACGATCGTACGGCCCTGCTCGCGCAGGCGGGCGAGCAGGGCCGGCAACTGGTACTGGTGGGCGATGTCCAGGAACGTCGTCGGCTCGTCCAGCAGCAGGTGGCGGGTCTCCTGGGCGAGCACCATCGCCATCCAGACCCGCTGCCGCTGCCCGCCCGACAGCTCGGCCACCGGCCGGTCGGCCAGGTCCGCGACCCCGGCCGCCGCCATGGCCTCCTCCACGGCCCGCTCGTCCTGGGGCGACCACGTGGACAGCGGCGACTGGTGCGGATAGCGGCCCCGGGCCACCAGCCGCCTGGTCACGATGTTCTCCGGCGCCACCAGGCCCTGCGGGAGGAAGCCGACCTCCCGGGCCACCGCCTTGGGCCGGTAGCCGCCGACGCCGGTGGTGACCGCGACGTCGTCGCCCAGCGCCGCCTGCTGCATCGCGTGGGCCAGCGCGAGCAGGGCGATCATCAGCAGGCCGATGACCGCGAACGGCAGCCGGACGTCCTGCCAGCCGACGCCGTTCAGCGAGCCCGCGCTCCAGCCCGTGGCCGCGATGGCGACGTCCAGCTCGGCGCGCAGCACGATCCAGGAGTTCACCGCGGTGAGGATCGCGTTCACCGCGATCCCGATCACCACCAGCCGCAGCCCGGCGAGCCCGGCGCCGCGCGACAGGGTGTAGATCGCGGCGGCGGCCAGCAGCCCGCCCGCCACCGAGCACGCCGCGAGCTGCGCCGCGGTCCCGCCCAGCAGGGTGATCGCGACCAGGGTGCCCGTGTACGCCCCCGCGTCCAGGCCGATCACGTCCGGGCTGCCCAGCGGGTTGCGGGTGAGGTTCTGGAAGACGGCCCCGGCCAGCCCCAGCGACGCGCCGAACACCAGCGCCGCCGCCACCCGGGGCAGCCGCCACTCGGTGATCACCACCACGGCGTCGCCCTGCCCCGCCAGCGCCCGGACGACCTCCACCGGTGTCGCCCACACGGCCCCCTGGCACAGCCCGGTCACGCCCAGGGCCGGCGCCGCCGCGACGAGCGCGGCCGAGGCGGTGAGCGTGCGCCGCTCGACGCGGGCCGAGTACGCGGCGGCGCGCAGGGTGAGCGCCTTCACAGCGCCCCGCCAGACGGTGTACCGCGTCTGCCTGCGCGAGGTCCCCCGTCGCCGGCCGGGGTGCGCGCCGCCGCGGTGCCGATCGACGGCGAGGCGGCCCGCCTCGTACGCGCCATCGCCCGCCCCGGCCAGGACGAGGAGCGGGCCCTGGCCGCCCGCGCCCGCATCATGGCCGGCCTCGGCGCCCCCGAGAGCGACGGCCCGGCGCCCCGCGCGGCCGGCACCGGCTTCGCCCTGACGATCGCCAGGAGCCTGTGCCGCGACCCGGCCGACCCCGGCCGCCTGGAGGAGTGGGCCGAGCGCCTGCACGTCAGCGTCAAGACGCTGCAGCGCGACTTCGTCCGCGAGTTCGGCATGCCGTACTCGCGCTGGCGCTCCCGGTTGCGGCTGAACGCGTCCCGGGTGCTGCTGGAGACCCGCCCCGTGGCCGAGGTCGCGCGGCGCGTCGGCTACGCCGCCCCCTCCGCGTTCATCACCGCCTTCACCCGCGAGTACGGCTGCACGCCGGGCCGCTACGCGGCGGCCGCGGGCGTGAGGGCGTCCGATCCGGGTAAAGGAGCCGCCTCCGGCGAGTAACGGCGAACGACGGCAGGGAGGGGTCCATGGGGACGGTGGAGTCGGCGGGACGGCAGGCACGCGCCGCCGCGCGCAGGGCGGCGGACAGCACGGCCATGGATCGCCTGGCCCGGGTCGGGCTGGCGTGCCGCGGCGTGTTGTACACCCTCATCGGCGTGCTGGCCCTGCAGATCGCCTTCGGCGACGGCGGCAAGGAAGCCGACAAGGGCGGCGCCATCGCGACCGTCGCGGCGCTGCCGTTCGGCGCGGTGGTGCTGTGGGTGATGGTGGCCGGGTTCGCCGCGCTGACGGTGTGGCAGGCGTCCGAGGCACTGTCCCAGGGCCCCGCGCACGAGCGGATCGAGTCGGTGCTGCGCGTCGCGGTGTACGTCATGATCGTCGGGTCGTTGCTCGGCATGCTGCTGACCCACCACACCTCCTCGGAGGACCAGAAGTCCCGGGACGCCACCCGCGCGCTGCTCGGACTGCCGTTCGGGCAGGTGCTCGTCGCCGCGATCGGTCTGGGCCTCGCGGCGCTGGGGGCGTACTGGGTGTACCAGGGCGTGACCAGGAGGTTCCACCGGGAGCTGGACACCTCGGGCATGCCCCCGCGGGCCAGGACCGTGATGGACCGCCTCGGCCTGGCCGGGTACGCCGCGCGCGGGGCCGTGGCCGTCGGGGCAGGCGTCTTCGTGGTGCAGGCGGCGCTCGCCTACGATCCCGGCCGGGCGGGCGGCATCGACGCGACGCTGCGCGCCTTCGCCCGCACCCCGGCCGGGCCGTGGCTGCTCACGCTGGTCGCCGCCGGGCTGGTCCTGTACGCCGGCTACTGCTTCGGCGAGTCGCGCTGGCGGCGCGTCTAGCCGCACGCCGGGCGCAGGGCGCGCCGCTCGTCCGCGGCGGGCGCGGCGTCCGGGGCGGGGTCCAGGCGCGGGAGCCGCAGGACGAACCTGGCGCCGCGCGGCGAGTCCTCGACGGTCAGGGTCCCCTGGTGGCCGTGCGCGATGTCGCGGGAGATGGCCAGGCCGAGCCCGCTGCCGCCGGGATCGAGGCGGCGGCCGTCCTCCAGGCGGGTGAAGCGCTCGAAGACCCGCTCGCGGTCGCGCGGGGCGATGCCGGGCCCGTCGTCGGTCACCGCCAGCACGGCCCGGCCGTCCTCGGAGGTGACGCGGATCTCCACCGCCGACTCGGCGTGGCGGCGGGCGTTGCCCACCAGGTTGGCCAGGATCCGGATGAGCTGGATGCGCGAGCCGGAGACCCAGACGCCGGGCTCGGCCCGCACGGTGACCGGGACGGCGCCGGGCCCGCCCGCCTCGTGCCGCGCCAGCTCGCCCAGATCGATCAGCTCGTGCGGCGCGGGGTCGTCGGCCCGCAGCCGGGCCAGCACCAGCAGGTCCTCGACGATGGCCTCCAGGCGCTCGGTCGCCACCAGTGCCCCGCGCAGCGCCTGCCGCGGGTCCGCGCCGGGGTCGTCCAGGGCGTCCTCGAGCTGGACGCGCAGGGCGGCGATCGGGGTCCGCAGCTCGTGCGAGGTGGTGGAGGCGAAGCGGCGCTGCTGGGCGACCGCCTCGTCCAGCCGCTCCAGGGTCTGGTTGGCGGTGCGGACGAGCTGGGCGATCTCGTCGCCGCCCGGCGGCACCGGCACGCGCAGGCTCAGGTCGGTCACGGTGATCTCCTCCATGCGGGCGCGGATCGCCTCGACCGGCCGCAGCGTCTGGCCCACCGCGGTCCAGGCCGTCCAGCCGACCACGGCGACCAGGCCGATGGCCACCTCGCCGAGCAGGTACTCCAGGCGGTGCCCGCGGAGCAGGAAGGGCACCTCGCGCCCCGCGTAGATGACGGGGGCGTCGGGGGCGGGGGTGATGCGGATCGCCGCGACCAGGTACCGGCCGTCGGTCAGCCTCTTGATCCGGTCGTCGGCGGCCGGGCGCACGGCGCTCAGCGGGGGCCGCCCCCACGCCGCGCGGCTGGCGGCCAGGACCACGCCGCGGGCGTCCACCTCCTGGACCAGGTCGATCTCACCCGACGCGGGGAGCACCCGGGGCAGCGCGAACCCGCGCGCCGCCGCGCTCCACTGGCCCGCCACCTGCTGCGCCCGGTCCAGCCCGCGGTCCTGGACGCCGTAGTGGATCGCCGCGGAGGCCGTCGCGCACAGGACGAGCAGCACCATCAGGGCCAGCAGCGACGCGGCCATGGCGGACCGCCCTCGGATCGATCGGGGGTAGGGCATGATCGTCACGATTCCCCTTCCGGCAGGGTCATGTCGTGCCGCGCCTCCCGGAGGGAGATCACGAGAGGCGATATGTGGACTTTTGTCACCCTATGTCCGGATTTTGCGGTGAAGGTAGTCCTGTCACTCCCAGGACGCACACTCCCCTTCAAACCCCCCGAAACCGGATATATCGTGACAAAATGGGCGAAGATGGTAAGCAACTGGGGGCGTTCCTCCGCGCGCGGCGCGAGGCCATGACCCCGGAGCAGGCCGGCCTCCTGGACGCGGGGCACCGCCGGACTCCCGGCCTGCGGCGCGAAGAGGTCGCCATGCTGGCGGGCGTCAGCACCGACTACTACATCCGCCTGGAGCAGGGCAGGGAACGCAACCCGTCCGAACGCGTGCTGAACGCCCTCGCCCGCGTCCTGGACCTCGGCCCCGAGGCGACCAGGCACCTGTACGAGCTGGCCCACCCCATGCTCCGCCCCCACCGGCGCGCGCCCCGGCCCCGGGTCACCCGGCAACTGCGCCGGCTCATCGACGCCTGGCCCGACACCCCCGCCCTGCTGTGCGACCGGCTGACCACCATCCTGGCCGCCAACCCCCTGGCCACCGCCCTGTACGACGGCTTCCGGCACCGCGACAACCTGCTGCGCATGATCTTCCTGGAGCCGGTCGCGCGCGAGTTCTACCCCGAATGGGAGAAGTCCGCCCGCGCCAAGGTGGCCCACCTGCGCGCCGTGGCCGGAGCCGACCTCGACGACCCGGCGGTGACCGCGCTGGTGGGGGAGCTGTCGGTCAAGAGCGCCGACTTCCGCCGCCTGTGGGCCCGCCACGACGTCTCCAGCAACGCCGGCGACACCAAGCGCATGCGCCACCCGGAGGTCGGCGACCTCACCCTGACCTGCGAGATGTTCACCGTCGCCAGCTCCCCCGGCCTCCAGCTCATCACCCTGCTGGCCGAACCGGGCAGCCTCTCCGAGCAGGCCCTGCGCCTCCTCGGCACCCTGGCCGCCACCCGCACCCCGGCCTCGCAGGCCGGCCGGACCGGCCGGGCCGGCCACCCGGCCGCCTGACCGCAGCCCGGAAAAGGCGCCCGCCCCGGCGCCCCGGGCCCCGGGGCGGCCGGGGTCAGGTCGCGGGCTGGAGGCGCAGCCCGCGGCGGGCCGCGAGCAGGACGAGCGCGCAGCCGGTGGCGCCCGCGGCGCCGGCCGCCGCCGCGGCGGTCTGGCCGCTGTGCTGCAGCAGGACGCCGCCGATGGCGGTGCCCAGGGCCATGCCGACGGCGAACAGGGTGACCAGCCAGGCGAACGCCTCGGTGGTGGTGCCGGGCGGGGCGAGGCCGTCCACCAGCAGGAAGGCGACCGCGAGGAGCGGGGCCAGGAACAGGCCGGTGACGGCCATCAGCGCGGCCATCGCAACGGGCGGGACGGGCAGGCACAGCAGCCAGTACGCCGTGGCCAGCCCGGCCGCGAGCAGCACCGCCCGCCGCCGGGGCGGGGCCTGCCAGCGTACGCCGCCGTAGACCAGCGCTCCCACCAGCGCACCGCCCGCGTTCAGGGCCAGCAGCGCGCCCGCGCCGCCGGGCACCGGGTTCCGCTCCGCGTACGACACCACCATGATGGTGAGCCCGCCCACGGCGGCGCCCGCGCCGACGAGACTGATCAGCAGCATGACGAGCGGGCCGCTGCGCAGGGGGCCGAGCCACCCGGCGGATCCGACCGGCGGCGTCCAGGCGCGCGAGGGCGGCGCGGCGGCCACGACCAGGGTGCCGGCCAGGCCGAGGAATGCGGCCAGCCACAACGCCGCCGACGGTGACTGCGCGCCGGCGCAGGCCGCCACCAGCAGCGGGCCGGTCACGAAGATCAGCTCCTGGGCGCCGGAGTCCAGGGCGAAGGCCGACTCCAGCCGTTCCGGCGGCACGATCCGCGGCCACAGCGCGCGCAGGCACGGCTCCAGCGGCGGCGTGGCGGCCCCGGCCGCGACCGCCCCGGCGATCACCACGGCGGGCCGGCCGGGCGCGGCGGCGATGGCGGCGAACCCCGCCCCCGCCAGCACGGCGGACGGCAGCAGCACCCGCGTCTGGCCGAGCCGGTCCACCAGCCGGCCGAGCACGGGGCCTCCGGCCGCGGAGGCGACGGCGTACGTGCCGGCGGCGAACCCGACGAACCCGTACGCCGCCCCGGCCTCGCGCAGCACCAGCGAGATCGCCAGCGCGGCCATCCCGGTGGGCAGGCGGCCGACGAGCGTGCCGAGCAGCAGACGCAGGACGTAGGGGAACCGCAGGAGGGTCCAGGTGCCCATGCCACCTCGAATCGCCGGGGGTACGCCGATCATAACCGCGCGCCCCCTAGGCGATCTTGCCTCTCGGGCGTGCGCTCATCCCGGCCCCCCGCGCCGCCGTGCGTGGCGGTGGCGCGCGTGACGGCCTTCCGGCCCAGTGCGGGACCGCGGGAATGGGGTGCGTGGCGCCGGAGGGCTGGAACTAGAAGCCGATGACGGTGGCCTGTTCCAGGGTGAAGCGGAGGAACTCGTCCCGGGCCACCCGCAGGTTGAGCCCGCGCCGGGCCAGTTCGGCCTCGGTTCCGTCGGCGCGGGCCGCGTTGACGCACGCTCCGACGACGACGCCGGCGGCGATCAGTTCGTCGATCTGGCGGTTGTAGGCGGCGCTCGCCGGTGAGGAGCCGCCGTCGGTGAGGCGGCGCTGGGCCGGGCCGAAGCAGAAGACCTCCACCTCCGCGCCGCGCTCGGCCGCGACCTCGTGCACGCGCTGGGCTACCCGGGTCCCGGTGACGATCGAGTCGTCGTCGCCGTGGAACACGTGGACGACCGTCTTCGGCATGTGCCGCCCCCTCCGATCTCCTGTCTCGGCCGGCGGGTGACGACCCTAGCAGTGGTCTCGGATATCAGGACATTTCCGTCCGCATCATGAGACACGCGGAGGGTGGTCGTAGATCAGCCGGATAGCCTCATCGACCCGGGCGTACACGTCGCCGATGGCCAGGCGGCCCATGATCCAGCTTCGCAGGCCCTGGTCGAGCACCGCCTGGAGCACGTGGAAGACGGCCTTGCGGTCCTCGTCGAAGGGGCCCTCGAACGCCGGGGACACGATCTCGGCGAAGATCTTGTCCAGGGACTGGAAGATCTCGGCGGCGTAGGGGTCGCCGGTCGTCTGCAGCACGACCAGCACCCGGTAGAACTGCGGCTGGAGCTGGAAGGCGCGCAGTGTGCGGTGCAGCACGTCGCGCACCCGCTCGCGCTCGGAGTCGCCGGCGGGGGCCGGCTTGGCGAGCTTGCGCTTCAGGCCCTCCTGCCATTCCAGGAACACCGCGGCGAACAGGTGCTCCTTGGAGGTGAAGTACCGGTAGAGCGTGCCGAGGGCCACACCGGCGTCGCGGGCGACGTCGGAGACCTTGACGCGCTCGTAGTCGCTGTTCGCCAGGCTGCGCAGCGCCGCGCGCACGATGCGGCTCCGCCGCTCCCTCTGGTCGCGGCGGAGAAGCGCCGGATCGACCGGCCCCGAGACGCCGGTGGTCAACGGGCGCCCTCCCCCGCCTGCTCACTGGTGGTGAATTCAGAATACAGCTCCAGCAGGCGGTTCCGATCTTCACCGTCACGGGCAGGTATGCGGGTTCCGGGACTGTGAACGGGAGTTCTGTTCCCCGCTCGGAAGCGACGATCAGTCCTTCTCGGACGCCGACACGTAGATGACGCCGTCGAGGACGCGGACCTCGCACGCCCGCAGGGGGCGCCTCCCGCGGGGCCGTACGCACATCCCGTCGGAGACGCGGAACCGGTAGGCGTGCACCGGGCAGGTCAGGTGCCATCGGCCCACGCGCGCGGCGTCGAGCCTCGCGCCGAGGTGCGGGCAGGCGATGTCGTAGGCGAGCACCCGCCCCCTCCTGGTCCGGATGAGCAGGACGCCGCCCTCGTCCAGGTCTACCGCGAGGGCGCCGCCGGCCGGCACGTCGGCCACGGGCACCGTGCGCACCCAGCCGCCGCCGGGCGCCTGGGCGGCAAGACTCATGGCCGACTCCCTGCCGTTCCCCTGCCGTTCCCCTGCCGTTCCCCTGCCGTTCCCCTGCCGTGCACGAGCGCGGGCCCGGACGATCTGCGCGACAGCTCCGCACGGACATGCTGAAATCGAAGTTCACTGCTGTCAATACTCAGCCGCCCTGAGCAGCGAATTCAGCATGACCCGCAGCGCTAGAAGCGAGTTCTCGTTACCGGGGCGGCCCCGCGCCCGCGCCGAGCCCGGCCGCCCCGGCGCGGCCTCCTCCAGGCATAACGATTGGCTGTGAACGCCCCTGCCGAGGTCACGGCCCTATCGTCCCCGTGGAACGCTACAAGCCAGGCATACGGCATAGATCGGATGGAACATCAGGTGTTAACAGCAGGGCAGCGGCGTGCCGGATGGGGGCTCGCCCGAGCCGTGGCGGCCGTCGCGACGGCGCTGGCCGCGGCGGGTTGTTCCTCGGGCGGCGCCGCGGGCCCGGCGGATTCCGTCGCGCAGCCTCCCGCGTCCACCGCGACGCCCGCCTCCTCCCCGGCGGCCGACACCGCGGACGCCGGGACGCCACCGCGGGTGGACCCCGCGTGGCCGCGCTGGGGTTTCACCCACACCGGGGTCAGCGCCAACAACGTCTCGCCGGAGCTGGAGCAGAAGGTGGCCGGCACGCTCGCCACCACCCCGATGGTGCAGAACCAGCACATCATGGGCTTCGGCGCGCTCAACCCCGAGCCCTACCCGGGCCAGTACTACTGGGAAGACCTCGACAGCCGGCTGAACCTGATGAAGCAGTCGGGCGCCACCCCGGTCATCACGCTGTGCTGCGCGCCCGACTGGATGAAGGGCGGCCCCGAGGGCCCCACCGAGGAGTCGGCCTGGGCCGAGCACCTGGAGGACGCCCCCTACCCCGAGTACTTCGACGACTTCGCCAAGCTGTCGGCGGCCGTGGCGAGCCGGTACACCGATGTCCGGTACTTCATGGTCTGGAATGAGTTCAAGGGCTTCTGGAAGGACCACTCCAAGCCCGCGGACTACAAGGGCTACACCGACATGTACAACAAGGTCTACGACGCGGTCAAGGCCGCCCGTCCCGACGCCAAGATCGGCGGACCGTACCTCGGTTTCGACAGCGACAACACCGGCTCCTCCGAGCTGCGCGGCCCGTGGGGCGTGGTCAACCAGAACGCGCTGGACGCCTTCGAGTACTGGTACAAGAACAAGAAGGGCGCCGACTTCATCGTGGTGGACGGCGCCTCGCCCACCGAGACCCACGACCTGCTGCCCGACGAGTTCGGCGCGCTGGGCAAGTTCAGCGCGGTCACCTCCTGGCTCCGCGAGCGGACGGGCGACATGCCGGTCTGGTGGTCGGAGTGGTACTTCGTGCCGGAGGACGGCTCCACCACCTGGCCCGAGCCGAAGCGCCTGGCGGTGCAGGCCGTGTCGATGATGGAGTTCGCCCGCAGCGGCGCCGCCACCGCCCTGTACTGGAACCCGCAGGCCAAGGAGGGCGCCTGCCCCGGCTGCCTGTGGGCCCCCACCACCGGCGCGCTGCTGCCCACCGGAGACCTGGTGACCAACTTCACCCGCTGGTTCCCCGCCGGGGCCGAGCTGGACGAAATCACCTCCTCCGACCAGCGGGTGCGCGTGCTGGCGCAGCCGCGCCGGCTCGTGATGGTCAACACCGCCGCCACGGCGGTCACCGCCACCGTGGACGGCGAGAAGGTGACGCTCCAGCCGTACGAGATCAGGTGGGCCGACCGCTAGTCCTCGCCGGGCCGGCCGTCACGACAGTCCGCCGTCGTGACCCGTCGGCCGCACTGAATGTCAGGCCGGCCCGAAATCGAGGAATAGCTTCGTTCTGAGAGGGCATAACCCGGGCCAAGGTCAAGCAACGGCCTGCGTCTGGTTGAGTACGCCGAACGCGCCATCCCCCGCGCTGTTCCGTCTGTTCCCGCGCGGCGCGTTCGCCTTGAACCTCTCAGGGAGCCATTCGATGACCGTCCTTGACGACCTCCGCACCCTTGAGCAGATGACGGCCGAGGAGCTGCTGATCGCGGCTGCCGCCCCCGGTTGCAACCGCCTGTACGCCGAACGCTGCTGGGAGCGGGTGGTGGAGATGCACCAGCCCCTGGTACGCGAGATCGCCCGCCGCTACCGCTACCGGGGCGAGCCGTACGAGGACCTGCTGCAGGCGGCGTACGTGGGGCTGATGAAGGCCATCAACGGCTTCGACCCCGACCTCGGCCACGACTTCCGCGGCTACGCCATGATCACGATCAGCGGCGAGATCAAGCGGCACTTCCGCGACCGCACCTGGGCGATCCGGGTCCCCCGGGTGCACCAGGAGCGCCGCTCCCAGCTCAACCAGCTCACCGGCGAGCTGCACCAGAAGCTCCACCGCGCCCCCACGGTCGCCGAGCTGGCCGAGAGGAT
>NZ_JACHGN010000005.1:357226-605902 GCF_014202315.1 Thermocatellispora tengchongensis | reverse complement strand
TGGTTTTAGCGGTGGGGAAACACCCGGTTACATTCCGAACCCGGTAGTTAAGCCCTCCAGCGCCGATGGTACTGCACTGGGGACGGTGTGGGAGAGTAGGTCACCGCCGGACAAATTTTGATCAGAAAGGGCCATCCTGGTTGGGATGGCCCTTTCTGCGTTTTCCGGCTCTCTGGCTCTCCGGGGCTCCGGCTCTCTAGCTCTCTAGCTCTCTGCGGCTCCGGGTCTCCGGGACTCCACGGCTCCGGTGGCTCCGGGTTTGTGGGGTCTCAGTGGGTTTCCTGCCAGCTCTCGGTCAGGAGGCGGGCGAACAGTTCGACCGGCTGGGCGCCCGAGACCGCGTACCGGTTGGCGAAGACGAAGGTGGGGACGCCGGTCACGCCCAGTTGCCGGGCCAGGGTCTCGTCGGCGCGCACTTCGTCGGTGAAGGCGCCGGTCTTGAGCATGGTGCGGGTGCCGGCCTCGTCCAGTCCGTTCTCGACGGCGATGCGGATCAAGGTTTCGGCGTCGGACAGGATCGCGCCCTCGGCCGTGTAGGCGCGCATGAGCGCCTCGCGTACCGGCTCGCCGTGGCCGGCCTGGTCGGCGTAGTGCATCACGCGGTGGGCGTCGAAGCTGTTGACGGGGCGGGCGAGGTCGAGGCGGTAGGTGAGGCCCGACTCGGCGGCCAGGTCGGTGACCCGCTGGAGGCGCTGCCGGGCCTGCTCCGGGGTGCCGCCTACATCCCGGAGGTGGCGTTCGGGGAGGGTGAGGCCGGGTTCGGCGCTGCCGTGCGGGTCCAGCTCGAAGCTGCGCCACCGCACCCGTACGGAATCGCGGTGCTCGAAGGCCGCCAAGGCGGTGTCGAACCGGCGCTTGCCGATGTGGCACCACGGGCACACGAGATCGGACCAGATATCGACGGTGAGGGTTGGTGTCGCCATGAGGCCAGGTTAAGCTGCGAGCTTACTTTTCGTAAGAACGTACCTTGGCGTAAGCTCAACACGTGGAGGAAGGTGCCGAGGTCGCGGCCTCGATCGGGGACGTCCTGTCCGGAGATTGTCCGGGGCGGGGGATCCTGGAGCACATCACCAGCCGGTGGGGGCTGCTCGTGCTCGTCGCGCTGCGGGAGGGGCCGCTGCGGTTCCACCAGCTTCGCGACCGGATCGGCGGGATCAGCGAGAAGATGCTGGCGCAGACCCTGCGGGTGCTGGTCCGTGACGGGCTGCTGGAACGCACGGTCGAGCCCGCCACGCCGCCGAAGGTGTTCTACGCGCTCACCCCGCTCGGGCAGGACGGCATTCCGGCGCTGTGCGAGGTGATCCGGTGGATCTCCCGGGCGACGCCCGGCATCCAGATGGCGCAGCGGCGCTACGATGCCGGGCTGACGGAGGGGTGAAGGCGGGCTGACGGCGTCGTGGGGCGGCGCTGGGAGCCCGCCCGGGGCCTACCGGGGCAGGATGACGAGCGCGTCGCCCACCGCGCGCTCGCTGCCGTCGGAGGGCATGTTGACGACCTTGCCGCGGACCACCATGGCGGTGGAGCCGCCGCCGTCGAGGCTGATGGCCTGCTTGGCGCCGAGCCAGCGCATGAGCTGGGCGGCCTCGGTCATGGAGGCGCCGACGGTGATGCCGGGCTTGCGGCCGTCCACGGTGGCCAGGATCAGGCCGCCCGACTTGGTGACGCCCAGCAGCGTGCGCGGGTGGCGGCGCAGCACCATGTTGACCGACGCGTGCCCGTTCACCTTGGCGTTGATGTGGACCTTGCCGTTGCGGACCAGGCCGACGCCGCCGCCCATGACGTGGGTGTCGGGGGTGAGCGGCACCGCCTTGCCGGTGCGCAGGTCGATCACCCGGGTCTGCAGGGTGAGCTTGCCGCCGTCGGTCGCGTACGCGGCCAGCCACTCGGCCGCCACGCCCGTGCCGTGCAGCACCCAGGTGCCGCGCGGCACGGCGGCGCCCGCGGCGCGGGTGCGGAGGATGATGCCCGAGGCGGCGTCGACCACGACCTCCGTGCCGCCGTCGGCGGCGGTCTTCTGGCCGAACTCCTCGGTGTAGGCGACCAGCTCGTCGGGGAGCGCGGCCCGGTTGACGCCCTGTACGGGGGTGCGGGCGCCGGCGCCCGAGACGGCGGTGACGGTGCTGGACAGCTCGGTGATCCGGGCGCTGCGGCCCTTGAGGATCACCGCGCTGCGCCCCTCCACGGCCTCGCTGAGCAGCTTGCCGCGCACCACCGAGATGCCGGTCGGGTCGCCCTGGAGGTTCTTGGCGGTGTGGATGTTGAAGAAACCGCCGTTGATCGCGGCGACGCCCTTGGCGAGCTTGGCCATGGAGGAGGTGGTCTCGCGCTTGGCGACGCTCTTGCCCAGCGTGGCGGCGTACGAGCCGCGGAACACCCTGGGATCGACCATCAGCACCCGCATGTCCCACGGCCCGGTGGTCTCGAAGCCGTCGTCGCCGAGGTAGTCGGTCTTGGCGCGGATGCCCGCCTCCTTGAGCTGCTTGACCACCTTGTCGGCCTTGGCCTTCTGTTTGAGGGTCCACAGGCCGACCCGCACCGTGGCGTACTCGCGGGCCGGGTCGTCGGCGACGGCCGGGCGCACGAAGGTCTGCACCGACGGGACCAGGCCGAGCCCGGCGGCCTCGACCTCGGCGGCCTTGGCCTGGGCCGCCGCGACGCTGCCCTCGGCGTTGCCGTTGGGCATCAGCACGGTGACGGTATATCCCTCGGTGGCCTTTCCCTGCTTGACCCGGAAAAGGTCGATACCGGGCGCGACGGCCATCTGAGTACGCGCCGGGGTCACCCGATTGCCGAGAGGGAACTTTCCGGAAGGAAAGGACACGCTCGCCGGGGATGCGGAGGCGGCGGGAACCGCGGCGACCACGAGGGTGGTGGCGGCGGAAAGGCCCACGATCAGGCGGCGCGACATTCATCTCTCCCTGGGTCCGGTTGTCGGTCAACCATCGTGCCGACAGCGGGACCCGCAGGGGAGCAGAACACGCCAAAAATACCAAGAAAGCCTGAGGTTCTTGTGTCGCCCGAGAAAACCAGTGACATCGGCAAATCCCACTAAATGGGATTTCTTTGGACAAAAGGTGCTGGTCACAACGGGCCAACAGGCGGCTTCATCGCCTGGTCATCGCCTGGTCATTCCGGATCACTCGGAATGGTCGGCAGGCATTCGGCTGCGCCGGAACCCGGCGGGCCGCTACGGTGCCGTACGCCGCGCCTGCGCGCCCGCGCCGGGCCGGCGTCCCCGTGACGCCGGCGCGCGACGCCGGGGCGACACGGCCGAGGCGCAAGCCGTACAGATTCTGGGTCCTGTACGGCTTGCGCCCTCACCGTCACAGCAGCGTCACAGCAGGGCGGCCAGGCGGACGCCGTCGAGGGCGTGCGCGGTGAAGCCGTCGGCGCCGGTCATGGTCTCGGCGCAGAGCAGCGCGTTGACGATCGCCTCTTCGGTGGCCTCGATCGCCGCGTAGAACAGCGGGTCGATGTGGTCATCGGCCAGCGCGGTCACCTGGAAGGTGCGTGCCGGGTGCGCGCCCATCACGTTGGGGGGCAGGTCGCGGTTGCCGGTGGCGAAGCACAGGAAGCCGTCGCCGCTGGAGTTCTCGCCCGCGCCCCCGGTCCTGGCCACGCCCAGCGCGGCGCGCCGGGCCAGCCGCACGCACTGGTGGGGCAGCAGCGGCGCGTCGGTGGCCACGATCCCGATGATCGACCCCGCGCCCTCGCGCACGGCACCGGGCAGCGGGCCGGGCAGGGGGACGTCGTCCAGCGCCCGGCCGACCGGCACGCCGTTGACCGTCAGCCGGTCGCGGCGGCCGTGGTTGGCCTGCACCAGCACCCCGACGGTGTAGCCGTCCACGAGCCGTGAGGCGGTGCCGCAGCCGCCCTTGAACCCGTGACAGATCATGCCGGTGCCGCCGCCGACCGCGCCCTCGGCCACCGGACCGGAGGAGGCCGCCTGGTACGCCTCGCGCACGTGCTCCGGCGTCACGTGCATGCCGTCGATGTCGTTGAGCAGTCCGTCCCAGGTCTCGGCCACGACCGTCAGCGACCAGGCCATGCGCCCCTTGCCCAGCGCGCCGACCTCGATCTCGACCAGCGCGTCGCGGACCACGCCCACCGAGGCGGTGTTGGTCAGCCCGATGGGCGAGGACAGCATGCCGAACTCGCCCAGGAACGCCATGCCGGTCATCTCGCCGTTGCCGTTGAGCCAGTGGTAGCCGGCGTACACCGGCTCCTCGAAGACCGAGCCGCCGTGCGGCAGCACCACCGTGACCCCGGTGCGCACGGGCCCCTCGCCGACCACGCGCGGTCCCGAGCCGCGGATCAGCGTGCAGTGGCCGACGCGCACCCCCGGCACGTCGGTGATCGCGTTGTACGGGCCCGGCTCGCCGGTGCCGATGACGATGCCGTGGTCGCGAGCCCTCACCGGCTCTCCCTTCGGAACGACTCCAGCGCCAGCAGTGCGACGTGGAGGGACAGGCAGGACTCGACGTCGTCGAGGTCGGTGTCGAGGATGCGCTCCAGGCGGCGCAGACGGTCGTAGAAGGCGGGGCGCGACAGGTGGGCCTTCTGCGCGGCCACGGCCTTGTTGCGGCCCGAGTCGAGGTAGATGCGCAGGATGCGGGCCAGGTCGCCGCCGCGCTGCGCGTCGTGCGCCAGCAGCGCGCCCAGCTCGCGCTCGGCGAAGGTCTGCACCCGGGCGTCGTCGCGCAGCAGGTGCAGCAGGCCGCGCAGCCGCAGGTCGGGCAGCCGGTAGTAGACGCGCCCGTCGGGCTGGCGCACCGCCACGTCGGAGACCTGCTCGGCCTCCAGGAAGCTGCGCCGCACGTCCTTGACCGAGTCGACCACCGACCCGGCGGCCAGCACGAACGCGCGGGAGAAGGTGCCGCGCAGCCGGTCGGCGAGGTTGGTCAGCGCGGTCTCGGCGGCCACGCGCGGCGGCAGCGGCAGCAGCACCGCGACCCGGCCGCCGTCGAGCGCGCCGACCAGGGCGGGCAGCTTGACCTGGCGGCAGGCGGCGGCGGTCGCCTCGGCCAGCTCGCCGAGCTGCGCCTGGCCGTCGAGCGCGGTGTCCACGGTCTCGGTCAGCCGCAGCACCAGGCTGATCAGCTTGCGCCCGGACAGCGGGACGCCGACCGCGCGGGCGCGGGCCGCGGCGTCGTCGGGGTCGGCGTAGGCGTGGGTGAGTATGCCGTTGATGATCGTGCCGTGCGCGCGCCGCTCCAGGCTCTCCTGGTGCCGTTCCAGCAGGCGGCCGAGCGCGAGCGTGGTGGCGGCCCGCTCGACCAGCACGATCTCGCGCGGGCCTGGCTCCTGCTCGCACAGTAGGATCAGCCGCCCCCAGTCCTGCCCGCGGGCGCCGACCATGGCGACCAGCCAGCCCGACGCCGCGTCGTACGCCGTGCGCTGCTCGGGCGCGACCGTGCGGGAACGGCTCTCCCAGCTCCCCAGCAGCTCGCCGGTGTCGCGCCCTGCGGGCTCGCAGGCCAGCACCTGGTGGGCCAGGTTCTCCAGCAGCACCGGCCGCCCGGACAGCCGGGCGACCTGGGCGAGCACGTCGGCCGGCGACGCGCCCTCCACCGAGAGCTGGGTGAACACCTCGTGCAGTTGCTCCGAGGCGCGCAGCTCCTCAAGCTGGCGGTCGATGATCCGGGCGTGCACCGACTCGGTGATCTGCACGAACTGGGTCTCGCGGGCCAGCGTGATCAGCGGCAGGCCGTGCTCCTCGGCGGCCTTGACGACCACGCGGGGCAGCTCCTTGATGAACTTGCGGCCCAGCTCCACGATCAGGCCCGAGGCGCCGACCGCCGACAGCTCGCCGATGTAGTCGACCAGCTTCTCGGGCTCGTCGGGCAGCGCGATGCCGGTGGTGAGCACCAGCTCGCCGCCGCGCAGCAGGTGGGCGATGTCGGTGACCTCGCCGACGTGCACCCAGCGGACGCGGGTGTCGAGCCGGTCGGCGCCGGCGACGACCCGGGGACCGCCCCGGCGTACGGGGTCGAGGGCGAGCACATCCGCGACGGTGGGCAGCACGTCCCGAGATTATCCCATCAGAATGTAAAAACGCTTCCCCTGCCCGGTTACAGGCTGTCAGCGAACGTCCTCGGCGTGCGCCGGCTCCTGGCGGCGGGCGTCGAGGCGGGCCGCCAGGCCGTCGAGGATGGCGTCCAGGCCGTAGTCGAAGCGGGCCTGGCGCGCCGGCGGGCCGTCCTCGGCGAGCAGCTTGGCGTGGATCGCGGCCAGCCGGGGCCGGCCCGCCAGCGCGGTCCGCAGCGCCTCGGTGTGCTGGGCCATCCATTCGTCGTCGGACATGCGGCTGCTCTTGAGGGTCTCGGCCCAGGACGCCTCGGAGACCGACAGGCCCAGGGTGAAGGACATCACCGTGGACAGCGCGTAGTCGATGTCGGTGCCGGTGAAGCCGGCGTCCTCGAACAGCGCCATCGCGCGCTCGGACAGGTCCATCGCGTTGGGTCCCATGGCCGGGCGGGCGCCGAGAATGCGGGTCGCCCAGGGGTGGCGCAGCAGGGTGCGGTGCAGGCTGTGGGCGAAGACCTTGGCCGCCTCGCGCCAGCCGATGCCGGCCGCGGGCGGCAGCGCCACCTCGCCGTACACCTCGTCCATCGCCAGGTCGATCAGCTCGCCCTTGTTCGCGACGTACCAGTACAGCGAGGTCGCGCCGACGCCGAGCTTGGTGCCCAGGCGGCGCATGCTGAGCGAATCCAGGCCCTCGGCGTCGAGGATCTCCAGAGCGGCGCGGACGATCTGGGTGCGGTTGAGCCCGGCCGGGGCGGTCTGCGCCGCGCGGCGCGCGCCCTCGGCGGCCTCGCGGGCCCACACCGTGGCGTACTGCTGCTTGCCGACCACGAGCGACCTCCCTCGTCAGGCTCCAGCATAAAACCTCTCGCACAGTGTTCGAGAGGCGTCGTACACTGTGCGAGTGACCTCGAACATCGTACGAGACGACGACGCGGCCCCGGAAGCGCCGGTCACGCGGCGCGACCCACGGCGGTGGTGGACGCTCGTGGTGCTCTGCCTGAGCCTGCTCGTGCTCGTGGTGGACAACACCGTCCTCAACCTCGCCATCCCCTCCCTCATGCGCGACCTGCGCGCCACCCCTGCCGACGTGCAGTGGATCATCGACGCCTACGTGCTGGTCTTCGCCGGCCTGCTGCTCACCTCGGGCAGCCTGTCCGACCGCTACGGCCGGCGGCGCCTGCTGATCATCGGCCTCGCCGTCCTCGGTGGAGCCTCGTTGCTCGCCCTGGCCGCCACCGAGCCCTGGCACCTCATCGCCGTACGGGTGCTGATGGGCGTCGGCGGCTCGCTGCTCATGCCGAGCACCCTGTCGATCCTGATCACGGTGTTCGACAACGAGCAGGAGCGCCGCGTGGCCTTCGCCGCCTGGAGCGCGGTGGCCATGGTGGGCATGGTGGCCGGGCCGATCGTGGGCGGCTTCCTGCTCCAGCACTACTGGTGGGGCTCGGTGTTCCTGCTCAACGTGCCGGTCGCCGTGCTCGCGATCGGCGCCGCGATCGTGTTCATGCCCGAGTCGCGCGCCCCCGCCCGGCGGATCGACCCGCTCGGCGTGGTGCTGTCGGCCGCCGGGATGACGGGCGTGGTCTACTACGTGATCGCCGGCCCGCACCAGGGCTGGGCCGCGACCGGCCCCCTGGCCGCGCTGGCCGTCGGCGTGCTCACCCTGGTCGCGTTCGCGGTGTGGGAGCTGCGCACCGCGCACCCGATGCTGCCGCTGCGCCTGTTCCGCGACCGCAACTTCAGCGGGGCCAGCTTCTCCATCGTGCTGCTGTCCTTCGGCAGCGGCGCGCTGCTGCTGATGCTGACCCAGTATCTGCAGTTCGTGCTGGACTACAGCGTGATGGCCGCGGGCCTCGCGCTGCTGCCGTACGCCGTGGCCGCCACGCTGTTCAACGCCGTCGGCGCGGGCCTGGGGCAGAAGGTGAGCAACCGGGCCCTCATCGGCGGCGGCCTGCTCGTCATGGGCGCCGGCTTCGCGCTGCTGTCCTTCGTCGGGCCGGAGGACGGCTACGGCACCATGATCGCCGGCCTGCTCGTCATGGGCGTCGGCGGCGGCCTGGCCGGGCCCGCGGCGTACACGACGCTGCTCGGCGCGGTGCCGCCCCAGCACGCCGGCGTCGGCTCGGCGCTCAACGACACCGTGCAGCAGGTCGGGGTGGCCCTCAGCGTGGCCGTGCTCGGCAGCGTCCTGGCCGGGTTCTACACCGCCTCGATGCCGGAGAGCGCCCCGGCCGCCGCCAGGGAGTCGATCGCCTGGGCCGACCAGTTCCAGGACCCCGGGCTGATCAGGACGGCCGACGAGGCGTTCGTCTCCGCGATGTCCCTGGGATCCTGGGTGGGCGCGGCCGCCTGCGTCTGCGCCACGCTGCTCGCGCTCGCCGTGATCCGCCGCCCGGCCGCCCCCGCGGTCGCGGTGGAGACGGACAAGGCGGGCGTCTGACCCCAGGCGTGCGCAGGTGGCGCCGGGCCCGCTAGGGGCCGCCGGAGATCGTGACCGGCGGCCCCGCTGCGGCCTTCCCGGTCACGGGTGGGGCCGCGTACCGGTGACGTGGTCGCGTGCCGTGTGCTCGTGCCGCCTGCGCATGCCCATGAGGCCGAGCAGGCCCGCCAGGCCGAGCAGGCCCCAAAGGCCGGCGTTGCCGCCGCCGTCCCTGTCGTTCTGCTGCGGGGCCGGTGTGACCTGGCTGTGCGCGACGGGCGCGGCCGGTGTCTCGGCCGAGACCGCGGCTGCCGGGGCGAGCGTCAGGAAGAACGCCAGCCCGAGGCCGGTGAGCATCTTGCGCATGTGGATTCCCCCGTTCCGGCGGCCTCGCGGGCCCGGCGGGCCATGGACAGACCGCCTGTCACGTCCCCGGGATCGAAGTCCCAGGGTCCCCCAAAGTGGGGCGATCTCCATTTTCCCTGCTAGGGCTCCCTATACCTTGGGATATGCGCATCAAACGCCTTCTTCGCCCGCAGAAATCAGTTCCTTATGTCTTTACATAAGGTCATATAGTGGTTTTCCGGGTCGGATAGGCTACAGCTTGTAAGGTGTTTCCGTCCTGTTGCGACATCTTGCCAATAGGAGTACCAGTCGATAACCGGGATACTCGTACCATGTCGGACCTCCTCGCGCGCCACCGTGCGGTCATGCCGAACTGGCTGGCCCTGAACTACTCCGAGCCCATCGAGATCGTCGGCGGCAAGGGCAACCGCGTCGTCGACGCGTCCGGGAAGACCTACCTGGACTTCTTCGCGGGCATCCTGACCAACATGATCGGCTACGACGTGCCCGAGGTGCGCGAGGCCGTCGAGCGGCAGATCGCCACCGGCGTCGTGCACACCTCCACCGTCTACCTGCTGCGCGGCCAGATCGAGCTGGCCGAGAAGATCGCCCGGCTGTCCGGCATCCCCGACGCCAAGGTGTTCTTCACCAACAGCGGCACCGAGGCCAACGAGACCGCGCTGCTGCTCGCGACGTACGCGCGCAAGTCCGACGAGGTCTTGGCCATGCGGCAGAGCTACCACGGCCGCTCCTTCGGCGCCATCGCCGTCACCGGCAACCGGTCCTGGAAGAACAGCTCGCTCTCCCCGCTGAACGTGCACTTCCTGCACGGCGCCGACCGGCACCTCGCGCAGTTCCGCGGCATGAGCGACGCCGACTACATCGCCGCCTGCGTGGACGACCTGCGCCACGTGCTGGCCACCGAGGCCGCGAAGGGGGTCGCCGCGCTGATCGCCGAGCCGATCCAGGGGGTCGGCGGCTTCACCATGGCGCCCGACGGGCTGTTCGCGGCGTACAAGGAGGTCCTGGACGAAGAGGGCATCCTGTTCATCTCCGACGAGGTGCAGACCGGCTGGGGGCGTACCGGCAGCGCGTTCTTCGGCATCCAGAACCACGGCGTGACCCCGGACATGATGACCTTCGCCAAGGGGCTCGGCAACGGCTTCGCCATCGGCGGCGTCGTGGCCCGCGGCGACCTGATG
This sequence comes from Thermocatellispora tengchongensis, assembly GCF_014202315.1. Classification (GTDB taxonomy): domain Bacteria; phylum Actinomycetota; class Actinomycetes; order Streptosporangiales; family Streptosporangiaceae; genus Thermocatellispora; species Thermocatellispora tengchongensis. Next base: position 595,909 of record NZ_JACHGN010000005.1, on the reverse strand, counting down.
GACGGCCCGCACGCGGTCGGCCTGTCCACCTTCGGCGGCAACCCGGTCGCCACCGCCGCGGCCAACGCCACGCTGGACTACGTGCTCGACCACGATCTGCAGGCCAACGCGCTGCGCACCGGCACGCTGATCATCGAGGGGCTGAAGGAGGCGGCGGCGCGGCTGCCGGTCGTGGGCGACGTGCGCGGCAAGGGGCTGATGTTCGCGGTCGAGCTGGTCGATCCGGCCACCGGCGCGCACGCCCCCGCGCTGGCCGCCAGGTTCATGGAGCTGACCAAGGAGGCCGGGCTGCTGGCCGGCAAGGGCGGCCTGTACGGCAGCGCCATCCGCATGGCCCCGCCGCTCACCCTCACCGGCGACGAGGCGCGCGAGGGCCTGGGCATCATCGTGCACGCCCTGGAGACCATCAACGCGGAGGTGACGGCGTGAGCGCGACGACCCACGTGACCCACTGGATCGGCGGCGGGCCCGTCGCCGGGAACGGCGAGACCGCCGAGATCTACAACCCCGCGACCGGCGTCGTCAGCGGCACCGTGGACATGGGCTCGGCCGCCGACGTCGATGCCGCGGTGGCCGCCGCCGAGGCCGCCTTCCCCGCCTGGCGTGACGCCTCGCTGGTCAAGCGGGCGCAGGTGCTGTTCCGCTTCCGCGACCTGGTGGACCGGCACCGCGACGAGCTGGCCGCGCTGATCAGCGCCGAGCACGGCAAGGTGCACTCCGACGCGCTGGGCGAGGTGGCCCGGGGCCTTGAGGTCGTGGAGTTCGCCTGCGGCATCCCGCACCTGCTCAAGGGCGGCTTCTCCGAGAACGTCTCCACCCGCGTCGACTCCTACTCCATCCGCCAGCCCCTCGGCGTGGTGGCCGGGATCACCCCGTTCAACTTCCCGGCCATGGTGCCGATGTGGATGTTCCCGATCGCCATCGCGTGCGGCAACGCGTTCGTGCTCAAGCCGTCGGAGAAGGACCCGTCGGCCTCGCTGCTGCTGGCGCGGCTGTGGCGGGAGGCGGGCCTGCCCGACGGCGTGTTCAACGTCGTGCAGGGCGGCAAGACCGCGGTTGACGCGCTGCTGGCCCACCCGTGGGTGCGCGCGGTGAGCTTCGTCGGCTCCACCCCGATCGCCCGCTACGTGTACGAGACCGGCACCGCGCACGGCAAGCGGGTGCAGGCCCTGGGCGGGGCGAAGAACCACATGCTGGTGCTGCCCGACGCCGATCTGGACCTGGTGGCCGACTCCGCGGTCTCCGCCGGGTTCGGCTCGGCGGGGGAGCGGTGCATGGCGATCTCCGTCGTGCTGGCCGTGGACCCGGTCGGCGACGCCCTGGTGGACAAGATCGTCAGCCGGGTGGCGGCGCTGAAGGTGGGGCCGGGCGACGACCCCGAGTCCGAGATGGGCCCGCTGGTCACCCGCGAGCACCGCGACAAGGTGGCCTCCTACCTCGACCTGGGTGTCTCCGAAGGGGCCAAGGTGGTGGTGGACGGCCGCACCGCGCCGGTGCGCGGCGGCGGCACCGCCGCCGACACCCCGGGCTTCTGGCTCGGCCCCACGGTCCTGGACCACGTGCCGCCGGGGTCGCGGGTGCACCGTGAGGAGATCTTCGGCCCGGTGCTGTCGATCGTGCGCGTCCCGACGTACGAGGCCGGCGTCGAGGTGATCAACTCCGGCGAGTACGGCAACGGCACCGCGATCTTCACCAACGACGGCGGCGCCGCCCGCCGGTTCCAGAACGAGGTCGAGGTGGGCATGATCGGCATCAACGTGCCGATCCCGGTCCCGATGGCGTTCTACAGCTTCGGCGGCTGGAAGTCCTCGCTGTTCGGTGACACGCACGTGCACGGCACCGAGGGCGTCCACTTCTACACCCGGGGCAAGGTGGTCACCTCCCGCTGGCTCGATCCCAGCCACGGCGGCGTCAACCTCGGCTTCCCCACCAACGGCTGAACGGCCGCCGCGCCGGGGGCGTTTCGCCGGTAGGCTCCCCACAGTCGATGCCGAGCGGTGAGAGGGGCGAGCGGGTGATGCGGGGCGGGCGAGTGGCGGCGCTGGCCGGAGCGTGCTGTCTCGCCCTGGCGGCATGCGGCACGGCCACCGCGCAGACCTCACACACTGCCGACACCTCGCCCCCCGCCGCCTCGGCCCGGATCGCATCCAAGGCCGCGACTCCGACGCCCACCCCGACCCCCTCGATCGGCGAGGGCGAGGGCCAGATCACCGTGCTGGGCTACCGCGGCTACGTCGAGTACGGCGGCACCGACAGCAGGGCCAACTGGGTGGCCGCCTTCGAGCGCGAGAGCGGCTGCCGGGTCACCACCCTGGACCAGGTGCGCACCCCGGCCGAGCTGGCGCAGCGGTACGCCGAGAAGTCCTACGACGTGGTGTCGGCCTCGCCGGAGCTGGCCGGGCTGCTGATCGGGCAGGGCAAGGTCAGGCAGATCGACACCGCGCTGGTGCCCGGCTTCCACGAGATGCCCAAGCGGCTGCGCTCGCTGCCCGCCTACACCCGCGACGGCAAGACGTACGGAGTGCCGTTCCTGTGGTCCGCCGACCAGGTCCTCTACGACGAGGGCGGGCCGAAGGACTGGCGCGGCCTGTTCACCGCGGGCGGCGCCACCGCCCTGCGCGACGATCCGCTGACCATCGCCGCCGCGGCGCTGGCGCTCGGCGTGCAGGACCCGTACCAGCTCACCCGCGAGCAGCTCGACCGGGCGGTTGCGCTGCTGGCCGAGCGCGACGGCGACGAGCGGTCCTACTTCCTCGACTCCCTGGACGTCATCGAGGGGTTCGCGACGGGCGATCTCGCGGCGGCGCAGGCGACGCCGTACGATCTGCAGCTCCTGCGGGCGGCGGGCCGGCAGGTGCGCGCGGTGACCGGCGGGCGGATGCCCGGCCGCGCCGACGCCTGGATGATCTCCGCGGAGGCCGCCCACCCCAACTGCGCCTACCGGTGGCTGGCCTGGATGAGCTCCACCGACGTGCAACGCCAGGCCGCCGCCTGGACCGGGCTGGCCCCCGCCGACCCCGACGCCTGCAACGGCCGCGCCGGGCGCGTCTGCGCCGCCTTCCACGTGGGCGAGGACGCCTGGCTGGACCGGGTTTCCTTTGCCGTTCGCCCATCGGGGGATTGCGGCGGCCAAGACGGGGAATGCACTGACTACACCGAATGGGAGAGCCGCTGGCGCACCCTGGTGGACTAGGCGGGGGTCCCTTTACCCGCGCCGTGCCATCGTGTGCCGCCTCCCCGGTGTGGCACGCCTCCGGCGTGCGCGAAGACCGCGGGCGCGCCCTATCCCCCCGCTGGGCGGCGCCTGCCGGCGCTCCGGGAGCACCCCCCGCCCCGGAGCGCCCCTTCGTTTCTCCGGCCGCCGCCATCCCGCGCCCGCTTCATTGACTGAATGACTAGTCAGTGTACGGTGCCGGTATGAGGATTCTGCTTGTGGGAGCCGGCGGCGTCGGCGCCGCCGCGGTCGGGATCGCCGCGCGGCGGGAGTTCTTCGAGCACGTCGTGGTCGCCGACAACCGGCCGGGACGGGCCGAGGCCGTCGTCGCCGCCGTGGGCGATCCGCGCTTCAGCGCCATCACCCTGGACGCCTCCGACGGGCGGGCGGTGGAGGCCGCGCTGCGCGAGCACCGCTGCGGCGTGCTGTTCAACGCCGTGGACCCGCGCTTCGCGATGACGCTGTTCCGGGCCGCGCTCGCCGCCGGGGCCGACTATCTCGACATGGCCATGTCGCTGTCCCGGCCGCACCCCGAGCGGCCGTACGAGCTGCCCGGGGTCAAGCTCGGCGACGAGCAGTTCGAACTGGACGGCGCCTGGCGCGGGGCGGGACGGCTGGCGCTGGTCGGCATGGGCGTCGAGCCCGGCCTGTCCGACGTCTTCGCCCGGTACGCCGCCGACCACCTGTTCTCCCGCATCGAGGAGATCGGCGTCAGGGACGGCGCGAACCTGGTCGTGGACGGCTACGACTTCGCCCCCACCTTCTCCATCTGGACCACCATCGAGGAGTGCCTGAACCCGCCGGTGATCTGGGAGAACGGCGGGTGGCGCACGACCGCGCCGTTCAGCGAGCCGGAGGTGTTCGACTTCCCCGAGGGCATCGGCCCGGTCGAGTGCGTGAACGTCGAGCACGAGGAGGTCCTGCTCATCCCGCGCTGGGTGGACGCCGGGCGGGTCACCTTCAAGTACGGCCTGGGCAGGGAGTTCATCGGGGTGCTGCGCACCCTGCACAAGCTGGGCCTGGACCGTACGGACGAGGTCGCGGTCGGCGGGGTGCGGGTGGCGCCGCGCGACGTGGTGGCCGCCTGCCTGCCCGACCCGGCCACGCTCGGCGACCGGATGCGCGGCAAGACCTGCGCCGGGACCTGGGTGCGCGGCACCGGCGCGGACGGCGGCTCCCGCGAGGTCTACCTGTACCACGTGGTGGACAACGAGTGGTCGATGGAGGAGTACGGCAGCCAGGCGGTCGTCTGGCAGACCGCGGTCTGCCCGGTGGTGGCCCTGGAGCTGGTCGCGGGCGGGGTGTGGAAGGGGACGGGCGTGCTCGGGCCGGAGGCGTTCGACGCGGTGCCGTTCCTGGACCTGCTCACCGAGTACGGCTCGCCCTGGGGCCTGCGCGAGGGCGGCTGACCCGCGGGGAGGGCCTCAGCGCGGGTTCAGTGCACGGCGGCCCTGCGGCGGCGGGTGGGGAAGGACACCACCACGTCTCCCGCCGTCGGCGGGCACAGGGCCTCGGCGCAGTCGGGGCAGGCGAGCACGGTGGCGCTGTCGGGCAGGCGCCCGACCCTGATCCGGGGCCGCGGCCACTTCTTGTGGCACACGACGCACGCCTCGCCGTCGCGTTGCGCCCACGTCAGGCCCTCGGGGTCGAACGTCAACACGATCCGCGCCGCGCCGCTCGGATCCCAGTTCATCGCGCTTCCCCTGATCGCTCGCCTCATATCGGAACCGTTATAACCCCGCTTCCGTCCGTGATCGCTTTGTTGCGCGTCAAGGTGGGGTTAAATCCCGGGTGCCCCACTTGCCAAATAACGACAAAAGGGGCACCCAGGCACGAAGCCGGGTGCCCGCTTTGTGGTGATCTAAACCTCGGTGATGGCCTTCTCCAGGATTGACAGTCCCTCGTCGAGCAGGTGATCCGGCATCACCAGCGGAGGCAGGAAGCGCAGCACGTTGCCGTACGTGCCCGCGGTCAGCACCAGCAGCCCCTCCGCGTGGCACCGCTTGGCGATCTCGGCGGTCGCGGCCGGGTCGGGCTCCTTGGTGCCCGGCCGTACCAGCTCGATCGCGATCATCGCGCCGCGCCCGCGCACGTCGCCGATGATGCCGGTCCGCTCGGCGAGCGCCCGCAGCCGGGGCAGCATGATCGAGCCGATGTGCCGGGCCCGGCCCACCAGGTCCTCCTGCTCGATCGTCTCGAACACCGCCAGCGCCGCCTCGCACGCCACCGGGTTGCCGCCGTACGTGCCGCCCAGCCCGCCGACGTGCACCTTGTCCATCAGCTCCGCCCGGCCGGTCACCGCCGCCAGCGGCAGGCCGCCCGCGATGCCCTTGGCCGTGGTGATGATGTCGGGCACGATGCCCTCGTCCTCGCACGCGAACAGGTGCCCGGTACGCGCGAAGCCCGTCTGCACCTCGTCGGCGATGAACACGATCCCGTTGGCCCGGCAGTACTCCAGCAGCCGCGGCAGGAACCCGCGGGCCGGCTCGATGAACCCGCCCTCGCCCGCGATCGGCTCGATCACCACGGCCGCCACGTTCTCCGCGCCGACCTGCTTCTCGATCATGTCCACGGTCTGCGCGAAGGCCTCCTCGGCGCAGTTCTCCCTGCCGGTCGGCCAGCGGAACGGGTACGCGAGCGGGGCCCGGTAGACCTCCGGCGCGAACGGCCCGAACCGGTGCTTGTAGGGCATGTTCTTGGCGGTCAGCGTCATCGTGAGCAGGGTCCGGCCGTGGTAGCCGTGCTCGAAGACCACCACCGCCTGCCTGCCGGTCGCGTGGCGGGCCACCTTGACCGCGTTCTCCACGGCCTCGGCGCCGGTGTTGACCAGGAACGTACGCTTCTCGTGGTCGCCCGGCGTGGCCTGGTTCAGCTTCTCGCACACCGCCACGTACGACTCGTACGGAGTGACCATGAAACAGGTGTGGGTGAAGTCGGCGAGCTGCCGCCCCGCCCGCTCCACCACCCGGGGGTTCGCGTTGCCCACGCTGGTCACCGCGATGCCCGAGCCGAAGTCGATCAGTGAGTTGCCGTCGGCGTCCACGACGACGCCGCCGCCCGCCCTGGTGATGAAGACCGGCAGCGTCGTGCCGATGCCCGGCGGCACGGCGGCCTGCTTGCGCGCGAACATCTCCCGCGACTTCGGGCCCGGGATCTCGGTGACGACGCGCCGCTCCTGCGGCAGTCCGGGGCCGCCCCGGGAGGCCGCGGAGTCGATGGAGGCAGGGGAAGAGGAGGTCAAGCCGCTCATACCGTCGAAGCTACGTGCGGGCGCCTCCGGTGCCGATGCTGCACTATGGCAGACTGGGCCCGAGCGGGTTGTGCAGGATGTACAACCCGTGGGCACGCAGGGGGAACCGGGTGGCACCGACGTTGCGGCGGGTGGTCGCGATCGCGGCCCTGCACCTGCGCGTGCTCGCGGGCGCCGAGCGGATGGACCGGCCGGTGCGCTGGGTCGCGGTCAGCGAGCTGGAGGACCCCACGCCGTTCCTGGAGGGCGGCGAACTGGTGCTGACCACCGGCATGCGGCTGCGCGACGACGAGGCGGCGGCGGTGCCGTACGTCGCCCGGCTGGTCGGCCGCGAGGTCACCGGCATCGGCTTCGGCGTCGGCCTCGGCCACGAGGAGGTGCCCGCCACCCTGGTACGCGCCGCCGCCGACGCCGGCCTGCCCCTGGTCGAGGTGCCGCGCGACACCCCCTTCGTCGCGATCGGCAAGGCGGTCAGCGACCTGCTCGCCGCCGAGCAGTACGAGGAGCTGACCCGCGCCTTCGCCGCCCAGGGCCGCCTGACCCGCGCCGCCCTGCTGCCCGACGGCATCGGCGCCGTCGTCGCCCGCCTGGCGGCCGAGATCGGCGGCTGGACCGTCCTGCTCGACCCCTCCGGCGCGGTGCTCGCCGCAGCCGGAGGCGGCGAGGCCCACGCGGAGGCCCTGCGTCCCGAGCTGACCCGGCTCAAGGGCGGCACCGCGAGCATGGCCGTCTCCGAGCGTGGGGTCCACGTCATCCTCCAGCCCCTCGGCGCCGCCCGCCGCGTACGCGGCTTCTTCGCCGTCGGCGCCGAGCGGTCCTTCTCCCCGATCGCGCACACCATCGTCAACGTCGCCTGCTCCCTGCTCACCCTGGCCCTGGAGCAGCGGGCCGCCCGCCCGGTCGCCGAACGCCGCGTACGCTCCGCCGTGCTGCGCCTGCTCCTCGACGGCAGGCTCGACGCCGCCCGCGACACCCTGGCCGCCCTGGGCGATCACCTCCCCGAGGGCGACCTCTCGGTGATCGTCACCCCGGCCGGGCCCGAGATCGCCGGCGAGGCCGGGGGAGAATCCTTCACCGCCGCCCTGGACGACCGCACCGTCCTGCTCGTCCCCGCCGCCCGCACCGACGACGTGGCCGAAGCCCTCGGCCTGCACGCCCCCGTGGGCGTCAGCGACCCCGCCACCCCCGAGACCCTCCCCGCCGCCCTGGCCCAGGCCGACCGCGCCCTCACCACCGCCCGCAGGTCCGGCACCTCCGTCATGCGCTTCGCCGACATCCCCGGCCAGGGCCTGCTCAGCCTCCTGGACCCCAGCGCCGCCGACGCCTTCGCCACCGCGCTCCTGGCCCCCCTCCACGAACACGGCACCCGCACCGACCTGCTGGAGTCCCTGCACGCCTACCTCAACGCCAACGGCCACTGGGACGCCGCCGCCCAGCGCCTGGGCATCCACCGCCACACCCTCCGCTACCGCATGCGCCGCGTGACGGACCTGCTGAACCGCGACCTGGACGACCCGGCCACCAGAGCCGAACTCCTGATGGCCCTGCTCATAACCCGCGCCCACAGCTGAACGCCGGAGCTCCTCCTGTGAGGAGCATGCGCCGCAGGGGTGCTCTACTCCTTGCGCACGAGGTAGCAGCAGATCGTGGCCGTGGTGACCGCGTCGTAGGTGCGCGAGTCGCGCAGGTGGCCCGCGCGTTCCAGGCTGATGGCGCCCTGGGCGGCGGCCCAGAGGGCGTCGGCGATCTTGCGGGGCTGGGTGGGGATGATGTAGCCCGCCGAGATGCAGTCGGCGATCACCCGGTCGAAGATGTTCAGGGCGGCCCTGGCGAGGGTGCGGGCGCGTTCGCTGGGCTCGAAGCCGGGGATGGCCTTTTCGAACATCAGGCTGTAGTACGCCGGCTCGGACAGGCACGCCTCGCGATAGGCCGGGCCGAGGGCCGTCAGGTACTCGAAGGGGTCCTTGCGGGGCGGCACCGCTTCCAGGCGGCGGCGGAAGCGCTCGAAGCCCTCCAGGTAGAGAGCCTCGGCCAGGCCCTCCTTGCTGCCGAACATGGTGTAGATGACCGTGGTGGAGCAGCCGGCCTCGGTGGCGATGCGGCGCATCGACAGGCCGTCGGGGCCGTGGGTGAGCAGCAGTTCGCCCGCGACGTCGAGCAGACGTGTGCGCAGCTCGTCATGGGAGCTGCGCTCGCCGAGCAGATAGGCGCCCTGGAGTCCAAGCGGCGCCGACGAGGTCATGAGGTCACGCCCTTCTGGTCAGGGGCCCCGCACGTGACCCGCACAGATGACTTAACCAACCTACGGAAAGTTCAAACCGCCTTACATGAAGAAACATCCAGATTTGGGGTGGATTTCGTTACACCTAGTGGGGAAAAGTTCTATTAGCCGCACCGGTGGGGTAGGACGCGTGGATTGTGCGATCTGGAGTAAAGCCCGGTGCGGTGGCGGTGGCATAGCGTCGGAGCCATGGATGTACGCCCCTTCTGGCTCGCCGGGCGTCCCGCCACCGGCGACGGCGAGCTCACCGTGACCAACCCCGTCGACGACCGCGTGGTCGGGCGCGCCTCGGTCCCGACCGCCGAGCAGGTCGAGCAGGCCGTCGCCGCGGCGGACGCCGTGCAGAAGGAGGCCGCCGCGCTGCCCGTGCACGTACGGGCCGAGGCGCTCGCGCATGTCTCGCGCCGCCTCGCCGAGCGTGCCGACGAGATCGCCCGGCTGATCAGCGCCGAGAACGGCAAGCCGATCTTCTGGGCGCGGGCCGAGGTCGCCCGCGCCGTGGCGACCTTCCGCTTCGCCGCCGAGGAGACCCGCAGGTCCGGGGCCGAGGTGCAGCGCCTGGACACCGAGCCTGCGGCGGCCGGCCGCATCGCGTACGTCACCCGGGTCCCGCACGGGCCGGTGCTCGCCATCACGCCGTTCAACTTCCCGCTGAACCTGGTCGCGCACAAGGTCGCCCCCGCCATCGCGGTCGGCGCGCCCGTGATCGTCAAGCCCGCGCCCGCCACCCCGCTGTCGGCGCTGCTGCTCGGCGAGATCCTGGCCGAGACCGGCCTGCCCGAGGGCATGTTCTCGGTGCTGCCGGTGCCCAACGACCGCGCCGCCGCCCTGGTGGAGGACCCCAGGCTGCCCGTGGTGTCGTTCACCGGCTCCGCCCCGGTCGGCTACGCGATCGGCGACCGGGTGCCGCGCAAGCACGTCACGCTGGAGCTCGGCGGCAACGCCGCGGCGATCGTGCTCGCCGACGCCGACCTCGACTTCGCCGCCGCCCGGATCGCGCTGTTCTCCAACTACCAGGCCGGGCAGAGCTGCATCGCGGTGCAGCGGGTGATCGTCGAGGACGCCGTGTACGACGCCTTCGTCGAGCGGCTGATCCCGGCCGTGAACGCCCTGGTCGTGGGCGACCCGGCCGACGAGAAGACCCAGGTGGGGCCGCTGGTCTCGACCGCCGCGGCCGAGCGGGTCGAGCAGTGGGTGGCCGAGGCGGTCGAGGGCGGCGCGAAGGTGCTCACCGGCGGCACGCGCGACGGCGCGACGTACGCGCCGACCGTGCTGGCCGACGCGCCCGCCGACGCCAAGGTGTGCCGCGAGGAGGTGTTCGGCCCGGTCATGGTGCTGCAGCGGGTGGCCGGCGTGGACGAGGCGTTCGCCGCGGCCAACGACTCGGCGTACGGGCTGCAGGCCGGGGTCTTCACCCGCTCGCTCGACATCGCCTTCCGCGCCAACCGGGAGCTCCAGGTGGGCGGTGTGATCATCGGCGACGTGCCGTCGTACCGCGCCGACCAGATGCCGTACGGCGGGATCAAGGACTCCGGCGTGGGCCGCGAGGGCCTGCGGTCGGCGATGGCCGACTACACCTACGACAAGGTGATGGTGCTGACCGGCCTGACGCTCTGACCCTCACGCTGACCCTCACGCGCGCTCGGCGGTCGCGAACAGCTCACGGGTGGACGGCCCGAACGTGGGACCGTACATGGTGTTCGGGTCGTCCAGGTACTTGAAGCTGCTCACCGACGTGATCGTGCCGTGGCCGGTCCTGGGGTCGAAGCCGGTCAGCCACGGCCCGCCGCTCGCCCCCGCGGTCAGCTTGCAGCCGAGCCCCTGGTCCTCGGTGCCGCCGTACGGGTCGGGGCGCGGGCGGCCCGCGCAGTAGTACAGGCGCTCCCCGTCGTACGGCGGCTCGGCGGGGAAGCCGAAGCCGTAGGTCTGCGCGCCGCGCACCGGCGCGAAGGAGATCTCCTGCGCGCCCACGGCGTCGGCGACGTGCCGGCCGCCGTCGCTGTTGAGCGCCACCATGGCCACGTCGTGGTCGTCGTCGGCCTGGCGCGCCCACGGCCCCGCCACGAACAGGCGGCGGGCGGTGTAGGAGCCGTACGGCTTGGCGCCCTCGTGGTAGCCGGGCACGAAGGTCCAGTTCTCGGCCCACGCGCCCGCGCCGTCCTTGACGCAGTGGCCCGCGGTGATGACGACGTCCTTGCTGGCGCTGCGCACCGTGCTCGCGCTGCACACGAAGTCGGCGCCGTTGAGCGTGAGGAACACCCGCCCGGTGGTACGGCCGACCACGCCGCCCGCCGTCCACTGGGAGCCGGCGGTGATCGCCTCGCGCCCGGCGGTCCGCCGGCGTGCCGGCTCGGGCTCGGGGCGGGCGCCGGCCCGCGGGGCGCCCGCGAGCGCCCCGAGCAGGCCGGGCCTGGCGAGCGCGCCGCCGATCGCGCGCAGCGAACCGGGCAGGTCGAGCAGGCCGAGCGGAGTGGCGGCGGCCATGCGCCGCGGCGTCCAGTACGCCAGCACACGGTGCCGCTCGCTCGCGGTGCTCGCGCCCACGCGCTCGACGACGTCACCCGCGGAAAGGTCGCCCGCGGAAAGGGGGGTGGGGAGGGTGAGGACGCCCGCCACCAGCGACGCGGCGGCGAGCAGGGGGAGGCTCGGGGTCATATGACCCGAGTCTGTACTACGGGCGGTGCTCTTGTCGCTACTTTGCGTCAATCACGTGGCGTCGCCGCGCTGCGCGGCCTCGTAGACGGCCTTCGCCTCGGTCCCGAAATAGGGACCGAACATCCAGTTCGGGGAGAAGTTGTACTTGAAGCTGTTCACCGAGTTGAGGGTGCCGAGGCCGGTGGACTCGTTGAAGTTCAGCAGCCATGGACCGCCGCTCGAACCGCCGGTCATGTTGCAGGTCAGGCCGATTCCCTGGGAGAGCAGGAAGTCGTCGAAGGCCCGCCCGGAGCAGTAGATCAGCCGCGAGCCGTCGTACCGGCCGGAGGCGGGATAGCCGAAGGAGTACATCTGCTGACGCCGCCCCTGGTTGAACGCCACCCCCTGGCCGCCCACCACGTCGGTGAGCAGCTTGCCGTCCAGCGGGGCCACCACGGCGGCGGCCATGTCGCCGTTGACGTCCTCGCGCGAGTTCCAGCCCGGCGTGGTGATCAGCCTGGTGGCCACCCAGGTGCCGTGGGGCCGCTCGCCCTCGTTGTAGCCGGGCACGAACACCCAGTTGGAGTGGAAGGCGCCGCCCAGCTTCACGCAGTGCCCGGCCGTCAGCACGACGCTCTTGTTCGCGCTGGTCACGGCGCTGCCGGAGCACGAGGCGTTGCGCCCCTGGTAGGTGAAGAAGATCCGTCCCGTGGTCATCGTCACCGCGCCGCCCCGGGTCCACGCGGTCCCCGAGCTGTTGGGCGCGGCGGCCTGCTGCGCCTGAGCCGGCGCCAGCCTGGCGGCGCTGCCGGGAGCGGTCGGCGTGACCGTCAACGGCGACCCCCCACTCACCCGCCCCTTCGCCGGCGCCCCCACCGAGGCGCTGAACTGCACGCCGTTGGTCCTCTTGGCCAGAACGTCGATCGGCGTGGCCGCCTCCATCCGCGCCTCGGTCCAGTAGCTCGCGACCGTACGCTGCTCGGTCCTGGTGTCCGCCGCCTCCCTGGAGATCGGCTTCGGTGCCCGCGTCTCCTGTACGCCGGACGCGCCACTAGCGCCATGCGCGACGCCCGCATTCAGCAGGGCCCCTCCGGCGACAAGGGTGAGAATGGGCACGATACGTGCCGTGCGGTGCATGTATACCTCCCGAGACCGGATTTGCTGACTGCGGACGTTAGTAGGGGAGATATCCCTATTGCTCAGTATTCGCCGAGAAAGATATAGGTGAATTCGGACATCAACCACAGCATTAACGGGGGTCTCGGGCGTCCGTACTTTCTATACTGATATTCCATAGTCACTGGCACAAATCCGATATATGTGCCAGACGGAACCCCGACCCCCCGGAGGGCCGAAAGCGACGCCCAGAGCCCCGGCGACGGCGAGCCGCGACCCGGCACGCAGCCCAGGCAGTCACCTCCAGCCCTGCTCACGCGCCAGCGGCCCTCACCCCCCACCCGCCCCCGCGCTCCCTCAGGTGACACCCCTCTCCGTGCCCGGGGTGACACCCGCCCTCGGCGCCCTTCGCCCGAAGCGGCTGCCCCGTACCCTGCCGGCAGGTGCGCGCTCCTGCGGTCGGGCTGCGGGGGGTGAGGGGGTGCGGGACAATGGGGCGGTGCAGCCAGATAGCAGTCGTCGTGTTGTCCTGCTCGGGTCTACCGGGTCGATCGGCACTCAGGCGCTCGATGTCATAGCGCGCAACCCGGGGCGGTTCAGGGTCGCGGGGCTTGCGGCGCGTGGCGGGCGGGTGGATCTGCTGGCGCGGCAGGCGGCCGAGTTCGGGGCCGAGGTCGTGGCGGTGGCCGATGCCGGGGTGGTGCCGCGGTTGCGGGAGGCGCTGGCGGGGCTGGGGGCTCGGGCCGAGGTGCTGGCCGGGGCCGAGGGGGTGGCCGAGGTGGCGGCGTGGCCGTGCGATGTCGTGTTGAACGGCATCGACGGGGCGCTGGGGCTGTCCTCGACGCTGGCGGCGCTGGAGGCGGGGCGGGTGCTGGCGCTGGCCAACAAGGAGTCGCTGATCATGGGCGGGCCGCTGGTGAAGCGGCTGGCCAAGCCGGGGATGCTGGTGCCGGTCGACTCCGAGCACTCGGCGCTGGCGCAGTGCCTGTGGGCCGACGGGCCGTGGGGGTACGACGGGCAGGTCGGCGCGCGGCAGGTGCGCAGGCTCATCGTGACGGCCAGCGGCGGGCCCTTCCGCGGACGCACCCGGGCCGAGCTGGCCGGGGTGACGCCGGAGCAGGCGCTCGCGCACCCCACCTGGTCGATGGGGCCGGTGATCACGGTCAACTCGGCGACGCTGGTGAACAAGGGGCTGGAGGTCATCGAGGCCCACCTGCTCTACGACATCGGGTTCGACCGGATCACGGTGGTGGTGCACCCGCAGTCGGTGGTCCACTCGATGGTGGAGTTCACCGACGGCTCGACCATCGCGCAGGCGAGCCCGCCCGACATGCGGCTGCCGATCTCGCTGGCGCTGGGGTGGCCCGAGCGGGTGCCCGGGGCGGCGCCGGCGGTCGATTGGACGAGCGCGCACACCTGGACCTTCGAGCCGCTGGACGACGAGGCGTTCCCGGCGGTCGCGCTGGCGCGGCAGGTCGGCACGGCGGGCGGCACGGCGCCGGCGGTGTACAACGCGGCCAACGAGGTGTGCGTGGAGGCGTTCCGGGCCGGGCGGCTGCCGTTCCTCGGCATCGTCGACACTGTGGCCGAGGTGGTCGCGGCGCACACGCCCGCTCCGGCCGACTCCGTGGAGGAGATCCTGGACGCCGACGCCTGGGCGCGGGCGCGCGCCGGCGAGCTGGTCGCCAGGTGACCGCCGGGGTTCGCGATATTTCTGGGTTTGTGGTGAAGTGTGGGTGGCTTGGGGGAGATGAACTCCTCACGGCAGGGCGGTGACGTGCTCCACAGGCGGGAACCGCGGCCTTCTGGACTACCTAGACTTGGGGCGTCCGGAAAGTGCGGCTGTCAGGCAGGCCGCGTCGCCAACCAGTCAAGGTGCTGAGATGTCTGTTGATCTTGGGATTCCCTCCGTGCGGACGCGTCCCCTCGCCGAGCGCAGGAGGTCGCGGCAGATCATGGTCGGCTCGGTTCCGGTGGGCGGCGACGCTCCCGTGTCCGTGCAGTCGATGACGACGACCGTGACCGCCGACGTGAACGCCACCCTGCAGCAGATCGCCGAGCTGACGGCCGCGGGTTGCCAGATCGTCCGCGTGGCGGTGCCCTCGCAGGACGACGCCGACGCGCTGCCGGTCATCGCCCGCAAGTCGCAGATCCCCGTGATCGCCGACATCCACTTCCAGCCGAAGTACGTCTTCGCCGCCATCGAGGCCGGGTGCGCCGCGGTGCGCGTCAACCCGGGCAACATCAAGAAGTTCGACGACAAGGTGGGCGAGATCGCGCGGGCCGCCGCGGCCAACGGCGTGCCGATCAGGATCGGGGTGAACGCGGGCTCCCTCGACCCCAGGCTGCTGCGGAAGTACGGCAAGGCCACCCCCGAGGCGCTGGTCGAGTCGGCGCTGTGGGAGTGCTCGCTGTTCGAGGAGCACGGCTTCCGCGACATCAAGATCTCGGTCAAGCACCACGACCCGGTCGTGATGATCCAGGCGTACCGGCAGCTCGCCGCCAAGTGCGACTACCCGCTGCACCTCGGCGTCACCGAGGCCGGCCCGGCCTTCCAGGGCACGGTGAAGTCGGCGGTGGCGTTCGGGGCGCTGCTGGCCGAGGGCATCGGCGACACGATCCGGGTCTCGCTGTCGGCGCCGCCGGTCGAGGAGGTCAAGGTCGGCATCGCGATCCTGGAGTCGCTCAACCTGCGCGAGCGCGGCCTTGAGATCGTCTCCTGCCCCTCCTGCGGGCGCGCCCAGGTGGACGTGTACACCCTGGCCGAGCAGGTGCACGCCGGGCTCGACGGGCTGAAGGTGCCGCTGCGGGTGGCCGTGATGGGCTGCGTCGTCAACGGCCCCGGCGAGGCGCGCGAGGCCGACCTCGGCGTCGCCTCCGGCAACGGCAAGGGCCAGATCTTCGTCAAGGGCGAGGTCGTCAAGACGGTGCCCGAGTCGCAGATCGTCGAGACCCTGATCGAGGAGGCCCTGCGCCTGGCCGAGAGCATGGGCATCGAGGTCGACGCGGACGGCGAGGGCGCCGGCCCTGAGGTGGTCGTGCACTGACGGTCGCGGGGCCTCGGCCCTGAGGTGGTCGTGCACCGACGGCTGCGGGGCTTCGGTCCTGAGGTGGTCGTGCACCGACGGCTGCGGGGCTTCGGTCCTGAGGTGGTCGTGCACCGACGGTCGCGGGGCTTCGGTCCTGAGACGGTCGTGCACCGACGGTCGCGGGGCTTCGGTCCTGAGGCGGTCGCACTGTCGTCGCGGGGGTTCGGCCCCCCGGGGGCGTGCGGTTACGACCGGCGGATTCGGCTACAGACAGCAATGTGTTGATTACATGATGGCAAGCGTCTTGCGGGCGAGGCGTAGCGGGGCCGTCACGTAGTGGAATATCACCTCTGTCATTTGAGCAGAGGGGAAGCTGTCGAGTGAAGCGAGTCGTCGGCATCGCGGCGGGCATGACGCTGCTGGTAACCGGGATCTGTGCGCACAACGGCGCCGCCGCTGCGGCGCCCGCGGGCGGGGGCGCCGCGGCGCCGGGGCCCGACGTCGCGCGGGCGCCGGGCCTGGAGTGGCGGCCCTGTCCCGAGCCGGCCGCCGACGGGCAGGTCGTGGAGTGCGCGTGGCTGCGGGTGCCGCTCGACCACCGGCACCCCGAGGGCCAGAAGATCAAGATCGCGCTGAACCGGATCAAGGGCACCGCCACCCGGGGCCGCGACCACCTCGGGCCGCTGCTGATCAACCCCGGCGGGCCGGGCGCGTCCGGGCTCGAACTGGCCAAGTACATCGCGCGCACCCTGCCCGCCGGCGTCATCGGCAGGTACGACGTGATCGGCTTCGACCCGCGCGGCGTCGGGCAGAGCGTCCCGGCCCTGAGCTGCGTCGATCCGAAGCGGTACTTCAAGGCGCCGCGTCCCGACGCCGTGGCCAGGAACGCGGCCGAGGAAGCCGTGCTCGTCGGCCGCGCCCGCGCCTACGCCCAGGCGTGCGGCTCCCGGTGGGCGTGGATGCTGCCGTACATGTCCACCGAGCACGTCGCCAGGGACATCGACGTGATCCGCGCCGCCCTCGGCGAGCAGAAGATCAGCTACTTCGGCTACTCGTACGGCACCTACCTCGGCGCCGTCTACGCCAGCCTGTTCCCCGGCCACGTCCGCCGCCTGGTGCTCGACAGCGTCGTCGATCCCGCCGGCGACTGGTACTCCTCCAACATCGCCCAGGACTACGCCTTCGAGCGCCGCCACCGCGACTTCCTCGCCTGGGTGGCCCGGCACAACGCGGTCTACCGGCTGGGCGACGACCCCGAGGCGGTGCGCGTGGCCTACTACGCCATGCGCGACCGGCTGCGCGCCCACCCGGCCGGCAAGGTGATCGGGCCGAGCGAGCTGGACGACATCTTCACCGTCGGCGGCTACAACAACACGGTCTGGCCCGAGCTGGCCGCGGCCTTCTCGGCGTACGTCCGGCAGGGCGACGGCGGGAAGCTGGTCGAGGCGCAGCGAAAGCACGCGCAGAACGGCCCCAAGGAGGAGAACGGCTACGCCGTCTACCTGTCGGTGCAGTGCCGCGACTCCACCTGGTCGCGCGACTGGAACTCCTGGCGCGCCGACATGATCCGGGTGAACCGCGCCGCGCCGTTCATGACCTGGCCGAACGCCTGGTACAACGCGCCGTGCGCGTTCTGGAGCGTGCCGGGCGGCACCCCGCCGCGGATCACGGCGAGCCCCAAGCTGCCGCCGGTGCTGATGTTGCAGTCGCGCCGCGACGCCGCCACGCCGTACGAGGGGGCGCTGCGGATGCGCAGGCTCTTCCCGAACGCGCGCATGGTGGTCGAGCCCGGCGGCAACCACGGCGTCTCCCTGGGCGGCAACGCGTGCGTGGACCGGCACCTCGCGGCGTACCTGCGTGACGGCACGCTGCCGGCGAGCCATGTCCGCCCGGTCGCCGGGCCCGACGCGAGCTGCCCTGCCAACGCCGCGCCGCGTCCGGCCGACAAGGCCGCGGCCTGAGCCGCGACCTGAGCCAAGGGCGATGACGACGGGCGACAACACGAGGGGTCTGGGGCGGTTCCTGCCAAATTGAAGGAGGTCGCGTACGCTTGGCGCGTGATGCTGCGTACATCGGCGTCGCGCGTGCTCGACGACAACGACCGGGACGAGGTCCTCGCGATCCTCGACACCGATCCGGTCGCCAACGTCTTCGTCGCCTCGCGGGTCAGGTCCGTCGGGTTGAACCCGGCCCGGCTCGGCGGCCAGATGTGGGGGTTCGGCCCGCGCGGGGCCATGACCTCCCTGTGCTACGCCGGCGCCAACCTGGTGCCGGTGAACGCCGGCCGTGAGGCCGTGCTGGCCTTCGCCGACCGTGCCCGCCGCCAGGGGCGGCGCTGCTCGTCCATCGTGGGTCCCCGGGAGGCGGTGGAGCCGCTGTGGGAGCTGCTCGAACCGCACTGGGGGCCGGCGCGGGCCGTACGGTGGGCGCAGCCGGTGATGACGATCTCCGGCGCGCCCCGCGTGCCGCCCGACCCCTACGTCCGCCGCGTGCGCCCCGAGGAGTTCGACATCCTGCTCCCGGCCTGCGTGGCCATGTTCACCGAGGAGGTGGGCATCTCGCCCGACACGGGCGACGGCGGCGCGCTGTACCGGACCCGGGTGGCCGAGCTGATCCGCATCGGCCGCTCGTACGCCCGGATCGACAACGGCAAGGTGATCTTCAAGGCCGAGATCGGCGCGGTCACCCCGCAGGCGTGCCAGATCCAGGGCGTGTGGGTGCACCCCGAGCACCGCGGCAAGGGGCATGCGGCGGCCGGCATGTCGGCACTGGTCATCCAGGCGCTCGGCTGCTTCGCGCCGCTGGTCACGCTGTACGTCAACGACTTCAACGCGCCCGCGCGGGCGGTCTACCGCAAGGTGGGCTTCGAGGAGGTCGGCACCTTCACCTCGGTGCTGTTCTGACCGCGCCCGGCGCGCGGACCAGGCGGGCGAACAGGTGCTCCAGCTCGGCGGCCGGGTCGTCGGTCAGCCCGGCGTGCACCGGCCCGGCCTGGACGACCGTGCTGCGCGGGGCGGTCAGCCAGCGGAACCGGCCGCCGCGCGACTCGCGGGCCAGCGGCCCGGGGGTGTCGTCGCCGCAGGCCCGCTCGTACACCGCCAGCGCCTGGCGCACGGCGGTGACGTCGGCCCCGGGGTCGAGCGCGAGCAGCCGCGCCTCGTCCAGCTCGGCCTTCGCGCACAGGTAGTCGCGGGGCTGGCAGTACACGATCACGCCCGCGTTGATCAGCTCGCCGCGCTCGATCCGCGGCACCACGCGGATCAGCGCGTACTCGTAGACCGCCTTCATCGCGCGCCCCCCTCCGGCAGCCAGGCCCGCGGGCCGTGCGCGCGGGCGAGAAGGTGCTCGATGTACGCCTCGCCCGCGGCGCGGGCGTCGCCGCCCCCGCCGGCGCGCACCAGCCACTCCTCGGGCACCTCGGCGATCACCGCCTCCAGCAGGTCGCGGGTGACCAGCGCGCTCAGCTCGGCGCCCGCCTCGGCCAGGGCCTCCGCGCTCGCGAACGGGGCCAGCACGTGATCGCCGGGGTCGAAGGGGCGCTGCGGGTCGGCGGTGCGCCAGTTGTAGTGGAACCACAGTGCCGCGCCGTGGTCGATAAGCCACACGTTGCGGTGCCATTCGAGCAGGTTGGGGTTGCGCCAGCTCCGGTCCACGTTGTGGATCAGCCCGTCGAACCAGACCAGCCGCGCGGCGAGGGCGCGGTCGGGCTTCCAGGCCAGCGGCTCGAACCCGAGCGCGCCCGGCAGGAAGTCCACCGCGAGGTTCAGCCCCTCGCTGGCCTTGAGCAGGTCCTGGATCTCCTCGTCGGGCTCACGCGCGCCGAGCCGGCCGTCGATCTCGATCAGCTTCAGGTCGGGGGTCCTGAAGCCGAGCCCGCGGGCCAGCCCGGAGCAGATGATCTCGGCCACCAGCACCGGCACACCCTGCCCGGCGCCCCGGAACTTCAC
Organism: Thermocatellispora tengchongensis; assembly: GCF_014202315.1. Taxonomy (GTDB): domain Bacteria; phylum Actinomycetota; class Actinomycetes; order Streptosporangiales; family Streptosporangiaceae; genus Thermocatellispora; species Thermocatellispora tengchongensis. The sequence continues at coordinate 576,438 of NZ_JACHGN010000005.1, read as the reverse complement.
CACGTAGGTGCCCAGATCGTCCGCCTCGACGATCCCCGGCAGCGAGCCGCCCTCTCGCAGCGGCACGACGTACCGGGTCGCCGTGATCACATCCACCCAGGCAGGTTATACCCGCGCGACCACCTCCTCGGCGAAGCGTTCCATGGTGGCGAGCTTGAGGGAGAGGGAGCCCTTGGGGTGGGCGGCGCGCTCCTCGGGGGTGGCGAGCCACCAGGGGGCGGCGAGGGTGGCGGTGACGCCCTTGTCCTCGAAGCGGCGGTACGTCGCCGGGTCGGGCAGCACCGCCAGCGGCGCGACGATGTCCAGGGCGTCCTCGTCCCGGCCGTGGTCCTTCAGGTGGCGGCGGAGCGAGGTGAGGACCTGGTCGAGTTGCTCCTCGGTGTAGATCCGGTTGCCGATCCAGCCGTCGCCGAGGCGGGCGGCGCGGCGCAGGGCGGCCTCGCTGTCGCCGCCGATGTAGACCGGGACCGGCTTCGACGGGGTGGGGGCGATCGACAGCGGCGGGAAGGCGTAGTGCGTGCCGGAGTGCTCGACCTGGCCGCCGGCCCACAGGGCGCGCAGCACCGGGATCATCTCGTCGAGCCGTCTGCCGCGGGTGTGGAAGTCCTGGCCGGTCTGGGCGAACTCCTCGGCGCACCAGCCGACGCCCACCCCGAAGGTGATCCGGTCGCCGGACAGCGCGGCGGCGGTGGCCACCTGCTTGGCCACGGTGAACAGGTCCCGGGCCGGGGCGACGTACACGTTGGGGGAGAAGCGCAGGGTGCTGGTGACCGCGGCCATCGCGCCGATCGTGACCCACACCTCGGGCCAGTGGGTCTCGGCGGTCCAGCGCGGGCGGCCGGTGTCGGAGTAGGGGTACGGCGAGGCGAAGTCGGTGTGGAAGATGTGGTCGGAGAGGGTGAAGGTGTCGAAGCCGCACCGCTCGGCGGCGCGGGCCAGCTCGACGTACTGGTCGGTGGGGGTGAACGAGGCGCCCAGCCAGAACCGCACGGTCGCCCCCCTCAGTCCGCGAACTCCGGGATGACCTTGGTGGCGAACAGTTCCAGGTTCCGCTTGACGGTGTCCAGCGGGAGCACGCCCTGCTGTCCCTGCATGAACAGTCCGAACCACTCCAGGTCGGGCATGCGGTCCAGGAGCCGCTGGATGCCCCGCTTGACGTCGTCGGGCCCGCCGAGCAGGGCCATCTCGACCTCGCTCATCCGGCGGTAGTCGCCCTTCTCCGGGCTGATCGGCTTGTGCTTGTCGTCCTCCTTCTTGCGCAGCACCTCCAGGTAGCCGAAGGGGCCGAAGAACGCGGCGAAGTCCTTCTGCATGCCGTGCCCGTAGGTCGCGATGGCCTCCTCGCGGGTGTCGGCCATGCCGACGATCTTCAGGATGCCGGTGTGCTCGCCCAGCTTGTAGTGCCGCCCGCACTTGGCCGACTCCTCCTGGTACAGGCGGGCCTTGGCGGCGTGCTCGTCCGGGTTGGGGGTGAACATCCACGGCAGGATGTCCTCCTGCGCCGCGCGCACCACCGAGCGGTCGGAGATCGTGAACGGCTGCCACAGCTCGGGGTGCGGGTACTGGTACGGCTTGGGGCACACCGACACCGCGCGGATGCGGCCCTGCTCGTCCACCTCGCCGGGGGCGCCGAAGGTCCTGGTCCACTCCAGCGCCGGCCAGCCCTCGATCCCCTCGTACGGCGAGGGCACCTCGTAGTCCAGGACCTCCGACTTGTAGCGCAGCGTGTCCTGGGTCCAGGCCATCTTCATGATCTGCAGGACCTCGCCGAACACGTCGAAGTTGCGGGTGTCGGCCGCCGAGCCGTCCGAGCGGGCCGCCGCGGCCTTCCAGCGCTGGCCGAGCACGTTCATCCACCGGTTCTGGTAGCCGCGGGCCACCCCGAGCCGGAGCCGGCCCTTGCAGAACTGGTCGAGCAGCGCCACGTCCTCGGCGGCCCGGATCGGGTCCCAGGCGGGCAGCACGATGCCGAGCGGGGCGAGCAGGATGCGCTCGGTGCGCGCGGCCAGGTCGGTGAGGAACATCAGCGGGTTGACGGAGAACTCGAAGCCCTCGGAGTGGAAGTGGTGCTCGGTCATCATCAGCGCGTCGAAGCCGATCCGGTCGGCGTGCACGGCGATCTCGCGCACCTCGTGCAGCAGCTTCTGGTACGACTCGGTGTCCCGGCCGATGGGGCGCCTGGCGACGGCGTTGGCTTCCTGGCTGTATCCGGACCCGGGGATCTGCGGGTTGAGGAAGATCGCGAACTTCACTGCAGGCTCCTTAGCCACTCGGTCAGGACAAGTACGAACTCCGCCGGGCGTTCCTCGTGCAGCCGGTGCCCGCTGCCCTCCCACAGCACGACCCGCGAGCGCGGGTCCTTGAACACCCCGGCCTCCCAGGCCGCGTGCTCCCGGTCGAACCGGAAGCTGAGCACCGGGCAGGCCAGCCGGGCGAGGTGGGGGCCCGCGTTGTGCCGCAGGCCGAGCGCGTCCTCCCCGCCGAACATGCCCTCGAACGCCTGCAGCAGCACGTGCGGCGGCGTGGCCAGGATGCGGCGGCGGTGCCACTCGCGGATCCACGCGGGCGTCGCCGGGGTCGCGGTCCACTCGTCGTTGCGCAGGCTCGCCTCGTGCACGTCGGCGCGCATCGCGGCGATCATGCCGGGGAAGGCGGCGGCGACCGCGCCGGCGAAGCCGTATCCGGCGTCCACGGCGACCAGGGCGGGGACCAGTTCCGGCCGCTCGGCGGCGAGGTGGACGACGACGTGGCCGCCCATGGAGTGCCCGACCGGCACGCATCGGGCCACGCCCAGGGCGTCGCACAGCTTCAGCAGGTCGGCGGCCATGGCCCGGGGCTCGTTGCCCGACGGGGGCGCGGAGGAGTAGCCGTGCCCGCGCAGGTCCACGGCGATCACCCGGTGGCGCTCGCGCAGGGCGGGGATGTGGTGGACCCACTCGTGCGAGTCGGCGCCCAGCCCGTGGACGAGCAGCAGCGTCGTCTCGCCGGTTCCGTCGTCGGTGTAGAACAGCCGCGCCTCGCCGAGGTCGGCGTACGGCATCGTCGAGTCCTCCTCCCGTTACCGGGGCGACCGGCTTACGCTGAACGCGGGGCGCGCGCCGCCGCCGGTATGATACCGAGCAATCGCTTGGTTAGCGAGAGGCAGAGATCAGTGGGAGGTGCCGCATGCGGCTGGGTGTGACCGTGTTCGCCACGGATGTGTCGATGCCGATCGCCGACCTGGCCCGCGCGGCGGAGGAGCGCGGGTTCTCCTCGTTGTACGTGCCCGAGCACACCCACATCCCCGTCTCGCGCCGCACCCCGCCCGCCGCCGGCCAGGTCGAGCTGCCCGAGGAGTACCGCCGCACCCTCGACCCGCTGGTGGCGCTGTCCTTCGCCGCCGCCGCGACCGAGCGCATCGGGATCGGCACCGGCATCCTGCTCGCCGCGCAGCGCGAGCCCCTGGTCACGGCCAAGGCCATCGCCACCCTGGACCACCTCAGCGGCGGGCGCTTCGTGCTCGGGGTGGGCTTCGGCTGGAACGTGGAGGAGATCGAGGACCACGGCGTCCCGTACGCCCGCCGCCGCGAGGTCGCGCGCGAGCACGTGCTGGCGATGAAGGCGCTGTGGAGCCAGGACGTGGCCGGCTACGAGGGCCGGCACGTGCGCTTCGAGCCGTCCTGGTCCTGGCCCAAGCCGCACCGCCCTGGCGGCCCGCCCGTCTACCTCGGCGGCGCGGCCGGCCCGAAGCTGTTCGCGCACATCGCCGAGTACGCCGACGGCTGGATGCCGATCGGCGGCCGGGGCGTCAAGGCGGCCCTGCCCGCGCTGCGCGAGGCGTGCGAGAAGGCCGGGCGCCCGATGGCCTCGGTGATCCCGTTCGGCACCGTGCCGAGCCGGGAGAAGCTGGACTACTACGCGGGGCTGGGGATCGAGGAGACGGTGCTGCAGCTTCCCTCCGCGAACGCCGACATCATCCTGACCTCTCTGGACAACTACACCCGCTACTTGTAGTTGCTTGCCATATGACGAGATAGATATGCGCAAATGGTTACATGCGGCGCTTGCTGGTTGACTAGGGCGAATCCCTCCCTTTGAGTGGAGTCGTCGGACATGAGTGGCGGCGAGGGGAGGCTGCCCGTGCCGCAGGCGCAGCCGCTCAGGACGGGGGACCCGGTAAGGCTCGGCGGCTACGAACTCGCCGGCCGCCTGGGTGAAGGCGGGCAGGGCACGGTCTATCTCGGCGTGCGCGCCGAGGATGTGGGGCTGCGGGCCGAACGGTACGCGGTCAAGCTGCTGCACCAGCCCGTGGGCGACGACGAGGCCGCCTTCCTGCGCGAGGTCGAGCTGGCCAAGCAGGTCGCCCGGTTCTGCACCGCCCAGGTGGTGGACGCCGGGGTGGCCGAGGGCCGCCCGTACATCGTGAGCGAGTACGTGGACGGGCCCTCGCTGCACCGCGACGTGGCCGTGGCCGGGCCGCGCTCGGAGGGCGCGCTGGAACGCCTCGCCATCGGCACCGCGACCGCCCTGGCCGCCATCCACCGGGCGGGGATCGTGCACCGCGACTTCAAGCCGCAGAACGTGCTGCTCGGCCCGGACGGCCCCCGGGTGATCGACTTCGGGCTCGCGCGGGCCCTGGACGCCTCGGCCACGCTGAGCGGGCGCGGCGCGGGGACGCCGGCGTACATGGCGCCGGAGCAGGTCGAGGGCCGCCACGTCACCGCCGCCGCCGACGTGTTCGCCTGGGCCGCCACCATCTGCTTCGCCGCCACCGGCCAGGCCCCCTTCGGCCAGGACTCCATCGCCGCGGTCCTGCACCGCATCCTCACCGCCCGCCCCGACACCTCCCAGGTGCCCGGCCGCCTGGGCGAGCTGGTCGAGCGCTGCCTGGCCAAGGACCCGGCCGACCGCCCCACCAGCCGCGACCTCCTCCTCGCCCTGCTCGGCGAGCCCGCCGACCTGCCCGGACGCGCGCCCACCCCGCGTGACTCCCTCCTGGAGGCCGCCGCGTCCGCCGCCGTGCCGCTCTCCTCGGGGCCGGGGTCCTCCGGGTCCTCAGGGGCTTCAGGGTCCTTCGGGGCCTCTGCGCCCTCGGGGTCCTCGGTCTCGCGGTCCCCCGTGTCCGCGCCGTCCGTGGCCTCGGCCGAGCGGACGCATCCCGGGCGGGCGGCGACCCGGGTGTCCATGGCGGTGTCCGGGGCCCTGCTGGTGAGCGCGGCGGTGCTGGTCGCGGTGCTGGTGCCCGCCCTGACCTCGGCCGACGAGCGGCGCGGCGGGGGCGACGGCACCGCCAAGGTCACCGCGGCCCCCTCCGGCCCGGCAGCGGGGGAGAGGACCGGGCCGGCCGGTGAGGAGACCATCCCGGAGGTGGCGCCGCCTCAGCCGGCCCGGCGGGCGGCGCCACCGGTGACGTCACAGGGACCGGCCACGGTGACCGTGCCCGAGCTGCTGGGGCTGGACCGGGCGGGCGCGCTGCGCGCGCTCAAGCGGGCCGGCCTGGTCGCCGGGCCGGTCACCCAGGTGGACTCGGACAAGAGGATCGGCAGGGTGCTGGCCGCCGAGCCCGCCCCGGGCACGGCCGTGGCCACCGGATCGCGGGTGAGCCTGAGCGTGTCGGCCGGGCTGAAGGTGCCCCCGGTGGTGGGGCTCCAGCGGCGGGCGGCCACGGCGGCGATCACCTCGGCCGGGCTGACCGTGGGCGGGGTCACCAGGATGTGCACCGTGAGCGCGCCCGCCGGTCAGGTGCTGTCCAGCACGCCCGCGGCGGGCACGCGGGTGGCGGGCGGCGCGGCGGTGGCGCTGGAGGTGGCCCAGCGCGGCGTGCCGGTCCCCTCGGTGGTCGGCGGCCCCCGCGCCGAGGCCCGGCGCACGCTGAGCGCGGCCGGCTTCACCGTACGGCTCCAGGGGCAGGTGGTGCAGGACCAGCAGCAGGTGGACGCGGTGCTGGCGCAGAGCGTCGGCGCGGGCGTGTGCGCCAAGGAGGGTGCCATCGTCGTGCTCACCGTGGGCATCGAGGGCAGCTCCGGCCCCGGCGAGTCGCCCGGCCCGGACCCCGAGGACCCCGATGGCGGCACGACCGACGACACCGCCGGCGAGCCCACCGACGACCCGGCCGACGGCCGCGCCGGTGATCCGGCCGACGACACCGGCACCGACGGACAGGACGCCGTGGAGGCCCGCGCCGCGGCCCGATGAGACGGCCCGGTGCGACGGCCGGGTTGGCCGGCCCTGAAAAGACGGCGCGGTGAGACGGCCCTGTGCGACGGCGCGGTGAGACGGCGCGGTGCGACGGCGCGGTGCGACGGCCCGGTGCGACGGCCGGGTGAGGCGGTCGGCCCCGGCCCTGAGGGTCAGGGGCGGGAGGCGTGCAGGGCCAGGACCGCGGCGCGCAGGGTCTCGCGCACGGTCTCGTCGGGCAGGTCCATGGTCTTGGCCACGCCGTACTGCAGCGCGCCCAGGATCGCCCAGGCGCGCAGGTGGTCGGCCTCGGTGGGGTCGGGGCCGGCGAGCTTGAGCTCGATCTCGTCGCGGAAGGCCCGGATGGCGTCGCGGTTCGTGCCCGGCTGCGGGATGTCGGCGCCGCTGATGTCCTCCATCAGCAGCCGGATCATCGCCCGGTGCCGGACCAGGAACCGCACCAGCGCGTCGATCAGCGCCTCGTGGTCGGCGCCGAAGTCCGTGTCCACCAGGGCCAGCGCCTCGCCCGCCGCGGGGGCGATGATCTCGGCGGCGAGGCGGTCCTTGGGATGGAAGTGGTAGGCGACCGCGGTCTTGGTCAGCCCCACCTCGGCGGCGATGTCGGCCAGGGACGTGGCGGCGTAGCCGCGCTCGGCGAACAGCCGGCACGCGGCCTGCAGAATCCTGGTCCGCGTCTCGTCGCCGCGGTCGAGTGTGGTCATCGTCTCATTTCCCGATGAGTTACCGATTTCCGGATTTGTCGCGCCTACTCTTGGATGGTAGGTACTGGACGGCCGTACAGGACGCCCGTTTCATCCTGAAAAGTACCCCAATTCCTTCATAGAGGCGGTCAATGATGACTACCCTGCTGGCCGGACTGGGCGGGTGGTGCGCGCGGCACGGCAAGGCCGTGCTCGCGCTGTGGGTGCTCGCCGCCGTCGGACTGACCGCCGCCACGGTGCTTCTCGGCACCCCCACCAGCAACAACGTGTCCATCCCGGACACCGACGCGCAGCGCGCGCACGACCTGATGCGCGACGGCTTCGGCCCCGGCTACGACCCGGGCGGCACCGTGCAGATCGTCCTGTACGCCGAGGACGGCCCGCTCACCGACGAGCCGCGCCGCGAGGCGGTCGAGGAGGCGGTGGACGCCATCGCCGAGCTGCCGCACGTCGTGGAGGTGCAGGACCCCTACCGCATCGGCGGCATCGCCTCCAGCCTGCGCATCGGCCTGATCACGGTACGCCTCCAGGGGCACGACTCCAGCAAGCAGGCCGAGACCACCGAGAAGCTGTCCCAGGCCGCCGAGCCGGTGCGCCGGGCCGGGATCGAGGCCGTCCCCGCCGACTCCTCCACGCCCGCGGACAAGGAGATCAAGACCGGGCCGAGCGAGATCATCGGCGTGGTCTGCGCGCTGCTGGTGCTGCTGTTCGCCTTCGGCACGCTGGTCGCCGCGATGATCCCGATCTTCACCGCGCTGGTCAGCATCGCGGTGGGCCTGGGCGTGATCGGCCTGCTCGGGCACGTGGTGGACGTGCCCAAGCAGGCGTCCATCATGGCCACGATGATCGGCCTGGGCGTCGGCATCGACTACGCCCTGTTCCTGCTGTCGCGGCACCGCAAGCTGCTGGCCGCCGGGGTCCCGGTGCACGAGGCCGTGCGCAGGACCGTGGCCGGCTCCGGCGGCGCGGTCGTCTTCGCGGGCGGCACCGTCATGATCGCGCTCAGCGCGCTGATGCTCGCCGGGTTCCCGCTGCTGCGCACGCTCGGCTGGATCACCGGCATCTCGGTGGTGTTCGCCGTGCTCACCGCGATCACGCTGGTGCCCGCCCAGCTCGGGCTGCTCGGCCACCGGGTCAACGCGCTGCGCCTGCCGCTGGTCGGTCCCCGCACCCGCGGGGAGCACGCCGCCTCCGGGTGGGCGTCGCTCGGCAGGTGGGTCTCGGCGCGGCCGTGGCGGGTGCTCGCGGGCACGGTCGTGGTGCTGGGCGCGCTGGCCGCCCCCGCCCTCGCGCTCGACCTCGGTTCCCTGGACGACGGCTACGCCGATGAGGGGACCCCGGCGCGGCGGGCGTACGAGCTGATGGCCACGGGCTTCGGGCCCGGTTTCAACGGGCCGCTCGTCGTGGTCGGCGCGCTGGACCGGCCGGTCGCCGACACCACCCCCGCCGACCCGCTCGTCCAGGTGCTCCAGCAGCGGGTCGCCCAGGTGGACGGCGTCGCGCACGTCGCCACGCCCAAGCTGAACGAGGCCGGCACCGCGGTGCTGATCCAGGCGATCCCGGAGTACGCGCCCAGCGACGACCGGGCGGCCGAGGTGGTGCGCGCGGTGCGCACGATCGAGCTGCCCGGCGTCGATGTGCACGTCGGCGGCGAGGTCGCCGGGCTCACCGACGCGGCCGACCGCATCTCCGAGCGCACCCCGCTCGTGATCGGCGTGGTGGTGCTGCTGAGCGCGTTCCTGCTGCTGCTCGCCTTCCGCGCCCCGGTGGTGGCGATCAAGGCGGCGGTGATGAACCTGGTCTCGCTCGGGGCGGCGTTCGGCGCGCTGGCCCTGGTGTTCTCGCTCGGGCTGGGCAGCAGGCTCGTCGGCATGGACCCGCCGCCGTCGGCGAGCGCGTCGTACGTCGAGGTGCTGTTCTTCTCGGTGCCCATCGACGGCTACGTGCCGGTGATGCTGTTCGCGGTGCTGTTCGGGCTGTCGATGGACTACGAGGTGTTCCTGCTGACCTCGGTGCGGCAGGCGTACCTGCGCCACGGCGACAACCGCCGCGCCGTCGCCGAGGGCCTGGGCTCGACCGGGCGTGTGATCACCTCCGCTGCGCTGATCATGGTGGCGGTGTTCGTGGCGTTCATCGCCTACCCCGATCCGCTGGTGAAGGTGTTCGGCGTCGGGCTGGCGGTGGCCATCGCGGTGGACGCGACCATCATCCGCGGCTTCCTGGTGCCCGCGACGATGGCGCTGCTCGGCCGGCTGAACTGGTGGTGCCCGCGCTGGCTGGACCGGCTGATCCCGCCGCTGTCGGTGGCCGAGCACGCCGAGGACGACGACGACCAGGCGCCGCCCGAGCGTGCCCGGGAGCTGGTGGCCACGCCATAGCCCGCCCCGAGTGGCTCCACCAGCCCGGCCGGCTCAGCCGAACACGATCACGCTGCGCGCGACCGTGCCCCGCCGCACGTGGTCCACGGCCTCGTTGATCCGCTCCAGGGGCAGCCGCTCGGAGATCAGCCCGCCCAGGTCGAGCCGGCCGTTGGCGGCCAGGGCGGCGAGCATCGGCAGGTCGCGGGCGGGGGAGGCGTCGCCGCCCTGGGTGCCCATGAGCCGGCGCGAGGCGAACAGCAGGCCGGGCTCGATGGACAGCCGGTCGCCGGCGGGCGGGCTGCCCACCATGACCGTGGTGCCGCCGGGCCGGGTCGCGGCCATGGCCCGGCCGAGCACCCCGGCGACGCCGGTGACGTCGAAGGCGTAGTCGGCGCCGCCGCGCACGATGGCGCCCACCCGCTCGGCCAGGTCCTCCCCGGCGAGCACGGCGTGCGTGGCGCCGAAGCGGCGGGCCAGGTCCAGCTTGTGCTCGGCGATGTCGGCCGCGATGATCGTGGTCGCCCCGGCCAGCACCGCGCCCTGGACCACGTTCAGGCCCACGCCGCCGCAGCCCACCACGAGCACGCAGGCGCCCGGCCGTACCTCGGCGACGTTCAGCACCGCGCCGACCCCGGTCACGACGCCGCAGGCCAGCAGGGCCATCTCGGCCGGAGGGGCGTCCGGGCCGATCTTCACGCACATCGCCTCGTTGACGACGGCGTACTCGGCGAAGGAGCCGATGCCGATCATCGTGCGCGCGCCCACGCCGTCCACGACGATCCGGGTGGAGCCGTCGCGCATCGTGCCGGTGATCGCCGCCAGCCGCTCCGGGGCGGCGCACAGGTGGAACCGGCCCGCGGCGCAGGAGCGGCACCGGCCGCACGGCCCGTTCATCGCGATGATCACGTGGTCGCCCTCGCGTACGCCGGTCACGCCGGGCCCGGTGCTCTCCACGACGCCCGCGCTCTCGTGGCCGAGCACGAACGGCAGGCCGCGTACGGCGGGGCTGTTGCCGTCCATGGCCTTGATGTCGGACCCGCACACCCCCGACGCCGCGATCCGCACCCGCACCTCGCCGGGCCCCGGATCGGCGATCTCGACCTCGCGCACCTCCAGCGGCGCCTTGAACTCGGTGAGCACGGCCGCCCGCATCCGCATCATGCTCGCGACGGTAGCCATTGCACGTCACTCAAGCAAGCGTTTGGTGCACACCGTTGACCGCCCCCGCGAGGCGAACTTACGCTGACCGAAACCAAGCGAGCGCTAGGCCAAAAGTGGTATGCGCCGCGGCCGACGACAGGAGGTCGCATGCGACGGCGGACTGTGCGACTGGCAGGACTGGTGGCCGCGGCGGCCCTCGCCGCCGCCGGCTGCGCGGCCGAGCAGCGGGCCGGGGGCACCGGAACGGGCGCGGCGGGGGAGGCGGCGGGGGTGACCGGCACCGCGGTCAGGGTCGGCGGCGTGCTCACCAAGACCAGCGCGAGCGGGTACTCCACCAAGGACGCCGAGATCGGCGCCAGGGCCAGGTTCGAGCGGGCCAACGCGGCGGGCGGGGTGCACGGCCGGAAGATCGAGTTCGTCGGCGCCGAGGACGACAACCAGGACGCCGCCAAGGGCGACGCCGCGGCGAAGAAGCTGGTCCAGCGCGACAAGGTGTTCGCCCTGGTCCCGGTGCACGCGCCCAACTTCGGCGGCGCGGTGTTCCTGGAGCAGAACGGGGTGCCCTGGTTCGGCTGGGCGACCGGCCCGCAGTGGTGCGGCACCCGGACCGGCTTCGGCTACAACGGCTGCCTGGCCCCCAAGACCGGCGCGGGCTCGCAGACCTGGTGGGGCCACCAGATGGCCGACCTGGTCGGCGGGTCCGAGGGCAAGACCGTCTACGTGCAGACCACCGACTCCAGCGGCAGCAAGTACGGCGGCAAGACCATCTCCCAGTCCTTCCAGGCCGCCGGGTTCACCCTGGTCGGGCTGAACTCCGGGCTGCCCGCCGCCGCGCCGCCGCCCGACTGGCTGCCGTACGTGAACAAGATCATGACCTCCGACGCGGGCGGCCCGCCCGACATCGTCGTGTCCATCATCGCCGGCACCAAGTTCAACACCGGCCTGTACGCCGTGCTGAAGAAGGCCGGCTACAAGGGGCTGCTCACCGACGCCACCAGCTATGACGTGGCCATCCTGAAGGACCCCGCCACCGCGCGGGCGCTGGACGGCGTGATCGCCGCGCCGATGTTCGAGCCCTTCGAGTCGAGCGCCCCGGAGATCACCCAGCTCAAGGCCGACGTGGAGAAGGTCGCCCCGGGCGCCGAGCTCACCCAGCACCTCGCGATCGGCTACTGGGCCGCCGACATCTTCCTCAAGGTGCTGGAGCAGACCGGCAGGGACCTGACCAGGGAGAAGTTCCTGGCCACCGCCAACGGCGGCTTCACCTACGAGAACGCGGGCTTCGGCAGGATCTCCTACCCCAAGGACCACAGCGAGCCCAACGGCTGCGGCGCGCTGGTCGAACTGGAAGGCGGCGCGTTCAAGGTGGCCAGGAACATGAAGTGCTTCGCCAACGTCCCGCTGAAGTAGCCGGCCATGGCGGAACTGCTCGGCTATCTCGCCAGCGGCCTGGTCACCGGGGCCGTGTTCGCGCTCATGGCCTCGGGGCTGACCCTGTCCTACTCCGCGACGGGCGTGTTCAACTTCGCGCACGGCGCGATCGGCTTCCTGGCCGCGTTGCTGTTCTTCGAGCTCACCGTGGGCTTCGGCTGGCCGTCCTGGCTGGCCGGCGTGGCGGCGATAGCGGTGTTCTCGCCGCTGCTCGGCTACGTGCTGCACCGGGCGATGTTCCGCGGCCTGGCCCAGGCAGGCGAGACCGCGCAGATCGTGGGCACGATCGGGCTCACCATCGCGCTCCCCGCGCTGGGGTTGTGGCTGGTCGAGCTGGCCGCCGAGCCCCTCGGCCTGCCCCCGGCCGACGCCACGTCGCTGCCGCGCGGGCTCGGGCCGTACCCGGCCGAGACGTTCTCGGTCGCCGGGGTCGGGCTGGACTCCGACCAGCTCATCACCTTCGCCTTCGCCGCCGCCGCCGCGGTCGCGCTGTGGGCGTTCATGCGGCACACGCCGTACGGGCTGCGCATGCGGGCCTCGGTGGACCGGCGGCGGCTGGCCACGCTGCGCGGCATCGACGCCGACGCGTCCTCGGCCCTGGCCTGGACGCTCAGCTCCACCCTGGCCGGGCTGGCCGGGGTGCTCGCGGTCGTCACGCTCGGCCTGGACTCCACGGCGTACACGGTGATGCTCTTCGTCTCGGCGACCGCCGCCGTGTTCGGCCGGCTGCGCTCGATCCCGTGGACCTTCGCCGCCGGACTCGGCCTCGGCGTGGTGCAGAACCTGGTCGCCGGATACGCCGACTTCGCCGAGGACATCACCGGCCTGCGCACCGCCGTGCCGGTGATCCTGCTGTTCGCCGGGCTGATCCTGCTCAACCGCTCCACCGCCAGGGTCGCGGGCTCGGCCGCCGAGGACGCGCCGCCGCCCGACCACCTGGCCGGGCTGCCGCCGTGGCGCCGCCGCCTGCCCTGGGCGCTGGCCCTGGCCGTACTGCTCGGCTGGACCCTCACCCGCTCCGCCGGCGACTTCTACGTGGGCGTGGTCGCGCAGGGGCTCGTACTCGCGCTGATCTTCTGCTCGTTCGTGGTCGTCACCGGCATCGGCGGCATGGTCAACCTGGCCCAGGCGTCCTTCGCCGCGATGGCCGCGCTCACCTGCGGCTGGGCGTTCGCGTCCGGGCTGCCGTTCCCGGTGGCGATCCTGCTCGGCGTGCTCGGCGCGACCGCCGTGGGCGTGCTGGTCGCGCTGCCCGCGCTGCGCCTGGGCGGACGGGTACTGACGCTGGCCACGCTGGCGCTCGCGCTGCTCGCCGACCAGGTGCTGTTCCAGGTGGACGCGTTCAGCAACGGCACGATCGGCTGGCCGATGCCCGCCATCGGGCTCGGCTTCACCGACACCACCGACCCGCGCGTGCGCGTGGTGCTGCTGCTCGCGCTGATCGGCCTGGTCGCGCTGCTGGTGCGCAACCTGGAGCGCTCGGCGTCGGGGCGGGCGATCCTCGCCGTGCGCTCCGCGCCCGCCGCCGCGACCACCTCGGGCATCTCCGCGCCCCGGACCAAGATCCTGCTGTTCGCGCTGGCCTCGGCCATCGCCGGGCTCGGCGGCGTGCTGTTCGCCACCTCCAAGGGCTCGATCACCGCCACCGACCTGCCCGCGTTCGCGGGGTTCGTCTGGCTCGCGGTGGTCGTGCTGCAGGGCGTGCGCCGGATCGGCGGCGCGGTGCTCGGCGGGCTGATCGCGGCGGTCTTCCCCGAGCTGCTGGCCGGGTGGGGCGTCTCCGCGCACGTCGGCGCGATCCTGTTCGGCACCGGCGGCATGATCCTGGCCCGGCACCCCGACGGCGTGCTCGCCCAGATGGCCGAGGCCCGGAACCGGCTGCTGCGCCGCCGTCCCCCGCCCTCGCCCCCGCGCGCCGAGCCGGCGCTGCGCGACGCCCCGGCCGCCGAGCCCGGCGACGGCTTCCGGATGGAGGGCGTGGTCGCGGGCTACGGCGACGTCACGGTGCTGCGCGGCGTGGACCTGGCCGTGCGCCCCGGCGAGATCGTCGCGCTGCTCGGCGCGAACGGCGCGGGCAAGTCCACCACCTGCGCCGTCGCCGCCGGTGACCTGCCCGTGCGCGCGGGCCGGGTGCTGCTCGGCGGCCAGGACGTCACCCGCTGGCCCGCGCACCGCCGCGCCCGCGCCGGCATCCTGCTCGCCCCCGAGGGGCGCGGCGTCTTCCCCGGCCTGACCGTGGAGGAGAACCTGCGCACCTGGCTGCCCGACCCCGAGCCCGTCTACGAGCGGCTGCCCCGCCTCGCCGAACGGCGCGGCCTGCCCGCGGGCGCGCTGTCCGGCGGCGAGCAGCAGCTCCTCACGCTGGCGCCCGCGCTGGTCCGCCCGCCGCGGGTGCTGATCGCCGACGAGCCCTCGCTCGGCCTGGCCCCGCTCGTCGCCGAGCAGGTCCTCGCCCTGTTCGCCGAACTGCGCGAACACGGCGTGGCCCTGCTGCTCGTGGAGGAGAAGGCCACCTCCGCCCTGGAGCTCGCCGACACGGTCGCCTTCATGAGCCTGGGCACGATCACCTGGACCGGCCCGCGCGCCGCAGTGGACGGCGAACGCCTGACCACCGCATACCTGGGGGTGACCCGGAGATGAGCGACCCGGCCATGAGTACAGCGCTGGCGGTCGAAGGGGTTTCGGTGGCGTTCGGTGGGGTGCGGGCGCTCGCGGACGTCACCTTCGAGGTGCCCGAGGGTCAGGTGTGCGGGGTGATCGGGCCGAACGGCGCGGGCAAGACCACGTTGTTCGACGTGATCTCCGGGCTGCGGCGGCCCGGTGCGGGCCGGGTCCGGGTGGCGGGGGAGGACGTCACGCACGTGTCCGCGGTGCGCCGGGCGCGGGCGGGTCTGCGCCGGACCTTCCAGCGCACCCAGGTGTTCGGCCGGCTGACCGTGGCCGGCAACGTGCTGGCGGCCATGGAGTGGCGGGGCGGCGGCGGGGGCCTGCTCGCCGACCTGGCCGGGCTCCCCGGGCGGCGGGCGCTGGAGCGGCGGCGCGGCGAGCGCGTGGACGAGGTGCTGGCCCTGTGCGGGCTGGACGGCTTGCGCGACGCGTACGCCGCCGCGCTCCCGGTCGGCGCGCGGCGCCTGGTCGAGCTGGCCCGAGCCCTGGCCGACCGCCCGTACGCGCTGCTGCTCGACGAGCCGACCTCCGGCCTGGACGCCGCCCAGACCGCCCGGCTGCGCGAGGTCATCGCCGGGCTGGACACCACCGTGCTCCTGGTCGAGCACGACATGGGCTTCGTGATGGACGTCTGCGACCGCATCGTGGTGCTCGACCTCGGCCGGGTGATCGCCTCCGGCACCCCTGCCGAGGTGCGCGCCGACCCGGCCGTACGGGCGGCGTACCTGGGCACGGGCTGAACGGGCTGAGCCGCGGAGTTCGGCCGGCTAGCGGCGCTCGATCTCGATGCCGTCGC
Organism: Thermocatellispora tengchongensis; assembly: GCF_014202315.1. Classification (GTDB taxonomy): domain Bacteria; phylum Actinomycetota; class Actinomycetes; order Streptosporangiales; family Streptosporangiaceae; genus Thermocatellispora; species Thermocatellispora tengchongensis. The sequence continues at coordinate 561,145 of NZ_JACHGN010000005.1, read as the reverse complement.
GGCGCAGGTCCTCGATGATGCCGTCGACCAGCCTGGTGGCGACCGTACGGGCCAGGGTGCCGGTCTCGCGCAGCTCGCGCACGGCCGGGACCGGGTCCGGGTCGGCGAACAGCCGCTCGTCGGCGTAGTCCACCGGCCGCCCGGTCGGGTCGATCGTCCACCAGGACGCCTCCAGCGCGATCCCGTTGGGGTCGCTGAAGTAGATCGAGCGCAGGAAGCCGTGGTCGATCACGTCGGTGACCTCGCAGCCGTGCGCCTTGAGCCGCTCGCGCATGCGCAGCAGCGCGTCCTCGTCGGGCAGGTGCAGCGACAGGTGGTCGAACTGCGACGCCTTGGCGTACGGCACCCCGGCGGGCTTGGCGAAGCTGTCCAGCTCCTGGCCGGTGAACTCGAAGAACGCGATCGTGTTGCCGGTGCCGACCTCGAAGAAGTAGTGCCGGAACTGGTTCGGGACGTGGAGGGTGGTCACCAGGCGGGCGTCGAGCACCCCGTGCCAGAACCGCACGGTGGCGTCCATGTCGGCGGTGACCAGGGCGAGGTGGTGCACGCCTCGCCAGTGCACGGTGTCGGGATTCGCAGCCATGCCCTGACAGTACGCCTTTCAACTACCTTGTGCACCCCTATCGGGCGGCTGGTCAGTATACCAAGCGTACGCTAGGTTGGTGTAGTGGATCTCGACTTCACGCCCGCCGAGCGGGACTTCCGCGCCGAAGCGCGCGCCTGGCTGCGCGAGAACGTCCCGCCGCGTCCCCTGCCGTCCATGGACACCCCGGCCGGGTTCGAGGCGCACCGCGCCTGGGAGCGCCGCCTGGCCGCGGCCCGGCTGTCGGCGGTGTCCTGGCCCGAGGAGTACGGCGGGCGCGGCGCGAGCCTGGTGGAATGGCTGATCTTCGAGGAGGAGTACTGGGCGGCCGGCGCGCCCGGCCGGGTCTCCCAGAACGGGGTCTTCCTCCTCGCCCCCACCCTGTTCGCCTTCGGCACCCCCGATCAGCGGGCCCGGCTGCTGCCGCGCATGGCGGCGGCCGACGACATCTGGGCCCAGGCGTGGTCGGAACCCGAGGCGGGCAGCGACCTCGCCGCGCTCCGCTCCCGCGCCGTACGCGCCGAGGGCGGCTGGCGGCTGTACGGGCACAAGACCTGGAGCTCGCGCGCCGCGTACGCCGACTGGGCCTTCGGCCTGTTCCGCACCGACCCCGCCGCGCCCCGGCACCGCGGCCTGACCTACCTCATGTTCCCCCTCACCGGCGCCGACGGCGTCACCGTACGCCCGATCGCCCAGCTCGGCGGCGGGCACGGCTTCGCCGAGATCCTGCTCGACGGCCTGTACGTGCCCGACGACCTCGTGCTCGGCGCGCCCGGCGACGGCTGGCGGATCGCCATGGCCACCACGTCCTCCGAACGCGGCCTCACCCTGCGCAGCCCCGGCCGCTTCCTGGCCACCGCCGACCGCCTCGTCCGCCTCGCCCGGCACACCGGGGCCGACCCCGCCCTCGCCGACGAGGTCGCCCGCGCCTGGCTGGACGCCGAGGCGTACCGGCTGCACACCTTCGCCACCGCGCGGCGCATCGCCGCCGGCGAGGAGATCGGCCCGGCCGCCAGCATGGGCAAGGTCTTCTGGTCGGAGCTGGACGTCCGCATGCACCGGCTCGCGCAGCGGCTGCTCGGCGAGCGCGGCCTGCTGTCCGGGGCCGCCCCGGACGCGGCCGACGGGGGCCGGTGGCTGGACGGGTTCCTGTTCTCGCTGGCCGGCCCGATCTACGCGGGCACCAACGAGATCCAGCGCACCATCATCGCCGAGCGGGTGCTCGGCCTGCCCCGCTGAGCCGCCGGAGGGTCCCCGCGATGGACTTCGCCCTGACCGATGACCAGCTCGCGCTGGCCGCCACCGTACGCGAGGTGCTGCGCGCCCACTGCCCGCCCGAGGAGGTGCGCCACGGCCGCGACCGTCGCCCCGCCTGGGCCCGGCTCGCCGGGGTCGGCCTGTTCGCGGCGCTGGTCCCCGAGGAGCACGGCGGCCTCGGGCTGCGCCTCGCCGACACCGTGCCCGCCCTGGAGGAGACCGGCCGCGCCGCCATGCCCGGCCCCGTCGCCGAGACCGTCGCCGCCGCGCCCGCCCTGCTCGCCGGCGAGCCGGACTCGCTCGGCGGGCTCGCGAGCGGCAAGCTGCCGGTCAGCGTCCGCCTCGGCGAGCAGGTGTACATCCCGGACGCCGACCTCGCCGAGCTGCTGGTGGTGGAGTCGGGCGGACGGGCGTACGCGCTGCCGGCGGGCACGGGACTGACCCACCAGCCCGGCGTGGACCCCGTGCGCCGCCTGTTCTCGCTCGCCCCCTCGGCCCTGGACGCCGCCCGCCCCCTGCCCGGCGGCGATCCGCGGCTGGCGCTGCGCCGGGTCACCGTCGCCACCGCCGCCCAGCTCGTCGGCGCGGCCCGGCACCTGCTCGACACGACGGTGGCGTACGCGGGGACGCGCCGCCAGTTCGGCGCGCCCATCGGCTCGTTCCAGGCGGTCAAGCACCGGCTCGCCGACGTCGCCATCGCCGTCGAGTTCGCCGCCCCCCTCGTCTACCGGGCCGCCCTGTCGGTGGACGCCGCGCGCCCCACCGCCGACCGCGACGTCAGCGCCGCCAAGGCCGCCGCGGGCGAGGCCGCCGAGCAGGCCGCCCGCACCGCCCTCCAGGTGCACGGCGCCATCGGCTACACCGACGAGCTGGACCTGCGGCTGTGGCTGGCCCGCGTCTGGTCCCTCGCCGCCGCCTACGGGGGCACCGCTCCCCACCGCGCCCGGCTGCGCGAGTCGATCCTGTCGGACCCGGGCAGGTGGCCGTGAAGCTCGGCGTGCCCCTCGGCCTGCTCCACCCCGCCGCGTGGAAGGACGTGGCGGTGGCCGCCGACGAACTCGGCTACGAGTCGGTCTGGCTGCCCGAGCACCTGGTCTTCGCCACGGACCTCTCGCTGGCGGCCTACCCGTCCACCGGCAAGCCCGCCATCACCCCGCACACCCCCCTGTTCGACGCCCCCGCCTACCTGTGCTGGCTCGCCGCCCACACCACCAGGATCAAGCTCGGCACCGCCGTCTACCTCTTCGCCCTCCGCCACCCCTTCACCGCCGCCCGCGCCTTCGCCACCCTGGACACCCTCTCCGAGGGCCGCGCCCTGTGCGGCGTGGGCGCCGGCTGGTACGAGGCCGAATGGCGGGCCGCCGGCCTCGACTTCGCCACCAGGGGCCCCCGCCTGGACGAGGCCATCCAGATCGCCCGCCGCCTGTGGACCGAACCCGCCGTCGCCCACGAAGGCCGCTTCTACGCCTTCCCCGAGGTGGCCTTCGAGCCCAAGCCCGTCCAGCGCCCCCTCCCCGTCCTGGCCGGCGGCGACTCCCCGGCCGCCCTCCGCCGCGCCACCCGCCTGTGCGACGGCTGGATCAGCATGCCCCACACCCCCGACACGATCCGCCGCCCCCTGGCGACCCTCGCCCGCCTGAACCCGCCCCCCGGCTTCTCCATCACCGTCCACGCCTACGACGTCAAGACCCCCGCCGACCTGGCCCCCTGGACCGCCCTCGGCATCGACCGCCTGATCATCCGCCCCTGGCACGGCACCCGAGACGCCGTCTCCTCCCTGACCCGCTTCGCCGAAGCCCTCCCACCCCCATAGGCCGCTCCCGTAAGCCGCCCATGCCGATGCCATGCGGCCCTGGCCGCACGCCGCCCGGGACTGTTTCCGGCCAGGGAGGGGCGGCGGGCCCCACAAGCGCGGCACGGTCCCGCCCGACCGCTCGATAGCCACCCGTTAACATCCGAGACCCGCCTGGGCGGATGGGAGCGGCCCTGGGCATGCGCGCTGGGTTTGGGTGGTGCACCGTGCTGGGTGGTGCACCGTGCTGGGCAGCACGCTGCCCGAGCAGGGGACCGGCTCGGGCAAGGGTTGGGGTGCGGCACGTCCCCGCCCGACCGCCCGGCTGGTCCGGGGGACGTCTGGGCCCCCTGGGCGGGCGCACACGGCCCTCGGCAGCACACCGCGCCGGGCAGCATGCTGCCCGGGCAGGGGCCCGGCCCGAGCAGGGGCTGGCCCGAGGGAAGGGCGCCCCGGGCGTGGCCTGGGCGTGGCCCGGGGCCGTCGCCCGGCGCCACGGGCGCGGCAGCTTCCCGCCCGGCGCCACAGGCGCGGCACCTTCCCGCCCGGCCGGTCCCGGGCCGGCTCGTCAACATCGGGGTGCATTGGGGCGCATCGGACCCCGCCCGTGCATCCGCCCGAGCGGGGGCCCGGATGTGCAGGCAGCCGGTCAGGCGGATGCGGCACTCAGGCATGAGGGCATGCCCTTCTCGCCGAACAGCCGCAGGCAGGTGCCCACCGCGCCATGGCGAGCGCACGCCGACATCCCGGCGATCAGCCGCACGGCCCGCCGGCGTCACACCCGCCAACGCCGTGCAGAGAGGTGGACGCCCGTATGGCGCCTCTGGACGGCGGCGCGGGCGTGACGGCGGGGGTCGGAGGGCTCACGCCCCGCGTTAGGGGCGGCGGTTCGAGGAGGTGGTGGCCGGGGCGTGGGTGCCGAACCAGTCGAACTCGATGGGGCCCGTGGAGTCGAGCCATTCCAGGAGGTCGTCGGGGTCCGGGCGGCGCGGGAGGGTGGCCGTCACGGGGGCCGCGTGCGCGGGGACGTGGGCCCGGCTCGTGGGGGTGGCGGTCTGGTGGCCGGGCGGGCGGTGGCGGCGGCCCCGGAGCTGGGTGTCCGCGAAGGGCTGCGACGGGGCCGAGCGCGGGCGGGGGACGCCGCCGGCCGCGGCACCCCGAGGGCCGGTGGGCATGGGCCGGTGGCGGCGGCCCCGCGGTACCAGGTCCGGGGTGAAGGTCGTGCTCTCCTCCACGGCGCACTCCCTGCGACGCCGTCCGCGGTACGCCGTGCGCTCGCCCGCCCACGGATCGGCGAAGCCGGGCACCGGGCCGTCCGGGGTGCGCTCGCCCGCCCACGGCTCGCTGAAGCGGGGCGCCGGGCCGTCGGGGGTGGATGGTGACCGGTCGGCGGGCCAGGGCTCGGTGGTGCCGGGGAGCGGGGTGTCCGGGATGGACGTCGTGAAGGCGGGGGAGGGCGTGTTCGGCGGGGCCGTGTCGGTGACCGCGGTTCCGGGTGCGGCGGTGGCCGGGACCGGGGTCGTGGCGGGCGGGTGCGTGGCCGCGGCGGCGGCCAGGGCCGGGGTCGCCGGGACGCTCTGGAGGGTCTGGGGCGCCGCGACCGTCTGGAGGGCCGGGCTGGTCGTGAGGGTGGTCTGTCCGGCGAGGGTCTGTGTGGTGAGGGTCTGTGTGGCGAGGGTCTGTGTGGTGAGGGTCGTCGTGGTGGCCGTCTGGCGGGGCTTCTTGCCGGTGGCGCGGCGCTTGCCGCGCTTGCGGCCCCGTTCGGGGGCGGGGGCGGTGCCGGCGGTGGCCAGGGCCGGGCGGAGGCGCATGCGGCGGGCCTTGGCGTGGGCCAGGACGGCGACGGCGGCCAGGAGCGCGGGGGCGAGGAGGGCGGGGGTGCTCAGCTCGGGGGCGGAGATCGGGAGTGGCTGGGTGGCCGAGAGCGGGACGCCCGTCAGGGTGCTGGTCTCGTGTCCGCCGGGGCGGGCGACGGCCTTGTCCCCGTGGGGGATCGTCGCGGACGGCGCGGCGGGGGCCGTGGTGGCGGGGGTGGGCGCCGGCGCGGCGGTGGGACGCGGGGTCAGCGCCTGCTGGGCCTGTCGCGCCTCCTGCGCGGCCACGTCGGTCTGCCTGGCCTGGTCGCCCCGCGTGGTCTGGTCATTCCGCGTGGCCTGGTCATTCCGCGTGGCCTGGTCGCCTTGCGTGGCCTGGTCTGCCTGGCCGGATCGGGTGGACTCGCCGGGCTGGGCGGAGTCGCCGGTCTGGCCGGGTACGCCGAGGTGGCCATGTAGGCCGGGCATGCCGGTCTGGCTCGGCCTGTCGGTCTGGCCGGGGACGCCGGTCTGGCTGGGTGCGCCTAGGTGGCCGTGTATGCCCGTCTGGCTGGGCGCGCCGGTCGGGCCGGGCTCGCCCCTCCCGGGGGTCTGGTCGGCGTTCGGGGTGGTGGGGAGCGTTGTGGGGACGGCGCTTCTGCCCGCCTCGGCGGAGGGCTGCTCTGGGCGCGCCGGCGCGGTCGGACGCGCGTCGGTGGCGACGGGTGCGCTGAACGGGCCCGGCATGAGGATGTCGCCGGTGCCCGGGCGGGCGTCGCGGAGCTCCTGCTTGCGCTCCAGCTTGGCCTTGACCTCTTCGGGGTAGCCGTAGCCCACGACCTTGCTCTGGTCGCGCTCCTTGCGCTTGGCCACGCCGCCGTCGATGTTGCCCTCGATCGTGATGATCTTGTCGCCGCGGACGTCCACGACCACGCCCACGTGGTCGATGCCGCGTACGGTGCCGCTGCCGCTCCAGTCGAAGAAGACCAGGGCGCCCGGCTTGGGCTCCTTGCCCCACGCGTCGTGCTTCCGGAACCAGCGCGCGTGCGCGACGGTCCAGGCGAACTGTCCGATCCAGTCCTCGTAGCCCAGCTTCTTGGCGGCCCAGGAGATGTACATGTCGCACCAGGGCTGCGTGGAGTAGTCGGCGTCGGACTCGACGCTGTTGTACCACTCGCCGAACTTGGTGTAACCGTTGCCCTTCTCGGTGTAGCCGAGGTGTTCTTCGAGGAGCTTGATGAACTTTTCGATCTCTGGGCTCATGGACTTCCGGGTCAGGCAGTAGTTCCGTGACGAAAAGAAACTACTGGGACGAATCGCTAGGTCAAGCCCCTGCCAAGGACGCGTCAAGCGACCGATCCGTCACGGGCCGGGACGAGGGCCTGGTAGCCGATGTCATGCTTCGTCCGGAGGTGTCGGGAAAGGAGGAAAAAGATCTACCTAGGATGAGGTGTAGGACTCTGTGGTGGGGTAGCTCACGGCGCCCGAATGCGGTTCGGTAGAACTTGTTCTACTAAACTGTGGCCGTGACCTTCGACCTCGCCTTCACCGAGGACGCGGACGCCGAGTCCCGCCTTGAGGCCCTCGCCGCGCTGACCCGGCAGACCCGCGAGCTCATGGACGCCGTCGCGCTCACCGCGGCGCCCGAGGGCGAGCTGGCCGAGATCGCCGGGGAGCTGGCGGTGCTGACCGAGCGGCTGCGGGCCGTCAGCAGGCAGAGCACCCACCCCTTCCACATCGGCTCCGACGGTACGCTGCGGCACGTCGGCAACGCCGTGATCGGCTCGGGCAACCCGTTCGCCCTGCCGCTCGTCATCGAGCCCGACCCGTCGACCGGAGAGGGCGGGGTCCGGGCGGACGTGACCTTCCGCCCGATCCACGAGGGCCCGCCCGGCAGCGTGCACGGCGGGGTCAGCGCGCTGATCATGGACCATTTGCTCGGCCACGCCGCGGCCCTGGCCGGGCGCGGCGGGTTCACCGGCACGCTCACCCTCCGGTACGTACGCCGCGTCCCGTACGGCGAGCCGCTGGCCGCCACCGCCGCCGTCGCGCGTACGGAGGGGCGCAAGACCTGGGTCGAGGGCCGGATCGCCGACCAGGCCGGCACGGTGCTGGTCGAGGCCACCGGCCTGTTCATCACCCCCACCCAGTGGCCCCCGATGCGCGACGCGCCCTCTGTCGCGGGCTGAGCGGGAGCGGGCTCCAGCCGTCAGTAGCCCGCGCCGGTCAGCATCCCGCCGTCCACGGTGAACTCGCCGCCGGTGCAGTAGCTCGCCCGGTCGGAGGCCAGGAACGCCACCACGTGCGAGACCTCGACCGGCTCGGCGAAGCGCCTGATCGGCATCGCGCGCAGGAACGCCGCGCCGTCGATCTCGGCCGCCAGTTCCGGCGCGGCCACCATGGGCGTGTTGATCGCGCCCGGGTGCACCGAGTTGACCCGGATGCCGAACCTGGCCAGCTCGCGCGCGGCGGCCTTGGTCACGCCGCGTACGGCGAACTTGGAGGCGGAGTACGCCGACAGCCCCTCCGCGCCGATGAACCCCTCCACCGAGGAGATGTTCACGATCGCGCCCCCGCCCGCGGCCTTCATCGGCTCGATCACCGACTTGACCCCGAGCCAGGTGCCGGTCAGGTTGACCCCGACGACCTCCTCGAACTCCGCCAGGTCCATCTCGGCGATGCGGCGGAAGCGCAGGATGCCGGCGTTGTTGACCAGCACGTCCAGCCGCCCGTACGCGTCCACGGCGGCACCGGTGGCCGCGGCCCACTCCGCGGGGCTGCGCACGTCGTGCCGGACGAACGTGGCGCCGGTCTCGGCCGCCAGCGCCTTGCCCTCCTCCTCCAGCACGTCGCCGAACACGACCCGCGCCCCCTCCGCCAGGAACCGCCGCACGTGCGCGGCGCCCATCCCGCGCGCACCCCCGCTGATCAGCGCGACCTTGCCGTCCAGAATGCCCATCGCCCGCCTCTACCTCCGTCCGGCCGCTCTGCCCGCCGCGACGGCCGCCGCCGCGGCCTCCATGGACCCGTACACCGGGACGCCCGCCCCGGTCACGATCGCCCGCACCTCGGCCACGACGCCGGGCGGGGCGCACTCGCCGTTCCTGGTCACCAGCGTGATCCGGGTCGCAGGCAACGCCGCCTGCGCCGCCGCCAGGTGCCGCGCGTACGCCAGCAGCGGCTCGGCCCCGTCCCCGTAGGTGAAGAAGCTCTGCGCGTTGACGTGCGCCACCACATCCGCGTACGCCCCGTGGGGCACGATCGCGCGGATCGCGGCGGCGGCCAGGTCGGGGCGGGAGCGCGGGCCCACGGGCGCCTCCAGCGGGTTGGCCGCGGAGGTCCCGGCGCCGAGCCCGAGCCCCGCTTCGCGCAGGGCCTCGGCGGCCGGGGCGGGCAGCGGCGCGAGCAGCAGGCCCACGGCGTCGAAGGCGTCGGCCGCGAGCACGCTCGCCCCGCCGCTCGGCCCGATCACCAGCACGCCGGCGTCCGGATCGCCGCCGCCCAGCCGGCCCCGGTGGCACTGCAGGAACAGCAGCGCGCCGATCAGGTCGTCCTGGGAGGCGACCAGCGCGGCCCCGGCCTGCGCGGCGACGGCCTGCCAGACGCGGGCGTCGCTGACCAGGCCGCCGGTGTGCGAGGCGGCGGCCCGGCGTCCCTGCGCGCTCCGGCCGCCGGCGAGCAGGACGGCCGGCAGCACGCCGCGTACGGACATCAGGGCCTCGAACAGCGCGCGCCCGGCCCGCGGGTCCTCCAGGTACAGGCCCACGGCGGAGGTGTGCGGGTCGCCGGCCAGCCAGCGCAGCAGCTCGGCGGGGGTGACGTCGGCGGCGTTGCCCACCGTGACCACGCGGCCGAACGCCAGGCCCCGGTGCTCGCCGACCCTGACGACCTCCCCGGCCAGCCCGCCGCTCTGCGAGATCAGCGCGATGCCGCCCTCGGGGCCGAGCCCGCCGCCGACGAACGTCTGCCGGCCGCGCGGGCAGTAGACGCCCATGCAGTTGGGGCCGAGCAGCCGGGAGCCCGCGGCGCGGGCGGCCTCGGCCAGCCGGGCCTCCAGATCGGCGCGCCCGGCCTCGGCGAAGCCGCCGCTCATCACCTGGACGAACGGCGTGCCGGCGGCCTCGCGCACCACCTCGGCGCAGCGCTCGGCGGGCACCGCGACCAACGCGTAGTCGGCCTCCGCCGCCGCCAGTGACGGCACGCACGGCACCCCGGCGATCTCGGCCGCGCCGGGGTGCACCGCGACCAGCGGCACCCCGGTCTCCTTGTAGAACTCCAGGAACATCGTGCCGAAGTTGGACCTGCCCGCCGACGCCCCCACCACCGCCACCTTGCGCGGCTCGAACAGCCGCAGGAAGTCGGTCGCGCGGCCGGGAACGGGTGCGGTGGGCGGGGCGGTCTGGCCGGGGACGTGCCGGACGTCCACCGCGACCGCGCCGTCCGGCGTGGCGATGACCGGGTTCAGCTCGAACTCGCCCAGGTCGAGCCGCTGCCACAGCCCGCCGGGCCCGGCGAGCGCGACCAGCAGCGCGGCCAGGGCGTCCAGGTCGGCGGGCGGGGCGCCCCGGTGGCCGCGCAGCAGCGGCGCGGCCCGCAGCTCGGCCAGCATGGCGCGGGCGTCGTCCTCGCCGATCGGGCACAGCCGCAGCGCCGTGTCGCGCAGCACCTCGGCCCACACGCCGCCGAGCCCGGCCAGCACCATCGGCCCGAAGCCGGGGTCGCGCACCAGGCCCATGATCAGCTCGACGCCCGGCGCGGCCTGCTCCTCCACCAGGAACCCGCCGGGGACCACGCCCCGGGCGGCCAGCCGCCCGTCCATCTCGCGCGCCGCCGCACCGGCCGCGGCGGCGTCCGGCAGGCCGAGGCGTACGGCGCCCGCGTCCGACTTGTGCAGCAGCCCCGGCCCGTACGCCTTGACGACCAGGGGCGGGCGCAGGCCCGAGGCGGCCTTCTCGACCGAGTCGGCGTCCGGCACGGCGGCGCCGGGCGGCACCGGGACGCCGGCGTCCCGGAGGAGCTCCTTGAGCTCCGGCAGGCCGCCGTTCATGCGGGCATGACGTGCTGGTAGGCGTCGCGGATCGCGCGGCGCAGCAGCTTGCCGGGGCCGCCGCTGGCGTCCTGGGTGTGCGGCAGCTCGGCGGCGACCACCACGTGGTCGGGGCGCTGGTGCGGGGGCAGCGTCTCGGCCAGGGCGGCGGCGATCTTCTCCGGGTCGAGCGACTGCCCGGCGCGCGGTGTGACCGCGAGCAGGATGCGCTGCTCGGCCGCCTCGCGCCCCTCCTCGTGCGCGGGCACGCCCACCGCGCCCGCCTCCGCCACGCCGTCCAGCGCCATGGCCGCCTCCTCCACGGCCGCGGGCTGGGACCAGGCGCCGGACTTCAGGATCGCGTCCTCGCGGCGGCCGAGCACGGTCAGGTTGCCGTGCTCGTCCAGCATGCCCAGGTCGCCGCCGACGTACCAGCCGTCGCGCAGCACCTCGGCGGTGCGCTCGGGCAGCCCGTCGTAGCCGGCCATCCGGTGCGGCCCGGCGAGGTTGATCTCGCCGGCCCGGCCCACGACGCGGCGGCCGGCCGGGTCGGTGATCCGCACCGCGCAGGAGGTGCGGGCCACGCCGGAGGAGCCGAGCGGGGTGCTGCCGTCGTCCACGCGGCCGAAGCAGGTGTACGGCGCCTCGGTCTGCCCGTAGTAGCAGTAGACGCCGGCGTCGGGCAGGCGCTCCTTCATCCGGGCCAGCAGCGCGCCCGGCAGCGGCTCGCCGCCCAGCATGATCACCCGCAGCGAGGACAGGTCCACGCCCACGTGGTCGTCGGAGCCGAGCAGCGCCGCGTAGAAGGACGGGATCTGCGAGACGTGGGTGACCCGCTCGCGCGGGACGACCCGCAGGAAGTTGGCCGGGCCCCAGTCCTGCTCCAGGACCAGCCGCATGCCGGCGTACAGGGCCGGGCCGACCAGGGCGGGGAAGCCGATGCCCCAGATGATCGCCCCGGTGCCGAGCACGCTGCCGGGGCCGCGCGGCACGTCCAGCCAGATCTGCGCGGTCGCCAGCGCGCCGGCGTGGGTGTGCACGACGGCCTTGGGCAGGCCGGTGGTGCCGGAGGTGTAGTACAGCGCGAGCGGGTCGTCGCCGAAGGCGCCGGGCTCGGGCTCCTCCTCGCTCGCGGCGGCGGTGAGCGCGTCGAGATCGACGGCGTCCGCGCCGGGCCCGCCCACCTTGATCCACGTCGTCACGCCGGGCAGCCCGGGGCGGATGCGGGCGACCGCGTCCTCCACGGTGGAGTCGTACACGAAGGCGGCGCACCCCGAGCGCTCGACCACCGCCCGCAGCGTCTCCACCGGCCAGTACGGGTTCAGCGCCGCGGTCACCGCCCCCAGCTTGGCCTGGGCGAGGTACATCTCGGCGACGTGCAGCGTCTCGTTCAGCAGCGCCGCCACCCGCGTGCCCGGCCCGACGCCCGCCTCGCGCAGCGCGTGCACCCGGCGGTTCACCGCCCGGTTCAGCCCGTCGTAGGTGAAGCCGCGCTCGCCGCAGTAGGTCAGCGCCACGGCGTCGGGCGTGCGCAGGGCGTTGGAGGTGAGGATCGCGTAGGCGTAGTTGCCGTAGGGGGATGGCACCGGAACCTCCAGGGTCAGACGGGCGAGTAGAGCACGAACACGTTCCCCGAGGGGTCGCGCAGCACGGCCCGGACCTCGTGCGGGCCGGTCTCCGGCGCCCGCACCACCTCCGCGCCGGCCGCAGTGAGCGCGTCCAGCGTCGCGGCGACGTCCCCCACCTTGTACGACGGCGCGGTCACCGCCCCCGCGACCTGCTCCTCCCGCGTCACCAGCGCGACCGTGACGCCGCCGCCGTCCAGGGCGGCGAACCGGTCGCCGTCGCGGAATCGCACCGCCAGCCCGAGCGCCCCGGAGTAGAAGGCCACCGCCCCCTCCATGTCGGCGACGGGAACGAGCACGTTCCCCAGCCTCCCGGCCCCATCGGTCACAACGGCCTCCACTGCGGCAGGTCGGGCAGGTCGTCCTCGAAGGTCACGCGGACCGGCATCCCGATCCGGACCCGCTCCGGCGGGCACCCGGTCACCCGGCCGAACGCGCGCACGCCCTCGGGCAGGTCGATCCAGGCCAGCACGTACGGCTCCCGCCCGCGGAACTCGGGCGCGAACGAGCGGTGCACCACCGTGAACGTGTGCACCTGCCCGGCCCCCGAGACCGGCGCGAAGGGCAGCTCGCCGCCGCCGCACCACGGGCACTCCGGCTCGGGCGGATGGACCCGGCGCCCGCATCCGGCGCAGCGTTGCACCACCAGCTCACCGCGCGCGCAGGCGGCCAGGTAGGGGCCGCTCAGGTCATCGTCGCCCATCCCTCGCCAAGCTAGCGCACGCTTGGTTAGCGGGCAAGGGCCCGGGGAACGGCGGGCGAGGGCCCGGAGCATGGGGCACGGGGCCCGCGTGGCGGGCGCGCTCTCAGCGGGAGGCCGCGCGCTCGGCGAAGGTCTCGGGGTCCCCGGACGTGTCGGCGGGAGGCTCCGCGGTGTCCGGCATCGATTCCGGCTGTGCGTCCGGCTGTGTCTCGGACTGCGAGTCCGGCGCCGTCACGGGCGGGGTCTGCGCGGTGTGCGTCTGCTCCGCCGACGGCGCCGGGGCCGGGCAGGACGGCCCCTCCACGACCGCCTCGCTGACCTGGGGCCCGTTGGCCGCGGTCAGGCTGGTGCTGACCAGGATGCCGAGGTGCGCCCGGTGGCCGCAGGCGGGCCGCGCGGCCTCGCGGGAGACCTTCACCGTGTACGTCGTGCGCCCGCGCAGCTCGCGGGTCTCGATGTCCAGCGTCCTGGCGGGGCCGTCGTCATCGCGCCGGGTGTAGGTGACGGTCAGGCGGACGGGGCCCCGGCCGGACGCCCGTACCCGGATGGACCCGGAGGACCCGTTCCAGGACAGCACCCGCAGCTCGCTCACCGACGGGGCCGAGCACGGCACCCCCCGCACCTGCGTGGTGCTGGTCACGGTGCCGCCGGGGACCGTGGTCACGGTCAGACGCCGGTAGACGCGGGTGCCGCACGCCGGGGCGTTGAACGCGTGGGTCAGTACCCGGGAGTACCGGGTCGCGCCGGTCAGCGTGAACGTCTGCGGTGCTGTGGCGACCAGGCGGTCCGGGCTGGGGCCCTCGGCGAACGTCGCCGTCACGGTGACCGTCGCCGCGGCCGGGGCGTGCAGGGTGAGCGTGCCGCGCCCGCCGTCGAAGGAGGAGATCTTGGGGCCGCTCACCCCCTGCCCCGCCGCGGGCGCCGTGGTGGCCGCGGTGCCGGTGGCCGAGACGGTCGGGGTCGGGCGGGTGCCGGCGCTGGTGGGCGTGACGGCGCCGCGCGAGGGTCTGCCCGGCCGGTCCTGGGGGGTGGTGCGCTCGCCCTCGGCGGAGCCGCGCGGCTCGCGGGGTGGCGTGGCCAGGAAGGTGTCCGGACGGCCGTCGTCGCCGCGGTCGGTGTTGAGGACGACCGCGGCGACCGCGAGCGCGGCCAGGGTCGCGATCACCGCGAACCGGGGCTTGGGCGCGTACCGGGCGCCGCGCAGGCGCCTGCTCCTGCGGCCGATCCGCCCGAGGGCCGCGCGTGCGGCGCGCCTGCCCCGCCCCGCGCGCTCGCGGGCCGCGGCCATGGCCGTGGTCCGGCCGCCCGGGGGCGTGGTGTTGGCCAGGGGGAAGCGCAGCGCCAGCGGGGTGGCCAGCTCGGCGAGGTGGCGCCGGCCGCGCTTTTCCCAGTCGTTCCCGTACGCCGCCCGCGCCGCCTCGTCCACCATGGCGACGAAGCCCCGGGCGTCCACCTCGCGCCCGCGCTCGGCCCCGTGCCTGCCGGTCTCCCTGGTCCACAGGCCGAGCCCGGTGGCCACCAGGCCGCGCACCGAGCTGGGCACGCTGCCGGTCACATCGCCCTCGCGCGGCGGGCTGCCGGTGACGCACTCGACGAACACGCAGGTCGCGGCGTACAGGTCGGCGGCGGTGTCGCTGAGCCGCACGCCCTCGGGCAGCGCGTACGGCGGCGGCCCCCCGGGCAGCGCGAGCCCGAAGTCGGCGATCTTGGTGCCGCCGTCGGCCTGGACCAGCACGTTCTCCGGCTTGTACGCCCGGTGCGCGATGCCCACGTCGTGCGCGGCGGCCAGCCCGAGCAGCGAGCCCTTCAGCAGGGCGAGCGCCGCCTCGACGCTGGTCTTGCCCCGCTCGTCCAGGATCGCCCGCAGCGACACCCCGTCCACCAGCTCCACGACCAGCGCGGCGCTCGTGGGCGTCTCGACGTACTCGTGCAACCGCACGACATGGGGGTTCTCCAGCTCCACGAGGTGGCGGGCCTCGTCGCGGAAGCGCGCCAGGAACTCCGGGTCGGCCCACAGCAGCGGCCGCAGATAGCGGATCGCGACGTACGCGCCCGTGGCCGCGTAGGTCGCCAGCACCACGCGTCCCGCGCTTCCCGTGCCGAGCTGACGAACTTCGTGGTATCCCGGAACCATCCCGCCCCCATGGAGTGCCGTCAACTCATCGACGGTCTCACCCGGGGAACCGGTTGTCACGAAACACGATATTTCGCTAACCGTCGCCCAAATATGGCGTAAAGGTGAGACCCATTCCGGGCCGGCGATAACGGGCTATACCAAGCAAGCGCTCGGCAGGATAAGGTCCGGGTGTGGAGCTGCGTGAGCTGGTGGCGGCGGGTGAGAGCGCGGTGCTGGTGATGGAGATGCAGCGGGGGGTGGTGGGCGACCTGGCGCGCTTTCCCGAGCTGCGCGAGGTGTGCGCACGGCGAAACGTCGCCGGGCACGCCGCCGTCCTGCTGGAGGCGGCGCGCGCCGCCGGGGTGCCGGTGGTGCACTGCACGGCGGCCTTCCGCGCCGACCGGGCCGGGACGCACGTCGGCGGCTCCCCGTTCCTGACCGTGCTGCTGCGAGACCCCGGGCACATGCTGGAGGGCACCCCGGCCGTGGAGGTGATACCCGGGCTGAGCGCGGCCGGCGACCTGGAGTCGCGGCGCCACCACGGCTTCTCGCCGTTCACCGGCACCTCGCTGGACATGACGCTGCGCTCGCTCGGCGTCCGCACCGTCGTGGCCGCCGGCGTCTCGCTCAACCTGGGCGTCCCCGGCCTGGTGCTGGAGGCGGTCAACCTCGGCTACCGCGCGGTGGTGGTGACCGACGCCGTGGCCGGGGTGCCGGAGGAGTACGGCCATGCCGTGCTCGACCACACGATCCCGCTGCTGACCGCCCGCGCGACCGCGGCCGAGGTGGTGGCGGTGTGGAAGGGATGAGGGGAGGGGGCCGGATGGCAGGGGGCGTGACCGCGGCCGAGGTGGTGGCGGCGTGGAGGTGAACCGGGCTGGGATGGCCGGGCTGGGGCTGTCCGGGCGCACGGCCGTGGTGACCGGGGGAGCCGGGGCCATCGGCGCCGCCGTCTGCGCCGACCTGGCCGCGCTCGGCGCCCGGGTGATCGTGGCCGACGTGGACGAGCGGGGCGCGGAGAAGGTGGCGGCGGCGCTGGGCGGCGAGCCGCTGACCGTCGATCTGGCCGAGCCCGCCTCGATCGAGGAGTTCTGCGCGCGGGCCGGCCCGGTGGACATCGCCGTGCACAACGCGGGCGTATCGATCCTGGCCCCGTTCACCCGCGGCGACCCCGATGACTGGGAACTGATGTGGCGGGTCAACCTGCGCGGCCCCATGCTGCTCACCCGGCTGCTGCTGCCCGGCATGGCCGAGCGCGGCTGGGGCCGCCTGGTGTTCGTCTCCTCCGACGGCGCGCGGGCGGGCTCGGGCGGCGAGGGCGCGTACGCCGCCACCAAGGCCGGCCTGTTCGGCCTGGCCAAGACCCTGGCCAGGGAGGCCGCCCGGCACAACGTGACCAGCAACGTCGTGTGCCCCGGCCCGACCGACACCCCGATGCTGCGCCGGATCGAGTCCGCCGAGCCGGGCCTGGTGGCCAGGATCGCCAAGGGCATCCCGCTGCGCAGGCTGGGCACCCCTGCCGACGTGGCCGGCCTGGTCGCCTACCTGTGCACCGACCGCGCCGCGTACATCACCGGCCAGATCCTGTCGGTCAGCGGCGGGATCACGATGGCATGAGCGGATCGCCCGCGGGGTCACAGCGCCGCGTAGGCGGCCTCGGCCAGATGGTAGGCGCGGAGGTTGCCCGCCACCGCGTTCGACAGCCGGTTGGGGATGTAGGCCATGGCCAGGCCGTGCTCGGGGTCGCCCAGGCCGAGCGAGCCGCCGTACCCGGTGTGGCCGAAGGCGGTCGCCGCGCCCGGCCGCGGGGTGAGGAAGGTCGTGGCGGGCCGCATGTAGCCCAGGCCGAAGGAGCTGTCGAACAGCAGCACCCGGTCGGGGCCGGAGACCCGGCGGCGGGTGGCGTCGCGCAGGGTGGCGGGCCGCAGGACCCGGCCCGCGATCAGCTCGCGGTAGAAGGCGGCCAGGCCGCGTGCCGTGGCCACCATGCCGAGCGCGGGCCAGCCGGCCCGCAGCATGACGGGGTTGTTCGCGCCGCCCTTGAGCCTCTGGACGGGCGGACTGGCGAGCGCCCGGTTCAACAGGCTGCCGGGATCGGCCATGGCGCGGGCGACCTCCTGCCCCGGGGACGCCGGGGTCTCCGGGGCAGCCTCGGACACCGGCGGCTGCGCCTGCGTTCCCGAAGGCGCAGCCGCCGGCGGTACCCGGTCGCCGGCGCTCAGCCGGGCGGCGCGCCCGGCCACCTCCGGCGGGGCGCCGAGCCACAGCTCCAGGCCGAGCGGCCCGGCGATGTCCGCGGCGACGATCTCCCCGGCGCTCTTGCCCGACACCCGGCGGATGACCTCCCCGACCAGGAACCCGTAGGTCACCGCGTGGTAGCCGTGCGCGGTGCCGGGCTCCCACAGCGGCGCCTGTGCCGCGAGCCTGGCCGCGATGGCGGGCTGGTCCTCGAACTCCTCGGCCGGAACGCTCTCCTCCAGGACCGGCAGCCCGGCCTGGTGGGTGAGCAGGTGCTCCACCGTGATCCCGCCCTTGCCGCGGGCGGCGAACTCCGGCCAGCAGTCGGCGACCGGCGCGCGTACGTCCACTTGGCCGCGCTCGGCGAGCAGCAGCAGGGCCGTGGCGGTGACCGCCTTGGTGCAGGAGTACGCCAGCGCCGGCGTGCCGGCCTCCCACGGGCGCCCGGTGTGCCGGTCGGCCACGCCGCCCCACAGGTCCACCACCGCCCGTCCCTCGTGGAAGACCGCGACCGCGGCGCCCAGTTCCTCACCGTCGGCGAAGTGCCGCTCGAACACCGCCCGCACCCCGGCGAACCGGGGATCGCAGTGGCCCTGGACCGGGGTCATGCCGGAACCTCCACCCATGAAAGGGAGCGCTTGCTTGGCTGCCGAGCCTAACAACTGGGGCCGGTTCGGCCCAGACGATCAGCGGGGCACGCTCAACCTGCTGACCCCCGAGGTCGTGCTGCGCGCGCTGGCCGCGGCGACCACCGGCCGGGTGCTCAGCCTGGCCATGCCCATCCGTGGCGCCACCTCCTCGGCCGCGCCGCACAGCGTGCCGCACCTGCGCGGACGCCCGCTGCCGCAGCACTTCATGTCCGTGGACGGCGCCGACTACGCGGCCGGGGCCCGCGCGATCGGCGCCGGGCTGCGGGTCGCCGACGACGCGCTGATCGTCACCCCCCACGGCACGACCACCCACATGGACGCGCTGTGCCACATGTGGGCCGGGGACGAGCTGTACAACGGCCACCCGGCCGCGCGGGTGCGCTCCTACGGCGCGGCCCGCTGCGGCATCGAGCGCGCCGGCGGCGTCGTGGCCCGCGGCGTGCTGTTCGACGTGCCCCGCCACCTCGGCCTGGACCACCTGCCTGCCGGCTTCCGGATCGGGCCGGAGCTGCTGGAGGAGATCGCGCCGGAGGTGCGCCCCGGGGACGTGGCGGTGATCCGCACCGGCTGGCCGCTGGTGTGGGAGCGGTCGCGGGAGGAGTACTGGTCCGGGCAGCCGGGCCTGTCGGCCGGGGCGGGCCGCTGGCTGGCCGGGCGCGACGTGGCGATGGTGGCCGCCGACAACGCCGCCGTCGGCGGGCTGAACGCCGGCCAGCTCGCCGACGAGGACGCCGAGGACGACCTGCACCTGATCCTGCTGTGGCGGCACGGCATCCACCTGGCCGAGATGCTCTGGCTGGAGGAGCTGGCCGCGGCCGGGCGGAGCGAGTTCGTCTTCGTCGCCGCCCCGCTGAGGATCGAGGGCGGGACCGGCAGCCCGATCAACCCGCTGGCGATCCTGTGACGGCCCGTCAGTAGCCCACGCCCACCGGCCGCCGGATCGTGGCCGGGTCGTCCAGCGCGCCGAGCATGGCGCAGGCGAGGTCGGCCCGGGAGATGAAGTGCCCCTTCGGCACGTTGCCGCCCACGACCCGGCGGAACTTCCCGGTCAGCGGCTTGTCGGTCAGCCGCGGCGGGCGCACCACCGTCCATTCGGCCGTGCTGCGCCGCAGCTCCTCCTCCATCACGGCGAGGTCGGCGTAGACGTTCTTGAGCACCGACTTGATGACCGGGCCCAGGACCAGCCGGTAGAACAGGCCCTCGCCCGGCGGGGTCGGGCCGACCGGGGTCGCGCTGACCACCACGATCCGGCGTACGCCGGCGTCGGCCATCGCGCCCAGGATCGCCCGGGTGGCGGGGGCGGCGGTCGGCGGGGCCTTGCGGCTGGAGGGGCCGATCCCGGACAGGACCGCCTCGGCGCCCTTGAGCGCGGGCCCGATCGCCGCCGGGTCGGTCACCGACGGGGCGGTGAACACCTCCAGCGCCGGATGGGCCGGGACCGCCAGCCGGGCCGGGTCGCGGACCACCGCGGTCACCTTGTGCCCCGCGTCGAGCGCCTGCCGCACGATGTGCCCGCCTGTGCCGCCGGTCGCGCCGAAGACCGTGAGGTTCATGATCAGCTCCCTGGTGCCCGTGGTGGGTGAGTATTCACTGACATATTACGCTCGATGGATCCCTCCCGCGGAAGGAGAATCAGTCCCATGCCCGAATCCCGCCCCGTCTTCACGCCCGTCCAGCGCGGCGGCGCCTCCACCCGGGAGCGCATCCTCGACGCCGCCGAGCGCCTGATGCGCACACTCGGGCTGGCCCGGGTCACCACCAAGGAGATCGCCCGTGCCGCGGGCTGCTCGGAGGCCGCGCTCTACAAGCACTTCACCGGCAAGGAAGACCTGTTCGTGGCGATGCTGAAGGAGCGGCTGCCCAACCCGGTCGCGCTGCTCGCCGAGCTGACGCGCGACCCGGCCGCCCGGCCGATCGAGCAGGCGCTGGCCGAGATCGCCCGGCAGGCGACGGCCTTCTACCAGACCGTCATGCCGATCGGCTGCTCGCTGTTCGCCGAGCCCGAGCTGCTGCGGCGGCACCGCGAGGCCATGCGGGCGATGGACCTCGGCCCGCAGATCCCGCTGGAGACCCTCGCCGCCTACCTTCGCGCCGAGCAGGCCGCGGGCCGGCTGCGCGCCGGCGCCGACGCCGACGCGGGCGCGTCCCTGCTGCTCGGGGCCTGCTTCCAGCGGGCGTTCCTGCAGCAGTTCATGGGCGATGACGTGCTGCAGCAGTCACTGGACGACTTCGCCGCCCACACCGCCCGCATCCTGCTGAACGGCATGGGGTGAACGCGGCCGGGCTCACGCGCCGGGATAGGCCCCGCCGCCGTACGCCGCGTCGAGCGCGTCGTAGTCGGGGGTGAACCCGCGCTTGGGGATCTCCTCGGCGAACACCACGTGCCGCGGCCGCTTGTACGCCGCGATCCGCCCGCGCACATGCTCGACGAGCTCCTCCGCGCTCGCGCCCGGCCCGCCGGGCTCCAGCACGACCACCGCCTTGACCGCCTGGGTCCACCGCTCGTCCGGCACCCCGATCACCGCCGCGTCGCGCACCGCCGGGTGCGACTTCAGCGCCCGCTCCACCTCGGCGGGGTAGATGTTCTCGTTGCCCGACTTGATCATTCGCAGCTTGGGCCCGATGAAGGTGATCGTGCCGTCGGGCTCGCGGCGGCCCAGGTCGCCGGTGTGGTGCCACCCGTACGCGGTGCGGGCCGCGTTCAGCTCCGGGCGGTCGTGATAGCCGGAGAAGATCGACTTCCCCCGGGCGCAGATCTCGCCCACCTCGCCCGGCGCCACCTCGGTGCCGTCGGGGGCCAGCAGGCGCACCTGGACCAGCGGCGAGGGGCGTCCGGCGAAGCCCGCCCCGCCCGGCGCCAGGCCGAGGAAGGTGAGCATCCCGCCCACCTCGGTCTGCCCGTAGCCGCCCATCTTGGAGCGGCACCACGGCGAGTCGTCCACGGTGATCATGGCGTCCCACTCGGGGGAGTGGGCCACGAAGCGCAGCGAGGACAGGTCGTACTTGCCGCCCGCGTTGGCCGCGGCCACGGCGTCGATCATCTGCCCGAACAGGAACGCCTGGGTCACCTTCTCGGCGTCCACCAGCCGGCAGACCTCCTCGGCGTCGAAGGCCGGCATGAACACGTTGGTGCCGCCGATCTGCAGCGTCGCCAGGCAGAACATCATCGTGCCCACGTGGTAGAGCGGGCCGCTGTTGAGGAAGGTGAAGCCCGGCTCCATCTGGCGCACGACGAGCAGGGCCGCGCTGTGGGCGATCAGCGCCGCGTCGCTGAGCAGGGCCGCGCTGGGCCGTCCCCCGAACGCCGCGGTGTACAGCGCCAGCACCGGCGACCCGTCGTCGCCGTGCTCGGCGGTGGCCCCAGGGCTGTGTTCCGCGCCGTCGCGCACCTCCGGGCCGCCCGCCAGGAACTCCTCGTACGCCGCCCCCGCCTCGATCCAGCCGGGCCCGCACAGCCCGGCCGCGGCCTCCGAGCGCTCCCAGACCACCACCGTGGGCGCCAGGTCTTCGAGCACGAAGGCCAGCTCGTCCGCGCTCTGCCGCCAGTTGGCCGGGCACAGCACCGCGCCCAGCCGGGACGCGGCCAGCAGCAGTTCCAGCACGGCCGCAGCGTTGCGGCCGAGCCACAGCACCCGGTCGCCGGGGCCGACCCCGCGCCCGGCCAGGGCGCCCGCGAGCCGGGCGACCCGCGCCTCCAGCTCCGGGTACGTCAGCCGCGTCTCGCCGTCCACCACCGCGGTCACCAGCGGGCGGCTGCGGGCGTGCTCGGCGAGCACGTCGGAGAGGGTGAGCCGGTGGATCATCGCGCCTCCTCGGGGCCGGCGGGTTGGGGGGTCACCGGAAGGCGGGCATGACCTCGGCCGCGAAGAACCGCATGACCTTCTCCATGTCCTCCACCGGCATCGGCCGGGTGCTGCCGAAGTCGCACAGCAGGTCGGCGAACCCGGCGTCGGCCAGCACCCGGATCTGCCCGATCACCCGCTCCGGGTCGCCGATGACCTCAAGCTGCTCCCAGCGGAAGTCGTTGGACAACGAGCCGCCCTTGAGATAGCGGTCCTGGTAGTACTCGAAGCCCTGCGCGGCCCGGCCCGTCCTGGGGTCGATCGGCGCGCTGCGCTCGTTGAAGATCCGCGAGCGGTCGAACGACGCCTCGAACCTGGCCTGGTCCCGCCTGGCCTGCTCCAGCGTGGGCGCGACGTAGACGCTGCGGGCCACGACCAGCTCGGCCTTGGCCACGTCGTGCCCGGCTCGGGCGGCGGTCTCGCGCCAGGTCTCCGCGGCCCGCACCACCTTGGAGAAGGGGGCGGCGGGGTCGGCCAGGATCGGCAGGCCGCGCTCGCCGTACATGGTGACGGTCTCCGGTGAGACGGCGGCGACGTGGATCGGCGGGTGCGGGTCCTGCACCGGCCGCGGCACCAGGCCGATGCCGGTCCCGGTGCGGTAGTACGTGCCGTCGTGGGCGTACTCCGGGCTGCGCCACAGCCCGACGATCATCTCCAGCGCCTCGTTGAACCGGCCGCGCGCCTCGGCCAGGTCGACGCCGAACCCCTCGAACTCGTAGCTCTGGTAGCCGCGCCCGATGCCGAGGTCCAGCCGCCCGCCGGACAGGGTGTCCACCATCGCCGCCTCCTCGGCGACGTGGATCGGGTTGTGCAGCGGGAGCACCACGATCCCGGTGCCCAGGCGCAGCCGCGAGGTGCGCGGCACCAGCGTGGCGAGCATGGTGAACAGGTTCGGCGCGACGCCGTAGTCGCGGAAGTGGTGCTCGGCCAGCCGCACGCCGTCGAAGCCCAGCTCCTCGGCGAGCTCGATGAGCCGGATGTGGTGGTCGTAGACGTCGGCGAAGCTCTGGCCGTCGAACCGGTGGAACAGGTGGAAGGTGGAGAACTTCATCGGCGGTGACCCACTTCCCTAAACCAAGCGCTCGCTTGGGGAAGCGTAACACAGGGGATCGCCGGGCGGGCGCTACGCCTTCTCCACCCGGCGCAGTTCCAGGAGCCCGCTGCGGTAGTCGGGGCCGTAGGGGGACCAGGCGGGCAGGTCCAGGCCGACGGACATCAGCGTGCGGCCGTGCCAGAGGGAACCCCCGGCCTCGCCCGTCACCACCTCGTACGCGGCCTCGGGGTCGAGCCCGCCCAGGCGCAGCCGCCTGGGCGCGCGCTTGTCCAGCGCGAACGGGTTGTAGGCGAGCACCACGACCCGCTCG
The DNA here is from genome assembly GCF_014202315.1 of Thermocatellispora tengchongensis. Lineage (GTDB taxonomy): Bacteria > Actinomycetota > Actinomycetes > Streptosporangiales > Streptosporangiaceae > Thermocatellispora > Thermocatellispora tengchongensis. Next base: position 538,156 of record NZ_JACHGN010000005.1, on the reverse strand, counting down.
CCCAGGACGTACTGCACCGCGGAGGCGGCCTGGCCCGGCGTGCCGCCAAGGCGGTACAGCCGGCCGTGCTGCACGACCGGGCGGATCGCCTTGTAGGCCGCGACGAGATCACGGGCCTCGGCCAGATCCTCCGCGCTCCACCTCGTCAGGTCCCCGCCGATGCCGAGGACGCCCGCCATCGCGACGTGGAACCGGTAGCGCAGCGGAACCTCCCGGCGGGTGTGCGGGTTGGGACTGTCGGTCACCCAGGCCGACATCACGTTCGCCGGGTACAGGTGGGAGAAGCCGTGCTGGATGCCCTGCCGGTCGCGGGCGTCGGTGTTGTCGGAGGTCCAGACCTGGTCGGTACGCCGCAGGATGCCCAGGTCGGCCCGGCCGCCACCGCCGGAGCACGACTCGATCCGCAGGGCGGGGTTGCGGCGGCGCAGCTCGTCCATGACGGCGTAGACGCCGCGGGTGTGCTCGATCCACAGCATGTCCGCGCGGTCCCCGGCGTCCGGCCAGCCGGCCTGGCTGAAACCGCGGTTCATGTCCCACTTCAGGTAGGCCAGGCCGTACTCGCGGACCAGCGTGTCCAGCCAGCCGGTCGCCCACGCGCGCACGTCGTCCCGGGCGAAGTTGAGCACGAGCTGGTTGCGCATGGTGTCGCGGCGCCGGCGCGGATAGTGCAGCACCCAGCCGGGGTGCCGCCGGTACAGGTCGCTGTCGGGGTTGACCATCTCCGGCTCGACCCAGAGCCCGCCGGCCATGCCCAGCTCGCGCACCGTGTCGAACAGGCGGGTCAGCCCCTTGGGAAAGCGCTCGGGGTTGGGCCACCAGTCGCCCAGGCCGCGCGAGTCGCCGTCGCGGGCGCCGAACCAGCCGTCGTCCACCACGAACAGCTCCACGCCGAGCGCGGCGGCCCTGGCGGCCAGGTCGAGTTGGCCCGCCTCGGTGAGGTCGAAGCCGGTGGCCTCCCAGGAGTTGTACAGAACCGGCCGGTCCTCGTCCGGGGCCGGCAGGACGTGGCGGCGCACGTGCCGGTGCCAGGCCCGGCCGGCGGCGCCGTACCCGCCGTCGCTGTAGAGGCCGAGGACGGACGGGGTGCGCAGGCTCTCGCCCGGCGCCAGGTGCCAGGACGGCCCGTCGTGGCGGAAGCCCGCGGTGACGCTGACGGTCCCCCCGGGCAGGTGCTGCGCGGTCAGCCGCCACGACCCGCTCCAGGCCAGCGCCACGCTCCACACCTCGCCGCTCTCCTCGGTGGCGTCACCCGCGTCGATCATGATCCACGGGTTGGCGCGGTGGCTGGTGGTGCCGGTCCTGCTGGTGAACGTGGTCTCCCCGACCGGCAGCTCGGCCCGCTGGAGCTGCGTCTCCCGCGCCCACTCCCCGAACACCCCGGTGCAGCGGCAGGCCGGCCGCTCGGGGATCAGCCAGTTGCCGGAGTCGAGCCTGCCGAGCCGCACCGCCGCGGCGCCCTCGTTGGCCACCGTGACCCACCGCTCGATGACATCGGTGTCCTCGGCGCAGCGCACGTGCACGCCGACCCGCAGGCCGTACGCCTCGTCGCGCAGCACCAGCTCGATCTCCTCGCCGTCCGCGGCCCGCGCCGGCACGGCCCCGGCGAAGGCCAGTTCGACCGAGCGCACCCCGCCCTCGTAGGTGGCCTGCAGCGACGGCACACCCCAGCGCCGCCCGCCGTCCACGGGCAGCAGCTCGTCGCCCTCACGCGGATCGGCGAAGCCCGATCCGCTCCACGACCGGGGCCGCACGGCCTCGGCCAGAGCCGCCTCCGGCAGTCTGGGCCCCCAGTACCACTGCACGACGCGGCCGTCGTCGCCGTCGCCCTCCACGCCGAACAGGTAGGTGGAGGTGGCCGTGACGGCCGCCCACGTGCGCTCTCCCACCGGGATGATGGACATGCTCAGCTCCACAACGATGATGCGCCTAGGCGGGCGCGACGGTCGCGGCGGGGGACGCGTCGATCTCGTCCGCCGTCCCGTCCGGCCAGGTGATCCGCAGGGCCGAGGGGCCGGTCCACTCGACGGCCGGCGGCTCGCCGTCCTCGCCGAGGAACACCGCCGCCTCGTACCAGGTGTCCGGCCGCGCGGGCGCGGGCGTCGCGCACCACGGGACGAGCGTCCACGGGGCCAGCGGCGAGGCGCCCTCGGCCGAGGTCACGCCGCACGCCTCCAGGCCCGGCCCGCCCACGATCCGCGAGCGCAGCGTGCCGTTCGACGCCTCCGCCTGTGTCGCGGTGCGCGACTCGGCGGGTGCGGGGGCGGGCAGCGGCCATCCGCCGACGTGCAGCACCCCGGGCTCCTCGCCGGCCCCCGCCGCAACCCGGACCAGGCGCACCTCCCACGCGCCGCGCACGGCGGAGAACACGCCGACCCACGGCCCGAGGCGGGTCGCTCCCGAGCGGCCGAAGCCGTGGTCCGGGCTCTCCTGCTCCGGATCGACCCAGTGCGCGCGCCAGCGCGACCCGCCGACCAGGGTGCCCGAGGCGAGCCGGCCGGTGGCGAGGATCTCGAAGCCCGTGCGATGGCTGGGCACCCCCGCGGCGTCGAGGAGCACGACGGACTGGTCCAGCGGGTGCCCGGCGTGCTCGCCGGTGAGGAGGGGGGAGGTCGCGGTCGAATAGCCGAGCCGCGCGTACAGCGGTGAGTCGGTCAGGTGCGATCCGGGGTGGGAGTGGTCGGTGCCGTGGTTCACCACCCGGACGACGCCGTCGCGGCGGGTGCCGCTGACGAGCCACCCCGCTGCCGGGACGACGAGGCCGTAGTCGCCCGACTCGACCGGCAGGGGCGCCTCGACGGCCGTCCACACCGGGTGGCTCGCGGGCAGCGCCAGGCCGAGGAAGCCCTTGGAGGCCCAGTACGGGGAGCCCGGCCCCGAGTAGTCCTGGGCGATCGGCCGCCACGCGCCGTACCAGCCGAGCGTGAGCACCCCGTCCGCGTCCGGCGCGCCGCGCTCGACGAAATGGCGGGCGATGCCGGACGCCGCACGGCGCAGCAGCCCCGGATCGGGCGCCGGGACCCCGGCGCGGGCCCCGGCCCAGAACTGCGCGGCGGCGGCGAAGCGGTAGGTCAGGCTCCGGCCCTGGACCAGTGGCGATCCGTCGGCGCCGACGAGGTGGACGGCGTCGTGCAGGTAGCGTTCGAGGCGGCCCAGGTACTCCGGGCGCCGCGACCGCGCCCGCGGGTCGCCCGCGGCCATCTCGCTCCACAGCAGCGGGTAGAAGTGCAGCGCCCATCCCGCGTAGTGGTCGTAGGAGCGTTCGGGGCCGTCGGCGTACCAGCCGCCGTCCCGGGCGAAGCCGTCGGCGAGCGCGAGGCCGGCGTCCATGACCTCCGGCTCGAAGGGGGCGCCCACCGACGCGAGGAACTGCCCGACGATGATCTGGAACCAGATCCAGTTGATCGGCGGGTACTCCATCTCGGCCGCGGGGGCCAGGTAGCCGACGACCCGCTCCTGCACCTTCGGGGTGAGCAGGTCCCACAGCCACGGCCGGGTGAGGTGGAGCACCAGGGCGATGGACGCGGCCTCGACCCGGGCCTGATGGTGCTCGTCCAGGCGCACCCAGCGCTCCGGGGACCGGGGGTCCGTGCCCGCGGCGATCCCCTTGGCGTACCACTCCATGAGGTTCAGCGGGTCGCGCCCGCCCTCGCCGGCCACGCGGAACCCGGCGGCCAGGAACGTGCGCGCGAAACCCTCCAGCGCGTCCACGTCGGAGCCGTACCCGCCCGGCGCCCCGGGGAAGGCGATGCGGGCGTGGGAGGCGGAGGCGTAGCGGCGGGCCGCGAGGAGGAGCCGGTCGGCGAGCGCCGCCCAGTGGTCCCGGGTCCACCCGGTGTGGGGGGAGAGCCGGTGGTCGTCGAACTCCCGCAGCGAGGTCGCCAAGGGGCGGGTGGCCGTGGTCATGGCGGACAGTACAACCGCGGTGATCGGGGGAGTCAACGCGTGACCGGGCAAACGTTCAAAAACGATCGGCGGCCGATCCCGGCGGCGGCCCGCTCGACTCGCGCACGTTCAGCACGGGCAGCAGGCGGATGCGCTGGGCGGGGAAGGGGGTGGCGGTCGGCCCGGAGTGCGCTATGGCGCGCAGGCAGGCGTCGATGGCGGCGAAACCGATGGCCTTCTTGGGCGGGGCCACCGCCGTCAGCGGCATCTCCCCGAGCCCGGCCACCTCGTCGTCGTAGGCGACGATCGTGAAGTCGCCGGGGATGTCCAGGCCGGCCTCCACCGCCGCCTGCGCGAACTGCAGCGCGAGCTGGTCGGGATGGATGAGCACCGCCGTCACCCCCGCGGCGTGGGCCTCGTGAAGGTAGCGCCGGACGTTCGCCGCGTGGTCGATCGAGCTCCAGTCGGGGTGGCCGAAGTCGAACTCGGGGGCGTGCACCTCGCAGCCGTGGGCGCGGGCGGCGGCGCGGGCGCCCGCGGAGATCTCCTGCACGTGCGGGTTCGCGTACGTCCACACGGCGATGCGCCGGTGCCCCAGCCCGGCCAGGTGCGCCACGGCGATCTCGGCTCCGTGCTGATGGTCGGAGCGCACGGAGTCGATCACGCGGCCCCGCGTGGGGAACTCCCAGACCCGCTCGACGACGGTGACCGGGATCGGCGACTCCTCGATGAGCGCGCGCAGCGGGCTCATCGAGGAGTCGGCCAGCTCGGACTTGCTCGGCGTGATGAGGACGCCGTCGAGGCCGATGGTCGTCATCCGCTCGAAGATCCTGCGCTCCTCGGCCTCGCTGTACTCGGAGATGGCCAGGACGAGGCGGACGCCGGCGAGGTGCGCGGCCAGCTTGGCGCCCTCGATGGCCTCGGCGTAGTAGTAGGTGCTGGTGGGGGCGATCATGCCGATCGTCGCCACGGGCGCGTCGTCCCCGCTCCTGCGCGGCGAGAGGCCGAAGGTCGCGGCGAGCTGCTTGGCCGTGCGCTCGGGGCCGTAGTCGTCGGCCACCGGCCGCTGGAGGAACCTCGCGCCGCCGTGCACGCGCGAGAGCTGCCCGGCGCGTTCGAGCTCGCGCAGGTCGCGGCGGAGCGTGACCTTGGCGACCCCGAGCCGGGCGGCGAACTCCGCCACGCTGAGCGTGCCGCGCAGCCGGAGCTCGCGCAGGATCGCCTCCCTGCGTTCGGCGCCGATCATCGTGATCTCCTCCGTCTCGTCGGGAAGCGGCGGGACCGGCCGACCGCTTCGGATCACCTGATCAATCATCGCCGCCGTGCACGCCGCGGGCAGGCGTCGCCGTGCCGCTCCCGCACATTGTCCGGGATGGGGCGGGGGAGCGGGGCCGGATCGATTTTGATCGTTTCATTGCCCGTCTATTGATCCCCGCTCGTGGCCGATCGAAGAATCAACCAGCGCGAAATTTCCCCGTAACGTCCCCGTTGCGGGGAAATCTGGCGCGTCGTCCTGATCACAGGCAGAGCCAGAGAGCGAGCGTCAATGAAGCCAGTGGTGTCCGGCCGTCCCGACTGGGCGGTGGGGACCTGCATCGGCCGGGAGTGGTCCCGGTCGGTCCTCACCGACCGGGTGAGGGCCGCCATCCGGCACCGGGTCGATCTCGTGGAGTTCGACCCTGTCTCGGAAGCCGTGCGGGACGACATCCGCGTCCTCATCACCGGCTGGGGGACACCGCCGCTGACCGGCGACGTCCTGGACCGCCTGCCCGCGCTGGAACTCGTGCTGCACGCGGCCGGCAGCGTCCGCGGCATCGTCACCGGCGCCGTGTGGGCACGGGGCGTCCGGGTCTCGACGGCGGCGTCCGCCAACGCCGTATCCGTCGCCGACTTCACCTACGCCCAGGTGCACCTGTCGCTGAAGAACGTCTGGCGGCTCGCCCTGGACGCGCGGGCGGCCGGGGGGCCGGTGCCGCGCACCGGCGTGCGCGGCGTGGACGGCGCGACGATCGGCCTGGTCGGGCTGGGCCACATCGGCCGCCTCGTCGCGCGGCGCCTGGCCGAGCACGACCTGCGCGTCCTGGCCTACGACCCGTTCGCCCGGCCGGACGAGGCCGCCGGCCTCGGCGTGGAGCTCGCCGGCCTGCCCGCCGTGATCGGCGGCAGCGACGTGCTGACCCTGCACGCGCCGCACAACGACGCGACGCACCACATGATCTCCACGGCGGAGCTCGACCTGATGCCTCCGCACAGCACGCTGCTGAACACCGCCCGGGGCGGCCTCGTGGACCACGACGCGCTGGTGGAGTTCCTGACCCGGCGGCGCGACGTCTTCGCCGTCCTGGACGTCACCGAGCCCGAGGAGCTGCCCGCCGGGCACCCGCTGTTCCGCCTGGGCAACGCGCTGGTCACCCCGCACATCGCCGGCAGCCTCGGCACCGACGAGGCGCGGCTGGGCGACCTCGCCGCCGCCGAACTCGTCCGGTTCCTCGAAGGAGACCCGCTGGAGCACGAGGTGAACGAGGACCGGCTCGCCCTGTCCGCGTGACCCGCCGCCCACGAGCACCGACCCCCCGCACCACCACCCCCCCAGGAGACGCCATGACCACGTTCCGGCATGCCCACACCCGCACCACGCTGTTCGGCGGTACCGCGGCCCTCGCCCTCGCCCTGACGGCCTGCGGGGCCCCGTCGTCCGGCGGGAGCGCGTCCGGCGACGGCACGGTCACCATCACGGTCGGCGACCGGCCCAGCGCCGACCAGGCCGCGGCCCGCGCGTTCTTCGACCGGCGGGTCCAGGAGTTCCACCAGGCCCACCCGGGCATCAGGATCGAGCCGTCGGAGACGGTGTGGGACGTGCAGACCTTCCAGGCGAACGTGGCGGGCGGCACCCTGCCGGACGTGATCAAGGTCCCGTTCACCGAGATCCAGTCGCTCATCGCGCGCCGGCAGGTCGCGGACATCACCGACGAGCTCAAGGCCGTCGGGCTCGCCGATCAGCTCAACCCGCAGACGCTCAAGATCGTCCAGGGCCGCGACGGCCGCATCTACGGCGTCCCCGTGCTGCCGTACGCGATCGGCCTGTTCTACAACCGCGCCCTGTTCGAGAAGGCGGGACTCGACCCGGCCAAGCCGCCCAGGACCTGGGACGAGGTGCGTACCGCGGCCAAGGCCATCGCCGAGAAGACCGGGCAGGCCGGCTACGCCCAGATGACCACCGAGAACACCGGCGGCTGGATGCTGACCGCGCAGTCGTACAGCATGGGCGGCTCGATCGAGAGCGAGGACGGCTCCAAGGCCACCTTCGACGACGCCGCCACGCGCAACGCCCTGACGTACCTCAAGCAGATGCGCTGGGAGGACGACTCCATGGGCACCAACTTCCTCTACAACATGAACGACATCGCCAAGGACTTCGCGGCCGGCAAGATCGGCATGTTCCTGTCGGTGCCCTCGGCCGCCTACCAGGCCGCCGTGACCAACTTCGGCATGGCCAAGGAGGACGTCGGGCTCACCGCCGTGCCCACCGGGCCGGGCAACGACAACAGGGTCCTGTCGGGCGGGTCCGTCGAGATCGTGAACCCCAAGGCGAGCCCGGCCGAGAAGGCCGCGGCGCTGAAGTGGATCCGCTTCTTCGACCTGCACAAGTACATCGACCAGGAGGCGGCGGTCGCCGACGCCAAGGCCACCGCCCAGGACGGCGGCGCGGTCGGCATCCCCCGGCTGAGCCCCGTCGCCCCGGAGACGTTCGAGCGGTACGAGAGCTGGATCGCCGGCCACGTCAACGTGCCGCTGGAGAACTTCACCGGCTACACCGGCGACCTCGCGACCGTCCAGCTCAAGACCGAGCCCGTCAGGAGCGCGCAGGAGGTCTACGCCGTGCTGGACACCGTCCTGCAGAAGGTGCTCACCGACAAGGACGCCGACATCGCCGCGCTGCTCGCCGAGGCCGTCGCGACCGTGGACGCGAAGCTGGCACGGGCCCCGCGGTGATCCGTCCGTCCCCGGCCCGGTGGCCGCGCCGCGTCGATCCCGGCGCCGCGCTGCTCGCGCTCCCGCTCGTGCTCGTCTTCCTCTACTTCTCGTGGGGGCCGATCGTCCGCGGCCTGGTCATGAGCTTCCAGCAGACGAACTTCGTCTCCGGGAGCACCTGGGTCGGCTGGGAGAACTTCACCTACGTGCTCGGCGACCCGCTGCTGCCCACCGCGATCGGCAACACGCTCTGGTACGGGCTGCTCTGCCTGGTCTTCGGCTTCCCGCTGCCCGTCTTCCTCGCGGTCGTGATCTCCGAGCTGCGGCGCCGCAAGGGGCTCTACAGCGCCCTCGCCTACCTGCCGGTGGTGTTCCCGCCCGTCGTGGCGATCCTGCTGTGGAAGGTCTTCTACGACCCCTCCGCCGACGGCCTGTTCAACACGGTCCTCGGCTGGGCCGGGATCGACCCCCTGCCGTGGCTGAACACCGGGACGACCGCGATGCCGGCCCTGGTGCTGGAGGCGACCTGGGCCAACGCCGGCACCAACGTCATCATCTACCTCGCCGCCCTCACCGGCGTCAGGACCGAGCTGTACGAGGCGGCCGAGCTGGACGGCGCGGGGATCTGGCGCAGGATCTGGCATGTCACGCTCCCCCAGATCCGCGGCATCACGGTCGTGCTGATCCTGCTGCAGATCATCGGCACCGCGCAGGTGTTCACCGAGCCGTTCCTGTTCACCGGCGGCGGGCCCGACAACGCGACGATGACCATCCTGCTCATGGTCTACAACTACGCGTTCATCAACGGCGACTACGGGGCCGCGACGGCGCTGAGCCTGATGCTGGCCGTCGTCCTGTGCGTCTTCGCCGGCATCTACCAACTGGCGACGCGGAAGCTGGGGCGGGACTCATGACCGAGCGGGCGATCATCTCGGACGTCGATCTGGCCCGTCCCCTGGTGCGCCACTCGATGCGGATCATCCGGGGCGCCGTGTTCGCCGGGCTGCTCGTGGCGGGCGCCGGGCCGATGCTGTGGCTGTTCAAGGCGGCGACGTCGGACACGCAGGACACCCTGCGGGCGCCGTTCTCCCTGTGGCCGTCCGGCGTGAGCTGGGACAACCTGATCGGCGCGTGGCCGCGCCTGGACATGGGCGTCTACCTGTGGAACACGGTCGTCATGGCCGCCGGTTCCTGGGCCAGCACCCTGTTCGTCTGCGTCACCGGCGCGTACGTGCTCTCGGTGCTGCGGCCGAGATGGGGCGGCGTGCTGTCCGCGCTGGTCCTCGCCACCCTGTTCATCCCGAGCGTCGTCTCACTCGTCCCGCTCTACCTCACCGTCCTGGACCTGCCGGTGACGGGCGGCAGCCTGCAGAACACCTGGCTCGCGGTGTGGCTGCCCGCGGCGGCCAACGCCTTCAACGTGATCGTCATCAAGCGCTTCTTCGACGCGCTGCCGAAGGAGCTGTTCGAGGCGGCCCGCGCCGACGGGGCCGGTCCGGTCCGCATGCTCGTCTCGATCGTGCTGCCCCTGTCGCGGCCGATCCTCGGCGTGGTCTCCCTCCTGACGGTCGTCGCGTCGTGGAAGGAGTTCCTCTGGCCGCTCCTCGTGCTGCCGGAGCCGACGATGCAGCCGCTCTCGGTCGCGCTGCCCCGCGTGGCCCAGACCTCGGAGATCTCCCTCCTGATGGCCGCGCTGTTCATCGCGGTCCTCATCCCGGTCGCCCTGTTCCTGGCCTTCCAGAAGCAGTTCCTTCGTGGCGTCGGCCTGGCCGGCGGCATCAAGGGCTGACCTCCCTTCCCCCCAGGAAGCCCCCCAGCAAGAAAGGCCGTCCAATGACCGACAACGCCCTCCACCGCACCCCGATCTCGCGGCGCCGCATGATGGCCGCGGGCTTCTTCGGCGTCCTCGGCTCGCAACTCGTCCTCGTCCCCGGCACGGCGCCGCGCGCCGAGGCGGCCGACGCCCTGACCCTGCCGGGGGAGGGGTACACGATCAGCGCCACCGGCGCGGCCGTCACGCTGCTCGACGCCGCCGGCGTCTCCCGGCTCGTCCTGCGCGGCTACCGGATCGCCGGCCTCGTCACCAACGCGGGCACCTCCGCGCCGGGGACCGCCCCCGACGGGACCCCCGCCATCGTCGTCACCTACGACACGGGCTCGCCGCAGACGACCATCAAGGGCACCTTCACGCCCCGCGGCCGGCGGCTCGAGGTCGTCTTCGACATCACCTCCACCACCATCGCCTCCGGCAGCGGCGGGATGATCCGCAGGCAGGTCGTGCCCGCCTCGGTCGTCGAGACGTACACGGGCATCGCGTCCTGGCTCCGCGACCCCCGCGGCGGCGTGCCGTACCAGAGCCTGGGCACGGCCGTCTACGAGGAGGCGTTCCCGGGCCTGTCCGTCTACATCACCGGCCGCGGCAGCAACGCGTCCTGGCGCGACTCCGGCGCCCTGCACCTCCCGGCCACGCAGACACAGGCCGGGGTGTTCCAGGCCACCGCCAACATCGTGGTGACCGAGCCGCTGCGCCCCCAGATCGTCGGCGCCATCGCCGAGGACACGCCGCTCGCCGTGGATGTGTGGACCGACCGGCCGTTCAACATCTGGACCGGCGCCGACCGGCCGCTGAGCGTGCGCGGCGTCGCGTACAACAAGGGGCCGGAGCGCAGGCTCACGCTGAAGTGGAAGGTCCGCGACTTCGACGGCCGGGTGCTGGAGCGGAAGGTCACCCGCCCCCTCGCCGGCGCCGGCGCCCTGGCGGAGGACTCGCTCTCCTTCACCGCGCCGGGCCGCGGTGTGTACTTCGTGGAGTTCGAGGCGCGGGCCGGCGACGAGAAGGTCTTCGCCCGTACGAACGTCGCCGTGCTGCCGCCGCACGACTTCTCCGGCGCCGAGACGGCCACCACGATCGGCATCGCCGCCGACTACCTGTTCGCGACCAAGGAGGAGCGGGAGCTGCTGCACCGCCTGGGAGTTCGCTGGTCCCGGCACCCGCACTTCACCGCGGCGGAGCTCGCCCAGTACGGCCTGCACCAGAACCGGCTGCGCACCCCGGAGTCGCCGGAAGCCTTCGACGGCGACCCCGCGGGGCTGCGGGCGTACATCGACGCCGAGATCACCACGGCGGAGGAGGCGCAGGCGGTCTACTACGAGCTGGCGAACGAGTGGAACATGCGCGGCGGAATCCTCAAGGGGGCCGGCGGCGCGGAGTACGTGACGAAGTGGGCGGCGTCCTTCGCGCAGCGGATCGCCGAGCGGGGCAGCCCGCTCAAGCTCATGTCGGTGGCGCTGGCCGGCATGGACTACGTCTACGCCGAGCGCATGTTCGCCGCCGGGCTCACCCGGCACGTCAGGGCGTTCGCGCTGCACCCGGGCCGCGGGAACTTCACCCCCGACTACGCCCCCGACCCCTCCGAGTGGACGCAGGGGAGCAACGGCAGCTACTGGAACTTCCTGGGGTCGGTGCGCAAGGCCAAGGAGATGATCGCCGCCCAGCCGGGCGAGCCGCTTGAGTTGTGGCTGACCGAGGCGTACGCCTGCACGAAGCCGAACTCCTGGTGGCACGACACCTACCGGCACGCCGCCGAGAACGTGCTGCTGACCCAGGCGCTGGCGGTGGCCGAGGGGGTGCGTGCCAGCCTCTGGTACCAGTTCTACGACAGCGTCAAGGCCAACCCCCAGGGTGCGAACGAGACCAACCCCGAGTACCACTTCGGGCTGGTGATGCGCGACAAGAGCCCCAAGCCGTCGCTCCTGGCGTTCGCCGCCGCGGCCGAGGCGCTGGACGGCGCGACGTTCGTGCGGTGGGTGCGCTTCCCGGACGAGAACCTGCGCGGCCTGCTGTTCGACACGCCGCGCGGGCCGATGAGCATCCTGTGGTCGCGCGCCGACGGCTACATCCTCAACGCCGGCCACGAGCCCGACGAGACCTTCTACCCGGCGCCCGAGCCGTGGGTGGACCCGTGGCCGACCAAGACGACGGTGCGGCTTCCGGCGACCGGCCAGGCCGTGCGGCAGATCGACTGCATCGGGCGGGAGAAGAGCATCCCGGTCTCCGGCGGCGGGACCGTGCGGGTGACGCTCGACGGCGCCCCGCGCGTCTACTACGGCCTGGACCTGTCCGGGTTCGGCTCCGCCGAGTAACGCACGCGACCGCGACGGCCGGGGAGGCGACGCCTCCCCGGCTTCCGCGCCCGGCGAGGCTATCCGGGAACGGCCGCGCGTGATGGGGTGAACGCATGCGGAACCTGATCCTGTCCGGAGGGCTGTACCACGACTTCCCGGCCACCTCGGCGGCGCTGGCCGAGGTGCTCGCCGAGGTGGGCGTGGAGTCGGAGGTCACCGACGACATCGCGGGGGCGCTGGCCGAGCCGCCCGAGGTGCAGCTCATCACGATCAACGCGCTGCGCTGGCGGATGGACGGCGACCGGTTCGCCGGCGAGCGCGGCCGATGGCGCTTCGAGCTGCCCGGTCCCGCCCGGCGCACCCTGCTGGAGCACCTGGAGCGCGGCGGCGGGCTGCTCGCCATGCACTCGGCGTGCATCTGCTTCGACGACTGGCAGGGCTGGCCCCGGGTGCTCGGCGCCCGGTGGGACTGGAACCGCTCGCACCACCCGCCGCTCGGCTGGACCGGCGTGCGGGTGCTCGGCGGCCACCCGGTGGTGGACGGGCTGCGCGACTTCGACGTGGTGGACGAGGTCTACAGCGACCTGGAGGTGCACCCCGGCGTCACGCCGCTGGCCGAGTCGAACGGGCAGCCGCTGGTGTGGGCGCGCGGCGTACGGCGGGGACGCCTGGTGTACGACGCGCTCGGCCACGACGTGCGGTCCTATGACAGCCCGGTGCACCGCGAGCTGCTGCGGCGGGCGGCCCTGTGGCTGCTCAAGCGGCCCGTCGGGATCAGCGGGTGATCGTGCCGGAGGTCTCGGTGGAGACTTCGGCGGAGGCTTTGGAGGAGGCTTCGGCTGCGACCTCGGCGGAGGCCGACTCCTGGAACATCCGGCGCAGCACGTCGAAGATCTTGCCGTAGAGCACCGTGCCGATCACCATGCGCTCGACCGTCCTGTCGCGGGGCCCGGCGTAGTCGATCTGCCGCACCTCGAACCCGATCACCAGCTCGCGGGCGGCGGCGATGTAGGGGCGCAGCGACTCCGGCGAGGTCGGCATGTCCAGCCGGGCGAGCAGGACGATCGACTGGGCCAGTTCGTCGGGGGTCGGCGCGTCCGGGGCGATGTTCAGGCCGTTCTCGCGGATCAGCGCGTCCACCTGCTCGCGGGCGGCCCGCCAGTCGTCGTCCTCCGGATGCGGCTCGACGTCCGGCGACAGCGCGTGGTGCGCGACCCCGAGCATGGTGTGCACGTCGAGCTCCTCGTCCTCGACGGCGGCGACGACCTTGCGGATCGAGGCCAGCGGCAGGCGTCCGACGTCGGCCAGCGCCCGGATCAGGCGCAGCCGGCGCAGATGCGACTCGTCGTAGACCGCACGGGTGGCCGAGACCTGCGCGCCCTGCGGGAGCAGACCCTCGCGCAGGTAGTACTTGATCGTGGGGATCGGCACCTGGGAGGCGGCGCTGAGTTCGGATATCCGCATAATTGGATAGTACAGCTAGCTAATGGGGGTGGCGGTCAGCGCGGGGCGGATGTCGATGACCCGCATCCCGGCCGCCAGCGCTGCGGCCAGCCCCTCGTCGGTGTCCTCGTACGCCACGCACTCGCCGGGCCGCACCCGCAGCCGCTCGGCCGCCAGCAGGTACACGTCGGGGGCGGGCTTGCCGCGCGGCACGTCGTCCTTGGTGACCACCACGTCGAACAGCGTGTGGATGCGGGCCGCGCGCAGGCTGGCCAGCACCCGCTCCCGAGAGCCGCCCGAGGCCACGCCCAGCGGCACCCGCCCGTGGTCGGCCCGCGCCACGGCCACGACCTGCTCGCGCGGCGGCACCGTGTCGACCAGCCAGTCGTAGGCGTCGAGCGCCGCCGCGTGGGCCTGCTGGCGGTCCAGTTCGCGGCCGATCTCGGCTTCGAGCGCGGCCAGCAGCTCATCGGCCGACAGCCCGGTGCGCGCGTGATACCAGGCGGAGTCGAGCTCGACCCCCTGCGCGGCCAGCGCGTGCCGCCAGGCCCGCTCGTTGGCGGGCGCGCTGTCCACCAGCGTGCCGTCGCAGTCGAAGATCAAGGCGGAGTACGGCGGGACGGGCTGGAGTCGTGGATCGAGCATGGGCGCCTAACGTCGATGCGGACCGTGGACCGGAAGGACCACCCTATGCGGGGGCGACCGCGCGTTCGAACCGAGCAAGCGCTTGCCTAGGTGATCGCCGCGGGTTAGCGTGACGGCAGCCCCGCCCGCCGGCACGGATCGCGCCCCGAGCCGGCGGGCGTGGCACGTACCCGGAGGCGGAGCGGGGCACGTGCGCGGAGGTGGGGAAGGTGGGCCTGCGCGGGAAGGCGGCGGTGGCCGGGATCGGGATGACGGCGCTGTCGCGCCGGTCCGGCCGCGGCGAACTGGCCCTGGCGGTGGAGGCGGCCAGGGCGGCGCTGGACGACGCGGGCATGGCCCCCGGCGAGCTGGACGCGGTGCTCAGCTACCACATGAACGACTCCGCGCCCGCGATCCGGGTGGCCCGCGCGCTGCGCATGGAGACGATCGGCTGGCACAACGACATCAGCGGCGGCGGCACCCAGGCCGCCTCGATCCTCGGCGACGCGGCCATGCTGGTGGCCTGCGGCGTGGCGCGGGCCGTACTGGTCTACCGGGCGCTCAACGGACGCTCGGGCGTGCGCATGAACACCGCGTCCACCGGGCCGCAGGAGCGGTTCACCCGGCCGTACGGGATGGCGGGGCCGATCCCGATGTTCGCCATGGCCGCCACCCGGTACCTCGCCGAGTCGGGGCTGGGCGAGGAGCACCTGCACGCCGTGGTCGCCCAGTCGCGGGACAACGCCGCCGCCAACCCGCGCGCCCTCCGCCGCGACCCGCTGCCGCTCGCCGGCTACCTCGCCGCGCCGTACGTGTGCACGCCGCTGCGCACCGTGGACTGCTGCCAGGAGACCGACGGCGCCTGCGCCCTCATCGTCACCACCCCCGCCCGCGCCCCGTCGGCCCCCCGCCTGCACGCCGTCGTACGCGGCGGCGGCCCCGGCTGCTCGGCCATGGACCGCGCCCCCGACGTCACCGCGATCTTCTCGTCCTACGTCGCCCCCGCCCTGTGGGCCGCCGCCGGCATGGCCCCGGGCGACGTGGACGTGCCGCTGCTCTACGACGCCTACTCCTGGCTGGTGCCGCGCCAGCTCACCGACTTCGGCCTGGTCCACCCCGCCGACCTGCCCGGCCACCTCCTCGCCCGCGCCCACGCCCGGGTCAACCCCCACGGCGGCCTGCTCTCGGAGGGCTACGTCCACGGCCTGAACAACACCGCCCAGGCCGTCCGCGAACTGCGCACCGGACACGCCGAGGTCGCCCTGGTCACCGGCTTCGGCGGCTCCTACGGCAGCGCCGCGCTACTCGTCCGCCCCTGAGGTGACCAGGAGGGGGTGGGCGGGGGTCGCGGCGGGGCCGAGGAGGGTGCGGGCGGCGAGCCAGGCGGCGGCGCCCGCGCCGGAGCCGGCGGTGGCGATGGGGGCGCGCCAGCGGCGGGAGAGCAGGTCGTGCACGGCCTCGCGCACCGGGCCCGGGGTGGTGAGGACGCTGCCGGCGAGCACGATCGGGGTGGTGTCGCCGGGGCGGCGTACGGCGGCGACGGTCTCGGCGAGGAGGGCGGCGGCCTCGGTGACGATCTCGGTCGCCACCGGGTCGCCTTGGGAGGCGGCGGTGCCCACATGCGGGGCGAGGGCGGCCACGGCGGCGGGCGGGGCGGACTGCAGGGATCGGATGACCGCGTTGGCCAGAGAGCGGCCCTCCTCGTGGGGGCCGTGCTCCCGGGGCCCGCGCTCCTGAGGGCCGTGTTCCCGGGGCCCGTGTTCCCGGGGCCCGTGCTTCTGGAGGCCGTGCTTCTGGGGCCCGTGCTTCTGGGGGCCGTGGCCGAGCACGGCGGTCACGATCAGGTGCGTGAGCGGGGTGTCGGGCTCGCCGCCGGCCAGGCGGCGGACCACGGACTCGGCGGCGCGGCGGCCCAGCCAGTAGCCCGACCCCCGGTCGCCGAGCAGCCAGCCGAGCCCGTCGGCGATGGCGACCGCCTCGCGGTCCTCGATCGCCGCGGCGACCGCGCCCGTACCGGAGATCAGCACCGTGCCGGACGGCTCGGGCGTGCCCGCCGCGAACGCCACCGGCACGTCGCCGACCACCTGGAGCCTCGCGCCGGCCACGGGCAGGGCGCGCAGCAGGGCCTCGCGGCCCGCACCGGTCAGGAAGGGCTCGTGGCCCGCCACGCCGAGGACCGCGGCGGCGATCTCGGGCCCGCCCCCGTACGCCTCCAGGGCGCGCGTCACCGCGCCGGCTATCGCGGCGCAGGCGGCCTCGACGCCCCGCGCGCTGGGGTTGCCGCCGGGCCCGCTCGCCCTGGCGGCCCGGAGCCCGTCGGGGGAGGCGACCATCGCGCGGGTGGACGTGCCCCCGGCGTCCACGCCCAGCACCACTTTCACATCGTCCATCCTGGGGCTTGACTACCGAGAGTTGCAAGAATAATTTTCACCCAACCAATAGAGAAGTGAAAGGAATGCTTGTGGCCGCAGGGGTGCTCGGGCGTATCCAGACGGAGCTGCCCGGCCTGCCGGAGGCGATGCGCCGCGTGGGGGAGCTGATCCTGGCCGACCCCGGCGAGGCCGCCCGCTCGACGATCATCGCGCTGGCCGAGCGCAGCGGGACCTCGCCGGCGACGGTCACCCGGTTCTGCCGGATGTTCGGCTTCGCCGGGTACGCGGAGCTGCGCGTGGCCCTGGCCACCGAGACCGGCCGCGCCGCCCAGGCCAACTGGGGCGCGGGCATGGGCCGCGAGATCGGCCCGGCCGACCCGCTCGACGCGGCCATCGAGGCCATGGCCGCCACCGACGCCCGGCTGATCCAGGAGACCGCGGGCCAGCTCGACGCCGAGATCGTGGCCAAGGTCGCCGAGGCGATCGTCTCGGCCGACCGGGTGCTGCTGTTCGGCGTGTCGATCAGCGGCGCGGTCGCCGGGATGCTGGAGGCGCGGCTGCGCCGTATCGGCGTGCGCTGCTGGAGCTACACCGACGCGCACGAGGCGCTGGCCGACGCCGCGCTGCTCGGCGCCGACGACGTCGCGATCGGCATCTCGCACCGGGGCCGCACCCGCGAGGTGCTGGAGGCGCTGGCCGAGGCCGGCGGGCACGGCGCGACCCTGGTCGCGGTCACCTCCTTCGCCCGCTCGCCGCTCGCCGAGCTGGCCGACCTGGTGCTGACCACGGCGGGCCGGGCGCAGGAGACCTTCCGGCCGGGCGGGCTGTCGGCCGTGCACTCCCAGATCTTCGTCCTGGACGCGGTCTACGTCGCGGTCGCGCAGCGGACCTACGAGCGGGCGCGCAAGTCGTACGAGCTGACCATCAACGCCGTCGAGAGCCATCGGGTGGAAAGGGGCTGAACAGATCTTGGACATCGGGGCCGCCGCCTACGTCCAGCGGATCGGGGAGCTTGTGGAGGAGGTCGCGGAGAAACAGGCCGGCAACGTACGGCAGGCCGCGGAGATCCTCGTCAGGGCGCTGCGCGCGGGCGGCGTGATCAACGCCTTCGGCTCCGGCCACTCCGAGGCCATCGCCATGGAGATCGCCGGGCGCGCGGGCGGGCTCGTGCCGACCAACCGGCTCGCGCTGCGTGACGTGGTGCTCTACGGCGGCGAGCCCGCCGGGGTGCTCAGCACCAGTGAGCTGGAGCGCGACCCGTCGATCGCCCAGCGCATCTACGACCTCGCGCCGGTGCGCCCGCAGGACGCGTTCGTGCTGATCTCCAGCTCGGGGGTGAACGGCTCGGTGGTCGAGCTGGCCTCGATCGTCAAGGAGCGGGGGCACGATCTGATCGCCATCACCTCGGTCACGCACAGCACCGAGATGACCTCCCGCCACCCCTCCGGGCGCAAGCTCATGGACCTCGCCGACGTCGTGCTCGACAACGGGGCGCCGTACGGCGACGCCATCCTGCCGCTCCCCGGCGGCGCCGCCTTCGGCGCGGTGTCCACCATCACCTCGGCCCTGCTGGCCCAGATGACGGTCGCCGAGGTCGTGCGCGCGCTGGTCGAGGCGGGTGAGGAGCCGCCGCTGTACCTCTCGGCCAACATGGCCGGGGGCGATGAGCACAACCGCACCCTGGAGAGCCGCTACGCCGGGCGGATCCGCCGGGGCGCCTGATCCATTCGAAGGAGAGACCATGGCGAACACCCCCCTGACCCGGCGCGAGCTGCTGCGGAGCGCTGCGCTCGCGGGCATGCTGCTGCCCGCGGCCGGCGCGCTGTCGGCCTGTGCCACCCCGGCGGGCGACTCCGGCGCCAGCCAGGCGCCGACGGCCGGGGCCACCAGCGCCGCCAACCCCCTCGGCATCCCGCAGGACAAGCCGCTGGAGATCGTGATCTTCGACGGCGGGCTCGGCGAGAAGTACGCCACCGACATCCACGAGCCCCTGTTCAAGAGCAAGCACACCGGGGTGGAGATCAAGCACTCGGCGACCAAGGAGATCGCCAAGACGCTTCAGCCCCGGTTCGCGAGCGGCAACCCGCCGGAGTTCGTCAACAACTCCGGCGCCAACGCCATGGACCTCGGCGCGCTGGCGCAGGACGGCCAGCTCTACGACCTGACCGCGCTGCTGGACGCGCCGAGCTGGGACGACCCGAACGTCAAGGTGCGCGACACGATCCTGCCCTCGGCGATCGAGCTGGGCACGTACGGCGGGACGTTCAACGTGCTGCCGTACTGCAACACCGTCTGGGGGATCTGGTACTCCAAGAAGCTCTTCGACGAGGAGGGCTGGCAGGTGCCCAAGACCTGGGCGGAGTTCACCGGCCTGCTCGACACGATCAAGAAGCAGGGCAGGATGGCGCCGTTCACCTACGCCGGAAAGCACCCCTTCTACATCTACGAGACCATCCTCACCCTCGCCGCCAAGATCGGCGGCGTGGAGGTGCTGAAGAACATCGACAACCTCCAGCCGGGCGCCTGGAACGCCGAGCCGGTGATCACCTCGGCGACCGCCTGGCAGGAGATCGGCGCGAAGTACCTCATGGAGGGCACCACCGGACTGGACCACATCCAGACCCAGCTCGCGCACAACAAGGGCCAGGTGGCCATGCTGCCCAACGGCTCGTGGGTGGAGAACGAGCAGAAGGACACCACCCCCGAGGGCTTCACCTACGCGATGTTCCCGCTGCCCGACTTCACCTCCTCCGACGCGATGCCGTACGGCACCGTGCACTCGCGGCCGGGCGAGGACTACTTCGTGTCGGCCAAGTCGGCCAACCCGCTGGCCGGCGTGGAGTACATGCGCGCCATGCTGTCCAAGGACGCCGCCGGCCGGTTCATGGAGCTGGTCAGCACGCCGACCATCGTCAAGGGCGCGGGCGACGGCCGCAGGCTCACCCCCGGTCTGGAGAGCGTCGCCGCCGCGCTGCAGCAGGCCGGCACGAACACCACCTTCTTCCGGTTCCGCCAGTGGTACCTCCCGATGCACGACGAGGTCGCCGCCGCCACCGGCCAGCTCATGAGCGGCCGGCTGACGCCCAAGCAGTGGGCCGACCGCATCGAGAAGAAGGCCGCGGAGATCAAGGGAGACTCCTCGATCGTGAAGTTCACGAGGACCTGACCCATGAGGTACCACAGGGCGCGGTTCGTGGCCGGGTTCCTCGCGCTGCCCGTGCTGCTGTACGTCGTGTACGTCATCGCCCCCTACGCCCAGGCGTTCTACATCGCGATGACGAACTGGCGCGGCGTCAGCGCGACCCCGCAGTTCATCGGGCTGGAGAACTTCCGGCGGCTGCTGGACGACTCGGTCTTCTGGCGGGCCGTCGCGCACAACGGCGTCCTGCTGGTGCTGATGCCGGTGCTGACCATCGGCATCGCGCTGTTCTTCGCGTTCCTGCTCAACGTGGGCGGCACGTCCGGGGTGGCCGGGATCAGGGGGGCGAGGTTCTACCGGGTGGTGTTCTTCTTCCCCCAGGTCCTCGCCGTGGCGATCGTGGCGGTGCTGTTCCAGCAGGTCTTCCAGCCGCGCGGCAACGGGATGCTGAACTCGGTGGTGACCGCGCTCGGCCTGGAACCCATCGGCTTCCTGTCCAATCCGGACATCGCGCTGTGGTCGGTGCTGGGCGTGCTGGTGTGGCAGGCGGTCGGCTTCTACGTCGTGCTGTTCTCCGCCGGCATGGCCTCGATCCCGCGCGACATGTTCGAGGCCGCCTCGATCGACGGCGCGGGGCGGGTGCAACTGTTCTTCCGGGTGACGCTGCCGCTGCTGTGGGACACGATCCAGGTCGGCTGGGTCTACCTCGGCATCGCGGCGCTGGACGTGTTCGCGGTGGTGTGGGTGATGACGGCCGAGCACGGCGGCCCCGACTCCTCCACCACCGTGATGGCCGCGGAGATCTACCGCAACGCCTTCCAGTACTTCCGCTTCGGCTACGCCTCCGCGATGGGGGTCGTGCTGTTCTTCTTCACCGTCGGCTTCGCCGTCGTCGCCCTGCGGCTGTCGCGGCGCGAGCGAGTCGAGTTCTAGGGGGGCTCATGGCGACGGAGACCTTGCCGGTGTCGCGCTCGCGGCTGCGCGCCGTGCGCCGGGCGCGCCTCGGCCCGCTGTCGGCGCTGTCGCACCTGGCACTGCTCGTGTGGACCGTGCTGGTCGTGGTGCCGATCATCTGGACGTTCCTGGCCTCGGTGAAGAGCGAGGACGAGATCTTCGGCGGCGCCTGGTCGCTGCCCGCCACCCTGCGCTGGGACAACTACGCGCGGGCCTGGGACCAGGCCAACATCGGCCAGTACATGCTCAACAGCGTGATCGTGGTGGGCTTCGGGGTGCTCGGCACGATGCTGCTCGGCTCGATGGCGGCGTACGTGCTCTCGCGCTACACCTTCCGCGGCGGGCGCGCGCTGTACCTGCTGTTCGTCTCGGGGCTGGCCTTCCCGGTCTACCTGGCGCTCACGCCGCTGTTCTTCGTGGTGCAGAACATGGGCACGCTGCCGGTGATCGGCCCGTTCATCGGGCTCAACACGTACGCCGGGCTGGTGCTGGTCTACATCGCGTACTCGCTGCCGTTCACCGTGTTCTTCCTGGCCGCGTTCTTCCGCACGCTGCCCCAGGCGGTCGCGGAGGCGGCGTTCGTGGACGGCGCCTCGCACACCCGGGTGTTCTTCCAGATCATGCTGCCGATGGCCAGGCCGGGCATGGTGAGCATCACCGTGTTCAACATCCTGGGGCAGTGGAACCAGTACCAGATCCCGCTGGTGCTGCTCGCCGGCGACAAGGACAAGTGGGTGATCACCCAGGGCATCGCCGAGATCTCCACCGCCGCGGGCTACAACTCCGACTGGGCGGCGCTGTTCGCCGCGCTCAGCATGGCGATCCTGCCCATGCTGGTCGTCTACACGGTCTTCCAGCGGCAGATCCAGGCCGGCCTGACCGCCGGCGCGCTCAAGTGAGGCTCCTGAGCCAACTTGGCCTCACGTGAGGCTCAGGTGAGCGCGCCCGCGACGTTCTTCAGCGCCTCGCGCCGGCTCAGCCCGGCGATGCCGTGGTGCTCGACGTAGCGCACGACCTCGCGCGGGTCGACCTTGGCGTACTCGCGCAGCGCCCAGCCGATCGCCTTGCGGGCGAAGAAGTCGGTGTCGGACAGGCTGTTCTCGATGCAGGCGTACAGCAGGCCGAGGTCGGTGCGGTCGCGGAACTTGTTCTGGCACAGGATCGAGGTGCGCCGCTTCCACAGGTCGGCGTCGCGTGACCACTCCAGCATCAGCGGGCGCATGGTGTCGGGGAACGTCAGCAGCAGGTGGCCGATGCGGTGGATGGCCAGCTCGTCCACGTAGTCCCACCACGCGCCGCTGACGATCATCTCTTCGTACATGGGCAGCGTGTAGAGCGTCTGCCACGACTTGTAGTAGCGGAAGCCGGACAGCTCGATCGCGGCGTAGCGCTCCTCGCGGTACTCGGCCTCGCGCCAGATGGACAGCACCGTACGCCGCCACTCGGGCGCGGTGGCGATGCGGTGCTCGGCGAAGACGCGTTTCAGCGCGGCCCGGCGCGGGGTCGCCTGCACCCCGAGGAACGGCAGGTCGGACTTCATGTAGGCGCGCATCGCCTCGGCCTTGTCCGGCTCGGCGGCGGCCTTCAGCGCGTCGCGTACGGCGTCGTGCAGGGGGGTCATGACCTCTGCCAGGCTCCTTTAGCCCGTCTGCTGCTGGCTGGTGCGCTCGCCGGTGGCGAGCCCGTCGAACAGTACGGTGATGTAGTGCTCGGCCAGGGCGGTGGTGTTGAGCCGCCCGCCGGGCCGGAACCAGCGCACCGCCACCCAGATGGTGTCGCGGATCATGCGGTAGGTCAGCTTGGGATCGACGTCGGGGCGGAACTGGCCGGCGGCCTGGCCGCGCTTGATCTGCTCCACCCACATGCGCTCGACCTCGTCCTCGGCCTTGACCAGGTAGTCGAAGCGGTTGCCGGGCAGCGAGCGCAGGTAGCTCCAGTCGTTCTGCATCACCGTGATGGCGGCGCGGTGGGGCTCCAGGGTGCTGAACCCGATGCGCACCATCTCGGACAGCACGGTACGCGGGTCGCCGTCGGAGTCGAGCGCCGCGCGGTAGCGGCCGATGAGGTCGTCCAGGAAGCTGGACAGCACCTCATCGACGATCGTCTCCTTGGAGTCGAAGTGGTGGTAGAGACTTCCGGATAGGATTCCCGCCTCGTTGGCTATCTCGCGGACGGTCGTCGCCTGGAAGCCCTTGCGCGCGAAGATCTCGGCGGCGAGCTTGACGAGGTGGTCCCGGCGCTCCGACGCCGCGCCCGAGGCGGACGCCCGTTTCGCGCCCTGGCGCCTGGGCGAGGTCGCCGCCGCGCCGCCGGGGTTCTTACGCGTGTTCACCTTCCTATTATGGCCCTTGCGCAATCGCTTGTTCACGGTACGCCCGCAACCCCTGTGGCCAGCGGTATCAATCCCCCACAAGCCCCTTCATCTCCTACGAAACGAGCACATCTCACATATTCCTGCGTCACGATCGGGGCATGGCGAAACTCGGCTATCCGTTCACGCTGGGCGTCGCGTCGGGGGAGCCGCTGCCCGACGGCGTCATCCTCTGGACGCGGCTGGCGCCCGAGCCGCTGCATCTCGACCCCCGGCGTCCGGGCGGCATGCCCAAGCGGCAGGTCGCCGTGCGCTGGCAGGTGGCCGAGGACCAGGGCCTGACCCGGGTGGTCAAGGAGGGCACCGCGTACGCCGAGCACGCCTGGGCGCACAGCGTGCACGTGAAGGTCGAGGGCCTGCGGCCCGCCACGGAGTACTTCTACCGCTTCTCCGTCGCCGACCCGCTGTTCGAGCCGGCCACCAGCCCCGTCGGACGCACCAAGACCGCGCCCGCGCCCGATTCACAGGCGCCGGTCAGGTTCGCGGTGGCGAGCTGCCAGAGGTACGAGCACGGGCACTTCACCGCGTACCGGCACCTCGCCGTGGAGCGGCCCGACGTGGTGTTCCACCTGGGCGACTACATCTACGAGGCCGGCCGGCCCGCGACCACGCCGCAGCCCGGCAGGTACGTGCGCCCGCTCGAACCGCCCGCCCGCGAGTGCACGACGCTGCACGACTACCGCAACCGGTACGCCCGCTACCGTACCGACCCCGACCTGCGCGCCGCGCACGCCGCCGCGCCCTGGATCGTCACCTGGGACGACCACGAGGTGGAGGACAACTACCGCGGCACCCGGCCCGCCGACGGCTCGGACCAGGCGGCCTTCCTGCGCCGGCGCACGGCGGCGTACCGGGCGTACTACGAGCACCAGCCGCTGCGGGTGCGGCCGGTCGGCGACGGGCTGCGGATGTATCGCTGGCGCGCCTACGGCACGGTCGCCGACTTCCTGGTGCTGGACGCCCGCCAGTACCGGGACGGCGCCGACATGCTCGGCCCGGAGCAGGAGGCATGGCTGCTCGGCAAGCTGCGCGCGCCCCGCGCCCGGTGGAAGGTGCTGGTGCAGCCGGTCTTCTTCGCCCAGCGGGCCTTCCCCGGCCCCGGCGGGCCGTCGTTCAGCCGCGACGCCTGGGACGCCTACCGCGACCAGCGCTCCCGGATCATGGCCGCCGCCGGGCGGGACCTGGTCGTGCTCAGCGGCGACGTGCACAACAACTGGGCCTGCGAGCTGTCCACCGCCTTCGGCGACCCGGCCGCGCGGCCCGTGGGCGTGGAGTTCGTGAGCACCGCGATCACCAGCCTGCCGCCGTCCACCGACA
The DNA here is from genome assembly GCF_014202315.1 of Thermocatellispora tengchongensis. Lineage (GTDB taxonomy): Bacteria > Actinomycetota > Actinomycetes > Streptosporangiales > Streptosporangiaceae > Thermocatellispora > Thermocatellispora tengchongensis. The sequence continues at coordinate 513,957 of NZ_JACHGN010000005.1, read as the reverse complement.
ACCACGCCATCCTGGCCGCCAACCCGCACATCCGCTACTTCGAGGGCCACCGCGGCTACCTCACCGGGACCGCCACGCCCACGGCGTTCGAGGTCGCCTACCGGGTGGTGGACTTCGTGGACCGGCCGGGCGCCCCGGTGAGCACCGCCGCGGTGTTCGGCGTCGAGGACGGCCGCCTGGTGCGCGTGGACACCATGCCCTGAGGCCCGCGACGCGCGAACGGTGAACCGCGCCGATCTGTCGGTGGCGGCTGGTTGAATCGGCCCATGGAGTTCTCGGGCGCCGACCTCGCGTACACCTCACCGGTCGAGGGGGCCGACGACGACGGCCCGCACGTCTTCCGCGCCTGCGACCTGACCGGGGCCGACTTCAACGGGGCCGAGCTCGCCGGGGCCGTGTTCGAGGGGTGCGTGCTCGACCACGCCGACTTCCGCGGGGCCGACCTCGACGCGGCGCGGTTCAGCGGCGGGGGCGGGAGCGGCATCCGGTTCGGCGACGGCGAACTGATCGACGCGCGGTTCACCGACGTCGATCTGTCCGCGGCCGACTTCGCCAACGCCCTGCTCACCGACGTCTCCTTCACCGGGTGCCGGCTCATCGGCGCCAAGCTGACCGGGTGCCGCGGCCACGGCTACCGCATCGCCCGCAGCAACCTCATGCTGGCCGACCTCACCGGCTGCTCGCTGCGCGGCCAGGTGATCGAGGGCGTCCGCCTCGACGAGGCCAACCTGTCGGGGTGCGACTTCAGCAAGACCGTCTTCAGCGGCTCCCGGCTGGGCGGCGCCCGCATGATCGACACCACGTTCACCGGCGCCGACCTGCGCGGCGCCGACCTCGGCGAGCCCGACGACACGCAACTGCGCGCCCTCGCCGGAGCCGTGATCAGCCCGGCCCAGGCCGCCGGCATCCTCGCCGCACGCGGCCTCACCGTGCTGTGACCGCCATCCTGCGGTGCCGATGACCCTGATGAACGCCGTCCCGTAAACCGCCGATCCCGCACGTCATCGCGACACCGGTGACCGTGCTCGATCCGGCGCGCCAACCTTTGGTCACACAACGCTAGCAATCGGCGACAGTGCGTTATACCATCGCTCTGGCTTTGACCGACAGGTCAACACCCGGGTCAAGGGGGCGCCTCGGCTGGTTGGGCCCAGAGCCAGGGGTTTCCGTCCGTGGGTGCGCAGCCGTTCTTCCGAGCGAAGGAGCTGAAGTGATCAAGAAGCTGTGCGTTGCCGGTGCCGTGCTCGCCGCCGCTGCCGGAGCCGTGCTCGTCACGTCCCCCGCGCACGCTGATGACTGGAGGAACTGGAGCAACAACACCGACTCCGCGCAGTCCGGCAACCTCTTCGGGCAGGTCTCCTCCCGGAACGCCGGCACGGGCCAGTCGACCAACGTCAACAACCTCAACGGCGTGGCCGGCACCGCCTCCAACGGCAGTGTCACCGTGACCTACGTCTTCGACTGACAGCGACGTCACGGGCCGGCCCCAGGCATACGCCGGGGCCGGCCCTTGGCCGTGGTCCGCGTGTGCTCGTGGGCTGGGCGTTCCATGCCTGTGGGCCGAACCGGCCGACCGGGACGCATCCGGCCCACGCTTCCAGGCAGGCGACCGCGCCGTGACCGTGCGGAAACTCGCCGAGCCGGAAGCTCGCCCCACCGACACCGGCACCGCCGAGTTCTGCCGGCATGGTCACACGGACGGCATGGTCGCACGGAGGGCATGACCACGCGCAGAGCGTGAGCACAGGCACGGCAGGAGCCCGCAGGCACGGCAGGGGACCCACAGGCACGGCAGGGGCCGGTGACGACCCTCCCGGCGCACGTGCCCCGGCGGACGACCGGTGGTCGCCCGCCGAGATGAGAGGGTGCTATTCGGCCGGGGCGAGGGGTGCGGCCTCCTTGCGGGACAAGCGGGCGCGGACCCAGCCGATGACCGACGGCCCGCCCGCGAAGCACCACAGCGCGATCACCGGGTCGCAGATGGCGCAGCCGAAGGACGAGTGCTCGGCGAAGGGCAGGATCGGGGCGCCCTTGAGGTGGTGGATGACGTCCCACACGGTGTGCAGCAGCCAGCCGATGCCGATCCACGCATAGCTCGTCAGCCCGCGATAGGCGACGTAGGTCATGACGATCGGCAGCACGAACTCCGCGTAGCCGAGCGCGCCGCCGCTGAGGTAGGCGGCGCCCGCGCCCGCGACGATCACGGCGTTGACGGCGCGCCGGTGCGGCTCGGGGATCAGGGAGATGAGGGTGACGGCGATCAGGCCGATCAGGATCGGCATGAGGATGGACATGGGACGCGACGTTCCGTTCTGCCAAACGCGGAGGGGAAGGGGACAGGTGGCCGCCGGAGGCGGGGCCAGCCTAGGACGGCCGTCCACCGTCGCCCCAGAGGCTGAATCGACACTTTCCCTCGGATTCCCGCCACGCGCCGTGTCCTGCTGCGGCAGCAGCACCCCCCGTTGACCTACTGTTTCGCGGGTGGCGGTTTCCCGCCTCTTCGCGTGGTCTTGCCCTGTGCGCGGCCGTGCCCGGCCGGTCGTGGTGCGCGGTCACGCTTCGCCTGCGGTCAGGTGCTGCCCGCCGGAGTGCTCGCCAGCGCCAGGCGTACGGCCTCGGCCGGGTCGGTCGCCGTGACCGGGCCCGGCACCGGCTCGCCCGCCGCGTCCACCACCCGCCAGCCGCCCAGCGTGATCACCGGGACTCCGCCGCGCCGGGCCAGGGCCAGTTCCGACAGGGTGCCCCACGAGCCGCCGATCACGATCACCGCGTCCGCCGCGCGCACGATCAGGGCGTTGCGCGCCTCGCCGAGCCCGGTCGGGATCACCACCGACAGCTCCTGGCAGGCGCCCTCGCGGTCGCGGCCCGACAGCAGGCCCACCGCCACCCCGCCCGCCGCGCGGGCCCCGGCCGCCGCGGCGGCCATCACCCCGCCGTAGCCCCCGCACAGCACCACCGCGCCCCGGCGGGCCAGCAGCCGCCCCACCTCGCGCGCCTGCGCGGCCTCGTGCTCGTCGCACGCGTTGGGCCCGCACACCGCCACCTGTGACCAGGCCACGATCGCCACCTCCCGCCCCCCAGTGAACCGCACCGCGCGGGGAGCCGGAACGGGCTCAGCGGGCCGTGATGCCGCCGTCCACCGGGATCACCGTCCCGGTGAGGTACGCCCCCGCGCGCGAGGCCAGGAAGATCGCGGCGCCCGCCATGTCGTCCGGCCGCCCGACCCGGCCCAGAGGCACGCTGGACGCGACGGCCTTGCGGGTCTCCGGGTCGTCCAGCGCGAACGCCATCATCTTGGAGTCGAACGGGCCGGGCGCGATGGCGTTCACCGTGATCGAGTCGCCGGCGAGCCGCTGCGCGAGGTGCCGGGTCAGCATGTGCACCGCGGCCTTGGTGGCGGAGTAGGCGTAGGTCTCCATGCCCGGCACCCGCAGCCCGTCGATCGAGCCGATGTTGATCACGCGGGCCGGGTCGTCGGCGGTCGCGGCGGCGCGCAGCAACGGCAGGAAGCGGGTGGTCAGGAAGAACACGCCCTTGACGTTGATCCCCCAGAGCTTGTCGAAGGCGTGCTCGGGGAACTCCTCAAGCGGCGCCCCCCACGTGGCGCCCGCGTTGTTGACCAGCACGTCCACCTTGGTCTCGGTGGCCGAGACCGCCTCGAACAGCCTCTCGGCGCCCTCAGGGGTGGACAGGTCGGCGGGCACCGCCACGCAGCCCAGCTCCGCCGCGGTCTTCTCGACCTCCGCGGCCTTGCGCGAGGAGATGTACACCGTGGCGCCCGCCTGCACGAAGCCGGTCGCGATCATCTTGCCGATACCCCGGGAGCCGCCCGTGACGACGACGGTCTTCCCCTCCACCGAGAACAGGTTCATAGGCCCTGATGATGCCGCACGGCACTCCCGCCGTCCATACCGACTGGTCGGTCCCTCGCGTTCAGCGCGGGGACCGGGGCAGGCCGAGGGCGCGTTCGGCGATGATCGTGCGCTGGATCTCGCTCGACCCGGCGTAGATGGTGTCGGCCCGGCTGAACAGGAACAGCCGCTGCAACGGGTTCAGCTCGTACGGCGGCCCGTCCGCGACCAGCCCCGCCCGGCCCTGCACCTCCTGCGCCAGCTCGCCCAGCCTGCGGTGCCACTCGGACCAGTACAGCTTGCCGATCGACGCCTCCGGCCCCGGCTCGCCCGCCGACAGCGAGGTCATGGTGCGCAGCGCGTTCTGCCGCATGATCTCCAGCTCCAGCCAGGCGCGGATCAGCCGGTCGCGCAGCACCGGGTCCTCGGCCGCCCCGGTACGCCGCGCGGTGGCGACCACCGCCGCCAGCTCGCGCCGGAACCCGATCTGCTGTCCCAGCGTGGACGCGCCCCGCTCGTAGCCCAGCGTCGCCATCGCGATCCGCCACCCGTCGCCGGGCCGGCCCACGATGTTGCCCGCCGCGGTGCGGACGCCGTCGAAGAACACCTCGTTGAACTCGCTGGTGCCGGTGAGCTGCACGATCGGGCGCACCTCCACGCCGGGGGCGTCCATCGGGACCAGCAGGTAGGACAGGCCGTGGTGGCGCCGCGAGCCCGGCTCGGTGCGCGCGAGCACGAAGCACCACTGCGCGAGGTGCGCCAGCGACGTCCACACCTTCTGTCCGGTGATCACCCACTCGCCGCCGTCGAGCACCGCCCGCGTGCGCACGCCGGCCAGGTCCGAGCCCGCCTCCGGCTCGGAGTACCCCTGGCACCACAGCTCCTCGCCCGCCCTGATCGGGGGCAGGAAGCGGCGTTTCTGCTCCTCGGTGCCGTGCTCGATGATGGTCGGCCCGATCAGCCCCTCGCCGATGTGCCCGACCCGCGCGGGCGCCTCGGCGCGGGCGTACTCCTCGTGGAAGACCACCTGCTCGGCCAGGCTCGCATCGCGCCCGCCGTGCTCCTTCGGCCACCCCAGGCAGGTCCAGCCCGCCGCGCCCAGGTGCCGCTCCCAGGCCACGCGCAGCTCGTGCCCCTCGTGCTCGCGGCCCGGCCCGCCCAGCCCGCGCGCCGCCGCGAACGGCCCCTCCAGCGCGGCCCCCAGCCACGCCCGCACCTCCTGCCGGAAGGCGTCCAGGGCGCCGGGATCGGGCCGGCCGCCGGGATCGGGCAGGGCACCGGCCTTGGGCTGGGCGCCCGGCCCCGGTGTCACGGCGCGAAGCGGCCGTAGCCGCCGCGGAAGAACACCAGCGGGCCCCCGTCGGCGTGCGCGTCCAGGCCGTGCACCCGCGCCACGACGATGACGTGGTCGCCCGCGACGTGCTCGGCCTCGATCGCGCAGTCGATCCAGGCCAGGGCGCCGTCGATCACCGGGTTGCCGCCGGGGGAGTCGTGCCAGGCCAGCCCGGCGAACTTGTCGCCCCCCTTGGCCGCGAGCTGGTCGCACACGCGCTGCTGCCGCTCGCCCAGCACGTTCACGCAGTGCGTCGCCGCGGCGCGTACGCGGGGCCAGCTCGTGCTGGTGTGCGCCACGCAGAACGCCACCAGCGGCGGGTCCAGCGACACCGACGTGAAGCTGTTGGCGGCCAGCCCGCACGGCTCACCCGTGTCCGGGTCCACCGCCGTGATGGCCACCACGCCGGTCGCGAACCGCCCCAGCACATTGCGGAAGTGCCTGCTGTCCACCTCCGCCCCGTTGCGCACGCCACCCTGCTCGCGGCGGCCGTTCTCATGGGCGGGGAGCGGGGGACCACTGGGCATGGCGGCTCCGTTGCGAAGATCGGCGGTCGGAACGGGCGAAGCCGGCACCACCCCACGCCCCGGACCGCACCCGGCGGCACCGCCCCTGGGCATGGCGGCAGCGCCTCTGGACAGAGTGGTATCGCCCGTGGGCATGGCGGTAGCCCCTCGGGACATGGCAGTACCACCCGCGGGCATTGCGGCAGCGCCGGTGGCCGTAACGGCGTCGGAAGTGGGTCTGGTGGCGGCGGTGGTGGCCGTGCCGGTGCCGGAAGTGGGTCTGGTGGCGGCGGTGGTGGCCGTGCCGGTGCCGGAAGTGGGTCTGGTGGCGGCGGCCGTCGCCATACCGGCGCCCGAAGTGGGCCTGGCGATCCGGGCCGTGGTCCCGGGCCGGGTCGTGGTCCCGGGCCCGTATGTGGTGCCGGGCCCGGGTGTGGGGGTGGGCACAGGTGCGGGTCTGGCCGCGGGGATGGGTCTGGCCGCGGGAGTGGGTCTGGCCGCGGGGATCGTCATGGTCGCGCTCGCCTCCTCGGGGGTGGGGGCCGGTCGCCATCCGCAAGGGTTCCCGGCGGCGGTGCGGGCCACTCGCCGAGTATCTTACCAAGCGCTTGCTTGGATGGTGTGGTGACGCCGAACCAGGTGCGGGCCGGTTGACGATTTGGCCAAGCGCTTGGTTCCATTCGAATGTGAGTGGGATTCGGGACCGGGTGGCGGTGGCGGGGGTCGGCTACACCGCGTTCTCCAAGGATTCGGGGGTGAGCACGCTCACGCTGGCCTGCGAGGCCGTGCTCGCCGCGCTGGCGGACGCCGGGCTCTCGCCGGACGACGTGGACGGCGTCGCCACGCACCGGGTCGGCGACTCGGCCGCGCCCTCGGTGGTCGGGCCGGCGCTCGGGCTGCCGCCGCCCTCGTGGTACCTCGACCAGTTCGGGGGCGGCAGCGTCTCGCACGCCGTGGTCGGGCAGGCGGCGCTCGCGGTGGCGGCGGGGATCGCGCGGACCGTGGTGTGCTACCGGGCGATCAACGCGCGCTCGGAGTTCCGGATGGGCGGCACGGGGCGGGCGCTGCCGGTCGGTCCCGAGGTGCAGTACCAGGCGCCGTACGGGTACGTCGCCCCGCCGCAGCAGTTCGCCATGTACGCGCGCGCCCACATGGCCAAATATGGCACTAAATCGGAGCATTTCGGGCGGCTGGCGGTGATCCAGCGCGCCAACGCCGCCCGCAACCCGCGCGCCCTCATGCGTACGCCGATCACCCTGGACGACTACCTCGCCTCCCGGTGGATCGCCGAGCCGTTCCGGCTGCTGGACTGCTGCCTGGAGACCGACGGGGCCTGCGCCCTGGTGCTCACCTCCGCCGAGCGGGCCGCCGGCCTGCGCCACCGGCCCGTGCTGATCTCGGCCGCGGCCTGGGGCGGCGGCGAGTCGTTCCTGTCCGGCCCCGCCCCGCGCGACGTCACCGTCGCGGCCTGGGGCGGCGGCGAGTCGTTCCTGTCCGGCCCCGCCCCGCGCGACGTCACCGTCTCAAGCGCGGCCGAGCTGGCGCCCCGCCTGTACCGCGCGGCCGGCGTCGGCCCCGGTGACATCGACGTCGCGCAGCTCTACGACTGCTTCACCTACTCGGTGATCGTCCAGCTTGAGGACTACGGCTTCTGCGCCAAGGGCGAGGGCGGCCCGTTCGTGGAGTCGGGCGCGACCGCCCTCGGCGGGACGATCCCAGTCAACACCCACGGCGGCTTCCTGTCGGAGGGGTACGTGCACGGGATCAACCACATCGCCGAGGCCGTCTCGCAGCTCCGCGGCGACGCGGAGGAGCGGCAGGTGCCGGGGGCGGAGGTGGCCCTGTCCACCGCGCAGCCCGGATACGTCCTCCCCGCCACCTCGGCGCTGATCCTCAGGGCGGCGTGACCGTGTGGGGGCCGCGGCCGGTCGCCGACCGGGACTCACTGGAGTGGTGGCGGCGGGTGCGCGGGCACGAGCTGCCGGTGCAGAGGTGCTCCGGCTGCGGCACGCTGCGCTTCCCCGCGCGTGCGTACTGCCCGTCGTGCCGGGGCGCGCGCTGGGAGTGGCACGCCACCGACGGGCGGGGCCGGGTGCTGAGCTGGATCGTCGCGCGCCGGCGGTTCGCCGCCGAGCCCGAGCCGCCGTACACGGTGGTCATGGTGTGCCTGGAGCAGGCCCCGGCCTGCGTCCTGTACGGGGCGTGGCGTGCGGGCCGTGAGCCGGTGCCGGACGAGCCCGTACGGGTGCGGTTCGAGGACGTGCCCGGCGAGGATCTCACCCTGCTCGCCTGGCACCCCGCCCGCTGAGCGGGAACGGGAGTGTGCCCTGGCGGGCGTGGGGGACCCGCCAGGACACCTCCCTCCCGAGCGCGAACGGCGCCAGGACCCCGGCGAGGGATGGGGTCCTAGACCGTTTCATCGCGCCCGGAGCCGGTGGGGGAGCGATCCTCCTCGAAGGACTCGAAGGGATCGGCGTGCTCCGGTCGTCGGTACTGGCGCGCGATGAGATCCGCCGCGCCGACCGGGTCGTCGGCCGGATGGGTGACCTCCCGGCCGTCTTCGGTCCACACGAACATCCCGTCTTTGCACCACACGGTCAGGTCGGTGAGCACCGACAACACGGACATGCCGCTCGCGTTGCTCTGGTAGGTGTGGGTGAACCCCTGGCGATGCAACGCGTAACGCAGTAGACGCGTCGCCTCGCGGGGATCGTGCCAGGGCAGGTTCGGCACATCCGCGCGCACCGACAGCACCGGCCCATCACCCCCTCGCCGACCTTTCGATGGATTTGTACCAACGTTTGGATGATGCGGGCAACCAGGGGGCGAGGTCAAGGGCTGAGTTTCACACTAGAACCAGATCGTCTAGATTCGTTGGCACAAAAGGGGTGATTGTGGCGCGGTCTACGCTGTACCAACAGGTGGCCCGGGAGTTGCGCCGGGCCATCTACTCCGGTGACCTTGGTCCGGGGGATCAGCTACCGACCGAGGCCGACCTGATGCAGACCCACGGCGTCAGCCGCAACACCGTACGCCTGGCGCTCGGCGAGCTGGTCAACGAGGGGCTGGTCAGCCGCACCCCCAGGCGCGGCACCATCGTCCGCGACCGCAGGCCGCTGCTGATGTACCCGCAGCGCGAGCTGGCCCCCCAGCCCGCCCACTCGCCCAGGGAGGCGTTCGGCTACGCCGTCTCGCAGGAGGGCCGCAAGCCGAGTCAGGTGATCGAGGTCGCCATCGTGGAGCCGCCGGAGAACATCGCGACCCGCCTGGAACTGTCCGACGGCGACCTGACCGTGGTACGCCGCCGCCTGCGCTTCGTGGACGGCCAGCCGTACAACACCAACGACTCCTACTTCCCGCACGCCATCGTCGCCGACTCCGAGATCGTCAACCCCGCCGACATCGTGCGCGGCGCGAACCTGGTCCTGGAGGAACTCGGCCACCCCCAGGTCCGGGTGGTGGACGACATCTCCGCCCGCATGCCCACCCCCGAGGAGAGCCGACGCCTGGAGTTAGAGCCCGGCACCCCGGTCATGGAGTACGTCCGGGTGGGCTACGACGACGCCGACGTACCGGTACGGGTGGCCGTCTCGGTCCTGCCGGCCGACAAGCACCTCATCCGCTACGAACTCGAACGCCACTGACCGCCCCACCCCTCGCCCCCAGAGGGCGGAGGGTGGGCGGTCAATGAGGCGCGTGGCAGTTCATCCCCAGCCTCAGGGTGGGCGGTCGGTGGGGCGCGTGGCGTGGTGGCGGCTCACCCCTCGTCCCAGAGGGGTGGGCGGTCGGTGAGGCGCGCGGCGTGGTGGCCACCCATCCCTCACCTCAGGGGGTGCGGGACCGGTGGGGCCTGCGGCATGGTGGCGGGCGGCGCAAGGGTGCCGTACCCGGTGCTCGCCGTTCCCGGTGCTCGGCCGGGTGCCCCGCGCCCGCGCCGCCCGCCGTCGGCGGCTCGGTCCCGCGGCTCCCGGCCGAGGTACGGCAGGCCCTCAGGGCGGGCCGCAGCGCGCGGGTGGTGCGGTTGAGCGGATCGCGGGCCGGTGCACGCAGCCGGCCTCCATGACCAGGCCAGGTCGAGCCCGGTCGGCTCGTAGGTGCGCCTCACGAAGTGGGCGAAGGCGGGCAGCGGGCAGGCGCCCACGGCCACCGAGGCGGCGGCGAGCGCCCACTCCCACGCGCCCGGCCGTCATGGCAGGCCGGGCGGCAGACGAGGAAGGCCAGGGCGGGCACCGCGGCCCGGAACCTCACCCGGTACCTGCGACACCGGCATCGGGTGCCGGCGGTGGAGGGTTCGCGTCGCGGCATGACGGGCAGGGGCGTGTGTTCTCCGCCGCTGTGATGGGCCGCAGGGGACCGGCTGGGCCTGGCGGCCGTCGGCGGTCGCGGGTGGGCTTCGGCGGGACCGGCGGGGCCTCGCGGTCACCGGCCGTTCTGATGGGCGCGGGCCGAGCCGGGCGGGGTCTTCGGGTGCGGTCGTCGCGTTGCGGGACGCTGCGGCCCTGGCCGGTATCGCGGGGCCGCCGCCGCGCCCCAAGGCGGCCCGGAGGGGTGTGTGGCTGGGCGGCGTGGGGGTAAGTGCTCCCGTCCAGCCGGGGCGTCGGGGCTTGGAGCGGCGGGCGGTGTGGGCCCGGCCCGGCCGGGGCCTCTGTAGCCCTCAGCGGGCGTACCGGGCCCTTGTGGGGGGGCCTGGGCGGGCCGGGGCGTCTGGGGCGTGGAGAGGCCGTGTGGGCGCGCGGCGTGGCCCTCGGCCGGGCGGGGGCCCTCGGCGGGCGTACGGAGGCATTGCGAGGGCCCGGTACGCTCCGCCGGCGGTCGGCCGGTGAGAGGGCTGGGGCGGGTGCCAGGAGCCTCATACCGGTCCGTGCCGGTTCGCCGAAACCGGTGATGGCGATCGAGGGGTGTTAGAAACTTCCCAAAAATCCCGATATGTGCCCTGACTTCCGCATGCCAGCGAACCAACACTCTCCGCGTTCACCCCAACACCCATCGCAACGAAGGGATGCATCATGCACTCGAACACCGTCCTGCACCGTCCGGCGCTCTCGCTTCGCCGGGCCGGGCATGCCGACCTGCCCGGTGTGCTCGCCCTCCTCGCCGAGGCGGCCGAGTGGCTGCACCGGCGCGGCGTGCGGCAGTGGCCGCGCGGCGGCTTCGGCGCCGAGCGGATCGTGCCGCTGATCGAGGAGGCCGTCCTGTACGTGCTGGAGCCCGAGCGCGACGGCGCGGGCCCGGTGGCCGTCGTGGCCGTGGACGGGCACGCCGACCCCGAGTTCTGGACCCCGGCCGACGAGCCCGCCGCCGCGATGTACGTGCACAAGCTGGCCGTCTCGCGCTCGCTGGCCGGGCAGGGGGCGGGCGAGGCGCTGCTCGACTGGGCCGGGCTGCTGGCCCTGGTCATGGGCAAGCGGTGGCTGCGGCTCGACTGCGCCAAGGCCAACCTCGGGCTCCAGGACTACTACCGGGGGCGCGGCTTCCAGCACGTGCGCACGGTGGACCTGCCGCACCGGGCGTCCGGCGCGCTGTTCCAGCGCCGCGCCGGGGTGACCTCCGGGGACGGCCTGGCCTTCCGCGACCGTACGGCCCCGCGCCCGGAACTGGTCGGCGCGTGACCGGCGGCACCCGCCCGGACCTTCCATCAGGGGTGCATGCCCTACAGCACGCAAACCGTACCCGATAGCCTCAACTCATGACCGAATCCCTGCTTGAGGTGATCGCGCTCGACGTGCGCGACGCCGTAGCGGCCGAGGAGGGCGGCGCCGACCGCCTGGAGGTCGTCGCCGACATGTCGGCCGACGGCCTGACCCCCGCGGCCGAGACGGTGGCGGCGATCACCGCGAAGTGCGCCCTGCCGCAGATGGTGATGCTGCGGCCGGGCCCGGGGTTCACGGTCACCGACGAGACGGTCGAGGGCCTGCGCAGGGACGCGCGGGCCCTCGCCGACGCGGGGGCGGCGGGCTTCGTGTTCGGGTTCCTGGACGGGGCCGGCGCGGTGGACCTCGCCGCCACCGAGGCGCTCATCCACGCCGTCGCCCCGCTCCCGTGGACCTTCCACCGCGCGGTGGACCACGCCGCCGACGTGCACGCCGCCTGGCGCGCGGTGCGCCTGCTGCCCAACCTCGCGACCGTGCTCACCTCCGGCGACCCGGCCGGCGTCGGCGCGGGGCTGGGCGTGCTGCGCGCCCGCGCCGGGGCGGGCGACGCGGCGCTGATCATGGCCGGCGGCGGCCTGCGCGCCGAGCACGTGCCCGTGCTGCTCGACTACGGCGTGCGCGCCTTCCACGTGGGCGGCGCCGTCCGCCCGTCCTGGTCCGACCCCGTGGACCCCGCCCTCGTACGCCGCTGGCGGACGCTCGTCGATCAGGTGTGAGCCGCGCCGCCTCACCCGAGCGGCTTATCGGGGCTCGCCGAGGGCCAGGTCGGAGCGGGCCAGGGCCGCGGCGAGGGTCTTGATCGTGGCCGGCTCGTCCAGCAGCCCGTCGCCGGCCGCCCGCCGCTCCTGCCAGGCCCGGACGCGCTCGGCGTACGCGCCGCGCCGGGCGAGGTGGAACGCGTACGTGGTCACGTGCCGGCTGACGAGGTGAGAGGGGTGCATGTCCCAGCCCTGGTAGAAGCCGTGCGCCAGGGAGTGCCGCACCAGCGCCGCGTGCCGCCGCCACAGCGCGTGCACGTCGTGCGCCGAGTCGGTCGCGGGCACCGCCGCCAGCGAACCGTCGGACAGCTCCACCCCGGTCCCGGCGAGCGCGGTCTGCATGACGTGCCGCGCATGGTCGCATGCCGGGTGGTCCAGCCGCTGCTCGTGCGGCGGCAGCCCCAGCGCGGCGGTGTAGTCGAACACGCCGAAGTGGGCCGCGGCCAGCCGCCCGCCCAGCGACGGCACCAGGCCGGGGGAGCGCAGCAGGAACAGCACCGTCTGCGGCGCCTCCACCTGGAGCTCGAACCGCAGCGTGCCCTCGGCCAGGCCCAGCCCTTCCTCCAGCGCCGCCAGGCACGCGGCGAACTGCCCCAGATATGACTCCATCAGGACCTTCGGGAAGGTCACCGTGAATCCGGGCGGCAGCAGCCCGGCGCGGGCCGTCACGGCCGTCAGGAAGCCGTCCAGCGTGCGTATGGAGCGCTCCGGGTCGCCGTCGGCGAAGGACTTGACCCGAAGGCCCCAGCGGCGCGGCAGCGTGCCCTCGGCGTGCATGGCCGCGACGGCCTCGGCCGCCGCCAGCGCGTGGGCGTCCTCCTCGGCCGGCTCGCGCACGCCGTACCCGTCCTCGAAGTCGATCCGCAGGTCCTCGACCGGCTCGCCGGCCAGCTTGGCCGCCACCCGCTCGTGCACGGCGCGGGCCAGGTCGCCCTCGGAGACGTCGCCGCCCGCGTACGCGCCGAAGACCTCGCCGAACACCTCGGCGAGGACCGTGGAGCCGGGGAGGTGGGCGGCGAACAGCGACCCGGCCGCCCGGCCCCACTCGGCGACGGTCCCGCGGTGGAAGGCGTCGGCGGGCACGTACACCGTGTGGACCGGCTGCCAGGCGACGGGCCGGGGCGGGTAGCGGCGCGCCTGCTCGGCGTGGGCGGGGGCGAAGCCGGGGACGTGGGCCAGGGGATGCGCGAGGGTCACCTGCATGCCGGTGCTATTCCCGGCCGATCGCGGCCATCATCGCGGGCAGCCCGACGATCTTGACCCGCTCGCCGCGGCCGAGCGTCTTGGCCAGCGCGGTCTCGGCGTCCTCGATGGCCAGCCACTCCTCGTACGTCACCGGCAGCACGTCGCGCTGCCGCAGCAGGTCGTCCAGCGGCGCGCCCGCCACCCGCTCCCGGTCGGCGAGGTCGGACAGCAGGGTGCGCACGGTCTCGGCGGCGTCGGACTTGTTGGTGCCGATGACGCCCGTCGGCCCGCGCTTGAGCCAGCCCGCGACGTACTGGCCCTCGCTGATCCGGCCCGCCTCGTTGGGCACGGTCATGGTGGCGGTGTCGAACGGCACGCCGGGCAGCGGCACGCTCTGGTAGCCGACCGAGCGCAGCACCATGCCCACCGGCAGGGTCTCGAACTCGCCGGTGCCGGTCACCCGGCCGTCCTCCAGCCGGGTGCGCTCCAGCCGCAGCGCCTCCACCCGCTCGGTGCCCAGGATCTCCACCGGACGCAGCCAGAAGCGCACGTCCAGCCGCCGTGGCCGGCCCACGGGCTCGCGCGCCGCCCAGCCGCGCAGCACCTCGACGTTGCCGCGCACCTGCCGCGACAGCCCGCTGACGTCGGAGTCGCCCGCCTCCTCGGGGCGCACGCACACGTCGCAGTTCTCCAGCTCGCCCAGCTCGCGCAGCTCCTTGAGGGTGAACTTGGCGTGCTCGGGCCCGCGCCGCCCGATCATGTGGATCGCCTTGACCTGGCTGGCGGCCAGCCGCGACAGCACCTCCTCCGGCACGTCGGTGGCGCGCAGCTCCTCGGCGGTCTTGGCCAGGATGCGCACGACGTCCACGGCCACGTTGCCCACGCCGATCACCGCGACCTCGGGGCTGTCCAGGACGAACCTGTCGGCCGGCATGTCGGGGTGGCCGCAGTACCAGTTGACGAAGTCGGTCGCCGCCACGCTGCCCGGCAGGTCCTCGCCCGGGATGCCCAGCTTGCGGTCCACCATCGCGCCGGTGCAGTAGACGACGGCGTCGTAGCAGGCGGTCAGGTCGTCCACCGAGACGTGCTTGCCGAGCTCCACCCCGCCCAGGAAGCGCACGCCGGGCAGTTCGAGCACCCGGCGCAGGTAGCCCGCGATCGACTTGATCGAGGTGTGGTCGGGCGCGACGCCGTACCTCACCAGGCCGTACGGTGTCGGCAGCCGTTCCAGCACGTCCACCTCGACGGGCTCGCCCGCCTGCTTGGTCAGAGCCTCGGCAGTGTAGATGCCCGCGGGGCCCGACCCCACGATCGCCACGCGCAGCGGCACGTCCGCCTCCTAACGTCGGTTTCACAGGCGGTTCACGCCTGTGATTCTGCATCACCGGTTCTCGCCGCCACCAGGCGGAGCCGCCCTGAGCCGTCGAGCGCGCCGAGATCGCCGGTACGGACGAACCCGTCGCGGGCGAAGGCCCCCAGCGACGCCGCCGGGTCGCGGAAGTAGCCCGACATCACCGCCTTCGAGCGCAGCAGCACCTCTCCCATCTCCCCCCGGCGCACCGGCGCGCCCGCCGGGTCGCGGATCGACAGGTCCACACCCGCCCCCGGACGCCCCACGCTCACCTCGGCGTCCTCGGGCGGGTCGTCCGGCCGGGTGCCGATCCCGAGACCCGCCTCGGTGCACACGTACCTGTTGCACACCCGCGCCCCGAACCGGGCCCGCACCTCGCCGATCAGCTCGGGCGCGGCGGGGGCCCCGCCGGACAGCACCAGGCGCACGGACGGCGCCCGGCCGCCGCCCAGCGCGACCAGCATGCCGGACAACTGGGCCGGGGTGCCCTGAAGCACGCCGACGCCGCCCCCGGCCAGCACCCGCAGCGCCGCCTCGGGGTCCCAGCGCGGCAGCACGTGCACGGTCCGCCCGGTCTGCAGGAACACCGGAATCCGCGTGGTGAAGGCGACGTGCCCGGGGTGGTGGCCGAACAGGCGGGCCTCGCCGGTGCCCCAGCGCACGCCCGCGCCCTGGGCCCGTATGGCCGACAGTTGCGCGTTGCCGAACACCGCGCCGCGCGGCGGGCCGCTCCGGCCCCGGGTGAACACCACGGCCACGGGCCGCAGCGGGTCGGGAGGCAGGGGTGGCGGCGGCGCCTCCGGCCTGGCCAGCCCGCCCAGCCGGGCCGCGGCGTACGTGCGGTCGCGCCGCCGCTCGGCGCAGGGCAGGACCACGGCCGTGGCGGGCACGCCGGGCACGCCCGGGGCGGCGATCACCAGCGCCGGATCGAGGCGGCGCAGCAGGGCCGCGGTGGCGGGGTGGCCCGGCGCGAGGCCGGCCGTCACCGCGCCGATCTTCGCCGCGGCCAGGAAGCAGATCGGGTACTCGGCGCCGCCGGGCAGCACCAGCGCCACCACGTCGCCCAGCCGCACCCCGCGGTGGGCCATGCCCGCGGCCACCCGGTCGGAGAGCCGGTCGAGGTCGGCGAAGGACAGCGCGAAGCCCTCCGTGTCGAACGCCGCACGCGCCCCGAACCTGCGCGCGGCCTCCGCGGCGAGCATGCGCAGCATGATCGGGCCTCCGGTGTGGGGCCGCCGAGACCGGCGTCTCCCTTCCGACGGTACCTCTTGTCACGCCGGATGGTGGCGTCCCGATTCAGTCGGGCGCCGGGGCCACGGCGGCTCGCGCGCGCTCGCGCAGGGCCTGCTTGTCCGGCTTCCCGTTGGCGTTGACCGGCAGCTCGGGCACGACGACGATCCGGCGCGGCACCTTGTGCGCCGACATGTTCTCCCGAGCCCAGGCGATCAGCTCCTCCGGCTCGGGGCTGCGGCCGGGCCGGGGCACCACGTACGCCCACCCGGCCTCGCCGGAGCGCGGGTCGGGCACGCCGACCACCGCGGCCTGGGCCAGCGAGCCCTCGCGCAGCAGCAGGCCCTCGACCTCGGCGGGGGAGACGTTGAACCCGTTGACGATGAACAGCTCCTTCTTGCGGTCCACGATCGCGAGGTTGCCCCGCTCGTCCAGCACGCCGATGTCACCGGTGTGCAGCCAGCCGTCCCGGATCACCTCGGCGGTCTTGCCGGGCTCGCCCCAGTAGCCGCGCATCACGCCGTACCCGCGCTGCAGGATCTCGCCGCGGGTGCCCGGCGGCACCTCGCGCCCGGCCGCATCCACGATCTTGACCTCGATGCCCGGCACCGGCCGCCCGGCGGTCGCCGCGATCACCTCCACCGGGTCATCGGCCCGGGTCATGGACACCACCGTGCCCTCCATCAGCCCGTACGCGTTGATCATCCGCTCCAGGCCGACCTCGTCGAGCAGGCGGTGGATCAGCTCGGCGGGCACCGCCGCCGCGCCGCAGATCGCCACCCGCAGCGCGTGGCCACGGGTGTCCACGTCGTCCAGCAGCCGGTGGAACAGCGCCGGCGGACCGGCCAGGATCGTGATCCGCTCCTCGGCGACCAGCCGCTGCAGCCCCTCGGGGCTGAAGGACGGGATCGGCATCATGGTCGCCCCGCGCATCACCGAGGCGATCAGCCCCGCGTTGAGCCCGAAGCCGTGCGCGAAGGGCGCGATGACCGGGTAGCGGTCGCCCTCGCGCAGCGTGACGATCTCGGACCAGTCCCAGTAGCCCCGGACGATCTGCGCGTGGTCCAGCATCACGCCCTTCGGGGTGCCGGTCGTGCCGGAGGTGGACATGATCTCGCACAGGTCCTCCGGGCGTACGGCGAGCGCGCGCTCCTCGGCCTCCCGCTCCGGCACGGCGGCGCCCCGCGCCAGCAGTTCCGAACGGCGCAGCGTCCCCGGCCGGGAGACCGCGTCCGGCACCACGACGACGGGCCCGGTCTCCCGGCCGCCCACGCCGCCTGCCTCGCCCGCGCCGGGCGGGCCGTCGAGCAGGTCGGCGAGCACCGCGCCGCCCGGCCCCTCGCCGGTGACCAGCACCCGCGCCCCCGTGCTCGCCAGCAGCTCCGCCGCCTCGAAGCCCTTGTAGCGGGCCGAGAGGGGCACGATCACCGCCCCCGCGTCCCACACCCCGTACGCGGCCACGACCCAGGACGCGTCGTTGACCCCCCACACGGCCACCCGGTCGCCCGGCCGCACGCCGAGCGCGATCAGCCCCCGGGCGAACCGCGCCGCCCGCGCCCGCAGCTCGGCGGTCGTGAGCCGGTCGCCGCTCCCGGCGGGCCCGGCCACGGCGACCACGCCGGGGCTCGCCGCCGCCCGGTCCCGCAACATCCGGGGCAGCGTCCCCCAGCCCGGCGTCTCCCAGCCCGATCTCTCCCAGCCCGGCGTCCCCCGGTCCGGCGTCTGTCCTGCCATCTCGGTCGCCCTCCTCGCGAACGGCGGCGGGGTCAGGGCGCTATCGCGGTCCGGTCGCGCCCCAGGTGGTGGCCGCGCAGGTCGGTCACCGTGCCGGGCCGCGACTCCGCCATGACCTCCTCGGCCACGGCCACCTCGATCGACACCGGCGTCAGCGCCTTGACCGCCTCCCGTACGCGGGCGCGCCACATCGGGTTGCCGACCAGGCCGGGCCGGCCGAAGGTCACGGTCAGCGCCGCCGCGTCGAGCGTGCCGCGGCGGTCCACCGACAGCTCCCAGGTGGCGATCCCGTCGATCCTGGCCAGGGCCCGCTCGATGCGCGGCAGCGAGAGCCATACGCCGCGTACCAGCAGGTGCTCGCCCACGGTGTGCTCCGGGGCGGGCAGGCCGCCGCCCTCGCCGGGCCGGCCCACCTGGCCGGTGCGCAGCACCGCGTCGCCGAGCCCGTGCCGCCCGCGCGCCGCCACCACCAGCTCGCCGAGCACGCCGGCGGGGTACGGCGGGCCGGGCAGCGGCTCGTCCGCGGCGAGCGCGGCCAGCCCGAGCGTGTCCGCCTCGATCGGGGTCAGGGGCGCGGACTGGTCGGTACGCCAGGCGAGCGCGCCGCCGCCGAACGGGTCGGCGTACACCTCGGTCACGCGCGCGTCGAACTCGGCCGCGAGGTGGCGCAGCGTGTGCCGGGAGGCGATCTCGCCGGTCACCACGATGTGCCGCAGGCCGAGGTCCAGCGGGTCGAGCAGGAACTCCAGGTGCAGCCGGGCCAGCAGGTCCATCGCCCCGGTGGGCGTGATCACCAGCGTGGTCGCGCCGAGCTCGCGCAGCGCGTGCTGCAGCCGCATCCGCCCGCGCGGCCCGAGCGAGGCCGCGGCGGCGGCCACCCGGGAGGCGGCCGAGGCCCACAGCGCCCCGGCGGGCTCGGCCAGCGCCACGGCAACCCGGTCCCCGCCGCCGACCCCGGCGGCGGTGAGCGCGGCGGCCGTCGCCTTCTCGTCCCCGTCGTGCAGCGGGTACGCGCAGGCGGCGTCGGGCGGCACGGCGAGCAGGCCCCGCGCCGTACGGGCGGAGGCCGCCAGCCCGTCCCTGGTCGGCCACCGGGCGCTCACGCCGCGCCCTCCCCCACCGCCCCGGACCCGGCGACCTCGCGCATGAACAGCTCGACGGACGCGCACACCCGCTCGTGCGCCAGCCCGCCCACCTGCGCCTGGAGGATCAGGTCGGTCGCGCCCGCCTCCGCCACCCGGGCCACGGCCTTGCGCGAGCCCTCCACGTCGTCGATCACCACCATGTGGTGCTCGCGCAGCGTCGCCATCGCCTCCTCCGGCGGCAGCCCGGCCGCGAGCTGGCCGAGCACGCGGTGGGTGGCGTGCCTGGCGTCGTAGTAGTCGGGCGGGGTGACCAGGTTGACCTGGCGGCGGATGTACCACAGCACGGGGTCGGCGGCGACGGCGTACGCCTCGTCGCGGCTCGGCGCGACGTGCCAGGGGATCATCAGCCCGATCCTGCGCGACTCCGGGTCGAAGCCGTGCTCGGCCAGGCACCGCTTGTACTCCGCGATGTCCTCGGCCACGTCGTCCAGGCCCTTCAGCATGGTCATGCCGAGCAGGTTGTAGCCGTGCCGGGCGGCGGCCCGATAGCCCTCGATCGAGGTCGAGGCCACCCAGACGGGCGGATGCGGCACCTGCGCGGGCCGGGGGTAGACGGCGATGTCGGGGATCTCGAACCACTCGCTGGACCGGCTGACCGGCTCACCGTCGGCGTTCCAGATGGCCAGCACCGCTTCGAGGCTGTCCTCCCAGATCTTCCGCGACTGCTCGAAGGGCCGCTGGAACGCCTGGTACTCCAGCGGCGAGGCACCGCGCCCGGTCCCGAACTCCACCCGCCCCCCGGACAGCACGTCCAGCGTCGCCACCCGCTCGGCGGTGCGGATCGGCGACTGGAACGGCAGCAGCACCACGCCCAGCCCGAGGTGGATGCGCCGGGTGCGCTGCGAGATCGCGGCCAGCACCAGATCGGGCGCGGAGGAGTGGGAGAACCCCCGGGTGAAGTGGTGCTCCACGAACCACGCGGTGTCCACGCCGAGCCGGTCTCCCAGGACCACCTGGTCGATCACGTTCCGGAAGGCGCGCTGCTCGACCTCCCGGGTCCGGCCGCGCACCTCCAGCTCATATCCCAGGCTGATCCGTAGGGACGCCATGCATGCCTCCGTCACACCGCCACGTCACCGGCAGCTCACTTAACCAAGCGCTCGCTTGGCGAGATTACCAGCCGGGTGAAGTGGCAGCAACAAGCCCCGATGACCGGGGACTTGCGGGAAGGGCCCCTTCCCGATCAAAGTGGGGTCTCGTGGGCTCAGGGGCGGAAAAGCGAAGAAGAGTGAACGCGCGCCGCGCAAAGGACATCCCCCGCCCCCCAAAGCCCACCCCTCCGCCCCCCGTGCCCGCTGTGACGGACGCTGCGCCCTCGGCACCCACGGCTGCGGCGCCGGCGTTGCCGGAGGGGGTGCCCTCCGTGCCCGCTGTGGCGGATGCTGCGTCGTCGGCGCCCGTGGCTGCGGCGCCGGCGTTGCCGGAGCCTGTGCAGTCGGTGCCCGCTGTGGCGGGGTGCGGGCCGCGGGCGGATGGCCCGGCGGAGCCCTCGCCGGCTGGGGCGCGCCCGCGGGAGTCCATGCCACCGGCCCCTGCCTCTACCGAGGCCGTACCGCTTGCGCCCGCGACTGCGGAGTCCGGGGCGTCCTTGCCCTCCGCGCCTGTCCCGGCGGGTCCCGCGCCGTCCGTGCCTGTTCCGGCGGAGGGCGCAGTGGAGGAAGCGGGAGCACCTGATGGGGTGGTTGTGCCCGATCCCCGGGTGCCGGGGCGGGGTGTGGCGGATACTGAGGGTGTGGCGGCGGACGCGCGTAGGTATGAGGCGCTGGGGCGCGTGATGGCGGCGCTCGCGGCCGACGCGGAGGTCATGGAGTCGTGCCGCGACCTGACCTGGTGGCCGGGCGGGCCCGAGGGTGGGTGGCACATCGAGTGGCGTGACGGGCCGTACGCGTCGGAGCTGGCCGAGGTGGTGCTCGCCGCGGACGGGGGTCGTACGCGGCGGGCGCGGGGGGTGCACGGGGCCGAGGCGGCCGGTGAGGACCGGAGCGGGCACGGGCTTGCGGAGATCGAGGTCGTGGGCGTGCGCTTCACGCTGCGCGCGGTCGATCCGCTGGGACGCGAGCGGGTGCTGGCCCGGCGAGGGCTGTGGCGGCTGTCGGAGGCCCTTGACACCACGCGGCGCACGAGCGCGCGCCGCCCGTGGGAGGAACTGCTCGGGGGTTGATCACACGCCGGGGGTGATCACGGGCCGGGTGATCAGAGGCCGGGTTGATCAGGGGCCGGGTGATCAGAGGCCGGCTGTGGGGGCCAGGCGGGCGCGGTGGGCCTGGGGCGGGCCGAAGAGGCGGGCGGCGGTGGTGGCGCGTTTCAGGTGGCGGTGCGCGTCGTGCTCCCACGTGATGCCGATGCCGCCGTGCACCTGGATGTTCTCGCCCGCCGCCGTCGCGTACGCCTCGGCGCAGTACGAGCCGGCTATCGCCGCGGCCACGGGCAGGTCCTCGGGGGTCGCGCGGGCCGCCGCGTACGCCGCCGAGCGCGCCGACTCCACGAGCAGCAGCACGTCGGCCAGTTTGTGCTGGATGGCCTGGAACGAGCCGATCGGGCGGCCGAACTGGTGCCGCCGCTTGGCGTGCGCGACCGAGGCGGCCAGGCACGCCGCCGCCCCGCCCACCTGCTCCGCCGCGAGCGCGGCGAGGCCCGCGTCGCGTACCCGCTCCCAGGCGGCGCGTCCGCCGTCGCCGGCCACGCGGGCCGGGGCGCGGTCGAAGGCCAGCGCGCACAGCGGCCGGGTCTGGTCCAGCGGGACCAGGGGAGTGCGCCGGGTGGGCTCGGCCTCGACGAGTACGCCCCCCGCGTACGCGAGCACGATCTCGCCTTCCAGCGTGTACGGCGCGACGCCGCTCAGCGTGCCGTCCTCGAAGGTCAGATCCGCCTCGCCGGGCAGGATGACGGTCGCGGTGGCCGCCCCCTCGGCGATCCGCGGCAGCAGGCGGCGCCGCGCGTCCTCGTCCCCGCCCGTCATGACCGCCTCGGCCGCCAGCACCGCCGTCTGCAGGTAGGGCAGCGGCGACAGCGCCGCCCCCAGCTCCTCGCACACCACCGCGGCCTCCGGCAGCCCGCACCCCGCACCGCCGTGCTCCTCGGGGATCATCAGCCCCGCGATGCCCAGTTCGGCCGCCGCCCGGCTCCACGGCGCCCCCGGCCGGGCCGCCAGGAACCCGCGCACGGCCGCCCGCAACTCGTCCCGCAGCTCGTCCCGCAGCTGGTCCCGTGACTCGTCCCGATCGTCCGGCTCGACCCGCGGCCCGGCGGCGTGTTCGTGCGTCATGCGGGCAGCGTACGCGAACCGGCCGAACGCTTGCTTGTGCGTGAGAGATATTGCCTTGACCGGAATCAGCGATTTGGAGTGCTTAAATACACTTGAGCTGGGCATTTCGGGGGATGCCCAAAGGAGTACGGGATGAGGAACCAGACCAGCAGGGCCCTGTCGTGGGACGGGGCCGACGGCGGTGCCGCAGGCCGGCGAACAGAGGGGCGAGCAGGTGGGCTAGCGAGCGGACACGCGGGCGGGCTGCCAGGCGCGCAGCAGGGTGGGGACGCGGGCGGGCCCGACCTGGTGGACCACTTCGACGCCGAGTACTTCGACCTCGACCGGCGGGAGAGCCGGATACAGCGGCACATCCTCGCCGCGTTCTGGCTCGGGCTGCTGTTCGGGCTGCTCGGCACGCTGATCCGGTACTCCGGGCCGGAACCCCTGCACATGGTGGTCGATCCGTACGCCTACCTCCTGCTCGGGGCGTCCGTCGGCGCCACCGCGTACGGGGTGGGCTGGGCGATGCTGTCCAGCCTGCTCGCCGCGGTGTCGCCGCTGGTGTCGGGCCTGGCGTGCGCGGCCCTGATTGAGGGGTTCAAGCACGACGGCTGGATCTCCGGCGGCTTCCAGCTCAACTTCGTCGTCGTGCTCAGCCTGGCCTACGGCCTGCTCGCGTACGGCGCGCGCCGCGACGGCTATCTCGGCGACGCCGCCGCCGGGCTGCTGGGCGGGGCGATGATCGCCGACGCGGCCGAGAAGGCGCTGCCGGGCTTCGAGGAGTATCTGCCCGGGTTCGCGCCCTGGCCGCTGGCGGTGGTGTCGGCGCTGGCCGTGGGGCTGGTGTTGTTCCTGCGCCGTACGGTCGGCGCCCGGCTGCGCGCCCTGCTGGCCGCCCTCGCCGTGCCGATGGCCCTTATTCTGCTCGTCCCCGCGCCGTAGCCGATAGCCTGTAAGTCTTTCAAGCCCTTGACGGGCTGTTCCGATCGGTTCCAAGCAGGGAGTTGGCCGTGCTGCTGCGCATGTCGTCGTTGTTTCTTCGCACCCTGCGGGACGACCCGGCAGACGCGGAGGTCCCCAGCCACAAGCTCCTCGTCCGCGCGGGCTACGTGCGCAGGGTCGCGCCCGGGATCTACTCCTGGCTCCCGCTCGGCAAGATGGTCCTGGAGAACGTGACCCGCGTGGTCCGCGAGGAGATGGACCGCATGGGCGCGCAGGAGGTCCTGTTCCCGGCCCTGCTGCCGCGCGAGTACTACGAGGCCACCGGCCGCTGGACCGAGTACGGCGACACGCTGTTCCGGCTCCAGGACCGCAAGGGCGCCGACTACCTCCTCGGCCCGACGCACGAGGAGATGTTCACCGGCATGGTGAAGGGCGAGCTGTCCTCCTACAAGGACTTCCCGGTCACGCTCTACCAGATCCAGACCAAGTACCGCGACGAGGCCCGGCCGCGGGCGGGCATCCTGCGCGGGCGCGAGTTCGTGATGAAGGACTCCTACTCCTTCGACCTGGACGACGACGGGCTCAAGCGCTCCTACGAGCAGCACCGCGAGGCGTACATCCGGATCTTCGACCGGCTCGGCATCGACTACAAGATCTGCTTCGCCATGTCCGGCGCCATGGGCGGCTCGGCGTCGGAGGAGTTCCTGGCCCCGACCCCGACCGGCGAGGACACCTTCGTCGCCTGCCACACCTGCGGCTACGCCGCCAACGCCGAGGCCGTGACCACCCCGGCGCCCCCGGCCGTCACCGCCGAGCACCCGCCGCTCCAGGTGCTCGACACCCCCGACACCCCGACCATCGAGACCCTGGTCGCGCACGTCAACGAGCACTTCGGGCTCGGCGTCACCGCCGCCGACACGCTGAAGAACATCGTGGTCAAGGTGCGCACTCCGGGCTCCGACAAGACCGAGGTGCTGGTCATCGGGGTGCCCGGCGACCGCGAGGTCGACTTCAAGCGGCTTGAGGCCGCGCTCGCCCCGGGCGTACCGGAGATCTTCGAGGCCGCCGACTTCGAGCGCCACCCGGGCCTGGTGCGCGGCTACATCGGCCCGCAGGTGCTCAAGGACCTCGGCATCACCTACCTCGTCGATCCGCGTGTCGTCACCGGCACCTCGTGGGTGACCGGCGCCAACGAGCCGGGCAAGCACGCCGCCAACGTCGTGGCCGGGCGCGACTTCGTCCCCGACGGCACCATCGAGGCCGCCGAGGTCCGCGCCGGCGACTCCTGCCCGCGCTGCGGCTCGGCGCTGTCGATCGACCGCGGCATCGAGATCGGGCACATCTTCCAGCTCGGCCGCAAGTACGCCGACGCCGCCGAGCTCGACGCCCTCGGCCCCGACGGCAAGCCGATCCGGGTCACCATGGGCTCCTACGGCATCGGCGTCTCCCGCGCCGTCGCCGTGATCGCCGAGCAGCGCCACGACGAGCTGGGCCTGGTCTGGCCGCGCGAGGTCGCCCCCGCCGACGTCCACATCGTCGGCACCGGCAAGGACAACCAGATCGAGGTCGCCCTCGACCTGGCCGCCAAGCTGGAGGCCATGGGTCTGCGCGTGCTGGTGGACGACCGTCCGGGCGTCTCGCCGGGCGTCAAGTTCAAGGACTCCGAGCTGCTGGGCATGCCCACCGTCGTGGTGATCGGCCGCGGCCTGGCCCAGGGCGTCGCCGAGCTGCGCGACCGCGCCGCCGGCACCAAGGAGGAGATCCCGCTGGCCGAGGCCCCCGCGCTGGTGGCCGCCGCCTGCGGGGTAACGGCCGCCTGATCCTCCCGCGTCGTCCGGCGCTTCCGTCCCCGGCCGGCGTCGAGCCGGCCCGGGGAGGGGCCGCACCTTGAGCGGTGGCCGCCAGGCGCCGCCCGGGGTCAGCTCGGGGTGGCCGTCGTGCTCGGCGTACTCGGCGTGCTCAGCGTGGCCGTCGGGCCGGGCGTCGTGGCGGTGGCCTCGGGGTCGGGCCCCGGGAAGCCGGGCAAGGCGGCGATGGTGGGGCGGAAGCCGTACGCGCGGGCGGCGGCCTCCTGCATGGCCAGTGCGGCGGTGCGCCTGGTCGCCGGGTCGTCGCAGGCGGCGAGCTCCAGGTAGACGGCCGTCACGCCGTCCTCGACGAGCGCCGCCAGGCGGGCCCCCTCGGTGGAGTCGCGCGGGGTGAACGGCAGGGCGTACGACGCCTCGGGCTCGGCCGGGGTGCCGCCGCGGGCTCTGATCAGGCCGCGGAGCTGGTCGCGCCTGCCCCGGTGCGCGTTGTACGCGGCGGTGGCCGCGGCCTTGCGCGCCCCGGTGGCGCGGGCGGCGATGAGGGCGTAGGCGAACACCGCCGCGTGCTCGGCCGCCAGCGCCTTCATGAGCCCGTCCAGCGTCTTGACGGGGCCCTCGGTGTCCTTTGCCGCGGGGCCCGACGGCGTGCCCGCACGCGCGGCCACAGGGCCGTACGCGGCGGCCTGTGCGCCGGGGTAGGAGCCGGTCACGACAGCCTCGCCAGGGCCACGGCGTGGGCGGCCTCGCACGCCCCGATGGACGCCAGGAGCTGGGCCAGCGCCGGTGAGGCCGACTGAAGCTGCTCGGCCCGCGCCGCGGCGGACTCGCGCTCCACCTGCCGCAGCCGGCTCAGCGACACGGCCTGCCCGGAGGGCGTGGCCGAGGGCGACCCCGACGGGTGAGGTGACGCCGAGGGCGCGGGAGTGGCCGTGGTGGGGGTGGCCGCACCGGTGGGCGCCGCGACTCCCGGGGGCAGGCGGCGCTTGAGCTCGGTCAGGTGGGCCTGGTGCCGCTCCAGGTACGGGCGCAGCTCCTCGCCGGGCGTCTCGCCGGCCGCGATGGCGGCGGAGTACAGGGCGACGGTCTCGGCCTTGCCGGCCACCAGCGAGCGCAGCAGCTCGGTCTCGGGGTCGGGACGCCGGGGCTCGGCCGGGGCGTCGTCGGCATCGTCCGGGCCGCCGCACCCGGCGAGCGCAACCGTCGCGAAGGCCCCCACGGCGCCGAGCGCCCCGCCCCGGGCCAGCACGGCGCGCCGGCTCAGCCCGGCCCGCGTCCGGCCGCCCCAGGCCGGGTCCGGGTCCGGACGCGCGGGGGCGCGCTCCGCCGGGTTCGGGTGGGGCGGTGCCAGACCGGGGCCGGCGAGGCCAGGGGGTGCCGAGTGAGGGCCGGGGTGTGCGGAGTGAGGGCCGGGGTGTGCCGAGTGAGGGCCGGGCGTGCCGGGGGTGGGCCTGGCGCCGGGTGCCGGGGTGGGAGGGGTGGGGCCGGGGCGCGGTGTGCGGCGGCTGTGGGGCTGGCGCACGGTGCGGGGCCTCCCTTCGCGGCGACGGCGGGGCGATGGCGCGCGTCCCGGCGGCGCCGGGAAAGTGGTCCGGCGCGGCCTTCGGCGGTCATAGCATCGTACGGCCCGCGCCGCCCCGATCCGCCGCGCCCGGCGCTCGTGTCGGACGCCTCGCGCGTACGGTGTTGGGCACGTGTGGCGGCCGTGCCGGGCTCGCCGCGCGCAAGGCGCTCTTTCCGTGCCTGGGTGTGGATAGGCTGGTTAACCGCATGGGCGAGGTGCGCCCGGTTGAGATCGTGACAAATAGGAGGTCGGCATGGGAAGGGATGCGTCCCGTGACCGCCTGGTGAAGCTCCTCGAACCGGTGATCGCCGCGGAGGGACTCGATCTGGAGGACGTCACGGTCACCCCGGCGGGCAAGAGACGGGTGCTGCGCGTCATCGTGGACCGCGACGGCGGGGTGAGCCTCGACGACATCGCCGACGTGAGCCAGGCGGTCTCCAAGGCGCTCGACGCCGAGGACGCGATGGGGCAGGCGCCGTACATGCTGGAGGTCACCTCGCCCGGCGTGGACCGGCCGCTGACCGAGCCGCGCCACTGGCGCCGCGCGGCCGGGCGCCTCGTCAAGGCCGACCTCGCCGACGGCACCACCGTCGAGGGCCGGGTGCTCTCGGCCGACGAGACCGGCGTGGAGCTCGACGTCCCCGGCGGGCCGCGCCGCTTCGACCATCAGGACCTCACCCGCGGCCGGGTGCAGGTCGAGTTCCGCCGCATCGACGACGGCGGCGACCTCGGCGGCGACGCCGACGCCGGCGAAGACGCCGAAGACGGCGACGAGGGCTAAGGGGGGAGCCTCGTGGACATCGACATGAGCGTTCTGCGCAGCCTGGAGCGCGAGAAGGACATCTCCTTCGACCTGGTCGTCAAGGCCATCGAGGACGCCCTGCTCATCGCGTACTTCCGCACCGAGGGCGCCGCGCCCAAGGCCCGCGCCGAGCTGGACCGCACGACCGGGCACGTCACGATCTGGGCCGCCGAGGTGGGCGAGGACGGCGAGGTGGTCAGGGAGTACGACGACACCCCGGGCAACTTCAGCCGCATCGCGGCGACCACCGCCAAGCAGGTGATCCTGCAGCAGCTCCGCGACGCCGAGGACGAGGTCAACTTCGGCGAGTTCGCCAGCCGCGAGGGCGAGCTGGTCGCGGGCATCATCCAGCAGGGCAAGGACCCGCGCGTGGTGCTGGTCGATTTGGGCAAGATCGAGGCGGTGCTGCCGCACAACGAGCAGGTGCCGGGCGAGGACTACACCCACGGCGAGCGCATCAGGTGCTACGTCGTGCAGGTGAAGAAGGGGCCCAAGGGGCCGTCGGTCACGCTCTCGCGCACCCACCCGGGCCTGGTGAAGAAGCTGTTCGCGCTGGAGGTCCCCGAGATCGCCGACGGCACGGTCGAGATCGCCGCCATCGCGCGCGAGGCCGGCCACCGGACCAAGATCGCCGTGCGGTCGCGGCGCTCCGGGGTCAACGCCAAGGGCGCGTGCATCGGGCCCATGGGATCACGAGTCCGTAACGTCATGACCGAGCTTCACGGCGAGAAAATCGACATCATCGACTGGTCCGAGGACCCCGCGGAGTTCGTCGGGAATGCCCTGTCGCCGGCGCGTGTTTCCCATGTCGACGTCGTGGACGCCGAGGCCCGCGTGGCCAGGGTGACCGTGCCCGATTACCAGCTCTCGCTGGCGATCGGCAAAGAGGGGCAGAACGCCCGTCTCGCGGCGCGGCTCACGGGGTGGCGGATCGACATCCGTCCCGACACCATGCTCGGAGATGCCGCCGGTCCCGTAGATGCGTCCACAAGGTAAGCTGGAATATGGTGGTCAGGCGGTCCCGCTGAGAACCTGCGTGGGCTGCCGAGTTCGCACGGTCAAGTCCGAGCTGCTCCGCCTGGTGGCGATCGAGGGCGTTATCGTCCCCGACCTGCGAGGACGGCTGCCGGGCCGGGGTGCATCGCTGCATCCCGCCCTCGGCTGTCTGGAGCTCGCCGAGCGCCGTCGAGCGTTCCCGCGCGCATTCCGCGCCCAGGGACCGCTTGACACGACGCCGGTGCGGGCTCACCTGGAGGAGCGTGCCGAAGATGGAGGTGCCGGGTGAAGGTTGCCAACTGTCATGTAGGACGCCGAGTTGATGGGCGGGTCAGATAGCGATGAGCGCCTGATGAGCATGCGGCGATGAACACGTCTAGGTAACGACGGTCCGGCGGCACTGCGAGCCTCCCGGGCCGAGTAAGGGAGTGCAGTGGCGAAGGTCCGGGTCTACGAGCTCGCCAAGGAGTTCGGCGTAGAGAGCAAGGTCGTGATGGCCAAGCTCCAGGAGATGGGCGAGTTCGTGCGTTCGGCGTCCTCGACCATCGAGGCGCCGGTGGTCCGCAAGCTCACCGAAGCTTTCTCGGGCGGGTCGAAGGGCTCGTCCGACCGATCCAGGTCGTCCCATCGGGCGGCCCCCCGGCCTGGCGGCGGTCAGCAGCAGGCCGGCAACGGCGCTCCGGCGCCGACCAACATCCCCAAGCCGGGGCCCAGGCCGGGTCCGCGTCCCGGCCCTTCCGGCGCGGCTCCGCGTCCGCCCGTGCCCATGCCGCACGGCCCGCAGCCGCAGCCCCAGCCCCAGCAGCAGCCTCCGCAGGGCGCCCCGCAGCAGCGGCCCGCCCGCGACGAGGCCCCGCGTCCCACGCCGCGGCCGGCGCCGCAGCCGGGCCCGCGTCCGGGTCCGCGCCCCGCGCCGCCGCGTCCCGCCGGCCAGCAGGGTCCGGGCACCGGCCACGGCCACACCGGTCAGGGCCCGTCGGCGCCCGCGCCGGCTCCCGGCGGCGAGCGCGGCCCGCGGCCCGGCCCGCGTCCGGGTCCCCGCGGCCCGCGTCCGGGCAACAACCCGTTCTCGTCCAACGCCAGCGGCATGGGCCAGCCCCGTCCGCCGCGTCCGGGCGGCCGTGACGGCGGCCCGCGCGACGGCGGCCCCGGCACCCGCGAGCCCCGGCGCGACGGCGGCCAGGGTCCCCGCGACGGCGCGATCCCGCGTCCGCCCGGCGGGCGCAGCGGCGCTCCCGGCGCCGCGGGTCCGCGTCCCGGTCCCGCCGGTCCCCGTCCGGGTCCCGGCCCCGCCGGCCCGCGTCCGGGTCCCGGTGCGGGCGGTCCGCGTCCCGGCGGCCCGCGGCCGAACCCGATGATGATGCCCCAGCGTCCCGTCTCCGGCGGCCCCGGTGCTCCCGGCGGCCGGGCCGGCGGCGGTGGCGGCGGTGGCCGTCCCGGTGGCGGCGGCCGTCCGGGCGGCGGCGGTGGCGGTCGTCCCGGTGGCGGCGGTGGCGGCGGCTTCGCCGGTCGTCCCGGCGGCGGCGCCGGCACCCGCACCGGCACCGGTGCTCCCGGTGGCGGCGGCGGCTTCGCCGGCCGTCCCGGTGGCGGCGGCAGGGGCCGCGGCGGCGGCACGGCCGGCGCGTTCGGCCGTCCCGGCGGCCGTCCGGCCCGCGGGCGCAAGTCGAAGCGGCAGAGGCGCCAGGAGTTCGACAACATGCAGGCCCCGGCGATCGGTGGCGTGCAGGTCCCGCGCGGCGGCGGTCAGACGATCCGCCTGCCCCGCGGCGCGTCGCTGTCCGACTTCGCCGACAAGATCGGCGCGAACCCGGCGTCGCTGGTGCAGATCATGCTGCACCTCGGCGAGATGGTGACCGCCACGCAGTCGGTGAACGAGGACACCCTGCAGCTTCTGGGCGCCGAGCTCGACTACGTGATCCAGGTCGTCAGCCCGGAGGAGGAGGACCGCGAGCTTCTCGAGTCCTTCGACATCGAGTTCGGCGAGGACGAGGGCGACGAGGCCGACCTCGCGCCGCGTCCGCCGGTGGTGACCGTCATGGGTCACGTCGACCACGGTAAGACCAAGCTGCTCGACGCGATCCGCAACACCAACGTCGTGGCCCGCGAGGCCGGTGGCATCACCCAGCACATCGGTGCCTACCAGGTGGTCACCGACCACGAGGGCGAGGAGCGGCGCATCACCTTCATCGACACCCCGGGTCACGAGGCGTTCACCGCCATGCGTGCCCGAGGCGCCCAGTCCACCGACATCGCCGTGCTGGTGGTGGCGGCCGACGACGGCGTGAAGCCGCAGACCATCGAGGCGCTCAACCACGCCCAGGCGGCCGGGGTGCCGGTCGTGGTCGCGGTCAACAAGATCGACAAGGAGGGCGCCGACCCGAACAAGGTGCGCGCCCAGCTCACCGAGTACGGCCTGGTGGCCGAGGAGTACGGCGGCTCCACGCTGTTCGTCGACATCTCGGCCAAGAACGGGGTCGGCATCGAGGACCTCCTCGAGGCCATCCTGCTCACCGCCGACGCCGAGCTGGACCTGCGGGCCAACCCGTCGATGGACGCCCAGGGCATCGCGATCGAGGCCCACCTCGACAAGGGCCGCGGCCCGGTGGCGACCGTGCTGGTGCAGCGCGGCACGCTGCGGGTCGGCGACTCGATCGTCTGTGGCGAGGCGTTCGGCCGCGTCCGGGCGATGCTCGACGACAACGGCGAGGCGGTGGCCGAGGCCGACCCGTCGCGGCCGGTCCTGGTCATGGGCCTCACCGCGGTGCCGAGCGCCGGCGACAACTTCATCGTGGTGCCCGACGACCGGATGGCGCGGCAGATCGCCCAGCAGCGGGCGGCCCGCCAGCGTACGGCCGACATGGCCAAGTCCGGCCGCAGGCGCAGCCTGGAAGAGCTCTTCAAGGACATGGAGAAGGGCCAGGTCAACGAGCTCAAGCTCATCATCAAGGGTGACGTCTCCGGTTCGGTGGAGGCCCTTGAGGACGCGCTGCTCAAGATCGACGTCGGCGAGGAGGTCAGCCTCCGGGTGCTGCACCGCGCCGTCGGTGCCATCACCGAGTACGACGTCAACCTGGCGATCGCCGACGACAACGCGGTGATCATCGGCTTCAACGTCCGGCCCGAGGTGCGGGCCCGCGACCTCGCCGAGCGCGAGGGCGTGGACATCCGCTACTACTCGGTCATCTACCAGGCGATCGAAGAGGTCGAGGCGGCCCTGAAGGGCATGCTGAAGCCGGAGTTCGAAGAGGTCCAGATGGGCACCGCCGAAGTCCGCGAGGTCTTCAAGGTGCCGAGGATCGGCAACGTCGCCGGCTGTCTGGTCCGCTCGGGCACGATCGTGCGCAACAGCAAGGCGCGGCTCATCCGCGACGGTGTCGTCATCGCCGACAACCTCACCGTGTCGTCCCTGCGCCGCTTCAAGGACGACGCCACCGAGGTCCGCGAGGGCTTCGAGTGCGGTATCGGGATCGGCTACAACGACATCAAGATCGACGACGTCATCGAGACGTTCGAGATGCGGGAGAAGCCGCGGGCCTGACGCTCCTGACCCCTCCGCCCGCGCGCCCCGAGACGGGCGTGCGGGCGGAGGAGGGGAGCGCCCGGCGCGGCGTACCATGCCATGTATGTCGGTGCCCTGACTTTGGACATCATGCTCGGCGACGTCCGTTCGCTGAAGCAGAAGCGCTCCGTGGTGCGGCCGATCATCGCCGAGGTGCAGCGGAAGTATCCGGCGGTCGCCGTCGCCGAGACCGGCCACCTCGACCTGCACCGCCGTGCGCAGATCGGGATCGCGGTCGTCTCCGCGACCGCGGCCAACTGCGGCGAGGTGCTGCAGGCCTGCGAGCGGCTTGTCGCCTTCCGGCCGGAGATCGAAGTGCTGTCCGCCCGGCAGCGGCTCTACAACGAGGACGAGGATTGACCATGGCGACCGGCGCGGGAGCCGCCCTCCCGCGCCGGTCGTCCGATCCGCTAGGAGGGGGACGATATGGACGCCGCGCGAGCACGTAAGCTTGCCGACCGGATCCAGCAGGTCGTGGCGGAGATGCTGGAGCGCAGGATCAAGGACCCGCGCCTGGGCTTCGTCACCGTGACCGACGCCAGGATCACGGCCGACCTGCGCGACGCCACGGTGTTCTACACCGTGTTCGGCTCCGACGCCGAGCGGGCCGACAGCGCGGCCGCCCTGGAGAGCGCCAAGGGCATCATCCGCTCCGAGGTGGGCAGGCAGACCGGCCTGCGGCACACCCCGACGCTGACGTTCACCCACGACCCGCTCCCCGACAGCGCCAAGCACATCGACGACCTGCTGGCCGAGGCCAAGGCGCGCGACGCCGAGATCGCGCGGCGGGCCGAGGGCGCCAAGCACGCCGGCGACGCCGACCCCTACCGCAGGCCGGGCGGGGAGGCCGACGAGGAGGAGCCCGAGGCGGGGCCGTCCTCGTCGTCCGACCGGGCGGGACACTCCGCGACGTGATGGGCGACGTGCGCGAGGAGCGCGACGTGACGCGCCTGCCGCGTGACGACCGCGCCGGGCACGGCACGGGCGGCTCGGACGCGCCGTGCCTGCCGCACCTTTCCCACTCCGGCGGGGTGCCCGAGAGCGACTGGGCACGCGCCGTCGAGCTGATCCGCTCCGCCGACGAGATCGCGCTCGCCTGCCACGTGTCGCCCGACGGCGACGCGCTCGGCTCGATGCTCGCCGCCGGGCTCGCCATGCGCGCGCTCGGCAAGCGGGTCGTCGCCTCCTTCGGCGACCGCCGCTTCGAGGTGCCGCGCCTGCTGCGCTTCCTGCCCGGCCAGGAACTGCTGGTGGAGCCGGCCCGATACCCCGAGGCCCCGGCGCTCATGATCACCTTCGACGCGTCCACCTCGGCGCGCCTGGGGCTGCTCGGCGACTCCGCCGCCAAGGCGGCCGAGCTGATCGTGGTGGACCACCACCCGTCCAACAGCGGCTTCGGCACGATGGCGCTGATCGACCCGGGCGCCGCGGCCACCGCCATGCTGGTGGAGGAGCTGATCGACCGCCTCGGCGTGCCGCTCGACCGCGACATCGCCACCGGCCTGTACGCCGGCCTGGTCACCGACACCGGTTCCTTCCGGCACTCCTCGACCAGCCCGGCGGCCCACGCCATGGCCGCGCGGCTGGTGGCAACCGGGCTGCGTACCGACGAGATCGCCCGCGAGCTGTGGGACCGTTCCCCGTTCGGCTACCTGAAGGTGCTGGGCGCCGCCCTGGAGCGCGTCCATCTGGAGCCGGAGGCCGCGGGCGGCCTCGGCCTGGTGTGGACGTACGTGCCCAGGGTGGACCGCGCCGCGTACGGGCTGCCGTACGACGAGGTCGAGGGCATGATCGACATCGTCAGGCGCACCGACGAGGCCGAGGTCGCCATCGTGCTCAAGGAGGACGACGAGGGCGCCTGGCAGGTCTCCACCCGCTCCAAGGGCGCGGTGGACGTCGCCCGGGTCTGCGCCGCGCTCGGCGGCGGCGGCCACGTCCGCGCCGCCGGCTTCACCTCCCACCGCCCGGTCGCCGAGACCATGGCCGACATCCGGGCGCTGCTCACGCCCGCCTGACCAACCGAGGAACGATGAACCGCGCCAGAGGCGACCGCACCCCACCCCCCAGCGGCCTGATCGTCGTGGACAAGCCCGCCGGGTGGACCTCCCATGACGTCGTGGGCAAGCTGCGCGGCATCGCCGGCACCCGCAGGGTCGGCCACGCGGGCACCCTGGACCCGATGGCCACCGGCGTGCTGGTGGTGGGCGTGGAGAAGGCGACCCGGCTGCTCGGGCACCTCGCGCTGACCGAGAAGGCGTACGACGCGACGATCCGGCTCGGCCAGGCCACCAACACCGACGACGCCGAGGGCGAGGTCGTGGCCACGGCCGGGGCCTCCGGGGTCACCGACGAGGAGATCGCGGCCGGGGCGGCCAAGCTGACCGGGCGAATCATGCAGATCCCGCCGCAGGTCAGCGCGATCAAGGTGAACGGCGAGCGGGCGTACAAGCGGGCCAGGGCGGGGGAGAACGTCGAGCTGCAGGCCCGGCCGGTGACGGTCTCGGCGTTCGAGATCACCGAGGTGCGCCGCGAGGGCGGCCTGGTGGACGTCTCGGCGTCGGTGACCTGCTCCAGCGGCACCTACATCCGCTCGCTGGCCCGCGACCTGGGCGCCGACCTCGGGGTGGGCGGCCACCTGACCTACCTGCGGCGCACCCGCGTCGGCCCCTACGACCTGTCGATGGCCCGCACCATCGAGGAGCTGTCCCGCGAGTGCGCGATCCTGCCCATCGCCGAGGCCGTGGCGGCGGCCTTCCCCCGGCGCGACCTGACCGCCGAGGAGGCGCGCCTGGTCTCGCACGGCGGTCGGCTGCCCGCGGCCGGCCAGCCGGCCGGGCCCACCGGGGCGTTCGCCCCCGACGGCACCCTGATCGCACTGCTGGAGGTCCAGGGCCGCACCTCACGCCCACTGGTCGTCTTCAGCTAGCCGGGAGCCAACCGGGAGCTACTCGGGCACCCTGGCCACGACGCGCTACCTAGTCGGGCACCCTGGCCACGACGATGTCCCGGTTGATGGCCTGGTCCACCCAGTGCTCGAACCCGGGCGTCTCGACGACCTCCAGGCCGTTGCCCTCCAGGACCTTGACCACTTCGCCGCGAGGCGCCACGTGGGTGTTCCAGGACAGGCCGAGCGCCGCGCCGGGGCGCAGCAGCGGGCGCCAGGCGGGCACGGCGGCCTCCAGCAGGGCCAGCGGGCTGCGCGAGAGCCCCCCGGTGCCCTGGCGGCTGCCGTGCTGCACGCCGTACGGCGCGTCGGTGACCAGGGCGTCGAAGGAGCGGGCCCGCAGCAGCTCGGCGCTGCGCAGCGTGTCGGCGTTGATCATGGTGATCGAGTCGACCTCGCCCGCCTTCCACGCCTCCTTGGTCCGGCCCAGCGTGACGTGGAAGCGCCGCCCGACCTGGGCGCGCTCGCGCCGGATCGGGGTGATCTCGGCGGAGTGCTTGAGCCGCTTGTTCTTCAGCCAGGTGCGCAGGAAATTGGCGTAGGCGTCGAAGTCCTTGGCGTCGATGTCGATTCCGGTGGCGTCGAGGCCGTACATGAGGGCCTGGTTCAGCGTGGTGCCCCGGCCGCACATCGGGTCGAATACCGACAGCTTGCGGGTGAGCATGCGCTCCGGGTGCGCGGTGGCCAGCAGCGTGACGTTCATGAGCATTTTCGTGAAATGCTCATTGGTCTTCCCGGCGTATTTCTGGATCGTCAGCAGGTCGGTGTCGAAGCGGTCCAGCGGGCGCACCTCGACGGGGCGCAGCAGCCCGCCCTCCAGCTCGAACAGCGCGTACAGGGAGGACAGGTTCGACAGGAACGCCACGTCGCGCTCCGGCAGATCGTCCGCCTCGAACGTGACGTACGGCACGCCGCCCATGCGGGTCTCGGTGATTTCGCCCACGCGCCCGCCGAGCGCCCGCTCGCCGAAGAACGCCAGCTCGCTCCTGGTCAGCCCGACCGCGCTCGCGCCGTAAACGCGGTTGAACGCGGGCAGGATCAAAATCGCGTATCTCGCCATGACCTGTTTCGCCTCAAAGGCCGGGCCCGAAGCCGGCGCCGGGCCCTGATCGCCGTTGGACCGACGATTATAGGCCCAGGTATCGCCGGGCGCGGTTCGCGGAGCCGCCTGTGGTTGTGTACTCTCGACCTGCCCGAATGATCATGAAGATGGTCGGGAGGCTCCCCGGTGCGGCGCGGCGCCGGGGAGCATGGCAGTCTTGTCCCCGGAAAACCTGCAAGGCAACAGCCGTCCAGAGGGATCGAGGTCAACGTGCGGGGCTGGCGCGGACTCGGCGACGTGCCCGGAGACTGGGGCAGATCCGTCGTTACGATCGGGGTCTTCGACGGTGTCCACCGCGGGCACCGGCGCATGGTGGAGCGGGCGGTCGCGATGGCCGGGGAGCTGGGCGTGCCCTCGGTGGCGGTGGCCTTCGACCCCCATCCCGACGAGGTCGTGCGTCCCGGCACCCACCCGCCGCGGCTGACCACCCCGGCGCACCGGGTCGAGCTGCTCTCGCAGCTCGGGCTCGACCAGGTCTGCCTGGAGCCGTTCACCCTGGAGGTCTCCAGGATGACGCCCGACGAGTTCGTGCAGAACGTGCTGGTGGACAAGCTGCACGCCGCCGGGGTCGTGGTGGGCGAGAACTTCAGGTTCGGCCACGCGGCCGGCGGCGACACCGAGACTTTGCGCACTCTTGGCGAGAAGTACGACTTCGCCGTGGAGGTGGTGCCGCTCGTCGCCAACGGTGTGGCCGTCTCCTCCACCCGGGTCCGCGAGCTGGTGGTCTCCGGCGACGTCGAGGGCGCCGCGGCGGCGCTCGGCCGTCCCCACCGCGTCGAGGGCGTCGTCGTACGCGGCTACCAGCGCGGCCGTCAGCTCGGCTTCCCCACCGCCAACGTCGAGTCGCCGCAGTACACCGCGATCCCCGCCGACGGCGTGTACGCCGGCTGGCTGAGCTGCCTGCAGCGCGGCAACATTCCCGCCCCCTACCCCGGCCAGCGCTGGCCCGCGGCCATCTCGGTGGGCACCAACCCCACCTTCGAGGGCGTGCCGCGCACCGTCGAGGCGTACGCGCTGGACCACGACGACCTGGACCTGTACGGCGTGCACGTCGCCGTGGACTTCGCCGCCCGGCTGCGCGGCAACACCCGGTTCGAGTCGATCGACTCGCTGGTGGCCCAGATCCACCGCGACGTGGAGCAGGTGCGGCGGATCACGGCAAGGTGAGGCAACACGACGATCTCCATCTTGTCTCACATCCCTGACGGCGGGTTCGCCGATGTGCCCGGCTGCGATCCGTGATGGTAGCCTTACATGTCGGCTCTGATCCGGCGTCGTTTGACGCTGCCCGTCGGCTCTCGCACGGCGACTGTAGGCACGCACGGTCGTTCGAGCACATTTGCCCACTTCACGCGTGCCCTTGGATGAGACAGAGGAGAGCTGTGTCCCTCGACACCGCCGCCAAGAAGGCGATCATCAGCGAGTATGCCACCGGCGAAGGCGACACCGGTTCGCCGGAGGTGCAGATCGCGCTGCTGAGCAAGCGCATCAGCGAGCTGACCGAGCACCTGAAGACGCACAGTCACGACCACCACAGCCGGCGCGGCCTGCTGCTGCTGGTCGGCCGGCGGCGCCGGCTGCTGAAGTACCTGCAGGCCAAGGACATCATGCGCTACCGCTCCCTGATCGAGCGGCTCGGCCTGCGCCGATAGACTGACGAGGGAGCGGCCCCGGCCGCTCCCTCCTCGTATCCGGCCTGGACGACAGGCTTCCAATCGGTCGCCGCGGAAGCTATATATCCCAGAAAACCGGATATGAGAGCCCAATATGGGCTAGGGCCCGGCGCGCCGCCACCGGCCGCCCCGCCCGCCAACTGAATAGCCGAGTAAGCCCCGCGTCCGCACAGCAAGCGCGCCCCGCGGCGTCGGAGGGCCGGTCCTCGGTAGTGGCTTCCGGTAGGTCACGCGGGCGTCGCCCGCGCCACCGGGCGCTTCGATCGAAGACCGGCGCTGCACCTGACGGGGACCGGCAAGCAGACGCGGGAGACCCACCGTAAAAGGAGGTCCCCCGTGGAGGGTGTCCACAGTACGGAAGCCGTCATAGACAACGGCGGTTTCGGAACGCGCACGGTTCGGTTCGAGACCGGCCGCCTCGCGCGCCAGGCGGCGGGCTCGTCCGTCGTCTACCTCGACGACGAGACGATGGTCCTGTCCGCCACCACCGTCTCCAAGCAGCCCAAGGAGAACCTCGACTTCTTCCCGCTCACAGTGGACGTCGAGGAGCGCATGTACGCCGCGGGCCGCATCCCCGGCTCGTTCTTCCGGCGCGAGGGCCGTCCCTCCGAGGACGCGATCCTGACCTGCCGCCTGATCGACCGGCCGCTGCGCCCGTCGTTCGTCAAGGGCCTGCGCAACGAGATCCAGGTCGTGGCGACCGTCATGGCGCTGCACCCCGAGCACCTGTACGACGTGGTCGCCATCAACGCCGCGTCGCTGTCCACACAGCTCGCCGGGCTGCCGTTCTCCGGCCCGATCGGCGGCGTGCGCGTCGCGCTGATCGAGGGCCAGTGGGTGGCGTTCCCGACCCACTCCGAGCTGGAGAAGGCCACCTTCGACATGGTGGTGGCCGGCCGGGTGCTCGACGACGGCGACGTCGCGATCATGATGGTCGAGGCCGAGTCCACCCGCGACACGCTCAAGCTGGTCGCCGAGGGCGCGGTCGCCCCGACCGAGGAGACGGTCGGCGAGGGCCTGGAGGCCGCCAAGCCGTTCATCAAGGTGCTCTGCGACGCCCAGGCCAAGCTGGCCAAGGTCGCCGCCAAGGAGACCGCGGAGTACCCCGTCTTCCTGGACTACCAGGACGACGCCTACGAGGCGGTCGTCGGCGCGGTGAAGAGCGAGCTCGCCGCCGCGCTGACCATCGCCGGCAAGCAGGAGCGCGAGGCCGAGCTGGACCGCGTCAAGGCGCTGGTCGCCGAGAAGCTGCTCAGCGACTTCGAGGGCCGCGAGAAGGAGCTCGGGGCGGCGTTCCGGGCGCTGACCAAGAAGCTCATGCGCGAGCGCGTCATCTCCGAGGGCGTGCGCATCGACGGGCGCGGCGTGAAGGACATCCGCCAGCTCAGCGCCGAGGTGCACGTGGTGCCCCGGGTGCACGGCTCGGCGCTGTTCGAGCGCGGTGAGACCCAGATCCTGGGCGTCACGACGCTGAACATGCTGCGCATGGAGCAGATGATCGACACGCTCAACCCCGAGCGCACCAAGCGCTACATGCACAACTACAACTTCCCGCCCTACTCCACCGGTGAGGTCGGCCGCGTGGGCTCGCCCAAGCGGCGCGAGATCGGGCACGGCGCGCTCGCCGAGCGGGCGCTGATCCCGGTGCTGCCCTCGCGCGAGGAGTTCCCGTACGCCATCCGCCAGGTGTCGGAGGCGATCGGCTCCAACGGCTCCACCTCGATGGGCTCGGTCTGCGCGTCCACGATGTCGCTGCTCGACGCCGGTGTGCCGCTGAAGAAGATGGTGGCCGGCATCGCGATGGGCCTGATCCACGAGGGCGGCGAGTACGTCACGCTGACCGACATCCTCGGCGCCGAGGACGCCATGGGCGACATGGACTTCAAGGTCGCCGGCACCGATGAGATCATCACCGCGCTCCAGCTCGACACCAAGCTCGACGGCATTCCCGCCAACGTGCTCGCGGGCGCGCTGAAGCAGGCCAAGGCCGCCCGGCTGGCCATCCTGGACGTCATGCAGGAGGCCATCGACTCGCCGGCCGAGATGAACCCGACCGCGCCGCGGATCATCACGATCAAGGTCCCGGTCGACAAGATCGGCGAGGTCATCGGCCCCAAGGGCAAGATGATCAACCAGATCCAGGACGACACCGGCGCCGAGATCACCATCGAGGACGACGGCACCATCTACATCGGCGCCACCGACGGCCCCTCGGCCGAGGCGGCGCGCTCGTCCATCAACGCCATCGCCAACCCGCACATGCCGACGGTCGGCGAGCGCTACCTGGGCACGGTCGTGAAGATCGCCGCGTTCGGCGCCTTCGTGTCGCTGCTGCCCGGCAAGGACGGCCTGCTGCACGTCTCGCAGATCCGCAAGCTGCACGGCGGCAAGCGGATCGAGAACGTCGAGGACGTCATGAGCGTGGGCGAGAAGATCCAGGTGGAGATCGCCGAGATCGACTCGCGCGGCAAGCTGTCGCTGGTCCCGGTCGAGGTCATCGAGAAGGAGGCCGAGGCCGCCGCCGCGGCGGCCGAGAGCGGCGGCGGCGACGGCGGGGGTGCCGAGGAGGGCCGCGAGGAGCGCGCCGAGCGCTCCGAGAAGCCCGAGCAGCCGCGCACCGAGCGGCGCCGCACCCGCACCCGCGGCGGGCGTGACGAGCGCAACTCCTGACGACGACGGCGGGCGGTGGGGGGGGGCCCGCCCCCGGCCCCCCCCCCCCCGCGGCAGGGCCCGCTGAAGAGTTTTAAAAAGGGACACAGCCCCCCCCCCACGAAGGCGCCCGGGGGGGGCGGCGCCCCCCGAGACCCCCCTCCCGCGCGCCCCCGCGCGGCGCCGCACCCCCCCCCGGGGGGGGGGGCCCGCGCCCCCCCCCCCCCGGCGGGGGGGGGGGGGGGGGGGGCCCCGGCCGGGCCCCCCCCCACCGCGGCGAAAGGCCCTGATCAAGCTTTGAACACTGTCACTCTGCACCCCGGCAAGGACGGCGCCGGGGTCGTGCGGCGCACCGTACTCCCCGGTGGGCTCCGTGTGGTGACCGAGACCATGCCGACGGTGCGCTCCGTCGCGGTCGGCATGTGGGTCGGCATCGGCTCGCGCGACGAGGCCCCGGAGCACATGGGCGCCACCCACTTCCTGGAACACCTGCTGTTCAAGGGCACCCCCACGCGCGACGCGCTGGAGATCTCCGCGGCCATCGAGGGCATCGGCGGCGAGATCAACGCGTTCACCGCCAAGGAGTACACCTGCTACTACGCCCGGGTGCTCGACGAGGATCTACCACTGGTGATCGACGTGCTGTCCGATGTCGTCACCTCGGCGCTGATCGACCCCGAGGACGTCGAGTCCGAGCGCGGCGTGATCCTGGAGGAGATCGCCATGCACGACGACGACCCCTCGGACGTCGTGCACGAGCAGTTCTCCGCCGAGCTGTACGGCGACACGCCGATCGGCCGGCCCATCCTGGGCACGGTCGAGTCGATCAACTCCCTCAGCCGCGAGCGCATCCTGGAGTACTACCAGCGCTACTACCGGCCCCCGCACACCGTGGTCTCGGTCGCGGGCAACATCCAGCACGAGCGGGTGGTGGAGCTGGTGGCGGCGGCGTACGAGCGGGCGGGGGCCCTGGGCGGCGACGCCGAGCACGCGCCGCCGCGGCTGACCGGGCCCGGCGTGGAGTCGCGCTCGGGCGTGCGCCTGCTGGACCGGCCCACCGAGCAGGCCAACCTGGTCCTGGGCACCACCGGCATCTCGCGCACCGACGACCGCCGCTTCGCGCTCGGCGTGCTGAACTCCGCGCTCGGCGGCGGCATGTCCTCGCGCCTGTTCCAGGAGATCCGCGAGAAGCGCGGCCTGGCGTACTCGGCCTACAGCTACACCTCCCAGTACGCCGACACCGGCCAGTTCGGCATCTACGTCGGCTGCCTGCCGGGCAAGATCGACGAGGTGCTGAAGATCTGCCGCGAGGAGATCACCCGCATCGCGGCCGAGGGCATCAGCGAGATCGAGATCGCCCGCGGCAAGGGCCAGATGCGCGGCGGCCTGGTGCTCGGCCTGGAGGACACCGGGTCGCGCATGTCGCGCATCGGCAAGAGCGAGCTGGTCTACGACCGGCTGATGACGGTGGACGAGGTCCTGGCCCGCATCGACGCCGTCACCCCGGAGGAGATCGTCGCGGTGGCCGCGGACGTCCTGCGCCGCCCGATGACCCTCGCGGTCATCGGCCCGTACGGCGAGAAGGACTTCACCCCCTTCATCGCCGACTGAAAGCGCCCGGTTCGCTAAGGTAGGTCCGTGATCAGGGTTGGAGTGCTGGGTGCGCGTGGACGCGTCGGCGTAGAGGTGTGCAAGGCCGTCCACGCGGCCGGCGACATGGAACTGGTGGCCGCGGTCGACAAGGGCGACCCGATCGACGACATCGCCAAGGCCGAGGTCGTCGTCGACTTCACCCATCCCGACGTGGTGATGGACAACCTGCGCTGGTGCGTCGAGCACGGCGTCCACGCGGTCGTCGGCACCACCGGCTTCGACGAGGCGCGCCTGGGCACCGTACGCGGCTGGCTCGCCGAGCACCCTTCGGTCAACGTGCTCATCGCGCCCAACTTCGGCATCGCGGCCGTGCTGATGATGCACTTCGCCCAGCAGGCGGCGCGCTTCTTCGACTCCGCCGAGATCGTCGAGCTGCACCACCCCAACAAGGCCGACGCCCCCTCCGGCACCGCCCGGCGCACCGCCGAGCTGATCGTGCAGGCCAGGGCCGAGGCGGGCTGCCCGCCGATGCCCGACGCGACCACGACCGAGCTCGACGGCGCGCGCGGCGCGAACGTGGGGGGCGTGCGCGTCCACGCCGTGCGCCTGTCGGGCCTGATCGCCCACCAGGAGGTCCTGCTGGGCGGCGGTGGCGAGACCCTGACGATCCGCCACGACACCATGAACCGCGCCTCCTTCACCCCGGGCGTCCTGCTGGGCGTGCGCCGCATCGGCGGGCTGCCGGGCCTCACCGTCGGCCTGGAGCACCTGCTCGACCTGTGATCTGCCTGCACGAGCAGATTCTCCACGCGCCCGGGTGAGGGCCGATGACGGCCGGAAACGGCGCACCCGGGCAGGCGGACGCGGAAACGGGATGCCCGGTGCGGGCGCGGGCGGTAGCGTGCGAGGCGTGACCGACGCGTACGCTCCCGCGCCCGTGCGCTGGGCCGAGCAGCACGAGCTGGCCGGGCTCGCGGAGATCGAGCTGGCCGCCGACAAGCTGTTCGCCGAGGTGGGCATCACCTTCCCGCCCGGCACGACCATGATCGAAGACGTCACCGACCCGGAGCGGGTGCTGGTCTCCGGCACCCCGCCCGAGGGGTTCGCGCTGCTGGGCGAGGTCGATGGGCGGGTGCACCTCGAACAGCTCGCCGTGCGGCCCGAGCGCATGCGGCGGGGGATCGGCGGGCGGCTGCTGGCCGCCGTCGCCGAGCACGCCGCCGCGTCCGGGTCCGACGGGGTCACCCTGACCACCTACCGCGACGTGTCCTGGAACGCTCCCTGGTACGCCCGGCACGGCTACCGGGTGCTGCCCCGCGAGCGCTGGGGCCCGGAGCTGACCGAGCTGGTGGAGCGCGAGCGCGAACTCGGCATCGAGGTCGCGCCGCGCGTGGTGATGTGGCAGCCCGCCGTCACAACGTGA
The DNA here is from genome assembly GCF_014202315.1 of Thermocatellispora tengchongensis. Lineage (GTDB taxonomy): Bacteria > Actinomycetota > Actinomycetes > Streptosporangiales > Streptosporangiaceae > Thermocatellispora > Thermocatellispora tengchongensis. The sequence goes on along the minus strand of NZ_JACHGN010000005.1, from coordinate 470,911 downwards.
CGGCCAGGCCGATCGTGAACAGCGCGCCGTAGGCGAGCTGGAGCCGCCCCGTCTGCCGCAACCCGGCGATCAGTGCCGGGCCGAGCGCCCCGCCGAGCACCAGGCGCACCGGCGGGACCGCCAGCGGGATCGCGAGCAGGGTGAGCGCGGTCAGCGGGCGTACCGGGATCAGCGCCGCCGCGACCGCGAACGGCGCGATCACGCATCCGGCGTACAACAGCCGCGTACGCCGGTCGCCCAACACCACCGCGAGCGTGCGCTTGCCCGCCTCGGCGTCGCCGCGCAGGTCGCGCAGGTTGTTGACGACCAGCAGCGCGCACGCCAGCAGCCCGACCGGCACCGCCGCCGCGACCGCGAGCCAGGGCAGGCCCTCCACCTGCACGTACGTCGTGCCGGCCACGGCCACCAGGCCGAAGAACACGAAGACCGACACCTCGCCCAGCGCCCGGTACCCGTACGGCCGTGAGCCGCCGGTGTAGAACCAGGCCGCCGCGATCGACAGCGCCCCCACGGCCAGCAGCCACCACGCCCGGGTGGCGACGACCAGGGCCAGGCCCGCCACCGCGGCGGCGAGGAAGCAGCCGAGCGCGGCCACCAGCACCGAGCGCGGCGTGGCCAGGCCCGAGCCGACCAGCCGCAGCGGGCCGACCCGGGCGTTGTCGGTGCCCCGGATGCCGTCGCTGTAGTCGTTGGCGTAGTTGACCCCGATCTGGAGCAGCAGCGCCACGGCGAGCGCGACCAGCGCCCGCCACCACACGGCGCCGCCGGTCGAGACGGCGGCACCGGTGCCGACCGCGACCGGCACCAGGGCGGCGGGCAGGGTCCGCGGGCGGGCGCCCGCCACCCAGTGCTTGAGAGTGGGAGCCGGGGCCCCGCCCGGCTCCCGCGTGGCCGTCATCGCCAAGCCCCCGAGACGTACGCGATCGGCGTCATGGGCGGATGTCGGTCGCCAGGCGGACCATCCGCACCGGACGCCCCATGTCGAGCACCCGCTCGGCGCCGTCCTCGCCCCACCCGGCCGACTCCAGGAAGGCCAGCATCGCGTGGTTGTCGGCGAAGACCCAGGTGATCGCCGAGGTGAACTCGTCCTTGACCAGGTAGTCCACGGTGGCGTTGAGCAGGCGGCTGCCGTGGCCGCGCCGGATGTGGTCGGGATCGACGAGCAGGGTGAGCAGCTCGGCCGTGACCGTCGGGTCGGTGTCGGCGTCCTCGGCGGGCGCGTGCGACGCCAGGCCCACCACCCGCTCCTGGGGTTCCATGGACGCCGCGGCGGCGATGCCGCCGGGGCCGAGCGCCGGGAACGCGTCGGTGTCGAGGATGCGCTCGATCGCGACCAGCAGCCTATGGCGTGGTGTCGGCGGCGCGACGACCGCCTCCTCCCACTGCTGCTGCCACATCTCCTCGGCGGCGCTTCCCGTCATCTGCGCAAGGGGTCCTTCAGGCAGGAACTCCCGATATCCATGGCGCCACGCCCGGATCTGGGTCCGCGTCACCGCGGCCACATCTTCGCGCCGGGCTGCCCGCACGCCTACGTCTGCCATCTCGGCCGGCTCCTTCTAATGCCGTCATGCCTGGACCTGTCGCCGAGGATCTCGTCCGGCGGGCGTCGCGTTGAGGAGAACCGTGAGGGATCCGCGGTGCAGGCAGTACCCACCGTATCGGGGAATCACCGCGCAGAATGACGCGATGGGGGGTCAGCGACCCGTCTTGCCCGATACGCACGAGTTTTTGTTCGATTGCCGCAGACTTTCATCGAGCACCAGGCGCGTGAACGGTTCTTTGACGAGTCGATGAACGCCCACTGGCAGGTGCCTTCGGCGCACACCTTCAGCCGCGGCCACGTGCCGTCGGCCCGCGTGTCGGCCACGGCGGCCGCGATGGCGGCCAGCCCGGCCGTCACCCCGGTCACGGCCGGCCGCAGCATCGGCCCCGCCTCGGTCAGCTCCAGCCGCAGCGGCAACGCGGCCAGGATCTCGGCCAGCCGTGGCAGCTCGGGGGGAACGGCCTGGCCAGGGGGGTGCGGGGCGGCGCGGTCGTGGTTGTGTCGCAGGGCGGCGCGCAGCCCCTCGCGCAGGCCGACGGCGAGCGCCAGGTCGCCGGCGTCCGCCCGGTCGCGCGCCCCGGCCAGCCCGCGCCCGCGCAGCCAGACGACCAGCTCGGCCGGCGAGGACAGCTCGTCGGTGCCGGCCTCGACGTCGTAGGTGTTCACGAAGTCGCGGACCAGCTCCGCTGCGCCGTTCATCGTCCCGCTCACCTCCGGATAACCACTGTACGCGGGTGAGGGGTTGCTGCGATTCCGACACCGGTATAGCGTTTTAGATGGTGTCGGAAGGGTGGGGGTGGGGTTCCCGCCCCACCGCCGAGTTGAGCGGAACGGGGTGATGCGGCATGATCATGAGGGTGTGGCGGGGCTGGACCAGGACGGCCGACGCAGCGGAATATGCGGCATATCTCCTTAAAACGGGATATGTCGGCTATACCGGTACGCCCGGCAACCTCGGCGTCGTCTTCACCCGCCGCGACGACGAGGCCGAAGGGCGTACGGAGTTCCTGCTGACCTCCACCTGGGAGTCCTGGGACGCCATCCGCGCCTTCGCCGGCGACGCCCCGGAGCGGGCCGTGTTCTACCCCGAGGACGACCGGTTCCTGATCGATCGTGAGACCACGGTCAGGCACTACACCGTCTTCGCCTGAGCCCGCAGCACCGTGGCGAGCCGATCGACGCCCTCGGCCAGCTCCGGCAGGTGCGTGGCCGCGATGTGGGTGACCCGCAGCCGCGGGCCCGGCGGCTCGGCCGGGTAGTAGATGCGCCCCGGGCTGACCAGCACGCCCGCCTGCCGCGCGCTCTCGGCCAGCGCCAGGTCGTCCACCTGGGGCGGCAGGTGCAGCCACAGGTGCAGCCCGCCCGGCGGCACCAGGTGGATCTCCGCCTCGGGCATCCGGGCGGTGAGCGCGGCGGCCAGCGCGTCGCGCCGGGTCGCGATGTGCGCGGCCATGGCCGCGAGGTGACGCCGCCAGGCGGGCGATCCGGTGAACTCCACCACCGTCTCCTGCAACGGCCGGGCCACGAAGAACGACTCCACGAGCTGGGCGGCCCGCAGCCGGTGCGCCGCCGGCCCCCGCGCCACGACGCCCGCCACCCGCACGCTGGGCGCCAGGATCTTGCTCAGCGAGTTGGTGTGCACCACCGTGCCGTGCGCGTCGAGCGCCACCAGGGGCGGCGGCACCGGGGCCGCGGTCAGGTAGCGGGCGTAGTCGTCCTCGATCACGAACGCCCCCGCCGCCCGTGCGACCGCGAGCACCTGCTCGCGCCGCTCCCGGCTCAGCACCGCGCCGGTGGGGTTGTGCAGGGTCGGCTGGCAGAAGAACACCCGCGCCCCGGTGACCGCGAACGCCTCGGCCAGCAGCTCCGGGCGTACGCCGTCGCGGTCGATCGGCACGCCGGCCACGCGCAGCCCGGCCGCGCGGGCGGCGGCCAGCGCGCCGGGGTAGGTCGGCGTCTCCACCAGCACCGGCGTGCCCGGCGCGGCCAGCGCCCGGAACGCGTGGTTCAACGCCGCCTGCCCGCCGCCCACGACCAGCACGTCGGAGGCCGTCACGTCGCCCCCGGCCTCGGCGGCGAACCAGCGCCGCAACTCGGGCAGGCCGGGCAGCGGCGGCATCGACCACGCCTCGGCCCGGCGCACCGCCCGGCCCGCGGCGGCGGCCAGCTCCTTGGCCGGGCGCAGCGCCGGGTTCGCGTACCCGCCGGTCAGCGGGATGACCCCATCGGGCGGCTGCGCCAGCAGCGAGGCCAGGCCGTGCTCGTCCACCACCCGGTCGCCGAGCGCGACCGTCTGCCAGGACACGTCGACCGTCGCCACAGCGGAGGCGGAGGAGTGGGCCACGAACGTGCCGCTGCCCGGCCGCGTCACCACCCGGCCCTCCGCGGCGAGCTGCCCGAGCGCGCGCGAGACCGTGACCGGGCTGACGCCGTGGGTGCGCATCAGCTCGCGGCTGGACGGCAGCCGGTCGCCGGGCCGCAGCCGCGCCACCTGCTCCCGCAGCACCGCCGCCAGCTCGGCGATACTGCTATCGTGTTTCATGAGAGATAACGATAGCGCTACCGTGCTCGCGCCGATAGCGGTTCCCCGGATCTCCGCTGCGTGGCAGGGCACGGCGCTGGCCTTCCTGGGGGTCGTGGCCTTCTCCGGCTCGCTGCCGGCCACGGTGTTCGCGATGCGCGGCTTCGACCCGTACCTCGTGGCCGTCGGCCGCGCGGCCATCGCCGCCGTCGCCGCGCTCGTCTGCCTGCTCGCCGCTCGCGCACCTCTCTTCCCGCCCCGCCGCCAGTGGGCCTCGTACGCCGCCATCGCGCTCGGCGTCGTGTTCGGCTTCCCCGTCTTCAGCGGCCTGGCCCTGGACGGCGGGGCCAGCAGCTCCCACTCCGCCGTCATCGTCGGCCTGCTGCCGGCCACCACCGCGGTCGCGGCCGTGCTGCGCGCCGGGGAGCGCCCGCGCCCCCTGTTCTGGGCCGCCTGCGCCGCCGGCGCGCTGTGCATCACCGCCTTCACCCTCACCCGCGGCGGCGGCCACATCACGGCCGCCGACCTCCTGCTCGTCGCGGCCCTGGTCTCCGCCGCCATCGGCTACACCGAGGGCGCCCGGCTCGCCCGCGACACCCCCGGCTGGCGGGTCATCTCGTACGCCGTCGTCTTCGCCGCCCCGGTGACCGTGCCGGTCACGCTCGCCCTCGCCCTCACCACGGACACCCGCCCGAGCGCGCCCGCCGTCGCCGGCTTCGCCTACGTCGCCCTGGTGTCGATGTTCCTGGGCTTCTTCCCCTGGTACGCCGGCCTGGCCCGGGGCGGCATCGCCCGCGCCGGCCAGACCCAGCTCTTCCAGCCCCTGCTCACGCTGGTGTGGTCCTGGCTGCTGCTGCACGAGACCATCGGCCCGGTCACGATCGCGGGCGCGCTGGCCGTACTGGTGTGCGTGGCCGTCACCCAGCGCTCCCGCACCCCAGCCGCCAAGCACTGACACGGCCTCCCGACCCGGCAACCGCGCGACCGCGGCGAGGAGGGGCAGCCCGCATGCACTAGCCCTTGCACGTTATGACAACCGATCGAAGGATATGAGACAGGGAGATGCGAGCCCGGGGGGTGCAGCATGGCCGATCCCGTGATTCCCGAGGGCGGTTTCTGGCCCGCCCCCGAGATCCCGCAGCCCAACATCTACCCGATGGAGTGGCGGGTCGAGACCGAGAAGCTGGCCGCGATCTACGAGCGCTCCAAGCGCCTCGCCTGGAACCCCGCCGACCTCCCCTGGGACGGCCTGGACCCGGACGACTTCACCCGGGCGCAGCGCCTGGGCGTCATGTACTGGTTCTCGGTGCTGGCCAACTTCGACGCCAGCGGCCCGGCCGTGTTCGCCCGCGCGACGATCCAGGCGTTCGAGAAGCACGAGGAGGACCCGGTCCGCAAGTGTTTCTTCTCCATCACCCGCGACGAGATGAACCACGAGGAGTGCTGCCAGCGTACGATCGCCCGCCTCTGGCCGGGCGGCCCCCTCGACTGGAGGCCCGCCGACGTCCTGGAGGCGGCGGCGCACAACAACATCTCCTGGCTCTACCACAACGGCGGGCGCTACTGGACCGGCTACAACAAGGCGGTCGGCAAGTACACCCTGCCCGTCCTGTTCACCAGCTTCATGATGGGGGAGATGGCCGCCTCGACCCTGTTCCGCGGCATGGCCACCGCCACCACCCATCCCGTCTTCAGCGAGATGTTCCACCGCATCGGCCGCGACGAGTCGCGCCACCTGCAGATCTGCATGACCATCCTGGAAAAGGAGTGGCCGGGCCTGACCGACGAGGTCAAGTCCACCATCACCCGCCAGCTCCGCGCCGGGTTCGTCTTCCTGTCCATGATCCTGTGGGAGCCGCCGCGGGGCTTCTGGGAGCTGCCGCCGTACTTCCTGCACAACCACCGGGTGCTCATCGACCACGCCCGCGACGCCGGGCTGGGCGTGCTGTCCTACGACGAGCAGGCCGAGAACTGGCGCACCGCCATGGCCAGAATCCGCACCATCGTCAACCGCTGGGGGATCGCCTTCCCCGCCATCCCCGAGCTGGACATCGACGGCGTCAACGTCGAAGTCACCGACCCCGAGGACATCATCCCCGTATTCTGAGCCCATGCCGCGCATCCGCAGAGCCGACATCGTGGCCTTCCGGATCGACGCCCACAACCTGGGCGACCGCCTGCCGCCCGCCGCCGTGACCGACGCCGCGGGGGCGTGCGGCGTACAGGACACTCCGCCCGGGTCCGCCGCCGTGGCCCTGCACGCCCGCGTCCGCGACCTCACGGCCGAGGCGCTCGACGACCTGATCCGGCACCGGAAGACCCTGCTGCGGAGCTGGTGCATGCGCGGCGCGCCGTACCTGTTCCCCACGGCCGACACCGCCGTCTTCACCACCGGCGTGCTCCCGGACGACGAGCCGGCGCGCCGCGCGTTACTCCAGGGCGTGGAGGAGGCGCTGCGCACCCTCGACATGGACCTGGAGGATGCGGTGGCGCGTACGTCCGCGCAGCTCCGCCCGGTGCTCGGCGGCAGCCGACTCGCGATCGGCGAACTGGGCGCGCAGATCGCCGCCCGCATCGCCCCCGGCCTCCCGAAGACCCAGCGCGAACGCTGGCAGGCGGAGGGCCCGTACGCCCGCGGCCAGCCGCTGGGCGAGGGAGTCGTCCACTTCTGCCTCCGCATTCTGACCCTGCGGCGCGAGCTCTGCTTCGCCCCCCGGCAGGGGAACCAGGCCCCCTTCGTCCTGCTCGACGAGTGGCTGGACACCCCGCCCCCCGACCCCGCCCCCGACACCGCCAAGGCCGAGCTGGCCCGCCGCTACCTGCGCTGCCACGGCCCCGCGACCCCCGCCGGCCTGGCCTCCTGGCTGGGCGTCCCCGACCCCGCCCCCTGGTGGCGCCTGATCGCCCCCGAACTACACAGCGTCGAAACCGACAACGGCGAACGCTGGCTCCTGGCCACCGACCTCGACGCGCTCCGCTCGCCCCCGCCCCCTTCGGGCGTACGCCTGCTCCCGCCGCACGACCCCTACACCCAACTCCACGACCGCGAAACCGCCGTACCCGACCGCACCCGCCACCGCGCCATCTGGCGCTCCCTCCACGCCCCCGGCACCGTCCTCGCCGACGGCGAACTCGTGGCCACCTGGCGCTCCCGCAAGCAGGGCAAGACCCTGGCAGTGGAGATCACCCCCTTCACCCCGATCCCCACCCCCCACCGCCGCACAATCGAATCCGAAGCCCAAACCCTGGCCACCCTCCGCGGCCACCCCAACGCCACCGTCACATTCACCTGACCACCCGCCCCCGACGATGCCGCCGCTTCCCGACCCTGGCGACCGTAATGCCGCCGGCGAAGTCACCGTCTGCGACGCTGCCCCCGGCCCCGCCAAGCCGACCAGGGAGCACGACTGCCGGCACCCGCGACCAGACCGCGTCGGCTGAGGATGCCGCCGATTCTTGCCGATGGCGACCGTCATGCCGATGGCGGTGCCGGTGGCTGCGGCGCTGCCACCGGCCCCGGCAAGCGGACCGGGGAGCGTGACTCCGGTGCCCGCAACCACACATCGCCAGCTTGGAGAGCTAGCTCAGCTAGCGCATCGGGATGGCCATCGACGCCGACGACGCCCGGCAGTTGCGCAGCGCACGCGAGCACGCTGGCCACCTGGTCCATCGCCACAGTGTCCCCAAAACCCTGACCGGATAGAGCCGGTTCGAGGCAGGTCAGATCGCCAGGGAACTCTCACCCTTGCCCCCGCCGCCACGCGGTGCTTGGTGAAGGTCTCGGCGGAAGCCGGGGGACGGCCTGGCGCGGACGCCGTCCGAGGGGGTGCGTGACACCAACGTCCCCGGCTCCCACCACAGCTCCCCACCGGCGATGGTCACACGCAGCTCTAGAACGGCGGGCCGGACGTCGCCGCCCCGGTGGCGGAGCGGCGACCCCGCGACGGCGCCCACGACCTGTTAGCCGTCCTCGTAAAGGGCCACCTGCATGCCCCGCTCCTTCCCCGGCTCCACAAGCCGCTCGATGGCCACGTGAACGTCCATTGCCGCTATGGCCTGTTCTCCGGGGGCGCGGGCCACTGTGCAGGGTCGGCCACGTAGGTGCCGCGGTGGGCGACGGTGAACACCCAGCCCTGGTCTCGAAGGTGCCTGACGGCGCTGCGGATCGTCACCTTGGTGGCGCCGTACTCGTCCATCAGTTTCTTCTCACTGGGGATTGCCCGGTTCGTCGGGAATTCCCCCTTTTGGATGCGTTCAGCGAGCCGCGCGGCGATGTGTTGGTACAGCGGAATGGTGCGCCGCCCGCGAGGGATGCCGGCATCGCCGACGAACGTGCCCTCGCCTTGGACGGTGAAGACCAGTCCCTGGTCGCGGAGGTCGCGCGCGACGCGGCGCGCCGTGGTGCGTGCGACGCCGAATTCGGCGGAGAGCTCCACCTCGCTCGGTATGGGGTCGCCCGGCCTCAGTTCGCCGCTCTTGATGCGGGCGCACACCACATCGGCGATCTGCCGATACAGGGGCACGGGCCCGTACCGATCCAGCATGCTCACATGCTAGGCGTGCCGATACGTCTAGGAGCAGCGGTTGCCGATTTTACTGTTCCGGCCACTCCTCCTGGGGGCGGACGTACGATCCCCGCTGCGGGACGGTGTAGACCCAGCCCTGGTCCCGCAACAGAGCCACCGCCCGGCGTGCCGTCTCCCGGGCCACCTCGTACTGCTGCATCAGGGTGGTTTCGCTGGGAATGGGACGGCGCGGGCGCAGCTCGCCGCTCTTGATGCGATCCGCGATCTCTTTGGCGATGTGCTGGTACATGGGCGTTTTCCGCGATGACCTGGGCGCTTTGCCGGGTGGGCCGACGAAGGTGCCCTCGCCCTGAACCGTGTACACCAGGCCTTGCTCGCGGAGCATGCGGACTGCGTGGCGGGCGGTCGTCCTGGCGATGCCGAACTCCTGCTGGATCTCCGCCTCGCTCGGGATGGCGTCGCCGGACGCGAGGTCTCCCTCGGCGATGCGCCGGCGGATGATCTCCGCCACCTGCAGGTAGAGGTGGGTGTCTCCATCGTAATCGAGCACAATCGGACATTAGATGAGCGGTTATATGGTGCCCCGATGCACCTCCTCCAGTCGTGCGAATCATCTCGGAAGCCTTACGTATAGATACAACTAGACGTATGATGGCTTCGAGGCGGTCGGAGGGAGTGCGGTTGCCATGTGCGCCCTATCTGGAAGTCTCCGGGTTTCCTGCCGGCAGGAGGAGGCTGAGCAGATCCCGTGGCACGAGGGGAGTACACGGAAGACGCATGTGCGAATCCTGGCGCACACCTGCGAGTGTGAGCCGACGCTCTACGAGTTGTGTCAGGCGGGCTCGACGTTCTTCGTCCGCCGGACGAGGAGGGGCAGAAGCCGCAGCCTGGTCCACGAGACAAGGTTGCTGGAGATTGAGGAGGCGCAGGAACTCTGGGAAGCGGTGCTGTCGGGGGAAGCGCACTGATGGATTGGAGCGTTATGTCTGTTTGATCGCCGTGGTCGGGGGGTTGGGGTGGTGGGTCGGCCGGTTATTGGGGTTGGCTTGGGTGGGTTGTCGTTTTTGAATGGGGGCGGTGAAAGTGTCGGCGGGTTCGAGCCCCTTCCCCCTCGTCGGGCTCGCCGGTGTGGTGGTCCCGCGTCTCCGGGCGGGCGCGGGGCCACGTCTTCGGTTGTTTCGAGTGGGGAATCGGGGCAACCGGTGAGGGGGGTTCTGCGTCCCTATGGGGGACGGTTGCGTGGACCGCCTGGTGGAGAAAGTTACGATATGTCGGCACCATTGCTGTCGTGGCGATGTTGCTGCTGTTGGCCACGGTGGCGTACGGTGTCGTGCTTGCAATGCGTGCACGAGTCGTTACTGTGAGTAGACAGACGTCCGCGGGTCTACCCGACTGGAGCGCCGGGTAGACCACGTGGTGCGAGGTGTGGCCGAGCCCGTGGTCTTGCCGGATTCGGGGCTCGTGCCGCGCCGACTCAAGGCGGCCCTGTGATCTCTCCGGCCTGAAGGCTAGAGGGGTCCGGGGCCGTCACCGTTTCGGCCGAAGAAATGCGTCCAGATCCATTCGCCGAGTCCGCGGAGGAGGCCGCAGCCGATGGCTGCGACTCCCAGGCCGACCCAGCGGCGGATGGGGGGTCTCCCCTTTTTCTGGTCTCCGGCACCATGACGGTGTTTCGCCATGAGTATCACCTCCCCTCGATCGTTACCCCCGTGCGGGGCAGGAGAGCGACCGGCCTGGGGCTCCCGGGCGGAGCCTGTCCGGTCCGGTCGCCGCGTCGGGCGACCATTTCACGAATCGCCCGCGTGTATGGACGACCAAGAGGTGGTAACGCATAGCCTAGCGATCCCGCGCGGCTACCTGTGAACGCGCGATGCTTGACATTTCTGGCGTTTCCGGGCGGGGGATTGAATGATCAAGGTCGGATTTGCGGGCGCTCGGCGCCGTTATCTGGGTGAACCTGACTGTTTTCGGTAGTCGGTAATGCCCCGCTTTTGTGGGCGTTTGTTGAATTTATGGGCCTGGTGGTCGGTCTTGGTCCCGCTGACGGTGCGGCGCCTGCGCCCGGGGCGGGGATCAGCGGTGCTTCAGGGGGATGCCGCGCCAGGCTCTTGTGGTGACGACGAGGTGGTCCAGGAGGCGCAGGCCGACGGTTTCGGCGGCTTCTTCGAGGTGGGCGGTGAAGTCGAGGTCGGACCGGCTGGGCTCCAGGGAGCCGGCGGGGTGGTTGTGGGCCAGGCCGAAGGCGGCGCCGCCGCTGGTGAGGACCTTGGTGATGACTTCGCGCACCGAGGCGGGGCAGTGGTCGGCGCCGCCGGTGCTGATGACGGTGTTGCGGATCACGCGGCCGGCGGTGTCGCAGATGACGGCGACCATGCGTTCGTGGCCGATGCCGCGCAGCATGGGGGCGGCGGCGTTGGCGAGGTCGGCGGAGGAGGTGATCTTGCCGCGTTCTGGCGCGGTGAAGGTGCGGCGGACCAGGTCGAAGGCGGCGGCCACGCGGGCCGCCTTGGCGGGGCCGATGCCGGGGACGGCCAGGAGGCGGTGGGCCTCGGAGTGGGCGACCTCCTCCAGATCGCCGCAGTGGGCGATCAGCAGGGAGGCCAGCTCCACGGCGTTGGTGCCCTTGCTGCCCGAGCCGAGCAGGAGGGCCAGCAGTTCGCGGTCGGCCAGGGCCGCCGGGCCCTCGGCCAGGAGGCGCTCGCGAGGCTGGTCGCGGGCGGGCATGTCCTTGACGCGCATCGGTACCTCCCGGGGTCGGGGCCTGGAGAAAGGATTACCAGGAGGGGCCGACAGTCTGCAGTTCGTGCCCGGTCACGGGCCGTGTCCTGACCTCTGCTGATCGCCGTCTGTTGTCTGACCGTCACGTCTCGTCGGTCTGGCTCTGGGGGGTGGGTTTGCTAGCATCGCCGTGCTCGTGATCGACCCGAGGAGGTGAGACCCATTACCGCTGGATCAGGCCGGGTGCTCCCCTCTGCTGCGAGTGGGTGGTTCATCTGACATAGGTGGCCGTGGGAGCGCCCGCAGGACACTCCCGGAAGGCAACGCACCTATGCGTTTCATCTCGGAGACGACCTTCGACGGCGTCTCGGAACGTCTTTTCACCCTCGACGGCATCCCCGGCGTGCTCTGGACGCCCGCCGATGCCACCGGAGGGCGGCCCCTGGTCGTGCTGGCCCATGGTGGCGGCCAGCACAAGAGGGCCCCAGGGCTGGTGGCCCGGGCCCGGCGCTACGTGACCGGCTGCGGCTTCGCCGTGGCCGCCATCGACGCGCCCGGGCACGGGGACCGGCCGAGAACCGGGCAGGACGAGCGGTTCGGCGAGGGCATCAGGGAACGGATGGCGGCGGGCGAGCCGATCGGCCCGTACATCGCGCGGCACAACGCCGCGCTGGCGGTGCGGGCCGTGCCCGAGTGGCGGGCCACCCTGGACGCCCTGCAGCACCTCGACTGCGTCGGCGCGGACGGGCCGGTGGGCTTCTGGGGCGTTTCGCTGGGCAGCGTGATCGGCGTGCCGTTCGCGGTGGCAGAACCGAGGATCACCGCCGCCGTCTTCGGTCTCGCGGGCCACGAGACCCTGGCCGGGACGGCGGCGCGGGTCACGATCCCGGTCGAGTTCCTGCTGCAGTGGGACGACGAACTGGTGCCGCGCGATTCGGGCCTGGCGCTGTTCGACGCCTTCGCCTCGCGGGAGAAGACGTTGCACGCCAATCCCGGCCGCCACGCGGACGTACCGGCGTTCGAGCCGGACAGCTCGCTGCGCTTCTTCGCCCGGCACCTTCTGCGAGGTGACGACGCGGCCGGCCGTCTTCAGCGGGCGTAGACGCCGGCGTGGGCCGCGGCGGCCGCGGCTTCGGCGGCGCGGTCGGCCGCGGCCTCGTCGAGGGGGTCGCCGCTGGCGAGCAGGCGGTAGTACAGGGGGGCGGAGACGGCGCGGATGACCTCGCGGGGGTCGGTGCCCTCGGGCAGCTCGCCCCGCTCGACCGCCTCCTGTACGCAGGGGGCCCACTCCGAGATGCGGGTGTCGTAGAACCGGCGCAGGGCCTCGGCGGTACGGGGGTCGCAGGTGGCGGCGGCGATCACGGCCTTGAACAGCGGGCCCTGGCGCGGGTCGGTCAGTGTGCGCTGCACGAGCCGGGCGTTGGCCTTCAGGTCGCCGATCAGCGAGCCGGTGCGCGAGCGGGGCAGCGACTGCTCGGCCATGTCCACCAGCAGGTCGGCGACCAGGGCGGTCACGGTGCCCCAGCGGCGGTAGACGGTGGTCTTGCCCACGCCGGCGCGGCGGGCGACGTCGGCGAGGTCGAGGTGGGCGAAGCCCCGCTCGGCCAGGACGTCGCCGGCCGCCTGCAGCACCGCCGCGCGCACCCGGGCGGTGCGCCCGCCCGGCCGTACGGTCCCCGGCTCCGCTTCACGGGACTCCAGTTCCATTAATGACCCTCCTCGTGCTAGCGTCATCCCCGATGTTAACGGAACCACGGAACCGTTAGTGGCTCGATGGGGAGGTGGTCACACCATGGAACAACGACGGCTGGGGGCTTCCGGGCTCATGGTCTCCGCGTTGAGCTTCGGGGCCGGCACCTTCGGCGGCAGCGGCGAGTTGTTCTCCGCCTGGGGCGACACCGACGCCCGCCAGGCGCGGCGGCTGGTGGACATCTGCCTGGAGGCGGGGGTCACTCTCTTCGACACCGCCGACGTCTACTCCGACGGGGCCTCCGAGGAGATCCTCGGCGAGGCGATCAAGGGGCGGCGCGACCAGGTGATCGTGTCCACGAAGGCCGGCCTGCCGGTCGGCGAGGGGCCCAACGAGGCCGGCGCTTCGCGTCAGCACCTGGTCAGGGCGGTGGAACGGGCGCTGCGCCGGCTCGGCACCGACTACATCGATCTGTTCCAGTTGCACGCCTTCGACGCCCGCACCCCGGTCGAGGAGACCCTGGCCACCCTGGACGAGCTCGTCCGGGCCGGGAAGATCCGCTACATCGGCGTGTCCAACTACTCGGGCTGGCAGTTGATGAAGTCGCTGGACGTCTCCGACAGGTACGGCTACCCGCGCTACGTCGCCCACCAGGTCTACTACTCGCTGGTGGGCCGCGACTACGAGTGGGATCTGATGCCCCTCGGCCTGGACCAGGGCGTCGGCGCGCTGGTGTGGAGCCCGCTCGGCTGGGGACGCCTCACCGGGAAGGTACGCCGGGGCCGGCCGCTGCCGCCCGGGAGCAGGCTGCACCGCACCGCCGCGTACGGGCCTCCGGTCGCCGACGAGCTCCTCTACCGGGTGGTGGACGCCCTCGACGAGATCGCGGAGGAGACGGGCAGGACCGTGCCGCAGATCGCGCTGAACTGGTTGCTGCGGCGTCCGACGGTGTCGTCGGTCATCATGGGCGCCCGTGACGAGGAGCAGTTGCGGGCCAACCTCGGCGCGGTGGGCTGGGCCCTGACCGCGGACCAGATCGCCCGCCTCGACGCGGCCAGTGCGGTGACCGTCCCCTATCCCCACTTCCCCTACCGCCGGCAGGAGGGTTTCGCCCGGCTCAACCCTCCGGCCGCCTGAGACGGCCGCCCGCGATGGCCGCCCGCGATGGCCGCCTGAGACGACCGTCTCAGGCGGGCGGACGGTGCCGGGGCGCCGCCCGGCGCCCCGGGGCGCGGGCGGGGTCAGGTCGGGACGGGGATGCTGTAGACCAGGCTGAACAGGTCGCCGGAGACGATGATGTCGCTGGTCTCGACCGGGCGGTCGCCGGCCAGGTGGGTGCGCTCGACGTGGAGGACGTGGGCGCCGGCCACGAGGTCGAGGGCGTCGATCTCGGTGGGCTCGGGGATTCTGGTGCGCACGGTCTCGACGATCTCGGTGATCTTGATGCCCTGGGCGGCCATGCGGGTCACCAGGCCCTGGCGGTCGCCCGAGCCCTCGGTGGGCAGGATCTGGCCCTCGGCGGCGTCGCCGGGCCCCATCGGCTCGTACGACCACGCGATCTGCACCGGCGAGTTGTCGTCGCGGATCACGTAGCGCGTGCGGACGACCGGGGCCGACTCGGGCACCCGCAGGCGCTGGCCGATCGCGCGGCCCGCCTCGGCCCGCTCCACCCGCCAGGTGCAGGTGATGCGGCGGTTCTGGTTCTGCAGGTCGGCCGCCATGGGGGCGTGGTGGTCGTGGTGCCGCCAGCGGTGGAGCGGGGTGAGCACCGGCCTGTCGCGCACGTAGTGGCCGGAGCCCACCCGCCCGTAGATCAGTCCCTCGGCGGCGAGCACCCGCAGGGCGTGCCGTGCGGCGGTCTCGCCGACGCCGTACTTGCGGGTGAGCTGAGCCCGCGAGGGGATCGAGGCGCCCGGTGGCAGGAGGCCGTCGCGGATCTGGCGACGGAGGTCCTCGACCACGCGAAGGTAGACCGGATCGGAGCTTGCCACGTGTCTGTACATCCTCGTGTCGGGGGGCGGGGGAGGACAGGATGAGGGGGCCGCTTGCGTGAACGGTGGCTCAATCTTGGCGTATCCGTGTGACGACAGGGCGTGACCGGGGTCGGTTGGTACTCCAACTTTGCCCTTGTGGCGGCCCCGGGCAAAAAATTTCCGAGGATCTGTGTAACGCCGGCCATAGGGCCGCCGATTCTCCGGTAGAGGTCGTCGATGTGTGTACCCCCGAGCACATATCGGCGACCTCTTTCCGTTCCGGGGGGCGCTGCCCGGGAGGTGGCGGGGTGGCGGGGTCCATAGGGTGCAGCGCTTCCGGGTACCGTTCGGTTTATGGCATCGCCCACTGGAACCTCTGACGCCCCCTTCGGCCGCATGCTGACCGCGATGGTCACCCCGTTCTCCGCCGACGGCGCGCTCGACTACGACGCGCTCCAGCACCTCGCCGCGTACCTCGTGGACGAGCAGCGCAACGACGGGCTGATCGTGCACGGCACGACCGGCGAGTCCCCGACGACCTCCGACGAGGAGAAGGACCGCGCGCTGCGCGCCGTGGTCGAGGCGGTAGGCGACCGCGCCCGCGTGGTCGCGGGGGCCGGGACCAACGACACGCACCACAGCGTCGAGCTGGCGCGGGCCGCGGAGCGTGCGGGGGCGCACGGGCTGCTGCTGGTCACGCCGTACTACAACAAGCCGCCGCAGGAGGGCATCTACCGCCACTTCACCGCCGTGGCCGACGCGACCGGGCTGCCCGTCATGCTGTACGACATCCCGGGGCGCACCGGGGTGCCGATCCACACCGAGACGCTGCTGCGGCTGGGGGAGCACCCGCGCATCGTGGCCGTCAAGGACGCCAAGGGCGACCTGTTCGCGGGCTCGCAGGTGATGGCCGAGTCCGATCTCGTGTACTACTCCGGAGACGACGCGCTGAACCTGCCCTGGCTGTCGGTGGGCGCGGCCGGGTTCGTCAGCGTGGTGGGGCACGTGGTGGGCGCCGACCTGGCCGCGATGATCGACCTGTACCGCGCGGGCGACGTGGCGGGGGCGCGCGAGGTGCACCGGCGGCTGCTGCCGGTCGTCACGGGGATCATGACCCGCACCCAGGGTGCGATCATGGCCAAGGCCGCGCTGAACCTGATGGGCCGGCCGGGCGGGCACGTACGCCCGCCGCTCGTGGACGCCACCGAGGAGCAGATCGGCGTGCTCAGGGAAGACCTGGTAGCGGGAGGCGTGAAGCCTTCCGATGGAGTCGTGTGAAGTCAACCCATGGGGAGGAAAGGACAGCTTGAGAGACAGACAAACCCGTAACCGGTTCGGAGGGCGGGCATGAGTCACCCGCACCCCGAGCTAGGCCCGCCGCCGCCCCTGCCCGCCCACGCGCTGCGGATCGTGGCGCTCGGCGGACTCGGCGAGATCGGCCGCAACATGGCGGTCTTCGAGTACGACGGCCGCCTGCTGGTGGTCGACTGCGGCGTGCTGTTCCCCGAGCCGGACCAGCCGGGGATCGACCTGATCCTCCCTGATTTCGAGTACATCAGGGACCGCCTGCGCGATGTGGAGGCCGTGGTGCTCACGCACGCGCACGAGGACCACATCGGCGCGGTGCCGTACCTGCTGCGCGAGCGGCCCGACATCCCGCTCGTGGGCTCCCGGCTCACGCTGGCCCTGATCGAGAGCAAGCTCGTCGAGCACCGCATCCAGCCGGTCAAGCGCGAGGTCGCCGAGGGGGAGCGGCACGGGTTCGGGCCGTTCGACTGCGAGTTCTTCGCGGTGAACCACTCGATCCCCGACGCGCTCGCCGTCGCGATCCGCACCTCCGCCGGCATCGTGCTGCACACCGGCGACTTCAAGATGGACCAGCTCCCCATGGACGGCCGCCTGACCGACCTGGGGGGATTCGCCCGGCTCGGCAGCGAGGGCGTGGACCTGCTGATGTCCGACTCGACCAACGCCGAGGTCCCCGGGTTCGTCACCAGCGAGCGCGACATCGCACCGGTGATCGACGACGTGTTCCGCAGCGCCGAGAAGCGGATCATCGTCGCCTGCTTCGCCTCCCACGTGCACCGCGTGCAGCAGGTGCTCGACGCCGCCGAGGCCCACGGCCGCAAGGTCGCCCTGATGGGCCGGTCGATGGTGCGCAACATGGGGGTGGCCCGCGACCTGGGCTACCTGAAGGTGCCGCCGGGGCTCATGGTCGACTCCCGCGAGATCGATGAGTGGCCGCCGGAGGACGTCGTGCTGATCTGCACGGGGTCGCAGGGCGAGCCGATGGCCGCGCTGTCGCGCATGGCCAACCGCGACCACCAGATCCGCATCGCCGAGGGCGACACGGTGCTGCTGGCGTCCTCGCTGGTGCCGGGCAACGAGACCGCCGTGAACAAGGTGATCAACGGCCTCACCCGCTGGGGCGCCCGGGTCATCCACAAGGGCAACGCCCGGGTGCACGTCTCCGGCCACGCCGCCGCCGGCGAGCTGCTGTACGTGCTCAACCTGACCAGGCCGTCCAACTTCATGCCGGTGCACGGCGAGTGGCGGCACCTGCGGGCCCACGCGCGCCTGGCCGCGCTGACCGGGGTCCCGGAGGATCACATCGTCATCGCCGAGGACGGCGTGGTCGTCGATCTGATCGACGGACGCGCGCGGATCGTCGGCGCGGTGCCCGCGGGGTACGTCTACGTGGACGGGCTCTCGGTGGGCGGCATCACCGACGTGGCGCTGAAGGACCGGCGCATTCTGGGCGACGAGGGGTTCATCTCGATCGTCATCGTCGTCGACTCCACCACGGGCAAGCTCACCGGCGGCCCCGAGGTGCACGCCCGGGGCTCGGGCATAGACGTCGAGGCGTTCGACGAGGTCTTGCCGCAACTGGAGAAGGCGCTGGAGGAGGCGGCCCTCGACGGCGTCAACGACGTGCAGCAGCTTCGCCGCGTCGTGCGCCGCACCGTCGGCCGCTGGGTCAGCGACACCTACCGCCGCCGCCCGATGATCATCCCCGTGGTCGTCGAGGTCTGAGCGTGGAGCCCGCTTCGCCGCGACCGGCGAAGCGGGCTTTCGGCTGGTCTTAGCCTGAAGTCCGGATTTGTTCGCCAACGTAAAACCTTGTTCAGACTTGTGAACGTTTGTAGCCGGCTGTGAGAATCGGTGCGCCGATCCACGGCAGCCGCGGGAGGCGTCGTCGGGCGAGGGGGCGTAGATGGCAGCGACGGAGACCGGCAGAGCGCCGGTGAAGTCCGCCGATCGCACGGTCGAGCTGCTGGAGGCGCTGGCGCGGGCCGACCGCCGGCTCACGCTGGCGGAGCTGCAGCGCGACCTCGGCTATCCCAAGTCCAGCCTGTACATGCTGCTGCAGACCCTGGTCGGACGCGGGTGGGTGGAGAGCGACCCGGCCGGCTCGGCGTACGGGATCGGGGTGCGGGCCCTGCTCGTGGGCACGTCCTACCTCGACCGCGACCCGCTGGTGCGCGTCGGCACGCCGGTGCTGGAGGAGATCCGGGCCGAGGTCAACGAGACGGTGCACCTCGCCCGGCTGGACGGCCACGACGTGGTCTACCTGGCCAGTCGCGAGTCGCTGCACCACCTGCGCTCCGGGTCGCGGGTGGGCCGCAGGCAGCCGGCGTACGCGACCGCGCTGGGCCGGGCGATCCTGGCGCGGCGCCCCGACGCCGAGGAGCTGGTGCCGCAGGTGCTGGCCCCGCTCACCCCGGACACGCTCACCGACCGGCGCGCGCTGATGACCGGGGAGCTGGGGGAGGTCCGGGTGCGCGGGTTCGCCCGGGAGCGGGAACAGAACGTGCCCGGGGTCGGCTGTTTCGGGGTGGCGCTGCCGTACCGGGAGCCGGTGACCGACGCGCTGAGCGTGTCGGTGCCGCTGGCGCGGCTGGACGAGGCGCACGAGGAGCGCATCGTCGCGGCGCTGCTGCGCGGAGGACGGCGGATCACGGACCTGCTGCGTACCGGGGCCGTGTGAGCCCTTGTACGGTGTGACATGCTACCTGTTGACGAGAGGTGGAAGCGGATGATTCACGGATACGACCCGCGCACGGGCGAACCGGTGGGCGAGCCCTTCGAGGAGGCCACCGACACCGATGTGGACGCCGCCGTACGCGCCGCCGACGCGGCCGGGCGGGCGTGGCGGGCGATGTCCGCGGCCGAGCGCGCCGACGTGCTCGACGCCGTGGGCGACGCGCTGACGGCCCAGGTGGAGGAGCTGTGGGCGGCCGGCGACGCCGAGACCGCCCTCGGCGAGGTGCGGCTGCGCGGCGAGGTGGCCCGCGCGGCCGGCCAGTTCAAGCTGTTCGCCAAGGTGCTGCGCGACGGCGCGTACGCCGGCGCCGTCATCGACCACGCCAGGCCCGACGCCACCCCGCCCGCCCCCGACGTGCGCCGGATGAACCACCCGCTGCCCGGCGTGGTCGGCGTCTTCGCGGCCAGCAACTTCCCCTTCGCGTTCTCGGTCGCGGGCGGCGACACCGCCTCCGCGCTCGCCGCGGGCACCCCGGTCGTGGTCAAGGCGCACCCGGCCCACCCGCGCACGTCCGAGCTGAGCGCGTCGGTGATCCGCTCGGCGCTGCCCGACCCGGCCCTGCTCGGCGTGGTGCACGGCATGGACGCCGGCCGCTTCCTCGTGCAGCACCCGCTGGTCTCCGCGGTCGGCTTCACCGGCTCGATCCCCGGCGGCAAGGCGATCCAGAAGCTGATCGACGAGCGTGACACGCCGATCCCGTTCTACGGCGAGCTGGGCAGCGTCAACCCGGTCGTCGTGCTGCCGTCGGCGCTCAAGGGCGACGTCGCCGCGCTGGCCAAGGCGTACGCCGCCTCGCTCACGCTCGGGGTGGGCCAGTTCTGCACCAGCCCCGGCCTGGTGTTCGTGCCCGACGACGAGGGCCTGCGCGGCGCCATCGCCGAGGCCGTGGCCGGGTCCTCCGGCGGCCCGATGCTGAGCGGCCGGATCAGCGAGGGCTTCGCGGGCGGCGTGGAGCGCCTGGCCGGGCTGGCCTCGGTGCTGGCCGAGGGCAAGCCCGGACCGGGGCCGTGGGGCGCGACCCCGCGGGTGTTCGTCACCGACCTGGCCTCCTTCGCCGACGCGCTGCCGCTGAGCGCCGAGGAGTGCTTCGGCCCGGCGTCCATCGTGGTGACCTACCAGGACCCGGCGCTGCTGCCGGACGTCCTGGCCCGCATCCCCGGCTCGCTCACCGCCACCGTGCACGCCACCGACCCCGGCGAGGCCGGCGACGTGGCCGCGGTGCTCCGGCGCACGGCCGGGCGGCTGATCTGGAACGGCTGGCCCACCGGCGTGGCCGTCAACTGGTCCATGCACCACGGCGGCCCCTGGCCCGCGTCCACCTCGCCCGCCCACACCTCGGTGGGCGCGAGCGCCATCGCACGCTGGCTCACCCCGGTGGCCTACCAGGACTGGCCGGAGGAACTGCTGCCCGACGAGCTGCGCGAGGCCAACCCGCTCGGCATCCCGCGCCGCGTGGACGGCCGCCTGGAGGTCTGACACGGCGCGGCCCGGGGGCGCCGCCCCCGGGCCGCGCGGGTCACCTCAGCCGACCTCGCCCGCGCCGGCGTGCCGGGACACCGAGCGGGGCACCGACCACGCCGGGTCGATGCCGGTGTGCAGGGTCGGGGTCCAGCCGGCGTCGGTGCCGAGGTCGGGGTCGTGGGCGGCGTTGTAGGCCGCCACGACGTCGATCGGCTTCGTCTTGCCGCCGACGCGCAGCAGGTCGTTCCTGGCGGTCAGCGCGGTGCCGCCCCAGTCGTACACCAGCCGGGACGGCTCCACCGCGCGGGCGAGCCGGTAGACGTTGCTCTCGGCGAAGATCTGCGACTGCACGCCGACGCCCAGCGCGTACACCAGGTCCTCGCCCAGCTCGTAGTAGTTGTTGTAGACGTGCACCTTGCCGAAGCGCACCCGCGGCAGCCGCTGCAGCACGTTCTCGAAGTGGTTGTGGTGCACGGTGACGTTCAGCTTGCCCGCGTCGGTGGCGGGGTTGTTGGTGGAGCCGATCAGCATGGTCTTGTCGTGGCCGGAGAACCGGTTCCACGAGGCGGTGACGAAGTCCGAGCCCGCGGTGATGTCGAGCTGGCCGTCGTGCACCTGGTAGGGGCGGCCGAAGTACCGAGGCTGCGCCGAGTCGGGGTTGTCGCCGTCGGTGAAGGTGTTGTGGTCGATCCACACGTGCGTGGAGCCGGTGACCGAGATGTTGTCGTACAGCGAGTTCCAGTTGCCCTCGGCGCCGTCGGTCGGGTCCCACTGCGGGAAGCAGTCGGCCGCGTCCACGAAGGTGATGTTGCGCACGATGACGTTGTCGACCTTGTCGATGTGCAGGTTCAGGCCCTTGAGCACGGCGTCGTCGCCGAGGCCGGCGATCGTGGTGTCGCCCGGGACCTTGAGCTTGATCTGCGCGGTCTGCCGGGCCGCCGAGGCCGCCCTGGCGTCTTCGAGCGGGCCCGACGGCTCGGCGTCGCGGCCCCAGACGGCCGGATCGTACGCCGCCAGGTACGCCTCCAGCGTGTACCCGCCGGTGGCGTAGTCGGCGCAGGTCATCGAGTCGTTGCCGTCGATGGTGCCCTTGACGAGGATGATGCGCGGGCCGGGGGCCGCCAGCGCGGCCACGAGCTGGGCCCGGGTGGACACCACGTGCACGTTGCGGGCGGGCGCGGCCGAGCCGCCGGTCGTGCCGGTGCCGGCCGATCCCCAGCCGTCGCCGGCCGGCAGCACCTGGCGGCCGAGCGGCGGCCCGCCGGAGGAGGAGGCGTGCGCGGCGACGGGCGTCATCAGCAGGGCGAGGGCGGTGGTGAGCGCGAGGGCTCGGAACATGGGACGTCCTCCACAGGTCAGGTGAGGAGAAGGGCGGCCCCGCGGTCGGGACGGGGCCGCCGGGGGGAGGCTCAGCCTCCGTTGCGCTGCTTGTACGCCGCCTGCGCCGCGGTCAGCTTGTTCGCCATCTCGTCCAGGAACGCCTTGGCGGTCATCTCGCCGAGCAGCACCTTCTGGAACAGAGGCTCGGTCTCGGCCTTGGTGATGGAGTTGAACTCCGGCAGGTGGTAGGGGAGCTGCACGACCTTGGTGGCCGGGTCGTTGAGCACCTTGGTGGCCATGTCGATGTGCTGCAGCGAGGTCAGCCACGGCTCGCCGTTGACGTCGGTGTTTGCGGGCAGCACGCCGGTCTTCTCGGCCCAGTAGCTGTTCATCGCCTTGGAGGCGACGAACTCGGCGAACTTGAACGCGGCGTCCTTCTTCTCGCCGGTGGCGAAGACGCCGACGCCGGTGACGGGGTTGGACAGGATCGCGTGCACCCCCGAGTCGGACTTCGGCACCGCCATGGCGGCCACCTTGTCCTTGCCCAGCGTCTTGACGTGGTCGTTGTACGACCCGAGGTTGTGCTGCATGACCGCGATGTTGCCGCCGTCGAACTGGGCCACCATCTTGACGTAGTCGTTGTTCAGGTCGGCCTCGGGCGTCACCTTCTTGTACAGCCCGGTCAGCTTCTCCAGCGCCGCGACGTTCCTGGGGTCGTTGACCGTCGCCTTGCCGGAGGCGTCGAAGATCTCGGTGATGCCCGACTGGCCGTAGACGACCTCCAGCATCTGGGCGATGGAGCCCGCGCCGCCGCGGATGGTGAAGCCGTAGCGGTTCTTGCTCGTGTCGGTCAGCTTCTCCACCGCGGTGAAGAACTCGCTCCACGTGGCCGGCGGTTCGATGCCGGCCTCCTTGAACCAGTCGGTGCGGTACCAGAAGACGCCCATGTTGGTGGACATCGGCACCATGTACAGCTTGCCGTCGGGCACGGTGCCCTTCACGGTGGCGGTCACCTGGGCGTTCAGCTTGCCGTTCAGGGAGCTGGCCGCGATCTTGTCATCCAGCGGGTCCAGCGCCTTCTGCGCCACCAGGTTGGCCAGCATCGCGGTGGACACGCCGCCCACGTCGGGCAGGCCGCCGCCGGCGATGGCGGTGTCGTACTTCTGCTGCGCCTGGGCGATCGGGATGCCGACGTAGTTCACCTTGATCGTCGGGTTGGCCTTCTCGAACTCGGCGATCATGTGCTTCCACACCGGGGTGCGGGCCTCGCCGCCGTTGTCGTCCCAGAACGTCAGCTCGGTCTTCCCGGACGAGCCCGAATCGGAGCCGGAGCCGCAACCCGCCAGGGTCAGGCAGGTGGCGGTCGCGAGCGCCGAGAGCACGGCCGGCAGGCGCCGGGATCGGCGTCCTATCATTGATCTTCACCCTTCTTCTCGGTGGTCCCCCCGATTCACGTGCAAGTGGTGCGTCTCCTTGGGTGCGCGTTACGCCGTCCGGGCAGGGAAAAGGCTTTCCCGAAGGGCGTGCGGCGGCGGCCGGTTCCGCTCCGGGATCATGCCGTCACCTCCGCGGCGTACGCGGCGGCCGTCGCCCGGTCCAGCCGCCCGTCGGCGACGACCGTGACCACCCGCCGGCTCAGCTCGGTCTCCAGGAGCAGCGGGTGCTCCCAGGCCAGCGCGACCCCGATCCCGGGGTACTCGCGCACCCGGGCGAACCACCGCTCCGGCGGGCCCGGCCGTACGAAGACCAGCGTCCACTCCCGGCCGTCGGGCGCGGCGCCGGTGAGCGCGAGCCAGGGCGTCGCGGAGCCGTGCACGGCCTCCTCGCCCTCCGCCTCAGCGGTGAACACCTCGCGGGCGGTGGCGGAGCCCGGGGCCCGCCAGAAGAACCCGCCGTACGCCGCGCCGGCCCGGCCCTTGGTGGCCGAACTCCTGATCTCCAACGGGGCGCCGGTCGCGTTGGCCAGCGTGAAGCGCAGGTCCAGCGCCCAGGCGTCGCGCAGCGGCACGGCCCGTACGGCGCGCCGCTCGCGCAGCACCTCCTCGCCGCCGGGACCGGTCCACGACAGCAGCTCCTCCAAGCCGTCCTCGGCCAGGCGGGTGAACTCGACGTGCCGCTGCACGCCGTGGTCGTCCAGCCAGCGCGGCCCCTCGCCGGGCACCCAGGTGCGCCCGCCCCAGAAGTTGCGGCCCCCGACGTCGGCGATGGCCACGCACACGCCCAGGTGGTGGACGTGGTCGGCCGGGCGGGTCTCGCTGACCTCGACGCCGCCCAGCGTCCGCACCGGGTGCAGGAAGGGCCGGGGCGAGACCGTGACCGGCACGTCCGGGTGCCGCCACACGTACCGGGCCACCGTGCGCCCGCCCGCGCGCAGCGCCACCCCGGACGCCGACCACGGCGCGTCCTCCAGCTCGCCGAACAGCGCCAGCCGCTCCGCGCTGCGCGCCGTCAGCTCGGCGATCCCGGGCAGCACCCGCCGCGTCACCTCCCCGTCCTCGCGGATCAGCTCCTGGAACTCGTCCGGGATCGGCAGCGGGTCGGGGGCGCGCCGGATCTCCTCCAGCACGCCCATGAACCCGGCCGTGCGGTGCAGCGGCACCAGCAGCTCCGCGCCGCCGCGGATGTGCTCGATCAGGTTCTCCAGCAGGTCCACGCGGGGGTGGCGGGTGGGCGGGCCGTCGCCGACCCGCACCTCGTCCATCGTGTACGTCAGCGTGATCCGGCCCGCGTCGCCGTGCACCACGACGTACGGCTCGTGCCGCTCGGGCGCGCACAGCGAGACCGCCACCGTGACCACGGTGCCGTCGCTCAGCCGCAGCCGGATGGAGGAGGTGTCGTCGGCCTCGATCGGGTTGGCGTGGTACAGCTCGATCTCGTACGCCTCCACCGGCGCGTCGGCCAGGGCCAGCGCGGTGGCCACGGCGTGCGCGAACGGGTTGGTGAGCGCGCCGTCGGTGGTCTCGACGCCGTCGATCCGGCGCCGCCCGGCCCACGGCGACCGGGTGAAGTAGGTCGCGGGCCGGGGCCACGCGCCCGCGGCGCCGATCCCGCGTACGCGGCCCACCGCGCCGTCGGCGATCAGCTTGCGCACCGCGGGCACCGCCGCCGACCCCAGGCTCTGGAACCCGACCTGGCAGGCCAGCCCGCTGCGCGCCACCGCGATGGCGATCCGGTCGAAGTCGGCGGCGCTGGAGGCGGGCGGCTTCTCCAGCAGCAGGTGCGAGCCCGCGGCCAGCGCCCGTACGGCCAGCTCCGCGTGGGTGTGGATCGGGGTGACCAGGACCGTGATCTCGGCCCCGGTGCGCTCGATCAGCTCGGTCAGGTCGGGCGACTGCGGCGGCTCGCCCAGCCCGCGCAGCTTCTCCGGCTCCACCGGACGCAGGTCGCACACCCCCACCAGCTCGGCCAGCCCGGCGGCGCGCAGCCTGCGCAGGTTGTCCAGGTGCCACCAGCCGTGGCCGTGCGCTCCCGCGAGCACCACCCGCGCGGGCCGGTCCATCACGCACCTCCGGATGCGAACACCAATCCGTGTCCCCGATGGCCGCCCGCCCGCAGCACCCCGTCCTCGATCGTGACCGGGTACGGCGGGTCGAGCAGGCCGAGCGCCGCGAACGAGGCGTCCTCGACGTCCTCGACCATCGGCTCCAGCGGCAGCGCCAGCGCGAGCTGCCCGGAGATGTCGGGCAGCAGGTGCGGATGCACCGGCACCCCGAACGTCCGGGCCAGCTCGGCGATGCGCAGGAACGGGGTGATCCCGCCCACGCGCACCACGTTGGGCTGCACCACGTCGCACGCCCCCGCCACCAGCAGGTCGCGGAACCCGTAGGTGGTGTACACGCTCTCGCCCACGGCGATCGGCACGTCCACGCTCTCGCGCAGCCGCACGTGCGCGGCCACGTCGTCGGCGGGCAGCGGCTCCTCCACCCAGTACGGCTCGAACGGCGTCAGCTCGGCGATGGCCGCGCGCGCCCGCAGCAGGTCCCACCTCTGGTTGGCGTCGATCATGAGCAGCCGCTCGGGCCCGATCACCTCGCGCACCGCGGCGACCCGCCGCACGTCCTCGCGCAGGTCGTCCAGGCCGACCTTGACCTTGACCGCCGGGTAGCCCGCCGCGACCCACCGCTTGGCCTGCGCGACGAGGTCCTCCAGCGGGTAGTGCCGGTTGACGCCGCTGCCGTAGACGGTCACGCTGTCGCGCCGCCGGCCCAGCACGTCGGCCAGGCCGCGCCCGCCGCAGCGCAGGTCCCACAGCGCCAGGTCCACCGCGGCCAGCGCCATTGTGGTCAGCCCGCCGCCGCCCGCCTCGCGCAGGTGCCGCCACAGCAGGTCCCACACCACCTCGGGGTGCGCGGGCAGTCCGGCCGCGGCCTCGGCGATCTCGCCCTCCAGCAGCGCGCGCACCGCGCCCGCGCCGATCTGCGGCGTCCAGGAGAACCCCGTCCCGGTACGCCCGTCGTCCAGCTCGACCGTGCAGATCAGCACGTGCTGGAAGCGCACGTCCGGGCCCCACGGCCGCGACAGCGGCACCGTACGCGCCCGCACCCCGATCCGGGCGATGACCTGCTCGCCCATCAGGCCGCCCCCACGATCTCCAGCCCCGACTTCAGCAGCCGGGACAGCTCCTCCAGGTGCTCCAGGGCCGGCTCGGTCAGCGGCGGGCGTACCGGGCCGACGTCCAGGCCGCGCAGCCGCACCCCGGCCTTGACCAGCGAGACCGCGTAGCCCGGCACCTTGGCGCGCAGCGCCACCAGCGGCGCGTAGAACTCGGTGAGCAGCCGCTCCTCGCCGCGCAGGTACGCCGTGGCGATCTCGGGGGCGAAGCAGAACACCGCGCTGGAGTACAGCTCCACGCCCAGGCCCCGGTACGCCGGCATGGTCAGCTCGGCGGTCGGCAGCCCGTTGAAGAAGGTGAACTCCGGCCCGATCTCGGCCCGGATCGCCAGCACGATGCGCTGCATCCGGTCGATGTCGCCCACGCCGTCCTTCAGCCCCACCACGCCCGGGATGCGGGCCAGCTCCACCGCCGTCTCCGGTTCCAGCACCACCGGGCCGCGCTGGTAGACGATCACCGGCAGCCCGGCCTCCGCGACCGCCCTGACGTAGGCCACCAGGCCGCTCACCGGGCCCTGGGCCAGGTAGGGCGGCATGAGCAGCAGCCCGTCGGCGCCGGCGTCCTTCGCCGCGGCGGCCTGGGCCAGCGCCGCGCCGAGGGGTCCGCCCGCCCCCGCGATCACCGGCACGCGGCCCGCCGCGGTCTCGGTGGCGACCCGCACGGCCCGCGCGTGCTCGTCCTGCGAGAGCGAGGTGAACTCCCCGGTGCCGCAGGCGACGAAGATCCCGCCGGGGCCGTGCTCCAGCCCGCGCGAGATGTGCTCGGCGAGCACGTCCTCGGCCAGCCCGCCGCCGGCCCCGAACGGGGTGACGGGGAAGAAGAGGACTCCGCTGAGGTGCATCGCTAGATGTCTCCAATCTCGGTGCGCCAGCTCCGCTTGGCCTGCCAGCCGAGCAGCCTCCCCGCCTTCTCGGAGGAGAAGGCGGGCGCGGTCCCGGTGAGGGCGGCGGCGTGGGCCGCGGTGGACGGCATGATCCGGGGCAGCAGCTCGCACAAGGGCTCGCGGGCCAGCGCGTCGGGCGCGCCGGCGAAGAACACCTCGCCGCTGTCCAGCTCGGGCAGCTTGTGCAGCAGCGTCAGCACCATCTCCGAGGCGTCGCGGGCGTCGATGTAGTTGAACAGCGACACCCCGGCCAGCTCCGGATGGTCCAGCCGCTCGCGGACGGTGTGCCCCGACTGGGTCGGGGCGCCCTCCCACTCCTCGGGGGCGATGACGAAGCACGGGCGCACCGCGGCGAAGCGGGTGCCGGGCGAGCTGCGCGCGAACATCGCCATGGTCTGCTCGGCGGCCAGCTTGGACAGGCTGTAGGCGTT
The DNA here is from genome assembly GCF_014202315.1 of Thermocatellispora tengchongensis. Taxonomy (GTDB): domain Bacteria; phylum Actinomycetota; class Actinomycetes; order Streptosporangiales; family Streptosporangiaceae; genus Thermocatellispora; species Thermocatellispora tengchongensis. The sequence continues at coordinate 443,188 of NZ_JACHGN010000005.1, read as the reverse complement.
CCACGGGGCGGCCGGGTGCTCCTCGTCGATCGGCAGCCGTGCCGGCGCCCAGCCGCCCGGCGCGCCGTACCCGATCACGGTCGGGCTGCTGGCCACCACCATCCGCTCCACGCCGAGCGCGACCGCGGTCTCGCAGACGTTGAACGCGAGCTGGGTGTTCACGCGGTAGGTGAAGGCGTCGGTCCGGCTGAACGGGGTCGCTATCGCGGCCAGGTGCACCACCGCCCGCGGCCGGTAGCGCGCCATCACCTCGAACGCCTCGCCGAGGTCGGTCAGGTCGGCCGGTAACACCTCGGCGCAGTCGTGCGGCGTGCCCGGCTTGGTGTCCACCCCGACCACCTCGTGGCCGGCGTCGCTCAACGCCCGCACCACGCTGCGGCCGAACCGGCCCGCGCTCCCCGTGACCAGGATCCTCATTCCGGCTTCCAACGTCATCCTTTCACCGCTCCCGCGGACATTCCCTGCACCAGGTATCTCTGGATCACCGCGAACACCAGCACCACGGGCAGCGCGGCGACCACGCCCCCCGCGGCCAGCGCGCCGAAGTCCACCGAGAACTCGCCGAGCGTGTACGCCAGCCCGACGGGCACGGTGAACTTCTCCTGCTCGCTGACGAACATCAGCGCGAACAGGAAGTTGTTCCAACTGTGGATGAAGGCGAAGGAGCCGACGGCGACCAGCGCGGGCCGCAGCATCGGCAGCACGACCGCGAAGAACCCGCGCAGCCGGGAGCAGCCGTCCACCCAGGCCGCCTCCTCCAGCTCCATCGGGATGTTGCGGATGAAGCCGCTGATGAGGATCAGCGACAGCGGGAGCTGGAAGACCGTCTCCGCGATGACCAGGCTCCACAGCGTGTTCACCAGGCCGAGCGTGCGGAAGATCTCGAACAGCGGGATCAGCATCATCGCGCCCGGGATGAACTGCGTGCACAGCATCGCGATCATGAATAGCTGCCGGCCGCGGAAGTTGTAGCGCGCCAGCGCGTATCCGCCGGACAGGGCGATCACCGTGGTCGCGATCAGCGACGCCACCCCGACCATCAGGCTGTTCTGGAAGAAGATGCCGAAGCCCAGGCCGTTCCAGACCGTGTCGAAGTTCTCCAGCGTGATGGGCCAGGGCAGCAGCGAGTCGGAGCCGCGCGGGCGCACCGCGAAGACCAGCATCCAGTAGAAGGGCACCAGCGTGAACAGCAGGTACAGGCCGAGCGGCACGTAGATCTGCCACCTGGCGACCCGCTGGGCCGAGCGCCTGCGGTGGCGTCGGCGCGGCAGGCGTACGGGCTCCGGCAGGGCGGGGCGGTCCAGGGTCCTGCCCGTGGTCTGGGTCGTCATCATCAGCGGGCTCCGAACTTGCTCAACCGCAGGTAGGCGATGGAGAAGAACGTCAGGATCAGGAACGCGGCCGTGGTCAGCGCCGAGCCGTAGCCGAAGTTGTGCGACTGGGCGGCGGTGGTGGCGACGTACAGGGGCAGCGTGGTGGTCTGGTGCGCCGGGCCGCCGCCGGTCAGCGTGTACAGCAGGTCCACGTTGTTGAACTCCCACACCGCGCGCAGCAGCGTGGACAGGATGATCGCGTCCTTCAGATGGGGGAGCGTGATGTGCAGGAAGCGGCGCAGGCGGCTCGCGCCGTCCACGGAGGCGGCCTCGTACAGGTCGCGCGAGACCGTCTGCAGGTCGGCCAGCAGCAGGATCGCGAAGAACGGCACGCCGCGCCACAGCTCGGCCAGCACCGCGGCCCAGAACACCGTGTCGGGGTTGGCCAGCGGCGCGGCGCCGTAGTTCATCAGGCCGAGGTCGGCCAGGTAGCGCGAGACGCCCGTGGTGGGGTTGTACAGCAGCACCCAGATGCCGGTGGTGAGCACGCCCGAGACCGCCCAGGGCGAGAACACCAGGGCGCGCGAGACGGCCCGGCCGATGAAGGTCTCGTTCACGATCAGCGCCAGGGCCAGCCCGAACACGAGTTGCAGCGCCACCTCGGTGACGACCCACTTGGCGCTGAACGCCAGGCTCTGCCAGAACAGCGGGTCGTCGAACAGCAGGGTGCGGAAGTTGTCCAGGCCGGCGAACGCGTTGTCCCACGGCTTGGACACGTTGTAGTGCTGGAGGCTGTAGTAGACGACGCTGGCCATCGGGTAGACCAGGAACGCCAGCATCGCGATCACCGCGGGGGCGATCAGGACGTACGGCGTGCGCGGCGCGCGCGCCGGCCGCGCGCGTTCTCTCGGTGGTGCTTGGGCGATTGCCATGGGCCGGTGACTCCTTAGCAGGTGCCTAGCGGATTCCGAGCTGCAACCGGTTGCAAAGAAGATTTCAGCCGTGTGACATCAGCGTCAAGACCCAGTTTGGTAAACGCTTCCCGGTACCCATCGAACCCCGACAAATAGCACAAATCGCCCAGAAGCCGCCCAGCAGCAGATTGACAGTACTACAACCGGTTGCAGTAGTGTCGAGCAGGGATGCCGCGGGTCCGGTAGAACGGTGCACGGCGGCGGAAGGGGGAGCAGCAGGTGGCGGCGACGATCCGCGATGTGGCGAACGCCTCCGGCGTGCACGTGTCCACCGTGTCGCGCACCTTCTCCGCGCCCCACCTCGTCAACCCCGCCACGCGCAACCGCGTGCTCGCCGCCGCCGAAGACCTCGGCTACCGGCCCAACCGGGTCGCCCGCGCGCTCACCACCGGCCGCACCAACAACCTCGGCCTCATCGTGGCCGACATCGCCAACCCGTTCTTCCCGCCGCTGATCAAGTCGGCCCAGGCCCACGCCAGGGAGCGCGACTACCACGTCTTCGTCGCCGACACCGACGAGGACCACCTGGTCGAGGAAGAACTGATCCAGACCCTGGCCAAGCAGGTGGACGGCGTGCTGCTGTGCAGCCCCCGGCTGGGCAACCGGGCCATCGAGCGGCTGGCCGCCGACATCCCCCTCGTCGTGGTGAACCGCAGGGTCAAGGGCATGTCCGCGGTGCTCATGGACGTCGCCCACGGCGCCCGCCTGGCCGTGGAGCACCTTCTCGCGCTCGGCCACCGCAGGCTGGCGCTCGTCACCGGCCCCAGCGGCTCGTGGACCAGCGGCGAGATGCGCGCCGCCGCGGCCCAGCGCGCCAAGGACGCCGGCATCGAACTGGTCATCCTCGGCCCCAACGCGCCCACCGAACGCGGCGGCCTCGCCGCCGCCGCCCAGGTGCGCAGGTCCGGCGCCACCGGCGTCCTCGCCTACAACGACATGGTCGCGATCGGCCTGATCGAGGGCCTGTCCGAGCGTGGCGTGTCGGTGCCCGGCGACATCAGCGTGATAGGTGTGGACGACATAGTGCCCGGCCGCCTCAACCGCCCCAAGCTGACCACGGTCGCCATGCCCACGTCGGCGGCGGGCCGCACGGCCGTCGATCTGCTGCTGCAGGCGGTCGGCGCCGGCGAGGCGGCCACCCCGGCGCTCGCCACCCTGGAGACCAGCCTGGTCGTCCGGGAGTCCACCGCCCCGCCACCATCTGGAGGTCGTACGTGAGGGAAAGCTTCGGTCACCTGCCGTCGGGCGAGCCCGTCGAGCGCCACGTCCTGGACAACGGCGGCGGCCTGAGGGTGGGCGTGCTGACCTACGGCGCGATCATCCAGTCGATCGAGGTGCCCGACTCCCGCGGGACGCGGGCCAACGTCGCGCTGCACTGCGACACCATCGAGGACTACCTGACCCGCAGCCGCTACTTCGGCGCCCTCGTCGGCCGCTACGGCAACCGCATCGCCGGCGGCCGGTTCACCCTCGACGGCGTCACCTACACCCTGGCCCGCAACCAGGAACCCAACCACCTGCACGGCGGCGAGCAGGGCTTCGACAAGCGCCTGTGGTCGGTCCACGAGGCCGACGACGTCACCCTGACCCTCTCCTACACCAGCCCCGACGGCGAGGAGGGCTACCCCGGCACGCTCACCGCCACGGTCACGTACGAGGTGACCCCCCAGGACGAGCTGCGCATCACCTACGCCGCCACCACCGACGCCCCCACCGTGGTCAACCTGACCAACCACTCCTACTTCAACCTGGCCGGCGCCGGCCACGGCGACATCCTGGGCCACGTCGTCATGCTCGACGCCGACGCCTACCTCCCCGTGGACGAGAACAAGATCCCCCTAGGCGACCCCGCCCAGGTCTCCGGCACCCCCTTCGACTTCACCATCCCCACCGCCGTCGGCGCCAGAATCGACGAGAAACACCCCCAGCTCATCATCGGCGGCGGCTACGACCACTGCTGGGTCTTCAACGAGGGCGACGGCGTCAAGGCCAGGGTGGTGGACGGCGGCTCCGGCCGCGTCATGGAGGTCCTCACCAGCGAGCCCGGCGTCCAGTTCTACACCGGCAACTCCCTCGACCCGGAAGCCAGCGGATACGGCCCCCACGCCGGCCTCTGCCTGGAAACCCAGCACTTCCCCGACAGCCCCAACCACCCCGACTACCCGACCACGGTCCTCCGCCCCGGCGAGACCTACCAGAGCACCACCATCTACCGCTTCACGACCCTCTGACCCCACGTGTCCTCACGCGGCCGCGCACAGGTGGCGGGCTGCTGAGCCCCGCCCGCGTGTCCTCGCGCGGCCGCGCATGGGTTGAAGGCGGCTGACCCACCCGCCACCCCCCGCCCTACCGGGCGGGCCCCTCAGGCCCGCCGTGGTGGCGCGTTGCGGGGAGGTGCGGGCGGGGGGCTCTGGGCCCCATGCGTGCCGTGAAGCGGTGCCGGCTGTGAGGCCCGAACGCTTCGAGTAGCGGCGGAGTGAGCGCCCAACAGTCTGGCGCTCTCCGGAAGATCCTCGTCCGGTCGCTTCCGAGTCGTAGCCTGGCAGCAGGCGACGACTTCGGCCGAGTGAGGTGTCCGCCTTGAGCGAGGGCAACACGATGGGACAGCGGCTCCGGCGGGCTCGGCGGTATCGCGGGATGAGCCTCCAGGTGCTCGCGGACCGCAGTGGGCTGTCCAAGAGCTTCCTGTCGATGGTGGAGAACGGTCGGCGATCTCTGGACCGGCGCTCGCACATCGCCGCGTTGGCCGCCGCCCTGGAGGTCTCGGTCGCGGAGCTGACCGGGCAACCGTATGTGCCTCCCCCTCGACGGGCGCAGGCATCGGAGGGGCATCATGCGATCCCGCGCGTACGCGTGGCGCTGCTCGGCTCCTCGCTCGATGAACCCGCCGACGTCCCGGCCCGGCCGCTGGCGGACCTGCTGCGGGAGACGGCCACGGTCGAGAGCCTGTGCGCGGCGTCCCGGTACGGCGACTTCGGCAAGCTGCTGCCGGACCTGCTGCCCGAGTTGCACATGCTCGCGACGACGGGCGATGAGCGCGAGCGAGTGGAGGCGCTGCGGGCGCTGATCCGGGCCTGCCACACCACGTTCTACCTGCTGAAGGATCTCGGCTATCTGGACCTGGCGCAGATCGCCGTCCAGCAGGCGCGGGAGGCCGCGGCGCGGCTTGAGGACCCGGCTCTGAGCGGACTGGCGGCGTTCGTGCGGACGCATGCCCTGCTACCCGCCGGTGTCTACGACGCCGCGCTGAAGAGCACCGAACGGGCGGCGGACCGGCTACAGCACGTCCCCGACGGTCCGGCCGTCGAGTTGTACGGCATGCTGCACCTGTCGGCCGCGCTGGCGGCAGTGAGCCTGAACCGCTTCGAGCACGCCGAGAGCCACCTTGGAGAGGCGGCCGAGACGGCACTGGTCCGGGAGTCGGTGAGCCACCTGTTGTCGCACGGGCGTGGTCCTTGGGCGGGGCGAGATCTGCGGGGCCTGGCCTACCGGTTCGGTGTGGCGTAGTCGCATGACTGCGCTCGGTTTACGGTCGTGAACATCACGAGGTGACGCGGGCCTACCTTCGCCGGTATGCGCAACTCGGCTGACGATCAGAGGCAGGCGCGGGCAGCGGAGGAACTGCAGCGGGCGCTGACCGGCTTGGGCATCCCCTCCGACATACACGAGGGGCACGGGCTGGCGCTGAGGGACTATGGGCACGCCTGGGACATCTCGCCCGGCGTTGGGGGAGGTTACATCGCGCTGCGCCGGGGCGGGCTGTCCGCCGACGCTCAACCCAGCGGAGTCTCCGTCGTCCGTTGCGGCGGCGACCTCGGGGAACTGCGCCGTCACCTCCAAGAGGAGACCCGGCTGGAGCGGAGGGCGCGCATACCCACGCGACCGATCCACTCGTAGCCGCCGGAGGGGTATGGCGTGGGACGACGGGGACGCCTGCACCCTCCACGGCTTCACCGTCGTCGACGCTGCCACCCCTGCGGAAGGCGGCAACGTCCCTGAAGGCGAGACACTGATCCGATTCCTCTTGGCCGAGGAACGCTATGCGGCATGCCTCGCTGACAAGCACAGCGAGTTCGTGCAGTGGTCTGACACCAAGGCCAAGATTCGCGAGATCGATCCAGAGTGGGACTCGCCAGAGCGCGTCGCCGACAGAGAGGCCGGTCGCGAGCAGTTGCGGGCCGAGCTTCGCGGCGCGCAGCTCGCTGAGATGCGCAAGCGTGTGGACGCGGTCACGCGATGAGCTTCGCTAGACCTGGAAGAACTCCAGATGGCCGTACCCGGCCCAGCTCGCGGCGTCGCCGGTGAGGACGGGCCAGCCGCGGTCCATGGCCAGATAGGCGGTGTGTGCGTGGTGTGAGGGCACGTCCTGGGGGCGGGGCGCGCGCCGGGCCTGGCGGGCGACGCGGAAGATGTCCTGCTCGGTCAGGCCCGCCACGATGCACGAGTGGAACCCGAACAGCCACATGACGTTCTCCGGGTCCGGGTCGCCGACGATGATCGCCTGGGCAAGGGTCGTGCTCGGTAGGAGCAGGGTGTCGCCGTCCTCGGTGAGCACGTCGAGCGCGGTACGCGCATCTTCGCCGCCGTCGTCGTCACGGGCCAAGAAGCGGAGAGTGGCGGTGAGGTCCGCGACGTAACCACTGATCACGCGGCGCCGGCCTTCTTCGCCGCGGCGGCCTGCTTGGCGGCGTGCATACGCTCGCGGATCTCGGCGCGGCGCCGGTCGTACCCCTCAGGGTCGGCGGCGCGGTCCTGTTCGATTCTCCGGGCGAGCCATTCACGCGATGCGCGGTCGGCGTCGGCGCGCTGCTTGGCGAGCCGGGCCAGGAAGCCGGACACAGTGGTGCCCTCTCGCGCGGCCATGTTCTGCACCAGCTCGTACACGTCGTCGGGCAGGCTGACGGAGAACTTCTGTATCATACCGCGACCATACCCGGTGTGGGCTCTACTGTCTCGGGAGTACGTCCGGCGCGGTCGGTGGACGCGATCCGGCAGGGGGCGGTGGACCCGGACGGTCAGGCGGGGGTGAGGGTTCGGGTGGAGGCTTCGAGGATGTCGTTGAGGGCGGTGCGGGCCTGGGTGAGGTCGGCTATGCGGGAGTCCAGGTCGGCCAGTTGGGTTCTGAGGTGGTCGTGGACGCAGGACTGGAGGGCGACGCCGTCGCCTGCGAAGCAGGGGAGGAGGTCGCGGATGACCCGGGTGGGGAGGCCGGCGGCGAGGAGGGTGCGGATGCGGGTGACGGTGATGGGCGCGTCGGGGTGGTAGCGGCGGTGGCCGCCCTCGGTGCGCTCTGAGGTGAGCAGCCCCTGCGACTCGTAGTAGCGCAGGAGGCGTACGGGCACGCCGGTCTCGCGGGAGAGGTCGCCGATTTTCATGTGACCCACCTCACAGGGCAGCGGCTTGAATGTGACATGGATGTCACATCTTAACGTGACGTGCATGACGACATCGATCACACCGACGCCGGTTTCGCTGTACGGATTCCTGACCCCCAAGCCCGGACACGCCGATGAGCTCAGGAGGCTGCTGATGGGGCTCGTCGAGCCGTCCCGGGAGCGGGAGGGGAATCTGCAGTATCACCTTCATGAGCAGGAAGACGGCAGATTCTTCCTGTACGAGGTGTGGCGGTCGCAGGAGGACCTCGACCGGCACCACGCCACCTCGCTGTTGCGCGACTTCATGACGGAACTGCCCCAGCACCTGGAAGGGGCTCCTGAGGTCTACTTCGGTGCGATGAGGAGCCCCTATCCGGGCTGACCGCCTGGCAGGGGGGAGGGGGTGGGTCTCGCCGCCGATCGGCGCGGCGGCTCCTCGCGGTGGTGTCGGAGGTGAGCCGCCGGAGCGCCTGGGTGGCTCCGGGGCGTCCACCCCGTAGCAGCTCCAGTTCCTCGTCCACGCCCGTCACCCCGCGCATCCGCTCCCGGATGCGCTCCAGATCCACCGCGGCCTGCGCCTTGCGGCGGGCGGAATCGAGGTTGTCGCGCACGAGTGCGAGCACCGGTTGCACCCGGTCCTCGGGAAGCCGATCGACGAGCGTGTGGAGCTCGTCGCGAAGCGGGCTCATGGCCTGACGATCACAGCGGCGACCATTGTGATCAGGCCGGTCGGCTGTGGCGGCGCGGTCCTGGACGCGCCTGCGGGCGCGCCGTTCGCGTGAGGGCTGGTCGGCGTCGGGGCGTTGCTCGGCGGGGCCGGACTGGGGGCCCGGCGTGTTGTGCCTTCCCCATGCCGGCTCGTGCACGTCGTCGGGCGGGCTGGCGGAGAGCTGCCGGGGTGCACCCGGCCCGTCCCTTGGGGATTGCGGATGGCGCTTGCCTGTGGGTTCGTCTATGTTCTATGTAGTAACCCGATGTCCTGTGTAGTGGAACGGAGGCGGCATGCAGGTGCGGTATGCGACGGCGCCTGAGCAGGTGCGGGGGATGGACACCCGGGCGCTGCGGGACAGGTTCCTGGTCGAGGACCTGTTCGGGGAGGACGAGGTGAGGCTGGTCTACTCGCACGAGGACCGGATCGTCGTGGGCGGGGCCGCCGGGAGTGCGCGGCTGCCGAATCCGGAGGCGTTGCGGGCCGGGTTCTTTCTGGAGCGGCGGGAGCTCGGCGTGGTGCACGTGGGGCGGGAGCCGGGGACCGTCAGCGTGGACGGCGCGGCGTACAAGATGGGGGCGCGGGAGTGCCTGTACGTCGGGCGCGGCGCGCGGGAGGTGGTGTTCGAGGGCGGGCCGTACTACCTGGTGTCCACGCCGGCCCATGCCGCCTACCCCACTGCCCACGCGACCATGGAGGACGCCGAGCCGGTGCGGCTGGGCGGGCGCGAGGGGTCCAACGAGCGGACGATCTACAAGTACATCCACGCCCAGGGCATCCGCAGCTGTCAGCTCGTGCTCGGCGTGACCGTGCTGGAGCCCGGCAGCATGTGGAACACCATGCCGTGCCACACCCACGAGCGCAGGACCGAGGTGTACTTCTACTTCGGCCTGCCCGAGGGCGAGCGGGTGGTGCACCTCATGGGGCGGCCCGACGAGACGCGCAACCTGATCGTCGCCGACCGGCAGGCGGTCATCTCGCCGTGCTGGTCGGTGCACTGCGGGTTCGGCACGCGCAGTTACTCCTTCGTGTGGGCCATGGGCGGGGAGAACCAGGCGTACGACGACATGGAGCCCGTCGCGATCACCGAGATGCGCTGATGGGCGAGAACGGGCTGTTCTCGCTGGCCGGGCGTACGGCCCTGGTCACCGGCGCGCGCGGGGGCATCGGGCGGGCGGTGGCGGTCGCGCTCGCCGAGGCGGGGGCCGATCTGGTGCTGCACGGGCACCGCGACGACCTGGACGAGGTGGAGGCGGAGGTGCGCAAGAGCGGGCGGCAGAGCGTCCGGTGGGTGCTGGACCTTTCCGATCCGGCCGCGATCCCCGGCGCCGCCGCCGAGCTGCTGGCCGAGCACCGGGTGGACATCCTGGTGAACAACGCCGGGATCATCCGCCGCGCCCCCGCCGCCGCCCACTCCTACGCCGACTTCCGCGAGGTCGTCGCGGTGGACCTCGACGCGGTGTTCCTGCTCAGCCAGGCCGTCGGCGGGCCGATGCTGGCCCGCCGCGAGGGCAAGATCATCATGATCGCCTCCATGTTGTCCTTCCAGGGCGGGGTCAACGTGCCCGGCTACACCGCCGCCAAGCACGCGGTCGCCGGGCTGACCCGGGCGCTGGCCTGCGAGTGGGCGGCGCACGGCGTACAGGTGAACGCCATCGCCCCCGGCTACATCGCCACCGCCAACACCGCGCCGCTGCGGGCCGACCGCGTCCGCTCGGCCGAGATCGTCTCCCGCATCCCCGCCGGACGGTGGGGCGAGCCCGAGGACGTCGCGGGCGCGGCGGTGTTCCTGGCCTCGCGCGCCTCGGAGTACGTCAACGGGCACGTCCTCGCGGTCGATGGCGGGTGGCTGGCCCGTTAGTAGGCTTTCATCGTGGTCAGGGAAGGCAGTTCCATCGACAAGGCGCTGGCGGTGCTGGAGGCGATAGCCGAGCACCATCGCGTGACCGACATCGCCGCGGTGACCGGGGTCTCCAAGTCCACCGTGCACCGCATCCTCCAGTCGCTGGTCGAGTGGGGCTTCGCGCGCAGCGACGGCGCGGGCGGCTACGAGCCCGGCCCGCGAATCCTCACCCTCGCGGGCCGGGTGATGACCCGCTTCGATCCGGCGCGGGCCGCGGCGGGCGCGCTGCGGCACCTGCACGAGCGCACCGGCTACACCACGCACTTCGCGATCCGCAGCGGCGACGAGGCCGTCTACGTGGACAAGCTGGAGGGCCGCAGGCCCTACCAGATGCCCTCCCGGGTGGGCATGAGCCTGCGGCTGCACTCCACGGCGATCGGCAAGGCGATCCTGTCGCAGCTCGGCGAGGACGAGGTGCGCGCCATCGCCGCGCGCACCGGGCTGGCCCGGCTGACGCCCAACACGATCGCCTCGCCCGACGCGCTGCTCGAGCACCTGGCCCGGGTGCGCGCCGCCGGCTACGCCATCGACGACGAGGAGAACCAGCCGGGCATCCTGTGCGTGGGCGCCCCGGTCTTCGACCACACCGGACGGGTGCTGGGCGGCATCTCGATCTCGGCGCTGGCCATGGACATGAGCCTGGCCGACCTGGAGGCCCTGGCCCCCGAGGTCGTCAAGGCCGCCCGAGAGGTGTCCATCGCGCAGGGCGCGCCCGCGGTGTAGCCGTCCTGAGGTTCTGGTGTCCTGGTGTCCTGGGTTCTGGTGTCCTGGGTTCTGGTGTCCTGGGGCCTGGGGCCTGGGGCCTGGGGCCTGGGGCCTGGGGGCAGGGCCGCGGTGTCGGGCGTTATTGGCCGAGCGTGGCGGCGATCTCGGCTCTGGTCGCGACCCTGCCGGTGCCGCCCTGGCCGGCCAGGCTGATCGACGCGGCGGCGGCGCCGGCGCGTACGGCCTCGGTCAGGGGCGCGCCCGCGGCCAGCCAGGCGGCCAGGGCGCCGGTCCAGTTGTCGCCCGCGCCGGTCTGGTCGACGATCGTCTCGGCCGGGACGGCGGGCACGGCCACCGGCACGGAGCCGCGCTCGGCCAGCAGCACGCCCTGCTCGCCCATGGTGACCGCGACGGCCGGGGCGCCCAGGGCCAGGCAGGCGCGGGCGGCCTCGCCCGGGTCGGTGACGCCGAGCAGCGCGCCGCTGTCGCCGGGGGTGGAGATCTTGATCAGCGCGGCGTGCGGGGCGACCGCCTCCAGTACGGCCCGCGCGGGCTCGGGGCCGGTGAGGCGGGAGCGGTAGTTGGGGTCGTACACGATGCGGCCGGACGCCGTGCGCGCCGCGTGTCGCACGGCCTCGGCGCACGACTCCGACAGCGCGGCCGTGATGCCGCTGAGCACGACCACCCGGGCCTCGGCGGCGGGGGAACGGTCCACGTCGGCGGGGCCCATTCGGGAGGCGGCGCTGCCCTGGCGCATGTAGCAGAAGGCGCGCTCGCCGGACGGGTCGGCGCCCACGGCGTACGCGCCGGTCGAGCCTTCGCCGGTGGCCATCCAGCGGGTGTCCACGCCGCGCTCGGCGGCGAAGCGCACCAGCCGCTGGCCGAACTCGTCGGCGCCGACGCGGGTCACCAGCGCCGTACGCGCGCCGCACGCCGCCGCGGCCACGGAGACGTTCAGCGCGTCTCCGGAGAACGACAACCGGAAGGTGTCCGCCTCGGTCAGCGCCCGCTCCGCGGAGAACTCCACCAGCGGTTCCCCGAGCACAACGACGTCCACTCCGCCCCTCCTTGTTCCATGTAGTGAAATATGGTGTCATGTCATGCAACGACACCAATGGAGGACCATTATGCCGAACATCACCGTCGAGTTGCTGTCGGGGCGCACGATGGACCAGCGCAGGGAGTTCGTGTCCGCCGTGACCGAGGCGGCCGTCGGCATCCTGAAGGCACGCAAGGAGTCGGTGCGCATCGTCTTTCAGGAGATCGAGAAGTCGGACGTGGCGAACGGCGGCCTGCTGGAGTCGGACAAGTAGCGCCGCGGCGGGCATGCGGACGCGGGCCGGGGGGCATCCTCCCCGGCCCGCGCCCGGTCCATGGGGGTTCAGGCCGTCGCCTTCTCCCGCTCCGCGAGGACCGTCGTCTTCTCCCCTTCCGCGAGGGTTCAGGCCGTGGCCTTCTCCCGCTCCTCCTCGGTGCCGAGGGTGTCGATCAGCTCGTCGCCCTGCGCCGTCTCCTCCGGCTTCAGCAGGCCGATCGCGACGTACAGCACCAGTGAGGTCACCAGCGGCACGCCGACCACCATGGCCTGGTCGGTGGAGCCGATGATCCACTTGATCACCGCCCACACGCTCAGCCCGGCCGCCCAGGAGACGATCGCCGCGGTCGGGCCGCTGCGGCGGAACCAGGGCAGCATGCCCAGCATCAGCGGGATCGAGATCGGGCCCATGGTGGCCGCCACCAGGTCCACCACGATCTTCAGCACCACGCCCTGGCCCTCGGTGGAGATCGCGATCACCATGCTGATCAGCACGAAGGTGAAGGTGGTGACCCGGGCGAAGGTGAGCTGCGCGGCGGAGGAGAACTCGCGCACCTTGCGTACGACGACGGGTGCGATGTCCCGGGTGATCACGGAGCTGATCACGTTGGCGTCGGAGGAGACCATGGCCATGGTGTGCGAGAAGAAGCCGGCCAGGACCAGCCCGATGACGCCCTGCGGGAGCAGGGTCTCGGCCAGCCGCACGTACGCCTCCTCCGCGTTCGCCAGGCCCGGCACGATCAGCGGCGCGGCGAACATCGGGATGAACAGGATCAGCGGCCACACCAGCCACAGCACGCTGGACAGCAGCGCTGAGCGCTTGGCCGCCGAGCCTGACGGCGCGGCCATGTAGCGCTGGGCCAGGTTCCACATGCCGCCGTTGTACTCGAAGGTCTTGATGAACAGCAGCGCCAGGAAGAACGTCACGGTGTACGGCCCGGCGAACGGGTCGCCGTGCCCCTCGGGCAGCCGGTCCCACATCGTCCACAGAGTGGCCACGCCGTCCAGGTGCGCCATGATCGCGACGAACATCGCCACGCCCGCGATTCCCTGGATCACGAACTGCCCGAAGTCGGTCAGCACGTCCGCCCACAGGCCGCCGGCCGTGATGTAGACCAGCGTCACCACGCCGGTGATCAGGATGCCCCACTGGATGGGGATGCCCGCGAACCCGCGCAGCAGCACCGCGATGGCCACCCACTTGGCGGCGATGTCCACGACCTTCAGCAGGGCGCCGCTGTAGGCCAGCACCTGCTGGGTGGGCAGGTTGTACCGGCGGGCGAGGTATTCCAGCGGCGAGGCCACGCCCAGTTTGGAGCGCATCCGGTTCCAGCGGGCCGCCCACACGAAGGCGCCGATGCCCACGCCGATCCCGATCGTGAGGGCCCACCAGACGTACATCGCCAGGCCGTACTCGTAGGCGACGGCCGCGAACGCGACGAACATGATCGCGCTGTAGCCCGACATGTGATGGGAGATGCCGGACAGCCACCAGGGGACATGGCCCCCGGCGGTGAAGAAGTCCATGACCGTCCTGATCCGGTTCTTCGACCAGATGCCGATGCCGATCATGACCAGGAAGTACGCGCCGAGAACCGACCAGTCGAGTGCGGACATATGGGCTCCTCCTTCACGCACCGCTGCCAAGGAGGTTCCACTACATAGAACACCATGTCAATACATAGGACGACACGAGGTCTGTTGCGTGGAAGTTTCATCGGATCTGACCGCCGCGACCGAGGTCGGCGAAAGTTTTCGAGTCAGAGGTGTTCCATTACATCGAACGATGTCCTATGTTGTGGCTCCGGTAAGCGCTTTCCGAGAGAGGAGATCACCGTGCAACGCACCTCCATGGCGCGGGGCCGCACGCGTGCGGGCCTCGCGCTCACGGCCGGCCTGACCGTGGTGCTCGCCGTGTGCGGGGCCCTGGTCGCCGGCGCGACCGGTGCGGCCGCCGCCCCGGCGCCCGGCACGTACACGCTGGTCAACGGCGGCAGCGGGCTGTGCCTGGACGTCCCGGGCGGCAGCACGGCCACCGGCGTGCAGCTCGTGCAGAACACCTGCGGCACCGCGGCCGGCCAGCGCTGGACCCTGTCGGCCCAGGGCAACGGCTACCGGATCACCTCGGCGCACAGCGGCCTGTGCGTCGGCGTACGGGACGCCAGCACCTCCGCGGGCAAGGCCGTGCAGCAGGAGAGCTGCACCGGCGCCGCCTCGCAGACCTGGACCATGACCGCCTCGGGCTCCAACTGGCGCATCGTCAACGCCAACGGCGGCAAGTGCCTGAACATCAAGGACAGCTCCGGCTCCTCCGGCGCGGTCGTGCAGACCAACTCCTGCGACTCGGTGGCAACCAAGCAGTGGAACGTGGCGCCCGCCTCCGGGCCCACCCCGACCGTCACCCCCACGGTCACCCCCACCGTGACCCCGACGACCAACCCGCCCACCGGCCTGGTCGGCTGGGCCACCCAGGGCGGCGGCACCACCGGCGGCGGCAGCGCCGCCGCGGTCACCGTGGACACATCGGCCGAGCTGACCAGCGCGATCAGCGGCACCACCGCCTCCGTGGTCCGGGTCTCCGGCACGATCTCGTGCTCCGGCATGCTCCGCGTCGGCTCCAACAAGTCGATCATCGGCAACCCGGGCGCGACGATCGCCGGCTGCGGCCTGAACGTCTCGCAGGCGTCCAACGTCATCATCCGCAACCTGACCTTCAGGGACTGGGGCGACGACGCGATCAACGTCCAGTACTCGACCCGGGTCTGGATCGACCACAACACGCTCAGCAACGGCGGCGACGGCGCCATCGACGTCAAGCGGGCCAGCGACTACGTGACCATCTCCTGGAACCGCATCTTCGACCACGACAAGTCGATGCTGCTCGGCCACGACGACGGCAACGGCTCGGAGGACCGCGGCCACCTGCGCGTGACCTACCATCACAACTGGTTCGACGGGACCAACCAGCGGCACCCACGGGTGCGCTTCGGCAACCCGGTGCACGTCTTCAACAACTACTACGACGGCGTGACCGGCTACGGCGTGGCGTCCACCATGGAGGCGGGCGTGCTCGTCGAGGGCAACTACTTCGAGAACACCGAGGACCCCTACCACCGCGGTGAGGGCGACTCGCCGCCGGCCAACCTGGTCGCGCGGAACAACCACTTCGTCAACTCCGGCGCCGGCGACGCGGGCGGCAGCGTCGGCTCCATCCCGTACCCCTACACCCTGGACACCCCGAGCACCGTCAAGGACAGGGTGACCGCGGGCGCGGGCGCGGGCCGGATCTCCATCTGAGGCACCTCGTCCGCCGGACTCCGCGGCGGCCGGCCCTCCTGACCCGGGCCGGCCGCCGCGGGCATTCCGGCGAGCCTGCGTGATTCCCGGTGCGCCTCCCGCGTACCTTGGTCATCATGGCCACCCGTACGTCCAAGGGCGCGTCGCACGGCCCGCAGAAGGGGCCGGCGAAGCGAACCGGCTCCGCCCGCCCGGCAGCCGCGCGCCGGGCGTCCACCGGGAAAGCCAAGAGCGCGTCCCCCTCGCGCAGGGGCGGCGGCCCGCTGCACCAGGACCCCATCAGCATGGTGTTCACCCTGATCGGCAGGCTGTTCGCCGGCGTGTGGCTGCTGTTCGCCCACGGCGTGGGCAGCGCGGTGCGCGCGCTCGGCCAGGGCGCGCGCGAGCTCGACCCGGCCCACCGCCGCGACGGGCTCGGCTTCGCGGTGCTGGCGGGCGCGATCGTGCTGGCCTCGCTGACCTGGCGCGAGGCGCAGAACACCTTCTCCGAGGTCGTCAACGCGGTCGTACGCGGCGTGTTCGGCTCGCTGTTCTGGGCGCTGCCGCTGATGCTCGCCCTGCTGGCCTGGCGGCTGCTGCGCCACCCCGAGGAGAGCGCCGACACCGGCCGGATGTCCATCGGATGGGGCGCGCTGGTGGTCGGCGTCCTCGGCATCGTGCACGTGGCGCACGACGTGCCGTACCCGTCGGGCGGGCCCAACGACGGCATCGACAAGATCTCCGCGGCCGGCGGCATGATCGGCTTCATCGTGTCCGCGCCGCCCGCGAGCATCCTGCCGGCGTTCATCACGATCCCGCTGCTGCTGATCCTGTCCGGCTTCGGCGTACTGGTGATCACGGCCACGCCGGTCCACCGCATCCCCGAGCGGCTGGCCGAGATCCAGCACATGCTGTTCACCAAGGGCGGCGGGAGCGGTAAGCCCGGGACCGCCAAGCCCCGCGCGCCCCGTAAGCGCAAGCCCAAGCCGGGCGAGGACTCCAAGGACGGCGGCGACACCGTCAAGCCGTACGACACGCCGGTGCTCACCGACAAGCAGAACGAGCACTCGCCCGAGATCGTGCCCGGCCTGGTGGACGACGACGCGGCCCCGCCGGTCGCCGCGTCCCCGGCGGTGGCCGAACGCCGCCCCGAGCCGCCCGACCCGACGCCCGCGCCCCGCAAGGTGGAGCAGCTCGTGCTGTCGCCGCAGGCGGGGCCGTACGCGCTGCCCGACCTGCAGATCCTGCGGCCCGGCTCCGCGCCCAAGCCGCAGACCAAGGCCAACACCGTCGTGGTCAACGCGCTGACCAGCGTCCTGGAGCAGTTCGCGATCGACGCGCAGGTGATCGGCTTCACCCGCGGCCCCACGGTCACCCGGTACGAGATCGAGCTGGGGCCCGCGGTCAAGGTGGAGAAGGTCACCGCGCTCACCAAGAACATCGCGTACGCCGTGAAGTCGGCCGACGTGCGCATCCTGTCGCCGATCCCCGGCAAGTCGGCGATCGGCGTGGAGATCCCCAACACCGACAAGGACCTCGTGGCGCTCGGCGACGTGCTGCGCTCCCAGGTCGCGCAGGCCGACCACCACCCCATGATCGTCGGCCTGGGCAAGGACGTCGAGGGCCGCACCATAGTGGCCAACCTGGCCAAGATGCCGCACCTGCTCATCGCCGGCGCCACCGGCGCGGGCAAGTCGGTCTGCGTCAACGGCCTGATCAGCTCGATCCTGATGCGCGCCACCCCCGACGAGGTGCGCATGGTGCTGGTCGATCCCAAGCGGGTCGAGCTGTCGGTGTACGAGGGCATCCCGCACCTCATCACGCCGATCATCACCAACCCCAAGAAGGCCGCCGAGGCCCTGGAGTGGGTGGTCGGCGAGATGGACCGCCGCTACGACGACCTGGCGGCCAGCGGGTTCCGGCACGTGGACGAGTTCAACAAGGCGGTGCGCGCGGGCAAGCTGGTGCCGCCGCCGGGCAGCGAGCGGGTCTACCAGCCCTACCCCTACCTGCTGGTGATCATCGACGAGCTGGCCGACCTGATGATGGTGGCCCCGCGCGACGTCGAGGACTCCATCGTCCGCATCACCCAGCTCGCCCGCGCCGCCGGCATCCACCTCGTCATCGCCACCCAGCGGCCCAGCGTGGACGTCGTGACCGGCCTGATCAAGGCCAACGTGCCCTCGCGGCTCGCCTTCGCCACCTCCTCGCTCTCCGACTCGCGGGTCATCCTGGACCAGCCCGGCGCCGAGAAGCTGGTCGGCCAGGGCGACGCGCTGTTCCTGCCGATGGGCGCCAGCAAGCCGATGCGGCTGCAGAACGCCTTCATCTCCGAAAAGGAGATCGTCGAGGTCGTCAACCACTGCAGGAGCCAGATGCAGGTGGAGTACCGCGAGGACGTCTCCGCCCCGGCCGGCGCCAAGCGCGAGATCGACGAGGACATCGGCGACGACCTCGACCTGCTCATCCAGGCCGCCGAGCTGGTGGTGACCACCCAGTTCGGCTCCACCTCGATGCTCCAGCGCAAGCTGCGCGTCGGCTTCGCCAAGGCCGGACGGCTGATGGACCTGCTGGAGAGCCGCGAGGTCGTCGGCCCCAGCGAGGGCTCCAAGGCGCGTGAGGTTCTGGTCAAGCCGGACGATCTGCCCGGCCTGCTCGCCCAGTTGCGCGGCGAAGGGTAACGGATTCCCGGCACAGGGTGACCCCAGTGTGCGGACTACGACCGATTACTGATTGAATGTGACTCACTACGCAACGTCGGGGGGCGGGAGGCGTGGCCATGAGTGCGCGTGGTGAGACGATCGGTTCGATTCTGGCCGAGGCGCGGCGGTCGGCGGGGCTGACGGTGGGGCAGTTGAGCGCGCGGACGCGGATCCGCGAGGCGCTGATCTACGGTATCGAGCGCGACGACTTCGCCGTGTGCGGCGGCGACTTCTACGCCCGCGGCCATATCAGGAGCATCGCCAAGGCCCTCGGGCTCGATCCCGACGCCATGGCGCAGCGCTACGACGAGAGCCTGGGCGGCGAGCCGCCGTCGGTGCGCGCCGCTCGGGTGTTCCAGGCCGACAACCCGATCAAGCTGCGCGAGCGCCGCTCGCCCAACTGGTCGATGGCGCTCGGCGTGGCGCTGGCCATCGTGGTGGTCTTCGGCGTGGTGCGGGTGATGGGCGGCGACGGCGAGCGGCGCGCCTCCGACGTGCGCCCGGCCTCGGTCCCGGCGGGCCAGCAGGCCGACCCGCGCCGGACGAGCAGCCCGGCGCCCCGTCCGGGCGGCGCCGTGGCCATCCCCAAGCGCGGCGATGTGGTGGAGATCCGGATGAAGGCCCGCGAGTCGTCCTTCGTACGGGTCCAGGACTCCAAGGGCAAGCGCCTGTTCAACGGCACCCTCAAGGCGGGCAAGACCTCCACCTGGAAGGCCCGCAAGCAGGTAAAGGTCACGATCGGCAACGCGGGCGCCGTCTCGCTGGAGGTGAACGGCAAGGACCTCGGCACCCTGGGGCGCGACGGCGAGACCGTACGCCGCACCTTCGGCCCGGCCGACCCGGCGCGCTGAGCGCGAAAAACAGCCCGGGTGCTTCGGTGGTGGCCGAGTGCCGATACCGTAGTGTGCACCATGTCAACCCGCCGAACCGCATCGCTGATCACACTGGGCTGCGCGCGCAACGAGGTCGATTCCGAAGAGCTCGCCGCGCGACTTGAGGCTGCCGGCTGGCAGGTCGGCGACGACGACCCCGACGTCATCGTCGTCAACACCTGCGGCTTCATCGACTCGGCGAAGAAGGACTCCATCGACACGCTGCTGGCCGCCGCCGACTCCGGGGCCAAGGTGGTCGCCGCGGGCTGCATGGCCGAGCGCTACGGCGAGCAGCTCGCCGAGGCGCTGCCGGAGGCGTCCGCGGTGCTGTCCTTCGACGACTACGCCGAGATCGGCGAGCGCCTGGACGACGTGGTGGCGGGCCGGCCGCTGGTGCCGCACAGCCCCCGCGACCGGCGCACCCTGCTGCCGATCTCGCCGGTAGCCCGAGCCGCCGCGCCCAAGGCCCACATCCCCGGCCACGGGTCCCCCTCCGGCAACGGCCACGGAGCCTCCTCCGGCAACGGCCACGACCCGCTTCCCGAGGGGCTGGCCCCCGCCAGCGGCCCCCGTCCGCTGCGCAAACGGCTCGACGACAGTCCGGTCGCCTCGCTCAAGCTCGCCTCGGGCTGCGACCGCCGCTGCTCCTTCTGCGCCATCCCGGCCTTCCGCGGCGCGTACGTCTCCCGGCCGCCGCAGGAGCTGCTCGGCGAGGCCGCCTGGCTGGCCGAGCAGGGCGTGCGCGAGCTGGTCCTGGTCAGTGAGAACTCCACCTCCTACGGCAAGGACCTGGGCGACCTGCGCGCGCTGGAGAAGCTGCTGCCGCGCCTCGCGGCCGTCGAGGGCATCCAGCGGGTGCGGGTGAGCTACCTGCAGCCCGCAGAGCTGCGCCCCGGCCTGCTGTCGGCCATCGCCGGCACCGAGGGCGTCGCAGCGTACTTCGACCTGTCCTTCCAGCACGCCAGCGGCACCGTGCTGCGGCGCATGCGCCGCTTCGGCGACCCCGAGCGCTTCCTGGAGCTGCTCGCACGCATCCGCGAGCAGGCGCCCGAGGCCGGCGTGCGCTCCAACTTCATCGTGGGCTTCCCCGGCGAGACCGAGGAGGAGTTCGCCGAGCTGGTCGGCTTCCTGGAGCAGGCCAGGCTCGACGTCGCCGGCGTGTTCGGCTACTCCGACGAGGAGGGCACCGAGGCGGCCCGCCTGCCCGGCAAGCTGCCGCAGGAGGTCATCGACGAGCGCGTGGCCGTGCTCACCGAGCTGGCCGAGGAGCTGACGACGCAGCGCGCGGAGGAGCGCATCGGCACCGACGTCGAGGTCCTGATCGAGGAGGACCTGGGCGACGGCGGCTACGAGGGGCGCGCGGCGCACCAGGGGCCCGAGGTGGACGGCTCGGTGACCGTGCAGGGCATCGGCCTGGTGCCGGGCCAGATCGTGCGTGCCGTCGTGGTCGACGCCGAGGGCGTCGATCTGATCGCGCGGATCAAGGCCGGTCCATGACCGAGACACCAGGCGCGACCTCGTCGGCGAAGGGCAGGGGCGCCAGCCCGTGGAACATCGCCAACGTCCTGACCGTGGTCCGCCTGGTCTTCGTCCCGTTCTTCGTGGCCTGCCTGTTCCTGCCCGGCACCGGCTGGCGGATCACCGCCCTGGTCGTGTTCGTGGTCGCCTCGCTCACCGACCTGCTCGACGGCGAGCTGGCCCGGCGCTACGGCCTGGTCACCGACTTCGGCAAGATCGCCGACCCGATCGCCGACAAGGCGCTGATGGGCGCGGCCCTGGTGAGCCTGTCCATCCTGGGCGACCTGTGGTGGTGGGTGACCATCGTGATCGTCGGCCGCGAGCTGGGCATCACCGCGCTGCGGTTCGCGGTGATCAGGCACGGCGTGATCCCGGCCAGCTACGGCGGCAAGGTCAAGACGGTGCTGCAGATCGTCGCGATCGGGCTGTACATCCTGCCGGGGGTCTGGGAGCCGCTGCGCTGGGCGACCATGGGCGCGGCCCTCATCGTCACGGTCGGCACCGGCGCCGACTACGTCGTACGGGCCATCCGTCTTCGCCAGGTGGCCAAGCGGGCCCGAGGGGAATAGCAGGAGGACACATGACGCTCGCCCCGGCCGCCGAGGTCGCGGCCGAACTGCTCGCCCTCCTCGTGCGCCGTCAGGCGACCCTCGCCGTGGCCGAGTCGCTGACCGGCGGCCTCATCGGCGCCACCATCACCACCGTGCCCGGCTCCTCGGCCGCGTTCCGCGGCGGCGTCGTCGCCTACGCCACCGACCTCAAGGAGCGCCTGCTGGGCGTCCCCGCCGACCTGCTGGCCCGCGAGGGCGCCGTGCACCCCGACGTGGCGGCGGCGATGGCGGCGGGCGTACGGGCGCTGGCGGGGGCGACGTACGGGCTCGCGGTGACCGGCGTGGCGGGGCCCGACCCGCAGGACGGCAGGCCCGTGGGGACCGTGCACGTCGCCGCCTGCGGCCCCGGCGGCGAAATCTCCCACCGGGATGTGAGGTTGAGCGGATCACGGGAGCAGATTCGGGTAAAGACGGTAAAGGAGGCCGTCGATCTTCTCCTTGCCGTCGTCCAAGCGAACATGAGGGAACATTCCGGATGATTACCGTGTTACGTCACCAGCGAACATGGTCCGCGCGGTCTGCCGCGCTGTCGGTGGATACGGGTACGGTGGAGCTGTGAGTGAGGTCCGTAAGCCATCGGCGAGAAGCGAATACAGCGGGAGCCCGGCCGGCGGGCCCACGAAGACGGTGATGACGGCGAGGAGTATGCACCAAGGTAGGTTGAAGAACGGGCGGCACGAACCGATCGCGCGGAGCGTGGTGAAGGAACCCGCGCCGGGGAGGGAGCGACAGATGGTCCTGCTGCGTCAGCTGCTCGGTGACGTGTTGCGGCGGCTGCGGGTGCGGCAGGGCCGCACTCTGAGAGAAGTGTCCACGTTGGCCCGCGTCTCGCTCGGCTACCTGTCCGAGGTCGAGCGCGGTCAGAAGGAGGCGTCGTCCGAGCTGCTCGCCTCCATCTGCGGGGCGCTCGGCGTGCCGCTGTCCCAGGTCCTGCGCGAGGTCTCCGACCAGTTCGCGCTGGCCGAACTCCAGGCCGCCCCTGTGATGGCCGACGTCCCCGAACGCGAGCGCCTGCCCCTGGGCGACGCCGTGCCGGGCGCGATCTCCGACTCCGTGTTCCCCGAAGTAAAGGACATGGTCGCGGCCTGACCCGGGCACCCGCTCGGTCATCGCCGCCCGAGCCCCAGCCCTGCATGCGACCGTGACCAAAGGGCAACGGCCCCCGGCGCGCGCACCCACACGCGCCGCCCCCGCCAAGCCCTCGGGCAAGGGCGTCCTGCACCACGCCCCACCCCCGTCCCCCACCCGGTCGCCACACGGCGATGCCGCCCTGCCCCAACAAGGCCGGCCCGCCCCAGCGGGCCCACGCGCGCCCCGGCCATGCCCGGCCCGGCGCAGTCCAGCCCCACGCCCTACAGGGCCCGCCGCGCCCCCCACGCCCGGTCGCC
This sequence comes from Thermocatellispora tengchongensis, assembly GCF_014202315.1. GTDB lineage: Bacteria > Actinomycetota > Actinomycetes > Streptosporangiales > Streptosporangiaceae > Thermocatellispora > Thermocatellispora tengchongensis. The sequence continues at coordinate 420,527 of NZ_JACHGN010000005.1, read as the reverse complement.
ACATGGTGATCCCGTCCTGCCCCAGGACGGTCGGCCTGCCGCAGCGGGACCGTGCGCGCCCCGCCATATCCGGCTTGGCGCAGTCCCAGCCCTCCGCCCTGCGGGGCCGCCGCGCCCGCCATCCCGGTCGCCACACGGCGATCCCGCCCTGCCCCGAGACGGCCGACCCGCCCCAGCGGGACCCTGCCCGCCCCGGGCCGTGTCCGGTTCGGCGCCGTGCCCGGTCCGGCGCCGTCGCAGCCCCACCCCCTACAGGGCCGCCGCGCCTCCCATGCCCGACGTGGCCGCCGCCGGCGGGCGCTCCCCGCTCCCCGCGAGGCGCTTGCCGCCGATGAGGACCCGGAGGCGCGCCGAGCCCTGACCGTGGCTCCCCCTGCGCGCACACCGCGTCTTCTGCCGCACGACGCCGACCCGGCCGGCGCAGGGTCGCCCCGGCTCTGCCCCGACACGGCGATCCGGCATGCCGCCTGGCTCGGCCCCGGCAGGGTCGTCCGTCGCGCCGCCGGGCCGCTGTATCCGGCGGATACGCCGTTCGCCGAGTCGTTCGGGGGCCTGGCGGAGCTGTGGCGGCGTGGGCTCCTCCGCCATCTCGGGCTCAGCGGGGCGACGACGGCCCGGCTCGCCGAGGCGCGCGCGACCGCCCCCGTGGTGGCGGTGCAGAACCGGTTCCACATCTTCGACCGCTCCGGCGCGGGCGTGCCGGCGGCGTGCGAGGCCGGCGGGATCGCCTTCACCGCGTGCTTCCCGCTCGCGGCCGGGATGCTGTGTCCGGGCATGGCCCCGTCGCCGGAGCAGCATGACACGCTCGACGAGATCGCCGCCTGGTACGGCGGGACCCGGGGCCAGGTGGCCCCGCCTGGCTGGTCGGGCACTCGCCGGTCAGGCCAGCCGTCCTGGGCACCTCCTCTCACGCTTCACCTGGAGGAGAACATCGTGGTGCTGGACCTGACGGGCTTCCTCACTGCGGTTGGCAGTGGGGGCACCAGTTGATCAGGCGCTCCTTGGCGGCGGTGCCGGGGCCGCCGAGGGCGCCGGTCGCGATGGGGGTGCCGCAGCGGCGGCAGGGGCGCGAGCCCCGGCCGTAGACCCAGGTGGTGCGCCCGGGACGGGTGTCGCCGGTGGTGACGGTGGCGGCGCGGGACTTGTTGGCCTCCAGGAGGCGCTGGGCGCGGGTCACGACCGAGGTGAGGTCGGGGATGTCGCGGATGCGGCGCCAGGGTGACAGGCCGCTGAGGAACAGGGTCTCGGCGCGGTAGATGGTGCCGATTCCGGCGAGGTTGCGCTGGTCGAGCAGGGCCTCGCCGATCGTGGTGTCGGGCGCCCGGCTCAGGCGGCGTACGGCCTCGGCCGGGTCCCAGCCGGGGCCGAGCAGGTCGGGGCCGAGATGCCCGACCAGGCGGTCCTCCTGGGCGGTGGGCACCAGGTCCACCATGCCGAGCCGTACGCCGATCGCCACCCAGCTCGCGTTGGCCAGCACCAGCCGCACCACGTCGCCCGGGGGCGGGCGGCGGCCGGCGGGGAGGACCCGCCACGACCCCTCCATGCGCAGGTGGGTGTGCACCGTCAGGCCGCCCTCGACCCGGGTGAGCAGATGCTTGCCCATGGAGACGGTCTCCAGCACGATGCGCCCGGACAGGTCGGCGCTCGCGTACCGGGGCACGCGGAAGTCGGAGCGGGTCAGCGGGCGGCCGTCGAGGGCCGCGCGCAGCCGCGCGGCGGTGCGGTAGACGGCGTCGCCCTCGGGCATGGCGGAGCGCGGAGGGTCAGTCCCAGGCGGCGGGGTCGGCGGCGAGCTTGCGTACGCGTTCGGGCAGCTTGCCCGTGGCCACGTTGTCCAGCGTGACCTCCTCCAGGATGGCGCGCTCGCTGGCGCGCAGGGCGATCCACACCTCCTGCAGCGATTCGGCGGCGCCGCGGTAGCCGACGTGCTCGGGGCGCTCTCCGCGCACGTTGGCCAGCGGCCCGTCCACGGCGCGGATGACGTCGGCGAGCGAGATCTCCGAGGCCGGTCGGGCCAGGACGTAGCCACCCTCGGGGCCCCGCTGCCCGCGCACGAGACCGGCTCGGCGCATCTGCAGCAGGATGTTCTCCAGGTACTTGGGGGGCATGTCCTGCTCCTTGGCCAGCTCGCCCACGGTCGTCGGGCCGTCACCCGCGGCGGCGAGCTCGGCGGCGGCGCGTAGGGCGTAGTCAACACGAGCAGATAGGCGCATGTTGTCCATTATCCCGCCTGCCATCACTGGTTAGGCGGCTCCCGCGCTCACCGACTTATGTAGGCTGTCTACACGTAGACAGCCTATGCATAGGAGGGGCGTGATGGCGCCGACCTGGCGAGACCTGCTCGTGTGGCTGCATGTGGTGACCACCGTCGCGTGGATGAGCCAGGCGCTCGGCCTGTTCGCGCTCGGCCTGTACAGCGCCACCACCGGCGATCCGCGCGGCTACGACATGGCCGAGTTCCTGGACGAGAGCGTGCTGCTGCACCTCGCCGAGGCCGCGTTCTTCACCGGGCTGATGTTGTCGGCGCTGACCAGATGGGGCTACTTCAGGTACTGGTGGGTGCTGGTGAAGTTCGCCATCACCCTGTCGCAGGTCCATGTGGCGATCTTCCTGCTCAGCCCGCGCCTGACGGCCCGCGCGGAGGGGGCGGCCGAGCCCGACCCGTTCCTGCTGACCGGAACCCTGCTGATGGTCTCGGCCATCGCGTTCCAGGCATGGCTGTCGGTGGCCAAGCCGTGGAAGCGCACCCCCTGGGCCGCGCCGCGGATCACCCCGCCCGCGCCGCCCGCCTGGTTCACCGCGTACGTGCTCGCGGTGCCGGTGCTGGACTACCTGCTGGCCACGCTGGTCTTCGGCCATCCGGCCCCGCTGTTCTTCCTGGTGACCTCGATCGGCTATCCCGTCTGGCGGGCCCGCGCCATGCGCCGCGCCGCCACGGCGCCCCGCACCGCGTGAGGGCGACGATGGTGAGGGAGGCTCGTATTTTTCCGCGATTCCGGACGGGACGCGGTTTCACCGAGGGCTTCGGCTGGAGGCTAAACTTTCAGCAAGGTTTATTGATTGAATGACCCGCCCGGCTGAGTGAATATGGCGGGATACCCCGACAGAAAGCACTGATATGGAGCGACGTCCTGGTGTGCCCCGGCTGCTGAGGGAGATCAACGACCGGGCGGCCCTGGAGCTGTTGCTCACCTCGGGCCCGCTGACCCGGGGACAGATCGGTGAGCTGACCGGCCTGTCCAAGGTGACCGCCTCCCAGACCCTGGCCCGGCTGGAGGAGCGCGGGCTGGTCGAGGTCGTCGGCGAGCAGGGCGGCGGCAGGGGGCCCAATGCGGCGCTTTATGCGCTCGTCGCGTCATCCGCATATGTCGCCGGGCTCGATGTCGCCCCCGAATTCGTCACGGCCGCCATCGCCGACATCAACGGCGATATCGTCGCCGAGGTGACCGTCTCGCAGGAGGGCAGCGACGATCCCGTCCCGGTCGTGCACGGCGCGCTGGTGAAGGCGTGCCGGGCGGCGAAGATGTCGCTGTCGAAGCTGCACGCGGTCGTCATCGGCACCCCCGGCGTCGTCGATCCGAACACCGGCGACGTCCGCTTCGCCTTCGACCTGCCGGGCTGGCACGAGGGCGTGCACGAGGCGCTGGCCCGCGACCTGCGCCGCGAGGTCGTCATCGAGAACGACGTGAACCTCGCCGCCGTCGCCGAGCACTCCACGGGCGTGGCCAAGGGCGTGGACGACTTCGTCCTGGTCTGGGTGGGCCGCGGCCTGGGCCTGGCGATCATGCTGGGCGGGCGGCTGCACCGCGGCCGGTCCGGCAGCGCCGGCGAGATCGGCTACCTGCCGGTCCCCGGCGTGCCGCTCGCCGAGGACGTACGCGCGGTGCCCGGCCGCATGCCGTCCCTGGCCGGCGGCCTGGGCCGGCTGATCAGCGCCGATGTGGTCGCCGAGCTGGCCGAGACCTACGGCTTCACCGGCGCGAGCAAGGCCGAGCGCGTGGCCGCCGCGGTCGAGGCGGGCGCCCCCGGCGAGCCGCTGCTCGACGAGATCGCCGCCCGGCTCGCCCTCGGCGTGGCCTCGGTCTGCGTCGTGCTCGACCCCGGCCTGGTGGTGCTGGGCGGCGAGGTGAGCATGGCCGGCGGCAAGGCGCTCGCCTCCCGGGTGGAGGAGGCCGTGGCCCGCATCTGCCCGGTGCGGCCCGAGGTGGTGGTCAGCCAGGTGAGCGGCAGGCCGGTCCTGCGCGGCGCCGTGCTCGCCGCGCTGGACCGGGCCAGGGAAGAGGTCTTCGCCTCCTGACGCCGAACGGCGTCAGGCTCCGAGCAGTTCCGCGGCGGCCTGCGCGTTGGCGCGCGCCGCCCCGTACGTCGCGATGTACGCCGCCGCCTCCGGCCGCCAGATGGGCAGCCCCATCTCCACGACGGTGGCGTCCGGACGGACGGCGAGCAGCGCCGTGACGTACGCGCGCGTCTCCTCGTGCCGGTGCGCGTCCTTGACCACGATCACCAGCGACCGCCCGGCGGCCCGCTCCAGCATCGGCGCGACCTGCCCGGCGTCCGGGGCGACGCGCAGCACCTCCGCCTCGCGCAGCCACGGCGCGAAACCCCACGGCACCGTGCCCACCGCGATCGTGGGCGGCGTCTCCACTTCCAGCACCAGCGGGTCCACCAGCGGGGCCGCCGAGCCGTACCGGCTGACCGCGCGCCTGGCGGCGGTCAGGCCGATGACGCCGTTCCCCGCCTCGCCCGGCCTCGGTTCGCCCATCCAGGCGCGCAGCTTCGCCACCCGCGCCGCCGCCTCCTCCAGCCGCGACACCGGCAGCTCTCCCCGGCGCGCCGCCGCGACGATCCCGGCGATGATCGCCTGAATGTCGTCGTAGGTCGGCAGCGGGCCCAGGCAGAGCAGGTCGGAGCCCGCGGCCAGCGAGCGCACCGCGCCGCCGACCAGGCCGACGCTCTTGGTGATCGCGTGCATGTCCAGCGCGTCGGTGATCACCACTCCGTCGAAGCCGAGCTCGCCCCTGAGCAGCTCGGTCAGCGCGGCGGGGGAGAGGGTGGCGGGGGCGTCTCCGGTGAGCGCGGGCACCCGCACGTGCGCGGTCATGACCGATCGGGTCCCGGCCTCGATCGCGGCCCGGAACGGCGCCAGCTCCCGCTCGTGCAGCAGCTCCAGGTCCGCGTCCACCAGCGGGACCTCCAGGTGGGAGTCCTGCCGGGTGGCGCCGTGCCCGGGGAAGTGCTTCACGCAGGCCGCCACGCCCACGGACTGCAGGCCCGCCACGGCCGCGACCGTGTGCCGGGCGACCAGGGCCGGGTCGCTGCCGAACGCGCGGGTGCCGATCACCGGGTTGTCGTCGGCGGTGTTCACGTCGGCGTCGGGCGCCATGTCCAGGTTGACGCCGCAGGCCGCCAGCTCCTCGCCGATCGAGCGGTAGACCTCGCGGGTCAGCTCGACGTCGTCCACGGCCCCGAGCGCCGCGTTGCCGGGGTAGGGGCTGCCCTCGTGGTAGGCGAGCCGGGTGACGTCACCGCCCTCCTCGTCCAGCGAGACGACCGGCTCGCCGGCGGTGCGCAGCGCCGCGGTCAGCTCGGCCAGCTTCTCGTGGCCGGCCACGTTGAAGCCGAACAGCGTCACGCCGCCGAGCCCCCGCTCCAGCTCGCGCAGGACCCAGCCGGGCGCGGTCGTGCCCTGGAAGGCGACGAGCAGCGTGCCCGCGGCCAGGCGGTACAGCTCGCGGTCGTCGTCGGCACGCGCCGGGTAGTCAGCCATGGCTCCTCAGGTTGTGTAGGGGGTCATGTGTGGGCAGGGCCGGTACGGCCGCCCGCCCGGTGGGCGGGTGGCGTACGTGCCGGGGGTAGGGCCGGTTCAGCCCTTGACGGCGCCGGCCACCAGGCCGGAGACCATGCGCCGCTGAACCAGCAGGAAGAACACCAGGACCGGGATCGTCATCAGCGTGGAGGCGGCCATGATCGCGCCCCAGTCGGTGGAGCGCAGGCCGATGAAGAACTGCAGCGCCCTCGGCATGGTGAACTTGGCCGGGTCGTCCAGCAGCGTCAGCGCGAAGACGAACTCGTTCCACGCGGTGATGAAGGAGAAGATGCTCGTCGCCACCAGGCCGGGCGCGACCAGCGGGAACAGCACCTTCCAGAAGGTGGCCCAGCGGCCCGCGCCGTCGATCCAGGCGGCCTCCTCCAGGTCCTTGGGAACCGCGGCCACGAAGGTGCGCAGCATCCAGACGGAGAACGGCAGCGTCAGGCCGACGTTGATCACGATCAGGCCGAGGAGCTGGTCGTACAGGCCGAGCCTGCGCACCATCAGGAACAGCGGGAGCAGCAGCGCCTCCGCGGGCACCATCTGCACGATCAGCAGCAGGATCAGGAACGAGGTGCGGAGCTTGAACCGGAAGCGGGCGACCGCGGTCGCGGCCAGCAGCGCGATCACCGCGCCGATCAGCACCGCGCCCAGCGCGACGACCGCGCTGTTGAACAGGTACGTCCAGATCGAGTGCCCGGCGACGCCCTTGGTGAACACCCGCTCCACGTGGTCGAGGGTCGGGTTGAGCGGGATCGGCTGGAACTCGGTGGAGAAGATCTCGTCGGTCGGCTTGAAGGCGGTGGCGACCATCCAGTAGACGGGGAAGATCGCGAACAGCAGCACCGCCACGCCGGCCGAGTTCAGCGCGACGCGGCCCAGCCGCCGGCGTACGAGGGGGCTCATCGCACGTCCTCCGACTTCACGATCTGGCGCACGTACACGAAGGTGATCAGCAGCAGGATCACGGTGAGCACGACCGCGATGGCCGCGCCCAGCCCCATGTCCGGCGGCGAGCTGAACGCCTCGACGTAGCTCCACAGCGACAGGTTGTACGCCTCACGCGGCATGTTCGTGCCTCCGGCCAGCAGGAAGAGCTGGGTGAAGACCTTGAAGTCCCAGATGATCGACAGCACGATCAGCACCGAGAACACCGGGCGCAGCAGCGGGAAGGTGATCGCCCGGAACGTGCGGAACCCGGTCGAACCGTCCACCCGGGCCGCCTCGTACAGCTCGGAGGGGATGCTCTTCAGCCCGGCCAGCACCGAGACCGCGATGAACGGGAACGAGGCCCAGACCACCGCCACCGTCAGCACGGTGTAGATGGGCAGCGGGTCGTTCAGCCACGGCTCGCCGCTCCACTCCGCGCGGCCGAACACCAGCCGCGACAGCCAGTCCGGCAGCAGGTTCAGGGCCCAGTTGACCACGCCCGCGTCGGCGTCGAACAGCCACTTCCAGATCACGGCCTGCGAGGCCGGGGGGACCGCCCAGGCGGCCATGATCCCGACCACCACGGTGGTGGACATCTTCGGGCCGAGACGCTGTAGCAGCAGGCCGACCAGCGTGCCGAAGACCAGGGTCAGCGCCACCGCCACCAGGGCGAACAGCATCGTGTTGCGCAGGCTGGACCAGAACAGCTCCGACTCGAAGACCTGGCGGTAGTTCTCCGTGCCGACGAACTCCGCCGGGAGCGGGTTCCGGGCGCGGAACTGCCGCAGTCCGACCTCCTGGAAGGACATCTGGACCATCTGCGCGATCGGATACAGCAGCAGCGCCGCGATGACCAGCACACCGGGGAGCAGGAACGCGTAGGGGATCACCCAGGCGGGCAGTCCGCGGCGGCGCGGAGGCCGGGGGCGCGCGCCCCGCGGCGGGGCGGAGGAGGACCCTCCGCCCCGTGCGATGGTTGGGGTAGGCGCCATGGCTACTGCTGGTTCAGGATCTCTTCGAGTTCCTTGTTGGCGTCGGCGAGGGCGGTGTCCACGTCCTTCTCGCCCTTGATGACCGCGCGGGCCGCGTTCTGCAGCACGGCCTTGGTGTCGTTGGCCTCGGCCCAGTTCGGGTCGGCCGGGAAGCCCTTGGCGACCGCGAAGGTGTCGGCGAACGCCTTCTGCGCCGGGTCGGCGGCCAGCTCGGCGAGCGCGTCGGGGTAGAGCGGGAGCAGGCCGTTGTCCTTGGCGTACCGGACGCCGAACTCCTTGCCCGCGGCGAGCTTGATGTACTCGGCGGCCAGTTCGGGCGCGTCGGTGTCCTTCCAGATGGCGATGTCGTTGCCGCCCTGGAACGCCGGGGCCGGGCCGCTGCCGTCCTTGGCCGGGATCGAGAAGAAGCCCATCTGCTTCTCGTCGATCTTGCCCTTGCTCTGCTCCTTGATGGTGGCGATGTCCCAGCCGCCGGTGACGTACATGCCGACCTTGCCGGCCGCGAAGCGCTGGCTGATCTCCACCGAGTTCAGGTTCAGCCGGGACTTGCCGGAGACGCCGTCCTTGGACACCAGGCCGGTGTAGTACTCGAAGCCCTCCTTGAAGCCCGGCTCGGTGAGCTTGCCCACCCACTTGCCGCCCTCGAAGGCCGCGAAGTCGCCGCCGGCCGACCAGACGAACGGTGAGAGCGACATGTTGGCGTCGGAGCCGCCGTTGAAGGCGAAGCCGTCGACGTCGGAGCCCTTCTCCTCGACGATCTTCTTGGCCGCGGCGCGCAGCTCGTCCCAGTTCTTGGGCTCGGAGATGCCCAGCTCCTCGAACCAGTCCTTGCGGTAGAGAACGGCGCGGGTGCCGCCGCCCCACGGCACGGCGTAGACCTTGCCGTCGATCGTCTCGTAGCCCCACAGGTTCTGCGGGATCTGCTGGAAGTCCGGGGTGCCCTTGGCGATCTCGGTGATGTCGGCCAGCGCGTCCTGCGCCACCCAGGCGGCGACCTGGTCGTTTCCGAACTCGGTGACGTCCGGGCCCTCGCCGCTGGCCAGTGCGGCCGTCCACTTCTTCTGCGCGTCCGGCCAGGGAATCCACTGCAGATCCACCTTGGCCCCGGTGACCTCGGTGAACTTGGTGTTCAGGTCGGTCATGTACTTCTCGAAAACTTCGTTGGGCGCGCCGAGGCGCCAGACGGTGAGCGTCTGCCCGGCGTACTTGGGGCCGGACGCCGGGGCGTCGGACTTGGGCGCCTCGGCGGGCTCGCCGGAGCCACAGGCGGCCAGGCCCAGGGCCAGCGCGGCGGTGGTGGCCGTCGCTACCGCGATCTTCGAGATCTTCACTTCGGTTTCTCCCTTCCCGGCTTCGCGTCGGGGGTCGCGCTCCATCGGGGATGCGGGCGGGGGTGACAGCGGCTAAACTAACAAGAAACTTTCTTAAAAGAAACTGCCGTTAGCGTTTCGTGACGAGAGGGGGGCCGATCCTTGTCCAGACGCCCGGGAACCCCGCGGCTGCTGCGCGAGCTGAACGACCGGGCCGCGCTGGAGCTCCTGGTCGCCGACGGCCCCCTCACCCGGGCCGAGCTGGGGGAGCGCACCGGACTGTCCAAGGTCACGGCGGGCCAGTTGCTGTCTCGCCTGGAGGGCCACGGCCTGGTCACGGTCGTCGGCGAGCAGGCGGGCGGGCGCGGCCCCAACGCCGCCCTCTACGGCCTGGTGCCCTCCAGCGCGTACGTCGCCGGCCTGGAGGTCCTGCCCGAGAGCGTCATGGCCGCGGTCGCCGACGTCACCGGCCGGGTCGTGGCCGAGGTGACCGTCGATCCGCAGGGCCACAAGGACCCGGTCAAGGTCGTGCGCGGCGCCCTGGAGGAGGCGTGCGGCGCGGCCGGGATCGACCCGGACCGGCTGCGCGCCGTCGTCATCGGCACCCGCGGCGTCGTCGATTCCAGCACCGGCGACGTGCGCTTCTCCGTGGACCTGCCCTCCTGGCACGGCGGAGTCCTGCCCGCCCTGGAACGCAGCCTCCGCTTGCCGGTCGTGATCGAGAACGACGTCAACATGGCCGTGATCGCCGAACACGCGCACGGCGCGGCGCGCGGCCTGTCGGACTTCGTACTGGTCTGGGCGGGCGTCGGCCAGGGCCTCGGCGTCATGCTCGGCGGCCGGTTGCACCGCGGCAGCACCGGCGGCGCGGGCGAGATCGGCTGGCTCCCCGTCCCCGGCGAGCCCCTGCCGGTGGACGTGACCGAACCCCAGTCGGGCTCCTTCCAGCGCCTGGTGGGCGGCCAGGCCCTCAGCGCCCTGGCCGCCGCGCACGGCCTGCCCCCGGGCCCCGTCGCCGAACAGGTCGCCTCCGGCCACCCCGGCTTCCTGGACGAGGTCGCCGCCCGCCTCGCCATCGGCGTCGCCGCGGTCGCGGTGGTCCTCGACCCGGGCCTCGTCGTGCTCAGCGGCGCGGTCGGCCGCGCCGGCGGCCCCGCCCTGGCCGCCCGCGTCGAACGCGCCGTGTCCCGCATCTGCCCCAGCACCCCCCGCGTCACCACGACCCAGGTGACCGGCAGCCCCGTGCTCATGGGCGCCCTGGAGACCGCCCTGGTCCGCGGCCGCGACGACCTGTTCACCACCACCCTCTCCACCTGACCCTGTCCACCCCTTTGTCCACCCCTTTTGCGCACCCCTTTTGCCCACCCCTTTCGTGCACCCCTTTGTTCACCTCGCCCTTTCCGGCCGTCCCGCGGGTGTGGCCGGTGGGAAGCCGGGTGTTCTCCGGGATGTGCGAGGATGGGGGATCATGCGTGATGACATCGTGCTGATCTCGGACGCGCGGGTGGCGGCGGTGCCCGTGGAGGAGAGCGGCGAGGCGCTGATCGACGTACGGGGGCGGCTGCTGGTGGACGGCCGGCTGGCCGACGCGGCCGGGGCGTACGCGCATCTGCGTGAAGGGCTGTTCACACGGCTGCTGGAGGCGGAGCGGGCGCTGCCCGAGGGGTACCGGCTCCTGGTCGTCGAGGGTTACCGGCCGCCGTCGTTGCAGCGGCGGTACTTCGAGGAGTACAAGGACCAGCTCCGCGGGACCTTCCCCGAAATGTCGCCCGACGAGCTCCATGTCGCCGCGAGCAGGTACGTCTCGCCGATCGAGGTCGCCCCGCACACCGCCGGCGCCGCGGTGGACCTCACGCTGTGCGCGTACGACGGCAGCGGCCACACCGAGCTGGACATGGGCACCCGCGTCAACGCCAACCCCGAGGAGAGCGACGGCGCCTGCTACACCGGCGCGGCCAACATCTCCGCCGAGGCCCGCGCCAACCGCAAGATCCTCGGCGCCGCGCTGGAGGAGGCCGGCCTGGTCAACTACCCGACCGAGTGGTGGCACTGGTCCTACGGCGACCGCTACTGGGCCATGACCTCCGGCGCCCCCGCCGCCCACTACGGCCCACGGGAACTCTAGCCACCCGCCGCGTGCGTCCTGGGGGCCCCACCGTCCTCGCCCGCGAGTCCTCGGCCCGCGCCGCGTGACCTCCGCGCTCGCGAGGACGCCGGTGGCGCCCCTGACCCCCGCGACTGCCAGAGCGAGCCTGACCTCCGCGCCTGCCAGAGCGAGCCTGACCTCCGCGCCTGCCAGACCGAGCCTGACCTCCGCGCCTGAGAAGCCGGGCCGCCGCCGCGTGCCCTCTGCGCTCGCGAGGACGCCGGCGGCGCCCCCGACCCTCTCCCTCCCGAGAGCCGGACGCGGGCGGCCGTCCGGGGCCGGCCGGTCTGATCATCTCGGTGCCTCCGCCGCGCGTGGGGCGCTGCCCGAGCGGGAACATCTTCTACGGATCCGCTTCTCCGGCGAGGGAGTAGACGCGATGATCGAGGCTCTGCCGTTGCTCGGGATCGAGGAGGAGTACCTCGTCGTGGACCCGGTGAGCAGGCATGCCGTGCCGGCCGCCCGTGAGGTGCTCGAAGCGGCCGGGCCGCTTTTGGGGGACAACGTCGCCAAGGAGATCACCCGGCTTCAGGTGGAGGTGCGCACGCCGCCGTCCACCGACCTCGCCGAACTGGGCGAGAGGCTCAGGCACACCCGCGCCGAGGTGGCCAGGGCCGCCAGGTCGCGCGGGCTGGCCGTGATGGCGTGCGGGATGCCCGTGCTCGGGCCGGTGATCCCGCCGCCGATGACCGAGGACGACCGCTACCAGCGCGGGCAGCGGATCTACGGCCAGCTCAACGACGAGATGAGCATCTGCGCGTTACACGTGCACGTCGATGTCCCCGATCCCGAGCACGCCGTCTACGTGGGCAACCACCTGCGCCCGTGGCTGCCCATCCTGATCGCCCTGGCCGCCAACTCGCCGTACTTCGCCGGGCGCGACACCGGCTACGCCTCCTGGCGCGTGATCAGTTGGGGCAGGTGGCCGGTGGCGGGCGCCCCGCCGTACTTCGCCTCGTACGCCGACTACGAGAACTCGATCGCCGCCATGTCGCAGTCGGGCGCGGTCATGGACCCCGGCACGGTCTTCTGGGACGCCCGCCCCTCGCCCCGCCTGCCCACCATCGAGGTCCGCGTCGCCGACGTCCCCTCCCATGTGGACGACAGCATGACCATCGTGGGCCTGATCCGCGGCCTGGTGGTCACCGCCCTCACCGCGGTGGCCCGCGGTGACCTCGGCTCCCCGTACCCGGCGGAGGTGCTGCGCGCCGCGTACTGGCGCGCGGCCCGGGACGGCCTGCACGGCGAGGCCCTCGACATCGAACGCGCCGCCCTGGTCCCCGCCTCGGTCCTGGCCCGCCGCCTCCTCGACCACGTACGCCCGTCCCTGGCCGAGATCGGCGACCTGCCCCTGATCGAGGACGGCATGGCGCGCATGCTCGGCCGCGGCTCCGGCGCCGTTCGCCAGCGCAAGTCCTACGCCCGCCGCTCCAGCCTCCCCGATGTCGTTGACGACCTCATCGAGGCCACCGCCGCCTGACCCGGCACCCCGTCCCGACCCCGCACCCCTCCTGACCCGGCACCCCGTCCTGGCCCTGCACCCCTCTTGACCCGGCACCCCGTCCGTGACCCCGCCCTGCCCCCGTCCTGACCCGGCACCTCGTCCTGACCCGGCGCCTCCCCCTCTGCCCACCACTCTCGCCTTCGCTCGCCCTCGCCCGCCCCCCGGGCGTGCCTCAGCCGCGGATGCGGAGGCCGCGGGGAGTGGGGTGGAAGCCCGCGGCCTCCAGGGCGGCGGCAAGGGGGGAGTCGATGATGGCGGCGCCGTCGGCGCGTTCGACGGTGAGCTTGCCGAGCGCGCCGTCGCGTACGGCCAGCGCCAGCGCGTCCACGGCCGGCTGCACGCGGTCGTCCTCGGCGAACGACAGCAGGGTCTTGCCGCCCCGCTCGACGTACAGGATCAGGTGCCCGTCCACGAGCACGACCAGCGCGCCCGCCTTGCGGCCGGGCTTGTGCGCGACGTCGCCCGGGTGGGCGGGCCAGGGCAGGGCGGCTCCGTACGGGTTGGCCGGGTCGGCGGCGGCGAGGACCACCACGCGCCGGTCGTCGCGCTTCTCCGGGGGCGGGGAGGCCCACAGGTCGTCGAACTCCGACGGCGACGGGGCGGCCGGCGCCGACATGGCCCGCATGCGATCCACCGCGCCGGGCAGCGCGAACTGGGCGCCGCCCAGCCCTTCCACGAAGTACCCCCGGCGGCACCGGCCGCTCTCCTCGTACGCGCGCAGCACCTGGTAGACGGCAGAGAAGCCGCCCGGCAGCCGCTCGCTCGTCACCGCGCCGCGGGTCACCACGCCGTGCCGCTCAAGCAGCACCTCGGCCTGGGCCTGCGCCCGGTGGGTGGCGTCGGCCGCCGGTTCGGGCAGCAGCCACCACCGGCCGCTGACCGTCGGCGGCCCGGTGCGGGTGGGCAGCACGGCCCGCCGCCTGCGCGTGGTGGCCGGCCGGTGCGCCGGGCGTCCGGTGCCCAGGGTGGCCCGCAGCGGCGCCAGCGTGTCGCCGGTCACCCGCCCAGCCCACACCAGATCCCACAGCGCCGCCACGATCAGCGCCTCGTCCACACCGGCGACACCACCGCCGGCCCCCCTCGCGCCGCCACCGCGCATCGCCCGCTGTCCCGTGCCCGGTGCCGCGCCCGGGACGCGGCCCCGCCTGGCGGAGACGCCCGAGAGGCCGGAGCCGTCCGAGAGGCCGGAGCCGTCCGAGAGGCCGGAGCCGTCCGAGAGGCCGGAGCCGTCCGACGCCGCCGGAATGCCTGACGCCGCCGAGACCTCTGATGCCGCCGAGATGCCCGAGGGGCCGTAGGCGCCCGGCGTGGGCGTTCGCCGGTGGCCCGCGGGACCGGGCTCGTTCTCCCCAGGGCCGGTTTCCGGGTCGGCGGGGGCGAGTGAGGCGGCGAGGACGCGGTCGGCGAGCTCGCGGAAGAACAGGGCGCCGCCCCCGCCGAGCAGGTCGAGGATCTGCTCGTGCAGCGGCGTCATGGTGATCTCATCGGGCTCGGGCAGCAGGAGCGGGGCGGTGTCGGCGAAGTAGAGCGCCACCCAGCCGTCGCCGCCCGGCAGCGATCCCTGCCCGGCCCAGATCACCTCGCCCGAGGCGGTCAGCTCGTCGAGCAGCGCGGGGGAGTAGCCGGGCACCCGCGAGGGCAGCACCAGGGTCTCCAGCGCGGACGCGGGCACGGCCGCGCCCTGCAACTGCTCGATCGCGGTGACCAGGGCGTCCATGGACCTGCCCGGGCCGGCGGCGCCCGCCTTCGGACGGGGGCCGGTGATGCCGTGCCAGGCCGGGGCGAAGGCGGCCAGGGTCTCGGGCGGGACCGGCTCGACCTCCTTGCGCAGCCGGGCCAGGGAGCGGCGGCGCAGCAGCCGGAGCACGCCCGAGTCGCACCACTCCTCGCCCCGGCCGCCGGGCCGGAACTCGCCGCCCACCACGCGCCCGGTCGCGGCCAGGCGGCGCAGCGCGTCGGCGACCACGGCGACGCCCAGGCCGAACCGGGCCGCGGCCGAGGCCGCCGCGAACGGGCCGCGGGTGCGGGCGTGCCGGGCCACGAGGTCGCCGAGCGGGTCGGCCACCGGGTCGAGGAACGCCAGCGGCACCCCCACCGGCAGCGGTGTGCCGAGCGCGTCGCGCAGGCGCCCGGCGTCTTCGATCGCCGCCCACTGCTCCTGGCCGGCCACCCTGACCCGGATCGCGCGCCGGGCGCGCTCCAGCTCCTCCAGCCAGGCGGGGTCGCCCTCGCGCACGCTGACGTCGGCCGGCACCAGCGGGCCGTGCGAGCGCAGCAGGTCGGCGAGGTCTTCGGCGTCGCGCAGCGGCCGGTCGAGCCGGGCCAGCTCGCGCTCGGTGTCGGCGATCACGTCGGGGTCGAGCAGCTCGCGCAGGTCGGCCTGGCCGAGCAGTTCGGCCAGCAGGCTGGTGTCGAGGGCGAGGGCCTGGGCGCGCCGCTCGGCCAGCGGCGCGTCGCCCTCGTACATGAACGCGCCGATGTAGTGGAACAGCAGCGAGGCGGCGAACGGCGACGCCTGGCCGGTCTCGACCTCCACCACGCGCACCCTGCGGGCGGCGATGTCGCGCATCAGGCGGACCAGGCCCGGTACGTCGAAGACGTCCTGCAGGCACTCGCGCATGGTTTCGAGCACCACCGGGAACGAGCCGTACGCGCCCGCCACGCCGAGCAGGTGGGCGGCGCGCTGGCGCTGCTGCCACAGCGGGGTGCGCTTGCCGGGGCTGCGCCGGGGCAGCAGCAGCGACCTGCCCGCGCACTCGCGGAACCGCGCGGCGAACAGCGCCGAGCCGCCCAGCTCCTCCACCACGATCTGCTCGATCTCGTCGGCGTCGAACACCGCCACGTCGGACGGCGCCCCGTCGAAGGTGTCGGGCACGCGCACCACGATGCCGTCGTCGGAGTGCACCGCCTGGACGTCGGTGCCGTAGCGCTCGCGCAGCCGCCTGCCGATCGCCAGCGCCCACGGCGCGTGCACCCGGGCGCCGTACGGCGAGTGCACCACCACCCGCCAGTCGCCCAGCTCGTCGTGGAACCGCTCCACCAGCAGGGTGCGGTCGTCGGGGACGTAGCCGGTGGCCTCGCGCTGCTCGGCGAGGTAGGCCCGCAGGTTGGCCACCGCGTAGTCGTCGAGCCCGGCCGCGCGCAGGCGCTCCTCGCCGCTCCCGCTCGACACCTCGCGCAGGAACGCCCCGATCGCCCGGCCCAGCTCCGCCGGCCGGCCGAGCGTGTCGCCGTGCCAGAACGGCAGCTTGCCGGGCTGTCCGGGCGCGGGGGAGACCAGCACCCGGTCGGCCGTGATGTCCTCGATCCGCCAGGACGTGGCGCCGAGCACGAACACGTCGCCGACGCGGGACTCGTACACCATCTCCTCGTCCAGCTCGCCGACCCGCGAGCCCTTCTCGCCGACGAGGAACACGCCGAACAGGCCGCGGTCGGGGATCGTGCCGCCGTTGGTCACGGCGAGCCGCTGCGCCCCCGGCCGGCCGCGCAGGGTGCCGGTCACGCGGTCCCACACCACGCGCGGGCGCAGCTCGGCGAACTCCTCGCTCGGGTAGCGCCCGGCCAGCATGTCGAGCACGGCCTCCAGCGCGCCGCGCGGCAGCGTGGCGTAGGGGGCGGCCCGCTTGACCAGGGCCTCCAGGTCGTCCACCGTCCACTCGTCGAGCGCGACCATGGCCACGATCTGCTGCGCCAGCACGTCGAGCGGGTTGCGCGGGTAGCGCAGCTCCTCGATCACGCCCGCCTTCATCCGCTCGGCCACGACGGCGGTCTGGATCAGGTCGCCGCGGTACTTCGGGAAGATCACGCCATGGGACACCGCGCCGACCTGGTGCCCGGCGCGGCCGATGCGCTGCATGCCGCTGGCCACGCTCGGCGGCGCCTCCACGCACGCGACCATCTCGACCGAGCCCATGTCGATGCCCAGCTCCAGGCTGGAGGTGGCCACCACGGCACGCAGCCGGCCCGACTTGAGCGCCTCTTCGATCTGGGCCCGCTCCTGTTTGGACACCGACCCGTGGTGGGCGCGCACCACCTCGGGGATCGCGCCCTTGCTCGCGCCGGCCTGCGCCATCAGCTCGGCCGGCGCCGCCGACTCGGTGAGCTCGCCGCCCGCCCGCTCGTACGCCAGCTCGTTGAGCCGGGTGCACAGCCGCTCGGACAGCCGTCGCGAGTTGGCGAACACGATGGTGGAGCGGTGGCCCTCGATCAGGTCGAGCAGCCGCTCCTCGACGTGCGGCCAGATGGAGCGCCGGGTGGACTCGGGCTGCCACGGCAGCTCCTCGGCGGGGGCCGCCCCGGGCGCGGGATCGGCGCCGGGACCGGCCGGGCCGCCCACCGGGGTGTCGAGCTCGGTCATGTCCTCGATCGGGACGACGACCTCGACCTCGATGACCTTCTCGGACGGCGGCTGCACCACCGTGGCCGGGCGGGTGCCGCCGAGGAAGGCCGCCACCTCGCTCACCGGGCGCACGGTCGCCGACAGCCCGATCCGCTGCGCGGGCTTGGGCAGCAGCGCGTCGAGCCGCTCCAGGCTCAGCGCGAGGTGGGCGCCGCGCTTGGTCGCCGCCACCGCGTGCACCTCATCGACGATCACGGTCTCGACCGAGGCGAGCGCCTCGCGCGCCTGACTGGTGAGCAGCAGGAACAGCGACTCGGGCGTGGTGATCAGGATGTCGGAGGGCCGGGCCGAGAACCGCCTGCGGTCCTCGGCCGGGGTGTCGCCGGAGCGGATGGACACCGAGATCTCGGGCACGGGCAGCCCCAGCCGCCGCGCGGCCTGCTTCAGCCCGGCCAGCGGCGCCCGCAGGTTGCGCTCGACGTCCACCGCGAGGGCCTTGAGCGGCGAGACGTACAGCACCCGGCACCCGCGCGGCCGCTCCGCGCCGCCGCCGTCTCGCGTACGGCCGCCCTCGCCCGCGCGCCGCGCCGCGCCGCCCTGGCCCGTACGCCGCGCGCCGTCACCGTCGCCCGTGCGCTGGGCGCCGCCCTCGCGCGTACCCTCGCCAGGGTCGGCGTCGCCCGTACGCTCGGCGGCCAGCCGGTCGAGCGACCACAGGAAGGCCGCGAGCGTCTTGCCCGAACCGGTGGGGGCGACCACAAGGGTGTTGTCGCCGCGCGCGATCGAGGCCCAGGCCCCCTCCTGGGCGGGCGTGGGCGCGGCGAACGCGCCGCGGAACCACTCCCTGGTCATCGCGGTGAAATCGTCGAGTGCCGAACCGTCCACGGGCCCATAATGCCTCGCGCCACCGACAGAAAACGCCGCGCCCATGATCGCCGGCGAGCGGAACGCGCTCTTACCCGGGACATCCATCTCGGTAAATAGGGATTGTTCCCCTTATAGGGGAAAGAACAGCGATATGAGCATCGATCACGCGGCCATCGCAGAGACGCGGGACCGCATCCGGGCCGCCCACCTCCGCGAGCACCGGCCGCCCAGCAGCGCCCGTGGCCTGCACCACTTCGCGTTGATCTCCTCAGATGTGGAGCGCACCATCAGGTTCTACCAGGACCTCCTGGAGTTCCCCCTGACCGAGATCTTCGAGAACCGCGACTACCCCGGGTCCAACCACTTCTTCTTCGACATCGGCAACGGCAACCTCCTCGCCTTCTTCGACTTCCCCGGCCTCGACCTCGGGCCGTACCGGGAAGTGCTCGGCGGCCTGCACCACATCGCGATCTCCGTCGATCCCTCCACCTGGGACCGGCTGCGCGGCAAGCTGGAGGCGGCCAGCGTGCCGCACCAGATCGAGAGCGGCGCTTCCATCTACTTCCGCGACCCCGACGGCACCCGCCTGGAACTGCTCGCCGACCCGCTCGGCGAGATGTACGGCTCACGCGTCCTGTGACGCCGTGACGATCCGCGGGCGGATGATCCCAGGCGGTACGGGCCCGTGACCGGCACCCGTGCCGTCCGCCCGCCGCCGGAGGGCGACGGGCCGTCACCCCCTTGTGCGGACCGTCACACGGCGCATGCCATGGGCGGCGCAGAAGGCACCTCACGGGCCCTGGCGCGGCGCATCCCGCACGCCTTCTCACAGCGCGCATCCCGCGGGCGGTCGCAGGAGGCACGGGCCGGTCACGGACTGGGCCATGGTCGTCCAGAACGGCCCGGTCATGGTCCGGCCGGACCCATACTGGGCATATGCGCCTGACAGATTTCTGGGACCGGATGAACCGCCACTTCGGTGAGCGGTACGCGGAGTCGTGGGCCCGCGACTTCGTGCTGGCCGAGCTGGGCGGGCGTACGGTGATGCAGGCGCTCGCCGACGGCGAGTCGGCCAAGACGGTGTGGCGCGCGGTCTGCGAAGTGACCGACGTGGACCCCAAGCTCCGCTGACCCACCCCAACCCCCCGAACCGCCTTTTCCCGGCATAATTGCCGTTTCCGACGGCCGAACGCCCGGGGGAGGGATCGCGTGGACGGCCTGCTGGTCGCGCTCATCGTGGTGATGACCGTCGTCACGGTCCTCGCCCTGGCGGCCGTGGCGAGACGGCTGCTCAACCTGCGCTTCGGCGTCGTCCGCACGGTGGCGGCGGGCGTCGTGGGCTTCCTGATGTCGCAGCCGATCGTCGGCGCGTTCATCCCGCCGGACGGCGTGGAGAGCATCCCGTACTCCGTCCGCTTCTGGGTGATCGTCCTGTCGGTGATCACCGCGGTGCTCGCCGCGATGGTCGTGCTCGCCGTCGCCGAGGCGCTGGCGCCGACCGGGTCGATCCCGGGCCCGGTGGAGGCGGTGCGCGGGCTGCGCCGCCGCGTCCTGCGTACGCGCAGGTACCTCCACATCATGCGCATCGCCGTCCGGCACGGCCTGGGACCGTACCTGCGCGGCTCCGGAACCGGCTCCGGCGCCGGAACCGGGACCACCGCCGAACGCCTGGCGCGCTCGCTGCGCGAGGCGCTGGAGGAGGGCGGCGTCACCTTCGTCAAGCTCGGCCAGATCCTCTCCACCCGCCGCGACCTGCTGCCCCCCGAGTTCATCGACGAGCTGGGGCGGCTGCGCGACAACGTGGCCCCCGCGCCGTGGCCGGAGGTCGAGCGTACGCTCGCCGCCGAGCTCGGCGCGCCCGTGGACGAGGTGTTCGCGGCCTTCGACCGAGAGCCCCTGGCGGCCGCCTCGATCGCCCAGGTGCACGCCGCCCGCCTGCGCTCCGGCGAGGACGTGGTGGTCAAGGTGCGCAGGCCGGGCATCGAGGACGTGGTGGCGCGTGACCTGGACATCGTGGACAGGCTCGCCCGCACCATCGCCACCCGTACGCGATGGGGCCACGCGATCGGCGTACGGGAGCTGGCCGACGGGTTCGCCGAGGCGCTGCGGGAGGAGCTGGACTTCCGCGTCGAGGCCGACAACATGGTGGCGGTCGCCGCCGCCTCGGCCGCGGCGGACGGGGGCGACGGCGGGGCGCCCGGCGTACGGGTGCCCGCGCCGCACCTGGAACTGTGCTCGCGGCGCGTGCTGGTCATGGAACGGCTCTCCGGCACCTCGCTGGCCGCGGCCGGCGACGTGATCGCGCGGCTGGGGCTGGACCCCGGCGAGCTGGCCGGCCGCCTGCTCCGCTCCCTGCTGCGGCAGATCATGGTGGACGGCGTCTTCCACGCCGACCCGCACCCCGGCAACGTCCTCCTGCTGGACGACGGGCGCCTCGCCCTGCTCGACTTCGGCTCGGTCGGCCGCCTGGACGTGGCGCTGCGCGAGGCGCTGCGGCGGCTGCTCCTCGCGCTCGACCGGGGCGACCCGCTGGCCGTGACCGACGTGCTGCTGGAGATCGCCGCCCGGCCCGAGGAGATCGACCAGGAGCGGCTGGAACGGGCGCTCGGCCAGTTCCTGGCCCGGCACCTGGGGGCGGGGCAGACGCCCGGAGTGCGCATGTTCACCGACCTGTTCCGCATCGTCGCGGCGTACGGGCTGTCGGTGCCGGCGGAGGTGGCCGCGGTGTTCCGGGCCCTGGCCACCGTCGAAGGGGCGCTGGCGTCGCTGTCGCCGGGGTTCGACATCGTCGCCGAGGCGCGCGCGTTCGGCGACGCGTACCTCGCCGAGCGCCTGGGCCCGGAGGCGGCCCGCGAGATGGCCACCCGGGAGCTGCTGGCCCTGCTGCCCATGCTGCGCCGGCTGCCGCGCAGGGTGGACCGCATCCTGAGCGCGGCCGAGCACGGCAGGTTCGCGGTCAACGTACGCCTGCTCGCCGACGAGCGGGATCGCGGCCACGTCGCCGCGATGCTGCACCAGGTGCTGATCACGGTGCTCGCCGCCACCGGCGGGCTCATGGCCGTGCTCCTGCTCGGCATCGACTCCGGGCCCCGGATGACCGACGCCGTGGGGCTGTACGAGTTCCTCGGCTACAACCTGCTCGTGATCAGCATGATCCTGGCGCTGCGCGTACTGGCCGGGATCTTCCGCCGCTCGGGCGGCGCCTGACCCGTCCAGTCAACGATCACGCGTCACCCGTCGCCCGTCACCCATCGCCCTCGGAGAGCAGCTTCTCGATCAGGTCGGCGGTCTGGGCCGGATTCGCGGCGTCCTCCTGGCCCCCGGGGGACCACAGGAACAGCCAGCCGTCGGTGGACGGGGTGGCGAAGACGATCGTCTGTTTACCGGTGCGGGGGTGCCAGATCCACAACACGGGATCCTCGCCCCCGAGAGTCCTGCCGACGAGCCCCCGGTCGGGGAGCTGGGCGGACAGCGCTTGGAGATGGGCACGGCGTTGCTCGGCGAACGTGCTTGTCACCTGGCACCTCAAGGTCGGCTCCCCTTAAGGATCTCCCCAGCTCAGCGCGCTGACAACAGGGGAAGCGGAATGCCCGGGAATGTCGCCTGGAGGTTCGGCGCGCTCGCGCGTGTTCCCCGGATGATCGAACAGCCGTTCGGCTATATTTGGAGGAGCCGATTCCGGCGAGAGCCGGAAAATGTCGGCGGCACCCCGTAGCTTGCACGCGACGGAAACGACAGGACCACGACCCTCCCAGGGGGCATTCATGGCAGCCAACGACCGCGAGAAGGCCCTTGAGACGGCGCTCGCCCAGATCGAGCGCCAGTTCGGCAAGGGCTCGGTCATGCGCCTCGGCGACGAGTCCCGGGCTCCCATCGAGGTGATCCCGACCGGGTCGATCGCCCTCGACGTCGCGCTCGGCATCGGCGGGTTCCCCCGCGGCCGGATCGTGGAGGTCTACGGGCCCGAGTCCAGCGGTAAGACCACGGTCGCCCTGCACGCGGTGGCCAACGCGCAGCGGGCCGGCGGCATCGCGGCGTTCATCGACGCCGAGCACGCCCTCGACCCCGAGTACGCCAAGAAGCTCGGCGTCGACACCGACGCGCTGCTGGTCTCCCAGCCCGACACGGGCGAGCAGGCGCTGGAGATCGCCGACATGCTGATCCGCTCCGGCGCCGTCGACATCATCGTCATCGACTCGGTGGCGGCCCTGGTGCCCAAGGCCGAGATCGAGGGCGAGATGGGCGACAGCCACGTCGGCCTCCAGGCCCGGCTGATGTCCCAGGCGCTGCGCAAGGTCGCCGGGGCGCTCAACAACACCGGCACCACCGCGATCTTCATCAACCAGCTCCGCGAGAAGATCGGCGTCATGTTCGGCAGCCCCGAGACCACGACCGGTGGCAAGGCGCTGAAGTTCTACGCCTCGATCCGCCTCGACGTGCGCCGCATCGAGACCCTCAAGGACGGCACCGAGCCGGTCGGCAACCGCACCCGGGTCAAGGTCGTCAAGAACAAGATGGCCCCGCCCTTCCGCCAGGCCGACTTCGACATCCTCTACGGCATGGGCATCTCCCGCGAGGGCGGCCTGATCGACATGGGCGTGGAGCACGGCTTCGTCCGCAAGTCCGGCGCCTGGTACACCTACGAGGGCGACCAGCTCGGCCAGGGCAAGGAGAACGCGCGCAACTTCCTCAAGAGCCACCCCGACATCGCCAACGAGATCGAGAAGAAGGTCAAGGAGAAGCTGGGCGTCGGCCCCCGCATCGACGCCCCCGCCGACCCCGCCCCCTCCGCCGCCACGCCCCCGCCGCCCGCCGCCAGGACCACCGCCCCCGCAGGCGCCCGCACCGCCAAGGCGGCCACCGCTCCGAAGCCGGGTGACGTCTGATCGGCCTGACCCATGGCCCCAAGCGACCCGACCGCTGACCACCCCGACCATCCCGACAACCCGGCCCCGCACCCCCGGCCATCCCCCACCCCCGAGGCCGACGGCCCCGTACCGTGGTGGCAGGCCGGGGCCCCCTCCTCCCGGGACACCGACCCCGAGGACCGGCGCTCGTCCGGTTCCTCGCGGGATGCCGCCCCGGCGCAGTGGTGGACCGTTGATCCGGCCGCTCCGCGCCCGGATGAGGTGTCTCCACTTGCGGGGTGGCGATCGGCCGGCTCCTCACGGGATACCGATCCCGTGGAGCGGCGCTCGGTGGGTTCGTCGGGGGATGCCGCCCCGGTGCAGTGGTGGACCGTTGATCCGGCCGCTTCGCGCCCGGATGAGGTGTCTCCGCTTGCGGGGTGGCGGTCGGTCGGCTCCTCACGGGATACCGGCCCCGTGGAGCGGCGCTCGGTGGGTTCGTCGGGGGATGCCGTCCGGGCGCAGTGGTGGACTGTTGATCCGGCCGCTCCGCGCCCGGATGAGGCGTCTCCGCTTGTGGGGTGGACCTCGGCCGGCTCCTCACCAGGTACCGATCCCGAGGAGCGGCAGGCGGCCGACTCCTCACGGGATGCACCCTCGGCCCAGTCGTGGGGCGCGGACCCGGCCTGGGGTGCCGACGCGGGCGGTTCGTGGCCGAAGGAGGCGTCCCCTGCGGATGCGAGCGCCGGGGAGCCGTGGTGGCACGCGGCCCCCGAACCGGCCGAGGGCCCCGGTGACTCCTGGCAGGACCTGAACTCCCTGCGCACCGAGGACCTCCCCGGCGAGGCAGACTTCGCCCACGACACGCCATTCGCCCGTGACGAGGATTTCGCCCCCGATGCCGATTCCACCCATGAGGCGGCTCCTGCGGGCGAGGCGGGCCCCGAAGGTGGGCCGGGTTTGGCAGGTGGGCCGGGCTCGGCAGGTGGACCGGGCTTCGCGGGTGACGCGGCGCCCGGTGGCGGTGAGGGGGATGCGGCAGCGCCCTCCGTGCGGCGTGGTACCGGCGTTTCGGGGGCGTCTCGGCGGAGGCGACCCTCGGTCCCGGCGTGGGATGAGGACGGGGCCGGCCGGGCTGCGGTCGGGGAGGGCTCGCGGAGGGCGTCGTCACGCCGTCGCAAGGGGGCGGCGCGGGCGCGTCGGCTGGGCGACTTCCCCGACGGTCGCGTGCCCGACGGTCGCGTGCCCGACGGTCGCGTGCCCGATGGTCGCGTGCCCGACGGTCGCGTGCCCGATGGTCGCGTGCCCGATGGCCGCGTCCCCCACGGTCACGTCCCTGATGGTGACTTCCCGGATTCGGGCTGGGGTGAGAGGGCCGGTTCTGACTGGGGGGAGGGGGAGTCGGACCCGGCGTCGGGCGCGGGCTTCGCCGCGTCGCCGCCCTGGCCGGACGCCGGTGGGAGCCCTCAGGGGCGGCGTGGCGGCTCCTGGGGAACCCTCTGGGACGGAGACGACCCGGACGAGGTCGCGGAAGGCGGCAGAGCTTCTGGCGGGCGTGACTCCGCCACCGGGCGGGGCTCGCGCGGCAGGCGTGGTTCCGCTGCTGCGCGTGGCTTCGCTGGTGGGGACGGCTTCAATGGTGGGGACCGCAGCGCTGGTGGGGACGGCTTCGCGGCCCGGCGTGGCTCCGCTTCCGGCCGTGGCTCCGCTGTGGGAGGTGGCTCCGCTGCCGACCGTGGCTCTGCTGTCGGCCGTGGCTTCGCTGTGGGAGGTGGGTCTGCTGCTGGGCGTGGTGCCGCTGCCGAGGAGGGCTTCGACGGCGGGCGTGACTTCGCCGCTGCGGACGGTTCCGATGGTCGGGACGGCTCTGTGGTCGGGGGTGGCTCTGCCGAAGGGTGGGAGTCCTCTGGGCGTGGTGGGCGGCGGGCCTCGGATCGGGGTGGGCGTGGGCGGCGTCGTGGGGGTGACCGGGGGCCGGAGGGGCCGGTGCCGGGGTCGGTGGCGAGTCAGGGGCCCGATGCCGACCCGGAGGCGGTCGCGCGGGCCATCTGTCTGCGGCTGCTGACGCTCGCGCCGCGTACCCGGGCGCAGCTCGCGGAGGCGTTGCGGAAGCGGGAGGTGCCTGAGGCGGTCGCCGAGCGGGTGCTGGCGCGTTTCACCGACGTGGGGCTGATCGACGACGAGGCGTTCGCGGCGGCCTGGGTGAGTTCGCGGCACGCGGGGCGGGGGCTGGCCCGTCGTGCTCTGGCCGCCGAGCTCCGGCGGCGCGGTGTCGACGACGACACCGTGCGTGACGCGGTCGATCAGCTTGATCCGGAGCAGGAGCTGGAGACCGCCCGGGGGCTGGTGGCCCGCAAGTTGCGGTCCACCCGGGGCCTCGACCCCGCCGTACGCACCCGCCGGCTGGCCGGCATGCTGGCCCGTAAGGGCTACTCGGGCTCCCTCGCCTACCGGGTGATCCGGGAGGCGCTGGAGGCCGAGGGCGAATCCGTGGACGGCCTTCCCGACGACTCCTTCGGGTGAGGTTTTCTCCGAAAGTGGCGTCTTCGTTGGTCATGTCTCCTCCGGGCAGCCTCTCTCGCCGCGTTTCCTCCTCCTTTGGGCGGTCTGTAGGCGGCGGAGGACGCCTGGTTCCGGGTGGGCCGTACCGGGCTCCGGGGCCGGGCGAAACTGGCCTGTCAGGCTTCCTTTGCTTGCTCGTGGCCTGTTTGACACCTAATCTCGACGGCAGTGAGGAGTTACTCCGCGCTGCGCGGATTGCCATAACGGTGTATGACGGACGAGCGAGCTCGATGGGGCGAGGCGGACGGGGTGTCGGCCGTGACGGTCGGTGCCTGGTCCATCGCGGTTTGATATTTGTCCTGATGGCGCCATCGGTTGGCTTTTCCGTGCCGTGCGTGTGACACCTCGCGTGCTTTGGGTCGCGACGCGAGGAGGGTTGGGCGCGCATGGAGACTGCGGTTGTCGTCGCACTGACGGTGGCTGTGCTGGTGTTCGCGCTTGTGGCGATCGCCGCGCTGGTCGTGTTGGTGCGCCGCACCGGAGCCGCGGGCCCGAACCGGTCTGACGAGCCCACCCCGGAGCAGCTCAGCGTCGTGCAGGCCGAGCTGGAGAAGGCCCGGCGCGAGGCGGGGGAGATCCGGACCAAGGCCGAGGCCGACGCCAGCGAGATCCTCACCCGGTCGGAGGCGACCGAGCGTACGGCCGTTCAGTTGCGCAAGGAGGTCGAGGAGGAGACCCGGGTCCTGCGCAACGAGCTCAAGGAGCTGCGCTCCGACCTGGAGCGGCGCGAGAAGCGGCTGGCCGAGCGGGAGCAGCGGCTTGACGAGGAGGCCAAGCGGCAGGCCGAGCGGGGGCGGCAGCTCGCCGAGACCGAGACCGAGCTGGCCGACCGGCGTGCCGAGCTGCTGCGCATGGAGGAGGAGCGGCGGGCGATCCTGGAGCGGGTGTCCGGGTTCACCGCCGAGCAGGCCAAGGCCGAGCTGGTCAAGGAGATCGAGAACCAGGCCAAGCGCGAGGCGGCGCTGATCGTACGCGAGATCGAGGGGGCGGCGCGCAAGGAGGGCGAGAAGCGCGCGACCAAGATCGTGACGCTGGCCGTGCAGCGGGTCGCCACCGAGCAGACCGCCGAGTCGGTGGTCAGCGTGCTGCACCTGCCCGGTGACGAGATGAAGGGCCGGATCATCGGGCGCGAGGGGCGCAACATCCGCGCGTTCGAGTCCACGACCGGGGTCAACCTGATCATCGACGACACGCCGGAGGCCGTGCTGCTGTCGTGCTTCGACCCGGTACGCCGCGAGACCGCCCGCCTCACCCTGGAGAAGCTGGTGCTCGACGGGCGCATCCACCCGCAGCGGATCGAGGAGGCGTACGAGCGCAGCCGCGCCGAGGTGCAGGACCTGTGCGTGCGCGCCGGCGAGGACGCCCTGGTGGAGCTGGGCATCACCGACATGCACCCGGAGCTGATCACCCTGCTCGGGCAGCTCCGCTACCGCACCTCCTACGGGCAGAACGTGCTCAAGCACCTCATCGAGTCGGCCCACATCGCCGGGATCATGGCCAGCGAGCTGCGCATGGACCCGATGCTGCTCAAGCGGTGCACGCTGCTGCACGACATCGGCAAGGCGCTCACGCACGAGGTCGAGGGCAGCCACGCCCTGATCGGCGCCGAGATCGCCCGCCGCTACGGCGAGCACGAGGACGTCGTGCACGCGATCGAGGCCCACCACAACGAGGTCGAGGTGCGCACGGTCGAGGCGGTGCTCACCCAGGCGGCCGACGCGATCAGCGGCAGCCGTCCCGGCGCGCGGCGCGAGTCGCTGGAGGCGTACGTCAAGCGGCTGGAGCGGCTGGAGGAGATCGCCCAGTCCTACGACGGGGTGGAGAAGGTCTTCGCGATGCAGGCCGGGCGCGAGATCCGGGTGATGGTCAAGCCCGACGCGGTGGACGACATCCAGGCCCAGGTGATCGCGCGTGACGTGGCCAAGCAGGTCGAGGAGGAGCTGACCTACCCGGGGCAGATCCGGATCACGGTGGTGCGCGAGTCGCGGGCGATCGAGTTCGCCCGCTGACGCCCTACAGCAGGAAGAGCTGCTGGTAGAAGGCCAGCTCGGCGGCCAGGGCGGCGCTGCGGGTCTCGGTGCGGCGGAAGCCGTGTGATTCGCCCTCGAAGGTGAGGTACGTGCACGGCACCCCGCGCGCGTCGAGGGCGGCGGCGAACGCCTCCGACTGCGAGGCGGGCACGACCGGGTCGTCCAGGCCCTGCATCAGCAGCATGGGGCAGGTGATGCCCTCGACGCGGCCCAGCGGCTCGCGGGCGGCGTACACGGCGGGGTCGGGAGGCCCGGCCAGCCACTCCATGTAGCGCGACTCGAAGTCGTGCGTGGCGGCGGCGAGCGGGGCCAGCGCGCTCACGCCGTAGTAGGAGACCCCGCCGGCGAACACGGTGGAGGCGCAGCAGGCGGCCATGGCGGTCCAGCCGCCCGCGCTGCCGCCCCGGATCGCGATCCGCGCCGGGTCGGCCAGCCCCTCGGCGGCCAGCCACTCGGCCGCGGCGATCACGTCCTCGACGTCCACGATGCCCCACTGGCCGCGCAGCCGCTCGCGGTAGGCGCGGCCGTAGCCGCTGGACCCGCCGTAGTTGACGTCGATGACACCGATGCCGCGGCTGGTGAAGAACGCCTTCTCCAGGTCCAGCGCGGTGGAGCTGTGCGCGGTTGGACCGCCGTGCGCGAACACGACGTACGGCGGCGGGCCCCCGTCGCCGGTGACCTCGGGGTTGGCGGGCGGGTAGACGATCGCGTGCACGGATCGGCCGAGCCGGGTCTCGATCTCCACCGGCCGCGGGCGGGGCAGGTAGGCGACGTCGGGCAGCTCCTCGATGTCGCGGCGCAGCGCCTCGACGCGGCCGGTGACGAGGTCGAGCCGGACCACCGAGGACGGCACCGCCGCGCCGTACGCGACGCCGGCCAGGGTCGTGCCGTCGGCGGCCAGCATCGGCTGCCACCCGTCGTAGGGCACGTCGAGGTCGGTCAGGGCCCCGGTCTCGGGGTCGAGCAGGCCGAGCCGCAGATCCTCGCGCCCGTGCAGCACCGCCAGCCGCCCGTCGGCCAGCACCTCGTACGGACGGGTGCCCAGCACCCACGGCGGCAGCGCGAACTCCTCCTCCGCCGGGAACAGCGCCTGGGAGGAAGTGCCGAAGATGCCGATCTGGTACAGGTTCCACCACCCGGACCAGTCGGAGATCAGGTAGAGGTGCCGGTCGTCGCGCCAGCGCGGGGCGAGCACCGACTCGGACGAGCCGCCCTTGACGGTCCAGGAGTGGCCGTCGGCGAGGCGGGTGACCCGCAGCTCGGTGCCGCCCCAGGGCATGCGCGGGTGGTTCCAGCAGATGTAGGCCAGGTGCTCGCCGTCGGGGGAGATCGCGGGGGCGGCGTAGAAGTCGCTGCCCGTGACCCGCTCCCGAGGCTCGCCGCCGCCGGGCGCGAGCGGGTCGAGCGGGACCGACACGATCGAGCGGACGATCTTGCCGTCGTCGTGGTGCCGCTCGCACACGGCCCAGACCTCCTCGCCGTGCACCACCAGGTCGGCGTAGCGGACCCCGGCGGGGACGGAGGGCGGGGGAGTCAGCGGGCACGGCTCACCGTCGCCGGTGGCGGGGAGCAGGTAGAGGCGCTGGTCGGCCTGGTTGGCGAAGACCACGCCCCGGCCCGGCGCCACCGCGTAGGAGCGGCCGCCGTACTCGTGCACCCGCGACCGCGCGCTCCACGGGGCGGCCAGCAGCTCACGGCGGGAGCCGTCGGCCGAGCGGTGCACGATCGTGGTACGCCCGCCCTCGGACGGACGGTCCTCGGCCCACCACACCTCCTCGCCCAGGACGGTGGGGAACGCCAGCCGCAGCCCGGAGCGCGCGACGTCGGCGGTGCTGATCGGGGACGGCCACGAGGAATACGGCACGGCCGGCCGTTCCGGCGACGGCGCGGCGGACTGCTCGGGGGACATAGCCGCATCCTGCCGGAAATCCGCGCCGCGTGTGGCCGATAGCGGCGCGTGTGCGGCGGGAGGCGTCCCCCGTACGCCGGGCGGGCCCGGCGTACGGGGGGAAACGGGTGTATCGGGGACTGCTACTCGCTGCCCAGCGCCGCCGGGGCCGGGGGCCGGCCGCCCAGGCCGCCGGGGATGTTGGTCGGGGCGACCGGGGGCGCCGCGGTCTTCTTGCTGCGCCTGCTGCGCCGCTCCAGCCAGGTGGCCAAAGCGCTGAGCAGCATGTTCAGCAGGATGTAGATGGCGCCGATGACGATCGCCGCCGAGATGAGCGTGTCGGCGGGGCGGAAGTTCGGCGGGATGATCCGGAAGCCCATGCTGAGCAGATCGACGTAGGAGATGATGAAGCCCAGCGCGGTGTCCTTCAGCAGCACCACGAGCTGGCTGACGATCGCCGGCATCATCGCGGTCACCGCCTGCGGCAGCAGGATGCGCCACAGCACGCCGGTCTTGCGCAGCCCGATCGCGTACGCCGCCTCCGACTGGCCCTTGGGCACGGCCAGCACGCCCGCGCGCACGACCTCGGCCAGCACCGACCCGTTGTACAACGTCAGCCCGGCGACCAGCGCGAACAGGACGTAGTCGCCGCCGCCGAGCAACTGCGGCATCACGTAGAAGATGAAGAAAATCAGCAGCAGCAGCGGGATGGCGCGGAAGACCTCCACCACGACCCCGGCCGGGACGCGGATCCAGGCGTGGTCCGACAGCCGGGCCAGGCCGAAGATCGCGCCGAAGGCCAGCGCGCACACCGCGGCGAGGCCGGCGGCGACGAGCGTGCCGCGCAGGCCGGGCAGGATGAAGTCGGTCCAGACCCTGGGCTGGATGAACGGCTCCCAGACCTCCGCCTGCCACTGGCCCTTCTGCTCGAACTTCGAGTAGATGAAGTAGCCGATCGCGGCGAGCGCGACGAGCCCGATCGCGGTGAGCAGGTGGTTGCGCAGCCGCCCCCGGGGGCCGGGCGCGTCGAACAGGACGTTCGCCCGGTTCATCGGGCCACCGCCAGCTTGCGCGACAGCCAGCCGGTGAACAGGCCGATCGGCAGCACCACGGCCATGAACGCCAGCGCGATCCCGATGAAGATCGGAATCGACACGCCCGTCTTGTCGAAGGTGTCCTTCATGGCGAACGCCACGTCGGCGAGGTAACCGGCGGCGACGGCGACCGTCGTGTTCTTGATCATCGCGATCATCACGCTGCCCAGCGGCGCGATCACGGCCCGGAACGCCTGCGGCAGGATGATCAGCCGCAGCGACTGCGAGAACGTCAGCCCGATCGCCCGCGCGGCCTCGGCCTGCCCGAACGGCACGGTGTTGATGCCCGCGCGCAGCGCCTCGCAGACGAACGTGGCGGTGTAGAGCGACAGGCCCATGGTCACCAGCAGGAAGCCGTTGGTGCTCGGATTCTGGGAGAAGACCAGGCCCATCTTGTCGCTGAGCCCGAGCGCGCAGAACGCCAGCAACAGCGTGAGCGGTGTGTTGCGCACGATGTTGACGTACGCGGCGCCCGCCGCGCGCAGCACCGGGGTGGGCGAGACGCGCATCGCCACCAGGACCGTGCCCAGGATCAGCGACAGGACCGCGGAGGCCAGGGCGAGCTGCATGTTCACCGCGAAGCCCCGCGCGAGGTCCGGGGCGTATCTGATCAGTTCATCCATCGTGCTCCAGCCACGGGGACGGCGGCGGCCGGTGACCCAGGGCCGGGCCACCGGCCGCCGTACGTATCGGCGTCTTGGCGTCGATGTCGGAGATGACTACGAGCAGCCCTCGAACGCGGGCGCGGCGGTCGGCGGGGTCAGGCCCTTCGCCTTGCCGAACCACTTGTCGAACAACTGCTTGGCCGTGCCGTCGGAGTACATCTTGGTGATGGCCGCGTTGACGGCCTCGCAGGTCTTGATGTCGCCCTTCTTCAGGCCGACGCCGTACTTCTCGTCGGTGAACGGGTCACCGAGGATCTTGAAGTCTCCGCCCTGGGCGGCGAAACCGGCCAGGATCAGGTCATCGGTGGTGACCGCGTCCAGGTTGTTGCCGCTGAGCTTGGAGATGCACTCGGAGTAGTTGTTGGCGCCCACGAGCTGGGCGTCGAGGTCGAGCTTGCCGTCCGGCGGCGGGTCGGTGATCCGCTTGTAGGAGTTGGAGCCGGCCGCCTGGCAGATGCGCTTGCCCTTCAGGTCGGTGGCCTTGGTGATGTCGGTGGCGTCGCTGCGCACCATCGTGTCCTGGTGGGCCACGATGTACGGCCCGCCGAAGGTCACCTTGCTCTTGCGCTCCTCGGTGATGGAGTAGGTGGCGAAGATGATGTCCACCGTGCCGTTCTGCAGGAAGGGCTCGCGGTTGGAGGACGCCGACTCCTTCCACTCGATCTGCACGTTCGGGTCGCCGGCGATCTCCTTGACGATGTACTTCGCGACGTCCACGTCGAAGCCCTGGGGCTCGCCGGTGCCGGAGGCCAGGCCGAGGCCCGGCTGGTCCCACTTGGTGCCGACGACGATGCGCTTGGTGTTCTTGACCTTGTCGACCACGGAGGTGGTGGCCTGGTCGGTGCCGCCGGTGGCCGCGGACTCGCCGCCGCCGTCAGTGCCGCAGGCGGCAAGCCCCATGGTCAGGGCGCCGGCCGCGGCCAGCACCACACTGATACGTCGTACCCGCATTTCCACCTCTTCTTCCGCTGATGTCGTTGTCAAGCCGATGAGCTTGTGAAGCGCGTTTCCGGCCTCCGACCGCCCGGGACGGCCGCCGGGATCGGCGAGGCCGGGAAGGTCAGTGCGTGAGGATCTTGGACAGGAAGTCCTTCGCCCGGTCGGTCCGGGCATTGGTGAAGAACTCGTCGGGCGTGTTCTGCTCCACGATCTGGCCGTCGGCCATGAAGACCACCCGGTGGGCCGCGCGGCGGGCGAAGCCCATCTCGTGGGTGACCACCACCATCGTCATCCCGTCGCGGGCCAGGCCGATCATCACGTCCAGGACCTCCTGCACCATCTCGGGGTCCAGCGCGGAGGTCGGCTCGTCGAACAGGATCATCTTGGGGTTCATCGCCAGCGCGCGGGCGATGGCCGTACGCTGCTGCTGGCCGCCGGAGAGCTGGGCGGGGTACTTCTGGGCCTGCGAGGCGATCCCCACGCGCTCCAGGAGCTCCATGGCCCGCTTCTCGGCCTCCTGCCGCGGCTTGCGCAGCACCTTCGTGGGCCCGAGCGTGACGTTCTCCAGGATCGTCTTGTGGGCGAAGAGGTTGAACGACTGGAACACCATGCCGACCTCGGAGCGCAGCCGCGCCAGCGCGGCGCCCTCGGCGGGCAGCGGCCGGCCCTCGAAGTAGATGGTGCCGCTGTCGATGGTCTCAAGCCGGTTGATGGTCCGGCACAAAGTGGACTTCCCCCCGCCCGAAGGGCCGATGACCACCAGCACCTCGCCACGATCCACCGTCAGATCGATGTCCCGCAGGACGTGCAGGTCCCCGAAGTGCTTGTTGACCGCTTCCAACCTGACGAGCGGAATCGCATCCCCGTTCTCCGTCATGGTCGTCAACGTTATGCATGCTTAGGGCACCCGTCACTAACCAAGGGGTACCGATCGGATCACAGGATGTCCAAGAGCTGGAGCCCCGTGTCAGTCAAACCATGTCAGATCGTAAGAACCGCGGTGATCCTCCGGACGCCTCCGGTGTGGCTGCCGCCGCCCGGGGGAGCGCCTAGTCTTGGAGTGCGATGAATGCCACCGACGAGAGCATCCGTACCTACGAGGTCAGGACCTACGGGTGCCAGATGAACGTGCACGACTCCGAGCGGCTCGCCGGCCTGCTGGAGGACGCCGGCTACGTCCGCGCGGGCGAGGGCGAGGCCGCCGACGTGGTCGTGTTCAACACCTGCGCCGTGCGCGAGAACGCCGACAACCGCCTGTACGGCAACCTCGGCCACCTGCGCCCCGCCAAGGTGCGCAACCCGCGCATGCAGATCGCCGTCGGCGGCTGCCTGGCGCAGAAGGACCAGGGCGAGATCGTACGCCGTGCGCCGTGGGTCGACGTGGTCTTCGGCACGCACAACATCGGCTCCCTCCCGGCGCTCCTCGAACGCGCCCGGGTTCAGCGTGAGGCCCAGGTCGAGATCAAGGAGTCGCTGGAGGTCTTCCCCAGCACCCTGCCGACCAAGCGCGAGTCGGCGTACGCCGCCTGGGTGTCGATCTCGGTGGGCTGCAACAACACCTGCACGTTCTGCATCGTGCCCTCGCTGCGCGGCAAGGAGAAGGACCGCCGCCCCGGCGACGTACTGGCCGAGGTCCGCGCGCTGGTCGAGCAGGGCGTGCTTGAGATCACCCTGCTCGGGCAGAACGTCAACACCTACGGCGTGGAGTTCGGCGACCGGTTCGCGTTCGGCAAGCTGCTGCGCGCCTGCGGCGACGTCGAGGGCCTGGAGCGGGTCCGCTTCACCTCGCCCCACCCGGCCGCGTTCACCGACGACGTGATCGCCGCCATGGCCGAGACCCCCAACGTCATGCACCAGCTCCACATGCCGCTCCAGTCGGGCTCCGACCGCATCCTGAAGGCCATGCGCCGCTCCTACCGCGCCGAGCGCTACCTCGGCATCATCGAGCGGGTCCGCGCCGCCATGCCCGACGCGGCCATCTCCACCGACATCATCGTGGGCTTCCCCGGCGAGACCGAGGAGGACTTCCAGGCCACCCTCGACGTCGTCCGCCAGTCGCGCTTCGCCAACGCCTTCACCTTCCAGTACTCCATCCGCCCCGGCACCCCCGCCGCCACCATGGACGGCCAGGTGCCCAAGGAGGTCGTCCAGGAGCGGTACGAGCGCCTCGTGGCCCTCCAGGAGGAGATCTCCTGGGCCGAGAACCGCGCCCAGGTCGGCAAGGTCGTGGAGGTCCTGGTCGCCGAGGGCGAGGGCCGCAAGGACGACGCCACCCACCGCCTGTCCGGCCGCGCCCCCGACAACCGCCTCGTCCACTTCACCCCCGGCGACGAGATCCCCCGCCCCGGCGACGTGGCCCAGGTCGAGATCACCTACGCGGCCCCGCACCACCTGGTCTCCGACACCCCCGCCAGATCCGTACGCCGCACCCGCGCCGGCGACGCCTGGGCCTCCCGCAACGCGACCCCCCAGCCCTCCGGCGCCAAGGGCGTCATGCTCGGCATGCCCACCATCGGCCGCCCCCCGTCCACCCCGTCCCCAGCCCACGCCTGCGCCCCCACCCCCTGACCCCCGGCGCCGGTCGGGCAGCGGGCGGCCTCACCCTCGCCCGACAGCGGCCGGCGCGAGGCACGGGGATGCGACCTGACCAGCCCCTGACCTCCACCCGGAGCCCTGAGGGCTCAGGCGGGGGCAGGTGCTCCCCGTTGCCCGAATCGCCGCGCTCGCCCATGCCGCGCAAGCTCGCCCATGGGCGGCGAGGCTTTTTCGGGCGAGGTGATTCCGGGGGAGATGAAAGAGCCGCCGCCCCGGCTCGGGATCGGGGCGGCGGCGGGGCCGGCCGTAGGGCCGGTGGATGTGGTGGGGGGTCACCCCTGGGTGGGAGTGGTCAGTTCGCGGGGCCCTGGGGGGCGATCCAGCCCGGAGGACCGTCGAACGGCCACTCGGACACCTCCTCTTCCTCCTGGTTCTGGTTCTGGTTCTTGGTGGTGCCGTCGCCGTTGTTCTTGCCGGCGCTGCCTCGCTGGGGCGCCTGCTCGTCGGTGCCGCGGTCGGTGCCGGTATCGGTGCCGCCGTCAGTGCCGCCGTCTGTGCCGCCGCCGGTTCTGGGGATGGTGTCGGTGGCGTCGGCGGGGAGGCCGTCGTCGCCGGAGCCGGTGTCCTTGTCCTTGTTCTTGTCCTTGCCGGCGTCGGCCGGGGTGTCGGCTTCCTGGGGCTGATCGTCGTCGCCGGTCGCGGCGCCGCTGTCGGTCGGTTGGCTTACCGGGGTGCCGCCGTCGTTCGCCGGTCTGGCGTCGTTGAGGACGGCGACGGCGATGCCGCCGCCCGCGAGGACGGCGACGAGGGCGCCCGCGGCAATGGCCAGGCCGCGCTTGCCCTTGGGTCCGCCCGTGCGCTTCGCCCTGGTCCTGGGACGGGGGCCGGGGGCGGGTCCGGAGC
Organism: Thermocatellispora tengchongensis; assembly: GCF_014202315.1. Lineage (GTDB taxonomy): Bacteria > Actinomycetota > Actinomycetes > Streptosporangiales > Streptosporangiaceae > Thermocatellispora > Thermocatellispora tengchongensis. Next base: position 385,167 of record NZ_JACHGN010000005.1, on the reverse strand, counting down.
CCGGACCGTCGAGGTATTCGGTCGGGCCGTGCTGGTCGGGATGGCCCGTCGATGATCCAACGTGGCCTTGCATGAATGACAACTCCCTGCGGTCGTATCGGGGGAAACCTCCACGGCTTCCGAGGGTGCCCGACCACAGTAGCCGCAATAACGGAACCACTGCCCACCAATCACAGAGGAATCACGACTTGTCGTCTATTTCGGTGGTTGGGCAGGTCAGCGGCGGCGGACCCTCCCTCGGTGACCGGTCTCACGGCCCCGCGGCCCTCGCCGGTGAGAACGATCAATGGGAATTCCGCCGCCTCCCGGCGGCCCGCGATATGCCGCGCCGTACGCCGTGAAACCCCACTTCGGTGCCGCTTCTCGCCCCTGCCGCGCCCGGCTTACGGACGGCCGAAACGGGCGGTGCGAGGCCGTCGGATCGCGCCGGTCGCGGTCGGGGTAGCGTGGAACGGTGATCGTCGCCGCCGCCGTGTGCCCGCATCCGCCGCTGATCGTGCCCGAGCTGGCGGGCCGGGCCGCGGGCGAGCTGGACAACCTGCGGCTGGCCTGCGGCCGGGTGCTGCGCTCCCTGGTACGCACCGAGCCCGACGCCCTGATCGTGGTGGGCGGCGCCGCCGGGGGCGGAGGGCGTCCCGCGACCGTGATGTACCCGCCCGACGCCGCCGGATCGTTCGCGCCCTGGGGCGTGGACGTGCGCGTCGGCGACGGCGCGCCGGTGCTGCCGCTGTCCCTGGCCGTCGGGCGGTGGCTGCTGGAGCGGGAGGGGGTGCACGGCCGGGTGACCGGGTTCCAGGCGGTGGCGTTCGACGCCCCGCCCGAGGCGTGCGCCAGGCTGGGACGGCGGCTGGCCGGTACGGCCCCCCGGGTGGCGCTGCTGGTCATGGCCGACGGCTCGGCCTGCCTGAGCGAGAAGGCCCCCGGCTACCTCGATCCGCGCGCCCGCTCCTACGACGACCACGTCCGGCACGTGCTCGAAGGCGCCGACACCCAGGCGCTGGCGGCGCTCGACCCGGAGGAGGCCGAGGAGCTGTCCTTCGCGGGCAGGGCGGCGCTGCAGGTGCTGGCCGGGGCCGCGTGCGACGCCCGCGAGCGGGGCGGCTTCCGGGAGCGGAAGGTCTACTACGAGGAGCCGTACGGCGTGGGCTACTTCGTCAGCCTGTGGACCCGCCGCGCCGACGCCCCCTGAGCGGGCTCAGCGGGCGCGTCTGGGCACCCGGATGCGGTCCAGGTCGTGGGCGAGGGTGATGGGGCCGGAGTAGCTCGCCGCGGCCTCGGCCAGGAAGCGGGGCTCGTCGTTCACGTCGTACCGCTCGGAGAAGTGGGTGAGCACGAGGTGGCGCACGCCCGCCTCGGCCGCGATCCGGCCCGCCTGGGCGGCCGTCAGGTGGCCGTACTGCTCGGCGAGCGCGGCCTCCGGCGACAGGAACGTGGACTCGATCACCAGCAGGTCGGCGCCCTCGGCGAGCGGGGCGATGCCCTCGCACTCGCGGGTGTCCATGATGAACGCCATGCTCTGCCCGGGGCGCGGCTCGCTGCACTCCTCCAGCGTGACCGTCGAGCCGTCGGGGGCCACCACCGCGCCCTCCCGCTGGAGCCGCCCGACCAGGGGCCCGCGCACCCCCCGGGCCTCCAGCCGCTCGGGCAGCATGCGCCGCCCCTCGGGCTCCTGCACCCGGTAGCCGTACGCCTCGACCGGGTGCGACAGCAGGCGCGCGGTGAGCGTCAGCTCCCCGGCCCGCAGCTCCGCCACCGGCCCGGACAGCGGCCGTTCGGCGATCACGTCGGTGTCGCCGAACACGGCGGCGTGCCGCAGCCGCCGCCAGTACGTCTCCCCGCTCGCGGGGAACGTGGCCGTGACGGTGTGCGGCACCTTGTCGCGCGCGATGCGCTGGACCACCCCCGGCACCCCCAGGCAGTGGTCGCCGTGCATGTGCGTCAGGCAGATCCAGGTGATGTCGTGCGCGCTCAGCCCGGCCAGCACCATCTGCCGCTGGGTCCCCTCCCCGGGGTCGAACAGGAACCCCTCGCCGTCCCACATCAGCAGGTAGCCGTTGTGGTTACGCCGCCGGGTGGGCACGGCGCTGGACGTGCCGAGCACGACAAGCTCACGAAGCGACACAATCCCCGATGCTAGGCGTTCCCGCGCCTTCAACGCCGATGGGAGGCGAGCAGGCGTTCCCAATCCCGAAACCGCGCTCGCAGATCCCCCACCTCGTCCCGGCCGAGCCCGTGGTGAGTCAGGGCCTGGTCCGGGATGCGCCGCAGGGCCGACAGGGCGCAGGCGAACATCCCGCGTTCGAAGCCCGGGTCGGCCTCTGCGGCAAGGCGCATCAGGTCGTCCGGCGTGTAACGCCCGCTGCGAAGCACAGCGTAGATGTCGACGAAGTCGCGTACCTCGGCCCTGCCATACAGCGCGGCGACCGCGCCTGCACGGCGTAACCCCCGGCGAGGGCGAAACCGAAGCGCTCGATGGCGGCGAGGCCGACTCTCGTTGCGAGTTCGTGCAGCGCGTCCATGCTTGTCAGGCTGCTCGGGTGAGGTCGGAGAAGCGGGACTCCCAGGCCTGGCGGGCGCGATGGGGGAGGAAGATCCGGCGCCACAGGCGCTTGAGGACGGCGGCGTTCAGGAGGCGGAGGTCTTCCGGGCGGACGGCTTCGCGGATCACGCGTTCGTACATCAGGCCGGCTTGGGCCTCGTCCGACAAGTCGTAGGTGTGCTGCTCGGACCAGTCGAGGTGGCTGGGCAGCGTGACGACGCCCGCGGTGGGGCCGGTCAGCTCGCCGAGATGGTCGGGCACCACGTATGCGCGGTGGTCGGCGTAGCGCGGCCTGGAGGTCATGGTCCCAGTGTGCCCGCTGGAGCGCTCCCCTCGCATGCCGGGCGTACGATGTGGGGCGGGATGGGGGTGTTGTGGCATGGGGTCGGTGGCGTTCGGGGCGGTGGGGACGCCGCTGGGGGAGTTCCTGGTGGCCGTGACCGAGGACGGGGTGGCCGCCACCGGGTTCCGCGACTCCGACGGGGAGCGGCGGCGGATCGCGGCGCGGCTGGGCCTGGACGAGGTGGCCGACGAGGCGCGTACGGCCGTGGCCCGCGCCGAGATGGCGGCGTACTTCGCGGGGGAGCTGACCCGGTTCTCGGTTCCGGTCGACTGGCGGCTGACGTCGCGGGCGCAGCGGCGGGTGCTGGGCACCCTGTACGAGCGCGTGCCGTACGGCAGGACCGTCACCTACGGTGAGCTGGCGGAGCTGAGCGGCAGCGGCGTGCCCGCGCGGGGCATCGGCTCGATCATGGGGTCGAACCCGATCCCGGTGCTGGTGCCGTGCCACCGGGTCGTGGCCGGCAACGGGCTGGGCGGGTTCAGCGGCGGCGACGGGGTGGAGTCCAAGCGGTGGCTGCTGACCCTGGAGGGCTATCTGCAGCCGACCCTCGACTGGGAGATGTGACCTCGGGGCGCTGACAGACTGGGGGTGTGGGACAGCCAACGCCAGTCGTCGCCGTGGTCGGACCGACCGCGGCCGGGAAGTCCGATCTCGCCGTGGAGCTGGCGCTCCGGCTCGGCGGGGAGGTCGTCAACGCCGATTCCATGCAGTTCTACCGGGGCATGGACATCGGCACGGCGAAGTTGTCCCCGGCCGAGATGCGCGGCGTGCCGCACCACCTGCTGGACATCTGGGACGTGACCCGGCCGGCCAGCGTCGCGGAGTTCCAGCGGCTGGCGCGCCCGATCCTGGACCGGCTGCTCGGCGAGGGCGTGGTGCCGATCCTGGCCGGCGGCTCGGGCCTGTACGTCCGCGCGGTGCTCGACGACCTGGAGTTCCCCGGCACCGATCCCGAGATCCGCGCCCGGCTGGAGGCCGAGCTGGAGCGCTCGGGGCCCGCCCCCCTGTACGAGCAGCTGCGCGGCCTCGACCCGACGGCCGCGGCGGCGATCCTGCCGAGCAACGGGCGCAGGATCGTGCGGGCGCTGGAGGTGATCGAGCTGTCGGGACGGCCGTTCTCGGCCACCATGCCGTCGTACGACGCGGTCTACGACAGCGTGCAGATCGGGCTGGACGTGCCGCGCCCGGTCCTGGACGAGCGCATCGCGCTGCGCGTCCACCGGATGTGGGAGTCGGGGCTGGTGGAGGAGGTGCGGGCGCTGGCCGCGCGCGGCCTGGCCGAGGGGCGTACGGCGAGCCGGGCCCTCGGGTACGCCCAGGTGCTGCGCTTCCTGTCCGGGGAATGGACCGAGGAGCAGGCCATGGAGGAGACGATCCGGGCGACCCGGCGCTTCGCCCGCCGGCAGGAGTCGTGGTTCCGGCGCGACCCGCGCGTGACCTGGCTTCCGTACGACGCGCCCGATCTGGTGGAGCTGGCTGTCGATAGGGTGAGGACATGCGGTTCGTAAAGGGGCACGGCACCGAGAACGACTTCGTCATCCTGCCCGATCCCGACAATGAGATCGACGTCACGGCGGCGATGGTGGCGGCGCTGTGCGAGCGCCGGGCGGGCATCGGCGGCGACGGCGTGCTGCACGTGGTGCGCACCAAGCTGGCGCCCGAGGTCGCCCACCTCGCGGGCGAGGCGGAGTGGTTCATGGACTACCGCAACGCCGACGGCAGCATGGCCGAGATGTGCGGCAACGGCGCGCGGGTGTTCGCCCGCTACCTGGTCGACTCGGGGCTGGCCCAGCCGGGCGAGCTGCCGATCGCGACCAGGGGCGGCGTCAAGCTGGTGCGCCTGGGCGCCGAGGGCGACGTCACGGTCGACATGGGCCTGCCGCGCATCCTGGGCGAGAGCAGCGCCACGCTCGGCGGCCACGAGTACACCGGCCTGCACATCGACCTCGGCAACCCCCACCTGGCCTGCGTGGTCGGCGATCCGGTCGCCCAGGTCGACCTGACCCACCAGCCCGGCTTCGACACCACGATCTTCCCGACCGGGGTGAACGTCGAGCTGGTCAACGCGGTGGGCCCGCGCCGCGCGGTGATGCGCGTGTACGAGCGCGGCTCCGGCGAGACCCGCTCCTGCGGCACCGGCGCGGTGGCCGCCGCCCTGGCCGCGGCCCACCTGACCGGCGAGACCACGGGGAGCTGGGCGGTCGAGGTGCCGGGCGGCCTGCTCACCGTCACGCTGGAGGCCGAGACCAGCTACCTCACCGGCCCCGCCGTGCTGGTGGCCCACGGCGAGCTGGTGCTGCCCTAGCCTCCGGGGGGTATTGCAGAACCTTGTTCTGCCCCGCCATGCTGGGTTCATCATTCGAACCGAGGAGGGGTGGCATGGCGGACCCACGTCACACGGCGGCGGCGGTCAAGGACGCGATCGGCGTCCTCGGCGGCGGCTTCATGATGTCGCGCGAGGCGAAGGCCCTGTGCGAGCAGAACGGGCTCGGCGGGCGCGAGATGTACTTCCGCGGCCGGTGCGGCGTGCTCGGCGAGGTGGACGCCGACGTCGTGACGGCCGCGTGCGTGTTCTTCCCGGCCGGGCACGTCCGCGAGTCCTGGGAGGGCGGCCGGTCCCTGCCCGCGGACAAGGCCGCCGACATGTACGCCTCCGCCTGCCACGCCTGGGGGCGGCGCAGACTGGGCGGCTTCGACGGCTGCGCGAGGCTGGCCGGCCTGCTCGAACCCGTGATCGCCGAGGCGAGCGTGCTCGGCGCGCCGCTGTTCGCCGGCTGGCGCGCGCTGCCGCCGCCGCCGGACGCGCCCGCGCGGGCCGCGCACATGCTGCACGTGGCCCGCGAGCTGCGCGGGGGCGTGCACGGGATGGCGGTGCTCTCGCTGGGCCTGTCGCCGCTGGAGGCGACGCTGGTCGGCACCCACTTCGGCAGCCCGACCGGCCTGGCCGACGGCGTCGCCATGGCCCGCTTCCTGCAGTGGCCCGAGCCGTACCCCGAGCCGTCCGCCCGCGCCGTCGAGCTGCGGGCGCGGGCGGAGGAGCTGACCGACGAGCTGCTCGCCCCCGCCTTCGCCGTCCTGGACGACGCACAGGCCGGCGAGCTGATCGAGCTGCTGGGCCGGGCCCGCGGCCTGTGACCGCCCGATCGGATCACCCCGTCCGAACGGGATGACCGCCGATCGGGATGACCGCCAATCAGGATGACAGGGACGTATCGCGCAGGACAGGGCCCGGATGGGCCGCGCCGTTTGGGACACGCCCGCCGACCTGGCAGACTGGCTGCCCATGGACGTGGACATCTGGGCCTGGGTCGGCGACACCCAGCGGCAACTTCACGGAGCCGGAAACGCCGGTCTGGCCATCGCGCTGGGCGACATCCCCGCGCAGGCGTACGAAGGCCGGTACTCCCAGCTCGACGTCGTGGCGCCCGCGGTGGCGAATCAGGCCGAGAGCATGGAGCTGCCCTGGCTTGAGTTCTACGCCCGCTACTGGCACCTGATCGGCCGCATCGGCGACCGTGCGCAGGGCGCGGTCGCGCTCAAGGACGCGGCGGAGCTGGTCGCGTTCGCCGAACGCGAAGACGTCCGCGACTGCCCGTCGGTGCCGGCCGCCTACGAGGCCCTCGCGGTCGCCCAGGCCAACGCCGACGGTCCGGGCTACGCCGAGGAGCGGCTGGCCATGCTCGGCGCCAGGCTCGCCGACGTCGAGCCCGGCTCCCCGGCCTTCGCCGGGCTGACCACCCAGTACGTCGCCGGCCTGCTCGACTCGGGCAAGGCCGACGAGGCCGTCGCCTACGCCGAGTCGGCCATCGACCGGCTGCGCGCCGCCGAGCTGGAGGCGAGCTGGGAGCTCGCCGCCGTCTCCGCCCGCGCCCTGCTCGCCGCCGGCCGCGCCGAGGACGCGCTGGCCGCGCTCGACGCCGCCACCGGCTTCAAGCCCGACGACCCGATCGCCAAGCCGCACCGCGAGGGCGTGCTGCGCGCCCGTGTGCTCGGCACGCTGGGCCGCACCGCCGAGGCGGTGGAGGCGCTGCCCGACCTGGACGTGGTGGGCGACCACCCGCGCTCGTTCGTCGAGTGGGCCGAGACCGTGCGCCTGCTGGCGGGCTCCGAGCAGATCGCCAACACCTGGCAGCTCGGCCGGGTGCTGCGCCAGTGGATCGACTACTTCGCGATGATGGGCGGCTACCGCGCCCGGGTGGAGCTGGCCCTGATCGCCGGTGAGATGGCCCTGGCCCGCCAGGGCGTCTGGCAGGCCCGCGCCCTGGCCGACATCGCCGAGACCGGGCTGGCCGAGCTGAAGACCACCGAGGGGCTGCCCGAGCGCATCGCCGAGCTGCGCGCCGCCGCCGACGCCACCACCCCGCTCCCGCCGCCGGGCGAGGAGGCGGAGCTGGTCGGGCTGTTCGACGCCGCCGACGGCTTCAACGCCGACCCCGAGCGCTGGGTCGGCTGGCTGGCCCCCCTGTCGGGCAAGGACCTGGAGGCCACCCGCCGCCACACCACGACGCTGGGCTTCCTCGGCTATCCGGCGCGCGGCGCCGACATCTATTGGACCATGCTGGTCGAGGGCGACCGCCTGGGCGACGCCGCCGACGACGACGTGGCCTACCTCGCGGGCCTGCTCATCGAGGCGCGCCAGGACGAGCGGCTGGAGCAGTTCGCCGCCCGGCTGCCGGAGGCGCAGCGGCACCTCACGCTGGCCCGGCTGCACCGGGCGCGCGAGCGCTGGCCCGAGACCATGGCCGAGGCCGAGAAGGCCCTGGAGGCCGGCGCGGGCCTCGACGCGCGCAGGCTCTACTCCGGCGCCGCGCAGCAGCTCGACGAGAACGCCAAGGGCGCCAAGGTGCTCGCCGACGTGCTCGACTCCGGCGAGCTGGAGGACGAGGACGTCTGGCGCATGATCGTGCTGGCCACCTCCGCCGAGGATTGGGCCACCGTCCGCCGTGGCGCCGCCAAGATCGGCATGCCGATCGAGCCGGGCGAGGGTCCGATCGAGCAGGAGATGGGCCTGATCCGGGTGATCCTGCCCGCCCCCGACGGCAGCCAGCGGCAGGTGATCAGCGTCCGCACCGGCCCGGCCACCGCCCGCCTGGCCATCCCGCAGCCGCCCGGCATGGACTACAACGCGGGCGACCTCGTCGTCTTCGACCCGCAGCTCCTGGAGCCCGTGCCCGACGACCCGCAGGAGCGCGAGAGCTTCGTGCCGCCGTTCGCCGCGGTGCGCATGCTCCGCCCCGGCGGCTACACGAGCTGGTTCTTCGACGGCGCCGCGCCGAGCGAGCACGACTGGGCCGAGTTCAACGAGGTCCTGGCCGAACGCGGCTGGCCGATGTGGGTCTACAGCGACGAGAACTACACCGTGACCCACCCGACCAGCGGCGAGCGGCTGCCCGGCGTCTTCGGCTGGGTGGCGGTGCCGCCGAACGTCAGCCCGGTGGAGGTCGACGCCCTGCTCGACGACGCCACCGAGCGCTGGGTGCACCCGCTGGCCTGGCTCGACCTGGCCCGCGAGGTCGGCGTCGAGGTCGAGCGGCACGAGCGCATCGTCAAGGAGTACGGCCTGTAGGCCGGATGTTTCACCGAGGCCCGCGGGGGCCGGCCGTCACGCCGCCCCCGCCACGGCCGTCTCGGGCAGGGGGTAGCCGGGCAGCTCGATCGCGTCGGCGCCGCGTGCGATCATCGCGCGCACCAGGCCCTTGCCCGGCATCAGCCCCATCATGCGGAAGGTCTGCTCGCGCATCCAGATCTGCCGCCGCCGCTTCGGCACCAGGTAGGTGTCGATGCCCCGCGCCTGCTTGTGGCACACGGCGGCGTACGGGCGGATGCGCTCCTCGTAGCGGGCGAAGGCGCGCCGGTGGTCGCCCCCGGCCGCGGCCAGCTCGCCCGCCAGCACGTACGCTCCGATGAGCGCCAGCCCGGTGCCCATGCCGCCCGGCCCCGGCCCGTACGCGGCGTCGCCGAGCAGCACGACCCGGCCGCGCGAGTAGCGGTCCAGCCGCACCTGCTCGGCGGCGTGGAAGTAGAAGTCCTCCGCCTCCCGCATCGCCCGCAGCAGGGCCGGCACGTGCCAGCCGGCGCCGGCGAACGCCTCCTCGCACAGCCGCCGCTGGGCCTCGGTGTCGCGGTGGTCGTGCGGGATCGGCGGTGAGGCGAAGTCGAGCGTGCCGGTGACCCGGTCGCCATGGGCGTACATGCCGGCGGTCAGGCCCGGGGCGCTGTACATGACGCCGCGGTCGCGCAGCCCCAGGGGGTTGGGGGCGGTGAACGACGCGCCGTACACGCCGAGGTGGTGCACGCCGCCGGGGCCGAAGGCCAGCTCGCGGACCGTGGAGCGGATGCCGTCGGCCCCGGCGACCAGGTCGAAGGTCCGCGGCGCCGAGCGCTCGAAGGCGACCCGGACGCCCTCGGGGGTCTCGGTGAGCGAGATGGCCGAGTCGCCGAAGACGTACTCGGCGGAGTCGCGGGTCGCGTCGTACAGGACGCGGGCCAGGTCGCCGCGCAGGATCTCGACGTCGCCGCTCATGACCGCGGCCGGGAGCGTGGCCCGGCGCCGCCCGGCGGCATCGACGAGGGTGACCGCCCCCATGCCGGTCTGCCTGCGGCGCACCTCTTCGAGCACGCCCATCCGCTCCAGCACGCCGAGCTGGGCCCGGCCCCGGAAGTCCACGGCGTGCCCGCCCTCGCGCGGGCGCGGGGCCCGCTCCACGACGGTGACCCGCCAGCCGCTCCGGCTCAGCCACAGGGCGAGGGCGGGCCCGGCGACGCCGGCCCCGCAGATCAGTGCGCTGCGCATGTCCTGCTCCTTCGTACGGTGTCTTCGGATACACCGTACAAACACATAAAAGCACTGTAAACAGGGAGTTTTTCAGCGTAAGGCACTAGTGCACCGCTATAGTGCACTAGTATGACCGCGCCCTACCTGCGGATCGTCGCCGACATCCGCCGCCGGATCGCCGCCGGCGAGTTGCGTCCCGGCGACCGCGTCCCGTCCACCCGGCAGATCACCCGCGAGTGGGGGGTCGCCATGGCCACCGCCACCAAGGCGCTCACCGCGCTGCGGCAGGAGGGCCTGGTCCGGGCCGTCCCCGGCGTGGGCACCGTCGTCGCGCCGGCCCCCGAGGGACGCGCGCCCCGGGCCCCGGCGGCCCCGCCCGACCGGGCGCGGGTGGTGCGGACGGCGGTCGAGATCGCCGACGCCGAGGGACCGGGCGCCCTGTCCATGCGCCGCCTGGCCGCCGAGCTGGGCGTGCCCACCATGTCGCTTTACCGGCACGTCCGCGACAAGGACGAGCTGATCCTGCTCATGGCCGACGCCGTCTACGCCGAGGAGGCCGGCCCGCCGATCCCCGAGACGGCGGGCTGGCGCGACCGCCTGGAGGCCCTGGCGCGGGTGGAGTGGGAGCGCTACCGGCGCCACCCGTGGCTGATCGCGACGGTGTCCTTCAGCCGGCCCGCGCTGGTGCCCGCCGGGATCGCGCGCACCGAGCGGGTCGTGCGCGCGGTGTCGGGCCTGGGCCTGGATGCCAACACCGTGCTGCACATCGCGACCAGCGTCTTCGCGTACGTACGCGGCGTGGCCGCCGACCTGGAGCCCGAGCAGCGGGCCCGCCAGGACACCGGCGTCACCGACGAGGAATGGCTCGAAGCCGAGCAGGCCGCCTTCGCCGAGACCATCTTCTCCGGCCGGTTCCCGGCGCTGGCCGAGGTGTACTCCCGGCCCGGCCTGGACCTCGACCTGGACAGCCTGTTCACCTTCGGCCTGGCCCGGCTGCTCGACGGTCTGGAGGCGTACGTCGCCCGCACCGGCGGCACGCCGTAGTCACGCGGTCTTTGCCCTGATCCGTGGCGTAGTGGGTACTGCTATACCTGGGTTTTGCGAAGTTTTGACCTAGGGAGCGTGTGAGGTGGGCGCACGGACGTTCGCCGCGGCGGTGGCCGCGGCGACGGTGCTGGCCGGGCTGGGCGGATGTGTGAGCGTCGATACGGCGAACCTGGACGAGCCGCGCGGCGACGGCGGGGGAGGGTCGTCGTCCGACGTGAAGGTGGACGTGGCCGAGGCGCGGGACAAGCTCGCCGGGCTGGAGGTCAAGGGCCGCGCCCCGATGACCGGCTTCGACCGCGACGAGTTCGGCCCCGCCTGGGCCGACGTGGACCGCAACGGCTGCGACACCCGCAACGACATCCTCAAGCGGGACCTGGAGGACGAGACCTTCAAGAAGGGCACGCACGACTGCATCGTGCTCACCGGCACGCTGCACGACCCGTACTCCGGCAAGACCATCGAGTTCCGGCGCGGCCAGGAGACCAGCCTTAAGGTGCAGATCGACCATGTGGTCGCGCTGGCCGACGCCTGGCAGAAGGGCGCGCAGCGGTGGCCCGAGGAGCGCCGCAAGGAGTTCGCCAACGACCCCGACAACCTGCTCGCGGTGGACGGGCCGCTCAACGGGCAGAAGGGCGCGGGCGACGCCGCGACGTGGCTGCCGCCGCGCAGGGGGTACCGGTGCGCGTACGTGGCCAGGCAGATCGACGTCAAGGCCGAGTACGAGCTGTGGGTCACCTCGGCCGAGAAGGCCGCCATGGAGCGCATCCTGGACGGCTGCTGACCCTCCCATGGCGGCCCCCGGCGGGGCTCAGTCGCGGTCGCGGTCGAACTTGACGATCTTGCCGGTGCTCAGGGAGACGTACACGTCGTACTCGTAGGCGCCTTTGACCAGTTCCACCTTGCAGGTGCGATGCCCGTGCTCCCATTCGCGCTCCACGTCGGTGACGCGGGCGCCCGGGACCTTCTTCTTGGCGATCTTCACCGCGGTCGCGCACGTGATCTGCCGCTCGGCCGCGGCGGTGGCCGCGCTCGCGGGGGTGAGGGCGGCGCCGCCCGCGAGGACGGCCGCGGCGGCGGTGCCGGCGATGATGAGCTTGCTATGTGTCTTCATGTCCCCCAGCGTGCCGGGGGCCGCGATAGCGGGGCGCTAGGTGATCGTTAAGACGGAGCTAAGGGGGCGAGCACGACCGTCACCCGGGCTCCCCGGCCGCCGGGGCCCGACCCGAGGGTGAGGCCGCCGCCCGCGGCCTCGGCCGTACGGCGGGCGATGTCCAGGCCGAGGCCGGTGGAGCCCGCGCCGCTGCTGCCGCGCTCCAGGCGGCCGGCCGGGAATCCGGGCCCCTCGTCGGCGACCTCCAGGGTCACGCCGGGCGCCAGGCGCACCGACAGCGGGGTGCCCTCGGGGGTGTGCGCGAACACGTTGCCCAGCAGGGCGTCCACGCACGCCGCCAGCTCCTCGGCGCCGAGCGCGACGGGCAGCGGCCCCGGGTGCAGGTCCAGGTCCATGCGCCGGTCCTGGTCCTCGGCCAGGGCGGACCAGAACGCCGCCCGCTCGGCGACCACCTCGGCCGCGTCGCACCGCTGCCGTCCGCCGGACCGCCGCCGCGCCTGGCCGATCACGGCCGTGACCGCCCGCTCCAGGTCGTCCGCCCGCGCGCCGATCCTGGCCGCCTCCTCCGGGTCGCGCAGCGACTCGGCGTCCAGCCGCAGCCCGGTCAGCGGCGTGCGCAGCCGGTGGGACAGGTCGGCGACGTTCTCCCGCTCCTCGTCCAGCAGCTCGCCGATGCGCCCGGCCAGGTGGTTCAGCGCCAGCGCGGTCGCCCTGGCCTCGGGGGGCCCGTCCGGCACCTCCGCCCGCGCCGACAGGTCGCCCGCGGCCAGGCGGTGCGACACCCCGGCGGTCGCGGTCATCGGGCGGGTCACCCGCAGGGCCAGCCGGTCGGCGACCGCGATGCCGATGCCGATCAGGGCCAGGCCGAGCGCGAGCATGCCGAGCCAGGTCTCGTACACGCCGCGGGTCAGGTCGGCCTCGCTGAGGAAGGCCCGCACCACGCTGGTGCCTCCGGGGCCGCCCTGGACCGCCACCAGGATCTCCCGGCCGCCGGGGGCGGCGGCGGAGAAGCTGCGCCCGCGCGCGGCCAGCTCCACCGCCGGGCTGCGCGGCGCGGGGGAGCCGACGGTGGTCCCGTCGGGCAGGAACACGGTGATCGGGTGCCCGCCGGCCTGGGTGGCGCGGGCCACGGTGAGCGCCAGCGCGTCGCGGTCCACCGAGCCCGCCACGACCGCGACCAGCTCGGCCTCGCCGGTGGCCCGGCCGACCGCGCCGTTCTCGGCCACCGCCCGCACCAGCAGGGCGAGCGGCACCAGCAGCGCGATCAGCACCAGCGACGTCGTCGCCGCCACCAGGGCCGCCAGCCATCTCCTCATGCCGGGCCGCTCACTCCGGATCGACGAGCTTGACGCCGACGCCGCGCACGGTGTGCAGGTAGCGCGGCGCCTGGGCGGTCTCGCCGAGCTTGCGGCGCAGCCAGGACAGGTGCACGTCCACCGTCTTGTCGGCCCCGCCGTACGGCACCTGCCACACCTGCGTGAGCAGCTCCCGCTTGCTGACCACCTCGCCCGGCCTGGCCGCCAGGTAGTGCAGCAGGTCGAACTCGCGCGGGGTGAGGTCCAGCGGGGTGCCGTCGAGCGTGGCCTCCCGGGAGCGCGGGTCGAGGCGCAGCGCGCCCACCTCGATCGCGGTGTCGGCGCGGCCGTCGCCCGTGCGGCGCAGCACGGCCCGGATGCGCGCGTCGAGCTGCGCCGAGCTGAACGGCTTGACCACGTAGTCGTCGGCGCCCGCGTCCAGCGCGCCGACCATGGCCGCGTCGCCGTCGCGGGCGGTCGCCACGATCACGGGCACGCCGCTGACCGCGCGCAGCATGCGCAGCATCTCGGTGCCGTCCAGGTCGGGCAGCCCGAGGTCGAGCACGATCAGGTCGGGCCGGTCTTCGACGGCCCGGCGCAGGCCGTCCATGGCGGTGGGGGCCGAGGAGACGGCGTGGCCGCGCTCGCGCAGGCCGCGCGTGAGCGCGGTGCGGATCGTCACGTCGTCCTCGACGAGCAGGACATTCGGCATTTGCCGTCCACGGTAGCCGCAACCGGCCCGGGGCTCGAAGCCCGTTATCGGCCCCTTAACCCTCGCTTAGCGTTGGGTGGGGGAGGGTGAAGAGGTGCGAAGGAGACTGGCGCTCGCCGCGGCGGGCTGGGCGGTGACGGCGGCGCTCGCCACGGGCGCCGGCGTCGGCGTGATCAACCTGCTCGGCGAGTCGCTGAGCGGTCCCGCGGGCCGCCCGCTGTCGGCCGAGGACGTACGCCGCGAGCTGGCCGCCGCGCCCCCGGCGTCCCCCACGGCCGCGCCCACCGTCACGACCACCCCCACGACCACCCCCACGCCCTCGGCCACCGCCACGCCCACGATCGCGCCCACGCCGCCGGCGGTCAGCGAGGTGATCGAGAGCGCGGGCGGCACCGTGATCGCGCGCTGCGCCGGCGGGCTGGCCGAGCTGCGCTCGTGGAACCCGGCCCAGGGGTACCAGGTGGACGACGTGGAGCGCGGCCCCGCCGCCCGCGCCCGCATCGAGTTCGAGGCCGACGACGGCGACGACGACTCCGGCCGCGAGCTGGAGGTCAAGATGGAGATCCGGTGCGGCGCCGACGGCCACCCGGTGGCGCACACGCGCGCCGCCTGACCCGATCCAGACGCGGCGAATGGCTTGCGGTAAAACGGGTACCGCCTGTGATCTGGGGCCGGGATAGTGGTCCGCGAGGGAGGTCCATACGTGATGGAGCCGGCACCTCGGGGGATCGACGCGAGCGTGCCCAGCGGCGCGCGGATCTACGACTTCCTGCTCGGCGGCAAGGACCACTTCGCGGCCGACCGTCAGGCGGCCCGCCGCCTGCTCGGCCTGGTGCCCGAGGCCGCGCTGCTGGCCCGGCACAACCGCGATTTCCTGCGCCGCGCGGTACGCTACTGCGCCGCCCGGGGCGTCGGGCAGTTCGTGGACATCGGCCCCGGCATGCCCGCCAGGGACAACACCCACGAGGTCGCGCGGGAGATCCTCCCCGGCGCCCGGGTGGCGTACGTGGACCACGACCCGATCGTGGTCTCGCACGGCAGGGCGCTGCTGGCGCGCGCCGGCGGCGTGGTCGCCGTCGAGGCCGACGTGCGCAAGCCCGGCGAGGTGCTGGGCAACCGGGAACTGCGCGAGCTGATCGACTTCGGCGAGCCGGTCGCGGTGCTGTTCGTGTCGGTGCTGCACTTCGTGCCCGAGGCGGCCGAGGTCGTGGCGGCCTTCCGCGACGCGCTCGCCCCCGGCGGGCTGGTCGTGCTCAGCCACGGCGTACGCGGCCCGCGTACGACCCCCGCCGACGCCGCCGCGGTCAAGGCCCTGTTCGCCGGCACCGCCCACCCGGTCGTGGAGCGGAGCCCGCATGCCGTGGGCGCGCTGCTCGACGGCCTGGACCCGGTCGAACCCGGCCTGGTCCCGGTCTGGGAGTGGCACCCCGACGACGACCCCGCCGCCGACATCCCCGGCGGGAGCGCGGCGATGCTCGGCGCGGTGGCCCGCAAGCCCTAGCCGGCCACCGGCGCGCGCCTGTGGTGGTGATTCCAGTACCGTGAGCGCCCAGGTAAAGGGACCACCAAGCAGGGGAAGCGATGAACGCGCGTAAGACGGGTGCCACCGCCTCGGCCGCCTCGGCGGGCAGGGGCAAGGGGTGGCTGGTGAAGGGGCTGATCGGCGCCGTGGTGGCCGCGGTGCTGTTCGGGTTCGTGCTCAGCGGCTGCTCGCGGGTGAGCACCCAGCCCGACGAGGTGCTGCTGCACTACGCGGGCGGCACATTCGAGGCGATCAAGTTCGAGCGGTGCATCAACCCGTCGAGCGGGGCCACGCTGCTCGGGCCCGGCGACACCTCCTACTCCTACCCGTACGGCCAGCGCACCTTCGACTTCTCCGGCTCCGATGACGCCGAGTCGCAGGTGATCTCGGTGGTGTCGAAGGACAACGTCGAGATGAGGGTCGCCGGGTCGGCGACGTTCACGCTGAACACCGACTGCAAGACGCTGCGCCAGTTCCACGAGAAGATCGGCCTGAAGTACGGCGCGTACCTGGACGAGGACGACGACGGCTGGAACCGGATGCTCAACTTCTACTTCAAGCAGCCGCTCGACCGCGCGATGGACGCCGCCTCGCAGGAGTTCGAGTGGAAGAAGCTGTTCAACGACCCCACGATCAAGCAGCAGTGGGAGGCCAGGGTGGGCCAGCTCGCCCGGCAGTTCATCAAGGAGACCTCCGGCGGCGACTACTTCTGCAACCCCAACTACGCGGGCTCGGGCGACTGCGGCGACGTGGTGCTGACCATCCAGAAGCCCGAGCCGCCGGAGTCGCTGATCAACGCGCTGGCGGCCGAGCAGGCGGCCAAGGCCGAGAACGCGGCGCAGGCGCAGCGCAACGCCAAGGTGCGCACCGAGCTTGAGTCGATCAAGGATCTGGTGAGCGTGCTGGGGCCGCAGGGCGCCATCCTGTGGAAGGCGATCCAGGACGGCAAGGTCGAGGTGATCCCGGTGCCGCAGAACGGCAGTATCGAGATCAGCCCGCGGGGGAACACCGGCCGTCAGTGATCCGGCTCACCGCTTGGCCGCCCCGCGTACCTCCAGGGTGGCCAGCAGGTCGGCGGTGGCCGCGGTGACCGCGGCCACCGCGCGCTCGAACGCCTCGGCGTTGTGCGGCGCGGGCGCGCGGAACCCGGAGATCTTGCGCACGTACTGCAGCGCCGCGGCGCGCATGTCCTCCTCGCTCACGCTCTCGGTGAACGGCGGGCGCAGGGTCTTGATGCTTCGGCACATGCCCCCCATTGTGCGCCCGTGTCCCGGCTGGTCACGACCCTCCGCCGGTGTATCGTGAGATCACGCTCACGGAGCGTACACGGGGGATCACGGATTCGTGATCGGAGTGGTCGACGGAGACTGCGATGAGCGAAGTGACCGCATACCAGGACGGGGCGCCCTGCTGGGCCGAGTTGAGCACCGACGACGTCGCGGCGGCGGTGCGGTTCTACTCGGGGCTGCTCGGCTGGAGCTGCGAGGACCAGGGCGAGGAGTTCGGGCACTACACCATGTGCTCGGTCGGCGGCAGGCCGGTCGCGGCGATCTCGCCGCAGCCGCCCGAGGAGGAGCCCGGCCCGGCGACGTGGGGGCTGTACCTGTCCGCCTCGGACGTCGAGGCCACCGTCGCCAAGGTCGAGCCCAACGGCGGCAAGATCCTCGCACCGCCGGGCGACGTGCCCGGCTTCGGCAGGTTCGCCATCGTGTGCGACCCGCAGGGGGCGGTGTTCGGCCTGTGGCAGGAGGGCCCCTTCGCCGGCGCCGGCCGGTACGCCGAGCCGGGCGCGATGGCCTGGCACGAGCTCAACACCACCGACGCGTACGGCGCCGACGCCTTCTACCGCGCCCTGTTCGGCTACGAGCAGGAGCAGATCGGCGACGGCGCCGGCTTCGACTACACGGTCTGGTCGCTCGGCGGCCGGCAGGTGGCCGGGCGGATGCTGATGAGCGAGGAGTGGCAGGAGCAGGGCGACATCCCGCCGCACTGGATGACCTACTTCGCGGTGGCCGACTGCGACCTGGCCGCCGAGCGCGCCCGCGAGCTGGGCGGCGAGGTGCACCACGAGCCGTTCGACAGCCCGTACGGGCGCCTGGCGGTGCTGAGCGACCCGTCCGACGCGATCTTCACGATCATCCGCCCGGCCGGCTGAACCTCGGGGCCAGCTCCAGCGCGAAGTCATCGGCGATCTTGCGCAGGCCGCGGGCCAGCTCCTCCCGGTCGAGCGCGTCGATGCGCTCGGCCGGGCCCGAGACCGACATCGCGGCCACGACCCGCTCCCCGTCGTGCACCGGCACGGCCAGGCAGTGCACGCCCAGCTCCTCCTCGCCCAGGTCCAGCGCGTAGCCCTGGGCGCGCACCGCCGACAGCGCCTCCAGCATGGCCTCGTGGTCCACGATCGTGTTCGCCGTGCGCCGCGGCATGCCGGTGCGCTCGATCAGCGCGACCACCTCGCGGTCGGGCCGGTCGGCCAGCAGGATCTTGCCCACGGCCGTGCTGTGCGGCAGCACCCGCCGCCCGACCTCGGCGAACATGCGCAGCCTGCGCGGCGACTGCACCTGCGCCACGTAGACGATGAAGTCGCCTTCGAGCACCGCGAGGTTCGCCGTCTCGCCCGACAGCTCCACCATCTTGGCCAGGTACGGCTGCGCCCACACGGCCACCATCCGCTCGGCGACCCCGCCCAGCCGCACCAGCGCGCCCCCGAGCGCGTAGCGGCGGTCGGACTCCTGGCGCACGTAGCCGCGGGCCAGCAGCGTGCGCAGCAGCCGGTGGATCGTCCCGTACGGCAGGCCGGTGCGGGACGCCAGCTCCGAGATCCCGGCCTCGCCGCCCATCTCGGCCAGCGTTTCGAGCACGTCCAGCGCCCGGTCCACGCTCTGTACGCCGCTCAAGCGCCCCTCCCGGCGCCGATCAGCGCGGCGGCGCCGAGGCCGCGCAGCGAGGCGTCGAGGACCTGGACCGTGTGCGCGACCGGGATCTCCTCCTTGCCCAGCCGGCGCAGCGCCGAGGTGATCTGCATCGTGCAGCCCGGGTTGGCCGACACCAGCAGCTCGGCCCCCGTCTCCAGCACCCGCTCGGCCTTCCGGTCGCCCAGGTCGCGCGCCGCCCGCGGCTGGAACAGGTTGTAGGTCCCCGCGGAGCCGCAGCAGATCGCCGACTCGGCGATCTCCCTGACCTCCAGCGCCGGGATGCCGGCGAGCAGCGCCCGCGGCTGGGCGCGCACGCCCTGGGCGTGAGCCAGGTGGCAGGCGTCGTGGTAGGCCACGCTGACCGGCAGGGGGTGCCGCTCGGCGGCCGGGCCCAGCTCGGCCAGGAACTCCGCGACGTCCACGGCCCGGATCGCCGCCGCCCGGGACGCCCAGCCGGGCTCGCCGGCCAGCAGCTCGGCGTACTCCTTCATGGTCGAGCCGCAGCCGGCCGCGTTCACCACCACCGTGTCCACGCCGGCCCGCTCGAAGGCCGCGATCGTCCGCTTGGCCAGCCTGCGCGCCTGCTCGGCCCGCCCGGAGTGCACCGACAGCGCGCCGCAGCACCCCTGGCCGCGCGGGATCACCACGTCGCAGCCCTCCAGCGCCAGCACCCGGGCCGTCGCCGCGTTCACCTGCGGGAAGAACTCGCCCTGCACGCACCCGGTGAGCATCCCGACCACCGCGCGCCGCGCGCCGCGGGCCTCCACCCGGGCGGGCAGGCGCACCCGGCGCTGCGCCGGGGGCACCAGGGTGGCCATGGCCGCCAGCGACGGGTTCACCCGCTCCAGGCTCGGCGCGAGCGCCGCGCGCAGCCGGCCCGACAGCCGCAGCGGCCGGCGCAGCGCGCGCAGCCGCCGCGGATAGGGGAACAGCGCGAACACCAGCTCGCGCAGCGCGCGGTCGTCGGGCTCGCGCTCATGCTCCCGCTCCACCTGCGCCCGGGTCTCCTCGATCAGCCGGTCGTATCGCACCCCGGACGGGCAGGCGGTCACGCAGGCCATGCAGCCCAGGCAGGCGTCGAAGTGGCCGGCCATCTCGGGCGTCATCGGGGTGCCCTCGGCGTGCTGCTTCATCAGGTGGATGCGCCCGCGCGGGGAGTCCATCTCCTCGCCCCACAGCACGTACGTCGGGCACGTCGGCAGGCAGAAGCCGCAGTGCACGCAGTCCTTGATGAGGTCGTTCAGGTCCTCGCTCATCAGATTCCCCCCACGAAGCGTCCGGGTGACATCCTGCGCCCGGGGTCGAAGCGCTCCTTCACCCGTCTGAGCAGCGGCAGCGCGCCGGTCTCGCCCCACATGTCCAGGGCGGCGGGGTCGGGCGCGGCCAGCACCACGGCCCGCGCGCCGTGCTCGCGCACCGCTGCGCGCAGCGCCGTGACGTACGCGGGCAGGGCGGCGCCGGGCGGGGGCGCGAGCAGGAGCACGCCCGAGGCGAGCGCGCCGCGTACGGAGGTCTCGGCGGGGCGGGGGAGCGCGGCCAGCGCGTCGGCGGCGCGCGAGGGCGGCACGCGCAGCTCCACCAGCGCCTCCGCGACGCTCTCGTAGCTCCCGTCGCTCCGGTCGCTCCCGTCGCTGCCGTCGCTCCAGTCGCCTTCGCCGCCCTCGCCGCCGGGGAGGCGGCCCCACCACGGCGGCGGCTCGTCCTCGATCCGGCCCTCGCCGATCAGGTCGAGCACGGTGCGGGCCCGGCCGTCGGCCGCCGCGCCCTCCACCAGCACCGAGAGCGTGGCGGGGCCGCCGGCCGGCCAGTCCAGCTCGATGGCGCTCGGCTCGGCCTGCGAGGCGGCCAGTGCCAGGGAGTGCGCGGCCAGCCGTCCCGGGGCGACCGCGGCCGTGACCCAGCGGCGCGCCGCCGGGATCGGGTGCAGCCGGAAGGTCGCCTCGGCGATCACGCCGAGGGTGCCGTAGGAGCCGGTGAACAGCTTGCCCAGGTCGTAGCCCGCGACGTTCTTGACGACCTTGCCGCCGCTGCGCGCCACGGTGCCGTCGGCGAGCACCACCGTGATGCCGATCAGCAGGTCGCGCGCGGTGCCGTAGCGGAAGCGGCGCGGCCCCGCGGTCGCGGTGGCCAGGGTGCCGCCGACCGTCGCGCCCTCCAGCGGCACGTCCAGCGCCAGCTCCTGCCCGTTGCGGGCCAGCAGCGCCGCCAGCTCCTCCATGGTGGTCCCCGCGGCCACCCGCACCACCATGTCGCCCGCCGCGTGCTCGGCCGGGGCGGTCAGGCAGCAGGTGTCGATCAGCAGGTCGCACCGCTCGGGCGGGAGTCCCCAGTGCAGCTTGGTGCCCCCGCCCACGGGCACCACCGCGAGGTCCTGCTCGGCCGAGGCCCGCATCAGCGCCGCGACCTCCTCGGCCGACTCGGGCAGCGCCACCCACCGGGGCCGCACCCCGGCCACGGCGTCGTCGTCGCCGGCGTCGCGCACCGTGACCCCGGTCTTCTCCAGCGCGTCGGCGGCCGTGCCCATCAGAACTGCTCCGCCTGGCCGGAGGCGACCAGCGGGTGGACGCCCTTGCGCACCCCCGGCACCTCGCCGCACAGGCGCGGGGTGGGGAACACTTTGCCCGGGTTGGACAGGCCGCGCGGGTCGAAGGCGCAGCGGACGAGCTGCATGGTGTCGAGGTCGTCGTCGGAGAACATCCGCGGCATATATCGCGATTTATCCACCCCAACTCCATGTTCGCCGGTGATCGACCCGCCGTTCTCGATGCACAGGTCGAGTATCCGCCCCGAAACGGTCTCGGCGCGCTCGCCCGCCCCGGGCTCGGCGTCGTCGAACAGGACCAGGGGATGCAGGTTGCCGTCGCCCGCGTGGAAGACGTTGGCGACCCTGATCCCGTGCTCCCGCGACAGCGCGTCGATCCCGGCCAGCACCCGCGGCAGCGCGGTGCGCGGCACCACCCCGTCCTGCACGATGTACGCCGGGCTGATCCGGCCGACCGCCGCGAACGCCGACTTGCGTCCGCGCCAGATCGCGGCCCGCTCGGCCGGGTCGTCGGCGGTGCGCACCTCGAAAGCCCCGCTCTCGGAGCAGATCGCGGTGACCCGGCCGAACTGGTGCCGCACCTCCTCCTCGGGCCCGTCGAGCTCCACGATCAGCACCGACCCGGCGCCCTCGGGGTAGCCGCAGCGCACCGCCGCCTCGGCCGCCTCGATCGACAGCGCGTCCATCATCTCGATCGCCGCGGGGACGATGCCGGCCGCGATGATCCGCGACACGGCCACGCCCCCGGTCTCGATGTCGGGGAACGCGGCGAGCAGCGTCGTGACGGCCTGGGGGGCGCGCGTCAGGCGTACGGTGATCCTGGTCGCGATGCCCAGCGTGCCCTCCGAGCCCACGAACGCGCCGAGCAGGTCGTAGCCCGGATCGCGGGCGTCGAGCTCGACGATGTCGCCGTCGGGCGTGACCACCTGCAGCGCCTCGACGTGGTTGACCGTGAAGCCGTACTTCAGGCAGTGGGCCCCGCCGGAGTTCTCGGCCACGTTGCCGCCGATCGAGCACACCTGCTGGCTGGAGGGGTCGGGCGCGTAGTAGTAGCCCCGGTCGCGCACGGCCTCAGTGATCGCCAGGTTGGTCACGCCGGGCTCGACCACGGCCCGCCGGTTAGGCAGGTCGATCTCCAGGATGCGCCGCATCCGGGAGGTCACGATGAGCACGCCGTCGGTGCGCGGCAGCGCCCCGCCCGACAGGCCGGTGCCCGACCCGCGGGCCACGAACGGCACCCCGTACTCGTTGCACAGCCGTACGACCGCGGCGATCTGCTCGGCCGTGTCGGGCAGCACCGCGAGCCCGGGGGTGGCCCGGTGGTAGGTCAGCCCGTCGCACTCGTACGTGCGCAGCCTGACCGGGTCGGTGATGACCGCGTCGCGGTCCAGGACCCCGGCCAGCCGCTCGGTGATCTCCCGGAGGCTCATCGTCTTCCCTCCCGTCTCACCTTGCCATCATGCGCGCATCACGGCATCCGGGCATAGGCGGGCAGGGTCAGGAACTCGGCGAAGTCGTCGTCGAGCGCCACCTCCTTGAACAGCGCCGCCGCCTGGTCGTACAGCTTCTCGTCGTAGCCCGGCTCGGCGGCGATCTGCGCCAGCTCCTCGCCGATGATCCGCTCCACCAGCTCCTTGGTGACCACGGCGCCGGTGTCGGCCAGCTCGATGCCGTTGTGGATCCACTGCCACACCTGCGAGCGGGAGATCTCCGCGGTGGCGGCGTCCTCCATCAGGTTGTGGATGCCGACCGCGCCGCTGCCGCCCATCCAGGCCGCCAGGTAGCGCAGCGCCACGTCCACGTTGTTGCGCAGGCCCGCCTCGGTGATCTCGCCCGGGGTCTGCGAGACCGCGAGCAGGTCGGCGGCGGTGACCTTGACGTCCTCGCGCAGCCGGTCGAGCTGGTTGGGCTTGTCGCCGAGCACCGAGTCGAACACCTCGCGGCAGACCGGCACCAGGTCGGGGTGGGCCACCCAGGAGCCGTCGAAGCCGTCGCCGGACTCGCGGGTCTTGTCGGCGCGCACCTTCTCCAGCGCCACCTTGTTCACCTCGGGGTCACGCCGCGAGGGGATGAAGGCGGCCATGCCGCCGATCGCGTGCGCGCCGCGCTTGTGGCAGGTGCGCACCAGCAGCTCGGTGTACGCGCGCATGAACGGCGCCGTCATCGTCACCGCGTTGCGCTCGGGCAGCAGGAACTCCCGGCCCCGGGTGCGGAACTTCTTGATCACGCTGAACAGGTAGTCCCAGCGGCCCGCGTTCAGCCCGGCCGAGTGCTCGCGCAGCTCGTAGAGGATCTCCTCCATCTCGAAGGCGGCCGGGTAGGTCTCGATCAGCACCGTGGCCCGGATCGTGCCGCGCTCGACGCCCAGCAGATCCTGGGCGCGCACGAACACGTCGTTCCACAGCCGCGCCTCAAGGTGCGACTCGATCTTGGGCAGGTAGAAGTAGGGGCCGCGGCCCTTGGCGATCTGGCGGCGGGCGCAGTGGAAGAAGTACAGCGCGAAGTCGAAGATCGAGCCCGAGACCGGCGCGCCGTCCACCAGCAGGTGCTTCTCGTCCAGGTGCCAGCCGCGGGGGCGCACCACGATCGTGGCCAGCTCCTCGTCGGGGCGCAGCTTGTACTCCTTGCCGCCGGTGGAGAAGTCGATCGTGCGGTCCAGCGCGTCGCGCAGGTTGAGCTGGCCGTTGACGCAGTTCTCCCACAGCGGGGAGTTGGCGTCCTCGAAGTCGGCCAGCCAGACCTTGGCCCCGGAGTTGAGCGCGTTGATCGTCATCTTCCTGTCCACCGGCCCGGTGATCTCCACCCGGCGGTCCACCAGGCCGGGCGCGGGCGGCGCCACGCGCCAGGAGTCGTCCTCGCGGATCGAGGCCGTCTCGGGCAGGAAGTCGTAGGTGGCACCGGCGTTCAGCTCGGCCTGCCTGGCCTGGCGGGCGTCGAGCAGCTCCAGCCGCCGCCCGCCGAACTCGCGCTGGAGCGCCGCCACGAACTCCAGCGCCTCGGGCGTGAGGATCTCGTCGAACCGTTCGAGGACGGGACCGGTGATCTCGACGCTGCCCATGGGCCCACCTTTCCGCGTACTTTTCCATGAAGTGGAAAACTTCTTCTGGATTACGGAAGAGACGCTACTTCACCCTGAAATCCCGGTCAAAGCCGGGGGGCCTTCCCTGAGGGAGTGCCCGGCGGCATCAGGGGACAGATGGGGTTCTTTCCGGATGGGCCACCCCGACACGATCGGCCAACCTTGACGCGTACGCCCGAACCTCGGTACGCGGGGGCGGGGCGAATCCGAGAATCGAGGGTGTGGAGATGAAGAGGTTGCTGCTCGCCGGTGCGCTGCTGGGCTCCGGCGTGGTGGTGCTCACCGGATGCGGCCTGCAGAACATCGGCCGTCCCGAGAACCAGAGCGTGAACAGCTACGACGTCGCCAACGTGACCAAGCTGGAGGTGCGCAGCGGCGCCGGCGACGTCGTCGTCAACGAGACCGGGGGCACCGGTGTGCGCGTCACCGAGACCCTGCACTGGCGCGGCGACGGCAAGCCCGAGACCGCCCACCCCGTCGAGGGTGACCAGCTCACCCTGAGCTACGACTGCCCGGAGAAGATCGGCTTCCACAGCTGCGCCGTGGACTACAAGGTCGAGGTGCCCAAGGGCGTGGCGGTGACCGTCGACACCGGCTCCGGCGAGATCACCCTCCGGCAGCTCACCGGCCCGGTGACCGCCAAGACCGGCTCGGGCGACATCCGGGCGGCCGGGCTGGGCGGCAAGAGCGCCTACGCCGAGACCGGCGCGGGCGACATCGATCTGAAGTTCGTCACCGCCCCCGACGACGTCACCCTGGAGAGCGGGGCCGGCGACGCCGTCGTCCGGCTGCCCGACGGCACGTACGCCGTCACCACCGAGTCGGGCGCGGGCGAGGGGCGTACCGAGGTGACCGACGACGACCAGTCGCCGCGCAAGATCAAGGTCAGCACCGGCGCCGGCGACGCCAGCGTCCTGAAGGCGACCTCCTGATCCCGATCCGATAACCAGGTGAACGCCCGGCGAGTGTCGTGTCACCATCGGGGAAGACACCACGGTGTCCAGGCGTTGACCTCACAGAGATGACATTTATGCAGAACGATTCCCGTACTCGCTTCACCCGTGACACCGCCCGCCAGTGGGACGACCTCGACCCCAAGGAGTTCGAGGTCCCGGAGGTCGGCGAACTGGACCTCGAAGACCGCCAGGCCCTGCGCCGCGTGGCGGGTCTTTCCACCGAGCTCCAGGACATCACCGAGGTCGAGTACCGTCAGCTCCGGCTTGAGCGGGTCGTCCTGGTCGGTGTCTGGACCACCGGCAGCGCCGTGGACGCCGAGAACTCGCTGCTGGAGCTCAAGCTCCTCGCCGAGACCGCGGGCTCCCAGGTGCTCGAAGGGCTCATCCAGCGACGGCAGCGGCCCGACCCGGCCACGTACATCGGGTCCGGCAAGGCCGTCGAGCTGCGCGACATCGTGGCCGCCACCGGCGCCGACACGGTGATCTGCGACGGCGAGCTGACGCCCGGCCAGCTCCGGCAGCTCGAAGACGTGGTCAAGGTCAAGGTGATCGACAGGACCGCCCTGATCCTGGACATCTTCGCCCAGCACGCCAAGAGCCGCGAGGGCAAGGCCCAGGTCGAGCTGGCCCAGCTCCAGTACCTCATGCCGCGCCTGCGCGGCTGGGGTGGCAACCTGTCCCGCCAGGTCGGCGGACGGGCCGCCGGCGGCGTCGGCATCGGCGGCCGCGGCCCCGGTGAGACCAAGATCGAGCTGGACCGGCGCAGGATCCGCGAGCGCATGGGCAAGCTGCGCCGTCAGATCAGCGAGATGTCCACCGCGCGCGAGACCAAGCGCACCAGGCGGCGCACCCGCGAGGTGCCGGCCGTGGCAATCGCCGGCTACACCAACGCGGGCAAGTCCTCGCTGCTCAACCGGCTCACCGGGGCCGGCGTGCTGGTCGAGGACGCCCTGTTCGCCACCCTCGACCCGACCGTGCGCCGCGCGCGCACGCCCGAGGGCCGCCTGTTCACGCTGGCCGACACGGTGGGCTTCGTACGCCACCTGCCGCACCAGCTCATCGAGGCGTTCCGCTCCACGCTGGAGGAGGTCGCCGAGGCCGACCTGATCCTGCACGTCGTGGACGGCTCCCACCCCGACCCCGAGTCGCAGCTCGCCGCCGTGCGCGAGGTCCTCGCCGACGTCGACGCGGGCGGCATCCCCGAGATCGTGGTGATCAACAAGGCCGACGCGGCCGACCCGGTGGCCCTGGCCAACCTGACGTCCCGCGAGCGCCACAGCGTGGTCGTCTCCGCGCGCACGGGCGCCGGCATCGACGAGCTCATGCGGCTCATCGAGCGCGAGCTGCCGCGGCTGGACCACGAGGTGCGGGTGCTGGTCCCGTACGAGCGCGGCGACCTCATCTCGCGGGCCCACCGCGAGGCCGAGGTGCTGTCGATCGAGCACACCGCCGACGGCACGATCCTGCACGCGCGGGTCCTGCCCACCCTCCAGGTGGAGCTCGACCGCCACGCCAAGCCGGTCGAGACCGTCTAGGCCCCATACCAGACCCACGCCGCCGGCGGTACCCACGCGGTGCCGCCGGCGGCGCGCGTCCGGCCCCGTGCGTACGCCTGGTGCAGGGGAAACCACGCAGCTAGTGATGATTGCGACAGTGGTCGGGGAAGGGTGGGGATTGCTACTATTGCCCCAGCCTCGCGACCCCCTTCTGGCGTAGGTTCCACGTGATGCCTGCTGAGAGTCGTGGTGCTGGTCGGGTAAGACGTGCCTGAGGTGCCGAAACGCGATGGTGGGAAGGGTGGGGAGGTCCACGGAGCGGCCTCAGGACCCTCGAATAGAGGCGGCGTTCTTCCCCAATCACCCTGTACACCAAGCCGACCTGTGAAATAACGTAACTGAACTGAAATCGCCAGACGATGATCTCGGCGATACGGTCACCGCTAAGACCCTATTGCGGATGAGAAGCAGGAGACCCCCGATGCCGTCCGGACGCAGAGCGGACCCCATGGGCAGTGCGCCCGCGGTGGTATGGGGCTGCTCCCGCAGGGTGTCCTCCACGCGGGCGGTGATGCGATGACCGTTCGCCTGCTGACCAACATCGGCCGGCTCTGGACCGGCAACGATGTGTGCAGCAACGCGGCGATCCTGGTGCACAACGACCGGATCGCGTGGGTCGGCCGCGCGGCCGACCTCCCGCAGAGCGTGCCGGGCGTCGTGGACGACATCGTCGACGTCGACCACGTGGAGAACCTCGGCGGCGCCCTGGTCACCCCGGGCCTGATCGACGCCCACACCCACCCCGTCTACGCGGGCAACCGCTACGCCGAGCTGGCGATGCGCTCGGGCGGTTCCTCGGCCAGCGCGATCACCGCGGCCGGAGGCGGGATCGGCTCCACCGTCACCGTGACCCGCGGCACCGACCCGTGGACCCTGTGCAACGGCGTCCGCGAGCGCCTGCGCGAGTGGCTGCTCAGCGGCACCACCACCGTCGAGGCCAAGACCGGCTTCCACCTCACCCGCGACGGCGAGCTGGCCGACGTCCGCCTGCTCCGCGAGCTCGAGAAAGAGCCGATGATGCCGCGGGTGCACGTCACCTTCCTGGCCGCGCACGTCGTGCCGCCGGAGTACTTCGGACGCCAGCGCGACTACGTCGAGGCGGTCGGCGCGTGGTGCGCCGACGCGGCGGCGGCCGGGGCCGACAGCGTGGACGTCTACTGCGACGAGGGCCACTTCACCACCGAGGAGGCGCGCTGGGTGCTCGCCTCCGGCCGCAACGTCGGCCTGCTGCCGCGCATCCACGCCGGCGCCCACAGCCGCCGCGGCGCCGTGCAGCTCGCCGCCGAGCTGGGCTGCGCCTCCGCCGACCTGCTGCACCACGTCTCCGACGAGGACATCGCGGTCCTGGCCCGCTACGGCGTACCGGCCGTGCTGTGCCCCGGCACCGCGCTGCAGGACGGCAGCATCCCGCCGGTCCGCCGCATGATCGCCCAGGGCGTTCCGATCGCCCTCCGCAGCGACCACAACCCCGGCCACTGCGGCATCACCTCGATGTCGCTGGTCATCAGCCTCGCCGTCGCCGCGTTCGGCATGAGCGTCGGCGACGCCC
>NZ_JACHGN010000005.1:0-357127 GCF_014202315.1 Thermocatellispora tengchongensis | reverse complement strand
GCAGCGACCACAACCCCGGCCACTGCGGCATCACCTCGATGTCGCTGGTCATCAGCCTCGCCGTCGCCGCGTTCGGCATGAGCGTCGGCGACGCCCTCCGCGCCGCCACCCTCGGCGGCGCCACCGTGCTGGGCGCGCCCGACCGCGGCGTGCTCGCCCCCGGCCGCCTGGCCGACATCGTCCAGTGGGACGCCGACCACGAGGGCGCGTTCGCCTGGGCCTTCGGCCTCAAGCCGCGCCGCGTCTGGAGCGGCGGCACCCCCGTCCAGTAGCGCACACCCGGCCGCCCGCTCCGGTGAGCGGGCGTGGCCGCGACCGCCCTGCCCTCAGTAACCTCTGGCTATGTCGCCATCGGTCGCCGTCGTCACGGACTCCACCGCCTACCTCCCCCCGGTCGAGACCGTACGCCTCGGGGTGGCCGTAATCCCGCTCCAGGTGGTCATCGGCGGCCGGGCGTACGACGACATGGCCGACATCGACCCCGCGGGCGTCTCGGCGGCCCTGCGCGCGCGCTCCCCGGTGACCACCTCCCGCCCCGCCCCCGAACGCTTCGCCGCGGCGTACGAGGCCGCCGCGGCGGGCGGCGCGACCGCGATCGTCTCCATCCACCTGTCCGGCGAGATGTCCGGCACCGTCGAGGCCGCCCGCCTGGCCGCCGAGACCGCCCCCATCCCCGTAGAAGTGATCGACAGCCGCTCCATCGCCATGGGCCTGGGCTTCGCCGTCCTGTCCGCCGCCCGCACCGCCGCCCAGGGCGCAGGCCCCAACGAGGTGGCCGCCGCCGCCCGCCACACCCTGGAGCACACCCACAGCTTCTTCTACGTGGACACCCTGGAACACCTGCGCCGAGGCGGCAGAATCGGCCCGGCCGCCACCCTCCTCGGCTCAGCCCTGATGATCAAACCCTTGCTCCACATCGTGGAGGGCGTCATCGTCCCCCTGGAAAAGGTACGGACGGCGACCCGCGCCCTCGCCCGCCTGGAAGACCTGGCGGTCCAGGCCGCCCTCACCCTCAAATCACCCCCACTCCCACCGGAAGCGCCCCCGGCCACCCCCAAACCACCAGAAGCGCCCTCAGCCACACCAGAACCACCAACACTCACACCTGACCCATCCACCCCCACGCCCGGCCCATCCACCCCCACGCCCGGCGCATCCACCCCGACGCCGGACCCATCCACACCCACCCCCGGCGCATCCACCCCCACGCCGGACCCATCCACACCCACCCCCGGCGCATCCACCTCCACGCCCGGCGGCTCATCGACACCCACCGCCGGATCGTCCGAAGCCGCGCCCGGAGTGGCCATCGCCGTCCAGCACCTGGCCGCCCGCGCCCGCGCGGAGGCCCTGGCCGAGCGCCTCACCGCCCGCCTCCCCGCCCTCACCCGGCTGGAGATCGTCGAAGTGGGCGCGGTCATCGGTGCCCACGTGGGCCCCGGCATGCTGGGCGTCACCGTCGCCCCCGCCTCGTAATCCCCATCCCGCCCGTCCTGGCGGGCAACGCGCCACCACTATCCACAGAACCCCGCTCGGCCCCGCCGGCAACCCGGCCGACGCCCTAACGTCCCCGTCGTGCGGACGAAGGTGACCCCGGAAGAGCACGCCACAGCCCACGCCAGGCTCCACGCTCTCCTCCCCAGCCACCCATACGCCCCCGCATCCACACCCACGCCCACAGCACCTCCCCTCATCCCCAAACCGCCGCCAGGGGAGAGGGCACCGGCGGCAGACGACGACAAGACGGCCGGCCTGCCGCGCCACATCCACCTCGGCGGGCTGCGGGCCGTGCTCGCCGAGCACGCGCCCAGGCTCGCGCCGCCCCGGGCCAAGGTCGTCCTCCTGGCCGTGCTCGGCCTGGCCGCGGTCCTGGCGGCCGCCCTGTACGCCTGGCGATCCCAACCGTCCGCCGAGCCCCTGCCGCCCCCGCCCACCACGGCCCCCGCGCTCCCCACACCTCCCACTCCCCAGCCCACCGCCCCCTCACTGATCGTCCACGTCACAGGCAAGGTCAGGCGCCCGGGCGTGATCACCCTCCCGGCCGGTTCCCGGGTGACCGACGCGGTGGCGGCGGCCGGCGGAGTCAAGAAGGGCGCGACCACAGGCCCCCTCAACCTGGCCCGCCGCCTGATCGACGGCGAGCAGATAGTGGTCGGCGCCCCACACACCGCCGCCGCCCAGCCCCCGCTCACCGCCGACTCGCCCCCAGGCGCGCCGATCAACCTCAACACCGCCACCGCGGAGCAACTGGACACCCTCCCCGGCGTCGGCGAGGTGCTGGCCCGCCGCATCGTCGACTACCGCGAATCTCATGGCGGCTTCCGCGACGTGGCCCAGCTCCAGGACGTCTCCGGCATAGGCGACAGCAAGTACGCCGACCTCAAGGACAAGGTGACCGTCTGATGCCCCAACCGAACGGCCCTCACCCAATGGCCGCGCCCGCCACGTCCGCCACAACTGTGAGTCCCCGGCCAATGCCGCATCCTCACCAAGGGAGGATGCCCAGCGACCGCAACCCTGGGATACCCAGTGACGGGAACCGGCGCGAACCTGATGCCTTGCCAGCGCAGGCCCACTCAGTGCAGGCCCACTCAGTGCAGGCCCACTCAGCGCATGCTGATGCAGCGCATGCTGATGCTGCGCATGCTGATGCTGCGCATGCTGATGCTGCGCATGCTGATGCTGCGCATGCTGATGCTGCGCATGCTGATGCAGCGCATGCTGATGCAGCGCATGCTCATGCAGCGCATGCTCACGCAGCACAAACCCATACGGCGCCGACTCACACAGCGCCCACCCCCACACGGCAGGCACCCCCACATAGTGCACGCCCACATGGCCACACTCACAGACCGCAGGCACACAGTGGGCATGCCCAGCACAGCGGCCGCTGCGGCCCAGCGGTCGCATGCGCCCCGCAGGGCCCCGGCGGCCGCTCACCGGGCGGAGCCGCCCCAGACCACGCACGCACTGCTGGCGGCCGGAGACCTGCCGGCTGGAGGCCCATGGCGGGCGGCGCGGTGGCCGGTGGCGGGCCGTTCGCCGCGCCGCGTCGGCCCGAACGCCGCCACCACCGGCGGGACGATCTCCGGCGGACGGGGTGCGGCGCGTCCGCTGTGGGGAACGAGCCGGCCGCGAGGCGCCCGTCCGCACTGGGTGGGGTGCCCGTGGCGAGCCCTGTATCGGACCGTGGGCCGTCTGCTGCGCGCAGGGCGTCTGTTGTGGGCGCTGCGGTTGTCGCAGGTGACACATCGGCGGCGAGTCACCCGTGCACTGTGAGCGGCGCGTCCATCGCGAGCCCTGTGCCAGGCGGCAGGGGCCTGACCCCTGCTAGGTGTCCGATCCTCCCGAGACGCGTGTCCCCTGTGAGCTGCCCGACCGGTGGGCGTGACGCAGGCGTCGGGAGCGACGCGGCCGGCGTGCGCGATGTGCCGCTGGAGAGCCACGTGTCTCTCGGGAGCGGCCTCTCCATCCCGAGCGGCAGGCCCATCAGGGGGCGCTCATGAGTCTGTCGCCTGTTTCGGGGCGGCCGGGCCGTTCGAGTCGGTCGCTCACGCCGCGTGGTCGGGTTGCCCGGCTATGGCTGGGTGTCAAGCGGCGCCTCATCGCCTCCTGGACGCCCGGCTTGCGTGGGGGTGCGGCCGAGGAGCGGGAGGAGGTTGCGCGGCGGCCTTCGTTGCATCTGGCGTTGCCTGCGCTGGCGGCGTGGGGGACGGCTGCGGTCGCGCTCTCGTGGGCGGCGCCGGTGGCCGGGGGGCTGGGGGTTGTGGCGGCGGTTGCCGCTGCCGTCACGGCGGTGGTGACAGGGCGCGGGCGGGGGTGCCGGTGGTGGGGGCTTCGCGGGGGAGAGGGCTGGTGGGGCGGGGTGGCGGTCGCGGTGCTCGTGTGCGTGGCCGCCGCGGCGTTGGTGGTGGCCTTGCGGGTTCATGCGGTCGGCGGCGGGCCCGTCGCGGAGCTGGCGCGTCGTGGGGTCCTGGTCACGGCCGAGGTCGAGCTCACCGGTGACCCGCGGGTCCTGCCCCGGGGTGACGGCGGCTTCCGGGGTGAGCGGGTGGTGGCGGAGGCCACGGTCGTGCGCGTCGAGAGCGGTGCGCAGCGGGGGCGGCTGGCCGTGCGGGCGCCCGTCGTCATGTTCGGTTCCGGTGCCGGTTGGACCGGTCTGCTGCCGAGCCAGCGGCTGGCCGTGCGTGCCCGGCTGGCGCCCGCAGATCCGGGCGAGCTGCGTGCCGCCACCCTCCTCGTACGCGGCCCGCCGCGCGTGCTCTCGCCGCCGTCCGGCGTCCAGGCGGCGGCCGGTGAGCTCCGGGAGGGGCTGCGCCGGGCGGCCGGCGTGCTGCCGCCCGACCAGCGCGGCCTGCTCCCCGGCCTCGCCGTGGGAGACGTGTCGCGGATGGACCCGCAGGTGAAGGCCGACTTCGAGGACGCCGGGCTCGGGCACCTGACCGCGGTCAGCGGGGCGAACCTGGCGATCGTTACCGCCGCGGTGATGGGCCTCAGCAGGGTGGCCGGGCTGCCGCTGGCCGTGCGCGCCGTGCTCGCCGGCATCGCCATGGTGGCCTTCGCGATCGTCGCGCGGCCGTCGCCCAGCGTGCTGCGGGCCCTGTTCATGGGGCTGATCGCGGCGCTCGCGCTCGGTTCGGGCCGGGCGCGTGACGGCGTCGCGGCGCTGTCCGTGGCCGTGCTCGGGCTGGTCCTGTTCGATCCGGAGCTGGCCCGCTCGTACGGGTTCGCGCTCTCGGTGAGCGCCACCGCGGGCATCCTGCTGCTCACCCCGCGCTGGCGTGACCGGATGGCCCGCCGGATGCCCGGACCGCTCGCCGAGGCGACAGCCGTCACCGCCGCCGCCCAGGCCGCGGTCACCCCGCTGCTGGTGCTGCTGTCCGGGCAGCTCTCCCTCGTCACGGTCCCGGCCAACCTGCTGGCCGGTCCCGCGGTCCCGCCCGCCACCGTGCTCGGCTGCGTGGCCGCCCTGGTCGCGCCAGTGCACCTGGGTACGGCCGAGCTGCTGGTCCGCCCAGCAGGGCTCGCCACTGGGTGGATCATCCTGGTCGCGGAGCGGGCCGCGGCCACGCCGATGGGCGCCGTCCCGTGGCCCGGCGGTCCGGCCGGTCTGGCCCTGCTCGCCGTCGCCGCGGCCGTGCTGCTCGCGGCGGCCCGCCGGCCGTACGGGCGCAGGGTGGTGGCGGCGCTGGCCTGCGGGGGCCTGGTGGCGGCGCTGGCCGTCGGGCCGGTGGTGGCCCCGTGGCCGCCGCCGCGCTGGCTGCTGGTCGCGTGCGACGTGGGCCAGGGCGACGCGCTGGCGATCGCGGCCGGGCCCGGCAGGGCGGTCGTGGTCGATACCGGCCCCGACCCGGTCGCGGTGGACCGCTGCCTGCGCGACCTCGGCGTGGAGCAGGTGCCCCTGCTGGTCCTCACCCATCCGCACGCCGACCACATCGGCGGTCTCGACGGTGTGTTCCGGCGGCGTGAGGTCGGCGAAGCCGTGGTGGCGGTCGTGGACGCGGGCGTCCCTGGCGTCGCCCGGCTGTCGGCGGATCTGGCCGCCCGCGGGGTGCGCGAGCGCCGGGTCGCGCCCGGCACCCAGTGGCGGCTCGGCCCGTGCGAGATCACGGTGCTCGCGCCGTACGCCGGCCGCGCCGCGACCGGACCCACCGAGAGCGCCCGGGTCAACAACGCCAGCCTGGTGCTGCACGTACGCTGGGCCGCCGGCTCGGCCCTGCTCGGCGGCGACATCGAGCCCGAGGCCCAGGGCGACCTGCTGCGGCACGGCCTGCCCCCGGCCGATGTCCTCAAGGTTCCGCACCACGGGTCGCAGCGCCAGAACCCCGCCTTCCTGTCGGCGACGGGTGCGCGGGCCGCGCTGATCAGCGTCGGCGCCGACAACGACTACGGCCATCCCGCCCCGGCCACCATCGCCCGTCTCTCCTGGCAGGGCACGCGCGCCTACCGCACCGACCGCGACGGCGACCTGGCGGTCCTGGACCTCGGCGGCCACCTCGCCGTCCTGCCCCGGGGCTCCCCGGAGCACCGGTGATGGAATCGCGGGCGGCGCGGCCGTGCCTTCGCCGCTCCGCCGGCCCACCACGGGTCTGGCGTGCCTACTTCCAGGTCCGGTCGCTTCCAGGTCGGGTCGCTTCCAGGTCGGGTCGCTTCCAGGTCGGGTCGCTTCCAGGTCGGGTCGCTTCCAGGTCGGGTCGCTTCCAGGTCGGGTCGAGGAAGTCGGCGATCAGCGTGGCGAACCTGCGGCAGGTGGTCCTCCAGGGCGAAGTGGCCGGTGTCGAGGAGGTGGAGTTCGGCGTCGGGCAGGCGATCATCACCGTACGCCGCCGCACTGCTGGGCTGTTGCGCTGTTGCGCTGTCGGGCTGTCGGGCTGTCGGGCTGTTGCGCTGCTGGGCTGTCGCGCTGCTGGGCTGTCGGGCTGTTGGGCCGCCGCGCTGTCGCGCTGCCGGGCCGTGGGCGGCCGGGCCGCCGGGCTGGCGCGCCCCGGAGTGCGGCTGGCGGCCTGGCTCGCCGAGGCCGCCGCCGACCTGCTGGCTCCGCGATCACCAAGACCCGCCAGCGTGAGGCCGACGACTGCACCCTGCTGTTCCTGCCCGCCCACCCGCGCCGCTGCTGGTACTCGGCCGCCCGCTGCGGCAACCGGGTCCCCTCGCCCGGCACTACCTGTGGCACAAGGCGGCCTGATGCCCGCCCGCTGCGGCAGCCGGGTCCGCCTGACGCTGGCCGTTGCGGTAGCGGGGTCCGCGTCCCGCGCCGCTGCCTGTGGCGCGAGCTGGCCTGATGCCCGCTTGCTGGGCAGCCGGGTCCGCCTGACGCTGGCCGTTGCGGTAGCGGGGTCCGCGTCCCGCGCCGCTGCCTGTGGCGCGAGCTGGCCTGATGCCCGCTTGCTGGGCAGCCGGGTCCGCCTGACGCTGGCCGTTGCGGTAGCGGGGTCCGCGTCCCGCGCCGCTACCTGTGGCGCAAGCCGGGCTGACGCCTGCTCGTCCGTGCCTCGCGATGCCGTCGGCTCAGTGAGGCGTCAGGCTGGCGCGGTGGGCGCGGTTGGCGTCGATGAGCCGGTCGAGGGCGTCGCGGGCCTGGCAGAGTTCGTCGATGTGCCGGCTGATCCGGTCTCGCTCTCGCACCATCCGCTCGAACGCCTCGTCGGCGTTCTGTTCGCTGGGGGAGTCCACACACGGCAACAGCTCCAGGACCGTGCGGCTGGACAGGCCGGCGGCGTACAGGCGCTGGATGAACCGCACCCGCTCGACCTCGTCTTCGGTGTAGGTGCGCTGGCCGCCGGCGCTGCGTGTGCTGGTGATCAGGCCCTGCTCCTCGTAGTAGCGCAGGGACCGTACGCTCACCCCGGCGCGGGACGCCAACTCTCCGATCCGCATCGCACCTCCCTTCGGGAAAACCTGGACGGAACGCTTGCATCTGACGTCAGTGTCAGGTCTTAGCGTAGTCCCGTGTCCAGCCGGCGGACGTGAACATCCGTGACAATCCCGAAAGGCATGCAGGAATGACGACCCTGTTCGACCGGTACCAGCTCGGCGCGCTGACCCTGCCCAACCGGGTGGTGATGGCCCCGATGACCAGGGTCCGTGCGGGCGAGGGCGGCGTGGCGACGCCGTCGATGGCGACCTACTACGCCCAGCGCGCCACCGCCGGGCTCATCGTTACCGAAGGCGTGCAGCCGAGCCTCATCGGTCAGTCCAACCCGGGCACCCCCGGGCTGCACACCGACGAGCAGGTCGCGAGCTGGCGACCGGTCACCGACGCGGTCCACGCCAACGGCGGGCGGATCTTCGCCCAGATCATGCACGGAGGCCGGGTCTCCCACCCCGACACCACCGGGATGCAGCCGGTGGGTCCCTCGGCGGTGCCCGCCGTCGGGGAGGTGTTCACCCCGAACGGGCCCAAGCCGGCCCCCGTGCCGCGGGCGCTGGAGACCGCCGAGGTGCCCGAGCACGCGCGCTCCTACGCCGAAGCGGCCCTGCGGGCCATGGAGGCCGGCTTCGACGGCGTGGAACTGCACGGCGCGAACGGCTACCTCATCTCGCAGTTCCTCTCCAGCACCGCCAACCTGCGCACCGACATCTACGGCGGGTCGATCGCCAACCGCATCCGGTTCGCCGTGGAGGCGGTGTCCGCGACCGTGGAGGCGGTGGGCGGCCGCCGTACCGGCATCCGGCTCTCGCCCGGCGCGGGCATCTGGGGCGCGGAGGAGACCGACGTCCCCGAGCTGTACGGCGCGCTGCTCGCCGAGCTGGCCCCGCTGGATCTGGCGTACATCCACCTGGAGGCCACCACCGACGAGGAGGTGCTCGTCGGCCTGCGCAAGGAGTGGCCCGGCACGCTCATCGTCAACCCGGCCTTCCCGATGGGGCCGCGGCAGACGGACAAGGCGGCCGCCGACCACTGGCTGGGACTCGGCGCCGACCTGATCAGCTTCGGCCGCGCCTTCATCGCCAACCCCGACCTCGTGGAGCGGCTGCGCCAGAACCTTCCGATCGCGCCGTACGACGAGTCCACCTGGTACCAGGGCGGCGACGCCGGCTATATCACCTACTCCGCCTACCAGCACGCCGCCTGAGCTCGCGCCCGGACCGCCGGGCGCGTCACGGGGGCGTCGCTCGATCGGGAACGGCTCCACGCTCCTGAGCATCCGGCGCGTCGTGGAGATCGGCGGCCACGACCGTCGCCGCGAGCGCCATCCGATGGTCCTTCGTCCAGGGCGGCCCGAGCCTCGCCCGCGGGCCGTACAGGACCTCGCCGGCCCGCTCGGCCAGGATTCCGGCCGCTTGGCTCTCCACGTTCTTGGCGTCATAGAAGTGGACGGCCCAGCCCCGCGCGCGGGCGAGCTCGGCCAGGATCTGGCGGTACATGACGGAGTCGGCTCGGGATTCGTACGGTGGGCGTCGCTGGACGGCGATGTCCTCGGGGAAATCCGCAGGCCAGGCCCGCAGCGAGACCGAGACGATCGGCTCGGGCAGCGCGGCTGCGAGTTCGTCCAGCGAAGCCGACGTCGCCCGGGCCGCCGACGCCCGCACGCGGGCCACCAGCTCCGAGGCCGCGGCATCGTCGAGAGGTCCGCCCGGACGGTGGATGGGCGCCGCGGGCACGCCGGGCTCCACCAGGTCGATCCGGCGGCGGTCGGCGACCTGGTGGCCGGCCGACGCCGTGACGGCCACGGCCCAGCCGAAGTGATGGGCTATCCCCACACGCATGGCCCCGATTATCCACTCGTCCGCACCGGCCGGCCCGTGAACTCCGGCGGGCTCTCGCGAGGGAGACGGGAACGTCCCCGAGCCGGGACGGACGACGACCACGACGACCCAGCGGTGTGCCGCTACGGCGGCACACCGCACCCTCACAGGAGATCCGCCTTTTTCCGACCGCCGTATTCGGAGAGGTGTTTATCGCGGGCGCGGGAAAAATGCGCGGCGCCGGATTGACGTACGGCCGGTGGGTGGCCTAATGTGAATGCCGAAGGACGGTGTGGGTGATCCACCCGGTCACGCGATGAAGGAGCGAGCATGGACACGACGATGGCGGTCATGACGACCGGCCGCGCCGTCGCTCGCCGTACCTCGGCCTGTTGCGCCGGCGCGTGTTGTCCGTCCTGTACCGGCCGCTGACCTCCACCCCGCTTGTCGCGCGCGCCTTGGCGCGCCGCCGGTCATCGGGGGTTCCTTCCGGCCCTGCTCTCGCTTTTGCCGACTCTCGGTGACGCCGCCGGTCCGCGCCGCGTACGGTTCGCCGATCTTCCGCCGCGCATGGGAAAAGGTGCTCCGCGCGATGCCTGAAAAACTGGTGGACCTGCACGGAATCCGGGCCGTCGCCCTGGACCCGTACGGGGAGAGAATACGTGGCGAACGCGACGCCGTCGATTTGGTCGGCGTGGCGCTGGGATATGACGCGGATATGCTCGTCATTCCCGCCGGGCGTTTTCACGATGATTTCTTCCGGCTCAGCACACGCGTCGCCGGTGACGTGGTGCTCAAATTCCAGATGTACCGGATACGCGTCGCCGTCGTGGGCGACATTTCCCGCCATGTCGCGCGCAGCAGCGCGCTGCGCGACTTCGTGGCCGAGACCAACCGCGGTGACGGGTTCTGGTTCGTCGCCACCGAGGAGGAGCTGGACGCCCGCCTGGCCGCCCGTACGGCATCCGGGCCCGCGACCGTACCCTGATGTGTTCTTGATCGTTGAGTCCGCGTGAGGCGGGGGGCGGTGTGCGCACGCACGCCGCTGCGCCCCCGAATCGCGGCGGACCTTCCCGGCCGTGTGCCCGAGTGGTTGAGGGAACCGCCTGCAAAGCGGTGCACACCGGTTCGATTCCGGTCACGGCCTCCAGGATCGGGGGGTGTTCGGCCCGGTCGTCCGGCGGTCCCCGGCAGGGGAGCGCTCAGGCGGCCGGGGCGAAGGGGCCACGGAGGGCCGCGGTGGCGTCCCAGAGGCGGCGGGCGGTGTCCAGGTCGTAGGAGGCGTGGGACGAGGCGACCGGGGTGAAACGGTCGTAGTACGCGCCCGCGGCGACCTCGGGCGCGGTGGCCAGCCGGACGATCGGCTCCGCGCCCTGGCGGGCGGGCAGCGAGAACGCGCCGACCAGCGTGACCAGGACCCGGGAGAAGTGCCGCCCGAGGTCGGTGCGCACCATCCCCGGGTGGACGGCCACGACCGTCAGCTCGGGATGCCGCCGGTGCAGCTCGTAGGTGAACATCAGGTTGGCCAGCTTCGTACGGCTGTAGGTCAGGAACGGGTCGTAGCCGTGCTCGCTGTTGAGGTCGCCGAGGTCGAGCAGGACCGGCCCCGGCCCGCGCAGCGGCGCCCGGTGCCCTTCCGAGTTGACGTTGACGACGCGGCCGTCGCCGCGGCGCAGCAGGGGAAGCAGGCGTCCCGTCATGGACCAGGGCGCGAGGTGGTGCACGGCCAGGTTCAGCTCGATGCCCTCGGCGGTGGTCCGGCGATCGGGCAGCATGACCCCGGCGTTGTTGACCAGCGTGTCGATGTGGCCGACCGCCGCGTGCACCTCCTTGGCCGCCTGGTCCACACCGTCGGCGGTGGAGATGTCGGCGGTGATCACGTGCGCCGCGGGCAGGTCGCGCGCCAGCCGGCGCACCCGCTCCGGGTCGCGGCCGATGAGGACCAGCCGGTGCCCCTCGGCCGCCAGGCGCCGCGCCGCGTGCCTGCCGATGCCCGAGGTGGCCCCGACCAGCACGATCGTACGCTCCGCGGGCCCGCCGGACGGGGTGGTGGTCACGGGGTGACGCCGGCGAGGCCGAAGGTGCGCATGACGAGCCGGTCCCGCAGCCCGGCCGGCAGCCGGGTGACCAGGCCGATCGCGCGGGCGTCGCCGACGACGTACCGCCGCTTGGGGCTGGACGCCTCCACCGCGGTCACGATCGCGCGGGCGACCGGATCGACCGGCCCCGGCTTCTGGTTCGCCGTCGTCTTCTCCACCGCCTCGATGTGGGCGCGGTACAGCTCCACCAGGTGCGGCGGCGCCACGGCCAGCGACCCGCGCGAGGCGTCACCGGCCTTGGCGAAGATGGCCGTGTCGGTCGTGCCGGGCTCGACGACCACCACCGGGATGCGCCAGGACGAGAGCTCCAGCCGCAGCGCGGTCGAGATCGCGTCGAGCGCGGCCTTGCTCCCCGAGAGCGCCGCCAGGAACGGCAGCGGCATCCGCGCCGTCGGCGCGCTGACGTTGACGATGCGGCCCTGCCCGGCCCGGATCAGGGGCAGGAACGCCTGGGTGACGTACACCGGGCCGAGCGTGTTGACCTCGAACTGGCGGCGCAGCTCCTCGACCGGCACCAGTTCCAGCGGGCCCTGCACGATCACGCCCGCGT
This sequence comes from Thermocatellispora tengchongensis, assembly GCF_014202315.1. Lineage (GTDB taxonomy): Bacteria > Actinomycetota > Actinomycetes > Streptosporangiales > Streptosporangiaceae > Thermocatellispora > Thermocatellispora tengchongensis. The sequence continues at coordinate 345,289 of NZ_JACHGN010000005.1, read as the reverse complement.
TGTTGACGATCGCGCGCAGGCCGTGGTCGCGCACGTCGCGGTCCACCTGCTTGGCCGCCGCCGCCACGCTCTCCGGCTCGGTCACGTCCATCTGCACGACCCGTACGCCGGGCGTCTTCGCGAGCGCGCCCGGCTCGCCGCGTACGCCGGCGAAGACCTGGTAGCCCCGCTCCGCCAGCGCCCGCACGGTCGCGGCGCCGATCCCGCCCGTCGCGCCGGTCACCAGCACCCCGCCGCGCTTCCGGTCATCCGCCATCGCGATCACCTCACAGTTACCTAAGTACATGTACCTTGGGACATGTGAAAGCATGCACAGGGCTGTCCGAAGGTGTCAAGTCGGCTCCGGGGCGGGGAAGCGTGGCGCGGCGCCGGCGAGGCCGCCGGGGAAGCGCGGCGCTGGGCGGGCGAGGCCGTCAGAGACCGGCGAGCATGCCGCCGTCCACCAGCACGGACGTGCCCGTGAGGAAGGTCATGTCATCGGAGGCGAGCGCGAGGGCGGCGTTCGCCAGCTCCTCCGGCTTGGCCATGCGCTTCAGCCCGTCGATGCCGGGCTGCGGGCCCGCCTTGCGCCTCTCCCACTCCTCGTCCGTGTCGTCGGGCGCCAGGATCGGCCGCCAGGCGTCCACGAGGGCGGTGTTGGTGGTGCCCGGGGAGAGGGCCACCACCCGGATGTTCCACGGCGCGCCGCCGTACTCGATCGCGGCCGTGCGCACCAGCCCGGTCACGGCGCCCTTGCTGGCCGCGTAGGCGCCGAGCATCGGACGGGTGCCGAACTCGTTGGCCGACCCGGTCACCAGGATGACGCCGCCCCCCGAGTCCCTGATGTACGGAGCCTCGTGCTTGATGCACAGGAACACGCCCCTGGCGTTGGTGTGATGGGTGTCGTCCCACTCCTCGACCGTCATGTCGGCGATCGTCTTGCGGTACTGGATGCCCGCGTTGTTCATGGCCACGTGCAGGCCGCCGTACTTCTGTGCCACCCGGTCGACGAAGGTCTTCACCTGCCGCGGGTCGCGTACGTCCGCCCTGATGTACGTCGCCTCGCCGCCGGCCCGTCTGATCTCACGCTCCACCTGTTGCCCCAGGTGCTCCCTGCGCCCGCAGAAGCCGACCTTCGCCCCCTCCCCGGCGAACGCGATGGCCGCCGCCCGCCCGATCCCCGACGTCGCACCCGTGACCAGGACGACCTTGCCCTCGTAGCGCCGCGAAGTGGGCGCCGTCACCCCGGCCGCGGCCGGCTTCGCCCCGAGAGGCCCCGCCGACAAGGCCAGCCCCGCCGCACCGACCGTGGCCGCGGTGAGCAGGGACCGGCGGGCCATGGGAGAAGTACCGCTCATGATCACCCCAAATACGAGTTTTCGCTTGCAATTCGCTGAGATATTACGAGTAATCACTCGCATCCGTCAAGAAAGGGTCACGGCACCGGCCGCAACACATAACGGCCATCCCCGGCCGGGCCGTGGGCAGGTCACGACGGCCTCCACCGGGCCCTGGGGGCGGTACGGCCGCCCTCGCCGCACCATGGACAGGTCACGGCCGCCCCGTCGCGGCGGTGCGCACGGCGGGCTGCCCTCGCCGGGCTGTGGGCACGGCGTGGCCGCCCTCGCCGGGCCGCCGGTGGCTCACGGTCGCCCCCGCCGGACCGTGGGCATGGTACGGCCGCCCTCGCCGGGCCGTGGGCGCGGTACGGCTGCCCTCCGCCGGGCCGTGCGGGCGACGGGGGTGGTGGTGGGGGTGCGAGCGGGGCCGGCGCTGGGTCAGACGGAGTGTCCGGGCGACGGTGAATCTTGCGCGAGGCGGGATGCCGGAGCCTGCGCTAACGTGACGCCTTCCCGCCTCCTCCTCCCGAATGCGGACACCCTCGGGCACCTGCCGACTTCGCGGGTGACGGCGCTGCGGCCTGAGCGGGGAGAGCGAGCGTCGGCGACGTGTCCGGTGGCGTGTTCGAGGGCGTTCACGGCTGAGCGGGCCTGTGGGGAGGTGCGCGCGTCGGACAGGCGGGCGAACTGCGAGCTGGGCCCGTGTGCCGGGGAGGCGGCCGAGCCTGCCGGGCAGGCGGGCGATCGGAGGGCGTCTTCGGAGGGCAGGGTGGCTGCGGTCAGGGCTGAGCGGGAGGTCTGGCGTGGGCGGTGTGTCCGGTGGGCGGTTGAGCGCTAGCGGGCGTGTGGTGGCCCAGCGCAGCGGCGTAGGCGAAAACACCCCTGATCGCGCGGAGTCAGCGGTGCCGCATGCGTATCCAGGGCTCCCCCGCGCGGGTGTTCCGCGTTCCAGGGGAGGGGACGGGAGGGCGTCGCGTTCGCGGTGGGTTCCACCGCTCACCCCGTCCCGGCCTGTGCACCGGTGCACCGTTGCCCGCGCGTTGCCGGCGGCGCGGGGTGGTGGGGGTCAGCGGCCGGTGCGGTTGGCGACTATTTGCTGGATGGCGTGTTCCAGTGCGTACGCCGGGTCGGCGCCGCCGCCCTTGACCTGTTCGTCGGCGGTGGCGACGGCCTGGATGGCGTGGGAGATGCCCTCGGGGCCCCAGCCGTTGAGCTGGCGTTTGACTCTGTCGACCTTCCAGGGGGGCATGCCCAGGTGAGCGGCGAGCTGGCCGCCGCGGAGGTTGCGGGGGGCGCCGCCGACCTTGGCCAGGGAGCGGAGGCCGCCTGCCAGGGCGCTGACCAGGAGGACGGGGGCCACGCCGGTGGACAGGGCCCAGCGGAGTTGTTCCAGGGCGTCGGCCAGGCGGCCCTCCACGGCGGCGTCGGCCACGGTGAAGCCGCTCACCTCGGCGCGTCCGCGGTGGTAGCGGGCGACGGCCGCCGCGTCGATGCCCTTCTTGTCGGAGGGGGTGTCGAAGACGAGCTGGCTGCATGCGGCGGCCAGCTCGCGCAGGTCGCTGCCCACCGCGTCGAGCAGCGCCTGGGCCGCGTCGGGCGCGATCGTACGGCCCGCGCTCCTGATCTCGGACTTGATGAAGTCGAGCCGCTCGGCCGGCTTGGTGAGCTTGCTGACCGTGATGACCCGCGCGCCCGCCTTCTTGACCCCGTCGACCAGCGCTTTGCCCTTGACCCCGCCGGGGTGGAGGAGCACCAGCGTGGCGTCCTCGGACGGGTGCGCCGCGTACGAGACGATCTCGGCGATGACGTCCTTGGCCAGGTCCTGGGCCGACCGGATGACGATCACCGCGCGGTCGCCGAACAGCGACGGCGAGGTGAGCCGGGTCAGCTCGCCCGGCTCGACCTTGCCGCCGAGCAGGTCGTGGGTCTCCGCGCCGGGGTCGGCCGCGCGGGCGGCGGCCACGACGGACGCCGCGGCGCGTTCGGCGAGCAGTTCCTCATCGCCGGTCACGAGGGTCACGGGCGCTGGAGACGTCGCGGCTGGTGCCATGCTCCGAAGCATGCCACGAAGGGGTGGCCGTCCGGGAATCGGCGCGGGCGATGCGGCTACCTCGCGGGCGGCTCCGGCCCTCAGCTACGACACGGGGATCGCCAGGCGGCCGTCGTGCAGGTGGAGGGTGCGGTCGGCGAGGGTGATCAGGTTGGGGTCGTGCGTGGCGACCAGGGCGGTGACGCCCTCGCTGCGCACCAGGGCCCGCAGCAGCTCCATGATCTGTCGGCCGGTCTGCGAGTCGAGCTGGCCGGTCGGCTCGTCGGCGATGAGCAGGCGGGGCCGGTTGGCCAGGGCGCGGGCGATGGCGACCCGCTGCTGCTGCCCGCCCGACAGCTCGTACGGCCGCTGGTTGGCGTGCCGCTCCAGGCCGACCATGGCGAGCAGCACGCGTACGCGCTCCTCGCGCTCGGCCGCGGGGACGCGGGCCAGCCGCATCGGGACGCCGACGTTCTCGGCCGCCGACAGCACCGGGATCAGGCCGAAGGACTGGAACACGAAGCCCACCACGTCGCGGCGCAGGGCGAGCAGGCCGTCCTCGGGCAGCGCGGTCACCTCCTGCCCGGCGACCACGACCCGCCCCGCGTCGGGGCGGTCCAGCCCGCCGACCTGGTTGAGCAGCGTGGTCTTGCCCGAGCCGGACCTGCCCCGGATCGCGATCAGCTCGCCCGGCTCGCCGCGGAAGGAGACGCCGTCGAGGGCGACGACCTCCTTCGGCCCGGTGCGGTAGACCTTGCGCAGGTCCTCCACTATGACGAGCGGCCCGTCCGCCACTTCTGTCGCTTTCTCGGGTTTCTTGGTCACGGGGGCGGAGGGCTCCGGGGTGGGGGTGTCAGGCATCGCTGTCGGTTCCTTCCGTGTCCCGCGTCTCCTCCGGCCAGACGCCGATGTGGTCGCGTTCCAGCTCCAGGCGCACCCGCCGCTCCATCTTCAGCGCGTTCATGAAGTCGCGCGGGAGCTGGAGCCGTCCGACGCGGTCCAGCACGGCGTACTCCTGGGCGATGATGCCGCCGTCCTCCGACTCGCGGCGCAGGGTCTCGCTGCTGGTACGCCCGTCGCGGATGCCGACGGTGCGGTCCACCTGCTCGGAGACCAGGTCGTCGTGGGTGACGATGACGGCGGTGACGCCCAGCTCGCGGTTGGCGGTGCGCAGGGGGGCGAAGACGTCCTCGGAGGTGTCGGTGTCCAGCTCGCCGGTGGGCTCGTCGGCGAGGATGACCTCGGGGCCGTTGGCCAGGGCGACGGCGATGGCGACGCGCTGCTGCTCGCCGCCGGACATCTCGCCGGGGCGGCGGCCGGCGCAGTAGGCGACGCCGAGCAGGTCCAGCAGCTCGGCGGCGCGGGCGCGGCCCGCCTTGGCGCCGCGGCCGGCCAGGCGGACCGGCAGGGCGACGTTCTCGGCGGCCGTCAGGTAGGGGAGCAGGTTGCGCGCGGTCTGCTGCCAGATGAAGCCGACCGTCTCGCGCCGGTAGCGCAGCCGGTCCTTGGCCGTCATGGACAGCAGGTCCACCCCGGCGACCCGGGCGACCCCGGCGGTGGGCACGTCCAGGCCCGACAGCACGTTGAGCAGCGTGGACTTGCCCGACCCGGAGGCGCCCACGATCGCGACCAGCTCGCCCTTGTCGATGAGCAGGTCCAGGCCCTGGAGCGCGACCACCTCGACGCCCTCGGTCTTGTAGATGCGCACGAGGTTGTCGCACAGGATGTGCGCGCTCTCGCCGAAGGCGGGGCCGCGCCGGGAGGCGCGCTCCTCCAGGTCGGAGAGCGTCGCCGGGGGCGGGGCGCCGGGGGTGCTCGCGGTCTCGCTGCGGTCCATGGGTCACTCACCTACTCGTAGGACGTGGCCGAGGGCGCGGCGGCGGGTGACGGCGGTGTGGGTGAACACGCCGAGCACGGCCACCGCCGTGAGGCCGCCGGCCAGCAGGCTCGGCGTGACGAGGTCGAGGGGGTGGTCGCCGGTGGCCGGCCCGCCGGCGTACGGGCTGAGGTCGATGCCGGGGCCCAGGGCGTACGGCAGGGCGAGCCCGAGGCCGAGGCCGGCCAGCGCGGTGAGCGCGATCATGGGGGTCACCTCCAGCACGGTCATGCCGCGCGCCTGCCGCTCGGACAGGCCCAGGGTGCGCAGCAGGGCCAGCGCGGCGCCGCGCTGGGCGCCGCCGGCGGCCAGCACCAGGACCACCGCCACCAGCGCGTACGCGCCCAGCGCGAGCGTGACCACGAGCAGCGTGCGGCTCACCGTGGCCGCCAGCGGCGCATCGGCGATCTCGGCGAGTTCGCCGTCGAAGGTGGCGACGAGCGGCTTGACCGGCAGCCGGGCCGCCGCGGCGAGGGCCGCCGGGTCCACCCCGGTCCCCTGGATCAGCAGCGTGTTGACCGCGATGCTCCCGGCCGCGGCGAGCGGCACCACGACCAGCCGATCGGTCTCGGCGGTGATGCCGGGCAGGCCGCGCACGATGCCGCTCGGCACCACGTCGATCCGGTTCCGCCAGGTGATGGCGAACTCGCCGCCGTTGCTCAGCTCCGGGCTGACCAGGGCGGCCACCTTGGGCGCGGCCGGGGCCGCGGTGGGGGGCGGCGGCGCGCTCAGCGGCGTACCGGCGATGATCTTGCGGTACTCGGCCAGGTCCAGGGCCACTCCGACGCCGGGCCGCCCGCCCAGGCCGATGGCCACGACGTCCTTGGCCACGGGCACGACGGCGCGTACGCCCGGCACCCTGCGCACGCGTTCGATCGCGTCCTGCGGGATCGTCACGGTGCTCTCCAGCTTGGCGTCCGCCCCGGCGCGCCGCCAGGCGGACTCCCGCTGCGCGGCGTCCAGGCCGTCCGCGATCACCGCGGCGAACACCGAGACCGCCAGCGCGGGCAGCAGGATCAGCACCGGCAGCGCCGCCGAGGCCCGCGCGCGGGCGGCCAGGGTGAAGCCCAGGAACGGCACCGCCCTGCGGCCCCGGTCCAGCAGCCGCACCACCAGCCGCAGCGGGTAGGGGTAGCAGCGGATCAGGACCAGCGCGCTCGCCACGGTCAGCCCGACCGGGACCAGCAGCAGGAACACGTCGGCGCCGCCCTCGGCCGAGGTGGTCAGGCCGCGGTTGCGCAGCAGGTACGCCCCGCCGAGCGCGAGCCCCACGACCACGATCTCCAGGGTGATCCGGCGCGGCGAGGGCCGCTGGGCCACCATGTCGTCGCGCCGCTCGCGCAGCGGCCCGCGGTGCGCCAGTGCCAGGCGTACGGCCGCGAACGCCACCGCGGCGAGCGCGAGCAGGGCAGGCCCGGCGTGCGCGAGCGCCGTCACCGGCCCCGGCACCAGGTACGCCGCCGCGTACCCCAGCGCCGCCGCCGGGACCACGGCCAGGGCCACCATCGCGGTCCCGGTGGCCGTCACCCGCGCCAGCGAGCCGCCGCGGGCGCGCATCAGCGCCAGCGCGGCGTGCGTACGCTCCTCGGCGAGCCGCACCGCGAGCAGGATCACGCCCAGCGCCACCACGGTCAGCCCGCCGAGCAGCAGCGCCAGCAGGGTCTCCGCGGTCCGCTGCCTGCCGAGGAAGCCGGTGAGCAGGTTGCCGAGCCCGGTGTCGGCCTGGAACCCGGTCTGGGCGATGAAGCCCTTGCCGGCGCCGGGGTCGGCGACCCGCACCGAGTCGGAGTACGCGGCCATCGCCTCGATGACGTCGCGGGCGTTGCGGGCGGTCAGGTCCTCGCCGCGTACCGGCAGGACCCATCGGTAGATGAGCTGGCGCTCCTCCCCGGTGAGCCGGGACAGCGTCGCGGCCGAGGTGAGCCCGGTGATGTGGAACTCGTCGTGGTCCGGCCCGCCGCGCCGCACCGAGACGTGCAGCAGGTCGCCGTTGTGCTGCCAGTAGCGGTCGGCCGGATCGACCGGCTCGAAGAGGGCGGTCACCCGGGCCGCGATGGTACCGCTGTGCCCGAGCAGCAGCATGGTGCCGACCGGCAGGTCCATCCGCTCGGCGGCCTCGCGGGTGAGCGCGATGTCGAACCGGGGGATCTCGCCCAGCTCGGGCCGGGCCGGGACGCGGACCCGCCCGGCGGGGCCGGGGGGCGCGCCCTCGACGTACCTGACCTTGCGCTCGGCGTCGGACAGCCAGCCCACGTTGACGAACTGGTACGCCTGGAAGCCGGGCCCGATGCGCGCGGCGACCGGCGTCTCCTCGGTCTTGGCGCTGTAGTGGGCGCGCGAGCCGGGCCCGTGCTCGGTGACCTCGCGCAGCGCCGGCGGGAGCAGGCCCTGCCAGCGCTCGTCCAGCTCGGCGAAGGCGGCCGGGGTGGTCAGGGTGTGCTCGGCGAGCTGCGGGCGGCGGGTCACGACGATGTCGGCGGCCTGTGCGGAGGCCGCGTCCAGGTCCTGACGCAGCGCCCGGTCGTACGCCGCCTGCATCGCCCGGGGCATGGCCGAGACCAGCAGTCCCGCGCTCAGCGCGAGCACGGCGAGCACCGCGGCCACGCCCCGGTGCACCTTGACCAGCGTCAGCGCGCTCACCGGTCCTCCCCGATCCGCAGGGCCCGGCCCAGGCCCTGACGGCGCAGCGTGCGGGCCAGGGCGGCCACGATCGCCAGCAGCAGCGCGGCCACCACGGCCAGCAGCGCCGCGGTCGCCCCCCACGGGATGTGCAGCAGCACGTCCGGGGTGACGGCGGTGGCCTGGCCGGTGAGCACGATGTGCGGCACGACCAGCGCGGCCACCACCACGGCCAGCACGGTCCCGGCCACCAGCGACAGGCCGATCAGGAACGCCTGCTCCACCGCCAGCAGCCCGAAGATCTGCCGGAAGCTCACCCCGAGGGCGCGCAGGATCGCGAACTCCGAGGCCCGCTCCCTCGCCGCGACCGCCGCGTTGACCAGGAAGCCGAGCAGCGCGAAGACCAGCGCGGCGAGGAAGCCCAGGATCAGCGCGCCCTGCAGCCCGCCCGCCAGCGGGTCGTCGCGCAGCTCGCGGGTGAGCGCGGCCACGTCCACCACGGTCTGGTCCCACTCGGGGTGGCGGCGCAGCTCGGCCGCGGCGGGCGCGGTGTCGCCGCCGCGTACGGCCAGCCACCACTCCGTGGCCGGGCGCGGCGGCTGCCCGGCGGCCAGGTCGCGGGTCTGCAGGGTGTCCCAGTCCACGAGCACGGCGGGCCGCTCGGCGGCGGTGCCGGGCAGGCGCCGCGCGATCCCGGCCACCACGACCCGGGTGATCTGCCGGTCCACGGTCAGCGTCGCCTCCTTGCCCGGGGCGAGCTTCTCGCTCGCGGCCAGGTCCTCGGTGACGACGACCGGGAGCCGGGCGAAGACCTTCCCGGCGGCGGCGAAGACGTCCTCGTCGCTCAGCCCCGCGGCGGCGGGCACCAGCGTGAGCCGCTGCGGGTCGCCGCCCTCGCGGGCGTCGCGCGGGGCGCCGAAGCCCACCGCGACCAGCGCGCCGTCGCCTTCGCGCACCTCCTCCGCGGGCAGGTGGTCCCCGGCCGCGAGGCGGTGCGCCCACCGCGTGTTCGCCGGGGCGGGCACCTCGGCGCCGTCGGCGCGCAGGCTCTCGATCGCCAAGGTGAAGGCGCTGCCGCCGGGCGGCACCGGCACGTCGGCGTGCAGGCCGCGCACCGAAAGCGGGTACGTGAGCCGCCCGGAGCGGCCCGCGAGCGCGGCCAGGTCGATCTCCACCTCGGTACGCCCCGCGCGCAGCGGGCCGACCGCCACCTCGTGCCGCACGCCGAGCCCGTCGCTCAGCACCATCCGCACCGGCATCTCCTCGTACGGCCCGGCCGCGCCGCCGTCCTCGACCGTGAGCCGGGCGGTCACGGTGAGCCGGCCGGGCTCGCCGGGCAGCGGGAACGCGCCCACCTCGGGACGTCCCTGGCGCAGCCGCGCGCCGAGCGTGGCGACGGGGTCGGCGGCCAGGTCGGGCCGCAGGTGGACCAGTTCGCCGAGCCGGGCGGCGTCCAGCGCGAGCAGCGAGACGTCGGTGCCGCCGAACTCGGCGGTGCCCTGGAAGGCCGGGCTGATCGCGGTCACGCCCGGCAGCGCGGCGTACGCCGTGCCGCGTCCCAGCGCGCCCAGCTCGGGCCCCTCGGTGGAGCCGGTCACCCGCAGGTCGGCGCCCGCGCGGTGCCGGGCCTGGTCCTCCTGGGAGGACCGCCAGGTGGCGGCGGTGGCCACGGAGACGACCCCGATCGCCACCGCCATGGTCAGCAGCAGCGCCGGGCCGGAGTAGCGCAGCGGGCGGCGGCTCACCTGCCAGGCGCCGAGCGCGGGCGCGAGCCCGGGGCGGCGCGAGGTGATCCGCTCGGCCAGCTTCGAGACCGGCGGCACCAGCCGCAGGCCGAGCATGCCGCCGCACAGCAGCGCCAGCGCGGGCCCGGCCACGATCAGCGGGTCGATGCCCAGGCCGCCGCCCGCCGTCGCGGTGACCGGCCCGCCGTACCTCTGGAGCTGCCAGATCGCCAGCGCGGCCACCACCAGCAGCGCGATGTCGGCCCCGGCGCGCTGGATCAGGCCCCGGCGCTCGCCGCGCCCGCGCGCCGACTGCTCCTCCACGTACGTGCGCCGCGCGCCGCGCAGCGCGGGCAGGGCCAGCAGTGCCGCACACCCCAGCGCGACCAGGGCGGCCACCCCGAACGCCGCCGCGTCGGGGACGGGCGCGAAGCGCACCCCGGACGCCTCGATCCACGGGATCAGGCTCACCGCGCGCAGCAGCGGGGCGGCCAGCAGCGGCGCGGCGAGCGCGCACGGGATCGCCACGATCAGCGCCTCGGCCCCGGCGAGCGCGGCCAGCCGGGCGCTGCCCGCGCCGCGTGAGCGCAGCAGCGCGGTCTCCATGCGCCGGTGCTCGGTGAGCAGCCGGGCGGTGAGCATCAGCGCGTACGCGGCCAGCAGCAGGAGTTGCAGCACCGGGACCAGCATGGTGGAGCGGGCGACCAGGCTGGCCGTGGAGACCTGGGCCAGCACCTCGGGCAGGCGGCTCTCGGCGGTGCACCTCGGGCAGCCCGCGTCGCGGCTCAGCGAGGCCACCGAGGCGGCCAGCGGTCCGAGCCGGTCGGGGGACACCCCGCGCAGGTCGGGCACCGCGACCCACTGGGTGGCCACCTCGCCGGCGAAGCGCGCCGCGAACGTCTCCTCCGGCACCATCAGCGGCCCGTACGTCGTGTAGCCGCCGATCTCCAGGCCCCGGGTGAGCAGCGTCTCGCCCTCCCACCGGTCGGAGAACGGGTCGTCGAGCGCGAACACGCCGGTGACGCGGACCCGTACCTTCTCGTGGTCCAGGCGCCCCTCGATGGAGATCTCGTCGCCGGTGCCGAGCCTCATGGCGCGGGCGGCGGGCTGCGCCAGCACGGCCTCCACGGTGCCGCTCGGGGCCGGCTTCGGCCACGCGCCGGACAGCAGGTGGGCGTGGCGCTCCAGGCCGCCGTAGACGCCGAACCTGGTCAGCTCGGGGGTCTCCCGGTCCTCCTGGCCCGGCATGGCGTAGGAGTCGGAGCGGGCGCTCAGCGAGATCGTCAGCGACACCCCCTCGTACGCCCGCGCGAGCCGGTCGCGTACGGCCCGGTCCTGGGCGGCGAAGCCGTCGCGGGCGTTCGGCGCGGTGACCGTGGCCGAGACCGAGCCGACCGGGGCGTCGGCCATCGCCCGGCGTACGCCCACGTCGGCCACCGAGGAGGCGTACATGGTCAGGGCGACGAGCGCCGTCGTGGCCAGCAGGATCGAGCCGAAGGCGGCGAACAGGAGCAGCGGTTCGGCCAACGCGCGCCGCAGTACCAGCGGTGCCCGCCCCCGCATCCGAACCGCCTTTCCCGTCGTGCCGTTTCACCTGCCGTAGGCACGATTCAAGGAAGTGCGGGCGGGGGGCAATACGCGCGGGGCGACGGTGACGGAGCCGATATCCGGCGGCGACGCGCGTGTGATATCGAAATCGTGACATTACTCCGCGTGACCCGGCGTGCTCGCGGGCGTGCGGAAACGCCAAAACGCCGCACCCCACCTTGAGGGGGATGCGGCGCGGGACGAACCGGGCCGGCCTGCTACGGCCGGCCCATGGCCCTGGCAGATCGGCGCCGACCACATGGCGCCGACTGTACGGCGCCGGTCGATTGGCGCCGACTGCTCAGGCGTCGATTACTTGGCGCCCGCGAGCGCGGCGGCGCGCTTGGCGATGGCCGACTTGCGGTTGGCCGCCTGGTTCTTGTGGATGACGCCCTTGCTGGCCGCCTTGTCGAGCTGGCGGGAGGCGGCCTGCATCAGCGCCACGGCCTGCTCGACGTCGCCCTGCTCGGCGGCCTCGCGGAACTTGCGGACGGCCGTCTTCAGGGACGACTTGACGGCCTTGTTACGCATCCGGCGCTTCTCGTTCTGCCGGTTGCGCTTGATCTGGGACTTGATGTTCGCCACGAAGAAGCCTCGGTGTCAAAGTTGGTGGACGGGGCGCGCGGGCATGATTGAGAGGGCGCGCCACACGCAGTTGAACAGGTTACCAATCGGGCGGCCCCCGGCTCAAATCACCGCCTCGGCGCGCCGATCGGGTGTCGATTGTACCGGTCAGCCGGGCCGGAGCCAGGCGGTTCGGTACTCCTTCCAGTCGGTCTCGGTGGCGGCGAAGTCGACGTACAGGGCCAGGCCCACGCGGTGGCGCGGCCTGCCGTGCTCGGTGAGGGCCAGCCGGGCGCCCTCGGCGGCCCCGGCGACGCTCTCGGCGGCGTCCAGGAACGGGCCGCCGTGGTCGTGGTAGGCGGGCGCGCCGATCAGCAGGCCGGTCTTCTCGGGCACGGTGTGCAGCGCCAGCTCGGTCTGGCGCGCCACGTGGCCGCCGTACAGGGAGGCCATGGGCCAGTACGCGTCGTACGTCATGACCGCGACCTGGTCCACGCGCCGGGCCACCTCGCGCAGGTAGCCGCGCGACCAGTACTTGTCGTGGGCGATGACCGCGCGGGCGAGCAGGCGCATCCCGAGGTACGGCTCGGTCTGCGGCACCGAGGTGGTGAGCAGCCTGCCGGGGGCCAGGGCGCGGGTGCGGTCGAGCAACTCCAGGAACTCGGCGTCGCCGTCGCCGATCGGCTCGAAGTTGTAGTGCACGCCGTCGAAGCCGGTGTCGAGGATCGCGCGGGCGCCGGAGAGCACCCGCTCGCGGTTGGCGGGGTCGTCGAGATCGAGGCCGCCGTCCTTGACCTCCTGGCCGAGCCAGGCGGACACGCGGACGGAGGGGAGGTGGGTCCGCCACCACTTCAGGAAATTTCGCGCGTTGGGGTATTTCTCGGGCTTTAGCGTGCCGTCCAGCTCGAACGGCCCCGAATGCACGTACACATCTTTGATCCCGGTGTCGCGCAGCCGCGCCGCCAGCGCGGCCACGTCGCGCTCGCCGCGCCGGCCGTCCACCCACATGTGGCCCAGCCACAGCGCGTCGTGCCCCGACGACCTCGCCCAGGAGGCCGGGGCCCCGGTGAACTGAAGGCGCAAGGCGGCGGCGGTGACGCCGGCCAGCAGGCCGGCGAGAGCGAGCACGACGGCCGCGGCCCGCAGCAGCAGGCGGAGACCACGGCGCGCGGCGCCCCGTGGTGAAGCATCCGGACGTGTCACCGTGACTCCTCCGCTCTCTCCGAAGAGAGCGGCTTCTCGCTTCCCCCGGATGAGGTGGGCGCCGGACAAGCCCTGCCCGTTTTCGATCACGGGAACCGTATCAAAGGGGCGCTTCCCTCGCCGGGGAAACCCGGCACTCCCCCTCGCGGATATGATGAAAGGCCGGCTGTCCCAGCCAGCCGTATGATCGTTCCCTTTTCGTCGAAACGGACACCGGTGCGCACCCAGCCTGGCCAGACCGATCCCGCGCTGATCCGCAACTTCTGCATCATCGCGCACATCGACCACGGCAAGTCCACGCTTGCCGACCGGATGCTGCAGATCACCGGCGTCGTCGAAGAGCGGCTGATGCGCGCGCAGTACCTCGACCGCATGGACATCGAGCGCGAGCGCGGCATCACGATCAAGTCGCAGGCGGTCCGGCTGCCGTGGAAGTCCGGCGGCTCCGAGTACGTCCTGAACATGATCGACACGCCGGGCCACGTGGACTTCAGCTACGAGGTGTCCCGCTCGCTGGAGGCGTGCGAGGGCGCGATCCTGCTGGTCGACGCGGCCCAGGGCATCGAGGCCCAGACGCTGGCCAACCTCTACCTGGCGATGAACGCCGACCTGCACATCATCCCGGTGCTGAACAAGATCGACCTGCCGGCCGCGCAGCCCGAGAAGTACGCCGAGGAGCTGGCCAACCTGATCGGCTGCGCCCCCGACGACGTGCTGCGGGTCTCCGGCAAGACCGGCCAGGGCGTGCGCGAGCTGCTGGACAAGGTGGTCCAGGACGTCCCGCCGCCGGTCGGCGACGCCGACGCCCCCGCCCGCGCCCTGATCTTCGACTCGGTGTACGACACCTACCGCGGCGTGGTCACCTACGTCCGGGTCGTGGACGGCCACCTCGGCAAGCGCGAGCGGCTGCTGATGATGTCCACCCAGGCCCAGCACGAGACCCTGGAGATCGGCGTGATCTCCCCGGAGCCCAAGCCCTCGGCCGACGGCCTGGGCGCGGGCGAGGTGGGCTACCTCATCACCGGCGTGAAGGACGTGCGCCAGTCGCGGGTCGGCGACACCGTCACCTCCGCCTCGCGCCCGGCCCAGGAGATGCTCGGCGGCTACGAGCACCCCAAGCCCATGGTCTACTCCGGGCTGTACCCGATCGACGGCGACGACTACCCGGAGCTGCGCGAGGCCCTGGACAAGCTGCGGCTCAACGACGCCGCGCTGGTCTACGAGCCCGAGACCTCCGCGGCGCTCGGCTTCGGCTTCCGCTGCGGCTTCCTCGGCCTGCTGCACATGGAGATCGTGCGCGAGCGGCTGGAGCGCGAGTTCAACCTCTCGCTGATCTCCACCGCGCCCAACGTGATCTACCGCGTGATCATGGAGGACGGCAAGGAGTTCGTGGTCACCAACCCCTCCGAGTTCCCCGAGGGCAAGATCTCCACGATCCACGAGCCGGTCGTCAAGGCCACGCTGCTCGCCCCCGCCGACCACATCGGCGCGATCATGGAGCTGTGCCAGAACCGGCGCGGGTCGCTGCAGGGCATGGACTACCTGTCGGAGGACCGGGTCGAGATCCGCTACACGCTCCCGCTCGCCGAGATCATCTTCGACTTCTTCGACCAGCTCAAGTCGCGCACCCGCGGCTACGCCTCCCTCGACTACGAGCCCTCCGGCGAGCAGGAGGCCGACCTGGTCAAGGTGGACATCCTGCTCCAGGGCGAGCCGGTCGACGCCTTCAGCGCGATCGTGCACAAGGAGAAGGCGTACGCGTACGGCGTCGAGATGGCCAAGAAGCTCAAGGACCTCATCCCGCGCCAGCAGTTCGAGGTGCCGATCCAGGCCGCCATCGGCTCCCGCGTGATCGCCCGCGAGAACATCCGCGCCATGCGCAAGGACGTCCTGGCCAAGTGCTATGGCGGTGACATCAGCCGCAAGCGCAAGCTGCTGGAGAAGCAGAAGGAGGGCAAGAAGCGGATGAAGATGGTGGGCCGGGTCGAGGTCCCCCAGGAGGCGTTCGTGGCCGCCCTGTCCACCGAGTCGAGCACGGACAAGGCCAAGAAGTAGCCTTCCCGGCCCCGCCCGCGCTCGTCCGGGCTCATCTGTAGCTCGTCCGGCCCGTCCGGCTCAGCGCAGCACGGCGTACAGCGCCGAGGTGAGCGACGCCTTGGCGTCGTCCTGGTCCAGCGACCACATCATCGAGCCGCCCAGCCCCTTGAGCCGGATGTAGGCCGCCTTCTGCGTCAGCACCGCCGGGTCGTCGTAGGACCAGAAGTCGGTGCCGTCGTACAGCCACAGCGCGCCGGTGCGCAGGTCGCGGTAGCGCTTGCCCGGCTTGGAGACGAGCACCTTGTAGTCCTCGGTGCCCGCGGCCCAGGTGCCCGGCGCCGGGCCGGTCGCCGGCCGGTACAGCCCGTCACCGCCGCCGGTCACGCCGGTCCAGCCCTGCCCGTACGCCGGGACGCCCACCACCAGCTTCCGCTTCGGCGCGCCGCGCTGGATGTAGTCGCGCACGGTCTGGTCCACGCTGAACCGGACCGGGTTCGGGTCGCGGGGGTCGGTGAACAGGTTGCCGTTGTGCCCGGTCTGCGGCTCCCACGGGCCGTGCAGGTCGTACCCCTGGATCGTGGCGAAGTCCAGCAGCTTGAACACCTGCCGGACCTCGTACCCGGCGTCGATCTTGGCCGCGGCGGCGGGCAGGAACGCGGTCAGCTCGCTGCGCCGGTCGAAGGCGTCCATCTGCCGGCGCAGCTCGGCGACGAACAGGGTGAAGTTGCGCTTGTCCTCGGGCCGGATGACGTTGCCCTCGGCCCCGGCCGACCCCGGCCACTCCCAGTCCAGGTCGATGCCGTCGAACACGCCCGCGCCCGTTCCCGCGGGCAGGCCCGGCAGGTCGCCCTTCAGCCACAGCCCGATGCACGACGCGGCCAGCTTGGCGCGGGACTCCGGGGTGAGCACCGCGTCCGAGAAGTACTTCGACCCGGTCCAGCCGCCGAGCGAGATCAGCACCTTCAGGCCCGGGTGCTTGGCCTTCAGCTCCTTGAGCTGGTTGAGGTTGCCCTTGAGCGGCTGGTCGTCGGCGTCGGCCACGCCGTCCACGCTCTGCTCGGCCGGGACCGGCCGCTGCCAGTCGGCCCACGCGTCGGCGGAGACGCAGGTCCCGTCCTGCGCGACGTTGCCGAAGGCGTAGTTGACGTGGGTCAGCTTGCGCGCGGCGCCGCTGACGTCCAGGTCCTTGACATGGAAGTCGCGGGCGTAGATGCCCCACTGGATGAAGTACCCGACGCGCTTGTACCGATCGCCGTGCGCGCCGGCGGTCTGGGAGTGCGCTTGCGCGGGTAAGGCCGTCACGGTGAGGCCGAGTGCCATCGCGGCGGCGACGAGAGCGTACCTGGGGAGTCGGACCACGGTGTCTCCACTGCTCGGAGCTGTCAGGGCGAGAACTGATAGGAAACTTTCCTTAAAGTTTGTCCGGATCGTAGAGCCGCCCACCGCCGCAGTCAACGCCCGTCCCCCGTTTCCCCCTGCCGTACGGGCCCCGCGTCTTCTAGTCTCGAAACAGGTGGGTGATTGGCGTCTTCACTTCCTCCCACGCCCGACGACGGGGGTCTCCACGCCCGAGGAGATTCGATGACCGAGCAGCGCCCGGAACCACCCCACGACCCCGCACCCTGCGCCCGCTGCGGCACCCCCACAGCCGGCCGCGACCGCTGCCCCCGCTGCGGCCTCCCCACCGCCGCCACCACCCCACCTCCGCCCCCCACCTCACCCACCGCCCTGGATCCCCCCTTCACCTCCGGCACCTCGGGCACCTCCGGCACCTCCGGCCACGCCATCCACCCGCCCACCCCGCCCACCCCTCCACCGCCCACGACCGATCCGGCTGCTCCCGCGTCCTCGGGCGTGCGCCCGTACGGGCCTTCGCGGAGTGCGTGGGATCCGGCTGTTCCCCAGTCCGAGGGCGTGCGCACGTACGAGCCTTCGCCGGGTGCGCCGGACGGGGCTGCTTCCGAGTCTGGGAGTGGACTCTCGCATGGCCCTTCGCCGGGCGTGGGGGATCCGGCTGCCTCCGCGCCCGAGGGTGTGCGCCCGTACGGGCGTTCGCAGGGTGTGTGGGAGGATCCGGCTGCCTCCGCGTCCGAGAGCGTGCGCCCGTATGGGGGTTCGCCGAGTGTGTCGGATCCCGCCGCTCCTGCGTCCGCTGGCGAGTCGCCGTATGGGCCTTCGTCAGGTGTGTCGGATCCGGCTCCTCCTGCGACCGCAGGTGTGCCCCCGCAGGACCCGAGGGTTGCGTCCGATCCCGTTCCGCCCGCGCCCTCGCGCCTTCCGCCGTACGAGACTCCTCGTTCGGGGCCGAGACATGCGGCTCAGGGGACGCCGCCCACCGGCCCCTCGGCCGGTTCCCGCCCGCGGCACGCCGCCGATGGGCCTCCGGCCGCCGAGCCTCCTCCCGCCGAACGCGAACCCTCCGGCCGCGAACCGTCCGGTCCCCGCCACGCCGCTCGCCCGGCGGAGCCGCCCGCCTCGTGGGGCGCGCCGGGCACCGGCTCATGGGCGCCCGCCCCGTCCCCGCGGCAGGGCGAGCGGAGGGAGGAGCCGCCCCCGGTCTGGGAGCAGGACTCATGGTGGCGCGAGACCGACCCCGACCTGACCCGCCGCGCCCGTCCCCCGTACCAGGACCCCTCCACCCGGGAGCCGGCGGGCGGTGACCCGGCTCCCCGCCCCCACGAGCACGACCTCGGCCGCAGCGGCATCTACGGCAGACAGGCCCCCTACGGCCCTCACGGGGCTCACGAGGGCCAGGAAGGCCGGGAGGGGCACAGGCAGCCCACGGCCTGGGACGGTCCCCCTCGTGGCCGGGAGCGCCCATCCAGCGGCCCTGTGGGGCTCGGCGGCGGCGTCGGCCTCGGCGGTGGCGAGGGCTTCGGCGGTGGCGAGGGGTTCGGAGGTGGCGAGGGGGTCGGCGGCGCAGGCACCGGCAGTGGTGCAGGCATGAGCGGCGGCGCTGGCGTGAGCGGCGGTGCAGGGGTGAGCGGCATCGGTGCGGATGTCGGCGGCGGTGCTGGCGTGAGCGGCGGTGCCGGCGTGAGCGGCATCGGTGCGGATGTCGGCGGCGGTGCTGGCGTGAGCGGCGGCGCGGGCATGAGCGGCGCGGGTATGCGCGGCGCGGGCACTGGCGGCGTCGGCGGGGATGCGGGCGTCGGCGGGGGCGCCCATCGTGGGCGGACCGGCGACGATCTCGGTCCTCCCACCGACCCCGGTCCTCCCACGGACCCCCTGTTTTCCAGCGGCCCCTATCTTGCCGCCGCTTCCGGGCCCGCCGCCGGCCTGGGACCTTCCTCCGGCCCAGGGGTGTTCGCCGATCCCCGGCACTCCACCGGCCCCCGTCCTCCAGGCGGCCTCGGGTCCTCCGGCGATCCCCGGCCGTTCGGTCATCCGGCTGCCGCCGGCACGGCGGGGGAGTGGGCCGGTGGCGATCCGCGCGGCGGGTCTGGCGTACACGGGGGGAGCGGCCCGGCCGGGGCCTACGGGAGCGAGGGGTGGCGCGGGGACGAGCGCCCGCTCAACAGGGGTGGGGCGTCGGAGCCGGATCAGCACGGGTGGGCCGGAGGGCCCTCGCGGGAGGAGGGCTTCGGAGAGCGGCGACGGCGGTGGGTGGTGCCTGTCGTGGCCGTGGTGGCGGCGCTGGCGATGGCGGCGGGGGTCGTGTGGGCGGTGGTGTTCCGGGGCGGGGACCAGGCGGGGGGTACGGCGCCGGTGAGCGCGCCGACCGCCGGGGCCGGGCAGACCGGCGAGCCGGGGGAGGGCGCGGGCGGCGCGGAGGAGGACGAGGCGCCGGTGGCGTCGGAGCCCGCGGGGGACCCCGCGGTGGCCGCCGAGCAGGCGCAGGCCGTGGACGAGATCCTGTCCGACAGCGGTGGCGCTCGGGCCGGGCTCGGGCCGGCGCTGGACCAGGTGCGGGGCTGTGAGCAGGCGCAGGCCGGGATCGCCACGATCCAGCGGATCACCGACGGCCGCGAGGAGCAGGTCGCCCAGGTCGAGGGGCTGGTCGTGGACGCCATCGCCGACGGCGAGACCCTCAAGGCGCGGCTGTCGGCCGCGCTTGGGGCCTCGCTCGAAGCCGACCGGCGCTTCCTGGCCTGGGCCCGCCGCCAGGCGCAGGACTGCACCTCCGCCTGGCCGCAGGACCCCGACTACAAGCGCGGCCTGGCCGCCTCCGACAGGGCGACCGAGGCCAAGAAGGAGTTCCTCGCGATGTGGAACCCGCTCGCCCGCGAGCACAGCCTGCCGGAGCGGGCGGTGCACGAGATCTGAGCCGTCATGCGCGCCACACGCGGGGGCCGTGGTCCACGTCGTGGGCGTCGAGGTACTCCAGGAGGGCGCCGGTGATCCGGCGCTCCACCATGGCCGCGTACTTCTCCGCCGCCGGGGACGGCGGGCCGGGTTCGGCGCCCAGCTCGCGCACGCTCTCGCGCGCCCCGAACGGGTAGATCTGGTACGCCGCCGGGCTCGGCGCGCCCATCGAGCGGCGCGCCAGCCGCACCAGCGTGCGCACGAGGCGGAGCGGCGCGAACACGACGTCGGCCACCAGGTCGAGCCGCACCCGCCGGATCGCCGCCCAGATCGCCCTGCCGGTGCCGAGCGAGGGCAGCAGGTCCACGACCTGGAAGCCGGCGCGCACCGGCGGGAGCACGGTGGTCACGACGCTCGCGTACAGCATGCGGCCCTCGACCGCGACGTGCAGGAACGCCGACACGCTGGCGCCCTGGTCCTGGGCGGGGGCGAGCAGGATGCCGCCGGGGCCGCGCACCTCGGCGCCCTCGCCGCCGATCGTGAAGCGCTGGTAGTAGCTCAGCCCGCCCTGCGGCTGCCGGATCGCGGAGTCGATGGTCTCCGGCGAGGCGACGAAGTGGGGCAGGCCGGTGGCCGGGTCGACGAGCGGATGTGACTGGTCGCGCAGGTGCCGGGCGGCCGGGCTGGGCCAGTCGACCCGGGTGAAGGTGCCGCGCACGGCGAGGTGGTCGGCGGAGTGCATGCGGTCCACGCGCTCGCCGGGCTGGTCCACCGCGTCGCGCATCTCCATCACCCGGCGGCGTACGAAGGCGTGCAGCGCGGCCGGGTCGATCCGGGTCTGCGGGCGCGGCGCGGGCGGCAGCCGGTCGGCCGGGCCCCGTGGCGGGTCGAGCTCGACCGTGACCGACCACGAGCGGTGCGGCACACCGGCGCCGAGGTAGGGGTTGTCGCCGTCGTGCAGCGCGACGTTGCCCCACTGGGCCTGCCCGAGGTACGCCAGCCGGTCGCGCAGCTTGGCCGGCACGCCGGACGGGGCGTGCCCGGCCCCGGGCGGCAGGGCGCGGGCGAGCGCGAGATGCTGCCACACCCAGTACGCCAGCGCCGCCCCGAACGTCACGAGCAGCAGCAGCGTGGGCACGATCACCGGCCCGGCGTCCGCGCCCAGCCCGTCGGCGCCGAGACCGGCCGCCCACAGGCCCGTCGCCGTCAGCCCGGCGGTGACGAGCCCGGTCGAGGTGAGCGAGAGGATCGCCCACAGGATCAGCAGCACCCGCCACACCAGGTGCCCGCTCCTGATCCGGGGCAGCGTGAGCAGCGCGAGCGGCAGCAGGGCGAGCAGCCACGGCACGGTCAGGGAGGAGAACAGGATCAGCAGCACCAGGAGCAGCACGGTCACCGCGCCGTCCCTGATCAGCGACAGCCGCTCGGCGCGCAGGGTGTGCGAGAGCACGGGCACCACGTCGAACCCGCCGAGGGACGGCGCGACGGCGCGGTAACGGTCGCCGAGCAGCTCGCGCACGATCCGGTCGCGGAACCGCTCGTCGAGATAGACGCCGGCCGACAGGTAGCGGGTGGTGTTGTGCAGCGGCGGTGGCGGCGGCACCTGCGCGGCGGGCGGCGGCTGGGGCTGCGGGTGCGGCTGCGGCGCCTGCTGCTGGTACTGGGCGTACTCGCCGGTCGGGGGAGGCGGCGGCGCCTGCATGCCGGGATACTCCCCGGAGGGCGGGGCCTGCGCGCTCGGGTATTCGCCCGATGGTGGGGTGTGCGTGCTCGGGTATTCGCCCGATGGCGGGGCGGGCGCGCCCGGGTGTTCCCCGGGCGGCGGTTGCGGGGCCTGGGGCTCGCCCGCCGCGCCCGGGGGTGGCGCCGGCTCGGCGGGGGGAGCGGCGTCGGCGGGGGGCGGGGAGGCCGGGGGCGGGTCGGTGGGGTCGCCGGGCGGCCGGTCCGCGCCGCCGCTCGCGCCGCTCGATGGGCCGGCCGCCGGCGCGCCGGGTGCGCCGGCGGCGGGGCGGGGCTGGACGCGTGCGGTCCGCTCGGGGTCGTCGTCCGGGTCCGGGAAGGGATGCATCGGAGCTCCGTTTGGGGGTGCTCGGCCGGAAAGATCCACTACCGACGTTATCGGCTTTCCCCCTCCCGGCTCGACCCATTCCGCGCTCTGGCCGGTACGCGGGCCGTCCGGGGCACTGGCCGACCGGCGGCAGACTGGGAGGGTGCCTGCGACCCTTCCCGACGGCGAGCCCGTGCCCGCCACAGGAGAGCTTCCCGACGGCGCGCTGGCCGGGCTCGGCGAGCGGCCGTTCGGGTTCTACGTCCACGTGCCGTTCTGCGCCACGCGCTGCGGCTACTGCGACTTCAACACCTACACCGCCGCCGAGCTGGGGCCGGGCGCGTCACGGGGCGACTACGCCGAGACGGTGATCGAGGAGGTGCGCCTGGCGCGGCGGGTGCTCGGCGACCGGGCCCCCCGGGTCGAGACGGTGTTCTTCGGTGGCGGCACGCCCACGCTGCTGCCCGCGGCCGACCTCGTACGCGTGCTCGCCGCCATCGACGCCGAGTTCGGCCTCGCCGCGGGCGCCGAGGTGACCACCGAGGCCAACCCCGAGTCGGTCGATCCGGCGTCGCTGGCCGAGCTGCGCGCGGGCGGGTTCACCCGGATGAGCTTCGGCATGCAGAGCGCCCGCGAGCACGTGCTGCGGGTGCTCGACCGGCGGCACACGCCGGGCCGGGCCGCGCAGGCGGTGGCCGAGGCGCGCGCGGCCGGGTTCGAGCACGTCAACCTGGATCTGATCTACGGCACGCCGGGCGAGTCCGACGACGACTGGCGGGCCTCGCTGGCCGCCGCGATCGAGGCGGGTCCTGATCACGTCTCGGCGTACTCGCTGATCGTCGAGGACGGCACCAGGTTGTCGGCCAGGATCGGGCGCGGCGAGCTGCCCATGCCCGACGACGACGTGGCCGCCGACCGCTATCTGATCGCCGAGGAGATGCTCACGGCGGCCGGGTTCTCCTGGTACGAGATCTCCAACTGGGCGGCGTCCGAGGCGGGCCGCTGCCGGCACAACCTGCTCTACTGGACCGGCGGCGACTGGTGGGGCGCCGGTCCGGGCGCGCACAGCCACGTGGGCGGCACCCGCTGGTGGAACGTCAAGCACCCCGCCGCGTACGCCGCCCGCCTCGCCCAGGGCGTCAGCCCGGCCCACGCCCGCGAGGTCCTGACGGAGGACGACCGGGCGGTGGAGCGGCTGATGCTGGAGCTGCGCCTGTCCAGCGGCTACCCGCTGGCCGAGGTCGCCCCGGCAGCCCGCCCCACGGTGGCCGACGCGCTCTCGCGCGGCCTGCTGTCGCCGGCGCCGTTCACCTCGGGCCGCATGGTGCTGACCCTGCGCGGCCGGCTGCTCGCCGACGCGCTGATCCGCGACCTGACCTGACGTCCGGGCGGGGCCCGCTTCGCCGCGTGTACGGCCCGTCTTCCCATCTGCGATCGTGTCCCCATGGAGCGGCACTTCCCGGTGGGGGCGCGATGAGGTTCCGGGTGCTGGGCACGGTGGAGGCCGGCGACGGGGCACCGGTGGCGCTGGGCGACCGGCAGCGCGCTGTGCTGGCCGCGCTGCTGGCGCGGGCCGGCGAGGTGGTGTCCTTCGACCGGCTGGTGGACCTGGTGTGGGGCGAGAGGCCGCCGGCCAACCCGCACGCAGCGCTGCACAGCCAGGTGTCCCGGCTGCGCCGCGCGCTCGGCTACGACGGCCTGGTCACCCGGCCGCCCGGCTACCTGCTCCAGGCCGGCCCCGGTGAGGTGGACGCGCTGCGCTTCGACGCGCTCGTCGCCGAGGCCAGGAGGCAGGACGATCCGGCCGCGGCGGCCGCGCTGCTCGGCGAGGCGCTGGCGCTGTGGCGCGGGCCGGCCTACGCGGAGTTCGCCGACGCCGAGATCGCCCGGCTGGAGGCGATCCGGCTGGACGAGGCGCGGCTGGAGGCGGTCGAGGCCCGCGCGGCGGCGCTGCTCGACTGCGGGCGCGCGGCCGAGGCCCTGCCCGCGCTGGAGGCGTTCACCACCGAGCACCCCCTCCGGGAACGGGCCCGCGCGCTGCTCATGCGCGCCCTGTACGCCCTGGGCCGGCACGCCGACGCGCTGCGCAACTACCAGGCGTACCGGCGGCGGCTGGCCGAGGACCTGGGCCTGGAGCCGTCGGCGGCCATGGCCGCCCTGGAACTGGAGATCCTGCGGCACGACGTCGCCCCCCAGGCCCTGCCGGTCGTCCTCCATGCCCCGCCGGTCGCCGCGCAGGCCCCGCCCGCCGCCGGGCACGCAGGGCGCGCGGGGCCGCCGCTGAGCGCGCTGCGCGCCCGGTACGCGGCCGACGCGAACGGCCGCACGATCGCCTACGCCACGCTCGGCGAAGGGCCGCCGCTGGTCGCGCTGCCCGGCTGGGTGTCGGCCATCGACGTGATCGCCTCCGGCCGCGACCCGCGCTCCTCCCTGCTGCAACGCCTGGTCGCGCACGTACGGCTGACGTTGTACGACCGGTACGGCACCGGCCTGTCGCGCGGGCCCGTACACGACTTCTCCCTGGAGCCCAGCGTCGCCGAGCTGGCCGCCGTGGTAGAGCGGACGGGAGGCCCGGTGAGCCTGCTGGCCATGTCGCAGGCGGGCCCGGTGGCCCTCGCGTTCGCGGCGCGGCACCCCGAGCTGGTCGAGCGGCTGGTGATGTTCGGCACGTACGCCTCCGGCCCCGCGGTGTTCACCCACACCGAGCTGAACGCCATGCTGGTGCGGATGATCCGCACGCACTGGGGCATCGGCTCGCGGCTGATGGCCGACCTGTACCGTCCCGGCGGCTCCGACGCCGCCGCCCGGCACATGGCCGGGGTGCTCAAGGACTCCGCCGACCGCGAGACCGCCGCGGGCTACCTGGAGGCGATCTACGACATCGACGTCGCGGACCTGCTGCCCGAGATCGCCGCCCCCGCGCTCGTGCTGCACTACACCGGCGACCGCGTGATCCCCTTCGCCGGCGGCCGCCACCTGGCCGCCGAGCTGCCGGACGCCCACCTGATCGCGCTCGACGGCCCGTACCATCTGCCCGACGCGGCCCACCTGGACCGCGTCACCGACGCCATCGCCGGCTTCCTCACCGAGGGCCGCTGAGCGTGCACGCGTTCACGATCAGCCTGCCGGGCCGGGTCAGCTCACCATGCGGATGTTGAACGGGTAGCGGTAGTCCTCGCCGCGGTTGGCGGCGACCGCGGCCATGATCGACAGGATCAGGGCGCCGACGCCGACGATCATGAACAGGAAGACGCCGATGAACACGAACGTCAGGACGAAGCTGACGAAGTAGGCGATCAGCAACGTGATCTGGAAGTTCAGCGCCTCGGCGGTCTGGCGGCGGACGTAGGGCGACTCGTCCTTCTTCACCAAGTAGAGCACCAGCGGGCCGACGAACCAGGTCAGCAGGCCGAGCAGGTGGCCGATCATGGCCATCGTGGTGTCGTCGGAGCCGGGGCGGGGGCCGTACGCGGAGGCCGGGGCACCGTAGCCCGGCGTGGGACCATAGCCGTACCCGGGGGCCGAGCCGTACCCGGGGGCCGAGCCGTATCCCGGCCCGTACCCGGCCTGCCCGTAGCCCGCCTGGCCATAGTCCTGCTGGCCGTAGCTCTGCTGGCCGTAGCTCTGCTGGCTGTAGTCCTGCTGCCCGTAGTCCTGCTGTCCGTAGCTCTGCTGCCCGTAGTCCTGGCCGTAGCCCTGCTGGCCGTACGCCTGTCCCGGCGGGGGGCCGTAGCCCGGCTGGGGCTGGTCGTACCCGGCCTGGTCGTACCCGGGCTGGGCCTGGTACGGCGGCGGCTGGTGGCGGGCGAAGGTGGTCCGGTTGGGGTCCTGGTCGGGGGCGGCCGGGTCGCCCGGCGCGTCGCGCGGGTCGCCGGGCTGGCCGTTGGTGTCGGTCATGAGCTCTCCTGAGCGGTGACGAAGTCGATGAGTTCCTCGACCCGGCCCAGCAGTTCGGGCTCCAGGTCGGTGTAGCTGGATACGGCGCCGAGGATGCGGCGCCAGGCGTCGGCGGGTTCCATGCGCCAGCCGAGCGCCTCGATCACGCCCTGCTTCCACGGGCGGCCGTGCGGCACCCGGGGCCAGGCGGGGATCTTCAGGGTGGCCGGTTTGACGGCCTGCCAGATGTCCACGAACGGGTGCCCGACGACCAGGACGTGCGGGGAGGCCACCTGGGCGGCGATGCGGCTCTCCTTGGAGCCGGGGACCAGGTGGTCCACCAGTACGCCCAGCCGCCTGCCCGGCCCGGGGCCGAACTCGGCCACGATCGCCGGCAGGTCGTCCACGCCCTCCAGGTACTCCACCACGACCCCCTCGACCCGCAGGTCGTGGCCCCAGATCTTCTCCACCAGGGCGGCGTCGTGCACGCCCTCGACGTAGATCCGGCTCTCGCGGGCCACCCGGGCGCGCAGCCCCTCGACGGCGATCGAGCCCGAGGCGCTGCGGCGGCGCCCCGCGCCGCCCGCGGGGGGCGCGGCGGGCGGGCGTACCAGCGTCACCGGCTTGCCCTCCAGGAGGAAGGCGGCGGGCGCCAGCGGGAACAGCCGCCGCCGCCCGAACCGGTCCTCCAGGGTGACGGCCTCCTTGTCGCAGGCCACCACCGCCCCGCAGAACCCGCTGCCGGCGTCCTCGACCACGAGGTCGGGTTCGGCCGGGATCTGCGGGATGGCGGCCTTCTTCCGCCGCCGCCAGTCGTCCGCCAGCACGTCGCGCCCGTACATGTCAGGTGACGCTAGCAAACGGGGTGATCATCCGCCGTAGGGCCCGGGAGGCGGGCCGCCGACGCCCGCCGCGCTCGCGGCCAGGCGCTTGCGGGCGCCGCTGCGCCGCACCAGGACCACGATCGTGACGATGATCGCGAACAGGAAGCCCGCGGTGGGCACCCCGAACAGCACCGCGACCGAGCCGCCGAGCCCGCTCGCCACGTCGCCGAGGTTCCTGCCCACGCCGAACCGCACGTCGGGGGCGTTCTCCTGGGTCGCGCACGCCACCTTGTACGTCCCGGCCTTCGGGACCTCGATGTTCAGGATGAGCTGCCAGTTGACGTTGTTGACCGTGACGTTCTGGCTCACCGCGGAACGGGTCAGCTTGCCCCCGTTGTCGATCGAGCACTCGTAGTTGACGTTCTGGTCGGTGGCGATGTACAAGGCGGGCTGGTCGGCCGGGTCGAGGGTTACGCTGGCCGTCTGGCCCGGCGCGAACGGGGTGGCCGGGGCCACGTCGCTCACGCTGCCGAAGAGGCCGGCGACGCCGCCCGCCACGCCGCCGATCAGGCACAGGATCGCCACCACCCAGGACAGCCACACCCAGGTCAGCTTCGGCCGGATCTGCTGCTTGGGCACCGCGGCCGGCCCGTAGCCGGGCGGCGGGCCGCCGTAACCGGGGCCGCCGGGGCCGCCGGGGCCGCCGGGCCAGTCCGGTCCGCCGGGCTGGCCGGGGGAGCCGTAGGGCTGCTGCCCGTACGGCTGCTGCGGGCTGCCGTAGGGCTGCTGCTGCCCGCCGTACTGGGGAGATCCGAACGGCGGGGCGGGGGTGCCGCCGTACGGCGGGCCCGCCTGCGCGCCGAAGGATTGCCCGCCGCCGTACGGCTGGGCGCCCGAGGGCGGGGGAGGAGTCGTCGAAGGGCCGGGAGCCGGCGCGCCCTGGGGAGAGGCGGACGGCGTCCCTTGAGCCGAGCGCGGCACGCGAGTGGTGCGGTCGGCGCCCTCGGGAGGTGTGTCAGTCATACCGAAGAGTGTGGCGGCTCGCACTTGACACCGGAAGGCAGCCGACTTGGCGGTGGCTTGCGACGCTCGCGTTATCGCACCTCGTGTGCCGGAGCCGTACACTTGGCACTCGGGAACACCGAGTGCCAGACCTCGCGTTTCCCCAGTAAGCCGCGTGAAGCAGGGAGGTGAGCACGTTGGTCGATGACCGCAAGCTCGCGGTGCTCCGTGCCATTGTCGAAGATTACGTCTCCACGAACGAGCCGGTGGGCTCCAAGGCGCTCACCGAGCGCCACAGCCTCGGGGTTTCGCCCGCGACCATCCGCAACGACATGGCGGTGCTGGAGGAGCAGGGATACATCACCCAGCCCCACACCAGCGCCGGCCGGGTCCCCACCGACAAGGGTTACCGCCTCTTCGTCGACCGCCTCTCCCAGATCAAGCCGCTGTCGGCCGCCGAGAAGCGCGCGATCGAGTCCTTCCTGCAGGGCGCGGTCGATCTCGACGACGTGGTCACCCGCACCGTACGCCTGCTCGCGCAACTGACCCGCCAGGTCGCCGTGGTGCAGTACCCCACGCTGAGCAGCTCCACGGTGCGCCACATCGAGCTGGTGCCGCTCACCGAGCGCCGCGTGATGCTGGTGCTGATCACCAACACCGGCCGCGTGGACCAGCGGGTGATCGAGCTGCCCGAGGCGGTGGACGAGAACCGGATCGCGCACCTGCGCGCGCTGCTGAACGCCTCCCTCGACGGGTGCGACCTGAACAAGGTCCCCGACAACGTGGCCGACCTGCCCGACCGGGTGCCGGCCGAGGACCGGCCGGTGGCGGCGATGGTCCTGTCGGTGCTTCTCGAAGCGCTCGTGGAGCGGCATGATGAGAAGATCGTGTTCGCCGGCGCCGCCAACCTCGCGGCGGCCGACTTCTCGGTCGGCCTGCGTGAGGTGCTGGAGGCGCTGGAAGAGCAGGTGGTGCTCATGCGCCTGCTCGGGGAGACCTCCGACAGCAAGGCGCTGACGGTGCGCATCGGCTCGGAGGTTCCCTATACCGGCCTGCGCGGCACGTCGATCGTGGCGGCCGGGTACGGTTCGGGCGACAAGCAACTGGCTCGGCTCGGTGTGCTGGGCCCCACTCGCATGGACTATCCGGTGACGATGGGCGCGGTGCGCGCGGTGGCACGCTACGTCAGCCAGATCCTGGCTGCATCTTAACGAGGTCGATAAGTGGCTAAGAGCGACTACTACGGCACCCTCGGGGTACGCCGTGACGCCAGTCCCGATGAGATCAAGAAGGCGTATCGGCGGCTGGCGCGCGAGCTCCACCCTGACGTGAACCCCGATCCCGCGACACAGGAGCGGTTCAAGGAGATCACGCAGGCCTACGAGGTACTGTCCGATCCCAACAAGCGCCAGATGTACGACCTCGGCGGCGACCCGTTCTCCTCGGGCGCCGGCGCGGGCGCGGGCGGGTTCGGCGCGGGGTTCCCGTTCAGCGACATCATGGACGCGTTCTTCGGCGCCTCCGGCGCGAGCCGGGGGCCCCGCTCGCGGGCCAGGCGCGGGCGCAACGCGACCATCCGGGTGGAGCTGGAGCTGCGCGAGACCGCGTTCGGCACCACCCGCGAACTGACCGTCGACACCGCCGTGCTGTGCAAGGTGTGCACCGGGTCCGGCGCCTCGCCCGGCACCCACCCCGACACCTGTGACATGTGCCACGGGCGCGGCGAGGTGTCGCAGGTCACCCGCTCGTTCCTGGGCCAGGTGATGACCTCCCGGCCGTGCCCGCAGTGCGGCGGGTTCGGCTCGATCATCCGCACGCCGTGCCCCGAGTGCTCCGGCGACGGGCGCGTGCGCACCCGGCGTACGATCAAGGTGCGCATCCCGGCGGGCGTCGAGGACGGCACCCACATCCAGCTCGCGGGCGAGGGCGAGGTCGGTCCGGGCGGCGGTCCCCCCGGCGACCTGTTCCTGGAGATCGTCGAGCTGCCGCACGACATCTTCGAGCGCCGCGGCGACGACCTGCACTGCACGGTCCAGATCCCGATGACCGCCGCCGCGCTCGGCACGATCCTCAGCGTCGAGACCCTCGACGGCAAGGAGGAGATCGACGTTCGGCCCGGCACCCAGTCGGGCCAGGTCATCCCGCTGTACAACCGCGGCGTGCAGCGGCTCAACGAGTCCGGCCGCGGCGACCTGCTGATCCACGTCAACGTCGAGACGCCGACCAAGCTCGACCCGCAGCAGGAGGAGCTGCTGCGCGAGCTGGCCAAGCTGCGCGGCGAGGAGCGCCCGCCGGGCAAGTTCGCCCCCGGCCAGCAGGGCTTCTTCTCCCGGCTGCGCGACGCCTTCAACGGCCGCTGAGGCGCGGCCGGGCCGATGACCGTACCGCTGTTCCTGGCCGCCGACCTGCCCGCACCGGGCCCCGCGGGCCCCTCGGGCCCCTGGGGCCCCTCGGGCGCTTCGGCCGGCTCGGGAGGCGAGGTGGTCGGCGAGGTCGTCCTCGGCGGCGCCGAGGGCCGCCACGCGGCCACCGTACGCCGGCTGCGTGAGGGCGAGCGCGTGGACCTGACCGACGGCGCGGGCCGGGTGGCCGAGTGCACGGTCGCCGCCGTGGCCAAGGACGCGCTGCGCCTGTCGGTGCACCGCGTCTACGAGGTGCCCGCCCCGGAACCGCGCATCGTCGTGGTCCAGGGCCTGCCCAAGGGCGAGCGCGGCGAGCTGGCCGTGGAGATGATGACCGAGGCCGGCGTGGACGTGATCGTGCCCTGGGCCGCCGCCCGCTGCGTCACCCAGTGGAAGGCCGAGCGCGGCGCCAAGGCGCTGGCCCGCTGGCGGGCCACGGCGCGCGAGGCGGGCAAGCAGTCGCGCCGCTTCCACCTGCCGCAGGTGACCGAGCTCGCGACCACGGCCGGGGTCGCCGGACTGCTGGCCGGCGCGTCCGCCGCCGTCGTGCTGCACGAGGAGGCCGAGACCCCGCTGTCGGGCCTGCCCATGCCGGATAAGGGCGACATCGTGCTCGTGGTGGGCCCCGAAGGCGGCATCACCCCGGAGGAGCTGGACCGCTTCCGCGCGTCGGGCGCCGTGGCGGCCCTTCTGGGCCCAACGGTCCTGCGCACGTCCACGGCCGGGCTGGCCGCCGCGGCGGTGCTGTCGTCGCGCACCGGCCGCTGGTGACGTCCGCCGGGCCGATCCGCGGGGTGCGGGGCGGCTCGGGGCGGCGGGGGTTCAGTTGGGGGTGGCGTCGGCGCCGGTGTTCACCGGCGTGGTGACCACGCTGGGTGCCGGATCGGCGTCGGAGGGCGGGCACTCGTCGGCCGGGCAGGGCTCGCCGGGCGTCTGGGAGCCGCCGGAGTCGCTGGGCGTCGGCGTGGGAGTGGGGGTCGCCTCCGCGGGGCAGTCGTCACGGGCGCCGGCCCTGGGCTCGCCCGCGGCCGGAGTCGGGCAGGGGTCGGAGCGCGTAGGAGTCTGCCGCGGGGTGCGGGCAGGCGCCGTCGGCTTGGGCTCCTCGCTCGGCGTCTGCACCGGCGGGACCGGCGGCGGCTGCTTGGCGGGCAGCGACGTGGTGGCCGCGGTGGGCGCGGGCGCGCGCGAGGTGGCCCGGATCTCCGGGGCGCTGGTCTCGTCCACGACCGTCTGAACCGTCTGCTGCTGCGGTTCCTCGCCCTGGATCTGCGGCCACACGATCACGACCGTGGCGGCGACCAGCACCGCGCCGGCGGCCGAGGCCGCGGCGCGCCACCAGAACAGCCCGCGTGAGCCGCGTTGCTCGATGCGGGCACGGATGATCTCCAGTCCGTCCGGGGAGGGCACCACCGCGTCCGCCTCCGCCCGGAGCACCCGGCGGAGAAGATCGCCGTGCTCGTCGGTGGACTCGGTCATGACAACTGCTCCAGAACGGTACGTAAGGCGGCCATGCCACGAGCCGTGTGGCTCTTGACCGCGCCCTTGCTGATGCCCATCGTGTTCGCGATCTCGGCTTCGGACAGGTCACCGTAATACCGCAGAACCAGGGCCTCGCGCTGGCGGGTGGGCAGGCTGCGTAACGCCTCGATGACGGCGGATCGTTCCAGTTCGCCGATGGCGCCGTTCTCGGCGCTCGGCGCGTCGGGCAGGCCCTTCGGTGCGTACTTCTCCACGACCGCGCGGTGGCGCAGTACGGAACGGGATCGGTTGACGACCGATTGCCGCAGGTAGGCGAGCGCCTTGTCGGGATCGCGCAGCCTGCGCCAGGCGCCATGGATGGCGACGAACGCGTCCTGCACGACTTCCTCCGCGGTGGCATTATCGCGGACCAGCAACACTGCGAGACGCACGAGTGACCGATAGTGCGCGCTATAGAGCGCCGTCACGGCCATGTCGGCATCCCACCCGACGGGCACCGCCCCGAGCGACCTGTCGGCCACGAGGGTCTCGGTGGTCACATCAGTGGGACGCGCAGCCTTCGCCGAGGGTTTACTACGCTCTTCCGGTTCATTTGGGGGCATGACCCAGTCGTGTCCTCGCCGGTGGCCTCGCCCGAGAATCTGTTTCGCTGAAGTGTTGCACACTCACCCTATCCGGGAGGATCTTACCGTGCAGCCGCCGGTGGATTACCGATTGGCAACGGCGCTTACCGATATGGTGGAGCTCTATGATCGTGGACAACGACTGTCTGTTCTGCAAGATCGTGGCCAAGGAGGTCCCGGCCACGATCGTGCACGAGACCGAGCGCACTCTCGCCTTCCGTGACATCAATCCGCAGGCCCCGACGCACGTCCTGGTGATCCCCAAGGAGCACTACCGCGACGCCGCCGCGCTCGCCGCGGCCGACGACGGCCTGGCCGATGAGGTGATCATGGCCGCCCACCGCATCGCCGAGGCGGAGGAGGTGGCGGCCGAGGGCTACCGCCTGGTGTTCAACACCGGTCCCGCGGCCGGTCAGACCGTCTTCCACGTGCACGGACACCTGATCGGCGGCCGTGGGCTGAACTGGCCTCCCGGATGAGCGCGAAGCGGGTTCCGGCGGCTACCATGACGTGAGAGAACCGTGCCGAAAACGGGAGGCGAACAGGCCGCGAGCCTGCCCATGTCCGAAGTAAACGACACCAGACCCAAGGGTCCCGCCCACACGCAGGCCAAGGTGGTCATCCCCGACGACTACTCCATGGTCAGCCTGCTGGGCTCGCGCGACGAACTGCTCCGGGTCATCGAGGGCGCCTTCCGCGCCGACATCCACGTTCGCGGGAACGAGATCACCGTGACCGGCTCCCCCGAAGAGAGCGGCGCCGTGGTGCGCCTGTTCGAGGAACTGGTCGAGCTGGTGCGGGGCGGCACCCCGCTCACGGTGGACGCGGTGGAGCGCAGCATCGCGATGCTGCGGATGACCAGCGAGCGCCCTGCCGAGGTGCTGTCCCTCGACATCCTGTCCTCCCGCGGCCGGACCATCCGGCCCAAGACCGTCAACCAGAAGCGTTACGTCGACGCGATCGACAAGCACACGATCGTGTTCGGCATCGGTCCCGCGGGCACGGGCAAGACGTACCTGGCCATGGCCAAGGCCGTCAAGGCGCTGCAGAACAAGGACGTCAACCGGATCATCCTGACCCGGCCGGCGGTCGAGGCGGGCGAGCGGCTGGGCTTCCTGCCCGGCACGCTGTACGAGAAGATCGACCCCTACCTGCGCCCGCTGTACGACGCCCTGCACGACATGGTCGATCCCGAGTCGATCCCGCGGCTGATGGCCGCGGGCACGATCGAGGTCGCCCCGCTGGCCTACATGCGCGGACGCACGCTCAACGACGCCTTCATCATCCTGGACGAGGCCCAGAACACCTCGCCGGAGCAGATGAAGATGTTCCTGACCAGGCTCGGCTTCGGGTCCAAGATCGTCGTCACCGGCGACGTGACCCAGATCGACCTGCCGGGCGGCCAGCAGAGCGGGCTGAAGGTCGTACAGGAGATCCTGGAGGGCATCCAGGACATCCACTTCAGCCGGCTCAGCAGCGCCGACGTCGTACGCCACCGCCTGGTCAGCGACATCGTCGACGCCTACGGCCGCTACGACGCCAGCCAGCAGCGGCAGAGCGAGCCGCGCGCCATCAAGGGCGCCAAGCGCCCCCGGGGGCAGTGATGACCATCGAGGTGGCCAACGAGTCCGGCGTCGAGATCGACGAGGACTCCCTGGTCGAACTGGCCGGGCACGTCCTGGGCAAGATGGGCGTCCATCCGCTGGCCGAGCTGTCGATCCTGGTGGTCGATGAGGCGGCCATGTCGGTGCTGCACGAGCAGTGGATGGGCGAGCCGGGCCCGACCGACGTCCTGGCCTTCCCGATGGACGAGCTGCGTCCCGGCACCGGCGGGGGCCGGCAGGAGGCCGACGCCCCGTCCGACCCCGCGCTGCTCGGCGACGTGGTGCTGTGCCCGCAGGTGGCGGCCAAACAGGCGGCCGAGGCCGGGCACGGCGCCCGCGAGGAGCTGGAGCTGCTGTGCACCCACGGCATCCTGCACCTGCTCGGCTATGACCACGCCGAGCCCGAGGAACACGCCGAGATGTTCGGCCTTCAGGCCGAACTGCTCGAATCGTGGCGGGAGGTGCGGCCGGAACCGTGAGTTCGGCCAACGCATGGGTGCTGGCCGCCGTAGTCCTCGTCGTGATCGGCGGCCTGATCGCCAGTGCGGAGACCGCGCTCACCCGCATCTCGCGGGTGCGCGCGGAGGAGTTCGTCCGTGAGGGCCGGCGCGGGTCCCGGCGGCTGCGCGCGGTGGTGGCCGATCCGCCGCGCTACCTCAACCTGCTGCTCCTGCTGCGGCTGTGCTGCGAGCTGGTCTCCACGGTCATCGCCACGCTGCTCTTCATCGACCTGCTCGGCGACCAGGGCTGGGCCTACGCCGCCGCCGCGGCGGCCATGGTGGTGGTCAGCTACGTGATCGTGGGCGTCTCACCGCGTACGCTGGGCCGCCAGCACGCCGAGCCCATCGCCCTGGCCAGCGCCCCCATCGTGTACGGCCTGACCCGGATCTTCGGCCCGCTGCCCCAGCTCCTCATCCTGCTGGGCAACGCGCTCACCCCCGGGAAGGGCTTCCGCGAGGGCCCGTTCACCTCCGAGGCCGAGCTGCGCGACCTGGTGGATCTGGCCGAGGAGCGCCGGGTGATCGAGCCCGACGAGCGCGAGATGATCCACTCGGTGTTCGAGCTGGGCGACACCCTGGTGCGCGAGGTCATGGTGCCGCGCACCGACATGGTCTTCATCGAGCGCGGCAAGACGCTGAACCAGGCGCTGTCGCTGGCGCTGCGCAGCGGCTTCTCCCGCATCCCGGTGGTGGGCGAGAACGAGGACGACGTGATCGGCATCGCCTACCTGAAGGACATCGTGCGCCGCGTGCACGAGGCCGGCGACGGCGGCGGCGCCGAGCGGGTCGAGACCCAGATGCGGCCGGCGACGTACGTGCCCGAGAGCAAGCCCATCGACCAGCTCCTGCGCGAGATGCAGGCCCGCCAGATCCACCTCGCCATCGTCATCGACGAGTACGGCGGCACCGCCGGCCTGGTCACGATCGAGGACGTCCTGGAGGAGATCGTCGGCGAGATCACCGACGAGTACGACCAGGAGGCCCCGCGCGTCGAGTGGCTGGCCGACGGCTCGGTCCGGGTGACCGCCAGGCTCACGGTCAACGAGCTGGGCGAGCTGTTCGACACCGAGATCGACGTGGACGACGTGGAGACCGTGGGCGGCCTGCTGGCACACGCCCTGGGCCGGGTCCCCATCGCGGGCTCCACCGCCGTGGTGGAGGGCCTGCGGCTCACCGCCGAGAGCCTGGCCGGACGCCGCAACCGGATCAGCACGGTCGTCGTCCGCCGGGTCGCCGGCTCCGACGACGCCAAGGTCGCGGCCGCCGCCGAGCACGACTGATCCATCTGCCCGGCAAGTCCCTTGTAAGTGGATTGCAAGCCGTCGCCGCTTATATGTAGATGCGACGCCCGCTGCTCCGGGAGTCGCGACAGGGGCGCCCGAGCCGGAAGGGGTATCGGGCAAGGGCGGCCCGGGGGGATACGAGTGACGTCGCGGCCGGGCGACCGGCCGTGACGCGCTCGTTGGGTTTAAGGACGCTCCCGCCCTTGCTGGGTGGGCGGGAGCGTCCTTTCGCCTTTTCTCAGGCCGTTTTCTCGGGCCGCTTCCTCAGGCCGCCTTCTCAGGCCGCCTTCTCAGGCCGCCTTCTCAGGCCGCCTTCTCAGGCCGCCTTCTCAGGCCGTGTTCTCGAGCTGCGGCGCCCACAGCCGGGCGCTCACCGCCGAGCCGGCATCGACCATCAGGCAGTCGGTCCGGGCGGTGCCGCCGTCGCCGTCCGCGAAGCGGGTTTGTCGCGTGCGGTGCCGCTGTGACCGGGGGTGATGCCACCCGGGTGCGCCTCGCGCAGGACCGTGTCCTCCGTGAGCCTCCACATCAGGCCCGCAGCGGGGGGGGAGTCGTGGGTTCCGGCGCCCGCCGTCATCCCGTCGCGCGGAAGGTCCGGCGTTGCTCCGGCACTCCCGGCCCGGATGGTGACCGTGCCCATGGTGATCGGGAAGGGGATGCTCGGCGCGACGAGCGTGCGTAGAGCGGGGACCGCGTGGGGTATGTGCGTCTCATGGGGGCTTTGGGGCGATGTAGTCGGCGGTGTAGTCGGCGGTGTAGTTGGGGGCTGGCGTGGGGGCTGGTGGCCTGCGGGGTGCTGGCCGGGTGCGGTGCCGGTGGGCCGACGTTCGGGCAGGCGCCGGTGCGCGAGGAGCGGGCCGCGGTGCGGGGGTTGCTGGAGGCGGTGGAGGGGCTGCCGGAGGGGTTCTCCGCCCGGCCTCGTGAGGCGTGGCGCCCGCCGTTCCGGGCCGCCGGTGCGGAGTGCCGGGCGCTGCTGGACGCCGCCGCCGGGCGTCCGCCGGGGGAGCGGCCCCGGGTCCGGGCCGCGGTGGCCTTCGACGGCGATCGGGTCGGCGAGTACGCGAGCGCGGCCGTCGCCGGGTACGCGGGCGGCGCCGGCGACGCCTTCGACGCGCTCAGGGACGCGTTGGACGAGTGCGGCAGGGCCCGGCCCGCTCGCCGCCAGGACCCCGGGCGCGGCACCTCCTTCACCCTGGCGCCGCTGGAGGTGGGGGACCTGGCCGACGGCGCCCGGGGGGCACGGCTGCGGGGAAGGCTCGACGGCTACCCGTACGAGATGCACCTGGTGTTCGTCCACGCCGGTCAGACGCTGATCTCAATGGTGCACACGGGTGTGGACACCGCCGACCCGGCGCGCACCGCGGCCTTCGCCAGGGCCGTCACGGCCAAGGTCACCGGCGAGGCTGAGTAACCTAGAGCCGTGACTGAGGCGACGCTCGACCCCGAGGACAACAAGATCATCACGCTGGCGCGCGCCGCCCGCGCCCGTACCGGCGCCGCCGAGGGGGCCGCGGTGCGCGACGAGACCGGCCGCACCTACTCCGCGACCAACGTCGCGCTGCCCTCGCTGACCCTGTCGGCGCTCCAGGTGGCCGTGGCCATGGCCGTGTCGAGCGGCGCGGAGTCGCTGGAGGCCGCCGCGCTGGTCACCGCGGGCGAGGGGCCGAGCGAGGCCGACCGGGCCGCCGTGACCGACCTCGGCGCGAAGGCCCTGTTCACCGCCGGGCCCGACGGCACGCTGCGATGACCGCGCCGCCGCAGCCCACACTGCCGGGCGAGGCCCCGCCGGGGTTCCGCGCCGGGTTCGCGTGCTTCGTGGGGCGGCCGAACGTCGGCAAGTCCACGCTGATGAACGCGCTGGTCGGCACCAAGGTGGCGATCACCTCGTCCAAGCCGCAGACCACGCGCCGGGCCATCCGCGGCATCGTGCACCGCCCCGACGCCCAGCTCGTCATCGTCGACACGCCCGGCCTGCACCGCCCGCGCACCCTGCTCGGCGAGCGGCTGGACAGCCTGGTGCTGTCCACCCTGACCGAGGTGGACGTGATCGGCTTCTGCGTGCCCGCCGACGAGCCGATCGGCAAGGGCGACCGGTTCATCGCCGAGAAGCTGGCCGCGGTGAAGAAGACCCCGGTCCTGGCGATCGTCACCAAGACCGACCTCGCCTCCCGCGAGCAGGTCGCCGCACAGCTCCTCGCGGTGTCGCAGCTCGCGGAGTTCGCGGAGATCGTCCCGGTCTCGGCGCAGCGCGGCGAGCAGCTCGACGTGCTGACCGGCCTGCTCGTCGATCGCCTCCCCGAGGGCCCCCCGCTGTACGCCGGCGGCGAGCTGACCGACGAGCCCGAGCAGGTCCTGGTCGCCGAGCTGATCCGCGAGGCCGTGCTGGAGGGCGTGCGCGACGAGCTGCCCCACTCGATCGCGGTCGTGGTGGAGGAGATGGCGCCCCGCGAGGGCCGCGACGACCTGCTCGACGTCTACGCCCACATGTTCGTCGAGCGCCCCTCGCAGAAGGCGATCGTGATCGGGCACCGCGGCGAGCGGCTGAAGGAGGTCGGCACCCGCGCCCGCAAGCAGATCGAGGCGCTGCTCGGCACCCGGATCTACCTGGACCTGCGGATCAAGGTCGCCAAGGACTGGCAGCGCGACCCCAAGCAGCTCCGCCGCCTCGGCTTCTACGACTGACGGTTACGACTCATGGCAGGCCGGCGGGCGGCGGCTACGCCAGGCGGCGGCGCAGCTCCACCGCGTCGGGGGCGAGGGCCAAGATCAGCGTGCCCGGACCGGCCAGCGGCAGCACCGCCCGCCCCGGGGCCACGCCCGGCT
The DNA here is from genome assembly GCF_014202315.1 of Thermocatellispora tengchongensis. GTDB lineage: Bacteria > Actinomycetota > Actinomycetes > Streptosporangiales > Streptosporangiaceae > Thermocatellispora > Thermocatellispora tengchongensis. The sequence continues at coordinate 307,623 of NZ_JACHGN010000005.1, read as the reverse complement.
CCGGGTGCGTGAACCCGGGGCCCGCGACGAGCACGTTCCCCACGCAGCGGGCGTCGCCGTAGACCGCGGGGCTGCCGTCCACGGCCGGGTCGCCCACGGTGAACTCCTGCCGCAGCAGCGGCCGGCCGTCCACCGTGGCGTCGAAGCGGGCGTGGCAGCGCCCGGGGGTCTCGCCGTGCCGGCCGAAGACGATCTCCTCCCGCCAGTACGCCGACGCGTCGGCGTGCAGCGCCAGGCGTACGGTCATGGCGTGGTCGCACCCGGCGGCCAGCACGGTCGGCTCGGGCGCGAACGTGAGCCTGCCGCCCGCCGCGACCTGCGCGGTCACCACCATCGCCGAGCGCCCCGGGCCGGGCAGCACCAGCGTGCTGGCGATCGAGCCCAGCTCCAGGGTGGCGCCCTCGGTGACCAGGATGTCCAGCTCCAGATGGTCGCCGCCCAGCGGGCCCGCCGCGGTCGAGACGAGGTGCACCCGCTCCGGGCCGGTCTGCCGCAGCGTCAAGGGGGGCGCCGAGCGCAGCGTCGTCAGCCGGGTGCGCCCGCCGGGCCCGGCCTCGGCGACGACGGCCGCCCGCGCGTGGATCGAACGCGCGGCCCGGCCCGGTGCGTGCGCCCAGCCCGCCTGGGCCCGGTCCGCCTGCGCCCGGTCATCCCGCGCTCGTTCCGACAGCGCTCGTTCCGGCTGTGCTCGTTCTGACTGGGCCCGGTCTGGTGGCGCGGTCACGCCGTGGAGGTGGTCGGCGCCGGGGCGCGGTGGTGGTGGGCCCAGTCGTGCACCAGCCCGGTCACCCACTCGGCCACCGAGTGCGCGCCCCTGTCCTCGCGCAACGAGGTGAACAGCACCGGCTTGCCGTCGCGCACCGCCGCCGCGTCGCGCGACATCACCGTCAGGTCCGCGCCGACCAGCGGGGCCAGGTCGGTCTTGTTGATCAGCAGCAGGTCGGCCGTGGTCACGCCGGGGCCGCCCTTGCGGGGCACCTTGTCGCCGCCGGAGACGTCCAGCACGAAGATCTGCTTGTCGGCCAGGCCGCGGCTGAACGTCGCGGTCAGGTTGTCGCCGCCGCTCTCCACGATGACCAGGTCGAGCGGGCCGAACCGCTCCTCCAGGCCCTCCACCGCGTCGATGTTGGCCGCGATGTCGTCGCGGATCGCGGTGTGCGGGCAGCAGCCGGTCTGCACGGCGCTGATGCGCTCGGGGTCGAGCACGCCCGCGCGGCGCAGGAAGTCGGCGTCCTCGGTGGTGTAGATGTCGTTGGTCACCACGCCGAGCCGCATCGACGGCCCCAGGGTGCGGCACAGCGCCGCGACGAGCGCGGTCTTGCCGCTGCCGACGGGTCCGCCGATGCCCAGGCGCAGGGCCCGGCCGTGGCCGTCGGGAGCGTGGTGGTGGTCGGCGTGGTTACCGCCCATGGTCGGTACCGTCCTTTTCAAGCGATCGGCAGGTCTATGAGATGAACAGTCGTACCTCGGTGCGGATGTGCTGTTCTGCGAGCAGGTCGAGCGCGGGAGCGGCGTGAGCGGGCAGGCGGGCCGACTCTCCGGCGGCGCAGGCCGACGCGGCGGTGGCCGCCGTGTCCTCCAGCGCCGGGGCCAGGCCGGCGAGCAGGCGGTGGACCTCGACGGGGTCCAGGCCGAGCAGGCGTACGGCGGCGGTGGCGGGGCCGGTGACCGCGTTGTAGGCGGCGGCCAGCGCGGCGTCCCTCGGCGAGCATCCGGTGGCGGCGGCCACCGCGCCCAGCACGACCGGGTGGTGCGGGCTGGGCACCGCCGCCGCCAGTTCGTCCAGGGCGGGCGCCGGCCAGATGCGCCGCGCCACCCGCAGCAGCAGCCGGCCCTGGGTGCGCGCCGCCTCCCGCTGCGCGGGCGATGCCGTACGCGCGTCGGCCTCCGCGTCCAGCTCCGCCCAGCCGGCACCGGAGGCGGTCACCGCCGCGGCGGCCAGCCCGGCCGCGACCAGGCCCGCCGTGGCCAGCCGGCCGCGCAGGAACGCCGCCAGGCTCGCCACGTCGTGCACCGCCCCCGACGCGACCGCCTGCTCCGTGCCGCCCGAGTGGGCGTGCCCGCCCGCCGGCAGCCGGGAGTCGGCCAGGAGCAGCAGCATCGCGTTCATCGTCACCCCGGCTCAGAACAGGAAGTACCGCTGGGCCAGCGGCAGCGACTCGGCGGGGGCGGGTTCGATCAGCTCGCCGTCGATGCGGACCTCGAAGGTGTCGGGGGCCACCTCGATCCGGGGCAGGGCGTCGTTCAGCGGCATCGCGTCCTTGCCGCGCCCGCGCACGTCGAGCACCGGCGCCAGCCTGCGGCGTACGGCCAGGCGGTCGGCCAGGCCGTCCTCCAGCGCCAGCGGCGCCACGAAGTGCACCGAGGTCGCCGCGGCCGTGAGCGGCGCGGCGCCGAACATCGGGCGGGGGAAGACCGGCTGCGGGGTCGGGATGGACGCGTTCGCGTCGCCCATCTGCGCGTACGCGATCACGCCGCCCTTGACCACGAGGTGCGGCTTGACCCCGAAGAAGGCGGGCTCCCACAGCACCAGGTCGGCGAGCTTGCCGGTCTCGACCGAGCCGACCTCGGCGTCCAGGCCGTGCGCCACCGCGGGACAGATCGTGTACTTGGCGACGTAACGGCGGGCGCGCAGGTTGTCGGCCGGGCCGTCGCCCGGCAGCGCACCCCGGCGCAGCTTCATCACGTGCGCGGTCTGCCACGTGCGGATGATCGTCTCGCCCACGCGGCCCATCGCCTGGGAGTCCGAGCCGATCATGGAGATGGCGCCCATGTCGTGCAGCACGTCCTCGGCCGCCATCGTGGACGGCCGGATGCGCGACTCGGCGAAGGCCAGGTCCTCCGGGATCGACGGGCTGAGGTGGTGGCACACCATCAGCATGTCCAGGTGCTCGTCCAGGGTGTTGACGGTGTGCGGCCGGGTCGGGTTGGTCGAGGACGGCAGCACGTTCGCGTACGACGCGACCCGGATGATGTCGGGCGCGTGCCCGCCGCCCGCGCCCTCGGTGTGGTAGGCGTGGATCGTACGATCGCCGATCGCGGCCAGCGTGGACTCCACGAACCCGGCCTCGTTCAGCGTGTCGGTGTGGATCGCGGCCTGCACCCCGGTGGCCTCGCACACCGCCAGGCAGGCGTCGATCGCGGCCGGGGTGGTGCCCCAGTCCTCGTGCAGCTTGAAGCCCGACGCGCCCGCGCGGAGCTGCTCCATCAGGCCCTCGGTGCTGACCGTGTTGCCCTTGCCGAGCAGCGCCACGTTGACCGGCCAGGAGTCCAGCGCCTCCAGCATCCGCGCGACGTACCAGGTGCCGGTGACCGTGGTGGCCTTGGTGCCCTCGGCCGGGCCGGTGCCGCCGCCGATGATCGTGGTCACGCCCGCGGCCAGCGCCTCGTCCAGGATCTGCGGCGCGATCAGGTGCACGTGCGAGTCGATGGCCCCCGCGGTGAGGATCTTGCCGTTGCCGGCCAGGATCTCCGTGGACGGGCCGATCACCAGGCCGGGGTGGACGCCGTCCATGGTGTCGGGGTTGCCGGCCTTGCCGATCGCGCTGATCCGGCCGTCCCTGATCCCGACGTCGGCCTTCACCACGCCCCAGTGGTCCAGGATGACCGCGCCGGTGATGACCAGGTCGGGGGCGCCCTCGGCGCGGGTGGCGCGGGCCTGGCCCATCGACTCCCTGATCACCTTGCCGCCGCCGAACACGGCCTCGTCGCCCGCTCCCGAGGGGCCCATCGCCAGGTCCTCGGTGACCTCGATGAACAGGTCGGTGTCGGCCAGGCGCACCCGGTCGCCGACGGTCGGGCCGTACAGGGCGGCGTAGCGGGCCCGCGACAGCGCGGGGTTCGCCTCAGGCATGCCGGCTCCCGTCCAGAGGTCCGGCCCACTCCGGGCGCAGGCCGGGTACGATGCGGCGCCCGGCGATCGGGACCAGCGTCACATCGCGCTCGACCCCGGGCTCGAACCTGATCGCGGTGCCCGCGGGCACGTCGAGCCGCCACCCCCACGCGGCCTTCCTGTCGAAGGACAGGCCCGGGTTCGCGGCGGCGAAGTGGTAGTGCGAGCCGACCTGGATCGGCCGGTCGGCGGTGTTGGTCACCCGCAACGTCAGCCGCTCCCGGCCGGGGTTCAACGCGACCTCGCCCTCACCGAGCACGTACTCTCCGGGTATCACCGGTCGCTCACCCTCCTCGCCCGCCGCATCGGGTTCACTCCGGGGATCACGGGATCGGCCTGTGGACGGTGACGAGCTTGGTGCCGTCGGGGAAGGTGGCCTCGATCTGCACCGACTCCAGCATCTCGGGCACGCCGTCCATGACCTCGTCCCGGGTGAGCACCTTGCGCCCCGCCTCCATCAGCTCGGCGACGCTCCGGCCGTCCCTGGCGCCCTCCATGAGGAAGGACGCGATGATCGCCGTGGCCTCCGGGTGGTTGAGCCGGAGGCCACGCGCCTTGCGCTCCCGGGCGACCCCGGCGGCGACGTGGATGAGCAGTCGTTCCTGCTCGTGTGGGGTGAGCCGCATGGCCGGACCCTAAGAACCGGCTGTTACCCCGATGTTGCCGCGGCATGTCGTGGCTGTTTCGCCGTGTAACGGCGCACGTGGAGCGCTTGGGGCGCGGTTCCGTTGTGACCGTGAACTTTCGGTAAAAAGCAATTAACAATTACGACCTTCTCAGGAAATTTCCCGAAGTCACCTTGGCGGCAACAGAACGTGCGGGGGCCCACTCGGCAAGGAGGAACTTCGTGCGGAACTCAGCCTGGCGGATCGCATTACCGCTGGCGGCGCTCGTCGTCGCGCTCGGTGCCTGTGGTCCCGGGTCCTCATCCTCCCAGCAAGCGGCCGGCGGCGGTGAAGACGGCATCAAGGTCGGCATTCTGCACTCGCTGAGCGGCACCATGGCCATCAGCGAGGTCACCGTCAAGGACGCCGAACTCCTCGCCATCGAGGAGATCAACGCGGCCGGAGGCGTCCTGGGCAAGAAACTCATCCCGGTCGTGGAGGACGGGGCCTCCGACTGGCCCACGTTCGCCGAGAAGGCCACCAAGCTCATCGCGCAGGACAAGGTCGCCACCGTGTTCGGCGGCTGGACCTCGGCCAGCCGCAAGGCCATGCTCCCGGTCTTCGAGCGGCGCAAGGCCCTGCTGTGGTACCCCGTCCAGTACGAGGGCCTGGAGAGCTCGCCGTACATCTTCTACACCGGCGCCACCACCAACCAGCAGATCGTGCCGGGCCTGGAGTACCTCAAGGAGCAGGGCAAGAAGAAGCTGTTCCTGGTCGGCAGCGACTACGTCTTCCCGCGCACCGCGAACAAGGTGATCAAGGCGTACGCCGCCGCCAACGGCATGGAGGTCATCGGCGAGGAGTACACCCCGCTCGGCCACACCGAGTACAGCACGCTGGTGAACAAGGTCGTGCAGGCCAAGCCCGACGCGGTGTTCAACACCCTCAACGGCGACTCCAACGTGGCCTTCTTCAAGCAGCTCAAGAGCGCCGGCGTCACCGCCGAGGACATGCCCACCATGTCGGTCAGCGTGGCCGAGGAAGAGGTCAAGGGCATCGGCGTGGACAACATCGCCGGGCACCTCGTGGCCTGGAACTACTACCAGACCACCGACACCCCCGCGAACACCAAGTTCGTGCAGGCGTTCAAGGCCAAGTACGGCGCCGACAAGGTCACCTCCGACCCGATGGAGGCCGGATACAACGCCGTCTACCTGTGGGCCGAGGCGGTGAAGAAGGCGGGCACCGTCGAGGTCGAGGCGGTGAAGAAGGCGGCCGGCGGCATCGCCCTGGAGCGCCCCGAGGGCCTGGTCACCATCGACGGCGAGAACCAGCACATGTACAAGACCGCGCGCATCGGGGTCGTGCAGCCCGACGGCCTGATCAAGGAGGTGTGGAACTCCGGCGAGCCGATCAAGCCCGATCCCTACCTGAAGGGCTACCCCTGGGCCGCGGGCCTGGCCTCCGGCTGAGCCCGGTTCCCCGACAGCCCTCCCCAGGACCGGTTCCGGGACCGGGACGTGACCTGATCACGGACATACGCCACCTCTTCGCCCTCGGTCCGCCGGGGCCCCGGCCGTGGGAGGCCGGGGCCGTCGAAGAGGAGGCGACCGTGGCGCGACCCACGCGGCGCGTCCCGGCCCCGGAGCCGAACGACCGGGCCGGCCACGCACGGCCGCCCGGTCCGGCATGAAAGGACGCTGGTGGAAGCCTTCCTCAACCAACTGCCGATCGGGTTGTCGATCGGCGCCGTGCTGCTGCTGATCGCGCTCGGGCTGACGTTCACCTTCGGCCAGATGGGCGTGATCAACATGGCGCACGGCGAGTTCATCATGGCCGGGGCGTACACCGCCTACCTCCTGCAGGACTGGGCCGGCCGGCAGGCGGTGATCGTCGCCCTGCCGGTCGCCTTCGTCGTGGCGGGCCTGATGGGGCTGGCCCTGGAGCGGGCCGCGATCCGGCACTTCTACGGCCGCCCGCTGGACACACTGCTGCTCACCTGGGGCGTGAGCCTGGTGCTCCAGCAGCTCGCCCGCGACCTGTTCGGCGCCCCGAACGTGCAGGTGCAGGCGCCGCAGTGGCTGCAGGGCGGGCTCGGCATCATGCCGTACAACCGGATGTTCATCCTCGCGCTCGCGGTCGGCAGCGTCGTGGCGGTCTGGGCGTACATGAACCGCACCGGGCAGGGGCGGCGGATGCAGGCGGTGATGCAGAACCGCAGGCTCGCCTCGACCAGCGGCATCGACACCGGCCGGGTGGACATGCGCACCTTCTTCATCGGGTCGGGGCTGGCCGGCATCGCCGGTGTGGCGCTCACCCTGATCGGCCCGGTCGGGCCGGCGCTCGGCACGTACTACATCGTGGACGCGTTCCTGGTCGTCGTCGCGGGCGGGCTCGGCCAGCTCCGCGGCGCGGTGATCGCCGCCGCCGGGCTCGGCCTGCTCAACTCCTACGCCGAGTTCTGGACCGACGCCAGCCTCGCCAAGGTCATCGTGTTCGCGGTGATCGTCGCCTTCCTGCAGTTCCGCCCGCAGGGACTGTTCGTCGTCAGGTCGAGGGCCCTCACATGAGCACCGTTGTCACATCGAAGGACGCCTCGGTCGCCCCGCTGCCGCCGGGCAGGCCCTCCTGGCGCGCCCGGCTCCAGGGCCCGGCCGTCTTCACCGCCGTCGCCGTGCTCGCGCTCGTGGTCGCCCCGCTGGTGCTGGAGCCGTTCCGGCTCGGCCTGCTCGCCAAGTACCTCGTGTACGCCATCGTCGCCCTCGGCATCGGCCTGGCCTGGGGGCAGGGCGGCATGCTGGTGCTCGGCCAGGGCGTCTTCTTCGGCCTGGGCGGCTACGCGATGGGCATGTACCTCAAGCTCACCGAAGCCCAGGGCGGCCTGCCCGACTTCATGGTGTGGAGCGGCGTGGAGGAGCTGCCCGCGCTGTGGGCGCCCTTCGCCAACCCGGTCTTCGCGCTGGCCATGGCGGTGGTCGCCCCGGTCGTCGTGGCCGCGCTGCTCGGCGCGCTGGTGTTCCGGCAGCGGGTGCGCGGGGCGTACTTCGCGATCCTCACCCAGGCGCTGGCCGCCGCGTTCGTGATCCTGCTGGTCGGCCAGCAGGGGCTCACCGGCGGCACCAACGGGCTGACCAACTTCTTCGAGCTGTTCGGCCAGGACCTGGCGCTCGACTCCACCCAGCGCGGCCTGTACTTCGTCGTCGCGGTGGTGCTCGGCCTGCTCTACCTGGGCGCCCGGCAGCTCGTGAACTCCCGCTTCGGCCGGCTGCTCGTCGCCGTCCGCGACGGCGAGGACCGGGTGCGCTTCCTCGGCTACAACCCGGCCACGGTCAAGACCGTCACGTTCGCGATCTCCGCGGGCATGGCCGGGCTCGCCGGCGCGCTGTTCGTGCCGGTGGTCGGGATCATCTCCCCGGCGCTGCTCGGCGTGGTGCCGTCGCTGGAGCTGGTGGTCGCGGTCGCCGTCGGCGGCCGGTTCGCGCTGGCCGGGGCGGTGCTCGGCGCGGTCGTCATGAACTACGCCAAGACCGTATTCAGCGAGGAGCTGAGCAGCGCCTGGCTCTACCTCCAGGGCGCGCTGTTCATCCTCGTCATGACCCTCGCCCCCAAGGGCATCATCGGGCTGCTGCGCAGGCGAAAGGAGGCCGCCGGATGAGCGGCGACGACACGGGCGCCGAAGCGCTGCTGGAGATCAGGGACCTGTCGGTGGTCTTCGACGGCTTCCGCGCCCTCGACGGTGTGAACCTCACCCTGGCGCGGGGCGAGCTGCGTTTCCTCATCGGCCCCAACGGCGCCGGCAAGACCACGCTGATCGACGTCATCACCGGACTGACCAGGCCCGCCGGCGGCAGCGTACGGTTCGGCGGCAAGGACCTGGTCGGCCGCAAGGAGCACGAGATCGTCCGGCTCGGCGTCGGGCGCACCTTCCAGACCTCGGTGGTGTTCGAGGAGCTGACCGTCGTGGAGAACCTGGACCTGGCCGCCTCCTTCCGCCGCCCGCTGTGGGCGCTGGCCGGGCGGCGGCGCGGCGTCTCCGAGGCGGTCCGAGCCGCGCTGGCCACCACCGGCCTGGAGGAGCTGGCCGAGCGGCCCGCGCGGGTGCTCTCGCACGGTCAGCGCCAGTGGCTGGAGATCGGCATGCTGATCGCGCAGCGGCCCAGCCTGCTGCTGCTGGACGAACCGGTGGCGGGCATGTCGCAGGACGAGCGCGCCCGCACCGGGGAACTGCTCACCGAGATCGCCGAGGACCACACCGTCATCGTGGTCGAGCACGACATGGACTTCCTGCGCCGGTACGCCTCGCAGGTCACGGTCCTGCACGAGGGCCGGGTGCTGACCGAGGGCTCGGTCGATGACGTGAGCGCCGATCCCCGGGTACAGGAGGTCTATCTCGGACGGGCTCGTGAGGAGGCCACGGATGCTGTCGGTTGAGGGTCTGGAAGCGGGCTACGGCGCCGCCCGGGTGCTGTTCGGCGTGTCGCTGGAGGTGGAGCCGGGGCAGCTCGTCTGCGTGATGGGGCGCAACGGCGTCGGCAAGACCACCCTGCTCGACACCGTCATGGGGGTGCTCCCGGCCACGGCGGGCTCGGTCACCTTCGAGGGGCGCGATGTCACCAGGCTCAGGCCGCACGAGCGGGTCCGGCTCGGCATGGCGTACGTGCCGCAGGGGCACGAGACGTTCCCGCAGCTCAGCGTGCTGGGCAACCTCCAGGTCACGCTGGACGCCTCCCCGCACCGCGACCCGGCCGCGCTGGAGGAGGCCCTGGACGCCTTCCCCCGGCTCAAGCCGCTGCTCAAGCGGCGCGCCGGCTTCCTGTCCGGCGGCCAGCAGCAGCAGCTCGCCATCGCCCGCGCCCTGGTCACCCGGCCCAAGCTGCTGATCCTGGACGAGCCCACCGAGGGGATCCAGCCCTCGATCATCATCGAGATCGAGGAGGCGATCGAGCGCCTGCACGCCTCGGGCCTGGCCCTGCTCCTGGTGGAGCAGTACCTCGACCTGGCGCTGCGCCTGGCCGACCGGTTCCTCATCCTCGACGCGGGCCGCGTGGTGCACGCCGGCGCCGCCGAGGAGCTCAACGGCCCGGAGGTGCACCGGCTGCTCGCGGTGTAGCGGCGGCCTACAGCCGGCCGTCTCCAGCGGCCGGTCTCTACCCGGCCGGTCTCTACCCGGCCGGTCTCTACCCGGCCGGTCTCTACCCGGCCGGTCTCTACCCGGCCGTCTCCAGCCGGCCGTCTCTAGCCGGCCGGCGCGTCCAGGGGGCGCTGCCACTGGTGCCACTCGTCCCGCACCCGGAACCCCATCCGCTCGTTGATCGCGATCATGTGGCTGTTGGAGGCGGCGTTCCAGGTGACGATGTGCTCCACGTCAGGCTCGTGCTCGCGCATCCAGGCGAGGTTGGCCAGCTTCAGCAGCAGGCCGAGGCGGTGGCCGCGGTGGGGGCGCAACACCACCGTGTCGGTCTGCCGCGCCCAGCCGTCGGGCCGGCTGCGGGGCACCGCGAGCGCGGAGTAACCCGCGGGCTCGCCGGTGGCGGCGTGGCGGGCGATGGTCGCGTACATCAGCGTGTCGGCGGCCTCGTTCATCCGCTCCATCGCGAGCACACGCTCGACGTCCCAGTGCTCGCCGGTGACGTCCAGGTCGCCCATCGGCGCGTCGTTCATGCCGTTGATCAGCACCGCCAGGTCGGGGAGCAGCCGCTCCGGCGCCGAACCGCGCCACCGCTCCAGCGTGTAGCCGGCGGCGTGGCGCTCGGCCTCCCGCCTCAGCTCGGCGAGCCGGCCCGGGTCGGCCGCGCGCAGGTCGAGCGCGCGGCGTACCTCGACCAGGCCGGATGAGAAGCCGTGGGCGCGGGCGAAGGCCGCCCCGGGGCCCTGCGCGGGCGACTCGCCCCTCAGCACCCGGCGGCCGTGCGCGCGGGCGACGCCGGTCGCGTGCTCCAGCAGCGCCGAGCCGATCCCGGCCCGGCGCGCCCCGGGGGCCACGACGAGCGTGCGCAGCATCGCCATGTGGCTGTTGTCCTTGTGCGGCAGGCGCAGGGCGTAGCCGCCGGCGACGGCACCGCCGCGCACGAACACGTGCGCGGCCACCGTCTCGTCGTCCCACTGGTCCTCGAACCCGATCGCGAACCGGGCGATGCGGGGGTAGGGGCCGGTGCGGTCGTGCTCGTGCGCCGCCGCGAAGACGGCGTAGAACTCCTCCACCACAGCGCGCTCTGACGGCTCCACCGCGACGATCGTCATGCTCCCAAGCCAACCCCACGGGCGGCCCGGACGCGACCGGTTTTCCGGCGCGTACGTCCGGCGCGGCTACTGCTGGTAGGAGTCCACCTCGTCGGAGGGGCGCACGGCCGCGTCGTCGGGGTTCTGCCCGAACTCGCGGCGGGCGCGGCGCTGACGCAGCAGGTCCCAGCACTGGTCCAGGGCCCGCTCCACCGACCTCATCCGCTCGTTCTCCTCCTCCGAGGACAGCTCGCCGGCGGTCAGCTTGCCGCGCAGCTCGTGCTCTTCGGCGATGAGGTCCTTGATCCGAGAGAGGATCTCGCCGTCTTGCATGACGCCCCCTAGGTCGGCAGTCGCGTACTGCTGCCGACTCTAGCCTGAGGGAGCCCGGAGGCCGGGACGAGGCCGCCGTGCGGGGCGCGGGCAGCGCGGGGCGTCTGCTACGGTGATTAGCGTGCTGCGCGGACTGCTTCTTATGTGCCGCGGCGGGGGCCTGTAACAGGCCGGCTCCCTCGCCGCGGAGCATGTCATGCGCGTCGGCCGTTTTTCGATGACCAGCCGACCGATGACCAGCCGACGAGGAGCACCGAAGCCATGACGGCGTATCCGCAACAGCAGCCCACCTCCATGCCCTACGGCCGTTACGAGCCCTTCCAGCCGATCCGGCTGACCGACCGCACCTGGCCCGACAAGGTGATCACCCAGGCGCCGCGATGGTGCGCGGTGGACCTGCGCGACGGCAACCAGGCGCTGATCGACCCGATGGACTCCCACCGCAAGCTCAAGATGTTCGAGCTGCTGGTGAAGATGGGCTACAAGGAGATCGAGGTCGGCTTCCCCGCCGCCTCGCAGACCGACTTCGACTTCATCCGCAAGATCATCGAAGAGGACCGCATCCCCGGCGACGTGGTGATCCAGGTCCTCACCCAGGCCCGGCCCGAGCTGATCGAGCGCACCTTCGAGTCGATCCGCGGCGCCAAGCAGGCCATCGTGCACCTGTACAACTCCACCTCCACGCTGCAGCGGCGGGTGGTGTTCGGCCAGGACCGCGAGGGCATCACCGCCATCGCCGTCGAGGGCGCCAAGCTGTGCAAGAAGCTCGCCGACGACATGGGCGACACCACGATCTTCTTCCAGTACTCCCCGGAGTCCTTCACCGGCACCGAGCTCGACTACGCCGTAGAGGTGTGCGACGCGGTCAACGAGGTGTGGCAGCCCACCCCCGACCACAAGGTGATCATCAACCTGCCCGCCACGGTCGAGATGGCCACGCCCAACGTGTACGCCGACCAGATCGAGTGGATGAACCGCAACCTGGCCTACCGCGACTCGATCGTGCTGTCGCTGCACCCGCACAACGACCGCGGCACCGCCGTCGCCGCCGCCGAGCTGGGCTACATGGCCGGCGCCGACCGCATCGAGGGCTGCCTGTTCGGCAACGGCGAGCGCACCGGCAACGTGTGCCTGGTCACGCTGGGCATGAACCTGTTCTCCCAGGGCATCGACCCGCAGATCGACTTCTCCGACATCGACGAGGTGCGCCGGATCGTCGAGTACTGCAACCAGATCCCGGTCCACCCCCGCCACCCGTGGGGCGGCGAGCTGGTCTACACCGCCTTCTCCGGCTCCCACCAGGACGCCATCAAGAAGGGCTTTGAGTGGATGGAGCGCGACGCGGCCGAGGCCGGCGTGCCCGTCGACGACTTCCGGTGGGCGGTGCCGTACCTGCCGATCGACCCCAAGGACATCGGCCGCACCTACGAGGCCGTGATCCGGGTCAACAGCCAGTCCGGCAAGGGCGGCGTGGCCTACATCATGAAGTCCGACCACAACCTCGACCTGCCGCGCAAGCTGCAGATCGAGTTCTCCAAGGTGATCCAGGCCCGCACCGACGCCGAGGGCGGCGAGGTCACCCCGGCCGCCATGTGGGAGATCTTCACCGACGAGTACCTCCCCAACCCGGGCAACCGCTGGGGCCGGCTGGGCCTGCTCGCCCACCGCACCGCCTCCACCCTGGACGACAAGGACAAGATCAGCGCCGACCTCCGCGTGGACGGCGAGATCCGCGAGGTCGAGGGCGTCGGCAACGGCCCGATCTCCGCGTTCTGCAACGCCCTGAAGACGATCGGCATCCGGGTACGCGTGCTCGACTACACCGAGCACGCCATGAGCGCCGGCAGCGACGCCAAGGCCGCGTCGTACGTCGAGTGCGAGGTCGACGGCAAGGTGCTGTGGGGCGTCGGCATCGACGCCAACACCACCACCGCCAGCCTCAAGGCCCTGATCAGCGCGGTCAACCGGGCCGGCCGCTAGCCTGCCCGCCCCCATCGGCCCGCCGCGACCACCCGCGGCGGGCCGATGCCGTTCACCTGGCATTTCGGGGTATGGATGCAGCGGTGACGCCGGAGCCGGGGTTCCGGATGAAGACAAGGGGGCTGCAAGTGAACATCGCTTTCCTCGGGCTGGGCCGGATGGGGCGCGAGCTCGTCGTGCACCTGATCGACGCGGGGCACCAGGTCACGGTGTGGAACCGCACGCCGTCCGCGGCCGAGGGCGCCGTCAAACTGGGCGCGGTCGCCGCCGACACCGCTCCGGAGGCCGTCGCGGGCGCGGAGGCCGTGCTCACGGTCCTGTTCGGGCCCGACGCCGTACGCGAGGTCGTGATCGCCCCCGAACTGCCCATCGGCGACGGGGCGCTGTGGGTGGACATCACCAGCGTGGGCCCCGAGGACGCCGCCGCGTTCGCCGACTGGTCCCGCAAGCGCGGCATCCGCTTCGCCCACTCGCCCGTCGTGGGCTCGCTGGCCCCCGCGCGGGCGGGCGCCCTGGGCGTGCTGCTGGGCGGCGAGCCCGACGCCATCGCCCTGGCCCGCCCCATCGTGTCGCTGTGGGCCGCGCAGGGCAGGCCCCGCGTCTACGACACCGCGGCCAAGGCCGCCGCCGCCAAGCTGGTGGCCAACCTGGCCCTGGCGGTCAGCATGCAGGGCATGGTCGAGGCCCTGCGCCTGGGCTGCTCGGGCGGTCTGACCGCCGAGGAGGCCCTGGCCGCCCTCGACGGCACCCCGCTGTCCCGCATCAGGGACATCAAGGGCGAGATCGTACGCGAGGGGGTGTACGACGACACCCAGTTCTCCGCCGACCTGCTGCACAAGGACGCCCGGCTGATGCTGCGCCTGTCGGCGCGCCCCCTGCCCGCCCTCACCGCGGCCTTCACGGCCCTGGACCACGCCTGCCGCACCGGCCACGGCGACTCCGACTTCTCCGTGATCGCCGAACCCGACACGATGGGAGTGTGACGGTCACCCCCACCCCGTACCGCGGCCCCGCCGACCTCAGGGCGATGCAGGACCTCGTCTCCCGCCTGTGGTCCCCGGCGTCGCGATGGCACATCGGCGACCTGGCCTGGGGCCGCTTCCAGCACACCGGCCGCGAGCCGGAGTGGCCGACGACGATCTGGCGCTCCGGCGAGGACGTCCTCGCCTGGGCCTGGATCGAACTCCCGGACCACCTGAACCTGGTGGTCGATCCGGCCCACGCCGGCCTGGCCGGGCAGATCCTGACCTGGTTCACGGAAACGGCGACCGCCGCGACCCTGACCACGGCCGTCTCCGCCGCCGAGGCCCACCTCATCGAGGCCCTGGAACGCCACGGCTTCACCCGGGCCCCGGCCGAGGAGCCGCACTTCGTCCACATGGCCCGCGACCTCTCCGGTGACCTCCCCGAGCCGCGCGTCCCACCCGGCCACACCCTGCGCCACGTCACCGCCCAGGACGTCCCCTCCCGGGTCGCCGCCCACCGGGCCGCCTTCCACCCCAGCCGGGTCACCGAGGAGAGCTACACAGCCGTCCGCGCCGCCTGGCCGTACCGGGAGGAGCTGGACACCATCGTCCTGGCCCCGGACGGCAGCGTCGCCGCGTACTGCCTGGCCTGGCTGGACGAGGCGAACCGGTCGGTCCTGATCGAACCCGCCGGCACCACCCCCGACCACCGCCGCAAGGGCCTGGCCACCGCCGCCTGCCTGTCGGCGCTGCACACGGCCCGCGACCTGGGCGCCGTCCACGCGACGGTGGCCCCCCGAGGCGACACCGCGTACCCGATCCCCCGATCCCTGTACGCCGCCATCGGCTTCCACTCGATCACCCGCACCGCCCACTTCACCCGAGGCAGATGAGTCACGAGGGGGAGCGCAGCGGGGTGCAGGCGTAGTCGTTGGACACGCAGTCCAGCTCCGCGCCCACGACATGCACCATCTTGACGCCGTCCCGCCCCAGCAGCCGCTTCGCGTACGCCGCTCCGACCCCGATCTCTATCGAGCCGTACACCTTCGCGGTGTCGGCCCACTGCCGGAGCTGGGCGAGGCTCAGCCCGAACTGGCGCAGGGTGGGGTCGTCGGCGGGCCGGAGCAGGGACACCCAGGCGTGGAACTGGGCCACCGGGGACACCTCATCGCACGTGGACGGCAGCCCCTTGCTCGCGCATGACCCGGTGGCCCAGTAGAGAGGCTGCCGCACCGTACGCGGCGAGAGGAGCGCCCGCCGGATCTCGCCCCACCCCTCCCGGTTCAGTTCCGCGGGTGACATGCCCCGCTCGAACTCGATGACGAGCGTCAGAGCGGGGCCGGACCCCAGGGTGTCGAGCAGCGCCCTGGCGCGTTCTCGCCGTTCCGCCCCGCCATCGCCGCCGACCAGCCCGAACAGGCGCCTGATCCGGGAAGCGGGAAGATCCGGCAGCACAACCCGCCCGCTCACCGCCGACTGCCGCAACTCCAGGCGGCGCCGCAGCCAGGGGTCGGCGGGGACGCCCGCCCATTGCGGCTCGACGACCACGGGCAGCGACAGCCACTCCTCCCGCCGGACGACCTCGAACGCCTCCCCGAGCTCTATGCGGTAGTCGGGCCTGCTCACCGCCAGCGCGTTCCCGGCGACCATCCGGAACCGCTCGGCGTCCACGGTACCGGCCGGCCGCGGCGCCCTCGCCGGCGCCGGAGAGGAGGACGTGCACGCGGCGAGGGCCGCGATCAGAACGACGGCCATGACCCGGACGAGGGCCGCGCCTGAACAGATAATCGATATCAAGCCCGCTCCCGCGAATCGAGATGCCGGAAATCGACGTGCTCTCCGCCCGCTTTCAGCCCGCCACCCACGGCACCATGTCGATCACCGTCACCGAAGCGACCCGGGGATCTCGGGACACCCGTGCCACCTGGCCGGGCAGATTGCTCATGACGAACCCGTGAATCATTCCAGCGTCGGCCCGGCGGCGCAATTCATCGAGATCGAGCCCGATCTGCTCCAACGCGGGAGCGTCGCCTTCGGTGAGCAGCGACACCCAGATACGAAAGGCGGAAGTCGCTGATCTGCCGCCTTCGCAGAAGCCGAATCCCCGTAGGCCGTCGCAGTTCAGCCCGGGAGAATCCCAGTCCCAACCGAGTGGCTTGCCCGGACCGGCCGGGGAGAAGAACAGCACCTCCGGCGTCGCCCAGAGATCCGCGATTCCGGCCTCCGGAAGCGGGGATCGCAGTTCGACGACCGCCTGGACGGTGAAATCGTCGCGGACCCCGGAAAGCGTCGTAACGGTGTCCTGCTCGCCGGGGGAGCCCGGAATACCCAGGCTCCGGATCACCGCGCTCATCCCCCATTCTCCCAATCGCGGCAGCGCGAGCTCTCCGTCGGCGCTCTGGCCGATCTCATCGGCCCACATCGGGGGGTCGGACACGATTCTGGCCGTGCCGAGGCTGCGTGGCGCCAGCCCGATGGGAACGGAACGGTGAAATGGCGACACTTCGGGGCCGCAGGCCGGCTTCCGGTGCTGATACTCCCAATGCGGGCGGTAGTCGGGGTTGGCCACCGACAGGCCGTTCAGCACGACGAGCCGGAACCTGTCGCAATCGATGACGCCCGGCTCCGGTGCGCCGCCGGGTGAGGAGCAACCGGACAGGGCCGCGAGCAACGCCAGAACGCTCAGGAGGCGTGCCGGCCGCGCCCGTGACCGGCGCCGTCGTGCGCGCACGCTCATGCCGCTGGGGGAGGCTCGGCGTCGATGAGACGCGTCGCCCGTACCCCGGGGTGGCCGGAGATCCGGTGGCGCGGCGAGTGCCGGTGAATCGGTGCTCGTCAATCGGGACACCCGGTTCCGGTGGTCGATGATCTGGGGGCTGGCGCCTTTCTCCGCGCCGCACGAATCGTAGCCCTCGAAGTCGCGACGTATCATCGATTTCACGGCAAAGGCCCTTGCCGTGCGGGGGAGGGCCGGTCCGGGATGACGAGGCGGACCGGCGGACACCCGCCGATGCCCACCGGCATACCTTTCAACCGGTCCTACGAGGGAAGCGGGCCGAGAGCCGGGAAATGGGCGACCGTCGTGCCAGGTCGTCCTGATCGCGTATTGCGCGACCTTCCCCTTGCGGCGACAAGGCGGTTATAAAGGCACAGAGAATCGGGATCGGGGTTTCCGTGGAAGGCCGGTCATCCGGTACGAGCGGCGCCGTGGGAAAGGAGAGGGAGTTCTGCTGGATTTCCTCCTGGCGGGTGGGGGGAGGTTCACTGTTCGTCGGGTGTCAGGCGGTTGTTGTGCCGGGGATGCCGATGAAGGCGGCCATGCGGGTCATCGTGTGGTCGAAGAGGGCGTCCCTGGCGTAGATGGCGTTGTTGAACTGGCCGAACAGTTCGAAGTTCACCATGCCGAACAAGGTCGTCCAGGCGGTTACGGCGCGGGCCACGAGGTCGTCCGGGACGCCGGGGATTATTTCGCGCAGGCGGTCGGCGTCTTCGGTGAAGACGGCGGGGGGCTGGGGGCCGAGTTCCGGTGGGGTGAGGGCGCCGGCGTGGTGGGCGTCGGAGATTATGCGGCCGTAGACGACCGTGTCGCGGATGGCGGCCGGGACGGTGTCGGTGGGGGCGTGGTAGCCGGGGACCGGGGAGCCGTACAGCAGGGCGTACTCGTGGGGGTGGTTGAGGGCCCAGGTGCGGACGGCGCGGCAGCATGCCAGCCAGCGGGCCAGGTAGTCGTCGCGGGGGCAGGTGGCCTCGGCCTGCTCGACGGCCTCGCCGATCGCGTTGTAGCCGTCGATGATCAGGGCGGTGAGCAGGTCGTCGCGGCTGGGGAAGTAGCGGTAGATCGCCGAGGAGACCATGCCCATCTCGCGGGCGACCGCGCGTAGCGAGAGGCCGGCGGCGCCCTCGGTGGCGAGGTGGCGGCGGGCGATGTCGGTGATCTCGCGGATCAGCTCGGCGCGGACCCGTTCCCTGGCGGTTCGGCTGGCGTTCATGTGCTCACTTTAGCAGAGCGGTGAGTTTTTTCAAGAGCAGTGCTCTTGACGATGGGTGCTCATGCATGAGAGCGTTGCTCTTGTCAGCGAACGATGGCCTCACAAAGGAGCGTTGGTCATGGGAAAGCATGTCGTGGTGGGGGCCGGGCAGGTCGGGGCCGAGCTGGCTCGGGAGCTGGTGCGGCGCGGGCACGAGGTCGTGATCGTCAGCCGGTCGGGGTCGGGGCCCGAGCTGGCGGGGGTGCGGCGGGTCGCGGCCGACGCCGGCGACCGGGAGCGGCTGGCGGCCATCGCCGAAGGGGCCGAGACGCTGTACAACTGCGTCAACCCGAAGTACCACCGGTGGATGCCCGACTGGCCGCCGATGGCCGCGGCCCTGCTGGGGGCGGCGGAGGACACCGGGGCCGGGTACGTCATCCTCGGCAGCCTGTACGGTTACGGGCCGGTGGACGGGCCGATGACCGAGCGGACCCCCCTGAAGCCGTCCAGTGAGAAGGCGGAGGTGCGGGTCGCGATGTGGCGGGATGCGCTGGCGGCGCACGAGGCGGGGCGGGTGCGGGTGACCGAGGTGCGCGGCTCCGACTTCTACGGGCCCGGCTGCCGCGACCAGTCGCACCTGGGCGACCGGTTCATCCCGCGGCTGCTGGCCGGCAAGGCGGTCCGGCTCACCGGCGACCCCGACCAGCCGCACTCCTGGACGTACGTGCCCGACGTCGCCGCCGCGCTCGCCATCGCCGGGACCGACGAGCGGGCGTACGGGCGGGCCTGGCACATCCCGACCGCGCCCCCGGCGAGCTACCGGGAGCTGGCCGAGCGGGTGTGCGCGATGGCCGGGCTGCCCGCGCCGCGCGTGGGCGGGCTGCCGCAGTGGCTGCTGGACATGCTGGGCGTGGTGAACCCGATGATGGGGGAGATCAAGCACGTCCGCTACCAGTTCGACCACCCGTTCGTGATCGACTCCACCGACTTCCAGCAGACCTTCGGCATGCGGCCCACCCCGATCGACGAAGGGCTGCGGGCCACCCTGGAGTGGTGGCGGGGGCAGGAGCGGACCGCCGCCGCCTGACCGGCCCGCCCCTATGGGGAGGCGGGCGCGCGGCGGTCCCTTTGGGTCAGCCGTGCCCGGCCAGGTCGCACGCGGCGGTCCCTCCGGGTCAGCCGTGTCCGGCCAGGTCGCGCGGGATGCGGGTGATCAGGGAGTAGCCGTTGGGGGCCGCGTACGGGTTGGAGGAGGACGCGACCCCGGCGATCATGCCGTCGTGCACGGCCGGGCCGCCGCTGTGCCCGGCCACGATCTGGCAGTTGCGGGTGATCAGCATCCCCGGGCCCTCGCCGCCCGACTCGGTGGCGTCGCCGGTGCAGCGGTACAGGTCGTCGCCGGTGTAGCCGGCCTCCGACGGGTAGCCGAGCAGGTCCAGGCCGAGGAGCGGCTGCCCGCGGTGCGTCGGGTACGGGCGCAGGCCGCGCCCGGTGACGTCCTCCAGCCGCTTGCCCTCCGGGCCGGGGGCCAGCCGGACCAGGCCGATGTCATAGGGCAGCACCTCGGTGGAGTACGGGCGGGTGCGCCACTGCCGCGGCACCCACAGCCGGGCCGCGCGCCACACGCCGTACGGGATGTCGCCCTTGTGCGCCGCGCCGTACGCCGGGACGAACGTGACCCGCTCGAACCAGCGCCGCTCCGCGCCGTGGTTGTAGAACAGGCAGTGCGCGGCGGTGACGGCCAGGTCGCGCCGGGGCGAGCGGAGCACCGCCGCGCCGCAGGTGCGGTGACGCCCGGTGACCGGGTCGAGCGACAGCAGCACCCCGGTGAGCCGCTGCGCCCGGCGCTGCGTGTACGGCCGGGGCACCTTCGCGTAGCCGTACCGGTCGCCGTCGCGGGTGATCACCAGGCTGCCGGGGACGCTGGGCGGCCCCTCCGCGGCCGCCGGGGCCACTGCGGGGGTGTACGGGGTCATCAGCAGTGCGGCGCCCGCGCAGGCGGCGCCCAGTCCCTTGGCGATCACGAGATCCGGTTACCCTGCGTGATCGCGCGCATGCGTCACGCAGGGTAAAGATCCGGCACAGGGAACGGCCTACGGGTACAGGCCGCGCACGCGGTGCGCCTCGGCCACCCGGCCGACCCCGATCATGTGGGCCGCGTCGCGCAGCGAGATCCCGCGCTGGGCGGCGGCCTCGCGCACCTCGCCGAACGCGTCGCGCATCAGCTCGCGCAGCCTGCGCTCGACCTCGCCGGAGCTCCAGGAGCAGGCCTGCGTGTTCTGCACCCACTCCAGGTAGGACACGATCACCCCGCCCGCGTTGGCGAGGATGTCGGGGACGACGGTGATCCCGGCGTCGGACAGGACCCGGTCGGCCTCGGGCGTCGTCGGGCCGTTGGCGCCCTCGACCACGAGCCCGGCCCTGATCCGGGACGCGTTGCCGGCGTGGATCGCGCCTTCGAGCGCGGCCGGCACCAGGACGTCCACGTCCAGCTCCAGCAGCTCGTCGTGGCTCAGCGCGTCGGCGCGAGGGTAGCCGCGCACGCCGCCCGCCTCGGCGTGGTGCTCCAGCAGCGCGCCGACGTCGAGCCCGGACGGGTCGGTCACCGCCCCGGTCGCGTCGGAGACCGCGACGATCCGGCAGCCGGCGGCGGCGAGGCTGCGGGCCGTGAGCGCCCCCACCTTGCCGAACCCCTGCACGGCCACGGTGACGCCCTCGGGGTCGCGTCCGTCGAGCGCCGCCAGAGTGGCGATCTGGACGCCGAGCGCGGTGGCCCCCGCCAGGCCGAGCGAGCCGCCGAGCACGGGCGGCTTGCCGGTGACGATGCCCGGCACCGAGTAGCCCGCCTTCACCGAGTAGGTGTCCATGATCCAGGCCATGGTCTGCTCGTCGGTGCCCACGTCGGGGGCGGGGATGTCCTGCTCGGGGCCGATCAGCGGCAGTATCTCGTTGACGTACCTGCGGGTCAGCCGCTCCAGCTCGCGGGCGGTGAGGGCGGCCGGATCGACGGCCACGCCGCCCTTCGCCCCGCCGTAGGGCAGGTTGACCAGCGCGCACTTCCAGGTCATCCACATGGCCAGGGCGGTGACCTCGTTCAGGTCGGTGGCCGGGTGGAACCGGATGCCGCCCTTGGCGGGCCCGCGGGAGACGTTGTGCTGGACCCGGTAGCCCCGCACCACCCGCACGCTGCCGTCCTCGCGGCGCACGGGCACGGCGACCATCAGCGAGCGGCGGGGCGTGGCGAGCATCGCCCGCAGCCCGTCGTCCAGACCGAGGAGGTCGGCGGCCCGGCCGAGCTGGTGCAGGGCGGAGTCGAGGGCCTGGCGGCCCGGGGGGACCGGAAGGTCGGGGATGATCGAGGGGATCGGCGGTGCTTGCGATGAGGTGGCCGGCGTCGTTGACGGCACCATGACGGTCATGGAGATCCTCCATCTGGGCGGGGCCCCTTTGCCCCGCTCATCGGGTGCTGGCGGCGGGACGCGGCCCCGTTGCCCCGTCCCCCCGTCCATTGTTCTCGATCAAAGCCGGTGATCCGGCGTTTGGGAACGTGCCACCATGGCACGGTTCGGGCGGGCAACGTGCCGGTGTGTCAGGTTTTGGAGGTGCTCCCGTGGCGGAGCTTGTGGTCGGTCCGATGCTGCGGTATGCCGATTCGGAATGCGCGAGCGTGTGGGTGGAGACCGCCGAGCCGTGCACGGTCGCGGTGGTGGCGGGCGGGGCGCGTGCGCAGGAGCGCACGTTCACCGTGCACGGGCACCACTACGCGATCGTGGACGTCGAGGGGGTGCCGGGCGGCACGCCGTACGAGGTGGAGCTCGACGGCGTGCGCGTGTGGCCCCCGCAGGACGCCCCGCCGAGCCTGATCCGGCTGCCCCCGGCCGACAGGCGCCCGGTGCTGCTGTTCGGCTCCTGCCGCACCAGCGTGCCGCACGACACCGCGCACCTGCTCACCCACGGCGCCGACGCCCTGCGCGAGTACGGCCGCCGCCTGCGCGACATGCCGCAGGAGGACTGGCCCGATCTGCTGCTCCTGCTCGGCGACCAGGTCTACGCCGACGAGCCCTCGCGCGAGATGCTGGAGTTCATCGGCGAGCGCAGGAACGGCGAGGAGCCGGCGTACGAGATCGCCGACTTCGAGGAGTACGCCGAGCTGTACCGGCAGGCGTGGACCGAG
The DNA here is from genome assembly GCF_014202315.1 of Thermocatellispora tengchongensis. GTDB lineage: Bacteria > Actinomycetota > Actinomycetes > Streptosporangiales > Streptosporangiaceae > Thermocatellispora > Thermocatellispora tengchongensis. The sequence goes on along the minus strand of NZ_JACHGN010000005.1, from coordinate 285,487 downwards.
CCGGAGATCCGCTGGCTGCTGTCCACCCTGCCCAGTGCGATGATCTTCGACGACCACGACCTGCGGGACGACTGGAACACCTCGGCGGCCTGGCGGGAGCAGATGGCCCGGGTGCCGTGGTGGCACCGGCGGCTGGTGGCGGGGCTCGGGTCGTACTGGGTCTACCAGCACCTCGGCAACCTGTCCCCGGCCGAGCGCGCCGCCGACCCGCTGCTGACCGCGCTGCGCGAGCGCACCGGCCAGGGCGTGGACGGCGCGGACCTGCTCGACGCGTACGCCGCGCGGGCCGACGAGCAGCCGGGCGCCAGCCGCTGGAGCTACGCCCGCGACCTCGGCGGCGGCACCCGGCTGATCATGCTCGACACCCGGTGCGCCCGCCAGGTCACCCCCGGCGACCGGCGGATGCTCGACCCGGCGGAGTGGGCCTGGCTCCGCGAGCAGGTGGAGGGGGCGGCGCACGGGCCGGCGGCCCGGCTGGTGATCGGCTCCTCGATCCCGGTGCTGCTGCCCAGCGGCATCCACCACGTCGAGACGTGGAACGAGGCGCTGTGCGACGGGGCCTGGGGCCGCCGGGTCGCACGCTGGTCGGAGACCCTGCGCCAGGCCATCGACCTGGAACACTGGGCCGCCTTCCGCCGCTCCTTCGAGGACCTGTGCCTGATGCTGGCCCGCTTCCCCGGCGAGGTCGTGCTGCTGTCGGGCGACGTGCACTACTCCTACGTCGCCAAGGCCCGCGGGCTGCCGATCCACCAGGTGGTGTGCTCCCCGATCCGCAACCCGTTGAGCAGGCTGCTGCGCCTGGCCAACGTCGTGGCCTCCTTCGGCCTGGCCGCGCTGCTCGGCGGCTGGCTGGCCGGGCTCGCGGGTCTGCCGCGCCGCCCGTTCGGCTGGCGCATCGTCAAGGGACCGTGGTTCGACAACTCCATCGCCACGCTCAGCCTGGGCGAGGTGGCCGAGGTGACCTGGCACCGCTCCACGGCCGAGCCCCGGGCGAGCGTCCGCCTGGAGCCCGGCCGCCGCAGACCGCTCCGTGTCAGCCGCGCAGCTCGCGAAGGGTCTCGGTGAAGCGGTCCAGCCCCCACATCAGGTCGTCCTCCGAGACCACGATCGGCGGCGCGAGGCGCACGGTCGAGCCGTGGGTGTCCTTGGCCAGGACGCCCCGCCGCAGCAACGCCTCGCAGAACGCCCGGCCGGTGCCGAGCGCCGGGTCGATGTCGATGCCGGCCCACAGGCCTCGGCCGCGCACCTCGACCACGCCCTCGCCCACCAGGCCGCGCAGCCGGTCGTGCAGCAGCTTGCCCAGCCGCGCGGCCCGCGCCTGGTACTCACCGGTGCTCAGCAGGTCGAGCACCGCGATGCCGACCGCGCACGCCAGCGGGTTGCCGCCGAAGGTCGATCCGTGCTGGCCGGGCTTGATCACGCCCAGCACGTCCTCGTCGGCGGCCACGGCCGACACCGGTACGACCCCGCCGCCGAGCGCCTTGCCCATGACGTACATGTCGGGCACCACGCCCTCGTGGTCGCAGGCGAACGTACGGCCGGTGCGGCCCAGGCCCGACTGGATCTCGTCGGCGACGAACAGCACCCGCCGCTCGGTGCAGATCTCGCGCACCTCGCGCAGGTAGCCGTCGGGCGGCACCAGCACGCCCGCCTCGCCCTGGATCGGCTCGATCAGCACCGCCACCGTGGTCTCGTCGATCGCCTCGCGGATCGCGTCGGCCGAGCCGTACTTCACCACCCGGAAGCCGGGCGTGTAGGGGCCGAAGCCGCCGCGGGCGTCGGGGTCGGTGGAGAAGCTCACGATCGTGGTGGTGCGGCCGTGGAAGTTGCCCTCGGCCACGATGATGGTGGCCTGTCCTTCGGGCACGCCCTTGACCTCGTAGCCCCACTTGCGGGCCACCTTGATCGCGGTCTCCACGGCCTCGGCGCCGGTGTTCATCGGCAGGATCATGTCCTTGCCGGTGAGATCCCCCAGACCCGAGCAGAACGCCGCGAACTGGTCGTGGAAGAACGCCCGGCTGGTCAGCGTGAGCCGGTCGAGCTGCTCGCGCGCCGCGGCGATGATCCGCGGGTTGCCGTGGCCGAAGTTGAGCGAGGAGTAGCCCGCCAGGCAGTCGAGGTAGCGCCGGCCCTCCACGTCGGTGACCCAGGCGCCCTCGGCGGAGCGGATCACCACGGGCAGCGGGTGGTAGTTGTGCGCGCTGCGCCGCTCGCTCACCTCGATGAGTTCGGACGACGTGTTCATGAGCGGATCTCCAGGGTGCAGCACTTGGGGCCGCCGCCGGCCTTGCGCAGCTCGGACATGTCCACCGGGACCACCTCGTACCCGCGGCGCTTGAGGTCGAGCTGCAGGTCGGCGGCCTCGGCGTTGACCACGATCGTACGGCCGTCGCTGACCGCGTTCAGCCCGAGCACGGCCGCGTCGGCGGCCGAGGCGACGACGGCGTCCGGGAACAGCCGGCGCAGCACCTCCAGGCTGCCGGGCGAGAACGCCCCGGGGAAGTAGGCCACGTTGCGCCCGTCGAGCGGGAACAGCGCGGTGTCGAGGTGGTAGTAGCGCGGATCGACGAGCTGGAGCGTGACGACCGGGCGGCCGAAGTACTCCTGCGCCTCCTTGTGCGCGCCGATCTCGGTGCGGAACCCGGTGCCCGCCAGCACCATGTCGTCCAGGACCAGGAAGTCGCCCTCGCCCTCGTTGGTGAAGGCGGCCTCCTTCGCCGGCATGCCGCGGGCGGCGAACCAGGACAGGTACGCCTCCGCCTCGGCGGCCCGCTCGGGATGAGTGAAGCGGGCGCCGTAGACCCGGCCGTCGATGACCAGGGCGCCGTTGGCGGCGAACACCATGTCGGGCAGCCCCTCGACCGGGTCGATGAGGCTGACGGTGTGCCCGAGCTCCTCGTAGGCGGACTTCAGGGCCTCCCACTGCCGGATCGCCAGCTCCCGGTCGGCCCCGGCCGCCGGGTCCATCCAGGGGTTGATGGCGTAGTCGATCGAGAAGTAGTCGGGCCGACACATCAGGTAGTGCCTGGACCGCATGTATCACTCCTTGCGCACGGCTCGATGACCGGGACAGCCCGGCTGACGAGGGGAAACGCCAATCAGCCTAGGAACGCGCGCGGTCTTCGGCCAGCTCTCCCCATTGCGCGCCCACGCCGATCCGTTGCGTTCTTCGGCCCTTTGGCGCCGATCCGTTGCTCAGGGCGTGGGGGCCGAGATGGGGGTGCCGTCGATGAGCCGCGTCAGGACGACCGCGCTCTTGGTCCTGACCACGAACGGCTCGGCGGCGATGCGCTCGATCACCTGCTCCACGTGCCGCATGTCGGTGGCCATGATGTGCAGCAGCGCGTCGGCCTCGCCGGTGACGGTGGCCGCGGAGATCACCTCGGGGTGCCGGGAGACGGCCAGGCCGATCTCGGCCGGGGAGGTCTTGCCGCGGCAGAACAGTTCCACGTACGCCTCGGTGGTCCAGCCCAGCGCGCGCGGCTGGACCCGCGCGGAGAACCCGGTGATCGCGCCCGTGTCGCGCAGCCGGTCCACCCGCCGCTTGACCGCCGAGGCCGACAGGCCGACCCGGTGCCCGATCTCGGCGTAGGTGGCACGCGCGTCCTCGATGAGCGCCCCGATGATGGCGCGATCCAGCCGATCCAACTCCACCTTGCCTGTATTAGCCGAAAAGGGGGCCGCGTGCGAAACGCGACCCCCTGCCATGAGCCGAATCGAGGACCGGCCGAGAGCCGATCGAGAGCCGATCGAGGACCTGCCGAGGACCTGCCGAGGACCGACGCGGGGCCCGGCCGAGGACCGGGCCGAGGACGGTCAGACGCGCTCGGCCTCGCCCTCCACCTCGCCGGTGGCCTGCTCCTGGACCTCCTCCGGGGATGCCTCCAGGTCGTCGCCGGAGTCGGCGACCGCGGACTCCTTGTCCAGCCTGACCCAGCTCGTCACGCTCTCGACGGCGAACAGCACGCCCAGGTACAGCGTGAGCGCGGCCACCACCCAGGTGCCCCAGCCGAACGCGGCGCCCGCGCCGATCAGCAGCAGGCGCAGCTCCCAGCCGAGGCCGGCCAGGAACACCCACGTGGGCGGCCAGATGCGCTGCCGGGTGCGGTACACGGTGTCGTAGGTGTGGTAGCCCACGACGTAGAGCAGCACGAACAGCAGCCACTTGGGCACGTCCGCGGTGATGCCGATGAGCAGCACGGCCAGGAACTCGGTGCCGCGGATCAGCGGGGGCACCAGCCAGTCGAAGCGGCCGAGGTGGTCGCGGGCCGAGGTCGGCACCACGAGCGCCACCATGACCAGCGCCGGGACGAGCAGGATCGGGCCCGGTTCGAGCACGCCGCTCACGCCGAGCGCGGCGACCGCGAGCAGGGCGGCCAGGGCGGCGGGCACCGCGGGCAGCCCCGGCCCCATCCGCTCGCGCAGCCAGGTGGCCAGCGGGCCGTCGTCGCGGTACGCGAGCAGGCGCGCGGTCTGCACCCTGCGCCGCTCCTCGTCGGGGTCGGGCAGCGGCACCGGGGTGGTCTGGGGATGAGTGATCATGCGAGCGACCTCATGAGACGTCCGGTCAGGGTGTAGGCGAAGGCGATGGAGCCCCAGATCACGAGCGTGAGGAAGGTGATGCGCGGCTCGAAGAACGCGGCGGTGATCGCGATGGCGGCGAACCGCTCGCCGATCGGGAAGACGATCATCTTGCGCGCCCAGTGGACGGGCCGGAACCTGCCGGCCTTGCTCCACATCTTCAGCAGCGCCCGTACGCCGGTGCGCCGGGCCACCCGGCGCTGCTCCAGCGCCGAGCGCAGCTCGGTGTCGGCGCTGACCGTCAGGTCCAGCGTCGGCAGCGGCGAGGGTGGCTTGCGGCGGTTCGCGGCGCCGAAGGAGAAGTCGAGCAGGTGGCGCACCGACTGCACGGCCAGCGCGATCAGCGCCAGCGTCCACACGTCGCCCTGGCCGGCCACCGCCGCGCCGATCGCCAGGCCGGCGAAGACGACGTACTCCTTGAACCGGTCGAAGGTGGCGTCGAGCCAGGCGCCCAGCACGCCGAACTTGCGGGCGTACCTGGCGAGCTGGCCGTCCACGCAGTCGAAGACGAACGCGAAGTAGATCAGCACCGCGCCCGCGACCGCCCCGGCGCGGGTGCCGGTGGCGAAGCAGGCCGCCGACGCCACGCCCAGGAAGATCGAGATCAGCGTCACCTGGTTCGGGGTCAGCCCGCGGCGGGCCGCCCAGCGCGCGATGAACCGGGAGTAGGTGCTGACGAAGAACGTGGTGAAGAAGCCGTCGGCGCCCTTGACCGCGTGGTTCAGCCGGGCGCGGTCCTCGTTGATCCCGGCCATCACCTCCAGCGCCTCGTCGGCGCGCTCCTGGGAGGTGATGCGGGCGTAGAACAGGTCGCGGCGGCCCCGGATGCCGACCGAGACGCCCCGGCGCACCAGGCACAGCACCAGGAGCTGGACCAGGTCGTCCTCGGGGCCGAGCAGGTGGGCCATGCCGGCCAGCTCGCGCGCCGCCTCGGCCAGGGTCGGCGCGTGCTTGGCGTGCAGGTGGAGCGGGCCGAGCAGCACGGCGTTGGGCCGGGTGACCGCGTGGAACGCCGAGCCGACCGAGACCACGCGCGACTTGCCGACGCGGGCGCGGACCATGAGGTCCTCGTGCACGTGGTCGCCGATCTCGGGCAGCGCCTCGCCGATCGGGACGTAGTCCTCCTCGACGACGCGCTCGCCGTTCTCGTCGGTGGGTTTGGGCTCCTTGGCGACCAGGGCGAGGGCGCCGCGCTTGGACTTGGTGATCTGGTAGATCAGCTCGTCGTGGATCAGCGAGTTGGCCGGGAGGATGAACAGGTTCTCCGTCGTGTCCTCGATCGCGTCGGCCAGGGCGCGCAGGTCGCCGGCGAGATCGGCGGTCTCGACGAGCGTGCCCGGATATCCGCGGTACTCGTCGGCGTCGGCGGCGCGGGCGATGGTCGTGGGCCTCGGGTCCAGCGATGCGAGCTGGCCGTACAGGCGACCGGTGACCGTGGGAGAACCCGGCAGCGCCGCGAGCAGCGGCCGGCCGGAGGGGGGAGTGAGGCCGGGGGAGGATCCCAGCAGGACCACGCGGGTCATGACAGCCTTTCGGGCACGTGCGGTGGCAGTGAACCAATGGCGCGGAGGAGGTCCGCCAGACGCCAAAGTCTAGTGACCTCATGGTCAAGTAAATCCACTTGAGGTTTACCCGTGATTCATCCGCGACGTACCGTCACGCACGGTTACGGCGAAGCCGGCGGCGATGCTCCCTAGACTGGTGAGTGTGAGTCTTTACCGTGATGAGGGTGTCGTGCTCCGCACGCAGAAGCTGGGCGAGGCCGACCGGATCATCACGATCCTCACCAAGCGCACCGGCAAGGTCCGCGGCGTGGCCAAGGGCGTGCGCCGCACCACGTCCAAGTTCGGGGCCAGGCTGGAGCCGTTCACCCACGTCGATCTCCAGTTGCACACCGGCCGCACGCTCGACGTCATCACCCAGGCCGAGACCCTGCGCCCCTACGGCGAGGCGCTGGCGGCCGACTACCCGAAGTACACCGCGGGCAGCGCCATGCTGGAGACCGCCGACCGGCTCACCCTGGGCGAGAAGGAGCCCGCGCTGCGCCAGTTCCTGCTGCTGGTCGGCGGGCTGCGCACCCTCGTGGAGGGCGAGCACGAGGCCAGGCTGGTGCTCGACGCCTACTTCCTGCGCTCGCTGGCCGTGGCCGGGTGGGCGCCCGCGCTGGAGTCCTGCGCCCGCTGCTCGGCGACCTCCGTACGCGCGTTCGCCATCGTCGCCGGGGGCGTGGTCTGCGCCGCCTGCCGCCCGGCCGGCGCCGCCGTGCCCGCCCCCGAGACCATCGCGCTCATGATCGCACTGCTGCGCGGCGACTGGCCCGCCGCCGACGCCTCCGAGTCGCGCCACCGGGCCGAGTGCAGCGGCCTGGTCGCCGCATACCTGCAATGGCACCTCGAACACGGCATACGCTCTCTCCGGCACGTCGAGCGCGTATGACACCCGTCTAAGGAGTTCACCGGTGAACGTCCGTCCCCCGTCCCCCCACCCGTCCGGGGTGACCCCGCCGCCCATCCCGCGCGACCTGGTGCCCCGGCACGTCGCGATCGTGATGGACGGCAACGGCCGCTGGGCCAAGCTGCGCCACCTGCCGCGCACCGAGGGGCACAAGGCGGGCGAGGCGTCGCTGTTCGACGTGATCGAGGGCGCGATCGAGCTGGGCATCCCCTACCTGTCGGCCTACGCCTTCTCCACCGAGAACTGGAAGCGCTCGCCCGATGAGGTGCGCTTCCTGATGGGCTTCAACCGCGACGTGATCCGCCGCCGCCGCGACGAGCTGAACGCGATGGGCGTACGGGTGCGGTGGGCCGGGCGGCCGGGCCGGCTGTGGAAGAGCGTGATCAAGGAGCTGCGCGACGCCGAGGAGATGACCCGCGGCAACGACGTGCTCACCCTGCAGTTCTGCGTCAACTACGGCGGGCGCGCCGAGATCGTGGACGCCGCGGTCAAGCTGGCCGCCGACATCGCCGCGGGCCGGGTCAGGCCGGACAAGGTGAACGAGCGCGCCTTCCACCGCTACCTGGACGAGCCCGAGATCCCCGACGTCGACCTGTTCGTGCGCTCCTCGGGCGAGCAGCGCTTCTCCAACTTCCTGCTGTGGCAGTCGGCGTACGCCGAGATGGTGTTCCTGGACCGGCTGTGGCCCGACTTCGACCGGCGCGACCTGTGGGAGGCGTGCGAGATCTTCGCCAAGCGCGACCGCCGTTACGGCGGCGCGGTGCCCAACGAGCAGCTCCCGCGCGAGGAGAGGCGCTGAGGCCGGCGGCTCAGCGTGAGGCGGCGACGGCGATCTCGAAGAACTCCAGGCCCAGCACCAGGATGACCGCGGTCGCGACCGCGGCCAGCAGGCGGAACCGCGTGACCACCCGCCGCCCCTGCGGCCCGCCGATCCCGTCGCCCGCCGCCCTCCCGGCGGGCACGGCGTCCAGGGGCCGGGCCGCGTCACCCGGCTTCCGCGGCGCGGGCAGCAGCTCTGCGTGGTGGGCGAGGTAGCCCGCCGGGAACGACTTCACCCTGATGTCACCGCATTCCGGACAGACGGCCTCCGCCCACGGGGGCTGCACCGGAACCTCCGAACGCAGCCAGACGACCGTTTCGTTGCCGTGCCCGTCGGACTGCCTCCTGACGAGGTACTCCTCCTGCCAGACGTGAAGACAGTGCAGGCACTCGAACGGCCAGGTCTCGCGGGCGCTGAACCCTTCCTGCACGAGGACCACCCCCCGCCGTGACGACTCCTACCCCTCCGAGTCTCCGCGCGGTGTGGCCCAGATCACAAGGCAGGAGATCGATACTGCAGGCAAGGAAATGGTTGCGTAGAGTAACGAACAGGGTATCTGTGGCCGCGGGGACCGGGCGGGTGGGCGGAGCGGCCTCCAGAGGGCGTGTACGGCGTCCGGGCGAGGCCGGGCTGTCCGGGGCGTCGCGGCGGGCGGGCACAGGGCGTCAGGCGTGGCGTCGGGGCGGGCACAGGGCGTTGGACGTGGCGTCGGGGCGGGGACAGGGCGTTGGACGTGACTTCTGGGGCCCGGCCGGGGCGTCAGATGTGGCGTCCGGGCGGGACGGGGCGTCAGGCGTGACCTCTGAGGCGCGGACGGGCGTCAGGGGCGGCGTCCCTTCGCGGCCGGGGCGTCAGGCGCGGCGGCGGGCGCGGTAGGCGGCCACGTGCATGCGGTTGCCGCAGGTGCGGCTGTCGCAGTAGACCCGCGAGCGGTTGCGCGACTCGTCAACGAAGACCCGGGCGCAGTCGGGCGCCGAGCAGGTGCGCAGCCGCTCCCACTCGCCCTCGACGATCAGGTGGGCCAGGGCGATGCCGCAGTCGGCGGCGAGGTGCTCGGCCACCGAGGCGCCCGGCGCGAAATAGTGCACGTGCAACGGATGGCCGTCGTGATCGACCAGGCGCGGCGTCATACGGGTCTCGCTCAGCAGCGTGTTGAGCCGGATCACGGCGGTGGCCAGGTCGGGTGCGGTGAAGACCCGGTGGAACGCCTCGCGCAGCGCCCGGACCTGGTCCAGGTCGCTCTCGGCGAGCGCGGAGACGCCGCTCACCTGGCGTTGGCGCAGGAACTCGCCGAGCTGGTCCAGGCCGGCAAGTCCTTCGCCGCCACCGGTCGCGGGAGAGGTGTTGATGAGCTCCACGACGGTGGCGAGTGAGTACGCCATGTCATGACTGAATGGCATGTTGACTCCTGTCTCGCCCGGGTTCTAGCGTGTCGTGAAGCGTATAACCCCTAGGCCCCTCAGGGGACCACACCGCGAAGTGAGGTCTCCTGAGGGGCCCCCACACAAGACGGCGGAAGGGCTCCCGGGTGACGCGAGAACCGGCACGGGATCGTGGCGTCGTCCTCATCGCCGTCACGGGCGCGCTGATCATCGCCACCTCGGCCACGCTGGTGCGGCTCTCCGGCGTGGCGCCGGCCACGTCGGCGTTCTACCGCTGCCTGTACGCCGTGCCGCCGCTCGTCGTCCTGGCCTGGCTGGAACGGCGCCGGCTGGGCCCCATGGCGACCCGGGAGCGCCTCCTGGCCTGGGCCGCGGGGATCTTCTTCGGCCTGGACCTGGTGTTCTGGCACCACTCCATAGGCTACGTCGGCGCGGGGCCGGCCACGGTGCTGGGCAACCTCCAGGTGTTCGTGGTCGCCTTCGCCGCCTGGGCCCTGTTCGCCGAGCGGCCCTCGCGGGCCCTGATGATCGGCACGCCGGTCGTGTTCGCCGGGGTCGTACTGATCTCCGGCCTGTTCGACAGCCGGGCGTACGGCGAGAATCCGGGCCTCGGCGTGGCCTACGGCGTGGCCACCTCGCTCACGTACGCCGCCTTCATGCTGATCATGCGTGCCGGGTCGGGCGGCAGGCGCCGCGTGGCGGGCCCGCTCGCGCACGCCACCCTCGTCGCCGCCCTGCTGATCGCCGCGGTGAGCCCGCTGTCGGGCGGCGCCGACTTCACGCCCTCCTGGCCCGCGCACGCCTGGCTGCTGGCGCTGGCCCTGGGGCCTCAGGTCGGCGGCTGGATGCTGATCACGTACGCGCTGCCGCGCCAGCCCGCGGCGCTGACCGCGCTGCTGCTGCTCATCCAGCCGATCGGCTCGCTAGCCGTCTCGGCCGCCGTGCTCGGCGAGCGCCCCTCGCCGCTCCAGCTCGCCGGCTGCGCCGTGATCGCCCTGGGAGTGCTGTACGGCTCGCGCCGCGATCAGCCCGCCCGCAGCGCCGACGCGCAGGACGAGCAGGTGCCGAAGACCTCGACCGTGTGAGTGATGTCGCTGAAGCCGTGCTCCCTGCCCACGGTCTCGGCCCAGCGCTCCACCGCGGGCCCGGCCACCTCGACCGTGCGCCCGCACCGCCGGCACACCAGATGGTGGTGGTGATCCCCGCTCGCGCACGCCCGGTAGACCGCCTCACCGTCGTCGGTGCGCAGCACGTCGACCTGCCCGTTGTCGGCCAGCGCCTGCAACGCGCGGTAGACCGTGGTCAGGCCGATCTTGGCGCCCTCGGCGCGCATCTCGGCGTAGATGTCCTGCGCGCTGCGGAAACCGGTGCTGCGGCGGAGGATGTCGTGAACGGCGTCTCTGCGGCTGCTCATCGGTAGCTCCCCCTCCTCGCTCGCCGCGCTCGCTGCGTCGGGTTCGCTCCAGTGCTCATGGGCTCGACTCCCGGGTTCGGCTTCGGCGTACGAGCGTACCGACCCCCAGCGAGACGGCGAACCCGGCCAGGGCCAGCAGCACGATCGCGGCGCCCGGCGCCACGTCCACGTACGCGGTGTAGGTCAGCCCGCCGACCGTCGCCACGACCCCGAACACCATCGCGATCAGCAGCGTCGCCCGGAAGCCCCGGGTGAGCTGCTGCCCGGCCGCCACCGGCACCACCATCAGCGCGCTCACCAGCAGCAGGCCGACCACGCGCATCGCGACCACGACGGTCAGCGCGGCGGTCACCGCGATCAGCAGGCTCAGGAACCGCACCGGCAGCCCGCTGGCCTTGGCGACCTCCTCGTCCTGGCACAGCACGAACAGCTCACGGCCGAAGACCACCACGATCCCCAGCACGGCGACGGTCAGCGCGCCGATCACCCACAGATCCTCCTGCGTGACGCTGCTGATCGAGCCGAACAGGTACGACATCAGCGTGGCGTTGCTGCCGGTCTCGGACAGTCCGATCAGCAGCACGCCGCCCGCGATGCCGCCGTAGAACAGCAGGGCGAGCGCCACGTCGCCCCCGGTCCTGCCGCGCTCGCGCACCAGCTCGATCGCCACCGCGCCGAGCACCGCCACCACCACCGCGGTCAGCACCGGGGCCGTGCCGGTCAGGAAGCCCAGCGCCACCCCGGTGAGCGCGACGTGCCCGATGCCGTCGCCGAGCAGGGCCAGCCGCCGCTGCACGATGAAGGTGCCCACGGCGGGCGCGCACAGCCCGACCAGCAGCGCGGCGATCAGCGCCCGCTGCATGATCGAGGATTGGAGGAGGTCGAACACGGGGGTCACGTCCAGACGGGTCGAGGGGGTCGGTCCCGCCGCGGGGCGGAGACGGAAGGGCACGCCGGGCCGCGCCCGGCGGGACGGCCGGTCACGACGCCGCTCCCGGCTGCCCGGCCGGGCCGGACTCCCACGACAGCGGCCCGCACTCCGGGGTGAACCCGTGCGGGTGCACGTGGTCGTGGCCCGGCAGCGCGTGCGCGCCCACGGCGGCGGGCGGCGGGCCGTCGTGCGCCACCAGCCCGTCCCTGATCACCACGGCCCGGCGCACCAGGGCCTCCAGCGGGCCCAGCTCGTGCGCGACCAGCACGACCGTACGCCCCTCGGCGACGAGCGTGGTGAGCGTGTCGGCGAGCAGCCGCTGGCTGCCGGCGTCCACCCCGGCCGTGGGCTCGTCCATGACGAACGTGTCGGGCTCGCCGGCCAGCGCGCGGGCGATGAGCACCCGCTGCTGCTGGCCTCCGGACAGCGAGTGCACCGAGTCGCCGGCGCGGTCGGTCAGGCCCACCGCTTCGAGCGCCCGGTTCACCGCGTCGCGGTCGGCGGCCGTGCTCGGGCGCAGACGGCGCTGCCTGGCGATCCGCCCGGAGGCGACCACCTCACGCACCGTGGAGGGCACGCCGCCGCCCACCGACAGGCGCTGCGGCACGTAGCCGATGCGCCACCACTCCCGGAAGCGGGCGGGCGGCGTGCCGTACAGCTCGGTGCGCCCGCCGGACAGCGGGACCAGGCCGAGCAGCGTGCGTACCAGGGTGGACTTGCCCGAGCCGTTCGGGCCCAGCACCGCGACGACCTCGCCGGGGCGGATGGTGACGTCCACACCGCGCAGGACCTGACGGCCCTCCAACGTCACCTGCCCGCCGGTCATGGCGAACACGGCGGGCGCGAGGGAGGCGGCGGCGACACCGGCCGGCGGCGCGGTGTCCGCCTGGCCGGAGACTACTCGGGAGATAAAGCTCAACTGCATCCCAACGCGGTGCGAAGTTCGGTGAGGTTCTGGCGCATGGCCGACAAGTAGTCGCCCGAAGCCGGCTTGCTCTCGATCGGGTCGAGAACGGCCGTCTTGGCGCCCACCTCCTGGGCGAGGACCTCGGCTACCTTGGGGCTGACAAGGGCCTCGGTGAAAATCGTAGTCACTTTCTCCTGCTTGGCCACCTTCGCCACCTCTGCCAGGCGGGCCGGCGACGGCTCGGAGTCGGGGTCGATGCCGCTGATGCCCACCTGCTCAAGGCCGTAGCGGTTGGCCAGGTAGCCGAAGGCCGTGTGGCTGGTCACGATCGCGTGGCCGGAGCAGGACGACAGCCCCTTCTTCAGCTCCGCGTCCAGCGTGCCCAGCTCGGTGGCGGTGGCGGCGGCCCGCTGCCTGTACCCCTGCGCGTGCGCGGGGTCGGCGGCGGCCAGCCGCTCGCCCAGCTTGGTGGCCACGGTCGCCAGCCTGCTCGGGTCGAGCCAGATGTGCGGGTCGTACGACACGGCCTCCTCGTGCCCCTCGCCCTCCGCCTCGTGCCCGGCCTCATCGGCGTGCTCCCCGCCGGCCTCCTCACCGTGGCCGTGCTCTTCCTCACCATGGCCGTGCTCGTCCACGCCCGTGGCCGGAATGGTCTGCACGACGGACGCCGCGTCGAACCCCCGGTCGGCCGCGTTCTGCTGGACCGCCTGGTCCACCGCGGGCTGCACCCCCTTGATGTACACGGTCAGCGCCGCCGACTCCACCTCGGCGACCTGCCGCGGCGACAGCTCCAGGTCGTGCGGCTCGACGCCCGGCTTGGTCAGCGTCGCCACCGTCACATCGCCACCCCCAACCCGCTCGGTCACCCACTGAAGCGGATAGAACGCGGCGAGCACCTGCGGCTTGCCTTCAGAAGAGGCCGACCCCTCGGCCCCGGAGGCACCACAGGCAACGGCAGAACCGAGCAGCGCGACCCCGGCGAGGAGGCCGCCCGCACGTACACGCAGACGGGACGAATCAGGCATCACAGGTCTCAGTATGCGCAAAATGAAAACCGTTGTCAAAGCCACTCTTCCCCTCCGACCTGCACGATCATCCCCGCAGCCCCCTCCAAAGGACATCCCGGACACCCCCCAAGGTGCGGGCGAAACACCCCGTTCTGCCCAGACCTGCCGCGGCCCCATGTCTCCGCTCGCGGGCGGCACCTCGGCCCCCCGTCCTGCCAGGGACCGGCGAGAGGCGGCGCCTGGGCCGGTGCTCCTCCCGATGCGGCGATGGCCGCGGCCTTGCCCCGGAGCGTTCGCTCCTTGCCGTGGCGCCGCCCCGCAAAGCGCGGGCCCGGATCCGGCGCTCGGCCGGACGCGCTCTCGCGCGCGGCGCCCATCTCGGGTCGTGGCGACGCTCCGATGGGCCGAGAACGGGGTGAGAGGCGGGATGCGGTTCCCGCCCAAGGCGGGAGCCGGCGTAAGTGCTTGTCGTGATGCCGCCCTGACGCGCCGCCGGCCCAGGTGCGGGGCGGACGGCGCTTCGATGCGGCGCCCGTTCGGGCCGGGCAACGGGCCCCGGCCTCTGGTGGGGCGGCGTGCAGCTCCTGTGAGGGGCGGGCGAGAGACGGCGTTCGCCCCGATGAGGCGTCCGTCCGGAGCGGGCCCTTTGGGGCGGCGTCGCCCGGCGCGTCGCCCAGCCGAGCACGGTCATGGACGGTGCCCGGCTCGATGTGGCGTCCGCTCGGTCCGGGAGCGGCAGTGCATGCGCTCTGCGACGCCCCTCGCCCGGCTTCGCTGACATCCTCGCCCCGCACTGCGGCACCGCCCCGCTCCCGGTGCGCCCACGACCGCATGCCTCCGGGCTCGCGCTCAGGGGCACGTCGGTCAGGGCGCCCGCTGTCGTCCTTCCCCCTGTGCCCCATGCCCCCTTCAGCCGCGCGGCACTCCGGTTGATTCCCGTGTGGCTTGACGGGTTTGCGGGGCTTGATCAGGCTCAAGGGGCGGCGGTGGTGCCCATGGGTGATCGGTATGGGACGCGGCGATGGCTGCGCGGGTGCCTCGCGACGGGGAGGCGACGCTGGTGGTGGCGGGCGATCTGCGCACCCTGACGAGCCGGGCGGAGGGGATGCCGGGGGTGGTGCTGGACGTGCCCGTGGGCGAGGAGGCCGTGGTGCCGCACAAGGTTCAGCCCCGGGTGCTCGCCGGTCTGCTGCCGCGACGGCTCAGAAGGCGACGGCTCAGAAGGCGACGGCTCAGAAGGCGCCGAAACGGTCGAGGACCAGCAGGATGAGGAAGGCGGCCGCCGCCACGCGCAGCAGGCGGCCCTTCAGGCCGAGGGACGGCCACGACATGTACGCCAGCCACGCCACGAAGGCGAGCACCGCCAGCGCCGCCAGCCCGCCCGGCCACGACGGGACCGCGAAGCCGACCAGGAGCAGCACGACCAGGACGACGGGCAGGATCCAGCGGGGCAACTGGAACAGGAACACCAGCGGGGCCGCGCTGCGGCGCTCCAGCTCCTTGCGCAGGCCCGTCGCGCTGGGCGTGAAGAACTGCTCGCCCGGGGGCAGGGGCCGCCTCGTGCCGCCGCCCCGCCTCGGCCCCGCTCCGCCGCCCGCCCCGGCGTTGCGGGCGAGCGGGTGCGCCGGCGCCCGTCGTGCGGCAGGGGAGCGGGAATCGCGCTGTCGAGCCACGCCCCGAGCCTAACGCCCGCCCCCGTTCCCAGGCCAACATCACGGCTCCCGGGCCGGGTTCGGTGGTCTGTTCCCGGTCCCGGGGTGGGGTGGGGTCCTGCCTGGGGTCGGGGGGCGGGGGGTGGACCGGGGGAGGTGTGGGGGCTAGGGTGTGGTCGCGGCGTTGCTCTCGCGCCCAACCTCCGATGCGGGTCCCCACGCGGCCCGCCGCCTGTGGAGGCAAAGGGGACCTGTGCGCCTCGGGAGCGCGGTCGGGTCACGTACGCGCGCACGACGAGCGGCGGCCGGAGCCGCGGGCGTGGGCCGGGCGCCGGGGTCCGCCGCGCGTGGAGTCACGAACGATGACCAGCAAGAAGCAGCTCAAGGCCCGCATCCGTGCCCGTATGGCCAAGACCGGCGAGAGCTACACCGCCGCGCGACGCCATGTGGCCGGGGCCGGTGTCGCCGGGCCCCGTGATGGTGCGTGGCGGTTCCACGGGGGTGTGCACGCCGGGTCGGCGGTGATCGCGTCCGTTCTGGGCAACGGCGGGGCGGAGGTCGCCGAGCCGCTGGTGTTCCTGGCCGGGGGCGGCATCGGGGCCGGGTACATCCTGTGGGAGTTCAAGCGGCACGACAGCCGCCACCTCACGCTCGGGTTCCGCAACCAGTGGCAGTACCCGATCGCGTGGATGGACAAGACGCTGGGCAGGCTCGGCGTCCGGTACGAGACGCACAGCACCGCGGGCGCCAAGGGCGCGGCGGCGCGGCTGGCCGCCGAGCTGGACGCCGGGCGGCCGTGCGTGATCCTGCCCGACCGCTACCACCTCGGGCTGTGGGGGCTGCCCGCGCACCTCGACGGGCACGGCGGGCACCCGGTGATCGCCTACCGCCGCGAGGACGGCGTGGTGCGGCTCGACGACCGCGGGCTCGCGCCGCTGCTGGTGCCGCAGGAGCGGCTGGACGCCGCCCGCGCCCGCGTCTCGTCGTACAAGAACGTGCTGCACGTGGTGCCCGATCCGACGCCCGTCGCCGAGGAGACCCTGGTACGCGCCCTGCGCGAGGGCCTGGGCGAGTGTGTCGGGCAGCTCTCCAAGCCGTCCGACTCCTTCTCGCTGCCCGCCTGGCGCAAGTGGGCCCGGCTCATGACCGACACCCGCAACGCCAAGGCGTGGCCGGCCGTGTTCGCCGACGGGCGCGGGCTCGCCGGGGCGCTGCTGGCGGTCTGGGAGGGCGTGGAGCCGGTCGGCGCCGACGGCGGGAACCTGCGCGGCCTGTTCGGCGACGCGCTGGAGGCGGCCGCCGAGCCGCTCGGCGTACCGGAGCTGAAGGAGCGGGCCGCGGAGTGGCGCGGCGTGGACGCGATGTGGCACGACCTGGCCGAGGCCGCGCTGCCCGCGGACGTGCCGGAGTTCGCCCGGCTGCGCGAGCTGACCGCGGCCGTCAGGGAGACGCTGCACGCCGAGGGCACCGCGGGCGCCGCCGAGATCGAGGAGGCGGCCGGGGAGCTGTGGGCGGCGCGGGCCGAGTACGACGTGCGCTTCCCGCTCGGCGACCCCGGCCCGCTGTTCGAGGACCTCTCGGCCCGCCTGCACGCCGTCCACGAGGCCGAGACGGAGGCCGTGGCCCGGCTGCGCGCCCTGGTCTGACCCCCGCCGCGGGGCCGGCGCGCGCTCTGGCATGCTGGGCCGGTGCTTGCCATCATCCGCTTCACCGTGCCCGAGGACCGCGCGCCGGCCTTCGCCGAGGATGCCGGCGGCATCCTGGACACCTTCGCCGCCCAGCCCGGCTACCTGCGTGGCCGGGTGGGGCGCTCGGTGGACGAGCCCGGCGTGTGGGCGCTGGTGAGCGAGTGGGAGGGCGCCGGGTTCTACCGGCGGGCCCTGTCGGCGGCCCGGATGGCGATGTACCCGCTCATGACCCTGATGCTGAACGAGCCGAGCGCCTTCGAGGAGGTCTACGCCGTCCCCGGGGGTGAGAACGCGGGCGAGAAAGGGGATGAATCCCCCTGAGACCGCCGGGGGAGCGTTATGCGCGCGCGAAGCGCGTCCGAAGTCCCCTAAGCTGGGAGCTCATCAAGTCCGGTGTCCGAGCCGACGCCGGCACCGAATCCTCGCCGACCTCCAGCCGGATGGAGACCTTCCCTATGGCACGCCGAACCGACGTCATGGACACCATCGTCAGCCTCGCCAAGCGCCGCGGGCTCGTATACCCGTCGAGCGAGATCTACGGCGGTCTGCGGGCGTCGTGGGACTACGGCCCGCTCGGCGTCGAGCTGAAGAACAACGTCAAGCGGCAGTGGTGGAAGGCCATGGTCCAGGCCCGTGAGGACGTCGTGGGCCTCGACTCGTGCGTGATCCTGGCCCGCGAGGTGTGGGAGGCCAGCGGCCACGTCGAGACCTTCACCGACCCGCTGACCGAGTGCCAGTCGTGCCACAAGCGCTTCCGCGCCGACCACCTGGTGGAGGCGTACGAGGACAAGCACGGCCGCCCGCCGGCCCAGGGCCTGGCCGACATCACCTGCCCCAACTGCGGCAACAAGGGCGCCTTCACCCAGCCCCGGCAGTTCAGCGGCCTGCTGAAGACCTTCCTCGGCCCGGTCGAGGACGAGTCGGGCCTGGCCTACCTGCGTCCCGAGACCGCGCAGGGCATCTTCATCAACTACCTCAACGTGCAGCAGTCGGCGCGCAAGAAGATCCCGTTCGGCATCGGCCAGATCGGCAAGTCCTTCCGCAACGAGATCACGCCGGGCAACTTCATCTTCCGCACCCGCGAGTTCGAGCAGATGGAGATGGAGTTCTTCGTCAAGCCGGGCACCGACGAGGAGTGGCACCAGTACTGGATCGACGAGCGGTTCCGCTGGTACGCCGACCTGGGCATCAACAAGGACAACCTCCGGCTCTACGAGCACCCCAAGGAGAAGCTGTCCCACTACTCCAAGCGCACGGTGGACATCGAGTACCGCTTCAACTTCACCGGCGGCGAGTGGGGTGAGCTGGAGGGCATCGCCAACCGCACCGACTTCGACCTGACCGCGCACAGCAAGGCGTCCGGCACCGACCTGTCGTTCTTCGAGCAGGACACCGGCGAGCGCTACGTCCCGTACGTCATCGAGCCCGCGGCCGGTGTCGATCGCGCCACGCTGACCTTCCTGCTCGACGCCTACACCGAGGACGAGGCGCCCAACGCCAAGGGCCAGATGGAAAAGCGCACCGTGATGCGGCTGGACCACCGGCTGGCGCCGGTCAAGGTGGCCGTGCTGCCGCTGTCGCGCAACGCCGACCTCTCGCCCAAGGCCCGCGACCTGGCCGCGCAGCTCCGCCGCAGGTGGAACGTCGAGTTCGACGACGCCGGCGCGATCGGCCGCCGCTACCGCCGCCAGGACGAGATCGGCACGCCGTTCTGCGTCACGATCGACTTCGACACCCTTGAGGACCAGGCGGTGACGGTGCGCGAGCGCGACAGCATGCGGCAGGAGCGCATCGCGCTGGATCAGGTCGAGGGTTACCTGCGCCAGCACCTCAACGACTGATCCACCTGGCCTTGGGTCAAGGCCAGGTGAGCGCCGAACCAGGCCGTCATCCGCTCGTACGCCGTAGCGGAGGCGGCCTGGTCGTGTTGTGCCGCCCGGTCAGCCCTGCCTCCCGTGGCGCGGCGAAGGTGATCTCCTCGGTGGATCGAGTACGCCCTTTTCCGTGAGGTGACGCGGGAAGGGCGTCATGGGGGCGAATGTCGGTGCCGCCCGGCGAAAGCGCAGATGAACCCCGGTATCCGGATGAGCCGCGAAAGGTTGGATAAACCTCTCCCTTACGCCGGTTTTCGGGGGTTGTTGCTCAGATAGGTCCCGTACATGGTCCTATGGGGGCGTTCGCCCGGCCGCAGCCGGCCGTGCGAGGGCGCCCAGAGAACCCATCGAGGATACGGAGAACCTACCCATGGCACGCACATCACGCTGGAGGTCCGTCGTGGGCGTTCTGGCCCTGAGCGGCGGTGCGTTCTTCGCGACGGGGAGCGCCGCCTTCGCGGACCCCGACCCCGCGGCGGACGATGTCACCCTGCGTCTTGTCGTGGACGAGTGCGAATACCTGTCGGGGGCGGTAGCGCCGTGACGGAGCTCGACCCGTACGAGGCGCTCGACCGCTACGAGGCGGGGGAACAGCGGGCGTACACGCAGGAGGTGAGCACCCGCGGCCCCGGGCCGGCCGAACGGCTGGAGCGTGCGCTGTTCGAGGTCAAGCGGGTGATCGTGGGGCAGGACCACATGGTCGAGCGGCTGCTCGTCGCGGTCCTGGCCCGCGGGCACTGCCTGCTCGAAGGCGTGCCCGGCATCGCCAAGACGCTGGCGGCCGAGACCCTGGCCGCGGTCGTCGGCGGCTCCTTCGCGCGCATCCAGTTCACCCCGGACCTGGTGCCCGCCGACATCGTGGGCACCAGGATCTACCGGCCGTCGCAGGAGAGCTTCGACATCCAGCTCGGCCCGATCATGGCCAACATCGTGCTCGCCGACGAGATCAACCGGGCGCCGGCCAAGGTGCAGTCGGCGCTGCTGGAGGTCATGGCCGAGCGGCAGGTCAGCATCGGCGGGCAGACCCACCCGGTGCCCACGCCGTTCCTGGTGCTGGCCACGCAGAACCCGATCGAGTCGGAGGGCGTGTACCACCTGCCCGAGGCGCAGCGGGACCGCTTCCTGCTGAAGGTGGACGTCGGTTACCCCACCGAGTCGGAGGAGCTGGCGATCCTGTACCGGATGAGCGTGGACCCGCCGGAGGCGCAGCGCATCCTGGACCCCGCCGACCTGCTGGAGCTCCAGCGTGCGGCCGAGCGGGTGTTCGTGCACCACGCCGTCGCGGAGTACGTCGTCCGGCTGGTCTACGCGACCCGGGAGCCGGAACGATACGGCATCCCCGACGTGGCCGGGATGCTGGCCTTCGGCGCCAGCCCCAGGGCCACGCTCGGCCTGGTCGCGGCGGCGCGGGCGCTGGCACTGCTGCGCGGGCGCGAGTACGTCCTGCCCGAAGACGTCCGGGACCTCGCGCCCGACGTGATGGCCCACCGGCTCGTGCTGTCCTTCGACGGCCTGGCCGACGGCATCCGGCCCAGGGACGTGGTCGCGCGGGTGCTCGCCGCCGTGCCCGTGCCCGTGATCGCCCCGAACAGGAGAGAGGCGGCGGCTTGATGTGGCACAAGCCCGGCAGGCCCGCCAAGCCCGATAAGCCGGGCAAGGCCGGCCATGCCCCTGACCGGGGGGCGGCGATCCGCTCCGTGCGCGACGCGGGCGTCTCCGAGGCCGCGCTGCGCCGGCTGGAGCTGACCATCGTGCGCCGGCTCGACGGACTGCTCCAGGGCGAGCACCTGGGCCTGATGCCAGGCCCCGGCAGCGAGCCGGCGGAGGCGCGGCCGTACGAGGACGGCGACGACGTACGGCGGATGGACTGGAACGTCACCGCGCGCTCCCACGACCCGTACGTGCGGGACGTGATCGCCGACCGCGAGCTGGAGACCTGGGCGCTGCTCGACGCCAGCGCCAGCATGGACTTCGGCACCGGCCAGATGGAAAAGCGCGAGCTGGCCCTGGCCGCGGTGGCGGCCGTGGGCTTCCTGACCGAGCGCACCGGCAACCGGATCGGCGCGCACATCCTGCACGGCACCGGCGTACGCCGGCTGCCCGCGCGCACCGGGCGCCCGCACCTGATGGCGCTGCTGCACGCGATGTTCGCGCTCCCGCGCACGCCCGCCGGCGAGCGGCCCCGCCCGCTCGGCGAGCACGCCGACCAACTCGCCCGCACCCTGCGGCGGCGCGGCCTGGTCGTGGTGGTCTCGGACTTCCTGGACGACCCCGGCACCTGGGAGCGGCCGATGCGGCGCCTGGCCGTACGGCACCAGGTGCTCGCCGTCGAGGTCGTGGACCCGCGCGAGCTGACCCTGCCCGACGTGGGCGTGCTGACGCTGATCGACCCCGAGACCGGGCGGCGCAGGGAGATCTCCACCGCCAGCGCCCGGCTGCGCGAGCGTTACGCCGCGGCGGCGGCCGAGCAGCGCGGCGCGATCGGGGCGGCCCTGCGCCGCAGCGGCGCCGCCCACCTGCGGCTGCGCACCGACCGCGACTGGGTCAAGGACCTGGTCATGCACGTCCTGGCCCAGCGCCGCCTGGCCAGGGCCGCCCCGGCCCCGCGCGCCGGCGCGCCCGGCGCGTCCCGGCCCGCCGGCATGGCCCCGGCGCCCGGCGTCTCCAGTGCGGCCCCGGCACCCGGCGTCTCCGCTGCGGCCCCGTTCTCCAGCCCGGCCCCGTTCTCCAGTCCGGCCCCGGCGCCCGGCGCGGCCGGAAGGGGCACGGGAGGTGACGCGGCATGACCTTCCTGTCCCCCGTCTGGCTCCTGTTGCTCATTCCGGTACTCGCGATCGCGATCGTCTATGTGGTCATGCATCTACGGCGCAGCCAGTACGCCGTACGCTTCACGAACCTGGACCTGCTGGACAAGGTGGCGCCCAAAGGGCCCGGCTGGCGGCGGCACGTGCCGGCGGCGCTGTTCGGGGTCATGCTCGTGCTGCTCGTGGTCGGGTACGCGCGGCCGACCGCCGAGGTGCGCGTTCCGCGCGAGCGAGCGACGATCATGGTCGCGTTCGACGTGTCCGCCTCCATGCGGGCCACCGACGTGGCCCCCAACCGGTTCGCCGCCGCGCAGAACGCCGCGCGCCAGTTCGTACGGGACCTGCCCCCTCGGTTCAACCTCGGCCTGGTGGCGTTCTCATCGACGGCGGCGGTGACCGTGGCGCCCACCACCGACCGCAACGCGGTGCTCAACGCCATCGACCGGCTGGAGACCGACTCCGGCACCGCCATCGGGGAGGCCGTCTTCTCCTCGCTGCAGGCGATCAGCACCCTGGACGCCCAGGCGGACGAGGAGCCGCCGCCCGCGCACATCGTGCTGCTGTCCGACGGCTCCAACACCACCGGCAGGGACGTCCCCGAGGCCGCCACCGAGGCCGGCACGCGCCGGGTGCCCGTCACCACGATCGCGTACGGCACCGAGGAGGGCGTGATCGAGCTCAGCGGCAGGACCGTCCCCGTGCCGGTGGACGGGCCCGCGCTGAAGAGCCTGGCCGACTCCACAGGCGGCGGCTTCTACGAGGCCGCGTCCGGCGACGAGCTCCAGGCCGTGTACGACGACATCGGGACCTCCGTGGGCTACCAGATGGAACGGCAGGAGATCTGGCCGTGGTTCGTCGGGCTCGCCCTGATCGGCGCAGTCCTGGCCGCGGGCACCTCGATGTTGTGGTTCTCGCGGATTCCCTAGGGGGCAGACCATGGTGAACACGACGAACCACAGGACCGCGTACGACGACGACGCGGCGGCGCGGGGCGGCGCACTCGGCCTGGGCCGCCCCCGCGGCCCCGACTTCCTGCCCGGCGCGTCCGCGCCCCCCGCCGCGCCGCCACCCGGGGCCGGCGTGGGGCCCGCGCCCGCCGCGCCGGTCGCGGCCCCCCGCAGGGGCCGGGTCCTGCTGACCGCGGCCCTCGTGGCCGCGGTCGTCGGCGGCGGGGCGGGGGTCGCCGGGGCGAGGCTGGGCGCCGAGCCCCAGCGCGCCGCCCCCGTGGCGCTGCCCCGGTCCACCGCCGGCCCGGTGACCGTGCCCGGGGGCCTGAGCGGCATCGCCGCCCAGGTGCTGCCCAGCGTCGTGTCGGTGGAGACCGGTGGCGGCAACGGCTCCGGATTCGTGATCGACGCCACCGGGCACATCCTGACCAACGCGCACGTCGTGGACGGGCGTACGCAGGTGTCGGTGGTGTTCGACGACGGGCGCCGCGCCTCGGCCGAGGTCGTCGGCTCCGACGAGACCAACGACCTGGCCGTCCTCGCCGTCCGGGACGCCACGGCCCTGACGCCCGCCGTGCTCGGCCGCTCGGCCGACGTGGCGGTCGGGGACCAGGTGCTGGCCATCGGCTCCCCGCTCGGTCTCCAGGGCACCGTGACGTCCGGCATCGTCAGCGCGGTCGATCGGGAGGTGCCCTTCGGCGGCTCCGGCGCCGGGCTGACCGCCCTGCAGACCGACGCCTCCATCAACCCCGGCAACTCCGGCGGGCCGCTCGTCAACGCCCGCGGCGAGGTGATCGGGGTGAACACCGCGATCCTGTCACGGCGCGGCGGCGGCTCGATCGGCATCGGCTTCGCCATCCCCATCGACCGCGCCGCCGACGTGGCGGAACGCATCATCAGAAACTAGGTGGCGGCGGAATTATGAATCCCGCCGGATCGGAAATAGGTTCGAGACATGCGCCTATTGGTGGTCGAGGATGAGGAGGACCTCGTCGACGCGCTCCGCGTCGGCCTGGTCCGGGCCGGTTACGCCGTCGATGTCGCCTACGACGTGGCCGAGGCCGAGGAGAAGCTGCACGTCAACTCCTACGATCTCGTGCTGCTCGACTTGAACCTGCCCGGCGGCGACGGCTTCGAGCTGTGCCGCGCCGTACGCCGCGCCGAGGGCGGCAGCGCCGTGCGGATCATCATGGTGACCGCGCGCGACCGCCTGGACGACCGGGTGAAGGGGCTCGACGAGGGCGCCGACGACTACCTCGTCAAGCCCTTCGCCTTCCCCGAGCTGCTGGCCCGCGTACGCGCCCTGCTGCGCCGCGACTCCCCGGCCGGCACCGCCGTCCTGGAGGTCGGCGATCTGCGGCTCGACACGGCCAGGGTGGAGGCCTACCGCGACGGACGCCAGCTCTCCCTCACGCCCAAGGAGTTCGGCGTCCTGCACTACCTGATGACCCGCCCCGGGCACGTCGTCTCCACCGAGGAGCTGCTGGAGCACGTCTGGGACGAGCACACCGACCCCTTCACCAACACCGTCCGGGTCACCGTCGGCAACCTGCGCCGCAAGCTCGGCAGCGAAGGCGTCATCGAGACCGTGATCAGCCGGGGGTACCGCCTGAAGGAACGGGTGTGAACGAGCGCCGCCCCGAGGAGCGACCGTGAGCCGTCTGCCGTGGCTGCCGCCGTTCGCCCAGACGATCCGGTTCCGCCTCACCGTCCTGTACACGGGCCTGCTGTTCGTGCTGGCCGCCACCGTGCTCGGCGTCATCTACCTCTCGCTGCGCGCCAACTCCGAGGACCGGCCCTACACCAAGGAGTACGTGGAGGTCGTCAACAAGCGCGGCGAGGTCCTGGGCAAGCAGCAGGTCGTGCTGATCGAAGAGGTCGAGAACCTGGTCAACCTGAAGTCCCAGAGCCGCCTGCTGCGCTACTCCGGCTACACCCTGGGCGGCCTGTTCGTGGCCAGCCTGGGCATCGGCTGGGTGCTCAGCGGCCGGGTGCTGCGCCCCGTACGCTCCATCACCCGCACCGCCGCCGAGATCCAGGCCACCGACCTGTCGCGGCGCATCCGGCTGCAGGGCCCCAAGGACGAGCTGCGCGACCTGGCCGACACCGTGGACACCATGCTGGACCGCCTGGAGGACGGCTTCCGCGCCCAGCGCCAGCTCATCGACGACGCCTCGCACGAGCTGCGCACCCCGCTGGCCATCATCAGGGCCAACGTGGACGCCGTGCTCAGCTCCCCCGAGAGCACCGAGGCCGAGCGGATGCGCGCCGCCGACATCGTGGACCGCGCCACCACCCGGATGACCCGCCTGGTGGAGGACCTCCTGGCCACCGCCAGACGCGCGGCCCCCGCCCTGGCCGACGCCGACATGGACGTGGGCGTGGTCGCGGCCGAAGCCTGCGACGAGTTCACCACCCTGGCCGCCGAACGCGCCCTGGAGATCACCCGCCGCCTTCCCACCGGCCTGATCGCCATCGGCGACCCCGACGCCCTCCGCCGCGCCGTCGGCAACCTGCTGTCCAACGCCGTACGCCTGGCGCCCCCCGGCAGCTCGGTGGCCGTGGCCGCAGGCCGCCGCCAGGGCTGGCTCTGGATAGCCGTCCGCGACGCCGGCCCCGGCCTCGCCGAGGACGACCAGCCCAGGGTCTTCGACCGCTTCTGGCGCGCCCCGGCCCACACCACGCCGTCCTCCCGCGACCGCCACACCGGCCTGGGCCTGGCCATCGTGCGCCAGATCGTGGAATCCCACGGCGGCCAGGTGCGGCTGTTCTCCAAACTCGGCAGCGGCAGCACCTTCGTCCTCTGGCTCCCGGCCCGGGGCGCCAACCCCACCCACGCCCCCGACGACAACCCCTTGGAGCCGGCCGCCCAGCCCCTCGCCGAAACGCCCCGCCGCGGACGCTGACGCCCGCGCGCCCCTCAGGCCGGGGGGGTCCAGGCGGGCGTACTCGTCGCGGGTGATCGCGTGGACCTCGATCGGACGCCCGCTGCCCGGATCGGTGGTCCTGCGGTCGAGGCGCATCCCGAGCTTGGCCATGACCCGGATGGACGCCGGGTTCGCGGTCTGCGCGATGCTGACGACGCGGTCGAGGCCGCGGTCGCGGAAGCCGAAGCGCATCGCGGCGCGGGCGGCCTCGGTGGCCAGCCCGCGACCCCAGAAGGGACGGCCCAGACGCCAGCCGATCTCGACGGCGGGGAGGATCTCGGGGAGGAAGGCGGGGATGCCCAGGCCGGTGAAGCCGGCGAGCTCGCCGGTCTCGCGGACTTCCACGGCGAACAGGGTGAAGCCCTCCTTGTCCCACAGTTCGCCCAGCCGCTTGACGGCGGCACGGGTGTGTTCCTCGTCCACCGTCGAGCCGTCGCCGATGTGCCGCATGACCTCGGGGTCGCCGTTGATGGCGGCCATGGGGGCGACGTCCTCCTCGCGCCACCCGCGCAGGAGAAGCCGCGGGGTCTCGATGGTGATCACCGTCACATCCTGCCTCACGCGCGGGCGGGGCGCGCGGGCCCGGCACGCCGGAAAAGGGACCGGGGCGTAATCCGGATCACCGCCGTACGGCCCTCGCCGTGAGGGGTGGGAACGCCCCCGAAATTGGTTTACACCAATTGGTGTAAACCAATTTCCCGGAACCCTCCGGAACGTGTGCCAAGAAAATGGATTAGACCGCGTCAAGCCACCTGACCTGCTCTTATGCCTTGCGCTGGGCGGGGTGCCGTTTCATCATGTTCTTCATCGGTACAGTCAACGGTGAGGCGGGATCCTGGCGTTTCATTGAGGTCGGAGAAGGAGCAGCCGTGGCCAAGTTCGTTTACGATTTCACCGAGGGCAACAAGGACCTCAAAGACCTCCTCGGCGGCAAGGGCGCGAACCTCGCCGAGATGACCAATCTCGGGCTGCCCGTGCCACCCGGCTTCACGATCACGACCGAGGCGTGCCGGGCGTACCTCGCCGACGGCCGCACCCCCGAGGGGCTGGACCGCGAGATCGGCGAGCACCTGGGCGCGCTGGAGAAGACCATGGGGCGGCGGCTCGGGCAGGCCGACGACCCGCTGCTCGTCAGCGTACGGTCCGGCGCGAAGTTCTCCATGCCCGGCATGATGGAGACCGTCCTCAACATCGGCCTCAACGACGAGTCGGTCCACGGCCTGGCCAAGCAGGCGGGCGGCAACGAGCGGTTCGCCTGGGACTCCTACCGCCGCCTCATCCAGATGTTCGGCAAGACGGTGCTCGGCATCGACGGCGATCGCTTCGAGCACGCGCTCGACGACCTCAAGGGCGCCCGCCAGGACTACGACCTCACGCCGGAGGAACTGCAGCGGCTGGTCGAGACGTACAAGGGGATCGTGCGGGAGGAGACCGGCAGGGAGTTCCCCGCCGACCCGCGCGAGCAGATGGAACTGGCGATCAAGGCGGTGTTCGAGTCGTGGAACGCGCCCCGCGCGGTCCTGTACCGCCGCCAGGAGCGCATCCCGGCCGACCTGGGCACGGCCGTGAACGTCGTGGCCATGGTGTTCGGCAACTGCGGCATGGACTCCGGCACCGGCGTCGCCTTCACCCGCGACCCGGGCAGCGGCCACCAGGGCGTGTACGGCGACTACCTGCAGAACGCGCAGGGCGAGGACGTCGTGGCCGGCATCCGCAACACGGTGCCGCTCCAGGACCTGGAGAAGATCCACCCCGAGGCGTACCGCGAGCTCCTGGGCATCATGGAGACGCTGGAGAACCACTACCGCGACCTGTGCGACATCGAGTTCACCATCGAGCGTGGCAAGCTGTGGATGCTGCAGACCCGGGTCGGCAAGCGCACGGCCGGGGCCGCCTTCCGCATCGCCACCCAGCTCGTGGACCAGGGCCTGATCGACATGGACGAGGCCGTCCAGCGGGTCACCGGCGACCAGCTCGCCCAGCTCATGTTCCCCCGCTTCGACGACAAGGCCGCCAAGAAGCGCATCGCGACCGGCATGAACGCCTCCCCGGGCGCGGCCGTGGGCCAGGCGGTGTTCTCCTCCGAGCGCGCGGTCGAACTGGCCGAGCGGGGCGAGGACGTCATCCTGGTCCGCCGCGAGACCAACCCCGACGACCTGGCCGGCATGATCGCCGCCAGGGGCGTGCTGACCTCGCGCGGCGGCAAGACCTCGCACGCCGCGGTGGTCGCCCGGGGCATGGGCAAGACCTGCGTCTGCGGCGCGGAGGAGCTGGAGGTCTCCCCGGCCGAGCGCAGGTTCACCGCGCCGGGCGGCGTCGTGGTGCGTGAGGGCGACGTCATCTCCATCGACGGCACCAGCGGCGCCGTCTACCTGGGCGAGGTGCCGGTGGCCGACTCGCCGGTGGTGCGGTACTTCGAGGGCGAGCGCGAGGCCGGCGGCGACGACCTGGTCCGGGCCGTGCACCGGATCATGTCGCACGCCGACGCGGTGCGCGCCCTGGGCGTGTACGCCAACGCCGACACCCCCGAGGACGCCGCGCGGGCCCGCAGGTTCGGCGCGCAGGGCATCGGCCTGTGCCGTACGGAGCACATGTTCCTCGGCGAGCGCCGGCAGCTCGTGGAGGACCTGATCCTGGCCGAGGGCGAGGAGGAGCGGCAGGCGGCGCTGGACGCGCTGGAGCCGCTGCAGAAGGCCGACTTCACCGGCATCCTGGAGGCGATGGACGGGCTGCCGGTCACGATCCGGCTCATCGACCCGCCGCTGCACGAGTTCCTGCCCGACCACGTCGAGCTGGCGGTCAAGGTCGCGACCGGCAAGGGCACCGAGAAGGACGCCAAGCTGCTGGAGGCGGTCAAGCGGCTGCACGAGCAGAACCCGATGCTGGGCCTGCGCGGCGTACGCCTCGGGCTGGTGGTGCCGGGCCTGTTCGCGATGCAGGTGCGGGCCATCGCCGAGGCGGCGCGCGAGCGCAGGGAGCAGGGCGGCGACCCGCGTCCGGAGATCATGATCCCGCTGGTGGGCGCGGTGCAGGAGCTTGAGGCCGTACGCGAGGAGGCCGCGGCCATCCTGCGCGAGACCGGCGTCGAGGCGCTGATCGGCACCATGATCGAGGTGCCCAGGGCGGCGCTGACCGCGGGCCAGATCGCCGAGGCGGCGGAGTTCTTCTCCTTCGGCACCAACGACCTGACCCAGATGACCTGGGGCTTCTCCCGCGACGACGTGGAGGCGGCGTTCTTCGCCAAGTACCTGGAGCTGGGGGTGTTCGGCGTCTCGCCCTTCGAGACGATCGACCGCGACGGCGTCGGCAGGCTGATGCGGCTGGCCGTGGAGGAGGGCCGGGCGGTCCGGCCGGACCTGAAGCTCGGCATCTGCGGCGAGCACGGCGGCGACCCCGACTCGGTGCACTTCTGCCACGAGATCGGGCTCGACTACGTCTCCTGCTCCCCGTTCCGCATCCCGGTCGCCCGGCTTGAGGCGGCCCGCGCGCTGCTCACTTTCGGCGGCTCCGACACCCGCTGACGTGGGGCGTTCCACCCCCGGCCCGCGCGCCGGGGGTGGAACGCGCTCGCCGGGGCATAGTCTTCACCTCAGATGGAACACCACGGCGAGCACGATCACGATCAACAGCGCTGGGTGCCGGAACCCCCCGGCAACCCCGAGCGGGGCGCGTTCGAGCGCGACCGCGCCCGGGTGCTGCACTCCGCGGCCCTGCGCCGCCTCGCGGCCAAGACCCAGGTCGTCGGGCCGGGCGAGACGGTGAGCAGCGGCCAGCACATCCCGCGCACCCGGCTGACCCACTCCCTGGAGTGCGCCCAGGTGGGGCGCGAGATGGGCAAGGCGCTCGGCTGCGACCCCGACCTGGTCGAGACCGCGTGCCTGGCGCACGACCTGGGGCACCCGCCGTTCGGGCACAACGGCGAGACCGTGCTGAACCGGCTGGCGGCGGCGTGCGGCGGGTTCGAGGGCAACGCGCAGAGCCTGCGGCTGCTGACCCGGCTGGAGGCCAAGGTGGTCACCGAGGACGGCCGCAGCGCCGGGCTCAACCTGACCCGGGCCTCGCTCGACGCCGCCTCCAAGTACCCCTGGCCGCGGGGCGGGGCGCCCGACGCCGCGGCGCACGGGCGCGAGGGCGGCCCGTACGGCGTGTACCCCGACGACCTGCCGGTCTTCAGCTGGATGCGGCGCGGCGCGCCCCCCGGGCGGGTCAGGTTCGAGGCCCAGGTGATGGACTGGGCCGACGACGTGGCGTACTCGGTGCACGACCTGGAGGACGCGCTGCACTCCGGGCACGTCACGCTGGAGGCGCTGCGCTCCCCGTCCGAGCGGGCCGAGGTGTGCGAGCGCACGATCGGCTGGTACGCGCCCGACGCCGATCCGGCCGAGCTGGAGTCGCTGCTCGCCCGGCTGGTGGCCGAGCCGTTCTGGCCGCGCCGCTTCGACGGCTCCCTGGCCGCCCAGGCGGCGCTGAAGGCCCTGACGAGCACGCTGATCGGCCGGCTGTGCCGCGCGGCGCAGGAGGCGACCCTGGAGGCGTACGGGCCGGGGGCGCGGGGCTACGAGGCCGACCTGGTGGTCCCGGCGGCGGCCCGGCTGGAGTGCGCGCTGCTCAAGGGGATCACCGCCCACTACGTCATGTGCAGCAGCGAGCACAACGCCAACCAGGCCCGGCAGCGCGAGCTGATCGCCGAGCTGGCCGAGCTGATCATGCGGGGCGCCCCCGACACGCTGGAGCCCGCACTGCGGCCCGCGTTCGAGCGGGCCGGCGGCGACCCCGACCGCGTACGCGTGGTCGTGGATCAGATCGCCTCGCTCACCGACACCTCCGCCATCTCCTGGCACGCCCGCCTGTCCGGGCGCTGAGGGCGCGGAAAGGATGCGTCACGGCCGCCTGTCCGCGCCCTGAGGGGGCGGAAGGATGATGCGTCACGGCCGCCTGTCCGCGCCCTGAGGGGCGGAAGGATGATGCGTCACGGCCGCCTGTCCGGGCCCTGAGGGGGCGCGGAAGGATGCGTAACGGCCGCGCCTTCGGCGTCAGGCGCCTGACCGCGCGGCACCGCGAAGCCGCCGGCCCGGCCGTCCCGCTGGAGACCTCGCCGCGGCTCAGTTGTCGATCGGCTCCAGCACCGTCGGCTGCGGGTCCGGCGGGCGCTGGGTCGGCTTCTTCCTGGTCGGCGTCGGCGAGGGCTTGGGCTGGGTGACCGACTTCGACGCGCACAGGATCGTGCACGCCGGGGAGGCGCCCACCTTGCGGCGCAGCGCCAGGGTCTCCTCGCGGGGCGAGAGCGTCTTGTTGCCGTTGCGCCACGCGTCGAGGTAGTCCCACGGCTTCACCATGCCGCGGCGCACCCACCACAGGCCCGGGTCGGCCTTCCAGGAGATCGCGAAGTACAGGTTGGCCGCGGTCGCGCGGGCGTTGCCGGAGTTGCCGATCGTGCCGAGGAGCTGGCCCGCCTTGACCTTCTTGCCCGGTTCGATGCCCGCGGCCACCGACTCCAGGTGGCCGCCGAGATAGCGCACGCCGTCGGCGCCGATCACGGTGACGAACCTGCCCTCGCGGTCGGCGCCGTGGTCGGTGCTCGGCGACCAGGAGTCAGTGGTGCGCACCTCGTCCACGGTGCCGTCCACGGGGGAGACGAACGAGCATCCGGGACGCGTCCAGATCGTGGTCTTGGGCAGCACGAGCAGCTTGCGGGCATAGCTGACCTTGCACCCCTTGACCGGGAACGTGTAGGTGTGCTCCGACAGCTTCGGCGGCGGCACCTGCACCGGCCCGGTGCCGGGCGGGCGCTCCACGTCGCTCCCCTCGCCCGCGGCGGTCTCCTCGGGCTGCGGCGTCTCGGCGCCGGTCGGCGCGATCCGTCCGGGCGCGGGGGCGGTGGAGACGTCGGGCGAGGGCGCGGGCGGCAGCGTCGTCACCTCGGCCGCCCCGCTCACCGAGCCGCACCCGCCCGTGAGCACCACACCCGCCGTGACGGCCAGCCAGATCCGATAGCCCGATCGCATGCTTCCCACCCGCGTACTGTCCCAGATTCGCCGCTACCTTTGTAACGGACCTCCACATTGGTCATGAGGTGTTCCGAGAATCCGGTACCGATCGGGAACCCGGCGACCCCCGCGCGTTCTGTCCGTCGCCGCCAATAGACTCACGACGTGGCAGGCCGCATCAGTGACGACGACATCGCGCTCGTCCGCGAGCGCTCACCGATCGCCGACGTCGTGGGCGAGCACGTCCAGTTGCGCAACGCCGGCGGCGGCAACCTCAAGGGGCTGTGCCCCTTCCACGACGAGAAGAGCCCGTCCTTCAACGTCACCCCGGCCCGCGGCTACTGGTACTGCTTCGGCTGCGGCGAGGGCGGCGACGTCATCACCTTCGTACGCAGGCTGGAGCACCTGTCGTTCTCCGAGGCCATCGAGCGCCTGGCGCAGCGGGCCGGCATCCAGCTCCGCTACGAGCAGGGCGGGTACGTCCCGGGGCGCGAGCAGGGCGAGCGCACCCGCCTGCTGGAGGCCCACCGGGCCGCGGCCGAGTACTACGCCGAGCAGCTTTCCGCGCCCGAGGCGGCCCCCGCGCGCCGCTTCCTGTCCGAGCGGGGCTTCGAGCGGGTCGATGCCGAGCACTTCGGCGTGGGCTTCGCCCACTCCGACTGGGACCGCCTCGCCCGCCACCTGATGGGCCGCGGCTTCACCGCCGCCGAGCTGATCAAGGGCGGCCTGGCCCGCGAGGGCCGCCGGGGCCCCATCGACCGGTTCCGCGGCCGCCTGCTCTGGCCGATCCGCGACATCACCGGCGACGTGATCGGGTTCGGCGCCCGCAAGCTGCTGGACAGCGACGATGGGCCGAAATACCTGAACACGCCCGAAAGTCCGCTTTACAAGAAGAGTGAGGTCCTCTACGGCATCGACCTCGCCAAGCGCGAGATCTCCAAGCGCTCCCAGGCCGTGATCGTCGAGGGCTACACCGACGTGATGGCCTGCCATCTCGCCGGCGTGCCGACCGCCGTGGCCACCTGCGGCACCGCCTTCGGCGAGGAGCACATCAAGATCCTGCGCCGGCTCCTGCTCGACCAGGCCGAGTTCCGCGGCGAGGTCATCTTCACCTTCGACGGCGACGCGGCCGGCCAGAAGGCGGCCCAGCGCGCCTTCACCCAGGAGCAGAAGTTCGTCACCCAGACCTACGTCGCCGTCCAGCCCGACGGCCTCGACCCGTGCGACCTGCGGGTCAAGCAGGGCGACGCCGCCGTGCGCGACCTGATCGCCAGCCGCGAGCCCCTGTTCGCCTTCGCCGTGCGCAGCGTCATCGGCCGCTACGACCTGTCCACCAACGAGGGCCGCCTGGCCGCGCTCGACGCCGCCGCGCCCATCGTCGCCGGCATCAAGGACCGCGCGCTGCGCCAGATGTACGCCGTCGACCTGGACCGCTGGCTCGGCTTCATGAACGAGCGCCTGGTCATGGACCGCATCGCCGAGGTCACCGCCGCCTCCGCCCCCCAGTCCCAGGGCCCCGCCCGCCGCCAGGCCCCCGCCCCGTCCCGCGCCCGCCCCGCCGACCAGCCCCGCCCCGACCCCACCGACCCCGCCCAGCGCGTCGAGGCCGAAGTGCTCAAGCTGGCCATCCAGCGCCCCGCCCTCCTCGGCCCCGGCTTCGACACGGTCGGCCCCCAGGCGTTCACCACCCCCGAACACGTGGAGCTGTACGCCTGGATCCTCGCCGCCGGCGGCACCACCCACGCGGGCCCCGGAGGCCGCGAGTGGGTGGACCGCCTCCTGGCCGGCGCCACCGAGAACCTGCGCCCGCTCATCACCCGCCTGGCCGTCGAAACCCTCCGCGCCGACCTGGACAACGAGGAACGCTACGGCGCCGCCATGCTGGCCGCCCTGGAGGCCATCTCCACCGACCGCGCCATAGCCCAGGTCAAGGCCCGCCTCCAGCGCCTGAACCCGGTGGACGAGGTGCAGGAGTACAACCGCCTGTTCGGCGAGCTGGTCGCCCTGGAACAACAACGCCGCCTCCTACGAGAACGAGCCGCCGGCACCCCCTGACCCCCACCCCGTCCGCAAGAAAGCGCAGCACCCGCCGGCGATCTCGGCACGGGGATGGGCCGGCCCGCCCCGGCAAGGGCCGCAGGCCGGGAGGCTCGGAGGGGCGGAGACCCGAAGCCGATGCCGCGGAGCCGGCCGACCGGCCGGGCGGGCGGCGGCCAGGCCGGGGGGAGCGGAGCGCACGGCCGCCGGGAAGCGGTATCGGCCGTAGCCGCTACGGGGTCGTGGTGCGGGCGTCCCGGGAGGGGCTGCCGGAGGGCCGCACCGGTAGCGGCCACCGGTAGCGGCCACCGGTAGCGGCCACCGGTAGCGGCCACTGCCGGGTCGTGACGCGGCACGCTCGGGGAACGGTTGTCGGAGATGCTGTGCCGGTCGCAGGGGCTGTGCCGGTCGCAGCCGCTCCACGCGTGGTCTACGTGTCCTGGGGCAGCCACCCGGACCCGCCAGGGCGGCCCGGATCCGCGAGGGTCCCCCTGGACCCGCGAGGGTCGGGCTGGATCGGCCAGGGTCGGGCTGGATCGGCCAGGGTCGGCCTGGACCGGCCAGGGTCGGCCTGGACCGGCCAGGGTCGGCCTGGACCGGCCAGGGTCGGCCTGGACCGGCCAGGGTCGGCCTGGACCGGCGAGGGCTGGCCTGCACCCGTCAGGGGCGGCCCGGACCGGCTGGAGTCGGCCTGGACCCACCTGAATCTGGCCGGCCGGACCCACCTGAATCCGCCGAAGCCCTCCAGACTCACCGGGAGCCGTCAGAGCCGCTGGGGCCGGCCAGGCCCCCGACGGGGGCCGGAGGGGGGTGGGCGCGTCCGCGCCGAAAGCGATCTTGAATAGGGTGGAGGAATGGCGGAAAGCGTCTGACAGAGATCGTCAACTCGGGGTGATCGCGTTTTGGGCAGCGATCACTATGGGTTCACGGTGCCTCCGCGAACCGCGCGGCGATCTGATCGCGTAATCGGCATTACTTTCCTGGTCACCGGGCTGCCAAACCTTGGTCTGATCTCATTTTGGTAATGACTGCGGCCTTACCTTGGGTGACAAAAATGGGTCTGCCGTTTTACGGGCCCAATACAGCAGACTGTGATGCGTGGGTGCATCGGTGCTGCCAAGTGGGCCGCCATCGGTAGACCAGGTGGCGGACCTCGTCGCGAAGGGAAGGGAGCGCGGAAGCGTCACGGTCGACGACGTGGCCGCCGCGCTCGACCGGTCCGAGCTGCCGTCCGACGCGCTTGAGCGTGTCGTGCGCATGCTGGCCGAACACGGAGTCGAGGTCCTCGAACCCCAGGGGGACGAGGACACCGCCCGGGTCGATGAGGAGGACGCCGGCAAGCGGGCGCCAACGAGTGATCTCGTCCGCATCTATCTGCGCGAGATCGGCAGGGTCCCGCTGCTGACCGCTGAGGAGGAGGTGGAGCTCGCCAAGTCCATCGAGGCGGGCCTGTTCGCCGAGGACAAGCTCGCCAACGGTGTCGCACGTATGGCCTTCCCGGAGTTCCGGGAACTCGTGTGGGAGGGCACGCGGGCCAAGCAGCGACTCATCGAGGCCAATCTGCGCCTCGTCGTCTCGATCGCCAAGCGATATGTCGGGCGGGGCATGCTGTTCCTGGACCTCATCCAGGAGGGCAACCTCGGTCTGATCCGGGCGGTCGAGAAATTCGACTACACCAAGGGATACAAGTTCTCCACCTACGCCACCTGGTGGATTCGCCAGGCGATCACGCGGGCCATCGCCGACCAGGCGCGTACGATCAGGATTCCGGTGCACATGGTGGAGACGATCAACAAGCTGGTGCGCGTCCAGCGCCAGCTCCACCAGGACCTCGGCCGTGAGCCCGCGCCCGAGGAGATCGCGCTGGAGATGGACCTGCCCGTGGACCGAGTGGTCGAGATCCAGCGGATCGCGCAGGAGCCGGTGTCGCTCCAGTCGCCTATCGGCGAGGAGGACTCCGACCTCGGCGACTTCATCGAGGACGCCGACGCGGTCGTGCCCATGGAGGCCGCCGCGTTCATCATGCTCCAGGACCAGCTCGACGACATCCTCGCGACACTGTCCGATCGGGAGCAGCGCATCATCCAGTTGCGCTTCGGCCTCTCCGACGGCCACCCCCGGACGCTTGAGGAGGTCGGACGCGAGTTCGGCGTGACAAGGGAGCGCATCCGCCAGATCGAGTCCAAGACCCTCGCCAAGCTGCGCCATCCGACGCGGGCCCAGATGCTGCGCGACTATCTTGACTGAGATATCAGGCTTGACGGATATGTGAGGCCGTTGGGGCCGGTCACCGGGACAACTCCGGAGACCGGCCCCGGCCCGTTCGGGCGCCGGCTGCGACGCCGCCGCAGGTGAGAGTGGGCGGGGCGGGGGTATGTACATCTGATGGAGGCGCGGCCGGCCGTGGACGACGCCGCGCTCGGGCGCGAGGCACAGGCCGTGCTCGACGCGAACTGGACGGGTGCGGGAACCGTGCCCGCCCCCGGGCTGTACCCGCACCAGTGGAGCCTGGACTCCGCGTTCGTCGCCATCGGCCTGGCACGTGCCAACCCCGCCCGGGCGCGGGCCGAGCTGCGCAACCTGTTCGCCGGGCAGTGGCGTACGGGCATGGTGCCGCACATCGTCTTCCACAGCGCCACGGGCGGATACTTCCCCGGGCCCGGCGTGTGGCGCTCGCAGGAGTGCGGCGACGCGCCCCGGGCGCTGCCCACTTCGGGGCTGACCCAGCCGCCGCTGCACGCGCTCGCGGTGCGGTGGCTGTGGCGGCACGCGCGCGACGCTGGCGAGGCGGAGGAGTTCGTACGCTGGATCTACCCCAGGCTGGTGGCGCAGCACCGCTACCTGGAGACGGCGCGCGACCTGGGCGGCGAGGGCCTGGCGGCGATCGTGCACCCCTGGGAGTCGGGCATGGACGACAGCCCGTCCTGGGACGCGCCGCTGGAGGCGCTGCCCGCCGTCCGGTATGCCTACCACCGCGAGGAGCTGCCCGACCGGCATCCCGACAACCACCACGACCGGTACGTGTGGCTGGCGCTGCGCTATCGCGACTCCGGCTACGACCCGGCCTACCTCAAGCGCGACCACCCCTTCGCCGTCGAGGACCCGCTGTTCAACGGGATCTGGGTGGCGTCCTGCGAGGCGCTGGCCGAGCTGGCCGCGGTGGTGGGGGAGGACCCGCGCCCGCAGCGCGAGCTGGCCGACCGGATCAGGCGCGCGCTCGCCGCCCGGCTGTGGGACGGCCTGTTCCACGCCCGCGACCTGCGGGCGAACCGGCTGATCCCGGTCGCCACCGTGGGGTCGTTCGGGCCGCTGCTCGACCCCGGGCTCCCGGGCGACCTGGTCACCGCGCTCGTCGCCACGCTGGAGTCGGCGCGGTTCATGGCCGCCACCGGCTACCCGGTGCCGAGCTGCGAGATCAGGGCCCCGCAGTTCGACCGGTCCCGCTACTGGCGCGGCCCGTCGTGGGTGAACACCAACTGGCTGATCCGGCACGCGGCGCTGGTGCACGGCCTGGACGAACTGGCCCACACGCTCCAGGCCGGCACCCTCAGGCTGGTACGCCAGGGCGGCTTCCGCGAGTGCTTCGACCCCTTCGACGGCAGCGGGCGCGGCTGCCGCGACTTCTCCTGGTCCGCCGCGCTGACCCTGGACTTGCTCGCCGAGGCGGCCCGGAGCGCCGATAGCGTTTAGCCATGAGATTCACGTTCGGGCGGCGGGGCCTGCCCGCCGGGGTCGAGCTGGCCAAGGGCGACCGCGCGCTCACCTACGCGAAGGCGGCGGGCGGCGGCCACGTCGTCGTCACCGACAACGCGCTCTACCTGGACGACGGCACCCGCCTGCCCTGGCACACCATCGACCGCGGCCTGTGGGACGAGGACGGCATCACGGTCATCACCACCGACGGCGGCCGGCACCGGGCCCTCCTGCCCGACCCCGGCCGGGTGCCCGAGGCGGTGCGCGAGCGGGTCACGTCCTCGATCGTGGTCAACCAGCACGTGCCGCTGCCGGGACGCGGGGGAGTGCGACTGGTGGCGCGCAGGGTCCCCGGGCAGCCGGAGCTGCTGTGGGAGTTCGTCTTCGACCAGGGGCTCGACCCGGACGACCCCGGCCTGCGCGCCCACGCCGAGCAGGCCCTGGAGGAGGTACGCCGCAGCCTCGGCGTCTGATCCCCCGCTCCAGGGCGCCCGTCACTTCGGGATGGGGGCCTCCGAAGGAGTGCCGTCGGGGTGGGGCTGATGGGCGGGATGCGGCCGCGACAGGAAGGGCACCCGGTCGCCCAGCGCGTTGGCGGCCTTGGACCTGGCCGCCTCCGTCGCCTTGGAGAACTGCGCCCCGACCAGCCCCGCCGCCTCCTGCAGCGCCGGACTGTCGGCGACCCGCTGCGCCGTCCGCTTGATCTGCTCGTAGCGCTCCCGCCCCGCCCGGCTGCCCAGGACGTAGCCCACCGCCAATCCGACGGCGAACGTCACCCGATAACGCACTGTCAACACCTCCGCCTGTCACTGGGGCCTTCCCCGCGTGGCGGCCCCCTACCCCAGGAGCGCGGTTCCATCCTGATCTACCCCGCGCCCCGACGTGGAACACGCACCCCCGGATGTGCGCTAATCTAGTTCCGCGCCGCAAGGAGCGGGCCCCCGGGCCCGAGCCGGGTGGCGTGCAGCGACGATCCCGCGTAGCTCAATCGGCAGAGCGTCCGGCTGTTAACCGGCAGGTTATAGGTTCGAGTCCTATCGCGGGAGCTGTGATCCACGCCCGTGCCCCCGGCACGGGCGTTTCGCTTTCTCCTCCCGGCGGTCGCGCGGCACTGCGCGTTCCACCGCTCCTGCTGTGGCTTCCGGGCCTGTTCCCTCCTTGGGGGACGGGGGCGCGCTGTGTACGGGCCGCTGTCGGCCCGCTGTTCGGCGTGTGCGTGGGGCGGTCGCCGTGCGACACGCCCGTGTTGCCGGGGGGCGGGTTTTTGCATGATCTTGGGGTGCCGTCTCGGCCGGTTCCCGGGGCGGCGGCTCTGACATGCGGGTTTCTGGGTTTGCGGGACAAATCAGAGAAGATCACAGAAGATGTCATATGCCACGCCTGCCGCTTTGATCCCATGCGCCGGGGGTTGCGGGGGCGTGGAGCCGCGGAAGGACCGAGTCGCAGCGGGGAGAGGGCCGCTGCGCTGAGGGCGTCTGCGCTGCCCGGAGCTGCGCCGTCGTCCGTGTGCGAACAGTGGGCGGTTGGTTACGTGCTGACCTGGCGGAGGTTCCGGCCCGTGGGGCCGGGGCCGGAGCAAGGTGTCCGGAAGGAAGAGCGGGACGGGCGGGACGGCCGTGAGGCCGGGCGGGCCTGTCCGGAGGCGGGGGAGGAGGCGTCGCTGGAGCGGGTGCTGGGTGAGGCGGGGGAGTTCCTCGCGATGTTCTACGCCGAGAATCCCGGGGCCGGGTCGATCAGGCCGCGGTTGCGGGAGGTGCGGGCGGAGGTCGCGGAGACCGGGACGTACACGCACACGCCGGAGGAGTTGGCGTTCGGGGCGCGGGTGGCCTGGCGCAACAGCAGCCGGTGCATCGGGCGGCTGTACTGGAAGTCGCTGCGGGTGCGCGACCGCAGGAAGGTGGCCACCGCCGAGGGGGTGGCGGTCGAGGCGGTGGAGCATCTGCGGGAGGCGGCGCCGCGCGGGAAGGTGCGCCCGACGATCACGGTGTTCGCGCCCGACCGGCCCGGCGCGCCGGGGCCGCGGATCTGGAACGAGCAGCTCATCAGGTACGCCGGCTACCGGATGCCCGACGGGTCGGTGCTCGGGGACCCGCGCAGTGCGGAGTTCACCACCATGCTGCTGCGGCGCGGGTGGCGGGGCGGGCCCGGTACGCCGTTCGACGTGCTGCCGCTGGTCGTGTCCGGCGCCGGCGGGCGGCCGTTGCAGTGCGCGATCCCGGGGGACGCGGTGCTGGAGGTCGGCATCGCGCATCCGGACTATCCGTGGTTCGCCCGCCTCGGGGTGCGCTGGCACGCCGTGCCCGCCATCTCGAACATGGCGCTGGAGATCGGCGGGGTGCGCTACCCGTGCGCGCCGTTCAACGGGTGGTACATGGGCACCGAGATCGGGGCGCGCAACCTGGCCGACGAGGACCGGTACGACCTGCTGCCAATCGTGGCGGAGAAGATGGGGCTGGACACCTCCACCGAACGGTCGCTGTGGCGGGACCACGCGCTGGTGGAGATCAACGTCGCGGTGCTGCACAGCTTCGACGCCGCCGGGGTCACGATCAGCGACCACCACACCGAGTCGCGCCGGTTCCTGACCCATCTGGAGCGGGAGGAGCGGGCGGGCCGGGTGTGCCCGGCCGACTGGAGCTGGATCGTGCCGCCGCTGTCGGGGTCGGCGACGCCGGTGTTCCACCGCTACTACGACGACGTGGCGCTGACCCCGCGGTTCGTGCACCACCCCGACGCGCTGCCGCCGGGACAACCCCAAGGTGATCGCGCCGGTGAGACGACTGCGATCATCTCGTGATGCTCCGCACTCTATGTCCGAGACGCGAGTCGGGCGATAGTCGCGTGTGACATATCCCGAAAAAGGAGGTCACTCGTGGGCAGGACTACCGTGCCGGCGATCTTAGGCATGGCACTGACGGCCGCCCTCCTGGCGCCCGTGCCGGCCTTGGCGACCCCGGCGGCCGCCCCCGTACGGACGACTCTGACGCCCCCAGATCCGGTGCGCGAGCGCGCCGAGGGGGAGGCCAACGGGCCCGAGCGGAACGAGCGGGCCGCCGGGCTGGGCGGCCAGGAGGGCGCCAACTGGCGTGGCGGCGGGCACCGGCCCGTGGACCGGGTCAAGGGCTACCCCCGGCAGGTCACGCTGCGGGTCCCGCCGGCGAACCCGGCCGACCGGTCGATCAAGCTCGGCCTGGTCCCGTACCACGACATCGCGGCGCGGCTGAACGACCTGCAACGGCGCAGCGACCGGGTCAGCGTCGAGGTCATCGGGCACAGCACCCAGGGGCGCGAGATGTACCTGGTCACGCTGACCGCGCCGGAGAGCGCCAAGGAGGCGGCCCGGCAGGAGACGATGCGCGAGCGGATCGAGAACGACTCCGCGCGGGCCGCCGCTGACCGCAGGCTGCCGGGGGAGTACAAGGCGCCGATCTTCGTCAACGGCAACATCCACGGCAACGAGTGGGAGGGCACCGACGCGATCCTGCGCGTCGCCGAGGAGCTGGCCACCGCCCAGGACGCCGCCACCCGGGACCTGCTGAAGAGGTCCAGGATCTACTTCAACGTCACCGCCAACCCGGACGGGCGGGTGGCGGGCCAGCGCGCCAACGGCAACGGCTTCGACCTCAACCGCGACTTCATCACCGCCTCCCAGCCGGAGGACCGGGCCATGCGCCAGGTGATGATCGACACCCAGCCGCTGGTCATGCTGGACCTGCACGGCTACGTCAACGGCACGCTGATCGAGCCCACCACGCCGCCGCACGGCCAGAACTACGAGTACGACCTGTTCATCAAGAACGCCTACCGCAACGGCCTGGGCATGGAGGCGGCGGTGCTGGCGCTGGGCTACACGCCCGAGAAGGACGGCGTGCAGCCGCCGCAGATCCCCTTCCGCGACTCGGTGGACGGCTGGGACGACTGGCCGCCGATCTTCACCCCGCAGTACGCCCCCTTCCACGGCACCGTCGCCTCGCACACGGTGGAGATCCCGCTGCGGGTCAACAACCAGTCCTACGACACCGAGACCGAGGCCGAGCTGCGCCGCCGCGCGGCGATCAACACCAATGTGGCCGCGGCGACCGTACGGGCGGCGATCTCCTTCACCCACGCCAACCGCGACTCGCTGATCGCCGACCAGATCGAGATGTTCCGGCGCGGCGCGGCCGGTGAGGCGCAGCGGACCCTGCCGATCGGCAGCATCCCCGGCTGGGGGCCCGAGGACGTCTACACCACCACCTTCCCGCGCGCCTACGTCATCCCGGCCGGGGCCGGGCAGCGTTCGGCGGTGGCCGCGGCCCGGCTGGTGGACCACCTGGTGGCCAACGACGTGAAGGTGGAGCGGATCGACCGCGATGCCGTCATCGGCGGCGTGCGCTACCCGGCGGGGTCGTACCTGGTGGACATGCACCAGCCCAAGCGCGGCCTCGCCAACGTGATGCTGGAGCCGGGGCGCGACATCAGCCCGGACGTGGAGGCGATGTACGACATCTCCGGCTGGAGCCACGCCCTGCTCTGGGGCGCCACCGTCACCCCGGTCACCGGCGACCGGCTGCCGCGCGTGCGCACGAGCCCGGTCAAGGCCGCCTGGCCGACCGGCTACGTCGCCCCGTACGGCGACCTGGCGCTGCGGCTCGACGACGGCAAGGAGGTCGCCGCGCTGAACGAGCTGCTCGCCTCGGGCGTCGCGGTCAAGCTGGCCGCGGACGGCACCGCGGTCGTCCCGGCGTCGGCGCGCGGGCAGGCCCGTACGCTGGCCGACCGGTACGGCGTCGCCTTCGCCCGCGCCGCGCAGCCCGGCGTCACCCCGCTGCGCAAGCTCGGCATCGCCGCCGCGGCGAGCGCCGACGAGCTGTTCACGCTGCGCGAGATGGGCTTCGCGGTCACCCCGGTCTCCACCGCCGTGCTGAACGCGGGCTTCGACTGGTCGGGCACGGACGTGCTGTACGTCTCCAGCGGCCTGTCGTACGCGGCGCTGAACCCCGCCGCGAGGACCGCGCTGGACGCGTTCCTGGCCCGGGGCGGTGTGATCGGCCGCGGCGCGACCGGCGCGGCGTTCAACACCGCGGCCGGGCTGCTCACCGCGACCCCGGTGGCCGGGCGCGGCGACGCCAACGGCGTGGTCAGGGTGACCGGTCCCGGCGGGGCGGCGGGGCACTCGTTCGTGTACTCGCCGCGCTGGTACACCGGGCTCGGCCCGGAGGTGAGCGTCGTGCAGTCGTACGCGACCGGCAACCCGCTCGTGGCCGGACACTGGCGGGCCGGCGGCGACGGCACGGGAGGCCCCGACGCCGCCGCCGGGCAGGCCGCGGTGATCCGCGGCGAGGACGAGCGCGGCGCGTCGGTGGTCGTGTTCGGCACCGAGCCGCTGTTCCGCAACCACCCCAAGGGCCTGTTCGGCCAGGTCGGCGGGGCGATCCACTGGGCCGCGGCGACCGCGGGCGCCCAGGTCTCCCCGTGAGTCACC
Source organism: Thermocatellispora tengchongensis (assembly GCF_014202315.1). Taxonomy (GTDB): domain Bacteria; phylum Actinomycetota; class Actinomycetes; order Streptosporangiales; family Streptosporangiaceae; genus Thermocatellispora; species Thermocatellispora tengchongensis. Next base: position 242,918 of record NZ_JACHGN010000005.1, on the reverse strand, counting down.
GGGTCGGAACACGGCGGTAACGCGGAGGTAATCGGCCGGGGTTGCACTATCAGGGACTCACGAACCACGTGAGGCGCACCTAGGGTTCCGCCGCCGGGAGCGCGTACGGCGCTCGGCGCGACGCCGTACGGCTCCCGGCGGGCCTGGTCCGAGAGGGGCAGGCGGCCCGTGCGGGCCGCTCCACGGCGGGACAAAAGCCCGGGAGGCCGGCCGATCCCGGCTGCCTGCCGGCCGGGGCTGAGCACATCCGGAGCCCGCATGCACTGGCACCCCCGCAAGCCGTACGAGGACGCACCGCAGGACGGCCCGCTGCACGACCACTACGGTCCAGAGGCGCGCTACGCCGTGGAGCGCGAGGCCCAGATCCCCACCACCGCCTGGGAGCGCGAGGTGGCCTGGGCGCTGGAGGTCGGCCTTCCCGGCGCCGACTCCATCGTGGACCGGCGCATCCCCACCTTCTCCCGGGGCGAGCTGCCGCACTTCGCCGGGATCAACACCTTCCTCAAGGCGCCGTACGTCGAGGACGTGCGGCGCTGCGGCGAGTACGACGTCGCCGTGCTCGGCGCGCCCTTCGACGGCGGCACCACCTACCGCTCCGGCACCCGCTTCGGCCCGCAGGGCATCAGGAAGATCTCCGCCCTGTACGGCCCGTACAGCTTCGAGCTGGGCGTGGACCTGCGCGAGTCGATCACGATCGCCGACCTCGGCGACGTGTTCACCATCCCCGGCAACATCGAGAAGACCTTCGACCAGATCTCCAAGGCCGTCTCGCACGTCTACGCCAGCGGCGCGTTCCCGGTGGTGCTGGGCGGCGACCACTCCATCGGCTACCCGACCGTGCGCGGCGTCGCCGAGCACCTGACCGGCAACCTCGGGATCATCCACTTCGACCGGCACGTGGACACCCAGGAGACCGACCTCGACGAGCGCATGCACACCACGCCGTGGTTCCACGCCACCGACATCCCGAACGTGCCGCCGGCCAACCTGGTGCAGATCGGGATCGGCGGCTGGCAGGCGCCGCGTCCCGGGGTCAAGGTGGGCCGGGAGCGCGGCACCACGATCATGACGGTGACCGACTGCGTCGAGATGGGCATCGAGGCCGCGGCCGAGCGGGCCCTGGAGGTGGCCTGGCGCGACGCGGAGGCGGTGTGGCTCTCCTTCGACGTGGACTGCCTCGACGCCGCGTTCGTGCCCGGCACCGGCTGGCCGGAGCCGGGCGGGTTCCTGCCGCGCGAGGTGCTGAAGTTTATCCAGATCATCGCGGACTCCGCGCCGCTGGCCGGCATCGAGGTCGTGGAGTGCAGCCCGCCGTACGACAACGCGGAGATCACCTCGCTCATCGCCACCCGCGTCATCTGCGACACCCTCGGCTGCCTGGTCCGCTCCGGACACCTGCCCAAGAGGAAGGGAGCCTCGTCATGACGCTCCGACGCACGCTCGCCGCCGTACTGATCCTGGCCCTGGGCACCGCATGCGCCTCCACCGGGGGCGGGCAGGAGGGCTCCGCGCAGGGTGGGGACGAGGAGGCGATCACCCTCGGCTTCTCCGCCTGGCCCGGCTGGTTCCCCTGGCAGGTCGCCCAGGAGCAGGGCCTGTTCGCCAAGAACGGCGTCAAGGTGGAGCTGAAGTACTTCGACAGCTACACCGACAGCCTGACCGCGCTGGCCACCGGCAACCTGGACGCCAACAGCCAGACCCTCAACGACACGCTGGCCTCGGTGTCGGGCGGCGCGCGACAGAAGATCGTGCTGGTCAACGACAACTCCACCGGCAACGACCAGATCATCGCCAGGCCCGGGATCAGGACCGTCGCCGACCTGAAGGGCAAGACGGTGGCGGCCGAGCAGGGCACGGTGGACCACTACCTGCTGCTGCTCGCGCTGCGCAAGGCCGGGCTCAGCGAGGACGACGTCACCTTCAAGCCGCTGCTCACCGACGCCGCCGCCGCGGCGTTCAAGGCCGGCCAGGTGGACGCGGTCGGCGTGTTCGCGCCGTTCACCACCACCGCGCTGGAGCTGCCCGGCTCCACGGCCATCGCCACCTCCCGCGACTTCCCCGGCGCGATCCCGGACCACCTGGTGGTGGACGCCACGCTGGTGGCCGAGCGGCCGGAGGCGGTGCAGGCGCTGGTCAAGACGTGGTTCGACACGACCGCGTGGATCGCCGCCAACCGGGAGGCGGCAGTCGCGATCATGGCCAAGCGGGCCGGCGTGACGCCCGAGGAGTACCAGGCGTACGACGAGGGCACCACGATCTTCTCGCTGGAGGACAACCTCGCCGCGTTCGCCGACGGCACCACCGACGCCAACCTGAACCACCAGGCCGCCAACATCGCGCAGTTCCTGGTCGACTCCGGTCTCACCGACGTCAAGCCGGAGCTGGACGGCCTGTTCGAGCCGAGGTTCGTCAAAGGGCTGAAGCCGTGACCGGGGGCCGGGGACACGGCGGGGGACACGGCCGGGGTTTGCTGCCCGGCCGGGTGCAGTTCGCCGCCCACCTCGCCGGCGCGCTGACCCCGGCCCGGCCGCCCGCCGCGGCGGCGACCGGAGCCGGGCGGGAGGGCTGGGCCCCGCTGCCCCGCCGCGCGGTCCGGGCCCGCCCGTCCGGGCGCGGCCTGCCGGGGCGGGCGAAGTGGGCGCTGCGCGCGGCCTCGCTGCTCGTCCCGCTGGCCGCCTGGCTGGTGATCGGCGGCGCGCAGCTCGTCGAGGAGACGTTCCTGCCCTCGCCGGCCGCGGTGTGGGCCGCGTTCACCGAGATGCTCGCCGACGGCAGGCTGGTCTCCGACACTCTGGCCAGCCTGGGCCGGGTCGGGGCCGGGTTCGGCCTGGCCGTGCTGATCTCGGTGCCGCTCGGCTTCGTGATGGGCATGTCGGCGGCGGGGCAGGCCCTGTTCGAGCCCGGCGTCGGCCTGCTGCGCTACATGCCGGCCAGCGCGTTCATCCCGCTGCTGATCATCTGGCTGGGCCTGGGCGAGGCGTCGAAGGTGGCGATCCTGGTCATCGGGGTGGTGTTCTTCAACACGCTGATGACCGCCGACGTGGTCCGCAAGGTGCCGGGCGAGCTGCGCCAGGCGGCGGCCACGCTGGGCGCCACCTCGGGCGAGATCGTGCGCAAGGTCGTCTGGCCGCACGCGCTGCCCGGCATCCTGGACGCGATGCGGGTCAACGCCGCCGCCGCGTGGAACCTGGTCGTGGTGGCCGAGCTGGTCGCGGCCGAGTCGGGGCTCGGCTACCGGATCGTGCGGGCGCAGCGCTTCCTGCAGACCGACACGATCTTCGCGGTGCTGGTGGTGATCGGCCTGATCGGCCTGTGCATCGACGTGCTGCTGCGGGTGCTGCGCGACCGCGTGGGGAGGTGGTCGGCGTGACGCTGGCGCTGCGCGACGTCGGCAAGGAGTACGGCCGGCTGCGGGTCCTGGACGGCATCGACCTGACCGTGGCGCCCGGCGAGTTCGTGTGCATCGTCGGCGCCAGCGGGTCGGGCAAGTCCACGCTGCTGTCGCTGATCGCCGGGCTCGCACCCGCGACCCGCGGCACGGTGACGCTCGACGGCGAGCCGGTCACCGGGCCGGGGCCGGAGCGCGGGCTGGTGTTCCAGTCGGGGGCGCTGTTCCCGTTCCTCACCGTCGCGGAGAACGTCGCCTTCGGCCTGCGGCTGCTGCCGCTCCCGCGCGCCGACCGCGCCGCCCGGGTGGAGTGGTACCTGCGTGAGGTCGGCCTGCTGCCGCTGGCCGGGGCGCTGCCCAAGGAGCTGTCGGGCGGCCAGCGGCAGCGGGTGGCCATCGCCAGGGCGCTGGCCTGCGAGCCCTCGGTGCTGCTGCTGGACGAGCCGTTCGGCGCGCTGGACGTGCAGACCAAGGAGGACATGCAGCTCTTCCTGCGCCAGGTGTGGCTGGACACCGGCACCACGGTGCTCATGGTGACCCACGACGTGGAGGAGGCGGTGCTGCTGGCGCAGCGGGTGATCGTGCTCGGCTGCGACCCGGGCCGGGTGGCCGCCGAGGTGCCGGTGACGCTCCCGGCCGAGCGCCCCCTGGAGATCAAGCGTACGGCCGGGTTCCACGCGCTGCGGTCCACCGTCGAGGATCTGGTGCGGGCCAACATGTCCACCCGCTGAGCCGCCAGGGGCCGCTGTCGTAGAATTTTGTTCGGCCGACGGCGGAAGGGTGGCTGGGATGTCCGAGCTGGTGCTGTCCGAGATCGAGCAGGGTGTGCTCACGCTCACCTTCAACCGCCCCGAGCGGCTGAACGCGTGGACCGAGGAGATGGGCCGGCGCTACTTCGACCTGCTGGAGCAGGCCGACGCCGACCCCGAGGTCCGCGCGATCGTGGTGACCGGCGCGGGCAAGGGCTTCTGCGCCGGCGCCGACTTCCAGACCCTCACCGCGCTGCAGTCGGGCGAGTACACCGCCGTGCCGGACAAGCGCCCCAACACCTTCCCGATCAGCCTGCGCAAGCCGGTCGTCGCGGCGGTCAACGGCGCGTGCGCCGGGCTCGGCATGGTGCACGCGCTGGTGTGCGACGTGGTGTTCACCGCCGCCGACGCCAAGTGGACCACCGCGTTCGCCCGGCGCGGGCTGATCGCGGAGTACGGCCTGTCCTGGCTGATCCCGCGCCTGGCCGGGCAGGCGCGGGCCATGGACCTGCTGCTGTCCGGCCGCACCTTCACCGGGCAGGAGGCGTACGAGCTGGGCCTGGCCTCGCGGGCCGTGCCGGGCGACGGCGTGCTCGCCGAGGCCGTCGCGTACGCCCGCGAGCTGGCCGCCTTCAGCTCCCCGGCCTCGATGGCGGTGATGAAGCGCCAGATCTGGGGCGACTGGAACGAGACCCTCGACGCCGCCCACTCCACCGCGATCCGGCTGATGCTCGAATCGTTCGGCCGCCCCGACTTCGCCGAGGGCGTCGCCAGCTTCATGGAGCGCCGCCCGCCGCGCTTCCCCCCGCTCTAGCCGAACCGGTCGTCTGCGGCGGCGCTAGGCGATCCTGCGGGCGCCCGCCGCCGGGGTGGCCGGCAGGAAGCGCGGGGCCTTCCAGCCGCGCTCGGCGTACGCCGCGGCCACCGACTCGCGCACCGAGCCGGCCTTCTCGTCGGCGACCAGCGCGATGGCCGAGCCGCCGAAGCCGCCGCCCGTCATTCGCGCGCCGCGCGCCCCGCCCCGGAACGCCGCCTCCACCGCGAGGTCGAGCTCCGGGCTGGAGACCTCGTACTGGTCGCGCAGCGACAGGTGGGAGGCGTTGAGCAGGGCGCCGATCTCGCCGATCGCGCCCGCGCGCAGCAGCCCGATCACCGCCTCGACCCGGTGGTTCTCGGTGACGACGTGCTGGGTGCGCTTGCGCTCGTCGCCGCTGAGCCGCGACAGCGCGGCGGCCAGGTCGGTCACGTCGCGCAGGGAGGCCACGCCCAGGTGCTTGGCGGCGCGCTCGCAGTCGGCGCGGCGCAGGGCGTACTGGCCGTCGGCCAGCTCGTGGTGCACGCCGGTGTCGATGATCAGGATCTGCATGCCGTGCGCGGCCAGGTCGAGCGGGATGCCGCGCGAGGCCAGGCTGCGGCAGTCGAGGAACAGCGCCTTGCCCTCCTCGCTCAGCGCCGACGCCGCCTGGTCCATGATCCCGCACGGCATGCCGACGAAGTCGTTCTCGGCCCGTTGCGCCAGCAGGGCGAGGTCCATGCGGGGCAGCCCGAGGCCGTACAGCTCGTCGAGCGCGACCGCCACCGAGACCTCCAGCGCGGCGCTGGAGGACAGCCCGGCGCCCTGCGGCACGTCGCCGTCGAGGACGATGTCGGCGCCGCCCACGTCGTGCCCGGCCTCGCGCAGCGCCCACAGCACGCCCACGGCGTACCGGGCCCAGCCCTGGGCCCGGTCCAGGTCCTCGATGAGCAGCGGCTCGCCGGGCGCCTGGAGCGACAGCAGCCGCACCGAGCGGTCGGCGCGCGGCGACACCGCCGCCGTCACCCCCCACGGGACCGCGAACGGCAGCACGAAGCCGTCGTTGTAGTCGGTGTGCTCCCCGATCAGGTTGACCCGCCCCGGCGCGTGCCACACTCCCTGCGGCGCGGCGCCGTACGCCTCACGGAAAGCCTCAATAACGCGCATGATCGCACACTCCTCAACATCGCGGCCCTGACGTAGGTTAGCGTGCTGTGGACCATTTGACGCTGCGGCCCGTGCGCGACGAGCGCCTCGGCCGAGTGCGCCTGCTGCTCAAGCGCGACGACCTGATCGACCCCGAGATCACCGGCAACAAGTGGCGCAAGCTCCGGTACAACCTGCCCGAGGTCCGCACCGGCACGATCCTGACCTTCGGCGGGGCGTACTCCGGCCACATCCGGGCGGTGGCCGCGGCGGGGCGGCGCCACGGGCTCGCCACCATCGGGGTGATCCGCGGCGAGGAGCACCTGCCGCTCAACCCCACCCTCGCGTACGCCCGCGCCTGCGGCATGCGCCTGGCCTACCTCGACCGGGCGGCGTACCGGCTCAAGCACACCCCCGAGGTGATCGACCGGCTGCGCGCGGAGCACGGCCCGTTCGACCTGCTGCCCGAGGGCGGCAGCAACGCGGCGGCCGTGCGCGGGTGCGCCGAGCTGCCGGGCGAGATCACCGAGCCGTACGACGTGATCTGCTGCCCGGTGGGCACCGGCGGCACCCTGGCCGGCATCGCGGCCGGGCTGCCGCCGGGGCGGCGGGCGCTGGGGTTCGCGGTGCTCAAGGGCGGCGGCTTCCTCGCCGGCGAGGTCGCCAGGCTGCAGCGGGAGGCGTACGGCGAGGTGCGCGGCACCTGGGACATCGCGCTGGACCACCACTTCGGCGGCTACGCCAAGGTGCCGCCCGAGCTGGACGCCTTCGCCCGCGACTTCGAGGACCGCCACGGGCTCGCCGTGGAGCGGATCTACGTGGCCAAGATGCTGTACGGCGTCTATGCGATGGCCGCCTCCGGTGCGCTCGCGCCCGGCACCACCGTGGTCGCCGTGATCACCGGACCGGCTCAGTTCTCCTCGCCCGTCGTCGCGTGCGCCTCTCCGACCGGCTTGGACTCCGGCGAGGCCCGCTGCCGCAGGTAGATCGACAACACCACCATCGACGCCACCGCCAGCATCTCCGACTGCCAGTTCTGGAAGGTCCGGCTCCAGAACTCCGCCGACCCCAGGTACTGCCCCCAGCTCACCGGGTCCTGCAGCCGGCTCAGCCGCTCGGCGTTGTACGCCGCCGTGCCCGCCACCGACTGCCCCAGCCAGGACAGCACGAAGATCAGGCCCATCACCAGGCCGAGCGAGTTGGCGTACACGCTGCGCCGCCACCCGTACCCCCGGGCCCAGCCCGGGGACTCCTCGTGGGCGTACGCGCCCATCTGCTGCTGTTCCTCCGACTCGTCGCCGATGTCCTTGATCCGCTTGGACTCCGGCGAGCCGCGCTGCACCAGCCAGACCGTGACCACGATGAACAGCAGGAACTGCAGGTACTCCGACTGCCAGTTCTCCGCCACGTCCACGGCGAAGTCCGAGGAGCCGACGTAGGACAGCAGGGGGATCGGGTCGCCCCCGTCGGTGAGCTGCTGCTCGTTGTACCGGGCCTGTCCGGCCAGCGCCTGTCCGAGCAGCGACAGCAGGAACGCGCCGAGGAAGAACAGCGTCAGCCCGTTGTCCCGCAGAAATCTCTTCACTTCGCCCCTCCTACCTGTGCAGCAGTCCGATGACGAAGAAGAAGACCAGCCCGATGGCGATGATGACCAATGTGAGCGCGAAGACCGCGCGCATGCCGCTCACGCCTCCACCTCGCAGTCGTACGGCCGGGGCGGATCCGGCCGGCACCCCGCGGCCCTGATCCGCCACCCGTCGGCGTACCGGTGCAGGAACACCGTGTCCCCGGCCATCCGCACCTGCGCCTCGTCACCCCACACGGCCACCTCGCGCACCGCCCCACCGGCCGGCAATCCCAGCCCGGCCAGCGCCCGGTCACACGGCTCCTCCTCCGCCACCTTCTCCGCCGCCTGCCGCGCGAGCAGCGCACACGCCTCCCCGGCCCGCCCTTCCGCGAGCGCCGCGAAGAACCGCTCCGTCACAGCCCGCGGCGGCCCCGCCTCGGCCGCCACCCCACATCCGGCGCCCCCGAGCACCACGCAGGCCACCAGGCACGCCATTAACGTCACCCTCATGGGAGGGCACTACCCGAGATCGCCCCTCCCATGAGCCCGCCGGAACGAGAAGCCCCTCGCCAAGCTCGCCCATGAGCAGGGCAAAGGCGAGCAGGGCGAAGGCGAGCAGGGCGAAGGCCCTCGCAATGTCTCGGCGTCCGTTCGGCGCGGGATGACCTGGAGCTACAACCGACGCAGTAGCTGCATGGCGTCCTTCTCGATGCGCGAAAGGTCATGGAGCAGGACGCGGGCCCGCTCCAGATACCCCGCGTCGCCGCTCTCTCCAGCCTTCGCGATCAAGGTGGCCACGTCCGTCCACAGGATGGCGGCCTCGCCGTACAGCTTGTGACCGGCGCGGAGGTCGCTGTCGTCGATCAGTTGGACGCACTCGCCGAGGAAGTCGCGATAGAGGGCGCGGAACAGGGCACCACCGGTGCCGGCCTTCTCCATGAGGAGGGCGGCCTGCGGTAGGTCCTGCCGCGGGTCGCCGGCGCGCAGCAGCCATTTGGGCACCTGCGCGGCGGCCTTCTCGATGCCGCGGTGGCCCAGGTTCGCGATCGGAGCGGCCAGGAAGGCGTCGGCGCAGTCCTTGATGGCGGGGATGATCTGGTCCTGCCAGCAGGGCGAGCGCTCCGGCAGGGTGATGGTGAAAGATCGGTTTTTGGCGGTCATCGGGCCGCGTTCGGCCCGCGCCATGGCCAAGGCGGCCCTGCCGGCACGCACCGCCCCTCCCTGCTGTCCGGTGTCCACGAGGTAGGCGTCGTGCTCGTCGTAGCCGTACATGGCGACGATGTGGCCGCCGAAGTGCACCTTGGCCCGGAAGTGCTCCAGGTGGTAGCAGTCGAGCTGAAGGCCGACCGGCCGGCCGGCGTCGATGTGGGCGGCCACGTTCTCCCACGCCTTGCGCGGCGAGGTGGTCTCCTCGACCAGTAATGTCAGCCCGAGCCTGGCGGCCAGGTTCCTGGTGAGGTCGAAGGGCTTGACGCGGCCCCCGAGAAAGGGGAACGCCATGCCCTTGCCGTCCCAATAGATGAAGGACAGGCCCGAGCCCAGCCCGAACAGCATCGGCTCGGACAGATCGAGTCCTTCATGCCGTAAGAGCACCCCCAGCGCCGTCGTCTCGCAGTGCTGCATGCCGCGAGCCTCGATGTCCTTCACGATGGTCATACGTCTCTCGCCTCGCTACTTCCCTGACCGGCCACCAGGATCGAAAGGACAGGATCGTCAGGAGCAGCATGAGCCCTCCCACAGGGGGAGAGTCCAGCCGGGATCGACGCACCCGCCGTGGATGCGGAGCCCTGCTGTGACCGTACCGAGCGAAACGAGGGGCAGCGCGAGGGACCACGCGCTTCGCCTGGACTCGCCGCGGTGAGGGCGTCAGGCGGGGATGGCGGGTTGGGGGGTGGACGGGGTGGGGGACGGGGGGACGTAGCCGGGGGCCACGCCGTGCTCGGCCAGCCATTCGCGCAGGCCGGCGATGGCGGTGGGGTCGGCGGCGACCTTGGCGGCGTACTGGGACAGGCTGACCTCCTCGCCGTCGGTGTAGAGCAGGCGGGCGGGGCCGGACCAGGACAGGGTCCAGCGGGCGTGGCCGTGCTGGATGAGCACGGCCTCCAGGGCCTGGCCGAGCACGCCGGCCAGGAGGGTGTCGGTGGGGTTCCAGCCGAGCTGCCGCAGCTCGTGCTCCAGGGCGTCGCGCCGGCCCCGGGCGATGGCCTCGAAGGCGGCGTCCAGGTACGGCAGCGGGGTGCCCATGACGCGCTGACCGGCCACGGACAGGTCGTACAGGGCCTCGGCGTTGCGCAGGGCGTACATGCCGTGGGCGATCATGTCCTCCCAGGAGACCGGGCGGAGCCGGGCGATGGCCTCGGGGGTCCAGATCGTGTTCTCCACCGCGCCCGCCGCGATGGCCGGGTCGGCGAGCAGGGCGATGGCCGGCCGCGGGTCGGGCGCGTGCTGCGGGTCCGGGAGCTGGGCGATGGCCGCCAGCCGCTCCTCCAGCGCGGGGTGCGAGTCGTACGGCGAGGTCTCCCGCGGCCGTTCGCTCGCCCTGGCCAGCTCGGCCTGGCGCGCGGGGTCGGAGACCAAGGCGTGGAACCCGGCCATGATCTGCGCCGGGCGGTTGCCGCCCGCGCCCGCCAGGCTCATGTAGCCGTCCATGAACAACTGCCAGCCCAGCGCGGTGGTGTGGATCTTGCGCAGCGCGTTCGCCATGGCGTCCCTGCCCGCGATGGCCACCGCGAACCGGTCGGCCTCCAGCTCCTGCCGCCGCGAGACGGCCTGCGAGATGCGCAGGTACAGCTTGGCGTACCAGAAGAACACCCGCTGGATCACCGGATGGTTGCCGAGCCCCTGCACGGTGGCCAGCAGCGAGACCCGGCCCCGGTAGACCGGGGCGCCCAGCCGGGTGTGCGCCCCGCTGTAGTGGCCCAGCTCGTGCCCGAGCACCGCGCGCATCTCGTCCACGGTGAGGGTCTGCAGCAGCGGCAGCCCGATGTACATCCTGCGCTTGGTCGCGCGCAGGCCGAGCAGGCTGGTGTCCTCCGCCACCGCCGCGTTCACCTCGGCGACGAGCCGGATCTCGTCCGGCGGCGAGGTGCGCACCACCTGGGCCAGATCCTCCACCGTGCGCCACAGCTCCGGCTCGTGCCCGCGCTCGACCGCGACCCCCGGCTCCTCGCCCTTGGTGCGGCGGCTCACGGTCCACAGCGCCCGTACGAGGGCGAGCGCGGCCAGGGTGAGCACGATCGCCACCTGCAGCCCGCGCGAGTGGAAGTCGATGAACAGGTACACGTCGAAGAACGCGGCGGCCGCCAGGACGATCCCCACCAGCACGTAGAAACCGGCGAGCAGGGCGAAGGCCAGGGCGGCCCGGAACGCGGTGGTCATGGGCGGAGGGCTCCATGGTGAGGGGTCATATCGGGTAAAGACCCTAGTGGAGCCGGGCGCCCCAGATTTCCCCATCGAAACCAGCAGATGCCGCAAATCCCACGGAAGCCCGCCCGCCGGCGGCACGCACCACGACCCCGGTGGTCACGCGCCGCAACAGAGGGCGGCCACCTGCTGCTCGGCGTCGGTGCGGGCGACCTCCACGACCTCGCGCATCGCCTCCTCCGCCTTGCGGTGGTGGTGACGCCGGATGGCCACGGCGACCCGCTCGTGCGCGGGCAGGGTCTCCTTGTTGTGGCTGATCGCGCGGGTGTGCACCTGGCGCACCGAGCGCAGCGCGATGCTGATCATCTCGTAGATGTGCAGCAGCAGGTCGTTGCCGGCGGCGGCGAACACCGCGCGGTGGAAGGACAGGTCGGCCTCGATGAAGGCGTCGGCGTCGTCGGCGGTGGCGTACAGGGCGGCCATGGCCTCGTCGATGCGGCGGACGGCGTCGGCGTCGGCGCGCTCGGCGGCCACCCGGGCCGCGCCCGGCTCCAGGGCCACCCGCAGGTCGGCCAGCAGCCGCACGTCCTCGGGGCGGGGGTCGGGGACGAACCGCCAGCCCAGCACGTCGGGGTCGAGCAGGCTCCACGACGAGCGGGGCCGCACCCGGGTGCCGGCGCTGGTACGGCTCTCCAACAGACCCTTGCCGGCCAGCACCTTCACGCCCTCGCGCACGGCCGAGCGGCCCACGCCCAGCTCGGCCACGAGCTGCTCCTCGGTCGGCAGCGGGTCGCCCGGGGCCAGCTCGCCGGTGACGATCCTCTGGCCGAGCACACGCGCGACGCGCGCGTGCCGCGCTCCGCCGCCGGGGGAGCCTTCGGGATTGGGGCGGGTGGCCACGCGGTCTCCTCGGGGTCAGGGACGGGGGTGGCCCGGCGCCGCCGCGACGGCACCGGGCGTACGCATCCCATCACATCAGACCGGACGCCCACATCGGACCGCGCGTCACATCAGACCGCACGCCACACAGGAGCGGAGGTCCGCATCGGGCCGGGCGCCCCCTTGGGCCGGACGCCCTCTCGGGCGGGGCGCCCGTGGGGCGGAGGTCCGCGTCGGGCCGGGCGCCCGGATCGGGCCAGAAGCCCGCGTGCGTCGAGCCGGGCGCCCCCTTGGGCCGGGCGCCCTCTCGGGCGGGGCGCCCGTGGGGCGGAGGTCCGCGTCGGGACGGGCGCCCGGATCGGGCCAGAGGCCCGCGTGCGTCGGGCCGGGCGCCCGTGGGGCGGAGGTCGGCGTCGGAGTGGCGTGCCTCAGACGCCGACCTCCAGCATCTTCTCCTCCACGAACCGCTTGGCGGCCGGGGCCTCGTCCTCGGTGACGTGCTCGATGATCACGGTCATGTTGGGGTGCTGCTTCGCCAGCAGCTCGAAGAACAGCGGGTAGTTCAGCGCGCCCTGGCCGGGGCCGTGCAGCTCCATCGCGCCGACGCCGCGGAAGGACAGGTACTCGGCCGCGCCGGTGTCGGCGTGCTTCTCCCCGGTGTCGGTCGCCCGTGCCACGTCCTTGGCGTGCGCGATGCGCACTTTGTCGCCCAGCTCGGCGAACATGCGGCGCAGCACGCCGTCCATGTCGTCGATGTTGTGGTCCTCGTAGTAGTTCGTCGGGTCCATGACCAGGCCCAGGTGCGGGCTGTCGATGTCGCGGAACAGCCGCAGCGTGGCGTCGATGGAGCCGATCACGTTGTTGACGTAGGTCTCCACGCAGAAGACCGCGTCGTGCGCGCGGGCCTCCTCCACCAGCTCGCCCACCACGTCCAGGCACTCGGCGTACCCGGCCTCGGTGGTGTTGCGCGGGTGCGGCGCCCAGTCGCTGTCGGTGTTGAACGTGCCGGTCTCGCTGATCACGTACGGCGTGCCCAGGCCGCGGCCGTTCCTGATCAGCGACTTCAGCCGCTCGTTGCGCCGCTTACGCTCGTCGGGGTCGGGGTGGACGATGTTGGTGTATCCCGAGACGCTCACGATCGGCAGGTCGTGCCGCCGGTAGGTGTCGCGGATCTCGGCGCACTGCTTGTCGGTCAGCGCCGCCTCGGCGAACGCCGGGTCGCTGAAGTCGAGGTCGAACTGCACCGCGTTGAACCCGTGCGCGCGGATTCGCCGTGCCGCCTCGTCGAGATCGTGCTGGTAGATGCCGGAGAAGATGCCGACCTGGAGCACGGTGAACCTCCTGCTGGACGATTGATGCGGGGAAACGATGCGGGGGAAACGATGCGGGGAAGCTCAGATGAACTCGGCCACGGGAACGGCTCTGCGCTCCTCGATCGAGCGGTACGCGGCCTCGACCAGGGCCATCGTGCGCAGGTTGTCCCGCGCGTCCAGCTCCGGGCACTCCCCGTGGGCGACGGCGTACTGCAACTGCTCCATGACCCCGGCGAACCCGTCGGGGAACCAGCGGGTGGACCACACCGGCTCCTCCCACCGGCCGCCGGTGCCCTCGGAGCTGTAGCGCAGCGTGCTCGGTGAGCCTTCGGGGTAGTCGGGCCAGCCGATCGTGCCCTGGGCCAGCCCCGCGGTGCCCTCGACCCGCCAGCGGATGCGTACGTCGGAGTCGACGCCGCGCTCGATCGGGCCGGTCCAGACGTCCTCCAGGCTGACCGCGAGCGCGCCGCTCTCGAAGCGGATCGTGGAGGCCACGATGCCGTCGGTGTGCGGGAAGGCGGTACGCGGGTCGGTGCGGGCCGCGGTGTAGACGTCCACCGGCTCGCCGAGCAGGAAGCGCAGGGCGTCGAGGTGGTGCACGCTCATGTTGACCAGCGTCAGCCGGTCGTAGTCGCGCAGGAACTCCTGCCAGTGCGGCACGGCGCGCATGTCGATGGTGGCGGTGACGATCTCGCCCAGCTCGCCGCGGTCGATGAGCTGCTTCAGCACCCGGATCGACTGGTCGTAGCGCATGTTCTGGTTGATCGACAGCGGCTTGCCCGCGGCCTCGGCCTCCTCGACCAGCGCGCGGGCGTCGTCCAGGGACAGCGCGAACGGCTTCTGCGCGAGGATCCCCTTGATGTGCGGCTGCCGCAGCGCGTGCCGGATCAGGGCGGGCTGGAGATGCGGCGGGAAGGCGATGTCCAGGATCTCGACGCGCTCGTCCTCGATCAGCGCCTCGGGGGTGGCGTGCACGACCGGGATGTCCCAGCGGGCGGCGACCTCGGCGGCGCGCGCCTGGGTGCGCGAGGCGAGCGCGTGCACGGTGAAGCCCGCGCTCCGGTACGCGGCGAGCTGCACGTCGGCCATGATGAACCCGGCCCCGATGGCGCCGATCGTGAAGTCCTTGCACCGCACGGGCGGATCGGGCACCAGCTCGGGGACATCGCTCATCATGGCCTCCGCGATCGGCTCGGCTCGCGTCCCGCGCCCGTCCTCACCTGGGCGGTCGCGCGGTCGTGAGCATGGTCGGATGGCCGTGAGCGTATACGCGCGAGCGCGCGCTGGCTACCCCCTTTGTCTGATGAAGTTCGGAGATTGTCGGATAAAGCCGGGTGAATGGAGTCAGCGGCCGTGCCGCCGCAGCCCCGCGCGCAGCCGGTCGAACAGCGCGCGGTCACGCCGTCCGCCGTCGGCCCGGCGCGGCTCCTGCGGCGGCGCGGCGAACGGGGGCGGCGGAGTGGACGGGGGCACGGCGGTGGGGGGCGCGGCGGCCGGGGGAGCGGGCACGGGCGGGGGAGCGGCGCGGGCCCGGAGGAGGGCGTCCAGGGCCTCGGCGGCGGTGGGGCGCTTGGCCGGGTCCTGGGCGCGCATGCGCCGCACCAGGTCCATGATCTCGGCGGGCCCGCCGGTGCCGGGCGGGCCGGCGTCGGGCAGGGCGGGGTCGGGCAGCTCGCCGGTGAGGAGCTGGTGGGCGATCACGCCGGCGGCGTACACGTCGGAGGCGAAGCTCGCCAGCTCCGGCCGCGCCTGGCACTCCGGCGCGACGTAGTGCACGTCGAGCAGGCCGGGCAGCTCGTTGGCCACGGTGAAGTCGCGCGGGCCCGGCTTGGCGTGGTCGAAGCCGGTCAGCATCGCCCGGCCGTCCTCGGTGACCAGCACGGTCGCCGGGCTGAGCGCGCGGTGCAGCACGCCGTTGCCGTGCACGTGGGCCAGCCCGCGCAGCACGTCCTCCACCAGGTCGAGGGGGTCGCCGTCGCGCCGCTCCGAGCCGAGGTACAGGTGCAGGGCCCGGCCGTGCACGTCGTCCAGCACCAGCACGAACCGGCTCTCGTCGTCGATGGCGAAGAAGTCGCGCGAGCGCACCACGCACGGGTGGGCCGGGATGCCGGTGAGCGAGCGGTAGGCGTTGGCGATCCTCTCGCGCTCGGCGTCGCGCTCCTTGCGCACCGCGAGCGGGTCGGCCTGGTAGACGCGCAGCAGCACGGTCTCGCCGCCGCCCAGGGTGGCGTTGACGGCGCGGTACTCGGTCACCCGCGAGTCGCCGCCGAGCTGCTCCTCCACCTGCCAGTTGCCGTAGCGCGGCGGCGCGGTCGAGCGGCGTACGGCGCCGTTGAGCGCCTCGACGATCGAGGTCAGGTACGGTCGCGCGTCGGGGCTGCACCCGCGGCGCACCCGCGAGACGTCGCCCAGCACGGTCAGCAGCCGGTCCAGGGCGGTGACGTTGCGCGAGTCGCGCCCGGCCGGATCGACCAGCACCGCGTCCGGCGCGGTCAGCACGACCAGGCTGTCCACGTAGACGCGCTCCAGCTCGCGGCGCTGGTCCACCATCAGGCCCTTCAGCGCCCGCGCCGTGCCGCGCACCTTGGCCACCGGGGAGCCGTACGCGCCCTGACGCGGCGGGAACCAGCGCGTGCCCGCCACCTCGATCCGGCCGTGGGTGCCCTTGACGTCGATCACGCACACGGAGTGACCGGTGATCACGATCAGATCGACCTCGAAGATCTCCTCCCCGCGCGGCACCTCGATGTTGTGCAGGAGCAGCCAGTCGTCCGGGGCGTGGTCCCGCAGGTGCGCGATCACCCTGCGCTCGGCGTCGTTGACCGGGTGCCCGCCTCCGACGATCTGTGCCATCTCTCCGCTGCCGCCTTCCTCGCCGTCCTTGGTGATCCATCCTCACGGGTACGGGCCGCGTACGCCACTCGGACGGGCTGGGGCAGGATGGTGGGTGTGAAGGTGGTGGCGCTGGCCGACACGCACGCGCCCCGGCGGTGGAAGTCGTGCCCGCCGCGGGTCGCCGAGCACCTGCGCGGGGCCGACGCGATCCTGCACGCGGGCGACGTGTGCGTGCCCGGCGTGCTCGCCGAGCTGGCCGCGTACGCGCCGGTGCACGCGGTCAAGGGCAACAACGACGGCCCCGACCTCGACGCGCCCGAGACCTTGGAGCTCGACCTCGACGGGCTGCGCGTCGGCATGATCCACGACAGCGGCCCGGCCAAGGGCCGCCTGGCCCGCATGCGCCGCCGCTTCCCCGATGCCGGCCTGGTGGTCTTCGGCCACTCGCACATCCCGCTCGACGAGAGCGGCGAGGGCCTGCGCATCTTCAACCCCGGCTCCCCGACCGACCGCCGCCGTCAGCCGCACGGCACGATCGGCCTGCTGCGCATCGAGTCGGGCCGCCTGCTGGAGGCCAGGATCGTCCCCGTGACGTGACCTGGCTATGGCTGGGTGTCGAACGCCTCGCCGGAGGCGAGACCGGCCAGGATGAGCCGGATCGCGATCTCGTAGCTGCGATCGACGTCCTCGGCGCCCGGGTGCTCGCCGAGGTGGTCGCGGGTCTCGGCGTAGACGAAGCCGGTGACGAAGGCGTAGAGGATCTCGGAGGTCGCCTCCACGTCGCGCTCGGGCACCCCGGCGGCGTGCAGGATGCGGCGCAGCACCGCGCCCATGCCCTCCTTGCGGTCCACGACCTCGGGGTGCTCGTGCACGTACGCCCACAGCCGGGGGTGGGCCTGGGCCAGCGACCGGTACGCGTGCGCCAGCGCGCGCAACTGCTCCTGCCAGGGACGCCCGTCGTCGGGCGGCAGCCGGAGCTGCGAGATGGCCAGCCCGCACACCCCGGCGAGCAGCGCGGTCTTGTTCTCGACGTGGTGGTAGAGGGACATCGGGTTGACGTCCAGCTCGGCGGCGAGCTTGCGCATGGACAGCGCCTCGGCGCCGCCCGCGTCGATCAGGCGCAGCGCGGTCGCGTGGATCTCGTCCAGGGAGAGGGGCTCCCCCCTGCGCGTCCTCACAGCCATACGCCGTATGCTAGCGTATCCATACAGCGTATGGCTGGAGCTGTCGGGAGGAGCTCGAATGGCCGTGACCGAGGTACCCGCGATCCACGAGATCCCCGCGCCGCAGGGGCTGCCCATCGTCGGGAACATGCTGCAAGTGCCCGCGCACTCGCCCAGTGCCTACTTCAACGAGCTGGCCGGGCGGCACCCGCAGGGCATCTACCGCCTGGATCTCATGGGGCGGGACATCCTGTTCGTCTACGACCCCGACCTGGTCGCCGAGCTGTGCGACGAGTCGCGCTTCTACAAGTCCATCGACCCGCCGCTGTCGATCGTGCGCGACTTCGCCGGCGACGGGCTGTTCACCGCCCGGCACGACGAGCCGGTCTGGGGCCAGGCGCATCGCATCCTGATGCCCGCCTTCAGCCAGCGCTCCATGAAGGCGTACTTCCCCCAGATGCTGGAGATCGCGCAGAACCTGGTCGCGTCCTGGCGCCGCAGGCAGGGCCAGGACCTCAACGTGCCCGACGACATGACCAGGCTCACCCTGGACACCATCTCGCTGACCGGCTTCGACTACCGCTTCGACTCCTTCGAGTCGGCCGAGCTGCACCCGTTCCTGCGCGCCATGGGCCGCGCCCTCACCGAGGCGATGCTGCGCAACCGGCAGCTACCGCTCGTCACCAAGCTGAAGCGGCGGCGCGAGGAGGGCTACCGCGCCGACATCGCGCTGATGCGCGAACTGGTGGACGACGTGATCAGGCAGCGGCGTGCCGCCGGCAAGGCCGGGACCGGCGACCTGCTCGGGCTGATGCTCCAGGCCGCCGACCCGCGCACCGGCGAGCGCCTGTCCGACGCCAACATCCGCGACCAGGTGCTGACCTTCCTCATCGCCGGGCACGAGACCACCAGCGGGCTGCTCTCCTTCGCGCTGTACAACCTGCTGCGCAACCCGCACGCGCTGGCCCTGGCGTACGCCGAGGTGGACCGGCTGCTGCCCGGCGACGAGCCGCCCACGTACGAGACGATCATGAAGCTGGACGTGATCCCGCGGGTGCTGGAGGAGACCCTGCGGCTGTGGTCGCCGATCCCGTCCTTCGCCGTGACCGCCTACGCCGACACCACGCTCGGCGGCCACCCGATCGCGGCGGAGCAGAGGTGCGTGATCCTGCTGCCGCCGCTGCACCGGCACCCCAAGGCGTGGGACCGGCCCGAGGAGTTCGACATCGACCGGTGGCTCCCCGAGCGGAAGCGGGAGCACCACCCGGCGGCGTACAAGCCGTTCGGCAACGGCGAGCGGGCCTGTATCGGCCGCCAGTTCGCGCTCACCGAGGCCCGGCTGGCGCTGGCCATGGTGCTGCGCGAGTTCGCCCTCGCCGACCCGGGCGCGTACCGGATGAAGATCAAGCAGACCCTCACCCTCAAGCCCGAGGACTTCACGATCCGGGTCCGGGCCCGGCAGCCGCACGAGCGCGCTGTGCCCGCGGCCCAGGGCGAGGCCGCCGAGGACGCGCCGCGCGACCTGGCCGCCGAGGTGACCGTGACCGGGGTGAGCCTGGCCGTGGCCTACGGCTCCAACCTGGGCACGAGCGCCGACATCGCCGAGCGGCTGGCCGAGCGGGCACGCCACGCCGGGTTCGCCACCACCCTGCTCACCCTGGACGAACTGGCCGCCGCGCCGCCGCGCGAGGGGCTGCTCGCCGTGGTCACCTCCACCTACAACGGCAAGGCGCCCGACAACGCGCAGGAGTTCGACGCGCTGGAGGAGCTGCCGCGCATGGACGGCGTGCGTCTGGCCCTGCTCGGCTGCGGCAACACCCAGTGGCCCACCTACCAGGGCTTCCCCAAGCGCGCCTTCGCCAAGCTGACCGCCGCCGGGGCCGTGCCGCTGGTGGAGCGCGGCGAGGCCGACGCCGACGGCGACTTCGACGGCGCCGTCTCCGCCTGGACCTCCGCGCTGTGGGCGGCGCTCGCCGCCGAGTACGGCGCCGGGGCGGCCCCCGCCGGGCCCCGCTACGAGATGGAGGTCCTCACCGAGTCCGAGATCCGCCCCGCCGTCGTCTCCGAGCGCGCCGTCCCGCTCACCGTGGTGTCCAACGAGGAGCTGACCGGCGACCCCACCGGGCTGTGGGACTTCTCCCTGGAGGCGCCCCGGCCCGGGGTGCGCTCGATCGTGGCCGAGCTGCCGGAGGGCGTGACGTACGAGCCCGGCGACCACCTCGCGGTGTTCGCCCGCAACGAGCCGGAGCTGGTGGAGCGGGCGCTGCGCGCCCTGCGCGTGCCCCGCGACCAGGTCGTGCGGCTGCGCGCCCACGGTGCCACCCACCTGCCGGTGGACACCCCGGTCACCGCCGGGCTGCTGCTGGCCGACTTCGCCGAGCTCCAGGACGTCGCCACCCGCGCCGACCTCGCGACCCTCGCCGCGCACACCCGGTGCCCGTGGACCCGGGGCGAGCTGGACCGGCTCACCGCCGCGTACCCGGACGAGGTGCTGGCCAAGCGGGTCTCCGTGATCGACCTGCTGGAGCGGTACCCGGCCATCGCGCTGCCGCTGCCCGTCTTCCTGGAGGCGGCCGGCCCGATCCGGCCCCGCTACTACTCGATCTCGTCCTCGCCCCTGGCCGCGCCCCGGCAGGTCCGGATCACCGTCGGCCTGGTGGAGGGCCCGGCCTGGTCGGGCGCGGACGCCGCCTACCGGGGGATGTGCTCGGCCTACCTGGCCGGCCTCGCGCCCGGCGAGGTGTTCTACGGGTACGTACGGGTGCCCGCGCCGCCGTTCCGGCTCCCCGAGGACCCGGCCACGCCGATCGTCCTGGTCGGCCCCGGCACCGGCTTCGCCCCGCTGCGCGCCTTCCTGGAGCACCGAGCCCTCTCGGCCCCCGGCGCCGAGCCAGCCGAGGTCTTCACCGGCTGCCGCCACCCCGGACACGACCGGCTCTACCACGCCGACCTCGACGCCTGGGAGCGCGCCGGGGTGGCCCGGGTGCACACCGCGTTCTCGGCACTGCCCGGCCACCCGCACCGGTACGTCCAGGACGCCCTGTCCGCCAACGCGGACACCGTGTGGGCTCTCCTGGAACGCGGCGCCCACGTGTACGTCTGCGGCGACGGCCTGCACATGGCCCCCGCGGTCAGACGCACCCTGGCCGCGATCTACGCCGAGCGCACCGGCCGCGACGGCGACGCGTGGCTCCGCGAGCTGGAGGAGGCGGGCCGCTACCAGCAGGACGTCTTCGCCTGACGGGCACAGAGAACGCCCGAGGACGGTGTCGGCGACGGCGGAACGGTACGTTCGCCGACCGGCTGGGGACGTGAAGGGGGCGGCGCGTTCGTTGACCTGCCCGGGGCGCGGCGTGCAGGGGGGTGCGGGCGGCGGGCTTGGCGGGGCGGCACGTTCGAGACCGGCCAGGGGCGTGGCCGAGGCTCGGCGTCCGCCGCCTGCCCGCGCCCTACTGGGTCCCGCTGACTTCCTGGGGCCGGGCTGCAGGACGTCCGGGCGGCGGAAGGTCGGCCGCGCGGCGCGTTCGCCGACCGGCTAGGGCACGTCCAGGAGGCGCAGGCGGCGGGCCTCGGCCGCCGCCTCGCCCCGCGACGCCGCCCCCAGCTTGGCCAGGATGTTGGAGACGTGCACGCTCACCGTCTTCACCGCGATGAACAGCTCGGCGGCGATCTCGCGGTTGCTGCGCCCCAGCGCGACCAGGCGCAGCACCTCCAGCTCGCGAGCGGTGAGCCCGCGCCGCGCATCGGCCGCCGACCCGGCCGCACCCGTGGCGCCGGTCGCGCCGGACGCACGGGCTGCGCGGGTGGTACGGGCCCTGCCGGTCGCGCCGGCCCTGCGGGTCGCACCGGCGGCACCTACCGTGCCGGGGGCACCTACCGTGCCAGCCGGGCCGGCCGTGCCAGCCGGGCCGGCGCCACCGGTGGCGCCGACGGCCCCGGCCGTCGCCGTCGCGTCGGCCGCGCGGATCGCGACGCCCACCCGGCGGGCCAGGGTCTCGACCGCCTCCAGCAGCGGCGCGGCCCGCAGCCCCGCCGCCAGCTCGTACGCCCGGTCCAGCATCGCCGCCGCGCCCTCACGGTCGCCGCTCGCCGCCGCGGCCTCGGCGCCGCAGAGCAGCGTGCGCGCCTCGGCGTACGGCTGGCCCAGCGCCCGCCACGCCGCCACCGCCCTGCGCCACGCCTCGGGCGCCGGTCCTTCGCCGCAGACGAGCCCGGCCAGCGCGGCGAAGGTCAGCCGGTGGGCCTCCTGCACCGGACTCTGCACCGGCAGCCCCGAGGCGGCGGCCCGCACCCGGGCCGTCAGCTCCGCGTCCACCGGCACCCCCGCCACCGGCCCCGCCACCTCCAGAACCGTGACCAGCAACGGCCAGGTATAGCGCGGCTCGGCGGCCAGATCCTGCTCCACGAGCGCCCGCGCCGCCACCTCCCGCGCTTCGTGCAGGGTCGCTGGTTGGCGCGTCTCCAGCCCGGTCGTCTGTGCCCGCGCTTCGTGCGCCGCCGCCGCGTCCGGCGCTTGGTGCAGGGTCGCCGGTTGGCGCGTCTCCAGCCCGGTCGTCTGTGCCCGCGCTTCGTGCGCCGCCGCCGCGTCCGGCGCTTGGTGCAGGGTCGCCGGTTGGCGCGTCTCCAGCCCGGTCGTCTGTGCCCGCGCTTCGCGCGCCGCCGCCACGTCCCGCGCCTGGCGCACGGCCGCCATCTCCTGCGCTTTGCGCGCCGCCCCCACCCCCCGCGCACCCCGTACGTACGCCCGCTCGCGTGCCTCAGGTGGGGCCCCCTGGCGGGTGCGAGTCAGCCGGAGTTCCAACGTGCGGCGGATGTTGGGGAGCACGGTCTGGGCCCGGTAGGTGCCGCGGGCGAGGAGGCGGCGCGACTCGGCGTAGCGCGCCTCCGCCCGGTCGGGCTCGCCGCGGGCCAGGGCGATGTCGCCCGCCCACTCGACCAGGCTGGCGCGGTAGTTGGGCGGTGGCGTCAGCGCGAGCGCGCGGTCGATGACCGTCTGCGCCTCGTCCCAGCGGCCCAGTGACAGCAGCGGCTCGGCCAGGTTCATCGCCAGGAACGCGCCCTGGGTGCGGGCCAGGCCGTACTCGGCGGCGTCGGCGAAGCCGCGCCGGGCCACCTCGGCGGCCTCCTCGTGCGCGCCCATGCCTTCGAGCGCGTCGGACTCGGAGATGGCCACCCGGGTCAGCGCGTCGAAGGAGCCCGCCCGTGCGGCCAGCTCGCGCGCCCTGGCGTACGCCTCGCGCTGCTGCTCGACGCGGGAGCTCGGCCACCGCGCCCAGGTGAGCGTGGTGAGCGCGTGGGCCTCGGTCTCCAGATCGCCGACCTCGTGCGCGAGCGCCATCGCCTCCTCGGCCGTGGCCAGCCTCTCGGCCAGTTGGCCGGGGCCATGCAGCATGCGGGCCAGCGACTCCAGCACCCGGGCCCGCAGCGCGCTCGGCGGCTCGGCCGGGACCAGCGCCGCCGCGGCCCGCAGGTCGTCCAGCGCGCCGGGGCGGCCGTAGTCGTACCTGATCAGGCCGCGCCGCCGGAGCAGGACGGCCGCGCGCGCCGGATCGGCCGCGGCGTCGATCTCGGCGATGGCCTGGGTGGCGAAGCCCAATGCCCGCTCGAACTCGCCCGCCAGCCTGTGGGCCACCACCGACGCCTGGTGCAGCACCTCGATGTGGTCGGCCCCGATCCGCCCGGCCGCGCCGGGCACCCGATCCCACAGCTCCAGCACCCTGGCCAGCATGCGCAACTGCTCGTCGTAGGCCAGGGAGTCGCCGGCCGCGGCGGCGGCGTGCCAGGCGGCGACCAGCGCCCAGGTGGTGTCGTGGGCGGCGTACCAGTGGTAGGCCAGCTCGATCGCGTTGCGCGGGGCGGGCAGCAGGCCGGGGTCGTCGCGCAGCGCCTCGGCGAAGCGGGTGTGCAGGCGGGTGCGCTCGCCCGGCAGCAGGTCCTCGTGCACCGCCTCGTGGATCAGCGCGTGCCGGAAGGCGTAGCCGTCGCCGTCCACCGACAGCACGTTGCCCTCCACGGCCGGGCGCAGTGCCCTGGCCAGGGTGTCCTCATCGATCCCGGCAACGGCGGCGAGCAGCCGGTGCTCGATCCTGGCCCCGCCCGCCGCCGCCACGCGCAGCACCTCGCGGGTCTGCTCGGGCAGCCGCTCGACGCTGGCCAGCAGCAGGTCGCGCAGCGACTCGGGCAGGGCGCTGCCGTCGTCGTCGCCGCCGAGCAGGGCTTCGACGAACAGCGGGTTGCCCTCGCTGCGGGAGTAGACCTCCTCGACGACGGCCGCGGACGGCTCGCGGTCCAGGATGCCCGCGGCCTGCTCCACGACCTCGTGGCGGCGCAGGCCGCGCAGCTCCAGCCGTCGTACCCGGTCGATCCGGCCCAGCTCGGCCAGCAGCGGGCGCAGCGGGTGGCGGCGGTGGATCTCGTCGGCGCGGTAGGTCACCACGATCAGCAGCCGGGCGTCGGGGCGGCGGTAGCGGACCAGGAACGACAGCAGGTCGCGGGTGGAGCCGTCGGCCCAGTGGGCGTCCTCGATCACCAGCAGCACCGGGCGGCGCTCGGCCAGGCGCTCCAGCAGGCCGAGCACCTGCTCGAACAGCCGCGCCCGCGCCTCGGCCCCGCCGTCGGCGGGCTCGCCGAACTCGGGCAGCAGCCGGGCCAGGCCGCGGGTCGTGCCGCCCGGGACCAGCTCGGCCACGCCGTCGCGGCCCAGCTCGCGCACCAGGGTGCGCAGCACCGCCGTGAACGGCGCGAACGGCAGGCCGTCGGCGCCCAGCTCCAGGCAGCCGCCGGCCAGCACCATGGCCGCGCCGCCATCCTCGCCGCCGCCGTTCTCACCGGCGGCGGTCTGGGCGTCGTGCTCGCGGGCGGCCAGTTCGCGGATCAGGCGGGTCTTGCCCACGCCGGCCTCGCCGCCCACCAGCACGACCGAGGACTCTCCGGCGCGGGCGCGGGCGAACGCCTCGCGCAGCAGGGCCAGCTCATCGGCCCGGCCGACGAAGCGCGGGCTGACCGTACGCGTGCTCACGCCCCCACAATGCCATCCGGCACCGACAGCGGCGCCGGGGCCAGGTGGTCGGCGAGGAACGCCAGGAGCGTACGCGTCAGGGCCACCCGCCGGTCGGACAGGGCGTGGTCGGTGGGCAGCACGAGGTGGCGCAGCCGCACTCCCGGCTCGGCCACGGCGAGGCACGCCTCGACCAGCGGTTCGTGGTGCGCGGCCACCGGGGCGACCGTGTCGCGCCCGCAGCCCACCAGCAGCACCGGCCGTCCGGCGAAGCGGGGCGCGAGCCGGGGCAGGAGCCACTCCTCGCCCGCCGCCGTCATCTCGGCGACCAGGGCCTCGCCGCTGGTGCCGCGCAGCGGCAGCAGCTCGCCCTGGAACATCTCCGTGTACGCCGCGCGCGCGCCCTCGCCGGCCGCGCACTCGGCGGCGGCGCGCCCGAAGTCGAACCCGGCGATGGAGGCGACGGCCCGGACCTCGGGGTCGGCGGCGGCGGTCATGAGCGCGGCGAACCCGCCCATGCTGTGCCCGGCCAGCGCCACCCGTCCCGGGTCGAGCCGGTGCCCGGCGGCGAAGCCCGGGTCGCGCAGTCCGGCGAGCACGGCCCGTACGTCGGCCAGCACGTTCCCCCACGAGAACGCGCCGCCCACGCCCCACGAGCCGCGGTAGTGGAAGACCAGCGCGGCGTACCCGGCGCGGCGCAGGGCCTGGGCGAGGTCGAAGTTGCGCTCGTTGCCGGGGAAGCCGTGCAGCAGGACCACGACCGGATGCGGACCCGGGCCCGCGGGCAGGTGCAGCACCCCGAGCAGGGGCACCCCCGCGCTGTCGAAGGTCACCGCGGGTGTCGCCGCCGGCGGGGCGGCCTCGTCAACCGGATCTTCGCGCAACACGTCCACGCCGCCTCCCGCCTAGTGAGTTCAATGACCGAACCATAGCAGGCGGGGTGGAAACGCGCGCGCCGCGCCCCCGGTGCGAGGGCGCGGCGCGCGAGGCCCCGGGTCAGGCCGGGAAGTCCTTGGGGTTGATGTTGGTGGTGCTGGCGTTGCCGCCGATCACCGGGTTGAGGGTCAGGGTCCAGACCGTGGAGGTGCTGGACGTCGTACGGAAGGTGAGCCGGCGGTTGAAGCGCTGGTAGGTGGCCTCGCGGGTGAAGCGGCCCTTGGAGACGCTGAAGCGGTAGCCGGTGGTGAAGTAGATCCGGTACGTGCCGTCCTTGACGTTGCGTACCGTGGCGCTGGAGCGGGCGCGGACGTAGATGCTGATGGCCTTGGACCGGCCGCGGACGAGGGTGACGACGCCGTCCTTGCGAGTGCCGTTCTGGATCTTCAGCTTGCCGAGGCCGCCGCTGATCCGGGCGTACAGGATCGTGCCGTTGCGCGGGCGGGCCGCGGCGTCCAGGGTGGACGCGGGCTGCGCCAGTGTGACGGCGGCCGGGGCGGCGGGGGCGGCGGCCTGTGCGGTGGCGGGCGGGGTGGCCAGCAGGCCGGCGGCGAGGACGAGCGCCGCGAGGGCGCCGGTGCGCGCGGCAGTTCTGCTGGAGGGTGTCATCGGGGATCCCCCTTGAGACGTCGGAATGAGGCTCGCGACCGGTTAGATGCCGCGAAGGTCGCGAAAGTTGGTGAACTCCCGGGAAAAACCGACAGAAAAGATCACGCGGGGTCGATCGGCAGGTAGACCCGGGCGCCCCGGCGGGTGAACTCCTCGGCCTTCTCCCGCATGCCCGCCGTCAGGGCGTCCTCCTCCGCCAGGCCGTGCTCCTCGGCGTACCGGCGGACGTCCTGAGTGATCTTCATGGCGCAGAAGTGGGGGCCGCACATGCTGCAGAAGTGCGCGGTCTTGGCCGCGGGCGCGGGCAGGGTCTCGTCGTGGAAGGAGCGGGCCGTCTCGGGGTCGAGGGCCAGGTTGAACTGGTCCTCCCAGCGGAACTCGAAGCGGGCCTCCGACAGCGCGTCGTCCCACGCCTGCGCGCCGGGATGGCCCTTGGCCAGGTCGGCGGCGTGCGCCGCGATCTTATACGCGATGACGCCCGCCTTGACGTCGTCCCGGTCGGGCAGCCCCAGGTGCTCCTTGGGGGTGACGTAGCAGAGCATGGCCGTGCCGTGCCAGCCGATCATGGCCGCGCCGATCGCCGAGGTGATGTGGTCGTACCCCGGCGCGATGTCCGTGGTCAGCGGGCCGAGGGTGTAGAACGGCGCCTCGGCGCACCACTCCTGCTGCAGCCGCACGTTCTCCTCGATCTTGTGCATGGGCACGTGGCCGGGGCCCTCCACCATCACCTGGCAGTCGTGCTCGGCCGCGATGGCGGTCAGCTCGCCCAGCGTGCGCAGCTCGGCGAGCTGCGCCTCGTCGTTGGCGTCGGCGATCGAGCCGGGGCGCAGCCCGTCGCCGAGCGAGAACGTCACGTCGTAGTGGGCGAAGATCTCGCACAGCTCGCGGAAGCGGGTGTAGAGGAAGCTCTCCTCGTGGTGCGCCAGGCACCACGCCGCCATGATCGACCCGCCGCGCGAGACGATCCCGGTCTTGCGCCGCGCGGTCAGCGGCACGTACGCCAGCCGCACCCCCGCGTGCACGGTCATGTAGTCCACGCCCTGCTCGCACTGCTCGATCACCGTGTCGCGGTAGACCTCCCAGGTCAGCTCCTCGGCCCGGCCGCCCACCCGCTCCAGCGCCTGGTAGATCGGCACCGTGCCGACGGGCACCGGCGAGTTGCGCAGGATCCACTCCCGGGTCTCGGAGATGCGCTTGCCGGTGGACAGGTCCATCACCGTGTCGGCGCCCCACCGGATGGCCCAGCGCATCTTCTCCACCTCGTCCTCGATGGAGGAGGAGACCGCCGAGTTGCCGATGTTGGCGTTGACCTTGACCAGGAAGTTCCGGCCGATGACCATCGGCTCGGTCTCCGGGTGGTTCACGTTGGCGGGCAGCACGGCCCGGCCCGCCGCCAGCTCGTCGCGGACGAACTCGGGCGGCACGCCCTCGCGGATCGCCGCGAACTCCATCTCGGGCGTGATCGCGCCGCGCCGCGCGTGCGCCCGCTGGGTGCCGCCTCCGGGGGTGGCGCTCCACCCGGCGCGCAGCCGGGGCAGGCCCGCGGCGAGGTCGGGGGTGAAGGACGGGTCGGTGTACGGGCCCGAGGTGTCGTACAGGACGACGGCGGCGCCGTTGGTCAGGCCGATCTCCCGCATGGGCACCCGGATGTCCGGCCTGGAGCCGGTCAGGTGCGTCTTGCGGGCGGCGGGCAGCACAACATCATCGAAGATCGTCATGGCCGATCGACAACTCCCTACGCCGGCATTACCCGGTCAGGTTCCGGCGGTCGGCGACCCCGTATGTCGCCCTCTCAGCCCGGTCGGCCGGGCTCCCGCGATCTGTCGCCTCGACGGTAACCCGAGCACCCGGGGGGTGCGCAAGACCCGGATCTGGCGCCGGTGCGCGCGGAGGCGTACTGTTGACTCGATGACCCGATTTCAAATCCGGTCAGAAGGTCAAGGAGTACCACCATGGCACCACCCGCAGGACCGGCGAACGCGGTCGGCGAGCGCGACCTCCGCGCCGAGCGCATCCTCGACGCGGCAGGCGAGCTGCTGATCGCCTGGGGCTACCGCCGGGTCACGATCGAGGACGTCGCACGCCGCGCCGGAATCGGCAAGGGCACCGTCTACCTGCACTTCAGCACCAAGGAAGTGCTCTTCATCACCGTGCTCATGCGGGCGCAGGCCCGGATGATGGGGGTGATCCTGGACGAGATGCGGGCCGACCCCGCCGCGGTGCTGCCGAGCCGCATGGCCACGGCGGGATACCTGCGGGTGCGCGAGGAGCCGCTGCTGCGGGCGCTGCTCACCGGTGACATGGAGACCCTCGGCACGCTCGCCCGCACCGCTCCGGCCGGCGTCGCCGAGGTGTACGAGATGCGCCTGCGCACCCTGCGCGAGTACTTCGCGCTGCTGCGCCGCCACGGGCTCGTCCGGGCCGACCAGCCCGCCGAGGCCCAGGTCCAGGCGTACATGTCGGTGCTGCTGGGCTTTCTGACCGCCGAACCGTTCCTGCCCCCGGGCGCCGGGGGCGCAAAGGAGCGGGCGCCGATGCTGGCGCACGTCATCGGGTCGGCGTTCGAGACCGAAGCCACCCCCGAACGCCTGCGCGCCGCCGCCCCCGAGGTGATCGCCCTGTTCGACCGGCTGCGCGCCCGAATCGTCGAGGAGATCGACCGGCACAGGCTCACGAAGCCGTCCATGGAGGAACCATGACCGCGCACACCTACGACCTGCTCGACCCCGAGCTGCTGCGCGACCCGTTCGCCGGCTACTCCCGCATCCGGGAGGAGGGGCCGCTGGCCAGGGCGAACTTCCCCGGCCTGGACACATCCGTCTGGCTGGTCACCAGGTACGACGACGTACGCACGCTGCTGAGCGACCGGCGCTTCGTCAACAACCCGGCCAGCGTCCCCGGGCTGGATGTGACCAACGTGCGCGCGAAGGGGGCCGCGGCCCAGGGGATCCCCCCGGAGTACGCCGAGTACGTGCTCAACACCGTCCTGGACGCCGACGGCGAGGACCACATCCGGCTGCGCAGGCTCGTCTCCCGCGCCTTCACCGCGCGCCGGGTCGCCGAGCTGCGCCCCCGGGTCGAGGAGATCACCGAGTCCCTGCTCGACGCCCTGCCCGGCACGGCCGAGGACGGCGTCGTGGACCTGGTCGAGCACTTCGCCTACCCGCTGCCGATCACCGTCATCTGCGAGCTGGTCGGCGTGCCCGAGGAGGACCGGCAGAGCTGGCGCGAGTGGGGCAGCACCCTGATGCGGATGCGGCCCGAGACCACCGGCCCCACCATCCGCGACATGGTCGAGCACATCAAGCGACTCATCGCGCACCGCCGCGCCGACCCGAAGGACGACCTGCTCACCGGCCTGATCCGGGCCCACGACGAGGACGGCGACCGGCTGTCCGACAAGGAGCTGGTCACCATGGTGCTCACGCTGGTGTTCGCCGGGCACGAGACCACCGCCCACCTGATCTCCAACGGCACGGCCGCCCTGCTCGCCCACCCCGAGCAGCTCGCGCTGCTCCGCGACGACCCCGCGCTGGCGCCCCGCGCGGTCCACGAGCTGATGCGGTGGTGCGGCCCGGTCCAGGGCACCCGCGTACGCTACGCGAGCGAGGACGTCGAGCTCGGCGGCCAGACGATCAGGCGCGGCGAGCCGCTGATGGCGGTGCTCGTCGCGGCCAACCGCGACCCCCGCGCCTTCCCCGACGCCGACCGGCTGGACATCACCAGGGAGGCCGACGGACGCAAGGAGACCCACGTCGGCTTCGGCCACGGCCTGCACTACTGCCTCGGCGCGGCCCTGGCCAGGCAGGAGGGCGAGGTCGCGTTCACGGCGCTGCTCAAGCGCTACCCCGCGATCGAGCGCGCGGTGCCCGAGGCGGAGCTGCGCCGCCAGCCGGTCCCGGTGAGCTGGCGGCTGGAGGCCCTGCCGGTACGGCTCGGGGCCTGACGCTTTCGGATACCGCGCTCGCGGTATCCGAAACCCGTGCTCCCGGACGAGGAGAACGCGCCGCCGTGGCCCTACGGTTGGGGCGTGAGCGGTTGGACCTGGCTGAAGCAGACCTCACGTGCCCATCCCCATGTGGTCGACGGGGTGTTGGCCGCCGTCCTGTTCGTGATCTCGCTGTGCGAGACGCTGGTCCTGCCGGTGCCGCGGGAACAGTCCCCCGCTGTGCCCGTGCCGCCGTTCACCCCGGCCTCGGCGGCGCTGGCCGCGGCCATCTGCGCCGCCCTCGCCGTACGCAGGAGCCGGCCGCGCGCCGCGCTCGCCGTGATCGTCTGCCTCACCGCCGTGTACGCGCGGTTCCTCGGCGGGACGGGTGCGCTGGACCTGGCCTGGGTGATCTCCCTGGGCACCGTCGCGGCGCGGCACCACCGGCGGGTGGCCCTGGCCGCGGGCGCCGCCACGGCCGGCGTCCTGATCGCCTCCGGGCCGTCCCCGATCGGCGACGGCGGGCTGTCCGTCGAGGCGTCCGGCCAGCTCACCCTGGCCGCCGCGGCCGTCGCGGTGGGCAGCGCGCTGCGCAACCGGCGCGCGTACGTCGCCGCGATCGAGGAGCGGGCCCGCCGCGCCGAGGAGACCCGCGAGGAGGAGGCACGGCGGGCGGTGATGGAGGAACGCCTGCGCATCGCCCGCGAGCTGCACGACGTGCTCGCCCACCAGATCGCGCTGATCAACGTGCAGGCGCAGGTCGCCGAGCACGTACTGGACACCGCACCCGACCAGGCCCGCGAGGCGCTCGGCCACGTACGCCGGGCGGGCCGCGAGGCACTGGGCGAACTGCGCACCACCGTCGGCCTGCTGCGCCGTCCGGGCGGCGAGGACGAGCCGCCCGGCGAGCTGCTGTGCCAGCCCGCGCCGGGTCTGGACCGCCTGCCCGACCTGGCCCAGTCCTTCGCCGCGGCCGGCCTGGAGGTGGACTGGTCCGTCGAGACCGCCGAGCACCCGCTGCCCGCCCCGATCGCGCTGACCGCCTTCCGGGTGGTGCAGGAGGCGCTGACCAACGTCAGCAAGCACGCCTCCGGCGCCCGCGCCCGGGTCCGCATCGCGTACGAACCGGACACCCTAACCGTCGAGATCACCGACGACGGCGGCTCCCCACGGCCCCAGAACCGCCCCCAGCCCCGAACCCAACAACAGAACCAGCCCCAACCCCACCCCCAGGACCGGGACCGCAGCCACCCCCAGGACCGGGACCGGGACCAGCCCCAGGACCAGGACCAGGACCGGGCCCAGGGCCCTGGCCACGGCCTGATCGGCATGCGGGAGCGGACCCTGTCGGTCGGCGGCGTCTTCGCGGCCGGACCCGAGCCCGGAGGAGGCTTCCGGGTGCGCGCGGTGATCCCGCTGCCCGCCGAGCGGCTGGAGGGCGCGGCATGACGGCCGTCCGCGTCCTGCTCGCCGACGACCAGGCCCTGGTCCGGGCCGGGTTCCGGGTCCTGGTGAACGCCGCGCCCGACCTCACCGTGGTCGGCGAGGCCGGCACGGGCGGCGAGGCCGTGCGCCTGGCCCGCGAGACCCGCCCCGACGTGGTTCTGATGGACCTGCGCATGCCGGGCACCGACGGCATCGCCGCCACCGCCGAGATCACCGCCGACCCGGACCTCGCCGGCGTCCGGGTGCTGGTCCTGACCACCTTCGAGATCGACGAGTACGTCTTCGCCGCGCTCCGCGCCGGAGCCAGCGGCTTCCTCGGCAAGGGCGTGGAGGCCCCCGAGCTCCAGGAGGCCATCCGCGTGGTGGCCCGCGGCGACGCCCTGCTGTCGCCCACGGCGACCAAGGGCCTGATCACCCGCTTCCTGTCCGCCCCCGACGCCACCCGGGACACCGGCGAACCAGCCGCCCTGGCGGCGCTGACCGACCGCGAGCGCGAGGTGATGGCCATGGTCGCGACCGGCCTGACCAACGAGGAGATCGCCACCCGCCTCGGCATCAGCCCGATGACCGCCAAGACCCACGTCAACCGTGCCATGCTCAAACTCGGCGCCCACGACCGCGCCCAGCTGGTGATCATCGCCTACGAAACCGGCATGGTCCGCCCCCGCCCCCGCCCCTGACCCCCACCCCGGTACGCGCCGGCCGCCGCGTCCCCCGGGCACCCCCCTCCGCCACGCCCCGGTCTCGTGCCCGTGGGGTCTCGCCTCTTGCCCGTGCGATCCTCTCGCCCGTCAGGTCTCGGGCTCGGGCCGTCGTCTCGGGCCTGCCCCCGGCCTCGGCCTCGCGCCCGGCGCCCGCGCTGCGGACGCCGCGCCGCCGCGGTGCGTCCGTTGCGCCGCGCGTCGTCTACGGCCCGCCCTGCGGGCACGTCGCGCCCTCACGGTGGTGCACCCCGGGTCCGGCTCGCACCCTGACGGGTCACGGTCGTGAGGGTGCCCGGAGTGCCGGATGTGCGGGGCGGAAGATGGCACCGGCCGATCGGTGGCGGTTCTGACATGGGCGCCGGGCAGCGCCGTACCACCTCTCGCCGTCGCGGCGCCATGGGGGAAGGCCGAGGTCGGAGCGCGCGCCGGAAGCGACGGCGGCCGGCCCGGCGATCCGATTGGGAGATGGCGGGCGAGCCATGTCCCTGACAGCCCCGCACCGCCACCCCTCGTCACAACCCCCATCCCGCCTTGCGCTGCCTCGTGGGGCTCGCGTTGCGCCTGTCGAGCTCGCGCTGTGTCCCTCGGGCCTCGGCCTTGCCCCGCTGGGCCGCGCTGCGGACGCCGCACCGCGGGCGTGCGGAGTGCGGGGTGCGTGCGAGGTGGCGAGGCGGGGCGTGGTGCCTGCGAGGTGGTCTGCGGCGATGCCGTCCCGGCGCCCCATAGGGAAGACCGGAGCCGGCTCGCGGCGAGGTCCCCTGGCGCCTGAGAAGTGAGTGGGGTTCGGGAGGATTGGGGGTTGTGGAGTCTTCTTCGACGTTGATTGTGATTTCGCCGGGTTTGGGGATCGTGCTGGCCGTGCTGGTCGCCGGGGCCGCCGTGGTGGCGTGGGTGGGGCGGTTGGGGTATGCGGCGGCGGTCGTGACCGCCTGTGTGCGTGCGGCCGTGCAGCTCGCGGTGGTGTCGCTGGTGATCGCCTGGGCGATCGGGGTGTTGCCGGCCGTGGTGGCGTTCCTGCTGCTCATGTACGGCGTGGCGACCTACACCGCGGGGCGGCGGATCACGAAGGGGTGGGCGGTGTGGTGGGCGGCGCTGCCGATGGCGGCGGGGCCGGTGCCGGTGCTGCTGTTGCTGGTGGGGAGCGGGGCGGCGCGGCTGGAGGGGATCGTGCTCATCCCGATCACCGGCATTCTGCTGGGCGGCTGCCTGACCGCGACCGCGCTGGCGGGCAAGCGGGCGGTGGACGAGCTGGTGCAGCGGCGGGGAGAGGTGGAGGCCGCGCTCGCGCTCGGGTTCAGCCCCCGGGACGCGCACCTGGAGATCTGCCGGAGGGCGGCGGCGCAGGCGCTGGTGCCCGCGCTCGACCAGACCAGGACGGTCGGGCTGGTCGTGCTGCCGGGGGCGTTCGTCGGCATGCTGCTCGGCGGGGCGGGGCCGATCGAGGCCGGGGTGGTGCAGCTCGTCGTGCTGGTCGCGCTGCTCGCCGCCGAGGCCGTCGCGGTGCTGGTCACCACCGAGCTGGTGGCCCGGGGGCGGTTCGCCGCCGATGCCGGGCAGCGTGGGTGATCTAGGAATTTATTGGTGCTTCGTGAGGTTTGCCGGGGATGACTACACTCGGCGGGCGTACGGGCTTGCGGGGCCTGGAGGGGAGGGCGGGGATCGGGATGCGCGAGGTCACTCCGCAGGAGGTGCTGGCGCCGCTGACCAGCTCGGCGATCTTCCTCGTCGTGACGGTCGATCCCGGCGGGGAGCCCGTCGTACGCGAGCTGCTGCCCGACCTGGCAGGGCTGGTCCGGTCGGTCGGGTTCCGGGTGCCGCAGGCCGGGCTGACCTGCGTGACCGGGATCGGCTCCGACGCCTGGGACCGGCTGTTCGCCGGGCCGCGGCCCGCCGAGCTGCACCCGTTCCGTGAGCTGGCCGGGGAGCGGCACCGGGCCCCGGCGACGCCCGGCGACCTGCTGTTCCACATCCGGGCCCAGCAGATGGACCTGTGCTTCGAGCTGGCCACGCAGATCATGAACCGGCTCGGCGGCGCGGTCACCGTCCAGGACGAGGTGCAGGGGTTCAAGTACTTCGACCAGCGTGACCTGCTCGGCTTCGTGGACGGCACCGAGAACCCGACGGGGGCCGCCGCCCGCGCCGCCGTCATCGTCGGCGAGGAGGACCCGGAGTTCGCGGGCGGGAGCTACGTCATCGTGCAGAAGTACCTGCACGACCTGGCCGCGTGGAACACGCTGAGCGTGGAGGAGCAGGAGCGCGCCGTCGGGCGTACCAAGCTGGCCGACATCGAGCTGGCCGACGACGTCCTGCCCCCCGACTCCCACGTCGCGCTGAACACGATCGTCGGCCCCGACGGCACCGAGCGGCAGATCCTGCGCGACAACATGGCCTTCGGCGCCCCCGGGCGCGGGGAGTTCGGCACCTACTTCATCGGCTACTCCGCCACCCCCGCGGTCACCGAGGAGATGCTGCGCAACATGTTCCTCGGCCGCCCCGGGACCGGGCACGACCGGCTGCTCGACTTCTCCACGGCGGTCACCGGGTCGCTGTTCTACGTCCCGTCCGCCGACTTCCTGGACGACCCGCCCGGCCCGCCCGCCGCGCCCGCGGCCGGGGCGGTGGACGTCCCCACGTACGACGGGTCGCTGGGCATCGGCGACCTGAAGCCGGCGAAGTGAGAGTAGGAGCCCGCAAGCAATGAACAACCTGCACCGCGAACTCGCCCCCATCTCCGCGGCGGCCTGGGCCGATCTGGAGGAGGAGGCGCGGCGCACCTTCAGCAGGCACCTCGCCGGCCGCAGGCTGGTGGACGTGCCCGAGCCCGGCGGCGTCGAGCTGGCCGCGGTCGGCACCGGCCGCCTCGACCCGATCGACCCGCCCGCGCCCGGCGTGGTCTCCCACGTACGCCGCGCGCTGCCGCTCGTCGAGCTGCGCGTGCCGTTCACCCTGGACCGGCGTGAGATCGACGACGTGGAGCGCGGCGCGAAGGACGCCGACTGGCAGCCGGTCAAGGACGCCGCCCGGCAGATCGCCTTCGCCGAGGACCGGGCGATCTTCGAGGGCTACGCCGCCGCCGGGATCGAGGGCATCCGCGCCGCCGCCACCAACCCGGCGCTGACCCTGCCCGCCGACGTGCGCGCGTATCCCAACACGATCAGCCAGGCCGTCTCGGCGCTGCGGCTGGCCGGCGTCGCCGGGCCGTACTCGCTGGCGCTGAGCGCCGAGGCGTACACCGCGGTGAACGAGACCTCTGACCACGGCTACCCGATCCACGAGCACCTGACCCGGGTCATCGACGGCGACATCATCTGGGCGCCGGCGATCGACGGGGCGTTCCTGCTGTCCACCCGGGGCGGCGACTACGCGCTGCACCTCGGCCAGGACCTGTCGATCGGCTACCTCTCCCACGACGCCGCCACGGTGGAGCTGTACCTGCAGGAGTCGCTGACCTTCCAGGTCTACACGGGAGAGGCCGCCGTCGCGCTGACCGCGGCCCCGTCGCCGCGCGAGCAGGACTAACTCGCGGGGAGACCGGCGCCTTCGCGGCCGGCCGCCGGCCCGGCGCCGCGGAGGCCGCCGGGCCGATCGTGCCCGGCAGGTGACCGCGTGCATGAGGGCGCGTGGCCGGGACAGTAGTGGTGCCATGTCACCCCACGGTTGCGTAAATCCTCTCTATAACTCGCATAAAGTGGACATGTCAGGACGTGTCGCAGGTGGGAGGTTCCCTCTGATGACGAACGGCCGGACCATGACCAGCGCCGCCGCGGGCGTGCTCGCCGCGGCGCTGCTGCTGACCGCCTCCTGCACCTCGGGAACACCGGGAGCACCGGGTGCGCCGGGCGGCGGCGCGGGGGAGGAGCGGGCGCCCACGGGGCCGGTGGCCAGGCTCGCCATCACCCCCGCCGACGGGACCGAGAAGGTCGCCCCCGACACGCCCGTCGCGGTCAAGGTGACCGGGGGCAGGCTCGACTCCGTCACGGTGGCCGACGCCAAGGGCAGGCAGGTCAAGGGCACGCTGGCCGAGGACGGCACCTGGCGGCCCCGCTGGACGTTGCGCCCCTCCACGACGTACACGGTCCGGGCCGCCGCGACCGGCACCGACGGCGAGCAGGTCACCGGCACCGCCACCTTCACCACGCTCAAGCCCCGGCGCAAGCTGGAGAGCGGCATGGCCCCCCTGGACGGCGAGACCGTCGGCGTCGGCATGCCGGTGCAGCTCCTGCTCTCCCAGCCCGTACGCTCCCGCCGCTACCGCGCCGCGATCGAGCGGGCGCTGGAGGTGAGGATGTCCAAGCCGGTCGAGGGCGCCTGGAGCTGGGTCAGCGACAAGGAGGTCCAGTTCCGGCCGCGCGAGTACTGGCCCACCGGCCAGAAGGTCACGGTCGTGGCCCACCTCGCCGGGGTGCGCGCCGGCGCGGACCTGTGGGGCGCCAAGGACCGCACACTCCGCTTCACCGTCGGCCCCCGCCACATCACCAAGATCAGCGCCAAGACGCACCGGGCCGTGGTGACCAGCAACGGCAAGGTCGTCCGCACGATCCCGGTCAGCCTGGGCAAGCCCGGCGACGACAGCTACTCCGGCATCATGATCGCGCAGGAGAAGGTCGCCGACATGATCATGGACTCGGCCACCACCGGGAACCCGGGAGAGTACCGCATCCCCACCAAGTGGAACGTCCGGATGACCTACAGCGGCACCTTCTTCCACGCCGCCCCCTGGTCCACCGACGCCCAGGGCAACTCCAACGTCAGCCACGGCTGCGTCAACGCCAGCCCGGAGAACGCCCGCTGGTTCTACGAGTTCACCAACCGCGGCGACATCATCGAGGTCACCGGCACCTCGCGCAAACTCCGGTTCGGCAACGGCCCGACCCCGTGGGCGAAGTCCTGGAGCGAGTGGCTGGCCGGCAGCGCGCTGGGCAAGCCGGTCAACGGCTGACCCCCGGCCTAACCCTCCTGGAGCACCGACAGGATGTTCCCCGACGGGTCCGTGAACCAGGCGATGGCCGGCCCCTGCCCCCGCGCGATCCCCTTGTCGTCCATGTCGAAGCCCTCGTACCGCTCGAACCGCACCCCGCGCCGCGCCAGCTCGTCCACCGCGGCCTCGATGTCGGGCACCGGGAAGTTGAGGATCGTGTACGTCGCCGGCGTATGGTCTGGTTTGGGATAGACCAGCACCTGGGTGCCACCGCCGAGGCGCAGCGTCAGCATCCCGTTCGCCTCCGAGACCTCGATCCCGAGCGTCTCACCGTAGAACCGCTTCGCCTCGGCGACGTCCTTGACCGCGAACCCGCTGTACGCCCTGGTGTCCTTGAACATGCCCCGTCTCCTTCCCCCGTGACCGCCCCGCCGCGACCTGCGAAGAGGGCCCGGCAGGGCATATGAGCTGATGCTGCCCTGCCGTGCCGAGGCGCACACCCGGGGCGGCGTCAGGGGGCCGGGAGCCGCCGGGCTCCGGTCCTGGGGGCAGGGGGAGGGGATGAGACGCGATCAAGCGGGGTCTGTGACGACCGGCTCGGCGGCCTGCGATCCCGGTGGGCGCCGGCGGAACCCGCCAGGCCGGGTGACCGGCCGCACCTTCATGTGCAGGCGGGCGAGCGGGATGCCGTCCCCGCCGGGCGATCCCCGCGGCATGCCGGTCGCGGACGCCCGGCACGGGTCCGCGTCCGCGCGGCGCGCCTTGAGTGCGGCGGTGACGGCGACGACGCGGCGGGCCTGGTGGCGGGCCGCCTCCAAGGTCGTCTCGCTGGGTGCTCCGCTGACCGGGTTCTGGCCGCAGGTGGCGAACTCGCCTTCCGGGGTGGCCGGGCCGGTCATGGCCGCGTGCGCTCACCCGCTCCCCGGCCTGTTGCCCTTGCCGTTCCCGTGCTCGTTCCCATGCCCGTTACCGTTTCCGTTACCGTTTTCATTCGCGTTTTCGTTTCCGTTGCCGAGGCCGTTGGCGTTGCCGTTCGGCTCGGGGACGGGGGCGGGGTCGTGCTTCGGGCCGGGGGCGGGTTTCGGGGGCGGGTCGGTCTTGGGGCCCTGGCCGAGATTCTTGCCCTGTTTCGGGTCCTTCGCCTTGTCATTCCCATTCCCATTCCCGTTGCCCTTGCCATTTCCGTTGCCGGTTTCGGGGGACTTGTCCTTGTTCTTGGCCTGGCCCGGGGGTTCCAGGGGTTTGCCGCGGTC
This sequence comes from Thermocatellispora tengchongensis, assembly GCF_014202315.1. Classification (GTDB taxonomy): domain Bacteria; phylum Actinomycetota; class Actinomycetes; order Streptosporangiales; family Streptosporangiaceae; genus Thermocatellispora; species Thermocatellispora tengchongensis. The sequence goes on along the minus strand of NZ_JACHGN010000005.1, from coordinate 204,931 downwards.
GGGGTTCGCCGCATTGTCGTTGGTCTGGTGTTTCCTGGGCTCCTTCGGGCCTTTGGGTCCTTTCCGGGAGACCGGGTCGGATGGGCGTTCGGATTTGTGTTCCTGGTCGCCGGCGTCGCGGACGGGCGGACGGTCGCCGCGGATCGGGTCGTACGTGCCGCGCGTCGCCGAGTCGTCGCGGGGGAGGGTGCCCTGCTCGACGCCCCGGTCGGGGAGGAGGGGCGGGGCCGGGACGGTGGGGCGGTCGCCGGCCAGGCCGCCGGCGAGGCCGAGGATCGCGACGCCGGCGGCGAGGCCGCTGAGCCAGCCGCCGGGGGCGGCGCCGAACAGCCAGGCCGTGAGGCCGGCCGCGCCGCCGGCGCCGCCCGCGCCCACGGTGAGGGGGGCCAGGAGTTCGCCGAGCCTGCTGTTGACCTCGCGCAGGTCGGCCTCGAGGCGGCGGCAGGAGGCGCAGGCGAGCAGGTGGGCCTCCAGGGTGCGGCGCTGCTTGGGGCCCAGGGGGCGGCGGACGTGGGCGGCGAGCTGCAGGGCGTGGTCGCGGCACTCGGGGCGGTGGCCGGCGTTGATGTGGGCCCGCAGGTACGCCAGGCGCAGCCCTTCGCGGGCCCGCACCGCCAGGGCGGCGACCGCGTTGGCCTTGAGGCCCAGGGTCTCGGCCAGCGCCGACGGCGTCTCGCCCTCGACTGCGGTGCGCCACAGCACCAGGCGCCAGCGGGCCGGCAGGCTCTGGAACGCCCGCCGGATGAGCTGGTTGTCGCTCCACCAGGCCCAGTCGATGTCGGTGTAGCCGAGATCCTCCTCGCCGTGCTCGCCGATCGGGACCGTGCGCCGGCTCAGGAAGGCCCATTCGTAGGCGATATTCTTTATGGTCGCCCGTAAATAGGGGAAAAGCGCCGATGAAGGCCCCTTGCCGCGCCGGAGCACGGAAAGGACGCGGGCGAAGGACTCGGCGACCAGGTCGTCCACCGTGTGCGGGTCGGCGGCGAAGGAACGCGCGCACGCCCGCGCCGCCCCGGCGTACCGCCGGTACAGCTCGGAGTAGGCGTGCTGGTCGCCCTCGCGTGTCAGGCGGATGAGCTCGGCGTCGGCCGGCACAAGGCCGTCGTCGTCGGGGCCGGTCATGACGCGGATCCAGATGAGCGTCGGCGCACCCAGCAACCTTAGGACACAACGCGGTGCGTAATCCCGGTAATTCATTGGGATTCTCCACGCGATGCGGTCAACCCGGGTGAGGGCCATTTACCGGAGGTGTATGCCGGGCCCGTTAGCCTTCTGGGCATGCGTCCCGGTGTCACCAGGCTCCCCGCCCCCTCGCTGCCGTCCGGCCTGACTCCCCGCCTCGCGGGCACGGAGATCGTGGTCGTCTTCGCCGTCTCGCTCGGCGCGTCCGCGCTGCGGGCGCTGGTGCAGTTCATCGGGGCGCTGACCGCGCCGCGCGCGCTGGGCGAGCAGCAGGCGGTGCTGGTCGGGTCGCGGGCGCCGGGCCGCCCCTGGCTGGATCTGGCGCTCCAACTGGTCGCCATCGCCATCGCGCTGGCGCCGGTGGGGCTGGTGGCGTACCTGCTCGCCCGTTCCGGGGAGTCGATGCGCACGATCGGCGCCGACCTGCGTGAGCCGGGCCGCGACCTGCTGCGCGGCACGCTGCTCGCGGCGGCGATCGGCGGGAGCGGCCTGGCGTTCTACCTGGCCGTCTACTACTCCGGGTTCAACCTGAACGTCGTGGCCGGCGACCTGCCGGACGAGTGGTGGCGCATCCCCGTGCTGATCGCCGCCGCCGCGCAGAACGGGGTGCTGGAGGAGGTGCTGGTCGCCGGCTACCTGTTGCACCGGCTGGGCCAGCTCGGCTGGTCGCCCTGGCGCGCCGTCGCGGTCTCGGCGCTGCTGCGCGGCTCGTACCACCTGTACCAGGGCTTCGGCGGGTTCGTGGGCAACGTGGTGATGGGGCTGGTGTTCGGCCGCCTCTACCAGCGCTGGGGTCGCGCGATGCCGCTGGTGGTCGCGCACACGCTGATCGACGTGGTCGCGTTCGTCGGGTACGCCGCGCTGCGCGGCCGGGTGTCCTGGCTGCCGTGACCCCGCCCCGTACAGATCTTGTCTTCCCCGCGTGAGTGGTCGATAGTTGTGCAATAACGGTCAGATTCGATCCACCGCAGCGATCGGATCTGACCGGGCCGGGCCATGCCCGGCGCCTGTCACCCCCCGAGCACGTTTGAGGTGACCATGAGACGCACGGCCGTGGCGCTCGCGACGCTGGTCGCGCTGGTCGCGCCGACCGCCGCCCTCACCCCCGCCGCCCCCGCCGGGGCCGCCGCCCGGCCGGCGGTCCCGGCCCCCGCCCCGTACCCCGAGGTGGGCCGGGGCACCGCCTTCCTGGACCACGACGCGCCATTGGCCGGCTACGCCGAGCCGGAGTGGTACAAGGCGAACATCCCCTTCCTGGAGGTGCCCGACCGGGAGATCCAGGACGTCTACTACTACCGCTGGAGCACCTACAAGCGGCACATCCGCTACACCGACGCCGCGACCGGGAACATCATCACCGAGTTCCACAACGCCCCCGGATACGCCGCGCCGCTCGGCGGCATCGTCGCCGCCGCCGGCCACCACGTGTACGAGGGCCGCTGGCTGCGCGACACCCGCCCGCTCGACGACTACCTGACGTACTGGCTGCGTGGTCCCGGCTCCGGGCCCAAGCCCAAGGAGGACTACGTCAACAAGGACACCGACGACTGGGCCCACCAGTACGCCTTCTGGGCCGCCGACGCCGCCTACCAGCGCTACCTGGTCACGGGCGACGCCGGGTTCGTCGAGGACCTGCTGCCCGACCTGGTCCGCCAGTACGACAAGTGGGGCGGTCAGTTCGACAAAGAACTCGGTCTCTACTGGTCGGTTCCGGTCTGGGACGCCATGGAGTACACCGCGTCCTCCTACGAGACCGACCCCGCCGACCCCTACCACGGCGGCGCCGGCTACCGGCCGACCCTGAACGCCTACCAGTACGGCGACGCCCGCGCCATCGCCGCCATCGCCCGGATGCGCGGGCGGCAGGGCGACAAGGCGCTGGCCGCGACGTTCGAGCGGCGGGCCGGCGCGCTGCGCACCGCGCTGCACCGCCACCTGTGGGACCCCGAGCGGGCGTTCTTCTACCACAAGGCCCGCGCCGACCTGGACCCGCAGCGGCGCCTGGCGTCCACCCGGGAGCAGATCGGGTTCGTGCCCTGGGCGTTCGGCATGGCGAACCCGGGCACCGAGAAGGCGTGGGCGCAGCTCCTCGACCCGCAGGGGTTCGCCGCGCCGTACGGCCCGACGACCGCCGAGCGGCGCAGCCCGTACTTCATGCGCGACGCGCTGAGGGGATGCTGCCGCTGGAACGGCCCGAGCTGGCCCTACTCGACCTCCACCACGCTGACCGCCATGGCCAACCTGCTCAACGGCCCCGAGCAGCCGGTGGTCACCGCCGAGGACTACTACCGGGTGCTGCGCGGCTACGCGCTCACCCAGTACAAGGACGGCCGCCCGTACGTCGCCGAGGCGCACCACCCCGACGAGCCGCGCTGGATCTACGACGGGCGCGGGCACAGCGAGCACTACAACCACTCCACCTTCGCCGACCTGGTGATCAGCGGCCTGATCGGGCTGCGCCCGCAGCCCGGCGGCACGGTCGTGGTCAACCCGCTGGTCCCCGCCTCCTGGGACCACTTCGCGCTGGAGAACGTGCCCTACCACGGGCACAACGTCACGGTGCTGTGGGACCGCGACGGCAGCCGGTACGGCCAGGGCGCCGGCCTGCGGCTGTACGTGGACGGCGAGCCCGTCGCCGCGCGTCCCGGCCTGGGCGAGCTGACCGCCCGCGTGCCCGCCGCCCCCGCCCGGCGCGCCGAGCCCCGGCCGGTCAACGACGCCGCCAACCCGCACGGCGCCGGCCACCCCCGGCCGTTCGCGTCCTACACCAACGGCATCGACGACGTCTGGGACGCCGTGGACGGGAGGATCTACTACGACGACATCCCGCACAGCCGGTGGACGAACTACCGCTCGCCGAACGCCGAGGACCACCTCGGGGTGGACTTCGGGGTGCCGACCGAGGTGAGCGACGTGCGGTTCCACGCCTACGACGACGGCGGCGGGGTGCGCGCGCCCGCGTCGTACCGGCTGGAGCACTGGGACGGCGCGGCGTGGCGGGAGGTCCCCGGCCAGGTGCGCACGCCGGAGCGGCCCGCGGGCGCGGCGCTGAACCGGATCACGTTCCCGGCGCTGACCACCACCAAGATCCGGCTGGTGTTCCGCAACCCGGCGGGCGCCTGGGTCGGCGTCACCGAGCTGCAGGCGTGGTCCCCGGCCGCGGCCGGCACCCGCCTGTCGATCGAGACGCCGATCGAGACGCCCACGCCGGCCCGCCCCGGCGAGCCCGCCACCGTGACCGCGGTCTTCCGCAACGAGGACGACCGGCCCGTCACGCGGGTGCGCACCACCCTGGCCGTGCCGCCGGGCTGGTCCGCCGAGCCGGCCGGGCGCGTGGAGGCGAGCGTGGTCCGGGCCGGGGGCGAGTTCCGCGCGCGCTGGCGGGTGACGCCGCCCGCCGGGACCCGCCCGGACGCCTACCCGCTGCGGGCCTTCGCCACGTACCGGGCGGGCGCGGCCGATGCGCGGGCGGCGAGCGCGTACGCGCGGCTCGACGTGCCGCTCGACCCTGCCGCCTTCCCCACCGTGGCCATCCAGGACGCGTTCCCGCAGGACACCTCGGCCCGCTACACCGTCCACCGGCCCTTCGGCGGGGAGGCCGAGCCGTCGGTCGCGGCCGGCGGCGGCCGGTACGCCGGCAGCGGCGACCAGCCCTTCTTCGGCCTGGTCGCCGGGCCCGCGCCCCTGCCCCCCGGCGACGCGCTCACCGTGGTGACGGTGGACTCGTTCGCCGGGACCGGCAGCCCCGAGGACAGCGTCTTCGCGGGCTGGGTCAAGGACGCGGACGACTACGTCACCGCGTGGTACAACCACACCCGAAAGGCGTCGGGCATCAACGTGCGGATCAACGGCGCGTTCCTGGACACCCCGGGCGACGCCGCCCTGACCCTCAAGCCGGGCGACCGGTTCGCCCTGATGCTGTCGGGCGACACCATCACCTCCTTCGCCCACACCGACGGCGCGTGGCGGCGGCTGCGCTCGGCGCACATCGGCGCCGCCCTCGGCTCCGCGGAGGCCCGCGCCGGCTTCCGGTACGGCTTCGGCCTGCGCGGCACGTCCGGCACGATCGCCATCGCCGCCCTGGAGGGCCGGGCCACGTGACCCGGCGGCGGGGCCGGGCCGTGTGACGCGGCGGCGGGGCGGGGCCGTGTGACGCGGCGGCGGGGCCGGGCCGCGTGATGCGGCGGCGGGGCCGGGCCGTGTGACGGCGGCGGGGCCGCCCGTGCGGCCTCGCCGCTCCGCCGCACGTCCGCGCCACAGCCGGGCGTCCGGCTTCTTCTCCTGCGCGCGCCGCCCCGGCGGCGCGCGCTTCGGCGTGCCCACGTGCGGCCCGCCACGGCCGATGCACGACTGGCCGTGTACGCCGGGAGATGTACGAACGGCACAGCGGCCGGATGCGGCGCTGTGCCGGGTGCACAGGACGGTTCGAGCCCGGTTTCTACAGTCTGTTCCACGTCGTGGGGGACGGCGGGTTAACAGACGGTTTATCGCTCGGAGGAGCACGTGATCCGCAGCGTTCTGCAACTTCGGCCGCTTCCCGGCAAGGACGGCGACGTGGAGGAGTTCTTCTCCCGCCACCGTGTCCTCGAACGGGCCACCTCGCTGCCGGGCTGCCTCGACGCCTCGCTGCACCGGCCGGTCCAGGCCGGCGCGCCGTACGTGGTGATCGCCACGTGGGAGGGCGAGGCGGACTACCAGCAGTGGCTGGACGATCCATGGCGGCGGTCCGTCACGGCCGAGCTGGGCGCGCTGCTGGACGGCGGGCCGGGCGAGGGCGAGGGCGGCGGGGTCTACCGCATCGTGCAGGAGGCCGGGCGCCGTCGCGGCGACAACGGAGAAGGCGGGACAGGCTGATGAGCATTCGGGACAGGTACGGGCGCGGACTCGCGGCCGGGATCATGGCGGCCGGGCTGCTGGCCCTGAGCGCGGCCTGCGTCGCGCCCGGGTCGGAGACCGGCGGCACCACGGGCGCGACGGCCGAGGGCGCGCCCTCGGCGAGCGCCGGCGGCCACAAGCGCATCGCGTTCTTCGGCTTCGCCCGCGCGAACTCCTTCGCCGCGGCCACCTGGGCCGGCATCGAGGAGTACGCCAAGGCCAACGACGCCGAGGCCGAGTTCTTCGACCCCAACTTCGACGCCCAGACCCAGGTGCAGCAGATCCAGGACGCGGTCACCTCCAAGCGCTTCGACGTGTTCATCGTCCAGGCCAACGACGGCGCCGCCGTGGTGCCCGCGGTCCGGCAGGCCGTCGCCGCCGGGATCACCGTGGTCGCCGAGTTCACCCCGGTCGGCACCCGCTACGACACCACCGAGTCCCAGGTGCCCGGCATGCTGACGCTGCTCGACGTGCCCACCGACAACGGGCGCAAGCTCGGCGAGCTGGGCGTCGCCGCCTGCCAGAGCAAGAAGCTGAACCCGTGCAAGGTGGCGTACCTGGAGGGCTTCAAGTCCCTGCCGCTGGACAACGCCCGTACCGACGCCGCGGTCAAGGCCCTGGAGGCGGCCCCCGGCGTGGAACTGGTGGCCCGGGTCGAGGGCGGCTACACCAAGGAGAGCGGCCGCAAGGCGATGCAGGACGTGCTGCAGTCGCAGCCCGACGTCAACGTCGTCATCGGCTCCTCCCAGGCCATCGCGGGCGCCGAGGGCGTGGCCGGGGGCAAGGACGTGCTGTTCGTCGGCAACGGCGGCTCCCGCCAGGCCGTGCGGGCGGTCCAGGAGGGCCGCTGGTTCGCCACGTACTACCTGCCGGAGAAGACCGCGGGCGCCAAGGCGGCCGAGCTGGGCCTGGCCAAGGCGCGCGGCCAGGACGTCACGGCGGCCAACAGCTCGACCGACCTCGCCCCCAACGGCGGCCTCGGCACCAAGGACGCCCTCAAGGACGTCCAGGGCGAGTACGACGAGTAGGCGCCGCGTGAGCGTACCCGGGAGGGCCGGCTGGTGAGGATCGACCTGGAGGGGTTCGGCAAGGCGTACGGCGGCGTGCCCGTGCTGCGCGACGTGTCGTTCTCCCTGCGTGGCGGGCGGGTGCACGGGCTGCTCGGCGAGAACGGCGCGGGCAAGTCCACCCTGCTCAAGGCGGTGTGCGGGGCGGTCGCCCCGGACACCGGGCGCGTCCTGCTCGACGGGAGGCCGATCTCGATCGGCTCGCCCCGCGACGCGCTGCGGCACGGCTTCGCGCTGATCTCCCAGGAGCTGGCGCTGGTGCCCGCGCTGACCGTGCTGGACAACGTCTATCTCGGCCGCTGGCGCAACCGGCTCGGCTGGCGCACCCGCGCCGCCGACGCCCGCGCCTTCGCCGAGCTGGCCGAGCGCACCGGGTTCGACCTCGACCCCGGCGCCCTGGTACGCGACCTGCCGCTGGCCGCGCAGCAGCAGGTCGAGATCCTGCGCGCGCTCGCCTCGGGGGCGAAGGTCATCGGCATGGACGAGCCCACCGCGCTGCTCACCAAGACCGAGACCGACCGTCTCCTCGCGGTGATCCGGCAGCTCGCCGCCGAGGGCGCCGCGGTGGTGCTGATCTCGCACTTCCTGGAGGAGGTGCTGTCGGTGTGCGACGACGTGACCGTGCTGCGCGACGGCCGCCACGTCATCACCGGCCCGGCCGCCGATCAGACCCCCGACAGCCTGGTGCGGCACATGGTCGGCCGTCCCCTCGACGTGTTCTTCCCCGACCCCGCCCCGGTGGCCGAGGCCGCGCCGGTGGTGCTGCGCGCCCGCGACGTGCGCCGCGGCGCCGCCGTACGCGGCGTGTCCCTGGACATCCGCGCCGGCGAGATCGTCGGCGTGGCCGGGCTCGTCGGCAGCGGCCGGTCGGAGACGCTGCGCGCGATCTTCGGCGCCGACCACCGCGACGGCGGCGAGGTGGAGCTGGAGGGCCGCCCGCTACCGCCCGGCTCGCCGCCCGCCTCGATGCGGGCCGGGCTGGCGATGGTGCCCGAGTCGCGCAAGGAGCAGGGCCTGGTGCTGGGCCGCTCGGTGCGCGAGAACATCGCCCTGGCCAGCCTGGGCTCGCGGCAGCTCGCCGGCTTCGTGCGCGGCGGCGCCGAGGGCCGCGCGGCCGGCGCCATGCTCGGCGACCTCGACGTACGCGGCTCGGACCTGGCCGGCCCGGTGTGGACGCTGTCCGGCGGCAACCAGCAGAAGGTGCTGTTCGGCAAGTGGCTGCTGGACCGGCCGAAGGTCCTGCTGGTGGACGAGCCCACCCGCGGCGTGGACGTCGCCGCCAAGAGCCAGATCCACCGCCTGCTGGTGGACCTGGCCGCCGACGGCATGGGCGTGCTCATGGTCTCCTCCGAGGTCGAGGAGGTCCTCGGCCTCGCGCACCGCGTACTCGTGATGCGGCACGGCCGCGTCGTCGGCGAGTTCGCCCGCGGCGAGGTCACCCGCGAACAGGTGCTCGCCCTCGCCTTCGCCGACACCCCCTCTCCAACCGCTGCACCCGCCACCCCACCGGAGGGACGCCCATGACGACGACCGCCGAGAACGAGGCCGCGCTCGAAGCGGCGGAGAAAGCAGGCGGCGGGGCCGCCGCGGGCCGCTTCACCCGCCTGCGCGACTTCGGCGTGGTGCTGGGCGTGGTCGCGATCGTGGTCGCGCTGTCGCTCACCACCGAGACCTTCCTGACCACCGGCAACCTGGTCAACCTGCTCGACCAGGCCGCCGTGGTCGGCCTGCTCGCGTGCGCGGCCACGCTGGTCATCATCTCCGGCGCGTTCGACCTGTCCATCACGGCGGTGCTCGCCGTGTCGGCGATCACGGCCGTGGTGGTCACCGGCGGCGCCGGAGTGGCCGCGGGCATGGCCGCCGCGGTGCTCGTCGGCGGCGTGCTCGGCGCGATCAACGGCCTGGTCGTGGTCACGGTCAAGGTGCACTCGTTCATCGCGACCCTCGCGCTGAGCATCATGTACCGCGGCCTGGCCGTGATCCTCACCGCGGGCGCGATCGTCTACCCGCCCGAGGACGTCGCCACCGCCTTCCAGGCGCTGAGCTGGCCCACCGTACTCGGCGGGATCACCGCGGCCTCGCTGCTGTTCCTGCTGGTGGCGGCCGTGTGCTGGATCGTGCTCGCGCGCACCACGTTCGGCCGCAGGGTGTACGCCATCGGCGGCAACGAGGAGGCCGCCCGGCTGTCCGGCATCCGGGTCGGCTCGATCCGGGTCGCGGTCTTCGCGATCAGCGGCGTGTGCGCCGCGCTGGCCGGGCTGATCCTGGCCGCGCGCGGCGGCTCGGCGCAGGCGAGCATGGCCACCGGCATGGAGCTGACCGCCATCGCGGCGGCCGTCGTCGGAGGCACCAGCGTGCTCGGCGGCGAGGGCGCGATCTGGCGCGGCCTGATCGGCGTGCTGCTGATCACCCTGATCGGCAACGGGTTCAACCTGCTGGGCTGGGATACGATTTACCAGCAGGTCGTCCAGGGTGCGCTGATCCTCGGCGCGGTGAGCTTCGACCGCCTGCTCCGCCGCAGCAGAGCCTAGATCTCCCTCCCCCCGGAAAGGAACGACCGCCCCACGTGGTACGCATCGGCGTCCGCCTGGCCGGCGGCACGGCACGCGCCGCGGCGCTCGTGCGCACGGGGGCCGCGGGCGGGGTGCCGCTGGTCCGCCACGCGACCTGCCGGGCGGGCGATGACCGGGCCCTGGTGCGCACGCTGCGCGGCCTGGCCGGCGGCGCTCCGGTCGGCTCGGTGACCTGGGACGTCTCCGCCGAGCTTGACCCGGCGGGCGCGGGCGAGCCGGTCGCCGCCGTACGCGTGCTGCCCCGCCTGTCCCCGCGCGGCCTCGGCTCCGGCCACCCCTCCCCGCTGCTGCGCGCCCTCGTCGGCCGGCAGACCGCGGTGCTCGGCGGGCACGACCTGTTCGGCGTGGAGCTGGCCGCCCTGGACATCTACGGCCTGCTCGGCCACGCCGCCGCCGCGCACGCCGACGGGCTCGCCGCGCTCGCGGTCACCGCCACCGGCGCCCCGGGCCGCGCCGATCACGAGCTGGCCGCCGCCGAGCTGATCCGCGACGCCTTCCCCGCGCTGCGCGTCTCGCTGTCGCACCAGGTCGGCGGGCTCGGGCTGCTCGACCGCGAGGCCGCGACCGTGATCAACGCGGCGCTGCTCGGCCGGGTGGAGCAGGTGGTGGAGCGCTGCGGCCGGATCGCCGCGCAGCTCGGCCCCGGCACCTCGGCCTGGTTCGTCGCCGGCGACGGGGGCCGCATCTCCGCCGAGCGGCTGCGGCTGCTGCCCGTGCTCGCCCTGTCGGCCACCGGCGCCGCCGCCCTGACCGGCGCCGTGCGCCTGGCCGGGGTGAGCGACGCCGTCGTCGGGCTCGCGTACGCCGACGCGCTCGCGGTCGGCCAGGTACGCGACGGCCTGCCGCACGTCGCCACCGAGCTGCCCGGCCCCGGCGGCGTCCGCATGGCCGTGCCCCGGGCATCGCTGACCCGCATCCCCGGCTCCCACGCCTCGGCCGCCGCCGCGTTCGCGCTGCTGGCCGGGCACGACCCGCGTGCCGCCGTGGTGACGGCGGCCGAGGCCGGCGAGGGGCCCGACGGGGCGCAGGCGCGGGCGCGCGAGGTGGCCGGGCGGGTGGCGCCGGCGTCCGCGCTGGTGGACGCGGGCGGCGAACCGGCCGCGGTCGGCGCGGCCTGCACCGAGCCGAGCGCCTGGGTGGACACCGTCGTGTACGCCGAGACCCCCGCCGAGCTGGAGCGCAGGCGCGCCGTCGCCGAGCAGCGCGCCCTCACCCTGGTGGCCGAGAGCGGCGCCCGCCTGGGCAGCGAGCGCGTGGTCTCCTCCCGCGCCCTGTCGCTGTCGTTCCTGCGCAGCGGCTCCTACCGGGTCATCGTCCGCGCCGGCGGCCGGGCCGAGGACGAGGTCGCGTGAGCGGGGGGAGGCCATGACGGCGGAGATCGGCGTCGCGGACGTGCCCGCGCTGCTCGCGGGCGCCGAGTTCTACTCCACCAGCGCGGCCGGCGAGGGCATCGAGTTCGCCGGGCCGTGGCTGGAGGACATCCTCGCCCACACCGGCCCGGTACGCCTGGTGCCCGCCGCCGAGCTGCCGCCCGACACGCCCTGCGCGGCGATCGGCGGGATGGGCTCCACCACGGCGATGGCCGAGCTGCCGCCGTCCGGCGACGAGCCGGTCACGCTGGCGCGGAGCCTGGCCATGGCGGGCGGGCGGCGGCTGGGGGCGGTGATGCCGCTCAACGCGGCCAGCGTCAACGCGCTGTTCCCGGTCGCGGCGGCGGCCGTGCTCGGGCTGCCGCTGATCGACTGCGACGGCATGGGCCGGGTGTTCCCGCTGATCCACCAGACCACCTACGAGCTGGCCGGGCTCTCGCTCAGCCCGCTCGCCGTGGTCAGCGCGGGGCACGACTCGCTGCTGCTCGACACCGGCTCCGCCCGCGCCGAGCAGCTCGCCCGCTCCATGGCGCAGGCCGCCGGCGGGTGGCTGATGTGCGGCATGTACCAGACGCGGGCCGGGCGGCTGCGCGACGCCGCGATCCACGGCTCGGTCAGCCGGGTGCTGGAGGTGGGCCGGGTGCTGTGCGAGGGCGGGCCGCTGGACCGGCTGCTGCGCGGCCTGGCCGGGGCGGCGGGCGCGTCGGTGCTGGGCGGCGGGCGGGTGGTCGAGATCGGCCCGAGCGTGCGCCAGGCGGGCACCGTCTACCCGGGCAACCCCGTCGGCATGGTGGTGCACGACCTCGGCACCGGGCGGCTGATCCGCCTTGAGGCGCACAACGAGCTGGTGCTCGCGCTGGCCGACGGCGCGCTCGTCGCCGCCGTCCCCGACCTGCTGTGCCTGCTGGACCGGGGCACGCTGCGGATGACCGGCACCGAGCGGCTGGCCGCCGGCGACCTGGTGGACGTGCTGCGCGTGCCCGCCGCCCCCGTCTGGCACAGCGTCCCCGGGCTCGCCCTGGGCGGGCCGGGCGCGTTCGGCTTCCCGCTACGCCACCCGGGGGAGGGGGCCCGGTGACCGGCCCCGGCGCCCGCGCGCGGCGGCCCGCCGAGCAGCTCACCGTGGACGAGCTGGTCAGGTACGGCCCGCTGGGGCGCGCCGAGATGCTGGCGGGGGAGAACCTGGCCCGCCAGGTGTCGCAGGTCGCGCTGGTGTCGGAGCTGGACGCGATCCGCCGCTGCGGCCCCGGCACCGCCGTCGTGCTCGCGAGCGGCCTGGCCCTGGGCGCCTGGGCGGTGGAGTCGGCGCTGCGGCTGGCCTGGGAGCGCGGCGCGGCCTGCCTGGTCACCCCGGCCGTGACCGGCCCGACCCAGGCCACCGCCCAGCTCGCCCGGCGCATGCGGCTGCCGCTGTTCGCGGTCGAGGGCGACAGCGCCCCGGTCGCGCTCGACCTGGCCGCCGCCGTGGCCAGCCCCGAGGCCGCCCGCGCCCGGCTCGCGGCCCGCTGCGCCGAGCTGTTCGCCGAGCGCAGCAGCGTGCGCGGCATCGTCGGCGTGATCAACACCGAGGTGCCCGGGGTCACGGCGGCGCTGGTCGCCCCCGACGGCCACGTGCTGGCCGGGCAGTCGGCCGCGGTCAGGGCCGAGCACCAGGTCAGGGTGGGCGTGCCCGGCCCCGACGGCCGGGGCTGGGCCGAACTGGTCGCCGCGATGTCCGGCGCGCAGTCGCAGACCTGGGCCGCCACCGTACGCCTGATCCTCCGCCTGGCCCGCGCGCCCCTGGCCACCTCCGTGGCCAGGGAGCGGGTCGAGGCGGTGCACCACGCCGAGCGGGGCCGCGCCGCCCTGGCCGCCATCTTCGCCGGCGCCGCCGAGGCCGCCGCCCGCGCGCTGCCCGAGGAGGCGCCGGAGATCCCGGAACCGGTGCTCGGCTGGCGCGTGGACGGCCGGCACGTCGCGGTGTTCCTGCGCACCGGCGCCGCGCTCGACGTGGCCGCCGCCACGCCCGGCGTGGTGTCGGCCTGGCAGGAGGCGCTGCCCGACCTGCCGCTCGTCCCCTGGGAGTCGGGCTGGGCGAGCTGGTGGTCCGGCGGGGAGATCGAGGTGGACCAGGTCGCCGCCGCGCTGGGCCGGGCCCTGGCCCGCATGCGCCCCCCGGTCCCGCTGAGCGGCGGCGTGGGCCGCGCGGCGTACGGGGCGGGCGGACTGCGCGAGTCGCTGTCGCAGGCGGTGCTCGCCGCCGGGGTGACCGTCCGCGAGGCCCCCGGAACCGTGCGCTCCTTCGACGAGCTGGGCTACCGGGTGATGCTGGCCGCCCTCTCCGGCCCCGACCTGGTGGCCTCGGCCCGCGTCGTCCTGGCCGACCTGCTGTCGGCCCCCGACGGCCCGGTGCTGGTCGCCACCCTCGCCGCGGTGCTGGACTGCGGCGGCTCCACCAGCCAGGCGGCCTCCCGCCTGGGGGTGCACCGCAACACCGTGCTCGGCCGCGTCGAGCGCATCCGCGCCCGCGGCGTCGATCCCGACCGCCCCGACCAGCGCCTGGCGCTGCACCTGGCCTGCTACGCCCTCCTCCCGGAGCTGTGATGTTGGATGGTGCCCATGAGGAAGGCGAGGAATGCCCGGCCGGCGGGAGGCGTGCCGGCCGGACCCGAGGATCGGCGTGAGCCGGAGGGAGGCGCCTGATGGATCTCGGCATTCAGGGCAGGGTCGCGCTGGTGTGCGCGGCCACCAGCGGGCTGGGCGAGGCCAGTGCGCGGGCGCTGGGCGCCGAGCGGGCGCGGGTGGTCATCGGCGGGCGCCGCGCCGAGCTGGCCGCGGGCATCGCGGCCGAGCTGCCCGAGGCCGCCGCCGCGCCGGGCGACCTGCTCGACCCGGCCGTGCCGCGGCGGCTGGTGGCCACCGCCGAGGAGATGTTCGGGCCGATCGACATCCTGGTGCTGAACGGGCCGGGGCCCGCGCCCGGGACCGCCGCCGCCATGGACGGCGCGGCGATCACGGCGGCGGTGGACTCGTTGCTGCGCCCCCAGCAGGAGCTGGTCTCGCTGGTGCTGCCCGGCATGCGCGAGCGCGGCTGGGGGCGGATCGTGGCGATCGGCTCCAGCGGCGTCGCCGCGCCGCTGCCCAACCTGGCCTCCTCCAACGTCGGCCGGTGGGCGCTGGCCGCCTACCTGAAGACCCTGGCCACCGAGGTGGCCGCCGACGGCGTGACGGTCAACATGGTGCTGCCCGGCCGCATCGCCACCGACCGCATGGCCCGGCTGGACGCGGCGCGGGCCGAGCGCGAGGGACGCACCGTGGCGGAGGTCTCGGCAGAGTCCGCGGCGGCGATCCCGGCCCGCCGCCACGGACACCCCTCCGAGTTCGGCGCCGCGGTCGCGTTCCTGTGCTCGGCCCAGGCGTCGTACATCACCGGCGTGGCCCTGCGCGTGGACGGCGGGCTCGTGAACACCCTGTGAGGCGCCACCGGCGCCGGGTAGAGTCCGCGTACATTCCGCGTAGAGTCGGCGCATGGACGGCGGTGCGCGGCCCTATGTCGTGGCGCACGTCGCGGTGTCGCTGGAGGGCGCGACCACCGGGTTCGCGCCCGACGCCGGGCGGTTCTACGAGCCGGCGGCCACCTGGAACGAGGATGCGACCCTGGCCGGCGCCGACACCATCTTGGCGCAGGAGCCCACGCCGGCCGGGGCGTCCGGGCCGGGGCCGGCCTCCGGCGGGCCGCTGCTCGCGGTCGTGGACGGGCGGGCGCGGGTCAGCGCGTGGGCGGCGCTGCGCGACGCCGGGCACTGGTCCCGGGTCCTCGCGCTGCGGGCCGGGTCCATCCCGCCGCGGCCCGCGAGCCTGGCGTGGGTGCCGGAGCTGGTCGCGGGCGGCGAACGGGTCGACCTGGAGGCCGCGCTGCGCGCCCTCGCCGAGCGGGAGGGCGCGCGGGTCGTGCGCGTCGACAGCGGCGGCGGGCTCGTCGGCGCCCTGCTCGCCCGGGGGCTGGTGGACGAGGTGAGCCTGCTCGTGCACCCGGTGCTCGCCGGGCCAGGCGGCGACCGCCGCTGGCCCGGGGCCGCGCCGCCGGCGGCCGGGCTGGAGCTCCTCGCGTCCCGGACCTTCGACGGCGGCCTCGCCTGGCTGCGCTACCGGATGGCCCGCTAGCAGCCCGCTACTTGTCCTTGCCGGCGGCGATGGCCTTCTTGGTGTCGGCGATGTACGTGCCCACGTACGGGTGCGCCGGGTAGAGCTCGCGCACCTGGCGGAACTTGGGCAGGGCCGCGCGGTAGCGGCCGGCGAAGTAGTCGTTCAGGGCCGCGTTGTACAGCCGCGAGGTCTCCGACAGCGCCGGCTTCACCTCGGCCGCGGCGAGCCGCTTCCTGATGACGTCCACCGGCAGGATGAAGCTGTGGTTCTCGGCGGTCTCGCCGGTGGCCTGGTCCACGCTGCCGGCGATGAGGATGCCGATGACCTTGCCGTCCTTGCTGAACACCGGGCCGCCGGAGTTGCCGCCGTACGACGGGGCCTGCGACTGGATGTAGGGCACGTTCCGCACCGTGGTGCGCTTGGCGTTGACCGCGCCCTCGGTCAGGGTCGGGTACAGCCGCGACTTGGGGTCGAAGACGGCCACGTTCTGGGTGATCAGGCCGGGGAAGCCGTTGATGTAGATCTGGTCGCCCACCCGCACGTCGCCGTCGCGGCCGAGCGGCACGGTCGGCAGGTTGCGCGCGCCCTTGAGCTTGAGCAGCGCGTAGTCCAGGCCGGGCCAGGGCTCGCCCTCGTCGAGCAGGGTCAGCGGGGAGAACTTCGAGGTGCGGTCCATGCCGCCCCCGGGCAGCGCCCGGACCAGGTTGATCTCCTTCTTCAGGCCGGTGACCCGCATCTTGGCGGTGCCGAACCGGGTGAACATGGTGTTGGCCAGCGTGACCAGGTCGTCGTCGGGCTGGGCGACGTCCATGTAGGCGTTCAGGAAGGTCTTGACGTCCCGCTCGGCGATGTCGGGGATCGCCTGGGTGGTGAACGTCTCGCGCAGCGTGGCCGCGTCGGCGGAGGTGCAGTGGGCGCCGGTCACCATGTGCCCCTGCGGCGTGACCCACCAGCCGGTGCACAGGCCCCCGAGCACCACCGGCGTCGTCCGGTACGGCTTGGCCGGCGCGAGGTAGCGATCCACGTCGGCCGCCGCCTGCCGCAGCACCCACTTGAGCTGGCTCTGCCGGTCGGCCGGGATGCGCTTGGCCTTGGCGTGCTTGCGCGCCTTGGCCTGCAGCGCGCCGAACGCCTTGGTCGGGCGTACGGAGGGCACCCGCGCGGTCGCGGTGTACTGCAGGTAGATGAGCTGCACCGCCGGATCGGTCATCGCGGCGATCCGAGTGCCTACCGCCACGTCGCGCGGCGGCTTTGCCTCCTGCGGCGCGGCCACGGCCGTTCCCTGTGCGGCGGTCACGCCGGCCAGGGCCACCCCCGCGGCCGCCAGCGTCGTGCGTAAGGTCTTTCGCATCGGTCTCCACATCCCCCAGTTAGGTACGCAGGAGTGTCCGGCGAACCACTGGAAAGCGGCTTGAAAGCGGCTTAATCGCCCGATGGGTGAGGGGGCAGGAGCGGGCGCAGGTGCGCGTAGGCCCAGCCGGCGAGGGTGGTCGGGGTGGTGGTGATCAGATCGCGCGGCTGCTCGGGCACCAGGTCGCGGGTGCCGGCGGTCATGCCGACGATGCCCTCGACGGCCGAGGGCGGCAGGCCGGCCCCGCTCAGGGCGGCGCGGACGTCGTCGTCGGTGACGACCTGGAGGCGGACCGGCCGGCCCAGCGCGCCGGTCAGGATCTCGGCGACCTGGCGGAAGGAGAGGTCCTGCGGGCCGTGCACGGCCTGCACCACGCGGCCCCGCCAGGCGTCGTTCAGCAGCCGGGCCGCCACGATGTCGCCGATGTCGCGCGGATCGACCCACGGCACGGGCCGGTCGGGGTCGGCCGCCGTGGTGAGCACCCCGCCGGCCAGCGACTCCAGGTCCATGAGCAGGTTGGTGAAGAAGTAGCCGCAGCGCAGGTGGAGCACGTCGGCCCCGGAGGCGTCGAACAGCTCCTCGATCGCGGCCAGCCCGTCGATGTGGCCCACGCCGTGCCGCCGCTCGGCGCCGATGCTGCTCAGCAGCACGAGCCTGGCGACGTCTCCGGCCTTGGCCGCCTCGGCGACGGCCACGGCGGTGCGCCGCGAGGTCTCCACCGGCTCCTCCGCGACGTGCGGGGTCGGATCGACCCAGAACACCGTGCGCGCCCCGGCCGTCGCCTCGCGGACGAACGCGGCGTCGGTGAGATCGCCTTGCCGCACCTCCACACGCTCACGGGTCTCGGGGTCCAGCCGCGCCGGGTCGCGCACCAGCACCCTCGGCCGTACGCCCGCCTGGAGCAGCAGCCGTACCACGCGCGATCCCACATGCCCGGTCGGGGTGGTGACGGCGATGGTCATCTCGTCTCCCTTCGCTTGTGCCGGTCGGTCAGGGAGGGATGGTAGGACCCGGCACCGACAATCCGGGGGGCCCGCGCCGCCGGGGGACAGGCGCGGTCACGGAAGGCGTGCCCGTCAGGCGCCCCGGGCGAACGCCTCCAGCAGGCGGGTCAGCGTGAGCACGCCGAACCCCGTCGCGCCGCGCCCGGACGCGGGCCCGCGCCAGGACGGGCCGGTGATGTCCAGGTGCGCGAACGGGATCTCCTCCGGCACGAACTCGCCCAGCAGCAGCGCGGCCGTGATCGCCCGCCCGGTGTCGGCCTCGGGGAAGTTGCGCACCTCGGCGTACGGCGAGGAGATCTGGTCGCGGTAGCGGCGCGCCCACGGCAGCGGCCACAGCGGCTCGCCCGCCGCCGCGCCCGCCGCGAGCACCCGCTCGGTGAGCGCCGGGTCGCGGCCGAGCACGCCGCCGATGTCCGGGCCGAGCGCGGTGACCACCTGGTAGGTGAGCGTGGCGACGTCCACGATCGCGCCGGGGCGGTCGCGGGCGGCCAGGGCGAGCGCGTCGGCCAGGATCACCCGGCCCTCGAAGTCGGTGTCCAGCACCTGGATGCGCCGCCCGTCGCAGGCGGCCAGCACGTCGCCGGGGCGCACGCCGTACGGGCCGATCATGTTCTCGGCGAGCGGGAGCAGGCCGCGCACCGCGACCGGGAGCCCGCGCCGGGCCAGCACCGCCATCACCCCGAGCACGACCGCGGCCCCGGTCATGTCGCCGCGCATGGCCATCATCGCGGCCGGGGACTTCAGGGACAGGCCGCCGGAGTCGAAGGTGATGCCCTTGCCGACCAGCGTCACCGACGCCCGCGCGCCCGGCGGCTCGTAGCGCAGGTCCACCAGGCGCGGCGGGTGCGGGGAGCCCGCGCCCATGCCGAGCAGCGCCCCCATGCCCAGCTCGCGCAGCGCGTGCTCGTCCAGCACCCGGGCGTCGAGCCCGCCGCGCACCGCGGCGTCGTGCGCCTCCTCGGCCAGCCGGGACGGGATCAGGTCGCCCGGCGGGCGGTTGATCAGGTCGCGGGCCAGCAGCACGGCCTCGGCGTCGAGCAGGCCGGCCTCGATCGCCGCCTGGATCGCCTCTGCCGATTCGGTCGCCTCTGCCGCTTCGGTCCTCTCTGCCGCTTCGGTCGCCTCCGCTGCTTTGATCGCCTTCGCCTCGTCGCCGCAGCCGGTGAGCGTCACCAGGGAGGGCGGCGTCTCGGCCAGCGCCAGGCCGGTCACCGTCGCGCGTACGGACTCGGCCGGGCCCAGCCGGGCGGCGGCGCGGGCGGCCAGGTCGGTCTGCACCTCGGGCACGGCCCTGGCCGCGGCGGTGGCCGCCGTGCGCAGCGCCTCGGCGTCCAGCTCGCGCTCCGGGCCCAGGCCCGCCAGCAGCACCGGCGCCCCGCCCTCGTACGCCGCCGCCGTCTCGCCGGCCGCGCCCGCGAAACCGCCCCACGGCAGGTCCGGCGCCTCCCCGGCGAACACCCCGCGCACCTCCGGCACGCCCGCCCGCCGCGGCCCCGTCTCGACCCGCACCGTCCACCCCCTGATCGTCCGTTCGGCGGCGCCAGTCTCCCGCGCCCCGAGCCGGCCGCGCAGGGCACGCCGCACCGTCTCACCCCGGATCGCTGGTCGGTGTGCACACTGCGGCCGGGCCGCCCGGAGCTACCGTCGCCGCGACGCCCACAGAAAGGAGCTCGTTGATGGCCCGATTCCGGGTATCCATGGACATCGGCGGCACGTTCACCGACGTCATCGGGTACGACGAGGCGACCGGGCGGTACCTGGTGGGCAAGTCGTCCACCACCCCCGACGACCTGACCGACGGCGTGCTCACCGCCCTGGCCTCGCTGGTGGACTCCCCCGGCGACATCTCCTTCACCGTCCACGGCACCACCCAGGGCCTCAACGCGTTCCTGGAGCGGCGCGGGGTGAAGGTGCTGCTGCTGGCCTCGGCCGGAGCCGGCGACACGTACCACATCGCCCGCGGCCCCCGCACCCGCCTGTACGACCTGCACTTCCGCAAGCCCGAGCCGCTGGTGCCGCTGCGCGACATCCTGGAGATCGGCGGCCGGTTCGACGCCGCCGGCGCCGAGCTGGAGCCGCTGGACGAGGACGCCGTCCGCCGCGCCGCCCAGGTCTACCGCGACGGCGGGTTCGGGGCCATCGCGGTCGCCTACCTGTTCAGCTACCTCGACCCGGCGCACGAGCTGCGCACCCGGGAGATCCTGCTGGAGGAGCTGGGCCCGGAGGTGACCATCTCGCTGTCGCACGAGGCGGCCAAGGAGTGGCGCGAGTACGAGCGCACGTCCTCCGCCGTCGTCGAGGCGTACACCGGGCCGGTGGTGCGGCGCTACCTGGAGCGGCTGGAGGCCAACCTGACCGAGCGCGGCCTGTCGGTGCCGCTGCACGTCATGCAGTCCTCCGGCGGCATCCTCACCGCCGAGTCCGCGCGCCGCCGCCCGCTGCAGACCCTGCTGTCCGGCCCGGTCGGCGGCACGATGGGCGGCGTCGAGCTGGCCCGCCAGATCGGCCGCCCCAATCTGATCTGCGTGGACATGGGCGGCACCTCCTTCGACGTGTCGCTGGTCATCGACGGGCAGCCGGACATCTCGCCGGAGGCCAAGATCGAGGGCCTGCCGATGCTGATGAGCGTGGTCAACATCCACACCATCGGCGCGGGCGGCGGCTCGGTGGCCTGGCTGGAGGCGGGCGGCCTGCGCGTCGGCCCCCGGTCGGCGGGCGCGACCCCCGGCCCCGCCTGCTACGGCCGCGGCGGCACCGAGCCGACCGTCACCGACGCCAACCTGGTGCTCGGCCGCATCGACCCGGAGTGGTTCGCCGGCGGCTCGGTGGCGCTGGACACCGCCGCGGCGACCACCGCCGTGTCGGGGCTCGGCGAGGCGCTGGGCCTGGACACGGTCGCGATGGCCGAGGGCATCTGCGACGTGGCGAACGCCAAGATGGCCCAGGCCATCCGGACCATCACCGTCTCGCGGGGCATCGAGCCGCGGGAGTTCACCCTGGTCGCCTTCGGCGGCGCGGGCCCGATGCACGCGGTGTTCCTGGCCAGGGAGCTGGGCATCGGCGAGGTCGTCGTGCCGCGCTTCCCCGGCGCGTTCTCCGCCTGGGGCATGCTGCAGACCGACATCCGCAAGGACTTCTCCGACACCTACTTCTTCCTGGACGCCGACCTGGACCCGGCCGACATGGCGGCCAGGCTCGCCGCGATGGCGGAGGAGGGCCTGGCGTCCCTGGCCGAGGAGGGCGTGCCCGAGGAGAACCGCCGCGTGGAGCACGCGGTGGACATCCGGTACGCCGCGCAGGAGTACACGCTGACCGTGCCGCTCGAAGACGCGGCCGAGCCGGCCCGCGAGGGCTTCGTCGAGACCATCGCCAAGCGGTTCGCCCAGCAGCACGAGTCCCGCTACGGCCACGCCAACCTGGGCGCGCCGATCGAGTTCGTCACGCTGCGCACCACCGCGTTCGGCGACCTGGGCCGGGGCGCGGCCGAGGAGATCCCGGCCGCCGCCGAGGGAGCGGGCTTCCCCAGCCGGCTCCGCGAGGTCGTCTTCGACGGCGCCGCGCGTCCCACCCTGCTCGTACGCCGTGAGGAGCTGGCCGCGGGCCACGACTTCGAGGGCCCGGCGATCGTCATGGAGAGCACCGCGACCACCGTGGTGCCGCCCGGCTACACCGTGTCGGTGGACCCGATCGGCTCGCTGGTCGTCCGTGCCGCCGGAGAGGAGAACAAGTGAGTCAGAAGGTGGACCCGGTCGTCGTGGAGATCATCCGCAACGCGCTGGCCGCGGCCGCGGACGACATGAACGCCACCCTGATCCGGTCGGCGTACACGCCGATCATCTACGAGTGCGGTGACTGCGTGGTCGCGCTGCTGGACGACCAGCACCAGGTGCTCGGCCAGTCGGCCGGCCTGCCGATCTTCCTGGGCAACCTGGAGACCTGCACCAAGGCCACCGAGGAGCAGTTCGGCCGCGAGGTGTGGCGGCCGGGCGACGTGTGGATCCTCAACGACAGCTACCTCGGCGGCACGCACCTCAACGACGTCACCATCTTCGGCCCGGTGTTCGTGGACGAGGAGCTGGTCGGCTTCACCGCGACCCGCGCCCACTGGATCGACGTGGGCTCCAAGGACCCGGGCGGGTCGATGGACTCGGTGAACATCTTCCAGGAGGGCCTGCGGCTCGGCCCGCAGAAGCTGGTCGAGGGCGGCGTGGACGTGCCCGGCGTGATGAGCACCATCGCCACCAACGTCCGCTTCCCCTACCAGACCAGCGGCGACATGCACGCGATGATCGCCACGATCAAGATGGGCCAGGCCCGCCTGGAGGAGATCGTGCGGCGCTGGGGGCTGGACACGCTCCGCGCCGCCCGCGACGAGATCTTCGCCCAGACCGAGGCGCTGGAGCGCGAGGTCATCGCGGCGATCCCCGACGGCGTCTACACCGCCGAGGGCTGCCTGGACAACGACGGCATCGACCTGGACACCCCCGTCCCGGTGCGGCTGACGATCACGGTCTCGGGCTCCGACATCGACTTCGACGTGCGCGACTCGGCCGACCAGACCGTGGGCCCGGTCAACTGCGGCGTCTCGCAGACCGTCTCGGCCTGCCGGGTCGGCTACAAGCTGCTGGTCAGCCCGGACGTGCCCGGCAACGGCGGCTCGTTCCGGCCGATGACCGTGCAGGTGCGCGAGGGCTCGGTGTTCGGCGCGGTGGCCCCGGCCGCCTGCCAGTGGTACTTCTCCCACCTCGGCCTGCTCATCGACATGGTGGCGCGGGCCCTGGCCCCGGCGCTGCCGGAGAAGGTCGCGGGCGCCAGCCACGGCGACTCGATGATCGTGCTGCTGGCCGGCCGCGACCCGCGTACGCGCCGCGACTACGTCAGCCTGGAGGCCACGCTCGGCGGCTGGGGGGCCTGGGACGGCTCCGACGGCGAGACCGCGCTGATCAACAACGTGAACGGCTCGCTGAAGGACATCCCGATCGAGGTGTTCGAGACCCGCTACCCGTTCCGGATCAGCACCTACGAGATCAGGCCCGACTCCGGCGGCGCCGGGCGCTTCCGCGGCGGCAACGGTGTCGTACGCGAGTACACGGCGCTGCACGACTGCACGGTGTCGCTGTGGTTCGAGCGCTCCACCACGCCCGCGTGGGGCCTGTTCGGCGGGCACGACGCGGCGCCCCCGGAGGTCGTGATCAACCCGGGCCGCGAGGACGAGCGCCGCCTGCTCAAGTGCAACGGCCTGAGGCTCAAGGCGGGTGACGTCATCCGGTGCGCGACCGGCGGGGGCGGCGGCTTCGGCCCGCCCGCCGAGCGCGACCCCGGGGCCGTACGGGCGGACGTCCTGGACGGCCAGGTCTCCGAGACCCGCGCCAAGGAGGTCTACGCCCACGCCTGACGCCGGGTCCTCCCCGCCGCGCCGCCGCCGCGCCGCGCGGCGGGGAAAACCGGTTGTGCCCGGCGGCCCGCTCCCGCTTCCATGAAGATCCGCGAATCGACGCCACACAGAGGAGGGATCGCGAGGATGACGGGTGCCTAAGTCGCCACGGCCCGCCGCCGCCCACGCCGACGGCGACCGGCTCAAGCTGCACCGGCACGAGGTGCGCGCCGACGGACGCGCGTACGAGATGATCACCCTGCGCCCCGGGGTCCGGGCGCGCCTGTCCACCAACCGCTACCACGACACCTGGCACATCCTGTCCGACCCGCACGGCGCGCGCCTGCTCGCCCGCCTGCTGTGGGGCCTGTCCTACCAGCGCCGCCCCGGCACCCTGGTCGTCATCGGCCCGCCCCACCTGACGCGAAACCCCTTCGACGCCGAGCCCGCCGACCCCATCGCGCTGGTCCCGGCTCAGCTCACCACGCTCACCCGCGACGCCGCCCGCGCGCTGCGCCGCCGCGTGGCCGACCGCCGCCACCGCCCGCACGGCAGCGTCAAGTGGCACACCTGGGGCCTGGAGGCGGAAGTGGCCCGCCAGGAGGCGGTCCCGTGGCAGTGGCGGCGCTCGCTGAACCGCTGCGGCGCCGCCGTCGAACGCGTCGGCGGCATGATCGTGGTGCGCGCCGCCCCGGACCTCCTGCGCGAGTGGGCCCTGGACGCGGCCTTCCTGCCTCGCAATCTCAACCGGGGCACGTCGAACTGCGACTACCACCCGCAGGAAGTCCTGACCCACTACCCCGACGGCGAAGTCCAGATATTCACCGACTTCCGGCGCCGTGTCAGCGCCGCGTCGATCGCCCGGGACGAGGTCCTGGCCTCCCTCCCGGACCCGCCGCCCCCGCTCGACCTCAACCCGCTGATCTGGCGTCGCGGCACCGAGGTCCGCGCCCGCCGCGGCGCCTGACCCGCACCGGCTACGTACGGGCCGGGGAGGAGCCGGGCGCGGGGGAGGGGGCTCCGTCCCGCAGGGCGAGCGGCACGAGCGCGGCCGTGATCGCGAGCAGCACCGCCGCCAGGATCACGACCGTACGCCGGCGCCGGCCGGTGCGCCGCCTGGGCCAGTCCTCCGGCGGCAGCGTCGCCCCCGCGGACCGCGGCGGAGTCCCGGCCGCCGCGGCCCGCCCGCCGGGGATGGTCGGCACGTCCCCCTCCTCCTCCGCCGTCGCCGTCGCCGGAAGGACGCCCGGCGCCGGCATGGCCCTGGTCGCGTCGCCGGTGAGCCGCCTGAGCGCGGCGGCGGCCGTCGGCCGGACCTCGGGCCGCTTGTCCAGGCACGAGGCGAGCAACGGGCGCAGCTCGCCCGGGACGCCGGACAGGTCGGGCTCGCGGGTCACGATCGCGTGCATGATCGCCGGTACGCTCGCGCCTCCGAAGGCCGGGCGTCCCGTCGCGGCGTACACCATCGTGCAGGCCCAGGCGAACAGGTCGGCCGGCGCCCCGGCCTGCCGTCCCTCGAACTGCTCCGGCGCCATGTACGCCGGAGTCCCCGTCACCGCCGAGTGCACCGTGGTGTACTCCAGGTGGTGCGCGATGCCGAAGTCGATCACCACCGGCCCTTCGGGCCCCAGGATCACGTTGCGCGGCTTGAAGTCGCGGTGCACGATCCCCACCCGGTGGATCGCGGCCAGCGCGGTCAGCGTCGCCACCGCCAGCCGCTCCAGCCCCGACCCGGTGCGCGGCCCCTCGGCGGCGACCAGCTCCTCCAGCGAC
The DNA here is from genome assembly GCF_014202315.1 of Thermocatellispora tengchongensis. Taxonomy (GTDB): domain Bacteria; phylum Actinomycetota; class Actinomycetes; order Streptosporangiales; family Streptosporangiaceae; genus Thermocatellispora; species Thermocatellispora tengchongensis. The sequence continues at coordinate 180,237 of NZ_JACHGN010000005.1, read as the reverse complement.
GTGCCCGGGATGTACTCGCTCACGATGTACGGCCGCTCGCCGAACAGGTTCACGTCCAGCACCTTCGCCGTGCAGAACGGCGCGACCCGGCGGACCGCGTCCAGCTCCCGCATGAACCGCCTGCGCGCCTCCGGCCGCCCGGCCAGCCAGCCGTGCAACACCTTCACCGCCACCCACGTCCCCGAGGGCGCCCGCCCGAGATACACCGTGCCCTGCCCGCCCTCACCGAGCACGCCGCACAGCACGTACCCGCCGACCCGCTCCGGGTCCCGCCCGGTGAGCGGCCGGACCTCAGGCATCGGCCGGGAGTGTACGGAGAAGTCCCATGCTCCCCACTGTGCCGCGGCCCCGCACCCGGACACATGAGTACGGCCCTACTCAAATGCGGGCGGCCCATCACGGACCGCGCCGTGACCGTGCGGGCGGCCGGGCCGATCACCCAGCGGTGCAGCCGCCCGTCGGCGGGCGAGACCGCGCGGGCGGCGGCGTACGGGCCGGGGCGGATCGCCGACCAGACCTTCACCAAGTGGCAGGGCGAGTGGGCCCCGCCGGGTGAGCCGCCCCGGACCGGGTGTCACGCGCTCGCGAGCCGGTCGCGGGCGTCCATCAGGGCGAACCCGAGCAGGTTGAGGCCGCGCCAGGTGGCGGGGGAGGCGGCGCGCTCGTCGTCGGCGGCCAGGCCGATGCCCCAGATGCGGTCCACGGGGCTGGCCTCGACCAGCACCCGTCCGCGGGTGCCGAGCAGGAACTCGCGCAGCTCCTCGTGCTGCCCGAACTTGGCGACGTTGCCCCGCACCACGATGTCGTAGCGGTGCTCGGCCCACACGCGCTCGTCGAACCCGCGCACCCCGCGCCCCAGCTTCTTGGCCTCGCCGGGATGGCCGGCCGCCAGGATCTGGGCCGCGGCCTCCTCATCGCCGAACAGCAGCGCCTTGTGCGCCATCATGTAGTGCTCGGCGGAGCGGAACACCCGTCCGTCCTCCTCGAACTCCACCGGCCACCACTGGCTCAGGCACCACGCCCCGATCTCGCCTTCGCGCCGGGCCCGGTGCCCCCAGAAGCACAGATACCGCAGCCGCACCCCGGCCCGCTCGGCCGCGACGGCCTGCTCGACCGACCGCGGTGACTCGATCACGTCCGCCATGCCTCCACGATGGCAGACCCCGCCGACAGAATGCGCGCCCATATCGGCGGCATAGGATTCCTGATATGCGGCGGTTGAGCAGTACGGTGGTCGTGGTGGTGGGCGACGGGGCCGCGGACGTGGTCGCCGGGCTGGACGGGCTGCACAACGTGCGGGCGATCCCGCGGCGGGAGCAGCGGGTGGCCGAGGTGATGGAGGTCGCGGCGCGGTCGGCGGCGACGTACGTCGTGCACGACGCCGATCCGCTGGGTGAGGTGGCCGCGGCGTGGGCGGGGTTCTTCGACGGCACCGCGCCGGTCGGGACCCTGGAGGTGGCCATCGAGGCCGCGATCGGCGAGTTGCGGGCCGAGCGGCTGGTGCTGCCCGACTACTACCTGGTGCTGGAGCCCGACTCGATGACCGAGACCTGGCGGCACTGGTGGCTCGGGGTGATGGCCGGGGCCGCGCCCGTGCGGGTGGTGCCGGTGCGGCCGTCGGCGGCGGCGGTCACCGAGGAGCTGGGCCATCTGTCGGCCGGGCGGTGGTGGCCGGGCGACATCGAGGCGTGGCTGCGCGGGCTGCCCCGGGTGGTGCCCGACCGGGCGGGGCTGCCGGGCGGGGGCGTGGCCCTCTCCGGCTGAGCCGGGCCGGCGGGGACGGGTGGCGCTCGTGCCCGCCCATAACGCCGCGTTATAGGACAACTGATAGATCCCCTCGGGATCGGGTGGGCCGTACGGTGACGGCACCCCCCGATCCGAGGAGACCTCATGATCCGGACACGCCTGTTGATCATGGGCGCCGTGGTCGCGAGCACCGCGATCGTGCTCACCGGCAGCCCGGCCACGGCCGATCCCGTGACCGCCGCCGGTCAGTCCGCCGCCAAGCCCCCGCGCGGGATGGTCGAGGCCATGCAGCGCGACCTCGGCCTCACCGCCGAGCAGGCCGAGGCCCGCCTCGCCAACGAGGCCAGGGCCATGCGCACCGAGCCCAAGCTGCGCAACAAGCTCAAGGACCGCTTCGGCGGCTCCTGGGTCACCGGCACCGGCGCGCTCGTGGTCGCCACCACCGACGCCGCCGCGACCGCCGACATCACCGCCGCCGGCGCCCAGGCCAAGGTGGTCGCGCGCAGCCTCGCCGAGCTGACCGCGGTCAAGGACAAGCTGGACAAGGCGTCCGCGCACGCCGCGTCGGTCCCGCTGTGGTACGTGGACGAGGTCGCCAACGTCGTCGTGGTCGCGGCCAGGGACACCGCGGCCGGCGAGGCGTTCGTCGCGGCCAGTGGCGCCGACCGCGCCGCCGTCCGGATCGAGACCACCACCGAGCAGCCCACCCCCCTGTACGACGTGCGCGGCGGCGACGCGTACTACATCAACGGCAGCTCCCGCTGCTCCGTCGGCTTCTCGGTGACCAGGGGCTCGACCGGCGGCTTCGTCACGGCCGGCCACTGCGGCTCCACCGGCGCGAGCACCACCGGCCACAACCGGGTGGCCCAGGGCACCTTCCAGGGCTCCTCGTTCCCCGGCAACGACTACGCCTGGGTCGCGGTGAACTCCAACTGGACCCCCGTGGGCGTCGTGAACGCCTACGGCAACGGCATCGTCGAGGTCGCGGGCTCCACCGAGGCACCCGCCGGCTCCTCGGTGTGCCGCTCCGGCTCCACCACCCAGTGGCACTGCGGCACCATCCAGCAGCGCAACACCAGCGTGACCTACCCCCAGGGCACCGTGAACCAGGTCGTGCGCACCAGCGTCTGCGCCGAGCCCGGCGACTCCGGCGGCTCCTTCATCTCCGGCAGCCAGGCCCAGGGCGTCACCTCCGGCGGCTCCGGCAACTGCAGCGTCGGCGGCACGACGTACTTCCAGCCGGTCAACGAGATCCTGACCACGTACGGCCTGACCCTCACCACCGGTGACTCCGAGCCTCCGCCGCCCGGCTGCACCGGCTACCAGAACACCTACACCGGCTCGCTGAGCAGCGGCGCCAACGCCTACCAGCCGAACAACTCCTACTACCAGTCCACCACGAGCGGCACCCACCGCGCCTGCCTGGACGGCCCGGCCGGCGTCGACTTCGACCTGTACCTCCAGCGCTGGAACGGCTCCGCCTGGACCACCGTCGCCAGCGGCACCACCGCCGCCCCCGACGAGACCGTGACCTACAACGGCACCGCCGGCTACTACCGCTACCGCGTCCACGCCTACAGCGGCAGCGGCTCCTACACCCTCGGCATCACCCGCCCGTAACGCCGCCACCCCCCACAGCCGCCGCCGGGCTCCCACCCACCCGGCGGCGGCTTCACGCTCAGGCCGCGTCGGCGTTCTGGGCGGCCCGGTAGACGGCCATCGCCTCGTCGCCGAAGAAGGGGCCGAACATGAACTGCGGGGCGCCGTCGTACTTGAAGCTGTTGACCGAGTTCAGCCAGCCGAGCCCGGTGGACTCCTCGAACCCCTGGAACCACGGGCCGCCGCTCGCGCCGCCGGTCATGTCGCAGCGCAGCCCCAGGTCCCTGGTGGAGACGGGGTCGTCGAAGGCGCGCCCGCTGCAGTAGATCAGGTCCGAGCCGTCGAACGGCGCGGCGGCCGGGTAGCCGAAGGAGTACATCTGCCGCCGCCTGGGCTGGTTGAACGCCACCCCCTGCCCGCCCACGGCGTCGGTGAGGGTCCGCCCGTCCAGCGGCGCGACGACGGCGGCGGCGACGTCGAAGTTGATGTCCTCGCGCGCGTTCCACTGCGGCGTGGTCATCAGCCAGGTCGCCACCCAGGTGCCGAACGGCCGCCGCCCGTCGTCGAAGGCCGGGACGAACACCCAGTTGCGGTGGAACGCCCCGTTCAGCTTCACGCAGTGCCCCGCGGTCATCACGACGCTCTCGTTGGCGCTGGTCACCGCGGTCCCGGAACAGGAGGAGTTGCGCCCGTCCGCGGTGGTGAAGAACACCCGCCCGGTGGTGCGCACCACCGTTCCACCGTCATCCCAGCGCAGCCCGGGGCTGTTCGGCACCCGGGCCAGGCGCCCGCCGGTGGAGGCGGGGCGGACCGTCCACGGCGTGCCCTGCGTGCCGGCGGCCGAGACGCCCCGGGTCGCCCACGGCGTGCCCTGCGTCGGCGCGCTCGACCCGGAGTTCCGCCGCGGCGCGGGCGCCCCCATCGGCTGGGCGGCCAGCATCCGCCGCGGCGTCCAGTACTGCAGGACGGACCTGCGCTCCGGCCACGAGTCCGTGGCCGACCACCCGACGGGCTCGGGGCCGGTCACCGCCCGCGCCGCGCCGGTGGGGACCAGGGCCCCTGCCAGGGCGAGCGCGACGGCGGAGACGAGGGCGAGTCTGCGGTGCATTCACGTACCTCCCGGAACCGGAAATCTGCCGCTGAAAGGTACGTACGGCGCCGCGAAACCTCCTCAACGGCGCCGGGGAGCGGGGCGCTGGCTCATTCCCTCACCTCCTGCCCCGAGTGCCGTTCGGCGTGGGCGAGTGCGTCCAGCCGGACCCCGAACGGCACACTGCGCCCGAACTTCCTCGCCCGCCCCTCTACTAGCCGAGGCCCGGCTCCCCGCTCACCACCGCGCCAGGAGCCGCGCCATCGCGGATCAAACGCTGCGCCATAACCCGTGATCATCGCCTGGCGGCCTCTGTTGTGGGTTATCGATTTGTGACTAATCGCCGTACAACGGGTCGGCGGAGCTGTTCACCCCGGTGCTTCACGGGAAACGCCTCGCGTTCGATTTCGGGCCATCCGCAACTCATTAACTGCACGAGCACATATTTCTCTTGAGATGAGGACGTACATGCGCCGGACCACCTTCTCCGCGCTGGCGGCGGTCGTGACCGTACTGGCCGTGAACGCGCCCGCCGCGGCGGCCACCCCGCAGGACTCCTTCTTCGGCGGCAAGCTGCCGCTGAGCGCGCCGCCGGTGACCACCACCGTGGCGCCCGGGGTGACGCTGACCTCGATGTCGCTGGGCAAGAAGGACGCCGACGACTACTGGACGGTCCACGTGTACCTGCCCGCCACGGCCGGCGGGCCGCTGAACACGGCCAACACCGCGCTGGGGGCGAAGGAGATCGCCGACCGCGTCGCCGCGGCGGTCCGGGACAAGGGCTTCGAGCCGAGGCTCGAAGAGGTCTCCTCACCCGCGTTCGCCGACCACGCGGCGGGCACGCTCGGCTGGACCGTCCGGGTCGGCAAGTACGCCACCAGCGCCGAGGCGTCGGCCGCGCTGTCCAGGATCAGGGCGGCCGGGTTCGCGGGCGGCACCCGCTACACCGCGCAGGACGGCACCGACCCCGGGGCGCCCCAGAAGGTGCACGTGCTCCGCGTGGACTTCCGCGAGTTCGGCGGCACGGTCGGCACCGACTTCGGCCCGGCGCTGAACGGCACGGAGAAGCTGACCGACCTGGCCCAGGCGGCCGGCGCCGTGGCGGGGATCAACGCGCAGTGGTTCTACAACAGCGCGCCCGGCGGCATGTACGTCAAGGACGGCAAGCTGATCGGCTCGGCCACCCAGGGCCGCGGCGGCATCAAGATCACCAAGGGTGGCCGTGCGGTGGACGTGGACGCCTACACCGCCCACGTCACCCTGCGAGCCGGCCGCGACAGCGCCGAGATCGACGGCGTCAACCGGCTCCCCGGCGAGATCTGGAACTGCGGCGGCGTGGGCGGCGACCTGCCCACCGAGAAGCCGCAGCACGACCTGAAGTGCACCGACAGCAGCGAACTCGTGCTGTTCACCCCCGAATGGGGCACCCCGCCCACCGGCGCGGGAGCGGAGGCCGTACTGGACGCCGCCGGCAAGGTGACGGCGGTGAACGCCTCCCGCGGCGCGCCCATCCCCGTCGGCGGGACCACCGTCCAGGCCATCGGCGACAGCGCGACCTGGCTGGTTGAGCACGTGGAGGTCGGCGAGCGGCTGCACGTGACCGAGCGCGTCGAGGACAGCCGGGGCCGCCGCGTGGCCCTGACCCCCGACACCACGATCCTCCAGGTCGGCCCGACCCTCGTCCAGGACGGCAAGGTCTCGGTGAACGCCGCGGCCGACGGCCTGATCCGCGAGGGCGCCGACCAGACCTTCACCTACAACTGGGCCCTCCGCAGCAACCCGCGCTCCATGATCGGCATGGACGCCCAGGGCCGGCTCATGCTGGTCGTGGTGGACGGCCGGCAGGACGGCTACAGCGAGGGCCTGGGCATCGCGCAGACCGGCGAGCTCATGAAGCTCCTCGGCGCCCGCGAGGCGATGAACCTCGACGGCGGCGGCTCCAGCGTCATGGTCACCTCCGGCACCGGCATCGTGAACCGCCCCTCCGACGCCACCGGCCAGCGCTCCCTCGGCAACGTCATCCTCGTCCGCCCGTAACCGGCCGCGACGAATCCCAAGGACCCCGGGCCACCCGGGGTCCTTGCGTCGTTTCCGGCACACCCGAAAACAACGGCCGTCCCCTTATCCGCGGATATTCGCGGCGTGATTCCCCGGCCTGGGGCGGGGGCGTGTCATGCGCGTGGCGCGTACATGATCACCAGGACGCCGGCCAGGCACAGCAGCGAGCCGATGACGTCCCACCGGTCGGGGCGGAACCCGTCGGCGATCATGCCCCACACCAGTGAGCCGGCGACGAACACACCGCCGTAGGCGGCCAGGATGCGGCCGAAGTGGGCGTCCGGTTGCAGGGTGGCGACGAACCCGTACAGGCCCAGGGCGATCACGCCGGCGCCGATCCAGATCAGGCCGCGCTGTTCGCGCACGCCCTGCCAGACCAGCCAGGCGCCGCCGATCTCGAACAACGCGGCCACGGCGAACAACACCAGAGAACGGGCGATCGTCATGGCGGCCATTGCACCAGGTGCGTACGCGTGCCCGGTCGGCGGGGCGGGCGGCGTAGGGTGGGTCGCCCGGGACACTGCGCATGCCGGCAGGGCCCCGGACACAGTCCGCCCTCCACGCCGAGACAGGTGGCACATCCGATGCCGAACCACCATCCACCGGTCACCCCCGTTCCGCGGGGCAGGCGCGACAGGGGCACGCGGTGGGCCTTGTGGCGGAGCCGGGACGAGGGCGTCGCCGCGTGACCGAGGCGGCGAAGGCGAGCGTTCGCGACCAACTCGCCGCCGAGGCCGCCCGGTGGACCTGCCCCCACGGGCGCCACGCCGGGCAGGGGTGTGTGGCCTGCTACCACGCCTCGGGCGAGGCCGACCCGGCGCTGCCGCTGTGGCAGATCGCGGTGTGGTTCACCTCGCCGCGGCCGATGCCGATCAAGACGTTGAAGGACGTACGCCGCCACGGCCGCCGCTTCGCGCTCGACCAGCCGTCCACCCCCCTGGTCTACCTCCTCACCGGCCAGGCACGCGCCGCCACGGGCCCGGAGGCGATTGCGGGACTGGTCGGGTTCCTCCTGGAGAACCGGCACATCGCCGACGCGTTCACCGTGACGGAGATCCGCGCCGTCCAGACCTGACGGGCGTCCGCAGGTGGAGAGCGGGAGCTACCGGCGGCCGGGAGGCGCGGCGGCCGGGACGCGCACGGCCAGCATGGCGATGTCGTCCATGGTGCCGGCGGGCATGCGGGCGAGGATCTGGTCGCAGAAGTCGTCCAGGGAATGGCGGGCGAGGGCGGCGGCATGGCGGCGAAGACCAAGCAGGCTGGTGTCCAGTTCGGTGCCGGGGACTTCGATCAGGCCGTCGGTGTAGAGGAACAGGGTGGAGCCGGGAGGCAGGGGGATCGTCGCGTCCGGCCGGCTCGCGCCGTCCAGGCCGGTGCCCAGCAGCAGGCCCTGTCCCTGTTCCAGGTATTCGGCGCGTCCCTCGCGGGTGATCAGGAGGGGCGGGGGGTGACCGGCGCTGGTCCATCGCAACCGCCAGGGCCCCTCCTCCGGGCCCTCGACGCGGGCGTAGATCGCGGTGGCCATGGGGACGTTGGTGATGACGGGGATGGCCTCGTCGAGGCGGTCCATGATGGCACTGGGCGGTCGCATCCGATCCCAGGCCAGAGAACGCAGCATGCCGTGCAGTTGGGCCATGCCCGCCGCGGCGGCCAGGTCGTGGCCGACGACGTCGCCGATGACCAGCGCGGTGGCGCCGTCGCGCAGGGGGAAGGCGTCGTACCAGTCGCCGCCCACCTGTGAGCCGGCCGCGGCGGGCTGGTAGCGGGCGGCCATGCGCAGCCGGCCGGGCTGCGGCAGGGCGATGAGCAGGTTGCGCTGCATGGCCTCGGCGATCTCGCGCTGGCGGCCGAACAGAAGGGTGTTGTCGATGGCCAGGCCGACGCGACGGCCGATGTCGCCGATCAGGGCCACCTCCGTGGCGTCGAAGGGCGGGTCGCCGGTACGGGCCAGGGTGAGGGCCCCCGTGACCTGCTGGGCGGTGCCCAAGGGCACGATGACCGCCGAGACGGCGCCGAGCGCCTGGAGGAATCCGGTTTGGACGGCCGCCAACGGCGAGTCGGGCGGGGTGGCGATCTCTTTCGGCCCCAGCAGCACCGGGCCGCCGCCGCGCAACACCCGCACCAGGGCGGAACGGGAGTGTTCGTCCGCCGCCGGGAGAAGCCCCCGCCATGCCTTCTGATCGCCGTCGCGGTCCTCCGGGCCGACCACCGCCACCCTTCGGATCCCCTCTTTCCTGCGCAGGTCGATGGCGAGCCAGTCGGCCAGGCGCGGTACCAGCAGGCGCCCCAGCCGGGCGATGGCCTCCTCGGTGTCCAGGGTCTGGGCCAGGGCCGTGGCGATCTCCGCCGCCAGGGTCAGCCGGTCCGCGAGGTCCTCCAGGGCGATCACGTGCGCCGCAAGGCCCTCCTCCGTCTCCCTGCCGGTCGTGTCGCCGGTGAACAGCACGGTCGTGCCGAGCACGTGGCCGTTCCTGGTCAGGGGAGAGCTGAACCAGGAGACGGGGATGGGACGTCCGTCACCGCTCAGGAAGCTGTCCGTCTCGGCGCTGGACGGCATGCGCCGGGTGAGCGCCATGAGCAGCCGGCAGTGCTTGTCCGGAATGGCGGCGCCGTTCGTGTGGTGGTGCAGCAGGCTGTGAAAGTCCTGCCCCGTCATCGCGGACGCGGTGCGCCCCAGGAGTTCTCCGGCCGCGAGGTTGACCGCGACGATCCGGCCGCAGGGGTCCAGCACGGCCAGCCCGGCGCTGAGGTGGTCGAACACCTCCCGCCAGAACTCCGGCCGCGCCGCCCATTCTCGGCCCTGGCCACCGGCCGCGTTCCCGATCATGCCGTTCCTTCCGCTGTAGACGTGCGCTCCCGGCCGGAGACGGCCGGTGGGCCTGGAGGGCGGCTCCGGGTGATGACGGCGGTCGCGCGGGGCCGGGGCGCGGCGTGACCGCCATGGGCTCGGGCCGGTTTCGGTGGGCCTCGCCTGACGGTGAGGCCCTGAAGGATCTGCCCCGATACGTGATCCGTACACAGGAGCGGCCGGCCGGGATCGAGCGGGCCGGCGCGGAGTCGCGCGGTCCCCGCGGCGGTCGGCGAGTATGGATCAGCGAAGCGGGTCCCGGATGCGGCAGGGGCCTCGGGAACAGGCTGGAGGTCGATGTGAACCATCGCGAGGGCGAGGACGACGCGAAGAAGCCACGCCTGTTCATGGCCCTGCCGGGGCGGGTCGAAGATCAGCGTCCGGCCTTCCACCGGCACGTGGCCGCGTTGCTGCGTCTCATCGGCGAGGAGGTGCCGGCCGAGACGCCCGCGAATTCGTTCGAGTGGGAACACGCCGCCCGGGCGGCCGTCTCACAGGGCTTGTCCGCGGCCGGCGAGGCGCCGGAGGCGGTCTTCGACGCGCTGATCCTGGCCGCCGTCTACGATCCCAATCCCAGCTTCAACCGCCGGTTCGTCGAGCCTGCGGTCGCGTACTTCGGGCGTCGCAGAGTGCAGGCCGCCCTTGTGGAGGTGCTGCGCGGCGGTACGAACTCCGAGAAGGCCGGCGCCGCCCGCGCCTGGTACTGGGCGCAGCCTTCGCTGAGATACCGGGGGGCCGCTGACTTCGCCGCGCGCAAAGCCACCGAGGAGAGCCAGAGGGAGTACGACGCGCTGGAAGACCTGAGAATGCGGTGGCGCGAGGCGGCGCTTCGGGAATTCGTCGCCAACGAGGACCTCGACCTGCGCCGCTGCATCCTTCCGGGGCTCGACCTCGACCCCAGCCGCTACCCGCCCGAGCTCAGGGACCTCGTCTCGGCCGCCGTCCACATCGCGCGTACGCACCCCGACGAGTACATCCGGCACCGGGTCGAGCACCAGGTCTGACGGCCGCGCCGCCGTGCCGGCCCGCCACCCCCGCTGAGCGGGCCCACCTTCACGCAAGATGAGGCCGCGCGGAGCGCAATTCTTGCGGGCTTCTTGCGCTCAGGCGACGTCGTCCCTTGCGCTCCGCCGCAGTCCTGCGCAGGCCCGGTTCATGGCGCCCACGCTGGGAGAAGGTGTGAGAATTCTCGCGCACTCTGACGTAGCTTCTTTGCGCAATCTCATCGAAATATTGCGGCCATCTGCTTGACATCTTATGGTGCGGGCAATCGCCTTACCTGAAGGGCCACCCCCCATGAGAGCACTGCTAGCCGCCCTTGCGTTACTCATCGGACTCCTCGTCGCACCGCCCGCCCATGCAGCCGCCGACACCAACCTCGCCGCCGGCAGGTCCGCCACCGCCGGCAGTTTCACCGACGTCTATCGCGCCGCCAACGTGACCGACGGCAACCAGGCCACCTACTGGGAGTCGGCCAACAACGCCTTCCCGCAGTGGGTCCAGGTCGATCTGGGCGCCAGTGCGAGCGTGAGCAAGCTGGTGCTCAAGCTGCCCTCCGGCTGGCCCGTCCGTACGCAGACGCTGTCCGTCCAGGGCAGCACGAACGGCTCCACGTTCAGCACGATCGCCGCCTCGGCCACCCACACCTTCGATCCGGCCGCCACCATCACCTTCGGCACCACGACCACCCGGTACGTCCGGCTGCAGATCACCGCCAACTCCGGCTGGCCGGCGGGCCAGCTCTCGGAGTTCGAGGTGTGGGGCAGCCCGCTCGGCAACCCCGGGGGCGGGACCAACCTGGCTCTGGGCAAGGCGATGGCCGCCTCCTCCCACACCCAGAGCTACGTGGCCGCCAACGCCAACGACGACAACGTACAGACCTACTGGGAGGGCGCGGCCTACCCCGGCACGCTCACCGCGCAGCTCGGCGCGAACGCCGACCTCACCTCCATCACGCTCAAGCTGAACCCCGACCCGGTCTGGGCCCGGCGCACCCAGACCATCCAGGTGCTCGGCCGCGAGCAGAGCGCCACCGCCTTCACGACCCTCGTCCCGCAGGCCACCTACACCTTCGACCCGGCGACGGGCAACACGGTGACGATCCCGGTGACGGCCAAGGCCGCCGACGTACGGCTCCAGATCACGGCCAACACGGGCGCCCCCGGCGGGCAGATCGCGGAGTTCCAGATCTTCGGCACCCCCGCGGCCAACCCCGACCTCACCGTGACGAACCTCACCTGGAGCCCCGCCTCGCCGACCGCGACGACCGCGATCACGCTGTCGAGCACGGTCAAGAACGCCGGCACCGCCGCCTCCGCCGCGACCTCGGTCAACTTCTACGCCGGCGCCACCAAGGTGGGCACCGCCGCCGTGGGCGCGCTGGCCGCGGGCGCGTCCACCAGCGTGTCCGTGAACATCGGGACCAGGAGGCCCGGAACGTACCAGCTCTCGGCCAAGGCCGATGAGGAGGGCGAGGTCGTCGAGCAGAACGAGAGCAACAACACCTTCACCGCGCCGGCGTCCCTGGAGGTCGCCGAGGCGCCCGGGCCCGACCTGCAGATCGTCGGCGTCAGCGCCACTCCGCCGAACCCCGCCATCGGGGAGCGGGTCACCTTCACCGTGGCCGTGAAGAACCGCGGCACCAGCACGACCGGGGCCACCACGGTCACCCGGGTCGCGGTCGGCGGCACCACGCTCGACACCCAGACGCCGCCGATCGCCGCGGGCGCGACGGCCAACGTGGCCGTCGGCGGCGGCTGGACCGCCACCAGCGGCGGCGCCACCATCACCGCCACCGCCGACGCCACCGACGCCGTGGACGAGACCGACGAGGACAACAACACGCATTCGCAGCAGATCGCCGTCGGCCGCGGCGCCTCGGTGCCGTACGTCGAGTACGAGGCCGAATCCGCCGTCTACCAGGGCACTTTGCTGCAGAGCGACCCGCTGCGCACGTACGGGCACACCAACTTCGCCACCGAGTCCTCGGGCCGCAAGTCTGTCCGGCTGAACAGCACCGGCCAGTACGTCGAGTTCACCTCCAGGAACCAGGCCAACTCGATCGTGGTGCGCAACTCGATCCCGGACGCGCCGGGCGGTGGCGGCATCGAGGCCACGATCAGCCTGTACGCCGACGGGACCTTCGTCCGCAAGCTCACCCTGTCGTCCCGGCACAGTTGGCTGTACGGCACCAGCGACGACCCGGAGGCGCTGACCAACACCCCGCAGGCCGACGCCCGCCGCCTGTTCGACGAGTCGCACGCGCTCCTGTCACGCTCGTACCCGCCCGGCACCAAGTTCCGGATCCAGCGCGACGCCGACGACACCGCCGCCTTCTACATCATCGACCTGATCGACCTGGAGCAGGTCGCGCCCCCGTCCGAGCGCCCTGCCGAATGCACCTCCATCACCGAGTACGGCGCCGTGCCCGACGACGGCAACGACGACACGGCCGCCATCCAGCGGGCGGTCACGGACGACCAGAACGGCGTCATCAACTGCGTGTGGATCCCGCCGGGCCAGTGGCGGCAGGAGAAGAAGATCCTCACCGACGACCCGCTGAACCGCGGCCAGTACAACCAGGTCGGCATCCGCAACGTCACGATCCGCGGCGCCGGCATGTGGCACTCCCAGCTCTACACCCTGACCGAGCCGCACCTGGCGACGGGAAGCATCAACCACCCGCACGAAGGGAACTTCGGCTTCGACATCGACGACAACGTCCAGATTTCCGACCTGGCCATCTTCGGCTCCGGCCGTATCCGGGGCGGCCCCGGCGGCGCCGAGGGCGGAGTCGGCCTGAACGGGCGCTTCGGCAAGAACACGAAGATCGCCAACGTGTGGATCGAGCACGCGAACGTGGGCGTCTGGGTCGGCCGCGACTACGACAACATCCCCGAGCTGTGGGGCCCTGCCGACGGGTTGCAGTTCAGCGGCATGCGCATCCGCAACACGTACGCCGACGGCATCAACTTCAGCAACGGCACGCGCAACTCGCGCGTGTACAACTCCACCTTCCGCACCACCGGCGACGACTCCCTGGCCGTGTGGGCCAACCCGTTCGTGAAGGACCCGTCGGTGGACATCGCCCACGACAACACCTTCGTCAACAACACCATCCAGCTCCCGTGGCGCGCGAACGGCATCGCGATCTACGGCGGCTACGACAACAAGATCGAGAACAACCTGATCTACGACACCATGAACTACCCCGGCATCATGCTCGCCACCGACCACAACCCGCTGCCGTTCTCCGGCCAGACCCTGATCGCCGGCAACGCGCTCCACCGCTGCGGCGGCGTCTTCTGGGGCGAGGCCCAGAAGTTCGGCGCCATCACCCTCTACGCCCAGAACCGGGACATCACCGGCGTGACCATCCGCGACACCGACATCTCCGACTCGACGTACGACGGCATCCAGTTCAAGTCGGGCGGCGGCAACATGCCGAACGTCGCCATCACGAACGTCCGCATCGACAGGTCCAACAACGGCGCCGGCATCCTGGCCCAGAGCAGCGCCCGCGGCAGCGCGACGCTGACCAACGTCACCATCACGAACTCCGCGACCGGCGACATCGTCAGGGAGCCGGGCTCAGGCTTCGTGATCAACGGCCAGTAGGCCCACGCCGATCCACCACACCCGGCGTACGAGCGTGCGGCTTCGGGGCATGACACACCCCCGAAGCCGCACCGTCTCCCGCAAGGGCCGGAACCCGCCACCCCTCCCGGCATCCGATGCCCCCGAGGACGCCCTTGCGGGGTCCTCGCATCGCCGCCGCTCCCCGCCACGAGTCCGATGGACGCTGCGATTCAGGCCGGGTTCCAGTTGTCAAGGATGATGACGGGCGCCTCTTCCACATCCAGCCAGTCGCCCTCAAGGCCCACGCCCGTGGACGCCTCGATGAAGGCGAACGCCGCACTGCGCTTGCCGCGGTAATCCTCCCGGTCGAGGCGGTCGAGCATGGCGTGAAAACCGGCCAGAACGCTCTGATCACCCTCCTGGATGATGTGCTCGGCGAAGATGAAGTCACGCAGCCGCGCCCTGATCTTGCCGTCGGCGGCGTAGAGGATCGTGTGTCCCCCCTTGAAGTGCCAGGTCGTCATCCACACGCGCGACTCCTTGCTGAGTTCGGCGAGGATGTGATCCGGCGTGGCGAAGCCATGGGAGAATTCGAGGAAACCCCAGGCCCCTGGGCCCTCGTAGACGAAGAGCACGGGCACGCCCTCCTCGAATGCCTCCTCCCTGGGATACGCCATGGTGCGTTCCTCGGGATCACGGCCTCCGTTCAGCCGCCACAGCAGATCGTCCACGGTGATCTCTTCGTCGAGGGGTTGCACCACGATCCAGCAGAGTCCGTCCTCAAGCCACTGCTGCCGCTCGAAGAGATCGCGGTAGTGATCGATCATGTGACGATTGTCGCGGAAGTGAGCCCCCTTCAGCTCCTCAGCTACGCCCAGTACGACAGGAAGGCGGTGACATGGAGAAGGTGCGGTGACTGGACGGCGACCGGCGGACGGCGTGGTGGCTGGAGGATGAGGGGCAGGTGGCGGAGTGGCCGGCGGAACTGGATCCGCGCGACTGCGTGTTCCGCGTCTGGGAGGTCGCCGATCCCGCGATCTCCGTGCGGCCCCTCGACCCCAGTACGCCGAGCAAGCTCGCCCGACTGGCCCTGGCACGTGCCGGCGAGCCCTCCGCGGAGGAGGTACGCGCGGCGGCATCGAGCGCATATGACCGGTACCGTCCGTACCACGCCCACGATGCCATCGCCTGCGCCCTCGTGCATCCAGGGCTCGACGCCTCCACGACCGTCGCCGACCTCACCGGTTCCCTCGCAGGGCGGCGGCAACGGCGAGGTATCACCTCATCCCGGGTCCTTTCGACCGAGCCCCGTCAGGGATGAGGGCTAGGCCATGATGTGTTCGCCGACTACCGCGAGACCATCGAGCAGGCGAACCAGGTCATCGACGCCTGCCCGGACCTGGCCCTTCCCGGCCCGCGCCCCCGCCCCCTAGGGCCGGACCCGTCAATGCGACAGGTCCTGGCGCACATGATCGAAGAGACCGGCCGCCAGGCTGGCCACGCCGACATCCTCCGCGAGCAGCTCGACGGATCCACCGGCCGCTGATACCTCGTTGTAAGGCGTTCGCCTGACACCGGCCCGTCCTGTGCCTTCGTAAACTGGCGATCAATCGCGGCGAGGCCGCGCGGTGCGCCTGGCGGCTGGTGAGCACCACGCGGTGGTGCCGGTGCTCACCGCCCATGCCGAGGCCCACCCGCTACGGGAACGTTCTCGCGCCCAGTCGATGCTGGGGCCGTACCGGGCCTGCCGATTCTCCGAAGCCCTCGCGGTGTACCAGGACACGCGCCGCCGGACAACTGCTGGTCTATTGGAGAGGTCATGTCCACCCCATTTCCGCCACCTCGCGCTCGGCATCCTGGTGGCTTTCCGCCGATCCCACCGGGAGGACCGCCGCCGCGAGGGCCGATGCCGGGAGGGCCGATGCCGGGCGGGCCAGGGCCGGGCGGGCCTGGAGGGCAGTGGCCGCCACCCCCGCGCGGCGGCGGCTCGAAGGGATGGCTGATCGCCGGCGTCGCCGTGCTCGTCGTCCTCCTGCTGATCGGTGGGCTGGCGGTCGGAGGCTGGATCCTCCTGCGCACCCGTGGCGGCGAACCCGGACCGCCCCTGAGCTCCACCGGCGACCGGCGTCAGCCGGTCCGGTCGCCATCGCCGACGGTCCAGGCGGTGAAACTGCGGCCGATCAGCGGCGACCAGCTCTGCGCCGCGGTTCCGGATGACCTCCGTAGGAGTCTGGTCAGCGACGGCACGTACGGCAGGAAGGACGCGTCCACCCGGGCCGCCACCGAAGCCGAGAAGCAGGCGGCCTGCACGTGGAGCAACAACAAGATGGACGTCGGCAACGGTGTCATCGGCCATCGGACCCTGAGCATCTCGGTCGCGGCCCAGAGCACCGAGAGCCAGAACGCGATCGAGTACGCCAAGTACCGATTCGACAGGAACAAGGAAGAGCACGAACGGCGGGTCAATGTCCGAGAGGGCAGGCGAACCGACGCAAGGACCTCCGGCTCGGCGTTCGGAGAGCTCAGGGAGCTGCGATACGGCGACGCCTCCTACAGCCAGACCTCGCTCGGACGCAGCGGCCTCAAGGCCGGCGTGTACGTCCGGCAGGGGCCCTGGCTGATCGAGGTCGTGTACGGCGGCAGCAACCGGACCGGCGTCCAATACCCCTCCGGCGACGAGGTGCGGGCCGCGGCAGGCAAGGTCACCGAGGTCATCACCGCGGAAATGGCCAAGGACGCCGGGGAGGCGAAGCTGGACGGGCCGTGCGCGATCCTGACCGCGAAGGACCTGGAGTCGGCGTTCTTCCCCGCCGCCGAGGGACCGTCCGTCGGAGGCAATGCCGGCAGGATCCGGCAGACCACCTGCACGTGGAGCATCCACGAGGCGGTCGAGCACGAGCCCGGGCAGAAGTTCACCGCCCGGGGCGGCGAGTTCCGCGTCCACCTGGTCGACTGGGGTGGCGGCAGCAGCGAGTCGAAGTTCCAGTTCGACCGAGATGCCAAGAAGTACGACCGCTACTCCGCCAAGGGCGGTATCGGCGACGGCAACATCCACACCGACTACGAGCCTCGCCAGGCGCTGTCCGGGCTCGGGGAGCAGGCGTTCGCCGTCATCTCCTCCACCACCAGGCCGAACCGGCCGGAGGAGGATCCCCTGCAGGAGATCCTGATCAAGGTGCTGATCGGCGACCGCACGGTCGAGTTCACCTTCAGAGGGACGACGACGGGCGGCGGCCTCGTCGGCGTCGCAGGCTACCAGGAGCCGATCTTCGAGTCCTCCGTCGCGCGCCGGGCCGTGACGCGGCTGGCCACCACCTTCCTCGCCGGCCTGGAATGAACGCTGACAACGCGCTGCTCAAGCGGCCGGACGTACGGCGACGCCCAGACGCGGGGCGCCGAAGATGAACCCGCCGCCGTGGATCCACAGGATCGCGCCATCCGTCGCGGTCGTCCGACATACCGTTGGTATACCGCCGTTTCCTATGCTCGGGGCCGCCGATGTAAACCGACCCTAGGAAAAACGTGAAATCCGCACTGATGAACAAGTTCCGGTGGACCACTGCCATTGTGAGCGGCCTTGCCGTCGCCGCCGTCGGGCTGACTGTGCACGCGCCCGGCGCGCAGGCCTCCGACATTCTTTCGGACCCCAGTAAGGCGAGCAACGTGAAGACCAGGGACACCGACACGGTCTGGTCCGGTCCGGCAGGCCTGAACTGCCAGGTCCGCACCGGCACCTATAACGGCAAGACGTACGTCTGGGGCCGCATGACCAAGGGGCGTACCGGCGAGTTCAAGGAGCTGAAGAACGGCGTCGGAATGAAGAGCGAATCGGTCAACAAGGGATCGGGCCAGACGCACTACAGCCGCGGTGTCCCGCTGCGAAAGAACTACACCTACCGCACGACGTTCTTCGACGGCAAGTATCGCTGCAAGGCCGAGTGGACCTACAAGTAACCGTGAGTACGCCCTGGCCTATTAGAGGAGCCGGCCGCCGGGGCGGCAAGGCCACGTGGGGTTTCCCCGCCTACGCCGCACTGCGACTCCTTGTCGCAACGGCCCATCGCTGATGGGTCGCGTCTCCACACGCTCGAACACCTTCGCGCCGGGCCCACCATGCTCGGCATGCCGGGGTTTACTTTTCCTGATTTGCCTTGACGACCTTCCTGTGACTGACCAGGAAATTCGTCTGGCAATCCCAGACGAAAGCGTCGCCTGGGGAGCTGGTCACCACCGCGCGCATCCCGGCTGAGCAGCACCAGGCGCCCGCCGAGATCGCCGGTATCCCGGTCTGGTGGGCCCTGGCCGGGTGGGAGGGCCGAGGTGGCCCGGCTCGCCGAGGCCCTCGCCCGCACCGCGCGCGAGCACGCCCGAAGCGCCACCGACCAGCGCCACGCGTGGCCGCCACCGGCGCCGTGGTGCCCGGCCCGGCCGACCTGCCAGGCCCGGCCGACCTGCTAGGCTCGGCCGACCTGCCAGGCCCGGCCGACTTGGCCGGCACCAGCGGCTCATCGGGGGGTGCGGCGCGTCTTGGCGATGTGGCCTCAAGCTGAGCGCTGGTGGTGAGATCCGCCTCTCCCACCACCGCGATCACCGTCGCGCCGGCACCATGCCGGTGGGTGAGCCTCAACCGCGGCGTCCTCGCCGCGCCCACCAGATCAGGGGTTGTGCCACGACGCGATCTTGGGGCGTGGGCAAGGCCGGCGCAGCCGAACGGCGACGGTCGCGCGAACCAGGGCGTTGGGCGCGCCCAATCGGTGGAGCGCATGCAGTCCCTGATCGGGGACCTGCTGCGGGTGGCTCGGCTGGACGCGGGCGTCACCGGCCGCCGCGAGGCGATCGACGATCTTCGGCGCTTCACGCGCTTGGAGGTTCCCGCGCTCGCGATCCCGGCGGCGCCGGGCTCGGGTTGCCGGTCGCCCGGCAGATCGCCCAGGCCCACGGCGGCCTTACCGACGAAGACGGCCCGAGCGCGACGCCTGGTTCGTGCTGCGCCCCCGCCGCCCCCGCCGCGCACCCTACTGGCCGTGGTCCTCGGAGGTGGCCTAGGCTGCCCAGACCTTGGCGACACGGGCGGGGAGGGTGCGAGTGCGGGCGGCCTCCGGGTGCCCGGTGGCGATCGTCGGGCCGCCATCGGGAACGTGGCCGGCTCTGTCGCGAGCGGTGGTGAGGAGAGCTAGCCGGCCGCCGGGTTGACTTCGCTGAAGGACGTGCCCACGGTGATGTTGTCGTGGAAGACCGTGCGGCTCTCGACCTCGGTCGGGCCGGTGTTCCAGGCGGGCTTGTAGATGCCCCACTTCAGGTAGCCCTGCGTGGTGGCATCGTCGTTGAAGGTGTTGGGGCCCGTGGCGGTCACGACCTTGCGCCAGCCGGGGTTCTTGTGGGTCTGGTACCAGCCGTCGATGCTGCCCTGGCTGTCGTGGCTCCACTTGAACTTGAAGACGAAGTCGTGCCACTGCCCGGGTTTCACCTCGGCGAGGTCGAAGCTCGTCTTGTGGACGGTATCGGCCGTGGAACAGGGACTGCCGTCGGAGTTCACCCTCAGCCGCCATTTTCCGGAGGGCTGCACGCTGAGGAAGGCGCTGGGGGATTTGTCGGTCTCACACTTGTCGCGCCAGGGCTTCCACTGGAACACGATGTCTTCTCTTGAGTCGTTCTGCCAGGTGCTCGCGAGGTAGATGCTGAACCCGTAGTAGACCGTCTCACCAGACCGGAAATGGGTGTCCTTGATGTCGAGGGTGTGGCTTTCGGCTCTGGTGCCGCCGGCGACCATCTTGTCGCCGTACTTCAGATGGCTGCGGATCGCGTACCTGCCGGTCCTCGGCAGGTCATCGACCTGGATCGAGGTCTGGCAGCACTCGTTGAATCCCAGTTTCGGCTGCCCGGAGGACTTGGTGCCGTTCTCGTAACCGAATCGGAGGGCGGCCGACGCGTGGGCGTTCACCGGCGCGAGGCCGACGACGGTGAGCGCGGCCATCGCCACGGACATCGGTTTCAGGGACACGAACACCTTGGATATCTCCTCGGGCCGGGACGGCGATCATCGGGCGTCGCCACCTTACGGAAGGGACAGGTGCCGTCGTGTCAGGTGAACGCCCTACAACGAGGTCTCGTTGAGCTCGGCCAGCGTGATGAGACCGTCGTCGAGCGCGCGGCTGACGAGTTCGCTCTTGGTACGGGCGGCCCGTCCCACGTTGGCGTACTTCACCCGTACCCGCGCGATGTAGGTGTCGACGGTCTTGACCGTGATGTTGAGCTTGGCGGCGACGAGGTCCTTGGACGAGGACACGAACCACGCCCGCAGCACCTCGGTCTCGCGCTGCGACAGGCGCGGCCGGCCGGGGGCGTCGTCGCAGGCCAGGGCGCCGGAGAGCGACGGCGCCGTGTACGGCTCGCCGCGCGCGGCGGCCCGGATGGCGGGCACCAGGTGCTCGGGCCCCTCGCGTTTGGTCAGGTACGCCAGCGCGCCCAGGTCCACGCACTTGATCGCGGTCGCGTCGTCGGTGTGCTGGGAGTACACGATGACGCGCCTGCCGCTGTCGACCAGCCTGCGCAGCTCGCCGAAGTCGGGCCGGCGGGGCACGAGCTCCAGATCGAAGATGACCACGTCGGCGGCGGCGCCGGGGCCGGTCCAGGCGTCGGCGAGCCGGTCTCCGGCGTCGATCAGCTCGATCGGCGGCACCGCCTGGGAGCACCACGCGCGCACGCCGGCGGCTATGGCCGCGTGGTCGTCCACGATCACCACGGTGATCAGCTCGTCAGCCGGCGGTTCGGCTGCCATTGCGCCTCCATCCAGACCGTATCGTCGTTGTGCAACGCCTCGACCCGTACGCCGGGCGTCGCCGGCTTCGGCACGTCGATCTCACCGCAGTCGGCGACCACGCTGACCGACACCAGCCCGGCGCCGCCCATGACCGTGACCCGCGCGTGGGAGGCGGCGGTGGCGAGGGCGACGAGCACCGCCTCGGTGAGATCGCGCCGGACCGCCACCGGCGGTTCGGGCCATTGGCCGCGGGCGTCCAGTTCCACCACGACGCCCTTGCGGTCCGCCACGTCGATGCAGTGGCGCAGCTCGTGCAACAGAGGGTTCGCGACGGTGTCGGCCTCGGCGAACAGCCTGCGCATCCGGGCCGCCTCGATGGCGCACCGCCGCTGGACCGCAGGGTCCTCGGGGCGCAGCGAGCCGTCGGCGAGCCCTTCCAGCAGCGGGACCGTGGTCACCGACAGTTCGGCGAAGCGCTGCTGCCTGCGGCGGTGCGACTCCGCGGCGACGGCTTCGGAGACGCGTACCCGTTCGACCTCCTCGCGCGCGGCCGCCGCCCTCGCGCTGAGGCCGCTCAGGATGGACGCCACCACGGCCACGCACAGCGGGAAGCCGATCACGGTCACCGAGCCGGTGCAGAACCTGGCCATGTCCGGCAGGCTGGGGTCGTCGAGCAGGAGCAGGTTGAGCAGGGCGGTCAGCTCGTGGGCCAGCAGGAACAGCGCGACGCTGCGCAGGGGACGGTCGAGCAGCACGACGAGGCCGGCCCAGTTGGCCGCGCCGAAGATCCAGTCCGGGCCGGTCGAGGTGCGGCCATCGGGCAGGGTCACGTACGACAGCGCCGACGCGGCGAGCACGACGGCGATGGCGGGCCCGCGCAGCCGGTTCCACGATCGCCCGCGGACGATCAGCAGGGCTTCGCCGCCGAGCACGGCCGCGAGCGCCGCGAAGGCGGCCCACTGCGTGAGCGGTGAGTCGTACTCCTCCAGGTGGCGCAGTATGTTGGACCCTCCGAGCCCGAACACGGTCGCCATGGCGACGAGCGACGTCGCGATCCGCAGGCCGCGCCGCAACTGCGTCCGCGTCACCTCTTCGGCGGCGTCACCCATCGCCGGCACGCCATTCGAGCCGGACGAGGGTGCCCTCGCCCACGGCGGAGGTGATCGTGGCCGTGCCGCCGACCCGCTCCATCCTTCCGGACACCGACTCGCGCAGGCCGCGCCGGGTGACGGGCACGTCCGCCGCCGAGAATCCCTTCCCCTGGTCGGCGATGTCGAGCCGCAGCGCCCGCGCGTCGCCGCTGAGCCGGACGGTCGCCCGCGTCGTGCCCGCGTGGCGGCGTACGTTGTTCAGGGCCTCACCCGCCGCGTCGGCGATCGCCCTGGCCACGCCGAACGGCAGCCGGAGCCGCGCGGGGGAGTCGAAGTCCACGGTCAGGTGCGTGGCATCGAGGTCGGCGCGCAGCAGCTCGACGAGGTCGGCCTCCTCCGGCGGCGGGCCGCTCCCCGAGCGCAGCCGGTCCAGATCGCGCCGCGCCTGCCGGGCCAGCCAGTCGGCGTCCGAGCGCACCTGACCGGTGCCGACCATCAGCAGGGTCGTCGCCGCGGTGTCGTGCAGGGAGTTGGCGAACTCGCGTTCTCCGGCACGGACGCCCGCGGCCACCAACGCCTCGCCGCGCGCCTTCGCGGCCTCGGCCGCCATGCGGTCGGCCTGCCGGGCGGCGTGGTGGACGAGCACCCAGGCCGCCCTGGACAGTGCTGCCGCCGGTATCGCCTGCATCGTCCCGCTGACCAGGCTCGCGTCCACGTCCATCGCTCCCGCCGCGATGAGGAGGACCACCGCCCCGCCCCCGGCCGCCAGCGCCGCCACGCCGCCCGTCAGGGGGGAGGTGTGCCACTGGCACGTCACGCAGGCGAAGGTGACCAGGAGCCGCAGCCACCCGGTGTTGCGGTCCTCGACGGCGCCGGTCCACCAGATGCTCGCGAACAGGCCCAGCAGGACGGCCACGTCGAGGGCCACCGGTACGGTCCCACGGCCCGCACGCAGCCACCACGCGTAGCCGCAGGTCCACGCCGCCGCGACGACGACCACGGACGCCGTGGCCGCCACGTGCTCGGGTGAGGCACGGGACACTGCGATCGCGCAGATCGGCACCAGCGTCGCCAGGCGAACAGCGGCGGCGTAACGGCGGCCGAAACGCACCAGCAGCCGTGTCGCTTCCCCAGTCAACCGCCACCTCTCGCCCCGCCGGCCGGTGATCAGTCTAGCGAGTACGCCCCCTCCCATCCGCCGTAATCAACCGATCCCCGTCATGGTCAGGCTCGGCGAAGGTACACGCCGGGCTTCCTCCACCCCGTGCCCCCGGCAGTGGTATGCGGCGGGTATGCCGGAGCCGCCTTCGCGGCACGCGAATCTTGACACCCCGAGCAGGCGGCTGACGAAATAGGCGCCCTCTGTTGTGAAAGGACTCCTGTGCGTCTCGCTCGCTTTGTCGCCGTCTTCGCGCTCGTGGTCGCCGCGTTGGCCGTTCCGCAGCCCGCGCAGGCGGCCGTGTTCAAGCACCCCGGCGTGCTGGTCAGCCGGGCTCAGCTCGATTTCGTCAGGGCCAACCTCGGTAACGAGCCGTGGAAGTCCGCCTGGAGCGCCCTGCAGGCCAGCCCCTACGCCTCGCTCTCCTACACGCCCAAGCCACGCGCCGTCGTGAACTGCGGGCCCGTGTCGAATCCCGACCACGGGTGCTCGGACGAGCGCAAGGACGCGATGGCGGCCTACACGCTCGCCCTGCGGTGGTATCTCTCCAAGGACGCCCGCTACGCCGAGAAGGCGATCCAGATCATGGACGCCTGGTCGGCCGTGATCACCGGGCACACCGGGGACAACGCACCGCTGCAGACCGGCTGGGCGGGCGCCAACTTCTCCCGCGCCGCCGAGCTGATCAAGCACACCTACTCCGGCTGGACCCAGGCGGGCCGGTTCGCCGGCAAGCTCCGCACGGTGTACCTCCCGATCCTGATCGCGGGGCGGCCCAACAACAACGGCAACTGGGAACTGATCATGACCGATGCCGCCATCGGCATCGCCGTGCACCTCGACGACCGCGTCTCCTTCGACAAGGCGATCAGCACCTGGCGCGGCCGGTTGCCCGCCTACATCTACCTCACGACGGACGGCTCACTGCCCAAGGCGCCGCCGAAGAGCGACTACAACACCAAAGCCGAGATCATCGACTACTGGCACGGGCAGACCACGTTCGTGGACGGGTTGACTCAGGAGACCTGCCGCGATTTCGGGCACACCGGATGGGGTCTCGCCGCCATCTCCCACGTCGCGGAGACGGCCCGGCTCCAGGGCGTTGACCTGTACGCCACGGCCAAGCACCGGCTGCGGTTCGCGATGGACTTCCACGCCCGTCTGGAACTGGGCGGGACGGTGCCGTCGTGGCTGTGCGGAGGAAAGGTCGAGCTCGGCCTCGGGGCGCCCCTTGAGGTCGCGTACAACGCACTGCACCACCGGCTCGGATATGACGACATCCCCTACGCCACGCGGTGGATCGAGGAGAACCGTCCCGCCGGAGTGTCGCACTTCCTGGGCTGGGAGACCCTCACGCACGCCCAGAACCCGCACTACGCGGGGGTGGGCGCGTCGGCCACCCCGGACTTCGACGCCGACGGCGTGGGCGACCTCTTCTCGACCGCCACCGGAAGGCTGACCATCTGGAACGGCGAAGGAGACAACAAGTTCGGCCCGGCGACCACCGTCGGCGGCGGCTGGACCGCCTACAGCAGGCCGATCGCCGGTGACTTCGACGGCGATGGGATCAGCGACCTGATGGCCGTCAGGAAGGACACCAACAAACTCCACATCTGGAACGGCGAAGGCGCCAACGAGTTCACCGGCTTCGTCGAACTCGGCTCCGGCTGGCAACCGTACGCCGACACCCTGATGTCGCTGGGAGACATCAACGAGGACGGCCGTACCGACATCGGCGCCGTGCACGCGGAGACCGGAAAGCTGACCATCTGGAACGGCAAGGGCGCCAACCAGTTCGGCCCGGGCATCACCGTCGGCGGCGGCTGGACCGCCTACACCCGGCCGATCGGCGGCGACTTCGACGGCGATGGGATCAGCGACCTGATGGCCGTCAGGAAGGACACCAACAAACTCCACATCTGGAACGGCGAAGGCGCGAACGACTTCACCGGTGCCATCGAGATCGGCCCCAGCTGGGGGCCCTACGCCGCCACCTTGATGTCGCTGGGAGACGTCAACAAGGACGGCCGTACCGACATCGGCGCCGTGCACGCGGAGACCGGAGTGCTGACCGTCTGGAACGGCAGGGGCGGCAACAAGTTCGGCTCGGGCACCGCCATCAGCTCCGGCTGGGCGGCGTACTTCGGAGCGCCTGTGGGGTGAGGACTCGCACCGCGGGCGGGCGCGCCGCCCACGGTGCGCGGCACCGGCCTTGGACGGGGCTGTGGGCCACCGCATCGCAACGCCCGCTCCCGCGCCCGCCTTCGCGGGCGGGCGAGGGATGTCGCTTCGCCGGCCGCGTGCACGCGCGGCCGGCGAAGCGGCCGGGCGTCTACGCGGTGGCCGTCAGTTCGCGGACGACGGCGGCGAAGGGGGGCACGAGGTCGCTCGCCCCGCGCTCGGGCCAGGCCAGGGCGATCCGCAGCGGCTCCACGTCCGTCAGCGGGACCCAGGTGATGTCGGGACGGGCGTAGTACCAGGCCATGGACCTCGGCGCGATGGCTCCGGCCACCCCGGCGGCGACGTGTTCGAGCTGCTCCTCCGGGTTGTCGTTCTCGGGCCCCCATCGAGGTTCCGAGCCGTCGGGGCGGGGGTTGACCGCCCACCAGTCCACCCAGAAGCGGGGCGCCTTGCGCGTCCATACGAGCGGCACGTCGGCGATCTCCATGATGGTCAGGCTCTTCCGGCTGGCCAGCGGATGCCCGCTGTGCAGGCCGAGCACGCGGGGCTCCGTCGCGATCACCGTGCAGGTGAGGCCGCGGGTGTCGGCCGGCAGCCAGACGTAGGCGACGTCCACCAGGCCCTCGCGCAGCGCCGCCACCTCGCCCGCCCAGTCGAAGCTGCGCGGCTCGACGGACACGCCGGGATGGCGTTCCTCGAACAGGGCCCTGGCCCTCGTGCCGAGTTTGCCCGCCCCGGTGGCCTGAAAGCCGATGCGCAGCACCCGGTCGTGGGCCGCGGCGGTGACACGCGCCTGCCGGAAGGCGTCCGTCCACTGCTCGATCAGGTCCTTCGCGGCCGGGAGCAGCGCCTGGCCCGCCGGGGTCAGCCGCACGTCACGGCTGGTGCGCTGGAACAGCGGGGTGCGCAGGTCGTTCTCCAGCCGCTGGATCTGCCTGCTGAGCGAGGGCTGCGACACGTAGAGGCGGGCGGCGGCCCGGCTGAAGCTCAGCTCCTCCGCCACGGCGATGAAGTATTTCAACGCTCTGGTGTCCACATCCATGACGCCTCAACGGTAATCGATCTATGCGTTCTGCGCATGGCAACAGGTCTTGGACAGCGGGGACGCCCTGTTGGTGAGGTTTGGCCATGTCCATATCTCGTCATCGTCCTACGACGGTTTCGCGCCAGGCCGCTCTCGTCGTGCTGGCCCTGGCCCAGGGGCTCGACGTGGCCAGCGGAGCCGTGGTCAACGCGGCCCTTCCGGAGATCGGTCATGACTTCGGGCTGGGGCCCGGCGCGTTGCAGTGGGCGCTGACCGCCTACTCGGTGGCCTTCGCCGGGTTCCTGTTGTTCGGTGGCAGGGTGGCCGACGTGTTCGGCCGCCGCCTGACGTTCGCGCTGGGCATGGGGCTGCTGGCGGCCGGCTCGCTGCTGGCCTGTCTCGCGCCGGCCATGGCGGTGCTGGTCGCCGCCCGCGCCTTGCAGGGCGTGGGCGCGGCGTTGTCCGTCCCCGCCGGGCTGGCGCTGCTGACCGAGATCTTCCCCGAGGGCGGCGAACGCGACCGCGCGCTGGCCGTGTACGCCTCCGTCGGCGCCTGCGCCTTCGCCGCGGGGCTGGTGCTGGGCGGTTTCCTGACGACCTGGCTCGGCTGGCGCTCGGTCTTCGCCGTGATCGCCGTGCCGGCCGCCTTGACCCTGGCCGCCTGCCGGATGTTCCTTCCGCGAGGCCGCCGCCGCGCGCAGCCCCTGGACGCGCCCGGAGCGGCCGCCGTCACGGTCGGCCTGCTGCTGGGTGTGTACGGCGTGACCCGCGGCGGCGAGATGGGCTGGACCGACCCCGGTACGCTGCTCGCGCTGGCCCTCGCCGTCGGAGCGCTCGCCGCGTTCACCTGGCGCGAGCGCCGGGCGGCCGACCCGCTGCTGCCGTTCACGCTGTTCCGCTCTTCTCACGTGCGGATGGGCGCCGCCGGCGCGTTGCTGTTCTACGTGGCGGTGGCCGGCGTGCTGTTCTTCGCGCCCATGTACCTGCAGGGGATGCTCGGCTACACGCCCCTGCAGTCGGGCCTGGCGGTCGTGCCGATGAGCATCGTGGTCATCGCGACGTCGTCGGTGGCCGGACGGGTGCTCGTCCGCGTCGGGCAGGGCCGGCTGCTCGTCTTCGGCCTGCTGCTGATCGCCGCGGGCACCGCGCTGTGGGCGGTGACGCCGCCCGACGGGCGGTACTGGCTGCACGTGTTCCCCGGCATCGCGGTCATGAGCGCGGGCCAGGGGCTGGCCTTCACGGCTCTCACCTCCGCCTCGCTGACCGGCGTCCCCCAGGACAGGCACGGGGTGGCGGGCGCGGTGAACGTGACGGCGCAGCAGGTGGGCTCGGCCTTGGGCGTCGCGGCCCTGGCGGCCGTGGCCGGCGCGGTGCCGGACACGCTCGGCGGGTACCACGCGGCGTACCTGACCGCGGCGGGCGTGGTGGCGGCCGGCGCGGTCGCGCTGGCGGTGACCGGCGCCAGGACGGTCACGCGGGCAGGCGGCTCCCCCGGTGATCGGCCCGCCGAGCCGCCGCCGGCGCGGACCTCTCGCGTGAGCGCGCCGGCGGAATAGCCGGGCCGGGTCGTTCCACGTCCAGTGGCCGGCCTGGGGCCCGGCGAGCGCTCACGTGCACGACGGCCGCCCGGTTCTCTGCCGTCATGTGGCTTTGCTTCTCCCCGGGCAGCGCACGTCCTCGCGCGGCAGCGTGCCGTCCACGAGCCAAGCCGATGCCGCGCTCACCGCGCACAGGTCCGCGACCCCGTGACCGGCGGCGTCGACGGTGACCAGGCGGGTGCGTGCCCCGAGCGCCAGCCGCATCCGCACAGCGCCTGCGTAAGGCGTCACAGGATCTCGCAGGTTCTGCAGCATCAGCACCTCGACGGGCCTTCCGCCGATCCTCGGGACCTGCCCCTGCCCGGGGGCGCCGGGCCAGTACGCACACGGGCGGATGTTGGACAAGCCCCCGCCGGTCACCGGAAAGGCGCGCGCTTCGCTGAGCGAGTCACGCCGGTAGGCGGCGGGATCGCGTGGCCACCGGCCGGCGCACGTCACCGCGAGCATCGCCGACGCGGTGGCCGAGCCGGTCGGCGGGACCATGGTGGCTCGGGCGAGCCGCTGAGCCACGGTGGCCTCCGGGGGCGCTCCAGGTGCGCCGGTCAGATATCCCACGACGCCCGCCGTGTCGGGAAACAGCGACGCGTCCGGCGCGGCGAAGGTCATGTACAGCAGGGACCGCAGTGAGGCCGGCGTGACCTCGACGTCCCCGACCTTCTCCGGCTGCTTCGCGAGCCGCCGCAGCAGCGCGAGGATGCGCGCGCGCACCTGGTGCTCGGTCTCTCCAAGAGAGTACGTGGCGTGCCGCTCCGCCAGCCACGCCGCCAGGTCGGTGAAGCGCGCGTCCACGGCCTGCGCCGTAGAGCGGACCGTACGGTAGGAGGGGCCCTCCGGTGCCATGACACTGTCCAGCACGAGCTTGTCGACGCGGGTGGGGAACAGAGTGGCGTAAACCGCACCGAGGTAGGTGCCGTACGAGACTCCCAGGTAGGAGATCTTCCGCTCGCCCAGCATGGAGCGGATGGCGTCGATGTCACGTGCCGTGTTCTCCGTGGTCAGATGCGGAAGCATCGCACCGGCACGCCTGACGCAGGCTTGTGCTGTCGCCCGGGCGAGCGCGGCGTCGGCGTCGAACCCCCCGGGTTGAGGCCACGGCAGTTGTGCCTGGCGCACTTGCCGGTCGTCGAGTCCGCAGTCGATGGGGCTGCTGGCGCCCGTGCCGCGCGGGTCGAACCCGACCAGGTCGTAGTGCTCCGCGACGTCCTTGAGCGCCGGATTTCCCGACACCAGCGCCGGTGCGCCCAGCCCGGCGATGCCAGGCCCGCCCGGATTGATCAGCAGCACCCCCCTGCGTTCGGCCTGGTCGCGGGCGGCCAGCCGGGAGACGGCAATGTCGATCTTGGGGCCGTGGGGTATCCGGTGGTCCAGCGGTACCGAGATCGTCGTGCACTGTAGCGGTGCCTGCTGCGGAGCGGGCTCCGCGCACGCCCGCCAGCGCGCGGGGGCGGCCGCGGCCTCGGCCGCGGCCGCGGTGGGCGCGGTGCCCATCGCGCTCACGGCGGTCGTCAGCGTCAGCCCTGCCACCAGGCATCGCCATCTCGCGTGCCTGTTCTCTCGTCCCAACGGTCGTGCCATCTCCGGTGCCCTCCCGAGCAGGTTCGACGGATGCTTCGACGGATGCGCAGACGGCAAGGCTTCCGGACGCGGGGCCTCTTCCGCTTCTGTCGCCAGACGGAGTCCCTCTGCCGGAAGTTGTAGGCGGGCATCCTGCGCTGGGCGGAGTCGGGAGACGGCCGGTACCGGGCAGGATGAGGGGGTGCCCCGGTCGCCCTCCTTCTCCCTGTTTCGGTTGTTCCGCTCGCATACCGCGGACAGGACCCTTCGGCGGGGCCTGCTCCTGGCGCTCGGCGCGGCGTCGTGCGGCGCGTACCTGCTGGCCGGTGCGGCACTGGTCGCGGCCCCCTGGCGGCTCGACGAGCAGCCGGCGACGGCGGGCCTCGTGCAGCTCGTTCTCGTCCAGGCCGTCCTGGCCGCCGGCGCGCTGGCGTTCGCCGCCGGGCTGGTACCCGCCGTACGCCGGGCCGAGCTGCGGGTGGTTCGTGTTCTCCTCCGCGTCCGCTTCGAGCCGGTACCGTCCCGGAGCGTGCGGTGGCAGACGCGGTTGCGGGCCGGAGTCTGGCATGTGCTCCACGTCTTCCTCGGTGCCGCTGTCGCGGTGGCGTTCCTCGTCACGTTGAGCGTCATCGCCTCGGTGCCCGCCTGGTTGAGCGGCCCCGCGGGGCATGACCTCGCGCCGTGGAGTCTTCGCGGGCCGCTCGACTTCATGCTCCTCGCCGGGACGGCGTTGATCGGTGTCCTGGCGCTGGGCTGCCTGGTCGGGGCGGCCGGCGCGCTGGCGGACCGTCTGGTCCGGCCCCTGCTCGGCCCGTCCAGCGCGGAGCTGCTGGCCGCCGAGCGCCTGATCGCCGCGGACCTGGCCGCTCGCAGCCGGCTCTCGAAGGAGGTGCACGACTCGGTGGGTCATGCGCTGACGGTCACCCTCATGCAAGCGGGAGGCGCCGAACGGCTGCTCGACACGGATCCGGAGTTCGTCCGTGAGATGCTCAAGTCGATCCAGCAGACCAGTCGCAGCGCACTGAGCGACCTCGACCACGTGCTGTCCCTCCTGAAGGACGGCACGACACCGGCACCGACCGTGCCGCATGGCGCGCTGACCGACCTGGACAAGCTGATCGGCCCTGTCACCGCGGGGGGGCTGACCGTCCGCCACACGGTGATCGGCGATGCGGCTCGGCTGCCGGCCGCGGTCTCCCGGGTGGGCTACCGCGTCGTTCAAGAGGCGCTGACCAATGTTCTCCGGCACGGCGGGCCCGGCGTCACGGAGCTGCGCGTGACCATCGACGAGACAGCGATCACCATCGAGTGCGTCAACCCGCTGTCCACGAATCAGCGGCCGGTCCCGCCAGGGATGGGCCTGACGTCGATGCGCCATCAAGTGCTCGCGCTCGGCGGCGACCTGACCGCCGGAGCGAAAGGCTCCCAGTGGCTGCTCGCCATCCGGCTGCCCCTGGCGGTCCCCCGATGACGACCCGTGTCGTCGTCGCCGACGACGAGCCGATGATCAGAACGGTTCTTCGCAAGATTCTCGACGCCGAGCCTGACATCTGCGTGGTGGGCGAAGCGGAGAACGGACGGCAGGCCGTCGAACTGGCCGGCCGTCTCCGCCCGGACGTGCTGCTCATGGACGTCCGAATGCCCGAGCTGGACGGCCTGGACGCCACGGAACTCATCCTGGACATCGAGCGGCAGCCGCCGAGGATCCTGCTCCTCACCATCTTCGACAGCGACCAATACGTCTATCGGGCCCTGTGCGCGGGCGCCACGGGTTTCCTGCTCAAACGCGCGGAGCCCGAGCAGATCGTGCACGCGGTCCGGGTGGCCGCTCTCGGCGACACCCTGCTGTTCCCGGCCAGTATCCGTGAACTGGCCGCCCGGTACCGTCCACGCCGCCCTCTCGCCATCAGCCGGCAGTTGACCGAACGCGAGGCGGACGTTCTGCGCCTGATGGCGCAGGGCCTGACCAACTCAGAGATCGCCGAGCGGCTGTACATCACCGTCGGTACCGTCAAGACCCACATCGGTAACCTTCTCACCAAACTGAACGCCCGAGACCGCACGCAGGCCGTCATCGCGGCCTACGAGTCCGGCTTCATCACCCCAGGGCCCTGAGCGGCTCCCTCCGCCTCGTCCCAGAAGCCGGCGAGAACGGCGTTCAGGCGTTCCGGTGCGTCCACAGTGTGGCCGCTGCCGGGGAACGGCAGGTGGCGGGCGCCGACGCGCATGGCGGTGATCCGCGCGCACGTCATGAGCGGAATGCCGGCGCGCCCCTGAACAGTGTTCAGCTGACTTGAACACTGCTTAATAACGGCGCTAGGCTGCGCTCATGACCAGCCGTGCGGGCAAGATGGGTTCGGTGTGGCTGCGGCGGCCACAGCCGGCCGGGGATCGCCGTCCCGGCCAGGCGAAGATCGTGGCCGAGGCCGTGGCCGTCCTCGGCGCCGAGGGCCTCGACGGCCTGTCCATGCGCGACCTGGCGGGCGGGCTCCGCAGTCCGGCCCTGTCCAGCCGGCCGCTTCGCACTCCATCACTTGAGGAGATGAGGCCGTGATCGCGGTCCGCAAGGGCGGCCAGGGTGGCCCCCGGCTGGTTTTCGTGCACGGCGGTTCCGGTTCCTGGCGGATGGGCGCCGAACTGCTGTTCATGTTGTCGCCCCATGTCCGGTGGTGGGCCGTCGACCTGCCTGGTCACGGCGACTCGCCGCCCGGCCGCTACGACGTGGAGGGTGTCGCGGCGGTGCTGGCCGAGTGGGCGAGGGCCGAGCTGGACGGCCCGGCGTGGTGGTACGGCCACTCCTATGGTGGTCAGGTCGCCCTGGCCACCGCCGCGGCCTGCCGGGAGGCGTTCGCCGGCCTGGTCATCGGTGATGCGCCGCTGTCCGCGCAGGCCATGTACCGGCTTGTGGAGCAGAGCTCCGAGCGGTTGCGCCGCTGGCGGGACTGGTGCGGTCGTCCCGAGTCCGAGCTGCTCGGGCTGCTCGGCGCCGAGAGTGCGGGGGAGCGGACCTATGCCGAGCTGTTCGGCCTCGATCATCCGTACCTCACCGGCATGGCCTACTCCCTGCACCGCCACGACCCGGCCTTCCTCGATGCGCTTCTCGACGATCGCGAAGGCGTGTACGGCTGTCTCGACCGTTCCGGCGACTGGCTGGAGGCGGTGCCGGGGCCGGTGTCGCTGTTGCGCGGGGATCCAGCGGTGCTGGCCCTGTCGAGTGAGCGGGACGCGATGCTGGTGCGGGAGCACGGTGGCACCGTCCGCACCGTGGACGGGGTCGGGCACAGCCTGCACCAGACCGCCCCTGCGGTCATCGCGGACATCCTCATGAGCTTCATCCACCAGGCCGTTCCGAAGCCGTGAGCCGACGAGAGGCGCCGGCGCCAGGTCGTCCGCATGTGAGCGTGGTGAGAGCGCGCACCACCACCAACACGTCCCGCCCGCCGTTCACCGGGCAAGGAACGAGAGGAGTACCGAGAACATGCAGACCGGTGCCGTGGTCACCGTGCCTGTCGAGTACCGTCACGGTTCGGCGGTGATGGAAGGGCTGCTGCTGCGTGGGGATGCGACCCCTGCGCCTGCGCCGACCGTGCTGGTGTGCCACGGCGCGGAGGGCAGGAGCGACGTCCTGGTCGAGATGGCCATGCGGCTGCTGCCCTGGGGGTATCAGGCGTTCGTCATGGATCTGTACGGCAAGGGCGTCAGCGGCTCCACGCCGGAGGAGTTCGACGCGCTCATGAGACCGTTCCTGGAGGACCGGGCGATGCTGGCGGACCGCCTGGCCACGGTGGTCTCCACGGTGGCCGAACTGCCCGAGGTGGACGCCTCCCGGCTGGCGGCGATCGGGTTCTGCTTCGGCGGGCTGTGCGTGCTGGACATGGCCAGGACCGGCGCCGCGGTACGAGGGGTGGCGAGCTTCCACGGGGTGCTGACGCCGCCGCCGGGCTGGACGCCGCGGCCGACCTCGTGCAAGGTCGCCGTCTATCACGGCTGGGAGGACCCCTTCGCCAGGCCGGAGGACGTCACGGCGCTCGCGGCCGAGCTCACCGCGGCCGGCGCCGACTGGCAGTTCCAGGTGTTCGGCCACACCTTCCACTCCTTCATGGCCGAGCAGGCGAACAGCCCGGAGCTCGGCATCCAGTACAGCCGGCAGTCCGCAGAGCGTGCCTGGTGGAGCCTGGAGCGGTTCCTCGCCGAATGCCTCCGGCAGCCGTCGTGAGCCTCCGGCCGGACGTGAAGCTGCCGCGGCTGGACGAGAGCCTGCTGCCGGAACTGCTGGAATGCGCGGTGGCCGACGCGGATCCGCTTGAGGTGATGCCTCCGGTGGAGGGCCCCGGGGGATGGACGGGCGAGCGGCGTCGGGCCTTCCTGCGCTTCCACCGGTCGAGGGCGCTGGCGCCCGAACCCGTGGAGGACACCTACGTGATCCTGGTCACCGGCCGCGCGGCCGGCGCCGCCAGGCTGTGCCCGCTGGACGACGCCCGCGACGCCGTGGAGGCCGGCATCTGGATCGGGCGTTCGCACCGGGGCCAGGGCGTGGGTACCGCCGTGCTCAGGCAGCTCGTCGGCCTCGCACGCGCTCGCGGCGCCCGCCGGCTGTTCGCGAGCACGACCGCCGGCAACACCCCCATGCGCGAGATCCTCGCCGGTCTGGGCGCCACCCTGACCCAGACCGGCGACGAGGTGGCGGCCTGGGTCGATCTCCGTCCGTAGCCGAAGGCCGACGGCGGTGCGCAGGCGGGCGCTGGGCAGGCCCATCGCCGGTCGCGCGGTCGCGGAGTGAGTCACTCGCGGCAGCTCGCCCGGACCGTGTCCCTCAGGTGGGCGTTCAGCTCGTCCTCCGCAGCACCGTCGAGGGCCGCCATGGCTGCGGGAAAGGCGTCGGTCAGATCGACCATGACGTCGAGCACGACCTCGTCCACGAACTCATGGAAGGACCCGGGCCCCGTCTTCGACCGCGCGCTGTCCAGGCGGGGCTTGTTCACCATGGCGTGAGCGAGTCTTCGCAGATCATCCAGGGAAAGGCGCGTGTGCGGGTTCCAGGGCCGGCTCTCATCGAAGCGCAATTCGTCGAACTCTTCGATTTTCATCTTGATGATGGGACGTCGCTGGGCCGGAGCGGAGACATCAGGACGCATGACGATCCCTTCCGCATGGTTTCCCGGAATGTCCGGCAGCCCGAGCAGACGCGGCACCCGGGTGGGGAACCGCAGAGGCAGGGCGTCCAGCTCGTGGCGGGGCCCTCTGCCGAGCAGCGGCACCACATCGAGCCCGGCCGACGACGCCACGGCTGCCACGTCGGCGTACGGCAGCAAGACGCCGGTGTCGTCCGGGCCCTCGTGCCGCAGTACGTCGAAGAGCGCGAAACGCAGGTCCGGGCTGTACCAGACCCCCGTTTGCACCGCACTGACCCCGGGCACCGGGACGACGTCGGCGTGCGGATAGTGGCCGCCGTACAGTTCTCCATAGATGCGTACGGCGCTGCCGCCCAGCGACAAAGCCGTCCTGGCCGCTTGTTCCAGTTGGCCGCGCAGCAGTTGCCAGCCGAAGAACGCTTCCTCCCCGCCCAGCCAGGCTTTGCGTTTGCCGATATGGAATTCACGGCCGTCGAAGGCGATGACCAGTTGCGCTCCGTGAATCTTCTCGGTCGCGATCCACTCGCCGTTGAAGGCGACGACGGCGCGCGACGCAACGGGAATCTTCGGGAAAGGCAGATGCCGCATGGCAGAAGTCTCCATCTCCCTCCGATGTCCCCGGAACCGGTTTATGCCGGCACCGCGGGCATTCTGTACCGGGGCGATGCCTCACGGGAGGAGGCCATGAAGCCGGCCGGGAGGCCGGCCACAGGAGGACGGCATGCGAGCGGCGTGTGAGTGGCTTGTGAGCGATCCCGCTTATGATCTCGCATCCACAGGGCGTGAAGATTGAGTGACAAGGAACGGATGTCCTATCAACGCGGACCACACGATCTTCGGGCGGGACGAGGAGCTGCAGCGGATCGGGCGGTTGTTCGACCAGGTCCACAGAGGGCGCGGCGGTGCCCTGGTGATCCGGGGCGAGGCGGGGGTGGGGAAGAGCGCGCTGCTGCGCGAGGCCCGGCGGCGGGCCGGGCAGGGGCTCACGTTTCTCGTGACGGCGGGCGTCGAGTCGGAGATCAGGTTGGCCTTCAGCGGCTTGCATCAGCTCCTCGCACCCGTCCTGGACAGCCTGGACCTGCTGCCGGAGGAGCAGGCGCAGGCCCTGCGCTGCGCGCTCGGCCTGCGGCGCGGGCAGACCACCGAACTGCTGGTGTGCGCGGCGTTCACCGCGCTGCTCCGGCGGCTGTCGGAGGCCGGCCCGGTCGTGGTCGTGGCGGACGACGCGCACGCTCTCGACCGCGCCTCCACGGCTGTGCTGCTGTTCGCCGCCAGGCGGCTGACCGGCACCGGAGCCGGCATGCTGATCGCCGTACAAGATCCGGGTGAAGCGGAGCTGGAGACCGCGGACCTGGCGGAGATCCGGCTGCACGGCCTGGACGCTGAGGTGGTGGCCCGGCTGGCGCAGGCCGCCGGATGGGAGGTGGACCGCCCCACCATCGACGTCCTGACGCAGGCCACCGGCGGCAACCCGCTGGCGCTGACCACGCTGGCCCGTGCCGGCGACTGGGAACGGCTCGTGCCGGTGTCGCTCCTGACCGGGACGGTCCCCTTGGACGCGACGCTGCGGGCGATGTTCGTGCGGCGACTGGGCTCGCTACCGGAGCAGGCGCACGACGCTCTGCTCGTGGCGGCGGCCGAGGAGTCCGGACGGGTGAGCGTGGTGCTGGCCGCCACCGCCGGGCTGGGAGCGCCGCAGGACGCCCTGGACGCGGCGGAACGGGCCGGACTGATCGACGTGTTCGGCCACGAGCTGCGGTTCCGTCATCCGCTGATCCGCTCGGCCGCCTACCAGAGCGCCTCCGCCGGGCGACGGCGCGCCGCGCACGCCGCTCTGGCGTCGGTGCTGGCCGCGCGCGGTGAGAACGGGCGGGCGCGGCGGCACCGCGCGCTGGCCGCGGTCGATCCGGACGACGCGCTGGCGGCCGAACTCGAACGGGACGCCCACGAGATGACCGCGCGCGGCGGGATGGCCGCCACCGCATCGACGTTGCACCAGGCCGCCCTGCTCAGCTCCCAGCCAGCCGAACGGGTGCGCCGGCTGACCCTGGCCGCCTACGCGGCGTGGAAGTCCGGGCACGACCGTTATGCCCGGTCGCTGCTCGCCGCCGCCGACCGCAGCCTCGCCGATCCGGGCACCGAGCAGGAGATGGTACGCCTGCGGGGGCTGGTCGAGTTCTACAGCGGCGATCAGGTCACCGCCTACGACTACGCGACGCGCACGGCGGCCGAACTGGCGGGCAAGTCCGCCGATCACGCGGCGGAGATGTTGTTCATCGCGCTGGAGACCGCCGTCTACACCGACCGGTTGCCCTGGGCCGCCGCTGCCGCCGACCGGCTCGCCGAACTGCCCGGCGGCTATCAGCGCTATGGCCTGCTGCTTGCCGCCGCCGTCCGAGGTCTGCCCGACCCTGCGACGGCGGACCCGTGGTGGGTGTTCGATCGGGCGCCCGCCGCGATCCATCCTTCCAACGCGCACAGCTGGTTGTACGCCATGGCGATCAACTGGCGCGGACCTGATCCGAGCCAGGCGCGCGAGTTCGGTCTGGTGGCGTGCGATCACCTGATGGATGCGGGCATGCGGGCGATCATCGCGATCCCGCTGTGCTGGCTGGCCGAGCTGGAGTACCGGCTCGGGCTGTGGGCGGAGGCCGAGGAGCACGCGATGCAGGCGTACGAGGTGGCCGGCGAGGTGAACCAGCGTCCGCGGGCCGCCGATGCGGCGGCCATGCTGGCGCTGCTGGCCGCCGCGCGCGGTGGGCGTGCCGACTGCGGCCGGCATGCCCGGCGGGCCCTGGAGCTGGCCGCGCCGGTCCGCAACCGGCTCGCCGCCGCGCAGGCGACGTGGGCTCTGGGGCTGCGCGACCTGGCGCACGGCCGGCCCGAGTCGGCCGCGGCCACGTTGCGCTCCCTGCACCTGGCCGGTTCCGCGCGGCATCACGAGCAGGTCAGCGCGCTGGCGATCGGCGACACGGTGGAGGCGCACGTCCGGGCGGGGCTCACCGGTGAAGCGGCACGGCTGGCCACCGAGCACGAGCGGCGCACGGCCACGACCGGCACGCCGTTGGCGAGGGCCTGTCTGCACCGCTGTCGCGCTCTGCTGGCCGGTGACATCGACCGGGCTGATGAGGACTTCCGTGCCGCTCTGTCGATTCCGGGTGCGGATCATCGCCCTTTCGAGTACGCCCGTACGGCGTTGCTGCACGGGCAGTGGCTGCGCCGCCATCGCCGGGTCCGCGATGCGCGGGTGTCGTTGAGGCAGGCACTTGAGCAGTTCGAGCGTTTGGGCGCGCGGCCGTGGGCCGCTCAGGCGAGGGCGGAGTTGCGCAGTTGTGGTGGTGAGCCGGCGCCGGTCGCGCGGGGGGCGGCGCTCACGCCGCAGGAGTGGCAGGTGGCCAGGCTCGCCGCGCAGGGGCTCACCAACAAGGAGATCGGCGCCCGGCTGTTCCTGGGGGTGAGGACGGTGAGCCACCACCTGTACAAGATCTTCCCGAAGCTGGGCATCTCGTCCCGGTCGCAGTTGCGCGGCCTCGACCTGTTCGAGGAGGACGACCGCTGATGAGGGCCGCTGACGCGGGCTGGTGATCCCGCACCGGCGGTCGGGGCAGCGGTTCTACGACACCGCGCAGGTCTACCGGGTGGCGTTGATCCGGCTATGGCGGCAGAGCGGCCTCATGGGGATCGACGAGATAGCCGCGCTGCTGTCGCGGGCCGACAACTGGCGGGAGATCGTGGACGCGCGGATCGCCGACATCGACGCCCAGATGGAACGCCTGGCCACCGCCAGGCGGTACCTCGGCCATCTGAAGCAGTGCCCGCACGGCCCATCGCTGGAGGACTGCCCCGAGTTCAGAGCGGGCGTCCAAGCGCCCGCACCGCGATGACGGCCGGACCCGCGCCCGCGGGCACGTGATCCTTCACGTCGATGCCGGGCGTCACCTGCTGCCTGCTCGCCGCCGGACTCACCGCGGTGACCGCACGCGGCGGCTTGCACTCAACCCGAGTTGAGGATGCATCGTGATGCCTGCCCATCGACCAGCGAAGGAGTGTCGATCAGTTGGTTGTCACGGACACCCGCAGCGTGGTGACGTTGCGAGAACTGACGGTTCCGGATGCCGGACGGGCCGGGAACAAGGCCGTGAACCTGGCGGCCATGCTCGGGCTGGGCTTCAGCGTCCCCGACGGGTTCGTCATCACCACCGCCGCCTACGACTCCGCCTGCGCAGGACAGGTGGCGGCTCTCCTGAACGGCGGGTCCGCGGACGAGGAGACGGCACGCTCCATCCGGGCGGCGATCCTGGCGGCGGAGCCGCCCGGGGAACTGACCAGGGCCATCGCGCACGCCTACCGCGCGATGGGCGAGGACGCTGAGGTCGCGGTGCGTTCGTCCTCCCCGAGCGAGGACCTGGCCGAGGCCAGCTTCGCCGGGCAGTACGACACGTTCCTGCATGTCACCGGCATCGAGGAGGTGCTGGCGGCGGTCAGGCGCTGCTGGGCCTCGCTCTGGTCGGACCGCGCCGTCCGGTACCGCACGGCACACGGCGTGGATCATCGTGCCGCCGCCATCGGGGTCGTCGTGCAGCGCATGGTGCGAGCCAGGACAGCGGGCGTCCTGCACACACTCAACCCGGTGACGGGCCACAGGTCCGAAATGGTCGCCGAAGCGGTGCGGGGCGTGGGTGAGGCGGTGGCGTCCGGCACTGGCCCGCGTCCGCGTACGGCGGCGGGCGGAACAGCACGTGCGCGCGCTGATCGGCCCCCAGCACGCGGAACCCGCCGAGCGGCTGCGCTGGATCGAGGCCAACCACAAGATGATCTGCCACATCGAGGCCGACCTGCCCCGCGCGGCGAACACCGCGGGCGGCCTGGCGCAGCGGCTCGCCGCCCGTCTGCTCGACGGATTCGCCGGCCCGGAGGAGATCAACGCCTGCTTCCGCGGCCTGCCCGCCAACCCGACCACGGAGATGGATCTGGCGCTGTGGCGGCTGGCGATGACGGCCAGGACCGACCCGGCCGCACGCGCCGTCGTCGCCGAGCGCGACGCCGGGAGGCTGGCGAAGGCGTACCAGCGCGGGGAGCTGCCCGATTCTCTGCAGAGGGGAATGCGCGCCTTCCTCACCCGCTACGGTTGCCGGGTGGCCGCCGAGATGGACCTCGGGCTGCCCCGCTGGGCCGACGACCCCACTCCCGTCTTCGGCACCTTGATCAGCTACGTGGACGCCGCGGACACCGGCTTCGACGCGTCCGGGGACGGGGACAGCGGTCATCGGGCCAAGGTGCGCGAGCGGCGGGCGGTCTACACGCAGGAGATGAGCCGCAGCCAGGTACCCTCCGTCGTCCTGTCGGACGGCACCATCCCCGAGTACCGCCCCGCGAGCGCCGGCGGTGGCGTCTTCCTGCACGGCCTGGCCGGCTCGTCCGGCATCGCGTCCGGGCCGGCCAGGATCGTGCACGACCCCGAAACCGCCCGGATCGAACCGGGCGAGGTCCTCGTGTGCCCTTCGAGGGACCCGGGCTGGACACCGCTCTTCCTCAACGCCGCCGCCCTGGTCACCGAGACGGGCGGGATGATCTCCCACGGCACGACGGTCGCCCGGGAGTACGGCATCCCCGCTGTCGTGGGCGCGGCCGGCGCGACCACGAGGATCCGCGACGGTCAGGTGATCACGGTGGACGGCTCGCGGGGCACGATCTCGCTCGGCGGGCACGAGCGGTGAACAGCCTGTGCAACTTCCGGGACGTCGCTTCGGGGTCACCCGGCCGGATCGTGCCGGGCCGGCTCTTCCGCAGCGACGCCCCGGACGACTTGACCCCGTCGGACATCGAGCACCTGACCGACGAGCTGCGCATCGGCTGCGTCCTCGACCTGCGGCACCCCCTGGACACGGCCCCGGCCCGCGTGGCACTCCCGGGGGTGGCCCACGTCAACATACCCCTGCTCGACGTCGGGATCTTCCCCTCGCTGCCCGCCGACTACGCCGGCAGGCTCTGCCACGACCGGAACCTGCCGCTGGCCGTCAAAGCTCTGGCCGTGCTGCTCGAACGGCCGACCCTGGTCCATCGCACGGCAGGCAAGGACCGCACGGGCGTGGTCATCGCGCTGGCGCTCCGCCTGGCCGACGTGCCACGATCCGTGATCGTCGAGGACTATCTCCGCACCGCGGGCAACCTGCCCCGGCTCCTGGCCCGGCATCGCGCCCGGCCACTCGCGCCGGAGTTCTACGAGTGCTCCCAGGAGCCGATCACCGCCTTCCTCGACGCGCTCGAAGCGGACTACGGCGGCGCCCGAGGATGGGCGTCCGGTGCCGGCATCTCGCCGGAGACCGTGAGCGCCATCGAAGCGGCGCTGACGGCCTGACCTCCATCGCACCGTCCACCTCCGGAAAGGACAGCCATGTCACCGGTGCCGAGCCGCCGCGCGCTCATCGCCGCGGGAGCAGGGGCCCTGCTCGGTCTCGCTGGATGTGCCGGGGCAGGTGACCAGGTGGCGGGCACGGGACCGTTCGCGCGGATCGCCGGGGCGTTCGGGGCGACCGAGATTCCGGCACGGCCCGTGCGGATCGTGGCGCTCGGCTTCGGCAAGGACGCCGACACGGCCGTCGCCCTCGGCGTCGTCCCCCTCGTTGTCCAGCGGTCGCTCAGCGATCCCAGCGGGATGGAGCCGTGGCTCGCGCGAGCCGTCGGCGCGGCGCGGCCCGAGCTCATTCAGGCGGGGACGGAACCACCGGTGGAACGCATCCGCGCTGACCCCCGACCTCATCCTCGCCACGAACCACTACCGCCTGGCCGACCACCATGACCTGCTCCGGCGCATCGCCCCGGTCCTGGCGTACGTGAACGGCCCCAACGCCGACACCTGGCAGACCACCACGCGACGGATCGGGCGGGCACTGGGCCGGCAGGCACAGGCGGAACGCCTCGTCCGGGACCTGGAGGACCGGCTCGGCGACGTGCGACGGCGGGCCACGCGGCTGCGCGGGAGAACCTTCACGTTCAGCTCGTTCGCCGGGGACCAGGTCGTCACGAAGTGCGCGCGGGACGACGTGCTGGTGCGGTTCCTCGCCGGCTTCGGCCTGGCGCTGCCCGCGCTAGTCGCCGCCCTGCCCGAATCGGGCCCGGCGGGCATGGCCGGCGTCAGCAGGGAACGGCTGGAGCTCATCGACGCCGGCTACACCCTGATCACCTTCCGGGATGAGCACGAACGGCGGGCGATCGAGACCACGGCCCTGTTCGCGAGGCTGAACTCCGTCCGCAACGGCGGCTACCTGCCGCTCACCCCGGCCGAGAGCCACGCGCTGGCCTTCCCCTCGGTCCTGTCCATCCCCTACGCCATCGACCGGGTTCTGCCCCGCCTGAACCGGTGAAGCCGGAGCCCGGCTCAGGCCGGGCGCTCGCGCCCCCGGCCCGCGGCCACCGCAGGTGTCAGGAAGGAGCGATTCCCGACGCCACGCAGCCCTGTCCGCCGGTGAGGCGCAGCTCGGATCGGATGACGTCGAGGTAGGCGCAGCCGTCGCGGACGTTGGGCTCGATGATGCCGCCCTCGTGCCACTCGTTCCAGGCGTAGAAACCGACCAGGTTGTCGATCGGGGACAGGCGGGTGGACCGTGCGATGTCGGTGCGTATCCGGCCGACGCCCTGGCGGAACAACTCGATCGTCTGGTCCCGGTACCAGCGGATCTTGTCCGGGTCCTGGATGAGATGCGGGTAGCGGGGCCGCTCGTCGAAGTCGGAGGCCGCGCACCGCATGAAGGTGCGCGGGGCGGCGGCGAAGTAGCCTGCCATCTCCTGAACGTATGACACGTAACTGGGCTGGTGGTCGTAGCGGACCCCGCAGTAGGAGCCGTCGGCGCCGAAGACCGCCGGGTCGGTGCCGACGTGCATCTCCCAGTTGGACAGCACCAGGATCTCCTCGTTCAGGTCCGTCCTGGCCCGTTCGCGCAGGGCCGCCACGAACGCCCGCACATCGCCGGCGCCGGCCGTCCCGTCGCCGGTCAGCCCCGTGTGGTCGCACAGCCCGACGATCAGCCGGCCGTCGTTGGCGCGCAGGTAGTTGGGCTCGTTCAGGTACCGGCCGACGAGCGCCTCCGCCGCGGCGGTGTGGTCGCTCCGCGGGATGCGCAGATCGCCCGAGGGATGGGCGCAGATGGTGACGGCGAAATCCATGGCGGCGCTGTTGCGGGCCGCCTTGAACGCCTCGATGGCGACGTCGGGCCGGGGCTGCCGGTCCTCGGAGTTCCAGTACCAGTAGAACTGGAAGAAGCTGAGGCCGGCCGACGACGCCTGGGTGATGTGTTTCTCCAGGGTCTCCGGTTCGGAGTCGTCGTAGTAGCCGATGGACGGTTTGAGGTTGGAGAAGTCCTCGTCCTTCCACACGTTGTACTTCGACGGCTCAACGCCCGGGTCACGGCCGTAGTAGTCGCGCACGCCGCCCCACCAGTCGCCGTCGCGCTGGTACCAGGTCTTCGTCGCGCCGATCACCATGTCACTGGACGGATTCCAGGAGCCGAAGTAGATCGCCCCCGCCCTGATCCACTCCGGATGAACCCATCCCATGGGCCCGTCCACCCGATACCCCAGGGCCTTGAGCCGGTCGGCCTCGCTCTCCACAGCGACCCGCCACTCGTAGGAGTTGGCGAAGCGGAGCAGTCGCTCGGCGCCGGGCCGCTGCTCGGCCGCGACGTACCCCATGACGCCCTCGTCCACGAACCGGCCGTCCGCGACCAGGTCATCCCTTTCGGCGTCGGAAACGCTCAGCAGGTACGTCGACGTTCCCACCAGCCGCAGCCGGTGCACCGCCCGCGCACCTTGGAACGAGTTCCGCCACAGATAACCGGCCCGGGTCGGCTGCCGCCTGAACCCGTGCCGTTCGGCCGCCAGCGACGCCTCCTCCGTCGAAAGCGTGTACAACCGTCCCCGTCCGCCCGGTGCCAGCATCTCCACCAGCGGCACCGGAAAGTCCACCTTCTCCTCGGCCGAGCTCGCCACCGCCCGCGCGGGGCGGGGCAGATTCACCGTGGACA
Source organism: Thermocatellispora tengchongensis (assembly GCF_014202315.1). GTDB lineage: Bacteria > Actinomycetota > Actinomycetes > Streptosporangiales > Streptosporangiaceae > Thermocatellispora > Thermocatellispora tengchongensis. The sequence goes on along the minus strand of NZ_JACHGN010000005.1, from coordinate 136,799 downwards.
CAGCCGTCAAGGCGAGGGCCGTCATGACCCCCGCGAGCACCCGCGGGCTCAACCGCGCTCTTGTCGAACACACGGGCACAGAACGTAGAAGAGCAGGACGCCTCCCCGCATCCGTCACGATGACCGTCCCCCGATGGCACGGCCGAACCGGACCACGCGGCCAGAACGAGCGAACCGCCGTAAGAGCCGGTCGTGATCGGCCGGGGTCCGGCGTCCGGCAGCGGGACCTGTTCCGTGCCGTACCAGACGATCTTCCCGCGGTGGCCGTTGGACGTGGCGGGCAACGTGAGGTCGCACACGGGCGGATCTCGCGGGCACTCACCGCATGATCGACAACAGAGGTCAAGGACCCCGGAACGCTCCGGGGTCCTTCTGCTTTTCCTGCTCTGACCAGGGGAGACGAGGGCCGGTTCCATCCCGCGTATGTTCCGCGAGGGGTGGCATCCGGCTGCTTCTGGCTGGTGTCGGCTGCATGGGGACGGGTGACGCCGTACAGACGTATGCCCAGATGAGGGAGGGTGTTCCGGGTGGCACGTGGTAGGGCGGGTGGGACTTGAACCCACGACCTACGGATTATGAGTCGAGTGTGCTACAGCCCTTGGCAATGTCGCTGACGTGGTACAACCCGGCACGACGCGCGATGTTGCGATGTCGCCGGGGAAGCATTGGGTAATGATCAAGGATGAGAGCGCTTCTGAGGGGCGAGAGCGCGTTCCGGGAGCGAGACGTGCGGCGAAGCGCCTTCGTCGTTCCCTGGCCCATCTCGGTGGCGCGATACGGACTTCGTTAGGAGATCTCATGGCGAACGGTAGCGTCAAACGTATGGCAGAGACCCAGCCCGCAGCGCGAGGCTCTGAGGACTTCACCGCCGAGACGAGTCGCGCAACGATGGAGCGCGCGTGTGCTCGCGCTGGCTTGGACCCCCAAGGGGCAGAGTTGATCAGACTGGGGGAGAATGCCGTATATCGACTTCGAGAGCCTGTCATCGTCAGGGTGTCGCGCACGCTCGCCTACCTCGCCGATGTGCGGAAAGAGGTAGCGGTATCTCGATGGCTGGCCGAAATCGACTTCCCCGCTATCCGTGCCCTTCGAATCGAACAACCATGCATCATCGCCGACCACGCGGTGACCTTCTGGGAAAGTCTTACCGATGTAGAGGATTACGGTACGCCGGCAGATGTGGCCGAACTTCTCGTTAAGCTGCATGAGCTTGACGCCCCTGCTGGGGCTCTCGGTCTCAAGCCCCTCGATCCCTTTTCCAGGGTGGAGCGCCGCATCAACTCAAACGGGTGGTTCACCCCCGAAGATGATGAATATCTTCGGAGTAGGCTGGTGAAACTGCGTGAAGCGTATTCCGGTCTCTCCTTCTCCTTGTCGTCCGGTGTCATTCACGGTGATGCCAGCGTAGGGAATGTGATTCGCGACCGTGAGGGTCACCCCAAGCTTATTGACCTCGATGGCGTGGCTATTGGCCCTCGCGAATGGGACCTGGTTCTCACCGCCCTGTACTATGAGCGGTTTGGTTGGCATACTCGCGAGGAGTATGAGGCGTTCGCCCAAATCTATGGCTTCGATGTCATGGCGTGGGACGGCTATACTGTGCTCGCCGACATTCGTGAATTCCTGATGGTGACGTGGCTGAGTCAAAAAGCAGCCCAAGACGAGCGAGTTGCAGCCGAGGTTAGAAAGCGTATCGATGATCTGAAGAGTGGGGCAACTGGCCTGCGCAATTGGGAGCCTTACTGATACGCGATCTGTTGCCACAGTGAAAATTGTATAGCTTCCTCCTGAAACCCCCGCAGAGCGCTCGACGATGCTGCGGGGGCCAGTCGTTTCGAGAATTCTTGCACGTAGGCAAGGCATCTTGACGAACGAAGTTGGTCACCTAGCCGGAGTGCTTTAAGCGCGACCGTGCATGCCTGTTCTGCGTCTCCAGCGGCCAAGTGGGCATCGGCGAGCACCATGGTTGCGAAGAAGTCACTACGCTGATACGTCTCGCCGTCTATGCTGCCTAAGCACTGAGTTGCGTACTGTGTGGCGTTCACCGGCCTGCCGAGGTCTCTTAAGCAGTGCCCGAATTCGGCTGCTAGCTCCGCGTCATCAAAGTATCGAATCCATTCAGGGTCGTTGTCTGGGTTGCGACGCTCAAACTCTGTTACTGCTTGCGAGAGGACTCTATCGCATGCGCGGGCATCTCCAAGTCGGGCGAGTGCACGAGCCTCCATGGCTAGGAAATGGGCTGTTAGCGTTGGCGTAGCAATGCCTCGGGTGCCTTGACGCGCAGCCTGTGCCAAATTGGCTGCCTCACGAAATCGGCCCATGAACGTCGCCTGGTGACTCATGGCATCTAGGATGCTCGCAGCCAAGAGGCGGTCGTCACCCGCTCTTGCTAGCGATAGAGCCTGAATGAAGTAGCGCTGAGCCAGACTGTGCAAGCCGCTGTCGTAAGACATCCAGGCCGCTAACAGTGTCGCTTCTGCGACGGCGGAGAAGAGGATGTGTCCAGTAGTCTCGTTGAAGTTTCCTTTCAGTAGTTGCGGGGCGTCGCTCGATAGATATTGAATCAGTGCGTGCCTTGCGTGCCCACCGCCAAAGCGATTATCCATCTGGGTGAATAGGCCAATGGTTGCCTGAAAACGCTGAACGTCCGATTGGCCGACTCGGCGACCATCCCGTACCTGCGCCGGCGTAATGGATGGGGATAGCAGCCAGGTCAGGGAAGCTTCGTTCCACGCGGCGGGGTTGACTTGCTCCCGTAGGACGACAGAAGCCTCGTTGAGATCTGCCTGCCACAGTCGGGATACCGTCTCGATGCCGTCTTCGGCAGCCTGAGGGACAGAGAGTCCCAGATCCAGCGGTAGCCGCTCAGCCGCGGCGAGCCCGGCGTCAGCCAGTGTCACCGCCCGCCCGAGTGCGCGGCTCAACGTCGTGACGATCACTTGGGCCGCATCCGCACGTGGCTTGACGCCGTTGAGCCACCGGCTGACAGATGTGTGGTCGCATCCAATAGGTGTGCCTGCTTCGGACGAGGTGTCTCGAACCGCGCGGGCGAACGACTTGTGTGAGTAACCGGCTTCGTTGATCAACCGAGCCAACTTGTCGTTCACAGACCTGACCGGCATGGCGCTCCTCACGAAGTGCACATGTGCGCCCCCGAGTGCGCGCTGTAGCGCGTCCCTTCCCCGGGGCAGTCTTGTTCTTGTCCAGTCAAGCCGGAGCGCCCCGGCGAGGTCTACCTCAACACAGAAAGACGCGAGAAAGGTGAGAACCGAAATTCTCTCAATCGTCCGAAAGCCGCTCAATCAGGCTAGAAACCCGATCTTCGGTAAGAGTCAGTCGCCTCTTCGTTTCCCTGAGTTCCTGCCGCACTTCAGCAAGCTCCGTGCGGAGCTGTTCAGGGGTGCTAGCGAGGGGCGCTGCCGTCCGATCGCGCACGTAGGCACCGCTCGCCGGCTTCACTGTCACCCAACCCTCGGCCTGAAGAAGCCTCACAGCCGCTTGCGCCGTGTTCTGGGCCACGTCGTACCTCTCCGCCAGCTTCCTGTAAGAGAGCAGCTTCTCGCCTACCTGTAGCTGCCCGCCCTCGATCTCCCTGCGAATGATTGCTGCGAGCTTCTGACTCGCATGCGTCTTGGGCTCATCTGCCCGGTTCTGATCAAGTGCCACACGGTCAGCGTACTCAACTGCCTTGAGGCAGTGGGTTGACGCTCGCCCGCGCACGGCCTACTGTCATGAGACAGATGGACTGCCTTAAGGTGGTTCATCGCGCAGCCGGAAGACCTGGGAAGGCGGCTCACGCCGCGCGCCAACGGGCTGTCGCACTCGCTTCTTGGGAACTGCATATGGGCCACCGCCTCCCACCGAATAAGGCGGCCCGCGCGGGCGATGACCCGCGCATCGCTCACGCGTCCTGTCTCACCGGCGGGCCGGACCTCTCGCCCGGCCCGCCAGCCCGACCAGCAGACCCCTGGGTGCGAGTCCCGGGCGGGCACGCAAGACCACCACATCGAAGGAGATCACCATGAGCGACAACCAGAAGCCCGAGGGCCACGTCGTCAAGTGCGCTTCGTGCAAGGGCTCGGGGCGCGACCACCTCACCCCGCTCATCAAGGTGTGCGCGGTCTGCAAGGGCGTCGGCAGCGTGCTCCTCAAGTAGCTGCTGATGTTGCGCGTGCTCGCCCGGCCCTTCCCCGGCCGGGCGGGCGTGCGGAGCAACAGCTCCCGCCACCACGGAGGACCCGATGACCGAGATCACCATCTGCACCCAGGGCGGGTGCCTGGTGACCTACACGCCCGAGACCGACACCCAGGCCGAGTACGAGTGCGGCGGCTGCGGCGAGTTCGGCACCGACACCGTCCAGTACGTGCACGACCACGCGAGCATCTGCCACCGCTCCGGCCTAGTCCCCGCCGCCGCCTGACAGGGGCGGAGGCCGGTGCCGGGCCATGCCCCGCCCCTGACTGGGGTTGAACCCGCAGGCTGCCATGAAAGGAGGGACCCACTCGTGTACTCCGACCGCAAGCCAGTGCGCCGCCTACTGCTGTTCGCTCTGCTGGGCCTCGTTCTGGTGTTCGTTGTCCGACAGCCCGAAAGGGCCGCGAGCCTGGCTACCAGCGCGTTCAACGGGCTGATGACGGTGGCCGATGCGTTGGCCACTTTTGTCGGCAACGTCGGTTAGTCCGCGGATCTCAACTGCCCCGATGGTCGTAGGCGAGGTTCGACTCCCCGCCGGGGCGCTGCTGTCATCGCCACACCTGAAGGAGTTCGGATCGTGAAGCGGCGCAAGGCCATTCAGTTTTACAGCCCGGACGGTAGCGAGACCTACACGGGCGACTGCCCGAGATGGATCGCGGCCATGCGGCACCTGCGCCGTGACCTGCGTCAACGCACCGTCATCGTCTACGGCATCGGCCCGTGGCCCTGCTGGGACTGCTAGCCCGACATCCGCCCGAACTGATCCTCTTGCCGCCCTGATGGTCGCAAGGCGGGGTTCGACTCCCCGCCAGGGCACTCCGGTCAACCGGCCGGTATCTCCCCTCGCCGAAAGGACCAAGGACACGGCATGACCGACAAGGAGAAGTGCGGCATCGAGTTCATCGCCTACGACGGCAGTGAGTCCCTGACCTGTGACCGCACCGCCGGATTGCACCTGATCCACAAGGACGCCGGCACGCGGTTCGTCCGCATCCCCGGCGGCGCCTACGTCTCCAAGCCGAAGCCTGCTTGACCAAGCGAGACGGGCGCGCACCGGGCGGCCAATCCGCCAAGACCCGCCGCACCGGGCGCGCCCCCACTCCCAGTGAAGGAGCCCAACCATCATGCCCCATGAAGTCGGCTCGCCTCTCCGAGCGAAGACGCCGGCGCCTGCGCGGGACCGCGCCGCGCTGATCCTGCTGGCCGCCGTCACCGCCGGAATGCCGCGGCACCTGGCCGAGAACGCCGCGTGCATGTTCGATCCCGAGTTGCACACCGGCCCGGACCTGTTCGCCGACGAGTCCGCCGAGGAGCGGGAGGCGCGCGTGCAGGTGGCGCGTGAGGTGTGCGCGGACTGCCCGGTGTGGGCGTCGTGCCTGTTCTACGCCCTGGACACGCGCCCCGAGGTGGGCGTGTGGGCGGGGCTGACCGCCGAGGAGATCGCCTCCCTACCCGGCCCCGCCGACCCGGTGGCGTGGTCGCCGCGCGAGGTGGCCTGATGAGCCGCTATCCGCACCTGGACAGGGCCGCCGCCGGTCGGCCCTTCGGTGAGGTGGAGGTGGTGTTCGCACCGGCCAAGCCCACCACCCGCCGTGGCCTCACGCGCGTTGTCCTACGCCCCGGCGTGATCGATGACAACGCCGACGAGTTCTTCGCCTGGGGCTATTGCTGGCTGCTGGCAGCGGCCCTGCGCGAGGCTACCGGCTGGCCGTTCGGCCTGGTCGAGCGGCGGCGTGCGGATGCCTGGGAGTGGACGCACGTGGGGGTCATCACCCCGGGCGGCTCGTTCCTGGACATCCGGGGCTACCACGACCGCACCGCCCTGGCCGCCGACCTGGAGGCGGCCTACGGGCTGCCGACCCGGATTCGCGTCGGCACCTTCGCCGACCTGTGCCAGGCCATGCGGATTCCCAAGGACACCCAGCCGGATTGGTGGCTGAGCATGCTGAGCGAGCCCGTTCTGGCCGATGTTGTTCGCTACTTCGCCGCACACCTGCTGGATCAGCGCCCGCGCACGGAGGTGGCGTGATGTCGGCCGCCGTAAACCCTATCCAGGTCGGGGCCAAGGTCGTCTACCACGGATCGGTGAGCGAGGCGCACGGATGCTACTTCGTAGCCGACATCTGCACATGCGATGCCTGCGATGACGCTTGCGACTTCGCGGCCTGGAATCGCATCCCCCACACGCCGCGCTACCTGCTGGCCGCCGATCCGGACGGCCCGGCCGTCCTCAGACACGTCCGGCGCACGAACTTCACCGCCTGCGCTGCGACCGCTCCGCCGAGTGGAGGTGCGTGATGAGCCATACCGGCGAGATGGCCGACGACGACGCCCGCTTCACCTGGGGACTGGTGTACGACGTTTGGAAGGTGCTGGAAGCGCACGGGTACCGGCTTCCCGCCGAGGACACGCCCCGGTATCGGGCGCTCGGCGAGATGCTGTCGAGGCTGCTGGAGCTGACGCGAGCCTTTGAGGGGGGCCGGCCGTGAGCCGCATCCGCGCCCGCTTCTGGGACCCGGCCGGCGCCCGGTACGGCGTCCCGACCTACCCGTGGCGGATGGCCCCGCCGCACCTGCTGACGATGCGTCAACTCGCCGCCGAGGGACTGCGTCCCGGCGGTCAGGGCGTACAGGCACAGGTGCTCTGGGCCTCACGCCGCTACCGCGCCCGCGGCGGCGTCCGTGCCGCCTACCTGTACGACGTGCGGTTCGCGCTGCCCAAGCGCACCGCCACCCCCGCCCAGCGCGCCGCCCTGGCCAAGGCCAACGCCGCCCGCCGCACCTGCCCGGTGTGCGAGCGCGACGCCGGTTACGTCCTGCCGCGGCACCTGGGCACGTGCCTGGACTGCGCTCAGGAGGCCGCGGCATGAACGTGCGCCTGATCGGCGAGCCCGCCGAGGTGACCGCGGTCGCTCTGGCCCTGCGCGCCGTCTTCACCATCGACGCGGCCCGCGGCCCCTACCCCTCGCGTCGCGACCCCGCCCACGTCCGGCTCTACCTGTGCATCCACGCCCCCAAGACCACATGAAAGGAGGTGCCCGATGAGCATCACGACCCCGACCCCTGAGCCGTCCCCCGAGGACATCTCCCGCGGCCTGGCCGACCTGGAACGCCACGTCGCCGCACACGCACCGCCCGCGCCTTCACCCCGCCCGGTGGCACCGAGCGGGGACACCAGGCGCGTGCAGCGGCTGCGCGCCGAGGTGGCCGAGGCCCGCGCGCTGGCCGCGTTGCAAGGTGATGACACGCCGTTCCTGCTGGACACGGTCAAGGTGCGCCGGCGCCGTAAGGCCGCCTACGAGGCCGCCCGGCTGCATGAGCTGGCCCGCGATCCGGCGATGCGGGCGTGGCAGGCCGCGCGGATGCGGCGGCTGCTGGTCACGGTCGCGATGGTGTCGCTGACGCTGGCGCTGGCCTGGTCCACCGCGGGCGTGCAGCGCTTCGCCGCCGATGGCGCGCCGGCGTGGTCGCCGGGATGGCTGTTCGCCTGGTTGGTGGAGCCGTTCCTGTCCCTGGCGCTGCTGGTCGTGGTGGGTGCCCGCGCCTACATGGGCACCCGGGGCCAGCCGATCACCTCGCCGGCGTTGGTGCGGATCGAGTGGCTGTTCCTCGCGCTGACGCTGGGCATGAACGCCTGGCCGTACCTGCCCGGCGTCGCCGAGGACTTCTCGCTCTCGCGGCTGGTGCTGCACATCCTGGGGCCGATCGTCGCGGTGGCCATCGTCACCGCGCTGCCGATCATCCTGGCCGCGTTCGCCGGGCTGGACCACGACCGCGACACCCGCGGCCTTACCGGCCTTACGTACAGCGGCAACGCCGGTGATCCGGTAAGGCGAACCTCTCCCGCGGAGAACGAGCACCTTGCGCGAACCCGCGCGCTGATCGCGGCCGGCGAGCTTCCGCCGAGTCCCAGTGCCTACAAGATCCAGCGGGCGTTGCGGTGCGGCATGGACGACGCCCGCGCCGTGCGCGACGCACTCGCCGCCGAGGCCGCCCGTCATGGCGGACCCGCCGCCGGTGGGGAGGTGGCCTGATGAGCCGCCGCAACGCCGTCGCCGACACGCTGATCAGCACCCTGATCACGATCGCCGTGGTGTCCCTCGCCGCGGGGCTGGCGGTGGTGTGCTTCACCGCCTGGCCGCGCGAGATGGCGATGTGGCTGGCGGGCGTCGTGGCGGGACTGCTGGCCGGCCCGTCGCTGCGTAAGGTGCCGGCGCTGGCCGCTGCCCGTCTGGCCGGCGAACGCGCCATCCCCACTCCCGGCCGGCGGGGCGTGGCCGCCCGCCGTTGCCGCAAGCGGAGGCGGTGATGGCGATGGTCGGCGCCCCGCGCATCGTCTACGTCATCACCGACGCCGCCCCGCCCGCGCGGGCGCGCCCGCTCGCGCGTCTGCGCACCGCCCTGCTGATGCTGCTCGCCGCGCTGGTCCTGCTGGTCACCGCGGCTGATGCGTACCTGACTGCGCGGATCGGGGTTCGCCCCCTGATCCCCGCGGTGCGGCGCTTGTTCGCCCTGCTGGCCGCCGAGTGCCGCACCTGGGTCACCGGGGCGGCGCCCGCCCAAGTCGTTGACGACCCTGACCGGAAGGTGTGGCGCTGATGAGCACCCGCAACATCACCGAACTGTCCGGCATCGAGTTCACCGGCTCCCTGGGGGAGGCGTTCACGAACTACGGCAGGCAACTGACCGCGCTGGCCGAACGCTGGGGCCTCGAACTGGAGATCGCCGCGGTGGATGCCGAGGCGGCGATGTCCAGCATGAAGGGTCACATGCTGCTGTTCGGCCTGGATTCTAAGGTCCGCGCCCGCCGGGTGGCCAAGCGGCTCAAGCGCGCCCGTGACCTTGCCGCGGCGCTGGCTGAGCAGGGCGAGCGCTTCCCCCGCAGCTACCGCAAGCACTTCCTGCCCTGACCCTGAGAGGAGGCCATGGATGGGCACCGGACAGACCCGGCTCGATGAGATCGCAGGCATCGAGTTCCACGGCAAGGTCGCGGCGAAGATCGCCGCCTACACCGTCGCCACCCAGCGTTTCGCGCACGATCTGGCGCGTGAGCTGGATACGGCCGAATCCACCGCCGAGTCGGCGATGAGCCAGCTCAAGGGCCACCCGCTGTTGCTGGGCATCGACGTGCGCGCCCGCGCGTGGCGTGTGGCCCGGCACCTGGCCGACGCCCGGGAGCTGGCTCAGGGCATCTCGGCTGAGGCGGTCAAGTTCAACATGCAGTTCCGGCAGGAGTTCCTGGAGGCCATGACCGAGAGACGCGCCGAGAACCGCAAGGAGTACAAGGGGAAGGTCGATCTGTGATGTCACGCAAGCAGCCGTCCCTGCAACTGGTGCAGGAGGCGACGATGGACCGCCTGGTTGCCTCGGCGGTCTCCAAGGTCGGTGTGCTGGTCCCGCCGTGGGCCGTGCTGGGCATCGAGGCCGCCGCCGGCGCGTTGTCGCACGTGTGGTGGGGTCAGCCGCCCGCGGTGACGTGGGCGGCGGTCGGCTGCACCCTCGGCTCTACCGTGCTCACGGCGCTGACCTGGGCCGTGAGCCACCAGCGGCGCCTGATCGGACGCGTGCACGCCACCGTCACCACCGCGGCGGCGAGCGCGTGGTTCACCACCGCCACCATCACCGGCCTGGATGCGCCGATCACGCACGGCGCGTTGTTCTTCGGCGGCGCCACCCTGGCGATCTCGTGGAACATCCGCACCGTCATCCGCCGCACCACCGGCGAGGAGGACAGCGGCGGCGGGGACGCGCTGGGCACGCTGTTCAACCGGGCCAAAGAGCAGGCCGGTTTGAAGGGGGCGCGGGTGCGGGCGATCGAGGTCACCGACCACAAGGTCAAGGGCCAGATGCAGCTACCGCCGGGGGAGAAGACCGCCGAGGACGCCATCAAGGCCACCGATCGCCTGGAGTCGGGCATGCAACTGCCGCCCGGCAGCGTGACCGTGGCCCGCGACGACGATCGCGCCGATCGGGCGTACATGACGGTCTCCGACCCCACCACCATCCGCCGGCCGATCCCCTGGCCTGGCCCCTCCCACCCCGGTGCCTCCATCGACAAGCCGTTGCGCATCGGTGTCTACCAGGACGGCGACCCCGTCGAATACCGGTTCGTAGGCCACCACTTGCAGATCATGGGCCGCACCGGGTCCGGCAAGAGCATCGGCGGGGCGTGGAATATCTTCGGGGAGGTCATCACCCGCCACGACGCGGCGGTGTTCTCAATCGACATCTCCAAGGACGATCAGACGATGGGGCCGCTGCGCGAGGGACTGCACCGGTTCGAGACCACCAAGGCCGGCGCGGTGGAGCTGATCCGCGCGATGCACAAGGCGATCCCGCAGCGCACCAAGTGGCTGGCCGAGCACGGCTACAGCGATTGGGAGCCCGGATGCGGGCTGACGTACTGGTACCTGCACATCGAGGAGATCGCCAAGCTGGTCAGCGAGATCGGCGCGCAGGATGAGGAACGCTTGGGGGAGATTCTGAAGGAGATCCGCTCGGCGGGCGGCAGCGTCCTGCTGTCGTTGCAGCGCGCGGACTACACCCAGATCCCGACCCTGTTCCGCTCCCAGATGGCCAAGATGTGCTTCGGCCTTTCCGACCCCGACGATGTCAAGTACGGCGTCTCGGCGCGGCAGCGCAAGGCGGATGTGGCGCCGCACGAGTGGGAGGACCACTACCCCGGCATGGCGCTGCTGGATGCCCGCGGCATCCGCACCACGCACTACGCGATGCCGCTGCGCACCTACACCTGGGGCCGTGACAGCCGCGAGGCCCGCTCCGCGATGGCCGCCCACGCCGCGGCCTACCCCGCCGCCGCCAAGCAGGTGGACCCGTTCACCGCCGCCCTGGCCCGGCCCACCGCACCCGCGCCGCGCCCGGTGGTGGCGGTGTCGGGTGGTACGGCGCCGCGCGAGGTTGAGCCGGCGGTGCACGATGAGCAGGAGGAGTTCGCCGCCGACTTCGCCGAACTGCTCGCCGACGCCGCCGAGCTGGTCATTTCCACCCAGCACGCCTCACCGGCCATGTTGCAGCGCAAACTGCGTATCGCCTGGCAGGACTGCCTGCGTCTGCTGGAGGCCCTGGAACGCAAGAACATCGTCGGCCCGGCCGTGCCCGGCGGCGATGACCGGCCCGTCCTGGTGCAGGCCGGCCAGAGCGCCACCGACCTCATCGAGCACCTGCGCGCGACCGGGGACGTGGTCACCGAGGCGCTGGCCCGCACCGAGGACCCCGACCCGTCCCTGACCGCCGGCCCCGACGATCCCGTCACCGAGCCCACGCCTGAGGAGGCCGATTCCCTGCACGCGGCCACCCCGCCGGCCAAGATGCACCCCGCCGACGCCCGCGACCTGGTCTATGCCTGGCTGCGGCACCGGCACCAGCACGGCCGGCCGACCTTCACCGCCACCGATGAGGACCTGACCGCGGTACGCCGCCAGACCGGCAACGGACGCGGCTGGATCTACAAGGTGCTGACCGACCTGACCGAGCGCGGCGTGCTGGCCGTGGCCAAGTCGGGCAGCGTCCGCACCTACACCATCACCGATCTGAGCCCGCTGGACCGCGACGGCTACAACCGCGCCGCCTAGCGGCCCACGCCACACCCCGCGCCGAAGGGGCGGCCCCGGCGCCGACCCGGAAAGCCGCCCCGCGGTCACGTGCGCGCGGCTGCGCGTGGGACGCGCGACCGCCCCGCCGATGATCTTGTCACGGGCTGTCACGCCCGCTGTCACGGCTCCTGTCACGGGGCTGCTGTCACGCTGTCACACCCCCGCTGACCTGTGACTCTCACCCCCGGCCCCTAGCCGTGACACCCCGCTCCTGTCACGCCCCGCCGCCCGGCGATCGTCCCATGCCACCGTCCCGGCCCTTGCGTCTGGAGAACGCCCATGCCCACCCCTCCCCTGATCACCGCCCTGGCCACCATCGCCGTCTGCCTGACCGTCCTGACCGTCCTCGCGCTCGCCTGCGCGGTGGCCTACCGGTTCAGCCTCAAGCGCCATCCCTACACCGACTGCCGGCGCTGCAAGGGCACCGGCCAGCGCCGTAGCCGCCTGTTCGCCCACTCCTTCGGCTACTGCCCCGACTGCGTCGGCACCGGCCGAAAGATCCGCCTCGGCGCCCGCCTGCTCAACATCCGCTGACCTCGACAGCGCCCCCGCATCTCCGCGCGACGCGCCACCCTCAACACCCATATCCGAAAGGAACCCTCTTCCATGTCCAAGATCCACGCCGTGCACGCCGTCACCCCCGGGAGCGTCTGGGCCGACCAGCGCGCCCTGGGCCGAACCGTTGTGGTTGAGGCCATCGACGGCCCGTACGCCGTCTGCACCACCTTGACCAACTCCCACGAGGTACAGCGCGCCCTGAACCTCCCCGCCGACTACCCCCTACGCGGCAACCCGCGCGACATGCGCGGCACCACCTGCCGCATCCTGCTGGACCGGTTCCGCCCCACCAGCAACGGCTTCGCGTTCGTCACCGCCACCGGAGCCCACCTGTCCACCCAGCTCACCGCCACGCACTGACCCCGAAAGGCACTCCAATATGACCGGCACCCGCCCCGCCCCCTCCCACCGCGGCACCGAGAGCGCCGAGACAGAGCGCTACTACTCCTGCGGCTGCATTTGGCGCGGCAACGTCCGAACGGTGGCCTGCCCCGCGCACACCCGCCGCCGCTGACCGGCTACACCGCCGCAGTCCGCCTACACCCGCCGAAGCCACCCCGCCCGCGCGAGATCACCTGTCCCACTCGTCAACCCACCCCCACCGAACCGCTCACAGCGGAAGGAGACCGCCATGGCCGGCGAGACCACGATCACGATAATCGGCAACCTGACCGCCGATCCCGAACTGCGCTACACCGCCACCGGCCTGCCCGTGGCCGGCTTCACCATCGCGTCAAGCTCTCGCACCTACAACAAGCAGGTCGAGCAGTGGCAGGACGGCGAGGCGCTGTTCATGCGCTGCTCGGCGTGGCGCGACCTCGGCGAACACGTCGCCGCGTCGCTGACCCGCGGCACTCGCGTCATCGCTTCCGGGCGGCTGCGCATGCGCACCTACGAGATCAGCGACGGCGACAAGCGCACCGTCATTGAGATGACCGTTGACGAGATCGGCCCGTCCCTGCGCTTCGCCACCACCGAGGTTCACAAGGCCGCCCGTACCCGCGGCAACGGCAACGGCACCGGGGCCGCCCCTACTGGCGGCGGTTTTGACGACCCGTGGGCGTCCACGACGCCAGCGCCCGCCGCCTCGGCGGCCGGTGGTGACGAGCCGCCGTTCTGACCTCGCCTCATCACGCGACCACCTCGGGGTGACCTGACCAGGCCACCCCGAGGCGTTCCGGAAACAGTCAAGGAGTCACCGCATGATCGCGTCCACCGGTGACCAACCGGCCCTGTTCGTCGCCACCCCCGCACCGCCGCCGGCCGAGAGCCCGGTGACCGGCGTGGCGTTCCTCGGCGCCGACCCCGCCGCCAGCGACGCCGCGGTCATCGGCGACGGCTACGGCTGGCTGGCCGACGCCCTGCCCGCCCCCGCGGCGCCCACCTGCCCGGACTGCCACCGCCCGGCCGTCCTGCCGGCCGCCGCGCCGGTGTTGTGGACCTGCCCGCACTGCCACCCCACGGAGGTCTGATGACCCCCACCCCGACTATCCCGCCCGCCGTCTACACCCGCACCCATGGCGGGCACACCATGACCATCCACACCCCCGCCGGGTTCGATCCGGCCGCGTTCGCCGCGTTCGCCGCCGCGGAACCCATGCTGGGGCTGGATGTGGAGACCAGCGCCATTGACGACAAAGGGCCGCGCCAGTTCGACCCGGCCTTCACCGTCCGCCTGGTTCAACTCGCCTCGGCCCGCCACGCGTGGGTCCTCGATCCCGCCGACCCCGCCCAGCGCGCCGCCGTCCGCGCCGTGCTCGCCGACCCCGGCCGCCGGTTCGTCACCCACACCAACTACGACCCGTTGGCGGTGTGGGCCGCCTTCGGCATCGCGCTCGGACAGCGCGTCATCGACACGCACCTGATCTCCAAGCTGATCGACCCCGACGAACGCGCCGGCCACGGCCTGAAAGAGCTGACCGGCCGGCACCTGGACGACGGGCTTGTGCAGGCCGAAGCCGCCTTGCACGCCCGGATGCGCGCCCTGGCCCCGCCGGGGCACCGCGCGGGCAACGCGTGGCTGGCCTGGGGCTGGAACCACCTGCCCACGACCGATGAGGCGTACGTGGTCTACGCCGGGCTGGACGCCATCTACGTCCGCCGCCTGCTCCCGGTCCTGCTGAGGCACTGCCTGGCGTTCACGCACCTGGTGCGGATGGAACAGTGGCTCGCCGCCCGCGCCACCGCCATCACCATCCGCGGCCTGCTGCTGGACCGCCCCTACACCACCGCCCTACTCGGCGACCTCCAGCGCGAGCACGCCGCCGCCGAGAACCGCATCCGCGGCGTGCTCGGCTGCCCCGGCGGCTCGCCCCGCTTCGCCGCATGGCTCGATGACCGGCTGACCGCCGCCGGCATCACCGGCATGCCGCGCACCGACACCGGCCGACTCCAGGTCACCGCCGACACCCTGACCGCCCTGACCGAACGGCACGCCGCCGCGCTCCCGCGCGAGGTCGCCGAGCTGGTCACGGCGCGGCTGGCCATGGCCCGCACCTCCAACCTGATCGCCAACCTCAAGGCGTTCCTGCGCGCCGCCGACCACCACGGGCGTGTCCACCCGCAGATCAACACCCTGCGCGCCAAGACCGCCCGCATGTCCATCACCGGCCCGGCGTTGCAGACGCTCAAGAAGCACGACCCGCGGCTACGGCACTGCTTCCGCGCCGACCCCGGCCACGTGCTGATCTCCTGCGACTTCTCCCAAGTAGAGGTCCGCGTGGCCGCCGCCCTGTCGGGCGATCTGACCCTGAGGCGGGTCATCGCCTCGGGGGTGGACATCCACGACGCCACCGCCGAGCTGATGTACGGCCCCGGCTACACCAAAGAGCAGCGCACCATCTCCAAGCGGTGCACCTTCGGCACCCTGTACGGCGGCGGCGCCACCGCCCTGGCCGCACAGACCGGCGTCACACCCGAGGTGGCGCGGCAGGTCATCGACCGGTGGCAATCCACCTACCCGCACGTGATCGCCTACACCAAACGCCTGGCCCGCCAATCCGAGGTCATCACCCCGAGCGGGCGCCGCATCCCCGCCGATCCGGCCCGCGGCTACGCCAACGGCAACTACATGGTCCAGTCCACCGCCCGTGACCTGCTACTGGCCGCCGTCTACACCTTCGCCACCCGCCACCCCGAGGCCCGGCTGTGGCTGTTCGTCCATGACGAGGTCATCATCCAGGCGCCCGAGGCCGACGCCGAACGGCTGCGGGACGCGCTCCGGGAGGCGATGACGACCAACTTCCGCGGCGTGCCGATCCTCGCCGATGCGGAGATCCTCGGCACCCACTGGGGCCGCCTGCCCGACCAGGAGACCGCCGAAGCGCACCGGGAGGCGGCATGACCGGCCTGCTCACCGCCGGGTCGCTGTGCTCCGGCTACGGCGGCCTGGACCTGGCCGTGCACGCGGTACTCGGCACCCGCCTGCTGTGGGCGGCCGACAACGACCCCGACGCCGCGCGGGTGCTGGCCGCCCGCTTCCCCGACGTGCCCAACCTCGGCGACCTGACCGCCATCGACTGGGACACCGTCCCGCCCGTGGACGTGCTGACCGCCGGGTTCCCCTGCCAGGACCTGTCCTACGCCGGCCGCGGCGCGGGCATCACGAAAGGCACCCGAAGTGGACTGTGGCACACCATCGCCGACGCCGTCGCTACGCTACGACCCCGCCTGCTCGTGCTGGAAAACGTGCGGGCCATCGTTACTCGGCGACCTGGTCTTGACGTCGTCCTCGCTGACCTTGCCCGACTCGGGTTCGATGCGAACTGGACATGTCTTCGAGCATCCGACCTCGGCGCCGCCCACGAGCGCAAGCGCTGGTTCTGCCTCGCCTGGCCTGCTGCCGACACCGGTCGCACGCGACGGCAAGGAGGCCGGCTACCGGGGGCAACTGCCGAACGTGTTCACCTTGCTGCCGACGCCGCGCACTTCGGACACCAACGGGGCGGGGTTGCACGGCGACGGGGGGATGGACCTTCGTACGGCGGTCTCCCTGCTACTGCCGACCCCGACCGCAGCCGACGGCGAACGGACCAGCACGACCTACGCCAGCGGCAATCCCACGCTGAGCGGCGCGGTGTCTTCGACTGGGGACCGTACGGGCCGGCCGTCGCGCGCTGGGAGGCGACGATCGGCCACCCGCCACCCTGGCCAGTTGAGCCTGGACGACATGGACGACCCCGGCTGAGCCCGCGCTTCTCGGAATGGCTGATGGGCCTGCCTGCCGGGTGGGTCACCGACGTGCCCGGCATCTCCCGCACCGGCCGACTCCGGCTCGTGGGCAACGGCGTCGTCCCGCTTCAGGGGCCGTCGCCGTCGCCGCCCTACTGCCCGAACACCTGCGCTGTGAACGGCAACCCGCACCGCGCGACACGGCCACGGAGACGGCTTCGGCGACCCGTGGGCCGACCGTACTCGACCCTGCGCAGGAACACGCCGCCTGACCGCCCCGACGTTCTGGAGCGCGCAGCATGAGCACCGACTACCCGACCACCGCGGCCATGGCCACCTACGCCGACACGATCAACGCCGCGCACCTGATCTCCGACCCCCAACCCCTGATCGAAACCATCTGGGACCTCAGCATGATCCTGATCGGTTCGATCGGCGCACTCGGCGCCAACGACCGCGAGACCGCGCGGCGGCTGGCACTGACCGCCGCCATCGATCGGGCCACTTACCAGCGGACCCACCCCGCCCCGCCGGCCGGTACTTTCGCGGCGTGTGAGGTCACGCACAACGAGCTGTACATCCTGACCGATCAGGACATCAACACCGCATGTGACCGCGGCGACCTCGCCCCGGTGCTCTGCCACACCGGCGCCGCCTGGGCAATCGTCCTGCTCCTGGCCCGCCACGCCGACGATATCCCGACACTGGCACGACTCGCTTACACCCTGCTAGCAGAGGTCAGTACCTACGGCCCCGCGCAGGTCAAACCGGTCATCCCCGTCACGTTCTGACAGGTCACCCAACCCACCGCGTCCGCTGAAGAAGGCAACCCGCACCACTCATCACGGCCACGAGGAAGGCTCCCGCGCGTGCCGAATCGCCGCTTGGCCTCGCCCCCAACTGGTGGCACTACCGACCACCTCGACAAGGCCACCAGTTGGGGGCGATCCGTCCCACCCCCGCCCGCGACCGCCGCGCCGCCAGGCGGGGACACCCCTGGAAAGGAGAAGCATTGAGCCGCGCCCTGATCGCCGCGGCGCTGGAGTGCGCCGCCCGAGGCTGGCACGTCTTCCCCCTCACCCCCCGCGGCAAGTACCCGCTACGCCACTTCACCGCATGGGAACAGCACGCCACCACCGACCCCGAGCGGATCGCCCGATTCTGGAGCCGCCGGCCCTGCAACATCGGCATCGCCACCGGCCCCTCTCAGCTCGTGGTGATCGACCTCGACTTGCCCAAGCCCGGCGAGCACCCGCCCGCCGCCTACCGTGACCGTGGCCTGGTCACCGGCGAGCAGGTCTTCCGCGCTCTGTGTGAGCGCCACGGCCAGCCCTACCCGGGCGGCACCTTCACCGTCACCACCCGCCGCGGCGGCACGCACCTGTACTACACCGCCCTGCCCGACCTCCGACTCGGCAACACCAGCGGGGACAAGGGCAACGGACTGGGCTGGCTGATCGACACCCGCGCCCACGGCGGCTACGTTGTCGGCCCTGGCAGCCACGTCCACCGTCCGGACGGCACCGGCACCTACCGCATCACCAACCCACTTCCGCCGGCGCCGCTTCCCGGCTGGCTCGCCGCCCTGCTCACCCCGCCACCGTCCGCGCCGGCGGCGAGCGCGCCGCCGCGCCTGGCCGACCTCGACGGCGCCCGCCTGTCCCGCTATGGCCGCGCCGCCCTGGCCGGTGAGGTCGAACGGGTGGTCAACGCCCCCGATGGCGGACGCAACCGGGCGCTGAACCTCGCCGCGTGGAAGCTCGGCAAGCTGATCGCCCACGGGGCACTGCCCCGCGACGTGGTCGAACACGCCCTACAGCAGGCCGCCGAGGTCGCCAACGCCCACAGCCGCGATCCCCGCCCGCCGCACGTCCTGGCCGGCGTCATCGCCTACGGCATCGCGGCCGGCATGCGCGCACCCGCCCGCCGATAGGAGGGACACCCCGCCCATGACCCGCTCCACCCGGCCCGCACCTGATGGTGCCGGCCTGCTGGACCAGTTGCGCGCCGCCCTGGTCCGATACGTGATCCTGCCCACCCCGCAAGCCGCCGACGCCGTCGTGCTGTGGATCGCCGCCACGCACGCCCAACCGGCGTGGGCGCACGCCCCGCGGCTGGTCATCCGCGCCCCGGAGAAGCGTTGCGGCAAGTCCCGGCTGCTCGACATCGTGGAGGCCACCTGTTACGAGCCGTTCATCACCGTCAACTCAAGTTCGGCCGCGGTCTACCGCTCCATCACCGACGATCCGCCGACGCTGCTGGTTGATGAGGCCGACACCATCTTCGGCCCCAAAGCGGACGGCAACGAAGACCTGCGCGGCCTGCTCAACGCCGGCCACCAGCGCAACCGTCCCGCCAAACGGTACGACGCCAACGCCAACCGGGTGGAGTCCATCCCGACCTTCGCCATGGCCGCGCTCGCCGGCATCGGCGCCATGCCCGACACCATCGAAGACCGCGCTGTCGTGGTCCGCATGCGCCGCCGCGCCCCCGGTGAGAGCGCGGCGCCCTACCGGCACCGCCGCGACCGCCCACCCCTTCGCGCGCTGGCCGCCGCCATCAACCAGTGGCTACGCACCGACCTGTCCACTCTGGAGGCCGCCGAACCCGCCATGCCCGTAGAAGACCGCGCCGCCGACACCTGGGAACCCCTGGTCATCGTCGCCGATCACGCCGGCGGAGATTGGCCAGAACGCGCCCGCGCCGCCGCCGTCGCGCTGACCAGCGAAGCCGACGAGAATACGGCCAGTTCGCCGCGCCTGCGCCTGCTCACGGCCTGCCGCGCCGCGTTCGGCACCGATACCGCGCTCCCGACCGCCGTGCTTCTGGACCGGCTCAAGGCCGACCCTGAAAGCGAGTGGGCCGAGCACGGCCCGGCCGGACTGACCCCGCGCAAGCTCGGCATCATGCTGGCCGAATACGACATCCGCTCGACCAACATCCGATTCCCCACCGGGCAAGCCAAGGGCTACCAGCGCGCTGACTTCCTCGACGCGTGGGCGCGCTACTGCCCCACCGCCGAACCCGTCCCCGAGGGGGAGATCGTCCCACTCGCCAGGGGTATCCGTCCCAAGCGTCCCAACCTCGTCAGCGCAGGTCAGCGCGGGACGGAAAGCGCCCCTGGGACGGGTTGACCCGTCCCACCCGATCCACCCGTCCCAGGCTTGACCTGCGGAAATGAGCTTGGGACGGATGGGACGGATACCCCCCTCGAACATGCACAATTCTCGGCGGCAAACCATCACGGTCCAACCGCCGAAACTTCTCAAGCCGCGCCCACGCACCGATCACATGTCCGGAAGGAACACGCCCGATGGCCATCGTCACCCGCCTTCGCGCGATGCTCACCGTCCCTGAGGTCTGCGCTGAACTTCAGATCTCCCGATCCACCTTCTACGACTGGCGGCAGAAGGGCCGCGCCCCGCGCTGCATCACCCTGCCCAACGGCTCTCTCCGCGTTCGCCGCGCCGACCTGGAGAGCTGGCTTAGTGCCCGGGAGGACGCTGCCTGATGCAGGACACCACATACGACGTGCGCGTCTACAAGACCGAGGTGCGCAAGAACAAAAGCGGCAAGGTCACGTCATATCGAGTTCAGTGGACAACGGCGGGGAAACCCTGGAAGAAGACATTTCGGAACAGCGCTCAAGCCGACGCCTACCGAAGCAGTCTGATCACGGTCGCCCGTGAGGGGGAGGCATTTAGCCTGCTTACCGGCGAACCCGTGAAGTGGAATCGCCCCGCGCCACCTGAAATGAGCTGGTATGAGTTCGCCTGCAAGTTTGCCGACTTCAAGTGGAAGGCCGCTTCCGCAAAGTACCGGCAAGACATAGCTCGCGCGCTCACGGCTGCCACGCCTGCCATGCTCGCAACCACCGAAGGTAAGCCCGACGGCATGACCTTGCGCACAGCCATGCGCCGTTGGGCGTTCAACACGAAACAGCGCGCTGAGGTGGCGGGGGAGATGGCGGAAGCGCTCGCGTGGCTGGCAGTGAACACGCTGCCGGTGTCCGCGCTCGCAGAAGCTGTGACCGCCCGCGCGATGCTCGACGCGGCTACGTCGCGTTTGAACGGCAAGCCGGCTGCGACCAGCACCGTCCGTAGGCACAAGACGATACTTCAAAACGCGATGGATTACGCCGTGGAGTTAAAGCTGTTGAGCGGCAACCCGATTAAATCCCTGAAGTGGACGCCTCCCAAACTCGCCTATGAGGTGGATCGACGCAGCGTGGTGAACCACGACCAAGCTCGACGTTTGCTCGCAGAGGTCGAAGCGCAGAAGCCGAGCGGAAAGCGGCTCGTGGCGTTTTTCGGCGCGATGTACTATGCCGCGCTACGGCCTGAGGAAGCGGTCAATCTTAGGGAGGACAACATCGTTCTCCCTGAACTGGTCGTGAACCCAGATACGGGGGAGTTGGAGGAACCTGCCGACGATTGGGGCGAGCTGCACTTTGCCGCAGCAACGCCCTTCGCGGGTCGGGAATGGACCGACGATGGCAGCTTGTACGAGGAACGCGCGCTCAAGCATCGTGCCGAAGGGCAGACGCGCACGGTCCCCTGTCCGCCGCCGTTGACCAAGCTGTTCCGTGCCCACCTCACAGAGTTCGGTACCGGTCCAGGCGGGCGGGTCTTCATGGGCGTACGGGGCGGCGAACTGGCCGGCATCACGTACCGGCGTGTATGGAACAAGGCGCGACAGAACGCCTTGACCGCCAAGGAAGTGCAGACGCCGCTGGCCAAACGTCCTTACGACCTTCGGCACGCCTGCGTCTCCACGTGGCTGAACGCGGGTGTTCCGGCAACGCAGGTCGCTGAATGGGCGGGACACAGCGTCGATGTGCTTCTGAAGATCTACGCCAAGTGCATCGTCGGGCAGGATGAGGCCGCCAAGCGCCGCATCGCCGCCGCGCTTGACGACTGCGACTGACCGGCGGCCGTGGGTAGGCATTGGGTAAGACCGGCCGTAGACGACCACTGTCAGCCGTAGACAGCCGGACGACGCAAGAGAGCCCCTGGCGGCGTAAGTGCTGGCCAGGGGCTCTTTCTGGTGATCAGGGGTGGTAGGGCGGGTGGGACTTGAACCCACGACCTACGGATTATGAGTCCGCTGCTCTGACCGGCTGAGCTACCGCCCCGCAGGGGTGAAGTCTCTCATATTTGCGGCCTGTTGCCAGCACGGATCGGGCGGTCTCCGGGGCCGGCGAGGACGTCTGGGAGTGAGGTGGCCGCTATGTCGGATTTTACCAATGGTGGTGCTGGGCGTGGGGGGTGGGAAAGTCTGGGTGAATCGGGGGGCGGTTGGTGTTGGGGCGGGGGGAGAGGTGTCTGGGGAGTACGGGCGGGAGTGGCTTTCTGGGGGATGGCTCGGCGTAGACGGGGTACGTCCACGCCGAGCTGTGGGTGTGAATCCGCCCCGGGTGTGAGGGGTCGGGATTGCGGATCCTGCGGGGTTATCAGGCTCCTTGTCGGGTGGATGTCGGCGGGTCAGGGGAGGGTGCCCAGGCCGGGGTGGTCCAGTAGCCAGGTGCGGTAGCGGTGGCTGCGGCGTACGGCGTCCATGTGGGCTGCCTTGGCGTGGGTGAGCATGGCGGGGGCCGCGCGGGCGGCGGTGGAGTCGGGGTGCCAGCCGAGGAGCTGGCGCCAGCGGAGGGGGGCGTCGGCTATGGGGAGCAGGGTCAGGCCGGGGGTGAGGTGGAAGGTGGCCTGGCAGAGGGCCACGGCTCGGCCGACCTGGGCCAGGTGGACGCCGGTGCCTACGTCGGCTTCGTAGATGGTGCGGGGGGTGAAGCCGGCTCGGGCGCAGGCGGCGGCGAAGCAGTCGGCGAAGCAGCCGTCGCCGGGGGCGACCGACCAGTTCTCGTGGCGGAATCGTTCCAGGCCGGCCTCGGGGAGGCCGGCCAGGGGGTGGTCGTCGCTTACCAGGACGCAGACGGCGTCCACGGCGACCGTGCGCCAGATGAGGGAGTCGGCGGCGGGTGGGCGGCTCTCACCGCAGACGCCGACCAGGGCGTAGTCCAGCCGTCCCCGCAGCACCATGCCGGCGAGTTCCTCGGCGGACCACGATGTGTACGTGCTCACGGCCGCGGGTGGGTCCGCGGCCGCGAGCCGGTCGACCAGGCCGCCCAGGATGGGGCTGTTGGTCGCTCCCAGCCGGAACCGCTGCTCGGTGCCGGGGGAGTTGGCGAAACGTGCGGCTTCCTCCTGTAGCTGACGGGCCGCGGGCAGGAGCACCCTGGCCCTGGTGAGCACGAGTTCCCCGAGTGCGGTGGGGTGTGCACCGGTGTGGTCGCGGTCGAACAGGGCGCCCCCGAGCACACGCTCGATCCGCTTGAGCTGCGCGGTCAGCGCGGGCTGAGCGAGTCCGAGCATGGTGGCCGCCTTGGAGACGCTGCCCGCCTCGGCCACCGCGCGCACGATCTTGAGGTGGCGGAGCTCGAGATCCATAAACGCACGGTATGGCCCCGAAGACACACCGCCAATGCGCTTTTGTCACGAAATTTGACGAAAAAGTGTCGGAACGCTCCTAGTCCAGGTCATATATCAGGACATATCCGCGCAATACGGTTCGCTGTTATTTCTGTGTCACATGTCATCGATCATCTTGTACGCGCGGGCGATCAACTCGTACGACCGGAGCCGGTTCTCGCCGCCGTACACAGTGGTAGTGATCATCAGCTCGTCCACGCCGAACCGCTCGCGCAGCGCCGACAACCCGGTGCGGACCTCCTGCGCGTCGCCGATGACCACATTGGACAGCCACGCCTCCAGGAAGTCCTCCTCCACCTCCGAGTACGGGTAGCTCTCGGCCTCCTCGGGGGTGGGGATCGGGGCGGGCTGGCCGCGGCGGAGGCGGAGCATGGACAGGCCACCGGTACGGGCCAGGCGGCGGGCCTGCTCGGCGGTGTCGGCGGCCACGGCGCTCACGCCGATCAGGGCGTACGGGCGGTCGAGCACCGCCGAGGGCTGGAAGGAGGAGCGGTACAGGTCGAGGGCGGGGCCGGTGTTGGCGGCGCTGAAGTGGTGGGCGAAGGCGAAGGGCAGGCCCAGCAAACCGGCGAGCTGGGCGCTGAAGCCGCTGCTGCCGAGAAGCCAGATCGGCGGGCGGCCCAGCGACGGGTCGGCGGGGACCGCCTTGATCCGGGCGTACGGGTGGCCCGCGGGGAAGGAGCCGTCCAGGAAGGAGGTCAGGTCGGCGACCTCCTGGGGGAAGCGCTCGGCGTCGCCGCGGCGCAGCGCGTTCGCGGTCGCCTGGTCGGTGCCGGGGGCGCGGCCGAGGCCGAGGTCGATGCGGCCGGGGTGCAGGGCGTGCAGGGTGCCGAACTGCTCGGCGATCACCAGCGGGGCGTGGTTGGGCAGCATGACGCCGCCGGAGCCGAGCCTGATCGTGCTGGTGTTGGCGGCGAGGTGGGCGATGAGCACGGCGGGGGAGGAGCTGGCCACACTGGGCATGCCGTGGTGCTCGGCCACCCAGAGCCGGTGGTAGCCCCACTCCTCCGCGCGACGGGCCAGCTCGGTGCTGGTGCGCAGCGCGTCGGACGGGGTGTGGCCCGCGCTCACGGTCGCGAGGTCGAGGATCGACAGGGGTACCTCGGCGTCGCCCCGGGCGATGCCGCGGATCTGGTCGTCGGGGGCGGGGGTTTCGGCAACGTCGCTCACGTCAACGCCAACCCGGAGCGGTCCTCCGGATATTCCGCCGGTACGCCCGGAGCCGTGACCTGGGACGGGAGTGATTACCCGGCCGCTGTGGGTAGGCACTCGGGTTATGACGATGGGAATCGATCCACGGGAACTTTCGGACGAGGACCTGTTCCGGGAGATGCGGCACGTGCACGAGACGCGGTCCGACACGCTGCGGCACGGCTCGGAGGACGCGCTGGCGCACCACACCACGCGCACCGCGGAACTGGAGATCGAGTACCTCCGGCGCTTCCCCGAGCGCGAGGTCGATCCGGAACGGCTGCGAGAGGGGGCACGGCGACGTGGTCAGGAAGCAAGATCTACATGATGTGCAGGCGCTGAGCGATGAGGACACCCGCGTGTACGAGGCGGTCGCCTCGCTCGCGGTGGAGGGCCGGATGGCGCATGTCGCCGACGTGGCGCACATGACCGACCGGAGCGAGGACGACGTGCGGCGCAGCCTCGTCGCCCTGGTGGAGACCGGCTGGCTGGTCCCCATGGGCGGCGACGGCTACGCGCTCGGGCCGCACGACTGGGGGCTGGAGTACCACTGAACCGCACTGTGGCGGAGTGCCCGGTGTGAGCCGGGCCGGGACGGCATCATGAAGGCGTCACTTGGGGCGACGGCCCGGGAGGGAACCATGGCGCCGAAGGATGTCGCTTCGCTGGACCCGGCGCGGGCCAGGGAGCTGTTCCGCGACGGCCTGCGCACCCCCACCGCGGGCTGGTGCCGCGGGTGGACGCAGGCCAACCTGCTCGCCGTGCCGCGGGCGCTGGCGTACGACCTGCTGCTGTTCAGCCAGCGCAACCCCAAGTCGTGCCCGGTGCTGGACGTCGGCGACCCCGGCGAGACGCGTACGCGGATCTTCGACGGCGACCTGCGCACCGACCTGCCGGGCTACCGCGTGTACGAGAACGGCGAGCCGGTCGGCGAGACCTCCGACGTGCGGGAGCTGTGGCGCGAGGACCTGGTGCCGTTCCTGATCGGGTGCAGCTTCACCTTCGAGGACGCGCTGCTCCAGGCCGGGGTGCCGGTGCGGCACATCGAGACGGGCAGGAACGTGCCGATGTACGTCACCTCGCTGGCGTGCCGGCCCGCGGGGGTGCTGGCGGGGCCGCTGGTGGTGTCGATGCGGCCGATCCCGGCGGCGCTGGTGCCGGCGGCGATCCGGGTCACCTCGCGCTACCCGGCCCTGCACGGCGCGCCGGTGCACGTGGGCGACCCGAAGGAGATCGGGATCGGCGACCTGGCGCAGCCCGACTTCGGCGACCCGGTGGAGATCAACCCCGGGGAGATCCCGCTGTTCTGGGCCTGCGGCGTCACGCCGCAGGCCGCGGTGATGGCGAGCGGGGTGCCGTTCGCCATCGGGCACCTCCCCGGGCACATGGCGATCACCGACGTGCGGGATCACATCTTCCAGGTGCCCTAACGGTTCCAGATCTTGGCCACGTCGTCGGCGAGCGCGGGGGCCTGGGCGAGGCCGGCCTCGAAGGCGGGCTGCCACAGGGCGGGGTCGAGCACGTTCACGCCGAAGACGGCGACCGCGTTCTCGTCGGGGGCGATCACGGACACGTCGTCGGTGACCAGCGTCTCGATCTCGGAGCGGAGCGGCTCGGGCGGGGTCATCGCGGCCATCGGCGACATGATGACGACCGGCGAGCAGCCCGCGGCCAGGTCGGCGTTGGTGATCGAGCGCACCCCGCCGTCCATGTAGTGGCGGCCGTCGATGCGCACGGGCGGGAACACGCACGGCACCGCGCAGCTCGACGCGACGGCCGAGACCAGCGGCACGCCGGCCTCGCGGTCCCAGATCACGAGCTCGCCGGTCTCGACGTCCACCGCGGTGATGAGCAGGCGGCCCGCGGGCCACTCCTTGACCGGCAGCCGTTCTCCGATCGCGGCCAGCCGCTCGGCCTCGCCGCTGACCGGCGCCGCCATCGCCATGGCGCCCACCCGGCGCCTGGCCTCGGCCGGGTCGAGCGCGGTGTCGGCCAGGACGGCGAAGGCCGCCATGACGGTGTCCATGTCCACCGACGGCGGGCTGGACCGGTCGGTGGCCACGAGGTGCGTGATCGCGTCCTCCAGGTCGGCGCCCGTCGCCAGCATGGCCGAGACGACCGAGCCCGCCGAGGTGCCGACGAACACCTCGGCCTCCCCGAGATCGACCCCCGCCCGGCGCAGGCCGGTGACCACCCCGGCCTCCCAGGCGATGCCCGCTATGCCGCCGCCGCCGAGTACCAGAGCTTTCGTCATGTCCCCATGGTCTCAGCCCCGTTCCCGTACGCACCAGCGCCCGCGGCGTCCTGTCGCGCGTCACGCGACGCCTCACGCGACGTCATGGGGCCGTCCTGCCTCACGCGACGTCATGGGGCCGTCGATGCCCCAGGAGATGATCCGGCGCGGGTGGATGCGGATGATCTCGGCGCTGAAGCCGGGCGCGGGCGGAGGCTGCCCGGTCAGGGCCTCGGCGCGGCCGCGGATCTCGATGCCGCGCACCTGCCAGGTGTCGGGGGAGACGATGTCGTCCACGACGAAGGCGGCCTCGGGATGCTCCCGGACGTTGCGGAACTTCTTGGTGCCGCCCATCGCGTGGCCGCCGATGTCCACGGTGCCGTCGGGGTTGACGAAGAACGCGGTCGGGTTGTTCTGCACCCGGCCCGCGGCGTCCACGGTGGCCAGCCGGCCCAGGCGCTGGGAGGCGAGGTAGTCGAGCTCACCCTCGGTGAAGACGGTCATGGGGCGAGCGTGCAACCTCAACCGCGGTCGAGGTCAAGGGGCTGAAACTTTCAGGGGCGCCGGGCGGGGGTGGCGCGGCGACATGCCGGTTCACTTAGTTGAGTCACCAAACTATTGACGCTCAGGTAGAGCGCATGGATATGGTGCGCCCGCGTATGCCCCCGGCGCGCGACGGTCGATGGTCAGGGTCCCGGGCTCGCCGGCAGCGACCCTCCGACAGTGCGAAGGAAAGGCCCTAGATGCGAAGGAAGTTACTCAGCGCGATCGTGGCCGTGGTGCTCGGCTGGGCCGGCGTCGTCGCCATGGTCACAGCCGGCACGTCCACCTCGGCCGCGGCCGCCGCGGACCCGTACACCTGGAAGAACGTGCAGATCGCGGGCGGCGGGTTCGTCCCCGCGATCATCTTCAACCAGACCGAGCGCAACCTGATCTACGCCCGCACCGACATCGGCGGCGCGTACCGCTGGAACCAGTCCACCAAGAGCTGGACGCCGCTGCTGGACTGGGTGGGCTGGGACCGGTGGGGCTACAACGGCGTGGACAGCCTCGCCACCGACCCCGTGCAGACCAACCGCGTGTACGCCGCGGTCGGCATGTACACCAATAGCTGGGACCCCAACAACGGGGCGATCCTGCGCTCCACCGACAAGGGCGACACCTGGCAGATCACCCCGCTGCCGTTCAAACTGGGCGGGAACATGCCGGGCCGGGGCATGGGCGAGCGGCTGGCCGTGGACCCCAACCGCAACAGCATCCTGTACCTCGGCGCGCCCAACGGCAACGGCCTGTGGAAGAGCACCGATTACGGCGCGACCTGGGCCAAGGTGACCAGCTTCCCCAACGCCGGCAACTACGCCCAGGACCCGAACGACCCCAACGGCTACCTCAGCCACCAGCCCGGCGTGGTCTGGGTGACCTTCGACCCCTCCAGCGCCACCGCGGGCAACGCCACCCAGCACATCTACGTCGGCGTCGCGGACAAGCAGAACTCGATCTACCGCACCACGAACGGCGGCGCCAGCTGGGAGCGGGTGGCGGGGCAGCCGACCGGCTACCTGCCGCACAAGGGCGTGCTCGACCACGAGAACGGCTACCTCTACATCGCCACCAGCGACACCGCCGGCCCGTACGACGGCGCCAAGGGCGATGTGTGGAAGTACGACACCGACTCCGGCGAATGGACCCAGATCAGCCCGATCCCATCGAGCAGCGGCGACGACTACTTCGGCTACAGCGGCCTGACCATCGACCGGCAGAACCCCTCCACCATCATGGTCGCCACCCAGATCTCCTGGTGGCCGGACGTGATCTTCTTCCGCAGCCGCGACGGCGGCGCGACCTGGACCCGGATCTGGGACTGGAGCTCCTACCCGAACCGGACCTTCCGCTACACGATGAACATCTCGGCCGCGCCGTGGCTGACGTTCGGCACCAACCCGCAGCCCCCCGAGGTGACGCCCAAGCTCGGCTGGATGACCGAGTCGCTGGAGATCGACCCCTTCGACTCCGACCGCATGATGTACGGCACCGGCGCCACGATCTACGGCACCGAGAACCTCGGCGAGTGGGACTCCGGCGGCAAGATCACCATCAGCCCCATGGTCAAGGGCCTGGAGGAGACCGCGGTGCTCGACCTGATCAGCCCGCCGTCCGGCGCGCCGCTGGTGAGCGGGCTGGGCGACATCGCCGGGTTCCGGCACACGAACCTGGACGCCGTGCCGGCGATGATGTTCACCTCGCCCACCTTCACCAGCACCACCAGCCTCGACTACGCCGAGAGCAACCCGAGCGTGATGGTGCGCGCGGGCAACTTCACCGACGCCGACCGGCCGAACGACAGCCACGTCGCCTTCTCCACCGACGGCGGCGCCAACTGGTTCCAGGGCGGCGAGCCGGGCGGGATCAACGAGGGCGGCACGGTCGCCGCCGCCGCCGACGGCAGTCGGTTCGTGTGGGCGCCGCGCGGCGTCGCGCCGCACTACTCGGTGGGCTTCGGCAACACCTGGACCCAGGTGTCGGGCCTGCCCACGGACGCGATCGTGGAGTCCGACCGGGTGAACCCGGGCAAGTTCTACGGCTTCGCCAACGGCACCTTCTACGTCAGCACCAACGGCGGCCAGACCTTCACCGCCGCCGCCACCGGGCTGCCGTCCTCGGCCAAGTTCAAGGCGGTGCCGGGGCGCGAGGGCCACATCTGGCTGGCCGGCGAGGGCGGCATCTTCCGCTCCACCGACTCCGGCGCGTCCTTCACCAAGCTCGCCGCGGCCACCAAGGCGGTCAACATCGGCTTCGGCAAGGCCGCGCCCGGCGCGAGCTACCCGGCCCTGTACGCGGTCGCCACCATCGGCGGCGTCACCGGCGTCTACCGCTCCGACGACACCGGCGCCTCCTGGGTGCGGATCAACGACGACGAGCACCAGTACGGCAACATGGGCGAGGCCATCACCGGCGACCCGCGCGTCTACGGCCGGGTCTACCTGGGCACCAACGGCCGCGGCATCCTGTACGCCGACCGCGACGGCGGCACCCCGACGACAACGCCCACGGTGACCCCGACCGTCACCCCGACCGTGACCCCCACGGTCACGCCCACGGTGACCCCGACGACCACGCCGACGACCACCCCGACGACCACCCCGACCACCGGCACCGGCTGCTCGGCCGCGTACACCGTGACCAACTCCTGGCCCAGCGGCTTCCAGGCGTCGGTGACGGTGCGCAACACCGGCACCGCGGCCATCAGAGGCTGGACGGTGAAGTGGACCTTCGCCGACGGGCAGACGATCGGCCAGCTCTGGAACGGATCGCTCACCCAGACCGGGGCGAACGTGACGGTGACGAACGCGAGCTACAACGGCGCCCTCGCCGCCAACGCCACGACCTCCTTCGGCTTCACCGCGAGCCGCGGCGGGACGAACACCGTCCCCGAGGTCACCTGTTCCGTGGCCTGACCCCCGCGCCCGGTGCGGTCCGCCGGGGCCGCACCGGGCCGCGTACGACTTCGGGCTGTTCAAGTCAGCCGAAAGGCTGACCCGCAGTTCGCCGCGCCGCCCTATCCTTGGACGAAACGGACGGCTCAGGGGGACGTATGGCGATCTCGGATGGGGTCGGCGTGACCCGCGCGAGCGGCCCGGAGGGGGACCGGGCCGTGGACCCCGCGCGGCGTAGGACGCCGGCCACGGCGCCCGTGGTGGGCGACGCGGATGTGCTGAAGGGGGCGGCGGCACGCCGCAGCGGGCTGCGCGGGTGGCGCGACGGCATCCGCGCGACCCGCGGCGGGGCGCTCACGCTCAAGATCGTGGTCGGCGTGGTCGGCGCGGTCCTGGTGATCGGCGGCCTGATCATGGTGCCGTTCCCCGGGCCGGGGTGGCTGGTGGTCTTCGCCGGCCTGGCGGTGCTGGCCACCGAGTTCCACTGGGCGCACAAGCTGCTGCAGTTCGGCCGGCGCACGCTCGACGCGTGGACCGACTGGCTCAAGCGGCAGGGCTGGACGGTGCGCATCCTGGTGGTCGGCGTGGCGGCGGTCACCGCCTGCGCGATCGTGTGGGCCGCGCTCAAGCTCAGCCTCGGCATCGACCTGATCATGATCGCCCGCGACCTGATCGCCCGCTGACGGGCCGAAAGGCCGCAGGCCGGCCCGGCGCGCCCGTCGCGGGCAGTCGTCGCCGTGCCCGGAGCGCAGGCCGCCCTCGTTGGCGTGCTTGGTGCGCAGGCCGCCCTCGTCGCTGTGCTTGGCGCGCAGGTCGCCCTCGTCGCCGTGCTTGGTGCGCAGGCCGCCCTCGGCGCCGGGCCGCCGCTCGTCACATGACGCGGCGGCGCCCGGGTAGGCGAGGGCCATGAAGCGCATCCTGACAGTGCTCCTGACCCGCTGGCTGGGCCGGACGCCCCTTGGACTCGCCGTCCTCGGCGTCGGCTGGCTGATCCTGCGCAGGCGGCGCGCCCGCGCCGCCGCCGCCACGACGCCCGAGCCGTACGGCCGCAGCTCCGGCCGGCGCGCCCGGACGGTCCCGGTGCGGCGCGGGCGCCGCGAATCGCGGGTGGGGTGAGCGGAAGGCCCCGGCGCGCGGGCGCGCCGGGGCCGGAGACGAACCGACGGCTCAGCTCGATTCAGCTCGGCTCAGCTCAATTCGGTTCGGCTCGGTTCGGCTCGGTTCAGGCCGGCTCGGCTCAGTCGGCGCAGATGGCGAAGACGCTGATCCCGACGTCGTTGTATCCGTCCTGGCGGCCGAGGCCGATCCAGCCGCGGCCGTCGTCGGTGGGGAACGACCCGACCAGGATCGCCCGGTTGCCGCGGGCCTCGGCGCCGCCGCCGAGGACCCTCTTGCTGCCGGGGCAGTAGACCACGCGCCGCTGGAAGTTGGGCACGTTGGCGTTGGGCAGCGTGACGAGCTGGTAGCCCGGCGGCAGCGCCGTAGCGGCCCGCTGCGCCGGGGCGGCGGCGTCCTGCTCGGCGTGCGCCACGGTGGCCGTGGTCGCGCACGCCGCGGCCGCCGCGATGCCGAGCGCGATGGCGATGGACCTCTTCGACTTCATCTGCTCTCCTTTTGTGTTCCCCTGCCACCCCGATACGGGAGAGGTGGGGAGGTCAGAGGGCTTACAGATGGAGTATGGATTCTTTGCCGCACGTTGTGTATTCGTTTGCTCACGGAAAGTTGTGACCCCGGGACCTGCGATGAATACAGGCGGCGATAAAGTGACTACCGAAAGTAGGTAGATCGGCGGGGGCGGTGAGGCGTGTCGGGGTTGCCGGTGCATGTGGCCTGCGTGATGGACGGTAACGGCCGGTGGGCCGCGCAGCGGTCCCTGCCGCGGACGGCCGGCCACAAGGCCGCCGAGGCGGCGGTGATCGACGTGATCGAGGCGGCGCGCGCGGCCGGCATCCAGTGGCTGAGCCTGTTCGCGTTCTCCACCGAGAACTGGCGGCGGCCAGGGGTCGAGGTCGAGTTCCTGATGCGGCTGGTGCAGCGCACCATACGCAAGCACGCCATGGCGCTGCACGCCCGCGGCATCCGCTGCCGGTTCCTCGGCGCCCTCGACCGGATTCCGCCGTCCCTGGCCCGCGACATCGCCGACCTGGTGACGCTCACCCGCGCGAACACCGGGATGACGCTGACGGTCGCCTTCGACCACGGCGGCCGCGGCGACATCGTCACCGCGGCCCGGTCGCTCATCCGCAACCGGGTGCCGCCCGAGGAGGTCACCGAGGAGAGCTTCGCCGGCCACCTGCCCCACCCCGACACGCCGGACGTCGACCTGGTCATCCGCACCTCCGGCGAGCAGCGCATCTCCAACTTCATGCTCTGGCAGGTGGCCTACGCCGAATGGATGTTCCCCCAGGTGCTCTGGCCCGACTTCCGGGCGGCGCACCTGTGGGAGTGCCTGCACGCCTACCGCCGGCGCGAGCGCCGTTTCGGCGGCGTCCAGGTGCGTACCGCGACGGGAAAGGGCTGACACGACCATGGAACCGGTGACGGAGACCCGCCCCGCCCCCGAGGCGGGCCCGCTGCTGCGGCGCTTCGCCGACGAGGCGCGCTGGGGGCTGGCCGCGGTGCGGGCGAGCGTTCTGGAGGCCGCCTACCCGCCGATCGGCGCGGCGCTGATGGACAACTCCACGTTCGTCGCGCGGCCGTGGCGACGGCTGCGCAACACCGTGCTCAGCACGCGGCGGCTGGTCGACGACGACGAGCAGGTGCGGCGGCGGGAGGCCGACCGGCTCAACCGCCTGCACCGGCGGATGTCCGGGACCGACGCGCAGGGGCGTCCCTACGACGCGATGGACCCGCGGGCGCGCGCCTGGGTGCTGGCCACGCTGTTCGAGTCCACCGTGATGATGTGCCGCCTCGGCGGGCGCCCCCTCGGCGCCGCTGAGCAGGAGCGGCTCTACGCCGAGTTCCGGGCGCTGCTCCCCCTCCTCGGCGACGACGAGGACGCCCTGCCGGCGGCCCTGGAGGAGTTCTGGCGCTACTACGACGAGATGATCGGCACCCGGCTGGAGGGCAACGAGGCGGTCCACGCCGTCCTGTACCGCCTGTTCGCCGAGGTGCCCGCGCCGCCCGGGCTTCGCGACCACCCCGCGCTGTGGGCCGCGATCCGGGCGCTGGCCGGGCCGGTGGCCACCGCGATCACCGTGGCCTCGCTGCCCGAGAGCTACCGCAGGCAGGCGGGTCTCACCGCGATCCCGGGCGCGCGCGTGCTCATGCACGGCGCCTACCTGACCGCCGGGCTCGCCACCGAGTGGCTGCCGCAGGGCTGGACCCGCCTCACCTCCGTCATGAGCGTCCTCGACCCGGCCCACCGCGCCGAGTCCGGCGCCGGGTTGCTGGGCGCCCTGCTCCACCAGGCCGGCCGGATCAGCGCCCTGCTGGACGACCCGCCCGCCGAGCCGGCCGGATCGCAGGGGCAGGCCGACGCGCGGCGGTCCGCCGACCGGTTCTTCGCCGAGGTCATGGACCAGACCGGCGACGGCTACGTGGGCTGGCCCGACCTCGCCGCCATGGCGCGCGAGATCGCCACCCGGCTCGACATGGACGAATCCATGGAGGACCGGCTCTACACCGCCTACGCCGACTGGTGGCGCGAGCTGCAGGCCGCCCTCGACTCCGACGGCGACGGCCGCGTCGCCATGCGCGAGTACGCCGAGGCCGCCGCCACCATGGCCGGGCCCGCGCTGATCAAGGTGGCCGAGGTCCTGTTCGACGCCACCGACACCGACGACGACCAGTTCATCAGCGCCGAGGAGTACCAGGCCCTGCTGCGGACCGCCTTCCGGCACGAGTCGGCCGCGGGCGCGGCCCGGCTCACCCGCACCGCCTTCGTCCGGGAGTTCCTTGACTTCATGGCGGGCCGCCACCGCGCCGCCGGCTACGACCGCCTCTTCGCCGAGGCGTAGCCCGGCCGGAGGTGGCCCGGCCGGAGGCGGCCTGGCCGGAGGAAGCGCAGCCTGGCCGGAGGCAGCCCGGCTGGAGCACGTCGGGGGGCCGCCCGCGAGCCGGCGGCCCCCGGCGGCGGCTAGCGGGTGGTGCAAAGGGTCCCGTTCAAGGTGAACACGGACGGCAGCACGTTCGGGCCGCTGTAGTTGCCGACGAAGCCGACCGTGGCCGAGCCTCCGGTGGGCAGCGACCCGTTGCCCGGGTCGTTGACCACCCTGACGTCCGTCCCGTTCTGGGTCCAGGTGGCGCTCCAGCCGCTGCCCAGGCTCTGCCAGGTCCTGGGCCAGCGGAAGTTCAGGGTCCAGCCGTCGATCGGCGCGCCGTGGTTGGTGATGTCCAGTACGCCGACGTAGCCGCTGGCCCAGTCGGTCTGCTTGGTCAGGCGCACCGAGCAGGAACTGGAGGCGGGGGTGCCGGTGGTGAACGTCAGCGGCGGGGAGGGGCGCGAGAGGCCGCCGCCGCTGTCGCGGGCGATCACGTTGATCGTGTAGCGGGTGCCCGGCTTCAGGTTGCGGGCGGTGAACGAGGTGCCGGAGGTCTCGCCGAGTTGTTCGCTGATCGCGCCGTTCTGGCGGTAGACCTCGTACTTCGCGATCGGGCGGGCGGCGGCCGGGGCGGCGGGCCAGGAGATCGCGGCGGTCGTGTCGGTCACGTCCCGGACGGCGGGCTGCCCGGGGGTGCCCGGCAGGCCGGCCTCGGCGGCGGCGGGCCGCAGGACGAGCGTGGTCATCGACAGCGGCGGCAGTGTGTGCCCGGTCGCGGTGCCCGCGGCCGAGGTGGTGATGGCCGTCGCGCCGTTGGTGTGGGTCAGCACCGTGGGCGCCCCGGAGGCCGGGGTGAACCCGGAGTACCGGATGGCGACGGGGTGGGAGGTCTCGGCGGAGGTGTTGATCAGCAGGACGGCCAGTTCGCCGCCGGGGCGGCGGACGGCGTGCGCGACGACCTCGGGCCGGTCGGTCGCGGCACGGATGAACCGGTCGCCGGGGCGGGCGAACCTGCTCATCATCTGCAGCGCGTAGTACGGCGCGAAGCGCGTGTTCACCGGCGGCTCGCAGACGCTGCCGTCGGAGGTGCACGTGCCGCTCGACAGCAGGCCGAAGTCGCCGTAGTCGGTGTGTCCCGCGACCTGCGTGACCTCGCCGATGCCGTTGTGCACGTTCCACCAGTCCACCGTGAACACCCCGTGGGCCAGCAGCGTCGCATAGGCGTCGGCGGCGGCCAGCGCGCCGGGCTGGGTCGTGGTGCCCCGGCTGCTAGAGCCGGTGTTGAACTCGGTCATCGCGATGCCGATGCGCTCGGAGCCGGGCCCGGCGTACTCCGCGATCTGCCGCCGGGTGAGCTCGATCATGTCGGGGATGTGGGCGGCCTTGTCGAGGGCGCCGGGGTACCAGTGCAGGATCACGAAGTCGATCTTCGAGCCGGCGGCCGACAGGACGACCTGGTTCCAGGTGCCCGCGTCGCCCTCGCCGACGATCCCGTCCGGCCAGCCGGCCGGCGTGGTCAGCACCGCGCCGATCTTGATGGTCGGATCGACGGCCTTCATCGCCTCGGAGTAGGCCACGACGTGGCGGGCGTACTCGGCCGGGCTCTTGTCGGCGTGCTCGTCGGCCTCCCACGCGGCGCCGTAGTGGCCGTTGCCGTAGTTCTCGTTGCCGATCTCCCAGTACTTGACGCCGTAGCCCTTGGTGACGTTGGCGTACCGCACCCACGCGGCGGCCTCCTCGGCCGTGCCGGTGCCGTAGTTCGCGGTCACCATGGCCTGCGCGCCGGTGCGCCGCACGCCGCGCATGAAGGTGTCGAAGTCGGTGCCGGGAGCCACGTAGCCGCCGGGGGCGGTGTGATCGGCCCAGTGGTAGATGTCGGAGTAGGAGCCGCCGGGGTAGCGCAGCAGCTTCGTGCCCGCGTCCTTGAGCAGGTCGGCGGTCTCGTCGGTGCCCAGGTGGGCGTCCCAGATCGCGTGGTTGGCGCCGATGCCGGTCTCGGGCACGGCGGCGAGCGCGGCACGGGCGTTGACGGTCACGGCGACGGGGGTGACCTCGTCGGCGTGCGCCGGGGGGACGCCCAGGGCGGTCAGGGTGAGCAGGGCGGCGAACGCGGCCCGTAACGGCGGTTTCGGCATCGGCGCACCTCGTGGCGGACGGGGATGTTCACTCGGCGCCCCCTCCTGACCCAGGAGGCATCAGGATCATGCGGGGTGGCGTCGTGCCCGTCAACCGGCGCTGAAACTTTCATCCGCCCGGCTCACGGTCGGGCGGCGCCGGGATTACAGGTACAGCCCGGTGCCGTGCTCGGTGGTCTGGGTGGCCACGGCGTGCAGGTCGCGCTCGCGCATGACCAGGTAGGTCTGGCCGTGCACCTCGACTTCGTACTGGTCCTCGGGGTTGAACAGGACCTTGTCGCCGACCTTCACGGAGCGGGCGTTGGCGCCGACGCCGCAGACCTCGCCCCAGACGAGGCGGTTGGCCATCTTGACGGTGGCGGGGATCACGATGCCCGCGCTGCTCCGCCGCTCCTCCGGCTCCTGCTCGACCTTGATCATGACTCGGTCGTGCAGCATCTGGATCTCGAACTTGGGGTCCTGTGCGTCTGACACAGACAAAGTTTACGCAGCATCACGGGGGCTCTACCGCCAAAGAGCGATCTCCTGGGAGGATGGCCTGATGATCGAGGCTTTCGGGCGCGACGACTGGCGCTGGATCAACCCGCCCCGCGAGTGGTCCATGGCGGACTCCGGGCTGCGGGCGGTGGCCGACGCGCGTACGGATCTGTGGCGGACCACACACTACGGGTTCGTGCGCGACAACGGGCACATGTTCGGCGCGCCCGTGACCGGCGACTTCCGGCTCGCGGTCACCTTCGACGGCGAGTACGCCGACCAGTACGACCAGGCGGGCGCGTTCGTGCGCCTGGACGAGACCACCTGGATCAAGGCGGGCGCCGAGTTCGTGGACGGCGCGCTCCAGCTCAGCGCGGTCGTCACCCGCGAGCTGTCCGACTGGTCGGTCATGCCCGCCCCCGTACGCGCCGGGAGCCTCACCTTCGGCCTGGAGCGCACCGGCGACGCCGTCACCGTGCGCTACGCCCTCGGCGACGCCGAGCCCGAGCAGATGCTGCGCCTGGCCTACTTCCCGCCCGGCGTGCCGGTGCTCGCCGGGGCGATGTGCGCGGCCCCCGATGGCAAGGGGTTCCCTGTCCGCTTCGCCCGGATCGACCTGACAGAATCCGGTTCGTGACGTTCGACGACGTGGAGTCCAGGGTGCTCGACGCCCTGGACGAGGCCGCCACCGTGCGGCTGCTCGCCGAGACCGTGCGGGTCCCCAGCATCACCGGCAGCCCGGCCGAGTCCGACCTGCAGCACCGCTGCGCCCGTCTCCTGGAGGAGGCCGGCATGGAGGTGGACCTGTGGCGGCTCGACCTGGACGCGCTGCGGGCCGCCCCCGGCTTCCCGGGCACCGAGGCCCCGCGCGGCGAGGGCTACGGCCTGGTGGCCACGACCGGCGGCGAGGGCGAGCCCGCGCTGGTGCTCCAGGGCCATGTGGACGTGGTGCCGATCGGCGACCCGGCCAAGTGGGAGGGCCGCGACCCGTTCGGGGCGGACATCACCGGCTCGGTGCTGACCGGCCGGGGCGCCTGCGACATGAAGGCGGGCCTGGCGGCCAACATCGCGGTCGCGCGGGCACTGCACGCGGCCGGGGTACGCCTGGCGCGGCCCCTCGCCGTGCACTGCGTCATCAGCGAGGAGGACGGCGGGCTGGGCGCGTTCGCCACGCTGGCCCGCGGCCACCGGGGCGAGGCCGCGGTGATCACCGAGCCCACCGGGGGCCGGATCGTCACCGCGAACGCGGGCGCGCTCACCTTCCGGATCGAGGTCGCCGGGCGCGCGGCCCACGGCGGGGCCCGCACCGAGGGCGTCAGCGCGATCGAGGCGTTCTGGCCGGTGTTCACGGCGATCCGGCGGCTGGAGGCCGAGCGCAACCGCGACCCCGGCCCCCTGTTCACCGGCAACCCGCTGCCGTACCCGATCGAGGTCGGCACCGTGCGCGCCGGCGACTGGGCGAGCACGGTGCCCGACCTGCTCGTCGCCGAGGGACGGCTCGGGGTGCGGCTCGACGAGGACCCGGCCGAGGCCAGGGCGGCGCTGGAGGAGGCGCTCGCCGAGACCGGCGACCCCTGGCTGCGCGCCAACCCGCCGCGGGTGACCTGGCCGGGCGGCCAGTTCGCCAGCGGACGCCTGCCGGCCGGCCACCCGCTGGCCGCCGAGATGGCCGCGGCCGTACGCGACGTCACCGGCGCGGCGCCGGCCCAGAGCGGCGCGCCGTACGGCAGCGACCTGCGGCTGTACGCCGCGGACGGCATCCCGACCCTGCACTACGGCCCCGGCGACGTGCGCTACGCCCACGCCCCGCGCGAGCAGGTGGACCTGCGCGAGCTGCGCGACGTCACCCAGGCCCTGGCCCTGCTCGCCGTACGCCGCTGCGGCGCGCGCCCGGCCTGACCCCGGAGCGGGCTCTCAAGGCAGAGCTCCCAGGACAGGCTCCCTGGGCACGCTTTCAGGGCAGACGCAGCTCGGCGAAGACGGCGCGGTGGTCGGTACGCGGCAGCTCGTGCACCCGGAACGCCGTGACCGCCATGCGCTCGTCGGCCAGCACGCGGTCCAGCGCGACCCCGGGCACCGGGCGGCCGTCGTAGGGCCAGGTGGCGCGCAACCCCTCGCCCACGGCGTCGGCCGCGTCGCGGTAGCCGCGCGCGATCACGGCGCGCAGCTCGGCGTGGTCC
Organism: Thermocatellispora tengchongensis; assembly: GCF_014202315.1. Taxonomy (GTDB): domain Bacteria; phylum Actinomycetota; class Actinomycetes; order Streptosporangiales; family Streptosporangiaceae; genus Thermocatellispora; species Thermocatellispora tengchongensis. The sequence goes on along the minus strand of NZ_JACHGN010000005.1, from coordinate 98,146 downwards.
AGGGTGGAGTTGAAGTCGCCGGCCAGGACGCGCAGCGTGCCCTCGCCGCCCGCGCCGGGCAGCGCGCGCAGGCCGTCGCGCCAGCAGGCGTGCAGCGCCTCCCGGTACGGCGCGCACGGATGGGCCGAGGTCACCTCGACCTCCGCGCCGCCCGGCACCGCGATCATGGCCCTGGCCTGCCCGAACCCGCCGATGTCGATCGGCGGCAGCTCGCGCACCGGGAACCGGGCGTAGATCGCCGAGCCGCGGGTGCCGCCCCGGATCAGCCCGCCCGCCCGGTGGGGCAGCAGGTCGAGCAGGCCGGCGGCCTCCAGCCGGTCGGCCGCGTCGGGCGTGGCCTCCTGCAAGGTGAGCACGTCGGCGTGCTCGGCGCGCACCAGATCGACCAGGGCCCGCTGCCCGGCGCGGCCCTCCAGCAGGTTGGCCGACAGGACGCGCAGCGTGCGCGGGCCGCCCGCCGGGGCGTCCTCGGGCAGCGCGCGGGGCAGCACCGCCGCCGCGAGGGCGAGCGCCGCCACGGCGGCCACCGCGCCCGCGCCCCACCGGCGCAGCAGCAGCGCCGCCAGCGCGGGCAGCGGCGCGACGGCGGCGACGTACGGGGTGAAGGACACGAGCTGCACCCAGCGGAACAGGGCCTCCCAGCCGCTCAGCCGCAGCGCGGCCCACAGCGCGAACAGCGACGCGGCGGTCCACAGCGCCAGGTCGAGCGGCCACCACCCCCGGTGCCCCGCCGGCCGCGCGGCCCGCTGCGTGACCGCCTCCTCGACCGCCATGGCGCCGACTCTAAACGATCAGGGCCCGGCTAGGCGGGCGTTCTGGCCCTTCTGCGGGCCTCGGGCACGATCATCGGGGTGCCGCTCTGCGGGTCCTCGATGACCTCGCAGCGCAGGTCGAACACCTCGCGCATCAGATCGGCCGTGACGATCTCGCCCGGGTCGCCCTCGGCCACGATCCGCCCGCCGCGCATCACGATCAGGTGGGTGGCGTAGCGGCACGCCTGGTTCAGGTCGTGCAGCACGGCGACCAGGGTGCGGCCCTGCTCGTGCAGGTCGGCGCACAGGTCCAGGACCTCGATCTGGTGGCAGATGTCCAGGAACGTGGTCGGCTCGTCCAGCAGCAGGATCGAGGTCTCCTGCGCCAGGACCATGGCCAGCCACACCCGCTGCCGCTGCCCGCCCGACAGCTCGTCCACCACCCGCTCGGCCAGGTCGTCCACGTGCGTCGCGGCCATGGCCGCGTTCACCGCCGCCTCGTCCTGGCGGGACCACTGCCGCATCAGCCGCTGGTGCGGGTAGCGCCCGCGCGCGACCAGGTCGGCCACGGTGATCCCGTCCGGCACGATCGAGCTCTGCGGCAGCAGGCCCAGGCGGCGCGCGACCTCCTTGGACGGCAGCGAGGTGATCACGCTGCCGTCGAGGTAGACCGCCCCGGTGCGCGGCTTGAGCATGCGGGCCAGCGCGCGCAGCGTCGTGGACTTGCCGCACGCGTTGGGCCCGACGATCACCGTGAACGACTGGTCGGGGATGGTGATGTCCAGATCGGCGGCCACGACCCGCTCGTCGTACCCGAGCGAGAGTCCCGTGCCGTGCAGGCGTGCGGTCGTCAACGTCGTTCCTTTCGCAGGAGCCAGGCGAGGTACGCGCCGCCGAGCGCGGCCGTCATGATGCCCACCGGCAGTTGCGCCGGCGCGATCACCCGCTGGGCGGCGAGGTCGGACAGGATCAGCAGGACGGCGCCCATCAGCCCCGAGGCGATCAGGGTGACGCCGGGGGAGCCGGTGAGCCGCCGGGCGAGCTGGGGCGCGGCGAGAGCCACGAACGCCACCGGGCCGGCCGCCGCGGTCGCCACGCCGCACAGGGCGACGCCGATCAGGACCGCGGCCAGGCGCACCCGCTCCACCGCGATGCCCATCGCCTGGGCCGCGTCGTCGCCCATCTCGATCATGCGCAGCGGGCGCGACAGCGGCGCGCACAGCGGCACCAGCACGGCCAGGGCCAGCGCGACCGGGACGGCGTGGTCCCAGCCGCGCCCGGACAGGCTGCCGGTGAGCCAGGCGGCGGCGCTCGCCGCGTCGTGGATGTCGGCCCGGGTGAGCAGGTAGGAGTCGACCGCGAGCAGGATCGCCGCGACCCCGGCGCCGACCAGCACCAGCCGGTAGCCGTGCGCGCCGCGCCGGTAGGAGAGCAGGTACACCGCGAGCGAGGCCGCCGCGCAGCCGAGCAGCGAGCCGCCCGCGATCACCCAGCCGGTGCCGCCCAGGATCACGGCCAGGATGCCGCCCGTGGACGCCCCGGCGGTGAAGCCGAGGAAGTCGGGGCTGCCCAGCGGGTTGCGGGTCACGCTCTGGAACAGCGCGCCGCTGACCCCGAAGGCCGCGCCCACCAGGAGCCCGGTCAGCACCCGCGGGGCCCGGATCTCGCCGACGATGAACCGGTGCGCGGGGGTGCCGCCGCCGGTGAGCGCGGCGATCACGTCGGGGGGCGAGACGGGGAAGTCGCCGGTGCCGATCGCGAGCACCGCCACCACGGCGGCCACCGCCACCAGCCCGACGCCCGCGGCCAGGCCGCGCGGCGCGAGGCGTACGGACAGGGCGCCCACGCGCACCACCGGCGGCCTGGCCACGCGCCGCACCGGCGCGCCTCCGGCGGTGGCCGTCACGGGCCCTCCTCCGCCCGCGACCAGGTCGCCGTGTCCTTTGGTCGCCGCGCTCCGCCCGGTCACAGCGCCGCCACCCTCCTGCGCCGGGCGAGCGCGATGAAGATCGGGCCGCCGAGGACCGCGCTGACGATGCCGACCTGCACCTCGCCGGAGCCGCCGAGCACCCGGCCCAGCACGTCGGCGCCGAGCAGCAGCACGGGCGCGTACAGCGCCGAGAACGGCAGCACCCAGCGCTGGTCCGGGCCCACCAGCCCGCGCACCGCGTGCGGCACGGCCAGGCCCACGAACCAGATCGGCCCGGCGGCGGCGGTCGCCGACCCGCACAGCAGCGTGATCGCCAGCGCGGTCAGCCCGCGGGTGCGGCCGACGCCCGCGCCCAGGGCCCGCCCGGCGTCCTCGCCGAGCGCGAGCGCGTTGAGCGGCCCGGCCAGGCACAGCCCGATCACCACGCCGGCGACCAGGAACGGGGCGAGGCTGAGCAGCACGTCGGAGGTCTGTCCGGCCAGCGAGCCGGTGGTCCAGAACCGCATCCGGTCGTAGGTCTGGGTGTCGATGCGCAGCACCGCCTGGGTGCCCGCGGTGAGCACCGCGCCGAGCGCGATCCCGGCCAGCGTCAGGCGTACCGGGGAGGCGCCGGTGCGGCCGGCGGAGCCCAGCGCGTACACGGCCATGGAGGCCAGCGCGGCGCCCGCGAAGGCGAACCAGACGTAGACGGCCGGGTTGGTCAGCCCGAGCAGGCCGAGCGCGACCATGACGCCGAACATCGCGCCCTGGCTGACGCCGAGCAGGGTCGGGTCGGCCAGCGGGTTGCGGGTCAGGCTCTGCATCAGCGCGCCCGCCAGCCCGAGCGCCATGCCCGCGCCGATGCCGAGCAGCGTACGCGGCACCCGCAGCTCCCTGATCACGACGTGGTCGGCGGAGCCGGTGGGGGAGAACAGCGCGTCCAGCACCGTGGACGGCGGCATCGGGCGCGAACCGACCGCGAGGCTGAGCAGCGCGACGGCGGCGAGCAGGCCGACGCCGAGCGCGAGCCCGGCGGCACGCCGCGCGGCCTTCGCCCGCACGGCCGGACGGGTCTCCGGGCCGGTCTCCGGACGGGTCTTCGGGTCGGTCTTCGGAAGGGGCTCCGGACGGGTCTGTGGGTCGGTCTTCGGGCCGGACGCCGCGGGGGTGTCGGCGGGCGGGGCGCCGGGGGCGGGCCGCGGGGACGCGGGGCCGGCGGCGGGCGGGGTGGCCCGGCTCACTCAACGCTCCCTTCGGGGACTTCCGTCGTGTCCGACCGATACGAGGCCGGCTAGAAGAAAGGTTAGCCTAACCTCATCGTTCCGGTCATCGAGTGGTAAATGCCCCGTTTTCGCGGTGAGTAGCCGGGTGTGGCCCCGGTCAGGTCTGCGCCGCGCGCACGTCCACGATGTCGGCCAGCGGGAACTCCAGGTAGTCGCCGGCCTCCTCGCACCAGGCGTCGAGCACGCCGCCGCGCAGCTCGCCGTGGCTGATGGTGGCGGTCACGCCGTCGGCCAGGGTGATCGCGGCGCGCACGCCCCGATCCACCACGAAGCCCAGCAGCGACTGCTGCGCCGTCGGCAGCCGGGTGGCCACCCTGCCGATGATCGCCCAGGTGCGGCCGTGGGGCCGGCCCTGCGCGTCGCTCGCCGACAGCAGGCGCTGGGCGTGCTCGCGCGGGTCGGGCGCCGGCTCGGCGATGGAGTACGGCGGCTGCTCCAGCTCGGCGACCCGGCCGCCCGGCAACAGGATCAGCCGTCCGCCGGAAGGCTCCTCGATCTTGGCCCGGTGAATGGTGATCTCGCCGGTGTCGTCGATCGGCACCGGGGCGTAGCCGTTCTCGCGCAGCGCCGCGAGAGTGCGCTCGGCGGGGGCGGAGCTGGCCAGCACGGTGGGCGCGAGCAGGCGCAGGCCCAGCCGGGCCAGCCGCCGGTGCCCGGCGATCTCGGCCAGCAGCGCCGGGTCGGACGCCTGCACGATGCACGCCACGGTGGTCACGGTGACCTCGCCGTGGCGGCGGGCGACGTCGTGGATCAGGTAGCTGAGCGGCTGGGGCACCGTGCCGACCTCGGACAGCTCGTCGAGCAGGCTCTCGGGGGTGTGCCCGGCGTCGAGCGCACGGCGTACGCTCTGGGCCGAGAACCGCCACACCGACGCCGCGCCGCGCGACTCGCGGTCGGCGGCCCGGTCGAGCAGCGCGGCCAGCTCGGCCGAGGGCGGCCCGGTCACCACCGCGGTCAGGTCGGCCCCGAACAGCGCGCTGCGCCGCACGCTGGCCAGCGCCCGGGTGGAGCACTCGGCCAGCCCCGGGTCGTGCTCCACCGCCGGGGCCGAGTCGTCGTTCTCGGTGCCCGCCACCTGGTCCAGCGCGGCCAGGGCCCGGCCCAGGTCGGTCAGCGCGTCCTGCACGACCAGGCCGAGCAGCCGCGCCTCGTCCAGCACGGCCGGGGTGATGTCGGCCAGCAGCGCCCGGTCCAGCAGCGGGGCGTGCCAGTGGACGTGGCGGACCAGCGCCGCCGTGCCGGTGAAGGCGGTGCTGTGGGGCAGGCGGGCCAGCACGCCCAGCACCGCCCTGCGGATGCGCGCGATGACCGGCCCGGCGGGGTCGTCGCCGAGCACCGTGCCGAACTTGCCGTCGATCCGGCGCAGCGACGAGCGCTCCATGCGCCACCACGCCGCGAGCAGCACCCGCAGCCGCGCCCCGCCGTCGTCGAGCCGCCAGCGGTCGAACCTCTCGGTCGGCACCAGGCCCCCGGCCGGCTCGTCCCAGGCCAGGAGCCGGGCCACCGCGCACACGTCGAGCAGCAGCCGGGTCTCGTCCTCGTCGCACCCGGTCTCTCTGGCCACCCGGCGCACCTCGCGTACGCCCACGCCGCCGCTCTTCAGCAGCGGCAGCGGGCTCTTGGCCGCGTTCTCCAGCAGGGCGGCGCAGCGCTCGACGACATGCGGCGCGGCCAGCGCCATCAGGTGGTCGATCTCCTCGGGATCGACCGGGAGCGTGGGCAGCTCCGGCGGCTGCGGGGTCAGCGGCGGGTGGTAGCCGGGCCCGCGCACGGCCAGGGCCACCTCGCGCGGCATCTCGGCGACGTTCCAGCTCGGCCGGTACAGCAACCCGTGATCGGCGGCCCACTTCTCCGGGGTGCCCGGAGTGACGAACAGCCCGCCGTCCACGTCGCGCACCGGGCCGTCCCAGGCGAACTCCTCCAGCAGTCGCCGCGTGCCCTCGGGCGCCTGGCGCACCAGCTCGGCCACCCGGGCCGGGTCGGCGAGGGTCTCGGCGATCCGGGCCACCGCCCGGCGTTTGCTGCCGTGGGGCTCCAGGCCCAGCGCGCGGCTCAGCGACCGCAGCGCGTCGGGGCTGATCGTCCAGGAGTTCAGGTAGTGGGCCAGCGGCTCGCCCAGGCCGCACGGAGCGGTCCACCAGCGCGCGAGGGCGGGCGACAGGCGCACCCGGCCGCGGTCGTCGGGCCAGGCCAGCGCGTGGTCGTAGAGCCTGTCCAGCCAGGGCGCCACGTCGTCCTCGGGCACGTCGAACAGAGCGGCCAGCGTGGCCGGCCGGGCGTCGTCTCCGAGCACCAGGCAGCCCTGGGCGATCTCAAGGCAGGGCAGGGGCAGCCCGCGCAGCGCCTCCATCACCGCGAACCCGTTGCCGAGCCGCTGCGCCAGCGTGTCGAGCCTCCTCGGCCACGGAGCGGCGATGGCGTCGGGGCGGTTGGCCAGAACCCGGGCGAGGCGGTCTTCGTTGAGGGTCTTCAACCAGCCGAGCAGGTGATCGTCCATCTCTCAGCTCTCTCAGGGGTCGCGCGCGGGACTCACCGTGAGCCATAGGCAACAACGGTAATGCAGATGGCATCCTTGACGGGATGAGCGCGCCACAATAGAACGCGTTACATGGGCCCCGACATCGACATCTTCTCCGCAGACCGGTACGAGCGGGGCGTCCCCCACGAGCAGTTCGCCTGGCTGCGCCGCAACGCGCCGGTGTACTGGCACCCCGATCCCGGCGGCCCCGGCTTCTGGGCCGTCACCCGGCACGCGGACGTGACCCACGTCTCGCGCCACCCGGAGCTGTTCTCCTCCCACCGGCGCTCCAGCCTGCTGTACGAGCGGAGCGGCGAGCTGCTGGAGCGCGACCGGCTGATCATGCTCAACCAGGACCCGCCCCGGCACACCGCCACCCGCGCGGTCGTCAACCGCGGCTTCACCCCGCGCGCGATCGGCCGCCTGGAGGACCGGATCAGGAAGATCTGCCACGACCTGCTCGACCGGGTGAGCGGCGAGGCCGACTTCGTCGCCGACATCGCCGCCCCGCTGCCGCTGCACGTGATCTGCGAGCTGCTCGGCGCCCCCGCCGAGGACCGGGAGAGCATCTTCGCCTGGTCCAACCATCTGATCGGCTTCGAGGACCCCGACCTCGCCCGGAAGGGCGCCGAGCCGCTGCGCAACCTGTACGAGTACGGCGTCCGGCTGGCCGCCGCCCGCCGCGAGCGCCCCGGCGAGGACCTGGTGACCCGGCTGGTGACCGGCGGCGAGGCGCTGAGCGAGGCCGAGCTGGGCATGTTCGTGGTCCTGCTCGCCGTGGCGGGCAACGAGACCACCCGCAACGCGGCCTCCGGCGGCATGCTGGCCTTCTTCGCGCACCCGGCCGAGTGGCGGCGGCTGCTCGCCGACCGCTCGCTGCTGCGCACGCTGCCGGACGAGATCGTACGCTGGGTCTCGCCGGTGATCGCGTTCCGGCGCACGGCGACCGCCGCCACCGAGATCGGCGGCCAGAGGATCGCCGAGAACGACAAGGTGATCCTCTACTACACCGCCGCCAACCGCGACGAGGACGCCTTCGACCGTCCCGGCGTCTTCGACATCGGCAGAGACCCCAACCCGCACGTCGGCTTCGGCGGCGGCGGGCCGCACTTCTGCCTGGGCGCCCACCTGGCCCGGCTGGAGCTGAAGGTGCTGTTCGAGACGCTGGCGGAGCGGATGCCGGGCATCGAGCAGGCGGGGGAGCCGCGGTGGCTGCGCTCCAACTTCATCAGCGGCCTGAAGCGGCTGCCGATCCGGACATGACCGGCCCGGCGTTCCTCGGAGGCTTCCGGGCCGACCGGTCCGGGGACGCCGCGCGGGTGGGGGAGGGGCGTCCCCGGGCCGGCCGTGGCGGCGCCGACACGAGGGGAAGGACGGCGCCTGGGAGATGGCCTACCCGGCTGATCCGAGATATGCGGTCATCCGGCCGCCCGCGTCATCCGGCCGCGGCCGGCCGGGCGAATCATCCCGACAGCACCGCCCATACGACCTTGCCGTAGGGCGCCAACGGGGCCCAGCCCCAGCGGAGGCTCAGCGATTCGACGATGTGCAGCCCGAGACCCCCCGGCTCCAGCGAGGCCGGGTCGCGCAGCACGGGCGCCGCCGAGCCGGGGTCGCCGATCGCGCACACGACCAGGCCGCCGCGGCGTACCAGCGACAGGCGGATGGCCTCGGGCTCCCGCGCCCCGCCCGGCGTCAGCCGCAGGCCGTGGCGGATCGCGTTGGTGCACAGCTCGGAGACGACGAGCTCCATGTTCTCGCGCAGCTCCGGCAGGCACCACCCGGACAGGGTGCCGGTGGCGAAGCTCCGGGAGCAGTGCACCGAGTCGGGTCGCGCGGGCAGTACGAACGTGGCGCTGGCCATGGCGGATTCGGGGACGGGCGGCAGCAGGTCGCGCGCCGCGTCAGGCCACCACCCGAGGGGCGGCCACCAGTCGAGCGTCGTCCACTGGGCCTGCGCGGACCCCTGGACGCCCTGCCGGCACTGGGCGCTCTGCTGACCGTGCTGCGCCGGCGCCTGACCCTGGTGCGGGCCCGGCCGGCCGTTCGCTCGTAAGACCCCGAGGTTAGCGGACTGCACGGGGATCATGATGGTGCAAACTAGCGTGCAGGTGCAAGGGCGGATGCACGTGCAGAAGCTCTGTGCAACCGCTACCGTTACCCGTGATCCGGTAAATCGGCAGCAAAGGGGATCTCGATCGCGGCCCGGTGATCTTTGGGCTGCGAAGTGACAGACTGTGAAACAAGGAAACGACCAAGGAGCAGCACGTGTCGATGGATCCGCCGGGAAACGGCTCCACGGTTCGGCGCATCATGCTCGGCGCCAGCCTGCGTCGCCTGCGTGAGCAGAGAGGGCTCACCCGCGAGGCCGCGGGATTCCACATCCGCGCCTCGGAGTCCAAGATCAGCCGGATGGAGCTGGGCCGCGTCGGGTTCAAGACACGGGACGTCGAAGATCTGCTCACCCTGTACGGCGTGCACGACGACGCCGAGCGGCGCGGCCTGCTGGAGATGGTCCGCGAGGCGAACACCCCGGGCTGGTGGCACAAGTACGGCGACGTCCTGCCGTCCTGGTTCACCACCTACATCGGGCTGGAGGAGGCGGCGAACATCATCCGCACCTACGAGGTGCAGTTCGTTCCCGGCCTGCTGCAGACCGCCGCCTACGCGCGTACCGTCATCGAGCTGGGATACCCCGACGCGCCCTCGTCGGAGATCGAGCGACGCGTGCATCTGCGCATGCAGCGCCAGGAGCGCCTCACCAAGAAGGACGGCCTGCGGCTGTGGGCCGTCATCGACGAGGCGGCGCTGAGACGGCCCATCGGCGGGCCGGCCATCATGCGGGAGCAGCTTCACCACCTGCAGGAGGTCGCCACCCTCCCCAACATCACCATCCAGGTGATGCCGTTTCGGTTCGGCATGCACGCCGCCGAGGGGGGCGCCTTCAGCATCCTGCGGTTTCCCGAGTCCGACTTGTCGGACGTCGTTTACGTCGAGCAGCTCTGGGGTGCCCTCTACCTGGACAAACGTGAGGACATCGATCCCTACCTCACCGCCATGGAACAACTGTGCGTGGAGAGCACCACGCCTGGGGGCACTGCCGAGATCCTCGGCGAACTTCTCAGAGAGATATAAATGAAGCACACCTACAACGGCATGCCGGCACATGACCTCACCGACGTAAGCTGGCGCAAGAGCCGGCGCAGCAACTCGACGGGCAACTGCGTCGAACTCGCCGAGCTTCCCGACGGCAGCGTCGCCGTCCGCAATTCCCGCTTCCCCGACGGTCCCGCCCTCATCTACACCCGAGATGAGATGCGGGCGCTGGTCCTCGGGGTCAAGGACGGCGAATTCGACAGCCTGCTCGTGTAACGCCGTTTTAACATCCAGCGCACCCGCTTAACGGGGGTGCGCCGGATGTGTAATGGTCCGGTCTCGCGCGTCGGGCAGATTCAGCCCCAGCAGCAGAGCAGCAGCTCGGTGAATTGGGGGCCTGACCATGCTCGACCAGATGACCCTGTACCCGGTGGCGGACGACGTCCTGTTCGCCCCCGGCGGCCGCGTCGTGATCCGCACGTACGGCGTCGCCTCGGCGACGGGCGAGAACGGCGATGAACGCGCGGTCTCCTACCGCACCTGGGTCACGGGGGTGCGCGACCAGCCCCGCTACTGGCGATGGGGCCACTTCGAGGACGCCTGCCATGGCCACCGCAAGGTCCTCGAATGGCTCACGGGCCGAGGCCCCCAGCCCCACCCCGCGGCCACGGCCGCCTGACCACACCCAGCCCGGCCGCTCCGGCCGGGCCGGCACCCCCCAAAGGCACCCCCCACAGGCGCCCCCCACGCCCACCCCCCGGTGCCCGCCCCCGGCACCCCGAGGCGGTCCCACGCCCCCGAGCGCCACCGCGCCGCCGTCGTGACCCCGTCGTGCCCTCTCCCGCCGGCGGGCGAGCCCCCGCCCCGTACACCGCCCTGATGGTGCCGCCGTAGTGCCGGCGCTTCACGTGGGGGACGGCATGGGTTAGTGTCCGAGCAAGCATTCGCTTGGTTTCGGTGGGAGGCCGGTGTGCGGCGTGGCATCTATCTCCTGGAAGAGGTCGATTTCCGGCCGATGAACTCGCAGCGGCCGTTGACGTACCTCACCTGGCTCACCGGGTACAAGAAGGAGGACGAGGAGCGGGAGGCGCCCGAGCTGACCGAGGGGCTGTCGATCCGGTCGCGGCAGATCGACCTGGTGGGGGCGTTCTACGCCGTGGGGATCACCGGGCATCCGCAGTTCAAGGCCGTCACGCTGTGGGACTGCCACGGCGGGTGGGACGGCGGCTGGCGGCAGATGATGGAGATCTACGACGGGGTGGACGGCAGGCTGTTCCTGTCGGACATCGACGACCTGCGCTTCTCGGCCTTCTCCCGGCCGCTCGGGGCCGTCCACGGGAGCCCGGCCCTCGCCGACGTCTGCGCCGAGGGGTACGCGGCGCCGCTGTACCTGTTCGAGAGCGCCACCGTGCGGCCGGGCGCGGCCCTGGACTACCTGGCGGCCGTGCGCGAGGAGCGCGCGCCGATCCTGGCCGACCACGGGCACCGGCCCATCGGGCTGTACGAGGTGCTGTTCTGCGACACCGAGGTCGTCACCGTCTGGGGCGTGTCGCTGGACGACCACCTCGCCGCCCAGCGGGCCCGCGACGCCGCGCTCGGGCTCGACGACGAGGCCGAGCCGGACGAGCGCCTGCTCGCCTGGGCGAAGCGGGCCCGTGACTACCTGGACGGGCCGTGGCGGGAGACCCTGCTCGCGCCGTTCCCGGGCTCGAAGCTCAGCCCGTCGCGGGTCAGATCGGGGAGTTCCAGTGCAGGATGACCGGCTCGGCGTGCTCGAAGCCGAGCGCGCCGTACGTACCGGTGTCGAGCTTGAAGTGCCGGCCCCCGGCCGGATCGAGGCCGAGCCAGCGCGCGGTCAGCACCCGCAGGAAGTGGCCGTGGGCCACCAGCACCACCGTGCCCGCGGCGGCGCGGGCACGGGCGATGACCTTGTCGGCGCGCTCGCCCACCTGCTCCACGGTCTCGCCCGGATGGTCGGCGTCGCCGGGGATCACGCCGTCGCGCCACAGGTACCACCCCGGGCGCGTCTCGCGGATCTGCGGGGTGGTCACGCCCTCGTAGCCGCCGTAGTCCCACTCCCACAGGCCGGGGTCGGGCTCGGCGCCGGGCAGGCCCGCCAGCTCCGCCGTACGGCGTGCGCGCTGGGCCGGGCTGGTGAGCACCAGGTCGATCTCACGCCCCTGCAGCAGCGGCGCCAGGGCCCGCGCCTGTCCCTCGCCGCGGGCGGTGAGGGGCACGTCGGTACGCCCCGTGTGCCGCCCGGTGCGGCTCCACTCGGTCTCGCCGTGCCGGAGCAGAATCATCTCGTCCATCGCTCCCCCATCATGCCCCGCGCGGTCCCGCCGTGCGGGGAGGGGGTCACCAGGCGGCCACCGGCGTATCGCCCTCGCCCGGGCGCTCGCCGCCCGCGATCGGCGCCGAGGCGGTCGTGCCGCCGGCCAGATCGAGCCGGAACAGCCGCCAGCCGTGCGTGTAGAGCAGGTGACGCCCGCCGGCGTCGAGGCTGAAGCGCAGCGACGCCGACGCGTCGCGCGGCAGCGACACCTCGGCGAGCGTCGCGGGCGGTGTCCGGCCGTCCACCGCGACCCGCTTCACGGTATGGCCGTCGGAGTAGATCAGGGCCTCGCCGCCGGGGGTGAACCCCACCGAGGAGACCAGGAGGTTCCCGGCCGGCGCCACCCGGGTGCTCGCGGCGAGCAGGTCGGCGCCGGGATCTTCGGTGTCGAGCACGCGCAGGCCCCGCGGGCCGGACGCCAGCGCGAGCCTCCTCCCGTCGGGCGACCAGGCCAGGCCGTACGCCGGTGCGCCGGGCGGGGCGGTCCAGTCGCGGCGCTCGCCGGTGGCGGTGTCCACCACGGTCACCTTTACGGCGCCCACGACGGTCATGGCGTACGCGACGCGGGTGCCGTCGGGGCTCAGCGCGACGGCGTGCGGCAGTCCGCGGGCGGCGTCGGCCGGGGCGGGACCCGGCACGGCCTCCGGCTCGCCCGGGGTGCCGTCCTCGGCGAGGCGGACGCGGAAGAACACCAAGGGGGAGCCGGGGCCGGTCCAGCCGGACAGCAGGAACGTGCGGTTGTCGCGCGCGGCCGCGAGGAGCCGCCAGGAGGACGGCGCGCCCTCCGGGAGCGGGATCTCGGCCACGAACGCCCCGGTCGCGGCGTCGTGCACGGCCGGCGGCACCGGGGTGAACTCGGCGTTCTTGCCGCCGTCGGGGAAGCGCGTGAGCGGGGTCCTGGCGGTCACGACGAAGCGCGGCGACGCGCCGGAGGCCGCCGCCGGGACCGGGGTCACCGCGGGTTGCCGCGGTGCTGTGGGGGAGACCATCTCCTCGACCGAGACGCGCCGGGTGCCGGGGCCGGTGCAGGCCGTCAGCACCAGGGCGAGCACGAGAAGGAGGGCGCCTGCGCGCGGGGGCATTCTCCGATCTTGAACAGGGGCCGGTGCCGGTGTCAATCAGGTTCCGCCCGCCAGGGCCTCGACCACCGGGGTGAAGGCGGGCAGGTCGCGCTCGTCGTGCAGCACGAAGTACGACACGCGGTGCTCGTCGCGCCAGTGCCGCAGTTTGGCGATCATGTCGGCGGCGGTGCCCAGCAGGACCTGCGGGGTCTCGGCCTGCCCCGAGTCGTCGGCGGCGCTCCAGGCGGCGCGCTTTCTGCGGGCGCCCGCTTGCAGGACGCTCGTGCCCAGTTCGATGCGCTCGAAGCGGGGGCCGGCGGCACGGCGTACGACGTCGATCTTGGCCAGGAAGGCGGCGAGTCCGCCGTCGGCGCCGTCGGGGCCGGTGCCGTCGGCGCGTACGCGCATGCCGAGGTTGATCACGTCGGCGTGCCGGGCCGCGAGGCCGAGCATGCGCGGCCCGCCGCCGCCGAGCAGCAGCCGCGGGTACGGCCGCTGCACCGGCTTGGGCTGCTGGTCCAGCCCGGTGATCCGGTAGTGCCGCCCGTGGAAGGTGAACGGCCCGTCGGCCCACAGCCCCCTGAGCACGGCGACGGCCTCCGCCAGCCGGTCCACCCGGACGCCGGGGGGATCGAACCGCAGCCCCGCCGCGGTGTAGTCGGCGGCCATCCACCCCGTCCCGAGCCCCAGGTCGAGCCGCCCGTCGGAGAGCACGTCGAGCGTGGCCGCCTCCTTGGCCAGGACCGCCGGGTGCCTGAAGTCGTTGGCGAAGACCAGCGTGCCCACCCGCAGCCGCGTGGTCGCGCACGCGGCGGCCGTCAGCGCCGCCACGGGCGCGAACCGGGGCCCGACGAGATGATCCGGCACGAGCACCGCGTCGAACCCGGAGTCCTCCAGGCGCCTGACCTTCTCGGCCCACTCCTTGGCGGACCCGGCCTGCCGCACCACCGCGGCGAACCGGAACGGGCGGGTGGCGGGCATGGCGTCCTCCAGGGCTCGAAGCAAGCGCTTGGTGAGATCGTACGGCGCGGCGAGGCGCCGGGCGAGGGAGGAGATCCACCGTCGCCGGGACGCTTTCCGGGCCCGGCGGTGAGTGTGGGCGCGCCTTAGGATGCCTTGTGCTCTTCACGGTCATCGAGCGGCACCGCGACGGCGACACGGCGCCCGGCTGCGGGCGGGGCCGGAAGCGGGAGCGTACGGCGCCGGTGGACCGGCCGCGGGAGTGGGCGCCGCGCCGCCGGGCGGCCGGGGAGGCGCGTGAGGCGGCGGCCGCCCACCGCGGCGGAGGGGAGGACGGGTGAGCTTCCAGGGGACGGCCCGGCCGCGGGCGCGGTGGCATCACGCGCGCACCGATCTGGACGACTTCGCGATCATCAGTTACCGGGTCGAGCCCGGCGCGCTGGCGGGCCGGCTGCCGCCCGGGTTCGAGCCGGTGGTGCGGGCGTTCGCGGACGGGCGTACGGGGGCGCTGGTGTCGGCCGTGGCCTTCCGGGACCGCGACTTCCACTTCCGGTTCTGCCCGCCCGCAGCGATCTCCTGCGGCCAGATCAACTACCGGGCGTACGTCACCGGGCGGGACGGGGAGAGCGGGGTGTGGTTCTTCGGCACCGAGCTGGACCATCCGCTGGTCGCGATCCCGAGGCACGTGTGGGGCATGCCGTGGCGGCGCTCCCGCATCGCCATCGAGGCGGAGTGGGACGGCGAGGTGCGGTGGCGGCTGGAGTCCGGCCGGGCGCGGTGCGAGGCCGTGGGCGTGGCGGCGCGGGAGCTGGACGGGTTCGCGGGGGAGGGGGAGTGGCTGCCGTTGCTCACCCATCCGACGGTCGGCTGGTACCTGCGGCGCGACGGGCGGGTGGGGACCTACAGCATCTGGCACCCGCCGATGCGGGCGGTGCACCTTGAGGCCGGCAGCGCCCGGTTCGCGGTGTTCGAGGGGCTGGGGCTGGTCGGCGCGGGCGACCGGCCGCACTCGATCCTGGCGCAGCGCAGTATCCCCTTCGACATCCACACCCCGCCGCGGCCGGCGCTCTTTACCAAGCGCTTGCTTTAGTGCGAGACTCGGGGCATGGCCGACGAGATCCCCGTCAGGGACGTGACCGCGGACGAGGCCGCCTTCTTCGCCGAGCACGGGTGGGTGCGCCTGCCGGGCCTGGTCGGGCCCGACGCCGTCGCGCGGCTGCGCGAGCGCGCGGAGGTGTACCTGCGGCGCCGTGAGCGGGAGCGTACGACGCTGGTGGACCGGGCGTTCGGGCAGTCACGCGACATCGCCGAGTCCGACGAGCTGTTCCGGGCGCTCACCTTCGCGCCCGCCATGGGCCGCGCGGCCACCCGGCTGCTGCGCGGCGTCCGCGGCGTGCGGGTGCAGGTGACCAACCTGCTGATCAAGGAGCCCGGCGGCGGGCACGGGGCGACGGAGTTCCACCAGGACTTCCCCTGGATGCCCATGGACCGCTCGGCCATGCTCACGTTCTGGCTGGCGCTGGTGGACGTCCCCGCCGACATGGGCTCGCTGCGCTTCTACGACGGCTCCCACCGGTACGGCATCCTGGGCCGCTCGTTCACCCGCGAGGGCGACGACCAGCTCAGCCAGCACCCCTGGCTCAAGGAGCTGGAGCTGTCGCCGTCGCTGGACCTGGCCGCCGGCGACGCGACCGTGCACCACTCGCTCACCGTGCACGGCGCGCCCGCCAACCGGCGCGGCACGCCCCGGCTGTCCTTCACCGTCACCTACTTCGACGCCGACGCCCTCTACACCGGCACCCCGTACGCGCAGACCGACGGGCTCGGCCTGACCGTCAACCGGCCGTTCGAGCATCCGCGCTTCCCGCCGGTGCCGGCCTGAGGGGGACGGCTGTGGTCGAGACCGTCGCCGGGCCCGTGGCCGACCTCGGCGCCACGCTGATGCACGAGCACGTCTTCGGGCTCAGCCCGGAGATCCTGTGGAACTGGCCGGACATCCCCGAGGGCTGGGACCCCGAGCTGCGCGCCCGCGAGGCCGCGGCCCGGCTGGACGAGCTCAAGGAGCACGGCATCGACACCATCGTGGACCTCACGGTGGTCGGCCTGGGCCGCTACATCCCGGCGGTGCGCCGGGTGGCCGAGCTGACCTCGGTGAACATCGTCGCCGCCACCGGCCTGTACACCTACGACGCGCTGCCGCCCTACTTCGGCAACCGCGGCCCCGGCAGCCTGTTCGGCGGCCCGGACCGGCTGGCCGAGTTCTTCGTGCGCGACATCACCGAGGGCATCGGACGTACCGGCGTGAAGGCCGCGATACTCAAGTGCGCCTCCGACCATCTCGGCATGACCCCCGGCTGCGAGCGGGTGTTCCGGGCCGTGGCGGAGGCCCACCTGGCCACGGGCGCGCCGATCTCCACCCACTCCCACAGCGCCTCCCGGGGCGGCCTGGAGCAGCAGCGGCTGCTCGCCTCCTGCGGCGTGGACCCGGGCAGAGTGGTGATCGGGCACGCGGGCGACTCCACCGACCTGGCCTACCTGGAGGAACTGGTCGCGGGCGGCTCCTACCTGGGCATGGACCGCTTCGGCATCGGGACGATCTGCTCCTTCGAGGACCGGGTGGCGACGGTGGCGGCGATGTGCGAGCGCGGGCACGCCGGCCGCATGGTGCTCTCGCACGACTCCTACTGCTTCAACGACCGCTTCGACGCCGACGTCGTACGCGCCCGCCACCCGGACTACCACCTGCTGCACATCTCCCGCGACGTGCTGCCCGAGCTGCGCAGGCGCGGCGTCACCGAGGAGCAGATCCGGCAGATGCTCATCGACAACCCCCGCACGATCCTCTCCGGGAGCCCGCGATGAACCCTTCCCAGCCCGATTCCCCCCGCGACCTCCCCGCCGGTGGCGACAGGGCGGCCGAGAAGGGTCCGGGGGCCGAGGACTTCGACGTCGGCTCCGAGTGGCACGTCGCCGCCCCGTACGACTTCCTGCGCAGGCTGCGGCACGAGCGGCCGGTGTTCCGCAGCGAGCACCTGGGCGCGTACGTGCTGACCCGCTACGAGGACGTGCGCGCCGCGTACGGCGACCCGAAGCGGTTCTCCTCCGAGGGGTCGCTGACGATCTCGCGCAGCCTGGCCGAGGAGACCAAGCGGGTGCTCGGCGAGCACGGCTCGTTCCTGTCCAGCTTCGTCGCCAACGTGGACCCGCCCACCCACACCCGGCTGCGCCGCTCGGTGTCGCGGGCGTTCACGCCGCGCGCGGTCGGCGCGATGGAGCAGCGCTTCCGGGAGCTGAACGAGGACCTGCTCGACCGGCTCGCCCCGCGCGGCGGCGCCGACCTGATCGCCGAGATCGCGCACCCGCCCTCGGTCAAGCTGTCCGCCCGCTTCATCGGCGTGCCCGAGAGCGACGAGGAGTTCGTGCAGGAGCACGTCAAGGACTGGTTCCAGCTCTTCCTGTCGCCGCAGCCGCCGAAGCGCCAGCTCACGCTCGCGCACTCCTTCCTGGAATACCTCGGGTACGTGGACGAGCTGGTCGCCGCGCGCCGGCGCGAGCCGCGCGAGGACTTCACCTCGCTGATGGCCGCCCTGATCGGCACCGAGCTGTCGCACCGGGAGGTCGTGGAGCTGATCTCCACGATCCTGCTCGGCGGCAACGACACCGTGCCCAACCAGCTCGGCAACAGCGTGCTGCGGCTGTGCCGGGAGGGCCTGTGGCCGGTGCCGCCGGAGAAGGTGCGCAACGTGGTCGAGGAGTGCATGCGCATCGACGGCGCCAGCCTGGGCTCCTTCCGTTACGCGCGCACCGACATCGACCTGCACGGCGTGGTCATCCCGGCCGGGTCGCTGTGCCTGCTGTCCAGCGACTCGGCCGCGCACGACGAGACCGTCTTCCCCGACCCCGAGCGCTTCGACCCCGACCGGCCCAACGCCGACGCCCACCTCACCTTCGGCTACGGCATCCACTTCTGCGTGGGGGCCGCGCTCGGCCGGCTCCAGCTCCGCACCGCGCTGGAGGTGCTGGGCGAGCGCCTGCCCGGCCTGCGGCTCGTCCCGGGGCAGCCGATCGCCTACCGGCGCTCCATCGTCGGCCGCGGCCTGACCGCGCTGCGGGTGGAGTGGTGAGCGGGCGGCGGTTCGAGGGCCGGGTGGCGCTGGTCACCGGCGCGGCGTCCGGCATCGGCGCGGCCACCGTGCGCAGGCTGGCCGCCGAGGGGGCCAGGGTCGGCATCGCGGACGTGCGCGAGGACGCGGCCAAGGAGCTCGCCGCCGAACTCGGCGCGGAGCTGGGCCCGGACACGGCGCTCGCGCTGCCGTGCGACGTCGCCGACGAGGAGCAGGTCGCGGCGGCGGTCGGCCGGCTCGCGGACGCGTACGGCCGGCTGGACGTGGCCCACGCCAACGCCGCCGACCTCTCCCCGGCGGTGTACCGGCGCGACCTCGACCTGACCGGCATGGACACCGCCGTCTGGGACCGCACCATGGCCGTCAACCTGCGCGGCGCGATGCTGGTGGTCAAGCACGCCGTGCCGCGCATGCGCGACGGCGGGGCGATCGTGTTCACCTCCTCGGTCTCCGCGTACGCCGGCGACCACGAGCACGCCGCGTACGGCGCCTCCAAGGCCGCGCTCGGCGGCCTGGTCCGCTACGTCGCCACCATGTACGGCGAACGCGGCATCCGGTGCAACGCCGTCGCGCCCGGCCTGGTGCTGACCGAGACCGCGAGGGCCGCCCTCGGCCCTGAGCGCCTGGCCGCCAAGGCGGCCGAGCGGCTGCTGCCCTGGGCGGCGGAGCCCGCCGACGTCGCCGCCGCCGTGGCGTTCCTCGCCTCGGAGGAGGCCCGCTGCGTCACCGGCCAGACCCTGCTCGTGGACGGCGGCACCACGGCCCAGCGCGGCGAGCACGTGCTCCGGCGGTGGCGCGGGGCGAGTTGAAGGAGGGGCCGCGCGAAGCCGGCCGCGGGGCATGCTGAGACGGGCACCCTGAGACGGGCACTTTGAGACGCGGCACCTTGACGCGGGGCCGCGAATTGGCGGTTGATAACGTGTCACCGACGCGTGGCGCGCAGCGAAGTCCGGTTGGAGTCCGGCGCTGTCCCGCAACTGTCACGGTCCCCCGCGGACCTGAGCCAGGTCGCCTGCCGCCGCGCCGACGCCATCAGCCCTCGCGGAAAAGGGTGATCCGTCGTTCCCAGCGGGTCTCTCGGTTCCGGCAACCTGGAAAGGACCCTCGTGAGGCCCGTACGCACGGCCTTCGCGGGCGCCCTGCTGGGTGTGCTGGCCCTGGCCGGATGCGGCCAGGCGACCACCACAGACAGCGGCGCCGGCACCACGGCCTCCCCCACCGCCCCCGCATCCTCCTCCGCGGCGTTCCCGGTCACCGTCCAGGCCGGCAACGGCGCGGTCTCCATCGCCAAGAGGCCCGAGCGCATCGTCTCCCTCTCGCCGACAGCCACCGAGACCCTGTTCGCCATCGGCGCGGGCCCCCAGGTCGTCGCGGTGGACGACCAGTCCGACTACCCGGCGGAGGCCCCGAAGACCTCCCTGTCCGGCTTCAAGCCCAACGCCGAGGCCATCGCCGAGCACAACCCCGACCTCGTCGTGCTGGCCAACGACGCCGGCGGCATCGTGGCCGAGCTGGGCAAGCTCCAGGTCCCGGTGCTGCTCGAACCCGCGGCCACCAAGCTGGAGGAGAGCTACGACCAGATCACCGACCTCGGCGCCGCCACCGGCAACGCCGAGGCCGCGGCGACCCTGGCGGCGACCGTGAAGCGCCGCGTCGAGCAGGCGGCCTCGGCCGTGCCCAAGGACCACGACCTCAGCTACTACCACGAGCTGGACGTCACGCCGTACGCCGCCACCTCCGGCACGTTCATCGGCCAGATCTACGCCCGGTTCGGGCTGACCAACATCGCCGACGAGGCGCCCGGCGCGGCCGGCGGCTATCCCAAGCTGTCGGCCGAGTTCGTGGCCGAGGCCGACCCCGACCTGATCTTCCTCGGCGACACCGTGTGCTGCGGGCAGTCCAAGGAGACCCTGGCCAAGCGGCCCGGCTGGTCGGGGCTGTCGGCGATCAAGAACGACCGGGTCGTCGAGCTCGACGACGACATCGCCTCCCGCTGGGGTCCCAGGATCGCCGACTTCGCCGAGCAGGTCGGCCGGAGCGTCACCGCAGCCGCCTCCGCCTCGTGACCACCGGTACCCTCGCGCCCCCCGCCGGCGGCCTGCGTACGCGCGCCCTGTGGATCTCGGCCGCGGCGGCGCTGCTGGCCGCCGCTCTGCTGGCCGGGCTGCTGGTGGGCGCGGCCGGCATCGGCCCCGGGGAGGTGCTGCTCCAGGCCGCCGACTGGCTGCCGCTGGTGTCGGCCGACAGCGGGCTCACGCCGGTGGAGCGCAACCTGCTGTGGGAGCTGCGCCTGCCCCGCGTGCTCCTCGCCGCGGTCGTGGGCGGCCTGCTCGCGGTGGCGGGCGCCGGGTACCAGGGTGTGTTCCGCAACCCGCTCGCCGACCCCTACCTGCTCGGGGCCGCCGCCGGGGCCGGGCTCACCGTCACCGTGGTGATCGTCCTGGTCGGCGGCGACGCGGGGTCGGCGGCGGTGCCGGTGGCGGCGTTCGCGGGGGCGGTCGGCGGGGTGCTGATGGCGTACGCGCTGGGCGCCACGGCCTCGCGCACCGGCGGAGGCACCGCCACCCTCGTGCTGGCCGGGGTCGCGGTCACCTCGTTCCTGACCGCGATCCAGACCTTCGTGCAGCAGCTCGGGGTCGAGGAGCTGCAGCGGATCTACGCCTGGATCCTGGGCGACGTCGGCGGCGGCTGGGGCGAACTGCGCCTGGCCGCCCCGTACGCCGCCCTGGCCGCGGTGGTGATGCTGCTGCACGGCCGGATGCTCGACGTGCTGTCGGTGGGCGACGACGAGGCGGTCAGCCTGGGCGTGCGGGCGGCGCGGGTGCGCCTGGCGGTGCTGCTGGCCGCCAGCCTGGCCACGGCCGCGGCGGTCGCGGTCAGCGGGCTGATCGCGTTCGTGGGCATCGTCGTGCCGCACGTCGTGCGGCGGCTGGCGGGCGGCTCGTACCGGATCGTGCTGCCGCTGTCGCTGATCGGCGGCGGCGCGTTCCTGGTGCTCGCCGACGCGGTCGCCCGTACGGTGCTCGCCCCGGCCGAGCTGCCCATCGGGGTCGTCACCGCCTTCGTCGGCGCCCCGTTCTTCGTCTTCGTGCTGCGTGTGACCCGCGGGACCGCCACATGACCGAGGTGCGCGCCCGGAGCCTGACCGTCGCCCTAGACGGCCGCGAGGTCCTGTCCGGGGTGGATCTGGACGCCCCGGCCGGCGGCTGGCTGGCCGTCATCGGCCCCAACGGGGCGGGCAAGTCCACGCTGCTGCGCGCCCTGGCCGGCCTGCTGCCCGTGGAGGGCCGGGTGCTGATCGACGGAGAGGACGCGGGCGCCCTGCCCCCGCGCCGGCGGGCCCGGCTGGTGGCGTACGCGCCGCAGACCCCCGCCCTGCCGCCCGACATGTCGGTCTTCGACTACGCGCTGCTGGGACGCACGCCGTACATCTCCTACTTCGGCCGCGAGAGCCGGCACGACCGCGAGGTCACCGCGGGCGTCCTGGACCGCCTCGACCTGACCCCGCTCGCCGCGCGCCCGCTGGCCCGGCTGTCGGGCGGGGAGCGCCAGCGCGTCGTGCTCGCCCGCGCCCTGGCGCAGCAGGCGCCCGTGCTCCTGCTCGACGAGCCCACCACCGCCCTCGACCTGGGCCACCAGCAGCAGGTGCTGGAGCTCGTGGACCGCCTGCGCCGCGCCGACGGCCTCACCGTGATCGCCACGTTGCACGATCTCAACCTCGCCGCCCAGTACGCCGATGCGATGATGCTCCTCTCCGGCGGCCGGGCCGCGGCCTCCGGCGCCCCGGCCGAGGTGCTCACCGAGCACCTGATCTCCGGCCACTTCGGCGCCGAGGTCAAGGTCGAGCCGGGCCCCGACGGCAGTCCCCAGGTCCACCTGGTGAGAGGAGCCCGGTGAAACTCACGGTGAGCCACCGCGACGAGGACGGCGCCCGCCTGGCGTCGCTGCTGTGGGAGTGCGGCCCCGGCTGGCGCATGATCTCCTCGGCCGTCCTGGGCGGCGGCATCGGCGAGCGGACCTGGGTGCTCAACGCCCAGGTGATCGCGGGCTACTCCCGCATGGACCCCGCCGACCACCTGGCCGCCCTCGGCCCGGCCCACGGCGCCGGCGTCGGCATGATGACCGCCGCCAAGGCCGACCACTACGCCAGGGGCGAGGACGGCGGCGTAGAGGTGGTCGCCACGGTCGGCCTCCGCGTCCCCACCTGGGCCGCGTCCCCCGAGGGCGCCGAAGACCCGGAACTCGCGCCCATCCGGGTGGGCACGATCAACATCATCGCCGCCGTCCCGGTCGCCATGACCGACGCCGCCCTGGTCAACACGGTCATGACCGCCACCGAGGCCAAGACCCAGGCCCTGCTCGAAGCTGGCCACCCCGGCACCGGCACCGCCTCCGACGCCATCTGCGTCGCCGTCCGCACCGAAGGCCCGCGGGAACCCTTCGGCGGCCCCCGCTCGACCTGGGGCGCCCGCCTGGCCCGCGCCGTCCACCAGGCGGTCGCCGAGGGCGCCGCCGCCTGGCACTCCCTCGCCGCCGCCGAGTGAGGGTTCGACTACTTTAAGTGAGGGAATTTCGCCAAGTAGCATGTGCGTGAGGGCGAGCACCACGACAATGAACGGGTGACGAGCATGGCGATCGAGCCGCAGAGCGAGCCGGACCAGGGAGCGGGCGGCATGTCGCTTCATCTCCCCGGCAGGCCGCCGTACACCGTGACCGACCTGCTGGAGTTCCCCGACGACGGGAACCGCTACGAACTCGCCAACGGGAGCCTCCTGGTGAGCCCTTCCCCCACGCCCATCCGCCAGCGTGCGCTGGCACGCCTCCTACGGGTCCTCGACGACGCGGCACCGCCTGAGCTGGAAGCGCTGCCTGACGTCAACCTGGCCGTCAGTCAACGCGACTTCTACATCCCTGACGTAGTCGTGGTTCCCACCGAGGCCACGTCGGCGACCGAGCTGATGTTCAAGCCCGCGGACCTCCATCTGGCGGTCGAGATCGTGAGCCCCTCCACCAAGGCGCGTGACCGCATCCTGAAGGTCGGTGCCTACGCCGCTGCCGGCATTCCGCTCTATTGGCGGCTTGAGCTGACCGAGGGTCACAGCCTCTACGTGTACGAACTCGAAGACGGGGAGTACACGCCGCCGGTGTGCTACGAGGGCGGCAAGGTCGCCGAGCTGGTCCGGCCGTTCCCGGTGAGCTTCGATCCCGCCGACCTCACCTGAAGCATCTGGTGAGGGTGCCGTCCGGGTTGACGGTCACTCCGTAGTCCGTGGCCGCGGCTTCGGGGGTGATCGCGCCGGTGGCGAGGTCCCTCTCGACGGCGGGCAGGGGGCGGGTGCGCGGGTCGCCGATGCCGCCTCCGCCCGTGGTCTCGATGATGAACGCCTCGCCCGCCTCGAAGCGGACGTTGTTCGATTTGGCGGGCAGGCGTTCCACGGTGCCGTCGCGGTGGCGTTTGCGGAAACCTCCGGTGCGGCCCGGCAGGCCGCCGGAGCGGCCCGGTGGGGGAGTGCGGAGGCGGTCGCCGCGGGTGGTCACGTGTGCGGCGGCGAGGAAGCGGATCACGGTGCGGGAGCCGAGGCCGCCGCGGTGGCGGCCGGGGCCGCCGGAGTCGGGGATCGTCTCGACCGACTCGACCACGAGGGGGCAGCGCGACTCGACCGGCTCGGCCTGCGGGATGGAGTTGCGGCCGACCCCGAAGTGCACGCCGGTGGCGTCGGGGCCGTCCTTGCCCTGGCGGGCGCCCACCCCGCCGAAGTCGTAGGACAGGTGGATCCAGTACGGCGCGCCGACCGCGGCGATGCTGAACGGCTGCAGGATGCCGCTGGCCGCGATGGCGCGGTCGGGCATCGCGTCCGACAGGGCCTGGAAGACCGCCTCCATGGCCGCGTAGATCGGCACGAACCGGCCGCCGCACGGGTGGGGCGGCTGGGCGTTGAGCAGCGAGCCGGACGGGAGGCGTACCT
The DNA here is from genome assembly GCF_014202315.1 of Thermocatellispora tengchongensis. Lineage (GTDB taxonomy): Bacteria > Actinomycetota > Actinomycetes > Streptosporangiales > Streptosporangiaceae > Thermocatellispora > Thermocatellispora tengchongensis. The sequence goes on along the minus strand of NZ_JACHGN010000005.1, from coordinate 74,142 downwards.
CGATCGCGCGCAGGCAGCCGTCGTTCATCGGGATCGTGGGGTCCAGGAAGCAGCGCACCGCGAACACCGCCGCAGCCAGCGACTGCGACGCCGAGGAGTTGATCGCGGCCGGCACCTGCGGGCCGGTGCCCGCGAAGTCGAGCACGGCCCGCCCGTCACCGACCTCGACCTCGACCGCGACGGTGTGGGTGACGCCGGGGTGGATGCCGTCGTCGTCGATCGGGTACGACGCCGCGTACCGGCCCCGGGGCAGCTCGGCGAGGGCGGCGCGGGTCCGGGCCTCGGTGTCGTCCAGGTAGTCCTCGATCCCGGCGGCCAGGCCGGTCTCGCCGTACTCCCCGGCCAGGGTGCGCAGCCGGGCCGCCGCCACGGCCGTGCCCGCGACCAGCGCACGTACGTCGCCCATGACCTTGTCCGGGGTGCGGCTGTTGGCGCGCAGGATCGCCTCGACGGCGGGTTCGAGGCCGGCGGCGGTGGCCAGGCGCACGGGCGGGAGCTGCAGGCCCTCCAGGAAGATGTCGGTGGCCAGCGGGGCCATGCCCCCGGCCGACAGGCCGCCCAGGTCGGCGACGTGGATCATGGTGGCGGTGAAGTAGCGCGGGGCGCCGCCGAGGAACACCGGCCGGTAGACGAGCAGGTCGTTGGTGTGCACGCCGCCGCGGTAGGCGTCGTTGAGGGCGTAGACGTCGCCGTCGCGCATGGCCGCGAGGGGGATGTCGCGCAGCAGCTCTGGCAGGGCGACCTTGAGGGCCATGCTGTTCATCAGCGTGGTGGCCATGGACTGGGCGATCAGCCGGCCGGAGGCGTCGAGCAGCGCCGCCGACGCGTCCGAGCCCTCCACGATGAAGGTCGAGTACGCCGAGCGCACCACGACGATGCTGGCCTCCTCGGCGGCCACGACGAGCGCGTTGCGCAGCACTTCGGCGGTCAGGGCGTCCTGGCTCACGGCGCCGTCCGGATGGTCACGGCGTCGCCGGGGGTGCGGGCGGCGTGCCAGCCGGGCGGGACCACGATCGTCGATCCGGCCTCCTCGATGATCAGCGGGCCGGGGGCGCCGGCGGCGGTCAGGTGCGCGCGGGACAGGACCGGGACGGCGGTGTAGCCGCCCCGTTCCGGGAAGTACGCCCGGCGCGCCCCCGGCGCCGGCGCGGGGCTCCCGGCCGCCGGGACGGCTGCGCCGGCCTCGCCGGCCTCGCCGGCCTCGGGCGGGGGGAGGGTCACCCTGGCGTGGTAGGTGACGATCTCGATCGGGCCGGTCTGGCGGATGCCGTACACGCGCTCGTACTCCGCCTCGAACCGGGCCGCCAGCTCGTCCCGGTCGGGCGTCCACGCGACGGGGAGGTCGTGCGACTGGCCGGTGAAGCGGACGGTGGCGGTGCGGGTGACGGTCACGCCGGGGTCGCCGGGTGTGACGCCGAGGTCGCGGCAGGCGTCCTCGGCGAGCCGGGCGAAGACGGCCTCGGGGTCGGGGGCGCCGAGCCGGGTCAGGACCCGGTCGGTGGACAGGGCGCCCGACAGCAGGCCGGCCGCGGACGCCACGCCGCAGTGGGCGGGGATCACGACCGTGCCGATGCCGAAGCGCGCGGCGACCCCGGCCGCGTGCATCGGGCCCGCGCCGCCGAAGGCGACCAGGGCGAAGCCGCGCGGGTCGATGCCGCGCTGCACGGTCACCACGTGCACGGCCGAGGCCATCGACGCGGTGACGATCTCGTGGACGGCGTGCGCCGCCTCCGCCCGGCCGACGCCGAGCGGCCCGGCCAGGTGCCGGTCGATCGCCTTCTCCGCGAGCTCGGGGTGCAGCCGGAGCGTGCCGCCGGCCAGCGCCCCCGGGGCCAGGTAGCCGAGCACCAGGTTCGCGTCGGTCACCGTGGGCTGGTCGCCGCCGAGGCCGTAGCAGGCCGGGCCGGGCTCCGAGCCCGCCGAGCGCGGGCCGACGCGCAGCGTGCCGGCGGCGTCCAGCCAGGCGATGCTGCCGCCGCCCGCGCCGACCTCGGCCAGGTCGATGGCGGGCGTCTTGATCGGCACGCCGGTGCCGGCGCGCCGCCCGCCGAAACTGCCCTTGCCGCCCACGTGGAACTCGCGGGTGATCTCCGGGCGGCCGTTCCTGATCACGCAGGTCTTGGCGGTGGTGCCGCCCATGTCGAAGGAGATCACGTCGGGGCGGCCGGTCGCCGCTGCGGCCAGCACGCCCGCGGCGGGGCCGGACTCGATGGTCGCCACGGCCCGGCGCGCGGCCAGCTCCGCGGACATGACGCCGCCGCCCGACTCCATGACGTACACCGGCGCGCGTACGCCGATCGCCGCCAGGCGCTCGCGGAGGGCCCGCAGGTAGCGGCCCAGGACCGGGCCGACGTACGCCGACATGATCGTGGTGGTGGCCCGCTCGTACTCCCGGATCTCCGGCCACACCTGCGAGGAGGTCACGATCGACGCGCCGGGCAGCTCCCGCGCCAGGATCTCGGCCACCCGGCGCTCGTGGGCGCCGTCGGCGTACGCGTGCAGCAGGCACACCGCCACCGACGTGATGCCGCGCCGGGCGATCTCGGCCGCCACCTCGCGCACGGCGTCCTCGTCGAGGGGGAGCAGCACCTCGCCGCGCGGCCCGATCCGCTCGGGCACCTCGAAGCAGTCCTGCGCCGCGACCGGGGGCGGGGGCGGGTCGAAGCGCAGGTCGTAGCGGTCCTCCTCGACGCGGGCGTACCTGCCGAGGGGGATCGTGGACCGGAAGCCCCGGGTGGTGACGTACGCGACCCGCTCGCCGCGCCGCTCCAGCACCGCGTTGGTCGCCAACGTGGTGGCGTGCACGACCCGGCCGACGGCCTCCGGGGCGACCCCGGCGTCGCGCAGGGCAGCTAACACTGCGGTAACGATTCCGGACGCAGGGTCACTGTGGGTGCTCAAGCACTTGGTCGAGGTGACCGGTCCCGAGGGGCCTCTGAGCACGGCATCCGTGAAAGTGCCGCCCACGTCGATCCCGATCGTGTACTCCACGTGCGGCAGCGTACGTGCCGAGCAAGCGCTTGTCTACGTTTAAACGTATTGACTTCTCCAGAGTCATTGGGACCCTTGTCTCAGCACAGCGGGAGGAGACCGGGGATGGGGCGTTCCGCGGCCTGGACGCGCTTATCGGGCACGGCGGCGCTGCTTGGGGGGACGGCGGCGGCGCTGGTGTGCGCGTCGGCGCCCGTGCTCGCCCACCAGCACCCCAGCGGCATCACCGACCTGGTCACCCCCGCGGTCGTCCGGGTCGAGGCCGAGTCGCGCGTCGAGATCACCCTGCTGGACCACGTCGGCGAGCTGCTGCACGTGGAGCGTTCCTACGACGTGCCGATCGGCGTCGGCACCGGCTTCGTGGTCAACCCCGAGGGCACGATCGTCGTGCCCACCGAGGTGGTCAAGACCGACAAGAAGGTCGAGATCTACGCGGCCAACAGGATCTTCGCCGAACACCACAAGGTGCCGATCCCCGACGACTACGAAAAGCACAGGGTCGAGAACAACGACGTCCTGGACCACCACCTCCAGGCCTGCTACGACACCGAGTCCAAGACCAGCACCTGCATCATCGACGTCACCACCGAGATCACGGTCTTCCCCAACATCCAGCCCGCCGACTCCAAGGGCTTCAAGGCCGAGATCGTGCACACCGGCGACCGGCCCGAGGCCCCGGCCGTGATCCGGCCGGTCCAGCAGAACGGCGGCGGCACCGGCCTGCCCACCGCCCCGCTGGCGCCCAAGGTGCCCGACAAGGAGTCGCCGATCGCCGTGGCCGGGTTCGTCGGCCGCCCCGCCGCCGACCTCCAGCACACCATCGACATCGGCCACCTCGCCGCGGGCGGCGCCGGCGAGAGCGGGCGCCCGTTCAAGGACCCCGAGGGCAAGGTGGACGAGCCCGCCAAGCTGGGCGCGCTGGTGGACAAGGGCCTGCTGGGCGCGCCGGTCATCGGCGACAAGGACGGCGCGGTCGTCGGCTACCTCGTGGGCGGCGGCAAGGAAGCCCGGATGATCGGCGTCCGCGAGGTGCAGGCCGCGCTTGGCCAGGCCAAGCTGCCCCCGCGCCGCGGCCCGATCGACTCGGCCTTCGAGGTCGCGCTCACCCGCTTCCACAGCAAGTACTACGGTGACGCCGTGCCCGCCTTCCAGCGCGTCCTGGAGCTCTACCCCGGCCACATCGTCGCCGCCAAGCACCTGAAGACCGCCCAGGAGAAGCGCGGCGGCCCCGAGGACGCCAACGCCAAGCTCGCCGCCGCGCCGGCCTCCGACGAGGGCGTCCCGCTGTGGCCGTTCCTCGCCGGCGCGGGCGTGCTGGTGCTGATCGTGCTGGTGGGCGCGGTGGTGCTGTGGCGCCGGCGCGGCTCGGGCGACGGCGACGAGGGCGGCGGGCCCGCCCCCGAGCAGCCCGTGCCCCAGCCCGTGGCCGCCCAGGCCGTCTACCAGGCGCCGGTGGCGCCGGCAGCGTCATCCGTGTCGTCCGCGCCGCCCGCCGGGGCCGCGCGGCCCGCGGGGGTGCCGATCGACAGCCTCGCCGCCGCTCCCCGGCCGCCGCGCGACGACACCGCCGACCCGACCGTCGTCGTCGGGCGCCCGCGCAGCTACCCGCCCGTGCCGCAGGTCGGCCCGCAGGGTGAGCCGATCCTGGTCGCGGGCCAGCCGGCGCCGTCCGGCACCGGCCCGCAGCCCGTCGTGTCCGGCACCGGGGCCCACCCGGTCGTCACCGGCACCGGCGCGCAGCCCGTGATGGCCGCCTCCGACGGCGACTCCTCGCCGGGGCTGTCGGGGGTCGTGGTCCCGGCCGTGGTCGGCAGGCAGCAGGGCGCCAAGGGCAAATCGGTGCAGAAGTACTGCACGCAGTGCGGCATGGGCCTCGGTCCCGCGCACCGGTTCTGCGGCTACTGCGGCCACCCGGCCGAGACGTGATGCCGGTGAACGAGCGCTCGCTGATCGGCCAGGAGGTCGCCGGGTATCACATCGAGGACATCATCGGCAAGGGCGGCATGGCCGTGGTGTACCTCGCCGTCGATCCCCGGCTGAACCGGCGCGTCGCGCTGAAGATCCTTCACCCGGTGCTGACCACCGACGACCGGTTCCGGCAGCGCTTCATCCTGGAGTCGCGCACCGTCGCCAGCATCGACCACCCCAACATCATCCCGATCTACGAGGCCAACGCCGAGGGCGACGTCCTGTACATCGCCATGCGGTACGTCGACGGCCTGGACCTGCGCAAGCACTTCCTGGACCGCGGCCCGCTCGCCGTCGCCCAGGTCAACCGGATCTTCTCCCAGGTGGCCGCGGCGCTGGACACCGCGCACGCGCACGACCTGATCCACCGCGACGTGAAGCCGGCCAACATCCTGATCGCGGGCGGCGCCGAGGGCGAGCACGTCTACCTCACCGACTTCGGCATCACCAAACACCGCACCTCGATCTCCGGGCTGACCCAGACCGACCAGTTCATCGGCACCCCCCGCTACATGGCGCCCGAGCAGATCAACAAGGAGCACATCGACGGCCGCTGCGACCAGTACGCCATGGCCTGCGTGGTGTACGAGGCGCTGGCCGGGCGGCTGCCGTTCCAGCGCGACAACGACATCGCGCTGCTGTGGGCGCACCTCGCCGAGGCGCCTGCGCCGCTCAGCACGCTGCGGCCGGAGCTGCCGCTCGAAGTGGACGGCGTGATGGCGCGGGCGCTGGCCAAGTCGCCCGACCAGCGCTTCGCGACCTGCGGTGAGTTCGTCGCCGCGCTGCGCGACGCGATCAGCGGCCACTCCGCCGGCGGGTCGTACGCATTCCCGGTGGCCCCGGCCGGCCCTGCCCCGCACCCGGCGGGGCCCACGTCGCACCCGGGCCTGCACGCTCACCCTGCCGGCCAAGCGCAGCCGCACGCCGGTCACGCCGCGTACGCGGGCCAGGGCGAGGCCGCAGCCCAAGCGGCCCCGGTAGCCCAAGCGGCTCAAGTGGCCCAGACCGGCCACCCGGCGGCCCAGGCGGCGCCAGAGGCGCACGGGCCGCAGACCGCGCCGACGGTCCCCTCGGCCGGCACGGGCGGCAAGGGGAGCAAGGGGAGCAAGGGCAAGAAGGGCGGCAGGGGCATCCTGATCGGCGCGTCCGCCGCCATCGCGGTCATCGTGGCGGCGGCGATGGCGCTGGCCCTGGTGCTGCGCGGCGGCGAGGCCGACTGGAAGCGCTACGCCCCGACGGTGGCGGCCCCGATCTCCTTCGAGTACCCCGGTGAATGGACGGCGCGCACCCACACCGACCTGTTCGCCATCGCCTCGGAGCAGGTGGACGTGTTCGAGCGGTTGTTCGTCACGCCGGTCAGCGCCGACTGGGCGTCCGCCAACCAGGTGATCCGCGACGATCCCGAGGCCGCCACCGGCGTCTACGCCCAGGTGCTGGCCACGGTCACCGCCGACTCGCAGGCCGACGAGGTGACCGACGCGCTCTCCTCGTCACTGCCGGGGCAGGTCAGCGTGCCGTCCGAGCCGGTGCAGGTGACCGTCGGCGGGCAGCCGGGCGTGCGGCTGAAGGGCGCGGTCAGCGACCCGCAGAACGGCGGGCGGCTGGACTTCACCGCGTACGTCGTGGACCACCAGGGCGGCACGGTGCTGTTGATCTACTACTGCGCCGCCGCCGGTTGCCAGGACTCCGTCGCCGAGCGGATCGCGGGCAGCGTGGAGTTCCAGGGCTCCTGACCCCGCCCCCTCACCGGCCACTTGGGCCTCACTTGGAGGCCGCTTGTTTGGGCGTTTTGTCCAGTTTCCCGGTGCTCCGTGGCCGTTTAAGCTGCGTCACATATCTCCAGGGAGGCTGGTGTGAGCGAGATCCGGATCCTGATAGCCGACGACCAGGCCATGGTCCGTGCGGGCCTGCGGATGGTCCTGGAGACCGAGGAGGGCATGGCCGTGGTCGGGGAGGCGGCCGACGGCGCCGAGGCCGTCGCGGTGGCCCGGCGCACCCGCCCCGACGTCGTGCTGATGGACATCTCGATGCCCCGCATGGACGGACTGGCCGCGGCGGCGGCGCTGCTCGGCGGCCAGAACCCGCCGAAGGTCATCATGCTCACGACCTTCAACACCGACGAGAACCTGTACGCCGCGCTGCGCGTGGGCACCAGTGGCTTCCTGCTCAAGGTCTCGCCTCCCGAGCAGCTCGTGGACGCCGTGCGCGTGGTCGCCGCGGGCGACGCGCTGCTCGATCCGGCCGTGACGACCCGGGTGATCGCCTCCTTCGCCGGCCGGCACGAGCCCGCGCCCCCGCCGCAGCTCGCCGAGCTGACCCCGCGCGAGCTGGAGGTGCTGCGCCTCCTGGCCCGCGGCCTCACCAACGCCGAGATCGCCAAGGAGCTCTACGTCGGTGAGGCCACGGTCAAGACCCACGTCGCCAGGGTGCTGATGAAACTGCACCTGCGCGACCGCGCACAGGCGGTGGTCTTCGCCTACGAGTCGGGCGTGGTGCGCCCCGGGGCCTCGGCCGCCTGAGCGCCGCAGCGGCCGTCAAGGCAGGCAGTGCGCCGTCAGACGGGCAGTGCGCCGTCAAGGCGGGCAGTACGCCGTCAAGGCGGGCAGTGCGCCGTCAAGGCGGGCAGTGCCCGGTAGGCCGGGCAGCGCGCGGTCAGACCAGGCGCCACTGCTGGTTGGTGCCGCCCGTGCAGCTCCACTGCACGACGCGGGTGCCGTTGGCCTGGCTCGCGCCGTTGACGTCCAGGCACTTGTGGCTGTTCCTGTTGACGAACTTGGAGTAGCCGTTGTGCAGGTCCACCCGGCGCCACTGGTGGTGCGGGGCGGACGAGCACGGCCACTGCTGCACCCGGGCGCCGTTGTCGGTGGACCGGCGCGCGACCTCCAGGCACTGTCCGCTGTGGCGGGCGACGATGTGGTAGAAGCCGTCCTTGGTCGGGATCAGCGCCCAGCGCTGGTTGGAGCTGCCGCTGCAGGTGAACTGGATCGCGCGCGCGGCGTTGTCGGTGCTCGCACCGGCGATGTCCAGGCACTTGCCGCTGTGCCTGGCGACGACGAGCCGGTACTGCGGCGCGTGCGCCTGCTGCTGCGGGGCGGCCTGCTGCTCCCGCTCCTCGTGCCCCAGGTACGGGACCAGCTCGTCCTGGGTCACCGGTTCGGGGTCGGCCACCGCCGCCGCCTGCGGGCTCGCGACGAGTGCCGCCGCGAGGAGCGCGCCGACGGGGGCGAGCAGGTGCCGTGCTCGGAACCGTTGTGCCATGAGTTGGAGTCCTTTCTCGGACAACGGGTTGACGGATCAAGCGCACTCATAGTAAGCATACGATCGCAGAACGTATCGGTAGGCGCGGCGGCGTGTGTCACAGTCGGCTCTGCGGTCGATGTCCGGTTTCTGTGTATATTTTTCTCCTGAAGCCCGACTTTTCAGGAGATCCTTCATGACGGTGTTCCCGCGTGTCCTGTTCGACGAGGCCCACAGCGAGTCGTGGACCATACGCGCCGAGCTCGCGGCGGTCATGAACCCGGGCCATCCCGACGACAACAGCTACGCCCGCGCCGCCGCCGCGCTGCGCCGCCTCGGCCACGAGGTGCGGGCCCACACCGGCGGCCCGCTCACCCCGTCCCTGCTCGCCCGGCACGACGTGCTGGTCATCGCGCATCCCTCCGCCGAGCGCTGGGAGCGCACCACCGGCCTCGGCAGCCCCGTGCTCCCCGCCGAGGAGCTGGACGCGATCGAGGCGTACGTCGAGGCCGGCGGCGGGCTGGTCGTGCTCGCGGAGTGCGAGCAGGACAAGTACGGCAGCAACCTCGCCGCCCTGCTCGCCCGCTTCGGCATCGGCGTCGAGCACGTCACCGTGCAGGACCCGCGCCACGCCCACAACAGCGTCCCCACCTGGGTCATGGGCGTTCCCGGCGACGGCCCGATCCCGGCTCGCGCCCGCCGCGCCTGCTTCTACCGCTCCGGCGCGCTCACCGGCCCCGGGCACGCCGAGATCCTGTACCGCACCTCGCCCACGGCCGACCCCGCGAGCGCGCCCCTCGCGCTGGCGGTGCGCCACGGGCACGGCCGGGTGGTCGCCTTCGCCGACTCCGACCTGTTCGGCGACGACTCCATCGCCGAGCACGACCACGAGACCCTGTGGGGCGACGTCGTGACCTGGGCCGCCCGCCTCCCCGCCGACCCGGGCAGCCAATCCGGCAGCCGAACCGCCACCGGCACCGGCACCCGAACCGGCACCCAGACCCGCGGCGAGCCCGACGCCGGGTTCGCCGCGCTCAAGGCGGTGGTGGAGGAGCTGCGTCCCCTCCAGGCCGAGGACGGCTCGATCGCCGCCGAGCCCGAGCGGGCCGCCGCCCTGGTCGAGCGGATCGCGGGGCACGTCGCCGCGCTCGCGCCCCGCTTCCCGCACGACCGCGCCTACCTCGACGCCGTCGTCGCCGACCTGCGCAAGTGGGCCGCGCAGGGGCTCGGCGTGCCGGACTTCCTCGACTCGCTGACGGCCTTCCACCCCGAGGAGCAGCGGATCGACGGGCGCGAGCACCTGGTCGTGTTCCCGATGTACACCCAGAACGGCAACCGCGCCCGCAACCTGGAGGCCGTGTGGCTGCGCACGGTCTGGCCGGAGTGGCTGGCCCGTCTGGAGCGCGCCCGCTACGACAACCCGATGTTCGTGCCGGTGGCGTTCGAGGACTTCACCGCGGGCTACGACACCGACTCGGCGGTGCTGTTCCCCGAGACCGTCGCGGTGCGCGAGACCCCGCCCCGGTTCACCTGGGGCGCCATCTTCTGCGACCGCGAGTCCGCCCGGTTCCGCCGCGTCTCCGCCGCCGCGGCCGAGACGCTCCGGCTGGACCTGCCGCCCGAGGCCGAGCGGCTGCTGGCCGGGCGGGATCTCGCCCGCGACGCCTTCACCCTGTGGGACCTGGTGCACGACCGCACGCACAGCCACGGCGACCTGCCGTTCGACCCGTTCATGATCAAGCAGCGCATGCCGTACTGGATGTACGCGCTGGAGGAGCTGCGCTGCGACCTGACCGCGTTCGGCGAGGCGGTCAGGCTGGAGGCCAAGGGCGTGCCCCAGGCCCGGTACGTCCAGATCGCGATCCTGTTCGACCGGCTGTTCCGGTTCCCGATCACCGGCGGGCGGGTGCGCAACTACGACGGGCTCGGCGGCCAGCTCCTGTTCGCCTACCTGCACCGCAACGACGTCGTGCGGTGGACCGACAACCGGCTCACCATCGACTGGCCGCGGGTGCCCGACGGCGTGGCCGACCTGCGGGGCGAGGTGGACAAGCTGTACCGCGACGGCATCGACCGCTCCAAGCTGGCGCACTGGCTGGCGGCGTACCGGCTTGTGGCGAAGTACGTAGATCCTCATCCCGCCTCGGTGTGGAATCGCGGTGTGGACGCGCTTCCGGAGGCAGAACCGGGGCAGGACATGCGAAGCAGTACGAAGGCGATCGTGGACGCCGTGCTCCCCGACGAATTCCCCCTGAGCATGTTCTACGAGGCGCTCCGCCGTAAGCTCAGCAGTGTCGTCGATTCCACTAGGGGGATTCGCTGATGGACCAGAGGGTTGTCGTCGTCACCGGGGCCGGAGGCCCCGCGGGCCAGGCCGTCGTACGGCGGCTGGCCGCCGCAGGTGACACCGTCGTCGCGGTGGACGCGCGGCCCCAGCCCGAGATCGCGGGCGCCGAGCAGTTCGTGGCCGACCTGCTCCAGCCGCACGCCGTCGGCGACCTCGCCCGGGACATCGCGGTGAAGTACGGCCGCGTCGACGGCGTCGTGCACCTCGTCGGGGGCTGGCGCGGCGGCAAGACCTTCGCCGACACCGACCTGGAGGACTGGGACCTCCTGCACGACCTGCTCATCCGCACGCTCCAGCTCGTCTCGCTGGCCTTCGAGCCGCTGCTGGCCGAAAGCCGCAACGGCCGCTTCGTGATCGTCTCTGCGACCGCCGCGCAGCGGCCCGGCCAGGGCGACGCCGCGTACGCCGCCGCCAAGGCCGCCGCCGAGGCGTGGACGCTCGCCCTGGCCGACGCGCTGCGCGGCACCGGCTCGGCCGCCACCATCCTGGTCGTCAAGGCCCTGGTCAACGACGCCATGCGGAGCGCCAAGCCCGACGCCAAGTTCACCGGGTTCACCGACGTCGAGAGCCTCGCCGAGGTCATCGCGGGCCTGTGGGACCGCCCCGCCGAGGAGCTCAACGGACAGCGGCTGGAACTCACCAGGTGACCGGCGCCACCACCCGCCGGCACGACCCGCACTCCCGCGGCTTCGCCAGCGACAACTACGCCGGCGCCCATCCCGAGGTGATCGCGGCGGTGGCGCGGGCCAACGAGGGCCACCAGCCCGCCTACGGCGACGACGTGTACACCGAGGCGCTGCAGGAGGTCTTCCGGGCCCACCTCGGCCCCGCCGCCCGCGCCTGGCCGGTCTTCAACGGCACCGGGGCCAACGTCGTGGCCCTGCGCTCGATGTGCGCGCCGTGGGAGTCGGTGATCTGCGCGGAGACCGCGCACATCAACGTGGACGAGGGCGGCGCGCCCGAGGTCACCGGCGGGATCAAGCTGCTGACCGTGCCCACGCCCGACGGCAAGCTCACCCCGGAGCTGATCGACCGCCAGGCGTGGGGCTTCGGCGACGTGCACCGCGCGCAGCCGAAGGTCGTCTCGATCTCCAACGCCACCGAGCTGGGCACCGTCTACACCCCCGAGGAGGTCGCGGCGATCTGCGAGCACGCCCACGGGCTCGGGCTGCTCGTGCACGTGGACGGCGCCCGCATCGCCAACGCCGCCGCGTCGCTGGGCGTGCCGCTGCGCGCCCTGACCACCGACGCCGGCGTGGACGCGCTCTCCTTCGGCGGCACCAAGATCGGCCTGCTGTTCGGCGAGGCGGTCGTGGTCCTCAACGACGCGGCGGCCCGCGGCGTGGGCTACGTGCGCAAGACCGCGATGCAGCTCCCGTCGAAGATGCGCTTCGTCTCGGCGCAGTTCGAGGCGCTGCTCGCGGGCGACCTGTGGCTGCGCAACGCGGGCCGGGCCAACGCGATGGCCGCCAGGCTCGCCCGCGCCGTGGCCGGGGTGCCCGGCGTCCGGATCACCCAGCCCACCCAGGCCAACGCGGTCTTCGCGATCCTGCCCCCCGGGGTCGCCGACCGGCTGCGCAAGCGCTTTCGCTTCTACACCTGGGACGACGCCACCGGCGAGGTGCGCTGGATGTGCTCCTACGACACCACCGAGGCCGAGGTCGACGCCTTCGCCCAGGCCATAGCCGAGGAGGCGCGCGCGGGCTGAGCGCACTCCCTCCCGGCGCGCCGCGCCGGGAGGGACCGGGCGGCTCACACCTTGTGCCCGGTCTCCTTCTCGTACGCCGTGAGCTGCTGCTCCAGGGCCTTCATCAGCTCGAAGACCTGGCTCGGAGGCAGGCGGATGCGGCTGACGATCCGTGTGGGCACGCTGAGGATGCGCTGCCCCGACTGGGGATCGTCGGCGAGCTGCGGCGGCCGGGTGATCACCGCGAAGTCCAGGACGAAACCATCCCGCGTGTGCCACACCGACGCGAAGTTTGCGTACTGCCCGGCTTCGACCTCGGCGGAGATGCTCACTTCGAGATGGCTCTCCGGCTCTTCGTTCACTGTCGCTCCGCTCCTGTTGATCGGGCTCCCATCCTGCCCTGATCGTCCTGCGCGCGCGGGCGGCGCGCCGGTCTCACTTCAGGATCGATGGGTACGGCCGGCCGCCGCGGGCCGCGAGCATCTCGGTCATCAGCTTGATCTCGCCGGCCTGGCCGGCGCTGATGTGCCGGGCCATGGTGACGACCTCCTCGCGCTCGGAGAGCCGCTGCAGGGCGTCGGCCATCTGCACGCCCCCCTCGTGATGGCGGATCATCAACTGCAGGAACAGGATCTCCGCGTCCTTCCCCTCGGCCTGCCGCAGCTTGTCCAGCTCGGCCGAGGTGGCCATGCCCGGCATCGCGGCCCCGGCCGTGACGGCGGCCCCCGACGCCGTGTGGCCGTGCCCGGCCATCCACGCCATGCGCGGCCGTTCCGTGGCCTGGTTCAGCCCCCACTGCTGCAGCCACCCCATGAAGATCCCGCGCTGCGCGGTCTGCGTCACGATGATGTCGTACGCGAGCTGCCGTACGCGCTCGTCGTCGGTGGCGTCGCGCACGATGAACGCCATCTCGACGGCCTGGGCGTGATGGGTGCCCATGTCGCGGGCGAAGCCCGCCTCGGGCGAGGCGTCGGTCGGCGTGCCCGCGCGCCCGACGATCAGGATGATCGCCGCGGCGGCGAGGAGGCAGATGCCGAGGATCGCCAACGGGAGGCTCCGCCGCGCTCGTGGCGCCTGCTCACCGGTCGGTTCCAGGGGCTTGTCCATTGCTTACTTAGGGTACCCACGATCCCGGATGTCTGCCGTAAACCACCACGCGTACCACTTATTCCCCGCATACGCCGAAAGGGCATAAGGTGACCGGTGATTGAGCCCCCTGACGGAGGAACGATGGCGAAGGACAGGACCCAGGCGAGGCGGGAGCACCTGGCCAAGGTGCGGGCCGAGCAGAAGCGGAAGGAGCGCAGAACCGCCTTTCTCATGTGGGGCGCGGGAGGACTCGTCATCGCGCTCATCGTCGGGGTGGTGGCCTTCTATCTGATCAACGAGCGGGCCAGGACCTCGCTGGACGCGGTGGTCACCGCGAAGTACCCGGGCAGCCTGCACAAGGAAACGAAGGTCAACTACGCCGAGAACCCGCCGATGGGCGGCGAGCACCACCCGGTGTGGCAGAACTGCGGCATCTACGAGGAGCCGATCAACAACGAGAACGCCGTCCACTCCATGGAGCACGGCGCGGTGTGGATCACCTACCGGCCCGACCTGCCCAAGGCGCAGGTGGACAAGCTCAAGGAGCTCGCCTCCTCCGACTACATGCTGCTCAGCCCGTACCCCGGGCTGCCCTCGCCGGTCGTGATCAGCTCCTGGAACAACCAGCTCAAGGTGAACAGCGCCGACGACCCGAGGCTGCCGAGGTTCATCACCAAGTACAAGAACGGCCCCGACACCCCCGAGCTGGGCGCCGCCTGCGACCAGGGCACCAGCGACACGGCCGCGCAGAACCCGATCCCGACCGTGGCGCCCTCGCCGACGGCGACGCCGACGCACACGCCGACCGACCTGCCGATCCCGACGCCCAGCGCGTCGGAGGGGTCCTGACGCCCTAGCCGAGCACCCGGGCCACCGGCGTGGCCGCGAGCCCGTGCGCTTCCGCCACGGGCTCGCTGGTCAGGTGGCCCTCGTGCGCGTTCAGGCCCCGGGCCAGCGACGGGTCGGCCCGCAGCGCCTCCCGCCAGCCGCTGTCGGCGATGGCCAGCGCGTACGGCAGCGTCACGTTGGTCAGCGCGAACGTCGAGGTGTGCGGCACCGCGCCCGGCATGTTGGCCACGCAGTAGAACACCGAGTCGTGCACCCGGAAGACCGGGTCGGCGTGCGTGGTCGGCCGGGAGTCCTCGAAACAGCCGCCCTGGTCGATGGAGATGTCCACCAGCACCGAGCCCGGCTTCATCCGGGACACCTGCTCGTTGGTGATCAGCTTGGGCGCCCGCGCCCCGGGCACGAGCACCGCGCCGATGACCAGGTCGGCCTCGGCGATGGAACGCTCGATCTCGTAGGTGTTGGACGCCACCGTCTGCAGCGCACCCTGGTAGATCATGTCGGCCTGGCGCAGCCTGTCGATGTCGCGGTCGAGCAGCACCACCTCGGCCTGCATGCCCAGCGCGATGGCCGCGGCGTTCATGCCCGACACGCCCGCGCCGATCACGACCACACGCGCCGCGTGCACGCCGGACACGCCGCCCATCAGCACGCCGCGCCCGCCCCCCTGCATCATCAGGTGGTACGCCCCGACCTGCGGCGCGAGCCTGCCCGCGACCTCCGACATCGGGGCGAGCAGCGGCAGGAAGCCGCCCGGGGTCTGCACGGTCTCGTAGGCGACGGCGGTGACGCCCGAGTCGAGCAGCGCCCGGGTCAGCTCCGCGGACGCCGCGAGGTGCAGGTAGGTGAACAGCACCTGCCCCTTGCGCATCCGCGGGTACTCCTCGGGCACCGGCTCCTTGACCTTCAGCACCAGCTCGCCGCGCTCCCACACCTCCTCGGCCGACGGCACGATCGTCGCACCGGCCGCCGTGAACTGGTCGTCCGGGATCGCCGACCCGACCCCGGCCCCGCGCTCGACGATGACCTCGTGGCCGTGGCGCACGAACTCGTGCGCGCCCGCCGGCGTCAGCGCGACGCGGTACTCGTTGCTCTTGATCTCGCGGGGAACTCCGATCCTCACGACTCCTCCTGTGCGGCCGGTCCCTCCCTTTCACTGTCCGTTCCCGCAGCGTCGAGCACCACGCGCACAGTGCCTCCAATGGGCCGCCGATGATGACAATCTGTCAGTCAGAGCCCCCGTGACTCACGGGTTACCCGCCCGTCCACGGGATCGGTAGGCTCTCCCGCGAGTGACGGCTGGGATGTGGGGTCGAACCGATGGACAAGCAGCCGGTCCCGGACCTGCCTCCGGGACCGCCAGGCGCCGCCATGGCGGAGGACGTGCCTGAGCGGGGTTTCGAGCAGGGCCCGGGACCGGGCCTGGGCGAGGGCCCGGGGCACGGCCCGGCAGAGGGCCCGGGGCAGGGCCTGGGACAGGGCCCGGGGCAGGGCCCGGAACAGGGCCCGGAGAAGGGCTCTGAGAAGGAGAAGAAGGAGCCCGCCGACGACGGGCCTCGGGCCAGCCGGCTCACCACCGTCCTGCTGGCCGCCGCCCTGGTCATCGTGGTCGTGGTGACCGGCATCCTGGCCACGGTCGCGGTGCTGATGACCACCAACCCCGACATGCTGCCGGGCGGAGAGCGGCCCAAGCGGCTCGCCGTGCCGATCTTCTTCGCGCCCGTCACCAGCTCCCAGCCCGCCCCCTGCCCGGGGCAGCGCGCGGTGCTCGACGAGGAGGGCACCACCTGCTACATGCTGGCCAGCGGCGTCAAGGTGACCTCGGTGCACCGGGTCGAGGCGGTCAGGCAGCAGGACGGCACGTACGCCGTGCGCGTCGCGCTCCCCTCGCCGTTCCGCGAGCAGGTCGCCGAGCTGACCCGGGAGGTGCTGAAGAAGCAGATCGCCATCGTCACCGGCTCGAAGGTCGTGGCCGTCCCCACCGTCACCCAGGCGATCACCGAGGACAGCCTGAGCATCTCCGGCTCCTACACCAAGGAGGCCGCCGACGCGCTCGTCGCCGAGCTGCTCGGCGCGGGCGTACAGACCGGTCAGCCCACCGCCCCCGGCCAGTCCACCGGTCAGCCGACCGGTCAGCCCACGGCCCCCGGCCAGCCGACCGGCCCGGCCACCGGCCCGGCCACCGGCCCGGCCACCGGCCCGGCGACCGGTCCGGCCACCGGCCCCGCCCAGCAGCCCTCGGCGACCGGCCAGGCCACCGCCCCCGGACAGTCCACCGGAGTGCCGTCCACCGGCCCGGTGACCCGGTCCTCGCCCCCGCCCGTCGGCACCCGGCCGAGCGCCAACCCCAGCAGCACCCTCGGCGGCGCGCTGGACCAGCGCTTCCCGAGCTGCAGGGAGGCCGTCGCGGCCGGCTTCGGGCCCTACTACCGCGAGAGCCACGAGGAGTACGCGTGGTACCCCGACAAGGACCGCGACGGCGTGGCCTGCGACGCGGACGAGCTGTGACCCCTGCCCTCTAGGTCTGTGACCCCTGCCCTCGGCTAGGCGGGCAGGGCGATGTCCTGGGGCCGGATCGGCACCCGCGGCAGCGGCCGGCCGGTCGCGGCACGCACGGCCGCGGCGATGGCGGGCGTCGAGGACAGCGTCGGCGGCTCGCCCGCCCCGCGCAGCCCGTACGGCGCGGCCGGGTCGGCGTTCTCCAGGATCGACACCCGCATCGGCGGCATGTCCAGGATGGTGGGGATCAGGTAGTCGGTGAACGACGGGTTGCGCACCCGCCCGTCCACCACCTGGATCTCCTCCATCAGCGCCAGCCCGAGCCCCTGCGCCGTGCCGCCGTGGATCTGGCCCTCGAGCGCCAGCGGGTTGAGGACCCGGCCCACGTCCTGCACCGCGGCCAGCTCGACCACCTTCACCAGGCCCAGCTCCACGTCCACGTCCACCACCGCGCGGTGCACGCACAGCGCGAGCTGGGTGTGCGAGTCGCCCTGCCCGGTGACCGGGTCCATCGGGTACGTCGGCCGGTGCCGGTACTCCCGCGTCTCCTCCACCGGCCCGGATCGCTCCAGCAGCTCGGGCAGCGTGAGGCCCGGGTTCTCCTCGGCCAGCTTGTCCAGCCGCGCGCGCACCGCCTCGCAGGCGGCCTTGACCGCGCCGCCGGTGACGTACGACTGGCGCGAGGCGGACGAGGAGCCCGCCGAGCCGACCCGGGTGTCGGCCGGGGCGACCGTCACCCGGTCGATGCCCAGCTCGGTGCGCGCGATCTGCGCCTGCACCGTGACCAGGCCCTGGCCCACCTCGGCCGCGGCGGTGTGCACGAGCACGTGCGGCTCGCCGCCCGCGAGCTCGACGCGTACCCGGGCGGTGGAGAAGTCGTCGAACCCCTCCGAGAAGCAGATGTTCTTGATCCCGACGCCGTAGCCCACGCCGCGCCGCACGCCCTCGCCGTGGGTGGTCTGCGCCACCCCGCCCGGCAGCGCGCGCAGGTCGCGCCCGCCGGCGGCCGGCTCCTCGGGCAGCGGGAACGCCTCCAGCTCGCGCAGCATCTCCGCGAGCGGCGCCGGGGAGTCGATGACCTGGCCGGTGATCAGCCTGGAGCCCTGGGAGACCGCGTTGCGCACCCGCACCTCGACCGGCGAGATCCCGCACGCCTCGGCCAGCTTGTCCATCTGCGACTCGTAGGCGAAGCACGCCTGCACCGCGCCGAACCCGCGCATCGCCCCGCACGGCGGGTTGTTGGTGTACACCCCGTACGCGTCGATCGCCACGTTGGGCACCTCGTACGGCCCGGCGCCCAGCGAGGCCGCGTTGCCGACCACGGCGGGGGAGGAGGAGCGGTACGCCCCGCCGTCGAGCAGGATCTCCGCCTTGACGTAGACCAGCCGGCCGTCCTCGGTCGCGCCGTGCTCGTAGCGCATCCGGGCCGGGTGCCGGTGGACGTGCCCGAAGAACGACTCCTCCCGGCCGTAGACGATCTTCACCGGGCGGCCGGTGCGCAGCGCGAGCATGCACGCGTGGATCTGCATCGACAGGTCCTCGCGGGCGCCGAACGCGCCGCCCACGCCCGCCAGCGTCATGCGCACCTTCTCCGGCGGCAGGCCCAGGCACGGCGCGATCTGGTCGCGGTCCACGTGCAGCCACTGGGTGGCGACGAACAGATCGACGCCGCCGTCCTCGGCGGGCACCGCCAGGCCCGACTCCGGGCCCAGGGGCGCCTGGTCCTGCATGCCGACCTCGTACTCGCCGGTCACCACCACCGGCGCCTCGAACACCGAGCCCACCCGCACCGGCTGGTGCCGCAGCACGTTGCCGCCCTCCTGCACCTTGGGACAGGAGGGGTCGAACGCGGCCCGCCACGGGTCGGTGACGGCCTCGGTCACCTCGTAGTCCACCACGATCGCCGCCGCCGCCCGCCTGGCCCGCTCGGGATGGTCGGCCGCGACGAGCGCCACCGGCTCGCCCTGGTAGCGCACCCGGTCGATGGCCAGCACCGGCGTGTCGGGGTGGTCGAGCCCGTGGAACTTCAGGCCGGGCACGTCCTCGTGGGTGAGCGCGCACAGCACGCCCGGCATCGCCAGCGCGGGCGTCACGTCGATCGAGCGGATGCGCGCGGACGGGTGCGGGCTGCGCAGCGTCACACCCCAGACCATGTCGTCCAGCCACAGATCGGAGGAGTACGCGAACTCCCCGGTCACCTTCAGCGTGCCGTCAGGACGCAGAGCGCTCGCGCCCACGCCCCCCGCCACGCGCGTGTCCATGCCGCTCACGGCCCCTCCTCCGCCGGGGCCGAGGGCATGCCGCCGTGCCCATCGGCTCGCCCGCTACGCTCCCTCACAGCGGCAGTACACCAGCCCGGCCGGCCTCGGCCTAGGCACGGGCGCGATGAAACGCCGGGCCCGGCGGCGCAGCGGGCTTGTATCTTCCTCCAAACCCGCCGGGTTACGCTTTGCTGTGCGCATCCGTGATCTGCTCGCGATCGGCGAACTCGGCATCACCGTCCTGTCCGGTGCGGAGCATCTGGACCGCGAGTTCACCGCCGTGCACATCACCGACCTGCCCGACCCGCGCCGCTACCTGGCCGGCGGCGAGCTGGTGCTCACCGGGCTGATGTGGCGGCAGGGGCCGGGCGACTCCGAGCCGTTCGCCGCGGCGCTGGCCGAGGGCGGCGTGGTTGCCGTCGGGGCCGGTCTGGCCCGGCTGGGCGAGGTCCCGGCCGACTTCGTCGAGGCATGCCGCGCGCACCGGCTGCCGCTGCTGGCCGTGCCCACCGAGGTGTCGTTCAAGAGCATCAGCGAGCTGCTGGCCGCCCGGCTGGCCGCCGACATGCGCGACGCGCTCGGCCGCCACCGCCGCATCGTGGCCGCGGTCGCCGAGGGCGCCGGGCTGGCCGAGCTGTTCGCGCTCATGGTGCGCGAGCTGGACGTACGCGGCGCGGTCGTCTCGGCCGTCGGCGAGGTGATCGCCGGCGACCAGGCCGGGCTGCCGACCGCCCGGCTGGCCAGGGAGTACCTGCTCGCACCCCGCCTGCCGCACGTCGTGCGGCTGCCCGAGGGCACCTACACGATCTTCGGGGTGGGCCGGGCCCACCGGGCGGCCGGGTGGGCGCTGGTGTGCGCGGGCGACCTGGCCGAGCGGGCCGACGTCGGCTACGAGCTGGCCGCGTGCGTGGCCCTGGAACGCACCCGGATGGAGGAGGGGCGGCGGGTCGAGCGCAGGCTGGCCGAGCAGCTCATCGGCGCGGTGGCGGTGGGCGGGGAGCCGGGAGAGGTGGCCGCGCGCCTGCGCACCTGCGGCATCGGCCCCGACGAGCCCTACTGCGTGCTCAGCGCCACGGCCGCCCGCGCCGAGGCCACCAGGGGACCCGACCGGGCGACGCTCGGCGGCCGGATCGTGGAGGAGCTGCTCGGGCGGCGGATCGTGGCGCCCGTCCACGCCGACGGCGCGCTCGCCCTGGTGCCGCTGGACGACCCCGGCGCCGGCCCCGGCGAGCTGGCCCGGCGGATCGGCGAAGGGATCGCCGCGCTCTCGGCCGGGGTGCCCGGCCTGCGGCTGTCGGTGGGCATGAGCGCCACGCTGAGCGGGCCGGGGGCCCTGCGCGGCGGGATCGAGGAGGCGCGGCACGCCCGGCGCCTGGCCGAGATGCGTAACGGCGGCCTGGTCACCAGCGATGAAATCTACACGCACACGCTTCTGCTCGCCACCGTGCCCGACGACGTGCGCCGGACCTTCGCCGCGCGCCTGCTGGAGCCGCTGTTCGACTACGACCGCCGGCACCAGTCGGAGCTCGTGCGAACGCTCGGCACGTTCCTCGAGTGCGCGGGCTCGTGGAACGCGTGTGCCGAGCGTATGCACGTACATGTGAACACGGTGCGATACCGCATCCGGAGGGTAGAGGAACTGACCGGGCGCGACCTGTCGACGATGACCGACCGCGTGGACATGTTCCTCGCCTTACGCGCAGGCTAACAGCAAATGGGGACTCCGAAGGAGCTAAGGGAAGACCCCGGGGCCTCGGCGGCCGTAGCATGTGCAGGAGTGGCCACGAAGGCCGACAAAAGTACAGCAAGGGCGGCGAGTGTCAGGTATCGGCGCATGTGTCGCTCCGCTCGTTGGGTTGGTTCGCAGACATTTTCGCAAGGGGTTCGGGTGAGTCAAGATCTCGTAGGTCAGCGCATCAAGGCGATCCGGCGTCAACGGGGTCTTTCCCAGGCGCA
Source organism: Thermocatellispora tengchongensis (assembly GCF_014202315.1). GTDB lineage: Bacteria > Actinomycetota > Actinomycetes > Streptosporangiales > Streptosporangiaceae > Thermocatellispora > Thermocatellispora tengchongensis. The sequence continues at coordinate 53,261 of NZ_JACHGN010000005.1, read as the reverse complement.
GCTCGCCCATCCCGAGCTGTCGGACAGTTATGTATCTCTTATCGAAAGCGGCAAGCGAACGCCAACCCCGGCCGTGCTGGAGCTGCTCGCCGCCAAGCTCGACTGCTCGCTGAGTTACCTGGTCAACGGGGTCACCGCGGAGCAGATGCAGGAGCTGGAACTCGAACTCGGCTACGCCCGCATGGCGCTGGAGAACGGCGAGGTGATGGAGGCCCGCCGCCGCTACGCCGAGCTGGTGGCCGACAACAACCTCGCCGGGCTCGCCCACCTCCGCCGCGACGCCGAGTACGGCCTGGCGCTGGCCATGGAGGCGTGCGGCGACCTCGACGCGGCCATCGCCACGCTCAACGGCCTGCGCGCCTCCGCCCCCGAGACCATGACCCCCGAGCGGCACATCGCGGTCGCCATGGTGCTCTCGCGCTGCTACCGCGAGCGCGGCGACCTCACCGCCGCCGTGCAGATCGGCGAGCAGATCCTGATGAGCGGCGCCCGCCCGGTGTGGACCGACGAACTGGTCGAGCTGGGCGCCACGCTCCTTGGGGCCTACCTGGTCCGCGGCGACATACTGCGGGCCCGCCACTTCGCCGCCGAGCTGCTGGCCGCGGCCGACATGCTCGGCAGCCCGCGCGCCACCGTCGCCGCCTGCTGGAACGCCGCCCTGATCGCCGAGAAGGCCGGGCACGGCGAGGAGTCGCTGGCGCTGGTGGAGAAGGCGCTGGCCATCCAGTCCGAGACCACCACCGATCCCCGCAACCTCGCCCGGCTCAGGCTCGCCCAGACCGCGCTGCGCTTCCGGGTCCGGCCCGACGAGGCCGAGGAGTGCCGCGAGATCATGCTGCGCTGCCGGCGCGAGCTCGCCGAGTCCTCGGCCGGCGTCGGCGACCGGGCCGAGTGCGAGGTCGAGCTGGCGATGGTCGAGCTGAGCCTGGGCAACCGCGACAAGGCGATGGCCCACGCCGAGGCCGCCTGCGAGCTGGTGACCGAGAGCGCGATGAGGACCGACCCCGACTGCAGCCTCGTCCTGGGCGCGGCCCTGGCCGCCGCCGGACGCGGCGAGGAGGCCCGCGACGCCATCGCGGCCGCCCGGCGCAACCTGGAGCGTGTCACGCTCGCCAGCGCCACCGCGCCGCAGTGGCGGGCGGTGGCCGAGGTGCTGGAGAGCGCCGAGGACCACGAGGGCAGCGTGGCCGCCTACCAGCGCGCCCTGGCCTGCGCCGGCCTCTGACCCGATCCGGTCCCGGACCGGCTTCACGTGGCGCCGTCCCCGGCCGGGGGCGGCGCCGTCCGGGTGTCACGGGCCCGTTCGGCGGCGCGAGGTCGGGACCGGGGCGGGGGGTCGGTAGCCTGGGGGTGCCATGAAGACTTCCCCGCTCGGCGCCGCGCTCTGGCTGCCGCTCGCCGTCATCGCCGTCCTGCTCGGCCTCGCCGCGCCCGCGCTCGCCCACGACGCGCTCAAGCGCAGCGACCCGGCCAAGAACGCCGAGGTCGAGAGCGTGCGAGAGGTCACGCTGGAGTTCACCGGCAAGGTGCGCCTGCCGACCGTCCTGGTCACCGGCGCCGACGGCTCCCGCCACCACAGCGGCGAGGCCGAGGTCGAGGGCACCGTGGTCACCCAGGCCGTGACCGGGCCGCTGCCCCCGGGGAAGTACACGATCGCCTACCGCGTGGTCTCCTCCGACGGCCACCCCATCGAGGGCGAGATCCCGTTCACCGTCGTCGGCGGCGCCTCCGCGTCCCCCACGCCCGCCGCCGCCGAGAGCACCCCCGAGAGCACCCCCGCGACCAGCCCGGCCGAGACCGCGACCACCCCGGCCCCCGCCGCCCCCGCGACACAGGTCGCGGCGACCCGCGAGGAGGCCGGGGGCGGCGGCATCCCGGCGTGGCTGTGGATCGCGGTCGGCGGCCTGGCCGGCATCGGCATCGGCATGTACTTCAGTCTGCGGCCGAAGAAGCGGCCATGACCGGGCGGAGCGAGGGGAGCATGGGCACGGCCTCCAGGGGCGCGGATCGGGGAGCGCCCACCGGGCGGGTCGCCCGCATCGCGGTCCTGGCCGCGGCGGCCGCGGTCGTCGCGCTCGCCGTCGCGATGCTGGCGGGCGGGGCGGCCACCCCGCGGATCATCCCCGGCCTGCCCGACGAGGGCCCGTTCACCCGGTGGGGCCTGCCGATCTCCAAGCTGACCATGGACGTCGCCGGCCTGGTCACCGTCGGCGCGCTGCTGATGGCCGCCGCGTTCCTGCCCGGCGACAAGGGCATGCTCGGCAAGGCCGCGCTGGGCTACGTCCGCGCGGCCTCCTGGAGCGCGCTGTGCTGGGCGGTCGCCGCCGCGGCCACGATGGTGTTCACGCTGTCGGAGTCGATCGGCGTGCCGGTGCTGGACGTGATCGCGGGCAACGAGCTGATCAGCTTCGCCAGCCAGGTCTCCCAGGGCATCGCGCTCACCCTCGTGGTGCTGTTTGCCGTCGCCATCGCGCTGTTCTCCCGTGGCGCGATCACCTCCGGCGCGGCGGCCGGGCTGCTGCTGCTCGCCCTGGCCACGCTGTTGCCGCCCGCGCTGACCGGCCACTCCTCCTCCTCGCCGAACCACTCCCTGGCCACCAGCGGCGTCGCCTTCCACCTGGTCGCGCTGGCGCTGTGGGTGGGCGGGCTGGCCGTGCTGTGCGCGCACGCGCTGCTCAAGCGCCCCCAGGTCGAGATCGCGGCGGCGCGGTTCTCCCGGATGGCGCTGTGGTGCTTCGTCGCCGTCGGCCTGTCGGGCGTGTTCAGCGTCATGGCCCGGCTCACCTCCGTCACCGAGCTGTTCACCACGGCGTACGGGCTGCTGATCGTGGTCAAGGCGGTCCTGTACGCCGGGCTGGGCGCGGTCGGCTGGTGGCACCGGCGGCGCACCCTGCCCGAGCTGGAGCGCGGCAGGCCGGGGGCGTTCGCCCGGCTCGTGGCCGGCGAGCTGGTGCTGATGCTCGCGGTCGTCGGCGTCGCCGTGGCCCTGGGCCGCACCGCCCCGCCCGAGAGCCCGCTGCCGGTCGATCGGGCCTTCGAGCTGCTCGGCTACCCGGTCCCGCCACCGATCTCGTTGGCCAACCTGGTCACGCTGTGGTGGTTCGACCTGTTCTTCGCGGTGGTCGCCGCGCTGCTGACCGGCCTGTACCTCGCCGGCGTGTGGCGGCTGCGCCGCCGCGGCGACGCCTGGCCGTGGGGACGTACGATCTCGTGGCTCGTCGGCGTGCTGATCATGGTCCTGGCCACCCAGAGCGGCCTGGCCCGCTACGCCCAGGTGCTGTTCAGCATGCACATGGTCGAGCACATGACGCTGTCCATGATGGTGCCGATCTTCCTGGTGCTCGGCGCGCCGGTCACGCTGGCGCTGCGCGCGCTGCGGCCCGCCACCCGCCGCGGCGACCGGGGGCCGCGCGAGTGGGTGACCGTCATCCTGCACAGCCGCGCGGTCAAGGTGCTCTCGCACCCGGCCGTCGCCACCGCGATCTTCATCGTCTCGACGTACGCGCTGTACTTCACGCCGCTGTTCGCCGCCGCGATGGAGGAGCACCTCGGGCACATCGCCATGACCGCCCACTTCCTGATCAGCGGCAGCCTGTTCTTCTGGGTGATCATCGGCGTCGATCCGGCGCCGTACCGGCTGCCGCACGTGGGGCGGCTGCTGACGCTGTTCGTCACGATGCCCTTCCACGCGTTCTTCGGCATCGCGCTGATGATGATGGGCACCCCCATCGCCTCCGACTGGTACGACCAGCTCGGCCGCACCTGGGGGGTTTCCGACATCGCCGACCAGCAGACCGGCGGCGCCATCGCGTGGGGCTTCGGTGAGATCCCCACCCTGGTCGTGCTGCTGGCGCTGGCCATCCAGTGGTGGCGCGACGACGACCGCAGGGCCCGCCGCGCCGACCGCAGGGCCGACGCCGTCGCCGCGCGCACCGGGGGCAGCGGCGACGCCGATCTGGACGCGTACAACGACTACCTGGCCGAACTCAACAAAAGGGATCGCGCTCAGTAAAGAGGGCGGTACGAAATAGCCTCCCCGCCACGGATGGCTATCTTCCAGCTTCGCCCCCGTGACCAGGCGGGTAGCCTGACGGGTGGGGGAGAGGCATCAGCGGGGCGGCGCTCCCGTGCCGCACCGGGTTTCCTCGGGGGCAGCGCGCGGGCATGCGACCCGTCCGGGGGAGCGGTGGTGTCCGGCGTGCGGAAGGGCGTTGGTGGCGAAGTGACCGAGGAAACCCGCATGCGGGGGGGCCGCAGTCTGGCCGAGGCGATCGAGGAGCATCTCGACGAGTGGTCCGAGCGCACCGGCATCACCGTCGAGGTCTGGGCGCTCCCCAAGGGGCACGTGCCGGTCGCGCTGTCGCGGGCCGTGATGACCGTGCTGCGCGAGGCCCTGTCCAACACCGCCCGGCACAGCCACGCCCGCACCGTCGCCATCGCGATCACCATGGCCCCCTCGGGGCTGCGCATGACCGTCAGCGACGACGGCATCGGCTTCGCCGAGCCGGTGACCGGCCGCGGCATCGCCGCCATGCGCGCGGCCTTCGCCGAGGTGGGCGGCGCCGTGCGGGTCAACAGCGTGCACGGCGAGGGCACCACGGTCTCGGCCGCCGCCCCGGCGAGCTGAGGGGCGGGCCGGGGATCAGGGCAGGGTCAGGATCTCGTGGCCGGTCTCGGTGACCAGCACGGTGTGCTCGAACTGGGCGGTGCGCTTGCGGTCCTTGGTCACGGCGGTCCAGCCGTCGTCCCAGATCTCGTAGTCGATGGTGCCCAGGGTCAGCATCGGCTCGATGGTGAACGTCATGCCCGGCACCATGACCGTCTCCAGCGACGGGTCGTCGTAGTGGGGCACGATCAGGCCGGAGTGGAAGGTCGTGCCGATGCCGTGGCCGGTGAAGTCGCGCACCACGCCGTAGCCGAACCGCTTGGCGTACGCCTCGATGACCCGGCCCACGACGTTCAGCCTGCGGCCGGGGGCGACCGCCTTGATGGCCCGGTTGGTGGCCTCGCGGGTGCGCTCGACCAGCAGGCGCGACTCCTCGTCCACCTCGCCCACCAGGAAGGTGGCGTCGGTGTCGCCGTGCACCCCGCCGATGTAGGCGGTGATGTCCACGTTCACGATGTCGCCCTCTTGCAGCACCGTGTCGTCGGGGATGCCGTGGCAGATCACCTCGTTGATCGAGGTGCACAGCGACTTGGGGTAGCCGCGGTAGCCGAGCGTGCTGGGGTAGGCGCCGTGGTCGCACAGGAACTCGTGGCCGATCCGGTCGAGCTCGTCGGTGGTCACCCCGGGGGCGACGTGCCTGCCGACCTCCGCCAGGGCCTGAGCGGCGATCTTGCCCGCGACGCGCATGCGCTCGATGATCTCGGGGGTCTTGACGTCGGGCTCGCCCGTGCGCGGTGACTTCTTTCCGACGTACTCCGGCCGTTCGATCTGGGCGGGGACCTTGCGAGTGGGCGAGATCCGCCCGGGCTGGAGCAGTGTCGTCATGCCCGCAAGTCTAGTTCGGCCGCGGAGCGGGCAGGATTGGGCTGTGAGCGATGGTCGTTGGTGGTTCTGTTTGAAGCACATGCGTGTCGAGCCCGAAGAGGGCTGTCCCAACAAGGACCGCATGGGACCGTACGAGAGCGAGGCCGCCGCGGCCGATGCGCTGAAGACGGCCGCGGAGCGGAACAAGGCCTGGCGCGAGGCCGACCGCGACTGGGACGGCGACTGACAGCGAGACGAGCGCTACCCGTCATGGCGCGGCCCGGCGGGCGCCGACGCCCGGGAGCGGGCCGCGACCAGGCGGGTCAGCGCGACCACGCCGATCAGGCACCAGATCACGTTGAGGATCGCCGACGGCCAGGCCGCGAAGTACGCCGAGTTGACCATGAGCCCGAACGCCCCGGCCAGGTTCATCACCTGGTACACCGGGCCGTCGCCGCGCAGGCGGGAGGTGGAGACGAGACCGTAGCCGAGCAGCAGGACGGCCGCCCCCGCCCAGCCGATGACGTCGATGAGAAGCGACACACGGGTATGGTCGCCGCAGACGACGCTGCAGCACAAATAACGAATTCTTAAGCGGCGCGTAAGCTGACCTGCATGGAGATAGATCCCCGGCGGCTTCGCATCCTGCACGAGGTCGCCAGGCGGGGCGGCGTCATGCGCGCCGCCGAAGCGCTGCACCTGACCCCCTCCGCCGTCTCCCAGCAGCTCGCCCAGCTCGAACGCGAGGTACGGCTGCCGCTCGTGGACCGCTCGCGGCGCCGGGTCACGCTCACCCCCGCCGGCCGGGTCCTCGCCGGATACGCCGAGCGCATCGAGGAGGAACTGGTCGAGGCCAGGCGGGAGCTGATCCGCTTCACCGAGCGCCTGGCCGGCCCCGTCGCCATCGCGGCGTACCCCACGGTGATCCGGCACCTGCTGCTGCCCGCGATCGGCGCCCTGGCGCAGGAGCACCCCAAGATCGTCCCCTCCATCCGCGAGATGTACGGCCCGCCCGCCCTGCACGCGCTGCGCCTCGGCGAGGTGGACGTCGCCATCACCGAGCAGGACATGAGCCTCCCCCTGCCCGTCCAGCCCTCGATCGCCGTCCACCCCCTGTACGTGGACGAGTACCGCATCGTGGCCCCGCCCGGATGGCCGGAGATCCCGCGCGAGGTGGCCGACCTCGCCGAGCTGCCCTGGGTCGCCGGCGTCCCCGACCAGGCGTGCGGCCAGGCCCTGGAACGCCTGGCCGGCCTGCACGGCTTCACCCCGCGCCGGGTGCACGTGATCCAGGAGTTCCCGCCCACACTGGCGCTGGTCGCGGCCGGGCACGGCGTGGCGATCGTGCCGGAGCTGGCCCTGCTCGAAGTCCCCGCCGGCGAGGTGGTGGTCACCGACATCGGCGGCGTCGGCGCCCGGCGAATCGACGCGGTGACCCGCGTAAGCAGGACCAGATCAGGCGAACCCGACCCGGTGCAAGCCGTCGTCGTCTCCGCCCTCCGCCAGGCCACCGACCTCCTGGCCCCCCAACTCGCCCACCGCTTCCACCCCACCCCCCAACCGCCGCCCGAGGGTGATCTTCGCGCATGACGCACTCCTCAGGGGCGAACGCCATCGCTCCGAGGTGGTCGAATCCACTTCACTCTCTACAGACGCAAAGTGGTCTCTAACTGATGCCGGCCCCCGCCTGCAAACGCATCCAGTCGGCTGTGGCTGCGCACCAGACCGCGCAGCGGGCGCGCGTGTTCGCCTGTTGGGGCCCTGGACGGGCGGGAGGGTCAGTCGGGGATTCGGGGGCCGCTTACGCGGTCCAGGAGGCGGGCCAGGCGGTCGCGGAGGTTGGGGCGGCGGGGTTGCTCGCCGGCGGCCATGCTGACCAGGTGCTGGGCGCCGTCGAAGGAGACCGGGCCGTCGCCGGGGATCGCCAGGGCGTCGTGCGCCAGGCCGCCGAGTTCGGGGTCGCCGCCGTCCAGGGCGAGGATCGTGGCGCCGGAGCGGCGGGCGTCGTCCACCCGCTCCAGGAGGGGCACCGGTGCGCGGGGGCCCTCGGAGACCACGAACAGGGTCTCGCCCCGCCCGGCCTCGCGCAGGCGCTCCATGCCGACGCTCAGGTGGGCGGGCGCGTCGAGCGGGACCTGCCAGCGCACCAGCGTGGGGGCGAGCTGCGGCAGCCCGGACAGCTTGGCCTCGTCGTCGAGGTGGGCGGTGAGGTGCCACGGCTCGTCCTCGGGGGTGCCGACCAGCAGCAGGCCGCCGGGGGAGCGGGTCGCGCGCAGCGGGCGCGCGAACTCGCGGGTGCGCTCCACCCAGCCCGTCGATGCGAGCACCTCGCGCAACACGGCCACCGACGAAGCGTCCATTCCCTCATCGTGCCTCAGCGACCCCGGCACCGTCCCGGGTTTCGCCGCCTGGCATGATGCGGACGTACGACGAGCGCAGCGGCCCGCCGCGGGCGGGCGAAGGAGTGATGAGCGTGCCGGAGAGCACCCTTCCTGACGTCAGCGGCCTGTCCCTGGGCATCCTGGGCGGTACGGGGGACCAGGGCAAGGGGCTGGCGCGCAGGTTCGCCATGGCGGGCCACCGGGTGCTGATCGGCTCCCGCAGCGCCGAGCGCGCCGAGCAGGCCGCGGCCTCGCTCGGGCTCGACGGGGCCGACGTGTCCGGCGCCGTCAATGCGACCGTGGCCGCCGAGAGCAACATCGTGATCGTCGCGGTCCCGTGGGAGGGGCACAAGGAACTGCTCGAATCGCTCCGCGAGCCGCTGGCGGGCAAGATCGTGGTCGACTGCGTGAACCCGCTCGGCTTCGACAAGCGCGGGGCGTACGCGCTGCCGGTGGAGGAGGGCAGCGCGGCGGAGCAGGCCGCCGCGGTGCTCACCGAGTCGCGCGTGGTTGCGGCCTTCCACCACGTCTCCGCGGTGCTGCTGCTCGACCCCGAGGTGGCCGAGGTGGACCTGGACGTGCTCGTGCTCGGAGACGACCGCGAGGCCACCGACACCGTGCAGGCCCTGGCCAACCGGATCGCGGGCGTGCGCGGCCTGTACGGCGGCCGGCTGCGCAACGCCCGCCAGGTGGAGGCGTTCACCGCCAACCTGATCTCCATCAACCGCCGTTACAAGGCCCACGCCGGCTTCCGCATCACCGACGTCTGAGGCCGCCGGGCCCTGGGGGGCTCGGGTGGGTCCTCTGGTGTCTGGGGTGGGGGTCGTCTGGTGTCCGGCTGGTGCCGGCGTTTGCGGTGGGTCCTCCGGTGTTCTCGGGGTGTCGTGTTCGGGGGGAGGCTCCTCGGCCGCCGTACGCTACAGCCAGCCGGCGTCCTCGGCGACGCGGATCGCGTCGATCTTGTTGCGGGCGCCGGTCTTGGTGATCGCGCTGGTCAGGTAGTTGCGCACGGTGCCGGGGGACAGGTGCAGCCGGGCGGCGATCTCCTCGGCGGACAGGCCGCCGGCGGCCTCGCGCAGGACGGTCGTCTCGCGTGCGGTCAGCGGGCTCTCGCCGTACTCCATGGCGGCGGCGACCAGCTCCGGGTCCAGGACGCGCAGGCCGGCGGCGGTGCGGCGTACGGCGTCGGCGAGCCGGTCGGCGGGGGCGTCCTTGACCAGGAACCCCCGGATGCCGGCCGACAGCGCGCGGCGTACGTTGCCGGGGCGGCCGAGCGCGGTGAGCACCAACACCCGGCACTCCGGCAGCACCCGCAGCAGCTCGGCCGCGGCCGTGATGCCGTCCACGACGGGCAGGTCGATGTCCACGATCGCCACGTCCGGGCGGGTGCGCAGCGCCTCGGGCACGAGGTGGTCGCCGCTGACGACCTCGGCGACCACCTCGAAGTCGCGTTCCAGGCGCAGCAGCGCGGTCAGCGCGGACCTGATCATGTGCATGTCCTCGGCCAGCAGCACCCTGATCATGTGGCCGCCTCCACGGCCAGGCGGAAGCCCTCCGGGCCCGCGCGCCCGGCCTCCACGCGGCCCGCGACGGCCGCCGCGCGCTCGGCCAGGCCGGCCAGCCCGCTGCCGGTCCCGTCGCCGGCGGCGGACGCGCCGTTGTTGACGATCTCCAGGCGTACGCCGCCCGCCGCGGCCGAAGTGGTGATGGAGCAGGTGGTGGCGGCGCTGTGCCGCAGCACGTTGGTCACGCCCTCGCGCACCGCCCAGGCCAGCACCTCCTCCACCGGCCGGGGCAGCTCCGCGTCGGCCAGGTTGACCTGGCACTCCACCCCGGACGCCTCCAGCAGCGCCACGGCCCGGTGCACCTCCTGCTCCAGCGACATCTCCCGGTAGCCGCGCGCCACCCTGCGTACGTCCTGCGCGGCCTCCCTGGCGACCCGCGCCAGCTCGCCCACCTCGGCGCGCGCCCGTCCGGGCTCGGTCTCCACCAGCCTGGCCGCCAGGTCGCCCTTGAGCGCGATGGCGGTCAGGCTGCGCCCGAGCCCGTCGTGCAGGTCGCGGGAGATGCGCAGCCGCTCGCGCAGCACGGCCGCCTCGGCCAGCTCGGCCCGCGCCTCGGACAGCTCCCTGGTCACCACGACCAGCCTGGTCACCGCGTACAGCACGAAGCCGGTGATGAACACCGTGAGCCCGTAGTAGAACCCGGCGAACACCGTGCCGTACGGCGGCATGGTGGCCGTCCACACCGCCTGGCAGGCCATCATCGCGGCCAGGATCGGCAGTCCGGTGCGCAGGCCGAGCCGGATCAGCGCCGAGCCGGCCAGGATCGGCGGCACCGCCAGCCCCCAGACCGCGCCGAAGGCGAGGATCGGCGCGTACGCCGCGACGGCCTGCACGATCAGGCCCCACGGCGGGCCGGAGAGCCGCACGCCGCGCAGCGCCGCCCGTACGTGGACGTAGTGCGGCAGGAAGAACCCGGCCAGCGCGCCCGCCATCAGCGCGATGTGCGGGAAGGAGCCGGAGGAGGAGACCAGGATGACCGTGTTGACCGTGTAGCCGACCGAGATCGTGACGACCGTGGCGACGGCGAGTCGCTGAGGAGACACAACTGTCGATTATGGCCGCCGGGGTTCCCAGCGGAACCAGCGCGCCATCGCCACCACCGCCACGGCGGCCCACACGGCGAGCAGCAGGGCGGGCCGCCCGGCCGCGGCGAGGTCGCCCGCCAGGTCGCCGCCCTCGTCGTACGCCGTGCGCACCGCGTCCACGACCGGGCTGGTCGGCAGCAGCGACAGGGCGGTGCCGAGCCAGGGCGGCAGCAGGTCGAGCAGCGGCCCGAACGCGCCCCCGCCCAGCGCGGCCAGCAGGAAGAACGGCACGCTCATCGCCGCGGCCAGCTCCGCCCGCGGGATCGCGGCGGTCCAGGCCGCGCCCAGCATCGCGGCCACCGTCGCGCCCGCCACCGCGAAGACCGCGAACAGCACCGGGTCGCGCGGCAGCGGCACCCCGGCGAACAGCCGTGCCCCGGCCGTGACCAGGGCGACCAGCAGGATCTGCTGCCAGACGACGTTGCCGATCTCGCCGGTGAGGATCTGCCGGTCGGTCAGCCCGGTGGCGCGCATCCGCTTGAGCACGAGGTGGTCGCGGCGGGCGGTGAGCAGGGTGGCGATGGCCATGAAGCCGCTGACGGACAGCAGCAGCGCGATCATGCCGTGGTACATCGCGACCGCGTCCTGCGGGCGGCCCAGCCTGCTCATCATCACCGGCAGCCCGACGCCGAGGAGCAGCGGCGTGGCCACGCTCGCGGTCAGCATCGCGCGGTCGTGCCAGAACAGCCGGTTGCCCAGCCTGAACACCGCCATCGTGCTCATCGGGCCTCCTCCGCGGCCGAGCCGGCCAGGTCGAGGAAGAGCTCTTCCAGCGTGGCGCTGCGGACCTCCAGGCCGCGCAGCCGCACGCCGCGCTCGCCGGCCCAGCCCAGCAGCGTCTGCGCGGCCACGTCGGGGTCGGCGGCGCGTACGACGAGCATGGGCCCCTCCGCCGTGGCCGGGAGCGGCAGGTCCTCGGGGCGTACGCCGTCGGGCGGCTCGAAGGCGACCCGCCCGGCGCGGCCGGCGAGGGTCTCGGCCATGCCGCCGCCCGCCACGATCTCGCCGCCGTCCATGATCGCGAGATGCCCGGCGAGGCGCTGCGCCTCCTCCAGGTAGTGCGTGGTGAGCAGCACGGTGGTGCCCGCGTCGGCGAGTTCGGCCACCAGGTTCCAGGTCGCGCGCCGGGCCTCGGGGTCCATGCCCGCGGTCGGCTCGTCCAGGAAGAGCACCTCGGGCCGGCCGAGCAGCGCGAGCGCGAGGTCGAGGCGGCGCTTCTCGCCGCCGGAGAGCTGGCGCACCTTGGTGCCGGAGCGGTGCTCCAGGCCGGTGAGGGCCAGCACGTCGGGGCGCGGGTCGGTGACGAACTCCCGCCAGGACGCGACCGTCTGCGCCACGGTGAGGTCGGGGAAGAAGCCGGCCTCCTGCAGCATGATCCCGGTGCGCCGGCGCACCCGGGCCCGGTCGGCCACCGGGTCGTGCCCGAGGACCCGGACGGTGCCCGAGTCGGGGCGGCCGAAGCCGGCCAGCACCTCCACCGTGGTCGTCTTGCCCGCCCCGTTGCGGCCGAGCAGCGCGAAGACCTCGCCCCGCGCCACCTCGAAGGAGATCCCCCGCACCGCCTCGTAGTCGCCGTAGCGCTTGCGCAGCCCGTCCACTCGTATCGCCGTGTCCATGCGCCGATTGTGGGCGGAGCGGTGCGGGGCCCGGCAGGGAAAAATTCATGACTTCGGGGCCGGGTTCGGATGACATCCGGTTTGCCGCCATCCTTAACACCATGAGCGATTTGAGGGATATGCCGGAACTGCACCCTGACACCCGTGCCGTCCACCTGCCGCACCCGCCGCTGGAGGGCGGGCGGCCGATCACGGTGCCGCTGTACCAGACGTCCGGGTTCGTCCTGGACGACCCGGCCGTGTTCGCCGACGGCATGGGCCGGCCCGACGGGCCGTACGTCTACGGGCGGCTCGGCAACCCGACCGTGCGGGCCCTGGAGCTGGCGGTGTCGGGGCTGGAGGGCGGGGCGGGCGCCATCGCCACCGGCTCGGGCATGGGCGCGATCAACTCGGTGCTGCTCGCGCTGGTCAAGCCCGGGGACCACATCGTCGCCCAGCGCGCCCTGTACGGCGGGACCGCCACGATGCTCAACGACCTCGCCGAGCGGTTCGGCGTGGCCGTCACCCACGTGCCCGAGGACGACCCGGACGCCTTCCGCGCCGCCGTGCGCCCCGAGACCCGGCTGCTGTACCTGGAGACCATCGCCAACCCGGTGACCCAGGTCGCCGACCTGCCCGCGATGTGCGGCGCGGCGCGCGAGGCCGGGGTGATCTCGGTGGTGGACAACACCTTCGCCTCTCCGCTGCTGTGCCGCCCCATCGAGCACGGCGCGGACGTCGTGGTGCACTCCACCACGAAGTACCTCAGCGGGCACACCGACGTGCTGGGCGGCGTCGCGGTCTTCGCCTCCGACGAGCTGTACCGCAAGGTGTGGTCGTTCGCGATCGAGCTGGGCGCCACCGCCGACCCGTTCGCCGCCTGGCTCACCCTGCGCGGCATGCAGACGCTGGGCCTGCGCATGGAGCGGCACTGCGCGAACACCCGGCTGCTCGCCACCCGGCTCGCGGAGCACCCCGCGGTCGCCGCGGTGCACTGGCCCGGACTGCCCACCCATCCCTCGCACCGGGTCGCGGCCAAGCTGCTGCCCGACTTCGGCGGCGTGTTCTCCTTCGACCTCAAGGGCGGGCGCGCGGCCGGGGAGCGGTTCATGAGCGCCGTACGCGTGGCGCTGCTCGCGCCCTCGCTCGGCGGCGTGGAGACCCTGATCCTGCACCCGGCGAGCACCTCGCACCGCTCGCTCACCCCCGAGGAGCTGGCCCGGTCGGGCATCGGCGAGGGCACCGTGCGGGTGGCCGTCGGCATCGAGCACCCCGAGGACCTGTGGGCCGACTTCGAGCGGGCGCTGGCGGCTTAGGATCGCCGGGATCAAGCGGCACATCGACGGGAGACGGCCATGAGTATCGACGGGAGACGGCCATGAGCATCGGCGGGAGACGGCCATGAGCATCCACGGGAGACGGGCATGAGTGAGGTCACGGTCGCGGACGTCGAGCGGGCGGCCCGGCGCATAGCGGGGCGCGTCCGGCGTACGCCGGTGGTGGAGGGGCCGCCCGGCCTGGTGTACAAACTGGAGTTCCTGCAGCACGCCGGGTCGTTCAAGGCGCGGGGCGCGTTCAACCGCATCCTCGCCGCGCGGGAGGCGGGCGAGCCGGGGCCGGCCGGGGTGATCGCGGCCAGCGGCGGCAACCACGGGCTCGCGGTCGCGTACGCGGCGCGGGCGCTCGGCGTACGGGCCGAGATCTTCGTGCCCGAGGTCACCGGCCCGGTCAAGGTCGGCGGCCTGCGCGACCTCGGCGCGCACGTCACCCGGACCGGGGCCGTGTACTCCGACGCCCTGCTCGCCTCCCGCAAGCGCGCCGCCGAGTCGGGCGCGCTGGAGATCCACGCCTACGACCACCCGCACGTGATCGCCGGGCAGGGCACGCTCGGCGCCGAGCTGCTGGAGCAGACCGGCGGCGTGGACACCGTGCTGGTCGCGGTCGGCGGCGGCGGGCTCATCGGCGGTGTGACCCTGGCCGTGGCCGGGCGGGCCAAGGTCGTGGCCGTCGAGCCGCGCCTGTGCCCGACCCTGCACGAGGCCCTGGCCGCCGGGCGCCCCGTGGACGTACCGGTCGGCGGGGTCGCCGCCGACGCCCTCGGCGCCACCCGGCTGGGCGAGCTGGCCTTCTCGATCGTGCGGGACCGGGTTGAGAGCGTCCTGGTCGAGGACGACGCCATCGCCGAGGCCCGCCGCGAGCTGTGGCGCACGCACCGGATCGCCGTCGAGCCCGCCGGGGCGACCGCGCTCGCCGCGGTCACCGCGGGCGCCTACACGCCGGCGCCCGGCGAGCGCGTGGCCGTCATCCTCTGCGGCGCCAACACCGACCCCGCGACCCTCCTCGCCTGAGGGGGCCGCGGAGCGGTACCGGTGATCAGCGGTAGCTGTGCTCGGCGGTGGGGAAGGCGCCCGTGGTGACCTCGTCGGCGAAGGCCCGCACCGCGCGGTCCATCTCGCCGGCCAGGTCGAAGTACTTCTTGACGAACTTCGCCGGGCGCTCGGTCAGCCCCATCAGGTCCTGCCAGACGAGCACCTGGGCGTCGCAGTCGGGCCCGGCGCCGATCCCGATCGTCGGGATCGACAGCGAGCCCGTGACCCGCTTGGCCAGCTCGGCCGGCACGCACTCCAGCACCACGGAGAACGCGCCCGCGTGCTCCAGGGCCTTGGCGTCGGCCATCAGCTCATCGCCCGACTGCCCGCGCCCCTGCACCCGGTAGCCGCCGAAGACGTTCACCGACTGCGGGGTCAGGCCGAGGTGGGCCATCACCGGGATGCCCGCCGAGACCAGGGCCTCGACCTGGGGGAGCACGCGGTGGCCGCCTTCGAGCTTGACCGCGTGGGCGCCGGCCTCCTTCATGAACCTGGCCGCCGACTCCAGCGCCTGCTGGGGGGACGCCTGGTAGGAGCCGAAGGGCAGGTCGGCGACGACGAGCGCGCGGGACGAGCCGCGTACGACGGCCGCCGTCAGCGGCAGCAGGTCGTCCACGGAGACGGGGAGCGTGGAATCGTAGCCGTAGACGACCATCGCGGCGGAGTCGCCCACCAGCAGGACCGGAATCCCGGCCGAGTCGAACACGTGCGCGGTCATCGCGTCGTAGGCGGTGACCATCGGCCAGCGCTCACCGCGCTCCTTGGCGGCGGCGAGGTCGCGGACGGTAACCCTTCTCCCAGCCTGGCCGCCGTAGAGCTTGGTCGACGGGCTGGACACAGAAGTGGCAGAGGACATCGCAGATCCCTCCATGGCCTCGAGGCGCCCCTGTGGCGTCCCCGGACGTCTCCGATGATGGCATGCCATCCGGTGGTGTAACACCCCCAAACAGGGGCGTAATCCGGTTGCCTTTTTGTCGGTGGCATACGACACAATGCGGAGGGAGGTAAGCACCTGTAATGGATATGACACCTTACCGGGGCGTTCTGGGGCTGCCGGGGGTCCGCTCGTTGACGCTGGTCGGGCTGATCGCCAGGATCCCGGTCACCGCCACGGGGCTCACGCTCACGCTGCACGTGACCGACAGCATGAAGCTCGGCTTCACCCAGGCCGGCCTGGTGGGCACCGCGGCCACGCTCGGCACCGCCGTGGGCGCGCCGCTGGCCGGCCGGTTCGTCGACAGGCACGGGCTGCGCCCGGTGCTCCTGGTCACCACGGCGGCCCAGCTCGTGTTCTGGCTCGCCGCGCCGGCGCTGCCGTACTACGCGCTGCTGGTCGCGGGCGCGGTGGCCGGCCTGCTCAGCCTGCCCGTGTTCACCGTGATCAGGCAGTGCCTGGCCGCGATGGTCCCCGCCGAGCGGCGCAGGCCCGCCTTCGCGCTCGACTCCATGGCCGTCGAGCTGTCCTACATGGTCGGCCCCGCCGTGGCCGCGGCCGGCGTGGCCGCGCTCGGCAGCGCGTGGATGCTGATCGCGGTCGGCGTGGGCCTGGTCGGCTCCGGCGTGGTCCTGTTCCTGCTCGACCCGCCCATCAAGTCCGACGCCGAGCGGGAGGAGGAGCAGGCCGCCGGCGGCGCGCCGTCCCGCCGCTCCTGGCTCACCCCCGGCCTGGTCACCCTCCTCGGCGCGGTCTCCGCGCTCACCTTCGTCCTCACCGCCACCGAGCTGTCCCTGGTCGCCACCCTCACCACCGCCGGCGCCACCGGCCTGGCCGGGCTGGTCATCGGCGTCTGGTGCCTGTACTCCCTGATCGGCGGCTTCGTGTACGGCGGCCTGAGCCGCGAGGTGTCCCCGCTGCTGCTCATCGGCGGCCTGTGCGCCCTCACCGCGCCCCTCGGCCTGGTGGGCGGCGGCTGGTGGTGGCTGTGCCTGGCCATCCTCCCCTCCGGCCTGCTGTGCGCCCCCGCCCTGTCCAGCTCGATCGACGTCGTGAGCCGCCGTGTCCCCGCCGCCGCCCGCGGCGAGGCCATGGGCCTGCACAGCACCGCCCTCACCCTGGGCGTCGCCATCGGCAACCCCGTGGCCGGCGCGGTCATCGACGCCTACGGCCCCGCGACCGCCTTCGCCGTCACCGGCCTCATCGGCGCCGCCGCCGTCCTCCTCGCCGTCCCCTTCTGGCGCCGCCACCGCACCCCCGCCCCTCTGACGCCGAAGGCCGTCCCCGCCGAGCCCGGCGAGGCGCCGCGAGAGATCGAGCCTCGGCGCGGACACCCGGCCCCGGCACGTTCTTCGAGCACGGCTTCGTGACGGTGCTCGCGGTGTCCGGGCCTGCCCAAGGCCCCGTGTCGGCCCGGCGCCGCTCCGAGCCCCGGCGGTCACGTCCCTGATCGAGAGGCCCTCACGCGCCCGCCGCGGTGCGCCGAGTCGTGGGGTTCGCCTGCCGTTCATGCTCCGTATCGATACGCGACGGTTGCGTATCGGAATCTGCATGCGCTACGGTTGCGTTGCGAAACTTAGGCGTATCGAAAACCTCGTGGGGGAAAGCGTATGGAAAAGCAGCAGGTGGTGGACCAATCCGCGGGACATCCACGGAGATGGCAGATCCTCGGTGTGCTGGTGTTCAGCCTGCTCGTCGTGGTTCTCGACAACACGATCCTCAACGTCGCGCTCAAGACCATCGCCGACCCGGTGGAAGGGCTCGGCGCGACGCAGAGCCAGCTCGAGTGGGCGATCAACTCCTACACGCTGGTGTTCGCGGGCCTGCTGTTCACCTTCGGGGTCGTCGGTGACCGGACCGGGCGCAAGCGGATGTTGTTCATCGGCATGGTGCTGTTCGGGCTGGCCTCGCTGGCCAGCGCGTACGCGCAGGACCCGACGCAACTGATCATCGCCAGGGCCTTCATGGGCGTCGGCGGCGCGGCCATCATGCCCGCCACGCTGGCGATCATCTCCAACGTCTTCCCGCCGCAGGAGCGGGGCAAGGCCATCGGGATCTGGGCCGCGGGCGTCGGCCTGGCGGTCGCGATCGGGCCGATCACGGGCGGCCTGCTGATCGAGCACTTCTGGTGGGGCTCGGTCTTCCTGATCAACGTCCCGGTCGTGCTGGTGAGCATGGTGCTCATCGGGCTGATCGTGCCCGAGTCGCGCGACCCGAAGCCGGGCAGGCTCGACCCGATCGGCGTGCTGCTGTCCATCGTCGGCCTGGTCGCCGTCACCTACGGCATCATCCGCGGTGGCGAGCTGGCCACGGTCGCCAGCGCGGAGGTGCTGCTCCCGACGGTACTGGGGCTCGTCGTGCTCGGCGCCTTCGTGTGGTGGGAGCGCAGGACCGACCACCCCGCCTTCGACGTCAGGTACTTCCGCGACCGCCGCTTCTCCAGCGCCATCGGCATGGTCGGCATCGTGTTCTTCGCGATGATGGGCGGGATGTTCTTCCTGGTCTTCTACCTGCAGTCGGTGCTCGGCTACTCGCCGCTGCAGGCGGGGGCCCTGATGATCCCGTTCGCCGCGGCCCAGCTCATCTTCGCCCCGCTGAGCCAGCGCATGGTCACCCGCTTCGGCGGCCGCGCGTCCGCCACGGTCAGCATGCTGATCATCGCGGTGATCCTGGCGAGCTACGCGCTGATGGACCAGAACACCCCGGTCCTGGTGATCGAGATCGTCTTCTTCGTCCAGGGCGCCGCGATGGCCAACATCATGCCGCCCGCGACCACCGCGATCATGGAATCGCTGCCCAGGGAGAAGGCGGGCGTCGGCTCGGCGATGAGCAACACCATCCGGCAGGTGGCGGGCGCGCTCGGCGTGGCCATCCTGGGCTCGGTGCTGTCGGCGAGCTACCGCGACGGCATCGCCGGCTCGCTCACCGCGCTGCCCGAGACCGTACGGCACGCCGCCGGCGAGTCGATCGCGGCGACGATGGCGGTCGCCGACGGGCTCGGCGCGCGCGGTGCCGGGCTGATCGAGCCGGCCAAGCAGGCGTTCCTCGACGGCATGCACGTGACGGCGCTGGTCTCCGCGGCCATCGCCCTCGTGGGCGCGATCGTGGTGTTCTTCGGCCTGCCGGGCAAGGGCGCGGTACAGGTTCCGCCCGCGCCGCAGAATCGGGAGAAGGAACCGGCGGTAGTGTGAGGCTCTGATGACGACCCATGGAACAGTCGAAGCGACGGCCCGGCCCGCGGGCCGTCCCCGTTCGGCGAAGGCGGAGAAGGCGATCATCGACGCCACCCTCGACCTGATGGGCGAGGGGGTGGGCATCTCCGAGCTGTCGATCGAGGCCATCGCGACCCGCGCGGGCGTGGGCAAGACCACGATCTACCGCCGCTGGTCGAACAAGGAGGACCTCGTCGTCGACGCGCTGGCCGCGCTGAAGGCGCCGCTGCCGCCGCTGCCCGGCACCTCGGTGCGCGAGGACCTGAT
Source organism: Thermocatellispora tengchongensis (assembly GCF_014202315.1). Taxonomy (GTDB): domain Bacteria; phylum Actinomycetota; class Actinomycetes; order Streptosporangiales; family Streptosporangiaceae; genus Thermocatellispora; species Thermocatellispora tengchongensis. The sequence goes on along the minus strand of NZ_JACHGN010000005.1, from coordinate 34,383 downwards.
CTGCTACCTCGACGCGATCAGGCAGGAGTCGCGCCACCCGCGCCTGCGCTGCGTCATGCACCTCGCCCAGAGCGAGTACGAGCGCCACCCCCGCCTCGCCGAACGGTTCCATGAGGTCGCCATCGAGCCGCGCCGGCGCACCCTGCGCGCGGTGCTCCAGCGCGGCATCGACAACGGGGAGCTGCGCCCCGGCCTGAACGTGGAGATCGCCATGGCGGCGATCGTGGGCACGATGATCTGGCTGAACAGGTGGCAGGCCGTGTCGGCCGAGGAGCCGCCCGGCTCCAGCGCCGCCGACGTCGTGGACGAGCTGCTGCGCGGCTTCGGCGCGAATCCCGGAGCCTGAGCCGATCCGGTGGTCCCCCTTCCGCCCCCAGGCGGCGGAAGGGGGACCACCGCGTTCACGCGCCGGTCTCGCGCCAGCGGTTGGTGATGGGCAGCCGGCGGTCGCGGCCGAAGTTCTTCGGGGTGATCTTCGGGCCCGGCGGGTACTGCCGGCGCTTGTACTCCGCCAGGTCCACCAGCCGGATGATCCGCGCCACCAGCGCCGGGTCGTGCCCGGCGGCGATCAGCTCCTCGCGGCCCATGTCCTTTTCGACGTAGTCGTCCAGCAGCCGGTCCAGCACCTCGTACGGCGGCAGCGAGTCGGTGTCGAGCTGCCCCGGCCGCAGCTCGGCGCTGGGCTCCTTCTCGATGGAGTTCACCGGGATCGGCGGCCGGCCGAAATCGCGGATGAACTCTCCGGACCCCCGCTGCTCGTTACGCCACCGGGCGAGCTGCCAGACCATCGTCTTGGGCACGTCCTTGATCGGCGCGAAGCCGCCGGCGGAGTCGCCGTACAGGGTGGAGTAGCCGGTGGCGAGCTCGCTCTTGTTGCCCGTGGTCAGCACCAGGTGGCCGTGCTCGTTGGACAGCCCCATGAGCAGCATGCCGCGCACCCGCGCCTGGAGGTTCTCCGCGGCCAGGCCGCTCAGGTCGATCTCCTTCTCGAAGGCGTCCACGATGCCCTCGATCGGCACCACGCGCGAGCGGATGCCCTGCCGCTCCACCAGCTCCCGCGCGTCGGACAGTGAGTGCTCGGAGGAGTAGCGCGAGGGCATGAGCACCACGTTGACCCGCTCCGGGCCGATCGCGTCGGAGGCGATCGTGGCGGTCAGCGCCGAGTCGATGCCGCCCGACAGGCCCAGGATCACCGACTGGAAGCCGTTCTTGGCGGCGTAGTCGCGCACGCCGAGCACCAGCGCGGAGTAGACCTCCTCCAGGTCGTCCAGCCTGGCGGCGATCGACGGCGGCTCCGGCTCGTACGGCGGCACCGGCTCCAGGCCGAGGTCCAGCCGCTCGACGGTGATGGTGGAGCCGTCGCCGGCGTCGTAGGGGTAGGAGCCCGGACGCGCCTCGGGGTCGGCCTCGGGCAGCTCCAGGTCGGTGACCAGCAGCTCCTCGGTGAACTGCGCCGCCCGCGCGATCAGCGTGCCGTCGGCGCCCACCACGATCGAGTCGCCGTCGAAGATCAGCTCGTCCTGCCCGCCGATCTGGTTGGCGTACGCCAGCGCGCACCCGGCCTCGCGGGCCCGCCGCGCGACCAGCTCCAGCCGTACGTCGTCCTTCTCCCGCTCGTACGGCGAGGCGTTCGGCACGACCAGCAGCCCCGCGCCCGCCTGCGACACCACCGCGACCGGGCCGCCCTCCTGCCACAGGTCCTCGCAGACCGCGACCGCGACGTCCACGCCGCGCAGCCGGAAGATCGGCAGCCGGTCGCCGCGCACGAAGTAGCGGTACTCGTCGAACACCCCGTAGTTGGGCAGGTGGTGCTTGGCCGTGCGCGTGACGACGGAGCCGCGGTGCAGCACCGCGGCGGCGTCCAGCGGCGCGCCCTTCGGCTGGCCGACCCGCGGCGCCAGGTTGGCCCGGCCGACGTAACCGACCACGACGGGCAGCTCGCCGAGCCCCTCGTCGGCCAGCCGGCGCGCCACGGCGTCCAGCGAGGCGATCGAGGCCTCCACGAACGAGTTACGCAGCACCAGGTCCTCCACCGGGTAGCCGGTGAGGAACATCTCGGTGAACACGACCAGGTGGGCGCCCCGCTCGGAGGCGCGGCGCGTCCAGTCGACGAGCTTTCCGGCGTTGGCGGTCAGGTCGCCGACGGTGGGGTTGGTCTGGGCCAGAGCGATGCGCAATTGTGCCACGATGTACACCATATTCCGTTATGTGGCTTCGCCCTATCAGGGCCTGCCGGGTGCGATCCAGATCACCGTACGCCCTGGGCGCCGGCTCAGCCGGGCAGAGGCAGCGTCGCCTCGACCTGCGTGCCCGAGTCGGAGGTGATCAGGCAGGTGCCGCCCAGCTCGGCCGCGCGCTCGCGCATGGAGGCGAAGCCGACCCCGGAGCGCCGGTGCTCGGGCAGGCCCTTGCCGTCGTCGCGCACCCGTACGACGAGCGCGTGCGGGGTGCGCGTCAGCGAGACCGTGGCGCGCGAGGCCCCCGAGTGCTTGCGCACGTTCGTCAGCGCCTCCTGCGCGATCCGGTACGCCGCGACCTCCACCGCCGCCGGCAACTCGGTCATCTCACCCTCGACCTCGACCGAGACCGGGGGTCCCGGCTCGTCGGCCAGGGCGCGGATCGCACCCGCCAGGCCCAGGTCGTCCAGGCTGGGCGGGCGCAGCCCGTAGACCAGCTCGCGGATCTCCTGGCTGACCGAGTCCATGCCGGTGCGCAGGTCCAGCAGCAGTCGGTCGGCCGACGACGGCGCCTTGCGCAGGGTCAGCCTGGCCATGTTCAGCGACATCGACATGTTCGTCAGCGCCTGGCCGAGACCGTCGTGCAGGTCGCGGCGGAGCCTGCGCCGCTCCTCCTCGCGCGCGCTCAGGATGCGCTCCCTGGAACGTTGCAGATCGGCGGCCATCAGGACCGCGTGCGCGACGTCGGACACGTACGGCGTCGCCGCCGCGATCAGCCGGTCGTTGTACGCCGCCGCGAACCGGCGCGGCCCGGGAGGGCCGAGCAGCATCCGGCCCACCGGCTCCCCGTGCCAGATCAGGGGCACCTCGCGCGGATCGGGCCCGGCCCGGCCCAGCTCGACCCGGATGCCCGCCCGGCCGACCTCGACCGCGACGCCGGTCACGCCGAGCCCGTCGCGCACGACCGCGGTCACGGCGGCCAGCGCGTTCGTCGGCTCGGTCTCGCGCACCTCCCTGGCCAGCCTCCTGGCCAGCTCCCTGGGCTCGCCGTGCTTGCCGTACAGCATCACGTCGGCCAGCCGGCGCAGCCGGACGCGCAGCGGCTGGAAGAACGCGCCCGCCGCCAGCGCCGCCGCCAGGCCGGCCAGCTCGTCGTAGCCGGACACCAGCAGCCCGCCCAGCGCCCCCACGCCGAAGTACACCGCGCCGATCGCGAAGATCAGGCCGGTCGCGACCACGGCCCGGCTGATCACCGTGTCGATGCCGTACAGCCGGTAGCGCAGCACCGCGAAGGCGATGGCCACCGGGATCAGCCCGGTCCAGATCGTCGCGGGCAGCCAGAAGTCCTCGCCGAGGATCAGGAACACGACGTAGATCGCGAACGTCGCGAGCGGCCAGCCGATCTGCCTGCGCCCCAGCGGGTCGGCGCGGCGGAGCCGCAGCCCCAGCGACAGCAGCGCGAGCACCACGCACACGTTGATCGCGACGGTGGTGACGGTCATGATCGTGGCGTTGTACGGGGCCAGCGACTCGATCGCCAGCGGGTTGGGGATCACCTGCGGCCACATGTACGAGGCCGCGGGCGGCGTCGGGCGTACCAGGATGCGGGTGCCCTCCGCCAGCGTGGCCAGCACGCCCACGACGACCACCACCCGCCAGCGGCGCGACGGCAGCCTGTCGTCGGGCGACAGCAGCGGCAGCAGGACGGCCAGCGTCGCGCCGCCGAGCTGCCAGCCGAGGGCCGCCGCCAGCCGCATGTACCCGGCCGTCTCCAGGTCGCCCGCCGACGCGTGGTGCACCAGCAGCCCGGTCGCCATCACGTTGACCGCGCAGGCCAGGCCGCCGCCGCACATCAGCCAGCCCATCCTGAGCCGGGGCCGGTGCGCGAGGAGGAACGCGCCGACCACCGGGAAGGTGAGCCCCGCGCCGTGGTCGGGCGCCACGGGCGGCCAGGGCGCCCACTCCGCGGGCACGCGGAACTGGAGGATGGTGCCGGTCACGGTCAGCGTCACCGCGAGCGCGGCCACCGCCCCCGAGACCGCACGCACCCACCCCGCCCCCGGCGAGCCCGGCACCGGAGCCGTCCCCCGGCCGTCAGCGCCCGTGCCCGGCCGGGTTGACCAGGCCGGACTCGTACGCGATCACGACGAGCTGCGCCCGGTCGAGCAGGCCGAGGCGGTCCAGCAGCTCGGAGACCCGGTCGGACACCGTCGGCTCCGGGACGCCCAGCGTCGCGGCGACCTGCCGGTTGGTCAGGCCGCGGGCGATCAGCTTGATCAGGTCGAGCTGGCTGTCGGACAGCCCGGCCAGCTCGGGCGGCGTGGCCGGGTCCAGGCGCCCGGCGAAGGCCGCGATCAGCCGGGTGGTGACCGCCGGGTCGATCAGCGCGTCCCCGGACGCGGCGGCGCGCAGCGCGGCGATGAGCTGCTCGGGCGGCGACGTCTTCAGCACGAACCCGCTCACGCCGGCACGCAGCGCGGCGTACAGGTTCTCGTCGGTGCCGAAGGTCGTCATCATGATCACCTTCGGCGGGTTGTCGTCGGCGAGCAGCCGCCTGGCCGCGGTGAGGCCGTCCAGGCGGGGCATCTGGATGTCCATCAGCACCAGGTCGGGCCGGGTCTCGCGGACCACGGCGATGGCCTGCTCGCCGTCCTCGGCCTCCCCGGCCAGCTCCAGCCCGGTCTCGCTGTCCAGCACCACCCGCATGCCGGTGCGCACCAGGGCCTGGTCGTCCACGACGACCACGCGCAGCGGCGCGGCGCCGGGCGCGGCGGCATGCCCCTGCTCGCCCCCCACCGCCGCCCGTACGGCCGCCGCCCTCGCCACGGCGGCGCCGCGCCGCCCGTCGAGGTGCGGCGCCTGGGCGAGCATGTCGGCCTCAAGCCGCTGCAACGCCGCGCTCAGGTCCAGGCCCAGCTCGTCGCGCCACATGGCGCGGGCGCGGCGCAGCGCGCCCAGCGCGTCGCCCTGGCGGCCGGCGCGGTAGAGCGCCAGCGCGTACAGCCGCCACGCCTCCTCCCGCAGCGGGTGGGCCGCGGCGTGCGCCTCCAGGTCGGGCACCATCGAGGCCGACCGGCCGAGCAGGATGCCCGCGTTGGCCCGCCGCTCGGTCGCCACCAGGCGCAGCTCCTCCAACCGGCCCGCCTCGGTGGCCGCCCAGGACAGGTCGGAGAACTCGGCCAGCGCCGGCCCGCGCCACAGTTCGAGCGCGGTCTCCATGCGCTGCCAGTCGCCCTCGGGGTCGGCCTCCGGATCGGCCTCGGCCTTCACCAGCGCCTCGAACCTCCAGGTGTCCACCTGATCGGTGCGGGCCCGCAGGGCGTACCCGGGCGGGGCCGAGACGAGCACGCCCGCCTCCTCACGCGGCGCCCGTCCGGGCTCCAGCGCCCGCCGCAGCCGCGAGACGTACCCCTGGATGGTGGACAGGGCCTGCGCGGGCGGCTCACCCGGCCACAGCTCGTCGATCAACGTGTGCACGGGCACGGCGCGCCCTCCGGCCACGAGGAGCCGCGCGAGCACGGCCATCTGGCGCTGGCCGCCGAGATCCAACGGCGTGTCGCCGTTATATGCCTGAAAAGGCCCGAGGGCATGAAATTTCAACATTGCAGCGGTAAGCGTACGTGTACTGACGCCGTCGGGAAACGGCAACTTCCACCAGCGTTCGCGCCCTGTAATGTGCCCGCCGGGCGCCCCCGCCGCCGCGCCCCGGCCCGCCATGGTCCTTGCCCGCATGCCGCCAGACGCTAGCGACCGCCACTTGGCATCCGATCAACACTCGCTGAAAGCGCTCCCCGCGCCACCCCTCGGCCGGTCGGGGATAGGAGCGGGAGGGCGGCCGAGCAGACGGTCGGTGGATGGCGGGGAGAGGGCCGGTAGGGCGGCCGAGCAGACGGTCGGTGGATGGCCGGGGAGAGGCCAGTGGATGGCCGGCCCGGGAAGGGACCGGTAGGGCGGCCGGGGAGACGGCCGGTAGGGCCCTCGGGAGAGGGCCGGGGGAGACGGGTGGCGGGGCGGTTGGGGAGAGGGCCGGGGGAGACGGGTGGCGGGGCGGTTGGGGAGAGGGCCGGGGGAGACGGGTGGCGGGGCGGTTGGGGAGACGGCCGGCGGCGACCGGGGTGGTCGCCTGGCCGCGGGCCGGTAACCCGGGCCTGTCGGCCTCCAACAGCCGGGTGCCGATGAGCGGGGTCGGCAGGGTGCCCGCCGACTAGGCGCGCGCCCGTCGCCGCGCGCGGCCCGGCCCGGCCCGGCATGATCCTTGCGGGCATGCCGGCACACGCTAGCGGCTGCCATCTGGCATCCGATGAACGCTCGTTGAGCCGGTCACCCCGGTCGGGAGCCACGGCAACCCGGGCCCGTTGGCTTGCGGCGGCTGGGTACTGGTGAGGGGGTCGGGGGGTGGCGGTGGTTGGGCGGTCACCTCCGGTCGTGGGTTGCGGCAACGCGGGCCCGTTGGCTTGGGGCGGCTGGGTGCCGGTGAGCGGGGTCGGCAGGGTGCCCACCGGCCAGGCGCACCCCTACATGTCGGCGTACCGGCCGCGAGGGAGGGCGGGCAGCGGCGCGGCGACGATCGCGTCCGCTATCCCGGCCGTCACGATCCTGCTGAGGCGTGGCGGTGATGTGCGCGCCGTACCGGTCGATGCTGGTCTGTCCCGTGCTGGGCGCCGGCACGCTGTGGGAGGAGGGCCCGCCGTCCGCGCTGTCCGTGCTGTCCGCCCTGTCCGTGCTGTCCGTGCTGTCCGTGCTGTCCGTGCCGCCCGCGCCGCCCGCGCCGCCCGCGCCGGGCCGGTCGGGCGCAGCCGCGCGCTGATCCTCCTCGTGCTCGTGCCGGTCGAGCCCGGCTCCGCCACCCCACCGGCGCGATGCCCGGCCCTCGGGCCTTGGCCACAAGGCCACGGCCACCTCCATCGACCGATGCCCGGCGGGGTGCGCCGGGCAGGGCAGGGCGGCGCGGTGTCCGGTGGCGCAGGGCCGGTGGTGGGTGTTGGGCGGGGTGGTGTGGGGCGGATCGCCGTGGGGGCCGGGCTTGCCGTCGGGGGAGGCTTTCATACCTGGCTAAACTCCTTGGGATGATTCTTCCCGACAGCCCCCATGGCGGCCGGTAGGTTGCCGCGCATGCCGGAGCATCCTTCCCGACTGCTCGCCGGCCGCTACGTGCTCCAGGATCCGCTGGGCGAGGGCGGCATGGGCGTGGTCTGGCGTGCCCACGACCAGCTTCTGCACCGGCCCGTCGCGGTGAAGCAGGTGCTGTTGCGGCATGCCCTCGGGCCGCGTGAGCGGGCCGCCGCGTTGCGGCGGACCCTGCGGGAGGCCCGGCTGGCCGCGCAGCTCAACCACCCCGGTGTGATCACCGTGCACGACGTGGTGGAGGAGGACGGGCTGCCGTGGATCGTGATGGAGCTGGTCAAGGGGCGTTCGCTGGGGCACGCGCTGCAGGAGGGGCCGCTGCCCGAGTCGACGGTGGCCGCGATCGGCACCTGGGTGCTGGGGGCGCTGTCGGCGGCGCACGCGGCCGGGATCGTGCACCGGGACGTCAAGCCGGCCAACATCCTGCTGACGGGCGACCGGGTGGTGCTGACCGACTTCGGGCTGTCGGTGGCCGAGCAGGAGCCGGGCTCGCTGACGACGTCCGGGCGGCTGGTGGGCACGCCGGCGTACCTGGCGCCGGAGCGGATCAGGGGCGAGCGGGCTTCGGCGGCGTCCGACCTGTGGGCCGTGGGCGTCACGCTGTACCAGGCGGTGGAGGGGCACCAGCCGTTCGCCCGCGACGGGCTGCCCGCCGTGCTGTCGGCGATCCTCACCCAGGACCCGCCCGCGCCGCGCCGGCTCGACGCGCTCAAGCCCTTGGTGAAGGGGCTGACCCGCAAGCACCGCGCCGAGCGCTGGTCGGCCGATCACGCCCTGGCCTTCCTGGACCGGCTCGCCCGGGGTTTCACCCGCCGCTGAACCGGGTGGACGGCTACGACGAGGTACGTATCGTGGGATTGGGGAGCTGATAGGGCATCCTCACTACTGGACCCCGTAACGTGTGCGAAACACGCAGCGGGCAGACTTGAAGCCGACCAGACATGTCTTCCGCTGACCGCGATTGACAATGGTGTTGGGCACGGCAGCACGAAGGAGATGCCTTGGACCGCCAGCAGGAGTTCGTTCTGCGCACCCTTGAGGAGCGTGACATCCGGTTCATCCGGCTGTGGTTCACCGACGTCCTCGGGTTCCTGAAGTCGGTGGCCATCGCCCCGGCCGAGCTGGAGGGCGCGTTCGCCGAGGGCATCGGCTTCGACGGCTCGGCGATCGAGGGCTTCGCCCGCGTCTACGAGTCCGACATGCTGGCCAAGCCCGACCCGGGCACGTTCCAGATCCTGCCCTGGCGCAGCGAGACCCCGGGCGCGGCGCGCATCTTCTGCGACATCCTGATGCCCGACGGCTCGCCGTCGCACGCCGACCCGCGCTGGGTGCTCAAGCGCGCGCTGGCCAAGGCCGCCGACATGGGCTTCACCTTCTACACCCACCCCGAGGTGGAGTTCTTCCTGCTGAAGAAGAAGCCGGAGCGCGGTGAGAAGCCCGAGCCGATCGACTCCGGCGGCTACTTCGACCACACCCCGCACAGCTCGGGCCACGACTTCCGGCGCAACGCGATCATGATGCTGGAGGCCATGGGCATCTCGGTGGAGTACAGCCACCACGAGGGCGCCCCCGGCCAGCAGGAGATCGACCTGCGTTACGCCGACGCGCTCACCACCGCCGACAACATCATGACCTTCCGGCTGGTCATGAAGGAGGTCGCGCTGGAGCAGGGCATCTGGGCCAGCTTCATGCCCAAGCCGTTCACCGAGCACCCCGGCTCCGGCATGCACACCCACATGTCGCTGTTCGAGGGCGACCGCAACGCCTTCTACGAGCCGGGCGCGGAGTACCAGCTCTCCAAGATCGGCCGCTCGTTCATCGGCGGGCTGCTGCGGCACGCCGCCGAGATCACCGCGGTGTGCAACCAGTGGGTCAACTCCTACAAGCGGCTGTGGGGCGGCGCCGAGGCCATCGCGGGGCAGGGCGGCGAGGCGCCGGCGTACATCTCCTGGGGGCACAACAACCGCTCCGCGCTGGTGCGGGTGCCGATGTACAAGCCGCACAAGAGCGGCTCGACCCGCATCGAGTTCCGCTCGCTCGACTCCGCGTGCAACCCCTACCTCGCGTTCGCGGTGATCCTGGCCGCCGGGCTGAAGGGCATCGAGGAGGGCTACGAGATGCCCCCCGGCGCCGAGGACGACGTGTGGGCGCTGACCTCCGCCGAGCGGCGCGCGCTGGGCATCCAGCCGCTGCCGCAGTCGCTGGACGAGGCCATCTCGGTGATGGAGCGCAGCGAGCTGGTGGCCGAAACCCTGGGCGAGCACGTCTTCGACTACTTCCTGCGCAACAAGCGCGCCGAATGGCACGAGTACCGCCGCCACGTCACCGAGTTCGAGCTGGACCGCCACCTCCCGGTCCTGTGAGTTCTCTCAGCAGGCCCCCTCTCGTGCGGGAATGCGCGATCGAGCGGTTCCGGTTGCTTGTAGTGTGATCCGTCTCCGGTTCGCGGTGCGGGCCGGAGACGCGTCATTGGGGTGTTACCCGGGGTTGACGACCGGGACATCCAGGGGTGTTTAGCTGTGGCGACAGCTATTCGGGTAGAGTAATCGGACTGTTCTGAATAGTGGTTTCGGATGAATCGTCCCTTGTGGGGGCGATATGGGGAGGTCTGGCATGACGACGGCTGCGGAGCTGCAGACCGTGTTGTCCGTTCCGGCGAGGTTCCGCGGGCCCGCGGGCACCGCCAACGGCGGTTGGATCGCCGGCACCGTCGCAGAGGCGCTGAACGGCGCCGAGCAGCACCGCTCTCCCGTCGAGGTCACCCTGCACGCGCCCACCCCTCTTGAGACCGAGCTACGCCTGGAACACCATACGAACGCCGTGACGCTGTGCGACGGCGAGCGCGGCCTGGTCGAGGCGATCCCGGTGGCCGCGGAGCTGACCGCCCCGGGCTTCGTGCCGTTCAACGTGGCCGCGCGCGCCGAGGCCGGGTTCCCCGGGCTGGTGCGCCACCCCGTTCCCGAGTGCTTCGTGTGCGGCCTGCGCGAGCCGGGCGACGGCCTGCGGATCTTCCCCGGGCCGGTCGAGGGCACCGATCTGCACGCCGCGGGCTGGCGGGTGCCGATCACGGTGACCGACGCCGACGGCCACGTGCCCGCGCCGATCGTGTGGGCCGCGCTCGACTGCGTGAGCGGCTGGGCCGGGTTCCGGCCGGGCGAGAGCGCGCTGCTGGGGCGGCTGACCGCCCAGGTGCACCGCCGGGTCTACCCGGGCGGCACCTACTCGGTGGTCGGCCGGGCCGCCGGGCGGGTGGGGCGCAAGCTGTTCGGCGAGAGCGCCATCTACGAGACCGACGGCACCTTGGTCGCGGTGTCCCGCGCCGTGTGGATCCTGCCGAAGTGACACGCCGCCCCGCCTCCACGCCGGAGACGGCGCGGAGGCGGGGCGTTGTGAATTACGTCCCCTACTGTCTGGGATGTCCAAAGCAACGGGAATAATTGCTTTATGGGCGTTCTGGTGGTCGAACATGAGGCCGATGCCGGCCTGGGGTACTTCGAGCGGTGGCTGGGCGTGGCGACCGAGGTCGTACGCCCCTACCTCGGCGAGCCGGTCCCGGACGAGGCCCCCGGCGGGCTGATCGTGCTGGGCGGGGAGGCGTCCGCCTGGGACGACGAGGGATACCCCTGGCTGGCCGCCACCCGGCGCCTGCTGCGCCGCGCCGTCGAGTCGGGCGTGCCCACGCTGGGCGTCTGCCTCGGCGCCCAGCTCATGACGCTGGCCTGCGGCGGCGAGGTGAACCGCGGCGAGCACGGCCTGGAGGTCGGCGCCGTCCCCGTACGCCCCCTGCCGGCCGCCGCGGGCGACCCGCTGCTGGGCCACCTGGGGCCCGAGACGGTGGCGGTGCAGTACCACCGCGACGTGATGCGGCGGCTGCCCGAGGGCGCCGTGCCGCTCGCGACCGGCGAGGTGTACCCGAACCAGGCGTACCGGCTGGGGGAGGCGGCGTGGGCGGTGCAGTTCCACCCCGAGGCGACACCTGAGATTTTCACCGGGTGGACGTCCGGGTCCGCCGATGCCCTGATCGGCCAGGGTTTCTCCGTGGACGAGCTGAATGCCCAGGTCAAGGAGGCCGAGGACCGTCTCGTGGCGGCGTGGCGGCCTCTCGCGGAGGCGTTCGGCAAAGTCGTGGCGGAACCGCGTATTCGCCGCTGAGAACGCGATTACGCTGCCAATCCACTAACGACGTCGCACAGCCGGAAGGTTTAACGTGTGCGGCGACGCCCCGACGGTGTGGCGTGCGCCCACGGGTTCCCTGGCTGGAAGGATTGGGGAGGTCGCGTGCATACCGTGGAGAGCCCCCCGCAGGAGATGGTGCCCATGACGGGGGCGGAACATGACGGAGGGAGCGTGACGGCCGTGCCCCGGATGGAGTCGACCGCCGGGCGTCTCGCCCGTCTCGGATTCGCCGACGGCGCGCGCGCCGAACGGTTGCTCGACGAGCTGGGGCCCGAGGCGGTCGGCGACTACGACCTGCTTGAGGCCATCGTCGCCGCCGCCGATCCCGACCTCGCGCTGACCTCGCTGAACCGGCTGGCCGAGCGCGACCCGAGCGTGCTCGGAGCGCTCCGGGGCGACGCCGGGCTGCGCGAGCGGCTGCTGGCCGTCTTCGGCGTCAGCGCGGCCCTGGGCGAGCACGTGGTACGGCATCCCGAGAGCTGGAAGGTCCTGCAGGGTGAGCAGGCCGTACGCCGCCCGCCGCAGGAGGAGCTGTGCGCCGACCTGCTGCTCGCGGTCGGCGCCGACCCCGAGGCCGCCGAGCCCGTGGCCGTGCCCCCGCCGGGCGCGGGCGCGTTCTCGACGCCCACCCTGTCGGCGTTGCGCGTGGCGTACCGCAACCACCTGCTGCGGGTGGCCGCCAGAGACGCGACCGGCTCGGCCACGCTGGGCGAGGTCACCGCCGAGCTGTCCGACCTCGCCGCCGCCGCGCTGGAGGCCGGGCTGGCGGTGGCCCGCGCCGAGCACGGCACCGGCGTGCGCCTGGCCGTGATCGGCATGGGCAAGTGCGGCGCGCGCGAGCTGAACTACATCAGCGACGTCGATGTGATCTTCGTGGCCGAGCCCCGCGAGGGCGAAGACGAGACCGAGGCGCTGCGCCTGGCCACCAAGCTCGCCCAGGGCATGATGCGGGCCTGCTCGACCGCGACCGCCGAGGGCTCGCTGTGGGAGGTCGACGCGGCGCTGCGCCCCGAGGGCCGCTCCGGCCCCCTGGTACGCACCCTCGCCAGCCACCTGACGTACTACCGCCGCTGGGCCAAGACCTGGGAGTTCCAGGCCCTGCTGAAGGCCCGCCCGGTCGCCGGCGACATGGAGCTGGGCCAGGCGTACGTCGATGAGGTCAACGAGATGGTCTGGGAGGCCGCCGGGCGCGAGAACTTCGTCGAGGACGTGCAGGCGATGCGGCGCCGGGTGGAGTCGCACCTGCGCGAGGGCGGCAACGGCACGGCCGCCGAGCGGCAGCTCAAGCTGGGCCCCGGCGGGCTGCGCGACATCGAGTTCGCGGTGCAGCTCCTCCAGCTCGTGCACGGCAGGCACGACCCGCTGCTGCGCCGCCGCGCCACCCTCCCGGCCCTGGCCGCCCTGTCGCGCGGGGGATACGTCGGCAGGGACGACGCCCGCGCGCTGGCGGAGGCGTACACGTTCCTGCGCCAGGTCGAGCACCTGCTGCAACTGCACCGGCTGCGCCGCACCCACGTCGTGCCCGAGGACACCGCCGACCTGCGCCGCATCGGCCGCGCGCTCGGCATGCCCATCGACCCGGTCGGCGAGTTCACCACGCGCTGGCGGCGCCACGCGATGGAGGTGCGCCGCCTGCACGAGAAGCTCTTCTACCGGCCCCTGCTGCAGGCGGTGGCCCGGCTCCCCGGAGAGGAGGCCCGACTGTCCACCGCGGCGGCCAAGGCCAGGCTCGAAGCGCTCGGCTACACCGATCCCGAGGGCGCGCTGCGCCACATCGCGACGCTGACCAGCGGCGTCTCCCGGCGTGCCGCCATCCAGCGCACGCTGCTGCCCGTCATGCTCGGCTGGTTCGCCGACGCCCCCGACCCCGACGCCGGGCTGCTCGGCTTCCGCCAGGTCAGCGACAAGCTGGGCGCCACCCCGTGGTACCTGCGGCTGCTGCGCGACGAGACCGCCGTCGCCTCCCGCATGGCCCGGCTGCTCGGCACCAGCCGGTACGTCACCGGCCTGCTCATGCACGCCCCCGAGGCGGTCGCGATGCTCGGCTCGGACGCCGAGCTGGAGGTGCGGCCCAAGGCCGCCCTGGCCACCGAGGCCGCCGCGGCCGTCTCCCGGCACGAGGGCGACGCCGAGACCGCCGTCGCCGCGGTGCGCGCGCTGCGCCGCCGCGAGCTGTTCCGCACCGCCGTCGCCGACCTGGTCGGCCGGGTGGACATCGAGCAGGTCGGGCAGGCGCTGGCCGAGCTGAACGACGTCACGATCCAGGCCGCCCTCGACGCCGCGATCGGCAAGGTCGTGCTCGAACGCCGCGCGCCGCTGCCCACCCGGTTCACCGTGATCGCCATGGGCCGCCTGGGCGGGTTCGAGCCCTCCTACGGCAGCGACGCCGACGTGATGTTCGTGCACGAGCCGGTCGAGGGCGCGGCCGAGAAGGAGGCCGCCGACGCCGCCCACGCCGTGGCCAACGAGCTGCGCAGGCTGCTCGCCCTGCCCGCCACCGACCCGCCGCTGCTCATCGACCCCGACCTGCGCCCGGAGGGCCGCCAGGGGCCGCTGGTGCGCACGCTGGCGTCGTACGCGGCCTACTACGCCCGCTGGTCCTCCCCCTGGGAGTCGCAGGCGCTGCTGCGCGCCCGGGTCTCCGCGGGCGATCCCGGGCTGGGCGAGCGGTTCCTGGCCGTGATCGACCCGCTGCGCTACCCCGAGGACGGCATCGACGACGCCGCCGTACGCGAGATCCGGCGGCTCAAGGCCCGCATGGAGGCCGAGCGCCTGCCCCGGGGCGCCGACCCGGCCCTGCACACCAAGCTCGGCCGCGGCGGGCTGTCCGATGTGGAGTGGGTCGCGCAGCTCCTGCAGCTCCGCCACGCGCATGCGTGCCCGGCGCTGCGGACCACCCGCACCCTGGCCGCCCTGCGCGCCGCCGTCGCCGCGGGCCTGCTGTCCGCGGCCGACGAGCCGGTGCTGGCCGAGGCGTGGCGCTTCGCCTCCCGCATCCGCGACGCCATCATGCTGGTACGCGGCCGCGCGTCCGACTCGATCCCGGTGGACCTGCGCGAACGCGGCATGGTCGCCCAGGCCCTGGGCTACCCGCCCGACGGCTCGGAGGACTTCGTGGACGACTACCGCCGCGCCACCCGCCGCGCCCGCCAGGTCGTCGAACGCGTCTTCTACGGCGACGACACCCGCCGCTGACCGACCCGCCCGCGCACGGCGAGGGCGTGCGGGATCGGGGGAGGAGCCCGGGTTCGGCCGAACGCATTGCGGTGGCTTTACCGGACGTGTATCAACATTGCGGGTGATCCGCTTTGATATCCGTCTACGTTGACCTGGCCATCGGCCTGGTGCTCGCCTTCCTGCTGCTCTCGCTGCTGGTCAGTGGGATCAACGAGGGCATGGTCCGGCTGCTGTCCATCCGCAGCAAGTTCCTGTGGGCGTACCTGAAGGACACGCTGGACGGGCCGCCGGCCGAGGGGGAGTCGCACCTGCCCTCCCGGCCGATGGACGTCTTCGCCAGGCTGCCGTTCGCCCGCAAGGGGCGCGACCCCAGGCCGGTGCACGACCCCGAGCCCTCGCCTCCCGTCGTCGAGCCGATGCCGTCCGACGAGGCGCTGCGGGCCGGGGACGAGGCGCCGCGGGTGGACATGACCGCCCGCCTGTACGCGCGGCTGCGCGAGATCGACCACGCCAAGGGCAGGCGGACCAGCATCGCGACCATCCCGCCCAACAGGTTCGGCGTGGCCGTGATGGAGATGGTCTCCGCCGAGCACGGCGGCGTGGAGGGCTTCCTGAAGAAGCTGGAGGAGATCGGCAGCCCGCTGCACGGCCACCTCAGCGGCGTGTGGAAGAGCGCGGCCAACGACCTGGAGCGCTTCCGCAAGGGCACCGAGGAGTGGTTCGACGGCGAGATGCAGCGCCTGAGCATGCTCTACCGCAGGTACGTCCGCTGGGTGGTCGCGCTGCTCGGCCTGCTGGTGGTGCTGGCCTTCAGCATGGACTCCCTCGAATACGCCAAGTCGCTGCTGCGCGACAACGGCTACCGGGCGGGCGTGGCGGCCATCGCCGGCGACTCCGACGGGCTGTCGGCGCTGCGCACCCGGTGCGCCGAGCAGACCGACCCGTACGCGTGCGTGACCGAGTCCTTCAGCTCGCCGGCGCTGGTGCAGATCTTCGACCACTCCATCGTCAGCCTGCGCATGCCCGAGGACGGCGCGCCGGGCATCTCGTGGAACTTCGGCACCTGGGCCGAGCGGATCATCACCCCGGGCCACTGGCCCGGCTTCCTGCTGTCGTTCGTGGCCCTGCTGTTCGGCGCCTCGTTCTGGTGGGACATCCTGCGCCGCCTGACCGGCCTGCGCCGCATCTCGCCGTAGCCGCGTCTCGCCCTGGCCGTGCCGTGCCGGTTCAGGACCGGCGGGCGCGGGCGTTCAGGCCGCGCGGCGTACGGGGGAACCCGCGCCGTACGGGGCGGCGGCGCCGGTTGCGGGCCTGCGCGCGGTGCTCGGAGTCGAACAGGTCCAGCAGCCGGTCCAGGTGCACCAGCAGTTCGGCGTGCAGCCGCCACTCGGGGGAGCGGGCCGAGGTCCACGGCGGCAGCGCCTCGGCGAACTCATCGCGCAGCCCGCGGCCCTCCTGAAGGCGGCTGCGCAGCGACTCGGCGCACGCGCGGGCCTCCTCGTGCGACTCGGCGCGTACCAGGGTGGCGAAGGCGCGTACGATCTCGGCGACCTCGCGCAGCGCGTCGGCGAGCCGCCCGCGTGCCTCGGCGTCGTACACGGCGGCCGAGCCGGGCAGCCGCTCGCGGTCGGCCAGCGAGCGCACCATGCCGCGCAGCGTGAGCGCGGAGTGCTCCAGGGTCTCCAGGCCGCTGCGCAGCGCGATCCCCATCGGGTGCAGCGCCGCCGCGCGCAGGTTGAGCCGCAGGCTCTCCTCGGCCTGGCTCAGCGCCTGGTCGGTACGCTCGATCTCGCCGCCGAGCATCCGCGCGTCGTCCAGCATCTCGGCGAAGACCTCCCCGCCAGGGTGCCCGGCCAGCCGCTCGGCCATCCGGTCGACCATCGCGCCCAGGCGGTCGCCCAGCTCGGCGATGGCCTCCTGGGCGGGCGACATGTGGACGGGGGAGGCGATCAGCCCGGCGACCAGACCGGTGGCCGCGCCGAGCACGGTCTCCAGGATCCGGTCCAGCGCCCCCGCCGGCGTGTGCGCGCCCAGCGCGAAGATCAGCATCGCGCTGATCGGCACTTCGAGCAGGTGGTCGCCGAGCCGCGCGACGTACCCGATGACCAGCGCGGCGGCGATCGTGACGCCCAGCGTCCACCAGGAGAAGCCGAGCGTCGCGGAGACCAGCACGGCGATCACCACCCCGGCCAGCACGCTGAGGATGCGCTCGATGGCGGTGCGGACGGTGCGGTACAGCGTGTACTGCACCACCAGCAGCGCGGTCAGCGGCGCCAGCAGCGGCGGCGCCTGGGCGGCCGGCAGACGCAGGGCCAGGAGGTACGCCGCGACGGCCGTGATCGTGAGCCGGGCGATGAACACCGCCGTCGGCTGGGCACGGAGCGTCGCGAGCAGGATGGGCCGGACTCTCAATGGCGTCTGAGGCATCCTTGGCCCACTAACCGGCGAGCCACGGCTGTATGTCCGCTATAGCCACCTTTTGCGGGATTTTTCGGTGTGAAGGCTGGTGATTCCACCGGTGCACACCACGGGCTGACACAGAGAAAGTGTGCTGCGTAAGTCCCCTCACGAACGGGAGTCAACGGACGTGCAGCCCCCCACTGTCACCCTCCGCCCCTCACGCCCCGGACGCCGCCTCGCCAAGCTGGCCGCCGCGGTCACGCTCGCCCTCGCCGCCGGCACCGCCGCCCACGCCCCCGCCTCCGCCGCGGCGGCGAACCCGTACGAGCGCGGCCCCGCCCCCACCGAGGCGAGCATCGAGGCCGCCCGCGGCCCGTTCGCCACCTCGCAGTTCTCGGTCTCCTCGCTCAGCGTGACCGGCTTCGGCGGCGGCACCGTGTACTACCCGACCAGCACCGCCGAAGGCACCTTCGGCGCCGTCGCGATCTCCCCCGGCTACACCGCGAGGTGGTCCAGCCTGGACTGGCTCGGCCCGCGCATCGCCTCACAGGGCTTCGTCGTCATCGGCATCGAGACCAACACCCTGTACGACCAGCCCTCCAGCCGAGGCCGCCAGCTCCTGGCCGCGCTGGACTACCTGACCCAGCGCAGCAGCGTGCGCGACCGCATCGACCCCAACCGCCTCGCGGTCGCCGGCCACTCCATGGGCGGCGGCGGCAGCCTGGAGGCGGCCGACGATCGCCCGTCGCTCCAGGCGGCCGTGCCGATCGCCCCGTGGAACCTGACCAAGAGCTGGAGCGGCCTGCGGGTGCCCACGATGATCGTCGGCGGCGAGTCGGACAGCATCGCCCCGGTGTCCTCGCACTCGATCCCGTTCTACACCAGCATCCCGGCCTCGGCGGAGAAGGCGTACCTGGAGCTGAACAACGCCAGCCACTTCTTCCCGCAGACCTCCAACACCACCCTGGCCAAGTACATGATCTCCTGGCTCAAGCGGTTCGTGGACGACGACACCCGCTACGAGCAGTTCCTGTGCCCCGCCCCCGACGACATCACCCTGTCGGACTCCCGCCACACCTGCCCGCACTGACCGCGACACCCGCCAGGCCCCCGGCCGCTCCCCCGAGGAGGCGGCCGGGGGCCTGGCCCTGTGCCCTCATCGTCCGTCCGGCGGGGCGGCCGCGATCGTGGGCGCCTATTCCTCCCAGGCGGTGTCCACCAGCCTGAGCCGCCAGATCTGATTGGCGTTGTTCGAGCTCGCGCAGTCGGCCTGGATCACGTTGGCCCCCCAGTCGTGGCTGCGCCAGGCCACGTCCAGGCACTTGGTGTCACCGGTGTGCAGCGGCCGCAGCGTGAACGGGTCGCCGGTGCCGGTCCACCTGGGGCCGCCGGTCCGAGGCCGTCCGGCCGGTGGCACGCGAACGGCCCGGCACCGATCGCGGTGCCGGGCCGTTCGCGTGCGGCGGAACCCGCCGTCACACGTCGTAGGTGTGATCTATACACACCGTTGAGCTGCCAATCCCTTGATCATTAAGGGGTTTGTTCCGGCTCTGTTCCGGTCTCAGTAAGCGCAAGGTCGAATGCCGTGTCGATGGCCTTCCCGGCTCGGTCCTCGCTGCCGTGTATCAAGTGCGTGTAGGTCCGGAGCGTATAGCCAGCATCCTGATGCCCGAGATACTCGGCCAGCGCCTTCGGGGACACGCCGGCGTCGAGCAGCACGCTGGCGTAGAAGTGCCGCAGCGCATGCATGCCGTGCTTGCGGTTCTTCTGGTTGCGGCGCCCCGGTACTCGCGCCTTGAGATCCGCCTGGGTGACCACACCCGCACCCACAAGAGCAGGCTTCCAGACGTAGGTGTTGATGTAGTTGCGGTTCAGCGCCCTGGACTCACGGCTGGTGATGATCAGCGGCAAGGTCACGGGATCTCCGTCCACCTCCTCCCACGGCAGAGTGACCTCCCGGGCCGGGAACAGGCTCAGGTACTCCTCCACGGCCGCGGCCACCGACTCAGGGAGGGGGACCGTCCGCTCGCGATCGTGCTTCGGCAGGCCGAACAGCAGCTTCGCGTTGACCAGCTTCACCTGCTGCCGCACGTGGACGACACCCTTGTCGAAGTCCACGTCGTTCACGGCAAGACCGAAGATCTCGCCCTGGCGAAGCCCGAGGCCGGCACCCAGCGTCGCCATGATCCTGTACCGCGCGGGAAGCACATCGGTCACCGCCAGCACGCGCTCCATCGGCCACGGCACCACCTTCCGTGGTTCCGCCTTGGGCTTCTGGACGGTCTTCGACGCGCACGGATTCTTGGCGATCAAGTCGTTGTCCACGGCGCTCTGCAGGAGCTGTTCGAGGAACGCGAGCACCCGATTGGCCGTGCTTTTCGCCAGTCGCTTCTCAAGCTGCTTGACCCAGGCTCGGATCTCGCTCGGCCGGATCGAGCCGATCTCCCGCTGCCCGAACTTCGGCCTGATGTGCACCCGCCAGTACCCCTCGTAGATCTGCCGAGTGGACGGGTCTGCGGTGAGCGACGCCAGCCAGCCTTCGTCGCCCTCGACGAGGGCGACCAGGCGCGTCTTGCCGCCATTCGGGTCGATGTAGTTCCCTCGCGCCTTGTCGGCCTCCATGAGCGAACCGTGCGTCTCGGCCGCCGACTTCTTCGTGAACGCCTGTGTCTGCTCCCGCCCCTCGGGGTTGGTCCAGACCGCTAACCACCTCTTGCCCTTCCCGTGGCGCGCGGTCGGTTCTCGCTTCGTCTTGCCGTCCGGGGTCTTCACGGTCTTGAACCACAGGTCCTTGACGCGGGCCATCGTTCTTCTCCTGAGGGGGTTGTGGCCGGCCGCAGCGGGCTGCTCCGTCTGGCGTTTCGCCTGGTACTGAGCCTGCGGGGCTCGCGCGATTCGCCGTCTGTGGAGGTCACCTCTCGCGCTTGCTGATCTTCACGACCGCGTCTCGTGCGAGCGCATGCGACGCGCTATCGTGTGACTGACGCGTCTGACGCGTCAAGTTCTACTATTTGTATAGCACGAGACCACCGGCACGGGTCCGAGAAGCCCACGCCGTCCAATCCCTCAGCGGGGCGGGCCGGGGGAGCAGCATCCATGCCCGCATCCGAGCCGCCTGCCCCAGGAGTCGCCCGGGCCAGACAACAAGAAAGGCGCCCCCCGCGAAGCGGAGAGCGCCTAACCCACATCACCAACGACACCGCACCCCTGACCGGCTCCAAGGATGGTCGCCGACGAGCCGATCGGGTGGGTGCCACAGAAATGCTTGGAGCCGAAGATATCACCTCGCCAAGCGTTCGCCCCGGCGCGCCCGAACCTCTGGGCCGCGCTCCAGTCGGACGCCTCACAACCCTCACTGATTCCGTCCCGTGCGGCGGTCCTGTCGGCCGTCCCTGCTGGCATGCGCCGCGCTCCCTCTCAGCAAGACTTCCGCCGCGCCGTCAAGGAGCACCCCGACGCTTTCGCGTTGAAGTGCCACGCCTACCGGAACCTGACCGAGGTGGCCGATGCATTGGCCAACTGGGCCGACTGGACAACGATGACCACCCGTCCGACCGAGCAGCGGATCGCGGACGATCTCGACCTGGCGCTGTCCACCGTGAAGCGCTGGATCCGGTGGCTGCGCGAGCGCGGCTTCCTCGGCGTCGTGGAAGAGGGCACGACGAACCGGTACCGCAGGGGAAACCGGTGCGGCCTCGGCGACGACGGTCTGGGGAACCGGGCGGCGGTGTGGGTGCTGTGCGTTCCGGCTCCGGAGTTGGACGAACACGACGCGCGCACCGACAAAACGACAACTGAACCCCCCTCCTGTACTTCCCGTAGGGGAGTACAGGAAGGTCCTACGCGCGCGCGCGAGGAAAGATCATCTTCCCGCCGCAGGAACCGAATCTCGACGACGGGCGAACTCGCCGCCACGCCGGGGACCCGCAGACACGAGCGAAAGCAGGCCCTTCAGGTCGCCGAGAAGATCCACGACGAGAGCACCACGCTGCGCCGGTTGTCGCCCTGGTACATCCGGCACCTGATCAGGGACTACGTCACTGCCGGATGGACCGCCGACGACGTGATGCACGCCCTGGACCACAAGCCGGACGGCTCGGCCTGGACCTACACCTGGACCAGCCGCGACCAGATCCGCAACGTCCCCGGCTGGGTCCGGTTCCGGTTGTCGGCGTGGCTGGACGAGCACGGCCGGCCCCTGCCCGGCAAGTCGCAGCGGCTCGCGGCTGCGGCCGCCGAGCTTCGCGCAGAGCAGGTGAGGATGCGTGAGCGGTTCGCGCTGGCCGGAGTTGCGAGCGCGTCGTACTCCGACCAGGCCGCGCGTGCCCGGGAGTTGCTGGTGCGTTCCTCTCCGGCGGCCGCTCGGGCGATGCGTGTCCGAGGCCGGGAGGCTGCGCGACCGCGCGAGGCGGGGGATGAGCGTCGCTGGGGCCGGATCGACCAGCAGGCGCGCGAGGAGATCGCGAGGCGGCCCCGGCTTGTCGAGGCGTTGCCGCTGGTCGAGCAGCCGGTGGTGGACGAGGTGGCGGAGCGGCGGCGGGTCTCGCTGGCGCGGGCGCGGATGCGGGCCCGCGCGCACCGACAAAACGACAAATCCTGATCTACGTCGTAAAGCCGGGAGGTGGGGGCGATGAAGGTCCAGAACCCGTGCTGTGTACGCGTCAGATCAACGGAGACGCGCGTCTAGGGTGCATCCGGTACATCTGACGCGTCACATGCTTTGGGACGCTAAGGATGCGTCTGACGCGTTAATCGAATCGTTATGAGGATAAGGGATCACCGCACCCCTTAATGTCTAGGTCGCTCTCCTGAACGTGTTAGCGTCGAAGACGTACCACCACGAAACACCGACCCTGACAAGGCGAAACGCCAGACAGGACGCCGCCGCCGACACCACCGCCCGGCTGGACAGGCTCGACAAGACGTGCCGATAGCGGCACCGCAATCAACAAGCAGGCTCCGGCCCCGCGACCGCCACGGTCGCGGGGCCGCTGCATGTCACAAGGGAAACGACATGGACGCCATGACCACCCGAACGCACACCGAACTGCTCGCCGCAGTCGAGGGAATTTGCAACGCGGGCGGCACCACCAGCCAGATGCTCGCCACCATCGCCCGCATGCTGACCGACCCGGCCACCCCCGAGCAGTACGAGGACATCCTGTACGCCGTCACTCGGACGGCCGCCCACCACTTCGCCTACGAGAAGGACACCGGTCCAACGCACTACGCGGACGACGCCACGTACGACGACCTCACCCCCGAAGGCCAGATGGTCGTCATCCGGCGCGTCATCTCCGACTTCGGCGTGCGGCTCCAGCCGGCCACTACGCCCACCGCCCTGGCCCGCAAGACGACGGACGGCAAGACCGTCTGCGCCAACACCGGCCACTGAGCCCGCACGGAAGGACCACGAAGATGCGCGACCTGATCGACCTGCCCGAGGGCTGGGAGTGGAGCGTCTACGGCGACACCCCTATCTGCCCGGACGGTTACGAGATCGAAGTGGACGGCACCTGCCCGGACGGGCACATCTCGCCCCTGCTCGACATGGGCCTCATCTGACCCCGCCACCCGAACGGAACGTCATGGACACCACCACCCGCGGCATCGCCGAAGACCTACTTCTCATCCTGCGCCGCCTCAACCAGGCCGATGACCAGAAGCTTGCCCGTGACCCCGGCCCGTACGGGCATACCCGGCACGCCCTCATCACGATCCTGGAGACCGCTGACTGGGGCCCCGCCCACGCCAACGAGGCGATCCTGCACGCGATGCAGGAAGGCTCGACGCTGTTCGACGCCATGCTGGCCACGCGTGTCGGTGAATGCGGTACCGCTAACGTCGCAACTCCGGTGAACGCCCCTCTGTCGGAGATCAGCGACGAGCTGGCGCAGCAGATCGCCAACGCGATCGGCGAGCACTTCGGCGCCGACCGCGACTACTGGCCGCAGGTCATGGACGCCGACTGGGATAGCGGTGGTGGCCGCGTCATCGTCTGGATGGACGGCCTGCCCGACTGGGCGTTCCTGGCCTGCGACGGCGGAACGTCCGACTATGCGCCGATCGAGTACGCGTCGCTTCCGCTGCCTGCGGGCGTGTGGGCCGAGGTGATCAACCCGCAGGCCCTGCGCATCCTGCCCAACCCCCGCTGAGCACTCCAGCGGCGGGGCCAGCCACAGGCCCCGCCGCCCACTGACCTATCACCACAACCCCGGGAGGGGACCTCGATGATCACCGCCTCGTACCTGCACAACCAGATCAAGGAGTTCCGCAGCGGCGGCGAGGTGCTGCGCTGGCTCGCGGCGAACACCCAACAGCACGGCTGGCGGCGCACGGTGGACGGCTACTGGCTGACCGCGCCTGAGGACCACGGCGACTACTGGCTGTGGGAGCGCACGCACCTGCGCCTGTCGCCGGAGGATTACGCCCGCGTCTACCGCCTGCACCGGCGCTACCTGGCGTACTGCCGCCACATGGAGGAGGTGGACCCGGACTGGCAGGACGGCAAAAGGACCTACTGGGGCGACAACTCCGTGGACATGGTCCAGAACAGCCGCAAGTACCCCGGCCTCACCCGCACTGAGCAGCTCGTCCCGCCCCACGGAGACGCCTGCTTCTAGCCCCTGCAACGCGATGGCCGGGCCCGCCACGGCCCGGCCATCCCAACACCACAAAAGCCCCGGGGCCTCTCGTAGCCACAACGAGGTCCCAGTGCCTTTCAGCGTAATGCACCCATCCGGTCTATTTCAGCCGCCAGCAACGGAGGAACTGTGAAGCACGTCGTCGCGGCCGTCCGCCGCTACCGCATGGAACTCCCCGGCCACGAGTGGTTCGCGCCACGCACCACCGACAACCTCAACCAGGTCGTGGACTCCATCCGCCTGGCTCGTCTCGCTGGCCTGCCGCTCGTCGTCTCGCTCACGGCGCTCACGGTGGAGCGGGTGCCAGCCTGCACATGGTGCCGTGCCCGGCCGCGTGTGTTCGAGTACGACTGCGACGGGCCGTACATGTCGTCGAACTGCGGCTCCTCCCAGTGCGCCGAGGCCCGCCACCTCGCCTACGAGGGCGTCATCGCCTACCCCTCCTACCGGCGCAGCGACCAGCAGCTACGGCTCGTCAAGCCTGTCCGGGTTCACAGCTCGGACGACCCAATACCGGGCGTCGTGACGGTGGACGAGGACGACGAGATCACGTGCCTGTGCGGCAACGTCTCCTCGTTCGCAGGGTTCCACCCCTGCCTCCCCGGCGGCGCCCTGGTTGAGCGCGATGAGCCGACCGGCCTGTTCTGGTGCGGCGGGGGCGGATGCCCCGGCGTCATCGTCGATTGCCGCCGCCTCGACGACATCGAGCCCGAGGAGAGCGTCACCGACGCCTTCCCCGTCGAGATTCAAGACCAGTGCAACGACTGCGAGGCGCGCTGGGACGCGCCCCCGCAGGAACACGCCTTTTCTTGCTCCGTCAACTGGCGGTAGCCGATCCCGTCCGCCCCGCGGCCGCCCTACCTATCTCGTCTACGGAGGACGCCTGTGCTGCGAAACGACCAGCTCGACCAGGAACGCGGCTACGCCTACATGGCGGTCAGCCCGAACGGCGGAGGCAACGTCTACGTCACCGGCCGCCCCTGCATCACTGTGCGCCCCCTCAGCCCGACCCCAACAACCGGCACCCCGTGCCCTGCGAATGGGCACGGGCGCACGCCTGGAACACCGCCCGCAATTGGGGCACGGGCGCCCACGTCCGCCGCATCCCCATCACCGACCTCCCGCCCGAGCTCCGACCCTGAAAGGACTCGCTCCATGCCCATGCGGCCGAATCGCACCGCAGCGCAGATCATCAACCGGCTCCGCGAGGCCGGGTTCACCGTGAACATCCCCGACGAGCCGTACCGCCGCATCTACCAACTCCGGCTGTCCCGCGGCCTGTACTTCGGCACCCTCGACATCTCCGCCGACAAGGGGCGCGCCCTGCGGATCTCGCTGACCTGGCAGCCGAACGGCTCCAACCGGAAGGGCAGCGGTGCGTCCGAGATCATCGGCGTCCTCAACTGCCTGCCCGAGCACGGCTGGGCCAACTGAAAGGACTGCACTCCTAATGACCAGCACCGTTACCGGGTTGCTGCTCACCACGGACCTCAACCAGGGCGACCGTGTTCCGCTGCTGCTGGCCGACGACGGAGACCGGCTCGACCACTCATACCTGTCGGGTGTGCTCACCCTCGGCGACGGCGACACCGACCGCGAGATCTGCGAGGTCGAGGAGTACCCCGGCGTCCGTCTCCTCGTGGGCCGGCTGGCCCGCCCCGGCGACCGGCAGCGCAACCAGATCGCTGGGCTGGTCCTCGACCAGTACTTCCGGCCTGCCGCCAACCGGTGGTGGCTCGACCTACACGGCGGCGTCGTCATCACCGGCCTGTGCCACTGCGGCTGCCCCTGCGACCTACCCGATCCCGTCTATGACACGGCACGTTCCGTGTCCGACTCGATCCCGAGAGGAAACCGATGACCAGGAAACCACGGCCCGCCGTCAACCCGAACACCAGCCACAGCCTCATCACCGCGAAGGCGCACCTGTGCGGATGGGCCATCGCCACCTGCCCGACGTATACGGAAGGTGTCACTGAGCTGGCCCTGACCCGCGACGACTGGAAGATCTTCGTCGGGTTCCAGGCGGGGACGGCGTTCGCGGCCGCCATCCTGTACCCCGGCCAGACCCACCCAGCGGGCATTCTGTCGCTCGGGCTGCTGACCCGCTACCTGCGGGGCAACCGGAAGCAGATGTCAGCCTTCCGCCGTGGCCAGCGGGTCATCGTCGGCGACCAGGCCGGGGTGGTGCAGGACATTATCCCCGACGACGAGGTGAAGGTCCGGCTCATCGTCGTTTACGACGGCGGCGGTGTCGGCGAGCCGTACACCACGCACGTCCGCGCCGAGGAAGAGGCGCCGGTGTGAGCGGCCTTACCGCGACCGACCAACCGCTCACGGCAGACGACGTCCTCACGGCCAAGGACGGCCAGTACATCGTCCTCCAGGTCCGCGAGGAAGGCCGCCTGATAAAGGCCCGCCACATCACGACCAACAGCATCTGGCACCTGGTCCCGCACGCCGGAACCTGGGCCAGGCTCTAATCCTGCATCGGCCCCGCCCTGGTAGCGGGGCCGATAGCGGATTCGCAATCAACGGAGGAACGTTGACCGACACCATCCCCCCGGGCGGCACCGAGTGCCCGAAGTGCGGGGAGAACACGCACATCATCACCCTCGGCGGCGCCCACGGCACGGTCGTCTCGGCCTGCTGCGAGGCCGTCATCCCCGAGATGAACGACGAACTGCCCGTGCTCATCTACGACGGCAAGCTCATCTGCCCCTACGGCGACTGCGGCGCCGCAGACGAAATCGTCGAGCTCGACGTGGCCACCCGGGAGAACGCGCTGTCGATTTCAGACGACGGCAAGATCAGCGCGCACCTGGGCGACAGCACCTTCGAGAGCGACGGCTTCGAATGCAGCCAGTGCCGCCGGCCGGTCTCCATGCCGGACGGCTACGAGATCACCCACGCCTGACCGCTGATAGCGGAATCGCAATCAACACCACAGGAGAACGCCACATGGCATCCGCCACGAAGAAGCCCCGCAAGCGCCGCCGCGTCACGCAGGCCATGAAGGACCGCGACACCGCCAGCCGCACGGCGGCGAACGAGACCCTGCACGCCTACGCGGTGGCGTGCCTGTCCGACCCGGCCGAGCTGGAGCAGTTCCGCTCGATCGCCGCGAGCATCGGCTGGAAGTACGACCCCGCCAGCGACGACCCCGGCTACTCGCTGCAGAACGTCGCGCTGCTGGCCGCTCAGCGCCGCCCGCTCACCCACTGCGGCGGCTTCGACTACTGGCTGGCGCAGGGCCGGATCGTGGCCGAGGGGGAGAGGTCCCTCGGCACATTCCGGCACATCGGCCGGAAGAAGAACGAGGAGCAGGCCAAGGAGGAGGAGCTGGCCAAGGAGGGCTGGCAGTCCACCAAACCGCGCCGCCCCCGGTACTACATGAAGAAGGGCACGTTCGACGTGTCCCAGACCGTGCCGCGCGAGCGGTGCCCGCACTGCGGCACTGCCCCGGCCGGTCCTGAGGACCGCACCACACAGTGCCCGCCTACGTGCGCCGTGTTCGCGCCCCGGCCCGGCTCCAAGCCGCCTCGCGCACTCGCCGTCGAGCTGATGCAGGCCCAGCTCCAGGACGCCGAGGACGAGGGCGAGGCCGACCAGTGATCACGATCAAGCACACCCACGAGGACGGCACGCTCATCTACGGCTCGTCCAAGGGCGACGGCGTGTACGAGATCGTCCGCAAGTGGGAGAACGGCCGTTTCACGTTCTTCCCCTCCATCGGCATGATCGGGCTCCGCCACTCGCGCGACCGTGTAGCCGACCGGTGGGCGATCAACAAGGCGGCCAAGGCCCTGAAGGCGGCCGGGTTCGAGGTCGAGGTCGAGATCGACGACACCCCGCGCGACCGCGCCCAGGTCCTCGCCGACAAGGCAGACCGCTTGGAAGACCGGCGGCACGCGCTCGCAGCGAAGGCCGAACGCCACGCCGGCCGGGCGGCCGCCGCCGCGGAGCGGGCGAACGATCTGTCGGAGCGGTTCGCGGGCGGGCAGCCCATCCTCCTCGGGCACCATTCCGAGCGCGGCGCGCGGCGCGACCAGAAGCGCATGGACACCGCCATGCGGAAATCCGTGGAGGAGGACACGGCCGCGCAGCAGGCCGCCCGCCGCGCCAACGCAGTGGGCAAGCAGGCCGCCTACTCGGCGCGGCCGCGCGTCACCGCCCGCCGCATCAAGAAGCTGGAGGCAGACCTGCGGCGGGTGCAGCGCGGCCTCGACGGCTATGAGCGGGTGTTCCGCAATCACCGAGGCGAGCCGTACTACATCGAGAAGCACGAGCCCGCGACCGGGCAGCACCGCGAAAGGCTCCTCGCCGAGCAGGCCCACATCGAGAACCAGCTCGCCTACGAGCGGCAGCAGCTCGCGGCTGCCACGCAGGAGGGCGAGTTCGTCGAGTGGGGCAAGCACAACATCCACGTCGGCGACCGGGTGTGGGCATGGGGGTACAACGGCCTCGCCGTCAAGACCAACCCCACGACGGTCCGGCTGGACTTCCGGGACCACTGGCAGCCGAAGGTGCCGTACACCGACATCCTGCAAGTCGAATGCCCGCACGGCGACAAGCCCAGCCTGGCGGGCGTATCCGAGCCAGCCCGTGCCCAGCCGGCTCGGCCCAAGGTCAAGGTGCCGAAGCTCGACACCGAGCAGCTTCAGGCAGCCGCGCGCAGGGCAAGCAGCGTGCGCGTCGGCCGCGACCGGGAAGCGTTCGTGTCCCCGCCCGCTGTGGTGGACAAGCTCATGGAGTTGGCCGATATCCAGCCCGGCATGGCCGTCCTCGAACCCTCGGCGGGCACCGGCAATATCGCGGCGGCTGCCGTAGAGCGGGGCGCGGTCGTGGACTGCGTCGAGATCGAGCACAGCCTGGCGAACCTCCTCGTCGAGCGCGTCCCCGGGGTGAACTGCGTCCGCCGTCAGGACTTCCTCGACCTGGAACAGGTCGAGCAGGAGGCGTACGACCGGATCGTGATGAACCCGCCGTTCTCCGGCGGTAAGGACATCGCGCACGTCACCCACGCGCTGCGCTTCCTCAAGCCCGGCGGTCGTCTCGTCGCAGTAATGGGCTCCTCGGTGATCTTCCAGCAAACCAAGGTGGCCGAACGGTTCCGTGCCCTGGTGGAGGAGCACGGCGGCGAGTTTGAGCCGCTGCCCGCGGGCTCGTTCGCTCCGGCGACCGACGCCAACACGGTCGTCGTAGTCATCCCCGCCCAGGACTAATTCGCCGCTCATCGGCCCCGCCCGTACTGGGCGGGGCCGCGTCCCCAGAACGGAGACACCATGTGAAGATCGTGCTGTCCTACGGCCTCGGCGCCGACAGCACGGCGATCCTGCTCCGCTGGCTAATCGAACCCGCCACCCGCACTTTCGACCTGGCAGACCTCATCGTCGTGTCCGCACAGACCGGCGACGAATGGAGCGAAACCGGACACCTCGTCGAGCAGTACGTCTACCCGCTGCTCGCCAAGCACGGCATCCGCACCGTCCAGGTCGCGCGGAAAAGCAAGAGCCAGCGCGACGGCATCGTGATCCTCGACGACACCCGCACCCCGACCCGCTGCTACGTCACCGGCGCCTACAAGCTCAGCGACGAGCTGATCGACGTCGCCACCGTTCCACAGACCGGCGGCAAGCGGCTGTGCTCCTTGAAGTCCAAGGGCTGGCCGCTGGACACGTTCATCGCCGAACTCACTAAGGGGGAGGACTTCGTCCACGTCGTGGGCTACGAGTCCGACGAGCTGTCCCGCATGCTCGGTGACGCTCAGGTCGTGGGGCTGCCCGGCCGCATCCCGACCTACCCGCTCATCGAGTGGGGTTGGGACCGGGCCACGTGCGAACAGTACATCCACGACCAGCTCGGCGTGTGGTGGCCGAAATCGGCATGCGTCCAGTGCCCCTACGCCCTCGCCACGGCGGCCGGCCGTGCGCGCACCATCCCACGGTTCCTCGCCCACCCCGACGAGGCGATGCGGACGCTCACGATGGAGTACCTGGCCGTAGCGATCAACCCACGGCAGGGCCTCATCGGTGGGCGCCAGCTCCTCGACGAACTGGAGGCGACCGAAGGAAGCGGGCCGCTGCTCGACCAGTTCGAGCAGCACCTGGACAGCCTGCCCTGGGCAATCTATGACGTTCGGCGCGCCTTCCGCGCCCACCCGGACGACATGATGCGCCCAGCCAACGCCGCCCGCTCCCTCACCCGCGTCCATGAAGGCACCCGCGGCGACATGATCGGCGGGGTCCGCTTCATGGCCACCCTCCTACACCCCCTCGGGGCACGGCTCGAAACGGGCCGACACCACCGGCTGTGGCTGCACGAACGCAACCTCTACTACCCGTGCGTGGAGCAGCTCGTCGCCGCAGCTCCCGCGCTGGCGTCCGACAAGACCAACAAGACCTTCTCCAGCGCCTGGCGGGCCGGGCTCGAAGGCCCCGCCCAGCTCTCGCTGTCCTTCTAACCCCTCGCTATTCGCGGAAGGCGAAACCCTTGATGAACGACCACACTGTGGTGCCTGCTGCCCAAAAACACGAGCAGGGCGAAGTAGCCAAAGCGGTCAAGCAGGTCCGTGCTGCGCGGGTCGCCGCCGAGGAGTCTGCCCGCAGGGAGCGCGGGTGCTGAACCGGCTCTTCCCCAGTTCAATCGACGTTGCCGAGATGTTCGCGGGCGGTGGCGGCTCCGGAACCGGCATCGCCGCCGTCCCCGGAACCGAGCTGAAGTTCGCCGCCAACCACGCGAAGCCCGCCAAGTGGACCTACGTCAAGAACCACCCCAACGTTGACTTCTGGCTCGGCGACGTCCAGGCAGCCGACGCCATCGAGAAGTTCCCCTACGCCAGCTTCTTCTGGGCGTCGCCAGCGTGCCCGGCGTTCAGTACCGCATCAGGGGAGACGCGGTACTTCGACAAGGAAAACCAGATGGCCCTCTGGGCCGACGACCTGGACAACCTGACCGAGCATCAGAAGACCAGGATCCGAAGCCGCGCGCTGATGGAAGAAGTCGTCACCTACCTGCGGCATTGCCAGGAGAAGCACGGCAAGCCGGTGCTCGGGTTCGGTGTCGAGAACGTGGTGCAGGCCCGGCTGTGGGCGCACTGGGACCGGTGGGTCCGGGAGCTGCGGAAGCTCGGCTACATCATCCAGCTCCACGCCGTCAACGCCGCGCACGTGCAGGGCCGGACCACGCTGCCCACCCCGCAGTCACGTGACAGGCTGCTCGTGTCCGGCATCCATGAGTCCGTGGGCCGCAGGCCGAACTACCGCAAGTGGTTCGACCCGTACGCCTACTGCCCCCGCCACGGAGGATGGGTGCAGGCTGTCCGGGCGTGGAAACGTCCCGGCGTGGACATGGGCGTCTACGGCATCAAGAACGGCCAGTACGTGTGGGTGTGCCCCGAGCTGGCGTGCCAAGGGCAGCTCATCGAACCGCCCGTTCTCCCAGCCGCGTACGCGATCGACTGGACCGACCTCGGCACTCCGATCGGGTCCCGCAAGAAGACCAAGAAGAAGCCGGAGGGCTTGGCACCCAAGACGATCGCGCGCATCCGCGCCGGAGTCGAGGAGCACTGGATCAAACCGTTCACCGTCCCTGCCGGCGGCACATGGAACGACGGGCCCAGGGGAGTGGACGAGCCGATCCCCGCGCTCACCACGCGCGAGGCGAACGCCCTCGTGGTGCCGTGCGAAGGCCGCGACGGCAAGGTGGCGCGCCCGGTCAGCCTGCCGAAGCGGACCAGCACCACTCGGCACGAGGACGGCATCGCGTTCGACCCCGGCACCCAGCCAGGCGTATTCCCGGCGTTCCTGTCGCTGATGCGGTCGGACCGGGCGCGGAACACGAATCCGTCCAAGGACCCGCTGGCCACCCTGGTGGCGGAGGGCTCCAACCACGGACTCGCCAGCCACCCCGACCTGCCGGACATGGAGGACGGGATGCTGCCGCTCGTGTTCCCCATGCGCGGCGGCGGTGACGCGCTCCGATCGAGGCCAGCGTTCGTGGACCCGGCGCACGCGGTCACGGCCGGCGGCTACCATCACGGGCTCGGCGTACCGCCGGGCTGGGAGCCTCCGCCCTCGTTCCTCATGCGCAACAACGGATCGAAGGGGGACGGGCGCGAGCACTGCACCCCGACCAGCGAGCACATGCGCACGGTCACCACTACCGGGCATCAGTCGCTCGTCACCGCACCGCCCGGCCTGCGCATGCCCCAGCCGCTGCTGATGGCGTACTACGGCAGGGGCGGCGTGCAGGGAGTGGACGAACCGATGGGAACCCTGCCGACCCGCGACCGATGGGCACTGCTCACCCCAGACGGCCGAATCGACGTGTCGTCCATCCTGTTCCGGATGCTCAAGCTCGCCGAGCTCCGGCGTGCGCAGTCGTTCCCGGACGACTACGTGTTCGTCGCCGACCGATCGCGAGACAAGGTCAAGCTCATCGGCAACGCGGTCCCGCCACCCATGGCCGAGATCCTGACTTGCGCCGTAGTGGAGGCGATTCTCGGGATCGAGCTGGACCGGTTCGCCCCCCTCGCCGCCTAACCGTCAATAGCGAAACCGCAATCGGCGGCGCCGCACCAGCGGGGCCGCCAACGCCCTCCCCCCGACCATCGAGGAGACCGTCATGGCCACCCGTCACGTCGTCCAGATGAGCGGCGGCATCGGGTCGTTCTGGGCCGCGAAGCGCGTCGCCGCCCAGCACGGCACCGACAACCTGGTCCTGCTGTTCGCCGACACCCTGGTCGAGGACGAAGACCTCTACCGGTTCATGAACGACGCCAGCGCACACCTGGGCGTCGCACCGACCATCGTCCAGGACGGCCGCACGCCGTTCGAGGTGTTTTTCGACGTCAAGTGGCTCGGCAACTCCCGGCTCGCACCGTGCAGCAAGCACCTCAAGCAGGTGCCCTGCCGCAAATGGATGACGGACCACTGCGACCCCGCCAACACCATCGCCTACGTCGGGTTCGACCACGCAGAAACTCGACGTCTGCCCGGCACCGTGAACGGCTGGTCGCCGTGGCGTGTCGAATTCCCAATGCGCTCAGAGCCCCACTGGTCCAAGGACCGAATGCTCGACGAGTGCAGGGCTCTCAGCATCGCCGTGCCCCGGCTGAACGAGCTGGGCTACGAACACAACAACTGCGGCGGCCTGTGCGTCCGCGCGGGCCGCGAGCAATGGCTGCTCACGCTGGAGGTCTTCCCGGCGCGGTACGCCTACGCCGAAGAGTTGGAGGAGAAGTTCCGCGCCACCCACGACAAGAACGTGGCGATCCTGACCGAGACCGTCGCGGGGGTGAAGTACCCGCTGACGCTCGCGGAGCTGCGCCGCCGGTACGAGGCCGGTCTCGTTCGCCGCCGCAAGAAGGTCCGGCAGGCCAGGCTGTTCGACACCGCGGCGGCAGGCTGCTGATGCACGCCCCGCTCTACCTGGCCCCACCCAGCACCGACCGGATCCGTGAGCACATCCACGCGGGCCGGCTCGGCGCCATCGTCACCCCATCCTCCGGAAACCGCGTGCCAGAGGACGGCTGGTGGGCCGCCGACTCCGGAATTTTCGGCAAGAAGTACGTCGGCGACGAGGCGTACATGGACTGGCTGGAGGACCGCCGCGAGCACGCCGACCGGTGCCTGTTCGCGACCGCGCCCGATGTCCCCTTCAACGCCTTCGCCACGATCAACCGGTCATACCCGTACCTGCAACGCATCCGCCAGATGGGCTACCCCGTCGCGCTGGTCGCCCAGGACCACCTGGAATTCTGCAACTGGTGGCGCTGGGAGGACTTCGACTGCCTGTTCATCGGCGGCTCGACGTCTTGGAAGCTCAGCCCCGCGGCCGCAGTACTGGCGCGCGCCGCAGGCGCCGCCGGGCTGTGGGTCCACGTCGGCCGGGTCAACTCGTTCAAACGCCACCGGTACGCCGCGCTCGCGATGGACGCCGACTCGGCGGACGGAACGCTCCTCACCAACGGCCCCGACAAGCATCTGCCGTCAGCCCTGCGCTGGACGTGGCACCTGCTGCGGGATGACGCGCCGTCCCTCGTGGACCCGGACGACCTCACCGACCACCCCTACGACGCCCGCTACGACCTCGGGTGCGTGCGTCCGGCCGAGGTCCCGCCCACCCCCACTCCTGAACCCGAAGTCGAACAATTCGCCCTGTTCTGAAAGGACCCCTGATGGTTACGTGCTTCCACTGCCGTGAACCGCTCGACCAGTGCAGGCGCGCCCTGCTGCAGGACGCCACCGATAAGGCGGTCAGAGAGATCGGCTTCGCCGCGCTCGTCGCCGAGTCCGACGAGGACCAGGCCGTGCAGGCCGTCTCCGCGTGGGACGCCGCCCGCGCGGTCAACGACCTGGTGGACCTGATCGTCGCCCAGAACTACGGCATCGACGTAGATGAGGCGTACGAGCGGGCCCGCGCGCTCATCGAGGAGGCCGCCTGTGCCTAGCGGCAAGCTGGCCTGCACGCCGAAGCCGAACGCGTTTGAGGTCGCGGTGGGCTGGTGGCGAGCGTGTCGCCGCTGATGACGCCTATGCCGTTGGGGGCAGAGGAGTAAGGGCCGTACCGACGAACTGGGGCTCGGTCAAGGGATGCAGGGTACCGGGCCATGGTTGGTGTGCGGCGGGGAGGTGGGGCCGGCTGAATGGCCGAAGGTCACCCGTAGGGCTGCGAAGCAGTTC
>NZ_JACHGN010000004.1 GCF_014202315.1 Thermocatellispora tengchongensis | reverse complement strand
TAACGTGTGGAGCTGACCGGTACTAATAGGCCGAGGACTTGACCACAAAGCAGTTTTGCTCGCGTCCACTATGTGATTCTGAGACAGCAACCAGGTAACGGTAGGTTGGTTGGTTGTGTGTTTCATAGTGTTTCGGTGGTTTTAGCGGTGGGGAAACACCCGGTTACATTCCGAACCCGGTAGTTAAGCCCTCCAGCGCCGATGGTACTGCACTGGGGACGGTGTGGGAGAGTAGGTCACCGCCGGACAAATATTGATCAGAAAGGGCCATCCCGGTTGGGATGGCCCTTTCTGCGTTTCAGGGTCCATTGTGTTTCAGGGCCCTTTTGGTGTTTCGCCGGTGGTCATCGTTTTGCGGGTGGTCAGGGTTTCGGAGGTGGTCAGGGTTTCGGGGGTGGTCACGGCAGGGACAGGAGGTAGCGGCGGAGCCGGCCGTCGGAGCCCTGGTCCACGGCGCCGAGGCGGACTGCCACCCGCTGCGATGCCTCGTTGTCCTCGTCGGTCTCGATGAGGATCCGGGTCAGGCCGGCCTTCGCCCCCTCGGTGAGGACCGCGCGGGCGGCCTCGGTGACCAGGCCGTGGCCCCAGTGGGACGGGTCGAGGCTGTAGAGCAGTTCCACTTCGCCCGACTCGTGCGGGCGCAGGCCGCAGACGCCGACCAGGGCGCCGTCGCGGTGTATTCGCCACAGGCCGTAGCCGTCGCGGGCGATGTCGCTCTCGGCGATCAAGGTGGCGACGAGGGTGGGATCGACCTCCTTTCCGTCGAACAGGTAGCGCCTGACGTCGGGATGGTTCCAGTGCTCGCGTAGTGCGTCCGCGTCCTGCCGGGTGGCGGGACGTAGTTCCAACCGTTCCGTGCGCAGGGTCGTCATGGGGCCGTGCTCCTCGGCTGGGGATCGACCTTGATGCTCAGCTTCTCCAGAGCCTGCACCAAGGGGGTCAGCTCGGGAAGCTCTGCCGCCTCGGCGAGCGCGGCGTCGAGGGCCGCGTTGTGGGTGGGGACCGCCTCGTTCAGGAGCTTGAGGCCGGCATCGGTGGGCTCGGCGTAGATGCCGCGGCGGTCCTCGGGGGAGATCACCCGGGAGAGCAGGGCGCGCTCCTCCATGCGGGTGACGAGCCGGGTGGTCGCGCTCTGGCTGAGGACGAGTTTGTCGGCGAGCTGCTGCATGCGTACGCGCTTGCCGGGCTCCTGGCCGGCGAGGTGGTGCAGGGCGCAGAACTCGTTCACGCTCAGCCCGTGCGCCTCCTGGAGCGCGCGCTCGATGCGGTCCTCGATCCGGTTCTGCAACGCGGAGAGAGTCCGCCAGCCCTGGGCCCGGTCCTGCTCGGGACGTGACATGACTCACCCTCCTCGCGGTTGCCCCGCCTAGTACTTGCATGCTGAGATAGCAGGCGTCTGCAAATATCAGGCGTGTGCAACTAATGCATGCGCTTCCTACTGGCGTTCGCCGTTCATCGTACCTGGGGAGGAACCACCATGCCGCTCGCGCTCTTCGCGCTGGCCCTAGGGGCCTTCGGCATCGGAACCACCGAGTTCATCATCGCGGGGCTGCTCCCCGATCTGGCGGCCGACTTCGGCACCTCCATCCCCACGGCCGGGCTGCTCGTGTCCGGATACGCCATGGGCGTCGTCGTGGGCGCTCCGCTGGTGACCGCCGCCGGGGCGCGGCTGCCGCGCAAAACCATGCTGGTCGGGCTCATGGTGCTGTTCATCGCCGCCCATGTGCTCTCGGCCCTCGCCCCGTCGTACGGCGCCCTGATGACGGGCAGGATCGTGGCGTCCTTCGCGCACGGGGCGTACATCGGGATCGGGTCCGTGGTCGCCGCCGACCTGGTACGCCCGGAGAGGCGGGCCAGCGCCATCGCCCTGATGTTCATGGGGCTCAGCCTGTCCAACGTGCTCGGCGTCCCGTTCGGCACCTTCCTCGGGCAGAACTTCGGCTGGCGGGTCGCGTTCTGGACGGTCGCCGTGATCGGTGTGGCCGCGCTGGCCGGGATCGTGGCCCTGGTGCCCGCGGGCGCGCGGCCGACGACCGGGCTGCGGCACGAGCTGGCGGCGTTCCGGCGCGGTCAGGTGTGGCTGGCGCTGGCGATGACCGCGCTCGGCTGGGCGCCGCTGCTCGCCGTGGTCACCTACGTCGCGCCGCTGCTGACCGAGGTCGCCGGCTACTCCGCCGACGCGGTGCCGTTCGTGATGGTCCTGCTCGGGCTGGGCATGCTCGTCGGCGGGCCGATCGGCGGCCGGTACGCCGACCGCGCCCTGATGCCCACCCTGTACGCCCTGCTCGCCGCGATCACCGTCGTCGCCGTGGTGCTGCTGCTCGCAGCCGGCGACCAGGTGGCCGTGGTGGTCGTGCTGACCCTGTACGGGATCGTCGCCTCGGCGGTCATCCCGCCCTTGCAGAGCCGGGTCCTGGAGCAGGCCGTGGCCGCGCAGGCCCTGGCGTCGGCCGCCAACGTCGCCGCGTTCAACCTCGGCAACGCCATGGGCCCGTTCCTCGCCGGTCTCGCGATCAGCGCCGGGTTCGGCTACACCTCGCCGATGTGGGTGGCCGCGCTCCTCGGCGTGTCGGGGCTGGCGGTCGCCCTGCTGTCGGGGGTGCTGGACCGGCGGCGTCCGGCGGCCGAGCCGGAGCACACGGCCGCCTGCGTCGCCGCCTCGTAAGCGACACGCCTCCGTACTGATATCTGTGGGACTGATGTGGTCCGTGGGGTCTGTCACTAGGATGCCCAGGAGGCGGGGGCATGTACGCAGATCTACCGTTATAAGGGCGAGATGTGGGCGGAAGCCACCGGGAACCGGGTTTGGGGCGGGGCGAGGCGCAGGCCGGGGTGGGCGAGGGCCTGCGCCCGCCGCCGCCCGATGGGGCACGGTGGCCGGGCCCGCCGTCCAGCAACAGGCCGCGGGTCGGGCGGTTCCGGGGCGGGTTCTCGGGGTCCTCGAACGGGTGGGACGGGTTCTCCGATTCCCGGACGCGGCTCGGCGGGGTGCGGGAGCCGCATGACGTGCGGGTATGGCCGCCGTTCGGGGTTCCGGTCGAGCTGCCCGAGCCGCGGTTGCGCGGCAGGCGGGCGCAACGGGACATGCGGGAGGCGCCGGGCAGGCGGACTCCCGCGCCGGCGGTGGTGCGCAGGCGGCGGCGCGGTGGGCGGGCGGTCGCGGTCTCCTGCATGGTGATGCTGACCGCCATGGTGGGCGGCGCGTCCTGGGCGATGATGGGCAGGCCGGCGTGTGCGGCCTCGGAGCTGTCCGTGGTGGCCGATCCGCAGATCGCGCCGGTGCTGCGGCAGCTCGGCGGCATCGCGGGCGGGTGCGCGGTCGCGGTCGTGGCCAGGTCCTCGGCGGAGGTGGCCGACGCGCTGGCCCGAGGGGAGGCGGCGCCGGACGTGTGGGT
Organism: Thermocatellispora tengchongensis; assembly: GCF_014202315.1. Lineage (GTDB taxonomy): Bacteria > Actinomycetota > Actinomycetes > Streptosporangiales > Streptosporangiaceae > Thermocatellispora > Thermocatellispora tengchongensis. The sequence continues at coordinate 603,510 of NZ_JACHGN010000004.1, read as the reverse complement.
GCCGGAGGACTCGGTGTGGCCGGGGCTGGCGGTGGAGCGGGGCGCGCCGCGGCGGCTGGCCGGCGCCGCGCCCTCGATCGCGCGCACACCGGTCATCCTCGCCGTCCGGCAGGAGATGGCCACGAAAATCGCGGTGAAGGGCGCCAGGCCGACCTGGAACGTGCTCGCCCCCTCCGACCAGGTGGTCACCGAGAACAAGCTGACGGTGATGCTGGCCGATCCCGCCGTCAGCGCGGCGGGCATCGCGGCGGTGGACGTGTTCGCGGCGGCCATGGGCGACCGGGACGACTTCGCCCAGGTGATGGCGGAGGTCCTGCCGGACCTGCGGCGTTCGGTCCTGTCCGGCCCCGCGGACCTGCTCGCGGCGCTCGACCCGGACGACGCCGCCGATGCCGACGACACCGATGCTGCCGCCGACACCGATGCCGACGGGGACGAGCCGATGGTGGTCGTCCCCGAGCAGGCGCTCTTCGCGCACAACACCGCCGGGCCGCGCCGCACGGCGATCGGCCTGTACCCGCCCGAGGGCGCGGTCGCGCTGGACTACCCGTACGTCGTGAGCGCGGAGGACCCGGCCAAGCGGGAGGCCGCGGCGGCGTTCCTGGAGGTGATCAGGTCCGAGCGGGGCGCCGCGGCCGTGCGGGCGGCCGGGTTCCGTACGCCCGACGGCCGCGCGGACGCCCGGATGTCCGACCAGTACGGTCTGCGCGCCGAGGAGCCCGCCCGGATTCCCGACCCGCCCGCCGAGGTGACCGCGCAGGCGCTGCGCGGGCTGCGGCTGCTGCTGGCGCCCACGCGGACGGTCGTACTGGTGGACACCTCCTGGTCGATGCGGCAGAAGGTGCGCGGCACCGCGGACACCCGGCTCTCGCTGGCCGCCAGGCTGGCCGAGGAGGGGGTGCGCGGGCTGCCCGAGGGCAGCGAGGCGGGCGCGTGGCGGTTCGCCACCGATGTGGACGGCGACCGCGACTACCAGGAGGTCGTCCCGGTCGGCCCGGCCGGGGAACGGGCGGAGCGGATCGGGGACGAGCTGCGCGGGCTGCGCAAGAAGATCGGCGGGCACACCGGCCTGTACGACGCCGTGCTCGCCGCCGTCGAGGAGGCCGGGCGCCGGGACGATCCCGCGCAGGTCGGCATGGTCATCGTGGTCACCGACGGGCGCAACGACCTCGGTGAGAAAGGCGAGAAGGGCGGGAACGGCGAGCGGGGCACCTCGCTGGACGACGCGGTACGGGCGCTGCGGGAGGGCTACGACGCGGAGCGGCCGGTCACCGTGGCCGCCCTCGGGTTCGGGCCGGATGTGGACCGGGCGGAGCTTGAGGCCATCGCCGGGGCCACCAACGGCCGGGCGGTCGTGGCCGGCACCGCGGACGAGGCGCGTACGGCGCTGCTGGATCTCTTCGCCCGCCCCGCCTGCCTGACCGCGTGCCCGTCGTGACCGGTGGGACGGTTGGGGTAAAAGCCGCCCTGCGTTAAGAGTGGGTTGCGAGTCCTCGGGAGTTCTAAGGAGATTCGCCGGTATCGGGCTAGGCTCAGCACAGTCGTCGTGATCGATCCCTTATCGGGACAGATTCCCTGTATATGCGGTAGCGAGAAGACAGGGCGGGGACGTGGCGAGACGTGGATCCCTGAGACCGAAGGCGGTGCTGGGCGCGGCCGCGCTGCTGGCGCCGATGCTGGTGTGCGGGTGCTCCGGCGACGCCGGGCGGCGCGCGGAGGCCGCCGGGAACCGGGCGGCGTCGGCTCCGGCCTCACCCGGCCCGACCGGCCCGCACGGGGCCCGGAGCGCGCCGGCGTACGAGGCGCGCGGGGAACAGGTCGCCGAGGCGCCGCCCGCGATCGTGGCCGAGGACGTCACCCGTACGCTGGACCGCTTCCTCGCCGGGCGCGGCGGCCGGGTGACCGCGATGGTGCGCGACCTCGCCACCGGGCGGACGTACCGCTACCATCCGAAGCTGCGGCTGGACACCGCCAGCACCGCCAAGATGGACATCCTGATGGCGCTGCTGCTGAAGACCCCGTGGAAGAAGCTGAGCGCCGAGGCCAGGGCCGACGCCGAGCTGATGATCAAGTACAGCGACAACAAGGCGGCCGACCGGCTGTGGTTGCGCATCGGCGGGCCGGAGGGGCTGACCCGGGCCGGGCGCAGGTTCGGGCTCAAGCACACCACGGCCGTCGGCGGGCGGTGCGTGGACCTGTACTGCTGGGGCATCACCGAGACCTCGGCGGAGGACCGGGTGCGGCTGCTCACCCGGCTCGCCGCCGGGAAGGGGCCGCTGCCCAGGGCCGACCGCGACCAGGTGATCCGGCTGATGACCGGGGTGATCCCGGAGCAGAAGTGGGGCGTGAGCGCGGCGGCGTGCGACGGGGACGTGGTCGCGCTGAAGAACGGCTGGCTCAGGCACGTCTCGAACCGGCGGTGGGCCGTGGCGAGCGTGGGGCTGATCCGCGGCGACGGCCAGGACTACGCGGTGGCGGTGCTCACCGAGGACGGCGCGACGCTGGAGGAGGGGATCGCCAAGGTGCAGGGCGTGGCCAGGCGCATCATGGCCGCGTTCCGCGGCGAGCGTGGCTGCGGCGATACCGCCGCCAAGCTCGCCGAGGGACAGATCCTGCTGCGCGCCACCTTGGAATAGTGTTCAGGTGGGGGTCACCAGGCGGTAGCCGACGCCCCGTACAGTCTGGATCAGACGGTCGTCGGTGTCGCCGAGGCGGGCGCGGAGCCGTTTCACGTGGACGGCGATCGTGTTGGTCGAGGTGGTGTCGGCGGAGTTCCACACGTGACGCATGATCTGCTCACGCGTCACCGTGCGGTCGGCGTTGCGCATGAGGTAGTGCAGCAACTCGAACTCGCGCAGCGGAAGGTGCACGGCGCGGCCGGCGACGCGTACCTGGTAGGCCTGCACGTCGAGCTGGACGCTGCCGACGGCGAGCACCTTGCGGGCCGAGGCCTCGCCGGTGAACGCCGCCTGGACCATGGGCAGCAGCTCCGGCACTCGGTACGGCCGTGCGACGCACGCCGTCGCACCCGCGGCCAGCGCCTGTACGGCCTCCTCGGCGTGTCCCTCGCCCACGCCGAGGAGGACCGGCATCGAGCGCGACAGCCGTACGGCCCGGATGAACTCCACCGGTCCGATCACGGGCAGCGTCGCGCTGACCAGTACCACGTCGGGCTGCAGCGCGCCCGCCTGGATCAGCCCCTGCGCACCGTCCGCGGCGCCCGCCACGTCCACGCCCTCGCGTTCCAGCGCGGACGCCAGATCGTGCACGAGCGCCGTGTCCGGATCGGCGACCAGCAGCATGGGCGCCGTCCGAGTGTCCCCGTCCACCTCGGGTGCCGTCTGCGGCTGGATCACCCGGGTCCTCCAATGGGTCAGGCCGAGCGATCAGCCGAAGCGGCCCGTGATGTAGTCCTCGGTCCGCTTGTCGCTCGGGTTGGTGAAGATGCGGCTGGTCTCGTCGAACTCCACGAGGCGGCCGTGCCGTACGCCGGCCTCGTCCACCTCGGCGGTGAAGAACGCCGTGCGGTCGGAGACGCGCGCGGCCTGCTGCATGTTGTGCGTGACGATCACGATGGTGTATTCGCGCGTCAGCTCCTGCATGAGGTCTTCGATCTTGGTGGTGGCGATCGGGTCGAGCGCGGAGCACGGCTCGTCCATCAGGATGACCTCGGGCTTCACCGCGATGGCGCGGGCGATGCAGAGCCGCTGCTGCTGACCGCCCGAGAGCGACAGCGCGTTCTGCTTGATCTTGTCCTTGACCTCGTCCCAGAGCGCGGCCTTGGTCAGGGCCTCCTCCACGACGTCGTCCATCTTGCCCTTCATGCCGTTGACCCGCGGGCCGTAGGCGATGTTGTCGTAGATGGACTTGGGGAACGGGTTGGGCTTCTGGAAGACCATGCCGATGCGGCGGCGGACCTCGATCGGGTCCACGTGGGCGCCGTACAGGTCCTCGCCGTGGTAGGCGATCTTGCCCACGGCGCGGGCGCCGGGGATGAGGTCGTTCATCCGGTTGAAGCAGCGCAGCACGGTGCTCTTGCCGCAGCCGGACGGGCCGATCATCGCGGTGATCTCGCGGTTGCCGATGTTCATGTCGACGCCGCGCACGGCCTCGTAGTCGCCGTAGAAGACGCTCAGCCCGGAGACGGTGAACACCGGGTCGAGGGCTTCGGCGTTCTTGGGGGCCTCGGTTCCACGCACGGCGAGGTTCGGCATGGAGGTTCTCTCGGACATTTCGCTATCACCAGCGCTTCTGGAATCGGTTGCGGAGCCAGATGGCGACGGAGTTCATCAGCAGCAGGATCGCCAGCAGCACGACGATCGCCGCGGAGGCGAGGATGTGGAACTCCTCCCGCGACTGGCTGATGAAGCTGTAGATCTGCAGGGGCAGCACGGTGAAGCTGCTCCAGACCCCCTCGGGGTTGAAGCGCACCAGCGTGGCCGCGCCCAGCATGAGGAAGGGCGCCGCCTCGCCGATCGCGCGCGACAGCGCCAGGATCGAGCCGGTGGCGATGCCCGGGATGGCCGAGGGCAGCACCTGGCGGTAGATCGTCTGCCACTGGGTGGCGCCGAGGGCGAGGGAGCCCTCGCGGATCGAGGGCGGCACCGCCCGGATCGCCTCGCGCGCGGAAATGATCACGATCGGCAGCACCAGCAGCGAGACCGTGATGGCCCCGGTCATCACCGTGAACCCGAAGTCGAGCCAGCGGGCGATGATGCCCAGGCCGAGGATGCCGTAGACGATCGACGGCACCGCGGCCAGGTTGCTGATGTTCAGCTCGATCAGCTTGTTGTACCACTTGGTCTTGTCGGCGTACTCCTCCAGGTAGACCGCGGCGAGCACACCGGTCGGCAGCGCCATCAGCGCGGTCAGCCCGATGATCCACAGCGTGCCGAAGATGCCGGACTGGACGCCCGCGGTCTCCGGACGGCGGATGGAGGGCATGGACTCCCACAGCGTGGAGTCCAGGCGGGGCCAGCCCTCCTGCACCACGTAGATGAGCAGCATCGCCAGGAAGCCCAGCGCGATGATCAGGCTGGACAGCAGCGTGATCCGGAAGATGTGCTCCCCGATCGGGCGCCCCTGGCGGGCCAGGCGCACGGCGCTGGCGGGGGTCGTCAGGACGGTCATCAGTCGTACACCTCGCGGTATTTCTGGACCATGCGGGCGCTGAACCAGTTCATGGCGAAGGTCATGATGAACAGCAGCGATCCGACCGCGAAGATCGTCTTGTACGCGATGGAGCCGACCGAGGCGTCGCCGGAGCCGGCCTGCGCGATGAACGCGGCCATGGTGGACATCTCGTTGGTCGGGTTGAAGGTGAACACGGCCTTGAAGCCACCGGCGATGGCCACGATCATCGTCTCGCCGGCCGCCCTGGAGATCGCCAGGATGATGGCCGCGACGATGCCGGAGAACGCGGCCGGCACCACCACGCGTACCGAGGTGAGCATCTTGGACGCGCCCAGCGCGTAGGACCCCTCACGCAGGCCGTTCGGCACCGCGGCCATCGAGTCCTCCGACAGCGACGCCACGATCGGGATGATCATGACGCCGACGAGGAGGCCGGCGGCCAGCGCGTTCTTCGCCTCCAGGTCCAGGAAGGGGAACCAGCTCTGCAGGAGCGGGGTGACGAAGACCAGCGCGAAGAAGCCGAACACGACGGTCGGGACGCCGGCCAGGACCTCCAGGACCGGCTTGAAGATCTTGCGGACCCGGGGGGTGGCGTACTCCGACAGGTAGATCGCGGCGGCCAGGCCGAGCGGCACGGCCACGAGGATCGCGATCAGCGTGATCTCCACGGTCGCGACGATGATCGGCCAGACGCCGAACGCGGGCGGGTTGAACAGCGGCCCCCAGTTGGTGGAGCCGAAGAACTCGCCCAGGCTGATCTCCGAGAAGAACTCGATGGTCGGCTCGATGAGGGCGGCCACGATGCCGACCGTCGTCGCCACCGAGATCAGCGCCGCGATGAGGAGGATCGTCTTGACGATGAACTCGCCGTAACGCGGGCGCGACCGCGCCAGGGACCTGCCGGTCCCCGGAGCGGTCGCTCGGCTCTGCGTGGCCATCAGCCCGCCTGGCTCTTCAGCGCCTGAAGGTCGGACTTGAGCTTGGCCGTCTGCTCGGCGTTGAGCGGGATGTACTTGGCGTCCTTGGCGATGGCGTCGATGTTGTTGACGTAGAAGTCGAGGAACGCCGCCACCTCGGGCCGCTTCACCGACGCGGCCGACGGGTAGATGAACAGCGGACGCGACAGCGGGGCGTAGGTGCCGTTCTGCGCGGTCTCGACGCTCGGGGCGACGCAGCCGTTGCCGCTGTCGATCTGCACCGCGGTCAGCTTGTCGGCGTTCTCCTCGAAGTAGGTGAAGCCGAAGTAGCCGAGACCGCCCTTGGCGCCCGAGACGCCGGTGACGATGTCGTTGTCGTTCTCGCTCGGGCTGTAGTCCTTGCGGCTCGCGCCCTCCTCACCGTTGATGGCGTCGGTGAAGTAGTCGAACGTGCCGGAGTCGGTGCCGGGACCGTAGAGCTTGAGCTCCTCGGCCGGGAACTTGGGATCGACGTCCTTCCAGGTCTTGATCTTGCCCTCGGCCGCCGGCTCCCACATCTTCTTGAGCTGGTCGGTGGTCAGGCAGGTGGCCCAGGTGTTCTCCTTGGGCACGACCACGGTCAGGGCGTCGGTGGCGACGGTCAGCTCGCTGTACTTGATGCCCTTGGCGTCGCAGGCCGCCTTCTCCTCGTCCTTGATCGCGCGGGAGGCGTTCTGGATGTCGGTCTCACCGGCGCAGAACTTCTCGAAGCCACCACCGGTGCCGGAGGTGCCGACCGGCACCTTGACCTGCGGCTGCTCCTCGCCGAACAGCTCGGAGGCCGCCTGGGTGAGGGGGGCGACGGTGCTGGAGCCGTCGGCCTTGACCTCGCCCGTGAGGGCCGCCGCGTTGGTCTCGGTGCCCTGGGAGGCCGAGTCGGTGCCACCGGTGTTGCTGTCGCCACCGCCGCAGGCCGCCGCGAGTGCGACCACGAGGGCGGCCGTCGCCACCGCGCTCAGGCGGCGCTGTCCACTGGTCACGGTATGTCGTCCTTCTCCGTAGTGAGATCCCGTTTCCCGTTGCACCTAGAGACAACTGCTCGAAAGTGAACGGAAATGAAACGAGCAATGACCGACCATGGAAGAGGTGGGCGGCGGAGTGTGAATATGGTGTCAAGAGGCCCATGGGAGCCCCATGCGCCGGTCAAGAGCGGCGGCGTTGCGCGGGGCCCTGGCACGCTCCTGGCATGCTGGAGGTCATGAGCTACCACGTGTGCCTGGTGTGCATGGGCAACATCTGCCGCTCCCCGATGGCCGAGGTCGTGCTCCGGCGCACCCTGGAGGACCACGGCCTGGGCGGCCTGGTCACCGTGGACAGCGCCGGCACCGGCGGCTGGCACGAGGGCGAGCCCATGGACGAGCGGGCCGCGGCGGCACTGGCGGAAGCAGGATACGACGGCGCCGCGCATCGGGCCAGACGGTTCCTGCCGGAGTGGTTCCAGCGCGCTGACCTGGTGCTCGCCATGGACACCGACAACCTGCGCGCCCTGCGGAAACTCGCCCCGCCCGGCGCCGACGTTCGGCTGTTTCGCTCCTTCGACCCCGCCGCCCCCTCCGGCGCCGTGGTCCCCGACCCCTACTACGGCGGCGCCGAGGGGTTCGCCGAGGTGCTGCGCCAGATCGAGGCCGCCGCCGAGGGCCTGGCCAAGCACCTGGCGGAGAAGCTCACGTGACGGCCGGCGTACGGCTCGTGCGCGAGCTGGGGGCCAACCACGCCTGGCGGCTGCACCGGGGCGAGCTGCCCGACGGGCGTCCGGCCTTCGTCAAGTCAGGGAACGTTTCCCAGTTGTTCATCTCCGAGGCCGCCGGGCTGCGCTGGCTGGGCGAGTCGCGGGCGGTCGCGGTGCCCGAGGTCTACGACGTCACCGACGACCGGTTGGTCCTGGAGTGGATCGAGCCCGGCGACGCCACCGCCGAGGCCGCGCGCCGGCTGGGCGGCGAACTGGCCCGCATGCACCGCGCCGGCGCCGAGGCGTACGGGGCGCCGTGGCCCGGCTTCATCGCCGAGTTGCCGATGCCCAACGAGCCGGCCCCGACCTGGCCGGAGTTCTACGCCGAACGCCGCCTGCGCCCCTTCATCCGTACGGCCCTCGCCGCCGGCCGGTTGCGCGCCGACGACGCCGCGCTGCTGGAGGAGGTCATCGAGCGGCTGCCCGAACTGGCCGGGCCGCCCGAGCCGCCCGCGCGCATCCACGGCGACCTGTGGAGCGGCAACGTGCTGTGGACCCCGGGCCGGGCCGTGCTCGTCGATCCGGCCGCGCACGGCGGCCACCGCGAGACCGACCTGGCCATGCTCGCCCTGTTCGGCGCCCCCCACCTCGCCGCGATCATGGAGGCGTACCAGGAGGAGCACCCGCTCACCGAGGGCTGGCGCGCCCGGGTGCCGCTGCACCAGCTCCACCCGCTGCTGGTGCACGTGTGCCTGTTCGGCGAGGCGTACCGCGGCAGCCTGCTCGACGCCGCGGCCCGCTGCCTGGAGCTCTAGCCGATCGAGGCGGTGCCGAGCCGGCGCAGCACCTCGTCGTGCAGGGTGCCGTTGGTGCACACCAGGCTGCCGCCCTCCAGGCCGGGCACGCCCGCCAGGTCGGTCCACACGCCGCCGGCCTCCTCCACGATCACGGTGAGGGCGGCCATGTCCCACGGCGACAGCTCGGGCTCCGCGGACAGGTCCACCGAGCCCTCGGCGACCATCATGTGCGACCAGAAGTCACCGTACGCGCGGGTGCGCCAGCACGCCCGGGTCAGGTCCAGGAACTCCTCCAGCCTGCCCGCCTTCTCCCACTCCTCGATGTCGGAGAAGGAGAACGAGGCGTCCTCCAGCTTGGCCACCGAGGACACCTGGCACCGCGTGGCCTTGGTCAGACCGCGCCCGGTCCAGGCGCCGCCGTCACGGGCGGCCCACCAGCGCCGGCCGAGCGCCGGCGCCGACACCACCCCGACGACCGCCTTGCCCTGGTCCATCAACGCGATCAGCGTCGCCCACACCGGCACGCCGCGCACGTAGTTCTTGGTCCCGTCGATCGGGTCCACGATCCAGGACCGGGCGCCCCCGCCCGTCGAGCCGAACTCCTCGCCCACCACGGCGTCCCGCGGCCGGGCACGGCGCAGCGTCCCCCGGATGGCCTCCTCCACGGCACGGTCGGCGTCGCTCACCGGAGTCAGGTCCGGCTTGGTCTCGACCCGCAGGTCCACGGCCTTGAACCGGCGCATCGTCAGATCGTCGGCGGCGTCCGCCATGACGTGCGCGAGCCGCAGGTCGTCGCTGTAATCCGTCACGGAGAGACACTAGCGTGCTTTAGGCGATTGCTTCGCAATACGCGGGCTTGGGCGCCCTTCAGGGTCGTGTCTTTCCGTCGTCGCTCTGGTCGCTGCGCTCCCTGCGCTCCTCCTCCAGACACGACCCGCGCCCAAGCCACCACTACCCCGTTACCAAATCCTCCTAGCGAGACCCGCCCACCCGGTAAGGGCGCCCCGCAGGGGGGCGTGCTCATGGACCCCGCCCACCTGCGCAGAGCGTCCCGCAGGTCGTGCTCATGGCCCCCGCCTACACCCCACAGAGAGCGCCCCCGCAGGGTCGCGTCTTCCCCTCGTCGCTCTGGTCGCTTCGCTCCCTGCGCTCCTCCTCCAGACACGACCCGCGCCCAAGCCACCACTACCCCGTTACCAAATCCTCCTAGCGAGACCCGCCCACCCGGGAAGGGCGCCCCGCAGGGGGGCGTGCTGATGGCCCCCGCCCACCTATGCGAAGGCGCCCGGCAGGGGGCGTGCTCATGGCGCCCGCCTACCGAAGCTATGAGACGTGCCCGCGTTCGGTGTGTTGTGTCAGTCGGGGTCGGGTTCGCCTTCTCGGCTGGCCAGGAGGCGTCTTAGGGAGGTGAGGCGGGCCGGGTCCGCGTTGCCGGCTGCGACCCAGGCGTCCAGGGCGCAGTCGTCGTCGCGGTGGGTGCAGCCCTTGGGGCAATCGACGGTGCCCTCTACCAGGTCGGGGAAGGCGGCCACGACCGTGTCGGGGGAGACGTGGGCCAGGCCGAAGCTGCGTACGCCCGGCGTGTCGATGATCCAGCCGCCCTCGGGGAGCTCCAGGGCCACCGCCGAGGTGGAGGTGTGGCGGCCGCGGCCGGTCACCGGGTTGACGTGCGACACCGCGCGCCCGGCCTCCGGGACCAGGGCGTTGACCAGGGTGGACTTGCCGACGCCGGAGTGGCCGACCAGGACGCTGATGCGGCCGGTCAGCTCGGCGCGCAGCGGGTCGAGGTCGCCGCCCTTGCTGACCACGACGTACGGCACGCCGAGCGGGTCGTACTGGGCCACCAGCTCGTCGGGCGGGGCGAGGTCGGCCTTGGTCAGGCACAGCAGCGGGTCGATCTCGGCGTCGTACGCCGCGACGAGGATGCGGTCGATCATGCGCGGCCGGGGCGGGGGATCGGCCAGCGCGGTCACGATCACGAGCTGGTCGGCGTTGGCCACGATGGGCCGCTCGATCCCGTCGGTGTCCTCGGTGTCGTCGGCGGACCGGCGCAGCAGCGACGTGCGCGGCTCGGCGCGTACGATCCGGGCCAGGGTGTCGGGGCGGCCGCTCACGTCGCCGACCAGGCGCACCCGGTCGCCCACCACGATGCCCTTGCGGCCCAGCTCACGGGCCTTCATCGCGACCACGAGCGTGCCGCTGGCCGACACGCCGCGCCGGCGGCGCCGCTCGCCGCCGGGCTCCACCAGGCAGGTGTAGCGGCCGCGATCGACCGCCACCACGAACCCCTCGACGGCGTCCTCGTGGGCAGGACGGATGCGGGTACGCGGCCGGGACCCCTTGCCGGGCCGGACCCGTACGTCGTCCTCGTCGTACTCCCGCCTTCTCAGTTGCCGCCCTCCTCCAGCCCCAGCATCTCGGCCCACATCCGCGGGAACTCGGGCAGCGTCTTGCCGGTGGTGGCGATGTCCTCCACGCCCACGCCCGGCACGGCCAGGCCCAGCACGGCGCCGGCCGTGGCCATGCGGTGGTCGGCGTAGGAGCGGAAGACGCCGCCGCGCAGCGGGCGCGGCCGGATCTCCAGCCCGTCGGCGGTCTCGCGGGCGTCGCCGCCCAGCCGGTTGATCTCGGTGGCCAGCGCGGCGAGCCGGTCGGTCTCGTGGCCGCGCAGGTGGGCGATGCCGCGCAGCCTGCTCGGCGAGTCGGCCAGCGCCGCCAGCGCGGCGATGGCCGGGGTCAGCTCGCCCACGTCGTGCAGGTCGGCGTCGATGCCGGCCACACGGCCGGTGCCGGTGACCACCAGGCCCTCGGCCGACCGGCTCACCGAGGCGCCCATCTCGGCCAGGATGTGCCGCAGCTCGTCGCCGGGCTGGGTGGTGCGCTCGGGCCAGCCGGGGATCGTGACCGTGCCGCCGGTGACCATGGCGGCGGCCAGGAACGGCGCCGCGTTGGACAGGTCGGGCTCGACGGTCGTGTCGGCCGCCGCGATCGGCCCCGGCTCCACCCGCCACACGTCGGGCTCGGAGTCGTCCACGCTCACGCCCAGCTCGCGCAGCATCTGCACGGTCATCAGGATGTGCGGCGCCGAGGGCACCGGCGGGCCCTGGTGGCGCACGGTGACGCCCTTGGCGAAGCGGGGGGCGGTCAGCAGCAGCCCCGAGACGAGCTGGGAGGACGCCGAGGCGTCCAGCGTGACCTCGCCGCCCTCGATCGGGCCGCGCACGGTGAACGGCAGCGCGTCGCCGTCGACCCGGGCGCCCAGCGACCGCAGCGCGGCCAGGATCGGGCCCATGGGCCGCTTGCGCGCGTGGGCGTCGCCGTCGAAGAACACCTCGCCGTCGGCCAGCGCGGCCATCGGCGGCACGAACCGCATCACCGTGCCCGCCAGCCCGACGTCGATCCGCGCGCCGCCGCGCACCGGGCCGGGCACGATCGCCCAGTCGGCGCCGGAGGCGGTCTCGTTGGAGGCGGTCATCGTGGCGCCGAGCGCGCGCAGGGCCGCGGCCATCAGGTCGGCGTCGCGGCTGCGCAGCGCACGACGTACGGTGCCGGGGCCGTCGGCGAGCGCGGCGAGCAGCAGCGCCCGGTTGGTCACCGACTTGGAGCCGGGGAGCGGCACGGTCGCGCGGACCGGCCCCGCCGCGACCGGAGCGGGCCAGACTGGGGTGGCATCGGGCCGTTGAGACATGGTTCACAGCCTACCGGCCGTGCCGGAGCGTACCGCGGGCGTCGCGCGCGGGAGCGGGAGAAGTGGCACTCTGGGGGACATGTGCGGGAGATACGCCTCGGCGCGGAAGAAGCACGAGCTGCTGGAGGAGTTCAGGGTCGCGGTGGACGCCGTGCCCGACAAGGAGCTGCGCGAGGACTACAACGTGGCCCCCACCAAGGAGGTCTACGCGGTCCTGGAGCGCAAGCCGAAGGGCGAGAAGGGGCAGGACGGCGATGAGCAGGGCGCGTCCGCCGTGCGTCAGCTCCGCACGCTGCGCTGGGGGCTCGTGCCGCCCTGGGCCAAGGACCCCTCGATCGGGTCCCGCATGATCAACGCGCGGGTCGAGACGGTGGCCGAGAAGCCGGCGTACAAGCGGGCGTTCGCGCAGCGGCGCTGCCTGCTGCCCGCCGACGGCTACTACGAGTGGTACCAGATCGACAAGAAGCGCAAGCAGCCCTACTTCATCCACCCCGCCGACGGCTCGGTGATGGCCATGGCCGGCCTGTACGAGTTCTGGCGCGACCGGTCCCGGCCCGACGACGACCCCGAGGCGTGGCTGGTGACCTGCACAGTGATCACCACCACCGCAGAGGACCACCTCGGCCGCATCCACGACCGCATGCCGATGCTGGTCGAGCGCGAGCGCTGGGACGACTGGCTCAACCCCGGCCTGACCGAGCCCGCGGACGCCCGCGCCCTGCTGGTGCCCGCCTCGCCCGACACGCTGGAGGCGTATCCGGTCTCGACCGCGGTCAACAGCGTGCGCAACAACGGCCCCCACCTGCTGGAGCGCCAGGAGCCGGAGGAGGGCGCGCTGCTGTGACGGCGTCCTTGACCAGGGGCGCGGATTTTGTCACCTCCGTCGGAAAAGACGGTGTCACACCGGTGTAAGAAGGTCGTCGAACGGGCATCCGGTGAGGAAAGCGCTGGCCCCGCACCAGTCCGGCGGGGCCGCCACATACGGTTCATGCCCCCTTAGCGCGCACGGCGGGAGATCCGGGGTATCCCGCTGCGAGGCGCCCTCATCTCTCCCGGAGGTGCGTTCGTGGACGACGCGACCGCGCGTAAGCGCTTGAAGACCATGTTCGCCGAGCTCGAACGGTCGATCGGAGTGCTACGGGGCGATCCGGTCGCGATACGCGAGCGTTCGGCGGCCGACGCGGGCGCCGACCTGACCGACGCCGACCGCAACCAGGCGATGCTCGACGTCGCCACGCTGCAGCTCAAGGCGGTGACCGAGGCGCTCGCCCGGCTCGACGAGGGCCGCTACGGGCGCTGCGTCGACTGCGACAAGCCGGTGCCGGAAGGCCGCCTGGAGGCCAGGCCGGAGGCCGCGCGCTGCGTGCAGTGCCAGTCGCGCCTGGAACGCCGCCGCTGACGCCCGGCGCTCACCCCTTCTTCTTGGCGCTGGCCACGAGGTGGATCCCGACGGTGTCGTCATCGTCGGGATGCGCCTCCAGCTCCGTACGCACCAGCCAGGCCAGGGCCCGCGAGTCGGAGGCCAGCACGTGGTCCACGGTCGAGGGCGACAGCACCGTGCGCGGGCGGATCCACTCGACCTCCAGGCCCGCGCCCACCAGCAGCTCGCGGAGCTGGCCGCTGCTGAAGCACCGGGTGATGCTGCCGTCGGGCCAGGGCACCAGCATGACCTCGCCCGTCTGGCACAGGTGGGCCCAGTAGTTCTGCTCGGCCAGTATCGCCATGCCCAGCACCAGCGAGTCGACGCAGACCAGCGCCCGGCCGCCGGGCCGCAGCACCCTGGCCACGTCCTTGATCGCCGACTCGGCCATCAGCTCCACCGACAGCGCCCGCTCCTCCGCGACCACCGCATCGACGCTCTCGTCGGGCAGGAAGCCCAGGTCGTCGGCGCGGATCCGGCGGATCTTCTCCGCGTCGTGCAGCTTGGCCTGCCCCGCCAGCCGGAAGTCGATCACCTCGATGACGCGGTGCCCCGACCGCGCCGCCTGCGCCCCCCACTGCCCCCCGCCGCCGGACAGGTCCAGCAGGACCGAGGGCTGTTCGGGGAGCCACCGGCTGAGCTGTTCGGCGGCGACCGCGCGGTAGAAGGTCCAGTACGGCCCCAGCGTTCCTGAGCCGTTCAGTTCTTCGGCCGGAATGGGCAGCACTCGCGGCTCCTGTGCATCGGGGTCTTCCGGGAATCTGGCTACCAGCCGGTACGTAGTCTTTTTCCCCGTACCGGGTCTATCGTCACCTTCTATCTTGCGCGAACAGCCGCGCCGGCCGTGCCGTCTCGCGGGAACACACGGCCGGGCCCGGGTGTTGTAGGCCGTCGTAGCACGATCTTCTCCCGAGAGGTTGGCCGCGCATGGTGGCGCTGCTCGAACACGACACTCGTCCCCGTCGCCGGGCGGACGACGGCGAGCGGGTATCCTCCGTCGATAACGGTATCCCGCTTCGTCCGGGCACCGGCGATCTTAAGGGGGTGGGTCCGGTCCCTGCGACACGCGCGGAGACTCTGGAGCAGCGGAGCGAGCGGTTCGAGCGTGACGTCATGCCGTACCTCGACCAGCTCTACTCGGCCGCGCTCCGGATGACCCGCAACCCTGCGGATGCGGAGGATCTCCTCCAGGAGACCTTCGCCAAGGCGTTCGCGTCCTTCCACCAGTTCCAGGAGGGCACGAACCTCAAGGCCTGGCTGTACCGCATCCTCACCAACACCTTCATCAACAACTACCGCAAGAAGCAGCGCGAGCCCAAGCAGGCCGGCACGGAGGAGATCGAGGACTGGCAGATCGCCCGTGCCGAGTCCCACACCTCCGCCGGGCTGAAGTCGGCGGAGATCGAGGCGCTTGAGCACCTGCCCGACAGCGACGTCAAGCAGGCCCTGGCCGCGCTTCCCGAGGAGTTCCGCATCGCGGTCTACCTCGCCGACGTGGAGGGGTTCCCCTACAAGGAGATCGCCGACATCATGGGCACTCCGATCGGCACCGTGATGTCGCGGCTCCACCGGGGCCGCCGCCAGCTTCGGGCCCAACTGGAGGATTACGCGCGCGAGCGCGGTCTGGTCCCGGCGGAGGGATCGAAATGAGCTGCGGCAAGCCCCACGAAACCGACTGTAGCGACGTGCTCGACGCCGTCTACAGCTATCTCGACGGCGAGATCGACCCCCAGGACCGCGCCCAGATCCGGGTGCACCTGGAGGAGTGCGGGCCGTGCCTGGCCGAGTACGGCCTGGAGGAGGCGGTCAAGAAGCTGATCGCCAAGCACTGCGGCTGCGAGCAGGTCCCCGCCGACCTGCGCTCCAAGGTGCTCAACCGGATCGAGGAGGTCCGGGTGCAGATGGTCGAGGGCCGGCTGGAGGTCGCCGACTGACACCGGCGGCGCCGCCGGCCCGCCGCCGCCCCTAGGATCGTCACAACGCACAACGGAGGGGCTTGGCATGCGGGTGCTTGTGACGGGCGGGGCGGGCTTCATCGGGTCCACGCTGGTGGACCGGCTGCTCGACGAGGGCCACGAGGTGGCCGTGGTCGACGACCTCAGCTCCGGCGCCCGGCCCAACCTGGAGCGCGCGGCCCGCAGCGGGAAGATGACGCTGCACGTGCTCGACGTACGCGACGCCGCCCTCGCCGGCATCGCGGCGCAGTTCCGGCCCGAGGTGGTGTGCCATCTCGCCGCCCAGATCAGCGTGCGCAAGAGCGTGGCCGACCCGGTGCACGACGCCCGGCTCAACGTCGAGGGCACCGTCAACGTCCTGGAGGCCGCCCGCGCCGCCGGCACCCGCAAGGTCGTCTTCGCCTCATCGGTCGCGGTCTACGGCCGCCCCGAGGTGATCCCGGTCCCCGGCGGCGCCGCCACCGACCCGCGCTCGCCGTACGCGGCCTCCAAGCTCAGCGCCGAGGTCTACCTCGCGACCTACCGCGCCCTGCACGGCATCGAGTACACCACGCTGGTGCTGTCCAACGTCTACGGCCCGCGCCAGTCGCCCGAGGGCGAGGCCGGCGTGGTGTCCATCTTCACCGACGCCCTCCTGTCGGGCGCGCCCACCGTCCTGTACGGCGACGGCACCCAGACCCGCGACTACATCTACGTGGACGACGTGGTCGACGCCTTCGTACGCGCCTGCGGCCCGGTCGGCGACGGCGGCCGGTTCAACCTCGGCACCGGCGTCCAGACCACCGACCGCCGCCTGCACACCCTCGTGGCCGAGGCCGTCGGCGCCCCCGACAACCCCTCCCTGGCCCCCGCCCGCCTCGGCGACCTCCCCGCCATGGCCGTGGACCCGGCCCCGGCCGCCGAAGCCCTCGGCTGGCGCCCGCGTACCGACCTGCCCACCGGCCTCAAGGCCACCGTCGAATGGGCCCGCACCCGTCACACGTCCGGCTGACGCCTCTCCGCGCCCACGCCCACCCCGGGCTGTGGCACGCGGTGAGGGGTTGGTTACGCTTTGCTTGCGATTCTCGGAGTGGGCCGCGTGCGTGTGGTTCGCTTCTGTAGCCTGAGTTGCGGAAATCGACGTGGAGGCGGCGCATGTGTATGGGCATGACCAGCCGGGCGGCGGGCATCTCCTGGACGTGAGCGCGCGCCTGTAGCACCGTTAGGTGGCCGCATTGCGTGGACTGCCGTGGTACGCCAAGCTCTATCTGACCGCCGTGATCGCGGTGGCCTTCGGGCTGCTGGGGCACGGTCTGGCGGTGGGCCGGTTCGAGCGGGTCGACTGGTCCACGCTGCTCGTGCTCGCGCTGCTGTTCCTGGTGTGCGAGTCCGTGCCGACCCTGCTCAACGTCAAGCAGGCCGCGATCTCGGTCAGCTTCTCCGCGGCGCTGGCCGCCGTGGTGCTGGTGGGGCCGCCGGGGGCGGCGCTGGTCGGCATGACGGCGGTGTTCAGCGTGCGGCCGGGCCTGGCGCTGACCAAACGGCTGTTCAACGGGGCGCAGTTCACGATCTGCGGGTACGCCGCGGGCGAGGTGTTCGTGCGGCTCGGCGGGGTCGCCGGGGTGCCGGAGATCGAGAACTTCGAGGAGCTGATCCTGCCCTTCGCGGGCGCGGCGGCGGTGTACGTGCCTCTGAACTTCGCGCTGATCGCGGTGATGCTGTCGCTGGCCGCGCAGGTGGACCGGGTGCCGGTGCGCGGCATGGTGCAGTTGCTGGCGTCCTACCTGGGCTACGCGACCTTCGGGCTGCTGATCGCGGGGCTGTGGGCCACCGTGCAGTCGATCTCGGCGGTGCTGGTGCTGCTGCCGCTGTTCGTGGCACGGTGGGCGTTCGGGCAGTACCTCGCGCAGCAGCGCTCGTACGACGCGACCATCGCCGCGCTGTGCCAGGCCGTGGAGACCAAGGACTACTACACGCGCGGCCACTGCACCCGCGTGTCGCTCGCCTCGACCATGATCGCCGAGGAGATCGGCATGGGCCCCGAGCGGCTGCGCGCGATCCGCTACGCCGGCATGCTGCACGACGTCGGCAAGCTCGGCGTGCCCACCAAGGTGCTGCAGAAGGAGGGGCCGCTGACCGAGGAGGAGTACGCCGCGATCCAGTTGCACCCCATGCGCGGGCTGGAGATCGTGCGCGGCATCGACTTCCTCGACGAGGCGTTCGCCGGGATCATGCACCACCACGAGCGGCACGACGGCACCGGCTACCCGATGGGCCTGGCCGGTGACGAGATCCCGGAGTTCGCCCGGATCATCGCGGTGGCCGACGCCTTCGACTCCATGACCTCCGACCGCTCCTACCGGGGCGCCCGGCCGGTGCCGGTGGCCATCGAGGAGCTGCGCAAGGCCGCGGGCACGCAGTTCGACCCGGTGATGGTGGCGGCGTTCGTCAAGGCGGTGGAGCGCGACGGGTGGGAGGCGCCGCGCAAGGTGCCGGTGCCGCCGGGCGAGGAGGCCGAGACCGTCGTGATCAAGGACCATGACGACCCGACGACGCCCATCCAGGTGGTGTCCGAGCGATGATCGACTCTCCCCGGTCCTGGCAAGGGCTCGACTCCGGCCAGTTGCTGCTGATCTGCGCCGCCGGTTTGGTCACCGTGGCCGGGGTCGCCCACACCGCGGCCGTGGGGCTGCACGACGCCTCGGTCGCGGTCGGCTTCGGCGCGCTGATCGCGACCGGCGAGCTGGCCCGGCTGACCATGCCGGGCAACCGCGAGGTCGCCCCGATCAGCACCGCCGCCGCGCTCGGCTACACCCTGCTGCTCGACATGGGCGGGCGGCAGGCGCAGCACTCGGCGCTGCAGGTGGTCGCGGTGCTCGCGGTCGGCATGATCGCGGGCGCCCTGCCGCACCTGGCGGTGGGCCGCCCGCCCCGCCTCGACGCGATGGCGCGGCGGTTGCTGACCGGCGCGCTGCTCGCCTTCGCGTTCCGGCCGCTCGCCGAGCCGCTGTACGAGATGACCTCGCACTCCGACCAGTGGACCCCGGTGCTCGGCGTGATGGCCGCCATGATCCTGCTCGCGCTGCTGTGCGACATCGTCGTGGCGGCGCTGCTGCGCGCCGACCAGGTGCGTACGGCGTTCCCGGTGGCGGTGCGCGACGAGCTGCGCATGGCCGCGCCGCTCGGCGCCGCGGTCGCCGCGTCCGGCCTGCTGCTCGCGCTGGCCGCGCACAGCATGGACATGGCCGCGCTGCTCGTCTTCGCCGCCCCGCTCCTGGTCACCCAGGTCGCCTTCCGCAAGTACGCCGGCATCCGCGCCACCTACCTGCAGACCGTGCGCGCCCTGGCCCGGGTCACCGAGGTCGGCGGATACGTCGAGCCCGGCCACTCACGGCGGGTGAGCCGCCTGTCGGTGGCCGTGGGCCGGGAGATGGGCCTGGCCGAGCCGGAGCTGCTGGAGCTGGAGTACGCCGCGCTGATGCACGACATCGGCCAGCTCTCCCTGCGCGACCCGATCCCGGGCGGGGCCACCGTGCTCACCGACCCCGCCCAGGCCCGCAGGATCGCCGAGCTGGGCGCGGAGGTGATCAAGCAGACGGGCGTGCTCGACCGCGTCGCCGAGATCGTACGCCGCCAGTGCGACCCCGTCGCCGAGGGCCCGCCGCTGGCCAGCCGGATCATCAAGGTGGCCAACGGCTACGACGACCTGATGGGCGGCTCCACCGACCGCGACCGGGCGGGCGCCGCGCTGGAACGGCTGCGCCTGGCCGCCGGCACCGAGTACGACCCCGCCGTGGTCGAGGCCATGGCCCGGGTCGTCGATCGCCTCGCCCCGCTGCACCGGTTGTAGTCCGCGGTTTCACCACCGATTCACAAGCGCGCAACATGCGTTGTGTGGTTCCTACAGATCATGGTGCGGGGAACGGTGGTTTTGGGGGAAAGGTGCGGTGCCGGTCACGGCCATAAGGTGGTGAGGCGTCGGGGGCGGTGGTCGATGCCGAGGGAGAGCACGAGTGTTCGAGTCCGTTCTGGTCGCCAACCGGGGAGAGATCGCGCGCCGGATCATCCGCACGGTCAGGCAGATGGGGTTACGGGCCATCGCGGTGCACTCCGAGGCCGACGCCGGGCTCCCGTTCGTCCGCGAGGCCGATGAGGCGGTGCCGATCGGCCCGGCGCACCCGGCGCAGAGCTACCTGGACATCGGCAAGGTGCTCGACGCCGCCCGGCGTACCGGCGCGCGGGCCGTGCACCCCGGCTACGGGTTCCTGTCCGAGAGCCCGGCGTTCGCGCGGGCGGTGGTCGAGGCCGGGCTGACCTGGATCGGGCCCGCGCCCGAGGCCATCGAGCGCATGGGCGACAAGATCAACGCGCGGAACCTGATGCAGGAGGCCGGCGTCCCCGTGGCCGCGGGCACCCGCGAGCCGGTCGCCGGCGCCGGGCGGGCCGCCGAGGCCGCCGCGGCGATCGGCTATCCGGTCATGGTGAAGACCGCGGGCGGTGGCGGCGGCATCGGCATGAGCGTCGCCCGTGACGAGGCCGGCCTGGTCAAGGCGTACGAGGCGGCGGCGCGGGCCGCGGCCAGGTTCGCCGGCGACGGCGACGGGGCCGGGGTGCTGCTTGAGCGGTACATCGAGCGGGCCCGGCACGTCGAGGTGCAGATCCTCGGGCTGGCCGACGGCACCGTGGTCGCCCTGGGCGAGCGCGACTGCTCGGTGCAGCGCCGGCACCAGAAGGTCGTGGAGGAGTCGCCGTCGCCCGGCCTGACGCCCGAGCTGCGCGAGCGCATGCTGGCCGCGGCCGTACGCGCCGGCGAGGCGGTCGGCTACCGCGGCGCGGGCACCGTGGAGTGCCTGGTCGACACCGAGGCGCAGGACTTCGTGTTCCTGGAGATGAACACCCGGCTCCAGGTCGAGCACCCGGTCACCGAACTGGTCACCGGCCACGACCTGGTCCGGGCGCAGCTTCTGATCGCCGCCGGCGAGGCGGTGCCGCCGGTCGCCGAGCCCCCGGGCGGGCACGCGATCGAGTTCCGGGTCTACGCCGAGGACCCCAAGCGGTTCCTCCCCGGCCCCGGCCGCATCGAGGTGTGGAAGGAGCCCGAGGGCGAGGGCGTACGGGTCGACTCCGGCTACGAGGCCGGCAACACGGTCACGCCGTTCTACGACCCGCTGCTGGCCAAGCTGTGCGTGCACGGCCCGACCCGCGAGGCGGCGCTGGCGCGGGCCCGCGAGGCGCTGGCCGCCTTCGTGATCGAGGGGCCCAAGAACAACCTGCCGTTCTGCGCCGAGCTGCTGGACCGGCCCGAGTTCGCCGGCGGCGACTATGACACGGGCCTGGTCGAGCGGATGCGATCACGGTGATGGCGCCCGGAGGTTCTGGCAGAGTTGGATCACTTACGAGGGGAGCACCCGATGGCTGAGGTACGCGCGGAGATGGTGGCGAACGTCTGGAAGGTCGTCGCCCAGGAGGGCGACACCGTGGACGAGGGCGACACTCTGGTCATCCTGGAGTCGATGAAGATGGAGATCCCGGTCCTGGCCGAGGAGCCGGGCGTCGTGGCCCAGCTCAAGGTGGCCGAGGGCGACGTGGTCCAGGAGGGCGACCTGATCGCGGTCATCGACGAGTAGCGACCGGTCAGGAGGTTGCACGGGCGAGGAATCGGGCGCGATCGACCACGACGCGCTCGATGGTCCCCGAACCGACCAGCGTGGCCCGCTCGGTGGCGGTGAACCCGAAGACCAGGCGCCGGCCGTCCACCTTGGTGAGCTCGGCGCTCAGCTCCACGTGGGCGCCCACCGGACACGCGGCGAGGTGCTCCAGCTCCACCCGGGTGCCGACCGTGGTCTGCCCGGGTTCGAGGTGGTCGCGTACGGCCTGCACCGTCGCGGCCTCGGCGAAGGCGAGCAGACGCGGGGTGCCCAGGATGGGTACGTCGCCGCTGCCCAGCATGGCGGCGGTGTCCGCCTTTTCGACCAGGAACAGCATGGTGGCGGTCAACCCGGGAGCGATCGTCATGCACGTCAGTCTAGGGTCGGTGCCGTGAGCGAGTACTGCGACCACTGCGGAGGGCGCGCCGCCGAGGGCGACCACACGGCGTGCCGGGCCGCACGCGAGATGGAGCCGCCGAGGTACTGCCCCGAGTGCAGGAGGAGAATGGTGGTGCAGGTGATGCCCTCGGGGTGGTATGCGAGCTGCGCGCAACACGGCATCAGAGTAAGCTGATTGACGCCTTACCCTTTATCACCCCTTGGGGGCTCCGGCATCCCAGAGGGCGGCAAGGATCGCACGAGCACAGGGTTTCGTGACCTCGGTGTTATCTCCCCGCGATACAAATCCGCTTTGTTGGAGAATCCTGAGGTGAGAGAGGTAAACGCGACAGGGGGGTAACGGGGGAACCATGGTGGCCCAAGGGACGACGCTGGCGGGACGCTACCGCCTGGACGTCCGCCTCGGCGCCGGTGGCATGGGCGAGGTCTGGCGAGGCGAGGACGTCGTCCTCGGCCGCACGGTCGCGGTGAAGGTGCTGCTGCCCGGCCGCACCGACGATCCCGGCTTCGGCGAGCGCTTCCGCGGCGAGGCGCGCGCGATGGCGACGATCAACCACCCCGGCGTCGTGGACGTCTACGACTACGGTGTGGACCAGGTGCCCGGCGTGGGGGCGCAGGCGTACCTGGTGATGAAGTTCGTGGACGGCGAGCCGCTGGACCGCCTGCTCACCCGCCTCGGGCAGATCCCGCCCGAGGCCGCGATGGAGCTGATCGCCCAGGCGGCCTCGGCGCTGCAGGCGGTGCACGAGCAGGGGATCGTGCACCGCGACATCAAGCCGGGCAACCTGCTGGTCCGCGCCGACGGCACCCTCGTGCTCACCGACTTCGGCATCGCGCGGGCCGACACCGCGAGCAGGCTCACCGACGCGGGCATGGTGCTGGGCACCGCCGCCTACTGCGCGCCCGAGCAGGCCGAGGGCGCGCCGGTGACCCCGGCCGTGGACATCTACGCGCTCGGCGTCGTGGCGTACGAGTGCCTGGCCGGCCACCGGCCCTTCGACGGCGACACGCCGGTCACGATCGCGCTCAAGCACATCCGCGAGGCCCCGCCGCCGCTGCCGCCGCACATCCCGGCCCCGGTGCGCCGGATCGTGGAGGTGGCGCTGGCCAAGGACCCGGCGCGCCGCTGGCCCGACGCCGCCGCGATGAGCCTGGCGGCCAAGAGCGCCGTGGCCGCCGAGCCGCACCCCGCCCCGGCCCCCCAGCCGCCGCCCCAGCCCCAGCCCCAGCCGCAGCCCGGCGGGGCGTACCCGGGCGGATACACCGCGGGCGCGCACGGCCCGCCGCCCGCCACCGGGGGGCACCCCGGCCAGCCCTCCGGCGGTTCGCTGACCGGCGGGTTCGACGCGCGCGCGTACGCACCGACCGACTTCTACGCCGCCGAGACCGGCGGCTACCAGGCGGACCCCTACCAGACGGGCGCCCGCCAGACCGGTGCCCACGAGACAGGGGCGTACCAGAACGAGCCCTACCAGGGCGGCGCCGACCGGCGCTCCGCCACCACCTCGTCCCGGCCGGTCGCGGACACCGGCCCCGCGACGGCGGCGGGCGGCGGACGCGGCCGTCGCAAACCCCCCGGCCGGCGCCGGGCCGGCGCGGTGAGCGCCCTGGTCGCGGCCGGCGTGCTGTGCGTCGGCGGTGTCGCGGTGGCGTTCACCGAGTTCGGCGGCTCCGAGCCGACCGGCAACACCTCGATCGCGCGCAAGAACGACAACGTGCCCAACGTCGAGACCGCCGAGCCGCTGGACAGCCCCAAACCGCCCAAGCGCACCAACGACAAGCCCACCACGCGCCCCGCCGAGGACGAGCCCCGCCAGACCCGCACCGAGCGGCCGAGCGAGACCCCCGAGGCGAAGCCCAGCCCCTCTCCGACGCCGACCACGCCCACCAAGAAGCCCACCCCGACCCCGACCCCTTCGGTGACACGCAAGGTCGTGCCCGACGTGCTGGGGCTGACCCTGGCCCAGGCGGTCGACAGGCTGGCCGCCGCCGGGTTCAAGAGCAAGATCCTGGTGAGCGGCGGCGAACCGGCACAGGACTGCTTCAAGGTCGTCCAGCAGGACCCGGCAGGCGGCATGCGGTCCGACATCAGGCGCCCGGTCGAACTGGTCGTCGATCCCGCCGCCGGCTGCGAAACCCCAGAACCGACCGTCACCCCCACCGCCACCGGCTCCAAGCCCGCCGCCGCGTAGTTCCTGGCCCGTGCTTCGCACGGGCGGGCTTGGGCGCCTTTCAGGGTCGTGTCTTCCGTCGTCGCTCCGGACACGACCCGCGCCCAAGCCGCCACTACCCCGTCACTGCACCCATTTGTGAAACCCGCCCACCCCGCGCAGGGCGCCCACGCGAGCCCTTACGGCCATCTCGGCGCCAGCCCCTGCACTGGGCGGGGTGGGGGGCGGATTCAGATGCCTGTGGTGTTGCGTGGGTAGGCGATGGCCGGGTCGGTGGCGATGTTCACCAGGTAGGGGACGCCGGAGTCGAAGGCGCGCTGCAGGGCGGGGCCGATCTCGTCGGGTGAGGTGACCAGTTCGCCGCCGCCGCCGAGGGCGGTGACCACCTGGTCGTAGCGGCACTGGGGCTGGAGTTCGGCCGCCACGTCGTAGCCGTAGAGCATCTGCATGGGGTGCTTCTCCAGGCCCCAGATGCCGTTGTTGCCGCAGATCATCACGACCGGCAGGCGGTGGCGTACCAGGGAGTCGACGTCCATCAGCGAGAAGCCGGCCGCGCCGTCGCCGAGGAGGAG
Organism: Thermocatellispora tengchongensis; assembly: GCF_014202315.1. Lineage (GTDB taxonomy): Bacteria > Actinomycetota > Actinomycetes > Streptosporangiales > Streptosporangiaceae > Thermocatellispora > Thermocatellispora tengchongensis. Next base: position 579,123 of record NZ_JACHGN010000004.1, on the reverse strand, counting down.
CACCACCTGTGAGGACGGCCGCGCCAGGCGGGCGGCGATGGCGTAGCCGAGGCCGGTGCCCAGGCAGCCGTACGGGCCCGGGTCCAGCCAGCAGCCGGGGCGGGCCGGCTCGACGTACTTGCCGGCGTAGGAGACGAAGTCGCCGCCGTCGCCGATGACCACGGCGTCGTCGGCCAGGACCTTGGCCAGCTCGCCGTAGATGCGCATGGGGTGGATCGGGTCGGCCTCGGCGGCGAGCAGCGGGGCGTCGCCCGCGATGGCGGCGGCGGCCGTCTCGGCCAGCCTGGCCAGCCAAGGAGCGTACCGGCCGGGGTCCACCTTCGCGGTGGCGCAGGCGGCGCTCAGGCCCCAGAAGGTCAGCGACAGGTCGCCGGCGGCGCTCGCGGCGGTGCCGACGTGCGTGGCGAGCTGAGAGGGGGCGTCGGCGATGTGCACCACCTTGGCCAGCGGCGCGCCGTCCTTGCCGCCGAACCAGCCGTAGCCGAGCCGGAAGTCCAGCGGGGCCCCGGCGACGATGACCAGGTCGGCCTGGCCGAAGGCGGTGCCGCGGGCCCGGGTGACCAGCAGGTCGTGCCCGGCGGGCAGGAGGCCGCGGCCCTGGCCGTTGGGGATGACCGGCAGCCGCCACTCCTCGGCGAAGTCGCGCGCGGCCTCCTCGGCGCGCTCCATCCACACGTCGGAGCCGAGTACGAGCACCGGCCGCTCGGCCTCGGCGATCAGCCGGGCGATCTCGGCGAGGCGGTCGGTGTCGGGTTCGAGCGGGGACGGGGTCAGGGTCTCGACCCGGTGCGCGGGGGCGGGGGAGAACAGGTCGTCCATGTAGAAGTCGAGGAAGACCGGGCCGCGGTGCGGCGCTATGGCGGTGCGGAACGCGCTCTCCACGTCCTGCCCGATGCTCTCGGCCGAGCCCGCGGTGAAGGCGAGCTTGGTGATGGTCTCGAACAGCGGCGGGTGGTCCATCTCCTGCAGGGCCCCCGAGCCCCAGCGTGCGCGCGGTGCCCGGCCGCCCAGGACGACGACGGGGGAGCCGTTGAAGTGGGCGGTGGCCACGCCGCTCACGCCGTTGGTGATGCCGGGGCCCGCGGTGAGCACGGCGAGCCCCGGTCTGCGCGTCAGGCGCGCGGTGGCCTCGGCCGCGAACACCGCGCTCTGCTCGTGGCGCACGTCGAGGATGCGCATGTCTTCGTGCACGGCCCCGTCGTACAGGGGAAAGACGTGCCCGCCGGACAAGGTGAACATGGTCTCGATGCCGTAGGCCTTGGAGACGGCTACGGCGGCGTCACCGGCATGCTTCGCGGAGTCCATGCCGCCGAACCTACCAGTCGGTCACAAGGTCTTCGAGAGGGCTTTGATCGGCATCTTCAGGTCGGTGAGCAGGTCGAGGTCGGCCGACGCCGGGCGGCCGAGCGTGGTGAGGTAGTTGCCGACGATGATCGCGTTGATCCCGCCGAGCATGCCGTCGCGGGTGCCGAGGTCGCCCAGCGTCAGCTCGCGGCCCCCGGCGTAGCGCAGGATCGTCCGCGGCAGCGCCAGCCGGTACGTCGCGATGGTGCGCAGCGCGTCGGCCCCCTCGACCAGCGGGTAGTTCGCGAACGGGGTGCCGGGGCGCGGGTTGAGGAAGTTCAGCGGCACCTCGTCGGGCGCCAGCTCGCCGAGCTGCCCGGCGAACTCGGCCCGCTGCTCCACCGACTCGCCCATGCCCACGATGCCGCCGCAGCACAGCTCCATGCCCGCCTCGCGCACCATCAGGCAGGTCTCCCAGCGCTCCTCCCAGGTGTGGGTGGTGACGACGTTGGGGAAGTGGGAGCGGGCGGTCTCCAGGTTGTGGTTGTAGCGGTGCACGCCCATCTCGGCCAGCTCGTCCACCTGGGCCTGGGTGAGCATGCCGAGCGAGCAGGCGATGTTGATCTCCACCGCGTCGTTGATGGCCTTGACGCCCTGGCGGACCTGGTCCATCAGCCGCCGGTCGGGGCCGCGCACCGCGGCGACGATGCAGAACTCGGTCGCGCCGGTGCGCGCGGTCTCCTCCGCGGCCTTCACCAGCGACGGGATGTCCAGCCACGCCGCGCGTACGGGGGAGTCGAAGGTGCCGGACTGGGAGCAGAAGTGGCAGTCCTCCGGGCAGCCGCCGGTCTTGATCGAGACGATGCCCTCCACCTCGACCTCGGGCCCGCACCACTTCACGCGCACCTCGTGGGCCAGCGCCAGCAGTTCCGGCAGCCGCTCGTCGGGCAGCCGCAGGCACTCAAGGGCCTGCTCGGCGGTGAGCCCTTCGCCCCGGTCGAGCACCTGGTCGCGGGCGACGGTCAGAATGTCCACGCTGTTCCCTCTCCCTCACGGGTCGCTAGAGCGTCAGCCTAAGGCTCGTGCGGAACGCGGCGGGGTCGAACCCGCCGCCGAGCGCGGGACCGAGTCCGGCTCGGCTCACCCGGGCGAACGCGGCCCGGTCCAGGCCGCCCGCGCCCTCGGGGAGCGCGCCGGCCAGCGGGCGCGCGGCCAGCATCTCCAGGTCGGCCACGTTGCACCGCTCGGCCAGGCCCGGCTCCGCCGGCCAGGAGCCGATCACCACCCCGGCCAGGTCGATGCCGCGCCCGGCCATGGCCTCCAGCGTGAGCGCGGTGTGGTTCAGGGTGCCGAGCGCGGCCCTGGCCACCACCAGCACCGGGGCGCGCAGCGTGCGCGCCAGGTCGGCGATCGTGGCGCCCTCCTCGTCGAAGCGCACCAGCAGCCCGCCCGCGCCCTCCACCAGCACCAGCCGGTGCGACTCGGCCAGCTCGGCGATCCTGCCGGCCGCGGCGTCCAGCGACAGCGGCGGCAGGCCCGACACGCGCGCCGCGGCGGCGGGCGAGAGCGGGTCTGGGAAGCGGGCCAGCTCGAACGTGGTGCTCACGCCGGACAGCCGGATCACCTCGTCCAGGTCGCCGGGCTCGCCCTCGCGTACGCCCGTCTGCGCCGGCTTCACCACCGCGACGCTCGCGCCGCGCTCGCGCGCCAGCGCCGCGACCGCCGCCGTCACCACCGTTTTGCCGACTCCGGTGTCGGTGCCGGAGATCACCAGGATGCTCATGTCAGAACTATGGCCTGCGCAGGCGGGTGACGAACTTGTACCGGTCGCCGCGGTAGAGGGATTGCGCCCATTCGACCGGATTGCCGTCGGCGTCGAACGCGTGCCGGGTGAGCAGCAGCATCGGCAGGCCGACGTCCACCCCGAGCACCTGCGCGTCGTACGGCGTCGCCAGCACGGTCTCGATGATCTCCTCGGCGTCGGTCAGGCGCACCTGGTAGGCGTTGTGCAGCGTCTCGTACAGGGAGGAGTGGGCTTCGAGCTCGCGGCGCAGCCGGGGGAAGCGGCGCGCCGACAGGTGGGTGGTGTCGATCGACATCGGCTCGCCGTTGGCCAGGCGCAGGCGGTGGATGCGCAGCACCCGCCCACCGGGGTTGATCGCCAGCCGGCGGGCCAGGGTCTCGTCGGCGGTGATGTAGCTGATGTCCAGGATCTTGGTGTCGGGCTCCAGGCCCACCGTGCGCAGGTCGCCGGTGTAGGAGGTGAGCTGGAGCACCTGGGCGACCTTGGGCTGGGCGACGAAGGTGCCCTTGCCCTGGATGCGGACCAGCCTGCCCTCGACCGTCAGCTCGGTCAGGGCCTGGCGCACGGTCGTCCGCGAGGTCTCGAAGCGCACCGCGAGCGTACGCTCGGGCGGCAGCGCGCTGCCCGGCGACAGGCTCTTGGTGAGCTCAAGCAGGCTCCGTTTGACGTCGTAGTACTTGGGAACCCGCGGGGAGTCTTCTGTCACCCGTTCACCTTCATCTCGGCCACGGCGGTGAGCGCGACTCTGATCACCGCGAGATCATCGGAACTCAGATTGGCCCGCGCGGTCAACCGCAGGCAAGAGCGGCCGTGCGGCACCGAGGGCGGGCGGAAGCATCCGACGCGCACCCCCAGCTCCGCGCAGACCGCCGCCCCCTGAAGTGCGACGTCCGGGCGGCCGAGCACCACGGGCACGACCGCCCCGGCCGGCTCGCCCGCCTCCAGGCCGAGACCCGCCGCCATCGCGGCCAGTTCACCGGCCCGTTGTCTGGCGTATTCCGGCAGTTCGGGCTGGTTTCGCAGGATACCCAGCGCCGCCAGTGCCCCCGCAACGCTCCCCGGCGCGAGACCGGTGTCGAAGATGAACGGGCGCCCGGTGTCCACCAGGGTGTCCACTATCTCCGGCGCGGCCAGCACCGCCCCGCCCTGGGCGCCCAGGGCCTTGGACAATGTGACGGTTCTCACAACATGCGGGTCGCCGGCCAGTCCGAGCGCGTGCACCGCGCCGCGCCCGCCGGGCCCGACCACGCCGAGCGCGTGCGCCTCGTCCACCACCAGCAGCGCCCCGTGCCGTACGGCCGCCGCGTGCAGCTCGGCGAGCGGCGCCAGGTCGCCGTCCACGGAGAACAGCGCGTCGGTGACCACGATCGCGTGCTCCTCGGCGCGGTCGGCCAGCGCCTTCTCCACCGCCATGACGTCCTTGTGCGGCGTCACCACCACCCGCGACCTGGCCAGGCGGCAGCCGTCGATGATCGAGGCGTGGTTGCCCTCCTCCGAGACCACCAGCGCGCCGCGGCCCAGCGTCGCCACCGCCGCCAGGTTGGCCAGATAGCCCGAGGAGAACACCAGGGCGCGGGGGGCCTGCGTGAACGCGCACAGCGCGTCCTCCAGTTCCGCGTGCAGGCTCGTGGAGCCGGTGACGAGCCGGGAGCCGGTCGAGCCGGTGCCCCAGCGCAGCGTGGCCTCCGCGGCGGCCCGCGCCGGCCGGGGGTCGCGGGCCAGGCCGAGGTAGTCGTTGGAGGCCAGGTCGATCAGCCCTCCGTGGTCGGGCGCGCGGTGACGCAGCGCACGCCTCAGGCCCGCCGTCTCACGCGCCGCGGCGGCCGCGCGGAACCGCGCGAGCGGGTCGTACCCGCCGGGTTCGGGGGCCGGCCGCCCGGCGCCGGGGGAGCGGGTGCTCGTGGGTTCCATAGGGGGCATTTTCCCAATCACGCCGCGTAGCCTCGCCCCGGGTCCCACGACACGCGGGATGGCACTCCTACGGGCGCATCTTGGCGCGCCCATTGGGTGCCGGTTTGTTCGCAGGGGCATCTAGCACGCATGATGCAATCGTGCCGACTTTGAGCGACCTGGCCGTCCGTCATACCGAACTCGACGCCGCCGACATCGACTGGATGCACGCGCTGGTCTCCGACTGGCAGCTTCTGGCCGACCTGTCCTTCGCCGACCTGATCCTGTGGGTGCCGCTCGGCGACGGCAACGGGTGGATCGCGGTCGCCCAGATGCGGCCCACGACCGGGCCGACCGTCTACCACGACGACGTCGTGGGCACGGTCGTGGCCAAGGGCGAGCGCCCCCTCATCGACACCGCCTGGAACGAGCAGCGCATCTGCCGCGAGGGCGACCCCGACTGGTCCAGCGGCGTGCCGGTGCGCGAGGAGACCATCCCCGTACGCCGCCCGTCCGACACGCCGTCCGGGCGCTTCCTCGGCGTGATCCAGCGCTCCACGAACCTGTCCTCGGCCCGCACCCCGTCCCGGCTGGAGCTGACCTACCTGCAAAGCGCCTCCGACCTGGCGCAGATGGTGGCCGAGGGCCGGTTCCCGTTCTCCGGCGACGAGCCGATCCTGGTGCGCTCGCCGCGCGTCGGCGACGGGCTGCTGCGGCTGGACCGGGCCGGCCGGGTCACCTACGCCTCCCCGAACGCGCTGTCGGCGTACCGGCGGCTGGGGCTCAACGCCGATCTGGTCGGCGCCGACCTGGGCAAGGTCACCGCCGCGCTGTGCTACGGCGACGAGCCGGTGGACGAGTCGCTGATGATCGTGGCCAGCGGCCGGGCCCCGCGCGAGACCGAGGTCGAGTCGGGCGGCACGATCGTGCAGCTCCGCGCGATCCCGCTGATCGTCGGCGGCGGCAGGATCGGCGCGCTGGTGCTGATCCGCGACGTGACCGAGCTGCGCCGCCGCGAGCGCGAGCTGATGACCAAGGACGCCACGATCCGCGAGATCCACCACCGGGTCAAGAACAACCTGCAGACCGTGGCCGCGCTGCTGCGGCTCCAGGCGCGGCGGCTGCGCGTCCCCGAGGGGCGCGAGGCGCTGGAGGAGGCCGTACGCCGGGTCGGCTCGATCGCGATCGTGCACGAGACCCTGGCGCACGCGCCGGAGGAGTTCGTGGACTTCGACGACATCGCCGACCGCGTGATCGCGATGACCGGCGAGGTGTCGGCGCCGGAGGCCCAGGTGACCCCGCGCCGGATCGGCACGTTCGGGGTGCTGCCCGCGGCCATCGCGACGCCGCTGGCGATGGTGCTCACCGAGCTGCTGCAGAACGCGGTGCAACACGGTTTCGCGCACCGGCCGGGGAAGCTCCAGGTGATCGTCAGCCGGCTGCCGGAGCGGCTGGACGTGCTGGTCAGCGACGACGGCAAGGGCCTGCCGGAGGACTTCGACCTGGACTCCGCGACGAGCCTGGGCCTGCAGATCGTGCGTACGCTGGTGGTCGGCGAGCTGGCCGGGCGGCTGTCCATCGAGCCCAGGCCCGGCGGGGGCACCGAGGTCAGCATCTCCGTCCCGCTGCCCGCCCCGCCCGCGTGAGAGGCTGCCTTCGAGGACAGCATCATGTGACGCGATTTGTCATGCGGCGTCCCCAGGGGGCATCCTGGGGACGCGCCGGAGGCGGGATCCGGCCGAAGGGGGGCACGGATTGCCGTAGGGGATGTGATCGTCGATTCGGCGGCGGGGGTCGTGATCAGACGTTCCCGATCAGGCGTTTCTGATCGACATCCGGATCAGAACGACGTTCCCGATCAGACGGTCGTGATCAGGGGTGCTGGTCAGGGGCAGGTCAGACGTTCGCGCGGGTGCGGTGCCGGGCGGTGCGACGCTTGAGGGCGCGACGCTCGTCCTCGCTGAGGCCGCCCCACACGCCCGCGTCCTGGCCCGATTCCAGCGCCCACTTCAGGCACGCCTCGTTCACCGGGCACTGACGGCAGACCTGCTTGGCCTCCTCGATCTGCATCAGAGCGGGCCCGGTGTTGCCGATCGGGAAGAACAGCTCGGGGTCCACGTCACGGCAGGCAGCTCGGTGGCGCCAGTCCATGCGTTCCACTCCTTCGTTGGTGGAGCTTCGGGGAGCTCCGGCGGCGTACTTTGTGAAGACTTTCACTAGCAGGGTCGAACGACTCCCGGGCCTGGGTAGGTCCCGGGTTGGTTCGGCGATCGCCGGTGACGCCCTGGGGGAGGGTCGCTCCCTCAAAGGTCCTACGTTCCGACGTCCCTTTGAGACTGTCAGCCACGCTCCGTACACGCAAGAGGTTTGGCCGTATGTTTTGCCGGATATGGCTGTCGGATGCGTCACACTATGACCGAATGTAACGCGCTAGACCATGACTTGTAACGCGTCCGGGATAGACCGGAATGCCACCTTTTCGCGTTCGCCCAGGTAGTCGCCGTCGAGCTGGAACGCCACCGGCCGGGTGGCGGTGATGGTGATCTCGGGCTCGTCGTGCAGTTGCACGAGGTGCCGCCCGTGCGGCAGACCCTCGGCCGGGGGGTTGAAGATCTGCGGCATGATGCCCATCATCGTCGGCAGCGTGAGCCGGCGCAGGCCCAGCAGGTCGAGCCCGGTCTCGAAGCTCGCCCACGGCGTGGGCTGCACCGGGCGGCTGCCGACGTAGGTCCACGGCGTGGTGTTGGACACGATCGCCAGGTAGATGCCGCTCGCGGCCGGCATGCCGGGCGCCTCGACCGTGATCGCGGGGTGCCTGCGGTCGGTCATGAAGAACTGGCGCACGGCCGTCGCGACGTACCTCGCCGGGGTGGCCCGGAAGCCCGCCCCGCGCAGCCCCTCGACCGCCCGGATCACCTCGGCGTCCCAGCCGACCCCGCCGCAGAAGGTGAAGTAGCGGCTCTCGTCGGCCCAGCTCGCGTGCCCGAGCCCGACCACCCGGCGCCGGTCGTCGCGCAGCGCCTCCAGCACCGCCCCGGTCGCCTCCACCGGGTCGTTGGGCAGGCCCAGCGCCCGTGCGAACACGTTGGCGCTGCCACCGGGGATCACCGCCACCGCGGGCCGGGACGCGGAGCCGCCGCCCTCGCCGGTGTCGGGCGTCAGCAGCCCGTTGACGGTCTCGTTGATGGTGCCGTCGCCACCGAGCACGACGACCAGGTCGAAGCCCTTGGACCGCGCCGTGCTCGCCAGCATCGCCGCGTGCCCCCGGTATCGGGTCTCCTCCACCGACAGATCCACCGCCGCGCCGAGCGCCCGGATGAGCACATCGCGCGTACGGCGGTTGGTCGTCGTCGCCTTGGGGTTGACCAGCAGCATGGCCCGCATGCCGCCAGCGTATCCGCGGGACGCGAGACCCGGGCGCGGAGGAGGGGGACGATGTGGCCGGGTAGGCTCAGCGGATGTGCCTACTCGTCCGATGAGCCTGGTGATCGCGGCGGTCGTGCTGGCCCTGGAGGGCCTCATCGCCGTGCTGCTTGGGGGATACGTCGGGGTGCAGACCGTCGTCGGCGCCCCCGAGGACGTCACCACCTCGATCGCCGTGGCCGCCTTCGGCCTCCTGGCCGGCGCCGGCCTGCTGTGGGTGGCCTACGGCGCCTTCACCGCCGAACGCTGGAGCCGCTCCCCGGGGGTCCTGGCGCAGATCTTCCTGATCCCGGTCTCGATCACCCTGATCCAGTCGGCCCACCCCGAGATGGGCATCCCCCTGATCATCGCCGCCCTGACCGGCCTGGCCGCCCTACTGTCCCCACCGACCACCCGCGCCCTGTACGGCGACGACGCCCACCACCCCTCCTAGGGGCCGGCCAAGCGCGCCCCCCAGCCCGGCCCCGCGGTACGCCCTGCGCGGGTGTGCGGCTTCCGGAATCAAGCCGCGGTGACGGGGTGGTGGTCGGCTCGGGCGCGGGTCGTGTGCGGAGTGACAAGGGAAGAGGCGCCCCTGCGGCGTGCCCGAGCCCGCACGGGCGCAGCCTCCGGCCTGGTGCCCAGGCCCTGCCCGCGCGGAGCATGGGCCATGGGCACAGCCTGTACGCGCGGGGCACGGGCCATGGAACGCCCCTACGGGGCGCCTTACGCGGGTGGGCGGGTTTCACAAAAGGGTGCGGTAAGGGGCTAGTGGTGGCTTGGGCGCGGGTCGTGTCTGGAGGAGGAGCGCAGGGAGCGCAGCGACCGGAGCGACGAGGGAAGACGCGGCCCTGAAGGGCGCCCAAGCCCGCGTATTGCGAAGCAATCGCCATAAGCACAGCTCAATCTTCGGCGGTCAGGCCCTCTCGGAGCTGGGCCAGGGTGCGGGCCAGCAGCCTGGAGACGTGCATCTGTGAGATGCCGAGCTCCGTGGCGATCTGCGACTGGGTCATGTTGCCGAAGAAGCGCAGCAGCAGGATGCGTTTCTCGCGTGGCGGCAGGCGTTCGAGCAGCGGCTTGAGCGACTCGCGGTACTCGACGCCCTCAAGGGAGTCGTCGACGATGCCGAGCGAGTCGGCCACCGCGGGTGCGTCGTCGTCGCCGGAGTCGGGGGCGTCGAGGGAGACCGTGGAGTAGGCGTTGGCCGACTCCAGCCCTTCGAGCACCTCCTCCTCGCTCATCTGCAGATGCCCGGCCAGCTCCGCGACCGTGGGCGCGCGGCCCTCGCGCTGCGACAGCTCGCTGATCGCCTTGGTCAGCGACAGCTTCAGCTCCTGGAGCCGGCGCGGCACGCGCACCGCCCAGCCCTTGTCGCGGAAGTGGCGTTTGATCTCGCCGACGATCGTCGGCGTCGCGTACGTGGAGAACTCGACGCCCCGGTCCAGGTCGAAGCGGTCGATCGACTTGATCAGGCCGATCGTCGCCACCTGGGTCAGGTCGTCGAGCCATTCGCCCCTGTTGCGGAACCGCCGGGCGAGGTACTCCACCAGCGGCAGGTGCAGCTCGACGAGCTCGTCCCGAATCCGCTGGCGTCGAGAGTCGTCCGGGGCCAACTCCGCCAGTTCCGCGAAGAGCGTGCGCGCGCGCACCCGGTCGGGCACCGCGTCGTCACTGGCGGCCATGGCACGAGTCCTTTCCGTCACGCCGGCCTCGCCGCGCCTCGGCGCTTGCGCAACACGATGGCCATGCGGTCGGGGGAATCGGTCACCGCGTCCACGTCGTCGGCCAGGGCGGTGAGGACCATCCAGGCGAAGTCATCGCGCTTGGGCGCCGTGCTGCCCACCGTGTTGACCTCCACCCGTACCTGCATCTCCTGCCCGGTCAGCTCGAACTCGGCCGTGAGGTCGGTCCCCGGCACGGCCTGGCCGAGCAGCATGGCACACGCCTCGTCGACCGCGATCCGCAGATCCTCGATCTCGTCGAGCGTGAAATCCAGCCGGGCCGCCAGCCCGGCGGTGGCCGTACGCAGCACGGACAGGTAGGCGCTCGCGGCGGGCAGCCGCACGCTGACCACATCGCGAATGCCGGCCATCCCCTCCGTACGCGTCTCGGTTTCCTCGGTCACGTTCCTCCTCACGCCTCCGCATCTCCTCGGCCGCGCATTGCCGTTGACTGCAACCTACAGCCCCCGGGGCCCAATTGGCGTCGTCAGACTCGCGATCATGGAGAAAATGGTCAGGCCCCGTGTGAGTTGTCACCACACGGGGCCTGTGATGCCGTCATCAGGCGGCCTTGGTCTCCCAGAAGATCTTCGAAATCTCGTCGATCTTGGCCAGCAGCTCGTCGGCCTTGGAGACGTCGACCGTGCCCTTGGCCCCGGCGGCCCCGGCCAGCTTCGTGGCGTCCCAGAAGAGCTGGTGGAGCTGCGGGTACTTCTCAAGGTGCGGGGGCTTGAAGTAGTCGGTCCACAGCACCCACAGGTGGTGCTTGACCAGCTCGGCCCGCTCCTCCTTGATGGTAACCGCACGCGCCCGGAACACCGGGTCCTCGTTGCCCGCGTACTTCTCCATGATGGCCTTCACCGACTCCGCCTCGATGCGGGCCTGCGCCGGGTCGTAGACCCCGCACGGCAGGTCGCAGTGAGCGGACACCGCGTGCTTGGGTCGCAGCAGTCGTGCGAGCATCGGAAATCCTTCCTTGATGCTGAATTACAGCATGGTCCGGTTACCGACCTTACTCGTACTGAACCACTGGTGCTGGAGGGGGCCCGCCGTCGTGAGAGTCCGTGTCGAAGGGGATTCCATGCTGCCCGCGCTGCGGCCGGGAGACTGGCTTCTCGTCCGCCGAGGCGCCTGCGTGCGTCCGGGCGACGTGGTGGTCGCGCGCCTTCCCGGAGACACCGCCCCGGGCCCGCCGCGGCTGATCGTCAAGCGCGCGGCGTGGCGTACGGACGAGGGGTGGTGGCTGGAGAGCGACAACCAGCGCGCCTCCGGCCGCCGCGACAGCTGGGACTTCGGCGCGCTCCCGGACGACCACCTGGTGGGCCGGGTCGTGCTGCGCTACTGGCCGCTGCGCCGGCGCCGGGCACAGCCGAGCTAGCCGACCGTCACGCCGCGCTTGCGGGCCCGGTACGCCGCGACGTTGGCGCGGCTGGCGCACCGGTCGGAGCAGTAGCGCCGCGACCGGTTGGAGGAGGTGTCCAGGTACGCCCGCCGGCACGGCGCCGCCTGGCACAGCCCCAGCCGGTTCACCCCCAGCCCGGTCACCAGGGCCGCCAGCCCCATCACCGCCCCCACCGCGAACTGGTCGGCCACCCGGCCGCCCTCGGTCAGGTGCAGGTGCCAGGGGCTGCCGTCGTGCCCGGTGATCTGCGGGTGCACCGGGTGGCGCACCAGCAGCGCGTTGATCCGCTCCACCACGTCGTGCTCGTCGCCGGCCGTGGCCGACTCGAAGATGGCCACCAGGTCGCCGCGCAGGTCGCGCAGCGCCTCCACATCGGCCCTGGTGACCCGCTGCTGGGGGGCCGAGTGCCCGGACTCGCGCAACAGCTCTCCGGCCCCCTCAAGGCTCTCCAGGCGCTCGGGGGAGTTGATGAGGAGCACCGCCAGCACGGCGTACGACGTCAGATCCACTCTGTTCCTTTGCGACTGCTTCGCAATAGGCGCGGTTCGGGCGCACCGTCAGTTGTTACCGTGCCGTCAGTCTACGTGGGTGGGGTTCAGCACGCGGCGGAGAAAGGTCTGCGTGCGCTCCTGGCGGGGCGAGCCGATCACCTGTCCGGGCGGGCCCTCCTCCACGATCACGCCCTGGTCCATGAACACCACCCGGTCGGCGACCTCGCGCGCGAAGGCCATCTCGTGCGTGACGACCAGCATGGTCATGCCGTCCTCGGCCAGCTTGCGCATCACCGTCAGCACGTCGCCCACCAGCTCGGGATCGAGCGCCGAGGTGGGCTCGTCGAACAGCATCAGCGACGGGTTCATCGCCAGCGCCCGCGCGATGGCCACGCGCTGCTGCTGGCCGCCGGAGAGCTGCCCCGGGTAGGCGCCGGCCTTGTCGGCCAGCCCCACCCGCTCCAGGTCCTCCCTGGCGATCCGCTCGGCCTCGGCCCGCCCGCGCCCGAGCACCCGCTGCTGGGCGATCGTGACGTTGCGCAGCACGGTCAGGTGCGGGAACAGGTTGAACTGCTGGAACACCATGCCGAGCCGCCGCCGGGCCGCGTCGATGTCCACGTCGGGGTCGGTGAGCTCCACGCCGTCCACGAACACCTGGCCCGAGGTCGGCTGCTCCAGCAGGTTCACGCAGCGCAGCAGCGTGGACTTGCCCGAGCCGGAGGGCCCGATCACGCACACCACCTGCCCGGCGTCCACGGTCAGGTCGATGCCGCGCAGCACCTCCAGGGTGCCGAACGACTTGCGCAGGTTCCTGATCTCCACCGAGCTCATGGCCGGTGACCCCCCTTCCGCGCCTCCAGCCGGCGCGCGAGGTAGCCGAGCGGGATCGTCAGCAGCAGGTAGACCAGGCCCGTCGCCACGATCGGCGTCGGATTGGCGAACGTGGACGCCTGGTCGTTGCCGAACTTGGCCAGCTCCACCTGGCCCGAGGTCACCCCGAAGAACAGCACCAGCGAGGAGTCCTTCAGCAGCAGCACCAGCTCGTTGGTCAGCGGCGGGATCACGATCCTGATCGCCTGCGGCAGGATGATCGACGTCATCGCCCGCATGTGCGGCATGCCCAGCGACCGCGCCGCCTCCATCTGCCCCTTGGGCACCGCCTGCACCCCGGCCCGGAACGACTCGGCCATGTACGCCGCCGACACCAGGCCGAGGCCCGCGGTGGCCATGCCGTACACGCCGAAGGGGAACACCAGGTCGGGGAACGCCAGCGGCAGGCTGCCGATCATCAGGAAGATGACCAGCGCGGGCAGCCCCCGGAACACCTCGATGTACACCGTGGCGATCCACCGGTACGGGCCGACCGGCGACAGCCGCATCAGCGCGAGCCCGAGCCCCAGCACGAACCCGACCGCGTAGCCGCAGGCGGTGTAGATGACCGTGTTCCGCAGCGCCACCGTGAACAGCTCCGGCAGCCCCTCGCGGGCCACGTCGAGGTTGAGGAACGACCGCTGGATGGCCGCCCAGTCGGCCAGCAGCGCCACCACGACCACGATGGCGACCAGCAGGACGTACTGGACCAGCCGGCTGATCTGCCGTCTCCTGCGCGGGCTGAGCCCTCCCGTACGGGGGAGGGCCGTGGAAGGCTCGCCGTTCATCGCGCTACGACGCCGCGGGCGTGGGGGCCGGGGTCGGCTCGGTGCCGAACCACTTCTTGTAGATCTGCGTGTACGTGCCGTCGGCCTTCGCCTGCTCGATCGTCTCGTCCACGACCTTCTTCAGCGCCGTGTTGCCCTTCTTCATCCCGATGCCGTACTGCTCACCGGTGTCGAGCGTGGCCACCATCTCGAACTTCGCCGCCACCTCGGGCTTCTTCAGCCAGGTCAGCACCACCGGCAGGTCCTGCACGATCACGTCGACCTGCCCCGTCTGCAGCCCGAGCAGCTCCTTGGGCGAGTCGGCGAACTCCACCGGGTCGAGCCCCCTGCCCTTCACGTAGTCCAGCCCGGTCGTGGACGCCTGCGCGCCCAGCCGGAGCCCCTTGGCCTTCACGTCGTCGAGCGAGGTGATCCCGCTGCCCTTGGGCGCCATCAGCGCCTGCGTGGCGTCGAAGTACGGCACCGAGAACGCCAGGTTCTTCTCCCGGTCGGGCGTGATCGTCATCCCCGCCGCGGCCAGGTCGCACCGCCCGGAGTTCAGCGCCGCCCCGCTCTTGATCGCCGCGAAGTCGATGTCGATGATCTCCTGCCGCACGCCCAGCTTCTTGGCGACCAGATCGACGATGTCCACGTCGAACCCCACGGTCTTGTCGCCCTGCCGGAACTGGAACGGCTCGTACGGCACGTTGGTACAGGTCGTGATCTTGCCCGGCGCGACCAGCGCCACCCCGCCCGGCGCCGTGGCGGTCGCCGGGGCCGACCCCCCGCCCCCGGAGCCGCAACCGGCCAGCAGCAGCCCCGCCACCGCGACGACCGCGACATGACGTATAGTACTGATATGATCGCGGTGAGTGACGATAGTGCGCCGCGAGAACCAGAGCGCCATCGAGGCCTCCTCAGTCGATCGGGCTCTTAACGGGCAGTTTAGAGGACATTTCAGGCATCACCCACTGCGGATTTGACCATGTGTCAGGTAATGGTTGTCAGCCGCCGCAGGCGCAACTCCCTTCACATCCGGCAAAGGCGACCATGGCCCGCCCTTGGGGCCCTCATCCCGCGCCATCGCGCGCCCGGTCGCCGGCCTTGACTCACCGGACGGGCTGTGGCGGGCTCCGAGCACAGGGGGCCGCGGGCAGCGGGCAGTGCCGCCTCGCGAGTGGGTAGTGGTGGCTTGGGCGCGGGTCGTGTCTGGAGGAGGAGCGCAGGGAGCGAAGCGACCGGAGCGACGAGGGAAGACGCGACCCTGCAGGGCGCCCAAGCCCGCCCGTGCGGAGCACGGGCCATGAGCACAGCCAGCCCAAGCCCGCCCGTGCGGAGCACCGGCAAATGAACACAGCGCGCGTGTGGCAGAATCCAGGGACGGGTGACCCCCGTACCCCCTCAAGAGACGACCGTCTGTGGCGAGGGGACCCTGGCGGCTACCGAAGCCGGGCCTTTTCGCCGTGCGGCGTCTACCGAAGGAACCGTCCGTCTGACTACAGGGGTCGCTGTGGCAGCCACGCCATCGTCCGTGCCGAAATCCGCTACCGCTTCGCTCGACAGCCTCGACCTCGATCCCGCGTTCGCGCTGCACCGCGGCGGGAAGCTGGAGGTCCGCTCCACCGTTCCGGTGCGCGACGCCGATGATCTGTCCCTCGCCTACACCCCGGGTGTGGCGCGGGTCTGCACGGCCATCGCCGACTCGCCGGAGCTGGTCAACGACTACACCTGGGTGTCCAACGTGGTCGCCGTGGTCTCCGACGGCACCGCCGTGCTCGGGCTGGGCGACATCGGCCCGGCCGCGGCGATGCCGGTCATGGAGGGCAAGGCGCTGCTGTTCAAGCAGTTCGCCAACGTGGACGCCGTCCCCATCTGCCTCGACTGCACCGACGTGGACGAGCTGGTGGAGACCGTCGTTCGGCTGGCGCCGTCGTTCGGCGGCATCAACCTGGAGGACATCAGCGCGCCGCGCTGCTTCGAGGTCGAGGACCGGCTGCGCGAGCGGCTGTCCATCCCGGTCTTCCACGACGACCAGCACGGCACCGCGATCGTGGTGCTCGCGGCGCTGCGGAACGCCGCCCGCCTCACCGGGCGCTCCCTGGGCGATTTGCGCGCGGTGGTGGCCGGCGCGGGCGCGTCGGGGGTGGCGGTCACCCGCATCCTGCTCAACGCGGGCATCGGCGACATCGCGGTGTCCGACTCCAAGGGCATGATCCACGGCGGGCGCGAGGACCTGAACCCGGTCAAGCGCGCCCTGGCCGCCGAGACCAACCGGTCCGGGTTCACCGGCTCCACCGAGGAGGCCCTGGCGGGCGCCGATGTGTTCATCGGCCTGTCGGGCTCCACGCTCACCCAGGAGGCGCTGGCGTCGATGGCCGGCGACGCCATCGTGTTCGCGCTGTCCAACCCCACGCCCGAGGTGCACCCCGACGCCGCGCGCGAGCACGCCAGGGTCGTGGCCACGGGCCGCTCCGACTTCCCCAACCAGATCAACAACGTGCTGGCGTTCCCCGGCGTCTTCCGCGGCGCCCTGGACGTCCGGGCCCGCACGATCACCGAGAACATGAAGGTCGCGGCGGCCGACGCGCTCGCGGCCGTGGTCGGTGACGACGTGCGCGAGGACTACGTGATCCCGAGCCCGTTCGACGAGCGGGTCGCCCCGGCGGTCATCGCCGCCGTGTCGGCCCAGGCGAGGCAGGACGGCGTGGCCCGGATCTGACCCGTAGCGCTCGTTTCGCCGCCCCTCGGCGTGATCTCACCAGATCTGCGCCGGGGGGCGGTGTGCTGTCCTGGCCCGCTGTGGATTGTTTGGTTACCCCCACTTTTCGGAACCCCAGAAATCAGCTACTAATAGTGCTATAACAAGAACTCTCCGTTACTGCGGCAGCGAGATCGCCGCGTGCGGATGTGTGCGGGGGAGGTGTCAGGGTAGGCGAGCGCCCGTCCTGACGGGGGAGGAGAGCGATGGAACGGCAGCCCAACCGGTTGCTCCAGCAACTCATCACCGAGTCAGGTTTCTCCCACAAGGGCCTGGCACGCCGGTTGAACGAGGTGGGGGCCGCCCGGGGGCTCGCCGGTCTCAGGTACGACCACAGCTCCGTGCTGCGCTGGATCGGTGGCCAGCGCCCACGGGACCCGGTTCCGGGTCTGATCGCAGAGATCCTCGCGCTGCGCCTCGGCCGCGCGGTCAGCGCCGAGGACATTGGTATGCCGACGGTCTCAACCCCTCTGGATCTCGGCCAGGAATTTCCGCACAACTGGGAAGATGGGGTGGCTACCGTGACCGCGTTATGGCGAGCGGACATGGAGAGGAGGCGGTTTCTCCTCGATTCCACGTACGCCATCGGGGCAGGCTCCGCCGGAGCCGTCAGATGGCTGACCCTGCCGCCCGAAGGCCGTCCGAGCGGGCAGGGCACGCGTACCGTCGGCAGCGCCGACATCGCGGCCATCCGCGAGGTGACCCGGTCCTTCGGCGAGCTCGACAACCGCTTCGGCGGCGGCCGGGTCCGCACGGCGGTGGTGAAGTACCTCGACACCGCCGTCACGCCGCTGCTGCGCGACGGCCTGTACGGCGAGGCCATCGGCCGCAAGCTGGCCGCCGCGACCGCCGAGCTGACTCGGCTGGCCGGCTGGATGGCCTACGACCTGGAGCACCACGGCCTGGCCCAGCGCTACCTGATCCAGGCGCTGCGCCTGGCCCGCGGCGCCGGCGACCACGGTCTGGGGGGCGAAATTCTGGCGGGTATGAGTCACCAGGCGACCTATATCGGCCAGCCCGCGCACGCTCTCGATCTGGCCCGCGCGGCCCAGCTCTCCGCTCGCTCCGCGGGCGTGCACAGCCTGCTGGCCGAGACGTACGTCCTGGAGGCCCACGCCCTGGCGGCGCTGGGCGAGCGCAAGGCGTGCGCCGAGGCGCTGCACCGGTCGGAGCTCGCCTTCGACCGGCGCCGCCCGCAGGACGAACCCGAATGGATCGCCTACTTCGACGAGGCGTACCTGTCGGCCAAGTTCGCCCACTGCTTCCGCGATCTCGGCGACGGCCGCCAGACCGTGCACCACGCGCGCCGCTCGCTGCGCATGGACGACCGCTACGTACGCGGGCGGATGTTCAACCTCAGCCTGCTCGCCGCGGGCCTGGTGCAGAGCGGCGAGGTCGAGGAGGCGTGCGCGGTCGCGGGCGAGGCCCTGAACCTCGCCGGCACCCTCAAGTCCGCCCGTACCCGCACCTACATGACCGATCTCCGCAAACGCCTCAGCCCGCACAGCGGCCACCCTGCCGTACGCGCGCTGAACGAGCGCACGCACGAACTCACTCCCGCCTGAGCCGCCTCTGAGACGGCCCCGAAACGACCGACGGGACCCGGCGTCCGCCCGCCGGGTCCCGCATCGGACGTACTGTCGTCCTACTTGAGCAACTCACCCTTGGGGCTGACGATCTTCGCGTTGAGCGTGCCCTGCGCCTGGTTGTAGACCCCGGCGGTCTCACCGTCGAAGTACGGCGAGCTGTTGTAGTCCACGCGGTCGTTGGCGTCCTGGTCGTGGAACAGGCTCGTCACACCGTTGACGTAGCCGAGACGCTTGCCGTTGTTGTACTTGATCAGCCACGGCGCACCATCGGCGCCACCGGTCATCGAGCACTTCAGCGCGATGTGGTTGGCCACCTTGTACGCGTCCACCGTGTACGTCTTCGCCGCGGTCTTGCCGTAGCACCACTTCGGCGTGAGCCCGGTGAACGGCTTGTCCCCGTCGGGGTGCGCGTCGGCCGGATACCCGAAGGCGTACACCTTCTGGCTCACCGGCTGGTTCCACGCGACCCCCTGGCCGCCGACTACGTCACCGAGCCGGCCCACGTCCTTGGCCAGGCCGATGAAGTAGTGGTCGCGGAAGTACAGCTCCTTGACGGAGGTCTTGACCCACTTCTTGATGTAGAACTGGCTCTTGTACCAGGCGATCTCGTTGCCGTTCTTGTCCTTGGTCGCGGTGAGCGTGCCCAGGAAGTTCCCGTCGGCCTTGGCCTTGGCCAGCTCCCGGTACTCCTCAAGGCTGATCGCGACGACGGCGCCGGACTTGCGCTCGAACTTGGCGTTGTTGTCCAAGCCCTTCGGCGCCTTGTTGTAGACGCCCTCGCTGACCTCGACCGCGGTCAGCTTCACGCCGTTGCGGCCGGTCGCGATGTACTCCTCGATGTGCTTGTCCGCGTCGGCGGGCTTGCCGACGGTCTGCACGTCCGGGTCGGAGAGCTTCTTCCAGTACGGGCCCTCGACGCCGTACTTGTCGAGCCCCTCGGCGTACTCCTTGGCGTCGATCGGCTCGGACTCGATCCACTTGCCGCCGGCCCACGCGTTGAACTCGCTCTTGACGACCTCCTTCTTGCCCGCGAACTGGACGCCGTTGTACACGGCGACGAACGCGTAGTCGCGGTCGAAGTCCTCGTACGTGGCCAGGTCGTAGTGGGTGAAGGCGGTCTGGCCGACGTAGATGCCCCAGGGGGCCTTGCCCTGGTAGTAGCCGGGGACGAAGACCCAGTTGCGCATGACGTCTTCGTTGCCGTCGATGTCGTAGACGCAGTGGCCGGCCGTGGCGACCAGGTTGCGGTAGCGAGCCTGGATGGAGGTGGCCGAGCACCAGCGGTACTCGCCCTTGCTGGTGACGAAGAAGACCTTGCCGATGGTCTTCGGCAGGTTGATGTTCTTCACCTTGGCCGCGGGGCCGCTCTGGCCGCCGATCGGGGCTACGGTGCCGGGCTTGCCGTCGGCCGCGTCGCCGCTGCCGCGTACCAGCTTGGTGACGTCCTTGGCGTCCCAGTTGTACTGGCTCGCCTTCTTCAGCGCCGCACCGTTGGCGTCGAGCCAGAAGTTCGCGACGGCGTACGCCTCGGGACGCTTGTTCGTCAGGGGGTCGCTGGACCAGTCGGGGGCGGCCTGAGCGGACCCCGCGAAGGACGCGCCGATCAGGCTACTGGTGACCAGGGCGCCGGCGAAGGGGAGGGCCAAGCGCTTTGCTGGGGTCTTCAAGGGGGAGCTCCTTGCGCTGTCGCGGACGCCTCATGCGTCCCACGCGTCAGAAAAGGGATGCTCAGGACCATACCGAGGTGATCCGCACGCTGAAAGGTCAACGATCAAAAAAGATCTACCGTTACGTGATCGTGACCGGCGGTCGGTAAACCTGGCACGGACCTGGGGTGACGTCGGGAAATCGCGCCAGAAAAGGCACAAGGCCCGGCCGAAGCCGGGCCTTGTGGTGAAGCTGTCGAGTCAGAGGTTTGGACCCTCGTCCTCGTCAATCCTCGGTCTTACTTGAGGATCTCGCCCTTGGGGCCGACGATCTTGCCGGACCACACGTTGGCGGCCTTGGCGTAGATCGCAGCGGTCTCACCGTCGAAGTAGGCGGAGGAGATCGCGTCGACGCGGCCGTTCTGGTCCTGGTCGCCGAACAGGCTGGTCACGCCGTTGACGTAGCCGAGACGCTTGTTGTTGTTGTACTTGATGAGCCACGGGCCACCGTCGGCGCCCCCGGTCATCGCGCACTTGATCGCAACGTGCTCCTCGACCTTGTACGCAGCGGCGGTGTAGACCTTGCCGCTCGGCTTGGCGCTGTAGCACCACTTCGGCGTGACACCGGTGTACGGCTTGTTGCCGTCCGCGTGGGGCGCGGCCGGGTAGCCGAACACGAAGACCGGCTGGCCGGTCTTCTGGTTCCAGGCGAAGCCCTGGCCACCGACGTTGTCGCCGAGACGGCCCTTGTCCGCCACGAACTGGATGAAGTACTGGTCGACGAAGTACAGCTCGACAACGCTGGTCTTGACCCACTTCTTCACGAAGAAGCGCTGGGCGTGCCAGGAGATCTCGTTGCCGTTCTTGTCCTTCTCGGCCCACACCTTGCCGAGGAACTTGCCGTCCGCCTTCTCGGCCAGGAGCTTCTTGTACTCCTCCTGGCTGATCGCGTAAGCCTCGGACAGACGCTCGAACTTGGCGTTGTTGTCCAGGCCGCTCGGAGCGGCGTTGTACACCGACTCGGTGACCTCAACGGAGGTGAGCTTCACACCGTTGATGCCCTCGGAGATGTACTTCTCGACGTTCTTGTCGGCGTCGGCCGGCTTGGCAACCGTCGCGACGTTGGGGTCGGACGGCTTCTTCCAGAAGGGACCGTACGGGCCGTACTTGTCGACGCCGGCCTCGTACTCCTCCTTGGTGATGGGCTTGGACTCGATGTACTTGTCGCCCTTGTACCCGTCGTACTCGCTCTTCGTCACCTGCTTCTCGCCGGCGATGGAGATGCCGTTGTAGACGGTGACGAACGCGTAGTCGCGGTCCCAGTCCTCGTAGTTGTCGAAGTCGTAGTGGGTGAAGGCCTGCTTACCCACGTAGACGCCCCAAGGAGCCTTGCCCTGGTAGTAGCCCGGGACGAAGACCCAGTGCTTGAGGACGTCACCGTTGCCAGCAACGTCGTAGACGCAGTGGCCAGCGGTCGCAACCAGGTTGCGGTACTTCGACTGGATCGAGGTGGCGGAGCACCAGTTCAGGTTGCCCTTGGTGTCGACGAAGAACACCTTGCCGATGGTCTTCGGCAGGTTGATGTTCTTGACCTTGGTCGGGGTGACCTTCTCCTGGCCGATCGGGGCGGTGAGGCCCGGCTTGCCGTCGGGGCTATAGCCGCCACCGGAGACCAGCTTCGTGACCTCCTTGGCGTCCCACTGGTACTCCTTCGCCTTCTTCAGCGCAGCGCCGTTGGCGTCGAGCCAGAACTTGGCGACGGAGTAGGCCGGAGCGCCCGCGCCCGCCAGCGGGTCGGTGCTCCAGTCGGGAGCGGCCTGAGCGGTGGTGGCCAGACCAGCAGCGAGCAGACCAGTGGCCAGAACGGCGCCACTGGCCGGGATGAGGATGCGCTTCAAGGTGACTCCTTGCGCTGTCGTGGAACGCCTCTTGCGTCCCATGCGTCAGTAAAGGGATAGCCAGAAACATACAGTGGCGATCTTGAGGATCGGAAGCTGATTCGGAGGGAAAGATCCACCCTCGGGCGCCGTGACCATTCCGTGATGTTTAAAGCGGGGTTGCGGGTGTGGCGGCATCGATCCAGATTGGCGCAGTTTCCGCAGATCACGTTTAGCGTGGTGTGGGTGTGACCGATGTGGTGTGAGTGTCACGATACGCTGCGTAACAGGCCCTATGTGACGCAGATCACATAGGTTCGATGGCACCGATCCGGGCCGAGCCACGTCTAACGCGCCCGAACGGCTGAGGCCCCGGCGAAACCGCCAGGGCCCCATAGAAGTACGTATCGGACGAACGTCGCAAAAGTCTTACGGGATGGCCACGCTCTGGGCGCGGTTGTAGATCACCTGGACGGCCGCGCCGAAGTAGGACGAGGAGATCTCGTCGTTCTTGCCGTCGGCCTTGCGGTTCCAGCTCAGGCTGTTGATGCCGTTCAGGAAGCCGAGCCTGGTCCCGCTGTTGTAGACGACCAGCCACGGGCCGCCGCTCGCGCCGGCGGTGAAGGCGCAGTTCTTGATCGCGATCCCGTTCTCGACCTGGTACGTCGGCGCGCTCACCTTGCGGGTGGTGCCGGCGCAGGTCTTCAGCTCGTGCCCGTTGTACGGCCGGCTGCCGTCGGGCTGCGGCCCCGCCGGGAACCCGAACGCCCTGGCCGCCACCGTGGCGCCGCGCCCGGCCGTGATGCCCTGCCCGCCCACGTTGTCCTGCAGCAGCCCGACGCTCACCTTCTTGTACGTCGTCTGCCCCTTGGCGTCCTTGACCGCCTCCCACCTGAAGCCCCGGTGGACGGCGATGAACGCGTAGTCGTAGTCGTAGTCGGCCAACCCCTGGAAGTCGCTGTGCATCGCCAGCGTGTGGCCGACGTAGATGCCGTCGGGCTGGGAGCCCGGCTTGTAGTTCGGCACGAACACCCAGTACTCGACCGGCTTGCCGGAGCGCACGTCGAAGGCGCAGTGGCCGGCGGTGGCCACCAGGCTGCGGTTCTGCGCCCGTACCGACGTGGCCGAGCACCAGTACTCCTTGCCGCCGGTTCGGAAGAACACCTTGCCGACCGTCTGCGGCGCCGAGCCGGTGCCGCCGCCCTTGGTGGGCAGCGCGGGCTGCACCGTCCAGGGCACCTTCCTCTTCGAGTCCTCAGCGGCCCGCACGGGCGTGAGCGAGGCGACCTGCCCCCCGGACGCCGGACGGCTGGAGGACGTCGCGGCCGGCTTGGGGTCGGCGGTCTTGGGCGTGGAGTCGTCGGCCTTGGCGAGGCGGTCGGGCTTCCAGTACTCCTCGACCGCGGCCACCTGGCTCGGCGTCGTCGCCAGCGGCACCGTCACCAGAGCCGCGGCGCCGGAGGCCGCGGCCGTCCCGGCTTGAGCACCCGTCGTGAACGCGGGCATAATGATCACACTCGCCGCGGTCGCGAGACCGCCGAGTGCGGCCACGATTCGCCGCGTTCGGGGGGACATCTGTGCCTGGCCTTTCCGCCATCATGTGCTGAGATAGGTGTTGTTTCGGCAGATTTTTCCAGATCGTCGAGACAGGCGGCATCTCGCTGGCCGGATCTGGTTCTGCTCTGTTACCTGATCGAGTGTGCCTGGAGGGGTATAAGGGCCGCATCAACCGGCACGCAACACCGGTTACCGCCTCCCTCTATACCGCATCGGAGTGACGGAGTTCACGTGAAGCCGCGCCCAGGGGACCCGGTAGAACCGGGCCCCCTGACCTGACATCACGCGTTCTTCCGGTCTCGCTCAGCCGCCGAGCTTGCCCGTCCAGAGGTTGGCCGCGTACTTGTAGATGCCGTAGGTGTCGCCGTCGAAGTACGGCGAGGTGATCCTGTCGTAGCGCTTGTTGCCGTCGGTGTCGAGCGTCAGGCTGACCACACCATTGATGTAACCGGTCCGCTTACTGCTCTTGTACTGCCAGATGAGCGGGCCGCCGCTGGCACCGGGAGTGAAGGCGCACTTGATCGCCATCTGCTCCTCGACCTTGTACTTCCCGACGGCCGGGGCCGGGTAGGTCTTGTTGTAGCACCACTTCATGGTCTGCCCGGTGTACGGCCTGTTGCCGTCGGGGTGGGACCCGGTCGGGTAGCCGAAGGCGAAGACCTTCTTGTACAGCTTCTGGTTCCACGCGAAGCCCTGGCCGCCGACGTTGTCGCCGAGGCGGCCGGCGTCGGAGAAGATCTTGATGAAGTAGCGCGTGTAGTAGTAGTGCTCCTTCACCGTGGTCTTGACCCACTTCTTGATGAAGAACTGGGTCTTGAACCAGGCGATCTCGTTGCCGTTGCCGTCCTTGGTCGCCTCAAGCTTGCCGAGGAACTTGCCGTCGCCCTTGAGCTTGAGAAGCTCCTTGTACTCTTCCTGGCTGATCGGCGTGCGCACCGTCTTGCGGACGTACTTCGCGTTGTTGTCCAGGCCGTCCGGGGCCGCCTTGTAGGTGCCCTCGGTGACCTCGACGGCCGACAGCTTGATGCCGTTGCGCCCGTCCTTGACGTACTCCTCAAGGTACTTGGCCGCGTCGGCCGGCTTGCCGACCGTCTCGACCGTCGGGCTGCTCAGTTCCTTCCAGTACGGGCCGTTGACGCCGTACTTGTCGATGCCCTTCGCGTACTCGTCGGCGGAGATCTCCTTGTCGACGGTGTACTTGAAGCCCTTGTGCTTGTCGTACTCGGACTTGACGACTTCCTTCTCGCCCGTCTGCTTGATCCCGTTGTAGACGTTGACGAAGGCGTAGTCCTTGTCGTAGTCCTCGTAGACGTCGAAGTCGTAGTGCGTGTGGACCTTCGCGCCGACGTAGATGCCCCACGGCGCCTTGCCCTGGTAGTAGCCGGGGATGAACACCCAGTTCGACACCGGCTTGTTCTTGTCGGTGTCGTACACGCAGTGGCCGGCGGTCACGACGAGGTTGCGGTACTTCGACTGGATCGAGGAGCCGGAGCACCAGTACGGCTTGCCGTCCACCTCGAAGAACACCTTACCGACCGTGGTGGGCAGGTTCACGTTCTTCGACTTGCCGGCGGACCGGGTGCCCTGGCCGGTGGGGGCGACCTCGCCGGGCTTGCCGTCGGCGGTCGCCTTGTCGGAGGAGGACTTCAGGTTGCCCGCCGCGGTGGAGTCCTCAAGGTAGTTCTTGGCGGACTTGAGCTTCTTCGTGTTCCAGTTTCCCGCGATGGACTTCGCCTCGGAACCGGACGCCAGCGTCTTGCTCTTCCGCTCTGGGGCGGCCTCGGCCGTCCCCGCCATCGAGGCGCCGATCACCGTTGAGGCGACGAGGGCGCCACCCAGCGGCAGGACCAGGCGCTTTGCTCGGGTTTTCATCTAGCTCCTTCTCAGACCGAGGCGTACGGCGGGGCCAGGTGAGGGTGTGAGGGCCGCACGGCCGTACGCACGTTGGTCATGAATCCACAAGCGCAGACCATGACCGCGTAAAGAGACAAGTCGAGACCGTACTCGCCTGATCTTGCGAGAAGCATCCCAAACATGGACAAAGGGCGAGACCGTTATCATTTCGTTATCAAATCCATGGAACCAAAATGGTGGTCCCGGCGTCGGATTTTGACCTTCGGGAGCGGCGTCGTTCCCGGTCAGAGCGGGATCGCGGGGGGAGGCTGGGGCCGGTACACGACGTAGGCGAAATCGGGGGATCGATGCGACGTCTCACTCGTCCGGCCATCCTCGGCCCGGCACTTCTCACCGGCATGACGCTGACCGCTGCGGCCCTGGCCGCCGCCCCGGCCAATGCGGCGTCGGCGCCATCGGCGCCGGCGGTCACCTCCATCCCGTTCCCGCCCGGCGAGGAGCCCGCCGGCTGGCCCCGGCCCCACAGGTGGTGGGAGACGCCCGCCCCCTGGTGGTCGGCCCCGCGTCCGGCTCCGGGCTGGCCGGTCCCGAACCACAACACCGTCCGCGGCACGCGGCAACTCGTGCTCACCATCACGCCCGGCAGGGATTCCCGCCGCCCGGGGCGCCAGGTCGTCCTGTCCTGCGCGCCGTTCTCGCCCGGCCACCCGAACGCCGTCGCGGCCTGCGCCGAGCTGTCCCGTTCCGGCGGCCTGCCGGGGGCCATGCGTACGCACTCCGGGCTGGTGTGCACCCACGAGTACAACCCCGTGACCGCCTCCGCCAGCGGCACCTGGGACGGCCGGTACATCCGCTACCAGCACACCTTCAGCAACATGTGCCGGATGCACGCCGCCACCGGCGCGGTCTACCGCTTCTAGAGAAAACGCCCCGGAGCCGGTCCCTGACCGGCTCCGGGCCGCCCTTCCCCCATGGCAAGCTAGGCGAATGACCCGCCCGAACCTTGCCAGAAGGGTCGCGGACGCGGCCGAGATCGCGCTCACCAACCGCAAGTACGTCACGATCATCGACGTCCTGACCGGCGTACGCTGGCTGCACAGCCGGCACGTCGACATCTGGCGCCAGGGCAGGGTCGCCTCCCTCGACGAGCTGACCGACGTGTCCGCCGACCGCCTGATCGACACCGCCGACCTGCTGCGCCGCTGGGCCGAGAGCAAGGGCCTGCGCCCGGTCGAGATCCCGTACGTCGCCGGCACCCGCGACCGCCGCGAGCTGCGCTTCACCGCCACCGGCGACGAGGCCGCCGAACGGGCCTTCCGCATCCAGTGGCTCTCGCCCGAGGTGAGCGAGACCCGGGCCCGCAAGCTGGCCGAGAAGGTCCCCGACCTGACGGTCGTGATCCCCGAACGCGAATGGACCTGCGCCACCTGCGGCGGCACCGGCCCGTACCTGATCATGGAAGACGACGCCCCGCACTGCCTGACCTGCACCGACCTGGACCACTTGGTCTTCCTCCCCGCGGGCAACGCCGCACTGAGCCGCCGCGCGAAAAAGGAAAGCGGTCTGTCCGCGGTGGTCGTCCAGTTCAACCGCCGCCGCAAGGTCTACCAGCGCCAGGGCATCCTGGTAGAGGAGCAGGCCCTGACCAGGGCCGAGGAACAGTGCCTCGCCGACGAGGACGCCAGAGCCCGCCGCCGCGAACGCGACCGCGAACGCCGCGCCACCCAAGACCTCGAATTCCAGGCCCGCATGGCCGCGGAGATCCGCCGCCTCTTCCCCGGCTGCCCACAGCCCCGAGCCGAGGCCATCGCCGCCCACGCCGCCGAACGCGGCAGCGGCCGCGTCGGCAGAACCGCCGCCGCCAAGGCCCTGGACGAGGAAGCCGTGACCCTGGCGGTCGTGGCCTCCATCCGCCACGAGGACACCGACTACGACGACCTGCTCATGTCCGGCGTCCCCAGAATGACAGCCCGAGAGCGAATCCGCCCCCAGCTCGACGCCAAGCTCACCGAATTCCGAGAGCACCCGAAATAACGGCCCACATCCAGCACGTCGTCATCGACCGCCCCACCCCGAAACGGCCGGCCGCTTTTCTGTTAATCACTCCTGGGCGGTGAGGTGAACCGACCCACCCGCGCTGGTCGCCCGAGCCGATCATGAGCCTAGGGAGCATGAGAAAGGGGTCCAGATGAGGTGCTCCGGGCCCCTGTGCTCCTCCCGGAGACCGTAAGGGCCTGACGCGCCGCCACCTCAAAAGTTGGCAGAGCTAGTACGACTCTCTCTTCTGCCTCTTACTCGACAAGGTCCCTTCCGGAATAGTCCTGCAAGACACCTTCTGCTCACTCGAAGTGCGCGACCAGACGTGGCTGCTGGTAACGCAGCGTCGTGACCGGCGTCGTTGCCTCCAATTCTGGTCGCTCCCTATTCGATCTATTTCCGCGCTCGGTCGCACACAGCCCGTGTCTGTGATCTATGCCACACTTGCACTGGTTGTCGGACAGAGTTACGTTTTGGGCGATTTTCCTGAGATCGCTTCGAGCCTCCGGTAGGCAGTGCGGTGCCTGAATGCCGGAGTAAGAGCGACGCAGGCGTTGTGTTCTGTGTTGTTGACCGGTGGTTCGGGGCGTGAGGGGCGTATGCGCGGGATGTCGCGTTGGTTTGGCGTGCCCAAAAGACGTTCCTGGCTCGCGTCGCTTGTCCTGGTCGCCGTCGCCCCGGGTCTTCTCTCGCTGACGGCCGAGCCGGTTGCGGCCGTCCCCACACCCATGGCCGCGGCACCGCCGGACACGCCGGACCAAATGGCCGGAGCGGCTGCCGGATTGCCGTCCCTGGTTGCCCCCGCCGCGACGACTACATCCGCCAGGGTGACCCTCCCCGAGCAACGAGCGGAGAGCCCGAAGGGCGCGCTACCCATTGAACGGGGACCAGGTGGTGTCCGTCCCTACACCAAGCCCGTGACGGGGTTGGACAAGCTGCCCTCCGGGGTGCGGCGGGCGGAGCAGAGCGATATCGCTGTTGCGTCTTCGCTGGTCGCCGCTGCGGAGTACTGCGGATCGTACGAGATATGGAGCCCAACCCGCTGGTACGGGGCCGGAACGCTGGTCGGATACAAGGGCCGAGTGTGGGAGCGCTTGACGTCGGGAAGCGGAGGGGAACCCGGCGTCAGTTTTATATGGACGGATCGCGGCGCCTGTCCTGCACCGCCACCGCCCTCCCTCGACCTGTCCAGCCTGAGCCCTAGAGGGGAACTGCTTCTTACGACCCTCACTCCCACGCTGACCGCGCAGGCCACGTCGGTGAGCGGGGCCGTACTCAACTACGAGTTCGATGTATGCCCGGCGCATATCCAGCAGGGACCGGAGTGCGTGTCCTCCGGGCAGTTGAGCAATGGCGTGAACAAGTGGAAGGTGCCGACAGGGGCATTGAAGTGGAGCGCCCAATACCAGTGGCGCGTTATCGTCACCGTCTGACCCACTTCCTAATCAAATGTCCAAGGCAACTGTCGATGCCTATGAGGATATCCGAGCGGGGCGTGGAGTTCCCGAGATTGACCCTAACACGGGAAAGCAGGGGATATTCGAAGGGCGGAAACCCCACGAAAAGCCCTGGACTGGCGCTAAAGAGTATCTGGTTCCGGGGGCAAAAGGTAATAAACACCGAATTCTAGAGAAGACGCTTCCCGGCGGTACGAAAGTCATGGGATGGACCAATGATCATTATGAGACTATACACCCGTTCAAATCGCCCCACTTCCCAGATTCTGGTTGGCGTTAGTAGCTAGCGCATACTTCCTCCGACTTTGCGCTAAGCTGGGAGGTGGCCCCCGGCGAGGGGTACGTAGGACCTGACCATCGACTGGCCGCCGCCGGGCGGCGCAAAATGGTTAAGATTGACGGGATCGAATAGTCATGCCCAACGATAAAGGCTCAGTCGTCACTCTGTATCGATTCGTTGAGGAGGGATCAGGACTAAAGTTTTTTTCGGCCGTCGATATTCAAGGATTCTTCCTGGAGTCGTCACAGGCGGCATCCGACAATATACGGATATATGGGGCTACGCTCGACGTGACGACCACTCCCGCATTCTTTGGCGATGTCGCCCTGCAGGTGATGGACATTAGGGGGGAGGCGATAGGGGAGTATTATATGAGAGAAATGCGTGTCGATGCTATATGTGAGAGCAAGACCTTGCCGGGCGCCACAGACCTGTCGGCCTCCTTTTTTGGGGTTTCGTATCCATATCCGAGAGCGGGCGAGTTCTGGCGTTATTGGGCGGCTGGTGGGCCTACCCGCTTGGGTGAATGGAAGAAGTTTCCCCCCGCGCATTACGCATCCTGGTTGCATGTAGTTCAAAATGCCTGGTTCTCCGCTGGTCGCGAGGGAATGCGCTATGGCGACACGGTCGAATGGTTTGTCGATGGCGTCGAGATGGTTAACGTGTACGGTTTTTACTGCGCTCTTGGAGAGGCGGTGAACGGGGTGGGAGGTTATTTCGGATCAAACTTGAGCGCCCTTAACGATTGTCTTAGGAAAAGCAGGTCGAACAAAGAGGCTTTCCGAATTATTTGGCGAAACTTTCTAGAATTTAAGCAGCGTGTCGGCGATGCCGAAGCCGGCGATATATTGTCGGTGTTCCGCGATCGCGAGGTTGAGGTAACCTTTCTTTAGTGTGGCGAATCCCGAAATTCTGTCTGTTGCCAGGTCCCGCCACGATTGGGTGGACGAGCAGGGAGTTCTACCGCTCGTGCTGCTACAGTAGTGCGCACCTTCGGGAGCGTGGATCTGCTTGAGCGCGTCGCGTAGGCCGGGCGGCAGTGGGTCGGCGGCGGTCAGGAGGTAGTCGTCGGCTTGGATGCGGATGGTGCGGCAGCGGCCGGCGGTGCGGACGAACTTTTTGATCGACCATTTCGGTCTTCACGACGCCGGATGGAACCTCCCCGCCTGGCCCGACCGGCCCGACTCCCTGACGTGGGTGAAACGGCATCCGCCCGAACTCACGGTGACCGGCCCTCAGGGGTGGCGCGATGCCACGGTGGCCATTGGACCGCGCTCTGGGTGCTATCTCGTGTCCATCCGCAACGGTCAAGATCTTCAACGGTCGAACGAGAACACCCGGAAAAGGTCGTTGACCTGATCGTGGCCGCTCGGCAGCGTGATCGTTGAATGGCTGGATCATCGTCGGCGACCTGGCCACGAAGCGGGTCAACGGTCGGGACGTCATCGTCAAGGCCGGTAAGTCGGGCGACATCCAAGCGGCTATCAGGGCTTGGGAAGAGACCGATCGCCGCCGGATGCTGTCGGACCTCGGAAGCGTCGGCCGTCTGGTCGATAAGGCGCTGACCCGCATGAATGCATCCGGGCCTAGCCGACGAATCGAGCACTCCGGCTGACAGCAACCATGTCATCCGATGACAACCCGACCCGAAGCGCAGGGCCTCCAGGCCCGAGCATCGGAAGCGGGGCGGCAGGGGTTTGTCCCCGGCTGACAAGTTGCCGCCTTGGTCTTCCCCACCCCAGGGCGGTGCCTCCGGGTGTCGATCCACCGGAGGGCGGGTTCCCTTGGCCGTCATCCCCCCGTAGCGGCCAAGGGGACCCAGGGGGCGGCAGCGCGGCTGTCGGCCGGCGCTTCGCGAGCATGGGCGGCGGGTGCGTCGGCAGGGCGCGTTCTGGCCCGCCAGGCGGGTGATCGGAGATGGTGGGTAATGGGTGGAGCTCAGGGCGCTAGCGTCGGGCGGAGCCCGACATTGAGAAGGGCGTCCGAGCGATAGCGAGGGCCGTTGACACGTACGGCGGGGCGTGGACTCACGTAGAAAGGGGGCCCGGGTGAGGTGGTCCGGGCCCCCTTGGGGTCGTGCTGGGCGGGCGTAATGGCCTGACGTCCGCCCTTCAGTCAGTTGTTACTTGGTCCAGCGGTTGGCGGCCTTCTTGTAGACCTGGTAGGTCTCGCCGTTGAAGTACGGCGAGGAGATGCGGTCGTACCTGTCGTTCTTGTCGGTGTCCCAGGCGACGCTGTTGACGCCGATCAGGTAGCCGGTGCGGCTGGCGTTCTTGTAGTTGTACAGGAACGGGCCGCCGCTGGCGCCGGCGGTGAAGGCGCACTTGAAGCCGATGTGCTCCTCGATCCGGTACGCCGGGCCGGCCGGCATCGGGGCCGTGGTGCCGTAGCACCACTTCATGGTGCGGCCGGTGTACGGCTTGTCGCCGTCGGGGTGGGGGCCGGCCGGGTAGCCGAAGGAGAAGACGGTGGCCTTGGTGCTGCGGTTCCACGTGAAGCCCTGGCCGCCGACGTTGTCACCCAGCCTGCCGACCCTGGTGATGTCGTCGGGAACCCACTTGCCGTTGACCTTCTTCCACTTGACCTTGATGCCGCTGTGGACGTTGACGAAGGCGTAGTCGTAGTCGAAGTCCTCCTTCACGACGAAGTCGTCGTGCGCGTTGAACCACTTCGCGACGTAGATCCCGTACGGGGTCTTGCCGTCCCACACCTGGTCGCCGTCCCAGTACGACGGGATGAAGATCCAGTTGTCGTAGAAGGTGTTGTGCTTGGTGTCGTACACGCAGTGCGCCGAGGTGGCGACCACGTTGCGGTACTTGCCCTGGATGGACGTGCCGGAGCAGTAGCGCCAGCTCGACGGGTCCTGCGGGTTCTTGCCGGGCAGGGTGAAGAACACCCGGCCGACCGTGTTGGGCAGGTTGACCTGCTTGCTCTTGATCGGCTTGGCCTTCTCCTGGCCGATCGGCGGCACCGTGCCCGCCGGGCCGTCGGGGGTCGCCTTGTGGGCGCCACTGGTGTTGCGCAGGCTGACGTCCAGGTCGCCGGTGGCGTCCTTGGCGGCCCGCATCTTCGCCGGAGACCAGAACGAGATGGCCTCCTCGACGGACGCTCCGGCGGCGCGGGTGATGACGTCGGACGGGGCGGCCTGGGTCGCCTCCGCGGTTGAGGTGGAGGCGCCGATCGCGCCGGCGGCCAGCAGCGCGCCGGTGAGGGGGATCGTGAGGCGCCGTGCTCGGGAATTCAAGGGTGCTCCTTTCGTTTCTCCGGGCTGGGCGGGACTTCCCATGCCCGGTAAACGATCGGAACGCTAACGGTCTCGATCTCCCCCTCGCCGCAGAACCAACCGGAAAGCTATCGGTGATGCGGGTCCGTTATGGATATACCTTTTCCGAATACCCACGCAACCGATATAGGTGCAGGTGGGGCGGGGTGTGGCGCAGTGGTGAACCACGCTTTTCCGGCTGATGTGCGCATCGTTCTCCGGCGTTTTTCTGATTGATTCTCGTCGCTGCGTTCACGTGTGTCACAGGCTCTCGGCCCGCGGTGGTGAACTGGAGGGTGCGTATGTTCGTGCGGTTGTAAGGTGGCTGGCCTTGGTCGGCGGTGGTCGCTACGACGTCATCGACGCGGACCCGCCTCGGCGGCGCGGCCCGGGGTGGCTGGGCGCCGTCGTCGTCGTGGGGCTGATCGCCGTGCCGGTGGCCGTGGTGATGCTCGGCCGTGGCGACGGCGCCGGGCCGCCGGCCGCCACGACCGCCACGCCGCGGCCCGCGCTCAGTGTGATCGAGACCAGGCCGAACGCCCTGGTGCCCGAGCCCCGCCGGGCCGGGCGGGACGCCGAGGCCGTGGACGTCACCTTCCCCGACGGGTCGCGGGCGCGCGTGTCCTATCCGGCGCGGCTGGGCCTGGCCGCCCTCGGCGTCCGGCCCGCGATCGGAGTGCGGCACGCCGCCTGGGACGGGTTCCGCATCCTGTACGCGCCGCTGGAGGGCGAGGCGGAGATCGCCGCGGGCGGGCAGAGGCTGCGCCGCCTGACCGACGACGTGTCGTTGTGGCCGCAGCGCGCCGGGCGCGACGGCGGGTATGTGACGGTCTTCCGCTTCGGGCGCTGGATCCTGGCCATGGACGAACCGCGCGGCGACGGGGTGGCGTTCGACGAGCGGATGGACCTGGCCCGGCACGTACGCGGCACGGTGCCCCGTCGCGGGTTCCTGGTGCTGCGCGCGGGCGGGCCGGTCACCCTCGGCCGGCCCGGCGAGACGTACGGCGACGCGCCCGTCGGCCCCCAGCTCTGGTTCGGCGGCGTGGGCGGCAGGGTCGTGGTGCTGGCCCCCACGCCCGGCTGCGACGCCCGCTCCCCGATGCCGGCCATCGTGACCGGGCAGGGCTACACGGCCAAGACCTGCAAGGGCGACATGCTCGTGGCGGTCGGGGCCGAGCGGTGGTTCGCGCAAAGGGTGCTGAAGGGCATCGAGGTGCGGGCGATGGGCGGCGGCTGAGGGGCCGCGGGGTATGGTGCCGCCATGTTCGCCGTAACCGCCACACAGACCGATCCCGACAATCCGCTCGCCGGCCTGACGCTGGGTGAGCATCCCGAGCCGAAGACGCCCGACGGCTGGACAACGGTGACCGTCAAGGCGACCGCGCTCAACCACCACGACCTGTGGACCCTCAAGGGCGTGGGCATCAGCCAGGACCGGCTGCCGATCGTGCTCGGCTGCGACGCGGCCGGGCTCGACGAGGACGGCAACGAGGTCATCGTGCACTCGGTCATCGGAACCGGCGCCGACGAGACCCTCGACCCCAAGCGCTCACTGCTGTCGGAGGTGTACGACGGGACGTTCGCCGAGCGGGTGGCCGTGCCGCGGCGGAACCTGGTGCCCAAGCCGGCCGCGCTGACGTTCGCCGAGGCGGCCTGCCTGCCGACGGCGTGGCTCACGGCGTACCGGATGTTGTTCGACAAGTCGGGGCTGGAGCCCGGCTCGACCGTGCTGGTGCAGGGCGCGGGCGGCGGGGTGGCGACGGCGCTCATCGCGCTGGGCCGGGCCGGCGGGTTCCGGGTGTGGGCCACCAGCCGGTCGGAGGAGAAGCGCGAACGCGCGCTCAGCCTGGGCGCCGACCGGGTGTTCGAGACCGGGGCGCGGCTGCCGGAGCGGGTGGACGCGGTCATGGAGACCGTGGGCCAGGCCACCTGGGACCATTCGCTGAAGTCGCTGCGGCCGGGCGGCCGGATCGTGGTCAGCGGCGCCACCACGGGGTACGCCCCGCCCGCGGAGCTGAACCGGGTCTTCTTCCTGCAACTGTCGATCAGCGGCAGCACCATGGGCACCCGCGATCAGCTCGCCCGGCTCACGATCTTCATGGAGCAGACGGGCGTCCGCCCGGTCATCGACCGGACGATGCCGCTGACCGAGGCCCGCGACGGGTTCGAGGCCATGCATCGGGGCGAGCTGTTCGGCAAGGTGGTGTTCACGGTCTGAGCCGGGATCGGCCGGCCGGTGCGGGCGTTCTGGTTCGGGTGCAGCTCACGCCGCGCCTTCCGGTACGGGGGCCGCGCACGCCGGTCGCCTGTCGCGCCCGCCGCGCCGTACGCTCGGCGCCGGGCGCGGCCTCGCACCGGCCGCCGGTGTCGGGACCGCCGGGGACGGGGCCGTCGGTGGTGGGATCGTTGGTGGTGGGATCGTCGGGGGCGGGACGAGGGTCAGGCGGGGGCGCGGGCTCTCGGGCGCGAGGACGGGGGGAGGACCCTCGGGACGCTGCTCCGCGCGCCGCACCGGCGTGAGGGGGCGGAGCAGCGGCGGCCGGAGGGCGGCCAGCATGGTCATCGCAGGGCGTCGCGGATCCGGGCGGCGGCCTCGTCGAGGACCGTACGGCACTCCGCGACCATGGCCGGGGTCAGCGCGGCATCGGACACCTCGCGGCGCACCTCGGCCACGAAGTCGGCCAGCGCCTCGCCCAGCTCGGCGTCGAGCTCGGCGCGGCGGCCCGCCTCCTCCGCGTCGTCGTTCACGTCCCAGGGCGCGCCGCTGAAGGTGGACCAGGCGTCGTTCCAGATCCGGCGCCACTCGCCGCCCCAGCGCTCGCCCTCCTGGCGGATCTGCTGGGCGTGCCTGCGCCACTCCTCGCGCTGCTCCCGGGCGAGCTGCTGCCACCGGAGCCGGTACTCGCGCTGGGCGCGCCGCCACTCGTCCTTCTGCTCCCGTTGCATGCGCTTCCAGTCGGCCTTCTGCTCGCGCCAGGTCTCACCGGACTCGCCGCCCGCCCTGCGTACGTCGCGGGCCATCTGGGTCAGCTCCTCGCGCAGCGACCTGACCGTGTCGCGCACGTCCTCCTTGACCTCGCGGGCGATGTCGCGCACCGACTCGGAGATCTCCTGCTCCAGCTCGGCCAGCTCGTCGAGCCGCTCGTTCAGTTCGGCGCGCCCCTTGTCGGTGAGCGAGAAGACCTTCTTGCCCTCCACGACCTCGTGCGTGACCAGGCCCTCCTCCTCCAGGCGGGCCAGGCGCGGGTAGATCGTGCCGGGGGAGGGGGAGTAGACGCCGAGGAAGCGGTCCTGCAGCAGCCGGATCACCTCGTAGCCGTGCCGGGGGCTCTCCTCCAGCAGCTTGAGCAGGTACAGCCTGAGGCGGCCGTGTCCGAACACCGGGCTCATCGCGTTTCTCCCTTGAGCAGAGTGACGTCGGCCGAGATCGTGGTCGCCGTCAGTGATGCCATGCCGCCGCCGAGCCTGCCGGCCAGCGTCTTGGTGCCCGGGACCTGCCACTTGGCCTCGGGGCCGTTCAGTTTGCCGAAGGAACTGCTCAGCCGGCCCGAGGCGGTGGACAAGGTGACGTCCACGTCCACCTTCTCCGGCAGTCGTACCACGATCGGCCCCGACACGCTGTTCAGCGTGACGTGGCCGGTCGGCGGGAGGCTGAGGTCGGCGGTGATGCGTCCGCTCACCGTGTTGGCGCGCAGCCGGCGCGGCGTGCCGTCGGCCACGGTCAGCTCCCCCGAGACGCTGGTGAAGGCGAGGTCGCCGGTGAGCGTGCGGCTCTCGACGTCGCCGGAGACGGTCTCGGCGTGGATGTCGCCGCTCACGCCGTCGAGCACGATCTCCCCGGACACGCTCTTCAGCCTGGTGCTGTTCTCGAACCCCGCGACGAGCGCGGACGCGGAGATCACCCCCGCCTGCACCGGGCAGTCCTTCGGCACGGTGAGGGTGAGCGTGGTCTCACGCCGGCCCGGACGCAACCAGCCCAGCAACCCGTCCCAGGTCAGATCGCGGTACGCCACCGTCAGCGCACCGGTCTCCTCCTCGTGCGTCACCACCAGCGGCGGCGTGCCGATGTCGGTCACCTCCAGCATGGGCGGCCCGTCGCTGGCGAGCACGGCCAACCGTCCCGCCACGATCCGCACGCTGAGCCTCCGCACGCTTTCGAACGTGAGCTTCTCGGGCCTGTCAATGGTCCATTGGGGCATGGCCTTCGCCCTTCCCTACACCGACAACGTACATCAAACACGATATGTCGCGTTCCTGGAAAATCAAGATGTATCGCGTCTGTGGGTGGTGGTGCGGGGGACACGCCGTTCCCAGCCTGCGGGGCGACCAGTCGGCACGCGCGGGTCCTCATCACGTCGCCTTCCGCCGGGAGAGGAGCGCGGGCGGGGGTCACAGGTCGTCGTTCGGGGTGTCCTCCTCGTCGTCCAGGCGGGCCAGCCAGGTGGCCAGGCGTTCGACCGGGATCTCGAACTCGGGGTTGAGATCCACGAAGTCGCGGAGGCGTTCGGCCAGCCAGGCGATGCTGACCTCCTCCTCGCCCCGGCGGTCGGCGAGTTCCTCGATGCCGCGGTCGGTGAAGTACATCCGTTCCTCCTCACGGTGTGGTGAACCGGTAACGCGAGGGCCCCCCGCGAGTGGTCGCGGAGGGCCCTCGGGTGGATGGGGTCAGACCGGGAAGACCTGGTCCAGGATCTCGTGCAGTTCGGCTTCGTGGGCGCTGTGGCTGCCCACGGCAGGCGAGCTGTTGGGCTTGCGGGACACCCGCTGCAGGCCGCGTCCGCCCAGCAGGTCGGGGGTCTCGATGAGCTTGAGGGTCAGGTACGGCCACGGGCCCATGTTGACGGGCTCGTCCTGGACCCAGAGCAGCTCGGCGTCGGGGGCGTACTTGGCCAGCTCGGCCCGCAGCTCCTCGGCCGGGAACGGGTAGAGCCGCTCCAGGCGGACGATCGCGGTGTCGCGCCGCTCGCGCTTGTCGCGGGTGGCGGCCAGGTCGTAGTAGATCCGGCCGCTGCACAGCACCACGCGGCGCACCGACGCCGGATCGACGCCGGGGTCGCCGAGGACCGGGCGGAAGGAGCCCGCGGTGAACTCGGCGGTGGCCGAGGCCGCGGCCTTGAGCCGGAGCAGCGACTTGGGCGTGAAGACGATCAGCGGCTTGCGCCGGCCCGACTTGACCTGCCAGCGCAGCAGGTGGAAGTAGTTGGCCGGGGTGCTCGGCTGCGCCACGGTCATGTTGTCCTGGGCGCAGACCTGCAGGAACCGCTCGATGCGGGCCGAGGAGTGGTCGGGGCCCTGGCCCTCGTAGCCGTGCGGCAGCAGCAGCACCACGGAGGAGCGCTGGCCCCACTTCTGCTCGCCCGACGAGACGAACTCGTCGATGATCGTCTGGGCGCCGTTGACGAAGTCGCCGAACTGGGCCTCCCAGCAGACCAGGGCGTCGGGGCGGACCACGCTGTAGCCGTACTCGAAGCCCAGCGCGGCGAACTCGCTCAGCAGCGAGTCGTACACGTAGAACTTCGTGGTGCCCTCGTTGAACGCCTTGAGCGGGGTGTGCTCGGCGCCGGTGACCCGGTCGACCAGCACCGCGTGCCGCTGGCCGAAGGTGCCGCGCCGGGAGTCCTGGCCGACCAGCCGGACCGGGTGGCCGTCGAGCAGCAGGGAGCCGAACGCGAGGGTCTCGCCCATCGCCCAGTCGATCGCGCCCTCGGTGACCATCTGGCCGCGGCGCTGGATGATCGGCGCCAGCCTCGGGTGCACGGTGAAGCCCTCGGGCAGGTTGAGCTGGGTCTCGACCACCCGCTTGATGGTCTCGTCGGCGATGCCGGTCGGGGTCTGCTCGTGCGACCACGGGACGACCTCGGGATCGACCGGCCGGGCGAACTCGCCGGTGTGCTCCTTGCTCGCCTCGCGGGTCTCGGTGAAGGCCCGCTCCAGGCGCTCCTGGTAGTCGCGCAGCGCCTGCTCGGCCTCCTCGACCGTGATGTCGCCGCGGCCGATCAGCGCCTCGGTGTAGAGCTTGCGGGTGGACCGCTTGGCGTCGATCAGGTCGTACATCAGCGGCTGGGTGAAGCCCGGGTTGTCGGTCTCGTTGTGCCCGCGCCGCCGGTAGCAGACCAGGTCGATCACGACGTCCTTGCGGAACGCCTGGCGGTACTCGAACGCCAGCCGCCCGGCGCGGACCACGGCCTCGGGGTCGTCGCCGTTGACGTGGAAGATCGGCGCCTGGATCATCCGGGCGACGTCGGTGGCGTAGACCGACGAGCGCGAGGACGCCGGCGAGGTGGTGAAGCCCACCTGGTTGTTGACCACCACGTGGACAGTGCCGCCGGTGCGGTAGCCGCGAAGCTGCGACAGGTGCAGGGTCTCGGCCACCACGCCCTGCCCGGCGAACGCGGCGTCGCCGTGGACCAGCAGCGGCAGCACGGTGAAGCCCTCTTCGCCGCGCTCCAGGAGGTCCTGCTTGGCGCGCACGACGCCCTCCAGGACCGGATCGACCGCCTCCAGGTGGGACGGGTTGGCGACCACCGACGCCTTGATCTTCTTGCCGCTGGGCGTGACGAAGTCGCCCTCGGAGCCGAGGTGGTACTTCACGTCGCCGGAGCCGTGGGCGCTGCGCGGGTCGAGGTTGCCCTCGAACTCGCCGAAGATCTGCGCGTACGACTTGCCGACGATGTTGGCCAGGACGTTCAGCCGGCCGCGGTGGGCCATGCCGATGACGACCTCGTCCAGCTCCTCCTCGGCCGCCGCGGAGATCACCGAGTCGAGCAGCGGGATCAGCGACTCGCCGCCCTCGAGGGAGAACCGCTTCTGGCCGACGAACTTGGTCTGCAGGAAGGTCTCGAACGCCTCGGCGGTGTTCAGCCGGCGCAGGATGTGCAGTTGCTCCTCGCGGCTGGGCTTGGCGTGCGGCTTCTCCACCCGCTCCTGGATCCAGGCCCGCTCCTCGGGGCCCTGGATGTGCATGTACTCGATGCCGACCGTGCGGCAGTAGCTGTCGCGCAGCACGCCCAGGATCTCGCGCAGCTTCATCAGCGGCTTGCCGCCGAAGCCGCCGGTGGCGAACTCGCGCTCCAGGTCCCACAGGGTCAGCCCGTGGGACTGGATGTCCAGGTCGGGGTGACGGCGCTGGCGGTACTCCAGCGGGTCGGTGTCGGCCATGAGGTGGCCGCGCACCCGGTAGGCGTGGATGAGCTCGATGACCCGGGCGGACTTGGCCACGTCGTCGTCGTGGGAGGCCGAGATGTCCTGCACCCAGCGCACCGGCTCGTACGGGATGCGCAGCGCCTCGAAGATCTCGTCGTAGAAGCCGTCCTCGCCCAGCAGCAGCCGGTGGATCTGGCGCAGGAAGTCGCCCGACTGCGCGCCCTGGATGATCCGGTGGTCGTAGGTGCTGGTCAGGGTCATGACCTTGCTGACCGCGAGCCGGGAGAGGGTCTCGGGGGAGGCGCCCTGGTACTCCGCCGGGTACTCCATGGCGCCGACGCCGATGATCGTGCCCTGGCCCGGCATCAGGCGCGGCACCGAGTGGACGGTGCCGATCGTGCCGGGGTTGGTCAGGCTGATCGTGGTGCCCGCGAAGTCGTCGATGGCGAGCTTGCCCGACCGGGCCTTGCGCACGACCTCCTCGTAGGCCATCCAGAACTTGCGGAAGTCGAGGGTCTCGGCCTTCTTGATGGAGGGCACCAGGAGCTGACGGGTGCCGTCGCTCTTCTGCACGTCGATCGCCAGGCCGAAGCCGATGTGCTCGGGCTTGATCAGCGTCGGCTTGCCGTCGATCTCGGCGTAGGAGTAGTTCATCTCGGGCATCGTCTTCAACGCCTTGACGATCGCGTAGCCGATCAGGTGCGTGAAGGACACCTTGCCGCCGCGGCCACGCGACAGGTGGTTGTTGATGACGATGCGGTTGTCGATGAGCAGCTTCGCCGGCACCGCGCGGACGCTCGTCGCGGTCGGCACCGCGAGCGAGGACTCCATGTTCTGCGCCGTGCGCGCGGCGGCGCCGCGCAGCCGGACCTCCTCGGCGCCCGCGGGGGCGGCCGGGGCCGCGGCGGCGGGCTTCTGCGCCGCCGGCTTCGCCGGGGCGGGAGCCGCCGGTGCGGCGGCGGGGGCCGCCTGGGGCGCCGGGGGAGCCTGCGGAGGGGTGGCCGTGGTCGCGGTGCTCGCGCCGTTGGCCGTGGCCGGCGTCCCGGTGCGGTTGGGTCCGTAATCGGGGTTGTAGTCAGCGAAGAAGTTCCACCAGGCCCGGTCTACGGACTCGGGATCCTGGAGGTACTTTTGATACAGCTCATCGACAAGCCACTCGTTCTGCCCGAAGCTTGCCAGCGGGTTTGTCCGCGACGACTCAGACGACACGGCGGAAATCGCCCTCTTCCGCAGATCGGCGTTGATGTTAGAGAACCTGTTCAAGGTTACTCGCCCAGCAAGGTGCCGGACGCCGTCCCTGCGCACGTCCCCGCCCGATCCTCCCAGGACACTCTCAAGAGGTCACCAGTGGGTGGCCCATCCAGGGGGTGTCGCCTGGGTAACTGGGGGGAGTAGGCGATCTCACCTTGCGGTGACAAGTCGTGACTCGACCTGGATGCCGGGCGAGATCTCGCGCAACATTTCGGCCAGTTCCGAAGCCGCCGCGGTCAACTCGTCGCGCTCCAACGGCGCCAGGCGCTCCAGGATGAACAGCGCGTCGGTGGTGCTCTCGGTGATCCGGGTGCGCACGCACTGCCGCCAGTTCCACCGGCGGCAGGTCACGCCCGTGTCGTCGCGCCAGACGACCTCGCCGATCTCGGGGTGCTCGGTCACCGGCTCGCCCCGGTCCACGGTGTCGAACGGCTCCTCGCCGGTCGCCCGCACCAGCCGCGCCGGGCCGGAGTAGTGGGCCAGGTCCTCGCCGCCGATCGGCAGCACGTGCTTGACGCTCACCGCGTTGTACGCGTCGACCACCGCGTTGATCTCGGGCAGCGGCATCCGGCGCAGCAGCGCGTCCACCGAGGGACGGGTGCGCTGCGGCTTGGCCCCGAACGCCCGGTAGGCCGCCCGCCACGCCTCGACCTTCTCGTGGTCGGGGGAGACCGCGCCCGCCGCGGCCTCGGCCAGCCAGGCGCGGGAACGGTCGTCGGAGGGGCTGTTGGCCAGGCCGCGCACGGTCATGAGCAGCACCTCGAAGTCGGGGCGCAGGGCCGTGACGGCTTCGTCGATCCAGATGTCCTCGATCCGCACCCGCACCACTGTAGTGAACCCGGGCGCGCGCTCGATCGTTCACGGGGCGAGGGCACGCCGGCCGCTCAGGAGGGGGAGCGGCCGGCGTGCCCGAGCCCGTACGGCGGCAGGTCGTGCCGCCGTACGGGGATCAGCGGCAGGTCGTGCCGTTGATGGGTGTCACCCCCTGTGCGGGGGCCTCGGCGAGGTCAGGTACGCCGAGACCCAGGCCAGCGGGGAGTTCCAGTTGATGGTCAGCTCGTTGGTGGACCAGGACTCGATGTCGTCCACGTAGCAGAACTGCGGCGCGCAGCCCCGCAGCAGCCGCTGCGCGAGCGGGTCCTGAATGGCGGAGTTGGGGCCGCCGGCCAGGGTGCCCCTGGGCGGGTTGGGCAGGGAGGCGTCGAGCTGGTGGGCGTACCAGCGGCTGTGCTGGTTGCGCGAGGCCACCTCGCCGTACCCGGTGACGTACGACTGGTTCAGCGCGTTGCGGCCGAACAGGTAGTCCATGCCCTCGATCACGCCGTCGAGGTACTTGCGCTTGCCGCTGATGTCGTGCGCGAGCGCCATGACGACCA
Source organism: Thermocatellispora tengchongensis (assembly GCF_014202315.1). Classification (GTDB taxonomy): domain Bacteria; phylum Actinomycetota; class Actinomycetes; order Streptosporangiales; family Streptosporangiaceae; genus Thermocatellispora; species Thermocatellispora tengchongensis. The sequence goes on along the minus strand of NZ_JACHGN010000004.1, from coordinate 537,405 downwards.
TGTTGTTCAGCACCAGATTGTTGGAGCCCCAGTCGTAGGTGTTGCCGGTCGGCGCGTACGGCAGCCCGTACGGGTGCGCCTTCTGCGTGGCGAGGTACTTGTCCGCGCCCTGCAGCACCGACGCCCGCACGGCCGCCCTGCCGGGCAGCTTGCTGGGCACGACGGCGAGCTGCAGCCGGCCGAGCTGGGCGGTGTTGCCCCAGTCGAAGCCGCGATCGCGCCAGATGTCGCCGGTGTGGTGCGGCGAGGCCAGCACGAAGTCCCGGAACTCCTTCTCGCCGGTGGTCAGGTACAGCTCCGCGGCGGCCCAGTAGAACTCGTCGGTCACGTTGTCGTCGTTGTACGCGCCGCCGCCCACGCTGTCGGAGGCCGGGGCGTAGATCTGCGGGTTGGCCTTGGCCGCCGCCCACGCCTTGCGGGCCGCGGTCAGGTTCCGCGCCGCGAACGCCTTGTCGTACGGCGCGAACAGCCGGGCCGCCTGCGCCGCGGTGGCGGCGAGGTTGAGCGTGGCCGCCGTGGACGGCGGGTGCAGCTCGCGCGGCTGCGGGTCGAGGTGCGGCAGCAGCGGCAGCCCGGTCCACTCGCGGTCGTGGATCTTGTGGTGCGCCATCCCCGCGTACGGCTTGCCGTCCGGCACCTGCATGCTGAGCAGGAACTCCTGCTCCCAGCGGGCCTCGTCGAGGATGTCGGGCACGCCGTTGCCGCTTTCGGGGATGACCAGCTCGCCGTCCTTGAACACGGTCCTGCGGCCCCGCTCGTAGGCGGCCATGAGCTGGTGCACCGAGATGCCGCCGTTGACGACGTACTTGCCGTGGTCGCCCGCGTCGTACCAGCCGCCGCGCACGTCGAGCGTGTAGTCGCACACGCCCGGCTGGCACGGCACCCGGGTGTCGCCCTGGTTGGGCGCGACGCCGAGGTGGCCGGCGGGGCGCGCGTAGCCGGGCCGCAGGTCCTCGCGGATCTCGATGCCGCTGCGCTGGGTGTAGTAGAACTTCAGCGCGTCCACCCGAAGCTGCTGGTAGAACGTGCCGCCGATGTCGAACGGGCGGCTGGTCTCGCCGTCGGCCTCCAGCGTGTAGCCCGTGCCCGGCCTGGTGTACCAGGAGAAGTCGATGGAGTGCACGTTCTGGCCGGAGCTGACGTCGGTGCCGCGGGGCCGGGTCTTGCCGCTCGCGACCACCTTGCCGCCGGAGTTCTTCAGCTTCCACGTGGTGGCGGTGGTCAGCTCGGTGACGACGGTGGCGTTCTTGGGGCCGCCGGGCAGGTAGCCGACCATGTTCACGCGCACCCGCGGGCCGGTGTCGGGCTCGTACTCCTCGGGCTCGGCGCCGCCCTTGAGCGAGATGTCGTCCAGGCACAGCCGCCACGGCTCGGCGCTGCCGCCGACCTGGAAGACGACCTGCGCGTTCGGCAGGGCCACCGGCGAGGTGAAGGTGGTGGAGTGGGTGCCGCCGGACGGCGCCGGCTGCGTGTTGACCACGGCGTACTGCGTCCACGGGTCCTGCGGGAGCTGCACCAGCGCCCGCACCGGACGGCCCGGGTCGGCCGCGGCGAAGAAGGAGAAGGCGTAGGTCTCGTCCTGGACCAGCGGGACGTCGTTCTGGCCGATGATCACGTCCCAGGGGTTGGCGGTGCCGCCGGGGATGTCGGCGCACAGCCGGCCGTCCTGGACGGCGAACTCGATGTTGGAGGTGTGCCACCAGGGCGCGGTGCCGGCGTCGAAGGTGCCGTTGACGATCTGTTCGGGCCCCTCGTCGGCGCGGGCCGAGGCGCCGGGGGCGGTGGCGCCGGACAGGGCGGTCGCGGTCAGCGCCGCGGCCACGATGACGGCGAGGCGTCGGATCGGACGGGTCACGGGCGGTCCTCGGGGGGTGTCGGAACCAGGAGTGGGAGCGCTCCCAAACTGCGCAGGCCCCGATGTTTCCAGCGTGTTTCGCGTCCCGTCAATGGCCCCGGCGCGGCCGGGGTCCCGCCCGGGGCCTGATCGGGGGCCGGTCCGGCGCTGTCGCGGGCGCGGCGACCAGAGCGAGGAGGGACGGCGCGGCCTCGGGGATGTGGGGACCGGCTCGTATGAGCCGTCGCCCGCGGGCGCTGAAACGTTCATTGCAAGGGAACCTTTGCAAAGCTATCTTTGCAATATGTCGGACAAGTCGGATAGCTATCGGATCAGCGACCCCCGCATCCTCAAGGTCGTCGCCCACCCGCTGCGCGTGCGGATGCTCGGGCTGCTGCGCGCCGAGGGCCCGGCCACCGCCACCGAGCTGGCCCGCAAGGTGGGCGAGAGCTCCGGCCTGACCAGCTACCACCTGCGCGAGCTGGCCAGGCACGGCTTCATCGAGGAGGACCCGGAGCGGCGCGACGCCCGCGAGCGCCGGTGGCGGGCCGCCCACCGCTACACCTCCTGGAGCAACGGCGAGATGGCCGCCACCGCCGAGGGCCGCGAGGCCATGGCGTTCATGCGGCACCGGCAGATCGAGGTGCTGGCCGAGGGCGCGGCGGCGTTCGGGCGCGACCTCGACGCCTGGAGCCCCGAATGGGTGGAGGCCGCCGGCATGAGCGACCACGTCGTACGCCTCACGCCCCGCTCGCTCGGCGAGCTCCACGAGGGCATCGAGGCCCTGCTCGCCCGCCTGGCCGAGCGCGACGCCGGCGACCCCGCCGCCCGCCAGGTCACCGTGCACGTCGCCGCCTACCCCCGCACACCCCCCGAGGAGTGAGACGCCATGCCCCCCGCGCTCACGGCCCGCGCGGCCGTCCGCCGCTACGCGCTGGTCAGCTTCCTGACCTGGCTCCCCCCGGGCCTGATGACGGCCCCGATGATCCTGCTGATGACCGAGCGCGGGCTCGGCCTGGGCGAGGCCGGCACGGTCATGGCGGCGTACGGCGCCGTCGTGGTGCTGCTCGAACTGCCCACCGGCGGCCTGGCCGACGTGATCGGACGGCGCGGGGTGCTGGCCGCGTCCGCGCTGGTCGGCGCGGCCGGGCTGACGGTGATGGCGTTCGCCGGCTCGTTCTGGCCGTTCCTGCTCGCCTCCCTGCTCAAGGGCGTGGCCAGGGCGCTGTCCAGCGGCCCGGCGCAGGCGTGGTACGTGGACACGCTGCACGCCGCCGAAGGGCCCGGCGCCGACCTCAAGCCCGGCCTGGCCCGGGGCGAGGCGGCGGGCTCGCTCGCGCTGTGCCTGGGGGTGCTGGCGGGCGGGCTCCTGCCGCCGGCCGTCGCGCGGCTCGGGCCGCCCTTCGGCGAGCCGCTGGCGGTCCCCGTCCTGCTCGCCGCCGTCGCCTCGGTGGGGCTGTTCGCGGTCGTGCTGGCCGCGCTGCCCGAGCCGCCGCACCCGCGCGCCTCGCTCGCCGGGGTGCTGCGCGGCGTCCCCCGTACGGTCGGCGCCGGGCTGGCCCTGGCCGCGCGTGACGGCGTGCTCGGGCGGTTGCTCCTGGTGAGCGGGGCGGTCGGTGTCGCCCTGTGCGCCGTCGAACTGCTCACCCCGGTTCGGCTGGCCCGGCTCGCGGGCGGCGCGGAGGCGGGCGGCACGGCGTACGGGCTGGTGACCGCGGTCGGGTTCGCCGCGAGCGCGGCCGGGAGCGCGCTGGCGCCGCGGGTGGCCCGGCTGGCGGGCTCCTCCGCGCGGGGCGCGGCCCTGGGCACCGCGCTGCTCGCGGTCTCGCTCGGCGTGCTGGCCGCGTCGGCGACGCTGCCGGGGGCGCCGGGGCTGGCGGTGGCGGCGGGGGCGTACCTGGCGATGTTCGCCGGCATGTCGGTCGCGGGGCTGCTCCGCGCCGAGATCATGCACCGGCGCGTCGGGGCGGCGCGGCGCGCGACGCTGATCTCGGTGGACTCGCTGGCCCTCCAGCTCGGCGCCTGTCTGGCCAACCTGGGCCTGGGCGCGCTCGCGGACGCGCACGGGCCGGGCCCGGCCTGGTGGGTGGCCGGCGGCGTCGTACTGCTCGCCACCGGCCTCTACCGTGGCGTTCGCGCGGAGGCGGCGCTCGGACGGCCCCGCTGTAGAACATGGTTCGGTCAAGGGGCAGAATCGTAAGGGTGAAAGGGGTTTGCGCATGCGGATGGTGACGGCGGCGAACGAGGCCCAGCGCGAGGCGTGGAGGACCGGTGGGTTTCCGGAGGTGGAGCGCGTCCGGCCGGGCCTGTGGTCGATCCCCGTGCCCATCCCGATCAACCCGCTCCGGTACGTGCTCGTCTACGCCCTCGAACTCGACGACGGCGTGGCGATCATCGACGCCGGATGGAACACCGACGAGGCGTACAACGGGCTGGCCGAGGGCCTGCGCGTGGCCGGCTACGGCATCGGCGACGTGCGCGCGGTGCTGGTCACCCACATCCACCCCGACCACTACGGCCTGGCCGGGCGGGTCCGCGAGGAGTCGGGCGCCTGGATCGGGCTGCACGAGGCCGACGCCCGGCTGCTGCACGGGCGCTACGACGACAGCGAGATCGGCGAGCTGATCGAGCGCGAGCGCATGCTGCTCGTACGTTGCGGCGTGCCGCCGATCGCGGCCGAGGAGCTGGCCGGCGCGTCCAAGATGATCCGGCAGTTCGTCTCCATGGCCAAGCCCGACCGGGTCATCGAGGACGGCGAGCGGATCGGCCTGCCCGGCTGGGACCTGCGCGCCCTGTGGACCCCCGGGCACTCGCCCGGCCACCTGTGCTTCGTCGAGCCCGAGCGCAAGCTGCTGTTCTCCGGCGACCACGTGCTCGCCAAGATCACCCCGATCGTGGCCGTGCACCCGCAGTCCGACGCCAACCCGCTGGCCGACTACCTCGACTCCCTCGCCAACGTGCGCAAGTGGGACGTGGAGGAGGTGCTGCCCGCGCACGAGTACCGCTTCCTGGAGCTGGCCGAGCGGGTGGACTACGTCATGGCCCACCACGAGGAGCGGCTGGCGGAGATCGAGTCGGTGCTGGCCGGTGCCGACGGGCTGAGCTGCTGGGAGGTCGCGACCAAGCTGACCTGGTCGCGGCCGTGGGAGTCGATCCCGACCTTCATGCGCCGCAGCGCCAACAACGAGACGCTGGCCCACCTGGTCTGGCTGGAGGCCAAGGGCCGGGTGCGCAAGGTCGCCGGGGAGCCCGACCTCTGGTATTCCCTATAAACCCTGTAGGAAATATTGACTTAGTGGGGAGTGCTGCGTACCGTCGAAGACGTGCGACGTTCCGGGTCGCGGACTCCCCCCGCGCCCCGGGTTCCCGTCTGAGACCTGGAGGGGCATCTCATGGCGATCCTGACCCTGGTCGGCAACCCGCGCGCGGGCTCGCGTACCCATGACGCCGCCGTCGCGGCCACCGCCGCCCTCGCCGAGCGGCTCGGCGACCCGGCGCGGACCGGCGAGGTGGTGGACCTCGCCGCGCTGGCGTCCGTGCTGCTGGCGCCGACGCCCTCCTCACCACTGGAAGTCGCATTAGAGCTCGTCAACACCTCCGACGTGCTCGTGGTGGCCTCGCCGACGTACAAGGGCACCTACACCGGGCTGCTCAAGGCGTTCCTGGACCGGCTGCCCTCGGGGGCGCTGGCCGGCAAGGCGGCGGTGCCGCTGCTGGTCATGGGCGCGCCGCAGCACGCGCTGGCCGTCGAGGTGCACTTCCGGCCGCTGCTCGTCGAGCTGGGGGCGTACGTGCCGACGCCGGGGCTGGCCCTGCTGGAATCCCAGCTCGCCGACCTCGACGCCGTGCTCGGGCCGTGGGCCGACAAGGTGGCGCCCCAGGTGGCCGCCGCGCTCAGATCGGAGGTGCGCGCATGAGCGACACCGTGGCGGAGAGGGAGGCCGTGGGCGGCGAGGGCATCGGTGGTGAGGACTTCCGGCGCGCGCTGGCCGTGCACGCCGCCGGCGTCGTCGTGGTCACCGCCCGCCCCGAAGGGGTGCCGGTGGGCCTGACCGCCACCTCGTTCTCCTCGGTCAGCCTCAAGCCCCCGCTGGTCTCCTTCTACGTGGACCAGGGCTCCACCACCTGGCCCTCACTGCGCAAGGCCGAGCTGTTCGCGGTGAACGTGCTGGCCGGCGATCAGGCCGAGGTCGCGGCCAGGTTCGCCCGCAAGGGCGTGGACCGCTTCGCGCCGCCCACCCGCTGGAGCCCCGGCGAGCGCGGCGTGCCGCTCCTGGACGGCGTGTCGGCGCACCTGGTCTGCACCATGCACACCCAGATGGAGGTCGGAGACCACCACCTGGTGGTCGGCCTGGTCAACGAGGCCCGAATCGGCCCCGCCGGGCGCCCGCTGCTCTACCACGGCGGCAGGTTCGGCCGTTTCATCCCCTACCCCTGACCGATCGCCCTCTGACCGATCGCCTAGGCGAGCCGGGCGGTGCCGGCGCCGACGGCCAGCGGCAGATCGAGGAACGTGGCGATGCCCGGCGGCGCCGCGCACACGGCCCGGATCGAGTTCACGGCGTGCGCCGCCGCCCCGGCCAGGCCGTGCGACATCTCGCTCACCGTGATCGTCATCTGCGGCACGCCCTCGATGTGCACGGTGAACCCGGGCTCGGGCCAGCGCGCCACCTTCGTGGCGTCGGCCTTGTAGACGCACTCGACCGACATGAAGGGGCGGCCGCGTACGAGACCGGAGAACACCCACCGCGAGGCGCACACCGTGCCCCGCCGCACCGTGCCGGCCGCGATCGGGAAGTCCTCGCGGGCCAGCTCGTAGTCGTCGCTCTCCTCGACCTCGTCCAGGGTCACGCCGAGGGAGTCGGCCACGAGCTGGACGCTCTCGGCGAACAGCCCCCGCTGCAACATCCGGAACGGCCGCACCGCCGCGGCGTAGTCCTTGGGCGAGCGGGTGAACCCGATCAGGTCGGTGACGATCTGCCGCGAGGGATGGCCGCGGAAGTCGGACGACTCTCGGACGAAGATGTGGTCCACCCGCGTGGACAGCCCGCTCAGCGCCAGCGGCATCAGGTCGGCCATGAACCCCGGGTTGACCCCGGTCCCGTGCAGCGTCGTGCCCCCGGCCAGGCAGGCGGCCTCCAGCCGCTCGACCAGCGCGGGCCCGTGACAGCGCGGGTAGACGAACCCGGTCGTGGTGATCACGTTCTTCCCCGAGGCCAGCAGCGCGCAGATCATCTCCACGTCGCCGGCGCGGTCGCCCCCGAAGTACGCCGAGGGCAGCGGCATGTGCAGCACGCAGTCGGCGTCGAGCGCGAGCACCCGCTCCACGTCATCGGTGCATTTCACACCGGTCGCGGGCAGCCCCACCAGATCCCCGGCGTCACGCCCCACCTTGTCGGGGTCGTACACCAGCACGCCCGCGAGCTCGAACTCGGGACGCGAAACCAAAGCGCGCAACGCGCTGCGACCGACGGCGCCCGTGGCCCACTGGACCACACGCAAGGGCGGCTGTGCGGGCATGCAAAGCCTCCAGCCCAGGGTGCTGCGGGCGGGGGTCGTAACCGATGGCCGGGGAAGTCGCCATTGACCAGCGCCCGTTTCGGGAGGTGAAAACCCTAGCAGAAACGGATACGCCCGATCACTATCCGCAACGATTCACCCCCCTCACTGCGAAAACATCACGCCCGGTAAGCCCTTTGCGGCCATCCACATGCCCCCTCCGCCGCATCCGCCCCAGCGTTTCGGGCGACAGGGAGGCCGGCCCCATGAGAACGTCGCGCCAGGCCCGCCGCCTCGCGCTGTCGCGCCCGCCGCTCCGCGCCCACCGCTTCGGGCGCTGCGCTGCCGCGCCCGCCGCCTCGCGCTGACGGGCCCACCGTCTCGCGCCCTGCGCTGACGGGCCCACCTCCTCGCGCTGCCGCGCCCACCGCTCCGCGTCCACCGCCTCGCGCCCTACGCTGCGGCGCCCTATGCGGCGGTGCTCGGACGTAGGGCGCCGCCGGGGACGTGCAGGCGGGATGGCCGAGGGCGGGAACCTGCTCGGACGCGGCCCGCTTCTCGCCTCCTGTCCGGCCCGGAGACCCCCACGGCGGTGCGTGTGGGCCTGGTTGGGGTGGGGGTGGGGGGATATGTTGGGGAGAAACAGAATGATGTTCTTCTGGAGGGCGAGGTTATGGCCGATCTTCGGTTCGACGGGAAGGTGGCGGTCGTCACCGGGGCGGGGCATGGGCTGGGCAGGGCGCATGCGCTGCTGCTGGCGGAGCGGGGGGCCAAGGTCGTGGTGAACGATCTGGGCGGGGCGCTGGACGGGACGGGCGCCTCCGCCGGGCCGGCGGACGAGGTGGTCGAGGTGATCACCAAGAACGGCGGGGAGGCCGTGGCCAACGCCGACAACGTCGCGACGCCCGAGGGGGCCGAAGGGATCGTCCGAGCGGCGCTGGACGCGTTCGGGCGGATCGACATCGTCGTCAACAACGCGGGCATCCTGCGGGACAAGTCCTTCGGCAAGATGTCGGTGGAGGACTTCGACGCGGTGCTCGCGGTGCACGTGCGCGGGTCGTACCTCGTCAGCCGGGCCGCCTTCCCGCACATGAAGGAGCAGGCGTACGGGCGGGTGGTCAACACCTCCTCGCCCGCCGGGCTGTTCGGCAACTTCGGCCAGGCCAACTACGCCACGGCCAAGATGGGGCTGGTCGGGCTGACCAAGACGATCGGCATCGAGGGGGCGCGGGCGAACATCAAGGCCAACGCCATCGCGCCGGTGGCGTGGACCCGGATGACCGAGTCGCTGCTGCCGGCCGAGTTCGAGAGCAAGCTGACCCCGGAGCGGGTCAGCGCGCTGGTGGCGTTCCTGGCGCACGAGAGCTGCCCGGTCAGCGGGGAGGTGTTCAGCGTCGGCGGCGGGCGGGTGGCCCGGGTGTTCGTGGCCGAGGGGCCCGGCTGGCGCAAGGAGGACCTCACCGTCGAGGACATCCGCGACAACTGGGACTCGATCATGGCGGAGCAGCCGTACCTGACGCCGGTGGCCCTGGGCGAGCAGGCGAACGCGTCGCTGCGGGCGATGCTGTAAAGGGCAGTGTTGTAAAGGGCAGTGTTGTAAAGGGCGATGCTGTAAAGGGCCATGCTGTAGCGGGCGATGCTGTGGCGCGCCGCGCCGCCCGCGCCACCAGGCGCGGGCGGCGGGCCCTCTGCGTCACGGCTGGGTGGTCACTCCCCGGCCGTTGAACTCGACCCAGTTGAGGTTGAACAGGCCGGTCGTGGGACCTCCGGGGACGGAGCGGAACACCAGGTACAGGCGGTGGGTGCCGCCGGGGTCGGTGATCGCCGCCTGGTGGCTCGCCCACGCGTTGTTGCCCGTCGTGGCGTTGATCGTGACCGTGCCGGCGAGGGGGCCGTCGGGGGCGTCGAGGCGGAGTTCCACCGTCGCCCTCGGCGTGCCCGCGGTGGCGGCGCTGCCACCGGCCGTGCGGAACGTGACGGCGTCGATGTTCACCAGGTTGACCGGGTCGAAGGCGATCCAGTCGCCGGCGTCGATGCCGGTCTGGTACAGGCCGCCGCCCGCGTCGCCGGTGACGGTGACCTCCACGCCCTGCTTGGCCTGGGCGTTCTCCGCCTCCTGGCGGCGGACCTGGATCACGTTCTGGTCCAGGTCGCTGAGCGCCGGCTGGCCGCCGCCGGCCGTGTCGGTGTACTCGGCGCTGATGGCGCCGAACAGGTAGCCGCCGGCGTGGTCGCCGCCGTCCTCGGGCGTCTGGAAGGTGCCCGAGCATCCGGTCGTCTCGCTGATCGCGTGGCCGTGCGTGTCGTGGCCGAGCACGAACGTCACCTTCACCCGGGAGCAGTCGATGGAGGCGTCCTCCGGGTCGGTCACGGTGACCGTCCACGGCACCGTGTCGCCCCAGGAGAAGAAGCCGCCCTCGGCCGGGGTCTCGACCGTCACGGTGGGCGCGGTGTTGCCGACCGTGATCGTACGGTTCTCGACGTCGGTCTTGCCGCTGCTGTCGGTCACCGTGAGCGTGGCCGTGTACGTGCCGTTGGCCGTGTAGGTGTGGGTGGCCTCCGGGTCCACCGAGTCCACCGTTCCGTCGCCGGTGAAGTCCCACGCGTACGTGATCGACTCGCCGGGGTCGGCGTCGGCGGAGCCCGCGCTGGAGAACGACACCGTCAGCGGCGCGGGGCCGGAGGACGGGGTGGCGGTCATCCTGGCCACCGGCGCCCGGGTGCCCTTGACGTACCTGACCACCGAGAGCTGGGCGTCGGGGTTGGCGCGGAAGAAGCCGTCGCCGTACTCCAGCATGTACAGCGCGCCGTCCGGGCCGAACTCCATGTCCATGGGGTTGTCCCAGACGAACTCGTTCAGCAGCGGGTTGATCTTGAACATCCCGCCCGTGCCGTCGAGCCGGAACTCGCGCAGGTAGTCGCGGGTGAACTCGCCGAAGACGATCGTGTCGTCGTAGTAGGCCGGAAACTTGACCGCCGAGTTCAGCCTGCGGTCGTACTCGTAGACGTCGCCGCCCATCGGGCCGACGCCGCCCGTGCCCAGCTCGGGGAAGAGCGCCGGGCAGGCGCCGGGCGGGTTGGCGATGGAGGCCGGGCAGGGGGTCTCGGCGGTGTAGCTGTACCAGACCTCCGGCCGCTCCACCGGCGGCAGCTTGGTCAGGCCGGTGTTGCGCGGAGAGTCGTTCACCGGGCCGCCCGCGCAGTCGAACGGCTGCCCGGACGTGCGGGTGGTGAAGTCGAAGTCGGTGTAGGGCAGGTCGCGGGTCGCGCAGTACGGCCAGCCCCAGTTGCCCGCCTTGCGGGCCACGAACCACTTGCCGGTGCCCTGCGGGCCGCGCCGGTGGTCGCCGGCCCTGGCGTCGGGGGAGTAGTCGGCGATGTAGAGCGTGCCGTCGGAGCCCACGTCGTACCGGAACGGGTTGCGCAGGCCCATCAGGTAGATCTCCGGCCGGGTATTGGGGGTGCCGGGCCGGAACAGGTTGCCCTTCGGGATCGTGTACGACCCGTCGGCCGCGACCTTGATCCGCAGCATCTTGCCGCGCAGGTCGTTGGTGTTGGCGGACGAGCGCTGGGCGTCGTAGGCCGGGTTGCGCGTCGCGGCCTCGTTGATCGGCGTGTAGCCGTCGGAGCCGCCCGCGTTGGTGTCGTCGCCGGTGGCCAGGTAGAGCAGGCCGCGCCCGTCGAACCGGATCTCGCCGCCGACGTGGCAGCAGGTGCCGCGGTTGGAGTCCACGCGCAGGATCTCCTGCCGGGTGGTCAGGTCGAGGTGCGGGGTGGGCTCCTCGACCAGCTTGGCGCGGGCCAGCACGTTGTAGCCCTTGAACTTGTCCCAGACGGTGGGGTCGGCGCTGTCCACCGGGGCGTCGCCCTCGTTCACGCCGGGCGTGGCCGGGTCGTCCACGGGCGTGTTCAGCGGCGGGGCGTAGTAGAAGTAGACCCACTTGTTGCGCGCGAAGCCGGGGTCGATCGCGACGCTCTGCAGGCCGTCCTCGTCGTGGCTGTACACCGGGATGGTGGTGATCACCGGGCTGAGGCCGGTCGCCGGGTCGTACAAACGGATCTGGCCGTTGCGGGTGTTGTGCAGCACCCGGCCGTCGGGCAGCACGGCCATCGTCATGGGCTCGCCGGGCTCGTCGTTCAGCGTCACTTTCTCGTAGTTGGCGAGCACGGTGGCGCCGCAGTCGCCGGTGGCCGCGCCGGACGCCCACTCGATGCCGCCGAGCAGGTGCTTGGCGAAGTTCCTGTCGGCGTACGTGCCGGCGGACAGGCCGAGCCCGGTGTACCAGGTCCGGCCGCCGCGGTAGTCGCGGCACCAGGAGATCGGGTGGTCGGCGCCCATGCCGCCGCCCGTGTACGTGCTCTCGTCCACGGTGGCCAGCACGTGCGCGGTGCCGCGCACGTTGGCGGCGTAGTCGTACCAGCGCTCGGAGATCTGCCACCGCTCCGGCAGCGGCTTGCCCGCCGGGTGGACGCGGTCGGCGACCTTGACCGTGGCCTTCGCGGCCGTGGCGGTGGCCTGGCCCGCGGTCGTGCCGACGACCTGGGTGTAGAACGACCAGGAGGGCTCGGTGGCGGCGGCCGAGGACAGGCCGACGTACCCGCCTCCGGCGGTGAAGTACTCCTCGAACGCGGCCTGCTGGCCCGCGTCGAGCAGGTCGCCGGCCCCGGTGCCCAGGAAGATCACCGCGCGGTAGTCCGCGAGCTTCTCCGGGGTGAAGGCGGCGGCGTCCGCGGTGGCGTCCACGGCGAAGCGCTGCTCTCTGCCGAGCCGCCGCACCAGGCCGGTCCCGGCCTCGGCCACCGCGGGCTCGGCGCCCTTGGTGAACACCAGCACCTTGTACGCGGGCCGGTTGCCGTGGCGGTAGTAGCCCGCGTCGTCGGGGCGCGGCGGGGCCTTGCCGGACGTCGGGGCGGATGTCGGGGTGGGAGTCGAGACGGGAGCGGGGGTGGGAGTGGGATCGGCCGCCGCGGGCGAGGCGAGCACGCCGGACAAGGCCAGCGCGCCCGCGCATGCCGGCGGGAGCACCCTGCGTAAGAAGAACATGGGGGAGGGCTCCCGGACGGGGGGTGGGAGTGAGGGGCTCAGTGCCGGGTTTCGCGCAGGCCGGTGAGGTGGTCGTGGCTGCGCTCCGCGGTGCTGAAGGAGCCCGCCGGGTTCGACGGGGCGTCGTCGCGCTCGACGATGTAGTGGTGGCGGACCTTCCGCCGGCCGCGCTTGTCGCGGTCCTGGACCGCCTCGATGAAGCGCTGGTAGTCGATGTCGCCGTCGCCCACGTCCGCGAAGCGGTAGCCGTTGGGCACGGTGGTGTCCTTCACGCCGTCCTTGACGTGGAACAGCGGGTAGCGCTCCCGGTTGCGCAGCACGTAGTCGAGCGGGTCGAACGGGGTGGGGATCGGCGGGCCGCCGTTCGGGTCGGGGCGCGAGCTGTAGAGGTACTGGCCGACGTACGCCCAGTAGATGTCCATCTGCAGGTACACCAGGTCGGGGTCGGTCTCGGCCAGCAGCACGTCGTACAGGCGGACCTCGGGCTTGTCGGTGGCGAAGCCGAACTCCCCGCCGTGGTTGTGCTGGTAGAACTTCATGCCGCGGGCCTTGGCCGCGGCGCCGTACTCGTTGAACTCGGCCGCGGCGCGCTTCCACGCGTCCACGGTGTTGCCGTAGCGTGCGGGGCTGCTGGCGGTGCCGATGTGCGGCAGGCCGAGCGCCTGCGCCTCGTCCAGCACCCGGGTGAGGTTGGTGGCGAAGGTGACGGCGTTGGGGTTGCTGGAGTGGTACCCGACGTGGCTGCCGACGCCGCGCAGGCCGTGGTCGTCGAGCAACTGCTTGATCTGCGCGATGGTGATGGGGCCCACCGAGCCCTGGGTGTAGCCGGCGAACTCCACCTCCTTGTAGCCGATGCGCTCCAGCTCGGCGAAGACGGCGGCGAAGCCGGCGCCGGCCACCTGGTCGCGGATGGTGAACAACTGGATGCCCAGCCGGTCGCGCGGCACGAGCCTGCCGCGTCCCCGGTCCCTGTTGAAGTCCCTGTTGAAGTCCCTGTCGTGGGTGCTGCCATGGCCGCGGTCGTCGTCGCCCTGGGCCGCCGCGGGCGTGGCCCAGGCGCCCACGAGGGCGCTGGCGGCGGCGCCTCCGGCGACGGCGATGAAGCCGCGCCGGTCGAGGCTGAAGTCGCGTCCCATGCTGTCCTCCTGTTCAGCCCCCCGTCCGTGTTCACTTGGCGCGCCGTTCGAACTGTGAGCCGGAGTCTCATGGGGTGTCAAGACCTAGAAGGGCGTTTCGTTAGGAGATGTGACCCCCGGACTTTGTTCGGAGGTCGGCGGAAGCCCTGCAAGGTTTCAGTCAGATCACGGCGCCGTTTGGTCTTGATTTCGCGATAAATCGACTCTTATCGTCGCGACATGACGTTCAGTTCCGGAGAGGAGCGGACGGTACCCGGCTCGCCCGGCGACGTGCTCACGCTCATCAGCGCCGGATCGGCCACCACCCGCTCCGACCTGGCCAGGGTCACCGGGCTGGCCAGATCGACCATCTCGCAGCGGGTGGACGCGCTGATCGAGCGGGGGCTCGTCCGCGAGACCGAGAGCGGCGAGTCCACCGGCGGACGCCCGCCGCGCCAGCTCCGCCTGCACACCGCCGACCACGTGGTGGCGGGCGTGGACCTCGGCGCCACCCACTGCCGGATCAAGCTGATGGACATCAGCGGCGCCGTGCTGACGACCTGCGAGGACCCGATGCTGATCGCCGAGGGCCCGGAGACGGTGCTGACGCACGTGGACGCCCGGATCGCGCGCCTGCTCACCGAGGCGGGCCGGGACCGCGGCGCGCTGAAGGCGATCGGCATGGGCGTGCCGGGCCCGGTGGAGTTCGCGACCGGGCGGCCGAACAACCCGCCGATCATGCCCGGCTGGAACGACTACCCGGTGCCCGAGTTCTTCGCCGGCCGGTACGACGCGACCGTGCTGGTGGACAACGACGTGAACGTCATGGCCCTGGGGGAGCAGCGCGACGCGTTCGAGAACAGCGGATACCTGCTGTTCGTCAAGGTCGGCACCGGCATCGGCTGCGGCATCGTCACCGAGGGCCGGCTGCACCGGGGCGCGCAGGGCTCGGCCGGCGACATCGGGCACATCCGGGTCAGCGGGCACGACGAGGCGGGCTGCCGCTGCGGCAACTCCGCCTGCCTGGAGGCGGTCGCCGGGGGCGCGGCGCTGGCCAGGCGGCTGACCGACCTCGGCTTCCCCGCCGAGTCCGCCGGCGACGTGGTGGCGCTGGTGCAGAGCGGCAACACCCAGGCCCTCCGCCTCGTACGCGAGGCGGGCCGGCTCATCGGCGAGGTGCTGGCCAGCCTGGTCAACTTCTACAACCCCGAGGTCATCGTGATCGGCGGCGCGCTGGCCCGCGTGCACGACCACCTGCTGGCCGGGATCAGGGAGACGATCTACCGCAGGTCGCTGCCGCTGGCGACGCACCACCTCACGATCGTGCCGAGCCACACCGGCGAGGACGCCGCCGCGCTCGGCGCCGGCATCCTCGCCATCGAGCACTACCTGGCCCCCGACAACATCAACCGGATCGTCAACGCCGGCGAGAGCGCGGGGGTGTCGGCATGAGCGAGCTGCTGGTGATGCGCGGGATCGTCAAGCAGTTCCCCGGCGTGCGCGCGCTGGACGGCGTGGACCTGGAGGTGCGCGCGGGCGAGGTGCACTGTCTGCTCGGCCAGAACGGCGCCGGCAAGTCCACCCTGATCAAGATCCTCGCGGGCGCGCACCTGCCCGACGAGGGCACGATCTCCCTGGCCGGCGAGGAGATCCGCCCGGCCGGCCCCACCGACGCGATCAGGCTCGGCATCTCCACCATCTACCAGGAGCTCGACCTGGTGGACGGGCTGAGCGTGGCGGAGAACATCTTCCTCGGCCACGAAAAGGCGAGCCTGGGCTTCACCCGGCGCGGCGAGACCAACGCCGCCGCCCGCGACCTGCTCGCCCGGCTCGGCCACGGCGAGATCCGCCCGACGACCGAGGTGGGCCGGCTGTCCCCGGCGGGCAAGCAGGTCGTCAGCATGGCGCGGGCTCTCTCGCACGACGCCCGGCTGATCGTGATGGACGAGCCCTCGGCCGCGCTCGCGCACGACGAGGTGGCCAACCTGTTCCGGATCATCCGCGAGCTGACCGCGCAGGGCGTCGCCGTCGTGTACATCTCCCACCGCCTGGAGGAGATCCGCGAGATCGGCGACCGGGTGACCGTGCTCAAGGACGGCCGCACCGCCGCCGTCGGCCTGCCGGCCCGTGACACGCCGACCTCGACGATCGTCTCGCTGATGACCGGCCGCAACGTCGAGTACGTCTTCCCGCCGCGCCCCGATCGCGCCGAACCGGGCCCGGAGGTGCTGCGGGTGGAGAACCTGAGCGTGCCCGGCGTGTTCGCGAACGTGTCGTTCTCGGTGCGCGCGGGGGAGATCGTGGGCCTGGCCGGCCTGGTCGGCTCCGGCCGCTCGGAGATCATCGAGGCCGTGTACGGCGCGCGCAAGGCGTCCGGCCGGGTGCTGCTGGACGGCCGCCCGGTAGGCGCGGGCACCGACCGCGCCGTCCGCCTCGGCATGGGCCTGGCCCCCGAGGAGCGCAAGGCCCAAGCCCTGCTGCTGGACGAGAGCGTGGCCCGCAACATCACCCTGGCCGGGCTCGGCCGCTACTCCCGCTTCGGCTGGCTGGACCGCCGCCGCGAGCTGGCCGACGCCCGCGCCCAGATCGAGGCCCTGGACATCCGGCCCGGCGACCCGCGCCGGCCGATCAAGACCCTGTCGGGCGGCAACCAGCAGAAGGCGGTGCTGGCCCGATGGCTGATCGACGGCGGCTCCTCCTCGTCCGGCGCACCGCTCCGGCTGCTGCTCCTGGACGAGCCCACCCGGGGCGTGGACGTCGGCGCCCGCGCCGAGCTGTACGCCGTGATCCGCCGCCTCGCCGACCAGGGCATCGGCGTGCTGCTGGTGTCCAGCGAGGTGCCCGAGGTGCTGGGGCTGGCCGATCGCGTGCTGGTCATCCGCGAGGGCGAGGTCGTGCACGAGGCACAGGCGGGCGAACTGGACGAGCACCGGGTGCTCGACCTCGTCATGGCCGCCCACCCCGCGACGCAGGAGAAGGAGGACGCCGGTGAGTGAGGCGAATCCCAAGCAGGCCGCGCCGTCCGGCGCGCCCCCGGCAGAGGAACAGGACCGGGTCGAGGCCCAGGCCCGGCGCGCGGTCGCCGCCGGCCAGGGGCCGCTGGCCCGCCTCGGCGAGTACCGGCACCTCGGCCTGGTGATCGCCCTGGTGCTGCTGGCGGTCGTCGGCCTGGTCACCAGGCCGGAGAACTTCGCCACCACCTCGAACCTGGTCACCATCCTGGCCCTGGCCTCGACCATCGGCGTGATCACGGTCGGCATGACCTTCGTGATCATCGGTGGCGGCATCGACCTGTCGGTGGGCGCGATCATGGCGCTGGCCTCGGTCTGGGCCACGACGCTGGCCACCCAGTCGTACGGGCCGTGGGTCATGGTGATGTGCGCGCTCCTGGTCGGCACCGGAGCCGGGCTGATCAACGGGTTCCTGATCGCGTACGGCCGGATGGTGCCGTTCATCGCCACGCTGGCCATGCTGGTCGCGGCGCGCGGCCTGGCCCAGCGCATGTCCGACCGGCGCACCCAGCTCGTCCAGCCCGACAACAACCTGCTGGTCGAGCTGTCCACCGGCCGCATCCTCGGCGTGCCGCCGCTGGTGTTCGTCTTCCTCGCGGTCGTCGTGGTCGGCTGGGTGGTGCTGAACCGCACCACCTTCGGCCGCCGGACGTACGCGGTGGGCGGCAACCCCGAGGCCGCCCGCCTGGCCGGCATCAACGTGCGCAGGCACACCGTGATCCTCTACGCGCTCTCCGGGCTGTGCTGCGGCATCGCCGCCGTGCTCATCATGGCCCGCACCACGACGGGCTCCTCCACCCACGGAGACCTGTACGAGCTGGACGCCATCGCCGCCGTCATCATCGGCGGCACGCTCCTCACCGGCGGCCGGGGCACGATCATCGGCTCGATCCTCGGTCTGCTGATCTTCACCTTGATCACCAACCTGTTCATCCTCAACGGCCTGAACACCAGCGATCAGCTCATCGCCAAAGGGTTGATCATCGTCGTCGCCGTGCTGCTCCAGAGGCGCAGCCTCGAAACACGAACTTAGGAGAAACGATGAGCGAGAAAGTCGGACGACGTGGCTTTTTGCTCGGTGGAGCCGTGGTCGGCGCCGGCGCCCTGGTCAGCGCGTGCACCAGCAACGAGCCCGCGGCCCAGCCCTCCTCCCCCGCCAGCGCTCCGGCCGCCGCCGCCAGTGGCGGCAACGACCAGCCCGGCCAGAAGGTGACCATCGGCTTCTCCGCTCCGGCCGCCGACCACGGCTGGATCGCCGCCATCGCCAAGAACGCCGAGGCGACGGCCAAGCAGTACTCCGACGTCACGTTCACGCCGGTCGAGCCGACCAACGACATCAACCAGCAGATCTCCGCGGTGGAATCGCTGATCCAGCAGAAGGTGAACGTGCTGGTGCTGCTGCCCAACGACGGCGAGCAGCTCAACCAGGTCGCGCGCCGGGCCATGGACGCCGGAATCCCGGTGGTCAACCTGGACCGGATCTTCCCCGACAAGCTCTCCTACCGCACCTGGATCGGCGGCGACAACTACGGCATGGGCGTGGCCGCGGGTCACTACATCGGCGCCAAGCTCAAGGAGAAGGGCGTGTCGAACCCGGTGATCGTGGAGATCCAGGGCATCGCCACGCTGCCGCTGACGCAGGACCGCAGCAAGGGCTTCGCGGACGCGCTGAAGAGCTACGGCTTCAGCGTCACCGCCAAGCAGGACGCCCAGTTCACGGTGGAGACCGGCACCGAGGTCGCCAGCAACCTGCTCCAGGCGCACTCGAAGATCGACGCGCTGTGGAACCACGACGACGACCAGGGCGTGGGCGTGCTGGCCGCGATCAAGGAGGCCGGCCGGAACGAGTTCTTCATGGTCGGCGGCGCGGGCTCGGCCAACGCCATGCGGGAGATCCAGTCGGGCTCCTCGGTGCTGGAGGCGACGGTCACCTACAGCCCCACCATGGCGTCCTCGGCCATCAAGCTGGCGCGATTGATCGCGCAGAACAAGGGCATGAGCGATCTGGTGGAGAACCAGGTGCCGCAGTCCATCACTCTCGCCTCGGAGACCATCACCAAGGAGAATGTCGAGCAGTACCTGCCGCTCGGCTTCGAGTCCTGATCGGGGGATCACACGTGCGTGACAACAGGCCGGCCCTGGGAGTCGGCATGGTGGGCTACGCCTTCATGGGGCGGGTCCACTCCCAGGCGTGGCGCAGCGTCGGCGCCTTCTTCGACCTGCCGGTACGGCCCGAGATGGCGGTGCTGTCCGGCAGATCGGCCGAGCGTACGGCGGCTGCGGCGGCCCGGCTCGGCTGGGCCGCGGTGGAGACCGACTGGAAGGAGCTGGTCAACCGCGACGACGTGGCGATCGTGGACATCTGCACGCCCGGCGACTCCCACGCCGAGATCGCCATCGCCGCGCTGGAGGCCGGAAAGCACGTCCTGTGCGAGAAGCCGCTGGCCAACACGGTGGCCGAGGCCGAGGCGATGACCGCGGCGGCCACCGCCGCCGCGGCCAAGGGCGTGCGGTCCATGGTGGCCTTCAACTACCGGCGGGTGCCCGCCGTGGCGCTGGCCCGCAAGCTGGTCGCCGAGGGCAGGATCGGCGAGGTGCGTCACGCGCGGGCGGTCTACCTACAGGACTGGATCACCGATCCGGAGTTCCCGCTAGTGTGGCGGCTACAGAAGGACAAGGCCGGCTCCGGCGCGCTGGGCGACATCGGCGCGCACATCATCGACACGGTCGGCTTCGTCACCGGGCAGCGCATCGACGGCGTCTCGGCCATCACCGAGACGTTCGTCAAGGAGCGCCCGCTCGCTGAGGAGTCGGCCGGGCTGGCCGCCAGCGGCGGCACGGCCCGCGGGCCGGTCACCGTGGACGACGCCGCCCTGTTCATCGCCCGGCTCAGCGGCGGCGGGCTGGCCTCCTTCGAGGCCACCCGGTTCGCCACCGGGCGCAAGAACGCGCTGCGGATCGAGGTCAACGGCTCGCGCGGCAGCCTGTACTTCGACTTCGAGGCGATGAACGAGCTGTGGTTCCACGACGCCACGCTGCCCGACGAGGAGGGCGGGTTCCGCCGCGTCCTGGTCACCGAGGCCACCCACCCGTACGTGGGCGCGTGGTGGCCGCCGGGCCACGGGCTCGGCTACGAGCACACCTTCACCCACGAGGTGAAGGACTTCCTGGAGGCCATCGCCGCGGGCCAGGACCCCTCGCCGTCCTTCGCCGACGGGCTGCGGGTGCAGCGGGTGCTGGCGGCGGTGGAGCAGAGCGCGGCGCAGGACAGCCGCTACGTCCGTGTGGAGGAATCATGACCCGGCCCGTCACGTTGTTCACCGGCCAGTGGGCCGACCTGCCCTTCGAGGAGGTCTGCCGGCTGGCGTCGGAGTGGGGGTACGACGGCCTGGAGATCGCCTGCTGGGGCGACCACTTCGAGGTGGACAAGGCCCTGGCCGACGACTCGTACGTGCCGCGCAAGCTGGAGATGCTGGAGAAGCACAACCTCAAGGTGTGGACGATCTCCAACCACCTGCTCGGCCAGGCCGTGTGCGACCACCCGATCGACGAGCGGCACAAGGCGATCCTGCCCGCGCGCATCTGGGGCGACGGCGAGCCCGAGGGTGTGCGGCAGCGCGCCGCCGAGGAGATGAAGAACACCGCGCGCGCCGCGGCGCTGCTCGGGGTCGATACCGTGGTCGGCTTCACCGGCTCCTCGATCTGGCACACCGTCGCGATGTTCCCGCCGGTGCCGCCGTCGATGATCGAGGCCGGCTACACCGACTTCGCCGACCGGTGGAACCCGATCCTGGACGTCTTCGACGAGGTGGGCGTGCGTTTCGCGCACGAGGTGCACCCGAGCGAGATCGCCTACGACTACCACACCACCGTGCGCGCCCTGGAGGCCGTGGGCCGCCGCCCGGCGTTCGGGCTGAACTGGGACCCCTCGCACATGGTGTGGCAGCGGATCGACCCGGTGAACTTCATCCTCGACTTCGCCGACCGCATCTACCACGTGGACTGCAAGGACGCCAAGGTCCGGCTCGGCGACGGCCGCCGCGGCGTGATGTCCTCGCACCTGCCCTGGGCCGACCTGCGCCGCGGCTGGGACTTCGTGTCCACCGGGCGCGGCGACGTGCCCTGGGAGGACTGCTTCCGGGCGCTGAACGCGATCGGCTACCAGGGCCCGATCTCCATCGAGTGGGAGGACGCGGGCATGGACCGCCTCGACGGCGCCCCGGAGGCGCTGGCGTACATCCGGCGGCTGAACGCGATCACCCCGCCGGCCGCCGCGTTCGACGCGGCCTTCTCCAGCGACTGACCGTACCGGCGGCTACGGCCGGGACGCGCTCCAGCGCGCCCCGGCCACGAACGCGTCGATCTCCGCCTGTTCCGCCGGGCCGAACGCCCGGCGGGGCAGGATGGCCGCGCTGTTGCGGTTGAGGTAGAACAGCCAGAACTCCGGGCCCGTCACGGCCTTGACGAACGTCGGCCACCTGATGGTGCTGGTGTGCGCGTCGGTGACGAACTCGGCGTGCTCGTCGGTCAGGTGGGCCCGCGTCGGCAGGCAGACCTGTGCGCGTACCTGCCGGGCCGACATCGGCACGAGCAGCGTCGCCGCGATGGCCAGCGCCGCGCCGAGGGGCAGGAACATCGCGGCGTAGAGCGGCCTGTCGAACGGGCCGTAGCACAGCCCCCCGGCGACGAGGGCGAACGCCGCCACCCCGTAGAACAGAGCCAGCTTGCGGTGCCCCACGACGAGGCGTATCGCGCGGTTCAGCTCCGCGTTCGAAAGTTCGTATTCCGCCCTGATGTCCACCGGCCCATGATGCCGCATTCAAGATCGGTGCTCGAACCGGAAAGGAAAGGGCCGGGCCCGTCGGGGGGAATGCGGGCCCGGCCCTTTCGTCCATGGGGGCGGCGGTCAGTCGAAGACGACGATCTGGCGCAGCACCTCGCCGCCCTTCAGCGCGGCCACGGCGTCGTTGATGTCGGCCAGCCTGATCCGGGAGCTGATCATGCTCTCCAGGTCGAGCTTGCCGGCCTTCCAGAGGTTGGCGAAGAACGGGAAGTCGCGTCGCGCGTCGGAGCCGCCGTACAGCGAGCTGAGCAGGTTCTTGCCCTCGAACAGCAGGCTGAACGCGGAGATCGACACCATGTCGTCGGCCGCGCCCGCGCCGACGACGATGACGTCGCCGCCGCGCCGGGCCGCCTGCCAGGCGGTCGTGATCGCCTGGGACTTGCCGACGACCTCGAAGGCGTAGTCGAAGCCCCGCCCGCCGGTGATCTCGCCGATCGCCCCGGCGAGCTGGTCGGGCGTGCACGCGTGGGTGGCCCCGACCTTCTTGGCCAGCTCGTGCTTGGACTCCAGCGGATCGACGGCCAGGATCGCGGTCGCACCGGAGACCCGCGCGCCCTGGATCACCGACAGGCCGACGCCGCCGCAGCCGATGACCGCGACCGTCGAGCCGGGGCGTACCTTGGCGGTGTTCAGCGCGGCGCCGACGCCGGTGGTGACCCCGCAGCCGATCAGCGCGGCCACGTCGTAGGGCACCTCGGGGTCGATCTTGATCGCGCCCTGCCAGGGCACCACGATCTCCTCGGCCCAGGTGCCGCATCCGGCCATGCCGAAGGCCGGGGTCTCGCCGCCGAAGCGGAAGCGGGGCTTGACGAAGCTGTCCATGACGTAGGTCATGCACAGGAACGGCTGGCCCACCAGGCACAGATCGCACTGGCCGCACGCCGGGGTCCAGTTGATGATCACGTGGTCGCCGGGCTTGACCGTGGTGACGTGGTCGCCGACCTCCAGGACCTCCCCGGAGCCCTCGTGCCCGGGGATCACCGGCAGCGGCATCGGCAGGACCCCGGTGAGCACGGACAGGTCCGAGTGGCACACACCCGTGGCCTTGACCTTCACCCGCACGTCGGCGGGCCCCATCGGGGCGAGGGTGAAGTCGTCGCGGATGTCCAGCTTGTCGTCACCGACGGCGTGCAACAGCGCGGCTCGCATGGGGGGTTACCTCCTCGGGCGGGCGCCGCCCGCTCCTTCCGGGGCTGTTCCGCTAGGGGCTGTTCCGCTGGGGGCCGTTTCGCTGGGGATCGTCCCGCCAGGGGCTATTCCTCGTCGGAACCTATTCCTCTAGGGACAGGGCGGCTTTCGGGCAGGAACGCACCGCCTGCCGGACCCGGTCGGCCATCTCGGCCGGCGGTTCGGGCAGCAGCAGGTGCAACTGGTCCTCGTCGTCGAGCTCGAAGACCTCTGGCGCGAGACCGGTGCAGACCGCGTTGGCCTCGCACACCAAGTAGTCGACTTTGACCTTCACCTGGGTCACCTCCGGGAATCATGCGCCGGCGGGCGCCGCGGCGCCGAGCTTGCGATGGTCCCATGACACCACGCGGCGCGGCTCGACGACGAAGGCGACTCGTTTGCGTCCGGTATGCGCGACGTATTCGCGGAGTTGATCGTTGACGTCGGCCTCCTGGAGCCCGGCCATCCGCCTGGTCACCGCCAGGCCGACGTCCAGGATCTCCTCGGGCGCGTCGATCAGCCGCGCCTCGCCGTAGATCATGACCCCCCGCAGCTCCGCGTACTCGTCGCCGGCCTCGATCAGGCAGGTCACCCGGGGGTCGCGGGCGATGTTGCGCGCCTTCTGCGCCTTGGCGTAGGTCCAGAAGGTGATCTTGCCGTCCCGGGTGCCATAGAACATGGTCACCATGTGCGGCGTGCCGTCGGGGTTGATCGTGCCGAGCTGGAGCTTGCGCGACTCGGCGACGACGGCCTCGACCTCCGCGGGGGACATCGCGATGCGGGCCCGTTGGTTCACGAGGTCAGTAGAACAGGTTTCAGCCAGCTCGGGCAAGGGGTCTCCGGAATGTTGTTCGGTTCGTTGCACGGCCCCGGCTCCCGGTTGGCGCGGGGGTGCTCCGACCTCGTAAGGTGCATCCTCAACTGGGTCACACACCTGCAAAAGGGGCCTGTCGATGGTCGAGGCGATCATGCCGCCGGATCTGCTCAAGGCGGCCGAGCGCGCCAAGGGGTTCATGCCGTCCGCCGAGGGCCGCGCGCTGTTCGAGACCGCGTGCGAGTACGGCTCCCGCGGGCCGCTGTGCGAGATCGGCACCTACTGCGGCAAGTCCGCGATCTACCTGGGGGCCGCCGCCCGGCTGACCGGGTCGGTCGTGATCACCGTGGACCACCACCGCGGCTCGGAGGAGATCCAGCCCGGCTGGGCGCACCACGACCCCACGCTGATGGACCTGCGCTTCGGCAAGATGGACTCGCTGCCGGTGTTCCGGCAGACCATCGCCGCCGCCGGGCTGGAGGACGAGGTGATCGCGGTCGTCGGCCGCTCCGAGCAGGTCTCCCGGCTGTGGAACACCCCGCTCGGCATGCTGTTCATCGACGGCGGGCACTCCGAGGAGCCCGCCAACGCCGACTACGAGGGCTGGGCGCCGCACGTGGTGGAGGGCGGCGCGCTGGCCATCCACGACGTGTTCGAATCGCCCGAGGACGGCGGGCAGGCGCCGTACCACGTCTACCTCCGCGCGATCGGCTCCGGCGCGTTCGCCGAGGTGCGCAAGGAGGGCTCGCTGCGCGTGCTCAGGCGCGTAGGTCCGGGGATCTGAGCGGGGCCCCGGCGAAGACGCGCTCGCGCCAGGGGTCCATCGGGCGCCCCGGGCAGTCGGCGTAGCAGGCGGTCAGGTCGGGCACGGCCGCGCACGCCCACAGCGCCGCCGCCGTCTCCGCCCGCGCCACCCCGTCGGGCCCGTACGTGTCGGTGGCCGCCGTCGGCACCCCCGTGGCGGCGGCGAGCGCCGACAGCCCGCGCCCCGGACCGGCCTCGCAGAACAGGTCGGTGGCCCCGGCGACCCGCTGCACCGCGTCCCAGAACCGCACCGGCGCGACGATCTGCGCCCGCAGCAGCACCGCCAGGTCGTCGTGCGGGCCCACCGGCTGGGCGGTCACCGTCGAGATCAGCGGCCGCTGCGCGGGCAGGAACGTCACGCCCTGGAGGCACTCGGCGAAGCCCTGCTGGCAGGCCGCCACGTACGGCGAGTGCAGCGCCCTGGTCGCCGGCAGCCGCACCGTCTCCAGCCCCTCGGCCTCGGCCCGCTTGGCCGCCAGCATCAGCTCCGCCGTACGGCCCGACAACACGTGCGCCCTGGGCCCGTCCACCGCGGCCACCACCAGCCCCGTCCCGGTGACCAGCCGCTCGACCTCCTCCCGGGACGCCGTCACGCTCAGCATGCCGGTGCCGGGGGTCCCGGCGTCGCTCATCAGCCGCCCCCGGCGGCGTACCAGCCGGCGCGCGTCCTGCGAGGTCAGGCAGCCCGCCCAGACCAGCCCGGCCACTTCGCCCACGCCGTGCCCGATGGCCGCGCCCGCGTTCAGCCCGAGCGCGTCCAGCTCGCGCAGCGCCACCAGGGCGGCCTCCAGCGCGGCCGGCTGTGCCACCGCGGTGTCCCACACGGGCTCCTCGCGGCGCCGCCAGGCCACATCCTCGGGACGTCGCAGCGGGGCGGTCTGGCCCGGGAACAGCAGCGTCACCCGGCCGCGCACGCCCAGTCCGGCCCGCACGCCCCGCCGCGTGACCAGCCTGCCCGGTGGCGGGTCGGCGGCCAGTTCCAGGCCCAGCCGGGCGCGCTCGGCCAGCAGCTCCGCCGAGCCGGCCACCAGCGCCACCCGCAGCGGGCCGCGGGGCGTCTGGTGGGCGAGCGCGCGGGCCAGGTCGAGCAGTTCGGCCTCGTGCCAGCAGGTGGCCTGGTCCGCGATCCGCTCCAGCATCGTGCGCACGTCGCCGGGGGAGCCCGAGATCGGGAACACCACCGGATCGGCCGGTGAGGGCCACGGGGTGTGCGCGTACGCCCGGGGCACCGTGCCGCCGTCGCGGGGCCGGGGCGGGGCGGCGGCGCTGTCGCGGGTGCGCGGCACGATCACCGGCTCGCCGCCGCGCTCCACCGCGCCCGGCTCGCCGGCGCGCACAGTGGCGCCCGGCTCGCGCAGCACGAGGTGCGCGTGCACGCCGCCGTGGCCCATCGCGCTCACGCCCGCGTGCCGCGGCTCCCCGTCCGGCCACGGGCGCGGCCCGGCGAGCGCGCGCAACGGCCCCTCGGGCGCGGTGACCAGCGGGTGCGGCGGCTCGTCGGCCCCGCAGGCGGGCGGCAGCACGCCGTGCGCCACGGCCAGCGCCGCCTTGATGACCCCGGCGACCCCGGCCGCCGCGCCGCTGTGCCCGATGTTCCCGCCGATCGCGCCGACGGCCGCCCACGCCCCGCCGTAAGCGCGGGTGTCCAGCGGCTGGTCTCCGGGCCGCTGATCCCCGGACTGCTGGTCCCCGGGCCGCCCATCCCCGGCCGTCGGCTCGGCCGGTGGGCGGCGCAGCAGCCGCGCCAGCGCGGCCAGGCCCGCCGTCCCGTACGGCGTGGTGGTGGCGTGCCCCTCGAACAGCCGCACGTCCTGCGGCCGGACCCCCGAATGCGCGTACGCCCGGCGCAGCGCGAGCAGCCGCCCGTCCACCTCGGGCAGGGCGGGGCCGCCCGGCCCCGGCGCCCGCTCGGCCGACACGCCCCAGCCCGCGATCTCGGCGTACACGCGCAGCCCCCGGGCGCGGGCGTCGGCGGCGCGCATCAGCGCCACCACCCCGCAGCCCTGGCCGGGCCAGAACCCGTCCACCCGGCCGTCCGCGGGGCCGCCGAACAGCGGTGCGAGCGCGCCGGTGCCCAGCTCGACCCCACCCGCCAGCGCCAGGTCCGCGCCGCCGTCGCGCAGGGTGCGGCAGGCGGTGATCAGGCACAGCAACGAGGAGCCGCGCGGGTCGTCGCCGAGCGGCCCCGCCCGGTCCACGCCCAGGCCGAGCCGGTCGAGCACGTCCCCGCCGCCCGGCTTGGGGGTGAAGGGCAGGTTGCCGATGACGACCGAGATCCGCGCCGGGTCGAGCCAGTCGCACGGCTCGCTCAGGTCGGCGAGCGCGCGGTGCGCGGTGTCCACGGCCAGCGCGCGCAGCGGGTCGCCGCCCGCCGCGTCGTCGTCCAGGACCGGTATCGGGGGCTTGGTCCCGCTCGGTGACCAGCCCTCGATCAGCGCCGTGCGCGCGCCCCGCGGGCCGCCGGGCCGGGGCAGCAGCGCCCGCCGCCGCCACAGCACGCTCTCCCAGAGGGCCTGCACCCCAGGCGCGTCCGGATACACGCACGCCATCCCGACGATCGCCACGTCCACGGGCCCGCGCGTCCCTGTCCCCGTACCGCTCACGCTTCCCCCGATGCCCCCAACTGGGCCACCGACGCTAACCGCCGCTCATGCGGCGGTTCAACGCGGGCCGCCACCGTGGCCCGCAAAACCCCGCAAAGAAAGCTTCAGGTGTGCGAGGCGGCGCGGTCGCAGCCGCACGGGGTGGCCGAGACCGCGGTCGCGGCCTGGGGCGGCGCGTCCCGGAACAGGCCCGCGGCCGGGCCGGTGCCGGCCAGCGCGTCCGCGGCCAGGACCACCGCGGCGGCCGTGTAGGACGAGCGCTCGTGCGGGAAGTGCTTGTGGTTGACGAACTGCCAGCCGGTCCAGTACGAGCCGTCCTCGTGCCGGAGGTGCTGCATGTCCGCGAACAGCTCCAGCGCCCGCTCCCGCTCGCCCAGCGCGTCGAGCGTGAGCACCAGCTCGCAGGTCTCGGCCCCGGTCACCCACGGCTGGTCCGACACGCACCGCACGCCCAGGCCCGGCACCACGAACGTGTCCCACTCGGCCGCGATCCGCTCGCGCGCCGCCGCGCCGCGCACCGCCCCGCCGAGGACCGGGTAGTACCAGTCCATCGAGAACCGGCTCTTGTCGGCGAACGCCTCCGGGTGCGCGGCCAGCACGTGCCCGAGCCGGTCGGCGGCCAGCTCCCAGTCGGGCTGCGGGTCGCCGACGTGCTCGGCCAGGCTCACCCCGCAGCGCAGGCCCTGGTGGATCGAGGAGCAGCCGGTGAGCAGCGCGTACTCCGCCGGCGTCCCGTCCGCGTCACGCTCCCACAGGATCTCCCCGCGCGGCGTCTGCAGGTCCACCACGAAGTCCAGCGCCCGCCGCACGACCGGCCACATGGCGCGGGCGAACGCCTCGTCCCCGGTGACCAGCAGCTCGTGCCAGACCCCCACCGCGATGTAGGCCGCGTGGTTGCTCTCGCCCGCGGTCTCAACCGGCCGGCCGCCGGCCAGCTTCATCGGCCAGGACCCGTCGGCGCGCTGGTGCCGCGCCAGCCACTCGTACCCGCGCCGGGCAGGCTCGGTCAGCCCGGCCACGGTCATGGCCATCAGGCACTCGATGTGGTTCCAGGCGTCCACGTGCCCCTCGGGCCAGGGCACGCCGCCGTCGGGCTCCTGTACGGCGGCGATGCTGCGCGCCGTCTGCACCACCTGCTCCCGGGTCAGCACCCCGGGCACCTCGGGCGGAGCCGTCATGCGGGCTTCCGCGCGTACACGACCACGCTCTTGCCGATGAGCGGGTTGAGCACGGACTCGGCCAGCCGGGTGATCGCCGGCCGCTCCATGATGTCCCACACGAGCAGCTTGTGGTACGCCTGCGCCAGCGGGTGGTCGTCGTTGTTCACCCCCACCGCGCACTTCAGCCACCAGTACGGGGAGTGCAGCCCGTGCGCGTGGTGGTGCGGCCCGACCTCCAGGCCCGCCGACTTCAGCTTGGCCCGCAGCTCGGCCAGGGTGTAGATGCGCACGTGCCCGCCGGGCGCGGTGTGGTAGTCCTCGTCCAGCGCCCAGCAGATGCGCTCGGGCAGGAAGCTCGGGACCGTGATCGCCGCGCGCCCGCCCGGCTTGAGCACCCGTACGATCTCCCGCATCGCGGCCATGTCGTCCGGGATGTGCTCCAGCACCTCCGCGGCGATCACCCGGTCGAAGGACTCGTCGTCGAACGGCATGGCCAGCGCGTCGCCGACCGTCGTCTCCGCCGTCGCGCCCGGCGGCACCTCGCCCGCCTTGTCCATCGCCGCGAACATGTTCGCCACGTTCTCCAGCTCCGCCGCGTCCTGGTCGAAGGCCACCACGTCGGCGCCGCGGCGCAACACCTCGAAGGCGTGCCGCCCGCCGCCGCAGCCCAGGTCGAGCACCCGGTTCCCCGGCCCGACCGGCAGGTGTTCGAAATCGACAGTCAGCACGCGCCGCTCCTCGCTGTGTGTGGGTGGGGGTTACTTGCGCGTCTTGTGGCGTTCGATGGCCTCGCGGTACGTCTCGGCGGTGCGCTTGGCGACGACGCGCCAGGTGAAGCGCTCCATCACCCGGTCGTAGCCCCGGCGGCCCACCGCCTCGCGCTCCTCGGGCGAGTCGTGCAGGCGGCGCAGCACGGCGGCCAGCTCCTCGGCGTCACCCGGGGCGACCTGCACCGCCGCGTCGCCGACCACCTCGGGCAGCGCGCCCGTACGGCTGGCGACCAGCGGGGTGCCGCACGCCATGTGCTCCACGGCGGGCAGCGAGAAGCCCTCGTACAGGCTGGGCACGACCGAGATCTCCGAGGTCGCGATCAGCTCGCCCAGCTCCTCGTCCGAGATGCCGTGCACGAAGCGCACCCGGTCGTGCAGGCTCAGCTCGCCCACCAGCTTCTCGGTGGGCCCGCCCGGCGTCGGCTTGCTGACCACGGTCAGGTTCACGTCGCGCTCGGTGGCCAGCTTGGCGACCGCCCGCAGCAGCGTGGCCACGCCCTTCATCGGGGAGTCGGCGCTGGCCACGGCCACGATCGAGCCCTTGCGCTTGGGCAGGTGCGGACGGGGGTGGAAGTAGCGGGTGTCCACACCCAGCGGGATCAGCCGCATGTTCGCCTGCGGCACGTTGAAGTCGCGGTGGATGTCGGCCAGGGAGGACTCGCTGACGGTGAGGATCGGGCTGAGCCGCGGCGCGACGTGGCTCTGCATGCGCACGAAGCCGTACCAGCGGCGCATGGTCAGCTTCTTGATCCCCTCGGCCGCCTCCAGCTCGATCCGCCGGTCCACGCTGATCGGGTGGTGGATCGTGCCGACCACCGGGAACAGCTTCTGGATGCCGAGCAGGCCGTACCCGAGCGTCTGGTTGTCCTGCACCACATCGAAGTCGCCGACCCGCTTCTTCAGCTCCCGGTACGCCCGCAGCGAGAAGGTCAGCGGCTCGGGGAAGCCGGCGGTCCACATCGTGCCGACTTCCAGGACGTCGATCCAGTCGCGGAACTCGCGCAGGCCGGGGGTGCGGAACGGGTCCTCGTCGCGGTAGAGGTCCAGGCTGGGCACCTTGGTCAGCTTCACGCCCTCGTCCAGCTCCGGGTAGGGCTGGCCGGAGAACACCTCCACGGAGTGGCCCAGCCCGACGAGCTCCCGGCTCAGATGGCGGAGGTAGACCCCTTGCCCCCCGCAGGTGGGCTTGCTGCGGTAGGAGAGCAGCGCGACCCGCAGCGACTCCGCACCTGCCACGGTAACCCCTTTCGTTCTCGCCGATGGCGACCGGTAGCCGCCCGAGTGGGGCTTGTACCGTGAAAGATGACCTTAGTCCGGAACCTTACCATTCGGTAGGTCCGTGGGGGCTGATGTGGAATTGTGCCTCGCATCACCATCACACTGTGCGAACTGGGCAGTTAGCCCGACCGAGCGTGATTCGGTGGAACGAGTTCTAGCTGGACGGGGGCCGAGACGGTGATCGCGACGGGGTCAGGCTGTACATTCGCGCTAAATGTCCCGCAACGGGTCGTGCGTCCACCGGCGCCCGAACCGTGTGCGTACGAGCGTGTGGAGGACCGTTGGCCAGGCGTGCGCTGATCACCGGCATCACCGGACAGGACGGGTCCTACCTGGCAGAGCACCTGCTCGCCCAGGGGTACGAGGTCTGGGGCCTGGTCCGCGGTCAGGCCAACCCCCGGGTCTCCAACGTCCGCGAGCTGCTCCGCGATGTGCGGCTGGTCCGCGGCGACCTGCTGGACCAGGGCTCGCTGATCTCCGCGGTGGAGAAGGTGCACCCCGACGAGGTCTACAACCTGGGCGCGATCTCCTTCGTCCCCATGTCCTGGGAGCAGGCCGAGCTGACCGCCGAGGTCACCGGCATGGGCGTGCTGCGCATGCTGGAGGCCATCCGCGTGTGCAGCGGCATCTCCAGCTCCCGCACCGCCGACCGGTCGGGCCAGATCCGCTTCTACCAGGCGTCCTCCTCGGAGATGTTCGGCCAGGTCCGCGAGACCCCGCAGAACGAGCGCACCCCCTTCCACCCCAGGTCGCCGTACGGCGTGGCGAAGGCGTACGGCCACTTCCTGACCCAGAACTACCGCGAGTCGTACGGCATGTTCGCCGTCTCCGGCATCCTGTTCAACCACGAGAGCCCCAGGCGCGGCGCCGAGTTCGTCACCCGCAAGGTCAGCCTCGGCGTGGCCCGGATCAGGCTCGGCCTGGCAGGCGAGCTGCGGCTCGGCAACCTGGAGGCCCGCCGCGACTGGGGCTACGCCGGCGACTACGTACGCGCGATGCACCTCATGCTCCAGGCCGACGCGCCCGAGGACTACGTCATCGGCACCGGCCGCACCCACTCCGTACGCGAGCTGGTCGAGGCCGCCTTCACCGCCGCCGGCCTGAACTGGGAGGACTACGTGGTGGCCGACCAGTCCCTGCACCGCCCCGCCGAGGTGGACCTGCTGTGCGCCGACCCCAAGAAGGCCCGCGCGAACCTCGGCTGGGACCCCGGCGTCAGCTTCGAGGAACTGGTCGCCATGATGGTCGAGGCCGACACCCGCCTGCTGGCCGCGGGCCCCGACCCGGCCCAGGCGACGAGCTGGCCCTGACCGCCGTGCGAGACGAGGCCGCCTTCGCGGAACTGTTCGAGCGGCACCGCGGGGAACTGCGGGTGCACTGCTACCGCATGCTCGGCTCCTACGACGAGGCGGAGGACCTGGTGCAGGAGACGTTCCTGCGCGCCTGGAAGAACCTGCCGGGCTTCGAGGGACGCTCGACGGTTCGCGCCTGGCTGTACCGGATCGCCACGAACGCCTGCCTGGACGTCCTGGACGGCCGGGCGCGCCGGGTGCTCCCGCAGGACCTCTCCGGCCCGTACGACCCGGACGCCGATCTGCCGCCGCGCACCGACATCCCCTGGTTGCAGCCGTTCCCGGACCATCTGCTGGACCAGCCGGAGACCGCGGCCGAGGCCCGGGAGACGATCGAGCTGGCGTTCCTGGCCGCGATCCAGCACCTGCCGCCCCGGCAGCGGGCGGTGCTCATCCTGCGCGACGTGCTCGGCTGGCCGGCCAGGGAGACCGCCGCGCTGCTGGACGCGAGCGTCGCGTCGGTGAACAGCGCCCTGCAACGGGCGCGGGCGACGATGCGCGAGCACCTGCCCGAGCGGCGTACGGACTGGGCGCCCGCGGCCGAGCCGTCGCACGGGGAGCGCGCCGTGCTGCGCCGCTACATGGCCGCCGTCGAACGCGCCGACCTCGCCGCCGTCGCGGCCCTGCTGGCCGAAGACGTCCGCGCCGCGATGCCGCCGTTCCCGATGTGGTACCGGGGCCGCGAGGCCGTCATGGCCACCCTCACGACGAGCTGGGACCCCGCCTCACCGCACTACACCGGCCGGTTCCGCCTGCTGCCCACCCGCGCCAACGGCCACCCCGCCGCCGGCGTCTACCTCCGCGGCCCCGGCGAGACCGCGTACGCCCCCGCCGCGATCTCGGTCCTGCGCGTGGAGGACGGCCGCATCGCGGAGATGACCGCCTTCCACACCCCCGCCCTGTTCCCCGCCTTCGCCCTCCCAGCCACACCCCCCAACTGACCGTCGCCCGAATATCGCCAGGACACAGCCGGCGTCACGCAGGACCGCCGCCATCCCGCAGGACAGCAGCCCTCCCCCAGGACACCCGCCCTTCCCCGGGACGCCAAGGGTCCCGAGAGGCTCCCACCGATGACTCCCGCCCCGATCCGCCGTCTCAACCACCAAACCCCTGAATGCGACGGAAAGACGGAAAGGCGGATCACGATGGCCAAGCTCCTGTACTCGGTCACCATGTCACTGGACGGCTTCATCGCCGGCCCCGGCGGCGACATGTCCTGGCTCACCCCGCACCTCGGGCCCAACCCCCTGGTGGACGACCTCATCACGCGCGTCGGCTCGATCCTCGCCGGCAACCGCACCTTCCGCGGCGACGACCCGTACAAGGGGACGGAGCATGAGGGCGAGGCGTTCGGCGGCGGCTGGTCCGGCCCCCAGTTCGTGCTCACCCACCACGCCCCCGCCGAGCCGGTGCCCGGCGTCACCTTCGCCGGCGACCTCGACACCGCCGTCAAGCAGGCCAAGGCCGCCGCCGGGGAGAAGTACGTCAACGTCCTGGGCGCCGACATCGCCCGCCAGTGCCTCGCCGCGGGCGTGCTCGACGAGATCCTCGTGCTCATCGCACCGGTGCTGCTCGGCGACGGCGTACGCCTGTTCAGCCACCCGGGCGGAACGGACATCCGCCTCGAACGCCTCCACATGAGCGAGGCCCCGCAGGCGGCGAACCTGTGGTACCGGGTCTTGCGGTGAATCCGCGCCGCGCTCGTCCACAGCGCGGAGGCGTCCCGGCCCGCCCACCTGCCGCTGTCCACAGAACGCCATTCGGCCCCGCCTCACCCCCTCCCACCCGGTCATCCTTGCCCCATGAACGGAGCCGAGGCCGCGACCGGCGGCGGTGATTCGCTGCTCGCACAGGCGCGTGCGATCACCGCCCGCGAGCCGTGGGCGGTGGCGTGCGGAGCCACCGCCGCGTACGTGCACGGGGTGAGCACGAGCGTGGGCGGCACCCCCGCCCTGGAGCTGGGCGTGCTCACTCCATCCGCACGCACCCACGTTCCCGGCTGGGTGGTGCGTGAGGAGCCCATCCCGGCCGAGGATGTGACCACGTGCCGGGGCGTGCGCGTCACGACGCCGGAGCGCACGGCGCTCGACTGCGCCGTGCGCCTGGACCGGGTCGAGGCCGTGATCGCGCTGGACCAGTTCCTGCGCGGTCACGGCGTACGGCGGCGCGACCTGAAGGCCCGCGTGGCCGCGCTGCCGTCGGCCCGGCACGCCCGCCGCGCCCGCGAGGCGCTGCGACTGGCCGACCCCGGGGCCGCGTCGCCCAGAGAGACCTGGCTCCGCCTCTGCCTGATCGGCGCGGGCCTGCCGCGTCCCAGCACCCAGATGCGCGTCCCGCTCGGGGCCGGCCGCATCTGCTACCTCGACCTGGCCTGGGAGGAGTACCAGTTGGCCACCGAGTACGACGGCCGCGAACACCACTCGTCCGCGAGCGACCGCGAACGCGACGACGAGCGGCGCGCGGTCCTCCGCGAACAGGGCTGGCGGATCATCCCGGTCGCCCACGACGTCATCCCGTACCGCGTCGCCGCCTACCTGCGCCACATGGCCGACGCCCTCCTCGCCCGAGGCTGGCGCCCGCCCCCAGACCACCTGGTCACCGTGCAGGCCCACATCCGCGCCGCCCGAAGACCCGGCTACCGCCCCCTGTGGCCGTTCTGACCTTCGCGCCGGCCCCCGTCACCCGGAAGGATGTCATCGGGATGAAGTAGAAAGAAAGGCACCACGATGACGGTGCGGCACCCGTTGTTCGCGCGGCTCTATCCGCGCGCCAGCGACTACGAAGACGCCCATGGAGCGCTCGAACATCGGCGAGAACTCCTCGCCGAGGCGAGCGGGCGCGTCCTGGAGATCGGGGCCGGGCACGGCGCCAACTTCCGTCACTACCCGCCCACCGTGCACGAGGTCATCGCCATCGAGCCCGAGCCCCGGCTGCGAGCCCTGGCCGAAGACGCCGCCACGCACGCCCCCATCCCCGTCCGGGTACGCGAGGGCCTCGCCGAGCACCTGCCGCTCCCCGACGACTCGGTCGACGCCGTCGTGGCCTCCCAGGTGCTCTGCTCGGTCCGCGACGTCCCCCGCTCCCTGGCCGAAGCGGCCCGCGTACTGCGCCCCGGAGGTCACCTGTACTTCTACGAACACATCCGCTCATCGCGCCCGGCTTTCGCCCGGATGCAGCGCGCCCTCGACCTGATCTGGCCATTGCAGGGAGCAGGCTGTCACCTCGCCCGCGACACCGAGCAGTCCATCACCAAGGCGGGCTTCACCATCATCCGAGCCCGCCACTTCGATTTCCTCATCAACGGCCGCACCAGGCCCAACTCCCCCTGCGTCATAGGCAAGGCGACCCTCCGATAGACCGGGCGGCACGGAACCGCCCCCCGATCGCAATCCCGGCGCAGGGCCCCTCCCGCACCCGGCCGCCCCCGCCGCGTCCACATGTCGTCCGTGCCTTCCATGCCCGCGTCGCCGCCCGTGCCCTCCCGTGTCCGGGGGTGCGCCCGGTCCTCCGGCGTTCGCGCGTGCCGGTGTCCATCCGTGCACGGCGGGGTCGGCCCGTGTCCGGGTGCCCTCCGGTGCCGGCCGTGTCGGGGTGTACGTATGGGTCTTCCCATATTCGCCCGTGCCAGTGCCCGCCGAGCGGTGCCCGCCTGTGCCCGCGCGTGCTGGTAGTGCCGCGCGGGCTGTGTCCGCCTGTGCCCGCACGTGCTGGGTCGTGCCGAGCGGGCGGTGCCGCGCCCTCGGCGGGCGGTCCGCGCCAAACCGGGCCGAGGCAGGCCATGTCACGGCAAACCGGGGCGCGTGCCGGGCTATGCCCGTGCCGTGCTGGGCTATGCCGTGCCGGGCTATGCCGCGCTATGCAGGGCCCGGCGGCCGAGGCAGGGCGGACCGTGCCGAGCTGGGCTGTGGTGAGGCGGGCCGTGTCGGCCGCGCCCCGCCCCGCCGCCCCGCGCCATGGCGAGCCGGGTCGGCCCCGCCTGCCGCGCTGGACCGCGCCGAGCGCAGTGAGCCCGGCCGCGCAGCGCCGCGTCCCTCGCGGAGCCGCCGCGCCGGGCCGCGATGGGCGACAGTCGGTGCCCAGTCAGGGCGGGGAAGCTCGTGAAGCCGGAGCGACCGACAGTCCTCAAGCAGTGCCCGCACCGATCGGCCGCCGCGCCCTCCCGTGTACGCCGTATGCATGCCGGACCGTGCGGCAGTGCCCGGCTGTGCTTGCCGTGCCCCGCCGTGCTTGCCGTGGCCCGCCGTGCTGGCGGGCCGGCCCGTGCCCGCTGTGTTCGCCCGTGTCCGGGGTACCCCCCGGTCCTCTTACCCCGTGCCGGTGCCCGCCGGGCGGTGCCGCCTGTACCCGCGCGTGCTGGTCGTGCCGAGCGGGCGGTGCCGCGCCCTCGGCAGGGCGGTGCCGTGCCAAACCGGGCCGAGACAGGACATGTCACGGCAAACCGGGCCGCGTGCCGGGCTATGCCGCGCTATGCAGGGCCCGGCGGCCGAGGCAGGCCGCGCCGTGTGGAGCCAGGCGGGCCGTGTTGAGCCGGGCTGCGGCGAGCTGGGCCATGTCGGCCGTGCCGCGCCGGGCCACGCCAGAGCGAGCTGGGTCGCCCCGCATGCCGGGCTGGACCGCGCCGAGCGCAGTGAGCCCGGCCGCGCAGTCCGCCCGCCCCCTTGCGTGCCGTGCAGCCCGTGCCAGTACCCGCCGTGCCGGTGCCGGGCTGCCTTGGCTGCCCGTGTGTGCCTGGGTTCGGCCGGTGTGAGGCGATCACCACTAGGGTGAGACCCGTCACGGCTGGGCGATTGGAGTGAACGTGACGGGCCTCGACAAGAGGATTCTCATCTGGTCCTTGAGTTTGGGTGCGCTGCTGCTGGTGGTCGGCATTGTGCTGCGTCCCGTGAACCTTCAGATCGCGACCGGTGTGATCATCGCCGGTGTCATGGGGCTGATCTTCGCCGGGGTCATCTGGCTGAACGAAGGCCCGTGGTTTCGTAACAAGCGGTGACTTTGCGGATTCGGCGGGCGGCGTACGGCGGGTGGGGGACGTGCGGCGGGGGGTCTGCGGGGCTTCCCGTATTCGGCTTCGGGGGACTTCGGGTTTCGGGTTCGGGGGATTGCGATGAAGCGTGGTGAATCGCGGCCCGGGGGTGGCCGCGTTCGTGCCTAGCGTGGGGCCTCGCTGACAGAGTCCCGAACCGAAGGAGATCCCTATGCCCGTTCTCGTGACCGGTGCCACCGGCACAGTCGGCCGTGCTCTTGTCGAGCAGCTTCATGCCGGCGGGCACGAGGTGCGTGCCCTTACTCGCAACCCCGCCAAGGCGGATCTGCCCGAGGGTGTGGAGGTCGTCGCCGGCGATCTGGCCGAGCCGGCCGGGCTGGCCGCGGCGTTCGAGAACGTCACCGCCGCTCACCTGATCTGCTTCGCCGGGGACGACTACGCGCCTCTGGCCCACGCCGAAGAGATTGTGCGCCTGGCCGAGCAGGCGGGGGTGCGCAAGGTGACGGTGCTCCGGGGCGACATCGAGAAGGGGCCGCTGGAGCGGGCCGTCGAGGCCGGTGGGCTGGAGTGGACGTACCTGTCGCCGGTGGAGTTCATGTCCAACGCCCTGGAGTGGGCCCCGTCCATCCGGGAGGAGGGCGTCGTACGCGAGGCGTTCCCCGAGTCCAGGAGCGCCATGGTGCACGAGGCCGACATCGCCGGTGTGGCCGCCGTCGCGCTGACCTCCGACGGCCACGCGGGCAAGGAGTACTTCCTGACCGGGCCGCAGGCGCTGACCGTGCCCGACAAGGTGCGGATCATCGGCGAGGTGCTGGGCCGTGAGATCAAGTACATCGAGCTCTCCCAGGACGAGCGCGTCGCCCTGTGGCGGGAGAGCGGCTACGACGACGAGACCATCGACTGGTTCCTGATGATCAGTACGAACCCGCCGGCCGTCGGCTACACCGTGCAGCCGACGGTCGAGGAGGTCACGGGCAGGCCGCCGCGGACGTTCGCGCAGTGGGTGCGCGAGCACGCCGCCACCTTCACCGCGGGGTCGTGACCGATCCGGGGGCGGTGGTCTTTCCGGAAGCGCGCGGGTTCACGCCGACGGCGCGGTGCCCGGACGGTTCGCGGCGAGGAAGCCGGTGACGAGCGCGGCGACCGCCTTCGGCTGCTCGGCGAGCATGTTGTGGCTGGCGTCCAGCTCCTCGACCTGGACGTTGGCCGGCATGCCGGCCAGGTCGCGGCGTACGCCTCTCCGGAACGCCTCCATCAGCTCCCCGCCCGACATCCCCGGCGGGTCCTGGGTCGGGATCACGACCAGTGCGGCACAGGTGACCTGACGCAGCAGCGGGATCGTGTCGCGGAACTCCGGTGTGTAGCGCACGGCTTGGAGGAGTTCCGCGTCCGGCCGCGCGTACGTTTCGCCGTCCTTCTCGGTGAGAGCCCGCTTGGGGAACATCGCCTGAAGCTCGGCGGGGAGTGGCCGGCCCATGCTCGCGGCCTGGGCGTCGAACATGGCCTTGAGCTTCGCCAGCTCCTGGTCCCGTGCGGCCGGGTCCATCCCGGGATAGTTGTCCGGGTCGTTCTCGGCCGAGCGCAACCCGTCGAGGTTGACGATGGCCGGGCATTCCGGGTGGCGCCGGGCCCACAGCACGGCGAGCATTCCGCCGAGCGAGTGCCCGGCGACGGCCGGGACGCCGAGGCCGAGATGCCGCACCACGGCCTCGATGTCGTCCAGGACCCGGTCCCATTCCCACGGCCCGTCGCCCGACAGGCCGTGGCCCCGCAGGTCCATGGCCACGGCGCGGTGGCCTTCGAGCTCCAGGGCGTCCCATGCCTCCAGGGTGCCGCCCAGTCCGTGGAGGAGGAGCACGGGTTCGCCGTCCCCGCCGTAGTCCCGTACCGCGAGGGGGATCTCGTGGTCAGCGATGGTCATGTCGTGCGGCATAACGCTCCTGAGGTTGATTCAGCCGTTCGCGTATCGACTCCGTGGTCACCCCGCCGTCGGGATGCCGGTCGAGCTTCGCGCGTTTGACGAGGTCGTGAACTCCCTGCCGGGTGATGCCGAGCATCGCCCCCGCCGTGGCGAACGACACCGCGTCCTTGCCCGGGTGGCCCGCGCGTCTGGCCACCGCCCTGCCGAAGGCGGTGCGCCACCACTCGTCGGGAGGATCGAACGGGCCGTCCCCGGGGAAGACCGCCGCGATCAACCGCGCTGCCGTGCGCACCGCGAGCCTGTCGTCGCGTCCCAGCAACTGCGCGGCCCACACCTCGGCCTCGATCCGCAGTCGCTCCCTGACCGGGCCCACCTGCTCGTCCGAGCCGAACAGGATCTCCAGCGGATCGACGATCCGCCGCTCGATCAAGGTGAACAGCTCACGGGCCAAGGCGACATGCTCGCTCGTACTCACTTGACGGACAATAGCAAGTACTTGCTCTCGGTCGTCAAGTAGTATTCGTGGGGTCTGTGGCGGTCTCCGGTCGCGCGATTCTTTACGCGCCTACGTATGTCGGGGGGATGCGTGGGTGCGGGGCGCATGCGTGCGTACGGAGCGTGTGCTGCGTACGGAGTGCATACCTGCGGGCGTGTGCGTGCCGGGGGTGCGCCGGGGCGGGCGGGCTCGCTCGCTGGGCCGGTGTTTCCCGTCCGGAGGCGGGAAATGGCAACGGCCCCTCCGTTGGGGAGGGGCCGGGAAAGGGGGCGGGCCGTCAGGAGAGGGCGACCGGGAGGTCCTTGATGCCGTTGATGAAGTTGGAGCGCAGGCGGCGGGCCTCGCCGGTCTGGCGGAGGCCGGGGAAGCGGCGGGCCAGGGTTTCGAACAGGACGCGGAGTTCCAGCTTGGCGAGGTGGTTGCCGAGGCAGAAGTGGGCGCCGCCGCCGCCGAAGCCGATGTGCGGGTTGGGGTCGCGGGTGATGTCGAAGGTGAAGGGGTCGGTGAAGACGGACTCGTCGCGGTTGGCGGAGGAGTAGAAGACCACGACCTTGTCGCCCTCGCTGACCTTCTGGCCGCCCAGGACGGTGTCGGCGGTGGCGGTGCGGCGGAAGAGGTTGACCGGGGAGACCCAGCGGACGATCTCGTCCGCGGCGGTGCGGGCGCGTGAGGGGTCCTCGGTCAGCAGGCGCCACTGCTCGGGGTGCTCGAACAGGGCGAGCATGCCGCCGGAGGCCGCGTTGCGGGTGGTCTCGTTGCCCGCCACCACCAGGAGCAGCACGAACAGGTCGAACTCGTCCTCGCTCAGCGTCTCGCCGTTGTCGTCGGGCTGGAGGAGCTTGGTGACGATGTCGTCGCGCGGGTTCTCGCGGCGTAGGGCGGCGAGCTGGTTGGCGTACGCGTAGACCTCCATCGCCGCCGCCTGGCCCTCCTCGGGGCTCGTGGCGAAGTCGGGGTCCTCCGAGCCGATCATGCGGTTGGACCAGGCGAAGATCTTGTCGCGGTCCTCGACCGGCGCGCCCAGCAGTTCGCAGATCACGTACAGGGGGAGGGGCGCGGCGATGTCGCGGACGAAGTCCACTTCGGGCAGGGCGGCGGCCTCGTCCAGCAGGCTCTCGCAGATCTCGCGGATGTGCTGCTCCAGCGCGCCGATCGCGCGCGGGGTGAAGCCCCGGTTGACCAGGGAGCGGCGGCGGGTGTGCTCCGGCGGGTCCTGGTTGAGCATCATCATCCGCTGGAGCGCGCGCTGTTCCTCGGGCATCTCGTTGAACAGCGCGAGCCGGCGGGCGGAGGAGAACAGGTCGGAGTTCCGCGACACGTGCACGACGTCCTCGTGCCGGGTCACCGCCCAGAAGCCGGGCCAGCCGCGCTCGTCGTCGCCCTTGTGCCGGAACACCGGCGCGTTCGCGCGCAGCCACGTGAACTGCTCGTGCGGGGCGCCGGCGGTGGCGTACCGATCCTGGTCGACGAGGTCGATGTCCGAAGGATTCATGATCGGGATACCTCCGCCGGGATATGGACCATGTATTTGAGCGAGCGTTTGGTTGTGGCGTATCTAGAACGTGTTCTATTACTTGTCCGAGCTTACGTCAAGGCGGTCGTGTCGCCGCCCCCTGACGTTCATGATCGTATAAGGCCGCCCCGGGTGGAGGGGTGGTGAAGCGAGGACATCCGATCTCTGAAGTGTCCGCTACGGCCGAATCAGCATGTCGCATCTTGACAGGAGCCGCTATATCGATCACTATCGCGACATATCATCCGATGTATGCTGCCGGAGGTGGCCGCGGTGCCCTACCGGATCGTCGCGATGGAGACCCATGACATCCGCTTCCCCACCTCGCGGGAGCGCGCCGGGTCCGACGCGATGAACCCCGACCCCGACTACTCCGCCTCCTACGTGGTGCTGCGCACCGACGACGGTGCCGAGGGGCACGGGTTCGCCTTCACCATCGGACGCGGCAACGACGTGCAGACCGCCGCGATCCGGGCGCTGGAGCCGTACGTGCTCGGGCGCGACGCCGAGGACATGGGCGCCCGCTACCGGGAGATGATCGGCGACTCGCAGCTTCGCTGGCTCGGGCCGGAGAAGGGCGTCATGCACATGGCCGTCGGCGCGGTCGTCAACGCCCTGTGGGACCTGAAGGCCAGGCGGGCGGGGCTGCCGCTGTGGCTGCTGCTGGCGGAGATGTCCCCGGAACAGCTCGTGGAGCTGCTCGACCTGCGCTACCTGTCCGACGCGCTGACCCGCCAGGACGCCCTGGACATCCTGCGCGCGGCCGAGCCGGGCCGCGCGGACCGGATCGAACGCCTCCGGCGGCACGGCTACCCGGCGTACGCCACCTCCCCGGGCTGGCTCGGCTACTCCGATGACAAGCTGCGCCGCCTGTGCGCGCAGGCGCTGGCCGACGGCTTCCCGATGATCAAGCTGAAGGTGGGGGCCGATCTGGGAGACGACCGGCGCAGGCTGCGGATCGCCCGCGAGGTGTGCGGCCCGGGGTTTCCCATCGCGATCGACGCCAACCAGCGCTGGGACGTCGGCGCCGCCATCGCCTGGGTGCGCGAGCTGGCCGAGTTCGACCCGTGGTGGGTGGAGGAGCCGACCAGCCCCGACGACGTGCTCGGCCACGCCGAGATCGCCCGCGCCATCGCGCCGATCCGGGTCGCCACCGGCGAGCACGTGCAGAACCGGGTGATCTTCAAGCAGATGCTCCGGGCCGGCGCGCTCGGAGTGCTCCAGCTCGACGCCGCCCGCGTCGGCGGCGTCAACGAGAACCTGGCCATCCTGCTGCTCGCGGCGAAGCACGGCGTTCCCGTGTGCCCGCACGCGGGCGGGGTGGGGCTGTGCGAGCTGGTGCAGCACCTGGCGATGTTCGACTTCGTCGCGGTGAGCGGCTCCACCGAGAACCGGATGATCGAGTACGTCGAGCACCTGCACGAGCACTTCGTCGACCCGGTCGTGATCAAGAACGGCGCGTACGCCGCCCCCGGCGCCCCCGGCTTCAGCGCCGCCATGCGCCCGGAGTCGATCGCCCAGTACACCTGGAGGACCACGTGACCGACATCAAGGACTTCGCCGGGCTCAAAGCCCTGGTCACCGGGGGTGGGTCCGGCATCGGGCTGGCCACCGCGACCCTGCTCGCCGAGCGCGGCGCGGCGGTGGCCTGCCTGGACCTCGCGCCCCCGGGCGAGCCGTTCACCGGCGTGAAGGCGGACGTGACCGACGACGAGTCCGTACGCCGCGCCGTCGCCGAGGCGGTGGACGCCCTCGGCGGCCTGGACGTCCTGGTGAACAACGCCGGCATCGGCGCGGCGGGCACCGTCGAGGACAACCCCGACGAGGAGTGGCGGCGGGTCTTCGACGTCAACGTCTTCGGCATGGTGCGGGTGGCGCGCGCCGCCCTGCCGCACCTGCGCCGCTCCCGGCACGCCGCGATCGTGAACACCTGCTCGATCGCCGCGACCGCCGGGCTGCCGCAGCGGGCCCTGTACAGCGCGACCAAGGGCGCGGTGCTCTCGCTCACGCTGGCCATGGCCGCCGACCACGTACGCGAGGGCATCCGGGTCAACTGCGTCAACCCGGGCACCGCCGACACGCCCTGGGTGGGGCGGCTGCTCGACGCCGCCGAGGACCCGGAGGCCGAGCGCGCGGCGCTGAACCGGCGCCAGCCGATGGGCCGCCTGGTCACCGCCGAGGAGGTCGCCGCCGCCATCGCCTACCTGGCCGGCCCGCTCGCCTCCGCCACCACGGGCACCGCGCTCGCCGTGGACGGCGGCATGCAGGGCCTGCGGCTGCGGGCGGAGTGAACCTTGATCCGAGAGGATGGCGAGTGTCGTGCCGGTTCAGCCTGAGCACAGCCCGATGGCCCCGATCACGCTGCCGGCGTACGGGTTCGGCGCGGCGCCGATCGGGAACCTGTTCCAGGCCGTCTCCGACGAGGAGGCCCGCGCCGCGGTGGACGCCGCGTGGGAGGCGGGCGTACGCCTGTACGACACCGCGCCGCACTACGGG
The DNA here is from genome assembly GCF_014202315.1 of Thermocatellispora tengchongensis. Taxonomy (GTDB): domain Bacteria; phylum Actinomycetota; class Actinomycetes; order Streptosporangiales; family Streptosporangiaceae; genus Thermocatellispora; species Thermocatellispora tengchongensis. Next base: position 494,701 of record NZ_JACHGN010000004.1, on the reverse strand, counting down.
CTCGGCCTGTCGGAGCGGCGGCTCGGCGCGGCCCTGCGCGAGCGCCCGCGGGAGGCGTACGTGCTGTCCACGAAGGTCGGACGGCTGCTGGTGCCCGACCCCGCGGCCGGGCCCGACACCGAGGGCTTCGACGTGGCGCCGGGCCTGCGCCGCCTGTGGGACTTCTCCCGCGACGGCGTACGCCGTTCGCTGGAGGAGAGCCTGGACCGGCTGGGCCTGGACTCGGTGGACGTGGCCCTGATCCACGACCCCGACGACCACTGGCGGCAGGCGGTGGAGGAGGCGTACCCGGCCCTGGCGGAGCTGCGCGACCAGGGGGTGATCAAGGCGGTCGGGGTCGGCATGAACCAGTGGCGGATGCTGGCCGGGTTCGTCCGCGAGACCGGCGTGGACGTGATCATGCTGGCCGGCCGCTACACCCTGCTGGACCAGTCGGCGCTGGCCGAGCTGCTGCCGCTGTGCGCCGAGCGCGGGGTGCGGGTGCTGGCCGCGGGGGTGTTCAACAGCGGCCTGCTGGCCACGCACGACCCGCACGGCACCTACGACTACGCCCCGGCCCCCGCGGAGATGCTGGAGCGCGCCCGCCGCATCGCCGCGGTGTGCGAGCGGCACGGCGTCACCCTGCCCCAGGCCGCGCTGGCCTTCCCGCTGCGCCACCCCGCGGTCGCCTCGGTCGTGGTGGGCACCCGTACGGCCGCCGAGGTCGAGCGCAACACGGCCCTGGCCGCGGCGCCGGTGCCCGAGGAGCTGTGGGCCGATCTGGCCGGCGAGGGCCTGCTCGCCAAGGACGCCGTGACCTTCGGGGCCCCTTAGGCCAGAGTGCGGCGCAGCCAGTCCTCGACGCCGGCGATGTGGACGGTGGCCCAGGAGCGGGCCACCTCCGGCTGGCGGGAGGCGATGGCGTCGTAGATCGCGACGTGCTGCTCGCGGGTCTTCTCCAGAGCGCCCTCCTGGGTGAGCCCGCGCCAGATCCGGGCCCGCGTGGTCGGGCCGGACAGGCTCTCGATCAGCGAGCCGAGCACGGCGTTGCCCGAGCCGGCCGCGATGCGCTGGTGGAACTTCAGGTCGTTGGCCACCAGCTCCTCCACGGTCGGCTCGGCGGGGAGCGAGTCGAGGATCGCGCCCAGGTCCTCGACGTTGGCCGGGGTCATGTGCACGGCGGCGAGCGCGGTGGCGGCGGGCTCCAGGATGCGGCGTACCTGGAAGAACTGCAGCACGGTGTCGTCGCGGTGGAAGTCGACCACGAACGACATCGCGTCGAGCAGGAGGTGCGGCTCCAGGCTGGTGACGTAGGTGCCGTCGCCCTGCCGCACGTCCAGCACGTGGATCAGGGCCAGCGCGCGTACGGCCTCGCGCAGCGAGTTGCGGGACAGGCCCAGGCGCTCGGCCAGGTCGGCCTCCTTGGGCAGGCGGTCGCCGGGGGACAGCTCTCCGGAGATGATCATCTGCTTGATCTTGTCGATCGCGGCGTCCGTGACCGCCACCCGCCCACCGTCCCTCACACTCGGGTCAAACATCCGATGTCTAGTGTAGGCGGCGGGGGCGCCGGGTCAGAGACGTTCCAGGATCGTCCCGGTGGCCAGGGCGCCGCCCGCGCACATCGACACCAGCGCGGTCGCGGCGTCGGCGCGCTCCAGCTCGTGCAGGGCCGTGGTGACCAGGCGGGCCCCGGTGGCGCCGACGGGGTGGCCCAGGGCGATGGCGCCGCCGTTGACGTTGACCTTGTCCAGGTCGGGCTCGTGCACCGACGCCCAGGACAGTACGACCGCGGCGAACGCCTCGTTCACCTCGAACCGGTCGATGTCACGAATCGTCATCCCGGCCGCGGTGAGGACCTTGGCGGTCGCGTCCACCGGCCCGTCCAGGTGGTAGTACGGCTCGGACCCCACCAGCGCCTGGGCCAGGATGCGGGCGCGCGGGCGCAGGCCGTGCCGCAGCGCGGCCTCCTCGCTCGTCAGCAGCACGGCCGCCGCGCCGTCGGAGATCTGCGAGGACGTGCCCGCGGTGTGCAGCCCCTGCTCGCCGAGCACCGGCTTGAGCCGGGCCAGGCCCTCCACCGTGGTCTCGCGGAGCCCCTGGTCCATGGTGACCCGGCGGGTGTCGCCGGTGGGGGTGCCGTCCTGGCCGAGCAGCGGCGCGGCCACCGGGACGATCTCGCGGGTGAACCGCTCGTCGGCCCACGCCTTGGCGGCGAGCTGCTGCGAGCGCGCGCCGAACCAGTCCAGCCGCTCGCGGGTCAGCCCGCGGCGCTGCGCGATCCGCTCGGCGGCGGTGAACTGGTCGGGCAGGTCGATGGACCAGTCGTCGGGACGCGGCTTGGCGGGCAGGACGTTGCTGCCCAGCGGGCACCGGCTCATCATCTCCACGCCGCAGGCCACGGCCACGTCCACCACGCCGGCCTGGATCATCGCCGCGGCCAGGTGCACGGCCTGCTGGGAGGAGCCGCACTGGGCGTCCACGGTGGTGACCCCGGTGGTGTAGGGCAGGCCGGCGTACAGCCAGGCGTGCCTGCCGACGTGGCCGCCCTGCTCGCCCGCCTGGGTCACGCAGCCCGCGAAGACCTGGCCGACGGCCGCGGGGTCGATGCCGGCCCGGTCGATCAGGCCGTTGAGCGCCGCGGCGAGGAGCGCCTGCGGCTTGAGCCCGGACAGCCAGCCGCCACGGCGGCCGATCGGGGTGCGTACGGCTTCGACGATCACTGCGCCCATCGGTCGCTCCAGAATGTCGCTCTAGTCCTGGAACGACTGTAACCGGTTCTACTTTGCCCCGGAAGGGCCGTCCGGGGCGGCGGACCGGGGGGTGAACCGGTTCCGGCCGGTCAGCCGAAGTCGGCGAGCAGGCGGCTGGCCGCGATCTCGATGCGGTGCTGGATCTGCTCGTACGTACGCCTGCCGCGCAGCATCTCCAGCAGCTCGTGCACCCACACGCTGGCCAGCGAGCCGGTGAGCGCGAGCTGCTCGTCGGTGGCCGACTCGGCGGTGAGGCCGGCCGCGGAGACCCGCAGCAGCAGGCCGGCCATCCGGTCGCCGAACGGGGTGTCGACCTCGGCCATGATCAGCGAGCGGATCAGCGCGTCGGCCAGCTCAGGCTCGCGCATCAGGCCCCTGGTGGCCCGCATCAGCACGTCCACCGCCCGGCCCGCGGCGGTGCCGGCGCTCGGCGGGCGGCGCTCGATGCTGCTCTCCAGCAGATCGATCTCCTCGCTGACAACCGCCACGACGAGATCCATCTTGGAGGGGAAGTAGCGGTACAGCGTGCCGAGCGCGACCCCGGCGCGCTCGGCGACCGTGCGCATCTGCATCGCCTCGACGCCGCCGCGCGAGGCCAGCGCCGCCGCCGCCTGGACGATCCGCTTGCGCCGCTGGTGCTGGCTGCGGGTGCGGACGCCGGAGCCGCCCGCGCCGGTGGTCGGCTGGGTGTCCACCATGGCGGTCCCCTCGGTCTGGCTGGGGGCGGACGTGCGGGAACGGTGCGGAACGGTGGGCACCGGGGCGGTCGCATGCGAGCTGCGCATAAGAACACGTTATCCCATTTCCGCAGCGCGCGGCTGGTTACTCGCCAGTACTAAAGAACCCCCGCTCAGCTATGACTTTCCTGTTACACCGACATGTCGGAAGTTGCCGGAACAGCCGCCCACTGGACACAGAATGAAATGTGTTCTACTTTGCCATTCGACTGACCAAGCAACCGTTCGGTGAAGCGATCGGGGAGCGCCGGTGGACTTCGACCTTGACGAGACGCAACGGGACCTGAAGGCGCTGGCCTCGGAGGTGCTGGGCAAGGAGGCCGCACAGGCGCGGATCGAGGAGCACGAGCGCAGCGGACGGCCGTACGCGGAGGGGATCTGGACCGCGCTGGCCGGCTCGGGCCTGCTGGGCGCGTGCCTGCCGGAAGAGGCGGGCGGCGCGGGCCTCGGCCCGGTGGAGCTCGCGGTGATCCTGCGCGAGGCCGGGGCGCACGTCGCGCCGGTGCCGCTGCTGCCCTCGCTCGTCGCGGCGCTCGCCGTCGCCCGGCACGGCACGCCCGAGCAGAAGTCGGCGCTCGCGCCGCTCGCCGACGGCCGGGCCGTCCTCTCCTACGGCTACCGCGAGCCCGGCGCCGACCCCGCCACCGGCCCCGCCGCCACCGCCACCCCCGACGGGAGCGGCTGGCGGCTCGACGGCCGCAAGAGCGCCATCCCGTACGCCGCGCAGGCCACCCGCGTGGCCGTCACCGCCGCCGCCCCCGACGGGCCGGGCCTGTTCCTGGTGGCCCCGCAGGCGGCCCGCGTACATCCGGAGCCCACCGCGACCGGGGAGCCGTCCGGGACCCTGGCGCTCGACGCCACCCCGGCCGAGCGGGTCGGCGGGCCCGAGGCGGCCGGCGACCTGCGCGACCTGGCGCTCGCCGGGATCACCGCCGCGGCGTCCGGCGTGCTGGCCGCCGCGCTCGCCCTCACCACCGAGCACATCAGGAACCGCAGGCAGTTCGGCCGGGCGCTGGCCGAGTTCCAGGCGGTCACCGTGCAGATCGCCGACGTCTACATCGCCGGACGGGCGCTGGACGTCGCCGTCTGGTCGGGCGCGTGGCGGCTGGCGAACGGCCTGCCCGCCACCGGGGACCTCGGCGTCGCCGCCCTGCACGTCACCGAGCCCGTGCTCCAGGCGCTGCACACCTGCCAGCACCTGCACGGCGGGCTGGGCCTGGACGTCACCTACCCGCTGCACCGCTACTTCGCCTGGGGCAAGCGGCTGGCCCACCTGCTGGGCGGGTCGGCGGCCCAGCTCGACCTGATCGGAGCGCACGCCTGATGCTGATCGACCTCACCCCCGAGCAGCACCGCCTCCGCGCCGAACTGCGCGAGTACTTCCAGGGCTGCCTGTCGGCCGAGGACCGCAAGAAGATCTCCGAGGACCCGTTCGGGCAGGCGTACATGGAGCACTGCCGCAGGCTGGGCCGCGACGGCAAGCTCGGCCTCGGCTGGCCCAAGGAGTACGGCGGGGGCGGCTACGGCCCGCTGGAGCAGCAGATCTTCGCCAACGAGATCGCCCGCGCCGAGGTGCCGTACCCGATCATCACCGTGCAGACGGTCGGGCCGACCCTGATGCAGTACGGCACCGACAAGCAGAAGGAGTTCTTCCTGCCCCGCATCCTGGCCGGCGAGTGCCACTTCGCCATCGGCTACAGCGAGCCGGAGGCGGGCACCGACCTGGCCTCGCTGCGCACCACGGCGGTGCGCGACGGCGACCACTACGTCGTCAACGGGCAGAAGATCTTCACCAGCGGCGCCCACTACGCGCAGTACATCTGGCTCGCCGCCCGCACCGACCCCGCCGCCAAGAAGCACCGCGGCATCTCCATGCTGATCGTGGACACCACCGACCCGGGCTTCTCCTGGACCCCCATCGTCACCATGGACGGGCGGCACCACACCAACGCCACGTACTACTCCGACGTACGGGTGCCGGTGGACATGCTGGTCGGCGAGGAGAACAAGGGCTGGGACCTGATCGTCAACCAGCTCAACCACGAGCGCGTCACCCTCGGTCCGGCCGGCAACATCGCCCACACCTACGACCGCTTCGCCCGCTGGGCCGAGCGCGCGGGCCTGACCGGCGAGCCCGACGTACGCCGGGCGCTGGCGCGGGTGCACGCCTACTTCCGCACCAACGAGCTGCTCAACTGGCAGGTCGCGGCGAACATGGGCCTGGGCTGGCTGGGGGCTCCCGACGCGTCCGCGACCAAGATCTACGGCTCGGAGCGGGTGCAGGAGGCCGGCCGGCTGGTCGGCGAGGTCCTGGCCAGATACGGCGACCCGGCCGATCCCGAGACCGCCGACCTGATGGAACGGGTGGACCGCGGTGTCAAGGGCGCGGTCGTGCTCACCTTCGGCGGCGGCGTCAACGAGGTGCAGCGCGAACTGATCGCCATGCTCGGCCTGAGCCTGCCCCGCCCCCCGCGCTGACCGGCCCGCACACCACCTCCCGGCAGCCCGTCCCCGGCAGCCCGTCCCCGGCAGCCCGTCCCCGGCAGCCCGTCCCCGGCAGCCCGTCCCAGGCAGCGAGGAGCAGATTTGACGACCGTCCTCACCACGCCCGAGTCCGTACGCGAGCTGCTGGCCGCGCTGGCCGAGCGCCAGATGGCGGCCGGCGAGACGCCCGGCGCCCCGGCCCCCGACCCGGTCAACCTGCCGATGATCCGGCACTGGACCGCGGCCATGGGCGACCGGAACCCGGTCTACACCGACGAGGAGTTCGCGGCGCGCAGTGTGCACGGCGGCATCGTCGCGCCGCCCGCCATGGCCCAGGTCTGGACGATGCCGGGGCTCGGCGGCGAGCGCTCGCCCACCCCCGTGGACGACGTGCTGGCCGCGCTGGACGAGCACGGCTTCACCGGCGTCGTGGCCACGAATTGCGAACAGACATATCACCGCTATTTGCGGCCGGGGGATCGGCTGGTGCCCGCCACCCGAATGACCGGCTTCGCGGGGCCCAAACGGACCGCGCTCGGCGAAGGATACTTCGTCACCTGGGAAGTCACCTGGTACGCATCCGGCGAAGCGGTCAATTCAATGGTGTTCCGGGTGCTGAAGTTTCGTCCTCGGGAGAGAAAATCCCAGCCCGGGATTCGCAAGTCGTATCCGCTGCGTCCGGCGGTCAACAGGGACACCGAGTTCTTCTGGGAAGGTGTCCGCAAGGGCGAGCTCCGTATCCAGCGGTGCGCGCGGTGCGGTGAGCTGCGGCACCCGCCGGGGCCCATGTGCCCCCGGTGCCGGTCGGCGGACCGGACCCATGTGACCGCCTCCGGCGTGGGGACGGTCTACAGCTACGTGGTCCACCATCATCCGCCGGTGCCGGGACGGGAGACGCCTTTTGTGGTCGCTGTTGTGGAACTTCCGGAGGGAGTGCGGATCGTGGGCAACGTAGTGGACTGCCGATATGAGGAAGTGGGTATCGGTATGCCGGTGCGTGTCGCTTATCGCCGAATGGACGAAGACCTGATCCTGCCGATGTGGGTTCCCCGGGAGTCGTGATGCGGACGCTGAGCCAGGGCCAGATCGCGGTCGGGACCGATCTTCCCGAACTGTCCATCGACCTCACGCCCACGATGGTCATCTCCACCGCCCTCGCCACGATGGACTTCACGCCGGTCCACCACGACGTGGCCGCGGCCCGCGCCCAGGGGTCGCAGGACATCTTCGTCAACATCCTCACCACCATGGGCCTGGTCGAGCGGTACGTCACCGACTGGACCGGCCCCGAAGTGATGATCACCGCCATCAACGTGAAGCTGGGCGTCCCCGCGTACGCCGGCGACCGCCTGGTGTTCACCGGCACGGTGACCGCCGAGTCCGGCGGCGAGTACACCGTCGAGGTGCGCGGCCGGGTCAGCCTCGGCGACCACGCCGTGGGCACCGTCCGCTTCCGTCCGCCGGGAGAGTCCGCGTGACCATCGCCAGCGCCATCGCCGGCATCGGCGCCACCGAGTTCTCCAAGAGGTCCGGACGATCGGAGCTCCAGCTCGCCGCGGAGGCGGTCTTCCGCGCGCTCGACGACGCCGGCCTCCCGCCGTCGGAGGTGGACGGCCTGGTGACCTACTCCCAGGACGCCAACCAGGAGATCGCGGTCGCGCGCGAGACCGGCATCGGCGAGCTGTCCTTCTTCTCCCGCATCCCGTACGGCGGCGGCGCGGCCTGCGCCACCGTGCAGCAGGCCGCGATGGCCATCGCCACCCGCCAGGCGTCCACGGTGGTGTGCTACCGCGCCTTCAACGAGCGCTCCGGCCGCCGGTTCGGCCAGCCCGACGCCACGATCGGCGGCGAGCCCAGCTCCCAGGGGCTGGAGATGAGCTGGCACGTGCCGTACGGCCTGATGACCCCCGCCGCCTGGGTCGCCATGTTCGCCCGCCGCTACATGCACACCTACGGCGCCGGCTCGGAGGACTTCGGCAGGGTGGCGGTGGCGATGCGCAAGCACGCGGCCACCAACCCGGCCGCCTGGTTCTACAAGCGCCCGATCACCCTGGAGGAGCACCAGGCGTCGCGCTGGATCGTCGAGCCGCTGCACCTGCTCGACTGCTGCCAGGAGAGCGACGGCGCGGTGGCCCTGGTCATCACGTCCCTGGACCGGGCGCGCGACCTGCGCCACAGCCCCGCGCTGATCGCCGCCGCGACCCAGGGGGCGGGCGCGGGCCAGATGATGATGACGAGCTACTACCGGGACGACATGACCGGCTTACCCGAAATGTCAGTGGTCGGACGCAAACTCTGGGAAATGTCCGGCATGTCGCCCAGCGACATCCAGACCGCCATCCTGTACGACCACTTCACCCCCTTCGTCCTGCCGCAACTGGAGGAACTCGGCTTCTGCCCCCGCGGCGAGGCCAAGGACTTCATCGCCGACGGCGGCATAGAACTCGACGGCCCCCTCCCGGTCAACCCCCACGGCGGCCAGCTCGGCGAGGCGTACATCCACGGTATGAACGGCATAGCCGAAGCCGTCCGCCAGATCCGCGGCACCGCCGTCAACCAGATCAAGAACGCCCGCAACGTCCTGGTCACCGCCGGCACCGGCGTCCCGACCAGCGCCCTGATCCTCACCACCCCCTGACGCCCCGAGCAGGGGTCAGTCGCGATACCTCGCCCGCCTGACCTGGAGGCCGAGCCTGGCCGCGATCAGGAGCACGACCTCGGCCAGCAGGTTGGGGGCCAGGTCGCCGAGGGAATGGCCGGGCGCGTTGAGCCACTGAACGAGTGAGGCCACCGCCACCGCGGCCAGCAGCGAGATGGTGAGCACCGCGAAGAGCCGGCTCGACAGCGCGCGCGTCACGCCGGAGACGGCGCGGACGGCGAGCCGCGGCAGCGGCTCCCCGAAGTTGAAATCCAGGACCTCGGAGAACGCCTGCCACACGCACGCGTAGGTGCGGGTGGACAAATGGCTCCCCGAAGCGTCGTATCGGAACCCGGCCGGCCCCGATATCTGCCGTGCGATGTCACAGAGCTTTCTCTGCACGACGATCCCGTTGAACCTGGTCAACGGGAACAGCCTGGCGCACGCCTGCACGAGGTAGATCTGCCACGGCACCCGCACGTAGTCCTGCTCGCCGCAGCGGGTGTACTCGTGATTCGCCTCCGCGTGCCCGTGGAACTCGGCCCGCAGGGCGGTGAAACACTCCCGCCACGATGACTGAAGTGACGCGCGATCACGGTCCGGGTCGTAGGTGGCGAGAACCAGAAGGACGAAGCAGCGGACGTAGACGTCACTCCCGTCGCTCAGGTACTCGCGCAGGTAGCGCCAGTCCTCCGGCCTGGTGGGCAGATTGTTCGCCGCCAGGCAGCGAAGGGCGTGGGCGGTGGCGAGAGGGTTCGCGGCGCCTCCCTCGACGCCGACGGCATACCCGGCGGGGTCGAGCCGCGCACCGTCGAGGGTCTTCTGGACGAGCGCCAGCGCCTCGGTCCTGCCGGTCGCCGCAGGAGTGACGAAGGAGACGGCGAAACCGATGTCCGCCATCCGGAAGACATCCGTCCTCTGCAGCCGGATTCTGCGCCCGACGAGCTCTCGGTACAGGGTGCCGCTCACCGCGGCCCGCTCGGCCTGGCTGCGATTGACGACGTAATAGAGCAGCTTCGACACCTGCTCCGCGACCGCGGGGTCGCTCGTGGCACGACGGGCGAGGACGCACATCGTGGCCGCCGTGCCGTAAAGCCCGCGCTGGTCGTAGTCGGGGTGGTCCAGGTACTGCCCGGACGCCAGAGCCTTCTCGGGCAGCCGCCCGGCCTCCTGTCGCAACCGCAGGTGAATCCGCCGCTCGATCTCACGCTGGGCGTCCACCAGCATCTGACGCGTCAGCAACGGCCTCACCCCGGCCCGCGCGCGTCGGTGCCCGCACACGGTGTCCGCACGTCCATGGTGCGTCCTCGAAAGACGGGCCGCTAGAGGTTGGCCAGGGCCATCGCGAGGGGCTCGCGAGCGCTGGGGATGAGATCGAGGCCGAGGATCGAGTCTCTGTCGAACCAGGCGTACTTGTCGATGAAATCGTCCTCGTCGTGCCGGCTCATGTCCACGGCGACGTCGTTCGCCGTGCAGTGCCGGACGATGGCGACGACGGTGGGCGCGTCGGCTTCGCTCCCCAGCCGCCACGACCAGACCGCGAGGGGACGGCCGGGATCGACCTCCAGACCGACCTCTTCGCGCACTTCGCGGACGAGCGCTTCGTCGGGCGACTCGTTCTGCAGCAGCCGCCCGCCAGGTAACTCCCATTTGCCGGGCTGATGGGGGTCGTCCTGGCTCTTCTTGACGAGGAGGAGCTTTCCCTCCCACTCGATGACGGCCTTCTGCGCGAACTGGACGTACAGGGGGGCCTTCCGCGCCGAGCCGGTCGGGCGCCGGGGCGCATCCGCCTCGGTCTCCCCCTGGGGGAAGGGGTCTGCTCGCAGTTGATCCAGGAACTCGGACCTTCGCATGTGCACTGCCTCCGTCTCCGGGTCGCGCTTCGCCCGCAGCTTCGCGCGTAGGCGCCGATCGCGAGCGAGGACGAGTTCTCTTTCTCCGGCGCTGAGCCTGATCGCCGTGGCATTCCGATCGGCCTGGTAGCCGAAAACCGGCATCTGATCGCGGGTGATGTCCTCGACCGCCCGCACCACTTCGGGATCTGCCGATTCCCGGTAGGCCGCGACCCGGTCACGGCGGATCGGCCGGTCGAGATTCGCCCACAGCTCCGACAGGGCCGCGGCGGATCGGGCCTCCGGCCGGCGGTGGAATTCGAGGGCCCGAGGAGACCAGGGGAGCACGAGACGGTCGCACAGCGGCTTGAGCGCCTTCTCCGGGTCGGCCACGAGGTCTTCGTACCGCAGGGTGAGCCAGTCGCCGTCTCCGACGAGGCCGCGTGCCGTCAGGCCGGCCTCCTGGTCGTCGAGCCAGCGCAAGGCGATGGCCTGTGGGTCCTTGGGGCCTATCGGGGCGCGGAGGAATGAGGCCGCGACATCCCGCGGATCGCGAACCAGATGGACATAGAGGATGGGCAGCCCCGTCTCGGCGAGTTGCTCCACCAGATGGACGTTCTCCAGGCACTTGCAGACCCACACGTCCTTGTCCAGATGGCGGGCGTGGGCGTCGTAGAAGGCCAGAACCGCGTGCGCGAGCGAAGATCCCCTCATCTCGGCCAGGACCGCCCGCGTACGTCCGGGGATGCGCGGCCAGCGAAGGGCGTTGAGATCGACGAGGCGGCCCATGTCCTCGACGAGAGCCTTCCGGCCGCGAAGCTCACGCAGGCGGCCGTATCGGGGGACCAGGTCCTGGAAGTCTCTCAGCTTGTGCGCGGACGGCGGGGCGAACACGTCTGGCAGCGAGCCGAGGAGAAGGCGCAGCAGATTCGAACCCGAACGCTGGGTCCCCACGAGCTGAACGCGTCTCACGCCACGTCCTCCCGCACCTCGGCCAGCGCCTCCCGGAGAATCCGGGCGGCCGCCTCGGGAGGAAGGGGGTTCAGATAGACGCCCAGCCCCAGTTCCATGCCGCCCGGTCGTTTGAGAGTGTCGGCGTCCTTGTGCAGTGGTACGAGCTCGATGCGCAGATGGTGGGAGATGTCGCCCTTCGGGGCCTGCATCACGTTGATCAGGTACGGCGGCGTCTTCCCGCCGTAGGTCAGACGGCACAGCCGCAGGCCGGTGTGCAGCAGGCCGGCCGTCGAGGTCATCTCGGCCGGGGACAGCGACGCGAGGTCGGGACGATGCTCCGTCGGCGTGATGACCATCTCGAAGGGAAGCCGCGCCCAGGGCGGCGCCCACAGCCGTGCGTGGCCGGTCACCACGACGTCAAGGTCCGGCCGGTCGATCTCGGCACATGCGACGCACCTTCGCCGTTCTGCCCCCAGAGTCAGGCGTCTCGGGACGAATGGCAGGCCGACGAGTTGTCCATGCGGATGGGCGACCGTGGGCCCGAAGTGATCGCCCACGGATTCGAAGGCGAAAACCGCCTTCACCGAGGAATTCCGGAAAAGTTCGGTCGTCTTACGGGCTGTGAGTTCCAGAAATCGCAGGGTGATCTCGGCGGGAAGGTCGCCGAGCCTGTGGGCGTGAGAGCGCCCGTAGACGATTACCCAGTGGAGCGGCTCCGCTCCGCCGGGGCCGTGCGCCGCTGCGGGCGTCATCGGATGCTTGCTCGGAACCAGACGGGCGGTGATGCTCGCCGGCGTGCCCCCGACTGCAGGACAGAAGGGACATTCAGGGGATGAAACGGCACCATTGTAGGTATCTGCCTGTGCCGCCAGATTCCGGCGGCCCGGAACGCGTAACAGCCACTCCTGCTCGACGGGGCTCCACGCCGCCGTGGGCTCGCTAGACATGAATGGTCCTGGCCGCGCGATATGTCATAGCCGATCCCGTGGTCTCGGCGAATGAACGACATTCGCGAGTCTAGCAGCTTCGAAGTAAAGAGAAAGTCCGGACTTTCACGCCGAGCCTCCCGGCGTCGAAGGCGGTTGGTAGGGTCAGGTATGGCTTCCCGGTTTCGGCGCCGCAAAGGAGCGGTTTCGGACATTCGTGCGACAAGCATCGGAGGCGGGGCATTGCTCTCATCCAGCACCGCTCCGGCGGTTCTTACGCATGGGGCCGACGTCGACCAGCTCCACCTCTGGAACAGCCTGCACCGCAGATACTGGAACAGTGAGGAACGCGAGACCCCGACCTCGCTCGCGCGCTTCCTCGCCCACCTTCTCCCTGACCGGCAGCGTATTCTGGAGCTGGGGTGCGGCAGCGGGAGAGACGCCGTCTTCTTGCACGGGCAAGGACACGCCGTCACGGCGACGGATTTCTCACAGTACGCCATCGACGAGAACGTCCGGTTCCATGGCGACTCCGGGGTCGAGTTCCGGATACAGGACCTGAGGACGCCGTTCGGGTTCGCCGACGGCGCCTTCGACGCGGTCTACGCGCGCCTCTCGCTGCACTATTTCTCCGACGAGGTCACCCGGGCCGTCTTCCGCGAGATCCACCGTGTCCTGCGCCCCGGCGGCCTGCTCCTGTTCACGTGCAGGTCTACCGACGACCCGCTGCACGGCGAGGGAGATCGGCTGGGGCCGTCCATCTACAGCAGCCAGGGCCAGATCAGGCACTTCTTCACCGTGGACTACACCCGCGAGGTCCTGTCCGGCGAGCGCCGCTTCGAGATCGACGACCTCGTGCTCCGCGAGGAGCGGGTGTACGACTCCCGGTCCAGCATCGTGCGATGCCTTGCCCGCCGATCCGGCCACTAGCGACGGAGCCGCCCGGCGGCGCGGATCAACTGGTCGCGGATGGAAAGGGCGTCCGCCCAGCGGACGCAGTCGCGCCAGTTCCACAACTGCTTGGACCCTCCCGCCCGGGTCATCACGCGTCGCAGATACTGGGTGGCGCATGCGGGGGCGTCCACTCCGAAAACAGGATCGAAATCGCGGGCGAAAATCAGATAGGCCCGGCCGGCGAAGTGGTCGAGTGCCTGTTCGTATTCCGGGAACGACTCGATCCCGGGGTGGTCGCGCGCGACATGGGGGAGCAGGTCGCATCGTCCCGGCACCAGATGCAGGTGGGCGTGGTCTATGCACGCGCCCGCGTGTCTGGCGAAGCTCGCGGCTCCGTGCTCGAAGTAGGTGAACGGCCCGTACTCCGCTCTGAGCCTGTCCTGAACGGCTCTCCTCATCAGCGCCAGCTCTTCGCGCTCGGATTCGGGCAGGGCCGCGAGTGAGGTCAGATGGGCTTTGCTGACGATGAGCACGTGACCTTCCGCGAGCGGGGCGGTGTCGAGGACGGCCAGAAACGATTCGGATGCGAGTATCACCTCGTCATGCTCTGTGCCGGGAAACAGATGCGCCCATACCGGTGACCGGCCGTCCGAGACCAGGGCACAGAAGGGGCACTCCGCAGCACCTTCGACCATGAACACCATCCCGATGCGGATGCCGGTCGTCTCGTCCTTAACCCAAAAAGACGGTACATGTCTCATAGTGCGGCGACAAGACATAGCTTTACGTGCTTATGTTGCTACATTTAGGTTGTGGCGATTTGGTGTGGCGGAAAAGGGTCGGTGACCACACGAAATGCGTCAGTCCATGCCGTGGCACCGGAGCAGTCGCGGCGAGGTATCCATAACGGGCTGAGTGTCCGTTTTGTGGGGCGACTGAACCTTTTCCAGCCTCATTCCCTCTGAGTGAGCGGCAAGGCCCGAAAGAATGGCGGAAGGTGTGCGGGTTCGCCCTGGTCGCAGGTCGATGCCCCGCCTGCGAGCACGAGGATGGCCGCCTCGGCGTGCCGGAATGCCGCCGGAGCCGTCGGGGTCCTCGTGATCCGCCTGGCGTCCGGGCGGGCGACGGCGTCGTCACCGGCCGGGGCCGGCGCGGCGGCCGTTGCGTGACTCCGGCGTCACGCCGCCGCTATCCGGTGACGATCGTGGGCACGGCGAAGAAGACGATCATGGCTATCGCCAGGGCGATGGCGAAGCCGATGAGTTCCCAGGCCCAGTCGTAGTGGTGTTCGCCGATCTTGATGGGCTTGAGGCGCTTGGGGCTGTCCGGCTGTGGTTCGGCGTCGGGCTCGGGTTCGGGCTCGGCTTCCGCCTCGGGCTCGGGGGCCTCCTGGGGCGGCTCCTCGGGGGCGGGAGCCTCCTGGGGCGGCTCCGGGGGGAGGTCGATGACCGCGAAGACGTCGGTGGTCTCGCCGGGGAGCGGGTCGTCCGCGGCGGGGGGTGAGGGCTCCGGGGGGAGGGGCATGAGGTAGACCGGCTCGTCGGCGCGTACGCGTTTGGGGCCGGGGGTGAACAGGCTCGCGCCGGAGTCCTCGGCCGTGTGCGGCGGGTCGAGCACCGCGGCCGGCTGGGCGGGGGCGGCGGGTTCCTCCGGGACGGGCCGGGGCGCTTCCTCCAGGGCGGGGGGCGTCTGGGAGGGGAAGGGCTCGGTGGTGAGCTCGTGGCGGGAAGGTGTGGAGGGGACGGGGTAGACGCCGGTGGTGGAGGAGGCGTCGTCGGGATCGACGAGGGGGAGGGGCCAGGAGGGCGTGGTGGGCCACAGTGGCTTCACCGGCAGCGACCGCTTGACGGCGGCGCGGGCCTCGGCGGGGGAGAGGCCGGCGTGGACCATGGCGCGCAGCGCCGGCGGGGGCGGGCGCCAGGGCAGGCGGGCGAGCACGTCGCGGATGGGGGCCACGGTCAGGGCGCCGTAGATCTCGGCGAGGTGGCCGGGGACCCGCCCGACGGAGGCCAGGGTGTGCTTGAGCGCCTGGAGGAAGCGGTGCTCGGCGCTGCCGGTGAGGTCGGCGGCGGTGTCGCAGGCCACGTCGAGCACCCAGGCCAGCTCCTCCACCTCCAGCCCGCACACCGCCGAGAGCAGCAGCACCTCGCGCTGGTGCGGCCGTAGTTCGCGCAGGACCCGTTCGATCAGCGCGGACGCCGGGTCGGCCACGGGATCGACGCTGGGCGGGGCGTAGACGATGTCGCGCCGGTAGATCTCGCGGCGGGCGAGCGCGTACAGCGCGGCGCGCGGGGGCTGCACGGTGGTGACGCCCGCGAACACCGACACCAGGGCGTCGGCGGCGGAGTCGGCGTCGCCGAGCTGGTCGAGGCAGTACGCGAACAGCCCGGCGGCGTGACGGTCGTAGAGCTCGGCGATCAGTTCGCCGCGCGAGCGCTGGTCAGTGCTCGGTTGGGTCACGGGCCGGTTCCTCTGGAGGTCGGGCGGACGCGGGACTGCGGGTCCGGGATCTTCCCGGCGACGTGCGCAATCATGTCAAGTCATACCGCGCCCCCGCAGCCCCGGATACCCATTCGATAGATATCGCGTGGCTTTTCCATCACTGTGATCTACCACAATTCCCGATATTTCGGGATTTCGCTGGTGAGAGGCGGTGCCGTACGCCGTACGCTCCCCTGGGGGCCGGGAGGACAGAAACCCTACCGTCACCGTAGGCTATCCCCAGGGTAGATCTTGCAAATAGATCTTGCCGCCAGACCTTGACAGGACGCGGCGGGGGAGACCCGGCCAGGCGGGGGCCATTCGGCGGGAAGCACGAGGACGCGCGTGATCAGATTCGACGGTGTCACCAAACGGTACGCAGACGGCACGGTGGCCGTCGATCACCTGGACTTGGAGGTGCCCACCGGGGAGATCACGGTCCTGGTGGGGCCCTCGGGCTGCGGCAAGACCACCTCGCTGCGCATGATCAACCGCATGATCGACCCGTCCGAGGGCCGGATCATGCTGGACGACGTGGACGTGCGCACCATCGACCCGCCCACGCTGCGGCGCGGCATCGGCTACGTCATCCAGCAGGCGGGCCTGTTCCCGCACCGCACGATCCTGGACAACATCGCCACCGTGCCGTACCTGCTCGGCTGGGACCGCAAGCGGGCCCGCAGCACGGCACTGGAGCTGCTGGAACGCGTCGGCCTCGCCCCCGAGATGGCCCGCAGGTACCCCTTCCAGCTCTCCGGGGGCCAGCAGCAGCGCGTCGGCGTGGCCCGCGCGCTCGCCGCCGACCCGCCCGTGCTGCTGATGGACGAGCCGTTCAGCGCCGTCGATCCGGTCGTGCGGGCGAGCCTGCAAGACGAGCTGATCCGCCTCCAGGCCGAACTGCACAAGACCATCGTCTTCGTCACCCACGACATCGACGAGGCGATCAAGCTGGGCGACCGGGTCGCGGTGCTGCGCGTCGGCGGGAAGCTGGCCCAGGTGGCCGACCCGGCCACGCTGCTCGCCGCGCCCGCCGACGGCTTCGTACGCGAGTTCCTGGGCCGCGACCGGGGCATCCGCCGGCTGTCCTTCGTCGCCGACACGGGGCTGCGGCTGCGATCCGACCTGGTCGTGCCGGTCACCTCCGACCTGAGCAGGGTGGCGGGCGTCGCCGCCGACGTGGAGTCGCCGTGGCTGGCCGTCGTGGACGAGGACAACCGGCCGCTCGGCTGGGTCGCGCCGGCCGACCTGCCCCGGGCTGGCACCCTGCGCGACGTGCGCCCGCTGCCGTACGGCACGTTCGTCCGCGGCAAGGACTCCCTGCGCACCGCGCTGGACGCGGCGCTGCTGTCGCCGTCGGGCTGCGCCATCGCGGTGAACGGCGACGGCAGGGTGATCGGCGTGGCCACCCGCGAGTCGCTGGACGAGGCGCTGGCCCTGGCCGCCTCCGAGGCGCCGGAGCCGCACGACGCCCCCGTCCGGGAGGACGCCGATGGATGAGGAACCGCTGGTCCGCTGGGACTGGATCGCCCGCAACTGGAGCACCGGCCGGGTCGGCAGCATCTCCTCGCTCCTGGTGGACCACATCGTCATGTCCGGGCTGCCGATCGTGCTCGGGCTGCTGGCCGCGCTGCCGATCGGGCTGGCCTGCGTACGCTGGCGGAGGCTGTACCAGCCCACGGCCGGCGTGATGAACGTGATCTACGCGCTGCCCTCGCTGCCGGTGTTCATGTTCCTGCTGCCGCTCACCGGCCTGACCAAGGCCACCGTGATCATCCCGCTCACCTTCTACGCGGTCGCCGTGCTGATCCCGGCCGTGGTGGACGGCATGACCGCCATCCCCGACCACGTACGCCAGTCGGCCGTGGCGATGGGGTTCAACCCGCTGCGCCGGCTGCTCCAGGTGGACCTGGTGCTGGCCATGCCGGTGGTGCTGGCCGGGCTGCGGGTCGTGGCCGTCTCCAGCATCAGCCTGGTCAGCGTCGGCGCGCTGATCGGGCAGGGCGGGCTCGGCAACCTGTTCACCGACGCCTTCAAGCGCGACTTCCCCACCCCGGCGGTCGTCGGGATCGCGCTGATCGTGGCGCTGGCGCTGGTCGCGGACGGGGCGCTGGTCTTCCTGCAGCGCATGCTCACGCCGTGGGCCAGGGTGAGGAGGAGCGCGTGAACTGGCTGATCGAGTTCTTCTCCGACCCGGCCAACTGGTCCGGCTCGTCCGGCATCCCGGTACGCCTGCTGGAGCACCTGGAGTTCACCCTGGCCGCGCTGCTGCCCGCGGCGCTGATCGCGATCCCGCTGGGCCTGCTGATCGGGCACACCGGGCGCGGCGCGCTGATCGTGGTGGTCTCGGCGAACCTGGCCCGCGCGCTGCCCACGCTCGGCCTGCTGGTGCTGATCGTGCTGCTGCTCGGCACCGCCACGGTGCTGCCGGTGCTGATCCCGCTGGTCGTGCTCGCGATCCCGCCCATCCTGGTCAACACGTACGAGGGGATACGTGGCGTAGATCACGACCTTCGTGACGCCGCGTACGGAATGGGGCTGCGGGGGCCGCAGGTTCTTGTGCGTGTGCTCGTTCCCGTCGCGCTGCCGCTGATCCTGCTGGGGCTGCGGCTCGCCGCCATCCAGGTCGTCGCGACCGCGACCGTGGCGTCGTACGTGAGCCTGGGCGGCCTGGGCCGCTACATCATCGACGGTCTCGCCACCAAGGACTACCCGAGTGTGGTCGGCGGCTCGGTGCTGGTCGGGGGGTTCGCGCTGGCGATGCAGGGGTTGTTCGCCCTGGCCGACCGGCTCCTGGTCTCACCGGGAGTGAGCCGCCGAGTCCGAACCGCGAAGATCCGATAACCTGGTATACCCCCTGATTTGGAAGGGAAAAGCGGATGAAACGCTTGTTCAGCACCGCGGCGGTGCTCCTGTCGGCGATGCTCGCCGTGTCCGCATGCGGCGGCGAAGATCCGCTGTCCTCCGCCTCGCCCAGCGCCGCCCCCAGCGGCTCGGCCTCGGCGGGAGGGGGCACGGTCGTGGTCGGCTCCTTCGACTTCCCCGAGAGCGTGCTGCTCGGCTCCATCTACGCCCAGGCCCTCCAGGCCAAGGGCGTGACCGTGGAGGAGAAGCCGAACATCGGCGCGCGTGAGATCGTCTACGACCAGATCAAGAGCGGCGGGCTGACCGTGCTGCCCGAGTACAACGGGGCGCTGCTCGCCTTCATCGACCCCGAGACCAAGGCGGCCTCCACCGAGGAGGTCAACGCGGAGCTGAAGAGCAAGCTCCCGCCGGAGCTGGAGATCCTCGCCTCGGCCGCGGCCGAGGACAAGGACTCCCTGACCGTGACCAAGGAGACCGCGACCAAGAACAACCTGACCACCATCGAGGACCTGGCCAAGGTCTCCAAGGACTTCGTGGTCGGCGGCCCGCCGGAGTTCCAGAAGCGCCGGGAGGCCCAGTTCAAGGACGTCTACGGGCTCACCTTCAAGGAGTGGAAGCCGACCGGGGCGACCACGGCCGACGCGCTGAAGAGCGGCACCATCCAGGTCGGCAACGTCTTCACCACCGACCCGAAGATCGTGCTGAACGACCTGGTGGCGCTGCAGGACCCCAAGAACGTCTTCAGCTCGCAGAACATCACCCCGCTGGTCAACAAGGCCGGCGTGAACGACACCGTGCGCACCACGCTGGACGCCGTCAGCGCCAAGCTCGACACCGCCACGCTGGTGGACATGATGAAGAGGATCGCCGTGGACAAGGACGACCCGCCGGTCGTGGCCAAGGAATGGCTGACCACCAACGGCCTTGCCTGAACCGCACGTCACGGCGCCGCGCCGCCCCCACGCCGTGGGGGCGGTGAGGCCGTCGTGACCGGGCACGTCCCCGCCGACTTCCTGGAGTCGATGCGCCAGGTGGCCGCTGCCGTCACCGTGGTGACCGTACGCGACGACCGCGACGACCTCGGCGGCACGGTCAGCACCTTCGCCTCGATCTCGCTGGACCCGCCGCTGGTGATGGTGAGCCTGGCCGGCTACCTCAGGGAGGTCCTGCTGCGCCGCGACCTGTGGGCCGCCAGCGTGCTCTCGGCCGGTCAGAAGGCCATGGCCAGCAGGTTCGCCACCCCCGGCCGCCCCAGCGCCCGCCTGCTCCTGGCCGGCACCCCGCACCACCGCGGCGCCGTCAGCGGCGCCCTGATCGTCGAGGGCGGCCTGACCGCCCTGGAGGCCGAGACCACCCAGGCGATCCCGGCGGGCGACCACACCATCTTCCTGGCCCGCCCGCTGGCGATCGACTACGTGGACGCCACCGCCCACCCCCTGCTGCGCCACCGCTCCCGCTACACCACCCACACCTGACCGCGGCGGCGCTTACCCGTAAAGCGCGTGGCAGGCCCGGTTGCGCACCGCGTAGGCGGGGTCGCCCGGCGGGAAGAGCCGGTCGCAGTTCCCCGACACCAGCGTCCGCGCCCCCGTCTCCGGAGACGCGGGAGCAGGCGCGGGAACGGGAGCAGGCGCGGGCGCCGGAGCCGGCCGAGGCATCCGGGTACGCGGCTTGGGCGCGGCAGGCGAGCCCCGCCGCGCCGGCGGCGCCTTCACCCCGCCCCGCTCGCCGTCCGGACGCGCCCGCCCCCGCGGCACCACCACCGGCACCGACACGCCCCGCGCGCCATCCCCCACCCTGTCAGGCCCCCGATCACCGGCCCTGTCGGGCGCACGCCGCCGCTCACCATCACGCCGCCCACCATCGCGCCGCGCCGGCGGAGTGACACCATGCCCCGGCGCGGGCACCGGCACCGCCTCCTCGTACGGCCGCCAGGTGCTCGGCCCGCCGCCCGCGGTCGCCGGTGTGGGCGCGGGCACCCGCGGCGAGGCCGGCCCGCGCCCGGCGGTGAGCTCCACCGTGCGCGGCACGACCGCCGCCGCCACCGCACACGCCGCGAACACCCCCACCGTCACCAGGACCGTCCGCGCGATCGAGAACCGCCGCGGCACCGGCTCCACCTCGTACGCGGTGGTCCGGCGCACCCGCGGGAACTCCTCGGTGACCTCCGACGGCGACACGTACGGCATCCGCGGCGGCAACACCACCCGCCGGTCCCCCTCGCCGGGCGCCCCGTACGGGTGCCGCCGAGAGCGGTCGTCACGCGCGTCCACCAAGCCTCCCGCGAGAGCGCCGCACCGTGAAAAGCGTCCTACCTTACAGTAGCCGCCCGATCACACGCCGCGCCGCCAGACGGCCAACTCCGCCGGCCTTTTATCGAACCCGGCGTAGATCCTTTATCGCATCATTTGCCGGACAAGTTCCCAATTTCCACTAATTGCTCGGAATTTTCGAAGACGGATGTGCGGCGGTTATTCTTGACACTGAATTGACTTCGGGTGGAGGAATCATGGCAGAGCAGCCCTCCCTGTTCGCGCCGGATCCTGACGCGGTTCAGAGCAAACCGCCGGGAACGCAATTCGAGCGGATGAAGATCCTGATCACGGTCAAGGCCGCGCCCAACCCCTCGGCCACCTACGGTGAGACGGTGTGTGTGGCAGGACTGCGGCTCGACCTCGATCGCCCGGGCTGGGTCCGGCTCTATCCGATCAACTACCGCGAACTCGATGGCGACAGCCGGTTCCGGAAATACGACGTCGTGAACCTGTATGCGAAACCGAGCGCCAACGACCCGCGTGTGGAGAGCTGGCGGCCGCGTATCGACAGCTTCGTCGTGGAGAAACATCTCGACGGTTGGAGCAAGCGCATGCCCTATATCGGTGACTACATCGAAGAATCGATGTGCGGGCTCATCGCGGACGTGAAGGAGCGTCCACCGGCCCGCTCTCTGGCGGCCGTCCGGCCCGCGGAGATACTCGCGCTGGACATCGAGCCCCATCCGGGTTGGACGCGTGCGGAGCAGGACAAGATCGACCAGTACGTCCGCCAGCTCGATCTGTACGACACCGCGCCGCGCACGGCCCTGGAAGCCCCCCGGTTCAAGGCGTGGTACCGCTATCGGTGCCGTTCTCGCGGCTGCAACACCCACCGTCAGGGCATCTTCGACTGGGAGCTCGTCGCCCTGCAGCGCAGCGTCCGCGATCGGGGAGACGCCGCGACGGTGGCGGCCATCCGAGAGAAGTTCTGGGATCTGATGTGCGCGCCCGATCGAGACACGATCTTCTACGTCGGCAACCAGCAGGCGCATCCCCAGAGCTTCATCGTCCTGGGTGTCGTGTATCCCCCGAAGACGGCTGGGAGGCGTCCGACAGGTCGTTGAGGGCGCCGAGCACGAGCCGGCGGTGACAGCGGCGCTCGTCCGCCTCGAAGCACATGATCGCCACGGTCTCGCGCCGCGCCGCTTCGGCGATCCGAGCCAGGGCCTCCTGCGCGGCGGGGGCGCCCAGCGTCTGATCGATGTAGACGCCGCGTGCGGCCTCAAGCTCGGCGGTGTCGCCGCCGAAGCCCGCACGGTTCCACTTCGGGTTGCCCAGCGCCCGCATGTGCTGGTAGCCGATCCCCGCGTCGGCCAGGGCCGCGGCGAGCGCGGTCTTGCTGAAACCGCGCTTGCGGGAGATCGGGTTCAAACGCACGTCCACCAGCAGCGTGATGCCTTCCCGGCCGAGCTGGGCGATGAACTCGCCCAGCTCACATCCCTCGTAGCCGAATCCGAAGATCGCCGCGTGCCGTTGGATCGTGAGCATGACCAGCACTCTTTCATGCTCCGGGCCCCGGCGTCAGCGGATGTGCCAGGTGCCGGGGAGGAGGAGGGGGCCGTGGGCGGGGAGGCCGAGGTCGGTGGCGAGGCGGGTCAGGGGGCCCCAGGCTTCCAGGCGGATTCTGGCCAGGGCGGCGGCCTTGTCCTCGCTGGACTCCGGGGGGAGGAGGCGTTCGAGGGGGTTCATGCGGGGATAGGTGCGTACGGGGGCGTCGGCGGGGAGGCCGGCCTTCTTGCGGGCCAGGGCGAGGGCGTCCTCCAGGCCGCCGAGTTCGTCGACCAGGCCGGAGGCGTGGGCGTCGGCGCCGGTCCAGACGCGGCCGCGGGCGAGGTCGTGGGCGCGGTCGCGGTCGAGGCGGCGGCCTTCGGCGACCTTGCCGACGAAGTCGTCGTAGACGCGGTCGAGCCAGGCGTTGATGCGGGACCACTGGGTCTCGGTGAAGGGGCGGGAGGTGGAGAACATGCCGGCGTTGGCGCCCTGGTTGACGGCCTCGGTGGTGATGCCGAGGCGTTCGAGCAGGCCGTTGAGCACGGGCTTGCCGCCCAGGACGCCGATGGAGCCGGTGAGGGTGCCCGGCTGGGCCACGATCAGGTCGGCGGCCACGGAGACGAAGTAGCCGCCCGAGGCCGCGAGGTCGCCCATGGAGATGATGATCGGCTTGCCGGCCTTGCGCATCAGCACGACCTCGCGCCAGATGGCGTCGGAGGCGACGTAGGAGCCGCCGGGGCTGTCGACCCGGAAGACGACCGCCTTGACGTGGTCGTCGCGGCGGGCGGCGCGCAGGGCGGCGCAGATCGTGTCGGAGCCCATGGCCCCGCCGCCGCCCATGGGGCTGCGGCCGCTGCGGCCGAGGCGGATCATGCCGATGCCGTGGACCAGGGCCACGGTCTGCTCGCCCGGGTGGGGGAGCTTGCGGGCCAGGGCGCTCTTGGTGTAGCGGGAGACGAACTGCAGGTGGGCCTCGGGGCCCGCCTCGGCGCGCACCTCGTCGTAGACCTCGTCGCGGTAGGCGAGCTTGTCGACCAGGCCCGCCTCGACGGCCTCGGGGCCGATGAACGGGCCCTGGTCCACCAGCTTGCGCACCTTGCCCGGTTCGAGCCGGCGCCCCTCGGCGATGCCGGCCACGATCTGCTCGGTGACCGACTCGGCGATGCGGGTGACGGACTCCTTGTGCGGCTCGGTCATGTGGTTCTGGGTGAAGGTGTTGGCCGCGGTCTTGTACTCGTGCCGCTGCCCGACCTGGTACTCGACGTTCAGCTTGCCGAGCGCGTCGCCGAAGAAGCGCTGCTCCAGGGAGATGCCGGTCAGGCCGACGTCGCCGCTCGGCTGGAGGTAGATGCGGTCGAAGACGCTGGCCAGGTAGTACGGCACCGTGCCCGCGCCGAACTCGCCGAACGTCTCGGCGAACGCGTACGCCGGCTTGCCCGCCGCCCGGAACCTGGCGACCGCCCCGCGCAGCTCCTGCACCATGCCGAAGCCGAGCGGCTGCCCGCCGATCTTGACGATCAGCGCCTTGACC
This sequence comes from Thermocatellispora tengchongensis, assembly GCF_014202315.1. Lineage (GTDB taxonomy): Bacteria > Actinomycetota > Actinomycetes > Streptosporangiales > Streptosporangiaceae > Thermocatellispora > Thermocatellispora tengchongensis. The sequence goes on along the minus strand of NZ_JACHGN010000004.1, from coordinate 470,827 downwards.
CGCGAATCCTGCCGCGCCCGCTTCAGCCCCGACAGCACGTCGCCCAGGCGCGTCTTGCGCATGGACAGCACCGCGCTCAGCGGGTCGCTCGGCGGCCCTTCGGTGAGCCCTTCGGTGAGGTCGAGCTCAAGGACCAGCGGCGCGGTGCGCCGCTGGCGGAACCGGTCAACGGAGTGGATGATCGCCTTGGTCGCGTCCATGTGCCCCACCCTAAGCGACCTGCTGGAGGTACGCGGGAGGTCGGCGGCGGTCGCGGTCTTCGGCTACTTGTTGACGTGTTTCCTGAGGGTGGTGGTGCTCCGGGATATCTGCGCCGGCGTCGTACGCGCCTCGCGCCGGTGGTGCTCGGCCACCGTCAGCGCCGACTTCAGCGTGGCCGAGCCGGTCACCTTGGCGGTGATGTTGCGGGCCCCGCTGGCCCAGTTGAGCCAGGCGGCCAGCAGCTCCCGGTCCAGGCCGGCCTTCTTCTTGGCCGACGCCTTCGACTTGAGGATCTTGGCCGCGGCGGCCGGGGTGGCCGCCTTCTTGACCTCGGGGAAGACCGTGCTCGCCTTGGCCACCAGGCTCAGGTAGCAGGTCAGCGTGGCGTCGTCGTAGGCGGCCTTGCCGGCGGCCATCTCCTTGGCCCACTTGGCCGCGGTGAGCGGCGTGCGGGAGGTGCCGCGGGTGCACACCTGGGGGGCGCCGGTCGAGGGCGGCGACGGGGTCACCGTGATCGTGACGGTGACGGTGACGGTCGGCAGCGGTACCGGCGTCGGGTCGGGGGCCGGCGTCTCCTCCGGCTCGGGCGCGGGGGCCGAGGTCGGGTCGGGCGTCGGGCTCTCCTCGATGTCGTCGCCCGGGTCGTCGCCGGTGCCCGGGTCGTCGGGCGCGGGCTGGTTCGACTCGCCCGGGTCGGGGGCCTGGGTCACCGGCGGCGAGGGGGAGGCCCCGGTGAGCGCGGCGTTGACGTCGATGCGGGGCGTGGTCACGTTGCCGTACACGATGCCGCGGCCGGAGGCCCGGAGCTTGTCGATCAGCTCGGTGACCGGCGCGTCGGGGAACTTCTCCTTCAGCAGCGCCAGCGCGCCCGCGACGTGCGGGGCGGCCATGGAGGTGCCGCTGTAGCCGGTGTACGCGTCGTCGGGCACCGAGGAGTCGATCTCGACGCCCGGCGCGAAGAAGTCCAGCAGCGGCCCCCGGTTGGAGAACGGCGCGATGGCGTCGCCGTCGTCGGTCGCGCCCACGGTCACCGCCGAGGAGATGCAGCCGGGGAACGCCGAGCCGTCGAACGCCTCGTTCCCGGCCGCGACCACGGTGGCGACGCCCTGGGCGAGCAGCGCGTCGATCTTCGGCTTGAGGTCGGCCGCCTCCTCGGCGGTGTCACAGGCGACGTCGCTCAGGCCGCCGCCGAGGCTGAGGTTGACCGCGGCGATCTTGTGCCTGCCGGTCAGCGTGGCGACGTGGTCCAGGCCGAGCCGGAGCGTGGAGTCGAAGGCGAGCAGGCAGGACGCCGTGCCGCCGCAGGTCTCGGGGTCGTTGACCCGGCTGAAGATCTGGATGGCGATGATGTTCGCGCCCGGCGCGACCCCGGGGCCCGGCGCGCCGGCCACCCCGGCCCCGGCGGCGATGCCGGCCACGTGGGTGCCGTGGTCGCACAGGTTCACCGTGCCGTCCAGGCACTTGGCGGTCTCCGCGTCGGCCGAGCCGGGCCCGGTCTGGCTCGCCTGCCCGTTGGGGCACAGCGACTCCAGCGGCAGCCCTTCCTCCGAGGTCGCGGAGAAGCACGCCTCGTCCACCACCCGGCCCGCCAGGAACGGGTGGTCGCGGTCCACGCCGGTGTCCATGACCACGATGGTCTGGCCCGCGCCGGTGGTGCCGGCGGCGTGCGCCTGGTCCGCGCCGATGACCTTGATCGAGGAGGCGAGCGAGGGCGGGTACGCCCGGTCGCGCCGGATGGAGACCACGCGCGGGTCGGCGGCCAGCTCGGTGAGCGAGTTCCCGGTGCCCTCGACCACGATGAAGGAGTCGTTGTCCGGCTTGAGCACCACCTCGGAGCCCGCCAGCCCCTCGGCCTGCTCGGCGACCGGGGCGGTCTCGGCCTCGTCGCGCAGTTCGACGATGACCCGGCTCGGCGTCTTCTCGCCGGCGAGGCCGACCTCGATCTTCTGCTCCGGGGTCCTGGGCGGCTCGCTCTCGGCGGGGGCCGGCGTCTCGCTGGGTAACGGCGCGGGCGACTCCACGGGCGACACCGTCGGCGATCCTGTGGGCGAGGCGGCCGGGGCCGGCTCCTCGGCCGCCGCGGGGACGGCGGGACCGAGCGCCAGCAGCGCCACGCAACCGAGCAGGACCGTTCTGGTGGCGAGCCGTCGCAGTCGCACACGTCCTCCGGGGGGCAGGGGAGGTGACCTTATGCCGGAAGCGAGTCTAGATCGGATCTTGTATCCCAGTGAAGGCGTTACCCGGCATGTACGGAGAAAGGTGCAGGAAGGTAGGGGAAACTCCCAGGTAAGGCTCAGGAAAACCCGGGCGTAAATGGCTCGACCCCCCGCGGCGTGTTCGCGCACGGAAGGCCGAGCGATCGCAATCGTAGTGCAGGCGGTCTACTCCGCCACAGCGGCCCCGCCGCCTCCGGACGACTCCTCCACGGCGTCCTCCCCGGCTCTCTCCCCGGTGTCCTCCTTGGTGTCCTCCGTCACGCGGCGCAGCCACAGGGCGCCCAGCGGGGGCACGCGCAGCCGGGTGGAGTACGGCAGGCCGTGGTACGGCTCGGGCACCGCCTCGACGCCGCCCAGGTTGCCCACGCCGCTGCCGGCGTACTCGTACGCGTCGGTGTTGAGCAGCTCCTCCCAGCGCCCGCCCTCGGGCAGGCCGAGCCGGTAGTCCTCGTGGGGGCCACCGGAGAAGTTGACCACGCACGCCAGCGGCGAGCCGTCGGCGCCGTACCGCAGGAAGGAGAACACGTTCCCGGAGGCGTCGTCGGCGTCGATCCACCGGAAGCCCTCGTAGGTCGTGTCGCGCTGCCACAGCGCGGGGGTCTCGCGGTAGATCCGGTTCAGGTCGCGCACCAGCCGCTGCGCGCCCTTGTGCACGTCGAAGTCGAGCACCCACCAGTCCAGGCCGCGCTCCTCCGACCACTCCGAGCCCTGGCCGAACTCGCTGCCCATGAACAGCAACTGCTTGCCCGGGTGCGCCCACATGAACGCGTACAGCGCGCGCAGGTTGGCGAAGCGCTGCCACTCGTCGCCGGGCATCTTGCCCAGCAGCGACCCTTTGCCGTGCACGACCTCGTCGTGGCTGAGCGGCAGCACGAAGTTCTCGGAGTAGGCGTACATCAGCGAGAACGTCATCTGGTGGTGGTGGTACTGCCGGAAGATCGGCTCGTGCCGCAGGTAGGCCAGGGTGTCGTGCATCCAGCCCATGTTCCACTTGAACCCGAACCCCAGCCCGCCCAGGTAGACCGGGCGCGAGACGCCGGGCCAGGCGGTGGACTCCTCGGCGACGGTGACGATGCCGGGGGCCTCGCGGTAGCACACGGTGTTCATCTCCTTGAGGAACTCCACCGCGTCGAGGTTCTCCCGGCCGCCGTACACGTTGGGGGTCCACTCGCCCTCGCGCCGCGAGTAGTCCAGGTACAGCATCGAGGCCACCGCGTCCACGCGCAGGCCGTCGATGTGGAACTCCTTCAGCCAGTACAGCGCGTTGGCGACCAGGAAGTTGCGCACCTCGCGGCGGCCGAAGTCGAAGACGTAGGTGCCCCAGTCGGGGTGCATGCCGCGCGAGGGGTCGCCGTGCTCGTACAGCGGGGTGCCGTCGAAGCGGGCCAGCGCCCAGTCGTCCATCGGGAAGTGGGCCGGCACCCAGTCCAGGAACACGCCGATCCCGGCGCGGTGCAGCTCGTCCACCAGGTGGCGGAAGTCGTCGGGCGTGCCGAAGCGGGCGGTCGGCGCGTAGTAGGAGGTCACCTGGTAGCCCCACGAGCCGCCGAACGGGTGCTCGGCGACCGGCATGAACTCCACGTGGGTGAAGCCCATGTCGGTGACGTACGCCACCAGCTCGCGGGCCAGGTCGCGGTAGGACAGGCCGGGGCGCCAGGAGCCGAGGTGCACCTCGTACACGCTCATCGGCTCGGTCAGCGGGCGCTTGTGCGGCCGGGCCCGCATCCACTCCTCGTCGCGCCACTCGTACGCCGACCGCTCGATCACCGACGCGGTGGCCGGCGGCGCCTCGGTGCGCCGGGCCATCGGGTCGGCCTTGTCGCGCCACACCCCGTCCACGCCGAGCACGGCGAACTTGTACCGCTGCCCCTCGGTCAGGCCGGGCACGAACAGCTCCCACACCCCCGAGCGGCCCAGCGAGCGCATCGGGTGGCCGGTGCCGTCCCAGTGGTTGAAGTCGCCCACGACCCGGACGCCGCGCGCGTTGGGCGCCCACACCGCGAACGCGACGCCATCGACGTCCTCGTGCCGTATCACCCGGGCGCCAAGGGCCTCCCACAGCCGTTCGTGCCGGCCCTCGCTGATCAGGTGCAGGTCCACCTCGCCCAGCGTGGGCCAGTGCCGGTACGGGTCGGCCGTCTCGTACGGCTCGGCCCCCTCGTACGTCACCCGCAGCCGGTAGTCGGGCACCTTGTCCAGGCCGGGCACCGTGGTCTCGAACACCCCGTGGGCGACGTGCCGCAGCTCGTGCACGCCCTCGTCCGTGACCACCTCGACCCGCCTCGCCAGCGGCCTCAGCGCGCGGAAGGTCACCCCGCCGCTGCCCGGGTGGGCGCCGAGGATCGAATGGGGATCGTGGTGCGCCCCGCCGGCCAGCCGGTCGAGGTCGGCGTTGCTAGTCATCGGATCGCCCGCCACTCCTAGTCGTCGTCCATCTCCATGGCCGCTGATCGCGTCCATGGCCGAGATTGCCCTATGGGGATGTCCGGCTCATTCCCATGTCCGTATTCACCATGCGCCCGTCACAGGAATGCGGCCAGCGGGATCGTGATCCACGACGGCCGGTTCCTGGCCTCGTAGACGACCTCGTAGACCGCCTTGCTCAGCTCCAGCGCGTGCAGCAGCGCCGCGTCCTCCTCGTGCAGCCGGCCGCCGCCCTCGCAGTAGCCGGTCAGGAACGCCGACCGGTTGCGGTCGGCCCACTCGCGGGCCCGCCCCTCCAGCGACGCGGCGTCGGGGTGGTCGGCGAGCATGTGCCGGGCCGCGTAGTCGAACGAGCGCAGCATGCCGGCCACGTCGCGCAGCGGCGAGGACAGCGCGCGCCGCTCGGCCAGCGGCTGCCCCGGCTCGCCCTCGAAGTCCAGGATGATCCAGTCGGTGGGCGTGCGCATGACCTGGCCGAGGTGGTAGTCGCCGTGCACGCGCTGCACCGGCACCGGCCCGGTGATGTCGGCCAGCCGGTTGTACGCCTCGTGCGCGGCGTCCGCGCGCTCGCCCAGCGCGGGCACCTCGGCGATGGCGCGGTCGAGGCGGTGCCGGAACGACTCGGCCAGCCGTTTGACCTCGGGCGGCTCCACGACCCCGGTCGGGAAGGCCGCGGCCAGCTCGGCGTGGACGCGGGCGGTGGCCGCGCCGAGCCGGTGCGACTCGGCGGCGAAGTCGCCGCCCGCGTCGGACGCGGGGAGCCCGGGCATCGAGGCGTACAGGTCGCGGACGCTGGTCAGGGCCAGCGCCCACCCGTCGCTGGCGGCCGACAGGAACTGCTGCATGATCGCCAGCGTGGTGTTCTCGCCGTCGAGATCGGCCTCGATCCAGCCGTACGGCTGCGCCACGTGCGGCGAGCCGCGCCTGGCCAGCGCCGTGACGATCTCCAGCTCGGGATTCACCCCGGGCGTGAGCCGCCGGAACAGTTTCATGATGTACGCGTCGCCGAACACCAGCGAGGTGTTGGACTGCTCGGCCCCGATCACCAGGCTCCGTTGCCCGGTGTCGATGACCGCGCCGTCCATGCGCCGGAACCGCAGCGGGCCGATGTCGGCGTTGGCCGCCATCGCCTCCAGCAGGGCGCCGGTCAGCTCGGCGTCGTGCGCCGCGTCGTACACGGTGGGGGTGACCCGCACGTGCGCGAGGCGCGGCGGCAGCGGTTCGCGCTCGCCGAGCAGGATCTGGTACCGGTCGCGGTCGCCGTCCTGGGCGACCGCGACGATCAGGTGGCGAAGCCCGGGGGAGAGTTCGACGTCGCTGTCGATCGTGACTTCTTCGATCGCACGCCCCTTACCGGCGAACCACCGCTGCTCGGCGATCCATCCGGTAAGCGGGCCCGTGAGAGAAGTCGTCATGCCTCCTTGAGGGTCGTACCGGCCCGGGGGGCGGCCGGCGGCAGGGTGAACCAGTAGAACCCATGCCCAGGAAGCGTCAAAAGATACGGAAGTTCGCCAATTGGGGGAAAAGGCACGCCGCCCATGCACTCCACCGGCGTGACCTGCTCGAACCGGCGCAGGTCGAGCTCCACCGGCTGCGGGAAGCGCGAGAGGTTGTTCACGCACAGCACCCTGTCGTCGCCCAGCTCGCGCACGAACGCCAGGACGCTGGGGTTGGAGCTGTTCAGCTCGGTGAAGGCGCCGAGCCCGAACACCGGGTGCCGCTTGCGGATCTCGATCATGCGCTTGGTCCAGTGCAGCAGCGAGCCCGCGTTCTTCTGCTGCGCCTCGACGTTGATCGCCTGGTAGCCGTAGATCGGGTCCATGATCACCGGGAGGTACAGCCGGCCCGGGTCGCAGTCGGAGAAGCCCGCGTTGCGGTCGGGGGTCCACTGCATCGGTGTGCGGACGCCGTCGCGGTCGCCCAGCCAGATGTTGTCGCCCATGCCGATCTCGTCGCCGTAGTAGAGCACCGGCGAGCCCGGCAGCGACAGCAGCAGCGCGGTGAACAGCTCGATCTGGTTGCGGTCGTTCTCCAGCAGCGGGGCCAGGCGCCGCCGGATGCCGACGTTGGCGCGCATCCGCGGGTCCTTGGCGTACTCGGAGTACATGTAGTCGCGCTCCTCGTCGGTGACCATCTCCAGGGTCAGCTCGTCGTGGTTGCGCAGGAAGATGCCCCACTGACAGTGCTCGGGGATCTTGGGGGTCTGGGCCAGGATCTCCGAGATCGGGTAGCGCGACTCGCGGCGCACGGCCATGAAGATGCGCGGCATCAGCGGGAAGTGGAAGGCCATGTGGCACTCGTCGCCGCCCGAGACCGGGTCGCCGAAGTACTCCACCACGTCGCTGGGCCACTGGTTGGCCTCGGCGAGCAGCACCCGGTCGGGGTAGAGCCGGTCAACCTCGGCCCGGATGCGCTTGAGGTAGGCGTGCGTGGCCGGCAGGTTCTCGCAGTTGGTGCCGTCCACCTCGAACAGGTAGGGCACCGCGTCCAGCCGGAAGCCGTCGATGCCGAGGTCCAGCCAGAACCGCAGCACCTCCAGCATCGCGTCCTGCACGTCGGGGTTCTCGAAGTTCAGGTCGGGCTGGTGGGAGAAGAAGCGGTGCCAGTAGTACTGGCCGCGCACCGGGTCGTAGGTCCAGTTGGAGGTCTCGGTGTCGACGAAGATGATCCGCGCGTCGCGGTACTTCTCGTCGTTGTCGGACCAGACGTAGAAGTCGCCGAACGGGCCCTCGGGGTCGTGCCGGGACGCCTGGAACCATGGGTGCTGGTCGCTGGTGTGGTTCATGACGAGGTCGGCGATGACCCGCATGCCGCGTTTGTGCGCCTCGTCCACCAGCTTTACGAAGTCCCCCAGATCACCGAACTCCGGGAGGATCTTCATATAGTCCGAGATGTCGTAACCGCCGTCACGAAGCGGCGATTCGTACAGCGGAAGCAGCCAGAGGCAGTCGACGCCGAGCCATTGGAGGTAATCCAACTTGCCGATCAGCCCGCGGATGTCTCCGGTGCCGTCTCCGTTGGAATCGGCGAAGCCCCTGATCAGCACCTCGTAGAAGACCGCCCGCTTGTACCAGTACGGGTCGTTGGGCTTCTCACGCGTGAACGTGTTCGGGACTGGTTGAGGTGTCGAGCTCACCTTTCGGACTCCCCGCTGTTTCGATAGCTCGCCACTCCACGGGGCCCCGGCCCGGGGCCCCGTGGACGCTCGCTGGTCCTACGCTCGCGGCACCGGCTACCTCGGGCTGGCCGCCGCCGCTCGCACCGTGAAAATGTGGGCTGGTTGGATGTGGGGGTCGAGACGCACGTAGTTGGACTGCCGCCAGCGGTAGGACTCGCCGGACAGCTCGTCGTCCACGACGAACTCGGCATGCCAGTCGAGACCGAGGGCGGGCATGTCCAGGTGGACGGTCGCCTCGCGGGTGTTGTGCGGATCCAGGTTGACGACAGCCAGGACCACGTCGCCCAGGCCGTGCCGCCACGTGGCCGTGTCATGGGCGCCGTTCGGCCGTTCCGGAGCGAGCCGCTTGGACAAGCAGATCAGGTCCGGCTGATCGACGTTGTGGAACCGTAGATTACGCAGTTCCTGCAGGGCCGGATGGGCTCTTCGGAACAAATTCAGTTGGGTGATGAAGGGGGCGAGGCTGCGGCCCTCGCGTTCCGCTTTCACCCAATCGCGGGGTTTATACTGATATTTCTCACTATCTAGGTATTCTTCGCTACCCGGGCGTACCGGGACATTCTCCGCGAGTTCATAACCCGAGTACACGCCCCAGGTCGGCGCGCCCAGCGCCGCCAGCACCGCCCGGATCTTGAACGCGGGCACTCCGCCGTGCTGGAGGTACTCGTGCAGAATATCCGGGGTGTTGACGAACAGGTTGGGGCGCAGGAAATGGGACGTCTCGTGCGCCAGCTCGCTCAGGTACTCCTCGACCTCCTGGCGGGAATTGCGCCAGGTGAAATAGGTGTAGGACTGGTGGAAGCCGATCCTGGCCAGCGTCTGCAGCATCGCCGGGCGGGTGAACGCCTCGGCCAGGAACAGCACGTCGGGGTTGGTGGAGTTGATGTCGGCCAGCAGGCGGTCCCAGAAGTTCACCGGTTTGGTGTGCGGGTTGTCCACCCGGAAGATCCGCACCCCGTGGTCCATCCACAGCTTCACGACCCGCTTGACCTCGGCGTAGATCCCCTCGGGGTCGTTGTCGAAGTTCAGCGGGTAGATGTCCTGGTACTTCTTGGGCGGGTTCTCGGCGTACGCGATCGAGCCGTCGGCCCGGATGTTGAACCACTCGGGGTGCTCCTTGACCCACGGGTGGTCGGGGGAGCACTGCAGCGCGAGGTCCAGCGCGATCTCCATGCCCAGCTCGCGGGCCCGCGAGACGAACATGTCGAAGTCCTCGAACGTGCCCAGGTCGGGATGGATCGCGTCGTGGCCGCCCTCGGCCGCCCCGATCGCCCACGGCGAGCCGGGGTCGTACGGCTCGGGGTTCAGCGTGTTGTTGCGGCCCTTGCGGAACGCGGTGCCGATCGGGTGGATCGGCGGCAGGTAGACGACGTCGAACCCCATCGCGGCGATGGCGGGCAGGCGCTTGGCGGCCGTGCGGAAGGTGCCCGACTTGGGCGCCGCGCCCTCCTCGATCACCGCGCCCTCGGAGCGCGGGAAGAACTCGTACCACGACCCGAACAGCGCCCGGCGCCGGTGCACGACCACCTGGTAGCGGGCCGACCTGGTCACCAGGTCGCGCAGCGGGTGGGCGGCCAGCAGCGCCGCGGTCTCGGGCAACTGCGCGACCGACAACCTGGCCCGCGGGTCCAGATCCTCATCGCGCAGCCGCGCGGCGACCGCCTGCAACGCGGCCCGGTGCCCACAGGCGCCGCCCGCGGCCTTGCCGCCCCCCGTGCCGCCCCCGGGGCCGCCCTGGGCGCCGCTCGCCCGGCACTCCGACGGGCGCACCGCCTTGGCCGCGCGGTCGAACAGCCGCGCGCCCTCCTCGCACATCAGATCGACGTCCATGCCGCGCGGGATCTTGATCGCGGCGTCGTGCAGCCAGGTCGTGATCGGGTCGCTCCACGCCTCGACCCGGAAGTGCCACACACCCTCGGTCGCCAGGGTGACCGTGGTGGCCCACCGGTCGGTGCCCGGCGCGATCTCGCGCATGGGCAGCAGCGGCCCGCGCACGCCGGCGGGATCGGTGAGCACCACTCCCGCGGCGACCGCGTCGTGCCCCTCGCGGAACACGGTCGCGGCGATGTCGAAGGTCTCGCCCGCCGCGGCCTTGGCGGGGCGCCCGCCGCACTCCACCACGGGATGGATATCGAGTATCGGGATTCGTCCAATCATCGCGTCTCAAGGTAGCGACGGCGCACTCGGTGCCGCCGGGAATTGTGAGGCAAGAAACGATCTCTGCATGGTCTGTGTGAGGACAGGCAGCGGCAAACGCTGCCGCGGATTCTCGTAGCGGTGTCCGGGCAGTGCTGGTGATACTTCAAAGGAGGTGCCCCAATAGTCCCTCTTCATGCGCTCCGAAGAAAGAGCGTGTGTCCCATCCTCTCGGGCGAGTTGTCCGCAGGGTGGGGCCCGCACATGATCGGGAACTGCTGGGGCGTACGGTCGCGTATCGGCGGTAGATCGTTGGTTTGAGGGGGTTTAGTGCTGGTGAAGGGGAGACGCATGAGAGACGTACGGCCCGCAGCAGTGTTTCGGTCGCGCCTCGTGGCGCTGAGTAACTAGGGTCTGGCACCGTGAGAGCAATCCGCAGGTTCACCGTCCGCACCGTCCTCCCCGGTGAGCTCGCCGCGCTGGGCGAGCTCGTCCAGAACCTCCGCTGGTCCTGGCACCCCGAGACCATGGACCTCTTCGCCGAGGTGGATCCGGTCGTGTGGGAGCGCGTCGGCCACGACCCGGTAGCCCTGCTCGGAGCCGTCGAGGCCGATCGCCTCCGCGAGCTGGCCGGCGACCGGCGCTTCCTGCGCAGGCTCGCCGACGCCGCCGACGACCTGCACGAATACATGACCGCCCCCCGCTGGTACCAGACGCTCTCCGGCGTCCCACGGGCGATAGCGTACTTCTCTCCGGAGTACGGCATCGCCGCCGCGCTGCCGCAGTACTCCGGCGGCCTCGGCATCCTCGCCGGCGACCACCTGAAGGCCGCCAGCGACCTCGGCGTGCCGATCCTGGCGGTCGGCCTGCTGTACCGGCACGGCTACTTCACCCAGTCGCTGTCGCCCGAGGGCTGGCAGCTTGAGCACTACCCGAGCCTCGACCCCGGCGGCCTGCCGCTCACGCTGCTGAAGGAGGCCGACGGCACGCCCGCGCGGGTCCGCATCGAGCTGCCCGAGCAGCGCGTCATGCACGCCCAGATCTGGGTGGCCCGGGTCGGCCGGGTGCCGCTGCTGCTGCTCGACTCCGACGTCGCCGACAACGACACCGCCGCCCGCGACGTCACCGACCGCCTGTACGGCGGCGGCACCGACCACCGCCTGCTCCAGGAGCTGCTGCTCGGCGTCGGCGGCGTGCGCGCGATCCGGGCCTACTGCCGCATCGCCGGGCACGAGGAGCCCGAGGTGTTCCACACCAACGAGGGCCACGCCGGCTTCCTCGGCCTGGAGCGCATCCGCGAGCTGACCGAGGCCCGGCTGTCCTTCGACGAGGCGCTCGAAGCCGTGCGCGCCGGCACCGTGTTCACCACGCACACCCCGGTCCCGGCCGGCATCGACCGCTTCCCGGCCGACATGATCGCCCGCCAGTTCGGCGGCGGCAACGCCTGGCCCACCGTGCCGGTGGACCGCATCCTGGCGCTCGGCGCCGAGCCGGGCGCGGCCGAGGGCGACAAGGCCGTGTTCAACATGGCCGTCATGGGCATGCGCCTGGCCCAGCGGGTCAACGGCGTCTCCGAGCTGCACGGCGAGGTCAGCCGCGAGATGTTCCAGGGCCTGTGGCCCGGCTTCGACGTCGCCGAGGTGCCGATCGGGTCGATCACCAACGGCGTGCACGCGCCCACCTGGGTCGGCCGCGAGATCATGGAGCTGGCCGGGCGCGAGCTGCCCTCGCTGGTCGAGCGCGCCCAGGGCTGGGAGGGCGTGCAGAAGATCTCCGACGCCGACATCTGGGAGATCCGCCGCAAACTGCGCGCGCGGCTGGTGGAGGCGGCGCGCGTACGGCTGCGCAAGTCCTGGCGCGACCGGGGCGCCTCGCAGGCCGAGCTGGGCTGGATCGACGACGTGCTCGACCCCGACGTGCTCACCATCGGGTTCGCGCGCCGGGTGCCGTCGTACAAGCGGCTGACCCTGATGCTGTCCGACCCCGACCGGCTGCGCCGCATCCTGCTCCACCCCGAGCGCCCGGTGCAGATCGTGATCGCGGGCAAGGCCCACCCCGCCGACGAGGGCGGCAAGAAGCTGATCCAGCAGATCGTCGGCTTCGCCGACGCCGAGGACGTCCGCCACCGGATCGTGTTCCTGCCCGACTACGACATGGCCCTGGGCCAGCTCCTCGTGCAGGGCTGCGACGTGTGGATGAACAACCCGCTGCGCCCTCTTGAGGCGTGCGGCACCAGCGGCATGAAGGCCGCGCTGAACGGCGGGCTCAACCTGTCCATCCGCGACGGCTGGTGGGACGAGTGGTACGACGGCACCAACGGCTGGGCCATCCCCACCGCCGACGGCGTCGCCGACCCCGAGCGCCGCGACGAGCTGGAGGCCGCCGGCCTGTACGACCTGATCGAGCACGAGGTCGCCGACCGGTTCTACGACCGCGCCGGCGACGGCCCGCCGCGCCGCTGGATGGAGATGGTCAAGCACACCCTGACCTCGCTCGGGCCCAAGGTCCTGGCCGGGCGCATGCTGCGCGACTACGTCACCGAGCTGTACGCCCCGGCCGCCAGGTCCGCCGGCGCGCTCGCCGCCGACGGCTACGCCGCGGCCCGCCACTTCGCGGCCTGGAAGCTGCGCGTGAGCGGCGCCTGGCCGGGTGTGCGGGTGGAGCACGTCGAGACCGGCGGCGTCGGCGACACCCCCCAGCTCGGCGCCACCCTCGACCTGCGCGCCACGATCGCGCTCGGCGAGCTGGAGGCGTCCGACGTGCGGGTGCAGGCGGCGTACGGGCGGGTGGGCGCGCACGACGAGCTGGAGCAGCCGGAGTACACCGACCTGAGCGTCGAGACCGTGTGCGACGACGGCACCGCGTACTTCACCGGCGCGGTCCCGCTCAGCCGCACCGGCTCCTTCGGCTACACCGTGCGCGTGGTCCCCTCGCACCCGCTCATGGCCTCGCCCGCCGAGCTGGGCCTGATCGCGGTCCCCGAGGAGCCGGCCGGCATGACCAACGGCACCCTGCGATGATCGTCGCGCCGCGCTCATCGCGGGTAAAGTGCCGATGACGCGGAGGTGAAGCCGATCACGGACAGGCGGGCGGCCATGGCAGAGACCGAGGACCACCGGAGCGAGCCGGCTCGCCCGCCCGCGGGCTTCGGCGGCGGCGAGTGGCCGGCCGAGACCCTGGTGGCGACGGTGCGCGGCGTGCTGCCGTCGCTCACCCCCGCCGCCCGTACGGTCGCGCGGCTGATCCTGGACGATCCCGCGATGGTGGCCCGCAGCACGATCACCGAGCTGAGCAGCGCCTCGGGCACCAGCGAGGCCACCATCGTGCGCACCGCCCGCGCGCTCGGCTTCGCGGGCTACCCGCAGCTCCGCCTGGCCCTGGCAGCCGCCTCCGCGGGCCGCACCCCCGACCGGCTGGTGCCCGGCGACGTGGGCCCCGACGATCCGCTCGCGGACGTGATCCTGAAGGTCTCGCGGGCCGAGTCCGAGGCGATCAAGGACACCGTGGCCCAGCTCACCGCCGAGCGCCTGGGCCCGGTCGTGGACTCCATCGCCGCGGCCCGCCGCGTGGACGTCTACGGCGTCGGCGCCTCGGGCCTGGTCGCGGCCGACATGAGCCAGAAGCTGCTGCGCATCGGCGTGGCCGGCAACGCCTTCACCGATGCCCATCTGGCCCTGACCAGCGCCGTCCTGCTCCGCCCCGGTGACGTCGCGGTGGGCGTCAGCACCAGCGGCGAGACCCCCGACGTCCTGGAGCCGCTGCGCACCGCCCGCGACGCCGGCGCCACCACGGTGGCGATCACCAACAACCCGCGCAGCTCCATGGCCGCCCTGGCCGAGCACCTGCTCATCTCCGCGGGCCGCGAGACCGCCTTCCGCCCCGGCGCCCTGGCCAGCCGGATCAGCCAGCTCCTGGTGGTCGACTGCGTCTTCGTGGGCGTGGCCCAGCGCACCTTCGACCGCTCCCAGCAGGCGTTGCAGGCCACCCGCAAGGCCATCGACGCCTTCGTCACCGAGACCCGCCCCCCGTCGCGCCGGTAGCCGGGGGCGCGTGGCCGTGCCCTCGTCCGGTCTCGTAGGTTGGGGCCGTTGATCGCGGGCTAGCGAGGAGGGGTGCCGTGGGGGAGTTCGTGCGCATCGAGAAGGACGGCGCGGTCGCCACGATCAGGCTGGACCGGCCGAAGATGAACGCCATCAGCTCGGCGCTGCACCGCGAGCTGGCGGAGTGCGCGCGTGAGGTGGACCGCGACCCGGAGGTGGGCGCGGTCGTGCTGTACGGCGGGGAGCGGGTGTTCGCGGCGGGCGCGGACATCAAGGAGATGGCCGGGATGTCGTACGGCGACATGTCGGCGTACTGCGCGGCGCTCCAGGGCTCGTTCGACGTCGTGGCCGCCGTCGGCAAGCCCGTCGTGGCCGCGATCACCGGGTACGCCCTCGGCGGCGGCTGCGAGCTGGCCCTGTGCGCCGACTTCAGGGTCGCGGGCGAGAGCGCCAAGCTCGGGCAGCCGGAGATCCAGCTCGGCATCATCCCCGGGGCCGGCGGCACCCAGCGGCTGCCGCGGCTGATCGGGCCCGCGCGGGCCAAGGACCTCATCTTCTCCGGACGCCACGTCGATGCCGGCGAGGCGCTGGCGATCGGGCTGGTGGACAAGGTCGTGCCGGACGCCGAGGTGCACGCCGCCGCGGTCGCGCTGGCGGCCACGTATGCCGGGGGCCCCGCGCTCGCGCTGCGCGCCGCCAAGCAGGCCGTGGACCGCGGCCTGGAAGTGGACCTGGCGACCGGGCTGGAGATCGAGCGGCTGCACTTCTCCGGCATGTTCGCCACCGAGGACGCCGGGATCGGCATGCGCGCGTTCATCGACAAGACCAAGCCGGAGTTCACCGGCCGCTGATCGCCATAACGATAGATGCGGTTGGACCAGGTGAACAATCGGTTGCCAGTATCGTGACGAATTATGGTGCTGTTGTGGAAGAGGGCGCCGGTGCCCGCGCGGCTCCGGCGTGCCGTTCGTGCGTGGTTGGACGCCAGGTACGTCACGCGCGTGGACCATCGCCACGACATCAAGGACGCGCTTCGGGAGGTCCAGGCGGTCGGGCGTGAGCTCGCGACGCTGCGCCGTGAGGTCGAGCGGCTGCGTACGCAGGTGACCGCGCTGGCCGCCGAGCCGAAGCAGCCCGCGCCGCCCGACTCCGCCCGTCGGGCGAAGTGGGACGAGGCGCACCGCCTCGCCACCGAGACCGCGACCGCCATGGACCGGCTGCTGCAGAACGAGGTCCTGCTCTGGCAGGCCGTGGACCGCATCGACGCCACGCTCGGCAAACGCGTGGAGGGCGTGGCATGAGCGGGTTCCTCTCTCTCGCGCGGCCGGCGAAGGAGGCGGCGTGAGAGTCGCCTGGACGGCCGACGGGGAGTCGTGGCGGCTCGACTTCCGGCTCGATCCGGAGGACTCGCTGACCGGCACGGTCACCGACGGCGCGCGGGTGCTGCTGGCCACCAACTCCTGCGCCGTGCGGCTGCCGCGCCCGCTCGCCGACGTGCACCCCGACCTGCTGGCCCTGGCCGCGTGGACCGTCGTCGCCCCCTACACCAGGCGGCGGATCGCCTTCGACCGGCCGGTCTCGCCCGGCGTGGCGGCGGCGATCGAGCTGGGCTGGGGGATCGAGGCCGGGCCCGTCGGCGGCACCCCGCGCGACGGGAGCAGGCTGGCCGTGTCCTACAGCGGCGGGGCCGACTCGGCGGCGGTGGCGGCGATCCTGCGCGACGCGCCGCTGGTGCACTTCCAGCGGGTCTCGCACCCGCGGGTGCCGAACCGGTGGGCCCACTACCGCTCCGACGTGCTGGCCCGGCTGGCCGTCGCCACAGGGCGCGAGCTGGCCGTGGTCCGCTCCGACCTGGAGTTCACCCTGGCCGAGCCGCGTCCCGGCTATCCCGAGCACCACGCCGTGGCCGCCGGGGCCGCGCTCCTGGCCGACGAGCTGGACCTGGGCGGGATCGCGTTCGGCTACGAGATGGGCTCACGGTGGCTGGGCGGCGGGCGCTACCTGCTGCGCTACACCCCCGACAACCCGATGTGGTCGGCCACCGGCAAGTGGGGCACCCTGTTCGCCGCGGCCGGGCTGCGCCTGGTGCTGCCGGTGGGTGGGGTGAGCGAGGCCACCACGATGCGCATCGCGCTCGGCTCCGAGCTGCGCGAGCAGGTGCGCTGGTGCCTGCGCGGCGACGACGGCGGCGCGTGCGGCACCTGCGGCAAGTGCCTGTACAAGGAGCTGATCCGGGCGGCGATCGAGCGCCGCCCGCTCGACACCCCCATCACCGCCGACCGGCCGGTCGCGGCGAAGTGGCAGAAGCCGCCGCCGTACGGCGGGCAGGAGATGATCGAGTACGGCTGCGCCCGCGTGCCCGGCATCGAGAGCACCCCGTTCGCCACCGCGGCCCGCCACCTGGGGGCCACCGTGGAGTCCACGAGCTGGCTCGACCGCTGCTACCCTCCCGCCCTTGAGGAGATACCCGATCCCTGGCGCAAGCAGGTCGAGGACTTCATGGCCGAGGAGGTCGGGCTGATGAGCGAGGACGAGGTGCGGCGCGTGGAAAGCTGGGGCGCGCGGTGAGGATCTACCTGTCGGTGGACATGGAGGGCGTCACCGGGCTCACCGATCCGGAGGAGATGCACGCGGGCCTGCGCGGGTACGAGCGCGGCTGCGAGCTGATGACCGCCGACGCCAACGCCGCCATCGCGGGCGCGTACGAGGCGGGGGCGAGCGCGGTGCTGGTCAACGACGCCCACGGCTCGACCAAGAATCTGCGCATCGACCTGCTCGACCCGCGGGCCACGCTGGTGCGCGGCCCCGGCAAGCCGATGCGGATGGGCCAGGGCCTCGACGCCGGTCACCGCGCGGCGATGTTCGTCGGCTACCACGCCCGCGCCGGGGTGCCGCACGGCGTGCTCAACCACACCTGGATGGGCAAGGAGATCCAGAACGTCTACCTCAACGGCGAGGTCTGCGGCGAGACCCGGATCGTGGCCGCGTACGCCGGGTTCCTGGGCGTGCCCGTGGCGCTGGTGACCGGCGACGAGGCGGTCTGCGAGGAGGCGCGGGCGGTGCTCGGCGACGTCGAGACCGTGGCGGTCAAGAAGGGCGTGGACAAGTTCTCCGCCGAGCTGCTGCCGCCGAGCGTGGCCCAGGAGCGCATCCGGGCGGGGGCGCGGCGGGCGCTGGAGCGGCTCGCCGGGTTCACGCCGTACCGGGTGGAGCCGCCGTACGTGCTGGGCGTGGAGTGGAACTCCACCGCCATCGCCTCCGCCTGCGGGCTGATCCCGGGCGTGCGCCTGGCGGGGTCGCGGCACGTCGAGTTCGCCACCGACGACTTCGCGCAGATCATGGGGCTGTTCGGGCTGTTCGCCATGCTCGGCGGTCAGGTGTCCTGCGGCAGCGGCCGGTACGGCTGACGCATGCGGGACAAGGGGATCACCCGGCGGGCGCTGCTGGTCGGCGTGGGGGCGGCCGGGGGCGCGGGTGCGATGTACGCCGCGATGGGCGCGCTCGGCCTGGCGCCGGGCGAGCAGCGGGCGGAGTTCGCGCCGCCGCAGGCGTCCGACTTCCGGCTGCGCGGCGCCTCGGCGGCGAAGGTGGTGGTGCTGGGCGCCGGGGTCGCCGGGCTGACCTGCGCCTACGAGTTGGGCAAGGCCGGTTACCACTGCACGGTGATCGAGGCGCGCGACCGGGTGGGCGGGCGCAGCCTGACCGTGCGCGGCGGCGACACGGTGTCCGAGCTGAACGGCGCGACGCAGACGGCGGAGTTCGGCGAGGGCGTGTACTTCAACGCGGGTCCCGGGCGGATCGCGCAGTGGATGGTCGCCCTGGACTACTGCCGCGAGCTGGGCGTGCCGATCGAGACGTTCGTCAACAACAACGCCTCGGCGTACATCTACAACCAGGGCATGGCGGCGCCGGTGCGGGCCCGCACCGCCCGTGCCGACTTATACGGATATATCGCCGAATTATTGGCTAAAGCCACCGACGCCGGCGCGCTCGACCGGCGGCTCACGCCCGACGACAAAGAGCGCCTGCTCGAATTCCTGCGCCGCTTCGGCGACATCGGCCCGCGCAACACCTACGAGGGCTCGCAGCGGCGCGGCTTCCAGGTCTATCCGGCGGTCGGCGAGGGCACCCCGCTCCCCGGCCCCGGCCCGCTGGCCCAGGTGCTGTCCAGCGGGGTCGGCCGCGCGGTCACCGTGGACTTCGGCTTCGAGCAGGCCATGCCGATGTTCCAGCCGGTCGGCGGCATGGACGCCATCGTGCGCGCGCTGGCCGACGCGGTGGGCGATGACCGGCTGCGCCTCGGCACCCGGGTCACCAAGATCACCAGCCTGGCCGACGGCGTCGAGGTCGAGGTCCGCGGTCCCGGCGGCGCGGAGGTCGTGCGCGCCGCCTACTGCATCGCCGCGCTGCCGCCGCACCTGCTGGCCAAGATCCCCGGCAGCCTCCCCGCCGACGTGCGCGCCGCGCTCGCCACGCCCCGCCCGGTCGCGACCGGCAAGATCGGCCTGGAGTACGGCCGGCGCTGGTGGGAGCTGGAGGACCGGATCTACGGCGGCATCACCGAGACCGACCTCGACATCACCCACATCTGGTACCCGTCCTACGGCTACCACGGCACGCGCGGCCTGGTCGTCGGCTACTACAACACCGAGGAGCACGCGGCGGCGTACGGGGCGATGACCCACCGCGACCGCCTGCGCCGCGCGCTCACCCAGGGCAAGAAGATCCACGGCGAGAAGTACCGCACGGGGGTGCTGTCGTCGGTGTCGGTCGCCTGGGAGCGCCAGCCGCACATCGAGGGCGGCTGGGTGCGCTGGCCGTCCTTCACCGGCGCGTTCGAGCTGCTGCAGCGCCCGGCGGGCCGGGTCTACTTCGCCGGAGACTGGCTCACCCACCTGATCGCCTGGCAGGCCGGCGCCATGGAATCGGCCCGGCGCGTGGTCACCGACCTGCACAAACGCGCCCTGACCGAAACCACCTGACCGCGTTCCACGGGAACGAATCCGCTCCGCGGCGCTCGCGGGCGGGTGGGCTGGCGTAGGGTTTCTGGGAGACCCGGGACGTGGGGGAAACGGGAAAGGCTGATCGCATGGCACTTGGCACTCTCGACTGGGCGCCGGCGCCCGCCCGGCTCGACCTGCTGGCCGAGCCGGTGGCGGCGTACGTGCGCGCGCTGGGCGAGGCCGAGGGGTCGGCGCTCCAGGTCGCCGAGATCGATCCGGAGCTCGCCGACACGGCGGCGTTCTGCGAGCGCTACTCGGTGGGCATGGACGAGTCGGCCAACTGCGTCATCGTCGCGGGCAAGCGCGGCGGCGAGGTGCGCTACGCGGCGTGCATGGTGCTGGCCACCACGCGGGCCGACGTCAACGGCGTGGTGCGCAAGCACCTCGACGCGCGCAAGGTGTCCTTCGCGCCGCAGGCCGAGGCGGTGCGGCTGACCGCGATGGAGTACGGCGGGATCACCCCGCTCGGCCTGCCCGACGACTGGCCGGTGCTCGTGGACGAGGCGGTGGCGGCCCATCCCATGGTCGTGATCGGCAGCGGCCTGCGCCGCTCCAAGCTCGCCCTGCCCGGTGCGGCCCTGGCCGCGCTCAAAACCGCGGAGGTGCTCCGTCTGGCCAACTGACGCCGTTTCGAAGCCTGTTTGTGACCCTTGTTTGGGAAACCGAATGAGCCTGCGGGAACGTTGTACGAGCGGGAATGTGGCCTCGCGGTTCATCTCAGGGGCGGTGTTTGAGCCGGTATGGTGCTTCATGCCATGAATGACGACCGACTGGGACCCTACCGGCTGCTGCGGCGGCTCGGTGAAGGCGGCATGGGTGTCGTCCACCTCGCGGTCGATCCTCAGGGTCGCCAGGTGGCCGTCAAAGTGCTGCGCGCCGAGGTCACCGGCGACGACGTCGCGCGGCGGCGGCTGGCCCGCGAGGTCGAGACCATGCGCCGGGTGCGCAGCGAGAACATCGCCGAGGTCCTCGACGCCGACGTCACCGGGCACCGTCCGTACATCGTCACCCGTTACGTCCAGGGTCAGCCCCTCGACGACCTGGTCAAGCAGGACGGCCCGCTCGACCTGCCGGCCCTGCTGCGGGTGGCCAAGGGGGTGGCCTCGGCCCTGGCCGCGGTCCACTCCGTCGGCGTGATCCACCGCGACCTCAAGCCGGGCAACGTCCTGATCATGAACGGCGAGCCCGTGCTCATCGACTTCGGCATCGCCCAGGCGGTAGACGCGACCCGGCTCACGCAGACCGGCATGTTCATCGGCACGCCCGGATACCTCGCGCCCGAGATCATCGAGGGCCAGGTCGCGGGCCCCGAGGTCGATGTGCACGCCTGGGCGGGCACGCTGCTGTTCGCCTGCACCGGCCAGCCGCCCTTCGGCAAGGGCACGCTGGAGATGATCTTCTACAACATCACCGCGGGCAAGGCCAACATCGAGGCCGCGCCGCCCCCGCTCCAGCCGCTGCTGCGCGCCGCGCTCCAGCGCGACCCGGCCAAGCGGCCCACCGCCGCCGAGCTGGCCGAGCGGGTGAGCGCGCTGCTGCCCAAGCCCGAGCGCCGCCCGCCCGACGAGATCACCACGGTGCCCGAGATCGGCGCCGCGAGCCGGGCCGACGCCGACATCCCCACCCCGCCCGTGGGGCCGCAGCGTGCCCAGGTGCTCGGCCGCGGCACCTCCACCGGCCCCGCCCTGGGCACCGGCCCGCGCCCCGGCGGCCCCAGCGGCCCCGATTCCGGCTCCGACCAGGCGTACGTCTCGCTGCTCGGCCAGCAGCCGGTCACGCCGGTCACGCCCGTGCCCGCGACCGGGCAGCAGGCCACCCCGCTCGCCCCGCCCGCCGCGCCCGACGAGGGCGACCCGTGGCCCACCCGCAGGGTGACCCCCGAGGAGCTGCGCCAGGCCCGCACGGCCGGCGAGCTGCCGGTCTCGGGCGGCTTCCCGCCGGGCCTTCCCGGCAGCCTGCCCGGCGACGGCCAGGGCGCGCAGCCCTGGCAGGGCCCGGGGGCCGCCGCGGTGCCGTCGCGCCCGTGGGACCTGCCCGCGTCCGGCGACGGCCAGGCGCAGAGCTGGGACGTCCCGACCCAGGCCGACGCCTCCGCCGCGCCGTCCCAGGCCCTGCCCGCCCAGTCCGCCGCGCCCTCCCACTCCGCGCCCTCCGCGCCCTCGCAATCATGGGACGTGCCGACCCAGGCCGATCCGGCCGCCGCCCCGGCCCCCGTGCGGCCCGAGGGCGACGTGCCGACCCAGCGGGTGCGGCCCAACGACCTGCCCGAGTACATCCGCAACTACGGCCAGCCGGGGCAGCAGGGCTACCCCGGCACCTCGTCGTACCCGCACGGGGGCCAGGCCGCGCCGCCCTACGGGCAGGGCGCGGCCGGCCAGGCCACGCCCGCGTACGGGCACGCCGCGAACCAGGCGCCGCCCGCGCGCCCGCAGCAGGGCGCCCAGCCGCCCGGCCGGCAGGCGCCGGGCTGGCCCCAGCAGGGCGGCGGCTACCCGCCGCCCTATCCGCCGCAGGCCCCGCCCGGCGGTCGTCCCGCCGAGCCCTACGCCGGCTACGCGCCCCATGCCCCGGATCAGCCCGCCGCGCACGCCCACGGCGGCCTGGCCGCCGGCACCCAGGCGCCGCCCGGGCCGCAGCAGCCGCCCGCGCTGCACCCGGGCCAGCGTCCCGGCCAGCCGCTGCAGCGCTCCAAGGCCTACGCCGTCGCGGCGATCCTGCTGCTGGTCATCATGACCGCGGCCGCGGTGCTCGCGCCGGTGCTCGTCGCCGCGGTGGCGATCCCGGTCGCGGTGCTGCTGCGCGCGGCCGACATCGCCCAGCCGCAGCTCGCCGGGCAGCGCGCCGCGGGCGCGGCGGCGCTCGACGTGGTCCGGGTGCTCGGGCAGCCGGTGGCGCTGGCCAAGTCGATCGGCATCACGATCGCGCTGGTGCCGTACGCGCTGATCCTGGGCCTGCCGGTGACCCTGCTGCTCACCGTGCTGGTGCAGGGGATGGAGGCGGGCACCGCGCTGAGCTGGGGCATGGCGGTCGCGCTGTGGACCATCTGCGCGGGGCCCGGAGTCGAGGGGCCGAGCCGGCAGATGCGCCGCACCCTCGCCTCCCTTCTGCCGTCCCGCAACGCGGCGATGGGCCTGGCCGGCGTGCTGGCCGTCCTCGCCGCGGTGGCGGGTCTGTTCGTGATCGGCACGCGCGGTGTCGGCGGCGGCTCCGTGGTGTGGTCGCCGATCGACGTCTCGCCGATCACGGATCAACTGACCGTCCTTCACCGCAAGGCGGCGCGATGACACGGGGGGCGCCGCCGGATGGAGTGAGGCCATGACAACGGGGGAGACTCAGGCGCCTGAGAGGCTGGGCCCATACCGGCTGATCCGCAAGATCGGCGAAGGCGGTATGGGCGTCGTGCATTTGGGGGTGGACGAAGAGGGCGGCGAGGTCGCCGTCAAGGTGCTCCACCCTCACGTCGCCGCCGATCTCAAGGCGCGCGACCGGCTCACCCGCGAGGTCGAGACCATGCGCCGGGTGCGCAGCCCGCACGTCGCCGAGGTGGTGGACGCCCAGCTCGGCGGGCCGCAGCCGTACGTCGTGACCAGGTTCGCGCCGGGGCGCACCCTGGAGGAGACCGTCCTGACCGACGGGCCGCTGGACACGCCCGCCCTGCTGCGGCTGATCCGCGGCATGTGCGCGGCGCTGGTCGCGATCCACCAGGCCGACGTGATCCACCGCGACTTCAAGCCGTCCAACGTGATCCTGGTCGGCGGCGAGCCGCTGGTCATCGACTTCGGCATCGCCCACCTGGTCAACGCGACCAGGCTCACCCAGACCGGCATGTTCGTCGGCACGCCCGGCTACCTCGCGCCCGAGATCATCAGGGACGCCGAGATCACCCAGGCCGCCGACGTGCACGCCCTGGCCTCCACGGTGTTCTTCGGCGCCACCGGCAAGCCGCCGTTCGGCACCGGCTCGTTCGAGGCGGTCTGCTTCAACATCATGGAGGGCCGGGCGCAGATCGACCTGGCCCCGGTGTGGCTGCGCGCCTGGCTGCGCGCCGCGCTGCAGGTGGACGCCGCGGCCCGGCCCTCGGCGTCCGAGCTGTACCGCATGGCCCGCGCGCTCGACCCGACCGTGACGGCGTTCAACGAGAGCCCGACGCTCGGCGAGGCGCCGACCAAGCGCACCCCGCCGCCCCACGGCGGCACCCAGGTGCTCCAGCCCGACGAGCCGCCGCCCCCGCCGCGCAACGGCACCCGGGTGCTGTCCCCCGACGACTTCGCCGACCTGCTGCCGCCGGTCGAATACGCCCCGCCGCCCAAGCGGCGCAAGCCCGACCCCGCGCCGCCCCCGCCCCGGCAGGCGAGCGTCGCGCCGCCGGTCGCGCCGCCTCCGGCACCGCCCCCGCCCTACTCGCCGTACGGGGCGCCCTACCCCGACCAGCGGGTGGCCGGCTACCCGCCGCCGCCCACCGCGCCGCCGCAGCCGTACCCGCCGCCGCCGACCGCCCCCGGGCGGCCCTACCCGCAACAGCCGCAGGCCCGGCCGCCGGCGCCCGAGCCCCCGCGCGAGCGCACTCCCTACCGCGTCGGCCACCCGATCCTGGCCGCCACCCTGCTGGTGGTGATCACCGGTGCGGCGTGCATGTACCCGGTGCTGGTCAGCGCGTTCGCGATCGTGCTCGTGCTGTGCCTGCGCGTGGGCGAGAACCTGTTCGGCGACATCGCCGAGCGGCGCCGGGTGCGCGGCAGCAGCGGCGCCGACCCGGTCATCGCGGTGCTCGGCACGCCGTGGGCGCTGATCCGGGCCACGCTGGGCACTCTGGTCCACGTGCCGCTTTCGGTGATGTTCGGCATGTGCGTGTGGGGGGTGCTGGCCTACGGCGGCGGGCTCGACACCGACACCGCCGCCGCGTACGCCGCGGGCGCGTTCACCGCGGGCCTGTTCGTGCTGCCCGGCGCGGGCAAACCGCGCAAGGCGGTGGCCCGCACGCTCACCGCCGTGGTGCGCAGCCCCGGCGCGGGCATGGTCATGGCGATCATCCTGGGCACGCTGGCCCTGTTCGTGGTGGCGGGCGTGCTGAGCATGGAGGCCGCATCCTTCGCTCCGTGGGACAAACCATCCGACGTGATCGACCGGATCACCCTGGAGTTCCAGCGCCGCACCGACCAGGTGTCGATGGGCGCGGTCGATCTGATCACCGGGCTGGTGGACGACCTGCTGCGCAGCATCGGCCTGGGCTTCCTGTCCCCCTGGTCCTGAGCAGGTCACTCCTCCCCCCACAGGTACGTGCCGGCGGCCTGTCCCGGCAGTTCGATCTGCGGGACGCCCCGGTGGCCGGCCGCGGGCGTGGTCTCCCTCCTGACAGGCGCGCTGCCTGCGACTTCGCCGGGGCGACCCGGGCCGCTTGGCCGCGACATGGGACTCGCGGGGGAGCCGGGTTCGAGTGCGGATCGGCTCCATCTGGGGCACGATGTCAGTAAGCCGCCGCCTGAGGAGGGGCATTGGGAGCGCCGCCTGATCCCGGCCAGATGGGCCCGTACCGCCTGCTCTCGCTGATCGGCGCCGGAGGGTTCGGGGCGGTGCACATCGCCCTCGACCCCAAGGGGCACACGGTAGCGGTCAAGGTGCTGCACCCGCACGTCGCCGCCGACGCCACCGCGCTGGCCAGGCTCGCCCGCGAGGTCGAGACCATGCGCCGGGTGCGCGGGGCCAACGTCTCCGAGGTGCTCGACGCCGAGCTGAGCGGTGAGCGGCCCTACATCGTCACCCGCTACGTCCAGGGACGCGCGCTCAACACGGTCGTCAACGAGGAGGGCCCGGTCGCGGGCGAGGACCTGGTCCGGCTGGCGCGCGGGCTGGCCGCGGCGCTGGCCGCCATCCATGGGGCGGGCGTGGTGCACCGCGACTTGAAGCCGGCCAACGTGATCCTGGCCGACGGCGAGCCCGTCGTGATCGACTTCGGCATCGCGCACGCGCTCGACTCGGTGTCGGTCACCATGTCCGGCGCGGTGCTGGGCACGCCCGGCTACCTCGCGCCCGAGGTGATCAAGGACGGTGAGGCCGGGGAGGCCGCCGACGTCTTCTCCTTCGCCGCCACGCTGGCCTTCGCCGCGACGGGCCGCCCGCCGTACGGCGTGGGGCCGGCCACCGCCATCGCCTACCGCGTCGTGCACGACGAGCCCGACCTCGACGGCGTGCCCGAGTGGCTGGAGCCGATCCTGCGCGAGTGCCTGGCGCACGACCCGGCCGCGCGGCCGACGGCCGTCCAGTTGTGCGCCAGGCTGGGCGCGGTCGTCCCGCCGCCCGCGCCCGTGCCGTCGCGCTCGCCCGGCGGCACCGCGGTGGGCGAGATTCCGCCGGTGCGGCCGGAGGACGGCGTGCACGGGCTGGCCACCCAGGCGCTGGGCCAGGATCGGCGGCCCGCCGAGCGAGGCGGACGGCTCTCGCCGGAGGAGGCCAGGGCCCGCCATGTCGCCAAGATCCGCACCCGGTGGGTGATCGGCTCGGGGCTCGTGGTGGGCCTCACCGCGGCGGCGGCGCAGGAGCACCTGTCCGAGGTGTCGCTGCTCGTGCTCGCCGTCTACTCGGTGGCGGTGCTGGTGGACGCCGGGTTCGCCCTGTTCTCCCGCAATGGGCGGCAGCGCGGCCGGCTGGCGGTCGATCTGGGCAGCGTGGCCGGCACCGTCGCCCTGTGGTTCGTGCTCAACGCCGTGTTCAGCACGTTCACCCTGGTCCTGGCGCTGGGCACGGTCCTGGCGGTGCTGCTCGTCGTGGTGATGGCCAGTTAGGGCCGGGGCGGTGACGTGCTCCGGAACATAATTCGGTATCGTCGTGGATAAGGCCGTCGGGCCGGCGGATATCCGCTGATCTGCGGGTTTGCGCCGAAGCTACCCATGGGTAACATGGCGGCGGGGGGATCGGGGCCGTACGTGCCCGGACCACCCGCTGCCGAGGGCCCGCGGGGCACCTGGCAGTCTTGGCAGAACGCGACCGTCTCGGCGGGTGCGTACCCAGACCGGCGCCGCCGCGCCCGCGCGGAGGGGCCGGGGGAACAACGGGATATCGTCCGGAGGCCATGGACCCCATGAACATCGTCGTCTGCGTGAAGCAGGTCCCCGACACGGCGACCGAGCGCAAGCTGAGGTCCGATGACAATACGCTCGACCGCGACGCCGCGGACGGTGTCGTCAACGAGCTCGACGAGTACGCGGTCGAGGAGGCACTGCGGCTCAAGGAGGCGCACGGCGGCGAGGTGACCGTCCTCACCATGGGGCCGGACAAGGCCGCCGACACCATCCGCAAGGCGCTGGCGATGGGCGCCGACAAGGCCGTCCACCTCGTGGACGACGCGCTGCACGGCTCCGACGCGCTGTCCACGTCGTACGCGATGGCCCAGACCCTGAAGAAGATCGGGTTCGACCTGGTCATCCTGGGCTCGGAGTCCACCGACGCGCGTACCGGCGTGCTGGCCGCGATGCTGGCCGAGCGCCTGGGCGTCGCCCAGCTCACCCTGGCCAACAAGGTCGAGGTCGAGGGCTCGGCGGTCACCATCCAGCGGGTCACCGACTACGGCTACGACAAGGTGCAGGGCTCGCTGCCCGCGGTCATCTCCGTGGTCGAGAAGATCAACGAGCCGCGCTACCCGTCGTTCAAGGGCATCATGGCGGCCAAGAAGAAGCCGGTGCAGAAGCTGGGCGCGGCCGAGGCCGAGCTGGCCGCCGACCAGATCGGCCTGGGGGCCGCGTGGAGCGAGGTGACCGAGGCCGCCGCCGCCCCGCCGCGCGCCGCGGGCACCGTGGTCAAGGACGAGGGCGACGGCGGCGTGAAGACCGCCGACTTCCTGTCGTCGAAGAAGTTCATCTGAGAACGGGGGTTGTGCTGAAATGTCGGAAATTCTCGTTCTCGTCGAGCACGTGGACGGCGAGGTCAAGAAGGTCACGCTGGAGCTGCTGACCCTCGCCCGCTCCCTGGGCACCCCCGCCGCGGTGTGGGCCGGCCCCGGCTACGGTGAGCCCGCCAAGGCCAGGCTCGCCGAGTACGGCGCCGAAAAGGTCTACCTCGCCGACAGCGCCGAGATCGTCGACTACGTCGTCGGCCCCAAGGCCGAGCTGCTGGCCACCCTGGTCGCGGAGAAGTCCCCGGCCGCGGTGCTCATCGCCGCCACCCCCGAGGGCAAGGAGATCGCGGGCCGCCTGGCGATCAAGACCGACTCCGGTGTCATCACCGACGCCGTGGGCCTGAGCGAGGGCTTCGTCGCCGACCAGTCCATCTTCGGCGGCGGCGTCAACGTCAAGTCCCGGGTCACCAAGGGCACGCCGATCATCGCCGTACGCCCCAACTCCACCGCCCCCGAGGCCGCCCCCGGCGCCGCCGCCGAGGAGCAGGTCACGGTCACGCTGTCCGACGCCGCCAAGGCGGCCAAGGTCGTCGAGCGGGTCAAGCAGGAGAAGGGCGCCCGCCCCGAGCTCACCGAGGCCGCCATCGTGGTCTCCGGCGGGCGCGGCGTGGGCTCGGCGGAGAACTTCGCCATCATCGAGAAGCTCGCCGACTCCCTGGGCGCGGCGGTGGGCGCCTCCCGCGCGGCCACCGACGCCGGCTGGTACCCGCACCAGTTCCAGGTGGGCCAGACGGGCAAGACGGTCTCGCCCCAGCTCTACATCGCCGCGGGCATCTCCGGCGCGATCCAGCACCGGGCCGGCATGCAGACCGCCAAGACGATCGTGGCCATCAACAAGGACCCCGAGGCCCCGATCTTCGAACTGGCCGACTTCGGCGTGGTCGGCGACCTGTTCCAGGT
Organism: Thermocatellispora tengchongensis; assembly: GCF_014202315.1. Taxonomy (GTDB): domain Bacteria; phylum Actinomycetota; class Actinomycetes; order Streptosporangiales; family Streptosporangiaceae; genus Thermocatellispora; species Thermocatellispora tengchongensis. The sequence continues at coordinate 442,841 of NZ_JACHGN010000004.1, read as the reverse complement.
CGTCCCCCAGCTCACCGAAGAAATCGAAAAGCGCAAGTAACCTAAAAGCGGCGGGCGGCACGCGTCGGCGCGTGCCGCCCTCCACGCTGCGCCCGGAAATCGCCTTCGCTCCGCTCAGCCGCTTTGTTTTTCGAAGGCCGGGCTCCGCCCGGCGCTGGCGCCCTCCGGTGTCCGTCTACCTGCGGGGGATGCCCCCCGGCCCACCCGCTGCTGGCCTGGTGCCCGCTCGTCCGCGTGCTGTTGCGTGCGGAATTCGCTCAGCCGCTCTTACAACTGCGAGGGCTTCACCCGGCGCCGGCGCCCTTTCCACCCAAGGCCGTCATCGGCCGCAGACCACAAGATAGAGCCCTACGGCACCCAGACATTTGCCGGCAACTGATGCGGGACAGACCATTCTGCCCGCGTCTTCCCATCGACGCCGCGGGACGATCAGAGGCCGGGTTCGCCGCAGCGATCGCATAAGAAGAGCCCTGGCAATAGCCTGAGGTTGTCAAGACGCCAGGAAGGCCAGGGCCTATGGGGGACGTCAGCACGATCGGTGCACATCTCAAAGCGATCCGAAACGAGCGCGGGCTAAGCCAGGAAGCGCTCGCGGAGCGCGCCGGGCTGTCGAAGGACCTGATTTCCAAGCTGGAGCAGGGACGTCGCCATTCTTGCCGCATCACCTCCCTGATGAAGCTCGCGAACGCGCTCGATGTCGAACTCACCGCGTTGACCGGCAAACGCGAACGGCTGGGCAGCGACCGCGACGGCGGCAGTGTGCTCGCCATCCGTGATGCCATCTTGTCCCCCTCGCTCCTGCCCGGCATGCACGGGATGGATCACGATGACGAGGGGGAGCCGACCCCGCAGCCCCGCCTGGCCGCCGCCCTCGCCTCCTGCTGGAACCAGTACTGGGACGGTGACTTCGGTGCGCTCACGGCGGCCACACCGGGGCTCATCGCGGAGGCGCGCCTGGCACACCGAGCCCTGGGGCCGGAGGCCGTCGGGGCGCTCGCGCAGTCCTACCAGCTCGCCGCCAACCTGATGGTGCACCTCGGCAAGACCGACCTGGCCGCGGTGGCCGCCGAGCGGGCCATCACCACGGCCGTCCAGGGCGATGACGAATGGCAGTGGGCGTCCGCGCACGCCACCTATGCCTGGGTGCTGGAGCACCAGGCACGCCTCGACGAGGCCGAGGCCCTCGCAGTACGGGTGGCCCAGCGTATCGAGCCGTCGTTCAGCGCGCCCGCGCCGCACGTGGCGGTGTGGGGCAACATGTTGATCACGGCCATCGGCGCCGCCGCGCTTCAGGGCGAAGCGGTCACCGACCGAGTGATGGAGTACGTGTCGCTCGCCGCGGCCGGCGCCGAGCGGCTCGGACGTACGATCGCGGCGTATCAGACCACGTTCGGGCCGAGCAAGGTAGCGGTGAATGAGACCCGCGCCTGGGCGCTCCTCGGCGAACCCAAGCGTGCGCTGACGGCCGCCCAGAAGGTGCGGGCGGCCGACCTGCGTCCCATCGCCTATGGGCATTACCTGCTCGACGTGGCGCAGGCGAGCATGGACGCGCGCCAGTACGCCGCCGTCGAGAGACGGTTGAGCGAGGCCGAGCGAATCTCGCCCGTGTGGTTCCGCCATCAAGGGGCGGCACGCGCCCTGGTGCGTGAGATCCGTGAAGTCGTGACCCGGCCATCGCCGACGGTGCGACATCTGGTGAAAGCTGTCGGCCTTGACTAGGACATCGCGTCCTACCAGTCCGGCGAAGCCCTGACCGAGTCGAACGTTGCGTCCCACCGCGTCCGACTGGCCACTCTGGGTATAGGGCAGGGCGTCCCGGCGCGCCCGCAGAAAGATTCGGAGAGTCGGACAGTGTGCCCGTGGTCAGGAGATGCCTGCGGAACGTAACTTTCCGTTCACATCACACCAACCGTAGGTGACGGAGCCCGCCGAAACGCCGCAGACGCTCGACGGGCCCTTGGCCAGGAGGTGACCCTGACCCGTGGAGCACTCAAGGACGGCCCGCCGCACCGACGGGCGATCTTCCGCCGCATTCCGCGCCGCCGCAAGGGGGTGGCGGTGATGCCGGTGAACATCATCAGGCGCGAGCTCGCCGGAACGGCCCGTGCCCCTCGCGATGGCCGGGAGTTCGTCGCCAAGGCGCTGGTCGGCCAGCCGCGTGCCGACGACCTCGTACAGATCGCCTCCGAGCTGATCACCAACGCGATCCGTCACTCGCATTCCAAGCGGCCCGGTGGCCGGGTCGCGGTGACCGTCATCGAGGGGATCGACTTCGACGGAATCGGGTTCGCCGGGGTGAAGGTCACCGACGACGGCTCCCAGTCGCAGCCGCACGTGAAGCGCTCCGCGCGCCTGGAGGAGTCCGGATACGGGCTCGCCCTGGTGGAGGAGTTGTCCGATCGGTGGGGCCACTACGTCATCGGCCACCGCCGTACGGTGTGGGCCGCGGTGGCGAGCTCGTGACGCATTCGCGCCCTCGGCCTCGGAGGATTCCCTTGACCTGCCAAGAGGCTCTCTATCTGCACCTCGTCACCTCCACCTGGCCTGTCTGGGTCATCACTGCCGGGCCCACATGGTGGGCGGTCCGCCGTGCCTCCCTACCCGAGCGACATCGCGCCGCAGGGCTGCGGCCCATCATCGGCCGGCCGATGGCGGTGGAACTACTCACGCACCGGGAAATCGCCGCGGCTTGAGGCTGCCTGATCCGCTTCGGGTGGGTGAGGGCGGCTGGTCTTGCCGAGGATGCGGCGCAGGGCGGCGATGTCCTGGCCGTCGAGGCGAGAGCCGATGAGTTCGTCGTAGATGGCGCACTGGAGGTCTTTCGCCTCGGCTGTCTGCCGTCGTCCCTTGTCGGTCAGGACGGCGAGGATGACCCGCCGGTTGCCGGGCTCTGGGTGCCGTTCGACCAGGCCCTTGCCGACCAGGCGGTCGATGAGACGGGTCACGCCGCCGCGGGTGACGAGCAGGGCGTCGGCGAGTTCGTGCATGCGCAGGCCGTCGGGGTGGGGGAGGAGGGCGGCCAGCAGTTCGTGCTCAAGCAGCGAGGTGCCGAAGGCGGCTTCGAGACGTCTTCCGATCTCCGTCTTGACCTGCCCGTCCATGTGCTGGAGCTGGGCCCATACGCCGAGCTTCTCCCATGCGTCGTCGTCCATCCGCGATCAGGACCCTAGGCCCTCGTCCTCCTTTCGGCGTCCGCCTCATGATAGCGCCGACCGTTGACGTGTTCACAGTTGACATGGAAACAACCTGGCGCTAAGGATTGACGCGTCAACAGTTGTCGTCTCAACACCAAGGGGTGTGACGTGAACGACGTCACCGTCGCCCGGGCGGGATGGCGGGAGTGGACCGGGCTCGCCGTGCTCGCCCTTCCCACCTTGCTGGTCTCCATGGATCTGACCGTGTTGCACCTGGCGGTCCCTCATCTGACCGCCGACCTGGCGCCAAGCGGTACGCAGTTGCTGTGGATCGTGGACATCTACGCCTTCCTCGTCGCCGGGCTTCTGATCACGATGGGAACCCTCGGCGACAGGATCGGGCGCCGCCGGCTCCTGCTGGCCGGCGCCGCCGCGTTCGGGGTCGCCTCGGTCCTGGCCGCCTACGCCGGCAGCGCCGAGATGCTCATCGCCGCGCGAGCGCTGCTCGGCATCGGCGGCTCGACCCTGATGCCCTCCACCATGTCGTTGATCCGCACGATGTTCCACGACGACAAGCAGCGCACCGTCGCCATCTCCGTGTGGATGATGAGCTTCATGACCGGCGGCGCGATCGGCCCGCTGGTCGCGGGCTTCATGCTGGAGAGCTTCTGGTGGGGGTCGGTGTTCCTGCCGGCCGTGCCGGTGATGGTGCTGCTGCTGGCCCTGGGGCCGGTGCTGCTGCCCGAGTATCGCGACCCGTCACCGGGACGGGTCGATCCGTCCAGCGTGCTGCTGTCCATCGTCTCGGTGCTGGCCCTGGTCTACTGCCTCAAGCAGATCGCGGCAGACGGCCTGTCCTGGCAGGCTTCGGTGTCCTTCGCCGTCGGCCTGGTCGCGGGCGTCGTGTTCGTCAGGCGCCAGATGAGGCTGGCCTACCCCCTCATCGACGTCCGGTTGTTCCGCGACCGCGTCTTCACCACCTCGGTGGGCACCCTGCTGGTCAGCATCATGGTCATGATGGGCGTCTACTTCTTCACCGCCCAGTACCTGCAGTTGGTGGAGGGACTGTCCGCGCTGGAGGCGGGGCTGTGGACGCTGCCCAGCACCGCCGCGGGGATCGCCGGGACCATGGTGGCCCCGGCGCTGCTGAACCGGCTCCGCCCCGTCTACGTGATCAGCGGCGGGATCGTCGTCGCGATCATCGGTCTGGCGATGCTCACCCAGGTCGGGACCTCCGGCCTCGCCCTCATCATCACGGGGTCCGCGGTGCTGTCCATCGGCATCGCACCGGCCACCGTCCTGGGCACCGACATGATCGTCGGAGCCGCCCCGGCCGAGCGGGCCGGGGCGGCCTCGGCCGTCTCCGAGACCAGCAGCGAGCTGGGCGGAGCGCTCGGCATCGCGGTTCTCGGCAGCATCGCCACCGCCGCGTACCAGAGCCGTTTGACGGACACTATCCCCGCGGGACTCGCACCCGAGGCGGCGGACACCGCGCTCAACACCCTCGGCGGCGCACTGGAGACGGCCACAGACCTGCCCGCCCGTCTCGGCGACCAGTTGGTGGCCGCGGCCCATGGCGCCTTCGTCCACGGGTTGCACGTCATCGCGGTCGTCAGCATCATCACCATGGCCGTCTTCGCCGCTTCGGTCGCCGTCGTGCTCCGCAGGCTGCCCTCTTCTTCCGCCGGCCAGGAGCAAGCGATCCCTTCGACCGCCGAACCGAAGCCCCGCTAGGCGAAGGGGATTCGCTCGCGTGTGGGCGGGGGCTCAGGCGGCTACGGGGTGTTCGTCCTTGGCGTCTCCGGCTGGGACCGCCTCGTGGTCCCGCGCGGCCGCGGTGGCGGGCAGGAAGCGGGCGGTCACGGCGATCAGCGCTCCGAGCACCACGGCGGTGAACATGGCCGTGCGCAGCGAGGCGTGCTCGGCCAGGAAGCCGATCAGCACCGGGCCCAGCAACAGTCCGGCGTAGCCCATGGTCGCCGTCTGGGCGATCGACGGGCCGGGGGTGGCGGTGGCCGTACCGGCGAGGGACAGTGCCAGGGGCGTGATCGTCGCCACGCCCAGGCCGACGAGCAGCATGGACGCCACCGCGACGCCCACCACGGGTGTCGTGATCACGGCCGTGAACGTCACCGCCGTGATCAGGCCCGAGCCGACCAGCAGCGCGCGGGCCCCGAACCGGGTGCGCAGGCGGTCACCGCCGAGCCGTCCGAGCAGCATCCCGAACTCGAACACCGGGTACCCCAGCGCGGCGACGGCCTCCGGCGCGCCCACGGCGTCCCGCAGGAACAGGCCGTTCCAGTCGGCGACCGTGCCCTCCACCATGAAGGCGCAGAACGCGATCAGGCCGAGCAGGTACACGCTCCCCGGCAGTCGCCGCCGCGGCCCGCGCGCGCCGGACGCGGCTGCCGCCACGCGCGGCTCCGGCAGGTACCAGCGTCCGGTGAGCACCATCAGCGGCATCGCGACCAGCGCGGTGACCGTGAGGTGCGCCTCGAACGACATCCCCGCCGCGATGGCCGCGGTGCCGAGCACTCCCGCCGAGATCGCGCCCACGCACCATCCGGCGTGCATCCCGTTCATCAGCGGCCGTCCGGCCCGCCGCTCCACGATCGAGCCCTGCGCGTTCATCGCGATGTCCACGGTCCCGAACGTCAGCCCGAACACCGCCGAGGCGGCCAGCAGCGCCGGCAGACCGGGCGCCATCGCGACCAGCACCAGCGCCGCCGCGCACAACGGTCCCCCGATCCGCAACACGGCCCGGCTGCCGGCATACGCCATCACCCGCCGCATCGACTGCATCGTGACGAGAGCACCGATCCCCCACGCGAGCAGAACCCCGCCCACATGCGCCTCGGTCAGCCCCAGCCGGTCCACCAGAGCCGGAATGCGCACGGTGAAGGTTCCGCACAGCAGGCCGGCCAGGACGAACGTGAAGATCGCCCCAATTCGCGCCTGCCGCAGGTCGCGCGTCATCGTCCCCTCCTCCAAATAATGTTGACAATCGTGTTTACGCTCCCGCCAAAGGGGAACACAGCCTCCGGTCGCCCTTACGGCCCGGGCCGCGAGGGCGACCACCAGCCCCTCGCCGGCCCCCCGACCAGGCCCGATCCCGCGCTACGCCCCTTCCGTACGGCCCGATCCCGCGCTACGCCCCCTCCGCACGGCGCGCCCTGGGCCGCCGGGCGTGCGGTCACAGGGCGCCGGCGTCGTCGGGCGCGCGGCCACACGGCGCTTGTGCCGCCCTCGGGTGCGCGGTCACACGCCGCCAGCGCCATCGGCCACATGCCGTTGGGCGTGGCCACATGCCGTCGGCCAGCGGGCGTCCGCCCTGTTCTGGGTGTCGCCACCGCACGTCGTGCTTCGTCCGCCCTGCTCTGGTGTCGCCACCGCATCGCGCTCCGCTCGTGGCCCGTATGGCGCACCGTGGGGGGCCCGCATCGGATGCGGGCCACCGGTGCGCATCGCGTAGAAGGCCCAATCGCCTGGCCCTCTGCCTGAGGGAATCTCGTGGCCTGTGCGCCGTCCGGCATTGACCTCGGCGTGCTCGCATCGGCGGGCATGCGTCCCGGCCGCCCCGCCCCCGCGTAGGTCCTGGCCGGCGGCCCCTATGTGAGCATGGACATCAGGTGGTGTTCCAGGGACGCCTGGGCTTCCTGGTCGTACAGGGCGGGGGCGTGGGTGGCCACCTCCCAGAGGCCCTCGCAGGCCAGGCGGACCACCTGGGCGGTCATTCTGTCGCCGTCCTGGTCCAGGCCCTCGCTGTTCCAGCGGATCATGGCCTCGCGGAGGGGGGCCAGGAGGGTGGGGTCGCCGGCGGCGCCGGTGACGACGGCCCAGCGTCTCAAACGGCCGCTGCGGACGGCGGCGAAGGTGGCGGCTACGTAGCGTTTGGTGTAGGTGTCGTGGTCCTGGGTCGCCATCAGGTCGTCGAAGTCGGCGATCAGCCGTTCGACCATGGCGCGGACCAGGGCGTCCTTGCTGTTGAAGTGGTAGAGAAGGCCGCCCTTGCTGACGCCGGCGCGCTCGGCCACCGCCGCCAGGGTGAGGGCGTGCGCCCCCTGGTCGGCGAGCAGGCTTTCGGCCGCGTCGAGCAGTTCGTCCCTTCTCATGCCTTTTACTGTACCGTCCGGACGGTTCAGTGGCAAAGGGCGGCAGTGGGGAATCCCCGGGGCGCGGATACCCTTGGAAAGTCGTGTCCGATATCGGCTACTGGACATGTTTCACGGCGGTCTCGTGACGGCCGGAGGGCTGGAGGGAATGCGGTGGTAGAGCCGGCCTATCTCGATCATGCGGCGACCACGCCGATGATCCCCGAGGCGATCGAGGCCATGACGGCCCAGTTCGCCCGGCCGGGCAACGCGTCCTCGCTGCACGCCTCGGGCCGCCGTACGCGCAGGGTGGTCGAGGAGTCGCGCGAGGCGGTGGCCGCCGCGTTGGGCGCGCGGCCGAGCGAGGTCGTCTTCACCGCGGGCGGCACCGAGGCGGACAATCTCGCCATCAAGGGCCTGTACTGGGCGCGCCGGGCCGCGGGCGCGACACGGGTGCTGGTCAGCTCCGTCGAGCACCACGCCGTGCTCGACCCCGCCCACTGGCTGGCCGACAACCAGGGCGCCCAGGTCGAGCTGCTGCCGGTGGACGAGTTCGGCCGCGTACGCCCCGACACGCTCCGGGAGGCGATCGAGCGCGATCCCGGCAGCGTGGCGCTGGTCAGCGTGATGTGGGCCAACAACGAGGTCGGCACCGTGCAGCCGATCCGGGTGCTCGCGGCCATCGCCCACGACCACGGCATTCCGTTCCACACCGACGCGGTGCAGGCGATCGGGCAGCTCCCGGTGTCCTTCTCCGGTGCGGGGGTGGACGCGCTCACGCTGTCCGGGCACAAGGTCGGCGGGCCGATGGGGGTGGGCGCGCTGCTGCTCGGCCGGGGACTGGAGCCCGTGCCCGTGCTGCACGGCGGCGGGCAGGAGCGCGAGGTGCGCTCCGGCACGATCGACGCCCCCGCCGTCGCCGGGCTGGCCGCCGCGGTCACCCATGCCGTGGCCCGGCAGGAGGCGCTGGCCAAGCACCTGACCGAGCTGCGCGACGACCTGATCCGGCGCGTACGCGAGGCCGTGCCCGACGTCGTCGTCAACGGCGATCTCGCCGACCGGCTGCCGGGGAACGCGCACTTCGCCTTCCCCGGCTGCGAGGGCGACGCGCTGCTGATGCTGCTCGACGCCAAGGGCGTGGAGTGCTCGACCGGGTCGGCCTGCTCGGCCGGGGTCGCCCAGCCCTCGCACGTGCTGCTGGCCATGGGCGCCGACCCGGCCGCCGCCCGGGGGTCGCTCCGGTTCAGCCTCGGCCACACCTCCACCCAGGCCGACGTGGACCGGGTGGTGGAAGTGATCGCGCCGGTTGTGGAACGTGCCCGCCGGGCGGGGCTCACCTGAGCCGAGGGCTCAGGCGCCGGTCAGGAAGCGGCGCAGCTCGCGGGCCACGACGTGCGGACGGCCGCCCTGGTCGCGGTTGCCCGTGGCTCCGTGGTGCAGTCCGGGCAGCTCCACCAGCCGTGCCCGCGGCAGCACCCGGGCCAGCGCGTCCACCGCGTCACGCAGGTATTGCGGGCTCCTGCTGCCCTTGAGCAGCAGCACGTCCGCCTCGATCGCCCGGTACGCCTCCTGCGTGCGCGCCATCTCCACGACCAGCTCGCCGTCGTAATGCAGGGTCGGCGCCAGCTCCTGGAAGGAGGGCGCCTCCCCGCCGCCGGTGCGGCGCATCATCAGGCGTGTCAGCAGGACCAGCACCGGCCGCGGCACGTACGCGAGCGCCGGCGGGCCCATCTGCGCGCCGAGCATCCCGCTGACCAGCGCCGCCGCCACCTTGCCCGCGGCCATCTCGCGGTCGTGCCGGCGCAGCCAGTCGGTGGGGGCCGGGCCGTCGGTGAACAGCGGCGGCTCGAAGATCGCCGCCCTGCGGATCGCGCCCGGCAGGGTGAGCGCCGCCCGCAGCGTGATCAGTGCGCCGGAGCTGACCCCGAGCACGTCGCGGGCGCCGGTGGCCGCGAGCACGGCGGCGAGGTCCTCGACCTCGGTACGCATGCCGTGGTCCTCGCGCCACGGCCCGCTCAGGCCGCGCCCCCGCCGGTCGGGCAGGTAGACGGTGAAGTCGCCCGCCAGCTCCTCGGCGAGCTGGACGTGGCTGTAGGACGACTGCATCGCGCCGTGCAGCGCCACCAGGCCGGGGCCGCGCCCCAGGACCCGGTAGCCGATGGGGGTGCCGTCGCGGGAGGTCGCGTGGGCGACGGTGGACGTGATCGCGGATGGGCCGGTCGCGGATGGGCTGGTCATGGTGTTGTCTCCCCTTCGGGTGTGATCGGTCCCGGAGGGGAGCCCGGCTATCCTTGCGATGCCACCTTGCGGCCGGGGTTCACCCTCGCGGGTCTCGGTCGGAGGTCACGCTCGGCGGGGTGTTGCAGCACCCCGCCGGGCGCATGCCGGGTCAGTCGCTCGTGCCGCCCCTTTCCGCCAGGTCGGCGAGGCCGGGCGGCAGGGGCTCGCCGTGGTGGTAGGCCCGCCATGTGTCGAGGCCCGGGAACTCGCCGCTGCGCAGCTCGGCCAGCAGGCCGCGCACCCAGGCCGCCTCCGCCTCCCGCACCGCCAGGTCGTACTCGTCCTCGACCAGGAACAGCCGGGGGATCTGCGTGAGCTGCCGGGCCAGCGACTCACGGCGTACGGCGAGGTCCTGTTCCAGGCGGTGCAGCCGCCGCTCCAGCAGGGCGACGACCTCGTCCGGACCGAGGCCGCCCATCACCGACAGCCCGGCCTGGAACCTGGTGTGCTCCGGCTCGGGCTCGGCCAGCAGCTCCCGGGTCCAGTCGGCCAGCTCGGCCCGCCCGGCCGCGGTGATCGCGTACGTCGTGCGCTCGGGCCGCCCGCCCTCGCGCTCGCTGCCGGTGGCGGTGATGAGGCCGTGCTTGTCCAGGTTCGCCACGACGGTGTAGAGCGAGCCCCACTTGATCGGCATGTCCTGGTCCTTGCCGCGGGCCCGCAACACGGAGGCCATCTCGTACGGGTGCATCGGCCGCTGCGCCAGCGCGGACAGCACGGCCAACGCCAGCAGGTTGCCCACTTTGCGGCGCTTCGCCATGTCATGCCCCTCGTAGGCGGATATTCGTCCACGAGTATACGGCCGCGAGCGGGCCACCGCCAGCCCCTAAGGGGACGGAGTGGGTCAGTCGAGGAAGGGGGCCACGGCCGACCAGGCGGGGTCGGTGGTGACGTTCACCTGGGGCGTGCCCTCCTTCCAGGTGGCGGCGAGGTCGTGGGCGCGGGCGGCGGCGTCGGTGGCCGGGTCGGCGTAGAGGTGCAGGACGCGGCGGGACTCGGCGCTGATGTGCGCGGCCAGCAGGGCGGAGCCGCCGAGGCCGGCCAGGGTCTCGGCGAGGCGGTCCTCGAAGGCGCGCAGGGAGTCCAGCGACGGGCCGGCCGGCAGGCCGTCCTCGGTGGCGTGCTCGTACGGCAGCGCGATGGCGATGTGCTGGTCGAGCAGCGGGTGGTCCACCGGGCGCAGCGGGAAACGCGCCGTGGCGACCAGCTTGGCCCCCGAGCCCGTCTGGCCCTCCAGCAGGGCCCACTGCTCGTCCTGGTAACCGGAGGCGAGGTCGGCGACCACGGCGGACAGGTGGGCCGCGGCCACGGCGTCGATGGGCGGGAACGCGGCCGGGGTGATCTCGCCGATCCAGCGGGCGACGTCGTCCTCGCCGAGCAGCCAGTCGAGGGCCAGCAGGGTGGCCTCCATGCGGGTGTCCTCGTCGAGCAGCGTGAAGATCGGGTGGTACGCCACCACGTCCAGGCGCGGCGTGCCGCGCGGCACGTGCAGGCCCAGCGAGAGCTGGTCGAGGTCGAAGTCGTAGCCGCCCACGTCGAGGGTGAGCTCCAGCGCCTCCGGGTTGGCCTGGCGGGAGGGGTGGAACTCCCAGCGGGCGTCGGCGGGCGGGGCGGCGCGGGCCCAGCGGTGGGCCAGCGGGCGCAGCTCGGCGTCGCCGGCGGCGGTGACCACCAGGGCCTGCTTGGCGGTGCGTCCGGGCGCGATCTCCCAGACCAGGGACGGGTGCAGCGCGGCCACGGCCGGGGTGATCCGCTCGGCGAGCGCGTCGGCCTGGTCGGCGTCGACCATCGCGTCCAGCTCGGGGCGCGCCTCGGCCCACCAGCTCCAGAAGCCGGCGATGGGGCCCTCGGACTCGGACTCGGGTACATCGGCCCTGCGGCCGAACAGTCGCATGGCCGCTGATTCTCCCAGGGAGACGGCGCCGATGCCAACGGGGAGGCGGGGCGTGGCGCAGCGGGTAGCCTGGTGATGTTATGGGTCTTCGTGTGCTTGCCGCCATGTCCGGCGGCGTCGACTCCGCCGTGGCCGCCGCCCGCATCGCCGAGGCGGGCCACGATGTCACCGGCGTGCACCTCGCGCTGTCGGCCAACCCGCAGTCCTACCGCACCGGCGCGCGCGGGTGCTGCACGATCGAGGACTCGCGCGACGCCCGCCGCGCGGCCGACGTCATCGGCATCCCGTTCTACATCTGGGACATGGCCGAGCGGTTCCACCGCGACGTGGTGGAGGACTTCGTCGGCGAGTACGCCGCGGGCCGCACCCCCAACCCGTGCCTGCGCTGCAACGAGAAGATCAAGTTCGAGGCGGTGCTGGACCGGGCGCTCGCCCTCGGCTTCGACGCGGTGGCCACCGGCCACCACGCCCGCCTGGAGGACGGCGTGCTGCGCCGCAGCGTCGATGCCGCCAAGGACCAGTCGTACGTCCTGGGCGTGCTCACCCGCGAGCAGCTCGCCCACGCGATCTTCCCGCTGGGCGGCTCGACGAAGGCCGAGGTGCGGGCCGAGGCCGCCCGGCGCGGGCTGGCCGTGGCCGACAAGCCCGACAGCCACGACATCTGCTTCATCGCCGACGGCGACACCCGCGGCTTCCTGGCCGAGCGGCTGGGCGCGGCCGAGGGCCCGATCGTGGACGCGCTGTCGGGCGAGGTGGTGGGCAGCCACCAGGGCGCCTACGGGTTCACCGTGGGCCAGCGCAAAGGGCTGCGCCTGGACCGCCCGGCGGCCGACGGCCGGCCGCGCTACGTGCTGTCGATCGAGCCGGTCTCCAACACCGTGCGGGTCGGCCCGAGATCGGCGCTGGAGGTCACCGCGATCGAGTGCGTGCGCCCGGTGTGGAACGGCCCCGTGGCCGAGCCGCGCGAGCCGCTGGCCTGCACGGTGCAGCTCCGCGCCCACGGCGAGGTCTACTCCTGCCGCGCCCACGTGAGCGGCGACACGCTGCGCGTCGAGCTGGACCGCCCGGCCACCGGCGTGGCGGCCGGCCAGGCCGCGGTGCTCTACGACGGCGACACCGTGCTCGGCTCGGCGACCATCGCCTCGGCGGGCGTGCCCACGGCGGCCTGACCCTACAGCTCCACCGACTCGCCGGGCGTCAGGCGGCGGATGTCGGCGCGCTGCTTGCCGGCCTCCATGCCCAGCCAGGTGTCCACCAGCTTCAGCCCGGTCTCGTTGTAGATCCCGTCGTGCGTGGAGTACGCCCGCGCCGGGCGTACCGTGCGCAGGAACTCGATCACCTCGGGCAGCTTGAGCCAGGGCGCGGTCATGGGGACCAGCAGCGTGCCCACCTCGCCGCCCGGCAGCGTGAACGCGTCGCCCGGGTAGTACACATCGCCGTCCACCTTGAACCCGACGTTCTGCACGATCGGCATGTCGGGGTGGTTGAGCGCGTGCCACTCGCCCACGACGTCCACCCGGAACCCGGCGGTCTCGAACCCGTCGCCGTCGCGCACCGTACGCACGGTGGCGGCCACCTCGGTGAGCCGCCCCGCGACGGCCTCGCAGGTCCAGATCTCGGCCGTGGCGGGCAGCCGGGCCAGCCGCTCGGGGTCCAGGTGGTCGAAGTGCTCGTGCGTGATCAGGACCGCGTCGGCCCCGTCGAGCGCCTCCGCCTCGCTGAAGGACCCGGGGTCGATGACCAGGACCCGCCCGTCCTTCTCCAGGCGTACGCACGCGTGCGTGTACTTGGTGAGCTTCATGCGGCCTAACCTAGCTGCCGTGAGCGAGTATCCCTGGAGTGAGGCGGTCGCGACCGGCGTCGGGTCGCATCCCGGCGAGGACCACCTCGAAGCGCAGCGCGTGGTGTTCGGCGAGCTGCCCGGCCTGCCCTATCTGGTGGAGCTGCCGGCGCGCGGCGTCGGGGCCGACATGGTCGGGCGGACGGCCTCGATGCTGGTGGAGCTGCCGGTGGAGGTGCGGCCGTCGGGGTGGCGGTTCGCCGACCGGCCCGGACGCGACATGCGGCGGGCGGCCGAGCACCTGTCCCGGGACCTCGACGGGCTGGAGGAGGTCGCCCAGGGGTACACCGGGCCGCTGAAGGTGCAGGTGTGCGGGCCGTGGACCCTGGCGGGCGCGATCGAGCTGCGCCACGGCGACAAGGTGCTGGCCGATCCGGGCGCGGTGCGCGACCTGATGGAGTCGCTGGCCGAGGGCCTGGCGGCCCACCTCACCGAGGTACGCCGCCGCGTGCCGGGCGTGTCGCGGATCGTGCTCCAGCTCGACGAGCCGGGGCTGCCCGCCGTGCTGGCGGGCACGGTGCCGACCGCCTCGGGGTTCGGCCGGCTGGCCGCGGTGGAGGAGCCGGTGGCGGTGGAGCACCTGCGCACCGTGCTGGAGGCGGCGGGCGAGGAGTTCACCGTGGTGCACTGCTGCGCGCCCGAGGTGCCGTTCGCCGCGCTGCGCCGGGCGGGCGCGCAGGGGGTGTCGGTGGACGCCTCGCTGCTGCGCCGCCGCGACGAGGACGCGATCGGCGAGTCGATCGAGAACGGCGTGGCGTTCTTCCTGGGCGTGGTGCCGGGCACCGATTCCCGCCTGCCCGACGTGGGGGTGGTGGCCAAACCGGCGCGCGAGCTGTGGCGGCGGCTCGGCTTCGCCCCGGCGACGCTGGCCAGGCAGGTGGTGCTGACCCCGGCGTGCGGGCTGGCAGGGGCGTCGCCGGCGTACGCGCGGGCGGCGCTCGCCCGCTGCCGCGAGTCGGCCGTGGTCCTGCGCGAGGACCCGCCGGAGTAATCAGGCGATCGACCCACAAGCGGGCTGCAAGCGCCACTGGATATCCCTGACGATGCAACTACCATCGAACTGGGAGATCCACACCATGCGTACCGGCGCTCGCGTCCTGCTCCTCGGCCTGGCCACCGCCGCCTCCGTCGGGCTCGCCCTGCCCGCCTCGGCGGCCACGGCCGACACCTGGAGCTGGGGCACGGCGACCAGGATCACCGGCTCGTGCTCGGCGTGGGACGGCATCTGGGCCCAGGGCGGCTGATGGCCGGAGACCTGCGGACGGCCCGGGCGCTGCTGCTCGGCACCGGCGCCCACGCGGGCTCCTCCGGCCTGCCCGACATCCCCGCGATCGGGACCACGCTCGCCGACCTGAAGGCCGCGCTGCACGAGCGGTGCGGCCTGGCGCCCGGCGCCGTACAGGTCGCACTGGACCCGGCCACGCCGCTGGAGATGGGCGAGGCCCTGGCGGCGTTCACCGAGGCCGGCGAGGGCGGGCCGCTGATCGTCTACTACGCCGGGCACGGCCTGCTCAGCCGTACCGGCTCGCTCTACCTCGCCACCGCGGCGGCCGACCCGCGGCGCAACCGCCTGGAGCACACCGCGCTCCCGTACGCCGTGCTGCGCCGCTACCTGCTCGACGCCGCCGGGCCCGTCGTGGTGCTGCTGGACTGCTGCTTCTCCGGCCGCGCGGTCTCGGCGATGGCCGACCCGGAGGACGAGGTGGCCGCCCTCGCCGAGATCGGCGGCGGCTACGTGATGACCTCGGCCGGGGGCAACGAGGTGGCGCTGGCGCCGGAGGGGGCGCGGCACACGGCGTTCGCGGGCGCGCTGCTGGGCCTGCTGGAGCATGGCGACCCGGACGGGCCGCGCGATCTGAGCCTGCACCACGTCTACCGCTACCTCGCCCGTACGCTGCCTGCCGCCGGGTACCCGCGCCCCCGCTGCCGTACCGCCGGTCCCGTCGGCGACCTGGTGCTCGCCCCCAACCCGGCCCACCGCCCGCCCGCCGCCGTGCGGCCCGCGCCGTCCGGGAGCGGGGCGCCGTGCCCGTACCGGGGGCTGGCCGTCTTCGAGGCCCGGCACGCCGAGGCGTTCCACGGCCGCGAGCGGCTGACGGCCGCGCTGCTGGCCCGGCTGGCCGAGCGCGCCGGCGATCCCCGGCCGCTGCTGGTGGGCGGCGCGTCCGGGTCGGGGAAGTCCTCGCTGCTGCGCGCCGGGCTGCTGCCCGCGCTGGACCGGGGTGCGCTCGGCGGGGCGCGCGGGGTGCTGTTCACCCCGACCGCCGACCCGCTGGGCGCGCTGGCCGCCGCCCTGCCGCCCCCGGGCGGGGAGCGCGTGGTGCTGGTGGTGGACCAGTTCGAGGAGGTCTTCACGCAGTGCGAGGACGAGGCCGGCCGCGCCGCGTTCATCCGCGCCCTGCACGCCGCCGCCTCCGACGGCTCGGCGCTGGTGGTGGCGGCCGTGCGCGCCGACTTCTACGGCCGCTGCGCCGAGTACCCCGAGCTGCGGGCCGCGCTTGAGGGCGGCCAGGTCGTCGTGGGGCCGATGACCCCCGCCGAGCTGCGCGCGGCCATCGAGCGGCCCGCCGCGTCCGCGGGGCTGGAGCTGGAGCCGGGGCTGGCCGAGGTGCTGCTGAACGACTACGGCGGCTCGGAGGCCGGGCGGCTGCCGCTGCTGTCGCACGCGCTGCTGGCCACCTGGCGGGAGCGCTCGGGAGACACGCTGACCGTGGCGGGCTACCTGCGTACGGGCGGCATCGCGGGCGCGCTGGCCGCCACCGCCGACCGCGTGCTCGCGGGCCTGGACGAGCCGGGCCGTACGGCAGCGCGCGAGCTGTTCCTGCACCTGGTACGCGTGGGGGAGGGCGCGCAGGACACCCGGCTGCGCCTGGACCGCGGCCGGCTCGCCGCCGAGCTGCCCGACCCCGCCGCCGCCGAGAAGGCCCTGGCCGCCTTCGCCGCCGACGACGCCCGCCTGATCACCATGGACGAGCGCTCGGTGGAGATCACCCACGAGGCGCTGCTGACCGCCTGGCCCACCCTGCGCGGCTGGCTGGACGAGGGCCGCGCCGGGCTGCTCGCCGCCCAGCACCTCGCCGAGGCCGCCCGCGCCTGGGAGCGCGAGGCCCGCGACCCCGGCGGGCTGTACCGGGGCACCCGGCTCGCCCTGGCCCGCGAGTGGGCGGAGCGGGGCGAGCGCCGGCTCGGCCCGCTCGCCAGGGAGTTCCTGGAGGCCAGCGTCGAGCGCGAGGCCGCCGAGGCACACGCCGCGCGGCGGCGGGCCCGGCGCGGGCTGGTCGCCACCGCCGTCATCGCCGCGCTGGCCGTGCTGGTGCCGTCGATGGCCGCGCTGGCCCTCTACAGCCGCTCCGAGGCCGAGAGGCAGCGGCGCGTCGCCGAGGCCCGCGACCTGGCGATCGGCGCGGACCTGGTGGAGGAGGTGCAGCCCGAGCTGGCGCTGCGGCTCGGCATGGCCGCCGTCTCGCTCAGCGGCAGCGCCGACGACCGGGCCCGGCTCGCCTCCCGGGTGATGGCGTACGCCCCGGTCTCGACGCTCGCCGGGCACGGAGACGAGGTGCGCGCGGTCGCGGTCGCCCCCGGCGGGCGCGCCGCCGCCACCGGCGGGCAGGACGGCACGCTGCTGCTGTGGGACCTGGCCGACCCGTACCGGGTGCCCGCCCCGGCACGGGTGGCGGTGCCGATGCGGGTGGTCAGGTCCCTCGCGTACGCCCCGGGCGGCGACCTGCTGCTCGCCGGCGGCGACCGCCGCACCGCCGTGCTGTTCCGGCTGGTCCCGGGCGGGCCGCCGGTCGAGGTGGCCCGGATGACCGGCGAGTCCACCTTCGTCAACGCGGTCGCCTTCGCGCCCGACGGGCGCACGGCGCTGCTCGGCGGGCTGCCGCCGAGCCTGTGGGACCTGTCCGACCCGGCCCGGCCGCGGCGGCTGCCCTGGCGGGCGGAGGCGGCGTTCGCGGCGGCGTACGGGCCGGGCGGGCTGCTGGTCACCGGCGGCCAGGACAGCTCGGTGACGGTCTGGGACGCCCGCGACCCGCGCGACCCGCGCGAGCTGGCCACCATGCGGGGCCAGCCGGAGGGGCGGCGGACGACGGGGCTTGCGCTCAGCGGCGACGGGCGGGTGCTCGTGGCCGGCGACCAGGGCAACAGCGCCAGCGTGTGGGACCTGGCCGAGCCCGCCGCGCCCAGGCGGGCGGCGCTGCTGGCCGGGCACTCCGGCGAGGTCGCCGCGGTCGCGTTCGCGGGGCGCGACCCGGTGGCCCTCACCGCGGGCGACGACCGGCGCGCGTACCTGTGGGACCTCGGCGACCCCTACCACCCGCAGCAGATCGAGGCCCTGACCGGGCACGACGGGCCGATCGCCGCGGCGGCGTCCGACCCCTCGGGCCGGTACGTCGTGACCGCGAGCGCCGACCGGTCGGCCGTCGTGTGGCGGGCCTCCGGCGTGCCCAGGCTGGCCACGCTGCGCGGCGAGCCCGGCCACGTGCTGCACGCTGCCTTCGCCCCCGACGGACGCCGCGCCCTGACCGCCGGCACGGGCGGCGGCGCCGCGCTGTGGGACGTCGCCGACCCGCGCAGGCCCGCCCGGCTGGCCACGGTGGGCGAGGAGGTCGCGCAGGCGGTCTTCGCCGGGTCCTCCGGGCGGGTGCTCACCGCGTCCGGCGACGGGGCCGCGCTGTGGGACGTCGCCGGCCCGGCCTCGCCGCGCGAGCTGGCCGCGCTGCCCGACCCCGAGGGCGGCGTCCTCGGCGTCGCCGCCGCGCCGGACGGGCGCACCGCGCTCACCTTCGGCGAGAACGGCCGGGTCCTGCTGTGGACGCTCGCCCCCGGCGCCGCGCCGCGCGCCACCGCGCTCACCGGGCACCCCGGGGTCGTGCTCGCCGCCGCCTTCTCCCCGGACGGCCGCCGGGCGCTCACCGCCGGCGCCGAGGGCGCCGTGCTGCTGTGGGACCTCCCGCAGGGTGCGCCGCCGCGCCTGGCGGCCCGGCTCGCCGGGCACCGGTCGGACGTGCCCGCGGTGGCGTTCGCGCCGGACGGCGCCAGGGCCCTCACCGGCGGCGCGGACGGGCGGGCGATCCTGTGGGACCTCACCGCGCGCCCGCCCGCCCGGATCGCCGTGCTCGGGCACACCGCCCAGGTGGACGCGGTCGGGTTCGGGCCCGGCGGGATCACCGCGATCACGATCGGCTTCGACGACGCCGGCAGCGTGTGGAACCTCACCGACCCGTCCCGGCCGCGCGAGCTGGCCACCGTACGGGGGATGGCGGCCACGGCGGCGTACGCGCCCGGCGGGCGCGCCCTGCTCACCGGCGGACGCTCCGGCGCGGCCGTGCTGTGGGACGCCGGCCTGACCGAGGACGTGGCCCGCGACCCGATGCGCGCCGCGTGCCGCCTGGCCCGCCGCGGCCTGGACGCCGCCGAGTGGCGCCAGTACGTCACGGCCGAACCCGTGGCCGAACCGTGCGCGAGGTGATTGGCTGAGCGCGACGGCTACATCGATCCCCCCGGGAGACGAGATGGCGGCAGTTGAGGAAGAGACGCTCGCGGAGATGTCGGCGGAGGCGAGCGTGGTGGTGCCGCCCACCCGCTTCGAACCGGTCGCCTCCCCGTACCTGGCGCGGATCAGGGTGCGGGTGATCCGGGTCCGCAACGCCGCCGGCACGGCCGACGACCGCTACCGCGTCGAGTACTGGCTCGCCAACGAGAGCACCTCGTCCACCTCCCAGGCGTGGGCCAAGTTCCGCTACAAGGTCAGGGGCCGGTGGAAGAAGAGCGGCGCGCTCAAGAGCCGCGACCGCACCCCGTCCATGAAGTCCATCGACGGCGGCGCGCTGACCGGGATGACCGAGCTGGAGGTGTGGGTGTCGGCGGGCAACCTGCGCCGCGCGTTCAGCCCGGAGAGGTACCAGGACGTGTGGGGGTAGTCCCGCGGCGGCGCTAACGTTCTGCCCAGGGGCAACGCCCGCGGGGCAGCCACCCGGGGCGACGGAACGAGGGGAGACGTGCGATGGCCGCCGACGCCGAGGGCATGCCGGTGACCGCGCAGACGCGGCACGCCGAGCTGGCGGAGCTGATCGACGACGCCAACTGGCGCTACTACGTCCTCGACGCGCCGACGGTCAGCGACAGCCAGTACGACGCGTGGATGCGCGAGATCCAGGCCCTGGAGGAGGAGCATCCGGAGCTGCGCACCCCCGACTCGCCCACCCAGCGGGTCGGCGCGCCGGTCTCCACCGAGTTCACCGAGGTCGAGCACCTCCAGCGGATGGAGAGCCTGGACAACGCCTTCCAGCGCAACCAGCTCGAAGCCTGGCTGGCACGGGCCGAGAAGCTGGCCGAGGGCGACCCCGGTCCCTACCTGTGCGAGCTGAAGATCGACGGGCTGGCCGTCGCGCTGGTCTACGAGCACGGGCGGCTGGTCCGCGCGGCGACCCGCGGCAACGGGCGTACCGGCGAGGACGTCACGCCGAACGTGCGCACGATCCGCGACGTGCCCCACCGCCTCACCGGCGACGGCGTGCCCGACCTGCTGGAGGTGCGCGGCGAGGTGTTCCTGCCGGTCGAGGGCTTCAAGCGGCTCAACGAGCAGCTTCTCGCGGCCGGCAAGCCGCTGTTCGCCAACCCGCGCAACTCCGCGGCGGGGTCGCTGCGGCAGAAGGACCCGCGCGTCACCGCCCAGCGCGAGCTGCACCTGATCGCCCACGGCTTCGGCGTGTGGCAGGGCGGCGGCCCGGCGCCCGAGACCCAGTCGCAGGTCTACGAGCGGCTGCGCGAGCTGGGCCTGCCGGTCAGCGACCTGTACCAGGTCGTGGACGGCCTCGACGGCATCCTCGGCTACATCGAGCACTACCGCGCGCACCGGCACGAGCCGGCGTACGAGATCGACGGCGTGGTGGTCAAGGTGGACCGGCTCTCGGTGCAGCGGGAGCTCGGCTCCACCAGCCGGGCGCCGCGCTGGGCCATCGCGTACAAGTACCCGCCGGAGGAGGTCAACACCAAGCTGCTCGACATCCAGGTCGGGGTGGGCCGCACCGGGCGGGTCACGCCGTACGGCGTGATGAAGCCGGTCAAGGTGGCCGGCTCCACGGTCGAGCGCGCCACCTTGCACAACGCGCAGGAGGTGGAGCGCAAGGGGGTCCTGATCGGCGACACCGTGGTGCTGCGCAAGGCGGGCGACGTCATCCCCGAGATCGTCAAGCCGGTCGTGGAGCTGCGCGACGGCGCCGAGCGGCCGTTCGTGATGCCGACCCACTGCCCCGAGTGCGGCACCGAGCTGCGCCGCGAGAAGGAGGCCGACGTCGACATCCGCTGCCCGAACGCGCGGTCCTGCCCGGCCCAGCTCCGTGAGCGGATCTTCTTCGCCGCGAGCCGCGCGGCGTTCGACATCGAGGGCCTGGGCTATGTCGCGGCCACCGCCCTGACCAGCCCGCTGCCGCCCCAGCAGCCGCCGGTGCGCACCGAGGCCGACCTGTTCGACCTCACCCTGGAGCAGCTTCTGCCGATCAAGACGGTGGTCCGCGACCCCGAGACCGGGCTGCCCAGGATCGACCCCGAGACGGGCGAGCAGAAGGTCGTCTCCTTCTTCGCCAACATGAAGGGCGAGCCGAAGAAGACCGCCGAGCTCATGCTCGACCAGCTCCGCGAGAAGCGGGCGAGCCAGCCGCTGTGGCGGGTCCTGCTGGCCCTGTCGATCCGCCACGTCGGCCCGACCGCAGCCCAGGCGCTCGCGGCCGAGTTCCGCAGCCTGCCGCGGATCTTCGGCGCCTCGGAGGAGGAGCTGGCGCAGGTCGAGGGCGTCGGGCCGATCATCGCCGCCTCGGTCAAGGAGTGGTACTCCGTCGACTGGCACCGCGAGATCGTCGAGCGCTGGGCGGCGGCCGGGGTGCGCATGGAGGACGACGAGCTTCCGGAGGCTCCCGAGGTCCCGCAGACCCTGACCGGTCTGACCTTCGTCGTCACCGGCACCCTGGCGGCCTTCACCCGCGAGGCCGCGGGCGAGGCCATCGCCGCCCGCGGCGGCAAGGTCACCGGCTCGGTCTCCAAGAAGACCAGCTACCTGATCGCGGGCGAGAACGCCGGCTCCAAGTACGACAAGGCCGTCTCACTCGGGGTCCCGATCCTGGACGAGGCCGCCTTCCACATCCTCCTCGACAAGGGCCCCGAGGCCCTGCCCCCGATCCCCGCCCCCGAGTGACCGGGGGTGGCCCGGATCACAATGCGCGCCGAAATCATGTTCTGAAATTTTCCCGAGATTTCGGTCACGTAGCGTGAGGAAATGAGGGCGAAGAGGAGGGTGTGGCAACCCTGCGTATACCAAACGCTCATTAATGGTGACATCTGGCGAGAAATCGCCAGTAACGCAACGTGCCCAACCGGTTTCGCGAAGTGGCCCAGAGGTCGTACCCTCCCATAGTGACCTCCTGGGGGTTTCGTTACTCATGACCGAACCGACCGATCCGCGAGACAGCGGACCCCGCATCGGCTCACCGCTGTGGGCCTACCTCGCGGGCGTCACCACGATCGGCTTCACCGCCCTGGTCGTGGCCATGGCGCTGCTCGGCCTGGACGACCTGACCATGCTGGCCGGGCTGCCGCTGTTCTGGGTGCTGGCCGTGCTCGTCGTACTGGGCGAGCTGCGGCCGGTGATGGTCTCCTCCTCGGCCGTGGTCAACGGCACCTACCCCTCGGCGATGTTCACCTTCGCCGTGCTGCTGCACTTCGGGCTGCCGGTCGCGGTCCTGCTCCACGCCGTCGCGGTCGCCGTCAACGGCGTGGTCACCCGCAAGGCGTGGCACCGCGTCATGTTCAACATCGCCCAGGTCACCCTGGCCAGCACGGCCGCCGCCGTCGTCCTCGGCCTGTTCGGCGTACGCCCCGGGCCGGGCCACCCGTGGGTGCCCACCGGCGCCGACCTGCTGCCGATCGCGCTGGCCGGCGCCGCGTACTTCCTGGCCCGCGCCGTGCTCGTGTGCGGCGCCGTCTCCCTGCACGAGCGCCGCTCCATCTCCCGCGTCGTCCGCGCCACCATCGGCGGCCAGGCCCTGGTGTACGCCGGGCTGCTCGGCCTGGCCCCGCTCGTCGTGGTCGTGATGTCCCACTCCCCGGCCCTGGTGCCGCTGTTCGTCGCCCCCCTCGCCGCGGTCTACTTCACCGCCACCCTGTCCATGCGCCGCGACCACCAGGCCATGCACGACGGCCTCACCGGCCTGCCCAACCGCAAGCACCTGGTCCTGCGCACCGAGGAGGCGCTGGCCGAGGCCCGCGGCGACGAGCGCGTCGGGCTGTTCCTGCTCGACCTGGACCGGTTCAAGGAGGTCAACGACACCCTCGGCCACCCCGTCGGCGACCGGCTGCTGCAGATCGTGGCCCACCGGCTCAGCCACAGCGTGCGTCCGGGCGACGTCGTGGCCAGGCTCGGCGGCGACGAGTTCGCGGTGCTGCTCCCCTCCGTGCGCGACGCCGTCGCCGCCCGCGAGGTGGCCGCCCGGCTGCGGGTCGCGCTGACCGAGCCCGTACGCCTCGAAGGCATGACCTTCGACCTGGACGCCTCCGTCGGCATCGCGCTGCACCCCGACCACGCGCCCGACTTCGAGCTGCTGCTCCAGCGGGCCGACGTGGCGATGTACCTGGCCAAGGAGGGCCGCACCGGCGTCGAGCTGTACCAGGCCGAGAAGGACCGCAACTCGCCCGAGCGGCTGCGCCTGCTCGGCGACCTGCGCCGCGGCCTCGACTCCGGCGAGCTCCGCCTGCACTACCAGCCCAAGATCGCCCTGGGCACGGGCCGCGTGGTCGGCCTGGAGGCCCTGCTGCGCTGGTCGCACCCCACCCGCGGGCTGATCTCCCCGGCCGACTTCGTGCCGCTCGCCGAGCAGTCCTACCTCATGCGCCAGCTCACCCAGCACGTCATCGACGCCGCCCTGGAGCAGGCCGCCGAGTGGTGGCACGCCGGGCTGCGCACCCAGGTCTCGGTCAACGTCTCGGCCCGCGACCTGCTCGACGGCGCCCTGCCCGAGCGGCTGGCCGCCGGTCTCGACCGCTACGAGCTGCCCCCCACCGCCATCCAGCTCGAGGTCACCGAGCGCATCCTGATGACCGACCAGGCGTACACCGGCGACACCATCCGCGCGCTGGCCGCCCTCGGCGTGCCGCTCGCGCTGGACGACTTCGGCACCGGCTACTCCTCCCTGGTCCGCCTCCAGCGTCTCGCCGTCTCCGAGGTCAAGATCGACGCCTCGTTCGTGCGCCGCCTGGCCGGGCCGGGGGAGGACGGCGAGCCCGGCGCGTCCGCCGACGAGGACCGCATCGTACGCTCGATCATCGACCTGGTCCGCTCGCTCGGCCTGCGCTCGGTGGCCGAGGGCGTCGAGACCGACGAGGTGGCCGGCCGGCTGGCCGAGATGGGCTGCGACGTCGGCCAGGGCTGGTGGTTCTGCGAGGCCATGCCCGCCGCCGAGGCCACCCTGTGGCTGCGCGCCCGCCGGTCCCTGCTCGCCGCCCCCGAGGGCCCCGCCGTCCACCTGCGCGCCGACACACCCGGCGCCGCCATCCCCGCGTCCGTGCCCACGGCCAGAACCACCCCCGACACCGACGGCCTGGCCATGGCCGACACCCGATGACCCGCCCGATGACCTGATCGTCGTGGGTCGATCGCGTTAACCGTTCGGACGCGCTCGGTGACGGGCCCTAGGATGACAAGTGTCCAATCGCCATTCATGAAACGGGTTCAACGACTCATGTCCGCCATAACCCGCGACGAGGTCGCCCATCTGGCCCGGTTGTCCCGGCTGGCGTTGTCCGATGAGGAGCTCGACCACTACGCGACCCAGCTCGATGTGATCATCGGGTCCGTGGCGCGGGTGTCCGAGGTCGCCGCAGAGGATGTGCCGCCGTCGTCGCACGCGCTGCCGCTCACCAACGTCTTCCGTCCCGACGAGGTACGCCCCTGCCTGACGCCCGAGCAGGCGCTGTCCGGCGCGCCGGCGGTCGAGGACCAGCGTTTCCGCGTACCGCGGATCCTGGGGGAGGAAGCATGAGCCTGACGCGTAAGAGCGCCGCCGAGCTGGCCGCGCTGATGGCGAGCGGAGAGGTCTCGGCGGTCGAGGTCACCCAGGCCCACCTGGACCGCGTCGCCGAGGTCGATCCCAAGATCAACGCGTTCCTGCACGTCGATGCCGAAGCGGCGCTGGAGCAGGCGCGCGCGATCGACGCCCGGCGCGCGGCGGGCGAGGAGCTGGGGCCCCTGGCCGGGGTGCCGATCGCGCACAAGGACGTCTTCACCACGATCGACATGCCGACCACCGCCGGGTCCAGGATCCTGGAGGGGTGGCGGCCGCCGTACGACGCGACGGTGACCCGCCGCCTGCGCGAGGCCGGCCTGGTCATCCTGGGCAAGACCAACCTGGACGAGTTCGCGATGGGCTCCTCCACCGAGAACTCCGCCTACTTCCCGACCCGCAACCCGTGGGACCTGTCCCGGGTGCCCGGCGGCTCCTCCGGCGGGTCCAGCGCGGCGGTCGCCGGCTACGTCACGCCGCTGTCCACCGGCACCGACACCGGCGGCTCCATCCGCCAGCCGGCCGCGGTCACCGGCATCGTCGGCATGAAGCCGACCTACGGCGGCTCGTCCCGCTACGGCCTGATCGCGTTCGCGTCCTCGCTCGACACGCCCGGCCCGTTCGCGCGCAACGTCCTGGACGCCGCGCTGCTGCACGAGGCGTTCTCCGGGCACGACCCGCTCGACTCCACCTCCATCGACGCCCCGGTGCCGCCCGTGGTCGAGGCCGCCAGGCACCCCGACGTCGCCGGCCTGCGCGTCGGCGTGGTGAAGGAGTTCGCCGGCGAGGGCTACCAGCAGGGCGTGCTCAACCGCTTCCACGACTCCGTCGAGCTGCTCGAATCGCTCGGCGCCAAGGTCGTGGAGGTGTCCTGCCCGTCGTTCACCACCGCGCTCCCGGCGTACTACCTGATCGCGCCGTCCGAGTGCTCCTCCAACCTGGCCCGCTTCGACGCCATGCGCTACGGCCTGCGCGTCGGCGACGACGGCACCCGCAGCGCCGAGGAGGTCATGGCGCTGACGAGGGCCGCCGGGTTCGGCCCGGAGGTGAAGCGGCGCATCATGCTCGGCACGTACGCGCTGAGCAGCGGTTACTACGACGCCTACTACGGGCAGGCGCAGAAGGTGCGCACCCTCATCGCCCGCGACTTCGAGGCCGCCTTCCAGCAGGTGGACGTCCTGATCTCGCCGACCACGCCCACCACCGCCTTCCCGATCGGCGAGCGCGCCGACGACCCGATGGCGATGTACCTCGCCGACCTGTGCACGATCCCGGCCAACCTGGCGGGCAACGCGGCCATCTCGGTGCCGTGCGGCCTGGCCGACGAGGACGGCCTGCCGGTCGGCCTGCAGATCATGGCCCCGGTCCTGGGCGACGACCGCTGCTACCGGGTGGGCGCCGCCGTGGAGAAGGCGTTCGAGTCCCGCTGGAACGGCCCGCTGCTGAAGGAGGCTCCGGCACTGTGACCACGACGACGACCCTCATGCCGTACGACGAGGCGTTGGAGCGCTACGAGCCGGTCCTCGGCCTGGAGACCCACGTCGAGCTGGGCACGGCGTCCAAGATGTTCTGCGGCTGCGCCACCACCTTCGGCGCCGCGCCGAACACCCAGGTCTGCCCGGTCTGCCTGGCCCTGCCCGGCGCGCTGCCGGTGGCCAACGAGAAGGCCATCGAGTCCACGATCCGGATCGGCCTGGCGCTGAACTGCTCCATCGCCTCCTGGTGCAGGTTCGCCCGGAAGAACTACTTCTATCCGGACATGCCGAAGAACTACCAGATCAGCCAGTACGACGAGCCGCTGTGCACCGACGGCTACCTCGACGTCGAGGTCGATGGCACGGTGGTCCGGGTCGGCATCGAGCGCGTGCACCTGGAGGAGGACACCGGCAAGTCCACCCACGTGGGCGGCGCGACCGGCCGCATCCACGGCGCCGACTACTCCATCGTCGACTACAACCGGGCCGGCATCCCGCTCGTCGAGATCGTCACCAAGCCGATCGAGGGCGCCGACAGGCTCGCCCCCGAGGTGGCGCGGGCGTACGTCACCGAGCTGCGCGAGCTGATGCGCGCGCTGGGCGTCTCCGACGTGCGCATGGAAGAGGGCTCGCTGCGCTGCGACGTCAACGTCTCCCTGATGCCCCGCGGCTCCTCGGAGTGGGGCACCCGCACCGAGACCAAGAACGTCAACTCGCTGCGCTCGGTCGAGCGCGCCGTCCGCCACGAGATCGAGCGCCAGGCCGCGATCCTGTCCGAGGGCGGCCGCATCGTCCAGGAGACCCGCCACTTCCACGAGGACACCGGCACCACCACCTCGGGCCGCTCCAAGGAGGAGGCGCAGGACTACCGCTACTTCCCCGAGCCCGACCTGGTCCCGATCGCCCCCGACCCGGCCTGGGTCGCGGAGCTGAAGGCCGCCCTGCCCGAGCTGCCGTCGGTCCGCCGCAAGCGGCTCCAGCAGGAGTGGGGCGTCTCCGACCTCGACATGCAGGCCATGCACAACGCCGACGCCATCGACCTGGTCGAGGCCACGGTCGCCGCCGGCGCCCCGCCCGCCGACGCCCGCAAGTGGTGGATGGGCGAGCTGGCCCGCCGCGCCAACGAGGCCGCCGTCCCCCTGTCCGACCTGCGGATCACCCCCGACCAGGTGGCCCGGGTCTGCGCCCTGGTGGCGAGCGGCGCCCTGAACGACAAGCTGGCCCGCCAGGTCCTGGAAGGCGTCCTGGAAGGCGAGGGCACCCCCGACGAGGTGGTCGCCTCCCGCGGCCTCCAGATCGTCAACGACGAGGGCGAGCTGAGCCGCATCATCGACGAGGTCCTCGCGGCCAACGCCGACGCGGCCGACAAGGTCCGCGGCGGCAAGATCGCCGCCGTCGGCGCCCTGGTCGGCGGCGTCATGAAGGCCAGCCGAGGCAAGGCCGACGCCGCCCGAGCCCGCGAACTCATCCTGGAGAAGCTAGGCGTCTCCGCCTAACAGGGGCCGGGTCGGCACCCGGCGCTTCGCCAGGCCCAAGGGCATGGCCTTCGGCACCCGGCGCTTCGCGCAAAGGGGCCTCAGCCGCTGCTCCCCAGGGGGCTTCGCCCCCCTTCGCCCCCCCGGCGAGGGGGCCTACCGGCCCCCTCGCGCTCCCCCGGAACCCAGGGTGCTCAAGCCCAGCCGATTCCGTCCTGGACAAGAGATGACTTCTACGCGGACGACGTGGAAGAAGACCCACGAGGAACTGTCCGCCAAGGGGATGGAGTTCCCGGCCCCGCCGGTGCTGGTGGGCGTGGTCCCACCGTCCGCCGCCGCAGGCTCGCGGCAGAGCTTCGCGTCCTGCGAGAGCGCGCCGGGCTCACCGGAGAGCAGGCCGGCGAGCGACTCGGATGGTCCGTCAGCAAGATCAGCCGTATCGAAACCGGCCAGGTCGGAGTCAGGAACCGGGATCTCGCCGCACTTCTCGACCTCTACGAGGCACCGAACGGTAAACGAGACGCGCTCACCGAACTTGGGCGGACCGCTGCACAGCGAGGTTGGTGGGACACGTACGAGTCGATCCCCACGGAGTACGCGAACTACATCAGCCTGGAGTCCGAGGCAAGCTCCATCAGATGCTTCTCACAGACACTCATCCACGGCTTGTTGCAAACCGAGGACTACGCCCGAGCCGTCATCAGAGCAGCGCTGATACCGTTCGCGCCCGCCTCCGAGATCGACCGTCGCGTCGAGGTCCGCATGACTCGCCAGAAGGTGCTGCACCGCGACCCTCCCCTTGCCATTTGGATGGTTCTGGACGAAGCGGCCCTTCACCGCATGGTCGGCAATCCTGAGATCATGAGAGCGCAGTGCGAGTCCCTGATCCGGCAGGCGGAGCTGCCGAATGTGACAATTCAGGTCCTCAGCAGCGCTGCGGGCGCTCATCCCGGAGCCAATACCCCTTTCTCGATCCTGGCGTTCCCTGAGCTGTACGACCCTGATGTGGTCTATATCGAGACGATGATGAGTAATCTGTGGATCGAGGACGACGGCGAGGTCCATCGCTATAGCCTCGCCTTCGACCAACTACATGCCATGGCGCTCAGCCCAGACGACTCAAGAACGTTCATCTCTCAGGCGGCCAGACGCCTCTAGATGGAAAGAGGGACCTGGCACACCAACCCGATCGACCCCGCCACTCTCACCTGGCGGAAGAGCCGGCGAAGTGACGGGGGTAACGGCTGTGTGGAAGTCGCGGTTGCCGACAGTGCACCAGCCGATGCTCCCCACAAGGCCAACCGGGGCCCTCTAGTGCTCATTCGAGACAGCGAAAACCCCACCGGCCCGGTCCTGGCCTTCACCGAGTCTGAGCTCCGGGCATTCTTCGATGGCGTCAAGGACGGCGAGTTCGACGACTTGATCTGACCTCCACACCTCAACAAAAACGCCCGATCATCGGGCCGGTGTCGGGCGCTTTCAGGTGCTGCCATGCCTGATGAGCGGATAGCCGACCTCGAACCGCTCAGCGTCCAGCCGCGTGTCGTTGACCTCAAGCGGGAGAGCGCCCCAAGGTATCGGGGGGCGACTCTTGCGGCGGGAGGCGCGCTTGTCGCACTCCACGCGAAGGCCCTTGAGCCGGAGCGCTCGATCGTGGGTACGCTCACGGAAAAGCCACTGCCCGGCAAGGAAGAACGCCACGGAACGCCGCCGCCTTCTGCAGATCGCCGCCGCAGGCCTCGGCTCCGGCGCGCTCGGTCTCACAGGTGAGCCGGTCCGTCAGCTCCTCGACATGGCGCTGGAGTACGGAGAGCGCGCCGTGGAGGACTGGGAGCTGACGTGTTCGGACCACCTGTACGCACTCCGCACCCGCCCACCGGCCCAGGTCACGGCGGATCTCGTGACCGACCTGCTGGCACTGCAACGTCAGATCGACACCGCCGGTCCCGACACACTGCCCGGCCTGCACCGCGCCGCCGCGGCCCTTTCGGCGATCCAGGCCAACGCGCTCACCCGCCTGGGTGAGCACGGGCCCGCCCTCCGCTGGTGGCGTACGGCGCGGGCGGCGGCGGACGCCTCCGGAGACCTGGAGACGCGCGTCCTGGCCCGCGACGAGGAGGCCGGACACGGCCTGTACGGGCAGCGCGATCCCGCCACGGTGCTCCGGCTCGTGGACAACGCGACCCAGATCGCCGGACGGCCGACCGTCGGCTTGCTGACCACGCGGGCGAAGGCGCTGTCCCTGCTCGGCAGGAATGACGACGCTCGCCGCGTCCACCGCGATCCGCGAACTCGCGGACGCGGGCGTCACCCCCCAACCCCCTCGGGTTCTGGAGTGCGAACCAGATCCACTTCGCCGAGAGCTGGGTGTACGCGGCCTCGGGCGACGAGAGCCGAGCCGACTCCGCACGCGACAAAGTGCTCGCGCAGACACGCGACTACCAGTACCGCGCCAACGTCATGCTCCACCAGGCGCTGTGCACGGTGGCTCAGGGCGGGGTCGATGAGGGAGCGCGCAACGCGGCAGCCGTGATCGACTCTCTCGGTCCCTCCTATCGCAGCAACCACATCATCGAGACGGGCAGGATGGTGCTCCAGGCGGTTCCGAAAGAGCATCGCGAACGGCCGCCGGTGGCGGAGTTGCGTGCCGTCCTCACCGCAGGCACGTGATCAGCAGGCGGACCGGGCCTCAGACCCGATGACCTGGTCCGGCGTGTCGAGCCACACCTCCTGACCGTCGGCGTGCACGGTCATGCCGAACCGGTCGCGCCCAGGTTCGCCCCAGCCCACCCACCGGAAGTACGCCGCGACGACCTCCTCCCACACCGGCCGGTCGCCGACCTGGTAGATCTGGTACTCGTCCTGGCCGGGGCGCCAGACGGCCACTGCCCAGGAGCGCGGCACCGCCGGGTCGGACACCCACAGCCGGTATCGTGGCCCGTCCTCGTCCTGGTCCGCCTGACCGAGGGAGTCCAGCCCCGTGAGCGCCGCTATCGCGAGGTCCGCGCCGGCGGGGGCGTGTCCGATGGTACGGGGGTCCACGCGGGTGGTGAGGTGGTGCTTGTCGGCGTCGGTGCGGGCGGGCTGGTCGCGCTGCGGTCGCTGGGCGCGCATCGTCATATAGGACGCGAAGCCCGGGAATCGTCCGTACGCCATGCCGTCCGGTGTGACGACGAGGCGCAGGGCGTGGTCGGTGCCGAAGCCCGGGCAATACGGCAACACGATGACGGCGCCCGGCCGTGACTGTTCGATCCAGGCGTACGGGACGCGCCGGATGCCGCAGGTGACGTGCACCCGGTCGTAGGGAGCGCGCTCCGGGCAGCCCAGGGCGCCGTCGCCGACCACCAGGTACGGTGCGTGCCCCGAGGCGGCGAGGTTCGACGCCGCCTGCGCGCCCAGGACCGGGTCCACCTCCACAGAAGTGACGTTGGCCGCGCCGACGAGGTGGGACAACAGGGCGGCCGTCCACCCGGTGCCGGTGCCGATCTCCAGTACGCGGTGCCCCGGCGCGAGCTCCAGCCGCTGGAGGAGATCGGCGACCGTACTGGGGGCGGAGCTGGAACAGGTGTAGTCGCCGCTCCCGGCGCGGATGTCGGTGGCGCCGTCGTCGAGCTGGGTGACGATGGACGCCCGGGAGTAGACCGCATCCCACCACGCGTCCGGATCGGCGTCACGGTCGATGATCTGCGGCCCATCGTCCCGGCAGGCCAGGGCCACCGGTGGGATGAACAGGTGCCGGGGCACCGCGCGGAACGCCTGCTCGACCGCCTCGCTCAGGCCGTCGGACGCGTGGGCGTCGAGCAGACGCTCGATGTGCGCACGGACCGGAATGTCCACCTACTCCGCGCCGTCCTTCCGGCCGTCGCCGGCGTGCGCACCCCCGGGACGCACCTCCTGATCATTGTTCGGCTTGTCCGGCTTGAGCTCCTGGTCCTTGGGGCTGTCGGGGTCGCTGTGCTTGCCCATGTCGCGATCTCCTGTGTCCAGGCCGAACCCTTACCGTGATCGTACGATCACGCTGAGGCGTGGGCAAGCGGTTATCGTTTTCGCGGCCTAGGGAGCGGCGTGGTCGGGAGCCCCCGGTGGTGGGTAGGGTGCTCCGGGCGGTTTCGTGGCGCAGTGGGAGCGGGCGGCGGCAGCGGAGTTCCGGTCCTCGCCGTAGGCGAGTGATCGGCGGGAGCGCCCGGGAAGAGGACCGGAGACAGGGGAGGTGCCTCATGGGCATCCAGGGTGTGAAGAAGGTCATCGTCGGGGTCCGGGACCAGGAGCGGGCGAAGCGGTTCTGGACCGAGGTCGCCGGGTTCTCGCTCACCACCGACGCGCCGTACGACGACCAGGGCAACCGGTGGGTGGAGGTGACCTCCCCGGACGGCGGGGTCGCGCTGGTGTTGAGCGCGGACCCCGAGGACGCGTTCCGCTTCCCCACGCGTGAGGACCTGCCCACCGCGAACTTCTTCCTCTACGCCGACGATGTGGAGAAGACCTACGAGGAGCTGTCCGCCAAGGGGGTGGAGTTCCCGGCCCCGCCGGTACGGCAGCCGTGGGGCTGGTGGTGCATGTTCCTCGACTCCGAGGGCAATCGGTTCGCGCTTCAGGGCCCTGAGTAGGGCTCGGAGCCGATTACCTGGTCCGGCGTGTCCAGCCAGATCTCCTGGCCGTCGGGCCGGACCGTCATGCCGAATCGGTCGCGGCCCGGCTCGCCCCAGGCCACCCAGCGGAAGTAGGCGTCCACGGTCTCCTCCCACACCGGCCGGTCGCCGAGCTGGTAGACCTCGTACTCCTCCTCGCCGGGCCGGTAGGTGACCGCGGCCCACTGGCTCGGCATCTCCTGGTCGATCACCCACATCCGGTACTGGTCGCCGTCCTGGGCGGTGACCGCGCGCAGGCCGGTGACGGCCGCGATGGCGAGGTCGGCCCCGGCGGGCGCGAACCGGATGGTGCGGGGATCGACGCGGGTCGTGGACCGGTGTCCGTTCCCGTTGTCGGAGTGCCAGGGAGCGGCGCGCTGGGAGCGCATCATCATGTACGAGGCGAACCCCGGGAACCTGCCGTACGCCGTGCCGTCCGAGGTGACGACGAGCCTCAGGGCGTGGTTCAGCCCGAAGTTCGGGCAGTACGGCGCCACGATCACCCCGCCGGGCCGGGTCTGCTCCACCCACGCGTACGGCACGCGGCGGACGCCGCAGGTCACGTGCACCCGGTCGAACGGCGCCCGTTCCGGGCAGCCGAGTGCCCCGTCACCCACGACCAGGTGCGGTTCGTGCCCGGCGGTGGCCAGGTTCTTGGCCGCCCGCTCGGCCACCGCCGGATCGATCTCGACGGAGGTGACCTCGCCCGCGTCGCCGGTGAGATGGGTCAGCAGGGCGGCCGTGAACCCGGTGCCGGTGCCGATGTCCAGCACCCGATGCCCTGGTTCGGGGGCCAGCCAGTCGAGCAGGGCGGCGACGGTGCTGGGCGCGGACGCGGATGACGTGGCGCTGCCCTCTCCCGCGCCGATCGGTGTCGCACCGTCGTCGAGCTGCGTGGTGATGGTGGTGTCGCTGTAGACGGCCTGGAGCCAGTCGTCGGGGTCGAGGCCCCGGTTGATGACGCGCTCGGTGTCGTCGGGGGCGCACGCCAGCCCGACCGGTGGGACGAACAGGTGGCGCGGTACGGCGTGCAGCGCGGCCCGCGTGCGTGCGCTGTGCGGATGCACGGTGGAGATGGCGGCGATCATGTCGTCGATCCGCCGTGTGACGTCGGGGACGATCACGTTACTTCTTGCCGCCGCTGTGCTTGCCGTCGCTCGTCTGGGCGGTGTCGTTGCCGGCCGGGTCGGGCTTGGGCGGTGTGTAAGGCTTGGGCATCGGCTTCGGGTCGCCCTCGTGCTTGCCGTGCCTGATGCTCATGTGACCTCCCTCGCCTAGGCCGTTTGCTTACCGTAAGCGTACGGCTACATCTCGCGGTCGCGAAAGGGAGGCTCATGTAGCTCTGCCTCTGCGGAGCCGGAGCAGGTGGCGGGCTGCCGGGAGCAGGAGGATGAGGAGGGACAGGGCCAGGAGGGTCGCGGCTATGGGGCTGCGGATGAGTGTGGTGGGGTCGCCGGCGCCGATGGCGAGGGCGCGGCGGAGTTGGATCTCGGCCATGGGGCCGAGGATGAGGCCGATGACGGCGGGGGCGATGGGCAGGCCGAAGCGGCGCATGGCGTAGCCGAGCAGGCCGAGGACGTACAGGATGATCAGGTCGATCCATGACGCGTTCAGGGCGTACACGCCGAGCGCGGCGAAGGTGATGATGCCGGCGTAGAGGTACGGGCGGGGGATGTGCAGGACCTTCGCCCAGGCGGGGGCGAGGGGGAGGTTGAGGACCAGGAGCATCGCGTTGCCGAGGAACAGGGAGGCGATCATCCCCCAGACCAGGGCCGGGTTGTGGTCGAAGAGCTGGGGGCCGGGCTGCAGGCCGTACTGCTGGAAGGCGGCGAGCATGATCGCGGCTGTGGCCGAGGTGGGCAGGCCGAGGGTCAGGAGGGGGACCAGGGTGCCGGCGGCAGAGGCGTTGTTGGCGGCCTCGGGGCCGGCCACGCCCTCGATCGCGCCCTTGCCGAACTCCTCCTTGCCGGGGCCGCGGGCCAGGCGCTTCTCGATGGCGTACGACAGGAAGGTGGGGATCTCCGCGCCGCCGCCGGGCAGGGCGCCGAAGGGGAAGCCGAGGGCGGTGCCGCGCAGCCAGGGGCGCCAGGAGCGGGCCCAGTCCTGGCGGCCCAGGAAGGCCCGGCCCACGGGGATCACGTCGGGGGCGGAGTGGCGCAGGCGGCTGGCGACGTACAGGACCTCGCCCACGGCGAAGAGGCCGACGGCGACGATCACGACGTCGATGCCGTCGAGGAGTTGCGGGATGCCGAGGGTGAGCCGGGCCTGGCCGGTCTGCTGGTCGATGCCGATCAGGCCGATCACCAGGCCCAGGCCGAGCGCGGCCAGGCCGCGTACGACCGAGCGCGACAGCACCGACGACACGGCGGTGAAGGCCAGCACCGCCAGCGCGAAGTAGTCCTCGGGGCCGAAGGAGATCGCGAACCGCACGACCAGCGGGGCGGCGGCCACGAGCAGGGCGGTCGCGATCGTGCCCGCGACGAACGAGCCGATGGCGGCCGTGGCCAGGGCCTGGGCGGCGCGGCCCCGCCGGGCCATCTTGTTGCCCTCCAGGGCCGTGATCATCGAGGCGCTCTCGCCGGGGGTGTTGAGCAGGATCGAGGTGGTGGAGCCGCCGTACATGCCGCCGTAGTAGATCCCGGCGAACATGATGAACGCGCTGGCGGGCGGCACGTTGAAGGTGATCGGCAGCAGCAGCGCCAAGGTCATCGCCGGGCCGATGCCCGGCAGCACGCCGACGAGCGTGCCGAGCGTCACGCCGACCAGGGCGTACGCGATGTTGACCGGGGTGAGCGCGGTCGCGAAGCCGTCCAGGAGGAGGGTGAGGGAGTCCATCGCTTCAGAGCACTCCGGTGAGGAGGCCGGCGGGGAGGGTGACGCCCAGGCCCTTGACGAAGGCGAGGTACGTTCCGGCGGCGAGCGCCACCGCGATCAGCGCGGCCCGCAGCCGGTGGGTGGCGCCGAGCGTCACGGCCAGGCCGAAGAACAGCAGCGACGCGCCGACGATCCAGCCCAGGAAGTCCAGGGTCACGGCGAACGCCAGGAAGATCCCGCTCACCAGCGCGACGCTGCGCAGGTCGGCGGGCACCGCGGCGTCGATGTCCTCGCTCTGCTCCGGGTCGCCGTGGCCGCCGCGCAGCACGTCCACCACGTACGCGACGCCGATCAGGATCAGCGCCGAGCCGACCAGGATCGGGAAGAAGCGCGGGCCGAGGCCGAGGGTGGAGGCGGCGGCGGTGACGCCGGACGTACCGGCGATGACGAAGCCGCCCAGCGCGAGCACGATCAGGGCGAGCACCAGCTCCGCGCCGGGCCGGGTCCGGCCGGCCGGGCGCGGGGTGGCCTTCTCCGGAGAGGACATCAGGAGACCAGGCCCATCTCGGCGATGATGGCCTTCACCCGGGCCTGTTCGGCGGCCAGGTAGTCGGCGAAGGCCGGGCCGGTCTGGAAGGAGTCCACCCAGCCGTTCTTCTTGATCGCGTCCTGCCAGGGCCGGGAGGCGTGCATCTTGGTGACCAGGTCGGTCAGCGCCTTGCGGTCGGCCTCGCTGATGCCCTCGGGGGCGACGAACCCGCGCCAGTTGGCGACGACGACGTCCAGGCCGCCTTCCCTGAGGGTCGGCGCGTCCACGGCGTCCACGCGCTCGGGGGCGGTGACGCCGATCGCGCGCACCTTGCCCGACTTCACGTGCTCCGACATCTCGCTGATGCCGCTGATGCCCATCGCGACCTTGTTGCCGAGCAGCGCGTTCAGCGCCTCGCCGCCGCCGGAGTGCGCGATGTAGTTGATCCGCTTGGGGTCGATGCCGGCGGCCTTGGCCATCAGCCCGGCCGCGATGTGGTCGGTGCCGCCCGCCGAGCCGCCCGCGATGGCGATCTTGGCCGGGTCGGCCTTCCACGCGGCCACCAGATCGGCCACCGACTTGTACGGCGACTGCGCCGGCACCACGACGATCTCGTAGTCCTCGGTCAGCTTGGCGATCGGCGTGGTCTGCGCCAGCGTGACCTGCGACTTGTTCTGCTCGATGGCGCCCACCATGACCAGGCCCATCGTCATCAGCAGGTTGCCGTTGCCCTTCTCCCCGGCGAGCTGGGCCAGCCCGATCGTGCCGCCCGCGCCGGGCACGTTGAACACCTCCACCTTGCGCGCGGGGTCGGCCGCCTTGATGGCCTGCTCGGCGGTGCGGGAGGTCTGGTCCCAGCCGCCGCCGGGCGCGGCGGGCGCCATGATCCGCAGGGCCGTCGAGCCGGAGCCCGCGTCGGTGCCGGCGCCGCAGGCGGTGGTGAGTACGGCGGCGGCCGCGGCCATGACCAGGGCCGCGAGCCGGCCGGGGCGTGTGCGCATGGGAACTCCAACAGCGAGTGGGCGAACTTGTGAGGATGCTCGGCGCGCCACCCGGCCCTGTCGATGCTTTGCGTGCTTGCCGTCGTATTGGTGGTATTGGTCACAACGGCCGCGACCGGGTTGTTACCTGGGGCGGCCTACATTGGCCCCGCCTGTCAGCGCAGGTCGTCCAGGTTGTCCAGGTCATCCGGGCTGGAGGGGTCGTGCGACGTGTGACCAACGCCTCCCTCGGCACGCAGCTCTTCGTGCTCCAGATGGTGATCGTGTTCCTCGCGGTCGGGGGCACGGCCGGGGTGTGGGCGCAGCACACCAGGGAGCAACTGGCCGAGCAGTACCAGGAGCGCGCGCTGGCCATCGCCGAGTCCGTGGCGGGGCTGCCCGAGGTGCGGGCGGCGTTCCGCTCGCCGCGGCCCGAGCTGACGCTCCAGCCGATCGCGATGGGCGTGCAGCGGGCCACCGGGGCCGACTACGTCGTGATCGCCAACCGCGACCAGATCCGGTACGCCCACCCCAACACCGCCCTCATCGGGCGGCGGTTGTCCACCGACGGCTCGGAGGTGCTCAGCAGCGGCAGGAAGTGGACCGGCGTGCAGACCGGCACGCTCGGCCGTTCCGTACGCGGCAAGGCGCCCATCTTCGACGAGGCCGGGCGGGTCATCGGGCTCACCTCGGTGGGGGTGCTGGAGCAGACCGTCTCCGAGCAGCTCGGCGCGGCGCTGCCGCCGCTGCTGTGGACCGTGCTGGCGGTGCTGGTCTCGGGCTCGGGCGCGGCGGCGCTGATCACGCGGCGGGTACGCCGCCAGACGTTCGGGCTGGAGCCCCGGGAGATCGCCGCGCTGCTGGAGCAGCGCGAGGGGGTGCTGCACGGCGTCAAGGAGGGGGTGCTCGCCCTGGATCTGGACGACACCGTCACGTTGGTGAACGACGCCGCCCGCGACCTGCTCGGCCTGTCCGCCGATGTGGTGGGCCGTTCCCTGGATGAGATACCGCTGTCCGAGCGCATCCGGGACGTGCTGGGCGGCGACGACCCCGGCGAGGACCGTATCGTGCTCAGCGGCGGGCGGGTGCTGGTGCTCAACCGCACCCCCGTCGCCGTACGCGGCCAGCACCGCGGCTGGGTGATCACCTTGCGCGACCGCACCGAGCTGGTGCGCCTGGCCCGCGAGCTGGACAGCGCCAGCAGCGCGACCGAGGCCCTGCGCGCGCAGGCGCACGAGTTCGCCAACCGCATGCACACCGTGGTCGGCCTGCTGGAGCTCGACGAGCACGAGGCCGCCATCCGCTACATCACCCAGACCACCCAGGCGTACAGCGACTACGCCGCCGGCATCCGGGAGCGGGTGGCCGACCCGACGTTGGCCGCGCTGCTGCTGGCCAAGGCGGCCGAGGCCGCCGAGCGGGGCGCGTCGCTGATCCTCACCGAGGACTCGGCGGTGGAGGAGGGCGCGCTCGGCGACCCGCAGGACGCCGTGCTCGTCGTCGGCAACCTGGTCGCCAACGCCCTGGACGCCCTGGACGCGCTCGACGGCGGCGGGACGGTCGAGGTCACGGTGCGCACCGACGCCGAGGGCCTGCACGTACGGGTGCGCGACTCCGGGCCCGGCATCACGCCGGAGCTGGCCGAGGAGGTGTTCCGCGACGGGTTCACCACCAAGGCCGCTCAGGCGGGGCGGCGCGGCCTGGGGCTGGCGCTCACCCGGCAGGCGTGCCGGCGGCGCGGCGGATGGGTACGTGTGGACAATCCGGGCGCAGGCGAGGGCGGCGCGGTGTTCACCGCGCTGCTGCCCGTGGCGCCGGCCGCTCCTTCGGAGGTCAGCAAGTGATCCGCGTGGTGGTCGTGGACGACGACTTCATGGTGGCCAGGATTCACGGCGGGTACGTCGCGCGGGTGCCGGGCTTCACGGTGGCCGGCACCGCGCACACCGGGAGGTCGGCGCTCGCCGCGGTGGCCGAGCACCGGCCCGACCTGGTGCTGCTCGACATCTACCTGCCCGACATGTCAGGACTCGACGTGTTGCAGGCGCTGCGCCGGGCCGACCAGCCGGTGGACGTGCTGGTCATCACCGCGGCGCGCGACGTGGCCACCGTACGGGCGGCCATGCGCGGCGGGGCCGTCAACTACCTGATCAAGCCGTTCACCGCCGCCGCGCTGACCGAGCGGCTCGGCGCGTACGCCGACACCCGCAGGCGGCTGGCCGCCCTCGGCGGGGAGGCCGGGCAGGACGAGGTGGACCGGCTCTTCGGCGGGGTGCGCGGCGGCACCGCGCCCCTGCCCAAGGGGCTGTCGGCCGCCACCTGCACCCTCGTCGCCGACACCCTGCGCGAGACCGGCACCGACCTGTCGGCCGCGGAAACCGCGGCCCTCACGGGCCTGTCGCGGGTGAGCGCGCGCAGATATCTTGAATATCTCTGCGTATCGGGCCGTGCGGAGTTGCGTCCGAGATACGGTACGGCAGGGCGTCCTGAACACCGGTATCGGTGGACGGGATAGCGGTGTAGCGGGACATCTCGGCCAGACTGCAGCGTGTCGGGAAATGGTAGCTTTCTGCGGCGTATGCGGATGGCTGTGCTTTAGGGTTCTCTGAGGAGCGGCCACGAACCGAGAGGACGGAGGCGTGCGGAACGCCGGAGCGTCGATAGACCCACCGACGGACCCGTTCGCCGCGGTTCCCCAGCCCAAGCCACACGAGGTGGACGGGTCCGCCGGAACCGCGGAAGGGCCGGCCGGCCCCTCCGCCGCGCCCCCTGCCGCCCCTCCTGAACCCACCGCGCACGGCCCCAACGGCGTGCCGTACCAGGCGAACGGCGCGACGTACGGACCGAACGGGGCCCGATACGGCACTGAAAGCGCATCTAGGACGATAAATGGTGTAAATGGGGCGAAATATGGCGCTAACGCCACAAATGGCGCGGCACACGGTGGCCGCCGCGACCACCGCGACCACGACACGGCGTACGGCGTGAGCGACGGCGCGCACGAGCTGGACGACACGGCGCACGACCCCGACGACCCGGCACCGGGTCCTCGGGGCCGCAACGGCGCCCGCTACCCGGCCAACGGCTCCCGCTACCCCGCGCCGCCCGAGTCCGCCCCGCGCAACGGCTCGCGCTATCCCGCGAACGGCTCGCGCTACCCCGCGCCGCCCCCTCCGCCGGACCCTTCGCCCTCGCCCGCGTCCCCGGACCAGGCGAACGGCATGCCGTACGCCCCGGGCCGCTCCCCCTTCGACGGCGACTCCTTACCCGACCTGTCCGACCTGCCGCGGCTCAACGGCGCCCCGTTCGGCCTGAACAACCCCAACCGCGGCAGCGGTCCCGCCGTGCCCCCGCAGCGGGGCGGCCCCAAGGGCGGACGTCGCCTGCCCCCCGGCGTTTCCCCCGACATCTTCGGCCGCAGCACCCCCGCGCCGCCCGGCGCCAACCCCCGCTCCGCCCCGCTCCCGCCCGTGCCCCAGCCGGCCCAGACGTGGCGCCTTGAGGGCAGGGCCGAGCGCCGCAACCCGCCCGTCGCCCCGGTGGGCCCGGCCGGCGAGGACGACGGCGAGCCGGGCGCGGGCCGGCTGGACCTCGGCCCCGAGCCGGTGCGCCGCCGCCGTGGACGCGGCCTCGTCATCACGCTCGTCCTGCTCGTGCTGGCCCTGGTGCTCGCGTACGTCGTGCCCGCGATCGTGATGTCCGGCATGCTGCTCCCCGGCACCACCGTCAACGGCGTGGACATCGGCGGCCTCACCGCCGCCCAGGCGGCCGACCGGCTGCGCGAGAAGCTGGACGCGCGCGCCCGGCAGCCCATCCTGGTGCAGGCCATGGGCGTGCGCCGCCAGGTGCTGCCCGAGGACGCCGGGCTCAGCCTCGACGTCGTCGGCACCATCGAGCAGGCGCCCAGCGGGCTGCCCACCCCCGCCGAGGTGTGGCGCGGCCTGTTCGGCACGACCCCGATCACCCCCAAGGTGGACGTCCAGCCCGCCAAGCTCGTCGGCGCCGTCGAGACCCTGGCGGGCGAGATCGACCGCTCCGTACGCGAGGGCGAGATCCACTACAAGGGGCTCACCCCCGAGGTGGTCACGCCGCGCGACGGCCGCGCCGTGGAGCGCGACGCCGCCGCCGAGGTGATCCGCCGGGCGTATCTCACCACCACCGAACCGGTGCAACTGCCGGTCTCGGTGCTCAAGCCCCGGCTCACCGCCGAGGCGTTCGAGGACGCCGTGGTCACCGCCCGCCGCGCCGTCGCCGCGCCGTTCACGCTGACCAGCGGCACCAAGCGGGTGCAGCTCCCGCGTACGACCCTCGCCGCCCACCTGCGCTTCGTCCCCGACGAGCAGGGCAGGCTGGTGCCCAAGTTCGACGCCAAGAGCGCGCTCGCCGAGCTCGAAAAGCACCTCGTCGATCCGGCCAAGGCCCCGGTGGAGCCGACCTACGACATCGTGAACGGCAAGCCCAAGCTGATCCCCGGGCGCGCCGGCCAGGGCGTCGATGCCGAGAAGCTGGCCGCGGCGGTCGCCGAGACCATCCAGGACGGCGGGCGGCGTACGATCGAGGTCACGCTCACCACCGTCAAGCCGCGCATCAGCGAGAGCGAGGTGCGCGCACTGGGCATCAAGGAGCAGATCAGCTCCTTCACCACCCACCATCCGTGCTGCGCGCCGCGCGTGACCAACATCCACACCATCGCCGACATCCTCGACGGCTACCTCGTCAAGCCCGGCGAGACGTTCTCCCTCAACGAGATCGTCGGCCAGCGCGACAAGGCCCGCGGCTTCGTCGAGGCCCCCCAGATCACCGCGGGCCGCCTGGTGAACGAGGTGGGCGG
This sequence comes from Thermocatellispora tengchongensis, assembly GCF_014202315.1. Lineage (GTDB taxonomy): Bacteria > Actinomycetota > Actinomycetes > Streptosporangiales > Streptosporangiaceae > Thermocatellispora > Thermocatellispora tengchongensis. The sequence continues at coordinate 401,825 of NZ_JACHGN010000004.1, read as the reverse complement.
CGGCATCTCGCAGTTCGTCACCACGATGTACAACGCGGTCTTCTTCGGCGGGCTCAAGGACGTCAAGCACACCGCCCACGAGTTCTACATCTCCCGCTACCCTGCGGGGCGCGAGTCCACGGTGTCGTACCCGCAGCCCGACTTCCAGTGGCAGAACGACTCCAAGTACGGCGTGCTGATCAAAACCTCCTACACCGACACGTCGATCACGGTCACCTTCTGGAGCACCAAGCGGTACGACGAGATCAAGGCGATAACCTCCAAGCCGCACAGCTTCACCGACTTCCCCAGCGAAACCGACGACAGCCCCGACTGCATCCCGATGGTCGGCCAGCGCGGCTTCACCATCGAGGTCACCCGGGTCTTCTACAAGGACGGCGCCGAGGTCAAACGCGACCCCACCATCCGCACCGTCTACCGCCCCGAAACCAACCTGACCTGCACCAACCAATCCGGCACCACCCGCCGCTAAGAGGCGCGCCCAGCAAGCCCCCCCAAGACCACCCGCCGCCCCCGGCCCCGGCCGTGCCGGGCGCTACCGGTGCGCCCCGGTGCGGCGGTACCCCGGCGCGGGGCGCCACCTGCACGCGCGAACAGGCCCGGCTCCCTGGAGCCAGGCAATACCTGCGCGTGCGAGTGCGCCCGGGCCCAAGACCGGGCGCTACCTGTACCCCTCGGATGGGGCCGCCCCCTGGACTGGGCGATACCTGCGGGCCGGATGAGGCCCTGTCCCCGAGGTGATCACGCACCTGACCGACCTGGTGTTCGCGTTCCCGCAGATCATCCCGGCCATGGCGGTCACCGCCGCCTTCGGGCCCAGCCCGCCAACGCTGCTGACGCAACCTGCGCCACAGACGAGCGGCACGCCCGTGCGGGCCTGCGTCCCTGGGGTTGACGTTACGTACGCCTGCGGAGCAGGCGGCGCGCTCGAACGGGCCGCGTCTCCCAGAGCGCGCTACCTGCTCCTGGCGACGGGGGCGCGCCTGGGTGGGCCCGCGTCCCGGGGGCTGACCTTGCCTGCGCCTGCTGACGGGTTACGCCCGGGTGGCCTCCGGGTCTCCCACCACACACGCTGCCTAGGTCAAACGCGACCCCACCATCCGCACTGCCTGCCACCCAAGGCCAACCTGACCTGCGCCAACCATCCGGTGCCACTCGCCGCCAAGGGGTGCGCCCGGCAAGCCTCCCAAGACCGCTCACCAAACCGGCAGCCGACCCCACGCCCCGGCATGCCGCCCGCCACCTGCACGCGCGAAATATGCCCGGCTTCCTTGGGCCGGCGACACCGACGCGTGCGAGTTGCGCGTGACCCCGTGACCGCGCGCGCTACCTGCATCCGACGAGGCGCCCCGGATCGCCAGAGTGGGGCGACACCGGCCGGCGCACGTGGTCCTGGCTATCGGCGTCAGCGGCGGGCGGGTAGCACGATGATGCGGTCGTCGGCGGGGTCGGGGTCGCCGCGGCCGTCCTTGTTGCTGGTGCTGATCCACAGCGAGCCGTCCGGGGCCGGGGTGGCCGCCCGGATGCGGCCGTACTCGCCCTCGAAGTGAGCGATCGGCCTACCGGCCTCGCCGTCCGCCGAGAGCGGCACCTGCCACAGACGCGCCCCGCGCAGGGCCGCCGCCCACAGGGACCCGCCCGCGTACGCCAGGCCGGAGGGCGAGGCCTCGTCGGTGGACCAGGTCAGCAGGGGATCGACGAACCGGTCGTCGCCCCCGACGCCCTCCACCTCGGGCCAGCCGTAGTTCGCGCCCTTCTCGATCCGGTTGATCTCGTCGAAGGAGTTCTGGCCGAACTCGGTGGCGAACATCCGCCCCTGGGAGTCCCAGGCGAGCCCCTGCACGTTGCGGTGCCCGTAGCTCCACACCACCGATCCCTCGAACGGGTTCCCCGGCGCGGGCCGCCCGTCCATGGTCATCCGCAGGATCTTGCCCCCGAGCGACTCGCGATCCTGCGCCAGCGGCTGGTCCCCGGCCTCCCCGGTCCCGGCGTACAAGTGGCCGTCGGGGCCGAACGCGATCCGTCCGCCGTTGTGGATGCCGCTCTTGGGAATGCCGGAGAGGATCACCTGCCGGTCGGATAGACGATCACCGTCAAGCTGATATCGGACAATTCGGTTGTCATCATCTGCGGTGAAATACACGAAAATATACTGATCGTCCGCATATGTCGGAGAGACCGCCACCCCGAGCAGCCCGCCCTCTCCGGCCGCCGACACCCCTTCGATCGTCCCGATCGCCGTGGCCCTCCCGTCGGGCGACACCCGCAGCAACCGCGCCGAATCCCGCTCGGTCACCAGCGCGTTCCCGTCAGGCAGGAACGCGATGTCCCACGGCACCGCCAGTCCTTCGACCAGAGTCCTGGCGCCGGAGACGTCCACAGCTCCTTCCGGCGACACCGACGGCGACGACGTAGGAGAGGTGCCGGTATCGGGAGATTCAGCGGCGGCCACCCCCGGAGTGGGCGTACGCCCCACCCCGACCTCGGCAGGCCCGCCTCCCCCCGAACACCCGCCCAACACCACCGCGGCGACCACGGCGACCACCGCCACCGCCGCCCTCCGCACTCCGCCGCCACCCGGCCACGTCATCCCGACCTCCTCGCCCGACGCTCCTGCACTCGCTCACTCGTTCCTACGCACCCCACCCGCCCCACGTTCCCACACCCCCCGGAAACACCGCGTAAACCACCCACCCGCCCCTCAACCGAGTGCGGGAGTGGTGAATCCCGTCAGGTTGCGGCAGACGGGGTGCCTGGGCAGGGCGTGTCCGGGCAGGGCGTGTCCGGGCAACGGTCGATCTTCCGCAAGGCGGATTGGGGGTGGACGCCGGAACCTGCGGAAACGTGACGCCCTCCCGCCCTCTCCTCCCGGACCCGGACAGCCCAGGAGTGCGGCAGGGGCCGCGGGCGCAGGTATTGGCGGCCCTGGGGGCGCGGCCTCTTCCGGCCCGCAGGCGTCGTCCGCCCTGAGCCGGCCCCGTCCTGGGGTACAGGTAGCGCCGGGTCTCAAGGGCTCGGGGTGCACTCGCATGCGCCGGTATCGCCCGGCCTAGGGAACCCTGGGGCTATCCGCGTGCGGGTAGGGCCCGGTGCCGGGGAAGCGGCGCATCCCGGTAGTGCCCGGTCTCCGGGGCGGCTTTTGTCGCCCACCCCTTCAGCGGCGGTGAGTCAGGCGTCGCGGGGTGGGGGCGGGTCGCCGCCGAAGGCCTTGATGGCCAGGGCGTGGACCTCGCGGTCGAGGGATTCGAGCTTTTCCAGGCGGCGGTCCATCTGGTCCATGCGATGGTTCACTGCCTCGAAGCGGGCGTCCATCAGGTTGCGGAGCCCGCCGATCTCGGATCTCACTGAGCCGATCTCGGATCTCACTGAGCCGATCTCGGCTCTGATGGTCCTGAGGACCAGGGCGATCATCGTCAGGAGCACCGTGGCCAGGGTGGCGATCGTCGCCCAGGTCTGTGCCATGGTCATGATGGTAGGCCCTTTCTGTCGCAGCGTCACTCCGGTATCACCCAGGGTGATGCGAAGCGGTGGGCCGCTGCGGGGGCGAACGGGGTTCTGTGGATAGTGGCGGGCGGTGGGGGGCGGGCTGTGGATAGTGGCGGGCGGTGGGGGAGGGGCTGTGGATCGTTAGGGTGTGCGGCATGAGGATGTGGGTGCCTTCGGGGGAGATTGCAGGGGTTTTGGGGGACTTGCCGGCGGTGGAGTGCGTCGTGTTCGACGGCTCCGGGCCCATGCCCGACGGGGAGGAGGTGGAGGTGTGGGTGCCGCCGCTGATCCCCGTCGCGGACGTGGCGGGGGTGATCGGGCGGTTGCCGAAGTTGCGGCTGGTGCAGGCGGTCAGTGCGGGGGTGGAGCCGTACCGGGGGCACATTCCCGACGGCGTGGTGCTGTGCAACGCGCGGGGGGTGCACGACGCGGGGACCGCGGAGTGGGCCGTCGGGGCGATGATCGCGGTGTTGCGGGAGTTCCCGGAGTTCGCGGCGGCGCAGCGGGAGGGGCGGTGGGCGTACCACCCGACCGGGGCGCTGGCCGACTCGACGGTGCTGATCGTGGGGTACGGGTCCATCGGGGCGGCGCTGGAGCGGCGGCTGGCCGGGTTCGAGGTGGACGTCGTACGGGTGGCGCGTACGGCGCGGGAGGCGGAGGGGCCCGGCGGGCTGCCCGTGCGGGTGCACGGACAGGACGAGCTGCCGGAGCTGTTGCCGCACGCCGACGTCGTGGTGCTGCTGGCCCCGGCGACCCGTGACACGGCGGGGATGGTGGACGCCGCGTTCCTCGCCAGGATGCGGGACGGCGCGGTGCTGGTCAACGCGGCCCGGGGGAGCCTGGTGGACACCGAGGCGCTGCTGGCCGAGGTGGGGCGGGGGCGGCTGCGGGCGGCGCTGGACGTGACCGATCCCGAGCCGCTGCCGCCCGGCCACCCGCTGTGGGAGGCGCCGGGGGTGCTGATCACGCCGCACATCGGGGGCAGCACGCCCGCCTCGCAGCGGCGGCTGCTGAGGCTGGTGCGGGAGCAGATGCGCCGGTACGTCTCCGGGGAGCCGCTGCTCAATGTGATCAGCGGAAACTACTGAGCCGATGAGCGTGATCACGGGAACACAGTGAGCCAATAATGGATTCCGGAACGTGGCTGCCTCGTGACCTTATGTGCGTACGGTGGGCCACACCACGAGTAAGCCGTGGGGTGAAGCCGCGATCCGGACCACGCACGGCTGCCGGTGGGACGCGCGCGAGCCGATCCTGGCGCCGGTCCCGTCGTTCTGGCGAGGGCGGGGTTGGTCGGATGAAGCGGTCGCGGTGGGGCGATCCACCGCAAGCGGGTCATCCGGTCGAGCTGGTTATCAGATCGATGACAACTGAGACGTTGTGGCCACGCGCGAGCGCGTGAGCGCACACACTGACGACGAAGCTGTTGCGCGGTCTCAAGGACGAGCACCCGCGACGGGCAGGTGAGTTGAGAAGACGCCGACCATACGGCCGAAGTGCCGTCAGGAGCGGGCGTCCCGCCGACAGCGTGTGTCGGCGACGGCGCCGACGAGACACCGGATGGGCAGACGAATTTGATCCGCTGGCGTGATCCCCGGGTTCCGCTGACCGCCGCCGCCGTGACCGGGGCGGTGGGGCTGGTGGCCGCGCTCCTCATCGACGCGCGCACGGTCGTCGTGGGCGCGGTGGCGGGTGTCGCGGCCGGGGTGCTCGCCTGCGTGTCCCTCATCGCGGCGGCGATCCGGGTCGGGCCGGGCCACCGGCGTACGGTGCTGGCCTGGCGCTGGCTCGCCTCGGGCGCGTTCGCCTGGATGCTGGGCGTCGGGCTGCGGCCGGTCGCCGGCGACGCCTCCTTCACCGTGACCTTCGCCGATCTACCGCTGATCACGGGTGCGATGCTGCTCGCGGTCGGCTGCTACCTGACGGCGGGACCGCCCCCGCACGGACGCGCGGTGCTACGGCACGTGACCGACGCCTACCTGTGCGCGGCCTCGCTGTTCGTGATGAGCTGGGTGGTGGCGCTGGGCCCGCTCTACCGGGATCTGGGCGAGTCGGCCGGGTTCGCGCTGCCGCTGGCCGCGCCGATGTTGTGCCTGCTGGCCGCCTGCGCGGTGGGCCCCGGGGTGGTGGTGAGCCGATCCTCCGCCTGGCCGGTCGGGCTGGCCGGGCTCGCGGTGCTCGCCGCGGTCACGACCGGCGAGATGGCCACCGCCGTGGCCCGGGTGGGGGGCGACGATCCGCCGCTGGCCGGGGTGTGGCTGGCGCCGGTGGCGTTCCTGCTGCTCGCCGCCTCGCCGTGGAGCGGGCGCAGGTCGCGTTCGGTGGACATGGACGACGAGCCGCGGCGCGCCCCCGGGCCGATCGCCGCCGGCGTCATCGCCGCCATCCCGCTCACGCTGGTGGCCCTGGCCACGGTGCTGGTCGTGGTCAGCGTGGTGAGCGGCAACACGGGCGCGCCGACGCCGCTGATCTCCTCCGTGATCGCCTCGGTGGTGCTGGTGCTGCTGGTACGGCTGTTCGTGGTGCTGGCAGAGAACGGCGAGCTGCGCCGCCTGGTCGCCACCGGCGAGCGGCAGCTCCGCGAACTGGCCGAGAGCACCGGCGACGTGGTGCTGCTGTGCGACCACGAGGGCGTGGTGCACGAGATCGGCGAGCAGGTCGAGCGGGTCTACGGCTACCGCCCCGCCGACCTGGTCGGCGGCTCGATCTTCGACTACATCCACCCGGAGGACGTGCCGGGCATCCAGGCCGCGCTGCGCGCGATGAACCTGGACGAGGAGCCGTCCGACCCGGGCGGGGCGTGCATGATCGCCTGCCGCGTACGGGCGTCCGACGGCACGTGGCGGCCCACCGAGTCGGTGGCCACCCGCCACTCCCGGGGCGAGGACCTGCTGCTGGTCTCCACCCGCGACATCAGCGACCAGGAGGCCCTGCGCAACCAGGTCAACCACCTGACCTTCCACGACGGCGTCACCGGCCTGCCCAACCGGGCGTACTTCGAGGAGCGCACCCGCGAGGTGCTGGCCGGGCGGGCGGCGGGCCGCAGCGCGGTCGTCTTCCTCGATCTCGACGGGTTCACCGCCGTGAACGACTCGGTGGGCCACGCGAGCGGCGACTACCTGCTCGGCCAGGCGGCGCGCAGGCTGCGCTCGGCCGTACGCTCCGACGACACGCTGGCCCGCTGGGGCGGCGACGAGTTCGCGGTGCTGGTGGAGAGCGGCACCGAGGCGCAGGCCGTGGTGGACCTGGCCGAGCGGCTGGTGCGCGCGGTCTCGCAGGAGCCGTTCCGGGTCGCCGACCGCGACATCGCGCTGACGGCGAGCGTCGGCGTGGCCTTCGCCGAGGACGGCGTGCCGTCCGCCGACCTGATCCGCAACGCCGACGTGGCGATGGCGCGGGCCAAGGAGCTGGGCGGGCGCCGGGTCGAGGTGTTCGCCGCGCACATGCACACCGACGTCGTACGCCGCCTGGAGCTGGCCGCCGACCTGCAGCGGGCGCTGCTGGAGAACCAGTTCGCGGTGGAGTTCCAGCCCGTGGTGGACCTGGCGACCAGCCGGGTCACCGCGGTCGAGGCGCTGGTGCGCTGGTGGCGGGGCAGCGCGTTCGTGCCGCCGGAGCAGTTCCTCGGCCCGGCCGAGGACACCGGGCTGATCGTGCCGCTGAGCGAGTGGATCCTGAAGGAGTCCTGCCGCGAGGTGGCCGCGTGGCGGGCGTCGTCCTGGGACATCGGCCTGTCGGTGAACCTGTCCGCCCGCCAGATCACCGCGCCCAGGTTCGTGGAGACCGTCTCCGAGGCGCTGGCCGAGAGCGGCCTGCCGCCGAGCGCGCTGACCCTTGAGGTCATCGAGGAGATGCTGGTGGACGACGCGGGCGAGACGATCCAGCGGCTGTCGGAGCTGCGCCGGCTCGGCGTGCGCCTGGCCATCGACGACTTCGGCACCGGCTACGCCTCGCTGGCCTTCCTGCGTCAGCTCCCGGTCGACATGATCAAGATCGACCCGTCGTTCGTGTCGGGCCTCGGCCACGACGACACGCTCACGCTGCTCACCCGTACGATCGTGCGCCTGGGCCACGACCTGGGCCTGATCGTGGTCGCCGAGGGCATCGAGCGGCCCGAGCAGCTCGAACTGCTGCGTGAGATGGGCTGCACCCGCGGCCAGGGCTACCTGGTGGCCCGGCCGATGGCGGCGCGCGGCGTCGATACGCTGATGCGGACCAGCCTGCAGAGCACGGCCTGAGCGCGGTGGACACGCAACGTCCGTATCCTGAGACGTGCGTCCCACCAAGTTGACATCGTGCCCGCGAGAGCGGCTATGGTAGGGGTCATGCTTCGCAGGGACATTCTCGTAGTACTTCGCTGGCGCGCAGGCCGCTAACGCGAAGCACTTCGACCTGCGCGCCGCCCCAGCTCCGCCCCACCGGGCGGGTGGGGCATTTTTTATGCCAAGACGCCAGCAGCAAGCTCAGCCACGCAAGGAAACGAGCCGATGACCGAACGGATGACAGGTGCACAGGCCCTGGTGAAGGCCCTGGAGCACGTCGGTGTCGACACGGTGTTCGGGATCCCGGGCGGCGCGATCCTCCCCGCCTACGATCCCCTCCTCGACTCGACCAAGGTCCGGCACGTGCTTGTACGGCACGAGCAGGGCGCCGGTCACGCCGCCGAGGGCTACGCGCAGGCGACCGGCAAGGTCGGCGTCTGCATGGCCACCAGCGGTCCCGGCGCGACCAACCTGGTCACGCCCATCGCCGACGCGTACATGGACTCGGTGCCGATCGTGGCGATCACCGGGCAGGTGGCCAGCAACGCCATCGGCACCGACGCCTTCCAGGAGGCCGACATCGTGGGCATCACGATGCCGACCACCAAGCACAACTTCCTGGTCACCGACCCCGCCGACATCCCGCGCACGATCGCCGAGGCGTTCCACATCGCCTCCACCGGCCGCCCCGGCCCGGTGCTGGTGGACATCGCCAAGGACGCGCTGCAGGCGATGACCACCTTCTCCTGGCCCCCGGTCATGCAGCTCCCCGGCTACCGCCCGGTGACCCGCCCCCACTCCAAGCAGATCCGCGAGGCCGCGAAGCTGATCGTGGAGTCCAAGCGCCCCGTCCTGTACGTCGGCGGCGGCGTGCACAAGGCCCGCGCGTCGCAGGAGCTGCGCAAGCTGGCCGAGCTGACCGGCATGCCGGTGATCACCACGCTGATGGCCCGCGGCACCTTCCCCGACAGTCATCCCCAGCACCTGGGCATGCCGGGCATGCACGGCAGCGTGGCGGCGGTGGGCTCGCTGCAGCGCGGCGACCTGATCGTGGCGCTGGGCGCCCGGTTCGACGACCGGGTGACCGGCGATCTGGCGACCTTCGCGCCGTACGCGAAGGTCGTGCACGCGGACATCGACCCGGCCGAGATCTCCAAGAACCGCCACGCCGACGTCCCGATCGTCGGCGACTGCCGCGAGGTGATCGGCGACCTGATCACCGCGGTGGAGAACGAGTACGCCAACGGCCGCCGCGGCGACTACACCGAGTGGTGGGCCACGCTGAACAACTACCGTTCCACCTACCCCCTCGGCTACGAGGAGTACGAGGACGGCACCCTGGCCCCGCAGTACGTCATGGAGCGGCTGAGCGCGATCGTCGGCCCCGACGCCACGTACGTCGCCGGGGTGGGCCAGCACCAGATGTGGGCCGCGCAGTTCATCGGCTACGAGCACCCGGGCACGTTCATCAACTCCGGCGGCGCCGGCACGATGGGCTTCGCGATCCCGGCCGCCATGGGCGCCAAGATGGGCCGCCCCGAGCGCACCGTGTGGGCCATCGACGGCGACGGCTGCTTCCAGATGACCAACCAGGAGCTGGCCACCTGCGCCCTGGAGGGCGTGCCGATCAAGATCGCTGTGATCAATAACGGCAACCTGGGCATGGTCCGGCAGTGGCAGACCCTGTTCTACAACGAGCGTTACTCCAACACGAATCTGCAGACGGTTCGCCGGATCCCCGACTTCGTCAAGCTCGCGGAGGCGTACGGTTGTGTCGGCCTGCGCTGCGAGCGGGCCGAGGACGTGGATGCCACCATCAAGAAGGCGATGGAGATCAACGACGTGCCCGTGGTGATCGACTTCGTCGTGCACCAGGACGCCATGGTCTGGCCGATGGTCGCGGCCGGCACCAGCAACGATGACATCAAGGTCGCCAGGGACATGGCCCCGAAGTGGGACTCGGAGGACTAGGCACATGAGCAGGCACACTCTGTCGGTGCTCGTCGAGAACAAGCCCGGCGTGCTCGCACGGGTCGCGGCCCTGTTCAGCCGCCGGGGCTTCAACATCGACTCGCTCGCCGTCGGCCCGACCGAGCACGATGACATCTCCCGCATGACCATCGTGGTCAACGTCGAGGACCTCCCGCTGGAACAGGTGACCAAGCAGCTCAACAAGCTGGTCAACGTGCTGAAGATCGTCGAGCTGGACCCGGCGCAGTCGGTGCAGCGCGAGCTCATGCTGATCAAGGTCAGGGCCGACGCGGAGACGCGCTCTCACGTCCTTGAGCTGGTCAACCTGTTCCGGGCCAGGTGCGTCGACGTCGCCGCCGACGCGGTGACGATCGAGGTGACCGGCACGCCCGACAAGCTCGAGGCGTTCATCAAGGTGCTCGACCCCTTCGGGATCAAGGAGCTGGTGCAGTCGGGCATGGTGGCCGTCGGCCGCGGTGCCCGCTCCATCACCGACCGCTCGCTCCGTGCGCTCGACCGCAGCGCGTGATCGTATTTCAGGAAAGGTAACAGATTCAGTGACCGAGATCTTCTACGACGACCAGGCCGACCTGTCGATCATCCAAGGTCGGCACGTGGCCGTCCTGGGGTACGGCAGCCAGGGTCACGCGCACGCCCTGTCGCTGCGCGACTCCGGGGTGGACGTCCGGGTCGGTCTGCCGGAGGGGTCCAAGAGCAGGGAGAAGGCCGAGGACGACGGCCTGCGGGTGCTCACCCCGGGTGAGGCGGCCGAGGAGGCCGACCTCATCATGATCCTGGCGCCCGACCACCTCCAGCGCGACCTGTACGCCAACCACGTCGCGCCGAACCTGGTCGAGGGCGACGCGCTGTTCTTCGGCCACGGCCTGAACATCCGCTACGGCCTGATCCAGGCGCCCGAGGGCGTGGACGTCGCCATGGTCGCCCCCAAGGGGCCGGGCCACCTCGTACGCCGTCAGTTCTCCGCCGGCCGCGGCGTGCCGTGCCTGGTCGCGGTCGAGAAGGACGCCAGCGGCCGGGCCTGGGACCTCGCCCTGTCCTACGCCAAGGGCATCGGCGGCACCCGCGCCGGCGCGCTGAAGACCACCTTCACCGAGGAGACCGAGACCGACCTGTTCGGCGAGCAGGCCGTGCTGTGCGGCGGCGTGTCCGAGCTGATCAAGGCGGGCTTCGAGACCCTGATCGAGGCCGGCTACCAGCCCGAGGTCGCCTACTTCGAGTGCCTGCACGAGATGAAGCTGATCGTGGACCTGATGTACGAGGGCGGCATCTCCAAGATGTACTGGTCGGTCTCCGACACCGCCGAGTACGGCGGCTACACCCGCGGCCCGCGCGTGGTCACCTCCGAGACCAAGAAGGAGATGCAGCGCATCCTCGCCGAGGTCCAGAACGGCACCTTCGCCCGTGAGCTGGTCGAGGAGTTCGACGGCGGCCAGAACAACTTCCGCAAGTTCCGCGAGGAGCTGTCCCAGCACCCGATCGAGCAGACCGGCGCCAAGCTCCGTCCGATGATGAGCTGGCTGAAGGAGCAGTAAGCCCTTCCGCACACGAACGGCTCGCGGGCGCGCCCCGCGAGCCGTTTCGCATGTCCTGCGGCGTGCCCTGCCGGTTGCCCGGCCTGCCGGCTAGTGCCTGCCGAAGTCCTGCGTCCAGTACGGCGTGTCGCCGCGCTTGGCCATGCCCACCCCGATGTGGGTGTAGGAGCAGTTCAGGATGTTGGCGCGGTGCCCGGAGCTGTTCATCCACCCCTTGACGACCTCGGCCGGGGTGCGGTAGCCGTAGGCGATGTTCTCGCCCAGCGCCCGGATCGGGGCGAAACCGGCCTCCTTGATCCGCTGGTCGAAGGTCTTGCCGCTGCGCGAGGTGTGCGAGAAGTAGTTGTTGGCCGCCATGTCCTTGGAGTGGTTCAGCGCGGCGGTGTGCAGCTTGGCGTCGTGGACGAGCGCCTTGCAGCCGGCCTTGGCCCGCTCGGCGTTGGTCAGCCGCACCACCTCGTTCTCCTCCGCGGTGCCCACCGTCGCGCCGTCCTGGGTCGGGCTGGGGTTCGGCGTGGTCGTGGTGTCGGGGGTGGGCGCCGGGACGGGCGTGCTGCCCTCGGGGGCGCAGGTGAGCTTGGCCGGCCGCGACCGGGTCACGTTGCCCTCGGTGTCGGTGGCGACGACGTAGTACGTACGCGGCCGCGTGGAGCACCGCGCGGACGTCGTGATCTGGCCGTTCTCCAGGACCTTCTTCCCGCGGCGCACGCTGGTGTCGGGCCCGAACCTGGCCACCTTGATCTGGATGCGCACCAGCGCCGGCTCGGTGCACCCGGCGCGGACCACATTGGCGCGGATCGAGGTCTCGGTCGCGACGGGCCGGGCCGAGACGAGCCGGCACGCGTCGGTCGCCGCCTGCCCGGCTCCGGATGCGGCTTGGGCGGGAATGCCGGTTACGGGGATGCTCAGCGCCGCCAGACTGCCGACGCACACAAGTGCTCGGGAGAGTCTGCGCATGTGGTCCTCCATGAGGGGGTGGTGACACCTGACGGGAACCGCATTCTGGCCGGGACGCATCGGGCATGTCTCGTAAATGACGAAATTAGTGTGACTAGAGGTAAACCTGGGGCGGGCTATACGCGTCTGGAACGATCACGGTTCAATCACCGCCCGAGAAACTTCCGGAAATTATCTCGATCTTCGTATCCCCTGTCGTTACGGACGTTCCGCCACCGGGCGCCCCTCGCCGCCCCTCGCGCGCCCTCCGCGCGAGGCGTCCGCAGCGCACGCCGGCCGGGCGCCGACAGTGACGGAAATCACACCCCAAGACAGGCGAAGTGAACGGCCCCACGCCCGGCGCCGGTACGGCCCGAACCCGCCGCGGCCGACCGGTACCTACCCCACCCGCACACCCCGCACCCCGTCCTCCACACGGGGACCGGGGCGCGCGTGATCTCCATCCACGACCTCCCGGACTCGCCCGCCGGCCTCCCCACGGCACCAGGGCGCATGCTCGCGCACGGGATGGGCACCACTCACACCACGCCCCGGCCTCGTGGGCCACCTGGGGCGACTCAGCAGGGGGCGGGCTTGCGCCAGGAGCATTCCAGGTCGCCCGCGTCCTGGCCGCCGGCCGTCCGGGCGCGGGTGGTGGCGGGGACGTCGGCGGGGGTGGTGCGGCTGAAACGGGCCAGGCGTACGGCGATCTGGTCCTCGATGTCCTTCGGCGAGGCCGAGAGGTACTGGTTGATCATGATGGAGAAGACCAGGGGCTCGCCGTCGGCGCTGGTCACGTAGCCCGACAGGGAGGTGACGCCGGTCAGGGAGCCGGTCTTGGCGTGGACGTTCCCGGCGGCGGGGGTGCCGCGCATGCGGCTGCGCAGGGTGCCGCCGACCATGCGGCCGGGCTCGCCGGCGACGGGGAGGGCGGCGTACCAGGTGGGGAACCACGGCTTGGCGCGCAGCGCGATGAGCAGGGAGGTCAGGCCCGCCGGGGTGAGGCCGTCCACGCGGGACAGGCCCGAGCCGTCGCGCAGCCGTGAGGTGGTCACGCCGTTGGCGCGGGCGAACTCGCCGATCGCGGCCAGGCCGGCGCTCCAGGTGCCCGCGTTCGCGACCTTGCGCCCGATCGTCTTGGTGAGGATCTCGGCGTGCATGTTGTTGCTCAGCTTCAGGAACGGCACCAGCAGCTCGCTCAGCGGCATCGACTCGCGCGCGGCGAGGGATCTCGCGCCGGAGGGGGCGGCGCCGCGCCCGGTCGGGCCGAGCACCCGTACGCCGTGCTTGGCCAGGCCCGCGCGGAACAGCGAGGCCGCGTACCCCGTCGGGTCGTCCACCGCGACCCACTCCTCGTAGGCGCCGGCCACGGTGCCGGTGATGACCACCGTGTTGGTGCCGTGCTGCCGCTGCACCACGACGTCGGTCGAGTCGCCGGTGGTGGCCCGGTTCACGATCTTCAGGTAGCCGGTCTCGGGGGTCGTGGACACCTTGGCCGGCGTGCCCGCGGCGCCGCCCGGCGCCACCGAGACGATGACGGAGCCTGCGTCGTAGTCGGTGTCGGGGGAGGCGGTCAGGGCGGAGATCTGCGCCGCGTAGTAGTACGGCTCGTCGTCCCAGGCCCAGTCGGTGCCCAGGCGTACATCGTCGAACCAGGTGTCGTCGGCGACCAGCCTGCCGGTGACCACCTTCACCCCGGCCGCGGCCACTTCGGCGGCCAGGGCGTCGTAGTCGGCGGCCAGCATGGTCGGGTCGCCGGTCCCCTTCAGGTACAGGTCGCCGGTCAGGACGCCGCCCGCCCTGCGGCCCGAGGCGAGCACCTCGGTGCGGAAGCGGTGGTCCAGCCCGAGGATGTCCACGGCGGCGGCGGAGGTGAGCAGCTTGGTGTTGGACGCGGGCGTGAAGATCTTGCCGGCGTCCTGGCCGTACAGCTCCTCGCCGGATTCGGCGGCCCGCACCACGACGCCGGCGCGGGCCGCGTCCAGCCGCGAGTCCGCGAGGATCCGGTTCAGGTCCTGGGCCAGGTCGGCGACGCCGGGCGCGGGGTCGAGCGCGGTGGCGGCGGGCAGGGGCGCGGAGGCCCAGGCCAGGCCGGTCACCAGCGCGCCGGCGAGGAGCACGGCGGTCCGGGAAGACACGGTCCTGGAAGGCACGGTCCGGGAAGACACGGGCTGGCTCTCCTGCACTGGAGGGGGCGATGCAGCGATCATCGAGAACGCCGTCCTCCCCGGCAATACGCAAATCAACGTATCTTCGCGAGACCGCATCACGTTCGGGGCTACCCGCGGGTGATTCCCTCGTGTTCAATATGGCAATGGTCACATCGGCGTCCGCCCCCGCCGTGGTCACCGTGCCGCGCTCGGTGCGTCTCGGCTACGGAGTCGGGTCCTTCTGCACCGGGACCTTCGGCACCGTCCCGGGCCTGCTGCTGCTCTACTACATGACCAACGTGCTGGCCGTCCCCGCCTGGCTGGCCGGCCTGGTCGTGTTCCTGCCCAAGGTGTGGGACCTGTTCATCAACCCCTACGTCGGCCAGCGTTCCGACCGCACCACGTCCCGGTGGGGCGCCCGGCGGCCGTGGCTGCTGCTCGGCGCGCTGACCCTGCCGGTGACGTTCGCGCTGACCTTCGCCGGGCCGCCCCTGACCGGCGGCGCCGCCGCGCTGTACGTCGGCGTGATGTTCTTCCTCACCACGACCGCGTTCGCGTTCTTCGAGGTGCCCTACAAGGCGATGCCGGTCGAGATGACCGACGACTACCACGAGCGGTCCTCGCTGCTCCAGTGGCGGATGGTCTTCCTCGGCGTGGCGATCCTGCTCAGCGGCGCGGTCGCCCCCGCGATCACCAACGCCGAGGCGGCGGGCGGCACGGTCGGCGGCTACCGCACGATGGGCCTGGCCGTGGGCGCGCTGCTGCTGGTCGCGATGCTGGGCACGTTCTTCGGCACGGCGTCCGCGCCGGTCGTGCGGCGCACCGAGGCCGAGGGCACGATCATGGCCCAGTTCAGGGTGGCGCGCACCAGCAAGACGTTCCTGGTGCTGCTGGGCTTCAGTTGCGCGCAGATGCTCGCGGCCGGGCTGATGCTGGCCGGCGCGCCGTACCTGGCGACGTACCTGCTGGACGCCCCCGAGGCCACCACGACGCTGTTCGTGGCGCTGGTCGGGCCGATCCTGCTCACCATGCCGCTGTGGGTGTGGCTGTCCAAGCGGCTGGAGAAGCGCGGCGCGATGATCCTGGCCTCGGCGCTGTTCCTGGCCGGCGGCGTGGCGCTGGTGCTCACCCCGCAGCTCGGCGCGGTGTACGCGCACGTGTGCGTTGCGGTCGTCGGGGTCGGGTACGCGGGCTTCCAGCTCCTGCAGTACTCCATGCTGGCCGACGTGGTCGTGCACGACGCCCTGGTGTCGGGCAGGTCGCGGGCGGGGGTGTTCACCGGGCTGTGGACGGCCTGCGAGACCGTCGTGTTCGCGTTCGGCGCGCTGGTGCTGGGCTGGGTGCTCGGCGCGGCGGGCTTCGTGGAGTCGGACGCCTCCGAGCGGGTCGCGCAGCCGGAGTCGGCGATCATGGCGGTGACGTACGGCGGCACACTGCTGCCCGCGGCGGCGATGGCGCTGAGCATCGTGCTGGTGATGCGCTACCGGCTCACGGCCGGCGAGCTGGCCAGGGCGCAGGCGCAGGCCGACGCGCGGGCGGAGCAGGGGGCGAAGGGCTAGACGGTCACCTGGCCGGCCGCCACCAGGAAGGCGCAGTCGCCGAAGGAGATCTCGTCGCCCGGCCTGACCCGGGCCGGGCCGACGAGGCGCCAGCCGTTGAGCCGGGTGCCGTTGAGCGAGCCGAGATCGATCAGCATCCAGCCGCCGTCCTCCTCGCGGCGCAGCTCGGCGTGCACGCGTGAGACGGTCAGGTCGGCGAGCACCAGGTCGCAGGCGGAGCCGCGGCCCACGACGTAACGCGGGCGGTCGTCGCCGGGCAGGGGCAGGCGCGGTAAGCGCGGGCGGCGCCAGGCGCTCTGCACCCGCACCGTGAAGTCGGAGACCGCGCCGACCGCCTCGGTCAGCCTGCGCCGCCAGCGCCCGCGCGGCGGCAGGTCGGCCACCAGCTCGTCCAGCTCGCCCCGGCTGCGGGCGCGCAGGGCCATGTCGACGCGTCCCAGGAACGTGTCGTGGGACAGCCGTCCTTCCACCGCGCGGTCGCGCAGCTCGTTGATCGCGCGGTCGCGATCCCCGTCGGACGCGCGAAACGGGGGCGGCGGCGAGCTCATGTTCATGAGTATCGGTCCCCGGACGGTTTCGTGTCCAGAAGGTGTACGGACCAGCCCTGCCGCTTGCGCGGGGCATACTGAGTATGCATACTCGGTACGCATGTCGATCAGGCACGGGCTGCTCGCCTTGCTCAGCGCGGGGCCGCGGCACGGGTATCAGTTGCGCGCGGAGTTCGTGGCGTCCACGGGGGCGTCCTGGCCGCTGAACATCGGCCAGGTCTACACGACGCTGTCGCGCCTGGAACGCGACGGCCTGGTCGTCCAGGGCGAGGAGGACGCCCAGGGCCGCGTGTCCTACGCCATCACCGACGACGGCCGGGCCGAGCTGGAGCGCTGGTTCCGCACGCCCCTCGTCCCGGCCGACCGCCCGCGCGACGAACTGGTCATCAAGCTGGCCATGGCGATGACCACCCCGGGCGTGGACGTCGCCGCCGTGGTCCAGGCCCAGCGCGCCGCCACCATGGCCGTGATGCAGGACCTCACCCGCGCCAAGCGCGCGGAGGGCATCACCACGGCCCACCGGCTCGTCCTGGATTCCATGATCTTCCGCACCGAGGCCGAGCAGCGCTGGCTCGACCACTGCGAGGCCGTGCTGGCCGCCACACCACAGGAGGGACGGGCATGAGCGTCGTGGTCGAACTGGCCGAGGCGGCCAGGGCGTACGGCGAGGGCGAGGGCGCGGTGCACGCGCTGAAGGGGGTGAGCCTGTCGGTCGCGGCCGGCGAGCTGGTGGCGGTGATGGGGCCCTCGGGCTCGGGCAAGTCCACCCTGCTCAACCTGGCGGGCGGGCTGGACCGGCCGACGTCGGGCCGGGTCACCGTCGAGGGCGCCGACCTCGGCGCGCTCGCCCCCAAGGCGCTGGCCGCGCTGCGCCGCCGCCGCGTCGGGTACGTCTTCCAGGAGGTGAACCTGATCCCGTCGCTGAGCCTGCTGGAGAACGTGGCGCTGCCGCGCGAGCTGGACGGCGTACGGGCCGGGCGGGCGCGCGAGGAGGCCCGCGCCGCGCTCGCCGAGGTCGGCGCCGGCCACGTCGCCGAGCGGCTGCCGGAGGAGGTCTCGGGCGGCCAGCGTCAGCGCGCCGCCATCGCCCGAGCCCTGGTCGGCGAACGCCGCCTCGTCCTGGCCGACGAGCCGACCGGCGCGCTCGACACCCACACCGGCGACCAGATCCTCGGCCTGCTGCGCGCCCGCTGCGACGCCGGCGCCGCGGTGCTGCTGGTCACCCACGAGCCCCGGTACGCCGCCTGGGCCGACCGCGTGGTGTTCCTGCGCGACGGCGCGGTGGACACCGCCGCAGCGGCGGTGAGCGCCAGATGATCGCCGGATTCGGTATCGCTGGATTCGGTGTCGCTGGATTCGGTGTCGCGCTGCGCCTGTCCTGGCGCGGCATCCGCCGGGCGAAGGGCCGCAGCGCGCTGATCGCCGCCATGGTCGGCCTGCCGGTCCTGGTCGGCACCGCGCTCGCCACCGTCACCGCGACCGGCGACGTGTCGGTCAAGGAGGCGCTGGCCTGGCACGTCGGCGCCGCCGACGCGCGGATCGAGGACGCCGGGCGCACCCGGGTGGAGCAGTCGCCCGACGGCGAGATCCAGGTGGGCCGCGGCGGGCCGGCGCGGCCGTGGACGCAGGCCGAGGTGGCCGCGCTGCTGCCGCCCGGCACCCGCCTGCTGCCGGTGCTCCAGGGCGGCGCTCCCTACCGCGCCGGCCGCTGGTATCCGCCCGCCACCATCGTCGAGGCCGACCTGCGCGACCCGCTGACCCGCGGCATGTTCCGGCTCGAACGCGGCCGCCCGCCGGCCGCCGGGGGAGAGGTCGCCGTCACCCCCGCCATGCTGGAGCATGGCGTCCGCCTTGGCGGTTCGCTGGTCATGCGCGGCAGGGCGCCGCAGCGGATCGTGGGTGTGCTCGAACCCGGCACGCCCATGCGGGCCGACGTGATCGTCGCCGCCGCGGGCAGCGGCCTGGCCGGGCCCACCGCCACTCGCTCCTGGCTGGCCGACACGCCCCGTCCGATGCTCTGGGACGCCGTCTCGCCGCTCAACGCCAAGGGCCTGGTCGTCCGCTCGCGCGCCGTGATCGAGGACCCGCCCGAGGTGCGCATGCACCCCCGCGCGGTGCCCAGCGTCGCCGGGGTCACCGGCGGCGGCGTCCTCGCCCTGGCCGGGCTGGTCGTCTCGATGATCGTGCTCCAGGTGGCCCTGCTGGCCGGGCCCGCGTTCGCGGTCGGGCTGCGCCGCCGCCGGGCCGAGCTGGGCCAGGTCGCCGCCCAGGGCGGCGACGGAAGGCACCTGGGCGCGATCGTGCTCGCCGACGGGTTCGTGCTCGGCGTGCTCAGCGCCCTCGCGGGGGCGGCGCTGGGCATCGCGGCGGCCGGCGCCGGCCTGCCGTTCCTGACACGGCTCGGCGTCGCCACGGCGGGGCCGTTCGAGGTGCCGTGGGGCCAGGTCGCCCTGGTGGCCGTGCTCGGCGCGGCCGGCGCGGTCATCGCCGCGGTCATCCCCGCACGGCAGGCGGCGCGTACGGACGTGGCCGCGGTGCTCGGCGGACGGGCCGAGCGGCCCCGCGCCCGGCGCGGCCTGCCGATCGCCGGCGTGATCCTGGTGCTGGCCGGGACGGCGCTCACCCTCGCCTCCGTCCTGGCGCGCACCGGCGGCAGCGTGTACGCCCAGCGGGGCACGCTGGCCCTGGTGGGCGGCGTCCTGGTCACCCAGCTCGGCCTGGTCGCGCTGGCGCCCACGCTGGCCGGGCTCGCCGCGGCGGTCGCCGCCCGCCTGCCCCTGCCTCTGCGCCTGGCCGGGCGCGACGCCGTACGGCACCGGGGGCGCACCGCCCCCGCCATCGCGGCCGTGATGGCGGCGACCGCAATCGCCACCGCCACCGCCCTGGCCGCCTCCAGCGAGGCGGCGGCCCGCGAGCAGAGGTACGCGCCCAGAGAGGTGCCCGGTGCGGCGGTGATCGGGGGCTGGGCGCTCACCGATGCCGACTGGCGCGAGGTCCGGCGAGGGCTGGCCGCCCGCCTGCCCGGGGTCACCCCGATCGAGCGGTGGTCGGCGCCGCAGGGAGAGCGCACCGGCGTGCTCGCCTGGCTGGAGACCCCGGACTGCCGGAGAGAGGGCTGCGCCGTCTCCACCCCCTCGGTGCCGGTCGGCGACGTACGCCTGCTGCGCCACCTGCTCGGCCGGGCCGACCCGGAGGCCGAAGCGGCGTTCGCGGCCGGGAAGGCCGTCGTCTTCGACCCCGCGCTGCTGCGCAACGGAAGCACGGACCTGGTGCTGACGTCGTACGGGGAGGCGGGCGAGGAGGAGCGGCGCGTCGTCCCGGTTCCAGCCGTCGCGGCCCGCCCGCAGACCAGGACCGTGCAAGCCGTGCTGCCCCGCGCGGCGGTCGAGCGGGCCGGGTACGAGGTGACGCTGGAGGCGCTGATCGTGGACCCGGGCGAGCACCGGATCACGCCCGGCGAGGAGGAGGCCATCGCCGGGGACCTGAGCCGGGTCTACTACAGCCTGAGCATCTACGTCGAGCGGGGCCCGCAGAGCGGCGTGGCGCCGCAGCTCCTCGCCCTGGCGGTCGCGGTGGCCCTGGTCGTGCTCGGGGCCACGTTCACCGCCACCGGCCTCGCCGCCGCCGACGCCCGGCACGACCTGGCCGTCATGCACGCCGTCGGCGCGACCGCGCGCACCCGCCGGGCCTTCGTCGCCGGGCAGGCCGCGATCATCTCCGGGGCGGGGGTGCTGCTCGGCCTGCTCGCGGGCCTCGTCCCCGGCGTGGCCGCCGCGTGGCGGCTGACCGCGCGCTTCGGGACGGCGTGGGGCTGGCCGCTGTCGCCGGAGCCGGTCACCCCGACGATCGAGGTGCCGTGGGCGCTGCTGGGCGGTGGGGCGGTCGGCCTCCCGCTGCTGGCCATGCTGGTCGCCGCGGCGTTCGCACGCGGCAGGATCGCCCTGCCGCGCCGGATCGCCTGACGCTCACCGGGCCTCCCGCCCGCGAGCGGGCGGAAACCTCACTCCTTGGTGATACGGATCTTGGACTGCTTGTGGGGCAGCTTCTCCCAGTCGTCCATGAACCTGGCCGCCAGCCCGTATCTGGCGGCCAAATCGAGCAGCGTCTCGGTGCGGTAGTAGAAGTCCTCGCGCAGCACCTGGTGCTCGCGGCCCTCGGTGCGGTCGAAGGTGAAGTCGAACCAGCCGCCCGGCTTCATCACCCGGCCCACGTGCGCGAAGCACTCCTCGATCACGTGCAGCGGGGAGTGCGAGAAGACGCTGTGCGCGTGCACCACGTCGAAGTGCTCATCGGGCAGGAACGCCAGGCGCAGGTCGCGCACCGGGGTCAGGCGCGGCAGCTTGTCCTGCAGCTTGTACTGCACCAGCACGTCCTGCGCGGCCATGAGGATGTCGGGGGAGATGTCCACGCCGTAGTAGTCGCCGGCGTCGAGGTAGTCGATGAACAGCCGGCCGGCGCGCAGGTTGCCGCAGCCGATCTCCAGCATCCGCATGCCCGGCTTCAGGCCGTGCCCGACCAGGTAGTCGAACTGCATCTGGCCCAGCGCGAGCCAGCGGGCGTGCGACTTGCTGCCGACCGCGGCCTCGGGGCTGCGCGCGGTGTCGGACTTCATCACCCGGCGGTAGTAGCTGACGTGGTCCCGGGTGCGCAGGCGGAACCAGGCGTCCCTGGTGAGGCGGCGCAGATGCGGCAGCACCTTCGCCGGATGGCGTACGGCGTAGCGGACCTGATACAGAGGGTTGGAGCGCGTCATGCCACCTGTTGTGCCCCTTCCTCGCCGCTTCCGCAACGAACCACGCCGCTACTCGGCGTGGCGGATTGCTTTCAGTCGGTCACATCGGCACAGACCACGTGCGCGCCGAGCTCGACCATGCGCCGCTCGCTGCGCGCGTCGGCGACCCGGGCCATCAGGATCGGCGCCTCGCTGGCCGCGAGCTGCGGCAGGCGGGCGCGCACGCCGCGGTGCAGGTCGCGTACGACGTCCTCGGCGGCCGACATGTGCACCTTGACGTGCAGCATGATGCCGGGCGCCCCGGACGCGGTGCGGGCCTCGGAGATCCACACGTGGTGCACCAGCGGGAAGTCGGCCAGCAGCTCGGCCAGCGCCTTGCGCAGGCCGGGCAGGATCGGGTGGGTGCAGCGCCGGTAGCCTGGATCGACCTGCTGCATCGGCCCCGACAGATGGGGGCGCGGCGCGGGGATCCACGACTGCGGGGGAGCCGCCGGCATCGAGGACATCGAGGGCATCGAGGGCATCGAGGGCGTCGCCGGCATGGACGGCATCGCCGGCATGGACGACATGGGCGGCATGGACGGCATCGGCGGGGCCGGTGCGGGCGCGGGCCTGGGCGCCGGCTGCGGGGGCGCGCCGCGCATGGTCGTGGCCGTGCGGTTCACCGTGGCCATCGCGCCCGTCGCGTACGCGGTGGGCGCGGCGCCGGACAGCACCGGCGTGGGTCCCGTCCGGGTGGAGCGGAGGAACCGTTGCAGGTCCTCGATGGGAATGGCCGCGGCGGCCGGACCCGCCGCGTCGATCACGATCTCGCGCACCCCGGTGACCCGCTGGATGTCGAGGATCGTGTCGGCGTCGCACTCGGACAGGGAGTGGCTTCCCCGGTGCCGCGCGTACGTGTCGGGCCCGGTGTAACCGAGCAGGACGCGGTCGCCGGCCTGGGTCGTGCCCAGTACGACGGACCGGTCGGGGCGCACGGCGACCAGGACTCCCCCTTCGGCCAGTGCCGCCAGAAGCCGGTGCGGGCTGCCGTGCTGCGCGAGCACTTCTCCGAGAGCGGGGTTCCCGATGCTCATATGGTGAACGATAGGTAGTAGACCACGGCTTATCAGGGTAATCGGGAAGATTTCTTGCGATCAATACCAAGATGGCGGCCGGGGGGATGGAAGTCCGCCGAACTGGGTAACGCCCCCACGCTACGCCACCCCGGCGATGTGGCGGATGTCGCAGGTGAAGAAACCTCCACCTCTCGTGAACGCTTTCACAAGCCTCAGTAGACTGGGTGAGGTTCATGCCCGCCCGCTCACGAAGGATCACTCGTGAACAAGCCCGTTGTCCTCGTCGCCGAGGAGCTCTCCGAGGCCGGTCTAGCCGTGCTCGGTGCGGACTTCGAGGTCCGCCACACCGACGGCGCCGATCGTAGCCAGTTCCTGCCCGCCCTCGCCGAGGCCGACGCGCTCATCGTACGCAGCGCCACCCAGGTGGACTCCGAGGCGCTCGCCCACGCGCCCAAGCTCCGCGTCGTCGCCCGCGCCGGCGTCGGCCTGGACAACGTGGACGTCGAGGCCGCCACCAAGGCCGGCGTCATGGTCGTCAACGCGCCGACCTCCAACATCACCAGCGCCGCCGAGCACACCATCGCGCTCATCCTGGCCAGCGCCCGCAACGTCGCCCAGGGCCACGCCGCGCTCAAGGGCGGCGAGTGGAAGCGCTCGAAGTACACCGGCGTCGAGCTGGACCAGAAGGTCGTCGGCATCCTCGGCCTCGGCCGCATCGGCCAGCTCGTGGCCCAGCGGCTGCAGCCGTTCGGCGTCGAGCTGATCGCCTACGACCCCTACCTCCAGCCGGCCCGCGCCGCCCAGATGGGCGTGCGGCTGGTCAGCCTGGAGGAGGTGCTGCGCGAGTCCGACTTCATCACCGTGCACCTGCCGAAGTCCAAGGAGACCATCGGCCTCATCGGCGACCGCGAGCTGCACATGGTCAAGCCGAACGTGCGGATCGTCAACGTGGCGCGCGGCGGCATCGTGGACGAGGGCGCCCTGTACTCCGCGATCAAGGAGGGCCGCGTGGCGGGCGCGGGCATCGACGTCTTCGCCAAGGAGCCCTGCACCGACAGCCCGCTGTTCGAGCTCGACAGCGTCGTCGTCACGCCCCACCTCGGCGCCTCCACCCACGAGGCCCAGGAGAAGGCCGGCACCCAGGTCGCCCGCAGCGTCAAGCTGGCCCTGGCGGGCGAGTTCGTGCCCGACGCGGTCAACGTCCAGGGCGGCGCCGTCGCCGAGGACGTCAAGCCGGGCCTGCCCCTCGCCGAGAAGCTCGGCCGGGTCTTCACCGCCCTGGCCCGCGAGACCGCCACCAAGCTGGACATCGAGGTGCGCGGCGAGATCGCCGCCCACGACGTGCGCGTGCTGGAGCTGGCCGCGCTCAAGGGCGTCTTCACCGACATCGTCGAGGACGCCGTGACCTACGTGAACGCCCCGCTCCTGGCCCAGGACCGCGGCGTCACCGTCGAGCTGGTCACCAGCTCCGAGAGCCCCGACTGGCGCAACGTCATCACCGTACGCGGCGTCCTGGCCGACGGCCGCGCGGTCTCGGTCTCCGGCACGCTGTCCGGCCCCCGCCAGATCACCAAGATCGTCGAGGTCAACGGCTACGCCACCGAGATCGAGCCCACCGACCACCTCGCCTTCTTCACCTACTCCGACCGCCCCGGCATCGTCGGCATCACCGGCCGCATCCTCGGCGACCACTCCATCAACATCGCCTCGATGCAGGTGGCCCGCGATGAGAAGGGCGGACGCGCCCTGATCGCCCTCACCGTCGACTCGGCGATCCCCGACGAGGTGGTGGAGCAGATCATCCAGGAAATCGGCGCCGACGACGGCCGCGCCGTAGACCTGGCCGAGGACTGACCCACCCCACCCGCTGACCCCCGCCACTACGGCGGGGGCCCGCCCCAACCCCGCCCCGCCACCTCCGCCGGGGTCCGTCCGAACCCCGCCCCGCCCACCACCGGCCGGGCCCACCCCGGGCCCCGCCGGCAGTGAGCGGCGGGCCCGGCCGAGGGCCGACCTGCTCCGCCCCAGCACCGGGCGGTTCCGCGCCGGTCCTGGCCGGCTACGGGCGGCGGCCCGGGCCGTGGCCTGACCCGCCCCGTCCCGGCACTGGACGACGGGACCATGTCGGCCGGCCCGCCTCCGCGCGGCAGGCCCAGCCGAGGACCGGCCGCCTCGTCCGGTAGGGGAGGCCCACATCTGGGCCACCCCCTTCCGGGGGTTTCGGGGGGACGCCGACCGTGCTTGCCGGGTGCCGGGAGGGCCTTCTGGGGGTCGCTGACTGCGTGCCGGGCGCGGCCGAGGACCGGCCGCCTCGTGTCGTGTGGGAGGTCGGCACCGGGGCTTGCCGCCTGTGTGCGGCGGACCCGGTGGAGGATGGCCGGTTTTCTTCACCTCAAGCCCGGGGCTCGTCGATCTCCGTGACACTCCGAGCGGAGTCGCGGCGTGCCCTGCTTCGGGTCGCTTCACCGTGTCATCGCACATTGTGCGGCCCATGGGGCCCGGGGCGGTCGTATCGCACCACCTGCGACCGGCCGCCCCCTGCCCCGTACCCCGGCCCTGTCCATATTGTGAGACGAGGGGTCGGGGGACAAGACGGACGCGCGGTGGCGAGGTACCCTTGTGAAGTAATGCGCCAGGTACTTGTGATCATTACCTGCCGCGACGGGGCCTGATCAGGGCAGGCCGGCGACCCGTCGCGGAGTGCGCGCCTGCTGGCCGACGCCCGCGCCCGCGTCCGTGACCCGGATGGCGAGAGGCGTGGAGCATGCCCCGGGTTCGTGACCGGAATCCGCACAGATCATCCATATCGGCGCGTGTCGCCGCGCGCCTCGAATCGCAGAGCGAGATCATCACCATGTACGACATGTATCCCTGGAACCGTTCCGAGGACGACAACGACGAGGCCGCCGAGGCGCTGCAGTTCGCGCTGGACCGGCGTGACAACGGGGGTTCCCCGGCCCGCTAGGTTGGGAATCCGGGCGGAATGTCCGGATTCTGAGACGGTTGTTCAGGAACCGAGACGGGCAGGTAAGGTACGCGCATGGAGTCACGCAGCATCCGTCTGGCAGTCATCCCCGGAGACGGGATCGGCACCGAAGTCGTCGCCGAGGGCCTGAAGGTCCTTGAGGCCGTGGGGCAGAAGGTGGAGTCGACCACCTACGACCTCGGCGCGAAGCGCTACCACGCGACCGGTGAGACGCTTCCCGACGCGGTGCTCGACGAGCTGCGCGGCTACGACGCGATCCTGCTCGGCGCCGTGGGCGACCCGAGCGTGCCGCCGGGCGTGCTGGAGCGCGACCTGCTGCTGCGGCTCCGCTTCGAGCTGGACCACTACGTGAACCTGCGCCCGGTGAAGCTGTTCCCCGGCGTGGCGACCCCGCTGGGCGAGGCCCGTCCCGAGGACATCGACATGGTCGTGGTCCGCGAGGGCACCGAGGGCCCCTACACCGGCGCGGGCGGCGTCATGCGGCGCGGCACGCCGCAGGAGATCGCCACCCAGGAGTCGTTCAACACCGCCTTCGGCGTGGAGCGCGTGATCCGTTACGCCTTCGACAAGGCCCGCTCCCGGCCGCGCAAGAAGCTCACGCTGGTCCACAAGACCAACGTGCTCACCTACGCCGGCGACCTGTGGTCCCGCACGCTCCAGCGCGTCGCGGCCGACTACCCCGACGTGACCACCGACTACTGCCACGTCGACGCCGCCTCGATGTTCTTCGTCAACCAGCCCGAGCGGTTCGACGTCATCGTCACCGACAACCTCTTCGGTGACATCCTCACCGACATCGGCGCCGCCATCGCGGGCGGCATCGGGCTCGCGGCCAGCGGCAACGTCAACCCCGACCGCACCGCGCCGAGCATGTTCGAGCCGGTCCACGGCAGCGCCCCCGACATCGCCGGCCAGGGCAAGGCCGACCCCACCGCCACCATCCTGTCCGTCGCCATGCTCCTCGACCACCTCGGCCTCACCGAGGCCGCGGCCAAGGTCGAGCAGGCCGTCGCCGACGACCTGCTGGAGCGCGGCGGCAACTGGACCGCCCGCAGCACCCGCGAGATCGGCGACGACATCACCGCCCGAGTAGCCGGCTAGGGCGGGCCGCCACACACGTCCAGACGCGCACGGTGGCCCCGACACGGGGCTCCGTGCGCGTTTTCGTGTCCGCGCCCCCTGCCTGATGCGCCGGTTGATGCAGTAACTTCCCATACGCTCCTCGATACCTAACGCAAGCCCGACTCAGCGCACAATGGAGTCAGGCGCCGCCCCCGCAGAGAGAGATAAGGACCATCGTCATGACCGCCACCCAGAAGCTCAGCTTTGACGTGCAGCTATCCGACCACGCTCGCACCGCGGCCGAGCGGGCGGAGGTACTGGCGAATCCCGGGTTCGGCACCTACTTCACCGATCACATGATCTCCATCGACTACACCGAGGGAGAGGGCTGGCACGACGCCAGGCTCATGCCGTACGGGCCGCTCAGCCTCGACCCGGCGACGTCGGTCTTCCACTACGCGCAGGAGCTGTTCGAGGGGCTCAAGGCGTACCGGCAGAGCAGCGGCGCGATCGTCATGTTCCGGCCGTACGCCAACGCGGCCCGCTTCAACACCTCGGCGGCGCGCATGGCCATGCCGGCGCTGCCGGAGGACGCGTTCGTCGAGTCGCTGGAACTGCTGGTGCAGACCGACCGCGACTGGGTGCCGACCGCCGAGGGGCACAGCCTCTACCTGCGCCCCTTCATGATCGCCACGCAGCCGGCGCTCGGGGTGAACTACCCCTCGCGCACCTACAAGTACATGGTCATCGCCTCCCCCGCGGCGTCGTACTTCTCCGGCGGCGTGCGCCCGGTGTCGGTCTGGCTGTCCACGGAGTACACCCGCGCCGCCCCGGGCGGCACCGGCTTCGCCAAGTGCGGCGGCAACTACGCCGCCGCCTTCGTCGCCCAGCGCCAGGCCGTGGAGAACGGCTGCGACCAGGTGGTCTGGCTCGACGCCCACGAGCACCGGTACGTCGAGGAGATGGGCGGGATGAACCTGTTCTTCGTCTTCGGCGACAAGCTGCTGACCCCCGCCCTCACCGGCACCCTGCTGCCGGGCATCACCCGCGACTCGATCCTCACCATCGCCGGCCAGGTCGGCCTGGAGGTCGAGGAGGGCCGCATCTCCATCGAGGAGTGGCAGGCCGGCTGCGAGTCGGGCGAGCTCACCGAGGTCTTCGCCTGCGGCACCGCCGCCGTCATCACCCCGGTCGGCTCGGCCAAGGGCGCCGACCGCGCCTGGACCGTCGGCGACGGCACCCCCGGCCCGGTCACCCTCAAGCTCCGCGAGGAGCTGATGGGCATCCAGTACGGCACCCGCCCCGACACCCACGACTGGATCCACAAGATCTGCTGATGCCCACGCGCGGCCCTGTGCACCCCGGGAACGCGCGGCCCTGTGCACCCCGGGAACGCGCGGCCCTGTGCACCCCGGGAACGCACGGCTCCGTGCACTCGGGAACGCACGGCCCCCGTGCACCCGGGGAAGGGGTGCACGGGGGAGTGTCGGGGCAGTGCTCCTGCTTCACGCTCGCGCTTCTGCTTCACGCTCGCCGAAGGGCCATCTCCTCTGGATTCCACCCGCCTCCAGAGGGCCCGGCCAGGTCTTCGCGCTAGGTACAGCTAGGGCGTGAGTCCGGTGGTGTCGAGCGTGATCTCCCATGGGGCGGGCAACTCCAGTGGCTCGCCCAGGCGGACCCCGGTCTCGGCGGCATAGCGGCCGTCCTTGGGCATGCTGAACAGCCGGGCCGTGCGGTCGAACGGGTCGACGATCAGGTAAAGCGGCACACCTCCTCCGGCGTATGCGCGTGGCTTGTGGAGATGGTCGTTCCTGATGCTGCTCTTCGACACCACCTCGACGGCGAGCAGGGCGTCGTCGCTGAAGACCTCGTCGTCGCCCCACATCCGTGCGTTGTCACTGATCACGCTGAGATCTGGAATGGCGCGATCGGACTGTGGGCCGAAGTGCAGCTTGATGTTCTGCAGCACGTGCCAGCCGCGGCGCCTGGCCGTCTCGTTGAGACGCGACTGCAACTCGTTGACGGTCTTGGCGTGATTGATCGTGGGCATCGGGTTCACCACGATCCGGCCGTTGATGATCTCGACGCGGAGATTCTCTGGGAACGCGTCGCAGACCTGCTGATAGACGACGTCGAGCCGTTCGGGCGGGAGATCGGGCACGACGACGCAGTCGTCATCGAGGAGTTCGACGGCGTCTCCGGGCGGCAACAGGTCACGGACGACGCTGTAGTTGTACCGCGCGGAGTAGGTCGCGGTCGTCGGGCGATCGAGCACCTTGGCCATGATTCCATCATCCCCTCCGGGCCTGTGGACGTAACGTTAGCAGTGCGGCACTGAATGTAGTGGCCGTCGGCCGTGTTCGCCCGAGGAACGGGAAAGAATTCGTCAGTTCTTTCGAATCAGGGTCAGGCCGTCGGCGAGGGGGAGCAGGACGGTGGTCACGCGGGGGTCGGTCATCACCTTGTCGTTGAAGGCGCGCATGGCCTCGGTGACGGGGTCGGTGGTGTCGGGGTCGGCCACGGTGCCGCGGCGGAGGGTGTTGTCGCACAGGATGACGCCGCCCGGCGCCAGGCGGTCCATGAGCAGGTCGTAGTAGACCGGGTAGCCGCCCTTGTCGGCGTCGATGAAGGCCAGGTCCACGGGCTCCGCGGGAGTCCAGGCGGCCAGGGTCTCGGCCGCGGGGCCGAGGATCAGGTCGATGCGGTCGGCCACGCCGGCCTCGCGCCAGTGGCGGCGGGCGATGGAGGTCCACTGCTCGCTGACGTCGAAGCAGGTCAGACGGCCGCCGGGGGCCAGGCCGCGGGCGATGCAGATGGAGGAGTAGCCGGTGAACGTGCCGATCTCGACCGCGTTACGCGCGCCGGCGATCTGGGCGAGCATGGTGAGGAACGGGCCCTGCTCGGGGGAGATCTGCATCTCGGAGTCGCCCCCGGTGGCCTCGACGGTCTCCTTGGCCAGGGCCTCCAGCACCTCGTCGGGCTGGGTGGCGTGGGCCAGGACGTACTGCCCGACACGGGGGTCCAGATAGGTCGCCTTCATGCCGACCATTCTGGTCGAGGAGCCCGCGCGGGGTCCGGGCGGGCGGATGGTGAGATCGATGTGCCAGATGGTGGCCGAGTGTGGCAGACTGGCAGGCATCATGTTCTCTGGTCTGCTCATTATCAGCAGGCGCGCCGGCACTTAGCCCGAAGGACCAGCCGGCGCGCAGACCTCTCACGTCCGTGAGGGGTCTTTTTGTTTCCCAGGAGATGTCACAGATCATGGCCGACGATCGCTTCCACGTGTACGACACCACGCTGCGCGACGGCGCGCAGCAAGAGGGCCTCAACCTGACGGTGGCCGACAAGCTGGCCATCGCCCGCCACCTGGACGGCCTCGGCGTCGGCTTCATCGAAGGTGGCTGGCCGGGAGCGAACCCCAAGGACACCGAGTTCTTCCGGCGGGCTCGAACAGAGCTCGACCTGAAGCACGCGCAGCTCGCCGCGTTCGGCGCGACCCGCCGGGCCGGGGTGAAGGCGGCCGACGACCCACTGGTCGCCGCACTGCGCGAATCCGGCGCGCCTGTCGTGACCCTTGTCGCCAAGAGTCACGACAGGCACGTCGAACTGGCCCTCCGCACGACCCTTGAGGAGAACCTCGCGATGATCCGCGACACGGTCTCCCACCTCCGTGCGGAGGGCCAGAGGGTCTTCCTCGACGCCGAGCACTTCTTCGACGGCTACAAGTCCAACCCGGCGTACGCCCTCGAAGTCGTACGCACGGCCGCCGAGGCCGGCGCCGACGTGATCGCGCTGTGCGACACCAACGGCGGCATGCTCCCCGACGAGCTGGCCGAGGTCGTGCTGGCGGCCGTCGCCACCAGCGCCCGCGTGGGCATCCACTGCCATGACGACACCGGCTGCGCGGTCGCCAACACCCTGGCCGCGGTCAAGGCGGGCGCCACCCACGTGCAGGGCTGCGCCAACGGATACGGCGAGCGGTCCGGCAACGCCAACCTGTTCACCGTGGTGGCCAACCTCCAGCTCAAGCGGGGCTTCGACCTGGTGCCGCAGGAGGCGCTCGCCGACATGACCCGCATCGCGCACGCGATCACCGAGGTGACCAACGTCACCCCCAACTCCCACCAGCCCTACGTCGGCGTGTCCGCCTTCGCCCACAAGGCCGGCCTGCACGCCAGCGCCATCAAGGTGGACCCCAACCTGTACCAGCACATCGACCCGGCCCAGGTCGGCAACGACATGCGCATGCTGGTCTCCGACATGGCCGGGCGCGCGTCGGTCGAGCTCAAGGGCCGCGAGCTTGGCTACGAGCTCGACGCGACGGAGTCGCGCGAGCTGGTGGAGAAGGTCAAGGAGCTGGAGGCCCGCGGCTACACCTTCGAGGCCGCCGACGCGTCCTTCGAGCTGCTGCTGAAGGACACCCTCAACGGCGAGCGCCGCCGCCACTTCACCGTGGAGTCCTGGCGCGCCATCGTGGAGCGCCGCCCCACCGGCGAGGTGGTCAGCGAGGCCACGGTCAAGGTGCACGCCAAGGGCGAGCGTATCGTCGCCACCGGCGAGGGCAACGGCCCGGTCAACGCGCTGGACCGCGCGCTGCGCCAGGCGCTGGAGCGGCTCTACCCCGAGCTGGCCGCGCTGGAGCTGACCGATTTCAAGGTGCGCATACTCGAAGGCACTCACGGCAGCGACGCCATCACCCGCGTGCTGATCACCTCCAGCGACGGCAAGGGCGAGTGGGCCACGATGGGCGTCGCCGAGAACGTCATCGAGGCGTCCTGGCAGGCGCTGGAGGAGGCCGTGACGTACGGGCTGCTCCGCGCCGGGCGCGAGTGCGACTCCCTGTAGACGGGGCCTCCCGGGGTCAGCCCGGCCTCAGGAGAGCCCGCCTGCGGCGGTGGCGCGGAACGTGACCGTACCGTCGGTCGTCTCCACCGAGACCTTGCCGCCGCCGCAGCGCACCTCGGGCCGGTCCACTCCCGGGACCACGATGGTCAGCAGCGGGTCGGCCGACGCGGGCGAGAGCACCGCGGGCGCGGGCCGCTTCTTCAGGTACGCCGGGGAGACCCAGCCCTGGTACGGCCTCGTCTGGCCGCGCACCACCTTCAGGCCGCTCACCGGCTTGCACGACGGCAGCGCGTACTGCAGGAGGGTGGCCTTCCAGCCCCCGCCGTCCTTGACCACGACCGCGCCGCCGCTCGCCGAGACGGTGGTCAGGTCGTGGGCGAAGTGCCAGATGTTGCTGATCTCGCGTCCGCCGGAGGCCGAGTCGAGCACGGCCATCACGTCGCTGCCGTGGTTGACCAGCACCGAGCGCGTACGGCTCACGCCGTACGCCCGGTCGGTCAGCCGGTAGCTCTGCCGGTCGCCGCCCGTGGACGCCTTGACCAGCTTCGTCGCCGTACGCGGCCGGAACGCCTCGCCCACCACCACCGGCACGTTGTGCGCCTCCGGGGCGTTGGTCCACTTGCGGTACGCGGTGTCCTCGTAGGAGTGGAACCCGACGTCCACCAGCACGTCGTGGCCCTGCGCGTAGTAGGTGACGCCCAGGTGGTCCTCGTGCCCGTGGTACATCTGCCCCGGCCCGAACCTGATCGAGTAGTACGCCGACGCGGGCTTGTCCCACGCCGTACGGCCGTAGACGTAGCCGCCGCGGAAGACCTTCACCGTCTCCTTCGGGTGGTCGAACGCCTCGGGCCGCACGTCGGGCCCGCCGTCGCCGATCGGCACCATCTGGCCGTTGGGCTGCGTGGAGTGCGCGATGAACCCCTCCAGCGACTCCCACCGCTTGACGATCTCGGCCGGGACCTTGCGCCCGCACGCCTTGATGTTGTCCATCGCGACCCGCAGCCGCGAGTGCACGTACAGGGCGTAGCGGGGCGCCTGCTCGCGCAGCGCGCCCTGGGAGTCCACGTCCAGCTCGACCGTCTCGGTCAGCCGCCTGATCGCCAGGCTGGACCACTCGGCGCGCTTGTACCGGCAGCCGATGCCGAGCAGCGCGATGTCCTGGTCGATGCCGTGGTTGTGGCCCTTCTCGTACAGCTTGGGGTTCGACAGCATGCGCGCGTGCTCGGCCAGGCTCTTGGTCAGCCAGTCGGCCTTGACGTGCATGCTCAGGCAGACCAGCGCGGGGGCGCGCAGCGCGATCGGGTGCTCTTCCCACGCGTACGGGCTCGTGGTGCGCCCGCCGCGCGGGTTGTCCCGCACCCAGTCCTTGGCGATCTCGGTGGCACGGGCGAGGTACGCGGCGTCGCCGTTGCTCTCGTAGTCGGCCACCAGCCGGCCCATCCAGCGCAGCGAGTGGAAGACCATGTCCCAGGACCGGTTGTTGTACGGGCTCCACCGCCAGTTGACGTCCTTGCCCACCTTGACCGCGGGCAGGTCCAGGAAGGACAGCTCGCCCTTCATGATCTCCTCCGAGGTCGGCGTGGCGGGCAGCCAGTCGCCCGAGCACTCGGCGGTGCGCTTGACCGCCTCGGGGGCCGTCGCGGCGCTCGCCGTGCCCGTCGCAGTCCCCGTCGCCGTGGCCGCGGTCACGCAGGAGAGCAGCATGGCGAACGCGAGGCTGAGGGCACGTGTGCGGGCGGGCACGCCAGAGTCCTTCCGGGCCGGTCGAGGGGGATGGCGGATCATGTTCCCGGAGGTCGGCGCCGCGGGTCAAGTTAACGTCCGGCACAACAGTCACATCGTTATCAGTCTCCCAGGTACGCCCGGTCGCGCCGCCGGGCGGAGGGCCCGACAGAATGGGAGACGTCCGTTACGCCGATGCCGTCGCGAAGGAGCCGCCCGCATGAGCGTCGTGAAGATCAACGTGCTGACCGTACCCGCCGAGATGCGCGAGTCGCTGGAGCGCCGGTTCGCGGGCCGGGCGGGCATGGTGGAGTCGTCGGACGGCTTCGAGTGGTTCGAGCTGCTGCGACCGGTCGAGGGCACCGACCGCTACCTCGTCTACACCCGCTGGCGCAGCGAGGCCGACTTCGAGCGCTGGCAGAAGAGCCAGGCGTTCCAGGCCGGCCACGCCCAGGCCGCCGCCGAGGCCCAGGCCCAGGGCGGCCCCGGGCACGGCCAGGGCGGCCCCGGGCACGGCCAGGGCGGCCCCGGGCACGGCCAGGGCGGTCCGGGGCACGGGCAGGGGGGCCAGGGGCACGGGCACGGCGGCCCGGCCGCATCCGGCTCCGAGCTGTGGTCCTTCGAGGTGGTGCAGAGCGCCGGGCCCAAGACCGCCTGAGCGACGCGACACCCATCCGGCCGTCGGCGGCGTCGGTCGGCGGCGCTGGTCGGCGCTGCGGTCAGCGGTGCTGTCGGCGCCGCCGGTCGGTTCCCTAGGTCAGCGCAGGGTGCGGGTCTTGCGCCGGTGTGGTTCCAGGCGCAGCCGGACCTCCGCCGGCAGGTGCTCGACCTCCAGGCTTTCGCGCATCCGGGGGATCGCGCGGGCGCCGAGGTGGTGGCGCAGCTCGTCCACCGGGGCCTCCTCGTCGGCCACCATGCGCAGCCGTACGCCCGGCTCCGCGCCGGTCCCGGTTACGGCGGCGCGGGCGCGCAGCACGGCCGGGTGCTCGGTGACGTCCGACTCCAGGGCGTTCGCCACGCCGCTCGACTCCACCTCGGTCACGCCGCCGGGTCCCTCGGCGAGGCGCAGGCCCGTGGGCGCGTCCCGGCGGGCCTGCACGAGCAGCCAGCGCAGCGCGAGCAGCGCCAGGATCAGCGCCACGGCCGCGATCACCCACCAGATCCACGGCGAGCGGGCGAAGAACACGATCTCGCGCGGGCCCGCGATGCGTTCCATCGCACGCAGGGCCCCGAACGCGCCCAGGCCGCGGGCCAGGGCGTAGCCGCCTCCGGCGAGCAGCACCAGGCCGAGCAGGGTGAGACCGAGCCGGTTGCCGCGGGCGGTCGCGCGTTCCTTGGCCATCGCCGTCACTTCCTCCGCACCTTCACATCGACCGGCGGCTCCACCGCCGGTGCGAGCGATCGCAGCTTGCCGTACACCGCCTCGCGTACCGACTGCTCCAGCCCGCCCGGGTCGTGCATCGCGGAGGAGGCCGTGATCAGCACCCGCCCGCCCCGCATCCGGGCCCGCGCCCGGGTGACGCCCGGCACCGTCTCGGCCGCCCGTTCCAGCGCGCGGGCGAAGCTGCGCCGCTGCATGCCCATGATCAGTTCCGGGTCCTCGGTACGCAGCGGCACGTGGCTCGGCCGTCCGGGCACCAGTCCCAGCAGGAGCAGCAGCAGGCCCACCAGCGCCACGATCGCGGCTCCCGTCAGCACGGCGGCCTCGTTCCACCGGGTGGTGGCCGCCCAGCGCAGCATCGCGTCGTACGGGATGATCCGGGCGGGCCGGCCGACCAGGCCGGACACCACCTCGATCAGCACGAGCAGCGAGACCGCCAGCAACACCGCCGCCGCGATCGTCGCGGGGACGATCCGGCGCGGCCTGAAGCGGCGCATGGCCGCGCGCCGCGCCCTGCGCACGGTCCTGGCCGGCGGGTGCGCGGCGGCTCCCTGCCCGCCCGCGCCGATCGCGGTCATGCCTCACACCTCCCGGTAGTCGTCCCGCAAGGGCCGCGTCTCCGGCCCCTCCCCGGGGCGCCGGCTCTCCGGCCCCTCACCGGGGCCCTGAGGCGGCTCCGGCCCTTCCCGGGTCATCTCGGCGGCCTCCGCGGGCCGTGAGCCCTCGGGTTCCCGGCCGGGCTCGGGGATCTCCCGCGGGGGCGGGGCCGGGCGCTGGCCGGGGACGAGCGCGGCCACGTCCACGTCGATGTGGTCCACGATCAGGCCGGTCAGCTCGTGCACCCGGGTCGCGACGTGGCGGCGCAGTTCGTCGGCGACCGTGCGGATCGGCGCCGGATAGGCCACCGAGACGTCCATGCTCACCGAGGCCACGTCGCCGTGCACCGAGGCGCGGGCCGTGCCGCCCCACGGGCCGCGGGCGTGGCGGCGGCGTACGTCGAGCACCCCTTCCACCTCGGCGGCGGCGTGGGTCGCGATCCGGGACACCACGTGGTCGGGTATCCGGGTCACACCGCGCCGCTCCGCCGGCTCGGGCCCCTCCGGCTCGGCGGTCCCGCCGTACTCGCCGGTGTTCATCGCCGTCTCGCGGAGAACTGGGACAGGTCGATCTGCCCGCCCTCCATGATCCGGCCGACGAGCAGGCCCACCACCCCGAGCACCAGCACGAGCAGGAAGGCGCCCAGCCCTCCGAACGCCCCGACCACGCCGAGCACCATGCCCACGACGAGGCCGACGATCGGCCACACCGGGAAGGTTTCCATCGCTTGGCCCTCCGTGTTCCTCTCGATCCCCGCACGTCGCGCGTGCGGACGTTCACGCCGCCGCCGTCTCCGGCAGCTCCAGGTCGTCAATGGCCACGTTCACCCGGCGCCCGCCGGCCAGCGGGGCGACGGCGTCGCGCACCTCGTCGGCGATCTCGGGCAGCGGACGGCCGTACCTGGCCACGATGGCGATGTCGATCTCGCCGTCGCGCACCGCGACACCGGACACCTTGACCCCGGGCAGGTAGGTCGCGACGGTCCCGAACGGTCCCAGCGACAGCGCCGCGACGTCCGGGCACCGGCGAACCGCCTCCGCCATCTCCCCGGCCAGATCCTCCACCCGGTCCCCGGCCTGGGTCTCCGTACGCTCCTCGCCGGCCCGGTCCTCAGGACGGGCCTCGCGCGGACGTGGCATCTCCGGGGCGGGGGCGGCCGGCGTCTCCCGCCCCTCGGAAGGTCCTCCGCGCGGCGCACTCTCCCCGATCGGCGTGCCCTCCGTGCCCTCCGTGCCGGACGTACGCTCGGTACGCCGTGCGCCTTCCGCGCGCTCCCGGAAGGGCCCGCTCTCTTTGTGCTCTCTGTGCGGCGTGCCCTCCGGGGGCGGGACGCCGGCGGTGCCCCCGCCTCCGCCGGCGCCGCCGGCCGCGGGCGCGGCGGGCCGCGGGCCGGGGGCGGCGGGGCTCCCCGGCTCGTCGCGGCGGGTGGCGGGATCGGGGGCGCGGGAGGCGCGGCCGCGGTCCCGTTTGCGGCCGGTCACCGGACCCTGGGCTCCTCGGGCTGGGACTTCTGCCTGTCCTCCTCGGGCAGGTGGATGTCGTCGATCTTGAGGTTCACCTCGGTGACCTCAAGGCCGCACATACGCTCCACGGCGGCGATCACGTTGCGGCGTACCGCGCTCGCGAGGTCGGGTATGGCGACGCCGTACTCGACCACCACGTCCATGTCCACAGCCGCCTGGCGCTCGCCCACGTCCACCGAGACGCCCTGTGCCGGGCCCGCCTGGCCGCCGCCGACCATGCCGCGCATCGCGCCCAGGGCGCGGGCGGTGCCGGCTCCCATGGCGTACACGCCCCGTACCTCGCGCGCCGCCATGCCGGCGATCTTGGCTACCACGCCGTCGCTGATGGTGGTCGTCCCCCTGCCGGTGACCAGGGTCTCCCCGGCCGACCCCGACCGGGCGCGGGGCACCCCGGCTTCGGTCGTCGTGTTGTGCATGGTGTCGGACACGTCGTTTCCTTCCCCCAGTCGTTATCCACACCATTGCCGCAGGTCAGCCGGGTAATCCGGGACTAAGTATGTTTTCTGCATATATGGCTATAAATTTGGCTATAAGGGGAAATTCGGGCGGCCTGCCGCGGGGCCGCCGTCACCTCCCCCGGGGAGGCGTCCCCGAGTACCCCCGGCGGCTCAGTAGGCTGCATGCCGTACGGCATCCGACTCTCAGGGGTAGTCACCAGTGCGTATCGCGAGGTTCTCCGCCGGCGAAGGTGTGACCTACGGCGTGGTCGAGGGCGGCCCGGGCGAGGAGTTCGTCTCGTCGGTCGCCGGTCACCCGATCGGCGGGGTCCAGTTCACGGGGGAGCGCTTCCCGCTCGCCGAGGTGCGGCTGGTCGCGCCCATCATCCCCACCAAGATCATCGCCATCGGCAAGAACTACGCCGACCACGCGCGCGAGATGGGCGGCGAGCCGCCCGCCGAGCCGGTCATCTTCAGCAAGCCGTCCAGCGCGGTGATCGGGCCGGGGGAGGCCATCGTCTACCCCGAGAAGCTGTCGGAGCGGGTCGACTTCGAGGGCGAGCTGGC
Source organism: Thermocatellispora tengchongensis (assembly GCF_014202315.1). Lineage (GTDB taxonomy): Bacteria > Actinomycetota > Actinomycetes > Streptosporangiales > Streptosporangiaceae > Thermocatellispora > Thermocatellispora tengchongensis. The sequence continues at coordinate 364,450 of NZ_JACHGN010000004.1, read as the reverse complement.
GGTGGTCATCGGCCGGCTCTGCCGTGACGTTCCGGTCGAGCGCGCCAAGGAAGTGATCTTCGGTTACACCTGCGCCAACGACGTCACCGCCCGCGACCTGCAGGCCAAGGACGGCCAGTGGACCCGGGCCAAGGGCTTCGACACGTTCTGCCCGCTGGGCCCGTGGATCCAGACCGACCTCGACCCGTCCGACCTGGCGATCACCACGACGGTCAACGGCGAGATCCGGCAGAGCGCGCGCACCTCGCAGCTCATGCACGACGTGCCCGCGCTGATCGCGTACGTGACCGCCGTCATGACGCTCATCCCCGGCGACGTGATCCTCACCGGCACCCCCGCCGGCGTCGGCCCGCTGAGCATCGGCGACGAGGTCGGTGTCGGCATCGAAGGTATCGGCACTCTCACCAACCGGGTGGTCTCCCGTGATTAGGGTTCGTTTCGCCCCGTCCCCCACCGGCATGTTCCACGTCGGCGGCGCCCGCTCCGCCCTGTACAACTGGGCGCTGGCCGAGCAGTCCGGGGGCCGGTTCGTGCTGCGCATCGAGGACACCGACGCGGCCCGCAACCGGCCGGAGTGGACCGAGGGCATCATCTCCGCGCTCGCCTGGATCGGCATCCACGGCCAGAACCCGGTCTTCGAGGGGCCCTACTTCCAGTCGGCGTACGAGCCGCAGCACCGCGCCGCCGCGCAGAAGCTGGCCGCCGAGGGGCGGGCGTACTTCTGCGACTGCACCCGCGAGCAGCTCGCCGCCCGCACCGGCTCCGAGCAGCGCGGCTACGACGGCTTCTGCCGCGACCGCGGCCTGACCGAGGGCCCCGGGCGCGCGCTGCGCTTCCGCACGCCCGACGAGGGCGTCACGGTCGTGGAGGACGTGATCCGGGGCCGGGTGGAGTTCCCGAACGAGGCGATGGAGGACTTCGTCATCGCCCGCGCCGACGGCTCCCCCCTGTACGTCCTGGCCAACGCGGTGGACGACATCGAGCAGCGGATCACGCACGTCATCCGGGGCGAGGAGCACCTGTCCAACGCCGGGCGGCAGCAGCTCCTGTGGCCCGCGCTGGGCGCGACCCCGCCGGTGTGGGCCCACCTGCCGGTGATCGTGAACGAGCAGCGCAAGAAGCTGTCCAAGCGGCGCGACAAGGTGGCCCTGGAGTCCTACCGCGACGAGGGCTACCTGCCCGAGGCCATGGTCAACTACCTCATGCTGCTCGGCTGGGGCCCCGGCGACGACCGCGAGATCATGCCGTGGTCGGAGATGATGCCCCTGTTCCGGCTGGAGGACGTCAACCCGTCCTCGGCGTTCTTCGACGAGAAGAAGCTGCGCGCCTTCAACGGCGAGTACATCCGGGCCCTGCCGCTGGAGGAGTTCATCGCCCGCTCCCGCCCCTTCCTCGACCCGAGCTGGGACGTCGAGACCTACGCCAAGGTCGCCGAGCTGGTGCAGACCCGGGTGGCGGTGCTGTCCGAGATCGCCGCCAACGTGGACTTCCTGTTCCTCCCCGAGCCGGTCTTCGACCAGGCGAGCTGGGACAAGGGCATGAAGCACGACGCCTCGGCCGAGATCCTCGCCGGCTATCTCGCCCGCCTGGAGGCCGTCTCCTTCGACCCCGAGTCGCTGAAGACCGCGCTGGAGGAGGTCGGCCTGGCGCACGGCCTGAAGCTGGGCAAGGCGCAGGCGCCCGTACGCGTGGCGATCACCGGCCGTACCGTCGGGCTGCCGCTGTTCGAGTCCATCGAGGTGCTGGGCCGCGAGCGCGCCATGGACCGGCTGCGCGCCGCCCTGCGGCGTCTGGAGGCCGCCGCGGCCGAGACGGTGGCCGCAGAAGGGGCCTGACCGGGCGCGGGGTCCCGCCGGTACGGTGCCATGCATGGCAAGCGGTGATCTCGCGCTCCCGATCCTCGGCTTCCTGGGGGAGGAGCCGATGCATGGTTACGAGTTGAAGGCCCGGCTGGACGAGCTCAGCGGCCACGTGCGCCGGGTGAGCGACGGCGCGCTCTACCCGGCCATCGCCCGGCTGGAGGAGAAGGGCCTGCTGCGGCGGCACGAGGAGACCGGCGCGTCGGCGTCGCGGCGCCACGTGCTGACCATCACGGAGGCGGGGCGCGCCGAGCTGCACCGCCGCCTCCGTGAGCCGAAGGAAGCCGAGATCTGCGACCAGGTCAGGTTCTTCGCGCTGCTGGCCTTCCTCGGCCAGCTCCCCGACCCGGCCGACCAGGTACGCGTGCTGCGGCAGCGCCTGCGGTTCCTGGAGCTGCCCAGCACGCTGTTCTACCGCACCATCCGGCCCCAGCGGCCCGACGGCCAGGTGGACCGTTTCCGGCACGGCATGGCCCTGGTCGCCAAGGCCGCCGGCACCGCCGAGAGAGACTGGCTGCGCAAGACCATCGCCGAGCTGGAGGCGGCCCAGCCCCGGCGCCCCTGACGCGGCCCCGAGGGCCTACAGCAGGCCGCGCCGGGCGAGCAGCGGGGTCAGCTCCGGGTCGCGTCCGCGGAAGGCGCGGAAGGCCGTCATCGGATCGACGCTGCCGCCCCGGCTGAGCAGCGTACGGCGGAAGTGGTCGCCGTTCTCCCGCTTCAGCCCGCCGTTCTCCTTGAACCACTCCACGCTGTCGGCGTCGAGCACCTCGCTCCAGATGTAGGAGTAGTAGCCCGCGCTGTAGCCGACGGCCCAGATGTGGGCGAAGTAGGTGCTGCCGTAGCGCGGCGGCACGAGCGGCAGGTCCACCCCGGCCTCGGCCAGCGCCGCACGCTCGAACGACACCGCGTCGCCCGGGTCGGTGTCGGCGTCGATGGTGTGCCAGGCCCAGTCGAGCAGCGACGCGGCGAGGTACTCCACCGTGGCGTAGCCCTGGTTGAACCGCTCGGCCTCGAGCATGCGGTCCACCATCTCCTGCGGCATCGGCTCGCCGGTCTCGTGGTGGCGCGCGTAGTTGGCCAGGACCTCCGGCCACACCGCCCACATCTCGTTGACCTGGGAGGGGTACTCCACGAAGTCGCGCGGCACCGACGTGCCGGAGAAGCGGGGGAAGCGCACGTCGGAGAACAGCCCGTGCAGGGCGTGGCCGAACTCGTGGAACAGCGTGTTGACCTCGTCGAAGGTCATCAGCGTGGGCTCGCCCGCCGGGGGCTTGACGATGTTCAGGTTGGTGGTCACCACCGGCCGCTCGCCGAGCAGGGCCGACTGCTTGACCAGGCTGCTCATCCAGGCGCCGCCGCGCTTGGACTCGCGGGCGTAGAAGTCGGCCAGGAACAGGCCGAGCGGGCTGCCGTCCTCCTCGAACACCTCGAAGACGCGCACGTCGTCGTGGTAGCCCCGCAGGTCGGGCCGCTCGGTGAAGCTCAGGCCGTACAGCTTGCCCGCGGCGTGGAAGACGCCGTCGCGCAGCACCCGGTCCAGCTCGAAGTACGGCCGCATGGCCGCGCCGTCGAGGTCGAAGCGCGCCTTGCGCACCTTCTCGGCGTAGAACGCCCAGTCCCACGGCTCCAGGTCGAAGCCGGCCTCGGCGCGCAGCTCCTCGGCCTCGCGGTGCGCGTTGGCCACCGCCGGGGGCACCAGCTTGGCCAGCATGTCGGTGACGGCCGCGGTGCTGGGCGCGGTCTGGTCGGCCACGACGTACGCCGCGTGGGTGGGGTAGCCGAGCAGCTTGGCCCGGCGCGCCCGCAGCCTGGCCATGCGCACCACGACCTCGGCGTTGGACTCGGCGCCCCGGCCGACGGACGCCTTGTGCAGCCGCTCGCGCAGCGCCCGGTTCGTCAGCGAGGCCAGCGGCGGCTGCCCGGTGGGCAGCACCAGCGTCAGGACGTACTTGCCGTCGAGCCCGCGCGCCCTGGCGGTCTCGGCGGCGGCCTCGACGGACACGCCGTCCAGCTCGGCCGGGTCGTCCACCACCACGGCGGCGGCGTTGGTGTCGGCCAGCAGGTTCTGCTCGAAGGCGGTGGACAGCTCCGACAGCTCCTCGTTGAGCCGGACCAGCTCCTCCTTCTCGCGCGGGCCGAGCTTGGCCCCGGCCCGTACGAAGTCGGTGTGGTAGCGCTCCAGCAGCCACGCCTCGTCGGCGGGCAGCTCGTCCTTGGCGGCGTACAGCGCCTCGATCCGGGCGAACAGCCCCTGGTCGAGGTGGATCGCGTCGGCGTGCTTGGCCAGCCGCGGGGTGATCTCCTTCTGCAGCTCGCGCACCCCGGGCGTGCTGTTGGAGGAGACCTGGGTGAAGAACACCGTGGACACCCGCTCCAGGATCCGCCCCGACCGCTCCAGCGCCCCGATGGTGTTGTCGAACGTCGGCGGCTCGGGATCGGCCGCGATGGCCGCCACCTCGGCGAGCTGGTCGGCCATCCCGCGTTCGAACGCGGGAAGGTAGTGCTCCTCGCGGATCTCGGCGAACGGCGGCAGGTTGTACGGCAGGGGGCTCGGCTCGAAGAACGGGTTGGCGGCCAAGTGGGGTACTCCTCCCAGGGGTGGGGCTCGGTCCCATTCTTCCTACGTGAGGACCCCGCGGGCGGCCAAGTCGCCATTCGTTTTGGTCCTCACCCCGAAGCTGGGCTATTCTTTCGGAGGTCGCCAGGCGGACCCGGCAAGGGGCCGATCTTGGTGGGGTATGGTGTAATTGGCAGCACGACTGATTCTGGTTCAGTTAGTCTAGGTTCGAGTCCTGGTACCCCAGCTCTGCGGCCGGTGTCTTTCCCGACACCGGCTTTCGCGTTTCACAGGGCCTTGGCCAGGCCGTCCAGGATCTCCACGATCTTCCCCCAGGCCCCGCGCGTGGGCGCGTGCGTCGCGGCCACCGTGTGCACGTCGAACCGGTTGCGCGGGTTCAGCTCGTCGGCCTCCCTGATCATGCGGTCCTGCAGCGCCGGCGGGATGCACGCGTCCCGCGAATGCCGGATGTACGTACGCGGCACCCGCCCCCAGGTCCCCGGCCGCCCCCTCGCGTCGGCGCCCGAGACGTGCAGGGTGTCGTCGGGCAGCGAGGAGTTCAGCATCGCCAGGAACTCCGCCTCGCTCGCGTCGGCCATCAGCGCCTGCTTGACCCCGTTCAGGAACGTCCGGTCGGCCGTGCGCCAGTTGATCCGCACCGCCCCCAGTTTCGCGGGATCGCCCACCGCCCCCGGCAGGATCGCGCCGAACCTGCTCGTCCGGGCCTCCGGCGTGGCCAGGCACTCCTCGATGCTGCGCAGCTTCGCGCAGCAGAACGCCGAGACGTACACGAGCCTGTCGATCAGCTCGGGCACCGCGTTCGCGGCCCCGGTGATGGTGGCCCCGCCCATGCTGCCGCCGACCAGGATCACCGGCCCGTGCCGCGCCGCCCGGCGTACGACGGCGACCGTCGCCGCCACGTAGTCCGCCAGCGTGATCCCCGCCATCGGCGAGGGCGCGGCGGCCAGCGCGGCGAGGTCCTGCGGCGCCTGGTAGGCCGCGGTGAACTGCGTCGCCTCCGGCCCGTGCCCCGGCAGCTCCACCGCGACGGTCCTGTGCCCGCGCAGGGCCAGCTCCGGGTCCGCCTGCGCCGACCCGTTGGCCCCGGTGACGAACACGAACGTCACCACGCCCCGGCGCCGCGCCGGGACCGACGCGGTGAGCGACGCGGCCAGCACCGCCCCACCGGTGGTGATCGCCCCACGCCGTGTGATGCCCATCGTCATGCGTCCTTTCGCCGTTCTCGTCGGAGCCCCAGCATCGTCCGCGGGACCGGGACCGCGGATCGCCCGGCCGGCTCCTCATCCGGCCGGCCCCCCTCCACCGATCGGTGGATGCCGCGAATCCACCGATCGACCGTCCTACGGGACGATCCGGCGGCGTGCTCCCGCTCCGCACCATGGCCGCATGGCGGTCACCGCCGCCGTCTTCGCCCTGCTGTCGGCGAAGATGTTCGGGTGGGGATGAGGCGAGGATGACCTGGATGGGCCCCGACGAGGAGGCCGACCCCGGCGGGCTGCGGGGACGGTGGGTCTACCTCGGCCTGGGCTGCCTGCTGCTGGCCGCCGCCACCGCGCTGGCGGCGGCCACCGGCGGGCTCACCCCCGGCGCGTCCGGGCTGGTCGTCCTGTCGGCCGTCTGGCTGGCACCGCTGGCCTGGCTCTACCCGCGCAAGCGCACCCACCTGCCGCTGGTGACCCTGCACTACGCGGGGCTGCTGGCGCTCGGCGGCGCGCTGGTCGCCGGCTCCCAGGCGTTCACCGCGTTCGCCTCCCTGGGCTATCCGCTGGCCATCGCGCTGTTCCCCGCCAGGCTGCGCATGGTCGCGGTCGCCGCCACCGCGATCGTGATGGTGGTGGCGCAGGGCGGCGCGCTGGACGGCTCGCTCACGGTGGTCATCCTGGGCGTCGCGGTGCCGCTGCTGGTGGCGGGCTGGCAGGTGGCCGCGGAGAGCGAGCGCAGCGAGAAGACCGCCGGACGCCTCCGGCGGGCCCTGGCCGAGAACGCCGGCCTCCAGGAACGGCTCCTGACCCAGGCGCGCGAGGCGGGCGTGCTCGACGAGCGGCAGCGGTTGGCCCGCGAGATCCACGACACCATCGCCCAAGACCTGGTCGCGCTGATCACGCAGGTCAGGGCCGCCGACGGCGTACGTGAGGACGCGGCGCGGTGGCGGCGGCACATGGACCAGGTGGAGGCGCTGGCCGCGCGCGGCCTCACCGAGGCCCGCCGCTCGGTACGCGCGCTGCGCCCCGCGCCGCTGGAGGAGTCGCACCTGCCCGGCGCGCTCGCCGAGATGGCCGCCAGATGGGCCGAGACCGCCCGCGTCGGGCACACCTTCGAGGTGACCGGCACGCCCCGCGCCCTCGACACCGCCACCGAGGTCACCCTGTTCCGGGTCGCCCAGGAGGCCCTGGCCAACATCGCCAAGCACGCCGGCGCCACCCGAGCCGGGATCACCCTGTCCTACCTGGACGACGTGGTCCTGCTCGACGTACGCGACGACGGCGCCGGCTTCACGTACCCGCCCGTGAAGGAGCCCGCCGCCGGTTACGGCCTGGAGACCATGCGCGAGCGCGTCCACGCCGCGGGCGGCACCTTCACCATCGAGACGGCCCCCGGCCAGGGCACCGCCGTGGCCGCGGCCATCCCCACCCAGCCGGAGCAGCGATGACCACACCGATCAGGCTCCTGATCGCCGATGACCACCCGATCGTCCGCGACGGCCTGCGCGCCGCCTTCACCGCCGAGCCCGGCATCGAGGTGGCGGGGGAGGCCGCCAACGGCGCCGAGGCCGTGCGCCTGGCCACCGCCCTCGGGGTGGACGTCGTGCTGATGGATCTGCGGATGCCGGAGATGGACGGCGTCCAGGCCATCAGGCGGCTGCGCGCGGAGCGGCCCGAGATCCGGGTGCTGGTGCTGACGACGTACGACACCGACGCCGACGTGCTGCCCGCGATCGAGGCCGGCGCCACCGGCTACCTGCTCAAGGACGCCCCCACGGCCGAGCTCCTGCGCGCCGTGCGCGCCTCTCACCGAGGCGAGACCGTGCTGTCGCCCTCGGTGGCCGGTGTGCTGGTCGGCCAGGTCCGCAAGCCCGCACGCGGCGCGCTCAGCCCGCGCGAGCTGGAGGTCCTGCGCCTGGTGGCCGGCGGCGCCACCAACCGCGAGGCCGCCGCCCGCCTGTTCATCAGCGAGGCCAGCATCAAGACCCACCTGCTCCACGTCTACGCCAAGCTCGACGTGCGCGACCGCGCCTCCGCCGTCGCCGAGGCGTACCGGCGCGGCCTGCTGCCCTGAGCCGGGCACGCGGCCGGGAACTCGTTTTGTGCAGTCCTCAAGGTGCGGTAGAGTTACACCCGTTCCCGGGGAGCACCGGAAACAAACGGGGAGGACAAAGCGTTCTCCCCGAAAGCACGACCTGCTGGTCCCGTCGTCTAGTGGCCTAGGACGCCGCCCTCTCAAGGCGGTAACGCCGGTTCGAATCCGGTCGGGACTACATAATCCGAAAGCCCTCAGGTGGTTTCACCTGAGGGCTTTCGGCGTTTCCATCCCGCCCGCGCGCAAGCCATCCGCCGTCCGGGCTCCGGCGAGCCGGGCGGCGGCCGGTTCCCCGCCCGCACGCCTGCCGGCCCTGACCGCTCCGGATGAAGTGGTCAGGGCGTAGTACTACGCTTGAAGTGGTGCAAACGGCGAGCCTCAGGAGACGACAGCGATGCGGCAGAATCCGGCACGGCGGGCGGCGCTTCTCGATGCGGCCATCGAGGTCCTGGCCAGGGAAGGGGCGCGTGGTCTCACCTTCCGCGCCGTGGACGTCGAGGCCAAGGTGCCCAACGGCACCGCCTCCAACTACTTCAGCAACCGCGACGACCTGCTCACCCAGGTCGGTCACCGCTTCTACGAGCGCTTGGAGCCCGACCCCGGCCTTCTGGCCGCCGCCGCGGAGGGGCCGCGCGACCGGGACCGGGTGACCGAGCTGATGCACGACCTGGTGGCGCGGATCAGCGGCTTTCCCTCGGGGTACCTGGCCCTGCTGGAACTGCGCCTCGAAGCCACCCGCCGCCCCGAGCTGCGCCGCCTGCTCACCGAGCGCATCCGTGCCGACATCCAGGCCAACATCGACTACCACACCAAGTCCGGCCTCCCCGGCGACGCCACCACCGTCATCGCGCTCTACCTCGCCCTGAACTGGCTGATCGTGGAGCGCCTGACCCTGCCCGACGTCTTCCCCGAAAGCGAGATCCACCGGCTGGTCACGGACGTGGTGGAGCGCATCCTCCCCGGTCCCCGCCGGGACACCTGACCGGGCGCGGCCTGGCGGCGGATGTCCGGAATATGCAAGCCGCCAGGTCCACCACGGGAAAGACGGCATCGGCCCCGCCGGGATTCACTTCCGGGAAACACGCTGCGAAAGGGGTCGTTCACATGCCCGACATGCCCACCGGTGAGTTCTGGAAGGACCTCAAGCCGATCGAGAACTCCTTCCGGCCCGACGCCCTGCCCGAGGTCTACCTGTCCAAGGTCGCCACCGACGACGACCGCTACTACGTCCCCTTCACCGAGACCGTCGGGTCCCGGCCGCTGTGGATCAACGTCAAGGACAACAGCTGGGCCGACATCCTGCGGGCCAAGGAGGCGGGGCTGGTCAACCGGCACTACCACCCGCACGAGGTGTTCGCCTACACGATCTCCGGCAAGTGGGGCTACCTGGAGCGCCCCTGGACCGCCACTGCGGGCGACTTCGTCTACGAGGCGCCCGGCGAGGGGCACACGCTGGTGGCCTACGACAGCGGCGAGCCGATGAAGACGTTCTTCATCGTCAAGGGGCCGCTGGTGTGGCTCGACGAGAACGGCGAGGCCGACGGCTTCTTCGACGTGCACGACTACATCAAGATGTGCCGCGAGCACTACGAGAAGGTCGGCATCGGCGCCGACTACGTCAACTCCCTGTTCCGCTGATCGCCGGCCCGTCGCATCCCCCGAAATGAGTTCGTCATGACGCACACCGCGACCGCGCCGGACACCGCGGCGGCCAACAGGTACGAGAACCGGCTGCTGCTCATCCTGTTCCTGGCCTTCGGGTTCGTCTTCTTCGACCGCCAGGCGCTGTCCTTCCTGGCGCCGTACATGGACCGGGACTTCGGCCTGTCCAACGCCGAGCTGGGCACGCTCTCCGGCGTGCTCGCGCTCACCTGGGCGCTGGCCGGCATGTTCGCGGGCCGGCTGTCCGACGCGCTGGGCCGGCGCAAGCCGATCCTGGTCGCCGCGGTGGTGCTGTTCTCGCTGTTCTCGGCCTCCTCCGGGCTCATGGGCGGCTTCGCCGGCCTGCTGGTGGCCCGGGCGCTGATGGGCACCGCCGAGGGCGCGGTGCTGCCGATGGCGCAGTCGCTGATGGTGGAGGCGTCCAGGGAGAGCCGCAGGGGCTTCAACATGGGCCTGCTGCAGGGCTCCTCTGCGGGCCTGCTCGGCGGCATCCTGGCGCCGCTCGTGGTGGTGTGGATCGCCGAGGCGTACGACTGGCGCGTCGCCTTCTACGTCACGATCCTGCCCGGACTGGTCATCGCCGCGCTGATCTGGAAGTTCGTACGCGAGTGGTCGCCGCGGACGCCGGTCGCCCCCGCGCAGGAGAAGGCGCCCGCGGTCAAGGTGCCGCTGGGCCAGGTGCTCAGGCTGCGCAACATCGTCGTGTGCATGCTCATCGCCTGCTGCTACCTGACGTGGTTCGTCACCATCATCACCTTCACCCCGACGTACCTGACCGAGGTGAAGGGCTTCACCCCGGGCACCATGAGCGGCGTCATGACCTGTCTGGGCGTGGCCTGGGTGCTGTGGGGGTTCGCCACGCCGGCGATCTCCGACCGCATCGGCCGCAAGCCCGCGCTGATCGGGTTCACCGCGCTCGCGGTGTGCTGCCCGCTCGCCGTGGTCTACGTCGGGGACCCGGTGCTGCTCGGCGCGATCATGGTGCTCACCTACACCGGGCTCGGCTGCTTCACGCTGTTCATGGCCACGATCCCCGCCGAGACCGTGCCGCGCGCGGCGCTGGCCACCGCGCTCGGCGTGATCATGGGCGTGGGCGAGCTGGCAGGCGGCTTCCTCGGCCCGATGATCGCCGGGTGGGCCTCCGACCAGTGGGGGCTGCAGGCCGCCATGTTCATCGCCGCGGGCGGCGCGCTGGCCGTGGTGGCGCTCTCCTTCGCGCTGAAGGAGACGGCCCCCGCCGTGCTGCGCAGGGCGGCGGCATGAGGGCGGCCGTCTGGCACGGGGCCGGGGACGTCCGGGTCGAGGACGTCCACCTCGCCCCGCCGGGTCCGGGAGAGGTGACGATCGAGGTCGCGTACTGCGGGATCTGCGGCAGCGACCTGCACGAGTACGCCGACGGGCCGCACGCGATCCCGGTGGCAGAGCCGCACCCGGAGTCCGGCGCGACCGCGCCGCTCGTCCTCGGCCACGAGTTCTGCGGCACGGTCGTGCGGGCCGGTGACGGCGTCACCGGCCTGGCGCCGGGCGACCGGGTGGCCGTGGAGCCGCACTACCGGTGCGGGCGCTGCCCGCGCTGCCTGGCCGGCGAGTACAACATCTGCCGCCACTTCGGGTTCGCCGGCCTGATGGGCGACGGCGGGCTCGCCGAGCGGGCCACCGTGCCCGCGTACATGCTGCACAGGCTGCCCGAGTCGGTCCCGCTGGAGCAGGCGGCGGTGTTCGAGCCCGCCGCGGTCGCCCTGCACGCCGTACGGCGGGCCGCGATACGCCCGGGGGAGACCGTCGCGGTGCTCGGCCTCGGCCCGATCGGGCTGCTGGTGACGCTGTTCGCCGTCAGGTGCGGTGCGGTGCGGGTCGTCGCCGCCGACCGGTCCCCGGTCCGCCGGGAGCTGGCCCGCCGGATGGGCGCCGAGGTCGTGGCGGGCGACCTGGCCGAGGCGGTCGCCGCCGCGGCCGGCGGGGAGGGGGCGGACGTCGCCTTCGAGGCGGCCGGCTCGCAGGAGACGCTGGACGCCTGCCTGGCCGCCACCAGGCGTGGTGGCCGGGTGATGTTCCTGGGCCTGGCCGGCACGGTGAGCCTGGACGCCTTCGCCCTGGTCAACAACGAGCAGACGATCATGACCAGCGTCGGCTACCGCGACGCCTATCCGGAGCTGATCCGGATGGTGGGCGAGGAAGGCGTCGATCTGGCCGCGATCGTCACGTCCACGATCCCGCTCGACCACGTCGTACGGGACGGCTTCGAGGCGCTGCTGCGCGGACAGGAGCAGGTCAAGGTGCTGGTACGACCGGGGGAGGGGCGATCGTGACCGAGGGTTTCGCGCCCGGCCTGTTCGCGGGCAGGCGGGCGATCGTGACCGGGGGCACGTCGGGGATCGGCGCCGCGACCGCCGTGCTCCTCGCCGAGCTGGGCGCCGACGTGCTCGCGCTCGGCCTGCCGCCCGCCGACCCCGGCGACCTGCCGGACCACCCGCGCGTACGCGTCGTGGAGCACGACGTGCTCGACCGGGGCGGGCTGGCCCGCCTGATGTCCTCGGGCGACCGGCTCGACGCGCTGGTCAACTGCGCCGGGGTCAGCCACGACCGGCACGAGTACGACCTGGAGCGCTGGCAGCGGGTCATCGAGATCAACCTGACCGCCACCATGGTGGCCTGCCAGGCCGCCCGCCCCGCGCTCGCGGTGAACGGCGGCTCGGTGGTGAACGTCTCCTCGATGTTCGCCTTCTTCGGCAGCAGGGACCGGCCCGCCTACAGCGCGAGCAAGGGCGGCGTGTCGCAGCTCACCAAGTCGCTGGCCGCCGAGTACGCCGCCGACGGCATCAGGGTCAACGCCGTCGCGCCGGGCTTCGTCGTCACCCCGCTGGCCCGCGGTGTGCTCGACGATCCGGCGGCGTCGGCCGGGGTGCTGGCCCGCATCCCCGCCGGGCGGTTCGGCGGGCCGCGCGAGGTCGCCACCGTGGTGGCGTTCCTGTGCTCGCCCGCCGCCGCCTATGTCACCGGAGCCGTCGTCCCGGTGGACGGAGGCTTCCTCGCCGTCTGACGCGCCACTTAAGCTGTGTCCTTCTGACATGCACGAACGCCAGGAGGTCGTCGTATGTCCGCCGTTTCCGTGATCTCGCGGGCCACGACCGAGCACGTAGCCCCCGCCGAGCGCATCCACTACTGGGAGGACTACAACCGAAAGGCGCTGGTGGGCCTGTCCTGCACCTCCTACTCCGAGCGGGGGTTGCTCGCCAGGCAGACCAACATCAGGCTGGCGGAGCTGCGGCTCGCCGACATCGCCGGGAACGCCCACGTCATCGAGCGCAGCCCCCAGACGGTCAGATCCACGCCCAAGGACTCGGTGTTCGCGACCCTCCTGCTCAAGGGCGAGGCGGTGTTCCTGCACGAGAACGGCTGCCTGCGGGTCTCGGCGGGCGAACTGGTCGTCTACGACACGCGCAGGCCGTACCTGTTCGGGTTCTCCTCCTCGATGAGGCAGATCCTGGTGGACGTCCCGCAGGAGCTGTTCGCGCGGGCGTCGGTGCCGGGCGGGCTGCCGGCTCCGATGGTGTTCGGCAGGGAGACGGCGCGTGAGGGGGCCCTGGTCGCCGCGCTGGGCTCGCTGGTCGGCGGGCTGGCCGCGCTGCGCTCGGGCCCCGGCGCCGCCGACGCCGAGCGCGCCGTGCTCGACCTGCTCGGACGGCTCGCCGAGGAGCGTACGGGAGGACGGCCGAGCCCCGGCGCGTACCGGTCACAGTTGATCGTGGCCGAGGACTACATCGAGCGGCACCTGCACGACCCCTGCCTCGGCGCCGCCCAGGTCGCCGGGGTCATGGGCATCTCCGTGCGGCACCTGGCCCGCATCTTCGAGCACACCGGCACCTCGCCGGCCAAGCACATCATGGAGCGCCGGCTGGTGCGGGCGCACGAGGAGCTCACCGGCCCCGGCGCGCTCAAGACCACCATCGCCGACGTCGCGCACCGGTGGGGCTTCTCCAGCCAGGCCCACTTCGCCCGCCTCTTCCGCGCCAGGTTCGGCCTCACCCCCAGCGAGGCCCGCGCCCAGACCCTGGCCGACCAGGGCGTCCGAGCGTAGCGAGGCTTTCCTGCTGGCCTGTGCAGGCCAGCAGGAGGGGGAGGCGGGCTATTTGGTGGAGCGGGCCTTGAAGAGGGCTCGCTTGGCGGCCTTGCCCACCTGGCGGTCGGGGTGCATGGTGCTGATGGCGTCCAGAAGCTCCTCCAGGTGGGGGTGGGGGACCTTCCAGATGACCTCCAGGAGGCCGGTCAGCATGGACGACGGGCCGATGTCGTGCAGGCTGCTGACGAACTCCTGGCGGCCCAGGCCGGCGGAGATGGTCCACATGTCGAGGATCAGCCAGTGGGTGTCGGACTGGGTGGGTTCGGGGGCGTCCTCCACGTCCAACTGGGTGAGGTGGGTGGCCGCGTACGGGCGGAGGCTGGGGTGTTTCAGGGCCTCCTGCCACGCCGGGATCGCGGCCTCGCCCAGGGAGCCGACGAGGCTGGCGGCCTGGACGCGGATCAGGGCGTCGGCGTCGTCCTCGGCGGCGGCGCGCAGGAGCTCCTTGGCGGCCTCCTCGGGCTCGCGCAGCTTCAGCCAGTCGGCGAACTCGGCGTCGGCCTCGTCCTCGGGCAGCTCCGAGCCGAAGGACAGCAGGTCCAGGGCGGTCATGGCGTCGATCGCGGGGCGGGCGTCCACCTCGATGTCGGCGTCGTCGATCAGGTGCACCACGCCCTCGACGCCGAGCGGCGTCAGGCGTACCACGGCCTCGTCGCCCTCGCCCTCGACCTCCGCCATGCCGTAGCCCTTCAGCCACGCGAGCACGGGCTTGAGGGGGTCGCCCAGCTCGGACGTGGCGGCGGCCCACGCCTCGGCGCCGAGGTCGTCGAGGTCGGCGGCGGCCTCCTCCAGCTCGGTGCGCAGCCCGGCGAGGGGGCGGGAGCCCTGGGCGAGCAGCAGCCGGACCAGCAGGCCCCGGGTGAGGCCCGACAGGGCCAGGGTCAGCTCGTCGTCCTCGAGCTCGGGGTCGCCGTAGTCGATCGAGTGCAGGCCGAGCATCCAGGCGTCCAGGACGTCCTCGTCGTCCTCGAACGGCCAGGCGGCGGTGTCGTCGTCCACGCTGACGGTGTCGGCGCCCACGGGGGTGAGGAACTCCAGATCCACCGCGAGGTTCCAGATGTTCCACAGCGCCGGTACGGCCTGCGCCAGCGGGATGTCCGTGCGCTCCGGCCGCGGCAGGCCGATGGCGTCCAGCGCCTCGATGATCTCGTCGTCGTCGAGCAGGCTCTCCTCGCCGACGACCCGCTCGGTGCCCACCCAGACCGCCAGGTCGCGGGCCGACGCGATGAGGGGGACCGCCCTCGCCGCGGTCGCCAGCTCCGCATCGGGCCGCAGGCGGATGGTGGGCAGGGCGCCGAGCTCGTCGGCGAACGGCTCGAAGTCGCCGAGGCCCTCGTCGTCGGCCTCCTCCAGCTCCTCGTCCTCGGCCAGGTCGTCGTCGTCCTCGGAGTCGGCGACCTCCTCCATGGCCTCGACGAAGTCGTCCTCGATCTCCTCCAGCTCGGCGAGCAGGTCGCCGATGGCGTCGGAGTTCCTGGCGAGGCGTCCGGTGTCGGACAGGAACGCGAGATAGGCGCGCACGGCCGGCACCATGCCGTCGGCCGCCCTGTCGGGATCCTCGACGACCTGCGGCATGCGCTCCAGCAGGACGGTACGCAGGTCGGCGCGCCTCCAGCGGTGGATGTCGCTGGAGGCGGCCAGGCGATGCCACAGGGCGGCGTGGCCCACCAGGTCGGGATCGCTGTCTGGCGCGTGCTCAGGCGCCCACAGGATGAACTCTTGGAGCAGGGGACGCAGCTCAGCGGCGGCTGCCTCGATGCGATCTGTCACTCGCCCAGGCTAGTCGGCGCCAGAGGTGCTCGCCTCCCGATATCCCCCGGCATATCCCTCGGTTCCGCACCGGTTTCCGCCTCGTTCAGTCGCGAATCCCCACTGGTCGGAGCGGCGCGTCTAGTTGGAGCGGCGCATGGCCTCGGTGATGCGTTCGGCGGCGGCGACGACCGGGGCGGCGTGCAGGCGGCCCGGCGTACGGGTCAGCCGCTCGATCGGGCCCGAGACCGACACGGCCGCGATGACCTTGCCGCCCATGCCGCGTACGGCGGCGGAGACGCTGGCCACGCCCTGCTCGCGCTCGCCGACGCTGTGGGCCCAGCCGCGCCGCCGTACGCTGGCGAGCGTGGCGGCGGTGAACTTGGCCCCGCGCAGGCCCCGGTGCAGCCGGTCGGGCTCCTCCCAGGCCAGCAGCACCTGGGCGGCGGAGCCCGCGGTCATCGGCAGCGCGCTGCCCACGGGCACCGTGTCGCGCAGGCCGCTGGCGCGCTCGGCGGCGGCCACGCACACCCGCTCGTCGCCCTGGCGCCGGTAGAGCTGGGCGCTCTCGCCGGTGAGGTCGCGCAGGTGGGTGAGCACCGGGGTGGCCACGGCGAGCAGGCGGTCCTCGCCGGCCGCGGTGGACAGCTCCGACAGCCTGGGCCCGAGGACGAAGCGCCCCTGCGTGTCGCGCGAGACGATCCTGTGGTGCTCCAGCGCGACGGCGAGCCGATGCGCCGTGGGGCGGGCCAGTCCGGTGGCCTGCACGAGCTGTGCCAGCGATGCCGGTCCCGCCTCCAGGGCGTTGAGCACGAGAACGGCCTTGTCCAGTACGCCGACTCCGCTAGAGTTGTCCATAAGCCGATACTGCAGTCTCGGCATATGAGAAAGCAAGTCCGGGATGTCCGCGAGCGCACAGGGCACTGGGACTCCATCAGGGCACAGGGAGGCGACGGCAATGGGCCGTACACTGGCCGAGAAGGTCTGGGAGCAGCACGTCGTACGGCGTGCGGAGGGCGAACCCGACCTGCTCTATATCGACCTGCACCTCGTGCACGAGGTCACGAGCCCGCAGGCGTTCGACGGCCTTCGCATGGCCGGACGGCCGGTGCGCAAGCCCGAGCTGACCATCGCCACCGAGGACCACAACGTCCCGACCCTGCTCGGCCCGATCAAGGACCCGGTCTCGCGCACCCAGGTCGAGACGCTGCGCAAGAACTGCGCGGAGTTCGGCATCAGGCTGCACCCGATGGGCGACGCCGGTCAGGGCGTGGTGCACATCATCGGCCCCCAGTTCGGGCTGACCCAGCCCGGCATGACGATCGTGTGTGGCGATTCTCACACCTCCACCCACGGCGCGTTCGGCGCCATCGCGTTCGGCATCGGCACCTCCGAGGTCGAGCACGTGCTGGCCACCCAGACCCTGCCGGCCTACCGGCCCAAGACCATGGCCATCGAGGTCAACGGCGAGCTGCCCCCGGGCGTGACCGCCAAGGACCTGATCCTGGCCATCATCGCCAAGATCGGCACCGGCGGCGGCCAGGGCCACATCGTGGAGTACCGCGGCGAGGCGATCCGCAAACTCTCGATGGAGGGCCGCATGACGGTCTGCAACATGTCCATCGAGGCGGGCGCGCGCGCCGGCATGATCGCCCCCGACGAGACCACCTTCGAGTACCTCAAGGGCCGCCCCCACGCTCCCAAGGGCGAGCTGTGGGACCAGGCGGTCGAGTACTGGAAGTCGCTGCGCACCGACGACGACGCCGTCTTCGACACGGTCGTGGAGCTGGACGCCTCGACGCTGACCCCGTTCGTCACCTGGGGCACCAACCCGGGCCAGGGTGCGCCGCTCGGCTCGGTCGTGCCCAGCCCCCAGGAGTTCGACGACCCGATCCAGCGCGCCGCCGCCGAGCGGGCGCTGCAGTACATGGACCTCAAGGCCGGCACCCCGCTGCGCGACATCGCGGTCGACACGGTCTTCGTCGGCTCCTGCACCAACGGCCGCATCGAGGACCTGCGCGCCGCCGCCGAGATCCTGCGCGGCCGCAAGGTCGTCACCCGTACGCTCATCGTCCCCGGCTCCATGGCCGTGAAGAAGGCCGCCGAGGAGGAGGGCCTGGACGAGGTGTTCAAGGCCGCCGGCGCCGAGTGGCGCGAGGCCGGCTGCTCGATGTGCCTGGGCATGAACCCCGACACCCTCGCTCCCGGCGAGCGCAGCGCCTCGACCTCCAACCGCAACTTCGAGGGCCGGCAGGGCAAGGGCGGGCGCACCCACCTCGTCTCGCCCGCCGTCGCCGCCGCCACCGCCGTCACCGGCCGCCTGACCGCCCCCGCCGACCTGTAAGGACCACGATGGAAGCGTTCACCACCCACACCGGGCGCGCGGTCCCGCTGCGCCGCAGCAACGTCGACACCGACCAGATCATCCCGGCCGTCTGGCTGAAGCAGGTCAGCCGCACCGGCTTCGAGAAGGGCCTGTTCTCCGCCTGGCGCGAGGACCCCTCGTTCGTGCTCAACGACCCGGCCTACGACGGCGCCTCGATCCTCGTCTCCGGCCCCGACTTCGGCACCGGCTCCTCCCGCGAGCACGCGGTGTGGGCGCTGCAGCAGTACGGGTTCCGCGTCGTCATCGCCGCCAGGTTCGGCGACATCTTCCGCAACAACTCCACCAAGATGGGCCTGCTGCCGGTCGTGCTGCCCGGCGACGTCGTGGAGGAGCTCCAGGCCGCCGCCGAGGCCGACCCGAAGACCGAGGTCACCGTCGACCTGGCCGGACGCGAGGTCCGCTGGAACGACCGGGCGGTCTCCTTCGAGATCGACGACTACACGCGCTGGCGCCTGATGGAGGGCCTGGACGACATCGGGCTGACCCTGCGTGCGGCCGACGACATCGCGGCGTACGAGAATGGTCGGCAGCCATGGCTGCCGACGACCGTCTGACCGAGCCCGCGAGCCCCGACGAGGTGGCGCGGCGGTTGCGCGACGCGCACCGCCGCGTCCGCGCGCTGGGGCTGCCAATCGACGCCAAGAAACGCCTTGTACGCCGCCTCCTCGCGATCTGCGACGTCTCCAAGCGCGATCTCCAGTACGCCGAGCCGCGGCTTGCCGCGTTCCTCGATGATCTGGCCCGGCTGGAATCCAACACGCCCGGCGGGCAAAACAATGGCCCAGGTGATTGAGTCCTGGGCGTCCGTCCCCTAATTTCAAGCGAGTAAGGGGTTTCTAACCGTTGCCTGGTGTGCTGGAACCCCGACCGCGACAGGGGGAGCAACCAAACGATGAACAAGCGGGAACTCGTCGACGCCATCGCTGATCGCGTCGGCGACAAGAAGACCGCCACGGAGGCCGTGAACGCCGTGCTGGAAGCCATCCAGAAGGCGGTCGCGGGCGGCGACAAGGTCTCGATCACGGGCTTCGGCGCGTTCGAGATGGTGCACAAGCCCGCTCGCACGGCCAGGAACCCTTCGACCGGCGCGCCGATCAAGGTCGCCGAGAGCTGGGCTCCGAAATTCCGCCCCGGCGCCGATTTCAAAGCGCTGGTCGATGAAGGCGGCAAGAAGACGGCAAAGAAGAAGTAAATTCCCCGGCAAAAGCCGCCGCATATACGACGCCCGGTCACCGCGCGCACCGCGCCCGGTGACCGGGCGTCGCGGTGTCATCGGTGCCGCTGGTTTCATCGATGCCGATGGTGCCGCGCGGGCGCTATCGCGGCAGCGGGAACGTGCTGAGCGTGATCACCGAGATCGCGCCGTCGTCGTCCAGGCGGATGTTCACCCGCTGACCCGGCCGCAGCAGCCGCAGCGGCCCCGCGTCGAACGCCTCGGTGCCGAAGGCGAGCTGCGTACCGTCGTCGAGGAACACCGACCCCGACCGGGTCTCCGGGTCGAACGACCGCACCGTGGCCTGCATGCCCCCAACCTTAAGCCCCGGAAAAGCGTTTGCCTCCTCCACGCCGCGACGGGCCGGGGGAGTGCTGGCCGAGGGGCTGGGACCGCGCGCGGCGCTGTGGGCGGGGCTGATCGGCCTGTTCGCGGCCCATCTGCCGATCCCGACCTCGCGGCGGGTATTGCGGCTCACGACCCCCGCGCGATGAGGGCCGCGATCTCGGCGGTGCGGGGGCCGACGCCGAGGCGCAGGGCCTCGGCCAGGTCGGCGGGGGTGTCCACGTCGCGGCGCAGGCTGGGGATGCCGTCGATGGTCAGCTCCTTGGCGCCCCGGCTCAGGTGCCTGGCCCGCGACTCGCCGCCGAAGCCGGGACGGAACGGCACCCCGGGCGCGACGCCGTAGAACGTGGTGCCGATCTCGGCCGCGTCGGGCACGAACGCCTGCTCGAACTCCGCCGCCGCCTCCAGCGCCGTGGCCAGCTCGGCCGGGCGCAGCGCGGGCAGGTCGGCCTGGAGCGCCCCCACCGGCGCGTACGGCGCGAGCCCGCGCGCCTCGGCGGCCCCGTGGCGCAGCGCGGCGTTCAGCCCGGCCTCCGGGTCGCCCACCACGTGGGCGCCCACCTCGGCCAGCGGGCCGGCCGCGAGCGGGTCGCCGGTCACGACCACGACCCGCGCCACCGCCGGGCAGGCCAGCGCCGCCGCCACCGTGTCACAGGCCACCGCGACCGCCAGCGCGGCGCGGTGCGGCCCGGCCGCCTCCGCGAGCCGGGTCTTGGCGGCGACCAGCGTCTTCACCGGCACGACGAGGGTCCAGCCGGGACGTAGCGCAGGGTGCATACCCTTAAGCATCGCGCCTCGACAGCCTTACCGGGCAACCGGGAGGATGATGGCGCGAACCGTGTGTCATGTGGAGGTGCCGATGAGCCGGCCGGAGCGCCCGCCGTGGTTCTGGGAAGCCGTGGCCGTGGCCATCTGCAAGCCGCTGATGCTGCTGCTGACCAAACGCGACTGGCGCGGGGGCGAGCACCTGCCCCGCAAGGGCGGGATCATCATCGTCACCAACCACCTGTCCTGGACCGACCCGGTCCTGCTGTCGCACTTCCTGTACGACAACGGGCGCTGGCCGGTGTTCCTGGCCAAGGCGGGCGTGTTCCGGGCGCCGGCGGTCGGCAAGATCATCCGCTGGCTGCGCACGATCCCCGTCTACCGCGGCTCCACCGAGGCGGGGAAGTCGCTGGCCGCCGCCGAGCGGGGCATCCGCGACGGCGCGGCCGTGATCTTCTACCCCGAGGGCACGGTCACCCGCGACCCTGACCTGTGGCCGATGACCGGCAAGACCGGCG
Source organism: Thermocatellispora tengchongensis (assembly GCF_014202315.1). Classification (GTDB taxonomy): domain Bacteria; phylum Actinomycetota; class Actinomycetes; order Streptosporangiales; family Streptosporangiaceae; genus Thermocatellispora; species Thermocatellispora tengchongensis. The sequence continues at coordinate 343,958 of NZ_JACHGN010000004.1, read as the reverse complement.
CCGCCCGGCTCGCCCTGGCCACCGGCGCACCGGTGATCCCGATCGCCCACTGGGGCGCGCACGAGCTGCTGCCGTACGGATCGAAGAAGCCGAACCTGTTCCCGCGCAAGACCTTCCACGTCAAGGCCGGGCCGCCGGTGGACCTGTCGAAGTACGCCGGGCCGCCGGTGACCGCCGAGGTGCTGCGCGACGCGACCGCCGACATCATCGCCGCGATCACGGCGCTGCTCGCCGACATCCGCGGCGAGAAGCCGCCGGAGACCCCCTATCCCGCCACCCCCCGGATCGACCCCGCCGCCGATCCCGGCGATGGCGTGGAAAAGTCCGCCGAGGCGTGACGACGGCGTACGGTGAAGCAATGACGAAGGCCGCCGTTTTCGGAACCGGTTCGTGGGGCACCACGTTCGCCATGATCCTCGCCGAGGCCGGCACCCAGACCGTGCTGTGGGGGCGCCGCGCCGAGATCGTCGAGGCCATCGACGCGCGGCACGAGAACCCCGACTACCTGCCGGGCATCAAGCTGCCGCCCGCGCTGCGCGCCACCACCGACGCCGAGCACGCGCTGCGCGACGCCGACTTCGTGGTGCTGGCGATCCCGTCGCAGAGCCTGCGCGGCAACCTCGCCGCCTGGGTGCCGCACATCCCGCGCCGGGCCGTGCTGGTCAGCCTGATGAAGGGCATCGAGCTGGGCAGCGCCAAGCGGATGAGCGAGGTGATCCGCGAGGTCGCGGGCGTGGGCGAGGACCGCGTGGCCGTGATCTCCGGCCCCAACCTGGCCCGCGAGATCGCCGAACGGCAGCCCGCGGCCACGGTGGTGGCCTGCGCCGACCAGTCGGTGGCCGAGCGGCTGCAGGCGGCCTGCCACCTGCCCCCCTGGTTCCGCCCCTACACCAACACCGACGTCGTGGGCGTCGAGCTGGGCGGCGCGGTGAAGAACGTGATCGCGCTGGCCGTGGGCGTCTCGGCGGGCATGGGCCTGGGCGACAACGTACGCGCGATGCTGATGACGCGCGGCCTGGCCGAGATCTCCCGCCTCGGCGCGGCGCTCGGCGCCGACCCGCACACCTTCGCCGGCCTGGCCGGCATGGGCGACCTCGTCGCCACATGCGCCTCCCCGTTGTCCAGGAACCGCACTTTCGGCGAGAATCTCGGACGCGGTATGACCCTGGCGGAGGTCGTCGCCGCCACCAAGCAGACCGCCGAGGGCGTGAAGTCCTGCGAGGCGGTGCTCGAACTCGCCAGGAAACATGACGTGGAGATGCCCATCACGGAGGTCGTGGTGGGCGTCGTGCACGACGGAATGACCCCCAGCGAGGCGGGAGTGCTGCTCATGTCACGCACTCCAAAGCCGGAACGGTACGGAGTGTGACCAGCTCACGACGTATGCCGCGCAGGCGTGGTGAGAACACGCGCGCCGCGCATCCGCCCAGCCCGCACGTTCCCGAGCGGCCCGGTCTGGGCCAGCCCGTCTGGCGCAGTGCGGCGTGGGGCTTCGACAGCGCCGCCGAGCACGCCGATGTCGTCACCGGCCGGTCGGGCGGGTACGCCTACAGCCGGCTCGACAACCCGACCACCGCCTCCTTCGCGGCGGCCGTGGCCGCGCTGGAGGGGGCCGCGGCGCCCGAGGACGTGGCCGGGCAGGCGTACTCGTCCGGCATGGCGGCGATCACGGGAGTGCTGCTGACCTTCCTGCGCGCGGGATCGCACGTGGTGGCGCCGCTGCCGGTGTCGGGCGGCACGTACTCGCTGCTGACCAAGGTGATGTCCCGGTTCGGGGTGTCCGCCGACTTCGTGGCCGCCGGCGACCTCGGCGCGGTGCGCGCGGCCGTGCGCGGCACCACCAAGATCGTGCTCGTGGAGACGCTGGCCAACCCCACGCTCGCCGTGGCCGACATCCGCGGCCTGTACCGGATCGCGCGTGCCGCGGGCGCGCTGCTCATCGTCGATTCCACACTGGCCACCCCGATCCTGTGCCGCCCCCTGGAGCACGGCGCCGACCTGGTGGTGCACTCCGCGACCCACTTCCTCGGCGGCCACGGCGACGCGACCGGCGGGGTGGTGGTGGGCCGCCCGGCGCTGATCGAGCGGCTGCGCGAGGTGCGCGCCGACATCGGCGGCTCGCTCTCGCCCGACGACGCGTTCCTGCTGCGCCGCGGTCTTGAGACCCTGACCCTGCGCGTACGCCGCATGTGCTCCACCGCCATGCTGTTCGCCGCCGCGGTCGCCAAGCACCCGGCCGTACGCCGGGTCGACTATCCGGGGCTGCCCGGCCACCCCGGCAACGAGCCGGCCCGCCGCCTGTTCGACTCCGGTCCCGAGGGCACCAGGTACGGCGCCTGCGTCACCGTCACGCCGCACGGCGGCTACGAGGCCGGGCTCGCGCTGGCCGGCGGGCTGCGCCTGGCCGCGGTCGCCTCCTCCATGGGCGGCGCCCGCACCACCGCCGCCCACGTCGCCTCCGCCACCCACCACCAGCTCGACGACGACGCGCTCGCCGCCGCCCGGATCGACCCCGGCGCCGTGCGCTTCTCCATCGGCCTGGAGGACGCCGAGGACCTCATCGCCGACGTGACCAGCGCGCTCGACGCGCTGCGCATGCCGCGGCAGGTCGGGCCGACACGCGCCTGACAGCGGGATTGACCACCCAGACGCGATAGATTCGGGCATCATGAACGAAGAGCGGGAGTCCCGGCCGAGGGTCGCCATCGTCTTCGGTGGCCGCAACTCCGAGCACGCGGTGTCGCTGATGGGCGCGGGCAGCGTGCTCCAGGCCATCGACCGGTCCAAGTACGACGTCATCCCCGTGGGCATCGCCCGCGACGGACGCTGGGTCCTCGCCAGCAGCGAACAGCAGTTCGCGATCGAGGCGTCGGTGGACGAATCCGGCACCGCGCTGGCGCTGCCCTCGGGCGGGGCGTCGCTGGTGGCGCTCGAACCCGGCCGCATCCCGGTCGAGCTGGGCCACGTGGACGTGGTGTTCCCGGTCCTGCACGGCCCCTTCGGCGAGGACGGCACCATCCAGGGCCTGCTGGAGATGGCCGGCGTGCCCTACGTCGGCTCGGGGGTGCTGGCCAGCGCCGTCGGCATGGACAAGGGCTACATGAAGATGGTCCTGGCCGCCTCCGGCCTGCCCGTCGGCCCGTACGTCGTGGTCCGCGACCGCGACTGGAGGCTGGAGCGCGACCGGGTGCTGAAGGAGATCCAGGAGCTGGGCTGGCCGGTGTTCGTCAAGCCGTCGCGGGCCGGGTCCAGCCAGGGCATCTCCAAGGCCACCGGCCTGGACGAGCTGGAGGGCGCGGTCGAGTTCGCCCGCGAGCACGACCCCAAGGTGCTGGTCGAGGCCGCGATCACCGGCCGCGAGATCGAGTGCGCGGTGCTCCAGTCGCTCGGCGACGAGCCGCCCGCGGCCAGCGTGCCCGGCGAGGTGCTGCCGCGCGAGGACCACGAGTTCTTCGACTTCGCCGCCAAGTACTACGAAGGACACATGTCCTTGCAAGTACCCGCCGACCTGCCCGCCGAGACCGCCGAGCGGCTGCGCGCGATGGCGGTGCGCGCCTTCGAGGCGCTCGGCTGCGAGGGCCTGGCCCGGGTGGACTTCTTCTACACGCCGCAGGGCGAGCTGATCCTGAACGAGATCAACACCATGCCCGGCTTCACCGCGCTCTCGGTGGCCCCGCAACTGTGGGCGGCCAGCGGCCTGCCGTACTCCGGGCTGGTGGACCACCTGATCCAGCTCGCCCTGGCCCGCCCGACCGGCCTGCGCTGACCCCCGCCCTAGCCGGGCAGCGCCTTCTTGATCGGCGCGGCCAGCTCGCCCAGCACGATGCCCGGCTGGTGCTCGCGGGAGATCGTCACCTCGACGTACCCGCTGCCGGTCACCGCCGTGAACAGCGTGTCGGCGCGCGGGTCGGCGAACCAGCCCACGCCGTCGATCGTGGAGAGCTGGTCGGTGGGCGCCATGGCCGCGGGCCGCGGCACCCCGCACCTGAGCGCGATCTCGCCCTCCCCCCACACCGCGACGTACGGGGAGGGGGGCTCCGACTCCACCCGATCGGCGCCGTCGAGCCGCTGCGGCAGCAGCCCGGCGAGCGTCTTGCAGGCGGCGGCGGCCGTGGGGTCGGGGGCCGGCGGATCCACGCGTACGGCGCCGCCGCACCCCGCCAGCGCGAGGGCGGCGGCGGCCGCGAGAAGCAGGGATCGGGAGCGGCGCGGCGGTCTGATCAATGGCGGTCCAACGTCGGGAGCGGTCAGATGTGCACGATGGGGCACGTAAGAGTACGCGTGATCCCCTCCACCGCCTGAATCTGGGCCACCACGAGCTTGCCCAGCTCGTCCACGTTGCGGGCCTCGGCTCTGACGATCACATCGTACGGGCCGGTGACGTCTTCCGCCTGCGTCACACCGGGTATCGAGGCGATCTCGCGGGCTACGGCCGCGGCCTTGCCGACCTCGGTCTGGATAAGGATGTAGGCCTGCACCATCACGTCCTCCCGGGCGGGCTGAGCTGGATTGGATCAGCCCGAAGGGCCACCGTACCCTGAGTTGCGTCAGGAGGTGCACCATCACAGTCGGAGATCTCGGCGAATTCGGAGTTGTTGCACGGATTGCCGGGCGCTTGCCGCAGGGCCGGACCGTATTGCTCGGCCCGGGAGACGACGCCGCGCTGGTCAGCGCGCCCGATGGGCGGGTCGTCGTGACGACGGACTTGTTACTTGAGGGTAGGCACTTTCGCCGCGATTGGTCCAGCGCCTACGACATCGGGCGCAAGGCCGCGGCCCAGAACCTCGCCGACGTCTCCGCCATGGGCGCCGAGCCGACCGCGATCGTCGTCGGCCTCGGCCTCCCGGCCGCCACCGGAACCGCCTGGGTGGACGGCCTCGCCGACGGCTTCCGCGAGGAGTGCGCCCTCGTCGGCGCCAGCGTCGTGGGCGGCGACATCGCCCGCTCCGCCGACGGGGTGGTAATCGGCGTCACCGCCCTCGGCGACCTGGGCGGCCGGGCGCCGGTCACCAGATCGGGCGCGCGCCCCGGCGACCTGGTCGCGATAGCGGGCCGGCTGGGTCACGCCGCCGCCGGGCTGGCCCTGCTGCTGGCCGGACGGGAGGGCTTCCCGGAACTGGTCGAGGCCCACCGCCGCCCGCGCCCGCCGTACTCGTGCGGGCCGGAGGCGGCCCGGCTGGGCGCCACCGCGATGCTGGACGTGAGCGACGGCCTGCTGCAGGACCTCGGCCACATCGCCGAGGAGAGCGGCGTCTCGATCGACCTCGACCCCGCCGCGCTGCCGCTGCCCGGACCGCTCACCGAGGCGGCCGGGGCCCTGGCCGCCGACCCCCTGGAATGGGTGCTCACCGGCGGTGACGACCACGCCCTCGCGGCCACGTTCCCGCAGGACACGCCGCTTCCCCCGCACTGGCTGGTGGTGGGCCGCGTGGGCGAGGGGTCCGAGGTCACCGTAGGCGGCCGCCCGGCGGGGCCCGGCGGCTGGGATCACTTCAGAGAGTGATCAGGTGCTGGTACTTAAGTGATATTTGTGACAAAGAAGTATTAAAGATGTTATGAAGATGGGCGGCCATGGTTCCCGACAGGAAGGGCTGTGATGGGCCGCCACGGCGAAGAAGGATCGGAGCAGTCGCGCAGGAGGGGAAGGCGCAGGTCACGCCCCGCGCCGGACGCTCCCGAGCCGACCGCGCCGTCCTCGCTGGAGCCGACCGGACCCCGCCGGCTCCCCGACGACGACGAGGACGAGGCCGCGTCCTGGACCGCGGAATGGCGCGCCATCGACGACGAGGCCCCCGGCGAGTCCACCGCCCAGTGGACCCCGCAGTGGTCCACCCCGGCCCCCGCCCAGCCTGCCCCCGGCTGGCCGGAACCGCCCCCGCCGAGCACCCCGGCCCCCGACCGGCCCGCTGACGGCCGGTCCATCTCTACCCCGGACTGGTGGCCCACCGAAGGCCGCCGCACGTCCCCGGACTGGTCGGCCGAGGGACGGCCCGTGGGAAGCACGGCCCCCGACTGGCCGACCCCGCACGACCCCACGGCCTTCACCGCCGCGCCCCACCAGGAGCCCACGGCCTTCGCCGCCCCGCACCACCAGGGCCCCGAGACGCCCCCAGGCGCGCCCGGCGCAGGCCCGGGAGACGTCCTGTCGTCCTCCTGGCCCGAGAACCACGCCCCAGGAGCCCCGGCCGCCGACCCCCTGTCCCCAGGCACCCCGTCCCCCGAGGGGCCCAGGAGCGGAGGAGAAGGAGAGGGCGTCTCCACCCCGCCCTCGGACCGCCTGGTCTACTCCAGCCGAACCGGCGCCCCCGACCCGACCCAGCTCTCCCCCCTCCCCGAGGCGTTCCGCACCAACCCCGCCGGCCCCGCAGGGGGCGGCCCGTCGGGCGGCGGGGAGGACTTCCTGGACCCCAAGTGGGACGACCCGCAGGGATCACCCCGCAAGCGGATGCGGGTGACGATCCTGTCGGTCGCCGCCGCGGTGGTCCTGCTCGGGGGCAGCGCGGCCGGCCTGCAGTTCATGAACCGCTCCACCGAGAAGGCCGCGGCGAGCTGCGCCCAGGGCGAGACCTGCGCGATCGTCACGCCCACCGCGTCCGGGCCGCCCGCCGCGATCGACGAGCCGGCCGATCCGCTGGAGGAGGAGAGCCCGCCGGAGGACACGCCGTCCGAGGAGGCGGCGTCCGAGGACGACCCCACCGAAGAGGCGGGCACCGGGGAGACCCCGACCACCGGCCCGACGACCAACGTCAACCGCCCCACCACCGACCGCGGTCCGGCGGCGAAGAAGACCAACACCCCCAAGCCCGACCCCGAGCCCGAGATCGACTCCCAGGAGACGCCCCCGCCGGACGTCGAGATCGAGGAAGAGGAGGACCAGCAGCAGCTCGGCGCGCCGACCCCGACCGCCACGACCGGCACCCCGCAGGCGGTGGTCACCACCCAGCCTCCGACGGTGCCCCAGCCCCAGCAGCCCGGCGGCGAGGACGTGGCCGCGGGCGGCGCGGCCGTACGCGTCGGGTTCGACGTGGTGAACCGGGCGCTCGTCAGCTACACCGCCGAGCTGAAGGTCGTCAACGACACCACCGACGACCTGGCGCGCATGCGGCTCAGCCTGCCGGTGGGCGGCGTGGTCAGCTCGGTGCCCGGCGTGGAGTGGGACCAGCGCGGCGACACCCTCGTGCTCGACTACGACGCCGAGGTGCCCGCGGGTGAGGAGGTCGTCATCACCTTCACCGCCGTGGGCGAGGCCGAGGCCCCGGACGACTGCAAGGTCACCGGAGCCACCTGCGCCGTCGAGTAGGCGCCGCGCCTGGTTATATGGGGCCATGACGCTGACGACCCCTCCCCGCGTCCTGACCGTGGCCGGTTCCGACTCGGGCGGCGGCGCGGGCATCCAGGCGGACCTGAAGACCATGCTGGCCCTGGGCGTGCACGGCATGAGCGTGATCGCGGCGGTGACCGCGCAGAACTCGCTGGGCGTGCAGGGCTACTGGGAGCTGCCCACCGAGGCGGTACGCGCCCAGCTCGACTCGGTGCTCGGCGACATCGGCGCCCAGGCCGTCAAGACCGGCATGCTCGCCTCCCCGGCCCTCGTGGAGACGGTCGCGGGCGTCCTGGCCGGCCTGGACGTCCCCGTGGTCGTCGATCCGGTGGGCGTGTCGAAGCACGGAGACCCCCTGCTGGCCCCCGAGGCGGTCGAGACCGTCAAGACCCGCCTACTGCCCACCGCGACCGTGGTCACCCCCAACCTCTGGGAGGTCGCCCAGCTCACCGGCGTCAAGGTGGAGGACGAGAGCCGCATGCGCGAAGCGGCCGAGGCCATACTCTCCCTCGGCCCGGCCTGGGTCCTGATCAAGGGCGGCCACCTCCCCGGCGAGCCCGTAGACCTGCTGACGAACGGCACCGAGGAGCACCGCTTCACCGCCCCCCGCCACGACAACCGCCACACCCACGGCACCGGCTGCACCCTCGCCTCCGCCATAGCCTCCCACCTGGCCCTGGGCGAAGAGATCCCCGAGGCCGTCCGCAAGGCCAAGGAGTACGTGACGGGCGCCATAGCCCACGGCTTCCCCCTGGGCGCCGGCATCGGCCCGGTAGACCACGCCTGGCCCTGGCGCCCCCACCCCCCAACCACCTGACGCGCCCCCACCCAAACATCACGCCGATTCCCCGAAGGAGCCGACACCCCCACCAACCGAACCGCCTGAGGGACATCACGCCCCCGCGAAGAGGACCGGACGAGGGGTCGGCGGGCATCCCACACACCGTGAGGCTACGGCCCCGCCAACCGGCCGCCTGACGGCGGGCACGGTCCTCTTCACGGGGCTGCGTGAGGGAGCGCCGACGGCCCTGCCAACCAGGTCGGCAAGAGGGAGGCTCCAGCGGCGCCGACCAGCGGAACCCGAGGGGACGCCACGGACCCCGGCCCGGCATCGGGCGCGAACCCCGCTGTCCTGCCTGTGAGGGGCCACGCCCGGGATGACCCGCATGCCGGCACCACGGCTCTCACCGCGAACACCTGGCCCGCCGGCCGGTTGTCGATCTTCACGATGTCGTCGGGGTCGGCGGTGACGCCCTCGGCCCGGCTCGCACGGCCTGGGTGACGGCCGGGGCGGCCTGCGCGCCGGAGCGCCTGGGCGTATGGCGGCCGGCCCGGCCGGGGTGCGCTGTCCGCCCGCGCCGCCGCCGGGGTCCTGCGGCGGCCGGGCCGCGGCGCTGTGCGCCCGCAGGGCCAGGATGGTAGGGCGGCCTGGCCGGGGTGCGCTGTGGCCCGGAAGCGCACGGGCTGTGAGGCGGCGTCGTCAGGGTGTGCGGCGGACCTGCGGCGCCCGTCAGGGTCGTACGCCGGTCTCGTCCGGTGCGCGGTGCCCGAGGGTGGGGGCATGCGAACAGCCCGGTCGTCCGGAGACGCCGGGCTGGAGGCGGTGGTGCTAGGGGGAGGTCAGCGGGTGACCTTGCCCGCCTTGATGCAGGAGGTGCATACGTTCAGCCGCTTCGGGGTGCCGCCGATCTTGGCGCGGACCGACTGGATGTTGGGGTTCCAGCGGCGGCGCGTGCGGCGGTGCGAGTGCGAGATGTTGTTGCCGAACGTCGGCCCCTTGCCGCAGACGTCGCAGACGGAAGCCACGGTATCGCTCCTTAGATCAGTCGATAAGCCCGCGCCTCGGCCCTGAAGGGCGGCTCGCGGGCATGCCGGGACAACCGGCTGGCCACACGAGGATATCCGATGCGCGACGGTGGTCGCCAACGTGAGTGGTCGGCGCCGCCTGACGGGATAATCTCCAGACACAACCGTAGCGCATCGGCGACGGAGGGCACCCCACATGCTCAAGGTTCTCGACCCGCCGGCCGTGCGGCGGTGGGCTCGGCTGTCGGCCGAGGCGCTGGGGCGGGCGAGGGCCGACATCGACGCGATCAACGTTTTCCCGGTGCCCGACGGCGACACGGGGACCAACCTGCATCTGACGATGCTGTCGGCGGCCGAGGCGGTGGAGGAGCTGCCCGACGACGCGGGCGGCGACCTGGTGTGGCAGACCCTCGCGTACGGCGCGCTGCTGGGCGCGCGCGGCAACTCGGGGGTGATCGTCAGCCAGGCGCTGCGCGGCATGGCGGAGGTGCTGCGCTCGGCCGAGGGCGACGCCGAGGGGGTGCGCTCGGCGCTGCTGCGGGCCGCCGAGCTGGCCCGGCAGGCCGTCGCCCATCCCGTCGAGGGGACGGTGCTGACCGTGCTGGACGCGGTGGCGGCGGCCGTGCGCGATCCCGGCCGCGACCGGCTGGCCGAGGTCGTGCGGGCCGCGGCGGAGGAGGCGGCGCGGGCGGTGCGCCGTACGCCGCGGCAGCTCGGCGTGCTGGCGGGCAGCGGCGTCGTGGACGCCGGCGGGGCCGGGCTGGCGATCATCCTGGAGACCCTGGCCGCGGTGGTCACCGACTCCTACGTCGAGCGGTTCGAGTTCCTGGGCAGGCGGTCGGGGGCGCTGCCCGCGCCGGGGGAGTGCGCCGCGGAGGCGCGCTCGTACGAGGTGATGTACCTGCTCGACTGCGGCGAGGAGGCGTCGGTGGCCCGGCTGCGCGGGGAACTGGACGCCCTGGGCGACTCGCTGGTGGTCGTGGGCGGCGAGGGGCTGTGGAACGTGCACGTGCACGTGGACGACGCGGGCGCGGCGATCGAGGCGGGCATGCGGGCCGGGAGGCCGCACCGCGTCCGGGTGACGTATCTCCCCGCCGCGGCCGACCGCGCCCACCCGCACGCGGCGCCCGAGCAGGCGGTCCCCGCGCGCGGCGTCGTCGCGGTGGCCGCGGGCGACGGCCTGGCGCGGCTGTTCGAGCAGGCAGGGGCCGTGGTGGTGCGCAGGGAGCCCGGGGCCACGCCGCCGCTGCCGGAGCTCGTGGCCGCGATCGGGCGGGCGGGCCGCGAGGTGGCGGTGCTGCCGAACGACGGCGCCGTACGCGAGGTCGCCGTCGCCGCCGCGGAGGTGGCCCGCGAGCGCGGCGCGGTGGTGAGCGTGCTGCCGACCAGGGCGTCGGTGCAGGGCCTGGCGGCGCTGGCCGTGCACGACCCGATGCGGCGCTTCGACGACGACGTGGTGGCCATGACCGACGCCGCCGGCCACACCCGCCACGGCCACGTCTGGGTGGCCGACCGCGCCGCCGTGACCAGCGCGGGCGTGTGCGAGCCCGGCGACGTGCTCGGGATCGTGGACGGCGACGTGGCGCTGATCGGCACGTCGGTGACCGGGGTCGCGGTCGAGATCACGGCGCGCATGGTGTCGGGCGGCAGCGAGATCGTGACCCTGGTGACCGGGCGCGACGCGCCACCGCACCTGGCCGAGGCCGTACGCGCCCATCTGGCCGCCGACCGCCCCGACCTGGACGTGGTGGTCATCGAGGGCGGTCAGGGCGGCTACCCGCTGCTCATCGGGGTCGAGTGAGGGTGAATGAATCTGTCGGGCCGGCAGGGTAGAACTGGTTGACGTGACGAGCTTCGACGAGCCGCTTGCCACGGCGCTCGACCGCCGCACGGCCGCGCTCCTGGAGAGCGTGCTCGGCCTGACCACCGTCGGCGATCTGCTCCGCCACTACCCGCGCAGGTACGCCGAGCGCGGCGAGCTGACCGACATCGACGCCCTGGCCGTGGACGAGCACGTGACCGTGGTGGGCGAGGTGTCCCGGGCGATGCGCAAGCCGATGCGCAACAAGGGCGGCACCTGGCTGGAGGTCGAGGTCTCCGACGCCCGGCGCAACCGGATCTACCTGTCCTTCTTCGGCAAGGCGTCCCACGCGGTGGAGTCGCGGCTGAAGCCGGGGCGGCGCGGCATGTTCGCCGGCAAGGTGACCATGTTCGGGCGCGGCGGCAAGGCGCGCTGGCAGCTCGCCCACCCCGACTTCGAGCTGTTCGACGAGGCCGACGGCGACGCCGACGCCCAGGAGTTCGCCACCGCGCCGGTGCCGATCTACCCGGCGGGCAAGGACCTCAGCTCGTGGGTGATCCGGCGCGCGGTCGGCATCGTGCTCGACACGCTGGGCCCGCTCGACGACCCGCTGCCGGCCGGCATCCGGGCCCGGCACAAGCTGCCCGGCCTGGGCGAGGCGCTGGTGGCGATCCACCGGCCGCGCGACTTCGCCGACGTCAACCGGGCGCGCAAGCGGCTGAAGTTCGACGAGGCGCTGCTGCTCCAGGCGGTCCTGCTGCAAAGGCGCATGGCGGCCACGGCCTGGCCCGCCCGGCCGCGCCCGAGGCGTGCCGGCGGGCTGCTCGACGCCTTCGACGAGCGGCTGCCGTTCTCGCTGACCGACGGCCAGCGCGCGGTGGGCGAGGAGATCGCGGCCGACCTGGCGAGCGAGCACCCGATGCACCGGCTGCTCCAGGGCGAGGTCGGCGCGGGCAAGACCGTGGTGGCGCTGCGCGCGATGCTCCAGGTGGTCGATGCCGGGGGCCAGGCGGTGCTGCTCGCGCCCACCGAGGTGCTGGCCCAGCAGCACCACCGCTCGATCACCGCCATGCTCGGCGACCTCGCCGCGGGCGGCGTCTTCGGCGGCACCGGCGTGGCGCTGCTGACCGGCTCGCTCGGGGCCGCGGCGCGGCGCGCGGCCCTGCTCGACGCCGCGTCCGGCGCGGCGGGCATCGTGGTGGGCACCCACGCGGTGCTGCAGGAGCATGTGCAGTTCGCCGATCTCGGCCTGGTGGTGGTGGACGAGCAGCACCGCTTCGGCGTGGAGCAGCGCGACGCGCTGCGCGAGAAGGCCGACGGCGGGCGTCCGCACGTCCTGGTGATGACGGCCACCCCGATCCCGCGCACGGTCGCGATGACGGTCTTCGGCGACCTGGAGGTCTCCACGCTCTCCCAGCTCCCGTCGGGGCGGGCGCCGATCAGCAGCCACGTCGTGCCGGCCGCCGAGAAGCCACACTACCTGGAGCGGGCGTGGGAGCGGGTGCGCGAGGAGGTCGCGCTGGGCCGTCAGGCGTACGTCGTGTGCCCGCGCATCGGCGACCTGGAGGGCGACGAGGGCGACCTGGAGGCGCGCGACCCGGGCGATTTCGGCGGTCCCGGCGGCCCTGGCGATCCCGGCGATTTCGGGGATGCCGGCGGCTTCGGCGAGGGCGGCGAGGAGCGGCGGGCGCCGCTGGCGGTGCTCGACGTGGCGCCGCTGCTGGCCGAGGGCCCGCTGCACGGCCTGCGGGTCGCGGTGCTGCACGGCAGGCTCCCGCCGGAGGAGAAGGACGCGGTGATGCGCTCCTTCTCCAAGGGCGAGGTGGACGTCCTGGTCGCGACCACGGTGATCGAGGTCGGCGTCGACGTGCCCAACTCCTCCGTCATGGTGATCATGGACGCCGACCGCTTCGGCGTCTCCCAGCTCCACCAGCTCCGCGGCCGGGTCGGCCGGGGCGGCCTGCCGGGCCTGTGTCTGCTGGTCACCGACTCCCCGGCCGGCAGCCCCGCCAGAGACCGCCTCGACGCGGTGGCGCGCACTCTCGACGGCTTCGAGCTGTCGCGGGTGGACCTGGAGCAGCGCCGCGAGGGCGACGTGCTGGGCGTGGCGCAGTCGGGCCGCAAGTCCTCCCTGCGGATGCTGCAGCTCCTGCGCGACGAGGAGGTCATCGCGACCGCCCGCGAGGAGGCCGCGGCCCTGCTCGACGACGATCCCGCCCTGGGGGCGTACCCCGGGCTGCGCGCCGAGATCGAGAAGCTGCTGGCCGACGAGCGCGCCGACTACCTGGAGAAGACCTGACCCCGCGCGCATCGCGCGCTCCCGCGCCCCGGGCGCACGTCCAGCGCGTGTCGCCTGGGTCCGCGCGGTCGGGCGCGGTCGGCGGGGTCCGGTGTGGTGATTCGGTGTGGTCGCGCGCGTCCAGCGCGTGTCGCGTGGGTTCGTGCGGTCGGGCGCGGTCGGCGGGGTCCGGTGTGGTGATTCGGTGCGGTGGCGCAGGTCCAGCGCGTCTCGCCGCGCGCCCGGTGGGTCCAGGGCGTGTCCCGTGGGGCCGCGCGCGTCCCGCGCGTCTCCGGTCCCGCGTCTGGCCCCAGCGCCGGGGACGGCCTCCCCCCGAATGCCGTCCCCGGCTGGGCCCACCCTCGGGTCAGGTGCCGAGGGTTCCGGTGTGCGGAAGGGCTCACGATCACACCGGGCGGCCTTCCCTGGGTCACCTGAAGGCCGCAGAACTCATCTTGCGCACGTCCGGTGTGGAAGGGAACGACCCTGGCGCGATTTACGCCAGTCCTTGCCCAGACTTGACGGTGCCCCCGCCCGGATAGATTGGGGGGCATGACGCGGGTGATCGCGGGGAGCGCGGGGGGCAGGCGGCTGGCGGTGCCCGCGGGCAGGGCGACCCGGCCGACCAGCGACCGGGCGCGCGAGGGGATCTTCTCCACCGTCGGCTCGCTGCTCGGCCCGCTTGAGGGGGCGAGCGTGCTCGACCTGTACGCCGGCTCCGGCGCGGTCGGGCTGGAGGCCCTGTCGCGCGGTGCGGCGCGGGCCGTGCTCGTGGAGTCCGACCCCCGCGCCGTCAAGGCGATCCGGGCCAACATCGCCGCGCTCGGGCTGCCGGGCGCCGAGCTGGTCGCCGACCGGGTCGAGCGGGTGCTCGCCCGCGAGGCGCCCGGCCGGTTCGACCTGGTGTTCGCCGACCCTCCGTACGCGCTGGCCGACGACGTGGTCGCCGCCGTGCTGGAGCGGCTGCGCGACGGAGGCTGGCTGGCCGATGACGCGCTGGTCGCGGTGGAGCGCGAGAGCCGCGGCCCGGAGCTGAAATGGCCCGCCGGGTACCTTGAGGAGAGGGTGCGTCGTTACGGTGAAGCGGCCGTTTGGTACGGTCGCGCCGCCGGGAACCCGTAGATCTGGGGGTGCGCCTTGCGCCGTGTCGTCTGCCCGGGGTCCTTCGACCCCGTCACCAACGGTCACCTGGACATCATCGGCCGAGCCTCGCGGTTGTACGACGAGGTGGTCGTGGCCGTTCTGATCAACATCGAGAAGAAGAGCCTGTTCACGGTGGAGGAGCGCATCGAGATGCTCCAGGCCGTGACCAAGGAGTACGGCAACGTGCGCGTGGACAAGTTCCACGGGCTGCTTGTGGACTTCTGCAAGCAGCAGGAGATCCCCGCGATCGTCAAGGGCCTGCGCGCGATCAGCGACTTCGACTACGAGCTGCAGATGGCGCAGCTCAACTACCGCATGTCGGGCGTGGAGACGCTGTTCATGTCCACCAACCCGGAGTACTCCTTCCTCTCCTCCAGCAGGATCAAGGAGATCACCCGGTACGGCGGCGACGTCTCGGGCCTGGTGCCCGACCTGGTGCACGAGCTCCTCGTCGAGCGGCTCAGGGGCTGACCAGCGACTGGTATCCTTTCTAATCGGCCTTGCACGACGGCGGTGATTCGCCATGCCTAACGAGAGCAGGATGACTTCGCAACATCTGGACCCCCGGGCCCCGTGGGTGATCTCGACCCACGAGCTGGGGCGGCGGCCGGGTTCGATGCGGCGGATGGTCCTGAACCTTCCGGCGGCTGAGGATCTCGGCGTCGACATGATCGGCGTCCCCAAGGACGCCGATGTCGAGCTGGACATCCGGCTCGAAGCCGTGATGGAAGGCGTGCTCGTCACGGGCACGGCGCAGGCGCCGCTCCGCGGCGAGTGCGCCCGGTGCCTGGAGCCGCTGGCCTCGGAGGTCGAGGTCGGGTTCCAGGAGCTGTTCTTCTACTCGGCGCAGGACGCCGCGGAGGACGACCAGGTCCTCGACGGCGATCTGCTCGACCTTGAGCCGGCGTTCCGCGACGCGGTGGTGCTCGCGCTGCCGCTCAGCCCTGTCTGTTCCGACGACTGCCAGGGCCTGTGCGTGGAATGCGGGGTCAGGCTGGCCGACGCCGGCCCGGACCACCGGCACGAGCGGATCGACGCCCGCTGGGCGGCGCTGCAGGGTCTCGTAAGCGACAACGACAGCAACAACGACGATCAGGAGGGCTGACGTGGCCGTCCCCAAGCGGAAGAAATCGCGGAGCAACACCCGCGCCCGCCGCGCCCAGTGGAAGGCCGCCCCGGTGGCCCTCGTGGCCTGCCCGCAGTGCCGGGCGCCCCGGAGGCCGCACGTGGCGTGCCCCAACTGCGGCACCTACAACCGCCGTCAGGTCATCGAGCCGTCGGCCTGATCGCGCGCTGAGCCGAGGGGGGCCGGCCGCGCGCCCGACCAGGCGCCGGCCGGCCGCTCCCGCGGCGGCGCGAGCGGTGGCCGACCGCCCGCGGCCGTGGTGGACGCCGGGATCACCGTGATCCCTCCCGGCGTCCACCACGTCTTCGGGGTCTCCAGGGCACGAGGGCCGCGACCCTTCCCGGGCATCCACGCACGCGGAGCACCGGGCTCCGGCTCCTCCCGCCCGCGCCACCGCAGACCCGTGGCGGCACAGGGCCGCACCACGGGCGCAACGGCCGGATCAACCGCCCGGAGGAGGAGACGTGGGCGCAGGTGCCAAGCCGGTGGCCGTGGAGGTCGCCCAGGACGAACTTGAGCGGGTCCTCGCGGTACGCCTGGACGCCGCACTGCTTGAGCGGGCCCTGACGCACCGCTCGTACGCGTACGAGAACGGCGGGCTGCCCACCAACGAGCGCCTGGAGTTCCTGGGTGACTCGGTGCTGGGCCTCGTCGTGACCGACACGCTCTACCGCAACCATCCCGACCTGCCCGAGGGGCAGCTCGCCAAGCTGCGCGCCGCCGTGGTCAACATGCGCGCGCTCGCGGATGTGGCGCGCCAGCTCGACCTGGGCCGCTTCCTGCGCCTCGGACGGGGCGAGGAGGGCACGGGGGGCAGGGACAAGTCCTCGATTCTCGCCGA
The DNA here is from genome assembly GCF_014202315.1 of Thermocatellispora tengchongensis. GTDB lineage: Bacteria > Actinomycetota > Actinomycetes > Streptosporangiales > Streptosporangiaceae > Thermocatellispora > Thermocatellispora tengchongensis. The sequence goes on along the minus strand of NZ_JACHGN010000004.1, from coordinate 327,642 downwards.
CACCCTGGAGGCACTGATCGGCACCGTCTACGTGGACCAGGGCCTGGACGAGGCGTTCCGCGTGGTCCACATGCTCTTCGACCCGCTGATCACCAGGTCCGCCTCGCTGGGGGCCGGGCTCGACTGGAAGACCTCGCTGCAGGAGCTGACCGCCTCCGAGACCCTCGGCGTGCCCGAGTACCACGTCGAGGAGAGCGGCCCCGACCACGCCAAGTCCTTCACCGCCGTGGTGCGGGTGGGCGGCGAGGACTACGGCTCGGGCTCGGGCCGCAGCAAGAAGGAGGCCGAGCAGCAGGCGGCGGAGGCCGCCTGGACCCGCATACGCGGCCTTCGCGACCAGGCGGCCAGCCACGAGCCGGCCAGGTAGCCGCCGATGCCCGAGCTTCCCGAGGTAGAGGTGGTGCGCCGGGGCCTGGAGCGCTGGGTGACCGGCCGTACGATCGCCTCGGCCGAGGTGCTGCACCCGCGGGCCGTGCGCAGGCACGTGCCGGGCGGTGAGGAGTTCTCCGCGCGGCTGAAGGGCCGTGAGATCGCCCAGGCCGAGCGGCGGGGCAAGTACCTGTGGCTGCCCTTCTCCGACGGCCAGGAGGCGCTTCTGGCGCATCTGGGCATGAGCGGGCAGCTCCTGGTGGTCGAGCCCGACTCGCCGTTGGAGCGTCACCTGCGGGTGCGGCTGACCTTCGACGACGGCGGCCCCGAGCTGCGCTTCGTCGATCAGCGCACCTTCGGCCATCTCCTGGTCACCGACCTCGTACGCCCCGAGCCGCGCCCCGGGCAGGCGGGCACGGCCGAGGAGGAGCGACCGGTGCCCGGCACGATCGCCCACATCGCCAAGGACCCCATGGAGGAGTCCTTCGACGAGGACGAGTTCACCCGCCGCCTGCGCGCCAGGCGCAGCCAGGTCAAGCGGGCCCTGCTGGACCAGTCGCTGATCAGCGGGGTCGGCAACATCTACGCCGACGAGTCGCTGTGGCGGGTGAAGCTGCACTGGGCCAGGCCGGCCAACGCGCTGAGCCGGCCCAAGGTGGAGGAGCTGCTGCGCGCGATCCGGGCGGTGCTGGGCGAGGCGCTGCTCCAGGGCGGCACGTCCTTCGACAGCCTGTACGTCAACGTGAACGGCGAGAGCGGCTACTTCGACCGGGCCCTGGCGGTGTACGGCCGGCGCGACAAGCCGTGCCGGCGGTGCGGCACCCCGATCGTTCGCGAGCCCTTCATGAACCGTTCGTCATATTCGTGCCCCCGTTGTCAACCCCGTCCGAAGGCCCGCTCGTGACCGAGAGCGACGAGCGGGTCCGGTTGACGGCCTGGGTGCGCGGCAGGGTCCAGGGAGTGGGTTTCCGCTGGTGGACCCGGTCGCGCGCGCTGGAGCTCGGTCTGGTGGGCTGGGCGCGCAACACCGAGGACGGCCGGGTCGAGGTGGTGGCCGAGGGGCCCCGCTCGGCCTGTGTCAAGCTCCTTGATCGTCTCCGTGGTTGCGACACGCCGGGGAGGGTCGATGGAGTTGTAGAACGCTGGAGTGAAGAACGAGGTAGTTTGACGGGCTTCGTGGAGCGGTAGCCGCTTCCGTTAAACCCCCCAAATGCGGTATATTTGTATGTCGGGAGTGCCCACTGGTACATCCAGCCGGAGCGTTCAACTTGACCGCTCTCAGCACCGGTGCGACTCTTGATAGGAACCACGCGCACCCCTCCCGCGGCATGAAGTGCGCGAACCAGTCTGGTCACTCAGCGTGGAGGACCCTTAACCATGGCGAAGGCTCTACTCGGCCACGTCGGCGGTCCTGACCCTCGTATGGTCTCGGAAATGCGCCGTCTCCAGCAGCGAATCCGGGATCTGGAGGCAGAGCTCATCCGGCTCCAGGCACAGAACGACGCACTTTCGGCGCAAAGCCGTGAGGAGACGTTCACCCGCCTGCAGGATCGCGAGCCGGCCCTCACGTAGAGGTCCGGAGAGCACAACATTTGTCCAGGGGCGCCTCAGTGGAGGCGTCCCTTGTCATTTCCGGCGGTCCTTTCGCACCGGGAAACGGTAAGAGCCCTGCCATGGGGTAGTGAAGGCGTCACACTGGGGCGGCATGCGAGGCAGCATGGGGCGTGTGGCGGCGGGCGATCACGATGACCCGATAGTCTTCGGCCGAGCCGCGCGCGGGCGCGGGCTCGTGGTGGCTGCCGGCTGGCACGGGAGGGGGCGCGCGAATCCGTGTATCTGAAGACCCTCACGCTGCGCGGGTTCAAATCCTTCGCCTCGGCGACCACCCTCCGCTTCGAGCCGGGCATCACGTGCGTGGTCGGGCCGAACGGCTCGGGCAAGTCCAACGTCGTCGACGCGCTGGCCTGGGTGATGGGCGAGCACAGCGCCAAGTCGCTGCGCGGCGGCAAGATGGAGGACGTCATCTTCGCCGGCACGTCCTCCCGGGCCCCGCTGGGCCGGGCCGAGGTCACGCTGACCATCGACAACTCCGACGGCGCGCTGCCGATCGACTACACCGAGGTCACGATCAGCCGGCTGATGTTCCGCTCCGGCCAGAGCGAGTACGCCATCAACGGCGACACCTGCCGCCTGCTGGACATCCAGGAGCTGCTGTCCGACTCCGGCATCGGCCGCGAGATGCACGTCATCGTGGGGCAGGGCCAGCTCGACACGGTGCTGCACGCGGGCCCCGAGGAGCGCAGGGCGTTCATCGAGGAGGCCGCGGGCGTCCTGAAGCACCGCAAGCGCAAGGAGAAGGCGCTGCGCAAGCTCGACGCGATGCAGGCCAACCTCACCCGGGTGCAGGACCTCGCCACCGAGCTGCGCCGCCAGCTCAAGCCGCTGGGCCGCCAGGCCGAGATCGCCCGCAAGGCGGCGGTGATCCAGGCCGACCTGCGCGACGCCCGGCTGCGGCTGCTGGCCGACGACGTGCTGACCCTGCGCGAGATCCTGGAGCGCGAGGCCGCCGACGAGGCCGCGGTGCGCGCCAGGCGGGCCCAGGTGGAGGCCGAGCTGGAGCAGGCCCAGGCCCGTGAGGCCGATCTGGAGGCCGCCGAGACCAGCGCCCAGCCGCGGCTGCGCGCGGCGCAGGAGGCGTTCTTCGGGCTGTCCTCGCTCCGCGACCGCATCCAGGGCCTGGCCGGGCTGGCCGCCGAGCGGCACCGCAACGCGCTCGACGCGGCCTCGGTCGAGCGGCGCGGGCGCGACCCGGAGGACTACGAGCGTGAGGCCGCCGAGATCCGCGAGCAGGAGCGTGAGCTGGCCGAGGAGCTGGCCGTCGCCCAGGAGATGCTGGACCAGGCGGTGGCCCGGCGCACCGAGGCCGAGGCGGCGCTCGCGGCCGAGGAGCAGCGCCTGTCCGCCGCCGCCCGCGCCGCCGCGCGCAGGCGCGAGGAGCTGGCCGCGCTGCGCGGCCAGGTCGGCGCCGTACGCAGCCGCGCCGCCGCCGCCGAGGAGGAGATCGGCCGCTTGGCCCGCCGCGTCGCCGAGGCCGAGGAGCGCGCCGCGCGGGCGGCCGAGGAGCACGAGGCCCAGCGGTCCGCCGAGCCCGAGAGCGACCCCGAGCTGGCCGCGGAGCTGGAGCTGGCCCTGGAGGGCGTCGAGGCCGCCAAAGAGGCCGTGGAGGCCGCCAAGGCCGCCGTGGAGGACGCCAGGCGCGGCCTGGAAGCCCCGCGCCAGGCCCTGGCCGCGGCCAAGGCCGCCGTCACCGCGGCCCGCGCCGAGGACCAGGAGGCCCAGCGCGCGGTGGCCGCGCTGGAGGCCCGCAGGGAGGCCCTGGAGCTGGGCCTGGCCCAGGGCGCCGACGGCGCGGCGGCCCTGCTCGCCGGGGGCCTCGACGGGGTGCTCGGCCCGCTGGCGGCGATGATGACGGTCAAGGCGGGGGCCGAGACCGCGATAGCCGCCGCGCTGGGCGGCGCGGCCGAGGCGGTCGCGGTGGGCTCGCTGCCCGCGGCCGTGGCGGCGGTGGAGTTCCTGCGCGCGGGCGAGGCCGGGCAGTCCACGCTGGTGGTCGCCTCCGGCGGCGCGCCCGGCGACGGCGTACGGCCCGAGGTGCCCGGCGAGTGGGCGGCCGACCTGGTCACCGCGCCGGGCGAACTGGGCGCGGCGGTGGCCCGCCTGCTGGGCGACGTGGTCGTGGTCGCCGACCTGGCGACGGCCCGAGCGCTGGTCGAGGCGCACCCCGGGCTGCGCGCGGTCACCCGCGACGGCGACCTGATCGGCGCCCACCTCGTCCGGGGCGGCTCGGCCGACGGCACCTCCGCGCTCCAGGTGCGCGCGGTGCTGGACGCGGCGGTGGCCGACCTGGAGCAGGCCCGCGCCACCGCCGAGCTGACCGGCGAGCGGCTCGATGGCGCGGTGGAGGCCGAGCGCGCGGCTCAGGCGGCCGTTGACGCCGCGCAGGCGCGCGTCGCCGAGGCCCAGGCGGGCGTCAACAGCGCCCAGAGCGGTGTCAGCGCCGCCCAGGCCGCCCTCGACCGCGTACGGGCCCGGCAGCGCGACTCCGACCAGAAGGCCGCGGCGGTGGCCCGCAGGCTGGCCCAGCTCGCGGCGGCGGCCGAGGCGGCGCGGGCCGAGAGCGCCCGCCTGGCCGAGGGCGTCCGCGCGGCCGAGGAGGCCCGCGACCGCGAGGTGGCCGGGCTCGCCGAGCTGGAGGAGCGCCTGGCCGCGGCCGAGTACGCCGAGGAGCTGGAGGAGGAGCCCGGCACCGAGACCCGCGACGAGCTGGCGGCGGCCTGCGAGACGGCCCGGCAGGGCGAGATGGAGACCCGGCTCGCCGTGCGCACCGCCGAGGAGCGGGTGCGCGGCATCGCGGGCCGTGCCGACGCGCTGATCCGCGCCGCCGAGCGCGAGCGGGCCGAGCGCGCCGCCGCGGCCGAGCGGCGCGAACGTCGCAGGCGGCAGGCCGCCGTCGCCCACGCCGTCATGACCGGCGCCGAGCGGGCGCTGACCGCCTTGGAGGGCTCGATCCGGGCCGCGGCGGAGGAGCGCGACGCCGCCGAGCAGGCCCGCGGCGAGATCGACGCCGAGCTGAAGGCGGTGCGCGCCCGGGTCAGAGAGCTCACCGCCGAGCTGGACAAGCTGGTCAACCGGGCCCACGGCAGCGAGGTCGCCCGCACCGAGCAGCGGCTGCGCCTGGAGCAGTTGGTGGCGCGGGCGATGGAGGAGTTCGGCGTCGAGGAGGACGCCCTCCTCGCCGAGTACGGCCCGTCGGTCCCGGTCCCGGCCGACCCCGAGCCGGTGCCGTACGTCCGTGAGGAGCAGGAGAAGCGGGCCCGCGCCGCCGAGCGGCAGATGGCCCAGCTCGGCAAGGTCAACCCGCTGGCGCTGGAGGAGTTCGCGGCGCTGGAGGAGCGGCACGCGTTCCTGACCTCCCAGCTCGAAGACCTCAAGAAGACCCGGCGCGACCTGCTGCTGGTGGTCAAGGAGGTGGACGAGCGGGTCGAGCAGGTCTTCGCCGCCGCCTTCGAGGACGTCGCCCGCGAGTTCGAGACGATCTTCACCCGGGTCTTCCCCGGCGGCGAGGGCCGCCTGCTGCTGACCGACCCGTCCGACATGCTCACCACCGGCGTCGAGGTCGAGGCCCGCCCGCCGGGCAAGAAGGTCAAGCGGCTGTCGCTGCTGTCGGGCGGCGAGCGCTCGCTGACCGCGGTGGCGTTCCTGATCTCCATCTTCAAGGCTCGCCCCTCGCCCTTCTACGTCATGGACGAGGTCGAGGCCGCGCTCGACGACACCAACACCCAACGCCTGCTGACCCTGTTCGAGGAACTGCGGCAGAGCTCCCAGCTCATCGTGATCACCCACCAGAAGCGCACCATGGAGATCGCCGACGCCCTCTACGGCGTCTCCATGCGCGGCGACGGCGTCACCCAGGTCGTCAGCCAACGCCTACGCGAACGCGAACCCGCCTGACCCCACCCTCCCCACCCCGCCTCCGCGTCCCGGGGGCGGGGTGGGTCTGCGGGGTGCTCGTGCTGGGTTGGGTAGGCCGGGCCGGATGCCCTGCGCTCTGGGTGGGGCGGGCAGGCTTCGCTCCCGCTCCGGACGCCGGGCGGGCCACGGGACGTCGGCACCCGGATCGGGCTGACTCGCCCCATGCTCGCGCCCTGGGCGTGCCGGACCTGTTCCGCCTCCGCTCCCCGGGGTGGGCTCGCGCGGGCGACATGACCGGAGCGCGCTTCCCCACGCTCCGCGAGTTGGCCTTCGCCCCGTTCCCCAGATCTGATGGGCCGCACGTCGCTCGCTCCCGGGTTGGTGGGCCGGGGCGGATGCCTGTGCTCTGGGTGGGGCGGGTGTGCTTTGCCTCCGCTCGGGGCTGCGTGGGTTTACGGGGCGTTCGTGCTGGATTGGGCGGGCTCGGTCCGGTGCCTGCGCTCTGGGTGGGGCGGGCCTGCTTTGCTCCCGCCTCGGACACCGGGCGGGGCCGCGGGACGTCGGCGTCCGGATTGGGGGGCCGGGTCCGATGCCTGGGCCCTGGGCGTGCCGGGCCCTTCGTGACGGTTCCCGGCGGGGGAGGTCAACCCGGCAGAAGTGGCCTAACCGGGCGGGGCGGGTCGGAGTATTGACGGGGGTCTGGAAAACTTGGCGTCGTGGAGAGTTACCTCGGCATCGTCGTGATCGTGGTCGTCGTCGCGCTGCTCGCGGCCGGCGGGCTGTTCCTGCTGTTCCGGCCGGGTGGCAGGGCCGCTCCGCCGATGGAGCCGCCGAAGGCGCCGCCGCTGCCTGAGGAGGAGCGCGAAGCGCCATCGGGGTCCACGGCCGTGGGGGAGGAGGCCACCACCACGGTGCCGCCGCCCACGGTGCCCGTCCAGGCGCCGCCGGTGGTGGTGCCCGAGATCGAGATTCCGCCGCCGTCGGCGGGGCGCATGGTGCGGCTGCGTGCGCGGCTGGCGCGGTCGCAGAACGCCCTGGGCCGGGGGCTGCTCGATCTCCTCTCCCGTGACCGCCTCGATGACGACGTGTGGGACGAGATCGAGGAGGTTCTGATCACGGCCGACGTCGGCGTCTCGCCGACCCGCTCCATGGTCGAGGACCTGCGCACCCAGGTGAAGGTGCTGGGCAGCCGCACCCCCGAGGAGGTCCGCGCCCTGCTGCGCAAGGAGCTGCTGACCCAGATCAACCCCGACATGGACCGCACCCTGCACACCACGCCGCACGGTGAGCGGCCCGCGGTCGTGCTGGTCGTCGGGGTCAACGGCACCGGCAAGACCACCACCACCGGCAAGCTCGCCCGCGCCCTCATCGGCGACGGCAAGAAGGTCGTGCTCGGCGCGGCCGACACCTTCCGGGCCGCCGCCGCCGACCAGCTCCAGACCTGGGGCGAGCGGGTCGGCGCCGACGTCGTGCGCGGGCCCGAGGGCGGCGACCCGGCCTCGGTCGCCTTCGACGCCACCGCGCGGGGCATCGAGGAGAAGGCCGACGTCGTGATCGTCGACACGGCCGGGCGGCTGCACACCAAGACCGGCCTGATGGACGAGCTGGGCAAGGTCAAGCGGGTGATCGAGAAGAAGGCCACCGTCGATGAGGTGCTGCTGGTGCTCGACGCGACGACCGGCCAGAACGGCATGCGCCAGGCGCAGGTGTTCGCCGAGGTCGTGGACGTGACCGGGATCGCGCTGACCAAGCTCGACGGCACCGCCAAGGGCGGCATCGTGATCTCGGTGCAGCGGGAGCTGGGCGTGCCGGTCAAGCTGGTCGGCCTGGGCGAGGGCCCCGACGACCTGGCGCCCTTCGACCCCGAGGTGTTCGTGGACGCCCTGCTGGGCGAGTGAGGGTCAGGTGGTGCGGCGGGAGCCGATCGGCACGACCAGCGGGGTGCCGGTGACCGGGTCGTCGATGACCTTGGCGTCGAGGTCGAACACCTCGCGCAGCAGGTCCTCGGTCAGCACCTCGTGCGGGCCGCCCGCCGCCACCACCCGGCCCGCGCGCATCGCCACCAGCCGGTCGGCGTAGCGCGCGGCGAGGTTCAGGTCGTGCAGCACCATCACGATCGTGCGCCCGGCGTCGCGGTGCAGGCGGCCTACCAGCTCCAGCACCTCGACCTGGTGCGACAGGTCCAGGAACGTGGTCGGCTCGTCGAGCAGCAGCAGGTCGGTGCCCTGCGCCAGGGCCATGGAGATCCAGGCCCGCTGCCGCTGCCCGCCCGACAGCTCCTCCAGCGGCCGGTCGGCCAGGTCGAGCAGGCCGGTCATGGCCAGCGCCTCGGCCACCGCCGACTCGTCGCCGGACGACCACTGCCGGTACCAGGTCTGGTGCGGGTGGCGGCCCCGGGCCACCAGGTCGGCCACGGTCAGGCCCTCGGGGGCGACCGGCGCCTGCGGCAGCACGCCGAGCAGCCGGGCCACCTCGCGGGTGGGGATGCGGTCGATGCGCTTGCCGTCGAGCAGCACCTCGCCGCCCGAGGGACGCAGCAGCCGGCCGAGCGCGCGCAGCAGCGTGGACTTGCCGCACCCGTTGGGGCCGATGATCGCGGTCACGGTGCCGGACTCGACGCCGAGGTCGAGGCCGTCCACCACGATCCGGTCGCCGTAGCCGAGGCGCACCCCGGCGGCGGTCAGGCGGGTGTTCATAGCTCGCTCACGTTCGTCTCTCCCGGCGGGCGCGGATCAGCAGGTAGATCAGGTACGGTGCGCCGAGTACGGCCGTGACCACGCCGACCGGCAGCTCGGTGGGCGCGAACAGCGTACGGGCGATCAGGTCGGCCGCGCACACCAGGACTGCGCCCACGACGGCCGAGACCAGCAGCGGCGGCTGGACCGCCCCGGCGAGCCGCAGCGCGATCTGCGGCGCGGCCAGCGCCACGAACGCGATCGGGCCGGCGGCGGCGGTGGCCACCGCGGCGAGCAGCACCGCGGCCACGATCAGCAGGCCCCGGGCCAGGTTGGTGCGTACGCCGAGCGCGGTGACGGTCTCGTCGCCGAAGCGCAGCGCGTCCAGGGAGCGCGTGCCGAGCAGGGTGGCCGGGACCAGCGCGCCCAGCGCCAGCGCGACCGGGACGGCCTGCTCCCAGCCGCGCCCGTGCAGCGAGCCGCTGATCCAGGTCATCGCCCGGCTGGCGTCGTTGACGTCGCCGATGGTCAGCAACCAGAACTTGACGTTGGTGAACACCGTGGACACGCCGATGCCGACCAGGACCAGGCGGTAGCCGTCCAGGCCCTTGCGCCAGGCCAGCGCGTACACCAGCACCCCGCCGGCCAGCCCGCCGGCCAGGGCCAGGACGGGGACGCCGACGGCGGCGAGCGCCCCGCTGACGCCGCCGTACCAGGCGCCGCCGGCCACCATGACCGCGACGACGGCGACGCTGGCGCCGGTGGTGACGCCCAGGATGTCCGGGCTGGCCAGGGGGTTGCGCGCGATGGCCTGGGTGATCGCCCCGGCCAGGCCGAGCGCCGCGCCGACCAGGGCGCCGGTCAGCGCGCGCGGCAGGCGCAGCTCCATGACCACGAAGTGCGCCGGGCCGTCGGAGACGATCGCGGACACCACCTCGCCGAGGCCCATCTCGATCTCGCCGAGGCGCATGCCCAGGGCCATCAGCAGCGCGAGCGCGCCCAGGCCGAGCAGGGTGACGGTGATGGCGCGGGGACGCAGCCGCCAGGAGGCGCCGCCGAGCCGCACCGCGGCGCGCGTGCCGCGCACGGCCGTCACAGCCGCACCGGCTTCCTGCGGCGCACAAGCGCCACGAAGAACGGCGCACCGAGCAGCGCGAGCACCACTCCCACCTCCAGCTCGCCCGGCCGGGCCACGACCCGGCCGAGCACGTCCGCGAACAGCAGCAGGGCCGCCCCGGCCAGCCCCGAGTACGGCAGCAGCCACCGGTGGTCGGGCCCCGCCAGCGGGCGGACGAGGTGCGGGACCATCAGGCCGACGAACGCCACCGCGCCGCAGGCGGCCACGGACGCCCCGGTCAGCAGTGTGATCGCGGCGACGCCCACGGCCCTGGTGCGGGCGACGTTCTGGCCGAGGGCGCGGGCGACGTCCTCGCCGAGGGAGAGCGCGTTCAGGCCGGGGGCGTTGGCCAGGGCCAGCACCAGCCCGGTGATCAGGAACGGCAGCACCTGCCCGATGACGGCGGTGGGGCGGCCCGCGATCGAGCCCGCCTGCCAGAACCGGAAGGTGTCCATGGCCTGCTCGTCCAGCAGCACGATCGTGGAGGTCAGGGCGTACAGGAAGGCGCTCACGGCGGTGCCGGCCAGCGCCAGGGTGACCGGGGTGGGCCCGCCGCGGGCGGTGCCGCGCCCGCCGAGGGTGCCCAGGGCGAAGACGCCCACGCTGGCCAGCAGGGCGCCCGCCAGGCCGAACCAGATGTAGCCGTACAGGTCGCCGATGCCCAGGAGCACGATGCTCGCGACCATGGCGAACGCCGCGCCCTGGGTGACGCCGAGCAGGCCGGGGTCGGCGAGCGGGTTGCGGGTGTGGCCCTGCATCAGGGCGCCCGCGCAGCCGAGGGCGATCCCGGCCAGGACGCCCAGGATGGTCCTGGGCACCCGCAGCGAGCGGATGACGATGTCGTTCTCGGTGCCGGTGGGGCCGGTCAGGGCGTGCCAGGTGTCGCCGAGCGGCACGGGTTTGGCGCCGATGGTGAGGCTGAGCAGCGTGGCCAGCACGAGCGCGGCGAGGAGGGCGAGCAGGACGAGCACGCGCCGCCGCCACCGGCCGGCGAGGGGGCGTACGGGCGGTGCCGGCGCGATCGTGGTCACCCGTACTTCTCCTGAGTGTTTCGGGCCTTTGGGGGGCGAAGGTAAGCCCTGCGTAGATTATCCCAACTTAGGGTTGGCTAAGCTCACTGAGGCCAACCTTACCGGGCGGAACCGGTACTTCACGGAGGGACAAGCGATGAGAGCGTTCAGGGCTCTGGCGGTGGGCGTGGCGGGAGCCGTGCTCTCCTTGGGCTTGGCGGCGTGCGGGGGCGGCGGCGAGACCGCCACCGAGGCGCAGCCGTCGGCCGGCGCGTCCGGCGCGTCCGGCGGGGCGTGGCCGCGTACGGTCCAGCACGCGATGGGCACCACCACGATCCCGGCCCAGCCCAAGCGGGTCGTGGCGCTGGACCAGAGCTTCGTGGACGCGGTGCTGACGCTGGAGACCGAGGTGGTCGGCTACACCACCTACCGCGCCATCGACGAGAAGCTGCCCGGCTACCTGGGCGAGCCGCTGGCCGCGTACGGCAAGAACGCCACGCCGGTCGGCACGCTGGAGGCCCCCAGCCTGGAGCAGATCGTCGCGCTCAAGCCGGACCTGATCGTCTCGGCCAAGGTCAGGCACGAGGCCCTGTACGACAAGCTGACCCAGATCGCGCCCACCGTGTTCAGCGAGACGACCGGGGCCATCTGGAAGGACAACCTGCGTCTCATGGGCCGGTCGCTGGGCAAGGAGGAGCTCGCCGAGAGCAAGATCACGGCGTACGAGCGGCGGGCCGCGGCCATCGGCGCCTCGATCAAGGAGAAGAACGGCGGCGAGATGCCGACCGTCTCGGTCGTCCGCTTCGCCGGCGAGCCGACCGTCCGCCTGTACGTCGAGAACTCCTACTCCGGGCTCGTGCTCAAGGACGTCGGCTTCACCCGCCCGGCCGACCAGCCCACCACCACCGAGACGATCGCGGTGGACATCAGCCAGGAGAACATCGGTCAGCTCGACGCCGACCACATCTTCGTGGCGACCTACCCCGACCCCTCGGTGGAGGAGACCAAGAAGAAGTTCGAGGGCAACCCGCTGTGGGACCGGCTCAAGGGGGAGAAGCGCGAGGTCAGCGACCTGACCTGGATGAGCGCGGTGGGCATACTCGGCGCCCACGCCATGCTGGACGACCTGGCGGGCTTCTTCGAGGTGGACCCGGCCAAGACCGCCTGACGCGCGCCGCGCGACCGCCGAGACCGCGCCGGGCCCCGACCAGGGGGCCCGGCGCGGTTCGCGTTCCCGGTGAACCGATGGGGCCCGCCCGATCGTCTACCAGAGAGAGGTTTACGGCCCGCCCACAGGGCAGCGAAAACACATGGAGGCGGGTGTCCCTAGCCGGTAGCCTGTGATGCCGGCCACACTTTGCGCCGTATTGAAAAAAAGGTGTTACTCTAATGAGACTTACCCGGCAGGCAGCGTGAGTGCGACCGCTGCTGCCCGGATGAGCTGGGTACCCCCTGAGCAGGCAGAACCCTTAACGAGGTACTTACGCGTGCTTTGGGAACATGAAACACGCCGTCATGAGGATCGATAGTCACCATGCGCGGGTCCGGACGGTCAACGGGGGGAGAGTGCGAGGGGGATTGAGATGATCTCTATGACCGAAGAGCAGCGCCAGGAGTGGTTCGAGCGCGACGTCGTGCCCGTCACCGCTCAGCTCTACGCCTCGGCGATGCGGCTGACGCGCAATTCGGCCGACGCGGAGGATCTCGTCCAGGAGACTGTAGCGAAGGCTTACACCTCGTACCACCAGTTCCGCGAGGGCACGAACCTCAAGGCGTGGTTGCACCGCATCCTGACCAACAACTTCATCAACGACTACCGCAAGCGGCAGCGTTCGCCCAAGCTGTCGGCCACCGAGGACATCGAGGACTGGCAGCTCGCCGCCGCCGAGTCGCACATGTCCAGCGGGCTGAAGTCGGCCGAGACCGAGGCGCTGGACGCGCTGTCCGACAACGTGGTGATGAACGCGCTGCGCTCGCTGCCCTCCGACTTCCGCGAGGCCGTCTACCTCGCCGACGTCGAGGGGTTCGCCTACCGCGAGATCGCCGAGCGCATGGGCACCCCGATCGGCACCGTGATGTCGCGGCTGCACCGGGGGCGCAAGCAGCTTCGCGCCATGCTGGAGGACTACGCCCACGAGATCGGCGCCCTGCGCCTGCCGGCCCAGCGCGCCGCCGCCTGACGCGCCTCGACGCGCTCCTCGCCACGCCGGCCGGCACGCCCGTCGCCACGCCGGCCGGCGCGCCGGTGAGCCCGGTCGGCACTGCCCCGGCCTGGGGCAGCGCTGCCCCGGCCCTGACCTGACCTCGGTCAGCCGCGCCGGGGCAGGAACATGTGCAGCCGCACGCGCAGCACGCCGTCGGCCGTACGCGTCTCGACCAGGTCGCAGAGCTGGCGGCTGATCCACAGGCCGTAACCGCGCGGCGACTCCGGGCGGGGCGGCAGGTAGCCCGGCAGGGGCACGTCGAGCTGCCCCGCCGGGTCGGCGATCTCGCAGATCAGCTCGTCGTCGTCGGTCCACAACTGGACGGTGCCGTGGCCCGCGCCGTGCTCCACGGCGTTGGCCGCGATCTCCGAGGCGCTGAGCACCAGCGAGCCCGCGGTGTCGCGGTCGAGCCCCGCGCCCGTCGCGGTCGTCTCCACCAGGTGCCGCATCTGGGTCAGCTCGCGGGAGGTGAACCCGGCCCGCACCGCCGAGCCGGGCGGGTCGCGGAACGGCTGGTCGTCGCCGTTGACCGAGAACTGCCGCGGTGGCACGTATCCGGGGTTGGGGCGTGGCCCGGAGGAGCCCTCCAGCAGCCACGGGTGCGCGCACAGCGCCTGCTCCAGCACCTCCGGCGGCGTCGTACGCCGGTCGAACAGGCACATCGCCACGATCGGCGCGCCCTCGAAGGCGATGTTCAGCGCCGCCTCGTAGCGCAGCCACTCGCGCACGTCGCGCTCGTCGCGCCCGGCCCAGACCGGCTCGCCGACGAACAGGGCCTGCCGCTTCGCCCACGGCTCGGCGTACTCGTGGTACGCCGTGAGCGTGCGCGCCGGATGGGTGTACCAGGTCGAGCGCAGCCGCCGGTCGATCCGCCGCGCGTCGGGGCCCAGCCGCTCGGCCAGCAGGTCCAGGTTGGCCTGCCCGGTCACCACCAGAGTGTCGCGCCCCTCCTTCAGGGCGTCGCCGACCGCGGGCAGCACGAGATCCAGGTAGGCGTCATCGGAGCCGTACAGCGCAGCGATGTGCGCGAACGACCCTGACGCGAAAGTTGCCCGCTCGGGCTGCACGGGCACGAACGTAACAAGGTCCCCCCGATGCTGACAACGCCGGGCCGGGCGGCGGCGGCCGTCAGGCCGTCGCGATCAGCCCCACGGCGACCAGCGCGGCCACCACGCCGGCGATCTGCACCGGGTGCAGCCGCTCGCCGAGCACGTACCTCGCCAGCACCAGGGTGCTCGCCGGATACAGCGACACCAGCACCGCGACCAGACTGAGCAGGCCCTGCTGGGCCGCGAACAGGTAGAGCACGTTCGCCGCCATGTCCAGCACGCCCGCGGCGGCGATGACGCGCAGCGAGCCCCGGCCGGGACGCAGCGCCCTGCGGGTGGCCAGGGCGAGCAGCACGACCACCGTGATCGAGGCGACCCTGGCGCCGAGCAGCGGCCACAGGCCGGTGCCCTGGGGCGCGTGCGAGAGCAGGATGAAGAAGCCGCCGAACCCCGCGCCCGACACCAGCGCGGCCAGCAGCGGCGCCAGGGTGCTCCGCGACGCGCCGGCGGACGGGTCGCGGCTGACCAGCAGCACCGCCGTGATCGCCACGACCACCCCGGCCAGCGCGACCGGCTCGGGCCGCTCGCCCACCGCCAGCCCGTACGCCACCGGCACCGCGGCCGACATGGTCGCGGTGGCCGGCGCCACCACCGACATCACGCCGTTGGCCAGCGCCCAGTAGAACAGCACCAGCCCGGCCGCGCCCGCGAGCCCGGCGGACATGCCCCACAGCAAGGCGCCGGGCGAGAACGAACCGGGCAGCACGGGCAGCAGGGCCAGTACGAACGCGAGCCCGGCGAGCTGCGACAGCGCCACCACGGCGAACACCTGCGACCGTTTGGTGGCCAGGCCGCCGAGGAAGTCAGCCGTGCCGTACACGACGGCGCAGGCCGTGGCCAGGACCACAGCGGTCACGGAGTCCTCCAGGGTTCACTGGATTGCCCTGTTAGTACAACAGAAGAGTGCAATATAGTGCAAATCAGTTTCACTAGACTGCACCCATGCCGGAACCGGGTACTCTCGCCGCCGCCATCGCCAACAACGTGCGCGCCCAGCGCGCCCACCGCGGCCTCACCCTCGACGAGCTGGCCGCCCGCTCGGGCGTGAGCCGGGGCATGCTGGTCCAGGTCGAGCAGGCGCGCACCAACCCCAGCGTGAGCACCCTGGCCCGCATCGCCGACGCCCTGGGCGTGACCGTCGCCCGGCTGGTCGAGGTCGCCGACACCCCCGTCGTACGCGTGGTGCACGCCGAGGACGTCGTGACCTTCACCCACGGCCCCGGGAGCGCCCGCCTGCTGGTCGGCACCGACGCGCCCGCCATCCTGGAGCTGTGGGACTGGCGCCTCGGCCCCGGCCAGCACCACGACGGCGACGCCCACCCGCCGGGCACCCGCGAGATGCTCACCGTCCTGGAGGGCGAGCTCACCCTGACCGTCTACGGCGCCACCCACGTGATCCGCACCGGCGAGGCCGTGCTGTTCAGCGCCGACCGCCCCCACGTGTACGCCAACACCGCCGACCGCGACCTCAGGTTCATCATGGTCGTCACCGAACCGGCCGCCACCCCCGACCACTGAGCCCCGTTCCGGGCCGGGGAGTTGGGTGGTTACGGTGGGTGGTGATGGGAAGTGCGGCGCTTCGGGGTAGTGCGTAGTGGGGTACACCTCTCGTTGTGCGGTGCGCGGCTTCGGGGCGGGGGTTCACGAGGGGGTTGGCCGATGAGTGAGTCGGCGGCGGCGATAGACAAGCTCAGGGCCGAACTCGTGAACCTGGGGGCGGCCGAGGCGTACGATGTGGGCGACGAGGCCACGCTCTCGGTCTGGATCGGCCTGGTGGTGCGCTACCGCGACGGGTACTTCCGCTGGCGCGAGGGAGCGGTCAACCGGCGGCATCAGGGTAATGATCCGGTCGGATGTGCCGTACGGGTGGCGCGTCGGTATGCGGAGCTGCGCGAGCACGTCCCACCATGGTGGGACGGCCCGGCCGCCGTCCAGCGGGGCGACGCGGCCGAGGCGCATCCGTGACCTGACCCCGCGCCCCGCCCGCGGCCGAGCCTCGTGGGCGGGCCGGCGTGCTTTCAGGGGGAAGCGTGCGGGGAACCCGCGTACGCTCGGCGGCGATGGTGCTGGCCGCGGCGCTCGCGCTGACGTCGTGCGGAGACGCGGGCGCGCCGCCCGTGGACCTGACGCCGCCCGCGCTCGGCATCGAGGGCCGCGCGCTCGCGGTCGCGCTCAGCGCCCAGCAGACCGACGGCGTGGGCACCCGCTCGCCGTCGGCCGGGTTCCGGCCGCGGGCGATCGACTGCTCCCGGCTCAAGTGCGTGGCGCTCACCTTCGACGACGGGCCCGGCGAGTACACCGGGCGGCTGCTCGACGCGCTGGCCGCCTACCGGGCCAAGGCCACGTTCTTCCTGGTCGGCCAGATGGTGACCCGGGAGCGGGTGGGCGACGTGCTGCGCATGGTGGCCGAGGGCCACGAACTGGGCAACCACTCCTGGGACCACGCCCTGCTCCCGGCCCTGCCCCCGAGCCGGATCGACGCCGAGCTGGCCAGGACCATGCGGGTGGTGTACGCGGCCACGGGCGTACGGGTGCGGCTGATGCGCCCGCCGTACGGCTCGACCGACCGGCGCGTCGCCAGGATCACCCGGCGCGAGGGCCTGGCGCAGATCCTGTGGAACCACGACACCTTCGACTGGCGCGACCGCGACCCCGAGCTGATCGCCCGCCGCGCCGTGCGCGCGCGTCCCGGCTCCATCGTGCTGATGCACGACATCCACAAGACCACCGTGCAGGCGGTGCCGCACATTCTGGCCCGGCTGCACGAGCGGGGCTTCGTCTTCGTCACCGTCTCGGAGCTGTTCGGGCGGCATCAGCCGGCCCCCGGCAGACGCTACAGCCAGCGGTGAGAACCGTCGGAGCGGCATGGCAGCATTGGCCCCATGGAATTCACCGGTTTCCCCGACGAGGCGTTCGTGTTCTACGAGGGCCTGGAGGCCGACAACTCCAAGATCTACTGGGGGCGGCACAAGGCCCTCTACGAGCAGGCCGTGCGCGCGCCCATGCTCGCCCTGGCCGAGGAGCTGGCCGGGGAGTTCGGCGAGGTGCACCTGTTCCGCCCCTACCGCGACGTGCGCTTCGCCAAGGACAAGTCGCCCTACAAGACCCACCAGGGCGCCTACGCCGCCACCGTCGAGGGCATCGGCTACTACGTCCAGATCGGGGCCGACGGTCTGCACGTGGCGGGCGGCTTCTTCGCGGGCGGCGCCGAGCAGCTCGGCCGCTACCGTGAGGCCGTGGCCGAGGAGCTGACCGGCCCGGTCCTGGAGCGCATCGTCGCCGATGCCAGGGCGGCCGGCTTCACCATCTCCGGCGACCGGCTCAAGACCCGCCCGCGCGGCTTCCCGGCCGACCACCCGCGCATCGAGCTGCTGCGGCACCGCTCCCTGCACGCCGGCCGGACCTACGAGCCCGAGCCCTGGGTGCACACCCCCGAGGTGCTGCCCCGGGTCCGCGACGACTGGCGCGCCCTGCGCCCCCTGGTCGACTGGCTCACCACCCACGCCAAGCGCTGACGGACGCGCCGCCACTGGGCGCCGTCAGGCCGTGCGGGGCGGGGGCAGGGGGGCGATCTCGCGGGCGAAGTAGGCGCGGAAGTCCTCACCCAGTGCGAACAGCTCCGCCAGCTCCTCCGTGCACACCCGGATCACGTCCCGGTCCTCGATCCGCCGGCCGCCCATGTGGCCGCCGGCGTCGTCGTACAGGATCTCGTACATCACGTCGGGGCCGATGATCAGCAGCTCCGGCAGCGGCCCGTCCGTCTCGACGCCCGCCACGGCCTCCGCGTCCAGCACGCGGATCGTCTCCCCGGCGTCGGTGCGGGCCAGGAACACCTGCATCTCCCACTGCAGGTACGGCGACGGCGGCCGCTCGGCGATCCGCGTGCGGCGCAGCCGCGACAGCGACTGCGACATGGCCCGCAACCCCGGCCGCATCCCCTCGATGAGCTCCAGCGCCCGCCGCCAGTCACCTTCGTGCGCCGCCACCCAGCTCGGCACGTCGGGCTCGCTGAAACTCTGCATCCGCTCCAGCTTCCACAACGGATGGGCGCCGCCCAGCACCCGCGGGATCACCTCGTCGTTGTAGGGCTCTCTCGGGAGCACCCGTCCGGGGGTCTCGCGGACCAGGGGGCCGAGCCGGGTGCCGCGCGCTGTGAGATCCGCCACTTGATGAACTCCTCGCACAGAAGGTGATGATCACCCCCGTCGCCCCCGAGTGCGCCTCCATGCAAACACCCGCCGCAATCCCTGACAAGGCACCCGTCCCGGTGGGCATCGGCCTGGGTGTCGGCCTGGCGCCCCAGGCGGCGGCCGGGCGGCGGCGAGGGCCATCATCGGCGGGGCGTGGGACGGGTCCTGCGGGGGCCGGCGTGCGCCTCCTGTGGGGGCCGGGCTGCGTCGGCTCGCGCGTCCTGTGGGGCACCGGCCTGCGCCGGTCTGTGCCTCCTGTGGGGGCCGGGCTGCACCGGTCTGCGCGTCCTGCGGGGGCCGGGCTGCACCGGTCTGCGCCTCCTGTGGGGGCCGAGCTGCGTCGGCCTGTGCCTCCTGGGGGGCCGCGGCCTGCGCCGGCCTGTGCCTCCTGTGGGGGCCGGGCTGCGCGCCGGCTCGCGCCTCCTGCGGGGCCCGCCTGTGCCCGCCTGGGCCTCCTGTGGGGCCGGGCTGCGCCCGCCTGTGGGGCCGGGCTGCGCCCGCCTGTGGGGCCGGGCTGCGCCCGCCTGTGGGGCCGGGCTGCGCCCGCCTGTGGGCCGGGCCTGCGCCTCCTGTGGGGGCCCGCCTGTGCCGGCCTGGCCCTGCTCGCGGTGGGCGCCAGGATCTCGCCGATGTGCTTTCCGCGTGAGTGGCCGGGCGGCAGCCCTCGGGCGAGATGTGGAGACCGTCCCTGGTAGTGGGCGGACCGGCAAGCGTGCCGCAAGTCGCGGATGCGCGGTGGTCCTGTGGCCGGCCGGGCCGGAACGGCCGGGGGCGGCAGGAGGACCGGCGGTGCGAGGTCCACGCCTCTCGCCGTACCGGCCCGGACCGGGCGGATACGCGAGCAGGACGAACCGGTGAGCCCCGTGGCGGACATCCGAGAGCGCGACGGGACCGGCTCGGCCAGGACGGGCACCCTCGGCTGAAGGGGGGCGGAACACGTCCTGTCCGCTGCCGGAGCAGCCGGGCCCGGCCCGGCCATGCGCGCTCACCCGGTGCGCTGGGCGGCGGGCTTCCTGTTCGTCGCGGGGTTCGGGCGGAACCTGCCGGCCGGCCTCAGCCGCGCTTGGCCCTGGCGGCGGTGCGGGCCCGGGTGGCGGCGTCGAGCACCACCTTGCGGATGCGCACCGTCTCGGGGGTGACCTCCACGCACTCGTCCTCGCGGATGAACTCCAGGGCCTGCTCCAGGGACAACACGCGGGGCGGGATGACCTTCTCGGTCTCCTCCGAGGTGGAGGAGCGCATGTTGGTGAGCTTCTTCTCCTTGGTGATGTTGACGTCCATGTCGTCGGAGCGGGAGTTCTCACCGACGATCATGCCCTCGTACACCTCGGTCGTCGGGGAGACGAACAGAGTGCCGCGCTCCTGGAGGTTGAGCATGGCGAAGGCGGTGACGACGCCGGCGCGGTCGGCGACCAGGGAGCCGTTGTTGCGGGTGCGCAGCTCGCCGAACCAGGGCTCGTAGGAGTCGAAGACGTGGTGGACCAGGCCGGTGCCGCGGGTCTCGGTCAGGAACTCGGTGCGGAAGCCGATCAGGCCGCGGGCGGGCACCACGAACTCCATGCGGATCCAGCCGGTGCCGTGGTTGGTCATGTGCTCCATGCGGCCCTTGCGGACGGCCAGGAGCTGGGTGACCGCGCCGAGGTACTCCTCGGGGCAGTCCACCGTCAGGCGCTCCACGGGCTCGTGCAGCTTGCCGTCGATCATCTTGGTGACGACCTGGGGCTTGCCGACGGTCAGCTCGTAGCCCTCGCGGCGCATCTGCTCGACCAGGATGGCCAGCGCCAGCTCGCCGCGGCCCTGGACCTCCCAGGTGTCGGGCCGGTCGGTGGGCAGGACGCGCAGCGAGACGTTGCCGACCAGCTCCTTGTCCAGGCGGTCCTTGACCATGCGGGCGGTGACCTTGGAGCCCTTGACCTTGCCCACGAGCGGGGAGGTGTTGGTGCCGATCGTCATCGAGATGGCGGGCTCGTCCACGGTGATCAACGGGAGCGGGCGCGGGTCGTCGGCGTCGGCCAGGGTCTCGCCGATCATGATGTCGGGGATGCCGGCGATGGCGATGATGTCGCCCGGCCCGGCCTCCTCGGCGGGCTTGCGCTCCAGGGCGTCGGTCATCAGCAGCTCGCTGATCTTGACCTTCTGCACCGAGCCGTCGGTGCGGCACCAGGCGACCTGCTGGCCCTTGCGGATCGAGCCCTGGTGCACCCGGCACAGCGCGATCCGGCCGAGGTAGCTGGAGGCGTCGAGGTTGGTGACGTGGGCCTGGAGCGGGGCCGACGGGTCGTACACCGGGGCCGGGATCGTCTCCATGATCGTCTGGAACAGGGGCTCCAGGTCGGGGGAGTCGGGCATGGTGCCGTCGGCGGGGCGGTTCAGGCTGGCGCGGCCGGCCTTGGCCGAGGCGTACACGATCGGGAAGTCGATCTGCTCCTCGGTCGCGTCGAGGTCGATGAACAGCTCGTACGTCTCGTCCACCACCTCGGCGATCCGCGCGTCGGGGCGGTCCACCTTGTTGATGCACAAGATCACCGGCATCTTGGCCGCCAGCGCCTTGCGCAGCACGAACCTGGTCTGCGGCAGCGGCCCCTCCGAGGCGTCCACCAGCAGCACCACGCCGTCGACCATGGACAGGCCGCGCTCCACCTCGCCGCCGAAGTCGGCGTGGCCGGGGGTGTCGATGATGTTGATGGTCACATCGCCGTGCCGGACGGCGGTGTTCTTGGCGAGAATGGTGATCCCCTTCTCGCGCTCCAGGTCGTTGGAGTCCATGACCCGGTCCTCCACGTCCTGGTTGGCGCGGAACGCGCCGGACTGCCAGAGCATGGCGTCCACCAGCGTGGTCTTGCCGTGGTCAACGTGCGCGATGATCGCGATGTTCCGCAGGTCGTCGCGGCTGTTCAAGGGCATGATGGAGTCTCGCTCTGCGATCGTGGAGGCCGGCCGCCGACTGTGCGGCCCCCAGTATTTTAGGCGATCCCGGGCCACCCCGCCGACCTGCGCCTTCTGCGCTCTCGTAGGCTGATCTCCATGTCACTGGCTCCTCACTTCCCGGTGACGCTGCGCACCAAGGACGGCGTGCGGATCGACGCCGCCCACACTCCCTCGCGCGGCGCCCCCGACCTCGGCATCGTCGTGGGGCACGGGTTCACCGGCGGGTGGCGCGAGCGCACCACGCGCCGCATCGCGCACGTCCTGAGCGGGTTCGCCGGGGTGCTCTGCCTGGACTTCCGCGGGCACGGCCGGTCGGGCGGCCACACCACGGTCGGCGACCTGGAGGTGCTCGACCTGGACGCCGCGGTGCGGCACATGCGGGTGACCGGCTACTCCAGGGTCGCCTCGGTGGGGTTCTCGATGGGCGGGGCCGTGGCGGTGCGGCACGCGGGGCTGCACGGCGGCGTGGACGCCGTCGTGTCGGTGAGCGCCCCCGCCCGCTGGTACTACCGCGACACCCGGCCGATGCGCCAGGTGCACTGGGCCATCGAACGTCCGATCGGCCGATTGGCGGCGCGGATCGCCAAGCGCACCCGGATCGCCCGCGGCCGGTGGGACCCGATCCCGCTGGCGCCGTACGAGGCGGCCACGCTGGTCACCCCGGTGCCGCTGCTGATCGTGCACGGCGACTCCGACGCCTTCTTCCCGCTGGACCACGCCGAGCAGTTGTTCGAGTCGGCCAAGGACCCCAAGGAGCTGTGGGTGGAGCGCGGCTACGGCCACGCCGAGACCGCCGCCACGCCGGAGCTGATCCGGCGGATCGGGGCCTGGGTCGGCGCCGCCACCGCGGGCGCCTGAGCCCCGCGCCCCCTGCCGGGAGATGTCCGGATATCGGGCGGCCGTGGCGGCTTGAAATCATGAGGACTGGTTGATTACGGTCAGAACGGTGTCGGCTACTCTCCGGCACTGGCGTCTCCCCCCGGTTCACATCTCGATCGGGGGCGACGGTGCGAGGCATCTTTGTGGCGGGACTCGGGCGCGGCGACGGCCACGGGCTGGTCGAGCTCGGCCTTACCGAGCTGCTGTCCAGGAGGGTCGAGCGGCTGGGGGTCTACCGGACGATCGCCCGTGAGGAGCGCGCGGCCGGCCCGCCCGGCGCGTACGCCCCGCGGGACGAGCGCGACGCCGACCGCGAGCTCGACGCCGGGTTGGAGCTGATCCGGGGGCGCTACCGGCTGAGCCGGGTCGTGGGCGGGATCAGCCCGGCCGAGGCGGCCAGGATCGGCGAGGACGAGCTGCTGACCCGGCTGGCCGACGGCTGCGAGGCCGTGGTGGACGAGTGCGACGCGCTGCTGGTGTTCGGCGGGCACGGCGCGGGGCCGGGCGGGCTGGGGTTCGACGCGCGGCTCGCCGCCAAGCTGGGCGTCCCGGTGGTGCTGCTGGCCGGCGGCGGTGCCGCCGCGCCGCCCGGCCGGGTCGTGGAGCGGGACAAGGCCGTCGTGAAGGCCGGGGCCGCCGTCAGGCCGGCGCGGACGGGCAGGACGGCCGAGGAGATCGCGGCGGAGCTGCGGGCGGCGTACACGCTGTTCTCCGACGCGGGCTGCACGGTCATCGCGGCGATCGTGAACCGGGCCCGGCCCAACCTGGCGCTCGACGCGGGACTGCCGGTGCCGTGCTACGTGATCCCGGAGAAGCCCGCGCTGGCCGCGCCGACCGTGCGCCAGGTGGCCGCCGCCGCGCGCGCGGCGCACATCCAGGGCGACGACGACGGGTTGCAGCGCGACGTGCTCGGCTTCGTGTTCGGCGGCGCCACCCTGTCGGTGTTCCTGGAGCACCTGACCGACGGCGCGTTGGTGATCACGCCCGGCGACCGGGCCGACGTGCTGCTCGGCGCGATGGCGGCCGACATGGCGGGCACCGCGCAACCGGCCGGGGTGATGCTGACCCTGGGCGAGCGGCCCTCAGAGACGGTCCGGACGATCACCGCCAAGCTCGCGCCGCAGATCCCGGTGCTGTCCACGGCGGCCGACAGCTTCTCGGTGGCGTCGATGCTGAGCGGCCTGGAGGGCGGGATCACCCCGGAGGACCACCGCAAGGTGGAGTCGGCGCTGGGCCACTTCTCCGCGCACGTGGACGCCGCCGCGCTCGCCGGGCACATCGAGCCGACCCGCTCGGAGCGGGTCACGTCCCGGATCTTCGAGCATCTGATCGTGCAGCGCGCGGTGGCCGACCGCAGGCACATCGTGCTGCCCGAGGGCGAGGACGAGCGGGTGCAGCGCGCCGCGGACATCGTGCTGCGGCGCGGCATCGCCGACGTCACCCTGCTCGGCCGCCCGGACGTCATCCGGCCCCGCGTGCACGCGCTGGGCCTGGACCTGCACGACGTGCGGGTGCTCGACCCGCTGACCTCCCCGCTGCGCGACACCTTCGCCGAGCGGTACGCCCTGCTGCGCGAGCACCGCGGCATGACCCCGCGCCGGGCCCGCGACATCATGGGCGACCCGAACTTCTTCGGCACGATGATGGTGCACGCCGGGGTCGTGCACGGCATGGTGTCGGGCGCGGCCGGAACCACCGCGGCCACGATCCTGCCCGCGTTCCAGGTGATCAAGACGGCCCCGGGCACGCCCGCCGCCTCCGCGGTGGTGTTCGCCTGCCTGGCCGACCGGGTGGTGCTGTTCGCCGACTGCGGGATGCACGCGATGCCCGGCGCCTCCGAGCTGGCCGACATCGCGATCTGCACCGCGCGCACGGCGAAGCTGTTCGGGGTGGAGCCGCGGGTGGCGATGTTGTCCTACTCCAGCGGCCCGGCGGGCGCGGGCGGCGACATGGAGCGGGTGCGCGAGGCGACCGAGCTGGTGCGCTCGCGCGCGCCCGAGCTGCCCGTCGAGGGCCCGATGCGGTACGACACCGCGATCGACGGCGCCCGCGCGGGGCGCGACCCGGAGGGGTCGCCGGTGGCGGGCCGGGCCACGGTCCTGGTCTTCCCGGACGCCGAGATCGCGGCGAGCGCGTGCCGGGCGGTGCGCGGGGCGCCGGGGACGGTCGCGTACGGGCCGGTGCTGCAGGGCCTGCGCCAGCCGGTCAACGACCTGGACCGGGACGCCACGGTGGGCGACATCGTGGACATGGTGGCGATCACGGCGGTGCAGGCGCAAGCGGTCGCGCTCTGAGCCGCGGACCCCTGCCCGAGCTGCGGAAACACGCTCCAGGGAACGTTCCGGGCCGGAAACACAAAGAAATATCGCGATATCTCCGAACCAACCGCGAATAAGGGTCGTCTACCAGAAGCGGATGGATCGAAACCACCGGGAGAGTTCCAGGGGAACGAGGCCGGGACCGCTCCGGCCCGATGGGACATCCTTGGTGTGGTCCTGAAGCGGTCCAGCGTCGCGGGGGCGCGCTGGGAGCGCTGATACGACCATTTCCGTTCCGTCCGGCGGCGCGCGGTGACCGCGACACAGCCCGCGCGCCGCCCCGGGGACCGAACCGGGCCGCCGCACCCCCGCGCGGGTGCGGCGGCCCCGGCGCCCGCGCCTCAGCCGAGGCGGGCGATCGACTTGTACTCCAGGTACCCCGCCAGCCCTTCCGGCCCCAGCTCCCGGCCGAGGCCGCTGGCCTTGTAGCCGCCGAACGGGGTGGACGGTTCCAGGGTGTTCATCATGTTCACCCCGTACGTCCCGGTGCGCACGCGCCGCGCGATGTCCATGCCGTGCTCGGCGTCCGCCGTCCAGACGGTGCCCGACAGGCCGTAGTCGCTGTCGTTGGCGATGCGGACGGCGTCCTCCTCGTCGGTGTAGGGGATCACCGCGAGCACCGGGCCGAAGATCTCCTCCCTGGCGATGCGCATGTCGTTGGACACCCCGGCGAACACGGTCGGCGCCACGTACCAGCCGCGGTCGTGGGGCCGCTCCAGGCCGCCGACGACCGGCTTGGCGCCCTCGTCGATGCCGATCTTGATGTAGCCCTCGACCCGGTCCTGCTGCCGCTTGGCCACCATGGGGCCGATGCCGGTCCCCGGGTCGGCCGGGTCGCCGACCACCTGGCCGGAGACCATGTCGGCGACGGCCTGGACGACCTCGTCGTACCGGTTGCGGGAGGCGAGGATGCGGGTCTGCGCCACGCACGCCTGGCCGTTGTTCATCAGCGAGGCGATGGACAGGAAGCCCATCGCCGCGGACAGGTCGCAGTCGTCCAGGATGATCGCCGCGGACTTGCCGCCCAGCTCCAGGCTGCACCGCTTGAGCTGCTCGCCGCAGATGGCGGCGATGCGGCGGCCGGCGGCGGTCGAGCCGGTGAAGGCGACCTTGTCGATGCCCGGGTGGGAGACCAGGTGCTCGCCGGCCTCGCGCCCGGCGGCCACGATGTTGACCACGCCCGCCGGGATTCCGGACTCCTGGATCATCTCGGCCAGGAGGTAGGAGTCGAGCGGGGTCTCCGGCGCGGGCTTGATCACGACGGTGCAGCCGGCGATGAGCGCCGGGGCGAGCTTGGTCATGATCACGAACTGGGGGACGTTCCACGGCACGACGGCCGCGACGACGCCGACGGGCTCGCGGCGTACGGTGACCGGGCCGAACAGGCCGGGGCGCTGCTCCTCCACCTCGAAGGTGGCGCCCAGTTCGGCGTAGTACTTGAGCATGCCGAGCGGCTGGGGCGCCTGGGCCATCCGGGAGAACGTGATCGGCGAGCCCATCTCGGTGGTGATCAGCTCGGCCATCTCGCCCTGGCGGGCCTCGTACAGCTCGGCGAGCCTGCCCACGACGGCCGCGCGCTCGGCCATGGTCATGCGGGGCCAGGGCCCCTCGTCGAAGGCCGCGCGGGCGGCGGCCACGGCGCGGTCCATGTCGGCGGGGGTCCCGTCTGGCACCCGGCCGACGACCTCCTCGGTGTGCGGGGAGATGACGTCGATCGTCGCGGTGCCCGCGGGGGCCACCCAGTCGCCCCCGATGAACAGCCGGTCGTGCTGCAGCATGTCTCCTCCTGGTCGGGCGGGCCGGGCCGGTTGGTTGACCGAATGCTTGCTTGTTTGACTCTGCCGCCAGTCTCGTCCCGGCCGTGCGCCGGGCACAAGGCCGGGGCCCAAAGTGACCGAATCATGTTCTGTAGTTGCTTGGCAAGGTTACCGGGTGGGACGTCCGGCGGAAGGAGCAACGATCCCCATCAGATCGCCCGATACTTCGCTAAAGGGGCGTCAGTTCCCCGGTTCGGGTGGCAGCGATCAAGATCACCTTCTATAGTTCCGGTCAGCCTGGTTGGGATCGCCGAGGGGAGGACGCGCGTGAAACCCGGCCGTGGGCCGCTCCGCCCCGTAGCCGTGGCGTCGCTGCTCGCGTGTTTGCTCCTCCTCACGCCGGTGGCCCCCGCCTCCTCGGCCGCCGCGAAGCCGCCTCCCCAGAACGAGCTGGACAAGCTGACCAAGCAGGCCGCCGCGCTGAACAAGCGCTACCGGGGCCAGGTGCAGAGCCTGGAGGAGGTGCGCGTGCAGGCCAAGAAGGCCGCCGACCGCGCGGCCATGCTCAAGCGCCGCCTCGCCACGGCCGAGCGCGAGGTCGCGGCGTACGCGCAGCAGACCTACATGGGCGGCTCGCTCGACTCCGCCGCGATCTTCGCCATCAACGGCGACCCGTCCTCGGTGCTCGGCCCGGCCGCCACCATGAGCCACCTCGCCACCGAGCGCGCCCAGCAGCTCCAGCGCATCCAGGATCTCGTCGCCTCGGCGAAGAAGGCCGAGAAGGCCGCCGAGGACAAGATCGACAACCTGAAGAAGGAGATCGCGACCCTCAAGGGCAAGCGCCGCGACATCGAGAAGCTGCTGGCCAAGTACGGCTTCCAGACCCCCGGCGGCGCCGAGGGCCTGACCCAGCGCATGGTCTCGGTGCGCAACGCGGTGCTCGGGCAGTTCCCGATGCCCTACGGCTACGGCTGCCTGCGCCCCGGCGACCCCGGCGACCACGGCTCCGGCCGCGCCTGCGACTTCATGATGAGCAGCGGCGGCCGCATGCCCAACCAGATCGACCTGGAGCGCGGCGACGCCCTGGCCCAGTGGGCGATCACCAACGGCCCCCGGATCGGCATCATGTACATCATCTGGAAGCAGCGCTACTACGACGTGCGCACCGGCGCCGGGTGGCGCCCGATGTCCGACCGCGGCAGCATCACCGCCAACCACTGGGACCACGTGCACATCTCGGTGTTCTGACGCTCACCTGCTCGCGATGTGGCGCTTGAGCCAGTGGAAGGACTCCTTCGGGGTGCGCCGGCCGGTGGCGAAGTCCACGTGCACCAGGCCGAAGCGCTGGGTGTAGCCGTGTGCCCACTCGAAGTTGTCCAGCAGCGACCAGACGAAGTAGCCGCGTACGTCCACGCCCTCGGCCACGGCGGCGTC
This sequence comes from Thermocatellispora tengchongensis, assembly GCF_014202315.1. GTDB lineage: Bacteria > Actinomycetota > Actinomycetes > Streptosporangiales > Streptosporangiaceae > Thermocatellispora > Thermocatellispora tengchongensis. Next base: position 300,180 of record NZ_JACHGN010000004.1, on the reverse strand, counting down.
CACGGCGCGGATGTGCGCGTCGAGGTAGTCGATCCTGGCCGTGTCGCGCACCCGGCCGGAGGCGTCGGGCTCGTCGGGGTAGGAGCAGCCGTTCTCGGTCACGTAGACGGGCGGGAGGGCGGCGCCGTACCTGGCGCGCAGGCCGGTGAGCAGTTCGCGCAGGCCGTCGGGGACCACCGGCCAGCCGAAGCCGGTCACCGGGTATCCGGTGATCTCGGCGTTCTCGAACGGGAGCGTGCCGGGCTCGGCAGGGGCCGCGATCCGGGTGGGGTTGTAGTAGTTGACCCCCAGGCCGTCCAGCGGGGCGGCGATGGTCCGCAGGTCGCCGTCGCGGACGAAGTCCGGCGCGCTCACGCCGTACGCGGTCAGGTCCGGGTATTCCGCCAGCAGCACCGGATCGGTGAACAGCCGGTTGTGCAGGATGTCGTACGCCTCCGCGGCGGCCAGGTCGGCCGGGGAGCCGGAGGCCGGCCACACCGGCGTGCAGTTGTTGGTGATCATGACCTGGCCCGCGCCCCCGGCCCGCAGCGCGCGCACGGCCAGGCCGTGGCCGAGGAGCTGGTGGTGCGCGGCGGGCAGCGCGCCGGTGAGCAGGGCGTGCCCGGGGGCGTGCAGGCCCATGGCGTACCCCCAGGCCATGTGCACGAACGGCTCGTTGAGCGTGATCCACAGCCCCACCCGGTCGGCCAGCCGCTCGGCCAGCACGCCCGCGTAGTCGGCCAGCCGGCCGGCGGTGTCGCGGTTCAGCCAGCCGCCCTCGTCCTCCAGCGCCTGCGGCAGGTCCCAGTGGTACACCGTGGCCACCGGCACCACGCCCGCGGTGCACAGCGCGTCCACCAGCCGGTCGTAGAAGTCCAGGCCGGCCGGGTTGACCGGGCCGCGTCCGGTGGGCATGACCCTCGGCCAGGAGATCGAGAACCGGTACGCGCCGGCACCCAGGTCGGCGAGCAGCGCGATGTCCTCGGGCCAGCGGTGGTAGTGGTCGCAGGCGACGTCGCCGGTCTGCCCGTCGGCGATCCGCCCCTCCTGGTGGCTGAAGGTGTCCCAGATGGAGGGGCCCTTGCCGTCCTCCGTCGCGGCGCCCTCGATCTGGTAGGACGCGGTGGCCGTACCCCACAGGAACATGCGCGGGCCCTTCCGCAGGGAATTGCGAGTGTCGCTCATGTTAACGCCTTTGGTGAGGTATCGGGTGGATGATGGGGGAATGACGAACGTCTCGGGAGGAACGCTGCGCCGCCGGCCCGCGCAGCGCCGCAGTCTGGAGCGAGTCGAGCGGATGCTCGACGAGTGCGCGAACCTGCTCGACGCGGTGGGGTATGAGGCTTTGACCACCAAGGAGGTCGCGCGCCGGGCCGGAGTGCCGATCGGGACCTTCTATCAGTTCTTCCCCGACAAACAGGGCCTGGTACGCGCGCTGGCGTTGCGCAACCTGGAGGCGTTCCTGGCGCGGATCACGGCCCGGCTGGGCGAGGCCGAGCTGTCCCACTGGACCGACGTGGTGGACCTCGCCGTGGACGAGTTCGTGGAGATGAAGCGGACCATCCCCGGTTTCCTCGTGGTGGACTTCGGGGAGGTGCTCACCGCCCCCGGCGGACCGGCGCTCAAGGGCACCGACCGCATGCTCGACGCCGCCTTGGAGAACAACGAGGTCGTGGCCGATCGGCTGCGCGCGCTGACCGTCGAGCGGCTCGGCGTGCCCGCGGGGGCCGCGCTCGACCGGGCGCTCCTGGTCGCCGTCGAGGCGGCCGACGCGGTGCTCAAGCTGGCGTTCCGGGTCGATCGCCAGGGCGACCCCGGCCTGATCGCCGAGTGCAAGCTGCTGGTACGCCGCTATCTCGCCGACCATCTGCCTTGACCTGGAGCCCACTCCAGGTGAAATCCTGCTGCGTGTGAGTGTCTACACGCCAGGACAGGTTGCAGAGGAAACCGGGTTCAGTCTGGACACGCTGCGTTACTACGAGCGGATCGGGCTGCTCGAACCCGTCGGCCGCAACGCGGCGGGCCAGCGGCGGTTCACCGACCGCGACATAAGCTGGCTCGGCATGGTGCGCTGCCTGCGCGACACCGGCATGCCGATCGCCGAGATGATCAGGTTCGCCAAGCTCACCCGCGCCGGCGACCACACGATCGCCGACCGCATCGCGGTCCTCGGCGAGCACGACCGCCGGGTGGAGGAGCAGATCGCCCACCTGCGCAACCAGCAGCAGGCCATCAAGAGGAAGATCCACTACTACCGCGACGCCCTGGCCGCCCAGCAGGCCGCGGAGCCCGACGCGTGCGACGGGCTCCCTGAGGTCCCCGAGAGCCCGGCGGGCCTGTCCGAGGCCCATCCCGTCGCGCGATAGGCCGCCCCGCCCGCCGCGTCCCTGATTCGTGGATGAGGGCGGGGTTCGGCCTTGCCCTGCTCCGGGCACGCGGCCACCACCGCGGCGACCCGCACCGCGTCACCCGCCGATCAGGGTGCGGTCGAGACGGAAGACGGCTGGCCCCTCCGAGGCGCCGCATTGGAGCGGGGCGCCGCGGTGGCCCGCAGCAGGGCGACCGAGTAGAGCACGCCTGCCGCTGCCGACACCATGGACGCGACCAGCAGGGGGACGCGGACGACGCCGTCGTGGCCGAGAGCTGCGAAGGTCGGTCCGGACAGGGTGGCCACGCTGCAGCCGACCCAGGTCGCCACGATCGCCCGGCGCGGATGCCGGGCGACGAACCCGCGCGCAAGCGGGGTGGCGTAGCCGATCGCGACCAGCAGGCCGTTGATCACCAGCACGGTCCGCTGGGCCGGGCTCTCGAATCCGGCCGGCCCGCCGGCCTCAGGCCCTGCGACCGCCCAGACCAGCAGGGCCAGGGCGTATCCGAGCAGCGGGGCCGCGCAGACCGCGGTGATCGTCCAGCGGGGTGGCCGAGGGCCGGTCGCGAAGATCCGTGGCCAGCGTTCCATCGCGTGCAGGAGGACCAGCACCGCCAGGCAGCAGCCGAGCAGGCCGAAGCCGCCGTAGATGACGGCGAACACCCAGCCGGCCAGCCCGTCTCCACTGCCGGCCGGGACATCCGTGCCGCTGATCAACTGGATCAGGAGCCCCGCCGGGAGGCCGAGCGCGATCGGGGCCAGCAACCCGGTTGCTCCCCAGGCGGGCACCAGCACCAGCCAGGCCGGCAGGCGGTGGCTGATCGGCCGCCCCAGCACCACCGCGAGCCCTATCGCGAGCAGGTCCATCCCCACCGTGAGGTAGTTGCCGGCGACGTGACGCGGATCGTTCATCAGTGCCCGGCCTTCGGCGCTGGTGATGCCGATCGTCGCTCCTGACAACCAGGCCAGCTTGAAGACCAGGTACGGCACACAGGACAGGACCGCGACGATCATCACGGTCCGCCGTAGAACCCGGCCTCGCTCCGCCGATTCCATGATCACCCCACGAATTAGAGAGCATTCTCTAGAATAAGGGTAGCGGCTAAGCTCGTGACGATGCCCAGGAGTCCGTCGTTCACCCATGATCAGATCCTCGATGCGGCCCGGGACGCGGCCTTCGAGCACTGGCGGTCGGCCACGGTCGGCCACGTCACCGCCCTGCTGGGCGCACCGTCGGGATCGATCTACCACCGCTTCGCCTCAAGGGACGTGCTCTTCGGATCGGCCTGGATCCGCTCGATCAGGGCCTTCCAGGCCGGGCTGACGCCGGCGGCCGAGACCGGCGACCCGATCGAGGCGATCGTGCGAACGGCCTTGTGGATCCCCGAGTTCTGCCGCCGCCACCCGCGTGACGCCCGGATGATGACCGTCTTCCGGTACGCCGACCTGGTCGCCACCGGCCCGCCCCAGCTCCAAGAGGAGCTCCGGCACCTCAACGACCCGGTCCTGGACCATCTTCGGCGACTGACCGAGCGACGCTACGGACGCATCACCCCGCACGGGCTGGAGGTGGTCACGCTGGCATGCCACGACTCACCGTACGGCATCGTCCGGCCGATCATCGGCGAGCGCATCCCGGCCTGGATCGACGACGCCGTACGCGTGACCAGTACCGCCCTGGCCCATCTGGACGACACCGCTCATCCCTGATCGGAGGCGGTGAGGGCCTTGGCCTGATTCTGGGCGGGGGCGGGGTTCGGCGTTGCCCGGCATCGGGGTACCGGCGGGTCGGGAGGGGCGATGGCGGCGGTGCGGGCGAGGCGGATGAACGTGCCGCTGCGCCGCGTCGCGTACGCGTGTGGGCTGATGTTCTTCGCGCTGCTCGCGGCCCTGAACCACGTGCAGGCGTTCCGGGCCGACGGATTGCGTGCCGACCCCCGCGACCCTCGGCTGCGCATCGAGCGGCTCGACCGGCCGCGTGGCGACCTGCTCACCCGCGAGGGCAGGCTGATCGCCACCAGTCGCAGGACCAGCGGGCCGTACTCCCATCGGCGTCACTACCCCGCCGGGCGTGTGTTCGCGGCCGTCACCGGGCACGTCTCGCTCAACGGGGCTCGGGGGGTGGAGCTGGCCGGGGAGGCGGTGCTCACCGGTCAGGACCCTCGGGTGCGGGCGCGCTCGCTGGTCGGCGGGGGCGATGTGGACGGGGCGCCGCAGACCGGCACGATCAGGCTGACCATCGACGCGGCGGTGCAGCGGGCGGCGTACCGGGGGCTGCGGGCCGCCGGGCGCAGGGGAGCGGTGGCGGCGCTGGACCCGGCCACGGGCGCGATCCTCGCGCTCGCCTCGTACCCGACCTACAACCCCAACCGCTACGCCACCTTCGACCCCGCCAGGCTGGAGCGGGTGGAGCGGCGGCTGGGCGCCGCGCCCGGCACGCCGCTGCTGAACCGGGCGCTCCAGCGCACGTACCCGCCCGGCGCCGCGTTCCAGATCGTCACCGCCGCAGCCGCGCTCGGCCGCGGCGGCCACACCCCGCTCACCAAGGTCTCCGTGCCGGCCGGCGCCCCCGGCTCGCCTACGGCCTGTTCGGGTACCCGGATGGCGCTGGCGCGGGCGTTCGCCGCGTCCTGTGGCACCGCCTTCGGCCGGCTGGGGGCGGAGTTGCGGCCCGGCGTGCTGCGTGAACAGGCCGAGGGCTTCGGCTTCAACGCCGGTGACCTCACCGTGCCGCTTCGGGTCGCGCCCAGCGTCTACCCGGCCCGGCTGGACCGGGCCGGGAGCGCGCCGGCGGCCATCGGACGCGGTGGGGTGCGCGCCACGCCGCTCGGCCTGGCCATGACCGCCGCCGCGGTGGCCAACGGGGGCGCGCTGATGCGGCCGTACCTGGTGCAGGAGGTACGCCTGGCGGACGGCACCTCCGTGGAGGGCGCGCGGGTGGCGCAGTACCGCAGGCCGATCTCGCTCGGCGTCGCCGGGGAACTGGCCGCGATGCTGGCCGAAGCCGCCCGACCGGGCGGCGCCGCCGAGAACGTGGCGCTTCCCGGCGTCGAGGTGGCCGCCATGGGCTCTCCTGCCGCGCCCATGACCGGCCCGCTCGGCCCCGCGGCGTTCGGCGAGCGCATCCTCGGCCTGGCCGAACCCCCGGTCGCCGGCGCCCACGGGCGTGCCGGGGCCGTCCCCCCGCCTGTGGTGCCGTCGCGCACGGTGGCGTCGGATGTGGTGGGGTCGGGTGTGGTGGGGTCGGATGTGGTGGCGCCGGAATCCGCGCCGTCGGTGCTGGTCGCGTTCGCGCCCGCCGACCGGCCGGTGATCGCGACCGCCGTGGTGCTGGAGGCGCCGGCGGGGCCGTACGACCCGCGTAAGGAGGCCGCCGCCACGGCGCGGGTCGCGCGGGCGGTGCTGGAGGCCGTTCTGTAGTCATCTGTACGCCTTGACGGGCGACGTGTAGAGGCCGCAAGCGTGCCGGGCCCCGGGCCGCCGCGCCGGAGGATCTGCGGCGGCGGCGCCGGGAGAGCGCTCTCGTATGCGGAGACGTTACGCCACACACCTTGACGCCGGAGTTGGTGAAGTGGGTTGATGGGCCTAACTGACAACGTTGTCAGGATTGACCGACGACGGTGCTCGGGGGACGCGCGCTCTGCGCGTGTCCGGTCTACTTCAACCCCTGAAGGGACGGATATCGATGCGACGACGGTGGGTCTCGGCCGTCGCGATCACCATGGCGGGCCTCCTGTCTCTCACCGCTTGCGGCGGCGGCGAGGACGGGCAGGGCGCGTCCGGCGGTGAAGCGGCCAAGAAGCAGGTTGAGGTCTTCTCGTGGTGGACGGGCCCCGGCGAGGCCGACGGGCTCACGGCCATGCGCGAGATATTCGAAAAGCAGAACCCGAACCTGACGTTCTTCGACGCCGCCGTCGCGGGCGGCTCCGGCGACAAGGCGCGGGCGCTGCTGACCACCAAGCTCCAGGCCGACACGCCGCCGGACACCTTCCAGGGGCACGCGGGCGCCGAGCTGCAGGGCTACATCAAGGCGGGCGACCTCGAACCGGTCAACTTCCTCTACGACGAGCTGAAGCTGCGCGACGTCTACCCCAAGCAGCTCATCGACCAGATCACCGTGGACGGCAACATCTACTCGGTGCCGGTGAACATCCACCGCTCCAACGTGCTGTGGTTCAACCCGGCCGTGCTCAAGGAGGCCGGGGTCGCCGGGGCGCCGAAGACCATCGAGGAGTTCATCACCGCCCTTGAGGCCGTCAAGAAGACCGGCAAGGTCCCGCTGTCGATCGGCTCGGAGTGGACGGCCGTCCACCTGCTGGAGAACGTGCTGCTCGGCTCGCTCGGCACCGAGGCGTACAACCAGCTCTGGACCGCGAACTCCGACTGGAGCGGCCCGGCGATGACCAAGGCGCTGCAGGACTTCCAGAAGATCATGTCGTACGCCGGCACCCCGCAGGACGACTGGCAGCCCGCCGCCAAGCAGGTGGCCGACGGCGAGGCCGCGTTCAACATCATGGGCGACTGGGCGTACGGCTACTTCCACAACCCGCCGGAGGGCGGCCTCGGCAAGACCTCCAAGACCGACTTCGACTGGGCGCCCGCGCCCGGCACCGAGGGCACGTTCATGTGGCTGTCGGACAGCTTCACCCTGCCCAAGGGCGCGCCGAACCGCGACGGGGCCATCGCCTGGCTGAAGGTCGCGGCCAGCAAGGAGGGCCAGGACGCCTTCAACCCGAAGAAGGGCTCGATCCCGGCCCGTACGGACGCCGACAAGTCGCTGTACACCGACTACCTCGCCGACGCCCTGTCCGACTGGAGCAGCAACAAGCTCGCCGGCTCCATCCAGCACGGCGTGGTCGTCAACGACGCCTGGCGTACCGCGATCAACGAGGCCGTCGGCCTGTTCCAGCAGGACCAGGACGTCGCCAAGTTGCAGCAGGCCCTGGCCGCCGCCGCCAAGAGCAGCGGGCAGTGAGCGGCGGACAGTGCGTTCGGCCGCGGGGCTGACGGCCGGAAAGGTTGACGGGCACGTCTGATCGGGATGCGGGCGCCCGAGCCGAACGCCTCGGCTCGGGCGCCCGCCCTGCGTGAAGAGGAGTCTTTGCCGGTGAGAAGCGTGCGCAGGTGGCTGCCGGGCCTGCTGCTGGTGTCCCCCTCGATCGTCGCGATAGCGGTGTTCGTCTACGGGATGCTCGGCTGGAACTTCCGGCTCGCCATGACCGACAAGCACGATGAGATATCCGAGGGGCAGTTCGTCGGGCTGACGAACTTCGTCGAGCTGTGGGACCAGCCGCGCTGGACGATCTCGGTGAACCACGCGATCGTGTTCACGATCGTGTTCGTACTCGGGGCGCTGCTGCTCGGCCTGCTGCTGGCGTTCCTGATGGAGAAGGGGATCAAGGGCGAGGGGACCTTCCGGGCGATCTACCTGTTCCCGATGGCCGTCTCGTTCGTCGCCACCGGCATCGTGTGGCGCTGGCTGATGAACGCGGGCCAGGACGAGCGCGCGGTCGGCCTGAACCGGCTGTTCGACGGGCTGGGCCTGGACTTCCTGCAGTGGCAGTGGTTCCGCGACCCCGACTGGGGCATGGCCGCCATGGCGATCCCCGCGATCTGGCAGATGTCGGGCTACGTGATGGCGCTGTTCCTGGCCGGCTTCCGCGGCGTGCCCGAGGAGCTGCGCGAGGCCGCCCGCGTGGACGGGTGCAACGAGTGGCGGGTCTACCGCTACATCGTGTTGCCCTACCTGCGCCCGGTCACGCTCTCCGCGCTGATCATCCTGGGCCACATCTCGCTCAAGGTCTTCGACCTGATCGTCGCGGTGGCCGGCAAGCAGATCATCACCGACGTCCCCGCGGTGTTCATGTGGGTCGCGGTGTTCGACTCGCACGACCCGGCCAAGGGCGCGACGATCGCCGCGTACATCGTGCTGTCCGTGACCGTCTTCGTGGTGCCGTACCTGATCTGGTCGGTGCGCAAAGAGAGGAAGGAGAGGCGGTCATGAGCACCACTGTGGCGCAGGTGGGGCGGCATGAAGCGCCGGTCGAGAGGTCGAGGGTACGCGGGCGGGTCGCGCTGACCGTCCGGTACGCCCTGCTCATCCTGTTCGTGCTGGTGTTCCTGATCCCGGTGTACGTGCTGCTGGCCACCAGCTTCAAGCCGCTGACCGAGGCCGACCCGAGCCAGGCGTGGAACCTGCCGCAGATTTGGACCTTCGAGGCGTGGCGGGTGGCCTGGGAGAAGCTGAGCCCCGGCCTGTGGAACAGCGTGCTGCTGGCGGTGCCGGGATCGCTGATCTCGGCGATGCTCGGCTCGATGAACGGCTACGTGCTGTCGAAGTGGCGCTTCCCCGGGGCCGACCTGGTGTTCACGCTGTTCCTGTTCGGGATGTTCATCCCTTATCAGGGGGTCATGATCCCGCTGGTGCAGTTGATGGTGAACCTGGACATCTACGGCGACATCCCCGGGCTGATTCTCGCGCACGTCGTCTACGGCATCCCGATCTGCACGCTGATCTTCCGCAACTACTACGTCACGATCCCCGACGAGCTGATCGAGGCGTCGCGCGTGGACGGGGCGACGATGCTGCGCACGTACCGGTCGGTGATCCTGCCGGTGTCGGGGCCCGCGTTCGCGGTGGTGATCATCTGGCAGTTCACGTCGCTGTGGAACGACTTCCTGTTCGCGGTGTTCCTGACCGGGCCGCAGAGCTGGCCCGCCACGGTGCTGCTGAACAACATCGCGGGGGCGCAGGCCACGCCGTACAGCCAGCAGATGGCCGCGGCCATCCTGGCCTCGGTGCCGACCATGATCGTGTACGTGCTGCTCGGCCGGTTCTTCATGCGCGGGCTGATGGCGGGCGCGCTCAAGGGCTGAGCGAGGGCCCCTCCCCGGCCCGCGCCAGCAGGTCGCCCAGCTCGGTGCGGTGGTACAGCACCGAGCGGCCGGTACGCGTGCCCGCGACCGCGCCCGCCGCGCGCAGCGCGGCCACATGCTCGCCCGCGGTGCCCAGGCTCACCCCGAGCACCGCGGCGAGCTGGGTGGTGGTGGCGGGCTCGGCCAGCTCGGCCAGGACGCGCGCCCGGGTGCGCCCGATCAGCGTGGCCAGGCCGCGCGGGGCCGGCCGCGGCACGCCGACGCCGCGGGCCGGGTAGATCAGCGCGTACGGCCACGCGTCGTCCAGGAACGCGGCCACCCGCCGGTTGAACACGGTCGGCAGGAACAGCAGGCCCCGCCCGCCCAGTTCGTGCCGCCGCATCTCGTCGGCGGGGCCGATGGCCAGCTCGATGTGCCCGGCGCGCCAGCGCACCTGCTCGCCCAGGTCGTCCAGGGCCTCCCCCCACCCGTACGCCGCCAGCCGCCCGGCCCGCTGCACCACGTCGCGCTCCAGCACGGCGCGGAACCGGGGCCACTCGGCGGCGACGATCTCGGTCCAGGCGGCCTCGAACGCCTCGGCGATCACCCGTACGACGTCGGGCCCGCGCAGGATCTCCAGCACCCCGGGGGAGGGCGGCCGGGGCAGCCGGGCCAGCACCCGCTCGATCTCCGCGTGGGCCAGGGACAGCGGGGTCCCGCGCATCCGGGCCAGCTCGTCGGCGAACGCGGCCCGTACGCCCGTGGGCGGGGGCGCGATGAAGTCGACGTTCGCGCTGCCCCGGTTCCCGGAGATCGCGGCGATGGCGTCCAGTCCCGGGTGCCGCCGGGCCAGCCGTGCGTACGCGCCCCGCCACCGTGCCACCCAGGCCCGGTGCGGGCCCGCCTCCGCCCGTCCCGACAGCGTCCACAGGGCGTGCATGGTCTCCAGCAGCGGGGACACCGCGAACCTGGACGCCGCGAGGTCGGCGGAGGTGACCTCGATCCGGATCACCCCAGCCCGTCCTTTCGGATATGTCCGAAAGCTTAGCCAGGTGCGGCCCGCCTCACGCAGCATCGACGCCGGGTCTCGGGCACGGGACATCGGCGGGCGGAAGGAGCAGGCCGTGGAGGCTGCGGCGCGGTTCCGCGACGTGTTCGCGGTCCGGGAGTTCCGGGTGCTGTTCGGCGGCTTCGCGCTGCTCGTCATCGGCGAGCAGGTCAAGATGCTGGCGCTGTCGGTGCTGGTCTACGCGCGCACCGGATCGGCCGGGCTGTCCGCGCTGGCGTACATGGCGGGCTGGCTGCCGTACCTCGCCGGGGGCACGCTGCTGCTCGCCCTGGCCGACCGGCTGCCCCCGCGGGGCCTGATGGTCGCCGGCGAGCTGACCCGGCTCGTGGTGTGCCTGGCGCTGGCCTTCGCCGGGCTGCCCATCTGGGCGATGCTCGCGCTGGTGCTGGTCACCGGCCTGTTCGCGCCGGTGTTCGGCGCGGTCAGGAACGCGGTGCTGCCCGACCTGCTGCCCGGCGACGCCTTCGTGCTCGGCCGGTCGCTGCTCGGCGTGACCTCCGCGAGCGCGCAGATCGCCGGGCTCGCCGTGGGCGGCGCGTTCATCGCCCTGACCGGGCCCGAGGGCGCGCTGGCCGGCACGGCCGCCCTGTCGGGTGTGGCGGCGGTGGTGCTGCGGCTCGGGCTGCCCGGCCTGCCGGCGCGCGGCGAGAGGCGGGCGGGCACCGTACGCGCGACGCTGCGCGGCAACCGCGAGCTGCTGGGGGACCGCCGCGTACGCGGCCTGCTGCTCGCCCAGTGGCTGCCGGTGCTGTTCCTGGCCGGCGCGGAGGCCATGTTCGTGCCCTACCTGACCGGGGCGGCCTCGGCCGCGCTGGCCGCGGCGGCGGCCGGGATGGCGGCGGGGGAGTTCGCCGTGGGCCGCTTCGCCCGCCCGGCGCTGCGCGAACGGCTGGCGTTCCCGCTGGCCGCCGCGCTCGGGCTCCCGCTCACCCTGTTCGCGCTGCGCCCCGGCCCGGTGGCCGCCGCCGCCCTGGCCGCGCTCGCGGCGGCCTGCCTCGGCTACAACCTGGGGCTTCAGCGCCGGTTCGTGGACGCCGTGCCCGAGCGGGTGCGCGGGCAGGCGTTCGGGGTGGCCTCGGCGGGCCTGATGACCGGCCAGGCCGTCGGCGCGGCCCTGGTGGGCGTACTCGCCGAGCTGACCACGCCGCACCACGCCATCGCCCTGTCCGGCCTGGGCGCGGTGGCCGCGGCCCTGGCGCTGCGCCGCCACCTCACGCCCGTACGGGAAGGCGTGGAAAGTGTCGGAGCGGCTCACTAGTGTCCGCGGCATGGACCACTGGGGCGAGATCGAGAAGCTGATCGAGCAGCGCTACGCCGCCCGGCTCGCGGAGCGGGTCACCGAGCTGGACTCCGCCGCGCGCAAGGACGTCGCGGCCCGATTACCGGGCCTGCTCAAGAAGCTGAAAGGGCGGTTCGAGGAGTCCTGGGACGGCGCCCTGGCCCCGTACGCGACCGTGCTGCGGGTGGCCGGGGCGGCCACCCTGGGCGGGGCCGCCGCGGTGGCCTCCTGGCTCTACCGGCGCGACTTCGCCCCGCAGTGGGACGGCCCCGACAACGACGTGGAGCTCATCCTCGCCGTGACCGCCGACCGGCCCGCCGCCTGGCGTGCCGACCTGGCCGAACGGCTGGTCCTGCGCATGCGCACCGGCGACGATCGCGGCATGCCGCTCGCGCTGGCCATGGTCCGTCAGACCGGCATCGACCCGCCGCGGCACGACCCCCTGGTGGTGGGCTGGGTGCAGGAGGTCCCGCCGGAGCCGCCGTACGCCGACCCGCTGATCGACACGCTGCTGCCGCGCCTGTTCGAGGCCGAGGGCGTGGGCCGGGCGCTGCAGTGGTGGCGCGAGACCGACCAGGGCTGGCTCGGCGCGCTGCTGAAGATGGCCGAGGCGGGCCGGGTCGGGCGCGAGAGCCTGATCGAGGGCTGCGTGCACCGCTTCCTGCTCGGCGGCTCGGCCACCGACCTGCGCTTCTTCGCCCGCCTGCACGAGGCGCTGGCCCCCGCCCCGGAGGAGGTCGAGCCGCGCGTGCGCGACTACGTGCGGCTGCTGGCCGCGTCCCCCGGCCCGGTCGCCGAGGCGGCCGTGAAGCACCTGCGCGCGCAGCCCGCCCTCGACCCCGGCCACCTCGCCGAGATCTGGGATTCCCTGCTGTTCCGCCCCGAGCGCAAGCTCGTCAAGGCCGGTCTGACCTGGCTCGACCGGGCCGTACGCCGTGATCCCGCACTCGCCGGCCGCATCGCCGCGCCCCTGGCCCGCGCCTTCGCCGCCGAGTCGGCCGAGTTGCGGGAGCGGGCGGTGACCCTCGCGCTCGCCCACGTGGCCGCGATGGGCGAGCAGGGCCGCGCCACCGTACGCGAGGCGATCCCGCTCCTGCCGGCCGAGCTCGGCGAGCGCGCCGCGGCGGCCTTCCCCGGCGCCGAGGTCGCGGTGGAGGAGGCCGAGCCCGCGCCGCCCCCGCTGCCCGAGCCCCCGCCGCGCGCCACCCGCCTGCCCGCCCCGATCGAGACCGCCGCCGAGTTCGCCGAGGTGCTCGCCGGTGAGCGCGACTGGGCGGCGTGGGAGCGGCTGCTGGCCGGGTTCGTCGTGCTCGCCCACCGCGACCGCGAGGCCCTGCTCGCGGTGCTGCGCGGCGAGATGTACCGCAACCACTACGCTCGCCTGCACGTCTACAAACAGTGGGACCACGCCGACTACTGGCTGATGGCCGCGGCCCGCACGCTCGACGGCGCGTCCCCGGTGGCCGGGGCGTGGCGCGACCGGTTGCCGCGCGACCGCCCGATCGCCCCACCGGCGCTGCTGCTGTTGCACCGGGTGGCCGAGATCCACAAGGCCGCCGAGGAGGGCACCCTGCCGCCGCTCCTCCTGGCCACGCCCACGTTGTCCACCGGGCACGTCGAGGCGGCCGAGCTGGTGCGGCGGCTTGAGGTCCTGGAGGCCGCCGGGGTCAAGCCGCCGGCCGCCGACCTCCAGCAGGCGCTGCTCCGCCTGCCCCGCACCCCCGACCCCGAGGCCATGGCGCGGGCGGGCCGGCTGACCTCCGGCGCGGCCCGCATCGTCGCCGCCTGGACCTGTCCCGAGGCCGAGGTCTCGGTGCGATGGCACGCGCCGGATGAGTGCTTCGAGCCGGAGGCGAACGCGGCGCCGACCGGGCTGCCGCTGGTGGACCTGGTGCTGGGCAAGGTGCGCCACCACGACGTCCAGGGCACCCATCTGGCCTGGTGGCCCGCCACCCTGCCCTCCCACCGCGAGGTCGCCGCGGCCCACCTGCTGCCCTACCTGCTGCCGAGCTACTGGAGCCCCGTGCTCGGGGATGAGGTCACCCGGCTCGTACGGGCCGAGGGGCCGGTGGGATCGGCGCTCGCGCTGCTGCTCGCCCGCATGCTCGCCGACCCCCGGCGCCCCGAGGAGGTCGAGCCGGTGCTGGAACTGGCCGCCAGGGGCGAGCTGCCGGCCGCCGAGCTGGGCCGTCAGCTCGCCCTGCTCCTGCGGGTCGGCCGGGTCCGGATGGGCGAGCTGGTCACCGGTCTCGACACGCTGGCCCGCGAGGGCGGCCACGCCCAGGCATGGCAGGCGACGGCCGCCGCGCTGCCGCTCCTGCTGCCCGCCACCGGGAAGCGCCCCCGCCACGGCCTGGCCGGCCTCCTGGCGCTGGCCACCACCCTGGCCACCTGGTGCGGCGCGCGCGGCGAGATCCCCGAAGTGCGCGACACCGCCGCCCGCGCCGGCTCCAGCGACCTGGTGCGCGAGGCCCGCCGCCTGCACGCCCTGCTCACCGCCCCGAAGGAGGCATAGGCGCCATGGGTCCGTCTTACGGTTCGCGCCATCACCAGGCCCACGCCCTGCGCATGCGGATCGGCGACCTGGCCCGTGCGGCCGCCGCCCCAGGCTGGTCCCGCCTCACCGTACGCCGGGCGCAGGTCGGCACCCTCGCCCGCACGACGGTGACCCGCGACGGCGAGCCGATCACGGTCGCGGGCCTGGACGAGCCGTTCCAGCGCCTGCGCGAGGTCTCCTGGACCGAGGGGGCGGGCACCTGGTTCACCTGCGAGCTGACCTTCACCCCCGGCACCCGCGGCTACACCGGCCGCGTGGACGACACCGACCGGCCGTTCGAGGACACCGTGCCCGGCCTCGTCGCGCTCGGCGAGCTGGCCGCCCACCCGCGGGATCGGGTGCCGCCCTGGCTGCTGGACGCCCTCCCCACGGCAGTCCCGCTCCCGCTGCCCCAGCAGCCCGGCCACCGCGACACGGCGTCATGGCCCGGCGGCGGGAAGCCGGTGCCCGCGATCTCCGGCGAGCTGGCCTACGTCCCCGCCACGCGCACGACCGTAGGCGGCTTCGAGCTGGTCGAGGAGCGCGACCGGACCACACTCGTGTTCACCGACGGCCGCGCCGGCCATGACCGCCTGATCTGCGTGGGGCACGGCAGCGCCTACTGGATCGCCCGCCCCGAGGCCAGCGGCACCAACACCGGCGTGCGCTCGATCACCCTCGACGGCGCCGTACTCCGCTTCGACCTCACCACGGAGGCCGCCGACGCGATGTGGACCGGCCCCACGTTCGAGGTGCGTCTCGACCTCCCGCCCGACCGGCTCACCGCCCTGCGGGCCGCGCTCGGGCGGGTCCTCGCCGCCACCTCCCTGAAGGAAGCCCTCGTCGGCCTGTGACGGGATCACGGTGGGGGCAGTTCACCGCTGCCGCGGGCGATGAGGTGGGTGGGCAGGCGGATGCGCCGGGCCGGGCCGGTGTGGCCCGACAGGCGCCGGAAGAGGAGTTCGGCGGCCACGCGGCCCAGGCCGGAGGAGTTCTGCGCGATCACGGTGACGCCGGGGACGATCAGGTCGGACAGCTCGAAGTCGTCGAAGCCGACCAGGGCCGGATGCGGCGGGGGCCGGGTGGCCAGGACGCGCAGGGCGGTGACGGTGAGGCGGCCGTTGCCGGTCAGGAGGGCGGTGGGCGGGTCGGGGAGTGCGAGCATCCGGGTCAGCTCGACGGCCATCCGGGCCTGGCCGGGCGGGCCCATCGAGATCAGGCGGTCGTCCGCCGGGATGCCCGCGGCCTCCAGGGCGGTGCGGTAGCCGTGGAGGCGTTCGGCGGCGGTGAAGATGGCGGGGTGGTCGCCCAGGAAGGCGATCCTGCGGTGGCCGTGCCGGATCAGGTGCTCCACGCCCTGCCCGACCCCGCCGGCGTTGTCGCACAGCACCGCGTCCAGGTCCAGGCCCGGCTCCGGAGGGCGGTCGGCGAAGACGGCCACGGTGCCGGCCTTGAGCTCGGGCAGCAGGTACGCGTGGTCGTTGCCGGCGGGCACGATGATCAGGCCGTCCACGCGGCGGTCGCAGAACGTGAGCACCAGCTCCCGCTCGCGGGCCGGGTTCTCGGCGGAGGAGCCGGTGAGCACCAGCGAGCCGTTCCGGGTGGCCACGTCCTCCACCGCGCGGTTCAGCGCGGAGTAGAACGGGTCGGAGACGTCCTCGATCACCAGGCCGATCGTGGCCGTGCGGCCCCGGCGCAGCACCCGGGCGCTCTCGTTGCGGCGGTAGCCGAGCCGGTCGATGGCGGCCCTGACCCGGGCCGCCGTCTCCGGGTTGACTCCCGGCTCGTCGTTGACGACCCGGGAGACGGTCTTGAGCGCCACCCCGGCTGCGGTGGCGACGTCCTTCATCGTGGGGCGCCCCCGCGCGGCATCGGTCACGCACCGATCATCCCGCATCACGGGCACGGCTGACAACGTTGTCAGCGGCAGGATCGCGAGGTCAGGGCGCCGACAGCCGGGAGCCGGTGGCCTTGGTGGCGTGCAGGTCGGCCTCGATCCTGGCCGCGGTGGCCAGCAGCGGCGGCAGCAGGTCGCGGCGGGCGGAGTCGAGGCTGGTCCGGCTGGCGTGGGTGGAGATGTTCACCGCGGCCACGACCTTGCCCGAGCGGTCGCGGATCGGCGCGGCGATCGAGCGCAGGCCCTCCTCCAGCTCCTGGTCCACCATCGCCCAGCCCTGCGCCCGCACCCGGGCCAGCTCGGCCGACAGCGCCGCCGGGGAGGTGATCGTACGCGCCGTCATCCGCCGCAGCCCGGCCGACTCCAGGTAGGCGTCCAGGCCGGGCATCCAGGCCAGCAGCACCCGGCCCATCGAGGTGCAGTGGGCCGGGAACCGGGTGCCGATGCTGATCGTGACCCGCATGATCCGGCTGGTCGCGACCCGGGCGACGTACACGATGTGGTCGCCGTCGAGCACCGCGACCGAGGCCGACTCGTGCACCTCGGCCACCAGCCGCTCCAGGTGCGGCTCGGCGACCTCGGGCAGCGAGAGGCTGGACAGGTAGGCGTAGCCCAGCTCCAGGATGCGCGGCGAGAGCGCGAACAGCCGCCCGTCGGTGCGCACGTAGCCGAGCTCGGTCAGGGTGAGCAGGAACCGCCGCGCCGCGGCCCGGGTGAGCCCGGTCTCCCGGGCGACCTCGCTCAGCGTCAGCTCGGGGGTTTCGGCGCTGAACGCCCGGATCACCGCCAGGCCCCGGGCCAGCGACTGGACGTAGTCGGAGCCGCGGTCAGCCGGCTCGTCCATCGGCCCCTCCCGCCTCGATGGCGCCCTCGGCCGCCAGGACCTCCTGCGCGATGGCGAAGGCGGAGTTGGCGGCGGGCACACCGGCGTACACGCCGGTCTGCAGCAGCACCTCCTTGATCTCGTCGGGGGTGAGCCCGTTGCCCAGGGCCGCGCGCACGTGCATGCCCAGCTCGTTGTGGTGGCCGAGCGCGGTGAGCAGCGCCAGGGTGACGCAGCTCCGGGTGCGGCGGTCCAGGCCGGGGCGGGTCCAGATCTCGCCCCAGGCGTAGCGGGTGATGAAGTCCTGGAAGTCGGCGGTGAAGGAGGTGGTGCGCTGCTTCGCCCGGTCCACGTGCTCGTCGCCGAGCACGGCGCGGCGGGTGGCGTCTCCGGCGGCCCACTGGTCCATGTGTTCAGCTCCCTGCGAGGTGGTCGAGAAGGTGGCCGGTCACCGCGCCGGGCTGCTCCACGTTGGCCAGGTGGGCGGCGTCGGGCACGACGACCAGCCGGGCGCCGGGGATGCCGTCGGCGATGACCCGCCCGTCGGTCTCGGGCGGCGTGGACGGGTCGTCGGCGCCGGCGAGCACCAGGGTGGGCGCGGTGATCCGGCCCAGGTCGCCGGTCTGGTCCATGGCGCCGATGGCCCGGCAGCACGCGGCGTAGCCGTCGTCGGGCGTGTCGGTGATCATCTTGGCGTACACGGCGGTGACCTCGGGGCGGCGCTCGGCGAACCCGGGGGTGAACCAGCGGCCGATGGCCGCCTCGGCGAGCGTGCCGGTGCCCTCGGCGAGGACCAGCGCCGCCCGCTCCTCCCACATCTGCGGGGTGCCGAGCTTGGCCGAGGTGCACAGCAGCGCGAGCCGGTCGATCCGCGCGGGCGCGTTGGCGGCCAGCCACATGCCGGTCATGCCGCCCAGCGACAGCCCGGCGAAACTCGCGCGCGCCACGCCGAGGTGGTCGAGCAGGGCCAGCACGTCGCCGCCCAGGTCGGCCACCGTGTACGGCCCGGGCGGCACCGGCGAGCGGCCGTGGCCGCGGTGGTCGTACCGGATCACCCGGAAGCGGTCGGCGAGGGCGGTGAGCTGGGGGTCCCACATGGCGGCCGTGGTGCCGAGCGAGCTGGACAGCACCAGCGGGGGAGCGTCGGGGTCGCCGATGATCTCGTAGTGGACGGGGGCGGTCATCATGCTCCAGTTGCGTCGTGGTGGTGGGCGGCCAGGGCGCGGTCGATGAAGACCTCCGCCGAGCCGAGGTATCCGGCCGGGTCGAGCGCGGCGTCGATCTCCTCGGGCGTCAGCGCCACATTCTCCTCGATCAGCGCCTCGCGCAGCGGCACGCCCCGCTCGACGGCGGCGGCGCAGGCCGCGTCCACCGTACGCCGGGCGTCGGGGCCGCCGCCGAGGGCCGCGACGACGTGTTCGGCCATCGGCAGCCCGCCGGTGAGCTCCAGGTTGGCCCGCATGCGTTCCGGATCGACGCGCAGCCCCTCCAGCACCTCGCGCATCCAGGACGCCGCGCTGCCGGTGAGCCGGAGCAGGTCGCCCAGGGTCTCCCACTCGGCCTGCCAGGGGCCGGCGGCCCGCTCGTGCTCCTGGGCCATGCCGTCGAGCACCGAGGCGACCAGCCCCGGCACCCGCTGCGCGCAGGCCAGCGCGGACATCGCGCCGACCGGGTTGCGCTTGTGCGGCATCGCGCTGGAGGCGCCCCGGCCGGGGGCGGCGGGCTCGGCGGCCTCGGCCACCTCGGTCTGGGCGAGCAGCTTCACATCGGTGGCGATCTTCGCCAGGGTGCCGCAGGTCATGCCGAGGGCGCAGGCCAGCTCGGCGACCGGGGTGCGGTCGGTGTGCCAGGGCAGCACCGGCTCCTCCAGGTCGAGCTCGGCGGCGAGGCGGGGGATCACCTCGTGGCCCCGGCCGCCGAGCGCGGACAGGGTGCCGGCCGCGCCGCCGTACTGGACCGGGAGCCGCAGGCCCACCAGGGCGGCCCGGTCGCGGCCGAGCGCGGTGAGCCAGCCCGCGGCCTTGAGCCCGAAGGTGACCGGCACGGCCTGCTGCCCGACCGTGCGCCCGGCCATGACCGTGCGCCGGTGGGCGTCGGCGAGCGCGGCGCAGGCGTCGCGGATCGCGTCGAGGTCGGCGATGAGCGGGGCCAGCGCCCGGCGCGCGACCAGCATGGCGGCGGTGTCGTTGACGTCCTGGCTGGTCGCGCCCCGGTGGACGTGCTTGCGGTGCTCGGGCGGCACCTGCTCGCGCAGCGCCGCCACCAGCGGGATCACCGGGTTGCCGGCCGGGCCGGCCAGCTCGGCGAGCTTGCCCACGTCGTACCGCTCGGGCGCGCACGCGTCCTCGATGGCCGCGGCGGCCTCGGGCGGCATCAGGCCGAGCCCGGCCTGCGCGACCGCGAGCGCGGCCTCGACGTCGAGCATCGCGGCCAGCCAGCCCGCCGCGGACACCTCGGGCGCGGTCGAGCCGCGCGCGAAGGTTCCGGAGAACAGGTCCATGAGCACCCCCGGGTCCTCAGACTCCTTCGAGGACGACGGCCAGACCCTGGCCGACGCCGATGCAGATCGCGGCCAGGCCGTAGCCGCCGCCGCGCCGGTGCAGCTCCCAGGCCAGCGAGCCGAGGATGCGCGCGCCGGAGCAGCCGAGCGGGTGGCCGATCGCGATGGCGCCGCCGTTGACGTTGACGATCTCGGGGTCGAGGTCGGGCCACTCGGCCAGGCAGGCCAGCGACTGGGCCGCGAACGCCTCGTTCAGCTCCACCGCGCTCAGGTCGGACCAGCCCAGCCCGGCCCGCTTGAGCGCGGTGCGGGCGGCCTCGACCGGGCCGCTGCCGAACAGGTGCGGCTCCACTCCGGCGGCGGCGCGGGAGACGATCCGGGCCAGCGGGCGGCGGCCGGACATCTCCGCGCCCGCCTCGTCGCCGATCAGCAGCGCGGCGGCGCCGTCGTTGAGCGGGGAGGAGTTGCCCGCGGTGACGGTGCCGTTCTTGCGGAAGACCGGCTTGAGCCGGGCCAGCGCCTCCAGGGAGGATTCGGGGCGGATGCCCTCGTCGCGCTCCAGCTCGGTGCCGGGGACGGGGACCACCTCGTCGGCGAAGACGCCGCGCTCCCAGGCCGCCGCCGCCTTCTGGTGGCTGCGCAGCGCGAACGCGTCCTGAGCCTCGCGGGTGACGCCGTACTTCTCGGCCAGGATCTCGGTGCTCTCGCCGAGGGAGACGGTCCACTGCTCGGGCATGCGCGGGTTGACCATGCGCCAGCCGAGCGCGGTGTCGTGGAGGGTCTGCGGGCCGCGGGCGTACGCGCGCTCGGGCTTGAGCTGCACCCAGGGGGCGCGGGTCATCGACTCCGAGCCGCCCGCGACGACCAGGGAGGCATCGCCCACCGCGACCGCGCGCGAGGCGGCGATGGCCGCCTCCAGGCCCGAGCCGCACAGCCGGTTCACGGTGCTGCCGGGCACGGTCACCGGCAGCCCGGCGAGCAGCACCGCCATGCGGGCGACGTTGCGGTTGTCCTCGCCGGCGCCGTTGGCCGCGCCGAAGATCACGTCGTCGATGCGGGCCGGGTCGAGCTCGGGCGCCCGGTCGGCCACGGCGCGTACGACGTGCGCGGCCAGGTCGTCGGGGCGGACGCCCGCCAGCGCGCCCCCCACCCTGCCGATGGGCGTGCGCACGGCGTCGAGCACGAAGACGTCGGTGGTGGTGGTCGGCGGCGTCACGGGTCCTCCTGTCAGCTCCATCATGCGGCACACCGCGAACGCGGTACGCGACCGGGGCGTTCGTATGGCGAACCGCAGTTCGTCGGTGACCTTACGCAGGTCATAACAGCCCGGTCAACGCGGCCACAACGCTCCTTGACACTCCAGGAAAGAGCGGCGTAACTTCCGCGATATCACGATGTTCGGTCAAAGAATATCTGTACGGATCGCGAACAGGCGGGAGCCTCTATGCGCCGTTCCCTCACCCCCTTAGCCGCCTTGACCGCCGGCATCCTGCTCACCGCCACCTCGGCCTGCGGCCCCTCCGGCTCCGGCGGCACCGGCGGCACCGCCCAGGGAGGCAAGGACAAGGTCAACGCCGGTGTCATCGCGATCGTGGACACCGCGCCCATCCACCTCGGCAAGGCCAAGGGCCTGTTCGACAAGCAGAACATCGACCTGACCATCACCCCGGTGCAGGGCGGCGCCGCCGCCGTCAGCGGCACGGTCAGCGGCCAGTTCCAGTTCGCCTTCGCCAACACCACCTCGCTGCTCACCGCCAAGGAGCAGGGGCTCGACGTCAAGGTGGTCGCCAACGGCGTCTCCTCCACGGGAGAGCAGGGCAAGGACTTCAGCGCCGTCCTGGTCAAGCAGGACAGCCCGATCAGGTCCGCCAAGGACCTCGCCGGGCGCAAGATCTCGGTGAACCAGCTCCGCAACATCGGCGACACCACCGTGCGCGCCTCGGTACGCAAGGCGGGCGGCGACCCGTCCGGCATCGAGTTCGTCGAGCTGGCCTTCCCCGACGCGCCCGCCGCGCTGCAGAACGGCCAGGTGGACGCGATCTGGGTGGTCGAGCCGTTCGTCAGCCAGGCCCGCGCCCAGGGCGCGCGGCCCGTCGCGTGGAACTTCGCCGACGCCGCCCCCGGCCTCACCGTGGCGATGTACTTCACCACCAGCAAGACCGATCCCGACCTGGTCAGGCGGTTCAGCGCCGCGATCAACGAGTCGCTCCGGTACGCCGACTCCCACCCCGGCGAGGTCAGGGAGATCCTGAAGACCTACACCAAGATCGCGCCCGAGGTCATCGCCGAGATGAACCTGCCCAAGTGGCCGGCCGAGGTCAACAGGGAGTCCGTGCAGACCATCGCCGACCTCGCGCTCGCCGACGGGGTGCTCAAGACCAGGGCCGACGTCGCCTCGCTGATCCCATGAGCGGCCTGCCCCGGTGGGCCCACGGGGCGGTCGGCCTGGCCGTCATGCTCGGCGTCATGGAGGCCGTGCCCCGGCTCGGCCTGGTGGACCGGCGGTTCCTGCCGCCCGCCTCCGAGATCCTGGCCACGCTCGCCCGGGAGCTGGCCACCGCCGAGCTGTGGCTCGCGCTGGGCGAGACCATGCGCGGCTGGGCCATCGGCCTCGCCATCGCCTTCTGCGCCGCCGTCGTGCTGGGCGTGATCATCGGTACGGTCCCCGGCCTGCGCGCCGCCACCCACTCCACCGTCGAGTTCCTGCGCCCGATCCCGTCGGTGGCGCTGATCCCGCTCGCCACGCTGCTGTTCGGCGCCTCCCTGGGCTCCACACTGCTGCTCGTCGTGTACGCCTCCTTCTGGCAGGTCCTGATCCAGGTCCTGTACGGCGTGGCCGACGTGGACCGGGTCGCCTACGACACCGCCCGCTCGTACGGGCTGTCGGCCTGGTCCCGCGTCCGGCACCTGATCTGGCCGACGGCGCTGCCGTACGTGATGACCGGGCTGCGCCTGGCCGCCGCGGTCGCCTTCATCCTGGCCGTCACCGCCGAGCTGGTCATCGGCGGTCCCGGCCTCGGGCTGTCCATCCAGGTCGCCCAGTCCAGCGGCGCGGTCTCCACGGTGTACGCCCTGGTGGTGCTGGCCGGGCTGGTCGGCATCGCGGTCAATTCGGCGGTGCGGCTGCTGGAACGCAGGGTCCTGGCCTGGCACCCGTCCGTACGCTCGGAGGTCCCCGCGTGATCGTCAGGTTCGCTGCGCGTGCTGGGCCTGCCCATGCTGCTCGTGCTCGGGTGGTGGGCCGTCAGCGCGTCCGGCGGCACCTTCTACCTGCCCACCCCCGGCGAGGTCGCGGCCACGTTCGCCGAGACCTGGTTCTCCCAGCGCCTGCTGGACGACGTGCTGCCCAGCCTGGCCCGCCTGCTCGCCGGATACGTCCTGGCCACGCTGCTCGGTGTCGGCCTCGGCGTGCCCATCGGGCTCTCGCCCCGGCTGCGCGCGACCGCCGAGCCGGTGCTGGAGTTCTTCCGCGCGATCCCGCCGCCGATCCTGGTGCCCCTGGTCATGCTGCTGGCCGGGATCGACAATGCGATGAAGGTGCTGGTGATCGTGTCCGGCTGCGTCTGGCCGATCCTGCTCAACACCGTCGAGGGGGTGCGCGCCCTGGACGAGGTGCTCTCCGACACCTGCCGCATGTACGGCGTGCGCGGCCTGTCGCGGCTGCGCCGGTTCACCCTGCGCGGGGCCAGCCCGCAGATCATGGCCGGGCTGCGCCAGGCGCTGTCCATCGGGATCATCCTGATGGTCATCAGCGAGATGTTCGCCAGCAGCAGCGGCCTGGGCTTCACCATCGTGCTGTTCCAGCGCCAGTTCCAGATCGCCGAGATGTGGAGCGGCATCGTGCTGCTCGGCCTGCTCGGTTTCGCGCTGTCGGTGCTGTTCCGGTGGCTGGAGCGCAGGGTGCTTTCCTGGTACTACGGGCGGGGGGGCGAACGTGCTTGAGGTCACCGGACTGAAGAAGGTCTACCAGGCGCCCGGCCGCAGCGTCGAGGCGCTGCGCGACCTGACGTTCCGGGTGGACGCCGCCGAGCTGGTCTGCGTCGTCGGCCCGTCGGGCTGCGGCAAGACCACGCTGCTGCGGTGCGTCGCCGGGCTGCTGCCTGCCACGGCGGGAACCGTGCGGGTGTCCGGCGAGCCGGTCAAGGGCCCGCCGCCGAGCATGGCCGTGGTCTTCCAGGAGTACGGCCGCAGCCTGTTCCCGTGGATGACCGTGTGGCAGAACGTCGAGCTGCCGCTGCAGGAGAAGAAGGTCCCGCGCGAGGAACGCCGCAGGCGGGTCGCCGAGTCGCTGGAGGCCGTCGGGCTGGCCGAGGCCGCCTCCGCCCACCCCTGGCAGCTCTCCGGCGGCATGCAGCAGCGGGTCGCCATCGCGCGGGCGGCGGCGTACGAGCCGAAGGTGCTGCTGATGGACGAGCCGTTCGCGGCCGTGGACGCGCAGACCCGGGCCGACCTGGAGGACCTGATCCTGCGGCTCTGGCGCGACCTGGAGGTCACCACGCTGTTCGTCACGCACGACATCGACGAGGCGGTCTACCTCGGGCAGCGGGTGATCGTGCTGTCCTCCTCGCCCACGGTCGTGATGGAGGACCTGAAGATCGACCTGCCGCCGCAGCGCGACCAGCTCACCACCCGGTCGCTGCCCCGCTTCGCCGAGCTGCGCGGCCATGTGTACGCCCAGATCCAGCGGGCGCGCGGCGTACGGGAGGCGGGACCGGCCGAGCAGGAGGCACGATGACCGGTCCCCGGACCGTCCGCGAGGCCGCCTTCGACGTGCTGCGGCGCACCGGCATGACCACGATCTTCGGCAACCCCGGCTCCACCGAGATCCCGCTGCTCACCGGCCTGCCCGACGACCTGGCCTTCGTGCTCGGCCTGCACGAGGGGGCGGTGGTGGGCATGGCCACCGGCTGGGCCATCGCGCGCGAGCGGCCCGCGCCGGCGCTGCTGCACACCACGGCCGGGCTCGGGAACGCCGTCGGCGCGCTGGCCACGGCCCGGGTCAACCGGGCGCCGCTGGTGGTCCTGGTGGGCCAGCAGGACCGCCGCCACCTCGCCCTGGAGCCCTTCCTGGCGGGCAGGCTGGACGGCCTGGCCGGGGAGTACCCCGTCTGGACGGCCCAGCCCGCCCGCGCCGCCGACCTGCCGGGCCTGATCGCCCGCGCGTACCACGAGGCGTGGACGCACCGCGGGCCCGCGCTGGTCGTGGCGCCGATGAACGACTGGACCGAGCCGTATGACGCCCCTGAGGTGGCCGCCCCGGAACGGGTCGTCCGTCCCACGCCGGTGCTTGATGAGGACGTGGCCGGCCTGATGGCCTCGTTGCTGGAGGCCCGCGCCCCGGCGCTGGTCGTGGGCGCGAGGGCGGCCACGGCCGAAACCTGGGCCGCCCTGGTCGAGATCGCGGAGAAGCTGAACTGCCCGGTCTGGCAGGAGTCCTTCGGCGCCCGCGCCGGATTCCCCCAGGACCACCCGCTGTTCGCCGGGTTCCTGCCCTCCGGCCGTGCCGGGCTGCGGCGCGCGCTCGCGCCGTACGACGTGGTCGTGGCGGTCGGCGCGCCGGTGTTCCGCCAGTACGGCTACGAGCCCGGCCCGCTCACCGAGCCCGGCACCGCGCTCGCCGTGGTCACCGACGACCCCGACGAGGCGCACCGCAGCCCGGTCGCGCTGGCGCTGCTGGCCTCCCCGGCGGCCGTGTGCGCCCGCCTGGCCGCCCTGCTCCCCGGGCCGCGCACCCGCCCGGCCCCGCGCCCGCCCCTGCCGCCGCTCGCGCCGGGCCCCGGCGAGCCGCTGCGCGCGGCCCACGTGCTGCGCGCCCTCGCCGACCGCCTGCCCGCCGACGCGATCCTGATCGAGGAGACCCCGTCCTCCCGCCCCGACCTGCACCGCCTGGTCCCGGCGCGCACCCCGCTCGGATTCGTGTCCGCGGCCATGGGCGGCCTCGGCTTCGCGCTCCCGGCCGCGATCGGCCTGCGCATGGCCGAGCCGGACCGCCCGGTGGTGGCGGTCACCGGCGACGGCGCGGCGCTCTACGGCATCCAGTCGCTGTGGAGCGCGGCGCACTACCGGATCGGCGCGCTGTTCGTGGTGCTGTCCAACGGCAGGTACGCCGTGATGGACCGCCTGGCCGAGAGCGGAGGCGCGGGCAAGGCCCCCTGGCCGCCGTTCACCGAGGTCAGCATGCACACCCTGGCCGCCGGCCTGGGCTGCCCGGCGCGCCGGGTGACCGCGTACGAGGAACTGGTCGCGGTGCTGGACGAGGTGATCCCGGCGCTGGCCGCCCGGGAGACGCCGCTGCTGCTGGACGTGGCCGTCACCCCGGACGGCACGTTCACCCCCTGAAACGCCTCACCACCCCGATGAAACGCCTCACGCGGCCCCGCGGGCGCGGGAGCGCCACAGCAGCCAGACGAAGTACGGCGTGCCGATCAGCGCGGTGACCAGGCCGGCGGGGACCTGGGCCGGGGCGATGACGGTCCGGCCGAGGGTGTCGGCCAGGCTCACCAGCAGCGCGCCGAGCAGGGCGGCGACCGGCAGCACCCGGGCGTGGTGGCCGCCGACCAGGGCGCGGGCGGCGTGCGGGGCGACCAGCCCGACGAAGCCCACCACGCCCACCGCCGACACCGCCGTGGCGGTGAGCAGCACCGCGCCGCCGAGCGCGGCCAGCCGTACCGGCTCCAGCGGCACCCCCAGGATGCGGGGCGAGTCCTCGTCCAGGGAGAGCAGGTCCAGGTCGCGGCGCAGCCACACGACCAGCGGGACGACCAGGAGCAGCGCCAGCGTGACCGGGATGAGCTGCGCGGGGACCCGGCCGTAGGTGGAGCCGGACAGCCAGGTGAGCGCCTTGGCCGTGTTCCACGGGTCGGACTCCACGATGATCAGCACTGTGATGGCCGTGCATGCCTGCTGCATGGCCACGCCGATCAGCACCAGCCGGTCCGAGCTCAGCCCGCCCCGCCAGGACAGCAGGTACACCAGGCCGAACGCGACCAGCGCGCCGAACCCGGCGACCGCGGACATCGACCAGATCCCGGCCAGCGGGACGAGGGAGAGCAGCGTGATCGCGCCGACGCCCGCGCCCGCGGTGACGCCCAGCACGCCCGGCTCGGCCAGCGGGTTGCGGCACACCGCCTGCACGGCGGTGCCCGCCACGGCGAGCGCGGCCCCGGCCAGCACGGCCGCCAGCACCCGCGGATAGCGCTGGTCCAGCACGTACGTGAGCGCCCGTCCGGTACGCCCCTGCAGCCAGTTCGCCACGTCCCCGGTCAGCAGCCAGGTGTCGCCGCCGAGCATCCCGAGGACCAGCGCCCCGGCGAGCAGCGCCGCGCACACCGCGACGACCGTCCAGAACGCGGCCCGGGAGCGGACCGTGGTGGTGCGCACGGTGGGCGGCCGGCGGGCGGGTCCCGCGTCGCGGTAGCGGCGGGCCAGCCACACCATCACCACCGCGCCGAGCACCGTGGTCACCACGCCGGGCGGCACCTCCACCCCGGCCTGCGCGCCGAGCACGGCCCGCAGCGCGATGTCGGAGCAGAGCACGATGAGCACCCCGGCCAGCGCCGAGAGCGGCACCAGGACCCGGTGCCGGTTCAGCCCCAGCGCGGGCGGCAGCAGGCGCACGATCACCGGCGCGCACAGGCCGACGAACCCGATCGGCCCCGCCACCGTCACCGCCGCCGCCGACAGCAGCACCGCCAGCAGGGTCGCCCCCAGGCGCACCCGCCGCACGTTCACTCCCAGGACGGACGCGGTGTCGTCGCCGAGGGCGAGGATGTCCAGTTTCGGCGCGGCCACCAGTGCCGCGAGCAGCGCCAGCGCGATGACCGGGCCGACCTGGGTCACGGCGTCCAGGTCGGAGTGCGTCAGCGAGCCACTGCCCCAGGCGAACAGGCCGGTCGTCTGCTCCTCGAACAGGATCATGAGCAGGTTCGTCAGCGAATGCAGCGCCAGCATCGTGGCGGACCCGGCCAGGATCAGCCGGGTCGTGCTCGTCCTCCCGCCCGCCGACAGCGCCAGCACCAGCCCCGCCGCGGCGAGCCCGCCGGCGAAGGCCAGCCCGCCCGACATCGGCAGGGGCAGCGTCAGCCCGAACGACGCCGCGGCGACGACCGCCAGGTACGCGCCGGAGCTGACGGCCAGCGTGTCGGGCGAGGCCATCGGGTTGCGCGCGATCGACTGGAGCAGGGCCCCCGCCGCGCCCAGCGCGAGGCCGACCGCCACCCCGGCCAGCAGCCGGGGCAGCCGGGAGGCGACCAGCACCCGGGCCGCGT
This sequence comes from Thermocatellispora tengchongensis, assembly GCF_014202315.1. Classification (GTDB taxonomy): domain Bacteria; phylum Actinomycetota; class Actinomycetes; order Streptosporangiales; family Streptosporangiaceae; genus Thermocatellispora; species Thermocatellispora tengchongensis. Next base: position 272,607 of record NZ_JACHGN010000004.1, on the reverse strand, counting down.
CCTGGTTCTCCGCGCCGAAGGCGAGCTGGAGCAGGTCCAGCGCGCCGATCGACGAGGTGCCCTGGGTCACGTGGACGGCCGCGACCACGACCGTGGCGGCCAGGGCGATGGCGAAGACCCCGGCGGTCCCCAGCCGGCGCAGCGGGGTGGCCGGGGGCGCCGCCGTCAGGGTGGGGGTGCTCAAGCGGTGTAGGCCTTCACGAGCGCCTCGGCGTACTGCTTGCACGACAGCGGGCCGCCGAACGTCCAGATGCCGTCGGGCAGCTTGGTGACCTGCCCCTTCTCCACGAACGGGAGCGACTTCCAGATGGCGTTGTCCGCCAGGCCGTCGGCGAAGACGTCCACGCCGTCGGAGGCGTTGTAGAACATGCGCGTGTCGGGGTCCTTCAGCACGGTGAGCCCTTCGACGTCGGTGGTGCCCAGGCCCCAGCCCTCGTCCACCTTCCCGGTCCAGGCGTTGGTCAGGCCGAGCCGCTCGGCGACGTCGGAGACCAGCGAGCCCTTGCCGAACAGGCGCACCGAGATCGTGCTGCCCTCCTTCCACCCGTCGGCCATCACGAACGGCTTGCCCGCGGCGCCGGCGGCGGCCAGCTTCTGCTTGCCGTCGGCCAGGGCGGCGTCCAGGTCGGCCATGAGCTTGCCGGCCTCCGCGGTCTTGCCGACCGCGGTGGCGATCATCATCAGGTCCTCGCGCAGGCGCTCCATGTTGCGGGTCGCGTCGCTGCCCTTGGTCACGATCACCGGGACGATCTTCTCAAGCTGCCCGATCAGCGGCGAGTCGCGCTCGGCCTCCATCACGACCAGGTCGGGCTGCAGGGCGGCGATCGAGTCGACGCTCGGCTCCTGGCGCGTGCCCACGTCCTTGACCGAGGAGTCCAGCTTGGCGGCGGTGACCCAGGTGCCGTAGCCCTTGACGTCGGCGACGCCGACCGGCATCACGCCCAGGCTGACCAGCATCTCGACCTCGCCCCACTCCAGCCCGACGACCCGGGTCGCGGGGCGGTCCAGCGTGACCTGCTTGCCCCTGCTGTCGGTCACGGTGACGGGTCCGGCGGCTCCAGCGGACTCGGCGGGGGCCGCTGCGGGGGTCTCGGTGGTGCCGCAGGCGCTCAGAGCCAGCACGGCGAGCACCCCGGCAAGGGCGCGGCGAAGGAGGGGCATGGGAATTCCTGTCATTTTCTCGCGGGGATGTTCTGCGTGTGCCGCCCGATCGGCCGGGTGCGCACCGCTCCGGTGCGGGGATCGTGCGTGACCTCGATGCGGATGCCGTACGCGCTGGTCAGCAGCTCCTCGGTGAGGACCTCGGCGGGCGTGCCCTCGGCCCGGATGCGCCCGTTGTGCAGCAGGACGACCCGGTCGGCGATCTCCGCGGCCTGGTCGAGGTCGTGCAGCACGACCCCCACCGCGACTTGGTGCAGGTCGGCCAGGTCGCGCACGAGCTCCAGCAGCTCGACCTGGTAACGCAGGTCGAGAAAGGTCGTCGGCTCGTCCAGCAGCAGCACGTCGGTGTCCTGCGCCAGGCAGGTCGCCAGCCACACGCGCTGCAACTCCCCGCCCGACAGCTCGTCCACCGGCCGCTCCGCCATCGCCGCGACCCCGGTCAGCTCCATGGCCCGTACGATGGCGGCGGCGCCGTCGGGATCGCCGGCCTTCCACCGCCCCCGGTACGGATGCCGCCCGTACCCGACGACATCCCGCACGCGCACGCCACTGGGCACGGGCCGGCTCTGCGCCAGCAACGTCACCCGCCGGGCGAAGTCGCGTGCCGACAGATCCAGCGCGGAGGTCCCGCCGTCCAGCGTCACCGTGCCCTCGTCGGGCCGGTGCAGCCGCGCGAGCGCCCGCAGCAGCGTGGACTTCCCACTGCCGTTCGGCCCGACGAGGGCCGTCACCCGCCCCGGCCGCAACCCGACACCACAGCCCTCGACCACGGTGCTGCCGTGGTAACTGAGCCGCAGGCCATCACCGCGCAGCACAACACTCTCGGTCACGGAGATTAGGTTAGCCTAACCTTTTAGCCAGTCAATATGTCGCCTTTAATGTGTGATGGGCTAACCGAAGTACGCACCCGCGCCCGGAGTGGCCAGAAGGATGATCACGAAGAGTGAGCCCAGGGTGGCGAGGCCGAAACGCGCCACGACCAAGGGCCGCAGCCAGGCGGGAAACCGTCCGCTCGCGGCGGCGATCACCCGTCGTGCGTCCACGGCCCGCGCGGCGGCGTCACCCGACTTCGCCAAGACCGCCTCGGCGTACCGGCCCGCGAAGACCTGGCCCGCCCCCGGCGGGCCCGCGATCACAGAAAACGATCGGTGAAGTCGGGCTCCGGTTCCTCGCCGAGGTGGTCGTAGTTGCCCGCGCCCACCACACGGTCAAGGGTTCGCAGCACCTGCCTGGGGTTGTCGTACGGTCCCGGAACGTAGCAGGGCCGCCCCTTCCCGTCGAACGTCACGGCTCCTCTGAAGCGTGGAGACGGTCCTGTGCCACAGTGGCCATCAGCAGGGCCGTTGATGCCTGCCTGTCCTCGATCATCTGACGCTCGAATGTGACGGGCGGCTACCCGTCGTCGCGTTGTCGCCTAGGCCGCTACCGAAGGCCGGCGCCCATCACCGCACCTCGCCGGCTACGTGGGGAGGAAATCGGCATGACGCTGTCTAACCGGCCACTCATAGTGTGCACCGCTTAAACACAAATACCGGCTCCCGTCCATTGTCGGGTTGTGTGACAAACATCACGCTCTCTTCGTGTTCCCGCATCTCAGGGCGTGACATGGATGAAACGCGTGACGCACCTGCCTGATCACTCAAGGTAATGAGTAACCTTTGTGGCCGATCTTGCCTACTTGACCGCGATTGATCAGTATGTCGATGGATCTCCTTAACTTTCCTTTATGACGTCGACTGTCGTTGGGTGCCGTACGTCGGCATGTCTGCAGGGATGTGGCATACGTGGGTCGGTCGCGTTGGTTACTGGGGCGTTCGCGTACCTTCTATTGGTTCACGGCCGTGCTGGTGTTCGTGGTGACGCCGGGTATGCTCCAGCTCCCCGTATTCCCGGCTTGGGCGGAGCCGCAACCCGCCCCGCTTGTCACTCCACAACAGTTCATCGGGTCGGCTGCCGGTCTCCCGGAATTCGTCGACGCCGCCGCGACCAGGGCGAAGGAAAGCAAAGAGAAGAAGCCGGCGGCGAAGGCTGAACGCCCGGAGGGGGCCTTGGCGCCGGATCTGCGCGATCCCGCCAAGGTCGATCATCGGCCGTCACTGTCGGCTCCCGGTCTGATGGGTCGTGACGGGCCGGTGGGGCAGGAGGCCGCGCGAAAGCGGGTGCCCTCGGCCTCCGACCTGCTCACCTCCGCCGGCGCCCTTCTTCCCACGATCGGCGCGGTGTACCCCGAGGACCAGTCCGAGGTGGACAGTCTGACGCCGCAGTTGCGGGCCCAGGTGTACGCCTCGGCGAGCTCGCCGTGGTGGGAGGTCGAACGCCTCTACCGGATCTGCGAAGTAACCGATGGCGGTAATACCGGTGCCTGTCTGGAATCGGAATGGAAGGACTCCTACGAGCCCTATTGGCAGGTTCCGAGCGGGTTCCTCAAATGGGGGGAGAGCTACCTTTGGGAGATTCGGGCCCGGGACACCATCACCGGTGAGACCAGCATCGTACAGGACATCAGTTTCACCACGGCGGTCCGCCAGCCGGGGGTGAGCTCGCAACTGGCCAGCCGCGGAGTGAACGGGCAGGAGTTCCACCATCTCGCCGGGAACTACACCACCACCTTCTCCGACGTCTCAGTAGCGGTCGTGGGCCCTCCGCTGGCCGTAGTCCGCTCCTACAACAGCCTCGACCCCCGGAAGGACGGGTTGTTCGGCGCCGGGTGGTCCACGCGTTACGACATGAAAATCGAGTCCGAGGGCGGGTCACCGGAATCGCTTCTGGTGACGTTTCCGGACGGCCGTCAGCTCCGTTTCCGGCAGAAGGGAAGCACGACGAGTTACCAGTCGCCGGCCGCCATGCATTTCACGCTGGCGAAGGTCTCCGGCGGCGGGTGGCGGCTGATGGACAAGGCGTCCACGGTCTATGAGTTCGACGCGCAGGGGCGGCTGCTCAAGCTGAGCGACAGCCGGGGACGTGGCCAGGACCTGACCTACGGCACCGACGGACGGTTGCAGAAGGTGACCGCGACCGGCGGACGTTCGCTGACGTTCACCTGGAGTGGTAACCACGTGGGCTCGGTCGCCACCGATCCCGTCGACGGCACCGCGATGACGTGGACCTACCATTACGACGGCGACCGGCTGACCCAGGTGTGCTCACCCGCCGCCGCGCCGAACTGCACCGTCTATACCTATGGGACGGGCTCGCGGTACCGGGAGGTCGTGCTGGATGACCGCCCTGTCGGCTACTACCGGTTGGGGGAGCGCAAGCCGGAGGCGTTAGGGTTCGACTGCTACCCAGATGAAACCAATCAGCGTGCCTGCCTCTTCGCCTCCGAGGGCGTGCAGACCGATCGCCCGGGTGTGCTGGCGGGGACGACGAACACCGCCGCGGGCTTCCAAGGGAACGGCACCTCGTCCTTTCTGGAACTGGGTGGTGTGGTCCCCCAACTAGGGGAGAGCCTGTCGGTCGAAGCGTGGTTCAAGACGACGGGGCCGGGATTCATCTTCTGGGCCGGCCAGGGCGAATGGGATCCAGCCGAGCCCCGGCCCGGCGCGCCGGGCCTGTATGTCGGCACCGACGGCAAACTCCGCGGCCAGATGACGGTCGCCTCTTGGTGGGGAGAACCGCTCGCGCCCGTCACCTCGCAGAACCGGGTGGACAATGGGCAGTGGCACCATGCGGTCATCACAGTGGCGGACGGTGTGACCACTCTTTACGTGGACGGCGCCGTGGCAGGCACGTCCAACGTGGGCGTTGAGACCTACAACTGGCTGGACACCGCGCTCATCGGAAGCGGAGCCGCCGACTCCTACCTTCCCGGCACGCCGCCGGAGAACGACGTGCCCGCCGAGTTCGCCTTCACCGGTTCCATCGACGAGTTCGCCTTCTACGATCGCGCGCTCAACGCGCAGCAAGTTCAGGCGCACTACCAGGCGCGTACCGAGGCGCCGTACACGCTGACGAAGATCGCGCTGCCGTCGGGGCGCACATGGATGTCCAACACCTACGACCCGTCCAGCGGCCGGGTGGTCACGCACACCGACCAGCACGGTGGCACCTGGACGGCCGGCACGCGCACCTATGACTGGTGGACGGGCCTGAGCACGGTCACCGTGACCGACCCGCACGGCGGCACCTTGAAGTACGAGCACGACGTCTGGCGTGGCAACCGCCTGGTGTCGGAGACCGATCAGCTCGGCCACAAGACGTCCTACAGCTACGACACGGGTGGTTACTCCACAAAGGTGATCGACCGGAACGGTAACACGGTCGAGCGGACCACGGACGAGCGAGGAAACGTCCTCAGCAGTACGACATGCCGAACTACATCGGACTGCCAGACCGAGTACTACACCTATTACGTCAACACGCAGAACGAGTTCGACCCGCGTAACGACCAGATGATCGCCTCTCGGGACGCCCGTTCCGCGCACATGTTCGACAACACCTTCGCCACGAAGTGGGAGTTCAACGAATACGGCGATCTGGTCAAGGAGACAACGCCTGCCACCGACGACTTCCCCAACGGCCGTTCCAGCACCTCGACGTATACCGACGGCACCGAACCGGCGGTACCGACCGGGACCACGCCGGCGGGGCTGCTGAAGTCGGAGAAGGACGCCAAGGGCAACGAGACCACCTACCGCTACACCGCGGCCGGTGACGTGGCCGAGGTCACCGACCCCTCCGGGCTGGTCATCCGATTCACCTACGACGCGCTGGGCCGGACGACCTCGCGTACGGAGATCTCCGACGCCCATCCCGATGGTGTGACGACCCAGTTCCGCTACGACTCCGCCGGACGTCTCAGCGCCCACACCGGCGCGCCGGTCAAGAACGAGATCTCCGGTGTCACACACCAGCCGGAGACCCGCTACACCTACACCCCTGACGGGCATCGCGCCACCGAAAGCGTGGTGGACCTGACCGGCGGGGATCCTGAGCGGAAGATCTCCTACACCTACGACGACTACGGTCGCGTCGCGTCGATCACGGGACCCGAAGGCGGCGTGGTGCAGTACACGTGGGACCACACCGGGGCGCGTACCAGTGTCACCGACGAGCTGGGCAACGTCTTCCACTACGCCTACACCGCACGCGGCGAATTGAAGTCCCGCACGCTGAAGAACTGGACCGGCAGCCCGGTCTCCCCCAAGCCGCCCACCGATCTGATGCTCGAGTCCTACACGTACGACCCGGAGGGCCGCCTGGCGGCGGAAGCCGATGTGCTAGGCCGCAAGCTCGCCTACAAGTACTTCGGTGACGATCTGCGCGCCGAGGTGATGGCCGACGACGTCAGGCTGAACAACTTCACCACACCCCAGGACGTGGTGCTGGAGTCCAACGCCTATGACGATGCGGGCAACCTTACCGGGCGGGCGCTCGGCGGCGGCAAGCAGAACATCGCCATGGCGTACGACGAGGCCAACCGCCTGGCCTGGGAGATATTCGACCCGCTGGGGTTAGGCAGGCAGATCGAATACACCTACGACGCCAACGACAACGTGACGTCGGAGACCATGACCGCCACCGGCACTGGCCGTACCGAACGCACCGAGTTCGCCTACAACGCCGATGACGCGCGTATCCGCCGGACCGTGGAGAACGGGGACACCGACCTGGTCACGACGTGGACGGTCGACGACCGCGGCCTGGTCACGAAGATGACCGACCCGCGCGGCAATCTCCCGGGGGCCGACGCCGCCGCTTTCACCACCGACTACCGCTACGACGCCGCAGGACAACTGGTCGAGGTCAGCGCTCCACCGGTGAAGGTCGAAGAATCGGGGACGTCGGCCGTCACGGCTCGCCCCACGGTCGCGTTCGGCTACGACAGCGCGGGCCGCCGCACGCATTCCCGTGACGAGAAGGGGCGCGTCACCACGGTCGGTTACGACCGGCTCGGCCGCGCCACAACGGTCACCGAGCCGTCCTACACCCCGCCGGGCGGCAGCACGCTCACTCCGGTCACCACCTACGCCTACGACGCGGCCGGGCGCGTGACCCAGTACACCGACCCTCGCGGTTCGACCTGGAAGACGGAGTACGACGCCTTCGGCAACCGGGTGCGGGTCACCGAACCGGGTCCGCAGGGTCAGCCGGGCGGTGCCTGGATCTACGAGTACAACAACGCGGGCGAGCTGCTGGCGAGCGTCGACCCGACCGGCGCACGTAACGAGGCCACCTATGACGGCCTCGGCCGGCAGGTCACCGTAACCATGATCGAGCGCAAGCCGACCACCAAGGCGCTGACCACGACCATGGAGTACGACACCGCCGGTCACAAGATCAAGGAGGTCGCCCCCGGAAACCGGACGACCCTGTACGAGGTGAACCCGGCCGGTGAGGTGACCAAGGTCACCGACCCGCTGGGCGACACCACCGAGTACGCCTACGACCTGGCCGGCCGGAGCATCGAGACCGTCGACCCACTGGGCAACGCCACGGTGCACGAGTACGACCTGGCCGGACGGGAGATCGCGGTCAAGGACCTGGACGACGCCGGTCAGGTCCTGCGCAGCATCGGCTACGAGTACGACGCGGTGGGCAACCCGATCGCCGAGACCTCCGGCGAGGGCAACAGGGTCCAGCGGGTCTACGACGCCACCGACGCGCTCGTCGAGCTGATCGAGCCGGTCTCCGCCGATGCCTCGGTCACCACGACGTACGGCTACGACGCGACCGGCGCGATGACGCGCACCACCGACGGGCGCGGCAACACGGTGTGGACCACCTACAACAGCCTGGGGCTGGCCGAGTCGGTCATCGAGCCGGCCACCGCCGCCCACCCGCAGCCGGCCGACCGTACCTGGACCAACATCTACGACGTCGGCGGCAACCTCACCGCCGTGCTTCAGCCCGGCGGGGTGCGCATCGACCGCGAGTACGACCATCTGGGCCGGTTGGTGAAGGAGAGCGGGACCGGCGCACAGGTGGCGACCCCCGTACGTACCTTCGGCTACGACCTGGCGGGTCGCGACACCGCGATCGGCGACTACACCCTGGAGTACAACGACCGGGGCCTGATCACCAAGGTGAGCAGGGGCACCACCCAGGTGGCCGCCTTCACCTACGACGACATGGGCAACGTCACCCAGCGGGCCGACACCAGCGGCACGGCCGCCTTCGGCTGGGACAACGACGACCGGCTCCGTACGGCGGCCGACCCGGTCAGCGGCCGGTCGTTCACCTACACCTACGACGATGCCGACCGGGTCACCTCACTCACCTCGGCCAACCCCACGACCACGCAGAGCTTCTCCTACGACGCGCTGGACCGCCTGATCAGCCACACGCTGAAGAACAGCGGCGGCACCGAGATCGCGAAGATCACCTACGGGTGGGACAAGGACGACCAGCTCGTCTCCAAGGTGACCTCCGGCACGGCCGGCGCGGGCACCAACAGCTACGGCTACGACCGGATGGGCCGGCTCATCTCGTGGACCGCCCCGAACGGCAACACCACCCAATATGAGTGGGACCCGGCGGGCAACCGCACCAAGGCCGGGGACGCGACCTTCACCTACGACGAACGCAACCGGCTGCTGTCCGGCGGCGGCGTCGAGTACACCTACACCCCGCGCGGCACAGTCGCGACCGAGACCGAGAACGGCGTCACCCGCAACCTGACCTTCGACGCCTTCGACCGGCTCGTCGCCGACGGCCAGGCCACCTACACCTACGACGCCCTCGGCAGGCTGGCCTCCCGCAGCACGGCCGGCGGCACTGAGAACTTCCACTACTCCGGAACCGCGAACGACATCGTCTCGGTCACCGACGGCACGGGCGCGGTGCAGGCCACCTACGGCCGCACCCCGACCGGCGAGCTGCTGAGCATGAAGGAGGGCACCGGCCCGGCGCTCGGGGTGCTGTCCGACCAGCACGGCGACGTGGTCGGCACCTTCTCCGGCACCGCGCTGGTCGACTCCACGGCCTACGACCCCTTCGGCGAGGTCACCGCACAGACCGGCACCAAGCGGCGGCTGGGATACCAGGGCGAGTACACCGACCCGGACACCGGCAAGGTGAACATGCACGCCCGCTGGTACATCCCCGGAACCGGCGGCTTCGCCTCCCGCGACGACATCACCCTCACCCCCTACCCCTCGGCCAACCTCAACCGCTACGCCTACGCCCTGGGCGACCCGCTGTCGCTGGACGACCCGACCGGCAACTGCCCGTTCTGCATCCCGCTGGCGTGGATGGCCGCGCGTATGGCGGCGCAGATCATCGCCCGGCAGATCGCCCAGCGACTCGCCGCGGAGGCCGCCAAGCGGTTGGCCATCGAGGCCGCCAAACGCGCCGCCGCGCAACTGGCGCAGAAGACCGCCCAGCAGGCCACGAAGAAGGTCGCCCAGACCGCGGGCAAGAAGCTCGCCCAGACGACGGCGAAGAAGGGCGCCCAGAACACGGTGAAACGGGGCGCCCAGCAGTCGGCGAAGAAGGCGGTCAAGGACAAAGCCAAGCAGCAGGTCAAGAACAAGGTCCGGGACCAGACCAAGAAGCAGATCAAGAAGGAGATCAAGAACAAGGCGAAGGAGAAGAGCAAGCAGCAGAGCAAGCAGCAGGCCAAGGACAAGGCCAAGGAGCGCGCGAAGCAGAAGGCCAAGGAGAAGGCCCAGCAGCGCGCCAAGCAGAAGGCCAAGGAGAAGGCCAAGCAGAAGGAACGCGAAAAGGCCAAGAAGAAGGCCGAAGCGGCCAAGAAGAAGGCGCAGTCGACCAAGAAGAAGCAGCAGAACAAGCCGACCGGCGACAGCCGCTTCGAGATCCTCGAGTCCTATGTGGAGGAGTCCGGCATCGAGCCGCTCGGCGACATCGACGGCTGCGTGAGCTTCAAGGGCTGCGCGAAGGAAGTCGTCGAGGACATCGTCGAGGACACCACCGAGTCGCTGATCGAAGACGTCATCGATGACGTCGCCCCGGACCTGCCCCTGGTCGGCACCCCCGGCGACGGCTCCGGAAGCTGCGAGCGCCGTCCCAACAGCTTCGTGCCCGGCACCCGGGTCCTGATGGCCGACGGCACCACCAAGCCGATCGAGGACGTCAAGGTCGGCGACCATGTCCAGGCCACCGACCCCGAAACCGGTCGCACCGAGCCCAGGTTAGTCACCACGTTGATCACCGGCGACGGTGTCAAGCACCTGGTCGAGCTCACCATCGACATCGACGGCGACCACGGCGACGCCACGGATGTGATCACTGCCACCGACGAACACCCCTTCTGGGTCCCCGACCTACGGGAATGGGTCCCGGCCGGCCAGTTGGACAAGGGCACCTGGCTCCAGACCTCGGCTGGCACGTACGTTCAGATCACCGCCGTCAAGGAATGGACCGCCACCCAACGCGTCCACAACCTGACGATCTACGACCTGCACACCTACCATGTGGTGGCAGGCGACCAAGCGGTCCTTGTTCACAACACAACTCCTCGCGGTGACTGTGGGCCCATTGATGACGATGCCGGCGCACAGGCGAGATGTAAACGGGATGATTTAGGCAACGCTCTTGGAAAGAAGCATGCCACTTATTGCGGTGGCTACGATTCTGATGGTAATGCATATGCTGGATGCTCTGGCAATCCGACCGGATGTGCAGAGAACGATATTGAGCGCCAGGCGGGTAGGGGTCCTGGCGGTGTAAGGTTCGAAGGGGCTTTCGGCTGGCGCCAAGGTGAATGGACCGAAATCCCAGTTTGTGAGAGGTGTCAGGAAAGATATGATAGAGATCAATTTCCTCCGGGCATAACATTTGACCCTGGAGGGAGGTGGAGTCGTGAGCGCTAATATAGTGAGAACGGAGCTGAGCCGTCACAACTGGGGGTCGCTGCGGGCGATGGGAGGTGAGGCTGACCGTGTACCGGAGAGCATCCTGGCGCTCCTCTCAAGTGAAACTGAGGATGACGCCTGGGCTGCATACTGGGAACTTGAGAACTATGTCGTGGTTCAAGGGCAGTTGTTCGAGGCATCGCAGTACGTGGTTCCTGTCTTGCTCGCTGCCCTGGCGGAGGAAATTTCACAGGTAGCTCGGAAGGCTGTTCTTGAACTACTTTTTCAGCTAGTTTCTGGCGAGTCCGACACGGAAGAGGTGGAAAGAGGAAATCCGGATCTCGGATCCATTTGTCGGCAAAACGCCCAGGAAGGAATCTGGGTGATTTACCGAGAGTTGTGTTCGGGTCATTATGATCTTGCCAGAGATATTCTTGAGGTGATTGATCGAGATAGAGATAGATTTGCTCATTTTGTGGACGCCTATCCGCGCGGCAGGCGCAAGAAGCAGCGCGGGCGAGTTGGTTAGAAGAGATGAAGGGATTCCATGCCTTGCTCTTCCGGGTATGCAGCATGGGACCTCATCGACGAGGACGGGGTCTGGTGCGCCAGCGCTCTCCTACGCCGCAGTGATATCGGGCCCCGAGGTGGAGGCGCCAGCGTCCTTACCGGTCGAACTCGCCATTCATGGCACCGTCGACCTCGATGACTCAGCCCGCAGGCGTCTCGGCTGAGTCAACCGGTGGGGCGGAGGTTTCCGCCTGATCATCCGTTTCGGTTCGGCGTGTGGGGTGGCGTCGCTGCCCGAGTCGCTCGGGTGGGCGGCGGTTTCCACGGGGCCGCGGGTGTCTTGCCGCTCCTTTCTATGGAGAAGGGTCGTTTTCGTGCTGGTCAGCCGGGTGCCGGGAGCGCGCAGAGCCGCTGCCGGCAGATGAGGAAGGCGTTCTTCCACGGCCAGGTAGCGCTGATCTTTAGGACGCGCTGGCGGGCGTGGGAGGCCAGGCGCGCGGGCAGGTGCCACAGACAGTAGCGGAGGGTCTGCGGTTCGGCGCGGGCAAGGTCGGCGTCGTCGTGCAAGCCCAGGAGCCGGGTCCAGGCGTCCAGGTCGGCGGCGAGGTTGGCCGCCAGGACCCAGCCGACATTTACCGTCCAGGTCTTGCTCGGCAGGTTACGCAGCCCCATCGCCTTGTTGCAGCGCACCCGGTCTTCGACCTCGGCGTGGTCGCGGTGGACGGCGTCCAGGAACTGGATCTGGTGGCTGCCGCCGATGCCGCGTAGCCCGCGCGGGCCGACGTCGGTGGCGACGATGCTGTATTTCCAGCCGGTCTTCTTCTCCAGGGCGGTCAGCTGGGCGGTGTCCCGGCGCGAAGGCTTGACCCGGCGGACCAGCAACCTGACGCCCCAGCGCGCGGCCCGCTCGTCCAGGCCGGACAGCTCGGCGACCTCGGCATGCGGGTGGACGCTGCCGTCCTGGCGCAGCGCGGCCTGCCACGCGTCGGCGGGGAGCTTGGCGATCGCGACCTCGTCGATGTCGGTGATTTTCCAGCCGACGGTGAAGTGGACCGTGCGCCGGGTGGTGTTCAGCCCCTTCATCCGTTCGGCCAACTCGTGGGTGGCGCCCGCGCCGTCGATCCGGATCCAGAGTTTGGCCCGGTAGGCGTCGGGGATCTGTGCGATCGCCTCGGCCGGCACGGTCAGATGGTCGGCGACGGTGTTAGAGCCGGCATTGCCCGGCCGCAGCAGCATCGCCAGGCACTCGTGGGTCTGGGCGCACCAGGCGGCCAGTGGGTGGAAGCCGTAGCCCTTCTTGAAGGTGGCCGCCGCGCCCTGTTTCTCCGAATGCGCGGTGATCAGCGTGGCGTCCAGGTCGATCACGACCCAGCCGGTCAGCACCTTTCCGGCCACCATCAGCCAGGGGAACCCGGTCTCGGTGGCGGCGATCAGCGCCCACACGTGCCGCCGTGCCCGGGCCCGTGCGCGGGCGAGTCGTCGGCGTGTCTGCTCATCGGCGCCGATCGGTTCCAGGGTCCGGCGGATGGTGGAGTCGGAGGGTGGCGTGCCGAAGACACCCTCGTGGTGCGCCAGTAACGCGATTTGCCGCATGCTGGACGCGCCGAGCGTGATCGCCACCGCCAGTTGGATGACGACAACGCCTCGGTCCCATACCGGCGAGCCGTCCAACCGGGCGAACACCGCGCTCAGTGCGCTGGTTAACCCGGTCTGATCAGCGCATTTGCGCAAGAGCACGGCTCCGGCGTGGCCGGGGAGTCCCTTGCCATCGCCGCGTACAGACAAGCGGCGGTCCCATGCCGTAGCGTTCACCCGGAAGGTGCGTCCGTTCTGTGCGATGTTCGTGATCTAGACAGTCAGATCATCGCAGCTCGGAGGCACCTTCTTCAGTTATCGATCTTCAGGGCAAAATTCCGGCTGAATAGCCCAGGCTAGTGGAGAGCCGGGCCGACAGTCATATGATCTGGTTCGGCCCGGACTATCCCGCGATCGCCGCCAGGATCGGCGATTTCCTCGCCGCCGGTTGAGTGCGAGAGTAGGGAAGCCGACGCCTTTACAGGTCGAACTCGCCCTTCATGGCTCCGTCGAGGAACGCGTTCCACTCTCCGTGGGTGAAGGTGAGTACGGGGCCGGTGGGGTTCTTGCTGTCGCGTACTGCGACGATTCCGGGGAGGTTGGTGGCGACTTCGACGCATTGGCCGCCGCCACCACCACTTGCGGTTGCCTTGCGCCAGATGGCCTGGTCCAGGTTCACTTCGCCCATCGCTCTATCGCATCCTTAATGATCCGCAGCGACTCGCGCTGTGAGTACGCGTCCGTTCGTATGCTGTCATACCGCTGGTGCAGGCGGGTGACAATGTCCGCGTCTGCTGTCACCAACCCCTCGTGCGCGGCTTCCACCGTCGCCATGTCCTGGTATGGGGGCAGTTGGGCCAGTGCGAAGCCTGAGATCATCCCTGCCGCGCACCCCGCCGACGTGGGCACTATCTGCACATTGACGTCCGGCCGTTCTGTCGCCCGCAAGAGGTGTCGGAGTTGTTCCACAAGCACATCGCGGTCACCGATCGGGCGGTGCAGGACGCTCTCTTCGACCAGTGACAAGATGATCGGTGGCCTCTTCTTGTCCAGGATGGCTCGTCGTGCCATTCGGGCCGCTACGCGCTCCTCGATCCATGCGCGTGTCGCCCGTGGTTCGGCTTGGAAGATCGCGGATGCGTAGCGCTCCGTCTGGAGTATGCCGGGAACCAATAGGGGGTCCCAGAACTTCAGGGTGGTGGCCTGGGGCTCCACCTGCTCGGCCCAGCGCAGAAACCAGCGTGGGCTCTCCGCCTCGCGGAGGACGCGCTCGTAGAGAGCGACGAGGGTGTCGTCCTCGGTGAGCCCGTAGATCTGGTCGAGCCGCCGCACGTACTCGCGCCCCGGAAGCGTCCGCCCCGTCTCCCACTGGCTGACCAGGGTCTGGTGTACGTCCAGCCGCATGGCCAGGGCCGCCTGGGACCAGCGCCGGCTTCTCCGCTGCTCGACAAGCTCCACCCGGAACCGCAGAGCCGCTGACATCGGTGCGTTGGGGAGCAATGTCTGGTTTCCTCCATTGCCTAAGAGCCGCCCTGAGGCGGCTAAGAGAAATTCGAAAAAAAGGTCACCTGGCCAGTCTTAATGAATGTCGTCGGTGCTCTATCGGTAATCGATGCATTACCAACCTCTCGGTTGGCAATCTGATTGCACAGTGATTCGGCGCGAAAGCAAGGCGGGCAAGCCGGACATAGCCCTATAAGCAGGGTGCAACATGCTGATCGACCTCATCAAAGTGCGCGCGAGAAGTATCAAGCTCGTCGGACTCCGTAGTTCCATTCCACTGGGGCGGCGTTACGTTGAGGACACGCTCACCCGATGGGGATATCGCGACCCGGCCTTCCGCGCCGATGCCGCGCTCATCGTCTCCGAGCTGGTCACGAACGCAGTCCTCGTCCTGGACGCGCTGGACGGCGCGTTCCGGGAAAGGCATCCCTACGCCGGCGTCATCTCGTCCGAGTCGACCTCCGGGAACAGGAGCGGTGTCTGCGTATCGGCGTTTGGGATTCGGTGCCGATTGTGCCGGGCGGATGGGTGATGCCGGATGCTGAAGCCATCAACGGACGCGGGCTTCCGATTGTGGACGAGCTGGCGAAAGAAACCTACGTCGTGAGCCTGGACGATCCAGCGACCAGCGGAAAAGTCATATACGCGACACTGCCCTATCCCTAGACCAGGGCGCCGCGAAACCCGTTCTCCATACGGGTGTCGCGAGTTCCGCCCTGCCGGGCCGTTTCGAATCCCCCCGGCTCGAAACGGCCGCCCTTCCATATGAAGGGCGGCTTCCCGGGGCCGTCGTCCCCACCAACGAGGCCCCGGGAAGCCCTGGTGGCATCCGGACGGGCGGGCGGCCTAGGGTTCGAGAGGTGATGATGATCGAGCAACGGCGGAGCACGGCGGCGTACGTTCTGCTGGTGGCGGGGTTCGTGGTGGCCTCGTTGAACCTGCGGCCGGCGTTGGCCGGGGTTTCGCCCCTGCTGGATGAGATCATGCGGGATCTCGGGCTGAGCCCGGCGGCGGGCGGGGCCGTGACGACCGTGATGGTGGTGTGCCTGGGGGTGCTGGCGCCGCTCGCGCCGCTGTTCGCGGGGCGGATCGGGCTGGATCGGACGTTGCTGGCGGGGCTGCTGATTCTGGCCACCGGGGTCGTGTTGCGCAGTTCCGACGGGGTGGCGGGGCTGTACGCCGGGGCGGCCGTCGCGGGGTGCGCTATCGCGATCATGAACGTGGTCATGCCGGCCGTGGTCAAGCAGCACTTCCCGGAGCGGGTGGGGCTGTTCACCGGGATCTATGTGTCCGGGCTGGTCGTGGGGGCGGCGGGTGCGTCCGGGTTGATGGTGCCGCTGGAGCGGGCCACCGGGCAGGACTGGCGGGTGGTGGCGGCGTCGATCGCGGTGCCGGCCGTGGCGGCGGCGTTGTTGTGGCTGCCGCAGGCGGTACGGCCCGCGCCACGACGCGGCGGGAACAACGGGCCGCGGCCGTACGCCGCGCTGCTGCGGCGGCGGGTCACCTGGTACGTCACCGCCTTCATGGGGCTGCAGTCGCTGACCTTCTACGTGATGCTGGCCTGGCTGCCCACGATCTTCGTGGAGGCCGGGCTGCCCGCCGACCAGGCCGGATACCTGCTCGGGCTGACCAACCTGGCCCAGGTCATCGCCACCCTCACCGTGCCGGTGCACGCGGGGAAGGCGGCCACCCAGGTGCCGCACGTGCTGGGGGCGGCGCTGCTGACGGTGGTCGGGTATCTGGGCGTGTGGTTCCTCCCTACCACCGTGCCGTGGGTGTGGATGCTGGTGCTGGGGGTCGGGCAGGGCGCGTCGATCGCGCTCGCGCTGCTGATCATCACGTTGCGCGCGCCCGACCCCGCCTCGGTGACCGCGTTGTCGGCGGTGGCCCAGGCGTGCGGGTACGTGCTGGCCGCGCTGGGGCCGCTCCTCATCGGGCTGCTGCGTCAGCTTTCGGGCGGGTGGACGCTGCCCCTGGCGGTGGGGGTGGGGTTCTGCCTGGTGCAGATGGCGTTCGGGGCCCTCGCGGGCCGGCCGCCCGCTCGGTGATCAGCCCGCGGCAGGCCCCGGGTGACGGCGGTTACGCGGCGGTCGGCCTGGGAGCTGTGGCCAGGCGCCGCAGCGGCTCGTCGGTCAGGCGATAGGTCGGCCACTCGTCCAGGCGCACCGCGCCCAGCTTCTCGTAGAAAGCGATGGCGGGCTCGTTCCAGTCGAGCACCGCCCATTCCAGCCGCTGATATCCGCGCTCCGCGCAGATCCTGGCCAGTTCCCGCATCAGGGCCAGTCCGTGGCCGCCCTTGCGGTGCCGCGGGCGTACGTAGAGGTCCTCCATGTGGATGCCGTGCACGCCGCGCCAGGTGGAGAAGGTGAGGAACCACAGGGCGAAGCCCGCCACCTCGCCGTCCTGCTCGGCGATGTGGGCGAAGGCGGCCGGGTTGTCGCGGAAAAGGGCGTCGTGAAGGTGCTCCTCGGTCACGCGCACTTCGTGGGCGGCCTTCTCGTACTCGGCGAGTTCGCGGATCATGCTCACGATTTCGGGCACGTCGGCGGGTAGTGCGGGACGAATCATGCGTCCAGAATATGGGTTATTGAACCGACATTTATGGGCGGTGTGTTGGCTGGTCGCGGCGGCATGCGCGTCTGGCACGTACACATTTAGAGACTGTCGGATGGGGCTGCTAGTTTGTGGGCGGTCGATCGCACAACGGAGTGCCCGATGTCGCTTACCCTGTTCGCCCGGCCCGGTACCCCTACCGAGGCCGATCCGCTGGCCGGTCTGCGCCGGCTGCTCGCGCGGTTCGCCGCGTCCGCCGAGGGCGGGCTCGGTGTGCTCCCCTCGCTGGTGGCGACGGGGGAGCAGAGCTGGACTCCGTCGCGGGAGCTGGCACGCGAGCCGTACGAGCTGCTGGGCGCGCTCATCGACGCCACCGCCGAGCGCCGGGACGGCGGGATGCCGCGGCATACGGCGGGAGCGCTGCTGTGGCGGACGTACGCCTACTGGCACACGCTGCCCATGGCGCTCGGCTGGGCGCTGAACCGGCGGGTGCCGATCATGCGGTTCGGCGACACCGTGTTCCGGCTGTCCGATGCGGGCGTCACGGTCGCGGCGGTCGCGGTCACCACCGCGGTGCTGCCCGGCGACCCGCACGCGGGCGAGCCCGGCACGGCCGTCGTGCCCGACCTGGGCGCGGTGATCCGGGAGGCGCTGCTCGACGGGCAGGGGCCGCTGGTGTCGGCCATCGCCCGGCTGACCGGGGTGGACGAGCGCGCGCTGTGGGGGTCCACGGCGGAGGCCCTGGCCCACCCGCTGGCCACGCTGGCCGGCGTGCTGCCCGGCGAGCCCGCGACGACGATCCCGGAGCTGCTGGCCGCGGTGGGCCGGCCGGTGGCGGGGTTGCTCGCCTTCACCGGCGCGACCTACCGGCGCGTCACGTGCTGCCTGTCCCGGGGCGGGGCTGAGGGCGACGCCTGTGCGTCCTGCCGCCTGTCCCGGGGTGGGGCTGAGGGCGACGCCTGCGCGTCTTGTCTGTCTCGGGGTGGGGTGGACGGCGCCTGTGCGTCCTGCCGCCTGTCCCGGGGCGAGCCGGCGGACGTCTGTGCGTCCTGCCGGCTCGCTGGGAATCCCTTCTAGGCCACTTCCACGGGGCGCAGCTCGTCGGCGTAGCTCACCGACACCCGGCGCATCACGCCGCTGTCGTCGATGGAGTACTGGCCGAGCCGCCACAGCGGCGGCGAGTACGCGTGGATCGACACGCTGCCGTGCACCGCGCCGGTCAGCCGGTGGATGTGGTCGGGGCCGAAGGAGAACGACTCGCCCTCGGAGACGACCGTCTCCAGGTGCTCGCCGCCGATGCGCGGGTTGCACTCCTTCAGCGCGCCCGCCACCACGCGTACGGCGCCGGAGGAGATGTCGTGGTCGTGCCAGCCGGTGTCGTCCTCCGCCCGCCAGCACAGCAGCCACACATCCACATAGGCGTCGCGGTGCAGGGAGGCGTAGTGGCGACCGCCCTCCTCGGGGAACATGACGTGCTCGGCCCACCGTTCCGGGTGCGCGGCCAGCTCGTTCACCAGGTCGCGCAGCTCGCGCCGGTCCAGGTTGCGCTCCGGCAGGTCGAGTTCCCCGTTGTCGAGGAGCCGCGTCGGGGACGCACACGGCTCACCGCCTCGTACGTGGTGCTTCATGGGTGCGACTCCTTTCCTGGTCGTGCTCTTTGCGGTCGGTTCAGAAGACGGATCGGGTTGGCGGTGCGTACGGCGTGCTCGGCCGCCGCGCCCAGGCCGGTGGCGGGCGCCTCGGCGTACGGCTGGTCGGAGCCGTTGACCACGACGTCGATGCCCAGTTCGCGGACGATCGCGTCGATGGCGCGCGGGCCGTACGAGGAGGTCTCCACGTACAGCCCCGGGTCCACCTCGCCGCGCCCGGCGCCGCCGCGGTTGCGCAGCCGCTCGGAGTGCAGCGGCGCGAGCCCGGCCAGCAGGGCGAAGCACACGCGCAGCCGCGGGTGCCGCGCCCGGCCGAAGGCCCGGAAGGCGTACCAGGCGGCGTGCATCTGCTGCACGTACGGCACCACCGCCGGCCACCATCCGGGCCCGGCGTCTCCGTGCGCCGCCGGGCCCGGGTGGACGAACAGCGGCAGGTCGTACGCCTCCAGCACGTCGAGCAGCCCCGCCGCCGCGGCGAGCCCGCCGGCGTCGGACATCGCCGTGGCCGGGAGTTGCAGCCCGGCCGCGCCGGCGTCCAGCTCCCGGGCCAGGCGGTCCGGGTCGGGGTCGCCGGCGCAGGCCGCCGCCCAGTAGCCGAACGGCTCGGGCAGGGCCCGCGCGCCCGCATGGTAGGCGTCGATGAGCGGCCACGCCTCCCCGGGCGGGAGGTGCTCCACGCCCAGCGGGCTGGACAGTGACACCAGCGCGAGTTCCACGCCGCCGTCGCGGTTGAGCCGCGCGCGCCGCGCGATGTCGTGGTCGCGCGGGTCCACCTCGTACGGCGGTTCGCCGTCGAGGAGCAGGGTCCATCCGTCGAGCCGGGGTGGCGCGGATCGGGCGCGAAGCGCGTCGAGGAACTCCGTCGGCCATACGTGCTGATGCACGTCGAAGCCCATCGACCCGCTCCCTCCGGCCTGCTACCCTAATTCCCTACTCACAATACATGTAATCCCCTCGCTCTGGAGAGGAAGGCTCGTGAAGCGTTTCAGTGATACGGTTCAGTGAACCGTTTCACCTCGCCTCCTGTCAACCGCCACGGCCCCCGCATCCCGCCCCCCGCGGGCCGAATCGGCATAAGCTTGCGAGGTGACGCAGCCGCGCAAGAGAGCGACGATTCGTGAGGTGGCAAAGGCGACCGGCCTCTCGCCGGCCGCCGTTTCGTATGCGCTGCGCGGGATGCAGGTCTCCGAGGAGACGATCGAGCGCGTCCGGCGTGTCGCGGCCGAGCTGGGCTACGAGGCCGACCCGATCGCGCGGGCCCTGGCCAGCGGGCGTACCGGCATGATCGGCCTGCTGTGCGGCTCGCTGGAGGACCTGTGGCAGCAGTCGCTGGGCGTCGGCATCGGCAGGGCCCTGAAGGACAAGGACCGCTACGCGCTGATGCTCGACGCCGCGGGCGACCCCGTACGCGAGCGCACCCTCGCCCAGCAGCTCCGCGACCAGCGGGTGGACGGCCTGATCGTGCAGCCCGTCGATCCCGCCGCCGGGTTCTGGGCCGAGCTGTGCGCCACGCTGCCCGTCGTGGCGATCGGCGACGCGCTGGCCGGGGCGCGCACGGCCGGCGAGGTCGTCTTCGACAACCGGCGCGGCACCACGATGGCGTTGGAGCACCTGCGCGACAACGGCCACCGCCACCTCGCCGTGCTCACCCCCACCATGGCCAGCACCCCCGACCGTCCCGCCGACGTCTACGTCGCCGCCGAGGCCGAGCGCCTGGGCCTGGAGATCGACCTGGTCACCGCGCCCCAGTCGCTGACCGGGGCGACCGAGGTGGCCCGCCGGGTCCTGAGCGCGGAGCACCGGCCCACCGCGTTGTTCTGCTTCGCCGACTCCATCGCCTACGGCGTGTACGCCGCCGCCGACGAGCAGGGCCTGCGCATCCCCGAGGACATCTCGGTCATGGGCTACGACGACCATCCGATGTCCGGCCTGCTCAAACCCGCGCTGACCACGGTCGACTGGGACATCGACGGCATCGTGCGGGCCGCGGTGCGGCTCGTGGTCGCGGCCACCGACGGCGCCACCCGCCGCCGGCGCATCGTGCAGGCGCCCGAGCTGCGCCAGCGCGCCTCGGTGGCCCGGATCACCCGCTGAAGCGCCCGGCGGCCTCGCCGATCAGGGCCCGCGCCGCCTCGATGTCCGCGTCCAGCACCCGGTCGCCCGTGGCCGGGTCGAGCCCCCGGGTCAGCTCGTCCTCCTGCCGGGGCGCGCGCAGCCGGATCGCCCGCGCGGCGGCCACCAGCTCGCAGGCCAGCACGATCTCCAGCGGCTCCACCGCCGCCAGCGCGCGCCGCGCCGCCTGGGTGGCGAACCCGGCGTGGTCCTCCACGCCGTGCGACATCGTGGCCGAGCCCGTCGTCACCGGCGCGGCCAGGTGGCGCAGCTCGGCCAGGGCGTCCTGGGCGACGTACTCCAGGATCATCAGCCCGGAGCGGCCCGGCTCGTCGGCCAGGAACGGCAGCAGGCCGGTGTACCCCGGCTCCATCAGCGTGGCGAGCCGGGTGACGCTGAGCGAGGCGGCCTGCACCACCGCCGCGCGGGCCGCGTCGAGCGCGAGCGCGATCGGCGCGGAGTGGAAGTTGCCGTTGTGCCAGGCGCGGCCCTCGGCGATCAGCGGGTTCTCGGTGGCGGCGTTCATGTCCACCTCCACGGCCCGCGCCGCCGCGCCGAGCGCGTCCAGCGCCGCGCCGTGCACCTGCGGGAACGCCCGGTAGCCGTACGGGTCCTGCACCCGGCCCGTCGCCGGCGCGGTCAGCCCGTACGCCGCCGGCTCCGGCCGCACCGCGTCGCCCGCCAGGCCGGGCAGCAGCTCGCGCACCCGGGCCGCCACCACGGCCTGGCCCGGATGCGGCCGGGCGGCCTGCACGGCGGGCGCGAGCGGTTCGGCGGAGGCCGCCACGGCGGCGAAGGAGCGGGCCGCCACGTCGATCCCGGCGTGCAGCAGCGCGCGCAGCCGGTGGCAGCCCAACGCCGCGTCGCCCAGCGTGGCGGCGCCGGAGCTGATGAACGCCAGCGCCTCGGCCACCGCGTACCGGGGCGGCGGACCCGCCTCGCCCTCGGGCGCCCGCCACGCCACCTCGCCGAGCAGGCACAGCGCGGTGGTGGCCAGGGCGGTGAGGTCGCCGGTGCCGATCGCGCCGTACGTGCGCACCGGCGGGGTGAAGCCGCGGTTGAGCGCGTCGGCCAGCGCGTACGCCACGCCGGGGTCGGCCCCCGAGCCGCCCGCGAGCACCTGGTTGGCCCGCACCAGCAGCATGGCGCGGGCCCGCTCGGGGGAGACCGGCGGCCCGGCCCCGCCCGCGTGGCTGCGCAGCAGGTCGAGCCCGCCCGACTCGACCATGACGTTCTTGTTGGCGCCGACGCCGGTGGTGCGGCCGTAGACGGGGCCGGTCAGCGACCCGGCGGTGAGCCAGGCGATCCGGGCACGCTCGGCGGTGCCGACCTCGACCCGGGCCGCCGCCGTGCCGGGGACCGGCCGCGCCCGCGCCACCTCGTGCACCCGGGCGCAGGTCAGGCCGGTCCCGTCCAGGACGAGGCGCACCCTGCGCCGCTTCAGTCGGGGATGATCAGGTCGAGCACCCAGCTCACCACGCCGACGACGATCGCGCCCCACAGCGCGGCCCAGAAGTCGGCGACGTGGAAGGGCAGTGTGAGCTGCTCGGCGATCCAGCTCGTCAGCAGCATCAGCGCCGCGTTGACGATCAGGGCGAACAGGCCGAGCGTGAGTATGTAGAACGCGCAGCCGATCGTCTTGATGATCGGCTTGAGCACGGCGTTGACCACGCCGAAGATGATCGCCACCGCGATCAGCGTCAGCACGTTCATGGTGGCCGTCCGGCCCGAGACCGTGATCCCGGACACGAACTCGGTCGCCACCCACAGGGCCGCGGCCACGATCAGGATCTTGATGACGATTTTCACGCTCGGGCATCCTCCCATGCGGATCGGCGGGCGCGGCGGCCCTGATCAGAGCCTAGCCCCGCGCGGGCCGCGACTCGCGGAACGAGCGGGTTACGGCCGGCTTCACCTGGGTACCGTGCGTGATCACGACGGACTCGGGTAAGGCCACGCAAGGGGGTGGGCATCCGATGGACGCGGACGAGCTGGAGTCGCTGTCGGCGAGGGAACTGCACGATCGTGCGGTGCGCTACGCCGTACGCCACGGTGACCTGGGGTTCCTGTGGGACCTGCTGAAGGTGATCCCGGCCGCGGAGGCGGCCGGGGGCAACCAGGACGAGGCGGCCAACGACCTGAGCCGGGTCTCGGCCCTGCTCAGCGACGCCGTCGTCGCCGGCGAGGGCCGGCTGGGCGAGTCGTTGCGCCCTATCTACATCGACTATCTGGCCAGGCACCCCGACGCGTGATCCGGATCATCCGGCCATGCGCCGGGCCCAGGCCGTGGGGGCGTACCGGGCGAGGCCGGGGGTGCTGACCGCGCGCCGCTCGGCGTCCACCAGCAGCACCTGGTACGGCCCCTCCGCGCCGAGCCGCGCGGCGTACCTCCTGGCGGGCAGCAGCGGCATCGCCGCGATCTCGCCCGCGTGCGCCTCCGCCGCCGCCAGATCCGGCCCCACCACCGTCACCGACTCGACCGACGACAGCCCTCCGGCCGTCGCCACGGCCAGATCGTGCGCGAACAACATCTTGCGCACCGCCCCCGTACGCGGGTCGCGCACCCCGATCCGCCACCGCTCGCCCGGCCGCGCCGAGCCGCGCACCCGCACCGCGTTCCCCGCGTCCACCCGGTGATCGACGACGCCCGCCGTGCTCAGCCCCCGCGACAGCCGCTCCAGCACCTCCCCGAGCCGCGCGTCAGGCGCGTCCTCCATCCGGCGCAGCCACCTGAACGCGTCGTTCAGCAGCGGACCCAGCTCCCGTGCCGGCAGCGCGGTACGCGCCTCGACGACCAAGGGCAGGCCCAGGACCCGCCCGACACGGGTGGTGCCGGGAAACCGGGGAAACGCCATCCGTCCGACTCCTAACGTCGCGACACATCGTGACTTCCAGCATGACAGGCGCCGCGTAACGTCCCCCTAAGCTGCGGGTCTTTATCCCACTTTGCTACCGATGGCGCTATCCACCTGTCATAGGCCAGGTACCCTCCTAAACGCCTGGTGCAAAAGTGACGTGCAGGGTCGCCGCAGCTCAAAAGGGGGTCAGGTGGCCGAGACCGAGACCAACGCCCGGCTTCTCGTCGTGGATGACGAGCCAGAGTTCCGCAACGCGCTGTCGCGCGCGCTGCGCCTGGCGGGCTACCGCGTGGCCGTCGCGGCCGACGGCCAGGCGGGCCTGGGAGCCGTCGCCGAGGGCCGGCCGGATCTCGTCGTGCTCGATCTGATGATGCCCAAGATGGACGGCATCGAGGTCTGCCGCACGCTGCGCCAGAACGGCAACGGCATGCCCGTGCTCATGCTCACCGCGCTCGACGGCGTACGCGACCGGGTCGCCGGGCTCGACGCCGGCGCCGACGACTACCTGGTCAAGCCGTTCGCGCTGGAGGAGCTGTTCGCCCGGGTGCGGGCCCTGCTGCGGCGCACGCCGCCCAGCGAGGACGAGCCGCCGCCGGCGTACGGCGACCTGTCGCTGCGCCCCCACGACCGCCAGGGCAGGCGCGGCGAACGGGTCTTCGACCTCACCCGCACCGAGTACGCCCTGCTCGACCTGCTCATCCGCAACGGCGGCCAGGTGCTGCCCCGTGAGGTCATCATGGACAGGATCTGGGGCTACGCCTCCACGCCCGGCTCCAACTCCCTGGAGGTCTACATCCGCTACCTGCGCCGCAAGACCGAGGCGGGCGGCGAGCCGCGCATGATCCAGACCGTCCACGGCCTCGGCTACGCCCTCAGGAAGCCGGCATGACCAGCGCGACCCTGCCACGGGCGCGGCGCCTCCTCGGCCCGATCGCCGGCATCACCCGCCTCCCCCTGCGCCTCCGCCTCGCCCTGACCGCGGGCGTCGCCGCCGCGCTCAGCGTGATCGCGGTCATGACCATGGCGTACTACGTGGCGTGCAACCGCGTACAGCAGACGTTCGGCACGCCCGTCCCGCCCGAGACCGCCCCGCCCCGCGACATGCTCGACCGCGTGGCCTCCCTGCAGACCACCCTGGGCTGGCCGTTCGTCGTCGTGTCGGTGGGCGGCCTGGTCGTGGCCGCCGTGCTCGGCTGGATCGCCGCCCGTACGGCCCTGAGCCCGGTCGCCGACCTCACCAAGGCCGCCCGGCACGTCGCCGAGACCCGCGACCTCAAGCTGCGCATGACCGTGGACCGCGACGACGAGCTGGGCAGCCTGGCGCGCAGCTTCAACACCATGCTCGACGCCCTCGAACGCTCCGCCGACGCCCAGCGTCAGCTCGTCGCCGACGCCTCCCACGAGCTGCGCACCCCGCTGGCGGCGCTGCGCACCAACGTCGAGCTCATCCTGCACGCCGACCGCCTCGACCCCGCCGACCGGGCCGACCTGAACCGCGCCGTGATCGCGGGCTTCGAGGAGCTGACCGCCCTGGTCTCCGACGTGGTGGAGCTGGCCCGCGACGAGGAGCCCGCCGCGCTGGTGGAGGACGTGCGCTTCGACCACGTCGTGCTGCACCAGATCGAGCGCTCGGCGGCGTACTGGCCGGACATCCGCTTCCGCCACGACCTGGAGCCCATGATGGTACGCGGCGTCGCCGACCGCCTCTCCCGCGCCGTCGCCAACCTCCTGGACAACGCCGGCAAGTACGCCCCTCCCGGCACCGAGGTCGAGGTCCGCCTCCACCGTGGCGAGCTGACCGTACGCGACCACGGCCCCGGCATCGACCCCGAGGATCTGCCGTACATCTTCGACCGCTTCTACCGCGCCCCCGGCGCCCGCTCCCGCCCCGGCTCCGGCCTGGGCCTGGCGATCGTCCGCCAGGTCGTGGACACCCACGGCGGCCACGTCTCCGCCGAGCCGGCCCCCGGCGGCGGCACCCTGGTCCGCCTCACCCTGCCCCGGGCCCGCCCCACCGCCCAGCACCGCCGCCGCTCAGTCCTGCACGCCTGAGCCCTGGCGCCAGCCACAGGCGTAGGCCGGGGACATAGGCTGCGGACATGGCCAAGGTAACGGTGCAGCGCACAGACGACGGCTTCGTGGCCCGCAACGGCAGAGGCGCCGAGATCAAACTGGGCAGTTCGGCCGAGGAGGACGTCTTCACCCCGGTGGAACTCCTCCTCGCCGCCGTCGGCGGCTGCAACATCGTCAGCGTCGAGCCCCTCACCGCCAAGCGCGGCCACCGCCTGGTGCGCCTGGCCATGACGGTGGAGGCCGAGAAGATCGAGCCCACCCTCCTGGGCCCGGTCACGGTCACCTACGAGGTCGAACTCCCCGAAGGCGACCTGAAGGCCGACGAGGTCTTCCGCGCGGTGGCGCACCGCGTACACGACCGCCACTGCACCGTGACCCGCTCCCTGGAACGGGGCACCAAAGTGGAGATCGTCCTGCCACCTGACGAACCGCTGTGATGCCCATACCGCCCCATCTACGCCTGTAGCCCGAAATACGACCCGGACGTGACGAGCCCATTGCCCGCCTCTCGATAGAGTCGTAGCAGGTCAAGAGCTTTCTGCCGAAGCGGGTGCGAAGGGGGAACGCACCCGCCCAGCGGCGCCGCCGATCTCTGGGGGGAGGAATCGGCAGTACCGCGGTAGATCGGGGCCGGGCCGGTTTTGGGGGAAGCCGGCCCGGCCCCGAGTCACGTCCGGACCTTATGGATGTGCACTCCATGTCCGCGTGCTGCTAGAGTTACACCCGTCGCAAGCGCCGCTAGCTCAGTTGGTCAGAGCAGCTGACTCTTAATCAGCGGGTCCGGGGTTCGAGTCCCTGGCGGCGCACCCAGGCAAAAAGCCGCCTCCCTGCGCGAATGCACAGGGAGGCGGCTTTTTCCTTCGATGGAGATTGTGACAGCGCCGCAGACGTGTACGTGAACCGCGCGGGCTCATGGCGATGTCCCTGGGGGAGCCGGTGCGCCGACCGTCGGCGCTTGATCCGCCGGCGCCGTTGGCCGCGCTCGAAGCGTTACTTACGGGCCCCTGTGCGGGGCGGAGCCACCTGCCGGACGTTCGCGTCGGATCTCGTACGAGCGCGCAACTCGCGGAACGTGCGGGCGACGTCCCGCAGGAACGCGGTGTCGCTGTCCAGGTCCACCCCGCCTGGGATGTCCGGCGCGTGCTCGCGGGCGGCGGCCGTGCCGGCGGCCCTGGCGCGGAGCGCCGCGTGGAGGGAGGCGGCTTCGACGGCCGCGTCCAGCGCCTGGCCGGTGGCGCCGGTCCCGGCGGCCCACGCGCGCGCGGCGGCGGCGACATCAGGATCGAGGTAGGGCATCAGCGCCAGGCGGCCGTCCCTGATCTCGATGACCCGGCGGTACAGGCGGAACCTGAGATCGCGTACCGCCACGAGGTCGAGCAGCACCGGAGCCGCCGGCGTGAGCGCGATGCGCGGGTCCGCCGCGTACAGAGCCCGCCACAGCGGACGCAGCGCCTGGTAGGCGCGGTAGTCACGGAGCCAGGCGAGCCACGCGGGCGCGATCAGGAGCCGCCCCCATGTCGGCAACGTCGCTCCCGCGAGCACCAGCAGGTGCGCGGCGAGCGGCAGGATGCCGTCGGGCAGCACGTGCCCGCTGGGAGGATAGGGGAAGCCGTAGCGCGCGGCGGCGAAGGCGAGCGCCTTGTGCGCGAGGTAGCCGATGGCCAGGAACGCCCCCGTGGCGACCAGGCGCAGGCCCACGCGGAGCAACGGCCCGTTGCTCATGCGCGCGTACTGCCACCCGAGCACGACCACGCTGGCGAACGACGGCGTCAGATAGGCGATGTACACCAGCCAGTACTCCAGGACCCACGGCGTGGCCGCGTAGCGCCCCGCGAAGCGGACGTCATCGACCGGGGTGTCGGCCAGCGCGAACAGGACGCACATCGCCGCGAACGTGACCGCCAGCGCGGCCAGGTGCAGCCGGGTGCGCGGGCGCGCGACGGCGACCGGATGGCTCAGGTGCCACAGGAACGTCCTGGCCGACCAGGCGACGACCAGCATGCTGCCGTGGGCGAGCAGCCTGGCCAGGTTCGGGGTGCCGGACACACTGCCGACGAACGCGTACACGGCGGGGGTGAGGAGGGTGAGCGACAGCGACAGCCCGAGCAGGACCAGCCACACCGTGCCCCTGGCCGGGTCGGGCGGGCCACGCCACCCCTTGACCAGGCGGAACGCCAGCAGCACGCAGGCGATGGCGGCCGGGCCGTAGTGACGCAGCGTCTCGGCCATGCTCAGGGCGCCCCGTCGGGCCGATCGGAAGCGGACCAGTCGAGCAGGGTCTTGATCCGGCGGGTCAGGGCGTTGGTCTCGGGCGCGTCGCCGGGCGGCGTGAGCTGGGCCGCGCGCTGCTGGATGAGCGAGGCCAGTAGTTCGGCCTCCTGCTCCTCGACCTCGGTGTAGGCGGTGCGGCCCAGCATGCGGTGCACCATCCGCGGGTCGAGGTCCGGCAGGAGCAGCCGCCAGTGATCGGGCTCGGCGACGCCCGACGGGTAGTGGTCGCACAACAGGTGGCTGAGCTCGTGCAGGATGATGTGTTGCTGGTGCGGCGAGGTGGTGGCCCGCTCGTAGAAGATCAGGTCGACGTCGTCGGCCAGCACCCACATGCCGCACACATCGACGGTCCGTTCCATCGGCAGCAGCCTGATCGGCCGGCCGCGCTCGGCGGCCACGAGCTCGCACAGCGCCTGCGCGCTGAACGGCGCTGGGAGCGGCAGGGCGGCCAGCCTGGCCTCACACCGGCGGCGTAGCCGTCTCCACGGAACTGAGGACATCATGCCCCTTCGGTCGCGTCCGGCAGTCCTTCCAGCTCGCGAACCCGCTCGACCATCTCGGTGATGGCGTTGAGGCTCTTGGGGGAGAGGCCCGACGCGCGCAGGGCGATCTGCCTGACCGACGCGTCACGCAGGGCGCTGAGCAGTTCCAGTTCGGCGTCGATCCTCTCGGCCGCCCCCTCGTCGAAGAAGTAGGCCGGGGGCACTCCGAAGAATCCCGCCAGCGCCTCAAGGTGGCGTTTGGTCGGGTTGTCGCGCAGCCCCTTGCGAAGCTGCCAGATGTAGGTGGCCGAGATCGTCGGACCGCCGCTCTCACGCAGCGCCGCGGCGACCTCCTCATGGGAGTATTCGCCGCCTTGGCGAGGGCGCACGGTGCTGAAGAGATGGTTGAGCTTGGCCGCCAGGGTGCGCCTGGGCTCCGCCGACCCGTTGCTCATCCGCCCCTCCCGCCTGTGTCCAGCCGCCATCCTAGCAGCCGGGCAACTGAGATGGCTGGTCGCCTCGAGCTCCGCTCATATCAGTTGACGGGGGCTTGTGCGCGAGTTTACGGTGATGCCTATCTCTATAAACTGAGATGAATGCGCTACAGGTCCGGCCGGCCCTCTCGTCGCCATCCGCGCACAACACGGGAGTCGTTCATGCGCAAGGCAAGAATCGTCACATCGTCGCTGGTCACAGCTGCGGCGCTGCTGGTCACACTGGTACCCGCCGCACCGGCGGCGGCAAGACCGGCCGACTGCTCCATCGTCGCCCGGATCAGCCCCGACCCCGGCTCCATGTACGCCAGAGCGGAAGTGAACTGCCCGAAGAAGGAGCACTTCAGCGTCACCATCCGCATCCGCCGGGACGACTGGCACGGCAACACCGTCGTCGCCACCAGGTACAAGGGGACGCACCACCAGGGCTTCTTCTCGCTGTCCACCAGCGAACCCTGCTCGGACGTCGAGCCCGGCAAGAAGTACTTCGCCGAGGCGGAGCTCAACGACACGCGCTTCGGCCCTCCCATCGAGATCCGAACCGTCAAGAGCCGTACCGTCTCAGGTCACTGCTAGCCGCTGACCGGGCACCCGGCCCGGGCTTGCCGTTCGCGCGGCAGCCCGGGCGGGCAGTTGCGGGTCCATTTTTTTTGATCACCTCGTGTACAGCGGGCTTGCCGCGCCGGTGAGGTATCAGGTCAGTCGGCAGGGCTGTACAGCGGGCGGATGTCACATGGGGAAGACGCCGCAGCGCGAGGCTCGGTGCGGGCTCGGACGTGCCACGCTGCGCCGTCAGAGCCCGATACTGCCTGGTACAGAGACTGGTGATCGTCAAGCGTACGAGACGGGGTAAAACGCTATTCGCCGACAGCCCTCGGCACCCGCCGGCAGCCCGAACGGGTGACTCTAGATCAGCGGGCCCGGGGTTCGAGTCCCTGGCGGCGCACCCAGGCAAATGGCCGCCTCCCTGCGCGAACGCGCGGGGAGGCGGCCTTTGGAATTTTGTTCTGGCGCTTGCGGGCTCGCGTGTACGTCGCCGTGTACACGATCAGCAGTCCGGCCTGCCGGCGCCGGCAAGCACCGGCGCCTGCCCCGGGATGATGGACTTGGTCCGGCTCGTCTGCGCTTTCGCCGGTCTCCTTTAGACGGTGACTCATTTGGTGAGTCGGCGGTAGCAGATGAGAGCGGCGGCGAGGGCGACGAAGGACGCGAAATGGTCGGCCCGGCGCTCGTACCGCCGGTGTAAGCGGCGGCAGCCGGTCAGCCAGGAGACGGTTCTCTCCACCACCCAGCGGTGGCGTCCCAGTCGCCGGCTGGACTCGATCCCGCGACGCGCGATACGCGGGGTGATGCCCCGGCCGCGCAGGAAGGTCCGCAGGTGAGGATAGTCGTAGCCCTTGTCGCCGTGGAGCTTGGCGGGACGGCGGCGTCCTGGCCCGAGCCGGCCGCGTGCCTGCAACGCCTTTCGTTGGGGTGGGCACGTGGCCGCCACGTGGTCATCGGGACGCTGGCGGTGCTGATCCTGTGAGCCGGCCGGCGGCGTGCGGCACGCGTTGATCGGCGCCGTTTCCGGGTACGAGCGGCGGATGTTCGACGACTTCGCGACCGGCATGATCGACGTGGGGGAGACGGAGCTGTTCGTCCGGTACGGCGGCTCGGGCGCCCCGCTCCTGCTCCTCCACGGCCATCCTCGCACGCACGCGACCTGGCACCGCGTCGCCCCGCTCCTCGCCCCGCACCACACGGTGGTCTGCCCCGACCTGCGCGGCTACGGCCGCTCCGGCAAGCCGCCCACGACCCCCGACCACGCCCCCTACTCCAAGCGGGCCATGGCCGGCGACATGGTGGCTCTGATGCGGGCGCTGGGCCACGACCGCTTCGCGGTGGCGGGCCATGACCGCGGCGCGTACGTCGCCCACCGTCTCGCCGCCGACCACCCCGCGGTCGTCACGCGCCTGGTCGTGATGGACGCGATCCCCATCGGCGAGGCGCTGGCCCGCGCCGACGCCCGCTTCGCCACGGCCTGGTGGCACTGGTTCTTCCTCGGCCAGACCGCCAAACCCGCCGAGCGGGTCATCGACGCCGATCCGGACGCCTGGTACGCCGCGACCGCCGAGCAGATGGGCGAGGAGGCGTACGAGGACTTCCGCCGGGCCATCCACGACCCGGCCACCGTCCACGCGATGTGCGAGGACTACCGCGCCGGCCTGACCGTGGACCGCGCGGCCGACGACGCCGACCGCGCCGCGGGCCGCCGGGTCACCTGCCCGGCCCTGTTCCTGTGGTCCGCCAGGGACGACATGGAGGACCTGTACGGTGACCCGCTGGCGATCTGGCGCACGTGGGTCGACGACGTGACCGGCCACCCGATCGACAGCGGCCACCACGTGGCCGAGGAGGCCCCGGAGGAGCTGGCGAAGTCGCTGCTGGCATTCCTGCGTTCGTGAGCCGGGGTCACAAGGTGGATGATCCGTCCGGGCGGTGACCCTTCTCGATCCGGTGCCCGCCTGGTTCGCCCCGGACGGTCGAGCGATGCGCGTTCGCCGCGAGAAGCGGGGTAGGGCGCGACCGCCGGGGCCGTCGGCCGGTCAGCCCGCGCTCTCGTCTCGACGCTTGGATCACCACCGCCCGCGTGGCCCTCACCTTGGCTCGGCCTGGGCCCGAGGGCCGACGTCGCGTTCAGGACCGACTTCCCCGACCGGGCCGCGGTGATGGCCTACTCGAAACACGCGGCGCGGCGGCGGCCGGCGATTCCGCGAATACGTGGATATGTGAATACGTGAAAACGGGGTCGGAATAAAGCGTGATTCTATCTCCGCCGTCCCGCGGTGCCGCGAGCGGGGTCCGTCAATGCTCCTGCCGGCGCGGACATCGCTTAACTGGCAAATGTCACCTTTTCCTTGGCCGCGGCGTCTAGGTAGGCGGAGGGAGCGACAAGGAGGCGATATGCCCGCGGCGGCCGATGCGGAGGTCATACCGGGCGCCCACTTTGAGAACGCCCGAAACCTGGTTTCCGGCGTGATCTGGACAAGCTCGGCGGCGTCGGCGCGGAGCGCGGGCGCCGGCGCCGCCGTTCTCGTCGGCCACTAGAGCACCCGGGAGAAGCGACACAGGACATGACGGATCACAACATCGAACAGCGGGGCGAGCGCGCCGTGCCGCGGCGCGTCGCCGGCACCCCCACGGCCGGGGCGCCGATGCTCGGCGGTCCGGAGGAGCGGGACGGGGAACGCGACCGGCCGGGGGTCGTCCCGCAGGACGAGCGGCAGGCGCGCAGGGCGGAGAAGATCGTGGTGCTCTGCTTCACGACCACCTCTGTGGCCGCGCTGGCGTTCGTCGTCTTCTACGTGACGCTCCAGGTCGGCAGCCCCGACGCGACCGGGCTGTCCAACCTCGCCCTCGGCGGCTCGCTCACGCTCGCGGTGCTGGCGCTGGCCGTCGGCGTCGTGGTCTGGGCCCGCCAGATCATGCCGAAGTACACCCTGACCCAGGAGCGCCACCCGATGGTCTCCGACGAGGAGGACCGCGCGGCGGTGGCGGAGTACTTCGTGCAGGGCGCCAATGAGAGCGGCTTCGTACGGCGCAAGCTGCTGCGGCGCGCGCTGCTGCCGGCGATGGCCGCGCTCGGGCTGGTGCCGCTGGTGCTACTGCGCGACCTGGACAACACCAAGACGGCGGGCGCGAACGCCCACAAGCGGCTCCGCCACACCGTCTGGGGGGAGAGGACCAAGGATGGCAGACGGCCCCGGCTGGTCGTGGAGGGCACGGGCAAGCCGATCAGGGCGACCGACTTCAACAGCCCCGGCGGCCTGCTCTCCGTGGTGCCCGAGGGCCACGAGCACGACCTGAACGCGCTGGCCAAGGCCACGGTGATCCTGGTCAACCTCAGGCCGGAGGAGATCAAGCCCGGCACCAACAGGAACTGGACCCACAACGGGATCGTGGCCTACAGCAAGATCTGCACCCACGTCGGCTGCCCCGCGGCCCTGTACGAGCAGAACACCCACCACATCCTGTGCCCCTGCCACCAGTCGACCTTCGACGCGACCGACGGCGCGCGCGTCGTCTTCGGCCCCGCCGCCCGGCCGCTGCCCCAGTTGCCCATCGGCGTCGACGCGGAGGGCTATCTCATCGCCATGGGCGACTTCCCCGTGCCGGTCGGGCCGAGCTACTGGGAGCGCGGCGACGCCGAGGCCGGGGCCCACGGAGGAGGATCATGACGGAGCTGAACACGGTCCCGAGCCGCATCGCGCACGCGTCGAGCCACCTGGACGCGCGCCTGGGCGGCGCCTCGTTTCTCCGGCGCAACATGCGCAAGATCTTTCCCGACCACTGGTCGTTCCTGCTGGGGGAGATCGCGCTCTACTCGTTCGTCATCCTGCTGCTCACCGGCACGTTCCTGACGTTCTGGTTCAAGCCGAGCATGGGCCACGTCCTGTACGACGGCCCGTACGAGCCGCTGCGCGGCGTGATGATGTCCGAGGCGTACGCGTCGGCGCTGGAGATCACCTTCGAGGTGCGCGGCGGCCTGCTCGTACGGCAGATACACCACTGGGCCGCGCTGGTGCTCATGTGGCGGCAGAAGCACACCCAGATGCCCGGCAAGGGGCGGACGAACCGTAACGTGGTCGGCGCGCCGTTCTACCCCTCGTTCATGGCCAAGTCGGGCGCGTACTTCCTGTTCACGCTCGGGGTGATCGCGGGTCTCGCCACGTTCGCCCAGATCAATCCGATCTGGCTGTACGGGCCGTACACCCCCGCCGACGTGTCCGCGGGCTCCCAGCCCGACTTCTACCTGGCCTTCCTCGAAGGCGCGCTGCGCATCATGCCGGCCTGGGAGATCAACCTCTTCGGCACGGCCGAGGCGGGCACCCTGCCGATGAGCGTGATCATCCCAGGGCTGGTGCCGCTGGGCGTCATCCTCGTGGGCCTGTCGCTCTACCCGTTCGCCGAGCGCTGATCACCGGTGACAGCCGCGAGCACCACATCGCCGACCGCCCGCGCAACAACCCCCACCGCACCGCGATCGGCATGGCCGGCGTGGCGTTCTACGGCGTGCTGTGGCTGTTCGGGGCCAACGACGAGATCGCGACGTTCTTCCACGTGAGCCTGAACATGACCACGTACGCCGGGCGGGTCCTGGTCATCGCGGGCCCCGGTGCTGGCCTACGCGATCACGTACCGGATCTGCCTGGGGCTGCAGCGCTCGGACGCCGCACTGGTCGGCCACGGCGTGGAGACCGGAGTGATCAAGAGGCTGCCCGACGGCAGGTTCGTCGAGGTCCACGCGCCGCTGCCCGAGGACGCCGCGGCGCACATCGGCGCCAAGGAGCCGGTGCCGGAACTGGCGGTCGCCGACAACCGCGAGGGCGTGCCGCCCACCGCCGTACGGGGAGTGCTCGGCAGGCTGCGGGGCCGCATGTCCAGGGCCTACGGGGGCGAGAAGGTCCCGCTGGTCAACGGCCACGGCGAGGAGGAGCGCGCCGCCGTCGCCGCGGGGGATCGGCCCCTCACTCACTGACGTCGCCGGGCGCCCGTCCGGTGCCGCGTCAGCGCGGCGGTTCCCGCGTCCCGGCGCCCGAGGGCCGGATCTCGCTGAACAGCGTGAGCGTCACCGGGCGGAGCCGCCGCCACGCCTCGGCCGGCCAGTGGAGGCTGGAGGAGGGGAAGACCGTCTCCAGGACGATCTTGAAGTAGGGCCGCCCCGCGGGTACCTCGGCGCACAGTCCCCACACCGGGGTGAACGTCTCCCGCCGCCCCAGCCGCAGCCGGGCGCGCCCGCCGACGTTGCTCGGCGGCCCGCCGGCGGAAAGGCCCACCGACTCCCACGACAGCAGCGGCGGCTCCTCCGCGCGCAGCCACGCCGGGCGGGCCCCCGGGGGCAGCGGCAGCCGCAGGGCGAATCCCGCGAGCAGGCCGGCGCGCGACAAGGTGAACGAGCCGTGAAAACGAGGCAGTTCATGAAGGAGACGCGACCCCTTCGAGGTGTTCATCGACAGTTTTCCCGCGCTGGCCTCGGTGGCGACACGCCATGAGACGGGATCGGCATGGGAGCCGTCAGGAACGAAGTCCATGCGGATTCACCTCGCTGTGCTGCCTGAAGCTCGCTGTGCTGCCTGAAAGAGGACGGCCTTGACCCGTCCTTCCGGGCGGGGGTTCGGCCATCAGAAAAGACGCGGCGCGTTCTCGGAAGGTGACATCGCCATGGAGAATTTCCGGCCGGGAGGTGGAGAGAAACTATCTGATCCGGCGTCGGCGGGGTACATTACCGCAGATTGCCGAAGTGGGTTGGAAATCGTTGCCCGGCGACGCATCCACGAGGAGGGCGCATGGGGGCCGAGTATTCTTCGGACCGGCCGCTCGACAGGGATCACGGCATGGCGGAAACCTTCCGGCGACACGTGCCCTTACTTTATTCTGTGGCCTACGGCATGCTGGGGGACCGCCAGGAGGCCGACGGGGTCGTCCAGGAGGCGCGCGCCCGCTGGCTGGCCGCCGCCGAGCGGAACGTTGCGCAGCCCCCGGTCGGGCTCACCGCGCTGGTCACCGTCCTGGCGCTCGCCCGGCTGCGGGCCGCGCGGAGCGACGGCGAGGCCCACATCGGCCCGTGGCTGCCGGAGCCGCTGCGGAACGAGTCCGAGCTGAGCCTGGCCGAGTCGGTGTCCGCCGCCCTGGCCGCCGTTCTCGACGCGCTGAAGCACGAGGAGCGTACGGTGTTCCTGCTGCACCACGGGTTCGGGATGTCCTACGCCGACATCGCCGCGCTGATCGGCACGTCGGAGCCGAGCGTCCGCCGCATCGACGCCAGGGCCGAGGCGCGGGTCCGCTGCGAGCCGCGACCGCCGGACGGCG
This sequence comes from Thermocatellispora tengchongensis, assembly GCF_014202315.1. Classification (GTDB taxonomy): domain Bacteria; phylum Actinomycetota; class Actinomycetes; order Streptosporangiales; family Streptosporangiaceae; genus Thermocatellispora; species Thermocatellispora tengchongensis. The sequence goes on along the minus strand of NZ_JACHGN010000004.1, from coordinate 236,759 downwards.
ACGGAGCCCGGTCGTGACCGTGCCGCCAGGGCGGGCGGCGCCGGCCGCGTGTGCAAGTGAGGGAACCTGGCAGTTGCACACCTGGAGCCCCGCCGGGACGCCACGGCGGCGGTCGCGGCGCGGTGAGCGCCGGGCCGCCCTACCGGCCCCGCTGCGTCAGGCCGTACACGTTGCCGTCGTGGCCGCGGATCTGCGCCCAGCGCGCGCCCTCGCGCCACGGCGCCGCCTGCGGCTCCACGGTGAACTCCACGCCCTTGGCGCGAAGATCGGCGCAGGTGGCGTCGAGGTCGTCGCAGTCGAACCAGCCGTGTGCCATGCGCCCCGCCTGCTCGTGGACGGCGTCGAGGACAGCGGGCTCGATCGCGGCGATCACGACGCGGGTCTGCGCGCCCGGCGGGCGTACCTCGACCCAGCGCCGTCCGCCGGCGTGGGGGACGTCGGCCGCCAGCTCGAAGCCGAGCGTCCCGGTGAGGAAGTCCACGGTGGCGCTCTGGTCCTTGACGTACAGCACGGCGAGCCTGGGGTTGGTGATCACGCGTGTGCCTCCCGCCGGTCAGGGCGCGGGCGCGGGGTCGGCCAGGGCGAGGTGCAGCGCGCGCAGGCGGCCGGGGTCGGCGACGACGTCGATGGCGGTGATGCGGTCGCCGTCGATGGTCATGCGCAGGACGAGCCGCAGCCGTCCCTCCGGGGCCACGACGACGCCCATGGCGCCGTCGACCAGGATGGGCCGGGCGTAGAAGGCGCGCGCGGCGTTGCTGAGGGTCTCCCGCGCGACGTCGTGGGCGCCGCGGAGCTCGGTGCGGGCGGGCCTGCGCAGCGCGGCGGCGTCGGCATGCCGTACGACGTCGGGGGCCAGCACGGCGAGCAGCGCGGGGAGGTCGCCCGCGCGCGAGGCGGCGAGGAACGCCTCGACCACCCGCCGCTGCCTGGCGAGGTCGGCGGCGGGAACGGCGGCGGTGCCGTGGACCCGGTGCCGGGCGCGGCTGGCCAGCTTCTTGGCGGCGGCGGGGGTGCGCTGCAGGATCTCGGCGATCGCGTCGAACGGAACCGCGAACAGGTCGTGCAGCACGTAGGCGATCCGCTCGGCGGGCCCGAGCGTGTCGAGGACCACCAGCAGGGCGAGGCCGACGGAGTTGGCGCGCACCGCCTCCTCCTCCGGTCCCGGATCGTCATGGGCGATGATCGCATCCAGGTCGGACATGTCGGTGAACTCCTCGCGGCGGCGCCGCCGCGAGCGCAGCATGTCGAGGCAGATGCGCGCGACGATCGTGGTCAGCCACGCCGTCATGTCGGCCACGCCGTCGGCGCCGCCGCGGCAGGCGCGTAGCCAGGCGTCCTGCACCGCGTCGTCGGCCTCGTCCGCGGAGCCGAGTATGCGGAACGCGACCGCTCTGAGATGGTTGCGGGACTTATCGAAGTGCTCGGCCAGCTCGGCCAAAGTCGTGTCCATCGGTCACCTTTCGTCGTCGCGGTTCGTCATATCAGTGGACGAGATGAACGGCGCGAGGTCGGCTAGAGCGGGGCTAACCAGGTGACCGAGGCGACCTTCGCGGACTTACAGGCAGAGCGGTCGAAGGACGTTTGATATGTACACTATTGCCGCCTTGACAGTACCACCTCCGTGTTACCCACTGGGGCGCGATGTGCTTGTCGAAATCCTAATGACCGCGGCGCGCGACAGCGACGCGACGGGGCCGTGTCGGCCGCAGCCGCGGGGATCACCGCGGATCATCACCGGCTGACGACCCGAACGGCCTTGATATCACGATAATTCGCCCGTCTGGGCGAATCGACCCGCCATTGCCGGTCAACCGCACCGCCCGCGCCGGCCCGGCCGTGCCGCCCGTGCGCGGCGCCGCCGAATTCCCGGGGGGTGAATATTCGGGGGTATTGACAAGTCCGGCGCCGCTGCGGTCACATCTCAGCCTGAGACAGGCGTTTCACCCCGGTCCCCGGCGCGGCGCGCCCTGGCGGGCCTTCCGCAGCTCGGCCCGATGAGCAATCACGCGGGCGCCTCTCGTCCCGGCGCCCGTTCCTGGCAGTACATTTCACACCGCACATCTCACACCGCGGAACGGCCGTGTGACGCGACAGGCGAGCCGATGCGCGGTTGCGCTCCAGTGAAGCAATCACCCTTGCTCCCCATCCTTCGTAGGGAAGGTTCAGCAGTGACACTTCACGTTGCCGAGATCAGCCACAAGGCCGACGTCCCCCTAGAGGTGTCCGACCTGCTCAGGGATCTGCCGAAACAGATCGTCCCGATAGCGGACCTGCGGCCGTCGTTCTCGCCGCGGCAAAGGGGGGAGGACCCCGCGCACGTTCGCCTGCTCGTCGAGACCGGCGGCGGCGACGACCCGCTTCTCGTGCATCGTCCCACCATGCGGGTGATCGACGGCGCCCACCGGTTGCGCGCCGCGGCCGTCAGGGGCCGCACCGAGATTCCGGTGCAGTTCTTCGACGGCAGTGAGGCGGACGCGTTCGTCCTTTCCGTGCAGCTCAACGTCAGGCACGGTCTGCCGCTCACGCTGGATGAGCGCAAAGCCGCCGTGCGGCGCATTCTCGGCTCCCATCCCCACTGGTCGGACCGCGCCATCGCCGCGCGTACCGGGCTGAGCGCCTACACCGTGGGCGACCTGCGCCGCCGGGCGGGCAGGGAGACCGCGCCGCCGAACTCCCGCATCGGCAGGGACGGCAAGGTGCGGCCGGTCAGCAGCATCGAGGGCCGCCGCAGCGCGGCCGCGCTGCTGATGGCCAACTCCGAGATCTCGCTGCGGGAGCTGTCGCGGCGAACGGGCCTTTCCGTGGGAACCGTACGTGACGTGCGCGATCGCCTCAGCCGCGGCCAAGATCCGATCCCCCAGCGGCTGCAGGGCGCGCGGAACGGGCCCGCCGCCGTCGCCACGCCGTCGCCGGGCCAGGAGGGCGAGCCGCCGGACGTCGCCGGCGCGGCGCCGCCCTCGCCCACGCGGGGCCGTCCCGGCCGGCCGCGGAGCGAGCGGGCGACGGCCGTCGAGACCGCCTCGGCGGTGCGCAAACTCGCGCGCGACCCCTCCATGCGCGCGACCGAATCAAGGCGGACGCTGCTGCGGATTCTGCTGGCCACGGAAATGGATCAGTCGCAATGGGAGCAGATCGCCGAGGCGATTCCGCCGCATTGCGTGCCGCTCATTCGCGCCATCGTGCTCAAGCGCTGCGAGGACTGGAAGAAGCTGGCGAACATGGTGCCGCGTCACGCGGATCAGGCGACATGACCTGATTCGAACATCCATGCCACGGTCATCGCAGTTGCACATTCTTTCCGTTTCGGGGCGCGTGGAATATCCTCGCGAAAGAACAAATTGGCGGAGGATCATCATGGCGCACACCACGTACCCTTCCCGAAATGAGGCGGAAGCCGAGCTCCGTAAAATCAACCGAACGACCGTGGAAAAATACGTGAACACGCGGGGGCGGGATCGCCTGCGCCGGCACCTGCTGTTCACCGAGGACGGCGTCGGCGGCCTTTGGACGAACGACACGGGCCGGCCGATCGCCATCCACGGCCGGGACCGCCTGGCCGAGCACGCGGTCTGGTCGCTGCGGTGCTTTCCCGACTGGGTCTGGAAGAACATCCAGATCTTCGAGACGCAGGACCCGAACTTCTTCTGGGTGGAGTGCGACGGCGAGGGCGCCATCCGCTTCCCCGGATATCCCGAGGGCCACTACAGCAACCACTTCCTCCACTCCTTCCTGCTGGAGAACGGGAAGATCAGGCAGCAGCGGGAGTTCATGAACCCGTTCGAGCAGCTCCGCGCGCTCGGCATCCCCGTTCCCGAGGTCAGGCGCGAAGGGATTCCCACCTAGACCAGGGCGAGGCCGCCCGCAATGTCGCACGTCCCTTCGAGCAATGGAGACCCGTGGACGACACCATGACCGGCATCCGGCTGAGTACGGCGCCGCAGCAGCCGGAGTGGAGCGATGTCTCGCAAGTCCAGCGCGTCAGGGAGGTGCCGGCCTCGCGTCCCCCGCTGGTACGGGCGGCGGACGTACGGACCCTGCGTGCTGCCCTCGCCGAGGTCGCCGAGGGCAGGTCCCTGGTCGTACAGGCCGGCGACTGCGCGGAGGACCCGGAGGAGTGCACCGCGGAACACGTCAGCCGCAAGACGGCCGCCCTGGACGTCATGGCCGGCGCGCTGAAGATGATCGGCCACAGGCCGGTGGTCCGGGCCGGGCGGATCGGCGGGCAGTTCGCCAAGCCGCGCTCCAGCCCGGTGGAGGAGGTCGGCGACCTCACCCTGCCGGCGTACCGCGGGCACCTGGTGAACGGCCCGGAGCCGACGGCCGACAGCAGGCGGCCCGACCCGCTGCGCATCCTCACCTGCTACATGGCCGCCAGCGACATCATGGAGCACCGGGCTCGCGGCCGGGGTCGAGGCCGGCTCGGCGCCGCGCCACGAGGTGCTGGCGATCATCCCGTACCGGCAGATCCGCGAACGGGGCTTCTCCTGCGCCGGCGACGGCGCGCCGCTGATCGCGATGACCGTGACCGGGCAGTGTGCGGTGCCGGTCGCCGAGGCGCTGACCCGGATTCCCGACATCCCCATCGCCGTGTCGGAGGGGCACTTCGACGTCGCCGACGACGACTACGCGGAGACCGTGCGCAGGGTGGTCAAGGAGGCGATCGGCGAGGGCAAGGGCGCGAACTTCGTCATCAAGCGGTCGTTCGTCGTCGACATCGGCGGCTACACGCCGCGCAGCGCCCTGGCCTTCTTCCGGCGGCTGCTCCAGATCGAGTCGGGCGCGTACTGGACCTTCGTCGTGCACACCGGGACGCGGACCTTCGTCGGCGCCTCCCCTGAACGGCACATCACGCTGCACGGCGGCATCGTCACGATGAACCCGATCAGCGGCACCTACCGCTACCCGCCGTCCGGCCCCACCGTGCGCGACGTCATGCGCTTCCTCGCCGACCGCAAGGAGTCGGAGGAGCTCTACATGGTCCTGGACGAGGAGCTGAAGATGATGACGCGGATCTGCGAGCCCGGCGTACGGGTGGTGGGACCGCGGCTGAAGCAGATGGCGCGGCTCGCGCACACGGAGTACTTCATCGAGGGCGACAGCCGCTGGGACGTTCGCGACATCCTGCGCGAGACGATGTTCGCGCCGACCGTCACCGGCAGCCCGCTGGAGAGCGCCTGCCGGGTCATCGGGCGGCACGAACCGCAGGGCCGCGGCTACTACAGCGGGGTCGCCGCCCTCATCGGGCGCGACGCCTCCGGCGGGTGGACGCTCGACTCCTCCATCCTCATCCGCACCGCCGACATCGACAGCGCGGGCCGGGCCAGGATCGGCGTCGGCGCCACGCTCGTACGCCACTCCGACCCGCTCTCGGAGGTCGCCGAGACCAGCGCGAAGGCGGCAGGGCTGCTCTCGGCCCTGAGAACCGGCGAGGCCGGGCGGCTCGACGCGCACCCCGAGGTGCGCGACGCGCTGGAGCGGCGCAACGCCACCATCGCCGGCTTCTGGCTGGGCTCGGCCACCGGGCGTACGCCGGCCTCCCCCGGCTGGCCGGCCGCGAGACGCTGATCATCGACGCCGAGGACACCTTCACCTCGAGGCTCGACCACCAACTGCGCGCGCTGGACATGTCCGTGACCGTGCGCAGGTACGGCGAGGCCGTCTCCTTCGACGGCTACGACCTCGTCGTGCTCGGACCGGGACCCGGCGATCCTCGCGACGCCCGGCACCCCAGGATCGCCTACCTGCGCGCGGCCGTGGATGCCCTGCTGGCCGAACGCCGGCCGTTCCTCGCGGTCTGCCTGAGCCACCAGGTCCTGTGCGTCAGGCTCGGGTTCCGGATGCGCCGCAAGGACGTGCCCAACCAGGGCCTGCAGAAGGAGATCGACCTGTTCGGCGTGCGCGAGCGCGTCGGGTTCTACAACACCTTCGCGGCCCGCTCCGAGCTGGACGGCGCCGAGATCGGCGGCGTCGGCGCCGTGAGGATCTGCCGCGACCCGGCGACCGGCGAGGTGCACGCGCTGCACGGCCCGTGGTTCTCCTCCCTGCAGTTCCACGCCGAGTCCGTGCTCACCCAGAACGGCCCGGGCGATGTTCTACTTCGCGGGGCTGCGGTCCTACCGCGAGAAGCTGGCCGAGGTGGCCGCGGCCGACCACGAGGGATTCGGCATGAACGGCGGCTGACCGCCGCCGGGAACAAAGCGGGAAGGACGATTCGGCACTCGTCCGAATCGTCCTCTTCAAGCATATTCAACGGCACGCTCCGACATGCAAAGTAAAGGCATGGGGTGTGCAACTGACAGGGTGTGCGACCAACTAAAAAACTGGTTTATCGCATCTATTCTCGTTAATGTTGGGCCCATGAGTGAAACCGTGATTCGCGCCGACGACCAGCTCGTCACTTTCATCAATGTCATCGACGTCGACCCGGAGAGGCAGCAGGAGCTCATCGCCGTCCTGAACGAGGGCACGGAAAAGGTGATGCGGCAGCGGCCGGGCTTCATCTCGGTCAACATCCTCGCCGGCAAGGACGGCAAGCGGGTCATCAACTACGCCCAGTGGCGCAGCCCGGAGGACCTCCAGGCCGTGATGGGCGACCCCGAGGCTCAGGCGTTCGCCAAGAAGGTCGCCGAGCTGGGCACCCCCGGCCCCGGCGTGTACTCCGTCGCATCCGTCCACCACGCCTGACCGCCACGGCATCCGCCCCGCCGGCCGCACGCCGGCGGGGCACCGCGCGGCCGGCGGCCCGCCCCCAGACGCGCAGGGAGCACACCCTCCATGAGCACCGACAACACCGCTGACATCGTGATCGCCGGCGCGGGCATCGGGGGCCTCACCGCGGCCCTCGCCCTGCACGCCCGTGGCATCGGCGCCATCGTGCTGGAGGCCGCCGACGAGATCCGGCCGCTCGGGGTGGGGATCAACATCCAGCCCGCCGCCATCGCCGAGCTGACCGCCCTCGGGCTGGGCGAGGCGATCGCGGCCACCGGCATCCCCACGCGCGAGCACCGCTACCTCGACTACCGCGGCCGGGTGCTGTGGGCCGAGCCCCGGGGGATCGCGGCCGGGCACCCCTGCCCGCAGTACTCCATCCACACCGATGGTCGACCGCGACCCCCTGCCCTCCTGGGGCCGCGGCCGGGTCACCCTGCTGGGCGATGGCGCCCACCTGATGTACCCGATCGGCGCCAACGGCGCCTCGCAGGCCATTCTGGACGCCGCCGTCCTCGCCGCCGAACTGGCGGCCCCGGGCGACACCCCGGCCGCCCTGCGACGTTACGAGGCGGCGCGCCGCCCCGCCACCACGGCAATCGTCCATGCCAACCGCGATATGGACGACGCGGAACGCGCCATTGCCGTCGGCCGCGACGAGAACAAAGCCGGCGCGATTGCGGGCATCACGAGAAATTACCGAGCCGTGGTCGAGCAGCGGCACGGCATCAACTGACGAACGAACGAATTCCTCCGGCGGCGCGACGTTTTATACGGCTCACATATATGACGAACGGCGGGCGGTAAAGGTGACACGCACGCCGTCGTCCCGTCACGCCTCGCCGTCCGGGAGGCGCGCGGCCAGCGCGGTGACCGCCGACCTGGCCGCGGCGAGCGAGCTCGCCCCCATCGACCGGAAGCGGGCCAGCGCGGGATTGTCGGCCGCCCTGGTCATCTCGGCGCACACGAAGTGCAGGTTTTCCTCGCGCACCCCCAGATCGGTGAAGTAGGCCCGCAGGTAGCGCGCCTGGAACTCGAACCCCTCCCTGGGGGTGCCGGGCCGGTAGCAGCCGCCGCGGGCCTCGACCACCACCACCTTCGTACGCTCCAGCAGGCTCTGCCCGGTGCCGGGATCGGTGAACGCGCCGGGGAAGGTGATCCGGTCGATCCACGCCTTGAGCGCGGCGGGCACCGTGAAGTTGTACATCGGGACGCCGAGCAGCACGGTGTCGGCGGCGAGCAGCTCGTTGATCAGCGGCAGGGTCAGGCCCCACTCCCGCGCCTCGTCGTCCCCCCTCACCAGCGACGGCACCACGGCCAGTGGGACGGGACCGTGCCGCTGCGCCCGCCGGCCGAGGGAGACGAAGCCGGGGGATATCAGCGGCACCGGGTCCGCGGCCAGGTCGCGATACCGGTAGTCGTAGCGGTCATCGCCGCGCCGCCCGCGCCAGGTGTCGGCGAACAGCCCGGTCAACTGCCTGCTGACCGAGTCGCGGGAACGACTGGCGCTGGAGTCCAGATGCAGCAGCGACCGCGCCACCGCGCCCCCATCGACCTCGCCCGGCCGGTACGTCGGACGGCGCAAGACGTATGTTTCCGACATTATGCTCACCTCATGTGATCGTCCCTGGTAGTCGCCCGTCATCTTGGTGACGTACCGTGATCAGGAAAGGTGACCGACCCGAAGGTAAAACCTGCGCCCCCATACGCGGCGGGCCCTGCCGCCCGCCTCCGGCCGCGCGGCGGCGACCGCGCCCGCCAGGGAGCGCGCCAAGGAGCGGTGGCGTCAGGCCCGATCTGGGCCGGGGCGGCGGGAGGCCGGCGGGGCCGAGCCGCAGGAGTGGGCCGAGTGGATGCGGCGGACGTGGCGCGGCGACCGTGCGGCGGCCCGGACCGACCGGTCTTCCCGGGCGCGCGGCACGACGACCGGCGGGGATGTCCAGTTGAAGTGTCACGCAAGCCGGTGATCATTTCCGGTCGGAGCACTGGGTGCCCGGTCGAGCACGCGCGACTACCTGCGGGTGTCGCCGCCGGCTCCGGGCGCGGTCGCCGAGCCGGCCGCCGGGCGGGCGCGCGGGGCGATGCCGCTCGACCGCGCCGACCTGGTGGAGGCGGTCGGGGTGCTCACCTTCCGGGACGAGGCCAAGCTCGCCGGCACGGGCCTGCGCCGGCGCGACCAGGCATCACCGACATTGACGCCCATCCCTTGTGCCCGATTTTTGCTATGGCATATGGTGGCCGCGTGCCATTGGACTCCTTGGCCGGTGTGGTGGCTGCCGGTTTGGCCGATCGGGTGCGCGGCTGCGTGCCGCGGTGCAGGGCGGCGTGCAGGCCCGCGGTGAGAAGGTCGCCGAAGTCGCGCGACAGGTGAAAGCGCCGCGTCCCTGAGTCCCGCTGCCTCGTCGAAGGGAAGTGGTCTGCGGCCAGGTCGGCTATAGCAAATTGCAAGGAGTCGGGCATGCGACGAGCGACGTACGGGCCGCTACCGGAGCGGCACGGCAGCCGGGCCCCGTCTGTGCTCACCCGCCGGGCCGCACACCGTCCACAGGGGAGGAAGTGATGGAGATTCCCACGATGACCGAGGAGATCCGTTCGCAGAACGCCGGGGCCCTCATGCGCACCGCGCTGGAGCGTGCCCGGTGATCCGCGTCGCGGACCTGCCCGCCGGCCACCCCGGACGCCGCCTGCTCACCGGCCGGACGATGTTCTTCGCCGCTCCCTCCGAACAGCGCTGCTCCTACTGCCTGTACGTCCCCGCCCAGTGGGCGCCGGAGACGAAACTGCCGGTCCTGGTCGCCGTCCACGGCACCGGCCGGCGACCGGAACAGCTACGCGAAGCCCTCGTCCCCTTCGCCGACGAGCACGGCGTCATCGTGGTCGCGCCGCTGTTCCCCGCCGGCATCGGCGACCCCGACGACGTCCACGCCTACAAGTTCCTCGACGGCCACGGCGTGCGCTACGACCTGGTGCTGCTCGACATCGTCGAGCAGGTCGGCCACCGCTGGAACGCCCGCGTCGACCGGATCATGCTCTACGGCCACTCCGGCGGCGGCCAGTTCGCCCACAGGTTCCTCTACCTGCACCCCGGACGGCTCGCCGCGGTCGCGATCAGCGCCCCCGGCCGCGTCACCCTCCTCGACGACACCCTTCCCTGGTTCACCGGCGTCGCCGACACCAGGTCCCGCTTCGGCATCGAGGTCGATCCCAGGGCCATCGCCCGCGTCCCCGTCCTGCTCACCATCGGCGCCGAGGACGACGGGATCGCCGACCTCACCGTCGTCTCCGACGACGGCGGCCGTCAACCGGGAACCACCCGCCGCGAACGGCTCGACCGCCTCGCCGACTCCTTCACCGCCCACGGCGTCCCCTGGACACAGGCCGTCATCCCCGGCGGCGGACACGACACCGCCGCGACACTGCCCGCCGTCACCCGGTTCCTGGCCGACGCCCTGAGCAGGAGCGAGGAGCCGGCCGCCGAACCGGCCCGCGGGCGGTGACCGGAGTCAGGGTCATCGAGCGCTCGCGGGATCTGCGGCGTGGTCAGTCGGGGAAGCGGCTTGCGATCCGGGAGGTGTTCGAGCTGTGACTGTGGGCCCTCATCAGTTCTTCGGCCCGTTCTCCGTTGCCGGCGGCGATGGCGTCGTAGATGGCGCGGTGCTGCCGGTATCGCTCATCGACGATCGTCCGGTGTTCGCCCCGCACCTCCGACAGGAGGCTGTCGTGCCGCTCCGCCGCACCGAAGGCGTCAACGGTGCGCAGCATCTGCATCAGAGTCGCGTTGCCGCTCGCCTCGTCCACGAGCGAGTGGAAACGCCGCATCAGGCTCTGGATTCCGATCACCAGGTCCCGCTCTCTGTCGGTCCCTGGGGCGACCTCGCGCAGTTCGCCGCGCAGCGCGTCCGCCTCGTCCAGGCACGCGCACATCTCGCGCCGCTGCGCGGCCGTCGATTTCTCCGCGGCCAGCCGGGCGGCGAGCGCCCGGAGCGCATCCTCGATCATGGTGAACTCGCGCAGCTCCTCCTTGCCGAACTGCGCGATGCGGACGGACCTGGGGCCCGTCCGTTCCACCAGCCGATCCTGCTCCAGTCGCCGCAGTGCCTCGCGGACGGGGGTCGCGCTGATGGTGAGCAGTTCCGCCAGGCCGCGCTCCGTCACCTTCTCCCCGCGCTTCAGGGAGCCGGTGACTATGGCCTCGCGGATGGCGGCGTACGCCTGGTCCCCGAGAGTCACCGGTGCCGAGAGCTGAGGAAGCCGGGCCATGGGCAGCATGGTATTTGCTACAGCATTGATGTCAACCGGCGTTCGCGCACAGCGCCCTGCGGAGGGCGCTGTGCCGGTATGAGCGGACCCGTACGCTCAGCTCGGCTTCGGGCGCGAGACTCTCTCCTCCGTGGATGCCGCCGGGATAGACGTGCAGTTCGACGGGAACCCCGGCCCACATGAGTCTTCGCGCGAAGTCCATGGCCTCGTCCCGGAACAGGTCGAGGTCGCCGACGTCCACGTACGCGGGCGGAAACCCGGTGAGGTCGCCGGCGCGCGCCGGCGCCGCGTAGGGCGACACCCGGTCGGTGCCGAAGTCCTCGCCCAGGAACGCCTGCCAGGACCGGAGGTTGGCCTCGCGGCTCCAGGCTCCGAACCCGGTGTTGGTGAGGGTGGAGGGTGTGGCGGAACGGTCGTCCAGCATGGGGGAGACGAGCATCAGGTAGGCGATCTCGGGGCCGCCGCGGTCGCGGGCGAGCAGGGTGGTGGCCGCCGCCAGGCAGCCGCCCGCGCTCGGTCCGTAGAGCGCGATGCGGTCAGGATCGATCCGTAGTTCCCGGTGGCTCTCCGCTGTCCAGCGGAGAGCGGTGAAGCAGTCGTCCACCGCGGCGGGATACGGGTTCTCGGGCGCGAGACGGTACTCCACCGACACCACGACGCAGCCGGTCTCTCGGGCGAGCTCGGCGGCCTTGGCGTCGTCACCGTCAACGCTCCCGGCGACCATCCCGCCGCCGTGGATGTAGCAGACGCACGGCGCGGGTGCCGGGCCGCCCGGGGGCCGGTAAACCCGCACCCGGACGGCCGGATGCGGGCCGGTGCCCACCGGGATCGAGTGGTCGCGGACCTCGACGCCGCGCGGTGCGGCGGCTCTCGAACGGAGGGCGGCGAGTTCGGCCTGCCTCCGCCGTCGCTCCGCGATGTTCTCGATGCCGCTCAGCCCTTGGGGGCCCACGATGCGGAGATACCGGTCGAGGCGGGCCCGTACCTGCGGGTCTATGCGGTCTGTGATGTCTCTGCTGTCTCTGATGTTCATGTCCGGCCGGTGCTCCCGGGTTTCGGGGGCGGGTCAGGCGGGTCCGAAGACGCGGATCGCGTCCGGCGGGAGCTCGACGATCAGCTCGGAGCCGTGATCGACGGGCGCCAGCGTCCGGACCACCAGCTCACGCTCCCCGAGGTCCGCCACGTATCGGTAGTGGTCGCCGAGGAAGGCCCGCGAGCGGACCTTGACCGTCACCACATTGACCGCGTCCGCGGGAGCGCCGCTCGACGGGTGCACCACGATGCGCTCCGGGCGCACGGTGAGCCGCACGTCGCCATCGAGGCCCGCGCCGGCGGGAACGACGAGCGGCAGGCCCAGGCCGTCCAGCCACACCTGCGCGGTGCCGTTCGCGCCCGGCGCCGCGCGCCCCGGGAGCACGTTCACGGTCCCCACGAAGTCGGCGACGAACACATCGGCCGGCTCCTGGTAGATCTCCTCCGGGGTGCCGACCTGCCGGACCCGGCCCTGGTCCATGACCATGATCCGGTCGCTCATCGAGAGCGCCTCGTCCTGGTCGTGGGTCACGAAGACGGTGGTGACGCCGATCCGCTGCTGCAGCGCGCGCAGCCACTCCCGGGCGCGCTCCCGCAGCTTGGCGTCCAGGTTGGAGAACGGCTCGTCCAGCAGCAGCAGGTCGGGCGGGTACGCCAGCGCGCGGGCCAGCGCCACCCGCTGCTGCTGCCCGCCGCTGAGCTCGTGCGGGTAGCGGTGCTCCAGGTGCGCCAGCTCCACGAGCTCAAGCACCTCCCGGACCCGGGCCGCGCGGGCCGGGCGCCTCTCCTTGCGCAGTTTGAGCGGGTACGCGACGTTGTCGTGCACCGACAGGTGCGGCCAGACGGCGTAGGACTGGAACACCACGCCGCAGTTGCGGCGCTCGGGCGCCACGTCGATCCGGCCGCCGTCGAACACCACCCGGTCACCGAAGGCGATGGTCCCTCGGTCAGGCGAGTGCAGACCGGCGATCGACCACAGGGTCGTCGACTTGCCGCAACCGCTGGGACCGAGCAGCGTGAACAGCTCGCCGTCGCGTACGTGCAGGTCGAGGTCGTGGAGCACCACGTTGACACCGAAGCTCTTGGCGACCTTGGTCAGTGTCAGATCAGGCATGCGCCCGCACCCCCAGGAAGATTCGTCCGGCAGCGAGCACCGCGAGGGTGATGACCATCTGGATCACCCCGAAGGCGGCCACGGCGCCGCCGGTGCTCGTCGCCGCGAGTTGCAACATGGTCAGACCCATGACCGGTGTCCGGTCGGTGACCAGGAAAACGGCGGGGTCGGCGTCGTTGAGCATCGACACGAACAGCAGGACGAAGCACGCGGCCATGGCCGGGGCGCTCAGGCGGAGCACGACGCTCACCGAGGCCTGCCACCAGGTGGCCCCGGACGTACGGGCGGCGCGGTCGAGGTCCTCCCCGATCGCGGCCAGCGCCGGGTAGAACACGCCGTAGCCGAGCGCGAGGCTGCGTACGGCGAACGCGAGCCCGATCCCCCACAGGCTGCCGCGGACGGCGCCGCTCGGGTCGAGGATCGCGAACGACCAGAAGAACGCCATGCCGGTCACCAGTCCGGGCATCATCCGCGGCCACACCACCGCCTGCTGCAGCGATCCGCGGAACCGGAAGGCCGAGCGGTGGGCGACCACCGAGACGACGGCGATGGCCGCCGTCGCCAGCAGCCCGCCCACACCGGCGATGAGCAGGCTGTTCACGATCGACTCCGACCAGATCGGATTGCCGGCGATGGCCGCGAAGTTCGCGGTGGTCAGCACCGACCACGGCGTGATGTACGGGGTGAGGATGCTGGTGAAGGCCGACATGACGACACCGGCCAGCGGGACGACGACGAGCACCCCCAGCACGGTGGCGAACACGGCCGCCAGCGGCCAGCGGACGGGCCCGAGGTCCACCACCCGCGTCCCGGTGGCCTTCCCGGTGACCGTCGTGTACCGGGAGACGTCTCCGACGAGCCGGTTGCGGAGGACGAGAAGCCCGGAGACGCACAGGAGGAGGAAGACCGCGCCGGCGGACACGAGCCCCTGGTTCGGCGGCGCCGCGTTGATCCAGTTGTCGTACAGATAGGTCGACACGAACGTGATGTCGTTGGAGAACCCCAGGATCAGCGGCAGGCCCAGCACCTCGAAGGAGACCGCGAAGACCAGGAGCGCGGAGTTGAGGACGGCCGGCCGCAGCAGGGGCACGGTCACCGAGACCAGCGCCCGCAGCGGGTGCGCGCCGGCGCTGCGCGCCGCGTCCTCCAGCGCGGGGTCGATGGCGAGCACGGTGGTGCGGCAGAAGAGGAACACGGTCGGCGCGGCGACGGTGGTCGCCACCAGCGCCATGCCCGGCAGGGTGTACAGATCGACCGGGAACCAGAGCACCGTGTTGATCTCAAGCCAGGAGCTGACGTATCCGGACGGCGCCCACATCGCCATCCAGCCGACGATGAGCACGAGTCCGGGCAGCATGACCGGAAGGATGAGGACACCGGCGAACAGCCGGCGGAACGGCACGTTCGTACGGGTCAGGAGCACGGCCGCGCCCACGCCGAACAGCACGGACGACACCGTCGTGAGGGCGGCGAAGGCGGCGCTGTTACCCACCGCGCTCCACCAGGCCGGGTCCGTCAGGAGGTCGCGGAAGTTGCCGAGCGTGAGGTGACCGCCGGATCGGTAGAGCGGAGTCGACCAGAACGACGCCAGGGTGATCGGGACCACGGGGCCGACGACCACGACCAGGGTCACGATCCAGATCAGGTAGTGACCGGCGGTCGCCGGCACGAACCGGCGCCGCGGCCGGCGGGTGCGGCCCGACCCCGGAGCCGCCGCTCCGGGCCTCGGCTCTGCCGTGACCGTCATCGGCGGAAGGCCCTGTTGAAGCGGGCGACGATCTGGTCGCGCTCTTCGGCGAGCTTGGGGGAGAACGTTCCGATGGTGAGGTTCTCCTCGCCGACCGCGGCCTTGATCTGGGGCAGGCCGAAATCGCACCTGACCCCGTCGCGGTAGGGCGTGAAACCGCCCTGGCACGCGGCCTCCTGGCCCTCGACCGACAGCAGCCAGTTGACGAAGACCTTGGCCGCGTTCGGGTGCGCGGCCTCGGCGGTCACCCCGATGCCGCGCGGCAGCAAGGGGGTCCCGTCCTTGAGGTAGCTGTAGTTGACCACCTTGGCGACGTCACCGGTGATGAACGCCCGGACGGTGCCGGCGACGAAGAACTCCGCGGCGTACTGGCCCTGGGCGAGCTTGGTGACCAGCGGGCCGTTGTCCGACTCCACGGCGGCGTGAGCGCCGATCTTCTCCAGCGTGGCCCACCCGGCCTCGCCGTACTTGTCGAGGTACGCGCTGGTGGCCCCGAACTGGATGACGTTGCTGATGTCGGTCGTCGCGATCTTCCCGTCGAGCTGCCGGGCCATCGCCGCCAGCTCCACCAACGTGGTGGGCTGCTTCGACTCGGGGAGCAACGCCTTGTTGAACACCGCGACGACCGGATCCACCGACAGGGAGTAGACGCCCGGGCCCAGCAGGGCGTGCTCGGGCAGGTTCGGCGTGTTCGGGTCGGTGTAGTTCTCGACGTTGCCGTTCCGGATGAAGGACAGCCAGCTCACCGCGTCGCTGCTCATGATCGCGTCGGCCGACGTGCCCCCTGATGCCACCTCGGTCTCATACCGCTGGAACATCTCCCGGTTGCCGAGCGAAAGGCTCCGGACCGTGATGCCGGGGTGTGCCTTCTCGAACGCCTTCACCAGCGGCGCCATCTGCTGCTCTTCGCTGTTGGTGTAGATCAGGACCTCTCCCTCCTCGCGCGCCGCCTTGAGGGTGGCGGCGTCCACGGGGGTGACCGCCGAGGGCCGCCCGACGTCCGCCGTCGCCGCGGGCGTCGTGGCGGCGGTGTCACCGGCCGAGCTGCCGCACGCCGCGAGAGTCAGGGCGCAGGCGAACGCGAGGGGCAGAAACGCGGTCCTTCTCATGGTGTTCCTCGGGTTTTCGACGGCGAGGTCGCCGGGTCGGACTCGGAGGGCCGTGCAGACAGTCGGTCACGGTCGACTCACTGTGATACCCGCTATCTTGTGAATGCTATTGCAAAACTGTCAATAGTTGCAGAGTCCTTTTGCCATGGAACTTTCGGGGGTGCGGCTGCGGCGGCGGTGGCGACAGAAGGTGGAGCCGCTGTGGCGCTGTGTAACGGCGTGAGGGCGCACGAGGCGGCCCATCGCCGCCGATGGGCCGCCTGAGGGTCAGCCGATGGCGCGGGCCGCCGCGCGGCCGGCCACGCGGCCGGAGAAGAGGCAGCCCCCGAGGAACGTGCCCTCAAGGGCGTTGTAGCCCATCATCCCGCCGCCGCCGAACCCGTTGACCTCGCCCGCGGCGTAGAGCCCCGGGAAGGGGGTGCCGTCGGCGCGCAGGCATCGGCCGTCAAGGTCGGATTCGAGACCGCCGAGCGTCTTGCGCGACAGGATGTGCAGCCGGACGGCGATCAGCGGCCCGGCCTTCGGGTCGAGCAGCTTGTGCGGCGCCGCCACCCGGCTCAGCTTGTCGCCGCGGTAGTTGCGCGCGCCCCGGATCGCGGTAACCTGGGCGTCCTTGGTGAACGCGTTGTCGATCTCACGGTCGCGCGCCTCGATGAGGGACCGGAGCGTCGCCTCCTCGATCGGCGGCGCGTCCGGGTCGGCGAGCTTGTTCATGCCCGCGACCAGCTCGGTGAGATTCTCGGCGACGACGAAGTCGGCGCCGTGCCGCTTGAACGCCTCCACCGGGGCCGGCGCCCCGCCCCTGACGCGCGACAGGACGAGCCTGATGTCCTTGCCGGTGAGGTCGGGATTCTGCTCCGATCCGGAGAGCGCGAACTCCTTTTCGATGATCTTCTGGGTGAGCACGAACCACGAGTAGTCGTAGCCCGTCTGCCGCAGGTGGCGGAGAGTTCCCAAGGTGTCGAAGCCCGGGAAGCACGGTGCGGGCAGCCGCTTGCCCGTGGCGTCGAGCCAGAGCGACGAGGGGCCGGGGAGGATGCGGATGCCGTGGTCGTCCCAAATCGGGTCCCAGTTGCGCAGGCCCTCGACGTAGTGCCACATCCGGTCGGGGTTGATGACCCGAGCGCCGGCCGCCTCGGCGATCCCCAGCATCCGGCCGTCCACGTGCGCCGGTACCCCGGCCACCATCGTCCGCGGCGGCGGCCCGAGCCGGGCCGGCCAGACCTTGCGGACCAGGTCGAGATCGCCGCCGATGCCGCCGCTGGTGACGATCACGGCCTGGGCGCGCAGCTCGAAGTCGCCGATGGCGGTGCGCGACGTCGGGCGGCCACGGTCCGCGGACGTCGGCTCAAGCACCCGTCCGCGCACCCCGGCCACCGCGCCGCCCTCGATGACGAGACCATCGACCCGGTGGCGGAAGGCGAAGCGGAGCCGGCCGCGGTCGGCATGGGCGCGTACGCGGCGCTCGAAGGGCGCGACCACACCGGGTCCGGTCCCCCACGTGATGTGGAAGCGCGGGACGGAGTTGCCGTGGCCGTCGGCGCGGCCGTCGCCGCGCTCGGCCCAGCCCACCAGCGGGAAGACCCGGTGCCCCATCCCCCGGAGCCAGGCGCGCTTCTCGCCGGCCGCGAAGTCGACGTACGCCTCGGCCCACGCCCGGGGCCAGCGGTCCTCCTCGCGGTCGAACTGCGCGCTGCCGAGCCAGTCCTGCCAGGCCAGCTCGCGCGAGTCCCTGATGCCCATCCGGCGCTGCTCGGGGCTGTCCACGAAGAAGAGCCCGCCCAGGCTCCAGAACGCCTGCCCCCCGAGCGACTGCTCGCCCTCCTGCTCCACCAGGACGACCGAGCGGCCGGCGTCGGCGGCCTCGGCGGCCGCCACCAGGCCGGCGAGGCCGGCACCGACGACGATGATGTCGGCGTCGGCTGTGTGGGCGTCGGCTGTGTGGGCGTCGGCTGTGTCGGCGTCAGCCATGACGCACGCCCGGAGTCGTGCCCGGCAGGGGGAGCAGGGCGAGGGGGACGTGGTGCTGGCCGGCGTGCATGTCGCGGTCCCGCAGCGACCCCTGTGAGACGGGCCGCGGGAAGGAGATCTTGACGACGTTGAGCGACGGGATCCGGAACAACTGGATGGTGGCGGCGTCGATGCGGTAGAGCTCGGCGATCACATGCTCGTTGATGAACGTCTCGTCCGCCACGATCCGGTAGCCGTCCGCGTCCCGCATGAACAGCTCCATCGTCACCCAGAAGGGGCCGGCGTTCTTGGACCGGACCTCCAGCGCGAGGTCACCGACGGTGCTCGGAGGCGCCGCGGGAGTGGTGTCAGCCATGGTGGTTGTCTCCGTACTCGATCCGGAACATGC
Organism: Thermocatellispora tengchongensis; assembly: GCF_014202315.1. GTDB lineage: Bacteria > Actinomycetota > Actinomycetes > Streptosporangiales > Streptosporangiaceae > Thermocatellispora > Thermocatellispora tengchongensis. The sequence goes on along the minus strand of NZ_JACHGN010000004.1, from coordinate 218,430 downwards.
CGGTGGGCGTGATGCTCTCCACGACGTGGTTGAGCACGAACTCGTAGGCCGGGCCCCGCTCGACCTCCGCCGGCGAGAACGGGAACGCGAAGCTGGGCAGGTAGTGCATCTCGGGCATCGGCAGATGCAGCATCAGCGGGTTGGCGAGCTTCGCCACCGCCGTGGCCGTGGCCTGGTCCGGGGCGTTGACGAGGAGCATCACGCCCACCTCGCGCGGCGGGCCGGCGTCGGGCTCTAGGTCGTCCAGCACCGCGTTGTGGCCGTAGAGGCGCAGGTCGAAGGCGTACTCGTCGTCCGCGAGCCCCAGGGTCTGCCCCACCCGCCGCCGCAGATGCGTGCGCAGCAGATCCGCCCAGGACTCGATGCCGGCGAGAATGAGCGGATCGCGGACGGCGGTGAAGGACATGGTCTCGTAGCCCGTGACCCTGGCCCCCTCCAGCTTGATCGTGTGCCGGTCGGCGACGTGGAACCGCGATCCCTCCACCCGGACCCTGCGGTCGTCCACGGCGACGTACGTCGCCTCGCGCACGTCCAGGGTGCCGGCGGGCTCGCGCATCTCGAACGGGTTGACCGTCTCGTAGAGCATGTGGGCGGCGACGGTGTACGGCGTGCACGCGTTGCCCGGGTCGAGCGGCTCGATCGTGAACCCGCGCGCGTCGATCGTGGTGTACACCCCGCCCGCGCGTGGGTCCGTGGTGCACTGGCCGCCGCACTCGACGATCTTGGCGGCGTGCCAGCTCGGCCCGGCCGGCATCCCCTTCATCAGCGGGTACGCCGCCGCCACCGCCGTGTCGGTGGCGCGGCCCGCGAGCACGACCTGGGCGCCCGCCTCAAGCGCCTGGACGATCGGCTCGTGTCCCATCATCCCGACGATGTGGGTGCAGCTCTCCAGCGTCTCGGCCCGGAGCTCGCCCATGGGCGGCAGCGGGTGGATCCGGCCGGCGTCGAGGTGCTCCTTGAGGTCGGCCGGGTCCTGCTCGCTGTAGATCCGCGCGACCTTGAGGTCCAGGCCCTCCTCCGCCATGATCTCGCCGACCATGCCGGCGACCCAGTCCACGCCGCTGTCGGTGCCGCTGGTGCCGCACGAGCCGATGATCAAAGGCGCGTCCGCGCGGGCCGCCGCCCTGAGCAGGCTGCGCAGGTCGCGGGCCACGGCCTTCGCGGGCGTCTTCGCCGTCGCCGACCCGAGGTAGTACGGACCGGAGTCGGTGGACCCGCCGTCCACCGTGATCACGTCGATGCCGAGGGCCAGCCCGCGCTCGATCGTCGCCTCGTCCCATCCGGCGCCGAGCATGCCGACGGGCGTCATGATCCGGACGGAGCCGGCCGGTGTGTTGTCCATGGTTCGCTTCTTTCTGCGACGGGAGGGGTCGGATCGCCCGGCCTGCCGGCCTCACGCCGGCAGGGCCGCGAGGACCGCCTCGGTCATCTCCTGCGTGGTCGCGGTGCCGCCGAGGTCGGGGGTACGGACCGTACGGTCGGACAGGGTCCGCTCGATGCCGGTCAGAAGGGCGCGTGCGGCGTCCGCCTGGCCGAGGTGGTCGAGCATCAGCGAGGCGGACCAGAGCGCCCCGGCCGGGTTGGCGATCCCCCGGCCCGCGATGTCCGGAGCGGAGCCGTGCACGGGCTCGAACATCGACGGGAACGTCCGCTCCGGGTTGATGTTCGCGGAGGGGGCGATGCCGATGCCGCCCGCTATCGCGGCCGCCAGGTCGCTGAGGATGTCCCCGAACAGGTTGGACCCGACGATGACGTCGTACGCGCCGGGCGTCAGGACCAGCTTGGCGGCCAGGGCGTCGATGTGCTCCTGCCACCAGTCCACACCGGGGTGCTCGGCGGCGCGTTCGCGGACGATCTCGTCCCAGAACGGCATCGTGTGCACGATGCCGTTCGACTTGGTCGCCGAGGTCAGCCGGCCCCGTCGCGTGGCGGCCAGCTTGAACGCGTAGTCCACGATGCGCGTGACCCCGGGGCGGGTGAAGACGGCTTCCTGCACCGCCATCTCATCGGGAAACCCGCGGTTGAGCCGGCCGCCGATCTCGCTGTACTCGCCCTCGACGTTCTCCCGTACGACGACGAAGTCGACCCCCTCGGAGCCGCGCAGCGGCCCCGGCAGCCCCTCCATGACCTTGATCGGCCGGAGGTTGACGTATTGCCGGAACCCCCGCCGAATCGGGATGAGCAGCCCCCAGAGCGACACGTGGTCCGGCACACCGGGCCATCCGACGGCGCCCAGCAGGATCGCGTCGTGGCCGGAGATCATGTCGAGCCCGTTCCCGGGCATCATCCGGCCGGTCTCCAGGTAGCGCCGGCAGGACCAGTCGAAGTGGTCGAAGTGGAGCGAGAAGCCGAAGCGATCGGCCAGCGCCTTGAGCACCGTCAGCGCGGCCGGGATGACCTCGGTCCCGATCCCGTCGCCCGGGATGACCGCGATCCGGTACCCCGTGCTCGTGCTGCTCATGCCCGCACCGCCGCGGTCCGCGCCGCTTCCGGACGGGTGACCGCGAACCGGGGCGCGCCCTTGAGCGCGGCCACGAGCTCGGCGGCGCCCTCCAGCCCCGCGGCCCGGCGGGCCTCGGCCGACTGGCCCGCCAGGTGGGAGTACACCACGATCCCGTCCACGCCGCGCAGCGGGCTGTCCGCGGGCAGCGGCTCGACGCACACGACGTCCAACGCCGCGCCGGCGATCACACCGGAGCGCACGGCATCCACGAGCGCCTGTTCGTCCACGATCGGCCCGCGCGCGGTGTTCACGAGCACGGCGCCCGGCTTCATAAGCCGGAACGCCGCGGCGTCGAGCAGGCCGCGGGTCCGCTCGGTGAGCGCCGTGTGGACGGAGACGTAGTCGGAGGCGGCCAGGAGCTCGTCGAGCTCGACGAAGCGGACCGGCTCCTCGGACCGCTCGCCGGCGGGCACGCTCGTCCTGCACAGCACCGACATGCCGAACGCCCGCGCGAGCGGGACGACCGCCCGCGCGACGGCGCCGTACCCGATCAGGCCGAGCGTCGCGCCCCGCAGCTCGCGCCCGTCCTGGCGCGGCCACTCGCCGGCGGCGACGCCCGCGGCGCTCTGGACCAGGCGGCGGGCGGCGGCGAGGAGCAGCCCCATCGTGTACTCCGCCACCGCGTTGGCGTTGATGCCCGGGAGGTTGCTGACCGTGATGCCCAGCCGTGCGGCGGCATCGGTGTCGATGGAGTCGTACCCGGCCCCGGTGCGTACGATCACGCGCAACGACGTCGCCCGCGCGAGCACGTCGGCCGTCATCGGCTCGTTCGCGACCAGAGCCGCGTGGACGTCACGCAGCGCGGCTGCCAGCTCTTCCGGGTCGCGCCGCCCGCGCATCGGCAGGTGCACGGTTTCGTGTCCGTGCCGGCGCAGGTAGTGATCGACCTCGTCATCCGGCCGCAGATAGTCGGTGGTGATCAGGACGCGAGACACCATGTCCTTCCTGGAGCGTCGAGGGCGTGGCACCACACGCTACTTTTGCTATAGCAAGTCAGTCAAGCATTGCCTATGACGCTGCCATGGTGGGCGGCTATGCTACGGCTGTGGCCACCGAATCCCTCGCGACGCTCAGCACCGACACCCTCGCCGACCAGGCCTACCGGTCGGTAAGGGCCGCCATCGTCACCGGCGAGCTCCGGCCGGGGCAGAAGGTGACCGAGCGCGGGCTGGCCGAACGGCTCGCCGTCAGCCCGACACCGGTGCGTGAGGCGATCAGGCGGCTCGAACACGAGGGCCTTCTCGAACGCACCGGGCCCCGCACGGTCAAGGTCTCGACCATCGGCGACACCGCGCTGCAGGACCTCGCCGAAGTCGAGATCGCCCTGCGCGGCATGGTCGCCCGGTTCGCGGCCCGCCACGTCACGCCCGAGCAGCTCGACAATCTCGACGCCATCCTCGACGAGGCCGACGACCTGCTGATCCTCATCAAGCAGCGCCATGCGCAAGGCGCCCCGGTGACCCGGCACGTCAACCAGCTCCTGGACACGATGGAGCGGTTCAACGACGCCGTCAGCGCCTGTGCCGGCAATCCGGTCCTGGTGCGTCTGCTCGACCAGAGCCGGGTGTTCTCCCGCTCCGAGACCCGGGCCCGGCGTCTCGAACGCGTCGCCCAGGACCCGAACTTCGGTCTCGACCGCTACGCCAGCCACCGTGCGCTGGTCCGCGCGCTGCGCGCCGGCGACTCGGCGGCGGCGGAGGCGGTCGTCATGGAGGACGCCCGGGGCGGCCTGAACGCGCTGCTGTCCGGCCGCGACGGATCGGGGCCCGACCTGCCCCGCACCTGACGGTCCCCGCTCAGCGCGATGTCTCGGGCACTGGGTCCGGGGACGAGGCGGCTGCCTGGGGACGGACATGGTGGCGGCCGATGGGGAGCATCAGCGGGCGGCCGGAGACGGGGTCTTCGATGATGCGGCTGTCGAGGCCGAAGACCGTGCGGACGTTGTCCTCGGTGAGGACTTCGGCCGGGGTGCCGGAGGCGTGCAGGCGGCCGTCGGCGAGGGCGATGAGGTGATCGGCGTAGCGGGCGGCGAGGTTGAGGTCGTGCAGGACCATCACGATGGTGGTGCCGCGGGTGCGGTTCAGGTCGGTCAGCAGGTCCAGGACCTCGATCTGGTGGCTGGCGTCGAGGAAGGTGGTGGGCTCGTCGAGGAGGAGCAGGTCGGTCTGCTGGGCCAGCGCCATGGCGATCCAGACCCGCTGACGCTGCCCGCCGGACAGTTCGTCCACGGCGCGGCCGGCGAGGTCCGTCGTCCGGGTGGCCTCCAGGGCGGCCGCCACCGCGGCGTCGTCCTTGTCGTTCCAGCGCGAGAAGATCCCCTGGTGGGGGTGGCGGCCACGGCCGACGAGGTCGAGCACGGTGATGCCCTCGGGCGCGACCGGCGACTGAGGCAGCAGCCCGAGCGTGCGGGCCAGCTTCTTGGCGGGCATACGGTGCACCTCCTTGCCGTCCAGGACGACCCGGCCCTCGCGGGGGGCGAGCAGCCGCGACAGGGAGCGCAGGAGCGTCGACTTCCCGCAGGCGTTCGCGCCGACGATGACCGTGATCTCGCCGGGCGGCACGACCAGGTCGAGCGACTCGACGACGACGCGGTCGCCGTAGCCGAGCGTGACGCCCTCGGCCGCGAGGGAGTGGGACGCGGTCATAGTGAGCCTCCGGCCCGATGGGTGCGGACGATCAGGTAGACGAGGTACGGCGCCCCGAGGACGCCGGTGACGACGCCGACCGGGTAGCGGGTGTCGAAGGCGAACTGGCCGGTGAAGTCGGCGACGAGGACCAGGAGGGCGCCGACGAGGCCGGCGGGCACGAGCAGCGAGCCGCCCGCGCCGAGGAGCCGGGCCGCGATGGGGCCGGACAGGAACGCCACGAACGCGATCGGCCCGGCCGCCGCCGTGGCGAAGGCGATCAGGCCGACGGCGGCGACGATCACGGTGACCCGGGTGCGTTCGACGCGGACCCCGAGGGCGGAGGCGGTGTCGTCGCCGAGCTGCATCGCCGACAGGTTGCGCGCCCGGGACAGCAGGACGGGGGTGAGGACGGCCAGCGCGACGAGGGCGGGCAGGACCTGCTCCCAGGTCGTGCCGTTGAGGCTGCCGGTCAGCCAGCGCGTGGCCTCCTGGAGGTCCCATTCGGCGGCCTGCGACAGGACGTAGGCGGTGATGCTGTCCAGGATCGCGGAGATCCCGATGCCGATCAGGATCAGCCGCGTGCCGGCGACGCCGTCCCGGAACGCCAGGGTGTACACCAGCAGGGCGACGGCGAGGGCGGAGACGATGGCGAGGACCGACACCTGCGTACCGCCGAGGGACAGCGACACGATCGCGACGGCCGCGGCGGCGCTCGCCCCCGAGCTGATGCCGATGATGTCCGGGCTGGCCAGCGGGTTGCGGAGCATCGTCTGGAAGGTGACGCCGGCCAGGCCGAAGCTGAATCCCGCGATCACGGCGAGGACGGCCCGCGGCAGCCGGAGCCGTCCGACCGTGAAGGACGCCCCCGGGACCTGCTCGCCGAGGATCACGCGGAGCACGTCGCCGGGCGGGTAGAAGGTCTGCCCGGCCATCAGGGTCACGGCGAACCCGGCGACGACGAGCACCGCCAGCGTCAGGATGACCAGGCGGCGGCGGGAGGCGTTGCGGCGCCGGCCGCGGGCGACGGCCCGGACGACGGACGGCGGGGCGGCGGGGACGCCCGGGGCCTCCTTCGCCGGTTCGATGAGCAGGCCGCCGTGCCCGCCGGTTCGTTCGCTGCGCTCGGTCACAGGTCACGCACCTTCTGCCGGCGGACGATGTGGATGAAGAACGGGGCGCCGATCAGCGCCGTCACGATTCCCACCTCTACGTCCGCGGGGCGTGCCACCATGCGGCCGACGACGTCGGCGGCGGTGAGCAGCGAGGCGCCGGCCAGGGCGGAGAACGGCAGCAGCCAGCGGTGGTCCACGCCGACGAGCAGGCGGCAGGCGTGCGGGACGACGAGCCCGACGAAGCCGATCGGCCCGGCGACGGCCGTGGACGCGCCGCACAGCACGACGGCGCCGAGGGCGGCCGTGGCCCGGACGACGGCGACGCGCTCGCCGAGCCCGGCCGCGAGTTCGTCGCCCAGGGCGAGCGAGTTCAGCGCCCGCGCGGACAGCAGGCAGATGGCGAAGCCGACGGCGAGGAACGGCAGGATCTGCCCGATGCGCTCGTACGACGCGCCGCCCACGCCGCCGATCTGCCACAGCCGGAAGCCCCCGGCGATGTCGTTGCGGGGCAGGACGACGGCGCTGACGAGGGACGCGAAGGCCGCCGACGTGGCGGCGCCCGCGAGCGCGAGTTTGAGCGGCGTGGCCCCGCCGCGCCCGAGGGACCCGACGGTGTACACGAACGCGGCGGCGAGGGCGGCCCCCGCCATCGCGACCCAGATGTACCCGGTCGGCGACGTGAGCCCGAAGAACGCGACGGCGGTGACGACCGAGAGCGACGCGCCCATGTTGACGCCGAGGATGCCCGGGTCGGCCAGCGGGTTGCGGGTCACGCCCTGCATGACGCCGCCGGCCAGGCCGAGCGCGGCGCCGATGACCACCGCGAGCAGGGTGCGCGGTATCCGCTTGGTGACCGCCGCCTGTTCGAGGGAGCCGTCCACGCCGGCGAGCCCGGCCCAGACGTCGGACCAGGCGACGTCGCGCGAGCCGAGGGCGACGGAGGCCGTCATGAGCACGGCCAGGACCAGGACCGTGACGAGCAGCCACAGGATCCGGACACGCGCCGGACGCCGCACCACGAGGGCGGCGTCCGGCAGGCGATCGGTGCCGACCGACGTCACTTGACCTTGTCCGCGGCCTCGGCGAGCGCCTTGACGTAGTCCTCCAGCACCCACGAGATCGACAGCGGGGTCGGGTTCGCGGCGGTGCCCAGCGGCTTGCTGTCGGGCAGCAGGTACACCGAGCCGCGCTTGACGGCCGGGATCTTCGACAGCAGCGGGTCCTTGCTGATCTTGTCGAGCAGTTCGCCCTTCTCGTCGCCGTATCCGGTGATGATGTCGACGTCGTCGAACACGTCGATCTGCTCCGCGCTCCGGGTCAGGGCGAACTTGTCCGTGCCCTTGGACGCCTCGGCGATGCTGCCCGGGATCGTCAGCCCGAGGTCCTCGAAGAACAGCGTGCGGGTGTCGTGGGTGGTGTAGAAACCGATCTCGCTCACGTCGTTGGGGTCGACGTGCGTCATGAACATCGCCGACTTGCCCTTGAGCTGCGGGTACTTCGCGACGACCTGCTCGATGTCGCCCTCGATGCCGGCGATGAGCTTCTCACCCTCGGCGGCGAGCCCGATGGCCTTGCTGTTCATCCGGATGATCTCGCGCCACGGAGTCGCCCACGCCGCGTCGGGGTAGGCCACCACGGGCGCGATCTGGCTGAGGGTGTCGTAGTCCTGCTGGGTCAGGCCCGAATATGCGGCCAGGATCACGTCCGGCTTCGTGTCGGCGACGGCCTCGAAGTCGATGCCGTCGGTCTCGTCGAACAGGACGGGCGTCTTGGCGTTGAGCTCCTGCAGGCGCTCCTCGACCCAGGGCAGCAGCCCGTCGCCGTCGTCGTCGCCGAAGTTCGCGGCGGCCATGCCGACCGGGACGACGCCGAGGGCCAGCGGCGCTTCGTGGTTGGCCCAGTTGACCGTGGCCACCCGCTCCGGCTTCGCCTGGATCGTGGTCGTCCCGAGCGCGTGCTTGATCGTCATGGGGAAGGCGCTGGAGCCGCTGCCGCTCGCGGCGCTGCCCGGGTTCTCGGCCGGGGTCTCCGCCTTGCCGCCGCAGGCCGCGAGGCCCAGCAGGACGGCCGCGACGGCGAGGATGCGAAGGCTGCGTGGACGCTTCAATCCGTACTCCACTTTCGAAGTTCCGCTGGTGCCGGCCCTCGCACGTCTGGATCGCGGTATGCGTCCGTGGAGCGGTGCACCGTACTGCGGCAAGCTCCCGCACTGTTAGGTAAGGCTTGCCTTTCCTGCACCTTAAGAGAAATGACTGACTTGTCGCAATCAATCGTTTGAGACACCCGTTGTCGCGATCGGGACACGGCGAAGCGCGGGCGTCCCGAGCCTCAGCGCGCCCGGAACGCCCCCGGGGTCAGTCCGGTCGTCCGCCGGAAGGCCGCGCCGAACGCGCTCGCCGACCGGTAGCCGACCTCCTCGGCCACGGCCTCGACCTCCCAGCCCCTCGCGAGCAGCGCGACCGCGTGCTGGGCGCGCACCGCCGCGACCCAGCGCGCGAAGCTGGTGCCCGTCTCGGCGTTGAAGGCGCGGGTGATCGTACGGGCGCTCACGCCCAGGTGGGAGGCCCAGTCGGTCAGAGTGCGCGGATCGCCGGGATTCTCGCGGAGCGCGTCGGCGATCGGGCGCAGCAGGTCGGAGGCCGGCACGTGCAGGAGCAACTCGCGCGAGGAGGGGGTGAGCACGTCGAGCACCATCGCCTCGGTCACCGCCCGCGAGTGAGAGGACAGCTCGGTATCGGCGAGCCGCTCCAGCAGCAGCCGTAGCAGCGGGGTGATCTCGACGCCGACGGGCGTCGGGGAGATCGAGGTCATGGTGCCGAAGCCGAAGAAGTTGGCGCGGCACCAGGTCCCGGCGACCGCCAGGCCGGAGTGCAGCGTGCCCGCGGGCATCCACAGGCCCAGGGTGGGGGTCACCGTCCAGACCCGCGCCCCCACCACGGCCGTGGACGCGCCCCGCTCGTTCCACAGCAGCTCGTGGAAGGGGTGGGAGTGCTCGTTCCATGCGGTGTCGTGGGCGAAGTCCTCACTCCAGCTCACGATCGCGAACGGCATCTCGACCGGCCCCGCCGCGAGAGCGGGCAGCGTGCGGGTCACTCTGGCCATGGGAGGACACGGTCGGTCATGGGAGGACACGGTCGGTCATGGGAGGACACGGTCGGTCATGGGAGGACACAGTGCGGCACGAGCGGCATGCCACTCACCCTAGTACCGCCCTGATCGGTCGCCCACAGCCGAACGCCCCCACCGGTTTCGGCCGGTGAGGGCGCCGGCTCGGGGCGGGGCCGTCAGTCGCGCAGGCCCGGCACGTCGATGACGATCACTTCGGTGTCGTCGGCCCGGCCCGGGATGCGGCCGTCGTTGCCCGGGAAGTTGTTGTCGTTGGCGACCACGACCCGGTCGCCGTGCAGCGGCAGCACCGACTCGACCGACTGGAGCGGGAACGAGAACAGCGGGCCGACTCCGTACTCGCCGGGGCGGGCCGGGGTGGAGACGCCCTTCGGGTCGGCGATGCGGAGCAGGTCCACCGCGGTGCGGCGCGGCAGGACGCCGTCCTGCCCGGCGGCGTCGAGGTCGGTGACGACCAGCCGCTTGATCCTGGCGCTCGGGCCCATGTCGTTGTCCCGCTCGATCAGCAGCAGCTTGCGGTCGTCGAGCACCGCCGCGTCGCCGACGACGAGCGCCGGGTCGTCCACCCGGAAGGTCCAGGTGCGGCCGGTGTAGGCGCCGGCGCGTACGTCGAACTCGTACACGACGCGGCGCCGCTGGTCGGCGTCGCCGACCTTGGCGCCCTCCAGGATCGGGTAGAGGGTCCAGCCGTCCTCGCTGACCGCCATGGCCTCGAAGCCCCGGCTGGCCGGGAGCGTGGCGCTCTCGCCGGGGGCCAGGTCGGGCGACTGGGGCGACTTGGTGCCGTCGGGCAGCGGGATCGGCGCCTGGAGCACCTTGCCGGTGCGGTCGGTGTGCACCAGGTACGGCCCGAACTCCTCGCCGATCCACAGGTGGCCGCGCGCGTCCCAGGCCAGCGACTCGATGTCGAAGTCGGCGCCGGTCAGCAGCCGGTCACGGGTGTCCTGGTTGACGATCGGGAACGGCACCTTGCGGTCGGGGTCGCGGAAGCCGATGTGGCCGCGCACGTCGATCTCGCCGGTGCGGTAGTCCGGCTCGATGACGTACGCCCGCAGCAGGAAGTCGGCGGAGTTGTTCTTCGCCCCGAAGCCGTTGTCGGGCATCGCGAGCAGGCGGTCGGTGGAACGGGAGTGCGGGGTGGCCGGGATGACCGCGGAGAAGCCGGGGATCGGCTGGCCCTGGAACGGCGGCGTGACCCCGTTGACGGTGGTGGGCGGCAACTGGGTGCCCGACACCGGGCCCGGCTGGTAGTCGGTCGCGGACAGCAGCGCGCGGGCGGTCAGCCGCGCTTCGCCGGGCAGCCGGACGCTGAGCGCGTACACGCGGGTGGTCTGCGCCGCGTTGTTGTTGTCGTCGGACACGAGGTAGAGCGCGCGGCGGTCGCCGCCGAGCCGCCCGCCCAGCGCCATGCCCTCGATGTTGTCCAGCAGCGGGTTCGGCTGGGGCTGCTTGGCCGTCGCCCCCGACGGCGGGCAGTCCACCAGGTCCACCAGCAACTGCTTGCCGAGCCAGGCGCGCGGGTCGGTCAGCGTGGCGAGCGACTCGACGCCGGAGACGTCCGGCGCACCGGTGGCCGAGACCCGATAGACCCGCACCGTGTTGCCCACCCCGGCCGTGAAGCCGCGCTCCAGGGCCAGCAACTGGCCGTCGCCGAGCGCCACCAGCTCGACGAGCCCGAGCCCGGCGTCGGTGCGGTAGGCGTACTGCGCGGCGGGGGCGTAGACGCCGCCCGGCCTGCCCTCGTACTTCAGAATGCGCTGCAGGCCCCGGCCCGCGGCGTCGCGGCCATCGGCCGACAGCGGCCCCTCCATGCCGGCGTACAGCACCCGGCCGTCGGGCGTGGCCGCCAGCGACTCGAAGGTCTGGTTGACCGCCGCCTGGCCCGCCGGGGTGACCCGGAACCGATCCGGCACGCCGAACTCGGCGACCTGCCGCCCGTCCGACAGCCGGAACCGGCGGATCGACGGCTCGGTCTCGGAGCTCGCCAGCACGCTGCGGCCACCGCGCTCGACGACGAGCCCTTCGCCGTCGAAGTCGGCGCCGGTGTACGGCGTGCCGTCCGGCCGCCGCAGCGTGGTCATGCCACGCACCTCGGCCGAGAGCGGCTGCTTCCGGCCGCTGCCGATCGCGAGATCGTACAGGCGGGCCGGGGTCGTGCCGATGTTGTCCGTCAGCGCCAGGGCCCGCGACGGCCCGGTCAGCGCGAGAGCGGACAGACCGGCCACGGCCGTGCCCTGGTACGTGGTCTTGTCCAGGCTGTCGGTGAACCCGAGCAGGGACGCGCCGGCCGAGCAGCGCGCGCCGGCGTCGGGCGTGGAACGGCTCGGTGCGGTCGCGCCGGCTGGGGCGGCCACACCGAGGACGGCGATGGCCGCCGCCGCGATGGCCAGCGCGGGCCGCCGTGTGCTGCGCACAAGTACCTCCGGGGAAAGTCGTGGTGCTCGCTCCCGGCGATCGAAGTGCCCGCATCCCGCCAACGCAGAACCGGACACAGAACACGTAATGAACAGATGTTGTATCTGTGGCGATCAGCGCTGGATCCTTAGTGGAGGGCCGAGGTCTGCCACGTCGGATGGCGTTCCTCGCGCTGCGCCGAAGCGATCAGCGTTAGTGTTTCGAACTGTTCGAATTCGCGGCCCTGGTCGCGGTATCGTGAGGCCGTGGGATCCCGCATGGGTAACATCGCTGGCATGCCATTGGAGCTGCGTGAACGTGCCGCGCTCGTGGCGCTGCTCCAGCGTCCCGGTGCGAAATGGGGCGAGGTCGCCCTGTCGGTCTTGGAGCGGGGGAGCGCGGTCGCCGTGCTCGCCGAGGCGATGCGGGTCCAAGAGGCGCTGTTCGCGGAGGCCGATCCCATGGAATCGGCGATCGAGGAGGCCGGGCGGGCGCTGGCGGAGTGGGAGGCCGCGGGTATCGGCGTGCACACCTGCCTGGATGAGCGATACCCGAGCCGGCTGCGAAGCATTCACCAGATGCCGCCGATCCTGTTCTCTCGCGGGCGGTTGGCTGCCGACCAGCGGGCGATTGCCGTGGTGGGGACCAGGCAGGCCAGCGATAACGGGCTGCGGATCGCCTCGGCGGTCGCGCGGGAGCTCGCGCTCAACGACGTGACCGTGGTGAGCGGGCTGGCCAAGGGGATCGACACGGCGGCACACTGCGCTGCTCTGGAGGCGGGCGGCCGTACGGTGGCGGTCATCGGGACCGGGATCAACAAGTTCTATCCAGCGCAAAACCGGGCGCTGCAGGAGAGGATCGCCCGAGACGGTCTGCTGATCAGCCAGTTCTGGCCGGACACTCCGCCCAACCAGCGCAACTTCCCGATGCGCAACGCGGTGATGAGCGGCTACGCGGCGGCCACGGTGGTGGTGGAGGCGCCCTGGAAGAGCGGGGCGCGTATCCAGGCGAGGCTGGCGCTGGAGCATGGCCGCCCGGTGGTGATGCCGGATCAACTGCTGGAGCATGACTGGGCGCGCGAGTATGCGGAAAAGCCCGGTGTTCACGTTGTTTCCGGTCTGCGGGAACTGCTCGCCGTTGTGGAACAATTGATCGCGGAACTCAACGCAGGCCCCGACTCGCTTCCGGAGATCTCCGCCCTTGTCTGGAGCAGTTGACCCGTGGAATGCAGTACGCCGGCGTGTCGCTCAGCAAGCTCACTATCTGCGCAACCCACTCGATCCCGCACCCGGCGTCTGCTACGTCTGCCGGGGGCCCTCGGGAGCCGAGTGGAGTCGCTGCTACACATGCGATCAACACCTCCGGGCGGCGCGGGCAGGTGCGGCTGACGCGGTGGTGCCGATCTCGTATGCGGTCAAGGGGCAGCAGCATGCCCACGCGCTCGCGGCGTACAAGTCGGCATTCCCTTCCCGAGATATCCAGACCAATCTCCTCACCCTGCTGCTGGTCTTCCTGACGGACCACTACGGGTGCGTCGCCAGGGCCGCTCACGCCGACCAGGTGACGCACGCGGCGGTAGTCCCCAGCACCAGGGGGCGTCCCGGCCCGCATCCGCTGCGTGCCCTGATCGGGGATCGGATGCGGTTTCCGTGGGTGCCGCTGATCGCAAATACCGAGATATCGCCTGATCTGCGGGAGTTTCACCCGGACCGGTTCAGGGTCAATGCGGGGGATCTCGACGGTGCCTGTGTACTGCTCCTGGACGACACCTGGACCACGGGCGCCCGCGTGCAGTCAGCGGCGTACGCGTTGAAGCGGGCGGGCGCGGTCAAAGTCGCGGTCGTGGTGTTAGGCCGGCACGTGAATCCGGGGTATGCGGGGTGGAAGCCGATCCTTGATGCGATCAAGGACCGGCCGTACCAACAGAAGGTCTGCGCGGTTCACGCGTGATGACGGGGCCGGAGTGGTCCATGGGTTCAGGCGCCGACGGTGCCGTCGATGCCTTCGCGGAGGAGGTCGGCGTGGCCGTTGTGGCGCGCGTACTCGTGGATCAGGTGCAGCATCACCATGCGCAGTGAGACGTCCTTTCCCCATCGGGCCTGGTGGCCGATGACGTCGAGCGACTCGGCCTCGGCCTCGATGCGGCGTGAGTGGGCGACCTCGGCCTCCCAGGCGGTGAACGCCTCCTCCCGGGTGCACCCGGTCGCGTCGTAGGCGGCCTGGTAGTCCCCGGTGTCCGACCAGACCAGGGGAACGTCCTCCCGGTTGATGGTCCTGCGGAACCAGGCGCGCTCCACCTCGGCCATGTGCCGTACCAGCCCGAGCAGCGACAACGAGGAGGGCGGCATGGAGCGCCGCCGCAGTTCGTCGTCGGTCAGCCCGTCGCACTTCATGGCCAGGGTGGCCCGGTGGTAGTCGAGGTGGGCGCGCAGCATCTCCCGCTCTCCGGCGATGAGCGGCGGCCCGATTCTCCGCGTGGTCACTTCGCGTTCCTATCACAGGGCGTTATTGACAAATGCGTTTGTCCAATGTGAGGCTGCGGGCATGGCGGGTGTGGTCGAGGTCGTACGCGGTGAGGGCCGGCTGCGAGGTGGGCTGTCGCCGTTGCGGCGCAGGCTGCTGGAGGAGCTGCGGGAGCCGGCCTCGGCGAGCGCGCTGGCCGAGCGGCTGGGGGAGAAGCGGCAGCGGGTCAACTACCACCTGCGGGAGCTGGAGAAGAGCGGGCTGGTCGAGCTGGTCGAGCTGCGGCCCCGGCGCGGCTTCACCGAGCGGGTGGTGCGGGCGACCGCGCGGGCGGTCGTGGTGCAGCCCGAGGTGGCCGGCGATCTGGAGGGCGTGAGCCAGGACCGGTTCGCGGTGGACATGCTGCTCGCCGCGGCGGCACGCACGCTCGGCGACGTCGCGGCCATGCGGGAGCGGGCCGAGGCGGCGGGCAAGCGGCTGGTCACGTTCACCATCGAGGCCGATGTCGGCTTCGAGCGGCCCGCCGACATCGAGCGGTTCGCCGCGGAGCTGACCGAGCTGGTCGCGGGGCTGGCGGAGAAGTACGAGTCGGGGCGCGACCGGCATCGATACCGGATCGTCGTCGGAGGGCATCCGGCCGGGCGACGAAGCGAGGAGGAGTCATGAGCGATCCCAGGCCCTTCCAGGTCGAGGTGGGCATCGGCGTGCCGCGGGAGGAGGTGTGGCGGGCCGTCACCGAGCCGGAGCGCATCCGGGAGTGGTTCGGGTGGGACTACGACGGGCTGGAGGACGAGATCCGGCTCATCTTCGGCGAGCACGCCCGGCCGGTGCCGCCCGACCGGATCGAGTTCGGGGACCAGCGGTTCGAGCTGCTCTCCGACGGCGCGCGGCGCACGATCGTACGCGCGATCATGCCCGGTTCGCTGGACGACGCCGACTGGGACGACGTCTACGACGAGTTGGAGGAGGGCTGGCGCACCTTCCTGGAGCAGCTCCGGTTCCGGCTGGAGGTCCACCCGGGCGAGCACGAGCGGCGGCGTACGCTCCGGCTGGCCGGCACCGCGGCCGGCGGGGCCGTGATCCAGGCGCTGGCCGCGCTCGGGACCAAGGAGGTCTGGCACGACAGCCTCCGCCAGCACATGGTCGTCGATCGCGAGGGGTTCCTGGCCGGGGTCGCCGCGCAACGGCCGCTCGCCGACCCCCAGGCGGGCCCACTGGCCGTGACGGTTACGGCGTACGGGCTGGGCGAGGGCGAGTTCGCCGAGGTCAGGGAGCGCTGGAGCGCGTGGTGGCGGGGCCTGGTGCCCGACGGGACGGTGGCCCCGTGAGCGTGCTGGCCGGCAAGACGGCGCTGGTCACCGGCGGGTCGCGCGGGATCGGGCGGGCGATCGTGGAGCGGCTGGCCGAGGACGGCGCGGAGGTCGTCTTCGGCTACCGCAGCGCCCGCGAGGCCGCCGAGGAGGTGGAGGCGGCCGCCAAGGGCCGCGCGTACGCGGTGCGGGCCGACCAGGGCGATCCGGCCGAGGTGCGCCGCCTGTTCCACGAGGCCGAGGAACGCCTCGGCGGCCTGGACATCCTGGTCAACAACGCCGCGATCAACCCGACCGCGCCCATCGCCGAGTTCACCGACGACGACTTCGACCGGATCATGGCGGTCAACGCCAAGGCGGTGTTCGTCGCCATCCGGCTCGCCGCCACCCGGCTGCGCGACGGCGGCCGGATCGTGAACGTCTCCACGCTGAACACCGTCCTGCCCGCCCCCGGCGTCAGCCTGTACGCCGCGAGCAAGGCGGCGGTGGAGCAGGTCGGCGCGGTCGCGGCCAAGGAGCTGGGCGGGCGCGGCATCACGGTGAACACGGTCGCCCCCGGCGCGGTGGACACCGACGCGCTGCGGGCGGTCAACACGCCGGAGCAGGTCGCGCAGTGCGTGGCGTTCACCGCGCTGGGCCGCCTCGGCGAGCCGGCCGACATCGCCGCCGTCGTGTCCTTCCTGGCCGGCCCCGACGGCCGCTGGATCACCGGCCAGACCATCCGGGCGACCGGCGGGTACGTCCTGTGAGCACCGGAACGAACCGGGGCATCGCGCCCGGCGTCCTACCCGCGTAGGGCACGACGCTCCGGGGAGGCCGGGTTGAGGGAAGACGACCGCTGGAAGGTCCTGATCGAGGAGCTGGAGGGGAGCGAGCGGGAGTGGCGGCTCACCCAGGTCACCGCCGCCGGGCCGGAGCGCGCGGGGGCGGTCGGGCTGGCCGAGCAGATGGCGCGTACGTACGTTCCGCGGCATCCGTGGTCCCCGCGGCGCCGCCACCTCTACCGCGTGGGCGAGGGCACCTGGCTGGTGGAGGTGGAAGGGGCCACGCGCGACTTCCACTTCCGCGTCACGCTCGCGGAGTACGTGGAGACGATATAACCCCATAGGGGTTATAGTTGGGGGTATGTGGGCGATGCGCGTGCTCCGGGTGGCGATCGTGGTCCTCGTCGTGGCGGGGGCGCTGCTGGGCGCGGCGTGCTGACCGCGCGGTCGGCTCACCAGCGCTGACGGCGCACCGGGCGCACCGCCGTACGGGGGAGGCCGCCTCCGCCGTACGGCGGAGACCGGGGGCGCGCGGCTCCGCGTCCCGGCTGTCGCGGGCGCGTCCGAGGGCCGGATAGGGTCGGGCCGTGCTCGCGCCCGGACGGAACCCCCGATGACGATCAGGCTGGTCATCGCCGATGACCACGCCATGATCCGGGCGGGGCTGCGGCTGGTCGCGGAGAACGCGCACGGCATCGAGGTGGTCGGCGAGGCGGCCGACGGCGGCGAGGCCGTGGCCGTCACCCGGCGCGAGCGTCCGGACGTCCTGCTGCTGGACCTCGCGATGCCGGACGTGGACGGCCTGGAGGCCGCCCGCACGCTGCTCGCCGGCCCCGCGCCGCCCAGGATCGTGATGCTGACGACGTTCGGCAGCGACGAGAACCTGCACCGCGCGCTGCGTACCGGCGTCAACGGGTTCCTGCTGAAGAGTTCACCGCCCGAGCACCTCATCGAGGCGATCCGGGTCGCGGCGGCGGGCGACGGCCTCATCGACCCGGCGGTCACGATGCGGGTGGTCGCCTCCTTCGCCGCGCGGCCGGTGCTCGCGCCGCCGCCGGAGCTGGACACGCTCACCGAGCGCGAGCGCGACGTGCTGCACCTGCTGGCGCGCGGGCTGTCCAACCGCGAGATCGCCGCCGAGGCCGGCGTCGGGGAGGCCACGGTGCGCACCCACGTCGCGCAGATCCTGCGCAAACTGGGGCTCCGCGACCGGGTGCAGGCGGTGGTCCTGGCCTACGAGTCCGGCATCGTCCGCCCGGGGGAGCCGTGACCGCCCCGCGCCGGTGGTGGCCGAGCCGGATGGACGTCCTGCTCGCCCTGGCCGTGGCGGTGGCGGGGCAGGTGGAGTCGTTCGGGCGGCAGGGCCCGGAGCCGGGCCAGATCCACCATCCGGTGCCGCTCGCGGTGGGCGCCGTCGCGGCCGGCGCGCTGCTGGTGGTGCGCCGCAGGTTCCCGGCGGGCGCGCTGCTGGCGCTGGTGGCGACAGGCATCGGGGTGCGGGCCGTCACGGGCGGCCTGTACTACCCGGCCTGGCACTTCTACTCCCTGCTGATCCTGGTGCACACCGTGGCGGGCGCGGCGGAGCTGCGCAGCCGGCGCGGGGCGGCCGGCCTCGCCTGCGTGGTGCTCGCCTACGTCTGCCTGCAGACGTTCCAGTACAACGACCTGGCGGAGGTGCTGATCAGCGCGATCTTCGTCGGCGTCGCGTACGCCAGTGGCATCCTGCTGCGCCGCCAGATCGACCAGACGCGGCGCCTGGCCGGGCAGGCCGCCCGGCTGGAGGTCGAGCGCGAGGAGCGCGCCCGGCGGGCCGTGGCCGAGGAGCGGGCCAGGATCGCCCGCGAGCTGCACGACATCGTCTCGCACAACGTCAGCCTGATGACGCTCAACGCGGGCGGGGTGCGGATGATGCTGGGCGAGGAGGCGCGGCGCGAGCGCGAGCTGCTGCTCGGCGTCGAGCGGGCGGGCCGCGAGGCGGTGGAGGAGCTGCGGCTCATGCTGGGCATGCTCCGCGATCCCGGCGGGACGGGCGTCGAGCCGCCGCCGGCCGGGCTGGACCGCCTGGACGCGCTGGTCGCGCAGGTCGAGGCCGCCGGTGTGGCGTGCCGCGTACGGGTGGAGGGCGAGCCCCGGCCGCTGCCGCCGGGGCTCGGCCTGTCGGCGTACCGGGTGATCCAGGAGGCGGTGACCAACGCGCTGAAGCACGCCCGCGCCGGGCGGATCGACGTCACCGTCACCCACGCGCACGCGGCGCTGACCCTGGAGGTCGCCGACGACGGCGCCGGCGGGCAGGACACGGGCGGCGGGCAGGGCACGGGCGGCGGGCAGGACAGGGGCGGCGGGCAGGGCACGGGACACGGGACGGGACACGGCCTGATCGGGATGCGCGAGCGGGTCGCGATGCACGGCGGCGAGCTGACGGCGGGCCCGGCTCGGCGCGGCTATCTCGTACGCGCCCGGTTCCCGCTCGGCCCGTCGGCGGAGACGGGGTCGGCCGGCGGACGGACGACCGGCGCGGCAGGCCCGGCCTAGCGTCCACTCCTGCACTTCGTCGTCAGGGAGGACGCTCATGCCGTCAGATCCGAACCGTTTGCGCCGCCTGGCGGCCGGCGGCTGCCTCATCGCCGCGCCCGTCCTGTACGTCGCGGGCGTGATCGCCGACCCCGCGCTGCGGCTGGGCGAGGCCGGCGAGAACGTGGGCGTCTACGGGCAGAACCTGGAGCAGGTCTCGCTGAGCGCGGCCGTGCTGCACTGGAGCTGGGTGCTGCTGGTGCCGGGCATCGTGGGCATGATCCATCTCGTCCGGCGGCGCGCGGTGGTGCTCGGGCACGTCGCGGGCGCCCTCGCCCTGCTCGGCGTGGTGAACTTCTCCGCCCTGATGCTGGGCGACTTCTTCTACGCCCGCCTGGAGCACGACCTGCCGCCCGCCACCGGGGCCGCGCTGGCCGACCGCGCCATGGCCGACCCGGGCGCGGCGTTCGGGTTCCAGATCCCGGGCTTCGCGGGGCTGGCCGGGCTGCTGCTGCTCGGCCTCGTCCTGGCCTACGCCCGCCAGGTGCCGTGGTGGGCGCCGTTCGCCATGCTGGCGGGCGTCTTCACCGCGCCGGTGTTCTGGGTGGGCACCCTGATCGGCGGGCTGCTCTACCTGGCCGGCTCGGGCGTCATCGGGCTGCGCATGATCCGGATGAGCGACGCGGAGTGGTCCGGGACGCCGGGCTGACGCGTCGGCGTCCGGGCAGGCTGGCGCCTCGCCCGCGCCGGGGCGGGAATGGACAATGGGGGCCGGGTGTTGTGCCGCGTAGCGGTTGAAGTTTCAACTACTCAGCCATCCGGAGGGGTCATGCCTGCCATCACCGCCGACACTTTGACACTGCCGCGCGTCACCGCGCCCGATCCGGCGGTGATCGCGCAGCGCCCCGTCCGCGCCGTCACCACCGCGCCCAGCGGCTTCGAGGGCGAGGGCTTCCCGGTGCGCCGGGCGTTCGCGGGCGTCTCGATGCAGACGCTCGACCCGTTCCTGCACATGGACCAGATGGGCGAGGTCGAGTACGCCCCCGGCGAGCCCAAGGGCACCGACTGGCACCCGCACCGCGGGTTCGAGACCGTCACCTACATCATCGACGGCGTCTTCGAGCACCAGGACTCCAACGGCGGCGGCGGGGTGATCACCAACGGCGACACCCAGTGGATGACCGCCGGCGGTGGGATACTTCACATCGAAAGGCCGCCGGAGCACCTGGTGGTCTCGGGCGGCCTGTTCCACGGCATCCAGCTCTGGGTCAACCTGCCGAAGGCCAACAAGTTCAACCCGCCGCGCTACCAGGACATCCGGGGGCGCGAGGCGTCGCTGCTGTCCTCCCACGACGGCGGCGCGCTGCTGCGGGTGATCGCCGGCGACCTGGACGGCCACACGGGGCCGGGCTCGACGTTCACCCCGATCACGCTGGTGCACGCCACGATCAGCCCCGGCGCGCGGCTCAGCCTGCCGTGGAACCCGGAGTTCAACGCGCTGGCGTATGTGCTGGCCGGGCAGGGCACCGTCGGCGCCGAGCGGCGCCCGGTGCACAAGGGGCAGCTCGCCGTGTTCGGCGCGGGCGGCGCCCTCACGCTGGCCGCCGGCACCACCCAGCCGTCGGCCGAGCCCAACCTGGACGTGCTGCTGCTCGGCGGCCGTCCGATCCGCGAGCCGGTCGTGCACTACGGCCCGTTCGTGATGAACACCAGGGCCGAGATCATCCAGGCCCTGGAGGACTACCAGGCGGGCCGTCTCGGCGCCATCCCGGCCGAGCGGATGCCGCACACCCAGGAGTGAACCATGGACACCCTGCTGCTCGAATTCGAGCGCGGCCGGATGTACTTCGAGGCCAAGGACTACATCGGCGCCGCGCGCGTCCTGGCCGAGGTGGTCGAGGCGGCGCCGGAGCAGACCGGCGCCCGGCTGCTGCTCGCCCGCGCGTACTACCACTCGGCCCAGCTCCGCCGGGCCGAGGCGGAGCTGCGCCGGGTGCTGGAGCGCGACCCGGCCGACACGTACGCCTGCCTGCTGCTCGGGCGCACGCTCCAGCGGCAGAACCGGCACCGGGAGGCGCAGCCCTACCTGCGCATGCACGCCGCCATGACCGGGGCCCCGGAGTCCTACGGGTC
The DNA here is from genome assembly GCF_014202315.1 of Thermocatellispora tengchongensis. Classification (GTDB taxonomy): domain Bacteria; phylum Actinomycetota; class Actinomycetes; order Streptosporangiales; family Streptosporangiaceae; genus Thermocatellispora; species Thermocatellispora tengchongensis. The sequence goes on along the minus strand of NZ_JACHGN010000004.1, from coordinate 197,487 downwards.
CTCGGGGTCCTCCGGGGCCTCAGGGTCCTCCGGGGCCTCGGGGGACGCGGCCCCGGCCTGACGGTGGCGCGGCCTCACAGGCCGTAGCGGGCGCGGGCCTCCTTGACCGTCTCGGGCTTCACCTCGCCGCGGCGGGCCAGGGCGGCCAGCGCCGCCACCACGATCGAGTGCGGATCGACCCGGAAGTGGCGGCGCACGTCCTCGCGGGTGCCCGACAGGCCGAAGCCGTCGGTGCCCAGGGAGTGCCAGTCCTGCGGCACCCACTGGGCGATCTGGTCGGGCACCGCGCGCATCCAGTCGCTGACCGCCAGGACCGGGCCGGGCGCCCCGTCGAGCACCCGGGTCACGTACGGGACCCGGTCCTCGCCGTCGAGCCGGGCCGCGTCGCACTCCAGCGCGTCGCGGCGCAGCTCGCTCCAGGACGGGGCCGACCACACGTCGGCGGCCACGCCCCAGTCGGCCGCCAGCAGCTCCTGGGCCGCCAGCGCCCAGTGGATCGCGGTGCCGGAGGCGAGAAGCTGCATCCGCGGCGCGTCGTCCGCGGCGGGGGCGGCCGGGCGGAACCGGTACAGGCCCTTGACGATTCCCTCCTCGATCCCCGGCTCGTCGGGCATCGCGGGCTGGACCTTGGGCTCGTTGTAGACGGTGAGGTAGTAGAAGACGTCCTCCGGCTGCGGGCCGTACATCCGGCGCAGGCCGTCGCGGACGATCACCGCCACCTCGTAGGCGAAGGCCGGGTCGTACGCCAGCGCCGCCGGGTTGGTGGACGCGATCAGGTGGGAGTGGCCGTCGGCGTGCTGCAGGCCCTCACCGGTCATGGTGGTACGCCCGGCGGTGGCGCCGATCAGGAACCCCCGGCCGAGCTGGTCGGCCAGCGCCCACATCTGGTCGCCGGTGCGCTGCCAGCCGAACATCGAGTAGAAGATGTAGAACGGGATCATCGGCTCGCCGTGCGTGGCGTACGACGTGGCGGCGGCGGTGAAGTCGGCCATCGAGCCGGCCTCGGTGATGCCCTCGTTCAGGATCTGCCCGTCGGTCGCCTCCTTGTAGTACAGGAGCATGTCGCGATCGACCGACTCGTACGTCTGGCCCAGCGGGGAGTAGATCCCGGCGCTGGGGAACAGCGACTCCATGCCGAACGTACGCGCCTCGTCCGGCACGATCGGCACCCACCGTTTGCCGGTCTCCTTGTCGCGCATGAGGTCCTTCACCAGGCGGACGAACGCCATGGTGGTCGCGACCTCCTGGCTGCCGGACCCCTTGAACAGGGCCTCGAACGGCTTGGCGGGCGGCTCGGGCAGCGCCACCGGATGCACCCTGCGGGCCGGGGCGGGACCGCCCAGCGCGGCCCGGCGCTCCTGGAGGTAGCGGACCTCGGGCGAGTCGGGGCCCGGGTGGGCGTAGGGCACCAGGTCGCCTTCGAGCGCGCTGTCGGGGATGGGCAGCTCCAGCAGGTCGCGCATGGCGCGGAACTCCTTGCCGGACAGCTTCTTCATCTGGTGGTTGGCGTTGCGCGACTCGAAGCCGGGGCCGAGCGTGTAGCCCTTGACGGTCTGGGCCAGGATCACGGTCGGGGCGCCGGTGTGCTCGACGGCGGCGAGGTAGGCGGCGTACACCTTGCGCGGCTCGTGCCCGGCGCGCGAGGTGTGGAAGCACTCGGCGATCTTCGCGTCGCTCAGGCCCCGGGCCAGCTCGGCGAGCGCGGGGTCGGCGCCGAAGAAGTGCTCGCGGATGTAGGCGGGCTCGCGGGTGGCGTAGGTCTGGAACTGGCCGTCGGGGACCTCGCGCAGGCGGCGTACGAGCGCGCCGCTGACGTCGGCGGCGAGCAGGTCGTCCCAGGCCGTGCCCCACAGCGCCTTGATCACGTGCCAGCCGGCGGCCCGGAACTGGGCCTCAAGCTCCTGCACGATCTTGAAGTTGGCGCGCACCGGGCCGTCGAGCCGCTGCAGGTTGCAGTTGATCACGAAGGTGAGGTTGTCCAGGCGCTCGCGCCCGGCCAGGGCCAGCGCCGCCGTGGACTCCGGCTCGTCCATCTCGCCGTCGCCCAGGAACGCCCATACTCGCGACGCCGAGGTGTCCTTGATGCCGCGGTCGCGCAGGTAGCGGTTGAACCGGGCCTGGTAGATCGCCGACAGCGGGCCGAGCCCCATCGACACCGTCGGGAACTCCCACAACCAGGGCAGCCGGCGCGGGTGCGGGTAGGACGGCAGGCCGTCGCCGCCGGTCTCCTGCCGGAACCGGTCCAGGTGGGCCTCGGTGAGCCGCCCGTCGAGGAACGCGCGGGCGTAGATGCCGGGGGAGGCGTGGCCCTGCACGTAGAGCTGGTCGCCCGACCCGTCGCCCTCCTTGCCGCGGAAGAAGTGCTGGAAGCCGATCTCGTACAGCCAGGCGGCGGAGGCGTAGGTGGCGATGTGCCCGCCGAGGCCGAGGCGGCTGCCCCTGGTCACCATCGCCGCGGCGTTCCACCGGTTCCACGCCGTGATCCGCCGCTCCATCTCCTCATCGCCGGGGAAGGCCGGTTCGGCGGCGGTGGGGATGCTGTTGATGTAGTCGGTCTCCAGCACGCCCGGCACGGCGAGCCCGATCCGCTCCGCGTGTTCCAGCGTGCGGCGCATCAGGTACGAGGCCCGCTGCGGCCCGGCGGCCCCGGCGACGGCGTCGAGGGAGGCCGCCCATTCGGCGGTCTCCTCCCGATCGCGGTCGGGGAGCTGGTCGAGCGAGCTCGGCCGGTTGCGGGTGGCATCGGTCATCATGGCCGCCTTCCAACTGGTCCGGCCCTCCCGCCGGGTTCGACGGGAGGTCCGAGACGGTGAGAAAGGGCCCTGCCGCCGGGCAGGGCGGGGCCGGTAGGCCCACCGGACACTTTATGTCTGATCGATGATCGATCAAAATACCCAAGGCACGACTTTTTCCGATCAAAGTATGCGCGAGGGTCAGGAGGGGTCGGTGACGGGGGTGGGCGCACAGGCCAGGACGTGCGCGTTGACCAGCTCGCCGACCCGCGGGTCGCGCCGCCTGAAGGCGTCGATGACCTCCTGGTGCTCCTCGGCGTACGCGCGGCGGCTGGTGCCCAGCCACCGGATCGCCAGCACCGTCCACACGTCGATGCCCAGCGACTCCCAGGTGTGCAGCAGCACCGCGTTGCCCGAGGCGCGCACCAGCTCCCGATGGAACGCCACCGTGTGCCGGGCCTGCGCCTCCACGTCCCCCGCCCGGTCGGCGGCCCACAGCGCCGCCACATGCGGTTCGAGCGCCGACGCGTCCTCGCCCAGCCGCGCCGCCGCCAGCTCCGCGGCCACCCGCTCCAGCCCGGCCCGCACCGGATAGATCTCCTCCAGCCCCGCCGCCGACAGCCCGCGCACCCGCACACCCTTGTTCGGCGCCGACTCGATCAGCCGCAGCGCCTCCAGCTCCCGCAGCGCCTCCCGCACCGGCGTCTGGCTGACCTCCAGCTCCGTCGCGATCCGCCGCTCCACGATCCGCTCGCCCGGCTTCCAGCGCCCGCGCACGATACCCTCGACGATGTACTCGCGGATACGCTCGCGCAGCGACGGTGGGACGACGGGCGAAGCCATGGGCGCTCCTCGGCGAAGGGCTGCTGCGTAGACAATACGCGCTGCCGCCACCGACCACTCTCCCAGGTGAACGCCCGTACGAGCTCCCCGCGGGGTGCGCCCTTCCCATGCCGCGGGCTCCCCGTGTGGTGTCGCGTTCCGGTGGTACGCGGTGCGCAGTGGTTCATGGTTTTTGCGGGACATTGGCTCTTATGTGGGGCCGATGCTCACTTCTAGGGTGGGGCACTGTGAGCAGGCGTGGGTGGGTGCTTTTCGCCCTGATGAGTGTGATCTGGGGCATTCCCTATCTGATGATCAAGGTGGCGGTGGACGGTGTGTCCGTGCCGGTGCTGGTGTTCGCGCGGACGGCCGTGGGGGCGGCCGTGCTGTTGCCGCTGGCGCTGCGGGCGGGCGGGCTTGGGCGGCTGCGGCCGTACTGGTTGCCGCTGCTTGGTTTCTGCACCTTCGAGATGATCGTGCCGTGGTGGTTGCTGTCCGACGCCGAGCGGAACCTCACCAGTTCCATGAGCGGGCTGCTCATCGCGGCCTCGCCGATCGTGGCGGTCGTGCTCGCGCGGCTGAGCGGTGACGACGAGCGGCTCAGCCTGAAGCGGTGGGCCGGGCTGGGGATCGGGCTCGCGGGGGTGGCGTTGCTCGCCGCGCCCGAGCTGACCGGGGGCGACGCGTGGTCGATCACGGAGGTGCTGCTGACCGCCGTCTGTTACGCCATCGCCCCGCTGATCGCGGCGCGTGTGCTGCGGGACGTCCCCTCGCTGCAGATGACCGCCGTGTGCCTGACCGCCGCCGCGCTCGTCTACACGCCCCCGGCGGTGCTGACCTGGCCGGACGCGCTGCCCAGCGCGCAGGTGCTGGCCGCGCTCGCCGGGCTCGGCCTGGTCTGCACGGCGCTGGCGTTCATCGTGTTCTTCGCGCTGATCCGGGAGGTCGGCCCGTCGCGGGCGCTGGTGTTCACCTACGTCAACCCGGCGGTGGCCGTCGTCGCGGGCGTGGTGGTGCTGGGCGAGCCGCTGACCGCGTCGATCCTGGTCGCGTTCGCGCTGATCCTCGGCGGCTCGGTGCTGGCCACCTCGCGGGCCGAGACGCCCGGGGCGGAGCCCGCCGCCCCGGTGGAGGCCGAGGTCAGACCGAGTACGTCGCGATGAGCCCGATGGTGACCCCCACCACCGAGACGGCGGTGAGCACGCATCCCGCGATGACGGCCTTGCGCAACTGACGCCGGGTGCTGCGGGGCAGCCAGTACAGCACGACGTACGGCAGGAAGCCGAACATCCCGATGCTGAGGAACGGGAGCGTCAGCGTGGTCAGCACGCCGCGCGTCCCCGCCACGACCGCCCGGTCGCCCTCGGGCGCGAGCTGAGCCGTGACGCGGTCGCCCGCCTCCAGGTCGCCCGGGGCGGAGACCGTGAGCGCGGGGCCGCCGCCGTCGGGGGTGAAGGTCCCCTCGCAGTCGTATCTGCCCCGGCCCACGCGGACGCAGCTCTCGACGGTGAGCGTGCCCGGGGTGCCGTAAGCGCCCGCCGCGAGCTGGATCAGGGGCACGGACAGCGGGATCGGGGCCACGGAGATCCCCGCCCACATCACCACGATCAGCACCTGGAGGATCGGCCCCGGCGACCTGCCCGTCTTGACCGGCGGCTCGGGCCGTGCCCCGGGCGCCGGCGGGTCGGCGACGGGCCGGACGCCGCCCCGGTTCTTCCTGTAGTGGGCTCGGCCCCCGCTTCGACGTCTGCTCACGCCCACGAGGATGCCGGGCCCGGCTTGCAGGCGAGTTGCCGTCCACCGGTCACGCCGGGGGCTTGCGGGCCCCGTCGAGGAAGAGCGTGATCAGGGTGGCGCTGGCCTGCTCCACGCCGAGGCGGCGGCGGGCGACCAGGCGCAGCGACTGGCCGAGCAGGCCGGAGAACAGCTCCAGCAGCACGTCCACCGGCACGTCCGCGCGGAGCGTGCCGTCGGCCACGCCGCGCTCGAGCAGGGCGAGCACCGGCTCGGCGAGGGTCTTGTCGATGTCCTCGGCGTTTTCCCCGGCGGTGTCGTCGCGTTTCTTGCCCACCTCGGCGAGCGCGGCGTACTTGCCGCCGGCGGTGATGAAGCCGCGTGCCAGGCGGGCGATGCCCTCGGGGACCGGCACCGAGTCGAGGTCGGCGTCGGCGATCCGGGCGCACACCTCGTCGAAGGCGGCCTTGGTCAGGCCCTGGAGCAGCGCGTCGCGGCTCGGGTAGTAGCGGTAGAGCGTCGCGCGGCCCACGCCGGCCGCCTCGGCGATCTCCGCCATGCTGGCCGTCGGGCGCTCGGCGAGCACCTCCGCCGCGGCGTCGAGGATCGCCGCGGCTATCCGATCGTGCAGTGCGGGATGCCTGACCATGACGGACAGTCTAGGCCCTGTCTCTCCTGTGGACGCCTATGCCTAGTGCTGAGATATCTCTGTCTCATCTCGCGATTGACATGTCTGTCCCCCATTGAGATGCTTCTGTCTCACGAGGTGGAGGTGAGGCAATGCGCAGGCGCAGACTCGGCGCGACCGAGTTCGAGATCACGCCCATCGGGCTGGGCTGCATGCAGTTCGCGGGCCCCGGCCTGGTCGAGGGCTTCTATCCGGCCATCGGCCAGGAGACAGTCACCGCGATCGTGGGCGCGGCGCTGGCGGGCGGGGTGAACTGGTTCGACACCGCAGAGATGTACGGCAAGGGCGCCTCGGAGCGGGCGCTCACCACCGGGCTCCGTGCCCACGGCGTCAAACCCGGCGAGGTGATGATCGCCACCAAGTGGACCCCGACCCTGCGCACCGCCGCGAGCATCGGCCACACGGTCGGAGACCGGCTGGCCGCGCTCCAGGGCTTCCCGATCGACCTGCACCAGATCCACCAGCCCGTGGGCTCGCTGTCCGGCATCCCGCGGCAGGTGGAGGCCATGGCGAGGCTGTGCCGCGAGGGCAGGATCACGGCGGTGGGGGTGAGCAACTTCTCCGCCCGCCAGATGCGTACGGCGGCGGTGGTGCTGGCCGCGCACGGGCTCACCCTGGCCTCCAACCAGGTGCAGATCAGCTTGCTGCACCGCGATGTCGAGCGCGACGGCACCCTGCGGACAGCCCGCGAGCTGGGCGTCACCCTGATCGCGTACTCGCCGCTGCGCAGCGGCCTGCTCACCGGCAAGTTCCACGAGAACCCGGAGCTGGTGCGCAAGCTGCCCCGCGTACGCAGGCTGATGGGCGGCTTCAGCCCGGCCGGGCTCAAGCGCACCGCGCCGCTCGTGGCCGAGCTGAACGCGATCGGCAAGGCGTACGGCGTGTCGGCCGGGCAGGTCGCGCTGGCCTGGCTGACCGGCTTCTACGGCGACACCGTCGTGGCCATCCCCGGCGCGTCCAAGCCCCGGCACGTCGAGGAGAGCGCGGCCGTGCTGGACCTGGAGCTGACCGAGCGGGAGCTCGACCGCCTCGCCGGACTTTCCCCTGCTCGATCCTGACCTTGGAGATGTGCGGATATGGAGCAAGCATCCGAGCCGGAGCGCGGCGTCTCGCGCCGGGGCTTCCTGGCCACCTCCGCCGCCGCGGCGGCGCTCGCGGCCGGCACGGCGGGAGCCCCGTCGCCCGCCGCCGCGGCGACGGCCGGCCCGGCCCGCGCCGGCGCGAGCGTCGTGCGGGTGACCCTGCGGGTGAACGGGCGCGAGCGCACGCTGAGCCTGGACCCGAGGGTCACCCTGCTCGACGCGCTGCGCGAGCGGCTGGACCTGACCGGCACGAAGAAGGGCTGCGACCGGGGCCAGTGCGGCGCCTGCACGGTGCACGTGGAGGGCAGGCGGGTGCTGTCCTGCCTCACCCTGGCCGCCGGCCTGGACGGCAAGGCCGTCACCACCGTCGAGGGCCTGGCCCGCGGCGACGAGCTGCACCCGGTGCAGCGGGCGTTCCTGGAGTGCGACGGCCTCCAGTGCGGCTTCTGCACACCGGGGCAGATCATGTCCGCGGTCGCGTTGATCCGCGAGGGGCACGCCGGGTCGGAGGAGGAGATCAGGGAGTTCATGTCCGGCAACATCTGCCGCTGCGGGGCCTACCCGGGGATCGTGGCGGCGGTCAAGGCCGCGGGTGAGCGCGGATGAGGCCCTACACCTACGCCGCGCCCGGCACCGTACGCGAGGCGCTGGCGCTGGCCGGCGACGGCTCGGCGTACCTCGCGGGCGGCACCACCCTGGTGGACCTGGTGAAGCTGGAGGTGATGACGCCCGAGCACGTGCTCGACATCACCCGCCTGCCGCTGCGCGGCGTCGCCGTGCGCGACGGGGCCCTGCGCATCGGCGCGCTGGAGCGGATGGCCGACGTCGCCGAGCACCCGCTCGTCGCCGGGCCCTACCCCGTCCTGGCCGAGGCGCTGCTGCGCAGCGCGTCGCCGCAGATCCGCAACATGGCCACGATCGGCGGCAACCTGCTGCAGCGCACCCGGTGCGGCTACTTCCGCGACACCGCCTCTGCGTGCAACAAGCGCGTGCCCGGCTCCGGCTGCCCGGCGCTGACCGGGGAGAACCGGATGCACGCGATCCTGGGCACCAGCGACGCCTGCGCGGCCACCCACCCCAGCGACCTGGCCGTGGCCCTGGTCGCGCTGGACGCCTCGGTGCACCTGGCGAGCCGCGACGGCGAGCGCAGCGTCAAGCTGGCCGACTTCTACCTGCTGCCCGGCGGCACCCCGGAGAAGGAGAACGCGCTGCGGCCGGGCGAGCTGATCACATCCGTGTCGGTGCCCGCGCTGGCCTGGGCCGAGCGCTCCACCTACGTCAAGGTGCGCGACCGCAGCTCGTACGAGTTCGCGCTGACGTCCGCGGCGGTGGCGCTGGACCTGCGCGACGGCGTCGTACGGGCGGCGCGGGTGGCCGCCGGCGGAGTCGGCACCCGGCCCTGGCGGCTGCCCGCCGTGGAGGCGGCGCTCACCGGCGCGCCCGCCCGCGAGGACGCCTTCGAGGCCGCCGCCGCCAAGGCCGCCGACGGCGCGCGCCCGCTGGCCCACAACGCGTTCAAACCCGAGCTGCTGCGCCGGACCGTCGTCCGCGCCCTACTGGAGCTGGCAGGCCGATCATGACGAGGACATCGCTGGGGGCGCCGCTGGACCGCGTGGACGGCCGCGCCAAGGTCACCGGGGCGGCCAGGTACGCCGCCGACAACAACCCCGCCGGGCTCGCCCACGGCTACTTCGTGCTGAGCACGATCGCCAAGGGCACGATCCGGTCCATCGACGCGGCCCGCGCCTCGGCCGCGCCGGGCGTGCTGGCCGTCTACAGCCATGCCAACCCGCTGCGGCTGCTGCCGCCCAGGTCCTACATCGCGCAGTTCATCGGCGAGCCGCAGCGCGCCATGCAGGACGCCGTCGTCCGCCACTACGGGCAGATCGTGGCGATGGTCGTGGCCGAGACCTTCGAGCAGGCCCGCGACGCCGCCGCCCTGGTCACGGTGGAGTACGACGCGCAGCCGCCGGCCGCCGACTTCCTGGCCGGGGTGCCCGGCGCCCGCGACCCGCAGACCCCCTTCGGGCACCCGGTGACGATCCTGGCCGACGGGGTGCCCGACATCGACGCGGCGCTGGCGGCGAGCGAGGTCACGCACACCGCCGTCTACACCCAGCCGCCCGAGCATCACAACCCGATGGAGCCGCACTCGGCGGTCGCCATGTGGGACGGTGGCAAGCTGACGATCCACAGCGGCTCGCAGGGGCCCGCGCTGCACGCTCTGGACCTGGCCGAAGGGCTGGGCGTGCCGCAGGAGGACGTGCACGTGATCGGCCCGTACGTCGGCGGCGGCTTCGGCGGCAAGGCGACGAGCTGGTCCCCGACCCTGCTCGCCGCCGCGGCGGCGCGGGCCCTGCGCCGCCCGGTCAAGGTGGTGACCACCCGGGAGCAACTGTTCACCGTCACCGGGCACCGCACCGCCTCGCACCTGACGGTCACCCTGGGCGCGCGCCGCGACGGCACGCTGACCGCGGTGAAGAACCTGGCGGTCACCACCTTCGAGATCGAGAACCCGGCGAGCCCGCCGACCGCGGCGTACAAGTGCCCCAACCTGGACCTGCGGCTGAAGGTCGTCGATCTGGACATCCCGCGCCGCACGATCATGCGCGCCCCGGGCTACGCGGCGGGCACGTTCGGGCTGGAGTGCGCCATGGACGAACTGGCCCACGAGCTGGGCCTGGACCCGATCGAGCTGCGCATGCGCAACTACGCCACCGCCAGCCCGGACAAGGGGCTGCCGTACGCGAGCAAGCACCTGGACGAGTGCTACCGCGTCGGCGCCGAGCGGTTCGGCTGGTCGCGGCGCAAGGCCGAGCCCCGCTCGGTGACCGACGGCCAATGGCTGGTCGGCATGGGCATGGCCACCTGCGTGCTGCCCTCGAGCCAGCACGCGGGCGCGGCGCGGGTGCGGTTCCGGGCCAACGGCACCGTCGAGGTGGCGTGCAACACCGCCGACCTCGGCACCGGCGCGATGACCGTGCTGGCCATGGCCGGGGCCGACCGGCTCGGCCTGCCGGTGGGCCGGATCAGGCCCGCCCTCGGCGACTCCACCCTGCCCGTGGCCGCCGAGGGCGACTCGTTCATGGGCGCGGTCGGCTCCGCGGCCACCTCGACGATCCTGTCGGCCGTGCACGACGCCGCCGGCGAGGCGATCACGGCCCTGATCGCGCACGCCGTGTCCGACGCCCGCTCGCCCTTCCACGGCATGGACGCGCAGGACGTCCGCTACTCCTCCGGCGTCCTGGAGGGCGGCGGGCGGCGGGCCGGGTTCGGCGAGCTGCTGACCACGACCGGGACCCCCGGGGTGGAGGCCGTCACCACGGCCACCCTCGGCGAGGACACCGAGCGGTACGCCTTCATCACCTCCGGGGCGCACTTCTGCGAGGTGCGGGTGCACCGCCTCACCGGTGAGGCCCGGCTGTCGCGGGTGACCTGCGTGGTGGACGCGGGCACCATCGTGAACGGCAAGACCGCGCGCGGCCAGATCGCCGGCGGCGTGGTGATGAGCGCCGGGCAGGCGCTGCTCGAAGGCGCGTACGTCGAGCCGGCCACCGGCCGCATCGCCAACGCCAACTTCGCCGACTACCTGGTCCCGGTCAACGCCGACATCCCCGCGGTGGACGTGCACTTCCTCGACCACCCCGACACCCGCTACAACCCGCAGGGCGCGCGCGGCCTCGGCGAGCTGACCGGCACCGGCGTCGCCGCCGCCATCGCCAACGCGATCTACAACGCCACCGGCACACGCGTCCGGGACCTGCCGATCACCCCGGACAAGCTGCTGTCGTAAGGTGAGGGCCGGCGGAAGGGAGCGGTGCGGTGGCGGCGTGGCGGACGATCAGGCTGGACTCCTACGACGACGGGGTGCGCGTCATCACGCTGGCCGATCCCGAGCGGCGCAACGCGCTGGGCGAGCGCATGCGCGACGAGCTGGCCGCCGCCGTCCAGCGGGTCCGCGACGACTCCGCCGCCCGCGCCCTCGTGGTCGGCGCCGAGGGCACCGCGTTCTGCGCCGGCGCCGACCTGCCCGCGATGTTCGGCGACGCGGGGGAGCGGCCGGTCGGCGAGCTGCGCGCCACGCTGCGGGCGTACTACGACGCCTTCCTGGCCGTGCTCGCGCTGCCGATCCCGACGATCGCGGCGGTGCAGGGGCCCGCGGTCGGCGCGGGCCTGAACCTGGCCCTGTGCTGCGACATCAGGATCGCCGGCCCCGGCGCCCGCTTCGCCGCCACCTTCACCAAGATCGGCCTGCACCCCGGGGGCGGGTGCACCTGGTTCCTCACCCGCGAACTGGGCCCGCAGCGGGCGCTGGCGCTGATGCTGGAGGGCGGCGCCCTGTCCGCCGAGCGGGCCCTGAGCGAGCGGGTGGTGCTCTCCGTGGAGCCCGACCCCCTCGCCACCGCCCTCGGCCTGGCCCGCTCGTACGCCGCCCTCCGCCCCGCCCTGGTACGCGACCTGAAGCGTTCGGTACGCCTCGCGGCCGGCGGCGCCGACCTGGACGCCGTGGTGGAGTTCGAGGCCTGGGCCCAGGCCGAGTCGGCCACCCACGACGAGGTGCGCGAGTTCGCCGCCAAGTTCGCCAGGTGACCCGCGGCGCCCCCTCCCGATAGCCGCCGCGTCACCGCCGGATGCGGCGGCCCGTGACCTGTTCGGTGCGCATCACGATGAAGTGGTCGCGGACGCCGGGGGCCCAGGTGGTCAGGGGGAGTGCCGACAGGCGGGCGATCTCCGCGGGTTCGCGGGCGATCCGGGCGTTCCCCACCGCCGTGACCGACCAGCCCGTGTGCCGTACCGGATCGACCTCGTCGGCCTCGAAGGCGACGACGGCGTCGCGGGCGGCGGCGGAGAGCTTGGAGCCCTCGCCGGTGCGGATCACGACGTCCTCGCCGTCGAGCACGAAGTTGACCGGCTGCACGGCGGGGAGGGCGCGCTCGGTGAACACGATGCGCCCGATGGTGGCGGAGCCGAGCAGCGCCATGCACTCCGTGCGGGAGAGCACCTCCAACCCGGCGGAATCGACCTTCATGGGCTCCAGCCTGCGGCTTGACGCGCCGGGTCGGTTAGGGGCGAAGGTCCCGGCTTCGGGTCCCGACGGCCACCCGACGGCCGCACAACGGCCACTGCCGGACACCCGGCGGCCACTGCCGGACGCCCGCCGCACGCCCGCCGGACCTCGCCGGTCTCGCCGCTGGTCACACGCCGTTGACCGGCCGGTAGCGCGACTGTAACATCTCATCACTGCTCTGCAAAAATCTTGCAAAGCATCGTCGAGTTCCTAGCCGTTCTCCGCAACTTCCTCGCTTGGCGACACGGCGACACGTGCCGCCGCTCTCACCCCCCCACCTCGGAGAGGCGCATGAGAAAGACGCACCGGATGTTACGGCCGCTCGCGGCACTGGTCGCGGCCTGTCTGGTGGCCGTCGCCGGGCCGCCCGTCACGGCGACGGCGGCAGGCGGGCCCAACCTGGCGGCGGGCAGGACCGCCACGGCGAGCAGCTCCAACTCCCCCTACACGGCCGGCAACGTCAGCGACGGCGACCAGGCCACCTACTGGGAGGGGACGAACAACGCGTTCCCGCAGTGGGTCCAGGTGGACCTGGGCGCCGCCACGTCCATCGACCAGGTCAGGCTGAAGCTCCCCGCGAGCTGGGAGGCCCGCACCCAGACGCTGTCGGTCCAGGGCAGCGCGACCGGCAGCGGGTTCGCCACCATCGCCCCCGCGGCGGAGCGCTCCTTCGGCCCGGCCAACGGCAACGCCGTGACCATCGACTTCGGGGCGACCACCACCAGGTACGTACGCATCCAGATCACCGCGAACACCGGCTGGCCCGCCGCGCAGCTCGCCGAGCTGGAGGTGTACGCGGCCGGCGAGTCCAGCGGCAACCTCGCCCGGGGCCGCCCCTTCACCGCCAGCGGCGCCACCGCCCAATACACCGCGGGCAACGCCGGCGACGGCGACGCGGCGACGTACTGGGAGAGCGTGAACAACGCGTTCCCGCAGTGGCTCCAGGTGGACCTGGGCGCGGCCGTCGCGGTGAACCGGGTGGTGCTGAAGCTGCCGCCGAGCTGGGAGGCCAGGACCCAGACCCTTTCTTTGCAAGGAAGCGGCAACGGCTCGGCATTCTCCGACATCGTCGCGTCGGCCGGATACCAGTTCAGCCCGTCCAGCGGCAATGTCGTGACGATCGATTTCAACTCCGCCACCACCCGCTACCTGCGGGTGCGGATCACGGCCAACACCCGGTGGCCCGCCGGGCAGGTGTCGGAGCTGGAGGTGTACGGCCCGGCGACCGGCGACACCGAGGCGCCGACCGCCCCGGGCAACCTGGCGTACACCGAGCCCGCGACCGGGCAGATCCGGCTGACCTGGAGCGCGTCCAGTGACAACGTGGGCGTCACGGCGTACGACATCTACGCCGACAACGAGCTGCGGACCAGCGTCGCGGGGAACGTGCTCACCTACACCGACACCCAGCCGGGCAGCGCCACCGTCTCCTACTACGTCAAGGCCCGCGACGCGGCGGGCAACCAGTCGCCCAGCAGCAACACCGTCACGCGTACGGGCTCCTCGGGCGACACGCAGGCACCCACCGCGCCGGCCGGCCTGGCGTTCACCGAGCCCGCGACCGGGCAGATCCGGCTGACCTGGAGCGCGTCCAGTGACAACGTGGGCGTCACGGCGTACGACATCTACGCCAACAACGTGCGGCGCGGCAGCGTCGCGGGTGACGTGCTCACCTACACCGACACCCAGCCCGCGAGCGCGACCGTCTCCTACCACGTCGTGGCCAAGGACGCGGCCGGGAACGAGTCGGCGCCGAGCAACACCGTGACCCGCAACGGCACCGGGGGCGGCTCCAACATGGCCGTGGGCAAGCCGATCAGCGCGTCGTCCTCGACGTTCACCTTCGTCGCGGCCAACGCCAACGACAACGACGTGACCACCTACTGGGAGGGCGCGGGCCATCCCAGCACGCTGACCGTGCAACTCGGCGCCAACGCGAACATCACCTCGCTGGTGCTCAAGCTGAACCCGGCGCCGGTGTGGGCCACCCGCACGCAGACCATCCAGGTGCTCGGCCGCGAGCAGAGCGCGACGACGTTCGCGAACCTGTCCTCGGCCGCCCAGTACACCTTCGACCCGGCGAGCGGGAACACCGTGACGATCCCGCTCACCGCCACCGTGGCGGACGTGCAGCTCCGCTTCACCGCCAACTCCGGCGCGCCCGGCGGGCAGGTGGCGGAGTTCCAGGTCATCGGCACGCCCGCGCCGAACCCCGACCTCGCCGTCACCGCGCTGACCGCCTCGCCGTCCTCGCCGGTCGAGACCGACGCGATCACGCTGTCGGCGACCGTGCGCAACCAGGGCACCGCGGCCTCCGGCGCGACCGCGGTCACCTTCCACCTGGGCGGCAGCCCGGTGGGCACCGCGCAGGTGGGCGGGCTCGCCCCAGGGGCGTCGGCCACCGTCACCGCGAACATCGGCACCCGCGACGCGGGGTCGTACCCGCTGAGCGCCAAGGTGGACGAAGCCAACGCGGTCATCGAGCAGAACGAGACCAACAACGCCTTCACCGCCGCCGGCCCGCTGACCGTACGGCCGGTGGACAGCTCGGACCTGGTCGCCGCGCCGGTCGCCTGGACGCCGAGTAACCCGTCCGGCGGCGACACGGTCACCTTCACGGTGGCGGTCAAGAACCAGGGCACGGTGGCCTCGGCGAGCGGCGCGCACGGCATCACGCTCACGATCACGGACGCGGCCACCGGCGCGGTGGTGCGCACGCTGACCGGCGCGCACACCGGCGTGATCGGGGCCGGCGACACCACCTCGCCGGTCAACCTGGGCACGTGGACCGCGGCGAACGGCAAGTACACCGTCAAGGTGGTGCTCGCCCCCGACGCCAACGAGGTGGCGGTCAAGCGGGCCAACAACACCACCGAGCAGCCGTTCTACGTGGGCCGCGGCGCCAACATGCCCTACGACGTCTACGAGGCCGAGGACGCGGCCGTCGGCGGCGGCGCCACGGTGGTCGGCCCGAACCGCACCATCGGCGACGTGGCCGGCGAGGCGTCCGGGCGCAGGGCGGTGACGCTGAACTCGACCGGCAGCTACGTCGAGTTCACCACCAAGGCCGAGACCAACACCCTGGTCACCAGGTTCTCCATCCCCGACGCGCCGGGCGGCGGCGGCATCAACAGCACGCTCAACGTCTACGTCAACGGCGCGTTCCTCAAGGCGATCAACCTGACCTCCAGGTACGCCTGGCTGTACGGCGCCGAGGCGAGCCCCGGCAACTCACCGGGCATGGGCGCGCCCCGGCACATCTACGACGAGGCCAACCTGATGCTGGGCACCACGGTGCCGGCGGGCAGCAAGATCAGGCTGCAGAAGGACCCGGCGAACACCACGACGTACGCCATCGACTTCATCAGCCTGGAGCAGGTGGCCCCGATCCCCAACCCCGACCCGGCGGCGTACGCGGTGCCGACCGGCTTCACCCACCAGGACGTGCAGAACGCGCTGGACCGGGTGCGAATGGACACCACCGGCACCCTCGTCGGCGTCTACCTGCCGCCCGGCGACTACCAGACGTCGAGCAAGTTCCAGGTGTACGGCAAGGCGGTCAAGGTGATCGGGGCGGGGCCCTGGTACACCCGCTTCCACGCACCGTCGAACCAGGACAACACCGACGTGGGCTTCACCGCCTCCAGCAGCGCCAACGGCTCGACGTTCGCGAACTTCGCCTACTTCGGCAACTACACCTCGCGCATCGACGGCCCCGGCAAGGTGTTCGACTTCAGCAACGTCAGCGACATGACGATCGACAACATCTGGAACGAGCACATGGTGTGCCTGTACTGGGGCGCCAACACCGACCGGATCACGATCAAGAACTCGCGTATCCGGAACATGTTCGCCGACGCCATCAACATGACGAACGGCAGCACCGACAACCGGGTCGTCAACAACGAGTCGCGGGCGAGCGGCGACGACAGCTTCGCCCTGTTCTCCGCGATCGACGCCGGCGGCGGTGACGTCAAGGGCAACGTGTACGAGAACCTGACCTCGATCCTGACCTGGCGCGCCGCGGGCGTGGCGGTCTACGGCGGCTACGACAACGTCTTCCGCAACATCCACATCGCCGACACGCTCGTCTACTCCGGCATCACGATCAGCTCGCTGGACTTCGGCTACCCGATGAACGGCTTCGGCGCCGACCCGCCGACCCGGTTCGAGAACATCTCGATCGTCCGGGCGGGCGGTCACTTCTGGAACGGCCAGACCTTCCCCGGCATCTGGCTCTTCTCCGCCTCGAAGGTGTTCCAGGGCATCCGGGTCAGCGACGTGGACATCGTGGACCCGACCTACCACGGGATCATGTTCCAGACCCAGTACCTGGGCGGGCAGCCGGTCAACCCGATCAAGGACACCGTCTTCACCGACATCTCGATCACCGGGGCCCGCAAGAGCGGCGACGCGTACGACGCCAAGTCGGGCTTCGCGATCTGGGCCAACGAAATGCCCGAACCCGGCCAGGGCCCGGCCGTCGGCTCGGTCACGTTCAACAACCTGCGAATGAGCAACAACGCCGTCAACATCCGCAACACCACCTCCACCTTCACGATCAACATCAACCCGTAACCCCGCCACGACCAGGACACCGGGCGCGTCCGGGTGCGCCCCCGTTCGGGAGGGGGAGGGCGCCGTTCCGGCACCCACCCCCATCCCGCCTTACGGAAGATCCACCCCGTTCCCCGACACTCCCAGGACGCCGCCGCTCCCCGAGAGGGGGCGGCGGCGTCCCCCTTGGGCGTGTCACCGTTCGGGAGGAGGCGGCCGGAGGGCGTCGCGTTTCCGCAAGTTCCGGCATCCACCCCCATCCCGTCGGGCGCAAGATCCACCGTTGCCCGGACACTCCCTCCTGCTTTGGGCCGAGCGCGGCGAGGGCGCGAGCGCGGTGGCCGAGAGTGCAGTGGGCGCGGTGAGTGCGCCGGCGGCGAGTTCGGCTAGTGCGGCGATCGGCAGGCACGGTGAGCGCGGCGAGTGCGGTAAGCGCGGCGTGCGGGCCGTGCGGCGGGGGCGGTGGGCGGTGAGCGCGGCGTGCGCGGCGAGCGCGGCCAGCGCGGCCAACATGGCATGCGTGGCATGCGCGGCCGGTGCGATGCGGCCAGTGCGGCAGGCACGATGAGCGCGGCGAGTGCGGTAAGCACGGCGTGCGAGCTAGTGCGGCGGGGGCGGTGAGCGCGGTGAGTGCGCTGGGCGGTGAGCGCGGCGTGCGCGCTGATCGCGGCCAGCGTGGCATGTATGGCATGCGGGGCCGGGGGCGATGCGGCCAGTGCGGCAGGCATGGTCAGTGCGGCGGGGGCGGTGGGTGGGGTGAGTGGGCAAGACGGTGAGCGCGGCGAGTGCGCGCGGCGTGCGCGGCCGCCTCGGTGAGCGCGGCACGCGCGGTGGGCCCGGCGAGTGCGGTAAGCGCGGCCTGGTCGGCCTGGAGTCCGAGGCGTGAGGCACGCCAGTGTCGCCGCCTCGATCGGCGGCCTGCGCACGGCCGTGCGCGCCGGGTGTCCCGGCTTCTCCTGGGCGGGCACGACCCCGGCGACAGGGCCGGGGTACTGCACCGCCCGCCGCACGAGCCCCGCCGCGCCTGCCGCACTCATCGCACTGGCCACGCCCGCCGCGCATGCCGCGCTCGGCGCGCATGCCGCCCCACCGCACTTCCGCACTCAGCGCGCTCGCCGTGCTTGCCGTGCACGCCGCCTGCCGCCCCACCGCACTTGCCGCGCTCAGCGCGCTCGCGGTGCTTGCCGCACTCAGCGCGCTCGCTGCGCTGGTCGGCGAGGTCGTCGCTCAGTTCGGGGCTGTTGGGGCAGGTGAGGGGGACGCATCGGTGGCCGAAGGGCTTGTTGGGCGCGGGGGCGACGGTCGGGGCGGCGGCTGTGATGCCGGTCGGGGGTTCTGCGCGGCTCCTCGCGGGTGGTCTTTGCGCGTCACCTTGCGTGCTGGGGAGAAGTGATGGAAACCGGGAGCTTGCCAGGCAATTGCTTAGTAAGGTTTCCTATTTATAAAGCGCTTGACCTCCGACAACCCCCCTAGGAGGAGTTCGTGCACGTGAGAAACAAGGTCGCCGCCGGGGCCGCCGCCGTGGTCGCCGCGGCATCCGCGCTCGTTCTGCTGCCCGCCGGTCCGGCGGGGGCGCACGGTTCGATGTCCAACCCGCCGAGCCGGGCCTACGTCTGCAAGACCGAGGGGCCCGAGACGCCCAAGTCCGAGGCGTGCAAGGCCGCGGTCGCTGCGGGCGGCACCCAGGCGTTCTACGACTGGCACGAGGTGTCGCGGCTGGACGCCGGGGGCCGGCATCGTCAGATCATCCCCGACGGGCAGCTCTGCTCGGCGGGGCGGGAGAAGTACCGCGGGCTCGACCTGGCCAGGGCCGACTGGCCCGCCACCCGGGTCTCGCCCGGCCCGCTGACGATCACCTACCACGCCACCGCGCCGCACGCGAACAGCAACTTCGAGTTCTACATCACCAAGCAGAGCTGGAACCCGTCCCAGCCGCTGCGCTGGTCGGACCTGGAGCACATCGTCACCTTCACCAACCAGAACCCGACCACGTTCACCAACTGGACGATCAACCTGCCGCAGCGGACCGGCCGCCAGCTCATCTACTCGATCTGGCAGCGCGTGGTGGGCAGCGAGGAGGCGTTCTACACCTGCTCGGACGTGGACTTCGGCGGCGGCGGCAGCACCCCGACCCCCACGCCGACTCCCACTCCCACTCCCACGCCGACGACGCCGACCCCGACGCCCACGCCGACCGTCACCGGCGGCACCTGGGCGCCCGGCACCACGTACGCCGTCGGCGCCGTGGTGACGTACGGGGGTGCCGGCTACCGGTGCCGCCAGGCGCACACCGCCATCGCGGGCTGGGAGCCGCCGAACGTGCCGGCGCTCTGGGAGCGCGTCTGACCGTCCGGGGCCGGTCCTGCCGGGCCGGCCCCGCCCATCCGGAAGGAGCCCCATGAGGCACACGGCGACGGCGGCGCTCGCCGTCGTGCTGCTGCCGCTGGCGGGCTGCGGCGGCCTCACCCCCGAGGAGGCGCGGGCGGCGGGCCCCGTCCCGGCCGCCGGCGTCCGCTCCGGCGCGGCGTACAACGGCGAGGACGTGATGTTCGCCCAGATGCTCCTCGCGCACAACCGGCTCGGCGTCCGCATCGCCAAGCTGGCCGAGGGCCGCCGGGTGCGCGGCGAGGTCGCCACCCTGCTCGCCGCGATGGCCACCACCCAGGCGGCCGAGGCCAGGGACATGGCCGTCTGGCTCGCCGGACGCGGCCTGCCCGCCACCGCCGACCCCGCCGAGCACGCGGCGCACGGCGGCATGCCCGGCGCGGGCGAGGAGGAGATCGCCGCGGTCGAGAACGCGCCCCCCGCCCAGTTCGAGCGCAAGCTGCTCGACATGCTCATCGCCCACCAGGACGACGCGGTCCAGCTCGCCAGGGCCGAACTGGTTGCCGGGACCGACCCCGGCATCAGGAAGGTCGCGCAACGGGTGGACGTCTCCCGCTCGGCCCAGATCGACGCGCTGCTCGCCCTGCGCCCCTGACGCGGCCCTGACCCGTCCCCTGGTCCACGACGCGAGGCCGGCCCCGCCGTTGGGCGGCGGGGCCGGGCCGGGGGGTGACGTCAGGTGAAGTTGACGTCGCTGCAGATGTAGTACGCCTGGTCCATGTGGGACGCCTGCCAGATCGTGAAGATCACGTGGCGGCCGGAGCGGCCCGGCGCGCTCGCGTCGATCGTGATGTTCTGGGCGGGTGCGTACCTGCCGGTCGTGCGGACCAGTTCCAGGTTGCTCCAGCGCAGCGGCTGGGTGGTGGCGTCGTAACCCTGGCGGGTGACGTACACCCGGAAGTAGTCCGCGCCGTGGCTGGCCTGGTCGTACAGGCGCAGGGTGAAGTTGGTGCCGATGTTGGTCATCCTCCACGGGCCGACGGCGTCGAGGGCGTTGTACCGGCCGCCCTCCGTGCGGCCGCCGCTGCACAGCTGCCCGTCGGGCACGGCGGCTTGGTGGTTGCCGCCGACGCCGTTGCGGTACAGGCCGTTCCAGTTCCACATGGCGTTGGGGTTGGCCTGCCACGCCTGCCAGCACATCGGGTCCTGCTGCTGCATGTTGGGGTTCAGGTGGTCGTTGCCCCAGCGCTGCCAGCAGCCGTAGTTGCGCGAGGCCGGATCGACGATCGAGCCGTGCGCGAACGCGGTGTCGCCCCAGGGGAGCAGGCCGAGCATGGCCACGGCCGCCAGGAGCAGGCCGCGCAGGGTCCAGCGGGTGCGTCCCGCCTGATGATGACGGTGCATGGTGCGGTCTCCGATTCGTCGGGGGGTCTTCGGCGCGCCGCTTGACAGAAACAGTCACGGGGTGCCTCGCCGGGTGTCAACCGCGTTGACCCGGGTACGCCGCGGGCCTGCCGTCCGGCATGAAATCTCCTGAAAACAACGGGTGACGGCGCAGGCCGGATGGGGAGGGCACCGGGGGAGGGGGTGGTGGCCGTGCAGACGTTCCTGCCGTACCCGGGGTTCGCGGACAGCGCCCGGGTGCTCGACCCGCTGCGGCTGGGCAAGCAGCGGGTCGAGGCGTTGCAGGTGTTCCGGGCGCTCACGGTGCCGGGTTACGGATGGCGGCATCACCCGGTCGTCGCCATGTGGGCCGGGTACGAGGAGGCGCTGGTCCGGTACGGCCTGGAGATGTGCGCCGTGTGGACCGGCCTGGGCCGCGCCGACACCTGCGCCGGCACCGTCGTACGGGAGCTGGCCGAGCGGTGCGGGGTGGCCGCCGCGCGCGGCCAGGACGAGCTGGCCCGCGCGGGGGAGCTGCCCCCGTGGCTGGGCGAGCCCGCGCTGCACCGGAGCCACCGCTCGGCGCTGCTGCGCAAGGCCCCCGCCTTCTACCGCCCGCTGTTCGGCGACGCCGAGCCGGACGACCTGCCGTACGTGTGGCCGTCGTCCGGCCGGGCGCCCGCCTGCATGCCCCCGGCGCCTGGCTGACGGGCGCCCCCCGGCGTCAGGACGCCGTGCAGGTCACCGGGGACGGTACGCCGTTGTTACCGTTCCAGCTCGCCAGGAACCCGGCGGCGGTGCCGGCGCCCGGCCCGAGCGAGCCGTTCCAGGTCTCGTTGCGCACGGTGACCGAGGCCCCCGACTGGGTGTGGCGCCCGCCCCACATCTGGCTGATCGTCTGCCCGTTGGGGAAGGCGAAGGTGACGGTCCATCCGGTGATGGGCGCCGTGCCGGAGTTGCGCACGGTCAGCTCGCCCTGGAACCCGCCCGACCACTGCCCGGTGACCCGGTACGCGGCCGTGCACCCACCGGCCGTCGGGCTCGTCGTGGGGGTCACGGTGGAGGTCACGGTGGGCGTCACCGTGCGGGTCACGGTCGGGGACGCGGTGCCGCCGCCGTCCGGCGGGACGCGGATGATCCGGTCGTCGTCGGCCGTGGGGGTGCCGCGTCCGTCGCGGTTGCTCGTGGTGATCCACAGCCAGCCGTCCGGGCCCACCGCGACCGCGCGCAGCCGCCCGTACCTGCCCTGGAGCTCGGCCACCGGGGTGCCCGCGCTCCCGGAGGCCGTCACCGGCACCGTCCACAGCCGGTTGCCGCGCAGGCCGGCGGCGAACAGGGTCCCGTTCGCGTACGCCAGGCCGCTCGGCGACGCCTCGGCGGTGGTCCAGGTGACGATCGGGTTGCGGAAGGACGCGTTGGAGCACGTGCCCTCGCAGGTGGGCCAGCCGTAGTTGCCGCCCGCGACGATCGCGTTGATCTCGTCCCAGGTGTTCTGGCCGAACTCGGTGGCGTACAGGCGGCCCTGGGAGTCCCAGGCGAGCCCCTGGACGTTGCGGTGGCCGTAGCTGTAGACCGCCGAGCCTGCGAACGGGTTGTCCGGCGGGATCGTGCCGTCGGGCCGCAGTCGCAGGATCTTGCCGGCCAGGCTGGACAGGTTCTGCGCGTTGCCGGTCGCCGCGGCGTCGCCGGTGGCGACGTACAGCATGCCGTCGGGGCCGAAGGCGATCCGGCCGCCGTCGTGGATGGCCGCGCTGGGGATCCCCGACAGCAGGACCTGCGGCGACTGGGCCGCGTTCAGCCGGAACCGCACCACCCGGTTGTCGCTGGCGGTCGTGTAGTACGCGTACACCCACTGGTCCTGCGCGTACGTCGGCGACACGGCGATGCCGAGCAGACCGCTCTCGCCCGAGGCCGACACGCCGGGGAGCGTCGCGACCGCGACCGGGGCGGCCCCGGGGCGCACCTGCATGATCCGCCCGGTGTTCCGCTCCGAGACCAGCCCGCTGCCGTCGGGCAGGAACGCCAGCGCCCAGGGCACTTGCAGGCCGGTCACCGAGACCTGGGCCCGGGTGAAGTCGAACCCGCCGGTCGCGGCCGAGCGGGCCCCGGCGGCGGGTGTGGTGGCCATCGCGAGGATCGGTATCACCGCCGCGACGATCAACGCGAGAACCAGGACGGGGACGGAGCGCTTGGGCATCGTCGGACTCCTGACGGGGAATTCGGCCTGCGCCTGTGGTGGCACGGCACGCGCGCCCGTGTCCAGCCGGACACGGCGGCCCTGCGGGCCCGGCTCACGCCGCTCCCGCGTGACCAGCGCCTACGCTCCGCCGCTCCGCCTGAGAGCCCGTCTCATGAGCGAAACTTTCACGCCGGGGGGCCCTATCGCGGCGGAGGTCACGGGAGATAACAAGGATGAAATTAGATCGTTAGCCTTTCGCGGCGAGGTTTCGTCAACCTCACCAGCCTCCGCGGCGTCTTCTTTACCAGAAGCACCCTCAATACCCGGCCATACACGAGGAATGCGATCAATCATGAATCGACCGCTTGCCACCACGGCGCCCCCGGCCACCGAGCCCGGGGCCGCCTCCTGCGAGGCTCCCCCACGGCACCGCCGCCGGGCCGGGGAGCACATGAGCGAGGAGGAGCGCCGCCGCCACCTGCGCAGCCTCGTCCAGCACCGCATGGGCGCCCGCGGGCTCCAGGGCGTTCTCGACGATCTGGACGACATCGAGGACGAGCTGCTGACCACCCGCGGCATCGACTGGCACTGACGCCGGCCCCTCCTCGCACCCGACGGCGCGTCCGGCCGAAACCCCCCGTCCCGAGCACGACCGGAGCACGCCATGCGGCATACCTCGACAGGCCGCCATGCCCCGTCCCGGACATGGCGGCCTTCGTCTTCATCGGTTCAGGGTGAGGCTTCCTCCGTCCAGGGCCGGTCTTCGTCCGCCCGGGGCGGTCTTCGTCCGTCCAGGGGCGGCCCTGGCCGCTCGGTCGGCTTGGCCGCTCGTCAGTCCGGTCGCTCGTCAGCCCGGTCGCTCGGTCAGCCTCGCCGTGAGCCGCGCCTTCTCCGATTCGAGGGCGTCGATCAGCGCGCTCTGCTCCTCGATCCGGGCGAGCTCCGAGCCCGCGTCGCCGAAGTCCTTGGGGTCGTCGGAGCGGCTCAGCTCGCCGCGCAGGTCGCGGAGTTCCCTGTCGATCGTGGCGAGCCTGTCGCGGATCGCCGCCTCGTCCTGATACTCGTCGTCGAACTCCATGTGCAGCCCCTACCCATCCCGGCATCCCGGCAACATCGGGAAGGACGGCGACATATCGGGTTGAGAAAGGTGTACGGGGCCGTTCGCGCGGGTGCGCGAATCGCGGTATAGGGTGCGCCGGGGGAGGCCGTCAGTGATCCCGGCGCGTTCCGGAGCGCCGCGGATCGGGGGAGGAGTTCGATGGCCGGTTCGCCGTTACGGCCGGGGGATCCCGAGTTCGTCGGGCCGTACCGGATTCTCGCCAGGCTGGGGCAGGGCGGCCAGGGGGTCGTCTATCTCGGCCGGCACCGCGACCAGGGCGACGACGGGGAGCGCGTCGCGGTCAAGATGCTGCACTCCACGCATGCCCAGCGGCCGGAGTCGCGCGCCCGCTTCCTGCGCGAGATCGAGGTCGCCAGGCAGATCGCGGAGTTCTGCACCGCGCGGGTGCTCGACGTGGGCGAGTCCGGCGACGCGCTGTACGTCGTCAGCGAGTTCATCGAGGGTGTGTCGCTGCAGAAGAGCGTGGAGGAGGACGGGCCGCGCCGCGGGGTCGCGCTGCAGCGGATCGCGGTGGGCACGGTCACCGCGCTGGCCGCCATCCACGAGGCGGGCATCGTGCACCGCGACTTCAAGCCGCACAACGTGCTGCTCGGCCCCGACGGGCCACGCGTGATCGACTTCGGCATCTCGCGGGCGCTCGACTCGGCCGCGGCGCAGACCAGTGGGGCGGTGGGCACGCCCACGTACATGTCGCCGGAGCAGATCGCCGGGCAGCGTGTGGGGCCGCCGTCCGACGTGTTCGCCTGGGCGGTCACGATGGTGTTCGCCGCCACCGGGCGGCCGGCGTTCGGCGACGACAGCATCCCGGCGGTGCTGCACCGCATCCTGTCCCTGGAGCCCGACCTGTCCGACGTGCCCGCGGGGCTGCGGCCGCTGCTGGCCGAGTGCCTGGCCAAGGACCCGGCCGCGCGCCCGTCGGCCTCCGAGGTCCTGCTCCGGCTGATCGCCAACAGCGATCTGCCCGCGGCGGCGAGCGGGGCCCCGGCGACGGTGGCGGTGCCGCGCGGGCGTCATGTGCCGGAGCAGGTGCTGGCCTCGCCCGAGACGGTGCCGCACGTACGCGAGGCGCCGCCCGCGCAGCCGCCCGCGCCGCCCCACACTCAGCCGCCCGTGACGGCGCCCCCGTACGACACCGGGCCGTCCCAGCGGCGCGGGGCCGGACTGGACACCCTGCCGCCCGGCGGCGCGCCCCGGCGGCGCACCGGGCTCATCGCGGCGACCGTGGCGGGCGCGGCCGTGGTGGCGGGGGCCGCGGTGCTCGTGCCCACCCTGCTGTCCGGCGGCGACGGGGGCGGCGTGAAGACCGTGGCGGTCTCCTCGCCCGCGGTCACCGACGTGGTGACCACACCCCCGAGCACGCCGCCGAGCACCCCCGCGGCCACGCCCGCGGCCACTCCGTCCGCGGAGCCGACCCCGTCCACGGTGCCCGTCGACTTCGGCTCGGCCACGGGCCGGGCCGTGGGCGGGCCGCTGACCGGGCACGGCGACGACGTCAACGCGGTCGCCGTGACCGAGGTGTCGGGCCGGCAGGTGGCGGTCTCGGGGGCGAACGACCGGACCGTGCGGGTGTGGGACCTGGCGAGCCGCAGGCAGCTCGCCCTGCTGAGCGGGCACACCAACTGGGTGCGCGACGTGGCCCTGGCCGATCTCGACGGCAAGCCGGTCGCGGTCACGGTGAGCGACGACAAGACCCTGCGGGTGTGGGACCTCGCGGCCCGCCGCGCCCTGGGCAAGCCGATCACGGCCTCGCAGCCGCTGTTCTCGGTCGCGACCGGGATCGTGGACGGCAGGCCGGTCGCGGTCGCCGGCGGCGGCGACGGCAAGTTGTGGGTGTGGGACCTCGCCACCCGTAAGCAGATCGGCAAGGCGCGCGAGGCGTCCGGGGGACCGGTGTTCGGCGTCGAGGTGGGCGTGGTCGGCGGCGAGCCGCGGATCTTCACCGCCGGCGGCGACGGGCTGGTACGGAGCTGGGGCCTGGAGGAGGGCGACGGCGACATCGTCGCCCAGCACGACGGCCAGGTCTCCGCGGTGACCACCGCCACCCTGGACGGCCGCACCGTGGTGATCTCGGCCGGGGCCGACCAGGTGATCCGGGTGGGCGACCCGGCCAGCGGCGCCGAGGTGCGCGCGCCGATCAAGGGGCACACGGGCTGGGTCTACTCGCTGGCGGTGGCCGAGGTGGGGGAGTCGGTGGTGCTGGTCTCCGGCTCCAACGACGGCACCGCGCGGGTCACCGACCTCGCCACGCGCAAGCTGGTCGGCCGGGCGTTCAAGGACCACGACCACAACGTCTTCGGCGCGGCCGTGGCCGAGCTGGACGGGCGGGTCGTCGCGGTGACGGCCGGGGGCGACGACACCGTACGGGAATGGCGTATCACCTGAAAATCCCGAAATAGCAGCAGTATCGTGACGCGCTGACCGGCACCTCGCGCGCGCTTTCCGTTGCATGTGCACGTGTGGTGCGGTTGGTGATCTCGGGGTGGGCGAGGTCAACGGGGTGGATGGTAGCGGTTGATTCCATTTTTAGTGGAGAAACAGATGTAATTTCCTGATATAGATCGATTCTTGGCGATGTTCTTTACTTCGCTGTCAGGCGCTCTTACGGTGCAGCGGTCCCTCGGCATTCCGGTCGCCGGAACGCCCCCTACGAGGAGGATCAATGATGGCTGCCCGTGTGCGCCGACCCGGAGCCCCGGCCGTGACGCCGGCCCGCGCCGTCGCCGCGCTGCTCGCCCTGCTCTGTATGCTCGTCCCCCTGCTCCTGCCCTCGCTCCCGGCCGTGGCCGACCCCGACGACCCGCAGTGGGCCGCGGGAGGCGCGGCCGGACGGGTCTCGCCGCTGGAGGCCGCCTTCGCCGCCGCCGCCGCGAAGTACGACGTGCCGCGCGACCTGCTGGTCGCGCTCGGCTACTCCGAGACCCACCTCGACGGGCACCAGGGCCGGGTGAGCGGGAGCGGCGGGTTCGGCGTGATGCACCTGGTCGGCAGCCCGGCCGGCGACGCGCTGTACCAGGCGGCGCGGCTCACCGGGCATACCGTGGAGCAGCTCCAGAAGGACGACGCGGCCAACATCGCGGGCGGCGCGGCGGTCCTGCGCGCGCACGCCGACCGGCTCGGCCTCGACGCCGCCGCGCGCAAGGACCCGGCGCGCTGGTACCCGGCCGTGGCCGCGTACGGCGGCTCGCCCTCGCCCGAGGTCGCCCGCCTGTACGCCGACGCCGTGTACGACTTCCTCGCCACCGGCATCCAGGCGACGCTGCCGAGCGGCGAGCAGGTGACCGTCGCGGCCCGGGTGATCGAGCCCGACCGCGGCGCGTACGGCCGTACCACCGACCTGAACCGGGCCTTCGCCGCCGCGGCGGTGGACTACCCATCGGCCCGCTGGGTGGCCGCGAGCAAGAGCAACTACACCGTCTCGAACCGCCCCAGGAGCGACAAGATCGATCGCATCGTGATCCACGTGAC
Source organism: Thermocatellispora tengchongensis (assembly GCF_014202315.1). Taxonomy (GTDB): domain Bacteria; phylum Actinomycetota; class Actinomycetes; order Streptosporangiales; family Streptosporangiaceae; genus Thermocatellispora; species Thermocatellispora tengchongensis. The sequence goes on along the minus strand of NZ_JACHGN010000004.1, from coordinate 170,332 downwards.
CCAGGGCTCGTACGCCGGCAGCATCGCCTGGTTCCAGAACCCCAGGTCCCAGGTCTCGGCGCACTACGTGGTGCGGTCCAAGGACGGCGCGATCACCCAGATGGTGCGCGAGAAGGACCGCGCCTGGCACGTCGGCAACTACAACCGGCGCTCGATCGGGATCGAGCACGAGGGCTACGTCAGCGACGCCTCCTGGTTCACCGACGCGATGTACCGCGCCTCGGCCGCGCTGACCCGGAGCATCGCCGACCGCTACAAGATCCCCAAGGACCGCAAGCACATCATCGGGCATGTGGAGGCCCCCGGCGCGACGCACACCGACCCGGGCAAGCACTGGGACTGGGCCAGGTACATGAGGTACGTCAACGGCGGCGTGGCCGACAACCCGTACAAGCCGGAGATGGTCTGTGGTCCGGGCTTCGGCGTGCTGAAGTCCCGTCCGCTCGGCTCTGCAGGCACCGTCTACCTGCTGTGGAACGGCAAGAGCGGGCAGAACTGCGTGGTGACGATCAAGGCGGCCTCGCTCGGCAAGGAGACCCCGGCCACGGCGTTCCTGGAGGTCGAGGGCAAGCCGCGCACGACGGTGAGCGGGAACTTCGCCTACTACGCCGGGCCGGTGCGCGCCCCGGCCCGCGACGCCTGCGTCAAGTGGGGCGGCAAGGCCGGCTCCAGCTCCTACGCCAGCGGGTTCGAGGCGTGCCCGTGACGATCGGCGCCTACGCCGTCCCGGGCTTGGGGCGACGCCGGCGCCACGCCTGCTGGATGTGCGTGGTCATCGCCTCCGCCGCGCCGTCGGGGTCGCGGGCCAGCAGGCACTCGAAGATCCGGATGTGCCCGGCGTTGGACGCCTCGCAGTCGTCGGGACGCGGGTCGCCGACGTAGCGCAGGCTGGTCCGCGCCTCGGCGTGCACGGTGCGCACGATGGCGCGGGCCAGCCGGTTCCCCGACGCGAGCATGATCCGGTCGTGGTAGGCCACGTCGGTGTCCACGTACATCTCCGGGATGCGCGTCTGCGCGCTCAGCCGCTCCAGCACCGCCTCGATCTCGCGCAGGTCGGCGTCGGTGGCGGTGAGCGCCGCCTGCGCCGCCATCTGCGACTCCAGCGCCGCCCGGATGTCCACGAGCTGGTCGAGCACCCGCAGCTCGCTGTCGTGCCGCACCGTGGCCGAGAGCACCATCGGGTCGAGCAGGTTCCAATCGTCCTCCTCGGTCACCGTGGTGCCGGAGCCCTGCCGCGCTCTGACCAGGCCCTTCTCCTCCAGGACCTTCACCGCCTCGCGTATGGTGGTGCGGCTGACGTCGAACGTCTCGCACAGCGCGGGCTCGGTGGGCAGCGGCGTGCCCGGGGGGAACGCGCCGGAGACGATCCGATCGACCAGCGTGCTCACCACCACCGCCGCCAGCCGCTTGGGACGGCGCGGGGCGGGCGCGAGCAGCTCCGCGGTCTCGCCGTGAGGACGTGCCATCTTTCGAATCCACTCCGTTCGGGCTCCGGGGTCGGCTGCGGGCTGGGGTGGAGCAGGATCGAGGAGCCTCAGCGGAGAGTGTACGCCCCCGCCCCCTCTTGACAGCAGTCGTATGACGACTTACGTTTCATGAAAATTTCGGAAGCGTGTCCGACCAGACCCCGGGGGCCAAGCTCGTGCGGATCACTCACGTCGAGAGTTACCGGATCTTCCAGCCCGCGACGTCGCCGCCGTTCGTCTGGCGGGACGGCCTGCTGGGCAGCCCGCCCGACGGCGAGGGCGCGGTGCTGCGGATCTGCACCGACGCCGGGGTCGAGGGCGTCGCGCTGGCACCGCGCCGCGGCACCGGCCCGCTGCTGGAGGACGTGGTGAACCGGCTCCTGCGCGATGAGCTGGTCGGGCAGGACCCGATGCGCCGCGAGTGGCTCTGGCACCGCATGTGGGAGCTGGACCGCACCGAGGAGCTGCCGCTGTACCTCCTCGGCCTGGTGGACGTGGCGCTGTGGGACCTGGCCGGCCGGGCCGCCGGGGTGCCCACGTGGCAGCTCCTCGGCGGCTACCGGGAGTCGATCGAGGCGTACGCGTCCACCGTCACGTACTCCTCCATCGAGGAGTACCTCGACATCGCCGACCAGGCGCTGGAGCTCGGCTACCCCGCCATCAAGCTGCACGCCTGGGGCGACGCCCGCAGGGACGCCAAGCTGTCGGTCAGGCTGCGCGAGCACGTGGGCGACGACGTGCCGCTGATGTTCGACGGCTCGGCCGGCTTCGACCTGCCCGACGCGATCTACCTCGGCCACGCGCTGGCCGGGGCCGGCTACCTCTGGTACGAGGAGCCGATGCGCGAGTTCAGCGTCACGGCGTACAAGCGGCTGGCCGACGCCGTGGCGGTGCCGCTGCTGGTTGCCGAGACCTCCGACGGCGTGCACATGAACTCGGCCGACTTCGTGCACGCGGGCGCGGCCACCTTCGGCGTACGCGCGGGCACCCAGCTCCGCGGCGGCTTCACCGGCTCGATGCGCACGGCCCACCTGGCCGACGCGTACCGGCTGCGCGCGGAGGTGCACGGGCCGGAGATCCCCAACCGGCACCTCTGCATGGCCATCTCCAACACCACGTATTACGAGTCGCTGGTCTTCGGCAACCCGATCCGGCGCGAGAGCGGCGTGGACGAGCGGGGGCTCGTGCACGCGCCGACCGGACCCGGCGTCGCGCTGCCCGCCGGGCTCGACTACCCCCCCGTCCTTCAGCCCTACGTCGACCAGGACTTGGCGACGGCTCCGAAGGCCTAGGAACCGGGCCACGGCCGTACAGGCCGGGCCGCATCGAAAGGTCAGCTATGCGCATCCCTACGTCGAGGCGGGCTCCCGCCCTGGCCGCACTCGCCGCCTCGCTGCTGGTCCTGGCCGCGTGCGGGTCCGCCGACCCCGACCCCGCCGCCGGCGCGTCCCCCCGGGCCACGGCCTTCACGCCGGTCGAGCAGGTGCCCGGCAGCGAGCTGCTGGTGTGGGCCGACGCGACCCGCGTGCCGGGCGTCGAGGCGTACCAGAAGGCCCACCCGGACGTGAAGATCAAGATCGTCACCTACAGCGGCGACGCCAACGGGGCCAACGACCTGCAGACCAAGGTCCAGCTCTTCGACCGCAGTGGCAGCGGGTGGCCCGACGTCGCCTTCAACGTCAACTACAACGCGGTCACCTGGGCCTCCGAGGGCGCCAAGCCGTACGCCGCGCCGGTCAACCAGGGCCTGATCGACAAGTCGGTGCTCGACGGCTTCGCCGACGGCGCGCTCGCCCCGTGCACGGTGGGCGAGAACGTCTACTGCGTGCGCAACGACCTGGCGCAGGTCGTGCTCTGGTACAACAAGAAGCTCTTCGACGACTTCGGCTACGAGGTGCCCACGACCTGGGAGGAGTACCAGGCGCTGGGCGAGCGGGTGGCCAAGGAGCACCCCGGCTACCTCGTCGGCACCGCCGGCGACCCGTGGACCCCCGAGGTCTACTTCTGGGCCGGCCAGTGCCCGGCCAGCACGGTCACCGGGGCCAAGGCCGTCACGGTCAACCTGAACGACCCCAAGTGCACCCGCATGGCGACCCTGCTCGACAAGCTGATCGCGGCCGGCTCGGTGTCGAAGGACACGGTCTTCGCCTCCGGCTTCATCAAGGACCACGCCGACAAGGTGCTGATGATGCCCGGCCCGTCGTGGTACGGCCAGGTGCTGTTCAACTCCACCTTCAAGACGCCCAAGGGCCAGATCGCCGCGGCCCCGCCGCTGAAGTTCGAGGCCGACCAGGCCGCCTTCACCGGCAACGTCGGCGGCGGCGTGTGGTTCATCTCCGCGCACAGCAAGAACCTCAAGGCCGCGGCCGACCTGGTGACCTGGATGACCACCTCCACCGACTACCAGGCCACGGCCGGCACCTGCCCGGCGTACAAGGAGGCCGCCACCGCCTGGCTGAAGGGCCAGCAGGACACCGGCTACTTCGCCGAGGACGTCGCGCCGGCCTTCACCGAGGCCGCGGGCAAGGTGTGGCCCGGCTGGTCGGCCACCCGCTACAGCCACGAGGCCATCTACGCCTCCACCGTCGTGCCGGCGCTCAACGACGGCAAGACGCTCACCTCGCTGCTGGGCACCTGGCAGACGGCCATCGAGAACAAGGCCACCTCGCTCGGCTACACGGTGAACCCGTGAGCCAGGCGACCGTGCCCCGGGCCGCCGGCGCGCGCCGCGCCGCGGCCCGGGTGGCCAACCCGGCCGGGCGCATGGGCTACGTGTTCGTCGCCGGGTACTTCGTGCTGCTGCTCGCGTTCGGCGTGGTGCCCACGGCGTACGCGCTGTGGCTGTCGATCTCCAACTCGCGCGGCCAGCTCGTCGGCCTCGGCCAGTTCACCCGTACGTTCGCCGACTACCGGTTCCTGCCCGCGTTCGGGCACGTGCTGATGTACCTGGTGATCTGGCTGGTCACGCTGATGGTGCTGGTCGTGCTGCTGGCGATCATGCTGCACGGCCGGATGCCGCGCACCAGCTCGGCGCTGCGGTTCGTGTACTACCTGCCGGGCGCGCTGGCCGGGGTGGCCAGCGTGCTGCTGTGGCTGATCCTGCTCGATCCGGCGGCGAGCCCGGTGGGCTGGCTGCTGGAGGCGTTCGGCTGGGACACCCTGGCCAAGGTGATCGCACCGGACCACCTGCCGGTGCTGTTCACCGTGATCGCGTTCTGGACGGGCGCGGGCGGCTGGATCGTGATCATGTACGGGGCGCTGAACAACATCCCGCACGAGGTCATCGAGGCGGCCCGGATCGACGGCGCCAACGTGCTGCAGATCGCGCTGCGGGTGCAGATCCCGATGCTGCGCAAGTGGATCGCGTACATGCTGATCCTGGCGTTCGCGACCGGCACGCAGCTCTTCGTCGAGCCGCAGCTCGTCTCGACCGCGAGCTGGGGCATGATCCCCGACGGCTGGTCGGTGGCGCAGGTGTCGTACCTGTACGCCTTCCAGGCGGGCGACTTCCACGGGGCCGCGGCGCTCGCGGTGGACCTGGTGGTGGTCGGGCTGGCCTGCGCGGCCGTGGTGGTCTTCCGTACCGGGCTGTTCGAGAAGGACTGACAGATGACCGCCAAGAGCATCGGCGCCCGGCTGGCCTGGCTGATCACCGCCGGCCTGTTCCTGTTCTTCTTCGTGCTGCCCGTGATCTGGCTGCTGCTGGCGCCCACCAAGAGCGACGCGGAGATCATCAGGAACAACCCGTTCGCGTTCGGCTCGCTGGACGGCGTCGTGACCGCCTGGCGGAACCTGTACGCCTTCCAGGATGGCGTGATCGTGACCTGGCTGCGCAACTCGGCCGTCTACACCGGGCTGGCGCTGCTGATCACGATCGCGACCAGCATCCCGGCCGGCTACGGCCTGGCGCTCACCCAGTTCGTCGGGCGCAAGACCCTGCTCACCGTCACCCTGCTGACGATGATCATGCCGAACGCGGCGCTGGTGCTGCCGCTGTACCTGGAGATGGACGCGCTCGGGCTGGACGGCACGATCTGGTCGGTGGTGCTGCCGTTCTCCTTCTTCCCGTTCGGGGTGTACCTGACCTACATCTACTTCTCCTCCACGATCCCGCAGGACCTGCTGGCGGCGGCCCGGCTGGACGGCTGCTCGGAGTGGCAGGTCTTCCGCAGCATCGCGCTCCCGCTGGCCCGTCCCATCGTGGCCCTGGTGGGCTTCTTCGGGTTCGTCGGCAACTGGAACAACTTCTTCCTGCCGTTCGTGATGCTGCCGGACAGCGCGCAGTACCCGGCCCAGGTGGGGCTGAACAACCTGCTCACCTCCTCGGCGGTGTTCAACACCTCCAGCGGCGTGGACAACGCGATCATGCGCCCGGAGCTGGCCCTGGCCACGCTGGTCACGGTGGTGCCGGTGCTGCTGGTCTTCCTGTTCTCGCAGCGGGCGCTGGTGTCGGGCATGCTGGCCGGGGCGACGAAGTGAGCCGGGCTCGGGTATCTCGGAATGTGAGAGAACATCGCTCTGTTGCGCACCGAATCTGGCCGGACGCCTACCGTCACCAAATATCCCGATTTGTCGCTCTCGACCAGCCAATTCACCCCGCGCCACCACCCTCCGTAAGTACGACATGACGGATTTTGTAGTCAATCTGTGATTGACGGCATGTGTAGCTCTGTGGTCACCTCGTCACTTCCGACACACGGGCCACTTCGGGGAGAGAGCACCACATGCCGCGCCACCGATGGCACGCCCTTCGGCGTGCCCTCGCCACCGTCGCGATCACCGTCACCCTGACCGCCACCCTGATCGCCACCCCCGTGGCCATCCCCACCCCGGCCATCCCCACCCCGGCCACCGCCGCGACGACCGTCCCCGCCCTCGGCACGGCCCCGCCGGCGGCCGACCCCCGCCCGGAACGGCACGACGCCGTGCCTTCCACGGCCCCGAGCACCGGCGGACAAGCCGGGCCGGTGCCCCTGGAGGCGGAGGCCGGGCCCGTGCGGTCGGTGCGCCTGGATGCGGAGGCCGGACCCATGCGGCCGGTGCCCTTGGGGGCGGGGGCCGGGCCAGTGCGGTCGGCGCGCTTGGGGGCGGAGGCCGGGCTCGTGCGGCCGGTGCCCCTGGTGGGGGAGGCCGGGCCAGTGCGGTCGGCGCGCTTGGGGGCGGAGGCCGGGCTCGTGCGGCCGGTGCGCCTAGGGGCGGAGACCGGGCCGGAACTGGGCAGGCTCGGCGGCGCACGCGGGTCTCACCCGGCCGCTCCCGCCGTCCGGGCCGCGTCTGTCCGGGGCGGCGTCACCGGAGGCCCGGCCGTTCCCGTCGTCCGGCCCGTGTCTGTCCGGGGTGGCGTCTTCGGAGGTCCGGCGGCTCCCGCCGTCTCGTCCGGGGGCACGGGGGACGTGCGGGGAGAGGTGGAGCCGGTGCCGGGCGTGGGGGAGCCTGAGCCCGCGCGGGTGGGGCTGGCGCGGAGGGCGTCGCCGGTCGAGCCTTTGGACCGTGGTGAGGCGGTGGGGCCGGGGGCGATGGAGGTGACCACGCCCGGTGGGGGCGCGTTGGCGGATGAGGTCGCGGCCTCGGCTCGGGCGCATGTCGCGGGGCAGGGTGTGGCCCGGCGGGGCGGCGGGGTCGAGCCGGGCGGGCTGCTGCCGGGCTCGCGGGACTCCGGTGGGCTCGGCGTCTCGGCGCTCGGGGCCGAGCGGGTGCGTGAGGTGGCGGGGCTCGTGGGACGGCTGACCGGGCTGGACCTGGCGGGGGCCTACCGGTCGCTGCCGAAGGGGCTGCCGCTGCTGACGTACCGGGTGTGCGCGGAGTCGGACGGCGTACGGGCGGCGTGCTCGGGGCCGCTGCCGCTGCTGAAGCCGGTCGGCGTGGACGTCACCGGCGACGGCACCGCCGATGTGGTGGCCGACCTCGTGCCCGCGCCCGACCTGGGCGAGGTCGTGGCCGCGGCCCGCGCGCCGCTGGCCGCGCTGACCAGGTCCGAGGCCCGGCGCCGCGGCGAGCTGGCCGGGAAGATCAGCGCCAGGCTGGGCTTCGTGTCCTGGCGGCTGCCCGGCGGCGACACGGAGGGCGGGCCGCTGCGGGCCCAGGTGTGGGCGGAGTACGAGGTGCCCGCCTCGGCCGGGTTCGCCGCCGCCAGGCGGGTCTCGATCGGGTTCGACGGCCTCCGGCGCGGCGCGTCGCTGTCGGGGCTGGACTGGGTCCGGTTCGCCGCCGCGCCGGACGCGGACTCCCCGGCCACCGTGGTCGTGCGGGCCGAGGCGCGGCGTGAGGAGGCGGGCGCCTCGGTGGCCACGGTGGCCGGGGTCGGCGACGTGGCGGGCGATCGGCCCACACTGCTCAGCCTGGCCCAGGCGCCCGTGCCCGGACGAACCGCCATACGGGCCGCGTTCGAGAAGGGCGCGCTCGCGAGCACGGTCTCCGTCTCGTCCTCGGCCCCGGCCACGCTGGACGCGCTGGCGCTGACCCGGGACCGGTTCACCCACCTGACCCTGGACCGGCCGCGCTCGCAGGTCACCGCGACGATCGGCCGGGCCGGCGGCGGCGCGGGCGTGCGCTTCGCGGGCGGCGCCGCCGTGGACCGCGCCGAGCTGCGCGACTACGCCTACCGGGGCGGCGCGCTGGTCCGCGCGCTCGTGGCCGGGGTCACCGGGCTGCCGCCCGCCTTCGCCGCCCGGTACGAGACGCGGGGCGGCGCGCCGTCCATCACTGTCACCGGGTCCGCGCCGCACCCCAAGGCGGCCGAGCTGCTGTACTACGACGCGGCCCGGGGCCGTACCGTGGTGCGCGCCAAGGCGACCGGCCTGGCCGCCCGGCTCAGCCTGACCGCCGACCCGGCCAGGGCCGCCATCGCCGCCGAGGCCGCCGCCCCGGTCGGCTCGCTGGACGCGGTGCTCCAGCGCGGCGGCGGCGCGGTGTCCAGCCCGCGCGGCGCGCACGCGACGCTGATCAAGGACGGTGCGGCGCTCGGCGTCTCCGCCCGGCTGACCGGCGTGAAGCGGGTGGACGTGCGCTACGGCCGCCGCCCGCACGCCGCCCTGAGCGGGGTCGCGGGCGACGCCTCCTTCGTCGCCGCGGCGAGTGTGGACCGCACTCACCTGGCCCGGGTCGAGCTGTCCAACACCCCCGCCGAGGTGCGGGTGGACGTGGACCCGCGCGGGCGCCGGGCCGCCTTCCGCGCCGGCGGCGTGATCGACCGGGTCCGCGCGGCGTACGCGAACACCCGCACCGGGCCCACGATCGACGGGACCATGCGCGGCGTGCGCTCCGGCGTCGCGGCGTCCTGGGACCTGGGCGCGCGCACGGTCGCCTCGGTCGCCGCCGCCGCGCTCGCCCGCGCCGAGGTGTACGTGAACCGGGCGTACGTCACCAGGCCGGGCGGCGCCCAGGAGGTGCGGGTCGCGGTGGACGGCGTACGCGGCAGGGTCACCGCGACCGCCGACGTGCCCGGCCGCCGCCTGGACTGGACCGCCGACCGCCCGGTCACCGCCGTGTCCGCGTTCGCCCGGGTCCGGGCCGGGGACCGCGTCTACCGGGTGGCCGCGACCGCCCGCGGCGTGCCCGCGCGGTTCGAGGCGGCCTGGGGGCCGGGGACGTACCGGTTCCGGGGCCTGACCGGGCCGCTCGGCTCGGCCGCGGTCGCGGTCGCCAACCACGACGGCGCGACGGCCCCGTCCGGGCCGCACCTGGCCGCCCACTACGAGCAGGCCACCGGGGACCTCGACGCCAGCGTCCGCGTGGACGGCCTGTCCAGCGCCGAGTTCACCGGCACCGGCGCCGGGTTCACCGCCGACGTGCGCGGCAAGGGGCAGGCCGTCGCCCTGGACGCCGACGTGCGGCTCGCCGGCGACCTGCGCTTCGGCGCGCTTGGCACGCTCGGGCCGGTGCCCGGCAGACTCACGGTCACCGCCGCGCCGGGCGGCGTGATCGGCTACGACACCCACGGGGCCGCGCTCGACCTGCGCGCGGAGGTCTGGCTGGGCAAGGCCGCCGCGCTCGCGGGCGGGCACGCGCCCGGCCCGGCGATCCCCGGCACGCCGGGCGTCTCGCTGGCCGACCGCGGCTGCGCGGCCGGCTCGCCCGGCTGCGCCAAGGACACCGGCCCGTTCTGCACCCCCTCCCGCGGCTGCTTCGGCCTGCGCGGGTACGTCGGCATGCGGCTGCCCGCGAAGGTCACCGTGGACCTCGCCCGCCGGACCGCCTCCTTCTCCGGCTACCGCCCCGAGTCGGGCAGGCTGGCGGTCTACCTGGCGGGCTCGGTGCTGCCGCCGCTGCCGGTCCGGGCCGTCGCCACCCTCGACGGGCTGCCCCCGGCCGTCACCGGCCTGGCGCTGGGCCCGCTGGAGACCGGCACGGGCGCGGCCGGCGGGGCGATCAGGGCCGGGTACCGGCTGGACCCGCCCTCGGCCATCGCCTCGCTCGCGGTCACGGCCCAGGCCGATACCGGCGGCCCGTACGGGGTCGTACGCGGGCGGCTGGAGCTCGCGCCGGTGCCCGCGGCGGTCTCGGTGACCGGCACGTACGGCGCGAAGACCAGGATCGCGGTGGCGAACTCCGGGCCGATCGGGAAGCTGGTGGCCAAGGTGACCGTCGTGCCGCGCGGCGCGCGGGCGGGCACCGGCCTGGTCCGGTTCACCGACGTGCCCGCCCGGTTCACGCTCGCGGCCGACGCCGCCTCCGGCGGCCTGCGCGTGCCCACCCTGGGCTACCGTGCCGAGGGCGGCGAGAACACCCTCGACGGCCTGTTCGCGGTCGAGGGCCCGCTGGTCGCCCGGGTGCGCACGGCGGCGCGGGCCCGGCTGCTCGGCGCCTCGTTCCGGGTGCGCGACCTCGCCGCCGACACCACCGTCCGGCTCAACCCGGACCTGTCGGTGGACCTGGTGTCCCGGCCGGTGCCCACCGGGCTGCTGGAGGCCCACGCCGGGCTGAGCGTGGAACCGGTGCGGCGGCAGCGGGCCAGGGTGCGCCGGGAGATCCCGTACACCGGCGGGCTGGCCGGCTTCGCGCTCGACGGCCACGTCGGCTTCGGCCCGAGCACGATCGGCGACTTCTCCGTGGCCGTGCACCGGATGTCCTGGCTGAAGATCCGGCCCGGCAAGGTGCCGTTCGGGCTCAGCGCGCCGCCCGCGCTCGGTTACGTCATGCCGGGCTTCGAGGGCGCGTACGACCGGGTGGACGTCCGCGCCGAGGGCGTGGACCTGAGGCCGGATGTGGACATCGTGGCCAGGATCGACCGCAAGGTGGGCCCGGACGTCTTCCGCGACCGGCTGAGGCTGGGCAGGGCGACGTCGCTGTCGTTCCGCCGCTACGACGGCCGGATGCGCCCGATCAGCGCCCGCCAGCCGATCAGCGTGGGGCCGGCCGAGGTCGCCTGCCTCGCGGTCAGCACCAGGCCGGGGCCGGTCACGGGCGGCGGCGAGAACGCGATCACCCTGCGCGGCGCGGACGGCCCCCAGCTCGTCACCCTGCTCGACCCCGGCGGCCAGGTCAACGGATACGCCCTGGACCTGCTGGCCTACTTCATGTCGCCCTACCCGGGCGCCTCCTGGGAGGTCACCGGCGTCGATGCCGGCGGCTGCCGCTGAGCGCCCCAGGCGAGCGCGGAACGGTCGTCGGCACTACCATCTCGGAAGCGCCGGAGTTGCGTCCGGCGCAGGTGCGTCGGAACGGTGGAGATGGGTGAACGAGAGCTGGGAAAGCCGCCCCTGGGCCTGCCGGAGGACCTGAGGCGGCTGTTCGCCGACGGCGGGATCGGGCGCAGCCTTCCGCTCCGCCTCCCTCCCGGCGGGGTGGTGTGGCCCGATCCGGGGTACGCGCCGCACCTGACGTACGACCGGCCCGCGTTCTGGATGAGCGACGAGCCGGTCTCCGCCGCGCTGTGGGCCGAGCTGCGCGCCCGGCACCCCGAGTCGGGGCTGTGGCCGGTGCTGCTGGAAGAGACGATGCAGCCGTGGTCGGCGGGCCAGATCGCGCCCGACACCCCCGACGAGGTGAGCAACTACAACCCGGCCCTGTTCATGGCCGAGGTGTGGGACGACTGGATCGAGCAGTGCCGCGAGGATCAGCTTGAGGAGCTGGAGCCGTTCGGCCGGCACTGCCCGGGGCTCGCGGAGCCCGGCGTGCTCATGGCCGACCCCGGCTACGTCGCCGACTGGTACGCCGGGCTGCTCGCCGAGCGCCGCCTCCCGCTCGGCCTGGCCGCGGTGGACCGCGGGGCCGACGCGCTGGCCGTCATGGGCTGGCAGGGGGCGCTGCACCACAACGAGTGGACGGCGCCGCTGGCGGCGGTCGTACGGAGCTGGGAGGACCGGTTCGGGGCCAGAGTGGTCGGCATCGGGTTCAACACGCTGGAGCTGAGCGTGGCCGCGCCGCCGGTCACGCCCGAGCACGCGCTGCACGTCGCCGCCGAGCACTGGGCGTTCTGCCCCGACAGCATCATCCAGGGGCCGGGCACGCTCATCGGCTACGCCGAGCAGATCATGGGCCGCAACGCCTGGTCGTTCTGGTGGGACTGACCCCTGGGCTTGGGCTCACGTGCGGGGCGCGAGCACGCGGCCGGCCATGCGGGCGTACATGCGGTGCGGGCTGGTGACGGCGGCGGGGGTGAGGAAGCCGGGCAGCATGGGCAGATCGACGGCGAAGGGCTCCAGGCGGTCGTACAGGGCGCGGGCGTCGGCGGGGCGCCGCTCGGGCTGCTTCTCCAGCAGCTCGGCGATGAGCTTGTCCAGCTCGGCCGGCACGCCGGGCACCGGCGGCGGGCGCTCGTTGACCTGCTTCTCGTAGACGGCGTACTCGGTGGGGCCGGTGAAGAGCTGGCGGCCGGTCAGCATCTCGTGCAGGACGCAGCCCAGGGAGTACAGGTCGCTGCGCGGGCTCGCCACGCCGCGCTGGATCTGCTCCGGCGCCATGTACGCCGGCGTGCCCAGGATCTGCCCCACCCGGGTGAACTGCGTGGTGTCGGCCTCGCGCAGCATGGCCAGCCCGAAGTCGAGCACCTTGACGCCGCCGTCGGGGCAGAGCATCAGGTTGGTCGGCTTGAGGTCGCGGTGGCAGATCGACAGCGCGTGTGCCGCCGAGAGCACCGCGCAGGCCTGCGCGGCTATCGCCGCCGCCCACGGCACCGGCAGCGGGCCGTGCTCGCTGACCACGTCGGCGATCGTCACGCCGTCGATGAACTGCATCACCTGGTACAGCCGCTGGTCGGAGGCGCCGAAGTCGTACAGGACCGGCGCCCCGGGGTGCTCCAGCCGGGCCAGGATGCGCGCCTCGCGGGTGAAGCGCTGCTCCAGCTCCGCGTCGTGCCCGCCGGGCACGCGCAGCAGCTTGACGGCCACCTTGCGGTCGAGATGCTTGTCGTGGCCGGCGTAGACCGCGCCCATGCCTCCCTGGCCGAGTGGGAGGTCATCCAGAACGTAGCGGTCGCCGATGACCATCCGCCCCTCCTGTGGACCTTTCAGGGAAGCCTACGCCCCTTCGGCGTACGGCCGCAGATGACCGTCGGCCAGTCCTTCGACACCCAGCCGCACCAGGGTCTCGCCCAGTTCCGCGGTCTCGCGCACCTCGGCCTCCAGGGCGAGCAGGGTGCGGAAGGCCGCGCCGTAGGCGCGCTGCTCGGCCAGCGGCAGGCGCGGCACGCGGGCCCGCCGCGCGTCGGCCCGGCTCGCGCCCGGCCGGGTGGCCGCGGACGTGCCCGCGTGGCGCAGGTAGCCCGCCAGGAAGTCGGGGTCGAGCCGGTCGGGATCGACGCGGTACAGGGTGAGCTGGGGGCCCAGCACCACACCGCCGGGCGTGGTCTCGTCGGCGCCGCCGGGCCCGGGGGCGAGTATCGGGTCGCCGGGCCGCAGCACCCGCACCGCGCCCATGGCGCTGACCACGACGTCGCCGGGTTCGAGGCGCACCAGCCCGCGCCCGCCCGGGGTGCGGCCCGAAGGGGCCCGGCCCGCGGCCACGTCGTCGGCCTGGAGCACCGGCACCTCGCCGGAGCCCGTCGCCATCTTGAACGGCGCCTGGTGGATGGTGACCAGCCCGGCCTTGACCAGCTCGCCGACCGAGGTCATCAGCGGCTGGCGCCGGTCGGCGACCACCTCCAGCGCCGACACGGCCGCGCCCAGGGCCTCGGACGCCGCGCGCAGCCGGTCGCGGGCCGCGGTGAACTCGCGCCCCAGGTCGGCGCCGCTGCGCCGGGGCCGGTGCCGCGCCGGGCCGAGGTCCACCTCGTCGTCGAGCAGGTCGATGATCCGCACCGCGTGCCCGGGGCCGGTCGCGCCGGCCTCGGGATCGCGCAGGTACGCCCGCCAGGCCCGCTCCACCTGCGCCAGGTCCTCGCCGGCGTCCATCAGCAGCAGCCGCGAGGGCGGGCGCTCGCCGGGCTCGGGGCGGCGCAGCAGCCACAGGTCGGGCCCGGTGGGGGAGAGCGCCACCACGCCGCGCAGCGCGCCCGCGCGCAGCAGGTTGCCGCGGATGCGGCGGCCCGGACGCCGGCCCGCGGCGCCCGAGGGCATCAGGATCGCCACCGCGCCCCCCGGGCGGGTGCGGGCCAGGCAGTGCTGCACCCAGGCCAGCTCGGACTCCCCGCGCGGCGGCAGGCCGTACTCCCAGCGCGGGTCGCCGGTCAGCTCGTCGAACCCCCAGGCGCGCTCGTTGAAGGGCGGGTGACATATGACGGCGTCGGCGCGCTCCTCGCCGAACCCGTCACGCCGCAGCGAATCTCCTGAGATGATCTCCGCGTGGGACCCGCGCAGCAGCAGACGTACGGCCGTGATCGTCGCGGCGGCGGGGCTCGCCTCCTGGCCGAGCGCCCTGATGCCGCGCCCGCGCGCGCTCGCGTGCAGCAGCAGGGTGCCCACCCCGCAGGCGGGGTCGAGCACGTCGCCGCCGCCCTCGGGGACCACCAGCCGCGCCATCAGCTCGGCGACCTCGGGCCGGGTGACGTCGAGGCGGCGCGAGTGGGCCTCGGCGTAGCGCTCGCACAGCAGCTCGAAGGCCGCGACGGGGCCCAGCTCGGCCGACAGCTCGGCGATCAGCCGGGCCAGCTCGGGATCGGGCCAGCCCGGTTCGGGCGTGGAGGGCGGGCCGTCCTCGGCTTCGCGGGGCAGGCCGGGGCCGGGCGTGTGGGGCAGGTCCACGGTGGCGGCGGCCACGGCCGCGGGGAGCTGCCGGACGAAGCGGGCGTCGGGCTCGGCGGCGAGGCGGCGCCAGCCCTTGGCGTCGCGGGTGAGGTAGAGCAGCAGCGCGCCGGCGCGGGCCACCAGCTCGCCCAGGTGCAGGTCGTCGCCGGAGGCCCGCAGCCGCTGCCACACCCGGTCGCCCAGCGAGACCTCGTAGACCTTGCCGTTCTTGCGCAGCCAGTCCTCGATTTCGTGCAGCGAGAACTCCGGATTGGTGGCCGTGCCGCCCACCGGCCTGGGAAAGTCTTCATAGCGGCGACGCCAGTTGCTCACCGCGGCGCGCCCGACTCCGGCGAGCCGGGCGATGTCTCCCGCGTTGACGGTAGCGTCGCTCCTCATAGCGGCCACCCTAATTGACGGTTGTCCCGATGGTCTACAGCTTCTTTGCTTGTGAAGTGACTCAACCAGTGATTTACTTCTACTATGGCACACAACCTGCGCTACGCCGCAGCCTCTGACGTTGGCCGCCGCCGCGAGCAGAACGAGGACTCCGCGTACGCCAGTCCCCGGGTGCTCGCCGTCGCGGACGGCATGGGCGGCTACGCCCATGGTGAGGTGGCGAGCTCGGTGGCGATCACGGCCATCGCGGCTCTCGATGACAGCGTGCACGAGTCCGGGCCGGGTGTCGATCTGCAAGACGCCATGAGATCGGTGGTCAAGCAGATCAACCACACGCTGGGCGAGATGGCCGAGGAGGACCCCGGCCTGCGCGGCATGGGCACCACCCTCACCGCCATGCTGTGGGAGGGGCGCAGGTTCGCGCTGGCGCACATCGGCGACTCCCGTGCCTACCTGCTCCGCGACGGCGCGCTCTACCAGATCACGCACGACCACACGCTGGTGCAGACCCTGGTGGACGACGGCCGCATCACGCCCGAGCAGGCGTCGGTGCACCCGCGCCGGTCCATGCTGCTGCGCGTGCTGGAGGGCACCGGCGACGGCGACCCCGACGTGCGGGTGCGCGAGGGCGAGCCGGGCGACCGCTACCTGCTGTGCTCCGACGGGCTGACCGCCGTGCTCGGCCCCGAGACCCTGCACGACGTGCTGACCCGGATGGCCGAGCCCGAGGCCGCGGTGGCCCGGCTGATCGAGCTGGCCAACGAGGGCGGCGGCCCCGACAACATCTCCTGCGTGGTCGCCGACCTGATCGACATCGGCGAGGCGCGCGTTCCCCCCGGTCCCCGGCTCATCGTCGGAGCGGCCGCGCAGTGAACGCGGCGAACCCCGTGCCGCGCCCGCCCGCAGGGGGGAGCCGGGCCGCGTCGTGCCAGGTCACTTGGGTGCCGGCGCCGGGCGGCCTTCCCGCCCACGCGAGCACGGCGGGTCGCGAAGGCTGATCGGGGAGGGGCCTCCGGAGCGATCCATGAAACTTTCAGCCCTGCCGCACCGCCTGTCGCAGGTCGAGTGAAGATGCGGTAACGGGGGGTTCCCAAGTGTGCCCATGACGCCTAGTCTCGAATGGGAGCGCTCCCACAGCATTTCCCCGCCGTTCTGGAGGCAGACGTGCCACACCCCCAGCCGACCGCCGTACTCCAGGGTGTGGAGCACCTGCCCGCACGCACCGCCGCGCCCCCGTACCCGTCCGGCCCGACCCTCGTGTCCGCGCTGCCGGGCGACTTCACCGTGGTGTCCATGCTCCCGGGCGAGGTGACCAGCGCCGCCAAGGCGCGCAGGATCGTGCGCGACCACCTGCGGGTCTGCGGCGACCTCGCCGACGACTGCGCGCTCATCGTCAGCGAGCTGGTGACCAACGCGGTGCTGCACGGCGGAGGAGCCGTACGCATGCGGCTGACCGCCCGCGAGGGCTGGGTCTACGCCGAAGTCGGCGACGACGGCGCCGGGCTGCCCCGCAGGGGCGCCGGAGACCTGGACGCCACCGACGGCCGCGGCCTGCTGATCGTGGCCGGCCTCGCCCGCGAGTGGGGCGTGGTGCGCGGCCCGGACCTGCGCGGCAAGACGGTCTGGTTCGTGCTCGGCGAGCCCGGCTGACGCCTCCCGACCCTTCTCAACCCTCCTCGCCTGCCTCGCCGTGCCGGTCAGGCCGGCTCGTAGCCCAGGGCGTTGAGCACCTGCCGGGCGATCTGCTCCGGCCGCATCGTGGCGACGTCGAAGGTCATGTCGGCGATCTCCTCGAAGAACGGCCCCCTGCGGGCACGCTGCTTGGCCAGCATCGCCCGCAGGTCGCTCTCGAAGTGCGGGCGGTGGGAACCGGACGACATCCGCTCGGCCAGCACCTCGTCCGCGGCGTCCAGCCAGATGACCACCGCCGGTTCGAGCAGCGCCCGGATGTCGGCCCGCTCCACCGTGCTCGCCGCCGCCGCGATCACCGAGGGCGGCTCGTCGCGCAACGCCTCGCGCAGGTGCTCCGCCTCGCGGTCGTGCAGCACCTCCGGGCCCTCCTTCTCGGCCATCTCCGCCGCGGACGCGCCGTAGCGCTCGCGCATGTCCGGATCGCTGTCGCGCATCCTGCGGCCCAGGGCGTCGGCCAGCAACCGGGAGACACTGGTCTTGCCCGAACCCATCAAACCGACGACGACGATGGGCGCGGACGCGTCGAAGGACCTCACTTGGCCATTACCTCCCGTGTGGTCGAGCACGAACGAACAGCATCCTGCCCCTCTCGGCGCCGAACCTCCACCGGGGGCACGTTTGAGATCCGTGGAGCGGATAGAGGGCGTTCGTTGGCCGCAAGGAGGTAATCCCATGACCATCGCCGGCAGCATCGTTCTGATCATGCTGGGTGCGATTCTCACCTGGGCCGTCGAGTTCGACCTCGCCGGCCTGGACATCAACGTGGTCGGCGTCATCCTGATGGTCGGCGGGCTGGTCGGGCTGCTGTTCGGCCTGTACCGCATCAACGCCACCCGCCGCCGTACCGTCATCGACGACGACGCCGCCCACACCGACGCGTACGGCCGCCCGGTCGGCTCGGGCACCCGGCGCGTGTACGAGGAGCGCCGCCCCGACGACCCGCTGCTGTGACGCCGTTTCCCCCCGGCGTGCCGGGGCAGGCGATCCACTGTAACGGGAGGTGTTGACCAAATGCCCGCACGTGAAGAGTTGCCGTCCACGCTGCGGCGGTCCCCCAAGGACGCGCAGGAGACGTGGATCAAGGCGCACGACTCCGCGGTGGAGACGTACGGCGAGGGGGCGCGGGCTCACCGCACCGCCTTCAGCGCGCTCAAGCACTCCTTCGAGAAGGTGGGCGACCACTGGGAGCGCAAGGCCAAGAAGGGCCCCTCCGACCGTCAGGCGGAGCGCGGCACGCCCAGGCCCGGCAAGACGGCCGAGGGCGTGGACGCCAACGCGTCCAAGGAACACCTGATGGACACCGCCAAGCGGCTCGACATCCGCGGCCGGTCCCGGATGACGAAGCAGGAGCTGGTGGACGCCATCAAGAAGGCCAACCGGCGCGCGACCGCCAAGGCCCGTTCCTAGCGCCATACCTCACCGCCGCTCCGCGAAGGGCCGCCCGGGGCACCCCGCTCCGGACGGCCCTTCGCCCGCTGCACGCCGCAGCCCTACGCCCGCTGCCCACCGCCGCAGCCCTGCGACCGCTGCACGCCACCGCAGCCGGCGCCGCTCGGGGCGGCCCCGCGCTCGCTGCGCGCGCCGTTTCCCCGGGCGTCGCTCCTGGCGGCCCGGCGCTCGCTACGCGCGCCACTTGAGCCGGCGTACGGCCTCGGCGATGGCGGTCCGGTCGATCCCGGCGTCGCGCAACTGCTCCTCGGGCGTGGCCGAGCCCGGCATGCTGCGCACCGCGAGCTGGACCACGCGCGGTCCCAGGTCGGCGACCGCCGACAGCACCGCCTCGCCCAGGCCGCCCTCGGCCCAGTGGTCCTCGACCGTGATCATGTTCCCGGTCGTGGTCGCCGCCTCGCGCAGCGCGTGCACGTCCAGCGGCTTGATCGAGTACAGGTCCACGACCCCGGCCATGATGCCCTCGGCCTCCAGCGCCTCGGCCGCGGCCAGCGCCTCGTGCACCGTGATCCCCGCGGTGACGATCGTGGCCAGGTCCTCGTGCGAGCGGCGCAGCACCCGGCAGCCGCCGATGGGGAACTCCTCGTCCGGCCCGTAGATCACCGGAGTCGCGCCACGGGTCGTGCGCAGATAGGAGACGCCGTCGCGGCCGGCCATCTCCACCACCAGCTTGGCCGTCTGATTGGCGTCGCACGGGTAGAGCACCGTGCTGCCGTGCACCGCGCGCATCATCGCGATGTCCTCCAGGCCCATCTGCGACGGCCCGTCCTCCCCGATGGACACCCCCGCGTGCGAGCCCACCAGGCGGATGTCCGCCCGGCTCACCGCGGCCATGCGGACGAAGTCGTACGCGCGGGTGAAGAAGGCGGCGAACGTCGCCGCGTACGGGGTCCAGCCGCGCACCTGCATCCCCACCGCGGCCGCCACCATCTGCTGCTCGGCGATGTAGCACTCGAAGAACCGGTCCGGGAAGGACTCGGCGAACGTCTCGGTCTTGGTCGAGTCGGCCACCTCGCCGTCCAGCGCCACCACGTCGCGCCGGGCCGCCCCCAGGGCCACCAGCGCCTCCCCGTACGCCGTCCGCGTGGCGATCCGCTCGCCCACCGGGAACGCGGGCAGGCGCAACGGCTCGGACGCCGCGCCGCTCGCGCGGGTGACGGCCTCCGGCTTGGCCACCCGCACGCGCAGCGAGCGCGGCCCGCCCAGCTCCTCCACCGCGCGATCCGGGTCGGCGAGCGGCTTGCCGTGCTTGCCCTCGCGGTTCTCCACATCGCTGACGCCCTCACCCTTGCGGGTGCGGGCCAGGATCGCGGTCGGCCGCCCCCGGGTGACCCGGGCGTCCTGCAGCGCGTAGTCGATCTGGCCCGGGTCGTGCCCGTCGATCTCGATGGTGTGCCAGCCGAACGCGCACAGGCGGCGGGCGTACGCGCCGGTGTCCCAGCCGTGCCGCGTCGGGCCGCGCTGGCCCAGCCGGTTCACGTCCACGATCGCGGTCAGGTTGGCCAGCCCCTCGTAGCCGGCGTGCTCGGCCGCCTCCCAGATCGACCCCTCCGCCAGCTCGCTGTCTCCGCACAGCACCCACACGTGGTACGGCACCCGGTCCAGCCGCCGTCCCGCCAGCGCGATGCCCACACCGACCGGCAGCCCCTGGCCCAGGGAGCCGGTGCCCACGTCCACCCACGGCAGCCGCGGCGTCGGATGGCCCTCCAGGCGGCTGCCGTGCTTGCGGAACGTCAGCAGCTCCTCGTCCGTGATCGCGCCCGCCGCCTTGTACAGCGCGTAGAGCAGCGGCGAGGCGTGTCCCTTGGAGAAGATCAGATGGTCGTTGCCCACCGCGCCGGGGTCGTCGAAGTCGTAGCGCAGATGGCAGGCGAACAACACGGCCATCAGGTCCGCCGCCGACAGCGACGAGGTCGGATGGCCGGACCCGGCGGCGGCCGACGCCCGTATGGCGTCCACGCGCAACTGCGCGGCCAGCTCGCCGAGAAAGTGCAGGTCAGGGTCTGGCATGAGAAGCTCCTCGCTGGTGAACGTCCCAGCCAGCTACCCGCCAGCCCCGCCGGAAACGCCCTCCGGCCGCCCTATCGGCGCCGGGCGTTGCGCAGCAGGACCGCCGCCGCGCCGCCCGCCGCGCCCACCGCCGCGGCGGCGGTGGCCAGGCCGCGGTGCTGCGACAGCCACAGTTGCGGGCTGGTCGCGGCCGACCGCTCGTCGAAGCTGCCGTGGGCGCCGTAGTCGCGGTCCTCGTCGGCCGGCTCCCACAGGTTGGACACGCCCGAGGGCGGCTTGTCGTCCGTCTGCTGCGACTGGATGCCGCGCCGGGCGAGATAGCGGTCCACGAGCGCCGGCGCGATCCGCTGGGCGAGCAGCGTGGCGACCGTGGGGGTGCCCACCCAGTACTCCTTGCGCTCCGGGTGGGCCGCCGCGTACACGAGGGCGTCGGCGGCGACCTCGGGCTGGAAGATCGGGGGAACCGGCTGGGGATGCCGGCGCAGCCGCGACAGCACCCAGTCGAACTGCGGGGTGTTCAGCGCGGGGAGCTGGACCATGGTGATGTGGATGGGGCTGTTCTCCGCGAGCAGCTCGGTGCGCACCGACTCGGTGAAGCCCTTGATCGCGTGTTTCGCCCCGCAGTAGGCCGACTGGAGGGGGATCGCCCGGTACGCCAGCGCCGACCCCGCCTGCACGATCGCGCCCCGCCCGCGCGGTCGCATCAGGTCCAGGGCGACCTTGGTGCCCCACACGTACCCGAGGTAGGTCACCGCGGTCGTGCGCTCGAACTCCTCCGGCTTGATGTCGGTGAAGCGGGCGAACACCGAGGAGAACGCCACGTTCATCCACACGTCGATCGGGCCCAGCTCGGTTTCGACCCGCTCCGCCGCCGCCCTGACCTGGCCGTAGTCGGCGACGTCCGCCTCGAACACCAGGCCGCTGCCGCCGGAGACGCCGACCTCCACGGCCGCCGCCGACAGGCCGGCCGTGCCGCGGGCGATCAGCGCCACCTGGGCTCCCTCCTCGCCGAGCCGGCGCACCACGGCACGGCCGACGCCGCCGCTCGCCCCGGTGACGACCACGACGCGGCCGGCCAGCGGCCCGCGCTCCCGCGCCGCGGTGGCGAACGGCCCCTCGCTCAACTGCTCACTCGAACCCGGCACTACCATCCCCCTCCCTCTCCCGCGCCGCCTGGCGGCGCACGGCGAACACGATGTCCACGATGGCCCCGACCGCCACGACGGCGGTCACGGCGGTCAGCAACGGCAACCCCGCCACGAGCCCCAGCGTCCCGAGCGCGACGGCGAACACCAGCACGAACGAGCCGAGCCTGATGTGCACCACGTCCCGGGGCGTGGACGGAGCGGACATGCGTTCCCGCTCCGGCCTGTTGTGTCGAGTCATGTCCCTCTCCTCCGGCTTGGCGTTGGTCCGGTCCTGCCGGATCACACCCCCGTACCCCTCGAACCGCCCGTCATGCGGGACCGGAAGGGGCGGGGCGCGGTTTCGTGCCGCGGCAGGCGGGCAGGCGATCCGGTCGGGGAGAACCTGCGTGCTCCCCGGCGAGACGACCCGGAAACCAGCCGCGGGACTGGGTCCCGCGAGACGAGGTCCCTCGGGAGGGACGTGACGATGACCGACGAAGCCCCGCAATACGTCGCGGCGCGGGTCCAGCAGGCCCTCGCCGAGGACGAGCGGACCCACGAGCTGGGCATCCGTGTGGACGTACGGGGAGACCAGTTGTTCCTGCGCGGCCAGGTGCCGGCGCAGGAGCGCAGGGAGATCATCTCGACGGTGGCGTCCGAGGCGGCGCCCGATCTGAAGGTCCGCAACGAGATCAACGTGGTCGAGGTCCGGGACCCGGGTGAGGAGGAAGCCCTGTGAAGGCGCACATAGCGGCCGTAGGCGACATTCATCTGGGGGAGGACCTTCGCGGAAAGTACCGGGCGCAGGTGGCCGGCATCGAGCACCGCGCCGACGTGTTCCTGATCGCCGGCGACCTGACCCGGCACGGGACGGTCAAGGAGGGCAGGCTGGTCGCCGAGGAGTTCCGTGACCTGCAGATCCCGGTGGTCGCGGTGCTCGGCAACCACGACTACCACTCCGACGCCGAGGAGGAGATCGCCGACCTGCTGCGCGACGTGGGCATCACGGTGCTGGACGACAACTCCACCGTGATCGACTGCAACGGCATGCGGCTCGGCATCGTCGGCGGCAAGGGCTTCGGCGGCGGGTTCGCCGGCAAGTGCGCCAGCGAGTTCGGCGAGCCGGAGATCAAGGCGTTCGTCCGGCACACCAAGGCCATCGCCGACAGGTGGCGGATCGCGCTGAAGGAACTGGACGCCGACCACAAGATCGTGCTGTCGCACTACTCGCCCGTCAAGGACACCCTGGAGGGCGAGCCGAAGGAGATCTACCCGTTCCTGGGCAGCTACCTGCTCGCCGAGGCGGTCGACTCGGTCGGCGCGGATCTCATCCTGCACGGGCACGCGCACCTGGGCACGGAGAAGGGCAACACACCGGGCGGCATCCGGGTGCGCAACGTCGCGATGCCGGTGCTGCGGCGGGCGTACGCGTGCTACTGCCTCGACGGCGCCGGCTGAGCCGGGCGCCCCGCACGCGCAGGCGCGCGAGCCCGGGGGAGGGGGTCCGGCGCGGCGGCCGTAACCGCCGCGCCCGGATCGCCCGCCCCCGGCCCTCGCGCCCGTTCATGCCGTCTTCCATGGGGCCCGCCGGGGGCCTCATACATTGAAGATGCTCACACCGCCCGGACCCACGAGGAAGCCGAGGACGATGAGGACGATCCCCCACAGGAGATCGCGCCTTGCGAGAATGACGTAGATGCCTGCGATGACGAGTACGACTGCGATGATCCAAAGCAAAGTGGCCATGGGCCCGCAACTGCCCTGGAGCGCGGCCTTCTAACGTCGATCCGTGCCCGCGAGCCCCCGCCGGAACCGGTACAGGTCGGCGAACGGCTGCACCAGCCACAGCCAAACGCTGGCCAGCGCCACCGCCGCCGCGAACAGCGCGGCCGTCCAGTTGTTCAGCACCACCTCCACGACCAGCCCCACCGCGCTGGTCATGGCCACGGCCAGGAACACCGCGCCCGCGACCCCCAGCTCGTTGGCCCGGTGCAGCATCCGCTCCTTCAGGCCGGTACGGAACAGCACCCGGTGCTGCGCGGCCGGGGTGATGAAGCAGACCGACGCGAACGCCGCGCTCATCAGCGAGATGAAGAACAGCCACCGCCCCACGGTGTCCACCTTCGGGAACCCGGCCGCGAACGGCAGCGTCAGCAGGAACGCGAACAGCACCTGCACCCCCGTGACCGCCACCCGCAGCCCCTGCAGCAGCTCCGCGAGCTCCCGGTCCACCCGCTCCTTGTGCGACTCGCCGTCGTCGCGCTCAACCACCATGACCTTTACCTCCACATGGGAAAGCCGAGGCCGGACGACTACCCTCGCCGCCCGCGCCCATGTGCCGGAGAAATCGGCCGGTGACCGTAAGGATGTCTAGGTCGCATGTGATCGGGTAGCCCGAGCCTATGGGGAGTCACAGCCATGAGGTGACCGACGCGATCCTGGAGACGCTCAAGCGCGCCGGCACCGCCCTGAAGGACGCCGGCGTCAGGTTCGCGCTGGCCGGCGGCTGCGCCGCGTACGCCCGCGGCGCCGCCCCGTCCCTGCACGACGTCGATTT
This sequence comes from Thermocatellispora tengchongensis, assembly GCF_014202315.1. Taxonomy (GTDB): domain Bacteria; phylum Actinomycetota; class Actinomycetes; order Streptosporangiales; family Streptosporangiaceae; genus Thermocatellispora; species Thermocatellispora tengchongensis. Next base: position 146,532 of record NZ_JACHGN010000004.1, on the reverse strand, counting down.
CGTCCTGGTCGAGGAGGACGTCCCGTCCGCCCTGGAGACCCTGAGAGGCATCGGCTTCCGCACCGCCAAGCCTCCAGAGGACTGGCTGGTCAAGGCGTTCGACGAGGGCCGCCTGGTGGACCTCATCTTCCGCGTCGCCGACCGCCCGGTCACCCCCGACCTGATCAAGCGGGCCGAGCCCCTGAAGGCGTCCGCCGTGATCCTCCCGGTCCTGGAGGCCACCGACCTGGTCATCTCCTGGCTGCTCCCGCTCTCGGAGCACAGTTGCGACTACGGCTCCCTGCTTCCCCAGGTCCGCGCCATGCGCGAGCAGGTGGACTGGGACCGCGTCGCCAGCGTCGTGGCCCCCTCGCCGTACGCCTACACCTTCCTCACCCTGCTCCACCGCCTCCACATCCTGGACGCCCCCGCCACCCCGTCCTCAGAACCCCTCTGGCCCTGACAGGCCCACCACAAGGGCCCGTGAGAACCCTGAGAGGCCCACCACAAGGCGCCGTGAGCAGAGGGCCGCGAGCACGAGAAGGGGGAGAGCCCCTGATGAGGCCCTCCCCCTCCGGATCGCGACCCGTCAGAACACGGTGCTCCGGGTCCCCCCGGCGCCACCGCCGTCCGGGAACCGGCCGTAGTACTCGCTCAGCCGGTCACGGTAGACGGACTCCTTGTAGTTCGCCTCGTCGAACTCCGGAGCGTTCTTGATCTCTTCCTTCGTACGCGCGACGTACAGCTTGCGCGCCTGAGGATCGATCCGCGTGACGGTGCTGGCGGGCAGCATGACCTTCTTGCCGAAGATCCACGGCCCGGTGTCCACGATGACGTAGCTCTGACCCACGTCATACGTAGCATCGTCCACATGCCCGATCCGCCCGTCGGTGGCCTCCACGGTGTAGCCCGAGAAGTCCAGGTCACCGGCGTACGAGCCGCGGACATCGCTCCGGTAAGTCCAGAGCTCGGAGGTCATCGTTCTCCTCTCCCTTCGTTTCCGTCGGGTCCGCCCCCTCCTACCCCCCGCTCCCGCCCCAACCGCACCCCAACGCCAGCCCTGCCTAACCCCACGGCAACTCCACCACTCGACCGCACGTCACCGCCATGCGGCGCAAACGCCCCTCAATCTCCGGTATGCTTCCAGAGCAGGCGCCGCTAGCTCAGTTGGTCAGAGCAGCTGACTCTTAATCAGCGGGTCCGGGGTTCGAGTCCCTGGCGGCGCACCGCAGTATCTGGGCATTCTCCACTCGATGGGGGATGCCCAGAGTCGTTTTCCGTCTACGGCAGGGGGAGGCGTCGTAGCCGGGGTTTGTGGATCTTTCCTGAGCCCGTCTTCGGCAGGTCGTCGGTGATGTCGAAATGGACGGGGATCTTGTACGTGGCCAGGCGGGGGCGGAGGAAGTCGCGCAGCTCATCGGGGGTGACACTCGCGCCGGGGCGGAGGACCACGAAGGCGCGGCCGACCTCGCCCCATTTGGGGTCGGGTACGCCGAGCACGGCGACCTCGGCGATGGCCGGATGCTCCGAGAGCACTGCCTCGATCTCGGCCGGATAGACGTTCTCCCCGCCCGAGATGTACATGTCCTTGACGCGGTCCACGACGTACAGGTGGCCGTCCTCGTCCAGGACGGCGACGTCGCCGGAGCGGAACCAGTCGCCGTCGGAGAACGCGGCGGCGGTCGCCTCCGGGTTGCGCCAGTAGCCAGGGGTGACGTTCGGTCCCTGGATGAGGACCTCACCCGGCTGGCCCACCGGCGCGTCCGTGCCGTCGGGCTGGACGACCCGTACGTTGGTGAAGAACACCGGTACGCCCGCCGAGCCCACCTTGCGCACGCTCTGACTGGCCTCCAGGAAGGTGACGCCGGGGCCGGTCTCGGTGAGACCGTATCCCTGGCAGAACACCAGGCCCCGTTCCTGGTAGGTGCGGATCAAAGCGGTGGGGATCGCCGCGCCCCCGGCCATGAGGAGGCGCAGTGATGACAGGTTCGCGCCGGCCCATCGGGGCGACCGGGCGAACGCGGCGAACATCGTGGTGACCCCGAACATCCAGGTGACCCGGTGCTTCTCCATGAGGTCGTAGCACTCGTCCACGTCCCACGACGGCATGATCACCGAGCAGCCGCCCTTGAGGAAGGTCGGCAGCAAGGTCTGGTTCAGGGCCGCGACGTGGAACAGCGGCGCGCTGATCAGCGTCACCTCGTCGCTGGTGACATCGACGCCGAGCAGGAGGTTGAAGCAGTTCCACACGAGGTTGCCGTGGGTGAGGATCGCGCCCTTGGGGCGCCCGGTCGTCCCCGAGGTGTAGAGGATGAGCGCCGTGTCGTCCAGCCGCACCGGTGTGTCGATCGGGGTGGGATCGCCCTCCGCGAGCCAGGTCTCGTAGTGCCGTTCCCCTGGCCCGGGAGCATCGAGGGCGACGATCTGCCGGAGGGCCGTGGTGTCCGGCAGGGCCCGGACCGCCTCGGCGCATTCGGGCGCGTAGATCAGGACCGTGGCGCCCGAGTGGTCCAGCATGTACCCGATCTCGGGGGCGGCCAGGCGGAAGTTCAGCGGCACGAAGATCGCACCGAGCAGGTGCGAGGCGAACATCGTCTCGGCGAAGGCGACGTGGTTGCGGCCGAGGTAGGCGACCCGGTCACCGGCCCGCACTCCGGAAGCGCGCAACTGCGACGCCAGCCGCGTCGTCCGCTCATGAACCTCGGCGTAGGTGATGGGCCGGTTCGCGAAGATGAACGCGGTCCGGTCCGGTGTCATCCGGGCCCGGCGGGAGGGCCACCCTCCCAGTCCGGCGTTGCGCATTGGTGTTCGATCTCCTGTCAAACTGGGGGGATCGGGGAGGGCGCCCTGCGGCGCCTGTGAGGCCGATCTGGTGGTCCGGCGTCAGGCGTAGTGCCGGTAGATGGCGCGGGCGACGCAGGCCGGCTTGCCCGCCCCTTCGATCTCGACGGTGAAGTCGAGGTGCATCTGCACGCCGTCGCCGGGGACGTCCTCGACGGAGGCGACGGTGGCGCCCAGGCGGACCCTGGCGCCCACCTTGACCGGGCTGGGGAAGCGAACCTTGTCCAGGCCGTAGTTGATGCTCATCTTCACGCCCTGGATGTCGAGCAGTTCGTTGAACAGCGGGATGAGCAGGGACAGGGTCAGGTAACCGTGGGCGATCGTGCCGCCGAACGGCCCGTCCTTGGCCCGGTCGGGGTCGGTGTGGATCCACTGGTGGTCGTCGGTGGCGTCGGCGAAGGTGTTCACCCGGTCCTGGGTGATCTCCAGCCAGCCGCCGTGGCCGAGATCCTTGCCGGCCAGCGCCCTGATCTCGTCGAGCCCGTACGCCGTGGTGGTCACGCGTCTGCAGTCCTCTCCTGGGTGCCGAGCCCGAGCAGGCGTACGGCGTTGTCCTTCAGAATCCTCGGGCGGACCTCGGGCTTGATCTCGAGCTTGTCGAAGTCGGCCAGCCAGCGGTCCGGGGTGATCACGGGGTAGTCGGAGCCGAAGAGCACCTTGTCCTTCAGCAGCGTGTTGGCGTACCGCACGAGCTGCGGCGGGAAGTACTTCGGCGACCAGCCCGACAGGTCGATGTAGACGTACGGCTTGTGGGTGGCCACCGCCAGCGCCTCGTCCTGCCAGGGGAACGACGGATGGGCCAGGATGATCCGCAGCTCGGGGAAGTCCACGGCCACGTCGTCCACCAGCATGGGGTTGCTGTACTTGAGCCGGATGCCGCCCCCGCCGGGGACGCCCGCGCCTATGCCGGTCTGCCCGGTGTGGAACAACGCCGGGACGCCCAGCTCCTCGATCGCCTCGTACAGCGGGTACGCCACGGGGTCGTTGGGGGCGATGCCCTGGATGTTCGGGTGGAACTTGAACCCGCGCACGCCGTGCTCACCGACCAGCCGCCGCGCCTCGCGCACGCCCGCCCTGCCCTTCCAGGGGTCGATGCTGGCGAACGGGATCAGCACGTCGGCGTGCTCGGCGCAGCTCTCCGCGACCTCTTCGTTGGAGATGCGCGGGTGCCCGGTGGCGTGCTCGGCGTCCACGGTGAACACCACCGCGGCCATCTTCCGCTCCCGATAGTACGCGGCCATCTCCGCGATGGTCGGCTGCCGGTGCCCGTGGGCCTTGAAGTAGTCCTCGGAGGCGCCGAACAGTTCCGGGCTCAGCGAGCCGTGCCCGTCCTTGGAGATCTCCGCGTGGGTGTGCACGTCGATCGCGACCAGGTCGGCGACGTTCATGGCCGTCATGTCAGGCGCCCTGCACGTCCGAGGCGGGGACCTTGGGCGCGGGGATTCCGTACGTCTCCGGCTCGGCGCCGACGCCCGACCGCCAGGAGTCGGCGATGGCCTCGGCCGTCCACCCTCCTTCGGCGAACGCGACGGCCTTCTCGCTGGGGTGCGACCACAGGGCGAGGCGGTCGCCGCCGATGCCGATCGCCTGGCCGGTCACGTCCGCGGAGGCGTCCGAGGCGAGGAACACGACGAGCCCCGCCGCGTCCTCGACCGTGCCCAGCCCCTCGTCCTTGCGCAGCCAGGCGGGGAACGGCCTGCCGGTCCGCTCGGATTCCTCGATGATCGGCGCGAACGCGGGAATGGTCCTGGTCATCTCCGTCGCCGCCACGGGCACGACCGCGTTCACCGTGATGTTCGCCCTGGCCAGCTCCATCGCCCAGGTCCTGGCCATCGCCACGATGCCGGCCTTGGCCGCCGCGTAGTTGCTCTGACCGAAGTTCCCGCGCTGGCCCGCCGGCGAGGAGATCAGGATCAGCCGGCCACCGGTCCCCTGCTCGCGCATCCGGACCGCCGCGGCCCGCGCGCAGGTGAACGTGCCGCGCAGGTGCACGTCGATCACCGCGTCGAAGTCGTCGTCGGACATCTTCCACAGGACCCGGTCGCGCAGGATGCCCGCGTTGGTGACCATCACGTCCAGCCGGCCGAACTCCTTGACGGCGGTGGCGACCAGCCGGTCGGCCACTTCGGCGGATCCGACCGGGGCGACGACGCTCCGTGCGTTGCCGCCGCTACCGGTGATGGCCTCGACGACCTGCGCCGCCGCTTCGGCGTCCACGTCGTTGACGATCAACGCCGCTCCGGCCGCGGCCAGCGCCTCTGCGTATGCGCGGCCGAGCCCGCGGCCCGCACCTGTGACCACGGCGACCTTGCCGGAAAGATCCATGGATTCCCCCTGGGGTGTGCTCGGATTATGCCGAATATAAGACTCTGCGATGACGATCGTCAAATATGTGCCCAGCATCTGAGCCGGGGGACGATCCGGGTCAGGCCAGGACGACCTTCTCCAGCCACTGACCGACGCGTTCGGCCACGTCGTCGGCGAAGGTGCGGGTGTCCACGTTGTCGGCATGGATCTCGATGACCGGGAACCCGGCCGCCTCCAGTGCCCTGGCGGTGAAGTAGCTGCCCCGGGGGTCGTCGGAGACCAGGTGGACCACGCCGTCGATGCCGTGCGAGCGGGCCTCCTTCACGTACCACTCACTCGACCACGGCGGGGTGTAGAGCTGGTCGCTGAAGGCGGCGAAGCGCGCCGCCAGCGTCCTCATGGGGTCGTCGCCATAGCGGATGTACCCGTCGGCGGCGACCGCGAGGTACATCGACCAGACGAACACCGCGCCGTACTCCTCCTGGAAGCGCTGGTAGAAGCCCATGTCGTACCAGAGGCCGCGGCCGATCCACATCAGCCGGGCACGTTCGTCCGGGCACGCGGCCTGGCCCGCGTCCACCCGGTCGCGCACCTCCTCGTAGAAGCGCTTGGCGATGTCCCGGGCCCACTCGGTGCCGCGGTGCCATTGCGGCAGCATGACGCTGGGGATGCTGTCCACGACGCTGAGCGGCGCGGGCCGGGCGCGGGCGATGAGGGCGTGCGTCTTCCGGTTCCACTCCTCCTGCTCGTTGACCAGGGCCATCACCTCGCGGAAGCGGGACTCGCGGAACCGCCTGCCGGTGGTGGTCTCCAGGAACCTGACGAGGTTCTCCAGCTCCGCGGTGAGCAGGTCCAGCCTGGCCGGGCCGACGGCCTCTTCCCACCGGTGCGGTACGAGCTCCCACCAGTTGACGGGGACCTCGTTCTCGGCGGCGCTCTCCAGGGGGTAGAAGGTGACCCCGGGCTCCTGACCCCAGACGTCGAAGATCTTGCGGGTGATGTCGCCGGAGGCGTCGCCGACGATGATGTCCGGTTTGGGCAGGCCGCCCCACGGGCCCGCCTCCGGCTCGGGGTCGAACGCGGAGCCGAGGGTGACCGAGTTGTACTGCTCGGAGTAGTCGGGGTAGCCGCGCTGCCGCACCAGCTTCAGGTAGTGCCCCGAACGCTGCTTGGCGGTCACCAGAGACGCCCACCATTGGCTGACCGCGTACGGGATGTCCATCGTGCGGAAGATCTCGTGCGGGACGTCCGCGTTCAGCAGGGCGAACGGCTCGCCGGCGGCGACCCGCCGGCGTAGGTCGGCGAACCATTCGCGCTGGTGTCTGCCCGCCTCGGCCGCCGTGTCGAGGGATTTCACACTACGCATGGATGTTCCTTCCGCAGGGCGGCCAGATCGGCACGCCCGTACTCCTGGCGCTCCAGCAGCACGGCGGGGATGTTCAGCGCCGCGCGCTGCGCGGGGAAGTCCCAGGCCGGGGCCTCGTCCGCGATCCTGGAATAGGCGACGAAGAGCTCGGCCCGGCAGCGCCGTACGGCCGCCGCCGCGTGCGCGGCGCGCTCGCCCGCCGTGGCCCGGTGGGCGGTCGGACCGCTGTGGTGGTAGTGCTCGGCCAGCGCGTCGAGGCCGGCGGCGCCGATCGGCTCGTGCACGGAGAGGTCGCCGAAGGAGTGGTCCTCGCCGACGATCACATAGCCCTCCGACTCGATGGCCTCGTACACGTGCGGCGTGTCGTGCTCGCTGCCGCTCAGGAAGACGCGCCGCCCGGCGTGTTCCTCAAGCTCTCCCGCCTCGGCCAGCAGCTGTTCCAGCAGCGCGATGTGCTCGTCCACGGGCAGGGCCGCGTTGGCCACCGCGAGGAACTGCCGCCCCGTGAGGCGGGCGGGCACGGCCCTGCGCAGCTCGGCGACGGCGGCCAGCAGACGGGACCGCTCGTTGTGCGCCGCCACCGCCCCGGCCAGGTCCAGGGGGCGGCCGGTCCAGGCTTCGAGCCTGGCGGCGAACTCGCCGATCCTGCGCCGGTTGTACCGGGCGGTCGTGCGGTGCGGCAGGTGCAGGATGTCCACCAGGTACGTCTCGGGCAGCCCCGCGCCCGGCTCGACGCGGCGCAGCTCGCGCAGCGCGTAGAACAGCCGCAGGGACGCCTCGCAGTCGTGCGAGACCACGATGCGATCCAGGTCGCCGAAGGCCCCGGCGAGCAGCCGGGCGAGCACCGAGCGGGCCACCGGGTCCACCCCGCGCCCCAGGTAACGGTCTCCGAGCGCGAAATCCGACTCCGGGTCGCCCGTGAGGCGGAAGGCGTGGACTCCCGCGGCGGTCAGCAGGACGACCGGCATGTCCGCCCCGACGTAGCCGACGACCAGCGGCCGGCCGTCGGATCGGCCTTCCGAGGCGGCCGGAGGCGCGCCCCGCCGGGCGTACGCCTCCTCCAGCGCGGCCAGTGCCGTGACCATGTCAGATCACCCCTTCCTCGGCCAGCGCCTTGAGCTCGGCGTCGGAGTAGCCGAGCAGTCCGCCGTAGATCTCGGCGTTGTGCTCGCCGAGGCCGGGCGCCGGCCGGTCGAGCGCCACCTCCGAGGCGGAGAAGCGGATCGGCACGCCGGTCCCGTACAGGTCCGCGTGGCCGCCGTGGCGCGGGTGCTCCAAGGGCACGACCTCCTCGCGCTCCAGCACGAGCGGGTCGCGTACGGCGTCGCCGGGCTCACGCACCTCGGCCGCGGGCACGCCGTGCCGGGTGAGCAGATCGAGAATCACGGCGAGCGGGCGGTCCGCCGCCCACGCGGCCACCAGCTCGTGCAGCTCGCCGGCGTTGGCCACGCGCGCGTCCCTGGAGGCGAACCGCGGGTCCGCGGCCAGCTCGTCGCGTCCCATCGCCGCGAACAGGCCGCGGGCGAAGGCGTCGGTGGGGCCGCACAGCGCGAACCAGCCGTCCGCGGCGGGGAACGTGCCGAACGGCGCCAGCCTGGGCACGGTCGTCCCCGTGCGCATCGGCAGGCCCAGCTTCTCGTAGGCGTCGAACGGCTCGCACGCGACCAGCGAGGTGAGCGCCCCCAGCATGGACACGTCCACGTGCTGGCCCCGCCCGGTCGCGTCGGCCCGCAGGACCGCGGCGAGCGTGCCGATCACCGCGTACAGCGGCGCGACCAGGTCGCCCACCGGCAGCCCGAAGCGGACAGGCGGCTCGCCGGGCGCGCCCGCGGTCATCATCACGCCGCTGAGCGCCTGGATGATGGTGTCCATCGCCTTGCCCGAGCCGGGACCGCCCTGCGCGCCGAAACCGCTGATCGACGTGCACACGATGCGCGGGTTGATCGCGCTCGCCCAGTCGTGGCCGATGCCGAGCCGCGCCGTGACGCCGGCGCTGTAATTGTCGATCATGATGTCCGACACCCGGACCAGACCGGCCAGGATGTCACGGGCCTTGGGATGCTTCAGATTGAGCGTGACGCTCTGCTTGTTGCGGCCCCGCAGGAGCATCGACACCGACATGTCGTCGTCCCCGGTGCGGGCCAGCGTCAGCCCGTCGGCGCCGACATAGGGCGCGTTGTTGCGGGAGCTGTCGCCGCCGGTCAGCGGGTTCTCCACCTTGATCACACGGGCGCCGAGCCCGGCCAGCAGCAGGGTCGCGTACGGTCCGGACAGCGCGGTGGTCAGGTCGATCACCGTACGGCCGGCGAGCGGGCGTTCAGCCACGCAGCACCACCTCGTCCCCCTCCCAGTGGAACTCCGTCTTCAGGCCCGCCTGTCGCGTGATCCGCTCGATGTACGACGCGACCCGCCGTCCTTCCTCGCCGTTCCCGAACGGCACCGGCCGACCGGCGCCGTCGATCCAGCACGGCACCAGACCGGCCGAGACCAGGCCGTTCCGGTCGAACCGGCAGACCGCGATCGCGGTGTTCCGGCTCTCGGGATGGAAGGGGTAGTACGGCATGTCCGGGTCCGGGGCGAAGCCGTACAGCTCGACTCTGCGGCGCGCCCACGCGGCCCGTTCGCCCTCGTCGCCCGTCGCGGGCGTCAACGCGCGGGTGACGGTCACGAAGTTTCCCAGCCCGTGGTAGATCGGCCTGCCGCGGTACATCTCGACGCCTCGCATGATGTGGGCGTGGTGGGCGAACACGGCGTGGGCGCCGGCGTCGATCGCGGCGTGGGCGACGGGCCGCTCGTACATCGCGATCACGGCGGGCGTGTGCCCGACGCCCTTGTGCAGCGACACCAGCACGACATCGACCTCGGTGGCGAGGGCCGCCACGTCCTCGGCCATCCGCTCCAGTGAGGCGGGGTCGGCGAAGGTGTAGACGGCGGGCGGCCCGCCGGGGCTGGCGTGGTCGAGTTCGTAGTGGGTCAGCACCTTGATGTACGCACAGCCCGGCTTGCGACTGGTCGCCCAGGACTCGCGCGGGCCCACGCAGTTGTAGCTGAGCACGCCGATCCGCTGCCCGTCGCGCTCCACGACCGCGGGACGGCGGGCCTCGTCGAGAGTCATGCCGGCTCCCGCGGTGGCCAGCCCGGCCTCGGTCGCGTGCCTGATCGTGTCGGCCACCCCCTGGTCGCCGGCGTCGTAGACGTGGTTGCCCGCGAGCGTCACCACGTGGAATCCGGCATCGGCGACCGCGGAGAGCGCGGCGGGATCGGCGGGCGGCGCGGGAACGTCGGTGCTGACCTGGGCGGTGGACGTGCTGTGGGGCACCTCGATGTGGCCGATCACCAAACCGCCCCGGCCTAGCGTCTCCCGGGCCGGGGCGAAGAAGGACGCGGGGTCGGGCTCGTCGACGACGAGGTCGCCGACGGCCATTACCGTGAGGCTCAAGAGGTGGTCTCCTCCTCAAGCGGGCGTTCGTCGGAAATGTGCGCCGCGCGCCCGGAGAAGCGCGACAAGAAGGCGCGCAGGCGGGGCGAGGCGGGGTTGTCGAAGATCTCCTTGGGAGTGCCGGTCTCGACCACCCGGCCCTCCTCCATGAAGACGCAGCGATCGGCCACCTCGCGGGCGAAGCTCATCTCGTGTGTCACGATGATCATGGTCATGCCGCCGCGGGCCAGATCGAGCACGACGCTCAGCACCTCGTCCACCAGCTCGGGGTCCAGAGCGCTGGTGGGCTCGTCGAACAGCATGATCCTCGGGTTCGTGGCCAGGGCCCTGGCGATGGCGACGCGCTGCTGCTGGCCGCCGGAGAGCATCCGGGGATGGGCGTCGGCCTTGCCGGAGAGCCCCACCCGCTCCAGCAGCCGCAGCGCCTCCTTGCGCGCCTCCTCCGGGCTCCGGCCGTGGACCGTCACCTGCGCCTCGATGACGTTGCGCAGCACGCTCCAGTGCGCGAACAGGTTGAACTGCTGGAAGACCATGCCCATGCGGCCGCGCTGGGCGGCCAGACGGCGGTCCGGCAGGGGACGCAGGTGGCCTCTGCGCATCTCGTAGCCGAGCAGCTCGCCGTCGAGGTACATGGCCCCGCCGTCGATGCTCTCCAGTTGGTGGACACAGCGGACCAGGGTGGACTTGCCCGACCCGGACGGGCCGATGACCGTGACGACCTCGCCCTCGTGCACGTCCAGGTCCACCCCGTCGAGCGCCACGTGGTCGCCGAACTGCTTGCGCACGTTACGGATTCGCAGGACCGGTGCGTCGCTCACCGCTGCCCCTTTCCGAAGTGCTGCTCCAGGCGTCGCTGGCCCAGCGACAGCACGGTGACCACGGCCAGGTACCACGCGCAGGCGACGATCAGCAGCGGCACGATCTCGTACGTCCTGTTGTAGATCACCTGCACCGAGTACAGCAGGTCGGCCATCGCGATCACGCTGACCAGCGAGGTGCCCTTGAGCAGGCTGATGAACTGGCTGCCGGTGGGCGGGACGATCACCCGCATCGCCTGCGGGAGCACCACCTTGACGAAGCTCTGCCTGGCCGTGAACCCCATGGCGCGGGCCGCGTCACGCTGCCCGCCGTCCACGGCCAGGATGCCAGCCCTGACGATCTCGGCCATGTACGCGGCCTCGTGCAGGGTGAGCCCGATGATGGCGGCGGTCAGCGAGCTGATCACGGAGTTGGTCGGCCACGAGACGAAGGTCGGACCGAAGGGCACGCCCAGCGAGATCCGCGGCAGCAGGTAACCGAGGTTGAACCAGAAGATGAGCTGGACCAGGGGCGGTATGCCGCGGAAGACCGCCACGTAGACGCCGCAGGCCCACGCGGCCGGCTTGAAGTCGCTCAGCCTGCCCGCCGCGAGCAGCACACCGAGCACGCTGCCCAGCGTCATCGCGATGACGGTGAGCAACAGCGACATGCCCAGGCCGCGCAGGATGTTCGGGTCGAACAGGTACTTGCCGGCCACTGCCCATTCGAACCGCGGGTTGGTGACGAGGAACCAGGCGAACTGCGCGACGAGCACGAGCAACACGGCTCCGGCCACCCACCGCAGGGGGCGGATGCGAGGACGGGCCGAGGCGACGTCCAGGACCTGTGGTGCCAGGCTCATTGCGTCGCCGCTGTGTTCATCTTGGGCTCCTCCACCGCCACCTTCTGGAGCCCGTACTTGTCCATGATCTTCTTGTACTCGCCGTTCTTGAAGATCTCCTTGAACGCGTCGAGCATGACCGGGCCGAGACCGCTGGACTTGGGCACGAGCATCGCCAGCTGGTCGACGCCGGCGCCCTGCTCCTCGGTCTGCGTGACGTACGTGAAGGCGTCCTTCTCCTTCCCCAGCACGTCGAGGGCCGCGCTCTCGGTCATGCCGGCCGCGTCGGCGCGGCCGGACTTGGCGGCGAGGATGGTGCCGTTCGTGTCGGCGAAGCCGATGAAGTCGATCCCCGGCTTGCCCTGCTTGACGCACCAGTCGGTCAGGCGCTTGGCCTGGTCCTCCACGATGCTGCCGGCGGTGCCGGCGACGCGCTTGCCGCACAGGTCGTCCGAGCTCTTGATGGCCGATGATCCGGCCTTGGGGATCAGATAGGAGGTCCGGGTGACCATCCACACGATCGCGTCGAACTGCTTCTCACGCTCGGCGGTGTCCTTCACCGGCCCGTTGAAGGCGTCGTACCTGGAGGCGAGCATGCCGGACAGCGCCGCGGGCAGGCCGCTGACGATCGAGATCTCGGTGCGGACGCCGAGCACCTTGCCGAGGGCGTCCTGCAACTCCTTGTCGATGCCCGTGACGGTCTTGCCGTCGTTGGCGACGATCCGATAGGGAGGGTGGGAATCCCCGGCAAATCGAATGACGCCCGCTTCCTTGATGCTGTCGGGTAGGGCGTCGTACAGAGCCGTCGCCCCGGCCGGTCGCTGCGTCTCATCGTCGCCTCCACCGCAAGCTGCGGCACCGGCGAGGGCCAAAGCCGCCACACCCGCGAGGATGGTCCTGGGCAATCTCATGGTGGTCCTTCCGCGACCGGCTAATGATGCAGTTAATTTTGCGGCCGTTGGGATAAGTGTCACACCTAAGGGTGCACACCTGTCAAGAGGCGGCTGTGCAGCGGAGACGTGCGGGGCGGGCCGGACGCCGCCCGTCGCGGGGAGCGATCAGGTGAGGGCGAGGATGGAACTGGTCCGGTGGTGGGCGACCAGCTCGGCCAGCTCGGGCTCGAACTCCGCGACGATCTGCTTGACGCGGAACTCGGCCAGCGGCCCGAGGGTGTCGTAGATCTCCACGAAGAGGTCTCTGGCCGCGGCGCGCGGCCAGTCGGCGGGCAGCAGCTCCGCCGGCAGGTCGGGGTCGTGGTTGGGGAACGTCCGCCAGGTGTCCATGATCCCCGTACGCGCCACCAGCGCCTCGGACGCGCCGACCGCGCCCTTGCGGACGCGTTCCAGGAGAGGCGCGTACTGGGTCACGAACCCCTCGTAGGTGCGCCGGAGCTGATCGAAGTCCCACGCCTCCTGTGGGGCGCGCATGCCCGGCAGATCCATGGCCTCGGCGCAGAAGACCGTGGACATGGGGATCTCCAGCTCGGTGAGCACGGCCGCCGCGCTGTCGGCGTCGGCCGTCGGCGAGACCCACAGCCCGTCGTAGAGCGGGGCGAAGCCGAGCCAGCGCAGCCTCGCGCGCAGCGCGTGGCGCAGGTCGCGCTGTTCCTCGGAGATGGAGAACGCGGCCATCACCCATCTGCCGTCCCACGCGCCCTGCTCCAGGCCGAAGGACATGATCCGCTGCCTCCCCTCCAGCATCACCGCGGCGGCCCGGTCGGTCAGCCGATAGTACGTGCGCCGCCCGGCCTTGGACGACTCCAGCAGATCCCGTTTGGTCAGGCGGCTGAGCGCGGCCCGCGCCGCCACGGCGGAGACCCCGAACTCCTCGGTCAGCCGCACCAGGGCCGCGGACGGCAACTGCTCGGGCCGGCTGATCCAGTAGTCGCCGAGAAGCGTCGTAATCAGGTGCTGCGGGGGCGCGCCCACCTGGAAGCGCGGAAAGTCGACGTCGCCTGTCTCGGGCAGCTCACGATCATTCACAACCGAAGTATATTGACAACGGTTTGGCGTGCGCTCGTTATCATGCTGTCATACTTCTGATCTGCCCCGCGTGCCGCGACCGCCGGCGTCAGCCGGTCAGGCCGCCGCCCGCGAGGAGGTCCAGGCGGTCGCGGTCGGTCGTCTCGTCGAAGCTCGTGTGACGGCGGGTCGCCGGCGACTCCAGCGCGGACACCTGCGTGAAGGTGTGGTGCGCGGCCAGCCCGGCCAGCTCGGGCGCGAACTCTGCGAGGATCTCGCGGAACCGCTGCTCCGCCGGCTCCCCGAGCGAGTCGTAGATCCGTACGCACAGCCGCCTGGCCTCGTCGCGCGGCCAGCCGGCGGGGAGCAGCTCGGCGGGGAGGTCGGGGTCGATCGCGGGGAACACCCGCCAGTCGGTCATGATCGCGGTCCGTAGCCGCAGCGCCTCGGCGGGGCACGGGCTGGACATCGCCAGCCGCTCGGCGACCGGCCGATGGGTGTCGATGAAGCGCGCATAGCGTGCGCGCAGCGCGGCGATGTCGAAGGCGCGGGCCGGCACCGGGTCCAGGTCGTCGTCGGCGACCTCGCGGGCCCGGAACACGGCCGCCCCGCGCACCCCCAGCCTCCGCACGAGTTCGACGGCCTCGTCCGTCTTGTCGTGCGGGGACACCCACACCGCGTCGAAGACCATGCCGAAATGCAGCAGGCGCAGTCCGTCGCGCAGCGCGCGGCGGGTGGCCCGCTGGTCCTCGGGCACCGAGAACGTGACGACCGTCCACTTCCCGTCCCAGCGGGGCGTGGCGGCGCCGAACGTCAGCAGCCGGCGCATGTGCGCCACGATCACGTCGTACGCCCGGGGCGGCAGCCCGTACGCGGTGGTGCGGCCGTTGCGGGAGCTGGTCAGCAGCCCTCGTGAGGCGAGCCGTCGCAGGGCGGCGCGGGCGCTGGTCGCGGTGATGCCGAACTCCTCCAGCAGCCGCACCAGCGCCGCCGACGGGATGTGCTCCTGCCGCCAGAACCAGTAGTCGCCCAGCAGCGTGGTCAGCAGCCGCTGTGGTTCGGCCCCTTGACGAGCCCTGGGCAGGGAGCCGGGTTCCGGCGACGCGGCCACCTGGCGTCCCTCCATCGTCAGACTCCTCGGCCGGTGTGGGCGCTTTGGCCGGGCGCATGCCGATCACGGGCGGGCTTACGGGCTCGACCTGCGTGAATCCTATGTGCTCCGGCCTCACGTTCGGGCTCTTCCCGGCGATCCCGGCCGCGGCCCGGCCCCGGAACGGCGATCGCGTGAGATGCCTCCTCGCTGTTCACCGCGGCACGTGAGGCCGCAGGAAACGGTCGGGGGTGTAGTGGACGAACTCCGCGGTGCCCAGGGCCGGGTCCTCGGCGGCCAGGCGTGCGGCCAGCTTGTTGAGCCGGTGGGCGTCCACGTCCGTCCAGCGGCCGGTGGTGACCCGGCTCCTCAGCGTCTCCACCGCGGCGACGAATTCGGCTCCGGTGTAGCGGCAGTGGCCGGGCCG
The DNA here is from genome assembly GCF_014202315.1 of Thermocatellispora tengchongensis. Lineage (GTDB taxonomy): Bacteria > Actinomycetota > Actinomycetes > Streptosporangiales > Streptosporangiaceae > Thermocatellispora > Thermocatellispora tengchongensis. The sequence goes on along the minus strand of NZ_JACHGN010000004.1, from coordinate 131,483 downwards.
GTCCACGAACGCCTGGCGCAGCATCGCGCCGTCCCCGGCGCGCCGCACCACATCGGAGTAGGCGCGGGCCTGGGTGACGGTGGGGTAGTTGTCGCCGCGTTCGTGCATCGTCAGGACGGGGACGCCGAGCGTGCCGCGCGGGGTGAAGTAGTTCTCCATGTAGGCGACGGCGCCGGGGTCGGCGGAGACGCGCGGCGCCGCCGCCAGGGTCGCGAGGTCGGCGTCGAGATCCAGTCCCGCGACGTCGTAGAGGCCGCGCACCTGCTTCATGCGCCCGGACTCCTGCAGCGCCCGGCGGTAGTCCACGCCGGTGTTCCAGGAGAAGTTCCCGCCTGCCCGCTGTTCCAGCGGATACCGGGGAGAGAAGACGGTCGCCATGAACGCCGCGTACTCCTGGGCCTCCTGCGCCGCCCAGTCGCGCGCCCCGGGTTCGGCGGTGCCGGGCACCGACCAGGTGGAGATCTGGGCGAAGGACGCGGCCAGGGCGATGCGGGCCCGGCCGGCCGGAGTCCGCTGGGCGGCGTCCAGGACGGCGCGGGCGGCCGTGGTGCTCCGCGTCTCCTCGTCCGCCGAGGCCGGCCGGACGAGCTTCACCGCGTCGTCGCCCGGGGCGAGCAGCGTCTTGAACGCGAAGGCCGCGTCCAAGGACTGGTTGAGCATCGCCACCGGCCCGGCGACCGAGGCGCAGTACGGCAGCGCGCCGTCGATCAGGTCGGGCCGGCGTTCGGCGAGACCGGCCGCGATGGCGCCGCCCATCGAACCGCCCCAGGCCAGGGTGGTCGTGGGCTCCCCGGCGACCTCGGCGACCTTGGCGAGCGTGTCGGCGGAGGCCCGCAGGGTCTCCTCGACGGCCCAGCCGTCCCCGTAGGGCCGGGTGCCGGCCAGGGCGTACCCGTGGGCCAGCAGCCAGTTCCGCGCGGCGGCGTTGCCGCCGAGGTCGGCCGGCAGGTGCTGCGGGCCGGCGCCCTGGCCGTAGCCCGGACTGAACGTCAGCAGGGTGCCGTTCCAGTCGCGCGGGACCTCGATCGCGTAGGTGGCGCCGCTCGGGTGGACGCCCGTGACGCTGATGGGACCGGCCTGGCCGGACGCCGCCGAGGCGTTCGAGAGGCCGGCGGCCGTCGGGAGGGCGAGTGCGAGAGCCGTGGCCGTGAGCACCGTCACGGCACGGGTCGCCCGATTGATCACTAGACGGGGATTGATGTCCGCCTCCATGGGTGGGAAGCTGCTGCGACGCGAGATGTGCAACACATTGGTGGACGCTCGTCTGATTACAGCCGCCAATTGTGCTCGACACAAATCCTACGGTCGTCACAGAAGTGTTGACAATGCCCTGGGGCCTGCTTACTTTGGCCCGACCACCTGCATGTGAGGAGCCTCGATGTTCCGAAAGTCAGCTCTGAGCGTCGTCGCGGTGGGCGCCGCGATCGCACTCCTGTCCGCCTGTGGTGCCGGCCCCGGAAGCACCCGCAGCGCATCCGCTGACGGTGGCCGGCCCGACGAGCTGGTCTTCGCCGCCATCCCGTCGGAGCAGAGCGACGACCTTGAGGCGTCGTTCGCCCCGATCATCTCCGCGCTGCGGAAGGACCTCGGCGTCCCGGTGCGGTTCCAGGCCGTCACCAGCAACGCCGCCGTCGTCGAGGCGCAGGTCGCCAAGCGGGTGGACATCGCCGTCTACGGGGCCTTCAGCTACTACCTGGCCCGCAGCCGCGCCGACGTCGAGCCCGTCGCCGTCCCGCTGGCCGCCCCGGCCGGCGAGCCCGGCGCGTACGCGTACGGGGTGACCCGCGGCGACGACAAGAGCATCACCTCGCTCAAGGACGTCGCCGGCAAGGACGTCTGCTTCACCGACCCCGGTTCCACCACCGGCTATCTGCAGCCCCTCGCCTCGCTGCGGGAAGCCGGCGTCGATGTGGACAAGGACGTCAAGACGGTGTTCACCCACGGACACGACACGGCGGTCGCCTCGCTGCTGGCCGGCGACTGCGACATCGCCTTCGTCGGCGACGTGTTCATCGACCAGCTCCTGCCCGCCCGCGGCCAGCTCAAGCCGGGGCAGGTGACCAAGGTGTGGACCTCGCCGCTCATCCCCGGGCCGCCGATCGTGGTCGGCACGTGGCTTCCGCAGGACGTCCGCGACAAGATCTCCAAGACGGTGACCGGCCTGACCGCCACCGGCGCCGCCTCCGCCGGGCTGTGCAAGGGCAGTGAGATCAAGGGGCCGAAGACCTGGGGCCAGTACGCCGACGCGACGGCCTGCACCCTCGGCACCTCCACCGCCTGGACGTTCGTCAAGGCCACCGACGCCACCTATCAGCCGATCGCGCGCATCTGCGAGATCACCAAGGCCGAGGTCTGCACGTCCGGTGGCTGAGGAAACCGCCGTGATCGGCGCCCCCGTGCTGCGGCTGTCGGAGGTCGGCAAGGGCTTCCACGGCACCACCGTGCTCGACGATGTCTCACTGGACGTCCCGCAGGGGCAGTTCGTCGCCTTGGTCGGCCCGTCCGGAGCCGGCAAGTCCACGCTGCTGCGGCTGGTCAACGGCATGTACGTGCCGGACCGCGGCACCGTGCGCACCCTGGGCGAGAACCCGGCCGCCTGCTCCCGGAGCCGGCTGCGCGCCCTGCGCGCCAGGGTCGGGTTCGTCTTCCAGCAGTTCGGCCTCGTCGGGCGGCTGTCCGCGCTGGAGAACGTGCTGATGGGGTCGCTGGCCACCCTGCGGCTGCCCAGGTACGGGGTGATGAGCTACCCACGCGCGCTGCGGGTCCGCGCGGTGGAGCACCTGGACCGGGTCGGGCTGGCTGACCAGCGGTTCCAGCGCTGCGACACGCTCTCGGGCGGGCAGCAGCAGCGGGTCGCGGTGGCCCGGACCCTGCTGCAGAGCCCCGAGCTGATCCTCGCCGACGAGCCGGTCGCCTCGCTGGACCCGGCGGCGAGCGTGCTGGTGCTTGAGATCCTCAAACGGATCAGCGCCGAGGACGGCATCTCCGTCGTGTGCAGCCTGCATCAGATCGAGTTCGCGCTCGCCACCGCCGACCGGGTCGTGGCGCTGCGCGGCGGCCGGCTGGTGTTGGACGAGCCGGCCGCCGGCCTCACCGCCGATCGGCTGCGGGCGATCTACGACGCGGCGGGGGCCCGCGATGGTTAGCACCACCTCCACCAGGCACGCTCCGGCCGAGGCGAACCCGGGACCGCTGCGGCCGCCGTGGAGTGCCCGCGCGTTCATCGCGGCGGGGCTGCTCGGCGCGGCCGTGGCCGTCACCTGGCTGACGTTCTGGTGGATCGGCCTGTCTCCCGCCTCTCTGGCCGCCGGGCTGGGCGACACCGCGCGGCTGCTGGCCCGGATGTGGCCGCCGGACCTGCCCGGCGCCGGCGACGTCGCCCGGATGATCGCCGAGACGCTGCTCATCGCGGTGGCGGGCACCGGCCTGGCGGTACTGGCCTCGGTGCCGCTGGCCTTCACCGCCGCGCGCACCCACCGCGGACCCCGCTGGCTGCGGTCGGCCGCCCGGGTGGTCGTCGTGCTGACCCGGGCCGTGCCGACGCTGGCCTTCGCGATCCTGTTCGTGCGGATCTTCGGCCTGGGCCCGCTGGCCGGCGCGCTCGCCGTCGCCGTGCACTCGGTGGGCATGATCGCCAAGATGCTGGCCGACGCCGTCGAGGAGGCCGACCCCGTCCCCGCCGAGGCCGCGCGGGCGTGCGGGGCCCGCGAGGCGCAGGTGGCCGTCTCCACCGTCCTGCCCCGCGTGTTCCCCGCGCTGACCGCCATCGTGCTGTACCGCCTCGACATCAACCTGCGTACGTCGGCCGTGCTCGGCGTCGTCGGGGCCGGCGGCATCGGCGTGGCGCTGCAGACCGCGCTGGGCAGCCTCAACTACCACCGGGCGGCGGGAATCATCTGCGTGATCGTCGTCCTGGTGCTGCTGCTGGAGCTGCTGTCGGTGGCGATCCGCCGCCGCACCAGAGCCGGCCGGTCCGCCGGGGACACGACGGGCACCGCCGCGCTGCCCGCAGGGCGCGCCCCGCACGACGTCGGCTGGGACCGCGGCCGGGCGCTGCGGGTGGGCGGCGCGGTCGCCACCGGGGTGGTCTTCCTGGTGTCGCTGTGGTCGCTGAACCCCGACCCGGGCCGGCTCTCCGGCGCCTGGACGAACCTGAGCGCCGTCCTCACCGGCATGTGGCCGCCCGCGTTCTCCGGCGAGCTGCTCATGGCGGTGCTGGAGAGCCTGCTCATGGCGCTGGGCGCCGCCGCGGCGGGCGCCGCCTGCGGCCTGGTGCTCGCCCTGCTCACCGCCGTCAACACCACCCCTTGGCGGCCGTTGTCCGCGGTGGTCCGGGTGCTGCTGGTGGTGGTCCGGGGCATCCCCGACCTGGTGTACGCGCTGCTGTTCGTGGCCGCACTGGGGCTCGGCCCGTTCGCCGGCTTCCTGGCGCTGTGGATCTCCTGCACCGCGCTGGCGGCCAAGTTCTTCGCCGACTCCCTGGAGCAGCTCGACCCGCTGCCGCACGAGGCGCTGACCGCGGCCGGCGCCCGCCGGTGGCAGGCGTTCGCCGCCGGGATCTGGCCGCAGTTCGTGCCCTCGTTCACCGGCAACGGCCTGTTCGTGGCCGACCTGGCGATGCGCGAGTCGGTCGTGCTCGGCATCGCCGGCGCGGGCGGCGTCGGCTACCTCATGCAGGAGTCGATCGCCACGCTGCGGTACGACACCACCGCCGCGATCGTCATCGCCATCGCCGTCGTCGTGTACGCCATCGAGACGCTCGCCCGGATCGCGCGCAGGCACCTGCTGTGAGCGGACGAGCTCATGACGGGAACGAAGGGACTTCACCATGACCACGACCGCCGACGGGCCCGGCCGCGCCTCCGACTGGGACCCCACCGCACCGGAGACCTTCGACAGCTCGCACCAGGTCTACGCCGAGCTGCGGCGACGCTGCCCGGTGCCGTGGAGCGACGCCTTCGGCGGCTTCTGGGCCGCCACCCGCTACTCGGAGGTGGTGCGCGTGGCCCGGGACAGCGAGACGTTCAGCACCGCGGTGCAGAACGTCGTCCCGCACGTGCCGCGCGCCCAGCGCCGGCCGCCGCTGCACTTCGACCCACCCGAGCACACGATCTACCGCGCCCCGATGGATCGGGTGCTGCGCCGCAGCGTCGTACGGCGTCTCGAACCGGCGTTCGCGGCGGCGGCGCGCGAGCTGCTCAGGCCGCTGCTGGCCCGCGGCGGCGGTGACTACTCCCAGGAGTTCGCGCTGCCGTACGCGGCGCAGTGCTTCGCGCTCTTCCTCGGCCTGCCCCTCGACCAGGTGCTGGAGATCCGCCGGATCGGGGTCGAGTACAGCGTCGCCATCCAGGAGATGGACCGGGCCCGGGTCATGACGGCCAGCGACGAGCTGTACGCCATCGCCCGTGCCATCGTCGAGGACCGCCGGGCCGCCCCCGGCGACCCGGACGAGGACCTGGTGACCAGCCTGCTGGAGGCGTCCGGCGACCCGGAGCGGCCGATCCCGCACGACCTGGTCGTGGCCACCGTACGGCAGACCATCGTGGCCGGCATCGGGGCGCCGCACGCCGTGCTGGGCAGCGCCGCCGTCCACCTGTCCCGCGACCCCGAGCTCCAGGACCGGCTGCGCGCCGACCCCGGGCTGCTGCCGGCGGCGATCGAGGAGCTCCTGCGGCTGTACGCCCCCTATCGGGTGTTCGCCCGCACCGCCACACGGGACGTCGAGCTCGGCGGCCGCACGGTGCGCGCCGGCGAGGCGATCGCGATGATCTTCCCGTCGGCGAACCGGGACGAGGCGGTGTTCGACGACGCCGACCGGTTCGACCTGGAGCGGCGGCCCAACCGGCACCTCGCGTTCGGCCGGGGCGCGCACCGCTGCCCCGGCGCGGCGATGGCGCGGCTGGAGATGACGGCGGCGCTGGGCGAGCTGCTCGCGGGCACCACCCGTATCGAACCGGACGGCGAGGTGGAGATGTTCAACTGGCTGGAGTTCGGGCCCAGATCGACACCGCTGCGCCTGGTCACCCGCGGTTGAGCCCGCTTCCGGGGGCGGCCGACGCGAGCGCCGGCCGTCGCCGTCCGCCCGGCACGACCACCGCCTTCAGACGCCGGTCCTCGGCGCGGGCGTTGCCGGGGTGCGCACTCCGGCGCGTTCCATATGACGTTTACCGATGCCGTCGCCGTGTGGACGTCGCCCGTCAGGTCATGGACCGGAGGTGTCAACCTCGCCACGGCAGGCCGGGCGGACGTCCCCGGCCGTCTGCCTCACCAGCGTAAGCAGGGCAGGCCGGGCACCGTGGAGCGACGTGCCGGCGCCGCGGCCGGCGCACGTCCCGGTCGCTCTGCCACGTGATCGAGGCGGCGATCAGGGGATTGACATGAGTGACAGAAAGCTGAACGATCGTCTCTGCTGAGACGGCCATATGCCGTACAACAGCCTGCCAGGTGCCCCGCCGGCCATTCGCGGACCTCGTCGGGCCCCCGAGCCAACACACCCCCTGCCCGTCCATCAACCGTGGAGGAAACCATGTTCGCCCGCTCCATGACCGCGCGGACCCTGCTGGCGGCGACCGTGGGGGCGGTCGTCCTCGCCGGCCCCGGCCCCGCCGCGGCCGCCCACAATCCGCCACCGCCGAAGCCCGCCACAGCCGGTTCCTCCTCGCCGACCGTGCTGCCCACGGTCCGGGAGGCCGCCGACGGGTTGCCCGGGCACACCGTCTACCGCCCGGCCGACCTCAAGGCTCTGCCGAAGGGCAGCCTGCCCGTGATCGTCCACGGCAACGGCGCCTGCGCGACGAGCAACCTCGAAGGGATCACGTTCCTCACCGGCCTGGCGTCCCAGGGATACATCGTCGTGGCCAACGGCGGGGTGGACGAGTTCCCCGTCCCCAGCACCCCCGACAAAACGACGGCGCACCCCGAGGCGCTCCTCGCGGCCGCCCGCTGGGCCACCGAGACGAAGCAGGCCCGCAAGCAGTTCGACGGACGCGTGGACACGACGCGGGTCGGCGTGCTCGGCCACAGTTGCGGCGGCATCGAGGCCCTCGCCGCCGGGACCGACCCCATGGTCGACGCGGTCGCCGGATTCAACACCGGGTACTTCCCGCAGCCGAGCTTCGGCGGCTACGGGCGCGACCGTCTCGCCGACCTGCACACTCCGACGCTGCTGGTCAACGGCGGTCCGGACGACGTCGCCTACCAGAACAGCATCGAGAACTACGCCTTGCTCGACGTCCCCGCCGTGCTGGCCAGTGACGCGGCGGCGGGCCACGTCGGCTTGATCGCGGGTCTTGAGGCGACCGAGGGCTGGCAGGTGGCCGCGGACTGGTTCGACTACATCCTGCGCGGCGACCGCGCTGCCGGGGCGCGCTTCGTCGGTCCCGACTGCGGACTGTGCGCCGAGGACGGCTGGACGATCGAGTCGAAGGGGCTTTCGCTGTGATCCGCCGCAAAGCGACCGTGTGCCTGGCCATCGCGGTGGCGACCGCCGTCGGGAGCGGAACCGCCGCCGCCGCCCCCGCCGGGCCCTCCGGCGGCACACCGTGCCTGCCGGAGTCCCCCGCCCGCCCCACCTGCATCAGCGGCACCCTCGATGACGGCACGCCGTACGAGTTCGTCGTCCCGGCCGACTGGAACGGCACCGTGGTGGTCGCCCTCGACTTCGCCGGTTCGGGCCGGAACGAGCCACTGACCGCGAGGTTGCTGGCCGACGGCGTGGCCCGCGGCGGGACGAGCCGGGCGATCACCGGCTGGGACATCCGGTCCGCCATCGACAACCAGGCCGAAGCGCTGACCCGCTTCGAGCAGACCTACGGCCCGGCCCGCAAGGCGATCGCCTCCGGGAACTCGATGGGAGGCTTCGTCGCCGCCGGCGTCGCCCAGGTCCACCCCGACGCCTTCGACGCGGCCGTCCCGATGTGCGGGGGACTGGGCGGGTCCGTCGCCCAGTGGAATCAGAAGCTCGACACGCTCTTCGTGCTTGAGCGCCTGATCGCACCGGGGCTGCCGGTCATCGACATCCCGGAGGATGTCGAGTCGGCCCGGAAGGCGTGGATCGACGCCCTCGCCGCGGCACAGCAGACTCCCGAGGGCCGAGCCCGGATCGCACTGGCCGCCGCGATCGGCCAGCTACCGGCGTGGGGGCGGAACCCCGACGGGTCCACGCCGCCGCCTCCGGACAGCGGGGACGCCGACGCGCTGGAGCGGGGCGCCTACCTCGCGCTCGCCGGTGGCCCCCTGCCCTACGTCGGGCAGGCCATGAGCAGCCGGCGCCAGATCATGGCGGTGGTCGGCGGAAACCCGTCCTGGAACACCGGCGTGGACTACACGAGGCAACTGCGCCTGGCCGATCCCGCCCTCCGGCGCGCCGTCGGCGAACTGTACAAGGCGGCAGGTCTGGAACTCGGGGCCGACTTGAGGAAGCTGGCCGCCGCGCCTCGCATCGCGGCCGACCCGGAGGCCGTCAAGCGGTTCTCCCGCGGCATCGTCCTGGACGGCGAACTGCGGATCCCCGTCCTGACCTTGTCCGGCACCGGTGACCAGATCTCCACCGTCGCCCAGCAGCAGTCGTACGGGGAGAAGGTGCGCCGGGCGGGAGCGAACCCCCTGCTGCGCCAGACGTACACCGAGACCGTCGGCCACTGCGACTTCTCACCGGCGGAGCAGCAGGCGGCGCTGGTGACGATGTTCGACCGGCTGCGGAACGGTCACTGGCCCGCGACGTCCGCCGCGGCGATGAACGCCCGCGCCGCGGCGCTGGGGGCCGGCCCCGCCCCGCGGTATGTCTCCTTCACCCCACCCCGGTTCAACCGGCCCTACCCGAGCTGAGCCGCAGGGGCCGCTGCCCGCGCCGGACGCGCCGGGCAGCGGCCCCTTTCGGAGCGCGCCGCGTCACTCGGAAACGCCCTGACGGTGCACGTGCGGTCACCACCCCCGCCGGACCGTTCAAGAACGGACCCGGCGCCATCGGCGCCCCGGTCGCGGTCGGCGGCGTGGTGTGGCGGCCGGTGACGTGCTCGTCGGTGACGCCGACGGCGTCGTCGTCCCCCGCCACCGCGTGCGGGAAGTCGTGGACGCGATCGGCGGGATCGTCGAGAAGGAGGAGGCGCTCCGGCAGCGCATCCTCGCTGGGCGCTCCGGCCGTACGGCGGCGGCCCGATGACCACCATGCTGCCCGCCTTCCGGATCGGGGAACTGCGCCGCCGGTCGCGGCGCCCGGCCCTCGCCCCGGCCTCCGAGGACGACCTGCGGATCGGGCTGGCCCGCATCGTCCGTCACCTCGGCGACGCGAGACCCTGACGAGGCCGGGCGGCACCCGCCCAGGTGATCGCCGACTGGCCTTCGGATTCACCTGCACGGCCGAATACAGGCCACTTGGAGCGGATATACTTCGCCTGCATTTCGATGAGGGGGAGGATGCCTGTGACCGATCAGCAGGCCGCCCCACGTGGGGAGCGCAAGCTGCGGAGTGACACCCGCCGCAACCGCCGGCGCCTCCTCGACGCCGTCGGCGAGCTCGCCCGCGAGGCGCCCGGGCAGCTCACCATGCAGGCCGTAGCGTCCCGCGCGGAGATCGGCCCGGCCACCGCCTACCGCTACTACTCCTCGATGGACGACGTGCTCGCGGCCTATGTGCTCAGCGTCGTCGAGAAGCTCCGCGATTTCAGCACGACATCGACCGCGGAAGGGCGACCGCTGTTCGATGCCGTCGTGGACAAATGGGTGGACCTTCTCGCCGAGCACGGCCCGGCGTTGGTGCAGCTTCGATCCCGGCGGGGTTTCCTGGAGCGGCTCCACAACGGGAACGAGATCATCGCCGCCCTGCGCGACGCCTGGAGCCGGCCGGTGCAAGGGCTGCTCGACGACCTCGGCCTCCCGGACAACATGATCGAGTACGCCCTGTTCCTCAACAACATGATGTACGACCCGCGGGAGATCCAGGACCTGCTGCAGGAGACCGACCTGTCCCGCCGAGAGGTCATCACCCGGCTGACCGAGGCCTACCTCGGCGCGTTGCGCGGGTGGGCGCGGGCCGGCTGATCGGCGGCCAAGGCGGCTGCGTGCGCGCCTGCCGGCCGCTTCGACGCGAGCGGCTCGGCCCGTACTGTCGATACGCCCCTGGGCCGATGGTCCGCCATAGCACACCACCTCGGACGCCGCCTACGAATACGGCACCCGCGAGTTCGTGACCGCGAACCAGGGGCTGGTCGGCGAGGGTGGCGCCACACTCTTCCCGACCACCGCTCAGGCCCTGGAGCAGCGCAACAACAGGCTGCGCGATCTCAGTGCCATGCCCCCCACGGAGGGCCGCCCGGCCCATTCGGCCCTCACCCTGCCCGACCTCGTGCCCGTGACGTGAGCCCTGGGCACACGCCAAACCAGGCAGTCGTGATGTGGCGCTTGTGGGATCGCGGGCGACGGTTGGCGTGCCGGGATCTGGTGCGCTGGAAAGGGCTGAATCAGCGAGACCAGGCGTCCGTGGGAATGCGGTAGAGGACGCGCGAGGCTGCGAACCAGTCCCGGTTCCTCCGTTCGATCCAGACCACATCGAAGCGGCCGTTCAAGCCGTACTCGTCGAGGAGATCCCACTGACTCTCCGGCGGCATCGCTCGCGACATGTCCGTCATCGCGCTCAGCCGGCGACCTGGGAGGCGACGCGCTGGATGGCCTTGACGGCGACATCGGGCTGATCGACGTAGATGTAGTGCTCGCTGTCGGTGGCCGTGCTCAGCTTGCTGCGGCTGGACAGCGCCAGCCACTTGCGCTGGCCCGCGGACCACGCCTTCTCCAGGCGCGGGCCGTACTCCGGCACGGCCGCCAGATACCGCTTGCCGTGCTGGATCACCTCCACCGGGATGTCCCCGGCGGAACGGACCTTCCCGTCGGGGATGACGAGCTTCTCCGGGTTGTTCCCCTGGAGCACCGCGAGGTTCTGGGCGCGCAACTCGGCCGCCGGGCCGGTGGCGGACTCGGGGATCGCCGTGGTGATGTCGGCGGTCATGGTGGGGGAGGTGGCGTCCATCAGCACCACCCCCTTGACCCTGTCCTGGTGGTCGGGGGCGTACCTGGCGGCGATCAGGCCGCCCAGGGAGTGCCCGGCCAGGACGACCGGGGCGTCACCGGCGACGCGGTCCAGGACCCCGGTCAGGATCTTCCCGGTGGCGGTGAAGTCCTGGGGGGCGTCGGGCTGGTCGCTGGCGCCCGCGCCGAGGCGGTCGTAGGTGCAGACCCGGTTCTTCTCGCTCAGGGTCTTCTGGAGGGCGGCCATCTTGTCCAGGCCGTCGCCCGCTCCGGGCAGCAGGACGATGACCGGCCGGTCGCCGGCCGGGTCGCCGGAGCAGGAGACGTTCACCGAGCTGCCCGCGACATCGATCTTCTGGGTTCCGGAGATCAGGTCGGCGTCGGCTTCGGGGGTGGCGGGGGCGAGCGGGTCCCAGTTCTCCAGGGAGCCGCCTGAGCAGGCGGTGAGAGCCCCGCCGGCCACGGCGCAGCACAGCGCGATCGCGACGGTCCTGTTCATCTTGCGCGGCATTATGTCCTCCGGTGAGCGGATCGAGGTCGGGTCGGTTTCCCCGGTGGGGTGGTGGGGTGCCGCCGTGGCGACGACGAGAACGCTACGGAATCGGCGGTGCCGGAATCGTCACCGTGCGGTGGACATTCGCCGGTAGCTCGCACGGGGGACAAGCGCGCCGGCCCATCAAAGGGACTGGCCCCTCTCGCGGGGCGGGTGGTGCCCTGGCGGGCATGTCGGCTCGGCACCGCCCGCGCCCCGCAACTAGGCGGCCCGGGGGGCCGTTTCGCGTGGCGCATCCGGTTGTCCCCCGTGCGAGCTACCCGCGAATGTCCACCCTGTGGTGACGATTCCGGGGCGTCGAATCCATAGCGTTCTCGACGTAGCCGCGGCGCTCCGGCCGCGGGATCCCGTAAAGGAGTCGTCATGCGACTGTTGAAGCAACTCGTGGCCGTCGCGGTGGTCGCCTTCGCCGGCAGCGCGGCCGTGGGCGCGGTGCAGGGGAACGCGGTGCTCACCCTGGTGCTCGGTGTCGCGACGGCGGCGCTCGCGGTGTTCGTGTACGCCCGGGTGGTGCGGTGGTCCGAGCGCCGGGCGCCGGTGGAGGTGGCCGCGAAGGGGGCCGCCCCGAGCATCGGCCGGGGGATGCTGATCGGCGTCGGGATGTTCGCGGCCGTCATCGTCAACATCGCCTTCCTGGGCTACTACCGGGTGGACGGCCTGGGATCGGTGGCGGGCGCGGCCGGGCTGTTCGGCTTCATGGCCGCCGCCGCCGTGACCGAGGAGCTGATCTTCCGCGGCATCCTGTTCCGGATCATCGAGGAACGCACCGGCACGTGGCTCGCGCTGGTGCTGACCGGCGTGCTGTTCGGCCTGTCGCACCTGTTCAACCCGCACGCCAGCCTGTGGGGCGCGATCGCGATCGCGATCGAGGCCGGTGGCATGCTCGCCGCCGCCTACGCCGCCACCCGCACCCTGTGGCTGCCGATCGGCCTGCACTTCGGCTGGAACTTCGCCGCGGCCGGCATCTTCAGCACCGAGGTCTCCGGCAACGGCACCGCGCAGGGGCTGCTGAACGCCGTGACGTCCGGCCCCGCCCTGCTCACCGGCGGCGAGTTCGGGCCGGAGGCGAGCCCGTACGCGGTTCTGTTCGGCGCGCTGCTGACGATCGCGTTCATGTGGCTGGCCCGCCGGCGGGGCAACCTGGTCCCGCTGCGGCGCGGCTCCCGGGCCGCCGCGACCGCCGGGCTCGCCCGGTGACGGTTCTTCGCCGGATCCCGGACCTGTGGCGGCGGTGTGACGTCATGGTCCGGGATTTCCCGTTGGCGCTGCTGCTGACCGTCGTGTCGCTCCTGCCGGGGTTCCACGGCGACGGGACGCAGCTCGGCGATCTGCCGGCCCGCCCCTACGACGCGCTGGCCGTCCTCGTGGTCGCCCTGGAGAGCCTCCCGCTCACCGTGCGCCGGCGGTGGCCGGCCGCCGGCCTCGTCCTGGTGTCGCTGGGTTTCGCCCTGGACCAGCTCTTCACCTACCACGCGGTGGCGGGCATCGCGCTGCCCATCGCGCTGATGAGCGCGGGCGCCCATCTGGAACGGCACCGGCGTGTCACCGTGGTCCTGCTGTCCGCGGCGTACCTGCCGCTGGTGGTCGCGCTCGACCGGCTCGGCTCGAACGAGGGGCCGGCGGACCTCGCGCTGTTCTACCTGGCGCTGGTCCTCGCGTGGGCCGTCGGGGCCTGGCTGCGCTCCACCCGGGCCGCCGAGGCCGAACGCCGCCGCCACATCGCCGAGGCCACCCGCGCCGCCGAACGCACCCGCATCGCCAGCGAACTCCACGACGTCGTCACCCACCACGTGACCGCCATGGTCGTGCAGGCCGAGGCGGCGCGCTACCTGACCGCCGCGCCCGAACGCCTCGACACGGCCCTGAGCGCGGTCACCGACACCGGCCGGCGGGCCATCTCCGACCTGCGGCACCTGCTCGACCTGCTCAACCCCGACCACGACACCGACGTCAGCACGCCGTCCACCGGTGACCTGCGCACGCTCGTGGAGCAGACCCGCTCGGCCGGGCAGCCGGTGGAGTTCGCCGAGGAGGGCACCCCGGCGGAGCCGGCCGGCAGCGCCGAGTTCGTGGCCTATCGGGTCGTGCAGGAAGCTCTGACGAACGCCCTCAAGTACGCCCACGGCAGCCGTACCGGGGTTCGCGTGCGCCATGGCCGCAAGGAGATCAGCGTGGAGATCGGCAACGACGGTTCCGGCTCGCGGACCGGCTCTCTTGGCGGGAGCGGGCGGGGTCTGGCCGGGCTCCGGGAGCGGGTCGAGGCCCTGGACGGCGAGTTCAGCGCCGACCGGCAGGCCGACGGCGGCTTCGTCGTACGGGCCCGCATCCCCACGGGGAGCCCGTCGTGACCGGTGACGGAGGCGTGCGGGGCGGGTGACTACAGGCCCGGGACCAGGCGCTCGTTGCGGAACAGGTCCACGAAGAGCTGGTGGTCGGCGCGGGCCCGCGCGCCGTAGGCGTGGGCGAAGTCCACCAGCGTCCGGGCGAACCCGGCGTGGTCGTCGCCGATGACCGCGGCGATGGCGTCCTCGGTGGAGAAGTTCACCAGGTCGTGGCTGGACTCGTCGTCGGCGACGGAGTGCATGCGGGCCACCGCGACGCCGAGGTACCGCACCACGGAGGTGAACTCCTCGGGCTCGTTGACCTCGTCCCAGTCCAGGTCGGCGGAGTAGGGCGAGACCTCCGCGACGAGCTGGCCCACGCCGTTCAGCTCGGTGTAGCCGAGCCAGGGGTCGGCGTAGGCCTGGAGGGCCCGCTGCGACTCGGCGGTGCGGTGGCCCTGGTGGCGGAAGTAGGACCGGACGCGCTCGTCGTCGATGTGCCGGGCCACGGCCGGGGTCTGGGCCTGCTTCATGTACAGGATGACGTCGTTCTCCAGGGCCTGGGTGTGGCCCTCCAGCAGCAGGTTGTACGACGGCAGCCCGGCCGAGCCGATGCCCACCCCCGTGCGCAGCGCAACATCCTTGATCTCGTGCCCGACCTCCGAGACCGCGGGCAGCGTGGTGACATAGTCGGCGAAGGCCGCCTCGACCAGGCGCCGGGTGGCGGCGTCAACGGGGAAGCGGCCCTCCATCACGCCGAACCGGCGGTCGAAGTTCTCGATCGTGGTCTCCAGGTCCAGCAGCGCGACCCGGGTGTTGAGCCGGGCCCGTTGCAGCACCCGGTGGAGCACGCCGGTCGTGGTGGCCAGCGTGAGCGCGCCCATCGCGTCGTCGCCGCCCTCGGCCAGGCCGGTCAGCTCGTCCAGGTACGCCTGCGCGAACTCGCGCACCAGGGCCGTGATCGCGTGGTCGGACAGCGCCTTGGCGTAGCCGATCAGCGCGAGGCTGGCGGCCAGGCGCTTGAGGTCCCACGTGTACGGGCCGACGTAGGCCTCGTCGAAGTCGTTGACGTTGAACACCAGCACCCCGGAGGCGTTCATGTAGGTGCCGAAGTTCTCCGCGTGCAGGTCGCCGTGGATCCACACCCGGCTGGTCTGCTCGTCGAGGTACGCCTCGTCCGCGAACGCGCCGGTCATGTCGGCGTAGAACAGGCACGCGCTGCCGCGGTAGAAGGCGAAGGGCGAGGCCGCCATCTTGCGGAACTTGCGGCGGAAGGCCGCCGGGTCGCGGGAGATGGATCGGCCGAACTCGGTGACGAGCATGTCGAGGATGTGCTGGGAACGGTCCACAACTGGTCACGATATATCTACACGGGAAACCGTGCGCGTACGGAGCGTGACCGGGGCATCAATGATCGGCGCAGCAGGGAGTCGGGTCGGGCACCTCGAACGGCGCCACCCGGCCCCCGGCGACCGGCACGGTGACCAGCGTGAGCAGGCCGTCGTGCCAGAGCGGGCGGACGAAGTCCCGGGTCTCGACCTCCACGTCCGGGCCGGGCGGCGGGCCGCCGAGCTGCGTCACCCTCTCGATGGCGCTCACCGCCAGCACCTCGCCCACGGTCAGGGTGCCGGTCAGGCGCTCCACTCCGGGGTAGAGCACCGCCCGCCCGGAGCGGCGGGCGGCGTGCTCGGCCGCGGCGCGTCCGGCCGCGTCGCGCAGCTCCGGCGCCGGCGCCGGGAGGCCGGGCGGCGGTTCGGCGACGGCCAGGCTGATCGCGACGTGCGGGTACGGCGCCTGCACCAGGTGGGTGCAGGCGACCAGGCCCGGGAGGCCGGACGGCGGCACGATCTCGCGCAGCCAGTGCTCGGCCTCCCGCTCCGTACGGTGTCCCAGGCTGAGCCCGATCAACTGGGCAGCACCCAGATCGGGTTGGCGTAGAACCACAGGTCCTCCCACGGGTCGGCGGCGCCGGCGACGTCCAGCGCGGGACCGGCCGGGTCTACCTGGGCGCCCATCAGGCCCGGTGCGCTGCGCTTGCCGTCGGTGCCGCGGATGCGCAGGTAGAACGGCTCGCTCACGCTGCCGAAGGAGTGGGTGAAGGAGACCCGGCCGGTGTTCTGGCTCACCTCGAAGGACTTCACGACGCGGGTGTTCGGGGCGGTGAAGGCGTCCGGGTCGGAGACCGGGCCGGTCACCGTACCGGCGATCACGTCCACCCGGGCCAGCCTGGGCACGAACTGCGCCCAGTTCGGCGTGGTGGCCAGGTCGATGTCGATGACCACCTCCACGCTCGTGCCCCGCCTGACCCGCATGACGCCGCCCAGCGGGGTGCCGGTGTCCCTGCGCCGGTCGCCGGCCCGCCGGACCCGGACGTCGAGCCCGCTGATCAGGCCGCCGTGGTCCACCCACACCCGGCCCGCCCGCAGCCCGTCCATCACCGCGCGGTAGCCGAAGGAGGTGGCGCCGACGTGCGTACGGCTGTACTGGCCCGGCCAGTAGTCGCCGGCGTCGGTGAGCACCGGCCCGTACACCGGGTCGTTGTACTTGCCGTTGAGGTTGAAGTCGCTGTTGGGCCCGCGCTGCGAGGTGTCCAGGTAGTTGACGTGCGAGTCGGAGTTGGCGCTGATCCACCACGGCCTGCCCTCGGCGAGCAGGCTGTCCCACAGCCCGCCGACGGTCGCGGTCATCCAGTCGAAGCCGCCCCAGGTGCGGTAGCTCTCCAGGGGATAGCCGGGGAACGACGCGGCGGAGGGGTTGTTGTCGTAGTAACCGCGGGCGCGCCCGCCGCTCGCGCGTGGCAGGCCGGCGGCCTGGTGGCCGGGGGCGCCCTCCATGCCGATCGCGACGCTGGGGTCGGCGTCGCGCCAGGCGCGCATCTCGTGCGGGGAGTCGATGCCGCGCCGGGCCGGGTGGTTGGCCAGGAACAGCGCGCCCTCGACCCGGCGCCTGCGCACCTGCTCGCCGAGGAACTTGATGCCCGCGATGGCCAGGGCCTCGTTGGCCGGGGTCGAGTCGCCGGCGCCCTTGACGCTGCCGTCGTAGGCGTTCTCGAACTCCTTGAGCACCGCCACCTCGTTGCGGCCGGGGTGGACGAACACGGTGGCGTGCTCGGCGGCCGGGATGTTCCACTCCAGGCCCTGGTAGATCAGCAGGTCCTCGATCTGCTCCCGGGCCGCGACGATGTCCGGGTTCACCTTCTCCACGCCGATCTTGGCGTGCGTGGCGCTGCCGTGGTCGGTGATGACGATCCAGTCCAGCCCGTACGCGTGCGCGTGCCGGGCCTGGTCCACCACCCGGTACTGGGCGTCGGAGCTGTACTGGGTGTGGATGTGGTGGTCACCGGCCAGCCACAGGAACCCGCCCTTCTCCTCGCGGCCTCGCCCGTGAGCGGCGGCCTGCGCGTGCGCCGGCTCCGTGGTGGCCAGCACGGTCGCGGCGACGCCCGCGCCGAGCAGCCCGGTACGACGCAGGAACCCCCGCCGGGAGGACTCCTCCGGCGACAGCTCGCTCTCCGGCACGGACAGGTCGAGCGCCGGGGGCAGGTCCCCGCCGGCGCCCTGAATGTGGTCGTGATCGTGGTGTGAGTGGCCGTGGCCCATTTGTGCTCCCCTGGGCCTTGGCCCATGTAGCTGTCCGATTCGAGCGGCGAAAAATGCCGCAGACAATCTCACGGATCTTGGGGAACGACAGGTGTTCGACCTCCGACGCCCACGCGAACACCAGCTTTCGGCTCCGCACCCGGGCGCGGCGAAGCGGGGCCGTAAGGGGGTGGGGCGCGGGGCCGTGAGCGGGTGGGGCGCGGGGCCGTGAGCGGGTGCGGCGCGGGGTCCGTACGCGGGTGCGACGCGGGTGTCACGCCCTGGCCACGGGGTGCGCCGCATTCTCGGTGAGTGATTCGCCGAGGAGGTTGTCATGGCAAACAACTGTGAGCACGGGGAAGCCTGCGACTGCCGGCGTACGGACGCGCAGGGTCAGGCCCAGGCGTTCGCGCCGCCGCCGTTTTCCGTTCCGGGCCCGCCGGGAGAGCCCGCGTGGGCGTCGGCCGGAGCGGCGTACATGAGGAAACGGGGACGGCGGACGCTGGTGACGCTGCTCGCCGTGGTGGTGGCGGTGGCCATCGCGGTCGCGTCCTCGCTTCTCACCCGGGCGGTCGGGGAGGACGACGCCGAGCTGGGCCGGGCGGGGCTGGTCATGGACGAGGCGCCCGCCCAGCCGACCGCCCCACCGGCAGAGGGCGACGGCGGGCAGGTCGCGACGGTGGAGAACGGGGTACGGCCCGCGGGAGACGCCGATCTGCGCGAGGGCGCGGTGTTCCTGCAGTCCAACGACCCCGTCGCGAACGAGGTCGTCGCGTTCGCCCGCGAGGCGGACGGGACGCTGAGCGAGGTCGGCCGGTACGCCACCGGCGGCCAGGGCACCGGCAGCTTCGAGGACAGCGCCCAGGGGATCGTGCTGGGCACCGCCGACGGCGAGGCGTCGCCGATCCAGAACATCGACCAGGCCGACCTGCTGTTCGTCACCAACGCCGGCAGCGGCACGATCTCGGTGTTCCGGGTGCTGGGCGGAGGGCTTGAGCTGGTGGGCCAGACGCCCTCGGGCGGCAAGCGGCCGGTGAGCCTGACCGTGAACAACGGCCTGCTGTACGTCCTCAACAGCGGCGAGGAGGATCGGCGGCTGATCGTCGGCCCCACCACGGCGCTGGAGAACTGCGGGCACGGCGACGCCCCGTCGGTGACCGGCTTCCGGGTCACCCCCGACGGCGCGCTGCAGGCGATCGAGAACTCCACCCGCCAGCTCAGCGGGCGCGGGCGTTCCGGCTGCTCGCAGGTGTCGTTCACGCCCGACGGGCGCACCCTCGTCGTCAGCGAGCGCATCGCCTCGCTGCCGGGGCAGAGCCGGCAGAACAAGGGCGCGCTGGTCACCTTCGACGTCCGCTACGACGGCACCCTGGGCCGCAAGCAGCTCAACGACCCCAGCGGCGTCGGGCCGTTCGGCTTCAACTTCACCCGCGACGGCAAGCTGATCGTCAGCGAGCAGAACGGCGCCCTGGCCAACCCGGGCGGCGGCAACGCCGCGGCGTACGAGATCAACGGGGACCGCACGCTGCGCTCGATCAACGGCTCGGTCGCCAACCGGCAGACCGACAGTTGCTGGGTGGCGATCACCCGTGACCAGCGCCTGGTGTTCGTCTCCAGCCCCTTCGACGGCGGCATCATCTCGTCCTACCGGCTGGGCCGCGACGGGGCGCTGACGCTGGCGCAGGAGGTGGCCTCCGCGCCGGACGGCAAGGACCGCAAGAACGACCGGATTCCCGAGGGCGCGACCGACCTGAGCCTGAGCCGCGACGGCGGGTTCCTGTACCAGCTCAACTCCTTCAACGGCTCCCTGTGGGTGTTCAAGGTCAACTCCAACGGGCTGCTGACCTACGTGGAGCAGCACCAGGTGTTCCAGCTTGAGCCCTTCGGCCGCGGCGGCGAGGCCGCGCCGTTCGGGATCGCCTCCTTCTGATCCTCCGACCGAGAGTAGGGACACAACCAACATGCGGTACGGAATCCTCGGTACCGGTTCGTATCTTCCGCCCGCCGTCGTGACCAACGAGGCGCTGGCCGCCCGTACGGGCGTGACGGCGGAGTGGATCGTGGAGCGCACGGGCATCCACGAGCGGCGCTTCTGCGAGTCGGGCCAGGCCACCAGCGACCTCGCCGGCCACGCGGCCCGGCGGGCGCTGGAGGCCGCCGAACTGCCCGCCGAACTGCTGGACTTCATCGTGGTCGGCACCTCCACGCCGGACTTCCCGCAGCCCGCCACGGCTGTGGTGGTGCAGGCCGCGCTCGGGGCGGACAAGGCGGCGGCCTTCGACGTCAACTCGGTGTGCGCCAGCTTCGTCTACGCGCTCGACACCGCGCGCGGGCTGCTCACCGCCGACCCGAACGCCCGCTACGCCCTGGTCATCGGCGCCGACATCTACTCGCGGCAGATGAACTTCGACGACCACCGCTCCGCGGTGCTGTTCGGCGACGGCGCGGGCGCGGTGGTGCTCGGCCCGGTGGACGACGACCACGGCATCCTCACCTCGCGGCTGCTGTCGGACGGGCGGCTGAGCGAGCTGGTGAAGGTCGCCGGCGGCGGCAGCCGCAGCCCGCTCACCCCGTCCTCGCTGCTGGCCGGCGAGGGCCTGTTCACCATGCGAGGCCGCGCCGTGCGCGAGTACGTCCAGCAGGTCGTGCCCGACCTGCTGTGCGCGGTGCTCAAGGAGTGCGACCTGACGGTCGAGGACGTCGATCTGGTGGTGCCGCACCAGGCCAACGCGGTGCTGCTGCGCGACTGCTTCTCCGCCGCCGGGGTGGCGCCGGACAAGCTCCACCTCACCTGCCCCTTCTACGGCAACACCGCCGCCGCCTCGATCCCGGTCACGCTCGACGACGTGGTGCGCCGGCGGGGGATCGAGCGCGGCGACGTGGTGGTGCTGCTCGGCGTCGGCGGCGGGATGAGCGCGGGCGCGTCGCTGCACCGCTGGGCCGGCACCACGGCCGGGCTCAGCGGCGTCGGCGACGCCGAGCGGGCGGTGCGGTCATGAGCACCAGGATGCTGTACCCCGAGCTGGGCCGGGAGTATCCGGTCGCGGTCCGGGCCAAGGGCAGCTACGTCTACGACGCCGAGGGCAAGTCCTACCTGGACGGCTGCTCCGGGGCCATCGTGGTCAACATCGGCCACGGCGTGCCCGAGATCGCCGAGGCCATCCGGGCCCAGGTCGAGAAGATCACCTTCGTCACGCGGCTGCAGTTCACCAACCCGCAGGCGGAGCGGCTGGCCGCCGAGCTGACCGCGCTCGCGCCCGGCGACCTCGGCCACGTCTTCTTCACCAACAGCGGGTCGGAGGCGATCGAGGCGGCCATGCGGCTGGCCTTCCAGTACTGGCAGGAGACCGGCAGGCCGGAGCGTACGGTGATGATCTCGCGCGACGGCAGCTACCACGGGGCCACGCTCGGCGCGATCGGCCTGTCGGGCCACCCCAACCGGCGCCACACCGTACGCGCGGTGCTGCCCGCCTGGCCCAGGGCGGCGGCGGCGAACTGCTACTCCTGCCCCTTCGGGCTGACCCGCTCGACCTGCGGTCTCGACTGCGCCCGCTCCATCGAGGACGCCATCCTCGCCGCGGGCCCCGAGCGGGTCGCCGCCGTGGTGATCGAGCCGGTCGTGGGCGCCTCGGGCGGCGCGGTCCCGCCGCCGCCGGGCTACCTGCGCGAGGTCGCCGCGATCTGCCGGCGCCACGACGTGCTCCTGATCGCCGATGAGGTGATCACGGGGCTGGGCCGCACCGGGCACTGGTTCGGCTGCGACGAGGAGGGGATCGTGCCCGACCTGCTGGTGCTGGGCAAGGGGCTCAGCGCCGGGTACGCCCCGCTGGGCGCGGTGCTGCTGCGCGACCGCGTCCACGACGCGATCGGCGCGGGCAGCGGCCAGTTCTCCCTGGGGCACACCTACGCCGCCAACCCGCTGTCGGCCGCGGTCGGCCTGGCCGTGCTCCGGTACGTCCGCGAGCACGACCTGCCGGCACGGGCCAGGGAGCTGGGCCCCCGGCTGGCCGCGGGCCTGCGCCGGGTGCTGCGGGCCCGCGGGATCCAGGCCGACGTGCGCGGCCGGGGCCTGCTGCTCGCGGTGGACTTCTCCCGCCCCGGCGAGGAGCCCGGCATCACCGCGGCCGAGGTCGTACGCGCCGCGCGCGACGCCGGGCTGCTGCTGTACCCGGCCGGCGTCACCCCGGTGCCCCAGGCGGTCATGGTCGCGCCACCGCTGACGATCACCGTGGCCGAGCTGGACCGGCTCGTGGACCTGTTCGCGACCGCGCTCGACACCGTCCGTCCGCGCGTGGCCGCATCCCTGGAAGGAGCACTGCGATGAAGATCGGCTGGACGCTGGCGCAACGGGCCATCGCCGACCACTACGAGGCCCTGGCCCGCGAGCACGTCGCCGCCCGGTCCGAGTGGCACTACGCCCGCGAGCAGCTCGACCAGGGCGCCTGGAGGGCCCTGGCCGACGACGGGCTGTGGCGCATCCCGGTGCCGGAGGAGCTCGGCGGGCACGGCATGACCTGGTGGGAGTTCTGCGCGGCGCTGGAGGGCATCGCCAGGGGCGGGCGCGACCTCGGCTTCTGCCTGTCGCTCATCGCCCACGCCGGGTTCCTGCGCTCGCTGGTGATCTTCGGCGGGGAGTACCACCACACCGTGGCGCTGCCGAAGATGATGGGCGGCGCGATCGGCGCGACCGCGCTCACCGAGATGAGCGGCGGCTCCGACGTGGCCAGGGTCGCCACCACCGCCCACCCCACCGCCCAGGGCTACAAGCTCGTCGGCACCAAGACCCACATCACCAACGCCCCGGTGGCCGACATGTTCTGGGTGCTCGGACGCATCGACAAGCTGCCCGCCAAGCGCGACATCTCGGTCTTCGTGCTGGAGCGGCAGTCGTCCGGGATGCAGATCGGCGCGCCGGAGCACATGTTCGGCAACCGCAGCAGCCCGACCGGCCCGGTCTCCTTCTTCGGCCTGCCCATCACCGCCGGCCAGGTGCTCGGCCGGCCGGGCGACGGGCTGAGCCTGACGTACGCCACCATCGCCCTGGACCGGCTGCTGTACGGCGTGGTCGGCGCGGCGTACCTGGAGGGGCTGCTGCAGGAGGCGATCGGCTTCGCCGAGCAGCGCACCGCCTTCGGCCGCCCCATCGCCGACTACCAGTACGTCCAGCGGCGGATCACCAACGTGAAGCTGGCCATCGAGTCGGCCCGCTGGGTCTCCTACGCCGCGCTCGCCAGCCTGCTGGAGGAGCGCGAGGAGGCCGCCCTGATGTCCTCCACGGCCAAGCTCATCGGCTCGGAGGGCCTGGCCGGCGCCGCCCTGGACGTGATGCAGATATTCGGCCACACCGGCTACCAGCTCGGCCACCACTCCCGCAACGTGCAGGACGCGCTGGGGACCCTCATCGCGGGCGGCACCTCCGACATCCAGCGCAAGAACATCTTCACCCAGCTCCTCAGGCTGCGTAAGTCCCAGCGCGCGGCCACGCCCGCCGTCAGCGGCAGCGCCGCCTGACCCCGCCAACCCTCCCGGAAAGGAACCACAGCAATGCCGAAGGTGATCATCGCCAACGTGGACAGCGACTCGATGTGCGGCACCGACATGTCGCCGGAGGTCCACGCGCTCAGCTCGATGTGCTGCTGTCGCCTGCTGGTGATGGCCGAGGAACAGGACCTGGTGGTGCTGCCGCACTCGGTGTCGGAGGAGTTCATCGAGTACGTCGGCGGCCTGCTCGACCGGAACCTCACCAGCAGGAACGTCGTGGTGCCCAAGGACGGCGACGTCCGCCAGCTCATCCTCAACGACGCCTCGCTCAACGACGGCCACGTCGCCGCGCAGATCCGCGAGCGCGCCGGCGACCTGACCGGGTGGCGGATGGAGGCGTACTTCCTCGACCGCCCGGTGATGGCGCTGGCCGACGAGCTGGGCCTGCCCCTGTACGGCGTGGACGACGCCACCGACCTGGCCTGCCGCGACTTCCTGCGCTGCGGCGGCGCCGAGAGCTTCAACAGCAAGGTGCTGTTCCGCCAGCTCGCCGCCACCGTGAACGCGCCCGTGCCCTCCGGCCGCATCGCCTCGCGCGAGCACGAGCTGGAGGTCGCGATCCGCACGCTGCTCCCCGAGACCGGCAGGGTGATCATCAAGCAGGAGCTGAACTCCGGCAGCGCCGGGAACACCGTCGTCACCGTGCACGACGAGACCCGGCTCACCGGCGCCTCCCGGGTGGTGCGGGTGCCGGAGGAGGGCGGCGACCTGGCGGCGCTGGCCGCCGACCTGTGGCCGCGCATCGCCAAGCAGCGCAACACCCGCGTCGTGGTGGAGGCGTACCACCAGGCCGCCCAGGTGTACTACAGCGAGCTGTGGGTGCCCGGCCCCTCCGGCGCGCCCAAGCTGCTCAACTTCGGCGAGATGCGGATGGAGCCGACCTTCATCGGCTTCGAGATCCCCGGGCAGCGCATGCGCGCCCACGACCTCGGCGAGATGACCGCGCACAGCATGAACCTGGCCAGGGAGGCCGGGCGCCGCGGCTTCGTCGGCTATCTGAACATCGACTCCATCACCACCGTGGACGGCGGGCTGCTGTTCAACGAGGTCAACGGCCGCATGGGCTGCTGCACCAACATCGACTACCTCGCCCGCGCGCTGGTCGGGGAGGACTACACCCGCGAGCGCGTGGTGCTCACCTACAACTGGGTCGCCGCCCGCGACTTCCCCGCCGTGGTGAAGGCGCTGGACGCCGCCGGGGTGGGCTATGACAAGTCCACCCGCACCGGGGTCATCGTCGCGATCGAGGACGTGGCCCGCACCGGGTCGCTCGACTACATGGTCATCGGCACCGACCTGGACCACGCCCGCGACCTGGAACAGCGGGCGCTCGTGGCCATCGAGGCGGCGTGAACACGCCGCGGCGAATCGGAGAAGGGGTGATAAGGATGCCGGAGCACAGGCCGGCCGAGGTCTTCGAGCGCTGGGAGTCGCGGGTGCGCAGCTACTGCCGCAGCTTCCCGGTCGTCTTCGACCGCGCCGGCGGGCACCACCTGTGGGACACCACGGGACGGAGGTACACCGACCTGCTGTGCGGGGCGGGCTCGCTCAACTACGGGCACAACCCGCCCAGGATCGTCCGGCGGGTCGCGGAGTACCTGCTCAGCGGCGGCCCCGTGCAGTCGCTGGACCTGTACACCACGGCGAAGGCGGAGTTCCTGCGCCGCTTCGCCGCCCAGGTGCTGGTGCCGAAAGGGCTGGGGGAGTACGTCATGCAGTTCCCCGGCCCCGCCGGGACCCTCGCCGTGGAGGCCGCGCTGAAGCTGGCCCGCAAGACGACCGGCCGGTCCGAGGTGGTCGCCTTCCGCGGCGGCTTCCACGGGGCCTCGCTCGGCTCGCTGGCCGCCACCACCTCGCCGCTGCTGCGCGGCGCGGCCGGCACCCACCTGCCGGGCGTGCGGCTCCTGCCGTACGACGCGGCGCCCGGCGACCCCGACCCGGCCGCGGCGCTGGAGTACGCGCTGCTGGGTCCGGGCCGCCGCGCCGAGGCGCCCGCCGCGATCCTGCTGGAGACCGTGCAGGGCGAGGGCGGCCTCAACGTGGCCTCCCGGCCCTGGCTGGCCCGGGTCCGGCGGATCGCCGACGAGGTGGGCGCGCTGGTCATCGTGGACGACGTCCAGGCCGGCTGCGGGCGCACCGGCACGTTCTTCAGCTTCGAGCACGTGCCCGAGCTGCGGCCCGACCTGGTGTGCCTGTCGAAGTCGCTCAGCGGCATGGGACTGCCCCTGGCGATGGTGCTGATCCGGCAGGACCTGGACCGGTGGGCGCCCGGCGAGCACAACGGCACCTTCCGCGGGCAGAACCTGGCGTTCGTGGGCGCGACGGCGGCGCTGGACTACTGGTCCGATCCCGACTTCGTCGCCCACGTGCGCCATCTCGCCGCCGCCGTCCGCGACACGCTGCGCGACATCGTCGCCGAGCTGCCCGAGGGGATCGCCGAGCCGGCCGGGCGCGGCGCCATGAGCGGGCTGCGCTTCGCCGACGCCGCGACGGCCGAGCGGGTGCGGCACGAGCTGTTCCGCGCCTCGGTGATCGCCGAGACCTCCGGCGACGGACGGGTGCTCAAGCTGCTGCCGCCGCTGACGATGTCCCCCGCCGACTGGCGCGAGGTCGGCGGCGTCATCGGCGATGTGGTGATCGCGACCGCGGGCGTCCCCGCGGTCACGGCGGCGGGGGCGGCGGCGTGAACGCCGGCCGGCTCCTCGCCGCCACCCCGCTGGGGCTCGGCGCGCTTCGCGGGCTGCTGGCCACGGTGCTGCGGGCGATCGGCGACGGGCGCGACGCCCGCCAGGGGCCGATCGCCCGCGGCGGCCCCGCCGAGGTGGCCGAGGAGGTACGCAGGCGCATCCCCCTGGTCCTGCCGCTGGAGGGCGCCGGGCCCGAGCGGGCGCTCACCACGATCGTGGAGGCGGTCGCCGCCGGCGCGGCCGACCCGTCCAACCCGTTGTGCGCGGCCCACCTGCACGGCGCCCCCCTGGCCGTGGCCGCCGCGGCCGACCTGGCCGCGAGCGTGCTCAACCCGTCACTGGACTCCTGGGACCAGGCGCCCGCGGCCGGGGAGGTGGAACGCCTGGTCACCGCCACGGTGGCCGGGCTGGTCTACCCCGGCCGCGAGGAGGCCGACGCGCTGGTCACCACCGGCGCCACGGAGTCCAACCTGGTCGCGCTGCTGCTCGCCAGGGAGCGCCTCGGCCCGCGGCTGCGCGTGATCTGCTCGGCGGACGCCCACCACAGCGTCGGCCGAGCCGCGTGGATGCTCGGTCTCGCCCCGCCGGTCGGGGTGCGCACCGCCGGCGGGCGGATCGACCTCGGCGCGCTGGCCCAGACCCTGGCCATCGTGCCCGGACCCCACTGCGTGGTGGCCACCGCGGGCACCACCGACAGAGGGGCGATCGACCCGATCGGCGAGGTCGCCGGGCTGGCCGCGCGGCGCGGGGCGTACCTGCACGTGGACGCCGCCTACGGTGGCGGGCTGCTGTTCAGCCACCGCCGCGCGCGGCTGCTCGACGGCCTGCCGCGCGCCGACTCCGTGGCGCTCGACCTGCACAAGTTCGGCTGGCAGCCGCTGCCGGCCGGGCTCCTCGCGGTACGCGACACCGCCTCCCTCGCCCCGCTGTCGCTGGTGGCCGACTACCTCAACGCCCCCGACGACCAGGAGAGCGGCATGCCGGACCTGCTGGGGCGGTCCATCCGCACCTCCCGGCGTCCGGACGCGCTGAAGATGGCGGTCACCTTCCAGGCGCTCGGCTGGTCCGGCCTGGCCCGGCTCACCGACCGCTGCTGCGACGCCGCCGCCTCGCTGGCCCACATGATCGCCGAGCGGCCCGCGCTGCGCCTGCTCACCCGGCCGGAGATCAGCACCGTGCTGTTCCGGCCCGTCGCCGCCGACGCCATGCCGGTGCCCGAGGGCAACGCGCTGGTGGCCGGAATCCGGCGGTCCCTGCTCGCCGACGGCAAGGCGGTGCTCGGCCGGGCCAGGACGGCCGAGGACGACCGTCTCTGGCTCAAGATCACCCTGCTCAATCCCGACGTCACCCCGGCACACCTCGACCGCCTGCTCGACCTGGTCGAGATCGCCACCCCCCGCACCGTACCCGCCGCAGCCTGACCGGGGCCCCGCCCCCGGGTCCGAGCCGGACCCGGGCCGGGGCCTCGCCCATGTTCCGGAAGGCTCACTCACACGAGAAGGGACACCCCCATGAAGGCCCTGCCGAGCACCCTGTCCGCCAGCTACACGCACGAGGTCACCTCCCGCGACACCGCCGACCAGTGGCGCAACGACCTGCCGGTCCTGGCCACCCCGGTCCTGCTGTGGCTCGGCGAGATCACCGCCATGCGCGCCCTGGAGGGCTACCTCGACGAGGACGAGATGACCGTCGGCCTGAGCCACGACTCCAGCCACCTGGCCCCCACCCCCGCCGGGCACGAGGTCCACCTCACCGCCGTGCTCCGCGAGCGCGACGGCGCCCGGCTCACCTTCGACGTCCACGCCCACGACGGCACCGACGAGATCCTGCGCGGGACCCACACCCGGGCCGTGATCAGCCGCAGCAGGTTCCTGGCCAGGCTGGCGGCCAAGAGCGCGCCCGCCTGATCCCCCCGCAACGGCGAAGGCCGCTCCGGGCGTACACCCGGAGCGGCCTTCTGGTGTCTCGGCCCGCTCACCTCCTCGCGGTCAGGACGGGGGCGCCGGCCTTCCCGGCCTCCTCGGCGTCGCTCTCTACGGCTTCCTCGGCCTCCTCGGCCTCCTCGACCTCCTCGGCCTGCTCGGCCGGGGGAGCCGGCGGCTCCTGGCCGGAGACGCGGGCGAACCTGCGCACCAGGCTCAGCAGCGGGCCGGTGAGGGCCGTGGTGACCAGCGCCATCACCACCATGAGCGAGTACAGCCGCTCGTCCAGCACCGCGAGCTGCAGGCCCACCTGGAGCACGACCAGCTCGGTGACGCCGCGGGCGTTCATCAGCGCGGCCACCGACGCCGCTTCGCCGCGGCGCATCCCGTACAGCCGGGCGCCGAGATACGCGCCGCCCGCCTTGGCGCCGATCGCGACCAGCAGGATCAGCGCCAGCTCGCCGAGCCCGCTCAGCCCCAGGGCGGTCGTGTCCACGGCGAGCGCCGCCACCACGAAGAAGATCGGCAGCAGGAACGTCCGGCACAGCCGGGCGATCTCGCTCATCTGCCGCTTCATCACCGGATCGTCCTTGCCGGGCAGCACCGCGCCGAACAGGAACGCGCCGAAGACGTAGTGCATGCCCAGGCCCTCGGTGGCGGCGGCCGACAGGAACAGGCCGGCCAGGATCACGCCGAACTCCGCCCTGCCGGACCACCTGCGCAGCACGAAGGACAGCAGCGGCCGTACCCCGAACAGCAACACCAGCAGGTACGGCACCGACAGCAGCATCTGCCACGGCGAGGCGCCGCCGCCCAGCGCGACGACCACCGCGAGCACCACCCAGGCCAGGACGTCCACCACGGCCGCGCACACCACCGCCAGCCCGCCGGCCACGGTCCCGGTCAGGCCCCGGTCGGTGACGATCCTGGCCAGCACGGGCAGCGCGGTGATCGACATCGCGGTGCCGAGGAACAGCACGAACAGCGCCGGGTTCGCCGGATGGTACGTCGTGGCCGCCAGCCACCAGGCCAGCGCGCAGCCGAGCGCGAGCGGCAGCAGGGTCGAGCCCAGCACGATGGCCACCGTGGCCCCCCGCCTGCCGCGCAGCAGCCGGGGGTCCCACTCGTGGCCGACGGTGAACATGAACAGCACCAGCCCGAACGTGGCGATGGCGTGCAGCGCGTCCTTCACGCCGCCGGGCAGCACCGTCTCGGTCATGCCGCCGCCGTGCAGCACCGCGGCCAGCAGCACGCCCGCCGCGATCTCACCGACCACGGCGGGCTGCCCGATCCGGACGGCCAGCCGGCCGGCGAGCTTGGCCGCCAGCACGATCACCGCCACATCCAGCAACATCATCAAGTTGGTCACGGCACCTCGGCTCCGCTCGCGGGGGCGGTGGCCGGGCACCACGGCGGCCCGGGGGGCGCGTCCATCGATCCCACCTCCATCTGTCCGTCAGGCCTTGCGATAGCTGTCGTATCGGAACTGGCGGCGGCCGACCGCGACCACCGTGCCCGGCCGCAGCACGGAGGGCACCCCGCTCGGCAGCCGCTCCCAGTCGCGCGCGCCGGGCAGGCGCACGTACGTGCCGGTGGCCGAGGCCGCGTCGGTGACGCTCACCTCCCAGCCGTCCAGGCTCACCCGGGCGTGCACCTCCGCCACCGTGGCGTCGTGCAGCCGCACCGCCTGGGCCGACCTCGCCCGCACCTCCTCCACCCGCTCGGGCACCCGCCCGAGCACGTGGTCCCGGTCGAGCGGGAACATCGTGCCGTCGTCCAGCACGAGCACCCCCAGCACGGGCCGCTCGCTGCGCGCCGGCACCCGCCCGGCCTGCGTCAAGCCGAGACCGCACACGCCGCAGTAGCGCAGCGACGGATCGTTGAAGTGCCCCCTGCGGCACAGCGCCCCGGAGACCCGCGCGTCCGCGCTCTCCTCACCGCTCTCCGCATCGCCCGTCAGGCCCGCAGGCACCGGCGCGAAGCCGCCCCCGGGAACAGAACCGGACGCGGTGCCCGAACGAGACGCGGTGTTGGAACCAGACGCGGTGTCCGAACGGGACGCCGATCCCGTCTCCGAACCGGTCTCGGAGCCCGCCTCCAGGTCAGGCCCCGATTCCACCTCCAGACCGGCATCGGGTCCCGCGTCCGCGAGCCACAGCGCGTCCGCGCGCACGACCCCCGACGCGATCTCGCACCAGGGGTCGGCCGACGCGCCGGAGTCGTCCTCGCCGAGCACGGCGTGCGCCGCGGACAGCGTGCCCGGGACGATGCGGTCGGACATCGTCACCGCGTCCCTGCCGTCGAGGACCAGCGCGCCCGTCTCCGTACGCACGGTGAGCCGGGCCCGGCCGTGCACCAGCGCGGCCGTGCCGCCCTCCACCTCGCCGAACGCGCACAGCGAAGGGAAGCCGCCGCCGGACGAGGCGAGCAGCCGCGTCAGGGCCTGGCCGAGCCGGCGCCCCGGCTGGTCCGCCTGGGAGGCCAGGCCCGCCTCCCGCAGCAGCTCGCCGGTCAGCTTCTCGTCCTCGGTCTCGAACAGCAGGGTCAGGCCCTCGTACCGGGCCAGGACGCCCTTGCCAGGGCGCAGCTTGACCGGACGCGCCGGCCGGATGGCGGTGGTCACAGCAACCTCCCGCCACGGAAGCGCCAGCGGATGAACGGCACGCGCACCGGCCCGTTGACGAACAGCCACACCGCCAGCCACACCACGGTGAAATGCACCGCGAACGCCGGCAGCGGCACCGGTCCCGGCAGGCCGGGCAGGTGCCCGCCGGTGGCCAGGAAACCGGCGAGCACGCCCTCGGGGACGATGGTGACCAGGCCGAACAGCGTCGGCCAGTCCTTCTCCCACCGCCACTGCATGAGCACGTGATAGATCAGCTCCCAGCCGACGCCGAGCACCGCGACCGCGGCGAGCACGACGTACACGCTCTGGTAGCGCGCCGCGGCGGGCGCGTCGACCGGGAGCAGCGGCGCCACGGCCGCGGTGACCACACCGCCGACCAGCGCCAGCATGAACAGCCGCGTCTGGATGCGGCCGAACAGAGTCGGTACCACGATCTCCCTCCTTTCCGACTCCCCTCCGGCTCCCTCTCGCGGGCCGGGCCTGTCAGATCTGGCGGCCGGCGGCCCAGCGCACCCAGTGCGCCAGCGCGCCCGCCGGCCCCATCCGGCGGCAGAAACCCCGCCTGGCCATGTCATCGACGATCTCCTGGGCGGCGATCTGCAGCCCGAGGAAGGTGTCCACGCCCGGGAACGGGCCGCCCAGCGCGGCGGCGCCGCTCAGGTAGATCCGGCCCATGCCGCTGTCGGCGCCCGTCACCGCGAA
This sequence comes from Thermocatellispora tengchongensis, assembly GCF_014202315.1. Lineage (GTDB taxonomy): Bacteria > Actinomycetota > Actinomycetes > Streptosporangiales > Streptosporangiaceae > Thermocatellispora > Thermocatellispora tengchongensis. The sequence continues at coordinate 100,534 of NZ_JACHGN010000004.1, read as the reverse complement.
CTCGCGGCCGACGTCGATCCGGCCGAGCCCGTTCATCCGGGCGCCGCCGTGGTCGAGCAGGTCGCGCAGCACCTGGTGGTCGCGCACCTCGGCGTTCAGGCCGGTGCAGTCGATGACGTAGTCCGCGTGCAGTTCGAGGGTGCCGTCGGCGGTGCGCAGCCGGGCGAGCACGCCCTCACCGTCCCGCCGGAGATCCTCGAACGTCCCGTTGACCGCGCGGTACCAGCCCTGCGAGCGCGCGGTGCGGAGCTGGCGCTGCCACTCCCGCCGCCAGGCCGTGGTGGTGCCGTCGATGTTCTCGTGCACCTTGAGCCGCGCGTCGGGGTCGAGCTTGCGCATCTCGGCCTTGAGCTGCCCGCCCCAGACCGACTTGGGGTAGTTGAACCCCTGGTAGGCGAAGCCGTCCTTGCCGCGGCGGCGGGCCCAGAGCTGCTTGCCGTGCCTGCCGGAGAAGTAGGTGCGCAGCACGTGCAGAATCCGCGTCTGCAGGCCGTGGTCCATGCGCTCCCTGATCAGGCGCTCCAGCACCCGGGAGGCGACGATCCCGCCGCCGCGCACCAGCACCGTGCCCGGCCGCCGCCGCAGCGCGTGGTAGACGTGCTCGTGGTCCTCGTAGGCGTTGACCACGTGGTGGAAGTCGTTCATGCCGGCGCGGAACTCCTGCAGCTCCGGCAGGAACTTCAGCCCGGTGTAGCCGACCGCCAGGTGCACGTCGCGGCAGCGGATCACCCGGTGCTCGGGCTCGGCGATCCGCTGGTCGGCGAACAGCACGAAATACCCGCCGCCCGCCCGCCGGCGCACCATCTCCACATCGCCGCGCTCAAGCATGTCCCAGTAGCGGATGCGCCGCGCCTCCCGGGCGATCGACTCCAGCACGGCGCGCAGCTTCGGCGTGTAGAAATCGGCGAACACCGGTTCCAGCAGCACCTGCATCAGCGGGGCGAGGGTGCGCTTGCGGAACGCCTCGGAGACCGCGTACGAGGGGAAGCCCCAGATGTTGTCCGGCCGCGACGCCGCGTCGGAACGAATCCGGTCGTCCAGGGCGATCTGCGACACCGTGGCCAGGTGCTCGTAGGTCTGCCACGGGTGGCTCAGGTTGGACACCACCTGGATGTCCGAGGTGGGCAGCCCACCCGCGATCCGCAGGTAATCCACGGTCACGAACGAGCCGATCCCGCCGCCCACGGTGACCACCGGCTTGTCGCGCATCGGTATGCCGGCGGCCGTCACCATCTCGTCGGTCCACCGGTCGCTGGTCCTCAGCAGGGGCGGCAACCCGGAGGACGCGGGACGATCCCCCGGCGCCCGATGGACATCGATCACTTCGGTCACGCTTGATCCCACCATTCCTGTCGTGGTCGTGACGTCGCCGGCCAAGCCGGCACGAGGGGTACCGCACCACGATCGACCCCCACCCGTCGCGCACCCGTGGCCGCAGCGTGACACCCACAACCACCCCACCACCCCCCACCCACAACCACCCCTCCCACCCCGCCCGCGCCCAATCCCGTCGGCGCCCACCGCTCCCACTCCGCCCGCGCCCAATCCCGTCGGCGCCCACCGCTCCCACTCCGGGCCGCGCCCAATCCCGTCGGCGCCCACCCCTCCCACTCCGCCCGCCCTCCGCAGCGCGCCGCTCTCACGCCCGCTCCGTCCCCGGTGGCGCACGGCCGGGTTCTCCCGCGACCGCTTGGGGCGGGCCGGAGGTTCGGGGGCCTGTACCGTGCGTGGCCTTCCGCAGGGCCCCGGTTCTGTGGCCGCTTGGTTCGGGAGGCTCACAGCCGCGTTTCCCCGCGACCGCGCCCTTGGATGCCCCCGCTCCCGCCCAGTTCCCGCGACCGCGCCCCTCCCGCGCGCCTCCGCCCCACATCCCGTCTTTCCGGAGCCGCTCCGGTTTCCGGTCCTCCCGCAGCGCGCCGTTCTCACGCTCGCTTCGTGCCGGTGGCGCGCGGCGGGGTCCTCCCGCGACCGCTTGGGCGGGCCGGAGGTCCGGGGGCCTGTACCGTGCGCGGCCTTCCGCAGGGCCGGTTCTGTGGCCGTTTCGTGCCGGTGGCTCACAGCCGGGTTCTCCCGCGACCGGCCCTCCCGCCCCCGCCCGCGACCACCGCTGCTGGTGGGGCTGCCTGGTGACGACCCTCAACGGCCAGGTGACCGCCCCCGGCGCCGAGTCCGGCATCCGCCTGGGCGCCCGCCTCCTCGCCCGCTGGCCGGGAACAGTGGCGTCGGGCCGGGACTTGGCACAGCCTCCACGGCTGGGCCTGGGCCATCGCCGAGGGCACGGCCAGGCTCGTCGGGGCGGGCATCGCACCCCCACGGCCAGAGGGCGGGGCGCTGGTCGGCTACTACCGTGGGGCCGCGGTGAGCACCCCGACTGGGGCGAGTGCCGCTCGGTCATGGTGTCCGATCGGGAGGATGCTCGTGGTGATGACGGTCGAGCACGTGTACGGCGCGCTCGGGATGGCCCGCGCGGTCAGAGTTGGGCGTTGAAGCCGCCGAACCGGCCCTCGTGGTACAGCAGGGGGAGCTTGTCCGGCAGCAGCGTCGTGGCCACGAGCAGGCCCACGACCAGCATGTGATCGCCCAGAGCCGACTCCACGTAGCGGCGGCAGACCAGGTGCGCCGTCGCGCCGTCGAGGACGGGCAGCCCGTACGGGCCCTCGCTCCAGCGGGTCGGGGGCCCGAACCGGTCCACGTTCCTGGCGGCGAAGCGTTCGGCGACGTTCCGTTGGTGCTCGGCGAGCAGGTTGACGGCGAAGTGGCCGGCTTCACGCAGCTTCGGCCAGCTCGCGGAGTCGAGGCCGACGCAGAAGGAGACCAGCGGCGGGTGGAGGCTCACGGCGGTGAACGACGTGGCGGTGAACCCCAGGGGGCCCGGCCCGGTCACCACCACGGTTCCCGCGGCGTGCCGGGCCAGGGCGCGGCGGAACTCGGCGGGCGCCACCCCGGGCTCGTCCGGCGCGTCGCCGGCGTGGCCGTGGGGCGGCGCGGTGCCGAGTCCGGGCTCGCCCGGCGTCTCGCGGGCGCTATCGAGGCACATCGGCCGGTCTCTCCCGTGGCGTCTCCGGCGCCCACCCCGGCCGATTGACGAGGTATCGCCCCCGGTCGGCCCAGGTGGGCGCCCGCCACAGGTCCCTGGCCAGGGCCGCCCACTCGTGGAAGGCGACCCGGACCGGATTGAAGGTCCGGATGTCCTTGGTCAGGCCGTACCTCGGCACCTCGATCTCCTCGGCGTAGGAGCCGAACATGCGGTCCCAGATGATCAGGATGCCGCCGAAGTTCCGGTCGAGATAGCCGCCCTGCGACCCGTGGTGCACCCGGTGGTGCGACGGCGTCACCAACAGGAACTCGATCGGGCGGGCCAGCTTGCCGATCCGCTCGGTGTGCAACCAGAACTGGTACAGCAGGTTGAGCGAGTGGCAGAAGAGCACCGCGGCGGGGTGGAAGCCGATCAGCACCAGGGGCGCGTAGAAGATCCATCCTCCCGGGCTGAACCACGAGTGCCGCACGGCGGTGGAGAGGTTGAAGTGCCGGCTTGAGTGGTGCACCACGTGCGACGCCCAGAACCACCGGATCACATGGTGGCCGCGGTGCCTCCAGTAGTAGAAGAAGTCCTGGGCCACGAGAAGCCCGGGCAGCATCCACCACTCGAAGGAGATCTTCACCGGGGCGAGCCAGTACAGCGCGGAGTAGGCGAGCAGGTACTCCAGGCCGAGCACCAGGGCGAACAGCTCGCTGCCGATCCCCATGGCCAGGCTGGTCATGGTGTCCTTGGCCCGGTAGCCGGCCTTGTCCGGGTCGGGCAGCAGGCGGTAGGACGCCATCTCGACCGCCATCAGGAGCAGGAACGCGGGGATCGAGTACCGGATCAGGGCCGGGAACTCGGTCATCACACGGCCTCCACCCGCTTCGCGAGCTCGGCGGCGACGACGCCGGCGATGGCCGTGATCGTACGGTGGTCCCAGGCGAGGTCCTCGTCTACCTCGATGCCGAACTCGTCCTCGATCCGGGCCGCGAGCGTGAGGGCGCGGATGGAGTCCATCCCGTACGAGGCGAGGTCGGTGTCGTGGTCGATGGCCTCCGGCGCGAGCTCGACGTAGAGGGCGACCTGCTCGGTGAGCCAGGCCCTGATCGACGCGGTGCTCGCGCTGTTGTCAGCGGTCATGACATGTCTCCCTGGTCGTCTCCCCGGTCCGGGGGGATGGGGGTGTGGGTATCGACGGGGGTGGGGTCGAGGTCTAGGGACACGCCGCTCTCCAGCCTGGCCGTGAGGTCGCGGAGCAGCGGATCGGCCGCGTCGGGGGCGAGTGGCGTACGCACCTCGGCGTCGAGGTGAGACAGGCGCGAAACGACGGAGACGCCCGGCGGAAGGGGCGGCGGATGGCCGGCGAGAGCGGCGAGCTCCGCGGCCGGGGGGATCGCGCCGGGGGTGCACCGGCGCGGGTCGCCGCAGGCGGCGCGCAGCGCCCGCAGGGCGCGCCAGTGCGCGCCGAAGCCGGCGTACGGCCCCTCGCGCAGGTAGAACCTGGCCCCCAGGAGTGTCGCCAGATCCCGCAGGATCCCGGTGAGCAGCCGGGTGGCCGCCCAGGTCGCCGCCCCGGCGCCGGGCGCGTCCGCGGTGACGGCGGCGCGCGCGAGGGCGTCGGCGATGAGCAGGTCGGCGTACGCCCCGGCGAGCAGGCCGCGGGCGTGCGGCAGGCGGGCGACGGTCGTGCCGTACAACTCGCGGGACAGCGCGAACCGCAGCACGGTGCGCAGCGCGTCGTCCACGCCGCCCACCGCGCCGCCCGCGATCAGGGCGCCGGAGACGACATAGGGTGGGTCCGCCCCGGGCAGGGGCGCGCGGACGCGCACCGGGACGCCGTCCAGATCCACGGCGTCGCAGCCGATGCCCCTGGTGCGCGGCGTCCCGGTTCCATCGGCGACGGCGAGCCAGGGCGCGCCCGCGCTGCGCACCACCGCCACGAGGAGCGAGCCGCGGGCGCCGTTGAGCACCGGCACGCCCCGCCCGTACAGCCGGATTCGGCCGTCCCGGGCCTCCGCGGTCACCCCCTCGTCGGCGTACGCGCACTCCGCGCCGCCGGTCACGTGCGCGCCGACCTCGTCGAACACCTCCTGGCCCGCGGCCATGCGGGCGGCCACCGCCGGGCGCACCACGGCGCCCAGCAGCGACATCCCGGCCGCGGAGTCGCGGCGGAACAGGGGTCGCAGGGCCCGCATGTACTCCACGGACTGCGGCGGGCCGGCGCCGCCCGGCATCCAGGCGGCGAGCGAACCGGCGGCGCGCATCAGCCCATCCCCCCTTCCGCCAGCCGGCACGGGAACAGGGAGAGCAACATGCCCTCACGGTGCTGGGCGGTCAGGGCCGTCCACATCGCCTCGCGGGCCGGCTCGTCGCAGGGGGTGCCGAGCAGGCGGTGGACGACCATGCGCACCCACGCCCCGCCGGCCCACCGGGGATCGTCCGCTGCGACCGGCTTGGAGCCGTGCGTGGCGAGCCAGACCTCGACCGCGGCGGCGGCGGCGAACACCGCGGCGAACGATTCCGCCGCCTCGAAGTGCTCGACGGGCACGAGCGCGGGCGCGGGCTTGAGCGCGGCGGTGCGCTCGCACAGGCTCCTCGCCCGGGCCAGGACCTCCGCGGCTACCTCGGCCAGGGGCCGGAGCTCCGGGCGCCGCGCCGCCATCTCCCGCAGCCGCTCCGCGGCGCCGGGCAGGGCCCGCAGCACGGTGACGCCACGCGCGGCCACCAGCCTCAGCCGGCCCGGCGCCAGCGCGGGGCAGGGGCGGTCCAGCGCCGCGAGCCCGGCCGCCTGCGGCCACTCGACGGGCCGCGCGCACGCGGCGGCCAGCAGGGGAAGCTGGTTGACGATCGCGTACAGGTTCACGACCCGGTTGCCGTCGAACAGGTCCACGATCCGGTGGTCCCGCGCCACCTTGTCGAACCGGACGGCCTCGGGGCCGCCGTCCCACGCCGCCATCCCGAGGAGGTCGCCGAGCCTGCGGATCAGCGCGTCGGTGCGCAGCGGCACGAGGTACTTGACCGCGGCGCTGACGACGCTGAGCTCGGCCGGCGCGAGGTGCGCGCAGCGCGCCGCCACCGTGGCCACGACCTCGGCGGCCAGGTGGTCGGCGTAGGCGTCGAGGAGGCGGGCGCGCGCCTCGGGCTCGCCCGCGCGCGGCCCCAGCATCGACATGGCCAGCCGCAGCGCGTGCTCGCCGCCGCCGAGGGACAGGCCGGCGCACATCGTACGGGTGAGCTGCAGGGCGCGGAGCACGGTCTCCAGCCCGGTCCCCGGCTCGCCCACGCGGTTCCCCTCGGGGACCGGCGCGCCGGTGTAGGCGATCCCGCTGATGTCCGCGCCGCGGATGCCCAGCGTCCGCTCCTTGGGCAGCGTACGGAACGTCCCCGGAGCCAGGCCGGCCTTGTCGGCGTAGACCACGTCGAACGCCCGGGGCCCCTCGCGGCCGTGGACGCGCGCCAGGACGGCGGTGACGCCGCCGCGCGTCGCGTTGTTGATCAGCCACTTCTCGCCGGTGAGCCGCAGCGCGCCGTCGGTCTCCTCGACGGTCACCTCGCCGGCGAGCAGGTCGCTGCCGTGCGCGCGCTCGGTGAGGCCCCAGGACACCGGGACGCCCGCGAGCACCCACCGGGCGACGAGCTCCTGGATCTCCGGGCCGCCGAACCACGCCGAGACGGCGCCGAGGAACGTCTTGCCGTGCCCGATGGCCACGGTGAGGTCGCGGCGGGCGATGGCGCGCAGCAGGTGCAGCCCGTGTTCCAGCGTGCGCAGCGCGCCGCCGCACTCCGCCGGCACGTAGTACGCCGGTACGCCCCAACGGTCGAGATGCGCGCAGATGTCGCCGGGGAACTCCTCCGCGGCGTCCAGCCGGACGCAGGCGGCATGGGAGAACACCACCCGCTCGTCGTGCGGGTCGCCGAGGTGGGACTCAAGCCGCTCCAGGTCGGTGAAGGGCGGGTACCGCTCAGGCACGGACACCGCCCCCTACGGCGCGCCACTGCCGCGGCGTGGCGCTCGCCCCCTGCGGATGCCGGTCGGCCCAGTAGCGGATGCTCGCCCGCAGCGCGTCCTCCACGTCCACCACGTAGGTGTCGGGCCGGAGATGGTCCTCCATCGCCCAGTAGGGGAGATAGGGGTCGAAGGCGTGGATCAGCGCGAGCTGCCCGCGGCTGAGGTGCTGTTCGGCGAAGGGCCGGAAGAACCGCTCCCAGCGCCTGGGCGCGATCAGCGGCGGAAGGCCGACCGGGGGCACGCCGCGCCCGGCCCGCCACGCGTTCAGCTCGTCGAACACGATCTTCACGACGGCGGCTCCGGACAGGGCGCCGTCGCCCGCCCCGAGCGTGGCGACCTCCTTGGCCGCGGGCCGCCCGGCCAGGGCGCGGGCGGCGACGACCGCGGCGACCTCGTCCACCGGCACGAGCTCGACCCGGCAGGCGTCGTTGGCCACCATGACCGGCAACGCGCCCCACAGGTAGCCCTGGAGCACCTGGTAGACGCCGTGGAAGCGGGCGATGTGGCCGTCGGCCCGCCGTCCGATGATCATCGGTGGACGTACCGTCCAGTTCGGGCAGGCGGCGTCCACCAGCCGCTCCGCCGCCGCCTTCGACCACTCGTAGGAGTTGCGGTAGTCGGCGGGGTCGTCCGAGGCGACGTCGCCGCGGAGCCCGGCGGCGAAGGCGGAGGAGACGTGCACGACGGTCGTCTCCGGGCCCACGAGGCCGAGCACCGCCTCGGTGGAGGCGATGTTGGCCCGGCGCGCCTGGTCGAACGGCAGGTTCCAGCGGATGTCGGCGGCGCTGTGCACGACCGCGTCCCACGGGCCGCGCAGCACGGCGGGCGGCGGCTCGGCCCCGAGGTGCCACTTGGCCACGCCCCGCGCGGCGTCGCCCGAGCGCGACACCCCCTGGACCTCGACCCCGGGAGCGGCCCGCAGCGTCCGCATCACCTCGCTGCCCACGATGCCGGTCGCGCCGGTGACCAGGATCCTCATGACGCCGCCTGCGCCGGACGCGCCGCGGCGGGAATCCGCTCGTGCACGGGCTGCAGCGCGCCCGCCAGGAGCAGGTCGCGCATGTGACGGCGGCGCACCTTGCCGCTCGTGGTGCGCTCCACCGTGCCGTTGCGCACCAGGACGACGCGCACGTTCGGCAGCCCGGTCAGGCGCGCCAGCCGCACGGCGATGTCCTCGGCCACCTTCTCGGGGGTGGACCCGCCGCCCAGCCTGCTCGGCCGCACCTCCTGGACCAGGACGGTCTCGTCGCCGCCGAGGGTGAAGGCCGCGCCGAGACCGAGGGCCGGGTGGCTCTCCCGGGCGGTCTCCTCGACGTCCTGGGGATAGATGTTGCGGCCGTTGACGATGAGGATGTCCTTGATCCGGCCGGTGACGTACAGCGCGCCGGCGTCGAGGAAGCCGACGTCGCCGGTGCGCAGGTACGGTCCCTCGCCGGTCGCCAGCCGGGCCTGGAAGGTCTCCTCGGTGGCGGCCGGGTTGGCCCAGTACCCCGCGGCGACGCTGGCGCCGCGGACCCAGATCTCGCCGATCTCCCGGTCCGGGAGCGGTGCCAGCGAGGCGGGATCGACGACGCGGACGTCCAGGCTGACGGGCCTGCCGCACGACACCACCTGCCGCGCCGCCTCCCCGGTGCCGGGAACCGCGCGGTTGCGCTCCAGGTCCGCGGCCGAAAGGCTCAGCACCGCCGGCCTGCTCGTGCCGGCCAGGCCGGTGACCAGCAGGGTCGCCTCCGCCATGCCGTACACGGGCCGCCAGCTCCCGGCGCGGAACCCGACGGGGGCGAACCGCTTCTCGAACGCGGTCAGCGTGGCCGCCCGCACCGGCTCGGCGCCGTTCATCGCCACCTGGAGGCAGGACAGGTCGATGTCGCGCACGTGTTCGTCGGGCACCTGCTTGGCGCACCAGTCGTAGGCGAAGTCGGGCGCCGCCGTGTAGCCGGCCCGGTGGCGGCTGATCAGCTCCAGCCAGAGCGCCGGCCGCTTCACGAACGACATCGGGGTGCAGAACGCGAGGCTGCCGCCGACGTACAACGGGGAGAGGAACTGGCCGACCAGGCCCATGTCGTGGTAGTGGGGCAGCCAGCCCGCGCCGACCCCGGTCTCGGGCGAGCCGATCATGCGCCAGATGTCGGTGAGATTGCGCAGCAGGTTGTCCTGCGTCACGATGACGCCGCGCGGCTCGCCGGTCGAACCGGAGGTGTACTGCAGATAGGCGACATCGTGCGGGCGCACGGCCGGCATCCGCCACGTCTCGGGCTCGGCGAAGCGCACGTCGTCCAGGGCCAGGCAGTCCACCCGCCCGGCCAGCCCGTCGCGCGCCAGCCAGCCCGCCAGCTCCTCGCGGCTGCCCGCGTCGGTGAGCACGAGCCTCACCCCGGCGTCGGCGATGATCCTCGCGCCCCGCTCCAGCGCTCTGGGGTCCGAGGTGGGCAGGGGCGCGGGGACGGACACCACGCCCGCGTACATGCAGCCGAGGAAGGCGCGCAGGAAGTCCAGGCCCGTGGGGAACATCAGGAGCACCGGGCCGCCCGCGGCGCGCTCGCCCAGGGACGCCGCGATCGACCGCGCCTCGCGGTCGAGGCCGGCGAACGTCAGCACCTGGTCCCGGGTGGTGCCGCCCGTCCTGGTCACGAAGGTGTACGAGCACCGCGCGCCCACCTCGGAGATCCTGGCCAAGACGTGCTCGAGAAACGTCGTCGCAGACGACATGGTCCTCCCTATTCCAGACGGTTCGATCTCCCGCTAAGGCGCGGGGACGACGACGAGACAGGTGTTCTGACCGCCGAAGCCGAACGACGTGGACAGCGCGGGTTTGACCGGTATGCGGCGTGGCGCGCCGCTGACCAGGTCGATGCGGTCGGCGTCGCGCCCCGCCCGGAAGTTGGCCACGGGCGGGACGAGACCCTCGCGGGCCAGCAGGAGCGCCATCGCGGCCTCGAACGCCCCCGCCGCGCCGATCATGTGCCCGACGACGCCCTTGGGCGCGGTCACGGGCGGGCACGCCTCCCCGAAGATCAGCTCCAGGGCGCGCGCCTCCGACCGGTCGTTCAGCACGGTGCTGGTGCCGTGCGCGCTGACGTGGCCGATGTCGCCGGGCGAGAGGGCGGCGTCGGCCAGGGCCATGGCGATCACCTCGGCGGCCACGCCGCCGTCGGCCGAGGGGGAGACGAGGTCGCCGGTGTCGGTGTTCACGCCGTACCCCGCGACCTCGCCGTACACCCGGGCTCCCCGTTCCATGGCGTGGTCGAGCCGTTCCAGCACGACGAAGGCCGCTCCCTCGGCCATGACGAAGCCGTCGCGGTCGTCGTCGAAGGGCCGGCACGCCTCGTGCGGCACGTCCATGCGGGTGCTCAACGCGCGCATGGCCGCGAACGCCGACACCACCAGTGGCGTCAGCGGCGCGTCCACGCCCCCGGCGAGCACCGTGGTCAGCTCGCCGGACCGGATCCGCCGCACCGCCTCTCCTATGGCGGTCGCGCCGCTGGCGCACGCGGTGGAGAAGGTGAGGGTGAGCCCGCTCACGCCGAGCCGCGCGCTGATCCGGGCGGCGGGGGAGCTGTTCATCACCCGCAGCACGGTGAAGGCCGGGATGCGGTGCGGCCGGTGCTGGTGGGTCATCGCGGCCAGCTCCATCGTGCCGAGCCCGCCGATGCCCGTGCCGACGAACACCCCGCTCCGCCCGGGGGACGCGGGCCAGTGCGGCCCGGAGTCGGCCACCGCGTCCATCGCCGCCGCGATGGCCAGGGCGTTCAGCCGGTCGATCTGGCGCATCTCCTTCGGCGTCAGGTAGCTCTCCCTGCCGAACTCCGGGACGGTGCACCCGAAGTCGACCACCGCGCCCGCACGCGTCAGCTCCGGGATCGTCGTCGCGGCCGACTCGGCCGCCAGCAGCGCGGCCAGCGACTCCTTCACCGTGGTGCCCGCCGGGCTCTTGACGCCGACCCCGGTGACGACGACCCGCTCGCGGTCCGGGCGCCCGCCGCCGGTCATGTCGCCGCCTCCGCGGCCGCGAGACCGGGGGCGCACTCGTCGAGGTCCAGCGACGACGGCAGGCCGAGTGCCCGCCTGCCGAGGTACTGCCGCGCCGCCGCCGGGGTCGGCGGGTGGAACCGGATCGCCTGGGCGTCGCGCCAGAGCCGCTCCAGCGGCAGCGACCTGGCGTACGACGCGCCGCCGCACGCCTCGGCGAGCGTGCCGACGAACGCGGGTATCACGCGCACGGCCCGCTGCTTTACCGCGAGCGCGGCGACGACCAGGTTCTCCGGCTCCGCGCCCGCGTCCATCCGGCGGGCCACCTCGGCGCAGGCCGACTCCAATGCCAGCACCTCGGCGGCGGCGTCGCCGACCGTCGCCTGGTAGCTGGGCAGCGAGGCCCGGCTCTGGCCGAGGTGCGCGATACGCAGCGCGCGCAGCAGCGTGGCCGCCTGCGTCATCGCCGCCCGCGCGACCCCCAGGTAGCAGGCGGTGCTCGTGAGGGCGAACCAGATGACCCCGGCGGCGAGCACGTCGTCGTCCTCGGCGCCGGCCGGGGCCCGGTAGAAGACGAGCTCCTTCGGGATGAAGCACTCCTCGATCACCAGCGTGTCGGACGCCGAGCCGCGCATGCCGAGCGTGTCCCAGTCCTCCACGACCCGCAGGCCGGGCGCCGTCGTGGGCAGCAGCGCGACCAGCACCTCCGACGGGTCGGCCGCGGTCTGCACCTGAAGGCAGACCAGGTCGGCCTGCCCGGCCAGCGAGCACGGCCGCTTTCGGCCGGACACCCGCCAGCCGCCGTCCACCGGCTCGGCGCGCAAGGTCGAGCGGGTGCCCGAACCGCCCAGGTTGGGCTCGGCGAACGCCGAGGCGATCAGGCGGTTCTGGGTGGCGACGGCCTCCAGCAGCAGCCACGAGGTGTCGGTGCGCCTGCGCCAGTGCTCGACCATGAGCCCCACCGAGAACAGGTGCATGTTCACCGCTATCGCCAGCGCGGGGTCGGCCACGGCGAGCGCCCGCTGCACGGCGCAGCACTCCACCAGCGTCAGCCCGGTGCCGTGGAACTTCTCCGGCACCGCCAGGCCGGGCCAGCCTCCACCGCGGAGCAGGTCCAGGGCGCGCCCGGCGGGCCTGCCGTCGCGGTCGGCGGCCGCGGCGAGGGCGCCGATCTCGGCCAGGACGTCCGGCGCGAGCCACCGGCCCGCGTCGGGCCAGCAGCCGTCGAAAGGATGGGGCGCGCCGTGCTCGATCGTTCCATCGTCGTTCACGCGGGAACCTCCAATCTCCCGGCGAGGCCGGCGGCGGCCGACAGCACGTCGAGCGCCTCGCCCACCTCGCGCTCGGTGGCGGTCATCGGCGGCAGCAGCCGCAGGCACTCCGGACGGCTCAGGCACGGCGACACCAGCAGTCCGCGCTCGGCGAGGGCGAAGGCCACCTCGCCGGCCTGCTCGGGACCGGCGAAGTCGATCCCCCAGATCAGGCCCCGCCCGCGCACGCCGGTGATCACGTCCTGGTGGTCCTCGCGCAGGCGGGCCAGGCCCTCGCCCAGCGCGGCGGAGATCGCCGGCGCCGCCCCGGCGTGGGACTCGATCGCCTCCAGGGCCGCTCCCACGGCCGCCATCGCGAGAGGCTGCCCGGCGAACGTCGAGGTGTGCAGGAACGGGTCGGCCAGCAACGGCCGGTACAGGCGCTCGGAGCAGACCGCGGCCGACACCGGGACGACGCCGCCGCCCAGCGCCTTGCCGAGCAGGACCGCGTCCACGGGCAGCCCCGCCTCCAGCGCGAGGGAGCGGGGGCCGGCGCGCCGCAGCCCCGCCTGGATCTCGTCGGAGACGACCATCGCGCCCGCGGCGCGGGCGTCGGCGGCCCAGCGGGCCAGTATCGCCGGGTCGAGCACGACCACGCCGTTCTCGCCCTGCACCGGCTCGAAGATCACCGCCGCGAGGTCGCCCGACGCGGCGACCCGTCCCACCGCCTCGGCGTCGCCCGGGTCGGCGTGCACCACGCCCTGGAGCAGGTGCTCCAGCCCGGTCCGGAACCGGGGCTGCCACGTCAGCGCGAGCGCCCCCATCGTCTTGCCGTGGTAGGCGCCGCGCACCGCGACCACGGTGGTGCGGCCGGTGGCCAGGCGGGCGAGCTTGACCGACACCTCCACCGCGTCGGCGCCGTTGACGCCGAAATACACGCGCGGCAGTCGCGACCCCAGGTACGTCACCACCTCCTCGGCGGCGGACGCGAGGAGCGGGTTGCTCAGCGTGCGGGTCGAGACGGGCATGGTGTGCAGTTGCCGGGCGACCGCGGCCACGACGCCGGGGTGGCGGTGGCCGAGCAGCGTCACGGCGTACGACCCGAAATCGAGGGCGGATCGCCCGTCGGAGAGCCGGACCCGGCACCCCTCGCCGGCGGTCTCCACCGCCCCCTGCCCGGCGAACTTCCCCGCCAGCGCCAGCGCGGGGGACATGTGCGCGCGGATCCGCCGGAAGGTCTCCCTGGCCGGTGACCTGTCGCTCGCGGCGCCTCCTCCGCCGGCGCCGGGAGCCACGCCGCGGTGCTCGCTCACGGCCGGACCCGTACGGCGGCGTCGGCCCTCGCCCGTCGGCCGAGCTGCTCCAGGATCGCCCGGGAGTTGTCCTCCAGTGCCCGCGCGGCGACCGGGTTGAGCATCTCGCTCATCAGCGGGATGCCGATGTCGAACTCGACGTGGAGCTCCGCGGTCGTGCCGTGCTCGTCGGCCGTCACCTGCCAGTGGCCGTTGAAGTAGGCCAGATCGCCGTCGAGCTGGCGGAACTCGATGCGGCGGCGTTCGTGGTCGATGAACTCCTCCTCCTCCCATTCCAGCTCCGAGCCCTTGAGCAGCACCGACCAGTGGCTCACCCGGCGGTCGCCCTCCCACTCGACGATCGAGATCTCGCGGACCTCGTCCATGTAGCTGGCGTACGACTCGCTGTCCAGCAGCGCCGCCCAGACGTCGTCCGCGTTCTCCGCGCACGTGTGGCGCGTGGTCACCGTTGGCATTCGCCCTCCGTAGTCACCGTCAGATGCCCCATTGGTCCCAATCCATCGCGCCCAGCCCGCTCTCGGCGCGCAGCTTCTCCAGGGCACCGGCGATGCCCATGATCGGGAAGAAGCCGTTGGCCGTGCGCATCACCGGGATCGTGAGGGGCAGGCGGGCCCGCAGCCTCTCGTTCTCGGCCAGCACGGTGGTCCTGGCCTCCTGCGCCTGCTCGGCGGTGGCGCCGCACGGCGGGGGCAGCCGCCGCAGCGCCAGCGCCGCCGGCGAGCCGTCCACGGCCAGGTGGACGTGATGCTCGACGTGCGTCGGCCTGCCCGTGTAGCCCTCGCCGACCTGCTCGCAGTAGGCCATCGCGCGCAGCGCGACCGCGCACGCCTCCACGGCGACCGGATAGTCCTCCGCGGCGATGGCCGCGTCGATGTCGGTCAGGGCCGTCTGCACGGCCATGGCGTACTGCCAGGCCATGCCCGCGCCGTGGGTGAGCAGCCACATCACGTCGGTTCCGCCGACACGGTCGTCAGTCATCGAGCACCTCGGCAAGTTCGGAGGACGCCACTTCCAGGACGAGCTCGCCGTCGCGGATGGCGCGCAGCAGGCGGCCGGCGTCGTACGCGCCGACGGCCTCGGCCACCGCGCCCTGCACGCCGATCGCGTCGAGCAGCCGTCCGTGGCGGGTGAGGGTCAGGACCTGCTTGCCGAACTTGACCTCGCGGCGTCCCGGCTCGGGGCGCACCGCGGTGAGCCGCCAGGGGTCCCAGCCGGCCATGCCGGTGTCGGCGAGCAAGGCGACGAGGTCGTCCTCGCTGGACGCGCGATAGTGGGCGCCGACGAACTCCGGGTCGAGGCCCAGGCGGGCGGCGCGGCTCGGCAGCCACTTCTCGCTGGTCAGCACGTCGCCCTGGCCGCGGCATCGCAGTTCGAGCAGTTCGCGGCCGGCCCGCGCCCACAGGTATCGCGCCGCCTCGCCCTCGGCCAGGCGGGCCGTCGCCCACACGAGCAGGAGCTGGTCCAGCGCGGCGCGGACGAGGGTGGGCAGGATGTCGCCCGCCGCGGTCTCGTCGAACACCGGGGGCTGGCCGGGGAACAGCGGCAGCGCGTGCATCCAGCGGGCCGCGGTGCGGCGCGTGCGCTTGCCGGGAGCGGGCGCCGTGCTCACCGGGCCCACCGGCAGTTCGCGCACCGGGAACGCCCGCGCCGCCTCGATCATCCGCCCCGGCATGGACGCGGGGTAGTGCTCGATGTCGATCGGCGTCGGCCCGAAGAAGAACAGGAACGCCGGCGTGGGCTTGTCGATGTCGGGGACCAGCAGGTGGATGTCGACATCGCTGCCGCGGTTGCCGAGCCCGCCCGCCAGCGAGCCGACGAGGTAGGCGGGGCCCACGGTCAGCATGCTGCCGCCGAGCGTGAGCACGTCGTTCACCGTGAGCCCGACGACGCTGAGAGCCCGCGCGATGTCCGCGCCCTGCATCACGACCATGAGATCTTCCTTTGATCCGGTTTGAGGAGAACGACGGCCAGGGTGGAGAACAGCGCCGCGAAGGCGGCCAGCGCGGCGAGCTCCGCCGCGACCTCGGCCACGCCCGCCCCGGTGGAGACGACCTCGCGCATGCCGCGCACGGCCCAGTACGACGGCGTGGCGGGCGCGACGGGGGCGGCCCACGCGGGCAGCAAGGACTGGGGCACCAGGGCGCCGCCGAGCCCGGCCATGGTGATCGCCAGGATGTTGGCCGCCGAGGTCATCTGCACGACCGTGCGGCACACGGCGAAGCCGAGCACGCCCAGCGCCACCAGGCACGCCGCGAACAGCAGGACCACCAGGGCGAGCGCGGCCAGGGAGCCCTTGACGCGGAGCCCGAAGAACAGGGCGCCGGCGCTGATCAGCACGGTGAACTGGGCCAGCAGCAACCCCAGCGGGACGACCGCCTTGCTCAGCACCAGCACCCCGACGGGCACCGGCGTGGCGCGGAACCGGTTCCAGGTGTTCCAGCCGTGGTCGCGGAAGAACACCATGCCCACGTGGGAGACGAGGAACATGGAGAACATCACCGACAGTCCCGCCACCGCCTGCTCGGCTCCCGTCCCCGGCTCGCCCGTCGCGGCCATCGCCGCCTGGTAGGTCGGCAGCAGGAACGCCATCAGCACCAGCGGCATCACCGTGAGGATGAGCTGCGGCACCAGGTCGCGCCGCTGCACCCGCCACTCGTGCGCCACCAGGACGCCGGCCACGCTCAGCTCACGACGCATCGAGGGCGCCCTCCTCGTCCTCCACCACGCGTTCGAACACCTCGTCCAGGCTCGACCGGCGGATCTCCAGCCCGGACAGGCGGGCCAGGTCGGGGCCGAGGCCCTGGAGGATCGCCGGCAGGTCATCCGGCCCCTCCACCGCCGAGGAGACGGTGCGCACCTCGCCGGAGTCGCCGCCGAGGCGCAGGTCGACCACGGTCCGGCCGTAGCGGCGCAGCAGCGTGGCCACGGCCCCGCGCGCGGCGACGACGCCCTTGTTGAGCAGGACGACCTCGGCGTCGAGGCTCTCGATCTCGGGGAGGTAGTGGGTGCTGTAGCAGATCGCGGCCCCCTCGGCGGCGAGAGTGAGCACGTGGTCCAGGACCGCCCGCCTGGTCGCGGGGTCCACGCCGACCGTGGGCTCGTCGAGGAGCAGCAGCGGGGGCCGCGACACGGTCGCCATCGCGCAGTGCACGCGCCGCCGCTGGCCGCCGGAGAGGGTGCGCACCTGCCGGTCCGCGATGTCGTCGAGCAGCAGCGCCGACAGTGTGCGCGCGACGGCCCCCGCCAGCTCCCTCGACCGCAGCCCGCTCAGCGCCGCCCAGTCGGCGACGTTCTCGCGCACGGTGAGGGTCGGGAACACGGCGATGTCCTGTTCGGCGTAACCGACATGGGCCCGCGCCCGGCGGGGCCGCGAGGCGACGTCGACGCCGCAGACCCGCACCGTGCCCGAACGGGGGCGCACGGCGCCCACCACGGAGCCCATCAGCGTCGATTTGCCGGCGCCGTTGGGCCCGAGGAGCCCGAGCACCTGGCCGGCTTCGACGGACAATGAGACCTCGTTCAGCGCGAGATGGTCCCCATAGGCCACCGTCAGGCCACGGACCTCCAGCACTGCCACCGGTCACCTCCTCCAGTGTCAGGCGCGGGAAGGCACCGAAGAGTCGGTTCGCCGTTGACAAGCGAAATTTCCCGTACTAATCCAGAATCCCCGTCGTGTCACCTGCTTGTGATCGGAAAGGCGGCTCCGTGTACCCCGCCCGGCGCAAGTGAAATCCGGCAGGACGCTAGCACGCCGACCCGAGAGTTGACCAGAGGGTGACGTAGGGGTTGTCAAACCGCAAACGGAACCTTATGGTCTGGTACACCGCCGCATTCCTGCGGATCCGTGCTGGCCGGCAGCCGGCGGATCCGCGCCGGGTGGTAACCGGGGGCGCTCCATCGATCTCATTTGCAATGCCTCGGACACCCGCAATGCGCCACTGCGGCGACATGTGATCAGCGGATGCGAATGCTTGCAAGTTTCTTGAAGCATGCCCGCACCACCATCGAGCGAGGTGAAATGAGCGAGAGCACGTCGCAGGCGGAGCCGTTCAACTTCGGGTTGGACTACATACGCGTGCACTTCGGCAACAACGTCGCCCTGGCCACGCAGCAGAAGACGCACAATCTCTTCCGCCAGAACCCGAAGCCCCTGGCCGACCACATTCTGGACTGCCTGGACCTGACCGGGCGGGAGGCCGTGCTCGACCTCGGCTGCGGCAACGGGTTCATCCTCAGGGACGTCGTGAGCAAGATCCGCCACGGGGGGCGCACGGTCGCGCTCGACATCTCGCCGGCCATGCTTGAGCTGGCCAAACGCAACGTCACGGTGTCGTGGGCGCCGCTGGCGTTCGTCGAGGGGAAGGCGGAGGACCTCTCGCGCTTCGACGACGGCACGTTCGACCGGGTGATGGCCAATTTCATCTTCCACTACATCACCGAGCCCGACGTGGTGTGCGCCGAGATCGCCCGGGTCACCAAGAAGTCGGGCCACGCGATCGTCACCATCGAGGCCCGGCACTCCATGCCGGAAATGTATAAGATGCACTTCGACGCGATGGCGGAGGTAGGATTCCCCGCCGACTTCATCGAGCGCCTGCCCCGCACCCGGCGCGGCAAAATGGTGCTCGACAACGCGGCCGAATATCTTTCCAGGCACTTCGAGAGCGTCGAGGAGCGGCCGTATGCGGACGCGCTGCGGTTCGACACGACCGAGCCGTACATGGAGTTCTACGCCACCGGTCACAAGTTCTGCGGCGCCAAAGCGATGGCCGGCGAAGATTTTCCTGAGTCCATGTTCGATCAGCTCTACGCGAACGTCGAGGCGAAAGTGAAGGCCGCCATCGCAGAACGAGGGTACTTCGAGCTCAGCAAGCAGAACTCCGTGTTCGTCTGCAAGTAATCGGGAGAGCCGCATGACCGAATTCCGCGCACCGCTTCGCGTGGCCCTGTTCGGGCTGCCGGGCGCGGGGAAGTCGACCAGCGGGGGCCTGCTCCGGCAGACCCTCGCGGAGATGGGGCGCGACGTCGCGATCGTCAAGACCGCCACGCCCCTGTACGACGTCCAGGAGTTCTTCTACTCCCGCATCGGTCTCCCGCTCGCCACGGGGCAACAGGACGGCGCGCTGCTGAACTTCCTCGGATCGCACTTCCGCGCCGTGGACCCGGAGTTCCTGCTGGCCGACTTCGCCCAGCGGTGGGGCAACGCGGCGCTCGGCGGGGCGAACGCGGTGATCTGCGACGACGCCAGGCCCGCCGACTCGGCCGGCCTGGCCTGGCAGGGCTTCACCATCGTGCGGGTCACCGCGCCCGAGGACGTGCGAAGGCGCCGGAAGGCGGGCCGTGGCGACCGTACGGCCGGGGCCGACGACCATCCGACCGAGCTCGGCATCGACACGATCGTCCCCGACTTCGAGATCGACAACTCCGCCGGCCTCGACGAGCTGCGGGCGCGCGTCGCCGACCTGGCCAAGAAGCTCATCGCGCTGCCGCCGCAGCCCGCGTCCGGAGGTGACGGCGGCGCCCGCCTGGCCTCGCTCGTCCGGCTGGCGCAGGACACGATCTCCGCCCGCTACGCCGAGAACCGGCACCAGATCGCCGCGGTCATCGTGGCCGGGGACGGCAGGGTGTTCACCGGGCTGCACCTGGAGGCGATGGTCGGCCGCGCGTCGATCTGTGCCGAGGCCGTCGCACTGGGCAAGGCGCGCGCGGCGGGCGCGAGCGACCTTCGCATCGTGCTCGCGGTACGCCATCCCAAGCCGTCGGAGGAGCGGCGGGAGATCCGGCTGGTGCCGCCGTGCGGCCTGTGCCGCGAGATCCTGCTCGACTACAGCCGCGACATGATGGCCGTCGTGCGGTCGGACGGCGGGCCGGCCCTGGTCGCGCTGTCCGAGCTGTTGCCGCACAAATACGTCGGTACGAAGTGGGCCGTCGCGCCCGTGGCGGAAGGGCGGTGATCTGACGTGGAGACCTTCCGCGAGTTCCTGGAAGGGGAGTTCCCCGGCGCGCGGATCAGCGAGCTCAGCGGCACCAACAACCTCGTCTACGAGGTGCGGACCGCCGAGGGGATCCTCGTGGCCAAGCACGTGACCGACTCCGACATCCCGCTGGCGTACCTCGCCGAGGCCAACGCCGCGCTCGCCGGGCACGTGCCGGTCCAGCGCATCAGGCGGGTGTGGGAGACGCGGCGCGGCGACCCCTTCGACGCGGTCTTCGCCGAGTACGTCGAGGGGCGCGACCTGGCCTCGGCGCTGACCGACGGCCGCGACCTGCCGGCCACCGCCGAGCTGGTGCGGCACCTGTGCACGTTCGCGCTGGCCTGCCGCGAGCTGCCCAGGATGCACGACGGGTTCGGGCTCTACAAGCGCGACGCGCCCGTGATCGCCACGCACCGCGAGTTCGTCCTGCACTACGCGGGCCGCTACTGGCGGCGCGCCCGCCCGTTCTACGACGGCACACGCGTGGGCAGGGCGGTGGACGAGTGGCTGTCGGGCGGTTTCGCCGAGGCGGCCGGGCGCAACCCGGCGCCGTTCACCACCGTGGCGATCGACGTCAACCTCAAGAACCTCATCGTCACGCCCGGCGGCGGGATCGTGGTGCTGAACGTGCCCATCGTCGGCCTGTCCACCCCGGCGCAGGCCGTGGGCGCGATAAGCGCCCACCTGCGCAACCACCCGCAACACGCCCCGTTCCTGGAGGCGGCCACGGCCGAGGTCTGCCCCGGCGACGCCGAGATGGTGCCCCACTTCGAACTGTGGGCGCTGCTGGGAATCCTGTCGTTCTACGCGGCGCGCGAGCCGGAGAACCGGCACGCGTGGCGCAACTGGGGCGCGCCGGTGACCCTGGACGAGGACTTCCGGAACCTGGTGATCACGCACTTCGCCGGATCGGCGGCCTCATGATCCTCACCGGATCCGCCATCGCCGAGGCCGTCGCCCGCGGCGACATCGTCATCGATCCGTTCGACGAGTCCCGGGTCAACCCGAACAGCTACAACTACCGCCTCGGCGCGGAGATCTACCGGGTCCACTCCGGCGACGACCCCGACGCGAAACCCCGGTACGAACGGCTGGAGCCGGCCGACGGACGCTTCCTGCTGCGCAAGGGGCGCTTCTACCTCGGCCACACGCTGGAGCGGATCGGCAGCGACCGGTACGTGACCTCGCTGATCGGACGCAGTTCCATGGGCAGGCTCGGCCTGTTCGTCCAGTTGTCGGCGGATCTCGGGCATCGCGGCGCCGTGCACCGATGGACCCTGGAGCTGCTGCCCGCCCTGGACATCTACCTCTATCCAGGACAGATCCTGGGCCAGGTCTCCTTCTGGTCGACGACCGGCAGAGTGCTCCCTTACGAGGGGTGGTACGGCCGGCACGACCGGCCCATGCCGTCGAAACTGCACACGAACATGTCCGAACACTGAGAGATTCGAGACCACCGTGATTCTCAGCGGCCACGAGATCCGCAGCAGGGTTGAGGCGGACGAGATCACCGTCACCCCGTTCAATGCCGATCACATCAACCCGAACAGCATCGATCTGACTCTGGGCGACACGATCCTGCGTTACTGCGACCCGATCATCGACCCGAGAGTGGAGCCGGAGGTCGTCGAGGTCAAGATTCCCGAGGACGGCCTCACGCTTGAGCCGTTGAGCTTCTGCCTGGGCTCGTCCCGCGAGATCGTGGGCAGCACGAAGTACGTGCCGCTGGTGCACGCCAAGTCGAGCACCGCGCGGGCCGGGCTGTTCGTGCATGTGACCGCGGACCTCATCGACATCGGCTCGATCGGCACCATCACCTTCCAACTGTTCTCCACCCTGGCGCTGCGCGTGTACCCCGGCATGCGGATCGCCCAGATGACCTTCTGGAAGCCGAAGGGCAAGATCACCCTCTACAAGGGCAAGTACCAGGGCTCCATCGGCCCGCAGAAGTCGAAGATCTACCGCGACCGGCACTGGGAGACGCTCGTCAAATGAGTGAGTATGTCACCGCGTGCGCGCGGGTCCGATCCGCGGCCGTGCACGTCTCCGCGCCGGCCGACGTCGTGATGGAGCTGGTCGCGCTCACCCGGCCGTTCATCACCGTCGGTCCCGGCGACGACGCGGGCCGCGACGGCCTGCCCTCGGTCCTGGTACGCCCCGGGCCGCCCAGGGAGCCGGGATGGCAGCGGCTGATCCTGTCCTCCGACTACGAGCCCGACCGGGTCCTGTGGGTGCACGACGGGCGGCGGGCCGTCTGGGTCTCCTCCGGCTCGCCCAAGTGGCGCACCCAGCAGGTGCTCCGCTCGGTCAGGCACATGCTGCGATGGCAGGCGTACCAGGCGGGCGACCTGCTGCTGCACGGCGGCCTGGTGTCGCTGCGCGGGCGCGGCGTGGCCTTCGTGGGGGGCAAGCGCTCCGGGAAGACCTCCAGCATCCTGAGCGCGCTGGTGCACGGCGGCGCCGGCTTCGTCTCCAACGACGACCTGGCCCTCGTGGAATCGCCCGGCGGCGGCCTCACCGGATACGGCTCCCCGCGCACGGTCAACATCCGCACCGACTCGCTGCTGACGCTGGCCGAGTCGAACATCCGGCTGACGCGGCTGCTGTCCAGCGGCGACCATCCGACCAACACCTTCGCCGGCAAGCATCGTACGACCGAATCGCTCGCCACGACGTCGGGCGACGTGCTGCCGGGGTCGTTGTGGGTGCGTCCCGCGGAGCTGGCCGAGGTCACCGGCTGCGTGCTCATCGACGAGCACGCGGTGGACGCCCTGGTGTTCCCCGCGTTCGACTCCTCCGCCACCGCGCCCGCGCTGACCAGGCTCGGCGGCGAGACCGCACGGGCCATGCTCGACGAGCACATCGAGCTCCAGGGCACGAAGTACGACCCGTTCCTGGCCGACTGGTTCCCCGGCACGGACCTCGCGCGCAGGCAGCGCCTGGTCGATCGGCTCGTCGCCACGGTGCGCTGCTACCGGCTGACGCAGTCGATGGGCGCGCTCGCGGCGTCCACGGCCGCGCTGCTCGACGAGCTCGCCGCGCGGTCCGGGGTTGCAGAATAGAACGATGACGGCGACCGCGTCCTCGCTCGTCACCCACCACGACGGTCGGGTGCTGCTCGTCCGGTCCGCGGGCGGCCGATGGCGGCTGCCGCGGGCCGCGCTCGCCTCCCGCGAGACACCCCGCCAGGCGGCCCTGCGCGCGGTCTCGGCCGCGGTCGGGCTGGCGCCGCGCCTGGGACGGCCGCTGGTCCTCGACAGCGTGGACGACGCCCCCCACTACGTCTTCGACGGCGGCGAGGCGGGCCTCTCGGCGGCCCGGCGCATCGGCACGTCGCCGACCGCGGCCTTCGCCCGGCCCGCCGAGGTCGACATGCGCCCCGACGAGGCGCGCCGCATCGACGTCGCCCTGCGCGCCCGAGCGGCGTGCACGACGGAGTACCTGGAGAACGGCGTCACGCCGGGGGTCCTCGCCGCCATGCGCGAGTTCGGGATCGCGCCGTGGCTGCACAGCGGCGCCGCCTGGATCTGGCACGAGGAACCCGTCCCCGACGACCTGAAGATCCGCCACTCCTGGGTGTGGCTGTTCGCCCCCGACGGCCGGGTGGTGGTCTACGTCGACGTCAACGGCATCTGCGGGCTGCCCGGGGGCACCGTGGAGCGCGCCGAGGGCCGTGACGCGGCGGCCACGGCCGTGCGCGAGGTCCGCGAGGAGACGCAGATGGAGATGACCGATCCGGTCTACCTCGGCTACCTCCTGGACACCACCCCCGGTCGCCGTCCGGTGGCCCGGGTCCGGATGGCCGCCGCGATCACGGCGGTCGGCCCGGCCGCCCCCGATCCCGCCACGGGCACGGTGCACCGCCGTCTGCTGGTGCCGCCCCGGCTCATCGGCGAGCTGTGCGGCTGGCACACCTCCGCCGACCGCCAGGTCGCCGCGGCGCTCGCGGCGGTGTCCGCCCTGGGCATCGGCCCCGCCCCGCCTGATGCCCGGATCACCGAGATCCCGGCCGACGGCACCGGCGTACTCGGCTGAGCGTCCCTTCCGGCCGCCGCCGGTCGCACTTCACCGCGGAGCCCACCTGACAGACGCGCTCCTTCGGGGCTGCGGGCGGGGGACGGGGTCGGGCTGGTGACGCGGAACCGGGCGGCCGGAGGACAGGCGACGCCGGTCAACCCGCCCGAGCGCCCGCGTAAGGCCATGCCCCGGTCCGTCATCCCCGAGGCCCTCGGCAGCGTCTGCAGCGCGACCGGGCCGCTCGCCACGGGCCCGGGATCGGCCGGGTGGACCTCGCCGCTGATGGACGTGCGGGCGGTGGACCCGGCGGGCAAGCCCTTCCCGCCCGGCGAGTCTGCTGAGCTCCAGGTCCACGGCGTCCTGCTCATGCGGGGCTACTGGGGCCGGCCCGAGGCCACCGCCAGGGCCGGGTCCGGTGGGAGGCATCGGAGCGATGCGCCGCGCCTCGGCATGCGGGGGGATGGCCGTGGGGGCGTGTCTCGGCTCGGGGTTTCCGTGGGTGGGGGGCGCGGTGTCCCTCGGAGGATGGGACCCGCGGGTTCGGGGGATGTGAGGTGGGTGGTGTCCCTCTGGAGTGGATGGGAGCCCTTATGGATGGCTGCCTGCGGTCGGTGAGGAAGGTGGGGGGTGCGGGCGCATGGTGGATCGGCCGGTGGTGGCCGGTGTGTGGTGTGGTTCCCCGTGGGCCCCGTCCCGTTCGCCCCGTCTGAGCCGGTCCGGTGTGGAGCGGGTCAGGTCGCCCCGTTGCGCCCCTGTGGCGCTTCCCCGTTGTGGCGGTGCTGTGTGGCGGTGCTGTGTGGCGGTGCTGTGTGGCGGGCCGGTGTCAGGCCGCGTCGCTCCACAGCATCTGGCCTACGGCCATGGCGGGCTCCAGGCCGAGTTCGTCGCGGAGCTGGCGACGGTACGCGCGGTAGTGGCTGATCGCGTCGTTGCGGTTGCCCTGGGCGACATAGGCCCGGATGAGCGCCTCGTGCGCGGTGTCGCGGAGGGGGTCGGTCTGGACGACCATGAGGGCGGCCTGCACCGCCGCGCCGTACATCTGCTCCTGTACCAGCAGGTCGGACAGCCGCTCCAGTGCGTCGAGACGGAGGCGCTGGTAGCAGAACTGGTGGTCGGCCAGCCAGGAGGTGTCCCACTCGGGCAGCATGTCCTCGGCGAAGTCGGTCCAGTGCACGCGTTCCAGGAGTGCCGGTTCCGCGCCGGGGCGGGTGTTGAGCAGCTCGATCGCCATGGCGCGGGAGTGCTCGACGTCCACGTGCAGCTCGGGCGACAGCCACAGGTCGCGCGTGGTGGACAGCACGAGGCCGGGGCAGACCCGTTGCAGCCGGTACAGGATGGTACGCAGGTTGGCGTGGGCGCGCGTGCTCAGGTTGTCCGGCCACAGCGTGTTGGCGACCGTGCTGCGGGGCGCGTGCCTGCCCAGGCAGACCAGCACGGTGAGCAGGCGCTGCGCCCTGGGGCTGACGGTGACCGGCACCCCGTCCAGGACGAGCCGGAAGCCGCCGAGCAGCTTCAGCGTGGACGCGCCGGGAACCTCGGGCCCCTCGGTGGCGGTCTTCGCGCCCGGAGCCGCGGCGTACGGGTGGACGGCCTCGGGGTGGGGGCGGAGCGCGCCGGCGTGCGATGGGATGGGATCGGTCACCGTCTGGAAGGGTCGTGGTCCGGAATGCAGCAACATGGTGGTTTTTCTCCTGGCCTATTAAAGGTGGAAAGTTGCGCTATATGCGGACGTCGAACCGGCGGCATCGGCGAGGAGGCCCGGCCGGCCGCCGGCCGGCGTCTTCGGTCGTGCCATGGAACGGTGGGAGAGCGGGGTGAGTCAGGCCGTCGCGGCGTGGTCGCGCGCCTGGGCGGCCATCCGGGACCTGGCCATGCGTGACTCGGCGGCGCCGCTGATCAGGGCGGCCGCGGCGGCGAGGGCGACGCACACCAGCAGCGAGACGCGGATGCCCGCCGCTTCGAGCAGAGCCGCCACGACGATCCCGGAGGCGGCGAACCCGATCCCGCCCGCGGCGTACAGGCCGGAGAAGCCGGTGGCCCAGACCCGCTCGGGCAGCAGCTCCTGCATGCCGGCCGCCCGCGCGGTGAGCGCCGGCGTGCCCGCGAAGCCGGAGATGATCAGCAGCGTGATGATGGTGGCGGCCGTCGGGGTGACCACCGCGACCGCGACGACGACGATGACCGCGAGCACCAGCGCGAAGCTCTGGGTGCGGTACGCGCCCGGCCAGGTGCGGCTGCCGTAGATCAGGCCGCCGATCAGGCCGGCGCCGGCGAACAGGGCGAGCACCGGGCCCGCCACGCCGGGGTCGGAGCCGACGAGTTCGAGCAGCGACGGCAGGCCGGTGTAGGCGGCGCCGACGCACATCATGACCGCGCCCTCCTGGAACAGCGCCGGCCAGCTCAGCCGCCACACGCGTACGTCGGCGGCCTTCTCGTGCCCGGAGGACACGGGGCCGCTGTCGCGCAGCGCGCCGGCGGCGACCGCGCCGACGGCGGCGATGACGCCGATCACGACGGTCGGCCAGATCTCGCCCGCGAACAGCGCGATCAGCCCGACCACCGCCGGGCCGACGGCCCACAGCAGCGTGGTGAGCGTGGACTCCAGGCTGAGCGCGGCGTGGTGGCCCGAGGGATCGACGGTGCGCAGGAGCAGGGCGCGCAGTCCGCCATGGGCGCCGGAGGCGATGCCTCCGGCGAGCGCGGCCAGGACGACCAGCGCCCACACGGGCAGCAGGCCCGGCTGGACCAGTGCCGGCACGCCGAGCAGGAACAGCGCCGCGGCCTGCAACGTGAGCACGAGCCGCAGCTCGGGGCCGGCGGCGCGGCGGTCGAAGCGGCGGCCCATCACGCCGGCGGCGAGCGCCTCGGCGAAGGCGAACGCCCCCGCGAGCAGCGCGCCGACGGCGTAGGAGGATCCCGCGTGGTGGCCGATGTAGACCAGTGCGAGCGGCGACATCGCGATCGGCAGGCGCTGGCACAGCACGATGAAGGTCCAGGCGCGCATGCCGCGTGTGCGCACCACCTTGGCGTACGCGCGAAAGCCGCTGTCGGCGGTGCTCTGACCGCCCGGCGGCTCCTTGGTGGTCGTCGTCGTCATCCGAAGCACTCCCTGTGATCTCCGCCCCGTGAGGGCGGCCGGTTTTGTCTGCCGAGCCTTAGAGGGGCGGCGGGGAGCGTTCGTTACAGACTTGTTCCGGGCAATTTCGCGCGGCGGCTATTTCACGCCGCTGACCTCGGGAGACAGGTAGCGTTCCAACGCGGCGCGGACCCGGCTGCGCGCCCGGTGGAGCGCCACGCGCACGTTGCCGTGCTCGATGCCGAGGGTCTCGCACACCTCGTCGGTGCTCCAGCCCTCCACGTCGCGCATGGTGATCACGGCGCGCTGGGTGCTGGACAGCCGGGAGATCTCCTGGGCCACGACCTCCTTGAGCTCGCGCGAGAGCAGCCGGTGCTCGGGCACGTCCGACAGGTCGAAGGGCGGGATCGCCCAGTGCCCGGCGTACGGGCCCGACTGCAGGAACCGCTCCGGGGAGACGGAGGGCCCGCCGTCGTCGGAGTCGCCGAGGCTGGAGAACGGCAGCGACCGGGTCTCGGTCGCGGAGCGGCGGTGGGCGATGTTGATGAGGATGCGGCAGATCCAGGTGCGCAACGCGGATCTGCCCTCGAATCCAGCGAGGCCGCGCAGCACCGCGATCCAGGTTTCCTGGACGGTCTCCTCGGCGACCTCGCGGGTGGGCGAGTAGACGAGGGCGAGCCGGAGCAGGGTCGGATTGTAGGCGCGCACCAGTTCCTTGAAGGCGTTCTCGTCGCCGCGAAGTAACGCCTGTAGATCCACCTCGGTCACTTGTCGTCCCGCTCGGTGATCCACTGTCGGTAAATCTCGATCAGGCCGGTCTCGACCTCGTCGGTCGTGCCCTCCTCGGACAGGCTGCCGGTCACCCGGATGGCGGCCCGCATCTGGGCCACGTAACTTTCACAGCTTTCGCACGCGTCCAGATGGTCGCGCACGCGCCGGAGGTCGTCGGGTTGGAGTGCGCCTTCGAGATAGTCGGTAACGCGCTCTACCAGCTCCGAACATGCCATCTCGTCCACATCGCCAGTCTGGCAGATTAGCTGGGGTCCCAGATGGGCTTCGGGGGTGGGCGCTGATGCGACCGCGGCGGGCGCGGGCGGGTTGGAAACGGCCTGGTCCCTGAAATCCAATGTCATTCCTCAAACCCTGGTGAAGGTGTGCGTCCAGCGTGCGCCGTGCCGACGGTCCACCTCCGGGCCGTCGAGGAAATGGCGGTCATGAAATCCCGGTGCCGCTTTGGGGTCGCGTTTCGCGATTTCGCGGGCGACCGGGCCCCTCCGGGAATCGGCGCATTTCGCGGGCTCCCGGGGAACGGCTCGTATTCGGCCGGCGCGCGTCGCCGCCGGTTCGGCCGAAGTGGTTCGGCTTCAGGGGACGCCGATATCGCCGCCGCCGGCGGGCGCCCGGCCGTTCGCGCGACGCGCCCGCGGACCTCTTCTTCTCAGGGCAGGCCCGGTCCCTGCGGGAGCCGGGGTGCAGACCTTCACAACGTCCTCCTGGTCCCTGTGATTTAATGAGGGTTCATCGCGGCGCGACCCGATGTTAAACCGGCTGCGGGCACAATGGATATTTCATATACCGGCGGCGTTGCCGGTGGGGTGTTCATGTGGCAGATCCAATGGACACTGGAAGACCGCCTGGCGGCGGCTGTGGCATGCGGATCTCAGGTGCCGCGAAAGATCATACCCCTTGTTTAGGGGCAGTGAAAGATCATGTCAACCCATGGGCCGTATTTCGGCACTTCTTACAAGTGCGGCCGGAAGTGGCTTCGCAGACACATTGCCGGTCGGTGGCCTCTTCCTGGGATCACGCGTATCCGGCCGCCGCTTCCCCGATCCGAGCAGGCCGATATTACGATTTCCGGCCCGCGAATTCCCCGTCCCCGCGCCGGTGACGCCGAACGGTCGAAAACCGGCCCGGGAGCGGCATCCCGGCGGACAAGGCGGGCCACGGCCACGGCCGGGTTGGTGGTGGTCGGGTCGGTGGCGCTGAGGTTGGTGGGGGTCCGGTCAGTGGCGGTGGGGTTGGGTCGGTGGCGGTCGGGCCGATGGTGGTCGGGCCGGTGGCGGTCGGGCCCGTGGTCCTTGAACGTGCACAGCTTCTTCGGCCCGCGCGTCGGCGTGAGGGGCAGGTCGGTGGGGGTGGGGTCGGCGGCGATGCGGTCGCTGGTGATCGGGCCGGTGGCGGTGGGGTCGGTGGTGGTCCGGTCGGTGGGGTCAGGCCGATGGTGGGTCGGTGGCGGTGGGGTCGGTGGGATTCGGTCGGTGGCGGTGGGGGCGGTGGTGCTGGGTCGGTGGCGGTCGGGCCGATCCCGGTCGGATCGGTGGTGGTGGGTCGGTGGCGGTCGGGCCGTGGGGGTCAGGTCGGTTGCGGTGGGGTCGGTGGTGGTCGGGCCGGTGGGATTCGGTCGGTGGGGTCAGTGGCGGTCGGGTTGGTGGGGTTCGGGCTGGTTGGGGGCGGGCCGGTGGTGGGCGGGCCGGGGGCTGGTCGCGATCGGGGCGGTGGGGGCGGTGGGGGTGGGTCGGTCGCGGTCGAGCCGTCCTCGTGGCCCGTGCCCCCGCCCGCCCACCGGGCCGTGCGGCTCGCCGCGTGCCCTGAGGATCGCCGTGGGCCCTGGCGCTCGTCGCCGTGCGCTCTGGGGCTCGTCCCGCGTGCCCTGGGGCTCGTCCCGCGTGCCCTGGGGCTCGTCGCCGTCGGTGCCGACCGTCAGGGTGCCCCGCCTTGCGGGGTTGATGTCCGCCATGGGCTCGATGTCCGCGGCCTCCAAGTCCCCTGCGCGCGACCGGGTGCCGTCGATCGGCGGCGGTCGCACCCGGTGCGGCGGCTCGGCGGTGCTGTCCTTCATGGAGGGGTGTCCCCGGCGGCGTCGTGCTTTCCTTGACCCTCGGCTCGGCGGTGAATTAAGTTCTTTCATTATCATGAAATGGCGGGAGGGTCGAGCGGTGGTCGAGCGTCCGGAACTGTTCGTCGGAGGGCAGTGGGCAGCGCCGCGGGAGGGCCGGAAGGTCAGGGTGCGCAACCCGGCGACCGGTGAGGACGTGGGTGAGGCCGGGCTGGCGGGGCCCGCCGACATCGATGACGCCGTGGCCGCCGCGCGGGCCGCGTTCGACTCGGGGGTGTGGGCCGGGGAGGCGCCGGAGCGGCGGGCGGAGGTGTTGCGGGCGGCGGCCGAGCTGCTGGAGAAGCGGGCGGCCGAGCTGGCCAGGCTGATCACGGCCGAGCTGGGGTGTCCGATCTGGTTCAGCGAGCGGGCGCACGTGCCCAACCCGATCCGGCACCTGCGGTACTACGCGGGGCTGGCCGCCGAGTTCGCCTACGACGAGCTGCGTACGGACGGGGTGAACACCAGCCTGGTCACCCAGGAGCCCGTCGGGGTGGTCGGGGCGATCACGCCGTGGAACGGTCCGCTGAGCACGCCGGCGTTGAAGGTGGCCCCGGCGCTGGCGGCGGGGTGCTCGGTGGTGCTCAAGCCGCCGCCGGAGACCCCGCTGACGGCCTACCACCTGGCGGAGGCGCTGGCGGAGGCCGGGCTGCCGGAGGGCGTGCTGAGCGTGGTGCCCGGCGATCGGGACGCGGGGGCGCACCTGGTGGCGCACCCCGAGGTGGACAAGGTGGCCTTCACCGGCAGCAGCGCGGCGGGCAAGAAGATCATGGCCGTGTGCGCGGAGCGGATCGCGCGCGTGACGCTGGAGCTCGGCGGCAAGTCGGCGGCGATCATCCTCGACGACGCGGACGTGGAGGAGGTGGTGCGGGCGCTGCTGCCGATGGCGCTGCTGGTCAACGGGCAGGCGTGCATCGCGCAGACCCGGCTGCTGGTGCCGCGCCGCCTGGAGGGGCGGCTGGTGGAGGCGGTCGCCGAGGCGTTGCGGGCGCAGCGGGTGGGCGACCCGATGGACCCCGCGACGGGGATCGGGCCGCTGGTGAGCGAACGGCAGCGCGATCGGGTCGAGGGCTACGTCGAGGTGGGCCGGCGCGAGGGCGCGCGGGTGGTGACCGGGGGCGGGCGGCCCGCGCTGCCCGCCGATCTCGCGGGCGGCTGGTTCGTGGCCCCGACCCTGCTCGCCGGCGTGGACAACGCCATGCGCGTGGCCCGGGAGGAGATCTTCGGGCCGGTCCTGGCCGTGATCGCCTACGACGGCGAGGACGAGGCGGTCGCCATCGCCAACGACTCGCCGTACGGGCTGTCGGGCTCGGTGTGGAGCGCCGATGAGGACCGCGCGCTCGCGGTCGCGCGCCGGGTGCGTACCGGCATGGTCAGTGTGAACGGCAGGCCGCAGGCGTTCGGCTCGCCGTTCGGCGGCTACAAGCAGTCCGGGCTGGGCCGGGAGATGGGCCCGGAGGGTTTCCGCGCGTACCTGGAGACCAAGTCGATCGCCGTACGCGGCTGACACGCCGCCCGTACGGAAGCGGAAAAAGGGGAGGACCATGGGCGGGCGCATGTCCGGACGGGTGGCGCTGATCACGGGCGGGGCGGTGGGCATCGGCGAGGGCGCCGTACGCCGCCTGCACGCCGAGGGCGCGAAGGTCGTCATCGCCGACGTGCAGGAGGAGGCGGGCCGGGCGCTCGCGGCGGAACTCGGGCCGGGCGTCCTGTTCGCGCGCACCGACGTGACCCGAGAGGAGGACGTCGCCGCCGCGGTGGACGCCGCCGTCGAGCGGTTCGGCGGGCTGGACGTGATGTTCAACAACGCGGGGATCATGGGCGCGCTGGGCCCGATCGACAAGACCCGCACCGCCGACGCCGACCTGACCATCGCGGTGAACCTGCGCGGCGTGCTGCTGGGCATGAAGCACGCGGCGCGGGTGATGAAGCCGAGGCGCTCCGGCGTCATCATCTCCACCTCCAGCCCGGCGGCGCTGATCGGCGGGGTGGGCGCGCACGTCTACAGCGCGGTGAAGGCGGGCGTGATCGGGCTGTCCAATTCCGTGGCGGCCGAGCTGCGGCCGTACGGGATCAGGGTCAACACCATCGTGCCGGGTGCGGTGGTGTCGGCGATGACCGCGGAGGTCGTCGCGGGCGGCGTGGACGACCTCGCGGGCGCGGAGGAGGCGCTGGGCAGGACCTGCTTCATGGGCCGCCCCCTGCGGCCGGCCGACATCGCCGCGGGCGTGCTCTATCTGGCCGGCGACGACGCGGCGTTCGTGACCGGCGTGGTGCTGCCGGTGGACGCCGGCATGACCGGCGCGGGGGGCACGTCGCCGTTCGCCTCGGGCCGCTACGAGGAGCCCGTCGCGCTGCTGGGACCAGCCGCATCCGAGGGCTGACGTCCGGTTTCGGGCGCGTTAAGCACGTGTGACAACGAGCGCAATTCATGCGCATAGAAGTATTGACCTGAGGGTCAAACTAGGCGAATGATATGCACATCTGGTGGCACGGTTCACCACGGCGGCCTGCTGTCGGCAGCGGTCGCGGCACATCTGTAGTGACGGAGTGGTCGATGGTCACATTGCGCGGGAGCCGGGGGGCCAAAGCCTGCATCGCCGGGGTCGGCCTGGTGGGGGCGCTGGTACTGGCCGGGTGCGCCGAGGGCGGCACCGGCGGCACGGCGGGCACGGGATCACAGAGCGGCGGCGTCGAGTACGGCGCCACCAAGGAGCAGTACCGGGCCGCGTTCGCCGATGTGGACCCGATCACGCTGCGGACGCAGACCCCGGCGCCGAAGGGGTCGGCGACCGGCAAGAACGTCGAGGACTACCTCGCCGCGATCACCGAGTGGTCCGACGGCAAGATCAAGTTCGACGTGCAGTACTCGAACGCGGTGGCGCCGCCCGCCGAGATCGACGACGCGCTGCGGGACGGCCGGCTCGACCTGGGCCAGGTGCTGCCGATCTACGAGCCGGCGGAGTACCCGGCGAACGCGGCGCTCATCTCCACCAGCTTCGTCTCGGACCAGAGCGTGGTCGTGGGCACGCTGCAGTCCAACGCCTGGCCCCTGGAGGTCGCCGCGAACATCCCGGCCATCTCCAAGGAGTTCGAGGACCACGGCATGAAGATGCTCCTGCCGGTCTACAACTCCGGGCCCAACGCGCTGTTCTGCAACTCGGCCCGGCGCGACCTGGCGCAGCTCAAGGGCGCGCAGATCGCGGCCGGCGGCCAGGCGCAGACCAAGGAGATCGGCGCGCTCGGCGCCGCCGCGGCCTCCATCCCCTACACCGAGCTGTTCGAGAGCCTGGAACGCGGCGTCGTGTCCTGCTCGATGTCCAGCCTCACCGTCGCGGTGCTGGGCGGCTTCATCCCGGCCGCGCCGCACGTGCTGCTCGACCCCGACGCCGGCTTCGCCCTGGCGCCCGGCGCGATGGCCATGAGCACCACCACCTGGGAGAGCCTGCCGCTGGTGGCCAAGCAGCTCTTCTACGACCGGCTGGACGTCTTCGTCAAGGGCAACATCGAGGACAAGATCTGGCCGAACACCGTCGAGGCGGTCAAGCAGGTGAAGAAGGCCAACGGCTCGGTGGAGACCTTCTCCGACGACGCGCGGGCCGCGGTGAAGAAGGCCAACGACGGCATCTTGCAGGAGCTGCGTTCGAACACGGCGGTCGGCGACGGCGACGCGTTCGTGGACGCCGTCCAGGCGGCCTCGGCCAGGTGGCTCACCCTGATCAAGGACCTCGGCTACGAGAACGAGACCGACTACAACGGCTTCGCCGACTGGTACACGGCCGGGAAGGTGGACCTCGACCCGTACGTGAACAAGCTGTTCGAGGAGATCTTCCTCAAGCAGCGGCCCGCCACCGCCTGATCGCCGTGGCCACGCACACCCCGCGGCCGCCGCGGCGATGGCGCCGGGTCGAACTGCTCATCGAGGTCCCGGCCGTGATCTGCACCTTCGTGATGATGATCCACATCTCCGCGAACGCGCTGCTGCGCGCGTTCCTGAACCTGCCGATCCCGAACACGCTGGAGATCGTGCAGTACTGGTACCTGCCGCTCGTGGCGTTCCTGGGGTTCGTGGCGGCGCAGTACCGCGGCCAGCACATCGCGACCGACCTGATCTACCAGCGGCTCCCGCAGGCGTCCCGCCGGTACGTCCTGGCCCTGGTGTTCGCGGCGTGCTCGGCGCTGTCGGCGGCCTTCGCCTGGTTCGTGTGGGGTGAGGCCGTGCACGCGATGGAGATCGGCAAGACGGCCGGGGTGAGCGACGTGATCGCCTGGCCCGCGTACTTCCTGGCGCCGCTCGCCTTCGGCAGCCTGACCGTGCAGTTCGCCGTGGCGGCGGTGCGCGCGGTCACCCGGCCCGGCGAGGACG
This sequence comes from Thermocatellispora tengchongensis, assembly GCF_014202315.1. Lineage (GTDB taxonomy): Bacteria > Actinomycetota > Actinomycetes > Streptosporangiales > Streptosporangiaceae > Thermocatellispora > Thermocatellispora tengchongensis. The sequence goes on along the minus strand of NZ_JACHGN010000004.1, from coordinate 66,659 downwards.
GCCACCTCGTGGGCGACCCCGAAGACGCGGTGCTGGAGGCCCAGATGGCGGCCGACGGGATGGAGCGGCGATGACCCAGACCCGCGCGCTGACCGGCGCGCCCGGCGGCGAGGCGGCCACGGCGGCCGGCGGCGGACGCCGCTCGTGGATCGTGCTCGCCATCTCCGCGATCGTCGTGGCCGGATCGACGGCGGGCATGTTCCTGCCGCTGGTCCCGGAGGCGATCGGCGTCCTGGCCTGCGTGCTCATGATCGGGCTGATCTTCCTGCGGGTGCCGGTCGCGATCGCCATGATCATCCCGGCCCTGGCCGGCATGTACGCCCTGCGCGGCCCGCTGGTCGTGCGCAGCACGCTGACCACGCTGCCCTACCAGCAGGTGGCCAACTGGACCCTCAGCGTGGTGCCCATGTTCATCCTCATGGGCCTGCTGCTGTGGAAGGCCGGCCTCACCCAGGGCCTGTACGCCGCCGGCCGCCAGTGGCTGGGCTGGCTGCCCGGCGGCCTGGCGGTCGGCACCAACCTGGCCGGCGCCGGCCTGGCCTCGGTCAGCGGCTCCTCGGTCGGCACGACGTACGCGCTGGCCCGCATCGGCGTCCCCGAGATGCTCAAGGCCGGCTACGACAAGCGCCTGGCGATCGGCTCGGTGATCGTGGCGGGCCTGCCCGGCCAGCTCATCCCGCCCAGCATCATGCTGGTCATCTACGCGGGCATCGCCGAGGTCCCGGTGGGCCCGCAGCTCCTGGCCGGCATCGGTCCCGGCATCCTGGTCGCCGTGCTGTTCACCGTGATGATCGTGATCTTCGCCCGGAGGTGGGCGGTCGCCGCCCCCGGCCGGGCGGAGGAGCATCCCGAGGCCGACTGGCGGGGGCGCTTCGCCAGCCTGCTGCGGGTCTGGCCGGTGCCCCTGCTCATCGCGCTGATCGTCGCCGGGATGTTCTCCGGCGTGTTCACCGCGACCGAGGCGGGCGCCGTCGCGGCGTTGTTCTCGGTGGGCATCACGCTGCTGTGGAAGCGCGGTGACCGGCCCTGGCGGGCCATCGCCGACGCCGCCACCGCGACGGTGAGCAGCGTGGGCGCGATCTTCCTGATGCTGGTGGGCGTCGAGGCGCTGTCGCGGATGTTCACCATGACCGGGATCAGCACCGGCTTCGCCGAGCTGGTGGACGGCCTGAACCTGGGCCGGGTGCAGTTCCTGCTGCTGATGACGCTGATCTACATCGTGCTCGGCACCTTCATGGAGCCCCTGCCGATGATGGTGCTCACCGTCCCGATCCTGATGCCCACGCTGGAGGCGCTGGACATCTCGCTGCTGTGGTACGGCGTGTTCGCGGTGTTCATGGGCGAGCTGGCCGTCGTGTCGCCGCCGGTGGGCATCCTGGCCTTCATCATCCACGGGATCTGCAAGGACCCCGAGGTCAACCAGGGCCGCCACATCAGCATGAACGACGTGTTCAACGCGCTGTGGTGGTTCATGCCGATGGCGATCGTGGTGACCGTCGTCCTGATCTTCTTCCCGGAGATCGCGACGTTCATCCCCGACCTGACCTCCGGCGAGTGACGAGCGAAAAGGACGGACGCATGACCGAGACCGAGCGCGGCTGCCCCTACAGCCATGTGGATTTCGGCCTCGACACCGAGATCTACGGGCACTACGCGCTGCTGGACGGGCACCGCGAGGAGAGCCGCTTCCACTTCAACGACACCACCCGGCGCGGCTTCTACATGCTCCAGCGCTATGACGACGTGCTGGAGGGCTTCCAGCGGCACGAGACCTGGACCACCCACGTCAGGAGCGCGCTGAACCCCGAGCCGGGTACGGCGCTGCTGCCGCAGGACCTCAACGGCGAGGCGCACGCCAAGCTGCGCCGGGTGCTCAACCCGTTCTTCGCCCCGGCGGCGGTCAAGCGGATGACCCCGATGGCGCACGAGCGGTGCGTGGAGCTGATCGAGGAGCTGCGGCCGAAGGGGTCGTGCGACTTCGTGGCCGAGTTCGCGATCAGGTACCCGACGGACCTGTTCCTGGCCCTGCTCGGGCTGCCGGTCAGCGATGGCGAGTTCTTCCTGCCCTGGTCGGAGACGCTGTTCGCCGGGTTCTTCGGCGGCGACCCGGCCGCCGCGGCGGCGGCGAAGGCGAACATCATCGCGTACTTCACCGAGGCGGTGCGCGAGCGCCGCGCCAACCTGCGCGACCCCCGCGAGGACATGGTCTCGCGCCTGGTGGAGGCCCGCATCGACGGCGAGCCCATCTCCGAGCAGGACATCCTGACCATCTGCATGACGCTGATGCTGGCCGGCCTGGACACCACCCGCAGCGCGCTCGGCTACATCTACACCCACCTGGCCCGGCACGAGGAGGACCGCCGGGCGATCGTCGCCGACCCGGGCCTGATCCCGGCCGCGGTGGAGGAGTTCGTCCGGTTGTACCCGCTGGTGATCCAGGCGGGCCGGGAGGTCCAGGAGGACGGGGAGTTCCACGGGCTGGACCTCAGGCGCGGCGACGTGATGTGGCTCGGCATCGGCTCGGCCAACCGCGACCCGCGCAAGTTCCCCGAGCCCGACCGGTTCGTGCTCGGCCGCAAGGGCGTCAACCAGCACCTCGCCTTCGGCGCGGGCCCGCACCGCTGCCTCGGCATGCACCTGGCCCGCCTGGAGCTCGCGGTCGTGCTGAAGGAGTGGCACGAGCGCATCCCCGACTACCGGATCAAGGAGGGCACCACCCTGGTCGAGCGGGGCGGCCAGCTCACCCTCAAGACGCTGCCCCTGGAATGGGAGGTTTGATCGTGTACATCGCCATCGACGCCGGCAGGTGCATGGGACACGGCCGGTGCTACGCGGTGGCCGAGGACCTGCTCTCCGACGACGAGCAGGGGTACGTCGCGCAGTGCGGGCAGACCCTGCAGATCCCCGAGGGGTTGCTCGGCCAGGCGCGCGACGCCGCCGACGCCTGCCCCGAGGGCGCGATCTCGATCCTGGAGCACGCGCGGGCCGATGCTTGAGCACCTGCGCGTCCTCGACCTGACCGACGAGCGCGGCCTGATGTGCGGGCGGCTGCTCGCCGACCTCGGCGCCGACGTGGTCCAGGTCGAGCCGCCCGGCGGGTCCCCCGCGCGCCTCGCGCCTCCGCTCACCGCCGGCGGCACGTCGATGTACTGGCACGCGTACGCCGCCGGCCGCCGCGGCATCGTGCTCGACCTGGACGCCGAGCCGGGCCGGGCCGAGCTGGCCGAGCTGGCCCGCCGCGCCGACGTGCTGGTCACCTCGATGCCGCCCGCCTGGCTGCGCGAGCGCGGCCTGGACCCCGAGACCCTGCGCGCGGCCTGCCCGCACCTGGTGTACGTGGCGATCAGCGCCTTCGGCTGGACGGGCCCGAAGGCCGGGTACGCCGACAGCGACCTGATCGTGTGGGCCGCGGGCGGCCCGCTGGACCCGCACCGCGACGGCGACCGGCCGCCGCTGCGGATCAGCGTGCCGCAGGCGTACCTGCACGCGGGCGCCGACGCCGCCGCCGGGGCCCTGCTGGCGCTGCTGGCCCGCGCGCGCACCGGACGCGGCCAGGTCGTGGACGTCTCCGCGCAGGCCGCCGTGGGCACCGCCACCCTGGCCCGGGTGCTGGCCCACTCCGTCGGCGACGCCCAGCCGGAGTGGCACCGCGAGCCGGTGGCCGGACGCGACCAGAGCGGCAGCGGTGCCGCGACCCCGAACAGCCTGAAGAAGTGGCGCTGCCGGGACGGCCTGGTCGAGCTGCACCTGTCCATGGGCCCCGCCTCGGGCGCGTTCACCAACAACCTGTTCCGCTGGCTGGCCGCCGAGGGCGCGGTGGAGGCGGACATCGCCGCCTGGGACTGGCGGGTCCTGCCCGCCCGGCTGGAGACCGGCGAGCTGACCGCGGCCGACCTGGACCGGGCCCGCGCGGCCGTGCGCGCCTTCCTGGCCGGCCGGACCAAGGCCGAGATCGTCCAGGCGGCGATCGAGCACCGGCTGCTGTGCATGGCGATCTACGACGTGGCCGACATCTGCGCGGCCGGGCATCTGGAGAGCCGGGGCTTCTGGGCGGAGGTGGACGCCGGCGGGAAGCGGGTCCGCGTCCCCGGCTCCTTCGCCCGGGTCAGCGGCGGGGCCGGGCCGCGCGTGCGCCGCTCCGCGCCCGCCCTCGGCGAGCACACCGCCGAGGTCCTGGCCGAGTGGCACGCCGCCCCACCCCAGCCGCCCGCGGAAGCGACGCCCTCGCCCCACCCGCCCGCCGGGGACCTGTCCCCGGCCCCGCCGCTGGACGGGCTGCGGGTGCTCGACCTGTCCTGGGTGGTGGCCGGGCCGCTGATCGGCCGGGCGCTGACCGACTTCGGCGCCGAGGTGATCCGGGTGGAGTCGAGCCGGCGGGTGGAGACCGCGCGGCTGATGCAGCCCTTCTACCGGGGCGTCGCCGGCGTGGAGAACTCCGCCCTGTACGGCAACTGCAACGCCGGCAAGCTCGGCATGACCGTCGATCTGAAGACCGAGGAGGGCAAGCAGGTCGTGCGCGACCTCGCCCGCCGGGCCGACGTCGTCGTGGAGTCCTTCTCGCCGGGCCAGATGGCCAAATGGGGGCTGGACTACGCGAGCCTGTCCCGGGAGAACCCCTCGCTGATCATGCTCAGCACCTCCATCGCCGGCCAGTCGGGCCCGTGGTCCGGCCTGGCCGGGTACGGCAACGTCGGGGCCTCGCTGAGCGGCTTTCAGAACCTGGTCGGCTGGGAGGACGCGCTGCCGTTCGGCCCGTTCGGCCCCTACACCGACTACGTGGGCCCAAGGCTCGCCCTGGCCGCGCTGCTGGCCGCGATCGAGGACCGGCGGCGTACGGGGGAGGGGCGGCACATCGACGTGGCGCAGGTCGAGGCGGGCGTGTTCTTCCTGTCGCCGCAGATCGCGCACTACGGCGCCGACGGCACCGTGGCGCGGCGGCGCGGCAACGCCGATGAGCGCTTCGCCCCGCACGGCGTCTACCCGTGCCTGCCCGAGCAGGGGGCCGACCGGTTCGTGGCCGTCGCCGTACGCGACGACGCCGAGTGGCGGCGGCTCGCCGAGGCGCTGGACCGGCCCGACCTGGCCGCGCGGGCCGACCTGGCCACCGCGGCCGGACGCCGTGCCGCCGCGGCCTTCCTGGACGGGCAGATCGCCGCCTGGACCTCCGGCCGCAAGGCGCGCGAGGTGGAGGAGCTGCTGCAGTCGCGGGGCGTGCCCGCGCACGTGTCGGCGTCCAGCGCCGACATCGCGGCCGACCCGCAGCTCGCGCAGCGGCGCCACCTGCGCAGGCTGCCGCACCCGCTGCACGGTGAGGCGGTGGTCGAGGGGCCGAGGTACCTGCTGTCGGAGACGCCGGGCGGCCCGGAGCGCGCGGCCCCGACGCTCGGCCAGGACAACGAGTACGTGTTGCGGGACATCCTGCGCTACCCGGACGAGCGCGTGTCCCGGCTGACGGAGGGGGGAGTGCTCCGATGACAGGGCCAGAGGCGGACTCGAAGGCGGACTGGAAGGCGGAGTGGCAGCCGGTCATCGACGCCGTCGGCCGTGACTTCGCCCCCGAGACCCGCATGGGCGCCGACGCGGTCGAGCGCGGCGCGATCCGCCGCTACCTGGAGCCGCTGGAGCTGGACTGCGCGCTGCACACCGACCCCGAGGCGGCCCGCGCCGCCGGGTTCGCCGACGTCACCATGCCCTACACCGGCGTGGTCGCCTGGACGATCCCGCCGATGTGGCGGCCGGGCGAGCGGCTGTTCGACAGCGCCGACCGCGACGCCCAGCCGGTGCGCAGCCCGATCAACAACCAGGAGATGACCCTCGGCCCCAAGACCACCGGCTTCTTCGCCACGGACATCGCGCTGGACTTCCTGCGCCCGGTCACCGCGGGCGAGCGCATCGGCCGCCGCTCCAACCGGCTGCTGTCGTGCACCCCGAAGGAGACCTCGGTGGGCCGGGGCGCGTTCCTGAAGTGGGAGAGCGACATCGTGACCGAGGACGGCGAGGTGGTCGCGCGCATCCGGATCGGCACCTACGCATACGTGCCGAAGACCGAGGGGGACGAGTGAAGTACGAGGACGTCACGGTCGGCGAGGAGCTGGCCGAGGTCGAGTACCCGCTGAACGTCTACCGCCTGGTGATGGCGGCGGGCGCCAACCGCGACTTCAACTCCATCCACCACAACTCCGAGTACGCCCGGCGCACCGGCGCCCAGGAGATGTACGCCAACACCTCCTTCCTGCTGGGCGCCTGGGAGCGGTGCGTCCGCGACTGGATGGGGGAGGAGGGCACGATGCGCGCCATCCGCGACTTCCGCATGAAGGCGTTCAACTACGCCGGCGAGACCATGTGGGTGCGCGCGCACGTCGCCGCCAAGCGGCTGGAGGGCGAGACCGGGGTGGTCGAGGTGGCCATCCGGTGCGAGAACGGCAACGGGATCACGGTGGGGCCGGGCGTCGTCGAGGTCGTCCTGCCGCGCCGGACGGAGGGGCTGAAGTGAGCGCGCGACGTGCGGCCATCGCGGGCCTGGGCATGACCGAGCTGGGCAAGGTGTACGGCAGGACGCCGGCGGAGTTCGCCCTGGAGGCGGTCTCGCGGGCCGCCGCCGACGCCGGGCTGGCCCCGGCCGACATCGACGGCCTGCTCGTCAACCCGGGCATCGGCAACGACACCGACCTGCGGCTCCAGGCCACGCTGCGGCTACGCGACCTGCGGCTGCTGACCACCGTGCAGGGCTTCGGCTCCTCGGCCGGGCAGATGGTGCAGATCGCTGCCATGGCCATCGAGGCGGGCATGGCCGACGTGGTGGCCTGCGTCTACGCCGACGCGCCGCTGAAGCAGGGCGCCGGCAGCGGCGCCGCGTACTCGGGGGCGGGCCGGGCCATGCGGGGGCTCGGTTCGCTCCCGGCCGCCGCCGGGTTGAAGACGGCCCCCGCCCGCTACGCCATGGCGGCCCGGCGGCACATGGAGACGTACGGCACCACCAGCGAGCAGCTCGGCGCCATCGCGGTGGCCGCCCGGCAGTGGGCGGCGCTGAACCCGCTGGCCCAGATGCGCGAGCCGATCACGCTGGAGGACCACCAGAGCTCCCGCCGCATCGCCGACCCGCTGCGGCTGCTGGACTGCTGCCTGGTGAGCAACGGCGCCATCGCGGTGATCGTGACCAGCGCCGACCGCGCCGCCGCGCTGGCCCAGCCGCCGGTGCACGTGTGGGGCTGGGGGCAGGCCCACCCCGGCTACCCCGCCCACCGGGGCAGTGACTTCGGCCTGGTCACCGGCGCGGCCCGGTCGGGCGCCGACGCGCTGAAGATGGCCGGGGTGGGCGTGGCGGAGATCGACATCCGGCAGATCTACGACTGCTTCACCTTCACCACGCTGATCACGCTGGAGGACTACGGGTTCTGCGCCAAGGGCGAGGGCGGGGAGTTCGCGGCGAGCGGGGCGCTCGCGCCCGGCGGCAGCCACCCGACCAACACCGGCGGCGGCCAGCTCTCGTCGTACTACATGTGGGGGATGACGCCGCTGTCGGAGGCGGTGATCCAGGCGCGCGGCCAGGGCGGCGCGCGCCAGGTCGCCAAGCGCGACCTGATCATGGTGAGCGGCAACGGCGGCGTGCTCGACTTCCACTCCACGCTCATCCTCAGCCCGCACCCGAAGGCCCGCTGACCATGGGAGCCGAGATGACCCTGACCCCGGTGGAGCGCGACGAGCGGTCCGCGCCCTTCTTCGACGCCGCCGCCCGGGGCGTCCTGCTGCTGCGCTACTCGCCGAGCAGCGGCATGTGGTCCGAGCCCGACGCGCTGGTGTGCGGGCACACCGGGGCCGCCGACCTGGAGTGGCGCGAGTCGGGCGGCCGGGGCCACCTGGTGAGCTGGACCGTGCTGCCGGGCCGCGACGCCCCGGGCACCGTGATCGGCCTGGTGGAGCTGGCCGAGGGCCCGTGGCTGACGGTGCGCCTCACCGACGCCGAGGGGCCCGAGGTCGCGGCCGGGATGCCGGTGCGGATCGGCTTCGCCCGGCCCGAGGGCGGCGAGGCCATGCCGGTCGGCCTGCTGCACGCCTAGCGAGCGGTGAGGAGACGCCCGATGCATCCGTACCGATCGGTGTTGTTCGTCCCCGGGCACCGGCCCGACTGGGCGCGCAAGGCGGTGGCCGCCGGCGCCGACGCGATCGTGCTGGACCTGGAGGACTCGGTGCCGCACGGCCTGAAGGAGGCCGCCCGCGGCACCGTTCGGCGGACCGTGGAGGAGGTGCGCGCCGGGCACCCCGGCATCGGCCTGTTCGTACGGCCGAACGCGCTGGCCACCCGGCTCGCCGGGGCCGACCTGGAGGCGGTGGTCTGCCCGGCGCTGACCGGCCTGTTCACCCCGAAGATCAGGACCGCCGCCGACGTGGTGCGCTGGGAGGCGCTGATCGACTGCTTCGAGGCCCGCAACGGCGCGGCCGGCCTGGAGATGATCGTCCCGGTCGAGACCGTGGACGCGATCACCAACTGCATGGAGATCGCCGCGGCCTCGCCCCGCGTCGGCGCGATGATCGGCCCGACCTCGCGGCACGCCGACATCGCCCGCGCGGTCGGCTTCCGCTGGTCGCAGGAGGGCAGCGAGTCGCTCTACCTGCGCAGCCGCATCCTGCTGGCCTGCCGTCAGCACGGCCTGCACCCGCTGACCGCGCTGTGGGAGGACCTGGCCGACCTGGAGGGCCTGCGCGCCTTCGCCGACTACGGCCTCCAGCTCGGCTTCCGCGGCCAGATCGTCATCCACCCCTCGCACGTGCCGGTCGTGAACGAGGTGTTCACGCCCGGCGACGACGAGGTGGCCTACTACGAGGCCATGGTCGCGGCGATGGACGAGGCGGTGGCCGAGGGCCGGGGCGCCGTCCGGTTCCGCGGCCAGCACATCGACCTCGCGCACGCGGACAAGGCCCGCGACTGGCTGGCCCGCGCCCGCCTGGTGCGCGGCGAGCGCTGAGAAGACGCCGGGGCCGTCGCCCCCGGCAATCGGGGGGCGACGGCCCCGGCGTGGTGTCCTCGTCGTGTCTCAGCGGCCGGTCCACCGCGGCGCGCGCTTCTCCACGAAGGCGAGCGCGCCCTCCTTGGCGTCGGCCGACTCGCGCACCGGGCCGGCGTACTCCTCCTGGCGGTCGAACCGCTCGTCCAGCGGCCAGTCCGCCGAGCGCACCATGACCTGCTTGGACGCCGCCAGCGCCAGCGGGGCGTTCGCCGCGACCTCCCCGGCCAGCTCCAGCGCGCCGTCCAGGGCCCCGCCCGGCTCGGTGAGCCGGTTCACCAGCCGCACCTCGTGCGCCTCGGTCGCGGGCCACATGCGGCCGGTCAGCACCAGCTCCATGGCCAGGTGGTACGGCACCCGCTCCGGCAGCCGCATCAGCCCGCCGGCCGCCGCCGTCAGGCCCCGCTTGACCTCGGGCAGGCCGAACTTCGCCTCCCGCGAGGCGACGATCAGGTCGCAGGCGAGCACGATCTCGAACCCGCCGGCCAGCGCGTACCCCTCGACCGCGGCGACGAGCGGCTTGACCGGGGGCCGCCGGGTCAGCCCGGCGAAGCCGCGGCCCTCGACGATCGGGCGCTCGCCGCGGGCGAAGCCCTTCAGGTCCATGCCGGCGCAGAACGTGCCGCCGGCGCCGGTGATCACGCCCACGCTCAGGTCGTCGCGCTCGTCCAGCTCGGTGAGGGCGTCGGCGATCTCGTGCGCCATGCGCATCGACATGGCGTTCCTGCTCGCGGGCCGGTTCATGGTCAGCACGAGCACCCGCCCGCGCCGCTCCACGATCAGCTCCCGCTCGCCCGTCTCGGTCATCCGTGTCTCCTTGGTCGGGTCTCCCGCTCCGGACTCAGCGCGGGGCCATGCGCAACGCGCCGTCGAGCCGGATGGTCTCACCGTTGAGCATCCTGTTCTCGATGATCTGCTGGGCCAGCGCGGCGTACTCCTCCGGGGCCCCGAGCCGGTTCGGGTGCGGCACCGAGCGGCCCAGCGACTCGCGCACCTCCTCGGGCAGCCTGGCCAGGATGGGGGTGTCGAACAGGCCGGGCGCGATCGTGGTGACGCGGATCTTCTTGGACGCCAGGTCGCGCGCCGCGACCAGGGTCATGCCGACGACCCCGGCCTTGGCGGAGGCGTACGGAATCTGGCCGATCTGGCCCTCCCAGGCGGCCACCGACGCGGTCAGCACGCACACGCCGCGCTCGCCTTCCACCTCCTCGTTGCGGGCCATGCGGGCGGCGGCCAGGCGCAGCACGTTGAAGGTGCCGATCAGGTTGACGCGGACGATCCGCTCGTAGGTCTCCAGCGAGCCGGGGTTGCCGTCGCGGTCCACCAGGCGCACCGGGCCGCCGCGCCCGGCGCAGTGCACCAGCGCGCGCAGCGGGGCGGCCCGCTCGGCCAGGTCCAGGGCCGCCTCGACCCCGGCGGGGTCGGTCACGTCGGCGGGCGCGAACCGGGCCCCCAGCTTCCCGGCGACCGCCTCGCCGGGCGACTCGGGCAGGTCCAGGATCACCACGTGCGCGCCGAGCCCGGCCAGGCGCTCCGCCGTCGCGGCCCCCAGGCCGGAGGCGCCGCCGGTGACCAGGACCGAGGCTCCGTTGACGTCCAAACTCACTTCCTCCGCTTCCGCCTGGCCCGCTCGGCTACAGGCGCTCGATGATGGTCGCGTTGGCCATGCCGCCCGCCTCGCACATGAGCTGGAGGCCGTAGCGGTGGCCCTCGTCCTCCATCGCGTGCAGCATCGTGGTCATCAGCCGGGCGCCGGACGCCCCGAGGGGGTGGCCCAGGGCGATGGCGCCGCCGCGCGGGTTGACCGCGGCCGGGTCGGGGCCGAACTCGGCCATCCAGGCCAGCGGGACCGACGCGAACGCCTCGTTGACCTCGATGTGGCCGATCTCGTCCAGGCTCAGCCCGGAGCGGCGCAGGATCATGCGGGTCGCGGGGATCGGCGCGGTCAGCATGAGCAGCGGGTCGTCCCCGCACGCGGCCATCCACCCGATCCGGGCGCGGGGGGTGAGCCCCAGCTCCTCGCACCTGGCCCGGCTCATCAGCAGCAGGGCGGCGGCGCCGTCGGTGATCTGGGAGGAGTTGCCCGCGGTGACGCTCCAGTCGATCTCGGGGAACCGCTCGGCCAGGTCGTCGCGGGCGAAGGCGGGCCGCAGCTCCGCCAGCCGCTCGACGGTGCTGCCGGGGCGGATGGTCTCGTCGCGGGTCACCCGGCCGGACGGGGTGTCCACGGGCACGATCTCGCGGTCGAAGGCGCCCGCGTCGCGGGCGCGCGCCGCCAGCTCGTGCGAGCGCACGGCGTACTCGTCCATCTCGGTACGGCTCAGCTTCCACCGGGCGGCCACCAGCTCGGCGGCCACGCCCTGAGGCACCAGGCCGGGGGCGAACCGGGCGGCCACGCCCGCGCCGTACGGGTCGGCGTCCATCCGGGCCGAGCCCATCGGCACCCGGCTCATCGACTCCACGCCGCCCGCGACGACGATGTCGCAGCAGCCCGCCATGATCGCCTGGGCGGCGAAGTGGACGGCCTGCTGGCCGGAGCCGCACTTGCGGTCGATGGTGGCGGCGGGCACGTGGGCCGGCAGGCCGGCCGCCAGCCAGGCCATCCGGCCCGGGGTCGCCGACTGCTCGCCGGCCTGCGACACGCAGCCGATGAGCACGTCGTCCACGATGCCCGGGTCCACGCCGGTGCGCGCCAGGAGTGCGGCGAGGGTCTGCGCGAGCAGGTCCACCGGGTGCACCCCGGCCAGCGCGCCGCCCGGTCTGCCGTGGCCCATGGGGGTCCTGACCGCGTCCACGACCACGACTTCCACGCTCACGGGCTACCTCCTTTCCAGGGTATTGCTTATCATGATATTCATCTGTAACGACCGAAAGCAACGAGCAGGAGAGTGTGCGTGACCGCTTACTCAGCCGACGGGCACGAGGAGATCCGTGCTCTGGCGGCCCGCGTCGCCGAGGAGGTCTACGCGCCCATGGCGGAAGACCTGGACGTCCACCGGCGCCCGCTGCCGGTGCAGGAGCGCAGGCGCCTGGGCGAGCTGGGCTTCCTCGGCATCGCCCATCCCGAGCGCTACGGCGGTTCCGGCGCCCCGCTGGCCGAGGCGCTGGCGGTGATCGAGGAGTTCGCCAAGCAGTGCCGTCCCGCCGCGTTCCAGGTCTTCGAGGCCAACACCGGGCCGGCCCAGGTGATCGGCCACCTCGGCACCGAGGAGCAGCGCGAGCGCTGGCTGCCCGGCATCATCAGCGGTGAGAAGACCATGGCCGTGGCGATCTCCGAGCCCGACGCCGGCTCGGCCGCCACCGACATGCGCACCCTCGCCAAGCCGGTGGACGGCGGCTACCTGCTCGAAGGCACCAAGCGGTGGATCTCCAACGGCGGCGAGGCCGACCAGTACCTCGTCTACGCCCGGCTCAGCGACGCGCCGGGGGCCAAGGGCATCGGCGCGCTGGTGGTGGAGAAGGGCATGGCCGGCCTCTCCTTCGGCCAGCAGGAGCGGCTGATGGGCTTTCGCGGCATCCCGTCCGCCGACGTGATCTTCGACGGGGTGTTCGTGCCCGAGGAGAACGTCGTGGTGCCCGCGGGCGACTTCGGCAAGCTGTTCACGGTCTTCTCCATCGAGCGGCTGGGCAACGCCACCATGAGCCTGGCGATCGGCCAGGCGGCGCTGGACCGCACGATCGCCTACGTCCAGGAGCGCGAGCAGTTCGGCAAGCCGCTGATCGAGTTCCAGAGCGTGCAGGTGACCCTCGCCGACATGCTGCTCCAGGTCGAGGCCGCGCGCCTGCTCATCCAGCGCGCCGCCGCCGCGGCCGGCACCGGCCTGCCCGACCCGCTCCAGGTGTCGCTGGCCAAGTGCACCGCCAACGAGATGGCCAAGCGGGTCTCCGACCTGGCGATGCAGCTCCACGGCGGCAACGGCTACACCGAGGAGTACGGCATCGAGCGGCTGCACCGCGACGCCCACGGCTGGGCCATCGCGGGCGGCACGCCCACGATGCAGCGGATCAGGATCGTCTCCGAGTTGCTCGGCCGGCGATTCGACCAGCGGGCGTGAGCGCCGTGGACGAGCCGATCTTCGAGCTGGGCCCCAGGCACCGCGAGATCCAGCGGGTCGCCCGCGACGTGGCGGCCCAGGTGGAGGGGTTCGCGGCCGAGGCCGACGAGTGCACCGAGATCCACCGGGGCGTCGCGGAGGCGCTGCGCGGCAGCGGCCTGGCCGCCTGCGTCGTTCCCGCCGCGTACGGCGGGCGCGACGACGTGCTCGACCCGCTGACCATCGCGGTGGTGCGCGAGGCCCTGATGTACGCCTCCGCCCACCTGGACTCGCTGTTCGGCATGCAGGGCGTCGGCAGCTACCCGCTGACCGTGGGCGGCGGCGAGGCGCTCAAGCGCGCCTGGCTGCCCCGGGTGGCCCGGCTGGAGGCCGTCGCCGGGCTGGCCCTGACCGAGCCGGAGGTCGGCTCCGACCTGCGCGCGGTCACCACGACCGTACGCGCCGAGCCCGGCGGCCTGCGGGTGAGCGGGCGCAAGTCGTTCATCACCAACGGCGGCGCCGCCGACTTCTACTGCGTGCTGGGCCGCGAGGGCGAGGGCTACTCCATGGCCCTGGTGCCCGCCGACGCCCCCGGCCTGACCGTGACGCCCGGCGCCGGCCTGATCGCCCCGCACATCCTGGGCGAGCTGACCTTCGACGACGTCCTGGTGCCCGAGGCCAACCGGCTGGGCGCGCCCGGCAAGGCGTTCTCGCTGATGCTGCGCACCCTCGCGGTCTTCCGCGTCACCGTGGCGGGCTCGGCCGTCGGGCTGGCCCAGGCCGCGCTGGACGAGGCCCTGCGCCACACCACCACCCGCGAGCAGTTCGGCGGGCCGCTCATCGGCCTGGGGGCGGTCGGGCAGAACCTGGCGCAGTCCTGGGTGGACGTCGAGACCGCGCGCGCGATCACGTACCGGGCCGCGTCGCTGGCCCGGACCGACCCCCTGGCCCACCTGGACTTCTCCTCGATCGCCAAGGTGAGCGCCACCGAGGCCGCGGGCCGGGTGGTGGACCGCTCGGTGCAGGCCATGGGCCGCTTCGGCCTGATCCGCGGCTCGAAGATCGAGCGGCTGTACCGCAACGCCCGCCCGCTGCGGGTCTACGAGGGCGCGACCGAGGTGTTGCTCGACTCCCTCGCGCGCCGCCTGGCGAAGGGGGTCTCCTGATGGATCTGCGGCTGCGCGACACCGTCGTCCTGGTCACCGGCGCCAGCCGGGGCCTCGGCGCCGCCATCGCGCTCGCGCTCGCGGCCGAGGGCGCGTACGTCGTGGCCGCCGCGCGCTCCCGCGACGGGCTGCGCGAGGTCGCGGCCGAGGGCGGCGGCCGGATCACCCCGATCGCGGCCGACATGCGCGACGAGGCCGAGGTCGCCGCCCTGCCCGGCCAGGTCGTCGCCCGGCACGGCCGCATCGACGGCCTGATCAACAACGCCGGGATCGCCCCGGCGGGCAAGTTCGCCGACCAGGACCCCGCGGTGTGGAAGGACACGCTCGCGGTCAACGTGATCGCGCCGATGCTGCTCGCCCAGGCCGCCGGACGGCACATGATCGCCCAGGGCGGCGGCCGGATCGTGAACGTCGCCTCCACCACCGGCGTGCGCGGCAAGCCCATGCTGGTCGGCTACTCCGCCTCCAAGGGCGCGGTGATCCGGATGACCGAGGCGCTGGCCGCGGAGTGGGCGGCCAAGAACGTCCAGGTCAACGCCATCGCGCCGGGCGCGTTCAGCACCGAGGCGCAAAAGGCGGTGCTGGAGTCGCCCGATCTGCTGCGGCGCAGGGTCGCCCGCATCCCGGCCGGGCGGATGGCCGAGCCGCAGGAGCTGGTGCCGCTGGCCTGCCTGCTGGTCTCGCCGCTGTCGTCGTTCACCACCGGGGCCACGTTCGTCGTCGACGGCGGCGAGTCGGGCAAGCTGTGAGGACTTCATGATCTTCGATGCGCACACCCACGTCTGGCCCGACCGCATCGCCGCCGCGGCCCTGGCGGGCAACCCGGTCCCGGGCCTGTCCGCCCGGGGCGACGGCACCGTAGCCGGGCTGACCCGGCAGATGGCCGCCTCGGGCGTGGCGATGAGCTGCTGTCTGGGCATCGCCAACGAGGCCAGGCACGTGGAGAAGGTCAACGCCTTCGTCGCCGGGCTGCGCTCGCCGCGGCACTTCCCGGTCGGCACGGTGCACGTGGACCTGCCGGCCGCGGAGAACCTGGACATCCTGCGCCGGCACGGCATCACCGCGGTCAAGCTGCACCCGCTGTTCCAGAGGATCTCGCTGCGGGACCGGCGCCTGTGGGACATCCTGGAGGCGTTCGGCGAGGACATCGCGGTCATCACCCACGTCGGCGAGGGCGGCGACGCCTACGCCAACAGTCTGTCCAGCCCGGCCATGATCGCCGACATCGCCCGCGCGTTCCCCGCCCTGCGGCTGATCGCCTGCCACTTCGGCGGCTACAAGATCCTGGATGAGGCCGAGGAGGCGCTGCGCGGCGTGGACGTGGTGCTGGAGACCTCCTGGCCGCCCTCGCTGGCCCGGCTGCGCCCCGAGCGCGTCAGGCGGCTGATCCGGCGGCACGGCGCCGAGCGCGTGGTGTTCGGCTCCGACTGGCCGATGACCGACCCGGCCGAGGAGATCGCCGCGATCCACGCGCTCGGCCTGAGCGACGAGGAGACCGGGCTGGTGCTCGGCGGCACCCTGGCGCGGGTGCTCCGCGTCGCCCGGCCCTAGCCGCCCCGGCCTGCGGCCTGAGGGGCGGGCCGGTGGCCTCAGGGGGCGGGCCGGTGGCCTCAGGGGGCCGGCCGGTGGCCTCAGGGGGCGCTGATCACGCCCTCGGCCGCCAGCCGGGCCTGCTCCTCCTTGTCCAGGTCCAGCAGTGCGGACAGCACCTCGCCGGTGTGCTCGCCGACGCCCGGCACCCCCTCGTACGAGGTCGCCGGGGAGGGGCCGCACGCGTCCTTCAGGCGCAGGATCGGCCCCGGCATCAGCGCCCGGCCGAGCGGCGTGTCGCGCAGCTCCACCAGCGTGCGTTCGGCGAAGTGGGGGTCGCCGGCGATGTCGCGGGCGTCGTTGACCGGCGCCGCCACCACCTCGTGCCGCTCCAGCACCTCCAGGATCTCCGCCCGGGGCCGGGAGCCGACCCACTCGACGACGATCCGCTGCAGCTCGTCGTTGTTGGCCATCCGCGCCTCGTTGGTGGCGTAGCGCGGGTCGGCGCACAGCTCGGGGCGGCCCATGGCCTGGAACAGCCGCATCGCGATCGACTGGTTGGAGGCGGCGATGGACAGCCAGTGGCCGTCGGCGGCCCGGTAGATGCCCCGGGGCGAGGCCGCGCCCGAGGCGTTGCCGTGGCGCTGCATGATCCGGCCCGAGGCGGTGTAGTTCAGCACCGCGTCGCCCAGGATGAACATCAGCGGCTCGTACAGGGCCACGTCCACCTCGGCGCCGGTGCCGCGCCGGCCGCGCTGGTACAGCGCCATGGCGGTGCCGAACGCGGCCGAGATTCCGGCGATGGAGTCGGCGAAGCCGAAGGGCGGCGCGGTGGGCGGGGTCTCCGGCCAGCCGTTGAGGAAGGCGTAGCCGCTCGCGGTCTCGGCCACGGTGCCGAACCCGGGCCGCTCCCGGTACGGGCCGGTCTGGCCGAAGCCGCTGACCCGGGTCATGACCAGGCCCGGGTTGGCGGCCGACAGCTCGGCGTAGCCCATGCCCCACGACTCCATCCGGCCCGGCCGGAAGTTCTCGATCAGCACGTCCGCCTGTGCCGCCAGGCGTTTGACGATGTCGCGGCCCTCCGGGCGGCGCAGATCGACGCCGACGGAGCGCTTGCCGGCGTTCAGCCGGGCGAAGCCGATGGCCATGCCGTTGTGCGCGGGCTGCCAGTGCCGGGCGTAGTCCCCGCTGCGCGGGTCCTCGACCTTGATGACCTCGGCGCCGAAGTCGCGCAGCATCCGCCCGGCGGTGGGGGCGGCGTACATGGAGCCCAGTTCGATCACCCGTACGCCGGCCAGCGGCGCGGGCATGGGGTCGCGACTGTCCACGACCTGCCTTCCTGTGATGGGGACGATGACGGGAGTGGGGGCGGGTCAGCTCAGGTGGAAGCCCGTGTAGCCGTCCGCGGCCACCTCGGCGCAGATCCGGCGGTAGCGGCCCACGCCGCCGACGTACGGCATGAAGACCCGCGGCTTGCCGGGCACGTTCGCGCCCAGGTACCAGGAGTTGCCGACGGGGTACAGGGTGGCGGCGGCGACCTCGTTGACGTGCGCCACCCAGGCGTCCTCCCGCTCCAGGTCGGCCTCCGAGCGGCGCAGGCCGTTCTTGCGCAGGTGCTCCAGGTGCTCGCTGACCCACTCCACGTGCTGCTCGATGGAGACCAGCACGTTGCTGAGCACCGAGGGGCTGCCCGGCCCGGCGATGAAGAACAGGTTGGGGAACCCGGCGGTGGAGATGCCCAGGTACGTACGCGGCCCGGCCGCCCACTTCTCCCGCAGGCTCGCCCCGCCGACGCCGCGGATGTCCACCTTGAGCAGGGCGCCGGTCAGCGCGTCGAACCCGGTGGCGAAGACCAGGGTGTCGAGGGGGTGCTCCCGCTCGCCGGTGCGCACCCCGGCCGGCGTGATCCGCTCGATCGGGGTGGCCCTGACGTCCACCAGCTCGACGTTGTCGCGGTTGAACGTCTCGTAGTAGCCGATCT
Source organism: Thermocatellispora tengchongensis (assembly GCF_014202315.1). GTDB lineage: Bacteria > Actinomycetota > Actinomycetes > Streptosporangiales > Streptosporangiaceae > Thermocatellispora > Thermocatellispora tengchongensis. The sequence goes on along the minus strand of NZ_JACHGN010000004.1, from coordinate 48,946 downwards.
CCAGCACCAGCCGTTTGGTGCCGAACGGGTAGCCGCGCGGGATCAGCCGTTCGGCCACCTCGGGGTCGCGGACCAGCTCGCGGATCTTGCCGCGCACGTACTCGGCGGCCTTCTCGTTGGCCGCGCGGTCGCTGATCAGGTCGCGGTAGGCGGCCAGGATGTCCGGGCCGCCGTTGTTCCAGTGCCGCTCGAAGGTGGCGCGCAGCTCCTCGGGGGTGGCCTCCAGGGCGGACTGCCGGCTGAGCACCCGGTGGGTGCCGCCGGGGTGGTTGCGGGCCTGCTCGCGGTACTCGGCGAAGCGGGTCTTCAGGGCGGCCGCGTACGCCTGGTCCAGCGGGCGGTTGCGGGCCGGGACGGCGAAGTGCGCGGTGCGCTGGAACACCGTCAGGTGCGCGGCCTGCCGGGCGATCTGCGGGATCGCCTGGACGCCGGAGGACCCGGTGCCGATCACGCCGACCCGCCTGCCGGTGAAGTCCACGCCGTCGCGGGGCCAGTTCCCTGTGTGGTACCAGCCGCCGGCGAAGTCGTCCAGGCCGGGGATGGCGGGGATCTGCGCCACCGAGAGCTGCCCGGTGGCCATGATCACGTGGTCGGCGGCGATCTCGTCGCCCCGGTCGGTGCGCGCGGTCCAGCGCACGGCCCCCTCGTCCCAGGTGAGCGCGGTCACGCGGGTGCCGAGGGTGATGTCGCGGCGCAGGTCGAACCTGTCGGCCACGTGGTGGATGTAGCGCAGGATCTCCGGCTGGGCCGGGTAGCGCTCGGTCCAGTCCCATTCCCGGATCAGCTCGTCGGAGAAGGAGTAGCAGTAGTCCACGCTCTCGATGTCGCAGCGGGCGCCGGGGTAGCGGTTGTGGTGCCACACGCCGCCGATGTCGTCGGCGGCCTCGACCACGTGCACCGCGTGGCCCAGCTCGCGCAGGCGGTGCAGGGCGTACAGGCCGGAGAACCCGGCGCCGACCACCAGCACGTCCAGCCGGCTCGGCACGGGTGTCCGCTCGCCGCTCTCCGTCATGGCTCCCCTTCCCGGTAATACATGCGCATGAATACTAGCATTAGCATTTATGTCCGGATAGGGGGCGGCTCAGCGCAGCCCGCGCCAGGCCATGGTCCCGCCGTCCACCGGCAGGGCGACGCCGGTGATGAACGAGGCGGCGTCGGAGGCCAGGAAGCACACGGCCTTGGCGATCTCGCCGGTGGTGCCGAAGCGCGGGATCAGGTGCGCGCCGGTCATCGAGCGCAGCGTCGCCTCGCGGTCCTCGGCCGCCGCCAGGTGCGCCTGGCTCATCGGCGTCTCGATCGAGCCGGGGCAGTAGGCGTTGCAGCGCACCTCGGGCGCCAGCGAGACGGCCAGCGAGCGGGTGAGCTGGATGACCGCGCCCTTGCTGGAGGTGTAGGCGGGCAGCCCGTAGCCGGTCAGGCCCGCCACCGAGGAGGCGTTCACCACCGACGGGCCGCGATCGGACGCCTTCAGGTGCGGGGCGGCGTACTTGGCGGCCAGCCACACCGCCTTGACGTTGACGGCGTACACCTTGTCCCACGCCTCTTCGGTCAGGGTCTCGTACGTCGCGCCCTCCTGGATCGTGTGGTCCAGGACGCCCGCGTTGTTCACCAGCGTGTCCAGGCCGCCGGCGCCCGCCACGGCCAGCTCCACCATGCGTCGCACCTGCGCGGAGTCGGACAGGTCGGTCTCGATCGGGCGGGCCTTCGCGCCGGCGGCCTCGACGGCGGCGGCGGCCTCCTCGGCCGCCGCGGCGTCGATGTCGGCCACCGCGACGAACTCCGCCCCCTGCCGGGCGGCCTCGACGGCGATCTCCCTGCCCATGCCCCGGCCCGCCCCGGTGATGAGCATGCGCTTGCCGTCCAGTGACGTCATGATGGTCCCTCTCGGTGGTTCGGCGCCCCGCCTCGCCGCGCGCGGCTCATCGGGGCGGGGGGAAGGCCGGGCGGCGCTTCTCCAGGAACGCCGTCGCGCCCTCGGCCATGTCGGGGCTGTCCACGGCCTGGATCAGCATGCCCAGCCCGTTGCTGAAGGAGTCGCGGGCCGCGTTCCACCAGATGTTGGAGCTGATCTTGGTGATCTCCAGGTAGCGGGGGGAGAGCGCGGCGAGCTCCGCGACCAGCGCGTCCACGGCCGGCACCAGCTCCTCGTCCGGCACCACCCGGTTGACCAGGCCCAGCTCCAGCGCCTCCTCGGCGGAGTACCTGCGGCACAGCAGGGCCATCTCCTTGGCCCGCTTCTCGCCGATCTGCACGCCCAGGACGTTCGTCGCCCCGGTCACCGGCGCGCTGCCGACCCGCGGGCCGGTCTGGCCGAAGGTCGCCGAGCGGGCGGCGACGGCCAGGTCGCAGGCGATGACCAGCTCGTTGCCGCCCCCGGCCGCGGCGCCGTTCACGGCCGCGATGACCGGGCGCGGGCACTGCCGTACGGCGTCGAACAGGCGCAGCGAGGAGCGGTACAGCTCGCGCATCGCCGCGACGTCGGGCCGGCCCAGCGTCCGCAGCGACCCGCCCGCGCAGAACGCCCCCGGGGCGCCGGTGATCACCACCGCGCGCGAGGAGGAGGCCCCCTCTATCGCCTCCACCGCCGCCGCGGCCATGGCCGGGTCGTAGGCGTTGCGCCGCGACGGGGCGTCCAGCGTGATCCAGGTGGCGTCGCCGCGCCGCTCGGCCCGCACCTCTCCCATGGTCATCGTCCTCCCGGGGGCGTACGGCCTTCGCAAATCATGAACATGAATAGTATGGTAAGGACTCTTGTCGCGGTCAAGGAACAGGACGGTGGACGGACACGATGGCACTGCGGTTCGGTCTGGCGCTGATGAACGACTTCGCCCCGCACATCTCCCCGTCCTCGCGGATCGGGCAGATGCGCGAGCAGGTGCGCGCCGCCCGCGACGCGGGCATGCACTCCATCTGGGTGCTCAACCACTATCTGGGCAACATGGCGACGATGCAGCCGTTGGTCACCCTGGCCGCCCTGGCGGAGCACGCGGGCGAGATGAAGCTGGGCACCAACATGTTCATCCTGCCGCTGCGCCACCCGGTCGCGGTGGCCGAGGAGTTCGCCACGCTCGACCACATCACCGGCGGCAACGTGATCGCCGGGTTCGGCATGGGCTACCGCGGCAACGAGTACGCCGCCTTCGGCATCCCCATGGAGCAGCGCGTCGCCCGCTACGAGGAGAGCGTCGAGCTGATCCGCCGGCTGTGGCGGGCCGAGCCGGTGACCTTCGAGGGCGAGCACTTCACCGTACGCGGCGAGCGCATCGGCATCCCGCCCGTGCAGCCAGGCGGCCCGCGGATCTGGGTCGGCGCGGGCGTGCACAAGACCGGCGCCCGCCGCGCCGCCCGGCTGGGCGACACCTGGATCATCCCCCCGCACGCCCCGCTGGAGAAGCTGGTGCCGTACCTGCGCCTGCACCGCGAGGAGCGCGAACGCCTCGGCCGCGGCCCCGCCGACGAGATCGTGGTACGCCGCGAGCTGGTCCTCGACGACGACCCGGAACGCGCCCGCGCGATCGGCCTGGAGGCGCGCGAGGCCAGCACCCGCATGTACGCCCGCTTCGAGGCGCCCGACAACACCGACGCGTACCGGCACCTGAAGGGCGCCGGCGAGCTGGCCGAGACCGCGCAGGGCTCCTACCTGTTCACCGACCCGGCCACCGCGGTCGCCGCCCTGAAGGAGCTGGAGGCCCACGGCGTCACGTACGTGATCCTGCGCATGCAGTGGTACGCCCTGGAGCAGGAACGCGTGCTGGCCACCCTGGCCGCGTTCCGTGACCACGTGCTGCCGCGCTTCCGCTAAGTTTTCTGAAAATTTTCGACCCCCCGCGACGCGGGGGGTCTTTGTATGTTCAACAAGCGTGGCCTGGGAACTTACCGCAGGTATTGACACGCGGACGGCGGAAATTTAGATTGACGGCCCACGCAGTGTGTCGGAAAAGTATCGAAACATTTCGGGGGCGGTGCCGGGCCGGCCTCGGGTGTTCGAGTGCGGAGGTCAGCGTGGAGCCCAGGACGACAACTCGCCGTGCCTTCCTGTCCCTCTCCCTGGGACTGCCCCTCGGGGCCGCGCTAGCCGCATGCGGCAGCGCGGGACCGGGCACCGCCGCCGGCGGCGGCGGGCCGAAGGCCACCTACTGGTATCTGTCGCAGCAGCCCGCCGAGGGCGTGCGCAGGCGGGCCGTGGAGCGGTTCAACAAGGCCAACCCCAACGGACAGATCGCCGAGACGACCTTCCAGAACGACGCGTACAAGACCAAGATCAAGACCGCGATCGGGGCGGGCCAGGCCCCCACGATCATCTTCGGCTGGGGCGGCGGCACGCTGCGCAGCTACGTCCAGGCCGGCCAGGTGGACGACCTGACGCCCTGGTTCGAGCAGAACCCGCAGGTCAAGGACCGGCTGTTCCCCTCGGCTTTCGGCGCCGCCACGATCGAGGGCAAGATCTACGCGCTGCCGATCGAGCGGGTGCAGCCGATCGTGCTGTTCTACAACAAGAAGGTCTTCGACCAGGTCGGCGTGCAGCCGCCGCAGACCTGGGGCGACATCATGGACCTGGTGCCCAAGTTCAACGCCAAGGGCATCGCCCCGTTCTCGCTCGGCGGGCAGTCGCGCTGGACCAACATGATGTGGCTGGAGTTCCTGTTCGACCGCATCGGCGGCCCGGAGGTGTTCCAGGCCGTGTTCGACGGCGAGAAGGACGCCTGGTCCCACCCCGCCGCGATCGACGCGCTGGGCAAGGTGCAGGAGCTGGTCAAGGCCGACGGCTTCATCAAGGGCTTCTCCTCGATCACCGCCGACTCCAACGCCGACCAGGCGCTGCTGTACACCGGTAAGGCCGCCATGATGCTGCACGGAAGCTGGTCGTACGGCATCCAGGCGACCGAGGGCGGCGACTTCGTCTCCAGCGGCGGCCTCGGCTACCTCAACTTCCCGCCCGTGGACGGCGGCAAGGGCGATCCGGGCAACACCGTCGGCAACCCCGCCCAGTACCTGTCGATCTCCTCCAAGGCCACGGCCCAGGAGAAGGAGATCGCCAAGAAGTTCTTCGCCACCGGCCTGTCCACCGACCAGGAGATCGACGACTGGATCGCCACCGGCTCCGTCCCGATCGTCAAGGGCATCGAGAGCAAGCTCGCCGCCTCCAAGGACGCCGAGTGGCTGAAGTTCGTCTACGACATCGCCTCCAACGCCAAGACCTTCGGCCAGTCGTGGGACCAGGCCCTCAGCCCCACCGCCGCCGAGGTTCTGCTCGACAACATCGCCAAGCTGTTCCAGCTCTCCATCTCGCCGGAGCAGTTCGCCACCAACATGAACGCGGTCATCGGTCAGTGAGCACTCTGGTCACCCCCGTCCCGCCCGCGGAGCGGCAGGGCGCCGAACGCGGCGCGGGCGCCGGCCCCGGACGCGAGCGCGGCCTCGCCTGGCTGGCCGCGCCCGCGCTGGTCGTCTTCGTCGCCTTCGGCGCGATCCCGCTGGTCGGGGTCCTGCTGCTCAGCTTCACCACCTGGGACACCCTCGGCACCATCTCCGTGACGGGGCTGGAGAGCTGGCGCGCCGTGCTCTCCGACCCCGGCCTGCCCCACGCGCTGTGGGTGACGTTCCTGGTGATGGCGCTGTCCTGGCTGGTGCAGACCCCGATGAGCGTCCTGCTCGGGGTGTTCCTGGCCGGGCACCAGCGCTACCGGGCCGTGCTCGCGGTGTTCTACTTCGTGCCGCTGCTGCTCAGCTCCGCGGCCATCGCGGTCACGTACAAGGCGCTGCTCGACCCGAACTTCGGGCTCGGCGCCGGCCTCGGCATCGAGCTGCTCGCCCAGGACTGGCTGGGCGAGCCGCACCTCGCCCTCGGCGTGGTGATCTTCGTGGTGTCCTGGCAGTTCATCCCGTTCCACACCCTGATCTACCAGGGCGGGGTGCGCCAGATCCCGCGCTCCATGTACGAGGCCGCGGAGCTGGACGGCGCCGGGCGCATCCGCACGTTCTTCAGCATCACACTGCCGCAGCTCAAGTACACGATCATCACCTCCTCCACGCTGATGGTGGCCGGCTCGCTCACCTTCTTCGACCTGATCTTCGTGCTCACCGCGGGCGGCCCCGGCGACGCCACCCGGGTGCTCGCCCTGGACATGTACAAGCGCGGCTTCCAGGCCAACCTGATGGGCCACGCCAGCGCCATCGCCGTCATCCTCGTCCTGGTCGGCCTCGCCCTCGCGCTGCTGCTGCGCCGGATCGGCGGAGGCAGCAGCAGCGCCAGCCAACTCGACGGAGCCTGACATGGGGACGACACTGACCGAGACCATCGAGCAGACCCCCGCCCGCCGTACGACCCCCACCCCCGGCGCCATGACCCGCCGGCCCAACTGGCTGGGCGGCCTGGCCGGGTGGCTGTGGCTGGGGATCGTGGTCGTGCCGATCTACTGGATTGTCATCACCAGCTTCAAGGCCCAGGCGACCTACTACGCCGACAACCCCTTCGCCCTGCCGTCCGATCCCACCCTGGACAACTACGTGCTGGTCATCCAGTCGGACTTCGTCCAGTACTTCGTGAACAGCGTCATCGTCACCGTCGGCGCGGTCGCGCCCGCGGTCGTCTTCTCCTTCATGGCGGCCTTCGCGATCGTACGCGGCGGCTCCGGCAGGTTCCTCCGCCTGACGAACTCGCTGTTCCTCATGGGCCTGGCGATCCCGCTCCAGGCGACGATCATCCCCATCTACCTGATCATCATCCGGCTGCACCTCTACGACACCCTGCTGGCGATGATCCTGCCCTCGATCGCCTTCGCGATCCCGCTGTCGGTGCTGGTCCTGGCCAACTTCATCCGCGACGTGCCCAAGGAGCTTTTCGAGTCGATGCGCATCGACGGCGCGGGCACCTGGGTGCAGCTCTGGCGCCTGGCGTTCCCGTTGACCCGCCCGGCCGTGGTGACCGTCACGATCTACAACGCGCTGCACGTCTGGAACAACTTCCTGCTTCCGCTGATCCTCACCCAGGACCCCAGCAAGCGCACCCTCCCGCTCGCGCTGTGGAACTTCCAGGGCGAGTACAGCGTGAACGTCCCGGCCGTGCTCGCCTCCGTCGTCCTCACCACGCTCCCCATCCTGACCCTCTACGTGCTCGGCCGCCGCCAGCTCCTCAGCGGCCTGACGGCCGGCTTCGGCAAGTGACCTCAGGCCCGCGTGCGGCCCACCGAGCGGCGGCGGAGCAGGAGCCCGGCACCGGCGGCGAAGGTGACGAGGAGCCCGGCCAGGACGACCAGCCGGGCGTCCGGCCCGGCCTCGCCGCCCGCCCCGGTGGCGGCCCCGCCCGTCGGCGTCCTGTCCACCCCGCCGTCGTCGCCGGGCACGGGCGCGGTCGCGGTCTCGGTCACGGTACGCGTCGGCCGCGGGGAGGTGGCGCTGGGAGTCGGCGTCCCCGTTGTCGTGGTGGCCGAGGGAGTGGCGGAAGGGCTCGTGCTCCCGCCGGTCCCGGGGACGGTGAGCGTGTCGGGCGTGAGGGCGTCGCGGTTCGCGACCTCGCACTCGACGAGCGGCTCGGTGGGCGTGGTGCCGAAGTTCAGCGCGCCCGGGAGCACCGAGCCGCTGCCCGCGCTGTTCGCGGTCGTCTTCAGCTCCACGACGCCCTGGGGGAGCGGGACGGTCTCGCCGGCCTCGATCGCGGCCGTGGACTCCGGGCCCACCCCGGTGGCCGAGGTCAGGCCCTGGTAGCCGCTGATGCCGACGTACGCGTACGCCTTCGTGCCCGCCGGAAGCCCGGCCGGGGGCGCCGTCAGCGCGGTGCCCTCGGCGTACGTGCCGAGCCACTCGATGGTGAGCTGCTGACCCACCTGGGCGTCGGTGGGCATGGTCAGCTCCACCGTGACCTTGATGCTCTGCGGCTGCGCCACGCCCTCGGCCGTGCACGAGTACTCCACCACGTTCGTGGATCGCGCGGCCCCGGCGGGCGGGGGCACCAGGGCGATCGAGGTCGCGGCGACGGCGGCGAGGATGAGGGGACGCGGGCGCAAGATGTGGCTCCTGTGGGGGATGAGGGGGCACTGGGGGGACGAGGAGCGGTGCTCCCAGGTTCACACAGATGTCCGCATCCGGACACTCCGTAGGCGATCCCAGAATAAGGTTCTAATATGGCGGTCGTGCTTCAGGTCACCTGCGATCCCGTGGACGTCGGCTTCGACGCCGCCCGGCTGCGCCGTATCGACCGCCACTTCGCCGCCTACGTGGACGACGGGCGCCTGCCCGGCTGGCTGGTGCTGGTCAGCAGACGCGGCGAGATCGCGCACCTGTCGGCGTACGGCGCCCGCGACCTGGCCTTCGGGGCGCCGGTCGAGCACGACACGCTGTTCCGGATCTACTCCATGACCAAGCCGATCACCTCGGTCGCGATCATGATGCTGTACGAGGAGGGCCTGCTCGAACTCACCGACCCGGTCAGCCGGTTCATCCCCTCCTTCGCCGAGATGCGGGTCTACGAGAAGGGGCCCGCGACCAAGCCCGTCACCCGCCCCGCCCTGGAGCCGGTGCGGATCTGGCACCTGCTCACCCACACCGCCGGGCTCGCCTACGCCTTCCAGAACGTCCACGTCGTGGACCAGATGTACCGCAGGGCCGGCTTCGGAAACGGCCTGCCCCCGGACCTCGACCTGGCCGAGATCGTGGACCGGTGGGCCGCCCTTCCCCTGCTGTTCGAGCCCGGCACCCAGTGGAACTACTCCGTCGCCACCGACGTGCTCGGCCGCGTCGTCGAGGCCGCCTCCGGGCTGCCCCTGGACCGGTTCCTGGCCGAGCGGATCTTCACTCCGCTGGGCATGACCGACACCGCCTTCTCCATCGAGCCCGCCGACGCCGCCCGCCTGGCCGCGCTCTACAACGCCGACCAGCGGGGCCGCCCCGTGCCGGTGGACGTGGGCGACGCCGCCCTCCGCCCGCCCAAGGCCCCCTCCGGGGGCGGCGGCCTGATCTCCACCGCCGCCGACTACCACCGCTTCACCCAGATGCTGCTGCGCGGCGGCGAACTCGACGGCGTACGCCTGCTCGGCCCGCGCACCGTCGCCTACATGACCCGCAACCACCTCCCCGGCGGCGCCGACCTGGACCAGTTCGGCCGCCCGGTCTTCGCCGAGGTTTCCTACGCCGGCGTCGGCTTCGGCCTGGGCTTCGCCGTGGTGGAAGACCCGGTACGCTTCCGCGGCCTGGCCTCCCGCGGCGAGTACAACTGGGGCGGCGCCGCGAGCACCGCCTTCTGGGTGGACCCCGCCGAGGAGATCACCGTGGTCTTCCTCACCCAGCTCCTCCCGTCGAGCACCCACCCGATCCGCAGCCAGTTGCGCCAGCTCGTCTACCAGGCACTGGTGGACTGAGCACACCGCGCTGCCAGGCGCAGGTGGCCTTGAGCGCACCGCTCCGCCGGGCGCTGGAGGACGGAGCACACCGCCCTTCCCGGCACAATGGCCCACGTGTCACCAGCCAAGCCCCACCGCGCCCCCAAGCCCGCGCGCTCCTGCCCCTGCGGCCACCCCACCCCGTACGCAGGGTGCTGCGGCCGCCTCCACCGCGGCACCGCCACCGCGTCCACCGCGGAGGCCCTGATGCGGTCGAGATTCAGCGCCTTCAGCGTGGGCGACACGGCGTACCTGCTGCGCACCTGGCACCCCGACACCCGCCCACCCCACCTGACCCTCGACCCCCGCACCCACTGGACCCACCTGGAGATCCTGGAAACCACCGGGGGCTCCCCCTTCCACACCGAAGGCACCGTCCGCTTCCGCGCCCACTACACCCAACACGGCACCCAGGCCCACCTGGAAGAACACAGCCACTTCACCAGACACGCCGGCACCTGGGTCTACGTAGGCCCCACCACCCCCTGACCCACGCATTCCCCCTGCCCCGTACCCGCCCCGCGGCGGCGCGCGGGCGGGGCGAGATGGGGCGGCGGCGAGGCGGCGGCGGGGGCGCCCCGCGGCGTGCGCGCGGGCGGGGCTGTGGCCGCGATGGGGAGGGTGGTTCCTCGCCGAAGAGGCCCAGTGCATCCCGGTCGTGCCCAGGCCGTCGCCGTCCGCACCCCTCATCGGCAGAAACGCCCCGCCCGCCGACCATGCCGCCCCTGGCACGCCCCGCCCGTTGGGCCGGATGGTGCCTGCCCGCGGACTGTGGCGCCACCGGCACCCTCTCCCCGCCGGGCAGGTGGTCCTGGTCACCGCATCCGTCAGGCTCCGGCTTGGTCGGGCCATGCGGTCACACGCCCTACTTGGCCGACCCTGCTTACCCCGTCGGCCTGCGCCTCGATGCGGCAGCGGCGGGCGCGACGGAGCGCCCGTTGATGCTGGCCCCACCGGCACGCCTTGGTGGGGTGTGTCACCGTTCGGGAGGAGGCGGCCGGAGGGCGTCGCGTTTCCGCAAGTTCCGGCGTCCACCCCATCCCGTCGGGCGCAAGATCCACCGTTGCCCGGACACTCCCCCTTGGTGTGGAAACCGGCTGGGGGTGAGGGCCATTCGGGGGCGAGTGGAACTCGGCTGTGCTGACAGGCGCGAGCAGTGGGGGAATTGGGCGGGAAATATGGGGTATTTCCGGGTTTGCTTTGTGGGTGGGTTGACATGTGATGTCAGGAAATGTCAGCGTCTGGGGGGATTTGCGGGAGCTGGGGTGTCAGGATATCCCGGCATTTTCCTGGTCTGGTGTGCGCCGTGGTGGCACGATGTGTGCGTCTCCTGTGCCTCAAGCAAAAGGATCAAGGTATGACTGACGGCGGGCACCCGTCGGTGCTGGAGGAATTCATCGCCGACCTGAACCGGGCGTGGGAGGCGGCCGGGCCGCCCAGTTATGCCGAGGTGCATCGGCTGTCCAAGCGTTGCCGGGGCGCCGAGGGGATGTCGTCGCTGCGGGTGTTGCCGCTGCCGGAGTCGACCACCAACGACATCCTCATGGGGCGGCGGCGTGGGCTGCCGAAGTGGCAGTGGGTGGCCTCGTTCGTGACCGTGCTGGCCGAGGCCGCGCGGGAGGGTGGGGTGGATCTCGCCTGCGTCGGGACCCTGGAGGAGTGGAAGGCCCGGCACGAGGCGGCGGGGGCGGCGTTGCGTCAGGCCAGGGCCGTGGCCAAGAAGGCCGTGGGTGCGGCGCGCGGGGCCGGCGGCGGCGGGGGCGGCGGGCGTACGGGATCGGAGGAGGGGGGCTGGGGGTCGCGGCTGGTCGATGTGATCGCGCTGGCGCGCGAGGCCCGGGTGCGGTGCTGGTGGTACGCCGAGCACCGCGACTGGCTCCCGGAGCCGGTGCAGGTCTTCCTCAGCCTGGAGTCCGCGGCCAGCCTCATCCGCACCTACGACACCCAGACCGTCCCGGCCCTGCTGCAGACCGAGGCGTACGCCCGCGCCGTCATCGCCGCGGAGCACCCGCGCCTGCCCCGGGCCGAGGTGGAGCGCCGCGTACGCCTGCGCACCGGACGCGGCCGTATCCTGACCGGGCCCAACACGGCCAAGCTGTGGGCCGTCATCGACGAGGCGGCGCTGCGCCGGCCGGTCGGCGACGCGGCCACGATGCGGGAGCAGCTCGAATCGCTGCGCGAGAGCTGCAAACGGCCGAACGTCACCATTCAGGTGCTACCCGAACGCGACGGCGGAAACGGCGGTTCCGACGCGCCCATTACCCTGCTCCGCTTTCCGGAGCGGCAGTTTCCGGATGTTGTTCATCTCGCACATGTGACCGGTGGGCTCTTCCTGGACGATCCGGATAACGTACATCATTACAGTCAGTTGCTCAGTCGCCTGGGCATAGAGGCCGATTGGCCCGCCCAGACCGAGGCGTTCCTCGACCGCATTCTCGACGACCCCCAAGGAGGCATGCCGTGAACGGTGATGACACGGCGTTCCCGTGGAGCGAGGCAGAGAAAGACCTGATGGCGGGAATCGACACCTCCGTGCCCCACTCGGCGCGGATCTGGAACTACTGGATGGGCGGCAAGGACTACTTCCCGGTGGATCAGGAGGCCGGTGACCAGTACGCCGCGATCTTCCCCGGGATCTTCGATCTGGCGCGCGTGTCGCGCTACTTCATCTCCCGCGTCGTCCGCCACCTCGCCGCCGACCTGGGCGTGCGCCAGTTCCTGGACGTCGGCACCGGCCTGCCCAGCCACGACAACACCCACGAGGTCGCCCAGCGGGTCGCCCCCGACGCCCACGTCGTCTACGTCGACAACGACCCCCTGGTGCTCGCCCACGCGCACGCCCTGCTCACCGCCAACCCGGCCGGCACCACCGACTACATCGAGGCCGACCTGAACGACCCCGGCCGCATCATCGAGATCGCGCGCACGAAGCTGGACTTCTCCCGGCCCATCGCGTTCATGCTGATGGGCGTGCTCGGCCACGTCCCCGTCGTGGGCGAGGACGACGTCGAGGCCCGCCGCATCCTCGACGCGTTCAAGCAGGCGCTGCCGTCCGGCGGCTACCTCGCGACGTACGACGGCACCAACACCGACCCCGCGTTCGTCGAGGCGCAGGCCATGTACAACGAGGGCGGCTCGGTGCCCTACGCCCTGCGCAGCCCCGAGCAGATCGCCCGGTTCCTCGACGGCCTGGAACTCGTCGAGCCCGGCGTCGTGCAGATCCACGAGTGGCGCCCCGACCCCAACCCGTTCGGCGCCTCTACCCCGGTGAACGCCTGGGGTGGCTTGGGGCGCAAGCCCTGACACCTCCGGTTCACCCGGCCCCGTTACGATGATCGTGCGTCCCTTGGAGCGCGAGGAGGCCGTGGTGTCCGTGTCCGCCGGGTTCGGGGTGTGCCGTCGGGGCGGCGATGCCTGAGCCCTCCCTGTACGCGATCAGTGACCTGCACGTCGGGCACAAGGAGAATCGCGAGATCGTCGAGCGGCTCAGGCCGGTCGTCGAGGGCGATTGGCTGATCGTCGCCGGTGACGTGGGCGAGTTCGCCGAGGACGTCGAGTGGGCGCTGCGCGTGCTCGCCGAGCGCTTCGGCACCGTCATCTGGGCGCCGGGCAACCACGAGCTGTGGACTCCGCCGCGCGACCCGGTGGAGCTGCGCGGCGAGGCACGCTACCGGTACCTGGTGGACATGTGCCGCGGCCTCGGGGTGCTGACCCCCGAGGACCCGTACGCGGTGTGGCGCGGCGAGGGCGGGCCGGTGGCCATCGCGCCGCTGTTCGTGCTGTACGACTACTCGTTCCTGCCCGCCGGGTTCGCCACGAAGGCGGCGGCGCTGGAGCGGGCGTACGAGGTGGGGGTGGTCTGCACCGACGAGCTGCTGCTGCACCCCGACCCGTACCCGAGCCGCGAGGCGTGGAGCCGCGCCCGCGCCGAGGAGACCGAGCGGCGCCTGGCCGAGCTGGACCCCGGCCTGCCGACGGTGCTGGTCAGCCACTGGCCGCTGGTCCGCGAGCCAACCCGCGTGCTGCGCTACCCCGAGTTCGCCATGTGGTGCGGCACCGCACTCACGGCCGACTGGCACGTACGCCACCGGGCGGCGGCGGTCGTGTACGGCCACCTGCACATCCCCCGCACCATGTGGATCGACGGGGTGCGTTTCGAAGAGGTGTCGGTCGGCTACCCGCGCGAGTGGCGGCCCCGAGGGCGTGTCCCGGGCCTGCGCCGCGTCTTCCCCTCCGAGAGGCCGTGAGCGGACGATGATCGAGGAGATCCTGCCCCCCGGGGCCGCGGCGGCCGAGAGGTTCGGCAACGGCCCGGTGGACGACAAGCCGTTCCCGGGCGAGGAGGAGGCCATCGCGCGCGCCGTGCCCAAGCGCCGCGACGAGTACGTGGCGGCGCGCGCGTGCGCCCGCCGTGCCCTGGCCGAACTGGGCATCGCGCCCGTTCCCATCCTTTCTGGCCCCAAACGGGAGCCGTTGTGGCCGCCCGGCGTGGTCGGTTCGATCACTCACTGCGACGGCTACCGCGCGGCGGCCGTCGCCCGTGACGACGTCCTCGTCTCGGTCGGCATCGACGCCGAACCGCACGCGCCGCTGCCCGACGGCGTGTACGACGCCATCGCCCGCCCCGAGGAGGCCGCCCGCCTCCCCGCACTCCGCGCCGCCGACCCGTCGATCTGCTGGGACCGGCTGCTCTTCTGCGCCAAGGAGGCGATCTACAAGGCGTGGTACCCGGTGACGGGCCGCTGGCTGGGCTTCGAGGACGCCCTGGTCACCCCCGCCGCCGACGGCACCTTCACCGTACGCATCCTGGTCCCGGCCCCACCTCCCCTGGCCGCGCCGCCGCCGGGCCGCTGGCTGGCCCGCGACGGCCTGCTCCTGGCGGCCCTGTCGCTACCGGCGACCTGAGCCGCCGTCTCTACCGCCCTCTACCGCATGTCTCTACCGCCCCCACCTGAGCCCCTGCCCATACCGTGCCGATCCCGCCCACCCGGGCCGCCCGTCCTATGCCGCCGTCTGAGGCCCCGCCCTATACCGTGCCGATCCCGCCCACCCGGGCCGCCCGTCCTATACCGCCGCCTGAGGCCCCCTACCTATGCGGTGCCGATCCCGCCCACCCGAGTCCCCGTCCTATACCCCCCGCGTCCTATACCCCCCGCCTGAGGCCCCTGCCTACACCGCGCCTGTACCGCTCGCCCTGAGCCCGCGTCGGTCGCGCCCCGAGCGGCACCCAGCGCGCCGTTCCGGACGGCCATGGCAGGGGCAAAAATGACCGGCCGGAACGGCGCGAGGGCGGTATCGGGGCGTTGGACCGGGGCCGGCCCGACGCTGGGCGATCTAGGGCAGGCGGCGGGCGAGCCCCCCTCAGAACTCGGCCCGCCCCCTGTTGTCGCTCCGTAGCCGGAGGACATCCCTAGATCGGCTACACAACGTTATCAGATGATTACATGGCGCCGCCATGGGGTCGGCGAGGAATCGGACGGGAACACCGCCGCGGGCCAGGGGCTCGCGCATGAGAACTCCGTAATCTTCGGTTACCGAGCGACTACATGGTGTAACGATAGCGGTGGTGCTCGTAACCGAATCCAGGAGGATCACATGCGCCACATCATCCGAGGGCTCGTCGCCGCCGCAGTGGCCGGCGGGGTGCTGGCCGTCGCCCCAGCCGCCTCCGCGGTGGTGGACCCCGTCGCGGCGGTGGAGTGCCTGACCGCCAGTGTCGGCGAGGTGACCCACCTCGTCGACCCCGCGCAGCCCGGCGTGCCGACCGAGCTGCCGGCCGTCCACTGCCTCGCCCCTTGACGGGCGCCGGCCGGCACTGATCGGCCGCGTGCGGGCCCCGGAGCGGTGGCGAGGTATGTCCGTCCATGCGTACGTTGCCGCGCCGGGGCCCTCTCTGCGGGGGGACGCGTACCGGAAAGGTCGCCGGAGGCTCGCCGTTGAAGGTTTCGTTCCGTGCTTGACTGGATACTGACCGTGACGACCGCGACCCTAGACTAACCGGAGGTGCCATGTTTACCGTCCGCGCCGCAGCCAAGGCCGTCGATTCCGCGGTGATCGAAGACCCGGTCAAGGGTGACGATCCCACCCCCCTCGGCCTCGCCGATCCCGCCACCGCCGATCGCGCGAAGCCGGCGTCGGTCCCCGTCCCCGCCGCCGTCACGCGCGGCCCACGGCGGGCCATGGCCGCGCGCCGGGTCACCCGGGCGTTCGCGCGGGCCGCGGTCGCGGGGGCGGGCGCGGGGCTCGCGCTCGCCGCGCTCACCGCCCCCGCCGCCATGGCCGCGTCACCCGGAGACGGCACACCACCCTCGCCCCTATCCGGCCTGTCCGGCGAGCCCGGCGGCACCCTGGTGCAGGCCGTCGTTGACCATGTCCTGATAAACGTCCTCAACTCCTAGTGACGACCGGTGCTGAAGCTGCAATCGGTGGCAGACACCAGGCCCTGGCCCCTGAGCGCCGCGCTCAAGCGCCTCGGCTACTACATGTTCCTCAGCCGCTGGATCCAGGCACCGCTCTACATCGGGCTCATCGTGGCCCAGGTCGTGTACGTGTGGCGGTTCCTCGTGGAGCTGTCGCACCTGGTAGCGCTCGGGTTCGGCGGTCAGGTCGCCGAGACGACGATCATGCTGATCGTCCTCGGACTGGTAGACGTGGTGATGATCTCCAATCTGCTGATCATGGTGATCGTCGGCGGCTTCGAGACCTTCGTCTCGCGGCTGCGCATCGACGGGCACCCCGACCAGCCGCAGTGGCTGTCCCACGTCAACGCCAACGTCCTGAAGGTCAAGCTGGCGATGGCGATCATCGGGATCTCCTCCATCCACCTGCTACAGATCTTCATCAACGCCGGACGGCCGGCCATCACCGACAGGGAGTTGCTGTGGAAGACGCTGATCCATCTGACCTTCATCATCTCCGCCATCGCCCTGGCGCTGATG
Source organism: Thermocatellispora tengchongensis (assembly GCF_014202315.1). Taxonomy (GTDB): domain Bacteria; phylum Actinomycetota; class Actinomycetes; order Streptosporangiales; family Streptosporangiaceae; genus Thermocatellispora; species Thermocatellispora tengchongensis. The sequence continues at coordinate 32,634 of NZ_JACHGN010000004.1, read as the reverse complement.
GACCGGCTCATGGAACGCAGCCGCCCCGAGCACACCGTGCCGCAGGAGGCGGTGGCCGGCCCCGCGGAACTGCAGCACAACCGGATCGCGGCGTAGCCGGTTGACCCGCGGGGCGTCCGCCCGGTCCTCCGGGCGGGCGGGGGAGAGAAGGAGAACGCAATGTTCGGCAGAGGTGTCGTGGGCGCCGTCCGATTGGGGGTCGGCGGCGTCGCGGCGGGACTTCTCGCCGTGGCCGCTCCGGCCCACGCCGACACCCCGGAACCGGGAGGTGGCGGGTCGTCGCTCCTCGGCGACATCGTGATCTTCAACGACGAGATCGTGGAGCCGGTGTCGGTGCCGGTGAGCAGCTGCGGCAAGGCTCTGGTCCTCTTCGGCAAAGCCACGACCACATGCAAAGGCGCCACGTCGGTCTCCGACGACGACGCCTGACGTACGCACGCGCACGGCGCGGGACGGCAGCGATGGCGCCCCGCGCCGTACACGCGCGTCGCCGGGCTCTTGGCGACGTGGCCGGGTGTGTGGGCGGTGGCCCGGCTTCCGCGTTCCGCGGGCCCGTACACGCGCGTCGCCGGGCTCCTGGCGACGTGGCCGGGTGTGTGGGCGGTGGCCCGGCCCTCGCGCTCCGCGGGCGCCCCCGTGCCCTCTGTCCGTCCCTTCAGCCCGGTCCTCTCCCTGGCCCGTGCTCCGCGCCCTGTCTCCCCGGCCGTGGGGTGCGGCCGGGAAGGGCTGTGGCGGGTACGTTTCCTGATGTGTCGGAGAAAGGGGTGGGCATGGCGGTATGGGTGTGTGCGACGTGTGGCAATCACCATGGCGAGCTGGACGAGCCGCCGGCCGTCTGTGCGGTCTGTGCCGATGAGCGGCAGTGGGTGCCGCCGGGGGGTCAGAAGTGGACCACGCTCGGTGAGTTGAGGGCGGCGGGGCATCGGAGTGTGGTGCGGGAGGTCGAGCCCGGTCTGGTCGGGATCGGTGCGGAGCCGCAGGTGGCCATCGGGCAGCGTTCGCTGCTGGTGCGGACCTCCGAGGGGAACCTGCTGTGGGACCCGTCGGGGTTCATCGACGAGGAGGCGGTCGAGCGGGTTCGGGAGCTGGGCGGGCTGCGGGTGGTCACCGCCAGCCATCCGCACTTCTACGGCTCGATGGTGGAGTGGAGCCGGGCCTTCGGGGCCGAGATCCTGCTGCCGGAGGCCGATGCCGGGTGGCTGATGCGTCCCGCCGAGCGAGTGCGGACGTGGTCGGGGACGGCCGAGGTGCTGCCGGGGGTCACGCTGGTGCAGTGCGGGGGGCATTTCCCCGGCAGTGCGGTGGTGCACTGGGCGGACGGCGCCGAGGGGCGTGGTGTGCTGCTCACCGGCGACACGATCTTCGTCACGCCGGGGGAGGACCGGATCACCTTCGTCTGGAGCGCGCCCAACCGGCTGCCGCTGCCGGAGCGGGACGTGCGGGGGGTGGTCGCGGCGGTGGAGCCGTACCGGTTCGAGCGCATCTACGGGGGCTGGTGGACCCCGGTCGTCCGTCAGGACGCCGAGCGGATCGTGCGCGCCAGCGCCGACCGCTACATCCAGCATCTGCGCGGGGAGGCATGACCCGGCTGAACCCGGCGTGACCGGCTGATAACGGGCGGCGCGTCTCCGCCGCCCTGTGAGACAGTGGGCGCGATGGACGAACGGCGGATGGTACGCATCTCGAAGTACCTGGCCAAGCACCTGCGGCACCAGCCCGAGCGGATCGGCATCGCGCTCGATCCGCACGGCTGGGTGGAGGTGGACGTACTGCTCGGCGCCGCGGCGGCGCACGGCTTCCCGATCTCGCGGGCGGAGCTGGAGCAGGTCGTCGCGGCCAACGACAAGCAGCGGTACGCGATCCAGGACGGCCGCATCCGGGCCAGTCAGGGCCATTCGGTCGCGGTCGATCTCGACCTGCCGGCGGTGGCGCCGCCCGAGTGGCTCTACCACGGCACCGTCGCCGCCGCCCTGCGCCCGATCCGCGCCGAAGGGCTGCGGCGGATGCGGCGTCAGTACGTCCACCTGTCGCCCGACCGCGAGACCGCGACCCGCGTGGGCGCCCGGCGCGGGCGGCCGGTCGTGCTCGGTGTGGACGCCGGGCGGATGCACCGCGACGGGCACGAGTTCCGCGTCAGCGCCAACGGCGTCTGGCTGGTGGAGCACGTGCCGCCGGAGTACATCGGCTTCCCCGCGGGGTGACTCACAGCCACGTCTCGTCGCAGGTCGCGCGGGTGAGCAGGCGCCGGAGCAGGAGCCACAGGGCCTCGCGTTAACTCATGTCGCCGGGAACTCGCTCTCGGCGGTGTCCAGCGCGGCCCGCGCCTCGGGGAGCAGGCGGCCGGTGCCGGGGGCGAGCGCCATCCGGCGCGTGCGCCCGCCCGGGCAGGGGGCCGTGCCGTGCCGTGCCGGGTCCGCCTCCACGCGCCGATCACAGGTCCGGGTACGAGGGCCGGGCGCGCTCGCGGCTGATCGTCTGGTGCTAGCGTCACACGGGGCAGTGCGTGTGATTTCCAGACATGTCGGTTCAAGGGAGTGCGGAGGAAGAATGTCGCGATCGGCCCTGGAGCAGCTCGCGCCTGCGGACGACAACCTCGCGGGCGGCCTGAAGGAGGCAATGACCTCCTTCGAGGCCCACCTGCGCGAGGTCGCCGTCGATTCGTCCGAGCCGCTGATCAGGGAGGCGGCCGTCCACCTCATCGACGCCGGGGGCAAGCGCTGGCGCCCCCTGCTGGTGTTCCTCGGCGCGCGTTTCGGCGACCCGGACGCGCCCCAGGTGCGTACGGCCGCCGTCTCGGTCGAGCTGCTGCACGTCGCCTCGCTCTACCACGACGACGTCATGGACGAGGCCCCCATGCGCCACAACGTGCCGAGCGCGCACGTCCGCTACGGCAACAAGGTCGCGATCCTGGTCGGGGACCACCTGTTCGCCCGCGCGGCCTCGATCAGCATCGATCTGGGCGACGAGGCGCGCCGGGCGCAGTCGCTGGCCTTCGAGCGCCTGGTACGCGGCCAGGTGCGCGAGGCCGAGGGCCCGCGGCCCGGTGAGGACCCCGCCGACCACTACGTGAGCGTGGTCCGCGACAAGTCGGCCTCGCTGATCGCCTTGTCGGTGCGCCTGGGCGGGATCTGCTCCGGCGCCGACCCCGGCACGATCAAGGCCCTCACCGCGTACGGCGAGGCGCTGGGCGTCGCCTTCCAGCTCTCCGACGACCTCATCGACATCATGTCCGAGGTCGATCGCTCGGGGAAGGCGGCGGGCACCGACCTGCGCGCCGGCCTGACCACCCTGCCGATGTTGTACGCCGTCGGCGAGGGCGACGCCGGAGCCCGCCGCCTGGGCGAGATCCTCCGCTCCGGCCCGGTCACCGACCCCGCCCTGCACGCGGAGGCGCTGGACCTGCTGCGCGGCTCCCCGGCCATGGACCGCGCGCGCGAGGAGGCCGAGCGGTACGCGGCCGAGGCCAGGGCCGCGGTGGCGGCCCTCCCCGACAGCCCGGCCCGCGACGCGCTCGACTCCCTGTGCGACCTGGCGGTACGCCGCGCCGCATAACCCGCGGCCAAGGGACGGAGCGCCTGCCTTGCGGCCGCGTGACCTGCGGCGAGGGACGGGGCGACTGCCTTGCAGCCGCGTAACCCGCGGCAAAGGGGCGGAGCGCCTGCCTTGCGGCCGCGTGACCCGCGGCGAGAGACGGGGCGACCCCTTCGCCGTGCCGTAGGGCCGGGCTCAGGGGATTCGGGCCACTCCGCCCACCGCGCCGGCCTCGCCCGGTTTGGCGGCGATGTCCAGTCGCACCGTGGGCCGCCAGTCCTGGAGCGGCACGACGCCGGGTTCGGCCAGGTCGAGCCCGGCGAAGAAGACCTCCACCTGCTCGGGGGTGCGCGACGCCACGCCGGGGGCCGAGGTCCTGCTGTAGATCGCCTGGGCCTCGCGGTCGTCCTCCTCGCTGACCGGCCCGATCGAGGCGTGCGAGATCACCAGGTGGCTGTCCGGGACCAGCGGCTCGGACAGCGTGCGTACGATCGAGACGGCCTGGTCATCGTCCGGCACGAAGTGCAGCACGGCCAGCAGCAGCAGTCCGACCGGCTGGGAGAAGTCGAGGTGGGCCCGGACGTCGGGGTGCTCGACGATCTCCCGGGGCCGCAGCATGTCGCCCTCGACCGCGATCACGTCCTCGTTCTCGGCCAGGATCGCGCGGGCGTGCGCGAGCACGATGGGGTCGTTGTCCACGTACACGACCCGAGAGCCGGGCGCGAGTTCCTGGGCGACCTGGTGCACGTTGCGCTGGGTGGGCAGGCCCGCGCCGATGTCGAGGAACTGGCGCACACCCTGCTCGCTGAGGTACGTCACCGCCCGCTCCAGGAAGTAGCGGTTCTCCCTGGCGATCTCGCCGACGTTCGGCAGGATCTCGATGATCTTCTTCGCCGCCTCGCGGTCCACCGCGAAGTTGTCCTTGCCACCCAGGTAGTAGTCGTAGATCCGCGCCACGCTGGGCACGGTCGGATCTACTCCCGGTGGCACTCTGCTCTCGTCCACGCCACTCCTGACCGTTTCGCGTATGCGCAAGATCGTAGGGGAGGATCGCGGCATCCATGGTGATTTGCGGGGCGACTTATCCCGACTTGCAGCGACAAAGTCCCGGGTAATCGGGATGCAACCGGCGCGCAAGCGATCCAGCGTTACCTATCACCGCACACGAACGATCTGACAAGTGAGGGACGCCGTGAAGCGCTCGATCCTGCTCCTGACCGGAATCGCCGTCGAGACCGTGGGCGCCGTCGCGACGGCCGCCGGAGTCGCCGGCATGGTGAGCTGGCCGCCGACCGCCTGGTCCGGCTGGGCCTTCGGCCTCGGTATGACCCTGATGATCCCCGGCTTCTTCCTGATCTTCGCCGGCCTGTGGAACCAGGCTCTGCGCGGCGTGATGTCGGGCGCCGGCGCCGAGTCCACGGCCGGCGGCGGCTCACCCGGAGGGATCTTCGGCTTGATCAAGGACATGACCGGCGGCAACACCGACCTCCTGACCGGCGGTGTCCCGGCGAGCGCGGTGATCCTCGCCATGCGCGACACCGGCGTGACGATCAACGACCAGCCCATGGTCGTCTTCGACCTGGAGGTGCGCCGCGAGGGCGCCGACGCCTACCGGGTCAGCCACCGCGAGCCCCTGCCCCGCCTGCTGGTCGGCGCGGTCCTGCCCGGCGCCCACCTCCCCGTCCGCCTGGACCCGGCCGACCCGGCCCGCCTCACCATCGACTGGCAGCGGGCCGCCTCCCACCCCACCCCCGGCGAGCGCGTCTCCGCCGCCGACATCCTCGCCAGGGGCGTCCCGGCCACGGCCACCGTCCTGGCCACCTTCTCCACCAACGGCATGACCGCCGACAACGGCGACCCCGTCATCGGCCTGGTCCTCCTCGTGACCGGCCCCGACGCCCGCCCGTACGAGGTCCGCCTGGCCCACCGCGTCCCCCCGCACCACCTGCCCCTCACCACCCCCGGCACCCGGGTCCCGGCCAGAATCGCCCCCGAAGACCCCCAAAAGGTCGCCATCGACTGGGACGCCGCCGTCCCCACCCCCCAGAACGCCTGACCGCCGCCCCCGCGCGGCGGTCAGCCGTCACCACCCGCTCGGGGCGGCGCCCCGGGGTCGGTCGTGGCTTGCTTGATGCGGGTGGACCACCAGGTGAGCCCGGCGCGGGCGCAGCGGTCCTCGGCCGTCTTCAGGTGGGTGTGCGCGGTCGTCTCGTCGGGGGCCAGCAGGCCGAGGTAGTAGCCGACCGGGCCGCCGGCGAAGGTGCCCGAGCCGATGGCCAGCCGGTCCTCGTACGGCAGCAGTCTGCGGTACGTCCGCGCGGACGCCTCCGCGTCGCCCGTGACGGCCTGGGCCAGGGCCTGGTAGCACAGGGTGGGCAGTTCGAGGAAGTCGTGCGGCGGGTCGTACCAGGTGCCGGGCCGGTGCGGCGGCTCGCCACGGTAGTGGGCGGCCAGCACCTCGACGGCCTGCCGGTAGGCCGGGAACCTGGAGTGGGTGTCGGTCAGCTCCATGTTCGCGCCGTCGCCCGCTTGCAGGGCCCTGGCCAGCGCCACCGTCGAGAGGGCGCCCCTGGTGCCCCAGGAGTTCAGCCGCTCGCCCGCCTCGGCCGCCTTGGTGTGCTCGGCGTCGGCGCCGGCGAAGTCGCCCGCGACCAGCCGGCGGGTGACGCGCCAGATCTGGTGCTGGAAGCGCGGCCAGGGCAGGTCCAGCCGCTCGATCAGGGACTCCGCCCGCGCCGCGGCCCAGTCGGCCCCGGCCACGTCGAACCGCTCCAGCCTGGTACGTTCCATGATCATGTAGCCGAGTAGCGCGAAGGCGGGCAGCCCGTCGAGGGAGGCCAGCTCGACGCCGATCGCGTCCAGCTCGGCCAGGCGGTCCATGAGCTGGACGCCGAGGTAGCGGGCGTTCAGCGTGACCGCGAGCAGCCGCTCGCCCGCCTCGCCCCGCTCCAGCAGGCGGCGGGCCATCGCCAGTGCCTCGGCGGTCGCCAGGTCGCCGCGCGGGTCGGCGGACCCGTCGTAGCGTTCCACGCCCAGGCAGCCGAGCAGCCTGCACCGCAGCTCGGAGTCGCGGGCGGGCAGCCGGGCGAGGGCGTCCTCGATGCGCCGCACGATGTGCGCCTCGGTCTCGCCATAGGCGTAGAACTTCCACAGGCCCGGTGCGTCCAGGCTGGTCAGGGCACGGGCGGCGAGCAGGGTGGCCGCTTCCTGCGACAGGGTCGCGGCGGTGGTGTCGGCGGCGAGCAGCGCCTCGGCCCGGGTCTGCCGCGCGCCGTAGCCGTCGCCCGCGACGAGCTGGGCGCGCACCAGGCTGAGCAGCAGTTCCACGTGTTCGGCGGGGTCGGCGCCGGGCTGGGTGGCGTGCGCCGCGACCGCCCGCCGCCACCACGCCACCGCGTCCTCGTACGCCAGCCGCGCCGCCGCCTGCCCCGCGGCCGCGGACGCCCAGCGTACGGCGTCGGCGGCGGCGGCCGGGCCGGCGGCGAGCGCGTGCCTGGCCAGGGCCGACGGGTCGGGGCGCGGGCGGCGCTCCAGCGCGCGCAGCGCGGCGAGGTGCAGGCCCGCACGGCGGCGCGCGGGCACGTCGGCGTACACGGTCTCGCGGACCAGGTCGTGGGTGAAGCGCTGGTCGGAGGCGAGCAGCATCATCCCGGCCGCGGTGTCCAGCGCCTCGTCCACCTCGCCGGACGGAATCCCGGCGATCTCCGCGAGCACCAGCGGGTCGGCGGCCGAGCCCACGACGGCGGCGGCGTCCAGCACGGCGCGGTGAGTGGCGGGCAGGCGCAGCAGCCGCTGGCGCAGCACGTCGGCCAGGCCCTCGGGCACGCCGGTCAGGGCCCGCTCCAAGCCCTGGTCGGCGGCCAGGCGCAGGATCTCCCGGATGAACAGCGGGTTGCCCTGGGTGCGCTCGGCGAGCGCGGCCACCACGCCGTCTTCGGCGGCGGGCACGCCGTGGCGGGCGGCCAGCTCGGCGATGGCGGCCCGGTCGAGCCCGGCGAGGGGGAGCCTCAGGGCGTCCCTGCGGCCCAGCACGCCCAGCGCGTCGTACAGCTCCGGGGTGCCCTCGCCGGAGCGCACGGTGACCGCGATCAGCACCCGGCCGCGCAGCAGCGCGGTGAGATCGACGAGCAGGCCGAGCGAGGCGGCGTCGGCCCACTGCAGGTCGTCGAGCACGATGAGCACGCGCCGCCGCCGGGCCGCCGCCTCCAGGTACGCGGCCGTCGCCCGGTGCAGCCGGAACCGCGCCTCGCCGGCCTCCCCCGCGGCGCCCTCGCCGGGTGCCGGGGCGTCGTCGGTGAGCAGGACGCCGAGCCAGCGCGCGCTGTCCGGGGGCGGCGGGACGGCGGCGGCCAGCTCGCGTACCGCCTGCTGCCAGGGCCACAGCGCGGGCGCGCCCGAGGTCTCGTGGCAGCGGCCCCGGGCCACCAGCCAGCCCGCGGCGGCCCGCTCGGCCGCGAACGCCTCCGCCAGCCAGGTCTTGCCGATCCCCGGCTCGCCGGAGATCACCGCGCTGGCCGGCCGCCCCGCGGCCACCCCGGCCGCCAGCTCCGCCAGCCTGCCGAGCTGCGCGCCGCGCCCCACCGTGACCGGCGGGGCGGCGGGCGCGGCGACCTCGATCCCGGCCGGCTCCGGGGAAGGCGACAGCAGCGCGGGGTCCTGGGTGAGGATGGCCGCCTCCAGGCGCTGGAGCGCGGGGCCCGGATCGAGCCCCAGCTCCTCGGCCAGCCGCGTACGGGCGGTGCGCAGCGCGTCCAGCGCGTCCGCCTGCCGCCCGAGCCGGTACAGGCCGCGGGCCAGCAGCTCCCACAGGCCCTCGCGCAGCGGATGGGCGCGGACCAGGGTCTCCAGCTCGCCCACCACGTGCGGGTCGCCGGAACCGAGCCGCTGGGCGAGATGGCCCTCCAGGGTCACCAGGTGGGTCTCGGCCAGGTGCTCGATCTCCGGCCGCAGCCACGGCACGTCCGCGAACTCCTCGTACGGGGCTCCGCGCCACAGGGCCAGCGCCTCCGCGTACGCGCCCGCCCGCGCCAGCCGGGAGAACTCCTCGGCGTCCACCTCGTCCGGCAGCAGGGCGTACCCGGGCGGCCGGTTGACCAGCACGGCCGACGGCGTACGCGGGGCGCGGTCCGGCTCCAGCACCCGGCGCAGGTTGGAGATGTAGCTGTGCAGGGTGTTCACGGCACGCGGCGGCGGGGCGCCGTCGTACAGGTCGTCGAGGAGCGTGTCCACCGCCACGGTGGCCCCGCGGGCGATGATCAGCCGGGCCAGCAGCAGCCGCGGACGCGGCCCCCCGAGGTCGGCGGGCACACCGTTGACATGTGCCGTGAAGGGGCCGAGTACCCGGAAAGTGACCGCCATGCCGGGATTGTGTCATGTCGCACATCCCGGCATACATCACGAGCCGAGCACGTCCGGTACGGCCTTGCGCAGGTGCTCCAGGCTCTCGCGGGCGGCCTCCAGCACCGCGCCGACGCGGCCGGTCAGCGTGCCGTCGCGCTTGACCACCCTGCCGTCCACGACCACGTGCCGGACCAGCCCGGGGTGGGCGCCGAGCAGCAGCGACGTGGCCGGGTCGAGGGCGGGGGCCATGCCCACGCCGTCGGCGGCCACCACGATCAGGTCCGCGCGCATGCCCGGCGCCAGCGTGCCGGCCCGGCCGGACACCCCGGCGACGGCGGCGCCGCCGGATGTGGCCATCCGCAGCAGATCGGCGGCGGTCAGCGGCGATCCCTGCGCGTGCGCGAGGGCCACCCGCATCTGGGCGAACAGGTCGCCCGAGGTGCTGATCTCGGTGTCCACGCTCAGCCCGGTCGTGATCCCGGCGGCGAGCAGCGAGGCCGTGCGCGGCCCGCCGAACTCCGGCATCGTGGTCTCGATCAGCGGTGAGACGCTGGCGGTGGCCCCGGCGTCGGCGGCCATGGCCAGCTCGTCGTCCCCGGCGGCGCAGGCGTGCACGAGGGTGACGGTCTCGTCGAGCAGCCCCTCGCGGCGCAGCGCATCGATCGTCCGGGTGCCCGGCATGACGCCCGCGTGCATGGTGGTGCGCAGGCCCAGCTCGCGGGCGAGCAGCAGGTCGCGCCGGGTGGCGGCGAGCGTGGACATCTCCGGGCCGCGGGCGGCCAGCGCCATGGTGACCCTGGCGGTGTCGTCGGCCAGCTCCTCGCGCACGCGCCGAATGTCGGCGGGCAGCTCGGCGTCGCTGTCGCCGATCCAGCGCAGCGGGTCGTCCATCGGCCACCCGTACGCGAACACGCCCCGGATGCCGCTGTGCCGCAACGCCTCGATCGCGGCGTCGGTGTGCTCGGGGGTGTTCTGGATGTGCGACCAGTCCACCAGCGTGGTGATGCCGGAGTCGAGCGCGCCCAGCGCGCCGAGCAGCGTGCCGGCGTACACGTCCTCGGGCCGGAACGCGGGCGCGAGGCGCACCAGCGCCGCGCCGATGTAGTCCATCAGGGTCCAGCGCAGCCCCACGTGCCGCACGGCCGACTGCCAGGTGTGCCGGTGCGTGTCCACCAGGCCGGGCAGGACCAGGGCGCCCGAGGCGTCGAGCACCGTCGCTCCCTCGGGCGCCTGCGCGTCCGGCCCGGCCGCGACGATCACGCCGTCCCGTACGACGACGTCGCCGGGGCCGTCCGGGACGGCGGGGTCCATGCCGGCGAGACGGCCACCGGTGATCACGAGATGAGAGGACATCGGAGTCTCCTTGCGCGGTTGTGCGATGTCCTCTGTTCTGGCACGGCCCTCTTGTGCGGGACTTCGCCGCGAGTCAACGGCGGCTGAGCGCCCCTCAGCCGAAGGCGCGGCGCAGGGCGGGCACGCGCCGCAGCAGCAGGACGTCCAGCAGCAGCACGGCCAGCATGGTGACACCGGCGAGCGGGAACAGCACTCCCAGCACCGCCATGATCCCGATCACCCCGTACGCCGTGCGCCGGTCCGTCGTCCGGGCGGGCGCGCCGATCCGGCCGCGGGGGCGGCGCTTCCACCACATCCACACCCCGGTCACGATCAGGGTGATCAGGGCCAGGCAGGCGGCGAGCATGACCAGCAGGTTGGCGGTGCCGTACCTGCGGCCCTCGTGCAGGGCCACGCCCTGCTCCACGGCCTTGGCCAGCACGCCGTACTCCTCCCACCCGTACGACACCAGCACCCGGCCGCTGTACTGGTCCACGTGCAGGGTCCGGTCCAGCGACGGGTCGGCGCGGTGCCCGCTGACGAAGGTGTAGACGCCCTCGGGTCCCTCCGGCAGCAGGATCTTGATCTCGCAGGCGGGCGGCGCGCAGTCGCGCAGAGTGGCGCGGGCGGTGGCCAGCGCCCGCTCGACGGGCAGCGCGCCCGGCTGGAGCGCGCCTCCCGTGCCGCCGTGCCCGTGGTGCCCGCCGTCCGCCGACTCGGGGACGGGCAGCCGCTCGGCCGCCCACGGCACCTTGGCGTCGGGGTCGTCCGACAGCTCCCCGGACAGCTTGGGCACGGTGGACGTACGGGCGAAGGCATCGGCGTCCGGGACGGTCGAACCGGTGGCGTCCTGCAGTTTCTGCAGGTTCTGGCCCCACACGCCGGACCACGGCAGCCCCGAGACGATCAGGAACACCACGACCGCGCCCGCGAAGACGCCGGTGAGCGCGTGCACCCGGCGCAGCGCGCCCCGCCCGCCCCTTCGGCGGCGGCGCCGGCGCGCCGGGCCGCGCCACCACAGGTGGACGCCGGTGGCGATGAGGATCAGCGTCCAGCAGGCGGCCGTCTCCACCACCCGGTCGCCGACCGTGCCGGCCAGCAGCTCGCCGTGGATCGTACGCACGACGCGCATGAACGTCGCCGAGTCGTCGATCTCGCCCAGCACCCGCAGCGTGCCCGGATCGACGTAGACCGAGACGCCCTGCGCCCACGGGCCGGACTCCGCGCCGCTGAGGATCACCCGGGTGCTCTGGTCGGGCGCGGCGGGCGGGATCACCGACATCACCTCCGCGTCCGGGTGGGCGGTGCGGGCGGCGGCGATCTGCTCCGACAGCGGCCGGGGCGCGGCGACCGGGGCGGGCAGCGTACGGACGTCCTGGTAGCGCCAGGCTTCGAAGGGCTCCTTGAACAGGTAGATCGCTCCGGTGATCGCCAGCACCAGCACGATCGGGGCGACGAACAGGCCGGCGTAGAAGTGCCAGCGCCACACGGCGCGGTACCGCTGCGGCGACGGGGACGAAGGGGACGACGAGGACGACGGGGAGGACGAGGACGGCGGGGACGGGGGCTCGGTGCGCTCCGGGCGCACCTCAAGTGAGGTCATGCGCAATCGCTCCATCGGTGGGGGATCGGGGGAGGACGGACCCGCCGCGAATCCGGGCGGCGGGCGGCATGCGCGCGCTCTACGCGCGGGTCCTCCGGGGCGGTCCCCTGCCGGACGGAGCCGGGACGGACGGCCGTGGCCGGGGCACGGCGACGGGCGGCGCGGTAGCGGGACGCGCCGCGCGGCGTACCGGGGCGGGACCGGCGAGCAGGTGGCGCAGCCGCGGCACCCACCCGGCGAGCAGGTGCAGCAGCATGCCCAGCGCGGCCTCGCCGCGGGCCAGCCACCATCCCGACACCGCGGCCACCACGCCGTGGGCCAGCACCATGCCGAAGGGCCGCCACAGCCCCGGGTCGTGCCCGGCCAGCACCTCCAGGTGCAGGCCGTGGACGCTCCCGGCGGCGAAGGCGTGGTGCATGCCGTACTGGGCGGCGAAGCAGGCCGGGAGCAGCGTCTCCGGCCCCCGCTGCCGCCCGGTCAGCGCCAGCGCGCCCGCCCCGGTCACGGCCGCCGCGGCCGTCAGCACCTCCGGGCGCACCTGCGCGCCGCCGGCGAGGACGTGCATCCCCAGCGACAGCAGCACGCACGCCACGGCGAACACCGCGGCGCGGGCGACCCGGAACACGTCCACGGGCACAGGTACGCGCGCCGCCGCGCCCCGGTTCACCACGACAGGCCCGGTGGCACACAACCACGACAAAAGGGCATCCCGTGACCGCTTTGACCAGGAGCGGCCACGGGATGCCCGCGAAACGGAACCAGAAACAACTCGACGGACGAAATGGGACGGGGTCCGGGGGATCGAACTCCCCGCACGCGCGCGACCCCACAGATCGCGCGGGAGACCGATCCCACCGGACCCCTCGGCCCCATTTGATCAAGTTCTGGAGAAGGTCACTTCAGCGATGGCTCGGTCGAGAGGCACCCCTCCTCGCTGTAGGTTCTGGTGGTGCGGCTTTCACACACAGGTACGCCGCCCACCCCCACAGCGTTCACACTTTTTCCCGCCTTTTCGCCACACGGGGTATCAAGAAACAGGGTCGCCGATCGCCACCGTGCCCGCCCGGGTCACCCGCATGATCAGCCCGAACTTGTTCTCGTGCGTCACGATCAGGTGCTTCTGCAGCTCCGGCCAGCGCTCGCGGCCGTGCACGTCCCAGCTCGGCACCGCGCACCGGATGCACGGCCCGGAGTCGGGGCCGATGATCTCCAGCGTCGTCTCGCCGATGGTGAGCGAGAAGCCCTCGCCGTACGCCTCCTCGGCGAAGGCGGGCAGGCCGGTGTCGAGGTGCACGTTGGGCCGGAAGCGGCGCACGTCCACCTCGGCGCCCAGCTCCTCCGACAGCGCCCGCCGCGACGCCTCGAAGGTCACCAGCACCGTCGGCCCCCGGTCCTGCTGCCCGGCGGCGGCCCGCAGCTCCAGCGGTATCCCGTACGACTCCGCGAGCGCGGCGGGCAGCTCCGGATCGTTCCAGGCGTACGCGGCCCCGGTGGGGGAGTACAGCACCGGCTCGCCCGCGGGCTCCGGCGAGCCGTCGCACGTCGCCGGGTAGGCGGCCTCCCAGGCCAGCATGCCGGGAACCTGCCGCACGGTCAGCCGGGTCCCGGCCCGCTGCGGGCGCTGGTCGATCAGCGTGTACGCGCGGTCGCCGGCCAGGCCGCGCTCGTCCAGCCGGGCCGAGGTCAGCGCCTCGCCCCGCAGCGATTTGACCGGCCAGCGATACAGGGCGGTGACGGTTCCCGAGAGCATGTACGCGATCCTATGGGCCCCGCCGTGGAACGCTACTCGCAGGTCTTCGCCGCCGGGGCGCAGTGCTCGACCTCCGGGTAGCGCGGCGACGGCCCGTCCAGCAGGGGTTGCCGCTCGCCGCGCAGATGCAGGTCCAGGAAGGCCCGCACGTACGTACGGGTGATCTCCACGGAGCGTGCCGCCGGCAGGCTGCCCGGCTGCTCGATGCCGAGGGCGTCCGCCAGGAGCGGCACGTCGGTGAAGGACTGGTGATCCCCGCCGGGCAGCACCAGCCAGCGCTTCCATCCGGTCAGCAGCTTCCAGTCGCGGTCCCAGGAGTTGTCGCGGCCTCCGGGCGTGTGGCCCGGCGAGCCCAGGAACAGGAACGGGCGCGACAGGCCGCTCTTGGGGAGCCGGGCGTACGCGGTGCCGTCCATGTTGATCCCGGCGCGCACCCGGGAGTCGGTCACCATGGCCGCCAGCGCGCTCGCCCCGCCGATCGACTGGCCGGCCATCGCGATCCTGGACGCGTCGATCAGCGCGGAGCCCTCCCACGCCGCGTCCGGCCCGGTGAGCCGGTCGAGCACGAAGGAGACGTCGGCCGCCCGGACCCCGGCCACCCTCGTGCCGAAGCCGGGGTCGGTGTCGCTGTCGCACGCGACGCACTCGGCGACCCGCCCGTCGGGGAAGGTCGTGGCGTGGTTCTCGTAGGTGTGGTCGATGCCCGCCACGACGTACCCTCCGCCGGCCAGTTCCTCGGCCAGGGCGGTGAGCGTACTGCGGGGCATGGTGAACCCGGGCGAGAGCACCACCAGGGGCAGGGCGCCCTTCCGCCCGGCCGGCTCCGCGCCGCTGAAGGCGTTGGTGCGGGTCTTGCTCAGCAGGTCGTACGGCGCGCCGGTCACCCTCCTGCCCTTCAGGGTGAGCTCCGACTCCTTCGGGGTCATGTACGGGGCGCGCTGCCCCGTACGCGCCCGCGCCGGGTACCACAGAGTGACCATCAGCTCCCTGGCCTTCGCTTCGGGCACCCACGGGTCGGGGCGGGAGGTGTCCTTCAGGTGCAGGGCGGTGGTGCCGACCGGATGGGGGCCGGTGGGCGCGGGCAGGGTCGCGGGACCGGTGGCGCCGGCCGACGGGGCGGCGGACGCGGCGGCGACGGTCCTGGGCGGGGCGGGCGCGGAACAGGCGCTCGCGGCGAGCACCGCGAGCCCGGCGGCGGCGGCCAGGCCGGCGCGCAGGATCGGCTTCGGTTCGCGGGCATGGCTCATGGGGCGTCCTTCCGGGGGAGCCGGCGGAGGTTCACTCGGACAGCAGGGCCAGGGCCCTGTCCAGAGCGGGGTCGCGCCCGGCGGCGGCGTCCTTCGGGGTCAGCGGCACGTGGTGGTCGGGCGCCACGCCGATCCGGTCGATCACCTCGCGGCCGGGGGCCAGGTGATGCCGCGACGGGAACCCCAGGATGGTGTTGTCGCCGAGCAGGTACGGCTGGGCCGGGCCCGAGACCGCGCCCGCGGTGCGCGTGCCGACCAGCCGGCCGAGCCGGAGGTCCTTGACGGCGGCGCTGAAGTGCTCGCACGCCGAGGCGCAGCCGCGGTCGGTGAGCACCGCCAGCGGCAGGTTGAGCAGCGCGACGCTGTCATCGGTGCGCATGGCCTCGCACGCGCCGTCCACGGTGCACTGGTAGGCGGTGACCTTGCCGTGGGCGAACGCGCCCAGCAGCCGGTTCACCTCCTCGGGGTTGCCGCCGCCGTTGCCGCGCAGGTCCAGCACCAGGCCGGTGAGCGTGCGGCCGGCGCGCAGCCGGGAGATCGCCCGCAGGACCCGGTCCGCGGAGTCGGGCGCGAAGCCGGCCAGCCGTACGTAGCCGATGCCCTCCCGCGGCAGCCCGGTCGTCACCACGGGGGTGGTGGCCGGGTCGGGCTGGTACAGGCCGGGCTTGAGCGTCACGCTCCAGCGGCGGCCGGTCTTCTCACGCAGCAGATCGAGCCGGACGGGATCGGCTTCTGGATACCGCGGGTAGAGCGCGCCGACCGCGGCCGGGGTGACGGTCCCGTCGATGAACGGCGCCGATCCGTTGATCGATTCGATGATGTCGCCGGGGCGCACCCCGGCCGCCTTCGCCGCCCCGCCCAGGACCGCGGTGACGAACAGCGGGGGCAGGGCGATGCCGGGGTTGCCGGCCACCTGGGCGCCGACGCTGGCCCGGAGCCCCAGGCCGTACTGGTCGCCGTCGTAGTAGTCGGGCGGCCGCCGCACGCCCTTCGTCCAGTGGGCGTGGTCGTCGCCCAGCGCGGCCACCATGGCCCGCAGGGTGGCGGCGGCCAGCTCCTCCTGGAGGGCGGCGTCGTCGGGCAGCCGATCGGTGACCCGCCGGTAGACCGTCTCGAAGGCCGCCCAGTCGGCTTCGCGGTCACCGCTCAGCGCCGGCGGGGTGGCCTCGGGCAGGTCGCGCCCGCCGCGGTTGAGCTGCTGGGTGAAGGCGGCGAACCCGGCGGTCAGCAGCGCGCGGTTGTCCAGCCTGGGCCCGCTGTAGTAGTTGGCCAGGACGCACCGGTAGGCCTGCTCGACGACGTCGATCGTGGTGGGCGTCTCCGGCGGGATGTCGGTACCCGGCCGAGGCGCCGCGCACATGGCCGGCCCGCCCGTGGCCGCGCCGGGCTGGGTACGCGGCGCCGTCTGCCCGGTGCAGCCGGCCGCCAGGAGGGGGAGGAGGACGAGCCCGGCCGCCATGGTCCTGATGGTCCTGATGGTCATGACAGGCGCCTTCCGATCCACCAGAAGCAGAACCCGGTCAGGCCCAGGCTGAGCGCGGCGTAGAGCCCGGTCTCGATCCACTGGAAGGGCCAGAACCGCTCGAACGGCTGGTAGGTCGCCTGCTGCCGGTAGCCCAGCCGGTTGATCTCGGCCAGGCACGGGTCCAGGCCCGCTTCCCCCTGCTCCGGCCGCGCCTCCAGCGCGCAGGGCCCTGAGGTGACGGACACCGGGACGACGGCCCCGCCGGCGTCGGCGCCGACCGGGCGTCCGGACGGATCGACGAGCCGGGTGGACAGGACCCACGCCCCCGTGTGGCCGGGGATCGCGTCCTCCAGGAGCACTCGCGGAGATCCGCCGGGAGGCATCCCGAACGAGTCCACGTTCTCGCGGCCCAGCTCGAAGGTCGCGCTGACCGGAGGGAGCAGGTGGGGCCGCACCAGCAGCGGCATGGCGACCTGGACCGCGGCGAAGAGGGCCAGGGTGACGGCCATGGCGGGCAGGGTGCGGCGGACGAGCATCCCCACGGTCACGCCGAGGACGAAGGCGAAGGCCGCGTACGCCATGGGGACGATGCCGCGCGCGCCGAACACCACGGGGTCCATCAGCCCGAAACCCGCGGCGGCGGACCTGTCCAGAGGGCCGGACCACCAGGTCACCGCGAGGCTGCACAGCCCGGCGGCGGCCATGGAGGCCACGCCGGCGAGTGTGAGCTTGACGGCCAGCCAACGGGTGCGGGTGACGCTCTGGTTCCACACCAGCAGGTGGGTGCCGGCCTCGAGCTCGCGGGCGATCAGCGGCGCCCCCCAGAACAGCCCGACCAGGCCCGGCAGGACCAGCACGATGAGCGTGATGGCCATGAAGGGGGTCTGGTGTTCGTCGAAGAACCGGTCGAAGAAGCCCGTGCAGTCGCCGCTCCGGGTGCAGTCCGTGATCCCCTCGGAGTACTGGGCGGCCAGGTCGGGGCCCGACAGGGCCAGGACGGCGGTGAGCACGACGAGCGCGGCGGCCATCATCGCGGCCGCGCCCCGGAACTGGCGCCAGGCCAGCCAGATCATCGCTGGACCTCCAGAGCCGGCCGGCGGTGGGCGGGGGTGCGTTCGTCCATGTAGGCCAGGACGAGGTCTTCCAGGGTGATCTGGCCGACGGTCCAGGCGGGGTCGTGGATCGGTCCCTCGGTGCGGATGATGAACGTGCTCTGCCGGTCGGTGTGGCCGGCGGAGACGACGTGCTGGTCGGCCGGGAGCCGGTCGGGGTCGCGCCGCGGCCCGGTGAGCCGGTGGTGGGTGGCCAGCAGGTCCTCGACCTCCCCCGCGATCTGGACGCGCGAGCCGGCCAGCACGATCAGGTAGTCGCAGGTCCGTTCCAGGTCGGAGACCAGGTGGGAGGAGAGCACCACGCTGAGCTCGTGCTCGGCGACGGCCTCCATCAGGCCCTGCATGAACTCGCGGCGGGCCAGCGGGTCCAGCGCGGCGACCGGCTCGTCCAGGATCAGCAGCTCGGGCCGTTTGGCCAGGCCCAGTGTGAGGGCGAGCTGGGCGCGCTGCCCGCCCGACAGCTTCCCCGCCCGCTGCGCGGGATCGAGGCCGAGCCGTTCGATCCGGTCGCGGGCGAACGCGGCGTCCCAGCCGGGGTTGAGCCGGGCCCCTAATCGCAGATGCTCGGCGACGGTCAGCCCCGCGTACGTGGGGGTGTCCTGGGCCACGAAGCCGACCTTGGCCAACTGCGCCGGGCCGCTCGTGGGAGGGCCGCCGAGCACGGTGATGCTCCCCGTTGTCGGCGTGAGCTGGCCGCCGGCCAGCTTCAGCAGCGTGGTCTTGCCGGCCCCGTTGGGGCCCACCAGCCCCACGACGTGCCCGGCCGGGATGTCGATGGTGCACTCGCGCAGGGCCCAGCGCTTGCCGTACTTCTTGCCCAGACCCTGGGCCAGCAGGACGGAGGTCACGCTATCTCCTTCCGGGAGTCGCTGCGAAAGGTGGTCATGAACAGGGCCTCGATGCTCTCGTCGTCGAGACCGGCCAGGCGGGCCTTGGCCAGCCAGCGCCGCAGCTCCTGGCGCAGCGGGCCGTGCGCGGCCACGGAGGCGTCGGCCAGCGTCTTGGTCACGAACGTGCCCACCCCCGGCCGGGCGGCGGCCAGGCCCTCGTGCTCCAGCTCCCGGTATGCCTTGAGCACCGTGTTGGGGTTGATCGCCAGCCGGGCCACCACGTCCTTGACCGTCGGGAGCTGGTCGCCTTCGCGCAGCAGGCCCAGCCGCAGCGCGTGTCGTACCTGCTGGACCAGTTGCAGGTACGGCGAGACGCCGGACCGGCCGTCCAGGTGGAACTCGATCACCTTTCCTCCATTTATCTAGTCTCCTAGCACTTTAGAGGTTTAGGTGTCAGCGGGCCATAAAGGAGCGCCGCCGCCTATACGGTGGTGTCCATGCGCAAGTACGTGATCATGGGGGTGCAGGGCAGCGGCAAGGGCACCCAGGCCGCCCTGCTCGCCGGGGATCTCGACCTGGTGCACATCAGCGTCGGCGACATCTTCCGCTGGCACGTCAAGAACCACACCAAGCTGGGCGCCCAGGTACGCCGCGCGGTGGCGGCCGGCGAGCTGGTCGGTGACGAGCTGGTCGAGCAGGTCGTCCGCGACCGGCTCCAGCAGCACGACTGGAACTACGGCTTCGTCATCGACGGCTTCCCGCGCAACCGCCGCCAGGCCGAGTTCTTCCTGGAGAGCTACGACATCGACGGCGTCATCCACCTCGACCTGCCCGACGAGGAGGTCTGGCGGCGCGTGCTGGCCCGCCGGCTGTGCTCCCGCTGCGGCATGGACTACAACCTCATCGCGCACCGCCCCGAGGTCGAGGGCCGCTGCGACGTGTGCGGCGGCGAGCTGGTCACCCGTGAGGACGACACCCCCGACGCGCTCGCGGCGCGGCTGCGCGACTACCACGACAAGACCGATCCGGTGCTGGAGCTGTTCCGCGGCAAGGAGTACGTCGCCACCATCGACGCCAGGGCCGACAAGACCGCGGTGCAGCAGGCCATCAGGGACCGGCTCGGCCTGCCGCCGTACGTTCCGGCCCAGCCCTCCTGAGCCGGCCCTGCCTCAGGCGGACTCCGGGACCGCCGGGGCGGTCCGCGCCCGCTCCTCGCCGGCGGCGGGCGCGCGCAGGGTGCGGCGCAGCACCGTGGCGGCCCGCGAGACCGCCGCCCACAGCGCCGGGTCCTGCCAGTAGCCGGAGTGCCCGGCGATCCGCGGCGGCGGGTCGCCGTAGCGGAACAGGCTCGTACGCGGGTCGTCCAGCTCGACATCACGGCAGGAGGCCGCACGCACCGGCCCTCCGACCCAGTCGGTCAGGTAGTACAGGTTCTCCCAGCGCGCCACCCGCAGCTCGCGCAGCCGGCCCAGCGTCTCGGAGTTGAAGTAGGCCGGGAACGCCCAGTGGTACAGCTTGCGCAGCGGCGAACCGAACGTGACCAGGGCCACGACGTCGTCAGGAGGCCGGCACTCGCGCTGCATCAGCGCGGCGGCGGCCAGGACCGAGCCCTGGCTGTGCGCGGTGATCACCACCCTGCCGCCGGCGTCGTGCAGCCGCCACATCCGCCGCTGCAGGTCGGGCACCGCGCGCTCGGCGTACGAGGGCGGGGCCAGGGGGTGGTACGACCGGGGCCAGAAGGTGCCCACGTCCCACAGCACCCCGACGGTCCTGCGCCGGTCGAGGTCGCGCCAGCCCGAGCGCAGCAGGCCGAGCAGCAGCACGGGCAGCAGCGCGGCGGCGGCGGTGCCCGCGCCGATCGCCCCCTCGGGCAGCCGGTCGCCCAGCACCGGCCACAGGCACAGCAGGCCCGCCACCATGCCGGTGGCCGGCCGGTCCAGCTCCAGGGTGGCCCGCGCCAGGCGCCGCGCGCCCGCCACCCGCCCCGGCCAGCCGCGCACGCCCAGCCAGCCGGGGGAGCCGGGCCCGGCGACCGCCGAGGCCAGCCAGACGTCGCCGGGGCGCTCGCGCTCCAGCCGCCGGTAGTGCTCGCGCACCTGCTCGCGCTCGCGGCCGAACCTGGCCCGCAGGTACATCGCGAGCTGGTGGCAGCCGAACAGGGCGAGCACGAGCGCGGGCAGCACGATGAGGAACGTGGCCGCGTGCCGCACGCCGGGGAAGACCGCGACCGTGGCCGCGCCGCCGGCCGGCAGCCGCTCGGCGTACGCGATGCGGCCGGTCATGCCGGCGACCTGGATCAGCGTGCCCAGCATGACGGTGTTCAGCGCCCACACGCCGAGCGCCAGCGTGACGAACGGCGCGCACCAGCGAAAACGCCCCGGCTCGGCGGCGTGCCCGCGCCGGGTGATCGCCTCGGCGCCCAGCAGCAGGGGCACCAGCAGGATCGCCGCCAGCGTGGCCGCGCAGGCCGCCGTGACCGCGGTGGCCATGCCCGGCAGCTCGCCCGCGACCGGCCCGGGATGCGCGGCCTGAGACCAGGCGAAGATCGCCGCCAGCGTCACCGGGATCGCCGAGACGGCCAGCAGGCCGAGCTCCAGCGGCCCCGGCCGGTGCGCCCGGCCGCCCGGCCGCTCCGGCCGCCGGTGCCGCTCCAGCAGCGGCAGCAGCAGCGCGCCCAGCAGCACCGCGCCGCCCAGCGCCATCGCGGCGGTGGCCAGCCACTCGCGGCGCACCCCCGCCCCCGCCTGGGCGGCGTGCGCGGTGTGGGCGACCAGCACGGCGAGCAGTGCCAGCGCCGCGGCGACGTGGGCCGAGCCCAGCCGCCACGCCGACCGCTCGCCGGCCCAGAAGTCGCGGTGGGCCGGCCCCTCGGGCAGGGCGGCGCCACTGCGCTCGGGCTCGTGCTCCGCGCCGGCGGCCACGGGCGGCCGGACCCGCTCGTAGCGGCGTACGGATCGGTGGGCCAGCGCGGCCAGCAGCGCGATCGCGGCCAGCGGCACCAGCGCGGCCAGCAGGATGCGCCGCGCCGGATGCTCCGGCGCCGAGGCGAGGAACGCCGGCCACGACTGCGTGCACGCGGGCCGCGCCCCGCACTGGTAGCCGAGGTAGTCGACGCAGATCCAGGTCAGCAGCAGCACGAAGTCGAGCGTGACCGCCAGCCCCGCCCACCGCATCACCACCCGGTACGCCCGGAACCACCCCCGCCGCGCGGCCAGCCCGGCCGGGACCATCCACCCGGCCAGGTTGGCCAGCATGAACGGCAGCAGGAGCAGCCACAGGATGCGCGTGCCGCTGCGTGAGGTGAGCCCGCCCCAGGAGTACGCCTCGACGTGCCGCCCGGCCACGTCGCCGCGCCGGTAGAAGCCCGCGATGGCGTCGCCGGACACCTGCCGCGGCTCGGGCACGCCCAGCAGCGCCGCCGGGCGCGTGCCGCCCACGCCGTGCACCCGCACCTCGGTGATCCCCGGCAGATCGGGCTCGGCCATGATCCCCCTCCGGCTGCGTTGCGTGCCGATTCGATTGCACCACGTAATCGGCCCTGCGTGCAGGGACTCGGGGAAATCGGGTCAGGAGTCGGCACGGCGGGGGAGGAGGGAGAGGTAGCCGCGGCTGAAGGCCATCAGCACGTCCACGCACTCCTCCAGGTCGGGGTAGCGGCCCTCCAGGTGGCCCAGCGCCATCGACTCGGTCAGGGCGGACAGGCCGTCGGCGATCATCTCCACCTGTCGGCGGTCGGCCTCGGTGGTCTCGGGGAAGCCGATGGCGACCAGGTCGCGGACGAGGGTGGCGCGGCTCGTGCGGCGCGACTCCATGGCGAAGTCGTGCAGGGGCGAGCCGGGGTCGTGGCGGGCCCGGAGGGTGAGCCGGAACAGCTCCGGATAGCGGACGAAGGCTTCCAGCGGGATGCGGAAGGTGTCGCGGTGGCGCTCCTTGTCGCCGGGCTCCTTGCGGGCGGCGACGCGGGCCTCGTGGACGCTGCGCAGCAGGCGCCCGCCGCTCTCGTACCACAGCGAGCGCAGCAGGTCGTCCTTGTCGCGGAAGTGGCTGTAGAAGCTGGACTGGGCGATTCCCGCGGCCCGGGAGACCTTGCCGGTGGTCAGGCCCGCCTCGCCCTCTTCGTCGAGGATGCGCAGGGCGGCCCGGAGCAGGCGGCGCCTGGTGAGCTCCTTGGCCTCGCTCCGAGTCAGGGGGGTGCTGGTCATGTCACCTCGTTCGCGTCTGTGGGCGATAACTCTATCGTGCCCGTCCCCGCTGTTATCGCACGTCGCGGTTGTATCACAGCTCCTTCTGGCCTGTTGTGTGAGATTTCACCGATAGTACTATCGGTGAAATTGCTCTCGGGGGGCTGACCGAGGGAGGCGCGGTGAGACGTGTACGGATGTTCGGGGCGCTGATGGTCGCGGCCGTCATGGTGACGGCGTGCAGCCCGGGGCCCCGGCCGGGGACGGAGACGAGCCCGGCGGCGCGATCCGCCGGACCCTCGGGTCAGCCGGGAGGCAGGCTCGTGTACGGCCTGAGCGCGGACGCCGCCGGGTTCAACCCGGTGACCGACCAGTTCGCGGCGCAGACCTACAGCATGGCCGCCACCGTCATGGAGACGCTGGTGGCCGTGGACGACAAGGGCGACTGGCGGCCCAACCTGGCCGAGTCCGTCGAACCCGACGCCGACAGGACCGAGTGGACGATCAAGCTGCGGTCCGGCATCTCCTTCTCCAACGGGGACCCGCTGGACGCCGAGGTCGTCAAGGCCAACATCGAGGCGCAGAAGGCCTCGCCGCTCACGGCGGCGGTGTTCGGGCCGGTGTCGTCGGTCGAGGTGACCGACCCGATGACGGTGAAGGTGACCCTGTCCGGGCCGTGGGTGGCCTTCCCCTACTACCTGGCCACGCAGGTGGGCATGATCGTGCCGAAGGCGTCGCTGGCCGACCCCGAGGGGGCCAGCCGCAAGCCGGTCGGCACCGGCCCGTTCGTGTTCAAGGAGTACGTGCCGGGCAGCCGGATGGTCGTCACCAAGAACCCGAACTACTGGCGTAAGGGGCTGCCGTACCTCGACGAGATCGAGTTCCGCATCCTGCCCGACAGCCAGACCCGGGCGCAGACCCTGGAGGCGGGCGGCATCGACGCCATGGGGACCACCCGCGACGACGACATCACCAAGTTCGGCGCGCTGGAGGGCCAGTACGGCGTGCAGCGCGTCGCCGGCATGGGCGCCCCCGAGTACACCTTCCTGCTCAACACCGCCAAGCCGCCCCTGGACGACGTCCGGGTGCGCAGGGCCATCGCGCACGCCACCGACCGCCGGGCGTTCGCCACCACGCTGCGCAACGGGCTGACCGAGGTGGCCGACGGGCCGTGGATGAAGGACTCCAAGTGGTACGCGCCCGGTGATGACTACCCGGCCTACGACCTGGCGAAGGCGACCGCCCTGGTCAATGAGGTCGAGGCGGAGAAGGGCCCGATCAGGTTCACCCTGCTGTCCACGCCCGATCCCAACACCGTGCAGGGCGTCGAGCTGGCCCAGGACATGTGGCGCAAGGCCGGCATGGACGTGGACATCAAGCAGGTGGACCAGGCCGACATGGTCAACCGGGGGCTGGTCGGCGACTTCGACGCCACCATCTCCGTCGGCTTCACCTCCCACGACCCCGACGGCGAGTACATCCGGCTGCACCAGGCGTACGCGCAGGACATCGGCAAGATCTCGCTCAACGCGTCGCGGATCAAGGACGTGGAGCTGAGCAACGCCCTGGACACCGGGCGGAGCAACCCGCAGGAGGACGTGCGCAAGCAGGCGTACGCGACCGTGCAGCAACGGCTGCGCGAGCTGGTGCCGTTCATCTTCATCGACCACCTCACCACCGGCGCCGTCGTCTACAGCAGCAAGGTCCACGGGATCGGCGAGCACAGGCTGCCCGACGGCTCCCGCGCGGTGCCGCTGACCGGCACGCCCACGCCGTACCACTCCTTCACCTACGTCTGGCTCAGCCGGCCATGATCCTGCGCAAGGCGCTGCGGCTGCCCCTGGTGCTGGTCGTCGTCACCTTCCTGTCGTTCCTCCTGCTCAACCTGCTGCCGGGCGACCCGGCGCTGCAGATACTGGGCGGATCGGCGACGGAGGAGGCGCGCGCCCAGCTCCGGGCGCAGCTCGGGCTGGACGACCCGCTGTTCGCGCGGTACGCGAGCTGGCTGGGCGGCCTGCTCACCGGCGACCTCGGCACCTCGTACGTGACCAGCATCCCGGTGCTGGACGCGCTGGCCGACCGGCTGCCGGTGACCCTGGAGCTGCTGGTGGCGGCGGAGCTGCTGGCGCTGGCCCTGGCGGTGCCGCTCGCCGTCGCCGCCGCCCGCCGCGCCGGCGGCGCGATCGACCAGGGGCTCACCACGCTGAGCTTCGGCCTGTTGTCCACGCCGGTGTTCGTGCTCGGCGTGGTGCTGATCCTGGTGTTCGCGGTGAAGCTGAAGGCGCTGCCCGCGACCGGGTGGACCGACTTCTCCGTCGATCCGTACTGGAACCTCCTGTCGGTGCTGCTGCCCGCGGTCACGCTCGCGGCCGGGCAGCTCGCGGTGTACTCGCGGCTGCTGCGCACCGACCTGATCGCCACCTTGCAGGAGGACTACATCACCCTGGCCCGCGCCCGGGGGCTGTCGCCGCGCCGCATCCTGTGGCGGCACGCGCTGCGGCCCTCGGCGATCTCGCTGATCACCGCGATCGGGCTGAACATGGGGGCGCTGATCGGCGGCACCGTCATCGTCGAGACGCTGTTCGGCCTGCCGGGCGTGGGGCGGCTGATCGTGGAGTCCATCTTCGCCCGTGACTACCTGACCGTGCAGGGAGGCGTCGTGCTGATCTCGGTCGGCTACGTGCTGGTCAACTTCGCGGTGGACCTGGTGTACGCCGCCGTGGACCCGAGGATCCGGCGTGCCTAGGCGGGCCGCGCTGCGCCGGCTGGGGTGGGGCTTCTGGGCGTCCGCCGCGTGGGTGGTGCTGCTGGTGCTCGCCGCGGCGCTGGCCGACCTGCTGCCGCTGCACCCCTACGACCGGACCCTGGCCGGGCCGCCGCAGTCGGGGCCCAGCCCGGCGCACCCGTTCGGCACCGACGGGCTCGGCCGCGACATGCTCAGCCGGGTCGTGTACGGCGCCCGCGTCTCGCTCGGGGTCGGCATCGGCGCGGTGCTGCTGGGCCTGCTCATCGGCGCCCCGTTCGGGCTGGTCGCGGGCTACCGGGGCCGGCTGACCGATGCGGTGATCATGTCGGTGAACGACATCGCGCTGGCGTTCCCGGCGCTGGTGTTCGCCCTCGCGGTGGTCGCCTTCGCCGGGGCGAGCATGCGCAACGTGCTGATCGTGCTCGGCGTGCTGGGCGTGCCCGCGTGGACCCGGCTGATCCGGGGCGCCACGATGGCGTTCGCCGGGCGGGAGTTCGTCACCGCGGCCCGCGCGCTGGGCGCGCGGGACAGGCGGATCCTGTGGCGGGAGATCGTGCCGAACGTGGCGCTGCCGGCCTCGTCGTACGCGTTCATCGGCATGGCCGTCGCGGTCGTGGCCGAGGGCGGGCTCGCCTTCCTCGGGCTGTCGGTGCAGCCGCCCACGCCCACCTGGGGCGGGCTGATCAACGAGGGCCGGAACATCATGGAGACCGCGCCGCACGTCGTGCTGGCCCCCTCGCTGGTGCTGTTCGTCACCGTGCTGGCGTTCAACCTGGTCGGCGACCGGCTGCGCGCGCTGACGGACGTACGGGAGATCGGGCTGGAGCCGGGGCGGCGGCGCGCGGCCCTGCCTCCGCTCCCGGCCGCCGAGCACGACGTGGAGCCCGCGCTGTTGCAGGTCGCCGACCTGCGCACGCACTTCGAGACCGCGCGCGGGACCGTGCGGGCGGTGGACGGCGTGTCCTTCGCCCTGAACCGGGGCAGGACGCTGGCCATCGTCGGCGAGTCGGGCTCGGGCAAGTCGATGCTGATCCGCTCCATCCTGGGCCTGCTCCCGGCCGCCGGCGTACGCCGGGGCGGCAAGGTCTACCTGGAGGGCAGGGAGATCGGCGACCTGGAGCCCGAGGACCTGCGCGAGATCCTGGGCACCCGCTTCGCCGCCGTCTTCCAGGACCCGATGACCGCGCTGAACCCGGTGCGGACCATCGGCGCCCAGGTCATGGAGCCGCTGCGGGTGCACCTGAAGCTGACCCGGGCGGCGGCGCGGGCCAGGGCGGCGGACCTGCTCGCCTCGGTCGGCATCCCCGATCCCGTGCGGATGCTCAAGCGCTACCCGCACCAGCTCTCCGGCGGCATGCGGCAGCGGGTCACGATCGCGATGGCGCTGTCGTGCGACCCCGACGTGCTGTTCGCCGACGAGCCGACCACCGCGCTGGACGTCACCGTCCAGGACCAGGTGCTGCGCCTGATCCACCGGCAGCGCGAGGAGCGCGACATGGCGATGGTGCTGGTCAGCCACGACCTCGCGGTGGTCGCGCAGTGGGCCGACGAGGTGATCGTGATGTACGGCGGCAAGGTGGTGGAGCGCGGGCCGGCGGCGGCGCTGTTCGAGCACACCCGCATGCCGTACACCGAGGCGCTGCTCCAGGCGATCCCGGCGCTGTCCGACCCCAGCCACAAACGGCTGCGGGTCATCCAGGGCCGCCCGCCGGACCTGGCCGCGCCGCCCGCGGGCTGCCGGTTCCAGCCGCGCTGCCCGTACGCCCGCGAGCGCTGCGCGAGCGAGGAGCCGCCGCTCGTGCGCGCCGAGACCCGGGACCACCTGTACGCCTGCTGGTACCCGCTGGGGACCGAGGCCGCGGCCGCGGAAGAGGCCGAGATCATCGAGGGGACGGAGAGCCGTGGCAGGTAGCGGTACCGATCACCTCCGCCCGGCGGAGGACGTGGTGCTGCGGGTGGAGGACCTCGTGGTCGAGTTCCCCGCCGGCAGGGGCCGCAAGGTGCACGCGGTGTCGGGCGTCAGCTTCGACGTGGCGCGCGGTGAGACGCTGGGCATCGTGGGCGAGTCGGGATGCGGCAAGTCCACCACCGCGCGGGCGCTCATGCAGCTTCCCCGGCCGCTGTCGGGCTCGGTGCGGCTGGACGGCGCCGAGCTGACCGCCCTGGGCGGCGAGACGCTGCGGCGTACCAGACGCCGGCTGCAGATGATCTTCCAGGACCCGATCTCGTCGCTCAACCCGCGCCGCAAGGTGCGCGACATCGTCGCCGAAGGGCCGCGCCTGTGGGGCCTGCCCGCCGCCGAGGCGGAGAAGAAGGTGGACGAGATGCTGACCGCGGTGGGGCTCGATCCGGGCGTCGCCGCCGGACGGCGTCCGCACGAGTTCTCCGGCGGCCAGTGCCAGCGCATCTGCATCGCGCGGGCCCTGGTGCTGGAGCCCGAGGTGGTGATCTGCGACGAGCCGGTGTCGGCGCTGGACGTGTCGGTGCAGGCGCAGATCCTCGGCCTGCTGGAGGACCTCAAGGAGCGCTACCGGCTCACGCTGGTGTTCATCGCGCACGACCTGGCCGTGGTGAAGAACGTCAGCGACCGCATCCTGGTGATGTACCTGGGCAAGACCTGCGAGCTGGCGCCCTCGGACGCGCTGGTGGAGCGCCCGGCGCATCCGTACACGCGGGCGCTGCTGGCCTCGATCCCGGGCGCGCCGGTGGCGGGCGCACAGCGCTACGAGCGGCTGACCTCCGGGGAGCCGCCGTCGGCGGCCGACCCGCCGAGCGGCTGCCGGTTCCGCACGCGCTGCCCGCGTGCCGAGGCGAGGTGCGCGGCGGAGGAGCCCGCCATGCGCCGTGTGGGCGACGACCAGTGGGTGGCGTGCCACTTCCCGCACGTGTGAGGCCGCGCATCTCGTTCGTCCCCTGACCAGCGATCTTCTTCTCCTCCCCCCGAAAGGCCACCCGGAAGGGTGGCCTTTCGCGTCTTCGCGCATCTGCCGCGTAACGGGTGAACAACGGCCGTTGATCCTGGGGAAAAGCCACTGTAACGTCAACTGAAACTATCGGACACAGGCCGAAAGTTTCAAAAACAAGCCAAGTCCTCGCGGCAACGAGCGGGACCCTTGTCTCGCTTGCCTCGATCGTTCACTCGGGGTGAGAAAGGGGACGACTGTGATCAAGTCGTTGAGTCGGCGGAGTGTGGTGGTGTTCGCGGCGGCCGCGCTGGCCCTCGCGGGCTGCGGTGGCGGCGGAGGTGGCGAAGAACAGGCATCGGGTGGCGGCAACGTCACGATCGAGTGGTGGCACATCCAGAACATCGAGCCGATGCGGCCGGTCTGGGAGGCGATGGCCAAGGAGTACATGGCCGCGCACCCCAACGTGAAGATCAACATCCAGCCGATCGAGAACGAGGCGTTCAAGGCCAAGCTCACCACCGTCACCCAGTCGGGCAAGGCGCCCGACATCTTCCAGACCTGGGGCGGCGGCGTGCTGGCCCAGCAGGTCGAGGCGGGCCTGGTCAAGGACATCACCCAGGACATCTCCTCCTGGTCGGGCAACTTCCTGCCGATCGCCGCCCAGCCGTACCAGATCGACGGCAAGACCTACGGCATCCCGTACGACACCGGCATGGTCGGCTTCTGGTACAACAAGAAGCTCTTCGCCGACGCCGGCATCGAGCAGCCGCCCGCCACCTGGAGTGAGCTGATCGACGCGGTCAAGAAGCTCAAGGAGGCGGGGATCACCCCGATCGCCCTGGCCGGCAAGGCCAAGTGGCCCGGTCACTACTGGTGGACCTACCTGGCCATGCGTATCGGCGGCCTCCAGTCCATCCAGCAGGCCGCGGAGAGCAAGAACTGGGACACCCCCGACTTCGTCGCCGCGGGCCAGAAGCTCAAGGAGCTGGTGGACCTCAAGCCGTTCCAGCAGGGCTTCCTCGGCGCCGACTACCAGACCCCCGACGGCCAGGCCGCCACGATGGGCAACGGCAAGGCCGCGATGGAGCTGATGGGCCAGTGGTCGCCGACCGTGCAGAAGGACACCTCCAAGGACCTCGGCGACGACCTCGGCTTCTTCCCCTTCCCGACCGTCGAGGGCGGCAAGGGCGCGATCACCGAGGTCATGGGCGGCGGCGGCGGGTTCGCCGTGGGCGCCGACGCCCCGGCCGAGGCCGTGGACTTCCT
The DNA here is from genome assembly GCF_014202315.1 of Thermocatellispora tengchongensis. GTDB lineage: Bacteria > Actinomycetota > Actinomycetes > Streptosporangiales > Streptosporangiaceae > Thermocatellispora > Thermocatellispora tengchongensis. Next base: position 3,325 of record NZ_JACHGN010000004.1, on the reverse strand, counting down.
GAAGTACATCTCGACCCCCGAGAACGCCGGCCGCGCGGTCGCCACCGGCGCCTTCCAGCCGGTCGTCAAGGGCATCGAGGACAAGGTCACCGACCAGCACGCCAAGCTGGTCACCGAGAACCTGGGCAAGGCCACGGGCGCCCAGCTCTACCTGGACCAGTACCTGCCGCCGGCGGTCGGCCAGCAGATCAACGACAGCACCGCCGAGCTGATCGCCGGGACCAAGACGCCGGAAGAGGTCGCCAAGACGATCACTCAGACGGCGCAGTCGGAGTAGACGGCAGGAGCAGACAGTGAACGCCACGCACGGTCCGCGCGGCCGCGCCGGGGAGCCGGCCGCATGAGACCACCCGCTCTGACGGATGAGCGCCGCCGGGACGCGTCCCACGCGTCCCGGCAATCGGGGCCGGCGGGAGAGGGCACCCTCTCCCGCCGGAGACGGCGCATCCGCACGTGGGTGACCATCGTCACCTTCATCCTCCCCGCACTCGTCCTGTTCTGCCTGCTGGTGCTCGCGCCGATCCTGCTCGCGATGTACGCCAGCGTGTTCAAGTGGAACGGCTTCGGCATCCTGCCGCAGAACTTCGTCGGCCTGGACAACTTCACCCGGATGTTCCAGGACGAGATCTTCCTCGGCGACCTGTGGCGCGGCCTGGTGCTCGTCATCCTGTCGCTGGTCGTGCAGCTTCCGCTCGCCCTGGGCGTGGCGCTGCTGCTCAACCAGCCGATGCGGGGCCGCGCGGTCTACCGGCTGCTGTTCTTCGCGCCGTACGTGATCTCCGAGGTCATCGCCGCGGTCCTGTTCACGATGGTCTTCTCCGAGGAGCGCGGGCTCGCCAACCGGGTGCTCGACTTCGTCGGCCTGGACGCCCTCCAGTCCACCTGGCTGTCGGACCCCTCGACGGTCATGTACACGCTGTTCATCGTGATGACGTGGAAGTACTTCGGCTTCCACATGATCATCTACTTGGCCGGACGGCAGAGCATCCCGAACGAGGTCATCGAGGCCGCCGCGATCGACGGCGCCAACAACCGGCAGATCTTCCGGCACGTCACGCTGCCGCTGCTCGGCCCGACGATCCGCATCTCGATCTTCCTGTCCGTCATCGGCGCCATCCAGCTCTTCGACCTGGTCTGGGTGCTCACCGGAGGCGGCCCCGTGCACGCCTCGGAGACCATGGCGGTCACCATGTTCGAGTACGGCTTCAAGCGCTACCAGGTCGGCTACGCCAGCGCGATCAGCGTCGTGATGTTCATCCTCAGCCTCGTGTTCGCGCTGGGCTACCAGCGCTGGGTCATGAGCCGCGACACCCAAGGAGCGATCACCAACATGCGGGACCAGCGATGAGCGCCCACGCACGCAGGAAGGGCCGTACCGCGGGCGACCGGTTCCGCGGCGTCGCGATGCAGATCACCGTACTGATGATCGCGGCCTTCGTGCTGGTGCCGATCCTGTACGGCGTGCTCGGCGGCTTCAAGGACAACCAGCAACTGTCCACGAACCCGTTCGGCCTGCCCGACCCGTGGGTGCCCTCGAACTACACCGACGTCATCTTCTCCGGGTCGTTCTGGCGGCAGGTGTTCAACAGCACGTTCATCGCGCTGATGACCACCTTCATCGTCGTGTTCCTGTCGGCGCTCGCGGCGTACATCTTCGCCCGCTTCGCCTTCAAGGGCCGCGAGTTCCTGTTCATGCTGTTCGCGACCGGGCTGATGTTCCCGTTCGCGGTGGCGATCCTGCCGCTGTTCATCCTGCTGCGCGCCCTGGGCCTGCTGGACAACCCGTTCGGCGTGATCCTGCCCCAGGCCGCGTTCGGGCTGCCGCTGACCATCATCATCCTGCGGCAGTTCTTCCGCACCGTCCCGGCCGAGCTGGAGGAGGCCGCCATCCTCGACGGATGCAGCGCCTTCGGCTTCTTCTGGCGCATCCTGCTGCCGATGGCCCGCCCGGCCGTCGCCACGGTGTCGGTGCTGGCCATCGTGACGAGCTGGAACAACTTCATGCTTCCGCTCGTGGTCTTCAACGACCCGAACTGGTGGACGCTGCCCGTCGGCGTGCAGCAATTCAGCGGCGAGTACGCCAGCGACACGGCCAGGATCCTCGCGTTCGTGATCCTGGCCATGATCCCGGCGCTGGCCTTCTACGCCCTGGCCGAACGCCAGCTCATCGGAGGGCTTGCGACCGGCGCCACCAAGGGCTGAACCGGCCGGGACTGTACCGGCCGGGACCGGAGCGTCAGCGGAAGTCCGCCGCGTGGTCGCCCGCCCACTCCCGATAGGAGCGGGCGGGCGATCCCGTGATCCGGGCCACGGTGTCGGTCACCCCCTCAGGCTCGCTTACCAGCGTGCCGTGGAAGCCGACGATGCCCTCGGCGACCTCCCGGGGCCACCCCTCGGCGACCAGCGTGTCCACGGCCCGCTCGGGCGGCTCCTCCTCATAGCGCAGCGGCCGGCCGATCGCCTCGCCGATCGCGTGTACCTGCTCGGCCTGGGTGACCACCTCCGGGCCCGACAGCACGTACCGCGCGCCGTCGTGCCCGTCCTCGGTCAGCGCCCGTACGCCCACCGCCGCGATGTCGGCCTCGTGGATCAGCGCCCGCCCGGCGCCGGCGTGGAACCAGCGCACGACCTCGGCCCCGGCCCTGATCTGCGGCGCCCACCACAGCGTGTTGGACGCGAAGCCGCCGGGCCGCAGGAACGTGTGGCGCACGCCGGTCTTCTCGATCAGCCGCTCGATGTAGGCGTGCGAGCCCAGGATCGTGCCCGCGGGCTGCCCCGGGTCGGCGCCGCGCGCCGACACGTACACGACGCGTCCGGCCCGTTCGCCGATGGTCCGGATCGTCTCCGGCGCGGCGTGGTCGGCGGCCAGCGTCGGCCAGACCAGGAACACCCCCTCGACCCCCGCCAGCGCGCCCTCCAGGCTCTCCGGCGCGGTCAGGTCGCCGCGCACCGCCTCGACCCCCTCGGGCAGCCGCGCCGCCGCCGGGTCGCGCACCAGCGCCCGCACCTTCACACCGAGCGCCGCGAGCTGCGCCACCGCCTGCCCGCCGGTCCTGCCTGTCGCCCCGGTCACCAGAATCGTCGTCATGCGTCCACCTTGCATCCTCAACCATGGTTGAGGTCAACACCGTTGAGGTCGCACGTTGTCGAGGGCGGACGCGGCGGCGCCGGGCCGCGGGGGTGCGCGGCCCGGCGCCGGGATCGTGTGACGCGTCAGGTCACGGTGAGGTGCAGGTGTAGCCGGACGGGGTGGCGGTGTTGCCGTTGGGGCGGCTGACCTGGAAGCCGAAGCTCGTGGAGGCTCCGGCGCCGAGGTTGCCGTTGT
>NZ_JACHGN010000003.1 GCF_014202315.1 Thermocatellispora tengchongensis | reverse complement strand
CTGGTCGATTCCGGCAGGTCGGTGATCGTGATCGAGCATCACCAGGCGGTGATGGCGCACGCGGACTGGATCATCGATCTGGGTCCGGGTGCGGGCCATGACGGTGGCCGGATCGTGTTCGAGGGTACCCCGGCCGATCTGGTCGCGGCGCGTTCCACCCTCACCGGGCAGCACCTCGCGGCCTACGTCGGCGCCTGAGGCGAGGCCCCGCCGGATCGGGATCGCCAGGTGGTGGGCGCCGGGGACGTGCGAGGGGCGGCCGGACCGCGGCCTCGCACGTCCCGGCCGGTCACATCGGTGATCGGGGGTCCTCGACGCCGATGATGCGGGCACCGCAGAAGAAGGCGAGCAGTTCGGCGTCGCCGTGCCCGCCGATGCCCGAGCCTCCCCAGAATCCCTGCGTCGAGTTCTCGGTGAGGTCCAGCAGGCCGGTGCCGTTGATCTTGATCTCGCCGCACTCCAGCCGCGCGCCCACGTCCATCGCCGCCTCCTCGTCGGCGCCGAAGACGTAGCCCGCCAGGCCGGTGGAACGGCGGTTGGCCAGGTCCACGGCCTGTTCGTCGTCCCGTACCGGGTGCAGGGTCAGCACCGGGCCGAAGATCTCCTCGGTGGCGTCGGCGGGATCGGCGTCGCGGACCACGGCCGGGGCCAGGAACCAGCCGGGGAGATCCGGCATGGGCGTGCTGCCCAGGACCTTGCCACCGGCCGACCGCAGCCGGTCGAGCTGCCCGCGTACCCGGGCCAGTTGCCCCTCGTTGGCCTGCGGGCCGAACCCGGTCCCGGGATCGAGGCCGTGGCCGGCCCGCAGGACGGCGAGCCGGTCGAGGATGGCGTCGAGAAGGGCGTCGTGCCGGGACGCCGGGACGAAGACGCTGCCCGGACTCTCGCACCACTGGCCGTTGAGCTTGGTGAACCCGGCGACCAGGGCGTCGGCGGTGGCGTCGAGGTCGGCGTCGGCGCGTACCACGGCCGGGTTGTTCGAGCCCAGCTCCAGTTGCAGCGCCTTCAGGTCACCGGCGGAGGCACGGACGATCGAGCCGCCCGTGCTCCGCCCGCCGGTGAAGCACAGGGCACGTATCCGGGGGTCTGCGGCCAGCGACGCCCCCGGAGCGGCACCGCCGTGCAGCAACTGGAACAGCCCGGCGGGGGCTCCGGCCCCGGCCAGCGCATCGGCGATCACGTCCGCGATCAGATTGGCGCCGGACGGCGCCGCCGGGGAGGGCTTGCAGATCACCGGCGCCCCCGCGGCCAGGGCGTACGCCGTCTTCTTCACCGCGATGAACGACGGCGCGTTGAACGGGACGATGACGGCCGCGGGCCCCCAGGGCAGCCGCAGCAGCCGCACCGGGCGCACCGCGCCGGGCAGTTCCTCGCGGAGCCGGGCCTCCGCCAGCCGGGCGGCGGCCCCGCGCACCACGTCGGCGAGCCCGGCGCCGAACAACCTGGTGATCGAGATCGGCACGCCGCTGTCGATCGCGTCGGCATGGGCGATCTCCTCGGACCGTCCCGCCAGCCCGTCGGCGATGGCGTGCAACAGGGCCACGCGGTCGGCGATCGGGGCGCCCGCCCAGCGGCCCTCCCGGTGCACCGCGTCCGCGACCGCGAGCGCGCGTTCCACCTGTTCGGGTGCGGACTCCATCGCGGGGGCCACCCGCCGGCCGGTGTTGGGGTCGGTGAGCCAGTCGCCGGTGGGCACCGTGGCGGGGCTCCGGCGGCCCTCGACCAGGTCGCGCTGCTCGGGCAGGACGGGAGTCATGGTCATCGGTTCGGCTCCTGGTCGGTGCGGGTTTCCGGGCCGGCCCCGGCGGCGGTCGCGGTGAGACCGGCGGGGGCCGGAGCCGGGATCTCCTCGTCGTTCCCGTCCTCGAAGGTGAGCCGGGCGGCGTCCATCAGCGCGCCACGGCGCGTGCGCCACAGCAGCGCCGCCACGACCACGCCCGCGGCCAGCCAGCACACGACGATGCCGAGCGCGAGGTTCATCGGCCACGCCGGCAGCGGCCAGACGCTGTAGTACAGGCCCGCGAGGAGGATCGCGGTGCCGGCCACCGGCACCACCCCGTGCCGGATCGGGCCGAACTCCGCGCGGTGTCGCCGCCAGTACAGGCGGATCACCGCGATGTTGCCCAGGGAGTACACGACGATGACCCCGAGGGTGATGAACAGGCCGATGAAGGTGAAGCCGCCGATGGGCCCGAGCCACGCGCCGAGCCCCAGGCAGACGACCACGTTGAGCAGCGTGGTGAGGATGAGCGCGGTGCCCGGGGTGCGGTGGGCCGGGTGGATCCTGGCCAGGCCGCGCGGCAGGATGCCGCTCCTGCCGAGCGCGTACATGACCCGGGCGCCGGCGTTCTGGCCCGCCAGCGCGGCGCCCAGCGCCGAGTTCAGCAAGGCGAAGGCGAGCAGCAGCCAGGCCCACCCGGCCACGTTGTCCGCCAGGGTGAAGAAGGGGTTGTCGGCCTCGGCGATGCCGCCGATCTTCTCCAGCCCCCAGCCGATGACCATCGCGTACGCCACGAAGGCCCAGATCAGCCCGACGGTGACGGTGGACCACAGCACCGTGCGCGGGATGGCCCGGCGCGGGTCGGCGGTCTCGTCGGCCAGCGGGGCGGCCGACTCGAACCCGGTGAACAGCAGCACGGCGAAGACGAACCCGAGGAACACCGGCTGCGGCCCGCCGGAGGTGTCGGGGAACGCCAGCGGGGCCAGGCTCAACTCCCCGCCGGATCGGACGAGCACGGCCACGGCGAACACCACCATGATCACGCTCTCCACGACGCCGAGCACGAGGGTGAGCCGGGCCGACATCTTGATCCCCCGGTACGTCGCGGTGAAGACCACCGCGAGCAGCACCAGCACGATCAGCCACCAGGGGACGTGGACGCCCAGGTTGGCCTCGATGACCGGGGTCAGGATCCCCGCGGTGACCAGGAGCGTCAGCGTGGGCAGCAGCGGGTCGTACAGGAAGTAGGCCCAGGCCGTGACGAAGCCGAGCCGCTCGCCCAGCCCGTGGCTGACGTAGGTGTAGTAGCCGCCCGCCGATGGGAGCTTGCGGGCCAGGGAGGCGACGCACAGGGCGGTGAGCAGCACCGCCACCATGGCGAGGAGCACGATGAGCGGGGTGCTCGCGCCGACGAACCCGGCGAGCACCGGGCCGATGATGATGATGCCGACGGCCGGGCCGAGGTGGCTGATGGCCTGGAAGACGACCTCGCGCTGGCCGAGGACGGCGCCGCGCAGCGCAGGGGGCTGTGCCTGGGGGGATCGCGGCTGGGGGGACCGTGACTGAGGGGACAAGGTGTGGGAGGACAGGGTGTGGGGGGTCGGGTCCGCTGGCATGCTGAACCGCCTTTGCGACGATGGAGCTTGGATTCGGTCGCGGGATGGGCCGGGTGTCCCGGCGCACGACGGGTGGCCGGGGGTCGTGGGGGTGCGGATCAGATGGCTTCGAAGTAGCGGACGAGTTCCCAGTCGGTCACCGAGCGCATGAACTGCCGCCACTCGTGGCGGGCGACGGCGTGGTAGTGCCGCACGACATCGGCGCCGAAGGTCGCGGCGGCGAACTCGCTGTTCAGGAACTGCTCGGCGGCCTCGGCCAGGTTCTGCGGGAACTCCTCGTGGATCTCGCCGTACGCGTCGCCGGCCGAGGGTTTGCCGGGGTCGGCGCCGTCGGCGATCCCGCGGCGCATCGAGCCGAGCATGCCGGCGATGGCCAGGTACGGGTTGACGTCGGCCCCCGGCAGGCGGAACTCCAGCCGGGTCGCCGACGGCTGCCCGGTGAGCACCCGGCAGGTGGTGGTGCGGTTGTCGAAGCCCCAGGTCAGGCCGTTGCCGGCGAAGTCCTGGCTGCCGATCCGCCGGGCCGAGTTGATCGTCGGCGCGTACCACAGCATGAGATCGGCCGCGTGCTCCAGCACGCCCGCGACGGCGCTGCCGAGCACGGCGCTCATGCCGCGGTCGCGGCCGGGGTCGAAGAACGGGGTGCCGCCGTCGAGGCCGCGCAGCGACGCGTGGATATGGCAGGACGAGCCGAGGTCGTCGCCGACCGGCCTGGGCATGAACGTGGCCGTCATGCCGTTGGCGGCGGCGAGGTCCTTGACGGCCTGCTTGAACAGGACGTGCTGATCGGCCGCCGCCATCGCCGGGCCGTACTCCAGGTTGATCTCCCACTGGCCGAGCCCGTACTCCACCTGCGAGACCTCCACCGGGATCCCGCTCGCCTCCAGCGCGCGGCGCACCTGGCGGAAGAACGGCTCCATCTGGTTTCCCTCGCCGATGTTGTAGTCGGCGTGGGCCAGGGTCGTCGGCTCCAGGTCCTGGTAGCGGCGTTTGCGCAGCTCGGCGGGGGTGCCGTGGTAGAGGTAGAACTCCAGCTCCGTCGCCGCGTACGGCCGGTGCCCGGCGGCCTCGAAGGAGTCGGCCTGCCGGCGCAGGATGGTCCGCGGCGCCACGGCGAGCGGTTCGCCGGTGTCCTCGTCCACGCTGTCGGCGAGGCAGATGGCCGTGGCGTCGAGCCACGCCGCGGGGCGCAGCGTGGTCAGGTCGGGCACCAGCCGGAAGTCCTGCCAGCCGGTGTGCGCGCCGGCGAACTCGACCTCCAGGCCGAGGCCCTGCTCGATGTCCCAGGAGTACACGCACGTGCAGATGTGCAGACCCTCGGCCAGCAGCGCGCGGAACCTCCGGGGCGACATCCGCTTGCCGAACAGCCGTCCCTGCATGTCCACGCCGGAGACGATGACGGTGTCGAAGCCGGCCTTCTCCAGGCCGGCCGGGTCCAGCGGCTCGAACGCCGGCTGCCCGTTCGCCTGCTGCCCCGTCATCGTGTCAGCCATCCGCCGTCGACCGGGAGCTGGACCCCGGTGATGAAGGACGCGTCGTCGGAGAGCAGGAACGAGGCCGCGGCGGCGATGTCCTCCGGACGGCCCACGCGATCGACGAGCAGCCGCCGCCCCATGAACTCCATCGCCTCCGGGGACGTGATGTCCCCGCCCGGGATGAAGCCGGTCGCCACCGGCCCCGGCGCCACGCAGTTGACCCGGATGCCGTACCGGGACAACTCGACGGCGAGTGCCTTCGTGAGCATCTTCACTCCTCCTTTGGAGGCGTTGTAGTGGACCTGGCAGAAGCCCTGGGAGGAGACCACGACCTCGGCCTCCACGGTCGAGAGGTTGAGCACGGCCCCGCCGGTGGCCTTCTTCAGGTACGGCAGCGCGAGCTGGGTGACGATGTAGACGCCCTTGAGATTGACGTCCACGACCAGGTCCCACTCCTCGTCGGTGAGCTCCTCCAGCGACGACATGGTCACCAGGCCGGCGTTGTTCACCAGGTAGTCCAGCCCGCCGAAGGCGTCGGCGGTCGCCTCCAGCGCGGCGGAGACCTCGGCCCGGTCGCGGACGTCGGCGCCGAGCGCGAGCGCCCGGCCGCCGTCGGCGGCGATCAGCGACACGGTCTCGGCGGCGCGGTCGTGCTTGACGTCCACGCACGCGACCCGGGCGCCCTCGGCGGCCAGCCGGCGGGCGATGCCGCGCCCGATTCCGGACCCGGCCCCGGTGACCAGGGCGGTGCGTCCCTCATGGCGGTCGTTCATACGGTTTCTCCCTGGTGGTTCTTCGCCTCATCGACGAGCCAGCCGAACAGCGGATCGGGCTCGGCGAACATCTCGGGGTGCCACTGGACGCCGATGACCGGGGCGTCGTCCATCTCGATCGCCTCGACGACCCCGTCGGGGGCGTGCCCGACGGCGCGCAGGCCGGCGCCGACGCGGTCCACCGCCTGGTGGTGGTAGCTGTTGACCACGAGGTCGGTGCCGAGGACGCCGGCCGTGCGGCTGTCCTCGGCGATGCGCACGGCATGGGACCGCCGGCCCCGTGGATACCCCAGGTAGGAGTGCCCTTCGCCGCTGTCGGGCGGCAGGTGCGGGACCAGCGTGCCGCCGAGGGCGACGTTGAGGAGTTGGGCGCCCCGGCAGATGGCGAGCAGCGGCAGCCGCCGGTCGAGCGCGGCGCGCAGCAGCGTGAGCTCGTACTCGTCCCGGTCCGGGTCGAGCGGGGTCTGGAAGGGGCTCGGCGTGCCGCCGTACCTGCGCGGGTCCACGTCCTCGCCGCCGGACAGCACCACGCCGTCCAGCCGGTCGGCGACCGCCTCCGGGGGCGTGTTGAAGGACAGCAGGATGGGCACGCCGCCCATGGCCGCCACCGCGCCGCAGTAGTCGGCGAAGTAGGTGAAGGCGACGATGCCGTACAGCGAGGGCGGCGTGCCGGGAACGCCCATCTGCCGCCGCCCGGTGATGCCGATCAGCGGGCCGCTCACCGCTCGTCCCCGAACAGCAGTTCCCGCAGCTCCGCTCGGGTGCGCTCGATGTGCTCGCGCATCGCGGCGGCGGCCGCCGCCGGGTCGCGGTCGGCGATCGCCTCGTGGATCAGCCGGTGGTCGCCGACGCAGGTCTCGATCTGCTCGACGTAGACGAGCTGGTCGGGGTGGGAGAACAGCTCGCCGCGGGCGTAGTGCACGGCCGCCTCCAGCCGCTTGCTCCGCGACGCGCGGGCGACGGCGCCGTGGAACTGCGAGTCGGCGAGGCGGAACTCCGAGCGGCCCTCGGCCGCGGCCATCCGCTCGATCGCCACCCGCTGGTCGGCCAGGTCGGACTCGCCCCGCCGGGTGGCGGCCAGCGACGCGGTCTGCGACTCGATGGCGATGCGGAAGTCGAGGATGTCCTCCAGCTCCGAGCTCTCCTGGCGCATCTGGCCGATCCACTGGCGGTACGGGCCGTCGAGGTCGGTGACGAACGTGCCGCCGTGCGCGCCCCGCCGCACCACCAGGTAGCCGTGCCCTTGCAGGATCTTGATCGCCTCGCGCAGGCTGACCCGCGCCACGCCGAGGGTCTCGGCCAGTTCCCGCTCGGGCGGCAGACGGTCACCGGGTGATATCTCGCCTTGATGAATCAGCCGGCGCAACCGCTCGGCGACGTCCTCCGTGACGGTTCGGGCTCCCCATTGGTCCATTGGTCTAGTGTTAGGAGCATTAGATGCCCTGTCAATCCCCTACCTCCCGTTGACCTGGGTCATTTGCCGGATTTCCGGGTGCTACAGGTCGCCGGGAGGCAGGAAGACCCGCCATCTCCTGTCGCCCACCGGCAGCTCCACCGCGACCCAGGGGGCGAGGAAGGGGGCCGGGAGGCGCTGGCGGCGGGTGAGGACGCCGACCCACTCGCCGCGGCCGATCGCGGCCCTCAGGGAGGACGGCACGTTCGCTCCGCCGTAGTGGTGGAAGACGCCGTGCGAGGTGCACCGGGCCAGGTAGCCGATCTGGACGGCGTCGTGGCCGTACAGGAAGCACGGGGGGCGCAGCCCCAGCGCCTGGAGGCGCGCCGCGACCAGCGGGGCGGCGGCGCGTCCGGCGTGGGTCTTGCCGATGTGCACGAAGGCCGTCACGCCCTGCACGGCGAAGTAGCACAACACGCCCGCGACGGTGAGCACCGCGGTCGCGCGCCGCCGGCACGCCCAGGCCAGGCCCGCGGCGACGGGCAGCGCCAGCAGCGCGTACGCGGGCAGCAGGAAGCGCGGCGCGGCGTACCCGACCGTGAAGAGGTAGGCGAAGGCCAGGGACGCCGCGGAGGCCAGGGCCAGCGTGAGGGCGCGCCGCCGCGCGGCCAGGACGCCCAGGACCGCGAAGACCGGCACGGCGGCGAACCAGGCGATCTGCTCCGGCGGGAAACCGCCGCAGCCGACGCCGAAGCGGCACAGCAGGGGGCCGTCCAGGGCGCGCAGGTGGTCGGGCAGGGTGAAGTGCAGCCCCGCCGCGTTCTCCACCGTCGCCGCCCTGAACCGCGCGAGCGGACCGCCGTGGTGCAGGAACGCCTCCACGGCCCACTCCCCCCACCCGATCGCCAGGCCCGCGGCGACGCAGCCGGCCACCAGCAGGCGCCTGGTCACGGCGGCGTACACCAGCAGCGGCAGCGCCAGCCACGTGGCGTCGGAGGGACGGAGCAGCGACGCCGCCGCGAACACCGCCACCAGCCCCGCGACGGGACGCAGCGGCCGGCGCCCTCCGGCGAGGCAGGCCAGCGCGACCCCGGCGACGGCGCAGTAGGCCACCCACATGTTCGGCATGACCTCGTTGGCGTAGAACAGCGACAGCCACAGCCCCGCGAAGAGGGCCGCGGCGACCGGGACGACCGGGCCGGGGCGCAGCCGCAGCCACGGCCGGTAGGCCAGGTACAGCCCGGCGCCGGACAGCAGGCCGAGGTAGACGCGTACGGCGGTCACCGAGGGGGTGAACACGGCGACCGGCGCCACCAGGAGCGGGACCCCGCGGGCCCGCGAGGCGGTGAACTCCGCCGCGGGCACGCCGCGGGCCACCTGGCTGAGGTAGACGCTCTCGTCCCAGCCGAGGCCGATCCGGGTGGTGAAGGCGAGCTGCACCGCCGAGTAGCAGATCGCCACCGCGGCCAGCGCCAGGTGCCAGGGCCGGGCGCGCCACCACGGCGGGGGCGCCGCCACCGCGGGCGCGCCCTCCCGCTCCGGGAGGGCCCGGCCGTCGAGCTCGTCGTGCTGCACATGTTCACGCTAGGAACGGGCGGGCCGGACGCCGGTCAGCTCGCGGTCAGCGCCTTGTCTTCCTTTCGTGTGGAAACGGCCGGTCGTGCGGATACGCCTGGGTCTCCTGCCTGGCGCTATCCTCCCGCCCGCCGGCGCCGCCGGGGCCGGGCGCGGGCGGGCCGAGGGCGTCGCGCAACTGGGCGCGCGAGGTGATGCCCAGCTTGGGGAACAGCCGGTACAGGTGCGTGCCCACCGTCCGGTGGGACAGGTAGAGCATCTGGCCGATCTCGCGGTTGGACAGGCCGTCCGCGGCCAGGCGGGCGATCTGCAGCTCCTGCGCCGTGAGCCGCTCGGAGGTCGGCGGGTCGCGTCTGACGGTCGCCTCGCCCGCGGCGCGCAGCGCCCGGCGCGCGCGCTCGCCCCAGGGCGGCAGGCCGAGCGCGTCGAACGCCTCGCAGGCCAGCCGCAGCGGGGTCCGCGCCTCGACCGTCCGGCGCCGGCGCCGCAGCCAGTTGCCGTACGCCAGCAGCAGGCGGGCCCGCGCCACCGGCCAGGCGGTCAGGTCGGCGTCCAGGGCCTCGCGGTAGTGCGGCTCGGCCGCGTCGTCCTCGGCGAGCAGCGCCCTGGCGTGCCTCAGGCCGATGTGCAGGATCGGCGCGGGCGTCCGCTCCGCCACCTTCTCCAGCTCGCGCACCGCCGCCGAAGCGCCGTCGCGCTGCCCGGCGCCGATCGCCGCCTCCGCCAGGTCGCCGATGAGCCAGCAGCGGACGAACGGGTGGTGCACCGGGTCGGCCGGGTCGAACACGCGCCGCAGGTGGGCGTACGCCTCGGCGTGCCGGTCGGAGGACAACGCGATCACCCCGCGGGCGTGCTGCAGCAGCGCCAGGCCGAAGCGGTTGCCCAGCGACAGCACGGTCCGCTCGGCCTCCGCGGCCAGCGCCAGCGCCCGCCGCTGCTCGCCGCGCAGCCCCGCGAGCAGCGCCAGCGCGGTCTGCGCCGCCGCCACCCAGCGCGGCTGCCCGGTCTCGCGCGCCAGCCGCTCGGCCTCCTCGGCCGCGAGCGTCGCCACCGTCCACTCCGCGCCGTGGACGGTCGCGTACGCCTGGCTCACCAGGGTCTGCGCGAGCAGCCCGAGCCGGCCCTGCGCCCGCAGCTCCGCGATCGAGGCGGCGAAGAAGCGGACGGAGAGGTCGAAGGCGCCCGCGGCCGTGGCCGCCTGCCCGCGCAGCCGCGAGATCGCCGCGTCGGCGCCGGGGGCCTCGGCGGCGCCGACCTCGGCCAGGCGCTCGATGACGTCCGCCCCGCGCTCCGCCGGCGCGGCCAGGCCGAGCACCGCGAGCAGCCGCGGGTCGCCGGGCCCCTCCGCCAGCCGTTCGGCCGCCGCCACCACCCGTGCGCGGACCTCCCACCCCGGATCGGCCCACCAGCAGCGCACCGCCGCCGCCCGGACGATGTTCAGGGCGAGGGCGCGGTCGCCGGCGGCCTCGCCGCGCTCGGCGGTCTCCAGCAGCTCCACCACTCTCGGCGCCCCCGCGGCGGGCTCCTCCTCCAGCATCTCGCGCAGCCAGGTCAGCCCGGCCCGCTCGGCGGCGCCCAGGTGGGGCGGCTCCACCTGCCCGAGCAGCGCCGCGACCAGGTCCGCGCGGCCCAGCTCGAAGGCCAGCTCGGCGGCGTGCAGCAGCCGCCGGCCGCGTTCGGCGGGCCGCTCGCTCAGCTCGGCCGAGCGCTGCAGCGCGGCCACGGCCACGGTGATCGCGCCGCGTGCGCGCGCCCGTAGGGCCACCGACTGCAGCTCGCGGGCCACCCCCTCGTCGCGCCGCCCGGTCGCCGCCGCGCGGTGCCAGGCCCTGCGGTCGGGGTCGCCGGCGTGCACCTCGGCCAGCGCCGCGTGGGCCGCGAGCCGTTCGGCGGGCTCGGCCCGCTGGTAGATCGCCGAGCGTACGAGGGGATGGCGGAAGCGGATGGTGCGCTCGTCGGCGCGTACCAGGCCGGCCTCGACGGCCGGGGCGAGCGCGGCGGGCGGCACCGGCGCGCCGGTGATCGCCTCGGCGGCGGCCAGCACGTCGGCCAGGCCGTCGCCGTCGTCGGCCGCGGCGGCCAGCAGCAGCGACCGGGTGGCCGCGGGCAGGTCGGCGGTACGCGCGGCGAACGCCCGCTCCAGCCGGGCGGTGAGCGGCAGGAACTCCGCCTTGGCCGGGGCGGACTCCAGCGCGAGCGGCAGCTCGACCAGCGCGAGCGGGTTGCCCGCCGCCTCGGCCAGCACGCGCCGCCGCATCCCGGCCGCGAGCCGGGGCGACCGGGCGTCGAGCAGCGCCCCGGCGGCCTCCGGGGGCAGCCCGCGCAGGCGCAGCTCCGGCAGGCCGCACTCGTCGAGACCGGTGGGGTAGCCATCGCGCAGCGCCATCACCAGCGCGATGGGCTCCGAGGCGAGCCGGCGGGCCACGAACCCCAGCACGTCCACCGTGGAGCGGTCCAGCCACTGCACGTCGTCGATGGTGACCAGCAGCGGGCCGCGCGCGGCCGCCTCGCCGAGCAGGTTCAGCGCGGCCAGCGCGATCAGGAAGAACTGCGGCGACTCGGCCGCGCCCATGCCGAACGCCCCCAGCAGCGCCTCCCGCTGCCGCGCCGGGAGCGCGTCCGCGGAGCCGAGCAGCGGCATGAGCAACTGGTGCAGCCCGGCGAAGGGCAGGTGGGTCTCGGCCTGCACCCCGGCGGCGCCCGACACCGCCATCGCCCGCCGCGCGGCCCGGCCGGTCGCCGCCTCCAGCAGCGCGGACTTGCCGATGCCCGGCTCGCCCCGTACGACGAGCGCGCCCCCGCGCTCGCCGGCCCGCTCGACGAGGTCGTGGACGAGCGCCAGCTCCTGGTCCCGTCCGTAGAGGATGCCCACCGCCACGCCCCTACTTTCCCATGACGAACGCCGTCTTCCCGGACGGGAGGTGAGCCGCGGACGTAAGTCGTCGTACTCCCCGAAACCGCCTGCCGCGCCCTGCCGCCGTACGTCGGTTGACGGCTGCTTCCCGGGCCCCGCCCGCTCTAGCGTCGATGGCGCCCCGTGCACCACGGCCACCACCGCCCCGAAGGGACAGCGCCCATGTCATCGACCTACGACGCCCGGGAGATCGAGCGGGCCAACGCCTCCGGCCGCGTCCCCGTCGTGTTCGTCCACGGCCTGTGGCTGCTGCCGAGCAGCTGGGACCGGTGGGCTCAGGTGTTCGCCGAGGCCGGGTACGCCCCCGTGACGCCCGGCTGGCCGGACGACCCCGACACCGTGGCCGAGGCCAAGGAGCACCCGGAGGTGTTCGCGCACAAGACCGTGGGCCAGGTCGCCGACCACTACGCCGGCCTGATCGGCAAGCTGGAGCGCAAGCCCGCCGTCATCGGCCACTCCTTCGGCGGGCTGCTCGCGCAGATCCTGGCCGGCCGCGGCCTCTCCTGCGCCTCGGTCGCCATCGACCCCGCGCCCTTCCAGGGCGTGCTGCCCCTGCCGATCTCCTCGCTGCGCGCCGCCGCCCCCGTGCTGACCAACCCGGCCAACGTCCACCGGGCGGTGCCGCTGACCTACGACCAGTTCCGCTACGCCTTCGCCAACGCGGTCCCGGAGGAGGAGGCCAGGGAGCTGTACGACACCTTCTCGGTCCCGGCGCCGGGGGCGCCGCTGTTCCAGGCGGCCGTGGCCAACTTCAACCCCTGGAGCGAGACCAAGGTGGACAGCACCAACCCCGAGCGCGGGCCGCTGCTGATCATCTCGGGTGAGAAGGATCACACCGTGCCGTGGGCGATCGCCAACGCCTCCTACAACAGGCAGGCCCGCAACGAGCACGCGGTCACCGAGATCGTGGAGATGCCCGGCCGCGGCCACTCCCTCACCATCGACCACGGCTGGCGCGAGGTCTGCGACACCGCGCTCGCGTTCGTGCGCCGCTTCGTGTGACGTCGGGCGTGATGCTCGGGTGAGGGCGAGTCGCCCGGCCCGCCCGGTTTCGGCGCCGGATGCGGGTGTTCGCCCGGGACCGCTACCATCCTCCGGTGATCAAGACAGCGGGGAGTCTGGGAGGATTCCGGGTGATCAGGGGGGACGCCGATGGCCGATCGTACTGAGGTCGCTTCCTTCATCATCGCGGGCGTTTGCGTGGCGGCCGGGGTGCTCCTCGGCCTGGTGCTGCGGGCGCTGTTCGCCCGGCTCGCGGGCCGGGCCGCCGACACGGCGACGGCATGGGACGATCTGTGGTGGAACCTGCTCAGGAGCGTCGCCCTGCCGGCCGCGTCCATCACCGGCGTGTGGTGGGCGATCGAGGTGCTGCGGCTCCAGCCGCCGATCCGGGGGTTCGTCGAGCGCATCCTGCTGGCCGTGATCGTGCTCACGGTGGCGCTGACGATCGCCGGTCTGGCCGCCGGGGTGGTGCGCTCGATCGCGCTGTCGCGGTCGGGCGTCGCGCAGTCGGCGAGCATCTTCGTCAACATCACCAGGGTGATCATCGTCGGTGTGGGCATCCTGGTGCTCCTGCAGAGCCTGGGGATCTCGATCACCCCGGTGCTGACCGCGCTGGGCGTCGGCGGTCTCGCCGTCGCGCTCGCGCTGCAGGACACCCTGGGCAACCTGTTCGCCGGCATCCAGATCCTGGCCTCCAAGAAGGTCCAGCCGGGTGACTTCGTCCGCCTGGCCAGCGGCGAGGACGGCCACGTGGTGGACATCAACTGGCGGAACACCACGATCGAGCAGCTTTCCGGAAATATCGTGATCGTGCCGAACGCGCACCTCGCCGACGCGATCCTGACCAACTACCACCAGCCGATGGAGGACACGGGGGTCACGGTCCAGGTCGGGGTGAGCTACGACAGCGACCTGGACCACGTCGAGCGGGTCACCATCGAGGTGGGCCGCGAGGTGATGCGGACCGTGGAGGGCGCGGTGCCCGACCACGAGCCGGTGGTGCGCTACCACACCTTCGGCGAGTCCGCGATCCAGTTCTCCGTGATCCTGCGGGTGAGCCAGTACACCGCCAAATACCTCGTCGTGCACGAGTTCATCAAGCGGCTGCACGCGCGCTACCAGGCGGAGGAGATCGAGATCCCGTCCCCGATCCGCACCATGGTCCTGGCCGACTCCGAGCCGGCCGACGAGCGCGAGCGCGACCGCTCCCGGCTCTCCACGTCCGCCTGACACGACCGCCGGCGGCCGGGCCGACCGCCCCGGCCGCCTCCCGGCCGCCGATGATGGAGGCGTGCCGAGGGGGACGGAGAAGACGGAGAAGACGGAGAAGACGGAGAAGACGCTCATGAGGTCCGACGCCGGCGAGTGGCGCCGCGAGCGCCGCCACCTCAACGCGCACCGGCACGCCCTCGCCGCTCTCGCGCAGGACCTCTACCCCGATCTGGCCCGGGTGGCGGGCACTCCCCTGCTGTGCCGGCCGGAGTGGATCGCCGCCTCGCCCATCGGCCTGGCGGACGTCGTGCTCTCCTGGCGGCCGGACGCGCCGGCGCCGGCGTGCTCGGGCGCCGAGCCGGAGGCGGGGGCCGTACGGGCCGGATACGCGACCTACGCCGAGGCCGTGCGCGCCATCGACCCGCCCCGCCTGTTCGAGAACCGCGTCGCCTACCGCCTCCTGGAGGTGTCCATGGCGGACGGGCACATGGCGTACGGCGAGGCGGCGTACTTCGACGGCGTCAACGTCGGCGAGGCGGCCGCGCACGAGTTCGCCCGCGCGGCGCGTGACGGCCGCCGGCCGGCGATGGCCGAGCTGCCGTTCCGGGCCCGCGTCGGCGACCCGGCCGGCCTCGCCCGCCGCGCCGTCCTGCCCGCGGTGAGCATGCTGACGCTGCGCCGCGACGCCGGGCGCGGCGAGATGACCTTCGTGCTGCACTGGCGCGACCCGGCCAGCGTGGCGCACGGCGGCGGCATGTACCAGGTCATGCCCGTGGGCGTGTTCCAGCCGGCCGACGACGCCCCCGCCTCCAGGCGCCGGGATCTCGACCTGTGGCGGTGCGCCGTCCGCGAGTACAGCGAGGAGTTCCTGGGCGCGGGCGAGGACTACGGCGCCGGCTTCGCCTACGAGACGTGGCCGTTCCACACCACGCTCACCCGCGCCCGCGACGAGGGCATGCTGCGCTGCTACCTGCTGGGCATGGGCGTCGATCCGCTGACCTTCGCCACCGACCTGCTCGCCGTCACCGTGATCGACTCCCGGGTGTACGACCGCGCCTTCGACCGGATGGTGGGCGCCAACGCCGAGGGACGCGTCCTGTCCGGCGGCGCCCGCGGGTTCCGCTTCGACGCCGAGACCGTGGCGCGGCTGACCACGCGGGAGCCCATGCAGGCCGCCGGCGCCGCCGTGCTCGCGCTGGCCTGGCGGCACCGCGACGTGCTGCGGGGGTGACACCGGGAACCGGGGCCCGGCTCCCGGTCGTTCACCGTACGTACAACCGTGCGGCGAGCCGAGGAGGGGGCATGGGCTGGCACTACCGCAAGTCGATCAAGGTGGGGCCGTTCCGGGTCGATCTGTCGCGCCACGGGATCGGGCACAGCATCGGGGGCCGGAGGTTCCACATCTCGACCACGCCCGACGGGCGGCGGCACGTCACCGTACGGCTGCCCGGCGGCTTCCACGTGGGCAAGAGCTTCGGCGGGCGGCGGCGCTACCGCTACTGAGCGTCCAGCTCGCGCAGCAGGGCGGTGAGGGCCGCGCCCAGGGGGGCGTCCAGGGTGACGACGGCGTCGGAGTCGCCTCGGGTCGGGCCCCGGTTGACGATCGCGACCGGGATGCCGCGCTCGGCGGCGTGGCGGACGAAGCGGTAGCCCGACATCACCGTCAGTGAGCTGCCCAGGACGAGCAGCATGCCCGCGCGCTCGGTGAGGGAGAAGCACTCCTCCACGCGCGGGCGCGGGACGTTCTCGCCGAAGAAGATGACGTCCGGCTTGAGCAGGCCCCCGCACCGGTGGCAGTCCACCACCCGGAAGGTCTCCACCTGCTCGTCGGTGAGCACGGCGTCGCCGTCGGGGTTGATCTCGGCGGCGACGGCGTGCCAGCCGGGGTTGGCCGCGGTGAGGCGGCGGTGCAGGTCCTGGCGGGGGCTGCGGCGGCGGCAGGACAGGCAGGCGACGCGGTCGAGGCTGCCGTGCAGCTCGATCACCTCCCGCGCGCCCGCGGCCTGGTGTAGGCCGTCCACGTTCTGGGTGATGATCCCGGCCAGCAGGCCGCGCGCCTGCAACTCGGCGACGGCGCGGTGGCCGGCGTTGGGGGCGGCGCGGGCGATGTGCCGCCAGCCGAGGTGGCTGCGCGCCCAGTAGCGCCTGCGGGCCGGGGCGCTAGAGACGAACGTCTGGTACGTCATCGGCTCGGCCCGCCGCGTGCGCCCGGTCTCGCCGCGGTAGTCGGGGATGCCCGACTCGGTGGACAGCCCGGCGCCGCTGAGGATCACCACCTCGCCGTCGGCGACGAGGTCGGCCAGCGTGCCGAGCGCCCGGCCGGAGGGGGCGGCGTCGTCCACGGTCTTGGTCACCCCTTCATGGTGCCGGACGCCGGCGGTGCCCGTGTCCGGCGCCCCTCGCGGGGTACACGGGAGGCGAGGGGAGGCGCAGTGGACCAGCGAAGGCGCGTGCCGCGCACCGATGCCGTGCTGGCCGACCCGCGGCTGGTCGCGGCGGCGGCGCGCGCGGGGCGGCACGTGGTGAAATCGGCGGTGACGCGGGCGCAGGAGCGGGCGCGCGGCGGGGAGATCGAGCCCGAGCGGGTGGCGGACGCGGCCCTGGAGGAGCTGCGCCGGGTGGCCCCGGCGCGCGCGGTGATCAACGCGACCGGGGTGCTGCTGCACACCAATCTGGGCCGGGCCCCGCTGTCGGCGGCGGCCGTGGACGCGGTGGCGACCGCCGCGGGGAACACCGACGTGGAGTTCGACCTGGACAGCGGCGGGCGGGCCCGGCGGGGGCGGGGGGCGCTGGCGGCGCTGGCGGCGGCGGTGCCCGAGGCCGGCGGGGTGCACGTGGTCAACAACAACGCGGCGGCGCTGGTGCTGGCGGCCACGGCGCTGGCGGCGGGCCGGGAGATCGTGATCAGCCGGGGTGAGCTGGTGGAGATCGGCGACGGGTTCCGCATCCCCGACCTGCTGGTATCGACCGGGGCGCGGCTGCGCGAGGTCGGCACGACCAACCTGACCCACCTGGCCGACTACACCGGCGCGGTGGGGCCGGAGACCGGGTTCGTGCTGAAGGTGCATCCGTCGAACTTCCGGGTGGAGGGGTTCACCGGGTCGGTGCCGGCGCGTGAGCTGGCCGCGGCGCGGCTCGGGGTGCCGCTGGTGGTGGACATCGGCTCGGGGCTGCTGGCCCGCGAGCCGCTGCTGCCGGATGAGCCCGACGCCGCCTCCACCCTCCGGGCGGGCGCCGACCTGGTGACGGCCAGCGGCGACAAGCTGCTCGGCGGGCCGCAGGCGGGGCTGCTGCTCGGGCGGCGCGAGCTGGTGGAGCGGCTGCGGCGGCACCCGCTGGCGCGGGCGCTGCGGGTGGACAAGCTGACCCTGGCCGCGCTGGAGGCGACGCTGCGCGACGCCGAGCCCCCCGTACGCCGTGCGCTGCGGGCCCGGCCGGAGGATCTGGCCGAGCGGGCGGCGGCGATCGTGCGGAAGCTGGAGGGGATCGTGACGGCGGCGGTGGCGCGGGTCCCGGCCACGGTCGGGGGCGGCGGGGCGCCCGGGGTGGAGCTGCCCAGCGCGGCGGTGGCGCTGCCCGCGGAGCTGGCCCGGCGGCTGCGTACCGGGGAGCCCGCGGTGGTGGGGCGCGTCGAGGACGGCCGCCTGCTGCTCGACCTGCGCACGGTACCGCCCGGCCAGGACGAGGCGCTGGCCGGGGCGGTGCTGGCGGCATGCAGGTGATCGCGCCATGCGGGTGAGCCGCGGTTCGGAGACGGCATGCAGGTGATCGCCACCGCCGGGCACGTGGACCACGGCAAGTCCACGCTGGTGCGCGCGCTCACCGGGATGGAGCCCGACCGGCTGGAGGAGGAGCGGCGGCGCGGGCTGACCATCGAGCTGGGCTACGCCTGGACGAGCCTGCCCTCCGGCGAGCAGGTGGCGTTCGTCGATGTGCCGGGCCACGAGCGGTTCCTGGCCACGACGCTGGCCGGGGTCGGGCCGGTGCCGGCGGCGCTGTTCGTGGTGGCGGCCGACGAGGGGTGGATGCCGCAGTCGGAGGAGCACCTGGTCGCGCTGGAGGCGCTGGGCGTGCGGCACGGGGTGCTGGCCGTGACCCGTGCCGACCTGGCCGACCCGGGGCCGGCGCGGGAGGAGGCGCTGGCCCGGCTGCGGCGCGGCCCGCTGGCCGGCGCCGAGGCGGTGGCGGTCAGCGGGCGCACCGGCGCGGGGCTGCCCGCGCTGGCGGCGGCGCTCGACCGGCTCGTGGCCGCGCTGCCCCCGCCCGATCCGGACGCCCCGGTGCGGTTGTGGGTGGACCGGGCCTTCACCGTGCGCGGCAGCGGCACGGTGCTGACCGGCACGCTGCCCGCCGGGCGGATCGCGGTGGGCGACACGCTGCTGCTGGACGGCGAGGAGGTGCGGGTACGCGGCCTGCAGTCGCTCAAGCGGGACGTCACCCAGGCGGTCGGGGTGGCCAGGGTCGCGGTCAACGTACGGGGCTCCGGCGCCGCGGCGCAGGCCGCCCGGGGCGCGGCGCTCACCTCTCCCGGCGCCTGGGCCCGCACCGCCGCCCTGGACGTGCGCCTCGTCCCGGCCGCGCGGGCCGACCCGGCCTCGGTGCCGTCCCGGCTGGTGGCGCACATCGGCAGCGCCGCCGTGCCGTGCTCGCTGCGGCCCCTGGGCGCGCCGGGTCCTCAGGGCGAGCGGCACGCCCGGCTGCGCCTGGACCGGGAGCTGCCCCTGCACGTCGGCGACGTCCTGCTGCTGCGCGATCCCGGCCGGGCGCGCGGCGACACGGCGGCCGGGCGCGTACGGGTGCTGTTCGCGGCCACCGCGCTGGACGTGCGGCCCGCTCCCCTGCCGCGGCGGCGAGGCGCGGCACGCGCGCGGGGCGAGGAGCTGGCGAAGGCGGCGGAGCCGGGGGCCGGGCCGCTGCTGCGCGCGCACGGCTTCCTGTCGGCGGCCGATTTGCGCGCGATGGGCGTGCCCGCGCCGGGCGAGCCGGTCGCGGGCGGATGGCACGCCGATCCCGCGCTGTGGCGGGCGCTTCCGGCGCGGCTGGCGGAGGCGGCGCGCGCGTACGCCGCCGCGCACCCGCTCGACCCCGGCATGCCGGTGGAGGCGGCGCGGCGGGCGCTCGGCCTGCCGGACCGGCGGCTGGTGCCCGCGCTGGTCCGGCCGCCGCTCGCGCTCGACGGCGGGCGGATCACCCTGGGCGGCGCGCCGGGGCTGCCGCCGCGCGTCGCCGAGGCCGTGCGGAGGCTGCACGCGGAGCTGGCGCCGTTCGAGGCGCCGGAGGCGGGCACGCTCGCCGCGCTCGGCCTCGGGCCGAGGGAGGTGGCGGCGGCCGTGCGGGCGGGCGCCCTGCTGCGGCTGGGCGGCGGCGTCGTGCTGCTGCCCGGCGCGGACGAGCGGGCCGCCGCGGTCCTGCGCCGGCTGCCCCAGCCCTTCACGGTCAGCCAGGCCCGGCAGGCCCTGCACACCACCCGGCGCGTGGCGGTGCCACTCCTGGAGCACCTGGACGCCCGGGGGCTCACCCGGCGCCTGTCGGAGGTCCTGCGCCAGTGCCCGGAGGTCGCCGGGGGCGCTATGCCGTCCGGACTGCCGCCTCCTCCGCGGTCAGCGGCGTGGCGATCTCCTCCAGGCTCCGGCACTCGGCCCTGACGCCGAGGAACATCTCCACCAGCCCGGCCGCGATCATCAGGCCGGCCCCGACGCAGAAGGCCAGCGCGGTGTCCCCGGGCACGCCGCTCTCCACCAGCCCGGCGAAGATCAGCGGGCCGGAGACGCCGCCGACCGCGGTGCCGATGGCGTAGAAGAACGCGATGGCCATGGCGCGGGTCTCCATCGGGAAGATCTCGCTCACGGTCAGGTACGCCGAGCTGGCCCCGGCCGAGGCGAGGAAGAGCACCGCGCACCAGCAGGCGGTGAGCGTGACCGCGGTCAGCGCGCCCTGCGCGAACAGCCAGGCCGTGCCGAGCAGCAGCAGCCCGGAGCCGATGTAGGTGGCCGAGATCATCTGCACCCGGCCGACCGAGTCGAACAGGTGGCCCAGCAGCAGCGGGCCGAGGAAGTTGCCGATCGCGATCACCGCGAAGTAGTAGCCGGTGTAGGTGGTGATGCCGAAGAACGTGGACAGGATCTGCGCGTACCCGAAGGTGATCGCGTTGTACAGGAACGCCTGCCCCACGAACAGCGAGAAGCCGAGCACCGTCCGCCTGGGGTAGAGCGCCACCATCGTGTGCGCGATCCTGACGAACCCGATCGAGCGGCGCTGCCGGATCGTGATCGACCGCTCGGGCTCGGCCAGCTCGGCGCCGCTCTCGCGGCGGACCTCCCGCTCGATGTCGCCGACGATCCGCTCGGCCTCGTCGCCCCGCCCGTGGATGAACAGCCAGCGCGGGCTCTCGGGCACGTGCCGGCGCACCAGCAGGATCGCCAGGCCGAGCACGACGCCGAGCCCGAAGGCCACCCGCCAGCCGATGTTGATGGGCAGGTCGTTGAGCAGCGGCACGGTGATCAGGGCGCCGCCGGCCGCGCCGAGCCAGTAGCTGCCGTTGATGATGATGTCGATCTTGCCGCGGTGGCGGCTCGGGATCAGCTCGTCGATGGCCGAGTTGATCGCGGCGTACTCGCCGCCTATGCCGAAGCCGGTCATGAACCGGAACAGGAAGAACCACCACACGCTGAAGGAGAACGCGGTCAGGGCGGTGGCCACGAGGTAGACCGCGAGCGTGATGATGAACAGCTTCTTGCGGCCGAACCGGTCGGTCAGCCAGCCGAAGAACAGCGCGCCCGAGCACGCGCCGATGACGTACAGGGCCGCGGCCGTCCCGGCGACCTGCGCCTGCGTGATGTCCAGCCCGCTGCCTGGCCTGGCGAGCTGCGCCGACAGGTTACCGACGATGGTGACCTCCAGCCCGTCCAGGATCCAGACGGTGCCGAGCCCGATGACGATCATCCAGTGCCACCGTGACCACGGCAGCCGGTCCAGCCTGGCCGGCACCTTGGTGGTGACCGTGCCGGTGCGCACGTCGCTCATACCGGTAACGCGTTACCCGGATTCGACCAAGGAACGCCCGGGGCTCGCCCAGGAGTGGGGCGGGCGGGATGGCGGCGGCGCGGGCGGGTAGGGGCCGGGCATGACCGAATACGAGCGATCACGGACCCTGCACGCGCCGCCCGAGCAGGTCTTCGACCGGGCCGCCGACGTACGCGCGCTGGACGCGTGGCTGCCGCGCGACCTGCACGTGCGCCCGGAGGAGCCGCCCGCGGTGACGGTGCACGAGGACCGCGAGGACCGCGACGAGCGGGCCCTGCTGCGCTCCGAGCGCGACCAGCTCCGGATGGAGTGGGGCACCCGCGACGAGGACAGGTACGCCGGGTGGCTCCAGGTGGCGGGCATCGACGACGACACCAGCTCGGTCACCGTGCACCTGTCGTTCTTCGACGAGGAGCACGCCCCGCCCCCGGAGCAGGTGGACCGGGCCATGGAGGACAGCCTGGACCGGCTGGCCCGCCAGGTGCAGAGCGGCTGAGCATCCCGGCGGCCTCACCTCCTCACCCGGCGAAGAGCTGGGCGACCTTCCGCACCAGTTCCCAGACGCCGTAGGCGAAGGGCACGCCGACCCAGGTCCAGCCCACGGCCATCAGCACCGCGCGCCCGCCGCCGGCCGTCCGGCCGGTCGTCTCGCCGGTCGTCTCGCCGGTCGGGTGCGGGCCGGTCGCGGCGGGGTCCTCGGTGGTCACGACTGCCTGCCCTCCGTGGTGAGCGGACGCCCCGCGGCGGGCGCGCCCGCCGCGGGCTCGTGGAAGCGCGGGTGGACCGGGCGGATCAGCTCGTTGGCGGTGAACCCGCCGACCAGCAGCGCGATCATGATGTAGAGCGAGGTCGTGTAGAGCGCGGGCCCGGAGCGGCCCGCGGCCTCCTGCGCGTCGGCGACCGCATTGACGATCAGCGGGCCGAGCACCCCGGCGGTGGACCATGCGGTGAGCAGCCGCCCGTGGATGGCGCCCACCTGGTAGGTGCCGAACAGGTCCTTCAGGTACGCGGGCACGGTGGCGAAGCCGCCGCCGTAGAAGGACAGGATGCCGAGCGCGGCCACGATGAACAGCGGCTTGGAGGCGTCGCCGGCCAGCGCGATGGCGAGGTAGAGCAGCGCGCCGGCGCCGAGGTAGAGGCGGTAGACGTTCTTGCGCCCGATCAGGTCGGAGGTGGAGGACCACACGATCCGGCCGGTCATGTTGGCCAGCGACAGCAGTGCGACGAACCCGGCCGCGGCGCCGGCGGCGACCGGGGTGGCGGTGCCGGCGAAGAAGTCGCGGATCATCGGGGCCGCCTTCTCCAGGATGCCGATCCCGGCGGTGACGTTGCAGCACAGCACGACCCACAGGCACCAGAACTGCGGGGTGCGGATCGCGTTGCGGGCCGAGACGTCGGCGGTGGTGACCAGCGGGCGGACGGCGGCGCGGGCGGGGGTCCAGCCGCGCGGCAGCCACCCGTCGGGCGGCACCCGCACCAGCAGCACGCCCATCGACATGAACAGCGCGTAGATCACGCCGTGCACCAGGAAGGTGGTGGCGATGCCGCCGGCGCCGGCGCCGAAGGACTCCAGCATCGCGGCCGACCAGGGCGAGGCGATCAGCGCGCCCCCGCCGAAGCCCATGATGGCGATGCCGGTCGCCATGCCCGGCCGGTCGGGGAACCACTTGATCAGCGTGGACACCGGCGAGATGTAGCCGATGCCGAGCCCGATGCCGCCGACGAAGCCGTAGCCGAGCACCACCAGCCAGTACTGCCGCGTCGCCACGCCCAGCGCCGACAGCAGGAAGCCGCTGGAGAAGCAGGTCATCGAGACGAACATGGCCCAGCGCGGCCCGTTGCGCTCCACCAGGGTGCCGCCGAAGGCCGCCGACAGGCCGAGCATGACGATGCCGAGCTGGAACGGCAGCGCGCTGGCCGTGCCGGAGAGCCCGAGCGCCGACTCCAGCGGCGGCTTGAACACGCTCCACGCGTACGCCTGGCCGATGGCCAGGTGGACGGACAGAGCCGCTGGAGGGACCAGCCAACGGCTCCAGCCCGGTGGCGCCACGGTGCGCGAGCGGTCGAGGAAACGGAACGATATGGGGAACCGGGATCGGAGACCGTCGTCACCTGGCATGCGACATACAGTATGCCGGGTTTGCGGCTGAGTCGAGGTCTTTCCGACAGATAGTCAAACACGACCCTGACTCGGCGGTGCGATGTTTCCTGCGGAGTCGACGGACAAGCCCATGCGACGGGAAGGGCTAGATGGAGTCCCAGGGGACCGACGCGTACAGGCCGGTCAGGGTGGTCATCAGGGCCTCGTCCACCGGGAGCGTGACGTCGTCTATGCGGGAGACGGGGGCGATGCCCTGGGAGTTGACGACGAAGGCGGCGGCGTAGGACGGGATGTCGGCCAGCCGCACCGGGCCGCGCGCCGAGGGGATGCCGGCGCCGGGAAGCAGAGGCTCCAGCAGTTGCATCGTGATGCCGTGCAGGCAAGGCGCGTCGGGCCAGACCACGCCCGCGCCGCCGGGCCGGACGAACGCGACGTTGGTGACGGCGCCCTCGGACACGACGCCGCCGGGGCCGGTGAGCAGGGCCTCGTCGTAGCCCTCGGCGCGGGCGAGGCGGCCGAAGTGGAGCTGGCCGAAGCCGCCGAGGTGCTTGATGTGCGCGAGCGGCCGCTGGTAGGGCACCGAGCGCAGGGCCTGCGGCGTCGTGGCCATGCCGGCCGGGGGACGCACGGCGACCAGGACGGACAGCTCGCGGGGGCGCCCCAGGTCGGGCGCGAAGACGATCACACGTACGGAGGCGTCGGCCACGTCGCCGAGGGCGTGCCTGATCCGCGCCCGGACCAGATCGGCGTCCAGGCCGGCGCCGAACAGCTCGATGCTCGCCGCGTCGAGCCGGGCGAGGTGGGCGGCCAGGCCGCGCACCCGCCCGCCGCGAACCTGCATCGCGGTGAAGTGGCCGTAGTTGACGGTCGCGAGGACGCCCATGCCCTCGGCCGTCGCCGCCCGGCCGTCGATCTCGTACCTGGGCAGCCCGCCCCCCGGCGCGGACCCCGTCATACCCGCGGACGCCTCATGCCGGTACGCCATCGGCCATGCGCGCGAGCGTCACCATGCCACCGGTGTAGACGTGCGTGGACACCTGGATATACGTGTGCACACGGCCATACCGTTGGACGCCGTCATGCCGGTGAACGCCGTCATGCCGGTGAACGCCGTCATGCCGGTCACCACCGTCGTGCCCGGCGGCGCGGGCGGCGCCGCCGTGTCAGACCCCATCGGGACGGCTCGCGCTCAGCCCTCGCCGGACTCCTCCGCCGAGCCGTCGCCCTCGCCGGAGCGCGCCTGGCCGTTCACCGTGGCGAGCTCCGCGCGCAGCCGTTCGAGATCTATGTGGTGGGTGGTGTACTTCAGCTCGCGAGCCACCTTGGTCTGCTTCGCTTTGGCTCGACCCCGACCCATTCGCCGCACTCCCTCGCGAGTCACGTTCGATCCTGCGTAGCTAGATTACCTCAGGTTCTCTCAACTTGAAGAGTTATGAAATTTGCTACATCCTGGCAACGTGATCTGGCAGCCGGAATCCACAGGATCGAGCGGGCCCGCGCCGGGCGGACTGCGAGGCGGCGAGGCGAGCTGATCATGACAGCGCCTCTGCACCAAATCAAGGCGGACCTGTTCCGCGCCCTCGGGCACCCCGTCCGGGTACGGGTGCTCGAACTCCTGCAAGACGGCCCCCTGCCCGTGCGTGACCTGCTCCTGGAGATCGACGTCGAGGCGTCGAGCCTGTCGCAGCAGCTCGCCGTGCTGAGACGCGCCGGGATCGTGAGCGCGACGCGCGAGGGCGGCAGCGTGGTCTACGAGCTGTCCAGCCCGGACGTGATCGAGCTGCTCGGCGCCGCCCGCCGCATCCTGACCAAGATGCTGGCCGACCAGGGCGAGCTGCTCGCCGAGCTGCGCGCCGAGTCGGGCAGGCAGTAGCGGCGGCAGCGGCGGCGGCTCACAGGTCGGGCTCGTCGCCGCTCCTGCGCCGTCTTCGCAGCACCATGGTGGCGACGGTCACGCCCATGACCCACATCGTCGCCGCCACCAGGATGACCATGGGTACCGTGCCGACCGCGTCCATGCCCTGCCTCTCCTCGGCGTCGCGTACGCCGTCAGGTACGGCCGGCCGCACGCCCCGGTTCACCGGCGCGCGCTGACGCATGCCCTCGCACTCCCTGAATCGGGCGGGCTGCCCGCCTGCCCGGATTCCCCCGGGTGACACGCTCCGCGCAGCCTCTTGACCGCGCGCGTCATCGGGCGGAGGATTCCGGAAAGGAATTCTAGAGCTTGCTTCTAGAACTCCGCCGCAGGGGCCGCGACGGACGGCCCCGGCAGCGAGAAAGGCGTCACATGCGGTTCTCCTATGTACGCGAGCTCGACGAGTACCCCACGGGTGCCCGCCGCATGCGGATCCTCACCATGGCCGTGCTGGCCATCCTCATCGGCTCCTACGAAGCGCAGATCGCCCCCGTGGTGCCGCTGCTGCTGAAGGACCTGGAAATGTCGCTGGCGACCTACGGCGCCGTCTCGGCCGCCGCGGCCCTGGCCGGGGCCGTCGCCTCCATCGTGGGCGGGCGGCTCACCGACCGGGTGGGCCGGGTGCGGCTGCTCGTGCCGCTGATGATGCTCACCGCCCTGTGCTGCTTCGCCATGACGCTGGTGCACAGCCCCCGCGACCTGCTCATCGCCCGGATCGTGCTGGCGTTCGTGGACGGCGTGGCGATGGCCAGCACCGCCCCGCTGGTCCGCGACTTCTCGCCCCGCCTGGGCCGGGCGCAGGCGTTCGGGTTCTGGACCTGGGGGCCGGTCGGCGCCAACTTCCTCGCCGCCGCCGTCGCGGGCTGGACGCTGCCGATCTTCAACGACTCCTGGCGCTCGCAGTTCGTCATCATGGGCCTCTTCTCGCTGGTGATCTCGGTGGTGATCGCGCTCAACATCGCCGACCTCTCCCCCGAGCTGCGCGCGATGATCCAGCACACCGAGCGCGACGGGCTGAAGGTGGTGGACACGAGCAGGCCGCCGCGGGTGCGCTCGCTGTTCGCGAGCCGGGCCATCTGGGCGCACGTCGTGGGCATCTCGCTGTGGCTGGTGCTGTACATCACGCTGTCGCTGTTCGGCCAGACCATGCTGGTCGGCGCGCTGGGCGTGAGCACCGCCGAGGCGTCCACGATCATGGCCGCGTTCTGGATCCTGGACCTGATCATGCTGATCGTGATCGGCCG
Source organism: Thermocatellispora tengchongensis (assembly GCF_014202315.1). Classification (GTDB taxonomy): domain Bacteria; phylum Actinomycetota; class Actinomycetes; order Streptosporangiales; family Streptosporangiaceae; genus Thermocatellispora; species Thermocatellispora tengchongensis. The sequence goes on along the minus strand of NZ_JACHGN010000003.1, from coordinate 654,598 downwards.
CGTCTCCGACCGCACCGGGCTGCGCAAGCCGTTCTCCCTGGGCGGCACGGTCGCCGCCGTGCTGGTCACCGGCTACCTGGCGATCCAGCTCGGCTCCGCGGAGTTCTCCACCACCTCCCTGATGGTCACCGGGGCGCTGCTCGGCGGCTCGCTCGGGGTGGCGTACGCGCCGTGGATGGCGAACTACTCCGAGAACGCCGAAGATGTGGACCCGCGGCTGCAGGGCACCGCGTGGGGGCTGTTCGGCTTCCTGAGCAAGGTGATCGCGGTGGCCGGCCTGCTGCTCATCCCGCACGTCGTCGAGGCCACGAGCTGGCAGACCTGGCTGTGGATCTCGCTGGCCTGCCTGGCGCTGTTCATCCCGGCCATCCTGCTGTTCGACGGGCCGTGGCGGCGCCCGCGGCGCCCGGCCGCGGCGGGCCCGGCCGTGAAGGTGGCGAGCGGCGCCGAGTGACGGACGGGCCGGCGGCCCGGGAGGACGCATCCTCCCGGGCCGCGCGGCGTCATCAGAAGCGGCGTCACTTGTAGACGCGGACGTAGTCGACGAGCATCCGCGCCGGGAACGGGGTGCTCGCGTCCGGCGGACCCGGCCAGTCGCCGCCGACCGCGAGGTTGAGGATGATGTAGAAGGGGTGGTCGAAGATCCACGGGCCCCTGGTGGCCTCCACCGTGGCCTTGTCCACGGTGAACACGGTGCGGCCGTCCAGGGTGTAGGTGATCCCCTTGCTGTTCCAGATGGCGGCCCAGGTGTGGAAGTCGGCCGAGAACTCCGCGCCTCCGGGCAGCGTGTACGGCGAGCCGACCCCGCCCCCGCCGTTGTACGCCGGCGCGTGCACGGTGGAGTAGGAGGTCTTCACGTCCTTGCCCAGGACCTCCATGATGTCGATCTCGCCGTTGTAGGGCCACGGGCGCCCGGTGAGGAAGTCGGCGCCCATCATCCAGAACGCGGGCCACAGCCCGTTGCCCTTGGGCACCTTGATCCGCGCCTCGACCTTGCCGTAGGTGAAGTGGAACTTGTTCCCGGTGTTCATCCGGGCCGAGGTGTACTGGCAGGTGGTGCTGCCGGTCATCGGGTCGGTGGGGCAGGAGGAGCCGGGCGTGGCCTGTTTGCGGGCCTCCAGCACCAGGTGGCCGGCGCCGTCCATGGCCGCGTTGTCGTGGTCGGTGTAGTACTCCAGCTCGTTGTTCGGGCCGGTGCCGGGGTCGGCGGTCCACTTGGCCGGGTCGGGCCTGGCGCCGGCCGGGCCGTTGAACTCGTCGCTCCACACCAGCGTGGTGGGCGGGTCGGCCGGGTCGGGCGGCGGGGCGGGCGGGGTGATCGGCGCGCCGCCGGTGCCGTAGACCTGGAACTCCCACAGGGAGTAGCCGTACGGGGTGGCGCGCTCGGTGCCGTACATGCGCACGTACCGGCCGGTGCCGCTGACGGTGAGGGTCTGCTTGAACCCGGTCCCGCTGGTGGTGGAGTAGATCGGGGTCCAGGTGCTCGCGTCGGGCGAGACCTGGATCTGGAACGACCTGGCGTACGCCGGGTCCCACTGGAGCACGACCTTGCGGATCTGCGCCGTCGCGCCGAGGTCCACGTAGATCCAGCCTGGGTCGGTCCATCCGGTGGTCGAGCTGGTCGCCCAGCGGGAGGCCGGGTCGAGGTCGAACGCCCGCGCCGGCGTGCACTCCCAGCAGTTGCCGTCGTGCTGCGACGACGACGCCACGCCCTGCCGGCCGTACGACAGCAGCCGGTCGCCGCCGGGGTCGGTGGAGCCGGTGCTGCCGTACACCTGGAACTCCCACAGTGAGTAGCCCCAGACGGTGGCGCGCTGGGTGCCGTAAAGGCGGACGTACCTTCCCGATCCGGACACCGTGAACCGCTGGTCGCCCCCGGTGCCGTTCGTCACCGAGTGGATCGTGGTCCAGGAGGACCCGTCGGCGGAGGTCTGGATCTGGAAGGCGGTGGCGTGGGCGGTCTCCCAGTCCACCGCGATCTCGCTGATCGTGGCGGTGGCGCCGAGGTCCACCCGGATCCACTGCGGGTCGGAGAAGGCGCTGGACCAGCGGGTGCCGGGGTCGCCGTCCACGGCCGCCGAGGCGGGGAAGGCGACGCTCTCGGTGGAGGAGGCGGTGACCGGCCTGCCCTGGGAGATCAGCGGGTCGGCCGCGGCGGCGGGCGGCGGGGCGAGCAGGGACGGGACCAGGGCGGTGAGCGCGGCGAGCACGGCGAGCACCGCCGCGGGGCCGGTGCGGGACGGGACCGCGCGGAAGGGCCCGGCGCGGCCTGGGGTCGGGGACGAGCGCATGGCGGCTCCTCGGGGTGGGGGGTGCCCCTCGCAGAAAGGGGTGCGGGTCGGGGAGCGCTCTCTCACGGCGAGAGTGCGCTCGTGGTGAAGCCGCTGTCAAGAGCGCTTCACCCGCCGTCAGCCGGGAGAACGCTCTCTCGTACCCCTTTTCGGCACCCTGAGCTGCGGCTTTGGCCAGGGAGCGTTCCCGGCCCATTGACAGGGCGAACGGCGCGGTTCACCCTGACGAGCAGGGAGCGCTCTCTTCTTGATCGTTTCTTCTGGAGGTCATCGCGTGAAACGCCCCACCCTGGAGGCGGTGGCCGCGCGCGCCGGAGTGTCGAAGTCCAGCGTCTCGCGGGTGGTCAACGGCCAGAGCACGGTCACGCCGGAGATCAGGGAGCTGGTGCTGGCCGCGGTGCGCGAGCTGGGCTACCTGCCCAACCCTGCCGCGCGCAGCCTGGTCACCCGGCGCACCGACGCCATCGCGCTCATCGTCTCCGACCCGCCGGGCGGGCTCGTCTCCGACGACCCGATGTTCTCCGCCGTGGTGCGCGCGGCGAGCAGGACGCTGGAGGCGGCGGGCAAGCAGGTCGTGCTCACGCTCGCCTCCTCCGACGAGGCCCGCGAGCGCGCCGGCAGGTACGTCGCGGCCGGGCACGTGGACGGCGTGCTGCTGGTGTCCATGCACGGAGCCGACCCGCTGCCCGCCATGCTCGCGCGCACCGGGGTTCCGGTGGTCTCGCACGGCAGGCCCGCCCTCGCCGCCGGCCTGCCGTACGTGGACCACGACCACACGGGCGGGGCCGCGCTGGCCGTGCGGCACCTGATCGACAGCGGTCGGCGCCGCGTCGCCACCATCACCGGCCCTCTCGACATGACCGCCGCCCGCGACCGGCTCGCCGCGTACCGCGACACCGTGCGCGAGGCGGGCCGCCGCCCGATCGCCGCGATCGGCGACTTCACCCGCGTCTCCGGCGCACAGGCCATGCGCGAGCTGCTGGCCGACGAGCCGGACGTGGACGCGGTCTTCGCCGCCAACGACCTGATGGCGATCGGCGCGCTGCGCGCCCTGCGCGAGGCGGGCCGCAGGGTGCCCGGCGACGTGGCGGTCGCCGGCTACGACGACATCGAGGCGGCCCTGTACACCGACCCCCCGCTCACCACCGTGCGCAGCCCCATGGACGAGCAGGCGGAGGCGGGGGCGCGGCTGCTGCTCGGCCTGGTGGACGGCGGCCCGGCGGAGCCGGTCGTCCTGCCCACGTCCCTCATCGTGCGCGAATCCGCGTGAGCCCGCCTGAACCCGCCTGAACCCGCCTGGACCAGCGGCGGTCCTGCCGGCGGTGCCGGTCAGGACGCGGCGCCCGGCCACCGGGTCGGACCACTCGCAAGGAAGCCGATGGCCGGGCGTCGCGGGATCGGGGGCGGGCTCAGCCCGCGGCGGGCGCCCGGGAGGCGGCGGCGAAGCGGGCGGCCACGTCGGCCCAGTCGACCAGGGACCACAGCCGGTCCACATAGTCGGGGCGCACGTTGCGGTACTGCAGGTAGTACGCGTGCTCCCAGGCGTCGAAGACCAGCAGCGGGGTGGTGGCGGCCCCGACGTTGCCGTGGTGGTCGTAGACCTGCTCCACGACCAGGCGGCGGCCCAGGGGCTCCCAGGCCAGCACGCCCCAGCCGCTGCCCTGCACGGTGGTGGTCGCGGTGGTGAGCTGGCGCTGGAACGCCTCGAAGGAGCCGAAGTGCTCCTCGATGGCGGCGCCGAGCTCGCCGTCGGGGCGGTCGCCGCCGTCGGGCGACAGGTTGCGCCAGAAGATGCTGTGCAGCACGTGGCCGGAGAGGTTGAACGCGAAGGTCTTCTCCAGCCCGACCAGCCCGGCGTACTCCCCCTTGTCGCGGGCCTCGGCGAGCCGGTCGAGGGTGTCGTTGGCCCCCTTCACGTACGCCGCGTGGTGCTTGGCGTGGTGGAGCTCCAGGATCTCGCCGGTGATCGCGGGCTCCAGCGCCGAATAGTCGTAGGGCATGTCGGGCAGCGTGTATCGACCCATTCCGCCTCCTTGTTGCGAACTTATTGCAACAGCATAATGATCGCAACCATGAGGCCGCCGCGATCGGGGGTGCCGCGAGCGGAGACAGGCGAACGGCGGGGGGCGATGCGGCCTCGCCCCCCGCCGTCGCGGGAGATCGTGTACGGGGTCAGCGGGCGCCGTAGCGGCGCCGGAAGCGCTCCACCCGGCCGGCGGCGTCGAGGACGCGGCCCCGGCCGGTGTAGAACGGGTGGCTCGCCACCGAGACGTCCACGTCCACCACGGGGTAGACGTTGCCGTCCTCCCACTCCACGGTCTTCCGGCTGATGGCCGTGGACCTGGTCAGGAACGCGTAGCCCGCACCGGCGTCGCGGAAGACGACGGGGTGGTAGCCGGGGTGGATGCCCTTCTTCACGGGGTCATCGCTCCTCTCGGAAGTCGGTGTGCCGGCCGAGGACGGGGTCGTACTTGCGCAGGACGAGCCGGCCGGGGTCGTTCCTGCGGTTCTTGCGGGTCACGTAGGTGTAGCCGGTGCCGGCGGCCGACCGCAGCTTGACCACGGGCCGCAGCGCGCTTCTCGCCATCTCGGTTCCCTTCGGAGGTTGCACCGCCCTCAACCAGATGGCAATGGTTTTCATTCCCAAAGCTCGGGGTTCCAGTGGACTAGTCACGCTCCGCCGCCGTCACCGTGCCCCTGGTGCCGTCCACGGTCACCACCCGGCCGTCGGCCAGCACGGAGGTGCCGCGCACCGTGCCCATCACGGCGGGCAGGCCGTACTCGCGGGCGACGATCGCGGCGTGGGAGGCGACGCCGCCGGTGTCCGCCACGACGGCGGCGGCGCGCTGGAACAGCGGGGTCCAGGCGGGGTTGGTGTAGGGGCAGACGAGCACGTCGCCGGGGGCCAGCCTGCCGAACTCGGCCGGGCCGCGGATCACCCGGGCGGGGCCGGTGGCCGTGCCTCCGGCACCCGGGGTGCCGGTCAGCAGGGCGCCGGCGCCGCGGCGTACCGGGAAGACCAGGGCGGGGTCGAGCAGCGGCACCCCCGTCAGCTCCTCCCGCCGGGCCGACCTGGCGCGTACGGCCGTGCGCAGCCGCGCGGCGGCGGCATCGGTGAGCGCGGCGGGGTCACCGGCCGCCTCCAGCTCCTCAAGGCGCAGGTGGAACACGTCCCGCGGCTCGGCCAGCACGCCCGCGTCGCGCAGCCGGCGGCCGATCTCCAGCAGCGCGCGGCGCAGGACGGGCAGCGGCTTGGTGAAGTAGAAGTGGGTGTCCTCGCGGAAGGCGACGCCGGCGCGGGCCGCCTCCACCCACCGGGCCGCGACTGCCGCGGCCCGGCGCCCGCGCAGCGGCGGCCAGGCCAGCAGCTCGCGCATCGCCCGCTCGACCCGCCGCTCCTCGCCGCCGGGCGCGGCGGGCGCGGTGACCAGCGTCTTGACCAGGCCGAGCACGGCCGCCGGATCGTCCTGCCAGGTGGGCGGGGAGACCAGGATGGGGCTCGCGGTCTCGCGGTGGCCGTACTCGGCCAGGAAGGCGCGCAGCGCGGCGGCGAACGCGGGATGCGCGACGGCCACGGCCAGGTCCGCCACATCGGCGGCACCGGCAGTACCGGCGGCATCCGCCGCACAGGCCGCACCGGGCGGTCCGAGTGGTGCGGATGGTGCGGATGGTGCGGCCAGTTCGGCGGGGTCGTGGCGGGCGAAGGCGGCGGCCAGGCCCGGGTCCTCGCGTACCCGCGCGGCCAGGGACTCCAGGGCGCGGTTGGCGTCCTTGGTCCGGGTGCGCGCGCCGAGGATCAGGTCGCCGAACAGGCGCCTGCGCCGGGCCAGGGTCAGCAGCGCCAGCAGCCGCAGCAGCGCCAGGCCCGCGCCGGGCAGGTAGTCCACGCGCAGTCCGGCCACCGGGCGGACCAGGTCCAGGGCCTGCCGGGGCAGCGCGATCAGCTCCGGCCAGGGCAGGGTGGCGGGGTCGCGGGCGGCCAGTTCCCCGGCGCGGCGCAGGAAGGAGGTGAACCGGGGGTCCTCGGTCCATCGGGCGGGGTCGTGGCGGCGGGCGCGGCACAGCAGCCTGATCGGCGCGAGCGGCAGCGTGGGCGCGGGGCGGGGGCTGGGCGGCACCATGCGGTCCACCACGCCGTCGGTCTCGCCGAGGAACGCCGTGAACGAGCGCCGCAGTCCGACGCTGTTCAGCACCCGCTCCATCAGCCCGGCGGGGCCGTGCGGGACCCAGGTGGACATGTCCATCGGGTACGGCCGGACCGGCACGTACTCCAGCAGCACCGAGCCGATCCGGCGCTGGATCGCGTTCAGCCTCACCGGGGGCGGCGGCACGGCGGTCATGGGGCGGGCCTGAAGCAGGTGGACCGCGCCGTCCGCGTACGCCCACTCGATGTCCTGGGGCCGGCCGAAGTGCGCGGCGACGGCCGTGCCCAGCCGGGCCAGCTCGCGCAGCGCCGGGCCGGGCAGGGACGCCCCGGCGCGATCCGCGGCGGGGACGCGGGTGACCCCGCCGCCCTCGGCGGGCCTGATCTCGGCCTCGCCGCGGCCCGGGGTGAAGGCGCGCACCCGGCCGGCCCGGTCCAGCACGTAGTGGTCCGGGGTGACCAGGCCGGAGACCACCGCCTCGCCGAGCCCGCCGCCGGCGTCCACGACGATCTCGTCCCTGGCGCCGGTCACCGGGTCGGCGGTGAACATCACGCCCGCGGCCTCGGCGGGGACCATGCGCTGCACCACGACCGCGATGCGGACGCCGGCGGGGGCGATGCCGCGCCTGGCGCGGTAGGCGATGGCCCGATCGGTCCACAACGAGCCCCAGCAGCGGCGTACGGCGCCGAGGAGGGCGTCCTCGCCGATCACGTTGAGGTAGGTGTCCTGCTGGCCGGCGAACGCGGCGCCCGGCAGGTCCTCGGCGGTGGCGCTGGAGCGTACGGCGACCGGTCCGCCGCCGAGCCGCGCGTACGCGCCGGCGATCTCGCGGCGCAGGGCTCCGGGCAGCGGCGCGTCCTCGAACGCGGCGCGGATCGCCGCGCCGTCCCCCCGATCCAGGCCGGCGGCGATGACCGCGTCGAGCCCGGCCGCCCGCACCACCGCGTCGTACGCGGCGGTGGTGACGACGAAGCCGCCCGGGACCGGGAACCCGGCCCGGACGAGCTCGCCCAGGTTGGCGCCCTTGCCGCCCGCCCGCCCGAGGTCGCCGGCGCCGAAGGCGGCCAGCGGCGCGGTGAACCGCTCGTTCATGCCCGCTCCTCCTCGACGTGCCGGCTCCTCCTCGGCGTGCGCGGCCGGTGCGCGGGGCCGGGCGGGGGTGCCCGGTCAGGAGGGGGTGGTGCCGTGCCAGCGGGCGTCGGCCTCGCTCCAGGCGGTCTCCCACTCGCGGTAGCGGTGACGGTCCAGGACGGCCCGGAAGCAGGCGAAGCCCGCGACCGAGACCGTCACCCCGGCGGTGATGACCAGGCCGGCGCCGATGCCGGACCTGGCGACGGTCTCCAGCCGGGTCTGCGGGGGCGGCACGCGCCTGCCCTCGTCGTCGACCCAGATGCGGACGGGGGCGCCGGCCTTGGCCCCGGTGGGCACGACCACGGTGCCGCTCAGCGTCCGTCCGTCGGGGGCCCGCCAGCTCGCGGGAGCGGTGACCGCGGTGACGCGGCCGTCGGCGGTGGTGACGGCCTGGACCGGGCCCTCCTCGGCCAGGGTGGCGGTGACCTGTACCCGGCCGCCGGGGCCCACCCGTTCGGCCGCGAGCCCGTCGGCGTAGACCGCGCGGGCGGTCAGGACCGCGGGCCAGACGCAGAGCAGGACGATCAGTATCGCGAAGGCCACCGCCGCCGCTTCGATCCGGTCGGATCGCCGGCGCAGCTCGTTGCCGTCCGGCCGGTATCGGCGCAGGCGCAGCAGCAGCCAGTTGTCAGCATGCCGCATTTTCGCACCTCCACCCCATTATCGCCCCTGAACAGGGCTTCTGCCCCGGACAGACGCACTCAGTCCTGTCGGTTCGGGGCCCGTCCGCGGATCATCGGGGGCGGCGGGTCAGGTGCGGGACGTCAGCCCGGAGCGGCCGTAGTCCTTCACCTGCACGGTGTCGTGCAGGCGCACGCGGGTGCGCTGGGTGAGGGCGGCTGCGCGGATCAGGAACCGGGGCAGGCGGGCGACCAGGCGGGTGCCCCGGATCGTGGTCCGGACCTGGGCCGGGGTGGCGGGGATGAGGCGCTTGGCGGCGGCGGCCCCGAACCTGCGGCTGTGGGCGACATAGGCGGCCAGCTCCCGCTCGTACGCGGGGAACGCGCGCTCGTGGTCGCCGCCCGCCGCCGCCAGCTCCCCCGCCAGGACGTACGCGCCGACGACCGCCAGGCTGGTGCCGCCGCCGACGGCGGGGCCGGGCGAGTAGCCCGCGTCGCCCGCCAGGCTGACCCGGCCCCGGGACCAGGTGTCCATGTGGATCTGGGTGATCGAGTCGAAGTAGAAGACCTCGGCGGCGTCCATCTCGTCCAGCAGCCACGGCACGTCGCCGCCCACGCCCTCGTACGCCGCGCGCACCAGCGCCTTCTGCCGGGCGACGTCGCGGTGGTGGTAGTCGAGCGGGGCGCTGTGGAACATCATCAGCGCCCGCGCCTCGCCGTCGAGATGGGCGGCGCTGTAGTACGCGGCCATCCTGCCGGGCGCGGCGCGGGCGATCATCTCGCCGTCGAGAGGCCGCCGGTCGGGCATGGAGAACACCGACAGGTACGCCCCCGTGAAGCGGGCGTACCGCGACTCCTCGCCGAACACCAGGCGGCGCACGGCGGAGTGCAGGCCGTCGGCGCCGAGCACCAGGTCGAAGCGGCGCGGCGCGCCGCGCTCGAAGGTGACGTCCACGCCGCCCGGGTCCTGGGCCAGCCCGCTGATGGAGTCGCCGAAGACGTACTCCACCCGATCGCGGGTGGCCTGGTGGACGATCTCGCTGAGGTCGTCGCGCATGATCTCGACGTGCCGGTCGGAGAAGGCGGCGACCAGCCGGTCCACCTCGATGCGGGCCGGGCGGCCGGCGCCCTCGCCGGTCACCGTGAGCAGCCGGGTGCCGGTCCGCTTGGCGAGCACCGCCTCCAGCAGGCCCATCCGCTCCACGATCCCCGTCGCCGGCTTGAACAGATCGACCGCGTGCCCGCCCGCCTTGCGCAGCGCGGGGGCCCGCTCGACCACGGTCACGGCGAAGCCGTGCCGGTCGAGCCAGTACGCGAGCACGGGACCGGCGACGCTGGCGCCGGAGATCAGGACGTGCATGGCCGGGACTCCCTCGGGAAGGTTACTTACTTAACGGAAGGTAAGCTAGCGCGCCCGGCCGCGCAACTCCTTACCTGTCGTCAGGTCAGTAAGCTGGCCCCGGCGCCGGACGCGGGCTCGCCGGGCCGGGAGGGAGACGTCGCACGTGGCGAGGCCGTCGGACACCAAGGCGCGCATCCTGGCGGTGGCGCGCGAGCTGTTCGCCGAGAAGGGCGTGCAGCAGACGAGCCTGCGCGACATCTCCGAGCGGCTGGGCATCACCAAGCCCGCCCTGTACTACCACTTCGCCTCGCGCGAGGAGCTGCTGCGCAGCGTGGTACAGCCGCTGGTGGACGAGGTGGAGGCGTTCCTGGCCGAGATGGAGGCGGCCGGGCGGCCCGATCCGGAGCTGCTGCTGCGCCGCTACTTCGAGGTCACCTACCGCCACCGCGACATCATCGGGATCGTGGTGCGCGAGCTGTCCATCCTGGACCACCTGGACCTGCCCGGCCGGATGTTCGCCTGGCGGCTGCGGCTGATCGAGCTGCTGCTCGGCCCGGAGGCCGGGCTCGGCGCGCGCGCCCGCGCCGTGGTGGCGATCGGCGGGCTGTCGGACTGCACGGTGGCCTTCCCCGGGGTGCCCGCCGAGGAGCTCGGGCCGCCCGCGGTGGCCGCCGCCCTGGACGCCCTGGGCCTGCCCTAGACGCCTCTCATCTCAGGCGCCTCTCATCTCGCCTTTCGGCGCGAGAGGAGGGTCGACACCCGTCCGCCGCGCCCGCGATGCCGGTGCCGTACGACCCGGGTCGCCGGATGGCACGGCCGCGCCGCGGACGGGTTGCCGCCAAGTCGGAACCGTTGTGTGTCGGTCTCCTCACGCCATACTCGAATCCCCGGTGATCCCAAGTCAATTCCTGGATTTCCTAAGACAAGCCCCAGAGATATCTTGGGCCGGTGACGCTTGACGATCTGCGCGTGTTCATCGCGGTGTACGAGACCGGTAACCTCAGCACCGTAGCGCGTACCATGTCCTGCACCCAGTCGGCCGTCAGCCAGCACGTCCGGCGCCTGGAGCGCGAGACCGGCCTGGCGCTGATCGAGCGCCGGCCCCGCGGCGTGGTGCCGACCCAGGCCGGGCGCATCCTCTACCAGGCGGCGCAGGGCGGCATCGCCTCGCTGGACGCGGCGCTGCGCCGGCTCGGCGAGCTGCGCGACGGCAACGGCGGCGCGGTGAAGATCTCCACCGGCGGCGTGACCGTGCGCCACTTCATGGCCGACGCGATCACCGCGTTCCGGTCCCGGCATCCGCACGTCACGCTGGAGTTCCGCTCGGCGCAGTCGGCGCGGCGGTGCATCGAGCTGCTGCACAGCGGCCGGGTGGACCTGGCCTGGATCACGCTGGGCCAGCCGCTGCCCGGGGTGCAGCAGCGCCCGGTCATCGACCTGCCGTGGGTGCTGGTGACCCACCGCGACGACCCGCTGGCCGCGCGCGAGGCGATCGAGCCGGACGACCTGCCCTCGATCCGCTACATCGCCCACCCGGAGAACTCGGCCTCACGCAGGCGCCTGGAGGAGGACTTCGTACGGGTCGGGTTCACCCCGCCCCCGCCGGTCGGCGTCGCCGACTGGGACACCGCCGTGCTGCTGGCCGAGCTGGGCATCGGCCACGCGGTCGTGCCCGCGCTGCCCCGGCTGGTGCTCTCGCCCGGCAGCCCGGCCAAGGTCGTGCCGATCCCCGCGCTCAACCCGATCACCGTCGGCTGGGCCGTGCGCCAGTGGGACGCGCTCAGCCCGCTCGCCACCGAGTTCGCCGATCTGGTCGCCGGCGGCTGAGCCCCCGCCGGCGGCGAGCGCCGCGGCGACGTGCGGGTGGCGCGCGAGCGCGCCGCGTACGACGGGGTCGGTGGCCATGAGGAAGGCCAGGTGGCGTACGGCGTGCGCGGCCACGTGCCGCACCTCCAGCCGCTCGGGCGAGGGCGCGGCCGGCGCGGCGCCGCGCGCGATGGCGAGGCCCGGCAGCGCGACCGCCGGGACCGAGGGGGCGGGGTCGGGGCAGACGGCGTAGGTGAGCACCACCTGCCCCTGGTAGCGCCAGCTCGTGGAGTGGACGACGGTGGAGGCGGCGGCCGGTATGATTCCGGCCACACGGCGGACGGCCTGGTCGGGGCTCTCGCCCGGCTCCGGCGCGGTGACGATCCTGCGGTACGCCCAGCCGCCTGCCGCGTCGGCCCGCAGCATCAGGGCCTCCACCACGACGGGCGCCGCCTCGGCCGCCTGATCCGCCACTTGTCCTCCTGCTCCGTTCAGTTGCCTGCTCCGGTCAGTTGCGAGAAGTGTGCAAGAGCCTACCCAATGCACGAGCACTATTGCCGTTCCGGCTCCGGCGTGCATGTCTTGTGTCGAGAGGACGTACACGGGGAAGGCGGGCACGCGATGCCGGAGCGGCCGGGGGTGCTGGTCCTGATGGGGTCGGGCGAGACCAGCCCGACCATGGTCGAGGTGCACCGGTCGGTGGTCAGGCCGCTGGGCGGCCGGCCGCGGGCGGTGCTGCTGGACACGCCGTACGCGTTCCAGGAGAACGCGGCCGACATCTCCGCGCGGGCCAGGGCCTACTTCGCCCGCAGCGTCGGCCTGGAGGTCGAGGTCGGGGAAGACGTGGCGGGGGCCGACTGGGTGTTCTCCGGCCCCGGCAGCCCGACGTACGCTCTGGGCCGGTGGACGGCCTCCCAGGTCGCCGGGGACCTGCGGGCGCGGGTGCGGGCCGGCGACGGCGTGACCGTGCTCGCCTCGGCCGCGGCCTGCACCGCGGGCCTGGCCACCGTGCCGGTGTACGAGATCTACAAGGTGGGCGCGGAGCCCGGCTGGCGCGAGGGCCTGGACCTGCTCGGCGCGATCGGGCTGCGCGCGGCGGTGATCCCGCACTACGACAACGCCGAGGGCGGCACGCACGACACCCGGTTCTGCTACCTCGGCGAGCGGCGGCTGTCGCGGATGGAGCGCGAGCTGCCCGAGGACGCCGCGGTGCTGGGCATCGACGAGCACACCGCCGTGCTGCTCGACCTGCGCGCCGGGACGGTGCGGGTGGCCGGGCGCGGCGGGCTGACCGTGCGGCGGCGGGGCGCGCAGCGCGTGCTCCCGGCCGGCTCCGCCACGACGCTGGCCGGGCTGCGCGACCTCATCGCCACCGGCGGCGCCGGCCACGTGCGGGTGGCCGGGAGCGCGGCCCCGGAGCACCGGGAGCCCCCGGCGGTCACCCTCGCCGAGTCCACGGCGGAGTACGCCGGCCGCTTCGACGCCGCGCTCCGCGCGCGCGACACCGAGGCCGCCACGCGGGCGGTGCTGGACCTGGAGACCGAGATCACCAAGTGGGCCGCCGACACCGAGGAGGACGAGGGCGGCGTGGAGCAGTCGCGCGAGGTCCTGCGGCGGCTGATCGTCCGGCTGGGCCGCCTGGCCGACGCCGCCGACCCGCGCGAGCGGCTGGCCCCGCTGGTGGAGCCGCTGCTCGGCCTGCGCACCCGGATGCGCGAGCGCGGCGCGTACGCCGACGCCGACGCCGTGCGAGAGGCGCTGGCGGCGGGCGGCGTCATCGTGCGCGACACCCCCGAAGGGCCCACCTGGGCCCCCGCCGCCCCGCCGCGTACCTGACCCCGGCCGGGTGGCGATCTCCCCCCGCGTCCGCGCGAGGTGGGAGGATGGCGGTCATGGCCGCCGGCGGATCGAACGGATCGAGCGGATCGAGCGCATCGAGATCCGAGGCGCCCGGAGCCCGGCTCCCGGCGCCCGCCGGCGTGCTGCTGCGCGCATCCCGCGCCCTGGCCTTCGCCACCGTCTGCACCGTGATCTCGGCCTGCGGCCACGCCCTGGCGGGCGGCGGCCCCGTGCCGGTGGGCGTCGCGGCCCTGGCCGCGGGCGTGGCGTTCGGCGCCGCCTACCTGCTCGGCGACCGGGAGCGCGGCCTGGACACGATCTTCCCGGCCGCGCTGGCCGCGCAGAGCCTGGCCCACGAGCTGTTCGCGCGGGCGGGCCCGCCCGAGCCCGCCGTGCCGGCGTCCCCCGGCCACGGCCATCCGGGTCCGGGCATGCTGCTCGCCCACCTCACCGTGGCCCTGCTGACGGCCTGGTGGATGCACCGCGGCGAGAGCGCGCTGTGGCTCATGGCCCGCCTGTGGGGCGCGCCGCCGCCCCGCCCGCGCCTTCTCGCCCCCGTCCCGCCCGCGCCCGTACGCGTCGGCCCCCTCCCCCTCGCTCCGCGCCCCACCCCCTCCGGCGGTCAGGACGCGCCCGCGACGGCCATCCGCCGCCGCGGCCCGCCCTCGCGGCGTTCCGCCTCCCGGCACCTGCCGGGTGCCGCGTGAGGCGGAGCGGTGAGCGTGCCGTGGCGTGGCGCCCGGACGCCACCGCCCGTGTCCGTCCAGTGACCCATGCCGATAGACGCAGGTGGAGTACCAGTGTTGATGACATCGCGGAACGTGTGCCGGGCCCTCGCCGCCCTGTGCTGCCTCGCCGTCGTGCTGCTCGGCGGCGCGCGGCCCGCGCTCGCGCACGACAGGCTCAAGAGCAGCTCGCCGGCCAGGGACGCCACGGTGGAGTCCGTGGCGGAGATCGTGCTGGAGTACAGCGCCAAGGTGCGCTTCCCGGCCGTGGTGCTGCACGACGCCTCGGGCCGCGCCGTGCCGCTCGGCAAGCCGAGGACCGACGGGCCGAAGGTGATCACCGAGGTGACCGGGCAGGTCCCGGCCGGCGAGTACACGATCGGCTGGCGGGTGGTCTCCTCCGACGGCCACCCGATCGAGGGCGAGATCCCGTTCACCGTCACCGGCGGCCCCGCCACGGCGACGCCTTCCGGCACCGCGACGCCCACCGGACCTTCCGCCACGGCGGCGCCCTCTGACACAACGGCGCCCTCTGACACGACGGCGCCCTCCGGCGCCGCGACGCCCTCCGCCGCGGCGGCTCCCGGCGCCTCGCGGGCGGGGGCCACGGCGGCGGTGGAGCAGGACGCGCCGCAGGGCGTGCCGGTCTGGTTCTGGCTCGCGCTGGGCGTCCTGGTGGCGATCGGCGGCGCCGTGTGGTTCCGGGCCGGCCGTCGCAGCGGGGCGGGCGGCGGCGAGGGCTGAGCCCTGGAGCCGCGTGGCCCGGGACCGCACGGCTGCCCCGCTGGGGCCGTGTGGTCCCGGGCCCGCCGGGCATCCGGGCCCGCGCGGGCTACGGGAGCGCTACGGGAGCAGCGCGTCCACGTAGCCGCCGTCCACCCGCAGTGCTCCGCCGGTGGTGGCCGAGGCGAGCGGCGAGGCCAGGTAGACCACCATGTTGGCGATCTCCTCGGGCTCGATCAGCCGCTGGAGCAGCGACTGCGGCCGGTGCAGCCGCATGAACTCGCGCTGGGCCCGGTCCCAGGGCAGGTCGCGGTCCACGAGCTGGTACACGAAGTCCTCGACGCCGCCGGTGTGGGTCGGCCCGGCGATCACGCAGTTGACGGTCACGCCGGTGCCGGCCGCCCGCTTGGCGAACCCGCGCGACACGGCCAGCAGGGCGGTCTTGGACATGCCGTAGTGGATCATCTCGGCGGGGATCACGACGGCGGAGTCGCTGGCGATGTACTGCACCCGGCCCCAGCCCCGCTCCATCATGCCGGGCAGGTACGCGCGGGTCAGCCGCACCGCGGCCAGCACGTTGACCTCGAAGTAGCGCCGCCACTCCTCATCGCCGATCTCCAGGGCGGGGCGCGACTCGAAGATGCCGAGGTTGTTGACCAGCACGTCCACCTCGGGCAGCCGCTCCACGACGCTCGCCGCGCCCTCCTCGGTGGCCACGTCGGCGGCGAGCGGGACCACCTCGGCGCCGTCCACCTCGGCGCGCAGCTTCTCCGCCGCCTCCTGCACCGTGGCGGGGCTCCTGCCGTTGACCGCCACCCGCGCCCCCGCCCGCGCGAGCCCGGTCGCGATGGCCGCGCCGATGCCCTGCGTCGAGCCGGTGACCAGCGCGGTCTTGCCGTTGAGGTCGATTCGCATGGTCCCCATCCTGCCCAGGGCGGGGCCGGTTCATGAGGGCGGGCTCAGGGCTGCGCGGCGGCGGCGGCGTACTCGGCGGTGACCTCCAGGGGGAGCAGGTGGCCCGCGCCCGGGAAGACGCGCACCCGCCAGTCGGGGCGGCGGGAGGTCACGTCGTCGATCGCGGCGGTCTGGACGAGCGGGTCGCGGTCGCCGTACAGCAGGGTGACGGGGGCCGCCACGCGCTCGATGACCTCGCGCAGGCGGGCCGGGCGGATGAACATCGCGGCCAAGGTGGCGGCGAAGGCGCTCAGGGCCGGGCCCATGTTGGCGTGCCGGGACCGCATCTCGGCCAGTTCCTCGGCCCACACGGCCACGGTCTCCGGCGCGATCCGGGACGGGTCGCCGCCCAGGACGTCCAGCCGCCCGCCCGCGGCCAGCGAGGCGGGATCGCTGTAGCGGCGGATCTTGGCGTCGTACAGGAAGGGGCCGAACACGCGCAGCAGGACGCGGGCGAGCGGCGGGCCGGCCAGCAGGACGGCGCGGCCCACCGTCTGCCAGAACACGACCTCATCGGGCGGGAGCGGCCCCGGCAGGGGCGGGGCGGTGAGCACCATGCGCACGACGTGCCGGGGCGCGATGTCGGCGTGCATCAGCGCGACCAGGCCGCCCATGGACCAGCCGTGCAGCACGTACCGGTCCAGGCCGAGCGTGGCGGCGAAGGCGCGCAGGAAGCGGGCGTTGGTCTCGGGCCGCACGGCGTTGGGGCGGGGCGCGATGGTCTCGCCGGCCATCGTGCCCGGCATGTCGGGCGCGAACACGGGCCCGTACGCGCTGAGCGCCCGCATCACGTCCAGCCAGATGGTCGCGCTGCCCGCCATGGGGTGGACCAGCAGGTGCGGGACGGCGTTCGGCGGCGCGCCCGGGGCGGCGCCGGCCGCGAGGTACCCGACCCGCACCCCGTGCACCCTGGTGATCTCGCTGCGGATACCCGCCCAGCGGGGCGAGCGCTCACCCCAGTCCGTGTACCGCACGAAAGACAGCCTCCTCGCCGCGGACCCGGCCGGCCGCCCCGCCTCCACCCGCCCCGCGCGGCGCCCGGCCCCGGATCATGAGCCTATCGTGACCCCCCGCCCCGGCGAAGGCCCCATGCCCGCCTGGGGGCGGCAGGCGGCGCCGGGCGACCCGGCGCACGGGAACGGCGGCCCGGCGGCGGACGGGAGCGGCGGCCCGGCGGACGGGACCGGCAGCACGGCGACCGGCGGCACGGCGACCGGCAGCACGGCGGACGGGAGCGGCGGCCCGGCGCCGAGCGCGGGCGGCAGGAGCCGGGCCGGGACGACCGGTACACTGAGCGGCGTGTCTTCCGCGGCGGTGGGGCCCGCCGCCTCCCGCCTTCGCGGCGGGAGCAACCGCGGTGAGCGCCGCCAACGGTCCCTGCCAGGTGTCGATCTCTCATGCCGGCAGGAGGAACGCATGCCCGCAGCACCGGCCCCTCGGTCCCAGCCGTCGTCGCAGGCCGTCCTGGCCGCCGTCGCGGCGGGCGGCGCCATCGGGGCGGTCGCGCGCCACGGCCTGGCCGCCGTCCTCCCCCACGGGCACTTCGCGTGGTCCACGCTGGCCGTCAACCTGACCGGATGCCTGCTCATCGGCGTGCTCATGGTGCTGATCACCGAGGTGCGCCCGGCGCACCCGCTGGTGCGGCCGTTCCTGGGCGTGGGCGTCCTGGGCGGGTTCACCACCTTCTCCACCTACATCGCCGACATCAGGCAGGCGCTCGACGCGGGCGCGGGGGCGGCGGCGCTGGCGTACCTGGTGCTGACCGTCACGGGGGCGGTGGCCGCCGTGTGGGCGGGCGCGTCCCTGACCCGCCTCGCCGCCGCGGCCGTCCCGCGCCGGGCCGCCGAGCCCGCGGGCGAGGAGGGCGCCGCGTGACGGTGCTGCTCGTCGCACTGGGCGCGGCGCTCGGGGCCCCGCTGCGCTACCTGGCCGACCGGCTGGTGCAGGCCCGCCACGGCACCCCGTTCCCCTGGGGCACGTTCACGGTCAACGTCTCGGGCTCGGCGCTGCTCGGCTTCCTGATCGCGCTCCCGGCCGGCGACACGCTGATGGCGGCGGCGGGCACCGGGTTCTGCGGCGCCCTCACGACGTACTCCACCTTCGGCTACGAGACCCTGAAGCTCGCCGAGGGCGGCGCGCGCCTGCTCGCGGTGCTCAACGCGGTGGCGAGCGTGGTCGCGGGCCTGGGCGCCGCCTATCTCGGCGCGGCCCTGGCGCACGCCTTCCTGGCCTGACCGCCCCCGGCGGACGACGGCGTGTGCGGGATCACATTGTGCACCTTTACCGCCTGATCTCTCCGCTTACTGCGGTGTTTTACGCAGATATGGGCGATCGCCGCCACACATCATGAACGCACGACATGAGCGGGCCTCACGGCCCTTTCCGAAGCGATCACGATGAACAGGAGCATTGCCATGCAGAAGATCAGTCGGCGTGTGGCGCGCACGACCATGCTGGGCGGCCTCGTGGCCGCCGCCCTCGCCACCACCCCCGGCATCGGGCAGGCCGCCGCCGCGCCCGGCGACCTGACGGTGGCCAGGGTCTCCGGCGCGATCACGATCGTGCCCGGGACCGTGGACGTCAACGACACCGTCGAGGTGGTCAGGTCGGGGACGTCCTTCCTGGTACGCAACTCCACCGGCACGCTCAGGGCCACACCGGGCGGCGGGTGCGACCAGGTCAACGCGAGGGAGGTGAACTGCGGCACCGGCATCGGCGGCCTGTCGGCGAACCTCGGCGGCGGCAACGACACCTTCACCGCCCGCGTGCCGCTGACCGGGGCGGTGAGCGGCGGCAACGGCGCCGACGTGTTCAACGGCGGCCTGGCCACCGGGGGCGGCACCACGCTGACCTACCAGGGCGGCGGGGGCAGCGACACGGTCAGCTACGCGGGGGCGGGCGTGAGCGTCCAGGTCACCGTGGACGGCGTGAACAACGACGGCCGCAACTCCGGCGGCTTCATCGACCGCGACAAGGTCCTGACCGACGTCGAGGTCATCATCGGCAGCCGGTTCGGCGACACCATCACGGGCGACGACACCGCCGAGATCATCAACCCGCTCGGCGGCGACGACCGGATCTCGGCCAACGGGGGCGCCGACACCGTGGAGCTGCGCGACGGCGGCAGGGACACCTTCGCGGACTGCGGCTCCGGCCGGGACATCGCGAACGCCGACGCCGGCGACCGCCCCACCGCCTGCGAGACCGTCAACCGCTGACCGGCCAGGGCGGCGGGGCGGGTAGGGCGGCAGGGCGGGCGGGGGGCGGTGCCCGGCCCGCCCGCCTCGGCGCGTCCTCGGGGGCGGGGCGGCGGCTAGGCCTTGACCTTGCGGTTCTGCTTGGCGTCGGCGGCGTTCGCGGCGCCCATGGTCTTGGCCGCCGCGCCGGCAGGCATGGCGGGCTCGCCGTCCGCGGCGGCCGGTGGGACGTGCACGATGCCGCCGCGGTTGTCGTAGGCGTCGGCCTCGGGGTCGTCCATCCAGATGCCGCCGTGGGCGAGGTACCGGAAGCACACGCTGGTCCCGGGCGGCACCGGCACGACGGCCGTGTGCATCCCGTTCGCGTCGGGCGTCATCGGGTGGGCGTACGGGTCCCAGCCGTTGAAGTCGCCGACCACCGAGATCGGGCCGCGGATGTCGGCCGGAAGCGAGAAGGTGAGGTCGACCAGTCCGTCCCGGCGAATCTTGTCCCGTTCGATCATGACAGCCCCCTGTCCGTGTACGCATGCTCGCCATGCGGAGCTTCACGCGGTTCACGCGTTTTTCCTGTCGAGACCTAGCTGAAGCCGAACGGCGATTCCGCACAACGCGCCACACCGCCCCCCCGCTTATCCTTTATCCCGTCCTTTATCCCGGCGAAGCGGAGGCGTGGGACATGCCGGAATCGGGCGACCGGCCCCTGGCGCTGGTGACCGGGGCGGGGCGGATGGCGGGGATCGCGGCGGCGGTCGTGACCCGGCTGGCGGAGGCCGGCTGGGACGTCGCCTTCACCTACTGGCGGTCCTACGACGCGCGCATGCCGTGGGGCGAGGACGCGGGCGCGGCCGGTGAGCTGCGTGCCCGGGTGGAGGCGGCGGGGGGCCGGGCGCTGGCGGTGGAGGCCGACCTCGCCGACCCGGCGGCGCCGGCGGCCGTGTTCGGGCGGGCGGAGGAGGCGCTGGGGCCGGTGACCGCGCTGGTCATGTGCCACTGCGAGTCCGTCGACTCCGGCATCCTGGACACGAGCGTGGAGAGCTTCGACCGCCACTTCGCGGTGAACGCGCGCGCCACCTGGCTGCTGGTGCGCGAGTACGCCCTGCGCCACCGCGCCGCTCCGGGCGCGGGCCGGATCATCGCCTTCACCAGCGACCACACGGTGTTCAACCTGCCCTACGGCGCGAGCAAGGCCGCCCTGGACCGGATCACGCTCGCCGCGGCCCGGGAGCTGGCCCATCTGGGCGTGACCGCGAACGTGATCAACCCGGGGGCGGTCGATACGGGCTGGATGACCCCGGAGCTGAAGGCGCAGGTGGTCGAGGCGACGCCGCTGGGCCGGCTGGGCACGCCGCGCGACTGCGCCAACCTGGTGGCCTTCCTGTGCTCGCCGGAGGGCGGCTGGATCAACGGCCAGCTCCTGTACAGCAACGGCGGCTCCACCGCCTGAGGCCGCTCTTCCGGCGGGCGGTCAGCCCGCCGTGGCGCGGGCGGCGTGGATCTCGTCGAGGTGGTCCTCCACCCAGGCCCGCAGCATGCCGAGCGGGCCGGCGACGCCGCGGCCGAGGTCGGTCAGCGCGTACTCGACGTGCAGCGGGACGGCCGGGTAGATCGTGCGGTCCACGAACCCGTGCTCCTCCAGGCGGCGCAGGGTCTGGGTGAGCACCTTGGGGCTGATGCCCTCCAGGCGGCGCTGCAGGGCGCCGAAGCGCTGCGGGCCCTCCTCCAGCGCGCCCACGGCCAGCGCGGACCACTTGTTGGCCAGCAGGTCGAGCACCTCGCGGCAGGGGCACTGGGCGGCGTAGACGTCGTGCCGGTCGTGCTGGCCGGTGCCGCAGGTCATCGCCATGACGTGGTCCTTTCCTGGCAGGGGGATTACTTTCCGAAAGATAGCAGGCTCCCTTGCTAGTTACTACCACCCTTTGGGTAGCTTCGGCTCGCCGGACGGCGGCCCGCCGTCCGCGCGACCGCATCCCAGAGGAGGGAAACCGTGTCATCCACCATGCGCGCGATCACCCAGGACGCCTTCGGCGGCCCGGAGGTGCTGCGTCTCGCCGAGGTGCCGCGCCCGGAGCCGCTGCCGACCGAGATCCTGGTCCGGGTCCACGCGGCGGGCGTGAACCCGGTGGACTGGAAGACCCGCGCGGGCGGCGGCATGGCCGGCACGCTCGGCGGCCCGCCGTTCATCCTGGGCTGGGACGTCTCCGGGGTGGTCGAGCAGACCGGGTTCGGCGTGACGACCGTCGAGCCGGGCGACGAGGTGTTCGGCATGCCGTGGTTCCCGCGGCAGGCGGGCGCGTACGCGGAGTACGTGACCGCGCCGTCCCGCCAGTTCGCCCGCAAGCCGCACAGCCTGAGCCACGAGGCCGCGGCCGGGGTCCCGCTGGCCGCGCTGACCGCATGGCAGGCCCTGATCGACACGGCCGGCATCGCCCGCGGGCAGCGGGTGCTGATCCACGCGGCGGCGGGCGGCGTGGGGCACCTGGCGGTCCAGATCGCCCGGCACGCCGGCGCGTACGTCATCGGCACCGCCTCGGCCGCCCGGCACGACTGGCTGCGCTCGCTGGGCGCGGCCGAGGTGATCGACTACACCGCGACCCGGTTCGAGGACGCGGTGGGCGACGTGGACGTGGTGCTCGACCTGATCGGCGACTCCCACGACCGGACCGGCACGCGCTCGCTGGAGGTGCTGCGCCCCGGCGGCCTGCTGATCGAGGTGCCGTCGGGCGTCGCCCCGGACCTGCTGGACCGCGCCCGCGACCGGGGCGTGCGGGCCACCGGGATCCTGGTCGAGCCCGACGGCGGCGCCCTGACGCGGATCGCCGGCCTGATCGACAAGGGCGAGCTGGGCGTCGAGGTCGAGGAGGTCTACCCGCTCCAGGACGCCGCCGAGGCGCACCGGCGCGGCGAGCTGGGCCGCACCCGCGGCAAGATCGTGCTCAGGGTGGCCTCCTGACGGTCGTGACCCCCCTCACGACAGCAGCCGCGCGGGGGTGATCGGCAGATCGCGGACGCGGCGTCCGGTGGCGTGGTAGACCGCGTTCGCGATCGCGGCGGCGGTGCCGACGATGCCGATCTCGCCGATGCCCTTGCTGCCCATCGGGTTCAGGTAGGGGTCCTCCTCGTCGATCCAGACCGCCTCGACGTCCTGCACGTCGGCGCAGGCGGCGACGTGGTACTGCGCCAGGTCGTGGTTGAGGAAGTCGCCGAACCTGGGGTCCACGAAGGACTCCTCCATCAGGGCCATGCCCAGGCCCATGGTCATGCCGCCGATGAACTGGGAGCGGGCCAGGACCGGGTTCACGATCCTGCCCGCGGCGAACACGCCGAGCAGGCGCGGCACGCGCACCTCGCCGGTGTCGGCGTCCACCCGCACCTCGGCGAACTGCGCCCCGAAGGCGTGCCGGGCGAAGGCGGAGCCCGCCGCGACCTCCTCGGAGGTGTCGGCGCGCCCCTCCTGGCCGCCGTTCTTCAGCAGGGCCTCGCAGGCGCGCACGACGGCGGTGCCCCAGGACGCGGTGCCCATGGAGCCGCCCGCGAGCGAGGCGCGCGGCAGGTCGCTGTCGCCGATCTCGACCCGCACCCGGTCGGGCGAGGTGTTCAGGGCCTCGGCGGCGATCTGGGTGAGCACCGTGCGGGCGCCGGTGCCGATGTCGGCCGCGGCGACGCGTACGACGTAGCCGCCGTCCTCGGCGACGGCCGTGGCGGAGGACGGGCGGCGGTAGGCCGGGTAGGTGGAGCACGCGACGCCGGTGCCGACCAGCCACCGGCCCTCGCGGCGCACGCCGGGACGCGGGTCGCGCCGGTCCCAGCCGAAGCGGCGCGCGCCCTCGCGCAGGCAGGCGACCAGGTTGCGGGAGCTGAACGGCCGCCCGCTCTCGGGCTCGGCGGCGGGCTCGTTGAGGACGCGCAGCTCGACCGGGTCGATGCCGGCCGCCTCGGCCAGCTCGTCCATGGCCGACTCCAGGGCGAACATCCCCGGGCACTCGCCGGGGGCGCGCATCCACGACGGGGTCGGCACGTCGAGCCGGACCAGGTGGTGGGTGGTGCGCAGGGCGGGCGCCGCGTACATGACCCGGGTGGGGGTGGTGGTCTGCTCGGCGAACTCCTTCAGCGTCGAGCTCTGCTCGACGGCGTCGTGGTCGATCGCGGTGAGCCGGCCGTCCTCGTCGGCGCCCAGCCTGACCCGCTGGATCGTCGGCGTGCGGTAGCCGGTCATGTCGTACATCTGCTGCCTGGTCAGCGCGACCTTCACCGGGCGGCCGGCGGCGCGGGCCGCCACCGCGGCCACGATCACGTGCGGGCGCGGGGTGCCCTTGGAGCCGAAGCCGCCCCCGACGTGCCGGGAGATCACCCGGACCTGGTCCTGCCGCAGCCCGAGCACCGCGGCGATCGTGTCGCGGTGCGCGGTCGCGCCCTGGGTGGAGTCGTAGACGGTCAGTGAGCCGTCGGGCTCCCAGGCCGCGATGGCGGCGTGCGGCTCCATCGGGTTGTTGTGCAGGGCCGGGGTGGTGTAGGTCTGGTCCACCGTGTACGCGGCGTCGGCGAGCCCCGCCTCCACGTCGCCCTTCTCGGTGCGGCCTGGGAAGGCCGGGTTGACCCGCTCCGGCGCGTACAGGCGGGGGTGGTCGGGGCGCAGCACCACGTCGTGCGGCTCGGCCTGGTACTCGATGCGCAGCGCGGTCTCGGCGGCCTCGCGCGCGATCTCGGCGGTCTCGGCCACGACGACGGCCACGACCTGCCCGTGGTAGGCGACCTGCGGGCTCTGGAAGACGGCCAGCTCGGGGTCCTCCACGGACCCGAGCGGGGGCGGGTCGGCGCTGGACACCACGGCCAGCACGCCGGGCACGGCCAGCGCCGCCTCGGCGTCGATCGTGGTGATCCGGCCCCGGGCGATCGGGGCCTGCACGGGATGCCCGTACGCCGCGCCCTCCACGGCGTACTCGAAGGCGTAGGTCGCGCGGCCGGTGACCTTCTCCCGGCCCTCGACGCGGCGCATGCCGCCGATGGTGCTCATGGGGCCAGCTCCGTCAGTGTGGCGACGATCAGGTTGCGGGCGAGGGTCACCTTGTAGGCGTTGCGGGGCAGCGGGCGCGCGAGGGCCAGCTCGGCGTCGGCCGCGGCGGCGTACGCGTCGGGGCCGGCGGTCCTGCCGAGCAGGGCGCCCTCGGCGCGCGCCGCGCGCCACGGCACGTGCGCGACGCCGCCCAGCGCGATCTTGCAGTGCCGCACCACGCCGGCGGAGTCCACGCCGAGCAGCGCCGCCACCGAGACCAGCGCGAAGGCGAACGACGCCCGCTCGCGCACCTTGCGGTAGACCGAGCGGCCCGGCGGCGGGGCCGGCAGCTCGATCGCGGTGATCAGCTCGCCCGGTTCGAGCACGGTGTCGCGGCCGGGCTCGGCGCCGGGCAGGCGGTGCAGGCCGGGCATCGGCACGACCCGCTCGCCTCCGGGCCCGATGACGTGCACCCGGGCGTCCAGCGCGGCGAGCGCCACCGCCATGTCGGAGGGGTGGGTGGCCACGCAGGCGTCGGAGTGGCCGATGATCGCCAGGTTGCGGTGGTCGCCCTCGATCGCCGGGCAGCCGTCGCCGGGGTGGCGCTTGTTGCACGGCTTGGACACGTCCTGGAAGTACGGGCAGCGGGTGCGCTGCAGCAGGTTGCCGCCCACGGTGGCCATGTTGCGCACCTGGCCGGACCCGCCGCTGAGCACGGCCCGCGCCAGCATCGGGTAGCGCCGCCGGATCACCGGGTGGGCGGCGAGGTCGCTGTTGCGCACGGCGGCGCCGATCCGCGCTCCCCCGCCCGACGGGGCGGCCTCGATCCGGTCGTACGGCAGGCGGCTGACGTCCACGAGGCGGGCGGGCGTCTCGACGCCGAGCCGCATCAGGTCCACCAGGTTGGTGCCGCCGCCGAGGTACCTGGCGCCCGGCTCGCACAGCGCCACGGCCTCGCGGCCGTCGCGGGCGCGGGCGTACTCGAACTCCCTCATCGCCCGGCCACCTCCCGTGCCCGCTCGGCCGCGACGCGGTGGACGGCGGCCACGATGTTGACGTACGCGCCGCAGCGGCACAGGTTGCCGCTCATCCGCTCGCGGATCTCCTCGGCGGTCAGCGCCGGGTCCTCGGTGAGGTCGCCGGTGACCGCGCTCGGGCCGGGCTCGCGCAGCATGCCGGCGGCCGAGCAGAGCTGGCCGGGCGTGCAGTAGCCGCACTGGAACGCGTCGCACTCGACGAATGCCGCCTGGAGCGGGTGCAGCTCCTCGCCGTCGGCCAGCCCTTCGACCGTGGTGATCTCCAGGCCGTCGCAGGCGACCGCCAGGGCGAGGCAGGCGTTGGCCCGCCTGCCGTCGATCAGCACGGTGCAGGCGCCGCACTGGCCGTGGTCGCACCCCTTCTTGGAGCCGGTGAGCCCCAGGTGCTCACGCAGCAGGTCGAGCAGCGAGACGCGGGTGTCGAGGCTCAGCGAGCGCTCCACCCCGTTCACGCGCAGAGTGATCTCCGCCATGCGGACTGCCGTACCCGAGCCCCCGGAGGCTAACCCTCCTGCTCAGGGGCATGTCCCCGGTCCTGTTCCCGGACCGCCCTGCGGTCCGCGGCCAGGTCGGCGAGCGCGGCGCACAGCGCGATGAGCACGAAGCCGATGACGACGGCGAGCGCGCGCTGGAACGCCAGGGCCCAGTCTCCGCCGCTTGCGGACAATGTGGCGAAGTACACCGCGCCGGCCGCCGCGATGCCGACCGCGGTGCCGATCCGCTGCCCGGTCTGCAGGACCCCCGCCGCGCTGCCGCCGCCCGCGGGCGGCACCTCCGACAGCGTGATCGTCTGGTTGGGCGAGATCACCAGCCCGCTGCCGACCCCGGCGGCGAGCAGCGGCGCCGCAGTGACCAGCCCGGCGTGGTCCCCGGGCACCAGGTGCACGGCGAGCATGGTCACCGTCAGGCCCGCCACGACCGCGACCAGCCCGGCGGCGACGACCTGGCGGCCGTACCTGGCCACGATCCGCCCGCCGACCATCGCGGCGGCGGCGGAGCCGAGCGCGAAGGGCGTGATGGCCAGCCCGGCGAGCAGGGCGCTGTAGCGCAGGCCGTTCTGCAGGTAGAGGGTGAAGGCGAAGAAGATCCCGGTGAACCCGGCGAAGTAGAGCAGCGAGATCGCCGCGCCGAGGCGGTAGGAGCGCAGGCGGAACAGCTCCAGGTTCACCATCGGCTCGGGGTGCCGCCGCTCCCAGGCGGCGAAGCAGGCCAGCACGAGCGCGGCGGCGGGCAGCAGCAGCCACTTGCCGGCCCCGCGCCACTGCTGCTCCTGCACGAACGGGAGCAGGAGCAGCAGCACGCCCAGCCCGAGCAGCGCCACGCCCACCGGATCGAGGCTGTGGCGGCGTCCCCCGGCGCCGCTTCCCCCGGCACCGCTTCCCCCGGCACCGCTTCCCCCGGCCCGGAGGTCGCGCGGGGAGGGCAGCAACCGCCAGGCCAGCGGCAGCGCCACCAGCCCCACCGGCAGGTTGACGTAGAACACCCAACGCCAGCCGTCCTGGTTCCCGGCCACGGCGATCAGGACGCCGCCGATGAGCGGGCCGGCGGCGGTGGCGAGGCCGATCACGGCGCCGAGGGCGCCGAAGGCCCGGCCGCGCTCCTCGCCGCGGAACAGCGTCTGGATCAGCCCGGCCGTCTGCGGCGTGATCAGCCCGCCCGCCAGGCCCTGCACCAGGCGCGCGGCCACCAGCCACCCGATGGACGGCGCGGCGCCCGCGACCGCGCTGGCCACCGTGAACAGCCCCAGCCCGGTGGTGAACACCGCCCGCCTGCTGCGCGCGTCGCCCAGCCGCCCGGCGGCCACCAGCACCAGCCCGAAGGTCAGCGCGTAGCCGCTGAGGATCCACTGCAGCGCGTCGGAGGTGGCGCGCAGCCCCTGGTGGATGGACGGCAGCGCGACGTTCACGATGCTGACGTCGAGCAGCGTCATGAAGGCCGCGACCAGGCACACGGCCAGCGCCCGCCACCGCCGTGCCACCACCGCCTCGGGAACCGCGTCCGCACCCGCTCGTGCCCGCATGTGCGTGCATTGTCCGAGCCGCCCGCCGCCAAACCCCCGAATACCGGCCAAACCCCGGACATCGACCGGACCCCCACACACCGGCCAGCCCCGACACCGGCCGACCCCCACACCGCCGCCGCCCGCACACCCACCGCCCCCCACACACCGACCCGGCCCCCCACATATCCACCGCCGCACACCGATCGCCCCCGACACCCACCTCCCCCCGAGTGCCCCCCACAACTCACGGCCCCCCGCCACACCAGCGACCCCGCACACCCACCGCGCCCCGACACACCGACCGAACCCCACACACCCGCCCCTCGCACACCGAGCGAACCCCACACAGCGACCGGTCACACACACCGGTCGCCTCCCACGGATCGGCCCCCCACACACCGGTCGCCTCCCACCGACCGGCCCCCCACACACCGGTCGCCCCCCACACCGACCGAACCCCACACACCGGTCGCCCCCCACACCGACCGAACCCCACACACCGGTCGCCCTCCACACCGGCCGAAGCCCACACACCGACCGGACGAGGTCTGGGGCCGGAACGGTCTTGTGGGAGTTGTGGGGAAACACCTAACCAGGGCTCCGGGCGGGTTAACCTGCCACGGTGGATCGTGACAAGGACGACGTGGCGGCGGGCGCCAACGGGACGGCGGGCTCCAAGGGGATAGCGGGCTCCAACGGGACGGCGGGTCCCTCCGGAGCGGCGGGCCCCAACGGGACCGCGGGGCTCCCCGAGGCGGCGGGCCTTCCGGGGGCGACGGGCCTTCCGGGCGCGGCGGGCCTTGCGGGGACGGCGGGCCTTCCCAGAGCGGCGGGCCCCAACGGGACCGCGGGGCTCCCCGAGGCGGCGGGCCTTCCGGGGGCGACGGGCCTTCCGGGGGCGGCGGGCCTTCCCGGAGCGGCGGGCCTTCCGGGGGCGACGGGCCTTCCGGGGGCGGCGGGCCTTCCGGGGGCGGCGAAGGTTGCGGGGGCGGGGAACGGTGTCGCCGGGGCTGAGGCCGTGGGGCGGGTGCTCGGCACCCAGGCCGCCTCGCCGCTGTCGTTCTGGGTGGGGCTGGAGCCCGGGTCGGTGGCGCAGCTCGACGACGTCCTGGTGACGCGGCGGCACGTGCCGGGGCACGGCGACGTGCTGGTCGCGGGGGTGGTGACCACCGTCGAGGCGCGGCACGAGGGCGCCACGTACGACTCCGACGTGTTCCTGATCGCCGGCGGCGCGCTGCCCGCCGCCGTGGTCGAGTCGGCCGAGGTGCGGGTCACCCGGGTGGAGCCCGAGGTGTTCGTGCCGCCGCTGCCCGGCGCGGTGGCCTACCGCGCCGGCGACTCCGACCGCGACCAGGCGCTCTACTTCGACGTCATGGAGCGGCGCATCCCGGCCGGGCTGGGCCGCGACGGGCAGCCGATCTACCTCAACTTCGACTTCCTCGACGGCACCCGCGGCGCGCACGTGTCGATCTCCGGGGTGTCCGGCGTGGCGACCAAGACCTCCTTCGCCACCTTCCTGCTGTACTCGATCTTCAACTCCGGGGTGCTCGGCCCCGAGTCCGCCAACACCAAGGCGCTGATCTTCTCGGTCAAGGGCGAGGACCTGCTCTTCCTCGACCACGCCAACAAGCGGCTCGACGACGCGGCGACGGGGGCGTACTCCCGGCTCGGGCTGCCCGCGCGGCCCTTCCAGAGCGTGCACGTCTTCGCGCCGCCGCGGCCCGGCGACGCCAACGGGGTGCCCCACGTCTCCGCCCGCACCACCGGGGTCAGCGCGTTCTACTGGACCCTGGCCGAGTTCTGCGACCAGGAGCTGCTGCGGTTCGTCTTCGCAGACGCCGACGACGAGCGGGCGCAGTACTCCCTGCTCGTGGGCCAGGTCGCGGCGCGGCTGCGGGCGGCGTACGAGGTGGCGGGCGACTCGGGCGCGGTGCTGCTGCGCGGCCCCGACGGCCAGGCCGGCCCGGTGTGCCGCACCTACGGCGACCTGATCGAGTTCCTGGACGATCAGCTCACCGGCGAGGCCACCCGCGCCACGTGGGCGGGCGCGCAGGTGCCGCTGGGCACCGTCAACGCGTTCCTGCGCCGCCTGCGCTCCTCGATCCGGCCGCTGTCGCCGATCGTGCGCGGCGACCTGCCGCGGGGGCGTCCGCACTCGATCAGCACCTCCGACGCCCAGGTGTCGATCGTCGATCTGCACAACCTGCCCGAGCGGGCGCAGCGGTTCGTGGTCGGCGTGGTGCTGCGCGGGGAGTTCGCGCGCAAGGAGGGCTCGGGCAGCGCCCGCCCGCTGCTGTTCGTGGTCCTGGACGAGCTGAACAAGTACGCCCCGCGCGACGGCGACTCGCCGATCAAGGAGATCCTGCTCGACGTCGCCGAGCGCGGCCGGTCGCTGGGCGTGATCCTGATCGGCGCCCAGCAGACCGCCTCGGAGGTCGAGCGGCGCATCGTGGCCAACTGCGCGGTCAAGGTCGCGGGCCGGCTCGACCCGGCCGAGGCCACCCGCTCGGAGTACGGCTGGCTGACCGGCACCGCGCGCGACCGGGCCACGATCGCCAAGCCGGGCACCATGTTCGTGGCCCAGCCCGAGATCCCGGTGCCGCTCGCGGTGGCCTTCCCGTTCCCCGCCTGGGCCACCCGCCCCTCCGAGGCCGGCGCCGGCCCCGCGCCCGCCCTGTCCCCCGGCTCCCCGCGCGGGCTGGCCGCGAGCGTCATCGGCCGCGCCGCGCCCGGCGGGGCCGAGGAGCCGGAGAAACCGGCCGACCCCTTCCACGGCCTGGCCGGCGCCGACGACGACGTCCCCCCGTTCTGAGCCCCCGAAGGAGATCCGATGAAGATCCTGCACACGGCCGACTGGCATGTCGGCAAGGTGCTCAAGGGGCGCTCGCGCACCGAGGAGCACACGGCGGTGCTGCGGGAGCTGATCGGCATCGCCCGCCGCGAGGACGTCGATCTGGTGATCGTGGCGGGCGACGTGTTCGACACCTCCGCGCCCCCGCCGGAGGCGCAGGCGCTGGTCATGCCGGCGCTGATGGCGCTGCGCGAGGGCGGGCGCGACGTCGTGGTGCTGGCGGGCAACCACGACAACCCGCGGCTGCTGGACGTCTACCGGCCGGTGCTGGGCGCGCTGGGCATCCACGTCGTGGGCGGGTTCCGCCGTCCCGACAAGGGCGGGGTGATCTCCTTCACGGCGCGCGGCGGCGAGCCGGTGCGCCTGGCCGTGCTCCCGTTCCTGTCCCACCGGTACGTCGTGCGCGCCGCCGAGGCGCTGACCGGCACCGCCGCCGAGCACAACCGGGGCTACGCCGAGCGGTTCGCCGAGCTGACCGCCGCGCTCACCGCCGATTTCGCCGCCGACACGGTCAACCTGGTCGCCACGCACGCCACGCTGCCGGGCGGCAAGTTCGGCGGCGGCGAGCGCGAGGCGCAGTCGATCTTCTCCTACTACGTCGAGCCGAGCGCGTTCCCGCCCGCCACCCAGTACGCCGCGCTCGGCCACCTGCACCGCCGGCAGCGGATCGACGGGCCGTGCCCGATCTGGTACAGCGGCTCCCCGCTCGCGGTGGACTTCGGCGAGGAGGGCAACACCCCGGGCGCGCTGCTGGTCACCGTGGAGCCGGGGGTGCCCGCGGTGGTCCGCGAGGCGCCGATCGGGTCGGCGCGCAGGCTGCTGACCGTACGCGGGTCGCTGGAGGAGCTGGCGGCCCGCCGCGAGGAGCTGGGCGAGGCGTGGCTGCGCGTGGTGGTCGCCGAGAAGCCGCGGCCCGGCCTGGCCGACACCGTGCGCGAGCTGCTGCCCGGCGCGCTGCAGGTGGACGTGGACGAGCGGTTCCGCCCCACCGAGCACCTGCGCTCGCGGGCCGAGGGCGGCCGGGTGCGCGGCCCGCGCGAGCTGTTCCGCGACTACCTCGCCGCCAGCGGCAAGGAGGACCCCCGGATCGCGGCCCTGTTCGACCGGCTGCACGATGAGGTGACGAGCTGATGCGACCGCTGCGGCTGCACATCGAGGGATTCGGCAGCTTCCGCGAGCCAGCCGAGATCGACTTCACCGACACCGACTACTTCGCGCTGGTCGGCCCCACCGGCGCGGGCAAGAGCACGGTCATCGACGCGATCTGCTTCGCCCTGTACGGCACGGTGCCGCGCTGGGGCGCGCAGAACGTCGTGCACCTCGCGCTGGCGCCCTCGGCCACGCTCGGCCGGGTCGCGCTGGTCTTCGAGTCGGGCGGGCGGCGCTTCGGCGTGGTGCGGGTGCTGACCCGCAACGCCAGGGGGGCCGTCGGCACCAAGGAGTCGCGCATCGACGAGCTCGACCCGGGCGGCCGGGGCTCGATGGCCGAGCTGCTCACCGCCGGGGCGCGCCCGCTGGCCGAGGGCGAGGCGGTGACCGGCGAGGTGCAGCGCATCACCGGCCTGGAGTACAGGTACTTCACCCAGTGCGTGGTGCTCCCCCAGGGCCGCTTCGCCGAGTTCCTGCACGCCAAGCCGGCCCAGCGGCAGGACCTGCTGGTGCAGCTCCTCGACGCGTCGGTGTACGAGGACATCCGCCAGCGCGCCGTCCGCGAGGAGGACGCCGCGGCGAGCAGCGCCGCGTTCGCCAGGCGGCAGCTCGCCGAGCTGTCCGGGGCCGACGAGGAGGCCGAGCGGGCGGCGCGGGCCAGGCTGGAGTCACTGGGCGCGGTCGCGGGCCTGATCGCGGCGGAGGTGGAGGAGCTGCGCGAGCGCGACGCCGCGCTGCGCGCCAAGGAGCAGGAGCGGCGCGAGGCCGCCGGACTGCTGGCCACGCTGGGCCGGCTGGCGATGCCCGCCGAGGCGGCGACCCTGGCCGAGTCGCTGCGCGCCGCCGCCGACGAGACCGCCGCGCTGGCCGCGCGGGTGGCCGGCCTGGAGGAGCGCGAGCAGGAGGCCGAGCAGGCGCTCGCGGCGCTGGGCGACCGCACGGCCCCGGCCCGCGCCCTCGCCGTGCTCGACGAGCACGCCCGGCTCACCCGCGAGCACTCCGTCGCCGCGGGCCGGGCGGCCGAGGCGGCGCGGGCGGTCCCGCCGCTCGCCGAGCGGGTCGCGCGGGCCCGTGAGGCGCTGGCGGAGGCCGAGGCGCGGCTGGAGCGCGAGCGGACCGCCAACGCCGCCGCCGCGCTGGCTGCGCGCCTGGCCGTGGGCGAGCCGTGCCCGGCCTGCCTGCGCGAGGTGACCGAGCTGCCGCACCACCCGGCCCCGGCCGACCTGCGCGCCGCCGAACGGGCCGTGCGCGAGGCGCGTACGGCGGCCGAGCGGGCGCAGGCCGCCCACGCCGCGGCCGAGGTCGAGGCCGCCCGGCTGGCCCAGGCCGAGGGCGACCTGACGCGGCGGCTGACCGAGCTGGCCGCGCAGGTGAGCGGCGACCGGGCCACGATCGAGGCCCGGCTGGCGGCCATCGAGGCGGCCGAGAAGGAGGCCGGGCGGGCCAGGCAGGAGGCGCGGGCCGGGCGCGACCGGCTGCGCGCGGCCGAGCGGCACGCCGAGGGGCTGCGGCGCACCGCCGAGCGGTCCTGGCACGACCTGGCAGCCGCCCGCGACACGGTGGTGGCGCTGGGCGCGCCGCCGCTGCCCCGCGACGACCTGCACGCCGCGTGGCGGGCCCTGCTCGCCTGGCGCGACGAGGCGGCCGGGCGGCAGCGGGCGGCGCTGCAGGCCCTGGACGCCGAGCTGGCCGAGGCCGTACGCGAGCGCGACGCGCGGCGGGCGCGGCTGGTCGCGGGGCTGCGGGCGCGCGAGGTCCGGGTGCCCGACGACGCCGGCCCCGACCAGATCGCCCGCGAGGTCACAGCCGCCACCGTGCGGGCCGAGGCCGCGCTGCACAAGGTGCGCGAGGACCGCGCGCGGGCCGCCAAGCTGGAGGAGCGGGCGCGCGAGCTGGAGCAGCAGGCCCAGGTCGCGCACGAGCTGGCCCAGCTCCTGCGGGCCAACCAGTTCGAGCGGTGGCTGTGCGCCGAGGCGCTGGAGCTGCTGGTCGCGGCGGCCTCCGAGACGCTGCGCGAGCTGTCCGACGGCCAGTACGAGCTGGTGCTCGGCGCCCGCGGCGAGATCGAGGTGATCGACTACGCCGAGGCCGGGATGCGCCGCAACGCCCGCACCCTGTCCGGCGGTGAGACCTTCCAGGCGGCGCTGGCGCTGGCCCTGGCGCTGTCCGACCAGGTGGCGGGGCTGGCCGCGGCGGCGGCGCGCAGCCTTGACTCGATCTTCCTGGACGAGGGCTTCGGCACGCTCGACCCGGCCACGCTCGACACCGTCGCCACCACGCTGGAGCGCCTGGCCTCCAGCCGCGAGCGCATGGTCGGCGTCGTCACCCATGTGCCCGCCCTGGCCGAGCGGGTCCCGGTACGCTTCGAGATCACCCGCGACGGCAGCGGCTCGCACGTCAGAAAGAGGACCCTTTGACCGTAACCTCGCTCGGTTCGCCCGGCTTCACCGTCGATCCGTGGGACCCCGGCTACGCGGCCGCGCTGGCCGCCGAGGCGCTGACCGAGGGCGGCGCCGAGCTGGGCGCCAGCTCCGCCACGCTCGACCTGGAGGTGGAGGTCCCGGCCGCCAAGTGGGGGCCGGTGACCCCGGCGCCCGGCACCTCCGTGCCGGCGGTGCTGCTGATCGCCGACGGGGTGCGCCGGATCGACGCCCGGGTGTGGATCGACGACCCCGACGGCGCGATGCCCGCGCCCGGCATCGCCGCCTCGTACGCCGCCGGGCTGGTGCGCTGCGAGCCCGGCGCGGGGAACGCCGCGGTCCTGGCGGCGCTGGAGGTGCGCCGCTCGCTGTTCTCGCCCTCGCCGCACGTCGCCGACGTCGTGACCGGCGTGGGCCGCTACTCCGCGCGCCCGGCGGCCGACGGCAGCGTCGAGGCCCTGTCGCTGGCCCTCCAGCAGCAGGTGACCGCGCTGGAGGTGGAGCTGGCCGCGTCCTACCGCGCGGGCGGCGGCCAGGAGCTGCTGCTGGTAGACGGCCCGCTGCGGGGCCGCACCCACCTGAGCGGCACCGTGGGCTACATCAAGACCCACCACACCGCCTACCTGCCGCCGCCGCAGGCGGCGGTGGTCTCGGCGCTGCGCGGCGGGCAGCGCACGCCGGTGTTCCAGATGGGCACGAGCTGGCGGCGGCACGCCTGGTACCTGCGCCTGCCCACCGCGTCCACCGCGCCCTGGGCCGGCATCGCCCGCTGCGAGGCCGGCGCCGACCTGAGCGCCGAGGAGGTGGTGACGCTGGCCGACGCGATGGCGCTGGTGCTGCCCTCCCTGGCCGGGGTCGACTACAAGGACCCGCGCGCCCCGCAGAACCTGGTCCCGATCGGCGGCCTGGAGCGCCTGCTGCGGCACCGCCTGGGCGAGCCCCGGGTCCTGTACCGCGCCCTGCGCGCTTCCGCCGCCCGCCCCGGCGCATGACGCCGGGGGCGGCGTGCGCGACGCCGCCCCCGGCGATCACGGCTAGGCCCAGGGCTGGTCGGCCGGGATGTCGGCCTCGGCGGTGCCCCAGGTCTGGCTGGGCTGCCAGCCCAGCTCGACGCGGAGCGTGCCGCCGCGCTCGATCAGCGAGCCGTCCACCCACGACTTGGTGTGCGCCTTGCCGCGCAGCTCGACGCCGGTGACGTACTTGTTGACCGGCGAGGCGTCCGGCGCCTCGATCGTGATGGTCTTGCCGCCGGCCGGGCGGATCTCGGCCCGGGTGAACAGCGGGCTGGACAGCAGCATCTCGGCGCGGCCCGGAGCCTGCGGGTACAGGCCCAGTGCGGCGTAGACGTACCAGGCGGACATGGTGCCGAGGTCGTCGTTGCCGGGCAGGCCGGCCGGGCCGTCGCTGTAGACGGTGTCCACGATCTGGCGCACGGTCTCCTGGGTCTTCCACGGCTTGCCCAGCGCGTTGTACAGCCACGGCGCGTGGATGCCCGGCTCGTTGGTCGGGTCGTAGCGCAGCGCGTCGCCGCCGCGTACCGACCAGGAGCCGTCGGGCTTGTGGAAGAAGCCGTCCAGGCGGGCCGCGGCGACCTCGCGCCCGCCCATGGCCTCGGCCAGGCCCTGCACGTCCTGCGGCACCATCCACGTGTACGTCGCGCTGGTGCCCTGGGCGAACCCGGCGTCGGAGCCGGGGTTGAACGGGGTCAGCCAGGAGCCGTCGAGCTTGCGCGCCTGGATGTAGCCGGCGTTCGGGGTGGCCTGCGGGTTGTACACGTTCCGCCACCACCGCCCGCGCTCGGAGAACGTCTTGTACTCCTCGTCGCGGCCGAGCAGCCGGGCCCAGTTCGCCAGCGCCGCGTCCGCGACCGACGCCTCCAGGGTCTCGGCCGCGCCGCCCCAGCAGTGGCACACGTCGTGCGCGGAGTACTTGGAGTCCATGTACTGCTGCAGGTTGGGCCGCTGGCCGACGCACTGGCCGGGGCAGCCGGCGTCGAGCAGGCCGTCGGGGTGCGGCACGGTGGCCTGGCGGACCAGGGAGTCGAAGGCGCCCTCGACGTCGAAGTTGCGCACGCCCATGGCGTAGAAGGTGGCCAGGGTGGCGGCCGAGGGGTCGCCGGTCATGACGTGGGTGGCGCCGTTGACGTGCACCCAGCGGTCCCACACGCCGCCGTTCTGCTTGGCGTAGTTGAACAGCGACTGGGCGAACTCGCCGGCGACCTCGGGTTCGAGCAGGGCCAGGAGCTGCACGTGGGCCCGGTACTGGTCCCAGCCGGAGAAGTTGCCGTACTGCGCCTTCTGCCCCTTCTCCACCTTGTGCACGGCCCGGTCCATGCCGAGGTAGCGGCCGTCCACGTCGCTGAGGATGTTGGGCTGGAGGAAGGCGTGGTAGAGCGCGGTGTAGAACGCCGTGCGCTGCGGGGTGGTGCCGCCCGCGATCCGTACGGCGCGCAGCTTGCGGCGCCACTCGCCGGCGGCGTCCTCGGCCACCTTCTCGACGGTGTCCCGCTGCCCGATCTCGGCCTTCAGGTTGCGCTCGGCGCCCTCAAGGCTGACATAGGAGATGCCGACGCGCATCCGCACGGTCGGGTCGCCGGAGGTGTCGAAGCCGACCCACCCGCCCGAGCCGCGGCCCTGCCGGTCGGCGCCGGTGGCGTAGCCCTCGCCGCCGCGGGCGGTGGTGCCGCCCGGCTGGTGCGTGCCGTCCTTCCAGGTGCCGGTGGAGGCGAAGGGGCGGTCGAAGTGGGCGGTGAAGTACAGCCGGTAGTAGCTCTTGCGGTTGTTGATCCCGCCGTTGGCCCGCCGCCCGCAGAACGCGCCGGTCAGCACCGAGCCGGTCACCTTCTGCCCGGCCGGGTCGATGGTGATCTCGGCGTCCTCGCTGCCGTTGAGGGAGTTGGAGACCCGGAACAGCAGGTTCGCCTGCGAGCCGCGGGGGAAGGTAAACTCGCCCACGCCCGCCCGGGTGGTGACCGCGAGGTCGGTGGTGACCCCGCTGGACAGGGTCACCTTGTAGTGGCCGGGCTCGGCCTGCTCATGGTTGTGCAGGAAGTCGGCCGCGTAGATCCTGTCGGTGGCGTCGGCGGACGGCGAGCTGTTCACCGCCCCGACGTACGGCATGATCGGCACGTCCCCGGCCGCGCCCGGGTGACACCCGGCGCCGTTGACGTGCGTCAGGGCGAACCCGCGCACCCGCGTGACGTCGTACTGGTAGCCGTTGGCCCCGCCCGTGTTGGTCTGGTCGCCCTGGGTGCTGGTCGGGCTCCAGGAAATCATGCCGAACGGCCGCGAGGCCCCCGGCCAGGTGTTGCCGCCGTTCCTGGTCCCGATGAACGGATCGACGTAGGGCACCGGATCGCTGACGGTCTTGGCGGAGGCCGCGGCGGACGCGGAAGCAGACGCGGGCACGGCGCTCACCCCGGCGCCGGACAACACGACTCCAGCGGTTAAGAGCACCGCGAACCCGTGCCGCGCCACCCGATTGGCTCTCATCGACACTCGAACCCTCCCGAACGTAAGGCACGCCATCCGGCGCGCCTCGCGGCACCCTAAAGATCACAAACCACCTCATTTCATACACTTTCGGACTGCCCCCTGAACACCACGTGACCACTGCCGTCAACCCCGCCCCACAGGTCGGAAGAGTCGGTTGCGCCCCACCGGCCGGTTACGGCCCGCCCATAAGGCGCGGGTCACCGCGTACCGCCCGCCGTCGCGGCGCCCCCGGGAAGGGCCGAGGTGAGAGCGGATGCGCCGAAGGAGGCATGGCGCGCGGCCGGCAGGCCGGTCACGCGAGGAGGGGCCGGTCGCGGGCGGATGGCCGGTCGCGGCGGATGGGCGGTCGCGGGCGAACGGGCCGGTCGCGGGCGAACGGCCGGTCCCGGGCGGACGGGCCGGTCCCGCACGGACGAGCCGGTCCCGCACGGACGAGCCAGCCCCACACGGACGAGCCAGCCCCACACGGACGAGCCGGGCCCGCACGAACGAGCCGGTCCCGGGCGGAGGGGCGGGTCATGGGGAAGGGCCGGTCCGAGGTGTGCCTCAGGAGGGTTCGGTGAAGATCTCGTCGAGAGGGCGGCGGCGGGTGGCGCCGGGCTCGTCCGTCACGCCCAGGCGCATGATCATTTGGGGGTACGCGTCGGCGAAGACCTCGCGGCGCAGGAAATCGCGCAGGTGGTACATCTCCAGGGCCTGGGTGTGGAAGGCGGCGGAGACCCCGTGGGCGGAGGCGAACAGCAGTACACGCTGGAGCGCCCGGCCGGCCGCGATCCAGTCCTCGCGGCCGTCGCCGGCGGTGACGACGGCGGCGACGGCGCCGGTCGCGGGCGAGGCGGCGCCGGGGCGGGGCACGTAGCCCCAGGACCGGCCGCGGGAGTAGTCCCGCTGGGCGAACTCCGGCTCGCCGCGGTGGCCGGCGCGCGAGACGAACGCCGGCTCGGCCCGGTCGCGCGGATAGGCGTCGGCGGGCACGCCGTCGGGGCGGTCGCTGCCGGGAGGACGGGCCCAGCGCATCAGCTCGCCCGAGTACGCCGCGTCGGCCCGCTGCACGTTCTCCGCGGCCCGGGTGACGTCCGCGACGGCGGCCACGGCCGGTTCGGGCAGGCCGGTCAGCAGCCGGGCGCCCTCGGCGCGGGCCTCGCCGTCGAGCGCGTGCAGGAACGGGCGCGGCAGCGGGCGGTGGAGGAAGCCGCCGCGGTGGGTGCGCCGCCGCTCGATCTCCTCGGCGAGCATCTGGGTGTGCTCGTCCGCCGGCGCCTGCGGCCCGAGGCGTACCGTGCCCGCCAGCGCGGGCCGGTCGGGGTCGGGCAGCACGCGCACCACCGGGTCGTATCCCGCCGCGCGTAACGCGAGCCGGAGCGTGTAGAGCGCCGCGCCGCAGCTCACGTACAGCTCCCGGGCCGTGGGGTCGGAGACGCGCAGCAGCCGGTCGGTGTCGGCGTGCACCCTGATCTCCCCGCCGGCGGCCTCGAAGGACCACGGCTGGGTGTTGTGCACCGACGGCGCCCACGAGGCGGCGGCGATGGCCGCCCGCACCGCCGTCCCCGCGTCGCTGACAGGCCGAAGGTCCATGGGTACTCCCCCTTGTTCACGGTTGCGGCTGTCTGACGGTTGCGGCCCACTCCACTCGATCCGGCCGTGGCCGGGCAGTGGCGAAGGACCCCCGCCGGGCGGGACCAAGGACCCCGCGCGGGACCGGCACCGCCGAAGGAGACGGGGAGCCCAGGATTTGCGACACGTTCGCGGCGCGCTCCTGACCGGGCCGAGGGCCGGCGGATACACCTGGACACGAGCCCGGCGCGACCCGCGCCGCGTCCGACCTTCCAGGGGGTTTCCATGGCCAGGCCCGTGTCCGGTAACGTCCGCTTCTCCCCGCTCACCCTGCTCACCCGGCGCTGGGCGACCCTGGCGGCGATAGCCACCACCGCGGCGGTCGCACTGGCCGCGCCCTGGCTGCCCGAGACCTTCGCCGCCTGGGGCCTGTTCTCGGCCGCGCTCATCTACGTGGCCTGGGGCTCGGTACGCGCCGCGCGCGGGCGTCCCGGCCGGATCGCGCTCAACCTGGCGGGGCTGGTGCTGTTCACCGTGATCGCGATCGTCTCGGTCGAGCTCGGCGGGGACGCCGGGCGCTACCTGCTGGCCGCGGGCTGGCTGGGCCACGCCGTCTGGGACTGGGTCCACCACCGGGCGAACCAGGTCGTGCCCCGCCCGTACGCGGAGTGGTGCGGCGTGGTGGACGTGCTGACGGCCGGCGCGGTGCTGTTCCTGCCCTGACCCGTCAGGGGGCCGGGAGCCCGGCGCGCAGCCGGGACGGGGCCCGCCGCCTCACAGCCGGGTCGCGGTGCCGTCGAGGAGCAGGGCCAGTTTGGCGCGGTACCACTCGCGGGGGTCGCCCTCGATCACCTCGCGGACGATCTCGGCCAGGGCGGCGGACTCGGGCTCGGGCCGCGCCGCCCAGGACTCGCGGAGCAGGTCGAGCGCGCCGGCCGTGCCGCCCTCGGGGACGTCGTGGCGGCGGGAGAGCTGCTCGTACCCGACGTACACGTCGGCGGCCAGATCGACGACGCTGTCCACGGCGAGCACGGCCAGCCGGGGCGGGAAGCCGAACCCGGTGAGCGCGTGGGCGGTCTTGTAGAACAGGCGGATGACGGCGGGCGGGGTGCGCGGCAGCTCGCGGACGCGCTCGGCCATGCCGGGATGGGCGGCGAACACCTCCCACACGGTGTCGCCGGTGCGTTCGAGGTACACCCGCCAGCCGGCGTCGGGCTCGGGCCACTCGACCCGCCGCACCGCCAGGTCCATCGCCGCGATGAGCAGGTCGTCGCGGCTCGGCACGTGGCGGTACAGCGAGGAGTGCTTGACGCCGAGCCGGGCGGCCACCGCGGTCATGGTGAGGTCGCGGAAGCCCACGGCGAGGGCGGCCTCGGCGATGTCGGCGATCTCGAAGGTCGGCCGCCGGCCCGGCCGCGGCCCCGCCCGCCACGGCCGGCCCGATGTGACGCTCATGGCCACCATCATGCCCGTCCCCCGGGCAGGCGCCAGGCGCGGGAGCGTTCGCGCCGGAACGCGGCGTAGCGGCCGTCGCGGGCGAGGAGGGTGGCGTGGTCGCCGTGTCCGGCGATCCGGCCCTGCTCGAGGACAGGATCTGGTCGGCGGCCATGACCGTGGACAGGCGGTGGGCGATGACCACGAGGGTCTTGTCCTCGGTCAGGGCGTGCAGCGCCTGGGTGACGGCGGCCTCGTTCTCCGGGTCCAGGGCGGCGGTGGCCTCGTCGAGCAGCACGATCGGGGCGTCCTTGAGCATCGCCCTGGCGATCGAGGCAGCGCCGCGCCCAGCCGCCAGTCGAAGGCCAGGCTGACCAGGACCACGGTCACCGGCGTCACGTACGCCGTGACCAGCGGGTGGAGCAGGTGCTCGGGCACGCCCACGACCGCGCGCACGCCCTGGACGACCAGGCGGCCGATGCGTCCCACCCGCTCGGCCTCGAACCGGCCCAGCGGCGGCGTCAACCCCCCGTCACGCTCGGGCAGGGAGTGCCGGAGGCGGACGGTCCGGGCGGCTCGCCCTTCGCCGGCGCGACCGGCGCGGCCGAAGTGGCGGGCGTGGCCGGTGCCGCCGTGCACTCGGGCCGCGGCGGTTGCTCCGGGCCGGGGTCCCAGCCGCAGCGCACAACGAGGGCCAGCGTGAGCAGCACGGCGACGGCCCCGGCCAGCAGGGCGAACACCCTCGGGATCGGGCGCGGCGGGGACGGCGGCGCGGGCTCGGGGGCGGGCCGCCCTGAGGACACCGAGCCACCCGGAACGGGGCCCACCCGAACAGGGCCCACCGGGCCGGGGACGGCGGCCGGCGTACTGTGCGGGGAGCGCAGCGGGAACGCCGGGCCGGAGATCAGGGTGAAGCCCTCCTCGTCGGCCAGGAAGCGGCGGTAGGCGTCCAGCGCGGCCGACCTAGCGGCGTCCAGGTCCTCCGGCGCGGGCTCCAGGGACGAGGTGCGCGGGCAGGCGAATCCGTACAGGAGCTGGAGCGGGCGGCCGTGCTCGTCCAGGGGGTCCTCCGGCTCGCCGGCGTCGGCGGCGGTGACCCGATGGGTGACCTGCGCCACCGTGTACGCCCGCCCGCCCGGCGTCGTGACCTCGATCACCGACGCGCGGTCCCGTGCGGTCTGGGGGCGTACGGCGTCGGTCAGGACGCCGTACTCGCGGTCGGCGACCATCGGCTCGGGGGCCAGGAGCGCCCGGTAGCCGAGGCGGCGGCCCCGGGCGATCAGGAACGGCCAGCCGGGCGTCACGCGGGCCACCCCTGCGACAGCCGCGAGTTGGGCAGGCGGCCCTCCAGCATGTCCGGTTTGCTGCGCATGTCGCGCAGCACCCGCTTGCGCGCCTCCATGAACCGCCGTACCCGCTCCTCCGCCTCCCCCAGCTCGCGGCCCACCGCCTCCGCCCGGCTCCCGGTGGCGGAACGGCGCGCGTCCAGGTACATCCCCATGAAGACGTCGCCCATGATCGCCACCGCGGGCTGGCCCAGCGCGGCGAGCAGCGCCCGTCCGGCCGTCTGCCCGGCCAGGGCGGTCGCGGCGGCGATGCTCTCCAGGGGGCTCTGCCGGGTGCGGCGGCGGGTCTCCTCGTCCAGGGCCGCCTTGAACTCGGCCTGCAGCCGCATCTCGGCCTGGTCGAACAGGTCGGGCACGACCGCCGACAGCGGCACGTCCACGTACACGGGGCGGGCCTGGGCGTGCGGCACCTTGACCACGTGGCCCTGCCCGTCCATGCGCGCGAACCCGGGGCCGACCGCGCTGACCGGGATGAGCCGGACCACCCGGTCGCGGCTGTGCGTGCCGACCAGCGCGCGGAAGTGGTCGTTGGACATCAGCATGTTCCGCACGATCGCCAGCCGGGCGTTCTCGTCCTCGTCGAGGTCGTCGAGCAGGTCCCACTTGGTGATCACGAAGTGGATCGGGCAGGTCGCGTTCATCATGTGCGGGATGAGGATGTTCAGCGTCCGGTCCAGCTCGGCCCAGCCGCCCGGGTGGCCGTCCAGGTGGCGGCGGATGCGCTGACCGTCCAGGATGCCGAGCAGCGCGTGCGCCGACTCCATGTGCGCGAACAGCTCCTCGCGGCCGCGCGCCCCGTCCTCGTCGGTGCCGGTGAGCAGTTCCCCGGCGTACTCCAGGTAGTCCAGCCGCAGCACCTCGTGCACGACGCCGCCCGACCTGGTCCTGACCGAGAACAGGAACCGCCTGGTGTCGCCGACGGCGGTGCCGTAGGGCCAGTCCCGGTCCGAGCCCGAGGAGGACGTGTCGGCCATGGTGGAGTACCACTCGGTGAGCCTGGCGACGTCGGCGGGCGGGGCGGAGAGGTAGTAGCTCTGCCGGGTGGGGGCCTTGAGCTCCTGGAACATGCTGGCCAGCAGCAGGGTCTTGCCCGAGCCCTGCAGGCCGAGCGCCACGATGCGGAACGTCGGGATGTTCGCCTCGATGCTCGCCTGCCCCAGCGGCGCCCGCGGCTCCCCGTCCCGGCGCCGGCGGCGCCGGCGTACCAGGGCCGCGACGACCCCGGCGCCCAGGATCGCCACGGCGACCACCAACGTGATCACGCTCATCCGCACCGCCCTCCGCGAACGGGTCTTGTCGGGTCCGGCGACCACCCTGCGTCCGCGCGCCGGGGGCCGCATGAGTACCCCCCTGCTCATTTCCGTTCACCTGGCTTGCGCGAATTGCCGGAAAGGCCGGTTGAGAGATCACGAACGTGCGTAACATACGGATCTTGCTAGCCGTCAAACCGTCCTTCGGGGGAGAGTCAACGATGCTCACGCGCAGGAACGTGCTCATGGGCGCCGCGGCGCTCGCGCCCGCGGTCGCGCTGGACGCGCGTCCCGCGGCCGCGAGGGCGGGCGCGCCCGCGCTCAGCGTCACCGGAGTGGCGCCCTCGCAGCTCGCGCCGCTGGACGACGTGCTGAAGACCTACATCAAGGAGCGCGAGATCTCCTGCGCCCAGCTCGCCGTGACCAAGAACGGCAAGCTGGTGCTGGCCCGGGGCTACCGCTACACCGACGACGCGTCCATCCCGGCCGTGCAACCGACCTCGCTGTTCCGGATCGCGAGCCTGAGCAAGAACATCACCGCCGCGGCGGTGCTCAAGCTGGCCCAGGACGGCCAGGTGTCCCTGGGCACGCCGATCACGACGCTGCTCGACCTGCCCACCGAGGGCGACGCCCGGCTGAGGAACGTCACGCTGTGGCGGCTGATGCAGCACACCGGCGGGTGGGACCGGGAGATCTCCAAGGACTACCTGTGGCTGGACCGGACCATCTCCAAGGAGCTCGGCGTCCCGCTGCCGATCGGCCACCAGCAGATCATCGAATACGCCGGCGCCCGCCCGCTGGACTTCACGCCGGGCTCGCGGATGGCCTACAGCAACTACGGCTACATGCTGCTCGGCCGGGTCGTCGAGAGGGTGTCGGGGCGGAGCTACGAGTCGTACGTGAAGGAGAAGCTGCTCGCCCCGGCCGGGATCACCAGGATGCGCCTGGGCCGCAGCCTGAGGTCGCAGGCGGCGCGGGGCGAGGTGCCGTACTTCTCGCTCTACACCACCACCATGGTCATGGACGCCTCCGGCGCCACCGTGCCCTACCCCTACGGCGGCTTCAACATGCCCAACCAGGACGCCAACGGCGGCTGGCTCGCCTCCGCCCCCGACCTGGTCAGGTGGGCCCGGGTGTTCGACGCCCCCAGCTCGATCCTGAGCTCCCTGTCGATCTCGCGCGCCTTCGCCAAGCCCGAGATCGGCGTCAACGAGCACGGCTCCTGGTACGGCTGCGGCTGGTGGGTGCGCCAGGTGCCCGGCCACCTCAACACCTGGCACAGCGGCAGCATGCCGGGCACGTACACCTACATGGCCCGCCTGCAGAACGGCGTCACCTACGCCGCGCTGTTCAACCGCCGCGAGGAGGAGGGCACCCCCGACTACGACGTGCTCAGCTCCCGCGTCAACACCGCCCTCGGCCAGATCTCCGCCTGGCCCACGACCGACCTCTGGTCCCGCTACTTCTAGCCGCAGCCGGGCCCGTCCGGCGCGTCCCCGGGCGGGCTCACCGCTGCTGCTCGCGCCTGAGCTTCCGGCGTTCCCAGGCGTTGGGATGGCGGATGACCGCGCCCCCCATGCCGCCGGTGCCGGTGACGCGGACCAGCGGCGTGCCCGGCAGCCGGTCGGAGGTGGTCTTGTCCCTGAACCCGCCGAGGCCCGGGTCGACCCCGCCGGTCTCGGCGATCCAGCCGT
This sequence comes from Thermocatellispora tengchongensis, assembly GCF_014202315.1. Taxonomy (GTDB): domain Bacteria; phylum Actinomycetota; class Actinomycetes; order Streptosporangiales; family Streptosporangiaceae; genus Thermocatellispora; species Thermocatellispora tengchongensis. The sequence goes on along the minus strand of NZ_JACHGN010000003.1, from coordinate 610,604 downwards.
CGGGGATCACGACCGTGACGCCGCCCGCCTCGCCGTGCACGTCCAGCTCGATCTCGGGCAGTTGGCACACGACCTGGGTGAAGTCCAGCTTGGCGCCGCCAAGGCCGCCGTACGCGGTTATCCTCGCCGGGACCTGCCAGCGTCCGGCACGTGTCGCCCCGTGGAGACCCCCCTTGACGACCAGCGGCTGCCGCGGCGCCGGCGGAGCCTCGGGGGGAAGGTCGGCGGTGAGGGGCGTCAGGTCGGCGTAGGTCTTGGCGGTCAGCGCCCGGTCCAGCCGCGCGTCCAGCTCGTCAAGGTCGATACGCCCTTCGGCCGCCGCGTTGTTCAGCCTCTCCACCACCGCGTCGCGGTCGGCGTGAGAGACGCGCCACTCACCGCGCAGGGCAGGCTCTGGGGGTTCGCCGGTCATGCCTCGATGATACGGAGGAACCGCCCGCGGCATCGCACATGATCGAAACCGGCGCTCACGCCCGCCTCAGGAGGCCGCGCGGCGGCCCGCCCACTCCGTCAGCTCGCCGAGCGGCCAGGTGTTCACCACCCGCCCGGCCTCCACGCCGCACAGCGCGGCCCGCTCGCAGCCGAAGCGCTGCCAGTCGAGCTGCCCGGGGGCGTGCGCGTCGGAGTCGATCGCGAACACGCACCCCATCTCGTACGCCAGCCGCAGCAGCCGCTTGGGCGGGTCCAGCCGGTCGGGCCGGGAGTTGATCTCCACGGCCACGCCGAACGTGCGGCACGCCTCGAAGACCAGCTCGGCGTCGAAGTCCGACTCCGGCCGCAGCCCGCCCCGCCGCCCGCCGGCCTTGACGATCCGGCCGGTGCAGTGGCCGAGCACGTCCACGTTGGGGTCGGCGATGGCGGTCACCATGCGGCGGGTCATCTCGAACCGGCTCATCCGCAGCTTGGAGTGGACGCTCGCCACGACGACGTCCAGGCGGGCCAGCAGCTCGGGCTCCTGGTCCAGGGTGCCGTCGGGGTTGATGTCCACCTCGATGCCGGTCAGCACCCGGAACGGCGCCAGCTCCGCGTTCAGCGCCTCGACCTCGTCGAGCTGGCGCCGCAGCCGCTCGGCGGACAGCCCGTTGGCCACGGTCAGCCGGGGCGAGTGGTCGGTCAGCGCCAGGTAGGAGTGGCCGAGCCCCATCGCCGCCTCCGCCATCTCCCGGATCGGCGACCCGCCGTCGGACCAGTCGGAGTGGGAGTGGAGATCCCCCCGCAGCGCCGCCCGCAGCGCCGCCGTCTCCTCGTCCAGGTCGGCCCCCGCCGTCGCCTGCAACCGCCGCAGGTAGGTCGGCACCTGCCCGTTGAGCGCCTCGGTCACCGCCAGCGCCGTGACCTTCCCGATCCCCGGAAGCTCCGCCAGCCCGCCCGTCTCGGCGAGCCGCACCAGCTCCTCGCGCGGCAGCCGCTCCACCACCCCGGCGGCCCGCCGGAACGCCCGCACCCGGTAGGTGGGCTCCCCCGCCCGCTCCAGCAGGAACGCGATGTCCCGCAACGCCTCAAGCGGCTCCATGGGCCGAGTGTAGTCATGCGCTCCGCGGCCACGGCCGGGCGGCGGGCGTGACCCCCGTTCGGGGGTCGTGCGCGGCGGGGCCCCGGGGATGGATGCTGGGCGGGCAGAGCGGGCAGGAGAGGACCCGTGGGAGGGGCTATGCGGGCAGTGGCCGTCACGGCGCCGCCGGCCGGGGCGAGTCCGTCTCCTGACCCGTTCGGTCCACGGGCTTGTGACATCGCGGTGAAGATCGAGGCCGCCGGGCGTACACTGGGCGTCCCTCCGTCCTTCCCACCTGCCCGCACGTGGTCGGCCAATGCCCCCCGGTCTGCTGTCGCTCGACCCGGAGAGCCGCGATCCCGCTCGGGCCGCGCTCAACCGGATCGTCGCCCTGTGCGCCGCCGTGATGCGCGGCGCCGAGGGAGTGGTCGCGGCGGTCGCCGCGCTGCTCGGAGCGGTGCCCCCGGTCTCGTACGCGTGGCTGGGCCCGGCCGTGGCGGTCAACCTGTCCTGGACCGCGCTGTTCGTGTGGACGGCGCTGCGCCACGGCCTGCCCTCCCGGCTGATGGCCGGTGAACTCGTCGTCACCGGCGCCTTCTGCCTGGCTCAGGGGCGGCTCGTCGTGGCGGAGGCGACGGTGGGGGGCGCGAGCTGGATCGCGGTGCTGGTCACGATGACGATCCTGCTCGCGTCGATCACCTGGCGGGCGCGGGCCGCGGTGCCCGCCGGGCTGGCGCTGGCCGGGGCCCACCTGGCCGGGGCGGAGCTGGCCGGGTTCGCGGGCGGGGCGTTCACCTTCGGCATCCACCTCCTCCAGATCGCCGCGACGGTCACCCTGATGACCCTGCTGCGCCGCTCGGCCGGCCTCGCCGACGCGGCGCTGGCCCGGCTGCGCGCCGCGCAGAAGGAGTCGGCGGTGCTGCGGGCGCGCCGCGCCGACGAGCGCATGCAGTACAGCCGGGTGCACGACACCGTGCTCAACACACTGACGACGATCGGCGCGGGCGGCGCGGCGGCCACCTCCCGGACGCTGCGCGAGCAGGCCGCCTCCGACCTGGGCGAGCTGGAGCGCATCGCCGCGGGCACCGCGGCGACGGGCGGCGCGGTGGACCTCGGGGAGGTGCTGTCGGGCGTCGCCGGGCGCAGCGCGCTGAGCGTCGCCGCCGAGCTGAGGCCGCAGACCGTGCCGCGGCACGTCGCCGAGGCGTTCGCGGGCGCGGCGGCGGAGGCGCTGACCAACGTGGCCAGGCACGCCGGGGTCGGGGAGGCCCGGCTGCGCTGCGACGGCGCGGCGGGCCGGGTGCTGGTGGAGGTGATCGACGCCGGCGGCGGCTTCGACCGGGCGCGGGTGCCCGAGGGCCGCTTCGGGCTGCGCCGCTCGATCGTGGAGCGCATGGAGTCGGTGGGCGGCGGGGCCGGCGTCGAGTCCGGCGCGGGCGGCACCCGCGTCACGCTGTGGTGGTCGCCGTGAGCGAGGACCCCGAGGTCGAGGTGGCGCGCCGCTACGCCGGCGCCGCCACGGTCGCCGCCGTCGTGGTGGCCGCGTGCTGGCACCTGGGCTACGACCTGACCGCCATGCTCGTGAGCTGGGAGCGGTACCGGTGGCCGCTGCTGGCGGCGGGCGCGTGGGCGGCGTACCTGGCGATCGGGGTGGCCGGGAGCGTCGCGCTGCTGCGCCTGCGCCGGCCGCTGCGCATGGTGTGGGCGTACGCCGCGGGCGCGCTGGCCCTGGACGCGGCGGTGATCGCCGCGTCCTCGCCGGGCGAGGTGCTGGGCCTGGCCGACTGGGGCTGGGGTTCGGTCGGGTGGCTGGGGCTGATCCTGTTCTGGCGACGCCGGCGCCACCTGCGGGAGCTGATCTGGTTCCTGCTCGCCGACGGGGCGATCATCGTGGCCGGGATGGCGCTGGCCGGGGTCTACGACCGGGTGTCGCTGGCGCGGGTGCTGATGGTGTACGCGGGCGGCGTCACCCTGCAGATCGGCGCGAGCGTGGGCGGGCACGCGCTGGCGTTCGCCGCCCGCCTGGCCGCCGAGAAGTCCGCCGAGCAGGCCGCGACCGAGGCCGCGCGCGAGATCGCCGAGCGGGTGCACGCCGACCGCATGCGCCGCTACGAGGCCGTCCGGCACGCCACGGCCGACCTGCTGACCGCGATAGCCGAGGGCGCCGACCCGGCCGACCCGCGCGTGCGCCGCGAGTGCGCGGTGGGCGCGGCCCGGCTGCGCCGCCTGATGACCGAGACCGACGACGTCCCCGATCCGCTGCTGGCGACGCTGCGCGAACACGTGCTCGACGCCGAGCGGCGCGGGGTGGTGGTGTCGCTGGAGCCGCCCGTCGGCACGATCCCCGAGCTGCCCGCCGGCGTGCGCCACTCGCTGGCCCGCGCCCCGCTGGAGGCGCTGCGCCGGGCGCGCGGCGAGGCCCGGGTCACCGTGTACGCCGGCGGCGGCGAGGTGATCGTGAGCGTGGTGGCCGACGCGGAGGACGTGCCCGTGGAGCACCTGGAGGGCGTCCAGGTCACCCAGCAGAGGGAAGGGAGGTCGGTGTGGATCCAGAGCCGCTGCGCGGTCCCGTGACGCTCGCCGTCGTGGAGGACCACCCGGTCACGGTGGACGGCATCAGGCTGTGGCTCTCACAGGACCCCGGGCGCAGGGTGGAGCTGGTGGCGAGCGGTCCCACGGTGGAGGCGGTGCTCGGCGGACCGGGCGCCACCGCCGACGTGCTCCTGCTCGACCTGGAGCTGGACGGCGTCATGATCATCGACCGGGTGGCCGAGCTGTGCGCCGGAGGCCGCCGGGTCGTGGTCTTCTCCGGCCACCGGGAGCCCGAGACGGTGCTGAGGGTGCTCGACGCCGGCGCCTCGGCGTTCCTGGCCAAGCACGAGAGCGCCGAGCACTGCGTGGACACGATCGTGGCGGTCGCCACCGACCGGCCGTACGTGACGCCGACCATGGCCCGCGCCCTGATCTCCGACGACCGCCCGCAGCGGCCCAGGTTCTCCGAGCGCGAGCACCTGGCGCTGCTGCTGTGGTTCCAGTCCATGTCCAAGGCGTCGGTCGCCCGGCGCATGGGCATCAGCGAGGCCACCGTACGCCAGTACATCGACCGCGCCCGGGTCAAGTACGCCAAGATCGGACGCCCCGCGCCCACGAAGGCGGCGCTGCTCGCGCGGGCGATCCAGGACGGGCTGATCCGGCCCGAGGAGGTGCGCGACTACCGCTCCTTCGCCGCAGGCGGCGACTGACCACCCCGGCAGCCCCTGCGAACCGCCCACCCGGCAGCCCTTGCAGACCGCCCACCCGGCAGAACTTGCGCACCGCCTCCCGGCAGACCCTGCGGACCGCCCACCCGGCAGACCCTGCGGACCGCCTCCCCCGGCAGAGCTTGCGCACCGGCCCTCGGCGGACCCTGCAGACCGCCGCCGCCCGCTCGCTACCCGCCGTGCGGCAGGCCGGGAGCGCCGTCCTGCGGACCGCCGCGCCGGATCGCCGCGGACCTGCGGCGGGCCCAGCGGCGGCCGAGCAGCAGCGAGCCGGGCACGGCGACCACGCCGAGCAGGCCGGCACCGAGGTCGATGCCGAGGTCGCCCACCCGCACGCCCACGTCGGCGTCCAGCAGGCCGCCCCCGCCTTCCCCTCCGCCCCCGCCCAGGCCGGGCAGGCCGACCGAAGCCGAGACGCGGACCTCGATCAGGGCGTCGCGCCGGGGCGGCGGCTCCGGCTCGGGGCCGGAGGTGGCGGGCGGGGGCTCGGTGGGCCCGGACGTGGCCGGCGGCTCGGGCTCCTGGGAGGGCGGCTGCGACGGCTCCTGGGACGGCCCCGGCCCCTGCGAGGGCTGCTGGGACGGCCCCGGCCCCTGGGTCGGGCCCTGCGACGGCCCGGCGGTCGGCCGGGTCGGCCGTTCCGAGGGCTCGGCGGAGGGGACGGAACGCGTGGGCGAGGGCGCGGGCCGGGTCGGCGGCCCGGCGGTGGGCCGCGTCTCGGGGCCGGCGGACGGCGGGGCGGTGATTGGCTCCTGGGCGTCGGGGGTCCGCTCCGGCGGCACGCTGACGGACAGGCTCGGCGCCGGTGTGACCGGAGGCGCGGTGTCGGACGGGTCGGTGGCGGGCGGCGTACGCGTGGGCGCCGTGGCGGCCGGCTGGGCGACCGGCGGGCCCGGAACGTCGTCGTCCATCACCACGAACGCGGTCACGACGCCGCCGCCCGCAACCACCGCGAGCACGCCCGCCGCGATCAGCTTGCCGGCCGGGGTCAGCAGCGTCTGGGCCAGGCTGGTGCCGGTGCTGAACTCCGGCGGCGGCAGCACGCCGAACCCGACATGGGTCGCCGCGAGGCCGCCGAGTCCGAGCCTGCCGCGCCGCTCCCAGTCGGCCCCGTACGCCGCGACCGCCATCTCCTCCAGTTCGGCCAGGAACGCCCGCGCCGACGCGGGCCGCTCGGCCGGGCTCTTGGCCATGCCGTGCGCCACCAGCGGGCGTACCGGCTCCTGGACCGGGTCGAGCGGCGGCTCCGCGTTCTGGTGCTGGTAGGCCAGCGCCGCGATGTTGTCGGCGGCGAACGGGCGCTTGCCGGCCAGGCACTCGTAGAACACGACCGTGGCGGCGTAGACGTCGGTGGCCGCGCTCGCGGGGGCCTCCTCCCACAGCTCCGGCGCCATGTACGGCGGCGTGCCCACCATGTGCCCGGTCTCGCCCGACGGCACGGCGATGCCGAAGTCGACGAGCTTGCTGTGGCCGTCCACCGTGACGATCACGTTCTCCGGCTTGAAGTCCCGGTGCACGACGCCGACCTCGTGCGCGGCGGCCAGGCCGAGCAGGGAGCCCTTCAGCACGACCAGGGCCGCCTCGGGCCCGGTGGCGCCCTCCTCCCGCAGCATCCGGCGCAGGGTGACGCCGTCCACCAGCTCCATCACGATGGCCGCGCCCTGCTCGTCCTCGACGTATTCGCGCAGCCTGGCGATATGCGGGCTGTCGAGCGCGGCGATCAGGCGGGCTTCGTCACGGAACCGGCGGACGAACTCCTCATCTGCCCGCATTCCCCTAGAAAGGTATTTGATGGCGACGAGCGTTTCGTCGGCGTCATGGCGGGCGAGCACGACCCGGCCGGAGCCGCCCGTGCCGAGCTCCCGTATGTGGGTGTATCCGGGCACCTGCCATGCCCCGCGCTTCCCCATGAGCGGACTCCCTCCGCGCCCGGCGGCCTCAGTCGAATACTGGTCGGAAGTTATCCTTTACTTTGCCGCATGTCGAGATCCCTTCCCATGGGACCGCTATTTGCAATAAAGGGAGTGCTTTATCCGCTTTTACTGCTTGTCAAGGCCAGATTTGTGACTTATACGGAATGCGGCTGAGCGGGTCCCGGCCCCAGGACCGCGCACGCGCACAGAACGCGCCCGCCACGGCCGACCGCCGCCCCACACCTGCCCGCGCCCCAGCAAGCCGGGCAGGCGGGCACAGCGATCGACTCACCGCCGAGAGCTGCGGGATGGCGTCCCCACACGCCAGGCGCCCGGCAAACGACGGCGGCGCGCCCACCACGGGCCCCAGCAGCCGCCACGCCTCCTCACGCGCCGTGCCTCCTTCACCCGCCCGCCCAGCACCAGCGTCAGCGCACAGACGTCGCGCACCGCGTGGCCGCGCGGCCCACGCGCCGCCACCCCCGCATCCCCCGGCAAGGCGGCACGCCGACCGGTTCGGCCTGGCGGCCCTCGACCAGGATGACGGTGACACGGAGTTCCCGAACCGGTCGCAAGTCCAGCAGGCGCGTCTGCTCGACAGGACACACGACGTGGTCGAGCGACCCGCTTTCGGCAGAAGGCATGCGGTCGCCAAGTGGCCCACGCGCCGCTGCCTCCACATCCCCCGGCAAGGCGGCACGCCAGCCGGTTCCGCCTGACGCCCTCGGGCAGGATGGCGACGGCGCGGAGTCCCCGGGCCCGATCGCGGATCTCCCCACCACGCGTGCCTGTTCCGGCAGGGCGAAGCTGCGGTCGTCAGGGTCGGCGTACGGGGTGCCGCGCCACGGCGCCGGACGGCACGGCTGAGCCGGATGACGAGCCGCCTGCTGAGGGGGCGGCGCCGGGCGAGGAGCCGCCCGCCTAGGGGGCGTCACCTGGGCGAGGCGTGCTGCGGGTGGCGCTTGGCACTGTGTGCGGCAGGGAGGCCGCGTCAGATGCCCGCGCTCGGTGACATGTCGCCTATGTCACCCTTCGGCCACGCCCGCGCCTGCACCCGTCGCATCAGGTGCTTGCGCGCAGTCGCCCGCCGCCTGTGCGCCTGTGCGCGGTCGGCACCGCAACTCCTGACTCCTCCGTCACAGCGCGGCCGTGGCCAAACGGCCTCGAAGGTAAAGAATTCGTCCCGGCATCCCCTACTGCGCCGGGGAATTCGGCGTGGGGGCTATGCGTTACGTTTGCTATCGAATGTCCGAATCCTCTAAGTTCGGGCTTCAGGTAATGAGTCGGCGGTCAGACGTGCAACGAAGCGCGACGCCGACGTGTCAATCCGAGACCGTGTCTCCCCCGTGCCGCCGTCGTGGCGCACTGGGGCACGGCCGCCGAATCCGCGATCTCGCGGAACCGGGGACCCATCGCATCTGGGGTGAATCGGACGCCCGCCCAGCGGGCGCCCGTAGGGCACTTCCACGCCCGAACCCGTCAGCTAACCCGGTAGGCGGCATGGAAGCAAGGAGCGAAATACCCCCATGGCGATCAACGTCAAGCTGCCCCGATCCGTCACGAAGACCCTGCGCCTGTCCCTGGGCGCCGCCGTCACCGCCGGCGCGATCGTCTCCGCGGCTCCCGCGTTCGCCGCGGCCCCCGAGGCCGCCCCCAAGGCCGCCCCCGCCGCGGTCGCCGACCAGCCGCAGACCCTTCCGCAGGCCAAGGTGTCGGCCCAGACCGTGCTGCGCATCGCCGAGAGCCAGCTCGGCATCAGCGAGAACGCCGCCGGTGGCGGCACCCCGTACCACACCTGGTACATGTCCTCGCAGCGGGCCAAGGAGACCGCGGCCCGTGACGGCGGCACCATCAACGCCTATGCCAACGCACCCTGGTGCGCGATGTTCGTGTCCTGGGTCGGCGAGAAGGCCGGTATCACGCCCAGCATCGGCTGGGACGCCTACACCGTCTCCTGGGCCAAGTGGTTCGAGGCGAACGGCCACTACGGCCACGTCGCCCAGCCGGGCGCGGTCGTGTTCTTCAACTGGGAGGGTGACCGCACCATCAGCGGCATCGACCACGTGGGCCTGGTCAAGAAGGACAACGGCGACGGCACCATCACCACCATCGAGGGCAACACCGGCAACGGCAAGGTCGAGGAGCGGGTGCGTCCCGTCTCGCACGTGGCCGGCTACGGTTACCCCGCCTACAAGGCCTGACGAGAGTCGCGTACAGGCACACGGCCGCCCGGTCCCGGATCATCCGGGGCCGGGCGGTCGCGTGTCCGGCTACGGGGTCAGACGGCGGGTCAGGCGGGGACGCGGGCGAAGGCGCGTACCGGGATCGTGCCGAAGCCCTCGACGCGGAGGGGCACGGCGGTGAAGCGGGCCCCGGTCGCGGGCAGTTCGCCGAGCCCGGTCAGGTGCTCGACGACCGGGATGCCGGCGCCCAGCAGCAGCGTGTGCGCGGGCCGTTCGGGGTCGCCGGTGTCGTCGATGTTCACCGCGTCGATGCCGACCAGGGCCGCGCCGCGCTCGGCCAGCAGGGCCGCGGCGCCGCGGGTGAGGAAGTGGTGCCCCTGGGAGTACTCCGGGGTGCCGAAGCGGACGTCGTCGCCGGTGTGCAGCAGCACGGCGGCCCCGGCGACGTCCAGGCCGGCCAGCGTCCCCGCGTCGATGCCGCGCGGCGCGCCGGGCTCCGGCCGCACCACCAGCGCGGGCAGATCGACGGTGCGCTCCAGCGGGATGGCGGCCAGGTCGGCGCCATCGGCGAACCGGTGGTAGGGGGCGTCGAGATAGGTGCCCGTGTTGCCCACCATGGTGATCTCGTCGATGGCGAACTCGGTGCCGGGCGCGTACAGCCCGCGCGAGTCCTCACGGGTCAGGTGCGGCGTGATGACCGGCCCCGGCAGCCCGGGGTAGGTGACCATGCCTGCCCGGATGACGTGGCTCAGCTCGACGAGCCGCCCGCCCGGCTGTCCTGCGTGCTGGTCGGCCATCCTGACTCCTCTCCTCTCAGGGCACGTACACCGTGCCAGATCAGTGCGTACGCCGCCAGCACCGCCCCCGCCCCGACGGCCGCGCCGATCCCGCCCCGCACCACGAGACCGGGCAGGCCGAGCGCCGGATCGGGTGGGGCGGCGAGCCAGACCCAGGCGACCCCCGCTGTCACGGCCAGGCCCGTCACGCCACGGCGTACCGGCGCGGGCAGCGAGGGGGCGCGCGGCACCGGCGCCACGGCCGTCAGCCCGCGCCCGCACCACCAGGCCACCACCGCCAGGCCGCCCGCGGTCGAGGCGTATTGCGCCAGCTTGTACGCCGGCAGCGTCCCGGCGACCGGGGCCGACAGCCACGCCCAGCCCCAGGAGTGGGTGAAGGAGTCCCACAGCACGTGAGTGACGGCGCCGGCCAGGACGCCCGCCGCCATCGCGGGCGCGCGGCGCCACCCGGGGCGTTCCAGGGCCGCCACCCTGGCCGCGAGCGGCGGCGGCAGCAGGGCCGTCAGCGGGTCGCGCAGGACGTACTGGAACAGCGCGAGCAGGACCAGCCCCGCGGGCAGGCAGCGCAGCGCGATGCCCGCCGGGGAGTGCCACTCGCGGTACTCCCCCAGTGGGAGGAACAGCGGCAGGTCGGGCACCATGGCCCCGGCCGCGAGCGCCCAGGGCTCGGCCAGGCGCCGCACCCGCGCGGCGCCGATCAGGGGGATGACCGCGGCGACGTGGCTGACCGTGAACGGCACGGCGGCGTGCCGGGCTAGGGCAGGCGGCCGACGTGGGCGAGGGCCTGGCGCAGCAGGACGTCCTGGCCTCCGGTCATCTCCTGCTGCACCGAGGGGGACGCGGCCTCCTCGGGGGTGAACCAGATGAGGTCGAGCGCGTCCTGACGGGGACGGCAGTCGCCCGCGACCGGGACGATGTAGGCGAGCGAGACCGCGTGCTGGCGCGGATCGTGGTACGGCGTCACGCCCGGCGTCGGGAAGTACTCGGCGATGGTGAAGGGCTGCGGCGACAGCGGGACCCGGGGCAGCGCCACCGGGCCGAGGTCCTTCTCCAGATGCCGTACGAGCGCGTCACGCACCCGCTCGTGGTGCAGCACCCGCCCGGAGACCAGGGCACGGCTGACCGTCCCGTCTGATCCGATGCGCAGCAGCAGGCCGACGTGGGTCACCACGCCCTTGTCGTCGACGCGTACCGGCACTGCGTCGACGTACAGGATCGGCATGCGGTCCCGCACCGACTCCAGCTCGTCCGGCGCCAGCCATCCGGGTACGGATTCGGTCATTTCGGTCACGAACCGATCGTACTGGCCCGGCCACTCTACCGGGGCACCGCCCGGCGTGCCCCCGATATGGTGTCGCAGGTGGATCTCTGGGTGATCAGCGGACCGCCCGGGGCGGGCAAGTCCACGGTCGCCGCCGAGCTGCTGGCCCGCCTCGACCCGGTGCCCGCGCTGCTGGACAAGGACACGCTGTACGGCGACTTCGTGGCCGAGATCCTGCGCGCCCACGGCCGTCCGCCCGGCGAGCGCGAGGGCCCCTGGTACGACGAGCACATCAAGCGGCACGAGTACGCCGGCATGACCAGGCTCGCCCGCGAGATACGGTCGCACGGCTGCCCGGTGATGCTGGACGGCCCGTTCACCTCCCAGGTGCACTCGGCGGAGTTGTGGCACGCCTGGGTCGAGGAGCTGGGCGGCCCGCCGGTGCGCCTGGTGTGGGTGCGCTCCGACGGCCCCACCCTGCGCGAGCGGCTGCGGGCGCGGGGCCTGGAACGCGACGCGGGCAAGCTCGCCGCGTTCGCGGAGTTCCTGCGGGCGATCCGGGTGGACGAGCCGCCGGCGGTGCCGCACCACGAGATCGACAACCGCCGCGGCGCGCCTCCGGTCGCGCGGTCCGTACGCGATCTGCTCGCCGCGCTCTGAGTGTTTGCATGATGGGAGGAGGACCGTCCCCCCAGGAGGGCACATGCCGCGTCCCGGCTTCGCCGTGTCCTGTTCACTCCTTCCCTTCGGCTTCGGGCTCTCCGTCGTGCTGGTGCTGCTCCTGGAGTGGCTGGCGCCCGATGTGATCCCCTACGAGCTGGCCACGTTCTGGCCGGTCGGCGGGGAGCCGTGGCCCGCCTTCACCGACTCGCTGCGCCTGGCCTGGCCGGTTCTGGCCGTGGGGCTGCTGCTGTCGCTGCTGGTGCTCCCCCGCGCCCGGCGGGTCCAGCGCGAGCTGGCCTGGTACGGCAGCGGCGAGGGCCGCGTGATCACCCTCGGGCCCGGCTCCATGCTGGTGTGGAGCACCGTGGAGGAGATCGTGTTCCGCTGGCTGCTGTTCTACGCGGCCATCGCGGGCGCGGTGTTCATGGACTACATCGTGCTCGGCTTCGCCGGCCTGCACCCGGTGCGCTGGGTGTTCACCGAGGTGCTGATCCCGCTCGCCGACCTCGCCACCGGCCGCCAGTTGCACGAGATCCTCATCGGCATGCCGTGGATCGTGGCCGCCGCGATCCTGACCAGCAACGGCAGGTTCCGCAACGGCCACGGCTACCAGGGGATACTGGGCTGGATCTGGTCCTGGTACATGGGCATGTTCCTGTTCCTGATCATGTTCGAGCACGGGCTGCCGCTGGCCATCGCCGTGCACGTGGTCTACAACCTCACCACCCTGCTGCTCCACCTCGCCGTCGTCGGCACGCTGCCCCGCCTGGTCGTGCCCGGGTGAGCGCTCTCGGGGGAGGGCCCCTCCCCGAGAGGGGCCCTCAGGCCGCGCCCAGCGCGACGGCCGGCGAGAGCCGGGAGGCGCGCACGGCCGGATACAGGCCGGCGAGACAGCCGATGACGACCGTCGCGCCGAGGCCGCCGGCCACCGCCCACATCGGCAGCACGGCCGCGAACCCGTTGGCCAGGGCGTGACCGAGCGTCACCGTCACGCCCAGCGCCAGGCCGGCCAGGCCGCCGAGCCCCGACAGCAGCAGCGACTCGGTGAGGAACTGCGTGCGGATGTGGCCGCGGGTCGCGCCGAGCGCCCGGCGCAGCCCGATCTCCCCGCGCCGTTCCAGCACCGAGACCACCATGGTGTTCGCCACGCCCACGCCACCGACCAGCAGGGCCACGGCGCCCAGCCCGAGCAGCAGGTTCGTGAACGCCCCGGCGGTCGCGGCGCGCGCCGCCAGCGCGTCGGACGGGCGGCTGACCGTCACCTCCTCGGGGTTCTCCGGGTTGACCGTGCGCGGCAGCACCGCCCGCACCGCCTCGACCTCCTCCGGGATGGAACGCTCGTACACGGTGGTGGGGTGGCCGTCGAAGCCGAGCAGGGCGGTGGCGGCGCTCCAGCCCACGAGCGCGGCGCGGTCGATGCCGGGCGCGAGCGGCACCGGCTCCAGGACGCCCAGCACGGTGAACCAGCGCCCGCCCAGCCACACCTGGCCGCCCGCCTGCCGTACGCCAAGCCGCGCGGCCGCGAGGTCGCCGAGCACGACGGTCGGGTAGCGCTCGGTGGCGGCGGTGAACCACCGCCCGGTACGCAGCTCGCCCCGCACGGTGCTCAGCAGGCCGAGGGTGGCCGCGCGGACGGAGATGCCACCGGTGTGGCCGGCCGGGATGCGATCGGTGCGGTAGACATCGGCCGCCACGTCGCCGGTGGCGGCCACCGCGTACACCGACTCGATCCGGCCCACCATGGCCACCGACGACCGCGGCAGCTTGGAGTCCTCCCCCAGCAACGTCTGCCCCGCCTTGACGGTGAGCATGTTGGTGCCCAGCTCGTCCAGCCGCCGCAGCAGGTCGGCCTGGCTGGAGGACGAGATGCCCACCACGGCCAGCATCGTGGCGATCCCGATGGCGATCCCCAGCGCGGCCAGGACCGCGCGCAGCCGGCGCACCCGCACCCCGGCCAGCCCCACGCGCAGCACATCGGCGGGCCGCAGCCGGGACGGCGGCGCCTCCACCCGCGTCCCGGCCCTCCCGGTCCCGGTTCCACGCCCCCCGGAGGGGCGGCGGCCGGTCACGGCGCGGCCCCTGCGGGCCCTGCCACCGCGCCGCGGCCCGCGTCGAGACCGGCGCCAGAGCTGATAGCGGGGCCGGTGTCGGCGACGATGCGGCCGTCGCGGACGCGCACCTGGCGGGCGGCGGCCCCGGCGACCTCCCGGTCATGGGTGATGATCACCACCGTGGTCCCGTCGGCGTGCAGGCCGCGCAGGACGTCGAGCACCTCGCCGCCGGCCACGCTGTCGAGGTTGCCGGTGGGCTCGTCGGCGTACAGGATCAGGGGCCGGCGGACCACGGCCCTGGCGACGGCGACCCGCTGCTGCTCGCCGCCCGACAGCTCGTGCGGCCGGTGGGTCATGCGCCCGGCCAGGCCGACGCGCTCCAGGGCCGCGGCGGCCCGCTCGCGCCGCTCGCGCAGCGGTACTCCCGCGTACAGCATGCCGTCGGCGACGTTGTCCAGGGCCGGGACGCCCGCGGCGAGGTGGAACCGCTGGAAGACGAAGCCGATCAGCGAGGCGCGCAGCGCCGACAGCCTGCGGTCGGGCAGGGCGGCGACGTCGTGCCCGGCGAGCGTCACCGTGCCGGAGGTGGGCCGGTCCAGGGCGCCCATCATGTGCAACAGGGTGGACTTGCCCGAGCCCGAGGGGCCGACGACGGCCACCAGCTCGCCGGGGTGGATCCGCAGATCGACCCCGCGCAGGGCGGTGACCCCTCCGGGGTAGGTCTTCGCCACGTTCTCCAGCCGGACGACGGGCTCCGTGGTGCTTCCGGGCGTCGCGGTGTCGCGGGATTCGGCGGCGTTCACGATGCCGGCACCCCCACCTTCACGCCCTGGCGCAGCCCGCCGCCGGACACCTCGACCCTGCCGGAGGCGAAGACGCCCGCGGTCACCGGCACCAGGCGCACCGAGCCGCCCTCCACCACCTCGACGCCGTAGCCCCCCTCGCGCAGCGCGAGCAGCGCCTCGACGGGCACCGACAGCACATCGCGCCGGGTCTGACCGCGCAGCTCCACGCTCACCGGAGCGTGGTCCAGGTCGCCGGCCTCGTCCGGGTCGCCGAGGGCGATCCGGACGTCCACCGTCGCGCCCTCGCCGTCCTCGCCCGTCTCGGCCACGGCGCCGACCTCGCTGATCTCGCCCTGCACCTTCGCCCCGCCGGGCAACTCGACCTCGGCCGGAGCGCCCTCGTCCGCCAGGTTCCGCCGCCCGGCGTCCAGGGCGACCGTGACGATCCGCTCGGTGCCGGTGACGGTGAGCGTGGCCTGCCCCGGCCTGGCCGCGGCCCCGACGTCCGCGCGGACCTCCTGCACCCGGACCTCGCCGGGCAGGAACACGACCTGGGCGCGGGTGACCTCGCCGGTCGCGGGCAGGCCGGTGTCGTCCTGCCAGGCCCGCACGGCCGCCCTCGTCGCCAGGTCGAAGTGGTCGTCCACCTTCACCTTGTGGCCGAGGGCGCGCAGGTTGGACTCCAGGTGCCGGACGTCGGCGCCGTCGCTCACGCCGTAGGCGAGGGAGCGGTGCATCGGCTTGGGGGCGTACATCAGGACCACCGGGTCGCGGTCCACCTCGTACAACTCCTCGCCGCGGCGGATCACCGCGCCCTCGGCCGGAAGCGCCGTCAGCGTCCCCGAGGCCGCGTTGACCACCGGGCTCCGCTCGCCGTAGCCGAGGGTGCCGCTGACGGTCACCGTGTCCACCAGGTCGCCGCGCACCACGGTGGCGGTGGCCGCGGGCGGCGTGGCGGCGCCGCCCGCCGTGGCGGCGCCGCCCGCCGTGGGGTCCCCGCCGAGGGCGAGCGCCGCGGCGCCCACGACGCCGAGCGCCACCGCCGCGCCCGCGGCGAGCAGGGCCCGCCGGTTCATCGCGGACCGCCCGCGCCGCCCGGCAGGCGGCTCTCGCACGCCGTGTGCGCCTTGACGTACCGCGGCGAGTCCGTGGCCGTCTTCGGCTCCAGCACGATCTCGCCGTTCGCGTCCGCCACCGGGTCGGGCATGTCGACGCCGTTCTCGCGCATGCACCGCGCGTACGCCAGGTACTTGTCCATGACGCCGGCGTCGTTGGCGTTGGGCCGATCGACCGCGGCCGACTGGACGTACCGGCGGCACGCCTCCTGCGCCTTCTCCAGCACCTCCGCGCCGACGCCGGTGCCGGCGGCGCTGAGCCTGCCGCTCTCGCGCGGGTCCTCGACCGGCACGCCGTTCTCGCGCATGCAGGTCATCCACTTGGCCAGGCTGTTCTCGGTGCCGCCGGGGCTCCCGCTCGCCCGCGGGGTGGCCGCGCCCGGCGCCGTGCCGCCTCCACCGGAGCACCCCGTGAGCGTGAGCACGGCCGCGAGCGCGGCCCCGGCCAGGATCGCGGGCCGACGTGGTCCCATCATCGATCACCTCCGTGTCGGTGTGAGGCCAATCTCCCGGCCGAAGCTGACCGCTCCGGCTCCGCCCGCAGAAAACCCGCAGAAAGTCCGCGTGCCCGCGGAAGTCCGTGGCCGGCCCTCTGGCCGGCCGTCAGTCGGCGGCGGGGATGCGGACGCGGAAGGTGGCGCCGCGGCCGGGGGCGGTCTCCACCTCGGCGGTGCCGCCGTGCGCGGCCGCGAGGCCGGCCACGATCGCCAGGCCCAGGCCGGTGCCGCCCTCGTCGCGGGAACGGGCCCTGTCGGCGCGGTAGAACCGCTCGAAGACGCGTTCGGCCTGCTCGGGCCGGAGGCCGGGGCCGTGGTCGGCGACCTCCAGCACGACGGCGGGGCCGCCGTCGCGCAGCCTGCCCTCCACCAGGCGCACCTCGACGGCGGTGCCGGGCGGCGTGTGCCGTACGGCGTTGCCGAGCAGGTTGGCCACCACCTGGCGCAGGCCGGAGCCGTCGCCGATCACGTGGGGGGCGTTCTCCCCCGCCACCACCAGGTCGATCGTGCGGTCGCGGGCGAGCAGCGCGGTCTCGCGCACCACCTCGGCGGTCACCGCCAGCAGGTCCACCCGGTCGCGGCGCAGGGGCCTGCTCTGGTCCAGGCTCGCGAGCAGCAGCAGGTCCTCCACCAGCAGGCCCATCCGCTCGGCGGCGCCGGCGATCCGCGCCACGAGCTCGTGGTCGCCGTGCTGCCGCCGGTAGAGGTCGGCGAAGCCGCGGATCGTGGTGAGCGGCGTACGCAGCTCGTGCCCGGCGTCGGAGACGAACTGCCGCATGCGGGCCTCGGAGGCCGTCCGGGCCCGGAAGGCCGTCTCGATCTGGGCCAGCATGCCGTTCAGCGACCGGGCGAGCCGGCCCACCTCGGTACGCGGCACGCCCTCCCCCGGCTCGGACTCCTCCACCCGGCGGGACAGGTCGCCGGCGGCGATGATCCCGGCCGTCTCCTCGATCTCGGTGAGGGGTCGCAGGCTGCCGCGTACGACGAGGGCGCCCGCCGCGGCCACCACGGCCACGACCGCCAGCGCCACCAGCGCGTCCAGCCAGGCCACCTGACCGACGGTCTCCTCGATGCCGGCCAGCGGCATGGCGACCACCAGGCCGTCGCCGGAGAGCACCCGCCATCCCCCCACGGTGAACCCGCCCTCGGGCACGGGCTTGGGCAGCGCCGCCTCCAGGCGGGGATCGACGTTCCTGGAGCGCGCGACCACGGCCCCGTCGGCGCCGAGCCGGAGCACCAGGACGTCACTGGGGACGTACACGCGCAGACGGCCGTCCGGCGCGGGCCGCTCGTCGCGCATGTCGCGCCGGAGCGTCTCGGTGGTGCGCCGGATCTGGTCGTCCACCCGGCCGAACAGCCGGTCGCGCAGCACGATCACGCTGATCACGCTGATCACCGCCGCGGCCAGCGTGACGAGCAGCACCACGGCGACGGTCAGCTTGACCCGCAGCGAGACCGGCCTCATCGCGCGCTCACCGGGGCGGACGCAGCACGTATCCGACGCCGCGCAGCGTGTGGATCAGCCGCGGGTCGCGGTTGTCCACCTTCCTGCGCAGCGCGGAGACGTACTTCTCCACGATGCCGTCGTCGCCCCGGAAGTCGTAGTGCCACACGTGGTCCAGGATCTGCGGCTTGGACAGCACCCGGCCGACGTTGAGCATGAAGTAGCGCAACAGCTTGAACTCCGTCGGCGACAGTTGGACCGGCTCGCCGTCGCGCCAGGTCTGATGGCTCGCCTCGTCCAGCTCGATCCCGGCGAACACGAGCCGGGGCGGCGGCTCGGCGGCGCCGTCGCGGAAGCGGCGCAGCACGGCCCTGATCCTGGCCACGACCTCGTCCAGGCTGAACGGCTTGCTGACGTAGTCATCACCGCCGAGCGTCAGCCCTGCGATCCGGTCGTCCACGGCGCCGCGCGCGGTGAGGAACACCACCGGCGTGCGGTCGCCGCCCGAGCGCAGCCGCCTGATCACCTCGAACCCGTCCATGTCGGGGAGCATGACGTCCAGCACGATCAGGTCGGGCCGGTGCCGCAGGACCGCCTCCACCGCACCGACGCCCTTCGGCAGCCCGATCACCTCGAAGCCGGTGAAGCGCAGGCTGGCGGAGAGGAGTTCGAGGATGTCCGGCTCGTCCTCCACGACGAGCAGCCGCGCCTCGGGCACCCGCGCGTTGTCCACCATCGCAGCCCCTTTCGCGTGCGCTGTCGCCGTCATGGTGCGCCGCGCGGCTGAGCGCAACCTGAAGGGCCGCCGACCGCCAGATCAGGGTTGCCGCGGGATCGCCACAGCGTCGCCGATTCAGCAGGTCGCCGATCCGGCAGGTCGCCGGCTTCTCCCGCGCGATGCGCGCGGTCAGGGGCGGGCGGCGGTGTGGCAGGCGCCGCGGCCCTCGGCGCGGGCGGTGATGCGGCCCGCCTCCACCCGTACGGCGGCCTCGGTCGTGTCGCCGACGCCCGGCACGCCCGCCGCCGCGGCCAGGGCGCCCGCGTAGTCGAAGACGACCTGGAGCGGGGGCCAGGCGGTGGGCGGGAACGCGCGGCGCAGCGGGACGCACAGCTCGGCCAGGGCCAGGCGGGCCAGGGGGGCCAGCTCGCCGGGCTCGGCGGTGACCATGGCGACGGTGACCCTGGTGCCGGGCGGGGCGGCGCGCACGGCCTCCTCGGCGGCGTCCAGGCGGTGCAGGCCGAGGACCGCCACGACGCCGTCGGCGGCCAGGCGGGCGGGCTCGCCGCGTACCAGGTCCAGGGCGCGCGGCGGGGACCACGGCTCGTCGGCGGGGCGGGCCGGGGCGGCCCAGGGCAGGTGCGGGGGACGCCAGGCGTCGTCCATGCCGAGGGAGGCCAGGTGCTCGCAGGCGGCGATCACGTCGAAGGGCTCCACGAAGCCGGGGGCGTCGGCGGCCATCCGGCTCGCACCGTGCAGGGTGGTGAGCACGGCCTGCGCCAGGCGTACCCGGCGCTCGCCCCGGCCCGGCCCCAGCCGCTCCAGCGCCAGGCCGAGCAGGAGCGCGTCCAGCGTCATGAGCTGCGCGTACGCCCGGCGTACCGGCTCCTCCCCCAGTACGTCCGCGCTCAGCCCGGTGCCGGCGAAGGGCGGGGCGCCGGGGCCGGCGGTCGCGAGGGGCAGCCCGGCCACCCAGGCGCGGGCCAGCGCCGCCAGCGCCGCGCCGACCGTCCGGACCGGGCGCGGCGGCGAGCCGGGCGCGCGGCGCTCGGCCTGCTCGGCCAGGACCGCGAAGTACAGGGCGCGCTTGCCGGGGAAGTTGGAGTAGACCGCGCCCCGGGTGAGCCCGGCCCGCTCGGCGATGCCGTCGATCTTGGTGTCGCGGAAGCCGCGCTCGGCGAACTCGTCCCTGGCGGCGGCCAGCACCGCGGCCCGATTGCGTTCCTGCGCCTCGGCCCTGGTGAGCCGGCCCATGGGTCCCCTCGCTCCCTCCGTGAGGGCCACCACGATATCGCGCGCCTCAGGTGCCGGGGGCGTCCAGGAACGGGATGAGCTGCTCCTCCTCGTAGGTCAGGTGCTCCTCCAGCAGGCCGGTGAGCCGTTCGACCTCGGCGCGTACGGCGTCCGCGTCCGGGTGCGCGGCCGAGAGGGTGTCTTGCAGCTCGCCGAGGAGGACGGCCATGCGCTCGTGCTCCCGCCCGAGCCGGTCCATGACCGGGGCCAGCTCGGGGTGGCGCCCGGCCAGGGCGGGGAACATCCCGCCGTCCTCCTGGGTGTGGTGGTAGTGCAGGCCGCCGCACAGGGTCAGGCAGTTGACCCGGAGCTGGGCGCCCAGGCGGGGACCGGCCTGGGCGGCCTCCTTGCGGATCAGGGCCAGCTCGCGCCGGAAGGCGTCGTGGACCAGCCGCAGCGCCTCCCCCCACGACTCCGCCTGCGGCGGCCCGCCCGCGACCTGCCGCAACGCGACCACGGGGAGGACCCGGCCGGCCTTGTCCTGGTAGGCCGCCCACCCGGGATCGGCCTCGACGGCACGGGCGAAGATCCGGTCGCGCTCGCCGCCCTCCAGCACCTCGGCCTCGGCCTCGTAGGTGAACACCCCGTTCTCGACGGTGGCGCGGGGGTGGGCCAGCAGGTTGCGGTACCAGTCGGGATGCCGCGGCGAGCCCCCGGCCGAGGCGATGACCAGAATGCGGTCACCGCCGTCCGGAAGATAGCCGAGCGGCGTGGTGTGCGGGGCGCCGGAACGCGCGCCGGTGGTGGTGAGCAGGATGAGCCGGGCCCCCTCGAAGGGCCCGCCGACCCTGCCGCGGTTGGCCCGGAACTCCTCGATGATCTGCCGGTTGAAGTCGATGGGCATTCTTGGGTCTTCTTCTCCTTGGTCGGCGGACGCGCGGGCACGGCGAAATGGCCGCACGCGCGGCATGGAAATCGGGAAAGGGACGACGGAGCGTCATTTCAGGGGCGCCGGAAAACGGCGCGGCGAAATCACCCCACGGCCGTATTGGGCCCTCGGCGCCGGAGCGGCGGGACGCACGTCGTACGCGGGGGACGGGCGGGGTACGCCGCAAGAACGTCGCGCAGGCGGGCATCGCCCTACGCGGAAGAAGGAACGCGACGGCGGGCCCCTGGCCCGCCGGATGGTCACGGCGCGGCCGGGCGCCTCACTCGATCGTGGCCCATGGCCGACCCGGCAGTCACGGAATTGACCTTAATGCCACGGCATTTCAAATGCAACCGCACGGCCCCCGGTTTTTCCACCAGGAATGACACGGGCACACTCCGGCACCGCACCGCGTTCCCTCCGCGCCGCAATCGCCCGCCGCACACCCCCACGCCGATACGCACCGCACCTCCGCCCCCGCCCCCGGCGGAGGGTGAGACGAGTCCCCGCCCCACCTTGGAGGGGCGAGAAGGGCGTGTCCCCGTCCGGGAGGAGGCGGCGGGAGGAGGTCGCGTCCCGCTTGTTCCGGCGTCACCCCATCCCACCATGCGGAAAATCCACCGTCGCTCCTGCTGAGAAACCGCTCGAAGCCCGCCGTTCCCCCGGGCACCGGCGTCCACTTCCATTCCGTCATGCGGAAAGATCCACCGTCGCCCGGACACGGAGGCTTCCCCGCGCACCGTGGGATGGGGGTGGGGGCATGGAAGGGCCGGCGGAGGGCTTGCCTCCGCCGGCCCCGTCATGTGCCCCGTCATGTGGCGGCGGGTGTCAGGGGGTCGCGAGGACCTCGACCTCGTAGACGCGGGCGACGTCGATCGGGCTGCCCGAGGGGTCGCTGATCAGCAGGCGCACCTGGTCGGCGGTGGCGCCGCCGGCGGGGACGGTGACGAGGGGGGAGGTGTTGCCGGTGACGGCGCCGGCCTCGCGCCACGCGCCGTCCACGCGGAGCTGGACGGTGAAGGAGCGCAGCACGTCGGTGCCGGGGTCGGGGGCCTTGGAGTAGCCGCTGCGCACCCGCACGCTGTCGATCGGCACGGCGCGGCCCAGGTCCACGGTGAGGGTGGGGGCGGTGTCGCCCTCGGCGGAGATCCAGCGGCTGTCGTCGCCGCAGCGGCCGTCCACGGCTTCGGTGGCCGGGGTGTCGGCGCGCAGGGTGGAGGAGGCGGTGACGGAGGCGTTCAGCGCCACGTTGGTGCCGCCGCCGGATGCGGCGGCCAGGCGCGCGGCGACGGCGGCGTACGGCTCGCCGCGCGCCGGGGGCTCCGTACGCGGGACGACGGCCCGCCACAGCGCGCCCTCGATGGGCGCGGTCAGGTAGACCAGGTCGGCGCCGTCCCGGCCGCGCAGGACGCGCAGCCGCTGCAGGCCCTGCCGCACCTCGCCCAGCGTGCGGAAGGCCCACTCGCCGGTGCCGCGCTCGGCCACGACGACCTGGCTGTGGGTGCCGGCGCAGCCGTTGGCCTCGGCCACGAAGTACAGCCGGGTACGCCCGCCCGCGTGCGTCGCGCCGAGGGTGGCGGAGTTGTCGATCGGCAGGTCCCCGTTGGCCGCGACCGTCTCGCGCCGCCACGCCGAGCCGTCCCAGGTGGCGTAGCGGACGTCGAAGCCGGCGAAGTTGCTCCCGGCGGCCTCGGGCAGGTAGCGGTAGGCGATGCCGCGCAGGCCGGTGTCGTCCACGGCCAGCTTGGCGGTCTGCACCGCGCGGTTCTGCGAGGTGATCGTCTCATCGCCCTCGAACGGCTGGTACACCACGTTGCCCACCCCGGGCGCGAGCGGCGTGGTGACCGGGGCGCCGGACGCGTCGGCGAAGGTGCCGGCGGCCGGGTCGTAGACGGCGTAGGAGCCCAGGTGGCGGTGGGCCGAGGCGGGCCAGGACGCCCACTCCCACAGGATGTGCACCCGGCCGCGCCCGTCCACCTGGAGGTCGTCGGGGTAGAAGGAGTGGTTGGCGCCGGAGGCGACGATCGCGACCCTGCTCCAGGTGTCGGCGGCGGTGTCGTACCGGTAGAGGCGGCCGGCGCGGACGCGCTGGGCGTCCTGGTCGGCGCGGACCAGGACGTAGGCGTCGCCGTCCGCGCCGCGCACGGTCACGGGGTAGGTGAAGCGCAGGTCCCGGTCGGGGAGCTGGGCGGCGGCCTCGGCCATGGAGGTCACGTCGCCGGGACGGGTGCTCTGGTAGTAGCGCCAGGCGTTGTTGTGCATGGACACGAACGCGTGGATGCGCCCGTCGCCGTCCACGACGATCGACGGCTGGTTGTGGCCGATGTCGTCCACGTACGTGACGCACCCGCCCGCTCCGTCGGGCAGGCACGCGTCACGCCACTGCCCGTCACCGCCCCGGGAGGCGATGTGGACCTCGTGCCGTCCGGCCTCGGCCGCCGGGGCGTTGTAGGCGAAGTAGGTGACGCCGTTCAGCGTGTCCGCCGGGCGCCACCACCCCGCCTGGTTGCTGCTGTCCACCTGGTACGGCAGCCGTTCGAGCTGCGGCGCACGGGCCGACGCGGCCGCCGGGGTGGCGACGGCCACGCCGGTCACACTGGTCGCCGCCAGGGCGAGTGAGAGTAACAGGGAGCGCAATGACCTCTCCTCACGTACGAGCCGGGGCCGGGACCGGCCATTCCGCGCACAGGACGGCACCGTTTCGGGAACCGAGATCGCAATGCTGCACGCGATTTCCGACATGTGCGATAGTTACGCACATATTGCAAGGGCGTCAATAGATCGGCATCGCGGTTGTGCGAGGAGGGCGGGGGACGGGAGGCCGGGGTACGGGGGGCGCGGCGGGGCGGGCGTCCGGAGCGGCTGGAGGGCTGGGCGGCCAGAGGGCTGGGCGGCTGGACGGGCGAGAAGGCCAGAGCGTGAGGTGGGGCGAGTTGGCGGCGTCTGGGGCGGGCGGGCGCGCGGGGTCGGTGGCCCGCGTCGCCCGCCTCGGCTTCGGTGCTCTGCCTCGCCGGACTTGGCCTCAGTGTCCTGCCTCGCCGGACTTGGCTTCGGTGTCCTGCCTCGCCGGACTTGGCCTCAGTGTCCTGCCTCGCCGGACTTGGCCTCGGCCGTGTCGCCGGCCTCGGCCATGAGTTCCGCCAGGTGGCGGGCGCGGGTGTGGGCGAGCTGGGCGAGTTGCGTACGGCAGGAGAAGCCGTCGGCGAGCAGGACCGTGCCGTCGGCCGCCTCGCGGACGGCGGGGAGGAGCTGGGTCTCCGCGACCGCGACCGACACGTCGTAGTGGCCGCGTTCGACGCCGAAGTTGCCGGCCAGGCCGCAGCAGCCGCCGACCGAGGAGACCTCGGCGCCCGCGCGGGTGAGCAGGGCGCGGTCGGTGTGCCAGCCTATGACGGCGTGGTGGTGGCAGTGCGGCTGGGCCAGGACCTTGGTGCCGGAGAGGTCGGGCGGTGTCCAGTCCGGCAGGGCGGTCAGGAACTCGGCCAGGGTCCGCACCGACCGGGCCACCGCCGCCGCGTCGGGGTGGTCGGGGCCGAGCAGGTCGAGGGCGTCCGCGCGGAGCACCGCGGCGCAGGACGGCTCCAGTGCGACGATCGGCATACCCTCGGCCGCGTGCCGGGCCAGGGCGGCGACGGTGCGGCGGAGCCTGCGCCGTGCCGCGTCGAGCTGCCCGGTGGAGATCCAGGTCAGGCCGCAGCACAGTGAGGCCCGGGGCACGGCGACCGTGTGGCCGGCGCGCTGGAGCACCCGGATCGCCGCCTGTGCGACGCCGGGCGAGAAGCGGCCGGTGAAGGTGTCCACCCACAGCAGCACGCGCGGTCCCGTGCCGGGCGTGGCGGCGCGCGGCGGGCGGTGGCGGGAGAAGGGCCGCTCGGCGAAGCTCGGCAGCTCACGGCGCGGGTCGATGCCGCCCATCCGTTTGGCGAGCCCTCCGAGTACGGGCGCGTGCAGCAGCGCGTTGGCCGCGCGCGGCGCCGCCCCGGCCAGGCGGGCCCAGCGCGGCAGCCAGCCCAGCGTGTAGTGCGAGACGGGACGCGGACGGCGCCGGTAGGTCTGGTGCAGCACCTCGGCCTTGTAGGTCGCCATGTCCACGCCGGTCGGGCAGTCGGAGCGGCAGCCCTTGCAGGACAGGCACAGGTCGAGCACGTCGCGCACCTCGGGGGCGCGCAGGCCGCCGGGCAGGGCGCCGCGCACCGCCTCCTGCAGCACCCGTGCCCGGCCTCGGGTGGAGTCGCGCTCGTCGCGGGTGGCCAGGTAGGACGGGCACATCACCACGCCGCTGCCCGCCGTGCCGGAGCGGCACTTGGCGACGCCGGTGCAGCGGTGCACCGCGGCGGTCAGGTCGCCGCCGTCCTCGGGGTAGCGGAAGGCGGTGCCGGTGGCGCGCGGGGGCGGCGGCTGCAGCCGGAGGGCGGCGTCCAGCGGCGCCGGGCGTACGATCACGCCGGGGTTGAGCACGTCGTCCGGGTCGAACACGGCCTTGGCGGCGGCGAAGGCCGACAGGGCGGCGGGTGAGTACATCAGCGGCAGCAGCTCGCCGCGCGCCCGGCCGTCGCCGTGCTCGCCGGACATCGAGCCGCCGTGCGCGGCGACCAGGCGGGCGGCGTCGAGCAGGAAGCCGCGGAACGTCTCGGCGCCGCCGGGGCGGGCGAAGGGGAAGTCGATGCGCACGTGCACGCAGCCGTCGCCGAAGTGCCCGTACGGCAGGCCGGTCAGCCCGTAGCCCGCCATCAGCTCCTCGAACGCGCGCAGGTACGCGCCCAGCCGTTCCGGGGGCACGGCCGCGTCCTCCCAGCCCGCGTGGGCGGGGGCGCCCGCGGGGGTGCGGGCGGCCAGTCCCGCGCCGTCCTCGCGGATGCGCCACACGGCGGCGGCCTGCGCCGGGTCGTCGATCACGAGGTGGTCGCCCGCGCCGGCGTCGGCGGCCAGCGCCTCGGCGCGCGGACGCAGCTCGGCCGCGGACTCCCCGCCCAGCTCGGCCAGCAGCCAGCCCCCGCCCCGGGGCAGCGGCGGGACGGCGTGCGGGCCGCGGTTGCGGCGCACCACGTCCACGATGCGGCTGTCGATGCCCTCCAGCGCGACCGGCCGGTGCGGCAGCAGGGCGGGCACCGCGTCGGCCGCCGCGGCCATGTCGGGGTAGCCGAGCACGACCAGCATCGTGCGCGCGGGCGCCTCGACCAGGCGTACGCGCGCGCCGAGCAGGACGCCCCAGGTGCCCTCGGTGCCGGCCATGGCGCGGGCCACGTCGAAGCCGTGCTCGGGAAGCAGGTGCTCCAGGGAGTAGCCGGAGATCTGGCGGGGGAAGCGCCCCAGCTCGGTGCGGATGACCGCCAGGTTGGCGTGCACCACCCGCCGCAGCGCGGCCAGCGTGGGCGACGCGTCCGCGCCCCGCCCGGCCGTGATCCGCTCCCCCGCCCCGGTGAGCACGTCGAGCGCGAGCAGGTTGTCGGCCGTGCGCCCGTAGGCCAGGGCGCGCGACCCGCACGCGTTGTTGCCGATCATCCCGCCGATCGTGCACCGGCTGTGCGTGGAGGGGTCGGGGCCGAAGCGCAGGCCGTGCCGGGCGGCCCGGCGCTGGAGCGCGTCGAGCACCGCGCCCGGCTCCACCTCCGCGGTGCGCGTCTCGGGGTCCACCGACAGCACCCGGCCGTAGTGGCGGCTGAAGTCCAGCACCACGCCGGGCCCGACGGCGTTGCCCGCTATCGAGGTCCCGGCCCCGCGGGCGGTCAGCGGCACCCCCTCGGCCCGGCAGACCGCGAGCGCGGCGGCGACCTCCTCCGCGTCGCGGGGGAAGACCACCGCCGCCGGGGGCACCCGGTAGAGGGAGGCGTCGGAGGAGTACTCCGCCCGGCGCCGGGACGAGACGTCCACCTCGCGGACGCCCGCCCGGCGCAGGGCCGCGGCGAGCGCTTCGGGCTTCAGGGCGTCCCCTTTCCGGCGCCCTCCGCGTGCCCGTGCCCGTGCCCGTGACCGTGACCGTGCCCGTGCCCATGGGTGTGGGTGTGGCCGGAGGCGTGCGTGAGCGGGTGGTCGCCGGCGCGGAGGGGGGCGTGCTCGTAGCGGCCCTCGTGAGCGACGATCGGGCGCCGGTCGCCGGCCAGCTCGGGGTGCCGCTCCTCCAGGGCGCGGCGCCGCTCGGCGGTGCGGCGCAGGCCGGCGACGTACTCGCGGTCGGCGCCGTACGTGCCGCGCCACGTCTGCGGCATCCGCTCCGGCGGCGGCGGGACGGAGGCCCGGCCGCCGACCGCGAACGTGCTGGGGACCTTGCCGGTGGGCGCGCCGCACTCGGGGCAGCCGGGCAGCGGCGCGGTGAAGGACTGGATCACCTCGAACCGGTGCCCGTCCCGGCAGCGCAACTCGTAGATGGCCATGCTCACCTCACCACAGCGCGATCGAGCGGGTCAGGATGCCGGCGAGGTCGTCCTCGCCGACCGGGCGCGGGGCGGTGGCGAGCAGGCGCTGCTGCTTCATCGCCCCCTCCACCAGCGCGGGCACGTCGGCCTCGGTGTAGCCGACGCCGCCGATGCCGTTGGGGATGCCGATGTCGCGCATCAGCTCCATCAGCACCGTGGGCAGGAACTCCGCCAGGTCGTCGGGCTTGCCGGCGGTGGGGTCGAGCAGCTCGGCGGCGCGCAGGTGCCGTTCGGGATCGGCCTCGAAGGTGAACCGGAACGCCTCCGGCGCGGTGAGCGCGACGGCCATGCCGTGGGGCACCATCGGCTCCTCGCTCGGGTAGCCGTCGGGGTGGAAGTCCTTGACCCGGCCGGCGATCGGGTAGGCGTTGGCGTGCGGGATGTGCACGCCCGCGTTGCCGAACCCGAGCCCGGCGAACGTCGCCGCCAGCGCCATCCGGGCCCTGGCCTCGGCGTCGTCGCCGTGCCGCACGGCGGTGCGGAAGGAGCCGGCGAGCAGTCGCAGGGCCCGCTCGGACCACATGTCGGCCACGGGGTTGGCCCCGCAGTACGGCACCCGCTGCTCCGGCCGCTTGCGCTCGAAGGAGGTGTACGGCCGCGCGGTGTAGCTCTCCAGGGCGTGGCACAGGATGTCCATCCCGGCGGCGGCGGTGACCCCGGGCGGCTGGGTGAGCGTCAGATCGGGATCGACGACCGCCAGGACGGGCCGGAGCCGGGCGTGGCTGATCCCGGTCTTGACCTTCAGGTCGAGCACGTCCAGGACGCAGATGGTGGTGCTCTCGGAGCCGGTGCCGGTGGTCGTGGGCACCGCGACCAGCGGCTTGAGCGGCTGTGTGGGCGCCCGCCCGCCGCCGACGGGGGCGTTGATGTAGTCCATCAGCTCGCCGGGGTTGGTGGTGAGCAGGTTGACGGCCTTGGCGGTGTCGATGCTGGACCCGCCGCCGACCGCGACGTAGGCGTCCCAGGGGCCGGTGGCGCGGGCGTGCTCGATGGCGGCGAGCAGGCTCTCGTCGGTCGGCTCGACGTGCACGCCGTCGTACACGCTCGCCTCCATGCCGTAGCCGGCGAGCCGGTCGGCGACGCGCTGCGGCGCCCCCGTGGCGGCCACGCGCGGGTCGGTGATGACCAGGACGCGGCGGGCGCCGTACTGGCCGAGGTCGAAGCCGATCTCGGCGGAGGCGCCGGGGCCGAACTTCAGGGCCGGGGCGCCGTAGGTGAAGACGGACTCTGGGTCGGCCGGAGCGGTGAACACGCCTGATCCCCTCTCACTGGTAGTAGCCGGTGGGCGCGGTGCGCATCGAGCGGAGCTGCTCGGCGTCGTGGCCGAACACCACCGTCGCGGAGGAGCGCTCGGCGATCGAGCGGATCTTCTCCACCGAGGCGTACCAGGCGCTCAGGTCGTTGACGATGGCGGCGGGGGTGGCGGGCGGGCCGTAGGAGTCGCCCATGTAGATCGCGTCGGAGGTGAAGATCATGGTGCCGGTCTCGGGGAGGTCCACCCGCATCGCCATGGTGCCCGGCGTGTGGCCGGGGGCCTCGATGAGGGTGACGCCGGGCAGGATCTCGGTGTCGCCGGAGACGGTCTCGAAGTCCAGGCCCTCGTAGTCGGTCTTGAGGTGGGCGCCGGTGAACAGGCCCTCGAAGCCGAAGGCGAACTCCTTCTCCTTGTCGTTGCACACCAGCTTGGCGCCGGTGCCGGCGAAGGCGCGCACGTTGCCCGCGTGGTCGAAGTGGAGGTGGGAGAGCACGACGTAGTCGAGGTTCTCGGGGCCGACGCCGAGCCTGCCGAGCTGGGCGTCGAGGTACTGCTCCTCGCTGACCTGGTCGTAGGGGAAGAACTCCTGCAGCCCGGTCGGCTCCCAGCGCGTCTCCCAGTCGCGCGGGCAGCTCGTGTCCCACAGCAGGTTCCCCTCGTCGGTCTCGACCAGGACCGCGTGCGTGGTGCACGGGTACCACTCGACCGGCTTGTCCCGCTCCGCGCGCGGCCTGATGGTACGTCCGGGCTTGAGCAGCAGCCAGGTCAGGTCGCAGCTCATCGCACCGCAGTCGAGTACGTGCACTTTCATGACGATCCTCCGGAACCGTTAACGGGACGTGTCCGAAGGTGGCATGTAGCATGCTGCATGTCAAGCATGCCCACTTCCCCCTTCTGTACACTCCCCGCAGTGACGCCGAACCGAAAGGTCTTCACGGTGCGACCGGTCGATGGCACGTCCAGCCTCACCCAGCAGGTCATCGACTCTGTGCGGGAGGCCATACTCTCCGGCGAGCTGCGACCGGGGGAGCTCTACTCGGTGTACCAACTGGCCGCGCAGCTCAACGTGTCCCGCACGCCCGTCCGCGAGGCGATGCTCCGGCTGGCCGAGGCCGGCATGGTGCGCTTCGAGCGCAGCCGCGGCTTCCGGGTGCTCCGGCGCGACCCGAGGGAGATCGCCGAGGTCTTCCACCTGCGGCTGCTGCTGGAGGTGCCGGCGGCGCGGCTGGCCGCACGCCGCGCCGGGCCCGAGCTGGTCGAGTCGGCGCGGGCGGAGCTGGAGGCGATGCGCGCCGCCGCCAAGGACCACGACGAGCCCCGGTTCATGCGCCACGACCGGGCCTTCCACCGGCTGCTGCTCACCGCCGGGGCCAACCGCAAGCTGGTCGGCATGGTGGACAACCTGCGCGACGCCACCATCACGCTGGGCGCCTCCACCGTCGATCGCTCCCGCTCCCTGGCCGACATCGCCGAGGAGCACGAGCCGATCCTGGCCGCCCTGGAGGCCCGCGACCCCGAGGCGGTGGCCGGGGCGATGCGGGCCCACGTGTCCCACACCGGCGAGCTGCTGCTCGCCCAGGTCGCCACGGAGGCCGGCGTGGCCGCCGACCCCGCCGACATCGACCTCCTGCACGCCACCTGACCCGGTTCCCCGGCCCGGTCCCGGGGGTGAGCCTGCCGGCAGGCCCCGCCGGCCCCGGGTCCCGGCGCGGTCCCGGGGGTCAGCCTGTCGCAGATCGGCCGGCCGGCGGCGGGGGTGGCCGCGCCGGCCGCGGGTTCAGGGGGGCGGGGCCACTGGGCCGGGGGTGACCGCGCCGGCCGCGGGTTCAGGGGCGGCGGAGCAGGAGGGCGGTCGCGAGCGTCGCGGCGGCGCACAGGGCCGCGGCGGACCAGGACACGGTGTGCCAGGCGGCGGTGAGGTGGGCGGCGTCCGCCGGGCCCGCCGGATCGCCGGCGACGATGCGGGCGGCGGCGCCGGCCGAGCCGGTACGGGCCTCGACCAGGTTGGCCAGGGCGGTGCCGGTCAGCGTGGTGGCCAGCGTGGAGCCCGCGCCGCGTACCGTGTTGAGCAGGCCCGAGGCCATCCCGAGCCGGTCGGGCGGCACCCGCTCCAGCGCCCGCGAGTCGGCGACGCCGACGAGCAGGCCCATGCCCGCGCCGAGGGTGAGCAGCGGCCCGGCCAGGCCGGGCACTCCCGCGGCCGGATGCAGCGTGGTCAGCCAGGCGTTGCCCGCCGCGATCAGCAGCACCGCCCCCGGCGCGAGCGCCCCCGCGGGCACACCCCGGTTCAGCAGCCACGCCCCGGCCGGGGGCAGCACCAGCACCGGCCCGGTCAGCAGCAGCATCGCCGCCCCCGCCGCCCCGGCCGTCATGCCGCCCGCCCCTTGCAGGTACGTCGGCAGGTACGCCAGCGCGCCCGCGGGCCCCATCGCCAGGCTCAGGCAGGCCAGGCACCAGGCCAGGAACGGCCGGTCGCGCAGCAGGCCCAGGTCGAAGACCGGATGCGCGGAGCGGCGCTCGGCGAGGACGAACAGCACCAGCAGCACCGCGCCCGCGGCCAGCGGCGCCAGCACGCGGAGGCTGCCCCACCCGGCCGCGGCGGCCTGGTTGACCCCGGCCATCACCAGCGCGAGCGCTCCGATCAGACTGGCCATGCCCACGCCGTCGATGCGGGGCCGGGCGGCGGCGCGGGCCTCGGCGATGAGCGCGCCGCCCGCGCAGATCAGCACCCCGGCGGCGGCGAAGGCCGCGAACGTGGCCCGCCAGCCCAGCGCCCCGATCAGCCATCCGGACAGGGTGGGGCCGATCGCCATGCCGACCCCGGCCGTGGTGCCCATGGCGGCGAACGCCCGGGTGCGGGCGGGCCCGGTGAACGCGCCGCCGAGTATCGCGCCGCCGGTGGCCATCACCCCGGCGGCCCCGGCCCCCGACAGCGTGCGGGCGACGTCCAGGACCAGGATGCCGGGGGCGAGCGCGGAGGCCAGCGCGCCGGCGGCGTACAGGGCGGCGCCGAGCACGAAGACGCGGCGGCGGCCGAGCACGTCGCCGAGCGACCCGGCCACCAGCATCAGCGAGGAGGCGGCCAGGAAGTAGCCGACGACCACCCACTGCAGCGCGGCGCCGGTGGCGCCGAGGTCGGCGCCGATGCGGGGCAGCGCCACGGCGGTGCCGGACATCAGCATCGGCAGGGTGAGGTAGCCGAGCAGCACCACCGCCAGCGTGGCCCCGGGCCGGGTGCGGGGCCGGGTGCCGCCGGCGGCGTCCCGGGTCAGGGTCATCGGACGGGCTGGAGGCCGGCGGGCTCGCGCACCGTCCTGAGCGCGCGGGACCAGGAGATCAGCTCGTCCAGCATCTCGGTCAGGGTCCGCTCCTGGTGCTCGCCGGGGACGCAGACGCCGGGCTCGGCCGGGGCGGTGACCTGGAAGTCGGTGTACGCCGACAGCGCCACCTGGGCGCGTACGGTGGCCACCTTCACCTCGGCCAGGGCCAGGCGCAGGTGCTCCACGGCCCGGGTGCCGCCGTGCACGCCGTGGCTGACGAACCCGGCCGCCTTGTCGTTCCACTCGGCGAACAGGTAGTCGATCGCGTTCTTCAGCGCGGCGGGCATGGAGTGGTTGTACTCCGGGGTCACGAAGACGAAGCCGTCGAAGGAGGCGACGGCGGCGGCCCATCTGCGGGTGTGCGGGTTGCGGTAGTCGCCGAACAGGGCGGGCAGGGGCTCATCGAGCAGCGGCAGGTCGTACTCGGCCAGGTCGAGCACCTCGACGGCGGCCTCCCCGGCCGCGACCGCCGGGTGCCGGGCGGCGACGTCGGCGACCCAGCGGGCCACGACCTCCGTACGGCGGGACTGCCGGGTGCTCCCGACGACGACGGCGATCCGGATCACGTTGTTCCTCCTCGTGGACGGGATGCGGGGACAACCGGTAAAGTACAACGCACGTTGTAAAAAGTAAAACGCTCACTGCAAACAGGCCGAGGAACACTCCATGACCAGCAGCGACACGGGCCGCCCGCGCGGCGGCACGTCCGGCAAACGCCGCGCCATCCTCGACGGCGCCCTCGCCGTCTTCGCCCGCGACGGCTACAGCCGCGCGAGCATCGACGCGATCTCGGCCGAGGCCGGCGTGTCCACGCGCACCGTCTACAACCACTTCACCGACAAGGCGGGGCTGTTCCAGGCGGTGATCCAGGAGAGCGCCTCCCGGGCCGCCGCGGCCCAGATCGAGATCATCGAGCGCCATCTGCGCAAGGTCACCGATCTTGAGGCCGACCTGATGGAGTTCGGCCTGGCCTGGGCGATGCCGATGGCGGCCGACCACGACGCGCACTTCGCCCTGGTCCGGCAGATCAACGCCGACGCCGGGCACATCCCGCAGGAGGCCATCGACGCCTGGCAGGAGACCGGCCCGCTGCGGGTGCGCCGCGCGCTCGCCGCGCACCTGAGCCGGCTCACCGAGCGGGGGCTGCTGCGCACGGACGACCCCGAGCGTGCCGCGCTGCACCTCTTCCTGCTCATCTCCAGCGTCAACCCCTCCTACCACCGCGTCACGCCGAGCGAGAAGGAGATCGCCGACATGGTCACCGCGGGCATCCGCGCGTTCCTGTACGGCTACGCCGCCCGTTGACCCACACGCCGGTTCCAAGTGATCGTCAAGTGGCCGCCGCCACAGTTGGGGGCATGGAGATGAAGATGATCAGACGGGCGGCGGTGCCGCTCGCCCTGGCGGCGGCCCTCGCCGCCGCACTGGCCTGGACCGCCGCGACCGCCTCCGCCCCGCGGGGCGGCGGCGTGGTGGCCGCGGACAACGGCGAGTACGACATCAAGGACGTGCCGCACGCCTAGCCGCGCCGTCCGGGTTTACCGGCTCCTCCCCCGGTCAGGGGACGGGGGTTCCGGCGCCTGCCGGGGGAAGGAGTGGAACACATGGGCACCGACGACAAGATCGGTAACAAGGCGGAGGAGCTGGGCGGCAAGGTCAAGGAAGGCGTCGGCCGGGCGACCGACGACGAGGAGCTTGAGGCCGAAGGCCGCGCCGACCAGGCCAAGGGCAACGTCAAGCAGGCGGGCGAGAAGGTCAAGGACGCCGTCAAGGGCGTCTTCAAGCGTGACTAGCCTTCCGCCACGCCACCCCCCGCACGGCCACCGGGCACGTACCCGGTGGCCGCTCTCGTCTCCCGGCTTCCGGCCGCCCGGCCCGGCGGCCCCGCCCGGTCAGGAGCCGGGGTACTTGGCCCGGTCCAGCGGGGCGCCGGCGATGTGGGCGGCGAGGTCGCCGGCGAGTTCGGCGATCGTGTCGCGACCCTCCAGCGCGGACAGCCAGCGGCTGGGGAGCGCCTGCTCGCCGTGGCGGGCGCCGAGCAGGTTGCCGCAGACGGCGCCGGTGGAGTCGCTGTCGCCGGAGTGGTTGACCGCCAGCAGCAGCGCCCGCGTGATGTCGTGCTCGTGGACGAGCGCGCAGTAGACCGCGATGGCCAGGGCCTCCTCGGCGACCCACGCCCCGCCCAGGCTCTCCACCGCCTCGGGGGCCGGATCGCCGGAGGCGGCGAGATCGGCCGCGGCGCGCAGGGCGGCGGAGGTCTCCTCGTGGCCGGGATGGGCGGCCAGCAGGCCGAGGGCGCCGGTCACCGCCTCGCCCACGGACGCGCCCCGGGCCAGGAGGGCGACGATCGCGGCGAAGGCGCCCGCGGCCAGATAGCCGGTGGGGTGGCCGTGAGTGATCTGCGCGCACTCGGCCGAGAGCCGGAACGCCGCCCCGGGATCGGCGGCGGCCAGGCCGAAGGGGGCAGAGCGCATGACCGTGCCGCAGCCCTTGGAGCCCGGGTTCACCGGTCCCGGTGCGCCGCCGGCGGCGGGCGCGGCCGGCCCCTGCCGCAGCCCCGACAGGCAGGTGGTGCCGGGGGCGCGGCGGGAGTACAGCCACGCCTGCTCGCGCAGCCACCCGGTGCGCACCAGGCCGCCGGCGGGCGGCGGGGCGGCGTGGTCCTGGGTGTCCAGCCAGCGCAGGTACGCGTTGCGCACCACCTCGACCGGCGCGCAGACGCCCCGCTCCCGCTCGCGTACGCCGGCGCGGATCAGCCCCTCGGCGGTGAACAGCGTCATCTGGGTGTCGTCGGTGATCAGGCCGGTCTTCCCCCGCCAGTCGGCGGCGTAGTCGTCCAGCCCGCCGGGGCCGTACCGCTGCCTGATGCGCGCCAGCGAGTCGAACTCGACCGGCGCCCCGAGCGCGTCGCCGATGGCCCCGCCGAGCAGGCAGCCGCGTACCCGGGACTCCGGTGAGATCATGACCCCATTGTCCCTCAGTTGACGCCTTCGACGTTCAGCGTCATCTGGTCCAGGCCGCCGTTGTCGAACGCGCTGCGCCGGACCACGTCGTTCTGGGAGGGCGCGAAGATGGACACGCTGTGGCCCCAGGACCGGAAGCGGGCCTCGTACGTCACGTCGTACCGCGACGGCGACGCCGCGGCGACCACCCGCTCGACCAGGCCGGACGCGTCCAGCCACACCGTGTAGGCGATCTTGGCGCTGCCGCCGCGCCCGAACTGCCGGCGCGCCGACGGGGAGGCCGCCGCGAGCTTGGCCGTGGTGATCGTGCCCTTGATCACGCCGTCGCGGTTGGAGCTCGCCGCCGACACCAGCGCCTTGAGCGTGGCCGGCTCCAGGACGTCCACCAGACCGGAGCGGCCCGGCACCTCCTCGTACCGCACCCAGCTCTTGCCCACCGGCAGCTCGTCGGGGTAGGGGGCGCGCGAGACGTAGCTGGCCGAGTTCACCGAGATCGTGCGCACGGGCCCACGCTCGGCCTCGGCCCGCTCCCGCTGGTCCTTGTTCAGCTTGCCCAGGTAGGCCGAGTTGTACGACCGCTCGGAGGTCAGGTCGGAGGCCACCGGCGCGCTCCCGCCGAACTCGATCACGCCCGACTCGCGCACCGTCGTGCTGGGCCCGCCCGGGATCGCCATCTTGGTCAGGCTCGCGACCTCGACCCCCTTCCCGCCCTCGAACTGCTCCCTGAGCGCCTTGACGGGGTCCACCTTGGCCGCCGCGTGCACGGGTACGGGCGCCACCAGCGCGGCGCCCGCGGCTACGGCGAGGCCGGCGACGATTCGCTTCATGTGCTTCCTTCGAACTTGGAGGGGGGAGAGAATCCTGCCACATCCAAGATCAAACCGTCAGCTCAACGGCCAGATCCGGCCAAAATCCGCGGCCTCATACGGACGCCGCGTGGCGTTCGAGGAAGGTGTAGACGTCGGCCTCGTCCACGCCGGGGAAGGAGCCGGGGGGCAGGGCGGCCAGGACGTGGGAGTTGGCGCGGGCGGAGGGCCAGGCGTACCCCTCCCAGCGCTGGGTCAGCTCGGCGGGCGGGCGGCGGCAGCAGTCGCCGTTGGGGCAGAAGGACTTGGTGCGGTTGGTCGTCTCGCGCCCGCGGAACCAGCGGGACTCGCGGTAGGGCACGCCGAGGGTGATGGCGAAGTCGCGCTCGCGGGACGGATCGACGTGCGCCATGCAGAAGTACGTGCCGGTCGGCGAGTCGCTGTACTGGTAGTGGACCGAGAACCGGTCGGGGCGCAGGAAGATCTGGCGGCCGGACCACTGCAGGCACATGCGCTGGCCCTCGATGGCGCCCTGCTCGTCGGCGGGGAAGACGATGCCGTCGTTCTCGTACGCCTTGTAGATGATGCCGCCCGCGTCGTTGCGCACGAAGTGGCAGACCAGGTCGAGGTGGTGGGTGGCCAGGTTGGTGAAGCGGTGGGCGGCCATCTCGTAGGAGACCGCGAAGACGTCGCGCAGGTCCTCCACCGACAGCGCGCGGGCCTGCTTGGCCTCCGACAGGTACGCGACCGCGGCGCTCTCGGGGACCAGGACCGCGGCGGCGAAGTAGTTGGCCTCGGTGCGCTGGCGCAGGAAGTCGGCGAAGTCGCGCGGCTTGTGGTGGCCCAGCGCGAGATGGCCGAGGGTCTGCAGCAGGATGGTGCGGGGCGTGTGCATGCCCAGTTGCTCGTGCTTGACGTAGATGCGCCGGTTGCGCATGTCGGTGATCGAGCGCACCGTGCGCGGCAGGTCCTGCGCGGTGTGCACGGTGTAGCCGAAGTGGGTGACCAGCGCCTGGACCATGCTCTGCGACAGGGCGCCGGTGCGGTAGCCCACCGCGGCCAGCGCCTCGGCGGCGGCCTTCTCGATGTCGACGAAGTAGTTGCCCTGCTCGCGCTGTTTGCGGCGCAGCTCGGCGTTGGCGGCCCTGGCCTCCTCGGGGGTGGCGGTGCCCTTGGCCTGGCGGGCGCGCAGCTCCTCGTACAGGCCGAGGATGTGCTCCAGGACGTCGTTGGGCACCCGCGCGGAGACCTTCAGCTTGGGCAGCCCGAGCCCGGCGTAGATGGGGTCGCGCTGCGCCTCCTCCAGCGCGATCTCAAGCTGCGCGCGCCGGTTGGGCGCCTGGCGGCGCAGCAGCTCCTCCACCGGCACGTTCAGGGCGGCGGCCAGCGCCTTCAGCAGCGACAGCTTGGGCTCGCGCTTGCCGTTCTCCAGCAGGGAGAGCTGGCTGGGCGCGCGGCTGACCCGTTCGCCGAGGCCGGAGAGGGTCAGCCCCCGCTGCTTGCGAAGATGCCGCAGCCGCTGCCCGAACGCGATCAGATCGATCTCCTGCGTCAAAGACAGCGGTTCTTCGCTCACAACGGGTCTCATAGCACGATCCTAGGCGTAATTTCCAGGGTTCTTCCAGGCGTGCCGCCACGGTCGGCGGCGCCGAGGACGGGATTGGTCTAGTCCAAAGGTAAAAGATGCATGTTCTTCTCCGCCGAAGAGTAGCAAGGATTCGCTCTCTGAGAAATTCAGCGGTTCTTCTGTGAGAGAGATTCTGGTTCGGCGGCCGACCCGGGACACACACTCGAAGCAAGCCCCCAGGGGACGACAAAGGAGTGAATGATGGACCCTCGCCTCAAGGGAGCACGTGACCAGGTCCTCGCCGCCGCCGCGGACGAGCTGCGCAGAGAGTGGGAGAACGATCCGCGCTGGAGCGGCATCGAGCGTACGTACACCGCCGAGGACGTGGTGCGGCTGCGCGGCTCGGTGCAGGAGGAGTACACCCTCGCCCGGCTGGGCGCGGAGCGGCTGTGGCGGCTCCTGCACACCGAGGACTACGTCAACTCGCTCGGCGCGCTGACCGGCAACCAGGCGGTGCAGCAGGTGCGGGCCGGGCTGAAGGCCATCTACCTCTCGGGCTGGCAGGTGGCCGCCGACGCCAACCTCAGCGGGCACACCTACCCCGACCAGAGCCTGTACCCGGCCAACTCGGTGCCGGCCGTGGTGCGCCGCATCAACAACGCGCTGCTGCGCGCCGACCAGATCACCTGGGCCGAGGGCGACGAGAAGGCCCCGCACTGGCTCGCCCCGATCGTCGCCGACGCCGAGGCCGGCTTCGGCGGCGTGCTCAACGCCTTCGAGCTGATGAAGGCCATGATCGCCGCCGGCGCGGCGGGCGTGCACTGGGAGGACCAGCTCGCCTCGGAGAAGAAGTGCGGCCACCTCGGCGGGAAGGTGCTCATCCCGACCGGGCAGCACATCAAGACCCTCAACGCCGCCCGCCTGGCCGCCGACGTCTGCGGCGTGCCGAGCCTGGTCATCGCGCGCACCGACGCGCAGGCCGCAACGCTGCTCACCAGCGACGTGGACCCCAGGGACCAGCGCTTCACCACCGGCGAGCGCACCGCCGAGGGCTTCTACCGGGTGCGCAACGGGGTGGACGCCTGCATCGCCCGCGGCCTGGCCTACGCCCCCTACTCCGACCTGCTGTGGATGGAGACCTCCACGCCGGACCTGGGCGTCGCCCGCGAGTTCGCCGAGGCGATCAAGGCCGAGTACCCGGACCAGATGCTCGCCTACAACTGCTCGCCGTCCTTCAACTGGAAGAAGCACCTCGACGACTCCACCATCGCCAAGTTCCAGCGCGAGCTGGGGCACATGGGGTACAAGTTCCAGTTCATCACCCTGGCGGGCTTCCACTCGCTGAACTACTCGATGTTCGACCTCGCCCGCGGCTACGCCGAGGAGGGCATGACCGCCTACGTCGGGCTGCAGGAGGCGGAGTTCGCCGCCGAGGCGCGCGGCTACACCGCCACGCGGCACCAGCGCGAGGTCGGCACCGGCTACTTCGACCTGGTCAGCACGGCCATCGCGCCCGACTCGTCCACCACGGCGCTGACCGGCTCCACCGAGGAGGAGCAGTTCGAGGTCGCCGCCCACTGAGCCCGGCCCCGCCGCCGGTCGCGGCCCGCCGCAGCGGGCCGCCTCTTGACCGGGCCCGGCCGGGTCACCTCCAGGGCATGGGACGGTTCCCCCCGGCCGGGCTCCGCCCGTCGGTCGCGGCCTCGGTGGCCCCCCGGTCGCGACTGTCGCGGTCCAGATGACCGCTCGCCTGCCCCGCCGCGCCCGATTCTCCCCCCGGATCGGGCGCGGCGGGGTCTTTCGCGTCCTGCGCCCGCCGCCCGCGTACGCCGCCGGTCAGATGCGCGGCGCGCGGGCGTACCAGCGGCCGTCCACCCGGTCCAGGTGCAGGGGGCGGCCGAAGCAGTCGGAGAGGTTGCGCGGCGTCAGAACCTCCTCCACCGGGCCCGCGGCCAGGATGCGGGTCTCGCGCATCAGCAGGGCGTGGCTGGTGGTGGCCGGCACCTCCTCCAGGTGGTGGGTGACCGTCACCGTGGTCAGGGCGGGACGGCTGGTGGCCAGGTCCTCGACCGCCGCGATCAGGTCCTCGCGGGCGGGCAGGTCCAGCCCCGCGGACGGCTCGTCCAGCAGCAGGAGCGCCGGGTCGGCCATCAGCGCGCGGGCCACGCGGACCCGGGCCCGCTCCCCCTGCGAGCACACCCCGAACGGGCGGTCGGCGAGGTCCTTGCAGCCCAGGTCGGCCAGCAGCCGGTGGGCCCGCTCGTGCTCGGCGGGGCCGTACCTGTCCCACAGCGGCGCGGCCGTGCCGGTGTGGCCGGTGAGCACCACCGTGTGGGCGGTCTGGTCCTCCTCCTCCATCAACGCCTCGTCCACCAGGCGCTGGCTGGCCGCGACCAGGCCGATGTGCCGGCGCAGCTCGCGCAGATCGACCCGGCCCAGGCGGTGGCCGAGCACATGGGCGGTGCCGGCGCTCGGATGGCGCACGGCCGAGGCGACGGACAGCAGCGTCGTCTTGCCCGCGCCGTTCGGCCCGAGGATCACCCAGTGCTCACCGTAGCCGACCCGCCAGGTGATCTCGTTCAGCAGCGGGCGGCGGCCCGCCCTGACCTGCACGCCGGTCAGTTCGAGCGCCGGCCCGGACCGGTCGGGCGCGATCACATCGCTCATCCGCGCGTACCCCCACGTTCTCCCGTCGATTCGCAGGGAGCCAGCTTAGGAGAGCGGCGATCACGGCGGCCCCCCGCCCCTCCGGGGTCCGCCCTCAGGACGGCGTGGGCGTCGGAGTGGGCGTGAGGGTGACCGACGGCGTCGGCGTGGGGGTCTCCTCCCCGTCGCCCCACTGCGGCTCGGTGCTGATGCCGCCGCTGGGCCGCGGCCGGGGGCCGCCGCCGCCCTGGCACGGGCGCGGCTTGCCGCGCGGGTTGTAGCACGTCGAGGGGGCGCCCGACGGCTGCGGGCCCGGCTCGTACGGGTCCGACGCGCCCGGCTGCGGCGCGGTCCAGGTGCCCTGCGGGGTGGGGTAGGGGGGCGGCTTCAGTGCGGTCCGCGTGGTCGTGACCACCACCACGGGGGGCGTCCGCGTGCCGCCGTCGAGCCGGCCGGGTCCCACGGAGGTGCCCGCCACCCGCGGTTCCGGCGGCCTGGCGGTGGACAGCGCGGTGCCGTCCTGGCTCGCGTACGCGCCGCCGCCGTACTGGCTCGCCTCCCCCACCCCGGTCCCCCCGCCGCTCGCCGCGATCACGGTGACGGCGGCGATGGACACGGTGGCCAGCGC
This sequence comes from Thermocatellispora tengchongensis, assembly GCF_014202315.1. Classification (GTDB taxonomy): domain Bacteria; phylum Actinomycetota; class Actinomycetes; order Streptosporangiales; family Streptosporangiaceae; genus Thermocatellispora; species Thermocatellispora tengchongensis. Next base: position 570,666 of record NZ_JACHGN010000003.1, on the reverse strand, counting down.
GGCGAAACCGGCGTGGGACATGTTGTTGCCCTGCCGCCGCCGCGCGGCCCTCCTGTCGCGCCCGTCGCGCTTGCGCTCCGCCCCGTCCCGCGGCGGCGGGGCGGGCCTGGGCGCCAGCCGTACGACGCCCGCCCCCGGCGGGTACGGCACCGGCGTCCAGATCTCCTCCAGCACCCCGGCGACCGCCTCGCGCAGGTCCCAGGGCGCGCCCACGCCCCCGGCGGCCAGCAGCGCGCCGAGCAGTTCGGCGGCCTCGGGACGCTCGGCCGGGTTCTTGGCGAGGGCGGCCTGGACGGCGGGGGCGAGGAGCGTGGGGACCCCGGTGAGCCGCGGCGGCTCGACCAGGATGCGACGGGTCACCACGTCCGCCTCGCCCGAGCCGAAGGGGTGGCAGCCGGTCGCGGCGTACGCGACCAGGCACCCCCACGCGAAAATGTCCGACGCCGGGAGCGCCGGGCCCCCGGTCAGCCGTTCCGGCGCCACCCACCCCGGGCTGCCCATCACCTGGCCCGCCTGGGTGTGCGCGGTCACCGTGTCCACGTCCCTGGCGATGCCGAAGTCGATCACCCGCGGCCCCTGGGGCGACAGCAGCACGTTGGCGGGTTTGAGGTCCCGGTGGACCAGCCCGGCCGCGTGCACCGCGACCAGCGCCGCGGCGGCGCCGAGCGCGACGCCGTACGCCAGGTCGGGGGTGAGCGGGCCGCGCGCCGCGACGACCTGCGACAGGGCGGGGCCCTGGATGTACTCGGTGACCAGGTACGGGCGGTCGCGGTCGGTGCCGTCCTCGATCACCGCGGCGGTGCAGAACGGCACGACCCTGCGGGAGAACTCGACCTCCTCGGCGAACCGCGCCCGCAGGGTCGGGTCCTTGAGGTGGACGGCGTGCGGGGTCTTCAGCGCGACCAGCCCGCCCTTGGGGTGCTCGGCCAGGTAGACCACGCCCATGCCGCCGGCGCCGAGGCGGCCGAGGAGCAGGTAGCGTCCGATGATGACGGGGTCGCCCACCGTCAGGGGACGCACGCCTGGCGGCATACCGTTCGCAGGACTGGATCCACCGCGTGCCATCCGGGTCTGGCCTCTCCTTCATGGGTTCCGGCAAGCACACTGTGGCTGGATATGGGCGATATTTGCCCGTAAGTAGTACCAAGCAGCATCGAAGGTAAGGCGACTGATACCCGCGGGTTAGGAACCAGTGTGACTGCGCTGGTCAGCGGGGCGGAACGGATCGTTGTGACCGGCCGCCGCAGACAGGTCCGGCGGGGGTTCAGGGGGCAGGAGTCAGGCGAGGGTCAGGCGAGGGTCAGGCAGCCGCCGTGCCGGCACCGGGGCCGTCGGGGGACGTGCAGACGGGCTCCGGGATGGCCTGCGCGGCGGCCAGGAAGCGGGAGATGTGCCGGAACAGCAGGCGGGCCTCCGGCATGACGTCGGCCAGGATCGCGAACACGTGCGGCATCCGGCGCCACTCCTCGTAGCGCACCGGCACCCCGGCGCGGCGCGCCTGCTGGGCCACCCGGCGCGCCTCGTCGCGCAGCACCTCGGTGGAGCCGGTGACGATCATCAGCGGGGGCAGGCCGGTGTAGTCGCCGTACGCCGGCGAGACCAGCGGGTCCTTGGGGTCGAGCCCGTCGGTCCACCGGCGGGCCAGCCACTCGACCCGGCCGGCGGGCAGCATCGGGTCCAGCCAGCGGTTGGTCTGGCGGGGGGCGTCGGTGAGGTCCGTCCACGGGGACAGGCAGATCGCGGCGGCGGGCAGCGGCATCCGGGAGTCGCGCAGCGCGAGCAGGGTGGCGAGGGTGAGGTGGCCGCCGGCGGAGTCGCCGCTGAGGATGATGTCCGAGCCCGAGTAGCCGCGGCCGAGCAGGCACTCGTACGCCGCCACCGCGTCGGTCAGCGACTCGGCGAGCGAGTACACCGGCCCCTGCCGGTAGTCCAGGGCCAGCACCGGGCGCCGGGAGACCGCCGACAGGCGCCAGGTGATCGGCCGGTGCGTGGCCGGGGAGCAGAAGAAGTAGCCGCCGCCGTGGAAGTAGAGCAGCACCTTGCCCTCGTCTAGATCCTCCCCGGCGCGCACCCACTCGCCGCCGCACGCCCCGAAGCGCTCCTCCGCGATGCGGACGTGCTCGGGCAGCCGGCTCGGCAGCCTCCGGGTGAGCTCGACGGCGCGGCAGGCCATGGTGAGCGCGGCGGGATGGCGCAGGAAAATGCTGGAGATCGGTCGCATGGTGCTTCGCATCAGGCTGATCATCGCCACCGCCTGCCAGCTCACGGGGTAGTCTGGCCGCACGTCCTTGTCGATCTCGCGGTGCATTTCAGGGACCTCCGAACCGGACGATGCCCCACGTAGAACGTGTTCTACCGATCAGTAAGTATATTCTCGCTTACACGGACATTACACCTGAGTTTCGGTGATGTAACACGCCCGGCACACGAGAATCCCCTGCTCAACGGCTATCCGGCCCCCTCTCCGCTCGCGTCCCAGGCGCTCCCCGGCACCTGCGGCCGGGGCGCGAGCCGTACGGCGTGATCCTGCTCCTCTGCCCACACGCGCGCGCCGTGCACCCCCGCTCCGAGACCCGCCGCTGAATTCGATTGCCCGCCTCCCGGGCCCGGTGGCAAAGTCGGAGGGTTGCCCATCTTCCGAAACCCGCCGCGGATCGCGCCCGCGGCCGCACCCCGGGAGGTCGTCTTCCAGCTCTATCTGCGAGTCGCCCGATACGGCTTCCGCAAGCACGCCGCCTACCGCGCCGCGGCCGTCGCCGGAGCCTTCACCAACACCGTATTCGGCATACTCCGGGCGTACGTCCTCATCGCCCTGTGGGAGGCCAGGCCCGGCCTGGCCGGCTACGACGTCGCCCAGGCGGTCACGTTCTGCTTCCTCACCCAGGCGTTCATCGGCCCCATGCAGGTCTTCGGCGGCGGGATCGAGCTGGCCGAACGCGTGCGCAGCGGCGACGCCGCCATCGACCTGGTACGCCCGGCGTCCCTGCAGCTCTGGTCGCTGGCCGACGACCTCGGACGGGCGGCGTACCTGTTCCTGATGCGCAGCGTGCCGCCCACGCTCGCCGGCGCCGCCCTGTTCGGCATCGTCGTGCCGCCCTCCCCCGCCGCCTGGGGGCTCGTCGCGGTCAGCGTCGTGCTCGGCATCGTGGTCAGCTTCGGCGTGCGCTACCTGCTGGCCCTGTCGGCCTGCTGGATCCTGGACGACCGCGGCCTGCAGCAGGTCGCGCTGGTGCTCATGATGTTCTTCAGCGGCATGGTCGTGCCGCTGCGGATCATCCCGGGCTGGCTCGGCGCCCTCGCCGAGGCCCTGCCCTGGGCGGCCATGGTGCAGGTCCCGGCCGACGTCTACCTCGGCGCGACCGACGTGCCCCGGGCGCTGGCCTTCCAGGCCGCCTGGGCCGTCGCGCTGCTCGCCCTCGGCGCCCTGCTCACCAGGGCGGCCCGGCGCAAGGTGGTGATCCAGGGTGGTTAGGACGTACGCGCTGCTGGCCGCGACCTGGATGCGCGCCGCCGCGCAGTACCCGGCGTCGCTGGTCATGCTCACCGCCGGCTCCTTCGCCGCCAACGCGCTGGACATCGCCGCCATCTGGATCATCTTCCGGCACACCGGCACGCTGGGCGGCTTCACCCTGGCCGAGGTCATGTTCCTCTACGGCACCGGCGGCGTCTCCTTCGCCCTGGCCGACATGCTCTTCGGCAACGTGGACAAGCTCAGCCGGCACATCCGGGCCGGCTCCTTCGACACCATGCTGATCCGCCCGGCGAGCCCGTTCGTGCAGATGGCGGTGGACCGCTTCACCCCGCAGCGCTTCGGCAGGCCGGCCCAGGCGGTGGTCGTCCTGTGGCTGGCGCTCGCCGAGCTGCACGTGCCCTGGTCCCGGGCCTGGATGATCCCGGTGATGATCCTGTGCGGGACCGTCATCTTCACCGCGGTGTTCACCCTCGGCGGCGCGCTGCAGTTCCTGCTCACCGACGCGCCCGAGGTCGCCAACGCCTTCACCTACGGCGGCAGCACGCTGACGCAGTACCCGCTCAGCGTCTACGGCGCCGAGCTGGTCCGCGCGGTCACGTACATCGTGCCGCTCGCGTTCGTGAACTGGCAGCCGGGCCTGTACGTGCTGGGCCACGAGGACCCCTTCGGCCTGCCGCACTGGCTCCGGTACGCCGCCCCAGTGGCGGCGCTCACGCTGGCGGGGGCGGCGGCGCTGGCCTGGCGCGCCGGCGTACGCCGCTACCGATCGACGGGAAGCTGAGGGGGACATGGAAGCACCGCGTACACCGGAGACCGTCATCGAACTGGCCCAGGTGGGCCGGACCTTCACCGTGAGCAGACGCACCGGCGTGCTGCGGCGCGAGCGCCGCGTCGTGCACGCCGTGCGCGACCTGTCCTTCACCGTGCGGGCCGGGGAGTTCGTGGGCTACCTCGGGCCGAACGGCGCGGGCAAGTCCACCACGATCAAGATGCTGACCGGCATCCTCGCCCCCACGGCGGGCCGGATCAGCGTGGCCGGCCTCGACCCGGCCCGGCGCCGCACGGCGCTGGCGCGACGGATCGGAGTGGTGTTCGGGCAGCGTACGACGCTGTGGTGGGACCTGCCGCTGCGGGACAGCTTCGAACTGATCCGGCACCTTTACAAAGTAGATCGCGTCCGGTACCGGGAGCGGCTGGACCGGCTCACCGAACTGCTCGGCCTGGGCGAATTCCTCGCCACGCCCGTACGCCAGCTCAGCCTGGGCCAGCGGATGCGCGGCGACATCACCGCCGCCCTGCTGCACGACCCGGCCGTGCTCGTCCTCGACGAGCCCACCATCGGCCTGGACGTCGTCAGCAAGGCCGCCATGCGCGAGTTCCTGCGCGACCTCAACGCCCAGCAGGGCACCACCGTCCTGCTGACCACGCACGACCTGGGCGACATCGAGCGCCTGTGCCGCCGCGTCATGCTGATCGACCACGGCCGCCTCGCCTTCGACGGCACCCTGGACGACCTGCGCGCCACCGCCCCCGGCGAGACCTCACTGGAGGCCGTCGTCACCCGCCTCTACACCCGCGACAGGCTGTTTCAGTAGTAGCCCTGCTCGGTGGACTCCCCGTACTCCTCCTCCTCGTCGTCCTCCAGCCGCCCCGCCCACCGCGACGGCATCAGCACCGGGATGAACAGCGCGACGCCCAGCAGCGCGAACACGCCCGTCGTCAGCAGCGCGGTCACCCCATTGCCGGCCTGGAGGAGGAGTTCGTGCATCGTGGGGTCGTCGGGCACCAGCGACAGCGCCCGGTTCATGTCCAGCGCGTACACCACGGTCCAGGCGAGCAGCACCATCGACGGTACGAACGTCGCCAGCGGCGAGACCCGCCCGGCCACCACCAGCCCCACCACGAGCCCGACCCCCGCCATCGCGCCGAGCGCGATCCACAACTGCACGTCCCCCGTAGTGGCCGGCGTCGCCCCCTCGGCCATCGCCTTCTGCATCGCCCACCCCCCGCCGAACAGCAGCACGGCGGTGACAACGACGCCGATGAGCACTCCCACGAAATGCCGCATGATTACCACCTAGCGTCCAGGGGGCGCAGCACACGCACCGACGACCCACGGGCCGCCGCCGAGCCACGATCGCCGCAACCCTAGCGACAATTCCTCCAATCCGTAATCCAACCCCACAACCCCCCAGCTTTCCCCACATCCACCGCACCCCGTATGACCCGAACCCCCGGCCCACAAGGCGCTCCGGGCACGAGCCGACGAACCCAAGCGGGCCGGCAAACCGGCGCGAGAGGGTGAACCAGCGCGAGCGGGCGAACCAGTGGGGAGTGTCCGGGCGACAACGGGATGGACGTGGATGCCGGAACCCGCGGAAGCGCGTCGCCCTCCCCGCCCGCCTCCTCCCGAACGGGACCCACCTAGCCGGTTCGGGGGGAGCGGTACGCCGAGAACCCGTCCCGGTCCTGGCGGCCCGGCAAGCGAGCGGCGTCGCCCCGGCAGGTGGGGAGCGGTGGATCTTTTACAAGGCGGGATTGGGGGTGGATACCGGAACCTGCGGACATGCGAGGCCCTCCCTGCCCTCCCCGGGAGTGTCCGGGCAACGTTGGATCTTCCGCCGGCGGGGCCGGCGCCTCCTCCCGAACGGTGACGCACCCCCTCCCGAACAGGGACACACCCGGCAGGTGTGAACCCGCCGCCGGGCGGGCGTCACCCTTTCCGTATGGCGGGGTGCGCGCGGTTGAGGTCGTGCGTCGGCGCGGCAGGCGTGAACCTTTCACGACTCGGGGTAAGAAATCGCGGTCCTGCCGGGGGGCACTGAGCACTTTTGGCCAGGCCCAGCAGGCCATGTGACAGGTCCTTGGCGGTGGCGCCACCGGGTGCCGCAGGGGCCACCGTGTCCGGCGGGCAGCGGGCGAATTCTGGGCGGCGGCACCGTCCTATCAGGTGAATGGGCGCTGGGCGACGGTGTCGCCATTCCGCAGGTGAACGGGGATCGGGCGCTTGGACGCGGGGCGCCGCTCTTCCGTCCCGGAGGGCGGTGTCCGGGGTGCGGGGCGATCGAGAGCGGATGAGCAAGAGAGACGGCCCTCGGGGCCCTGCCGGTGCGGAGCATGGGCCGCGGGCGCGGTTCGAGCGCCTCCGAATGCGAGGCGGCGGCTGCGGGATCGGCCATAAAATCGACGCGGCATGCGTGCTCTCGTCCCGCTTCGGATCATGCGGGCGGCCGTGTTCTCGGTCGTCTGTGTGGTTCTGGCCGCCCTGGGGCATGTGGTGGCCGGGGGGAGCGGGCCGGCGCCGTGGGCGGTGGTGGCCGGGGGGCTGGGGGTGCTCGCGGTCGCGGCCGGGATGGCGGGGCGGGAGCGGAGTGCGGCGGTCATCAGTGTGAGCCTGGCGGGGGCGCAGCTCGTGTTGCACGAGTTGTTCGCGTTCGGCTCGCCCGCCGAGGAGGACATCTCGCTGGTCCTGCATCTGCACGGTGAGAGCGCGGGGCTGGGCGAGAGCCTGGGGATGCTGATCGCCCACATGACGGCGACGCTGCTGACGGGGTTGTGGCTGGCGCGGGGTGAGGCCGCGCTGTGGGCCACGTTGCGGCGGCTGGGCGCCTCGCCGGTCGTGCGGCGGCTTCGGGCCGCCGTGGTCCGGCGGCTGCGGCGGGCGCTGGCCCTGCTGTGGGAGGCCGAGGGCGGGGCCGCGCGTCCCGCCTGGGCGGTGCTCGACGGACGTTCTCCCGCCTTCGCGCCCGCGGAGGCGCTGCTGCGGCACTCGGTCATCCGGCGCGGTCCTCCACTCCCCGCCGCCTGATCCAGACGCCGTCCCCTGCCGGCGCGCGCCTACCGCCGCGCGCCGGGTTCCCCGTTGCCTGAGTGGAGAAGATTCGCATGTCGTTCACTGCCGTACGCCGTCGTGCCCTCGCCGTCGCGGCCGGAGCCGCCGCGCTCACCCTGGGGCTGGCGCTGCCCGCGCTGGCGCATGTCACGGTCAACCCCGGGACCGCCGAGCAGGGCGGGTTCACCAAGGTCGCCTTCCGGGTGCCGAACGAGCGCGACGACGCCTCGACCACCAAGCTGGAGGTCGAGCTGCCCAAGGACCACCCGCTGGCGTTCGTGTCGGTGCGGCCCGTGGAGGGGTGGAAGGTCGAGGTCACCGAGAGCAAGATCGAGCCGCCGGTGAAGACCGACGAGGGCGAGATCGACGAGGCCGTCACCAAGATCACCTGGTCCGGCGGGAAGATCGAGCCGGGCCAGTTCCAGGAGTTCGAGGTGTCGATGGGGTTCATGCCCAAGGACACCGACCAGCTCATCTTCCCGGCCACCCAGACCTACTCCAGCGGCGAGGTCGTCAAGTGGGCCGATGAGCCCAGGGCCGACGGCACCGAGCCCGAGCGCCCGGCGCCGGTGCTGAAGCTGGTGCCCGCGAGCGGCGACGGCGGCCACGGGGCCCCGGCGTCGCCCACCCCCGCGTCCGCGGCGTCCGGCGGGGGGCCGTCGGTGGCGCCCGTCGCGGCCGAGCAGGCGGCCGGGTCCGACACCACCGCGCGGGTCCTGGGCGCCGCCGGGCTGGTGGCCGGCCTGGCCGGCGCGGTGATCGGGTTCCTGGGGCTGCGCCGCGCCCGCGGCTGAGCCGGCGCGCCGCCTGGACGCCCCCGCAGCGCGGCGCGGCGGGGGCGTTCAGGCGGTGATGTCCTTGGTGGTGAAGCGGGCCCAGGCGGCCGAGCCGCACACCACGGCGTACGCCGCGAAGACGAGCAGGCCCTGGCCCATGTCGTCCAACGCCATCGGGGCGCGCAGCGCGCCGTCGAAGCCGAGCCACCACGACGGCAGCAGGTACGGCTCCACCGGGGCGAGCTGCGGGATCGCGCCGAGCACCTGGGTCACCACGACGAGCACCAGCGTGGCGGCGATGGCACCGATCGAGATCTCGGTGAGGGTGGACAGCAGCAGCGCGAGCGCCGCCAGCGCGGCCATGCCGGCGGCGACGTAGCCGACGGCCACCAGCACCCGCACCAGTCCTTCGGCCAGCGGGATCGTGCTGCCCGACAGCAGCGTGATCGGGCCGACCGGGAACAGCAGGAAGCCGGTGATCAGGGCGGACGCGGCGACCAGCGCGGTCGCGGCCAGGCCGAAGACGACCGCGTTGGCGTACTTGACCGCGAGCAGCCGGGTGCGGCCGGCGGGCGCGGCCAGCAGGTAGCGCAGCGTGCCCATGCCGGCCTCGCCCGCCACCGAGTCGCCCGCGACCACGGCGACCGCGACCGGCAGCAGCAGCGGCACCAGCACGAACAGCGCGGCGAAGGTGAGCATCATGCCGTTGCCGGCGACGGCGGTGATGATGGAGCCGGCGCCGCCCTCGGCGCCGTCGTCGCTCACCACCCGCAGCACCACGCCGATGATGACCGGGACCGCGGCGAGCACCGCGAGCATGGCGATGTTGCGCGGGCGGCGGAAGGTGAGGCCCAGCTCGGAGCCGAGCAGGCGCAGCGTGCCGCCCGCGGTGCCGCGCCGTGCGGGGGCGGCCCGCTCCGGCGCGCCGTTCGCCACCGTCTCGGCCTCGGTGGGCTGTGTTTCTGTGGGCCGTGTTTCTGTGGGGTGGGTTTCTGTGGGCTGGGTCTCGGTTGGCGGGGTCTCGGGGCGGGTCTGTGCTGGGGTGTCAAGCCTCGACATCGAATCCCTCTCCGGTCAGGCCGACGAAGACGTCCTCCAGGCTGGGCCGCTGCACGGCCAGCCCGCGTACGGCGACGCCGCGCGCCACCAGTTCGGCGTTGACGCGTTCGGGCGCCTCGGCGCCGAGGTCGGCGCTGACCTCGCCGTCGCCCTCGCGCACACCGGTCAGGCCGAGAGCCCCGAGCACGCGGGCCGCGGCGGCGGGGTCGGGGGTCTCGATCCGGATGCGCGGCTCGCCGCCGGAGCGCAGCTCGGCGATCGGGCCCTGCGCGACCAGCCTGCCCGTACGCATCACGCCGACGTGCGTGCACATCTGCTCCACCTCGGCCAGCAGGTGGGAGGAGACGAACACGGTGGTGCCGGCCTCGGCGATCTCGCGGACCAGGCCGCGCATCTCGCGGGTGCCCTGCGGGTCCAGGCCGTTGGTCGGCTCGTCCAGGATGAGCAGCTCGCGCGGGACGAGCAGGGCGGAGGCGATGGCCAGGCGCTGCCGCATGCCCAGGGAGTAGGCGCGGTAGCGCTTGCCCGCCGCCGCGGTGAGGCCGACCCGGTCGAGCGCGGCGGCGATGCGGTGCGCGGCCGTGCGCCGGTCGGAGGTCGGGTCGGCCGCGTCGATGCGGCGCAGGTTGGCCTCGCCGGACAGGTAGGGGTAGAAGGCCGGGCCCTCGACCAGCGCGCCGACCCTGGGCAGCGCCCCGGCCAGCCCTTCGGGCATCGGCTCGCCGAGCACCTCGCACCCGCCCGACGTGGGGCGTACCAGCCCGAGCAGCATCCTGATGGTGGTGGTCTTGCCCGACCCGTTGGGGCCGAGGAAGCCGAAGACCGATCCCGCGGGCACCGCGAGGTCGAGGGAGTCGACGGCCACCTGGCCGCCGCGGAAGCGCTTGGTCAGCCCCCGGGTGACGATCGCGTGCCCGGTCCCCCGGGGCGGGGGCGCCCCTGCGGACGCCCCCGGGACCTCGATGGTCAGGCTCACTTCTTGCCCGCCGCCTCGTACAGGACGTCGGGGGTGACGGCACCGGCCAGGAGCCAGCCGTCGTCGGTCAGCAGCGCCGTGGCGAGCTTGGTCTGGATCAGCCTGCCGCTGCCCCAGGCGCCGCTCACCGGCTTGGCCGCGTCGAGCACCCCTGCGGCCAGGCCGGCCGCGCCGGGCTCGGCGCCGCGGCCCTCGTCGCCGCCGTCGCGCAGCGCGGCGAGGTCGCCGGACGAGAACGGCGCGACCGCGACCGTGGTCCAGCCCTCGCCGACGGTCTTGATGCCGCTCAGCTCCTCGGCGTGCTCGCCGAGCTCCTCGGCGGTCTTCTCGTCGTGCCGGGCGCGCTCGCCCAGGTTCTGCTCCTCCACCTTGGCCCCGGCGGGCGGGGTGAAGGCGAAGTTCTCGGGCGCGGGCGGGGAGAACGTCACGGAGGTGTAGCCGACCTCGAAGGCCGGTTCGAGCGCGTCCTTGGCGTAGACCTGGACCCGCAGCGGCACGTACGTCTCGCCGTCGAGCGCGAGCCGCACCTCCTTGACCAGGCTCCCCGTCTGCTTCGGAGTGAGCACGAGCTGGTATGCCGACCGCCCGGCGACCTGGTCGTTGGCGGTGACGCTGACGGCGGCGTGGTCGTCGGCGGCGTCGAGCAGCCGCTTGGCGGCGTCCTGCGGCGTGACCGCCGTCGGCAGCGGCGACGGGGGCTGGTGGCGCTCGGGCTCGCCCGCGGGCACCTTGATCCGGGTCGCCGTGTTGGCGGCGCTGTCCCACAGCCACACCTGCTCGCCGTTGACGATCAGGTTGGTCTCGCTCATCCGGCCCGGCAGCGCGACCCGCACCTTGTCCTCGCCGCCGTACCAGACCTTGGCCTCGTGGGAACCGGACAGCAGCGAGATCGGCGAGCTGGACTCGCCGGTGACCTCGGGCAGCCCGGGGATGCCCAGCGAGGCGGTCTCGACGACGGTGCCCGACATGGGCGGCACCTGGCCCTGCTGGGCGGTGCGGGCCACCTCGGTCAGCAACTGCTCGGCGGTGCGCTCGGGCAGCACCGGATCCCCCTGGACGGCCGCGATGACGGGGCCCGTCCCGACGGCGGCTCCGACGACCACCACGGCGGCGACGGGCACCCCCCACCTCACGGCGCGGCTCCGTCTCGATTGCGTCGGCATGTCACTCCTTTACGGTATGTCGTGCGACTGTGTCGTTCGCAGTCATTCGCAGCCTGCTTGGCCGGTCCTGTGCGCACGCTGAGACAAACTGAGAACGGCCACAGGGTTCTCAGCGGGGTCACAGGCGACGCCCGGGAAGATGGGGCCGACACACGCGGAACGAGGGGAAGGGGCGCGGCCGATGCGGGTTCTCGTCGTCGAGGACGAGCGGCGGATGGCCGCGGCGCTGCAACGCGGCCTCCAGGCCGAGGGGTTCGCCGTGGACCTCGCCCACGACGGCGAGGAGGGGCTGCACCTCGCCCGCGTCGGCGAGTACGACGTGGTGGTGCTGGACATCATGCTGCCGCGGATCTCCGGCTACAACGTGTGCAAGCAGTTGCGCGCCGAGGAGAACTGGGTGCCGATCCTGATGCTGTCGGCCAAGGACGGCGAGTACGACATGGCCGACGGCCTGGACCTCGGCGCCGACGACTACCTCACCAAGCCCTTCTCGTACGTCGTGCTGGTGGCGCGGTTGCGGGCGCTGCTGCGCCGCGACGCCGGGCGGCGGCCGTCGGTGCTGCGGGCGGGCGACCTGACGCTGGACCCGGCGCGGCGGCGGGTGTCGCGGGGCGAGACGGCGATCGAGCTGACCCCGCGCGAGTTCGCGCTGCTGGAGTTCCTGATGCGGCACCACGACGAGGTGGTGTCCAAGAGCGAGATCCTGGAGCACGTGTGGGACACCTTCGACACCGATCCCAACGTGGTCGAGGTGTACGTGGGCTACCTGCGACGCAAGATCGACGCGCCCTTCGGCAGGAACGCGCTGCAGACGGTGCGCGGGGCGGGATACCGGCTGGCCGGCGATGGCGGCTGACGCCCGCGCCGTGCCCGCGGCCGGGGCCCTGGCCGGCGGGGCGGCCGATGCCCGTGCTCCGGACGCCCGGGGCGGCGGGGCGGAGGGGCGGGGGCGGCGGGCGCCGGGGTGGTGGCGGCGCAGGAGCCTGCGGTTCCGGCTGACCGCGGCGGCGTCCGCGGTGCTGGCGCTGGCCCTGGCGATGTCGGCGTGGGTGCTGGTCGGGGTGCTGGGCCGCTCGCTGACCGAGACCATCGACGAGTCGGCGTTCCAGCGGGCCAATCAGGTGCGGGCCGACGCCGACGCGGGCAGGCTGCCGCGCGAGCTGACCAACACCGACGGCACGATGATCCAGGTGCTCGACGCCGGCGGGCGGATCACGCACGCCACCGTGGGCACCGACAGGCTGGTGCCGCTGCTCGGGCCGCAGGCGCGGGCGGAGGCGGTGCGCTCGGACCGGGCCAGGTTCCTCGACGGCCGCCCGCACGGCATCCCGGCCCGGCTGCGGGTGCTCGCGGTGAGCGCCGACGGCGGCCAGACGGTGATCGCCGCGCGGTCGTACGCCGAGGTGGAGCAGTCGCTGGGCGCGGCCAGGCACGTGCTGGTGCTCGGCACCCCGATCCTGATCGTGCTGCTCGCGGGCGCGAGCTGGATGATCATCGGTGGCACGCTGCGGCCGATCGCGGCGCTGCGCCGGGGCGCGACCGAGATCACCGGCACCGCGCGGGCGCGCCGGCTGCCGGTGCCCGAGGCGCGCGACGAGGTGCACAGCCTGGCCACGACGCTGAACGACATGCTGGCCCGGCTGGAGGCGGCCGAGACGCGGCAGCGGGCGCTGGTGGCCGACGCGGCGCACGAGCTGCGCAGCCCGCTGGCGAGCATCCGGCTGCAACTGGAGGTGGCCCTGGGCCATCCCGAGGGCCAGGACTGGCGCGAGACCGCCGAGGGCGTGCTGGAGGACACGATGCGGCTGTCCCGGCTGGCCGAGGCGCTGCTCGCGCTGGCCAGGCTGGACGAGCGCGGCGGGCGCCCGGCCCGGCGCGAGCCGGTGGACCTGTGCGAGCTGGTGCGCTCGGGGGTGGAGCGGTACGCCGAGAACCCGGTGCCGGTCGTGGCGGCCGTCCACCCCGGGGCGGAGTCCATCAGGGTCGCCGGCGACGCGCTCGACCTGAGCCGGGTGCTGACCAACCTGATCGACAACGCGGTGCGGCACACGGCGACGTCGGTGACGGTCGAGCTGCACGCCGAGGACGGCGGGGCCGTGCTGGCGGTGCGCGACGACGGGCCGGGCATCCCCGAGGCCGACCGGGAGCGGGTGTTCGACCGGTTCACCCGGCTCGACAGCGCCCGCAGCCGCGACGAGGGCGGCGCGGGGCTGGGGCTGGCGATCGTGCGCGAGACCGTCCGCGCTCACGGCGGCACGGTGAGCCTGGAGGACGCCGAGCCGGGCCTGCGCGCCGTGGTCCGCCTCCCTGCCGACAATTCGGACGAATCCTTGGCAGGAGCTTGTCCATCAAGTGATTGACCGGGAGGACCGCCGGGGCGTACGGTCCCCGTCATGACCTCCGCCGAGAGCACGCAGGCCGAGGCGATCGTCCAGGTCGCGACCCGCCTGTTCGCCGCGCTCGGGTACGACGGCACCACCACCCGGCAGATCGCCGAGGCCGCCGGGCTGAACATCGCCACGGTCAGCTACCACGTGGGCGGCAAGCGCGAGCTGTACCTCGCGGTGATGGAGAACGCCCACCGCGTCGAGCGGGCCGCGCTGGAGTCGGCCATCGCCGAGTTCTCCGGCCGCGACACCGCGACGCTGGTCCACGGCATCGTGGACCGCTACCTCGACTTCTGCGTGGCCCACCGCGACGTGGCCACGCTGTGGATGCACCGCTGGCTGTCCGACGCCGCCGACATCTCCGACCTGGAGCAGCGCTACACCCACCCGCTGGCCACGCTGGTCCTGGAGGCCGTCGAGGGGGCCGGGGGCGGGGGCGTGATCGCCCCGGACGTCGATCTGCCGTACGCGCTGCACACCGTCGTGTGGTGCATCAGCGGGTTCGGCAGCGGCGGCGTGGTCGGCCCGGACGGGCGGCGGCACGGCTTCGACGACCCGGCCGCGCTGAGCCGGTTCCGCGCGCACCTGCACCGGCTCGTGCACCGCATGCTCGCCCTGCCCGGCGACCCGCCCTGACGCCCGTGTCCGATGCGACACCCGCATCCGACGCCCGCACCTGAACCAAGGAGATCATGTGACCCCCGGACTCCCCCCGGCCGGGCGCCCGATCGGCGACCTGCTGTCCGACGTGGCCAGGATGCGGCAGGACGACCTGCCGGTGCGCGGCGGCAAGGTGACCGCGTACGTCTACGACACCGGCCGGCCCGAGGTGCACGAGGCCGCCGCCCGCGCGTACGCGGAGATGCTGGAGGTCAACTGCCTGGACCCGACCGCGTTCCCCAGCATCGTGGAGATGGAGCGGCAGGTCGTCGGCGCGGTGGCCGCCGAGCTGGGCGGCGGGCACGGGATCTTCACCAGCGGCGGCACCGAGTCGATCATGCTGGCGGTGAAGGCCGCCAGGGACTCCCGGCCGGTCGCCGGGCGGCCGGCCCTGGTCGCGCCGGTCACCGCGCACCCGGCCTTCCACAAGGCCGCCCACTACCTCGGCCTGGACGTCGTGCGCACGCCGGTCGATCCGGGCACCTTCCGCGCCGACCCGGCGGCCGTCGCCGCGGCGATCACGCGGGACACCGTGCTCGTGGTGGCCTCCGCGCCGTCGTACCCGCAGGGGGTGCTCGACCCGGTCGCCGAGATCGCCGCCGCGGCGGCGGCGCGCGGCGTGCCCTGCCACGTGGACGCGTGCGTGGGCGGCTGGCTGCTGCCGTGGCTGCGTGAGGCGGGCGCCGAGGTGCCGCCGTTCGACCTGTCGGTGTCCGGGGTCACCTCGCTCTCCTGCGACCTGCACAAGTTCGGGTACGCCCCGAAGGGCGCGTCCGTGGTGCTGTTCCGCGACCCGGCCATGCGGCGGCGCGCGTACTACGCCTCGGCCGCCTGGCCCGGCTACACCGTCATCAACGCCACCGTGCAGAGCTCCAGGTCCGCCGGCCCGCTCGGCGGCGCGTGGGCCACGCTGCAGGCGCTGGGCCGTGAGGGCTACCTGCGGCTCGGCCGCGACACGCTGGCCGCGGCCCGGCTGCTGCGCGAGGGGGTGGCCGGCATCCCGGGCCTCCGCGTGCTCGGCGACCCGGTGTCGTCGCTGGTGGCCATCGCGGGCTCGGACGAGGTGGACGTGTTCGTGCTGTCGGACGAGGCCAGGAAGCGCGGCTGGTTCCTGCAGCCGCAGCTCTCCTACGCCGGCATCCCGGCCAACATCCACATCACGGTCACCGGCGCGACGCTGGCCGGAGTGGACGCGATGCTGAAGGTCATCGCCGAGTCGGCCGCGGCCGCCCGCGAGCGCGGCCCCGCGACCCCGCCCCCGGGCCTGGTCGAGCTGGTCGCCGGGCTGGACCTGGACGCGCTGGACGACGCCGCCTTCGGAGAGCTGGCCGCCTCGGTGGGCGTGAACCTCACCGGAGGGGGTCAGCCGGAGATGGCCGTGGTCAACGCGATCCTGGACGCGCTCGATCCGGAGACGCGGGAGTCCATCCTCATCCGGTTCCTTTCCACCATCTACGCCTGATCCGCGGCACACCCCGGGACACTCCCGAATCCGGGTCCGCGTCGCACCGTGCCCGCACGGCTACCGTGAGCTACGGTGAGCCGCGGACGACGGTGATCATGGCGATCACCCGCAGGACCGGGGGGATCATCCGATGGGGGAAGTGGAAGGACGCCCGGCCGGGCCCGGCGCGGACGGCGAAGGGGGCCCGCTGGACCGGCGGGCCCTGCTCCGGCTCGGCGCGGCGGTCACGGCCGCCGGAATCGGCGCGACCCTGCTCCCGGCAGGCGGCCGCGCGTACGCCGAGCCCGGCGCGGGGCCGTACGCGGGCGGGGGCGCGGACCCGGGCACGGGCGCCGGGCCGTACGCGGCGGACGCGCCCGACGCGCTGGCGTGGCGGGAGCTGCGCACGATGCTCGGGCCGGGCGGGTGGCTGCACCGGCCCGGCGACGCCGGCTACGGCGCGCTCGCCCCGCCGCAGAACCGGCGCTACGCCGGCGTGCTTCCGGCCGGGATCGCGAGCTGCGCCTCGACGGCCGACGTGCGCGCGGCGGTGCGGTGGGCCAGGAAGCACGGCGTGCCCCTGGTGCCGAGGTCGGGCGGGCACAACTACGCCGGATACTCCACCACGCAGGGGCTGCTGCTGGACCTGTCCCGGATGAACGCGGTCACCGCGCGGCGGATCCGGGGCCGCGGCCACCTGCTGGTGGGCGGCGGCGCCACGAACTCCGACGTCTACCGGGCGCGCGCGGCGAACCTGTACGTCCCGGGCGGCCGGTGCCCCGGGGTCGGCGTGGCGGGGCTCACGCTGGGCGGCGGGCTCGGCTTCAACGACCGCAAGTGGGGGCTGACCTGCGACAACCTGGTGGAGACCCGGCTGGTGCTCGCGGACGGTTCGCTGGTGCGGGCCGACGAGCGGGAGAATCCGGACCTGTTGTGGGCCTGCCGCGGCGGCGCGGGCGGCAACTGGGGCGTCAACACCGCCTTCGTCTTCGCCGCCGCGGACGTCTCGCACCAGGTCGCGACGGTGTTCGAGCTGCGGTTCGACGTGAGCCGGGGCCCGGCGCTGCTGCGCGCGGTGCGCGAGATCGTCGAGCGCGACCGGCACGACGACTTCGACTGCCGGATCGCCTTCGTCGGGCGGGCCGAGGCGTCGCTGGAGATCCTGGGCCGGTTCCTCGGCCCGCAGGAGCGCCTGGAGCGCCTGCTCGCGCCGCTGCTGGCGCTGCGCCCGGCCACGCGGTTCATGGAGCAGGGGCACTTCTGGCAGGCCCAGGAGCGGCTGTCGGCGCGGCCGTCGGTCACGGCGCTGGCGTCGAAGTCGCTGGTGCCGCACACCTGGCCGGACGAGGGCGCCGCCCTGGCGATGGCCGAGTGGGCACGCCGCTGGCGGCCCGGCACGCACAGCAACATCTGCTACGTCACGCTGTTCGCGATGGGCGGCGCGACGTCCCGGCTGACGCCGTCGGACACCGCGTTCCCGCACCGCGCCGCGACGTTCGTCCTCGACGTGGGCACCGCGTGGCCGCAGGGCGCGCCCGACGAGGTGGCGGCGCGCAGCCTGCACGCGATCGGGGAGATGTACCGCGACCTGCGCCGCCGGCTGCGCACCAGCGCGGCGTACGTGAACTTCCCCGACCCCGACCTGCCGCTGTGGTGGGAGGCGTACTACGGCGGGAACTACCGGCGGCTGGTGGCGGTCAAGCGGCGCTACGACCCGGCCGGCTTCTTCAGGTACGGGCAGAGCGTCGGCTCGGCGCCGTAGGGCGTGAGGCTCACACCTCGCTCCTGAGCCGGGCGACGGTGGCCAGGGCGGCGCGGGCGGAGGCGGCGTCGTGCACGCGGAACACCCGCGCCCCCTGCCAGGCCGACACCGCGAGCGTGGCCAGCGTGCCCGCGTGCCGCTCGGCGACGGGCAGGCCGCCCAGCGACTCGCCCACGAAGTCCTTGTTGGAGACCGCGACCAGCACCGGCCAGCCCGTGGCCACCAGCTCGTGCAGGCGGCGGCTGACCTCAAGGGAGTGCCAGGTGTTCTTGCCGAAGTCATGGGCCGGGTCGATCAGGATGGCGTCGCGGCGGACCCCCGCGCGCACGGCGCGCTCGGCGAGCTCGACGGTGTAGCCGACGACGTCCTTGACCACGTCGTCATAGGCGATGCGATGGGGCCGGGTGCGCGGCGTGACGCGGCCCGCGTGGGCGCACACCAGGCCGATGCCGTGGCGCGCGGCGACCTCGGCCAGCCGGGGATCGACGCCGCCCCAGGTGTCGTTGAGCAGGTCGGCGCCCGCCTGGGCGACCACCTCGCCCACCTCGGCGCGCCAGGTGTCGACGCTGATGACCACGTCGGGATGGCGTTCTCTGACGGCGGAGACCAGGTCGGCGACCCTGCGGATCTCCTCGGCCGGATCGACCTCTTCGCCGGGCCCCGCCTTGACGCCGCCGATGTCGATGATGTCGGCGCCGCCCGCGACGGCCTCGTCCACGGCGTCGAGCGCGGCGTGGAAGCCGTAGGTCCTGCCTCGGTCGAAGAAGGAATCGGGAGTGCGGTTGACCACCGCCATCACCGCGAACTCTCCGGCGCGGAACTCCCTGTCGGCGAGGCGCAGAGTAGACATCACCACGAGCCTACCGCCTCGCCCTGCCACTGATCGCCGGCGGTGCCGCCCCACCCGGCACCGGATCTTGGAACGCTCCTGGGAGCGATCAGGGCGATTGCGCGGCTATGCCGCGGTGCCTCCCTCGGCGAGCGCCAGGAAGTCCTGGACGATCACCGGGAGGCGGCGCCGGGCGTGCACGATGGCGATCACCCGGCGGATCGGCGGGTCGAGCGAGCGGACGACGAGGCCGGCCCGCATGGCCTGCTCGGCCATGCCGCGGTACCACAGCAGGGACCCCACCCCCGCGCGCACCGGCGACAGCCAGCCGCCACGCTCGTCGGTCTCGGCGGCCGCCACCGGCCGCACGCCGTACTTCGCGAACATCTGCTCGAACTCCCTGCGCCGGGCGCTCCCCCGGGCGGGCAGGACGAGCCTCATGCCGGTGAGCCTGCTCATCGGCACGCTGTCGGGCAGATCCAGGCCCGGCGGCGAGATCAGCACCACCTCCTGTCGTTCCAACGGATGGCTGATCAGGTCGGTGGGGACCGGCAGGTCGGTCAGGCCAAGATCGGCCCGCTGGTCCCTGATGGCGCTCACGACGCCGTCCCTTCCATCACAGCGGACGATGTGCACGCGCACGGCCGGGTTCTTCTCGGTGTACGCGGGCAGCAGGCGTCCGGCCAGCCCCGGCTCCAGGCTCGGAGTCGAGGCGATCCGGAGCTCGGTTTCGGCCGAGCGACCGTGACTGGCGAGCGACTCGATCTCGTGGACGGCGTCGAGAGCCTCCCTGGCGAGCTTGACGACCCGGCGTCCCTGCGCCGTGACCACCACTCCCCGCCCGGAACGCGCGAACAACGTCATCCCGAGTTCGCGCTCCAGGTCTCTGATCGCGCGTGAAAGCGCAGGCTGCGCGATGTAGAGCGACCTGGCAGCGTCTGTCATGGTGCGGTGCTCCGCCGTCGCCACCACGTAGCGGAGCTGCTGCAGATTCATGCCTTCGAAGCTAGGACACCATGTGCGGCTCGGTCTGGGACATTGCGGAGATCACCTCGAATGATTTCGGAGTGTGACCGAACGGGGCTACATCCGTGACGGGTGATAAATCAGTATGCTTCTGCCCCAAATTCGGCAAAGGTCCGGCTCGCTCTGCCCATACCGGACGAACCGTGTTAGGGGGCGACAACATGGCATCCAACGGGCAGTATCCCCCGCCGCCACCGCGGCAACCCGAGCCTCCTCCGCCCACTCCGACACTCCGGCTCCCTCCCGACGCGTACGGCCCCGAGGGCCCCTTCGTGCAAGCCGCGCCTCCTCCCGGCGGCCCGCCGCAACCCCCGTACCCGCAGCCTCCCGCGCCGGGGCCCCAGTACCCGCCGCCACCCGCCCAGCACGGCCCGTACCCACCACCGGCCCCGCAGCCGCCGTACCCGCAACCACAGCAGCGGCACCCGCAGTATCCGCAGGCGCCCTACCCGCCGCCGGCCGGGCCGCACTCCCCCGCCCATCCCGCGCCGCCGGCGCATCCGCCGCACCCCCGGCAGCAGCCCCCGTACGGGCAGCCGCCGTTCCCGCAGCAGCCGCCGTATCCGGGGCCTCACCACCCTCAGCAGGCTCCGGGGCCGTACCAGCAGCCGGGGTACCCGGCTCCGCCCCACCGGGCGCCGCAGCCGCCTCCGCCGCGGCCTCCCGCGCCTCCACGGGGCCCGTACGGCCCGCCGTACCCGCACGCCGTCCCGCGCAGGAAGCCCGGCGGCGGGGCCGGGGCCGGGTTCGTCATCGGGGCGCTGTTCGGCACGCTGGCGCTGGCGTTCGTGCTGGTGGTGATCGTGGCGGCGCTGCTGGACTCGGCCGGCGACCCCGACTCGCTCTCACCGCTGGCGATCCCGACGTACACGCCGCCGACCTACACCCCGCCCAGCGACGACCCGCCGACGCCGCGGTCACGTGAGGACGACTCGTCCGACCGGCAGGAACGGGAGGAGCGGGAGCGGCCCGACACCCAGGTGCGCCTGAACACCTCGCTGCAGAACAACACGCTCTACCAGGCGGGCGCGCTGCCCACGGTGAAGTGCCCGGCGGGCTCGGCCAACATCTACAGCCACGCCCAGCTCAAGGCGCTGATCCTGAAGACCTCCAAGTGCATGGACGCGGCCTGGTCGCGCACGCTGGAGAAGGAGGGCATCGACTGGCGGGCGCCCGGGTGGGCCATCGCGGCCAAGCGCGGCCGGGGCGCGTGCGGCGACTACCCGTCGCCGGGGAGCATCGTGCCGTACTACTGCCCGCGCAACGAGACGATCTACGCGTCCACCTCCGCGATGGCCCGCGGCTCGGGACGGTCGCTGGGCTACGGCGGCCTGACGTCCTGGCACGGCGGGATCATCAGCATGATGGCCCACGAGTACGGCCACCACGTACAGCAGCTCTCGGGCCTGACCGACTCCTGGTGGCGCAAGACCCTCGACTCCACCAGCAGCAGCGGCAGGCTCGCCCTCAGCCGCCGCTTCGAGCTGCAGGCGACCTGCCTGGGCGGGATGTTCATGCGCTCGGTGTCGGCGACCTATCCGGTCACGCCGGCGCGCAGGGAGACCTTGTACTACTTCTACTCGCGGGTGGGCGACCACCCCGGATATCCTCGCGATCACGGCACCCCCGCGAACAACAACCGGTGGTTCCGCCAGGGGTACGAGAAGAACAAGACCCACCAGTGCAACACCTGGTTGGCACCGTCCAACACGACGTCGTAGATTAACGGGCTATTCACCCCAGATTGGGCATCTGTCAGTGATGTCCAACTATGGGGCGTAGAATCCTGGACAATTGCCCGCCAACGGGGGGTCAAGGGTGCGTTTTGCCTGGTTGGCCCGGGGGCGCGACGAGCGAGAGAGCGGTGTGAGCATGCGCGTGGGGCACGGTTCGGGGGGGTCCGCCGACGACGACGGGCAGCGGCGCCCCCGGCAGCGCCCCACCCGTTCCGGCCGCGGCGGCACGCCGCCCGCCGCCCCGCCCCGCGCCGACGGCCCGTCCACGCGCCCCCGTCCCGCCGACCGCCCGGACATGTCCCCCCGCCCGCGCCCCGGCGACGCCCCGCGCTCGCCGTCCGGGCCGGGCGGCGACGACTCCGGTACGCCCTCCCGGCCGCGCCCCGACGGCCCGCCCGCCCGCGGACGCTCCCCCGAGGCCCGCGCCGACGGCCCTGGCTCGGAGACCCGCCCTGAGGCCCGTCCGGAGACCCGCCCTGAGGCCGCCGCCCGTTCCGGGCGTCCCCGCAGGCGCCGCGGCGAGGGTTCGCCCCCGCGCCGCCCCGACGGCCCGTCCGGACACCGCCCCGAGAACGGACACCGCCCCGAGAACCCGGCCCCGCACCACCACGACGACTCCCCCGCCCACCACCCCGACGGCCCGGACGGCTCGGACGGACACAGGGCGGGCGGCTCGCACACCCCTGACCCGCACGCGGCGCGGCCGGACGGCCCGTCCGCGCCGCCCCGCCGCGAGCGGGCCGCCTCCCCGCCACCGGGCCCGTCCCGATCCGGCGAGCGGTCGCGGCGGCCCGGCCCCGGGACCGCCTCCTCCCCCTCCCCTGAGGCCGAGCGGCCCCTCCCCCAGGGCCCGCGGCGTCCGTCCCGCGGGCCGCAGTACGCGCGGCGCATGAGCCCGGCGTCCGTGATCGGCTGGACCATGCTGTCGATCGTGGTGCCCGGCGCCGCGCACCTGAGGTCGGGGCGGCGGCGCATCGGGTTCGCGCTGCTCGGCGTGTTCCTCGCGCTGATCGTCGCCGGCGTGGTCGTCGGCGTCTCCATCGTCGGCAACCCCGGCGCCCTGGTACGGGACAGCACGCTGATCACCACCTCGGTCCTGGCCGGCGTGGGCGCGCTGGCGTGGTTCGTCCTGGTGCTGACGTCGTACATCACGCTCAAGCCCGACCGGCTCAACGGCACCGGCCAGATCGTCACCGGCATCGTCGCCGGCGTGCTGTGCGTGGCGGTGATGGCGCCGTTCGCGTCGGTCACCAACCTGGTGATCGTGGGCCGCGACACGGTCAATCAGATCTTCGCCGGCGACCCGGAGGGGACCACCGCGCCGATCAAGCAGCACGACCCGTGGAACGGCCGCGACCGGGTCAACTTCCTGCTCATCGGCGGCGACGCCGCGGGCAACCGCACCGGCGTGCGCACCGACAGCATGACCGTGGCCAGCGTGCACGTGAAGACCGGCAACACGGTCATGTTCAGCCTGCCGCGCAACCTGCAGCACGTGCACTTCCCCCCGGGCACCCCCATGGCCAGGCAGTTCCCCAACGGGTTCATGGCCGAGCTGCCCAACGGCGGCCTGCTGAACGAGGTGTGGCAGTACGCCGAGGACAACCCGCAGGTGGCGGGCGGCAGGCACAGAGGCGCGCGGGTGCTGATGGACGCCATCGGCCACACGCTCGGCCTGCACATCGACTACTACGCGCTGGTCAACATGTACGGCTTCGCCGCCCTCGTGGACGCCATCGGCGGGCTGAAGATCCGCGTGGAGCGGGACATCAAGTGGGGTGGCCTGTACGGCACGGCCGGCACGATCAAGGCGGGCTACCGCACCCTGTCGGGCGAGGAGGCCCTGTGGTACGGCCGCTCGCGCGTGGGCAGCGACGACTTCTCCCGCATGGCCCGCCAGCGGTGCGTCATCGGCGCGTTCGCCCAGCAGGCGACGCCGTCGGTGATCCTGACCAACTTCAGCAGGATCGCCAACGCCACGAAGCGGCTCGCGAGCACCAACATCCCCCGCGACCTGCTGGAGCACCTCGCCAACCTGGCCCTGAAGGTCAAGGACGCCGAGATCACCAGTCTGCAGTTCGTGCCGCCGCTGATCGCGACCGGCAACCCCGACTGGCAGAAGATCCGCCGTGAGACCTCCCGGGCCCTGCACGAGTCCGTCCAGCCGGACCGCCGCACCCTGGCGGCCGACGTGACCGCGAGCCCCGGCGCCACCGGCCCGAGCGCGACCCCCTCCGAGCGGCCCACCGCGCGCACGACCCCCAAGGCCCGCCCGTCCAAGAACAACGCCGCCAGGAACAACAGCTCCGCCAAGAGCCTCGACGAGCTGTGCGGCCTCTAGCGACGTGACCGCCTGACCGGGACGGCCGCCGCCTGCCCCTGAGCCCTACCCCTGCTCGCGCGGTCTGCGGGCGTACGGGCCGATGCCGCACTCCAGGGTGCGGAAGGCGATCTCGGCCTGCTCGCGGATGCCGGGGGCGATCTGCTCGTGGGTCTCGCCGGCCAGCCTGCGGCGGGTGAAGTGCGTGGTCAGCAGGCGGAGCACGGCGCAGATCTGGGCCGCGGCGAAGGAGGGCATCAGGTCGTCCGGATCGGCGCCGGTCTCCTCGGCCAGGGTGGCGGCCAGGGCGCGCTCGCGCTGCTCGTGCATGCTGAGCAGGCGGGTCTGCAGGCAGTGGCTCTCGCCCACGAGCCGGGCGAACACGTCGGCGCCGTCGTTGAAGCCGTGGCGCCAGTCCCTGGTCTCCAGTGCCTCGAAGAAGTCGCGCCGCAGCGCGTCGAGCGCGCTCTCGCCGGGACGGCGGGCGCGTACGACCTCGCCCAGGCTCGCGACGGCCTCGTCGGAGCGGTCGAGGAACAGGTCCTCCTTCGTGCCGAAGTAGTTGAAGACCGTGTTGACCGACACGTCGGCGGCCCTGGCGACCTCCGCCACGGTGACGTTGTCGAAGCCCTTCGCCGCGAACAGTCCCATCGCGACGTCCGCGATCCGCCGCCGCGTCTCGCGCTTCTTGCGCTCGCGCAGGCCCAGTTCCTCCGCCATGCCGTCATTCTATGGGGTGGCCAAAACTTTGCAGTGGATCTAAGTTTGGTGCTGCACTATCTTTGGAGGCGATGAAATGATCGAAGTGAGAGGGCTCCGCAAGTCCTTCGACGGGGTCGAGGCCGTGCGCGGCGTCGACTTCGCGGTCGAGGCCGGCGAGATCGTCGGCTTCCTCGGGCAGAACGGCGCGGGCAAGACCACCACCATGCGCATGCTGACCACGCTGCTGCGGCCCACCTCGGGCACCGCGGTGGTGGCGGGGCACGACCTGCTGACCGACCCGCGGGGCGTGCGGCGGCGGATCGGCTACGTGGCCCAGGGCAACTCCACCAACCCGCTCAACCCCGTCGGCGACGAGCTGGAGCTGCAGGCCATGCTGCACGGCATGCGGGCGGCGGAGGCCCGGCAGCGGGTCGCCGAGGTGCTGGACCGGCTCGACCTCACCGGCCTCGCCGGCCGGGTGGGCGGGGCCCTGTCGGGCGGGCAGCGGCGGCGCTTCGACATCGCGTTCGGGCTGCTGCACCGGCCGCCGCTGCTGTTCCTGGACGAGCCCACCACCGGGCTCGACCCGCAGAGCCGCGCCGACCTGTGGCGGCACATCCGGGCGCTGCGCGACGAGCAGGGCATGACCGTCTTCCTCACCACGCACTACCTGGAGGAGGCCGACGCGCTGTGCGACCGGCTGCTCATCATCGACGCCGGGCGCATCGTGGCCGAGGGCACGCCCGAGGAGCTCAAGCGCCGCGTCGCGGGCGACGATCCCGACGCCCCCGTCCCCACTCTCGACGACGTCTTCCTGACGCTGACGGACAAGGAGAGGGTGTGAGCGGCATGCGCGACACGTACCTGATCTTCCGGCACAACATGCGGATCCAGCTCCGCCACAAGAGCGCGGTCCTGTTCGGCGCGGCGCAGCCCGCCCTCTTCCTGGTCCTGTTCGGCCCCCTGTTCACCTCGGTCGGCACCTGGGAGATCCTGGTTCCCGGCCTGATCGTCCAGCTCGCCCTGTTCAGCGCGGGCCTGGCCGGCTTCGGCATAGTCTTCGACGTCCGCTTCGGCGTGCTCGACCGCCTCCGGGTCACCCCGGCCGGCCGCACGCCCCTCCTCCTGGGCCGGGTCCTGGGCAACGTGGCGGTCCTGCTGGTCCAGACGGTCCTGCTGCTGGCGCTCGGCTACGCCTTCGGCCTGCGCGCCCCGCTGCCCGGCGTGCTGCTCGGCCTGGCCCTGATCGTCCCGCTCGGCGTCAGCCTGGCCTCCCTGTCGTACGCCGTGGCGCTGACCATCGACCAGGAGACCTTCGCCCCGATGGTGAGCACCGTCATCGTGCCCCTCACCCTGCTGTCGGGCGCGTTCCTGCCCATGTCCATGGCCCCGCCCTGGCTGGACGCGGTGTCCCGGCTGACCCCCTTCAGGTACGTGGTGGAGGCCCTGCGTGAGATGTTCACCGGTCACTACGCGACCCCTGCGGTGGCCGCCGGCGCCGCCGTGACCGCCGCCCTCACCGCCCTGTGCCTCGCCCTGGCAGCCCGCGTCTTCGCCCGCGCCACGGCCTGAGCCGGCTCCGGCCCGGGATCGGCCGATCCGGAGGGCGCGGGTGGTGCGTGAGCCTGCGTATCGCCGGGCAATCGCAATAGGCTACGCCCCATGACTGCAGCGGCTGAGGCTACGACCGCTCCGCGCCCGTCCGATGCTCAGCCCGCGTGGCTGCCCGTTCGGGGGCGCCTGGTCCTGGCCAGTGGGTTCATGCTCTTCCTGGAGCTGGCACTGATCAGGTGGACCGGGTCGAACATCGTGCACCTCAGCTATTTCACCAACTTCGTGCTGCTGGGGTCGTTCCTGGGCATCGGGCTGGGATTCCTGCGGGTGGGGCGGACGAAGCGGCAGCCGTACTACTCGCCCATCACCCTCGCCGCGCTGGTCCTGATCATCCTGATGTTCCCGGTGACGGTGGACCGCGACACCGAGGGCGTCCTGTACTGGACGAGCCTGTCCACCACCGGGCCGCCGGCCTGGCTGATCCTGCCGGTGATCTTCTGCGCGGCGGCGGTCGTGCTGATGGGGCCGGCCGAGCTGGTGGGGCGGTGCTTCCCGGAGCTGCCGCGGCTGGAGGCGTACCGGTACGACCTGATCGGCAGCCTGAGCGGGATCGCGCTGTTCACGCTGCTGTCGTTCCTGAGCGCGCCGCCGGTGCTGTGGGGCACCGTGGCGGCGGTGGCGTACATCGTGCTGCTGTGGCCGCGCCGGCCGCTGGGACAGGTGCTGGTGATCCTCCCGGCGACGGTGGTGGTGGCGGCGCTGTCGGTCGAGACTCTGACGGCCGGGGCGCTGTGGTCGCCGTACTACAAGGTGACCAGCGACAGGTTCCAGTACGACGGCGTGCCGGTGATGGACATCCAGGTCAACGGCATCCCGCACCAGCAGGCGATCCCGGCGGAGCGGCGGCTGGAGTGGGAGCGGCAGTACGCGCTGCCGTACGAGCGGGCGGCGGCCGCGTCCGGGCGGCTGGACGACGTGCTGATCGTGGGCGCGGGCAGCGGCACCGACGTGGCCATCGCGCTGAGCAAGGGCGCCAAGCGGGTGGACGCCGTCGAGATCGACCCGCAGTTGCTGCGGCTGGGCCGGGAGTTCCACCCCGACAAGCCGTACGACGACCCGCGGGTCACCACGCACGTCACCGACGGGCGGGCGTTCCTGGAGCGCACGTCCAGGAAGTACGACCTGATCCTGTTCGCCCTGCCCGACTCGCTCACGCTGGTGTCGGGGGCCAGCTCGCTGCGCCTGGAGAGCTACCTGTTCACGCAGGAGGCGATGCGGGCCGCGCGCGAGCACCTCAAGCCGGGCGGCGCGTTCTCGATGTACAACTACTACCGCGAGCGCTGGCTGGTGGACCGGCTGGCGTCCACGATGCAGGCCGCCTTCGGGCACAAGCCGTGCGTGGACGTGGTGACCGAGGCCGGGCAGCAGGCGGTGATCACGGCCGGGGTGACCACGGCCGACCAGCGCTGCGGCGCCGAGTGGCCCGGGGCCGCCGCGGGCACCCCGCCCCCGGCCGGTGACGACCGCCCGTTCCTGTACATCAAGGACCGCGCGATCCCGCAGATCTACATCGTCACGCTGCTGCTGATCCTCATCGTGTCGCTGCTGGCGGTGCGGGTGGTCGCGGGCCCGTACGGGCGGATGCGGCCCTACGGCGACCTGTTCCTGCTGGGCGTGGGCTTCCTGCTGCTGGAGACCAAGAGCGTGACCGGATTCGCGCTGCTGTTCGGCACCACGTGGGTGGTCAACGCGATCGTGTTCGCCGGCGTGCTGGTCGCGGTGCTTGCCGCGGTGGAGGTGACCCGCCGCTTCCGCACCCCGCCGCTCCCCGTCATGTACGCCGTGCTGGCCGCGGGCCTCGTACTGGCCTGGCTGGTGCCCAACTCGTGGCTGCTGTCGCTGCCCGTGCCGGTGCGCGCCGTGGCCGCGGTGGTGATCGCGTTCCTGCCGATCTTCGCGGCCAACGTCGTGTTCGCCAAGCGGTTCTCCGACAGCTCCGACAGCACCCTCGCGTTCGGCGCGAACCTGCTGGGCGCCATGGTGGGCGGCTGCCTGGAGTACCTGGCGCTGCTGGTCGGCTACCGCGGCCTGCTGGTCGTGGCGGCGGTGCTCTACCTCGGCGCGTTCCTGCTGCTGCCGCGCCGCGGCCGGGCGGCGGTGGCGAGCGGCTAGCTTGTTCCCCGCGGCAGGGCGATGCGGAACGCGGCGCCCTCGCCCGGCGCCGTGCGCAGGGTGACCCGGCCGCCGTGCGCGGTGACGATGGAGCGGACGATGGCCAGGCCGAGGCCGGCGCCCCCGTGGCCGCCGCCGGTCGCGTCCTGCGGGCCGGCGGACCGGCCTCGCGAGGCGTCCACGCGGTAGAAGCGGTCGAAGACCCGCGCGGCCTGCTCCGCGGTGAGGCCGGGCCCCCGGTCCTGGACGACGAGCACGGCCTCGCCGCCGCAGGTGCCGACCCCGACGCGGACGGGCGTGCCCGGCGGGGTGTGCGCGACCGCGTTGCCGACCAGGTTGGCGACCACCTGGCGCAGCCGGGCCTCGTCGCCGAGCACCGGCGCGCGGCCGGGGTCGCCGCCGTCGGGGCCGGTGAGCTCGACCGGGCGCGAGGGGTCCAGGGCGCGCAGGTCGTGCCGGGCGTCGGCGGCGAGGGTGCGCAGGTCCATCGGGGCCAGGTCCATGGGCAGGGCGGCCTCGCCCTCGTCGAGCCGGGCGAGCAGCAGCAGGTCCTCCACCAGGCCGGCCAGCCGGGCCGACTCGCTGCGGATGCGGGCCATGGTGCGGTCCACGTCGCCCTCGCCGGACAGGCCGCCCATGGCGTACAGCTCGGAGAAGCCCTTGATGCCGAACAGCGGCGTGCGCAGCTCGTGGCTGACGTCGGCGACGAAGCGACGCATCCGCGCCTCCGACTCCTCCCGGGCGGCGAACGCGGCCTCGATCTGGCCGAGCATGCCGTTGAGCGCGGCGGACAGGCGGCCGATCTCGGTGGACGGCGGCGCGCTCTCGGGCACCCGCCGGGTCAGGTCGCCGCCCGCGATGGCCGCCGCGGTCTCCTCGATGTCGTGCAGCGGCCGCAGCCCGGCGCGTACGGCGAAGCGGCCCGCGACGGCCAGCAGCGCGAGCAGGGCCGCGCCGGTGAGCACGCACACCAGCGTGAGCCGCGCGACGGTGGAGTTCACCCCGGCCATGGAGACCGCGACGACCACGCCGCTGCCGGGGACGGGCGGAGTGGCGGCGGGGCCGAGCGGCCGGTCGGCCCGGGGCAGGGCGATGGCCCGCCACCGGCCCTCTCCACCGGCCCCGGGCACCTCGAACGGCTCGCCGCGCAGGGCGGCCACGGCGGCGGTGTCGAGCCGGGGCAGCGCGGGGCCGGGGGCGCCGGGGCGGCCCAGCCGATCGATCCTGCCGTCGGGGGTCAGGTAGGCGACGTGCGCCTCGCTGACCAGGTCCAGGCCGCCGGTGAGCGCGTGGACCGCGCGGCGGGCCTCCCCGGAGGTGATGGGGCGCAGGATGTCGGGGGAGATCCGGGCCGCGGCGTACGCCAGCGGGCGGAGCTGGTCGTCCACCCGTTCGATCAGGTGGCTGCGCAGCGTGCCGACCGCCACCGCCGAGCTGATCAACAGCCCGGTCACGAGCATCGCCAGCGTGATCGCCAGCAGCCGGGCCCGCAGCGACAGCCGCCGTCCGCCCCGGCGGCGGAACCGGCGTGCGAGGCCGCGGCTCACGGGCGCGGCCTGCGCAGGACGTAGCCCACGCCGTGCACGGTGTGGATCAGCTTGGGCTCGGCCGTGTCGAGCTTGCGGCGCAGGTAGCTGACGTAGGTGTCCACGATGCTGCTGTCGCCGTTGAAGTCGTAGCGCCAGACGTGCTCCAGGATCTGCGCCTTGGACACGACCCGGCCCGCGTTGACCGCGAGGTAGTGCAGCAGCCGGAACTCGGTCGGCGACAGGCGCACCGGGTGGCCGGCCCGCAGCACCTGGTGGCCCTCGGGATCGACCTCCAGGTCGCCGACGACGATGGTGCCGGCCGGGCGCCCGCCGCCGGTGCGGCGCAGGATCGCCTGGATACGGGCGATCAGCTCCTCCAGGTCGAAGGGCTTGGTGACGTAGTCGTCGCCGCCCAGGGTGAGCCCGTTGATCTTGTCGGCGGGCGAGTCGCGGGCCGAGAGGAACAGCACCGGGACCTCGGGGCGCAGGCCGGTGGCGGCCCCCTGCTGGCCGCGCAGGCGGCGTACCACCTCGAAGCCATCCATGTCGGGCAGCATCACGTCGAGCAGGACCAGGTCGGGCGGCGTGTTGCGGGCCGACTCGACGGCCTGCGCGCCCGTGGCGGCGGACTCGACGCTGAAGCCGGCGAAGCGCAGGGTGGCCGACAGCAGCTCGCGCACGGTCGGCTCGTCGTCCACGACGAGGAGCCTCGCCCCCGCCGCCCCGCTCACGCGCCCGTCCATCATCCCTTCACCGCACTTCCCGTCAACTGCTTCGAGGATAGGGCGGCGCGGCGGCGGAGGAGCCGGGTGAGCAGCGCCGCCACGGCCCCGGCGCCCCCGCCCGCCGCCAGGCCGATGCCGAGCGCCAGGGCCGGGTCGCCGGTCAGCGCCAGGTCCAGGACCGGCATCTCCATCTGGAACAGCGCCAGCCCGGCCCGCACTCCGCCGCCCGCGGCCCAGGCCACCAGGGTCAATACCGCGCCGGTCACGAGCGCCATGGCCGCGGCGGAGGCGGGACCGAGAGCGTGCGCCGGCGTACGCCGGGCGGCGAGGACGGCCGCCAGGAGCAGCACGACCACCGCGACCACGGTGAGCAGGCCGGGCACGTCCACGGTCCCCGCGGGCACCCGCCCCGCGAGCCCGTCGGCGAGGGCCCCGTCCACGGTGCTCGTCCATGGCACCCCGGCCCCCGCCGCCAGCCCCGCCAGCGCGACATTGGGCCCGCCCAGCAGCATGCCCCCCGCCACCGCTCCCACCCCACGGAAACCGGCGAACACCGCCCCGCCCACAGCCGCCACACCTCCAAGCACCACCAACACCAGCACGACCACCCGCACCGCAACCCCCAGCGCCACCACCAGAGACGGCACCCCGGTCCCATCGCCCCCGCCAGAGGGGACACCCCGGGTGCCCCGGTCGCGGTCCCGGTCGCGCACGCCAGAGGCACCATCCGAAGCATCGCGGTCGTGAGCGGAGGCGCCACGCCCGACACCCCCGGCCCTCCGGCCGCGGGCCCAAGCGCCACGCGCGACACCCTCGGCGTCCCGGTCGTGATCGCGCCCGCCACGCACTACACCCGCCACACCCCGGCCGTCATCGCGCACGCCATCAGCAACACCCACGGCCTCCCGCTCGCGGGCACGCGCGTCATGTGCGACACCCTCGGCGTCCCGGCTGCGGCTTCGGGCGGTCCGGATGAGGCGGCGGGCCTTCCCGATGCGATCGTGGGCGGGCGGTAGGAGGGAGGCGGTCCATGCGAGCGCGGCCACTGCGAGCGTGAGCACGAGGCCGCCGGCCAGTGCCGGGATCACGTGGGGCGCGAAGTGCAGGACTCCCCCGCCCGATCCACCACCCCCTCCAGGGAGACCGAGCCCTCCAGGGAGACCGAGCCCACCAGGAAGGCCGACCCCACCAGGAAGGCCGACCCCACCAGGAAGGCCGACCCCACCGGGAAGACCGACCCCACCGGGAAGATGGCCTTCGCTGGGGAGACCGCCCCTGCCGGGGAGGCCGAGTGCGCCGGGGAGGCCGAGTCCGGCCGCGGCCGGCAGGGGGGCCGAGCCCCGGCCCAGCAGGCCCAGCGCGGCCAGGCCGGCGAGGAACGCCGCTCCGGCCGTGGTGACGCGCAGGGGCCAGTGCGGGCGCGCGGGGCGGCGCAGGCCGGTGGCCAGGACCAGCATCCCGGTGATGGTCACGGTCAGCGGGAAGACGGCGATCTCGCCGCGCATGGCCAGGTCGAGGGCGCCCGCGCGGGCCGGTTCCAGGGCGAGGTCCGGTTCCAGGGCGACCCCTGCCCGGCCGCCGGTCGCCAGGGTGGCGACCGTGGCGGCGGCCGGGAGCAGGGAGGACGGCGCGCGTACGCCGAGCAGGTACAGGCCGGCGGCGGCGAGGGCCGCCATCGCCAGGACGGCCGCCGCACCCGTGGCCACGCCGCCCAGCGCCGCCCGGCCCGCACCACCGAACACCCCGCCACCGCGCCCAACCCGGCCCGCACCACCGAACACCCCGCCACCGCGCCCAACCCGGCCCGCACCACCGAACACCGCACCACCGCGCCCCGCCCGGCCCGCACCACCGGAGACCGCGTCGGTGGTGGTGGCCCTGGGGCCGTGGGCCGGGGGGCGTGTGTCCTCAGACATCGCGCCGGCGGAAGACGTACACGGTCACGGCCGACAGCACGGCGAGGAAGCCGCACATCAGCAGGTAGCCCTGCCAGCCGGACGGGAGGTCCGGGTCCGGGACGAACGCGGACAGACGGTACCCGGCCAGTGTGGGCCAGTACTTCATGACCGGCTCGGCCAGCCACTCCGGGTAGATGGGCGCCATCGCCGGGATCAGGAGCAGGCCGACCCCGAGCGTGGCGACCGCGCCGGCCGAGACGCGCAGCAGGGTGCCCACCGCGATGCCGAGGACGGGCAAGGTGCCGAGGTACAGGCCCGCGCCCGCCACCGGGCCGATAGCGCCGGGGTCGGCGAGCGTGAGCGAGGGCACGCCCTGCCCGGCGAGCACCGAAGTGCCCACCAGGAAGGTGCCGAACGCGGTGATCTGGCCCACGACCAGCATCACGGCCGTGACCACGAGGGTCTTGGCCGCCAGCAGGCGGGTGCGGCGCGGCACGGCGGTCACGGTGGTGGCCATGGACCTGGACCGGTACTCGACGGTGACCATGAGCGCGCCCACCAGGGCCGCGGTGATCTGGGCGAGCACCAGGCTGCGCATCGCGACACCGCCCGGATCGAAGGCGGCCTGGTCGGCGGGCGTGGCCTCAAGGTAGTCCCGCGCCCCGGAGAGGCCGAACATCACGGCGTAGGCCATGCCGAGCACGGGGGTCGCCAGGGCGTTGATCACGGTGGCCCGCATGGTGCGGAACTTCAGCCACTCCGCGCGCACCGCGTCGGCGAACGTCGCCGGCCGGAACTCCCCCACGGCCGCGGCCCGCCGGTGCCCCACGTCGGCACGCGCGATGGTCCCGGTGCTCACGCCTTCGCTCCTTCCTGGTGGCCGAACTCGACGGTGTCCCTGGTCAGCTTCATGAACGTCTCCTCCAGTGAGGCGCGGTGCGGGGTGAGCTCGTGCAGCACCAGGCCGCGCGCCGCGGCGACGCCGCCGATCGCGGGGGCGTCCAGGCCGGAGACCTCCAGAGCGCCCGCGGGGCCGGGGGTGACGGTGGCGCCGGCGGCGGTCAGGGCGCGGGTCAGGGCGGACTGGTCGGCGGCGCGTACGTGGACGGTGGTCCCCGCCGAGGCGGCCAGGGCGTCCAGGCTCGCGTCGGCGACGAGGCGGCCCCTGCCGATGACGATCAGGTGGTCGGCGGTGAGGGCCATCTCGCTCATCAGGTGGCTGGAGACCAGCACCGTGCGGCCCTCGGCGGCCAGGTCGCGCATCAGCGTGCGGATCCACACGATGCCCTCGGGGTCGAGCCCGTTGACCGGCTCGTCGAAGATGAGCACGCCGGGGTCGCCGAGCAGCGCGGCGGCGATGCCGAGGCGCTGGCTCATGCCCAGGCTGAAGCCGCCGATCCGGCGTCCGGCCGCGCCTTCGAGGCCGACGATGCCCAGCACCTCGTCCACCCGGGCGCGCGGGATGCCGTTGGCGGCGGCGAGACAGCGCAGGTGGGTGCGCGCGCTGCGCCCGCCGTAACCGGCGCGTGCGTCGAGCAGCGCCCCGACCTGGCGCATGGGGGACGGCAGGTCGGCGTACGGCACGCCGTACACGCCGGCCGTGCCCGAGGTGGGCGCGTCCAGGCCGAGGATCATGCGCATGGTGGTGGACTTGCCGGCGCCGTTCGGGCCGAGGAACCCGGTCACCAGGCCGGGCCGTACGTCGAAGGTGAGGTCGGCGACCGCGGTCACGTCGCCGTAGCGTTTGGTCAGGCCGCGAATCTCGATCATGACGGGCTCCCGCCCGCCGCACCGTACGTCTGCATGTGAGACAGGCTGGCGCGGCGGGTTGAGCAGGTCAGGAGAGGTTCTGTGAGGTTCCTGTGAGCCGGCCCGGCACGGGCACAGGTGCCGGCGGACCCGGATCGAGCGGACATCCCGCTTTCACAGGCATCTCCCAGGACATCCATTAAGATCTTCGTGCAACTCCGACCTCTCGGGAGAGTCCCTGTCGATGCGCGCCCGCGTACGCGCCCACCTGGAGTCCGCGGGATTCCAGCGGTTCATCACCGCGGTGATCCTGATCAACGCCATGACGCTCGGCATGGAGACCTCGCCGTGGATGGTGGAGCACTACGGCGGCCTGCTGGCCGCGGTGGACCACGCGGCGCTGTACATCTTCGTGGCCGAGCTGGCGGCCAAGGGGTACGCGTACCGGGTGGCGTTCCTGCGCGACCCGTGGAACCTGTTCGACAGCGCGATCGTGGCCGTGTCGCTGCTGCCCACGGCGGGCGGGCTGTCGGTGCTGCGCGCCCTGCGGGTGCTGCGCGCGCTGCGGCTGATCTCGGTGGTGCCGAGCCTGCGCCGGGTGGTGGGCGCGCTGCTGACCGCGGTGCCCGGCATGTCGTCGATCGTGCTGCTGCTCGCGCTGGTGCTCTACGTGGCCGCGGTGATGAGCACCAAGCTGTACGGCGCGACGGCGCCGGAGTACTTCGGGTCGCTGCCGACCTCGCTGTTCACGCTGTTCCAGATGATGACCGGCGACGCCTGGTCCGACATCACCCGCGAGGTGATGGCCGTGCACCCCTCGGCGTGGGTGTTCTTCGTGCTGTTCATGCTGGTGTGCACGTTCGTGGTGCTGAACCTGTTCATCGCGGTGGTGGTCAGCGCGATGGAGGAGGAGCAGAGGGAGGCGGCGCGGGAGGAGGAGGCGTCCGACGCCGCCGTGCTGGCGGAGCTGGCCGCGCTCCGGGCCGAGATGCGCGAGCTGCGGGAGGCGCTGTCGGTGCCGGAGCGCGGCTGAGGGAGCTCCCCCTCGGCGGGAGCAGTGCTCGTCAGCGGGAGTAGTGCTCGACGACGAGCTGCTCGTCCACCGGCACCCGCACCTGGGCCCGCTCGGGCTTGCCGACCAGGGTGAAGCGCAGCTCCTTCAGCTCCACCGCGAGGTAGGGCGCGGTGACCTCGTCGGCGTACACGCCCTCGGCCGCCGCCACGAACGGCTGCATGCGCCGCGACCGCTCCCGTACGGCGACGACCTGGCCGGGCTTGACCAGGTAGCTGGGGATGTCCACCTTGCGGCCGTCCACGGTGATGTGGCCGTGCGAGACGTACTGGCGGGCCGCGTAGATCGACGGCGCGAGCCCGCTGCGCAGCACCAGCGAGGCGAGGCGCGTCTCCAGCAGCACGACCAGCTCGGCGCCGGAGCTGCCGGGGCGGCGCAGCGCGAGGTCCCAGTAGCGGCGGAGCTGGCGCTCGGAGACGTCGTAGTACCAGCGCAGCTTCTGCTTCTCCATCAGGCGCAGGCTGTAGTCGCCGGCGGTGCGCCGGTTGGTCTTGCGGCCGTGCTCGCCGGGCGGGTACGGCCTGGCCTCGAAGTAGCGCACCGCCTTCCTGGTCAGCGGGACGCCCGCCCTGCGGGACAGCCGCACCTTCGGCCCGGTGTAGCGCACGATGTCTCCTTTGTGCTTAGGTAAGACTAACTAAGGCAAGCCTAACCTTACAGGAAGTCGGAGCCGAAGGAGCCCCCATGCCGCTCGTCGCCCCGCCCATCCCGGAGCGCGTACGCACGCTGGCCGCGACCGCCGTCCCCACGCACGTCTCCCTGGCCGGATCGCCGCGCCCCGCCGTGCCCGCGCGGGGCGGCGTGGACCGCGCCGGCCGCCCCGTCCTGCTGCTCCCCGAGGAGCACCCCCTGTACGCCGTGGAGCCGCAGACCGTGGCCACCGTGGACCTGATCGCGACCAGGGAACTGGCCGGAGCCGCCCGCCCGCGCGGCATGCTGAAGGCGCAGGGGTGGCTGGAGCCGGTGCCCGCCGCCGACGTGCGCCGTTCGGCGGTCGCCATCGCCGAGACCTGCCCCGACGAGGGGCTGTTCGCGGCCGTCGAGGCGGCCGCAGCCGAACTGGACGGCGACTCCCCCGCGCCCGGCACGCCCCGGCTGCTCCGGATGGACATCGGGCAGGTGATCTACCTTGTGGGCCAGGAGTCGGGCGTGCTGGAC
Source organism: Thermocatellispora tengchongensis (assembly GCF_014202315.1). GTDB lineage: Bacteria > Actinomycetota > Actinomycetes > Streptosporangiales > Streptosporangiaceae > Thermocatellispora > Thermocatellispora tengchongensis. The sequence goes on along the minus strand of NZ_JACHGN010000003.1, from coordinate 534,665 downwards.
GCCGAGGAGTACCTGGGCGCGGCCCCCGACCCGCTGATGGCCGCCGCGGAGGCGATGATCCGGCACGTCAACGGCTGCCACCGGGAGCAGCTCGCGCACGCCGTGGCGCACCTGGCCGGCCCGCTGGACGGCGAGGTGTGGATCTGGGAGCTGGACCGCTACGGCGTGACCGTGCGCGTGGGCCTGGCCGACCCGACGCTGATCCGGCTGCCCTGGTCGCGGCCGGTCGCCACGCAGCGAGGACTAGAAAGCGCCCTGCACGGTCTTATCCAGCACGCCCAGACCTGACGAGCCGGGCAGGCCCCCCGAGGCGCCCGCGGCGCGCGCGATGGCGGCGTCCACGGCCTCGGGGGCCAGGATGTGGTCCAGCACCATCAGGGCGCAGCCGGTGATGCCCGCCCCCGGGCCGAGCCTGCTGCGCTCGATGCGCAGGTTGCGGGTGGCCAGCGCCGTCGAGCGCCGGTAGACCACCTCGCGCACACCCGACACCAGCGGCTGGAACGCCTCGGCCACGTCGCCGCCCAGCACGACCACGGCCGGGTTGAGCAGGTTGACCGCGCTGGCCACGACCTCGCCGAGCCGCCGGGCCGCCTCGCGGATCACCGCCATGGTCTCGGCGTCGCCCGCGCGCACCAGCGCCACCACGTCGGCGATGCCGGCGACGTCCTTGCCGCGGGCGCGCAGGTCGCGCAGGATCGCGGTGCCGCTGGCGACGGAGTCGAGGCAGTCGAGCGTGCCGCAGCGGCACAGCACTCCCCCGCCGTCGCGCACCGGGATGTGCCCGATCTCGCCGGCCGCGCCGAGCGCGCCGCGCAGGATGCGCCCGCCGGCGATCACCCCGGAGCCGATCCGGGTGGAGACCTTCACGAACAGCAGGTCGTCGGCCTCGCCGGCGTACACCACGTGGTGCTCGCCGATGGCGATCACGTTCACGTCGTTGTCCAGGAACACCGGCACCGGGAATCTGGCGGCGATGACCGGGGGGATCACCACGCCGGTCCAGCTCGCCATCACCCGGGCGCTCTCGGTGCGCCCGGCCGCGAACTCCACGGTCGCCGGCACGCCCATGCCCACGCCGCACACGTCGGAGACGGGCCGCCCGCCGAGCAGCTTCTCCCAGGTGTCCATCAGCAGCGGCAGCACGACGTCGGGGCCCTCCTCGACGTCGATGGCGATCTCCGAGCGCTCCACGACCTCTCCGGCCAGGTCGCACACGGCGATCTGGGTGCGGCTGGCGCCCAGCGAGGCGACCAGCACGACCCCGCCGGAGGCGTTGAAGCGCAGGCGGGCCGGCGGGCGCCCGCCGGTGGACGGGCCCTCGGTGTCCTCCACGACCAGGTTGCTGTCGAGCAGCTCGGTGACCCGGAGCGCGACGGCGGGGCGGGACAGCCCGGTGACCCGGCCGATCTCGGCGCGAGTGACTGCCTCGCCGGTGCGGATGAGGCGCAGCACCTCACCGCTGGTGGCGAGTGCGGCGGCTGAACGTCGTGCCATCCGCTCAGTCAACCACATCTGCTTCGGCTATGAATAGTCACGACTTATTCATCTCAGATAGCAAAACTCAGCTTGTCTAGAGCCGAAGATAGGGCTAGTGTCCGATCTGTCCTGCAGATGGTAGATCCCTAGTTGCCAGATCATCGGAGCGTTCCATCGTGTCCTCCCCCGTGCCGGCATCCCCGGCCGCCCCGCACCGCGCCGACCTCGTGGTGTTCGGCGGCACGGGTGACCTGGCCATGCGCAAGCTGATCCCGGCCCTGTACCACTGCGACCGCGACGGCCTCCTCGCCCCGGAGACCCGGATCATCGCCATGTCCCGCGGCGGGCTCGCCGACTCCGACTTCCGCGGCAAGGTGGACGCGGAGGTGCGCGGCGCCGTACCGGTCGAGGACCCGCAGGTGTGGGCGCGCTTCCTGGGCCGCCTGCACCACATCACCGTGGACGTGTCCGCCGAGGGCGGCCACGCCGCCCACCCCGGCTGGGGCGAGCTGGCCGCCCTGCTGTCCGGGCACGAGGACCGCGACCGCATCTTCTACCTGGCCAGCCCGCCGATGACGTTCGGCCCGTTCTGCCGCGACGCGCGCGCCGCCGGCGTGGTCACCCCGCGCTCGCGCGTCGTGCTGGAGAAGCCGATCGGACGCGACCTGCTCAGCGCGCAGCGGATCAACGACGAGGTGGGCGAGATCTTCGCCGAGCCGCAGACGTACCGGATCGACCACTACCTCGGCAAGGAGACCGTGCAGAACCTGCTCGTGCTCCGCTTCGCCAACGCCTTCCTGGAGCCGGTCTGGAACTCGCTGTGGATCGACCACGTGCAGATCTCGGTCACCGAGACCGTCGGCACGCCCGGCCGCCGCGGCTACTACGACCACGCCGGCGCGCTGCGCGACATGGTGCAGAACCACCTGCTGCAACTGCTGTGCCTGGTGGCCATGGAGCCGCCCGCGCGCAACGACCGCGAGTCCATCCGCGACGAGAAGGTCAAGGTGCTCCAGGCGCTGCGCCCGATCAGCGGCACCGAGGCCGACCGGTTCACCGTGCGCGGCCAGTACACCGAGGGCCCCGGCATGCCGGGCTACCTGGACGAGCCCGCGAGCACCCCGCCGACCGCGGCCTCGCGCCGGGTGGAGACCTTCGCCGCGATCCGCGCCGAGGTGCGCAACTGGCGCTGGGCCGGGGTGCCGTTCTACCTGCGCACCGGCAAGCGGCTGCCCACCCGCCGCTCGGAGATCGTGGTGCAGTTCAAGGACGTGCCCCACTCGATCTTCCCCGGCGGCAGCCCCAACCGGCTGGTGCTGCGGCTCCAGCCGAGCGAGGGCATCCACCTGCACCTGATGGCCAAGGAGCCGGGCACCGGCGAGGTCGCGCTGCGCCCGGTGCCGCTGAGCCTGGACTTCGCCAGCGCGTTCGCGTCCCGGGTGCCCGACGCCTACGAGCGGCTGCTCCTGGACGTGATGGCGGGCAACCCCACCCTGTTCATGCGCCGTGACGAGGTCGAGGCGGCGTGGCGGTGGATCGACCCGATCCTGGCCACTTGGGAGGCCAGCGGCATGCCGCCGGAGCCGTACCCGGCCGGAAGCGCGGGGCCCGCCTCCGCGCACGAACTGCTCGCCCGCAGCGGGCGCGCCTGGCACGAGGAGGAGACCGCGTGAACGCCGTCCTGGAAGAGGTCACCGAGAGGCTGCGCGAGCGCAGCAGGGCGAGCCGCGCGGCGTACCTGGCCCGTCTGGACGCCGCCGCCGAGGAGGCGATGGAGCGCGGCCCGGCGCGCGGCGCGCTGGGGTGCGCCAACCTGGCGCACGGCTTCGCCGCCAGCCCCGAGGCCGACAAGCGCGACCTGCGCGGTCTGAGCAAGCCCGGCGTGGCCATCGTGACCAGCTACAACGACATGCTCTCGGCGCACCAGCCGTACGAGACGTACCCGCCGGTCCTGAAGCGGGCGGTGCGCGCGGCGGGCGGCGTGGCGCAGGTCGCGGGCGGCGTGCCCGCGATGTGCGACGGGATCACCCAGGGCCGGGCGGGCATGCAGCTCTCGCTCTACAGCCGCGAGGTGATCGCGATGGCCACCGCCATCGCCCTCTCGCACGACATGTTCGACTCCGCGCTGATGCTGGGCGTGTGCGACAAGATCGTGCCCGGCCTGCTCATCGGCGCGCTGCACTTCGGGCACCTGCCCGCGGTGTTCGTGCCCGCCGGGCCCATGACCTCGGGCCTGCCGAACAAGGTCAAGGCCCGCGCCCGGCAGGCGTTCGCCGAGGGCAGGATCGGCCGCGAGGAGATGCTCGACGCCGAGGCCAAGTCCTACCACTCCCCCGGCACCTGCACCTTCTACGGCACCGCCAACTCCAACCAGGTGCTGGTGGAGGTCATGGGCCTGCACCTGCCCGGGGCGACGTTCGTCAACCCGCGCACCGAGCTGCGCACGGCGCTGACCGAGGCCGCCGGGCGGCGCGCGGTGGAGATCACCGCGCACGGCGCGGAGTACACCCCGGTCGGCCGGGTCGTGGACGAGAAGGCGATCGCCAACGCGGTGGTCGCGCTGCTGGCCACCGGCGGCTCCACCAACCACACCCTGCACCTGGTCGCCATCGCCGCCGCGGCGGGCATCGAGCTGCAGTGGGACGACTTCGCCGCGCTGTCGAAGGTCGTGCCGCTGCTGACCCGGATGTACCCCAACGGCCAGGCCGACGTGAACCACTTCCAGGCCGCCGGCGGCATGCAGGTGCTCATCGGCGACCTGCTGGACGCCGGGCTGCTGCACCGCGACGTGCTCACCGTGGCCGGGCGCGGCCTGGACCACTACCGCTCCGCGCCGGTGCTGAAGGAGGACGTCGGCCTGGTGTGGGAGGAGCGCACCGAGCCCAGCTCCGACCCCGACGTGCTGCGGCCGGTCTCCGACCCGTTCTCCGCCGACGGCGGCATCCACATGCTGGAGGGCAACCTGGGCCGCGCGGTGAGCAAGGTCTCCGCGGTCAAGCCCGAGCACCTGGTCATCGAGGCGCCGGCGAAGGTCTTCGACGACCAGGCCGAGCTGCTGCGCGCCTTCGAGGCCGGGGAGCTGGACGGGCAGGACTTCGTGGCCGTCATCCGCTACCAGGGCCCCAGCGCGAACGGGATGCCCGAGCTGCACAAGCTCACCCCGCCGCTGGCCGTGCTGCTCGACCGCGGGCAGCGGGTCGCGATCGTCACCGACGGCCGGATGTCCGGCGCGTCCGGCAAGGTGCCCGCGGCCATCCACCTCTCCCCCGAGGCCGCCCACGGCGGGCCGATCGCGCTCGTCCGCGACGGCGACCCGATCCGGCTGGACTCCGCGGCGGGCACGCTGTCGCTGCTGGTACCGGAGGAGGAGCTGGCCCGCCGGACGCCCGAGGGCGCCCCGCCGAGCGACGCGGAGTGGATCGGCACCGGCCGCGAGCTGTTCGCCGCCTTCCGCCGTTCGGCCGCCCCGGCCGAGCGCGGCGCGGGCATCTTCCCGCTCAACGGCGCCTTCGCTACGGCGACGGCCGCAGGCGCGGCGAGGTGACCGCGTACCACTATCCCTGGCTTGTCGCCGACATCGGCGGCACCAACGCCCGCTTCGGACTGGTCACCGGTCCCGGCGGGCGTCCCGAGGCGATCGCCGTGCTCCGCGGAGCCGATCACGAGGGCCTGCCCGAAGCCGTAGCCGCCTATCTCGCAGACCATGCGGGCGGAGTTCGGCCGGGTGCGGCGTGCCTCGCGATCGCGGGGCCGGTGGACGGCGACCGCTATCGGCTCACCAACGCCGGGTGGTCGGGGTCGGTACACGACCTCGGCCTGCCGGACGCCTCGCTGCTGAACGACTTCGAGGCCCTGGCACTGGCCCTGCCGCACCTGGACGGGCCGGACCTGGCGCACGTGGGCGGACCCCAGGCCCCGGCCAAGGACGTGCCGGACGTCAAGGCCGTGCTCGGGCCGGGGACCGGCCTGGGCGTGGCCGGCCTGGTGCCCGTGGACGGCGGCTGGCTGCCGGTCGCGTCCGAGGGCGGCCACGTCAGCGCCCCCGTCGCCACCGAGCTGGAGGCGGAGGTCGTGGCCGCGCTGCGCCGCGACGGGCTGGCGTACGTCGTGGCCGAGCACCTGCTGTCCGGCCCCGGCCTGGTACGCCTGCGCCGCGGCCTGGCCCTGGTACGCGGCGAGGACGCGCCCCCGCTCACCGCCTCGCAGATCACGGCGCGGGCGGACGACGACCCGCTGTGCGGGCAGACCGTGGACATGTTCTGCGCGCTGCTCGGCGGCTTCGCGGCCAACGTCGCGCTCACGCTCGGCGCGCGCGGCGGTGTCTACCTCGGGGGCGGCATCCTGCCCCGGGTACGGGAGCGGCTGCTCGGCAGTGACTTCCGGCTCCGGTTCGAGGCCACGCCCACGCTCGACGGCTACCTCGCCGCGATCCCCACCCACCTGATCGTCGACTCGCAGCCCGCGCTCACGGGGGCCGCCGCATGGCTCGCGCAGCGATCGGCGACAATGATACGCACCTGACTACGGAGGACCGCATGCCCCTGCTCGACCTCGCCCCCGTCGTGCCCGTCGTCGTCGTGGAGGACGTTGACACCGCGGTGCCCATGGCCCGCGCCCTGGTCTCGGGCGGCCTGCCGGTCATCGAGGTCACGCTGCGCACCGCGCCCGCCCTGGAGGCGATCCGGCGCATCGCGGCCGAGGTGCCCGACGCGATCGTGGGCGCCGGCACCGTGCGCACGCCCGCCGACGTCGCCGCCTCGCTCGACGCGGGCGCCAAGTTCCTGGTCAGCCCGGGCACCTCCCCGGCGCTCGTGGACGCGATGGTGGGCAGCGAGATCCCGTTCCTGCCCGGCGTGGCCACCGCCACCGAGGTCATGACCCTGGCCGAGCGCGGCATCGGCGAGATGAAGTTCTTCCCGGCCGAGCCCGCTGGCGGCCTGGCCTACCTCAAGGCGCTGGCCGGCCCGCTGCCCGAGGTGCGCTTCTGCCCCACCGGCGGCATCCGGCCCGAGAACGCGCCCGCCTACCTCGCCCTGCCCAACGTGGGCTGCGTGGGCGGCACCTGGCTGACCCCGGCCGACGCGCTCGCCTCCGGCGACTACGCGCGGATCGAGAAGCTCGCCGCGGAGGCCGCCGCGCTCAAGCCCTGACCCACCGGCGGCCACGCGGCGGAGTGAGCCCGAGTCGTGACCGCTAGCATGCACAGGCGTGATCGTTCAGGGGTGACCCTGCAACAGCGACGCCGGCGCCCGGCCTCCCTCGGGCAGCCGGTGGCCATGGACGGCGCCGCGACCCGGCGCCGGGATCATGGAATGGGGCCCGTGGCCGCCTGACCGGCGCCACGGGCCCGCCCCATTTTCCGGCCGGCCGCAGGTCAGCGGCCGGCCGGCGGCACGGGCCCGCCCCGTTTCCGGCCGGCCGCAGGTCAGCGGCCGGCGCGGCGCAGCAGTGTGCGCTCGTCGATCGGGGCCTCGTGGGTGCCGGTCGTGGCGCAGGCGTGGGCCCCGGCGATGGCGCCGAGCCGCATGCACTCCTCCACGTCGCGCCCGCGCAGCCTGCCGTACAGGAAGCCGGAGACGAACGCGTCGCCGGCGCCGTTGCTGTCGGCGACCGGGCCGGGCAGCGGCGCGGGCGGGGTGTGCCGCGGCTCGCCGTCGGGGTCGGTCAGCAGGTACGCCCCGCGCGCCCCGGCCGTGCAGATCACGGCCTCCGCCCGTCCGCCGCGCAGGATCGCGCGCATCGTCTCGCCCATGTCGTCCAGGGCTGCGGCCGACAGGAACACCAGGTCGGAGCCGTAGGCGAAGTCCTTCTGGTAGTCGGCGCGGCCGTCCCAGTCGTGCAGGTCGGTGGAGCAGGGCACGCCCGCCTCGCGCACCTCGGGGTACAGGTGGCGGGAGAAGTCGGTGATCGACAGGTGGACGTGCCGGGCCGCGGCGAGGTCGTCGCGGTAGCTCGCGGCCGAGAGCCGCTCGCCGGGCGTGAACCGCGGATCGTACAGCGACAGGCGGCGGCCCTCGTCGTCCACCAGCAGGACGCTGCGCCGGGTGCCGGCCGCGGAGACCTCGTAGGCGAACGGGACGCCGCGCGCCTCCATCGTCTCGCGTACGAGCCGGCCCTGCGGGTCGTCGCCGATGATGTCCACCAGCTTGGCGGCCAGGCCGAGCGCGTGGCAGCCGAGCACGACCCCGGCGCCGGTGTTGCCGATGCGGTCCACGATGGGCGGCACGGCGTACGTGTCGGCGTAGGGTAGGGGCAGCACGGGGACGTAGACGGTGGTGTCCACGCCGGCGCCGCCGACCACGAGCACGTCGAGGCTCACGAAGGGCACTCCTGTCGGATCGTCAGCGGCTGACACGGGGGCCGGAGCCGGTGGAGCCGCGCACCACCAGCTCGGGCTGGAAGACCAGCTCGACGTGCTTGGCCGGGGCGCCGTTGATCCCCTCCAGCAGCGTCTCGACCGCCGCGGCGGCCATCGGGCCGATCGGCTTGCGCACGGTGGTCAGCGGCGGGTCGGTGAAGGCGATCAGCGGCGAGTCGTCGAAGCCGACCACCGACACGTCGCCGGGCACCGACAGGCCGCGGTCGCGGCAGGCCCGGATCGCGCCGAGGGCCATCAGGTCGCTGGCGCACACGATGCCGGTGCAGCCGCGTTCGAGCAGCGAGCCCGCGGCGGCCTGCCCGCCCTCGACGGTGAACAGCGAGTGGGCGATCAGGTCGTCGGCCGAGCCCGGCCCGAGCAGCCGCTCCATGGCCTGGGTGTAGCCCTCGATCTTGCGGATGACCGGCACGAACCGGCGCGGCCCGGCCGCCAGCCCGATGCGCTCGTGCCCGAGGTCCACGAGGTGCTGCACGGCCAGCCGGGACGACAGCCGGTCGTCGGGGGAGATGAACGGCGCCTCGATGTGCTCGTTGTAGCCGTCGACCAGCACGATCGGCAGCCCGCGCTCGGTGAGCTTCTGGTAGCGGTCCATGCGGGCGGTGGTGTCGGCGTGCAGGCCGGAGACGAACACGATGCCGCTGACGCCGCGGTCGATGAGCAGCTCGGTGAACTCGTCCTCGGGGGCGCAGCCGGGGAGCTGGGTGCACAGCACCGGCGTGTAACCGTGCTGGGTGAGCACCTTCTCCACCGCCTGGGCGAACGCCGGGAAGATCGGGTTGTCCAGCTCCGGGGTGACCAGCCCGATCAGGCCGTTGCTGCGCTGGCGCAGCCGCTGCGGGCGCTCGTACCCCATCAGGTCGAGCGCGGTGAGCACGGCCTGCCTGGTCGCCTGCGACACGCCGGGCTTGCCGTTCAGCACCCTGCTCACGGTCGCCTCACTGACCCCTGCCTGGGCTGCGATGTCGGAGAGCCTGGTGCCGTTCATGGACAGTACTTTACGCGCGCGCCCACCTGTGCTCGCGTACGCCGAGCGGCGCCGCGGCGGGTGTGACGGCGCCGTGACATCGCGGTGAAATCGGGCTCGGCCCCATGGAGTGCGATGACTTAGAACGTGACAACCGGTGAACCTCGGACGGCAAGACGGCGAAACTTTCGGCAAGCAGTTCCAGATCACGGTTTCAGGGGCGAACGCGCAGCTCAGCGGCTCGGCCCAGGGCAGACCCCGATTTTGTGCCGGGCCGTAATCGGGCGGAACCGGCCTCGGGGGGCCGGTAACGGGATCGGCTACAGCACGGTTACCGGCAGGCCGGAAATGTCACGTCGAAACACCATCGATACAGAAATTTCTAGCCATGTATGGACACAGAGCGCTCGCTCGCGATGTACTACCTCATCAATCAGCACCGCCACAGCCGGCGCCTGGCGCCCGTACTCGGACCTGCGGATCAGCGGCCCCACTGTGGGGGGCTGATCAGACATTTCACAAACGTGGGCGGAGCAGGCCAATGAGTACGGTCGTCCTCGACAACGTGACCAAGGTGTACCCGGGCGGGTACCTCGCCGTGGACCGACTGAATCTTCGCGCCGAGGACGGTGAACTGCTCGTACTCCTCGGCCCGTCCGGATGCGGCAAGTCCACGCTGTTACGGATGATCGCCGGCCTGGAGGACATCACGCAGGGCGACCTGTGGCTCGACGGCCGCATCGCCAACCACCTCGCACCCCGCGACCGCGACGTGGCCATGGTGTTCCAGAACGGGGCCCTCTACCCGCACCGCACCGTGCGCGGCAACCTGTCGTTCCCCCTGGAGATCGCCAAGGCCGACCCCAACCTGGTCAGGGAGCGGGTCACCGAACTGTCCAAGGCGCTGCACATCGACGAGACCCTGGAACGCCGCCCCGGAACCCTCTCCGGCGGCCAGCGCCAGCGGGTCGCGATGGGCCGGGCGATCGTGCGCCAGCCCTCGCTGTTCCTGATGGACGAGCCACTGTCCAACCTGGACGCCGGCATGCGCACCGAGCTGCGCATGGAGATCTCCTCGCTGGTGCGGGCGCTCGGCGTCACCACGATCTACGTCACCCACGACCAGGTGGAGGCGCTGACGCTGGCCGACCGCATCGCGATCATGAACCGCGGGGTGCTGCAGGACGTCGGCACCCCCGGGCAGGTCTACAACGACCCGGCCACCGCCTTCACCGCGGCCTTCCTCAACTCCCAGCAGCTCAACCTGCTCGCGCCCGAGGTGCACACCCCGCAGAACCAGTACATCCTGCTGGACTTCGGGCCGAGTCAGCTCACCATCCAGTGGACCGATCCGCGGGCGTACGCGGTGTCGAAGTACACCGGGGGCCACATCATCGTCGGCATCCGGCCGGACGCGCTCGCGCCGGTGCCGGAGAACTACGACGGCCCGTGCTTCTTCGGCCGGGTGCGCACCCTGGAGTACCACGGCCACGAGTGGCTGGCCTACATCGAGGCGGGCCTGCCCTCCGTGCCGGTGCCCGAGCCGCCGGACCCCCGGCAGGCCAGGGCCGCCGCCAACGGCGGGTCGGCCGGCAGCCGGGCCCGCTCCATGATCCGCCGCCTGATCAACGGCTCCGCGCCCGAGCCCGAGCACGACCCCACGGCCAACGGCAACGGGCACAGCGGCAGCCACCGCCGCGCCGACCTGATCGTACGGCTCGGGTCGCGCCCCGTATGGCGGGCCGGCGAGTACGCCAAGGTGGGCGTGGACCTGAACCGCATCATGCTCTTCACCACCGACGGCAACCGGATCGACCCGCCGCGGCGCTGAGGCTCACACTGTCCCCTCCGCGGCGGGCTCCTCCTTCCCGGTCATCGCCATCTCGACCTCCGCCCCGACACCGGCGGCGGCGACCGCGGCGGCTCGTCCCGTACGGGCCAGCATGGTGATGATCTCGGTCAGGCGCACCACCCGGTCCAGCTCGGCCCGGTGGAAGGCGAGCCCCACGCCCTCGGCGCGCCCCACGAACAGCCACAGCCCGGTGTCGGCCAGCGGCACGCTCATCAGCCGCACGTCGCCGTCCCTGAGCGCCGCGGCCCGCGGGGAGAGCGGCTCGCGCAGCTCCAGCACCTCGGGCGCCCGCCAGCTCCGGTGCACCACCGCCGGCCTGGCCCCCGGCGCGACGTCCGCCGCCGGCACGGTGAGCGCCCAGTCGGCCCCCACGAGATCCGGCAGCGCGTCCACCAGCGTCGTGAAGGCCCGCACCGGCTCGGCGGCCACATGCCGCAGCAGATCGTAGTCCGGCGCCGACCCGGGCACCTCCCGGGTGTGCCACGCCCCCTCAACGTGCACCCCCGGCACCGCCGACAGCCGGTCCCGCACCTCGTCCTGATCCGGCGCCCCCGGCCAGGACACCGTGAAGTCGTCCACGGCCCTCCCGGCCTCCCGGTCCAGCACCGTGACCTGGTGGATGTCCGCCCCCAGAGCCCCCAGCGCCCTGGCCACCTGCCCCAGCGCCCCGGGCCGGTCCGGCAGCGACACCCTCAGCCGCATGAGCATCGACGATCACCCCTCTTTCGCCACACACACTGTCGTAAGCAGGTTTCCAGCACGTTCCACGGAAATGTCCGGCATGCTGCCACAACCCCCCCACCCCAACATCCCCGCCCCCACCCCTGCCAACCCCCCATTTACCCTTTCCCTCCCCATTCCCGAAACTCCCCCTCAAACCCCCACAAACCCACCCAGACCCCCCACCCGCCAAGAGCGAGTCGGACGCGCCGGGCCGGTGCGGGCAGGCCGCAGGTGCCCGACGACCCCGAGGAGGAGGACGGACGAACCCTGGGCCCGGATCGGGACCGGCCCCGGAAGGGGGCGGGGCGGACGCATGGACCGGCACGGCGGAAGGACGGCACAGTCGAAGGGCAGCACGGCCGAAGGGCGACACGCCCGAAGGGCGACACGCCCGAAGGGCGACACGCCCGAAGGGCGACGGCCCCGAGAAAAGGGCGGATCAACCCGCAACAGCCAAGGCGACCGCCTCAAGGCCCCGAGGGGAGCCTGATCCGGGGCGACCCTAAGACCGATCACCCGGGTGACCTGGCCGCCTCACGCACCCCACGCCGCGCGGGCCGGAGGCGGGTAGCGACCGGAGCGGGCAGCACACGCGGGCGCGCCCGGAACGGGCCACACGCACCGTTCCGGACGGGGGGGCGGGTGGGGTCAGCGGGGGGTGGGCTGGTAGGCGCCGGAGGCGGGGTCGGCGGGGAGGGGGCGGCCCGTCACGTCCTTCTTCAGGGCGGCGCCGCCGAACCAGGCGGCGGGGAGGTCGGCGGCGCGGCCGAGGGCCGGGGAGCCGGGGCGGAGGCGGAGGTCGGTGCGGCTGCGGAAGCGGGGGTCGGCGATCACGGAGCCGGGGCCGAGGTCGAAGTCCTTGGAGCGGCCCTGGTAGACGTTGCCGCCCTCGTCGGCACCCTTGCCATCGGCGTAGCCCATCTCGCCGCCGACGACGATGATGTTGTTGCGCAGGCGGAGGATGCCGGGTGAGCAACCGTCGTGGCAGGACCAGCCGATGGTGTCGCGGGCGGGCAGGTAGACGGAGTTGTGCACCGCGATGGTGCCCTTGACCGGGCCGACGATGTGGCCGGGGCCGCGGGTGACGAGGAAGGCGCCGCGCTTGTTGCGCGAGGTGACCACGTTGTGGGCGAAGACGTTGCCGGTCGCGGTCTTGCCCTTCTCGGCGCCGAGCTCGGTGAAGGTCTCGTTGTCGCGGGAGATGTTGTGGGTGATGCGGTTGCGGTCGCCGTTGTAGATCTCCACGGCGGCGCCGTCGGTCTTGTAGTCGATGCTGGGGGCGTGGCTGCCGGAGATGGTGTTGCCGGTGACCAGGTTGTCGTCACCGTTGAGGAGCACGCCGAAGGCGCCGGAGTCGTTGTCGGGCTCGTCGTCGTTGACGCTCATCCGGTCGTTGTCGGCCATGGTGCTGTCGCGGATGGTGTTGCGCGAGCCGTCGGGGGTGACCCAGACGCCGGTGATGTTGTCGTCGGCGTACACGTCGACCAGCTCGTTGCGGTCGCCGGAGACCTCGAAGCCGGCCCAGCCGCACTTGGACGCCCGCAGGCCGCTCACCTTGAGGTACGTGCCGGAGACCACCACGCAGGCCGTGGCCTCCTCGCTGCGGCCGATCACCGGCCGGGCGCCGCTGCCGTACGCCGTGATGACGATCGGCTTGGCGGCGGTGCCGCGGGCGCTGAGGGTGAGCGTGCCGGTCCACTTGCCGCCGCGCCGGAACCGCACCGTGTCGCCGGGCTTGAGGTCGGCCGAGTTGACCGGGTCGAGGGTCTGCCAGGCCTGGCCGGGGCTGGTGCCGTCGTTCCCGTCGTCTCCCGAGCGGGAGTCGACGTAGTAGACCGCGCCCGCGGTCTTGCCCAGCGAGCCCGCCGCGAGCGAGCCGACCGCGCCCGGGGCGGCCAGGCCGGCGAGCAGCGGGCCGGCGGCGACGGGAAGAGTCCAGCGCACCAGGGGGTCGAGCATGGGCCACCATTCAGCGTGATTCGGGAGACTTGTGAGGTGCTTGAAAAGCTAACTATCCGCGGTGGATCACCGTACCGTCCCCCGGCCCCGCGCGGGAGGCCCATCAGGTCGTGTGTCGGTAACGTTCCAGGAACGGATCGCCCAGCGTCACGCCCCCGTCATCTGGCGATCTTGGGGCCGGAGCCGGTGGAGCCCCGCACGATCAGCTCGGGCTGGAACACCAGCTCGGAGTGGCGCAGCGGCGCGCCGGCGATGGCCTCCAGCAGCGTGTGCACGGCCGTGGTCACCATGGGCTGGATCGGCTGGCGGATGGTGGTGAGCGGCGGGTCGGTGAAGGCGATCAGCGGCGAGTCGTCGTAGCCGACCACCGACACGTCGCCGGGCACCGAGAGCCCGCGCTCGCGGCACGCCCGGATCGCGCCGAGGGCCATCAGGTCGCTGGCGCACACGATGCCGGTGCAGCCCCGGTCGAGCAGGGTGCGGGCCGCGGCCTGCCCGCCCTCGACGCTGAACAGCGAGTGCGCGATCAGGCCGTCCACCGGCTTGCCGAACAGGCGGGCCATCGCCTCGGTGAAGCCCTCGATCTTGCGGATCACCGGGACGAACCGGCGCGGGCCGACCGCCAGCCCGATCTGCTCGTGGCCGAGGTCGGCGAGGTGCTGCACGGCCAGCCGGGCGGCGGTGCGGTCGTCGGGCGAGATGAACGGCGCCTGTACGTCGTCGGCGTGCCCGTTGAGCAGCACGATCGGCACGCCCTGGCCGATGAGCTGGGTGTAGCGGTCGGAGCGGGCGCTGGTGTCGGCGTGCAGCCCCGACACGAAGATGATCCCGCTCACCCCGCGCTCGACCAGCAGCTCGGTGAACTCGTCCTCCACCGCCCCGCCGGGGAGCTGGGTGCACAGCAGCGGCGTGTAGCCGTGCTGGGTCAGCGCCCGCTCGAACGCCTGGGCGAAGGCGGGGAAGATCGGGTTGTCCAGCTCCGGGGTGACCAGCCCGACCAGGCCGTTGCTGCGCTGGCGCAGCCGCTGCGGGCGCTCGTACCCCATCAGGTCCAGCGCGACCAGCACGGCCTGCCGGGTGGCGGCGGAGACGCCCGGCTTGCCGTTGAGCACCCGGCTGACCGTGGCCTCGCTGACCCCGGCCTGCTCGGCGATGTCCGACAGCCGGGCGAAGCCGCCGCTGAAGGGCCCGTTGCTAGCCGCCATGACCGTCCCGGCGCTGCCACCAGGCGGCGGTGTCGGCCGCCAGCCGTACGGTCGCGCCCTCGGCCGCGACGGGGGCGCTGGACAGCAGCAGGTCGCCGTACGCGGGGAGCTCGGCCGGGCCGGGGCCGAAGTTGATCGCACACACCAGGCCGTCGCCGCGCTCGAAGGCCAGCGCGCCCGCGGGGGCCTCCAGCCAGCGCAGCGTGCCGTCGCCCAGGCCGGGGTGCTCGCGGCGGACGCGCAGCGCCTCGCGGTACAGCGACAGCATCGAGGACGGGTCGCGGCGCTGGGCCTCGACCGTGATCGGCGCCCACGACGGCGGCATGGGCAGCCAGCTGTCGTAGATGCCGGGCGGGGAGAAGCCGAACGGCGGCTCGGTGTAGCCCCACGGGAGCGGCACCCGGCAGCCGTCGCGCCCCTCGCCGGGGCCGCGCAGCCGCTGCGGGTCGCGCAGGTACTCCTCCGGCAGGTCCAGCACCTCGGGCAGGCCCAGCTCCTCGCCCTGGTAGACGTACGCCGAGCCGGGCAGCGCGAGCGTGAGCAGCGCGGCGGCCCGCGCCCGGCGCAGGCCGAGCTCGCCGCCGCCGTAGCGGGTGACGTGCCGCTTGACGTCGTGGTTGGACAGCACCCACGTGCTCGGCGCGCCGACGGGGGCGGCGGCGGCCAGCGACTCCTCGATGACCGCGCGGAAGGACGCGGCGTCCCACCGGGCGGTGAGGTAGTGGAAGTTGAACGCCTGGTGCAGCTCGTCGGGGCGCACGTAGCGGGCCAGGCGCTCCAGGGTGGGCGCCCACGCCTCGGCGACGCCGATCCGCTCGCCGGGGTAGGAATCGAGCAGCCGCCGCCAGTGGCGGTGGATCTCGTGCACGCCGTCCTGGTCGAAGTAGGGCAGCACCTCGGTGCCGAGCATGCGCGCCTGGCCGCTGCGGCCGATGTCGGGCAGGCCGGGCGCCTTGATCATGCCGTGCGCGACGTCGATGCGGAAGCCGTCCACGCCAAGGTCGAGCCAGAAGCGCAGGATGTCGTCGAACTCGGCGCGGACCTCGGGGTGCTCCCAGTTCAGGTCGGGCTGCTCGGGGGCGAACAGGTGCAGGTACCACTCGCCGTCGGGCAGCCGGGTCCAGGCGGGGCCGCCGAAGACCGACTCCCAGTCGTTGGGCGGCAGCTCGCCGTGGGCGCCGCGGCCGGGCCGGAAGACGTACCGGCCGCGGGCGGGCGAGCCCGGCCCGCCGGCGACGGCGGCGCGGAACCACGCGTGCTGGTCGGAGGTGTGGTTGGGCACCACGTCGATGATCACGCGCAGCCCGCGCCGGTGGGCGTCGTCGATGAGCGCCTTGGCGTCGCCCAGCGAGCCGAAGACCGGGTCCACGTCGCGGTAGTCGGCCACGTCGTAGCCGAAGTCGGCCATCGGCGAGGGGTAGAAGGGGGTCACCCAGATGGCGTCCACGCCCAGATCGGCCAGATAGTGCAGGCGCCCGCGCAGGCCGAGCAGGTCGCCGACGCCGTCGCCGTCGCCGTCGGCGAAGCTGCGCACGTACACCTGGTAGATCACCGCGTCGCGCCACCATCGGGTGGGCGGGGCCACGGCGGCCTCCTGTGCGCTCGGCTGCTGGACCAGCTCAGTCATAGGACTCCCCGGATCAGGCGCAATAGTGACATATTTCAGGGCGGAACAGGTGACCATCGTGCTACGCCTTCGTGGCTCCGGCAGTGAGCCCGGTCACGAGATGCCGTTGCACGAGCAGGAACACCACGGAGGCCGGCACCGCGATCAGCACGGCGGCGGCGGTGAGCAGGCCCCAGTCGGACCAGTGCTGGCCGATGAACTGCTGCAGCCCGGCGCCGAGCGTGCGCTTCTCCTCCGCGGTCATGAACACCGTGGCGTACGCGACCTCGCCCCACGCCGTCATGAAGGAGTAGAAGGCGGTGACCGCCAGGCCGGGCTTGGCCAGCGGCAGCACCAGGCGCCAGAACGTGCCGAACGGGGTGAGCCCGTCCACCATGCCCGCCTGGTCGATCTCCACCGGGATGGTGTCGAAGTAGCCCTTCATCATCCAGGCGCAGAACGGCACCGCCACCGTCATGTACGCGATCACCAGCCCGGGGATCTGGTTGAGCAGGCCCAGCCCGGCCATCAGGTTGTACAGCGGCACGATCAGGATCGCGACCGGGAACATCTGGGTGACCAGCAGCAGCCACAGCACCGCGCGGTGGCCGGCGAAGCGGAACCTGCTGATGGCGTAGCCGGTGGTGGCGGCGAGGAGCACGCCGAGCACCATGGTCAGCCCGGCGACGAGCACCGAGTTGAGCAGCCAGCCCGGGAAGTCGGTCTCGCCGATCACCCTGGTGTAGTTGTCCAGCGAGGGGCTGCGGAAGAACTCCAGTTCGGTGGACAGCCAGCCCTCGCGCGGCTTGAGCGAGGTCAGCACCAGCCAGACCACCGGGAAGATCGAGATCAGCGTGGCGGCGATCAGCGTGGCGTGCAGCGCGATCGAGGCGCCGAGGCCGCGCTCCCCGCGGCCCCGCGGACGTGCCTGTACGGCGGTCACCACACCTCCCCCTGCCTGCGCAGCGCGCGGCGGTAGCCGAGGGCGAGCAGGACGAGCAGCCCGAGGATGATCAGGCCCCACGCGGCGGAGCCGGAGTAGTTGCGCACGCCGGTGAACGCCTCGCGGAAGGCGTAGGTCACCAGGATCTCGGTCTCGCTGCCGGGACCGCCGCCGGTGACCAGGAAGATGACGGGGAACATGTTGAAGGTCCAGATCGTGCCGAGCAGGATCACGGTGCTGGAGACCGCGCGCAGGCCGGGCAGCGTGATGTGCCGGAACCGCTGCCCGGGGCCGGCGCCGTCCACCTCGGCCGCCTCGTACAGCTCGCGCGAGATGCCCTGGAGGCCGCCGAGCAGGGCGACCATCATGAACGGCACGCCCAGCCACACGTTCACCGCGATCACCGCGATGCGGGCGGTGGTGGGGTCGTCCAGCCAGCCGACCGGGCCGAGGCCCACCGCGCCGAGCATCGCGTTGAACACGCCGTAGTCGCTGTTGTAGAGGTAGCGCCAGATGAAGGCGGCCACGAACGCGGGGATCGCCCAGGGCAGGATCAGCAGCACCCGGTAGACCGAGCGGAAGCGCAGCCTGCGGTTGAGCAGCATGGCCAGGCCCAGGCCCAGGCCGTAGTGGAGGGCCACGCAGGCGACGGTCCACACGGCCGTCCAGGTCAGCTTGGCCCAGAACACGCCGCTGGTCAGGATGCCGGCGTAGTTCTCCAGCCCCACGAACTCGTACGACGCGGGGATGACGTTGACGCCGATGGTCCTGCCGATGTTCGCCTCGGTGGCGTCGGTCAGCGACAGGAAGATCCCCCGAGCCAGCGGCCAGCCGACGAGCGCGCACATCACGACCACGACCGGGGCGACCATCGCCCAGGCGTACCAGTGGGCGCGGATCGCCCGGCGCACGCGGCCGGGCTCGCCGCGCCGGTGGCCGCGGGCGTGCGCGTCGCCCGCGGCCCGGCCCCTGGCCGTGCTGCTCACACGTCCAGTGGAGATCGACACCTGGTCAGCTCCAGTCCTTGAAGATGCCCCGGTACCTCTGGTCCACGTTCTTGACCATCTGCTCGGGCGTCTCCTTGCCGCCGACGAGCGCCTGGTAGCCCTCCAGGAGGGGCTGGAAGAGCTGGCCGCCCTCGGGGATCCACGGCCGCGGCACGGCAGTGTCCATGATCGGCTTGAACACGGTGACGTCCTTGTTGGCCTTGACCGCCGGGTCCTCGAACACCGAGGCGCGGGGCGGCAGCAGGCCCAGCTCGGCGGACATCTTGGCCATGGCCTCCTTGGAGGTCATGAAGCGGACGAACTCGTAGGAGGCGTCCAGGTTCTTGGACCCGGCGTAGATGGCGAGGTTGTGCCCGCCGGTCGGGGCGCCGGCCTTGACCGAGCCGGCGGGGACCGGCGCGATGCCGAGGTTGTCCTTGTCCTTGAACTCCGCCCCCTGGTAGAGCTCGGAGAGCGCCCACGGCCCGTTGAAGATCATGGCCGTCTTGCCCTCCTTGATGGCGGTCATCGCGTTCACGTAGCTGTCGGTGATCGCGGGCTTGGCCGCCGCGCCGCTGGTGACGAGGTCGGAGACCGTGGCCATGGCCTTGACGTTGGCCGGGGAGTCGATCACGATCTTCTTGCTGCGGACGTCGAGCAGGTCGCCGCCCTCGCCGTAGATGAACGGCAGCAGGAAGTAGGAGTCGACGTTGAGCGAGAGCCCCGGCACGCCGGTCTTGTCCTTGACGTCGAGCGCGACCTGCTTGAGCTCGGCCATCGTCTTCGGCGGCTCCTCGTGGCCGGCCTCCTTCAGCAGCCGCTTGTTGTAGATCAGCGCGAGGGAGTCGGTGACCTGCGGCACGGCCCAGGTCTTGCCGTTGTACTTGGTGCTGCTCAGCGGGCCGGGCAGGAAGTCGCTCTCGGTGCCGTCGAGCGCCCGGGTGCCGTCGAGCGGCTGGAGATAGCCGAGTGAGGCGAACTGCGGCGTCCAGGCGACCTCGGCCCTGATCACGTCCGGCGCGCCGGTGCCCGCCTGGGCGGCGGTCTGGAACTGGTTCTGCGCCTGGTCGAACGGGACGTTGACGTAGTTGACCTTGATGCCGGGGTACTTGGCCTGGAACTCCTTGATCAGGGCCTGGAAGGTCGGCCCCTCGCTGTCGGGCCGGGTCGTGTCCCACCAGGTGATCTGACCGGTGATCTTGGACGGGTCGGCGGGGGCGCTCTGCGCGGGCGCCGCCTCCCCTCCGCCACCACCGCCGCAGGCGGAGACCGCCAGCGCGAGTGCCGCGACGATCGTCGCCGCCTGGAAGGCTCGCCGCATGTCTCTCTCCTCAGGTTCGGGGGGTCGGCCGCCGCGCGGACCGGGCAGGCGGGCACGCCGCCGCCCCGTGCGCCGGCCGGGAAATCGGAGTACGCCCGGACGTTACGCCGAGATGACGAGGATTGGAAGATCTTGCAGCAAGAGTCTGCAAAGTCGTTACAAAGGCCGTATCGGGGCCGCCGAACTCCCGAAACCCCCACCCTCTCCCTCTCCCGACATCAACCGCCATTGCAAGAAATTTCAGCAATGCATTGCATAGATCCGGATCTGTAAGTACCTTCCGGGCAACCCCCTCCATCCCCCCACCCCGTGGAGGTCCCGGTGGTGCTCTCCCCACGCGCGAAGGCCCGCTTGGCCGCCCTGGCCCTCCCCCTGCTCCCCCTCGCCCCGCCCTTGTCCGGGCCGTCGTCCCCGGTACAGACGGTGCGGGCGGCTCCAGTGCAGGGGGCCACGGTTCAGGCGGCCCCGGCGCAGGTGGCGTACGGGCCCGTGGCGGAGCCCCGGGACGAGGATCTGGCGCGCGACGCCCCGCGCGCCGACCTGACCCGGGAGCGGTTCTACTTCGCGATGACCGACAGGTTCGCCAACGGCGACCCCCGCAACGACCGGGGCGGGCTGTCCGGCGACCGGCTCGCCACCGGGTTCGACCCCACGCACAAGGGCTTCTACCACGGCGGCGACCTGAAGGGGCTGATCGGCAGGCTCGACTACATCAAGGGCCTGGGCAGCACCGCGATCTGGATCACGCCCGCGTTCGCCAACCGCCCGGTGCAGGGCGGCGGGGAGAACGCCTCGGCCGGGTACCACGGCTACTGGATCACGGACTTCACCCGGATCGACCCGCACCTGGGCACCAATCGGCAGATGAAGGAGCTGGTCGAGCAGGCGCACAAGCGCGGCATGAAGGTCTTCTTCGACATCATCACCAACCACACGGCCGACGTGATCGACTACAAGGAGAAGACCTACGGCTACCGGGCCAAGGGCCCCTACCCCTACCTCGACGCCTCCGGCAGGCCCTTCGACGACCGCGCGTACGCCGGGAAGGACTCCTTCCCGGAGGTGACCGCCGACTCCTTCCCCTACACCCCGGTCGCCCCCGAGAACGCCAAGAAGCCCGCCTGGCTGAACGACGTGACGATGTACCACAACCGGGGCGACTCCACCTTCGCCGGGGAGAGCTCCGAGTACGGCGACTTCCACGGCCTGGACGACCTGTGGACCGAGCGGCCCGAGGTCGTCCAGGGCATGATCGACATCTACAGGACGTGGGTGCGCGAGACCGGGATCGACGGGTTCCGCATCGACACCGCCAAGCACGTCAACCCGGAGTTCTGGGAGCGTTTCTCGCCCGCCCTGGACGGCTACGCGGCCAGGCTGGGCAACGAGCGGTTCTTCATGTTCGGCGAGGTGTACTCCGGCGAACCGGCCTTCACCAGCCGCTACTCCACCCGCGGCGGCATGGACGCCACGCTGGACTTCCCGTTCCAGGAGGCCGCCAGGTCCTTCGCCGGCGGCACCGCGGGCGCCTCGCGGCTGGCCGCGCTGTTCGCGGCCGACGACCACCACACCGACGCCGACGGCAACGCGTACTCCTCGCCGACCTTCCTCGGCAACCACGACATGGGCCGCATCGGCCGCTTCCTGGCGCAGGACAACCCGGGCGCGGACGACGCCGAGCTGCTGCGGCGCGACCTGCTCGCGCATGAGCTGATGTACCTCTCGCGCGGCCAGCCGGTGGTGTACTACGGCGACGAGCAGGGCTTCACCGGCAAGGGCGGCGACCAGGACGCCCGTCAGAGCATGTTCGCCAGCCGGACGCAGAGCTACCTCACCGACGACCTGATCGGCACCGACGCGACGCACGCCGCCGACAACTACGTCACCTCGCACCCGCTCTACCGGGGCATCGCGGCGCTGGCGGGGCTGCGCGACGCGCACCCCGCGCTGGCCGACGGGGCGCAGGTCGAGCGGCTGGCCTCCGGCGGCCTGTACGCCTTCTCCAGGATCGGCGCGAAGGAGCGGATCGAGTACGTCGTGGCGGTGAACAACGGCGAGTCGGCGGCGACGGCCGCGATCCCCACCTACTCGGCGAACGCCCGCTTCACCCGCGTCTACGGGCAGGGGGAGCCGGAGCGCACGACCGGCGCCGACCGCACCCTGCCGGTCACCGTGCCGCCGCTGTCGGCGGTGGTCTACCGGGCGGAGGCGCGGCTCGCGGCGCCGGAGGAGGCGCCGCGGATCACCCTCACGCCGCCCGCCGACCCGGTGCGCGGCACGGCCGAGGACGGCCGGGTGCCGGTCACCGCGACGGTGCCGGGGCACGGGTTCGACCAGGTCACGTTCGCGGCCCGGGTGGGCGACGGGGAGTGGCGGGTGCTGGGCACCGACGACGCGCCCACGCGGGTGGGCGATGACCGCCTTTTCCGGATATTTCATGATCTGAGGGGTGTGCCGGCCGGGACCCCCATCGCGTACAAGGCCGTGGTAAAGGACTCCGCCGGCCGCCACGCCTCGGCGCGGGCCCAGGCCGTCAAGGCCCCCGACCCTGTGCAGCCCGCCCCGGGCGCCGCGCGCCGCGACTGGCTGGTCGTGCACTACCAGCGCCAGGACGGCGACTACGACGGCTGGGGCCTGCACGTGTGGGGCGACGTCGAGCAGCCGACCGACTGGGCGAGCCCGCTCCCCCTGCGCGGCGAGGACGCGTTCGGCCGCTTCGCCTGGATCAGGCTCAAGCCCGGGGCGGCGAACGTCGGCCTGGTGGTCCACCGCGGCGACGAGAAGGACGGCGGCGACCGGATCGTCAACCCGGCGAGAAACGGGGAGGTCTGGCTGGTGGCGGGCCACGACGGGGTATACACCTCACGTGCGGCGGCCCAGGGCCACGCCACGGTCCGCTACCACCGGCCCGACGGCGCGTACGACGGCTGGGGCCTGCACCTGTGGGGCGACGCCATCGCCGACGGCGCCGCGACCGACTGGGCGTCGCCGCGCATGCCCGACGGCACCGACGAGTTCGGCGCGTACTGGGAGGTCCCGCTGAAGAACGCCTCGGCCCCGCTCGAGTTCATCGTGCACAGGGGCGACGAGAAGGACCCCGGGCCCGACCAGGCGTTCACGCCGGCCGGGCAGCCGGAGGCGTACGTCGTGTCCGGCCAGGCGGCCGTGCACCCGACGCGCGCCGCGGCCGAAGGCGAGGCCGTGCTGCACTACCACCGGCCCGATGGCGACTACGACGGCTGGGGCCTGCACGTGTGGTCCGGGGCGGCCGAGCCCACCGAGTGGGCGCGGCCGATCATGCCGGAGAAGGTGGACGGGTTCGGCGCCACGTTCCGGGTGCCGCTCGCCGAGGGCGCGCGCTCGCTCAGCTACATCATCCACAGGGGCGATGAGAAGGACCTGCCGGGTGACCAGTCGCTCGACCTGACCGCGACCGGTCACGAGGCGTGGCGGGTGGCCGCCACCGAGGGCTACGTGCTGCCGCAGCCGGCCGCCGCCGGCGCGGACGCCGACCTGGCGAAGTCGCGCGCGCACTGGATCGACGCGGGCACGGTGGCCTGGGACGTCGAGCCGTCGGCGTCGCTGCACTACTCGCTGGTCCTGTCGGCCTCGGGCCGCATCGCCTACCAGGACGGCGACCTGACCGGGGAGGACCTGCGGCTGATCCGGCTCGTCCCCGGCGCGCTCACCGAGGAGCAGAAGGCCAGGTGGCCGCACCTCGCCGGGTACGCCGCGCTCAAGGTGGACCCGCGCGACGCCGCGCTGGTGAAGCAGGCGCTGCGCGGGCGGATCGTCGCGGCCGAGCGCGACGCGTCCGGCGCGCTGCGCGCCGCGACCGGCGTGCAGATCCCCGGCGTGCTCGACGACGTGTACGCCGCCGCCACCACCGCCGAGCTCGGCCCTTCGGCCGGGCCGCTCCCCCGGCTCGCCGTGTGGGCGCCCACGGCCCAGAAGGTGCGGCTGGCGCTGTACCGGGAGCCGTCCGGCGGCACGCCCGCCCTGCACGACATGCGCCGCGACGACCACACCGGCGTGTGGTCCGTCCGCGGCCTGCCCACCTGGAAGAACCGCTACTACACCTTCTGGGTCACGGTGTACTCCCCGGCGGCGGGCCGGGTCGTGACCAACGAGGTGACCGACCCGTACGGCCTGGCGCTGGCGGCGGGCTCCGGGCGCAGCAGGCTGGTGGACCTGTCGGACCGGGCGCACCGGCCCGAGGGCTGGGCCGGGCTGCGCAAGCCCGAGCCGGTGCGCCAGGACCGGGCCTCGATCTACGAGCTGCACGTGCGCGACTTCTCCGCCTCCGACACCACCGTGCCCGAGGCGCTGCGCGGCACGTACGGCGCCTTCGCCGCCGGCGGCGCGGGCATGCGCGAGCTGCGCGCCCTGGCGCGCGACGGGCTGACCCACGTGCACCTGCTGCCCGTCTTCGACTTCGCCACCGTGCCGGAGAAGCGCGCGGAGCGCACCGAGCCCGGCTGCGACCTGGCCGCGATGCCGCCCGACTCCGCCGGACAGCAGGAGTGCGTGGCCGCCACCGCCGCCACCGACTCCTTCAACTGGGGCTACGACCCGCTGCACTACACCGTGCCCGAGGGCTCGTACGCGAGCGACCCGGAGAACCGGACCAGGGAGTTCCGCGGCATGGTCAAGGCCCTGAACGAGGCCGGGCTGCGCGTGGTCATGGACGTCGTCTACAACCACACCCACGCCGCCGGGCAGGACGCGGGCTCGGTGCTGGACCGGATCGTGCCCGGCTACTACCACCGCCTGCTCGACGACGGGACGGTGGCGAACTCGACCTGCTGCGCGAACACCGCCCCCGAGCACGCCATGATGGGCCGCCTGGTCGTGGACTCCGTCGTCACCTGGGCCAGGGAGTACAAGGTGGACGGGTTCCGCTTCGACCTGATGGGCCACCACCCCAAGGCGAACATCCTGGCCGTGCGCCGGGCCCTGGACCGGCTCACCCTGGACGAGGACGGCGTGGACGGCAAGTCGATCATCCTGTACGGCGAGGGCTGGGACTTCGGCGAGGTCGCGGGCGGCGCCCGGTTCGAGCAGGCCACGCAGGCCAACATGGCCGGCACCGGCGTGGGCACCTTCAACGACCGGCTGCGCGACGCCGTGCGCGGCGGCGGCCCGTTCGACGCCGACCCGCGGGTGCAGGGCTTCGCCTCCGGGCTCGCCGGCGCCCCCAACGGCTCCCCCGCCAACGGCACCGAGGAGGAGCGGCGGGCCCGGCTGCTGCGCTACCACGACCTGATCAAGGTGGGGCTGGCGGGCAACCTGCGCGACTACGCCTTCACCTCCTCGGTGAGCGGCGAGCGGGTGACGGGCGCCCAGGTGGACTACAACGGCTCCCCCGCCGGCTACACGGCCGCGCCCGGGGAGGCGGTGACGTACGTGGACGCGCACGACAACGAGACGCTGTTCGACGCGCTGGCGTACAAACTGCCGCAGGACACCCTCATGGCCGACCGGGTGCGCATGCAGACGCTGGCGCTCGCCGCGGCCACGCTGGGCCAGGGCACCGCGTTCGTCCACGCCGGCAGCGAGCGGCTGCGCTCCAAGTCGCTGGACCGCAACTCCTACGACTCCGGCGACTGGTTCAACCGGCTGCTGTGGGACTGCTCGGCCGGCAACGGCTTCGGGGCCGGGCTGCCGCCGAAGGCCGACAACGAGGCCAAGTGGCCGTACGCCCGGCCGCTGCTCGCCGACCCCGCCCTGCGGCCCGGCTGCGCCGACATCGGCGCGGCGCGGGCGGCGTACGGGGAGCTGCTGCGCATCCGCGCCTCCTCCCCCGCCTTCGCCCTGGGCAGCCTGGACGAGGTGCAGCGGCGGCTGGCGTTCCCGGTGGCGGAGGAGACCCCCGGCGTGATCACCATGCGGGTGGACGTCTCCGGGCTCGACCCGCGCTGGAAGTCGGTCACCGTGGTGTTCAACGCGACCCCGGGGGAGCAGCGGCAGACCGTGTCCGCGCTCGCCGGCGCGGACGTGGCGCTGCACCCCGTACAGGCGGCCTCGGCCGACCCCGTGGTCAGGCGCTCGGCCTTCGACGCGGGCACCGGGACGTTCACCGTGCCGCCCCGGACGGTCGCGGTGTTCGTCCAGTCATGGAGATCTCCCGGATCGGAGTGAGGCACGCAAAGTTAACAGGAGCGATGCGGAGCGTTCAGCTCAGCAACCCCCGCACGGTCACCCTCATGGCTAGTTTTCCCCCTACACCTCAGCCCCCCAGCTAGGGCCGTTTCGTTCCGTCATGAGGAGTCATCTTGCGAGTCCTGGCCGTTGTACCCGCCCGTGGCGGCTCCGTGGGCGTCCCACTGAAGAACCTGGAGCAGGTGGGCGGCATGCCGCTCGTCTCCCGGGCGGTGCGGGCGTGCGTGCGGGCCGAGCTGATCGACGAGGTCGTCGTCAGCACCGACCACGCGGGTATCGCCGAAGCGGCGCGCGCGGCCGGCGCCACCGTGATCGACCGGCCGGAAGAGCTGAGCGGGCCCACCGCCTCCAGCGAGTCCGCGGTCCTGCACGCGCTGGACCAGCTCGACGGGGACCCCGAGGTGGTGCTGCTCGTGCAGTGCACCAGCGCGTTCATCGACCCTCACGACCTGGACGCCGCGGTGGCCAAGGTCCTCGACGGCGCCGCCGACGTGGTGTTCTCCGGTCTGGAGACGCACGAGTTCCTGTGGAGCGCCGCGGGCGCGGGCGTCAACCACGACCCCGCCGTACGCCCCCGCCGCCAGGACCGCGAGCCGCACTACCGCGAGACCGGGGCCTTCTACGCCATGCGCGCCGCCGGGCTGCGCGAGCACGGCCACCGCTTCTTCGGCACCGTCATGGTGCAGCCGGTGCCGGCCGGGCACGCGATCGAGATCGACACCCCCGGCGACCTGGAGATCGTGCGCGCGCTGGCCCCGTTCGTGGACGAGCCCGAGCCGATCGACGTGGACGCGGTGATCACCGACTTCGACGGCGTCCACACCGACGACCGCGCCTACGTGGACCAGGACGGCCGCGAGATGGTCGCGATCAGCCGCTCCGACGGCATGGGCATCTCGCTGCTGCGCCGCTCCGGCGTGAAGCTGCTGGTCATGTCCACCGAGCACAACCCCGTGGTCGCGGCCCGCGCCCGCAAGCTGGGCGTGCCGGTGCTCCAGGGCCTGGCCGACAAGCGCACCGTGCTGCGCGACTGGCTCTCGATCGAGGGCCTGGACCCGGCCCGCGTCGCCTACGTGGGCAACGACGTCAACGACCTCGGCCCGATGAGCGAGGTCGGCTGGCCCGTCGCGGTGCCCGACGCCCACCCCAAGGTGCGCGCCGCCGCCCGCGTCGTGCTCACCCGCCCCGGCGGCGCCGGCGCCGTCCGCGAGCTGTGCGACCGGGTCCTCGCCGCCCGCCCCGAGCCCGCCGAGACCGCCCCGGCCCCCGCGCCGCGCACCGAGCTGCGCGTCAGCCCGGTCGCCCGGCCGGTGCAGGTCGGCGACAAGTACATCGGCGCCGGCCACCCCGTCTACGTGATCGGCGAGATCGGCATCAACCACAACGGCGACATCGACATCGCCCGCCGGCTCATCGACGTGGCCGCCGAGGCCGGCTGCCAGGCGGTGAAGTTCCAGAAGCGCACCCCGTCCATCTGCGTGCCGCCGGAGCAGCGCGACCAGATCCGGCAGACGCCGTGGGGCGAGATGACGTACCTGGAGTACAAGGAGCGCACCGAGTTCGGCCACGACGAGTACACCGAGATCGCCAAGTACTGCGACGAGCGCGGCCTGCACTGGTTCGCCTCGCCGTGGGACGTGCCGTCGGTGGAGTTCCTGGAGAGCATGGACGTCGTCGCGCACAAGGTCGCCTCGGCCAGCGTGACCGACATGGAGCTCCTGCGCGCCCTGGCCGCCACCGGCAAGCCGATCCTGCTGTCCACCGGCATGTCCACGCTGGAGGAGATCGACCGCGCGGTGGAGGTCCTGGGCACCTCCAAGCTGGTGATGATGCACGCCACCTCCACCTACCCGCTCCCGCCGGAGGAGGCGAACCTGCGCACCATCGTCACTCTCCAGGAGCGCTACGGCGTCCCGGTCGGCTACTCCGGCCACGAGCGCGGCCTGCAGATCTCCCTGGCCGCCGTCACCCTCGGCGCGGTCACGGTGGAGCGCCACATCACCCTCGACCGCACCATGTGGGGCTCCGACCACGCCGCCTCTCTGGAGCCCGCCGGCCTGGAGCACCTGGTCCGCGACATCCGCATCATCGAGACGGCCCTGGGCGACGGCGTCAAGCGCGTCTTCCCCGGTGAGGAGGCCCCCAAGGCCCGCCTGCGCCGCGTCACTGTGTAGCCGGCGATTGCCGCGCGATACGCGGGGCTTGGGCGCATAGCGCCCAAGCCCACCACCGCCCGATTCCGGAGCCCGGAAGGGAACCGGAACGGAACCCGCAACCGGAACCGCAACCGAATAAGATCAACAGGAGAACGGCACTGAGCACCTCAGAGGTCGGCACGTGATCACTCTGTCCGTCGTCGTCCCCGTACGGGACGCGGCGCCGTACATCGGCGACGCCCTGGCCTCGCTGGCGCGCAACGCGCAGCCGGACTTCGAGTTCATCGTGGTCGACGACGGGTCGGTGGACGCCACCGGGCGGGTCATCGAGGACTGGCGCGGCGACCTGCCCGGCCTGACCGTGCTGCGCAACCAGACCCCCGTGGGGCTGGCCGACGCGCGCAACCAGGGGCTCTCGCTGGCCTCCGGCCGGTACGTCACGTTCCTCGACGGCGACGACTGGATCGTGCCCGGCTACCTGCGCCGCCTGGTGGCGGCGATCGAGGAGCTGGGCTGCGACTTCGTCCGGGTGGACCACGTGCAGGCCGAGGGCCGCAAGCGGGTGCTGCACCGCGCCCCGCAGGCGCGGCGGGGCGCGGTGCTGAACCCGCGCGACGGCGTGCTGCCGGTCGAGGGCAAGTCGATGGTGGACTACCCGTACGCGTGGGCGGGGATCTACCGGCGCGAGCTGGGCGAGCTGCTGACCTTCCCGGGGCACCTGCACACCGCCGAGGACCGGCCGTGGATCTGGCGGCTGCACGCGCGGGCGCGGTCGTACGCGGTGGTGTCGCTGGCCGGGGTGTTCTACCGGCGGCAGGTGCCCGGCTCGCTCACCCAGACCGGGGACGAACGGCAGCTCCACTTCTTCGACGCCTTCGACCTGGTGTTCAAGGAGATCGACGACATCCCGGAGTACCTGCCCAAGGCGGTGCGCACCTTCTGCGCGCTGCTCGCGCACCACCTGGAGCTCGCCGACCGGTTCACCCCCGAACTGCGCGCCAGGTTCGCAGAGCGCGGCGCCGACGCGCTGCGGCGGCTGCCCTCCGAGCTGCTCGCGGCCACCGTGGCGCGCCTGGAGACCGAGCGCGCCGAGGCGCTGCGGACGCTGGTCCCCGAGCTGCCGGGCTCCCGTCGCATCCGGTTGGAGGACGAATGACCCAGCTCTTCTACGCCTCGACGCTGTTCGGCGCGATGACCGTCGCCGCCGCGATCGACGAGGGCCGCTTCGGCCCGCACGACCGGCGGCGCGTCCTGCTGGTGTCCAACAACGCGGCCATCCCGGAGATCACCACACCGCTGGACGAGTCGCCGGGGTTCGCGGCGCTGCGCTCCCGGTTCGACGAGGTGCGCTCCTGGAACGAGATCATCGCGCCGCTGCACCCGTCGGACTGGAAGGCCAGGGTCATCGAGGTGCCGATGACCAGCCGGCTGGTCACGTCCTATCTGGGGCTGGGCGACGGGCCCGACGAGCTGGTCGTGGAGTCGATCGCGGTGCCGCCGGCGCGTACGATCTCCGGGCTGATGCGCGAGTGCCCGATCACGGTCTACTCCGACGGCCTGATGAGCTACGGCCCGACCCGCGACCCGCTCCCGCTGGAGATCACCGGGCGGATCACCCGGCTGCTCTACCTGGACCTGGTGCCGGGGCTCGACCCGCTGCTGCTGACCGAGTGCGGCGTACGGGCCGAGGCCCTGCCCGGCGCGGCCTTCACCGCCGTGCTCTCCCAGGTCGCGGCCACGGCGCCGGACCCCGGCCACGCCCCCGGCGCCCCGCTGATCCTCGGCCAGTACCTCTCCGCGCTCGGCGTGCTGACCGAGGACGAGGAGGCGGGCCTGCACGACGACATGCTGCGCGGCCTGGTCGCCCGCGGCCACACCGAGGTGATCTTCAAGCCCCACCCGGCGGCGGGCCGCGCCCACGCGCGCCGCCTGCGCGAGACGGCCGAGTCGCTGGGCGTCAAGCTCACCGTGGCCGCCGGCGAGTACCCGGCCGAGATCCACTTCGCCGGCGCCCCGGCCCTGGTCGTCGGCTGCTTCTCCACCGCCCTGGCCACGGCCTCGCGCTACTTCGGCCTGCCGGTCGCCACCATGGGCTGCGAGCTGCTGCTGGAGCGGCTGACCCCGTACGAGAACAGCAACCGCATCCCGGTGACGATCGTGGACGCCACGGTCCCCCGCCTCACCCCCGACGGCGCCCTGGAGCCCCCGCCGGTCCCCGCCGACCGCCTCGTCCCGCTGGTCCGCGCGGTCGGCTACTGCATGCAGGCGGGCGCGCACCCGGAACTGCGCGAGGAGGCCGCCGCGTACGTCGCCGAGCACGGCCCCGCCCGCCACTTCAAGCGCCAGCGCCTGTCCGCCCTCGGGCTGTCCTTCCCCGCGCAGCCCGGCCCCGCCGACTCCCGGCCGCCGGCTCCCGCGAACACCCTCAGCCGGCTGCGCCGCAAGCTCACCCGCCTGCGCTGACCCCGCCGCCCGGACGCGGGCGGGCACGCGAAAAGCGCGACGGCCGGCACACGGTGCCGGCCGTCGCGCTTCGCCTTCCTCAGGTGAGCGCCTTAAGGTAGTTGCGCATCTTGCGCTTGGCCCGGTAGCCGACCCGGAGCATGTTCGGCGGGATCTCCACGCGGAGGCGGGCGCGGCGGCGGGCGGCGGCGTGCTGGCGGCCGTCGAGGAGCGAGCGGGCGGGGATCAGACGGCCGGCGCGGGCGTCGTCCACCAGCGCGGACAGGCGGTGGGTCCAGTCGGCCTCGGACGGGTCGTGGAAGTAGTTGGCGCGGCACCAGGCCGGGTCGGGGTGGCGGAAGACCCCGGCGGCCAGCTCGTCCAGGGTGCCCAGGACACCGCTGCCCTCGAAGACCAGGTTGATCATCTCGGCGCTGACGCCGAAGTCGGACAGCACCAGGAGCGGGACCCCGCCCGCGATGGCCTCCAGGGCGGCGGTGGAGCTGACCGTGACGAAGCCGGTGGCGCGGGCCAGGTGCTCGTGCATGGCGCCGGTCTCGAAGCGGAGGGCGCCGGCGGGCAGGCGGTCCTGGGCGACCATGGAGTTCCACAGCCGCTCGTAGTGGTGGCGCTCGTTGTGGGTCTGGCGCTCGGTGTCGCGGGCGCGCAGCTTGACCACCACGTCGAGGTCGGGGCGGGCGACGGCCAGGCGGGTGAGGGCGAGCAGGATGCTCTCGCGCTCCTCGCGCCGCTTGGGCACCTTGGCCTGGGTGGCGAAGACCACGCGGTCGCGCGGGCCGGGGACCGCGGGCGCGGCGCCGTCGCGCAGGAACGGGAGCCGGGCCAGGCCGACGCCGCCCCCGCCGCCGAGCTCCTTGGCGATGCGGGAGAACTCCTCGACCTCGCGCCCGCTGTGCACCACGAACAGGTCGCAGCCGCTGCGGAACAGCCACGCCTTCTCGGTGGCGGGCACGGAGATACCGGGCAGGCCGGACAGGAACACCGGGCGGGGCTTGAGGCCGTGCAGGGTCTCGGAGGCCAGGACGTCCACGACCGGGCCGGTGCAGGCGAGCAGCACCGCGTCGGCGCGGAACCGCTCGGCGACCGAGCGCAGGCGGCGCGCGGACAGCACGGGCGGCAGCTCGCGCGCGCCGGTGCCCGACACGGCGGCCTCGATCTGGCCGGCGGAGGGCGCGATGGGCGTCCTGATCACCGCCAGCTCGGTCTGCGTCCCCGGGGGAAGGCCGTCGAGCAGGCACGCGGCCCACTTGAGATACGAGTCAGAGTCGGCCACCGCCAGCACCTTCACCGAGGCACTCCCGTTTGATCATGAGCGAACATTTGCAGGTGTGAGCGCAGGGACGGCCCGGCGTCCGCGGTCCACCAGTCGTCGGGGACCTCGACGGCGTCGACGGGCACACCGCGCGGCGTGAGCAGCACGCGCAGGGAGGTGACGGCGGTGGAGGGCAGGCTGAGGACGCGCTGGTCGGAGGACAGGCCGCGCAGGGTGATCTCGGCGGGCGCGCCGCCGTCGTAGACGTTGATGCCGGGCTGCCGCCGTACGCGGTCGAGGTCGCCCGGGTCCTCGCGGCGGTGCGGGAAGTACGCGACCGGGCCGTCGGCGCCGAGCCCGGCCAGCCAGTCGAAGTAGCTCTCGCGGTGGATCAGCCCGTTGCGCACCAGGGAGGTGCCGAGCACGATGGTGCGCTCGCCGGGCCGGGGCTCGCCCAGGGGCTGGCCGCGCAGCCAGGCGAAGTCGTGCAGCACCAGCTCGGCGCCGGTGCGGCGTACGGCGGCGGCCAGCTCGTCGGAGACGGGCAGCGCGGTGAAGATCGACAGCCGGCCGGCGCGGGCGGCGGTGCGCAGGCGGAGCCCGGCGGCCAGGCCGAGCGTCGCGCGCGGGACCCCGGCGCGGACGCGGGCGCGCAGCAGCGGCTTCCAGGGCGCGCCGCCGAGGAGTTCGAGCAGCCTGATGGTGGCCAGGCCGTCATCCACGATGACGACACGGCGGGGGAACGCGGTCAGCCAGCTCAACTGCACCTTACCGGAGAAGGCGTCGCCGACGACCCAGGTCGCGTGGCGGCCGGGGCGGCGCATCTCCTTCTCCGGCTGGGCCAGCGTGGCTCCGGGCGGCAGGGCGAGTCGCTTGAGCTCGCGCCGGGTGGCGGCCAGGGCGGGCAGCTTGGCCCGGGGGACGATGCTGGTGTGCTCGCCGAGCAGGCCCGCATGGTGGGCTTCCACCGCGCAGAGCATCTGCAGCGGGGACTCCACCCAGGCCACGGCCGACCCCTGCTCCCGCGCGTGGCGCCGCCGACCGTCTTCCTCCACGCCGGGTGTTGACCCGTTCACGACCCGACCAGGCTACGGGCGGTTCCTTAAGTGCCCGGGAACCGTGAGTGAACTGCGGGATACGAGCGGAATCGTGATCCATCCGTTGCCTGACTTGCCCTGACATATCCCTGTGTATTACTTTTTCCGAACTCAAGGCATACTTCATGCCCGATTGTCGGGTATGTCCGGATGCCGTGCCATTGCAAGCACCGCGCGCCCGCGCGGGGACCGGGCTCCCCCCTGAGCCCGCCCCGCAACGGAGTGCGGCCGCCGAGTCCGCGCAAGCGGAGCCGGGGACCCAGTTTCCCTTGGGGTGAATCGGCGGGCAGTCCCCGAAACGGGATGGCCCGTCGTAGGGCGCCTTCCAGGCCCGAACCCGTCAGCTAACCCGGTAGGCGGCATGGAAGAAGGAGATCCCCCTATGTCCCTCCACCGGATCGCTCGCAAGCTGAGGACTCCGGCGCTCGCCCCCGCCCTGGTGACAGCGGTGTGCGCGGGCGCCATCGCAGGCGCCGCCCCCGCGTACGCGGTGGACACGCCGATCGACAAGCAGGCCGCCCCGCAGGGGATCAAGGCCGGTGTCAAGGCCCAGGACGTGCTCGACCTCGCGCTCAAGCAGGTGGGCATCAGCGAGAACAGCCTGGGCGGCGGCACGAAGTTCCACCAGTGGTACATGTCCTCACAGCGGGCCCGCGAGACCGTCGCCCGCGACGGCGGCTCCATCGCAGGCTACGCCAACGCCCCGTGGTGTGCGATGTTCGTCTCCTGGGTCGGTGAGACCCTGGGCGTGCGCCCCACCGTCGGGTGGGACGCGTACACGGTGACATACGCCAAGTGGTTCGCCGCGAACCAGCGGTGGGGCTCCGACCCCCGGCCCGGCGCCGTGGTGTTCTTCGCCTGGGAGGGCGCCAAGAACCTGGACGCCATCGACCACGTCGGCTTCGTGGTGCGCGACAACGGCGACGGCACCATCAAGACCGTCGAGGGCAACACCGGGAACGGCAGGGTCGAGGTCCGCACCCGTCCGAAGTCCCAGGTCGTCGGCTACGGTTACCCCCAGTACGCCGGCTGATCCCCGCGCGCCGCGTGCGGCAGGGCACCGCGATGTAGCGTCGGGTACGACGGACCCCCTCGTCGTACTGGAGCGTTCATGGCGTCCTGGACCGCCCGCGACATCCCCGACCTGACCGGCACGCACGCCGTCGTCACCGGCGCCAACAGCGGCCTCGGCGTGCCGACCGCGCTGGAACTGACCCGGCACGGGGCCAGTGTCGTGATGGCGGCCCGCGACCCCGCCAAGGGCCGGGCCGCCGTCCGCGAAGTGCGCGAACGGGTCCCGGGCGCCGAGGTCGAGTACGGCCGGCTCGACCTCGCCGACCTGGGCTCGGTACGCGAGTTCGCCGACTCGGTCACCCGGCCGCTCGGCATCCTGGTCAACAACGCCGGCATCGCCGTCAGCGCCCGCCGCCGCACCACCGCCGACGGCTTCGAGCTGCTGTTCGGCGTCAACCACCTCGGCCACTTCGCCCTCACCGGCCTGCTGCTCCCGCGCCTGCTCGCCCATCCGGGGGCGCGGGTGGTCACGGTCTCCAGCGACCAGCACGCCGCCGGGCGCATCGACTTCGACGACCTCGGCATGGAACGCTCGTACGCGGCGACGAGGGCCTACGCCCGCTCGAAGCTGGCCAACCTCATGTTCGCCCTGGAACTGAACCGCCGCGCCGAAGCCGCCGGCGCCGACCTGCGCAGCCTGGCCACCCACCCCGGCTTCACCGCCACCAACATCGCCAGAGTGGGCCCCCTCACCCGCCCCCTCGCCGCCCTCCTCCGCCTGATCGCCCAACCCACCGAGGTGGGCGCCCTCACCTCCCTCTACGCCGCCACCTCCCCCGACGCCCACGGCGGCGACTTCATCGGCCCCGGCCTGCGCCCCCTCCAACCCTCCCCCCGCGCCTACGACCCCGAAGCCGCCCGCCGCCTCTGGCAGGTCTCCGCCGACCTGACCGGCGTCTCCTTCCCCGCCCTGACCCCCCACTAGCACCCCCGCCGTGGCGCGAGGCACACGCGGCCCGCCGCACAGTGCCCCGCACGCCCGCACCGGTCAGGGCCACGCGACGGGCGCACAGACCGAACGCGCCGCCTCCGTGTGGTGTGCGCCCGGGGTGCCGCCGCTCCCCCGGCGATCGGCCGGCCATCTGCCGCGGCCGGACCTGCGCGCCGGGGGCGTATGTGGTGACCCTGCGTGTGATGAACGGGCCGAGGGCGATG
Organism: Thermocatellispora tengchongensis; assembly: GCF_014202315.1. GTDB lineage: Bacteria > Actinomycetota > Actinomycetes > Streptosporangiales > Streptosporangiaceae > Thermocatellispora > Thermocatellispora tengchongensis. The sequence goes on along the minus strand of NZ_JACHGN010000003.1, from coordinate 499,892 downwards.
TCGGTCAGGTCGGGGCGTTCGGTGGCGGTGTCCAGGCGGGCCACCTCCAGGACGTCCTCGATCAGGCCGCGGAGTGTCTGGACCCGTCCGCGTACGAGGTCGGTCATCCGGCCCGGTGGCAGTAGTTCGGCCGCTGTGGTGAGCCCGGTGAGCGGTGTGCGCAGTTCGTGGGCGATGTCGGCGGTGACCCGGCGCTCGGCCTCCAGGCGGGCCTGCAAGGCGCCGGCCATCGCGTCGACGGCGTGGGCGAGGTCGGCGGCCTCGTCGTAGGGGCGGCCGCCGATCGCCTCGCTGACCTTGACCGTGTGATCGCCGGCGGCGACCCGGGCGGCGGCGGACGCGGCCCTGCGCAGCCTGCGTGACAGGCGCGCGCCCACGGCGATCCCGGCCAGGGCGCCCGCGGTGACGACCACGGCCGAGCCCAGTGACAGGACCCGGTCCAGTGCGGCCGGCTCGTCGAGCCGGCGCTGGTAGTCCGAGCGCAGCGACAGGATGTGGCCGCCGGCGCCGGCCGCCGCCCAGACGAAGGTGCCCTCGGCGCTCTGGCGTATCGCGGTGGCGACGGCGCCGTCGCTCGCCCTCGCACGCAGGTCTGCCGGCAGGGCCGGGTCCGTCCAGCCTGCTGCCGAAGGCCGCCTGGCCGCCGCGGTGGTACTCGCGCAGCAGGAGCTGGATGCGTTCGGCCTGCAGGCGATGGGCGTCGTCGGCCTGCCCGCGGGCGTAGGCGAAATGCACGATGATGCTCAGCGCCGTCGCCACCAGGACGCTCACCGCGGCGACCGAGACGCTGATCTTCCAGCGCAGGCGACCCGCGAATCGCCGCCGGAGGCGTAGCCCCACACGCTCTCCAGCAGCATGTCCCTGCTCAGGACCGTGCCAGGCGATTCGGCGAAGTGCAGCAGCAGTCGCATCTCGGTCGGGGTCAGGGCCACCGGCCTGCCACCACGCGACACCTCGACGCCATCGACGTCGATCTCCACATCGCCGAAGCGCAGCGTGCGCGGGCCGGGCGCGGCGCCGTGCCGTGTGCTGCGGCGCAGCACGGCGCGGAGGCGGGCCAGCAGCACCGAGCCGTCGAACGGCTTGGTCACGTAGTCGTCGGCGCCGGCCTCCAGGCCGACGACCACGTCGACGGCGTCGTCCCGGGCCGACAACATGATCACTGGGATGAGGCTCTCGGAGCGGATGCGGCGGCACAGGCTCACGCCGTTCATCCCGGGCAGCATCACATCCAGCAGTGCCACGTCGGGCGGGCGGGCGAGGAACGCCTCCAGCCCGGCCGGTCCGTCGGCGGCGGTGGTGACCTCGAATCCGTCGCGTTCCAGGGCCAGCCGGGTCACCTCCCGGATCACCTCGTCGTCCTCGACGAACAGCACGTGCGGACTCGTGGCCGCTTCCATGAATGTGTCCTCTGGGTTGTCTCGCGGGGTGTCACTCGCCGGCCAGGACGAGTGCGTGGCCGGTCCAGCGCAGCGGCGCCGACCGTGTGGCGGTCGGGCAGGAGGCGGCGTCACCGGGCCGGTAGTCCGGCCGTACCAGGACCAGGGCTCCGTCACGGACCTCCACCCGGCTGCCCACGCCCTCGTGGGCGTAGACCCGCTCGCCAGGCCCGCTCTTGGTGAGCTGGTAGACGTAGGTGCCGCGCGTGCCCTCATATCCGCAGCTACGGCCCGGACAGGAGTAGATGGTCACGCTCAGCAGGCGCACGGCTCCGGCTTCGCCACGCAGCGAGATCTCCCTGGTGACCACCGGGAACCGGCCTGCTTGGCACCGCGGGATCGCCGAGATCACCTCCCTGCTCACGCGTGGGTCGTCACGCAGCACCGGCATGCCGTCGATCTCGGAGGGGCGGCTGACGGCCATCCGCGCGCCCGCGGGCGTCTCGGTGCCCTTCCCGGCCGGGGACTCGACACGTACCTCCGGATCGATCCCGCACCCGGCCGCCGTGAGCGCGGTCAGCACGACGCCCGCGACCGCCGCGGCCACGGCGGCGCGGCGTTCTCTCAGCGACATTGCGCCGATAATACCTGCCGCGCACTGTTACAGAACCGATGGAATACCGCCGGACGGCCTATGGGAAAGCGAAGACAGGTCGATTGCCGCCGCCTTTACGATGGCGGCCACGCGGCACGGGAACGGGTCAATTCCAGCGGCATCGCGGGTTCCCGTGTCAATTCAAAGAATACCTCTGGAGGTTCGCCTTGAATGAACCACCCCATTCGAACTCCGGCGGGGCCCGCGACGCTTCGCGCCCGGCCCTCGCGAAGACGGTTGCCGGGCATCGACGTCGTACGGGCGCTGGCCGTCATCGGCATGATCTACGTTCACGTGGTTCCGGCCTCATGGCTGCCCGGCGGCACGGCCGAGTCGCGGCCCATGGCGCCGAGCCTGCTCGACGATGCTCTCAGGAGCCGTTCGATGAGCCTGTTCGTGCTCCTGGCGGGCGTCTCGTTCGCCGTCGGGCGGCTGGATCTGCACAGTCGGGCGGTGCGCCTGCGCATGCTGGTGACGGGCGTGCTCGTCGCCGCCGTCTCCTGGACCGTATCCTCGGTCGCGATGGTGGCGGGGGTGTCCGCGGTGCTGGATCGTTTCGACGCGGGGGCGCGGGCCACGCTGGAGGCCGGCGGGCATCTGGTGTTCCCCTGGGAGAGCCTGCTGGCGATGCCGCCGCGCATGACGTTCTCGCTCAGCGTCCCGACGCTGGTGCTGACGGCAGGGGTGGGGATCGCGCTGATCGGCGGCGTGGTGACGCTGATGGAGCGCCCCGTGTGGCGGCGTGCGTTGTGGCCTCTGGCCGCTACCGGCTCGCATGCGCTGACCTGGTACGCGGGGCATCTGCTTGCTTTGCGGGCGATCGACGACTCGCCGTACTCGTTCCTGCTCTTCGCGGTGTTCGTCGGGTTCGCGATGGTGTTCTCGGTCGTATGGCGGCACTGGATTCAACGCGGACCGCTGGAATGGCTGGTCCACCGCGTGGTCGTACTGGCCGTGCCGGGCCGCGGCACGAGTTGTCGTGAGGTGTCGTGAGGTGCCCCAGTCCACGTCCAGCAGGCCGATCGTCTCCGCGCCGCGCCGCTGCGCTTCATCCTCTCCCAGGGCCTCAAGGTAGCGCAGCGCGGGCTTGCCGCGGCAGCAGGGTGAGGGCGGCAAGGGCCTGGTGGCGGCGGGTGCGGCTGCGGGCGAAGACCGAAATGACGGCCAGGGTGAGTCGGCCCCGGCACAGCAGCCCGCCGGCGCCCGCCGCAGCCCGCCGCTCGATGCCGCCCTCCCACCGGGTCTCGCGTCATCGGGCCACCGTTCGCGGCAATTTTCCCTTTTGAAGCTTATGCCAGGTCAACTCTACTTTGCCGATAAGTCCGACTTATATGCTCCATGTTCTGAAATCAGCGTGATTCGCCCATTGTTTAGCCCTTCCGCGTCCGCGGCAAGATACCAGCGCACGGGGCCAGTCCATGTCCCCATTTTCGGGAGAATCTCATGCGTTCATATACTCTGCTTGCCTATGGCCTGGGAGGCGTAATGGCGGCAGCCGCTTTGGCGGCGACACCGACGGCGGCACACGCCGAGACCACGACGTTCGTACCCTGCACCGGAGCCAACGGCGGGGCCCAGGGCCTGCGCCGGGCGATCGAGACCGCGCAGGGCCCCCAGGGAGCGGGATCGGGCATCATCGAACTGGCCGCGGGTTGCGCCTACGTCTTCGATACGCCCTCCCCGGCAGGAGGAAACCGGGCGCTGACCATCACCGGCAGGATCCTCATCTCCGGTAAGGGCTCCATCATCACCCGTAGGGCCGACGCGCCCCGGTTCGGTATCTTCAGCGTGCGCCAGAACGCCTCTCTGACCCTGGTGGGGGTGACCGTCAGCGGAGGATCGCCGCGCAGTGGTCCCGACGGCGCGGGCGGGGGCATCGCCAACGCCGGCACGCTCATCCTGAAGTACAGCGAGGTCACCGGCAACCGGGCAGACTCCGGAGGCGGCATCAGCGCCGAGAGTGGATCGCTGACCCAGCTCTACAGCAGCATCGTCAAGGGCAACCGATCCACTCCGGCGAGCCGCGTCGTGGGCGTCGGGGGCGGCGGCATCGGCTCCGTGGGCGGGACCGTGAGCGTCGTCGGCAGTCTGATCGCCGACAACACGACCACGGCTGACGGCGGTGGTATCAGCAACCTGGGCGGCACCGTCGTACTGATCCACAGCACCGTCGCCGGCAACCGGGCCGCCAACGGTGGCGGCGTCACCAATGCCAGCGGGACCCTGCAGACGAGGAAAACCAAGATCGTCCACAATGTCGCCACGCGCGACGGTGGCGGCCTGGCCAACCTCATCTTCCCGACCGGCGGTCCCTCGGACGCGGAGCTGCGCGACAGCCTGGTCGCCGGTAACAACGCCGACAGGGGCGGTGGCATCTGGAACGAGAGCTCGGTCAACCTCGTCAACACCCGTGTCGTGGACAACGAGCCGGACAACTGCGCGGGCACCAGCCCGGTGCCCGGATGTCCGGGTGACTTCACGGCTTCGGCGAACGCGGCTCAGCTGAACGCGGCCGAGGCGGGCACGGTCGGAGCGGGCACGGTCGGAGCGGGCACGGCCACATCCGGTACGGCAGCCGACGCGACGGGTACACGGCTTGTGAGCCGTCGCCCGGACCGGCTCGGCTCGTCCCGGCCCGTGCGGGACGGTTCTTCGCGTTCGCCGCAGCGGCAGGACCTGCTGAGGGGTGCGCGCTGACGGCAGCACAGGCGAGGGGCCGGAACGTCCGGTCCCTCGCTTCCAGCCGAAGATGTGGCCCACCACGCGTCTGGCCGCCTTGCCGTCGTCCCGGGGAGCCAAGGTGGCTGTGAAGGCGTCGTAGCGGTCGGCGTCTTCACCTCGTCCATCGCGCGGACGACCTCCAGGACCTCGGGCTCGTGGACACGACGGGGCCGGGGGGCCTCTGGCTCACCAGCCGCCTGCACGCCGGCCCCGCCGCCTACGGGCTCGTGCTCACCGCCATGGGCGCCGGCAGCCTCGCCGGGAACCTCCTGTCGTCGGCGCGGTGGCTCGCGCGCCTGCTTGGAGCGGAAGACGACGATCTTGCGGGACCAGGTGGACCGGTACTCCGACGCCGAGCTCCGCTTCCTCCTCGATTTCCTCCGGGACGGCCGTGCCCACGCGGAGGAGGAGACCTCCAGCCTCCGCCTCGCGGGCCGTCCCCATGGCACCAGGAACCGCCGGGCTCAGGGATGACCCTCGCCTGTGCCGGCGCGGTGGCGGCCCTCACCCTCGCCCCCAGGCCGCCGAGGACGCCCGCCAGGCCGCCGAGCATCTCCGCCCGTACAACGCCACCAGCATCGTCCGACCATGCCACACGGCCACTGGCCGTGACGCTGGACCCCGGCGAGACGGATCCAAACCGGCTGTGCGGCTCCGTGCTGAACGCCGGTGCGGGCGCCTGGCCCGGCCGGTGCCGGCATACCTGCTGTTCCGGGGAAGGGCTGGGGGTGCCACTCACGCAGTACCCGTCCATCCCCACAGCGTGCCTGGCGCTGATGGCGCGCACCAACGCCGAGGTGGCCGCCCTGGCCGGGCAGCGCCAGGGCGACCTGACGCCACCGGCCCCCTCGGCGCGGACGCTCTCGCACCACGAGCGCGGCCGCGACCGGACCAGGACCGGGTCCTCCCGCCACGGGCGCGGTCCGCCCGTGACACCTCCACGGCGCGGACGCTCTCGCACCACGAGCAGGGCCGCGGCCGGACCAGGACCGGGTCCCCCCGCCGCGGCGCGGTGCGCGTCACCATCGTGCCGGTGGCGGGGCACGGGGCCGGTGGTGGGAGGGGTGGGGAGGGTGGGTTCGGGGCGGACGATCTGCGGTGTGGAACGTGCCCGACCGAGGGAATTGTCGGGATTTGTTGGGAGCGCTCCCAGCGTGATGTATGGGGCGTTCGTACTGGTCCAGGGCCTTTGTCCTGCCCAGTCTTCCCCGGAGTAACAGTTAGGTTTCGGCATATTGACGGCGGCGTTGCCCATCGGCCAATCTTCGTGGGAGCGCTCCCAAGCATCGGGGTTCCACGTGAAGATGCTGCATCGCGGGCCGTGACTGTCGGGGACCGGCGGGCGATGCCACCTCCCACTGATTCGGTGACCACCTGAGAGGGGTCCGGAATGATGATCAACAAGCGGCGGGGCAGGCTTGCCGCGGCTGCCGTGGTTATGGCGACCACACTCGGCATGACGGCGGCCTGCGGAGGCGGCGGTGAGGAGACGGCGGGCGGCGGGTCGTCCTCCGCGCCGGCCGAGAAGATCACGCTTACCCTGCAGACGTTCGGCGGCGGGACCAACTTCGGCTACAAGGCCGCGGTGGAGAAGTGGAACGCCGAGCACCCGAACATCCAGGTGAAGTACAACAACCTGACTCCGGACTTCGAGAACACCTACTGGCCGCAGATGCTCAACTGGCTGCAGGCCGGCAAGGGCGCGGGTGACGTCATCGGCATCGACGAGGGCGGCATGGGCCTGGCCAAGGCCCGGCCGCAGTTCTTCACCGACCTCAGCCAGTACGGTCTGCTGAACCGGCAGAACGACTTCCCGGCCTGGAAGTGGGAGAACGGCATCAACGCCGAGGGCAAGCTGTTCGCCCTGGGCACCGACGTCGGCGGCATGAGCGTGTGCTACCGCAAGGACCTGTTCGAGAAGGCCGGTCTGCCGACCGACCGCGAGGAGGTCGCCAAGCTCTGGCCGACCTGGGACGACTTCATCGCCACCGGGCAGAAGTTCCAGGAGAAGGTCACGGACGTCAAGTTCGTGGACGGCCTGAACACCTGGTTCAACGTGGTGCTGTCGCAGGAGGCCGCCAAGAACGGCAACATCTCCTACTACACCAAGGACAACCAGCTCGCGGTCGAGACCAACCCGGCCGTTAAGGCGGCCTTCGACTTCGCCGTGAAGGTGAAGCAGGCCGGGATCTCCGCCAAGCTCCGCAACTTCCAGGACCCGTGGCTGGCCGGCATGCGCAAGGGCGCCTTCGCCACGGTCGGCTGCCCGGGCTGGATGCTCGGCGTCGTGCAGGGCACCGTGACCGAGGACGGCAAGAACGCCGACGCGGGCAAGGGGCAGTGGGACGTCGCCACGGTCCCGGGCGGCAGCGGCAACTGGGGCGGTTCCTGGCTGGCGGTGCCCAAGCAGACCAAGCACCCCAAGGAGGCCGCGGAGCTGCTCAACTACCTGACCAGCCCTGAGGCGCAGCTCATGGCCTTCAAGGAGGGCGGCAACCTGCCCAGCACCATCCCGGCGCAGGACAGCCCCGAGCTGCAGAACGCGGTCAACGAGTGGTTCAGCAACGCGCCGATCGGCAAGATCTTCGGCCCGTCCGTGAAGTCGCTGCCGCCGATCTACCTCGGTGAGAAGCACTCGCAGACCAAGGCCGAGGTCGAGAACGTGATCCTGGGCATGGACGACGGCTCGATCCCGGTGGACCAGGCCTGGCAGCGTTTCATCAGCGAGGCCAAGAAGGTCGCGGAGGGCTGACCCTCCCGCCACCGGCCCGCCGCCGCAGCGCGGCGGGCCGGTGGCCAACTCGCCGAGCGGTCCGGCGCGCGCCACGGGCGACGGCCGGCCGCTCTGATCGCCGAAAGGTAAGCCTTCGATGAGCCTCAACGTCGACACGGGCCGCGTGCGCCGGGCTCCAACGCCCCCACGCGGCTCGCGACACGCCGGGAGGAAACCTCCGGGCAGCGGGCTGCTCGCCCGGTTCGACCTCCGGGTGACCCCCTACGTTCTGATCTCTCCGTACTTCCTGCTCTTCGCCGTCTTCGGGTTCTTCCCGCTGGCCTTCACGCTGTGGACCTCGTTCCAGAAGTACGAGCTGGCGGGCGAGGCGCGGTTCACCGGCCTGGACAACTACGTCAAGCTCATGGGCGACGCGGACTTCTGGAACGCGGTCGTCAACACGGTGGGCATCTTCATCCTGTCCACGATCCCCCAGCTCATCCTGGCCCTGCTGCTCGCCAACGCGCTGAACAAGCGCATCCGGGGCCGGTTGTTCTTCCGCCTGGGGGTGCTGATCCCCCTGGTGACCTCGGTCGTCGCGGTGGCGGTGGTGTTCACCCAGCTCTACGGCCGCGACTACGGGATGATCAACTGGGTGCTGGGCTTCTTCGGGGTGGACAACATCGCCTGGCAGAACGAGAAGTGGTCCTCCTGGCTCGCCATCGCGACGATGGTGGACTGGCGCTGGACCGGCTACAACGCGATCATCTACCTGGCCGCGATGCAGACCATTCCCAAGGACCTGTACGAGGCGGCGTCCATCGACGGCGCGACCCCGCGCCGCCAGTTCTGGCAGATCACCGTGCCGATGCTGCGCCCGGTGATCATCTTCACCGTCTTCGTCTCCACCATCGGCGGCCTGACCCTGTTCGCCGAGCCTGTGCTGTTCAACAACGGCACGATGAGCGGCGGCAGCACCGGCCAGTTCCAGACGGTGGCGATGTACATCGTCGAGAAGGGCTTCCGCCAGTTCGAGTACGGCTACGCGGCCACGGTCGCGTGGATGCTGTTCGTGCTGATCCTCATCGGCGTCCTGCTCAACTACTCGCTCGTACGGCGCATTGGGGGCGGCCGATGACCACGATCGCACACGCCGGACGGCAGCGCAGGGCGCACGCGCGCCCGTCCAGGAGGGACCCGTTCGCGGCGACGCCGCTGACCAAGGCCGCGCTGCTGTTCACCATCTTCCTGTCGGTCTTCCCGCTGTACTGGATGGTGGTCATCGCCTCGCGGACCACCGCGCAGGCCGTGGACGTGCCGCCACCGCTGCTTCCGGGCGGCAACCTGGGCGAGAACATCGCCCGGGTGTTCGCCACCGAGGACGCGCACTTCGTCACCGGCATGACGAACTCCCTCATCGTCAGCTCCACCGTGACGCTGTCGGTCGTCGCCATCTCGACGCTGGCCGGCTTCGCGTTCGCGCGGCTGCGCTTCCGCGGGCGCAAGCTGCTGCTCGGCTCGATCCTGCTGACGATGATGGTGCCGATCCAGCAGATGGGCATCGTGCCGCTGTACCAGCTCATGGTGAACCTGGAGTGGACCGGCACGCTGCAGGCGGTGATCCTGCCGTTCCTGCTCAACGGCTTCGGCGTGTTCCTCATGACGCAGTACACCGAGCAGGCGGTGCCGATGGAGCTGGTGGAGGCGGCCCGCGTGGACGGCGCCTCGACCATGCGCATCTACTGGAACGTCGTGCTCCCGGCGGTGCGGCCGGGGATGGCGGTGCTGGCGCTGCAGACGTTCATGCTGAACTGGAACGAGTTCATGTGGCCGCTGATCGTGCTCACCCCGGACAACCCGACGGTGCAGACCTCGATCGCGTTCCTCACCGGCCAGCACACCACGGACTACGCGCTGATCTTCACCGGAACGGCCCTGTCCGTCCTTCCCCTGCTCGTCGTCTTCATCGTGTTCGGCCGGCAGATCGTCGGCGGTCTCATGGAAGGTGCAGTCAAGGCGTGACCACGCAACAGACTCAGACCCAGACCCCGGATCTCACGTTCCCGGCCGGGTTCGTCTGGGGCGCGGCCACCTCGGCCTACCAGATCGAGGGCGCGATCTCCGCCGACGGGCGGGGGCGCTCGATCTGGGACGAGTTCGTGGCCCGGCCCGGACGGGTGCTCAACGGGGACAACGCCGAGGTCGCCATCGACCACTACCACCGCTACCGGGACGACGTGAAGCTGATGGCCGAGCTCGGCCTGACGGCGTACCGGTTCTCGCTGTCCTGGCCGCGGATCCAGCCCGACGGCTCCGGCGCGATCAACTCCGCGGGCCTGGACTTCTACAAGCGCCTGGTGGACGAGCTGCTCGCGCACGGCATCGAGCCGTGGGTGACGCTCTACCACTGGGACCTGCCGCTCGCGCTGGAGCAGGCGGGCGGGTGGCCGGCACGCGACACGTCGAAGCGCTTCGGCGACTACGCGGCGATCGTGCACGGCGCGCTGTGCGACAGGGTGACCAACTGGAGCACGGTCAACGAGCCGTGGTGCGCGGCGTTCCTGGGGTACGCCTCGGGCGAGCACGCCCCCGGGCGGCGCGAGCCGGCGCAGGCCGTACGCGCCGCGCACCACCTCAACCTGGCCCACGGCCTGGCCGCGCGGGCGATGCGGGAGCAGTCGGCGAGCAGCGCGATCGGCGGGTGCGTGAACCTGTACGCGATCTCGCCGCAGACCGACTCGGAGGCCGACCTGGACGCGGCCCGGCGCATCGACGGGCTGCAGAACCGCTTCTTCCTGGACGCGCTGCTCAAGGGCCGCTACCCGCAGGACGTGCTGGAGGACCTGGCGAAGGTCACCGACACCTCGGCGTTCATCCTGGACGGCGACCTGGAGACGATCAACGCCCCGCTGGACATGCTGCTGGTGAACTACTACAGCAGGTTCACGGTCTCGGGCACACCGGGCGGCGCCGCCTCGGCCGCCGCGGCGCCCACCGACAGCGGCTCGCCCTGGGTCGGCAGCGAGCACGTCTCGTTCGTCAACGGCGGGCGGCCGGTGACCGCGATGGGCTGGGAGATCGACGACGCCGGGCTGCTGGAGATCCTGACCTGGGTGGCGCGGGAGTACCCGGCCGTCCCGATGGTGATCTCCGAGAACGGCGCCGCGTTCGAGGACGTGCTGACGCCCGAGGACTCGGTGCACGACGCCGAGCGGCAGGCGTACATCGACGCCCACCTGCGGATCTGCCATCAGGCCATCGCCCAGGGGGTGCCGCTGCGCGGCTACTTCGCCTGGTCGCTGATGGACAACTTCGAGTGGGCGTGGGGCTACGGCAAGCGGTTCGGGCTGATCTACGTCGATTACGAGACCCAGCGGAGAATTCCCAAAGACAGCGCTCTCTGGTATGCCGAGACCATCAGGCGCGGTGGACTGCGCCCTCCGGCAGAATAGGTGCCAGGCGCGGCTCCTTGAGCGCGCGCCGCAGACGATTGGGGAGCGAGGTCAATGAACGGGGACCGGCGCGCGGCGGTGGCGCGTCCGACGCTGGAGGCCGTCGCCGCGCGCGCCGGCGTCGGGCGCGGCACGGTGTCACGGGTCATCAACGGCTCGCCCAAGGTGAGCGAGAGGGCCCGTGACGCCGTCCTCCAGGCGATCGACGAGCTGGGGTACGTCCCCAACCGGGCGGCGCGCACACTGGTGACGCGCCGCACCGACACCATCGCCCTGGTGGTGTCGGAGACCCAGCAGCGCCTGTTCGACGAGCCGTTCTTCGCCGGGATCATCCGGGGCATCGGCTCGGCGCTGGCCGAGACCGGGCTCCAGCTCATACTGGCCATGGCCCAGTCGCCGGAGGAGCACGGGCGGCTGGAGCAGTACCTCACCGGGCAGCACGTCGATGGCGTGCTGCTCATCTCGCTGCACGGCGCCGATCCGCTGCCGGGGCGGCTGGAGGCGATGGGCGTGCCGACGGTGCTCGGCGGCCGTCCGGTCGGGCTCGACCCCTACAGCTACGTCGACATGGACAACAGGACCGGCGCCAGGCAGGCGGTGAAGTACCTGCTGGGCAAGGGCCGGCGCCGGATCGCCACGATCGCCGGCCCGCAGGACATGTTCGCCGGTGTCGATCGCCTGGCCGGCTACCGCGACGCGCTGCTGGCCACCGGCCTGCCCGAGATCGTGGCGTTCGGCGACTTCTCCGAGGAGAGCGGCATGCGCGCGATGCGCGAGCTGCTGGCGAGCCACCCCGACATCGACGCGGTGTTCACCGCCTCCGACCCGATGGCGCTGGGCGCCATGCGGGTGCTGCGCGAGGAGGGGCGGGCGATCCCCGATGACGTGGCGGTGATCGGGTTCGACGACTCCTCGGCGGGGGCGCACTCCTCGCCGGCGCTGACCACGGTGCACCAGCCGGTGGAGGCGATGGGCCGGCAGATGGCGCAGCTCCTGGTGGCCCGGATCAACGGCGAGGCGCTCAAGCAGCCGGTCGTGATCCTGGACACCCATCTGGTGACCCGGGCGTCGGCATGAGGGCGGCCCGATCGCGTCCTTGACGGCCCCCGCGGCCGGGGTTAGCGTTGGGAGCGCTCCCACTCGTGGTGAACCGCTCCCACACGCGGACGAAGCCACACGTACCGCCTCGTCCGCGCACGCCCTCTCGCGACCGGGTTGAAGGAGCAGGCACATGCCGAGTGAGGTGCGACCGGAGACCGTGCCATCGAGCCACGACCAACCGGGGCCGGACGCCGTCCCAGAACCGGCCACGGGCGACATCCCAGAACCGGCGACGGGCAACGGCCCGGAACCGGCCACGGGCGAGGGCCCGGAACGCCACGGCGAACCAGGCGCGGGCGACGGCCCGGCGCGTCAGGGTGCGCCGGGATCGGGTGAGGTCCCGGCACAGCGCGGCGAGTCGCGGCCGGGCGATGCGGGCTCCGGGCACGGGAAGCCGGGCGATGACGGCTCCGGGAGCGGGAAGCCAGGCGATGCCGGCTCCGGACACAAGAAGCCAGGCGATGGCGGCACCGAGCGCGGGAAGCCAGGCGATGGCGGCACCGAGCGCGGGAAGCCAGGCGATGGCGGCACCGAGCGCGGGAAGCCAGGCGATGCCAGCTCCGGGCGCGGGAGGCCGGGCGATGGCGGCTCGGGGCGTGGGAGGCGGCCGGGTGGGCGGGCGATTCCGCCTCGCGATCCGGCGCGCGAGGTGCCGCTGACGCCGGCGCAGCAGCGGCTGTGGTTCCTGGAGCACGCGGGGCACGGCGGCGCGACGTACCTGTTGTGGCAGGGCATACGCGTCTCCGGGCCGATCGACATCGGCGCCCTGCGCGGGTCGCTGGCCGCGCTGGTGCGCCGGCACGAGGCGTTGCGCACCTCGATCGAGGAGGTGGACGGCCGGCTCCGGCAGGTGGTGCACGACCTGACCGGCGAGGGCCTGCTCCAGGTCGAGGACCTGAGCCCGGCGAGCGCGGACGGGGGCGGGCTCGCCGAGGCCGAGGCCGCAGCGCGGCGGCGTACGGCCGAGATCGTGACCGCGCCGTTCGACCTCGGCCGCGCGCCGCTGCTGCGGGTGGCGCTGCTCCGCCTGGCCGAGGAGGAGCACGTCCTGCTCGTGGTCATGCACCACATCGTCTCCGACGGGGCCACGATCGGGCTGGTGGCGGACGAGCTGCTGGCGGGCTACCGCGCGGCCGTGACCGGCGAGCCGGTCCCGGAGCCCGCGACGCCCGCGGCGCAGTTCCCCGACTACGCGGCCTGGCTGGCCGGCCGCGATCCGGAGTGGCTGCGCGCCGGGCGGGAGCACTGGCGCGAGCACCTGCGCGACGCGCCCCCGCTGCTGCCGCTGCCCGCCGACCGTCCGCGCCGCGCCCCCGTCCAGGGGGAGCCGCCGGGGCCCGCCGGGCGGTGCTCGGCCCGGGTGCCCGCCGGCGTGGCCGCCGGGCTGCGCGAGCTGATGCGGCGCGAGAAGTGCACGGCGTACGTGGTGTTCCAGGCCGCCTTCGCGGCGGTGCTGGCGCGGGTGTGCGACGTGGAGGATCTGGTCATCGGCACGCCCGCGGCGAACCGCGACATGCCCGCCCTGGTCCGCTCGGCCGGCATGTACGCCAACACCCTGGCGATGCGCGCCGACCTGCGCGGCGACCCCACGCTCACCGAGCTGCTGCGCCGCACCCGCGCCGCGTTCCTGGCCGGGCTGCGGCACCAGGGGTTCCCATTCGACCAGGTGGTGGAGCTGGCGGGCGCGCCCAGAGACCCGGCCCGCAACCCGGTCTTCCAGGTCATGCTGGTGCTGCGGCCCGCGACCCGGTTCGAGCACGGCGTGCCGGGCTGGAGCGTGTGCGAGTGGCAGACCCCGCCGCCGGCCGCCCGGTTCGACCTCACCCTGCAGGTCGTGCTCGGCGAGGACATCGAGCTGGACCTGGACTACTCCACCGCGCTGTTCGAGCCGCGCTCGGCCGCGCGGCTGCGCGACCACGTGCTGCGCGTGCTCGCCACCATGGCCGAGCGGCCGGAGACGCGCGTGTGGGACATCGAGCTGGCGCGCCCCCGTACGCCCGCCGCCGTCCCGGAGCAGGACGGCGAGCCGCCCCGGGTGCACGAGCTGATCGCGCGGCGCGCGGCGGAGAACCCCGACGCGCCGGCCGTGTTCGGCGGCGACGGGCGCGAGCTGAGCTACGGCGAGCTGGAGCGGCGCGCCGGGGAGATCGCCGCCGAGCTGGTGGAGGCCGGCGTGGGCCCCGGGGAGGTCGTCGGCGTGATCCGGCCCCCGGGACCGGATGCGGTGGCCGCGATCCTCGGCGTGCTCAAGGCGGGCGGCGCGTACCTGCCGCTCGACCCGGCCCACCCGCCGGCCCGGCTGCGGCAGATCCTGCGCGCCGCGGGCGCGTGCGCGGTGCTGGCCGACGACTCCGGCGCGTACGTCGTGGATCGCGAGCGGTCCGCGCCCCGCACCACGGGCGCCGGCCTGGCCTACGTGATCTACACCTCGGGCTCGACCGGGCGGCCGAAGGGGGTCATGGTCGGCCATGAGACGCTGTCCCGGCTGACCGCGTCGTTCGTGGCCGCGCACGGGTTCGGCCCCGGGCAGCGGGTGCTGGCGCTGCCGCCGCTGACCTTCGACGCGTCCGTGGGCGACCTGTTCCCGGTGCTGACCTCGGGCGCGGCGCTGGTGTTCCACACCGAGCCCGCCCTGATCGACGGCAAGGAGCTGATCCGGTTCTGCGCCGCCCGCGGCGTGACGGCGGTGGACGCGGCGGCCCCGCTGTGGCGGCAGTGGGTGGAGGACCTGGCCGGCATGGACGGCCCGGGTGACCCGGAGCAGCTCGCCGTCGTCCCTTCGGACTGGCCGGTGCGGCTGATGATGGTCGGGGGCGAGCGGGTGCCGGTGGCGGCCGTGCGGGCGTGGGCGCGGGCCACCGGGGGCCGGGTCCGGCTGGTGAACCACTACGGGCCGACCGAGGCCACCGTGTGCGCCACGACGTACGAGACGGTGAACGGGGCCGGGCTCGGGGACGCGGCGTACCTGCCGATCGGCCGCCCGCTGCCGCACGTGCGCGCGTACGTGCGCGACCGCCGGGGCCGACTCGCCCCCGACGGCACGCCGGGCGAGCTGTGCCTGGGCGGCGACTGCCTGGCCCTGGGCTACCTCGGCGACCCGGTGCTCACGGGCGAGCGGTTCGTGGCCGACCCGTTCTCCGGGATTCCGGGCGCGCGCATGTACCGCACCGGCGACCTGGCGCGGTGGCGGCCCGACGGAAACCTGGAGTTCCTGGGCCGGATCGACCGGCAGGTGAAGATCCACGGCCATCTGGTCGAACCGGCCGAGGTCGAGGCGGCCCTGGCGGCGCTGCCGCAGGCGGGCGAGGCGGCGGTCACGGCCGTGCCGGGGCCCGACGGGCACCTGCGGCTGGTCGCGTACGTCACCGGCGGCGACCCGGCCGAGCTGCGCCGGCTGCTGCGCGAGCGGCTGCCCGGCTACCTGGTGCCCTCGGCCTTCGTCCGGCTGGACCGGCTGCCGCGCACCCGGCACGGCAAGACCGACTACGCCGCCCTGCCCGAGGCCGCGCCCGCCGGGCCGGGCGAGGCGGGGTTCGAGCCGCCGCGCGGCCCGGTCGAGACGGCGCTCGCCCGGATCTGGGGCGACCTGCTGGGCGTGGCGCGGGTGGGCCGGCGCGACTCGTTCTTCGCGCTCGGCGGGCACTCGCTGCGGATCGCCGAGCTGTCCGCCCGGGTGGGCGCGGAGCTGGGCGTGCGCCCGTCGCCGCGCGAGCTGTTCGAGGCCGCCGACCTGGCCGAGCTGGCCGAGCTGGTGGAGGCCCGCCGCGCCGGGCGGGCCCCGGAGGTGGAGGAGCCGCCCGACCTGCTCGCCGAGGCGACCCTGCCCGACGACGTGGTGGCCGGGCCGCGGGCCCCCGCCCGGCCCCGGCCGTGGACGTTCCTGCTCACCGGCGCCACCGGGTTCCTCGGCGCGCACCTCGTGGCCGAGCTGCTCGGCCGCACGGCCGGGAACCTGGTCTGCCTGGTGCGGGCCGGCTCGCCCGAGCACGCGCTGCGGCGGGTGCGCGAGAACCTGGCCGCGTACGGGCTGGGGTGGGTGGCCGGCGACCCGCGGCTGTCGGCGCTGCCGGGCGATCTGGCCGCGCCGCGCCTCGGGCTGGACGCCGGCGACTTCGCCGGCCTGGCCCGGCGGATCGACGCGATCTGCCACAACGGCGGCCTGGTGGACTTCGCCCGCCCGTACGCGCTGCTGCGCCCGGCGAACGTCTCCGGCACCGTGGAGGTGCTGCGGCTGGCCGCGCTCGGCGGCGGGGTGCCGGTGCACCTGGTCTCGACCCTGGGCGTGTACCTCGGCGAGGCGTTCCTGGAGCGTACGGTCACCGAGTCCGACCCGCCCGACGACCCGCGCGGGCTGGCGGGCGGCTACAACCAGAGCAAGTGGGTCGCCGACCGGCTGGCCAGGCTCGCCCGCGCGCGCGGCGTGCCGGTGACCGTGCACCGCCCGGCCAGGATCGGCGGCGACGCCCGTACCGGGATCGGCGCGCCCGGCGACTACTTCAGCCGCCTGCTCATCACCTGCGCCCAGCTCGGCATGGTGCCCGCGCTGGCGCATAAGGAGGACGTCTCGCCGGTCAACCAGGTGGCGGCCGGGATCGCCGAGGCCCTGGCGTCGGGGCATCCGCCGGATCACGACCTGCACTACTTCAACCCGGCGACCGTCGGCTACCAGCGGATCGCGGCGCTGCTCACCGAGCGCGGCCATCCCGCCGAGACCGTGCCGTGGTCCCGCTGGCGGGCCGCGGTCCTGGAGCGGCTGGCCTCGGGGCGTCCGGTCGCGATGGAGCCGTTCGCCCCCGGCCTGCCGGAGGAGGAGCCGCGCTTCGCCCGCCCGGAGTTCGACTGCGCGCGCAGCGCCGGCTGGCTGGCCGGCGCGGGCGTGGCCCACGCCCCCGACGGCGTGTGGCTGATCGGCCGCTACCTGGACTCCTTCGCCGCCGCCGGCCTGCTGCCGCCCCGGACGGTGCGGCCGTGACCGGGCCCGGGGCAGGAGACGGGACAGGGGCGGCGGGCGGGACCGGGACGGGCGACGGGACCGTGGCCGGGGACGGGGCGTCCGCCCGGCGGGACCTGGTGCGCTTCGGCGGGGTGTGGGCGGCCTCGCTGGTGTCCTCGGTGGGGTCGAGCGTCACCTCCTTCGTGCTGGGCGTGTGGGTGTTCCAGACGACCGGGTCGGCGACGCTGTTCGCGTTCGCGATGCTCAGCGCGATGCTGCCGGGCGTGGTCGCCGGGCCGTTCGCCGGGGTGGTGATCGACCGGTTCGACCGGCGCCGGGTGATGCTGCTCACCGACGGCCTGGCGGCGGCGTCCACCGCCGCGCTCGCGGCGCTGCTGCACTTCGACGCCCTCCAGGTGTGGCACGTGTACGCCGGCGCGACGGTGAGCGCCGCGTGCGGGGTGTTCCACCTCACGGCGTACCAGGCGATGACGCCGCTGCTGATCCCGAAGCGGCACCTGGGCCGGGCCAACGGGCTGATGCAGGGGGCCATGGCGATCCAGATCGCCGCGCCGCTGGCCGCCGCCGCCCTGCTCGGCGCGGTCGGCATGACCGGGGTCCTGGTGCTGGACCTGTGCTCGTTCGCGGTCGCCATGGGCACGCTGCTGCTGGTCAGCCTGCCCGCCTCGGTGCTGCGGCCCGCGGAGCGCTCCGAGCGGGTCTCGCTGGGGGCCGACCTGGCGTACGGGCTGGGGTTCCTGCGCGCCCGCCGCCCGCTGCTGGCGCTGGTGCTCACGCTCACCGCGTACAACTTCCTGTTCGGGGTCGCGGGGGTGCTGGTGCAGCCGCTGATCCTGTCCTTCTCCTCGGCGGCCACGCTGGGCGTGCTGATGTTCGCGGGCGGGGCGGGCCTGTTCGCGGGCGGCCTGGCGATGGGCGCGTGGGGCGGGCCGAGGCGGCGGGTGCCGGGCGTCGCGCTGTTCATGGCGCTGGGCGGGGTGGCCCTGGTCCTGCACGCGCCGTGGCGGTCGCCGGCCGTGGTCGGGGTGGCCGCGGCGGCGTTCCTGTTCACGCTGCCCGTGGTGCAGGGGACCGTGACGACGGTGCTGCAGGGCAAGGTGGAGCCCGCGGCGCTGGGCCGGGTCATGGGCACGGCGCACACGCTGGGGCAGGTGGCGATGCCGGCGGCGTACCTGCTGGCCGCGCCGCTGGCCGAGAGCGTGCTCGGGCCCGCGCTGCGGCCCGGCGAGGCGCTCGCGGGCTCGCTGGGGGCGCTGGTCGGGGTGGGCGAGGAGCGCGGCTTGGCGGCGGTGATGCTGGCGGACGGGCTGCTGCTGGTCCTGCTGGGCGCGGTCGTGCTGCTGGTCCCGGCGCTGCGGCGGCTGGAGCGCGAGGTGCCCGACGCGGCGCCGTCCGGGGACGGCGCGCCCGCGGCGGAGCCGGCCCGCCCCTGAGGGCGGGCTACCCGGCGCGGTCGGCGGCGAGCAGGACGTGGGTGGCCGAGCGGGTGAGGTCGTACCGCGCCGGGGCGGCGCAGCCCGCCCCGGCCAGCCACTCGCACAGCAGCTCCACCGGGTGCAGCCGCCCGCCCTGGGTGTGCACCAGGTTCAGCTCGAAGCCGCGGGTGAACGCGGTGTCGCGCACGCCGCCGCACGGGTCGGCGCGGGTCTCCAGGACCAGCAGCCTGCCGCCGGGGCGCAGCGCCCGCGCCGCCCGCTCCACCACCGCGCGGGCGACCGTGGCGGGGAAGCCGTGCAGCACGTTGAACAGCAGCACCGCGTCCTGGCCGCCCGGCGGCTCGTCGATGCGCAGGTCGCCCGGCAGGAACGCGACCCGGCCCGCGAGCCCTTCGGCCGCCGCCGCGGCGCGGCCGGGGCCGAGGGCGGCGGGCAGGTCCAGGACCGTGGCGGCCAGACCGGGGTGGCGGCGGCAGTACGCGATGCTGTACGCCGCGTGCCCGCCGCCGAGGTCCAGCAGCCGGGCCGCGCCCTCGGGGGGCCCGGCGAGGGCCACCACCTCCTCGCCCAGCCACACGGCCAGGTCGCGCTGCATCCGCTGGAACCGGGCGAGCAGCGCGGGCCGGGCCTCCAGCCAGGTGTAGAAGTCGCGCCGGGGACCGCCGTCGCGCACGGTGTCCTCCAGGTTCCGCCACAGCTCGCCGAGCGCCTCGTGCCAGAAGTCCAGCACCGCGCCGTACCCGGACTCCGGCCCGCTCAGCCACTCCCCCGCCGGGGTGCGCGCGTACCCGCCGGGCCCCTCCGCGACGTAGCCGCCCGACTCCAGGGCCCGCAGCAGCACCCCGAGGGCGAAGGGGTCGGCCCCCAGCTCGCGGGCCAGCTCCCCGGGCTCGCGCGGCCCGTCTTCGAGCGCGCGGAACAGGCCCAGCCGCAGCCCGGCCACCGCGGCGCGGAACACCATGGCGTGGACCAGGTCGAGGTGGGCGCCGGGGGCGCGGCCCGCGCGCAGGTCGGCGGCCTCGTCGGGGGGCAGGTCGAGGGGCACGTCGCGGCCTTCCGCTCAGGTGGCGTCGTCGAACTCAGGTGGGGTTGTCGAACTCAGGTGCGTTCGAGCTCAGGTGATGTCGTCGAACTCAGGTGGCGTTCTCAATGGCGGCGCGCACCGCGCCGTCCAGGTGGGCGGGCACGTCGTGCCCGAACCGGTCCAGGTACGCCCGCACCTGCGCGCGGTCCTCGCGCAGGAACGGGAAGTCGGTGGCGACCATGTGCCTGATCACCAGCATCGCGACCGGGCTGGCCAGCGGGCGCAGGTCGGGGTTCCACAGGCCCGGCTTGTCCGGCGGCCCCTGGTGGAACTCGCCGATCATCAGCCCGTCGGCGACGTAGGCCGGCTTCAGCAGCGCCTGCGCGGCGTCGATGACCGGCAGGTCCTCCTCCAGCGCGTCGGGGAACAGCACCATGATCGTGGCGTGCATGGAGCGGGTGTCGCCGGGCGGGGCCAGCCGGATGAACCACTCCCGGTACGGCCGCAGCGCCTCGGCCACCTCGCCCGGGTCGGCCGGGCGGCCGGGGCGCACCGCGAGGTAGGCCAGGCCCCGGTCCAGCGACGCCTGCGTGTACGGGCACACCGGGCCGCGCCGGCCCAGCTCGGCCAGCGGGCGGCACAGGTAGTCGTCCATCCACTCGCGCACGGCGCGCAGCGCGTCCACGTCGCGCGTCTCCAGCAGCGTCAGGTCGCGGTGGTCGGGGTGGCGGATCAACGGGTCCTCCTCGCCCGCCGGGCCGCCCACGTCCCGCCCAGCGCGGCGCCCGCGGCCAGGGCGGCCGTGGCGGCGCCGAGCAGCGCGTCCTGCCTGCGGGCGCGGCGCAGCGCCTCGCCGTACGGCATGGTGGTGTGCGAGATCATCGTGTACAACGGCTTCCACCCCCGTGGGAAGACCCGGTTGAGCACCAGGTCGGCGCGGGCGCGCAGCATCCGCGCCGGTGAGCGCAGGCCGTCGCGCAGCTCCAGGAAGTTGCGTGCCGACAGCTCGGCCAGCACGTCGGTGTGGGGGCGGCGCAGCCCCTCGTACGCGCGCAGCGCCGCGCCCATGTCGCCGGGATGCGCGGCCAGGCACTCATCGAGCACCACGCAGTCCTCGAAGGAGGCGTTCATGCCCTGGCCGTAGAACGGGTAGACGGCGTGGCAGGCGTCGCCCACCAGCACCACCCGGCCGGCGGCGGACCAGGGTGAGGTCCGCACGCTGACCAGGCTGCCGACGGGGTTGGCCTCGTACTCCCCGGCGAGATCCGGGATCAGCTCCCGGGCGCCGGGGAAGCGGGCGTCGAAGAACCGCTCGGCGTCGGCGCCGGAGCGGATCTCGGCGAAGCTCCCCTCGCCCTCGTGGGGCAGGAACAGCGTGCCGGTCAGCGAGTCGTCGGTGTTGGGGTGGGCGACGATCAGCGCCCGGTGCGCCGGCCAGACGTGCAGCGCCTCGATCGGGGTGCGGGGGCCGCCGCCGGGCGCGGGCGGGATGGTCAGCTCCTTGTAGCCCCACTCCAGGCACTCCTGGCGCAGCTCGGCCGGCCTGCCGCGGTGCATCAGGCGGCGCACGGCGGAGAACGCGCCGTCGGCCCCGACGACGAGGTCCGCGGTCACCTGCCGGGTCTCGCCGGTGACCTCGCCGGTCAGCGTCAGCGTGCCGGTCTCGGGGTCCAGGTCGCGGCAGCGCAGCCCGAAGCGGAAGCGCACCCCGGCGCGGGTCTCGGCGGCCTCGACCAGCGTCGCGTTGAGCACGTCGCGGCGCACCGAGTGCAGGATCTCGTGCTCGGCGGTGCCGTACGGCTGGAAGGCGGTCCCGCCGCCGGGGGCGTGGATGAACCGCCCGCGCATGGGCACGGTGTGCGGCCACAGCTCGCCGAGCAGCCCGGCACGGCGCAGCGCCCGGATGCCGCGCGCCGACAGGCCGAGGTTGATCGAGCGGCCCTCGGCGTCCTGCTTGCCGCCCGCGCGGGGGTCGTCCCGGCGCTCGAAGACCTCCACCCGGAAGCCGCGCCGGGCCAGGAACAGCGCGAGCAGCGACCCGGACAGCCCCGCGCCCACGATCGCGGCGGTCGCGCCCCCGCCCGGCCCGGTCACGCGCCCTCCTCCAGGATCTCGGCGGCGGCGCCGACGAGCAGGTTCTCGGCCTGGCGCAGCATCGACTCCGCCGCCTCGCGCCGCAGGTACGCCGTGTCGGTGAGCAGGTGCAGCTCACCGGTGTGGGTGGCCGTGCCGACGGTGAAGAACGCCTTGAACCGCACCCCCGGCCAGGCTCCGGACACGCGGGTCCGGGTCTTGCCCGCCAGCACGGCCAGCTCGGCCGCGGTCGCGACGGCCGGCCGGTTGGGCCAGCCGCCGATCGCCCGCCTGTCGTTGAAGAACGCGTCGAGGTCCGGCTCCCGGCCGCGCAGCAGGCCGATCTCCGCGCGCATCGCGTCCATGGCCGCCGGGTCGTAGTGGGCGTTGCGGTAGGCCACCAGCGCCCGGCGGTGGGCCGCGCGGCAGATGCCGGCCAGCCCGGCAGGGGTGAGGCCGGGCTGAGTAGGGCCGGAATGGGTGAGGCCGGGCTGAGTGAGGCCGGGCTGAGTGAGGCCGGAATGGGTGAGGCCGGGCTGAGTGAGGCCGGGCTGGGTGAGGCCGGGCTGAGTAAGGCCGGTCTCGGGCAGGTCGAGCAGGAACAGCCCGTCCTGGCCCGCGGTGCCGACCATGCGGCTGATCCGGGGATCGCGCCGGTTGGCGGTCACGAGCTGCATCACCGCGCGGGAGCGCCCGGCGACCCCGGCGAGCACGGTCGCGCAGGCGCCGAGCAGCACGCTGGTGGTGCTGATCGTCCACCGGGCGGCCAGCAGCTCGGCCGCCACGGCCAGCGCCGGCGACTCCATGACGACCTCCACGAACCGCGGGTCGTCCGGCTCGCCGGGCGGGAAGTCGAACACGTCGAGCGGCACGTCGCGCAGCGCCGAGCGCCAGTACTCCACGGCGCGGGCGCAGCGCGCGGCGCACACGTACCCGGCCTCGAAGGCCGCCTGGTCCATCGGCTGCCAGGCGGGCGGCGGCAGGCTCTCGCCCGCGAGCAGGGACCGCCACTCGGCCGCGAGCAGGTCCAGGGCCCAGGCGTCGGCGGCCAGGTGGGAGAAGGCGAAGGCCAGCGCCATCGGCCTGCCGCCGCGGGTGACGACGGCGCAGCGCAGCGGCGGCTCCTCGGCGTGGGCGAAGGGCGTTCGGGCCAGCTCGCCCGCGATGCGCGCGGCGAGGTCCCTGGGCCGCTCGCCCTCGGCCGCGGCGTGCTCGGCGTCCACCACGGTCACGGGCAGCTCGCCGTGCCTGGCCACGCGCTGCACCGCCCCGGCGGGGGTGTCGGCGAACGTGGTGCGCAGGCTCTCGTGGCGCTCCAGCAGCACGCGCAGCGCGTCCAGCACGGTGGCGAGGTCGCGCCTGCCGTGCACCGGCAGGACCCAGGGCCGGTTCAGGAAGCACTCCCCCGCGCCCATCAGCCGGATCGCCCGCCAGATCTGCGCCTGGCCCCAGGTGAGCGAGGACTCCCCGCCGCGCGCCCCGGCGAACGCGACGGTGACGGGCGCGCGTACGGCGCCGGCGGCGGTCATCGCGGTGACCTCGTCAGGCGCCCGGCGACGTGCGCGGTGAGCCCGTCCAGGCTCTCCAGCGCCTCCGGGTCGGCGTCGATGTCCACCTCCACCCCCAGCTCCGTCTCGATCGCGTCGATCAGGCGCAGGGCGGCCAGGGAGGTGAGGCCGAGCGCGGTCAGCGAGCCGCCGTCGGCCAGGATCTCGGCGGCGGAGATCTCGCCGTCGCCGGCCTCGGAGATCATCCGCGCCAGGCGCTCCCTCAGCATCGGTCCTCCTCCGCGTCGCCGCCGAGCAGCGCGGCTATCTCGGCCGCGACGCCCGTCGGCGTCGGGTCGTCGATGAACACCTCGAACGGCACCTCCACCCCCATCCGGTCGCGCACCCGGCCGATGATCTCGGTGATGGTCAGCGAGTGGCCGCCGAGGTCGAACAGGTCGTCGCCCGGCTCGACGGCGTCGAGCGCCATCACCTCGCGCCAGATGGCGCAGACCTCGCCGATGAGCCCCGCGTCCGCCCCCTCGGCGTACGCGGGGAGTCCGGTGTCCGCGCGGGGCGCCTGGGCCGCGGCGGCGACGCGGGTGGGCAGCGGCAGGTCCTCCAGCGCCGCGCCCGGGTGCTCGCCCGCGGCCAGCAGCAGCCCGCACAGGTCCTCGCCGATCCGCGCGCAGTCGTCGCGGGACAGCAGCTCGGGGTTGAACAGCAGCCGCGCCGCCGGGCCGCCGGGGCCGTCCACGACCTGGAGGTGCAGGGTGTTGCGCACCGCGCCGTTGGCCATCATCCACTCCACCCTGGTCTCCAGCCCGGCGAAGACGGGGCCGGGCGCGGTGCGCTGGCGGTAGCTGAAGGACACCGGGGCGAGCGCGCTGCGCGGGGAGATCCCGCCCAGGGCGCGGGCGATGGGCACCTCGCGGTAGGCGTACATGGCGCGCAGCTCGCCGCGCACCCAGCGGGCGAACTCCGCGAACGTCCCCCGGGGCTCGGTGGCGACGGGCAGCTCGTTGACGAACGGGCCGATCAGGTCGCGGCTCGCCCTGGTGCGGGTGGACAGGTCCACCGCGACCACCGGGCGCTCGTTGCCGTACGCGCGCAGCAGCACGTGCAGGGTCGTGAGCAGCAGCTCGAACCGGGTGACCTTCAGCCGCTTGGCGGTGTCGGCCAGGCCGTCGCCGAGCACGAGGTCCACGGCCTCGGCGGGGCCGGGCCGCACCGAGGGGCGCACCAGGCCGGGCAGCGCCAGCTCGCCGGTCTCGCGCCAGCGGGGGCGCCAGAACCGGGCCGCGCCCGCCATCTTGGCCTCGATCCGGGCGCGCTCCTCGGCCGCCGCCTCGGCGTACGCGCGCAAGGGGACGGGCGTGGACCGGCCGTTGTAGGCGGCGGCGAGGTCGCGCAGCAGGATGTCCTTGGACGCGCCGTCGAAGACGGCGTGGTGCACGACCACGAGCAGCACGTGCCGGCCGGGGCCGAGCCGCACCAGCGTGAACCTGGCCAGCGGCCCCCTGGCCAGGTCGAAGCCGCGCCGGATCTCCCGCTCCAGCCAGCCGCCCTCCGACTCGGCGACGGCGATGGGCGAGACGCCCGCGCCGGGCGCCAGGCGCAGCTCGCCGCCGCGTTCCACCAGCACCGCGCCGAGGAGGGGGTGCCGGCGGGCCATCGCGGCGCAGTCGGCCAGCAGGTGCTCCACGTCCAGCGGCCCGTCCAGCCACACCGCGAGCGGCATGTGGTGTACGAGCCCCCCCGCGCCCACCCGCTCGGTGAGCCACATGCCGTGCTGGGCGGGCGAGGCGGGTCCCAGATCGCCGCGGATCATGTCACGCTCCCTCCGCTCGGCCCGGCGCCGCCGTGAACATCTCGCGCACCCTGCCCTTGACCACCTTCCCGGCCTGGTTGCGGGGCAGCGACTCCACCAGCGCCACCCGCTCGGGCAGCTCGTGCCGGGCCAGCCGTCCGGTCAGGAACGCGCGCAGCTCCCGGGGCGTCGGGCCCTCGGCCCGGGGCACGACGGCCGCCGCGAGCGCGGCCCCGAGCACCGGGTGCGGCACCCCCACCACGGCGGCCTCCGCCACGCCCGGGTGCTCGTACAGCGCCGCCTCCACGGCCAGCGTCGAGACCTTGTACGCCCCCGACTTGACCACGTCGCTCTCCCGGTCGAGCAGGTGCAGGTATCCGTCGGCGTCGAGGTAGCCCAGGTCGCCCATCCGCACCCAGCCGTCGGCGAACACGCCGCCGTCGCCGTCGCGGTAGTACGTGCGGGGGGCGGCGGGCGAGCGCAGCCAGATCTCCCCCGGCTCCCCGGGCGGCACCGGCCTGCCCCGCTCGTCGGTGACGCGCAGCGCGGCGCCGAAGGCGGGGCGGCCCAGGGCCTCGGGGCGCTCCGGGTCGAAGATCATGACGGTCTGGGCCGGTGCCGCCTCGGTGGAGGTGTAGTAGTTGGCGATCTTGGCGTTGGGGAAGGCGGCGGCCAGGCGGACCGCCAGCGCGGGCGGCAGGGCCGCGGCGGCGGAGCCGAGCAGCAGCACCCCGGAGAAGTCGTGGCGGTCCTGCAGCCCGGCGTTGAGCAGTTCCATCGCCATCGCGGGCACCAGGAACACCGTGCCCGGCCGGTACGACTCGATCAGCCGGGCGAAGCGCGCCGGGGTGAACCGGGCGGGCGTGAGCATGGCGGGGTGGGCGTCCAGGGCGTGGACCAGCATCATCTGGCCCGCGTTGGTGCCGATCGGGAAGGCGTGCAGCAGGTGCCGGGAGTGGCGGAACCTGCGGCGGCTCGGGCGGGTCTCGCAGCCGTGGGTGAGGTTGGCGTGGGTGGCGGCGACGGCCTTGGGCCTGCCGGTGGTGCCGGAGGTGTACAGGATCTGGGCCAGGTCGCCGGCGCGCACCCGCACGCCGGGCGGGTCTGCTCCGCCCGCGCCGCCGTCGCGCTCCAGCTCCTCGACCGGGGCGGCCCAGCCCGCGTCGTACGCGGGGCCCGCGCCGGCGCCGTGCACCACCCCCACCGCCGAGCAGTGCCCCAGCATGTACGCCGCCTCGGGCGGCGCGAGCCGGTCGGAGACCGGCACCGCCACCGCCCCCGCCTTGTGCACCGCGCAGGTGGCCACGCAGAAGCCGATCCAGTCGCCGCCGAAGCGCAGGCCCACGCGGTCGCCCGGCAGCACCCCGCGGGCGCGCAGCCCCCGCGCCGCCGCGCCGGACCTGCGATCCCACTCCGCGAACGTCAGCTCCCCCTGGCCGTCCACCACGACGGCCGTCGCCCCGGGCTCCTGCCCGGCGCGCAGCCGCAGCAGCTCCGGCACGGTTCGCGGGACGTCCGCGCGCTGATCTCTCACGCCATGATTCCCTTTTCCGGTATGGCTCTCCGAAAGTTTTCGGGCCAAATCGAACGCGGCCCGCCTGTTTCGATTTCGGCACTCGGACGACGGTTCCCGGCCGCCGCCGGCCCGGCGGAAGGATGTGCGCCCACCGCTGCGGGATCGGTTGAACCGCCGGTCTACGCTGGCTTCGAGGTCTCGAAGACTCCGCGGCCGGGCCTTGCGGCCCGGCCGTGGCATACCAGGTCATACGGACCTGGGAAACGCTCCCACTGCCTGGAGATTATGGATTCCGGACATGTCACGTCAAGGTGTCCGAGGCATTTCTCCCGAAATTTATCGGCATACGACAGCAACTTTCGGAAGCGTCGTTGACGGCCGCGGCCGGCCCTGCCTAGGCTCGCCGCGAGCGCTCCCGCACGCGACACGAGGAGCGCACGTGACCCTGAAGACCGGCCGGTCGCCCGGCCCGCGCCCGCAGCCTCCCCCTGAGGCTCCCCCTGAGGAGGAGGACCTGCGGCTGCTCCTGCTCATCCGGCACTTCGAGCTGGCGCTGCTGCGCCTGTTCGAGGCCGGCGCCCTCAGCGGGACCACCCACACCTGCCTCGGCCAGGAGTACGTCCCCGTCGCGCTGCGGCCGCTGCTCGCCGAGGACGACTTCGTCTTCAGCACCCACCGCGGCCACGGCCACTTCCTGGCCCGCCACCCCGAGCCGCACGCCCTGCTCGCGGAGATCATGGGGCGCGAGGGCGCGCTGTGCGCCGGGGTGGGCGGCAGCCAGCACATCTACCACCGCCGCTTCCTGTCCACCGGCGTGCAGGGCGAGAGCCTGCCGGTCGCCGCCGGCGTCGCGCTGCGCCTGGCCGGCACCGGCGCGCTGGCCTGCGCGTACATCGGCGACGGCACCTGGGGCGAGGGGGCGGTGTACGAGGCGCTCAACCTGGCCGCGCTGTGGCGGCTGCCGCTGCTGGTGGTCGTGGAGCACAACGGCATCGCCCAGTCCACCCCCACCTCGGCGCAGATGGCGGGCACGATCGCGGGGCGCGCGGCGGCGTTCGGCGTACGGCATCTCACAGTACGCTCGACCGACCTCGGCGAGATCCGGGCCCAGGCCGGCCCGGTGGTGGCGGCCATGCGCGCGGAGCCCGCGCCCGCGGTGCTGGAGTTCGTCACGCACCGGCTCGGCCCGCACAGCAAGGGCGACGACACCCGCCCGCCGCAGGAGATCCGCCGGGCGGCCGATCACGACTGGCACCCGCGGCTGCGGGCCGCGTACGGCGCGCGCTTCGACGAGCTGGACCGCGAGCAGCGCGAGCTGGTCGAGCGGGTCGTCGCCGAGGTGTCGGCGCGCCCGCCGTCGGTGTGGGAGGACCGGTGAGGGCCGTGCGGATGGGCGAGCGGCTGAACCTGGCGCTGCACGAGCTGATGGCCCGCGATCCGGACGTGTACCTGCTCGGCGAGGACGTCGCCGACCCGTACGGAGGCGCGTTCAAGATCACCAAAGGGCTGTCCACCCGGTTCGGCGACCGGGTGCGGTCCACGCCGCTGAGCGAGGGCGCGATCGTCGGCGCGGGCGCCGGGCTGGCGCTGGCCGGGGGCAAGGCCATCGTCGAGATCATGTTCGCCGACTTCGCCGCGCTCGCCTTCGACCAGCTCGTCAACTTCGCCGCCAAGTCCACCGCCATGTACGGCCGCCGGGTGCCGCTCCCCCTGATCGTGCGCTGCCCGAGCGGCGGCAACCGCGGCTACGGGCCCACCCACAGCCAGAGCCCGCACAAGCACTTCATCGGGGTCCCGGGCCTGGACGTCTACGAGCTGACCCCGTTCCACGACCCCGGTGAGCTGCTGGAGCGGATGCTGGCCGCGCGGCGGCCGTGCCTGCTGTTCGAGGACAAGGTCCTCTACACCCTGCCCGCGCCCGAGGGCGGGACCGTGGCCGGGCTGTTCGACCACGAGGTGCGCGGCGACGTGGCGCGGGTGTTCCTGCCCGGCGCCGAGCCCGACTGCGCGATCGTGGCCCACGGCGGCGTGGCCCACCGGGTGATCGAGGCCATGCGCACCCTGCTGCTGGAGGAGGACGTGGCCTGCGAGCTGCTGGTGCCGGCCCGGCTGTACCCGCTGCCCGAGCTGCCGGGACTCGAGCGCGCCGGGCACGTGTGCGTCGTGGAGGACGGCTCCCCGGGCGGGTCGTGGGGGGCCGAGGTGGCCCGGGTGCTGCACCCGCGCCTGTGGCCCGCGCTGCGCCGCCCGATCACGCTGATCGGCGCGGCCGAGCGGGTCATCCCGGCGGCCCCGCACCTGGAGCGCGAGGTGCTGCCGCAGGCGGAGCGCGTCCACCGCGAGATCCTGGAGGCCCTGTCGTGATCGAGATCCGCGTGCCCAGGCTGAACGCCAACGACGCGAGCTACGTGCTGGTGGAGTGGGCGGCCGGCGACGGGCAGGAGGTGCGCGCCGGCGACCCGGTCGCGGTGCTGGAGACCTCCAAGGCCGCCGAGGAGCTGGCCGCCGAGGCCGGCGGCGTGCTGCGCCACCTGGTGCGCGAGGGCGCCGAGTGCGCGCCGGGCCAGCCCATCGCCCGGCTGCTGGCCCCCGGCGAGCAGGCCGGGGAGCGATCCGGGGAGCGATCCGGGGAACAACCCGGGGAGCAGGGCGGCGAGCACCCCGGGGAGCGCCCCCGGGAGCACGCCGCGGACGCCGCCGGGGACCGCGGCGGGGAGCCGGCCGCGCAGGCCGGCGCCGCGCAGGCCGGGGCCGGGCCGGACGGGGCCGGGCCGGGCGGGGCCGGGCCGGACGGCGGCCCGGTGGTGACCGAGCCGGCCCGCAGGCTGATGGAGGAGCGGGGCATCCCGCCGGAGCGGGTGCGGGCGCTGGGCCTGCGCGTGGTGCGGCGGGCCGACGTGGAGGGCCTGGATCTGATCGAGGTCCCGCGGGTGCAGCGCCGCATCGCCGAGGTGGTGACGCGCTCCCACCGCGAGATCCCGGCCGCGTACGCCGTGATGCGGATCGACGTCACCGGGGCGCTGTCGCGCGCCCGCGAGCTGAGCCGGAGCGAGCGGACCCTGATCGGGGTGCCGGAGCTGGTGATCGACGCCGTGGCGGGGCTGCTCGGCCGCTTCCCGCTGTTGTTCGCCGCGCCGGTCGCCGGCGGGCGGGCGCGCCCGGCGGAAGGCGCGCACGTGGGCGTCACGATCGATGTCGGCCGGGGCATGTTCATCCCCGTGGTGCGGCACGCCGACCGGCTGGGGCCGGGCGGGATCGCGCGGGAGCTGACCCGGTTCCGGGCCACCGCCATGAACGGTTCATTCACCGAGGCGGATCTCGCGGGCGGCGCGATCACCCTCACCCTGCACCCCGCCGACGGGGTGATCATGGCGGTGCCGCTGGTGCCGCCCGGCCAGATCTGCGCGCTGGCGCTCACCGCACCCCGCTCCGAAGTGGTGGAACAGGCCGGCGGCGGCTTCCGGGCGCGCAAGGTGGTCTCGCTCGGGCTGGCCTACGACCACCGGTACGTCAACGGGATGCAGGCGACCGCGTTCCTCGGCGAGATCAGGGCGGGGCTGGAGCGCCTTTCCGGTGGGAGCGCTCCCATATAGACTGCCGGTCCATGGAGCTGAACCTGCGATTCCCCGACGGCTTCGTGTGGGGAGCGGCCACGTCGTCGTACCAGATCGAGGGCGCCGCCGCCGAGGACGGCCGGGGGCCGTCGGTGTGGGACACCTTCAGCCACACCCCGGGAAAGGTGCGCGGCGGCGACACCGGCGACGTGGCGGCCGGGCACTACCACCTCCTGTCCGAGGACCTGGACCTGATGGCCGCGCTCGCGCTGCGCAGCTACCGGTTCTCGATCTCCTGGTCCCGCGTGCTGCCGGAGGGCACCGGGCAGGTCAACCAGAAGGGCCTGGACTTCTACCGGCGACTGGTGGACGGCCTGCACGCCCGCGGCATCCGGCCCCTCGCGACGCTGTTCCACTGGGACCTGCCGCAGGCCCTCCAGGACAAGGGCGGCTGGGAGAACCGCGACTGCGCGCTGTGGTTCGCCGACTACGCGCAGACCGTCTTCGACGCGCTCGACGTCGCCGACTGGGGCACGATCAACGAGCCCAAGACGGTCGTGGAGGCCGGCTACCAGATGGGCGTCCACGCCCCCGGCATCACCGACCCCGCCCGGTCCTACGTCGCGCTGCACCACCTGCACCTCGCGCACGGCCTGGCCGCGCAGGCGCTGCACGCCCTCCACCCCGGCCGGCGCATCGGGCCCGCGCTCAACCTGTCGCCGGTCTACCCCGCCGACGACGGCGACGCCGCCCGCGAGCAGGCGCACCTGTACGACGGGCTGGAGAACCGCATCTACCTCGACCCCATCCTGCTCGGCCGCTACCCCGACGACATGATGGAGTGGATCGCGCGGCGCAGCCCCATGCCCCGCCACGTGCTCGACGGCGACCTGGCCGTCATCGCCGAGCCGGTGGACCTGCTGGGTGTGCAGTACTACAACCCCAAGTACGTCGACGGCGCCGGCCGGCGGGTCTTCAAGCACCCCGTCGCCCAGGCCGAGTGGCTGGAGATCCACCCCGAGGGCCTGTACGACATCCTGGTCCGGCTGCACCGCGACTATCCGGCCGTGCCGCTGCGGATCACCGAGAACGGCCTGCCCACCACCGACGCCCCCGGCCCCGACGGCAGGGTGCGCGACACCGGCCGGATCGCCTACCACCGCGACCACCTGGCCGCCATGCACCGGGCCATGGCCGAGGGCGTGCCGGTGGAGGGCTACCACGCCTGGTCGCTGCTGGACAACTTCGAGTGGGCCGAGGGCTACAGCCAGCGGTTCGGCCTGGTGTACGTGGACTTCGAGACCCAGCGGCGCACCCCCAAGGACAGCGCCCTGTGGTACCGCGACCTGATCCGCCGGGGCGTGCTGCGCTGACCCGCCACCTCCCCCGGACGAGCTGCGGCGATACGATCTCGCCCGTGGCGGCCGCACCCGCCCGCCCTCCCCGACCCGAGAGGACCTTTCCCGTGTCCCGCCAGTTCACCATCCGCAGCGGCCCGGCGTACGCCGAGATCGACGAGCGCGCGGGCGCGTTGCGCGTGCTCCGCCACGGCGCGCGCGAGCTGGTCACGAGCTGGGCCCCCGGCGGCCCGATCCCCTACTACAGCGGCACCCTGCTCGCGCCCTGGCCCAACCGGATCGGCGGCGCCCGCTACACCTACCGCGGCGAGCTCCACAGCCTGCCGGTCAACGAGGAGGACCTGGGGAACGCCCTGCACGGGCTGGTCGCCGAGGGGCCCTGGGAGGCCGTGGAGTGGCTGCAGGTCGAGGACGAGCAGGGCTTCGTCCGGCTGACCCACACCATCGCGCCCCGCCCCGGCTACCCGTACACGCTGGCGCTCCAGGCCCTCTACACGCTCACGCCCGAGGGCCTGACCACGACGCTGACCGCCGAGAACGTCGGCGACCGGGTGGCGCCGTACGGGTGCGGGCCGCACCCGTGGCTGCTGGCGGGCGACGGGCCGGTGGACCCGTGGGAGCTGGAGGTGCCGGCGGACCGGGTGCTGCTGGTGGACCAGGCGCTGCTGCCGCGCTCGCTGGAGGACGTGGCGGGCACGCCGTACGACTTCCGGGTGGCGCGGCCGGTCGGGGCCACGGCGGTGGACCACGCGTTCACCGCGATCACCCCGGGCCGCACCGGTTCTGCGGCGGTCAGGCTGCGCGGCCCGGCGGGCGGCGTCGAGATGCGCTGGGACCCGGCCGTGCTGCCCTGGGTGCAGGTGTGCACCGGCACCGGGCTCGGGCACGCCGGCATCGCGGTCGAGCCGATGACCTGCCCGCCCGACGCGTTCAACTCCGGCACCGACCTGGTCGAGCTGCACCCCGGCGACAAGCACGAGGCGAGCTGGACGATCTCCGCCTTCTGACGGCGCCATCCCCCACCTGACGGCGCCATCCCCCACCTGACAGGGAGGACGCGTGGAGAGCAGGACCAAGCGGGTGCTCGACGCCGCCCGGCTCGACGCGCTGGTGCGCCGGGCTGTCGGCGCCGGAGTGGTGACGGCCGAGGAGCTGGCCGACGGGTACGCGAACGCGGTGTGGCGGCTGACCACCGACGACGGGCGGCGGCTGGTGCTGAAGCTGTCGCCGCCTCCGGAGCTGGAGCAGCTCACCTACGAGCGCGGCCTGCTGCGCACCGAGGCGCGGGTGTACGAGCTGTGCGCGAAGGCGGGCGTGCCGGTGCCGGAGCTGGTCCGGGCCGGGTTCGACGACCCGGTGCTGGGCGGCGACTACCTGGTGCTGGCCGACCTGGACGGGGTGCCGTGGAACCGGGCCGGCGACCGGCTGAGCGAGGAGCAGCAGCGCGCGATCCGGCGCGAGCTGGGCGGGCACATGGCCAGGTTCAACGCCATCACCGGCACCGAGTACGGCTACCCGAGCGGTGCGCCGGCCGGGCCGACGTGGCGAGTGGCGTTCCTGGCCATGGTGCGGGCGCTGCTGGCCGACTCGCGCCGCTACGGCATCGCGCTGCCGCTGCCCCCCGCCGAGATCGCCGCGATCGTCGAGGGCGCCGCGGGCGCGCTGGACGACGTGCGCACCCCCTCGCTGGTGCACTTCGACATCTGGCCCGGCAACGTCTTCCTCACCTTCGGCGACGGCCCGCCCCGCATCCAGGCGATCATCGACCACGAGCGCTCGTTCTGGGGCGACCCGCTGGCCGACTTCGTCACCCCGACCATCTTCGGCGAGCTGGACGAGACCGACGACCTGGTGACCGGCTACCGCGAGGCGGGCGGCACCGTGGAGCTGACGCCCTCGGCGCGCACCCGCCTGGCGCTGTACCGGGCCTACCTGTACCTGATCCTGCTGGTGGAGAACGGGCCGCGGCAGTACCCCGAGGAGTCCTACGCCCGGGTGCGCGACCTCTCGGTCACGCACCTCACCGAGATCCTGGCCCGGCTGCGCACGGCCTGAGCGGGCCTGCCGGCCTGGCCGCGCCTGCCTGCGCCTGAGCGCCTGACCGCGCCGCCCGTGGCGGTCAGGGCGTCCCGGGCAACTCGGCGAGCAGGATCGGCGTGGTGGTCGGCCGCGCCGAGCCGCCGGCCGGCTCCACGGTGAGGCCGAAGCGCTCGGCCTTGGCGGTCAGGGCCACCACGGCGGTGCTGACGCCGTTGGCGCCCGGCACCAGCCCGGCGGGCCTGACGCCGTCGGGGCCCATCAGCCACATCTCGTAGACCCGCGAGTCGCCGAGCGGGGTCAGGTCGCCGGAGGTGACCACCATCTCGCCGCGGCTGCGCGAGACCACCAGGGTCGCCGAGCCGCCCCCGGTGAGCGGGCGCACCACCGTGGCGGCGTCGGGCGCGGCCAGGACGGCGGCCACCGTACGGGCCCTGGCCCGCTCGGCGTCGAGGTCGCGGCGGGCGTCCACGGCGACCACGCCCAGGGTGACCGCGGCGGCGGCGGACACCGCGGCGATCCCGGCCGGCACCCGGCCGCGCCACGGGACGCGGCGGCGCGCGGCGCGGCGGCGTACCCGCTCCTCCACAGACTCCGACGCAGCCTCCGGCGCGGTCGCCGCCCGCGTGCCGGCGGGGCCGCCCAGGGCGGCGCGCGGCACCACCACGGTCGGCGCGGCGGCCCCATGGGAGGGAGCCGGGGCGAGCTGCCGCACCGTGGCGATCTCGGCGAGCACCCGCTCGCGCAGCCCGGCCGGCGGCTGCACGGCCGCGGCCAGGGCCAGCCGGGCGGCGGTCTCCGTCAGCCCGCGCACCTCGGCCGAGCACGGCTCGCAGCGCTCCAGGTGCCGCTCGAAGGGCCGTCGCTCGCCCTCGGGCAGCGCGTCGAGGGCGTAGGCCCCCGCCAGCGTGTGGAGGTCGTCGTTCACCGTTCCACCCCCATGCAGTCGCGGAGCCGCACCAGCCCGTCGCGCATCCTGGTCTTCACGGTGCCCAGCGGTATCTTCAGCAGCCCTGCCACCTCGGGATAGGAGTAGCCGCCGTAGAAGGCCAGCTCGACCGACCGGCGCTGCAGCTCGGTCAGGCCGTCCAGGCAGCGGCGCGCCCGCTCGCCCTCCAGCCTGGTGGTCACGGCCTCGGCCACCTCGTCGTAGGCGACGCGGTGCTCGCGGTGCGCGGCCCGGGTGTCGCGGTCGATGGCGGCCTGGACGGAGCGGACCCGGTCCACCGCGCGGTGGTGCGCCATGGTCATCACCCACGACAGGGCGCTGCCCCGGCCGGGGTCGTAGCGGGAGGCGGTGCGCCAGACCTCGACCAGCACCTCCTGCGCGACCTCCTCCGCCTGCGCCGGGTCGCGCAGGACGCGCCGCGCCAGACCGTACACGGCCGGGGCGAGCATCCCGTACACGCGCTCGAAGGCGGCCTCGTCGCCCGCCGCCACGCGGGCCAGCAGCTCCTCCAGCCCCTCCGCGCGGCCCGCCGTCCCCGGCGCCGGCGAGCCGCCCTGCCATGGACTGCCGCTCACCGTCCACCACCGCGTTCCAGGCCCCGGCGGGCCCTTCTCAACCGCCCCGTCCCCGCAGGTGGGAAGGCCGCCCGGTATCGGCACGTGATCAGGGTGCGCAACTCTCGCCATCCCTTCGGGTCCTGGGCCGCCTCCCTTGAGCAGGCGGGATGCGGGTGAAACGGGTTCGGTCATCGGATGATCGCCGTTCGGCCGTGCACGGATGATTCGTCGCCGGTTGGGCCGTGGATTGCGGGGCACGCTGATTTGTGCGGACTATTCAGTGGGTGATGAAATCATGCGGACCTCATGCGTCATCGCCGGCGGCGGGCCCGCCGGCGCCATGCTCGCCCTGCTCCTCGCCCGCGCCGGCGTCGATGTGGTGCTGCTGGAGAAGCACGCCGACTTCCTGCGCGACTTCCGGGGTGACACGATCCACCCCTCGACCCTCCAGGCCCTGGACGAGCTGGGGCTGGCCGAGGAGTTCCACCGGCTGCCCCACCGCAGGGCGGAGCGGCTGGCGTTCTTCAACGGCTCGGAGTACACGCCGGTGGCCGAGCTGTCCGGGATCCCGGGCCGCTATCGCTACATCGCCTTCGTCCCGCAGTGGGACTTCCTCAACCTGCTCGTCGCGCACGCCCGCCGCCATCCCAGCCTGCGGGTGCTCATGGAGGCCGAGGCGTGCGGCCTGATCGAGGAGGACGGCGCCGTACGCGGCCTGCGCTACCGCGACCTGTCGGCGGCGGGCGGGGGCGCCGAGCACGAGATCCGGGCCGCGCTCACCGTCGGGGCCGACGGGCGCGAGTCGGACGTGCGCCGCGAGGCCGGGCTGCGGCCCCGCGACTTCGGCGCGCCCATGGACGTGGTGTGGTTCCGGATCACCCGCGACCCCGGCGACCCGGCCGAGCCGTTCCTGCGCATCGTGCCCGGCGGGGCGATGGTGGCGATCAACCGCGAGAGCTACTGGCAGCTCGCGTACCTGATCCCCAAGGGCGGCTTCGGCGAGCTGCGCGAGCGCGGCGTGGAGCGGTTCCGCGCCTCGGTCGCCGAGCTGATCCCCTTCCTGGGCGAGCGGGTCAAGGAGGTCACGTCCTTCGCCGACACCAGCGTGCTGGTGGTGCGGGTGGACCGGCTGCCGCTGTGGCACCGGCCGGGCCTGCTGTGCATCGGCGACGCCGCGCACGCCATGTCGCCGATCGGCGGGGTCGGCATCAACCTGGCCATCCAGGACGCCATCGCCGCCGGCAACCTGCTCGCGGCCCCGCTCGTACGCGCCCAGCGGGCCCGCGGCGGCGGGCCGGTGCTCGACCCGGTGCCCGACTCGCTGCTGGCCAGGGTGCAGCGGCGGCGGCAGATCCCGGCCGCCGTCACCCAGCTCGTGCAGGTGACGGTGCAGAACCGGGTGATCCGCCCGGCGCTCGCCGGGACGCGCCCGGACGCCCTGCCGCTGCCCGCCAGGCTCGCCCGCGCGCCGCTGGCGCTGCGCCGGCTCATCGGCCTGTTCATCGGGCTCGGCGTGCTCCCCGAGCATGTGAACCGGGAATTCACGGTAGAAGAATCTTCTCAGTAGGTGGACATGAGCCTGGTTATCCCCGCGCCGTGCAATAGCCTGATATCCCGTGAGCGCAGAACCACACAACCTCGATTCCTGGCGTGACCTGCCGGCGGCGCAGCAGCCCGACTGGCCCGACCGCGCCGAGCTGGACAAGGTCGTCGCCGAGCTGGCCGGGCTGCCGCCCCTGGTGTTCGCCGGGGAGTGCGACCAGCTCAAATCCGAACTCGCCGCGGTCGCGCGCGGCGAGGCGTTCGTGCTGCAGGGCGGCGACTGCGCCGAGACCTTCGCCGGGGCCACGGCCGACGCCGTGCGCAACAAGCTCAAGACCCTGCTGCAGATGGCGATCGTGCTCACCTACGCGGGCCGGGTGCCGATCGTGAAGATCGGCCGGATGGCGGGCCAGTTCGCCAAGCCGCGGTCCAAGCCGACCGAGGTGCGCGACGGCGTCGAGCTGCCGGCCTACCGGGGCGACATGGTCAACGGGTTCGAGTTCACCCCCGAGGCCCGCACGCCCGACCCGTGGCGGCTGCTGCGCGCCTACCACTCCGCTGCGGTGACGCTCAATCTGTGCCGGGCCTTCACCAAGGGCGGCTACGCCGACCTGCGCCAGGTGCACGCCTGGAACCAGGACTTCGTGGCCGGCTCGCCGGCCGGGCAGCGCTACGAGCGGCTGGCCCGCGAGATCGACCAGGCGCTGGCGTTCATGCGGGCCTGCGGCGCCGACCCGGAGGAGTTCCACACCGTGGAGTTCTACTCCTCGCACGAGGCGCTCATCCTCGACTACGACCGGGCGCTCACCCGGATCGACTCCCGCACCGGGCAGCCGTACGACGTCTCGGCGCACATGGTGTGGATCGGCGAGCGCACGCGGCAGCTCGACGGCGCTCATGTCGAGTTCTTCAGCCGCATCCGCAACCCGATCGGCGTCAAGCTCGGCCCCTCCAGCACCCCCGAGGACGCGCTCGCGCTGATCGAGAAGCTCAACCCGGCCAACGAGCCCGGCCGGCTGACCTTCATCACCCGCATGGGCGCCTCCAAGATCCGCGACGCGCTGCCGATCCTGGTGGAGAAGGTCACCGCCAGCGGCGCCCAGGTGGCCTGGGTGTGCGACCCGATGCACGGCAACACCTTCGAGGCGCCCAGCGGCCACAAGACGCGCCGCCTCGACGACGTGCTCGACGAGGTCGCCGGGTTCTTCGAGGTGCACCACGCGCTCGGCACCCACCCCGGCGGCATCCACATCGAGTTCACGGGCGACGACGTCACCGAGTGCGTGGGCGGCGGCCACCCGGTCGTCGAGGACGACCTGGCCCTGCGCTACGAGACCGCCTGCGACCCCCGGCTCAACCGCGGCCAGTCGCTCGACCTCGCCTTCCGGGTCGCCGAGCTGTACCGCTCCTCCTGAGGGCCGCCCTTCCACGAGGGGCGCTCCTCCTCCGGAAGCCGGCTCCTCCGCGAGGGCCGCTCCTCCGGGAGAGCGGCTCCTCCGCGAGGCGGCCTCTCCCGAGGGGCGCGACGAGAGAAGGGGAGCGTCTCCGCTCCCCTTCCTCAGTTCTGCTGCTCGCCGCCGTTCAGCTCGGCCGCGAGCTCGCTGCGGATCTGGTCCATGTCGAGCGCGCGCACCTGCGAGATCAGGTCCTCCAGCATCGGCGCGGGCAGCGCGCCGGGCTGGGCGAAGACCACGATGCCATCGCGGATGGCCATGACCGTGGGGATCGAGGTGATCTCGAAGCCCTCGGCGAGGCCGCGCTCCTGCTCGGTGTCGATCTTGCCGAACGTGATGTCCTGGTGCTTCTCGGAGGCCTTCTCGAAGATCGGGCCGAAGGTGCGGCACGGCCCGCACCACGCCGCCCAGAAGTCCAGCAGCACGATGCCCTGGTCGGCAATCTCGTTGAAGTTCTTCTCGGTTACCGCGATGGTCGCCACCAGTGGCTCCTCGTCTCTTCGGCGCTCTTCGCCTTTACTCAAACCGCTTTCCCCCGCCCAGCATTCCACGCCTGGGGGACCGGTGGCACCCTCGCGGGAAGCGGGCCCCCGCCGGCCGGACGGCGCGGCGGGGGCCCGGGGTCACGCGGTCACAGCCGCAGGCCCACCAGGACCGGGTCGTGGTCGCTGGAACGGTAGGCGTCGGGCCGGTACAGGCCCGGCGGGTTGAACTCGGTGTTGTAGTCCAGGATCAGCGGCTCGTCGGCGTTGACGTGCCAGATGGTGGCGCCGGTGACCCGCTTGAGCAGGTTCTTGCCCACCATGGCGTGGTCCAGCTCGCCCCACAGGCCGTCGAAGACGTAGCTGTAGCGCCGGCTCGCCGGGACGTGCTTCTTGGTGACGCTGGTCAGGCCGCCGGCCTCCAGGGTGTCGATCGGGTCCTCCTCGCTGTAGGCGTTGAGGTCGCCGAGGACCAGCGGGTTGGGCAGCTTGAGGTCCTTGATCAGCGCGAGCGTCGCCTTGGCCTGGCGGACGCGTTCGGCGTTGTAGCAGCTCTGGCCGTCGCCCTGGTCGGTGTCGGGGCCGGTGGCGTCGTCGCAGCGCTTGGACTTGTAGTGGTTGACCAGCATGGTGAACCTCTCGCCGCCCTTGGCCTTGCGGAAGGTCTGGATCAGCGGCGGGCGGCGGAAGACCGGGTCGGTGGAGGACTTGGCCTCGCCGACCGGGGTGAGCTTGGCGGGCTTGTAGATGATCCCGACCTGGACCGCGTCGGTGCCCGGGTACGGGTGGCTCAGCGCCGCGTACGTCCCCGCGCCGACCTCGGCGTTCAGGGCGTCCACCAGCGCGTTCAGCGCGGTCTGGCCGTTGTTCTCGACCTCCATCAGGCCGACGGCGTCGGCGTTGAGGCCCTTGAGCGTGGCCACGAGCTTGGCGAGCTGGCGCTGCTGCTCCTCGGGGGTGTTCGCGCCGCGCGAGTCGAGCGTGGTGAACCAGTTCAGCGTGTTCAGGCTGGCCACCCGGACGTTGCCGAAGACCGGGAACGGCGCCTTCGGGCGCGGGTTGGTGCGCAGGAAGGTGATCGGCTTGGTCGGCTGGAGCCGGTAGGACCCGAAGCCGTAGCCGAGGACGCCGGTGATGCCGAAGGCCGCGTCGCCCGCGCGAACCGCGTGCGGGGTGGTGAAGGGCACCGTCTCCGGGTTCTGCACGGTGGAGCCGTCGTCGATGAGCAGCATGCGCCGCGCGTTCTCGTCCGCGTCCACGCCCTCGCGCTCGGTGGGCTGGAAGGTGCGGCCCTCGGAGGAGACCGTGACCTCGCCGAAGCGGCCCAGCTCGAAGTGCTCGGTCACGGTGAGCGGCTCGGGGAAGGTGACGAGCACGTTCTCCAGGGGCTCGAAGGTGGTGCCGGCGGGGCGCGGCAGGGTGCGCACGACGGGCTTGATGGTGCCGGTGCCGCACACGTCCACCGCGGTGACCGGCGACAGCTCGGTCCAGCCGTTGAACTCGGTCGCGGTGCCGCTCACCAGGACCCGGTCACCGACCTTGACGTCCTTGAGCGAGGCGCGGGCGAAGGCGAACAGGCCGTCGGAGGTCGCCGGGTCGGCGTCCGGGGTCGGGTCCTGAAGGAAGAAGCCGTTGAGCTGGCCGGTGCCCTGGAAGTCGCCGGTGACCACGCCCTCGACGCGTACGCGCTGCCCGGCCAGCGGGGTGCTGTCGCCGGAGCCCTGGACCTGGGCGATCTCGTGGGTGGGCGCCACCTCGCACGGGTCGCCGGTCGGCGTGGGCGTCGGGGTCGGCGTCGGGGTCGGCGTGACCGTCGGGGTGGGCGTGCCGGTGCCGCAGGGGGCCGCGGGCGTCGCGGTGTTGCGGGGCGCGGGGGCGGCGGTGGCGAAGTCGGCGGCGTTGTCGTCGGTGTCGGCGCAGCCCGCCTGGGCGCGCACCCCCGCCGTCGTGGCGCTCAGGCCGGGCGCCGCGGCCGTGCCCTCGAAGAAGTTGGCCGTGCCGTAGCCGACGAGGTCGGCGATCTGGGCGAGCTGGTCGGCCGAGCAGGGGGCCGAGCCGCCGTTGCAGGCCAGGCCGGTCGCCGAGCGGACCAGCGCGACCTTGCCCGAGCTGCCGCTCATGTTGGCGGTGCCGGTGGCGTCGGGCGCGGGGAGCGCGGAGCCCGTGGAACCCCCGGCGAGCTGCACGAGGTAGTACGCCCCCGGCGCGAGCGTCCCGCTCAGCGGCGTGACCGGGTTGGCGCCGAAGGCGCCGGTGCCGGTGGCGCTGGCGTACTGGACGGACCAGCCGTCCAGGGAGACCTCGGCGCCGCTGCGGTTGAACAGCTCGACGAAGTCGTTGCTCAGCGGGGCGCCGGCGCTCCCCCCGCTCCCGTAGACCTGGCTGATGACGACGGCGCCCGGCTCGGCCGCGGCCGGCACCGTGGAGAGGGTGGCCACCGCCGTGGCCACGAGGCCGGCGGCGGCGAGGGCGGCGTACGCCCGGGTTAAAGCACGCATGCCGGGAGCGTAGGACTGGATCACCCGCCAAATCCCATACTGAACCTGGCGTATCGGTTAAATCTGAAAAATTGGCAGTTTCGCGCTACGAGTAGCACCAAGTCTGTTCTTTAGGAGGCTTGACAGCGAAATCTGGTACGCCATCCTCAGATCGCCCGCAGAGTCGGGGTATAGCTTCCCATATGGCGAGGACTCTCCCCCTGGACATCGACTGGGTCACCTGCGCCGCGCCAGACTGCCGCGGCGCCGTGTGCGCGCCGTACGACCGGTGCATGGCCCACCTCGACGCGGCCGAGCTGGATTCGGCCGTCCGCGCGCTGTCCCCCGGATCCGGGCTGGACCTCCGCGGCGTCGTCATCGACGCCCGCCTCCTCGGCCGGGTCATGGCCGCCCTGGACGACGGCCGCGGCCGGGCCCGCATGGGCCGGGCGCGGTTCGAGCGGGCCGAGTTCGCCTGCGACGCGCGTTTCTGCGGCGCCGTGTTCGAGGGCGACGCCTCCTTCGGCCGGGCGCGCTTCGACCGGCTCGCCACGTTCTACGGCGCCCGCTTCGCCGGCAACGTCGCCTTCTGCGAGGTCCGCTTCGCCCGCGAGCTGTCCTTTCACGATGTCACCGTGGCGGGGCACGCCGCCTTCGAACGCATCGTCGTGGCCCGCGACGCGTTGTTCGGCGAGTCCCGCTTCGGGCGCACCGTCTCCTTCCGCGGCGCCCGGTTCGACGGGTTCGCCGCCTTCGACCAGGCCGTGTTCGCCGCCGGGGCGTCGTTCCGGGGGGTGCGCTTCGAGCGGGCCGCGTCCTTCCGCAAGGCCGTCTTCCAGGGCCCGGCCGGGTTCGAGGCCACGCGGTTCGGCGCGCGCACGTACCTGTCGCCGGCGAGCGCCGGGTGCGGGCTCGCGCTGACCGGCGCGCGGGCCGCGGGCAGCCTGGACGTGCAGGCGCACGGCTGCGCGATCGACCTGCGCGCGGCCCAGGTGACCGGCCCGCTGACGCTGCGCCTGACCGACGGCGAGGCCGACCTGGAGGGCACGGTGCTGCGCGGCGGCGGCACGCTGACCGGCCGGGGCTCGGCGCGGGTGCTGTCGCTGCGCGGGGTGGAGGCCGAGCGGCTGACGCTGACCGGCGTGGACCTGAGCGCGTGCCGCTTCTCCGGGCTGCGGCATCCCGAGGGGGTGAGCCTGTCCGGCTGCGTGTTCCCCACCACGCCCAAGGGGGTGCGGGTCGGGCTGCGCTGGCCGCCGCTGCGCTGGTCGTCGCCGCGGCGGGTGCTGGCCGACGAGAACGACTGGCGCGACTGGCGCGAGCGGCAGGACAGACGGCGGACACGCGACCGGCAAGACAAGCGAGACAAGCGAGACAAGCGAGACGGGCGGGGGACGCGAGACAGGCGCGGACGGCGGGAGCGCGACCTGGCGCGCGCGGAGGAGGCACTGAGCGGCGTCCGGCCGCCGGCCGCCCCGCCGCCGTCGGCCGCGGAGGAGCTGGCGTTCCTGTACCGCGGCCTGAGCAAGGCCCTGGACGACGCGCACACCGCCGACGACTTCGCCTTCGGGGCGATGGAGGTGCGCCGCCTCACCAGCCTGGGCGCCGGGCGGTGGCTGCTGGCGGCGTACTGGCTGGTGTGCGGCTACGGGCTGCGCATGCGGCGGGCGCTGGGCTGGTCGGCGCTGATCGCGGCGGTCGCGGCCGGGTTCGTGATGGTGACCTCGGCCTCGCACGCC
Source organism: Thermocatellispora tengchongensis (assembly GCF_014202315.1). GTDB lineage: Bacteria > Actinomycetota > Actinomycetes > Streptosporangiales > Streptosporangiaceae > Thermocatellispora > Thermocatellispora tengchongensis. Next base: position 457,422 of record NZ_JACHGN010000003.1, on the reverse strand, counting down.
GTGCGCGCGCCCGCGCGGCCGAGCCCGAGCAGCGTGCGCACTCCGGAGGTTCTGCAGGGCACCTCCGTCCCCGCGAGCCCTGTTCTCGGGGACGATTACCGGGACGGGTCAGGGTAGTCCCCTATTCCGGCCCGGGGTGCCGATCGGCATGCTGGAGGCGGCGCCCGGGGCGACGGGCCGGATCGAGACTGGGGAGAGCATGGCGAGCGCGGGCCTGATCGACGACTACGTGCGCGAGCTGGGCCGTGAGCTGCGGGGCCCCCGGCGCGCCCGGCACGACATGATCGTCGAGGCGCGCGACAGCCTGGTGGACACCGCCGAGGCCCTGGAGGCGTCCGGCATGTCCCGGGCCGAGGCCGAGAGCCTGGCCGTGGCCGAGTTCGGCCCGGTGGAGGAGATCGCGCCGGGCTACCAGGAGGAGCTGCTGGCCGGGCAGGGCCGCAGGACGGCCGCCCTGCTGTTCCTGTCGGTGCCGCTGGTCACGCTGATGTGGAGCCTGATCTGGCGGTTCTGGCCGGAGATCGTGACGATGAGCCCGGTGGAGCACAAGCCGTGGTGGTTCCTGCCGGTGGCGCGGGCGCTGGACATCGCGCAGATCCTGACCGGCCTCGTCGCCGCCGTCGCGCTGGTCACCCTGGGCCGCGGCACGCGCCGCCGGTTCGCGCCCAGGGCGCGCACGGTGACCCGGGCCCTGGGCCTGCTGGTGTGGTGCCAGCTCCCGTTCACGACCGGCATGTCGATCGCGTTGATGTCGGCCGGGCACACCGGCTTCGGCACGTACGTGCCCGGCGTGGTGGCGAGCGTGCTCAGTTGCGGCATGCAGGCGTGGCAACTGCACAGCGCCGCGCGGTGCCTGGCGCTGTCGCGCAGGCCCCGCCCCGCGCTCGCGTAGCCCGCGACTCAACGACCTCAAGACCTCTCAACGACCGCGTAGCCCTCAGGGCGACGGGCTGCGGCGGGGCAGCAGCACGCTGCCGATCGCGCCCGCGAAGGTCTGCCAGGCGCTGCGCTCGCCGGCCAGCGCCTTGCGCCCCGCCTCGGTCAGCCGGTACGTGCGCCGCCTGCGCCCGCCGACCGTCGCCCACTCGCTGTCGAGGTAGCCGATCCGCTCCAGCCGCCGCAGCGCCGGATAGACCGTGCCCGTGGGCACCGACAGCACGCCGCCGCTGCGTTCCTGCAGCGCCTCGATGATCGCGTAACCGTGCAACGGCTCGTGCTCAAGGACGGAGAGCAGCAGGGCGTCCATATGCCCGCGGAGCGCATCGGTGTTCACGGCCCAACCCTATCCCGGTTCGTCATGTAGGCAGTCTACATGTAGGCTCTCTATATGTAGACAGACACACTGACGGAGTTGACACGCGATGGACGTCCTCGATCTGGCCAGGTCGCAGTTCGCGGTGACGGGAAGCCTGCACTTCCTGTTCGTCGTGCTGACGCTCGGCCTCGCCCCCCTGGTGGCGATCATGCAGACCTGGCACGCCGTCTCCGGAAAGCCGGTGTGGGAGCGGATGACCCGCTTCTGGGGCCAGATCTACGTGATCAACTACGCGCTGGGCGTGTTCACCGGGCTCGTGATGGAGTTCCAGTTCGGGCTGAGCTGGAGCGGGCTGTCCCACTACGCGGGCGAGGTCTTCGGCCCGCCGCTCGCCACCGAGACCCTCGTCGCCTTCTTCCTGGAGTCCACCTTCCTGGGCCTGTGGATCTTCGGCTGGCACCGGCTGCCGAAGTGGGCGCACCTGGCGTGCATCTGGATGGTGACGCTCACGGCGTACGCGTCGGCGTACTGGATCATGGTGGCGAACGCCTTCCTGCAGAACCCGGCCGGCGCGGTGGCGCGCGACGGCCACCTCGCGCTGACCGACGTGGGCGCGCTGCTCACCAACCCGGCGCTGGTCTTCGCGCTGCCCCACGTGGCCGGGGCCGCGATGCTCACCGGCGGGTTCGTCGTGGTGGGCGCGAGCGCCTACCACCTGCTGCGCCGCCATCCCGAGCAGGGCTTCTTCGCCACCTCGATGCGGCTCGGCATCGTGTGGGCCGGGATCGGCGTCTTCGTCACCTCCGGCTTCGGCTTCGCCCAGTTCGCGGCGCTCAGCGACTACCAGCCGGACAAGTTCGACGGCGGCGCCCCGGCCGTCTCGCTCGGCTTCATGATCCTCATCGGCGAGCTGTTCATGCTGGCGATGATGTTCTTCCTGCTCCCGGTGGTGTACTGGCTGCCGCGCTGGCGGTGGACCCACCCGATCCTGATGCTGATGACGCCGCTGCCGTTCGTGGCCTCGATCCTGGGCTGGCTGGCCCGCGAGGTCGGCCGCCAGCCATGGATGATCAACGGGAAGCTCACCGTCGCCGACGCGCTCACCCCGGGCCTGACCCCGGCGATGATCACCGGCTCGTTCGCCGCGTTCACGCTGCTGCTCGGCGCGCTCGCGATCGTCGACTACGCCCTGATCGTCAAGACCGTGCGGCGCGGCCCGGCCGGCGCCTTCCTCGGCGCCCGCGACGACGGCGCGCCCGACCCCTCCCCCGCCCCCGCGCTGAGCCACTAGAAAGGCGAGCCCATGGACATCCTCTGGTACGCCGTGCTGGCGCTCCTCCTCGCCGGCTACTTCGCCCTGGAGGGCTTCGACATCGGCGCGGGCATGCTGCTCCCGGTGCTCGGCGGCGGCGCCGGCGCCTCCGGCCGGCCCGGCCGCGACCGGATCGTGGCCGCGATGGCCCCGTTCGTGCTGGCCAACGAGGTCTGGCTGATCGCCGCGGCGGGCGTGCTGTTCGGCGCGTTCCCCGCGCTGGAGGGCGAGGTGCTGTCCGGCCTGTACTGGGCGGTCGTGGCCCTGCTGGTGTCGTGGATCGTCCGGGACGCCGGGCTGTGGTTCCGGCGCCGGGCCGGGGGAGCCGCGTGGCGCGCCTTCTGGGACGGCGCCCTGTGCCTGGGCTCCTGGGGCCTGGCGGTGACCTGGGGCTTCGCGCTGGCCGGGATCGCGGGCGGGCTCGCCGGCCCGCCGCTGGGCGTGCTCGGCGGCCTGCTGTACGCCGCGGCCGTCGCCGCCGTCCTCGCCCACCACGGCCGCACCTTCGCCTCCTGGCGCGGCGCGCTCCCCGGGCGCCCGCCGCGCACCGGCCGGGCGCTGGCCGGCTCGGCGCTCCTGGCCGCGCTGCCCGCGCTCGTGCCGCTGCTGGCGGCGGCCCCGGGCGTGCTCGGCCACGCCGCCGACCCGGGTACGCTCGGGACGCTGGCCCTGACGGTGGGCCCGTTCGCACCCCTCGTGGTGGCTGCGCAAGTATGGGTGTGGCGCACGTTCGGCTCAACGCGCGCCACGAGCTCGACGTCGTTCTTCTGACCCCCGTCCCCCATGCCGCCCCCCAGGAAGAAGCCGGACCGGATGCACAAGGACCTCCTGCGACTGATCAGGGCCGAGCGCGCCGTCGCCCGGCATCTGGCGCTCTGCCTGGCCGCGGCGGTGCTCGCGGGCCTGCTCGTGCTGGCCCAGGCCGAGCTGCTGGCGGGTGTGCTGTCGGGCGGGTTCGCGCCGTCGGCCCTGTGGGTCCTCGCCGGGGTGATCGCGGTGCGCGCGCTGCTGGGCTGGGTCCAGGGCGTGGCGGCCGGGCGTACCGCGGGGGGCGTGAAGTCCGCGCTGCGGCGGCGGCTGCTCGGCCGACTGCACGACCTCGGCCCCGCCCGGCTGACCCGGCACCGCTCCGGCGAGCTGGTCACGCTGACCGGGCGCGGTCTCGACGCGCTCGACCCCTACCTCACCGGCTACCTGCCCGCGGTGGCGGTCGCCGGGATCGTGCCGGTGGCGGTGCTGGCCCGGCTGTTCGCCGCCGACCTGGCCAGCGCCGTGATCGTGCTGGTCACGCTGCCGCTCATCCCGGTCTTCGGCGCGCTGGTCGGCTGGCACACCAAGGCCGTCACCGAGCGGCAGTGGCACGCGCTGTCGCGGCTCGGCGGCCACTTCCTCGACGTCGTGCGCGGCCTGCCCACGCTGCGCGCCTTCGGCCGCGCCCGCTACCAGGCGGGCGTGATCAAGCAGGTGGCCGACGCCCACCGCGGCGCCACCATGCGCACGCTGCGGGTGGCGTTCCTGTCCTCGCTGGTGCTGGAGCTGGCCGCGTCGCTGTCGCTGGCCCTGGTCGCGGTGCCGATCGGGCTGCGGCTGCTGTCGGGCTCGCTGGACCTGCACACCGGGCTGCTGGTGCTGCTGCTCGCCCCCGAGGCGTACCTGCCACTGCGCGTGATGGGCACCCGGTTCCACGCCTCCATGGAGGGCGTGGCCGCCGCCGACCAGGCGTTCGCGGTGCTCGACGCCGAGGGCGGGCCGGAGCGCGCCGCCGGGGCCGCGAAGGTGCCCGAGGGTGTGCCGGAGATCCGGCTGGAGCACGTCACCGTGCGCTACCCCGGCCGCGACGACCCCGCCCTGCGCGACGTGTCGCTCACGATCGCGCCCGGCGAGCGGGTCGCGCTGGTCGGCGAGAGCGGCGCGGGCAAGAGCACGCTGCTGCACCTGCTGCTGGGCTTCGTCCGGCCGGCCGAGGGCCGGGTGCTGGTCGGCGGGGTCGATCTGGCCTCGCTCGACCTCGACGCCTGGCGGGCCCGGCTGGCCTTCGTGCCGCAGCGCGCCCACCTGTTCGCCGCCTCCGTGGCCGACAACATCCGGCTCGGCGCCCAGGCGGCCGGCGACGCCGACGTGCGCGCGGCGGCCGAGGCGGCGCAAGCCGCGGAGTTCGTCGAGGCGCTGCCCCAGGGCTACGACACGGTGCTCGGCGAGCGCGGGGCCGACCTGTCGGCCGGGCAGCGCCAGCGCATCGCGCTCGCCCGCGCGTTCTGCCGTCCCGGCGCGTCGGTGCTGCTGCTCGACGAGCCCACGGCCCGGCTCGACGGCCGCAGCGAGGCCGCCGTCGTCGCGGCCACCGCCGCCCTCGCCGAGGGCCGCACCGCCGTCGTCGTGGCCCACCGGCCCGCGATGATCGAGCTGGCCGACCGGGTGATCCACCTGTCCGAGGGCCGGGTGACCGGCCCGCCCCCGCCGAGGCCCGCCGTCCCGGCGGCGGAGGGCCGGTCATGACCGCCGCCACCTCCGAGCACACCGCGCGCCGCCCGGCGTCCGCCGAGCCCGGCGGCCTCCCCCCGGTCACGCCGCTCTCCCGCACCCGCCTGGCGCTGGCCGCGCTCGCCGGCGCGGGCGCCGAGCTGGCCGGGCTCGCCCTGATCGCGTGCGCCGCCTGGCTGATCACCCGCGCCGCCGAGCGTCCCGAGCTGGCCGCGCTCAGCGTGGCCATCGTGGGCGTGCGCGCGTTCGCCACCGGCAAGGGCGTGCTCAGGTACGCCGAACGGCTGGCCGGGCACGACGTGGCCCTGCGCGCCCAGGCCACGACCCGCGAACGGCTCTACCGGGCGCTGATCCCGGCCCGGCCGCTCGCCCACGGCGGCGCCGACCTGCTCAGCCGCATGGTGGACGACACCGACGCGGTGCAGGACCTCCTGGTCAGGTGCCTGCTCCCGGCCGTGGCGGCACTGGCCACCGCGGTCGCCGCGGTGACGATCGGGTTCGCGGTGCTGCCCGCCGCCGCGCTGGTCATGCTGGCCGGGCTGGCGGCGGCCGGGGTGCTGCTGCCCGCCGCGACCGGGGCCGCCGCCCGCCGCTGGTCGGCCCGGATCGCCCCGGCCCGCGCCGAGCTGGCGGCCCGGGTGGCCGACCTGGTGCACGGCGCGGCCGACCTGGCGGCGTACGGGGCGGGCGAGCGGGCGCTGGCCGACGCCGCCCGCGCCGACGACCGGCTGGCCGCCCTGGAGCGGCGCCGGGCCCGCACCCACGCGATGGCCCTGGCCGTGGGCACCCTGGTGCAGGGCGCGACCGTGCTGTGCGTGGTCCTGGCCGCGAACGCCGCCGGCCTCGGCCGGGTGGGCACGACCGTGCTCGCCCTGACCGCGCTGGTGGCCTTCGAACCGGTGCTCCCGCTGGCCGCCGCCGCCGAGCGCCTGGCGGGCGTCACCGAGGCGCTGCGCCGCCTGCGCGAGATCCGCGCCACGCCTCCCGCCGTCGCCGAGCCGGCCGCGCCCGCCGCCCCTCCCCCGGGCCCGCTGACCATCGAGGTGCGCGACCTGGTCGTACGCCACGGCGAGGACCGCGCCCCCGCGCTCGACGGCGTCTCCCTCACCCTCGGCCCCGGCCGCCGGGTGGCCCTGGTCGGCCCGAGCGGCGCCGGCAAGAGCACCCTCCTCGCGGTCCTGATGCGCCTGATCGACCCGGAGTCGGGCACCGTCGTGCTGCGCGGCGCCGACGGCACGGCGGTCCCGTTGTCCGCCATGACCCCCGAGTCCGTCCGCGAGCGCGTGACCGGCCTCACCCAGGACCCGTACGTCTTCCAGACCACGCTCCGCGACAACCTCCGCCTGGCCGGCCCGTCCGCCGGCGACGAGGAGCTGGCCCGCGCCGTACGCCGTGCCAGGCTGGACCGCTGGGTCGAGCGCACCGGCTGGGACACCCAGCTCGGCGAGGACGGCCGCACCGTGTCCGGCGGCCAGCTCCAGCGCCTGGCCCTGGCCCGCGCCCTGCTCTACGACCCCGAGGTCCTGCTGCTGGACGAGCCCGCCGAATCCCTCGACGAGCCCACCGCCGACGCCCTCATGGCCGACCTCCTGGACGCCACCCACGGCCGCACCACCCTTCTGGTCACCCACCGTCTCCACGGCCTGGACCAGGTGGACGAGATCCTGGTGCTGGAACAGGGCCGCATCACCCAGCGCGGCACCCACGCCGCCCTGCTGGCCGCCCCCGGCTACTACCGCGACCTCTACCGCTCCGAGTCGCTCACCCGGCGCTGAGCCCCGCCGGTACGGCCTCCTCACCGTGCCGGGGGTTGAGTTGGCGGCACAGTGTGGTTTACGGTTCAAACCTGTTTGCGATGTGAATGGGAGTGAGCCGTGGCCGGCGACGACGAGAACGGCGAGGGGGTGCTGCATCCCCGCGAGGCGCTGCGGCTGATCGAGGAGCAGCGGGGGCAGGTGCGGCGGCGGCTGCAGCCCGACCCGCTGTTCATGTACGTGCCGTGGGGCGTGGCCTGGACGATCGGGTTCGGCGTGCTGTTCCTGCGCCTGGGGCTGACCGGCGAGCCGTACGTGCCGATCCCGTCCGGGGTGGCGACGGGCATCCTGCTGGCGGCCATGGCCGTGGCGATGGCGGTGACGGTGTTCCTGGGGCTGCGCACCGGCATCAGCGTCCGGGGCGTGTCGCAGGACCGGGGCATGATGTACGGCATCTCGTGGAGCGTCGCCTTCTTCACGTCGGGCACGATCGCCTCGCGGTTCGTGGCGGTCGGGCGGCTCGACGACCGGGAGGCGGGCCTGCTGTGGTCGGCGCTCTCGCTGCTGGTCATCGGGGTGCTGTACATGGCGGGCGGGGCCGTGTGGCGGCACTGGACGATGTTCTTCATCGGCGTCGGCATCCTCGCGGTGAACATCGTCGGCACCATGGCCGGGCCCGGCTGGCACGCCCTGCTGACCACGGTGTGCTGCGGCGGCGGCTTCATCGTGGCCGGGCTCGTCGAGCACAGGCGGTGGCGGAAGGCGGGGGCGTGAGCGAACGCCTGCGCGACGGCGGCGGCCGGGGAGCCGGGGAGGGCGGCTTCAGGGAACTCGACCCGGTGATCCACGCGCAGGCGCGGCTGCGCGTGGTGGTGGCGCTGAACGCGCTGCCCGAGGGCGACCAGATCGCCTTCCCGGGGCTGAGGGACCTGCTCAACATGACCGCGGGCAACCTGTCCGTGCACCTCAGCAAGCTGGAGGACGCGGGCTACGTCTCGATCGTCAAGACGCACAAGGGCCGCACCCCCGTGACGTACGTCGCGCTGACCAGCAGGGGCCGTGCCGCCTTCGACGACTACACCGCCGCCATCCGGGAGCTGCTCGGCACGGCGGAGACGGGGAGGAACGCATGACCGAAACGCTGGCCCGCGCGGTGGAGGCGACCCGCCGCTACGGCGACGTGGTCGCGCTGGACCGCGTGTCGATCGACATCCGCGCCGGGGAGCTCGTCGGGCTGCTCGGCCCGAACGGCGCGGGCAAGTCCACGCTGATCAACCTGTTCGCGGGGTTACGCCGCCCCACCTCCGGCCTGGTGGAGCTGTTCGGCGGCTCGCCCCGCGACCCCGCGCGGCGCGTGCGGATCGGCACGACACCGCAGGAGACCGGGCTGCCGCAGGCACTGCGGGTCGGCGAGTGCGTGGACTTCGTCAGCGCGCACTACCCGAGCGCGGTGAGCAAGCAGGCGCTGCTCGACCGCTTCGGCCTGGCCGACCTGACGCGGCGGCAGATCGGCGGGCTGTCGGGCGGGCAGAAGCGCCGCCTGGCGGTCGCGCTCGCCTTCACCGGCGACCCGCGGCTGGTGTTCCTGGACGAGCCCACGACCGGCCTGGACGTCGAGGCCCGGCGCACCCTGTGGGACGGCGTGCGCCGCTTCCACGCCGAGGGCGGCACGGTGCTGCTGACCAGCCACTACCTGGAGGAGATCGAGGCGCTGGCGCAGCGTGTGGTGGTGATCGGCGGCGGCCGGGTGCTCGCCGACGGCTCCGTGGACGACGTCCGCGGCATGGTCGGCGTGCGCCGGGTGAGCCTGACGACCCCCGCCCCGCTCCCCGGCGGCCTGCCGGGGGTGATCGGCGAGCAGCGCGAGGGCGACCGCGTCCAACTGCTCACCTCCGACGCCGACGAGCTGGTGCGCGCCCTGGTGCTCGCCTCCGTGCCGTTCTCCGGCCTGGAGGTGCGCCAGACGTCCCTGGAGGAGGCGTTCCTCGCCATCACCTCCGCCGCCGGCGTGCACGACGCCCCGGCCGCCTGACCCCCGAGAGGACCCCCTGAGATGGCGCTCGTCCTGGCACACGCCAAGTACCAGCTTCTGGAGCAGATCCGCATCCCGATGGCCGTCATCGGGAGCACGTTCTTCCCCGCCGCCGCGATGCTGTTCTTCGTGGTGCCGTTCGCCGGCGACCACCCCGTGGGCGCGACCCTGGCGACGGCGTCGATGACGACGTTCGCGGCGATGTCCACCTCGCTGTTCACCTTCGGCATCGGCGTGGCGGAGGACCGGGCCCAGCCGTGGGACCCCTACCTGCGCACGCTCCCCGCCGGGCCCTTCCCCCGCTTCGCCGGGCGGATCATCGCCGGGCTGGCCATGATCGGCGTGTCGGTGGTGCCGGTGCTGATCATCGCCGCGGTCTTCACCGAGGCGGCGGTCACGCCGCTGCGGCTGCTGCTCGGGCTCGCGGCCCTCGCCGCGGGCTCGGTGCCGTTCACGCTGCTCGGCCTGACCATCGGCTACGCCCTGCCGTCCAAGGCGGCCATCGCGGTGACGCAGCTCGTGTTCTTCCCCATGGCGGTGGGCGGCGGGCTGCTCTCCAGCCCGGTGGACCCGCCGGCCTTCATCCAGGCCATCGCGCCGTACCTGCCCAGCCGGGGCGCGGTCGAACTGGTGTGGACGGCGGTGGCGCCCGAGGTCTCCCCGGCCCCGGTGACCATGGTCATGCTCGCCGTGTGGACGGCGGCGGCCGGCGCCGCGGCGGTGTGGGCGTACCGGCGCGACGAGGGCGTACGGTTCAGCTAGCGTCCCCGCCGGGCACGCCCCTCAGCCACCGCCCTTCAGCCACCGCCCTCAGCAGACACGCACACCAGCCGACGGCCCACCAGGCACGCACATCACACAGCACCCCCACCGGGCACGCACTTCAACCGGCGCCCAGCCGCGGCGGGCACGGACACGGGTGTGCCGCCGGCTCCGCAGCGACGCCGGCGGCACACCCCGCTCCCCGGTTTTACTCCTCCTCGGCCCGTTCCGCCAGCGTCACGGTGACCGTGTGCGTCTGCCCGTCGCGCACGTACGTGACGGACACCTTGTCCCCGGCCTTGTGGCCGCGCACCGTGCCGATGACGTCGTCGGCGCCGGTGACGTTCTGATCGCCGATCTTGGTGATGACGTCGCCCTGCCTGATCCCGGCCTGCTCGGCGGGGCCGCCGGAGCTCACCGAGCCGACCAGCGCGCCCGCCGTCCCACCGCCGGCGGCGTTGCCGGCGGCGTCTGCGGCGTCGCTCACGCCCACCCCGAGGAAGGCGTGGCTGACCGTGCCGTCGCTGATGAGCTGGTCCGCGATCTGCTTGGCGGTGTTGATCGGGATCGCGAAGCCGACGCCGATATTGCCGTCGCCGCCGTTGGTGGCGATGGCGGAGTTGATCCCCACGACCTGGCCCGAGGCGTTGACGAGGGCGCCGCCGGAGTTGCCGGGGTTGATCGCCGCGTCGGTCTGGATCGCGCCGCCGATCGTGGTCGGCGTGGCGGCCCGCTGGTCCTGGTTGCGGCCCCAGCCGGGCGGCAGGTCGGGCTGCTGCTGATCGCCGCCGACCGTCACCGTGCGGTTGAGCGCGCTGACGATGCCCGCGGTGACCGAGCCCTCCAGGCCCAGCGGGCTGCCGATGGCGAGCACCGAGTCGCCGACCTTGAGCTTGCTGCTGTCGCCGAGCGCGGCCGGGGTGAGCCCGGACACGCCGCTCGCCTGGAGCACGGCGATGTCGGTGCTGGGATCGGTGCCCTTCACCGTGGCCCTGGCGCTCTTGCCGTCGCTGAACCTCACCGTGACGTCGCCGCCGTCGCCGAGCCCGGAGACGACGTGGTTGTTGGTCAGGATCAGCCCGTCGGCGCTCAGGATGACCCCCGAGCCCTCGGCGTCGCCCGCGGTGATCGAGACCACCGAGGGCTGCACGGCCGCGGCCACGTCGGCCACCGTGGTGCCCGACTGGTTCGAGGCGGGGCTGAGCACCGGGCTGGACACCACCGGCCGGTCGCCGTTCATCGCGGTGGCGGCGAAGGCCCCCGCCACCCCACCGCCCAGCGCGACCGCCGCCAGCGCGAGCCCGGCCACGACCCTCCGCCCGGCCCGCCCCCCGGCCCCGCGCGCCCCGCCACCGGCCCCGCCGAACCCGCCGAAGTTCCCGAATCCCCCGAAGCCCCCGAAGCCGCGCCGGTGCTGGTGCGGGTCCGCGCCCGGAATGCCGGCGAACGGGAAGGCGGCGGTGTCACCCCCGGGCCGCGCCTGCCCACCTGCCGCATCCCCTGCCGGATGCGCGTGCACGCCCGCCGCCCCCTCCGCCGGGTGCGCATGCGCGCCCGCCGTGTCCCCGGTCGGACGCGCGTGTACGCCCGCCGCGCCCCCTGCCGGGCCCACGTGCACGCCCGCCGCATCCCCCGCCGGAAGCGCGTGCACGCCCGCCGTGTCCCCGGTCGGACGCGCGTGCACGCCCGCCGCACCCCCTGCCGGGCCCACGTGCACGCCCGCCGCATCCCCCGCCGGAAGCGCGTGCACGCCCGCCGTGTCCCCGATCGGGCGGGCCTGGCCACCACGAGCCCCGTCCCCCACCGGGTGAGCGTGGGCGCCGGCCGTGTCCCCGGCCGGGCGCGCGTGCGTGCCGGGCCCGAACGCGCCCGGCCCACCCGGGCCGAGCGGCGCGGTCGGCGCGTCCGCCGCCGTCGTACCGGCGCCGACGGGCCCGCTCGGCAGGCCCGCGCCTGGCCCGTTCGGCACGCCCGCCCCCGTCCCGCTCGGCACGCCCGCCCCCGGGCCGCTCGGCGCGCCCGCCGTGGCGGCCGGGTGTGCGGTTTCCGGGGTCGGCGTGCCATGGGCGGGTGGGGTGGTGGTGGGGGCGCCCTGGGGGCCCTTGACCGCGCGGAATCCGCCGGCGGCCGGGGGCCTGGGGCCGAACTGGGTCCAGCCCCGTCCCTCCTGCCGTCGCCCGGGACCCGCCTCGTGACCGTCCCCGCGGCCTGCGTCCGGGCCTTGTGGGCCCATGTGGCGCGGATCGCCTGTGATGCTCATCAGCCACCCCCATCATCGTCGCGACCGCCTTCCCTCGACGGCGGCGACCGGTTCCGCTCCGGTACCTCCAAGACTGCGCCCGGCCACGTAAGCGCTGGTTAAGCGGCTGTTCGGCCCCTCCGGCGGGGCCTCACGGCGGCCTTATCCGCCGTGGTCGCGAGCCCGTGACCGGGCCGGAAAAATCTTGAAAAAACCGGTGGGGGACGGGGCTAGCGGGCCGGGGCGTCCTTCCAGTACTCGTCGCGCAGCAGCCGCTTGTAGAGCTTGCCGGTGGGGTGGCGGGGCAGTTCGTCGCGGAAGTCCACCGACCTGGGGCACTTGTAGTGGGCGAGGCGGGCCCGGCAGTACTCGATCAGCTCGGCCTCCAGCTCCGGCCCGGCCTTGGCCGGGTCGGCGGGCTGGACGACGGCCTTGACCTGCTCGCCCATCTCCTCGTCGGGCACGCCGAACACGGCCACGTCGGCGACCTCCGGGTGCACGGCCAGGACGTTCTCGGCCTCCTGCGGGTAGATGTTCACCCCGCCAGAGATGATCATGTACGAGCGGCGGTCGGTGAGGTAGAGGAAGCCCTCCTCGTCGAGGTAGCCGATGTCGCCGAGGGTGGTCCAGCCGCGGCCCTTGGGGTCGCGGGAGGCCCGGGTCTTGTCGGGGTCGCCGTGGTACTCGAAGGCGGGCCCGTCGGAGAAGTACACGATGCCGTGCTCGCCCGCGGGCAGCTCCTCGCCCATCTCGTCGCAGATGTGCACCGTGCCGAGCAGGGCGCGGCCGACGGTGCCCTTGTGGGCGAGCCAGTCCGCGGGGCCCACGTACAAAAAGCCGTTGCCCTCGGTGCCCGCGTAGTACTCGTGCACGATCGGCCCCCACCAGTCCATCATCGCCTCCTTGACCGGGACCGGGCAGGGGGCGGCGGCGTGCACGGCGCAGCGCAGCGACGACAGGTCGTACGACGCGCGGACGGGCTCGGGCAGCTTGAGCATCTTGATGAACATGGTCGGCACCCACTGGGAGTGCGTGACCCGGTGTTCCTCGATCGCCGCCAGCGCCTGCTCCGGGTCGAACCTCTCCATGACCACGACGGTGGCGCCCAGGCGCTGGAAGGTCATGCAGTAGCGCAGCGGCGCCGCGTGGTACAGCGGCGCGGGCGAGAGGTAGACCGAGTCGGCCGAGGGCGAGAACAGGAAGGTGATGAGCTGGTACAGCGGGCCGGGCTCCTCCAGCCGCGCGCCGCTGAGCGGGGGCTTGACGCCCTTGGGCCGCCCGGTGGTGCCGGAGGAGTACAGCATGTCCGCGCCCTGGACCTCGTCCGGGATGGGCGTGACGGGGTGTGCGGCCACGGCCTCCTCGTAGGAGGCGAACCCGGGCGCCGTGCCGTCCAGCATCAGGCGCAGCCGTACGCGGGGCGTGGCCCGGCCGATCGAGGCGGCGACCTCGGCGAGCCCGGCCGAGGTGATGAAGACCTGGGCCTCGCAGTTGTCCACGATGTAGGCCAGTTCCTCGGCCTGGAGCCGGGAGCTGATCGCCGTGTAGTAGAGGCCGGAGCGGTGCGCCGCCCACGCGATGGCGAGGAACAGCGGGTGGTTCTCCAGCATGAACGCGATGTGGTCGCCGGGCCGCAGCCCGGCGGAGCGGAACAGGTGGGCGAGCCGGTTGGACTCCTCGTCCAGCTCGCGGTAGGTGACGACCCGCCCGGAGCCGGCCATGATCACGGCGGGCTTGTCCGGGGTTTGCGCGGCGATTGCTCCCGGGTGCATGAAACCGAACGGTACTCGGTTTCACTCGTGGTGAGAAGGAGTGCGCTCAGCGGCGTTCCAGCGCGCGCCGCAGCAGGCTTTCCACCTCCCGTACGAAGCCCTCGACCTCGACGTCCCCCTTGCCGGTGAACTCCGCGACCCGGTCGCCGATCCGCACCCGCAGCGTCACCTCGGTGCCGCGCAGCCGGAACCACACCTCCAGCGAGCGCGCGAGCGCCGCGGCGGCGGGGTCGGCGTCCAGGGTGACGAGCAGCGAGCGGGGCGGCGTCCCCATCTCCCCCGGCCGCGGCGGCGCGTACGCCTCCGCGACCCGGCCGCGCAGCGCGTCCTCACCGCGCAGCCAGCCGTCCAGCGAGCGGTACTGCTCCTCCCCGCCCACCTCGATCTCGACGACGGTCATGTCCCTCCCCGTACGGTGATCGGCGCGGTCACCGCCCCCGTGATCGTGATCAGATCGGCCGGCGCGACCTCCAGTTCCAGGCCGTGCCTGCCGCTGGAGACGTACACGCCGGGCTGGGCGGTGACCGCGACGTCCACGACGACCGGCAGGTACGGCAGCGCCAGCGGCGTCATCACCTCGCTCGCCGTCGCCCACCCCAGCCGGCTCACCTCGGCCATCCCGGCCAGCCGGGCCCCGCTCCCGCCGCACGCGCGGGCCAGCGCCGCCACGTCGATCTCCGCGGACGCGGGCGCGACCGCGACCACGGGACGCCCGTCCACGTGCGCGATGACCGCCTTCAGGACGCTGTCGCGCGGGACGCCCATCTCGGCGGCGAGGTCTTTGCGGGATCTCACCCTGGCAGGATCGTGCTCATAGCGGTGCGGCGTGAACGGAACGCGGGATTTGCGCAGCGTCTTCATCGCCGGCGTCTCCCGGATCACCATCCCCGTTTTCGCGGCGTCACGCGAAACGCGTCCGGATACGGTTCCGCCGCGGCGCTTGACGAACTCCTCATACCTGCTGCGGAAAACGTAGAGATGGTCCAGCAGCGCCTCGGCCAGCGCGATGGCGTCCTCGGCGTCCTCGCGGCCGACCGGGCGCCCGCTCATGTGCGCGGCCTCGTTGCCCAGCTCGCGCAGTTCCTCCGCCCAGTCGGCGAGCCGCCCCTCGATCAGGCCGCGCCTGCGCATGGCGCGCAGCGCGCGGTACAGCGGCACGCCGGTGATCCCCTGGTCGGCGCAGACGCCCTCCAGCAGGCGGCGTACGTTGACCAGCGCCATCGTGTACGCCCCCGCGCCCAGGCAGGCGGCGGCCTCGGCCAGCTCCCTGGACAGATGCGCCGGGACGGCCGGCGACGGCGGGCGCCGCCCGGCGTCGGGCCAGAGCACCCGGGCGGGGCGGGGCGGCAGGTCGTCGGGGTCGAGGTCGGGATCGGGGTCCGGGCCGGTGGGGACGAGCAGGAGCACCTGCCCGCACATCTGGCACACGGTCAGCGCGTACGGCGCCAATTGCGGCGGCAGAAACCCCCTATGGGGCCCGTCGGGCTCCCGGGCGAGAGAACGTCTCGCGCAACCAGGGCAATCGACATCGAATTTCGCCGCCCACCGTCCCACAAAACGGACCCTAGAGGATCACCAAAACCCGGACAAGGGCGTACCATCCAACCGGGGGGGAGGGTGGGAGATGAAAAGCTGGCCGTTCGCGGGGCGAGAACGGGAACTCGATCATCTTGTCGGTCTCGCCAAGGACCGGGCGGGCCGCGGTGTCGTGATCGCCGGCCCGGCGGGGGTCGGCAAGTCGCGCCTGGCCGCCGAGGTGCTCCGCCGTTTCCCCGCCGACCGCCACGCCGTGCTGACCATCCGCGCCACCCAGGCGACCGGCGGCATCCCCAACGGCGCGCTGGCCGACCTGCTCCCGCGTGAGGCCCCGCCGGGCAACACCATGCGCTGGGCCGCCGAGGAACTGATCGGGCGGGCGGGCGGCAAGGCCCTGGTGCTCGGCGTCGATGACGCCCATCTGCTCGACGGCCACTCGGCCGGGGTCATCCTGTCCCTGGTCGGCCGGGGCCGGGCGCGCGTGGTGGCCACCGTGCGCACCGGCGAGCCGGCCCTCGACAGCGTCACCGCCCTGTGGCGCGACGGCCACGTCAGCCGCGCCGACATCGGCCCGCTCAGCGACGCCGACACCCGCGCGGTCCTGACCGCCGCGCTGCGCGGGCGTCCCGACGAGGACACCGTGCTGCGGCTGTGCCGGGTGACGGCGGGCAACGCGCTGTTCCTGCACGAGATCGTCCACTCGGCGCTGGAGTCGGGAACGCTCCAGCTCGTGCGCGGCATGTGGCAGCTCACCGGCGCCACCCCGCTGGCGCCCCGCCTGGTGGACATCGTCCACGACCGCATCGGCACCCTGTCGCCCGAGGTCAAGGCGGTGCTGGAGTACACCGCGTTCGCCGAGCCTGTCGGCGCGCGCACGCTCAGCGCGCTGGTCTCCGAGGGCGCGGTGCTGGCCGCGGAGGAGCGCGGGCTGATCCGGGTGGTGGTCGAGGGCCGCCGCGAGGTCGCCAGGCTCGGCCACCCCCTGTACGGCGAGGTGGCCCGCGAGCACTGCCCCGAGCTGCGCCGCCGCCGCAGGCACGCCGAGCTGGTCCGGGTGGTCGAGGCCGCCGGCCTGCGCCGCCGCGAGGACCTGCTGCGCACGGCGGTGTGGCGGCTGGAGAGCGGCCTGGGCGCCGACCCCGAGCCGCTGGCCGCCGCCAGCCGCCTGGCCTGGTCCGCCCACGACTACCGCCTCGCCGTACGCCTGGCCGAGGCCGCCGTGACCGCCGGCGGCGGCACCGGGGCGGCCATCCTCCTGGCCACGGTGCTCGACTACGCCCAGCTCCCCGACCGGGCCCGCGCGGTCCTGGACACCACCCCCGAGCCCGAGGGCGAGGCCGCCCGCGCCGAGCTGGCCCTGGCACGTGCCAACAACCTGGCCTGGGGCATGAACCGCCTGGCCGAGGCCAAGGAGCTGCTCGACGCCACCGAGCGCGAGCTGCGCGAGCCCGGCCCGCGCGGCCAGATCGCCGTCCGGCGGCTCACCCTGACCGCCTCCGCCGCCCAGCCCCGCGAGGCCCTGGCGCTGAGCGCGCCGCTGCTGAGGCCGGGGGGCGCGGTGGACCCGGCCCTGCGGGCGCAGGTGCTCAGCGCCCACGCCCTCGCCCTGTGCTACGCCGGCCGCACCGCCGAGGCGGTGGCCGCCGTGTCCGAGGCGCTGGCCGACCTGCCGTCCTGGCTGGACACGATCCCGGCGATCGTCTCGCCGCTGCACTCCACCTGGGCGCTGTGCGGGCTGTTCTCCGGCGACCTGGCGGTGATGGACAAGGCCATCGCGTCCATGGCCGACGCGGTGGCGGGCCGGCGGGGCTGGTCGCGCGGCGAGGGCAGCCTGGCGCTGGCCCGGGGCCACGCCGCCACGCTCCGCGGCGACCTCGACGCGGCGATGGACGTGCTGCACGCCCCCGCCCACCACGAGACCGCGCTCACCGTCGGCGGGTGCATGGGGGCGTACGCGCACGCCCAGGCCCTGTGCGGCGAGGGACGCGCGGCGCAGGAGACGCTGGGCGCGGCGCTGGCGCGCAACCGCGCCACCTGGACCGCCTTCACCCGCTGGACCGCGCTCACCCGGGTGTGGATCGCCGCCGCGGCCGGCGAGACGAACCGGGCGGCCGACCTCGCGGTGGCGTTCGCCGCCGAGTGCCGCGCCGCCGGGCTGCCGGGCTTCGAGTTCGTCGCGCTGCACGACGCCGTACGGCTCGGCCGCACCTCCCCCGCCAGGGAGCGGCTGCCCGAACTGGCCGCGCTCCACGACGGCCCCCGCGTACGCGTGGCCGCCGCGCACGCCGAGGCCCTGGCCACCGGCGACGGGCCGGGCCTGATGGCGGTCGCGGCGGAGTTCGAGCGGCTGGGCCTGATGCTGCACGCGGCGGAGGCCGCGGCCCAGGGCGTCTCGGTGCTGCGCAGGTCGGGCGAGGAGCGCACCGCGCGCCGGGCGGCGGCCGAGGCGTGGTCGCTGGCCTCGCTGTGCCCACGCGCCGACACCCCCGCCCTGCGCTTCCTGGCCGCGCCCGACCTGACCGCGCGCGAGCTGGAGGTGGCCCAGCTCGCCGCCGCGGGCCTGACCCACCGCGAGATCTCCGAGCGCCTGCACATCTCCATGCGCACCGCCCAGAACCACCGCAACCAGGTCTACCTCAAGCTGGGCGTCAACAGCGCCGCCGACCTGGCCCGCATCTTCGGCCGCTTCGACGACGGCACCTCCTGAACACACGGATCTGCTGACACACGGCGAGGCCGCCGCTCCCGGGGAGGGGAGGCGACGGCCTCGCACACGAGGGTGCGTGTGTGTGTCGAACGATCAGACGGCGGAGTAGACCGTCTGCCACGGGCCGTAGTGGCCGTTGGGGTGGTTGTGGCCGCCGCGGGCGACCTTCACGTAGACGAACTTGGCGTCCTTACCGGTGAAGGAGTAGTCGGCGGGGTGCTTGTCGCAGTTGCTGAACGAGCGGTAGTAGGTGTGCCCGTCGAAGTTCACGACCTTGAAGGTCTCCCACGCGCAGCGGAACCGCGGGTGGTCCTTCCACTTGTAGTTGGAGAGGGTGCTGTGAATCTTGAAGAAGTAGCGGTAGTCCCACTTCCAGACGTGCTTCTTCTTAACGGTCTTGACCCACTTGCAGTGCTTCTTGCCGTTCTTCCAGTAGCACTTCTTGACCAGGACGGTCTTCTTGACCCAGTACCACTTCTTGTACTTCTGCTTGTCCACGTAGTAGTGGCCCTTGGCCTCGGCCTTGTGGTCGGCGGAGTAGTACGGGCCCCAGGCGCCGTCGGCGAAGGAGGACGAGCCGGTGGTGGCCTGGGCGGGCGCGGCGGCCGGCGCCGCCGCGTTGGCGGCGGCCGGCGCGGCGATCGCGAGCAGGCTCGCGGCGCCGAAACCGATCAGGATTCGCTTGACGAATCGCAAGGTGTGCTCCTCGGGATGAGGGGGTGCTTTTGACTGCACCAAGGAGTACCGCCCGGGGATTGACACCGGCTTACAAGCCGCTTAAACCCCCTGGCCACACCAATGATCCGAAAAGACGAAATTCCCGATCATTCCCGATATGGGGCCCAATAAGGTTACCTCATCCGCCCCAGCGGTAACACCGGCACCATTCACCCACGATCACGCCGCATACGGATCACGCACCGGAACCATCCTCGCGGCGAATTCCGCGACGATCTCCCGCATCTTCTCCCCGCGCCCGTAGAACCGCCCCTTGGTCTCGCCGTACGGCGTCAGCCAGCCGAGCTTCACCAGCTCCCGCAGGTCCCGCGCCGCCTGCCCCGGGCTCAGCCCTTCGTCGGCCTGGTACATCCCCCGCCGCAGCCGCGTGCTCGCGAACACCTGGTACAGCGCCGACACGCACCGGGTGTGCAGCCCTTCGGCGTCCACCCGCTCCTCCAGCAGCATCCACACCTCCCCCGCCTCGGCCAGCCTCCGGCGTACGCGCTGGGCCTGCATGTGGTGGCAGCGCAGGCAGAACCGCACCCACGACAGGGTGTCCCCGTGCGGGCTCCACCGCCTGCGGCCCACCTCACCGAGCACGTCGTAGTAGTCGTAGGTGATCCGCCCTTCGCCCAGCCACTCCTCGATGGAGCAGAACTCGGGCGTGGTGATCTGGTCCCGGCCGAGCACGAGCGTCTGCAGCGCACGCGACATACGCCCGTTGCCGTCGCGCCAGGGGTGGATCTTGACCAGATTGAGGTGGGCCATGGCGGCGCGTACGTAGCTGGGGGCGTCCAGGTCGCCGGTGTTGAGCCACGCGGCCAGCTCATCGAGCAGTTCGGGCACCTGCTCGGCGTCCGGCCCCTCGTACACGACCTCGCCGGTCGCCGAATTGCGCACGTAGATGCCGCCCGGACGGGGCGTGCCGGGGGTCTTGTCCACATGGTGGCCGATCACCATGAAGTTGAGCGCGTGCAGCAGCCCGACGTCGTACCGGAAGACCCGGGCGTGGGAGAGGAGCCGGATGTAGGTCATCGCGTTCTGATAGCCGGCGATCTCCTTGGCGACGCTCGGCGTCGCGTCCAGCGGCTCCTCACCGGACATGATCGACTCGATGTCCTCGACGCTCGCCCGGTAGCCCTCGATCGCGTTCGAGCCCTGGATGGCGCGCGCCTGAAGCTGCCTGCGAAGCTGCCCGTCCCAGCGGTGCGGCTCGGCGAGGCGGTACTTCAGGTCCTGGCGCATCTCCTCGATCTCGTCGAGAACCCGGCGATCAGCAGGCTCCAGGTCAGGTGTCGAATACAGCATGTGACCATGCCATCACGCACGAATCATATAGTCAAACGACCGAATGATTTGCCCATTTTGTCCTAGCTGACGGCCTCCACGCGGGCCGGGATGTGCTTGTGCAGGGGCGTCCCCGCGTACGGGTCGCGGTGGGCCGAGGAGGTGAGCTCGTTGGGCGGGGCGCCGGTGACGAGCTCCTCGCCGCGGTCGTCGGGGTAGCCGAGGCCGAGGCCGTTGGGCAGGCTGATGTGGCCCGGGGACAGGGTGGCGGAGACCTCCACGGTGGCCTCGACGCTGCCGCGTCTGGTGGTGATCCTGGCGCGGCGGCCGGGGGTGAGGCCGAAGGCGGCGGCGTCCTCGGGGCTGACGCGGAGGGCGCCTTCGGTGTCGCGGCGGCGCCAGGCGGGGTCGCGGTAGAGGGTGTTGGCGGTGGACGTGCGCCGCTCGCCCGCCGAGAGCACCAGCGGGAAGTCGGGGTCGGCGGCGTCCGGGCCGCGGGCCAGGTCGCGCAGCGAGCCGAGGAGGTCGGGCAGGGCGAGGTGGATCCTGCGGTCGGGGGTGCCGATGCGGCGCAGCGCGTCACCGGGGGCGTCCACCGCGAACGCGAGGCCGTGCGGGGCGGCGAGCACCGCGTCGAAGAGGCGCTCGCCCAGTTCCGGGCCCTCCCCCGCGATGCCGGCGCGGCGTACGGCGTCGGGGTGGCGGGCGGCGACCTGGTGCGCCTGCGCCCACAGCGACGCCGCGGCGGCGCTGCCGCCGGGGAGGGTGGGGCCCAGAGTGCGGTAGAGGACGACCGGCGCAACCGCGGCCATGGCCGGGTCGGCCGCGACGGCCTTCAGGAATGCCTCGGCGAAGGCCGCGCGCCCCTCGGCCAGCGCCGCGCGCAGCCCGGTGAGGTCGGGCAGGACCCCCATGGCCTCGCACAGGCGGGCGTGGATCTCCGGCTCGGGGAGCAGATCGGAGCCGGGCGGCGGGTCGAGCACCGGGCGGCGCAGGTGGAAGTGGTTGGCCGGGGTCTCGAAGGTGAAGTAGGTCGCCTCCCACTTCTCGAACTGGCTCGGCGCGGGCAGCACGTAGTCGGCCATCCTGGCCGTCTCGGTCATCGCGACGTCGATGACCACCAGCAGGTCGAGCGCCTCCAGCGCCTGCCGCATGCGCGGGGAGTCGGCCAGGGAGTGCGCCGGGTTCGACGACTCCACCAGCATGGCCCGGTAGCGGGCGGGGTGGTCGGTGAGGATCTCCTCGGCGACCACGTTGGACGGCACCAGGCCGGAGATGATCCGCTCGCCCGAGACCGGGCTGCGCCGCTCGCGCTGCGGCCGGTCGTAGGAGGTCTGGATGAGCGGGGCGAACAGGATCGGCGGGTTGTTGGTCCCCAGGCGGCCGAAGTTGCCGGTCAGCAGCCACAGCAGGTTGTCCAGGTAGCTGTTCAGCGTGGAGTGCAGCGTCATCTGCACGCCGAGGTCCTCGTGCACGGCGACGCTCTCGGCGGCGGCGATGCGCCGGGCGGCGCGGCGTACCTCGGCCTCGGGGACCGCGGCGACCTCGCAGTACGCCGCGACGGGCACCTCGCCCAGCGCGGCGCGCACCTCGTCCAGCCCTTCCGCGTGCGCGGCGAGGAAGGCGTGGTCCAGCAGGTCCTCCTGGACGAGCACGGCGTTCAGCGCGGCGAGCAGCCAGGCGTCGGTGCCGGGCCGGGGCCGCAGGTGGATGTCGGCGATCTCCGCGGTCTCGGTACGGCGCGGGTCGATCACGATGAGGCACCGGCCGGGGTCGCGGGCGATCTCGCGCAGGGTGGGCCTGGCGCGCGGGAAACCGTGGGACTGCCAGGGGTTCTTGCCCACGAAGAGCGCGACCTCGCAGTGCTCCATGTCCCCGAAGGCGACGTTGCCGAACATCCGGTCGGAGACCCAGAACAGCCCGGTCTTCTCCTGGGCCAGCGCGTTGGACCGGTAGCGCGCGCCGAGCGCCCGCATGGTGGCGCCGGCGTACGAGCCGCCGAGGTGGTTGCCCTGCCCGCCGCCGCCGTAGTAGAAGATCGTCTCCCCGCCGTGCGCGTCGCGCACCTCCAGCAGCCGCCGCGCGACCTCGGCGATGGCGACATCCCACCCGACACGCTCGAAGCCGCCGCCGGGCGTGCGGCGCAACGGATGGGTGAGCCGGGCGCCGTTCTGGTAGTGGTCCAGGCGCAGCGCCTTCTCACAGGTGTAGCCCTGCGACCCGGGGTGCTCCTTGTCACCGCGGATGCGCGCCAGGCGCCGCCCGTCGAGCTGGATCTCGATGCCGCAGTTGCTCGCGCACAACACGCACGCCGAAGGATGCCAGGTCATATGGCCGCCCCATCCTGAGTTCGATTATCGAACCCAGCCTAACGGCGACCCCCGCTCCGCGCCAGCCCCAAAGACGCCCGCTCTCCCCCTTTCGGGGAACGGGGCCACATAGGGGCGGCGCTCACGGTGACCTCGCCGAGGTCCTGCACTTTGATCGAGGCGCACGTGGACGGCCCGTTGCGGCGGTCCTGCCCCGCTCCCCTGGTAGCGGATCCACCGCCCCCTCACATGCCCGCGCGGTGGGACGGGCGCCGGCCAGGGGCCGTACAGGCGGGGGACGTGGGTGCGGCCGGGGTGCAGGTGCTCCAGAAGGCTCCGCGTGCTGGGGCGGAATGCGGGAGCGGCCCCGGAGCGGGAGTGCTCCGGGGCCGCTGGTGCCGGTCGGCGCGGGCGCGCCGCTCGCCTGACGGATCGGCGGGGCGGCGGGGCCCGGGATGCGGGCGTCGCCGCGGACGGCCGGCTAGGCCGCCGCGGGTTCGGCGACCGTGGCCGGGGTGAGGGCGATGTCGAGGACCTCGCGGACGTCGCTGACCGTGTGCACGGTCAGCTCGGCGCGGACCTCCTCGGGCACGTCGTCCAGGTCGGGCTCGTTGCGGGCCGGGATCAGGACGGTGGTGATGCCCGCGCGGTGGGCGGCGAGGAGCTTCTGCTTCACGCCGCCGATGGGCAGCACCCGGCCGGTGAGGGAGACCTCGCCGGTCATCGCCACGTCGCCGCGGACCGGGCGGCCCGACAGCAGGGACGCCAGCGCCGTGGTCATGGTGACGCCGGCCGACGGGCCGTCCTTCGGGATCGCGCCGGCGGGCACGTGGATGTGCACCGAGCGGTCCTTCAGGGAGCCGACGGGCAGTTCGAGCTCCGCCCCGCGCGAGCGCAGGTAGGACAGCGCGATCTGGGCCGACTCCTTCATCACGTCGCCGAGCTGGCCGGTCAGGGTGACGCCGGTCGAGCCGGTCTCGGGGTCGGCCAGCGACGCCTCGACGTACAGGACGTCGCCGCCGGCGCCGGTGACCGCGAGGCCGGTGGCCACGCCCGGCACCGCCGTGCGCTGGCTCGACTCGGGCAGCGAGGACTCGGGCACGTGCCGCGGCCGGCCGAGGTAGCCGACCAGGTCGGCCTCGCCCACGTGCACCGGCAGCTCCGCCTCGCCCAGCGAGACCTTCGCGGTGACCTTGCGCAGGATGCGCGCGATCGACCGCTCCAGGGAGCGCACGCCCGCCTCGCGGGTGTACTCGCCCGCCAGCTTGCGCAGCGCGGCCTCCTCGACCGTGACCTCCTCCGCGTTCAGCCCGGCCTTGTCGAGCTGGCGCGGCAGCAGGTGGTCGCGGGCGATGGCGACCTTCTCGTCCTCGGTGTAGCCGTCGAGGGTGACGACCTCCATGCGGTCCAGCAGCGGGCCGGGGATCGCCTCCAGCACGTTGGCGGTCGCGAGGAACAGCACGTCGGACAGGTCGAGCTCGACCTCCAGGTAGTGGTCGCGGAACGTGTGGTTCTGCGCCGGGTCGAGCACCTCCAGCAGCGCCGCGGTGGGGTCGCCGCGGTAGTCGGCGCCGACCTTGTCCACCTCGTCGAGCAGGACGACCGGGTTCATGCTGCCGGCCTCGCGGATCGCGCGCACGATCCGGCCGGGCATCGCCCCGACGTACGTACGGCGGTGGCCGCGGATCTCGGCCTCGTCGCGCACGCCGCCCAGGGCCACCCGGACGAACTTGCGGCCCATGGCGCGCGCCACCGACTCGCCCAGCGAGGTCTTGCCGACGCCGGGAGGGCCGGCCAGCGCGAGCACGGCGCCGCTGCGGCGCCCGCCGATCACGCCCAGGCCCCGCTCGTGGCGGCGCTTGCGCACCGCGAGGTACTCGATGATGCGGTCCTTGACGTCGGTCAGGCCGGTGTGGTCGGCGTCGAGCACGGCGCGGGCCGCGGCGATGTCGTAGGAGTCCTCGGTGCGCTCGTTCCACGGAATGTCGAGGATGGTGTCGAGCCACGTGCGGATCCAGCCGGTCTCGGGCGACTGCTCGGAGGTGCGCTCCAGCTTGTCGACCTCCTTGAGGGCGGCCTCGCGCACCTTCTGCGGCAGGTCGGCCGCCTCGATCTTGGCGCGGTAGTCGTCCTCTTCGTCGGCGGGCTCGCCGTTGAGCTCGGCCAGCTCCTTGCGGACGGCGGCGAGCTGCTGGCGCAGCAGGAACTCGCGCTGCTGCTTCTCCATGCCCTCGCGGACGTCCTTGCGGATGGTCTCGGCGACGTCCAGCTCGGCGAGGTGCTCGCGGGCCAGCTCGATCAGCCGGGCCAGCCGCTCGGCCGGGTCGGGCTGCTCCAGCAGCTCGACCTTCTGCGCGGCGCTCAGCCAGGGCGCGTAGCCGGAGCTGTCGGCGAGCACGGCCGGGTCGTCGATCTGGTTGATGGCGTCTACGACCTGCCAGCCGCCGCGCTTCTGCATGATCGTGGTGGCCAGGGCCTTGTACTCGGTGGCCAGCTCGCGGGCGCGCTCGCCGGCCGGGACGCGCGGCATGAGGGTGGCCTCCACCCACAGGGCCGCGCCGGGACCGGTCGTGCCCGCGCCGACGCGTACGCGGTCGAGGCCGCGCACGACCGCGGCGGGCCCGCCGCCGGGGAGCCGGCCGACCTGCTCGACGAGCGCGATAACGCCCACCGGGCCGTAGCGGCCGTCTATTCGCGGGACCAGCAGCACCTGAGGCTTGCCGGCGCCCGCCTGGGCGGCGTCGATGGCCGCCCGGACCTCGGTCTCCGACAGGTCGAGCGGAACCACCATGCCGGGCAGCACGACGGCGTCGTCCAGCGGGAGGACCGGGAGGATCAGGGTCTCACTCATCTCGCACTCCGCTCACAGGGTTGAGTTATACCGGCTCAACTAAGAAGAGTCGAGGGATGTTCCCAATGCTGCACCTGTTCGCTCAGGGTGATCGTAATCGGGTAATCGGGCTTGCGTGTGCTATTGGGGCGTCCTGCCCCCGCTACGACCTGAGTGGTACGCCGGGGATCACTCCCGGGAGCGAGGCGGCCGAGCCCGGTGGATCATAGGGTGGAGCGGTGCTCAAGGCCCTGAGACGGCTGCTGCGGCCGCTGGCGCTCGCCGTGGCGACCGGGCGGGCCGATCCCCCGGCGCCGCGCCCGCGCGCGCTGGTGCTCCGGGTGCCCCGCTCGCTCGGCCTGCTGCCCTTCGACCGCGTCGATCTGGTCGTGCTCGCGGACCTCATCCTGGCCGCCATCCTGCTCGCCGGCGGATACGTCGTCCTGGAGAACGCCAACCGCGTCACCGAGGCTTCCCTCGACTGGCAGGGCCTGTACATGGCGGCGGCGGTCAACTCGCTGCCGCTGCTGCTGCGCGACAAGTGGCCGCTCGCGGCCTGGCGCCTGGCCGCGGTCGGCATCCCGATCGGCACCTCGGTCACCGGGGAGCTGCTGCCGATCCCGTTCACCGCGCCCGGCACCATCACCTTCACGCTCGCGCTCTACTCCGTGGCGGTGCGCTGCGACCGCTCCATCACCCTGGGCGTGTGGGCGGTGTCGATCGCGGGCGCGGCCCTGCTCCGCCCCGAGGGCACGCTGCTCGCCGTGCTCGTCGTGACCGTCACGGTGCTGCTCGGCTACAACGTGCGCATCCGCCGCGACGCCACCCGGCTGCTCGCCGACGAGGAGGAGCGCACCCAGATCGCCATGGCGGCGCGGGCCGTGCTGGAGGAGCGCGCCCGCATCGCCCGCGAGCTGCACGACGTCGTGGCCCACCACATGTCCGTGATCGCCATCCAGGCCGAGGCGGTGCCGATCAGGTCCGCCGGCGACCCGGCGGCCCTGGAGGCGGGCCTGGCCGAGATACGCGGCCTGTCCCTGGCGGCGATGACCGAGATGCGGCGGGTGCTGGGCGTGCTGCGCGACCAGGACGGCCGCCGCGACACCGCGCCCCAGCCGGGCCTGGAGCGGCTGGGCGAGCTGGTGGAGCAGACCCGCGCGGCCGGCCTCCCGGTGACGGTCTCGGCCCCCGACCCGCCGCCCGCCCTGCCCGCGGCGGTGAGCCTGTCGGCGTACCGGATCGTGCAGGAGTCCCTGAGCAACGTACGCCGCCACGCGCCGGGGGCCGCGGTCACGATCACGATCGCCCACTCCCCCGCCGCGCTGAGCCTGGAGATCGCCAACACCCCGCCCCCCGCGGGCCCGCCCCGCGCACCCGCCGACGACGCGGGCCGCGCCCCGGGCCACGGCCTGCTGGGCATGCGCGAGCGCGCCTCCCTGCTCGGCGGTACGCTGCGCGCCGGCCCGCGGCGCGACGGCGGGTTCACGGTGACCGCGGTCCTCCCCGTCGGCGACCCGCCTGAGGAGGAGCCGGAGCGAGAGAGGGAAGGGACAGGATGACCTGCACGGTGCTGATCGCCGACGACCAGGGGATGGTGCGCACCGGGTTCACCGTGTTCCTGGACGCGCAGCCCGACATCGAGGTGGTCGGCGAGGCGGCCAACGGGGCCGAGGCCGTGGAGCGGGCCAGGGAGCTGCGGCCGGACGTCATCCTGATGGATGTGCGCATGCCGGTCATGGACGGGCTCCAGGCCACCCGCGAGATCCTCGCCCTGCCCGGCATGGCGGCGAAGATCCTGATCCTGACCACCTTCGACCTGGACGACTACGTGTACGAGGCGCTGCGGGCCGGCGCGAGCGGCTTCCTGCTCAAGGACGCCTCGGCGCAGCAGCTCGCCGAGGCCGTACGCGTGGTGGCCGCGGGCGACGCCCTGCTCGCGCCCCAGGTCACCCGGCGGCTCATCGCCGAGTTCGCCCGCCTGGGCGGCCCCCGTGCCCCTTCGGTCAGGCGCCTGGCCGAGCTGACCGAGCGCGAGACCGAGGTGCTCGCCCTCATCGCCCAGGGCCTGTCCAACCAGGAGATCGCGGCCGGCCTCGTCGTCTCGGAGCAGACCGTCAAGACCCACGTCGGCCGCATCCTGACCAAGCTCTCGCTCCGCGACCGCGCCCAGGCCATCGTGTACGCCTACGAGACCGGCCTCGTCCGCCCCGGCGACCGGGGCTGAGACGGTCGGTCCCGGCCGTGCGCGCCCGGGATGGCCGGGGGGCGACGGCGGCCCCAAATCTGCGATAACGACTCCCGGTGCACGGGAAAAGTGTCCTATGCTCGCAACCTCTCTTGCGGAAAGTCACCCGGGCGCGGTTGCCGCCGCACCCGGGCGGTGATCCCCTGGGGGTGGTTCAGCAGGGACCCTGGCCGGTCCCGCGCTGGACTTCGATGGAGTCCTCTTCGTCGGTCGGGGGCAGTGTGGGCGCGACCATCAGTGTGAGGGTGTCCGCACTGCCCTCCTTCTGCACCCAGAAGTCGGTCCACGCCTTCGGCATGGCGAACGCGGTGACGGAGTACCACCGATCCCCCGGCGCCTTGGCGTCGTGACCGTCCAGGGACACCTCTCCGCGCCACCGGTCGCCGCCGAGCCTGGAGGTGCGGTAGAAGCGGACCGAGCCGTTGCCGCGCAGCGGACGGACCCCGACGATGACGTCCACGTCCTCGGGGAGGGTCGTCACGCCCTCCACCAGCGGGCACGGGCCGGCGAGCGAGCCGGCCGCCGTCGAAGGCCCTCTGATCTCGATCGTGGGCGTGCCCCGTGTGGCGGTGTACGCGACCACGGCCGTGCCGATGACCGCCACCACGGCGACGGACACCACCACACCCGGTTTCTTTCTGGGTAACGCGGCCCGGATCCTGGGGATGAGCCCGACAACGTCGGCGGGCTCCTGACCCTCGCTCATGAGTAGATAAACCTTCTTTCTGGTCAAGAACGGCGATCATGCCGTTCGATGGGGCAAAGACTAGCGCCATCGGCAATCTCGCCCGCCCGAACTTCACGCCGGGAACCAAAATTTGCTCACATTCCGGGTGCGGGGGCATCTCGGAGCGATGAACGCCGAGGTCACCGCCGTACGGGCCGGCGGAGGTTTCGGCGCCGGGGTGGAGAAAATGCCCCCTCTCGGGATCACTCGGGCAGTGGGCGCGGTCATCGTACCGCCTTCGCCGCCAATGTAGGGGTAACGCCCGCAAGGTGTGTGTCACGAGGCGACTCGGGCCGTCAAACCCCGCTGAAGATCACGTTACCGACGCGGGCTTCCGGTCACCCGAAATCGGGAAAGAGCGGTTACCAGATCGCCCTTACCAGGAAACTGAACATCTAGATAACCATTCTGCCGCCCCGCACCACGCATCGGCGGACCCGGCACGCGCACGACCCGGCGGCCACAATGCGACAACCGTCAACCTCTCGACATCGAGATGAAGCGCCAGGTCCACTACCCAGCGTCACCAGAGGTCCCCCGTGCCACATCATTCTCCCGCGCGTTTTTCCTGGCCGGACATGCCGCGCCTGAGGCGGAAAAGCACAAGGGAACTTCTCCGGCGCCACGGGCTTCGCAGACGACGGGCAGCGGTGAAAGGACGTCGTGCCACAACGCCGATAATGACGACGGCGGCGGTAAACGCAGTGCGGTCGCGGGGGCATCTCCGTTTCGAACGGGAACACGGTATACCGGCCGATTGTGGATGGCGGCGACGGTTCATCGCGCCCTTCGCGGCACGAAGCCGCCGGTATCAACCGCGACGCCACCTCGCCCGGCCGCCCGCACGCCGGGATTCTCCTACCTTCGCATGGCGAGTCGTCCGGTTTCTTCGGATGGTTCCGTGCCGCTCCCCGGAACGCGCGCCGGAAGCAATACCGCAGGCGAGCGAACGCGCACCCGGCGCCGACGGAAACGCGCCGGGAATCGCCGCGGAAATGAGCGTGCCCCGCGCCTCGGTGTTCCTCGGCGGCGTCACTCCTGAGGGGGACGCGGACAGATCACTCCGTACGGGAACGCGGGTTACGGAGTGTGATTTCTAGCGTCCTGTCCTGATCAGCACCGGTCAGGATGGGAGGGGCCATGTTCGTGCGCGGGTTGGGCGCGCTCCGGCTCGGCAGGCGTACCGCGCTGGCCGTGGCCGCCGGGGTCACCGGGGTCGCGGCGGTCGCGAGCACCGGGGGTGCCGGTGGGGCCGCGGCGCCGGGGGCGCGGGTGGTGCGGGTGTACGGGGACGCGGCGGGGGCCGAGCATGTGGCGATCATCGTGCCGGGGTCCGACACCACGCCGGCGACCTTCGACGGCGGGCGGGCCAAGCCGTACAGCACGCCGGGGGGCGGGGCGCGGGCGCTGGTGGCGCAGGCGCGGGAGCTGGACCCCAAGGCGCGGCTGGCCGTGATCGCCTGGCTCGGGTACGACGCGCCGCGCACGTACAGCCTGGCCGCGGTCACCGAGGACCTGGCCGTGGCGGGGGCGCGCGAGCTGCGGCGCACGGTGGCGCGGGTGCGGGCGGCGACCGGGGCCGAGGTCACGCTGCTGTGCCACAGCTACGGCTCGGTGGTGTGCGCCAAGGCGCTGCCAGGGCTCGCGGGGGTGCGGGACGTGGCGGTGTTCGGCAGCCCGGGGCTGCGGGCGGCGTCGGCGGCCGAACTGGGCACGCGGGCCCGGGTGTGGGCGGGGCGCGGCGGCACGGACTGGATCGGCAACGTGCCACACGTGTCGATCGGCCCGCTGGGCTTCGGCCGGGACCCGATGGACCGGGGCTTCGGCGCCCGGATCTTCGCGGCGGGCGGCGGCGGGCACAGCGACTACCTGCGGCCGGGCGGCGAGTCGCTGCGCAACCTGGCCCTGATCGCGCTCGGGCGCGCCTCGGAGGTGCGCCGTGGCGGCTGAGCCGGAGGGCGCCGGGCGGGGACTCGTCGCGCGGGTGGAGCGCGCCACCCCCGCCGGGCGGGGACTCGTCGCGCGGGTGGAGCGCGCCACCCCCGCCGGGCGAGGGCTCGTCGCGCGGGTGGAGCGGGCCACCCCCGCGGGGCGGGATCGCGGGGTGGACGCGCTGCGGGCGCTGGCCATGCTCGGCGTGGTGCTGGGGCACTGGCTGGTGACGGCCTGGCAGGTGCGGCCCGGGGGTGAGGTGGCCCTGGCCGGCCCGCTGGCCTACATGCCCGCGCTGGCGCCGGTGTCGTGGGTGTTGCAGACGCTCGCGGTGTTCTTCTTCGTCGGCGGGTTCGCGGCGGCCCGGAGCGCGCGGGCGGCGTCCGGCGCGTGGAAGTGGGCGCGGCGGCGGGTGCCGCGCCTGCTCGTCCCGGCCTGGCCGGTGGTGGCGCTGTGGGCGGGGGTGGCGGCGGCGCTGCCGGCGTACGGGGTGCCGTACGGGTCGGTGCGGGCGCTGGCGTTGCCCGCGCTGGCCCCGCTGTGGTTCCTGGCCGTCTTCGCCGGGCTGGCCCTGGCCACGCCGGCGCTGCTGCGCGTACGCCGGCCGGCCACGCTCGCCTGCCTCGCCGCCGCGGCCGTCTTCGCCGTGGACGCCGCCCGGTTCGGGCTCGGCGCCCCCGCCTGGATCGGGTGGGTCAACGTGGCGGCGGGCTGGCTGGTGCCGTACGCGCTGGGCGTGGCCTGGGCCGGCGGAGGGCTGCGCGGGCGCGGCACCGCCGCGGCCATGCTGGTCGGCGGCGCCGCGGCCACGGCGGTGCTGGTCGCCGGGTTCGGCTACCCGGCGGCGATGGTCGGCGTGACCGGGGCGCCCGTGTCGAACCTGAGCCCGCCGACCGCGGCGGCCGTGTGCTTCGGCGTGGCTCAGATCGGCGTGGCGCTGCTGCTGCACGGCCCGCTGGACCGGCTGATGCGGCGGCCCCGCGCCTGGGCGGCGGTGGCGCTGGCGAACCTGGCGGCGATGCCGGTGTTCCTGTGGCATCTGACCGCGCTCGCCCTGGCCGCCGCCGCGTGCCTGCCGCTCGCCCCGGTGCCGGGCCTGCTCGCCCCGCCCTCGGGGCCGGAGTGGGTGGCGGCCCGCCTCGCCTGGCTGCCGGTCCTCGCGGCTGCCCTGGCCGTGGTCGCCCGCCCTCGGCTCACCAGCCCGACTCCGGCTTCAGCACGTTGAGCGGCAGCGAGGGCTGCTCCCAGATGATGTCGTCGCTGTCGTAACCCGGGAAGTCCTCCCGGTCCATGACCTCCTCGGCGGGTGGCGCGTACACGGTCACCTGGCCGCCCCAGCCGGTGTAGCGGATCTGCGAGTCCAGCACGAAGGAGAATTCGTCGCTGGGCAGGATCACCTTGGTGCCGACCCGCTCGACGAGCCCCCGGGAGTCGAACCGGATCGTGTACGTGATCTTGCCGACGCCGCCGTACCTGGAGCGGCCGCTGCCGTACGTGTCCACGCCGGACGGGGAGACGCGGACCAGCTTGGTGGTCGTGATCGTGCCACGTGCCACCCCGTCCCGGTGGGAGGAGGCGCCGTCCAGGAGCGTCTTGAGCGTGCGCGGCTCCAGCGCGTTCAGCGTGAGCAGGATGGGGCCGGGCCGCCCGTAGGAGTCGCGCAGCCAGCTCTTGCCCACCGGGAACTCGTAGGGGTAGGGCGGCTCGGAGCTGTAGCCCATCCCGTCCACGTGGATGGCGCGCCCCGGCCGGGTGTCCAGCAGCTCCCGCGCCTGTTTGGAGAGCTTGTGGCGGTCGGCCTTGGCCACGCCCGCGCTCTGGGTGAGGTCGCTGGCGACCAGGCCGCGCGGGCCGAACGCGAGCACCCCCTTCTCTCTGATCATGACGGTGATGTCCGCGTCTTTCGCCTTCTTCACCGGCTTGTGCGGCTTCAGCCTCAGGCTCGTCACGATCGAGATGCCGACGCCCTTGCCCGGGGCGTACTGGGCCGCCAGCGTCTTCACGGGGTCGGGGCGCGAGACCGCCTGGGCGGGGGCGGAGACGGCCAGTGCGGCGCCCAGGATCAGGGCCAGGCCGGCGGCGAGTCGCCTCAATGGAGTTTCCTCGGATGGAATTGGATGCGGGGTGGACAGCATGCCAGCCCAAGATCACGAAGTCGCATCGGCGTTTTGATGACGACGTGTCGTCATAAGCTTGACGGCGCTGCCGGGTTTTGTGACACTTCGTCATGAAATATCAGGGCAGGCGTGGGGAGTCGTGGATGCCGTTCTCCGAGGAGCTCAGGAAGGCGACCTGGGCCGAGCACGAGGCCGCCGCCGAGGACGGATACCTCGCCGCGCTGATGGCCGGGCGGCTCAGCCGGGAGCAGTACGGCGAGATGGTCGCCCAGCACTACTTCCTGTACCGGGCCCTGGACGGGGCCGGGCGCCGGCTGGCCGGCGACCCGGTGGCGGGGCCGTTCGTCTTTCCGGAGCTGTACCGGGAGGAGGCGCTGGTCCGCGACCTGACCGCCGTGTACGGCCCCGGGTGGCGCGAGCGCGTCGCGCCCTCCAAGCCCACCCGCACGCTGGTGGCCCGGATCGAGCAGGTCGCCGAGCGGCCGGGCGGGTACATCGCGCACCACTACACCCGCTACCTGGGCGACCTGTCCGGCGGCCAGTTCATCCGGCGGGAGCTGCAGCGGATCTACGGCTTCGAGCGGGGCGGCGGGGTGGACTTCTACTTCTTCGACGAGGTGGGCAGCCTGCCGCGGTTCAAGGCGGAGTACCGGCGCAGGCTGGACGAGCTGCCGGTGGACGACGCCGAGAAGCGGCGCATCGTACGCGAGACGCGGCTGGCGTACCTGCTCAACACCGAGGTGCTGGCCGACCTCGGCAGGGTGGCCGTCCCCGCCGCCTGAGGGCGGCGGACTGTGCCACCATGAAGGAATGCCCCGGATCACCGCCTCGACGCTGGGCGAGCACCGCGCCCAGACGCGTGAGCGCATCCTGCAGGCGGTCTCGCGGCTCTCGCGCGAACAGGGCATCGACGCGATCTCGCTGACCGAGGTGGCGAGCGAGGCGGGCATCACCCGCACCGCGCTGTACAACTACTTCCCCGACAAGGCCGCGCTGCTGCTGGCCTTCACCGAGCGGGTCACCCAGTACTTCATCGAGAGCTACGAGCGCGAGCTGCCCGCCGGCGCGACCCCCGCCGAGCGGCTGCGGGCCTTCGTCCGCCTCCAGCTCGCCGGCCTGCTCGCCCACCCGCACCCCGGCCCGGCCGACCTGTCGGCGGCGCTCGGGCCCGACGCGTACCAGCGGCTGGCCGAGCACGTCGCGCCGATGCAGCAGATCCTGGTCGGCATCATCGAGACCGGCGTCACCGCCGGCGACTTCCGCCCCGTCCCCGCCTCCGACACCGCCCGCCTGATCCTGGCCCTCATCGGCGCCGAGCGGGTCCCCCTGCTCAGCGGGTCCACGACCCTGGACGAGGCCGAGGACCTGGTGAGCACCTTCGCCCTGCGCGCCCTGTGCCCCTGAGGCCCCGCCAGGCCGGCCCTCCGCGCGCCCGACCGGCGGGTGCAGGCGGCGCGTTCGCGGGCCACGGATTTGTCGGTGCCGGCGGCTAGGTTCCGATCACCGAGGTGAGGAGGAGAGCCGTGTACCGTCAGGGAGACATTCTCATCGTGCCGGTCGGCGAGGGCGATGTGCCGCCGGCGGTGCGGGAGGCCCCGTCCGTGCCGCGCGACTCGCGGGGGCGGCTGGTGCTGGCCCTGGGCGAGGCCACCGGGCACGCGCACGCCGTGGTGGGGCCCGGGAGCCTGGTGCGGGGCGAGGGGGCGATGGCGCCCGCCTATCTGCACCTGCCCTCCGGCGGGCGGGTGGTGCACGAGGAGCACGCGGCCATCGCGCTGCCCAAGGGGTGGTTCCGGGTGGTCCGGCAGCGCGAGTACGTGCCCGGCGCCTACCGGATGGTGGCCGACTGATGGAACGGGGGCAGGCGGTGGCGTCGCTGATCGCCGAGGACTGGCGCGAGGTCGCGTTCCGGGCCGGGAGCACCGATCGGGAGCGGGCCGAGGCGGGGGTGCGGCTGGCGTACCGGACGGCGGGGCTGGCCGAGCCGGAGCGGATCGTGTGGGCGGCCTCGCCGGCGCGCGGGGCCGTGCTGGCGGCGGTGGCCACGGGCGGCGCGCGGGCGCTCGGGCCGTTCGGCGAGCTGCCGGAGATCGCGGAGGTGGCGCGGGGCGGGCCGGGCGCGTCGGTGCGGCACCAGGTGCGCACCGTGCCGTGGGAGCGGGCGCGGGCCGAGGCGTACGCGCGGCTGGGGGCGCCCGGGTGGGCGCGGGCGTGGGCCGAGCACGCGGCGCCGCTGTGGGATCCGGTGAACCGGCTGGTCACCATGCTGCGGCGGGAGGTGCGCGGGCTCGCGGGCGACGACGCGACGGCCGAGGCGCTGCTGCGCGGGGCCATGCTGGACGCCGTGCTGGGGCAGCACGACGCGCCCTGGCTGGCCGTCTTCGACCGGGTGCTGCCCGGCGAGGCCCTGCGCGGGCTGGGCGAGGTGGCGTGCTCGGCCGGGTGGTGGTGGCCGTACGAGCGGGTGGCGATCGTCTCCGAGCGGCCGCTCGCGTCGTACCGCGACGAGCTGGAGCGGCCGCACCGGGCCGAGGGGCCCGCCGTGGCGTACGGCGACGGGTTCGCGCTGCACGCCTGGCACGGCATGCCGGTGCCGCCCGGGTTCGCGCAGGAGTTGGCCGCGCTGACCCCGGCGCGGATCGACAATGAGGAGAACGCCGAGCTGCGCCGCGTGATGCTGGAGCACTACGGCTACGAGCGCTACCTGCGCGAGAGCGGGGCCAAGCCGGTGATGCGCGATGAGACCGGCATGCTGTGGCGCATCCTGATGAACGACGACGAGCCGGTGGCGATGGTGGAGGTGGTCAACTCCACGCCCGAGCCCGACGGCACGTTCCGCACGTACTTCCTGCGGGTGCCGCCGTTCACGCGCAGCCCCCGCGAGGGCGTGGCCTGGACGTTCGGGCTCAGCGCGGAGGAGTACCAGCCGGAGAAGGAGACCTGAGGTCACCACCCGTGCGGGATGCGCTCCAGGATCCCGCCCGCGAAGACGTCGTAGAGCGGCAGCGACTCCAGGTGGACGTAGCCGATGTGGCAGTCGCAGGCCGCGGCCGGGCAGGGGCGGGGGCGCAGGGCGGCCCGGAAGGTGCCGTCGTAGAGGTTGCCCAGCACCCCGGGGACGAAGTGGCAGCGGCGCACGGTGCCGTCGCCGGCGACCGAGATCACGCTCTCGCCGGTGCGGCAGGGGCGTCCGGCACTGGGGTGCGGGTGGCGGCTGTAGCCGAACAGGGGGTCGATCGCGGTCCACTCGGCGGCCTCGTCGTCGGTGTAGCTGCGACCTTCGGCGGCGTTGACCCACAGGTACACCTCGGGCGGCAGGCCGGCGCGCAGGGCGCGGGCCGGGGCCAGGTGCTCGGGCAGGCCGACGACGCCCACGCTGAAACGCACCCCGCGCTCCGCCAGGTCGCGGCACTTGCCGAGGAAGCGGTCATGGGTCACCTGACTGGGGTGGTAGGTCGCCCACAGGGCGAGCGTGGCGAGATCGGCCTCGGCGGTCCA
Source organism: Thermocatellispora tengchongensis (assembly GCF_014202315.1). Classification (GTDB taxonomy): domain Bacteria; phylum Actinomycetota; class Actinomycetes; order Streptosporangiales; family Streptosporangiaceae; genus Thermocatellispora; species Thermocatellispora tengchongensis. The sequence continues at coordinate 421,907 of NZ_JACHGN010000003.1, read as the reverse complement.
CTCGGTGCGGCCGCTCAGGTTCGTCTGGATCGCCGCCCGGCGGACGTTCGGCAGATGGCTGAGCCGCACCAGGGCCCGCCGGTACCACGAGCGCACCAGCCCCTCACCCCACGGCGTGAACAGCACCGACACCGGGTGGTCCTGCGCGGCCACCCACTCGGTGAAGCGCTCCAGCGCCGCCCGGTCCTCGCGCAGCCGGGCCGGGTCGTCGCGGCGCTTGGCGAAGGGGCAGTAGGCGCAGTCGTAGTCGCAGCTCGCCAGGGGGCCGCGATAAAGGATCGTCAGGTGGCCGTCGCTCACCGGGCGTCGTACTCCGCCATCAGGGCGCGGGCCCGCGCGGAGAACAGGGCCGGCCCGACGGCGTCGGAGTGGGCCAGGCCCTCGGGGGTGAGCGCGAGCCCGCCGTCGGCGAGCCAGCCGCGCTCGGCCAGGGCCGCGAACTCCGCGGCGAAGTCGTCGCGGGGATCGGCGCCGAACCTGGCCTGGTACGCCGCCGCGTCCAGGCCCTGCGCCTGCAGCAGCGACTGGATCAGGTGCCTGCGCCGCCGGTCCTCCTCGTCGAGCCGGTAGCCGTGGTGGGCGACGGCGAAGTCGGCGGGCGACAGGCGGACGTACCGGTCGATGATCGCGCGCACGTGGCTCGCGCCCACGGCGTAGTCGTAGGAGTAGTGCAGCGCGGTGGTGTAGGAGCGGGCGCCGCAGCCCAGGCCGACCATGCCGTCGCGCTGGCAGTCGTACGCGGTGCCGCCGTCCGTGCCGGGCAGGCGGAACATGCGCATGGACACCTGCTCGTAGCCGGCGGCCAGGAGGTGGTCGCGGCCGGCGCGGTACAGCGTGAGGCGGGCGGAGTCCCATTCGGGGTCGCGGGCGCCGCGGCGGGCCAGGCCGGTCAGCGGGCGGACGTACAGGGGGTAGAGGTAGATCTCCTCGGGGCGCCAGGCCAGAGCGGCGTCCAGCGAGTGCCGCCAGGTGCGCTCGGTCTGGCCGTCGATGCCGTAGATGAGGTCGATGTTGAGCACCGGGAACCCGGCGGCGCGGATGGCGCCGAGCGCCCGTTCCACCTCCTCGCGGCGCTGCGGGCGCACGGCGGCGCGGGCCTCGGCGTCCACGAAGCTCTGCACGCCGATGGAGACCCGGGTCGTGCCGCGCTCGGCCAGCACGGCGAGCCGGTCGGGGGTCGCGGTGGCGGGCGAGGTCTCCACCGACAGCGGCATGGGGCTCCCGCCCGTGATCCGTTCGGCCAGGTCGAACAGGCGGGTCAGCTCGGCGGCGGTGAGGTAGGTGGGCGTTCCGCCGCCGATCGCGCCGCTCGCGTAGCGCGCGCCGGGGCCGAGCACGTCGCCTGCGACCGCCGCCTGCGACTCCAGCGCGTCCAGGTAGGCCCCGACGAGTTCCTCCGGCGCGCCGGTGCGGGTGAACAGGTTGCAGAACCCGCAGCGCATCTCGCAGAACGGGATGTGCAGGTACAGGAACAGGCTGTCGCGCCGCTCCCCCGCCCACGCCTCGGCCAGCGCGGGCCTGGGGTCGAGCCGCCGGTACGCCGTCTTGTGCGGGTAGGCGTAGACGTAGCTCTCGTACGGGCCGCCGATCGCAACCGCCGTGGTCAATACTCCCCCTGTCGCAGCTCGAACTCGCCGTAGGGCACGGTCCAGACCACCTCGTGGCCGACGCGGTGGCCGGTGTAGCCGCCCTCGCCGTAGGCGGTGCCGTGGTCGGAACAGACGATCGCGTACGCCGGGCGCTCCCGCGTGACCAGCGCGAACAGCCGGCCGATGTGCCGGTCCACGTATTCGAGCGCGGCGGCGTGGCTGGCCCGGGTGTCGCCGTCCTCGCGGGTCGCGCCCGGCAGGTGGTGCCAGTTGGGCTGGTGCAGCGCGGACACGTTGACGAACAGGAACACCGGCCCGCCGCCGCGCGCCGCCCGCGCCGCGGCCACGGCCTGCGCGGCGGCCTCGATCTGCCGCTCGAAGGAGTCGGGCGCGGTGACGCCGAAGCCCGGCTCCCAGCGGCTGTCGTCGAACAGGGCGGGCAGGACCGACCCCAGCGGGGTCAGTTTGTTGAAGAACCCCACGCCGCCAATGCATATCGTGAAATATCCGGCGGCACGCAGCCCGGCCGGCAGGTCCGGCCCCTCGAACACCCACGTCCCCTCCGCCGTCGTCTCGCTCCCCGGAAACCGGGCCGCGAACGGCCGAGGGTGCGGCCCCGGCGCCACCGGCGTGGGCAGGAACCCGGCCAGGATCGCCGCGTGCGCCGCGTACGTGAAGTTCCCCGGCGCGTGCCGCCGCTCCCAGCGCCCGCCCGGCAGCACCCCGCCCAGCACGGGCAGCCGCCCGGCCGCCACCAGCTCGGCCGCCACGTCGTACCGGAGGGTGTCCAACGTCACCAGCAGCAGATCGTGCGTGCCGACGACGGCGTTCATGTCACGCATACGTCAGCTCCCGGCCCCGGACGGCGTACAGGCCACGCACACCGCTCACCCGCCCTCTCACGTGCGTCGACTCCCGGCCCCGGACGGTGTACAGGCCACGCGTACGGGATGCGGGCCGACGCGGGGCATCGGTGGGTCACTCGCCGACCGCTATGTAGCGCCAGCCGTCCTCATCGTCGGGGGCCTCCTGCTCGGACAGGTCGAGCTCCACGCCCGGCAGGGCCGCGCGCAGGCGTTTCATCATGTCGTCGCTCATGTAGTGGTGAGACAGGTCGAGGCTGCGCAGGTGGGTGAGGGGCTGGCCGGACAGCAGGGCCTCGGCGCCCTCGTCGCCGAGCACGCCCATGGACAGGCTCAGCGACTCCAGCCGGGCCACGATCGGGGCCGCGGCGACCGCGGCGGCGATCTCGTCCTGGATCTCGCTGTCCTGAAGGCCGAGGTGGCGCAGCGCGGGCAGGCGGGCGCCGGACAGGATGCCCTCCAGGTCGGCGAGGGTGCCGTCCCAGCCGTAGCTCTCCTCGCCGAGCCACAGTTCCAGGTGCTCCAGCGCGGGCAGGTCGCACTCGCCGAGCGCGCGCACGACCGCGCCGGGCAGGCCGCCGGACTCGAAGCGGAGCATCTTCAGCGCCTCGTGCCGCACCGGGCGCAGCGCGAGGCCGTCGCTGCCGCGCACCTCCAGGCGCTCCAGCTTCGGGTACGCCTCCAGCAGCGGGGTCACGTCGGCCTGCTTGATCCAGGAGATCTCGCACACCTCGGACTCCATGTCGCCCAGGAAGATCGAGCGCAGCGCGGGGAGGCGGCCGGCGTTCTCGGCGAGCAGGCCGACCGGCACGTCCGCCGAGATGGAGTAGGGCTCCTCCCAGCTTTCGACGATGATCGCCCTGACCTCGGCCGGATCGACGGTGTCGAGGAACCGGGCGAAGTGGTCGGCGAAGGTCGGATCGGGGTCGGCGTACCCGCCGCCGCCGCGCAGCACCCACACGGCCTCGCCCGCCGCGGGGAGGCGCGCGCCCTGCTCGCCGCCCTCGGGCAGGGTCGCGGTCGGCAGGCCGAGGTAGGTCGCCGCGTACAGGCTCCGGGACTCGGCGTCGTGGTCCATGTGGGCTCCGGGGTGGCTGGGACTGCGGGGACAGGACGGGTGTATTACTACCAGAGGCGGGCGACAGTTCCGCGGGATCGGTTGGCATGATGGGCGGGTGAGCGCTTCGATCGGTCCCGGGCAGACGCCGCCGGGCGACGGGCACGTGCGGTTCGGCACCGCGACCGGGCGCTGGGTCCTGCTGACCACCGTGCTGGCCTCGGGCATGGCCATGCTCGACGCCACCGTGGTGAACGTGGCGCTGCCCGCTCTCGGCGAGAGCCTGGGCGCCGGGATGTCGGGCCTGCAGTGGACGGTCAACGCCTACACCCTCACGCTCGCCGGGCTGATCCTGCTCGGGGGCTCGCTGGGCGACCGCTACGGCCGGCGCCGGATCTTCCTCATCGGGGTGATCTGGTTCGCGGTGGCCTCGGCGATGTGCGGCCTGGCCCCCGACATCCAGACGCTGGTGGCGGCCCGCGCGTTGCAGGGCGTGGGCGGCGCGCTGCTGACGCCGGGCTCGCTGGCGATCATCCAGGCGTCGTTCGTCCGGGAGGACCGGCCGCGCGCGGTGGGCGCGTGGTCCGGGCTCGGCGGGGTGGCCGGGGCGGTCGGGCCGCTGGTCGGCGGCGGGCTGGTGGAGTCGGTGGGCTGGCGGTGGGTGTTCCTGCTGAACCTGCCGCTGGCGGCGCTCGTGCTGGCGGTGGCGATCCCGCACGTGCCCGAGACCCGCGACACCGAGGCCGCGGGCCGCTTCGACGTGCTCGGCGCGGCGCTGGCCGCGCTCGCCCTGGCCGCGCTGACGTACGGGCTGATCGACATCGCGCCGCTGCCGCTGCTGGCCGGGGCGGCGCTGGGCGCGGCGTTCGCCTGGCTGGAGATCAGGCGTTCGCCGCAGGCGCTGGTGCCGGTCGGGGTGTTCCGCTCCCGCGAGTTCACCGCGATCAACGTGGTGACCCTGATCATGTACGCGGCGATGGGCGTGGTGTTCTTCCTGCTGGTGGTGCAGCTCCAGGTCTCGGCCGGGTTCTCCGCCGTCGCGGCGGGCAGCGCGATGCTGCCGGTCACGCTGCTGATGCTGCTGCTGTCGGCGCGGGCGGGCGAGCTGGCCCGGCGGATCGGGCCCCGGCTGCCGATGACGCTGGGCATCCTGGCCACCGCCGCCGGCATGCTGCTGCTGAGCCGGGTGGGGCCCGGGGCGATGTACCTGGTGGACGTGCTGCCCGCGGTCACGCTGTTCGGGCTGGGCCTGTCGGCCGCGGTCGCGCCGCTGACCGCGACCGTGCTGGCCACCGCCGAGGAGCGCTACGCCGGGGTGGCGAGCGGGGTGAACAACGCCGTGGCCCGCACCGGCGGGCTGCTCGCGGTGGCCGCGATCCCGCCGCTGGCCGGGCTGACCGGCGCGGCGTACACCTCGCCGGCCGGCTTCACCGCGGGGTTCCGGATCTCGATGCTGGTCAGCGCGGCCATGCTGGCGCTGGCCGCGCTGGTCGCGTTCGTCACGATCCGGCGCAACGTGCTCGCCGAACCCGAGGCGCCGCGGCCCGAGTGCCGTACGCACTGCGCCGTCGGCGCCCCGCCGCTCGAAACCGGCCGCGACGGGGCGGGCGACGTCAGAAGGTGAACCCCTGCGAGCGGACGCTGTTGTCGAAGTTGGACAGCAGCAGCTCCGGCTCGCCCTGGGCACGCAGCCCGGGGAGCCGGGTGAACAGCTCGCGGTACATCGTGCGGATCTCCTGACGGGCCAGGTTGGCGCCCAGGCAGAAGTGCGGGCCGGGCCCGCCGAAGCCGACGTGCTGCTTGACCTCGGTACGGGTGATGTCGAACCGGTCGGGGTCGGGGAAGACGGTCTCGTCGCGGTTGGCCGAGCCGTAGAACAGCACGACCTTGTCGCCCGGCTTCAGGTGCAGGCCGCGCAGGTCGTAGTCCTCGGTGACGGTGCGGCGGAACTGCATGATCGGTGAGACGTAGCGCACCATCTCCTCGATCGCACCGCCGATGTGCGCGTCGAAGTCGGACAGCAGCAGCTCGCGCTGCTCGGGGTTGTCGGTGAGCAGCTTGACGCCGTGGGCCATGGTGTTGCGGGCGGTCTCGTTGCCGGCGACCAGCAGCAGCGCGAAGAACGAGCCCAGCTCGCGCCAGGTCAGCCTCTCGCCGTCCACGTTGGCGGTGACCAGCGCGGAGACCAGGTCGCCCTGGGGCGACTCGGAGCGCTCGCGGCCCAGCTTGATCACCATGCGCTGGAGCGCGGCCAGGGCCAGCATGTTCTGCCCCGCCATGCGGACGGAGCGGGCCAGGCTGGGCCGCACGCCGGTGTAGGCGGTGGACACATCGACGTGCTCGTGCACCTTGGCCCGCATGTCGTCGGGGATGCCCATCATGTCGCAGATGACGTGGATGGGGAGCCGGGCGGCGACCTGCGTGACGAAGTCGCGCGGGCCCTCCGCGATCACGTCGTCCACGATGCGGGTGGCGGCCTTCTCGATGTCGCCCTGGAGGTTGGCGAGCATCTTGGGGCTGAAGGCGCGCGAGACGATGCGGCGCAGCCGGGCGTGGCGCGGGTCGTCCATGTTGACCATCGACTCGCCGAAGACGTGCTTGACCCAGCCCGGGGGCTCCGGGCTGGTCACGGCGGGCTCGCTGGAGAAGACCTTGGCGTTGCGGCTGGCCTCCACCACGTCGCTGTGGCGTACCAGCGCGTAGAAGCCGCGGCCCGATCGGAGCAGCGGAACGCGGCGCTCTTCGAAGAACACCGGGTGCTCAAGCTGCCGGAGCCGGGCGAACGCCTCGTGCCGCTCGCGCGGCGGACGCCGCCAGAAGGAGAGGTCGGCGAGGTCGATGTCGGGGGCAACCGCTGTCGTCACCGTCATATCGTGACACGTACCAAGGTCGGTACGCGGCGCACCCTGGAAGGTCTCGCGCCGGTCACGGTGATTTCATGTTTTTGTGAGGCGGGTGTCCGTTTTCCGGGACACCATCCGAGTATGAGCCTCCCGCGGGCCGCTCTGCTGGCCGTCGCCGTGATCTCCGCCCTCACCCTCCCCGCGCCCGCCCAGGCGGCCACCGCCGCCTGCGCGAGCACGACCCCCTCCGACTTCGACGGCGACGGCCGTACCGACCTGGTGGTCGCCGCCCCGTACGCGACGGTGGCGGGCCTGGCGCGCGCCGGCTCGGTGCGCATCCTGTACGGCATGCGCACCCCGCGCACGCTCACCCAGAACACCGCCGGGGTGGGCGGCGAGGCGGAGACGGGCGACGCGTTCGGCGCGGCGGTGGCGACCGGCGACTTCGACGGCGACGGCTGCGCCGACCTGGCCGTGGGCGCGTCGGAGGAGTCGGCGGGCGAGCGTCCCGCGAACGCCGACGGCGAGGGCGTGGTGCACCTGTTCCGCGGCTCGGCGTCGGGGCTGCGCCCGGTGGAGACGCTGCGCGCCCGCGACTTCGGCGCCCGCGGCCGGGACGAGGACGGCGAGGGGGCCCGCTTCGGCGCGGCGCTGGCGGCCGGCGACTTCGACGGCGACGGAGACGACGAGCTGGCGATCGGCGCGCCGGGCCTGGGCGGGGGCGGCGCGGTGGGCGTGCACGGGTTCCGGGGGCGCAAGCCGTACCTGATCTCGCAGGACACGCGCTGGGTGGACCAGGACGCCGCGCCGACCGACCAGTTCGGCGCCGCGCTGGCGACCGGCGACTTCGACGGCGACGGAGACGACGAGCTGGCGGCGGGCGCCCCGGGCGACACGGTCCTGAAGGACGGCCAGGGCTCGGCCACCGTGATCGACGTACGCCGGCGCCGGGCGACGCTGCTCACGCAGGACAGCCCGTGGGTGGCCGGGGTGGCGGAGAAGTGGGACAACATGGGCGCGGCCCTGGCCGCCGCCGACTTCAACGCCGACGGCCGCGACGACCTGGCGATCGGGGTGCCCGGCGAGGGCCTGACCCCCAAGCAGCGCGCGATGGACTACGGCGACGGCACCGTGCACGTCATCTACGGCGCGGCGGGCGGGCTGCGCACCGCCACGGCCGAGTCGTGGTCGCAGCGCTCGCTCAAGGGCGAGCCGCGCTACTTCGACCGCTTCGGCGCGGCCCTGGCCGCCGCGGACCTCAACGGCGACGGGGACGCGGAGCTGGCGATCGGCGTCCCCGGCGAGAACGCGGTGCAGGTGCTCGCGGGCACCCGCGCGGGCGGCCTGACCCGGATCAACAACGTCCTGATCACCGGCGGCGAGGGCGACTTCGGCGCGTCCCTGGCCATGGTGGACGCCGCCGGCCGCGCGCACGACCTGGTCGTCGCGGCCCCCCGCTCCGGCCGCCTCACCCTGGTCAAGGGCGGGCTGAAGTCCAAGACGACGGGCGCGTACCCGGGCGTGCGCGCCGCCCGCACCACGGCCCTCCCCGCCGGCCCCGCCGCCTCCCTGTACGGCTACACGCTCGCCCCCTGACGGGCCGGGTCACCGGGACCGGCCCGGACCGGTGGCTCCCCGCCGCCGCCCGCTGGTCCGGCGTGGTCCTGGTGGCGCTCGCCGCGCCGGCGGCGTCCGCCGCCGCTCCGCCGGGCGACCACCTCGACCCGGCCCACTGGTACTTCGGCCTGATCGGCTGGTACGGCGTGCTGCTGCTGTTCGACCTGCCTCTCGGCTTCCTGGCCGGGTTCCTGTCCGCCGGACTCGCGCTCGCCGTCGTACGCGCGGTGGTGTCCGGCGTGCCGGACCTGGAGCGGGCCGCCGCGATGGCGGTGTCCGCGGTGTCCGTCTACGGCTTCCAGCTCGCGCTGGGCCTGCTGGTGCGGGGCGTGCGGCGGACCGCCGCGCGGGCGAGCGAGACCGCTGCCGAGGAGGAGCGCATCCGCACGGGCGGGCCGCCGAGCCGGCCGGCCCCGCCCGCCCGGGTCACACGGAGGTCAGCGCCGGGTGGCCGTTGGGGACGGTGAACGTGGCCGACGACTTCGCCGGGGCGCCCTTCCTGGAGATGTAGTCCAGGGTGCGGAAGTCGGCGTGCAGCTCGTCGGCGGTGAGCCGGCAGTTGATGTAGCCGCGGCGCTGGTCGATGTAGGCGATGTGCGGGTTCTCCGCGACCATGTCGGCGACCATGGTCTGGTCGCGGTAGCCGTCGCCGTCGCTGGCGATGGAGGAGGTGACCAGCTCCACCGCCACGTGCGGGCTGTCGGGGTCGTCGAAGTCCAGCTTGAGGTCCGCGGCGTGGTGCATGTGGGCGTCGCCGGTGAGCACGACCGGGTTGGCCGCGCCCGAGTCGCGCACGCCGGTCAGCAGGCGGGTGCGCTCGGCGGAGTAGCCGTCCCAGGAGTCCAGGTTGACCTCGTGGCCGGGGCCGGTCTTCCAGTCGCGCTGGGCCATGAGGATCTGCTGGCCGATCAGGTTCCAGCGGGCGCGCGAGGCCCGCAGGCCGTCCAGCAGCCAGGAGCGCTGGTCGGCGCCGAGCAGGGTGCGGTCCTCCGACATCCGCTCGCCGCAGCCGGCGCGCAGGCCGTCCTCGCACGCCTGGTCGTCGCGGAACTGACGGGTGTCGAGCAGGTGGAAGGAGGCCAGCGGCCCCCACTCGACCCGCCGGTGCACCCGGATCGCGGCCCCGCGCGGCACGCTGGCACGCCGCAGCGGCATGTTCTCGTAGTACGCGCGGAAGGCGTTGGCCTTGCGGCGGGCGAAGGCGGGCGCGCCGGTGGAGGAGATGTCGCCCGCCCAGTTGTTCTCGATCTCGTGGTCGTCGAAGGAGACCAGCCAGGGCGCGGTCGCGTGCGCGAGCTGGAGGTCGGGGTCGCTCTTGTACTGGGCGTGCCGCAGCCGGTAGTCGGCCAGCGTCTCGCACTTGCCGGGCGTGTGGCGGCGTACGGCGCCGGCGAGCGAGGTGTAGCCGTCGGGGGCGTACTCGTACATGTAGTCGCCCAGGTGCACGATGAGGTCCGGCTCCTGCTCGGCCAGGCGGCGGTAGGCGGTGTAGTAGCCGTGCTCGTAGTGCGCGCAGGCGGCGATGGCGAAGGTGAGCGGGGCCATGGTGTCGGGGGCCGTCCTGGTGCGGCCTTCCGGCGACAGGTGGCCCTCGGCCCGGAAGCGGTAGAAGTACTCCCGGCCGGGGTCGAGCCCCTTCAGCTCCACGTGGACGCTGTGCGCGTCCTTCCACCGGGCGGTCTCGGTGCCGCGGCGTACGACGTCGGAGAACCGCTCGTCCGTGGCGACCTGCCAGTCCACCTCGATGTCGCGGGCGGGCATGCCGCCGCGCCCGTTGCCGCCGAGGGGGTCGAGGGCCAGGCGGGTCCACAGGACGAAGCCGTCGGCGGCCGGATCGCCCGACGCCACGCCGAGCGTGAACGGGTCGCCGGCCAGGGCCCGGGAGGTACGGGTGGAGGCCGTGGCGGCCCCCGGGAGCAACAGGCCGCCCGCTCCGGCGGCGGCTACGGACAGGAACACTCTGCGTGACGGGTTCCGCTGCACCCTTCCAGTGCACGCGAGCGGATTGTCCCCGCTGTGACCTGCGGTTCAAGCAGAAGTGAACAGCTATTGCACAAGGGCACGGATTACCCTCCGTCGCTGAACTCCGCTCTAACCGCAGGCGACGATCGGCCCACGGGTGCGCGACGGGACGGTTCTGACCGCGGTCACAGATACGGGGTCAACAGGGGCGTCAGGGCGCCGCAGCCGAGGTACTTCTCGACCGTGTGGAAGTCGATCCAGTCCAGGTTCACCAGGGTGTCCTGGTCCACGCCGGTGAAGCAGGAGCGCAGCGAGGGCGGGATCGCGGCGATGTCGTCCTCGTCGGCGATGTTGACCCACCGCTTGACGCCGGGCGGCCGGCCGCCCATGCCCCCGAGCGGCGCGGGCAGCAGCCGCTCGAAGACGACGTTGCGCATGCCGAGCGGGCTGCCCAGCGTGATGAGCAGTTCGACCTCCAGGTCGGGGTTGGCGTGCAGGGTCTCGTAGGTCACGACGCTGCCCAGCGAGTGGGCGATGACGACCTGGGGCCGGTTGCGCCGGATCACCTCGGCGACCACCTCGCGCGAGCGCGTACGGGCCGGGCCGTTCGGGCTCTCCAGGTAGGCGGCGACCTCGGGGCAGAACAGGGTGGCGAAGGCGACCGCGCGGTGCTCCAGCCGTTCGAGCAGCCACTCGGTCGCCCACCGCAGCGCGCCGGTCAGCGACTCGCCGGCCGCCTCCTTGACCCCCTTGAGCTGGGCCGCCCACTCCACCAGCACCCGCTGGGCCTCGGCGTCCATGCGCTCGGGGTCGCGGGCCCGCGCGGCGGCGGGCTTGGCCAGGTGGTGGGCGTAGTAGGCGACCTCGGCGATGTAGCCCCGCCCGTCGCGGGCGGCGGCGGAGCCGAGCCCGGCGTGCAGGTAGCGGTCCCACTTGGCCCGCATCCTCTCGGCCGCGCCCGCGGCCGAGTTGCCCGCCTCGGCGTAGTAGCGATACTTGCCGATCCCGTGCACGCCGACGATCGTGGCCACCCTACCGACCTCCCACACGCGCACCCGCGCGCACACATTCCTGGCCGTGCGACCCCCCGACGACAGGCATACGATGCCGGACCCGCCGGTCCGCCACAAGTCACTTAAATGGATTGATCGTCGCCGGGTCGCCCCAGGTAGTCTGGAAAAAGCCGCATAGAACCAGAAATCACCAAGGGAGGTCGGCCCGCATGCCCGGTCCGCTTGCCGTGAGCGGCTCGGTGGTCATTCCGGAGGCCGAGCTCGCCTGGCGCTTCTCCCGCTCCTCGGGTCCCGGGGGGCAGGGGGTCAACACCACCGACAGCCGGGCGGAGCTCAGCTTCGACCTGGCCGCCACCACCGCCCTCGATCCGGCCCTCAAGCGCCGCGCCCTCGACCGCCTCGCCGGCCGCCTGTCCGGCGGCGTGCTGACCGTGGCCGCGTCCGAGCACCGCTCCCAGCTCCGCAACCGCGAGGCCGCCGCGGCCAGGCTGGCCGCGATCCTGCGCGAGGCCATCGCCCCGCCGCCCCGGCAGCGCCGCCCCACCAAGCCCAGCCGCGCCGCCGTCGAGCGCCGCATGGCGGCCAAGAAGCACCGCTCCGACGTGAAGCGCCTCCGCCGCGCCCTCGACTGACCCGCCGCCCGCACCCGTGTGCCGGCCGGGGTGGCGGGTGGTGAAAAATGACCTCATGGCCCCCGGCCCGAGCGTGCGTGCCGTCATCCTCGACGATGACCGTCTGATCCTGTTCCGGCGTACCGTCCCCGGGCGTCCCCTGTACTGGTCGGCGCCGGGCGGGCACGTCGAGCCCGGGGACGCCACGCTGGAGGACACGCTGCGCCGCGAGATGCTGGAGGAGCTGGGCGCGACCGTCGGCGGGGTGACGCCGCTGGTCACGCTGTCCTACCCCAGCGGTGACGGCGTCAAGGTCCAGCACGTGTACGGGTGCCGCCTGCTCACCATGGACCTCGCGCTGCGCTGCGGGCCGGAGTTCCGCGATCCGGCGAGCGGGGTGTACGAGGTCGTGCGGCTGCCCCTCGCACCCGAGGAGATCGCCGGGATCAACCTGGTCCCCGGCGAGCTGCGCGACTACCTCGCCCGCACGATCACGGACCTGCCCGCGCTGATCCCCTGACGGGTCAGGGCGTGCTGCGGTCCTGCATCTCCCAGACGTGGTCCAGGACGTGCCAGGCGATGCGGTGGGCGGCGTAGCGGGCCGGCCAGCCACCGGGCCGCAGCGGGCCGCCGTCGGACGGGCGGGCGAGCACGGCCTCGATGTCGTCGCGGAGCGCGGCCAGCGCGGCCGTGTCGTCCACCTCGAAGGGCCGGTGCCGTACGCCGATCTGGCGGGCGTAGGAGCGTTCGGCCTCCACGACGTGCGCGACCATCTTGTCCCGGTCGCGGCCGCCGCCTCGCGGCCCCTTGCGCAGCTCGGCCGGCGACACGGCCCGCACCTCGTCGAACACCTGCCACGCGGCCCGGACCAGCGCCGCCAGCCGGGCGGCCTCCTCGGCCCCGACCGGTTCCAGCGCCAGCTCCGGCACCGCCTGCGGCGCCCCGAAGTCGGTGGTGGAGCCGCCCTTGACCCGCTCCACCACCTCCGGGTCGCCCGGTTCGAACGTCAGCCCGGCGCGCTCGGCGACGACGCGGTAGCGCGGGACGTAGGTCATCAGCGCGTCGAGCGCGGCCTCCTCGTTCTTCGCGACGCGCGACCATCCGGGCCAGTCGGGCGAGCAGGCGAAGACGCGCTTCGCCCCGAATTCCAGGTACACACGAGCCATACCCGCAGCATGGCACGCGTTCCTGCCAGGGCCTGTCAGGTATGCGCCGGATCAGCGTCCACGAGCGGGATCAGATCGGCGACCGAGTCGACGACCAGCGAGGGGCGGTAGGGCCAGCGCTCGATCTCGGTGCTCGCGGTGACGCCGCTGAGCACCAGGATCGTGTACAGGCCCGCCTCCATGCCCGAGACCACGTCGGTGTCCATGCGGTCGCCGATCATGGCGGTGCTCTCGCTGTGGGCGTCGATGGCGTTGAGCGCGCTGCGCATCATCATCGGGTTGGGCTTGCCCACGAAGTACGGCTGCACGCCGGTCGCACGGGTGATCATCGCGGCCACCGAGCCGCAGGCCGGCAGGGAGCCCTCGTTGGACGGGCCCACGGCGTCGGGGTTGGTGGCGATGAACCTGGCGCCACCCTCGATCAGGCGGATCGCCCGGGTGATCTGCTCGAAGCTGTAGTTGCGGGTCTCGCCCAGCACCACGTAGTCGGGGGCGAGGTCGGTGAGCACGTAGCCGACCTCGTGCAGCGCCGTGGTCAGCCCGGCCTCCCCGACCACGTACGCCGATCCGCCGGGCCGCTGGTCGGCGAGGAAGCGAGCGGTGGCCATGGCGGAGGTGTAGATCGACTCCTCGGGCACCTCCAGGCCCGCCGCGCGCAGCCGGACCGCCAGGTCGCGCGGGGTGTAGATCGAGTTGTTGGTCAGCACCAGGAACGACTTGCCCGACGTCTTCAGCTTGGCGATGAACTCCTGGGCGCCGGGGACAGGATGTCCCTCCTGCACGAGCACGCCGTCCATGTCGGACAACCAACTCACGATCGGCTTTCGTTCGGTCAACGTACTCCCCTGCACACCTTTGGTCATCAAGGGACTCATCCTATTGGGCCTACACAAAACGCCCTGGTGGCCAGATCAGGTGTGCGAAGTGAAGAATGCACAACATGTCGTACCTCACCGCCGCGAAGGACCTGTCCGAGGAGCTGTGCCGGCTCCGCCACGAGCTGCACGCCGAACCCGAGGTGGGCCTGTACCTGCCGCGCACGCAGGAGAAGGTGCTGGCCGCGCTGGACGGTCTGCCGCTGGAGATCTCCACCGGCGCGGCGCTCACCTCGGTCACGGCGGTGCTGCGCGGCGGCAGGCCCGGCCCGGCGGTGCTGCTGCGGGGCGACATGGACGCCCTGCCGGTCAGCGAGCGCAACGACCTGCCCTACCGCTCGCGGGTGCCGGGCGCGATGCACGCCTGCGGGCACGACCTGCACGTGGCGATGCTGGCCGGGGCCGCGCACCTGCTGGCCGCCCGGCGGGAGGAACTGGCCGGCGACGTGGTGTTCATGTTCCAGCCGGGCGAGGAGGGCCACGAGGGCGCCAAGCACATGATCGCCGAAGGGGTGCTGGACGCGGCGGGCGAGCGGGTGGTGGCGGCGTACGCGCTGCACGCCATGGCCACGATCCTGCCGCTCGGCGCGTTCGCCTCGCGGGCGGGCTCGATACTGGCTGCGGCCGACACGCTGCGCGTGACCGTACGCGGCCGGGGCGGGCACGGCTCCAGCCCCCACCTCGCGCTGGACCCGATCCCGGCGGCGTGCGAGATGGTCACGGCGCTGCAGACCATGGTCACCCGCAGCTTCGACGCCTTCGACCCGGTGGTGGTGACGGTGGGCACGTTCCACGCGGGCACGGCCGACAACGTGATCCCCGACGAGGCGGTCTTCGAGGTCACGATCCGCACCTTCAGCGCGGGCAACCGGGCCTCCGTACGCGAGCGCGCCGTACGCCTGGTGGAGGGCATCGCCGCGGCCCACGGCCTGGAGGCGGAGACCGCCTTCGGCATCGGCTACCCGCTCACCGTCAACGACGCCGCCGAGGCGGCCTTCGCGGGCGAGACGGCCGAGGACCTGTTCGGCACCGGCCGCTACTTCGTAGCACCGCGCCCGATCGCGGGCAGCGAAGACTTCTCCTACGTCCTGGAGGAGGTCCCCGGCGCCTTCGTGGCCCTGGGCGCCTGCCCACCCGACCTGAACCCGGCCACGGCCGCGTACAACCACTCACCCGAGGCCCGCTTCGACGACGCGGCGATCCCCGACGGCGCAGCCCTGCTAGCCGCCCTGGCCGCCCGCCGCCTAGCCCAGGCCGCCACCTGACAAAGGCCCTCGCCAACGCTCGGACGCCTCTCTGAGTGCCGGACTCCGCCCCGGCTCCCCCATTGCTTCTTGTATCAACCATCCAACGAACCGAGGATCAGACGGGCCACCTCATGTGGGGCATCCAGGACCAGGTGCCCAGCTCCGGTGGTTCGGCCGCGACCGTACGCACACCGGCCGCCTCCAGCAGGGGGCCGACGAGCTTCCAGTCACCGGATGTCCGTCCCCCGCCGGGCAACAAGAGGATCTCCGCCATCCGCGTACCTTCTCGAACGGAAGGCCGGCATCGCAACGTCTTTGACCTGCAGGGGAAGGCGTGGCGGCCTTGTCGCCGTGGCGGCGGTCCGGTGGGGAGATCAGCTCATCGTGCGCCAGGTCTGTTCCTCGACCAGGGAGCGGCTGCGCCAGCCGTCCGGGGTTCTGACCAGGGAGTGGTGGTACCAGCCTCCGCCGCGGATCAGGCCGGGCGCGGTGGCGGCCAGTGCCTCGCGGGAGGGCGCGAGCGCGTCGGTGAAGGGGGCGGTGACCTCGGCGCCGCCGGGGGTGAAGGTGACGGTGGCCGCGCCGATGAGGTGCTGGCGGCCGGGCCAGGCGGGCAGTACCTTCGCCAGCCACGCCTTCATCTCCGCGCGGGTGCCCTTGGCGCCTCCGGCGGAGGTGTAGTCGATGGTCGCGTCGGGCGTGAACACGGTGTCGAGCAGGTCCCACTCGCCGCTGTCGATGGCGTAGGAGTAGCGGGCGAGCAGGTCGCCGATCTCCAGCCGGTCGGCGATCTCACGGAGATCCATGCCGACATCCAACCAAACGCTTGGTACGGCTGCATAGCCCCGGGTGTGTGGTTTGCTCGGAGGCATGAGCGTCGCGGAGATGAACGCCTGGGTGGTGGGGCGGCCGGGGCCCATGCCGCGTGACCCGTCCGGCGGGCCGGGGCCGGTGGAGTTCGCTCGGTTGCCGGTGCCCGTTCCGGGCGACGGGGAGGTGCTGATCGAGGTGGAGGCGTGCGCGGTGTGCCGTACCGACCTGCACCTCGCCGAGGGCGACCTGGCGCCGCGCCGGCCGCGTACGGTTCCGGGGCACGAGGCCGTGGGGCGGGTGGTCGAGAGCCGCAGCGGGGTGGTCGCGCCGGGGACCCGGGTCGGCGTGGCCTGGTTGCGCTCGACCTGCGGGCGGTGCCGTTACTGCAGGCGCGGGCTGGAGAACCTGTGTCCCGAGTCGCGCTACACCGGCTGGGACGCCGACGGCGGCTACGCCGAGTACGCCGTCGCCCCGGCCGAGTACGTCTACCCGCTGCCCGAGGACCGGCCGGCCGAGGTCCTGGCGCCGCTGCTGTGCGCCGGGATCATCGGATACCGGGCGCTGCTGCGCGCCGACCTGCCCCCGGGCGGGCGGCTCGGCGTGTACGGCTTCGGGGCCTCGGCCCACCTGACCGCCCAGGCGGCCATCGCGCAGGGCGCGAGCGTGCACGTCTTCACCCGCTCGGCCGCGGCGCGGGAGCTGGCGCTGGAGCTGGGCGCCGCCTCGGCCGCCGGGTCGTACGACGCGCCGCCGGAGCCGCTGGACGCGGCGATCCTGTTCGCGCCGGTCGGCGACCTGGTGCCGGTGGCCCTGGCCGCGCTGGACCGGGGCGGCACCCTGGCGGTCGCGGGCATCCACCTCACCGACATCCCGGCGCTGAACTACCAGGACCACCTGTTCCAGGAGCGCACGCTGCGCAGCGTCACCGCCAACACCCGCGCCGACGGGCACGCCTACCTCGCCCAGGCCGCCGCCCACCCGCCGCGGGTCACCACCACGCCGTACCCGTTCGCGGAGGCCGCCCGCGCCCTGTCCGACCTGGCCGCCGACCGGGTGAGGGGGGCGGCGGTCCTCACCATGCGCTGATCCGGCTCAGGCGCCGGGGGCGAGCGCCTCCAGGGCCTCCTCGGCGCGGCGCATCGACTCCTTGGGGTCGCTGCCGGGGGCGACGATCTCGGGGTCGAAGTTGAGGTCGTGGAAGACCTCGGTGACCCCCCGGGCCGCCAGGTCCGCCACGTCGGCCCGGATCTCCTCGTACGAGCCCGTCAGCGGGCGCCGGTCGGGACGCCCCGCGGGCGCGAACCGGGTGACCCCGCGGCAGACGATCTCGACGGCGTCGGGGTCGCGCCCGGCCTCCCGGGCCGCCTGCCTGACCACGGCGGCGCGCTCGTCGATGCGGGTCAGGTCCTCCCGGCTGGAGGTCACCCAGCCGTCGGCGAGCCGCCCCGCCCGGCGCAGCGCGACCTCGGCCGTGCCGCCGAGCAGGATCGGCGGCGCCGGGTCGGGCTTGGGGTCCTGGTGGGAGGCCGGCAGCCGGTAGAAGCGGCCCTCGTGCTCGGCGACGTCCGCGCTCCACAGCGTGCGCAGCAGGCCGACGTACTCCTCGCCGCGGGCGCCGCGCGCGGCGATGTCCACGCCCGAGGCGGTGAACTCCTCCGGCATCCAGCCCAGCCCGAGCCCGGCGGTCAGGCGTCCGCCGGAGACGGTCTGCAGGGTGGCGAGCTGCTTGGCCAGCAGCGGCGGGGAGAAGAACGGCATGTTCAGCACCGCGACGCCGAGCCGGATCGAGGTGGTGACCCCGGCCAGGTAGGCCAGCGTGACCACCGGATCGTGCACCGCGCGGTAGACGGGCCCCATCTCGTGCCCGACCGGGTACAGCAGCCGCTGGAACGTCCACACCTGGTGGTAGCCCAGCTCCTCGGCCCTCGTCGCGATCCTGACCATGTTCGCGGGCGTCGCCCACGGCCCCGAGACGGGCACTGCGAAACCAATCCTCATGGCAGCAATCTAGATTGGGGGCGTGAGCGAGACCCCCGACGACAGGCCGCCCGTGCTGGCCAACATCGCCTTCCGCGAGCACGCCGAGGCCCTGGCCGGCCTGGGCATGGCCGAGACCTTCGCCTACATCCACCGCGAGAACATGTGGGGCAGCGAGACCTCGGTCTCCGGTGTCGGCTCCGAAGACGTGGCCACCGCCGCACTGCGCCGCGACATCCCCGCGCTGCTCGCCCGGCTCGGCGCCCGCACCCTGCTCGACCTGCCGTGCGGCGACTTCGGCTGGCTCAGCGCCGCGCCGCTGCGGCTCGACTCCTACATCGGGGCCGACATCGTGCCCGCCCTGGTGGAGGCCAACCGCGCCAGGCACGCCGGGCCGGGCCGCAGCTTCGAGCTGCTGGACCTCACCCGCGACCCGCTGCCCCGCGCCGACGTCGTGCTGTGCCGCGACTGCCTGGTGCACCTCCCCTTCGAGCAGATCTTCGCCGCGTTCGCCAACCTGCGGCGCAGCGGCTCGGAGTGGCTGCTGACCACCACGTTCGTCGATCTGCGCGCCAACCGCGACATCCCGCTCGGCGACTGGCGGCCGCTCAACCTGGAACTGCCGCCGTTCGGCCTGCCCGAGCCGGAGGCGGTGCTCATCGAGGGCTGCGCCGAAGAAGGCGGCGCGTACGCCGACAAGGCGCTCGGCCTGTGGCGCGTCGCCTCCCTCCCGGCCGGGCCCCGGTGACGGCCCTCGGCACCGGACGCGCGCCCACCGGCGACCTGGAGCTCGGCCTGGCCGCGCTGGCGCTCCCCCACCTCGCCGGCGCCTCCCCCGAGCCGGTCGTGATGCCCACCCGCAACGACGTGGTGATCGTCAAGGTGGGCGAGGTCGTGGTCAAGGCGCACGCCCCCGGCATGGACGCCGCCGCGCTGCGCCCCCGGCTGGCCGCCTCGGCGCGGCTCGGCGGGATCATGCTGCCCCCGCTGGACCTCGCGGTCGCCGACGTGGCGGGCCGGGCGGCCACCGTCTGGCCTGCGGGCGAACCGGTCGATCCCGGCGATCCCGACGCCGCCCCCTGGCAGGACGCGGCCCGGCTGCTCGCGGCGCTGCACGCCGTCCCGCTGGACGCGCTGCCGCCGCTCCCGCCCGCCGGTGGGCCCGCCCGGGTGCCGCGCACGGTCGCGCGCATCCGCCACGCGCCCGGCGCGGCCGCCGCGACCGTACGCGCCGCCGCCGCGACGCTGCCCGCCCTGGACGCCCTGGACGATCCCGCCGGAGGCGGGCCGGAGCGGGGGCTCACGCACGGCGACTGGCACATGGGCCAGCTCGTACGCCACCCGCCCGGCGCCGGCGCCTGGGTGCTGATCGACGTGGACGACCTGGGCCACGGCGACCAGGCGTGGGACCTGGCCCGGCCCGCGGCCTGGTTCGCCAGCGGGCTGCTCGCGCCGGAGGTGTGGCAGGGGTTCCTGTCGGCCTACCTGGGCGCGGGCGGCCGGGCGCTGGGCGCCCCCGGGGCCGACCCCTGGGAGCGGCTGGACCTGCCCGCGCGGGCCCTGACCGTGCAGCTCGCCGCCGCGGCCGTCGCCGCCGCGCTCAGGGAGGAGCGGGAGCCGGACGAGGTCGAACGCATCCTGATCGACACCTGCGCGAGGATTGCGGGAACCCAGGGGCGCGCACGATAGTTGGTCTCTCTGTAGGTTGTGCTCAGGCAAACGGAGCCAGAGGGCAAGGAGACAGGATGCAGTGCCCGAAGTGTCGGGGAACCATGCGGACGTACGAGCGCAACGGCGTCCACATCGATCAGTGTGAGCAGTGCAGGGGCATCTTCCTCGACTACGGGGAGCTGGAGACCCTGACCCGGGTGGAAGCCCAGTGGCAGCAGCAGCACCACGCCGCCCCGCCGCCGCCTCCGCCGGCCGCGCACGGGCCGGGCTGGGGCGCGCCGCACGGCGGCTACGGCTATGGCCACCACCGTCAGCGGAGCTGGGTCGGGATGCTCTTCTCCACCTGATCCGCCCGCGAGGGGGGCACGAGAGACCGCGATCTTCCATCGGATCGCGGTCTTCGCGTTTCCACGCCCCATATGCCGGCCCGCCCAGGCCCACGTCCGGGCCTGCGCCGGGCGTCGGCTCAGGATGTCCTCAGCTCGGGAAGTCGTCGGGGTTGACGTCGCCGGTCTGGGCGTTGCCGCCCTTGATCGCGTGCAGCGTGATGCGCCAGTTCTGCCAGCGCACCTGGGTCGCGGTGTAGGTGGTCTTGAACGGGAAGGAGTCCTCGAAGCGCTGGAAGGAGCACGAGCGGCTGAACGAGCGCTCCCTGGCGTCCCAGTCGGTGCCGGTGGTGAAGTACACGCGGTACTTCCCGTCGCGCACGCCCGCCACCGTGAACTTCGACTTCTTGCGCACGTAGACGCTGATGACCCGCTTCTTGCCGCGCAGCAGGGTGACCACGGCGTCGCGCGAGCCGCCGTTGTTGATGGCGAGGTTGCCCCGGCCGTTGCGGCTCTCGCTGCGGAGGTAGCGGCCGTTGGGCAGGCGGCGCGAGGTCTCGGCGCGCGCCTTGACCGACACCACGTCGGAGGGGTAGTCGCCGACGTCCGACAACGCGTCGGCCGCCTCCTGCAGCTCCTTCAGCTCGCCCGACTTGCCCAGGCTGGCCAGGGCCCCGCTCGCGGTGCAGACCGAGCGGGAGTCCACGGCCACCCTCAGGTCGCCCATGCCGGCGGACATGCCGCGCAGCGCGTCGACGAAGTCGGCGTGCTGCGCGGCGACCTCCGCCGGCGGGGTCAGCGCCGCCAGCGTCGAGGCGGCCTCGTTCAGCGCGTCCTCGGCGTCGTCGGCCCGGCTCTCCAGTGACTTCAGGCTGCCCGCCGAGGCCACCTTGGACAGCGCGTCGCGCACCGGGCCGCGTACGGCGTCGAGCTGGACCCGGTATGCCTCGGGCGTGAGCGTGGCCGGCGTCGGCGTGGCCGGCGGCGCGGTCTCGACGGCCGTCGCGCCGTCGCCGGCCGGCCCGCCGGGGCCGATGGCGCCCGAGGCGACCGAGCTGCCCGGCTGGGGCTCGCTCGGGGTGCCGGTGGAGGTGCACGCGGTCAGCGCGAGGGCGGTTACCGTGAGTACGCAGGGGAACATCCGGGGGACAGCCATAGCCGTCCCACTATCGCCCGCTTGATTCATAACGTCAATCTCGCGCCGGGTGCGTAAAGGATCACATCTCGACCAGTCCCCTGGCACGGTCCACCCGCAGGGTCCGGGTGATCCCGATCTGGTCGAGGAACGGCAGGTCGTGCGAGGCCACGATCAGCGCTCCCCGGTACGCCGCCAGGGCCTGGGCGAGCTGCCGCACGCTGGCCAGGTCCAGGTTGTTGGTCGGCTCGTCGAGCAGCAGCAGCCGGGGCGGCGGCTCGGCGCACAGCAGCGCGGCCAGCACCGCGCGGAACCTCTCCCCGCCCGACAGCGTGCCGGCCGGCTGCTCGGCCCGCGCGCCCCGGAACAGGAACCTGGCCAGGCGAGCCCGGATCGCGTTCGGGGAGGCGGCGGGCGCGTACCGGCGGACGTTGTCCAGCACGCTCAGCTCGTCGTCGAGCAGGTCGAGCCGCTGCGGCAGGTAGCGCACGCCGGGCACGCCGACCTGGGCCCCGCCCACGGCGACGGCGCCGTGGGGCGTCTCCGGCGGCAGCTCGCCCGCGATGACGCGCAGCAGCGTGGTCTTGCCCGAGCCGTTCGGCCCGAGCAGCGCGATCCGCTCCGGCCCGCGCACGACCAGCTCCTCCAGCGCCTTGCCCTCGGCCTCGGCCTTGCCCTCCGCCTCCGTCTCCGCCTCGGCGTCGAGCGGGCGGCCGGGAGCCTCCGGCCCGGCGGCGTCGGCGGGGCGGAGCCCGGTGAGCGTCAGCACTGTGCGCCCGGCCGGCACCTCGGTCTCGGGCAGGTTGATGCGGATCTCGGCGTCGTCGCGCACCGCCTGCTCGGCCTCGGTCAGCCGCTCGCGGGCCTCGGCCAGCTTCTCCATGTGCATGTTGCGGTGCTTGCCCGCCGCGACCTGCGCCTGCCGCTTGCGCTCCTGCATGATGATCTTCGGTTCGCGTTTGTTGTCGAACATCTTCTTGCCGTAGCGCACCCGCCGGTCCAGCTTGATCCGGGCCTCGGCCAGCTCGCGGGCCTGCCGCCGCACGTCGGCCTCGGCCGTGCGCACCATCCGCTCGGCGGCCTCCCGCTCGGCGGCCAGCACCTCCTCGTAGGCGGTGAAGCCGCCGCCGTAGACGCGCACCTCGCCGTCGGCCAGGTCGGCGATCTGGTCCACGCGGTCGAGCAGCTCCCGGTCGTGGCTGACGATCACCATCACGCCCGGCCAGGAGTCCACGGCGGCGTACAGGCGGTTGCGCGCGTCGAGGTCGAGGTTGTTGGTCGGCTCGTCGAGCAGCAGGACGTCCGGGGCGCGCAGGAACCGCGCCGCCAGCCCGACCATGATGGTCTCCCCTCCGGACAGCGTGCCCACGGTGCGGTCCAGGCCGAGGTGGCTCAGGCCGAGCCGGTCCAGCTCGGCGCGGGCGCGCTCCTCGACGTCCCAGTCGTCGCCCACGGCGGCGAAGTTCTCCTCCGACACCTCGCCCCGCTCGATGGCGTGCAGGGCGCGCCGCGTCTCGCTGATGCCGAGCAGGTCGGAGACCGTGCGGGCGGCGCCGAGCGGCAGGTTCTGCGGCAGGTAGCCGACCTCCCCCGCCACCGACACGGTGCCGGCCTGCGGGCGGAGCTCGCCGGCGATGATCCGCAGCAGCGTCGACTTGCCCGAGCCGTTGACGCCGATCAGCCCGGTGCGGCCGGTGCCGAAGGCGACGTCCAGCCCGTCGAGCACCTTGGTCCCGTCGGGCCACGCGAAGGTGATCCCGTCGCAGACGATCGAAAATGACGTACGCGAAAATGACATACGCGGCCTCCCACGTGCAGGTCGATGAGTTTCCCCACATGCGGGCCCCGCGCCGTCGCCCATGGCACGCACCGCCGGTGACGGCGCCGAAGGGCGAACGGGACGTTCGAGGATGCCGGACCACGCCAGGCGTGGCGGAGTCGCAAAGGCCGGATCCGCGAAGGCAGGTGCGTGCGCGACAGAGCGCGGTGCCCTAGCCTTCGTTCCTCAACGGCCTTCCCCAATCAACGGCGACAAGACTTGACGACCTTAGCGTGTCCGCGCCCGCAGCGCAAGCGGTCAGCCGGGCCGGACGATGGACCAGGCGGCGGCGGTCACGAGAGGGCGGGCGGCGGCCAGGTCGAAGGCGTCCGGGGCGAGCAGGTAGCGGCGGGCGCACTCGTGCACCGGCCCCATGACCACCGCGTCCAGCGCCCACACCGGCATCGCGCGCACCTCGCCCGCGCGCGCCCGCTCGCCGAACCAGGCGGCGATCGGCGCCATGATCTCGGCCTTGTCGCCGGCCATGCCCTCGCCGAGCGCCACCAGGCCGGCGGCCGGGGCGCCGTAGACGAAGCGGGCCCGGGTGGGCTCGGCGGCCACCCAGTCGAGGTACCTGCCGGCCAGGTCGGGCACGACGTCGGCGGCGGGGCGGGCGTCCAGGGCGGGCAGCATCGCGCGTACGAGGCGGGCGAAGCTGTCGCGGTACAGGGCGGCGATCACCCCGCCCCGGCTGCCGAAGTGGTGGTAGATGCTGCCGTTGGAGGCGCCGGAGACCTCCGAGAGCCGCACGATCGTCAGCGCGTCGAACCCGGCGCCGCCGACGATCTCCAGGGCGGCGTCCAGGATCGCCTGACGCCGGTCCGCCCCCATCGCCATCCCTCCCGCTCACCCGCGCACGGCCGAGCGAAGCCCGCTAGAGTGCCACTCTAGAGTGACACTCCACCGGAGGTCGGACATGAGCGGTTCCATCCCCGCCCTGCTGAGGGAGCGGGCCACTGCGACACCGTACACGGAGGCGTTCCGTCACCCGGACGGAACCGGGTGGTCCTCCCTGAGCTGGTCCGCCGTGCAGGAACGGGTCAGACGGCTCGCGCTCGGCCTGGCCGGGCTCGGCGCGGGGCCGGGCACGACGGTGGCGATCCTGTCGGGCACCCGCGTGGAGTGGATCCTCGCCGACCTGGCCGTGCTGGCCACCGGCGCCGCGACCACGACGGTCTACCCGTCCAACACGGCCGAGGAGTGCGCGTACATCATCTCCGACTCCGGCGCGGCCCTGGTCGTGGCCGAGAACGCCGCGCAGGTGGCCAAACTGCGCGGCGTGCGCGAGTCGATCCCCGCGGTGCGCCGCGTGATCGTCCTGGACGGCGAGGCCGACGGCGACTGGGTGCTGCCCTGGCCCGAGCTGGCGGCCACCCCGGACGACCCGGCGGCGTACGACGCCATGGTGGACCGCATCGGCCCCGCCGACCTGGCCACGCTCATCTACACCTCCGGCACGACCGGCCGGCCCAAGGGCGTGGAGCTCACGCACGGCAACTGGCTGTACGCCGCCCGCGCGGCCCGCGAGATCGCGCTGCTGGCCCCCGACGACCTGCACTTCCTGTGGCTGCCGATGTCGCACTCGTTCGGCAAGCTGCTGGAGGTCGTGGTGATCGAGACCGGCACGCCCACCGCGATCGACGGCCGCATCGACCGGATCGCGGCCAACCTGGCCGAGCTGCGCCCCACCGTGATGGCCGCCGCGCCGCGCATCTTCGAGAAGATCCACAACACCGTGGTGGCGACCGTGCGCCGCGAGGGCGGGCTCAAGCCGCGGATCTTCCGCTGGGCGCGCGAGGTCGGCGTCCGGATGAGCCGGGCCCGGCAGGCGGGCGTCACGCCCTCGCCCTGGCTGCGCGCCCGGTACGCCCTGGCCGACCGCCTCGTCTTCGCCAAGCTACGCGCCCGCTTCGGCGGGCGCATCCGCTACTTCATCTCCGGCTCCGCGCCCCTGTCGCCGGAGATGGCGGAGTTCTTCGACGCGGCCGGGATGACGATCCTGGAGGGGTACGGCCTGACCGAGTCCTCGGCGGGCAGCTTCGTCAACCGGCCGGGCCAGGTGCGCTTCGGCACCGTGGGCCCGCCCATGCCCGGCACCCTGGTCCGGATCGCCGACGACGGCGAGATCCTGATCGGCGGCCCCGGCGTGATGCGCGGCTACCACGGGCTGCCCGAGGAGACCGCCGCGGCCCTGCACGACGGCTGGCTGCGCACCGGCGACATCGGCGAGCTGGACGAGGCCGGCCGGCTGCGCATCACCGACCGGAAGAAGGAGCTGATCAAGACCTCGGGCGGCAAGTACGTCGCCCCGCAGCACATCGAGGGCAGGATCAAGGCGGCCTGCCCGTACCTGTCGCACGTGGTGGTGCACGGCGACCGGCGCAACTTCTGCACCGCGCTGGTCACGCTGGACCCCGACGTGGTGCTGCCCTGGGCCCGCGCCGAGGGCCTGCCGGCCGAGCCGTCGGACCTGCCCGAGCTGGCCCGGCACCCACGCCTGCGCCAGGTCGTGCGGGAGGCGGTGGACGCGGTCAACGCCACGCTCGCCTCGTATGAGACGGTCAAGGACTTCGCCATCCTGCCCGCCGACTTCTCCGTCGAGACCGGCGAGCTGACCGCCAGCCTGAAGATCCGCCGCAAGGAGGTCGAGGCCCGCAACCGCGAGGTCCTGGACTCCTTCTACGCCGGCTCGATCGGCTCCGCCTGACCCTCCCCCTCACCCTCCCCCTCGCCCGCCGCCGGCCGGGGCCGGGGCCACAGCCGCCAGGTGAGCAGCCCGGTGGCGACCCCGACCCCGGCCCCCGCCAGCACGTCACCCGGGTAGTGCACGCCCGTGTACACCCGCGAGAAGCACACCGCCGCCGCCACGACCGCCACCGGCGCCGCCACCAGGCCGGGGGCCTCCATGGCCACGGCCGTGGCGAAGGCCGCCGCCGAGGCCGAGTGCCCCGAGGGAAACGACGCCGAGGTCGGCATCGCCAGCAGCCGCGCCAGCGGCAGGTTCACCGGCGAGGGCCGGTTCCGCCCGAAGATCTGCTTGCCCACCAGGTTCACCAGCGGGCTGGCCAGCCCGATCGCCAGCATCCCCCGCGTCGCCGCCCGCCGCAGCCGCGGATGCCCGCTGAGCGCGAACCCCGCCGCGAACCCGGCCCACAACAGCGAGTTGTCCGCCGCCCGCGACAACGGCGGCAGGATCTGCTCCCCGCCCGGCCAGTGCGCCCGCGCCACAGCGTGGAACAGATGCTTATCCAGTACATGCAACCGGGACTTGATCCGCATACCACCCATTCTCCCGTGCTCCGCCACCCCGGCCAGGGTCGCATCCGGGGCGATTCGGGCACGTGCCCTAATCCGCCGGGATGATGCTGTATATCGGCCGGAAAAGGAAACTCACCGAAGGCGCGTCTTTCCCGGATAACACCGAGTGCCACGGGCGACGACCTGGGCCGCGAAATAGAGGACCGGCTCGACGCGGAAGGCCACCTCGTCGAGATGCGGGCCCACAAATTGCTCGTCGAGCGCACGAAGGCCGCCGTGACCTCGTCGAGTTACCACGAGGACGCCGGCACCGGCCGCTTCGAGCGCATCGGCGTACGCGCCACCTGCACCTCGCATATCGCCCGGCGAACCCGCATCGGGGTGTCCGGCATGGTCACGTGCGCGAGCACCGGCGACTCGCCGTGGGTCGCCCTGTGCCCGGGGACCGAGATTGCGAACCACTGGCTCATCACCGAGCGATCGGCCACTCCGGCGGCCGGGGAATGGCCGAAGAAGATCGCCACCGCGCCGCGGAGCGCGTCCGGGGGCGGACCCGGGCCGCGCCGCCCTCGGGCGGGGCGGCGCGGCGGATCACGGGCCGGTGAAGGCGCGCAGGATCCGGTCGGCGGCCTGGGTGGGGGTCAGGGTGCCTTCGCGGACCTGGTGTTCCAGGGTGGGGGTCAGGGCCGTCACCTCGGGGTGGTTGTGGAGGCGGGTCAGGAGGCGGTCGCGGACCAGGGCCCAGATCCACTCGATCTGCTGGCGGCGGCGTTTGTCCTCCAGTTCGCCCGAGGCCGCCAGGGCGTCCTGGTGGGCGACGATGTGCCGCCACAGCTCCTCCAGGCCGGTGCCGGTCAGGCCGCTGCACGTCAGCACGGGGGCGGGCGCGGCGCCGGTGCGGAGGAGGCGGAGGGCGGCCGCCAGTTCCCGGGCGGCCTTCTTGGCGGCCATCTCGTGGTCGCCGTCGGCCTTGTTGACCGCGATCACGTCGGCCAGTTCCAGGACGCCCTTCTTGATGCCCTGGAGCTGGTCGCCGGTTCTGGCCAGGGTGAGCAGGAGGAAGGTGTCCACCATGCCGGCGACCGCGGTCTCGGACTGGCCCACGCCGACCGTCTCGACGAAGACCACGTCGTAGCCGGCCGCCTCGACCACGACCATGGCCTCACGGGTGGCCTTCGCGACGCCGCCGAGGGTGCCGGAGGTGGGCGAGGGGCGGATGAAGGCGTTCTCGTCGGCGGCCAGGCGGGTCATCCGGGTCTTGTCGCCGAGCACGCTGCCGCCCGTGCGGGTGGAGGACGGATCGACGGCCAGGACCGCCACGCGGTGGCCCCGGGCGGTGAGCATGGTGCCCAGGGCGTCCACGAACGTGGACTTGCCCACGCCGGGGACACCCGTGACACCGACCCTGCGGCCGTGGCCGGTGAACGGGGTCAGTTCCACCAGCAGGCGCTGGGCGAGCTCCTGGTGGTCGGGGCGGGAGGACTCCACGAGCGTGATCGCGCGGCCGATCCAGGCCCGGGAGCCCTCCTTCACGCCCTGGACGTAGTCTTCGAGCTTCATGCGTGGCCCAGGCGGGCGGACAGCTCCTTCAGCAGGTCGTGGGCGGCGTCGGCGATCACCGTGCCGGGCGGGAAGATGGCCGAGGCGCCGGCGGCGCGCAGCTCGTCGAAGTCGCCCGGCGGGATCACCCCGCCCACGACGATCATGATGTCGTCGCGGCCCGCCTCGGCCAGGGCCTCGCGCAGGGCGGGCACCAGGGTGAGGTGCCCCGCCGCGAGCGAGGAGACGCCGACGATGTGCACGTCGGCCTCCACCGCCTGGCGCGCCACCTCGGCCGGGGTCTGGAACAGCGGGCCCACGTCCACGTCGAAGCCGAGGTCGGCGAAGGCGGTGGCGATCACCTTCTGGCCGCGGTCGTGCCCGTCCTGGCCGATCTTGGCGACCAGGATCCTGGGGCGCCTGCCCTCGGCGCGCTCGAAGGCCGCGCACGCCTCGCGCACGCTCTCCACGCCGTGTCCCACCTCCTCACGGTAGACGCCGGAGATGGTGCGGATCTGGCCGGTGTGCCGGCCGAACACCTTCTCCAGCGCGTCGGAGATCTCGCCCACCGTGGCCTTGGCCCGTGCCGCGTCCACCGCCAGCGCGAGCAGGTTGCCGTCGCCCGCGGCGCCCGCGGTGAGGGCGGCCAGCGCCGCCTCCACCGCCGCCGGGTCGCGCTCCTCGCGCAGCCGGCGCAGTTTCTCGATCTGACGGCGGCGCACCTCGGTGTTGTCGACCTTCAGCACCTCGATCGGCTCGTCGGCCGCCGGGCGGTACTTGTTCACCCCGATCACCGGCTGCCGCCCGGAGTCGATGCGGGCCTGGGTGCGCGCGGCGGCTTCCTCGATGCGCAGCTTGGGCAGGCCGGCGTCGATCGCCCTGGCCATGCCGCCGGCCGCCTCGACCTCCTGGATGTGCCCCCAGGCGCGCCGCGCCAGCTCGTACGTCAGCCGCTCCACGTACGCCGAGCCGCCCCACGGGTCGATCACCCGGGTCGTGCCGGACTCCTGCTGGAGCAGGAGCTGGGTGTTGCGGGCGATCCTGGCGGAGAAGTCGGTGGGCAGCGCGAGGGCCTCGTCCAGCGCGTTGGTGTGCAGCGACTGGGTGTGGCCCTGGGTGGCGGCCATGGCCTCGACGCAGGTGCGTACGACGTTGTTGAAGACGTCCTGCGCGGTCAGCGACCACCCGGAGGTCTGGCAGTGGGTGCGCAGCGACAGCGACTTGGGGTTCTTCGCCCCGAACCCGTCGACCAGCCTGGCCCACAGCAGCCGGGCCGCGCGCAGCTTGGCGACCTCCATGAAGAAGTTCATGCCGATGCACCAGAAGAACGACAGCCGCGGCGCGAACCTGTCGATGTCCAGCCCGGCCGCGACGCCCGCCCGCAGGTACTCCACCCCGTCGGCCAGCGTGTACGCCAGCTCCAGGTCGCAGGTGGCCCCGGCCTCCTGGATGTGGTAGCCCGAGATGGAGATCGAGTTGAACTTCGGCATCCGCTCGCTGGTGTAGGAGAAGATGTCGGAGATGATCCGCATCGACGGGGCCGGCGGGTAGATGTAGGTGTTGCGGACCATGAACTCCTTGAGGATGTCGTTCTGGATGGTGCCCGCGAGCTGCTCGGGCGCCACCCCCTGCTCCTCGGCCGCGACGATGTAGAGCGCGAGCACCGGCAGCACCGCGCCGTTCATGGTCATCGACACGCTCATCTTGTCCAGCGGGATGCCGTCGAAGAGCTGCCGCATGTCGTATATCGAGTCGATGGCGACGCCGGCCATGCCCACGTCGCCCGCCACGCGCGGGTGGTCGCTGTCGTAGCCCCGGTGGGTGGCCAGGTCGAAGGCGACCGACAGGCCCTTCTGCCCGGCGGCGAGGTTGCGCCGGTAGAACGCGTTGGACTCCTCCGCGGTGGAGAAGCCGGCGTACTGCCGGATCGTCCACGGCTGGGTGACGTACATGGTCGGGTAGGGGCCGCGCAGGAACGGCGCCGCGCCCGGGTAGGTGCCGAGGAAGTCCAGGCCGTCGAGGTCGGCGGCGGTGTACAGCGGCTTGACCGCGATGCCCTCGGGGGTCTCCCAGGCCAGGTCCTCCGGCCCCGTGCCGGTCTCCTGGCGTACGGCCTCCACCCACTCGGCCGGGCCTGCGGGGGTCTGGCCGGACTTCAGCTCGATGTCGGAGAAGTCGGGGATCGTCACCGGGTCACCTCCTTCTCGATGTCGGCCTTCTCGATGTCGGCGAATGTGGCGCGCAGGACCGCCAGGGCGTCGCAGCCGGCGTACAGGGTGCCGTCCACACCCTCATACTCTCCCCTGCCGGCCAGCCATACGCGCGCGGCGCCCGCCTCGCGCAGCGCCGCGGCGACGGGCGCGGCGTGCTCGGCGTACAGCTTGTCGGCCGAGCACAGGCAGGCCACCCGGGCGCCGCTGCGGGCGTAGGCGGCGGCGATCTCGGCCGGGTCGGTGGTCGCGCCCGCGGTCGTCGTGGCCAGGCCGCCGGCCTGGAACAGGTTGGCCGCGAACGAGGCGCGCGCGGTGTGGGCCGCGACCGGGCCGATCGTGGCCAGGAACACCAGCGGCCGGGCGCCGGTCTCGGCGGCGATGGCGTCGGCGCGGTCGCGCAGCTCCTCGAACGGCGCGGCCGGGCGCACGAGCGGCAGCCCGCCGTCCTCGCCCCAGGCCGCGAGCCCGGTGCCGGGGCGGCGCACGACCGGCTTCTCGGCGGGGTCGGCGAACTCGCTCACCCCGGTGATCGGGGCGCGGCGGTGGCCGACGTCCTGCGCGCGCCGCGCCGCCGTGGCCGCCAGCCGGGCCTGGACCAGCCCGGACGCGAGCGCCGCGGCCATGCCGCCCGCACGCTCGATCTCCTGGAACCAGGCCCAGGCCGCTTCGGCGAGGCCGGCGGTCAGGCTCTCGGCGTACCAGGAGCCGCCCGCGGGGTCGGCGACCCGGCCCACGTGCGCCTCCTCCAGCAGCAGGGTCTGGGTGTTGCGCGCGATGCGCCGGGCGAAGTCGTCGGGCAGGCCGAGGCAGGCGTCGAAGGGCTGCACGGTGACCGCGCCGGCCCCGCCGACCCCGGCGGCGAAGCAGGCCACGGTGGTGCGCAGCATGTTCACCCACGGGTCGCGCGCGGTCATCATGGCCGAGGAGGTCACGGCGTGCTGCCGCTGCCCGCCGTCGCCGGGGGCGCCGCACGCCTCGGCGACCCGGGCCCACAGCCGGCGGGCCGCGCGCAGCTTGGCCACGGTGAGGAACTGGTCGGCGGTGGCGGCGTAGCGGAAGTCGATCTGGGCCAGCGCCTCGGGCACGCTCAGCCCCGCGCCCCCGGGCCGGGGCGCGGTGAGCGCGCGCAGGTACGCCACGCCGGTGGCGATCGAGCAGCCCAGCTCCTCGGCGTCGGAGCCGCCCGCGTCGTGGTACGGCGTGGCGTCCACGGTCACCGCCCGCAACCCCGGGTGACCGGCCGCGCACCGGGCCGCCTGCTCGACGGCCACCCCCAGGTCGGGGGCGCCGCCGGTGCGCGCGGCCAGGCCGATCGGGTCGGCGCCGAGGTTGCCGCGCACCGGCGTGCCCCGCTCGGCGGCGAGGGCGAACAGCGCCTCGGCCGCGGCGGCGGTCTCGGCCCCCGCGTCCAGCACCACCGGCGCGAGGTCGAGGTAGACCCCGGCGAGCACCCGCGGCAGCTCGGCGACCGGGATCGCCTCGCGGCCCACGGCCAGCCACAGGGAGGTCACGCCGTTCTCCAGGTCGGCGAGCACGGCGTCGGGGTCGGCGACCGCGTGCCGCTGCCGCACGTCCCAGCCGGGCAGCGGGCGGTCGCCCCGTACGTACGGGGCCCGGCCGGGCACCCCGGAGGCGTCGGGGGCGCCGGGCGCGTCGGCGGCGTCGTACAGGGGGCGCACGGTCAGACCGTCGTAGGTCGTGGCGGACAGTGCCCGCTCCGGGTCGTCGGTCTCGATCCCGGACTTGCGCAGCACGGCGAGGGCCGACTCGCGCCAGCTTTCGCGAGTCGCCGGCGGGAAGTCCGCGGCCAGTCGAAGTTCTTCGGGCGGCACCGTCATGAGTGGGATGGTAAGCGTCTCGGTACCTCAGCGCTCGGGCGGGGGGCGCGGGCGCGTCGCGGCGGCGTGACCGCGCAGGTCACGAGCGGTCAGCGGTAGCGGTGCAGTTGAACATACCGCGCCGGGCTGGGATCGGCGGCCCAGCGGGCGGCCAGGCGCTCGGCGGGCGTGGCGCCGGAGCGCAGCACCTCCTCCAGCGGGTCCAGGAAGCCGAGCACCCGGTCGGGCTCCAGGCCGTAGCCGACGCGCCGCTTGAGGCCGTCGCGGGCGATGCGCACCAGGTCGCCGCACAGGTCGTACACGCTGTCGCCGCCGATCCGCGCGGCCAGGCCCCGCACGGCCACCTCCTCGTACGCCCGCACGTGCTCCTCCAGCGTGTAGCCGCCCATCAGCTCCAGCGCCTCCTCGCAGGAGCGCCGGTCGTAGCCGAGCCCCACCCACAGCGCCGGCCCCGACGCCCAGTCCCGCTGGAAGGAGCCGTCGCCGATGCGCAGCTCCAGGGTCTCCCTGAGCCGGACGTACGGCCACGTGGTGGCGAGCATCGAGGTCCAGTCGGCCGGGCCGGGCCGGGTGCCGTCGCCGTACCCCTCCGCGAGCAGCCGGCCGAACGACATCCCGGGCGGCACGGCCCGCGCCTCGCCGCCGGGGCCGTTGCGGTAGATCGGCGGCAGGGCGAGCAGCCAGGCGACGACGCCGTCCACCACGTCCCGGCCGCCGAAGCAGTGCCGGAACACCCCGACGCGGCTCGGGTCCACCCCCGACCAGATCTGGATGCGGCGCGACAGCGCCCCGGTCAGCGCGCCCCCGTGCAGCGGCGAGTTCGCGAACAGCGCCGCCACGAGCGGGGAGACCGCGTTCGCCATCAGGAACTTGCGCGCCAGATCCTCCTCGTCGAGGTAGTCCAGGGTGGTCTGGATGGAGATGATCTGCGCCATCGCCGCCCAGCCGAGCGAGCCGGGCCCGATCTCGCGGTCGAAGTACGCCAGCATCAGCGGCACCCGCGGCTTGGGGGCCCAGTGCACGTCCTCGCGCCGGTCGAAGGGCAGCACGGCGCCCGACAGCAGCGCCACGTCCAGGTCGGCCGCGATGGCGGCCAGCGCCGACATGTCCGCGTTCACCCGGTCCACCAGCCGCGCCAGGCTGCGGTCGGGCGCCGAGGCGTACTCCAGCGCGCACCCCGACTCCAGCGCGATCTCCACTCCGTCGGAGCGCTTGAGCCCGACGATGTGCCCCCCTTGCCGCACCGGCGCCCCGCCCCAGCGGCTCATGATCAGTTCGAGCAGCGCCCCCACGCCTCGCTCGCCGTGGTACGGCCGCGACACCCCCGTACGCGGATCGACCACGCCCGCCTCGACCTCCACCCCCACGCGCTCCGCCCGCCCCGCCTGCCGGGCGAACGGCGCGCGCACCATGGCCTGCTGGTCGTCGCTGAGCATGGTCATCGAGCCTCCTTGACGCGAACACGGGATCTAAGGAGTGCAAGGCCGCCTGGCACGGGCGCGGGCCGGCGGAGCGCGGAAACGCCTGCGGGGGCCGCCGGCCCGCCCATGCCTCGGCAACCGTTATTCCCGCGCCGTCCCGTTCCACCCGCCCGATCCGGCCCCCCGCGCGGGCGGCGGGTCCGCGGGTTCCGGGGGATATCCGGGTGCGGGATGGGGCGGGAGTGTGCGTAGGGTCGGGAGCATGCCCGATGCCGAGAAGACGCGCGATGCCGGGAGCACCCCCGATGGGGGGAACACCCGCGACGGGGGGAACACCCGTGATCTCGCCCGCCTGCCCAAGGTCCACCTGCACGTGCACCTGGAGAGCACCGTGCGAGCCGGCACGCTGCGGGAGCTGGCGGCGGCCAACGGGGTGGCGGTCGCGCCGCCGGTGACGCCGTTCCCCGGGTTCCGGGCCTTCGCCGACTACGGGTCCACGGTGCGGGAGTGCCTGCGGCGGGCGGAGGACTTCCGGCGGATCGCGGTCGAGTTCTGCGCCGACGAGGCGGCACAGGGCACCCGGTACGCCGAGGTGACCTTCACGGCCGCCTCGCACGCCGACCGGCTCACGCCGTACGGGATGGCCGCCGAGGAGCCCCTGGAGGCGGTGCTGGACGGGCTGGCCGAGGGGCGGGCCGCGTACGGGATCGAGGTGGCGGTGATCCTGGACCACTCGCGCCGCCGCTCGCCCGAGCGCGCCTGGCGCACCCTGAAGCTCGCCACCCGGTACGCCCGCCACGGCGTGATCGCCATGGGGATGGCCGGGGAGGAGCGGTACCCGCTGGCCCCCTTCGCCGAGGTGATCGACGCGGCGGCCGAGACGGGCGTGCATCTGGTGCACCACGCGGGCGAGACCTGCGGGGCCGACAGCGTGCGCGAGGCGCTCAGGCTGGGCCGGGCCGAGCGGATCGGGCACGGCTTCCGGGTGCTGGAGGACCCCGAACTGGTCGCCGAGCTGCGCGATCTCGGCACCCCGCTGGAGGTCTGCCCGTCGTCCAACGTCTCGCTGGGCCTGGTGCCCTCGCTGGCCGACCACCCGCTGCCCCGCATGGTCGAGGCGGGCCTGGCCGTGGTGCTGGGCGCCGACGTGCCGGACGTGATCGGCACCACGCTGACCGGCGAGTACGCCCGGGTCCGCGACGCCTACGGCTACGACGACACGCGCCTGGCCGCGCTGGCCCGCACCGCGGTGGACGCCTCCTTCGCGCCGGCGGCCACCAAGGCCCGGCTGCGCCGCGAGATCGACGCCTGGCTCGCCGGGGAGCCGCCCGCGGCGCGGTGACACCCCCAAATTGACCGGATGTGGTCGTTGCGTCCCGGCGGTTCATCGGCGACGCTCGTAGGCGTCCGGGTGGAACCAGCCGCCGGACCGTCGCCCGGAGGTGGCCCATGCCCTTGCGGTCCTACGGGGTGCTGGCCTGCCGCGCGATGGAGGCCCACCGCGAGAAGTCCGACGACTCGCCGCACTACCAGATCCGGCTGTCCGACGACGCCGGCACGGCGTACCGGGCGGCGGTCAACGTGCTGTCGCAGGAGGCGCCGTCGCAGTTGCTCTACCTGGCCGACGACGACTTCCGGCACCCGGTCACGGCCGCGCTGCCCGCCCCGGGCAGCGGGTGGACGCCGCTGCCGAGCCGTCCGGGCGGGGCGGCGCTGGACTTCGTGCGCGGCAACCTGTTCGACCCGGCGCTGATGCGGGAGCTGCCACACCACCAGCCCGGCGAGGACAACGACCTGGCCGACATGCTCGACCACTACGTGCACCGGGCGATCGACGACCCGACGGCGGGGGTGTACGTCTTCGGGGAGCGATGGGGCCCGGAGCCCGGCACCCGCGACAAGATCTTCGGCTTCCTGCCCGGCAACGGCGTGCACGACGTGCACATGAACCAGGGCAACTCCCCCAGGTTCCGCCGCGACGACGGCGTGTGGCAGGACGGCGGGCTGATGATCCACCTGCCCGGCGAGTCGCGCTGGGTCGCGGTGTTCCTGGCCTTCCAGTCGCAGTCGTGGCACACCGACGACGTGACCGGGCACGCGCTGGATGGCGCCCCGCCGCGTCCCTCGCGCGGGGAGGAGCCGGTGCGCATCATCGCGGCGCTGGTCAACCCGGCCGGGCCCGCCCCGGAGCGCGAGACCGTCACCCTGCTCAACGCCTCGCCCGGCCCGGTGGACCTCACCGGCTGGACCCTCGCCGACCAGGGCAGGCACCTGCTGGCCCTGACCGGGACCCTGGCGGCGGGCGCGCCGCTGACGGTGCCGGTCGCCCCGGCGCTCACCCTGGGCAACAGCGGCGGCAAGCTGACCCTGCTCGACCCGGCGGGCCTGAAGGTGCACGGCGTGGCCTACACCGCCCAGGACGCCGCCCGCGAGGGGTGGACCATAACCTTCTGACGGGCTGACGGGCTGACGGGCTGACGGGCTGACGCGCCGGACTGACGGGCTTATGGGCTTATGGGCTTATGGGCTTATGTGGGCGGCCGGCTCAGGTGACCGGCATCTCCCAGGCGGCGGTCCAGGTGGCCTTGTTGACCACGCCCGTCACCGGCAGACCCTTCTCGCGCTGGAAGGACCGGCAGACCTCGCGGGACCTCGGCCCGTAGGCGCCGTCGACGGCGATGCCCCACCCGCGCTCCTTCATCCGCGCCTGCCACTGCCGCACGTCGTCGCCGCGCATGACCGGCGGGTACTTCAGCTCACGGCCGGGCCACTCGGGCGCCTCGCCGCTGGGCGGCTCGGGGTCGGAGGGCTCCTGGGCGCCGGGCCGGGGGGCGCCGCGTTTGACCCAGGAGTACAGCTTGTCACCGGGGCAGTCGGTGGCATAGCCGTCGCGATGCCCCTTGATCTCGCGCCCGGCGTCGCCCTCGTCGCGGAGGTACTCGATCGCGTCCACGATGCCGTGCAGCATGCCGTCGGGCGGGGTGACCAGCCCCGAGGAGCCGACGAGCCCCAGCACGGCGTAGTGCCCGGAGTTCAGCCCCGGCCCGTTGGCCGCCGGCAGGTGCTTGATTCCCCGCCCCTCGAACACCTTCCGATGTGGACAGACCACCAAGCTGTACCCGATGTCCATCCAACCATTGCCGTCCATATGGCTCTTCTGGATGGAGCGCACCATTTTCACGCACTTGTCGTGATCATCGACGATGGCGGGATCGACCCGGCCGCCGGTGTAGTGGATCTTCACGCCTCTGGTGGAGGACAGGGCGGTGTAGGAGCCGCGCGGGGATCTGGCGCCCCACTCGCGACGGGAGACGAAATCCATGGCCACTGGGGGGAGTCCTCTCAGATGTGCAATTGGGTGACAACTCAGCGTAACGTGCTTGCGATGGGATCATCGGGGGTTTCACCGGCAAAGCCGGGGCCTATACCCGTTCGGAAGGGCCGGCGCGGCGCGGGCCGGGGGGCACCGACGCGAGGGATTCGCCCTTGTCGAGGCGGATGACGCGGCGGTCGGTGACGATCGCGGTGATCAGGTCGTGCGGGGTCACGTCGAAGGCCGGGTTGAGCGCGCCGGTGCCCTCGGGGGCCAGGCGGTGGCCGCGCAGAGTGACGACCTCCTCGGCGTCGCGGTCCTCGATCTCGATGCCGGCGCCGGTGGGGGTGGCCATGTCGATCGTCGTCTCGGGGGCGACCACGACGAACGGCACGCCCGCGCGGCGGGCGCCCAGGGCCAGGGCGTAGCTGCCGACCTTGTTGGCGGTGTCGCCGTCGGCGGCGATGCGGTCGGCGCCGATCAGCACGGCGTCGGCGTGGCCGCGGGCGAGCAGGAACGGGCCCGCGGAATCGACGACCAGGCGGTGCGGGGCGCCCATGCGGGCCAGCTCCCAGGCGGTCAGCCTGGCCCCCTGGAGCAGCGGGCGGGTCTCCAGGGCCAGCGCCTCGGCCAGGAGGCCCCGCTCGTGCAGGGTCTGCGCGACGCCGAGGGCGGTGCCGCGTTCGACGGCGGCCAGGCCGCCGGTGTTGCAGACGGTCATGACGGTCAGCGGGCGGGTGCCGGTGAGACCGGCGAGCAGGTCGGCGCCGTACTCGCCCATGGACAGGCACGCCTCGACGTCGTCGTCGCGGATGGCGAGGGCGCGGCGCAGCACGGCGTCGGGGCCCTCGGGCAGCAGCGCGGCGGCCTGGTCCACGCCCCAGGCGAGGTTGACCGCGGTCGGGCGGGCCCGGCGCAGGCTCTCCGCCGCCGCCCGTACGGCCTCGGGGCCGGGCTCGGTGTACGCGGCCAGGGCGACGCCGAGCGCGCCCGCCACGCCCAGGGCGGGCGCGCCGCGCACGGCCAGCCGCCGCACCGCCGCGACGAGGTCGGCGACGGTTCGCAGCCGCAGCACCTCGACCCGCTCGGGCAGCAGGGTCTGGTCGATCAGCTCGACGGCGCCGTCCACCCAGTCGATCGTCCGCACGTTCCGACGCTACCGGAGACAGGCCACCGTCAATGCCGCAGACGGCCCCATCTGCCGAAAAACGATCGACGGCGGGCGGGGGCGACCGGGATCATTGACCTTATGTCCGTGGTCAAGGGGGTTCCCTTCACGCCCGCGCCCGCCGAGCTGCCGATGAACGTCTGGCTCGACGACGGCGACTCCCCCATCGATGTCATCGACGCGCTCGCGCTGTCGCCGTTCGCGACCGGCGCGCAGCCGTGGTCGCGAACGGCGGATCTGGAGCGGGTGCGTCCCGGCGCGGCGCTGATGCCCCGCGACGGGCGGCTGATGCGGGTGGCGCAGGAGGAGGACGGCCGCGACTCGCGGCTGGTGTGCGGCGAGGGCTGGACGCTGCGCGTGGTCCGCTACAGGGGCAGCAGCGCGACCGTGAGCGTCACGGCGGTCAGCGAGGAGCTGGCCGGGCGGGTCCTGGCCGAGACGGTGCGCGACGCGGTGGAGCCGCCGTCGGAGACCGGTCACGTCGAGATGGGCTTCTGGTGGCTCACCGACCGTGGCGGGCGGCGCGCGGAGAAGCTGATCAGCGCCCCCGGCTGGGCGGAGATCGCGGGCAACTACCCGGCGCAGGTGCGCGGCCGGGTGGACCGGCTGATGCGCACGGTGCCGGCGGAGGTGAGCGGGCGGCTGGTGCTGCTGCACGGGCCGCCGGGCACGGGCAAGACCACGCTGCTGCGCGGTCTCGCCCACGAGTGGCGCGAGTGGTGCCAGGTGGACTGCGTGCTCGACCCCGAGCGGCTGTTCGACAGCCCCGGCTACCTGCTGCAGGTGACGATGGGCCACGACGGGCCCGACGACTCGGGGCGGCGCTGGCGGCTGCTGGTGCTGGAGGACTGCGACGAGCTGATCCGGGCGGGGGCCAAGGACCTCGCGGGCCAGGGCCTGTCGCGACTGCTCAACCTGACCGACGGCCTGCTCGGGCAGGGCCGCGACGTGCTGCTCGCGATCACCACCAACGAGGACCTGGCGCGGCTGCACCCGGCCGTGGTGCGGCCGGGCCGGTGCCTGGCCAGGATCGAGGTCGGCGCGCTGCCGTACGCGGAGGCGGTGGCGTGGCTGGGCACCTCGGAGGGCGTCGGGCCGCAGGGCGCGACGCTGGCCGAGCTGTACGCCCTGCGCGCGGGCCGCCCGGTGGACCAGGCCCGCACCTCGGAGGGCACGGGCCTGTACCTGTGAGCGGGCGCGTCAGGCGAGGGCGGCGGCGGTCTCCAGGACCCGCTCGTCGTGGCCCGGGGCGGCCATCAGGCTGAGCCCGAGCGGCAGGCCGTCGAGCCGGCCCGCCGGGAGGCTGACGGCCGGCGCGCCGGCCAGGCCGGCCAGGCAGGTGAGCCGCACGGTGGCGGCGCGCCGCTCGCGGTCGCGCGGGCCGGTGACCACGGCGCGGTAGCCGCTGTGCCCCCGGTACGTCGGCGGCGCGGGCTCCTCCTCCGCCTCCCGCCCGCCGCCGGGGCCGTCGGAGCCGGGGGATCTGAAGCCCTCGGGCAGCGGGGGCGCGGGGGTGGGGGCCGTGGGCAGGGCCAGCAGGCCGCCGTCCGCGAGCAGGGCGGCGATCCGCTCGGCGGCGCGGGCGAGCAGGTCCTCGGCGGGGGCCAGCTCCTCCTTGGTGATCCGGGCGGCGGCGCGGAACCTGGCCCCCACGCCGGGGCCGAACTCGGGGTGCTCGGTGGTGATCCACACCCCGTGCGCGTCCCACGCCTGCGCGCCCTGCACCACCGCGAACGCCGCGCGTACGCGCTCCCCGTCGAGGCCCGGCCCGGGGAAGACCGGCGTGCGGTCGATGGGCAGCGACTCGGCGAGGCGGCGCAGCGCGGGGGCCAGCGCCGCGCCCACGCGCGGCGAGACCGCCGACCACAGGTCGGGCGGCACGTGCAGCCGCGTGGCCGGCTCGGCGCCCGCTCCCCCGCCGAGCAGGAAGGCGGCGGCCAGGCGCAGCACCGCGACGTCGCGGGCGAGCAGCCCGGGGACGTCGAAGGACGGCGCGAGCGGCACCAGCCCGGCGCGCGAGACCCGGGCGTGGCTGGGCCGGAAGCCCCACAGCCCGGTGTAGGCGGCCGGAACCCGGATGGAGCCCGCGGTGTCGGTGCCGAGGCCGAGGTCGGCGGCGCCGGAGGCGACGGCGGCGGCGGTGCCGCTGGAGGAGCCGCCGCAGGCGTGGCCGGGCGCGGCGGGGTTGGCGGGGGCCCCGTAGTGGGCGTTGGTGCCGCCCAGGCTGAAGGCCAGCTCGTCCGTGTGGCTCTTGCCCACCAGTTCCGCGCCCGCCTCGCGCAGCGCGGCCACGGCGTCGGCGTCGCGCGCCGGGACCGGGTGGGTGTCCAGCCAGCGGGGGTGCCCGGCGCCCGTGGGCAGGCCGGCCACGTCGATGACGTCCTTGACGGTGAGCCGCAGTCCGCTGAGCGGCCCGGCGCGCCCCGGCGCCGGCGGCGGGGCGCCCCAGGGGACGAATGGCTCGACCTGCGGGAGATGGGCTTCGGTCATGTATGGGGTTTGTACGCGAACGCGATGACGCCCGCGTGCTTCCGGCTTTTCCGCGATGTTACGGGGACCGGCATACCGGACGGACCCCGCGGACGCGGATCTACCGCCACGCATGGGGATCGGCTACCGTCCATCCCGCGGCGGTGGCCGGCGCCACGGGCTCACCTCCTCGGACGTTGCCGGGTTAGGCATACGTAAATGTTCCGATGTGGGGTGATGGGGGTGGAAGCAGAATCGGCGGGGTGGTCACTGTGTTGCCTGCGGGGCTGAGCCAGGTGGTGCTGCACCGTTTCGCCGACGTCGATGCGGGCGAGCGCGGGGTGGCCGGCTACCTCGACCCGTTCGGCAACGGGCGGGCCCGCTACCCGTACGCCCGGTGGGTGTCGCCGGAGCGGGAGATCGGGTTCCCGGCGACCGAGCTGGTGCCCTCGTGGACCGCGACGACGCCGCCGGGGTCGTGGCTGGAGGTGGAGCTGCAGGGCCGCACCGCGGCCGGCGCGACCACCAAGTGGTACGTCATGGGCCGCTGGGCGTCCGGCGAGGACTCCATCCACCGCACCTCCCTTCCGGGCCAGGGCGACGACGACGGCGACGTGGCCGTGGACACGCTGGTGGCGCGCCGGCCGCTGGTGGCGTACCGGCTGCGGCTGACCCTGTACGGCGAGGGCGCGCGGGTGCGCTCGGCCGGGGTGATGGCCTCGGCGGTGCCGGCGCGGGCGAGCGTGCCGCCGAGCGCGCCCGGCGGGCCGGGGACCGGGGTGGTGCTGGACGTGCCGTGCCGGTCGCAGAAGGTGCACAAGGGGCACTACCCGCAGTGGGACGGCGGCGGCGAGTCGTGGTGCAGCCCGGCGGCGGTCACCATGGTGCTGGAGTACTGGGGACGCGGGCCGGGCCCGGAGGAACTGTCCTGGGTGGACCCGGGCGACCCGTGCCCGGCGGTGGACCACGCGGCCCGGCACATGTACGACCACAGCTACCAGGGCACCGGCAACTGGCCGTTCAGCGTCGCGTACGCCGGCGGGTACGGCCTGGACGGGTTCGTCACCCGGCTGCGCTCGCTGGCGGAGCTGGAGCGGCTGATCGCGGCCGGTGTCCCGGTGATGACCTCGCAGTCGTTCAAGGAGCATGAGCTGCCCGGCTCGGGGTACTCGACAAGCGGTCACATCATGGTGGTCGTCGGCTTCACCGAGGCGGGCGACGTGGTGGCCAACGACCCGGCCGCGCCCGGCGACGGGTCGGTGCGCCGGGTCTATCCGCGGGCCGCGTTCGAGAACGTGTGGCTGCGGAGCACGAGCAGCGGGGGGATCGTGTACGTCGTTCACCCGCCGGACCATCCTCTTCCCGCTTCCGACGGCAATTGGTGATCGATGCTGAACGAGTCTCCCATCCGCCCCGTGGACGTGGCCCGCGTGGACGAAAGTCCGCTGTGGGTCGAGGCCGTGGGCGATGAGGTCTGGTGGGACGAGCCGCGCCCGCACGAGGGCGGGCGCCGGTGCGTGGTGCGCCGCGCGCCCGGCGGGCAGCCGCGCGACGCCATCCCGCCGGGCTGGAACGCGCGCAACCGGGTGATCGAGTACGGCGGGCGGTCCTGGCGGCCGCTGCCGGACGGCGGGGTGGTGTTCACCGACTGGGCCGACCAGCGCGTGTACCGGTACTCCGGCGAGGGCGAGCCCCGGCCGCTGACCCCGCAGGGCCCGTACCGGTACGCCGACCTGTACCTGCCGCCGGGCCGCGAGGAGGTGTGGGCGGTGCGCGAGTCGGGCGAGGGCCGGGCGGTGCGCCGCGACCTGGTGGCCGTGCCGCTCGCGGGCGGCGGGGTGCGGGTGATCGCGCAGGCCCAGCACTTCCTGATGAATCCCCGTTTGTCGCCTGGCGGGGGAAAAATCGTATGGATCGGCTGGGACCACCCCAGCATGCCCTGGGACGGCACCGAGCTGTGCGTCGCCCCGCTGCGCCCCGACGGCACCGCGGGGGCGCACGAGGTGGTCGCGGGCGGCCCGGCCGAGTCGGTGGTGCAGGCCGAGTGGCGCGACGACGACGCCCTGTACGCCGTGAGCGACCGCAGCGGCTGGTGGAACATCCATCTGATCCCGCTCGACGGCGGCGAGCCGGTGAACCTGACCCCGGTCGCCGAGGAGTTCGGCGACGCGCCCTGGAAGCTGGGCTACACCTGGTTCGCACTCGCGGGCCCCGGTGAAGGGGCAGGCTCGGGCGAAGGGGCGAGCGCGGGCGCGGGTGTTGGGGCGGGTGGGCGGATCGTGGCCATGCACGGTACCGCCGACGGGCGGCGGCTGGGGGTGCTCGACCTCGCCACC
This sequence comes from Thermocatellispora tengchongensis, assembly GCF_014202315.1. Taxonomy (GTDB): domain Bacteria; phylum Actinomycetota; class Actinomycetes; order Streptosporangiales; family Streptosporangiaceae; genus Thermocatellispora; species Thermocatellispora tengchongensis. Next base: position 379,768 of record NZ_JACHGN010000003.1, on the reverse strand, counting down.
GGTGAGATCGCCGACATCGGCGGCGACGCGACGTACTGGCTGCCCTCGATCTCGGTGAGCGGATCGCGCGTGGTCGGGGTGGCGGCCTCGCCGTACACGCCGTACGAGGTGGTGGCGCTCGACCTGGACGGCGGCGGGCGCACGGTGCTGTCGCGGCCCAAGGAGCTGCCTCCGCGCGAGGTCCTGCCCGTTCCGGAGGCGGTGACGATCGAGGGGGTGCACGCGCACGTGTACCCGCCGCGCGGGGCGCGCGGCCCGGCGCCGTACGTGGTGTTCGTGCACGGCGGGCCGACCGGCCTGAGCGCGCTCACGCTGGACCTGGAGGTCGCCTACTTCACCAGCCGCGGCATCGGGGTCGCCAAGGTGAACTACGGGGGCTCGACCGGGTACGGCCGGGCCTACCGTGAGCGGCTGCGCGAGCAGTGGGGCGTGGTGGACGTGCGCGACTCGGCGACCGTGGCCCGCGGCCTGGTGGCGAGCGGGCGGGCCGACCCGGAGCGGATCGCGATCCGGGGCGGCAGCGCGGGAGGCTGGACGGCGCTGGCCGCGCTGGTGCACAGCGACGTGTTCCGCGGGGCGGTGGCGCACTACGCGATCACCGACCCGGAGATGTGGGCGGCCGAGACGCACGACTTCGAGTCGCGCTACCTCGACGGGCTGATCGGCCCGCTGCCGGAGGCCCGCGAGCGCTACACGGAGCGTTCCCCGCTGCTGCACGCGGAGCGGGCGTCCGGCCCGGCGCTGCTGCTGCACGGCCTGGAGGACGCGATCGTGGACCCGGCGCAGGCGGAGCGGTTCGTCGCCGAGCTGGACCGGCACGGGCTGCCGTGGGCGCTGCGCACCTTCCCCGGCGAGCAGCACGGCTGGCGGCGGGAGGAGACGATCGTGGCGGTGCTGGAGGCGGAGCTGGCCTTCTACGGCCTGATCTTCGGCATCTCGGTGCCCGAGGTGCCCGCGCTGCGACTGAAGCACATGGATGGGTAGAGGACACCGACCAGCCGGATGCGACGCGGGAGGGATGGATGAGCGAGGTCGCGGGGATCTGCTCCGACCTGATCAGGATCGACACGACGAACCCGGGGTCGGGCGAGCGGGAGGCGGCCGAGCACATCGCCGGGCTGCTGGACGAGGCGGGCGCCGAGGCGGTGGTGTTCGAGTCGGCGCCGCGCCGTGCGAACGTCGTGGCCCGCATCCCCGGCGACTCCCCCGACGCGCTGCTGATCCACGGGCACATGGACGTGGTGCCCGCCGACCCGACCGAGTGGCGCATGCACCCGTTCTCGGGCGAGATCGACGAGGACGGGTGCGTCTACGGGCGCGGCGCGGTGGACATGAAGGGCACGCTGGCGATGACGCTGGCGGCGGTGCGCGACTGGGCGCGGCGCGGCGTGCGGCCCAAGCGGGACGTCGTGCTGGCCTTCCTCGCCGACGAGGAGGCCACCGGCGAGTACGGCTCGCTGTACGCGGTGCACGAGCACACCGACCTGTTCGAGGGCTGCACCGAGGCGATCAGCGAGTCGGGCGGCTTCAGCGTACAGTCGCCCACCCACTGCGGCGACGGCGACCAGGTCCGCATCTACCCGGTGGCGGTCGGCGAGCGCGGCACGGCCTGGATGCGGCTGACCGCGCACGGCGTGCCGGGCCACGGCTCCAAGCCTCCGGTGGACAACCCGGTCACCGAGCTGTGCCGGGCGATGACCCGCCTGGCCGACCACCGCTGGCCGGTGCGGCTCACGCCCGCGGTCTCGGCGCTGATCGAGGCGCTGTCGAAGGTGCTCGGCGAGCCCATCGACGTGGACCGGCTGGATGAGGAGGCGGCCCGGCTCGGCGTGGTCGGCGCCCTGTTCAAGGCCCAGATCCGCAACTCGGCCAACGCGACCATGCTCAACGCCGGCTACAAGGTCAACGTGATCCCGGGCAGCGCCGAGGCCCACGTGGACGCCCGCTTCCTGCCCGGCTACCGGGACGAGCTGCTGGAGACGATCGACGCGCTGCTGGGCCCGAAGGTGACCCGGGAGTTCGTCAACCTCAGCGGCGCGCCGTCGGCGCCGTTCCCCTCGCCGTTCTTCGACGAGCTGTGCGGCGCCCTGGTGGCCGAGGACCCGCTGGCGCGGCCGGTGCCGTACGTGATGTCGGGCGGCACCGACGCCAAGGCGTTCAGCCAGATCGGCATCCCCACCTACGGCTTCGCGCCGCTGATGCTGGACCCGGGGCTGGACTACTTCGGCATGTTCCACGGCGTGGACGAGAGGGTGCCGGTGAGCGGGCTGGAGTTCGGCGTGCGGGTGCTGGACCGCCTGCTCACCTGACGCGTACCGGCTGGTCTCAGAAGACTGGCCTCAGAAGAACAGCCGGGCCACGCCGTCGCGGGCGAGCAGGAAGCCCGCGATGGCCAGGGTCCAGCTCAGCATGCTCGCCGAGTTCCTGGACACCCAGCCGGCCAGCCGGTCCAGGGCCTTGTCCATGTGCCGGCGGAAGGCGTACCTGGCCGCGAGCAGCACCAGCGCGGGCAGCACCATGACCAGGTTGTAGGCGGCCAGGATCGGCAGCCGCCCCGCCGCCGGCAGGCCGGATGCGCCCAGCAGCCCCATGGCGGCGAGGTAGGGCAGCATGGTCGCGGCCTCGATGCCGGCGGCGGTGATCCCGAGGGCGACCATGCCCAGGTTCGACTGCCGCACGGCCTCGACCTTCTCCCGCGCCCAGCCGGGCTTCTCGGGCACGCCCCTCGCGGCGCGCCGCTTGGGGTCGAACCGGTAGCTGAGCGCGAACAGACCCACGCCGACGACGGCCTCGGCCCAGTACAGCGGCTCGTAGTCGGCCACCCGCCCGGCGAGGTCCCGCAGCACCGGCATCAGCCCCAGCGTCAGCGCCGCGCCGACGCCGAAGTAGAACACGGCGACGGTCGCGAGGTAGACGAGCACCCGGCGCGGCATCGCGCGGCCCGGCACCAGCATCAGGAAGATCGGGATGACGAGGGTGCCGATGCTGGTGCTGTCGATGAGGGCGAGCGCGCCGAGCGAGAGGAGAAGGGCCACGTCCATGCCCTCCATGCTCGGCCGGGCGGGAGCGGCGATCCTCCTCACAGGGGACGAATCCGCGCGTACATCCTTCGTCGCATCGGCTCCGCCCCCGCGTCTTCCGCAGCGCGACGCGGGGGCACCTCGATCTTCTGGCTCCGCGCGCCATGATACGCCTTTCGTGGTGCACGTGTAGTAAAAGGAAAGTTTATTATTAAATAGGCACTCTTGCGGATAGAAGGCGGCACCGGATCGGCGTACGGTCCTAAAGCGCGAGGGGGGCGGCGGCCGGGCGTGCAAAACCCCCAGACACGGCCGGCCGGCGACCCCCCTCGGCGTGAACCGGGGGCCCCAAAAGGCGCGGGAATTCCCATGAGCGTGTGCGGAACCCGCTTTGCCGAACTCCGCCACCAGGCGCGTTCCCGATTCACCGCCGCTCCCGGCGGCTGCGCGCCTGCCATTCTCCCGTGTTCCTGCCGCGGCCTTTCCGAGGCAGGAGAATCCGCACCGCGATATTCGCGGCATTCGCCATGCTATGCACGGTCGTGGCGATTCTCCTGACCGCCTCCGATCCCGGTCAACGCCGGGATCGACCGGCTCGGGCGCGTCCGGGACCTCGGCCCCGCGTAGCCCGCCCCGGCCCGTCCCGTCCGGCCCGGGTCAGCGGAGTTTGGGGTCCAGAGCGTCGCGCACCACGTCGCCGAGCAGCAGGAAGCTCAGGACGGTGGCGGTGAGGAAGACGGCGGGGAAGATCAGCAGGTGCGGGTGGGTGGTGTAGAAGGCGCGGGCGGCGTTGAGCTGCAGCCCCCAGCTCACCTCCGGGTACTGCAGGCCCACGCCGAGGAAGTCGAGCGTCGCCTCGCCGGCGATCACGTTGCCGACGTTGAGGGTGGCCAGGACGACCACGGGGGCGATGGCGTTGGGGAGGATGTGCTTGAGCATGATGCGCAGGTCGCCGGCGCCGAGCATGCGGGCGGCGGTGACGTAGTCCATCTGACGCACCGCGATGACCTGGCCGCGCATCAGGCGGGTCATGGTGGTCCAGCCCAGCACCACCAGGACCAGGGTCATGGCCCAGATGCCGTGGTCGGGGAAGGCGACCAGGATGACCGTGGCGCCCAGGACGAAGGGGATGCCGAAGAAGACGTCGGTGAGGCGGCCGATGACGGCGTCGAGCCAGCCGCCGTAGTAACCGGCGAGCAGGCCGAGGACGACCGAGATGAGCAGGGCGAAGACGGTCACCGCGATGCCGATCAGGATCGAGGCGCGGGCGCCGTGCACCACCTGGGACCAGTAGTCGCAGCCCTGCTGGTCGTAGCCGAAGATGGCGCCGTCGCCGGGCCCGCGGTTGAACAGGCGCAGGTCGCAGCGCTCGTTGGGGCCGAAGCGGGCGAACAGGCCGGGGAAGGCGGCCATGGCCACCGCGATGGCCAGGGTGAGGGTGGAGAGCCAGAAGACGGCGCGGCCCCGCATCTCGCGCCAGGCGTCGCCCCACAGCGAGCCGGCCGGGCCGGGCTCGGCGCCGGTGGCGGCGCGGAGGGCGGCACCGGTCTGGAGGTCGGCCTGGAGGTCGGTCATCGTGCGGCCTCCCTCAGGCGCGGCGGATTCTGGGGTCCAGGACGCCGTACAGCAGATCGACGACCAGGTTCGCGGCGAGGAAGATCATCACGAGCACGGTGACGATGCCGACCACCACCGGGCCCTCCTGGAGCTGGATCGACTGGAAGACCTGCTGGCCGATCCCGGGCAGGTTGAAGATCCCCTCGGTGACCACCGCGCCGGCCATCAGGTTGCCGAAGTCCACGCCGAGGAAGGTGACCACCGGGATCAGCGAGTTGCGCAGCGCGTGCCGGCCGATGACGCGGCGGCGGCGCATGCCCTTGGCCACGGCCGTGCGCACGTAGTCGGCGCGCAGGTTCTCCGCCAGGCTGGTACGCGTCAGCCGCGCGACGTAGGCCAGGCTGAACGACCCCAGCACCATCCCCGGCAGCAGGTAGCTGACCGGCCACCCGTGCTCGACGCCCGCCGTGGGGAACAGCCCCAGGTTGACGCCGAGCAGGATCTGCGCGCCGTAGCCGACCACGAACACCGGCACCGCGATCACGAACGTCGTCCCGGCCAGGACCGCGGTGTCCACGGCGCCGCCGCGGCGCAGCGCGGCGATCACGCCGAGCGCGACGCCGACGACCAGCTCGAAGATCCACGCGGTGAGGGCGAGCTGCGCGGTGACGCCCCACCGCCCGGCCAGCAGCTCGCTCACCTGCTGCCCGGTGAAGGTCTCGCCCAGGTCGCCCTGGAACAGGCCCAGCATGTAGATGCCGTACTGCACGAGCAGCGGGTCGTTGAGGTGGTACCTCTCGCGCAGCGCGTCCAGCACCTCCTCGGGCACCGGCTTGTCACCGGCCAGCGCCAGGATCGGGTCGCCGGGGAGCGCGAACACCATCGCGTAGATCAGGAAGGTGGTCGCGGCGAAGACCGGTACGGCCTGGATCAGGCGCTGGGCGGCGTATCGCATCGGAGGGCGGTGTCGCTCACTTGGACGGGCTCACTTGGACGGGCTCATTTGGACGGGCTCATTTGGACGGGCTCATTTGGACGGGCTCATTTGGACGGGCTCACTTCACGGTGATGGTGTCGAGGTTCGGGCTGTAGGCGTCGAGCCTGACGTTGGTGATCTTGTCGGAGTGGCCGGCCTGGTCCTGCCAGTTCCACAGCGGCATCATCGGCATCTCGGCCAGCGCCAGGTCCTCGGCCTTCTGGTACAGCGGGATGCTGGCCTCCATCGACGGCGCCGCGTTGGCCTGCTCGATCAGGTCGAGGAACCGCTGGTTCTCCCAGCCCATCCGGTTGCCCTCGCCCCACATGGACTCCAGGTAGTTCTGCGGGCTCGGGTAGTCCATGACCCAGTTGTTGCGGTACGGGCCGTCCTGCTTGTGCTCCCGCAGCGTGGACAGGTAGTCGGCGGCCGGGATCTTGCGGAACTTGATGTCGGCGATGCCGAGGTTCTGCTTGAGCTGGTTGGCCACCGCCGTCATCCACTGCTCGTAGCTGGGGTCGGCGTTGGAGAAGTACAGGTTGAGCGTGCCGCTGAACCCGCCGGCCTTGGTGAACAGCTCCTTGGCCCTGACCGGGTCGTACGCGCACGCCTCGCCGCAGGGGTTCTCGCGGTAGCCCGGCACCAGCGGGGCCACCAGCGACGACATCGGCTTGAAGGTGCCGCTGAAGACCGCGTTCACGATCGCCTGCCTGTCGATGGCCATGGAGAAGGACTTGCGCAGGTCGGGGTTGGCGAAGCGCTTGTCGAAGACCGGGAAGCCCAGGTAGTCCATGGTGCCGCTGGGCGTGGCCACGAACCGCTCGCCGAGCAGGGTCCTGGCCTCGGCGGCGCTGGCCGGCGGGATCGTCTGCAGCAGGTCCACGTTGCCGGCCCGCAGGTCGGTGTACGCGGTCTCGCGGCTGGCGTAGATCTTGAAGTCCACGCCGGCGGACTTGGCCGGACGCGGCCCGGCGTACCCGTCGAACCTCTTGACCTTGATGAGCTGGTTGCGCTTCCAGTCGCCGTCCATCATGAACGGCCCGTTGCCGATCGGCTTGACGTCGTACGCCGACGGGTCGGTGAAGGCGGCCTTGGGCATCGGCGCGAACCCGGTGTAGGCCAGGGTGATCGGGAACTGGCTGAACGGCGCGGTGAGCGTGACCTCCAGCGTGCTGTCGTCGATCACCTTCAAGCCGCTGAGCTTGTCGGTCTCGGGCTTGGGCGCCTCGTCCGAGCCTTCGGGGGCCTCGGGGTTGAGCTTGTCGTAGCCCTCGATGTTGGCGAAGTAGTAGTTGTTGGTCCACGCGTTCGGCCCGTACGCGGCGGCGTTCCAGGCGTCGGCGAAGCTCTGGGCGGTGACCAGCTCCCCGTTGTGGAACTTCTGCCCGGCCTTGATCTTGATCGTCCAGACCTTCTGGTCGTCGCTGGTGACCGACTCGGCGGCGCGCATCTGGGGCGTGCCGCTCGGGTCGATCACGACCAGGGTGTCGAACAGCGCCTGGAGCACGGTGATGGAGTAGCTGCTGGAGGTGTTGCCCGGCGTCAGGTGGTCGGGCTCGGTGAGCGCGACCGAGAAGGTCCTGGCGGCGCCCCCGCCGGTGCCCCCGTTCCCGGCGGGTTCGCCGGAGCCCCCGCACGCGGTCAGCGTGAGGAGCGCGCAAAGGAGGACGGCGGCGCCTCGCGTCCTCGTCATGGCCGTCCGCGTGGCCGTCCTCGTGGCCGTCCGCGGGAGGGCCGTCCGTGGGACCGTCACTGTATGTCCGCCTCTCCGTTTCTCCGGCGTGATGCCGGAGAGGGTAAACAGCTGGGCAAGGCTGGGCATCGGAAGGTTTACGTATTCCCCGCCGCGGCGTACTGGGGCACTCTAGGCGGGGAGGAGACCATGGACCAGATCACCCTGAGCCCACGCCACCTCCATGCGTTCACCGAGGTGGGGTTCCAGGTCGCCGGGCACCGCGGCGCCCGAGGGGCGATGGCCGCGCTGCGCCGGGTCATCCCGCTGGACGCCTACGAGTTCGTCGCGTACGACCCGGCGACGGGGCGGCACCAGAGCCTGGTCTCCGACGGCTACGCGCGCGTGGACGGCGACGCCGCCGAGGAGTACGTCCGGCTCGACTCCTACCGCGCCGCGATGGCCGACCGCAGGCCGCTGGTCATGGGCTCGCCGGGCACCGAGCGCTACTTCCGCCGCCACCTGGAGCCGTACGGCTGGCGGGCCGGGCTGACCACGCCGCTGTTCCTGACGGGCGAGGCGGGCGAGGACGGCGGGGCGGGCGAGGAGGGGCGCTACACCGGGCTGCTGCACCTCAACGCCCGCGACCCCGACGCGTTCCCGCCGCCGACCGCCGAGCTGATCAGCGCGGTGGCCCCGACCCTGGCGCACGTCACCGACCTGCGCCGGTGCGTGATCGACCCGGTGGGGGTGCCGCCGGGGTTCCACGCCCTGGCCTACGACCGGGCCGGCACCCGGCGCGAGGTGGCCGGGGTGCCGCCGTCGGAGGCGATCACCCGGGAGCCGGCGATGGCCGAGCTGGCCCGGGAGTTCATCGACTCGCGCGAGCTGAACCGGCGCGGGCTCTGGCTCGACGCCGCGGGCACCTGGCGCGAGGTGCGGCTGCTGCGCGCCGGGGTCGGCTTCCAGGGGGCGATCCAGGGCGCGGTGATCGCCGAGCGGCCGTGCGCGCTGCCGTACGAGCTGACGGCCCGCGAGGTGGACGTGCTGACCCGGGTGGCGCGCGGCGACTCCAACCCGCAGATCGCCGCCGCGCTGGTGCTGAGCGTGCGCACCGTCACCACCCATCTGGAGCACATCTTCGCCAAGCTCGCCTGCGACAGCCGCACCCGGCTGACCACCAAGGCGCTGGCCGAGGGGCTGTGCCGGCTCGACCTGCCCGGGTGACGGCCCCTCGGCTCAGCAGTTGACGAGGCTCCCGTTCACCCGCGCGGCGGCGTGCCCGGCCGCGGGAGCGACGAGGTCCAGGGCCAGCTCGAACCACACGGTGTTGGCGCCCTCCTCCCGGATCACGCCCCAGCGCCGGGCCAGGGCCTCCAGCAGCGGCAGGCCGCGGCCGTTGGTGGCGTACAGGTTGGCGCGGCAACTGCACGGCGGCTCGATCGAGCCCTCGTCGCGCACCCGCACCCGTACGACGCCGTCGGTGCGGCTGACGCTGACGGTGAACTCACCGCCCTGGCCCGACTCGGAGTGCAGGACCGCGTTGGTGGCGATCTCGCTGGTGAGCAGCACGCAGTCGTCGTGAAGCGGATGATCTCGGCCGACGGCGGCGGAGACGAGGCGCCGCGCCCGCGCGATCTGGTCGATGGTCCCGGACAACCGGAACACGCGGTCCACGGCCGGTCCCGATGCCGGCATGTCACTCCCCGACGAGTCCATGATCCCTCCGTTACGATGTACCGCCCACGTAAGGACGCGGAGCCCGCCTAGGTCAGATGTCACGAAAAAGTAGGAGTCCGATCACCACCGGGATAGGCCGGCCATTCTCATGGAACCGCAGGTGGGACGGGGTTTTCCGGCGGTGCGGAGGGGTCTGAGGGGCCCTGCGGTGCCGCTGCGGCCCGACGGGCCGCAGGGGCCGGGGGCGTACGATGTGACGGCCCCGGGGGTCCCGGGAATGCGCACGGCCGGGGGCGACGTCATGGTGTCGGGCGGGGCGGCGCTAGTCTGCCCTCTGTCCGCGCCTGCCGTACGACGGGACGAGGGAGGGAGCGCTCTTGAGCGCCCTGGAAGCGATCTGGGTGATGCCCTATGAGCGGCCCGGGGCAGCCGTGGTCACGGGGGCCTTCGACATCCTGCACGTCGGCCACGTGCGCTTCCTGCGCGCCGTACGCGAACGCGGCCTGCCGCTGGTGGTGGGCGTGGAGGACGACGCGCGGGTGCGCGCGTGGAAGGGCCCCGACCGCCCGCTGAACACCGCCGCCGAACGCGCGGAGGTGCTCTCGGCGCTGCGCTTCGTGGACGGCGTGTTCATCGTCACCGGGCCGCCCCCGCTGAACCTCCCGGCGGAGTACATCCGCCTGCTCGCGCCGATGCGCCCGGGGGCGCTGGCCCACACCGAGGGCGACCCCCACGCCGCAGGCCGCCGCGCCGCCGCCGACATCCTGGGCGCCGAGTGCTGGGAACTGTCCGCCGTCCCCGGCCACTCGACGACCCGCATCCTCAACGCCAGCCGCAACGGCTGACCCGGTCCCCTCCGCCGCCGGACGGTCTGCGGGGGCGGTCAGCGCACCACGGCGACGGGGCGGGTCACGTGGTGGATCACGCCGTGCGAGACCGAGCCCAGCACCGCCGCGCGCAGCGCGCCGTGCCCGCGTGAGCCCACGACGACCAGGTCGGCCCCGTCGGCGGCCTCGGTGATCGCGGTCACCGGGTGGCCGGTGACGATCCGCTCCTCGATCGGCACGTCGGGGTACTTCGCGCGCCACTCCTCCAGGACCTTCCGGGCGGCCTCGGTCTGGCCCTCCAGCGCCGCCTCGGTCAGGTCGGGGTACGCCGCCATCGCGGGCGTGGCCGGGACCTGCCAGGCGTGCACCGCGCGCACCCGGGCCTTCCTGACCCGGGCCTGCTCCAGCGCGTACGCCAGCGCGGCGGACGAGTGCTCCGACAGGTCGAACCCGACCACGATCTCGCCCCGGGGCCGGTCGGGCCGCTCGCGCACGATCACCACCGGGCCGTGGGCGTGGCCCGCCACGCTCAGGCCGACCGAGCCGAGCAGCATCCCGGTGAACCCGCCGCGTCCCCGGCTGCCGAGCACGGTCTCGCTCGCCTGCTCCGCCTCCGCGAGCAGCACGGGCACGACCGCGCCGCTGAGGGCCTGGGTCTCCAGGTGCACGCCGGGCACCCGCCGCCGCGCCGTCTCTGCCGCCGCTTGCAGGATGTCGCCGGCCTCGCCGCTCAGCGCCTCGGCGAACCCGGCCACCTCCGAGTAGGGCGCCTGCAGCCCCGCCAGACCGGTGACGTGCACGATGCGCAGCCCCCGCCGCCACAGCCGCGCCTCGTCCGCGGCCCACTCCACGGCGGCCGCGGCCTGCTCCGACCCGTCGGTCGCCACCACGATCCAGTCGCTCATGACCGGTCTCTGCCCCGCACCACGATGCCGACACCGATCGTGAAGGAAACGTCAATTCGGTGGTTCTGGTCGTCCGGAACCGCTAGCGTTATCGTTAATTGTCCCTACAAATGAGACAACTCAGTTACCGCACGGTCTCATGTGGGGGTGTGGGGGCATGACAAGGGGGGCCGGCACAGCGGTGGCCGATCCACCTGCCGCCGTGCCGGCCCCCCACCGCATCGGGAGGTACTCCGATGCCGGGCAAGCGCTGGATGGGCGAGAACGGCGTCGAGGTCGAGACCGTGATGCTGCACGGCCGCGAGGTCTTCCGCGTGAGCCAGGACGACTACTTCATCGCCTACTGCGACTCGATGGAGGACGTGGCGACGTTCGTCTCGCCGCGGACTCTGGTCGAGCTCCCCGACTGGGGCGACGAGTCGGGAGAGCCCGGAGAACCCGACCAGCCCGGAGACCTCGGAGAACCCGGGGAGCCCAGAGGCCCCGGAGAGGCCAGAGAACCCGGAGAACCCGGAGAGCCCAGAGAACCCGGGGAGCCCGGGTAGGACTTCAGCGCTTCTTGCGCTTGCGCGGCCGGCCCCCGGCGCCGCCGAAGACGGCCAGGCCGCGGACGATCACGACCGGGGCGTTCGGGTCGGGCTCGGCGCTGCCCCGCACGTCGAAGCCGCCGAAGATGCCGGTGCCCTCGCAGCGGACCTCGACGCCCTCGGGCACCTTGATGTCCACGCCGCCGAACACCGCGGTGACCCGGACCTCGACCTGCGGCGACTCGAAGATCGCGTCGCTCATGTCCAGCTCGACGCCGCCGAAGACGGCGATGGCGTCGATCCTGCGCCGCACCCGCCACCGGCCTGTCCGCTGGCTGCCGCTGAAGACGGCCACGAGCTTCTCGCTCTGCCCGCCGGGGGCCGGATCGTAGGAGTACGACGCCTCGGCGGGGGCGGGCCGCGGGCGCGGCGCCACTTGCAGGTCGTGGGTGAGAACGTCCAGCTCGCCCACCGTCTTGACCTGGTAGAGCGTGTCGAGCCGCTCGGAGTACTCGTCGTGGCTGAGCTGCCCGGTGGCCATCGCCTGGCCGAGCATCTCGGCGACCCGCTCCCGGTCGGCATCGGACGCGCGAAGGTGCGAGGCTCCGTCGCGGCGCTCTGGGGGGTTTTCCATGGCAAACACGATAGTACGTGTCGGACTTGGCGAACACGGCCCATACCCTCCCGGCCCGGTCACCTGGTCCCAATTGAGTAGCACGATACTCAGGCGAAGCCACGCAGCCCCGGTCACACTGCTCCTGACCCCGGAAAGGAGCCCCATGGCCGGACGTTCCCCCCGTGCGCCCCGGCGGTTCCGTGCCGCTCTCGTCACGGCGCTCGTGCCGGTCGCCCTCTGGGCTCTCGCCGCCGCCACCCCCTCTCCGCCCGACGGCGGCACCGAGGGCGGCACCGAGAGCAGCACCGAGGGCGGCACCGGCGACGGCTTCTCCGAGACCGGCCAGGAGGCCCGGGTCAGCCCGGCGTGGGGGTATCCCGGTGACGTCGTGACGGTGAGCAGCGGCCACACCTGCTCGTTCACCGAGCGGCACGAGTTCGAGGTGTACTGGGACGGAAGGCGGCACGGCCTGCCTGGGCACGGTGCTGTTCGCGCTGATCCCGATGCACTTCATGGACGGCTTCAAGCTGCGCACGTGGAGCCGGGCCGCGTGGTGGGCGCTGTGGCCGCCGGTGGCGTTCGCGTTCGGCTACCTGACGCTGCTCACCACCGACGACCCGCCTGCTCTGACGGAGGTGGGGCCGATGCCGGCGCTGTTCCTGTCCTTCGCGGCGATCTCGGTGGCCACGTGGGCGTACGCGCGGTGGCGGCTGCGGCACCTGCTGCCCCAGAGTCAGTAGAATGATATTCTAGTATTCATGGCGGAAGACGATCCCCGGCCGGCGTTCTTCACCCGCGCCGGCGACGACCTGGTCCCCGGCCCCCACGCGCGCAGCCCGTGGGCGGCCGACATGCTGCACGGCCGCCTCGTCGGCGGCCTGGCGGCGATGGCGCTGGAGGCCGAGCACGCCGCCCCCGGGCTGCACCCGGCGCGGCTCACCGTGGACATGTTCCGCAACACCCCGCTGGTGCCGGTGCGGGTGACCACCACCAGGGTCAGAGACGGGCGCCGCATCCGGGTCGCCGACGCCCACCTCGTCACCGACCGCGGCCCGATCGGCCGGGCGAGTGTGGTGTTCCTGCGCCGGGGCGGCCCGGCGCGAGGCGAGGTGTGGGCCCCGGAGCCGTGGGCCCATCCGCCGCTGTCGGAGCTGGGCGAGCCGGCCCGCGGCGGCGCCTGGGACCCGCCGTTCGACCTGTGGTGGCTGGGCGGCTTCCGCTCAGGCGGCAGCCGTGGCCGCGCCTGGCTGCGCGAGACGCACCCCCTGGTGGCCGGCGAGCCCGTCTCCCCCTTCGTACGCGCGGCGCTGGCCGCCGACTTCACCAGCCCGCTGAGCAACGGCGGCTCGGCCGGTCTGGAGTACATCAACGCCGACTACACCCTCGCCCTCAGCCGGCTGCCGCTGGGCGAGGCGATCGGCCTGGAGTCCACCGGCCACCTCGCCGACGAGGGCGTGGCGATCGGCCACTGCGCCGTCTACGACGAGTCGGGGCCGATCGGGCACTGCACCGTGACCGCCCTGGCCAACGGCGGCCTCAGCACCGCGCCCCCGGGCGCCTAGCGGGAATCCCCCTCGGCGTCCTCCAGCGCGGGCAGGTAGGCGGAGACGGCCTCCTCCACCGGATCGATCCAGCGCGGCTCGACCCCGCGCCGCTCCAGCGCGAAGCGCACCCAGGCGCGCAGCGCCGCGGGCAGGCGCTCGCGGCGCGCGGGGTCGAGCGCGACCTTGCGCGGCAGGTGGTCGGCCAGGAACAGGGCCACCCGGCCGGGGCTCCAGGCCAGCGGGTGCGGGGTGATGGCGCCGTCGCCGTAGTCCAGGAACAGGCCGGCCAGGGAGCGGGTCACCTCGTCGTCGGGCAGACCGCGGCCGGCGGCGTATCGGGCGAAGGAGGCGATCAGCTCCTCGCGCTCCTCCGACGGGGTCGGCTCCCAGTCGGTCCAGGCGGGCAGGTGCGGACGGCACCGGGTCCAGGCGAGCGCCCGCAGCGCCGGGTACTCCCCCTGGGTGCGCCGCGGCCAGAGCGCGTCGGTCTCGCGCATCGCCGCGGCGAGGTCGGCGAGCGCGGCATCGGGGGCGACCGCGGTGATCGGCATCGGGACCTCGTCCTCCTCTCGCAGCTCGCCCCAGCGCTCCGCGGCGCCCGGCTCCAGCACGCCGAGCCTGCCGACCGTGCGCCCGCCGTTCTCCAGGACCACCGCCATCAGGGTGTGCGGGCGCGGCTCGCCGTACTCCACGAACAGCACCCGCTCGCTCTCCCACACGTCCACCGCGCGCCAGGCGGCGGCCCGGGTCCACTCGGGCAGCCCGTACCAGGACGCGGCGGGCTGGTCGATGGCCAGGATCGCGCCCGCCTCGGCCAGCATCTCGCGCGGACCCGGCGGCGCCACCCGGCCGAGCGCGGCGACCGCGGCCAGGCCGAGCGCGGTGGGCTTGGCGGTGGCCCGCCCGGCGACCTCGGTGCAGATCAGCCGCTCCGGCTCGGACTCGCCGGGCGGGGCCGCCGCCCACACCTCGCCGAGCCACCCGCTGGCCCACAACTCCACCAGCAGCACATCGTCGGCGCCCGCGACGCGCCGGGCGTCGAGCAGGATGCGGTCGGCCAGCCGCAGCCCGGTGGCCGGTCGCTGCGGACGGTTCGGCCGGCCCCGCCCCTTGGGGCGCCCTCGGCTCTTCGGACTCATGTTCCGAGTCCATCACATCCGGGCGGCGGGCACGCGCCGCGGGGATCACTCGGCGGCGCGTTCGGCGGCCGGGGCCATGCGCAGGCGGACGGCGAGACGGCGGCGGCCGTACGGGTCGAGCCGCTCCCACAGCGTGTTGGCGACCAGGTGCACGACGTTGACCGCGAACACGGCCGGGGCGATCACCGCGACGGCCTCGGGGAAGTCGCCGGCCAGCGCGAGCGCGAGCAGGATCGCGGTGATCCCGTTCTGCTGGCCGAGCGCGAGGTAGACCCGCTCCTCGCCGGACAGGCCGCGGGCGATCACGAAACCGCCCACCACGGCCTGGGCCAGGAACGCCGCCAGGCCCAGCACCAGCCCCTTGACCGGATTCACCCCCTGCACGAGCAACATCCCGGTGGCGAAGGTGGCCAGCAGGAACGCCAGCGCGGTGATCCGGTCCAGCCACCGGTCCAGCCAGGGGCGGAAGAACAGGCCCATCAGGGCCGCGCCGAGCAGCAGCAGCTCGCGTACGGCGACTGCCAGGGCCGCGACCAGCGCGACGATCGCCACCGCGCGCACCAGCCGCTCGTCCCGGGCGGGCCGCCAGGCGATCCGGTCGCGCAGCCACCGGCCGCCGAACCACACCACGGCCGCGACCGCCGCCAGCACGGCGTTCCCCCACGCGGTCATCAGGTACGCGGCCAGCCCGCCGCCCGTGCCCGAGTCGCGCAGCATCCACGCCGACAGGTAGACCGTGAGCAGCGCGGTGACCGGGTCGTCGAAGGAGGCCCAGGCCAGCAGCAGGTTCCTGGCCCGCGCGCTCATCCCCGACCCGCCGATCAGCGCGGCCACCGACAGCGGGTCGATCTGGGCCACGGCCACCGCGAACAGCAGCGAGGCGGGGTCGCGGTAGCACAGGTACATCACCAGCGCGATCAGGGCGGTCTTGAGCACCACCCCGACCGTGACGGCCAGCACGACCGTGCGCAGGTCGCGCACGACCTCGCGGGAGATGCCGTACGCGCCGGCGTACAGGCCGACGGCGAGCAGCCCGCTCACGGCGTACATGAAGGCCGGGGAGCCGGCCGAGGGGGTCAGCCCGGCCAGCGAGGCGACGGCGAACCCGGCGGCGGCGACACCGGTCGCGAGCAGCAGCCGCCGCGCCGCCCTGCCGCCGTTGCCTCGTGACGCGCTCGCGCCGGCCACGCCCACCTCCGCCGCCGCCCCGCGCAGCCGGGGCCGCCGTCATGCGATCGTCGTCGTCGCGACCGTCGATGTGATCGCCGATGTGATCGCCGTCGTGATCGCCGTCGTGATCGCCGTCGTGATCGCCGATGTGATCCAAGGCCGCCGGCCGGCGACGCTGCCCGCCGCGCCCGCGATGCTACCCGGCCGCGATCACGCCCACCATGGCCGCGAGCGCCAGAGTGTCCCGCCCCGGCCGCGGGTCGCGCGGGCAGGCGAAACCCCGGCGGCGGCCCGGAGATCCGGCTCCCGCCGTATCCGGCTCGAAATCCGGCTCGAACGCTCCCGCGCGCCCGGTCCCCGGCATCCCCTGCGGCGGGGACGGGACCTCGGGCGCCGGGACCGGGGCGTGACGTTTCCATCCGTGACAGGTCCGGTGTCACGGAATTCCGGTGCGACATATGCGGATGTGCCGGGATTGGTCGGCGGGGGACACTCGGACGGCATTCGGGGCCGCGCGGGGCCGCCGGTTTCGGCGTCCCGCCTCTTTCGCGTGGCCCGGCCTTTCCCACGGCGTGTACGCCCCCTCGCGGCGCGCGCCTCCACATACCTGAACGGGGAGTTTCGATCGTGTCTGTCCCTGCGGGCCGGCGGCGGCACGCGGCAAGAGGCGGCGGTGCGGGCGCGGCCGCCGGTGGCGAGCGGATCCAGTGGGCGGACACGGCCAAGGGCGTGTGCATCCTGCTCGTGGTGCTCTGGCACGTGGTGGCCAAGCACTACCTCCAGATCGAGTGGAAGATCGGCCTGCCGGTCCCGGGCGCCTGGGGGGCGCTGGGCGAGGCCCTGCTGCCGCTGCGCATGCCGCTGTTCTTCACGATCTCCGGGATGTTCGCGGCCGGGGCGGTGCTGCGGCCGTGGCGGATGGTGGCCAGGTCGCGGGTGGCCAAGTTCCTGTACCTGTACGCCCTGTGGCTGATGATCCACACGGCCTGGTTGTCGCTGAACCCCGGCTTCCCCACCGACCGGGCCACCAGCGTCCTGGGCCTGGTGGAGCAGCTCACGATCTCGCCGTCGAACCTGTGGTACCTGTTCGCGCTGGCCGTGTACTTCACGATCGCCAAGGTCACCCGGGGGCTCCCGCCCGCGCTGGTGCTGGTGCCCGCCCTGGCGCTGTCGGTGGCCGCCGCCGCCGAGCTGCTGCCCGTGGCCGGGAACCGGGCCGGGCTGTACCAGAACCTGGTGTTCTTCCTCGCCGGGCTGTACTTCCGCCCGCTCGTGGAGCGGGTGACGGCCAGGGCCCGCGGGCGCGACCTGCTGCTCACCGGAGCCGCGTACGGCCTGGTGCTGCTCGCCATCACGGCCCTGGGCGCGAAGACCTGGCCCGGCGTGTGGCCGGCGGCGAGCGTCGTCGCCACGCTGTTCGGCCTGATCGCGGCGGCGATGATGTGCCGGGTGCCGCTGATCTCCCGGCCGCTGTCGGCGCTCGGCCGCAGGACCCTGCCCATCTACGTGATCCACATGCCGGTGCTGGCCATGCTCGACCTGGTGCTCGCGGGCCCGCTGGCCCGGCTCGGCGCGCCCTGGTCGGCGATCGTGGCGCTGGCCGAGCCGGTGCTGCTGACCGCGTTGATCGCCTGGATCTGCCTGATGCTGGACGGCGGCCTGCGCCGCGTGCGCGCCGACCGGGTGCTGCTGGACCTGCCCGGCGGCGCCCCGGCAGGCCGGCACGCCCAGCACCCCCGATCCGTGCAGCCGGTGCAGCCCGTGCCCCCGGCACCGCCCATGCCCCCGGCACAGCCCGTGCAGCCGGTACGGGCGGCGCAGCCCGGGTGGTCACCGGCGCGTACCGGTGACCTCCTCCAGGAACCACCGTACGAGGTGCGCCCGTGAGGGCAGGTCGAGTTTGGCGCGGATGCGCTCCAGGTGGGTGTGCACGGTGCGCTCCGACACGCGCAGCCGCCGGGCGATCTCCCGGTTGGTGAGCCCGTCCGCGACCAGCTCGGCGACCTGGCGCTCCCGGCCGGTGAGGCCGCCCGGCTCCGCGTGCCGGGTGGGCGGGGTCCCGGCGTCGAGCGCGTACGCCAGCAGGTCCGTGACGTCCATGCGCCGCCCCTCCTCCTCGGCGGCGCGGGCGAGGCGGTCGGGCAGCGCCGCCCTGGCGGCCTCGGCGGCCTCGTCCATCGCCCGGCACCGATAGGCACACCCGGGCAGGCCCCGCCCGGCGCGCAGCGCCCGCGCCGCGGCGAAGATCCGCAGCGCCCGCTCCGCCGCGCCGCGCCGGGCGGCGACCGCGGCCAGGCCCTCGGCCAGGGCCGGCGTCACCGGGTTCGGCGTCAGCGGGGCCGGCGGGGCATTCCCGGACGGATGCCCGTGCTGTCCCAGGCCCTCGCGCAGGCGGGCCTCGGCGAGGCCGGGGTCGCCGCGCTCCAGGGCCAGCATGGCCGCGGTGAGCAGCCACTCCTGGGGCACCGGCCCGTCGCCCAGGGCGGTGTGCAGGGCCTGGCACTCCTCCAGCAGTGCGGCGGCCTCGTCCGGGTCGCCGGCGTCCAGGGCGTGGGCGGCCTGCCAGCGCAGGCACGCGGCGGTCTCCAGCGGGCTGCCGTGCCGCCGGACCAGCTCCACGCATCGGCGGGAGACTTCGTGCGCCTCCGCGAGGTTCCCGCCCAGGCGCAGGACGACGTGCAGCGCCCCGAGCACGCGGGCGAGCGCGAGCGGGCGCCGGCCGGGTTCCTCCAGCTCCCGCGCCTGCTCGGCCAGGGCCAGCCCCTCCGCCGGGGCGCCCCGCAGCGCGGCCAGCACCCCGGCCATGGCGAGTGCGGCGCCGCGCCCGGGATGCGCCGGGCCGGCCCAGGCCAGCGCGGCGCGCAGCGCACGCGACGCCTCCTCGGCCCGGCCGCGCCACATCAGGCAGGCCGCGGCGGCGGTGAACAGCGGCACCTGCCGGTCGTCGCCGCGCCGCCCGGCCCACTCCGCGGCGAACAGCAGGGTGTCCAGCTCTGCGGCGGCCGGTTCCACCTCCGCGCTCGCGCACAGCAGCCGGTTCGGCCCGACGAGGGGCGCGGCCAGGCCGAGCAGCCAGGGCACGAGCCGGTCGTAGGCGGCGTCCGCCTCGCCCGTCTCGGCCAGCCGCTCCCGGCCGTAGATGCGCACCGACTCGGCCATGTGGTACCGCCCGTCCGCGCGGCCGGCGTCCGCCCGCAGCAGCGACTTGGTCTGCAGCGAGCCGAGCAGGTCGCGCATCTCGTCGCGGCCGGTGCCGAGGTCGGCGCACAGCGCCAGCGCGCCGTCCACCGTGACGCCGCTCGCGAGCAGGGACGTGCGGCGCAGCACGGCCCGCTCGGGCTCGGTCAGCAGGTCGTGGCTACGGTCGAGGGAGGCCCGCAGGTCGGCGTGCCGGTCGTGCAGCCACTGGAAGCGGTCGGGCAGCCGGGCGCGCAGCGCGGCCGGCGGCATCAGCCGTACGCGGCGCGCCGCCAGCTCGATGGCCAGCGCGTTCCCGTCGAGACGGGCGCAGATCTCGGCGATGTCGGCGTCGTTGCCACGGGTCAGCTCGAAGGCCGGATCGGCGGCGCGGGCCCGCTCGACGAACAGGCGTACGGCGTCGGAGCGCAGCAGCTCGCCGCGGTCGCGCTCGCCGGGCGCGGGCAGCGACAGCTCGGGCACCGGGAACAGCGCCTCGCCCGGCGCCTCCAGCGGCTGCCTGCTGGTGACCAGCACGGTCAGGCCGGGGCAGCGGCGCAGCAGGCCGACCGCGAGCCCGGCGGCGGCGTCGAGCAGGTGCTCGCAGCCGTCCAGCACCAGCAGCGCCCGCCGCCCGGCCAGCGCCGCCGCGACCGCCTCGGCCGCGTCGTCCTCGGTCTCCGGGGCCTCCCCGGCCACGATCTCGGCGACCCGGCGCGCCACGCCGGCCCCATCGGCGAGGGAGGCGAGATCGGCGGCCAGCACGCCGCCCGGGTACGCCGCCCGCGCCGCGGCGGCCAGCTCGAAGGCGAGCCTGGTCTTGCCCGCGCCGCCCGGCCCGACCAGCGTGAGCAGGCGGGTCCGGGCGAGCAGGACCCGCAGCTCGGCCAGCTCCCGCTCACGGCCCACGAAGCGGTCCAGGGAGGCGGGGAGCCCGCCGATCCCCGCCGTGCCCCCGCTCTGCGTCCCCGGCGTGGCGTTCCCGTCCGGCGCCTCCCGCGCCGGGCCGACGTCCGGTGTCTCCCGCGCTGTGCCCACGCCCGGCGCCTCCCGCGCCGGGCGCACGGCCGGATCGCGTACGCCCGGGTCGCGTACGGCGCGCGCCGCCGCGGCCCTGCGCCGGTGCGCGCGCTGGCGGCAGGTGGCCGAGCAGAACCTCGCCCGCCGTCCGGACGCGCCGTGCCCGCGCTCGGGCAGGTCCGCCCCGCAGAACTCGCATCTTCGCGCGCCGGCCGGCCTCGCGCCGTCCTTCGCGCCCATGGGCGCCACCCCCTGAACCGACCCCGCCCAGGCGCTCAGGCTAGGCGCACTCCCATCGACGTTCTATTGACAACTGCTCACAAAGCAGGTGCCGCGGGGTGTCCGCGCCGGGGCCGCCGAAGGTAAAACTCCCCGCGGATGGGTGTGAGCGCCATATGAGCGGGCAAGGCGGACGGGTATCCCATCCGACCACGACGAGGAGTCATCGTGCTCACGCTTACCGACAACGCAGTGCAGGTGATCCGCGACCTCACCGCCCAGTCGAGTAGCTCGCAGGAGACCGGCATCCGCATCGCGTCCCAGGCCGACCAGGCGGGGAGCCTGGTTCTGTCGATCTCCGACGGGCCGGCCGCGACGGATCAGGTGATCGAGGTGGAGGGCGCCCGGGTGTTCCTCGACCCCGTGGCCGCCGACGCCCTGGACGACAAGTCGCTCGACGCCAACGTGGACCAGCAGGGCAGCCCGTCCTTCCGCCTCTCGCAGCAGACCACGGGCTGACCGGCCCGATCGGCCGGATCGCCCGGATCGCTCGGATCCGCCAGATCGGCCCGATCACTCCGGCGCCCGCCCCCGGCACCGCGGCGGTGCGGGGGCGGGTCCGCGCGGGCCGGTGTCCCCGGTGTCCCCGGTGTCCCCGGAGTGCCCGGAGTCCCTGAAGCGTCCCCGGCTCAGTAGCCGTACCTGTGCTTCAGGTGCCGCCACCAGTCGCGCAGCATCCAGGTGTCGAAGGGCGTGATGCGGGTCGCCGTGCCGGCCTTCATCAGGAAGCCCGCGGTGCCGGCCGGGGTCCAGTCGTAGAAGTCGTCCAGGCCGAAGCCGTGCCCCATCTCGTGCAGCAGGATGTGGATGTCGTCGTCGTCCAGCGCGTTCACCAGGTATTCGCTGCCGATCCGCTGCCCCCAGTCGCCGCCCGCGCCGCCGCGCATGCCCTCGGTCAGCCACAGCGACATGTCGTAGTGGCGGGCCGCGCCCCCGGGGCAGCGGGAGTAGTCGCCGTCCTGGTGGAAGAACCGGCCGCAGTGCGGCGCGCACTGGGGCGCGCCGTCGGCCAGGTCGCCGACGTAGATGTCCACCGACGGGTCGCTCCACTCCAGCGTGGCGCGCTCGCGCACCGCCCAGCCCACGACGCGTACCGGCACGTCCGGGTAGGGCCAGGAGTTCCAGCCCCGGCCGTCCTCCACCAGCGCGTCGATCCACTTCTTGAACTGGCGCGCGAGCGCGGCGTGGATCTCATCGCGCAGCGCCGGGGTGACCTTGGCGTCGGAGTCCCAGCGGACGCAGTAGTTGATCGCGCCGCGGTTGGCCATGATCTGGTCCCAGACGTAGTTGCGGAAGCCGTACAGGCCGGGGTAGGTGTCCTCCACGTGCCGCCACGCCTGCGCCAGCCCGCCGGCCAGCGCGGCGGGCGGGTCCCACGGGTCGGGTCGCGAGGTGACCGACGGCACCGGGGAGGTGAGCCGGCCGGTGCAGGTGACGCCGTTGAGCGTGAACACCGTGGGGGCGGGGTTGGCGCCGCTCCAGGAGCCGTTGAAGCCGGGCGAGACCGAGGTGCCGGTGCCCAGCGCCGCGTTGTGCTCGGCGGCGGTGACGGTGACACGGTTGGCGCGCCGCTCGAACGTCCCGTTCCAGCCCTGCACGACCGTCTGGCTCGGGTGCGGGAAGTCCCACTCCAGGGTCCATCCGTCCAGCGGGCCGCCCAGGTTGGTCACCTGCACGGTGGCCGTGAACCCGCTGCGCCACTGGCTCGCGGTGTAGACGGCCCGGCACCCGGCCGAGGCCCCCGCCGGGCTCACCACGCCCATCGTCACCACCGCGACCATCACCGCGCACAGCGCCGCCATCGCGCGGCGCGCCAGGCCCGCGAGGCCGGCGGGAGCGGGGCCGTACGGCATGCGGGAACCTCCTCGCGCACGCGGGGTCCGGCGGGCCGCCCTCGGCGCGCCGGAGGCTCCTGCACGGTAGGCACGCCGCCGTCGTCCGGTACAGATCGGTTCCGCCGCCGCCGCGCCCCGTCAGGCGCCCCGTTCGGCGCCATGGCCGGGCGCTGACCAGCGCCGCGACGCGCGGGACGCCCCGCGCGGGCCGGCCGGAACCGCCCCGGCCGGTGTGAAAGTTTCACCGCCGGCGGGTCACCCCGGCGTGCGCGGCGAGGGCGGCGAGCGCGGCCCCGCGGGCGCCCGCCATGTCCAGGTCGGGCACCAGGGCGAAGCGGGCCACCCGGGCCTGCTCCTCCCGCAGGACGGTGTGCTCCACCACCTTGGCCAGGAACCACTCGCGGAACTCGCGCGAGGTCTGCACGACGCCCCCGCCGACGAAGTAGGCGTCGGGGTCGGTGAAGTTGGCCGCGACGGTGAACAGCCGGCCCAGGGCCATGGCCTGCTGCTCGAAGATGCGCAGCGCCAGCGGGTCGCCCTTCTCGCCGTACGAGCGCACCAGGCGGGCCGCCTCGGCGACGGTGCCGGCCCGCGCCAGCTCGTGGTCCGGCTCGGCGGCCAGCCAGTACGGCAGCAGGTTGTTCTGGATGCCGGTCAGCGACGCCACGCTCTCCACGTCGCCGGACAGGCCGCAGCCGCAGGCGGGCAGCGGCTGCCCCTCGCCCAGGATGCCGTCCATGGTGATCAGGATGTGCCCCAGCTCGCCGGCCATGCCCGCCGCGCCCTTGACGACCCGGCCCGACTCGATCACGCCGCCGCCCAGGCCGGTGCCGACGATCGCCGAGATGGAGGACGTCTCGGCCGAGCGCGCGCCGAAGAACTCGTGGTGGGCGTACAGGGCCGCGGCGTTGCCGTCGTTGTTGTAGACGACCGGCAGGCCGAGACGGTCCTCCAGGGCGCCGCGGAAGTCGTAGCCCCACCACTCGGGCTGGGAGAAGTTGGTGGCGCCCTTGGAGGAGATGACGCCGTCGGCGCTGGCCGGGCCCGGGGTGTCCAGCCCGACGGCCCGCACCCGGGAGGCGTCCACCCCGGCGTGCCGCAGCACCTCGGCGTACGTCTCGGCCAGGGCCTCCACCGCGATCCGCGGGCCCTCCTTCACCCGGCTGGGCAGCTCGACCAGCTCGTCCACCAGGAACCGGCCCGAGGAGTCCAGGACCGTCGCGTTGTTGCTCGACCCGCCGTTGTCCAGCCCGACGACGACCCACGACTCACCAGCGGTCATGCTCCCCATCCTTCTCCGAGTGCCCGGACATACGGATACTCCACCGCGCGACCGCGGGCTGTCGAGATCCCGTCCGAGGCGGAGCGCGGAGGCGGGGCTAGGAGGCGAGGGACTCCTCGATCCAGCGGCGGAGCTCCGGTTCCGGGGCGGCGTCGGCGTGCTGGGAGACGACCCGGTCGCGGTCCAGCAGGAGCAGGAACGGGACGTGCAGGATGGAGTAGCGCTGCGACAGGCCGGGCGACCGGTCCACGTCCACCCTGACCAGCTTGATCCGGCCGGCCAGGTCGTGGGCCAGGCGCTCCAGCAGCGGGCCCACCGCCTGGCAGGTGCCGGACCAGGCCGTCATGAAGTCCACCACGACCGGGATCGAGGCGCGTTCGGCGACGGCGGCGAAGGTGGTGTCGTCGGCGTCGGCGATCCAGGCCAGGGGGTCGCGGCAGCGCCCGCAGCGGGGCGAGCCGGTGGTCATGGCGGCGGGCACCCGGTTCCTGGCGCCGCAGTTGTCGCAGGCGACGATCGAGGCGCCGTACGCGGGCGTGGCCGTGGTCATGGCGTCCGGCCCCCCGCCGCATCCCGGCGCCCGGACCGCGGCGCCCAGGCCCGGCGGCCCGGTGAGTCGCTGGTCATCACGCTCCGCTTCCCCGTGTCCTCGTGGTGGTCGCGCGCCGCCATCGCTCACTCCGGCGCCTCGGCGGCGACCACGACCACCGCCGGGCGGAGCTGGTCCGGGCCGTCGCCGTATCCGGGGCGGACGACCTCGACGACCGTGCCCGGCCGGTGGCCGGGGCGCGAGACCGTGGCCACGGCCTGGTGCCGTGCCGGGTCGAAGGGCACGCCCGCCTCGTCGTGGCGGGCGTAGCCGAGGCGGTCGAGCACCCCGACGGCCTGGTCGCGGACGGCGCGGACCGCGTCGATCACCGCCCCCGCGGCGAGGTCGCCGCCGGTCCCGCCGCGCTCGCCCGCGTGCTTGAGCGCCAGCTCCAGGTTGTCCAGCACCGGCAGCCACTCGGCGGCGACCCGGGCCCGCTCCTCCGCGCGGGCCCGTTCGGTGTCCCTGGCCACGCGCTTGCGCAGGTTGTCCAGGTCGGCGGCGGCGCGCAGCCAGCGGTCCTCCAGCTCGGCGATCTCCGCGACCGCCGCCGCCGTGTCGTCGCGGCCCTCGTCCGGGACCATCCACGGGCCGTGGTGCTCGCCGTGACCCGCCGTCTCGCTCATGGGGGTGTCCCCCTCCCGGTGGCGCTCAGCGCAGCAGCAGCGCGCGGGCCTGCTCCGCGTGCGCCGAGTCGACCAGCACCTCGTACTTCTCCGCGACCAGGCCGCTGGTGGAGACGAAGTCGCGCTCGCCCCCGCTGATCGCGTGCGACACCAGCCCGGCGATGGCTCCGGCGATGGCGCCCCAGACCAGGCCCCAGATCACCAGCGCGGCCCAGGATCTCGGCACCGGCGAGAACAGGCCGAAGAACAGCCCGATCAGCAGGCCGAACCAGGCCCCGGCGAGCGCGCCCCGGCCGGCCGCGCGCAGGTAGGTCATCCGGGCGAGCACCCGCTCGACCAGCCGCAGGCCCACCCCCACGATGATCGTGCCGCCGACCGGGAACCCGTGGTCGGACAGGTAGTCCACCTCTTTCTGGGCCTCGGCGTAGGTGTCGTAGGTGCCGAGCCGCTCGTGGTCGCTCATGACCGCGCCGTACGGCAGTGTGGGCATGATGCCTCCCCTCGCCCGGTGTGCCGCCGACTTCGCCGGCACGCCTTTCCACGAGCGTCACCCGCCGCGCCGCCCGGCCGCACCGTCAGACCTGGTAGTCCTGGCTACCCGACCAGGGGGGCCGGGCGCGCGGAGACGGCCTGGGTAGTCTCGGAGGGAGGGCGGCGGACCATCCCCCCGGCGCCGCCGGGCGCGGCAGGGGGGAGACGATGCGCACACGCGAGCGGCCGGAGCTGCGCGGGCGCGAGGGCGAGCTCCGGGCCGTGGCCGCGCTGCTCGACACCGCGGCGGGCGGGCGCGGCGGGGTGCTGCTGGTGGAGGGCGAGCCGGGCATCGGCCGCAGCGCGCTCCTGTCGTGGGCCCGGTCCACGGCCGCCGGGCGCGGGTTCGCGGTGGTTCCGTGCGCGGTGCGCGAGCTGGGCCACCTCACGGTGGGATCGGCGCCGTACGCGCCTGTCCCGGAGGACCGCGACGACGATCCGGCCGCGCGCGGCGTCCGCGCGGTGGCGCGGGCGGAGCGCTGCCTGCGCGAGCGCACGGCGCGCGGCCCGGCGCTGGTCGCGGTGGACGACCTGCAACGGGCCGGGCACGCCGTGCTGGCCGGGCTGGCCGAGCTGTGCGAGCGGCTGGCGGACCTGCCGGTCGCCTGGCTGCTCGCCCGCGCGACCGCCCCGCCCGGCGAGGCGGCGCGGGCGTTCCGGTCGCTGGCGCGGGCGGGAGCCGAGCGGGTCCGGCTCGCGCCGCTCGGCCCCGGCGCGACCGCGCAGGTGGTCGCGGACGTGCTGGGCCTGCCGCCCGGCGACGACCTGGCCGCGCCGGCGGCGGAGGCGGGCGGCAACCCGCGGCTGCTGCTCGACCTGCTGGAGGGGCTGCGCGAGGAGGGCGCGCTCGACCTGTCGGGGCCGCGGGCCCGGCTGTCCCCCGCCCTCCCGCCGCCGAAGGTCCCGCCGCAGGCGCGCGACGGGCGGCCGTACCGGCCTGACGGGCCGCCATACGAGACGGGGCACGGGCCGGGCGGCGAGCGCCCGCCGCCCGAGCGGGTGCTCGCCGCGGTGCGCGACCGGCTGGACGCCCTCGGCGGCCCGGCGCGGCACCTGGTGGAGGCCGCCGCCGCGCTCGGCGGGCCGTTCACGCCGGAGCGCGTCGCGGACCTGATGGGCACGACCCCGGCCGCGCTGCTGCCGGCCCTGGAGGAGGCGCTGGCCGCCGGGCTGCTCACGCCCGGCGAGGAGACGCTGGCCTTCCGGCACGAGCTGGTCAGGCGGGCGGTGCTCGCGGACCTCCCCCTCCCGGTACGCCGCGCGGTGCGCAGGCAGGCGGGCGCCGCCGAGCCGCGGGCGCCGGCGCGGTGGGAGTGCGGGCGCCCGGCCTCGGGCTGGGACAGCCTGACCGGGACCGAGCGCGCGGTGGCGCTGCTGGTGGCGCAGGGACGCCGGAACCGTCAGGTGGCCGAGGAGCTGTTCGTCAGCGTGCACACCGTGGCCTTCCACCTGCGGCAGATCTTCCGCAAGCTCGGCATCTCCTCCCGGGTGGACCTGGCCAGGATCGCCGCCGAGCGTCAGCGCGAGGGCGCCAGCGAGCGGTAGAGGGCGAGGTGGGCGCGCGCCGCGTCGGCCCAGGTGTGCCGGGCGGCCAGGGCGCGGCCGGCGTGCCGCAGCCGCGGGTCGGGGTTGTCCAGGGCGCTGCGCAGGGCGGCGGCGAGGCCGGGCACGTCGGCGGCGAACAGCGCCGCTCCGCCGAACACGTCGCGCAGCACGGGCAGGTCGCGGGTGACCAGCGGCACCCCGGCGGCCAGCGCCTCCATGGCGGCCAGGCCGAAGCCCTCCTTGACGGAGGGGAAGGCGAAGGCCGCCGCGGCGGCGACCAGCGCGGGCAGCTCGCCGTGCGGCACCGGGCCCAGCACCTCGGGGGTCACGCCCAGCTCGGCGGCGCGCTCCTCCCACCGGGCGCGGTAGCCGCGGTAGTCGAACAGGGTCTCGCCGCCGGCGATGACCAGCCGCAGGCCCGGCACCCGCCCGGCCACCAGCGCGTACGCCTCCAGCAGGTCCAGCGAGCCCTTGCGCGGCTCGATGCCGCCGACCGTGAGCACGTACCTGCCGAACCTGGCCCGCCAGGCCCGCCTGGCCGCCACCGCGTCCTCGCCGTCGCCCGCCGCCTCGGCGAACCTGGCCGCCTCCACGCCGTTGGGGATCACCGTGGCCGCGATGCCCCAGCCTTCGGCCAGCTCGGCGGCCACCGCCTCGGAGACGCACACGTGCGCGTACGGCTCGGCGATGGCGCGCTCGTGGCAGGCGGCCAGCTCGGGGGTGGTGAAGCGGTCGATGTGGTGCACCGTGCGCAGGCACCGGGTGACGGCGTTGGCGCTGATGCAGTCCTGCGCGTGCACCACGTCGTACTCGTCCGCGCGTTCGCCGAACGCCTCGCGCAGCACGGCGATCGAGCGCAGCACCCGCGCGCCCACGCCCTCGCCCTCCCGGTCCGGGAACGGGACCACCACCTGGCGCACGGCGGGGGCGACCGGGCGGAAGAACCCGCCGTCGCCGCCCCGGCCCAGCGTCCAGACCGTCACGTCCTGGCCCAGCCCGGCCAGCGCCTCGGCCAGGTTGAGCGTGTGCACGACGCCGCCGCGCGGGCGGGTGGAGTAGGTGAGCAGCGCGATCCTCACGACGGCACCATCCGGTAGCCGGCCGGGCGCCGCTCGGCGAGGTGGTGCAGCACCCGGCGGGCGGTGGCGATCTCGGCGGCGACGTCCAGCTCGGCCACCGCCAGCCCGGCGCGGGACCAGGTGCGGGCCAGGATGTCGCCCCCGGGGCCGACCACCTTGGCCTGGCCGAGGAAGCGCATGCCGCCCATCGCGCCGGTCTGGTTGGAGGAGGCCAGCACGACCTGGTTCTCCGCGGCGCGGGCGCAGTCGTACAGGTCGAACAGGCGCGACTGGCGGTCCTGGGCCATGCGCGGGGCGCGGTTGGTGATGCTGGCCGGCCAGGCGGACAGGCAGGCGATGATCTCGGCGCCGTCCAGGGCGAGGCTGCGCGCCGACTCGGGGAAGGTCTTGTCGTAGTCGATGAGCATGCCGACCCGCCCGGCCGGGGTGTCGAAGGCGTCGAACCGGTCGCCGGACGCGTACGCGGCGACCTCGCCCGCCGGGAGGTGCACCTTGCGGTGCCGGCCCAGCACGCCGTCACCGCTGACGCACACCGCGCTGTTGTAGCGCAGGCCCCCGGCGGCCTCGCAGTAGCCGACGCACACCACCATCTCGGCGGCCAGCGCGCACACCCGCTTGACCTGCGGCCCGTCCGGGTCGAGCGCGGGCGGCAGCGCCTCCGGGTCGGGGTGGCGCAGGTCGGCGAGGTAGCCGCCGAGCGCGGCGTCGGGCAGCACGAGCAGCGCCGCGCCGGCCCCGCGCGCGTCGGCGATCAGCTTGGCGACCCGGGCCAGGTCGAACTCCAGGTCCCGGCCGAAGTGCGCGGACGCCGCCGCGATCCGGATCGTCCCCCTCCCGCCGCTCACGGCCCGGCGACCGCCACGGGCGGGGCGTAGGCGGCGGGGCGGCGGTCGCGCAGGTGCCCCATCGAGCGGCGCGCGGTCTCCAGCGCCCGCGGCACGTCCAGCTCGGCCGTGGCCACGCCGCCGGACACGCCGGTGGCGGCCAGCACGTCGCCGCCCGGATCGACGATCTTGGCGCTGCCGACGAACCGCAGCGAGCCGAACGTCCCCGACTGGTTGGCCGACAGCCACACCACCTGGTTCTCCAGCGCCCGCGCCCGGTCGAACAGGTCGAAGCGGCGGGTCCAGCGGTCCTGGGCCAGGTCGGGCGCGGGGTCGGTGCGGCTGCCGGGCCAGGCCGACACGCACACCACGATCTGCGCGCCGTCCAGCGCGAGCGCGCGCGCCGACTCGGGGAACGCCTTGTCGTAGCAGATCATCATGCCGAGCCTGCCCACCGGGGTGTCGAAGGCGGCGAAGCCGTCGCCGGCGGCGAACAGGCCGTCCTCGCCGAGCGGCTGGTGCACCTTGCGGTGCCGGCCCAGCACGCCGTCACCGCTGACGCACACCGCGCTGTTGTAGCGCAGGCCCCCCGCGGCCTCGCAGTATCCGGCGCAGACCACCATGTCGCCCGCGATGGCGGCCAGCCTGCGGATCTCCGGCCCGCCGGGGTCGAGGGCGGGCGGGCCGCCGTCGTGCCGCCCGCCGTCCATGCTGTGCAGGTAGCCGCCCAGGCACGCCTCCGGCAGGGCCAGCAGCCGTACGCCCGCCGCCCGCGCCCCGGCGACGATGCGCTCGATGCGCGCGAAGTCGCCCTCCAGGTCGCGATCGAACGGCGCGGCCACGGCGGCCATCCGCAACGCGCTCATGCTCTCCCCAATCCGGTCACCCCATCGGTGATCACTTCGGTCAGCTCGCCGTCGGGCCAGCGCAGCGACACGCCCCGCCCCGGCACCAGCTCGCCGCACTCCGCCCCGGTCGCGGGCCCCGCCGGAAGCGGGCCCGCGCCCGCCGGCGCCGCGGTGAGCATCGCGAAGCCGGGGAAGCAGGTCAGCCAGTCGCCCATGGCCGCGCCCGCCGGGCGCGGCACCGCGGCCACGTCGAGCACCGCGCCGCACCCGGCCGCCTCGGCCATCATGCCGAGGGTGCCGGCGACGCCCGCCATGGACACGTCCTTGGCCGCGTGCGGCCGGGCCGCTGCCACGGCGCCGAGCATGGCCCGCAGCTCGGGCGTGCGGCGGACGGTGGTGGAGTCCCACTGCCTGCCCGTGTAACCGGGCCGCCAGCCGCCGCCCAGGTCGGCGGTGAGCCGGACCCGGTGGCCCGGCCGCCCGCCGCCGCCGGGCACCGGGCGCGCCGTCCGGCCGAGGGCGGTCACGCTCAGCGCGGCGGGCACGCCGAGCTGGGTGTGCCCGCCGAGCACCGGCACCCCGTACGCGGCGGCGGCGCGGCCGAGCCCGTCCAGCACCCTGGCCGCGGCGCGGGCGTCGCGGGCGCCGAGCGCGTCCAGCAGCCCGACCGGCTCGGCCCCCATCGCGGCCAGGTCGTTCAGGTTGACCAGCACCGAGCACCAGCCCGCCCACTCCGGGTCGCGCTCCACCATCGAGGGCAGGATCGCGTCGCAGGCGGCCACGACGTCGGTGCCCGGCACGGGCGCGCCGTCGTCGCCGACGAACCCGGGCCCGCCGGGGGCGAACCCGGCGAGCAGCGGGCCGAGGGGCTTCTTGGCCGCGGCCACGAGGGCGGCGATCCGGCCGATCGGGTGGCGCATCAGCACGTGCGGCTCGCGGCCGGACGGGGCCTCGTCCGGCCGCGCCGGTCGCACCCGCCGCCAGCCGAGGCGGGCGAAGGCGGGCGCGTGCCGGGCGCGCACGGCGGCCTCGAAGCGCAGGACGCCGGCCGACTCGGCGTACGCGCAGGCCGCGCGGATCAGGGCGGGACCGGCGCCGGGCGCACCGCGGGTCGCGCGGGAGACCGCGAGCCGCCCGCCCCTCCACCACCCGATGTCGGTCCCGCCGCCGATCCCCCTCGCCGCCGGGAAGGGCACGGGGCCGAGGCGGACTCCGCCGACGACGGCGCCGTCGGCGGGGTCGCGGGCGACGAGCACGACCGTCCTGGGGTCGTCGTCGGCCTCGTCCAGGTCGGTGCGGTCGAACAGGCCCTCCTGCTCCACGAACACCCGCCGCCGCAGCTCGTGGTAGGCCCGGATCGCGGCCTGCCCGTCGGCCCGCTCGATCAGCGGGCCGGGCGCCGGTCCGGCGAGGACCGGCACGTCGATCGGGGACATCGGCTCACCCGCCCGCCGCGGCGAGCGCGCTGCACGCCCCGCAGGCCGCGCACCCCGCCCCCTGCTCGGCGCCGGTCATGCCCGCCGCGCGCAGCAGCGCCGCGACGCGCTCGGTGACCCGGCGCACCAGCTCGGGCGGCGGCGCCTGCGCGCCGTCCACGCGCACGGCCAGGGTGCCGCGCATCGGCCGGAACGGCACCACGAACGGGTAGACGCCCATCCGGATCAGCCGCGCCGCGCCGTCCACCAGCTCGTCCGGGTCCTCCCCCAGCCCGGCCAGCAGGTAGGTGGAGACCCGGTTGCGGCCGAACACGCGCACGGCCTCGGCCCACGCCTCCTCGTACCGCGCCACGGGCACCGCCGCCTTGCCGGGCGTCCAGCGGCGCCGCACCTCCTCGTCCAGGGACTCCACGTGGATGCCGATCGCCGCCGCGCCCGCCGCCCGCAGCTCGCCGAGCCACGCCAGGTCCTCGGGCGGCTCGCACTGCACCTGGACGGGCAGCCCGGGGACCGCGGCGAGCACCGCGCGCACGGAACGGGCCAGGACCCGCGCGCCCCGGTCGGGGCCGTTGGTGGTGCCCGTGGTCATCACCATCTGGGTGACGCCGTCGAGCCGCACCGCCGCCTCGGCGACCTCGGCGAGCTGCGCCGGGGTCTTGGCGGCGACGGTGGCGCCGGCGTACAGGGACTCCTCGACCGCGCAGAACCGGCACCGGTCGCTCTCGGCGTACCTGACGCACGTCTGCACCACCGTGGTGGCGAGCACGCCCGCGCCGTGCAGCTTGGCGATCTTCTCGTACGGGACGCCGTCCGCCGTCGTCAGGTCGTAGAAGCGGGGGCGGCGCACCGGGGTGACCGGCAGCCCGGTGTCCGTCTCGCCCAGCCACAGGCGGCCGTCGCGCACGGAGTACGGGCTGCGGGGGTCGAGGGGGACGGCGGCGCCCATGCCGTCCAGGATGAGGTGGCCGTCGTCGCTGGGGCCCGCTCCCCCGGCGCGCCGCACCGGCGCCTCCACCCGGACGCCCCGGATGGCCACGTCCACCCGCGTGCCCACATGCACGGCGCGCCTCCTAGAACATGTAGGTCGAGTTGATGATCGCGCCCTTGCGGGCGTAGTGGATCAGCGCGTCCTGGACGTCCAGCGGATGCGTCGGGATCACGCCCTCGATCAGGTCCTCCTCGCGGGCGCCGTGCAGCGACAGGCCGAAGCGGCAGCAGTAGACCTTGCCGCCCTCGGCGATGAAGGTGGCCAGCGAGTTGTTGATGTTGTGCTCTCCGGGGAAGGCCGAGTTGCCGGTGGTGGGGAAGCCCCGGGTGGCCAGGCAGTTCAGCGAGCCGGGGCCGTAGAAGTAGATCGCCGACTCAAAGCCCTTGCGCAGCGCCCGGGTGGCCTGCAGGATCGCCACGAAGCTGACGGACGACTCGTGCGCGATGCCGTGCACCAGGGTGAAGTAGCACTCGCCGTTCTCGGCCTGGTAGTCGGGGAAGACCTTGGTTCCGCCGTAGATGGTGCTGCCCTCGGGCAGCGACGGGTGCGGGATCTCGGTGAGGCTCTGCTTCTCGGTGTCGGTCAGTTCGGCCATGTGATCTCCTTGGTGTTCAGCCGTACAGCTCGGCGAAGTTGTCGTGGAACAAGAGCCGGGCCAGCTCGCCGTCCCCGGCCGCGCCCGCGAGCCTGGCGCGCTCGCCGGCGTGGTCGCCCCAGGGCTCGTCGCTGGCGAACAGCACGCGGTCGTGGCCGAGGCCGCGCCGGTCGATCTCCCGGGCCAGCCAGCGGGGCGCGAAGCCGATCGCCCAGGACACGTCGGTGTAGACCCGCTTGCCGGCCGCGATCCAGTCGAAGAAGCGCGATCCCGCGAGCTTGATGTGGCCGCTGGCGCCGCCGCCGAAGTGCACCAGGTGCACCGCCACGTCATCGGCGTACCACTCGACGAGGCGGCCCACCTCGTCGATGTCGGAGGCGGCGCCGGGCGAGGTGTGCACGTGCACGACCAGCCCGTGCGCGCGGGCGGCGGCGAAGATCCGGTCCAGGTGGGGGCGGCAGGCCGGGTCGCCCGCCCGGCCGCCGAGCAGGAAGCTGAGCTTCAGCGCCCGCACGCCGCTCTCGCCGGCCAGCGCCAGGGCGGCGCTCGTACGCTCCTCGTCCTCGGGCCGGGGCGAGACCCACAGCCCGCACCTGATCCGGTCGTCGCGGGCGGCGGCCTCGACGCACAGCTCGTTGAAGGAGAAGGCGACGGCGGGGTCGGGCACCCCGTAGTTGGGCAGCACCAGCGCCCGCTCGGTGCCCTCGGCGTCCATGTCGGCGATCAGCTCGGCGACGGTGGCCCGCGCGCCGACGTCCGGCGAGACCGGCGGCCCGCCGTAGAACGGGTAGGCCGGGAGCACGCCGAGGTGGCGGTGCGCGTCCAGCACCATGCCGTTCGTCCGGCCCGTCGTCCGGCCCATGCTCAGCTCCCCAGCAGCTCGGGGTGGACGAAGTACGGCGCGTGGGCGGGCACCGGCCGCGCGGGCACGGCCGCCGCGGCGATGTGCCGGGCCAGGTGCTCGGCGTCCCGTCCCACCCCGGACAGGCGTCCGGAGCCCCAGGTGTGCTGCCAGGGCAGCCCGATGAAGTACAGGCCGGGCACCCGGGTGACGCCGCGCTCGTGCGCCGGGTATCCCGTGCCGTCGAACACCGGCACCCTGATCCAGCGGTAGTCGCGGGTGAACCCGGTCGCCCACACGATCGCCGAGACCCGTTCCATGTCCGGCGGGGGCGGGTCGCCGTCCGGCTCCCAGACGGGCACGTACCGGGGCTCGCCCGGGGCGGCGATGCCGGCGGACTCGATGAAGGCGTCGATGGAGTCCTTGATGCTCTCCGAGACCGCGTCGGCGTGGTCCAGGTTGCGCCGCAGGTCGCCGGCGAACTCCGGGGTCCCGCCGTCGGCGACCCCGGTGAGCCGCCCGTACAGGCGCATGCCCTCGCGGGCGCAGGCCCGCAGGTCGATGTCCCGGCCGCCGTCGCGCCCGGTGACGTAGTGGTTGGCGCGGGCGCGTACGGCGTCGTGGTCGTCGAAGTCGTCGATCGGCCGGTCGTAGTAGCCCATCAGGTCCAGCCAGGCCACCACGTCCCGACCGCGGTAGAAGCGGGCGCAGCGCGGCGCGGTGCCCACGCTCAGGTGCACCCGCCGCCCCGCGAGATGCAGGTCCTCGGCGATCTGGCACCCCGACTGCCCGGTGCCGACGACGAGCACCTCGCCCTCGGGCAGCCCGCCGGGCCCCCGGTACTCCGAGGAGTGGAGCTGCCTGATCCGGCGCGGGAACCGCTCGGCCATCCGCGGCACCACCGGCACCTGGTACGGCCCCGTGGCCACCACCACCTGGTCCGCGGTGACGGTCCCGGCGTCGGTGGCGACCTCGAACCCGTGGCCGCGCCGGCTCAGCCGCTCCACGGTCACGCCCTCGGCGAGGGGCGGCCGGAACGAGGCCGCGTACCCCTCCAGGTAGCGCACGACCTCGTCGCGGCCCATGAAGCCGTGCGGGTCGTCGCCGGCGTACGGGTAGCCGGGGAGCCGGCACTGCCAGTTCGGCGTGACCAGGCAGAAGGAGTCCCAGCGCCGCGTGCGCCACTCGTGCCCGACGCGGTCCCGCTCGATCACCAGGTGCCCGATCCCGCGCCGCGTCAGGCAGTGGCTCACCGCGAGCCCGGCCTGCCCGCCGCCCACCACGACGACCGCGTGGTGCTCGCCGCCGACGAACCCGACCCCCATGCTCCCGCCCTCTCCGCGCCCGCCCGACCGGCGCAAATCCGGAGCCGTGACCACCCGGCCACACCCCAATTCGAGGCGGGGGCCGATACCGTTCGATGTCCTCCGAACTAAATGCCGGTTACGCCACGCGAGGCCGGGTTCACGGTCGGTTTCCCGCCGCTCATCCCGGCGCTTGCGGGCCGGTGCGCAGCTCGCGGAGGCGGCGGGCGAGGAAGCGGCGCTCGGCCTCGGTCACGGTCAGGCCGAGCGCCCTGTCGTACGCTGCCCGCGCCCCCTCCACGTCGCCCAGGCGGCGCAGCAGCTCCGCCCGGGTGGAGTGGAAGTAGCGGTATCCGTCCAGGTCGAGGGCATCGACGAGCGCCAGCGCCGCCTGCGGCCCCTCGGTCTCGGCGACGGCCACGGCCCGGTTGAGCGCGACGACCGGAGAGCCGGTGAGCTCCCCGAGCCGGTCGTACAGGGCGGCGACGGCGGGCCAGTCGATCCGCTCCTCGGCCTGGTGGGCGGCGATGGCCGCCTGCACCGTGTAGGCGCCGCCGCCGCCCCGCGCGAGGGCGCGGTCGAGCAGCCCCAGGCCCTCCCGGATCTGGGCGGTGTCCCACAGGCCGCGGTCCTGCTCCGCCAGCGGGACGATCTCGCCGTCGCGGACGCGGGCGGCCCGGCGCGAGTCGTGCAGCAGCATCAGCGCCAGCAGCGCGGCGACCTCGGGCTCGGCGGGCATGAGGCCGAGGAGCACCCGGCACAGCCGGATCGCCTCGGCCGCGAGGCCGGCCCGCGCGTCGCCGTACCCCTGATTGAAGATCAGGTACAGCACCGCGAGCACCGCCCCCAGGCGCGCGGGCAGCGCCTCCCGGCGGGGGACCGCGAACGGGATCACCGCCGCCCGGATCTTGGCGCGCGCCCGCGACAGCCGCCGCTTCATCGTCTCCTCGCCCACCAGGAACGCCCGCGCGATCTCCGCGGTGGACAGCCCGCCCAGGGCCCGCAGCGTGAGCGCGACCTGGGCCTCGGCCGCCAGCGCCGGGTGGCAGCACATGAAGAACAGCTCAAGCCGCTCGTCGGGGATCGTCGTGCCGTCCATGGTCACCTCCACGGGCTCCGGGCGGTCCAGCAGCCGGATCTTCTGGGCGTGCGCACGTTCGCGCCGGAGCCGGTCGATCGCCCGGTTGCGTCCGGTCACCACGAGCCAGGCCCCCGGGTCGTCCGGGGGCCCCTCGCGCGACCAGCGCTCGGCCGCGACGGCGAACGCCTCCTGGGCGGCCTCCTCGGCGACGTCCACGTCACCGGTGTAGCCGACCAGGGAGGCGAACACGCGCGCCCACTGCTCGCGGAAGACCTCCTCCAGCACGGGCTAGAACTCCACCAGCGGGCGCACCTCCACCGACCCGCCCATGCGCACGGCCGGGACGCGGGCCGCGACCTCCAGGGCGGCGTCGAGATCGGCCGCCTCGACGATGAAGAACCCGCCGAACACCTCCTTGGTGTCGGCGAACGGCCCGTCGGTCACCAGCAGCTCGCCGCCGGCGGAGCGCACGGTGGTGGCGGTTTCGGCCGGTTGGAGCTGCTCGCCCCCGATGACCCGCTCGTCCGCGCGCAGCGCGATGTACTCGGCGTTGACGGCCGCGATCTCCTCCTCGCCGAGGCCGGCGTAGGACTCGGGCAACAGGTTGATCAGCAGTGCGTACCTCATGTGCGGTCTCCTTCGTCCTGTCCGGCGTCGCGGCCCGTGCCGCCGCCGGTCACTCGGTCACAGGACGAGCGAAGCCCGCTCCGGGGGACAGGCGGCCGGTGTGATGTCGATCACATTCGCGTAGCGTGGCCGTCATGGACACCAAGAGCGCTGAGATCCGGCCGTTCACCCTCCGCTTCCCGCAGGACGACCTCGACGACCTGCGCGATCGGATCGGCCGCACCCGGTGGCCCGCCGAGCTTCCCGGGCGGGCGTGGAGCAAGGGCGTCCCCGTCTCCTATCTGAAGGATCTGGCCGCGTACTGGCGCGACGGGTTCGACTGGCGGGCGCAGGAGGCGGAGCTGAACCGCCACCCGCAGTTCACGACCACGATCGACGGGCAGAACGTGCACTTCCTGCACGTCCGCTCCCCCGAGCCGGACGCGCTGCCGCTGATCCTCACCCACGGCTGGCCGGGCTCGGTGTTCGAGTTCCTGGACGTGATCGGCCCGCTCACCGATCCCCGCGCGCACGGCGGCGACCCGGCCGACGCCTTCCACCTGGTGATCCCGTCGATCCCCGGCTACGGCCTGTCCGGGCCGACCTGCGACACCGGGTGGGACGTGCGCCGGATCGCCGCGGCGTGGGCCGAGCTGATGGACCGGCTGGGCCATCACCGGTACGGCGCGCAGGGCGGCGACTGGGGGTCCGTCATCTCCCGCGAGCTGGCCGTGCTCGCCCCGGACAAGGTGGCCGGGGTGCACCTGAACTTCCTGCTCACCTTCCCGTCCGGCGACCCCGGCGAGGTGGACGCCCTCACCGACGCCGAGAGGGCCCGCCTGGGCGAGCTGAAGCGCTTCCAGAGCGAGCTGAGCGGCTACATGCGGGTCCAGTCCACCCGCCCGCAGACGCTGTCGTACGCGCTGGCCGACTCCCCGGTGGGGCAGCTCGCGTGGATCGTGGAGAAGTTCAAGGAGTGGACCGACTCCCGCGAGCTGCCCGAGGACGCCGTGGACCGCGATCGGATGCTGGCCAACGTCACCCTCTACTGGCTGACCAACACCGGCGGCACCTCCGCCGACCTGTACTACGAGTTCGCCCGCGCGTGGACGGCGCCGGAGCGGTGCACGGTGCCGACCGGGGTCGCGGTCTTCCCCCGCGAGATCGCCGGGCCGGTCCGGGCCTTCGCCGAGCGGATGAACCGGATCACGCACTGGTCGGAGTTCGACCGGGGCGGCCACTTCGCGGCCATGGAGGAGCCGGACCTGCTGGTGGGCGACGTACGGGCGTTCTTCCGCACGCTGCGCTGACCGCGCCCGCACGCCCCGTCACCGATGATCGCCGGCGGGGCGTGCGGTGTATTCTGCGCGCGAACGGTCCACTGATCCAGCGCGGCAGGCACCTCCCGGAGCGTGTGGTGATCCACGAGCACTCGGCCCCCGACGGCGTCGATGTCACGGTGCCGAACCCGGCGCGCGTCTACGACTACGCGCTCGGCGGCAAGAACAACTACGCGGTCGATCGCGAGGCCGCGGAGAAGGTGTTCGCGGCGGCGCCCGAGATGCGGGCGATGGCCCGGCAGAACCGGTGGTTCCTGGGGCGGGCGGTGCGGTTCCTGGCCGAGTCGGGGGTGCGGCAGTTCCTGGACATCGGCTCGGGCCTGCCCACGCAGCAGAACGTGCACGAGGTGGCGCGGGAGACCCTGCCCGACGCCCGGGTGGTCTACGTGGACCACGACCCGGTGGTGGCGGCGCACGGCGAGGCGCTGCTGGCCGACGGGCGCAACGCGGCCTTCGTCCGGGGCGACCTGCGGGCGCCGGAGGAGATCCTGGCCCACCCGGAGGTCGAGCGCCTGATCGACTTCCGCGAGCCGGTGGCGCTGCTGCTGGTCGCGATCCTGCACTTCATCCCGGAGGAGGAGCGCCCGCTGGAGCTGGTCGAGCGGCTGGCCGCGCCGCTGGCCCCGGGCAGCCACATCGTGGTCAGCCACGTCACCAGCGAGTTCAGCCCGGTGGAGGTGGGCCGGCTGGTGGCGCTGTCGGCCCGCGCCGGCGCCCCGTGGGTGGCCAGGGACCGCGCGGGCGTGCTGGCGTTCTTCGACGGGTTCGAGCCGGTCGAACCGGGGCTGGTCACCGCGCCCGAGTGGCGGCCCACGGTGGCGCGCGAGGTGGACCGGGAGAAGATGTTCGTGTACGCGGGGGTGGGCCGCAAGCCGTGAGGGCGGCCGGGCCACGCCGGCCCGGCCGCCCGGCTAGGCGTCAGGCGCCCGGCCGCACCTCGTAGGCCCCCGAGGGCCGGGTGTCGAAGACGACCACGTTGGGCTCCGGCCGCTCCACCGGCACCGGGCGCCCGCCGGAGGTCACGGTGACCGGCGCGGGGGTGCGCAGCGTGACCTTGCGGCCCAGCCGGGAGCGGATCTCGCCGCGGTGCACGTCGCCGCCGCGCCATTCGAGGTCCACCTCGAAGCCGCCGCGGGCCAGCAGCCCGCTGAAGGCGCCGTCGGGCCACTGCGCGGGCAGCGCCGCGAGCAGGTGGATCTGGTCGCCGTGGCTCTGCAGCAGCATCTCGGTGATGCCGGAGGTGCCGCCGAAGTTGCCGTCGATCTGGAACGGCGGGTGCAGGTCGAACATGTTGGGCGCGGTGCGCGCCGGGATGAGCAGGTTGCTCAGCCGCTTGTACGCCTCCGCCGCGTCCAGCAGCCGCGCCCAGAAGTTGATCTTCCAGGCGAGGGACCAGCCCGCGCCAGCCTCGCCGCGGAGCTGCAGGGTGCGGCGGGCCGCCGCGGCCAGCTCGGGGGTGAGCCGGGGGTCGATCTGGTCGCTGGGGAACAGGCCCCAAAGGTGCGAGATGTGCCGGCTGCGCGACAGCGCGGCGTCGCCGCGGTAGTCCTCCAGCCACTCCTGGATCTGGCCGAGGTGGCCGATCTGGGTGGGCGCGAGCCGTTCCCTGGCCGCCCTGGCCTTCTCCCGCAGCTCCTCGTCGCGGTGCAGCACGGCCGATGCCTGCTCGAACGCGCTGAACAGGTCGCGCAGGATCTGCATGTCCATGGTCGGGCCCGCGCAGATGCTGACGTTCTCGTCGCCGTCCTCGTGGTGGCCGACCTCGGGCGAGTGCGAAGGGTTGGTGACCAGGTAGCCGGTCTTCGGGTCCACCTGGAGGGTGTCCAGGAAGAACCGCACCGAGCCCTCGATCAGCGGGAAGTGCTTGCGCAGCGCGTCCTCGTCGCCGGTGTAGAGGTAGTGCTCCCACAGGGTCAGGCACAGCCAGGCGCCGCCGGTGGGCCACACGCCGTAGAAGGCGAAGTCCACCGGGGCGGTGCCGCGCCAGCCGTCGGTGTTGTGGTGGGCCACCCAGCCGCTCGCGCCGTAGTGGGTCTTGGCGGTCCGCGCGCCCGACTCGGCCAGGTCCTCGATCAGGTCGAACAGCGGCTCGAAGGTCTCGATGAGGTTGGTCTTGGCCGCCGGCCAGTAGTTCATCTCGCAGTTGATGTTGATGGTGTACTTCGACTCCCACGCGGGGGTGAGCGAGTCGTTCCAGATGCCCTGGAGGTTGGCCGCGTGGCCGGGCAGCCGGGAGCTGGAGATGAGCAGGTAGCGGCCGTACTGGAAGTACAGCGCGGCGAGCTGCGGGTCGGCGTCGAGCTGACGGCGGGCGATGCGCTCGTCGGTGGGCAGCTTGGCGATGTCGGTGGTGCCCAGGTCGAGGGAGACCCGGCCGAACAGCTCCTTGTAGTCGCGCTCGTGCTCGCGCAGCAGCACCTGGTACGGGCGGGAGGTGGCGCGGGTGAGGTGCCGCATCGCCTCCTCGGCGGCGTCGCCGCTCACGTCCTTGTAGCTGCGGTAGCTGGTGGCCATGGAGATGAGCAGCGTGACCGCGTCCGCGCCCTCGACGATCAGCTTGCCCGCGTCGGTGCGCACCGCGCCGCCCTCGGCCTCGGCCCGCGCCAGCGCCCGGAACCTCACCTCGCCGGGGCGGCCCTGGGTCTCGCCGCTGATGCCGTCCAGCGCGATCGTGCGCGCGTCCACGACCGCGGACGAGGAGCTCTGCGGGCTGGTGAACGCCGCCTCGAACCCGATCGAGCCGGGCTTGTCGGCGGTCAGCCGCACCACGAGCACCTGGTCGGGCTTGCTGGCGAACACCTCGCGGGTGTACCGCACCCCGCCTATCAGGTACGTGACCGTGGTGACGGCCCGGGTCAGGTCCAGCTCGCGCCGGTACTCGGTGAACTCCCCCGCCCCGGGGAAGGTCAGCGCCAGGTCGCCGAGCACCTGGTAGGGCGCCTGCTCGGTGGGCTTGCCCATGAACTTCTGGTCGGCCAGGTTCTGCGCGGCCTTCCACTTCTCCTCCCAGACCAGCCGCCTGATCTCGGGCAGCGCCGCCAGCGCCTCGGGATTGTCGTAGTTGTGCGGGCCGCCCGCCCAGAGGCTGTCCTCGTTGAGCTGAAGGCGCTCGGTGGCCACGCCGCCGAACACCATCGCGCCCATCCGCCCGCAGCCGACCGGCAGAGCCTCCAGCCACTGCGCGGCCGGGCGGGGATACCACAGGGTCAGCGGGTTGGCGCCGGGCTCGCCGACGCGGGAGGAGGTCGCGGCAGAGGCGTGCGCGCGGTCGGCGCCGGCGACAAGCAGGGAGCCGGCCGCCGCGCCGAGGCCGGTCGCGAGCACGCTTCTGCGGGAATAGTCGGTCATGAAGTTCCCATCGCTCGGGCTTGCAGGGGTGCTGTGGGAGTGAGGGGGCGGGACGTCCCGCGCGGCTACTCCTGGGCCTTGCCGCCGGTCAGGCGGGACAGGACCAGGGCGACCAGGATGATCGCGCCGTTGAGTGCCTGGATCCACTGGGCGGGCACGCCGGCCAGGGTGAGCACGTTCTGGATCATGTAGAGGAGCAGGATGCCGGTGAACGCGCCGAACATCGTGCCCTTGCCGCCGTTCAGGCTGACCCCGCCGATGACGGCGGCGGCGAAGACGGTGAAGATGGCGCCGTCGCCCTGCGCGGCGGCCACCGAGGCCAGCCGCCCGGAGAGCATCAGGCCGCCGAGCGCGGCGATCACGCTGGCCGAGACCAGGGCGATCCACAGCACCCGGTCGGTGCGGATGCCCGCGGCCTTGGCGGCGTCCACGTTGCCGCCGATGGCGTACAGCGCGCGGCCGAAGCGGGTGTAGCCCAGCAGCACGATCCCGCCCGCGAACAGGATCAGGCTGATCCAGATGGAGACGGGCACGCCGAACCACAGGGCCGTGCCGAGGTAGAGCATCGACTCCGGGAGGTTGAAGAAGGTCTGGCCGCCGGAGATGCCGGTGAGCAGGCCGCGCAGCACGATCAGCATGCCCAGGGTGACGATGAACCCGTTGAGGCCGAAGCGCACGATGAACAGCGCGTTCAGCGCGCCGATCACCGCGCCGACGGCCAGCGTGATCGGCACCGACCACACGCCGTCGAGCAGGCCGAGCCCGGCGCCGGAGCCGACGGCGACGGTCAGCCAGGCGGCCACGCCGGGGGCCAGGCCGAAGGTGGACTCCAGCGACAGGTCCATCTTGCCGGTGACCAGGATGACCGTCTGCGCGAGCACGAGCAGCGAGATCTCCGACATGGTCTGCAGGATGTTGATCAGGTTGTCGCCCTGCAGGAAGATCGGATTGACGATCTGGCCGACGATCGCGATGACCACGATGGCCGGGATCAGGGCCAGGTCGCGCAGCCGGGCGAGCCTGATCCGGCCGCCGCGCCGGGCCTGCCCCGCGGGTGGTGCGGCGGCCGCGGCGAGGGCCGTCTTGGTCTCAGGCATTGAGGTTGACTCCTTCCATGGCGGCCAC
The DNA here is from genome assembly GCF_014202315.1 of Thermocatellispora tengchongensis. GTDB lineage: Bacteria > Actinomycetota > Actinomycetes > Streptosporangiales > Streptosporangiaceae > Thermocatellispora > Thermocatellispora tengchongensis. Next base: position 337,836 of record NZ_JACHGN010000003.1, on the reverse strand, counting down.
CACCTCGTGGTCGTGCCAGCCGGCGGGGATCTCCGCGACGATGCGGCCCTGGAACATCACCAGCAGCCGGTCGCACAGGCGCAGGTCGTCCAGCTCGTCGGAGGCGATCACCACGCCGGTGCCCTGCTCGGCGACCTCCTCGACCTTGCCGAGCAGGAACTCCTTGGACTTCACGTCCACCCCGGCGGTCGGGGTGATCAGCACCAGCAGCTTGGGGTCGTTGGCCAGCGCGCGGGCCATGACCACCTTCTGCTGGTTGCCGCCGGACAGGCCCATCACCGGCAGTTCGGGGCCCGGCGTCTTGATCGCCAGGTTGCCGATCATCTCCTCCGCCAGCTCGTCCCGGCGGCGGTTGCTGATGAACCCGGCGCTGCCGAGGCGGTCCTGGATGGTCATGGTCGCGTTGTCGGCGATCGACATCATCGGGACGAACCCCTGGTGGTGCCGGTCGCGCGGGACGAACCCGGCCCCGGCCGCCAGCGCGGCCGGGACGCTGCCCGGCTTGGGGCGGCGGCCGGCCACCTCGACGGTGCCGGCGTCGGCGGCGCGCAGCCCGACGACGGTCTCGGCGACCTCGGTCTTGCCGCTTCCGCCCGCCCCGGCCAGGCCCACGATCTCCCCGGACCTGACCTGGAAGGCGACGTCGCGGTAGGTGTCGCCGCTGGTCAGGCCGCGTACGTCGAGCACCACCGGGGCCTCGGCCGCGGGCGGCTTGCGGCCGGAGGGCTCCTGCAGCCCGGTGGCCTCGCCCGCCATCGCGGCCACCAGGTCGGCGCGGGGCAGCTCGGCCACCGGCCGGGTGAGGATGTGCCGGGCGTCGCGGAACACCGTCACCGTGTCGCAGATCTCGTAGATCTCCTGGAGGTGGTGGCTGATGAACAGGAACGTGACGCCCTGCTCCTGGAGGGACCGGATGCGGTCGAACAGCCGGTTGATGGCCGCGCCGTCGAGCTGCGCGGTCGGCTCGTCCAGGATGATGAACCTGGCGCCGAACGACAGCGCGCGGGCGATCTCCACGAACTGCCGCTGCTCCACGCTGAGGTCGGCGGCGGGGCTGCGCACGTCCACGTCCACCGACCAGGTCTCCAGCAGCTCGGCGGCCTTGCGGCGCAGCCGGCCCCAGTTGATCAGCCGGGCCCGGTTCAGGTCGTGCCGGTGCAGGTACAGGTTCTCCGCGACGGTCAGCTCGGGGATGATCGTGGATTTCTGGTAGACGCAGGCGACCCTGGCCCGCCAGGCGTCCCGGTCGGCCAGGCGCGGCGCCGGCTCGCCGCCGAAGCGCACCTCCCCGCGGTCGGGCGCCTGGAGCCCGGTGAGGATCGACACCAGGGTCGACTTGCCCGCGCCGTTGCGGCCGACCAGCGCGTGGGTCTCGCCCGGCATGATGGTGATCCCGGCGTCGTCGAGCGCGACCGTCTCGCCGTACCGTTTGGTGATGTGCGCCGCCTCGGCCACGGGCCGGCCGCTCCGGGCCGGTCCCGCGCCGGTGGCGGCGGCGGGCGCGTCCCCGTGGGCCGCCATACCGCCTCGCCTCCTAGTGAGTGGGTCCTGAGGTCGGGCTCAGTTGAGGTTGTTGCCCCACAGCGACTTGTCGTCGTACTTCACGCTGGGGACGCCGCCGAAGGTCGCGCCGTCGGCGGTGACCAGGGGCGCGGAGAGCTGGTCCTCCAGCAGGCCGGGGCGTACCTGGATGATGGTGCTGTCGTGGTCGGTGGCGCCGGGCTGGAACGTCTTGCCCTCGATGGCGGCCTTGGCGTACTCCAGGGCGTACTTGGCGTACTGGTCGGCCGGCTGCGACACGGTGGCGTCGATGTTGCCGGCCTCGATCTCCTTCAGCTCCTGTGGGATGCCGTCGTTGGAGATGACGAACACGTGCTTGGGGTCGCTCGGCGGCACCAGCAGGCCGCGCTGCTTGAGCACCTGGAGCGTGCCCGACAGCGCGAAGCTGGACTGCATGTAGATGCCCTTGATGTCGGGGTTGGCGGTCAGCCGCGTCTGCAGCTTCTGCGAGGCGAGGGCGCCGTCCCAGTTGGTGGCCTCGCCGAACACCGTGATGTCCGGGTAGTTGGCCTTCATGCACTCGTTGAACGCCTCGGTGCGGTCGCGGCCGTTGATCGAGGCCAGGTCGCCCTGGAGCATGACGACCTTGCCCTTCTTGCCGAGCTTCTCGCCCAGGAAGCGGCACGCCTTCTCGCCGTACGCCCGGTTGTCGGCGCGCACCACCATGTAGGCGTCGCCCTGCTCGGGGCGGGTGTCCACCATGACGACCGGGATCTTCTTGGCGTTGAGCTGGGCCAGGGTGGGCGCGACGGCCGCGGTGTCCTGCGGCGCGAGGATCATGCCCTTGACGCCCTGGCTGGTCAGCGTCTGCACGTTGGCGGTGAGCTTGGCGATGTCGTTCTGGGAGTTGGTGGTCTTCAGCTCGGCGCCGATCTCGGCGCCGAACTTGGGGACGTACTGGATGTAGGAGTTCCAGAAGTCGGTGTCGGAGCGGGGGTAGTCCACGCCCAGCACCGGCTTGGCGGCGGCGTCGCCGCCGCCCGTGGTGGCCGTGTCACCGCCGCTGCCGCAGGCGGCGAGAAGGCTCGCGGCCAGGGCGAGTACCGCTCCTGTTGCGAATTTCCTCATGGGGGTTCCCTTTCGGAGGGGGGTGTCACCTGCGCAGGCGCAGGCCGTGCATGCCGCCGTCCACGGCGAGGTCGGTGCCGGTGGTCGCGCCGGCGAGAGGGCTCGCCAGGTAGGCGATGGCCGCGGCGACCTCCTCGGCCGACACCAGGCGGCCCATGGGCTGCCTGGCCTCCAGGGCGGCCCGCTCGGCGGCGGGGTCGGCGGCGTCGTCGAGCAGCCGGCCCACCCACGGGGTGTCGGCGGTGCCCGGGTTGACGCAGTTGACGCGGACGCCGTCGCCGATCAGGTCGGCGGCCATGGCGCGGGTCAGGGCCAGTACGGCGCCCTTGGTGGAGGAGTACAGCGCCCGCTGGGGCAGCCCGGCGGTCGCGGCGATGGAGCAGGTGTTGACGATGGCCGCGGCCCGCGAGGCGCGCAGGTGCGGCAGCGCGGCCCGGGTGACCCGGACCAGGCCGAAGACGTTGACGTCGAACACCCGCCGCCACTCCTCGTCGGGGTTGTCCTCGACGCCGCCCTGGGCGCCGATCCCGGCGTTGTTGACCAGGATGTCCAGGCCGCCCAGGCGCTCGGCGGCCTCGGCGACCGCCGCTCGTACGGACGCGTCGTCGGTGACGTCGGCCTTCAGGCCGAGCAGCGGCTCGGGCACGGCCGGGTCCAGGTCGAGGCAGGCCACCCGCGCGCCGCGTTCGGCGAGCAGGGTGGCGGCGGCCAGGCCGATGCCGGAGGCGCCGCCGGTCACCAGGGCGCGCAGCCCGGAGAACTCGCTCATCACACGGCCTCCGCCACGGGGGTCGCCCATTCGGGGCCGTCGGGGTAGGCGAACGCGGCGCGCGAGGCGGGGTGGATCTCGGCGCCGGCGCCGGGCAGCTCGGGGGCCAGGTAGCGGCCGTTCCTGATCCGCACCGGGTCGGTGAAGTGCTCGTGCAGGTGGTCCACGTACTCGATCACCCGGTCCTCCATGGACCCGGAGACGGCCACGTAGTCGAACATCGCGAGGTGCTGCACCATCTCGCACAGCCCGACGCCGCCGGCGTGCGGGCAGACCGGCACCCCGAACTTGGCGGCGAGCAGCAGGATGGCGATGTTCTCGTTCACACCGGCGACGCGGGTGGCGTCGAGCTGGAGGATGTCCAGCCCGCCCGCCTGGAGGAACTGCTTGAACATCACCCGGTTGTGGGTGTGCTCGCCGGTGGCCACCTTGATCGGCGCGACCCGCTCGCGGATGGCGGCGTGGCCGAGCACGTCGTCGGGCGAGGTGGGCTCCTCGATCCAGTACGGCTCGAACTCGGCCAGCGGCTCCATCCAGGAGACGGCCTGGCCGACGCTCCACGCCTGGTTGGCGTCCACGGCGATGCGCACGTCGGGGCCGACGGCCTCGCGGGCCAGCCGCATGCGGCGCACGTCGTCGCCGAGGTCGGCGCCGACCTTCAGCTTGATCTGGGTGAAGCCGTCGGCGACGGCCTCCTTGGCCAGGCGCACCAGCTTGTCGTCGGTGTAGCCGAGCCAGCCCGGGGTGGTGGTGTAGGCGGGGTAGCCGTGCGCCTTCAGGTGGGCGATCCGCTCGGCGCGGCCCGGCTCGGCCCGCTTGAGCAGGGCGACGGCCTCCTCGCGGGTGAGCGCGTCCTCGATGTAGCGGAAGTCGACGACGTCGGCCAGCTCCTCGGGCGACAGCTCGGCCAGCAGCAGCCACAGCGGCTTGCCGGCGCGGCGGGCCCGCAGGTCCCACAGCGCGTTCAGCACGGCCCCGGCCGCCATGTGGATGACGCCCTTCTCCGGGCCGAGCCAGCGGATCTGGCTGTCGCCGATGAGCCGGCGGGAGACGCCCCCGAGGTCGCCCAGCACGTCATCCACCGGCAGGCCGGTCACCATGGGCGCCAGCGACCGGATCGCGGCGACCTCGATCTCGTTGCCGCGCCCCACGGTGAACGCCAGCCCGTGCCCCTCCTGGCCGCCGCTGGTGCGCACGATCACGTACGCGGCGGAGTAGTCGGGCTCGGGGTTCATGGCGTCGGACCCGTCGAGGTGACGCGAGGTCGGGAAGCGGATGTCGTGGGCTTCGACGTCGATGATCAGGTCGGTCACGTCCACCGGCCTCTTCCGGCGTGGTCGTTGCGCACGGCCTGGAACCCCCTTGGGATCGTCAGTTGGATGTTTCCGGTAAGTGAAGCAACCTTCACGACGTGAACATGGGATGTCTTTGTATGCCGGTTAGAGGTCCGCTGTCTAGACCTCCCACGAAAAAACCCGCAAACCACCCAAGAGACACCGCCTTACCGCATCTCGTCGGGCCTGTACGGGCGTAGACAGCCCATGTCTTCATGATCCGCCAGAACGAACGTCTGGCACCTCTCCCGAGAACATGGGATGTCTGTTATGTTGCGGATCGTGTCCCTGACCGACGAGGCGATCCTTCGCATCCGCAGGCTCATCCAGTCCGGTGAGCTGCCCCCCGGATCACGGCTCCCGCCGGAGCCGCAGCTCGCCGCCCAGCTCGGCGTGTCCAGAAACCCGCTGCGCGAGGCGGTCAAGGCCCTGGTCGTGGCCAGGGTGCTCGACGTGCGCCGCGGCGACGGCACGTACGTCACCAGCCTGGAGCCCCGGCTGCTGCTGGAAGGGCTGGGCCTGGCCGTGGAACTGCTCCAGGACGACACGCTCCTGGAGATCGTCGAGGTGCGGCGGCTGTTCGAGCCGGTCGCCACCGGCCTGGCCGCCACCCGCATCACCGACGAACAGCTCGCCGAGGTGGGCGAGCACCTTGAGGCGATGCGCGCGGCCAGCGACGACATAGAGAAGCTCAACCGGTTCGACGCCGCCTTCCACCGCGCGGTGGTCTCCGCGACCGGCAACGAGACGCTGTCCACGCTGCTCGACGGCATCTCCAGCCGGACCCTGCGGATGCGCGTGTGGCGCGGCACGGTGGAGGCCAACGCCTCACACAAGACCGTGGCCGAGCACGAGGCCATCTACGAGGCCCTGCTCGCCCGTGACGCCACCCTGGCCCAGGCCGCCGCCCTGATCCACGTCTCCACCACCGAGACCTGGCTGCGCTCGGTGCTGGGCCACGTGGACGGGGAGGAAGGATGAACGGGATCGAGCGGGTGCCGCTGGGGCGGACCGGCGTGACGGTCTCCCGGATCGGGCTGGGCACGGCCCCCCTTGGCGGCCTGTTCACCGCCGTCGAGGAGGACACCGCCGCCGCCACGCTCGACGCCGCCCGCGCGGCCGGCATCTCCTACTTCGACACCGCGCCCCACTACGGCGCCGGGCTCGCCGAGCGCCGCCTGGGGGCGTACCTCACCGGGCTGCCCCCGGCCGAGCGGCGCGAGGTCGTGGTGTCCACCAAGGTGGGCCGGCTCCTGGTGCCGGGGCGGGGCGAGCCCGGTGCCGAGGGCTTCGACGGCGCCGCCCCCCTCGTACGCCGCCGCGACTACAGCTTCGAGGGCGTCTACCGCTCGGTGGCCGAGAGCCTGGAGCGCACCGGGCTCGACTCCTTCGACATCCTGCTCATCCACGACCCCGACGACCACTGGGAGCAGGCCGCCGGCGAGGCGTTCCCCGCGCTGGCCAAGCTGCGCGAGGAAGGCGCGGTCAAGGCGATCGGCGCGGGCATGAACCAGACCGCCATGCTGTGCCGCTTCGTCGCCGAGACCGACGTGGACTGCGTGATGGTCGCCGGGCGCTACAGCCTGCTCGACCGCGGCGCGGCCCGCGACCTGCTGCCGCTGTGCGCGCAGCGCGGGGTCGCCGTGCTCGTCGCCGGGGTGTTCAACAGCGGCGTGCTCGCCGACCCCGGCGAGGGCGCCCACTACGACTACGCGCCCGCCCCCGAGCCGATCCTGCGCCGCGCCCGGTGGATGGCGGAGCGCTGCGCCGCGTACGGCGTGCCGCTGGCCGCCGCCGCGCTGAACTTCCCACTGCGGCACCCGGCCGTCACCGGCGTCGTGGTCGGGGCCCGCACCCCGCAGGAGGTCGCCGACGACATCGCGCTCGCCGCGACCCCCATCCCGGCGGAGCTGTGGGCGGAACTCGACGAGGAGGCGGAACGGTGAAGGTGCGCCTGGCGTACGGCGAGGACGGGCTGGACATCGAGGTGCCCGACGACGCGGCCACCGTGGTCGCGCCGGTGCACCACGACGCGGCCCCCGACCAGATGGCCGCCCTGCGGGCCGCGCTGCGCGACCCGGTCGCCGGCCCGCCGCTGCGCGAGCGGGTGCGCAAGGGCCAGACCGTGGCCATCTCCGCCTGCGACGGCACCCGGCCCCAGCCGCGCCACCTGATGATCCCGGCGATCCTGGAGGAGCTGGACGGCGTCATCGACCCGTCCGACGTGACGATCCTGGTCGCCACCGGTACCCACCGGGGCAACACCGAGGCCGAGCTGCGCGCCATGTTCGGCGACCGGGTGGTCGAGTCGGTGCGCATCGTCAACCACGACGCCCGCGACCGGTCCACGCTGACCTACCTGGGCACCTACGGCGCGGACGTGCCGGTGTGGCTGAACACCGAGTGGGTGCGGGCCGACGTGCGCATCACCACCGGGTTCGTCGAGCCGCACTTCTTCGCCGGGTTCTCCGGCGGCCCCAAACTGGTCGCGCCCGGCCTGGCCGCGCTGGAGACCGTGCTCACCCTGCACGACGCCGCCCGCATCGGCCACCCCTCGGCCACCTGGGGCGTCATCGAGGGCAACCCCGTCCACGACGACGTGCGCGCCATCGCGGCCGGCACCGGCGTCACCTTCGCCCTGGACGTCATCCTCAACCGCGACAAGGACATCGTGGCCGCCTTCGGCGGCGACATCCTCGCCATGCACGCCGCCGCCACCTCCGCCGCGCGGGCCGTGGCGATGCGCGAGGTGGACGCCCCCTTCGACGTGGTCGTCACCACCAACTCCGGCTACCCCCTGGACCAGAACCTGTACCAGGCCGTCAAGGGGATGTCCGCGGCGTACCAGGTGGTGAAACCGGGCGGGGTCATCGTGTGCGCGGCCGAGTGCCGCGACGGCTTCCCCGACCACGGCTCCTACCGCGAGGTGCTGGCCTCCGCGCCGTCGCCGCGCGCGCTGCTGGAGGAGATCGCGGCCCGCCCGCACACCGTGCCCGACCAGTGGCAGGTGCAGATCCAGGCCCGCGTCCAGGACGGCGCCCGGGTGATCATGCACACGGGATACCTCGGCGACGACGACCTCGCCGCCGCGCACCTGGAGCAGACCGCCGACGTCTCCGCCACCGTCGCCGAGGCCCTGGCCGCCGCCGGCCCCGGCGCCCGCGTCTGCGTGCTGCCCGAGGGCCCCCAGACCATCCCCTACCTGGCCGCGCGCGCATGAACGGCGACGGAGTGCTGGACCTCGGGTACGCCCGGCTCGACCTGGACCGCGAGGCCAGGCAGGGCGTCCCCGAGATCGTCTACGGGCCCGGCAAGACCCGCGAGCAGATCGTCGGCATCGCCGCCGCCCTCCTGGACCGCTCGGCCGGGCCGGTCCTGGTCACCCGGGTCGCGCCGCAGGACGCCCCCGCCGTGCTCGCCCAGGTGCCCGAGGGCGCCTACCACGCCGACGGGCGGCTGCTCGCCTGGCGGCCCGCGCCCCCGACCGGCTTCCACGTCGCCGTCGCGACCGCCGGCACCTCCGACGGCCCCGTGGCCGCCGAGGCCGAGGCGGTGGCCCGCGTCCTCGGCATGACCGTCACGTCCGTGCCCGACATCGGCGTGGCCGGGCTGCACCGGCTGCTCGCCGAGGCCGAGCGGCTGCGCGCCGCCGACGCCGTGATCGTCGTGGCGGGCATGGAGGGCGCGCTCGCCAGCGCCGTCGGCGGCCTCGTCGCCGCGCCGGTGATCGCCGTGCCCACCTCCACCGGGTACGGCGCGGCCCTGGAGGGCGTCACCGCCCTGCTGGCCATGCTCACCTCCTGCGCCGCCGGGATCACCGTGGTCAACATCGACTCCGGCTTCTCCGCCGCCATGGCCGCGCACCGGCTGGCCCAGGTCGCCCGGAAGACACCGTGATCTGCTGGATCACCCCCTTCACCGGGCTCGCGGGCGACATGCTGCTCGGCGCGCTCATCGGCGCGGGCGCGCCCCTGGACGCCGTCCGGGCCTCGGTCGCCGCCACCGGGCTCACCGGCTGGGAGCTGACCGCCGAACCCGTCGTCACGCACGGGCTGGCCGCCACCCGCGCCGTCGTACGGGTCAGCGACACCGCCACGGCGCGCTCGGCCGCCGAGGTCATCGCCCTGGCCGCACGCGCCGAGCCCGCCCCGGTCGCCGCCGTCGCCACCGCCGCGCTGCGCGCCATCGCCGAGACCGAGGGACGCCTGCACGGCGAGGACCCGGCCCGGGTGCACCTGCACGAGCTGGGCGGCCACGACGCCGTGGTGGACATCGTGGGCGTCGCCGCCGCGCTGCACGCCCTGGGCGCGACCGCGGTCCACTGCGCCCCGCTTCCCCTCGGCACCGGCTCCGTACGCACGCGGCACGGCCTGCTCCCCGTGCCCGCCCCCGCCACCGCCGCCCTGCTCGCCCGCGCCGGGGCCACGGTCGCGGGCAGCGACCTCGCCGGCGAGACCGTGACCCCCACCGGCGCCGCCCTGCTGCTCGCCCTGGAGGCCCGCTACGATCCGCCGCCGGAGATGACCCTGACCGCCACCGGGTACGGCACGGGCACCCGGGTCCTGCCCGACCGCCCCAACGTCGTGGCCGTCACCCTCGGCCGCGAGCCGGACGGCCCCGCGGCCGAAACCCTCCACCTCCTGGAGACCAACCTCGACGACGTCACCGGCGAGCTGCTCGGCCACGTCATCGCCCGCGCCCTGGCCCAGGGGGCGCTGGACGCCTGGGTCACGCCCGCCACCATGAAGAAGGGCCGCCCGGCCGCCGTCCTGCACGTCCTGTGCCGCCCCGAGGCCGAGACCGCCGTACGGGACCTGGTGCTCGCCGAGACCGGCGCGCTCGGCGTCCGCCGCACCACCGTCCGCCGCACCGCCCTGCCCCGCCACACCACCGAAGTGGACCTGGACGGCCACCGCGTACGCGTCAAACACGGCCCGTACGCGGCCAAGCCAGAGCACGACGACCTCGTGGCGGCGGCCACCGCCCTCGGCATCCCCCTCCGTGAGGCGGCCGAGCGCGCCCGCCGCCTGGCATCCCCGCAACCGCACCAAGACGGGAGCCCGCCATGACGACCCCCACCCAGGACACCATCACCGGCGACTTCACCGGCGACCTCAACGGCGACCTCACCGGCGACCTCACCGGCGACATCGACTCCCTCCTCGGCCGCCTGTCCGCCCTCGGCTCGCTCGCGGTCGCCTTCTCCGGCGGCGCCGACTCCGCCTTCGTGCTGGCCGCCGCCGTACGCGCGCTCGGCCCCGCCCGGGTCCTCGCCGTCACCGCCGTCTCCGAGAGCCTGGCCGTGGCCGAACTCAGCGCCGCGGCCCGCTTCGCCGCCGGCCAGGGCGTGCGCCACCTGCTGCCCCGCACCAACGAGCTGGCCAGCCCCGGCTACCGCGCCAACGGCCGCAGCCGCTGCTACTTCTGCAAGTCGGAGGTGCTGGACGTCATCGGCCGCATCGCCGCCGAGCACGGCTTCGCCCACGTGGCCACCGGCACCAACGCCGACGACGCCCGCGACCCCTTCCGCCCCGGCATCCGCGCCGCCGACGAGCGCGGCGTCCTCGCCCCGTTGCGTGAGGAGGGCTTCACCAAGGCGCAGGTCCGCCGGGTGAGCCGCGAGTGGGGCCTGTCCACCTGGGACAAGCCCGCCGCCCCCTGCCTGGCCAGCCGGATCGCGTACGGCGTCGAGGTCACCTCCGTGCGCCTGCACCGCATCGAGGCCGCCGAGCGCGTCGTGCGCACCCTCCTGGCCGAGTCGGCGCTCCCGGTCACCGACCTGCGCGTCCGCGACCTCGGCGACAGCGTCCGCGTCGAGGTGGACCCCGACCGCACCGCCCCCGTGGCCGCCCTCCCCGGCCTGACCGAGGCCGTCCGCCAGGCCGGCTTCCCCGCCGCCGAGGTCACCGTCGCCCCCTTCCGCAGCGGCGCCCTCAACGTCCTGTGACGGCGTGGGATCAGGAGGAGCGGAGCGGGCCGGCGTAGCGACTGTGCGGCGTCCCGCAGTCGGGCCATGCCGGGCGGGCCGGCCTCCGGCACGGGGGTGACGGCGCCTGCCGATGGGACGGGCCGAGCCCGAGCCGGGCCGAGCCTGAGCCGGGCCGAGCCCGAGCCGGGCCGCGTACCCGCCGTACGCGTTGCCCGGAACTCCGCGCCGTGGCGGACGCCGGGCTCGCCCAGCACCTCCGCCCACGTCGTGCCGCCCCGCACGGCCTGCCGCACCCGCGCGCCGGACCAGCCGCCGCCCGCTGAAGTGGCCGGTGCCGAGCCCTGGTTCCGCGGCGCTTCATGCCCCGCCCCACGCCCGCGGAGCTGTCGTCGCGCCCTATCGCGCGCAGAGCTGTCGTCGCGCCCTATCGCGCGCAGGACGCCGCGCCAGGACCGAGCCGCGGCAATCGCCGCGACGAGTTGTTCATCGGTCCAGGTGCCGCCCACCGGCCAGTGGCCTCACCCGACGGACACTAATGAAGTGGTCGGAGTGAGAGGATTTGAACCTTCGCTCTCCTGACCCCCAGTCAGGCGCCCTGGACCAATGGGCGCCACAGTGGGCGGACAGCAGCGAAGCCCGGATCGCCACATCGTGCGATCCGGGCTTTGAAATGGTCGGGGTGAGAGGATTTGAACCTCCGCTCTCCTGACCCCCAGTCAGGCGCCTTAGACCAAGCTGGGCCACACCCCGCCGCGTGTGTGCCCCGGTTTGTTCTCGGGGCGGCCACGCGATAGAAACCCTACCACGAGCAACGGACCCCTCGATCTGCCTCCGCGCGCGGCCGGGGAGAGGATGGGCGGGACGAGGTTCCCGGAGCGGCGAGTCCATGGGGGGAAGGGCCGGAGATGGGGCGTAAGGCGCGGGTGGAGCGGGAGGAGCTGGCCCGGCTGGTGGGTGAGGGATGGTCGGTCAAGGAGTTGGCGGCGCACTTCGGGGTGTCGGAGTCGGGGGTGTTGCAGGCCAAGCGGGCCGCGGGGCTGAGCAAGGCGATGCTCGACCATCGGGCGGCGATCCCGTGGAAGCTGGAGCGGGCGCACGCGCAGTCGGGGCCGGCCACGAACCTGCGCAACCTGTCGGCGCTGGCGCAGGGGCGGGAACTGCCGCCCGAGAAGGTGAACACGGCGGTCCGCTGGGCGCGGCGGCTGGTCGATGCCGGGCTGGACGTCGGCTACGACCCGGCGACGGGCTTCACGGAGGTTCCGGCCGGGGAGGACGGGCGGTCGCACGTGGCCGGGGTGCTCGCCGCCGCGTTGCGGGCCATGGGGGACGGCGAGGAAGAGGGCTGAGGGGCCTCCTTCCGGCAGGCCGGGCCTTCGGGCCGGGATTTCACGGGTGGTCTTCGGGCCGGGCTTTCAGATCGGACGCTCACATCAGGCCGTCGGCCTTCGGGCCTTCGGGGGGCCTTCGCGGGGCCTTCGGGCCTTCGGGTCCTCGGGCCTTCGGGCAGGGTCTCAGACCGGGCCGTCGCGGAACTGGGGGCGGGTGGGGTCCTCGGGCGCCCGGTGGGGGTCGTCCACGTGGGAGACACGGTGGACGGCGCGGGTGTCGCCGTCGCGGGCGTGGCGGGGGTCGGTTCCGTGCGCGTGCACGTGCGGGGCCGTGGTGTGGGCGTGCGGGGCGGTGCTGTGGGCGTGCGCGTGGTGCTCGGGGGCGGGGTCGGCGGTGTAGAGGACGTCGGGCTCGATCACCTCGATCGTCTCGTCCTCGCCGGGCCTGCGCGTGTACAGGCGGGTGATCACGCCTCCGGCGACGCCGACGCCCATGAAGATCCACCCGATCAGTTGCAGGTCGATCCCCGGCACGTCCCACTTAACGGCAAAGGCGAGGATCGCGCCTATCGCGATGAACGTCAGGCTGGCACCAAATCCCATCTCGGATCTCCTCCTCATTCGATCAGGCGGCCACTACCCCGGGATCGAGCCCTTACGCCCCCTTGACCGGCACCTGACCTCCTCCGGTTTCGACAGCCCCGCCCAGGGCAGTGCGCGGGCACCGGAACAACACATCGAACCGGAGGCAGGACATGTCCACCGAGACCCTGATCTGGGTGGCCGTCGTCATCGCCGCGGTGGCGGCGCTGAGCGCAGTGGGCTACGTCGTACTGCAGCAGCAACGCCGCCATCGCCTTCGCGAACGCTTCGGCCCCGAATACGAACGCGCGGTGCGGGAGAGCGAGAGCCGCCGCGAGGCGGAGCAGGAGCTGCGCGCCCGCGAGCAGCGCTACGCCGAGCTGGACATCAAGCCGCTGGACAAGGAGAGCCGCGACGCGTACGCGGCGAAGTGGACGGCGGTGCAGGAGCGCTTCGTCGACGCCCCCGGCTTCGCGGTGACCGAGGCCGATCAGCTCGTGACCGCGGTCATGGCGCAGCGCGGTTACCCCACGGAGGGCTTCGAGGAGCGGCTGTCCGTGCTCTCCGTGGACCACAGCCGCACGCTGGACCACTACCGCAGGGCCCACGAGATCAGCGGCAGGGCGGTGCGCCGGCAGGCGTCCACCGAGGAGCTGCGCCAGGCGATGGTGCACTACCGCGCGCTGTTCGAGGACCTGCTGGCGGTCCCGGACACCCGGGACGCCGCCGTCCCGGCGCAGCGCGTCAACGACGACACGCCCGTGCGGCCGGCCGGGGACCGCGAGGACCGGACGGCCCCCGCCGTGCGGGAGGCGCGCGGCGACGTCGAGGCCGACGGCTCCGTACGGCGCGAGCAGTACGCGGGCGGCCGTCCGGCCGACCGCGACCCGCGAGGACGGTGAGCGCACATGGATCGGCGATACGACGAGGACGGCAGGGACGTCGACCTGCTGCGCGGGCGGGACGACCCCCGGCACGACGTCCGGAACGACGTCCGGCATGACGAGGACAAGGAGCAGCGGGACGAGCTGGTCGTGCCCCGGCCGCGTGAGGACGCCTCGGACGCCTCGGGCGCCCCGGACGCGCCGCACGCCCGGGACAGCCGGGACACTCGCGACACTCAGGGCACTACGGACACGCCTGCGGTGCCGGGCGAGCATGTCGCGCCGCTGCCGGGGCCCGGCCCGGTGTACGGCGGGCCGGAGGCGGCCGAGGACGCCGCGAAGCGCGACGAGGAACACGTGAGCCTGCCCGAGGACACGCCGGGCGAGGTGCGGCATGAGCTCGGCGAGGACGCCGGCGGCCATGCCCCTGCGGACCCCACGACCGGGAGGGACACCACGGCCCCCGACGACACCACCGCCCCCGGGGACACCGCCGACGAGGCGCAGGCGCGCGAGCGCGAGGCCGCCGCCGTGCACGACGAGGCCGTGCACGAGGCCCCGGCCGACACGCCGGGGACGGCGCCCGACGCGCCCGGGACCGCGACGGGGGCCGGGGCGCACGCGCCCGGCTCGGAGGCGTGGAACCTGTTCGGCCGGGACGCCGAGGAGATCCTGCGGCGCTGGCACGAGGTGCAGGTGGCGTTCGTGGACGACCCGCGGGCCGCGGTCGAGCGCGCGGACGGGCTGCTGGACGAGATGGTGAGCGAGCTGACCGCCAACCTGAACGAGCGCGCGCAGCGGCTTCAGGACCGCTGGAAGGGCGGAGACCGCGCGGACACCGAGCAGCTCAGGCTGACGCTGCGCGAGTACCGGTCGGTCCTGGAGCGGCTGCTTGAGTTCTCGCAGTTCGGGAGGAGGTGAATCCAAATGCTGGCAATCGTCGCCGCGATCATCTTCGGACTCGGGCTGCTGCTCGACCTGCTCGGCGCCAGTCTGGGCGCCGGGATCACCGGCACGACGTTCCTGCTGCTGGGCCTGCTGCTGCTGGCCCTGCACCAGGCCGGTGTGGGCACGGCGAGCTTCCGCACCTGGCGGAGCGACTGGCGCGGACGCGCGCGGCGGTGACCCGTCGGTGGCGGCGCATCGCGGGAATCCGCCGGTGCGGCGCATCACGGGGATCGAGGGACTCGGGCGGGGCCGCGGGTGCGGACCCGCCCGAGTCGCGTGCTCAGACGTGCTCAGAAGCGTCACTCAGGAGCGTCGCTCAGAAGCGTCACTCACGAGCGTCGCTCAGGAGCGTCGGAAGCGGCCTCAGAAGCGGGCGCCGGCGGGGCGGGGGACGGTCGTCTCGGTGCCGTCCTGCGTGCCCGTCTTCGCGCCGTCCGGCGCGCCGGCGGCGAACTCGAACTCCTTGCGGGGCTCGGCCAGCGCGCCGAGGGAGACGATGTCCCTCGGGAAGAACAGCGCCAGCGTCCAGTCCACCAGGACGCGCACCTTGCGGTTGACGGTGGGGATGCGCGTGAGGTGGTAGCTGCGGTGGGTGAGCCAGGCCAGCGGGCCGCGCAGCTTCACGCCGTAGACCTGGGCGACGCCCTTGTGCAGGCCGAGGCTGGCGACGGAGCCGGCGTAGGCGTGGCGGTACTCGCGCAGCGGGCGGCCCCGCAGGCGGGCCACGATGTTGTCGGCGATCGTACGGGCCTGGCGCACGGCGTGCTGGGCGTTGGGGGCGCACAGCTCCCCGGGCCGGGTCAGGTCGGGCACGGCGGCGGAGTCGCCGGCCGCGAAGACCTCGGGCCTGCCCACCACGGTAAGGTGCGGGGTGACCTTCACCCGGTCCTTGTCGTCGCGGGGCAGGTCGGTGGCGCGGACGAGGGGGTGCGGGCGCACCCCGGCGGTCCACACCAGGGTGTCGGTGTCGAACTCGTCGCCGTCGTCGAGGACGACGCGGCCGTTCTCGGCCGATCTCACCCGGGTGTCGAGGCGGACGTCGATGCCGCGGCGGCGTAGCTGCTCCAGGGTCCAGGCGCCCATCTCCGGGCCGACCTCGGGCAGGATGCGCCCGGTGGCCTCGACGAGGATCCAGCGCATGTCGGCGGCGTCCACCGCCGGGAAGTACCTGCACGCGTCCTTGGCCATGTCCTCCAGCTCGGCCAGCGCCTCGACGCCGGCGAACCCGGCGCCGACGAAGACGAAGGTGAGCGCCCGTCTGCGGATGGCCTCGTCGCGGGTGGAGGAGGCCAGGTCGAGCTGGGCGAGCACGTGGTTGCGCAGGTGGATGGCCTCTTCCACGGTCTTGAACCCGATGCCGCACTCGGCGAGGCCGGGGACGGGCAGCAGCCGCGAGACCGAGCCCGGCGCGTACACCAGCAGGTCGTACGGGAGGTCGTAGCCCTCCCCCTGGTGCGGCCGGAACCGCACGGTACGCCGTTCGCTGTCCACCCCGACGACCCAGCCGTTGAGCATGCGGCACCGGTGCAGGACCTGGCGCAGCGGCACGACCAGGTGCCGGGGCTCCAGGTTGCCCGCCGCCGCCTCCGGCAGGAAGGGCTGGTAGGTCATGTACGAGTCGGCGTCCAGGATGGTGATCTCAGCGTGGTGGCGGAGCCTGCGCTGCAGGCGGAGGGCGACGTTCATGCCGACGTAGCCGCCGCCGACGATGAGGATGCGGGTCATGTGGTCAGACTCCCGTCGGGTCGTCCCAGCGCTCGTCCGGCTCGTCGTCGTCGGGACGCGCGTTGGGCGGGTCGGTCGCGGACGGCGTGTGCTCCTCCGCGAAGTCCGGCTCGATCTCCGGCTCCGCCGACGAGCCCTCGGGCGGCTCAGGTGGGTGCCTCATGCAGCGCCTCCCCTCGCATCGCGCGGCGCTCCGGCTCGGTGGTGCCCGCCCAGATGCCGGCCGCCTGGCCGGTGGTGAGGGCGTAGTCGAGGCACTCGGCGCGTACGCGGCAGCCGCCGCAGATGCGGCGCGCGGTCTCCAGTTGTCCGGGGGCCGGGATCAGCCCGATCGGAAAGAAGATCTCAGGATCGTGGTCCCGGCATGCTCCCCGTGCGATCCATGTTCCCATTTGCGCAGTCACGACCTCGCAAGTAACCGTGCTGCCTGGGGCTAAACATGGTGGTGGGGTGTGCTATGCCTCGAATCCCATCGTCACCGTGGTTCCGGTGGAGCCGGTCGCGAAGGTGATGGAGGAGGCCAGCTTCCTGGCCACCCACAGGCCCATGCCGCTGGTGGCGTTGGGGGCGGGCGGGGTGCTGCCCGGGGTGCCCTTGGGCGCCCACCGGCCGCTGTCGTGCACGGCGACGAACAGGCGCCGCTCGCCGCCGGGCCAGATGCGGATCTCACCCTTGTCGGCGCCGTGGGTCACCGCGTTGGTGGCGACCTCGTTGATGGCGAGCAGGAAGTCGTTGATGAAGTCCTCGTCGTAGCCGAGCCTGCGCGCGCAGGAGGCGGCGAAGTCGCGTACGGCGGGCAGGTCGGCCAGGCGGAAGGTGAACTCGCGGACCCCGCCTCCGCCGGACGTGCTCTCGGCGCCGACCGCGAACCGCGGCTCGGCGCCGGGCACGAAGCGTGCCGGAGGAACCGTGTCCTCGTTCACCCTGGATGCGCCTCCCGCCAGGGGATGTGCCATGTGGACGGTCAGGATGCCGTCCACTTCCCTGCCTGTGTCATGTGAATCCGCGCCTTCCGGCCGCGCCTGCCGTGCCCGCCTTTCCGTCGCCGCCCGTTCCATTCACCCGTGCCCCCGATTCCTCGGTGCCCCGTTTGGGGCACACTACTCTGCCATCCGCCATTTCGCTCGTCATCGGGCCCCCGCGGGGGCCGGCCGGCTCACGTCCTGCCGCCCACCAGTTCCGCGCGCAGCCCGTCCAGTACCTTCCTCAGGATGCGCGATACATGCATCTGCGAGATGTCGAACTCCGCGGCGATCTCGGCCTGGGTCATGTTGCCGAAGAAGCGCAGCAGCAGGATGTTCTTCTCGCGCGGGGGCAGCTCGTCGATCAGCGGCTTGACCGCCTCGCGGTCCACGAGGGTGCCGAGCGCGTCGTCGTCCTCCGGGATCACGTCGCCCAGGGCCGCGGCGTCGTCGTCGGTGCCGAGGGGGGCGTCGAGGGAGAGCGTGCTGTAGGCGGCCGAGGCGTCCAGCGTGAGCAGGACGTCCTCCTCGCTGATGCCCATCCTGACCGCCAGCTCGGCGACCGTGGGCGAGCGGCCGAGCTCCTGGCTGAGGTCGCCGACGAGCCGGTTGAGCTCCGAGCGGCGCTCCTGGTAGACGCGGGGCACCCGGATCGCCCAGGTTCGGTCGCGGAAGTGCCGTTTGACCTCGCCGGTCATGGTGACGACGGCGTAGCCGCGGAAGGCGTTGCCGAGCGCGGGGTCGAATCCGTTGATCGCCTTCATCAGCCCGACGTACGCCGCCTGGAGCAGGTCCTCCAGCGGCTCCCCCCGGTATCGGTACCGCCGGGCGATCTCCATGGCGAGCGGCCGGTGCATCTCGACGATGCGCTCCCGGAGGCGCTCCTTGCGGGTGTCGTCCACGTCGTGGCGGGCCGCCTCGGCCAGAAGCTCCTCGGCGGTCATCTCAGTGATCTCACGCACAGAGTCTCGGACGGCCATCGCTGCTCCTCATATGGGTACGCAGACGCGCCGTCCGGCAAAAGCCCATGCAGACGAGCACGTCTCACGCGATCTTCGAGACGAGGCCGCTCTGCTGGACCTCTGGGATGGAGCATTCCCCCGATTTCGAGAGTATTGCTGCCTTCCAGGTAACAGTAAGGTTGCTCTTGGCCCATGGTGTGGGCTGGCGCTGTGCGCCATTGGGCTCGGTGGCGAGGAGGCGCGAGTGGTGGGCATGCCGGAGAACGGCGAGGCGTCGGAGGCGTTGCGGCTGACCTCCGACCTCGCGGGGGACATCGTGGTGGTCAGGGTGGACGGCGTCCTCGACGCGACGACCCGCGAGCAGTTCGCCGGACATCTCGCCGAGACGGCGGCGGTGCACGGTCCCGACATGATCCTCGACCTGAGCGAGGTGTCGTTCATGGACTCGCGGGCGCTCGGGCTGATCGTGCACCACTGGCAGGGCAGCGTCTCCTCCGGCGGCAGGTTCGCGCTGGTGGGGGTGCAGTACGCCAAGACGAAGGTGATGTGGGTGACGGGGCTGGCGCAGCGGCTGCCGCTGTACGACACCCTGGACGACGCCCTGGCCGCCTTCGGCTCCTGAGCCGGGCGGCCGGGGCCGGCTTCCAGGAGCTCAGTTCCAGGGCAGCGTGCCGGACCTGCCGTTGCCGTTCTGGTGCTCGCTGACCAGCAGCCGGGCCAGGTCGGCGATCTTGACCTGGTGGTGCTGCGAGACGCGGCGCAGCTCGTCGAACGCCTCGTCGGCGGTGCATCCGCTGATCTGCATGATGATGCCCTTGGCCTGGTCGATCACGGCCCGGCCGGCCAGGGCCTCGTGCATCTGGGCGGCGTCGGTGCGCACCTCGTCGAAGTCCCACATGTTGCCCAGCGCCACCGCGACCTGCTCGGCCAGCATCTCGGCGAGCGGGACCACCGCCCGCGCGCCGAAGGCGTTGGGGCGCACGGAGTACAGGCCGAGCAGCAGCAGCGCGGGCTCGACCGCGATCGGCATGATCACCGCGGAGCGGACGCCGCAGCGGGTGGCCATGCCGGCGTAGCCGGGCCAGCGCGGCTCGTGGAAGACGTCGCCGATCACCACGATGGAGCGCGTGGCGCGGGCCTCGGTGGCGGGTCCCTCGTGGGCCTCCGCCTCGCTCTCGGCCAGCGCGATCAGCTCGCTGTGGGAGGCGGTGAGCAGGACCCGTTCGTCGATCCACAGCTCGGCCGAGCCGCCGGAGCAGCCGGGCACGCCGCTGACGAGCGTGGCCACGAGCCCGCGCAGCACGGACTCACTGGACGTCTCGCCGGTCACCCTGCCCAGGGCAGCGAGGTCCCGCACCAGGACAGGGCGTATCAGCTCTGTCTTCTCAACTTCACGAGGCGGCACGAGGTCCCCTTCCCCTCCCTCTAAGGTTATTCCCCGGATCGATGAGTCCCGGCATGTGGCGTAGCGTCTACACATGAACGGTTCCA
This sequence comes from Thermocatellispora tengchongensis, assembly GCF_014202315.1. Taxonomy (GTDB): domain Bacteria; phylum Actinomycetota; class Actinomycetes; order Streptosporangiales; family Streptosporangiaceae; genus Thermocatellispora; species Thermocatellispora tengchongensis. The sequence continues at coordinate 318,294 of NZ_JACHGN010000003.1, read as the reverse complement.
TCGCTCGTGAGGACGTGCATTGACCGACGTGAACGGGCTGCCGACGCTGGAGCAGGCCCTGGGCGACCTGGGCGCCCGGGTGTCCTCCCTGCGTGAGGCCAGGGCCACCTACCCGGGCGACCTGGGGCCCACACTTGACGCGGCACTCGCGGAGCTCGACACCGCCGCCGAGCTCCTCGGCACGGCGCTGGCCGAACTGCGCAAGGTCTCGCGGAGGTCCAGCGCCCGCGAGGGCGGATCTCAGCGCGAGCACAAGCTGATGCGGCAGATCTTCCGCACCTTCCCGGTGCCGGTGATCATCATGGACAGCGGCGGCGTGGTGCGCCGGATCAACGCCGAGACCTCCCGGCTGCTGGGCAGCCCGGCGGGCTACCTGGTCGGGCGGCCGTTCCCGCTGCTGGTGGACGTCTCGCGGCGGGCGGCGTTCCGCTCCCACCTGAGCGCGGTGCAGCGTACGGGGCAGCCCGCCGCCTTCCAGACCCGGCTGGCGCACCAGGGCCGGGCGCACACCGTGCAGCTCGTGCTCACCCGGCTGGCCATGCCGGGCGAGCCGCTGGACATGGTGGTGGCGGTGGCGCTGCCCACCGAGGTGCAGTTGCCGGAGCGGCCGGCCGGGCGGGTGGAGATGTCCGACGCGGCGCTGCTGCTGGCCTCGGCGCGGCGGCAGGAGCTGCTGGCCCGGATGGGCCGGCTGCTGCTGGACAGCGAGAGCCTGCGCCGTCCCGTGGCGCTGGCGCGGGCGACGCGGCTGCTGGCCACCGAGACGGCCGACTGGGTGCTGGCCGACGTGATCCGTGACGCCCCCCTGGTACGCGCGGCGGTGCACGGCCCCCAGAACGAGCCGGTGACCGGCCTGGTGCGCCAGATCGAGCGCCTGGACCCGGCGGCCACCCCGATCGTGAACCGGGTGATGGAGCAGGGCTCGGGCGTGGTGCAGGAGATGGTGGAGGACGAGACCGCGCTCGGCGACCTGCCCGACGGCACGCCGGTGCTGCGCGCGATCGGCGCGGGCTCGCTGCTGTGCGTGCCGATCCCCAAGGGGCTCGGCGTGCAGGGCGCGCTGACGCTGGTGCGGCAGAGCGGGCGCGAGCCGTTCACCCTGGCCGACCTCGGCGTGATGGAGGAGATCGGCGCGCACCTGGGGCTGGAACTTGAGGCGCAGCGGGCGTTCCAGACCAGGAGCGAGGCGGCCGACGCCCTGCAGGCGAGCGTGGTGCCGGCGCACCTGCCCGACATCCCCGGCTTCGAGGCCGCGGCGATCTACCACAGCGGCTCCGGGCCTGGCTCGGTGGGCGCGGAGTTCTACGACGCCTTCCCGATAAAGGACGGCTGGGGGTTCGCCCTGGGCGGCGCCTGCGGCAAGGGCGAGGAGGCCGCCTCGGTCAGCGCCCTGGTGCGCAACGGGCTGCGCGTGCTGAGCGTGTGGGAGTCCGACCCCGGCGAGGTCATCCGGAAGGTGAACCAGGCGCTGCTGATGCAGGGCAGCGGGATGTTCGTGATGGCGCTGGCGGGATTCGTGCGGGCCAGGGACCGGGGGCGGCGGATCATGCTGGCCTCGGCGGGCCACCACCCGGCCGCGCTGCTCCAGCCCGACGGCAACGTGCGCTTCGCGACGGGCGGCGGGGTGCCGCTGGGCATCGACGACGAGGCCGAGATGAGCACCGAGGAGCTGACGCTGACGCCGGGCGACACGCTGGTGTTCTACTCCGACGGGCTGGTGGCCTTGCGCGACGAGCGCGGCGAGGCGTACGGCGAGGACCGCCTCACCGACGTGCTGACCCGCTGCGTGGGCCAGCCGCCGGCCACCGTGGTGAAGACCATCGAGGAGGACCGCAACGCGTTCTCGCAGGGGCGCTACTACGACGAGATCGTCATCATGGCGCTCCGGGTTCGCTAGATACACGGGGATTCGCCGAGATTCAGGAGGTTTGCCAAAGACACGAAGCAGGGTATGGTCACATACGTCTGCGGGTGCTTAAGACACAGGCACACCCAGGGATCACCGGGCGATTCAGCATGCCCAGCTCCTTCCCCGAGGTGTGCAGTGAACATAGCCATCGTCGCTTCCGACGCCGCCACCGACACCATCGACCACTCCGATGCCGCTGCCCAGCGAGCGCACCTTTATGCGGTCGCACGCGAACTGGGCCGTGAGCACCGGGTGACCATATACGCCCGGCTCGACTCTCCCGAACGCAAGCCGAAGACGCGCATCGCCCACGGGCTGACCGTCGAGCACGTCCCCGCCGGGCCGGCGGAGAGCCTGCCCGAGGACGAGGCGCTGAAGTACGCGCCCGAGTTCGGCGCCCGGCTGCACCGGCGCTGGGAGTCCGACCGTCCCGACATCGTGCACGCCTTCTCCTGGACCGGCGGGCTGGCCGCCATCGCCGCCGCCGACGGCCTGGACGTGCCCGTCACCCAGACGCTGCCGCGCCTGGGTCCCTCCATCTGGCAGCACGGCGCGCCCGTCGGCGAGGACGCCAAGCGCGTACGCCTGGCGCGCGCCCTCGGCCGCACCGCCACCGCGGTCATCGCCCGGTGCGGCGATGAGGAGTCGGAGCTGATCCGGCTCGGCGTGCCCCGGCACCACATCTGCGTCGTGCCCTGCGGCATCGACATCGAGCGCTACCGCCGCCACGGTCCCGCCGCCGCCCGCGGCAAGCGGCCCCGGCTGCTCCACATCGGCCCGCTCGGCCGGGAGCACGGCGCCCACACCGCCGTACGCGCGCTGGAGGGCGTCGCGGACGCCGAGCTGGTCATCGCGGGCGGCCCGCCGGCCGAGCGGCTGGGCACCGACATGGAGGCGCACCGGCTGCGCATCCTGGCCAAGGAGGTGGGCGTGGACGACCGGGTCACCATCCTGGGCCAGGTCTCGCCCGCCACGGCCGCCAAGCTGATCCGCAGCGCCGACGCGGTGTTGTCGCTGCCCGAGGAGGCCGCGGCCGGCGTGGTGGCGCTGGAGGCCATGGCCTGCGGCGTCCCGGTGATCGCCTCCGCCGTGGGCGCGCACCTCGACGCCGTGCTCGACGGCGTGACCGGCGTGCTGGTGCCCCCGGGGCACCCCGCCCGCACCGCCCGGCTGGCCCGCGAGCTGCTGGCCGACCCGACCCGCCGCGCCGCCCTGGGCTACGCCGGGGCCGACCGCGTACGGTCCCGCTACTCCTTCGAGCGGATCAGCCACGAGCTCCTGCGCGTCTATGAGGAGGCGCTGGAGACGTCGCGCTCCTCTCGCCACCTCACCGCCGCCCACTGACCCGGCCGCGTCGCCCGCCGGGGCCCCGGACCCGCCGGGGCCCCGGGGAGTCAGCGCACCCGGGCCGCCTTCAGCGCCAGGTGCAGCCGCAGGCGGGTCTCGCCGTCGGACAGGTCGGCGGCGGCGATCCGCTCGGCCTTGGCCAGCCGGTAGTAGAGGGTCTGGCGGTGCACGCCGAGCGCCGCCGCGGTCTGCTGGACGTGGCCGCCGCGGTCGAGGTAGGTCTCCACGGTGTGGGCGAGCTCGGGGTCGGCGAGCAGCCCGGCGGCCTCGCCCGCCAGCTCGCGCAGGTCGTCGGGGGGCAGCTTGGTGAGCATCTTGTACACGCCGAGGCCGGCCCAGGCCGCAACCGGGCCGTGGCCGGGCACCCGCTCGGCCACGGTGAGCGCCTGGCGGGCCTCGCGCCAGCTCCGCCACGCCTCGCCGGGCTCCTCGCGGGGCGCGCCCACGCCGGCGCTCGTGCCGTACATCGCCTGGACCCGGGCCGCGACGTCGGCGGCGATCCGGGCGGGCGCCAGCAGCGCGACCACGGCCTCGTCGCCCGGCGCGTCGATGGCGGGCGGCCGGGCCAGGACGCCGCGGGGCAGGGTCCACAGCGGCGCGACCCGGTCGGGCGCGGCCCGCACGGCCGCGGCGGCGACCGGCCCGCGCGGGCCGAGGCGGGCCAGCGCGCCGGCGCGGCGCTCGGGGTCGGCGGAGAACAGCTCGTCCAGCAGCCCGCCGAGGTCCTGGCGGCTGCGCGCGTCCTGGGCCAGCGCGGCGGCGGCCCGCGCGACCAGGGGCCGCACCTGGGCCAGCCGCTCGTCGGTGATCGCGCCGGAGTCGAGCAGCCACAGATAGCCGTACGTCACGCCGCCGTGGCGCAGCGGCACGCACACCCGCGCCAGCACGCCGAGGGCGGCGTCGGCCGGGATGCGCACCGGGCCCTCGGCGTGGGCGATGCCGTAGCCCTCGAAGTACTCGCGCACCAGGTCGGTGGCCCGGCGGCGCAGGATCGACTCCTGGCGCACGTGGTCGATGGCGCCGCTCTGCGCCGCGTAGGCCAGGAGCTGGAAGGACCGGTCCTCCAGCGTGGCGGACGCGCCGAGCAGGCGGGCGATCTCGTCCACCGACTCCTGCAGGTCCTCTTGCACGCCCCCATTGTCGTACAAATGTATGAAGAAGGGGGAACGCAACCGTGGCGGATGTCCATGGAACCCTGCTGACCTCGCGTTTTACCCTGCTTCCATGCTCGGTACCGCCCTTCTCGCCGCGTCCCGCAGCACGCTCGTACGGCGTGCCGTGTCCGGATTCCCGCTCACCCGCCGGGTGGTGGAGCGGTTCGTCGCCGGCGAGGACACCGCGAGCGCCGTCGCGGCGATCCGGCGGCTGACCGGCGCGGGCCTCGCGGTCACCGTGGACCACCTCGGGGAGGAGACCCGCGACGCCGACGCCGCCGCGCACACCGCCAAGGCGTACGTCGCGCTGCTGGACGCCCTCGCCCCGCTGGAGCTGGGCCCTCGGGCCGAGGTGTCGGTGAAGCTGTCGGCGGTCGGCCAGGCCCTGGGCGGCGACGGCGAGCGGATCGCGCTCGCCCACGCCAGGGAGATCTGCGCCGCCGCCCGCGCCGCCGGCACCACCGTGACCCTGGACATGGAGGACCACACCACCGTGGACTCCACCCTGGGCATCCTGCGCGAGCTGCGCGCCGACTTCCCCGGCACCGGCGTGGCCCTGCAGTCCTACCTGTTCCGCACCGAGGCCGACTGCCGCGACCTGTCCCACGAGGGGTCGCGGGTGCGCCTGGTCAAGGGCGCGTACGCCGAACCCGCCTCGGTGGCGTACCAGAGCAAGGCGGAGGTGGACAAAGCGTACGTGCGATGCCTGCGTATCCTCATGTCGGGGAAGGGTTACCCCATGGTGGCCACGCACGACGACCGGCTGATCGCCATCACCGAGCTGCTCGCCGACCAGACGGGGCGGGGCCGCGACGCCTACGAGTACCAGATGCTCTACGGCATCCGGCCCGACAAGCAGGAGGCCCTGGCCCGCGCGGGCGGCACGGTGCGCGTCTACGTGCCCTACGGCGACGACTGGTACGGCTACTTCATGCGCCGTCTCGCCGAGCGCCCGGCCAATCTGGCCTTCTTCCTGCGTTCGCTCACCTCCACGAAGTAATCGAGGTTCTCACCATGGATGCCATCAGCAACGTCCCCGCGCCGGCGAACGAGCCGGTGCTCGGCTACGCGCCGGGCAGCGCAGAGCGCACCGCGCTGGAGAACCGGATCAAGGAGCTCTCCGGGGCTCAGCTCGACCTGACCATGACCATCGGCGGCGAGCAGCGGATGGCCGGCGGCGCCCCCATCGACGTGGTGCAGCCGCACAACACGGCCGCGCTGCTGGGCCGCACCGCCGACGCCACCGCGGCCGACGTGCGGGCGGCGATCGAGGCGGCGATGGCCGCGGCGCCGGCGTGGCGCGCGCTGTCCTTCGAGGACCGCGCCGCCGTGTTCCTCAAGGCGGCCGACCTCCTGGCCGGACCGTGGCGGCAGACGCTCAACGCGGCGACCGTGCTCGGCCAGTCCAAGTCGGCCCAGCAGGCGGAGATCGACTCGGCCTGCGAGCTGATCGACTTCTTCCGGTTCAACGTGGCGTACGCGCGGCAGCTCCTCGGCGAGCAGCCGGCGTCGGCGCCCGGGGTGTGGAACCGGATGGAGTACCGGCCGCTCGAAGGGTTCGTGCTGGCGATCACGCCGTTCAACTTCACCGCCATTGCTGGAAATTTGCCGACATCTGCCGCTTTGATGGGGAATGTCGTCGTCTGGAAGCCGTCGCCGACGCAGCAGTTCGCGGCCCACTTCACCATGCGCCTGCTGGAGGCCGCCGGCCTGCCGCCCGGCGTGATCAACATGGTCACCGGCAACGGCCAGGCCGTCTCCGAGGCCGCCCTCACCGACCCGCGGCTGGCCGGCATCCACTTCACCGGCTCCACCAGGACCTTCCAGCACCTGTGGGCCACGGTCGGCGCGAACATCGCGACGTACCACGGCTACCCGCGCATCGTCGGCGAGACCGGCGGCAAGGACTTCGTCCTGGCCCACCCCTCCGCCGACCCGGCCGTGCTGTCCACGGTCCTGGTCCGCGGCGCCTTCGAGTACCAGGGCCAGAAGTGCTCGGCGGCCTCGCGCGCGTACGTGCCGCGCTCGGTCTGGGCGCGGATGCGCGACGACTTCGTCTCCACCGCCGAATCCCTCACCAGCGGCGACCTGGCCTCGGACCTGTCGCTGTTCATGGGCGCCGTGATCGACGACCGCGCCTTCGCCAAGCACAGGGCCGCCATCGACCGCGCCCGCGGCGTGGACTCCATCGAGGTCCTGACCGGCTCCTACGACGACTCCACCGGCTACTTCGTGCGCCCCACGGTCCTGGTGGGCTCCGACCCGGCCGACGAGATCTTCGTCAAGGAGTACTTCGGCCCGATCCTGGCCGTCCACGTCTACGACGACTCCGACTACGACCGGGTGCTGGACCAGATGGAGTCGATCGCGCCGTACGCCCTGACCGGCTCGATCGTGGCCCAGGACCGCCACGCCATCGCCGACGCCTCGGCCCGGCTGCGCTTCGCCGCCGGCAACTTCTACATCAACGACAAGCCCACCGGCGCGATCGTCGGCCAGCAGCCCTTCGGCGGCGCCCGCGCCTCGGGCACCAACGACAAGGCCGGCTCGATCTTCAACCTGATCCGCTGGGTCAACGCCCGCACGATCAAGGAGACCTTCGTCCCGCCGACCGACCACCGCTACCCGCACATGGGCTGACCCAGGACCCGCACGCCGGAGCCGGCCACGAACCGGCTCCGGCGAGCGGCCCTGATGGCGGCCCGCCTGGGCGGGGCGAGCGCGTGGGCGACCGTTACACCGTCCCGCTCGATCCGCCTGCGCGCCGCGCTCTCACCTCGGCCCTCGCGCGCAGGCGGTGGTGAGGGCGGTGAAGATCTCACGGCGGTGGGTGGCGGAGCCGGCCGGGTCCTCGGGGTGCCATTGGACGCCCACCAGCCAGTGGGCGGGGTGTTCCACGGCCTCGATCACGCCGTCGTCGGCCCTGGCCGCCACGGTCAGGCCCTCGCCCACCTCGGCGACGGCCTGGTGGTGGCCGGAGCGGACGGTCAGGCGCGGGCCGGAGACCAGGCCCGACAGGCGGGTGCCGGGGAGCACGGTGACCTTCTCGTCCAGGAACAGGGGGGCGCCCGGCGGGCCGTGGTGCAGGTGGTAGTCCTCCAGGTCGGGGATGAGGGTGCCGCCGTAGGCGAGGTTGATGAGCTGGGAGCCTCGGCAGATGCCCAGGACCGGGCGGCCCGCGGCGACGGCGGCGCGGATGGCGGCGATGCTGTGGTCGTCGGCGCGGCGGTCCACGCCGTAGGAGTTGGGGGCGGGGCCGGTCAGGCCGTAGAGGGCGGGGTCCGCGTCGCCGCCACCGAGCAGGAGCAGGCCGTCGTGCCCGGCGGCGGTGCGGGCCGGGTCGTCCAGGGCGGCGTGGTCGGAGGTGTCGATGAGGGTGTGGCGCGCGCCCGCCTCGGCCAGGCTCTCCAGCGCGGTGCGGGTGAAGGAGCGCACCAGCCCGGCCACGTGCTCGGTCATGCCGGGGAAGTTGAGCGAGACCAGGACGGCCACCCTCGGGCCCTGCGCCCGCAGCGGCCCGGGATCGACTTCCTCGCGGCGCACCACGGGGGTCACAGCTTGATCCAGGTGGTCTTGAACTGGGTGTACTTGTCCAGGGCGTGCAGGGACTTGTCGCGGCCGAAGCCCGACTGCGCGTAGCCCCCGAACGGCACGGTGATGTCGCTGTCGTCGAAGCAGTTCACCCAGACCGTGCCCGCGCGCACCGCGCGGGACATGCGGTGGGCGGTGGACAGGTCGCGCGTCCACACCGCCGCGGCCAGGCCGTACTCGGTGCCGTTGGCGATGCGCACCGCCTCCTCCGGGTCGTCGAAGTCGATCACCGACAGGACCGGGCCGAAGACCTCCTGGCGGGCGATCCGCATGCCGGGGTCCACCCGGTCGAAGACGGTGGGGGTCATGTAGCAGCCGCCGGTCTCGGTCAGGGTGCGCTCGCCGCCGGTGAGCAGGCTCGCGCCGTCCTCCAGGGCCCCGCGTACGTGGCCGAGCACGCGCCGCAGGTGCTCCTCCTCCACCAGCGCCCCCACCCGCGTACGCGGGTCGAGCGGGTCGCCGACCACGGTGCGGCGCGTCTCCTCCAGGACCAGGGCGAGCAGTTCCTCGCGCACCGAGCGGTGCACCAGCAGCCGCGACCCGGCCGAGCAGACCTCGCCCTGGTTGAAGAAGATGCCCGTGGCGACGGACCGTGCGACCGCGGCGAGGTCGGGGGCGTCGGGCATGACGATCTGCGGGGACTTGCCGCCCAGTTCCAGGGAGACCTGCTTGAGGTTGGACTCGGCGGAGTAGCGCATGAACAGCCGGCCGACCTCGCCGGAGCCGGTGAAGGTGATGGCGTCCACGCCGGGGTGGCGGCCCAGGGCGGCGCCCGCGGTGGGGCCGTGGCCGGGGACCACGTTCAGGATCCCGGCCGGTACGCCCGCCTCCACCGCCAGCTCGGCCAGGCGCAGCGCCGACAGCGGCGACTGCTCGGCGGGCTTGAGCACCACGGCGTTGCCCGCGGCCAGCGCGGGGGCGAGCTTCCAGGCCGCCATCATCAGCGGGAAGTTCCACGGGACCACCGCGCCGACCACGCCGAGCGGCTCGCGGGTGACCGTGGCCAGCACGTCCGGGCCGGTGGGGGCGACCTCGTCGTACATCTTGTCGGCGGCCTCGGCGTAGAAGTCGAGGCACTGCACGGTGACCCGCAGGTCCACGGCGAGGGCGTCGGTGAAGGGCTTGCCCATGTCCACGCTCTCCAGCAGCGCCAGCTCCTCGGCGTGCCGCTCCACCAGGCGGGCCAGCCGCTGCAGCACCGCGCGCCGCTCGCGCGGGTGCAGCCCGGACCACACGCCGGACTCGAAGGCGCGCCGGGCGGCGGCCACGGCGCGGTCGATGTCGGCGGCGTCGCCCTCGGCGACGTGCGCGACCACGCGGCCGTCGCGGGGCGAGACGCAGGCGAAGCGGGCCCCGGACGCGGCCTCCACCTGCTCGCCGCCGATGTGCAGGAGGGAGGGCGGGGTGAGGGCGGCGAAGCGGCGTTCCAGCTCCTCCCGCCTGGCGTCGGCGTCGATGACCGCGGTCGTCATGCGGCTGCCTCCTTCTGCCGTCTGGCTCGCTCTACTACGTCGGTGAACAGTGCGGCGTCCTGGGGGGACTCGCCGGCCAGGTCCTCGGGGTGCCATTGGACGGCGAGCAGGCCGGGGCGCTCCACCGCCTCCACCCGGCCGTCGGGGGATCGCGCGGCCACGCGCAGGCCGGTGCCGAGCCGGTCCACGACCTGGTGGTGGTAGGACGAGACCCGGTACGGCCGGGTGCCCACCAGGGCGGCCAGGGCGGAGCCGGGCTCGGCGGCGACCTCGTGGATTCCGTCGAGGTGCGGTACGGGGCCGGGCGGCAGGTGTTGCAGGAGGGTGCCGCCGCACACGGTGTTGACGACCTGGAGCCCGCGGCAGATCGCCAGGGTGGGGGTGCCCAGGGTGAGCACGGCCCGGATCACGGCGAGGTCGAGCGCGTCCTGGTCGGGGTGGTCCGGCTCGGTCTCCGGGGCCCGCTCCTGGCCGTAGTGCGCCGGGTCGAGATCCGAGCCGCCGGGCAGGACGAGGCCGGCGAAGCGGGACAGGCGGCGCGGGAGCTCGGCCAGGGCGGCGCGGTCGGCGCCGTGCAGCACCAGCGGCTCCCCGCCCGCGGCGAAGACGGCCTCGCACACCGCCTCGGCCGCGACGGTCGCGCTGAAGCGCAGGCCGGAGACCTTGGCGGCGCGGCGGCCGACCACCGCTATCGGGGGGCGGGAGGTCATGGGGCGGCCTCGGCGAAGGGGTAGTCGAGGCCGGGGAGCCACTTGGCCCAGGCGGCGGCGAGGCGGCCGTCCGCGGTCACGCGGCCGAGCGCGGCGTCCAGCTCGGCCCGCGTCTCCGGGCGGTCCTTGGCCACGCCCAGGGCCCACCGGTTGCCGGTGCGCACGGTGAACGCCAGCTCGTAGTCGGGGTGGTCGCCCAGGGGCACGAAGACCACGTCGTCGTCCACGACCGCGTCCACCTCGCCGGAGCGCAGCGCGGCCAGCATGTCGCCGAACACGTCGGCGGAGTCGCCGCCGAAGGGAACCGTGACCGCGCCGGCGAAGGTCTCGGCCAGGGCCATGTTGGTGGAGCCGGCGATGGCCGCGACGCGGCGTCCGCGCAGGTCGGCCGGCGAGCGGACCGGGTCGCCGCGGCGTACCAGCACGGACTCGTGGAAGACGGCGTAGGGGCGGGTGAAGTCGACCTGTGCGGCGCGGGCCTCGGTGACGCCCTGCCCGCACAGCACCGCGTCGGCCTCGCCGCGCTGGACGGCCGGGATCATCTCGGCCCAGGGCAGGAAGACCCAGCGCAGCGGGCGGCCGAGCTCGGCGGCGAGCAGCGCGCCGACCTCCGGCTCGTACCCGGTGCGTACGCCCTGGGCGTCGGCCAGGTGGAACAGCGGCGCCGCGTCGGAGTCGATGCAGGCCAGCCGCAGGGGCTCGGTCACGGCAGCTCCTCGGCGTACATCATGCGCTCCCAGTCGGTGACCGCGCCGCAGAAGCGGGCCCACTCGTCGCGCTTGAGGGAGGTGTACAGGTCCACCAGCGCGGGGCCGAGCGCCCTCTCGGCGATCGGGGAGGCGGCGAAGGCGTCCAGGGCCTCCCCCAGCGTGAGCGGGAGCCCGGCGAAGGCGGCCTCGCCGGTGTAGCTGGAGCCGCGGTGCGGCGGGCCGGGGTCGATGCGGTTGGCGATGCCGTCCTCGACGGCCGCGATGAGCAGCGCGTGCGACAGGTACGGGTTGACCATGGCGTCGGGCAGCTTGAACTCCAGCCGGCCGTTGGCCGACAGCCGCACGGTGCAGGTCTTGTTGTCCATGCCCCAGTTGATCTGGGACGGCGCGAACTGGCCGGAGTCCCAGTAGCGCTTGTAGGAGTTGACGGTCGAGCCCATCACGGCCATGGATCCGGCGGCGTGGGTGAGGATGCCGCCCAGGGCGTGCCGGCCGGTCTCGGTGAGGTGCAGCTCGGTGACGCCGGGGTCGGCCAGGACGTTCTGCTCGCCGCGCCACAGGCTGATGTTGTGGTGGCAGCCGTTGCCCATCATGCCGGTGGCGGGCTTGGGCATGAAGCTGGCGGTGACGCCCAGCTCGCGGGCGACCTGGCGGCAGATCTGCCGGTAGACGATCAGCCGGTCGGCGGTGCGGTCGGCGTGGTCGTACATCCAGTTGAGTTCGAGCTGGCCGGGGTCCTCGTAGTCGCCCTCGATCATGTCCAGGCCGAGCGCCCGGCCGTATGTGATCACCTTCTGGTAGATGGGGCGGTAGCGTTCGAGGTGCTCGACGTGGTACGCCGGGCTGGAGCCGGGCCGGAACCTGGCGTCCAGGCCGGGGCCGCTCCAGGTCATCTCGGGTTCGCAGCCGGTGCGCAGCTCCAGGCCGGTGCGGGCGGTGAAGCCGGCGTGGATCCGGATCAGGTTGCCCCGCACGTCGGTGGCCAGCGGCGAGCCGCCGATCTCGGGCAGGTGGGCGGGCTCGTACAGGCGGCAGAAGAAGCGGCCGACGGTGGTGTCCCAGGGCAGCACCGCGAAGGTGTCCAGGTCGGGCACGGCGGTGAACTCGGTGGCCTCCACACCGCCGCCGAGCAGGGCGCCCGCCCGGTCGGTCTGCAGGTCCGAGACCGCGGTGCCGTGCAGTTGCACGCCGCGCTCGGCGTTGCGGCGCAGGTGGTGGGCGGGGACCACCTTGCCGACCACGCGGCCGGTGACGGTGACGGCCTGGTAGTACAGGTACTGCACGCCGGCGTCGGCGATGCGCTCCTCGATCGCCTTGAGCGCGGCCTCGTCGGTGTTGCGCTCGCGGTGCCGGTCCAGCTCGGTGGGCATGACGGTGGTCGTCACGGATTCCTCGTCAAGGTCAGAAGGGGGCGGGTGAAGGCGGCGCGCAGCTCGCGCTGCCGGGCGGGGGGCAGGTTGACGGCGACGGTGCCCACGTGCCTGCCCTCGCGGTGGTAGGTGGCCAGCACGCCCTCGCCGAGGCGGGCGGGGTCACCCTCCTCCAGCCGGGCCTCCTCGGCCAGGGCCGGGGAGCCGAAGCTCTGCAGGCGCAGGTCGAGCTGGTCGCTCCAGAAGGACGGCACCGGCGCGAACGGCGCCGGGTCGGGGGCGCGCCCGGCCAGCAGCGCGGTCAGGGTGGCGGCGGCGCGCTTGGCGGTGTCGCCGGGGATGGACCAGTGCTCGACCCGGCGGGGACGGTCGTCGAACAGCGGGTTGGGGAAGCGCGCGACGTCGCCGGCGGCGACCAGCCGCTCGCCGGCGCGCAGGGCGTTGTCGCACAGCACGCCGTCGGACAGGTCGAGCCCGTTGCCGGCCAGCCATTCGGTGTTGGGCACCGAGCCGACCGCCTCGATCAGCACGTCGGCCTCCAGGGTGGTGCCGTCGTCGAGCTCCACCGCGCGCACCCGGTCGCGGCCGTGCACGGCGGCGGTCAGGCGGCCGGTGACGAAGCGGACGCCCGCGGCCTCGTGGTGGCGGCGCACGGCGCGGCCCAGCTCGGGGCCGAGCACGGCGAGCATGGGCTCGGCGGCCGGCTCGACCACGGTGACCTGGCAGCCGAGCCGCAGCGCGGTGGCGGCGACCTCGCAGCCGACGAAGCCCGCGCCGGCCACGACCACGCGGGTGCCGGGGCCCAGCGCGGCACGCAGGGCGAGGCAGTCGTCGAGGGTGCGCAGGGCGTGCCGGCCGGCCTGGGGGCCGGGCAGCGGCAGGCGGCGGGGCCGCAGCCCGGTGGCGGCGACCAGGCCGTCGAAGCCGGCCTCCCGGCCGTCGGCCAGGGTCAGCCGGCCCCGGGCGAGGTCGGCGGCGGCCACGGCGGCGCCGAGGCGGAAGGTCACGTCGGCGACGGAGGACCGCATCCGGAAGGCCACCTGGGCGTGCAGCCGCTCCGCGTCGTGGTCGCCGGGCCCGGCCAGGACCTCCTTGGACAGCGGCGGCCGGTTGTACGGCGCGTACGGCTCGGCGCCGAAGACGGTGATGGGGCCCGTGTGCCCGGCGGCCCGCAACTGCTCGGCGGCGCGCAGGCCGGCCAGGGACGCGCCGACGACGGCGATGTGCCCGTCGGAACCGGGCGTGCCCGTCATGGCGCGTCAGTCCTTGATCAGGATGGCCTGCACCGGGCAGACGTCGGCGGCCTCCTCGACTTCGAGGCGGCGCTCCTCGCCGGGCTCGCCGTCGTAGACGAGCCTGCCCTCCTCGTTCATCTCGAAGACCTCGGGCGCGGCGATGGCGCACTGGCCGTGGTCCTGGCACTTGGCCATGTCCACGATCACCTTCATGGCGATCTCTCCTCTCGGGCGAAGCGGTCAGGTGGCGGGGGTGAAGGCGATCGGCAGCCGGATCGGGCCGGTGTTGCCGGAGTCGGGCAGCCACTCGGCGCCGTCCTCGATGCGCGGGTCGCGCATGCGGCGGGCGAGCAGCGGCAGGGCCTCGCTCATGTCGCTGCGGGCCACGAAGTGGCCCAGGCAGTGGTGGGCGCCGCCGCCGAAGCCGAAGTGCGGCTTGCGCTCGGCGGTGATGTCGAAGGCGCCGTCGCCGAAGACCCGGGGGTCGGTGCCGGCGGACTCGGTGAACAGGTGGACGGTGGTGCCGGCGGGGATGTCCAGGCCCTGGTAGGTGAAGTCCTCGTGGGCCTCGCGGGTGACCCAGCGCGTGGTGGGGTTGACCCGCATGACCTCCTCCACGGCCCGGCCGCCCAGCTCGGGCCGCTCGGCGAGCAGCCGCCACTGGTCCGGGTGCCTGACGAAGGACTGCATGGCCAGGCCGAGCTGGTTGCGGGTGGTGTCGAACCCGCCGAAGATCAGCAGGACCAGGCCGTCGCGCAGCTCGTCGGCGCTGAGCCGGTCGGAGTCGCGCTGGGCGCGCACCAGGGCCGAGACGAAGTCGTCGCGCTCCTCGCGACGGCGCTCGGCGATCAGCTCGTCGGCGTAGGCGTAGAGGGCGGCGAGCGCCGCCTCGATCTTGGGCAGGTCCTGGCGGATGGTCACGCCCATGGCCAGGCCGATGGTGGCCGACTCGCGCGCGATCACCCGCCACTCCGACTCGGGCATGCCGAGCATGATGGCGATCACGCGGGCGGCGTACGGCTCGGCGAACTCCGAGACGAACTCGCACCGTCCCGGCTCGCGGAAGCCGTTGATCAGCTCGGCCGCCAGCGCCTGGAACCGGGGCACCAGGCCGGCGATGAGCTTGTGGGAGAAGGCGGGGTTCATCAGCCGGCGCAGCCGGTGGTGCTCCTCGCCCTCCTTGTTCAGCACCCAGCTCGCCCACCACTTGGCGAACGGCCCCTCGGTGACGCCGTTGTGCGCCGGCCACGCGGCGCTGCCCTGGCGCAGCTTGGGGTGCTTGAGCAGCCGGGACACCTCCTCGTAGCGCAGCACGGCGAGGCCGTAGTTGGTCCGCGCGTACCAGCTCCGCTCGCGCGCCTCGTGCACGGCGGCGGAGGTGATCGAGAAGTCCGGGTCGGTGATGTCGAAGTACGGGGCGGCTTCCGGCGCGGTAACCGTCACGAAGCCCTCCAGGGGTTGTCGATGACCAGGGGAGAGCGCTAATCATCTAAAACTGTAGTTCATGTGTCAATAAGGCGGCCGTCGCCTCGACGTCGCGATCCCCGGGAGGCCGAGCCGGGCTTCTAGGAGCCGGCGCGGCCGGCCAGCGCCAGGGTCCAGGCGCTGTCGCCGCCCACCTCGCCCACGGCGGCGAAGGTGCCGTCGCCCGGCTCGGGCAGCCGGGGCAGGCGCGAGCCGACCAGCCAGCGCGCGCAGTTGGCGGCCACGACGCGGCGCTCGGGGCCGACCAGCACGGCGTCGCGGCCGGCGGTGCGCAGCAGCCGGAGCAGGCGGGGCTCCAGGTCGCCCATGCGCACGTCGGCGGCGGCGACGCCGAGCAGGGTGCCCTCGTCGGCGACCGGCACCGAGAAGGTGCAGATGTAGCGATCGGCGCCGGAGTAGTCGACGTACGGGCCGAAGATCGCCCGCCTGCCGTGGTCGCGGGCGGCGGCGTACCAGTCGGTCTGGAAGTAGTCGTAGACGTCCACCGAGGTCGGGTCCAGGTTCAGCTTCAGCGGCACGTAGCCGGTGACGCCGCGCTGCCACCACTCGATGTGCCGCTCGCGGCCGGGCAGCAGGGCGGGCGAGGCGAGCAGGCCCAGGCCGTGGGCGGCGGGCATGGCGTCCAGCCACTCCAGGATCAGCGGTTTGATCCGGGCCAGCTCGGCGGCGTCGTACGGGCGCCCGGCCGCCAGCACCTCGCGCCTGGCGCGCACCACCTCGTCGGCCAGCGCCCGCGGCGCGGCGAAGACGCCCGCCAGCAGCTCGCGCACGGCCTTCAGCGCGCCCTCCAGCGCCTGCTCCGCCGCGCCGCGCTCGTCGTCAGGCCCGTACGTCATCCGTCAGCACCTCCCCGCGTTCCTCGACCGTCCGCAGGTGCAGCTCGATCAGCCTGCGCAGGTTGCGCTGGACGTGCCGCTCGGCCAGCGATCGGGCCCGGTCGCCGTCCTCCTCGGCGATGGCCGTGGCGATGGCGTGGTGCTCGGCCACCACCTCGTCGATCTCCGCCTCGGAGTCGTAGGACAGCCACAGCGGCCCGGCCGTCTGCGACTGCAGCGCGACCTCCAGCCGGGTGAGCCGCTCCGACTGCGAGGCGATGGCCACCTCGATGTGGAAGCGGCTGTCGGCCCGCACCCGCGCCCCCATGCCCTCGGCCCGCGAGAGCTGTTCCACCAGCGTGAGCAGCCGGCGCAGGTTGGCCCGGGAGGCCCGCTCGGCGGCGAGCTTGGCCGAGGCGCCGGACACGGCGAGCTGCTCGTCGGCGAGATCGCGCAGCTCGGAGACGGTGGCGGCGGCGATCCGCTCCAGCAGCGGGGCGCGCGGCGGATCGGCGGGGCGGCGCACGAAGGTGCCGCCGTGCCGGCCGCGCCGGGTCTCGACCAGGCCCTGCTGGCGCAGCACCGCCAGGCCCTCGCGCAGGGTCATCGGCGAGACGCCGAGCTGGTTGGCGAACTCCACCTCGGCCGGGAGCTGCTCGCCGTCGGAGAGCAGGCCGAGCTGGATGGCCTCGCTGATCCGCTGCACGATCTCGTCGGTGCGCCCGGCCGACGCCAGCGGTGGGATCAGCAAGGTCCTCATCACCGGCGCATCCTGTGCCGCCACGTCCCTCCCAGCTCCGTCTCTCGGCCGTTCCGCAAGGTCGCGGTGTTTCCGGCGTGTTTCCGTTCGCCGGGAACCCTTGTGCTATAACCCCTGAACTTGTAGCTTTTGCCCAATCACGGGGCGCCACGCATCCTAACCGGCCGGGACGCCGCGGCGGCAGTGCCCGCGCGACCGGTCTCCATATGCCCGCCCGTCCCGGGCACCTCCCTCATCCTCCGCACGACAAACGGGAGCCTGCATGACTTCGCCCACCCGACCCGCGGCGGCCGACAGCGACGCCGCGCAACTGGCCGCCCTGGGGTACGAGTCCGAGTTCAAACGCGAGATGAGCCCGTGGGCCAACTTCTCCCTGGGCTTCACGTACCTCTCCCCGGTGGTCGGCGTCTACACCCTGTTCGGATTCGCGCTGGCGACCGGCGGCCCGCCGATGATCTGGAGCTTCCTCATCGTCGGCCTCGGGCAGCTCATGGTCGCGCTGGTGTTCGGCGAGGTCGTGGCGCAGTACCCGGTCGCCGGGGGCGTCTATCCGTGGGCGAGACGGCTGTGGGGGCGGCGCTGGGCCTGGATGACCGGGTGGATCTACCTGATCGCGCTGCTGTGCACGATCGCCAGCGTCTCGTACGGCGCGGGCCCCTACCTCGCGGCCGTGTTCGGCTTCGAGTCGACGACGACGGCCACCGTCGTGTGCGCGCTGGTGATCCTGCTGGTCGCCACGCTGATCAACTTCGCCGGCACCAAGGTGCTGGCCACCGCCGCCATCATCGGCTTCGCCGCCGAGCTGATCGGCGCGCTGGTGGTGGGCGTCTGGCTGCTGGCCACCCACCGGGTGCACGGGCTGGGCGTGCTGTTCGACTCCTTCGGCGCCGGAGGCGAGGGCACCTACCTGTGGGCCTTCGCCGCGGCCGGCCTGATCGGCATCTTCCAGTACTACGGCTTCGAGGCGTGCGGGGACGTCGCGGAGGAGGTGCCCGACCCGGGCCGCACCATCCCCACGGCCATGCGGCGCACCATTTACATCGGCGGCGCGGCGGCCACGTTCGTCTGCCTGGCGCTGGTGCTGTCGGTCGGCGACATCCCCGGCGTGATCGCGGGCGAGGACGCCGACCCGGTCACGACCCTCCTCAACGACGCCTTCGGCGGCTTCGGCGCCAAGGTCGTGCTCGCCGTGGTGCTGCTGTCCTTCCTGTCCTGCGCGATGAGCCTTCAGGCCGCCGCGGGCCGGCTCGCCTTCAGCTACGGCCGCGACGAGATGATCGTCGGCAGCCGCTGGCTGCGCCGCTTCGACCACAAGCGGGCGGTCCCGCCGTACGCGCTGGTCGTCGCCGCGGTCGTGCCCGCGCTGGTGATCGTGGGCGCCGCCGGCGCCGGCGACACCCTGACCAAGATCGTCACCTTCTCGTCGGTCGGGATCTACCTGGGCTTCCAGATGGTCGTGCTCGCCGCGCTGCGCGCCCGCCTGAAGGGCTGGCGGCCGAGCGGGAAGTACCGGCTGGGCCGCTGGGGCCTGCCGGTCAACATCGTGGCGCTGGCGTACGGGATCGTCGCCATCGTGAACATGTCCTGGCCGCGCACCCCCGACGCGCCCTGGTACGACAACTGGCTGGTGCCGCTGTCTGCGGCGATCGTCATCGGCCTCGGCCTGCTGTACATGGCGGTGCACCGCAGCTACGGCCGCAGCACCGCGCCGTACGACGACGCCGTGCCCAAGCCCGCCTCCCCCGCCTCGGCCCCCCTCGCCCGCACCGAACCCTGACCCCACTCCCCCGCCGCCCGCCCGCCACTCTCCCGGTGGGCGGGCGGCGCCATGCGCTCACGGTCGGCCGCCGTGGGATCGGCAGGTTGTGCGGCGGCCATCGATGACGGCGCCATCCTCAGGCGGGGGTGGTCAGGTGGGTGAGGCGCATGTGGAGCTCGGCGGCCTGGCGGATCACGCCTGACAGGCCGCGGCGCAGGCGGGGGTGGGTGGCGAGGGAGGTCAGGGCGGCGTCCAGGAGGGGAAGGTCGGGGCGCTTGGCGTCCTCGGACAGGTCGGCCACCGCGGCGGCGAGGAGGCGGCGGACCTGGGGGCGGGCGATGCGGCGCAGGGCGGCCGAGGCGGCGGGGTCGCGGGGGCGCAGAAAGTGCCAGAAGGCGGGCGGGGGGACGATCGGGGTGCCGCGTGCCAGGCCGGCGGTGGAGGGGGTCCAGTGCTCGTTGGGGCCGATGGCGGCCTGCCAGTGGCCGGCGCCGTCGGCGGGGTCGAGCAGCCAGACGATCGACTCGCCCGCGACCACCATCGGCGCGCCGGCGCCGGGCAGGGCGAGCAGGCCCCAGGGGGCGAGCCCGCGCTCGATGCGCAGGGCGGCGGCGCGGCCGTCCACGCTCTCCACGCGGTAGCCGCCGTGCCCGTCGGTGCTGACCCGGGCGCCGAGGCGGGCGCCGTCGGTGCCGAGCGGCGATTCGCGCACGCCCTCGGGGAGCGGGGCCAGGGTGCACGCCTCCACGGCCCACTCGTGGCCCTCGGGCAGGGCGGCGGCGGCCAGGAACGGGGGCGCGGCGGGCGGGCCGAGGTCGCCCGTGCGCGGGTCCAGCTCGCGCAGCTCGGCCCGCCACACCTCCGGCTGGGCCCAGTACGCGCCGCCCTCGCACAGCAGGCGCGGGGTGTCCTCCACCCGCATGTCGCCGGGCCGCAGCAGCGTGCGGCCGGTGACGCGGGCGCCGTCCTCGGCCAGGAACGCGAAGCCGTGGCCCGCGTTCGGGTAGACCGACCAGCCGCGCCCGGCGACGGTCCGGACGGCGTCGGGCTCGGTGGACCAGTAGCCGCGCCTGCCGTGGCCGTCGTGCCAGACGACCAGGAACGCCCCCGCGGAGTAGATCACCGTGTGCGACTGCGCCGGCGGCGGCAGGGCCAGGTCGTGCTCGGCCACCCGCCCCTCCGGGCCGACCGCGATGGCGCGGGTGCGCGTGTAGAGCGTGAGCACCGGCCAGCTCGCGGTGATCTCGGCATCGGGGCCCAGCTCGTCGGCGGCGTCGTCCAGGGCGTCCCAGCCCAGCTCGTCCAGCACCCCGGCGGCGAGGGTGCGGCGCAGCGGCAGCGTGAGGTCGATGCCCCGGATCGCCTCGCGGGTGCCGGGCAGCACCGAGAGCGCGGCCCCGCCGGCCAGCCGCTCCAGCCGGGCCACCGCCTCCTTGGCGTCGGCCAGCCCGCCGCGGGCCGCCGCCGCGGACTCCGCGGCGATCCACTCGCGTACGAACGGGCGCAGCGCGGGGACGGGCAGCAGGTCCTCCACGCCGCGCTCGGCGGCGTGGACCCCGACCGCGGCGTGCAGCAGCGGGGCGTAGCGGGGGTCGGCCGCCGCCGCGGCGAGGTCGCGGCGGCGGGTGCGCAGCCACTCGTACAGGTCCACGGCCAGGCCGGGTGCGGGGTCCTCGACCGGCAGCCCGGCGGCCAGGCACGCGTCGAGCAGGTCGGCGTCCAGGTAGCGGGCCCGCCAGGACTCGCCCTCGCCCAGCCGCACCGGATGGGGGCCGGGACGCAGCCGCGCGACCAGTTCCAGCAGCGGGGTGGGGGCCGGACGGGCGCGGCGCCCGCGCTTGAGGTGGGCGGCCATCCGGGTCAGCCAGGCTCCGGGATCGGGGTCGCGCTCCAGGTCGCCCAGCGCCCCGGCCTCGCCGAGCAGGTCCAGCCACCACTCGTCGATGTCGGCGTACGGGAACAGGTGCAGCAGCGTGAGGCGGAGTTCGGGTGAGCGGCGGGCGAGGCGGACCAGGCGCGGCCGGTAGCCCTCCCAGAAGGCGGGGGCGGCGCAGCGCACGGACGGCATGGCGAGCAGGGAGGCGAGCGCGCGGCGCTCCTCGGCCTGCGCGTCCAGCCCGGCGGCGCGGGCCAGGGTGCGGAGCTGGCGGGGCAGGTCGGCCCAGGGCGGCAGGCCGCCCAGGGTGCGGCGCACGGCCAGGGCGAGCAGTTCCTCGCGGGCCCGCCCGGGGTGGTAGCGGGCGGCGAGGTCGGCGGCGTAGGCGGTGACGGCCTTGGCCGGCAGCGCCCCGGCCAGCGAGAACTCCAGGTACGCCGCCCGCCTGGCGGCCTCGTCCACCGGCAGGCGGTGGGCCTGCTCGGCCTCGCGGGCGCGGGCGAACATCAGGCCCGCGTGGGCGGGCTGGCGCGCCTGGATGAAGTGCCGCCCGGCCTGCTCCCAGAAGGCGGGCAGATGGGCGGGCGGCAGGCGCGCGGCGATGCCGGCGTACGCGGAGGCGGCGGTGCCCGGTCTGCTCCCGGCCAGTCGCGCGGCCCGCGCCATGGCGGGCGCGGCGGCCAGGGCCCGCTCGGCGCGATCCGGGTCGTGGCGCAGCGCCCACTCGGGGTAGCCCGCCCCGCCCGTACGCCGCCGCGCGACGGGCCGGCCCGGCGCCTCGGGCCGGGTGAAGCCGAGCGCGCCGAGCACCCGGTCGCGCACCTGCGCCTCGGTGGCCCCGGTCAGGACGACCACCGGACGGCCGGGCAGGTGCGGGTGCAGGTACGCCCGCGCGTGCACCGGCTCGGTGCCCGGCTCGTCGCCCCCGAGGGGCAGCAGGTCGCCGGCGTCGGCGGCGCCAGGCCCGATCGGCGGGTCAGTCCTCATGGGCGGGTCAGTCCTCATCGGCGAGCCTGCCCGCGTAGATCAGCTCCGCCATCCGCACCCCCTCGGACCAGGCGACCGCCCCCACGTCCGCGATCGGGATCGGCGTCTCGTCGGCGCCGACCCACAGCAGCTCGCCGGTCCAGGTCTCGGCCTCGGGCGCGCCGGCGCCCAGCCAGTAGCGCGCCTGGATCGGGACGCCCTCCTCCACCACCCGGCACACCGCGTAGCCGCCGCGCACCCCGAAGCCGAGACGGGCGGCGCGGTCGGTGGCGTGGCGCAGCTCGGCGAAGCGGGCGTCGGCGTAGCCGGTGACGCCGGTCCCGGCCCGCGCGCCCGCCGGGCGGGCGTGGGTCTCGCGGGCGAGCTGCGCGACGGCCTGGGTGACGCCGAGCCGGGCGGCGAGCGCCCGGAAGGAGTCCAGCTCGCCGAGGCGCAGGGGGTGCACGATGCGCGCCAGCCCGGCCGGCGAGACCCGTTCCTCGCCGGAGGGGCCGAGCAGCACGATCCGCCCCCGGGCGTCCACGCCGCGCAGCATGCCCGGGGGCTCCTCGCCCGGCACGACGACCAGGTGCTCCAGCGCCGCCCGCCAGGCCGGGTCGGGCCAGACCTGCCCGATCAGGACCACGGGCACCGGGAACGCGGTGAGCAGCCAGGACTCGACGGTCGCCCGGCACTCGCGCTCGTGCCGCTCCATGTAGTCGCGCAACGCGAGCAGCGCCTCGGCGGCGGGGCTGCGCCGCGCCGCCTTGGGCACCGCGGGCAGCCGCCTGCCGGTCCCGTTACGGCACACCAGCGTGGCGCCGTCGAGCGCCAGCTCGTGCTCCGGGGTCGCCGGCACCCAGACCAGCTCGGCATCCGACGCTTCCGCCGCGCCGGCGGCATCCGCCGCATCCTCTGCATCCGACGCATCTTTCGCAGCGTCCCCAGCCACGGAACACATCCTCGCAGAAAGTAACCGCCGAACACCATGCGTCCCCGGAATCACGCGGACCCCATTTCTCCCAATTCACCCGAGCTTGCCGGATAAATTCCGCGTCCCGGCAGGCCCGGCAGGCCCGGCAGGCCCGGGACGGCCGTCAGTCGGCGACGGCGCGTTCGGCGACGATCTTCTTGGGGTGCAGCCGGACCACCATCTCGCCCGGCACCCCGTTGCGCTCGCCGAACTCCCGCGCCCGGTCCTCGCCCATGTACCGGCCGCCGACCACCGTGGCCCAGCGGACCAGCTCGTCGAGCTCGGTGCTGAGCGTCACCGGGCCGCTGAGGATCACGTAGGAGTACGGGGGCTCCTGGTCGTCCACGCACATGGCGGCGCGCGGGTCGCGGCGCAGGGCCTTGCCCTTGAGGCTGCTCTCGTGGGTGGTGAAGACGACGTCGTCGCCGTCGAGGACGAACCACACGGGGGTGACGTGCGGGCTGCCGTCGGCCCTGGTCACCGCCAGCTTCCCGGTGCGGGTGCCGGTCATCGCGAACTCACGCCACTCGGCGTCACTCATCTGTTCCATGGCCGCTACGCTACGCCGCCACCCGCCGCGGACCCGGACGCGGACACCCACACGGATCGTGTCGTGGATACGGGGCCGTAGGTTACGGTTGGGTCCATGTCGGAGACTGTGTATCCCCCGGTGATCTGGACCGCGGTCAGCCTCTTCAAGCTGCTCGGGTTGAAGATCCGGGTCGAGGGCGCCGAGCGGGTGCCGGAGCGCGGCGGAGCCGTTCTGGTCAGCAACCACATCAGCTACCTCGACTTCATCTTCGCCGGCTACGCGGCCCGGCGCTCACGGCGGCTGGTCCGGTTCATGGCCAAGAAGGAGGTCTTCGACCACCGGATCTCCGGGCCGCTGATGCGGGGCATGCACCACATCCCGGTCGATCGCAAGTCCGGCGCGGGCTCGTACGCCGCCGCGCTGCGCGCCCTGAAGGGCGGCGAGGTGGTCGGCATCTTCGCCGAGGCGACGATCAGCCGGTCGTTCACCATCAAGGAGCTGAAGAACGGCGCCGTGCGCATGGCCGCCGCCGCCGACGTGCCGCTGATCCCGATGGCCCTGTGGGGCACCCAGCGGCTGTGGACCAAGGGGCGCCCGCGCCGGATCTTCCAGCGCAAGGTGCCGATCACGATCCTGGTCGGCGAGCCGATCTACCCCAAGCGGGGCGACGACATGGCCGCCCACATGGAGGAGCTGCGCGTGCGGATGGTCGAGCTGCTCGACCGGGCGCAGCGCACCTACCCCGAGATCCCGAAGGGGGTCTGGTGGCAGCCGGCCCACCTGGGCGGCACCGCCCCCACCCCGGAGGAGGCCGCGGCCATGGACGCCGAGGCCGCCGACGGCGCCGGAATCTGACCGCCCACCCCCGGGGTCAGCGGGGCTCGACCTGCTCCCCGGGGTCAGCGGGGCTTGACCTGCTCTCCAGGTCAGCGAGGCTTGACCACGGTGGGCAGGGTGGCGAAGCCGCGCACGTTGCCGATGTGCGAGCGTCGCGCGCCCGCCGGATCGATCTCGTAGTCCGCCACGGCGGCGGCCAGCTCCTGCAGCGCCACCCGGGCCTCCAGGCGGCCCAGGGCCGAGCCCATGCAGAAGTGCCTGCCGCCGCCGAAGCTGATCATGCGGCTGGTGTCGCGGGTCAGGTCGTACCGGTCGGGGTCGGGGAAGACCCGCGGGTCGCGGTTGGCCGCGGCGATGAGCAGCCACATGCGCGCGCCCGCCGGGATCGGCACGCCGTGCAGCTCGATGTCCTCGGTGAGCAGGCGGGCCAGGCCGATCGCGGGCGGGTCGTAGCGCAGGGTCTCCTCGACCCAGGCGCCGGCGTCGGCGTACGCCCGCTCCCGCTGGTCCGGGTTGCGCCAGGCCCAGTACCAGGCGTGGCCGAGCAGGTTCGTGGTCGTCTCGCTGCCCGCCGACAGCAGCACGAACAGCATCGGGATGATCTCCTGGTCGTCCAACTCCTCGCACAGCACCGACAGCAGGTCCTCGGCCGGGGCGCGGCGGCGTTCGGCGATCAGCCTGGCCCAGTAGGCCGCCAGCTCCGCGCCCGCGTCCAGGCCGCGCTGCGAGATCCGCCCGGTGCCGTCGTCCTCGCGCTGCAGGGACGCCTCGGCCAGCCGGCGCACGCCGTCGCGGTCGGAGCCGGGCACCCCGATCAGCTCCGAGACCACGTCGAGCGGCACCCGGATCGCGAAGTCCTCGACGAAGTCGAAGGCGCCGCCGTCGCGGCGCAGGGCCTCGGCGAGGTGGCGGCGGGCGATGCCCCGGATGTGCGGTTCGAGCGCGGCGACGCGGCGGGCGGTGAAGCCGCGCGAGACCAGCGCCCGCAGGGCGGTGTGCCGGGGCGGGTCCATCGCGACGAACGACAGCGCCCGCGGCGCGTCGGGGCCCCACGGCGGCACGTCCAGCAGCGGGCCGTGCGAGCTGGAGAAGCGGGCGCTGTCCTGCAGCGCCGCGGACACGTCGGCGTGCCGGGTCAGCGCCCAGAAGTCGTCGCGCTCGCTGTGGTAGACCGGCGCCTCGGCCAGCAGCCTGGCGTACACCGGGAACGGGTCCTGGTGGGTCGCGTGGTCGAACGGGCTGTACTCGACGTCCAAGGCCGGCTCCCTCGTCCGCGTCACGTCCGTGTGTCCCGCAGCGTAACCCGGCGACGCCCGGAATGTCCGCCTAGTGGCCGCGGAAGGCCTCCTCCAGCCACCACGAGGGCTGCTCGGAGGTCACCTTGGCGTCGATGAGCAGGGGACGGTCGCGGGGCCCGGACAACCAGTCGGCGACCCCGGCCAGGTCGGCGCGGGAGCGTACGGTCAGGCCGGCGCAGCCGAAGCCCCGGGCGATCCTGGCCAGGTCGGCGGGCGGGAAGGTGACCGTGCCGAGCGGGTGGCCGTCGGGCCCGAAGTGGTGCACCTCCGCGCCGTACGCCTCGTCGTCGTAGACCACGATCACCATGGGCAGGCCGAGGCGTACGACGGTCTCCAGCTCGGCGATGCCCATCAGCGCGCCGCCGTCGCCGAGCGCGGCCACGGGCAGCCGGTCGGGGCGGGCGAGCGCGGCGCCGATCGCGGTGGCCAGGCCCAGGCCGACCGACTGGAACGCCTGGGTGAAGCAGAAGCCGTCCTCGTCGGGCACCGACAGGAACATCGACGGATACCCCATGAAGTTGCCCGAGTCGACCGACACGATCCGCTCCTGCGGCAGCAGGTCGTCCAGGCCGATGGACAACGTGCGCGGGTCGATCCTGCCGCCGCCGCCGGTGTCGGCGTACGGGACGTCGCGCCAGCGCCGCTCGCCGGCGATGCGCACGGCCAGCTCGCGGGAGCGGTAGCCGGGCCAGGGCCCCGCCCCGCCGCCGGCCGGGCCGAGCCCGGACAGGTACCACAGCGTGAGCCGGGCGGTCTCGGCGGCCTCGCCGCACACGCCGAACTCCACGGGGCGGTGCCGGCCGATGGCGTCCTCCTCCAGGTCCACCTGGACCAGGGTGGCGCCGGGGCCGATGAGCGCGCCGTGGCGGGTCGTCCACATGTTCAGCGCGCAGCCCCAGCCCACGATCACGTCGGCGCCGCGGATCAGCTCCGCGGCCAGCGGGGTGGCGAAGCCGCCGCTGACGTCGAGGTCCCACGGGTCGCCGCGGAACAGGCCCTTGGCGACGGCGGAGGTGGCCAGCAGCGCGCCCACCCGGTCGGCGAGGGCGGTCAGCTCGGCGCGGGCGCCGCGGGCGCCGCGCCCGGCGATGAACACCGGCCGCCGCGCCGCCAGCAGCAGCTCCCCCAGCCGGGCGATGGTCTCGGGCGGCGGCGCGGGGACCGCCGCCGCCTCGGGCACCAGGGCCGCGCCCGCCGAGGGCGGCGTCTTGGCCATCTCGTTCTGCACGTTCAGGGGCAGGTTGAGCAGCACCGTACGCCGCTCGCGCACGGCCGTGCGGTAGGCCCGTATCGCGTCGTCCACCGCGGTCTCGCCGGAGTGCGCCCGCATCGGCACCGCGCCCACGGCCGCCGCCAGCGCGTCCTGGTCGATGGCGAAGTTGGAGCGCGGGTCGCCCGCCTCGCCCGCGAGCACGAGCAGCGGCGTGCGGCTCTTGGCGGCCTCGGCGATGCCGGTGATCGCGTTGGTCAGGCCGGGGCCCTGGTGCACGCTGAGCAGCCCGGGGCGGCCGGAGACGCGGGCGTACGCGTCGGCCATGGTCGCCGCCCCGCCCTCGTGCCGGGCCGCGACGAAGCGCGCGCCGCCCGCGACGAGCGCGTTGGTGACGTGGAAGTTGCCGCTGCCGGCCACGCCGAACACCGTGGTGACGCCCAGCCCGGCCAGGGCGCGCCCCACGGCCTCGGCGGCGATCATCGCTCGACCAGGGCGAGCACCCGTACCGGGCTGCCGGAGCCGCCCACGATCGGCAGCGGCGGCGCCACGACGACCGCGCCCGTCGGCGGCAGCCGGTCGAGGTTGCGGAGCTGGGTCAGGCCGTACTTGCCGGCGCCGAGCAGGAAGCTGTGGCAGGGGAAGGCCGGGTCGAAGGAGTGCGCGGCCCCGGCGTCTGTGCCGACGGTCTCGACCCCGATCCCGGCGATCGGGGTCTGCTCGGCCAGCCACCTGGCGCACTCGACCGAGACGCCCGGCGTGTGCGGGCCGGTGTCGTCGGCGTTGAGGAAGCGGGCCTGGTCCTCGGCCCGGGAGTCCCAGCCCGTGCGGTACAGCAGCCAGCCGCCCTCGGGCAGCGGGCCGTGCTCCTTCTCCCAGGCCGTGACGTGGTCGATCTGGAGCAGGAAGTCGGGGTCGCGAGCGGCCTCGGCGGACATGTCGAGCACGACGGCGGGCGCGATCAGGCTGGTGACCGGCACCTGCGAGACGTCCTGGCCGTCGCGGGCGGTGACCCAGTGGATCGGCGCGTCGAAGTGAGTGCCGGTGTGCTCGCCGGTGTGGATGTCGTTCCAGTACCAGGCCGGGCCGCGGTCGTCGTAGCGGCTGATCTCCTCCAGGCGGAACGGGATCGTGTTGCCGAACGGCGGCGGGAGCTGCAGGATCGGCGTCCGCTCCGACAGCGGGGCGGTGAGGTCGATCACCTCGATCGCGCCGCTTCTCACTGCCTCCACGAAGGTCCTCAACACCGACATCGCTGCCTCCTCGCCCGCGGCCCCGCCGCGCCTGCCCAGATCTTCCTACACCCCGGTCGCGGGCACCATACCGCCGCCGGGGCGCTCACGGTGCTTGCCACCGGGCCGTGCGGGGCAGAGGTTGTCATCGAGACCATCACACCAGCGAAGGGCAGCGAGGATCTCATGAAGAAGCTCATCAACGGCGCCGACAGCGTCGTCAGCGACGCCCTGACCGGTCTCGCCGCCGCCCACCCCGAACTGCGGGTCGATGTGGCCAAGCGGATCGTCACCCGGGCCGGAGGCCCGCGCCGGGGCAAGGTCGGGCTGGTGTCCGGCGGCGGCTCGGGGCACGAGCCGCTGCACGCGGGCTTCGTCGGCCACGGCATGCTCGACGCGGCCTGCCCCGGTGAGATCTTCACCTCGCCCGTGCCCGACCAGCTCATCGAGGCCACCAACGCCGTCAACGGCGGCGCCGGGGTGCTGCACATCGTCAAGAACTACACCGGCGACGTGCTCAACTTCGAGATGGCCGCGGAGCTGTGCGCCGAGGACGGCGTCGAGGTGGCCACGGTGCTGGTCAACGACGACGTGGCCGTGCAGGACTCGCTGTTCACCGCCGGGCGCCGCGGCACCGGCGCCACCCTGTTCGTGGAGAAGATCGCGGGCGCGCTGGCCGAGGGCGGCGCCCCGCTGGACGAGGTCGCCTCCGTCGGCAACGAGGTGAACGCGCGCAGCCGCTCGTTCGGGGTCGCGCTGTCGGCGTGCACGACGCCGACGGCCGGCAAGCCCACCTTCGAGCTGGGCGAGGGCGAGATCGAGCTGGGCATCGGCATCCACGGCGAGCCCGGCCGCGTCCGCGCCCCGATGGCCCCGGCCCGCGAGATCGTCCGGGTCGCGATGGACGCCATCCACGAGGACCTGCCGCTGTCCGGCGACACGCTGGTCCTGGTGAACGGCATGGGCGGCACGCCGCTGATCGAGCTGTACGTCGTGTTCGCCGAAGTGGCCGCCTACCTGGGCGAGCGCGGGGCGCGGATCAGCCGCAGCCTGGTGGGCGACTACGTCACCAGCCTGGACATGCAGGGCTTCTCGGTCACGGTGTGCCGCCTGTCCGAGGAGCTGACCCGCCTGTGGGACGCGCCCGTGCAGACGCCCGCCCTCCGCTGGGGCCGCTGAACCGCGGCCGTACCATCCGCCCGACCACCCATGGAGAGACCTGTGGACACCGCCTTCTTCGTCGCCTGGATCGAGGAGATCGCCCATGTGATCGCGGACCAGCGCGACCATCTGACCAAGCTGGACGCGGCGATCGGCGACGCCGACCACGGCGCCAACCTCGACCGCGGCTTCTCCGCCGCGCGCGAGGCCCTGGCCTCCGCCGACCCGCCGCCCGCGACACCGGGCGACGTGCTCACGCTGACCGGCACCACCCTGATCCGCAAGGTGGGCGGCGCGTCCGGCCCGCTGTACGGCAGCGCGTTCCGGCAGATGGGCAAGACCCTCGGCGACGCGCCCGAGGTCACGCCGGCCGCGCTGGCCATGGCCCTGGAGGCGGGCCTGGCCGTGGTGCAGCGGCTCGGCGCGGCCGAGGAGGGCGACAAGACCATGGTGGACGCGCTCGCCCCCGCCATCCGCACCCTGACCGCCGCGCTGGAGGACACCCCGGCGGACGGCTCGTACGGCCCGGTGCTGGAGGACGCCGCCCGCGCCGCGGCGGAGGGCGCGCACGCCACGATCCCGCTGCTGGCCCGCAAGGGCCGCGCCAGCTACCTCGGCCCGCGCAGCATCGGCCACGAGGACCCGGGAGCCGCCTCCACGGCGCTCATCCTGGCCGCCCTCAGCACCACCGCCGCCGCCACCGCGGCCAAGTGACCGGTTTTTCCCAGGTATGGTGCATTTCAGGGCGCGGCGATCCCGGGGAGCGGGCTTGCGCACGACGGGCGTACGGTGACGACCGGCGTGCCGCCCGCGACCGGCGATGGCCGGGCGCACGGGCGATGGCGAGTGTGCGGTGAAGGTGGGCGTGCCGTGATGGTGGGCGTACGGCCGGCAGACGTGCGAACGGCAGACGAGCGGCCGACAGACGTGCGATCGACAGACGTGCGATCGACGGACGAGCGGCCGGCAGACGTGCGATCGGCAGACGAGCGGTGATGGTCGGCATCGTGCTGGTCTCGCACAGCGCTCAACTCGCGGCCGAGGTGGCGGCACTGGCGGCGCAGATCGCCGGAAGCGCGGCGCCGATCGTCGCCGCGGGCGGCACCGACGACGGCGGGCTCGGCACCAGCCCCGACAAGGTGAAGGACGCCGTCGAGAAGGTGGACCGGGGCGAGGGCGTGGTGCTCATCCCCGACCTGGGCAGCTCGGTGCTGGTCGCGCGGATGCTGGAGCGCCCCGGCGCCGTCGTGCTCGCGGACGTCCCGTTCGTGGAGGGCGCCATCGCGGCCGCCGTGACGGCCGCGGCGGGCTCGCCCCTGGAGGACGTCCTGGCCGCCGCCGCCGAGGCCCGTACGATGCGCAAGATCTGACCGCCGGTCCCCCTGGCGGTTCAGACGTGCTCGGAGACGAGGACGGCCAGGGTGCCGGGTTCGAGGGCCTCGAAGACGTGCGCGACGTCGCCCGGGTAGGCGATGTAGTCGCCGGGGCCCAGCTCCACCGGGTCCTCCGCGATGCCGAGCCTCGCCCGTCCGGAGCAGATCACGACGTGCTCCACGACGCCCGGCATGTGCGGGTCCGACTCGCGAGCGGTACCGGGCTCGGCGGAGATGAGGTAGATGTCGCGCCGGGCGTGCGGCGGGCATGAGGCGAGCAGCGTGGCGATGTAGTCCGCCCGCTCCGAGGCCACCGCGGGCCCCTCTCCCCTTCTGATCACCTGTACGGCGGGCGCCGGCGGCTGCACCAGCCTGCCGAACGGCACGTTCAACGCCACGCCGAGCGCCCACAGGGTCTCCACGCTCGGATTGCCGGTGCCCGACTCCAGTTGCGACAACGTGGACTTGGAGATCTCGGCGCGCCGGGCCAGCTCGGTCAGCGACAACCCGGCCCGCTCCCGCTCCCGCCGCAGCGACGCCGCGATCACATCGAGCGGCGCACCACTGCGCGCCCGCTCCCCACTCCCCTCGCCCCTGCCCTGCCTGCCCCCCTCGCCCCTGCCCTGCCTGCCACCGCCCGCACGCCGCCCCCGCCCGGCCCGCACGTCGCTCCCCCGCACGTCCTCCACGCGCACGCCCTCCGCCTGGGCGTCCCCCGCCCGCGCGTCCTCCGCGCGCACGCCCTCCGCCTGGGCGTCCCCCACCCGCGCGTTCTCCACGCGCACGCCCTCCGCCCGCGCATCTCCCGCGCGCACGTCACTCCCCCGCACGTCCCCCGCCCGCGCATCTCCCGCGCGCACGTCACTCCCCCGCATGTCCTCCAGGCGCATGCCCTCCGTCTGGGCGTCCCCTGGCCCCGCGTCTTCCGTGCGCATGTCATTCGCCCGCACGCCGCTCCCCCGCATGTCCTCCGCGCGTACATCCTCCGTCTGGGCGTCCCCCGCGCGCGCGTCTCCCGGACGCGCATGTGCCCGCGCCTCCCTGGGCCGCGCGTCCCCGGGCCGCGCCTCCCCGCCCCGCGTGTCCCCGGGCCGCGTGTCCTCCGCGTGTGCCTTCGCCGCCCGTGCGGCCTGCCGTGCCCGGGAGCGCGCCGCGTCCGCGTCCGCCGCCGTCATCTCGCCGTCCCGCCTCTCATCGGTCGCCTCAGGGTCTACCACCCCCGCTCACCTCCCGCATCTCGTTCGGTAGAGCAAACAGACCGTTCGATTTGACGAACACACCCCGCACTCTGTTCACTATAAAGTGTGATTCGGTCGATACAGCGAACACTGGGGGCCGACCTGGCGCGGGACATCGCGCTGGTCTGCCTGGCCAATGCCCTGGTCGGGCTGTCGTATGGGGCGATCACCGTGGCCTCGGGGTTCGCGGTGTGGGTGCCGATGCTGCTGTCCGTGGTGGTCTTCGCGGGGGCGGCGCAGTTCCTGTTCGTGGGGCTGGTCGCCTCGGGCGGCAACCCGGTCGCCGCCGTCGTGGCGGCGCTGCTGGTGAACGCGCGGCACCTGCCGTTCGGGTTCGCGGTGGGCGACGTGCTCGGGCGGGGCTGGGGCTCCAGGATCGCGGGCAGCCATCTGATGGTCGATGAGTCGGTGGCCTTCGCGCTGGCGCAGCAGGACCCGGCGCGACGGCGTGCAGCGTACTGGGCGTGCGGGATCGGGCTGTTCGGGTTCTGGAACATCGGAGTGGTGGCCGGCGCGTACGCCGGGACGGTGATCACCGACACCGGGGCGTTCGGGCTCGACGCGGCCTTCCCCGCCGTGCTGCTGGCCCTGGTGCTGCCCGCGCTGAAGGAGCGCGGGGTGCGCCGCGCGGCCCTGGCCGGGGCGGCCCTCGCGCTGGCCGCGACGCCGTTCCTGCCCGCCGGGCTGCCGGTGCTGCTCGCGCTGCTCGGCCTGCTCGCCGTCGCCCGCGGGCGGGAGAGCGAGGTGGCGCGGTGAACGACCCGGTCATGCTGGTCGCGGCGGCGCTGGTGCTCGGCGCGGGCACCTTCGCCTTCCGCTTCGCGGGCCCGGTGCTGCGGGCCCGCATGGAGCTCGGCCCGCGGGCGCGGCATCTGATGACGACCGCGGCCGTCGTCCTGCTGGCCGCCGTGGTCGCGACCGCCGCCCTGATCGAGGACGGCGGCTTCGCGGGGTACGCCCGCCCGGCGGGCGTGCTGGTGGGCGGCGTGCTGGCCTGGCGCAGGACGCCGTTCGTGGTGGTCGTGGTGGCGGCGGCCGCCACCACCGCCGTCCTGCGCCTGCTCGGGGTGCCTTGACACGCTCCCCGGTGAAGGCCGGCGATCCCGCTGTGGATGGCCGGCCCTGCGTGCCGGGTCATCCTGTCGCGGCGGGCCCGGCCTCCCAATCGGCCCGGGTCAGGGCGTACTCGACCTCGCCGTGCTCGGAGCCGGGGATCGGCTCCGGCCAGTCGTGGTGGAAGGCGCGCACGAAGCGCAGGCCGCACTTCTCCATCACCCGCCGGGAGCCGAGGTTGACCGCCATCGTCTGCGCCACCACGCGCTCGACGCCCAGCTCGGTGAAGCCCTTGCGGATGAGCGCCCGGGAGCCCTCGCTCGCGTACCCCTTGCCCCAGGCGGCGCGGTGCAGCCGGTAGCCCAGCTCGATCTCGCCCGGCGGCGCCCCCTCGGCGGGGCGGAAGTGGAACCAGCCGAGGAACTCCCCGCTCCCCTTCCGGTCGGCGGCCCAGTAGCCGAAGGCCGGGTAGCGCTCGTAGTACGCCAGCATGCGCGGCAGGGTGACGCCCTCGACCTCCTCGCGGGTGGCCGGCCTGCCGCCGGTGAGGTAGCGCATCACCTCGGGGTCGGCGTGCAGCGCGAGCAGGGCGCCGGCGTCGCCGGGGGTGAGCCGGCGCAGCACCAGCCGCTCGGTCTCCAGATGGACGCCGCTCACTTGTGCCGGAAGTAGACGAACAGGCGGCCGTGGTTCTTGGAGTCCTTGTCGATGCGGTGGTAGAGGGCCTTGATCTCCTTCTGGTCCAGGAAGCGCAGGACCTTCTTCTTGAGCTGGCCCGAGCCCTTGCCGGGGATGATCTCCACTTCGGTGGCCTTCTTGCGGATGGCCTCGTCGATGATCTCGCGCAGCGCGCGGTCGATCTCGCCGCCGCGGTTGTAGATCGGGTGGAGGTCGAGCTTGAGCTTCACGCGGGAGAGTCTAGACGACCAGGCCCCGACCTATTGCGAGTAATTTGCAGGTGATAAATCTTCTCCCATGAGGGTTCTCAAGCGGGCCGCCGCGGCCGGGCTGGTCGCGGCGGCGCTGATCGCGGGCGGCTGCGCGGCGCCGAGCGGTGAGGGCGGCGCCGGCGACGACACGTTCGTGGTGGGGCTGTCGTCGGAGTACGACACGCTCAGCCCGGTGCTGGGCTTCGCGCCCGACGGCGGGTCGCTGATCTACGACGGGCTGATGAGCCGGGCGCCCGACCTGTCGCTGCGCCCGGCGCTGGCCGAGTCGGCGCCGCGGGTGTCGGCCGACGGCAAGACCGTGACGTTCCGGCTCAGGCAGGGGGTGCGCTTCCACGACGGCACCCCGCTGACCAGCGCCGATGTCAAGTACACCTACGACACGCTGCTGGACGAGGCCGTCGCCTCGCCGATCAGGGGCGACTTCGCGGCCATCGACGAGGTGCGGGCGCCCGACGCGCGCACGGTGGAGTTCCGGCTGCGCCACGCCTACGCCCCCTTCCCCCAGCGCACCACCCTCGGGATCGTGAAGAAGGACGGGCTCAAGCAGAACATCGGCACCGGGCCGTACCGGTTCGAGTCCTGGACTCCGGGCGACAAGATCATGCTGAGCGGCAACGCGGACTACTGGGGCGGCGCGCCCGCGATCGACCGGGTGGTGCTCGCCTTCGCGCCCGACGACAACGTACGGGCGACCCGGCTGCGCGCCGGGGAGCTGGACGCGGCCGTGCTGCCGCCCAAGGCCGCGGCGGGGTTCCGCGGCGAGCGGGGCGTGACCGTGTACGACGTGCCCAGCGCGGACTACCGGGGCATCATGTACCCGCTGGACCAGCCGGTCACCGGTGACCGGGCGATCCGCGAGGCCGTCGGGCTCGCGGTGGACCGGCGGGCGATGGTGGACACGATCCTGGCCGGGGCGGGCGAGCCGGCGTACGGGCCGATCTCGCCGCGCACCCCCTGGTACGAGCCGTCGGTGGAGCGCGCGCACGACCCGGCGGCGGCGGGGCGGCTGCTGGACCAGGCCGGATGGACCCTCGGCGACGACGGCATCCGGGTCAAGGACGGGCGGCGGGCCGCGTTCACGCTGATGTACCCGGCGGGCGACTCGCTGCGCAAGGAGCTGGCCCTCGCGGTCGCCTCCGACGCCAAGAAGATCGGCATCGCGGTGGAGCCGGCCGGGCTCGACTGGGACGCGATCGAGCCGCGCATGCCGAAGGACGCGCTGATCATGGGGTACGGCAGCCCGTACGACCCCGACTACGTCAACTACGAGATGTTCCACTCCGCCTTCAAGGGCCAGGGCTTCTTCAACCCGGGCCGCTACGACAACCCGAAGGTGGACGAGCTGCTGGAGCGCGGCCGCGGGTCGGTGGACGAGGCGACGCGGAAGGCGGCGTACACGGAGCTGCAGAAGATCGTGCACCGCGACGAGGTGTGGACGTACCTGGTGTACCTCACGCACGTGTACGTGATCCGGGGCGCATACGACGGGATCACCCCGGGCGTGGAGGCGCACGAGCACGCCACCGGCGGCCTGTTCCGCGACCTGCACACCTGGAAGCCCGCCGGATGAGAGCGGCGGCGGTGATGGCCGCCTGGCGGGCCGCGTTCGCGGTGCCGGTGCTGGTCCTGGTCAGCGTGGGCATGTTCGCGCTGGCGCAGGCCTCGCCGTTCGACCCGGTGCGGCAGTACCTGGGCGAGCGGGCCGCGGTGACCTCGCCCGAGGTGGCGGAGGAGATCAGGCGGAGCTGGGGCCTGGACCGGCCGCTGCCCGAGCAGTACACCGCGTGGCTGGGCAACCTGCTGCGCGGCGAGCTGGGCGACTCGCGGACCTTCCACCTGCCGGTCGCCCAGGTGATCGCGGAGCGGATCGGCTGGACGCTGCTCGCCGTCGGCGCGGCGCTGGTGCTGATGCTGGCGGCCAGTCTGGCGGTGGGCACGTACGCCGCGTGGCGGCAGGGCTCCTGGATCGACCGGCTGATCGTGGGCGGCGCGTACGCCAACGAGGCCGCCCCGGTGTTCTGGCTCGGCCTGCTGGTCATCTGGGTGTTCGCGGTGCGGCTCGACTGGCTGCCCGCCGGCGGGCTCACCGACGCCGCCGCCGCGACGGTGGAACCCGGCGACGTGCTGCGGCACATGGTGCTCCCGGTCACGGTGCTGGCGATCTCGCAGTCGTCGTGGCTGGTGCTGTACGTGCGCGAGTCGGTCATCGGCACGCTGCGCGAGGACTTCGTGATCGGGGCGCGGGCGCGCGGGCTGCGCGAGCGCACGGTGGTGGTCTGGCACGCGCTGCGCTCGGCGCTGCTGCCGTTCCTCACCCTGCTCGGCACGCGGACGCCCGAGCTGGTGACCGGGGCGATCCTGGTGGAGACGGTGTTCTCCTGGCCGGGCGTGGCCGGGGCGTCGGTACGGGCCGCGCTCGCGGTGGACTTCCCGCTGCTGGCCGCGCTCACCCTGCTCGGCACGGCGGCGGTGCTGCTCGGCAACCTGCTGGCCGACGTGGCGTACACGCTGGCCGACCCGCGGGTGCGCACGCTGGGGGTGGCGTGATGGGCATGCCGGTGCAGGCGCGGGCCGCGGCCGGGGTGCTGGCCGCGCTGGCGCTGGTCACGGTGCTGGTGCCGGCGTTCGCCCAGCTCGACCAGAGCCTGGTGAACCTGCGCGAGGCGGGCCTGCCGCCCTCGCTCGCCCACCCGTTCGGCACCGACGAGGTGGGCCGGGACGTGCTGATCAGGTCGATCTACGGGCTGCGGGTGTCATTCCTGGTCGGCCTGGTGGCGGCGCTGGTCAGCATGGTCATCGGCGGGCTGGTCGGCCTGGCGGCGGGAACGCTCGGGGGCCTGGCCGACCGCCTGCTGATGCGGGTGGTGGACGGTTTCAACGCCCTGCCGCACCTGCTGTTCGGCATCTTCATCGTGGCGATGTTCGCGCCCGGCGCGGTCGCGGTGGTCGTGTCGGTGGGGGTGACGCACTGGACGACGGCGGCCAGGATCGTGCGCGCGGAGGTGCTGTCGCTGCGCGCCCGCCCGTTCGTGGAGGCCGCGATCTCCGGCGGGTCGGGCCGGCTGCGGGTGGCGCGGCGGCACCTGCTGCCGCACCTGCTCCCCCACCTGCTGCTGGCCACGGTCCTGATGGTGCCGCACGCGATCTGGCACGAGACCGCGCTCAGCTTCCTCGGCCTGGGGCTGCCGCCGCACCTGGCCTCGCTGGGCAACATGATCAACGACGGGCAGCGGTCACTGCTGACCGGCGCGTGGTGGTCCAGCCTGGTGCCGGGCCTGTTCATCCTGGTGCCGACGCTGGCCGTGGCGGTGCTGGCCCAGCACTGGCGCGACCGGCTCAACCCGCGCCGCCGATCGGAGCTGAACCTGTGAGCGATCTTCTGACGGTGGACGGGCTGAGCGTCACGTTCCGGGTGCCGGGCGCGACGGTGCGGGCGGTGAGCGGGGCCGCGTTCCGGGTGCGGGCCGGGCGCTGCCTGGCCCTGGTCGGCGAGTCCGGGTGCGGCAAGTCGGTGCTGGCGCACGCCCTGCTCGGGCTGCTGCCCGGCAACGCGACCGTCACCGGGCAGGCGTGGCTGGACGCGGGCGGGGGCGAGCGGATCGAGCTGGTGGGCGCGTCGCGGAAGGTGCTGGCGCGGCGGGTGCGCGGGCGGCTGGTCGGGCTGATCCCGCAGAGCCCGGCCACGTACCTCACGCCGGTGCGCACCGCCCGCGCCCAGCTTGAGGAGACCCTGCGCGAGCTCGGCGCGCCCCAGGGCGCGGCGGAACTGGCCGGCCGGCACGGGCTGCGCCCGGCCGACCTGGACAAGTACCCGCACGAGCTGTCCGGCGGCATGGCGCAGCGAGTGGCCAACGCGATGGCGCTGGCCGGCGACCCGCGCCTGGTGCTGGCCGACGAGCCGACGACCGGCCTGGACCGGCCGCTGGTCGATCGGGCGATGGCCGCGCTGCGCGAGCTGTGCGCGGAGGGCCGGGCGGTGCTGCTGATCACGCACGACCTGCGCGCGGCCGAGCGGGTGGCCGACGACCTGGCCGTGATGTACGCCGGCAGGCTGGTGGAGGCCGGTCCCGCCGCGGAGGTGCTGGCCCGGCCGCGGCATCCGTACGCGGCGGGGCTGATCGCCGCGCAGCCGGACCGCCACTTCGTCCCGATCCCCGGCATGCCGCCCGAGCTGACCGCGCTGCCGGACGGCTGCGCGTTCCGGCCGCGCTGCGGGCGCGCGAGCGAGGCGTGCGCGGTCCTGCCCGCCATGGCGGCCCCGGACGGGCGCACGCGCGACGGGCACGCCGCCGGCGGCGACGCGGCCGAGGAGCACACCGTCGCCTGCCATCACAGCCTGGAGGAGAGCCGTGCTTGAGGCGAGCGGCGTTACCGTCCGGTACGGGCGGCGCGCGGCGCTGGAGGACGTGTCACTGCGGGTCGTGCCCGGGACGGTCACCGGGCTGGCCGGGCCGAGCGGCTGCGGCAAGTCCACCCTGGCCCGGGTGCTGGCGCTGATGCTGCGCCCGGACGCGGGCACGGTGACCCTGGACGGCGTGCCGGTGCTGCGCTGGCGCCAGCGTGCCCCGCGCGAGCTGCGGGTCCGGGTCGCGCTGCTCTACCAGCAGCCCCGCCCGGCGGTCGATCCCCGGCTGCCGCTGGCCGAGGTGATCGGCGAGCCGCTGGCGGCGGCCGGACGGCCCGGCCCGGACCGGGTGCGGGAGCTGGCGGAGCTGACCGGGCTCACCGGCGACCTGCTGGGCCGCCGCCCGCACGAGGTGTCCGACGGGCAGCTCCAGCGGGCCTGCCTGGCCAGGGCGCTGGCGCTGGAGCCCCGGTACCTGATCTGCGATGAGATGACCACGATGCTGGACGCGTCCACGCAGGCGCATCTGGTCGGCGTCGTGCGCGATTACCAGCGGCGGACGGGGGCCGGGGTGCTGGCGATCAGCCACGACATGACGCTGCTCGGCCGGTGGGCGGACCGGGTCGTCCACCTCGGCGAACCGCCTTTCCGAACATTTGCCGAAAGCGCCCACCAAATCCGTCAAGTTCGCGATCTAGGCGAGTAAAGGATCAGTGGTTAGACTCGGCTCGCCTGCGTGTCACGCGACGCTTCCGTCACCTGCACTACGGCCTTGGCGGCGGTCAGCGCGCGCGGGCCGCGGGCGCCGGTCGCCCTACCCCGAGGCGGCCGTCGCATCCATCGGGGAGGGTCGGGTTCCGCTCCCGTAGCCGAAACCGGGTGGACGCGACACTCCCCCCGCAGGAGGTGTCGTGTTCCGCAAGCACACCAAGCACCCCAGGCACTCCCACTTATCCCGGCTGGCGGCGACCGGCGCCGGTCTCGGCGTCGTGCTGGCCCTGCTCCCCGCGGCGGGCGCCGCCGCCGATCCCACCCCGTCCCCCACCCCCAGCCGCAACTGGACGGCCACGCCGATCCGGCCCGACGGCGAGCCGATCCAGGGCGCCAAGTCGGACACCGGCAAGCTCGCCAAGAGCGACCCGGCGCTGCTGAAGTCCGTCTCCCCCGCACCGGTCAACGTCGTGGTCAAGCTGGACTACGACGCGCTGGCGGCGTACAAGGGCGACCTGCCCGGCCTGCCCGCCACCAGCCCCGGGCAGACGGGCAAGAAGCTCGACCCCGAGGGCTCCGCGGCCAAGAAGTACGAAAAGCACATCGACAAGATCGAGGGCGACTTCCTCACCGAACTGGCCAAGCAGGTGCCGGGCGCCCGGGTCGGGCAGAAGCTGCGCACCGTGTACGGCGGCGTCGCGCTGCGCCTGCCCGCCAACAAGGCGTCCGCACTGCTCAAGCTGCCCGGCGTGGTCGCGGTGCAGGAGGACAAGCCGCAGAAGCTGCTCACCGACTCCAGCGCGGCCTTCATCGGCGCGCCCACCGTCTACAACCGGCTCGGCGGCAGCGCGTCCTCGGGCAAGGGCGTGATCGTCGGCGTGCTGGACTCCGGCGCCTGGCCGGAGCACCCGTCCTTCGCCGACCCCGGCGGCCTGCCCGCGCCCCCCGCGACGCTGGACGGCGCGCCGCGCGAGTGCGACTTCGGCGACAACCCGCTGACCCCGGAGAACGACCCGTTCACCTGCAACAACAAGCTGGTCGGCGGGCGGGCGTTCCTGGACACCTACAACGCGGTCTTCCCGGGCGAGGTCTACCCGGACACCGCGCGCGACTCCAACGGGCACGGCACCCACACCGCCACCACCTCGGCCGGCGGCCACGTGACCGACACCAACCCGCTCGGCATCAACCGCGGCCCCATCCACGGCATCGCGCCGGCGGCGGGCGTGTCGGTGTACAAGGTCTGCGGCGCCGAGGGCTGCTTCCCCTCCGACTCCGCGGCGGCGGTCGCGCGGGCCGTCCTGGACGGCGTCCGGGTGATCAACTTCTCCATCTCCGGCGGCAGCGACTTCTACAGCGACCCGGTGGAGCTGGCCTTCCTGGACGCGTACGCGGCGGGCGTACTGGTGTCGGCCTCGGCCGGCAACTCCGGGCCGGGCGCGGGCACCACCGACCACCGCGGCCCGTGGACGACGACGGTCGCGGCGTCCACCCAGACCCGGACCTTCCAGTCCACGCTCACCCTCCAGGGGCCCAGCACCGGCACGCTGACCCTCAAGGGCGCCTCGATCACGCCCGGCCTGAGCGGCCCGCTGCCGGTCGTGCTGGCCTCGGCCCCGCCGTACTCGAACCCCCAGTGCACCGCGCCGGCCCCGGCCGGGCTGTTCACCGGCAAGATCGTGGCCTGCGCCATCAGCCCGGGACGCGTGCTGAAGAGCTACAACGTCTCCCAGGGCGGCGCCGCGGGCATGATCCTGTACAACAACAGCCCGTTCGAGATCATGACCGACAACCACTGGATCCCGAGCGTGCACCTCGATGACGCCGAGACCCAGCAGTTCCTCGGCTTCCTGGCGCTGAACCCCGGCACGACCGCGTCGTTCACCCAGGGGACCAAGGCGACCTGGCAGGGCGACGCGATCACCGAGTTCTCCTCGCGCGGCCCCGGCGGCGACTTCCTCAAGCCGGACGTCACCGCGCCCGGCCTGCACATCCTGGCCGGGCACACGCCGACGCCCGAGTCGCCCGGCGAGGGCCCGCCCGGCAACCTGTACCAGGTGATCGCGGGCACCTCGATGTCGGCGCCGCACGTGGCGGGCGCGGCGGCGCTGCTGTTCGCGCTGCACCCGGACTGGACACCGGGCCAGGTCAAGTCGGCGCTGCAGACCACGGCCTCGCAGAAGGTCACCAAGCAGGACCGGGTCACCCCGGCCGACCCGTTCGACACCGGCGGCGGGCGGATCGACCTGACCAAGGCCGGCGACCCCGGCCTGACCCTGGACGAGACCGCGGCCAACTTCACGGCCTCGGCCAGCGACCCGCTCAACCGGATCGACCTGAACCTGCCCTCGATCAACGCGCCGACCATGCCGGGCGTGATCACGGCCAAGCGCACGGTCACCAACGTCACGGACAAGACGCTGAGCTTCCTGG
The DNA here is from genome assembly GCF_014202315.1 of Thermocatellispora tengchongensis. Classification (GTDB taxonomy): domain Bacteria; phylum Actinomycetota; class Actinomycetes; order Streptosporangiales; family Streptosporangiaceae; genus Thermocatellispora; species Thermocatellispora tengchongensis. The sequence goes on along the minus strand of NZ_JACHGN010000003.1, from coordinate 277,789 downwards.
CCACCGGCAAGACGGTGAAGGGCGCGAACATCACCGTGATCCCGCCCGCGTTCTCCGTCAAGCCCGGCAAGAGCGTCAAGCTGTCCATCGTGATCACCGCGCCCGACCTGGCCGACGGCCAGTACTTCGGACAGGTGGACCTCAAGCAGGTCGGCGGCTCCCGCAAGCTGCACCTGCCGGTGGCGTTCTACCGGCAGGAGGGTGCGGTCCCGGTGGACCAGACCTGCGCGCCCGCCTCGATCCCGCGCAACACCGGCGAGTCCACCTGCACGGTCACGGTGGAGAACACCACGCTGAACGACACCGAGGTCACCGCGGTGAGCACGCTGGACGCGCGGCTGCGGCTGAACTCGGTCACCGGCGCGACCAAGGTCGGCACCCAGGTCGCCACCACCAAGGCGACGCTGGCCGGCCGCGAGCCCGACCGGCCGGCCATCGCGCCCGGCACCGGGCCGTCCGGGTACCTCCCGCTGGACATCTTCGGCACCCCGGCGCTGCCGATGGGCGATGAGGAGGCGCGGAACTTCACCGTCCCGGCGTTCGTGTTCGCCGGGAAGACCTACAACCGGATCGGCGTCACCTCCAACGGCTACGCGGTCGTGGGCGGCGTCACCGACGGGGCGCAGATCTCCTTCACCCCGCAGACCCTGCCCGATCCCGCCCTGCCCAACGGCGTGCTCGCGCCGTACTGGACCGACCTGGACGGCACGGGCGCGCCCGGCATCCTGGTCGAGCAGCTCAGCGACGGGGTGGACGACTGGATCGTGATCGAGTGGCGGGTGAACGTCTACGGCACCTCGAACCTGAAGGTGTTCCAGCAGTGGATCGGGATCAACGGCACCGAGGACATCACCTACGTCTACGATCCCGCCAACCTGCCCGGCGAGCCCCCGGCGGGCTACGGCCTGACCGTCGGCGCCGAGAACGACGAGGGCTCCGCGGGCGCCCAGATCACCGGCCCGCCGACCGAGGACCTACGGGTGACCAGCACGCCCGGCGCCCCCGGCGGCAAGCTCACCTACTCGATGAAGGTCCGCGGCGTGAGCCCCGGCACCGGCACCATCACCACGGGCACCTCGACGCCCGAGGTGCGGGGGCTGACCGTCGAGGTGGACAAGATAACCGTGCAGTAGCCCGCGAAGGGCACTAGCCCCGGAGGGTCCCGCCGCGCCCGCGCGGCGGGACCCTCTTTCGTCGATCGGGGAACCTCCGTCGTCGATCGGGGAACCTTCGTCGTCGATCGGGGAACCTTCGTCGTCGATCGGGGAACCTTCGTCGTCGATCGGGGAACCTTCGTCGTCGATCGGGGAAGAGGAGCGGCCCGTGCCTGCGGAGGGGGGCACGGGCCGCTCGGGGGGCGGCGGGTCGGGGTCCACCGCTGGTGGGATGGTCCGGGGGACGGCGAGCGGGTCAGCCGCCGAAGAGCCAGTCGAGCAGGCCGCCGCGATCCTGGGTCGGGCTGGGCTGCGGAGCCTGGGTGGTGGGCGGGGCGGTGGTGGCCGGGGTGGTGGCCTTGGCCTGCTCCTGCTCCTGCTGTTGCTGCTGCGGCCGCTGCTGCTGCTCGTCGCTGCCCGAGGTGTCCTGCAGCTCCGGCTCACGCGTGGGCTGGTCTTGGGTGGGCTCCTCGGTGACCGGTACGCGGGTGCGGGTCGGGGACGGGCGCGACTCCGGCTCCTCGGGCTCCTGCGCCCGATCGACGGGGCGCCGGGTGGGCTGCGTGGACGGGACGGGCGTGGGGGTGACCGTGTCCTCGGCCGGCAGGGTCTCCTCGGGGAGGGTGGGCAGGCCGGTCTCCTCGCCGACGCCGGGGCCGGTGGTTGCGGGCAGGTTGTCCGGGCGGCCGACGGAGGCGCACTGGGCGCCGGACTCGCAGACCTCGTCGGAGCCGCCGGCGGAGCCGAACAGCAGCCAGCCGCCCACGGTGGCGACGACCACGGTCGCGGCGGTCACCAGCAGCAGGGTCTTGCCCCTGCGCGGGCGCTCCTCCTCCTCTTCGTGGTCCCCGCCGTCGCGCCAGCCCGCGCCGAGGAAGCCGCGGCGCTCGCCGTCGGGCTCCTCCCCGGCGTACCCGGACGCGTGCTCGCCGGAGTGCTCGTGCTCGGCCGGATGCTCATGCGCGTGCTCGGCCGAGTGCCCCGCGGCGTACTCCGTGGAGTAGTCGGCGGAGTAGTCGCCGGAGTACTCGTTGGAGTACTCGGTGGAGTGCCCGTCCCAGCGCTCGCCCTCGTCCGTGGCGGCGTACCCCTCGTGCCCGGCCGGGTCCTGAAGGGCGGTGTGCTCGGCGAGGGCGCTGTGTTCGGCAAGGGCGCCGTGCTCGGCGAGGGCGCCGTGCTCCTGCTGCGCGCGCTCCCATTCGGCGTGGGAGCCGCCCTCGGGGTCCTCCTGCCAGGACTGGCCCTCCCAGCGCTCGCCCTCGGTCCACTGCCGGTCGTCGGCGAGCAACCGCGGGTCGATCGCCATGTGGACCCCGGTCTCGATGGCGGGATCGGCACCGGGGGTGCCGGGGGTGCCGGAGGTACCGGCGGCGCCGTCGGCGCCGGGCCCCCATCCGTCGGACAGCACGTCGCCAGCGCCGCGCTCCGGCGCTCCGGCGGCCTCCGCCGACCAGTCAGGGTCCAAAGCCCCGGTCTGCTCCCAGATCTCCTCGTGGGGGGGTTCGAGGTGATCGCCGCCGTAAGAGGGATCAGTCGATCCGCGGCCCATGATGACCCTCTCTTGTCAGAATTTCTGCCGCGTATCTTCATAGCAGCTCGAACCCTGACATGTCGGGGATCTCCACAACTTTAATCACATAGATGACATGGATGACTACAGTCACATGTGTCACATAGGTCACAATCGCTGCTCAGGGCGGTCTTCCCGGATCCACTCCACTCCGGGCATGGCGGCGACGATCTCGGCCTCCCGCGGCGAATCGGTCACGATCACGACCCGGCGCGGCGGCAGCTCCCGCAGATAGGTCACGCCCGAAACGTCCCGCAGGCGCAGGCGGAACTCTTCGGGCGTGCCGGCGATGCCCACGATGTAGGCGCGTCTGCGCGGCCCGCCGGCGCGCGAGCCCGCGGCGTCGCGCATCAGCGGTGGATGTAGTCCACCAGGTACGCCTTCTCGGACTCCAGTTCCTCGATCGCGCTCTTGACGACGTCGCCGATGCTCACGATGCCGGCCAGCCGCCCGTCGCTGACGACGGGGACGTGCCGGATGCGGTGGGTGGTCATGGTGCGGCGCAGGTCGTCCACGTTGGCGTCGGGCTTGCAGGTGCGCACCTCGGTCGTCATGATCGCCGACACGGGACCGTCGAGGACGCCCGCGCCGTGGTCGTTCAACCGCCGCACGACGTCGCGCTCCGACACGATGCCGACGATGGCGCCGGCGTCGTCGGTCACCACGACCGCGCCGATGTTGTGTTCGGCCAGCAGCGAGAGCAGTTGCGTCACCGTGGCGTCCGGCCGGACGGTCGCCACGTGCGTGCCCTTGCCTCGCAGGATGGTCCCGATGAGCATAGAGATCACCTCCGACAGGTGGTACCCGAGTCAATCCCCCGAGGAGGCGCCGCCTAAGCGCGTCCGGCGCGAACGCCGGCGGGCGATCGGCGACCCGCGCGGCGAACTGACGGCACAGTCTCAACCAACAGCGAGCAATCGGACCGCGTCAAGAGCCAGGGTGAGCTCCACGACGTCCCTCGGACGCGCCAGCGAACGGCCGGTGAGCTGCTCGATCCTGCGGATGCGGTTGAAGACCGTGTTGCGGTGGCAGTACAGCCGCCCGGCGGCGCGGGCGGCCGAGCCCTCGCAGCGCAGCCAGGTCTCCAGGGTGCCGAGCAGGACCTCGCGGTCGGGCGGGTCCAGGGCCAGCACCGGGCCGAGCACCCCTTCGGTGAGGTGGCCGGACAGCTCGGGCTGGCAGACCACGAGCACGGAGGGCAGCCTGCGGTCCAGCCGGGCGATCTCCGGGCCGTCGCCGGCGCAGGTGCGCATGGCCAGCGCGGCCAGCCTGCGGGCCGTGCCCAGCTCGGCCAGCCCGCCGACCACCGGGCCGACGCCGGCGTGGCCGGACAGCAGCGGGCCCATGGCGGCGCACAGCTCGTCCAGGCTCGCCTCGTCCAGGCAGACCACGGCCACCTCGCAGTCGGTGCGCAGCCGCCACAGCACCCGCATCCGGCCGATCGCGTCGGGCCTGGGGGTCTCGCCGTCGCCGTCCTGCCGGGTGGGCAGGCGCATTGTGACGACCGCATAACGGCCGCGCTCGGGCATGTCCAGCGCGGCGGCGGCGCGGCTCACCAGCGCGGGCTCGCTCGCGCCCTCCAGCAGCGCGTCGAGCAGCGCGTTGATCCGCTCCGCGCTGCGGCCGAGCAGCTCGCTCTCCCGCTGCCGGTACGCGTCGGCCGCCGCCACCGCCTGCCTGTCGATCGCGTGCCACACGTGCGTCGCGGTGCGCAGCAGCGCGGGCAGGTCGTCCGGGTCGTCCTTGGCGGTGATGTCGATGAAGCCGTTCCAGGTCACCTGGGCGCCTAGCCGGTAGGTGCGCTGCAGGCTCTCTATGGGCAGGCCCTGCTCGGCGCGGCGCCGCGCGGTCTGCTGGGCGAAGGCGAGGTCGCGGCGCTCGGCCGGGGCCTGGAGGATCGCGCCGATCCCGACCCGCATGGCCTCGTACGCGTTGGCCCACAGCTCGTCCGCCGGCACGATCGCCCGGTACGACTCGTCGCCCTCGCGTATCTTGGTCACGAGATCGTCGGTCAGCTCCGGCAGCCGGTCCAGCAGGCGCCGCGCCGCCGTCCGCAGCACCCGGCGAACCTCGTCGTCAACGGCCCTTCTGCGCTTGGCACCCATATCAACCCGAGGGTGCCACCCGGGCCACTCCAGAACAAGCTTCCGTTCCATTTCGTGACCCGGGTTGTGCACCCGCACAATCGGCCGGGTCCCTCCGTGGGCTGCCGCCCCGACTTGGGCGGCGGCACTGGACTGGGCCGAACAGAGCAATGTTTCGTGTCCGCGACGCCCCCGTGACCGGCGATGGTCACGGCCGGCGAACACGAGGAGGCGAAGAACCCCTATGAATGCCACGGACGGGCTGGCCGTCAGGGACCTGACGGTGCATTACGGCCCGGTGCGCGCGCTGGGAGGAGTGTCGCTCGACGTGCCGCCCGGCGCCGTCGTCGCCGTGCTCGGCGGCAACGGCGCGGGCAAGTCGACGCTGCTGCGGGCGATCTCGGGCACCCTGCGGTTCCAGCGCGGCGGGATCTCCGCCGGGGAGATCTCCTTCGAGGGCGAGCGGCTGTCCGGCGCGGCTCCGGCGGCCGTCGTGGCCAGGGGCGTGGTCCAGGTGCCCGAGGGGCGGCGGATCTTCTCGCGCATGACGGTGGAGGAGAACCTGCGCGCCGGCGCCCTGGGGGCGAGGCGCGGGGCGCGCCCCCGGATGATCCCCCACGGCGCGGCGGAGGCGCGCGAGCGGGTGCTCGCCCTGTTCCCGGTGCTGGCCGAGCGGGCGCGGCAGCGCGCGGGGCTGCTGTCGGGCGGCGAGCAGCAGATGCTGGCGATCGGGCGGGCGCTGATGGCGCGTCCCCGGCTGCTGCTGCTCGACGAGCCGACGCTCGGGCTGGCGCCCCTCATGGCCGCGCGCATCGCCGACACGATCAAGGAGATCAACGCGCAGGGCACGTCGGTGCTGCTGGTGGAGCAGAACGCCGCGCTCGCGCTGTCGCTCGCCTCGCACGCGTACGTGCTGGAGGTCGGCGAGGTCGCCCTGCACGGCCCGGCGGCCGGCCTGGCCGAGAGCGACGAGGTGCGCCGCCGCTACCTCGGCATCGGCGCGGCCGAGGTGGCGGCGGGCACGCCGGGCGAGCGCCCGGCCCTGTCGAGGTGGTCCGCGTGACCGGCACATACCAACCAGCCGGTACGGGCGTGAGCCCCCTGGAGGTGCGCGAGGTGACCGTGCGCTTCGCCGGGCTGACCGCGCTGGACGCGGTGAGCCTCACCGTGGAGCCGGGCACCGTGCACGCGATCATCGGGCCGAACGGCGCGGGCAAGTCCACCTGCTTCAACGTGCTGTCGGGCGTCTACACCGCGTCCTCGGGCAGCGTCCGCTTCGGCGGGGTGGAGCTGACCACCCTCCCCGCGCACAAGATCGCGGCGCTCGGCATCGCGCGCACGTTCCAGAACATCGCGCTGTCCGCGCGGCTGTCGGTGCGCGACAACCTGCTGCTGGGCCGGCACCGGCTGACCCGCGCCGGGTTCGTCGCGGCCGGGCTGCGCCTGCCGTCCGCGCGCCGGGAGGCGGCCAGGCACCTGGCCCGGGTGGAGGAGATCGCCGCCTTCGTCGGGCTGGCCGGGCGGCTGGCCACGCCGGTCGGGCTGCTGCCGTACGGGGTGCAGAAGCGGGTGGAACTCGCCCGCGCGCTGTGCATGGAGCCCAGGCTGCTGCTGCTGGACGAACCGGTGGCCGGGATGAACGGCGGCGAGCGCGCGGAGATGGCCGGGCTGATCGTGGCGATCAAGGAGAGCCTGGGCATCTCGGTGCTGCTCGTCGAGCACGACATGGGCATGGTGATGCGGCTCGCCGACACCGTCACCGTGCTGGACTTCGGCCGCCGCATCGCGGGCGGCCCGCCGGAGGAGGTCCAGCGGGACCCCGCGGTGATCCGCGCCTACCTCGGCGCGGCCACGGAGGAGGCGGCCACGGAGGACAGGGCCGCGGAGCACAAGGCCACGGAGCACGAGGCCGCGGAGGACAGGGCCACGGAGGACAGGGCCGCGGCGATGGCGGCCGGGGAGACCGGGCAGGCCGGGCAGGCCGGGCAGACCGGGCAGGCCCGGCAGGCCCGGGAGGCCGGAGAACAGGACGCCGCGGCCGCGGCCGGAGGGCAGGCGTGATCACATTCCTGGAACTGCTGGTCAACGGGATCTCGGTCGGCGCGGTGTACGCGCTGATCGCCCTGGGCTTCGTGGTCATCTTCAAGGCCACCGAGGTGGTGAACTTCGCGCACGCGTCGCTGCTGCTGGCCGGCGGCTTCGTGGTGGCCAAGCTGCACCCGAGCATCGGCTTCTGGGCCGCGCTCGCCGCCGGGATCGGCGGGGCCGCGCTGGTCGGGGCGCTGATCGAGTTCCTGATCATCAGGCGGGCCAACGTGGCCGGCCACAGCGTGCTGGCCATCGTCACCATCGGCGTGGACATCCTGCTGGTCACCGAGCTGACCCGGCAGATCGGCACCGACGTGCTCGCGCTCGGCGACCCCTGGGGCGACCGGGTGCTGCACCTCGGGCCGATCTCGATCGCCGAGACCAGGGTGGTGGCGCTGGCCGTGGCGGCCCTGCTGATCACCGCGTTCCTGCTCGCGTTCAAGTACACCGGCTGGGGCGTGGCGATGCGGGCCACCGCCGAGGACGCCGAGACCGCCGCCCTGATGGGCATCCGGCTGGGCCGGGTCTCGCTGGGCGCGTGGGCGGTCGCGGGCGCGCTGGCCGCGGTCGCCGCGCTGTTCCTGTGCGTGTTCCCCACGCCCGGTCTGGACCGCGGCACGACGTTCGCGGCGATGAAGGCGTTCCCCGCCGCGATCCTCGGCGGCCTGGACTCCACCACCGGCGCGCTGGTCGGCGGCCTGATCGTGGGGGTGACCGAGGCGATGATGAGCGGCTACCAGAACGAGCTGGCCTTCCTCGGCCGGGGCATCGGCGACGTGGCGCCGTTCCTGGTCATGACCGTCATCCTGCTCATCCGCCCGGCCGGGCTGTTCGGAACCAGGGAGCTCAGCCGTGTCTAGGGTCATCCTGTGGGCCGCGGGCGCGGTGCTCGCCGTGGCCGTGCCGTTCTACCTTGAAGGGTTCTGGCTGCAGGCCGGGCTGTTCGCGATGGCGGCGTGCGTCGGCGCGATCGGCATCAACCTGCTCACCGGCGCCACCGGGCAGCTCTCGCTCGGGCACGCCTTCTTCCTGGCCATCGGCGCGTACGCCTACGTCTACTTCGCCGCCGAGCCCGAGGGCGACCTCGGCGGCCTCGGCCTGCCCACCCCACTGGCCGCGCTGCTCGCGCTGGTCGCCGCCGGGCTGGCGGGCGGGGCGTTCAGCCCGATCGCGGGCCGGCTCCGGGGCGCCTACCTCGGCATCGCCACGCTCGCGCTGATCTACCTCGGCCAGCACCTGCTGTTCAACGCCGAGCCGCTGACCGGCGGGTACAACGGGCGCGCCGTGCCGCCGATGGAGCTGTTCGGCTTCGTCTTCGCCGACACCCCCGAGCTGGTGATCTTCAACGTGCCGTTCGGGGCGCTGGAGCGGCTGTGGTTCCTCGGCCTGGCCGTGGTGCTCGTGGCCGCCTGGTTCGCCCGCGGCGTGCTGCGCGGGCGTCCCGGCCGGGCGATGAACACCATCAGGGACCACGAGATCGCGGCCGCCGTGATCGGGGTGCCGGTCGGCCGCTACCGCGCCGGGGTCTTCGTGCTGTCCTCCATGTACGCGGGCGCGGCCGGGGTGCTGCTCGCCCTGGTGTTCCAGCAGACCGTGCCGGAGTACTTCGGCATCCTGCTCTCGCTCGACTACCTGGCCATGATCGTGATCGGCGGGCTCGGCTCGGTGGCCGGGGCCGTGATCGGGGCGATCTTCGTCTCGCTGCTGCCGCAGTTGCTGACCCGCTACAGCGAGGCGCTGCCGCTGGTGGCCGAGCCCGGCTCGGGCGGCGTGTCCCCCGCCGAGGCCGCGCGCATCCTCTACGGCGCGGCCGTGGTCGCGGTCGTGCTGTTCCTGCCCGGAGGGCTGCTCGGGCTGGCCGCCCGGATCAGGGCCACCGTGACCCGGCGGGTGCCGCCGCCCTCCCTCACCCCCTCCCCCGACTCCCCAAGGAGCTGACATGCGCAACAAGCCCCGTACCGTGACGCGGGCCGCCGCCGCGGCGGCGCTGCTCGCCCTCGCGGTCGCCTCGTGCGCCAGCGAGAAGGCCACCGGCGGCCCGGCCGCGACCGGCGGCGACGGCGTCAAGACCGGCCCCGGCGTGACCGCCGACAAGATCACCGTCGCCATGATGACCGACCTCACCGGGCCGTACGCCTCGCTGGGCAAGAGCATCACCCAGGCGCAGCAGCTCTACTTCGAGCAGCTCAACCACGCGGGCGGCGTGTGCGGGCGCACCGTGGAGACGGTGGTGCGCGACCACGGCTACGACGCGCAGAAGGCGGTCGCGGCCTACACCGAGCTGGCGCCGAAGTCGGCGGTCGTGGCGCACTTCATCGGCTCGCCGATGGTGCTCGCGCTCAAGCAGCGCATCGAGGCCGACAAGCTGCTGACGATCCCGATGGCCTGGGCGACCGGGCTGCTCGGCGCCCGCGCGATCCAGGTCACCGCGACGACGTACGACGTGGACATGATCAACGGCGTGGACTTCCTGGTCAAGGAGAAGGGGATCAAGAAGGGCGACACCATCGGGCACCTGTACTTCGAGGGCGACTACGGAGAGAGCGCGCTGGACGGCTCGAAGTACGCCGCGGAGAAGCTCGGGCTGAAGATCTTCGAGCAGAAGATCAAGGCCACCGACCAGGACATGAGCGCGCAGGTGGCGGCGTTCAAGTCGGCCGGGGTGAAGGCGATCCTGATCTCCGCCGGGCCCAGGCAGGCGGCCTCGCTGGTCGGCGTGGCGGTGAGCAAGGGCATGGACGTGCCGTTCGTCGGCAGCAACTCGGCGTACGCGCCGCAACTGCTGGCCACCCCGGCCGCGCCCGCGCTGCTGAAGGACTACTACATCATGACCGGCGGCGCCCCGATGAGCGCCAAGGAGCCCGTGATCGAGAAGCTGGCCGCCGACTACAAGGCCAAGTACCCCAACGACGTCATCGACAGCGGTGTGTCGGCGGGGTACTCCGCGGCCCAGATCGTCGGCGACGCGCTGAAGAAGGCGTGCGAGGCCAAGGACCTCAGCCGCGAGGGCATCATCACCGCCCACCGCGGCCAGAAGGCGTGGAGCGCGGGCTACGGCTCGACGCAGGACTTCTCGGTGTTCGACCAGCCGGCGTCGCGGGAGTCGTACATCGTCAAGCCGGACAAGGCGGCCCTGGGCGGCTCGGTGATCTACAAGGAGCCGGCGGTCTCCGACCTGGCCAAGGACTACCCGGTCCCCGTCGGGTGATATGTGGCGAATAATCGCCACATGACGCTAGAAAACCCCTGGCTGGACACCGGCAGCCACGACCTGCCGGTGTCCGAGGCCCTGGCCGCCTTCATGCGCACCGGCTGGCAGGAGGCGCCCCCGGCCGATCCCGCCCCGGTCCCCGCCGCGCCGTGGGCGGCCCGGCGCCGGGCCGCGCTGGCCGCCCGGTTCCCCGGGGAGCGCCTGGTCGTCCCCGCCGGGCTGCCGGCGGTGCGCAGCAACGACTGCGACCACCCCTTCCGCCCGCACAGCGCCTTCTCCTACCTGACCGGCGCGGGCGGGCCGGGCGAGGTGCTGGTCATCGACCGCTCCGGCGCCGCGACGCTGTTCCTGCACCCGCGCCCGGCGCGGGCGGACACCGACGAGTTCTACCGCGACCGCCGGCACGGCGAGTTCTGGACCGGAGGCGGGCCGAGCCTGGCCGAGGCCGAGGCGGCGTACGGGATCGCGTGCGCGCCGCTGAGCGAGCTGCCCGCGGCGCTGGCGGGCGGCGCGCCGTCGCGGGTGCTGCGCGGCGTCGATCCGCGGGTGGACCGGGCCGTGCGCAAGCACCTGCGGCGCGACGCGGACGACGAGTTCGCGGCGTACCTGGCGGAGATGCGGCTGGTCAAGGACGAGTGGGAGGTCGCCGAGCTGCGCCGGGCCGTGGACGCCACGGTGCGCGGCTTCGAGGACGTCGCCCGCGCCCTGCCCGCCGCGATGGCGAGCCCGCGCGGCGAGCGCTACGTCGAGGGCGTGTTCGGCCTGCTCGCCCGCCTGGAGGGCAACGCGACCGGCTACCCCTCGATCGTGGCGGCCGGGTCGCACGCGTGCGTGCTGCACTGGACCCGCAACGACGGCCCCGTCCGGGAGGGCGACCTGCTCCTCCTGGACGCCGGGGTGGAGACCGACTCCCTCTACACCGCCGACGTCACCCGCACCCTCCCCGCGTCCGGCCGCTTCTCCCCCGTCCAGCGTCAGGTCTACGAGCTGGTGTACGAGGCCCAGCAGGCCGCCATCGCCACGCTCAAGCCGGGGGCGCGCTTCCGGGACTTCCACCTGGCCGCGATGCGGGTGATCGCCGAGGGCCTGCACGAGTGGGGCGTGCTGAAGCAGACGCCGGAGCGGAGCCTGGCGCCCGAGGAGGGCCTGTACCGCCGCTACACGCTGTGCAGCAGCGGGCACATGCTCGGCCTCGACGTCCACGACTGCGCCCGCGCCCGCGCCGAGACCTACCTCGACGGCGTGCTCGCGGCGGGCAACGTGCTCACGGTCGAGCCCGGCCTGTACTTCCAGCCGGACGACCTGACGGTCCCGCCGGAGTTCCGCGGCATCGGCGTGCGCATCGAGGACGACCTGCTCATCACCCCCGACGGGCCCGTCCTGCTCTCCGCCGCCCTCCCCCGCCACCCCGCCGAGGTGGAGTCCTGGCTCGCCGGCCTGACATGAGCGACCTCCCCGCGGCGAACCCGGAAATGTGAAATCGGTCATCGGTCCAGATGATCTCCTGATCGCCCGCGCGACGCTCTAAGCTGGGCGAATGCCTGACCCGGTGGCATTGGCCGGCGCGACCGCCGAGTTGTGGTCACCCCGGGCGCATCGAAGCCTGCTCGCCCTGCTGACTCCGGCCGAGCGGCGGCGGGCGGCCCGGCTGGTGCGCGAGTCCGACCGCCGCGACTACGTGACCGCGCACGTTCTGGCCCGGCAGTGCGCGGCCGAGGTGCTGGGGCTGCCGCACGACGCGCTCACCCTGTGCCAGTACTGCGACCGCTGCGGCCCCGGCGACCACGGCCGTCCGTACATCGCCGAGGCCCCGGAGATCGGGGTCAGCCTGAGCCACACCCGCGGCTACGTGTGCGCCGCGGCGGGCTCGGGCCGGATCGGGGTGGACGCCGAGCGGGTGCCGGAGGGGCCGCTGGACGTCGCGCTGGCCGGGCAGGCGCTCGCCCCGGCCGAGCTGGCGCTCGTGGCGGACAACCGGGCGCTGATCCGGCAGTGGGTGCGCAAGGAGGCCCTGGTCAAGCGGGGCGAGCTGACGCTGGCCGGGCTGCGCGAGCTGGACCTGTCGGCGCTGCCGCTGGACGAGCCGTACGCGCCGCGCCCGCTGCGGTGGAAGGACTGCCACCTGCTGGAGTGGGCGGCCGGCGACGTGCTCGTCACGGTGATCGCCGACCGTCCGGCCCGCCTGTCCGCGGCCTTCGTGGGCTGACCGGCGGGGCTGCGCACCCGAGCTGTGCGCCGGGGCATATAGATTCACTTCATGAGCACCGACGAGCCCCGCTGGCTCACCTCCCTGGAACAGCGGGCGTGGCGTGCGCACCTCAACGCGCACAAGCTCCTGTGGCACCGGCTCGACCGCGAGCTGGACGAGTTCGGCCTGTCGCTGAACGACTACGAGATCCTGGTCACGTTGTCGGAGCACCCCGAGCACCGGATGCGCATGAGCGATCTGGCCGATGTGACCATCCAGTCGCGCAGCCGCCTGTCGCACCAGATCTCGCGCATGGAGGAGGCGGGGCTGGTGGCCAGGGAGAGCTGCCCGGACGACCGCCGCGGCACCTACGCCGTGCTCACCGACCACGGCTGGGCGACCATCAGACAGGTCGCGCCCCACCATGTCGCGGGCGTGCGCGAGCACTTCATCGACCGGCTGACCGACGAGCAGCTCCGCGAGCTGGAGCGGGCCTACGCCCCCGTCATCGAGCACCTCAAGGCGCTGCGCACGCCGAGCCGGGGTTAACGCGCGCGGCCGGGCAGGAGCAGGGCGAGCAGGGCGGCCAGCGCGCACAGGCCGGCGGTGAGCTGGAAGATCTCGGTGTACTCGGTGTGCAGCGCCGCCTTCACCTGCGCCTCGTACACCGCGAGCCGCCGGGCGTACTCCGCGGCCTCCACGCCGAACGGCAGCGGGGTGTCCAGGCCGGCGGTGAGCGACTGGAACCGGTGGAAGCCCCACGCCGACAACACGGCCACGCCGAGCAGCATGCCCATCATGCGGGCGACGACGACGGCCGCGGAGGCGACGCCGTGCTGCACGGCGGGGGTGACCCGCAGTACCGCCGAGGAGACCGGGGCGACGACGAGCCCGAGCCCGGCGCCCGCGACGATCAGGTCGGCGTCCACGCGGGCCCCGGCCTCGGCCAGGTCCAGCGGCCACTGCCCGATCCTGACGTACCCGGCGGTGGCCAGGACCAGCCCGGCCACCGCGACCAGGCGCTCGCCGTACCGGCGGGCCAGCAGGCCGCCGGCGAGCGCCGCCACCGCGAGCGCGAGCAGGAAGCGGGAGAGCACCAGCGCCCCGGCCAGGGCGTCCCTGCCGAGCAGGGTCTGCGCGGCGAGCTGCACGTCCACCAGTGTGACGAGCAGCGCGGCGCCGCTGAGCAGGCTGACGGCGAGGGTCGCCAGGAACGGGCGGCGGGGCACCTGGGACAGGTCGATCAGCCGGGTGCGGGCGCGCGACTCCCACACCCCGAACCCGGCCGCGAGCACCGCCCCCGTGACCAGCGCGGGCGGCCCCCAGGGCGGCAGCACCGACTCCTCGGGGGCGGGGTTGTACAGGCCCGCGACGAGCGCGCCGAGGGCCAGCGCGAGCAGCACGCCCCCGACGAGGTCCACCGGCTGCGCCTCCCGGGCGGGCACAGCGGTACGGGCAGGCACAGCGGGACGAGCCGGCACCGTGCGCCACACGGCCACCGCCGCCACGGCGGACAGGGGGACGTTCAGCCAGAAGATGCCCTGCCAGCCGACCAGGGCCGCCACGCCCGCGCCGTACAGGGGGCCGAGCACGCTGCCCAGTTCCTGGGCCGAGCCGACCGCGCCGAGGGCGACGGGGCGGGCGCGCTCGTCGTACAGGTCGGCGACGAGCGCCATGGTGATCGGCAGCAGCGCGCCGCCCGCCACGCCCTGCAGCCCGCGCCCGGCCACGAGCACCGGCACCGAGGACGCCAGCGCGGTGAGCGCCGAGCCGAGCGCGAACCCGGCCAGGCAGGCCAGGATGAGCGGGCGGCGGCCGAAGCGGTCGGACAGGCCGCCGAGCAGCGGCATGGCGGCGACGTAGCCGAGCAGGAAGCCGGTCACGATCGGGGTGGCCCGCTCCAGACGGGTGACGGGCACTCCGACGTCGGCGGCGATGTCCACGAGCACGGTCACCACGACGTAGGCGTCGAGCGCGGCCAGCAGCACCGCCGTGCCGCCCACGCCGAGCGCGACCCTGCGCCGCGCCGTGGCCGGGAGGGTCATCCCTGCGGTGCCGTCAGCTCGACCGGCGCGTCGTAGTCGCGCAGGGTCACGGTGACCGTGCCGGAGGCGTCGCCGGTGCCCAGCGGCAGGCTGGCCTTGACCAGGCGGCTACTGGCCTTGTCGACCCACAGCGTGCCGTTGACGCCCTGCTGGATGCCGGGCACCAGGACGGCGATCTTCTCCTGCGGCAGCGTGGCCGCGACCCGGTAGGCGGGGGAGTCGCCGACGTTCTCCTCGGCCTGGGTGACGGCGTCGGTGGCCGCGGCGAGCAGGGCGGGCACCCCCTTGTCGGCGCTGAGGATCGCCGAGGGGTCGTAGATCGCGGCCAGCTCGCTCTTGCTCATCTTCTGGAACCCGCCGGTCGGGCCCTTGAAGTGGACGTCGGAGCCGATCAGCACGAACTTCAGCTCCTGGAGGTTGCCCAGGATCTCGATCTGGATGGTGCCGTCGGCGTCGCCCCGGGCGGTGAGCCGGCCGTCGGCCTTGCGCACCGGCACCGGCGGCTTGCCCTCGGTCTCGATGGTGAAGGCCGCGCTCTTGACCGCGCGCATCGCCTCCGACGCCTTCTTCAGCACCTCGGGACCGGTGGGCAGCGCGGCGCCGCCCCCGTCGTCGCCGCCGGTGCAGGCGGACGCGAGGAGCATCGCGGCGGCGATCGGGACCAGGAGACGGAGCGTACGGCGAAGCCACATGGCCCGGATGCTAGCGAGGCCGAGACGAACTCGCGGCGAAGGCGCGGTATCGGTTTCGCTTCTCCGTTGCACGATCACACGTGCACAGGCCGGCGCGCCCCCAGCCGCGACCGCCACACCGGAGGGGACCGCCGGCCGATGAGGGCTATTTCTTCGCGGCCCGCTTCTCGCGGATCTTCATCGTGACGAAGACCGGGGAGCCGGCGAAGCCGAACTCCTCGCGGATGCGGCGCTCGATGAAGCGGCGGTAGGTCTCCTCCAGGAAGCCCGAGGTGAACAGCACGAACTTGGGCGGCTCGACGGCCGCCTGGGTGGCGAAGAGGATCTTGGGCTGCTTGCCGCCGCGCACCGGCGGGGGCGTGGCGCGCACCAGCTCGGTGAGGAAGGCGTTCAGCCGGGCCGTCGGCACCCGCGTGGACCAGGACTCCAGGGCCCGCTCGATCGCGGGCACCAGCCGGTCCACGTGGCGGCCGGTCTTGGCGGAGATGTTCACCCGCAGCGCCCACGGCACCCGCACGAGCTGCCGGTCGATCTCCTTCTCCAGGTAGTAGCGCCGGTCCTCATCGACCAGGTCCCACTTGTTGAAGGCGACCACCATGCACCGGCCCGACTCGATCACCAGCGAGATGATCCGCAGGTCCTGCTCGGTGAGCACCTCGCTGGCGTCGATGAGGACGACCGCGACCTCCGAGCGCTCCAGCGCGGCGCGGGTGCGCATGCTGGCGTAGAAGTCGGCGCCCTTCAGCTCGCGGTCGCGCCGCCGGATGCCGGCGGTGTCGACGAACCGCCAGGTCTTGCCGCCCAGCTCGATCAGCTCGTCCACCGGGTCGCGGGTGGTGCCCGCCATCGGATCGACCAGCACCCGCTCCTCGCCGGCCAGCTTGTTCAGCAGCGAGGACTTGCCGACGTTCGGCCTGCCCACCAGGGCGACGCGGCGCGGCCCGCGCTCGGCGCCGAACCGCTGCGGCGGCGCCTCGGGCAGGGCGTCGAGCACCGCGTCGAGCAGGTCGCCGCTGGAGCGGCCGTGCAGGGCCGAGACCGGCATCGGCTCGCCGATGCCCAGCGACCACAGCGCACTGGCCTCCAGCTCCATGCGCTGGTCGTCCACCTTGTTGGCGGCCAGCACCACCGGCTTGCCGGAGCGGCGCAGCACCTGGGCCACGGCCTCGTCGGCGTCGGTCACGCCCACGGTCGCGTCCACCACGAACAGGATCACATCGGCCAGCTCGACCGCGATCTGCGCCTGCTCGGCGATGCGCAGCGCCATGCCGGTGGCCTGAGGGTCCCAGCCGCCGGTGTCGACCAGCGTGAACGAGCGGCCCCGCCAGCTCGCCTCGTAGGTGACCCGGTCGCGGGTCACGCCCGGCACGTCCTCCACGACCGCCTCGCGGCGGCCGATGATCCGGTTGACCAGGGTGGACTTGCCCACGTTGGGGCGGCCGACCACCGCGACGACCGGCAACGGGCCCGAGTCGCCCGCCTCGCCGGCCCCGGCGCCCGGCTCGCCCTCCTCGAACTCGGCGAGCTCGGCCTCGATCCAGCCGTCCTCGTCGCCGTACTCCCCCGTCACGTTCTTTCCTTAATCAGTCGCAGGATCTCGGCGATGACCTCGTCGAGGGTGAGCGCGGTGGTGTCGAGCTCGACGGCGTCGGCCGCCATCGCGAGCGGCGCCGCCTTGCGGGTAGAGTCGA
This sequence comes from Thermocatellispora tengchongensis, assembly GCF_014202315.1. Classification (GTDB taxonomy): domain Bacteria; phylum Actinomycetota; class Actinomycetes; order Streptosporangiales; family Streptosporangiaceae; genus Thermocatellispora; species Thermocatellispora tengchongensis. Next base: position 261,066 of record NZ_JACHGN010000003.1, on the reverse strand, counting down.
GGGTGTCGCGCCTGGCCATGGCGGCCTGCTGCGCCTCGACCTCCGCCGCGGCCGGCGCGCCGGCCGCGGCGCCGGCCAGCTCGGCCGTACGGCGGTGGGCGCGGGCCTCGGCGCTGGCGGTCAGGTAGACCTTGACCGGCGCGCCGGGCGCCACCACGGTGCCGATGTCACGGCCCTCGACCACGATGTCGCCGGAGCCGATCAGCTCGCGCTGCAGCGCGACCAGCCGCTCGCGCACCGCGGGCACCGCGCTGACCGCGGAGACCGCCGCGGTGACCTCCTGGCTCCGGATGGGCCCGGCGACGTCCACGCCGCCGACGGCCACGGTGGGCGCGGCGGGATCGGTGCCGATCTCCAGCTCGGGCTCGCCCGCCCTGGCCGCGATGGCGTCGGGATCGGCGAGGTCCACCCCCTGCTGGAGCATCCACCAGGTGATCGCGCGGTACATCGCGCCGGTGTCGAGATAGCGCAGCCCGAGCGCCCGCGCGACTCCGCGCGAGGCGCTCGACTTACCCGACCCCGAGGGGCCGTCCATCGCGACGACCAGTCCGGCCACTGCGCACTCCTTGCTCACTGCTTGCTCACTGCGTGCCCACTCCAAACGCTCCCCAGAGGAGGCTACCGGTGTTTGGGAGCGTTCGAGGCGCGTGCGGCCCTAAGCGGGATCGGGCACGAAGTTGCCGTGGAAGCCCAGCGGGATGCGGGCCGGGAGGTGGACGGTCGCGACCGGGGGCCCGGCGAAGTCCTGCGCCGAGAGGATCACCAGGTCGGCGGCCCCGCGCTCGGGGTTGTTGACGTAGGTCATGATGTAGCCGTCGTCCTCCGCCTCGCCGGAGGGGGAGGGCGCGAACACCGGCTCGCCGGCGTACGAGCCGCGCGGGAAGACGTGCGCCTCCGCCGCGCCGGTGCTCAGGTCGTGCTTGAGCAGCGCGTTGGCGAACGCCGGGTCGGACAGCTCCTGAAGGTCCTCCGCCCGCCGCGGCAGGAAGTCGGCGAACGCCTCGGTGAGCACGGTGTAGCCGTAGCGGTGCGGCCGGGAGGTCAGCCGGTCGTCGATGCGCGGGAACTCCTGCATGCGGTCGTCCAGCACCGTCCGCCTCACCTGCCCGGCGGCCGGATCGACGGTCCAGCGCTCCAGCCGGGGCGGCGCCCCGAGGTCGAGCCGGGCCTCGACGAACAGCCGATCGTAGGCGACCAGGTCCACGACCACCTTCTCGCCGTCCTCGTAGGCGTTGAGGGTGTGGAAGACGAAGCAGGGCGGCACCTCGTACCAGCGGACCCCGGCCGCGCCGCCGTGGCGGGGCAGCAGGCCGACCCGGGCCGGGTGCGCGTCGTTCCACGCGTACGGCAGCCGCACGCCGGCCTCGGCCGCGGCCATGCTGAAGGTGACCGGCAGGTCGTACAGCACGACGTGGTTCTCGGTGAGCGCGAAGTCGTGCACCATCGGGCCGTCGCTCACCGGCACGTCCTCGGCGCGCACCACCTTGCCGTCGGGGCTGACCACCAGGTGCTGGATGCGGTCCTGCCAGCCGAAGTAGTACGCGACCGCGTGCAGCTCGCCGGTGCGCGGATCGACCTTGGAGTGGGCGGCGAACCCGCCGGGCAGGGTGCCACCGAAGTCGCACCGGCCGAGGGTCTCCAGCTCCTCGCTCAGCTCGTAGACGGGCAGGCCGGCCTCCACCAGCGCCAGGGTGCGCCCGGCGTGCCCGATGACGTGGGTGTTGGCGGCGAAGTCCAGGCCGTCGAAGCGCGGGCCGGGGCGCGGCTCCTCGCCCAGCGCCTCCGCGACCGCGTCGGAGCGCACCCAGCGGTTGCGGTACCACTCGGCGCGGCCGTCGCGCAGCCGTACGCCGTGCACCATGCCCTCGCCCACGAACAGGTGCGGGTTGGGCGCGTCCAGGTCGATCGGGTTGGGGCCGTTGCGCAGGAAGCGCCCGTTCAGCTCGGCCGGGACGGCGCCCGTGACGGGCAGGTCGAACGCGGTGATCTCCTCGGTCGCGGGCGCGAACGCGCCGCGGAAGACCGGATTGCCGGTGTTCTTTCCGTCGCTCATTGCCGGTTCCTCTCCTGGTCCGGCTCGGCCGGGCCGGGTCGACTCTGTGTGCCGTACGCCCTCACCAGGGCGGTGGTGAGCATGTGGAAGCGCCGCTCGCCCTCCTCGGGACCGAAGATCCCGGCGAGCTCCAGGCTGACCGCGCCGTGCGCGGCCATCCAGAAGGTGTCGGCGATGGCGGCCGGCTCGCCCTCGGTGAAGACCCCGGCCTTGACGCACTCCTCGACGACGCCGACCAGGATGGCCAGCGTCTCGCGGGATTCGGCGTAGGCCTCCGGGCCGGGACGGAACCCGGGCACGGCCGCCTCGAACATGATCCGGTAGTAGTTGGGCTCGGCCAGCGCGTAGGCCCGGTAGGCGCGGCCGAGCGCCGCCAGGTGCTTCACCGGGTCGTCACCGCGCGGCGCCGCCGCCAGCGCCCGCCCGAACCGGGCGAAGCCCTCTCGCCACAGCGCCTCTACCAGGCCGTCCTTTCCGCCGAACATGGTGTAGATGACCTTGGTGGAGCAGCCCACGTCGCCGGAGATCCGGCGCACGGTGAGCGCCGCGGGTCCCTCGTCGGCGAGCAGCCGGATCGCCGCGTCCAGGATCGCCGTGCGCACCGCGTTCTGTCCGGCGAGCTGTGCCTTCTCGTAGGCTGTGGTCATCGGGGTTACACCGTTGTTCTTCGGTAACGTTGTTACCGCCTTTGTACGCGAACGCCGCCGCCGTGTCAACGGCGGCGGCGGCGTTCGTTCTCGCTCAGCCCGTGCGGTTCACGCGCACGGCGTCGGATTCAGGGGACGTGCCAGCCGTGGGCGCGCAGCGCCTCGGCCAGGGGCTCGGCGGCCTGGGGGTGCACGAACAGCTCGGCCGCGCCCAGCGGCAGCCCGCGCGCGTGCTCCAGCCGGACGTCCTCGATGTTGACCCCGGCCTCCTCGGCCACCTGGAACAGCCGGGCCAGCTCGCCCGGACGGTCGCCGACGAGCACCTGCACCGTGACGTAGGTCTTGGCCGGGCCGCCGTGCTTGCCGGGTATGCGCCCGGTGCCCGCCACGCCGCGCCGCAGCAGCTCGGTCACCCGCGCCATCGCCTCGTCCCGCGAGGACGCGGCCTCGCGCAGCGCGGCCGCGGCGGCGTTCAGGTCGGCGGCCACGGCCTCCAGGACCTCGGCCACCGGCAGCGCGTTGCCGGACAGGATGCCCGTCCACAGCGCCGGGTCGCCGGCCGCGATCCTGGTCACGTCGCGCACGCCCTGCCCGGCCAGGCCGAGCGCGGTCTCCGGCGCCTCCGCCAGCCGCGCCGCGACCGCCGAGGCGGTCACGTGGGGCGCGTGCGAGACGACGGCCACCGCGCGGTCGTGCTCCTCGGCGTCCACCCGCACGGCCTCGCCGCCGCACAGCTTGATCACGCCGAGCAGCGTCTCCACGGCCTCGGGGGAGGTGGCCGCGGTCGGGCAGTACGCCCACGGGCGGCCCAGGAACAGGTCGGCGCGCGCCGCCGCCGGGCCGGAGCGCTCGCGCCCGGCCAGCGGGTGGCCCGCGATGTAGGAGGCGGTGTCGCAGCCCAGGCGCACGGCCTCGGCCAGCGGCAGCGCCTTGACGCTGGCGACGTCGGTGTAGTGGCGTGCCGCGCCCTGCCGTTGCAGGGCCAGCAGCTCCCCGGCGACGTACTGCGGCGGCACCGCGATCACCGCGAGGTCCACCGCGGGGCCGCCCGGAACCCACTCGACCCCGGCGCCCAGCTCACGGGCCAGCCGCACCGCGCCGGGGTCGCGGTCGGCCAGGTGCACGGCGACGTCGTGCTCGCGCAGCGCGAGCGCCACCGACGTGCCGATCAGTCCGGTCCCGACGATCAGGACGCTCTCGACGGCGCTCACGCCACCACCCCGGGCCCAGCCGGGCCACGGCCGCCGATCCTGGTGCATCTCCGGCTCACTGGGCGATGTCCACCCTCAGCGCGACCGCGCCCCGCAGGTACACGTGCTGGATCTCCTGGCGGGGCCGATCGACCTCGACGTGCGCCATCAGGCGTACGACGCGGGGCAGCGCGCCCGGCACGTCGATCTCGGTGGCGCAGATCAGCGGCACGTCGTGGAAGCCGAGCTTGCGCGCGGCCAGCGCGGGGAACTCCGCGGTCAGGTCGGGCGTCGCGGTGAAGATCACGCTGATCACGTCCTCGGTGGTCAGCCTGTTGCGCTCCATCACCTCCGTGACCAGCTCGGTCACGCCGGCGAGGATCGCCTCACGCTCGTTCGCGTCCACCTGGATCGCGCCGCGGATCGCCCGCACCATGTCCGTCCCCTCAAGTTCCCGAATGCCGGTTGCGTGTCCGGAAAGGTTACAGCCCGACGGCGGCGTACAGCTCGCCCACCTCGCGCAGCGAGAGCGAGCGCACCGTGCCGGACTTCAGCCGTCCCATCTTGACCGGGCCGAACTCGATCCGGGCCAGGTCGATCACCGGGTGGCCGACCTCGGCCAGCATCCGCCGCACGATGTGCTTGCGGCCCTCGTGGATCACGATCTCGACCAGCGCCTGCTGCCCGTGCTCCTGCACCACGGAGAAGTCGTCGACCTTGGCCACCCCGTCATCCAGCGGGATGCCCCGCTTCAGACGGCGGCCCAGGTCGCGCTCGATCGGGCCGGGCACCTTGGCCCAGTACTTCTTCTGCACACCGTAACTGGGGTGGGTGAGCCGGTTGGCCAGCTCACCGTCGTTGGTGAGCAAAATCAGGCCCTCGGTCTCGGTGTCGAGCCTGCCGACGTGGAACAGCCGCTCGGTGCGGTCGGCCACGTAGTCGGCCAGCGACGGCCGCCCCTCGGGGTCGGACATCGTGCTGACGACGCCGATCGGCTTGTTGATGGCGAAGTACACCAGGTCGGGCGCGGTGGGGATGCGCTTGCCGTCCACGTGGATGACCTGCTTGGCCGGATCCACCCGGGCGCCGAAGCGGCGCACCACCTGGCCGTCCACGGTCACGCGGCCCTCGCCGATCATCTCCTCGCACGCCCGGCGGCTGGCCACGCCCGCCTGGGCGAGCACCTTCTGCAGCCGCACGCCGTCGGGCACCTCGGTGGTGTCGCGCTCGTCGGTGTAGCCCTCGGGGAAGTGGTCGGGGTCGCGCAGCGGCTGGGCGTCGGTCTTGAACGCGTCACGCGCCCGCGCCGGGGCCCGGTCGCCGCCCGAGGGACGGCCGGTGGCCCCGTGACGGTCGCCGGGACGCTCGTCCCGGCCGCCCTGCCGCCGGGCGTCGCGGTCCCACTCGCGGGCCCGCCCGCCGCCGAAACGGGCGCGGACGCCTCCGCTCCCGCCGGCGCCGGCCCGGCCGCCGCCGATGGTCTGCACGTCGTCACGGCGCCGGTCGTACCGGCCGCCGCCGCTCCTGGCGTCATCGCGGCCGCGGTCGTACCGGGCGCCGCCGACGGTCCTCACGTCGTCGCGGCCCCGGTCGTACCGGCCGCCGCCGCTCCTGGCGTCATCGCGGCCGCGGTCGTACCGGGCGCCGCCGCGCGGGCCGTCGTCGTCGCGCCTGCCGTAGCGGCTGCGCGAGCTCTCCTCGTCGCGGCGGGAGTATCCGCCGCGCGCCCCGGCCCGGTCGGCCCGGAAGGCTCCGCGGTCGCGGGCACGGTCACGATCGCGGTCGCCGTACCGGTCGCGGTCGCCATACCTGTCGCGGTCGCCATACCGGTCGCGGTCGCCGTACCGGTCGCCGCGGTCACGGGGACGGTCGCGGTCGCCGTACCGGTCGTCGCGGCCGCGGCCGGACCCGTCGCGGAACGTGCCGCCGTCGCCGGAGCCGCGGTAGGCCGGGCGGGCGGGCCCGGAGCCGCCGCGGAAGTCGCGGGAGCCGCGGAAGTCGCCCGAGCCGCGCTGGTCGCGGCGGTCGCGGGAATCCCGGGAGTCTCGCACGTCGCGCGAGTCGCGGAAGTCTCGGGAACCGCGCTGCTCGCGGGAGCCGCGCGGGTCGCGCGCGTCGCGGCGGTCGCGGTCCTGCCGGCCGCCGCCACGGCCGTAGCCCTCGCGGGCTCCGGCGCGGCCGGCGCGGAGGCCGCCGCGTGCGTCGGTGCCGCCCGCGCGGCCCGTGGTCCGTCCTCGACCGCGTCCATCACCGGACGGGGTACGTCTGTCGTTCACTTGCTCTCCTCTAGGGATTCCACGTCGTCTGGCAGGAACGGGGCGAGATCGGGCAACTCATCGAGGTCCCGCAGCCCCATCCGCTCCAGGAAGTAGGAAGACGTCCGGTAGAGCACGGCTTGGCTCTCCGGGTCGGTGCCGGCCTCTTCGACCAGGCCCCGGGCGACGAGGGTGCGCATGACCCCGTCGCTGTTGACACCGCGGATCGCCGCCACCCTGGCCCGGCTCACCGGCTGCCGGTAGGCGACCACGGCCAGGGTCTCCAGGGCGGCCTGGGTCAGCCGCGTCTGCTGGCCGTCGCGGACGAACCGCTCGACCACCGGCGCGCAGTCGGCCCGCGTGTAGTAACGCCAGCCGCCCGCCACCTGTCTCAAATCGAAACCCCGTCCGGTGGCGGAGTATTCCGCGGCCAGTTCGCGCAGGGCCGCGGCCACCTCGTGGGTGGGCCGTTCCAGGACCTGGGCCAGGGTCACCTCGGCGACCGGCTCGTCCACGACGAGCAGGATCGCCTCCAGGGCCGCGTGCAGCCCCGGCTCGGCGACGCCGGCCGCGCCGGGTGCGGGCTCGGGGGCGGGCTCGGGGGCGCCGCCGTCGTGCATGGGACCGTCACTCATCGGACCGCTTCTTCTCCGCGCTCTCGTCGTAGTCGTCGGCCACCGCGACGTCGCCGTCGTCGCTGCCCGTCCAGGTCACGTGCAGCTCCCCGAGGGGTTCGAGCTGCTCGAAGCTCACCGCGGCCTCGCGGAACAGTTCGAGCACGGCCAGGAAACGCGCGACGATCTCGTACGTCCCGGCGCAGTCGGCGACGAGCGCCCGGAACGTGGCCCGGCGCACCCGCCTGAGCCGCTCGACCAGGATAGCCGCTTGCTCGCGCACGCTGGCGAGCGGCTGATAGATGTGCGCGGTGGAGACCGAGGGCGGGAGCTTGGGCCGGAACGCCTTGGCCGCGATCTTGGCGAGCTGCTCGGGCCCGATGCCGAGCACCAGCTCCGGCAGCAGGTTGGCGAACTGCGGCTCCATCGGCACGATCCGCGGGAAGCGCAGCGCCTCCGCCGCCATCCGCCCGGAGAAGATCTTGGCGACCTCCTTGTACGCGCGGTACTGCAGCAGCCGGGCGAACAGCAGGTCGCGGGCTTCGAGCAGGGCGAGGTCCTCCTCGTCCTCGACCTCGCCGGAGGGCAGCAGCCGGGCCGCCTTGAGGTCGAGCAGGGTCGCCGCGACGAGCAGGAAGTGGCTCGCCTGGTCCAGGTCCCATTCGGGGCCGCGGGAGCGGATGTAGGCGATGAACTCGTCGGTGACCTTGGACAGGGACACCTCGGTGATGTCCAGCTTGTGCTTGGAGATCAGGGCGAGGAGCAGGTCGAAGGGGCCCTCGAAGACGTCCAGGTGCACCTGGAACGCGTCGGGCCTGCCCGCCGGCCGTTCCTCCGCCGCCACCCCGCCGTCGCCGCCCCCGACCGGGCCCACGGCGGGGCCGTCAGGCACCGGGGTCCGGCCACCTCGCCAGGACCTCCCTGGCCAGCTCGCGGTAGGCGCTGGCGCCGAGGGAGGAGGAGTCGAAGCTGGTGATCGGCTCGCCGGCCACGGTGGCGTCGGGGAACCGCACCGTGCGGTTGATCACGGTGTGGAACACCTTGTCGTCGAACGCCTCGACGACGCGGGCCAGCACCTCGCGGCCGTGCAGGGTGCGCGCGTCGTACATGGTGGCCAGCAGGCCCTCGATCACCAGGCCCTCGTTCAGCCGCTCCTTGACCTTGGCGATGGTGTCCATGAGCAGGGCGACGCCGCGCAGCGCGAAGAACTCGCACTCCAGCGGCACCATGACGCCGTGGGCGCAGGTGAGCGCGTTGATCGTGAGCAGGCCCAGCGACGGCTGGCAGTCGATGAGGCACACGTCGTAGTCGGGCAGCAGCGGCTTGATCACCCGGCCGAGCACCTGCTCGCGGGCGACCTCGGTGACGAGCTGGACCTCGGCCGCCGACAGGTCGATGTTGCTGGGCAGCAGGTCCATGCCGTCGACGTTGGTCTTCAGCAGGACGTCCTCGGCGGTGACGCCGCGCTCCATCAGCAGGTTGTAGACGGTGAGGTCGAGCTGCAGCGGGTTGATGCCGAGCCCCACGGACAGGGCGCCCTGCGGGTCGAAGTCGACCAGCAGCACCTTCAGCCCGCACTCGGCGAGCGCGGCGCCCAGGTTGATCGTGGTGGTCGTCTTCCCGACGCCGCCCTTCTGATTGACCATCGCCACGATCCTCGCCGGTCCGTGCGTGGTGCGCGGGCGCGGCTCGGGGAACGTGGGGCGGGGGCGCCCGGTCGGACCGAGGATTCCGCCACCGTGCGGGGGCGCGGCGGTCTTGGTGTCACCCCAGGGGTTGTCGGGGGTGCCGGGGGTCGTTTCCCGGCCAGAACCGTCGGTGGTCAAAGTCACCAGATGAACCTCCCTGACGGCCCCGAACCGGACCGTCCGGACGGACACTATGGCGTCAGCACGTATGCGGCAAGGCGGCGCGCCCGCAGGCACTGGATCGCCAGGCCGCGCGGCGCCGGAGCCGTACGCGCTGTGATCGATGTTCGCGCTGCTCGATCAATAGTAGATCACTTGTGGTCAGCGCCGGACGCGGGGGCGCGCCGCGGCGTAGACCTCGCGGAGCCGGTCGACCGTCACCTGCGTGTAGACCTGGGTGGTGGTCACCGAGGCGTGGCCGAGAAGCTCCTGGACAACCCTAACGTCCACACCCCCGTCCAGGAGGTGAGTTGCGAACGAATGTCGCAAGATATGTGGCGAGACCCCGGCCAGGCCGGCCCGCTCGGCGGCGGCCTGGAGCACCTCCCAGGCGCCCTGGCGGGTCAGCCGGCCGCCGCGGGCGTTCAGGAACAGCGCCTGGGTGCCACGGCCGTGCGCGGCCAGAAGCGGCCGGGCCCGGGTGAGGTACGCCTCCAGCGCCCGCCTGGCGTAACGGCCCAGGGGCACGGCCCGGGTGCGCCCGCCCTTGCCGCGCAGCCGCACCACGGCGGTCTCGCCCTGCCCGCCGGGCCCGTCGTCTCCGCCCGGCCCGGCGTCGTCCACGGCCAGGCCGACGGCCTCGGAGATGCGCGCGCCGGTGCCGTACAGCAGCTCAAGCAGGGCCCGGTTGCGCAGGGTCAGCGGGGCGCCGTCGGGGCCCGCGGCGGCGAGCAGCCGCTCGACCTCCTCGACGCTGATCGCCTTGGGCAGCGGGCGCAGGCCGCGCGGCGAGCGCACCTCGTGGGCCGGGTCGTGGGCCGCCGCGCCCTCGCGCAGCGCGAAGCGGTGCAGCCCGCGCACGGCCGAGACCGCGCGCGCCGCCGAGCCCGCGGCCAGCGCCGGGTGCTCGGCGTCGCCCTCGCGCAGCGCGTCGAGGAAGGCCACCACGTCGTCCTCGCCGACCTCGCGGAAGGTGTGCCGGCCGCGCTCGCGCAGGTGCTCGACGTAGCGGCGCAGGTCACGCCGGTAGGAGGCGAGGGTGTTGGCGGCCAGCCCGCGCTCCACCGCCAGGTGGGCGAGGTAGCTGGAGAGCACGGCCTCCGTCTCGCTCAGCGCCCCCACCTCCCGTCATGCCGCGAGTCACGTCACGCCTCGGGGGCGTCGGCGGGGCGCAGCGAGGCGAACCCGCCGGCCGAGGCCGCGTATGCGGCGAGGATACCGGCCACGGCCGGAGAATTGTGGATCTCGCCCGCGAGCGCCTTCTCCACGGCCTCTGCCAGCGGAATCCACACCACCGGCATGTCGATCTCCTCGTGGTGGTGCTCGAAGTCGCGCTCATGCTCGGGGATCTCGCTCAGTCCCCGGGCCAGGAAGACCCGGATGCGCTCGGAGGTCATCCCGGGCGAGGAGAACAGATCGACCAGGGTGTGCCAGGTGGTGGCCCGGTAGGCGGCCTCCTCGGCCAGCTCGCGGGCCGCGGTCTCGACGGGCGGCTCGCCGTCCACGTCGCGGATGCCGGCCGGCAGCTCCCACAGCAGGTGGCGTACCGGGTGGCGGTACTGGCGCAGCAGCAGCACCCGGTCGTGCTCGTCCAGCGCGAGCACCGCGACCGAGCCGGGGTGGACGACGTAGTCGCGGTCGGCGACGGCGTCGGCCGGCATGCGCACCGTGTCGGTGCGCACGCCGATCACCCGGCCCCGGAACCGCTCCTCGGTGCCCAGGACCTCCCACTCCTGCGGGGTGTCCACGACCTTCACCCGCTCGTCCCCTCCCGGGTTCATCGGCCGGCTCACTTGCCCCGCGCCAGCTTGGCGGCCTCGCCGCGCGAGTCGGCGTACGCCAGCGCCGCCGCGACCAGGCCCTTGAACAGCGGGTGCGGCCGGGTCGGGCGGGAGCGGAACTCGGGGTGGGCCTGGGTGCCGACGAAGAACGGGTGGACGTCCTCGGGCAGCTCGGCGTACTCGACGAGGCGGCCGTCGGGCGAGAGCCCGGAGAAGACCATGCCCGACTTCTCCAGCCGCTCGCGGTAGGCGTTGGCGACCTCGTAGCGGTGGCGGTGGCGCTCCTCGACCCTGGCCTTGCCGTACAGCTTGCGGGCCAGGCTGCCCTCCACCAGATTGGCCGGGTAGAGGCCGAGCCGCATCGTGCCGCCCATGTCGCGCTCGCCGGCCACGACGTCCTCCTGGTCGGCCATGGTGGAGATCACCGGGTGGGCGGCGTCGGGCTCGAACTCGGCGCTGTTGGCGCCCTCCAGGCCGGCGATGTTGCGGGCCGCCTCGATCACCATGCACTGCATGCCCAGGCAGATGCCGAGCAGCGGGATCATGTTCTCCCTGGCGTGCTTGACCGCGCCGACCTTGCCCTCGATGCCGCGCACCCCGAAGCCGCCCGGCACGAGCACGCCGTCCACGCCGTCCAGCTCGCGGGCCGCGCCCTCCTCGGTCTCGCAGTCGTCGCTCTTGACCCAGCGGATGTTGACCCGCACGTCGGCCGCGAAGCCGCCCGCGCGCAGGGCCTCGGTGACGCTGAGGTAGGCGTCGGGCAGGTCGATGTACTTGCCGACCAGGGCGATCGTGACCTCCTTGGCCGGGCGGTGCACCCGGCGCAGGAGCTGGTCCCACTCCTTCCAGTCGACGTCGCGGAAGGGCAGGCCGAGACGGCGCACGACGTACGCGTCCAGGCCCTCGGAGTGCAGCACCTTGGGGATGTCGTAGATGCTGGCGGCGTCGATCGCGCTGACGACGGCGTCCTCGTCCACGTCGCACATCAGGCTGATCTTGCGCTTGAGGCTGGTGGTGATGGGCCGGTCGGAGCGGCAGACGATCGCGTCGGGCTGGATGCCGATGCTGCGCAGCGCGGCCACGCTGTGCTGGGTCGGCTTGGTCTTCAGCTCCCCGCTCGGGCCGATGTAGGGCAGCAGCGACACGTGCAGGAAGAAGCAGTTGTCGCGGCCGACCTCGTGCCTGACCTGGCGCACGGCCTCCAGGAACGGCAGCGACTCGATGTCGCCGACGGTGCCGCCGACCTCGGTGATCACGACGTCCACGTCGGGGCCCGCCATGCCGCGGATGCGGTCCTTGATCTCGTTGGTGATGTGCGGGATCACCTGGACCGTGTCGCCGAGGTACTCGCCGCGGCGCTCCTTGGCGATGACGTTGGAGTAGACCTGGCCGGTGGTGACGTTGGCGGAGCCGTGCAGCTCGGTGTCGAGGAAGCGCTCGTAGTGGCCCACGTCGAGGTCGGTCTCGGCGCCGTCGTCGGTGACGAAGACCTCACCGTGCTGGAACGGGTTCATCGTCCCGGGGTCCACGTTGAGGTAGGGATCGAGCTTCTGCATCGTGACCCGCAGGCCACGGAGCTTGAGGAGGCGCCCCAGGCTGGAGGCGGTGAGGCCCTTGCCCAGACTGGAGGCGACGCCGCCGGTTACGAACAGATGCTTGGTTTGTGCGGCGCTGCGCAAGAGGGCTCCCGTGGTCGTCTCGATCGCCGGCCCGCCCGTCGGGCGGCCTCCAATGTCCACGGGCTCTCAGATTATCAAACAACGCGCGCCACGTGCCTTAACGGGTAGGCACGGGCAGGTTTCCCTCTGGTATGACCTAGCGGTAATTTGGCCCCTTATGGTACTGCGACATGTCCTGCGGCGGGCCGCCGGCGCGCTGATCCACCGCGGCTGGGCCGCCATCCGCGCGGCCGGCGCCGTGACGCCGCGCACCCCGGCCGGATACCGGTTCCGCCGCCTGGGCGAGGGCGCGTGCCTGTCGTTCCCACTCGGCGCGATCTTCGGCGAGACCTACATCGAGATCGGCGAGGGCACCCTGGTGGGCGAGCGGGTGTCGATCTCGGCCGGCATGGGCCCCGGCCTGGACCTCGGCCCCAACTCGGTGGTGCGCATCGGCCGCGGCTGCTCCATCGGCCGCGGCTCCCACATCGTGGGCCACCAGTGGATCGACATCGGCGACGACGTGTTCACCGGACCATACGTCTACATCACCGACCAGAACCACGTCTACGACGACCCGGACGTGCCCATCGGACGGCAGTGGCCGCGTAACAACCCGGTGACGATCGGCTCCGGCTCCTGGCTCGGCGCCGGAGCGATCATCCTGCCCGGCACCCGCCTGGGCCGGAACACGGTCGTCGCGGGCGGCGCGGTGGTGCGCGGCGAGTTCCCCGGCCACTGCGTGCTGGCCGGCGTCCCGGCCCGGATCGTGCGCGAGCACACCCCCGGCCTGGGCTGGCACTCCCCGCTCCACCCGGGCCACACGACCGACGTGGCGTAGGGCCCGCGTGCTCGTCGGGCGGGCGTAGGTGCCCGCGCGCTCACACACAGGCGCAGACCCGCGCGTGCTTACAAATAGGCATAGGCAGGCACAGACAGGCACAGGCAGGCCCCGCGCGTGCGCTCGTAGACAGGGACAGGCAGACCCGAGCGTGCTTGCAGGTGCAAGTGCGGCTGCAAGTGCACAGACCCTGGACCCGGCGCCGCCCCGGAGTTACGGTCGGCCCATGCGGACCCCGATCTGTGCGCGTTTCGGCATCGACTTCCCGCTGTTCGCCTTCAGCCACTGCCGGGACGTCGTCGCGGCGGTGACGAACGCGGGCGGGTTCGGCGTGCTCGGCGCCACCGGGTACTCGCCGCAGCAGCTCGACGCCGAGCTGCGGTGGCTGGACGACCGCGTCGGCGGGCGGCCGTACGGGGTAGACGTGCTCGTGCCCGGCAAGATCGACGCGTCGGTCGCCGACCGCGACTCCCGGCTGATGGAGCACATCCCCGAGCGGCACCGCGACTTCGTCGCCCACCTGTTCAACAAGTACGCCGTGAGCAGCATCGACCCCGTCACCGGCTCGTTCTCCGCGCACGCCGACGAGTTCGGCCGCCGGGTGACCGCCGAGGGCGCCACCGGACTGATCGAGGTCGCGCTCAAGCACCCGATCGGCCTGATCGCCAGCGCCCTCGGCCCGCCGCCGCCCGAGATGGTGAGCCTGGCGCGCGAGGCTCACGTGCCCGTGGCCGCGCTGGTCGGCTCCGTCGAGCACGCCCGGCGGCAGGTCGCGGCCGGGGTGGACCTGATCGTGGCCCAGGGCTGCGAGGCCGGCGGGCACACCGGCGAGGTGTCCACCATGGTGCTGGTCCCGCAGGTCGTGGACGCGGTGGACGTCCCGGTGCTGGCCGCCGGCGGCATCGCCTCAGGCCGGCAGATGGCCGCCGCCCTGGCCCTCGGGGCCGAGGGCGTGTGGTGCGGCTCGGTCTGGCTCACCACCGAGGAGGCCGAGACCCCGCCCGCCGTCAAGCGCAAGATGCTCGCCGCCACCTCGCTCGACACCACCCGCTCCCGCTCCCGCACCGGCAAGCCCGCCCGCCAGCTCAAGTCGGCCTGGACGGAGGAGTGGGACGAGGCCACCGAGAGCCCCGGCCCCCTGCCCATGCCGCTGCAGATGCTGATCGCCGAGAGCGCGATGGCCCGGATCTCCCGTTCGGCCGAGTTCGGCAACGAGGGCGCGCAGAAGCTCGCCAACTACTTCGTCGGCCAGGTGGTCGGCCAGCTCAACCAGGTCAAGCCGGCCCGCCGGGTCGTGTACGAGATGATCGCCGAGTTCGGCGACGCCCTGGCGCGCCTGAACCGCATGACATCCACCTGACCGCCGTCCCCACTCCCCCAGGCTCCTGAACCGCATCCCACGCGCCCGACCGCCGACCCCGCCTCCCCCAGGCTCCTGAACCGCATCACACCCGCCTGACCGCCGCCCCGCCTCCCCCAGGCTCCTCCCCCGAACTCCTCCCCCAGGCTCCTCCCCCTCCTCCCCTGCCTCGGATCGGCATGCGCACCGAGCGCCCGGCCCCGCAGCCGCCCCGGCACCGGGTAGAAATGGGGGCGGGGGTGGTGCCCGCATGCTCGCGACGCTCACCGGGCTCGGTCTGTCCACGGCCGCGGGGCTCAACGCGTACATTCCGCTGCTGGTCGTCGGCCTGCTCGCCAACTTCACCGACGCGGTGCGGCTGCCGCAGGGCTACGAGTGGCTGGCGAACGGGTGGGTGCTGGCCATCGTCGCGGTCCTGCTGGTGGCGGAGTTCGTGCTGGACAAGGTGCCGGTGGTGGACCACGTCAACGACATCATCCAGACCGCCGTGCGCCCGGCGTCCGGGGGCGTGGTCTTCAGCGCCACCTCCGCCGCCGCCGAACTCGACGGCTCGGCCTGGATGGCGGAGCACCCCTGGGCCGGCTGGCTGCTCGGCATCGTCCTGGCCCTGATCGTGCACGCGCTCAAGTCGGCCGCCCGGCCCGTGGTCAACGCCACCACGGCCGGTGCGGGCGCCCCCGTGGTCAGCACCGTGGAGGACGCGGGCTCCCTGGGCCTGAGCCTGCTGGCGGTCTTCCTGCCGGCGCTGGTCCTGGTGGCGCTGGCCGCGCTCGCCTTCCTGGCCTGGCGCCTTTGGGCCCGCCTGCGCCGCCGGCGGCGGCAACGGGCCGCGTCCGCGCCATTGTGATCATGTGCCCGGTGACGCCCGGCAGCGCCGGCTCCTCCTCCGTACGCCGCGCCGCCGCGAGCACCAGCGCCCGCCGCTCCGGGTCGTCCGGCCAGGCGTCGATCCCGCCGATCAGCCAGTAGGCGCCTTCGAGGCCGAACCGGCGCGCCCCCGGCCGGCCCGGCGTCCGGGTACAGCGGGCCGGGGAGTCGTGATGGCCGAGGATGTCCCGGTCGATCAACTCGTCCATCCGTCCGCGGTGCCAGACGGATATGGTGGATGGCATCTGCATCGACCGGCGCCACTCGGCCCCTTGGCGCCGCCATCCGCGCGGGACGGGAGGTGTCCACGATCGACACGCTCATCATGATCATCCTGGTGATCTTCCTGATCTTCCTGGTCGTCGGCGGCGTCGGGCTCTACTTCGCGATCAAGCTCGGCAAGGCCGCCACCCGCAAGGCCCGCCAGGCGATCCCCAAGATCGCCACCCATGTCAACGCCATGGGCACGGGCGAGGCCGCCGAGGCCGAGCGCATGCGGGTCAACCTCCGCCGCGAGGTCCAGATCACCCGCCAGGCCGTGGACCAGGCCGTACGCGAGGGATGGGGCCTGGGCGAGCTGCCCACCCTGGTCGCCGAGGTCGCCAAGCACGCCGACCTGCTCGACAGCCAGCTCGGCACCTACGCCCAGCAGCGCCGCGCCACCGGCCTGATCGACCACGTCGGCCTGGACCGCCTGCGCGACCACCACACCAAGCTCATCACCACCTGCGCCCGGATCCGCGCCGACCTCCTCAACGACCAGCTCGCCCACTCCGCCACCGGCCTGGCCGACCTCCAGGGCCGGACCGACCTCGAACTTGAGGCCCGCCGCTCCGCCCCCGACCCCCTGGACGAGATAGACGAGCTCTACCGCCGCACCCTCCAGCACAACCCCCCGAAGGACCAGCCGGGCGACTACAAGATGTGACACCATGCCTCCGGTGAGCGATCACACGGAGAGCCGCCGCACGACCACCGGGCTTCCCGACTGGTTCTTCCCCGGGCCTCCCGGCGGCTGGACCGCCGAGATGCTCGATCACCTCGAGCTGATCGACGGAGCCCTCGTCATGAGACCGCCTCAGACCTGGTTCCACATGCTGGTCCTCAGACTCCTGGAGCGGGGCATCCGGCCTCCCGCCGACCTGATGGTGGTCCGGGAGATGACGGTGACCCTCGGCATGCGCCAGCGTCCGGAGCCGGACATCATGCTGGTCCGGTGCAGCGCGGTCACGACCAGCGTCACCTCGTTCGAGCCGCAGCACGTGCACCTGGTGGTGGAGGTCGCGTCACCGGAGTCGCTGGACCGCGACCGCACGACCAAGCCCATCAAGTACTCCACCGCCGGGATCAAGTACCTGTGGCGGCTCGAAGAGGATCAGGGCCTGGTCGCCTACACTTACGAGCTCGACCGGGCCGTCAAGGCGTACGTCCCGACCGGGGTCCACCGCGGCAGGCTCAAGACCGACATCGGCTTCCCGGTGGACATCGACTTGGACCTCGACGCCGTGAGGTAGCGGCTACGAGCCGGTGAAGAGGGTGGGGGCCAGCTCGGCGTACGTCGCGCCGCGGTTGATCCGGGCCCGCAGGGCCTGGGCCTGCGCGGTCGTGGGCAGGCGTCCGGCCATCAGGTGGGGCAGGTTGAGCCGCCATCCCAGTACGGTCGCCGCCGACTGCCGGTGCGGCGCCCGCAGCACCGAGAACCCGACCCGGATCGCGTGCTCGTTGCCCGGCGGCACCCCCGGCCGGTCGATCTCGATCGCCGAATAGCGGAACCCGTCGGCCAACTGGCACGGCCCGCACCCCAGCGGCCCCCGCCCGAGCGGCCCTCCGCACTCGGCACACCCGAGCAGATCCAGCGCCGCGTCCACCACCCGCCACGGGTGCCGATCCGGCTCGTCGGCCACCATCCGCGCCAGCTCCACCTCCTCCTCCGCAGGCAACTCCCCGGCCGAGAAGCCCTCCGCGCTCAGAAAACGGCCCCACGCACCGGCGAGCTCCCGCGTCAGCAACGCCGCACAACTCCCGCACCCCGGCGGCCCGCCGTACTCGGGGCACCCACACTCATCACACACCCGCACGCCAAACCCTCCTCAGTCCATGCCACCGGCCACACCCCAGCATCGCGCCCCCACCCCCCGACACGCACAGCGCACCCCAAAGCACGGCCACGTGAATCGCCCACTCGCCCGCACCGACATGCCGATGACAATCCTGATCTCGGTCAGTAATTCGGTTGCGTGGCGTGGACTTGGTCGTCATGATCCGGCCCGTGCTTTCCGCGCTGTGGCCCCAATACGGCCTGACCATCTTCACCCCACGACTTGAACTCCGCCTGCCGCGGGAGGAAGAACTGGCGGCACTGGCACATCTGGCGGCCAAAGGCGTGCACCGGGCAGACGAGCGCCCGTTCCTGACTCCGTGGACCGAGGGCGGTCCCGAGGATCGCGCACGGTCTGTGCTCCAAGGACACTGGAGCCGGCTCGCGGGATGGAGCGTGGCGGCGTGGCAGCTCGGACTCGGGGTCTTCCACCACGGCCGACCGCTTGGCGTGGTCACGCTTCGAGCCCGCGATTTCCTCGTCGTCCGGGAGGTCACAACGTCCTCGTGGCTGGGCATCGAACACCAAGGCAAGGGCTACGGAACCGAGGCTCGGGTGGGCCTGCTCACCCTGGCCTTCGACCACCTCGACGCACGTGCTGCGCGTACCGAGGTGTTCCAGGACAACCACGCCTCTCAGGGCGTGTCCCGCAAGCTCGGCTACGAGCACGACGGCATCTCGGTGGACGCCCGCGGTGACGAGGCCCTCGTGTCCGATCGTCTACGGCTCACCAGGCAGAAGTGGACTCAGCAGAACCGGCCCCCGGTAAGGGTTGACGGGATGACAGCGTGTCGTGCGATGTTCGGCCTCTGACACCAAAGTGACCGGTACCACCGCATGCCCTGGGGGTCGGCGGGTCAGGCGGCCATTGTGGCAGACGACGCGCGGTACTCGCGACCTGGCCTGCGCAGGAAGCGCCGGTAACCGCGCAGAAGGCAGAAGGGCTGCGCCGGGTGCGATGCGTGCCCCCTCAGCACCAAACATCCGCACGATGCGCGGGTGCGGTGTGTGCCCCCTCAGCACCGAGCATCCGCATGGTCCGACGGTGCGATCCAGTGCCGCCGCCGCACCGAGCGCCCGTATGGTGCACCGATCACGGCTGTCCGTCCCGCACCCTCCGCCGCCGCATCTGCCGCACTTCGGCACCCTCGGCCCCTGTCCCGGGGTGCGTGCCGCATCGGGAGGGAGCACGCCGACAGTCGGCGCACCTCCGCAGCCTGCCGAGCCCGCACGACCTCCCCAGCTTCCGTGGGCGAGCAGCCAGGACCCACCCGTACCGGCCAGAACCATCGCCGGCCAGGCGCTCCACGGCTATAAGGGCGACCCGACGGCGGCAGTGCCAGGGATGCCGCGGTCCCGCGGAGGCCGCAGACCCGAGAAGGCCCCAGACCCGAAGAAGGCCCCAGACCCGAGAAGGCCCCAGACCCGGGGAGGCGGGCCGGGCGGCACTCTGGGTATCGCGCCGGTCGCCTCGTGGCCGAGCGCGCGCTCGGGCGGTGCTCCGCCGGCGGGGTGGGCAGGGCGGGCGCGGCGGCGGCCCCTGGTGTCAGGGGCCACCGGTCACGGGCGGGTGGGGTGAGGGTCAGGAGACGCCGGCCTCCTTCATGTCTCTCAGTTCGCGCTTGAGTTCCTTGATCTCGTCGCGGAGGCGGGCGGCGACCTCGAACTGGAGGTCGGCGGCGGCCTGGTGCATCTGCTCGGTCAGGGACTCGATGAGGGATTCGAGCTGGGCGCGGGGCATCTCGCCGGCGATGGCCTTTGCGTGCTGGCCGGCCTGCAGTGCGACGCCGGGGACCGGGGCCTTGCCGCGGCTCTGGGTGCGGCCGCCGCCGAGGACGGTGGCGGTGTCGGCGTCTTCGCGGGCGATCTGGTCGAGGATGTCGGCGATCTTCTTGCGCAGGGGCTGCGGGTCGATGCCGCGCTCCTGGTTGTAGGCGATCTGCTTGGCGCGGCGGCGGTTGGTCTCGTCGATGGCCCGCTGCATGGACGGCGTGACGGTGTCGGCGTACATGTGGACCTGGCCGGAGACGTTCCGGGCCGCGCGGCCGATGGTCTGGATCAGGGACGTCTCGGAGCGCAGGAAGCCCTCCTTGTCGGCGTCGAGGATGCTGACCAGCGACACCTCGGGCAGGTCGAGGCCCTCGCGGAGGAGGTTGATGCCGACCAGGACGTCGAACTCGCCGAGGCGCAGCTCGCGCAGCAGCTCGATGCGGCGCAGGGTGTCGACCTCGCTGTGCAGGTAGCGGACCCGGATGCCGAGTTCGAGGAGGTAGTCGGTGAGGTCTTCGGCCATCTTCTTGGTCAGGGTGGTGACCAGGACCCGCTCGTCGCGGTCGGCTCGCTCTCTGATCTCGTGGATCAGGTCGTCGATCTGGCCCTTGGTGGGCTTGACCACGACCTCGGGATCGACCAGGCCGGTGGGGCGGATGACCTGCTCGACGACGTCGCCCTTGACCCGGCCCAGCTCGTACGGCCCCGGGGTCGCGGACAGGTAGACGGTCTGGTCGATGCGCTCCAGGAACTCCTCCCACTTCAGTGGGCGGTTGTCCATCGCCGAGGGGAGCCGGAAGCCGTGCTCGACCAGGGTGCGCTTGCGCGAGGCGTCGCCTTCGTACATGGCGCCGATCTGCGGGACGGTCTGGTGGGACTCGTCGAGCACCAGCAGGAAGTCCTCGGGGAAGTAGTCGAGCAGGGTGTTGGGCGCCGAGCCGGGGCCGCGGCCGTCGATGTGGCGGGAGTAGTTCTCGATGCCGGAGCAGGTGCCGATCTGGCGCATCATCTCGATGTCGTACGTGGTGCGCATGCGCAGCCGCTGGGCCTCAAGGAGCTTGCCCTGCCGCTCGAACTCGGCCAGGCGTTCCTCCAGCTCCTTCTCGATGTCGCGGATCGCGCGCTCCATGCGCTCGGGCCCGGCGACGTAGTGGGAGGCGGGGAAGATGTACAGCTCGTCGTCCTCGGTGATGACCTCACCGGTCAGCGGGTGGAGGGTGGCGAGCTTCTCGATCTCGTCGCCGAACATCTCGATGCGGACGGCGAGCTCCTCGTACTGCGGGATGATCTCGATGGTGTCGCCGCGCACGCGGAAGGTGCCCCGGGTGAAGGCGTGGTCGTTGCGGGCGTACTGCATGTCGACCAGGCGGCGCAGCAGGCGGTCGCGCTCGACCTCCTGGCCGACCCGCAGCCGGACCATGCGGTCGACGTACTCCTGCGGGGTGCCCAGGCCGTAGATGCACGAGACCGAGGCGACCACGATGGTGTCGCGGCGGGTGAGCAGCGAGTTGGTGGCGGAGTGGCGCAGCCGCTCGACCTCCTCGTTGATCGAGGAGTCCTTCTCGATGTAGGTGTCGCTCTGCGGGACGTACGCCTCGGGCTGGTAGTAGTCGTAGTAGGAGACGAAGTACTCCACCGCGTTGTTGGGCATCATCTCGCGCAGCTCGTTGGCGAACTGGGCGGCGAGGGTCTTGTTGGGCTGCATGACCAGCGTCGGGCGCTGCAGCCGCTCGATCAGCCAGGCGATGGTCGCGGTCTTGCCGGTGCCGGTCGCGCCGAGCAGGACGGAGTCCTTCTCCCCCGCCCGCACCCGGCGCTCCAGCTCGGCGATCGCCTGCGGCTGGTCACCGGACGGTGTCATCTCGGTGACGACCTGGAAGGGCGCCACCCTGCGCTGCAAATCTGTAACCGGCCTCACGGCTTCACTGTATGGCGCGCGACCGACAGAATCCGAACGGTGCGCCGATCCGCCCCGGACGCCGGCCGTCAATCCGCCCGCAAGCGTCCCGCAAGCCAGGTCCACTTTACTGAAAGTGACGAAATGAGTATACGCACGACTACATATCGTGATATATCCAGCCTTTTCGGATGTTTCACCTCGGAGGTGTGATGCATGTCCCGACCACGACAGGCCATGTTGCAACAGGCCATGGGCGTGGCCCAGGCGGTCGCCCAAGGGGGTGACCCCCGGGCGTCCGTCGGGCAGGCCGTCGAAGGGCTGGTCGGCCAGGTCCAGGAGCAGATGCAGCAGGGCGAGCGCGCCTTCCGGCTCGACCCGCGCGACTTCGCCGCCGCCCGCGACCAGACCGCGTCGGCGGGCACGCTGATCGAGGCGCGTACGGCCTCGCTGGCCGAGGCCGGCGAGATCATCAACCGCAGCTTCGCCGGCAAGGGCCCCGACGGGGAGCCGGTCCACGTCATCTCCCCCGTCGTCATCCCCAAGAGCGGCGCGGCCAAGCTCGTCGTCCCGCTCGTGGTGCTGGTGGCGCTGGGGGTGGTCGGGCTGGTGGCCAACGGCCTGCCCATCGCCGGATCGACGCTGTTCGGCCCGCACTACTGGGTGGTGCTGGCGCTCGCGGCGGCGTTCCTGTGGTGGCGGCGGGGCGTGGTCATGGTCCCCGAGGGGTGCCGCGCGCTGATCACCAAGTTCGGCAAGCTGGAGCAGATCGCCGAGCCGGGCCGGGTGACGCTGTTCAACCCGTGGAAGCGGGTCAGCTACATCGTCAACACCACCCGTGAGTACCCGTTCAACGCGCCGATCCGCGAGGCCCCCACGCAGCAGGGCGTCAAGGCCAGCGTGGACCTGTTCCTGCAGTTCCGCATCGAGGACCCGGCGGAGTTCATCTTCGTGCTCGGCTCGGTGAGCGGCTTCCAGGCCAAGCTGCAGAACGCGATCAGCGAGGTCACCCGGAGCCTGATCTACGCCCAGCGCGCCGAGGAGATCTACGACCTGGTCGGCGAGAGCACGCACGGCATGCTGGAGAGCCTGAACCAGCAGTTCCTGCCCGCCGTGCGGCTGACGGACGTGAACATCACCCACGCCGAGCCGTCCAGCCAGGAGTACCGCATGGACCTCGCGGCGCCCGAGATGGTGCGGGTCGCCAAGGAGGCCTACACCTACGAGTACGAGCTGCAGCTCCGCAAGGAGCAGAACGAGGGCGACCTGACCAAGGAGCTCGCCGGGCTGCAGGAGACGCTGTCGGCGATCCACGCCGAGATCGCGGGCTACCAGGCGCAGATGGACACCGCGCTGGAGCGGGCCTCGCACCAGGCCAAGGCGCAGGCCGGGCAGCGGCTGGTGGAGGCCGAGAGCACGGCCAAGGCCAACTCGGCGCTGCTGGAGGCCCAGGCGCTGGACATCCGGGCGCTGTCGGCGGCCGAGGCGCCGGAGATCCTGGACTACCGCTTCCAGACCGACCTGCTGGACAAGCTGGAGGGCGTGGCCTCCCGGCTGCCGCGGGTGGTCCAGGTGGGCGACACCGCCGACATCGACTTCCTGGCGCTGGCGCGCCAGCTCATCGGCGGCAAGGACGCGGTGCTGTTCACCGGCGAGGACATGGCCGCGATCCGGGCCAGGACCAGCGAGATCAAGCGCCGCGTCGCCGAGCGCGAGGCCGAGATCGCGGCCCTGCTCGCCCCGCCGCCCGCCGCGGCGGCCCCCGCGCCGGCCCCCGAGGCCGAGCCGCCCGCGATGGCCGGCCCTCCCCCCGAGGAGCCGGTGCTCGCCCTGGACGAGCCCACCACGCCCACCCGCAAGGCCCCCGTCCCGACCCCTGAGGAAGACCGATGAACCGCGAATTCTCCAAGATCAAGGAGTCGCTGGCGGGCTGGTCCGAGATCCGCCAGTTGCTGCGCGGCGGCGAGCAGGGCCAGCTCGTGCCGGTGGTCATCCCCAAGGACCGGCGCGGGTTCGCCTGGGTGGCGCTGCTGTTCGTCGCGCTCTACCTGGCCGGCATGGCCGCGCTCGGCGACTCCGCCGTACGCGTGGTGGCCGGCGTCGGCGCGGTGCTGTTCCTCCTCGCCGCGCTGGTGTGGATGTGGCGCAGGTCGATCATCGAGATCGAGCAGGGCACCACCGGCGTGCGCAGCCGGTGGGGCGCGATCACCGGCACCCTGGACCCGGGCCGGCACTACCTGTGGCTGCCGTGGGACCGGGTGGACGCGGTCGTGGACACCTCCACCGAGATCCCCTACACCGCCCCCATCACCGCCTGCCCGACGGCCGAGAACGTGCCGCTGAAGTCGATCGAGTTCTTCCTGAAGTTCCGCATCGTGGACCCGGTGGCGTTCGTGCGCACGATCGGCGCGGGCAACTTCGACCTGGTGCTGTCCAGCGCGGTCCAGGACGCGATCCGCCAGCGCAGCCGCCTGGTGCACACCGAGCGGGCCTACGACCTGCGCGGCTCGGACGTGGGCGACATGCAGGACGCGCTGAACCGCCAGCTCGGCAGGTACGGCGTGCGGGTGACCGGCTCCAACATCCCCGACGTCCAGCTCCCCGACCAGTACCAGCAGCACCTCGCCACCCGGGAGAAGGTGGCCAAGGAGCTGTCGGCGTACGAGCGGGAGTGGGAGCTGACCAGGAAGCGGCGCATCGACACGCTGCTGATGGAGATCGAGCGGGCCAAGAAGACCCGCGACGCCCGCATCGTCGAGGTCAAGGCCGCGCACAACAAGGCGCGCAAGGACGTGGCCCGCATGCTGGAGGAGCACGAGACCGAGGCGCAGCGGGTGCGCTGGGAGATCGAGGCGCGCGGCCGGGCCGAGCTGACCTCCGCCGAGAACGAGGCCAAGGCGCTGCGCCGCCTGGCCGAGTCGTACCGCGACAACCGCGCCGTGCTCCAGTACGAGCTGGCGCGCCGCCGCCTGGACGTGGGCGCCCGGCTCACCGAGAACGCCCCGCAGCCGATCGTGGTCAAGACCGCGGGCGGGTCGGGCGAGTCGTCGGCGCTGTCCACGCTGCTGCTCGCCCAGCTCCTGCCCCAGATCTCCACCGGGAACGGCCACGCCAGGCCGTCCGTTCCGACCAATGACGCCAACTGACCGCTCTCACCTTTAGATCACACCCTCACCCTCTGGAGATGCCCGATGGTCTTCCGCAAGCTCATGGCCGCCTTCGGCGCCGGTGTCGAGGTCGACACCGTGCTGCAGAACTCGAACGTACGCCCCGGTGAGATCCTGCGCGGGGAGGTGCACTTCAAGGGCGGCTCGGCCGACCACAAGGTAGACGGCATCTTCATCGACTTCACCGCGGTCGTGGAGGTCGAGAGCGGCGACAACGAGTACCAGACCACCTACAGCTTCCTGCGCCAGCAGGTGGCCGGCCCGTTCCAGCTCGCCTCGGGCATGGCCCAGTCGGCCAGGTTCGAGATCCCCGTGCCGTGGGAGACCCCGATCAGCGCCATCGCCGGGCACCCGCTGCGCGGGATGCGCCTGGGCGTGGCGACCGAGCTGGCGCTGGCCGGCGCCCTGGACAAGGGCGACCTGGACCCGCTGTTCGTCAACCCGCTGCCGGCGCAGGAGTACCTGCTGCGGGCGCTGGACGACATGGGCTTCGGGTTCAAGAAGGCCGACCTGGAGCGCGGCACGCTCCGCGGCTCGCGCATGCCGTTCTTCCAGGAGATCGAGTACTACGCGGGCGGCCAGTGGCGGCGCCACTTCAACGAGCTGGAGCTGACCTTCATCGCGGGCCCGCAGTCGATGGACGTCATCCTGGAGGCCGACAAGCGCGGCGGCTTCCTGAACTCCAGCCACGACACCTACAACCGGTTCACCGTCCGCTACGACGACAACCCGGGCACGGCGCACCAGGCGCTGGAGCGCGGCCTTGAGGCCATGGCCCGCCACCGCGGCTGGTTCTAGCCGTCCCAGGCGTTCCGGCCGTCCCATGGGTTCGGCCGGCCCACGCCTTCCGGTCATTCCACGCGTACGGCCCGCGTCCCCGCATCGGGGCGCGGGCCGTGCGCGTGCCGGGGCCCGGAAAGCCGCTGGCCGGGCCATGACCGGCTCGTTACCATGCTTGCGGGGGGCATGACCGCGGGGGCTTACGGATCGTCGAGCGGGCGGGGCGGGCGATGGGGCGAGTGAGACGGCTCGGAAGCTGGCTCGGCGACAACGCCGACGGCGCCATCGCCCTGGTGCTCGCCGCCGCGGTCGGCGTGATCGGCATGCTCCCCGACGGCGCCCTGAGCGACGATCTGCGCGACCAGTTCATCAGCTCGGGCACGCTGCTGGTGCTGGCGCTGCTCACCACGGCCATCCTGCGCGACCGCTGGCGGCAGGAGCCGATGGAGGACGCGATCCGCGAGACGTTCACGGCGACCTCGGGAACGCTGTCGGTGCTGCCCGACCGGATCGAGCGGCTGGAGGGCGTGGTCGCCGAGGCCCAGCGGGCGCTGGCCGACATGTCGGTGCTGCACGTGCTCAACAGCGCCGACGAGACCGCGAAGGCCCACGCCGACGCGCGCCGCGACACCGACCGGTGGATCTTCAAGGGCGGCACCGGCACCTACCTGCGCGCGGTGACCCTGCCCGAGTGCGTGGCCGCGGCCCGGCGCGACCGGCGGGCGCTGCTGATGCGGCTGGAGATCCTCGACCCGACCAACGAGGAGGCGTGCGGTGCCTACGCCTCCTTCCGCCGCTCGATGTCGCAGGACCCCGACGGCACCGGCGAGGTGTGGACCGCCGAGCGCACGCGCAAGGAGGCGTACGCGACGATCCTGGCGGCCTGCTGGCACCAGCAGCGCTTCGGGCTGCTGGACATCACGGTGGGCCTGTCGGCCACCATGACCACCTTCCGCTGGGACCAGTCCGCGTCCTCGCTGATCATCACCGGAGAGGACCCCAGG
The DNA here is from genome assembly GCF_014202315.1 of Thermocatellispora tengchongensis. Classification (GTDB taxonomy): domain Bacteria; phylum Actinomycetota; class Actinomycetes; order Streptosporangiales; family Streptosporangiaceae; genus Thermocatellispora; species Thermocatellispora tengchongensis. The sequence continues at coordinate 235,237 of NZ_JACHGN010000003.1, read as the reverse complement.
CGCGCGCTGCTCGCGCGGCGCGGCTCGTTCTACTACGAGTGGTGCAGCACCGAGCTGCGGGCCAGCCTCGACCAGGCCAGGCGGGTGCCGATCGAGCTGGCCAGGCCGCTGCCGCTGGGCGACGAGCCGACCATCGAGGAGGCGCGCAAGCTGTTCGAGACACTGGGCGTGCCGCTGCCGCGCGCGTTCGGCGAGCGTGACGTGGCCGACATCATCAGAAAGGCGCTGCGGGCGAAGAACCCCTACGTGTGATGAGATACCGCGACTTGTACCGCGAGATGACCGGCGGCACCGGGCACCGGTCGATCCCGGCCTGGGCCCGCGAGGTGCTCTCGGCCGTCGCCGCGGACGCCTCCTCGGGCGGCTCCGCGGTCACGGCCGTACGCCATCCGCTCGGCTTCACCTGCCTGCCCATCGAGCGCGACGGCGACACGGGCGTGTGCGTGCACGTCTGGTCGGCGCGCCTGGCCGCGGCGCTGCCGCCGGCGCCGCGGATCACCACGTCCCAGGTCCACTGCCATAGCTGGGACCTGCTCAGCTACGTCCTGTACGGCTCGCTGCGCAACGAGCTGGCCGAGGTCGCCGACGCCGGCGGCGACGCGGCGACCCACCGCGTCTGCCACGTGGTCAGCGGCCCCGGGCACGACGACATCGAGCCCACCGGCCGCACGGTCCGCTACTCGCGCGGGCGCACGGCCGAGCACGGCGCGGGCGAGGTGTACGCGCTGCCCGCCGGGGTGTTCCACAGCAGCGTCGTGCCCGCGGGCGAGGAGGTCGCCACGGTCGCCCTCGGCCGCGGGTACGAGCGCGGCGCCGACCTGTCGCTGGGCCCGCTGACCGCCCGGCCGCACCGCGTCACCCGGGCGCGGTGCCGGCCGGAGGAGACCGCGATGGCGGCGAGGCTGGCGGCCGGGCGGCTGCTCGGGTAGACATCGGCCGGGGGCCGCCGGCGCCCCGGGCAGGCACGGGAGCGAGGAGGGGCCATGGACCTCGACCACGCGCTGCGGGTGGCCGTGGAGGCCGCCGAGGCGGCGGGCGCGCTGCTGCTGGACGGCGTGTCCGGGGCGGGACCTCGGGTGCGGGCCAAGGGCGGGGGCGGCGACGTGGTGACCGACCTCGACATGGCCGCGGAGAAGCTCATCCTGGAGCGGCTGCTGACCGGCTTCCCCGGCCACCGGGTGATCGCCGAGGAGTCGGGCCTGGCGGGCGCGGCCGACGGCGAGTGGACCTGGCTGGTCGATCCGCTCGACGGCACCAACAACGTGGCGATCGGCCTGCCCGTGTACGTCGTTGGCCTGGCGCTGTGCCGGGACGGCGCGCCGGTGCTGGGCGTGGTGCACGAGCCGGTGACCGGGCGCACCTGGTCGGCGGTGCACGGCCGGGGCGCGGTGGGGCCCGGCGGCCGCCGGCTGAGCCCGCCGTACCGCCCGACCGCGCACGGCCCCACCGTGGCCTGGACCCAGGGCCACGGCGTACGCCGCGGCGACCCGGTCGCCGGGGCGGTCAGGAACGCGCTGGGCCTGCGCGCCCGCCGGGTGCTGCAACTGTGGGCCCCGCTGCTCGCCTGGGCGATGCTGGCCCGCGGCGACATCGACGGCATCGTGGGCTACCGCGCCGAGCTGGTGGACCTGCCCGGCGGGCTGCTGCTGGCGCAGGAGGCGGGCATGGCGGTGCGCGGGTTCGACGGCACCCCGTTCGCCTGCGACATCACGCTGCCCGACCAGGAGCGCACCTTCGTCGCCTGCCATCCGCGGCGGCTGGACGAGCTGCTGGAGACCGTAGCCGGGTGAGCCGCGCCTAGGCGGTGAGCAGCAGGGCGGCGACGGTGGCGGCGAGGCCGGCCACCGCCAGGCCGGTTCCGGTGAGCAGGAACTTGCCGATCGGCACCCGCACCCCGCGCCGCCGGCACCACTCGAACCACAGCAGCGTGGCCAGCGACGCCCACGGGGTGATCAGCGGCCCGACGTTGGTGCCGATCAGCAGCGCGAGGAGCTGGTCGCGGTTGCCGGGCGGGATGACCTGCTCGGCGGCGGCGTACGCGGGGAGGTTGTTCAGCAGGTTGGACAGGCCCGCGCCCGCGGCGGCGGCGCGGTAGGCACCGTCGCCGCCGCCGTCGGTGCCGATCAGCGCGGTCATGACCTCCGACAGGCCGAACCTGCTCAGCGTGGGCACCACCAGGAACAGGCCGGTGACGAACACCACGAGCTGCCAGGGGAACAGGCTCCACGACAGGTGGGAGCGCCCGCGTACGGCGAAGACCGCGACGACCACGGCCGCCGCGACCGGCGCGGCGATCCCGACCGCCACCTCCAGCAGCAGCGCGACGATGAACAGCAGGCACGCCGCCGCGGAGACCGCGAACAGGACCGGGTCGGCGATCCGCACCGGCTCGGGCGGCTGGTAGCGGTCGGCGCCGCGCTCGCCGCGCCGCCAGTAGAAGACCCACAGGAACACCATCGTGACCGCGATCGAGGCGAGCTGCGGCGCCCACATCCGCGCGGCGAACTCCTGGGTGGACATCTCCACGTGGTTCATCGCCAGCAGATTGGTCAGGTTGGAGACCGGCAGCAGCAGGCTGGCGGTGTTGGCCAGCCACACGGTGGTCATGGCCAGCGGCAGGGCGGCGATCTCGGCCCGCGCGGCGAGTGCGAGCATGACCGGGGTGAGCAGGACGGCGGTGGTGTCCAGGTTGAGGAAGATCGTGACCACCGCGGCGAAGGCGGTGCACAGCAGGAACAGCGCCGGGTAGCGGCCCCGGCCGATGATCGCCAGGCGGGTGGCGATCACGTCGAAGACCTGGGCCTCCTTGGCCAGCTCGGCCAGGACGATCACGCCGATCAGGAACAGCAGCAGCGGGCCGATCTCGCTCAGGCTGCGGGCGGCGTCGGCGGCGGGCAGCAGGCCGGTCGGCACGCACACCAGCCCGGCCGCGAACAGGCCGAGACGCACGAGGTCGAGGGTGCCCGGTCGCCATCGGCTCACGACGGCCATGATCGCACATCCGCCCGTTGATCGAATCGTTCCCCGGAACCCGGCCCCGCCGGGCGATACTGGCTCCCGGGGGCGCAGGACGCCGCGGACGGAGGGGCGAGGGGCATGGCACGCGACGACAGGCCGGTGGACATCTTCGTCAGCTACTCCCCCGCCGACGAGCGCTGGGCCGCGTGGATCGCCTGGGAGCTGGAGGCCGCGGGGTACCGCACCATGATCCAGGCGTGGGACTTCGTGCCCGGCACCAACTTCATCGACTTCATGGACCGCGGCGTCAGCGAGGCGGCCCTGGTGGTGGCGGTGCTGTCGCGCAACTACCTGCGCTCCCGCTACGGCCGGATGGAGTGGCAGGCCGCGCTGCGCGCCGATCCCGCCAACCCGTCCAACAAGCTGGTCACGATCCGGCTGGAGGACACCCCGCTGGAGGGGCTGCTGTCCACGATCACGTGGGTGGACCTGGTCGGCGTCACCCGGGCCGAGGAGGCCAGGGCGCTGCTGCTGGAGCGGATCAGGCAGAGCCTGGCGGGACGGGCCAAGCCGGCCGAGCGGCCCGCGTTCCCGAACGGGCCGCAGCCCCTCGCCGGGGAGGTCGTGGCGGCGGCCGAGCCGCGGCGCGAGCCGGCGCGCATCCGGCGCACGCCGGTGGCCCCGCCCGCCTACCCGGCCGCGCCCGCCGCCGAGGACGCGCGCGAGTCGATCACGCTGCTGCACCTGTCCGGGCCCCGGTTCGGCCGCGGGCTCGCGGAGGAGGACGAGCCGCTGACCGCGGCCGAGCTCCAGCCGCGCGTGTGGGCCGACCTGACCCGGCTGCGCGACGCCGGGGTGCCGCGCCCCGACCTGCTCGTGGTGACCGGAGACCTGACCGAGTCGGGCAGCCGCAGGGAGTTCGGCGAGGCGACGACGTTCCTGACCGGGTTACGGGTGCTGCTCGGCCTGGAGCCGCAGCGGGTGGTCATCGTGCCGGGGCCGAGGGACGTGACCAAGGCGGCCTCGCGGGCGTACTTCGCCACCTGCGAGGCCGACGACGTGCCGCCGCAGCCGCCGTACTGGCCGAAGTGGCGGCACTTCGCGACGCTGTTCGAGGAGCTGTACCAGGGCCTGGACGGGCCGGTGTTCGACAGCGCCCAGCCGTGGACCCTCTACACGGCGCCGGAGCTGAAGGTGGCCGTGGCCGGGCTGAACTCCACGATGGCGATGAGCCACCGCGAGGAGGACTCCTACGGCCTGGTCGGCGAGGCGCAGGCGGCCTGGTTCGCCGAGCGGCTGCGGCCGTTCGAGGAGGAGGGCTGGCTGCGGATCGGCGTGCTCGGCCACCCGCCGGCGGCGCCGTACCTGCGCGACGCGGGCACGCTGGAGCGGCTGCTCGGCCGGCGGCTGAACCTGCTGCTGCACGGCGGACGCCCGCCGGGCGAGGAGTACGGGCGGGCGGCGGGCGTGCCGGCGCTGCCCGCGCTCGGGCCGGGCCGGCACCGGCTGGTCGAGGTGTCCCGCGACGGGCTGCGGGTGTGGGACCGCGACCGCCGGGACACCGGGGACATCAGGGAGATCGGGGACATCGGGGACGCCGGGGACGAGATCGCGCCCCCGCGCGTCCTGCCGCACACCTGGCGGTCGGCCGGGGCCGCCCTGCCCTCCCCCGCGTCCCCCGCCTCGCGCGCCCAGGCCCCCGCCCCGGGCCCGGCCGCCGAGGCGGAGCCGGCCGAGCCGGAGCGCCCGCGCGGCCCGGCGGAGCTGCTGCTGGACCGGATCGCCGAGGTGTGCGAGGCCCGGCACGAGCGGGCCAAGATCCGGCGGGTGGACGCCGACCCGCCGCAGCTCCTGGTCACCTACCCCGAGGACGGGTTCGTCCGGCAGGTCCGGATAGGCGCGCACGTCGGCCCGCTCACCGCGGCCGACGTGGAGGAGTTCGCCGGGCACGTGCACGCCTCCGGGGCGGAGCAGGGCGCCGAGCTGGTCTACCAGGGCCCTCCCCCGCCGCGGGCGCTGCGCGAGGAGATGCTGCGGCGCGGGCTGCGGCTGCGCAGCTTCACCGAGTTCCAGGGGTTGCTGGACCTGTCGGCGTACGTCGCCGAGCAGACCGCCCGGCTGCACGCCGACGGGCGCTACCCGCCCCGCCTGTACGTGCCGCAGCGCTTCCGCGAGGTGGACCGGCCGGGCACGACCGTGCGCGAGGGGCTGACCGACGAGCTGATGCGGCTGCTCGCGACCGACCACGGGCGGTTCCTGCTGGTGCTGGGCGACTTCGGCCACGGCAAGACCTTCGCGCTGCGCGAGCTGGCCCGGCGCATCCCCGCCGAGCTGCCGCACCTGACCCCGATCCTGATCGAGCTGCGCGCGCTGGACAAGGCGCACTCGGTGGACGGGCTGGTGGCGGCGCACCTCGCCAACCACGGCGAGGAGCTGATCGACCTCAAGGCGTTCCACTACATGCTGCGCCAGGGCCGGATCGTGCTGCTGTTCGACGGGTTCGACGAGCTGGTCACCCGGGTCACCTACGACCGGGCGGCCGACCACCTGGAGCGGCTGCTCCAGGCCGCGCAGGACCAGGCCAAGATCGTGGTGGCCAGCCGCACCCAGCACTTCAAGTCGCAGGGGCAGGTGCTGACCGCGCTCGGCGACAAGGTGGGGCTGCTGCCGCAGCGGCGGGTGTTCAGCGTCGCCGACTTCACCCGGGCGCAGATCCATTCCTACCTCGTCAACCGTTACGGCGGCGACGAGCGGGCGGCCGGGCGGCGGCTGGCGCTGATGAGCGGCATCGAGGACCTGCTCGGGCTGGCGAGCAACCCGCGCATGCTCAGCTTCATCGCCGACCTGGACGAGGAGCGGCTGGAGGCGGTGGCGCGGGCGCGGCACACGATCAGCGCCGCGCTGCTGTATGAGGAGATCCTGTCGTCCTGGCTCGACTTCGAGGAGCGGCGGGTCCACGGCGTGCCCGGCGGGGCGGCCGGGCTGCGCGCGGGCGAGCTGCGCCAGGCGGTGACCGCGCTGGCGCTGCGGCTGTGGGAGAGCGGCGAGTCCTTCCTGCGCCTGGCCGAGCTGACCGAGATCGCCGAGACGCTGACCCACCTCGCCGACGGGCGGCTGTCGGTGCCGCAGGCCGCCCACGCCATGGGCACGGGCAGCCTGATGGTGCGCACCGAGGAGGGCCTGTTCGGGTTCATCCACTCCTCGGTGATGGAGTGGCTGGTGGCCGGGCACATCGCGGCCCACCTGGACGGCGACGGCGTCGCCGCGCTGGCCCGCAGGCCGCTGTCGCAGCTCACCGTGGACTTCCTGTGCGACCTGGCCGACGTGCGGGCGCTGCAGGACTGGGCGGCGGCCGTGCTCACCGATCCCGCCGCCGGCGACGTCCCGCGCGGCAACGCCATCAAGATCACCAGCAGGCTGCGCATCCCGGCGGCGGCCGACCTGCGCGGGGCGAGCCTGCGCGGGGAGGACCTGTCCTCCCGCGACCTGCGCGAGGTGGACCTGACCGGGGCCGACCTGACCGAGGCCAGGCTGGTCGGCGCCGACCTGTCGCGGGCCGTGCTGCGCGGGGCCAAGCTGGTGGGCGCCCGGCTGGACGAGGCCACGCTGGCCGGGGCCGACCTGAGCGGCGCCGACCTGACCCGGGCCGTGCTGCCCCGCGCCGACCTGCGCGACGTGTCGCTGGCCGGCAGCAGGTGGCGGCGGGCCGCGCTCATCGACGTCACCGGCACCCTGACCGGCGCCCCCGAGCTGCGCGGCGCCGGGATCGCCCCCGGCATGCCGGTCGAGACGCAGCTCGCGCCCGCCGCGCTCGGGGTGCCGTTCGGCTACCACTACCAGACCAGCAGGCTGCCCGAGCCGGTCGCCTACAGCCCCGACGGCGAGATCGTCGCCATGGGCTGCGACGACGGCGGGGTGCTGCTGTGCGAGAGCGCCACCGGCCTGCCCATACGCACCCTGCACGGCCACCGCGGCCGGGTCTACGCCGTGGTCTTCCACGCCGGCGGCGACCTGCTGGCCACCGGCGCGAGCGACGGCACCGTACGGCTGTGGGACCCGGTCACCGCCCGGCCGCTGCACGTGCTGGCGGGGCATCCCGACGGGGTGTGGCCGGTGCTGTTCAGCCCCGACGGCACGCTGGTGGTGGCCGGGGGCGCCGACGGCGACGTACGGGTGTGGGACACCGCGACCGGGGCGCTGCGGCACCGCCTGGCCGGGCACCAGGCGCCGATCTACACCGCGGCGTTCGACCGGGGCGGCGGCACGCTGGTGACCGGCGACGCCGGCGCGGTGATCCGGCTCTGGGACGTCGCCTCGGGCACGATGACCCGCACACTGTCCGGGCACCGGGGCGCGGTCTACCGGGTGGCGTTCAGCCCCGACGGCGCCATGCTCGCCGCCGGCGACCGCGAGGGCGTGGTGCGGCTGTGGCGTCCGGGCGACGGAGCGGTCGCCCACGAGCTGACCGGCCACGCCGGGCGCATCTACGCGCTGGCCTTCTCCCCGTCGGGCGCACTGCTGGCGACCGGCGACACCGTCGGCGTCGTACGGCTGTGGGACCCGGCCGCGGGCGAGCCGCGCGGCGTGCACACCACCCACGGCGCGGCGGTGTACCAGCTCGCGTTCAGCCCCGACGGCGCCCTGCTGGCCAGCGGCGACTCCGACGGGGCGGTGCGGTTGCAGGGCGTGGCGGGCGGACGGGAGCGGATGGACCTGTCCGGCCACCGCGGCTCGGTGTGGCCGTTCGCGTTCCGGCCCGACTCGGCGCAGCTCGCCACCAGCTCCAACGACGGCACCGCCCGGCTGTGGGACGTCGCGACCGGCGAGGTGCGCCGGGTGCTGCGCGGCCACGGCAGGCGGATCACCCGCGTCCGGTACAGCGCCGACGGCACCATGCTGGCCACCAGCGGCAACGACGGGGTCGTCCGGCTGTGGGACCCGCGCACCGGGGTGCGGCTGCGCGAGTTCACCGGCACGGCCGACCGGCTGGTGTCGGTGGCCTTCAGCCCCACCGGGCCCACGCTGGCGGCGGCCAGCAACGACGGCGGGGTGCACTTCTGGAACGCGGTCAGCGGCGACTACGAGCGCGAGCTGCACGCCGAGACCGAGCACGTGTGGGCGGAGGCGTTCAGCCCCGACGGCGAGCACATCGCCACCGCCAACGACGACGACAGCGTACGGGTGTGGTACCGGCCGACCGGACGCCAGGTCGCCGACCTGGCCGACCACCACGGGCGGGTGCGCGCCATCGCCTTCAGCCCCGACGGGCGGTTCGTGGCCACCGGCTGCGACGACCGGCTGGTACGCGTGTGGCACGTCGAGAGCGGCGGCCTGGTGGCCACGCTGGAGGGGCACACCGGCCGCGTGTACGAGCTGGCGTTCACCCCCGACGGCGCCGGCCTGATCAGCGTGGGCCACGACGGGCGCGCGTGCGTGTGGGAGCAGCGCGCCGGGCGGTCCTGGCCGCCCCGGCCGGCCCGCACGATCACCGGGCACGAGGGACGCCTGTGGGCCGCGGCCTGCAGCCCCGACGGCGGCACCCTGGCCACGGCCGGCGACGACGCCGTGGTCCGGCTGTGGGACCCGGCGACCGGGCACCTGCTGCGCACGCTCACCGGCCCGGCGCGCCGCGTCTCCTCTCTCGCCTACGCGCCCGACGGCGCCTCGCTGGCCGCGGGCGGCGACGACGGCGTGGTGCTCGTCTGGGACCTGCCCGGCGACGGTCCCGCCCGGCTGCGGGTCACGCTGCTCGGCCTTCAGGAGGGCTGGGCCGCCATCGCCCCCGACGGCCGCTACAAGGTGGAGGGCGACATCGGCCACCAGTTCTGGCACGTGGTGGGCATGTGCCGGTTCGAGCCCGGCGAGCTGGACCCCTACCTTCCGGAGGTCACCCACCTGGCCAGAGACGCGCCCTTCTGATCAGCGGGTGGAGTGGAGGAGGTGGTGCCACGCCTCTTCCACGTGCTCGGCCAGGTCGTCGAGGGTGCCCTCGTTGGGGATGATGATGTCGGCCACGGCCAGCCGCGCGTCACGGGTGGCCTGGGCGGCGATGCGGGCCTTGGCGTCGGCCTCGGACATGCCCCGGATCGTGAGCAGCCGGTGCAGCCGGATCTCGTCGGAGGCGTCCACCACGATCACGACGTCGTACATCGGGGCGAGGTTGTTCTCGGCGAGGAGCGGCACGTCGTAGACCACGATCGCGTCGTCGGGGGCCTGGGCCTGCAACTCGGCGACGCGCGCGCCGACCCGGGGGTGCACGATCGCGTTGAGCGCGGCCAGCCGGTCGGGGTCGGAGAAGACGATCGAGCCCAGCTTCTCGCGGTCCAGCGAGCCGTCCTCGCGCAGCACGCCCGCGCCGAACTCCTCCACCACCTCGGCCAGGCCCTCGGTGCCGGGCTCCACGACCTCCCGGGCGATCTTGTCGGCGTCGATCACGACCGCGCCGCGCTCGGCCAGCCGCCTGGCCACCTCGCTCTTGCCCGAACCGATCCCGCCGGTCAGGCCGACCTTGAGCTTCACGCCCGCTCCCTTCGCATGTGCACCAGCGTGAGGTGGTCGTGGACCCGCTCGCGACCGGTCTCACGGTAGCCGTGGCGCCGGTACAGCCTCAGGTTGCCCGCCGAGAGGTGCCCGGTGAACAGGTCGAACACGGCGACCCCGGCCTCGCGCTCCTCGACCCGCTCGTGCAACGCCGCCAGCAGCGCCCCACCGATGCCGCGCCCCTGCGCGTCAGGCGCCACCACCAGCCGCCCCACCAGGCACGTGGTGCCGGACACCTGCCCGCGCACCGACCCCACGATCCGGCTCCCCTCGGTGGCCACGAGCACGGCCGCGCCGTCCTCGATCGTCTTCCTGATCTGCTCGGCCGACTCCACCAGGGGCGGGATGAACGGGTCGCCGTACAGTTGCGCCTCCGTCACGTACGCCGCCCGCTGCACGGTGAGGATCTCGCCCGCGTCGCCGGCCGCCGCCTCACGGATCACGATCCGGCCCGCCGGTTCTGTGCTGGTCACGGCGGATACCCTACGGCGTCCCGCCGGTCGGACGCGAGAACGGCCTTACCCTGCCGCCGGCGAGAGGCGGAAACGACCTCGCCCCTGCCACCGGCGAGACGCAGAAACGGCCCCGCCCCTGCCACCGGCGAGACGCAGAACCGACCCCGCCCCTCCCGCCGGCGAGACACAGAAACGACCCCGCCCCTTCCCACCGGCCGGACGCGGGAAGAACCCGGCCCTCGTGCCGGTAAGGCACGAAAACGCCCTGCCCCGCCCCTCCCCATGAGTCGGACGCGAGAAGAACGGGGCCCTTCCCTCCACACCCGGACGCGAGAAGGGCCCCGCCGGAGCGGGGCCCTTCTGCGTGCGATCTTCGCGAGGGTCAGGCCGCGATCAGCTCTGGCCGCCGGCCAGCTTCTCGCGCAGGGCCGCCAGCGCCTCGTCGGAGGCCAGCGCGCCGCCGCCCTGGGAGGACGACTGCGAGCCGCCGCCGGAGGTCTCGCCGGAGTAGCTCTGCGGGATCTCGCCGGCCTCGGCCTCGGCCTTGCGGGCCTCCTCGACCTGGCGCTTGTGCGCCTCGAAGCGGGTCTGGGCCTCGGCGTACTGCCGCTCCCACTCCTCGCGCTGGCGCTCGAAGCCCTCCAGCCACTCGCCCGTCTCGGGGTCGAAGCCCTCGGGGTAGATGTAGTTGCCGTGCTCGTCGTAGGTCGCGGCCATACCGTACAGGGTGGGGTCGAACTCGACGTCCGCGCCCATCGCGCCCTCGTTGGCCTGCTTGAGCGACAGCGAGATACGCCGGCGGTCGAGGTCGATGTCGATGATCTTCACGAAGATCTCGTCGCCGACCTGGACGACCTGCTCGGGGATCTCGACGTGGCGCTCGGCCAGCTCGGAGATGTGGACCAGGCCCTCGATGCCCTCCTCGACCCGGACGAACGCGCCGAACGGCACCAGCTTGGTGACGCGGCCCGGCACGACCTGGCCGATCTGGTGGGTGCGGGCGAACTGCTGCCAGGGGTCCTCCTGCGTCGCCTTGAGCGACAGCGAGACCCGCTCGCGCTCCATGTCGACGTCGAGAACCTCGACGGTGACCTCCTGGCCGACCTCGACGACCTCGGAGGGGTGGTCGATGTGCTTCCAGGACAGCTCGGAGACGTGCACGAGTCCGTCCACACCGCCGAGGTCGACGAAGGCGCCGAAGTTGACGATGGAGGACACGACGCCCTTGCGGACCTGGCCCTTCTGCAGGGTGTTGAGGAAGGTCTGGCGGACCTCGGACTGCGTCTGCTCCAGCCAGGCCCGGCGGGACAGGACCACGTTGTTGCGGTTCTTGTCCAGCTCGATGATCTTGGCCTCGAGCTCGCGGCCGACGTACGGCTGCAGGTCGCGGACGCGGCGCATCTCGACCAGGGACGCCGGCAGGAAGCCACGCAGGCCGATGTCGAGGATGAGACCACCCTTGACGACCTCGATGACGGTGCCGGTGACGATGCCGTCCTCGTCCTTGATCTTCTCGATCGTGCCCCAGGCGCGCTCGTACTGGGCGCGCTTCTTGGACAGGATCAGCCGGCCTTCCTTGTCCTCCTTCTGCAGGACAAGGGCCTCGACGTGCTCGCCGACCTCGACCACCTCGGCGGGGTCGACATCATGCTTGATCGAGAGCTCGCGCGAGGGGATGACGCCCTCGGTCTTGTAACCGATGTCGAGCAAGACCTCGTCTCGATCGACCTTGACGACGGTCCCCTCGACGATGTCGCCGTCGTTGAAGTACTTGATGGTCTCGTCGATCGCGGCGAGGAAGGCCTCTTCGGAACCGATGTCGTTGACCGCTACCTGCGGGGTGTTCGAGGTGGCCTCGGTGCTGCTCGTCATGTGTGGAATTGCTCCGAACGCGGACAGATGTCGATGTGGCTGGCGCGCGGCAGGCCCCCATAAAGCCGAGGATTCGTCATCGACATAATGAGCGCGAGCCCGCTCCGTCTGAGGCGCGCGCGAGCCCACAGCGCAGCGATCAGCATATGAGACGTGACGAGCCTGGTCAATCCGAGGGCACGACCAAGTGGAGGCCCCCACGCCCCCGCCACGGCCGCTAGTAGGCGTTGACCTGCTGCCTCCGCTTGCCAGTGATATTACCCCGAAGTTTCTCCGGGATGGAGATCCGCTCCGGATCACCGTCGGACGTGTATCTCTTCCCCTTGTGATCGGCCAGCCAATCCAGCCAGTACGCCGAGCACCACCGCCTGCACTCGCCCTTGCGGCCGTTGCTCTGGATGCGCATGATCGCGTTGCGGTCGAAGCCCTTGACGAAGGGCGGCGGCGACGGCTCGGCCCCGGCCAGGAACACGCCCTTGTAGTCGTACTTCGTGCCGTCCCACGACCCGCTCCGGGCGAGGCCGGGGTCGCGCGGCCGCGATCCGTACGGCAGGGCGAGGGTGGCCGAGGGCCCGGCGCCGAGCCTGCGCAGCAGCCGCTCGCCGCGCACGATCTGCTCGCGGGCCTTCTTCTTCGAAACCCGCCGCAGGTTGGGGTGGCCCCAGGTGTGGTTGGCCACCTCGAACCCGTGCGCGGTCAGCCACCGTACGGCGTGGGCCTGGCGGTCGGGGTCGCGCAGCCCGAAGGGTTCCCGGTTCACCCAGAACGTCGCCACGGGCCGGAAGCGCGGGTACTTCTGGGCCACGGCGAAGATGATCCCGACGGCGGTGTCGGGGAGCGGCATGCCGTCCGCGTCCAGCCCGAAGTGGCTGGAGTGCCCGTCGTCGAAGGTCAGCACGACCGGATGGGTCCCCTCGGGAACGCCGATCTCGCCGCTCGCGAACTCCCGGGCGGTGATCGGCACGTACCCCTCGCGGGCCAGCCGCTCCAGCTCGGCGCGCACCTGCGCGGGCGTACGGTCGATGGAGGCGCGCGGCTTGGCCACGATCCGGTGGTACATGAGCACCGGCACCAGGCCCGCCTCGTTGGCCCGCGCCCGGCGCGCCGACTCGCGGGTGGCGCGGACCGGCGGCGGCAGCGCCGAGCTGGGCAGCAGCTCCTCCTGGTGCGGAGCCGGCCGCTCCGTCTTCCGCTCCGCCTGCGGCCGCGCCGGCACCGCCTCCCGCTGCGGCCGGTCACCCACGGGCACGAAGGTCAGCACCATGATCGCGACCGAGACCACCACCACGTTCGCCACAGCGACGACCCGCGCCACCGGCGCCGTAGTCCGCACAATCCCCCCGCCCCGTCGGTGACACCGAGCCCCACAGCCTAGAACCCCAAGACGACCCCAAGGGCCGGTAAAGCCTTACCAAAAGGTAACCCTTTACGCCACCGTTAGACGGGACGAAAACCCCATATCGCCATACTTCGCGATTTTTACCGACTTTTTACCCTCACCCCGCTGCCAGCCCGACATGACCGAGAAGACCCGGGCCCAAGTGGTCGATGGCCTCGACCCCCCGGTGGCCGCACTGAAGTCGGGCCTGTACGCGCCCCCGCTGACGTTCCCACCAGACGGTCACAGGTGGCTTCCAAGTAGTGCCCCCCAGTATGGGACCGTGGCCAAGACGCGGAAGACCCGGAACCAGACGAACCGCCCCAAGGGCGCCGCCACCTCGCCGCCCACCACCACCTCGCCGCCCGCCAAGCCGCCGCAGCGCCAATCGCCCTGGGCGGCCACCAAGATGGTGCTACGCCTGCTCTTCGCGGCAGCCGCGATCATCTTCCTGGCGGCCACGGCCGTCACCGTCGCCATCCCCGAGGTGGACGTGGCCCTCGGCCGCACAGGCACCCCCGGCACCGCCACGGTCCAGTCCTGCGACCGCGTCCGCAAGGGCGTGTACGACTGCCAGGCGTACTTCGAATTCGCCGACCGCTCCAAGCAGCCGATCCTCATCGACACCGTCCCGGACGTCGAGGTGGGCGAGACCTTCCCCGCCGCCCTGACCCCCGAGGGCGACCGCGTCCTGCCCACGGGCGCACGCGGCGTGTGGCGGGCGATCCTGCCGATCAACTCGATCCCCTTCGCCATCGCCCTCATCGCCTTCCTCACCGCCCTGGTGACCCGCAGCAAGAAGGCCATCGCCTGGACAGGCGTCCTGGGCTTCCCCTTCCTCCTGGCGATGATCCTCGGCTTCGCCTACGGCACATAAAGGACAGAGACACACCGGCCCCGCCCGCCACAGCCCGCCCGTTACCTTCTGATCATCCCGGATGAGAGTCGGAGAGCAGGTCACCCGGCCCGGCGCTCCCCATACACACCGCCTCACCCCGCAACGCACACCCAGCGCCCGGTCCTCCCCGCCAGCCCAAGGCGGTGCCCACATGCGCCTGCCAGAGGCGGGCAGGCAGCGCCGCGCGGCCCGGTAAGGCCACACCACCGCCAACCCGCCCCCGCCCCCGCGCGAGGAAACGCAGCGCCTTTGGCGCGCAGCGGGCGACGCGGACGGTGCCGCAGCGGCCGTGATGCCCGCTGCGCGCCGCCAGGGTGTAGGACGCCGGGCGGCGGCGGTCAGCCGCCCGCACCGCCACACGACCGCGCGAGAACACCCGGGCAGTTCCCCTGGCGCGGAACAGACAGGACGACCTCAGCCACAGCGTGCCGGGGGCCGCCCGGCAGAGCGGGCCGCAGTGGGTCAGCAGCCCGCACCGCAACCCGCCACGTGAGGACACGCCAGCAGCACCTCACGGCCCGCAGCGGGCGGACGTGGCCTCTGCCGCAGCGGCTTGGGGGCCATGCGACAGCGCGAGGGAGGGGTCAGCAGCCCGCAGCGTCACGCGACCACGCGAGGACACGCGGGCAGCGCCCGGCGACGACCCAACGGGCGGGACGACCTCAGCCACGGCGACGCCGAAGGGCTCGCCCGGCAGGGCGGGGGGCGGCGGGTGGGTAAGCCGCCCGCAGCGTCACGCGACCGCGCAAGGACACGCGCGCAGGGCGCTGCGGCCAGCGGCGCCACGCGAGCCCGCGGGGGCGTGTGGGTCAGTGGCCGGCGTCCTCCCAGGTGCGGCCCACGCCTACCGAGACCTCCAGGGGGACGCGCAGGCTGTAGGCGGAGCCCATCTCGCGGATCGCGAGGGCGCGCAGGGCGTCGAGTTCGCCGGGGGCCACCTCGAAGACGAGTTCGTCGTGGACCTGGAGGAGCATGCGGGAGCGCAGGCCCTCGGCGGCCAGGGCGCGGCGGACGTTGAGCATGGCGACCTTGATGATGTCGGCCGCGGAGCCCTGGATGGGGGCGTTGAGGGCCATGCGCTCGGCCATCTCGCGGCGCTGGCGGTTGTCGCTGGTGAGGTCGGGGAGGTAGCGGCGGCGGCCGAGGATGGTCTCGGTGTAGCCGTCCTTGCGGGCCTGGGCGACGATCGCCTGCAGGAACTCGCGTACGCCGCCGAACTCCTCGAAGTACTCGTCCTTGAGCGCCCGCGCCTCGGCCACGGGGATGTTGAGCTGGCCGGACAGGCCGAAGTCGGACAGGCCGTAGGCCAGGCCGTAGTTCATCGCCTTGATCTTGGCGCGGAGGTCGCCGCCGACCTGCTCCGGCGGGATGTCGAAGACGCGGGCGGCGGTGGCCTGGTGGAAGTCGTGGCCGGACTCGAAGGCCGCGATCAGGGACTCGTCGCCGGACAGGTGGGCCATGATGCGCAGCTCGATCTGGCTGTAGTCGGCGGTGAGCAGGGTCTCGAAGCCCTCGCCGACCACGAAGCCCTGGCGGATGCGGCGGCCCTCGGCGGTGCGGATCGGGATGTTCTGCAGGTTGGGCTTCTCGGAGCTGAGGCGGCCGGTGGCGGCGATGATCTGGTTGAAGGTGGTGTGGATGCGGCCGTCGTCGCCGATCTCCTTGATCAGGCCCTCGACGGTGGTGCGCAGCTTGGTCTGGTCGCGGTGGCGCAGCAGGATCGTGGGCAGCTCGTGCTCGGTCTGGCCGGCGAGCCAGGCCAGGGCGTCGGCGTCGGTGGTGTAGCCGGTCTTGATCTTCTTGGTCTTGGGCAGGCCCAGCTTGTCGAACAGGATCGTCTGGAGCTGCTTGGGCGAGCCCAGGTTGAACTGCTCGCCGACGACCCGGTGGGCCTCCTCGACGGCCTGCTTGACCGCGGCGCCGAACTCGGACTCCAGCCCGGCGAGGTATTCGCGGTCGGTGCAGATGCCGGTGCGCTCCATCTCGGCGAGCACGGTGACCAGCGGCAGCTCCACCTCGCCGAGCAGGTGGGTGCCGCCGCGGGTGGACAGGAACTCCTCCAGGCCCTCGGCCAGCTCGCGCACGGCCTGGGCGCGCAGCGCGAGGTCGCGCGCCTCGGCCTCGCCGTCGGTGTCGAACAGGGAGCCCTGCCCGCCGGCCTCGGCCTCGCTGCGCAGCTCGCGCTTGAGGTAGCGCACGGCGAGGTCGTCGAGCTCGAAGGTGCGCTGCCCCGGCGTCGCGAGGTACGCCGCGAGTGCGGTGTCGCAGCTCAGCCCGCGCAGCTCCATGCCCTGGGCCCACAGGGCCAGCATGGGCCCCTTGGCGTCGTGGACGGCCTTCTCGCGGGCCTCGTCGCCGAGCCACTCGCGCAGGGCGGCCTCGTCGGCCTGGGTGAGCCGGGTGGGGTCGAGGTAGGCGGCGGTGCCGCCGGGCGGGGCGATGGCGATGGCGTCGATGCGGCCGGTGCCGCTGCCGTAGGAGCCGCGGAAGGCGAGCCCGGCCCGGCCCGCGGGCATGGCGGCCAGCCAGCCGGCGACCTCGTCGGGGCCGGGCATGGCGAGCTCGACCTCGAAGGCGTCCTCGACCTCGGGCTCGGCGGAGCCGAGGGTCTTGAACAGCCGCTCGCGCAGCTCGCCGCGGATCTGCAGCGAGTCGAGCAGCTTGTGGATGCCCTCGCGGTCGAACTGGCCCATGGTCAGCGAGGCGGGCTCGACGTCGAGGGGCACGTCGCGCTTGAGCTCGGTCAGGCGGCGGTTCATCATCACCTGGCCGAGGTGCTCGCGCAGCTTGTCGCCGACCTTGCCCTTGACCTCGTCGACCCGGTTGACCAGCTCCTCCAGGGAGCCGAACTCGCGGATCCACTTGGCCGCGGTCTTCTCGCCCACGCCGGGGATGTTCTTGAGGTTGTCGCTGCTGTCGCCGCGGATTGCGGCGAAGTCGGGATACTGCGCCGGGGTCAGCTCGTACTTCTCCATGACCGCGTCGGGGGTGAAGCGGGTCATGTCGCTGATGCCGCGCCGGGTCATGAGCACGGTGACGTTGTCGTCGACGAGTTGCAGCGCGTCGCGGTCGCCGGTGACGATCAGCACGGACATGCCCTCGGCCGAGCCGCGCGTGGCCAGGGTGGCGATCAGGTCGTCGGCCTCGAAGCCGGCCAGCGACAGGCGCGGGATGCGCAGGGTGTCGAGCACCTCGAAGATCAGGCTGACCTGGCCGCGGAAGTCCTCGGGCGTCTCGGTGCGGTTGGCCTTGTACTCGGCGTACTCGGTGTGCCGGAACGTGGGCTCGGATCGGTCGAAGCAGACCGCGACGTGGCTGGGCCGCTCGTCGCGCAGCACGTTGACCAGCATCGAGGTGAAGCCGTACACGGCCTCGGTGTGCTGGCCGTCGGTGGTGACGAGGTTGGCCTCCTTAAGCGCGTAGAAGGCGCGGTAGGCCAGTGAGTGTCCGTCGAGCAGCAGCAGGGACGGACGGGCGGGGGTCGCTTCTGTCTTCGGCACACTCGAAGCCTAGTCTCCCTCTACGACAGAAAACGCGAGGTCGACACAGAGGAGGCGTCCCCTTGACGATGACCAACCCCGACGATCTGATGGCGATCGTCGCCGGTGAAGGCCAGCTCGCCGCGCGACTCGGCATCGAGTTCGTCGAGGCGAGCCCGGAGCGGGTGGTGGCGCGGATGCCGGTCGAGGGCAACACGCAGCCGTACGGCCTGCTGCACGGCGGCGCGTCCTGCGTGCTGGCCGAGACCATCGGCTCGACGGGCGCCGCACTGCACGCCGGACCGGGCCGGATCGCGGTCGGCATCGAGATCAACGCCACCCACCATCGCTCGGCCACGTCCGGATACGTCACGGGGGTCGCGACGCGGCTGCACGGGGGCCGCACGCTGGCGACGTACGACATCGCGATCAGTGACGAGCAGGACCGCAGGGTGTGCACCGCCCGCCTGACCTGCCTGATCAGGGAGCAGCCCCCCGGGGGCGAGGGCCCGGCGGCCTGAGCGGCCGGGCGCGCGGCGGGTACCCGACACGGCGAGTATCGGCCACTCTGAGCGGTACTTTTGCGCCCGGCCCCCCGGGCTCGCTACGGTGGTGGGCCAACAGAGCCCGGGGGACGGCCGAGTAGAAAACGTGCAGGGCCGGGGAAGCCCACCACGGCACCAAAGGCCCCCCTGGGCTCATCTTGTTCTTCCAGGCCCTCGGCTTATCCCCCTCTTCCACTTCTCTCCCACTTCTTCCACGCGCCCGCCCGCGCGGCCACCGCCGAGCATCGCGGTGCCCGAGGGCCGCTTCCGGCGCGGCCGGAGCCCTGCCTCCACGCGCGCCGCCTCCACGCACGCCGTCTCCACGCGCGCCGCCTTCACGCGTGCTGTCTCCTCGCGCGCCGCCTCCCCGCGCGCTGTCTCCCCGCGCGCTGTCTCCCCGCGCGTACGTGCGCGCCCGAAGGGCCTTCCGCGCACGGTCCGGGCACTTCCCCGGCACTTCCGGAGCATCCGTAATCAGCCAAACTGTAAGACGGCCATGTCAGGCTTCGACAATCCCAGTAAACCCGCTCTGACCAGGCCGCTTTTTCCTCACGCCGATGAAACACCCTGGTCACCGATTGGTGACGAACGGTCCGGAACCGGGCGTCCAGAGCTAAGCTCCGGCCACAGCGTTGCAGGCTCATTTTGCGATGCGCGAGTCGAGTTTGGGGGTAGGACTACCTCCGCCATGACCTCATAAGGGAGCACCATTGCGCAGAGCCGTGATCGCGTTCACGGCCTTCCTGGGTGGCCTCATCTTCCTCCTCGCATCCGGACCCGCGATGGCGTGGGCGGACGGAGAGGGCCTGAAAGGCTCACTCAAAAACCAAGGCCAGCCAGTGAACGGCGTGAAGATCAGCGTTGTCGACGAGAACAACGCGCCGGTCGGAGAGGCCACCACCAGCGCCACGGGAGATTGGGCGATCCCCGTCCCCAAGGCCGGCATGTACAAGGTGACGCTGGACGTCAACACCCTTCCCCAGGGCGTCTCGCTCAGAAACCCCGACCGAGCCACGCTGACCGTCCAGGTCTTCGAGGGCAACGAGCGCAACGTCCTGTTCGCGCTCGTCTCCGGCGACGCGGCCGACGAGGAGGCGGCCGCCGCTGAGGCCGAGGACTCCTGGTGGACGCGGCTGGCACAGCTCTCCTTCGAGGGCATCAGTCTGGGCCTGACCATCGCGCTGGGCGCGGTCGGGCTGTCGCTGATCTTCGGGACCACCGGGCTGACCAACTTCGCCCACGGCGAGCTGCTGACGCTGGGCGCCTTCACCGCGTACGTCCTGAACACCTCGCTGGGCCTGCACCTGCTCATCGCCGCGCCGCTGGCGCTCGTCATCGCGGCGGCGTTCGGATACGGGCAGGATCGATATTTCTGGGGTGTGCTGCGCGAGCGGAAGACCGGCCTCATCGGCATGATGATCATCTCGATCGGCCTGGCGATCTTCCTGCGCAACCTGACGCTGTTCCTGTTCGGCGGCGAGAGCCGCCCGTACAACGAGTACGTCGCCCAGGAGGGCATCGAGATCGGGCCGATCTTCGCCACGCCGAAGGGCCTGATCGCGATGGCGATCCAGATCGTCGTGCTGATCGCGGTCGGCCTGGCCCTCACCTACACCCGGCTCGGCAAGGCCACCCGCGCGGTCGCCGACAACCCGGCGCTGGCCGCGTCCTCCGGCATCAACGTGGACCGGGTGATCCGGATCGTGTGGGCGGCGGGCACCACGATCGCGGCGCTCGCCGGCATCCTGCTCGGCACCACCCAGAACCTCAACTACCAGATGGGACTCCAGGTACTGCTGCTGATGTTCGCGGGCGTCACGCTGGGCGGGCTCGGCACGGCGTACGGCGCCCTGGTCGGCTCGCTGATCGTGGGCCTGTTCGTCCAAGTCTCCACCCTCTGGATACCTCCGGAGATGAAGACGGTCGGCGCCCTCGTCGTGCTGATCATCGTCCTTCTGGTACGGCCGCAGGGCATCCTCGGCCGCCGCGAGCGGATCGGTTAGGGGGAGGCCGCCAATGGACTGGATCCTTGTCATCAGCCGCGCCGTGGAGGCGTCGATCGGCACCGAGGCCGTGATCTACGCGCTCGCGGCCATCGGCCTCAACGTGCACTTCGGCTACACCGGCCTGCTCAACTTCGGCCAGGCCGCCTTCCTCGCGATCGGCGCGTACTCGATCGCGACCACCGTCACCACCTTCGGCCTGCCGTTCTTCCTCGGCGTCACCATCGGCCTGGCCCTGTCGGTCGTGCTCGCGCTGCTGATGGGCATCCCGACCCTGCGCCTGCGCGCCGACTATCTGGCCATCGTCACCATCGCCGCGGCCGAGATCATCCGCCTGGTCGTGCGCTCGGTCGCCCTGCAGGACGTCTTCGGCGGCACCGACGGCATCCAGGCGTTCTCCGGCGGGTTCTACGCGCTGAACCCGTACCCGGAAGGCGACTACAACATCGGCCCCATCATCGGCTTCGACGAGAACACCATGTGGGTGCTCACGGTCGGGTGGATCCTGGTCGCGCTGTCCTGCGGCCTGATCTACCTGCTGATGAAGAGCCCCTGGGGCCGGGTGCTCAAGGCGATCCGCGAGGACGAGGACGCCGTGCGCAGCCTGGGCAAGAACGTCTTCTCCTACAAGATGCAATCGCTGGTGCTCGGCGGCGTCATCGGCGCGCTCGCGGGCTTCATCTTCGCCCTGAGCCGCTCGGCCGTGCAGCCCGAGTCGTACAACACCGAGCTGACGTTCTACGCCTACACCGTGCTGATCCTGGGCGGCACCGCGCGCATCCTCGGACCGGTGGTGGGCGCCGCCATCTTCTGGGGACTCCTCATCCTGGTCGGCACCTTCCTGGAGGAGGCGGTGAACACCGGGACCATCACGTTCATCACCACCACCCAGGTGGGCCCGATCAGGTACATGCTCGTCGGGCTCGGACTGATGCTGCTGCTCATCTATCGACCACAGGGCATCTTCGGCGACAAGAGGGAGATCGCGCTCGATGCACGTTGACGAAGCCGCAAGCGCCCCGGCCGGCGCTGTGACCGACCGCAAGGCCGCCGCGCGGGCCGCCTTCGCGGGCCTGGCGACCGAGCCGGGCGTGGCCAAGCCCGACCCCATCCTGGTCGTGGACAACGTGGTACGCCGCTTCGGCGGCCTCACCGCCGTGAACGTCGAGCACGTCGAGATCCAGCGCGGCTCGATCACCGCGCTCATCGGGCCCAACGGCGCCGGCAAGACCACCTTCTTCAACCAGCTCACCGGCTTCGACACCGCCGACTCTGGCGAGTGGACCTTCAACGGCCGCAAGATGAACGGCGTACCGGCCCACAAGGTCGCCCGTTACGGGATGGTGCGCACCTTCCAGCTCACCAAGGCGCTGTCGAAGCTGACCGTGCTGGAGAACATGCGCCTGGGCGCGCAGGGCCAGCGTGGCGAGAACTTCCTGCGCGCGCTGTTCCCGCGGCTGTGGCGCGCCCAGGAGGACGAGATCACCGAGCGGGCCGAGGAGCTGCTGGAGCGCTTCAAGCTCGCGGCCAAGCGCAGTGACTTCGCCGGAAGCCTGTCGGGCGGGCAGCGCAAGCTGCTGGAGATGGCCCGCGCGCTCATGGTCAAGCCCGAGCTGGTCATGCTGGACGAGCCGATGGCGGGCGTCAACCCGGCGCTCACCCAGTCGCTGCTCGGCCACGTCAAGGACCTGCGCGAGCAGGGCATGACCGTGCTGTTCGTGGAGCACGACATGGACATGGTGCGCGACATCAGCGACTGGGTCATCGTGATGGCCCAGGGCGCGGTGATCGCCGAGGGCCCGCCCGAGACGATCATGTCCGACCCCCGGGTGGTCGACGCCTACCTCGGCGCCCACCACGACGCGCCGCTGTCCGACGCCGAGGCGGAGCGGCAGCTCGCCGAGGCCGAGGCCGAGCTGGAACTGGAGGCCGCCGAGACCCACGGCGAGGCGGTGCCGGTGAACACGGCGACGACGGCCGGTCCGGGCGAGGCCGCCGGCGACGGCGCCAAGGCCGGCGGCAGGAAGGAGGCCGGCGATGCCTGAGGCCGGTGAGGAGCACGTGAGCCAGGACGGCATGGAAGAGATCGAGACCCGGGTGCAGGCCGAGGGCGGCGAGAGGTCCAGCGCCGCCGTCGTGGACCGCACCGCCCACCTCGCGGGCGCCGAGAACGCCGTGCTGCGCTGCGACGAGCTGTACGCGGGCTACGTGCCGGGCGTGAACATCCTCAACGGCGCCGACCTCTACGTCGGCGAGGGCGAGCTGATCGGCATCATCGGCCCCAACGGCGCCGGCAAGTCCACGCTGCTCAAGGCGCTGTTCGGGCTGGTGGAGGTGCGCAGCGGCTCGATCACGCTCAAGGGCGAGAACATCACCAACCTCAAGGCGCACGCCCTGGTGGAGCGCGGCGTCGGCTACGTCCCCCAGACCAACAACGTCTTCCCCAGCCTCACCATCGAGGAGAACCTGGAGATGGGGGCGTTCCAGGCGCCGAAGAAGTTCAAGGAGCGCTTCGAGTTCGTCTCGGAGCTGTTCCCGGCGCTGAAGGAGCGGCGCAAGCAGCGGGCCGGCTCGCTGTCGGGCGGCGAGCGGCAGATGGTGGCGATGGCCAGGGCGCTGATGACCGAGCCGTCGGTGCTGCTGCTGGACGAGCCGTCGGCGGGCCTGTCGCCCAAGCTGCAGGACCAGGTGTTCATCCGGGCCCAGCAGATCAACCGGGCCGGGGTCACGGTCATCATGGTCGAGCAGAACGCCCGCCGCTGCCTGCAGATCTGCGACCGCGGCTACGTGCTCGACCAGGGCCGCAACGCCTACACGGCCAGCGGGCGCGATCTGATCCACGACCCGAAGGTGATCGAGCTGTACCTCGGCACCCTGGCCAAGGCCTGACCGGGAGCCGACCGAGCATCGCGTACGCCCCGCGGCGGCCCGCACCGGCCGCCGCGGGGCTCGTTCGTTTCCGGCACGTTCGTTCCGGCACGGAGGATGACCATCATGCGGATGACCGCCCCCGCCACCGCCCTGCTCGCCCTCTCCCTGGCCGGCCTGACCGCCTGCGCCACCGGCCAGTCCTCGCCTGCCGGCGCCTCGCCGTCCGCGTCGGCCGCGACGAGCGACGGCACGTACGTCGTGGGGGCCGACCCCGCCGACGATCCGTGCGCGCGCGTGGTCTCCGCGCTGGGCTACGTGGAGCCGCTGCTGCTGCCGCCCGGACAGGAGGAGGAGCAGCGCTTCGACGACGCGGTACGCGGGCGGCTGGCGTACGTGGAGGGCGTGCTGCTGGAGTACGGCCCGCGGCTGCCGGCCGGGGCGAAGGAGGGCGAGGCGGCGCTGCGGCGCACGACGCGAGGGCTGGCCCCGGCCGCCACGCCGCGCGAGGAGCAGGTGCGGCTGCTGCGGGAGTACCGCGAGGCGGAGAAGTCCGTACGCGACGCCTGTGCCTGACCCGACGCCTGCGCCTGACCCGTCCCGGGCCGGCGCCGGAGGACGGGAAGGGCCCCGGCCGTGGCGGCCGGGGCCCTTCTGGTCGTCTGCGCTGCGGAGAAGTGCGGGGGCGAAGGTCAGCCCGAGACCTTCCCGGACAGGTAGTTGACGTTCTTGTGCACGTTGTCGTCGCCGTACTCGAAGACGCCGATCGTGGCCTCGGACGGGTCACCCGCGTCGCTGAACTCGACCGGACCGCTCACGCCGTCGTAGTCGATGTCCTTGCCGGCGGCGAGCAGGTCGGCGCAGGCCTTGAACTCGGTGCACTTCTCGCCGCCCTTGCTCACGTCCACGAGCTTGGAGGCGATGGCGGTGCCGCTGTCGTCCTTGGCCGCGACGGCGGCGAGGGCGGTCAGCATGGCCGCGTCGTAGGACTCGGGACCGTAGTTGAAGTCCTTGAGCTCGGGGTTGACCTTGAGCAGCTTGGCCTTGAAGTCCTCGGTGACCTGCGCGCCGGGCTGGGTGCCCTTGACGCCGGTCAGCGTGCCCTTCGGGAAGTCCTTGGAGTAGTCGGCCAGGTTGCCGTCGACGAAGTAGATCTTGATCTTGTCGGGACCGAGGCCCTGCTTCTTGAGCTCAGGGATGATCTTCTTGGTCTCGTCGAACGCGATCAGGGCCAGGGCCTTGGGGTTCTTGGCCTTGATCTTGGCGACGTCGGCGGAGAAGTCGGCCGCGCCCGGGTCGTACTCGACGACGTCGGTGACGGTGCCGCCGCCGCTCTCCACGGACTTCTTGACCTCGGTGGCGAGGCCGGTGCCGTAGGAGTCCTGGCGGTTGAGGATCGCGACCGTGTCGCTGCCGTCCTGGATGATCAGGTCACCGAGCACGCGGCCCTGCAGCACGTCCGACGGGGCCGTGCGGAAGTACAGGCCCTTGTCGGTGTACGTCGTGAAGTCCGGAGAGGTGTTCGCCGGGGAGAAGTGGACCACACCCGCGTTCACGATCTTGTCGATGACCGTGAAGGACACACCGGAGGACGCGGCGCCCAAGATGGCATCGGCCTTCTGCTGGAGCAGCTTGTCCACCGACTGCGACGCGATGTCGGTCTTCGCGTCACCGGAGTCGGTGTGGATCTTGGTGACCGGCTTGCCGAGCACCCCACCGGCGGCGTTGATCTCCTCGACGGCGAGGTCCACGCCGGCGAACTCGGGCGGGCCGAGGAAGGCCAGGTCACCCGTCTGCGGAAGAAGCGTGCCGATGGTCAGAGTGCCGTCGCCCTTGGCTGCCGCCGGCGCCGAGGAGGCGGGCGCGGAGCTCTCGGCCGGGGCTGCGGTGTCCTCGTCGCCACCGCCGCAGGCCGTCAGGGCGAGGCTCGCGGCTGCCGCTACGGCCAGCGCGCGCCCGAGGGGGGCAATGCGGATCATGAAGTATCTCCTTCATCCATGCCGGGATATGTCAGCGCAGCCGACCCAGTCCCGATCGAATGACGGCAACGTATTAAAGGCGAGGGGTCCCAAGCCAGGCATGCCGCTGAACTGTGGACACTTGGATGCGGAGTCGTAATAACTCCTCAACTTACCGGCCCCGGGACAGCGCCCCAGCTACGACGTGCTCCGGAGTACTACTCCGTGAAGTTACCGTCTCGTATGCTGATCGCGATGTCTCGGATACCGGGCGGGCAGGCCACATCCCCGGCGGGCTCCTCCCACCGGCCGTCGATCCCCTTATTACATGATGTTTCCCCCTTTGACGGGTTTTGTAATCCCGGATTTGCTCCTAGGCTGCGAATCGTGATCAGCAGCGCGCACCGCCGGGCCCTCCTCGTCACGCTGGCCACCACCGTCGCACTGGCGACCCTGCAGGCGTGCGGCGGCCGGGAGGAGGCCCCGGCCCGGCTCCACCTCAGCGCCACCCTGAATCAGATGCGCATCGACGAAGAGAAGCACATACTCTCCGTCAGCCTGCGCAACGACGGCCCGAGCGTGTACGTCGAGCGCGTGCAGCTCGTCGCCCCGCCCCTGCGGACCCTCCCGCCCGAGCCGGTCGACTACGAGATCAAAAAGACGCCCCGGGTGGACCTGCGCCTGCCGTACGGCACGGCCACGTGCGCGGGCGACACGATCCCCGAGCCGCCGCCGGCGCACGCGATCGTGTGGGTACGCGGCCACGGCCAGGTGCGCCTGCCGCTCCCCCACCCCAACACGCTGCTCAAGCGGCTGGTCAAGCAGGACTGCGGCGCCCAGATCGTACGCAGGGCGGCCGACGTGCGCCTGGGCGAGGAGTGGACGCGCGTCCGCTCCGGCGACCGCGACGTGCTGCGCGGGACCGTCGTGATCGAACGCAAGGCTCCCGGCAGGATCACCCTTCAGGACCTCAGAGGCAGCGTGATCCTGCAACTACGGCCGCTGAAGGCCGAGGGCACCCCGGTCGCGGTGCTGGAGGACGGGCAGGACCGCGTGGACGTACCGGTGCAGTTCACGGCCTTCGGCTGCGACCCGCACGCGCTGGCGGAGAGCAAGAAGACCTTCGTCTTCCCGCACTGGGTCGGCGTCGGAGACCTGGAGCCCCATTACTTGTCGTTCCCGCTCTCCCCCGAGCTGCGCGAGGAGCTTCAGGACCTGATCGACGACACCTGCCTGAAGAAGGGTTAGCTCAGGCCCCTGACGACGCGGGCGGCGCGGGCGGGGCAGGCGGCGCGGACGGCGGCTGCGACTGGTCCCCCGCCGACTCGTTGACCACGATCTGCGCCACCTGACGCATGCTCAGCCTGCGGTCCATGGACGCCTTCTGGATCCACCGGAACGCCTGCGGCTCGGTCCACCCGTGCG
Organism: Thermocatellispora tengchongensis; assembly: GCF_014202315.1. Taxonomy (GTDB): domain Bacteria; phylum Actinomycetota; class Actinomycetes; order Streptosporangiales; family Streptosporangiaceae; genus Thermocatellispora; species Thermocatellispora tengchongensis. The sequence continues at coordinate 208,858 of NZ_JACHGN010000003.1, read as the reverse complement.
CGGCCATCAGCAGCCCCTTGGCCCGCTCCACCAGCTTGCGCGTCTCCAGCCGCTCCGAGAGCGTGCTCACCTCGCGCTCCAGCGCCGCGATCTCGTCGTGCCTGCTGACCGCCATCTCGATCGCCGGCACCAGGTCGGACTTGGTGAACGGCTTGACCAGGTACGCCATCGCCCCCGCGTCACGCGCGCGCTCCACCAGATCCCGCTGCGAGAAGGCGGTCAGGATCAGGCACGGCGCCACCCGCTCCGACACGATCCGCTCGGCCGCGGAGATGCCGTCCAGGATCGGCATCTTCACATCCAGGATCACCAGATCGGGCCGCAACTCCATGGCCAGCTTGACCGCGGTCTCCCCGTCCCCCGCTTCGCCGACGACGGCGTAACCGTCCTCTTCCAGCATCTCCTTGAGATCGAGGCGAATCAGCGCCTCGTCCTCCGCGATCACCACTCGCCTCTGCGTACTCACGAGCAAGAGAGTACCGACGTCCGCTAGATTAGAACCACGTCTGGGCCGTCTGGACGTGGATCTTGCATTCCAGAGGGCCCGGCACCTGCCATGCCCCGATAGTCCAACCGGCAGAGACAATGGCCTCAAAATCCATACGGTGTGGGTTCGAATCCCACTCGGGGCACTGACCAAGCCGCCCGGCCACCCCGCCAGGCGGCTTTCCTCATTTTTGCGACACCTTTACCCTCCGCCGACGCCTCCCCGCCCCCAGGACGTACGGCCCGAGCCGCAGGGCTCCAGCCTGCGTTCCGGTGGTGCTCCCACGAGCCTTCGGCGGGCACATGAAGGGCCCAGAGCCCGCCACACCGCCGCCCCCGGCCAAGGCCGCCCCCACAGCCACCGGCCCAGCCGGCGCCCACGCCGCGCGGGCAGGCAGAGCACCCGCCACGGCCACCCACGGATCGAAGTGCCTGCGCATGAACCCAGGGCGAAGGCCACCGCCCTCAGTCGCCGACGGCCCGTCCCTCAGCCGCGCAGGCGCGCGCAGCTCTCGGCAACGCCCAACCGCCACGCCCCTGCGCGACGGACGGGGTCAAGACCGGCAGCGCCGGCCATGCACGCCCGCCGCCCCCGGCCAAGGCCGCCCCCACAGCCACCACACCAGACGGCCCCGGCTGAGACGCCCACCCCGAGCCACCATCCACAGACGGCAGCCCAGCCGGCACCCCATACCGCGCGCGAGCGCGCGCAGCACCGAAGCACTCGCAGGGCCCAGCCGCTCCCGGCCAGACCCCTGCTCGACCGACGCAAGGCAAGACCCGGCGACACCAGCCATCGGTGCCCACCGACACCCACCACACCGGGATCCCGGTCGGGGTGCCTGCGCTGGTGACCTCGGCCGAAGTCGTCGCGCGCAGCCGTCAGAGCGAGCGACCGGCGCCCCGGCGCGCAGCCGGCGGTCCACGCCCAGGGGTCCAGGCCCAGCGGCCCACGCCCGGCGGCCCTGTACCCCGGTGGCCACGCCCGGCGGCCCTGTACCCCGGTGGCCGTGTTGCCGACCCAGGTTCATGACCGCAGTCGGCACCGCGGGCGGGCCCCAGGGCCGCGCCTGCCCACAAGAACGCGGCACGGCCCGCCGCGCCGACGGAGGGGTGCGGCGGTGACGGGCGCGCCTGGTGCTCGCCCTCAGCCGCCCGTAAACCCATCAGCCCGGCCCTCCGCATACGTCCGCGGCCTGCCGGACACAACGGGGCGCGCCGCGCGTATGAGCGCGGCACGCGGCCGGGACGGCCCAACGAACCGGAACGCTACGGACCAAGGCGGGCCAACGAACCGGAACCGCCCAGCGGACCAAGGCGGCCTAACGAACCGGAACCGCCCAACGGACCAGGGCGGCGTACCGGATATAGGGCGTCAGCTCGCCGGGTGGGAGACGGCGGAGCCGATGGTGTGGACGCGGAGGGCGTTGGTGGAGCCGTGGGTGCCGGGCGGGGAGCCGGCGACGATGACGACCTTGTCGCCCTTCTCGCAGCGGCCCAGGGTGAGGAGGCTGGACTCCACCTGGCGGACCATGTCGTCGGTGTGGTGCACGAACGGGACGTGGAAGGTCTCGACGCCCCAGGTCAGGGAGAGCTGGCCGCGGACGTGCGGGGACGAGGTGAAGGCGATCAGCGGGATCGGGGAGCGGTAGCGGGCCAGGCGGCGGGCCGTCTCGCCGGACATGGTGAAGGCGACCAGGACCTTGGCGCCGACGATGGCGCCGACCTCGGCCGCGGCGCGGGCGATGGCGCCGCCCACGGTCTCGGGCATGCGCTCCAGGGTGTGGGTGGCCTCCAGGGAGGCGCGCTCGGCGGCGCAGGCGATGCGGTCCATGGTGGCGACCGCCTCGATCGGGTAGTTGCCGACCGAGGTCTCGCCGGAGAGCATGACGGCGTCGGTGCCGTCCATGACCGCGTTGGCGACGTCGGACGCCTCGGCGCGCGTGGGACGCGGGGCGTTCATCATGGAGTCGAGCATCTGGGTGGCGACGATGACCGGGCGGGCCTTCTCGCGGCACAGCTCGATCGCCCGCTTCTGCACGATCGGCACGTCTTCGAGCGGGAGCTCCACACCGAGGTCGCCGCGGGCGACCATGATGCCGTCGAACGCCTCGACGATCTCGGGGAGCCGTTCCACCGCCTGCGGCTTCTCGATCTTGGCGAGCAGGGGCAGGCGTACGGCCTCCTGCTCCATGATGTTGCGCACCACGTCGGCGTCGGAGGGCCGGCGCACGAAGGACAGCGCGATCATGTCGAACCCGGTGCGCAGGGCCCAGCGCAGGTCGGCCTCGTCCTTGTCGGTCAGGGCGGGCGCGCTGACGTTGACGCCCGGCAGGTTGAGCCCCTTGTTGTCGGAGATCATGCCGCCGATGACGACCTTGGTGGTGACCCTCGGCCCCTCGACGCCGGTGACCTCCAGCACCACGCGGCCGTCGTCGACCAGGATCGTGTCGCCGGGGTGGACGTCCTTGGGCAGCCCGGCGTAGGTGGTGGACACCTGGTCGCGGTCGCCGGGGACGTTCTCGGTCGTGATGGCGAAGACGTCGCCGAAGCCGAGCCGCACCGGGCCCTCGGCGAACTTGCCGACGCGAATCTTCGGCCCCTGCAGGTCGGCGAGCAGCCCTACACCGCGGCCGAGCTCGGCCGCCGCCTCCTTCACCCTGTCGTAGATCTCCTTGTGCAGCTCGTGGCTGCCGTGGCTGAGGTTGAAGCGGGCGACGTCCATCCCCGCCGCGATGAGCTCGCGGATACGCTCCGGAGACGACGTGGCCGGACCTAGAGTGCAGACAATCTTCGCGCGACGAGTCACGGGTCCCACCTTAATTGGTACAGACCACTTGGTGATGACGATGCCGGCAGCGGGACCGAAAATCTGGGTGACTACCTGCCATCGCCCTCACGTTATCGCGTCCCGGACACGGCTTCGTCCTCCCTCGGCGTCCGGGCGCGGCGCCGTAGCAGGACGAACCCGGCCCAGGAGGACAGCACCACGGCCGCGACCGCCCACCTGACGGCGGTGGTGTACTCCTCGGGATACACCACGCCCTCGATGTAGTGGTCGATGAACCCGCTCGGCCGCAGCCCTTCGAGCCCGGCGTTGTGCCTGCCCCAGTTCTCCACGATGGTGAGCGGGCACTCCACGCCGGTGGTGACCGAGATGAGACCCCAGGCGGCGATGGCCGCGTGCGGCCAGATCGCCCGCGGCCACCGCCAGGCGAGGAACCCGCCGAAGGCCATGTAGACCAGCACCAGGAAGTGGACGACCATCGCCGTCTCGCCGACCAGCCGGTAGATCATGTCCTGACGGTAGGCCGCCCGCGGGCGGCCCGGCATCCGTGCGAGTACTCAGGCCGGGCTGGGTACCCCGCCTCAGCGCTTGATCGTGGCGGCCTTGGCGGCGTTGACGATGCCGTGGCCGTAGAAGCCGTTGCGCGACTTGCCGCCCTCGCACACGTGCACCGTCTTGGCGCCGGTGGCGCGATAGACGTGGGCCCGCGGGCTGGGGCACTTCTTCTCGGTGGCGCTGGCGTACAGCAGGCGCTGGACCGTCTTGGGGTCGAGCGTGAGGCCGCCCTTGCCGGGCTGGCCGAAGCGGCTGACCAGGATGGCGGCGACGCCGGCGGCGTGCGGGGCGGCCATGGAGGTGCCCTGAAGGTACTGGTAGTAGGCGCAGGTGCCGTCCTTGCAGTCGCGCACGACCGCGGAGGACTTCGGCTCGCCGTCCTTGTCGATCAGGCCCTGGGTGCGCAGCAGCTTCTCCGGGGCGGCGGCCAGGATCGTACGGGTGACGTCGCTCCTGCGGGTGGACGGGTTGAACTCGTCGCCGCCGGGGGCGGACAGGTCGGTCTGCTCGATGCCGTAGTCGGAGTAGTACGCCTTGACGCCGTTCGGCCCGACCGAGGAGACCGAGATCACGCCCTTGGACTCGGCGGGCACGTTCAGGCAGGAGTTGTTGACCTTGCGCGTACGCTCCTCGCCCTGCGGGTAGTCCGGGCTGCTGGTGTCGGTCTTCGGCTTGCCGAGGTCGGTGGAGCCGTTGCCGATGGCGCTGATCAGCGTGACGCCGCGCTTGCGGGCGTAGTCCAGCGCCCGCTGCATGCCGGTGATGATGCCCCGCTGCTCCATCTGCTCGGCCTTGGAGTCGGAGGGGTTGGCCGTGCAGTTGAACAGCCACGGGTCCACGTAGTAGCTCATGTTGACGACGTCGATGCCGTTGTCGGCGGCGTACGTGAGCGCGTCCATGCTGGGCTTGAGGAAGAACAGCCCGGAGTCCTGGCCGGCGCGCAGGTTGACCAGCGTGACGTTCGGCGCGACGCCCGCCACGCCCAGGCCGTTGATCGGCGAGCCGATGGTGCTCGCGACGTGGGTGCCGTGGCCGTTGTCGTCGGCGTCCACGGGGTCCTTGCAGCTCGTGACCTCGCACGGGCCGTCGAAGGTCTCGCCGTTGGGGTCCTTGGGCTTGTCGGTGACGAAGTTGCGGCTGAGCGCGCGGTCGAAGTTGGGCGCGATGTCGGGGTGGGTGCCGTCCACGCCGGTGTCGATGATGCCGACGAGCACCTTCTTGCTGCCCGGCGCCTTCTTGTACGACTTGTCGGGCGTGGCGCCGATGAGCCTCATGTCCCACTGCCGCCCGGACAACGGCTCGGCGCCCTCGGCGGCGGCCCCGTCCAGAGGGGCGCGCGCGGCGAGGTCCTTGTCGACCTCCGGTGCGACCCTGGTGGCGACCGCCGTGCCGATCTTGCGGTTGGAGGACACCCCCACCACGGCGTCACTGGAGGCCAGCGCCTCCAGGAACCGGTCTCCCGGGCCCCTGGCGACCACGTAGCCGAGCCGAGGGTCGCCCGGGGACACGTTGGTACCCCCGGCCCTCTCGACGTCGCTGACGGCCTGTGAGCGCGCCCCGTCGGCGTAGAAGACCATGTAGTTCCGGTAGGTCGCGTCCGCGCTCCCGGCCGTGCCCCCGCCGGCCGCCAGAACGCCCACGGGGGCCACACCGGCCACCGACCCCGCGACCGCAAGGGCCGCGACGACCGCCACGCCTCCCCTGCGCCTGTTCCCCCGCTCCATCCGCCCTCCAGTCCGGCCGATACAGAAGGCTCATCTTTTCAGGGCACATCACCCTGAGCGCAACCACTTCCCTCTTTTAGGTCCTTTTTCACACATTGCCATGACATGTCACCCCAGCTCCCGACCCCACCCCGGCCGGCGCCACCCCTCACCGTCAGAGCAACGACCACGCGGGACGATGAGGCGCCGCCCCTTCCACGACCAGTCCCACGGGATGTCCTCCACGGCCCGGGGTGCCGGTTGCGAGCCCGTCCCGGCTGAGGCCGGTGAGTCGCATGCCGATTGCGCGGCCCCGGGTGCGTCCGCCGCCGGTATGGACGCGCGCTTCCTGTCTCATGGCACGGCGCATTGGCCCCGCGCAGGAGGCACACGGGCGGACGGGACGCCTGGGCCGGACGTCGGCCAGGGCTTGGGCGCGGGGCCGCCGCGGGTCGGCCGGGGCGCCGGGAGAGTGCACCCTCTGCCGGGTGGGGCTCGGTACGCGCAGCCCCTCCTGGTCGGGGGGACGGGATGGGACCGGTCGCGGGTGGACGGGATGGGACCGGTCGGGGGTGGACGGGATGGGAAATGGGGCGGCCCCCGGCCCTGGTGGGGCGGGGGCCGCTTTCGAGGTCGGTCAGACCAGGGGGCGGGCGGTGGGGGGGATGGGGGTGGGCAGGACGGTTTCGCCGGTGAGGTAGGAGTCCACGGCGGCGGCGGCGGAGCGGCCCTCGGCGATGGCCCAGACGATGAGGGACTGGCCGCGGCCCATGTCGCCGGCGACGAAGACGCCGTCCAGGCCCGTCATGTACGACTTGTCGCGGGCGACGTTGCTGCGCTGGTCGAAGAAGCCCTCCGGGTCGCCGGACATCTCGGCGAAGTCGGTGAGCAGGGCGCCCTTCTCCGGGCCGAGGAAGCCCATGGACAGGGTGACCAGCTCGGCCGGGATCTCGCGTTCGGTGCCCGGGATCGGCTTGAAGCCGGTCTGGGGGCCCTCGACCTCGACCAGGCGGAGCGCGCGGACGTTGCCGTCCTCGTCGCCGACGAACTCGGTGGTGGAGGCCGCGTAGACGCGGGCGCCGCCCTTGTCGGCCAGCTCCTCGTGCGCGCTCTCCATCTTGAACAGGATGGGGAACGTCGGCCACGGCTGGTTGCCGGGGCGGGTCGCCGGGGGCTGGGGCATGATCTCCAGTTGGGTGACCGAGGCCGCGCCCTGGCGCAGGGCGGTGCCGATGCAGTCGGCGCCGGTGTCGCCGCCGCCGATCACGACCACGTGCTTGCCCTCGGCCGAGATCGGCGAGACCTCGAAGTCGCCCTCCTGCACCTTGTTGGCCAGCGGGAGGTACTCCATCGCCTGGTAGATGCCCTTGAACTCGCGGCCGGGCACGGACAGGTCGCGCCACTTGGTGGCGCCGCCGGCCAGCACGACCGCGTCGTACCGCTCGCGCAGCTCGGCCGCGGTGATGTCCACGCCGACGTTGACGCCGGTGCGGAACTCGGTGCCCTCGGCGCGCATCTGGTCCAGGCGGCGGTCGATGTGCCGCTTCTCCATCTTGAACTCGGGGATGCCGTAGCGCAGCAGGCCGCCGATGCGGTCGGCGCGCTCGTAGACCGTGACGTCGTGCCCGGCGCGGGTGAGCTGCTGGGCGGCGGCGAGCCCGGCCGGGCCGGAGCCGATGACCGCGACCTTCTTGCCGGTCTTGCTCACCGGCGGCTGCGGCGTGACCCAGCCCTCCTCGAAGGCCCGGTCGATGATCTCGACCTCGACCCGCTTGATCGTCACCGGGTCGGAGTTGATGCCGAGCACGCACGCGGCCTCACACGGCGCCGGGCAGAGGCGGCCGGTGAACTCCGGGAAGTTGTTGGTCGCGTGCAGACGCTCGATCGCCTCGCGCCAGTCGTCGCGGAAGACCAGGTCGTTCCACTCCGGGATCAGGTTGCCCAGCGGGCAGCCGTTGTGGCAGAACGGGATGCCGCAGTCCATGCAGCGCGCCGCCTGCCTGCTGAGCGCGGGCCTGGGGAAGTCCTCGTAGACCTCGCGCCAGTCGCGGATGCGGACGTCGATCGGACGACGCGCCGGCAGCTCGCGCTCGTGCGTCAGGAAACCCCTCGGGTCGGCCATGAGTACCCCCCTTTTCTATCCGTGCGCGGCGGCCATGACCGCCTCGTCGATGTCCCGGCCCTCCGCCTCCGCGGCGGCGCGCGCGGCGAGCACGCGCTTGTAGTCGGAGGGCATGATCTTGCCGAACCGCGCGAGGGCGGCGTCCCAGTCCTCCAGCAGCGCCTTGGCCACGGTGGAGCCGGTCTCGGTCAGGTGCTTCTCCACGATCTCGCGCAGGAACTCCTCATCGGAGTCCTCCAGCGCCTCGATCTCCACCATCTCGCGGTTGACCTTGGCGGGGTCGAGGTCGAGCACGTACGCGATGCCGCCCGACATGCCGGCGGCCAGGTTGCGGCCGGTGGGGCCGAGGATGACGGCCCGGCCGCCGGTCATGTACTCGCAGCCGTGGTCGCCGACGCCCTCGACGACGGCGGTCGCGCCGGAGTTGCGCACGCAGAACCGCTCGCCGACGATCCCGCGGACGAACACCTCGCCCGAGGTCGCGCCGTACAGGCCGACGTTGCCGGAGATGACCTGGGTCTCGGCCGCGAACGGCGCGTCGGGGTGCGGCCGGACGGTGATCCGCCCGCCCGACAGGCCCTTGCCGAGGTAGTCGTTGGCGTCGCCGGTCAGCCGCAGGGTGATGCCGCGCGGCACGAACGCGCCGAAGGAGTTGCCCGCGCTGCCGGTGAAGGACACGTCGATCGTGTTGTCGGGCAGGCCGGCGCCGCCGTAGCGCTTGGTCACCTCGTGGCCGAGCATGGTGCCGACCGTGCGGTTGACGTTGCGGATCGGCAGCTCCAGCGTGACCGGCTCGCCCAGCTCCAGCGCGCCCTCGGCGAGCTGGATGAGGGTGTTGTCCAGCGCCTTGTCCAGGCCGTGGTCCTGCTCGACGACGCGCCGCAGCGCGGCGGTCTCGGGCAGCTCGGGACGGTGCAGGATCGGCGACAGGTCCAGCCCGGCCGCCTTCCAGTGGTCCTCGGCCACGGTGGTGTCCAGCATCTCGCTGTGCCCGATCGCCTCGTCCAGCGAGCGGAAGCCCAGCTCGGCGAGGTACTCGCGGATCTCCTCGGCCACGAACTCGAAGAAGTTGACCACGAACTCGGGCTTGCCGGAGAACCGCTTGCGCAGCTCGGGGTTCTGCGTGGCCACGCCCACCGGGCAGGTGTCGAGGTGGCAGACGCGCATCATCACGCAGCCCGAGACGACCAGCGGCGCGGTGGCGAAGCCGTACTCCTCGGCGCCGAGCAGCGCCGCGATGATCACGTCGCGGCCGGTCTTGAGCTGGCCGTCCACCTGGACCACGATCCGGTCGCGCAGGCCGTTGAGCAGCAGGGTCTGCTGCGTCTCGGCCAGGCCGAGCTCCCACGGCGCTCCGGCGTGCTTGACGCTGGTCAGCGGCGAGGCGCCGGTGCCGCCGTCGTGCCCGGAGATGAGCACCACGTCGGCGTGCGCCTTGGAGACGCCGGCCGCGACCGTGCCCACGCCGACCTCGGCCACCAGCTTGACGTGCACGCGCGCGGCCGGGTTGGAGTTCTTCAGGTCGTGGATGAGCTGCGCCAGGTCCTCGATCGAGTAGATGTCGTGGTGCGGCGGCGGCGAGATCAGGCCCACGCCCGGGGTGGAGTGCCGGGTCTTGGCGATCCACGGGTAGACCTTGTGGCCGGGGAGCTGGCCGCCCTCGCCGGGCTTGGCCCCCTGGGCCATCTTGATCTGCAGGTCGGCGGCGTTGACCAGGTACTCGCTGGTCACGCCGAACCGGCCGCTGGCCACCTGCTTGATGGCGCTGCGCCGCGCGTCGTCGTACAGGCGCTCGGGGTCCTCGCCGCCCTCGCCGGTGTTGGACTTGCCGCCCAGCCGGTTCATGGCGATGGCGAGGGTCTCGTGCGCCTCCATCGAGATCGAGCCGTAGGACATCGCGCCGGTGGAGAACCGCTTGACGATGCTCTCGACCGGCTCGACCTCCTCGATCGGGATCGGGTTGCCCTTCTTCAGGCGGAACAGGCCGCGCAGCGTCATCAGCTTCTCGGCCTGGGAGTCCACCAGGCGGGTGTACTCCTTGTAGATCTCGTAGCGCCGGGTGCGGGTCGCGTGCTGCAGCTTGAAGACGGTCTCGGGGTTGAACAGGTGCGGCTCGCCCTCGCGCCGCCACTGGTACTCGCCGCCGACCTCCAGGCGCCGGTGCGCGTTCTCGGCCCGCGGGTACGCCCGCCGGTGCCGCTCGCCGACCTCGCGGGCCAGCACGTCGAAGCCGACGCCGCCCAGGCGGGAGGTGGTGCCCGCGAAGCAGGTGTCGATGACCTCCTTGCCCAGGCCCAGCGCCTCGAAGATCTGCGCGCCGGTGTAGGAGGCGACCGTGGACACGCCCATCTTGGACATGATCTTCAGCACGCCCTTGCCGTACGCCTTGATCAGGTTGCGCACGGCCTTGCGCGGCTCCAGCTCCAGCACGCCGGTCGCGACCATCTCCTCGACGGTCTCGATCGCGAGGTACGGGTTGACGGCGGAGGCGCCGTAGCCGATCAGCAGCGCCATGTGGTGGCACTCGCGGGCCTCGCCGGTCTCGATCACCAGGCCGACCCGGGTGCGGGTCTTCTGCGCGATCAGGTGGTGGTGCACCGCGCCGGTGAGCATCAGCGACGGGATCGGCGCCTTGTCCGCGGAGGAGCCGCGGTCGGACAGCACGATGATCCGGGCGCCGTCCTCGATGGCCCGCGACACCTCGGCCCGGATCTCCTCCAGGCGGCGCAGCAGCGCCTCGCCGCCGCCGGCGACGTCGTACAGGCCGGAGACCACGTGCGGCTGGAAGCCGGGCAGCGCGCCCTCGTCGTTGATGTGGATGATCTTGGCGAGCTCGTCGTTGTCGATCACCGGGTAGGGCAGCACCAGGCGGCGGCAGGACGCCGGGCCGGGGTCGAGCAGGTTGCCCTCGGGGCCGATCGTGGACTGCAGCGAGGTGACCAGCTCCTCGCGGATCGCGTCCAGCGGCGGGTTGGTGACCTGGGCGAAGAGCTGGCTGAAGTAGTCGAACAGCAGCCGCGGCTTCTCGCTGAGGACGGCGACGGGGGTGTCGGTGCCCATCGAGCCGATCGGCTCCGCGCCGGTGCGGGCCATCGGCGACAGGATGATCCGCAGCTCCTCCTCGGTGTAGCCGAAGGTCTGCTGCCGGCGTACCAGCGCCTCGTGGGTGGGGATCTCGCGGCTGCGCTCGGGCAGCTCCTCGAAGCGGACCAGACCGGCGTGCAGCCACTCCTCGTACGGCAGCGCCGCGGCCAGCTCGGCCTTGATCTCGTCGTCCTCGATGATCTTGCCGCGCGAGGTGTCGACCAGGAACATCTTGCCCGGCTGGAGACGGCCCTTGCGCACGACCTTCTCCGGGGCGATGTCCAGCACGCCTGCCTCGGAGGCCAGCACCACCAGGCCGTCGTCGGTCACCCAGAAGCGGCCGGGGCGCAGGCCGTTGCGGTCGAGCACCGCGCCGACGAGGGTGCCGTCGGAGAAGGTGATCGACGCCGGGCCGTCCCACGCCTCCATGAGGGTGGAGTGGAACTCGTAGAACGCGCGCCGCGCGGGCTCCATCTCGGTGTGGTTCTCCCACGCCTCCGGGATCATCATGAGCACGGCGTGGGGCAGGCTGCGCCCGCCGAGGTGCAGCAGCTCCAGGCACTCGTCGAAGCTGGCGGTGTCGGAGCCCTCGGGGTCGCAGATCGGGAACAGCCGCGAGATGTCGCCGGGGATCAGGCCGGTGGCCAGCATCGCCTCCCGCGCCCGCATCCAGTTACGGTTGCCCTTGACCGTGTTGATCTCGCCGTTGTGCGCGATGAACCGGTACGGGTGGGCCAGCGGCCAGGACGGGAAGGTGTTGGTGGAGAAGCGCGAGTGCACCAGCGCGATGGCGGTGTCGTAGCGCTCGTCCGACAGGTCGGGGAAGAACGGCTCGAGCTGCGGAGTCGTCAGCATGCCCTTGTACACGATGGTGCGCGAGCTGAGCGAGGGGAAGTACACCTTCGCCTCGTGCTCGGCGCGCTTGCGCAGCGCGTACACCCTGCGGTCCAGGTCCAGGCCGCGCTCGCCGCCCGGCGAGCTGACGAAGAGCTGGCCGAAGTACGGCATCACGGCGCGGGCGCTGGGACCCGCGTGCGCGGTGTCCACCGGCAGGTCGCGCCAGCCGAGCACGGTCAGCGCCTCCTCGGCGGCGATCTCCCCGATCAGTCGCACCGCGTCGGCGCGGGCCTCGGGGTCGGCCGGGAGGAAGGCGATTCCGGCGGCGTACGCGCCTGCTTCGGGGAGGGGGAATTCCGTGACCGAGCGCAGGAAGGTGTCAGGGATCTGCGTCAGGATGCCGGCGCCGTCGCCGGTGTCCGGCTCGCTACCCTTGGCCCCCCTGTGATCAAGATTGCACAGTGCCGTCAGAGCCTTCGCGACGATGTCGTGGCTGCGTCGTCCTGCCACGTCGGCGACCATGGCGACACCACAGGCGTCGTGCTCGTTCGCGGGGTGGTACAGGCCCTGAGGCTCGGGGAACCCGAGGCGGGCAGCAGGCATTGAATCCCTCCCGTCGTCTTCGTCTGCTTCGTGCTGGCGAGGGACGACGTTGGCCCTGCTGCGATTGTGGGTAGAGATTACCTCACCCTGCCGGAATAGTGCCCACCAGGTCTACATCGCGAACATTGACGGCAGTCCGGGTGAACTCTCAGTGGCAGCGCTGCCACCCCCGGGCATAACGGCGAGGCTCCGACACGATATTCCACGATTCGCCCCCTGGCCAGAGCCGAAGGTCCCGCTCCCGGCGGCCGGCGCGCGAGCGGGTTCGCCGGGCGGAGCGTCCGGCGGGGCCGAGCGGGCATCCGTGGGCCGACCAGGGCATAAGGTGATCGGCATGGCTGATGACGGTGTGCGCGCGCTCATCGCCGAGGCGGGCGTGGACGCCAGGCGGCTGCGCGCCGCCCTGGCGCTGCTGTCCGACGGGCGCTGGTGGACCCTGGGCGACCTGGTGCGCGAGAGCGCCACGTCCCGCCGCACGATCGAGGCGCTGCTGCGCGAGCTGCCCGATCTGGAGCACTCCGGCGACCGCTTCCGCCTCCCGCCCGCCCCGGTGGAGGCCCCGCCCTCGCCCGCCGACCCGGTGACCCACCTGCTGCCCGCCCACGCGCAGGTGGTAGAACAAATGGCGGAGCTGATCGCGAAGGCTCCGCGGGGGCGTCACGTGCTCGACCACGTGGCGGCGACGGCCGACACCGTGGTCCGCCGGGCGCTGCTGCTTGGCACGCGCTTCTCCCTCGACGGGGCGCGGCTGCTGTGCGTGGGCGACCACGACCTCACCTCGCTGGCCGCCGCCATGGTCCACCCCGGGCTGGAGGTCACGGTGGTGGACATCGACGACCGCATCCTCGGCTACATCGCCGCGGGGGCGGCCCGGCTCGGCGTGAGCGTGCACACGCGCTGGGCCGACCTGCGCCTCGGCCTGCCCCCCGCCGCCCGCGCGTACGCCGACCTGGCGATCACCGACCCGCCCTACACCGCCGAGGGCGTCGGCCTGTTCGTGGCCCGTGCCGCCGAGGGCCTGCGCGACCGGGACCGGGGGCGCGTCCTGCTGGCGTACGGGGTGAGCGAGCGCACCCCGGCGCTGGCGCTGAAGGTGCAGCACGCGCTCTCGGCGCTGAACCTGGTCTACGAGGCCATGTACCCCGACTTCAACCGCTACCACGGCGCCGAGGCCATCGGCTCGGCCGCCGACATGTACGTCCTGCGCCCCACCACCAAGACCTGGCCCGCGGTGTCGGCCCGGGTGGACCGCCTGGCCACCGCGATCTACACCAAGGGCCCCCAGTCCACCGAGGCCGCCGCCCCCGCCCCCGGCGCGCCGGGCGCCGCCGGGATCGAGGTCGCGGGCGGCACGGCCGAGGTGCTGGTGGGCGAGTGGCCGGGCGACCTGGCGCCGCGGGTGCCGCGCGCCCGGCTGAGCACCTGGCTGGCCAAGCCGTACGCGGCGCACCCGGAGCGGGTCGCCATCGCCCTGCCGGCCGGGCTGGAGGCGGCGCTGCCGCGGCTGCTGCTGGCGACGCGGGCGGCGTACGCGCGGGTGGAGCCGGCCGCGCCGCTCGACGACCTGCCCGGCCTGGCCGACCTGCTCTCGCCCGTCTACGCGATCAGCGCGGGCGACTCCGGCGGGAGCGTGCTGGCCGAGCGCGTCGCCGTGCCCGGCGACGAACCCGGCCGGGTGCTGCGCCGCATCCTGGACAACGCGCACGGCAAGGTCGCCAACACCTGGCGCGAGGCCCTGATCGCGGCCCGCGCCGGCCTCACCAAGCGCCAGGCCCGCGCTCTCATCGCCGAGACCGCCCCGTGGGCCGCCGACGCCACCCCGCTCGACCTGCCCCTGGACCGGCTGCGTGGCCTGCGGGCGGCCATCGCCGCCACCCTCTCCGCGGCCTGACCCCGCCCGTCCGGCTACGTCCCGCCCGTCCGGTTGCGCCCCGTCGTGGCGCTCAGGTGGCCGCCACGACCCGGTCGTGCATGGCGCGGGTGATCGAGTCCAGCGCGATCTGCGCCTGGGTGAGGTCGGGGGTGGCCCGCTCGGACGCCGGGGCGACCCAGTTCAGCGCCACGTAGTGGCCCAGGGCGCGGGCCTGGGCCCGGCTGCGGGCAGCGTCGAAGCCGGTCACGCCCTCGGCCAGGTGGACGAAGCCGCCGCCGGGGCCCAGCGCCCGGACCAGCCGGTCGGCGGCGGCCGAGTCGGGCAGATTGAAGATCACCGACTGGGCGGCGATCATGCCGTCGGCGGTGGCGTAGACCGCGCGCAGCGCCTGGGTGCAGGCCGCCACCGCGGCGGTCGCGGCGTCGCCCCAGACGGCGTCCTGGCAGGCCGGCAGGGTCTCGGTGCCCTTGCGCGACAGCGTGGTGTCGCCGGACGTCAGCTCCGCCGCGGCGAAGACCTCCTGGACGGTGAGCGGCTCGGGGTCCAGGGCCCGGCCGGCGATCGGGCCGAAGATCGCGGTGCTGGTCTCGGCAGTGAACACCGCCGCCCGCGGCGGGTCGCCCCGGCCCAGCAGCAGGTACGCGCCGCCGCCCGCGACGAGCGCGCAGACGACCGCGGCGACGATCAGGCGGGTGCGGGTGGACATGCGCGCGGATCACTCCGGGGGGCGTTGCGGTACGGGCGGGGGTGACGGGACGCGGCCTCAGCCGGGCGAGGACGGCGCGGAGGGCCCGGAGGACGGGACACCCGTCTTGGCCACCACGCGGCGGTAGACGGCCTTCTCCGCCCCGCGCACGGCCAGCGTGAGGGAGACGAAGTCGTCGGTCCTGCCCGGTTCGGCGCCGTCGGTCCTGGCGATCCACACCAGGCCCGCGTAGTGGCCCATCGCGTGCCCGCTGCCCTCGGTGTGGCCGCCGACGGGCAGCGCCGCCTTCTCCGAGGCCAGCGCCAGCGCCCAGCCGCCGCGGTAGCGGGTCTTCAGCTCCTCCACCAGCGTGTTGGCCGCCTCGGTGTCGGCCAGGTTGAGCATCGTGTACTGGGCGACGTAGCGGCGGTCGGCGCTCAGGTACAGCCCGCGCACGGCCTGGGTGCAGCCGCCCTCGGCGACGAGGTCGGCGACCTCCTGGCCCTGGATCGCCGCCCCGCAGTCGGCCACCGTGTCGCTGGCGACGAGCCGCAGCGTGATCCGGCCCGCCTTGAGCGTCTTGGCGCCGAAGACCTCCTTGGTGGTGAGCGGCGCGGGGTCGGCCTCGCGGGTGGCGATCGGCGCGAACAGCGCGGGCGAGCCCCAGCCCTGGTAGTCGTCCGGCAGGTTGACGGCCACCGCGACCGCGGCGGCCCCGGGCTCCTCGTCGAAGGTGCCGCCGCCGAGGGAGGCGATGGCGGCGGTCAGGCCGGCCAGCGCGATGATCGAGCCCGCGGTCACCCCGATGACGGTCAGGATGCGCTGCTGCTTGCGGGTGATGCCGAACCGGGCCAGCACGTGCTCGTCGGGCGGCGGCGGGGGCAGCACCGGCTCGGGCGCGGGCCGGCCGCGGCGCCTCCTGCGCCCTCCGTCGTCCCGCGGCTGCTGTGCCGCGCGGCGGCGCGAGCGCCCGCCGTCCACGGGCGGCGGGGGCGCCACGCCGGGCTGCCCCAGCCAGCCGCCCTCGGCGTCGTCACCGGCGGGCGGCGGCCCGTACTCCCCGGTCGCGTACTCCCCGGTCCCGTACTCGCCCGTCCCGTGGTTTCCGGGCCCGTACTCCCCGGTCGCGTACTCCCCCGTTCCGTACTCGCCCGTCCCGTGGTCTCCGGGCCCGTAGGGGGCGCCGTACTCTCCGGCCCGGTGGCCCTCGGGCCGGTACTCCCCGGTGCGGTGGGGCTCGGGCGGGTATCCCGGCGCGTCCCAGCCCGGGACGCCGTAGCCCGGCGGGGCGTACTGCGCGGGTCCTGGGTACTCCTGCGGGCCGCGCTCGTCGTACGGGGGCGGCTGGGGGGCGGCGCGGCGGCCGGGCGGCGGGGGTTCGCCGGCGGGCGGGCGGGACGGGCGGCGGGCGTCGTCGCCCGGACGACGGCGGCGTCTGCGCGTGGGCTCGCGGCTCACAGCCCGCTCGCCCCGATCAGCGTGCCCAGCCCGAAGGTGAGCGCGGCGGCGACCGCGCCCACGACGAGCTGGCGCAGGCCGGAGTACCACCACGACCGGGCGGTCACCGCGGACACGATCGCGCCCGCGGCGAACAGCGCGACCGAGGACACCACCGCCGAGATCCAGAGCTGGCGCGCACCGAACAGGTACGGCAGCAGCGGCAGCGCCGCGCCGACGGCGAAGGACAGGAACGAGGAGAACGCGGCGAGCCTGGGCGAGGGCAGGTCGGCGGGATCGACCCCCAGCTCGGCGCGCGCGTGAACGTACAGGGCGCGCTCGGGGTCCCGGGAGATCTGGTGCGCCACCTCGGCGGCCACGTCGGGCGTGACGCCGCGCTGCTCGTAGAGCTGGGCCAGTTCCTGCTCCTCCGCCTCTGGGCTGTGCGCGATCTCGCGCCTCTCCACGGCGATCTCGGCGAGCGCCAGCTCGCGCTGGCTGGCCACCGAGACGTACTCGCCGCCCGCCATGGAGAACGCTCCGGCGGCGAGCCCGGCGATCCCGGCCAGCGCGATCACCCTGGTCTCGGACGTGCCGCCCGCCACACCGGCGATCAGCGCGAAGTTGGACACCAGCCCGTCCATCGCCCCGAACACCGAAGGGCGCAGCCACCCGCCCGTGACATCACGGTGCTGGTGGTGGATCTCGGCGCGTCCCCCGGGCCCGCCGGCCTCGCTCATCTGCCGCGCGCCTCGCTCTCACTCGCGGCGACCGCGACCTCCTCCTCGTCGGCCTGCTCGGCGTCGTGCGCGGGGTCGAGGGCCCCGTCGGGCTCCTCGCGCCCTTCGGCGTCGCGCACGGCGTCACCAGCGAGACCGGCCTCGCTCTTCGCCCCGGCCTCGGCCTTCGCGTCGGTGTCGCTCTTCGCGTCGGCGTCGCTCTTCGCGTCGGCCTTGTCAGCGGGCTCGGTCTCGGCGTCCACCTCGGCCTTCTCGCGGGAATCGGCGTCGGCGTCGGCGCCGGTCTTCTCCGCGGGCTCCCCGGCCGGGCCGTCGCCGTCGTCCTCGGCCGGTACGCCCAGGGACTCCTCGCCCTGCTTGTTCCTGGTCAGCCAGAAGTAGACCAGGGCGCCGGCGAACAGCACGAGCGCGGTCCACTGGTTGATCCGCAGCCCGAGCAGCTCCACGGCGTGGTCCACGCCGCCGACCCAGTCGACCCGCAGCCCCTCGATCCAGAACCGGCCGAGCGTGTAGCCCGCGACGTACAGGGCGAACAGGCGGCCGTACCGGAAGCCGAACCTGCCGCCGAGGTAGATCAGCAGCAGGGCCAGGCCGACGTCCCAGATGGACTCGTACAGGAACGTCGGGTGGTAGGTGTCCTCGCCCGGGACGGTGCCGGGGCGGCCGGGGTCGATCTCCAGGCCCCACGGCAGGTCGGTGGGACCGCCGAACAGCTCCTGGTTGAAGTAGTTGCCCCAGCGCCCGATGGCCTGGGCCAGGGCGATGCCCGGCGCGACCGTGTCGGCGACGGCGGTCAGCGAGATGCCGCGCCTGCGGCAGCCGAGCCACACCCCGACCCCGCCGAGCGCGATGGCGCCCCAGATGCCGAGGCCGCCGTTCCAGATGAACAGCGCCTCGATCGGCTGGTTCGGGGCCTCGGGCCCGAAGTAGAGCCGCCAGTCGGTGATGACGTGGTAGAGGCGCCCGCCGACCAGGCCGAAGGGCACGGCCCAGATGGCCAGGTCGAGGATCGTGCCCGGCGCGCCGCCGCGGGCGCGCCAGCGGCGCTCGCCGAGCCACACGGCGGCGACGACGCCGAGCATGATGCACAGAGCGTAGGCCCGCAGCGGGATCGGACCGAGGTACCAGACCCCGGTCGACGGGCTTGGAATCGAGGCGAGGGGCATGTCAGGTGACAGTACAGGCTCGGCGGCTACTTCGCCGCGTCGAGAACGGCTTGGCGTAGATCGGCCGGGCGGAAGGCGGTGTCCTCCAGCTCGGTGCCGTTGAGCCGGACGGTCGGGGTGCCCTTGGTGACGGCGCCGGAGTCGAGCACCTTCGTGCTGTAGTCCTGCTGCGCCTTGGCGTGCTGCTGCGAGGTCACGCACTTCTCGAAGCCGGGGTCGGTGACGCCGACCTCCTTGCCCCAGGCCACGAGTTCCTCGACCTTGAAGCCCTCCACGGTCTCGCTGGGCTGGCCCTCGAACAGCTTGTCGTGGTAGGCCAGCCACTGCCCGGAGGGCACGCAGCGGGCCGCGGCCCCGGCGCGGACCGAGTTGCTCTTGGTGGGCTCCTGGCCGAAGATCGTGATCGGGTGGAAGACCACCTTGACCTTGCCCTCGGCCGCGAGGTTCTTGATCGTGTTGCCGCTGGTCTCCTCCAGCGCCTTGCACGCCGGGCACTGGAAGTCCTCATAGATGTCCAGGACCGGCTTCTCCACCCCCGGCATCGCCATCACGGCCGAGCCGTCGGCCTGCACCGTCACGGGCGCGGTGTCCGCCCCGGCGGTCTCCGAGCGGCTCTGGAGGGCGGAGTACCAGGCCCCGGCGGCGATCGCGGCCACGGCGACGACCGCCGCGGTGGCGATGGTCACCATGCGCCTGCGCTTCTCGCGCTTCTTCTCGGCCTCGCGTTGCGCCCTGATCTGGTCGCGTGCCGCGGATGTCCGCGCGGCCTTCCCGCCCATCAGCCGTTCTCCTTCTCGTCTGACGCCCCTCCGGCCTCGTCACCGGCGTCGTCGGCGTCGTGCTCGTCGTCCAGGTCCAGGCCGTCTGCCTGGTCGTACGGCTCTCGCTCCGGTGCGATGCCCAGCGCCGAGTCGAGCGCGAACCGGCCGGGCGCGAACCAGACGATCCAGGCGGCCAGCAGGAAGATCCCGAAGTCACGGATGATCTCCCACAGGTAGCCGGGGTCCTGACCCTCCTCGAGCCGGCCGCCGCCGCCGAAGCAGCCGCAGTCGATGAGGAGGCCGCGCGCCCACGCCGAGGCGATGCCGATGACGAACGCCAGCATGAGCAGCGCGGAGACGATCCCCGCGGCCCGGGTGAGGAGCCCGACCACCAGCAGCACCCCGACGACGATCTCCAGGATCGGCAGGCCGTAGCCCACCACCGTGGCGACCGAGCCGGGCAGCAGCTCGTATGCCTCGACCGCGCGGACGGACAGGGCCGGATTGCCGATCTTGAGCCAGCCGGCCACGATCAGCACGCCGGCCACAACGAGCCGCGCCGCGGTCGTCACCCAGGGTAGCGCTCTTTGGACACTGCGCGACCTCACTGGGGCGGGATGGTCGGACGTCACGAGCACCATGGTCTCCTCGAAAGGACGCGGTCCGTAAACCGGGGATGGCGCAACCGCCATGGATGCGCACAGTACCCGCTGTCATCTCAGCATGCCGCCGATAAGCGCGCGATAAGGCGACGTTCGAACACGCTCTTGCCCGTAATCAGGGCTTCGGCGGGACAAAACAGGGCAGGACGACCGGGCACGCCGGTCAGGCACAGGACACCGGGCACGGCGCTCTGGCACAGCACACCGGACACGGCGCTCTGGCACAGCACACCGGACACGGCGCTCTGGCACAGCACACCGGACACGGCGGTCAGGCGCGGCGGCCGGGCACGGCGGCCGGATATCGGGCATCGGGTGTGCGGAAGCGGGCCGGCGCCGCCGTGGCGGGCGCCGGCGGGTGGGGCACGGTCAGGCGCGTACGCCCTTGGCCAGCTCCGCGGCCAGCTCGCGCACGGCGGCGAGGCCGGTGGCCTCGTCGGGCGCGTCGAGGAGGCGGCGGATGAAGGCCGAGCCCACGATGACGCCGTCGGCGTAGCCGGCCACCTCGGCGGCCTGCGCGCCGGTGCCGACGCCGAGGCCGACGCACACGGGCAGCTCGGTGTGCGCGCGGGTGCGCTTGACCAGCGACTCGGCGGCCGAGCTGACGGTCTCTCTGGCCCCTGTGACGCCCATGAGCGAGGCGGCGTACACGAAGCCGGTGCAGCACTCGGCGACGGCCTGGATGCGCTCGTCGGTGGAGCTGGGCGCCACCAGGAACACCGTGTCGATCCCGGCCCCGGCCGAGGCCTCGCGCCACGGCGCGGCCTCCTCGGGCGTGAGGTCGGGCGTGATCGTGCCCGCGCCGCCCGCGTCGGCCAGGGCGCGGGCGAAGCGGTCGGCGCCGTAGCGGTCGATCGGGTTCCAGTAGGTCATGACCAGGGTGGCGGCCCCGGTCGCGGCCACGCCCTCGACCGTGCGCAGCACGTCGGCGATGCGGGTGCCGTTGCTGAGCGAGCGGTGCACGGCGTCCTGGATGGTCGGGCCGTCCATGAGCGGGTCGGAGTAGGGCAGGCCGATCTCGATCACGTCGCAGCCCGCCTCGACCATGGCCGTGGCGGCGGCGATGCCGCCTTCCTTGGTGGGAAAGCCGGCGGGCAGGTATCCGATCAGCGCGGCGCGGCCCTCGGACCGGGCCCGTTCGAATACGGAGGCAAGTGTCGTCATTGTGGATGGTGTCCTTAGTCGGGCATGTCCGGCGGGCCGCCGTGCTGACGCCGTGCTGACCTACAGGTTGAAGTACTTCATGGCGGTGCCCATGTCCTTGTCCCCGCGTCCGGAGAGGTTGACCAGGATGGTCGCCTCCGGGCCCAGCTCGCGGCCGAGCTTCAGCGCGCCCGCCAGCGCGTGGGAGGACTCGATGGCCGGGATGATGCCCTCGGTGCGGGCGAGCAGCGAGAACGCCTGCATGGCCTCGTCGTCGGTGACGCCGTGGTAGGTCGCCCTGCCGGAGTCCTTGAGCCAGGCGTGCTCGGGGCCCACCCCGGGGTAGTCGAGGCCGGCCGAGATCGAGTGCGACTCGATGGTCTGGCCCTCGTCGTCCTGCAGCACGTACGTGCGCGCGCCGTGCAGCACGCCGACGCTGCCCGCGGTGAGGGTGAGCGCGTGCTCGCCGCTCTCCAGGCCGTGCCCGGCGGCCTCGTAGCCGTGGAGCCGAACCCCCTCGTCGCCGATGAAGGCGTGGAAGATGCCGATCGCGTTGGAGCCGCCGCCGACGGCCGCGCACACCGCGTCGGGCAGCCTGCCGGTGAGCTCCAGCATCTGGCGGCGGGCCTCGACCCCGATGATCCGGGCGAAGTCGCGCACGATCTCGGGGAACGGGTGCGGGCCCGCGACGGTGCCGAAGAGGTAGTGGGTGTGGTCCACGTTGGTGACCCAGTCGCGGAACGCCTCGTTGATGGCGTCCTTGAGGGTCTTGCTGCCGTTGTGGACGGGCACGACGGTGGCGCCGAGCAGCTTCATGCGGGCGACGTTGAGCGCCTGGCGCTCGCAGTCGACGGCGCCCATGTAGATCACGCACTCCAGGCCGAGCAGGGCCGCGGCGGTCGCGGTGGCCACGCCGTGCTGGCCGGCGCCGGTCTCGGCGATCACCCGGGTCTTGCCGAGCCGCTTGGTCAGCAGCGCCTGGCCGATCACATTGTTGATCTTGTGCGCGCCGGTGTGGGTGAGGTCCTCGCGCTTGAGCACGATCCGGGCCCCGCCGGCCTGCTCGGAGAAGCGCGGCACGTCGGTCAGCGTGGTCGGGCGGCCGGCGTAGGTGCGCAGCAGGTGGTCGAACTCGCGCAGGAACTCGGGGTCGCGCTTGGCCTCCTCGTAGGTCCTGGCGACCTCGTCCAGGGCCGGGATGAGCGCCTCGGGCACGTAGCGCCCGCCGAAGATGCCGAACTTGCCCCGGATGTCGGGGTCGTCGCCGTGCGGGCCGCCGCCGGCGAAGTCGGCCGCGGTGATCAGGGCGCCCTCGGCGGGCGCGTTGGATGTGGTCACTGGTGTCCCTCTGATCCTTGGTCAGGGCGCGTGGCGTCGAATCGCGTCGCCGGATGCGCCCCGGCGGTGACCAGATCGACGACGGCGGCCTTGGGGTCCTTGCCGGTGACCAGGCTCTCGCCCACGAGCACCGCGTCGGCGCCCGCACGGGCGTACGCGAGCAGGTCGTGGGGGCCTCGGACCCCGGACTCGGCGATCTTGATGATACCGTCGGGGATCTTCGGCGCGAGCTTCGCGAAGACCTCGCGGTCGACCTGGAGGGTTTTCAGGTCGCGCGCGTTGATCCCGATGATCTTGGCCCCGGCGGCGAGCGCGCGCTCGGTCTCCTCCTCGGTGTGCACCTCGACGAGCGGCGCCAGGCCGATGGACTCGGCCCGCTCGATCAGCGACACCAGCGCGTTCTGGTCCAGCGCGGCCACGATCAGCAGCGCCAGGTCGGCGCCGTAGGCCCGCGCCTCCCAGAGCTGGTAGGAGGTGACGATGAAGTCCTTGCGCAGGATCGGGATGTCCACGGCGGCGCGCACCGCGGCCAGGTCGTCCAGCGTGCCGGCGAAGCGGCGCCGCTCGGTCAGCACGCTGATCACGTGGGCGCCGCCCGCCTCGTAGTCGGCGGCCAGGGCCGCCGGGTCGGCGATGGCGGCCAGGGCGCCCTTGGACGGGCTCGACCGCTTGACCTCGGCGATGACCGAGACCTTGTCGCCGCCCAGGGCGGCGTAGGCGTCCTTGGGGTCGGGCGCGCGCTCGGCGCGCCGCTTGAGCTCGTCGAGCGACACGGCCCGCTGCCTGTCGGCGAGGTCTTCCCGCACCCCGTCCAGGATCTCATCGAGCACTGTCATGCCATCTCCTCGCTGCGGAGCTCGGAGTTCGCGGTCGCGAACACGTCGGGCCGATCCGTCCGCTCGCTCACCCGATCAGGGTCCCTCCGGTCGATGTGTGTGGACTGGCCCCGATCCGCGGCCAGGCGAGCCGGCGGCCCCCGGCCGGGCATTGTGCGCGGCCTCGTCTGCCGATGTTATCGGCCTCGGCCGCCCGACCCCGCCATTGGGTGGACGGGGCCGGTCGCGTATGGGCCGGCTAGGGGGCGAGGAATGCGCCGAAAGGCAGGTTGCGCACGATCCAGTACGCGATGACGAGCACGAAGAATCCCCAGATGTACGCCGGGTGCGCCAGCTTCGTGCGTACGGGCCTGCCCTGCCACGATCTCAGCGCCCAGCGCCCCCACCAGAACAGCAGGAACGGAATCGTGGCCACGGCGAGAGGGTTGAGCCCGAGCGCGGCGACGACGTCGCCGTGCGCGAGCGCGTGGATCGTGCGCAGGGTGCCGCAGCCGGGACAGAACAGCCCGGTCGCCCACAGGAAGGGGCAGGTCGGGTAGTGGCCCGGCTGGTTGGGGTCGCGCAACCCCACGACGACGAACACCGCGCCCGTCGCCGCCGCGACACCGAGCGGCGCGAGGACGGCCCGGAGCCGTTCTCTCGTCGTCCGCCGCCCGGCGGTCGCAAGGTGCAACGTCATCAGTAGCTGCTGTAGGTCGTCGCGGTGGAGAAGACGATCACGACGAAGACGAAGTAGAGCACGATGGCGAGCACGTTGACGATCAGACCGACGATGAGCGCCCGCTTCCACCACGTCTTGGCCTCGTCGGAGGCCGCGATCGCGCCCTGGTAGTCGCCCGCCGCCCACTTGGAGTTGACCTGCGAGGACTTCACGATGGACACGATACCGAACGGAAGGCAGCAGAACAGCGTCGTGAGGATCGCCGGGACGAGGTGGTTGTCGGGAGGCGACTGAGGCGCGCCGTAGCCGCCGGGCGGGCCGTAGCCGCCGCCGGGCGGCGGGCCGTAGCCGCCACCGGGCGGACCGTACCCGCCAGGGGGAGGCGTCCCGTAATCGCCCGGACCGCCCGGCTGATTCCCGTAGCTCATTAACTGACTCCTATGTACTCAAGTTCGAGTTGCGGGGCGAAAGCCTAGCGAGAACTGGGGCGCCGAACAGGGGATCGTCCGCTTTGTGGACAACTTGTAACCGACAGTCAATTGTGCGAGCGACTGTCACTTCTCGCTGCGGCCGGGCGCGGGGTCGCCGTCGAGGGTCGGGTCGGCGCCCTGGTCGATGGCGTCCCACAGCTCACGGGCGCTCGCCGGAGCGCCGCTCCGGGCGGCGCCGGCGGACGCCGTACGGGTGCCGGGGCGCTCGTAGCGGTCGGACATGCCGCGCCAGCGCCCGCCGCGGATCACGGCCACCACACCCGCCGCGACCAGCACCAACCCGCCCGCGACCGCCGCTGCCGGCCACGGCCAGGCCACGGCGACCCGCACCGCGTCGCCCGCGATGACGCCCTTGGCGGCCGCGGCGTCGAGCGCGGCCGAGCCGGACAAGGCGGCGGAGCACGCCGCCGCGGCCACACCCGCCCCGCACAGGGCGAGCGCCACGGCGAGCACCCGCCGCCACACGCCCCGGGCGGCCAGGACCGCCAGCGCGGCGGCGCCGCCGGCCAGCGCGAGCGTGCTCGCCCCGGCGGACAGCTCGCCGCCCGTCACCGCGATCTGGCCGTGCGGGCCCGCGGTGCCGGAGGCGACGGTGGCCCACTCGCGCCCGGACGCGAGCAGGGCGAGCCCGGCCCCCGCCGCGCAGGCGAGGACCCACGGGCCCGCTCCGCCGCGCATCAGCGCGTGCCGGTGACCGTGAGGGCCCCGGCGTCGAAGCAGGTGCGGTCGCCGGTGTGGCAGGCCGCCCCGACCTGGTCCACCTGGAGCAGGATCGTGTCGCCGTCGCAGTCGAGCGCCACCGACTTCACCCACTGGACGTGGCCGGAGGTGTCGCCCTTGACCCAGAACTCCGAGCGGCTGCGCGACCAGTAGGTGGCGCGGCCCGTGGTGAGCGTGCGATGCAGCGCCTCGTCGTTCATCCAGGCGAGCATGAGCACCTCGCCGGTGTCGTACTGCTGCACGACGGCGGGCACCAGGCCATCGGGGTTGCGCTTGAGCCTGGCGGCGACGGCGGGATCGAGCGAGTCGGCGGCCATGGCTCAATTCTGCCGCACGGGGCGCGCGGTCCCGCCCCCGCCCGGCGCCGGTCAGCCCATGACCGGGAAGTTGCCGCGGAACACGCCGTGCGGGTCGCGGGCCCGCTTGATCTCGCGCAGGCGGGCCAGCGTCTCCGGGGAGAAGGCGGCGGCGGCCGTGTCGCCCGCCTCCATGAAGGTCAGCGGGCGGCGCTCGCCGGTGTACGGCGCGAGGGCGGCGGCGATCTCTGCGTCGCGGGCGGCGACCAGCCGCGCCGTCTCGGGCGTGGCGAGCACGCCCACGTTGTTGCACAGGTACGGCTCGGGGAAGCTCCCGGCGGCGGACGGCACGGCCGGCGTACGGGCCAGCGCGCCGCCGGTGTGGCGGATCTGGACGCTGTTCAGCGGCCCGACGCCCTGGGGCCCCGCGGCCGTCAGCAGACGGTCGAGCACCAGGTCGTCGAAGCGGGTCAGCATCCGCCCGGCCGCCTTGACCGGCATGGGGGCCACCGGCTCGGCGCACACGTCGCCCAGCTCCGACATCCGCCTGCCGGTCCTGGTGTCCAGGATCACGCCCGGGATCGGCTCGAACCGGCGCAGCAGCTCACGGCCCTCGGCCTCGCCGCCGAGGTGGACCGCGTCGGCGACCACCACCGACAGCCCGCGCAGCGGCTCCGGCACGTTCGGGGACGGCGGGAAGTGCATCAGGGCGAACCACACCGACAGCTCCTCGGGCGCGTCCCGGGTGATCTCCAGGAACGCCTCGCCGACCTCGCGGGCCATCGCGTACGGCCACATGATCCGGCCGCCGTACAGCTCGGGCGCGTCGAACAGCTCCAGCTCGACCGCGGTGACCAGGGCGAAGTCACCTCCGCCGCCGCGCAGGGCGAAGAACAGGCCCGGGTCGGAGCCGGCCGTGACCCGGGCGCGCTCCCCGTCGGCGTCCACCACCTCGAAGGCGCGCACGCTGTTCGCCGCGACGCCGTGGGCCCGGCCGAACCAGCTCATGCCCCCGCCGAGCAGGTAGCCGGTGGCGCCGACCACGGGGCTGCTGCCCGCGAGCGCGCCCAGGCCGTGCTTGCCGGCCTCGTCCAGCACCTCGCCCCAGGACATGCCCGCCTCGAAGCGCACGACCCGCTCGGCGGGGCGCACCTCGACCCCGCGCAGCCGCGAGGGACGCACCAGGATGGCGCCCTCGACGTCGCCGGTCGCGCCGTGGCCGGTCGGCTGCGTCGTCACCGCCAGGCCGGCCCCGCTCGCGAAGGCGACCAGCTTGGCGGCGTCGTCCGCGTCGGCCACCTCCACGACCGCCCGCACCGGCTGGGCGACCGCGACGTTCCACGGCGTCGCCGCCGCCGCGAAGCCCTCCTCGCCCGGCACGAGCACCCGCCCGCGCACCACGCGCCGCAGGTCGTCCCCCAATACCCCGTCGTTGTGGCTCATCGCCTTCCCTTCGTACTCCCCGTCACCGTCGGTTCCCCGTCAGCATCGCGGGGCCGCCTTGGGAGCGACTTGGCGGTGCCTTGGCGGCGCGTTGGCGGCGACTTGGCGCCGGCATGGATCGGGATGAGGGAAGGGGCGAAGGGGTCAGCGGGAGGGTCAGCGGGAGCCGGTGGTGGCGGCCCAGCTCGCGTACAGGCCCGCGTAGACCCCGGGCTCGGCGACCAGCTCGGCGTGCGGGCCGCGCTGCACGATGCGGCCCTTGTCGAAGACCAGCACCTCGTCGGCGGCCTCGGCGGTGGACAGCCGGTGCGCGATCGACACGGCCGTACGCCCCCGGGTCACGCCCTCCAGGGCCCGCGCCAGCCGCACCTCCGTGGCCGGGTCCACGGCGGAGGTGGCCTCGTCCAGCAGCAGCAGGTCGGGGTCGGCGAGGTAGGCGCGGGTCAGCGCGACGAGCTGGCGCTCCCCGGCCGACAGCGACTCCCCGCGCTGCCCGACCCGGGTCTCCAGCCCGGCGGGCAGGCCCTCCAGCCAGTCGGCCAGGCCCAGCTCGGTGAGCGCGAGCAGGATCTCCTCGTCGGTGGCGGCGGGGCGGCCGTAGCGGATGTTGTCGGCCAGCGTGCCGTCGAACAGGAAGCCGTCCTGGGGCACCATCACGATCCGCTCGCGCAGCGAGGAGAAGCGGACCTCGCGCAGGTCGTGCCCGTCCACCAGCACCCGGCCGCCGGTGGGGTCCATCAGCCGGGTGAGCAGCTTGGCGAAGGTGGTCTTGCCCGAGCCGGTCTCGCCGACGACGGCGACGCGGGAGCGCGGCGGGATCTCCACCGACACCTCGTGCAGCACCTGCGGGCCGCCCGGGTAGGCGAAGCCGACGTTCTCGAAGGTGACCGAGATGGGGCCGCGCGGCAGCGTCACGCCGTCCTCGCCCGGGTCGGCCACGTCCGGCGGGGTGTCGAGCACGCCGAGGATGCGCCGCCAGCCCGCCACCGCGTTCTGCGCCTCGTTCAGCACCTCGGTGGCGATCTGCAGCGGCGAGATGAACAGCGTGATCAGGAACAGGAAGGCGATCAGGCGGCCGGCGGTGATGCCGCCGTCCAGGCCGAGCCGCACGCCGAGCAGCACCACTCCCGCGATGGCGACCGCGGCCATGATCTCGGTGAGCGGGAACACGGTGGCCACGATCCGCTGCGCCCGGGTCTGGGCGGCGCGGTTGGCCTCGATGGCCGCGTCCACGCGCCGGGCGGTGCGGTCCTCCGAGCCGTACGCCCGGATCACCGCGGCGCCGACCACCGACTCGCTCACGGCGGCCAGCACGTCGCCGGTGCGCTCGCGCACGGTCGTGTACGCCCCCGACAGCCAGCGCTGGAACCGGGGCAGCGCGACCGCCAGCGGCAGGAAGCACGCCCACACCAGCAGCGTGAGCTGCCAGGAGTAGATCAGCATCAGCACGCTGGCCACCAGCAACTGGCCGCCCGCGATGATGATCATCAGTCCGCCGGACTGCATGAAGGTCGTGATCTGGTCCACGTCGCCGGTGACCCGCGAGACCAGCGCGCCGCGCCGCTCGGTGTTCTGCGTGAGCACCGACAGGTCGTGGACGTGCCGGAAGCCGCGGGTGCGCAGCGTGGCGAGCGAGGACTCCGTCGACTTGTACAGCCGCACGTTCATCCAGTACGCCGCGAGCGCGGTCAGCACGACGGCGGCGGCGCACACCAGCACGGCGGTGCGGATGTAGGGCACGTCGGGCACCGAGCCCTTCAGGCCGGTGTCGATGGTCTGCTGCACCGCGATCGGCACGATGATCTTGCCGATGGTGGCGACCACCGCCAGCGCCAGCGTGCCGGCCAAGCCGCGGCGGAACTCGGGCGTCAGCGACAGCCCTCTGCGCACGGTGGCCAGGGCCGAGCGGTCGATCCCCTGGAACGCGGTGGTCACGCGGAGACCCCTTCGATGTCGTCGTCCTGCAAGTCCTGAAGTTCGTCCAGTTCGTCCAGTTCGTCCAGTTCGTCGTCTGGTTCCTGGTCCTGGTTGAGCGCGGCGCGCTCGGCCTCCTCGCGCTCGTAGGCGGTGACCAGGTTGCGGTAGCCCTCGCAGCGGGTGATCAGCTCCTCGTGCGGGCCCCGGTCGGCGACCCGGCCGTGCTCCAGGTAGACCACCTCGTCGGCGAGCGCGATCGTGGCCATGCGGTAGGCGACCACGACGACGGTGGACGCCTCGGCGGCGTCGCGCAGGCCGTACAGGATCTTGGCCTCGACCTGGGGGTCCACGCTGGAGGTGGCGTCGTCGAGGACCAGCAGCCGGGGCCGGCGCACGACGGCGCGGGCCAGCGCGATGCGCTGGCGCTGGCCGCCCGACAGGCTGGTGCCGCGCTCCCCCACCTTGGTGTCCAGCCCGGCGGGCAGCGCGCTGACGAAGCCGTCGGCCTGGGCCAGGCGCAGCGCGGCCCACACGTCCTCGTCCGGGACGGGCAGGCCGAGGGTGATGTTGCCGCGCACGGTGTCGTCGAACAGGAACGTGTGCTGCGGGGCCAGCGCGACGGCCCGGCTGATCCCGCCGCGCTCGACCTCGCGCAGGTCCACGCCGTCCACGCGCACCGAGCCCTCGTCGGGGTCCACGAGCCGTACCAGGGCCTGCACCAGGGTGGACTTGCCCGACCCGGTGGGCCCCACGAGCGCGACCGTGCGCCCGGCGGGCACCTCGAAGGTGACATCGCGCAGCACGGGCGCGTCGCCGTAGGAGTACGCCAGGCCGCTGACCTCCAGCCGGGCCGGGGAGTCGCCGTCGATGACGGCGGTGCCGTACGACATCGAGCCGGTCGCCTCCAGCACGGCCTGCACCCGGCTCCAGCCCACGACGCTGCGCGGCAGCTCGGCCAGCACCCAGCCCAGGGCCCGGATCGGGAAGGCCAGCAGCGTGAACAGGTAGGCGACCTGGACCAGCGTGCCGGCGGTGACCGCGCCCGACTCCAGCCGCATCGCGCCGAACAGCAGCACCGCGAGCACGCCGAGGGTGGGCAGGGCCTCCAGCATGGGATCGAACAGGCCGCGCACCCGGCCCACGGCGATGTTGGCGTCGCGCAGCTCGTGCGCCTTGGCCTGGAACCTGGCGGCCTCCAGGTCCTCCCGGCCCAGCGTCTTGACCACCAGCGCGCCGTCGAAGCTCTCGTGCGCGATCTCGCTGACCTCGGCGCGGAGCTGCTGGGCGCGGGCGGCCAGCGGGCTCAGCCTGCGCTGGTAGACCATGTTCAGCAGCGCGATGGCGGGGAAGATCAGGAAGCCGACCAGGGCCAGCACCGGGTCGGCCAGGACCATGGCCACGGCCGCCGCGACCAGCATGACCACCACGCCGACCGCCATCGGCAGCGGCGCGAGCGGCGCCCAGGCGGCCTCGGCGTCCGCGCTCGCGTTGGACAGGAGCTGGCCGGTGGGGTGGCGGTGGTGCCAGGCCAGCGGGAGCCGCAGGTACTGCCGGGTGACCTCGCGCCGGGAGCGGGCCTGCATGCGGTACTGCATGACGCCGGCCAGGAAGCGCCTGAAGGCGACGCCGCCGGCCTTGACCAGGGCCACGCCGATGATCAGCGCGACGCCGGCCGCGACCGTGCCGCCCGCCACGTCCCCGTCGGCGAAGGAGGGCAGCACCACGTGCTCGGTGGCCCAGCCCAGCGCCCAGGCGGACGCGACCGTCATCAGGCCGTAGACGCCGCTGGCCAGCACCGCGAAGGTGAACACCACGGGCTCGGCTCGGATGGACACCCACAGGACCGCGAGCCCCTGTCTCATGATGGCCGAGGTGACCTTGCTCGCCACGTCGTGAGCGTCCTTTCGCCGAGTCCGGTCGCCCTTACCGCTCTTTGGTGGTCGGTAAGCGCCATTTCCGCTTAAGTCCCTATCACGGCACGCTCCTGGCTTATTCCCAAGCCTGCGCTTGTTACGATCGCGAACGTGAGCCACGCACGAGCGGAACGCGCCGCGATCAGCGACCTGTTCGAGCGCCTCGGCCCCGACGCGCCGACTCTCTGCGCGGGCTGGACCGCCTTCGACCTGGCGGCCCACCTGGTCCTGCGCGAGCGCCGCCCCGCCGCCGCCGGAGGCATCGCACTGCCGGCCCTGGCCGGATACACCGCGGGGGTGCAGCGCGCCCTGAAGGAGCGCCACGGCTTCGAGGGCCTGGTACGCCTGGTGCGCTCGGGCCCCGGCGGCTTCTACCGCCTGATCCCCGGCATGGACGAGGCGGTCAACACGCTGGAGTACTTCGTGCACCACGAGGACCTGCGCCGGGCCCAGGAGGGCTGGGCGCCCCGCGAGCTGCCGCCGGACCTGGACAACGTGATCTGGAAGCGCCTGTCGGCCGGCGCCCGGTTCATGCTGCGCAGGTCGCCGGTGGGCGTGGTGCTGCACCGCATCGGCGCCCCCGAGGGCGCACAGGGCCGGGCGGTCGCGCTCGGCGGCCCCAAGGGCGGCCCGCGGGTGGAGGTGACCGGCACGGCCGGGGAGCTGCTGCTGTTCTGCTTCGGCCGCCAGGAGCACGCCCGGGTCGAGCTGACCGGCGACCCCGGGGCGGTCGCGCGCCTGAAGGAGGCTCCGCTGGGCGTATGAGGTGACCGGTTCCCGTTCCTGAACCCGGTCACACCCCGCGGCGGCGTGCGACATCTCACACAACCGGCATGGCTCGAAAGGACGCCGAGGTAGCGGCGGGGAACTAGCCGGATTTCGAGCAGTTTGCCGCTTTTCTGCTCCAACCTCTGCGCATTTTGGCCGCACACGGCGCCGCGCGGGCGGCTAGTGTGCGTGATGGACGGGCATCGGCCGGGTCAGGGCGTGGCAGGCGACCGCCGAGACGGCGGCTATGATCACGAATGTTCCCGAGAGCAACCCGTCAGAACCGGGTATATACGCCAGGGATTGGACTGCAGGAGGCCCCCCATGCAGGTCAAGAAGGTCGCCACATATGCAGCCGTGGCGTTCGTGGTGTTCTACTTGTTCACCCGGCCGACTGACGCGGCCAGCGCGGTCAACGGTGTGATCGCCGGGATCATGAATGGAGCGGACCAACTCGCGACATTCTTCAGTGAGGTACTGACCTGACAGGTCCGGTCGTGGAGTCAATTCGGGGAGTTCACCGCTGACGTCTCCCGGGTCGCGTCCACCCTGACCGTCATCGGCGTGCCCGCGACCGGGCACGCCGCGCCGGGTCCGCCCATGGCTCGGGCCGCACCTCACCCCCGCCGCCGCACACGGCGGGGCCGAGGCGTGGGCGGTCCTTTTCCCGGCGGCGATGACGTGCTACGCAGGCAGGATGAGAGATCGCCCCACAGCACGCGAGATCCAGCCCCTCGACCCGGCCGCCAGGCGCATCCTGGAGCGCACCGAGATCGAGGGCATCGAGCTCATCCGGTTCCTGTACGCCGACCACGGCGGCGTCATCCGCGGTAAGGCGACCTCGCGCGCCCGGCTCTCCGAGCGCCTCGGCACCGGCATCGGCCACACCGTGGCCATGATGGCCATGAACATGCTCGACCAGCTCCAGCCGGTCGAGGGCATGGGCCCGGTGGGCGAGGTGCGGATCGTGCCCGACGTGGCGACGTTCGTGCCGTTGCCGTACGCGCCGGGCGCGGCGGCGATGCTCTCCGACCTGCGCACGCAGGACGGCCGGCCGTGGGCGGCGTGCCCGCGCTCCTTCCTCCGCGACGCGGTCGCGGAACTGGCGGGCGAGGGATACACGCTGATGGCGGCGTTCGAGCCGGAGTTCACGCTGGGCCGCAGGCTGCCCACCGAAGGGCTGGAGCGCCTGGCCCCGATCGACGACAGCCTGTGCTACGCGACGACCGGCTTCGACATCGCCCACGACTACGCGATGCGGCTGGTGCGCGCCCTGGAGACCCAGGGCCTGCGGGTGGAGCACTACCACCCGGAGCTGGGCCACGGGCAGCAGGAGCTGTCGATCCGCCACGCCCCGGCCCTGCGCGCCGCGGACAACCAGGTGATCTATCGCGAGACCGTGCGCGGGATCGCGCTGCGCATGTCCATGTGGGCCTCCCTGGCCCCCAAGCCGATCGCCGACCAGGCCGGCAACGGCGCCCACATCCACCTGTCGCTGTGGGACTCCGAGGGCAAGACCAACCTGTTCGCCCCCGCCCCGGGCGGCGAGGGCGGCGCCGCCCTGTCCGACCTCGGCGGCCACTTCGTCGCGGGCCTGCTCGCCCACCTGCCCGCCCTGGTCGCGCTCACGGCCGGCACCGTCAACAGCTACCGCCGCCTTTCCCCCCGCATGTGGTCCAGCGCGTACGCCTGCTACGGCCCCGACAACCGCGAGGCCGCGGTGCGGGTGTGCTCCCCCCTCACCGAGGGCGCCACCAACCTGGAGTTCAAGCCCGCCGACTCCTCGGCCAACCCCTACCTCGCCCTGGGCGCGGTGATCCACGCCGGCCTCGACGGCATCCGCCGCCGCCTGGACCCCGGCGACCCGGTGACCGTGGACCCCGACACCCTCTCCGACGCCGACCGGTCACGCGCGGGCATCCACCGCCTCCCGGCCACCCTGCCGGAGGCCCTGGACGCCCTGGAGTCGGACGAACTGCTGATGGAGGCCCTGGGCCCGCTGCGCCGCACGGCGTACCTGGCGGTCAAGCGCTCCGAGGCCGCCGCCTTCGCCGCCCACGACGCGTCATACGAACTGTTCCACCACTTCCGCGTCTTCTAGACGAAGGCAGGGGCCGGCCGGTTCCGGGCGCGGAAGGCGGGCAGGACCCCCTCGCCGAACCAGTACGCCTCCTCCAGGTGGGGGTAGCCGGACAGGATGAACTCCTCCACGCCCAGCGCGGCGTACTCCTCGATGCGCTCGGTCACCTGGGCGTGCGAGCCGACCAGGGCGGTGCCGGCGCCGCCGCGGACCAGGCCCACTCCGGCCCACAGGTTGGGGTGGATCTCCAGGGCGCGCACGCCGTCGCCGGGGGTGTAGGAGGAGTGCAGGTCGAGCATGCGCCGCTGGCCGACCGACTCGCTGCGGCCCAGGACCTCGCGGGCGCGGGCGATGTCGGCGGGGTCGAGCGCGTCGAGCAGGCGGGCGGCCTCGGCCCAGGCGGCGGCCTCGGTGTCGCGGGTGATCACGTGCAGGCGGATGCCGAACCGCAGCGTACGCCCCCGCTCCCCGGCCAGCTCCCGCATCCACGCGATCTTGGCGGCCACCTGGTCCGGCGGCTCGCCCCAGGTGAGGTAGACGTCGGCGTGCCCGGCGGCGACCGGCCCCGCCGCCGGGGACGAGCCGCCGAAGTAGATCAGCGGCGCCGGCTCGGGCGGCTCGGCCACGGTCGCGCCCTCGACTCGGTAGTGCTCGCCCTCGAAGTCGTACGGCGTGCCGCTCCACGCGCCGCGCACGATCGACAGGAACTCCTCGGTCCTGGCGTAGCGCTCGTCGTGCGGTAGATGGTCGCCGAACCTGCGCTGCTCGGCGTCCTCGCCGCCGGTCACCACGTTGAGCAGCAGCCGCCCGCGCGAGAGCCGCTGGTAGGTGGCCGCCATCTGGGCGGCGAGCGTGGGCGACAGGAAGCCGGGCCGGAAGGCCACCAGGAACCGCAGCCGCCGGGTCTCCCTGGTCAGCGCCGCGGTCACCAGCCAGGCGTCCTCGCACCAGGTGCCGGTGGGGGTCAGCACGGCCTCGAACCCGAGCTGCTCGGCCGAGCGGGCGACCTGGGCGAGGTACTCGATGTCCGGCGGCCGGTACGCGCCCGACGCGCCGCCGGGCAGGCCGTGGCCCCGCGCCAGGCCGTGGCCGCCGCCGCTGAGCGCCCGGCTGTCGCCGGACGTGGGCAGGAACCAGTGGAACTTCAGCACCCCGCCATGGTCGCGCCGATAAACCCACAAAGTCAATCGGTTAAGCGGGGTATTTCTCCCAGTGGGTCAGCGAGTGGGGATGCCCGCGTTCGCCATGGTCTTCTTGATCTCGCCGATCGTGAGCTGGCCGAAGTGCAGCACGCTGGCGGCGAGCACCGCGTCGGCGCCGGCCTCCACCGCGGGCGGGAAGTGCTCCAGGGCGCCCGCCCCGCCGCTGGCGATGACCGGGACCGTCACCGCCGCCCGCACGGCGCGGATCATCTCCAGGTCGTAGCCGTCGCGGGTGCCGTCGCCGTCCATGCTGTTGAGCAGGATCTCGCCCACGCCCAGCTCCTGGCCCCGCCGCGCCCACTCCACCGCGTCGATGCCGGTGCCGCGCCGGCCGCCGTGGGTGGTCACCTCGAAGCCGCTCGGCGTGGACACCCCCTCACGGACCCGGCGGGCGTCCACCGACAGCACGATGCACTGGGCGCCGAACCGGCGCGATGCCTCGGTCAGCAGCTCGGGCCGGGCGATGGCCGCGGTGTTGAGCGAGACCTTGTCCGCCCCCGCGCGCAGCAGCCGGTTGACGTCCTCCACCGAGCGCACTCCCCCGCCGACGGTCAGCGGGATGAACACCTGCTCGGCCGTGCGCCGCACCACGTCGTACATGGTCTCGCGCTCCCCCGACGACGCGGTGATGTCGAGGAAGGTCAGCTCGTCGGCGCCCTCGGCGTCATAGCGGCGGGCGAGCTCCACCGGGTCGCCCGCGTCGCGCAGGTTCTCGAAGTTGACGCCCTTGACCACCCGGCCCGCATCGACGTCCAGGCACGGAATCACGCGTACGGCGACGCTCACCGCACTCCCTCCCCTTGCGGCTCCTCCGGGAGCCCTCTCGGCGCGGGGACCTGCTCGTCCCTCCGGTACGCCTCGACCTCGATCTCGACCAGCATGCGCGGGTCGATGAGCCCGGCGACCTGCACGCCGGTGCACACCGGGCGCACGTGCCGGAACAGTTGCGCGTGCGCCGCCCCCACCTCGTCGTAGTGGGAGGGGTCCACGACGTAGTAGCGGGTGCGGACGACGTCGTCGCGCGTCAGCCCGGCGCGCTCGACCGCGTCGAGCGCGATGCCGAAGGCCGTGAGCGCCTGCTTGCGCACGTCGCCGACGTGGCGCACCTCACCGTCGATCGTCGAGGTGCACCCCGAGACGATCACCCATGGCCCGGCCACGACGGCACGCGCGTAGCCGTAACGCTCTTCCCACACTCCGCCGCTGAAGATGCGATTGCCCACCGGATCCCTCCACACGCTGGTCGGGCCTCAGGTGCTCACCGCGGCGAGGGCTTCCTCAAGGGTGAACGCCCGTGCGTACAGCGCCTTGCCCACTATCGCGCCCTCCACTCCGGCGGGAACGAGGGTGGCGAGAGTACGCAGGTCATCGAGGGAGGAAACGCCCCCGCTGGCGATGACCGGCTTGTCGGTACGGGCGCAGACCTCGCGCAGCAGCTCGACGTTCGGCCCGCGCAGCGTGCCGTCCTTGGTCACGTCGGTGACGACGTAGCGGGGGCAGCCGTCGGACTCCAGCCGGTCCAGCACCTCCCACAGGTCGCCGCCCTCGCGGGTCCAGCCCCGGGCGGCGAGCGTGGTGCCGCGCACGTCCAGCCCGACCGCGATCTTGTCGCCGTGCTCGGCGATGATCTTCGCGCACCAGGCCGGGTCCTCCAGCGCGGCGGTGCCGATGTTGACCCGGCGGCAGCCCGTGGCCAGCGCGGCGGCCAGCGACTCGTCGTCCCTGATCCCGCCGGACAGCTCCACGTTCACGTCCAGCGCCCCGACCACCGAGGCCAGCAGCTCTCGGTTGGAGCCGCGGCCGAACGCCGCGTCCAGATCGACCAGGTGGATCCACTCCGCGCCGGCCTCCTGCCAGGCGAGGGCGGCGGCGAGCGGATCGCCGTAGGAGGTCTCACTTCCGGCCTCGCCCTGGACCAGGCGCACGGCCTGGCCGTCCGCGACGTCCACGGCGGGCAGCAGCACCAGCGACGACATGTGTTCACGACCTCCGGTCGAAGATGAGGGTGACGAGCACCGGGACCAGCAACAACGACAGTACGAACACGCCCAGGCGCGCCGCCCATGCGGACGTCAGCAGCCAGGCGAGCACCTGGACGAGCACGAACAGCAGCACGACCACGGCGTTCTGCGCGCGGCGGCGGCGGGCGATCAGGCCGCCCTGCCGCGCCACGCGCACCGGCCGGGGCAGCAGGGCGGTCACCCGGCCGCGCAGCTCGCGCCGGCGCGCCGCCCTGGCCTCGCGCTCGGCGCGTAACGCGGCCTGCCTGGCGCGCTCGGCCTCGCGCAGCGCGCGCCGCCGCGCCCGCTCGCCCCGCTCGCTCACTTCAGGGTCCTGACCCAGTTCTCCAGCAGGGTGGCGCCGGCGTCGCCGGACTTCTCCGGGTGGAACTGGGTGGCCATCAGCGGGCCGTTCTCGGCGGCGGCCACGAACCGCTCGCCGTGCTCGGCCCAGGTCACCAGGGGCTCGGGGAACCCGGGCCCGGCCTGCAGCTCCCAGCGGCGCACCGCGTAGGAGTGGACGAAGTAGAAGCGCGTGTCGGCGGGCAGGCCCGCGAACAGCACCGAGCCCTCGGGCGCGGAAACGGTGTTCCACCCCATGTGCGGCAGCACCGGCGCCTCAAGCCGCTCGACGGCACCGGGCCACTCACCGCAGCCCTTGGTGTGCACGCCGTGCTCCACGCCCTCCTCGAACAGGATCTGCATGCCGACGCAGATGCCGAGCACCGGCCGCCCGGCCGACAGCCGCCGGGCGATCGCCCGGTCGCCCTGCACGCCGGTCAGCCCGGCCATGCAGGCCGCGAAGGCGCCGACGCCGGGCACCACCAGGCCGTCGCACTCCAGCGCCGCGTCCAGGTCGGCCGTCACGGTCACCTCGGCCCCGACACGGGCCAGCGCCCGCTCGGCCGAGCGCAGATTGCCCGACCCGTAGTCGAGCACCACCACGTTCACCACCACAGCACCCCCGCCGTGATCGCGAGCGCCGCGCCGACGCCGAGCACCGCGGCGAACAGCTTCAGGCCCTGCTTGAAGAAGGAGACCACGCCGCCGACCAGGAACAGGCCCACGAAGACCATGATCGCGGCAGTCCAGTTATCGGTCACAGCCCCTCCTCCTCCGGCACTCGGAGAGGCCGCGGCGCCCATCGGCCCGCCCGCCGCGCTCGCTCACAGCACGCCCTTGGTGCTGGGCACGCCGCTGGCGCGCGGGTCGGGCTCCGACGCCTCGCGCAGCGCCCGCGCCAGGGCCTTGAACTGCGCCTCCACGATGTGGTGCGCGTTGCGCCCGTACGGGACGTGCACGTGCAGGCAGATCGCGGCCTGGGCGACGAACGACTCCAGGATGTGCCGGGTCATCGTGGTGTCGTAGTCGGGACCGATCATCGGGGCCATGCCCTCGGGCTCGGTGTGCACCAGGTAGGGCCGCCCGGACAGATCCACGGTGACCTGGGCCAGCGACTCGTCCAGCGGGCAGGACGCGCTGCCGAACCGCCGGATGCCCGACTTGTCGCCCAGCGCCTCGCGGAACGCCGCGCCCAGCGCCAGCGAGGTGTCCTCGATCGTGTGGTGCGCGTCGATGTGCAGGTCGCCCTCGGTCTTGACGGTCAGGTCGAACAGGCCGTGCTTGCCGAGCTGGGCCAGCATGTGGTCGTAGAACCCCACGCCGGTGGCGACGTCCACCTGGCCGGTGCCGTCGAGGCCGACCTCGACCAGCACCGAGGTCTCCTTCGTCGTGCGCTCGATCCGGCCCACTCTCGTCACAGCACAGCCTCCAGCGCGGCCCTGAAGGCCGCCATCTCGTCTCCGGTTCCGATGGACACCCGCAGCCACTCGGGCGGGCCGACCTCGCGGATCAGCACGCCGCGGGCGAGCAGCCCCTCCCACACCGCGCGCCGCTGCGGGAACTCGCCGAACAGCACGAAGTTGGCGTCGGAGTCGGCCGCCTTGAGCCCCTTGCCGCGCAGCCACGCCACCGTGCGGTCGCGCTCGGCGCGCAGCTCGTCCACCGTGCCGAGCAGCGCCTCGCGGTGCGCCAGCGCGACCCGCGCCGCCGCCTGGGTCAGCGTGGACAGGTGGTACGGCAGCCGCACCAGCAGCAGCGCCTCGATCACCGCGGGGTGCGCGGCGAGGTAGCCGAGCCGGGTGCCGGCCATCGCGAACGCCTTGGACATCGTGCGGGTCACGATCAGGCGCGGGTGCTCGGGCAGCAGCGTCAGCGCCGAGGGAGTGCCGGAACGGGCGAACTCGAAGTACGCCTCGTCCACCACGACCATGCCCGGCGCCGCCTCCACCACCGCCGCGATCGTCGCGGGCGGCAGGGCGGTGCCGGTCGGGTTGTTGGGCGAGGTGAGGAAGACCAGGTCGGGCCGGTGCTCCTCGATCGCCGCGATGGCCTTGCCCGGGTCGAGCCCGAAATCGTCCTCGCGCGCCCCGGAGATCCACTCGGTCGAGCAGCCGGTGGTGATGATCGGGTGCATCGAGTAGGACGGCTCGAAGCCCAGCGCGGTGCGGCCGGGACCGCCGAACGCCTGGAGGATCTGCTGCAGCACCTCGTTGGAGCCGTTGGCCGCCCACACCCGCGCGGAGTCGAGCCCGTGGCCGAGGTAGGCCGCGAGGTCGGCGCGCAGCGCCAGCGCGTCGCGGTCGGGGTAGCGGTTCAGGCCCGCGGCGTCGCGCCGCACGGCCTCGGCGAGGTCCTCGACCAGGCCGGGCGGCGGCGGGTAGGGGTTCTCGTTGGTGTTCAGCCGCACGGGCACGTCGATCTGCGGCGCCCCGTACGGCGAGCGCCCCCGCAGGTCGGCGCGGATCGGCAGGTCGGCGAGGGAGACCTCGCCGACGGAGGATGACGTCACTGCGGGATCTCCCAGTCGAATCGGGCCCGGATCGCCGCCCCGTGGGCGGGGAGGTCCTCGGCGTCGGCGAGCGCGCACACGTGGGCGGCCGAGCCGGCCAGCGCGTCGCGGTCGTAGTCGATGACGTGGATGCCGCGCAGGAAGGTCTGCACCGACAGCCCCGAGGAGTGGCAGGCGCAGCCGCCGGTCGGCAGCACGTGGTTGGACCCGGCCAGGTAGTCGCCGAGCGAGACCGGCGAGTAGGGCCCGATGAAGATCGCGCCCGCGTTGCGCACCCTCGCCGCGACCGCGGCGGCGTCGGCGGTCATGATCTCCAGGTGCTCGGCGGCGTAGGCATCGACGACCTTGAGCCCGTCGTCGATGCCGGACACCAGCACGATGCCCGACTGCCGCCCCGCCAGGGCCTCGGCGATGCGCTCGGAGTGGCGGGTGGCGGCGACCTGGCCCGGCAGCTCCTTCTCCACCGCCTCGGCCAGCTCGGTGGAGTCGGTGACCAGCACCGCGGCGGCGATCACGTCGTGCTCGGCCTGGCTGATCAGGTCGGCGGCGACGTGCA
The DNA here is from genome assembly GCF_014202315.1 of Thermocatellispora tengchongensis. Taxonomy (GTDB): domain Bacteria; phylum Actinomycetota; class Actinomycetes; order Streptosporangiales; family Streptosporangiaceae; genus Thermocatellispora; species Thermocatellispora tengchongensis. The sequence continues at coordinate 169,141 of NZ_JACHGN010000003.1, read as the reverse complement.
CCGGGTCGGCGGTGCGGTCGGCCAGGATCGCGATCTCGGTCGGGCCGGCCTCGGAGTCGATGCCGATGCGGCCCTTGAGCAGGCGCTTGGCCGCGGCGACGTACACGTTGCCGGGGCCGGTGACCATGGTGACCGGCGGGCACTCCTCGGTGCCGTAGGCGAACATCGCCACCGCCTGCGCGCCGCCCACGGCGTAGACCTCGTTGACGCCGAGCAGCGCGCACGCGGCCAGGATGGTCGGGTGCGGCAGCCCGCCGTGCTCGGCCTGGGCCGGGCTGGTCACGGCCAGCGAGCCCACCCCGGCCTCCTGCGCGGGCACGACGTTCATGACCACGCTGGAGGGGTAGACGGCCCGCCCGCCCGGGACGTACAGGCCCACGCGCTCGACCGGCACCCAGCGCTCGGTCACGGTGCCGCCCGGCACCACCCGCGTGGTCGTGTCGGTGCGGCGCTGGTCGCGGTGGACCAGGCGGGCGCGGCGGATGGACTCCTCCAGCGCGGCCCGCACCTTCGGGTCGAGCGCGCCGAGCGCCCGCTCGATCGCCTCGGCCGGGACCCGGGTGGAGGCGAGCTCCACCCCGTCGAAGCGCTTGGTGAGCTCCCGCAGCGCGGCCACCCCGCGATGATGCACGTCCTCGCAGATCGGCCGGACCAGCTCCAGGGCCGCGGCGACGTCGAGGTCGGCTCGGGGCAGCACGGCGCGGAGGTCCTCGGGCAGGACGCCGCGCAGATCGATACGGGAAATCACCCTCATAGTCTACGGAGTGCCACCGCCTGCACCTATCGTGCCCGCTGTCCGGACACGGCCTTTACACTGTAGATCTATTGTGGGGGTGCGCCGGGCACGGCATTAGGCTACCGACCTGTGGCGAAGACCAAGAGCAAGGGCGGGCAGGGCACACCCGCCACCGTGGCGCTGACCCAGGCCGGGCTGCCGTTCACGCTGCACCCCTACGAGCACGACGCGAACGCCCAGGCGTACGGCGAGGAGGCCGCCGACGCGCTCGGCGTGCCGTACGAGCGGATCTTCAAGACGCTGGTCGCCGAGGTCGAGGGGAACCTGGCGGTCGCGGTGGTGCCGGTCGCGGGCAAACTGGACCTCAAGGCGCTCGCCGGCGCGCTCGGCGGCGGCAAGCGCGCCGCGATGGCCGACGCCGCCAAGGTGGAGCGGGTCACCGGGTACGTCGTGGGCGGCATCAGCCCTCTCGGCCAGCGCCGGGCGCTGCCGACGGTGGTCGATGAGTCGGCCCTCGGGTTCGAGACCATCTACTTCTCCGCCGGGCGGCGTGGGCTGCAGATCGAGACCGCGCCCGGCAACCTCATCGCCCTCATCAAGGCGGTCACCGCCCCGATCGCCAAGGCGGGCTAGCCCCGGTCGGCGAACCTTGCCGAGGCGGGCCCGGCCCCGGGCGCGGCAGACTCTGCGGTGAGGCACGACGGATCGGGGGGCCGGGGATGAGCGAGCTGTGCGACCTGACCGCGGCGGAGATGGCCGCGCTCGTACGCGGGCGCGAGGTGTCCGCGGTGGAGCTGACCGAGGCTCACCTGCGCCGCGTCGAGCAGGTCAACGGGGCGGTGAACGCGATCGTCACCCTGGTCGCCGAGCGGGCGCTGGCCGACGCCGCCGCGGCGGACGCCGAGCTGGCCGCCGGGCGTCCGCGCGGGCCGCTGCACGGGCTGCCGGTCGCCCACAAGGACCTGACCGACACCGCCGGCATCCGCACGACGTACGGCTCGCGGCTGTTCGCCGAGCACGTGCCCGCGCACGACGCGCCGGTCGTGCGCAAGCTGCGCGCCGCCGGCGCGATCACGCTGGGCAAGACCAACACCCCGGAGTTCGGCACCGGCTCCCACACCGTCAACGAGGTGTTCGGCGCCACCCGCAACCCCTACGACCTGACCAAGAGCGCGGGCGGCAGCAGCGGCGGCGCCGCGGCGGCGCTGGCCACCGGCATGGTGGCCCTGGCCGACGGCTCCGACATGGGCGGCTCGCTGCGCAACCCCGCCTCCTTCTGCAACGTCGCCGGGCTGCGGCCCACGCCCGGCCGGGTGGCCGCGCCCAGCGCCGTCGCCGCCTGGTACACCCTGGGCGTGGCGGGCCCCATGGCGCGCACCGCGGGCGACCTGGCGCTGATGATGAGCGTGATCTCCGGGTACGACCCGGCGGTGCCGCTGACCGTGACCGACGACGGCTCGGCGTTCGCCCGCCCGCTCGACCCGGACGTCACCGGGCTCCGGGTGGCCTGGAGCGCCGACCTGGGCGGGCTGCCCGTGGACCCGGCGACGGCGGCCGTGACCGGCACCGCGCCCGCCGTGTTCGAGAAGCTGGGGGCGCGGGTGGAGCCGGTCGAGCTGGACCTCTCGGCCGCCGAGGACGCGTTCCGGATCTACCGCGCCTGGTACTACGCCCTGTCGTACGGCGAGCTGCCGCAGGAGGAGCTGGGCGAGAACGTGCGCTGGAACGTCGCCAGGGGACGCGAGGTGACCGCCGCCGACCTGGCCCGCGCCGAGCGGCTGCGCAGCGGGCTGTTCGCCCGCATGAGCGCCTTCTGGGACGAGTACGACGTGCTGATCGCGCCGGTCAGCCAGGTGCCGCCGTTCCCGGTCGAGCAGCCGTACGTGACCGAGGTGGCGGGGCGGGTTATGCCCGACTACCTGGCGTGGATGCGCTCGGCGTACTGGATCAGCGTGCTGCACGCGCCGGCGGCCTCCGTGCCGTGCGGGTTCACCCCCGGCGGGCTGCCGGTCGGGGTGCAGATCGTCGGGCGCCCGTACGCCGACCTGGAGGTGCTGCGCGTGGCCGCCGCCTTCGAGCGCGCGACCGGCCACGCCGCGCGCAGGCCGCCGGTGCTCGACGCGCCTGTGCCCGGCGGGCCGGGCGGCGCGGACGGCGTCAGCGGCTGAGGTCGTAGGTGCCGTCCAGCGGCGGGGGCGGCGGCGGCGTGTCGCGGTAGGTGCCGAAGCCGACCATCAGCCCGAAGACCGCCACCGCCAGCAGCGGCCAGCTCACGATCACGCCGGTCGCGGTCAGGCCCAGGCTCCCCGGCACGACGTGCCCGGTCACCCCCGACGCCGACACGCTGGGCGTGCCCAGGTTGACCGCGCCGCCGATCCACCGGGCCAGGAACCCGGCCAGCAGCCCGCCCCCGGCCAGGCTCAGCACCATGGTCAGCCGGTCGCGCCCGATCGCGAACGCGGCGACGCCGCACACGATCCCGGCGCCGCCGGTGATCACGGCGAACCAGCCGTCGGCCGCGATCAGCGACTGCGTGGAGGCGTCGGCGAGGACCAGCCCACCGTCAGTGGGCACGTACGGCGCGCGCGGCGCGACGTACGACCACAGCAGCCCGGCGGCGACACCGGCGACCGCCAGGATCAGCACAGTGGCGGCGAAGTCCCGCAAATGCCGCAATTGACCTCCCCTCGCCGCGAGCCGGAACCCCGGTTACTGAGGTGAAAACGGCTCATTGTGCTGACCAGTCCGATGCTATAGAACCACGCTCGCACGCATCGGGATCGCCGTGGCCCGGACGGTTAGGCTGGTGCACCGTGAAAGAAGAAGAGGTCTGGTTGATCGAGCCCTCGGGTCCGTTGCGCGGAGACGTGGAGGTTCGGGGGTCCAAGAACGGCGTGTCCAAGCACATGGTCGCGGCCATGCTCGGCACGGGGGAGAGCACGATCCAGAACGCGCCCGAGGTGGGCGAGGTCGAGATCACCGCGGCGATGCTGCGCGCGCTCGGCATCGACGTGGAGATCACCCAGCGGGAGATCACGGTGGCGCGGGGACCGGTGATCCAGCCCCGGGTGCCCGAGGCGTTCACCGGGCTGAACCGGATTCCGATCCTCATGCTCGGCCCGCTGCTGCACCTCGCGGGCGAGGCGTACGTGCCGCTGGTCGGGGGCGACCCGATCGGGCGCCGCCCGGTGAACTTCCACGTGGACGCGCTGCGCGCGATGGGCGCCGAGGTCGAGGTCGGCGACACCGGCATCACCGCCAAGGCCAAGCGCCTGCACGGCACCCGGATCGAGCTGCCCTACCCCAGCGTGGGCGCCACCGAGACGGTGCTGATGACCGCGGTGCTGGCCGAGGGCAAGACCGTGCTCAAGGGCGCGGCCACCGAGCCCGAGGTCGTCGAGCTGGCGCTGTTCCTGCAGCGCATGGGCGCGCGCATCGAGCTGAGCCCCGACCGGCGGATCGTGATCGAGGGCGTGGAGTCGCTGCGCGGGGCCTCCACCTGGCTGGTCGGCGACCGCATCGAGGCGTTCTCCTACCTCGTCGCCGGCCTGATCACCGGCGGCCAGGTGCGGGTGCACGGCTGCCCGCAGGACCGCCTGGTGACCGCGATCACCACCCTGGCCCGCATGGGCGCCCAGGTGGACATCACCGACGACTGGCTGTCGGCCTCCGCCCCCGCGGGGCTGCGGCAGGCCGCGGTGCAGACCGACACCCACCCGGGGTTCATGACCGACTGGCAGACCCCGCTGATGGTGCTGTTCACCCAGAGCCAGGGCATGTCGGTGCTGCACGAGACCGTCTTCGAGAACCGCCTGGTGTACGTGCCCGCGCTGCAGAAGATGGGCTGCGAGATCGAGGTGTTCGACGTGTGCCTGGGCGGGCCCGCGTGCCGGTACCACGACACCAACGCCAAGCACTCCGCCGTCGTGCGCGGCGTGTCCAAGCTGCGCGGCGCCGACGTGACCCTGCCCGACATCCGCGCCGGCTTCTCGGCCGTCCTCGCCGCCGCGGCAGCCGAGGGCACCTCCACGCTGCGCGGCGTGCACCACATCGAGCGGGGCTACCACCGGCCCTTCGAGCAGTTCGCCTCCCTGGGGCTGAAGATCAGCCGCGAGATGCGGGCGGTGGCGCCCGAGTCCTGATCTCCGGCGGCGCACCGTACCGAATGCCGAGATATGCCCGGATACGCCGGGTAAAGGTCGGGCGCGGCAGGTAAAGAACGGGCGGACGGGGGTTTGGTGCTGATCGTCCGGTCGCACCTTCTCTCTCGTGAGATCCCGCGGTACCCGGCATGACACCGTCGATGCGCGAGGACGGCGGCGCGCCCTGGCCGGGCTCGGCCTGGCGGGCGCGCTCGGCGGGGTGATCGCGGCGGCGATACTGCTGCCCGCGGTCGGCGGGGCCGGGCTGGTCGTCAAGGGCGTGGCGCGCACGTTCACCGACCTCCCGGCCCCGCCTCACGAGGAGCCGCTCCCCCTGCGCACCCGGCTGCTGGACCGCGACGGCCGCCAGTTCGCCCAGTTCTACTACGAGAACCGGACGGCCGTCCCGCTGGCCAAGGTGGCCCCGGTGATGCGCAAGGCGATCGTGGCCATCGAGGACGCCCGCTTCTACGAGCACGCCGGCATGGACGTCCGCGGCACGATCCGGGCGCTGATCGCCAACGCCCGCGCCGGGAACATCAAGCAGGGCGGCTCGTCGCTGACCCAGCAGCTCGTGAAGAACCTGCTGGTGCAGAGCGCCGAGACGCAGGCCGAGCGCGACCGGGCGCGGGCGCCGAACCTGCAACGCAAGATCACCGAGCTGCGCCTGGCGCTCGCCCTGGAGAAGAAGTACACCAAGGACGAGATCCTGGAGCGCTACCTCAACATCAACTACTTCGGCGCCGGGGCGTTCGGGGTCGAGGCCGCGGCCCGGCGGTTCTTCTCCACCACCGCCGACCGGCTCACGCTGCCGCAGGCGGCGACGCTGGCGGGCGCGATCCGCACGCCGAACGCCACCGACCCCGCCCTCGGCGAGGCCCGGCGCGCCCGGCTCAAGCAGCGGCGCGACCTGGTGCTCGACCGGATGGCCGAGGTCAAGGCGATCACGCCGGCCCAGGCCGCGGCGGCCAAACGGGAGCCTTTGGGCATCCGGCTGCGGCCCGAGCCGGGCGGCTGCTACGAGAGCGAGTCGCCGTTCTTCTGCAGGTACGTCCAGCTTGAGCTGCTGTCCAACCCCGCTTTCGGGCACACCCGGGCCGAGCGCGAGCGCCGCCTGAACCAGGGCGGGCTGGTGCTGCGCACGACCCTGGACCGGCGCGCGCAGCGGGCCGCGGAACGGGCCATCTCCGAGTGGGTGCACCCGAAGGACGACCAGGTGGCGGCCGAGGCGATGGTGGAGCCGGGCACCGGCCGCATCCTGGCCCTGGCGGCGAGCAAGAAGTACGGCAGCAACAAGGGCGGCGCCAAGAAGGGGCCGCGCACCACCTACAACCTGCCGGTGGACGTCAAGCACGGCGGCGGGCTCGGCCTGCAGGCGGGCTCGACGTTCAAGGTGTACACCCTGGCCACGGCGCTGGGCGAGGGCTGGCGGTTCGACCAGGGCTTCGACACCCCGGGCGCCTTCTCGCCGGCCTCCGGCTACCGCGACTGCGCCGGGCGCGGGGTGAACTCGCCCGGCACCACCATCCACAACGCCGGCGGCGAGGGCGAGGGCGGGCCGCACAGCATCTCCACCGGCACCTGGAAGTCGGTGAACATCTTCTTCATGATGCTGGAGCAGAAGGTGGGCCTGTGCGACGTGGTGCGCACGGCGCGCAAGCTCGGCATCGCCCGCGCCGACGGCAAGCCGCTGCGCGAGGTGCCCACCTTCACCCTCGGCGTCAACGAGATGGACCCGCTCACGGTCGCCGCCTCCTTCGCCTCCTTCGCCGCGCGGGGCAGGTACTGCCGCCCGATCGCGGTCCTGGAGATCATCGAGCGCGACGGCCGCCGCACCCCGATCCCGCCGAGCTGCCGGCAGGCCATCGAGCCCGAGGTCGCCGACGCGGTCAACCACGTGCTCCAGGGCGTCTTCACCGAGGGCACCATGCGCGGCCAGGACATCGGCAGGCCCGCCGCGGGCAAGACCGGCACCAACAACGGCTACACCTCGGCCTGGTTCGCCGGCTACACCCCCGACCTGGCGGCGGCGGTGAGCGTGGGCGACATCCGCGGGTCGTACAAGTACCCGCTGCGCGGGGTGGAGATCGGCGGCCGGTACTACGGCTCGGTGCAGGGCGCGACGCTGCCGGGCCCGATCTGGGTGGAGTCGATGTCGCGGGCGCTGCGCGACACCGAGCCGCGCGGCTTCCACGGCCCCGACATGGGCCGCTTCGGCGGCGGCCACACGCCCGGCCTGGAGGACGCCGAGGACCGCGAGCGCGGGGAACGGGGCGACGACGACCGCTCGGAGGCCCGGGGCCGCCGCCGCTTCGAGCGCAACCTCTTCGACGGGCTCTGGCCGCCCTGGGACCGGCCCGGCCACCGAGACCGAAACCGCTGGGACCAGGACCGATGGGACCAGGACCGACGGGACCAGGACCGACGGGACCAGGACCGACGGGACCGGGGCCGAGAGAATCAGGGCCGAGAGGATCAGGGCGGCCGCGGCGACCGGCCGCCATGGCTCCCGCCGGGCCTCTGGTGACGGGGGGCCGTCCCCGGCGGCGTCAGGCGGGAGCGGGGCTGGCCGGGCCGGCGGCCGGGAGCCGGGCGAGGAACCGTACGCCGGTCACCAGCAGCGCCGCCACGGCCACGGCCAGCAGCACGGTCACGCCGACCGCGATCGCCGCCGCGTACGGAGCGTAGGGGCCGTCGCCCTGGGCGGCGAGCCGGCCGTCCACGGACGCGGCACTGGCGAGCAGGACCGGCAGCCCCAGCGCGGCGAGCGCGAGCGAGGCGGCCCCGTCGGGCGCGGCACGCCGCCGCAGCGCGCCCGCGTGCAGGTAGGCCGCCGCGCCGACCAGCGCGACCGCGTACGCCTCGTCGGCGGGGTGCCAGCCCGGCAGCAGCGTCCAGGCGGCGGCGAAGGCGAGCCCGGCGGGCAGGAGCGCGAGCCAGCGGCGCGAGGGCGGCGGCGCGTCGCGGTGGTAGCCCGCCACCAGGGCCAGCGCGGGCACGGCCGTCATGAGCAGCCACGCCACGGTGAACGCGGCCGACGGCACACTGCTCAGCGCCGCCCCGGCGTCCTGCCAGGCGGACATCACCGCCACCTGCGCGAGCAGGACGGGCAGCACGACGATCCGCGCCGCGCGCGGCCGGCCGCCGGCCAGCAGGCAGAAGGCCGCCGCCCAGCCCAGCGGGATCAGCGCGTCGAGCGGGGCGAGGTCCGCCCCCCGGGCGAGGCCGGCCAGGAACTCGTGGCCGGTCGTGACGGCGTTGCCCGCCACGCCGAGCAGGGCGATCCACCGCACCACGCGCCCGCTCGCCAGGGAGCGCGCGGTGGCGCCCGCACCGCCGAGCCGCACACGTACGGCGAGGGCGGCGATGGCCCGCGCCTCCGCCCAGCGCGGCCGGCCGAGCAGCGCCTCCTCGGACTCGCCCGCCCCCTCCATGTAGGTCGCGAGCATCTCCTCCTCGCGCCCGCCGGCCCGGTACGACCGCGGCAGCATGCGCAGCAGGAACCGGTAGCGATCCTCAAGAAGACTGCTCATCGACTGCCCTTCACTCCCATTGGTCCACCCACACGACGCCCTCGGCGGGCGGGAGCGCACCCCGTACGGGCCGCCCCCACGACGGGCTCACCACCCCTCGGCACGGCACTCACACAGGCCCTCCGCCCCCCGGCACTCACGCCGGTCCACCGCCTCCCGGCGCTCACACCGGCCCTCCGCCTCCCCGTGCTCATGCCGGTCCTCCGCCTTCCCAGGCGGGCCGGTGGCGCGCCAGGCCGCGCGCCCGCAGCCGCTCCCGCGCCGCCCGTACGTTCGCGGCCAGCCGCGCGGCCTCCGCGTCGAGCGCCCCGGCTCCCGCCTCGGTCAGCCGGTAGTAGCGGCGCAGCCGCCCCTGCTGGACCTCCTCGCGGTCCAGCTCGACCAGCCCGTCGCCACTGAGCCGGTCGAGCACGCCGTACAGGGTGCCGACCGGCATGCGTATCCGGCCGCCGGAGAGCCGCTCGACCTCGCCGACGATGCCGTAGCCGTGCCTGGCCTCGTCCGCCAGCGCGGTGAGGACCAGGAAGGCGGGCTCGGTGATCCCTCGTGCGGTCACGCCCTCACTATATATCGGCCACCGATATATATCAGCTCCTGAGCCGAACAAGCGGAACCGGCCCAGGCACCGGTTCCACCGAGGCGGCGCACAGCCGACCCGGCGGGTGCCGCGACCGGCCCGCAAACGGGAGGCCGGCCGCATGGCCGTGCCGCGAGCGCGCCGGACGGCATTCCCTGGCACACCGTCCACGATGCTTCCGGCACGGGGTGGTACCGCTCACCTCAAATGGAGGCCGCTTCGAATTGACTCCGACGCGACCGCGGAGTCGCCGTCGCCAATTTCGATTCCCGCCATATCATGCGATGCACGCCGCGGTATTCCCTGACAGAAAGGGCGGCATGGCGTACGGCTCTGACATGGACCCCGTTTTCACCAGACCCGGCGGCGGCGCCCGCGGCGCGACCCCGGGTGGGGCAAAACCATCGCCGGCGCGACGGCCGGCGCCGTCGTCACGGTCCTGACCAGGACCATCGTCACCCATCTGACCGATCGAAACCCCCGCCCCCCCGGCGACGCCCTCGTGACCCGGCCTGCGGATTCACCGCCTTCCGGCAGATCCTCACAGCCCGCTCCGATATACCGGGAAAAGGGCATCGTCGTGGCCGCCGGTCAAGGGATCGACCTCACCGACCGTCCCGTACGGGCCAGGAAATACGCCGAGACCATGGTCATGGCCCCATAAACCATGGCCTTGCGCAGCGGTACATCACCAACCCGCAATACCCCGGCACAGGGAAGGCCGAGCGGCGGCCCAAAGGCAGGTCCATTTGCGTCACCGACTCCGAGGGCGGGCTGGTGCACCTGCTGGAGGTCGCCGACAGGAGCCCTCCGGAGGCCCAGTCCCAGTACGTCAGGCTGAACCTCACCACATGGCAGGCCACAGCGCGACAGGCAGGCGTCAACTAGGGTTGACACATGGCCGAGCGTCAATCTAGGTTGACGCCATGACTCGGACTCTGCTCGCGACCACTCCCCCGGCCGCCCCTCGCAACCACCCGAACGGGACCAGACGCCTGCTCATCGCCGGCGCCGTGGCCGGCCCGCTCTTCGTGGCCACATTCCTCGTCGCCGGCGCCATCCGCCCCCACTACGACCCCCTGCGCCACCCCGTCAGCTCGCTGGCCCTGGGCGAGCACGGCTGGGTGCAGACCGCCAACTTCCTCGTCGCCGGCGTGCTCACGCTGGCCCTGGCCATCGGCCTGCGCCGCGCCCTCCGCACCGCCCCCGGCCCGGCCCGCGGCTCCGTCTGGGGCCCACTCCTGATCGGAATCTGGGCGATCAGCCTGCTCGGCGCCGGCGTCTTCACCACCGACCCCGTCAGCGGCTACCCGCCGGGCACCCCCGGCCTCTTGGTGCACTACAGCGGCGTCCCGGCCTTCCTGCACGACGCGTTCTCCGTCCCCGGCTTCGCCGCCATCGCCGCCGCCCCCGTGGTCCTCGCCGTCCGCTTCGCCGCCCACCGCCGCCCCGCCTGGGCCGTCTTCTCGGTGCTCGCCGCCGCGGCCTTCGTGACCACGTTCGTCCTGTCCACCATGGGTTTCCAGCAGCACCCCGACCTGGTCGCCCTGGGCGGCCTCTTCCAGCGCACCGCCGTCACCATCGGCTGGGCCTGGCTCACCCTCCTCGCCCTGGACACCAGCCGCGGCCTCAAGCGATGACGCGAAGGAGCCCTTCTTCTGCGGGGCGCGCTGCCGGCGCCCCGCCGCGGAGCCGTCCGCGGCGGGGCAGGTGAGCGGGGTGGTCAGGTCTGGCTGCCGACCACGACCCCGTCGGTATCGGAGGTGAACGGGCCGGTCTTGACGCGCAGCCGGCCGGAGCCGTCCACGTGCAGCGCTCCGCCGCCCATGGGCAGGTGGTTGGGCGCGATGCCGTCCAGGCCGGTGTTGCCGAAGCAGGCACCGGCGTACAGCGTGCCGCCCTCGAAGCTGATCTTCGAGCCCTGGCCGAAGGTGTTCAGGGCGATCAGCGCGGAAGCGCCTGCGGTGACGATCAGGCGCCGGTCACCGGTGCCGGCCACGGTGTTGCCGACGCACTGGTTGTCCGGCCCTTCGAAGCGTCCGGCGAAGGGCGCGCCGGCCACGTCGAACCGGTTGTCGCGGATGACGGTCCTGGGGCCCTTCACCCGGAAGGCCGCAGCGCCCGCGGTGGTGAAGCGCGAGTCGGTGAGGGTCAGTCCCTCGGCCGCCGGCGGGCCGTTGAGCACGAACGCGGACGCGCACTCGCGCACCTCCAGCCCGCGCAGGGTGACGGCGGCGCCGGTGACGAGGACGGCCTCCTGCGTCGCGGCGTTGCGGTGCGCGAACGAGCCGTCGGCGAACAGGTTCGACGGCCCGGCGCAGTGAATGGCCCGGCCGTCACCGCCGGTCCCCAGCGTGGCGCCGAAGTGGAAGTCGCGCACCGAGCAGTTCCGCACGTTGGCGTCGAAGAAGATCATGCGACGCCGGGTGTCGCCGCCGCGAATGCCGCGCACATGGCTGTCGCGCACCAGCCGGGTGAAGATCACGAAGGAGCCGGCCCCGGAGGTGTCACCGAAGTCGATGTCGTCGAAGGAGACCCGGTACGCGTTGGACACCACGATGCCGTTATAGCCGGTGGCGGCGCAGTGCACCCGGGTGAAGCGGATATCGGCCATGTCGGCGCCCTGCAGGTCGGCGGTGCTCTTGACGCCGCCGGGGTAGTAGCTGAGGTCCACTCCCGCCGTCTGGCCCTCCACGCTGATCGCCGAGAACGTCGAGCCGGGCTCCGTCGCCGTGCTGTAGATCGTGATGTCCCGGCATCGCACGTTGCGGCAGTGGTACTGGAACGTCAGCGCCTTGCGGCCGATGCGGGAGAAGTACATGTCGTCGACCTGGACATCGGCCAGGAAGGAGCCGCCGAGGCCGTTGTTGTTCTTGCTGTCGCGAGTGTCCAGGTGCAGTCCCGAGACCCGTACGCCGCGAACCGTGCGCGCCGGCGGGCCGTCGGCCGTGGTGGGCGCGTCGCCCCGGATGCCGATCAGGGCGCCGGCCCCGCTCGCGACGGAGAACAGGGTGATCTTCGAACGGTAGCCGTCGCCGTACCAGGTCGTTCCGTCGTTCAGCAGGGTGATCTGCTGGGTGCACCGGTAGGTCTTGTCGGTGCCCGGCACGTAGATGACCCGGTTCAGTCGGGCGGCCGCGAGCAGCGCCTCGGTGTCATCGGAGCCGGTGCCGCTCTCCTCGTCGTAGTCGCCCTTGGCGCCCAGCGCCCGCACCGACACCACGTCGTCGGCGATCTCCCACCAGGCGCCGTCGGCCGACTTCAGATGCCACCGGTCCGGCGTGGCGGGCGCGGCGGGCAGCCGCCGGTAAAGCGCGCCGCCTCCGTCGCCCGGCTCGGCGTACCCGTCGGTGCGCAGCGCCGTGTGCTTGGCGGGCACGTGCTGCCCGGCGACGGCGGCGGCGCTGGCCACCTGGAGGGCGGTGCCCGTCCGTGCCGTCTCCGCCTGGCCGGTGTCGGCGTGCGCGGGGGCGGGCACCGCGCCGAGAAGGTACGCGCCGGTGGCTCCGGCGCCGGCGTATCCCAGCAGCCTTCTCCTCGACATCGGGGGAATCGAGGCATGGGTCATGACGGCTCCTTACATGGTGGTGCGTGGTGAAGGGGAGGCGTGCGGGCCGCTCAGCGGGCGCGCAGTTCGACGAGCATCGCCTGGGAGGGGTTCAGCAGCGGCGCGGCGAGCCCCGCGCGCATCAGCAGCGCTCCGGGCAGCGTGGTGCCGCCGTCCGCCCAGGAGGGCTGCCGGAAGCGGCGGTCGGGGGCGGTCAGGCGGGTCAGGGGGGTGACGTCGTAGACGGCGTGCTCGTCGAGCCCGGCCAGGCGCAGCCGCGGCGGGGCGACGTACGGGGACGTGGCGGTGGTGACGCCGGCGAACAGGGCGTGGGAGCGGTCGGCCGCGACCACCCCGTGCACCAGGAGTTCCGGCCGGTGCCCGGGATCGATTCTGACGACCTCCCCGGTGTGCAGCAGCGGGCGCAGCCGCTTGTACTCGGCGAGCCACAGGCGCAGGTAGTCGAGTTCGGCGGGGTCGCAGGTGGTGAGGTCCCATTCCAGGCCCGCGTGGCAGAACAGCGCGGTGGCCGCCCGGAACGGAAGGCCGGCGGCGCGACCGGTGACGTGCGCGACCGGCGGCCCGACATGCGAGCCGATGAGCTCGGGCGGCACCAGGACCGAAAGCCACCGTTGGATGTCCTGGCGGTCCAGCGGGTCGTTGGTGTCGGAGGCCCACACCCGGTCGGAGCGGGCGAGTATCCCCAGATCGATGCGCGCGCCGCCGGAGGAGCACGACTCGATCTCCAGGCGCGGATGCCGTTCGCGGAGCCGGTCGAGCAGGCGGTATACCGCCAGTGTCTGCTCGCGGACCCCCGCGCCGCCGTCGTGGACCGCCTCCAGCAGGTCGCGGTTGTGATCCCACTTCAGGTAGTCGATGCGGTACTCGGTGACCAGCGCGTCCAACCGGTCGAGGATGTGGGCGAAGGCCTCGGGGACGGCCAGGTCGAGCGTGTGCTGGCGCCGCCACTCACGCGGGGTCCGGCCGGGGGCGGCGAGCAGCCATTCGGGGTGTGCGCGGGCCAGGTCGGAGTCGAGGTTCACCATCTCGGGCTCGACCCAGAGCCCGAACTGCATGCCCAGTTCGCGTACGCGGTCGGCCAGCGGGTGCAGGCCCTTGGGCCACACGTCCTCGGCGACGTACCAGTCGCCCAGACCGGCGGAGTCGTCGCGGCGGCCCCGGAACCAGCCGTCGTCCAGGACGAACCGCTCCACCCCGATGTGCGCGGCCCGCTCGGCCAGCGAGAGCAGATGGTCGGGCCGCTGGTCGAAGTAGACGGCCTCCCAGGTGTTGAGCACCACCGGGCGGGGTGAGCGGGGGTGGCCGGGACGGGCGCGCAGCCAGCGGTGCAGCCGGGCGCTCGCGCCGTCCAGGCCGTGCTCGGAGTAGACGAAGAAGGCCCACGGAGACTCGTAGCTCTCGCCCGGGGCCAGCCGCACCTCACCGGGCGCGAGCAGTTCGCCGGCGCCGATCACCGACCAGCCCTCGGCGAGCCGTTCGGCGTAGTGCTGGTGGTTGCCGCTCCAGGCGAGGTGGACCGCCCACACCTCCCCGTGCCGGAATCCGAAACCGGGCGTGCCCGCGACCAGCAGGCCGGTGGCGCCGTGCCCGGTGCGGCCCCGGCGCGACTCCAGGGAGCGGATGCCCTGGTGGAACGGCGAGCGCTGGGGATGGCGCTCGCGGCCCCAGCGTCCCGTCCAGTCCATCAGCTCACCGGCGTGGTCGGGCACCGGCAGCAGCGTCAGCGGGGCGACCGCCGTCCACGGCTCCTCGCCGAGGTTGGTCAGGGTGTGCCGCAGCCGCACCACGCCTTGCGGCTCCAGGCGCAGCTCGGTCACCGTCGCGACGCCCGCCTCGGCGTCCTCGGCGCGGATCAGCACGCTTCCCGCCGCGGGGTCCGTCTCGATCCCGCCCGTCCTGAGGAGCCGCAGGTGCGGCATCCGGCCGTCGCGGTGCCCGGCGACGCCGGGCCGGCCCTGCCAGCCCTCGTGCTCGCCCGGCAGCAGCGACAGCACCGGCGGCAGCGGCGGGGAGGAGCCCAGCCGGGCGGGCCGCCAGGCGGCGGCCAGCGCCTCGGTCGTCACCCCGTCGAGCGGGCCGAGCGCCGGACCCCAGTGCAGGACGCGGGGCAGGCCGGGCCCATCGGGGTCGAGCACGAGGGCGGTGCCGTCGGCGCGCAGGATCAGCGGCTCGGTCATGTACGTCCACCGCCGCCCCGGTTTCCGTCGTCACCGGCGGAGGGCGCGGTCTCCTCGATGGCCGCGGTGCGCGCCCGTACGTCGTCGAAGTGGGCGCGCATCTCGGCCGCCGCGAGCTCGGCGTCGCCCTTGCGCAGCGCGCGGACGATCGCCAGATGGACGGGGGCGAGACGCCGCTCGCCCGGCGCCACGGCGTTGGGGCCGAGCCGGGCGAACAGCTCCCAGAAGGTCTCGATCACCTGATCGACCAGCGTGTTGCCCAGCCCGCGGTAGAGCTGGAGGTGGAACTCCTTGTCCAGGTCCGGGCAGGGCAGCCCGGCGGCCTCCCGCTCCCCCATCAGCTCGGCCAGCCGCTCGCACTCGGCCAGTTCGGGACCGCTGGACAGCTTGGCCGCGAACGCCATCAGACCGACCTCCATGGCTTCGCGGGCCACCAGGATCTCGCCGAATCGCGCGCCGGTGTCGGCCAGACCGTACGGAAGCTGCTCGATGATCGGCCGGAAGGAGAAGGAGGAGACGAACAGCCCGTTGCCGTGCCGTGCCTCGATGACCCCCAGCGTCTGCAGGCTCCTGGTCGCCTCGCGCAGCGACAGCCTGCTGACGCCCAGTTCCTCGGCGAGCGCGGCCTCCGGCGGCAGCCGGTCACCCGGACGCATCCGGTGGGTTTGGATGTACTCCTTCAGCCGCGCCTGCGCCTGCCGGTAGATCGGTGACTTGCTCACCGCGTCTCCTCTTCCCGCCCCGCCACGATCGGGCCCAGATCGCGGATGAGGCGATCGACCGCCGCCAGCCCTTCGGTACCCAAAGTGTCCCAGGGCGAGCGGCATCGTCCGGCATACGGGCCGAACCGGCCCGCCAGCTCCTTCACCACCGCCAGGCCGCCATGCCGCCCGGCGGTCTCGGCCACCTCCCGGAAGGGCCGGTGCAGCCGCGCCGCCTCCTCCAGGCGCCCCTCCGCCGCGGCCTGGAAGACACGCCGCGCCAGCGGGGCGAGAAAGTTGTACAGGCTGCCGATGACCGCACGGGCGCCCATGGCCTGGGCCGCCGGGAGAAGCTCGTCCTTGCCGAAGTAGACGCGCACGCCGGGGGCGGCCTCCCTCGTCCGGGCGAACTCCAGCAGGTCGTCGTCGGTGAACTTGACCGCCGAGAACGTCGGGATCCGCTTGACGGCCTCGGTCACCACCGCGGAGGCCGGCAGGTCCAGGCCCGTCATACCCGGTATGTGGTAGTAGCAGAAGGGCACGCCCGGCGCCTCCTCCGCGATCCGGGCCAGATGATCCACGACCGCCTCCACCCGCGCGGCGGAGCCGTAGTACGGCGCCACCGCGGCGATCATGTCGGCGCCCAGGCCGGCCGCCTGCCGCGCCAGCGTACGCGCCTCGCTGAGAACCGTGTGCCCGACGTGGACGCCGAGACCGAGCGCCGCGGGCCGGCGCTCGGCCCAGGCGGCGGCGAGTTCCAGCCGCTCGGCCGTGGACAGCGCGGGGAACTCCCCTGTCGTGCCGCCGACGAAGGCACCGTTCACCCCCGCCGCGAGCAGGTGCGCCGCCTGGTCGCCGACGGCGTCCAGGCGGAGCTCGCCGTCCGGGCCGAACGGCGTGGTGACGGCCGCCCAGATCTCCAGGTCGGCGCCTTCGGGAACACGGTGCATCAAGTAGCCCTTCTCGATCGGGAATCAACTCTTGCTCGCGCCGGCGGTCAAGCCTCCGACGACGAAGCGCTGCAGGAACAGGAACGCCAGGAAGATGGGCAGCGCGACCACGGCGGAGACCGCCATGACGTCGTTCCAGCGGGTGCCGAACGCGTTGGTCAGCCCGGCGAGGACGACGCTGATCGGCTGCATCTCGTCCTTGGTGGTCAGGGCGAGCGCGAAGACGAACTCCCCCCAGGCGCCGAGGAAGCTCACCACGGCCACCGTGACGATGCCCGGCACCGTCACCGGCAGCGCGATGCGTACGAAGGCCGACCACTGGTTGCAGCCGTCCACGCGAGCGGCCTCGACCACCTCGCCGGGCACCGCCAGGAAGTAGGGCCGCAGCACGGTCACGGCGAGGGGCAGGGCCAGCGAGCAGTTGGCGAGCACCAGCCCGGTGTAGGTGTTCACGAGGTCCAGGTGGCTGAGGATGACGAACATGGGCAGCGCGACGTTGATCGCCGGAATCATCTGTACCACGAGGAACAGCAGCAGGAAGCCGTTGACGAACCGCAGCCGGAAGCGCGCCAGCCCGTACGCCGCCGGCATGGCCAGCGCCAGCGTGAGCACGGTCGTGGCCAGCCCGATCACGGTGCTGTTGGCCAGCCCGCGCAGCACTCCGGCGTGGGTCAGAACGCTGTCGGCGTACGCGGCGAACGACACCGGTGAGGGCACCAGGTCCGGCGGGCTGGCGAAGATGTCGCCGGGACGCTTCAGCGACGTCGCCACCATCCAGTACACGGGGACGACGTACAGCGCGGCCAGCAGCGTGCCGATCGCGGTGCTCAGCCAGGCGCGGCGGGAGGTCATGCCAGGTCCTCCTTCCTCAGCGCGCGGAAGTAGAACACGCTCAGCAGCAGCGGGATGAGCAGCATGACGGTGGTCGCGGCGGCTCCCGTGCCGAACCTGAAGAACTGGAACGCCTCCAGGTAGGCGTGGATGGGCAGGATGGTGGTCGCGTCACCGGGCCCGCCACGGGTCATCAGGTAGATCGTGTCGAAGGTCTTGAACGTGGTGACGAACAGCAACAGCAGGACCGTCATGTTCACCGGGCGCAGCATCGGCATCGTGATGCTCGTGAAACGGCGCAGCGCGCCCGCGCCGTCGATGCGCGCGGCCTCGTACAGGGTGGCCGGGATGTTCTGCAGGCCGGCCAGCAGCAGGATCATCGCGAACGGCGCCATCGTCCACACCGTGGCCAGGATCACCGCCGCCAGCGCCGTCACCGGTTCGACCAGCCAGAACACGCCGCGGTCGATCAGGCCGAGCCCGCCGAGGGCCGTGTTGACCAGCCCGTAGGTGCCGTCGAGCATCCAGCGCCAGATGTTGGCGCTGACGACGGTGGGCAGCACCCACGCCACCAGCAGGGCCGAGCGCATGAGGTTGCGGCCGGGGAAGCGGCGGTTGAGGAAGACCGCCATGGCCAGGCCGCAGCCGAAGGCCAGCCCGACGCTGAGCACGGTGTAGATCAGCGAGACGGCGAGCGCGTGGCGGAACTCCGGCCGGCCCAGCTCGGCGGCGTAGTTCCGCAGCCCGACGAAATCGCCGCCGCCGGCCACGATCTCCCGCAGGCCCACATCGCGGAAGCTGAGGTCGATGTTGTACGCCAGCGGGTACAGCACGGTCGCCGCGACGAAGAGCACCGCGGGCAGCACGAACAGGTACGCCGAGAGCGGCACCCGCCGCCGCGGCCGCGGGCTCACCCCCGCGACCACGGCGCGGCGCTTGCCGAGCAGCAGCGTCACCGCCTTCTCCTGGTTCGGCACGCTAGCCGGCCAGCGCCTTGTCGATCTTCTGCTGGGCCTGCGTCAAGGCGTCGGCCACACTCGCCGAGCCGCTGACCGCGGCCTGCAACGCTCCCTGGATGTGGGTGAACACCTCTCCCGCGGCGCCGGCCAGCTTGCCCTCGGGCACCCAGGCCGACTTGAGCTGCTCCTGGAAGACCGCCCGCGTCTCGTCCTGCCCGGCCGGGACGTCGAGGCGGGCCGGCAGCTTGTTGCGGTCGGGAAGGTACTCGGCCAGGACCTCGGGACGCTGCATCCACGTCATCACGTCCCAGGCGGCGTCGGGATCGCGGCTACCGGCCGTGATGGTCAGGTTCTCGGCCCCGAGCAGGGTCAGCCGCTGCTCGTCCTCGGGCAGCAGCGCCACCTTCCACTCCAGGTCGGGCTTCTCGGTGCGCAGCGTGCTGACGTACGTGGCCGAGTTGATCATCATCGCGGTCTGCTCGTTGGCGAACTGGTTCTTGACGTCCTCCTCGTTCCAGCCGAGCATGCCCTTGGACATGGCGCCGTCGTCCACCATCTCCTTGAACTGCGTCAGCGCCTCGTTCGCCTCGGGCGAGTCCACGTCGGCCACGTCGCCCCCGGCCGCGAGGATCCGGATGATCAGACCGGTGGCCCCCTCGTCGCCCTCGATGCCGCTCACCGCCAGCCCCTGCCGCCCGCCGGTCGCCAGCTTCTTCGCGGCCTCGGCCATCTCGTCCCACGTCCGCGGCGGCTCGACGCCGGCCTTGTCGAGCATCTTGGTGTTGTAGTAGACGGCGTACGCGTCGGCGAGGTGGGGCAGCCCGTACGTCTTGCCGCCCACCTGGGTCGTCCGCCAGCTCGCCGGGAAGAAGCCGTCCTTCTTGCCCCAGGCCGCGACCCGGTCGTCCAGTTCCTGGATGACGCCCGCCTCCACCATCGCCTCGGTGTGGAAGGCGTTGATCAGGGCGATGTCGGGAAGATCGCCACCCGCCGCGGACTGCAGCAGGGTGCGGGTGAAGTCGCCGAACGGGATGTGCCGGGGCTGGATGTCGACGCCAGGGTGCTCCTTCTCGTACCGCTCCACGAGCCGCACCAGTGCCGCCCCGGTCGCACTGTCCGGCGGGCCGTAGTAGTGCCACAGGCTCACCGTCTTGCCACCCTCGGCTGTCGAGGCGTCACCACCGGCCCCACCGCCGCAGCCCGCCACCAGCACGCCCGCCGCGAGCAGCGCCGCGGCACGACGGAACGAACGCCCACCGAATCTCATGAGGGCCCTCCCGTGTCATGGATCACTGAGAAGGGAAAATAGATCAGATATCTGATGTCCGTCAATGGCGTTACGGGCTTGTTACGCGCGGGTTAACGCAGGCCCGTTTCACCGGCCAGGACCGGGCCCGTGGTGGGCGAGCAGAGGCCTCCCGCCCTCCGCGCATGCGGACCACCGCCACCCCAGCGCGCATGCGGCCGTGGGTGTAGGCGCGCACGCACAGTCCGCGCATGCCGGGGCTGCGGGGGTACGCCGCGTGCGTGCAAGGCGGGCCCGAGGGGCCCCAGCAGGGAGTGGTGGGTGGGTCAGGTGGGTCAGCAGCCCACAGCACAGCGCGGCCGTGCGAGAACACACGGGCAGGCCGACATACCCGCCACGCGTGCACGGCCGCGCAAGTACACGCGAGCGGGCCGACATGCCCACCACCCGCACACGGCCGCGCGAGGACACGCGAGCGGGCCGGCATGTCCGTCACAGGCGCGCGGCCGCACGAGGACACACGGGGCGGGCCGGCACTATCCGCCATGCGCGCGCGGCCACGCGAGCGCGCCGGCACACCCAGCACCTGCGCGCGGCCGCGCGAGGGCATGTGGGCGGGCCGGCGTGTCCGTCACGGGTGCGCGGCCGCGCGGAGGTCAGGTGGGGGTCAGGCGCCCAGGCAGGCGGGGCCCAGGAGTTGTTTGAGGTCGCCCATCAGGGCCGGGGACGGGGTCACGCGGAGGCGGTCGTCGAGGCGGACGACGGTCGTCTTGGGGCCGTTGTGGACCTGGAGGTGGATCTCGGTGGTGCCGGGGTGGGTGGTCAGGACCTCCTTCAGGCCGGCGACCACGGGTGGGGTGCAGCGGTTGAGGGGGAGGCTGACCAGCAGGGGGCCGCCGGCCTCCTGGGAGAGGTCGGGGGCGGTGACCTCCATGGCGATGATCTTGGCGACGTCCTCGCGCTTGTCCAGGCGGCCCTTGACGAAGACGATCGCGTCCTCGGCGAGGACGGTGGAGCACAGTTGGTACGCCGACGGGAAGACCATGACCTCGATCGCGCCTTCGAGGTCCTCCAGGTTGCACAGGACCCAGGTGTCGCCCTTCTTGGTCACCTTGCGCTGCACGCCCGACAGGATGCCGCCGACCGTGACGACCTGGCCGTCGGGGCGGATCTCGTCCTGGAGGGCGGCGATGGAGCAGTCGGCGCCCTGGGCGAGGATGTGCTCGACGCCGAAGAGCGGGTGGTCGGAGACGTACAGGCCGAGCATCTCGCGCTCGAAGGTGAGCAGGGTGGTCTTGTCCCACTCGCCCGGGGGGATCTGCACGTCGAAGGTCTGGTCCTCGGTGCCCTCAATGGCGCCGAAGAGGGAGTCCTGGCCGATCGCCTCGTTCTTCTTGATGTCGATGATCGCATCGACGGCCTGCTCGTGCACCATGACCAGGCCCTTGCGGACGTGCCCGAACGAGTCGAACGCGCCGGCCTTGATCAGCGACTCGATGACGCGCTTGTTGCACACGATCGCGGGGACCTTGCGCAGGAAGTCCTTGAAGTCGGCGAAGCGGCCCTTGTCGCGGCGGGCGCTGATGATGCCGTCCACGACGTTGCCGCCGACGTTGCGGATCGCGGACAGGCCGAAGCGGATGTCGGTGCCGCGCGGGGTGAAGTCGAAGTCGGAGTCGTTGACGTCGGGCGGCAGGACCTTGATGCCCATGCGGCGGCACTCGTTGAGGTAGAGGGCCGACTTGTCCTTGTCGTCCTTGACCGAGGTGAGCAGGGCCGCCATGTACTCGGCGGGGTAGTTGGCCTTGAGGTAGGCGGTCCAGTAGGACACCAGCCCGTACGCCGCGCTGTGGGCCTTGTTGAAGGCGTAGTCGGAGAACGGGAGCAGGATGTCCCACAGGGTCTTGATGGCCTCGTCGGAGTAGCCGTTGGCCTTCATGCCGGCCTCGAAGGACTCGAACTGCTTGTCCAGCTCGGCCTTCTTCTTCTTGCCCATCGCGCGGCGCAGCAGGTCCGCTTTGCCGAGCGAGAACCCGGCGACCTTCTGCGCGATGGCCATGACCTGCTCCTGGTAGACGATCAGGCCGTAGGTCGTGCCGAGGATGTCGGCCAGGGACTCCTCGAACTCGGGGTGGATCGGCTCGATCTTCTGCTGGCCGTTCTTGCGCAGGGCGTAGTTGGTGTGGGAGTTGGCGCCCATCGGGCCGGGCCGGTAGAGGGCGCCGACCGCGGAGATGTCCTCGAAGTTGTCGGGCTTCATCAGCCGCAGCAGCGAGCGCATGCCGCCGCCATCGAGCTGGAACACGCCCAGGGTGTCGCCCCGCCCCAGCAGCTCGTACGTCTTGCGGTCGTCGAGCGGCACCTTCAGCAGGTCGATCATGGTGCCGGTGTTGGCCTCGATCATCTTCAGGCAGTCGTCGATGATCGTGAGGTTGCGCAGGCCCAGGAAGTCCATCTTCAGCAGGCCGAGCGTCTCGCAGGTCGGGTAGTCGAACTGCGTGATGATCGCGCCGTCGGAGTCGCGGCGCATGATCGGGATGTTGTCGGTCAGCGGCTCGGCCGACAGGATGACGCCGGCGGCGTGCACGCCGGTCTGCCGGATCAGGCCCTCCAGGCCCCGGCCGAGGTCGATGGCCGCCTTGACGTCGACGTCCTCCTCGTAGAGCTTGCGCAGCTCGCCGGCCTCGTTGTAGCGGGGGTGCTCGGGGTCGAAGATGCCGCTGAGCGGGATGTCCTTGCCCATCACGGCCGGCGGGAACGCCTTGGACACCTTGTCGCCCAGCGCGTAGGGGTAGCCGAGGACGCGCGCGGCGTCCTTGATGGCGGCCTTCGCCTTGATGGTGCCGAAGGTGGCGATCATGGCGACCTTGTCGGCGCCCCACTTCTCGGTGACGTAGCGGATCACGTCGCCGCGCCTGCGCTCGTCGAAGTCGATGTCGACGTCGGGCATGGACACGCGGTCGGGGTTGAGGAACCGCTCGAAGATCAGTCCGTGCGGGAGCGGGTCGAGGTCGGTGATGCCCAGCGCGTACGCCACCAGCGAGCCCGCCGCCGACCCTCGCCCGGGGCCGACGCGGATGCCGTTGCGCTTGGCCCACATGATGAAGTCGGCGACCACGAGGAAGTAGGACGGGAAGCCCATCTGCAGGATGATGTCGATCTCGTACTCGACCTGCTTGCGGTGCTCCTCGTCGGGGCCTTCGGGCCAGCGCCGGTGCATGCCCTCCCAGACCTGCTTGCGGAACCAGCTCTCCTCGGTCTCGCCCTCGGGCACCGGGAAGCTGGGCATCAGGTTCTTGTAGGTGAACATGCCCTCGGGATCGACCTTCTCGGCGACCAGGAGGGTGTTGCGGCAGCCCTCGGCCCACAGGTCGGAGGAGTCGATGGCCCGCATCTCGTCGGCGGTCTTGATGTAGTAGCCGGTGCCGTCGAAGCGGAAGCGGTCGGGGTCGGAGAGCTGCTTGCCGGTCTGGATGCACAGCAGGGCGTCGTGGCCGGCGGCGTCGGACTCGTAGGTGTAGTGGGAGTCGTTGGTGACCAGCGGCGGGATGCCCAGCTCCTTGCTGATCCTGGTCAGCCCGTCGCGGACGCGGCGCTCGATGTCGAGGCCGTGGTCCATGATCTCCAGGTAGTAGTTGTCCTTGCCGAAGATCTCCTGGTACTTCGCGGCGGCGGCCACCGCCTCGTCGTACTGGCCGAGGCGCAGCCTGGTCTGCACCTCGCCGGAGGGGCAGCCGGTGGTGGCCATGAGCCCCTCGCTGTGCTCGGCGAGCAGCTCGGTGTCCATGCGGGCCCACTTGCGGACGAAGCCCTCGGTGTAGGCGCGGGAGGTGAGCTTCATCAGGTTGTGCAGGCCGGTGCGGTTGCGGGCCCAGATGGTCATGTGGGTGTAGTAGCCGCCGGCGGAGACGTCGTCGCGCTTTTGGTGCGGCTCGCCCCACAGCACCGGCTTCTTGTTGTGCCGGGCCTCGGGCGCGACGTACGCCTCGATGCCGATGATCGGCTTGATGCCCGCCCCGGTCGCCTGCTTGTAGAAGTCGTAGGCGCCGTGCATGTTGCCGTGGTCGGTGATCGCGATGGCCGGCATGCCCAGCTCGCCGACCTGCTTGAACATCTGCTTGAGCCTCGCCGCACCGTCGAGCATGGAGTACTCGGTGTGGACGTGCAGATGGACAAACGACTCGCTCACGCGACCTCCTTCGTCAGCCGCGTGCGCTGAAACGCTGCGCTCGCTCACGCGGCTCCCTCGACTACCCCGTTGCCGATCGCCCGCCCGCGTGCGGGCGGGCTGACGATGAGCCTACGCGCGTTCTCCGCGGCTTTGGGCACACCTCGCCCTACAGTCTCAACCGTGACCTGTGACCGGCCGGTCACGGGCCAGGCACAGGGGCCTGAGCTGCGGGTTTACGGGGGGACATCGGTGGACGCGGCGAGAATCGAACATACGAGCGAGCCCATGAACGGAGGATACAGCCCCGCGCTGGGCAACCGCCAGGTGCAGATGATCGCGATCGGCGGGGCGATCGGGGTGGGGCTGTTCCTGGGGGCGGGCGGGCGGCTGGAGGCGGCGGGCCCGGCGCTGGTCCTGTCGTACGCCGCCGCCGGCGTGGCCGCGTTCTTCGTGATGCGGGCCCTGGGCGAGCTGGTGCTGTACCGGCCGACGTCGGGCTCGTTCGTGGACTACGCGCACACGTTCATCGGCCCCTGGGCGGGCTTCGCGACGGGCTGGATGTACTGGGTCAACTGGGCCGCCACCGGGGTGGCCGAGCTGACCGCCATCGCGACGTACGTCGCCAAGTGGGCGCCCGCGCTGCCGCACTGGATCACGGCGCTGGCGGCGCTGGCCGTGGTGCTGGCCGTCAACCTGCTGTCGGTGCGGGTGTTCGGGGAGCTGGAGTTCTGGTTCGCGCTGCTGAAGGTGCTGGCGATCGTCACGTTCCTGGTCGTGGGGCTGGCGCTGGTGGTGTTCTCGGTGGGCGGGGCGGGCGCGGGCAACCTGACCGCGCACGGCGGGTTCGCCCCGTCGGGGTTCCCGGTGGTGCTGATGAGCCTGCAGTCGGTGGTGTTCGCGTACGCGTCGATCGAGCTGGTCGGCATCGCGGCGGGCGAGACCAGGGACCCGCGGCGGGTGATCCCGAAGGCGGTCAACGCGGTGGTGTGGCGGATCGCGGTGTTCTACGTCGGGTCGGTGCTGCTGCTGGCGATGGTGCTGCCCTGGACGGCGTACGCGGCGGGCGAGTCGCCGTTCGTGACGGTCTTCTCCCGGCTGGGCGTGCCCGCGGCCGGCGACGTGATGAACCTGATCGTGATCACCGCCGCGCTGTCGTCGTGCAACTCGGGGCTGTACTCCACCGGCCGCATCCTGCGCGCGATGGCGCTGCGGGGCGAGGCGCCCGCGGCGACGGGGCGGATGAGCGGCCGGCACGTGCCGTACGGCGGCATCCTGTTCACCGCGGCCGTGTTCCTGGGCGGGGTCGCGCTGAACTACTTCGTGCCGCGCCAGGCCTTCGACATCGCCACCGCGGTCGCCTCGCTGGGGGTGGTCACGACGTGGGGGACCCTGGTGTACTGCCAGCTCCGGCTGCGCGCGGCGGCGCTGCGCGGCGAGCTGGAGCGCCCGGCGTTCCGGATGCCGGGCTCGCCGTGGACCAACTGGCTGACGCTGGCGTTCCTGCTGCTCGTGGTGCTGCTGATGGCGGTGGCCGACAGCGCGCAGCGTACGGCGTTCCTGCTGATCCCGGCCCTGGCCCTGGCGATCGCGCTGGGCTGGAGGGCGGTGTGCGCCCGCCGCCGCCGCGCCGTCCCCGGACCGGCCGCCGCGCCGGTCACGGAGACGCCCGGCGCTCCTCCTCGCTGAGGTCCAGGCCCGCCTCGATCACCGCGTTCATGATCGCCGCCAGGCGCGCCTCGCCGAGGCGGGGCGCGTGCCTGGCCATCGCGGCGACGAGGCGGCGCTCGCGCTCCATGTCGCGACCGGCGAACCCGCCGACCGGCTTGAGCCGCTGCACGACCCCGGCCAGCTCGGCGCGCCGCTCCAGGAGGGTGGCCAGCGCGGCGTCCACCCGATCGATCTCGGCCCGCGCCGCGGCGACCGAGCCGGGCCGTGACGGGCCGTCCAGGGGCGCGGTGACCGCGCGCACCAGCGTCGCCGTACGGCGGGCCGCCGCGGCGGTGCGGCCGTCGGCGCCGGGGGCGAGCACCAGGCCGTCCGCGCCCGCCGCGACCGCGGCGCCGGCCAGCCCGGCGTCCTCGCCCAGCCCGGCCAGCACGGGGCGGCCGGAGCGCTCCCTGGCGGCGCGCATCAGCCCGAGGTCGGGCGCCGTGCTCCCGTCGTGCGCGCGCCCGCCGGTCTCGCACAGCACCAGCAGGTCGTTGCCCTCGGCCTCGCACTCGCGGACGGTGGCCAGCCATTCGCCCAGGCTCGCGTGCGGCCCGCGCTGCACGATCACCGGCAGGCCGAGCCGGGCCGAGGCGCGCACCAGGACCAGGTCGCGGGTCCAGGCGGCGCCGACGATCACGCCGTCGGCCGTCTCGCGGATCGCGGCCAGGTCCGCGGGCGAGGACGGCTCTACCAGCAGCGGCCCCGCCCAGTGCCGGCGCGCCGCCTCCAGCGCCCCGGCCGAACCGGGCGCGCGCATGGTGATCCAGCCCACGTCCGGACGCCCGTCCGCGCCCGGGTCCGCCGCCGCGGCGCCGCCGTCCGGCGCCGGCGCGACGATGACGGCCTCGCCCGGGGCCCCGATCATCGCCTCGCCTATCGGCACGGTGCGAACCTCGTGGCTCCGGGGACGGGTTGTCGTGGTTGCGGGGGGTAGCGCCTCCGCGGCAGAGGACATAACTCTCGGCTCCTGACACTCGGCCGGTCGCCCGTCATGCGGCCGGCGCCCTGCGCGTGCCACCTGCGGCACTGGGGGTGAGAAACACAAAAGGCAGAGACGATGGCGTCTCTGCCTTGCCGGCTCCGGATGGTCGCTAGATCACGCGGCTGCGACCGGCCCTCCCGGAGCCGGCCTGATAAAGACGTGATAGCGGGTCATGCCTCCGACCTTAGGCCATGCCCCGGGTCGTCCGCCACTTGCGGGCGATAACCGCCCATATGGCCGACAATCGGAGAGCCAGTCGAAACAACCGCATACGGGAAGGCAACCGGCAGGTGTCAGGAAACCTTCCTGGTGCGGTCGCTCGCTATCCCCCGTTATGGAAGGATTTTGGACCTTGGGAAGGGGGTTGAAAGTCGGTGATGTCGGATGGGCAGCAAGGCGCACGCGTGGTCGCGGGGCGTTACCACTTACTCGCGCCCATCGGCCGGGGCGGCATGGGGGTGGTCTGGAGTGCCCACGACGACCTGCTCGACCGCACGGTGGCGATCAAGGAAGTGCGGTACGCCAGCGTCCTGGGCGATGAGGTCCAGCAGCTCAACCGCCGCACGATGCGGGAGGCCCGAGCCGCGGCGCGGCTGACCCACCCGAACGTGGTGGTCGTCCACGACGTGATCGAGGAGGACGGCCGGCCCTGGATCGTGATGCAGCTCGTGCACTCGCGCTCGCTCGGCCAGGTCATCCGCGAGGACGGCGTGCTCTCGCCGCGCCGCGCGGCCAAGATCGGCCTGGACGTGGTGGACGCGCTGCGCAGCGCGCACCGCGCGGGCGTGCTCCACCGCGACGTGAAGCCGGAGAACGTGCTGCTCGCCGACGACGGCCGGGTCGTGCTCACCGACTTCGGCATCGCCACCATGGAGGCCGAGACCTCGCTCACCATGACGGGCCTGGCGGGCACGCCCGCCTTCATCGCGCCCGAACGGCTCAAGGGCCGCCCCGCGCGCCGCGAGTCCGACCTGTGGTCGCTGGGCGCCACCCTGTACGCGGCCGTGGAGGGCCGTCCCCCGCACGACCGGGGCACCGCCATGGCCACCATGCACTCCGTGCTCAACGACCCGCCCGACCCGGCGCCCAACGCCGGGCCGCTGCTGGCCGTGATCGAGGGCCTGCTGGTCAAGGAGCCGGTGCAGCGCCTCACCCACGACGAGGCCGCGGAGATGCTGGAGCGGGTCATCGCCGGCGGCGCGCCCACCCGCACCTGGCCCGTCGTACGCCCGTCGGCCGCGCCGCCGCTCGGCCGCCCGGAGCCGGCCGTCCGGCGTCCCGAGCCCGCGCCCGGCCGCCCCGGGGCCGCCCCCAGGCCCCAGCCCCCCGCCCGCCCGGCCCCGCGCCCCCAGCCTCCTGCCCCGGCGCCGGAGCCGCCCCCGGTGCTGCCCCAGTTCCCGGTGACCGGCAACGCGGCCCCGATCCCCGCGCCCCCGGCGAAGGCGGCCCCGGCGCCCGCCCCCGCCGTCCCGGCCCCGGCCCCGTCTCCGGCTCCCGCTCCCGGGAAGCGGCGTCCGCCGTATCCGCCGCCGACGGCCCGGCCCGCCTCCGCGCCCAGGAAGGGCGCCGGCCCCGCGTCGGCGCCGGCCAAGGGCAGGGTGCCGCAGGACGGGGCCGCCCAGGCCGAGGTCACCCCCTCGGCGCAGGCGGCGGCCGACACGGACGAGTCCACGACCGAGACCAAGCCGCGCACCGGCGGGGCCAGGCCCAAGACCCTGCCCCTCTCCACGCCCGCGCCGTCCGCCCGGCCCCCGGCGGCCGAGGAGCCCGCCGCCGACGAGCCGGCCGCCGACGCGCCCGAGGCGGCGGCCCCGGCCAAGCCCGCCGCCAAGCCGAAGCGGACCACGACGGCCAAGCCGAAGGCCGCCAAGAAGACCGTGGCCACGCCCACGCCGGCGGCCGAGCCGGAGACGGCGTTCGTCAAGCCCGAGACGCCTGCGGCGAGGGACGACGTCTCGGCGGGCGAGGCCGTGCGGGACCCCGCCGTCGTACAGGAGCCCGCGGAGGACGCGCCCGAGGAGGCGACCGCGGACGCCGCCACCGCTCCGGAGCTCGCGCCCCCCGCGCCCGGCGCCGCCGCCCTCGAGGCCGAGCCGGCGCAGGCACAAGACGGCGCTCAGGATGGCGCACAGGACGGTGCGCCGGACGCCGAACTGGAACTCGACCCGCCGACCCGCCCGAAGGTGCGCAAGGGGACCAAGGCCAAGCCCCTCCCCGCCACCGGCGCCACCGTACGGCCCAAGACCACCACCGGCCCCGCCACCGACGGGACCGGCACGGGCACGACAGCGGACGCCGAAACCGGCACGAGCACGGCGGGGGACGCGGGCACCGCCGCCACGCCTGGTGCGGCCTCCGCCACCGGGACCGGCACGAGCGCGCGAGCCACCGCGACCGGCGCCACGGCCGATCCGAAGGCCGCCACCGGCACGACCTCCGCCACCGGCGGCACCGGAACGGGCACGGCACGGGACGCCGGGACCGACGACGCCGGCGATGCCGGGGGCACCAGGGGCACCGGGGGCACCAGGGGCACCGGGGGCACCGAGGGCACCGAGGGCGCGGTCTCCGCCGCCGGAGCGACCGGGACGGCCGGCATGCTCGCCGAGCCCGGCGACACCGGGGATCTCGGGGACGCGGCCGGGGATGATGAGGGCGACGCGCGCACCGCCGGTACGGGCACCGATGCCGCCCCCCTCCCCCAGGAGCCGGAAGCCGGGTCCGTGGAGGAGCCGGGGGAGGGCGCGGAGCCGGGGCTGGACACCTCGACCAAGCTGCTCGGGAGCGGGAAGCGTCCGCCCAAGCCGCGGTCGAAGCCCATGCCGCTGCTGCCGCCGCCGGTGGGGCCGCCGCCCGCGCGGACGCCCGTGACCCCCGTGCCTCCCCCGCCTCCGCCGCTGCGGCACGCGCCGGGGTTCGGCCGGGACGAGCCCGCGCCCACCACGGTGGCGCCGGCGTTCCAGGACGAGATCGGGATGAGGACGTACGCGGGGCGGCCCGGCACGGGCAGGCGGATCGTGGGCGCGATCCGGCGGATCGATTTCGGCGACCCCGCCAGCCTGCGCCGCGTGGCCCGCTCGCGGCCGGTCAGGAAGGCGCTGCCGGTGGTGCTGCTCGCCATCCTGGTGGTGGCGGTCCTGGCGGCGTGGCTGGGCATGCGCAGCGGCTCGGCCGGGACCGGCGCGGCGGGGGCCCCCGAGGTCACCACGGTGGCGTCCGCGACTCCGGCGGGCACCGGCCAGACGGCCGACGCCGCCGGCCCGGCGGGCACGGACGCCTCCCCCACGTCCGATCCGAGCGACGAGGCCGGCGATGACGCCGACAAGACCGAGGAGACTGAGAAGGACGCCCCCGCCGACGGGGACGCGGCCGGGGAGGAGAAGGAGGACGAGGCCGAGGAGAGCCCGGCGCAGGGGGAGGACGCGCTCCCCGAGGGCTGGCGGATGTACCGCGACAGGATGGGCTTCCAGGTCGGCCTGCCCAAGGGCTGGGACGTGTACAAGCGCGGCGGGCGCCAGGTCTGGTTCCGCGGCCCCGGCCCCGGGAGGGGCAGCTTCCTGCTGGTCGAGGAGGCCGCGGAGACCCGTCCCGACCCGGTGAAGGACTGGCGCGAGCAGGAGAAGTCCGCCCGGCCGAGGTTCCCCGGCTACGAGCGGGTCAAGATCGAGAAGGTGGACTACATGAAGGCCGCGGCCGACTGGGAGTTCACCTGGCGGACCAGCTCGGGCCGCGCCCACGTGCGCAACCGGGGCTTCCTCACCGACACCGGGCGCGGGTACGCGCTCTACTGGCACACCCCCGCCTCCACCTGGAAGGACGACCTGCGCTACTTCGACGGGTTCGCGGCGACGTTCGTACCGGCCGGGAAGAAGAAGTGACGAACACGGCGGAACCGGCCCCCTACCTGCGGCCCGGTTCCGCCGTCGCATGTCACCCGCGCGCTCGGGTAGCTCGTCCCCCATGTCTGATTCTCGGGAGGCGGACAACGTGGTGGGCGGCCGTTACCGCCTGCTGCAGCCGATCGGACGCGGCGGCATGGGCACCGTGTGGCGCGCGCACGACGAGGTGCTCGGCAGGGACGTCGCCCTCAAGGAGATCACTCCCCCGCCCGACCTCGGCGGTCATGAGCGGGAGACCTTCATACACCGCACGTTCCGGGAGGCCAGGGCCGCCGGCCGGGTGAGCCATCCCGGCGTCGCCGCGGTATACGACGTCGTACAGGACCGGGGCCATCCCTGGATCGCCATGGAGCTGCTGCCCTCGCGCACGCTGGGGACGGTGGTCCGCGAGGAGGGCAGGCTGGCCCCGCCCCGGGCGGCCGGGATCGGCGCGCAGATCCTGGCCGCGCTGGTGGCCGCGCACCGGGCGGGCGTGCTGCACCGCGACGTGAAGCCGGAGAACGTGATGATCGCCGACAACGGGCGGGTGGTGCTCACCGACTTCGGCATCGCCACCGTGGAGGGCGATCCCTCGGTGACGCGCACCGGCGCGCTCATCGGCACCCCGGCCTTCATCGCGCCCGAGCGGGCGGCGGGCGGCCCGGCCGAGCGCGCCTCGGACCTGTGGTCGCTGGGTGTCACCCTGTACGTCGCGGTGGAGGGCCGGGTGCCGTTCGAGCGCCCGCACGCCCTGGCGACGCTGGCCGCGGTGCTGCACGACGAGCCCGCGCCGTTCGTGCACGCCGG
Source organism: Thermocatellispora tengchongensis (assembly GCF_014202315.1). Lineage (GTDB taxonomy): Bacteria > Actinomycetota > Actinomycetes > Streptosporangiales > Streptosporangiaceae > Thermocatellispora > Thermocatellispora tengchongensis. The sequence goes on along the minus strand of NZ_JACHGN010000003.1, from coordinate 138,173 downwards.
GCGGCTCGCCCCGGTGATCGCCGGGCTGCTGCGCAAGGACCCCGCCGAGCGGACCACCGCGGAGGAGCTGGCGCCGCTGCTGAGCGCCGTCGCGAGCGGGTACGTCCCGCAGTCCACCGCGCCCATCTCGCCGGTCGCGCCGGTCGCACCCATGGCGTCCGGGGCTCTCGCCGCCGAGGCGCCGCCGGGCCGGCGCGCGGGCGGGCGTGGCAGGGCTCGTACGCGGGACACCCCGGGACGCATCCCGGCCGTGCCGGCCCAGCGGCGAGCGGGCGACGGCACCGGCCGTGCCGCCGCCCAGGGAGACGGAGCCCCCGCCTGGCCGCTAGCCGTACCGCGCCCCAGGCCGGGGGGCCCGCAGGGGCGCGAGATCCCAGAGGCCCTGGGCTCCCCCGGCTCCGCCGCCGGCTGGTCGTCCGACGCGGAGACGCCACCCGAGCGGCGGCCCACGGGCGCGGTCGCGCTGCGCGAGGGGACCGCCCCGGCCAGGCCGCGCCCGATGCCCCGCAAGCGCGGGCCGCAGTCCCGGACCTCGGGAGGCCGCCCATCGGGAGCCGGCGGACGCGGCACGGGACCGCGGGCCAGGCGCGGGAGCCCGGCCCGGCCCGCGCCCCGCGCCCCGGCGGTCGCCGGGCTGATCGGGCTGATCATGGCCGTGGGCATGATCAGCGGCGCGGCGTCCTGGTTCCTGACGCCGTCGCAGCAGCAGGGCACCCCTCAGGTCGTGCCGCAGATCGTCGGCACGCGGGACCCGGGAGTCACGGGCACTCCCTCCGAGAGCCCGTCCGACACCTCCACGACCGAGCCGACGGACCCGCCGCCCACCGACCGGCAGGTGGGCCAGACGACCGGCCCGACCCAGTACGGCGGCCCCACCGAGAGCGACCGGCGGACGGACGAGGACGAGGGCGAGACCGGGGAGCGGACGAGACCGCAGGACGAGCGGGCCGACGAGCAGCAGGACGATAAGTCCGGCAAATCCAACAAGCCCGACAAGTCCGGCAAGTCGGAGGACTCGAAGCGGCCAGAGAAGTCAGACAAGTCCGAGAAGACGAACAAGTCGGACAAGTCGAAGAAGCAAAAGGCCCCACAGGACTCCGACGACCCCGACCAGGTGCCCCCCGCCCCACCCGCCGCCGAGGACGATGCCGGATAGGCCCTTCCACGAGACGTGCCCCGGCACGCTCGGCATTGGGTGGTGAGCAGTCGCGATGAGCACGCGCGGTGCGCGTGCCGTGAGCACGCGCCGGTATGTCAGCCACTCGCGGAGGCATGCCTCAGCGCGCATCGTGAGCGCGCGTCAGCACATGTCAGCACTGGCGGGGGGGGCACGTCGACCGTGCGGCCGGGCGATCGTGGTGAGAGCGGGGGTCAGCTCTCGTCGCGGGCTCGGTCCAGGGCGGCGGCGAGGTCGGCGGGATAGTCGCTGGTGAACGTGACCCACTCCCCCGTGCCCGGGTGCTCGAAGGACAGCGAGACGGCGTGCAGCCACTGCCGGGACACGCCCAGCCGGGCGGCCAACGTGGGGTCGGCGCCGTAGAGCATGTCGCCGACGCAGGGGTGGCGCAGTGCGGCCATGTGCACCCGGATCTGGTGGGTGCGGCCGGTCTCCAGCTTGATGTCCAGCAGGCTCGCGGCCCGGAACGCCTCGACGGTGTCGTAGTGGGTCACCGACGGCTTGCCTCCGGCCACCACCGCGAAGCGGCCGTCGCCGGACGGGTGGCGGTCGATCGGCGCGTCCACCGTGCCGCGCAGCGGGTCGGGGTGGCCCTGGACCAGCGCGTGGTAGCGCTTGTCCACCGTGCGCTCCTTGAACGCGCGCTTGAGCGCCGAGTAGGCCGACTCGCTCTTGGCCACGACCATCACGCCGGTGGTGTTGGCGTCGAGGCGGTGCACGATGCCCTGGCGCTCGGCGGCGCCGCTGGTGGAGACGCGGTGCCCGGCGCCGAGCAGGCCGCCGAGCACGGTGGGGCCGGTCCAGCCCACGGTGGGGTGGGCGGCGACGCCGATCGGCTTGTCCACCACGACGATGTCGTCGTCCTCGTGCAGGATCTTCATGCCGGGCACGGGCTCGGCCACCGGCATGGGCGTGGTGGGCGGCGGCGGGAGGGTGACCTCCAGCCAGGCGCCCGCCCGTACGCGGTCGGACTTGCCGGCCGAGCTGCCGTCGACCAGCACGTCGCCGGCCACGATCAGCTCGGCGGCGCGGGTGCGGGAGAAGCCGAACAGCCGTGAGATGGCGGCGTCGAGCCGCTCGCCCTCCAGCCCGTCGGGCACGGGCAGGCTGCGTACGTCGCTCACTTCTCGTCCCCCGTGTGGCGGGTGCCGTCGATCTGGTAGCCGCGCCAGGCGAGGAAGACGGCCAGGATACCGCCGCAGACGATCGACGAGTCGGCGACGTTGAAGATCGGGAAGTGCGTGGCCGGGAAGACCTGGATGAAGTCCACCACGTGGCCCTGGAACGGCGCGGGCGAGCGGAAGACGCGGTCGGTCAGGTTGCCGAACGCGCCGCCGAGCAGCATGCCGAGCGTGATCGCCCAGGGCAGGCTGCGCAGGTTGCGCGCGGTGCGCAGGATCGCGATCACGACACCGGCGGCGATGATCGTGAAGACGATCGTCATGCCGGTGCCGATGCTGAAGGCGGCGCCGGAGTTGCGGATCACCCGGAGCTGGACGTACTCGCCGATGACCTGGACCGGTTCGCCGCCCTCGATGTACTCCACGACGAGGATCTTGCTCACCAGGTCCGCGATGTAGATGCAGGCCGCCAGGACGGCCAGCACCCCCAGCCGCCGCGCCCGCGCGACCGCTCCGCCTCCCGCGGCGCCGCTGCCGTCGCCATCGCCGGCGCTGTCGCCAGCGATGGCGTCGGCGTCGGCGCTCGCGTCTCCGGCCGGCTCGGTGGCCGCCGGGGTCTCCGGAGCCGCCGTGAGCGTGCCGCCGGTCTCGCCGGCCTCAACGGTCTCAGCCGCCTCACCGGCGGCGCCGGAGGGCTTCTCCTCGGGCCGCTCCTGCCCGGCGAGCGGGGGGCGATGCTCGCCGGAGGAGGGGGCCGTCTGCGCGCCGCGCCCGGCCGTGCCGTCGCTCAGCGGCGCTCCTCCCGCTGCTTGCAGGCCACGCACAGCGTCGCCCTCGGGAACGCTTGCAGCCGTTCCTTGCCGATCGGCTTGTGGCACGATTCGCACACTCCGTAAGTCCCTGCGTCGATCCGGGCGATCGCCCGCTCGGTCTGCGCGAGCAGGTCGCGCGAATTCAGGGTAAGGGCGATCTCACGTTCGCGCTCATACGTCTTGGCCCCGGCATCGGCCTGGTCGTCGCCGGCGCCCTCGGTGATGTCGCCAGAGGCGATCTGCGACTCCGCCCGGTCGATGTCGGCGCGCAGCGCCTCGATCTCGCCGTTGAGGCGGTCGCGTACGGCCGCGAGTTCCTCTTCCGTCCACACGCTCTCGTCCTGCGCGGACGGGCTCTTGCCGGCATGCGCGGCTGTGGCCATGGCGGCCTCCTAGCAGATCAAGCTGGTCAACGGTGCGGGCAGCATAGGGGCGTGGACAACCGAACAGCAAATGACTCGCCGGGACATTTACCCCTCCTGTGGAAAGACACCCCGTTAGGGCACGTCCTTCTCATTGCCCCCTACCTGTCCCCGCCCGCCCTGTTCTGCCCACAGGTCCCGCACCGGAAACCGGGAAGCTTCGGGGCCCGGGGTGCGTTATCGTTTTAAGCTGCAAGGCGCTGATGGGGACGAGTACCTCCGTGCCACCTCGCGCGAGCGACCCGGGGACGGTGTGAGCCCGGGGCGAGAGCCGGAGAGAAGATCACCCCGGAGCCGCCGGAAGAACGGCCCGCACCCCGGGCTCAGTAGAACCGGCCGCAGGAACAATGAGAGGGCCCTCCCGGTCACGCCGGGGCGGTCAAGGAGGGTGGTACCGCGGAGCCCAGGCGGCTTCGTCCCTCCGCGCAACGGCAAGCCAGGCAGCTTTCGCGTGGAGGTCCCGCCCACGATGTCCTCAGCATCGTCAGCGTCACAAGCGTATTTCCGGCCGCTCCCGGCCCAGGTCGATCTGCCCGCGCTCGAACGCGAGGTGCTCGACCGGTGGCGCGACGGCAAGGTGTTCGAGCGCTCGATCGAGCAGAACGCCGACAAGCCGTCCTGGGTCTTCTACGAGGGCCCGCCCACCGCGAACGGCCTGCCCGGCGTGCACCACGTCGAGGCCCGCGTCTTCAAGGACGTCTTCCCCCGCTACCGCTCCATGCGCGGCTACAACGTGCCCCGCAAGGCCGGCTGGGACTGCCACGGCCTGCCCGTCGAGGTGGCCGTGGAGAAGGAGCTGGGCCTGTCCGGCAAGCCGCAGATCGAGGCGTACGGCATCGCCGAGTTCAACGCCAAGTGCCGCGAGTCGGTGCTGCGGCACGTGGACGCGTTCGAGGAGATGACCGAGCGCATGGGCTACTGGGTGGACACCACCCAGGCGTACCGGACCATGGACCCCTCCTACATCGAGGCGGTCTGGTGGTCGCTGAAGGCCATCTGGGACAAGGAGCTGCTGTTCCGCGACTTCCGGATCACGCCGTACTGCCCGCGCTGCGGCACCGGCCTGTCCGACCACGAGCTGGGCCAGCCCGGCGGGTACGAGACCGTCTCCAGCCCCTCGGTGTACGTGCGCATGCCGGCCACCTCGGGCCCGCTCGCCGAGCTGGGCGCCTCGCTGCTGATCTGGACCACCACCCCGTGGACCCTGGTGTCCAACACCGCGGTGGCGGTGCACCCCGACGTGACCTACGTCGCCGCCCGCCCCGCCGGCTCCGACGAGGTGCTCGTGGTGGCCGAGCCGCTGCTCGCCTCGGTGCTGGGCGACGACGCCGAGCGGGTCGCCGAGTTCCCCGGCACCGAGCTGGAGCACACGACGTACCGGCGGCCCTTCGAGCTGGTGGACATCCCGGCGGCCCACTACGTCGTGCTCGCCGACTACGTCACCGTCGAGGACGGCACCGGCCTGGTGCACCAGGCGCCCGCGTTCGGCGCCGACGACATGACGATCTGCAAGCGCTACGGCCTGCCCGTCGTCAACCCGATCGGCCCCGACGGCCGCTTCCTGCCCGACGTCCCCATGGTGGGCGGCCGGTTCTTCAAGGACGCCGACGAGGAGCTGACCGCCGACCTGCGCGAGCGCGGGCTGCTGTTCCGCGGCGGCCACTTCGAGCACAGCTACCCCCACTGCTGGCGCTGCCACACGCCGCTGCTGTACTACGCGCTGCCGTCCTGGTACATCCGCACCACCGCGATCAAGGACCGGCTGCTTGAGGAGAACGAGCGCACCAACTGGTTCCCGCCCACGATCAAGAACGGCCGCTACGGCGAGTGGCTGCGCAACAACGTCGACTGGGCGCTGTCGCGCTCCCGCTACTGGGGCACGCCGCTGCCGCTGTGGGTGTGCACCGCCGACGAGTCGCACGTGACCTGCATCGGCTCGCTGGCCGAGCTGAGCCGGCACGCCGGGCGCGACCTGTCGGCCCTCGACCCGCACCGGCCGTACGTGGACGACGTCACCTTCGACTGCCCGACCTGCGGCAACCTGGCCAAGCGGGTGCCCGACGTGATCGACGTCTGGTACGACTCCGGCGCGATGCCGTTCGCCCAGTTGGGCGCGCCGCACGTGAACAAGGAGCAGTTCGAGCGCGACTACCCGGCCCAGTTCATCTGCGAGGCCATCGACCAGACCCGCGGCTGGTTCTACTCGATGATGGCGGTCGGCACGCTGGTCTTCGACCGCTCCTCCTACGAGAACGTGCTGTGCCTGGGGCTGATCCTGGCCGAGGACGGCCGCAAGATGAGCAAGCACCTCGGCAACGTGCTGCAGCCGATGCCGCTGATGGAGCAGCACGGCGCCGACGCGCTGCGCTGGTTCATGGCCTGCAACGGCTCCCCGTGGTCGCCGCGCCGCGTCGGCCACGGCCCGCTTGAGGAGATCGTCCGCAAGGTCCTGCTCACCTACTGGAACACCGCCTCGTTCCTGGTCCTGTACGCCAACGCCGAGTCCTGGTCCCCGGCCAAGCTGCGGGAGGCGCCGGCGTACGGGGAGCGCCCGCTGCTGGACCGCTGGGCGCTGGCCGAGCTGCACCGCACGGTGGCCGAGGTCACCGAGGCGATGGAGGAGTTCGACACCGCCCGCGCCGGCCGCCGGCTCGCCGCCTTCCTCGACGACCTGTCCAACTGGTACGTACGCCGCTCGCGCCGCCGCTTCTGGAACGGCGAGACCTCGGCGTTCGCCACGCTGTACGAGTGCCTGGAGACCGTCACCCGGCTCATGGCGCCGATCACCCCGTTCCTGACCGACTACGTGTGGGACGTGCTGCGTGACGAGGACGCCCCCACCTCGGTGCACCTGACCACCTGGCCGGTCGCCGACGAGTCGCTGCTCGACCCGGCGCTGTCGGAGCAGATGGCCCTGGTGCGCCGCCTGGTGGAGCTGGGCCGCTCGGCCCGCGCCTCCTCCGGCGTCAAGACCCGCCAGCCCCTCGGCCGCGCCCTGGTCGGCGCCCCGGGCTGGGCCGCGCTCTCCCCCGAGCTGCGCGCCCTGATCGCCGACGAGCTGAACGTGCAGAAGCTGGAGGACCTGTCCGGCTTCTCCGCCGACCTGGTCTCGTTCACGGTCAAGCCCAACTTCCGGGCTCTCGGCAAGCGGTTCGGCCCGCAGACCAAGCTGGTCGCCGGCGCGGTCTCCGCCGCCGACCCGTCCGCGGTGGCCGCCACCCTCCGCTCCGGTGGCACGGTCACCCTCGACGCCCCCGAGGTCGGCACCGTCGAACTCGGCCCCGACGACCTGATCGTCACCGAACAGCCCAAGTCGGGCTGGGCGGTCGAGACCGGCGCCGTGGACACCGGCACCGGCGAGACCGTCGCCCTCGACCTGGCCATCACCGACGACCTGCGCCGCACCGGCCTGGCCCGCGAGGTGATCCGCCTGGTCCAGGAGGCCCGCAAGTCCACCGGCCTATCGATCACCGACCGCATCGACCTGTGGTGGTCCACCCCCGACGCCGACCTGGCCGAGGCCCTGACCGCCCACGCCCCCACCATCAGCGAGGAGGTCCTGGCCTCCTCCTTCACCCAGGGCGAGGAACCCGGCCTCACCCCCCACCGCGACGAGGACCTGAACCTGACCTTCCAGCTCCGCCTCGCCCCGTCCGCGTAACGCGGACCAGCGACACCGAAAGGGTGGGCGCCATCTCGGCGCTCACCCTTTCGTCATCCCCTTCCCCATCGGCCCCAGCGCGCGCCTCCACGGACCCGCGCCGCCCCGACGACCTGCCACGGAGCGATCACGGCACGCATGCCGCCGCCTCCACCTCACTCCACCCGACGGCTCCGCCCGCACACATGCGTGTCAAAGCCCGGAGGTGTCCGGGAACGGTGGATCTTCCAGGGGTGGATGCCGGAACCTGCGGAAAGGCGACGCCCTCCCGCCGCCTCCTCCCGAACGGGACACCCTGGGCATATGCGCGTCCCCGTGAGCCCGCAGCCGACGCGGGCGTCGCCCTGGCAGCCGACGCACAGGCTCACGGGCACGGGTCGCCACGGAGTTCGGCGAGGCATGCCTGCCGGCGAGCGTGGGCGCCTCAGATCGGGGCCCGCCTGAGGCCGGCGAGCGCTTGAGATCGGCACCCGGCCGGGTCGTGCCAGCTCAGGACCCGTCGTGCCCAGCTCAGGACCGGTCGTGCCCAGATCAGGACCCGGTCGTTCGCAGCCCAAGGCCCGGTCGTGCCCGGCTCAGGGCCGGCCGGTTCAGCTCACGGTCTGGTGGTCGTGCTGGCAGACGGTGCAGCTCGACAGCCCGGCGGCCTCCGCCTCGGCGCGGGTCATGCTCTCCAGCCCGGACTTGTCGGCACCGCGGATCAGCGGGCACTTCGGGGCGTGGAAGCGGCGCGTACCGGTCATCACGCGGACGATCTCGTCGGCCCCGTCCGCGGGCTTGGGCGCGGTGGGCTCGGCGGCCGAGCCCTTGCCAGCGGCGCCCTTGGCCGGAGGGGTCTGGGCGGGAGGCGTCTTGGGAAGCCGGGCCTGGACGGTGTCGTCGGACTCGCGTCCGGCCCCGGGGGCGGCGCTGACCGTCTTGCCCTTCGGCCCGCGCGTGGGCGCCGTGGACGGCTCCTCGGCGAGAGGACCGGGCTCGGGCTCCTGGGCTCCCTCGGCCCGGGGAGCGCCCTTGGCAGGCGTGGCGGCCGTGGTGCCGGTGGTCTTGGGGCCTGCGGCATCGCGGGTGAACCAGCCGCCCCCGGAAGAGGACGGCTTCTTCTCCGCGGTCTCCGCCAGAATCGCACGGGCGGGCTCGGGGATCTCGACCGCGAACCGGGCCGGGGCACCGCCGCGGTCACGCGCATGACCGCGGTCGTCCCGCTCATCGCGCTCATCGCGCCCGCGATCGGCCGCTCCGGGCCGCGCCCCTGCGCCGAAGGCGTCGAACGTGGTCGGCGTGCTCGCCGGACTCGACGGACGGCCCGGCGGCGTCGTGGCCGCCCCGGGGGAAGCCGGGGGCGTCGGACGCGGGGAGGAGGGCGACGGGGACGCCGAGGGCTCGGCCGCCTTCTCGGGCCTCTCGGGCCTCTCCGGCTTCTCGGACGGCTTCACCCGCTCGGCACTCCGCGGCGGCCTCACGGCCTCGGCCGTCTGGGGCGGCTCGGCGCGCCCGGCCGCCTCGGCCCGCGCGCCATGCTCATCCGGCCGGGACGCCTCAGCACGCCCGGCCGTCTCGGACCGCCTGGCGCGTTCGTCCGCTTGGGAGGGCCTGGCGGGATCGGCGGCTTCGCCGCTCTTGCCGATCGTGCCCGCCTTACCTGACTCGCCGGCCTTGTCAGACTTGTCAAGCCGATCTGGGGTGCCGGACTCATCGGGCTCGCCGGACTTGCCGCCCTTGACGCTCTTGCCGGACTTATCCGCTACGGCGGCCTTGGTGGCCGGAGCGTCGCCGGTGTCGCCGCTGTCGCCGGTCTCGCCTGCTACGGGGGCGGTGGGGGGCGTATCGGAGGCGTGGGCGGGCCGAGGGGCGTCCTCGGCGGAGAAGGCCGCTCCACGGGCCACACCGGCGGCACGGGGCACGTCGAAGGCGCGGGTCGTCTCGAAAGCGGCAGAGGGCCCACGGAGATCGGGGGCGGCCGGGATATCGGTGGCGCGCGGGATGCCGAAGGCGGGGGGCGCATCGGCGGCGCGGGTGGTCTTCGTCGGCTCCGCCTCGGGGTCGGAGGGATGCTCCGGGTCGCCGGGCAGGCCGGGGGTCGTGGGCTCCGCGCCGGTGGGGGCGGCGGAGGGCGTCGCGGAGGCGGCGCCGGGAGAGGGGGCGGGCGTGCCGTAGGGGCGGGCCCGCGCCGGGGAGGGAGTGGCTTCCGGGGCCGGGTGAGGGCTCGCGGAGGGGTTCGAGGCAGCCTCCTGCCGGAGGGCCGCCGGTGGGTCCGCGAGCCGGTCCGGCGTCTCGGACTCCGGATCGGGAGTGGGGGGTGTCTGGACACCGCCGAGCGCGGCGTCGGGCAGGCATGCGGTGCAGGGCGTGAAGCCCTCCTCCCGCGCCTCCTCGTAGGTGAGCTCCTCGAAGGGCCGACCGGCGAGCTGACGGCAGCCCGCGACGTGATAGCGCCTGCGTCCTGGAATGACCAGGACGATCGCGTCGGGGGAGATCCCGCCGCCCGGTCTCGCCGCCACGCGGGGGGCCGCCCCCGCGGTCGGGCCCGCCGCCATGGGGGCCATGGGGTGGGCGCTCGGCGGCGCGGGGTACGTGCCCGGGTGGGCCATGGCCATGCGCTGCTGGGCGGCGTGCTGCTGGGCCTGGGGTGCCATCATGGGCGGCGCCATCGGGCCCGCGGCGGGCCCCGCTGGGTGGGGAGCGGTCGGGGGCACGGGTGCCTCCTTGCCGCGCCCGCCACCGGGGAACAGCTCATGCCGCTTGAGCAACACCGCGATCAGCAGGAAGACCGCGGACAGCACGCTGACCACGATCGACCACATGACCAGAAACGGCTTGGCCAGCACGAAGCCCGCGATCAACAAGATGATCGCCGCGAGCACGAAACCAGCGCTGACAAGGATCACAGGGGAACTCCCACTTACGGGTCAGGAAGGAAGTTGACCCGAAAGCCTACCTGCGATCGTTGTGCGGGCCGTCGGCCGTCTGGAAGGCGCCCTGGTGCTGCGGCTGCTCCGTGCCGAAGGGGGCGCCGGGACCGCCGGGGAGCGGCTGCTGGGCGCCGGGGGCGACGGCGTGGGACATCGCGGGACCACCGGGCATCTGGCCGCCGACGATCGGGAAGCCTCCGCTGCCCTCGGTGGCGACGTTCAGCTCGGCGAGCTGGTTCTCCAGGTACAGCTTGAGCCTGCTGCGGTACTCGCGTTCGAAGCTGCGCAGCTCCTCGACCTTGCGCTCCAGCTCGTCACGGGTCTGCACCAGCGAACCCATGGCCTGGCGGTGGCGCTCCTGCGCGTCGCGCTCCAGGGTCTCGGCGCGGGCGCGGGCGTCGCCGATGACCTGCTCGGCCTGTCGCCGGGCCTTGCTCAGGATCTCGTCGGCCTCACGGCGCGCCCGGGTCACCGTCTCGTCCGCCTCGCGGCGTGCGTCGGCGATGGCCTGGTCGGCCGTCTGCTGGGCCAGAGCGAGAACGCGGGCCGCGGTGTCCATGTTGTCCTCGGCCGGCGGCATGCCCATGCCCACGGGGACGGGCTGCGGCTGCGGCTGGGGCTGCGGGGGCTCCGGCGGCTTCATGGGCTCGGGCTGGGGGGCCATCATCTCGGGCTTGGGCTCGGCGACCGGGGCGGGCGCCATGGCCATGCCCATCCCGCCGGGGACCTTGCCCCGCAGGCACTCCGCGAGCTTGGCGCGGAGCTCCTCGTTCTCCTGGATGAGGCGGTCGAGCTCGGCCTCGACCTCGTCGAGGAACGCGTCCACCTCCTCCTCGTCGTAGCCCGGCCGTAGCCGGGTCGTACTGAACTGCTTGTTCCGCACATCAGCGGGCGTCAGCGGCATTTTCGGTCTCCTTGGCGCGCTCGGAGTCTGTCCGGAGGGACGGTACCCGTCATGGAAGCGCGGACACGAGTTGGATCAAGACCAAGACCACAATGAAGAGCACTGTGAAGCTTAGGTCAAAGGCCACGTTACCCAACCGGAGTGGCGGAATGAAACGGCGGAGGAACTTGAGAGGTGGATCGGTGGCCGTGTAGGTGGCCTCGGCCACCACGAGCACGACCCCGGTGGGCCGCCACTGCCTGGCGAACGCCTGCACCGTCTCGAAGATCATTCTACCGATGAGGAGCACGAGGTACAGCGACAGGACAACTACCAAGATCTCCCTAACGATCCCCACAGCGTTGCCCTGCCTCCATCCTGGTGTCGCAGCATCCCCGTCCCCGGCCGTGCCGGGGGCCACGGGTTCGGCCGTACGTTACACGCATAGCCGAACTCTAACTCTGGTTGAAGAACCCGCGTTCCGCGATTCGAGCCTTGTCCTCGGCAGTCACCTCGACATTGGCAGGGGACAACAGGAACACCTTGTTGGTAACACGTTCGATGCTCCCGTGTAGGCCAAAGATGAGACCTGCCGCGAAATCGACCAGTCGCTTGGCGTCGCTGTCAACCATCTCTGTCAGGTTCATGATGACCGGGGTGCCGTCGCGGAAGTGCTCCCCGATGGTCCGCGCCTCGTTGTAGGTGCGGGGGTGCAGCGTGGTGATGCGCGCGAGATCCGTCGTACGCCGTTCGATGACCGTGGTCGCGGGCCTGGGGGCGGGGACTCCGGATTCGGTGTCGTCCTCGCGCTCGCTCTCGGGGGCGGACCGCTCGTCCGCGCCGCGCCTGGACTCGTCGTAGTCGTCGTAGTCGTCGTCGGGGTAGCTCTCATACCTCTCGTAGCGGTCGTCCTCCACGAGACCGAGGTAGACCGCCATCTTGCGCATCGCGCCGGCCATCGCTACGTCGTCCTCCGTCGTGCGTTGAAGGTCCGTTTGCGGTAGCCGTACCCCCTTGGGACCAACCGCTGCTCGACCTCTACTGGAGTGTGGACGGCAAGGTCCACTGGAAAGGACATTACCTGACGAAGGGCTTGCGGCGACCGAGCAACGCCGTACCAATGCGCAGGTGTGTCGCGCCGGAGGCGACCGCCTCGGCCAGATCCCCGCTCATGCCCGCTGAGATGATCTTTGCATCCGGATGGTCGGCGCGCAACGATCTCGCGACCTCGGCGAGTCGGGCGAACGCCTTGGCCGGGTCCTCCCCCAGCGGCGCCACCGCCATCACCCCGCCCAGGGTCAGCCCCTCCGTGCGCGCGACCGCCTCGGCCACGGCCGGCACCTCCACCGGGGGCGTCCCACCGCGCTCGGGGTCGTCGTCCAGGGCCACCTGCACCAGGCAGGTGACCTCGCGCCCGGCCCGCACCGCCTCCCGGCCCAGGGCCGCGACCAGCCGGAGCCGGTCCACGGAGTGGACCACGTCGGCGTACCCGACGACCGAGCGGGCCTTGTTGGTCTGCAACTGGCCGACGAAGTGCCAGGTCAGCGGGAGCCCCGCGCACTCGGCGGCCTTGGGCCCCGCCTCCTGGTCGCGGTTCTCGCCCACGTGGCGCACGCCCAGCTCGGCCAGGAGCCGCACGTCGGAGGCCGGGTAGGTCTTGGTCACCGCGATCAGCGTCACCTCGGACCGCTCGCGCCCGGCCGCCCGGCACGCCGCCGCGATCCGGTCCTCGACCTCGGCCAGGTTCGCCGCGAGCCGCGCCCGCCGCTCCTCCGCCTCCGCAGGCTCCGTCACCCGGCACCCCCGCCCATGGCGGCCTCGGCCGCCTCGATCACCTCGACAACTCCGTTACACGCGCCATGCCGCGCGCCATCCATCCTGCACCGTCAGCGGCGCGGCGGCGTCGCCGGGCCCGCACAGGGCAACGCCCGCGCTGCGCCGATGCGGCGCGCCGCGCGGGCCCCGGCGAGGGCGGTCACTTCAGGAAGTCGGGGACGTCGAGCTCCTCCTCCTGCTCCTCGAACACCACCGGACGCCGCCGCGCGGGCTCCGACAGCCGGGAGCTGATCGGCGTGGGCGGCGTGGGCGCGGGGGGCTCGGGGGTGGGCCTGGGGATCGACACCGGCCCGCCCGGCTCCTCGGCCGCCGGCTGCGGCGCGGCGGCCTGGGGCTGCGCCGGCGCCGGGCTCTCGGCGTGGGCGGCCGGGCCGGAGGACGTGCCGATCGGCCGCACGGGCGCGGGCGGCTCAAGACGCGGCTCGGGCCGGGCCTCGGCCCTCGGCTCGGGGCGGGCCTCGATCCGCGGCTCGGGCCGGATCTCGTGGCGGACCTCGTGGCGGGGCTCGACACGGGGCTCATGGCGCGGTTCGGGGCGCGGCGGCTCCAGGCGAGGCTCCGTACGCGGGGGCTCCATGCGCGCCTCCGTACGCGGCTCCTGGCGCGCCTCAGACACCCCGGAGCCGAGCCCGGCGCGGGGCTCGGACTTGACACTGGGGGCGGGCGGCACCGGGCGTACGGGGGCCGTGGAGCCGGTCGCGGGACGGCTGGGCTGGGGGCGGGCGGCGGGCTGCTGGGCCGCGGCGCGCTGCTCCCTGGGCGGCTCGTCGAAGCCGGCCGCGATCACGGTCACCCGCACCTCGTCGCCGAGCGCGTCGTCGATGACCGTACCGAAGATGATGTTGGCGTCGGTGGCCGCCGCGTTGGACACGAGCTGGGCCGCCTCGTTGATCTCGAACAGGCCGAGGTCGGAGCCGCCCGCGATCGAGAGCAGGACGCCGTGGGCGCCGTCGATGCTCGCCTCCAGCAGCGGGCTGGAGACCGCCATCTCGGCCGCGGCCACGGACCGGTCGTCGCCCCGGGCGTGGCCGATGCCCATCAGCGCCGACCCGGCGCCGGACATGACCGACTTCACGTCGGCGAAGTCGAGGTTGATCAGACCGGGGGTCGTGATCAGGTCGGTGATGCCCTGGACACCGGACAGCAGCACCTGGTCGGCCGCCTTGAACGCGTCCAGCACGCTGACCTGCCGGTCGGAGATCGACAGCAGCCGGTCGTTGGGGATCACGATGAGGGTGTCGACCTCGTCGCGCAGCGTCTCGATGCCGGCCTCGGCCTGCGAGGCGCGCCTGCGGCCCTCGAAGCTGAACGGCCGGGTCACCACGCCGATGGTCAGCGCGCCGAGCGAGCGGGCGATGCTCGCCACGACGGGCGCGCCACCGGTGCCGGTGCCGCCGCCCTCGCCCGCGGTGACGAAGACCATGTCGGCGCCCTTGAGCACCTCCTCGATCTCCTCGCGGTGGTCCTCGGCGGCCTTGCGGCCCACCTCGGGGTTGGCGCCGGCGCCGAGCCCGCGCGTCAGCTCGCGCCCGACATCGAGTTTGACGTCTGCGTCACTCATCAGCAGCGCCTGGGCGTCGGTGTTGATGGCGATGAACTCGACGCCCTTGAGTCCCTCTTCGATCATTCGGTTGACGGCGTTGACGCCGCCGCCGCCGATGCCGACGACCTTGATGACCGCGAGGTAGTTCTGCGGTGCTGCCACGACGAGGGGCCTTTCCGCTCGTTGACTTGCGTTTTCGTGCGGACGGCGTTCCGCGCCCGCGCTTCCCAAACCCTCACCCTCAAGTTGAGATTTAGATTTATGTCAACCTGAGGATTGATACGGACAGTAGGAGTTACGCTCTAGGCGGGTCAACTAACCTCGCCACAAGCGCGCCCGGCGTGTCGCGCCCTGTCCTATTCGCGCGTCACAGGTATCTCCGACCGCCCATTCTCTCGCACCCGCCCCACCGCAACAGCACGCCCCCCGCGCCCATACCGGGATCGCATGCCCCGGCCACCGGGCCCCCACCCCCCTCACGGCCACACCGCTCCGGGACCACCCCACCTGGTGGCGCCACGGGGGCACGCCCGGCACGACGACCGCCTCCACGCCATCGAACCCCACCGTCGCGCAGCACTCGGCGGGACCGGGGCACCCCCAGGTGGCCCGTGCGGAGCCCACCCCTCCCAGGTGGGACGCCCACAAGCTCCGGTGGGGGGCACCCGGGCCTCGGGGCCCCGGCGGCAGGCCGAGGCCCGGCCACAAGCCCCGCACGGGAGGCACCCAGACCCCGGACCGCACGGCACACCGGAGACCGGCCACCACGCCCCACGCGGGAAGGGCCACCCAGACCCCGCGCCCCAACGGCAAACCGGGAACCAGCCACCACCCCTCGCACGAAAGGCCACCCATACCCCGGACCTTGGCGGCAGGCCGGGGACCGCCCCCAAGTCCCCGCGGGGGCATCCAGGCCCCGCGCCTCGACGGCAAGCCGGATACCAGCCACAAGCCGTCCAGGAGGGGCCACCCCCGGCTCCGGGCCCCGACGGCAGGCCGGGAACCGACGGCAGGCCCTCGCCACCTCCCCTGGCCGCCCACGGGACGGTGCGGGGCAAGCGCGACACCCAGAGGCCCGCCGAGGGGCGGCGCTTCGGCCGCCGGGAACCGGCCGCAAGCCCCCGCCACCTCCCCTGACCGGTCACGGGACGGTGCGGGGCATGCGCGACGCCCAGAGGCCCGCCGAGGGGCGGCGCTTCGGCCGCCGGGAACCGGCCACAAGCCCCCGCCACCTCCCCCGGCCGGTCACGGGACGGTGCGGGGCAAGCGCGACACCCAGAGGCCCGCCGAGGGGCGGCGCTTCGGCCGCCGGGAACCGGCCGCAAACCCGCGCCACCTCCCCTGGCCGGTCACGGGACGGTGCGGGGCAAGCGCGACACCCAGAGGCCCGCCGAGGGGCGGCGCTTCGGCCGCCGGGAACCGGCCACAAGCCCCCACCAGGGGCCACCAAAGCCCCGGACTCCGGCGGCAGACCGGGGACCGGCCGCGGGCCCCTCGCCGCCTCCCCTGGGCGGCCACGCGATGGTGCAGGGCATGGGCAACGGCCATGGAGCCGCCGAGGTGGGCGCTTCGACGGGGGCCGGTCCGGGTGAGGAGCGCAGCGGCGGAGTGATGTGGGAAGTCGGGCGGGCCGGCCTGGCCAAGGAGCGCAACGCCGGAGTGGTGCAGGAAGTCACGGCGGCGGGCCTGACCGAGGAGCACAACGCCGGAATGACCCGGGAACTCAGACGGGCAAGCCTGGCCAAGGGGCACAACGCCGGAATGACGCGGGAAGTCAGGACGGCGGGCCTGGCCGGGGAGTGCGGTGGGCGGAGTGATGCGGGACAGTACGGCCCG
This sequence comes from Thermocatellispora tengchongensis, assembly GCF_014202315.1. Taxonomy (GTDB): domain Bacteria; phylum Actinomycetota; class Actinomycetes; order Streptosporangiales; family Streptosporangiaceae; genus Thermocatellispora; species Thermocatellispora tengchongensis. Next base: position 121,973 of record NZ_JACHGN010000003.1, on the reverse strand, counting down.
GAGGGGCCTGCCCATGCGGAGCTCGTGCCGTGGTCACGGCACGCGCCATGAGCGCCCCTCACCTGACCGTCACTACCTCTGGGGAGCTGACGTTGTAGGCCTTGGCGGGGCGGCGGAGCAGGGTGGTGAGGATGCTCGCCTTCTCCCGGGGGCGGTCGGCGCCGCCCCAGATGACCGTGCGGCCATCGCCCAGGGTCAGGGTGACGTCCTCGGCGGTGGTGGCGCGGACCTCGGCGACCTTGGCGGACAGGGCCTCGGGGAGGGAGACGATCACGGCCAGGGCGGCGCGGGTGGCGGGGTCGCCGGTGGCGGGGTTGTTGACGTGCAGGATCGGCAGGCGGGGCGGGGCGACGGTTCTGACCTCGGTCACGACGGCGTAGCGGTCGATCAGGGCGGCCTTGCCCGCGACCTGGAGCACCGCGACGGGCTCGCGCTCCACCACGTCGATGCGCAGGGTGCCGGGCCACTCGCGGCGTACCTCGGCCGACTCGATGCGGCGGATGGCCAGGACCCGGCCCCGGACGGCGGCGAGATCGACGGTGGCGAGCGGATGGCCGTCGGCCACCCCGGCCGAGCGGGTGATCTGCTCGGAGGGCACGGTGAGATTTCCCACAACCTCGATCTCGCGCACGCCGAGGACGGGTGAGAAGAACACCACCCAGGTGGCGCTGCCCACGACCCCGGCGGTGAGGAGCGCGAGCAGGACCGTGCGCCACCACCGCCGCCCGCCGCGCCCGGCGTCGTCGCCGGCCTCGCCGGGCTCGTCGTCGTACGGCGGGTCGTACCGGTCGTGGCGGTCGTACTCGCCGGGCTCGGGCGCGGTGGCGGCCCGGCCCCCGGCCGGGGAGCCGGGTGCGGGACCCGCCTCGTCGCGCTCGGAGGTCACCGCGCGGACAGCTCCGCCACGATGCGCGGCCCCAGCTCGGTCACGTCGCCCGCGCCCATGGTGAGCACGATGTCACCGGGGCGGGCGCGTTCGGCGACCAGCGCGGGCACCTCCGACCGCTCGGGCACGTAGCAGACCCGCTCGGCGGGCAGCGGCACCTTGCCGGCCACCAGGGCGCCGGAGACGCCCGGCTCGGGGTCCTCGCGGGCGCCGTACACGTCGAGCACGATCGCCTCGTCGGCGAGGCCGAGCGCCGTGCCGAACTCGTCGGCGAAGAACCGGGTGCGCGAGTACAGGTGCGGCTGGAAGATCGCGATCACCCGGCCGGAGCCGGAGGAGAAGGAGGCCGCGACGTCGCGGGCGGCGCGCAGGTCGGCGGCCAGCTCGGTCGGGTGGTGGGCGTAGCTGTCGAAGACGGCGACGCCGCCGGCCTCGCCCTTGGCCTCGAAGCGGCGCTTGGCGCCGGTGAAGGCGGCCAGGCCGTCGCGGATCTCGCCGAAGGGCAGGCCCAGCTCGGCGGCGACCGCGATCACGGCGGCGGCGTTGAGCGCGTTGTGCCGGCCGGGCACCGAAAGCTTCACCGGCCCGAGCTCATCGACGGCGAAACGGACGCCGAGCCCCTCGGGGGTGACGCCCTGCACCCGGAAGTCGGCCTCGGCGGACTCGCCGTAGGTGCGCACGGTCAGGCCGCGGGCGCGGGCGATCGGCACCAGGGCCGCGGCGCCGGGGTCGTCGGCGCACACGATCAGGGCCGAGCCGACGCGCTCGACGAAGCGGGCGAAGCTGTCGTGCACCGCGCGCGGGTCGCCGTAGTTGTCGAGGTGGTCGGCCTCGACGTTGGTGACCACCGCGATCTTCGGGGCGAGCATGAGGAAGGAGCCGTCGCTCTCGTCGGCCTCGGCCACGAACACCTCGCCGTTGCCCTCGTCGGCGCCGAGGCCCGTGGTGACGAGCTGGCCGCCCACGCAGTAGGACGGGTCGGCGCCGCACTTCTGCAGCGCCACGGTGAGCATCGAGGTCGTGGTGGTCTTGCCGTGGGTGCCGGCGACGGCGACGCCGGTGCGCCCGGCCATGACCGCGGCCAGCGCCGCCGCGCGCGGGATGACCCGCAGGCCCTGCCGCAGCGCCTCGCCCAGCTCGGGGTTGGAGTCGCGGATCGCGGTGGACACCACGACGGTGTCGACGTTCTTGATGTGCGAGGCGGCGTGGCCGATGTGCACGGTCGCGCCCAGGTCGCGCAGCTCGGTGACCAGGTCGGACATCCGCGCGTCGCTTCCGGACACCCGCACCCCGCGTTTGAGCAGGATGCGCGCGATGCCCGACATGCCCGCACCGCCGATCCCGATGAAGTGCACCCTCCCCAGCTCACCGGCCGCGATGGGATCGACCAGCTTGACGAGACTCATCCGACGTTCACCGTTCCTCGCTCACGCCAACCAACGTCGCCGCGGCGTCATCGCCGCTCCTGCGCCGCCGCCGCGGCGATGCCCATCACCCGGCGGGCCAGCTCCACGTCGGCGTCTCTGCGCCCCATTCTGGCCGCGGCCTCGGACATGGTCGCCACCCGCTCCGGGTCGCGCAGGATCGGCAGCAGGCTGTTGATGATCCACTCGGGGCTGAGCTCGGAGTCGTCGATCAGCAGGCCGCCGCCCGCGGCGGCGATGGGCTCGGCGTTGAGCCGCTGCTCGCCGTTGCCGTGCGGCAGCGGCACGTACGCCGCCGGCAGCCCGACCGCGGTCAGCTCGGCGCAGGTCATCGCCCCGCTGCGGCACAGCGCGAAGTCGGCGGCGGCGTAGGCGAGGTCCATGCGATCGACGTAGGGCAGCACGACGTACTGGGGGTCGCCGGGCGGGGGCTCCTCGTCGAGGGTGTTCTTGGGGCCGATGACGTGCAGCACCTGGATGCCGTTGGCGCGCAGCACGGGCGCGGCGGCGAGCGCGGCCCGGTTCAGGGAGCGGGCGCCCTGGGAGCCGCCGAAGACCAGCAGGGTCGGCAGGTCGGCCTCCAGGCCGAACCAGGACCGGGCCTTGTCGCCGGTGGACAGCCGGTCGAGGTCGACGATGTCGCGGCGCAGCGGGATGCCGACGTACTCGGCGTGCGGGAGCGAGGCCTGGGGGTGGCCGGTGAAGACGTGCTCGGTGAGCCGGGCGCCGAGCCGGTTGGCCAGGCCGGGCCGCGGGTTGGCCTCGTGCACCACGATCGGGACGCCGCGCCGCCTGGCCGCGAGGTAGCCGGGCGTGGCGACGTAGCCGCCGAACCCGACCAGGACGTCGGCCTGGACCCGGTCCATGACGCCCGCGGCGGCGTTGATCGCGCCGGCCAGGCGGCCGGGAACGGTCAGGAGCTGGGGCGTGATCGCCCGGGGCAGCGGCACCGCCGGCACGAGCTGCAGCTCGTAGCCCCGTTGCGGGACCAGTCTGGTCTCCAGGCCGCGCTCGGTGCCGAGGCAGGTGATCCCGATGTTGGGATCCAGTTGGCGTAGCGCGTCGGCAAGGGCCAGCGCGGGCTCGATGTGGCCCGCCGTCCCGCCGCCTGCGAGGACCACCCTCATGTCGGTCCTTTCACTTCACCTATCGATGTGACCTTCTCGGCGCCCCGCGCGGACCCGCCGCGCCGGACCACCCAGGCCAAGCCAGCTTAGGGCCCTTGACGCCGGTCCGGGGCCACGTGCCGCGAGAGCCTCGCGCGCTCCGGGCTCGCGTTTCGCGAACGACAGCAACATGCCAAGGGCCGCCAGCGTCGGCAACAGGGCGGATCCACCATAGGACACCAGGGGCAGCGGGATGCCGGTGATGGGCAGGACGCCGATGACCGCGCCGATGTTCACGATCGCCTGGCCGGCGACCCAGGCCACGACGGCGCTGGCGGCCAGGCGGATGAACGGGTCGTTGACGCGGGAGGCGACGCGCAGCCCGGCGTACCCGAGCAGGCCGAACAGCGCGACCACCGACAGGGTGCCGGCCAGGCCCAGCTCCTCGCCCAGGATGGCGAAGATGAAGTCGCTCTCGGAGTGCGGCAGCCAGTCCCACTTCTGCCGGCTGCTGCCCAGGCCGAGGCCGAACCAGCCGCCCGAGCCGATCGCGATCTGCCCCTGCACCGACTGGTAGCCGGCGCCCTGGGCGTCGTCCCAGGGGAACAGGAAGGAGTTGATCCGGGCCATCCGGTACGGCTCGACCTTGATCATGATCAGCGTGGCGAGCACGGCCACCGACAGGATGCCGCCGAACAGCCGGATCGGCGCGCCGACCACCCACAGCAGCGACAGGAAGATCATCATCAGCACCAGCGTGGTGCCCAGGTCGCGGCCGAGCATGACCATGACGGCCACGATCGCGGTGCCGGGCATCAGCGGGATGAGGAGCTGCCGCCACTCGATGCGGCCCTTCTTGGCCCGCCGGGCCAGCAGGTCGGCCCCCCACAGCGCGAGGCCGAGCTTGGCCGGCTCGGAGGGCTGCAGGTAGATCGGGCCGAGGTCGATCCAGCGCTGCGCGCCGAGCTGCGACTCGCCGACGAAGATCACGATGAGCAGGCCGATGATCGACAGCGCCATCAGCGGGTAGCCCGCGAGCCGGAAGAACCGCTGCGGCAGCCGCGAGCACACCCACATCAGCGGCACGCCGAGCGAGGCCGACAGCGACTGCTTGAGGAACCAGGTGAACGGGGTGCCGGTCTCCTGCAGCGCCTCGATGCTGGAGGCCGACAGCACCATCATCAGGCCCAGCGTGAGCAGCAGCGCGCTGCACCCGATGATCAGGTAGTAGGAGGTCAGCGGCCGGTCCAGCAGCTCCAGCAGCGGGCCGGCCACCTCGCGGAACCCCCCGCGCCGCTCACCGGCCTTCTCCTTGCGCGGGGCCGTGCGGGGTACGGCCGGGCTCTCGGCGGTCATCCGCGCCGCCCGGAGCCGCCCTGGCCGCCGTCGCCCTCGCCTGCGGCGGCGAGGCGGCGCACGGCCCGCGCGAACGCCTCCCCCCGCGCGCCGTAGCTGTCGAACATGTCCAGCGACGCGCCCGCGGGCGCGAGCAGCACGGTGTCCCCGGGGGCGGCGAGCCTGGCGGCTTCGGCGACGACGTGATCCATGACCCCAGTGTCTTGCGCCGCGACCTCCACCACGGGGACATTCGCGGCGTGTCGCGCGAGAGCCCGTGCGATGGCCTCCCTGTCGGCGCCGAGCAGCACCGCCCCGCGCAGCCGCGGCGCCGCGCGGCGCACCAGGTCCTCGACGTCGGCGCCCTTGAGCTGGCCGCCGGCGATCCACACGATCGACGGGTACGCCGCCAGCGACGCCCCGGCCGCGTGGGCGTTGGTGGCCTTGGAGTCGTTGACGTAGAGCACGCCGCCGACGGTGGCGACGGCCTCCATCCGGTGGGGGTCGGGCACGAACGCGGCCAGCCCCCGCCGCACCGCCTCGCACGGCACGCCGTACGCGCGGGCGAGCGCCGCGGCGGCCAGGGCGTTGGCCACGTTGTGCGGCGCGAACGGCCGCACGTCGGACAGCTCGGCCAGCTCCTCGGCCTGACGGACGGGGTCGGCCACGAACGCCCGGTCCACCAGCAGGTCCTCCACGACGCCGAGCTGCCCCGGGCGGGGCACCGACAGGGTGAAGGACACCGCGCCCTCGTACGGGGCGGCCAGGCGGGCGCTCAGCTCGTCGTCGGCGTTGTAGACCACGGTGCCCGCGCGCTCGAAGATGCGCCCCTTGGCACGGGCGTACTCCTCCATCGAGCCGTGCCAGTCGAGGTGGTCGGGGGCGACGTTGAGCACGGCGGCGGCGTGCGGCGCCAGGCCGTGCGACCAGTGGAGCTGGAAGCTGGACAGCTCGACCGCCAGCACGTCGGACGGGCCGCGCACGGCCTCGACGATCGGCGTGCCGACGTTGCCGACGGCGAGCGGGTCGTGCCCGGCGGCGGCCAGCATCGAGGTCAGCATGCGCACCACGGTGGTCTTGCCGTCGGTGCCGGTCAGGGCCAGCCAGGGCGCGGCGCCGGGGCCGCGCAGCCGCCAGGCCAGCTCGACCTCGCCGATCACCTCCACGCCCCGGCGGGCCGCGGCGACCAGCAGGGGGTGGTCGGGACGCCATCCGGGCGAGGTGACCAGCAGCGAGGCGCCCTCGGGCGGGTGCTCGAACTCGCCGAAGCGCACCTCCACGCCGAGCGGGGCCAGCTCGGCCGCCGCCGCGCGCTGCCGCTCCCCCTCGCGGGCCTCCAGCACCACCACGCGGGCCCCGCGCTCGGCCAGCGCCCGCGCCGCGGCGCGCCCGGACACGCCGAGCCCGGCCACCACCGTGAACTCGCCCGCCGCGGGGGCCGCGGCCCCGCTCCCGCCGCCGCTCATGCCTTGGGCACCCACTCGACCCAGAACAGCCCGAGGCCCGCCGCCGCGCACAACATCGCGACCAGCCAGAACCGGACGACGATCGTCGTCTCCGCCCATCCCGCCAGCTCGAAGTGATGCTGCAGCGGGGCCATGCGGAACACGCGTCTGCCCGTCATCTTGAAGAAGCCCACCTGGATGATCACGGACATGGTGATGATCACGCACAGCCCGGCCAGGATGATCAGCAGGAGCTGGGTGCGGGTGGTGACGGCCAGGCCCGCGATCACGCCGCCCAGGGCCAGCGACCCGGTGTCGCCCATGAAGATCTTGGCGGGCGGGGCGTTCCACCACAGGAACCCGACCAGCGCGCCGAGCACGGCCGCGGCCACGACGGCGAGGTCGAGCGGGTCGCGCACCCAGTAGCAGTTGGGGCCGAGCTGGTTGACGCAGCTGTTGCGGAGCTGCCAGTTGCCGATCAGCACGTACGACCCGAGCACCACGCCGGTCGCGCCCGAGGCCAGGCCGTCGAGGCCGTCGGTGAGGTTCACCGCGTTCGAGAAGCCCACGATCATGATCAGCACCCAGACCGTGAACGCCACGATCCCGATGGACGGCCCGAAGTCGCGCAGGAACGACACCCGCGTCTCGGCAGGGGTGATGTCGTAGGCGTTGGGGAACCGCACCACGAGCACCGCGAAGATCGCGCCCACCACGAGCTGGCCCGCGGCCTTCGCGCCGCTGCGCAGGCCCAGGCTGCGCTGCTTGTAGATCTTGATGAAGTCGTCGAGGAACCCGACCATGCCGAGGCCGGTCATCAGGAACAGCACCAGCATGCCCGAGACCGTGGGCGGCGTGAACGTCCCCGCGTGCGAGGCGGCGTACCCGATCAGGGCCGCGATCACGATCACGGTGCCGCCCATGGTGGGGGTGCCGCGCTTGTCGTAGTGGCCGGAGGGGCCTTCCTCGCGGATGTTCTGGCCGTAGCCGCGCCGGGCGAACAGCCGCATCGCGATCGGCGTGCCGATCATGGACAGCACCAGCGACACCATGGCCGCCAGGAGGATGTCGATCATCGGCCGTCACGCTCCACCGAGCCCGGCAGCGCGCCCCCGCCGGAGGGCCGGCGCGTCACGGCCTGCCGCGGCGCCCCGGACGTACGCTTGGTCGCCCCGGGCGGCGGCACGGCCCCCGGCCCCGGCTGCGGGGCGGGCTGGGGCACGGGGTTCGGCAGGTGGCCCTCCGGGACGTACCCCGGCGGCGCGGCCGGAGCCGGGCCACCGTGCGCCGCCGGTCCGTACGGTGCCGGTCCCTGCGGCGGCCCCTGGACCGGCCCATGAACAGGCCCCTGGACCGGCGCTTGAACAGGTCCCTGGACCGGCCCTTGAACCGGCCGCTGAGCCGATCCCGGCACCTGGCCCTGCGCCGGCCCCTGGACGGGACCCCGGGCCGCGCCATGGGGCGGGATCTGCGCCGGGCCGTGCGCGAGGCCCCGGGCCTGGCCCTGTGCCGGACCCTGAGCCCGGCCTTGCGCGGGGCCCTGAATGGGGCCCTGCGTGGGGCCCTGAGCGGGGCCCTGAGCGGGGCCCGGTGCCGGGCGGCCGTGCGGGCCCGGGGGGCCCTGCGGGGGGCCGGGGTGGGCCGGGCCGCCGTACGGCACACCGCCCTGGGCGGGGCCGGGCCTCGGCGGGCCGGCCCGGCCGGGGGCGCCCGGACCGGCGGCGGGACCGGGCGCGTACGGCTGCGCGCCCTGACCCGGGCCCGGGGCGTACGGCTGCGGGCCCTGGTGGTACGGCTGCGGCCCCGGGCCGGGGGCGGGCGGGTAGGGCTGGGGGCCCTGGCCGGGGGCGGCGAGCAGCAGCTCGGCGACGCGCTCCAGGCCCATCGCGCGCGGCCCCTTGATCAGGACCACGTCGCCCGGGGCGAGCCGGGGGCCGAGCTCGGCCGCCGCGGTCTCGGCGTCGGGGACGTGCAGGATGGGGGCGCCGGCGGCGCCGGCGAGGATCGGTTCGGCGTCCGGGCCGACCACGACCAGGCCCGCCAGGCCCGCGCCGCCCGCCAGCCTGCCGACCTGCTCGTTCAGCGCGGCGCTCTCCTCGCCCAGCTCGCGCAGCGCCGCGATGACGGCGAAGCGGCGGCGGTTGCGGCCCAGGTCGCCGAGCGCCACGAAGGCGGCGCGCATGGAGTCGGGGTTGGCGTTGTACGCGTCGTTGATCACGGTGACGCCGTCGGGGCGGTCGGTGACCTCCATGCGCCAGCGGCTGCGCGGCTCGGCCTCCGACAGCGCCCGGGCGATGGTCGCGACCGGGAGCCCCAGCTCGTAGCCGCCGGCCGCGGCGGCGAGGGAGTTCTCCACCGCGTGCTCGCCGTACAGCCGCAGCGCCACCTCGGCGTCGCCCGAGGGGGTGCGCAGCACGTAGCGGGCCCGGCCGCGCTCGTCCACGGTGACGTCCTCGGCCCGCACGGCGGCGTCGGGGGACCGGCCGAACCACGTCACGCGGGCGGACGTACGGGACGCCATCGCGCGTACGTGCGGGTCGTCGGCGTTGAGCACCGCCACCCCGTCGGACGGCAGCGCCTCCACCAGCTCGCCCTTGGCCTTGGCGATGGCCTCGCGCCCGCCGAAGACGCCGAGGTGGGCGGTGCCCACGTTGAGCACCACGCCGATCCTGGGCGGGGCGATGCGGGCGAGGTAGGCGATGTGCCCCGCGCGGCGCGCGCTCAGCTCCAGCACCAGGAACCGGGTGCTCTCATCGGCCTTCAGCACGGTCAGGGGGTGGCCGATCTCGTTGTTGTACGAGCCGACCGGCGCGACCGTGGGCCCGATCAGCGCGGTGAGCCCGGCCAGGAGGTCCTTGGTGGTGGTCTTGCCCGCCGAACCGGTGATCCCGATGACGGTCGCGGAGGGCAGCTCGGCGTGCACGGCCTGGGCCAGCGCGGCGAGCGCGGCCTGCACGTCGCTCACGATCACCGTGGGCGCCTCGGTCGGGCGCGTGGCGAGCACGGCCGTGGCACCGGCCTCGACCGCCGCGGCGGCGAAGTCGTGGCCGTCCACGCGCGCGCCCTTGATCGCCACGAACAGGGATCCCGGCTCGACGGCGCGCGAGTCGATCACGACGGGGCCGCGCACGACCGTGTGCGGATCGGCCATGCCCATCAGGGCTCCCGATGTGATCTCGGCGATCCTGCCAAGCGGCAACGGGATCATGCTTGTGTCCTCTTCTCGATATCTGATCTACGGTCGATGGCCTCGGCGACCACCTGCCGGTCGTCAAAGGGCAGCACCTCGCCGGCGACGTACTGCCCCTGCTCGTGGCCCTTTCCCGCCACCACGAGGACGTCACCGCGCCCGGCGCGGTCGACCGCGAGGCGGATCGCGGCCGCACGGTCGGGTTCCATGATCACATGAGCGCGTTCGTGCTCGGGCACCCGCAGGGCGCCGTCCAGCATGGCGGCCAGGATGGCCAGCGGGTCCTCCGAGCGCGGATTGTCGCTGGTGAAGATGGCCACGTCCGCCAGGCGGGCGGCGGCCTCGCCCATCATCGGCCTCTTGCCCGTGTCGCGGTCGCCGCCGCAGCCGAGCACCACGGTCAGCGTGCCCGCGCAGACCTCGCGCAGCGCGCGCAGCACCGACTCCACCGCGCCCGGCTTGTGCGAGTAGTCGACGATCGCCTGGAAGTCCTGCCCGGCGTCCACCCGCTCCATGCGGCCGGGCACGCCGGTGAGGGTGCCCACGCCGTGCACGGCCGTCTGCAGCGGAACCCCGGACTCGACCAGCGCCACGACGGCGCCCAGGGCGTTGGCGACGTTGAACGGCCCGGGGAGCGCCACCGCGACGTCGGCCTCGACGCCGCCGGGGCCGACCACCCGGAAGCAGCTCCCGTCGCCGCCGAGGCGCACGTCCAGCGCCCGCCACTCGGCCTCGGCCGCGCCGCGCGCCGAGAACGTGGTGATCGGGATCTTGGCCAGGCCGAGCAGCTCGCGGCCGTAGGCGTCGTCCACGTTGACCACCCCGGCGCGGCTGAACTCCGGGGTGAACAGCCGGGCCTTGGTGTGGAAGTAGTCGTCCATGTCGCGGTGGAAGTCGAGGTGGTCCTGCGACAGGTTGGTGAAGACCGCCACGTCGTACACGACGCCGTCCACCCGGCCGAGCGCGAGCGCGTGGCTGGAGACCTCCATCGCGGCGGCGGTGACGCCCTGCTCGCGCATCAGCGCCAGCAGGCCGTGCACGTCGCTGGCCTCGGGCGTGGTCAGCTTGGGGGTGAACCGCAGGTCGCCCACGCGGATCTCCACACCGCCGATCAGCCCGGTACGGTGGCCGGCCGCGCGCAGCCCCGCCTCGATCAGGAACGTGGAGGTGGACTTGCCGCTGGTGCCGGTGACACCGATGATCGCGATGTCCTCGGCGGGCCGGCCGTAGACCCAGGCGGCCACCTGGCCGAGCACGGCGCGGGGATCGGGCGTGACCAGCACGGGCAGGCCGGTGGCCACCGCGGCCTCCCGCCCCTCGGGGTCGGTGAGGATCGCGACGGCGCCGGCCGCCATCGCCTCACCGGCGAAGCGGGCTCCGTGGGCCGACTTTCCGGGCAGCGCGACGTACAGATCGCCCCGGCGCACCTCGCGCGAGTCGATCGTGACGCCGGTCACCACGGCGATCGGCGCCTTCGGCGAGCCTGACGGCGCGCCGAGCAGGGTCGCGAGCCCGGAGAGCGGGCGGGGCTGACTGGTCGTTGGACGCATGGACGACGGGGGACGCACGGCGAGAGCGTACCTTCACTCGTCACTCACCGGCGCGTATCCGCACCGGTGGGGGTGTGGTCCCGGTAGGTGGAATCTTCCTGCTCTTTAGCGCGAAGGTCATGACGTCCCTGAAAACCGGCGCGGCGATCTGCCCGCCGTAGTGCCCCTTCTGCGGGTCCTGGATCACGGCCAGCGCCACGAGCCTGGGCGCGTCCGCGGGAGTGAACCCGACGAATGTCGCGGTGTACCCACAATAGCCCTGGCACTTCTCGTCGTACCTCATGGCGGTGCCGGTCTTGCCCGCCACCCGGTAGCCCTCGATCGCGGCGAGGTTGCCGGTGCCCTCGGCGCCCACGGCGGCCTCCAGCATGCCCGCGATCTGCTTGGCGGTCGTGGCGCTGATCACCCGGGTGCGCTTGCCGGGCGGCGAGGGGACGATCTTCTTGGTCTCCTCGTCGGCCACGCCCGCCACGATCTGCGGCGCGACCCGTACTCCGCCGTTGGCGATCGTCTGGTAGACGCTGGCCATCTGCAGCGCGGTGACCGAGACGCCCTGCCCGTACGCGACCGTGCAGCTCTGGCTGCCCGACCACTGCGACCAGGACGGCAGCAGGCCGGCCTCCTCGGTCTCCAGGCCGCTGCCCGGCTTGCTGCCGAACCCGAACGCCTTGAGCATGTTGTACAGCTTCTCGTCGCCGACCTTCTGCGCGGCCATGATCGTGCCGACGTTGCTGGAGGTGGCCACGATGCCGGAGAAGGTGAGGTTCTCCGGCTCGTGCGGGTGCGCGTCGCGCAGCACCTGGTCGGCGCAGCGGATGTTGTCCTTGACCCGGAACACGGTGCCGGGGGTCACGGCCCCGGCCTCCAGCGCCGCCGCGGCCGTGATGACCTTGTTGGTGCTGCCCGGCTCGAACACCTCGGCCGCCGCCCGGTTGATCCGGTCCTCGGGCGCGGCCTCTTGCCAGGCGTTGAGGTTCAACTCCGGCGCGTTGGCCATGGCCAGGATGTGGCCGGTGCGCACGTCCATCACGATCGCGCTGCCGCTGCGCGCCCCGGTCTTGGCGACCTCCTGCGCGATGGCCCGCTGGGCCGCCCACTGGATGTCGCGGTCGATCGTCAGCCGCACCTCCCGGCCGGGCACGGGCGCCTGGCGGGTGTCGCGGGTCATCGGGATGCGCTTGCCGTCGCGGCCGATCTCGATGCTCTGCTTGCCGTCGCGGCCCGCCAGCACCTTGTCGTACTTGCGCTCCAGCCCCGCCAGCCCGTCGCCGTCGAACCCGACGAACCCGATCAGGCTGCCCGCCAGGTCGTCACCGGGGTACAGCCGGCGGTACTGCGGCTTGGAGGTCACCCCCGGGAACTCGTGGTCGAGCACCCGCTCGGCCACCACCGGGTCCACGTCCTTGGCGATGAGCTGGTACCGGGTGCCGGTCATGGCCAGCTTGGCCGCGATCTGCTCCTGCGGCCTGCCCAGCTCCTTGGCCAGCGTGGCGGCCACCTGCGCCCGCTTCTCGGCGCTGATCAGCGCCGGGTCCGCCGACACCTCCCGCGCCTCGACCGTGACGGCCAGCTCGTGCCCGTTCACGTCCGTGATCGACCCGCGCCGCGCCGGCAGCACCTCCGGCTGCACGCGCTGCTGCGCGGCCCTGGCCTCGTACACCTTGGAGTCGAGCCCCTGGAGCTGCACCAGCCGCCCGGCCAGGATCGACAGCACGAACGTCATCCCGATGAGCCCGATCGAGATCCGCCGCCGCGGATTGCCCAGCCGCAGCACCGTGGCCGGCGGCTTGGGCGGCCGTGGCGGCCCCCCGCCCCCCTTCAGCAGCGGCCGGGCCTCCTCGGGCCTCCCCGGCCCCCTCCGCGGCGGAACCTCACCCGGCCCCGGCTGCCGGACCCCCCGATCCCGGAGCCCCCGCTCACGCGCTCCCGCGTCACGGGCGGCCCGGTCGCGCGAGACCGGCTCACGCGGCCCGACGTCCCGGAGCCCCCGGTCGCGAGCCGCCGCCGGCTCGCGACCGTCACGGCCGCGACGTTCGGCCCCCCGGCGCTCAGGCCCGGGACGTGCGGAATCGCCCTGCTCGGCCCCCCGCCCGCCCCGGTCCCGCGAAGCACGCTCGCGCGAGGCCCGCTCACGCGGATCACGATCCCGGGACGCACGCTCACGCGGATCACGATCCCGGGGGTCACGGTCCCGGGGGTCACGGTCGCGCGGATCACGGTCCCGTGAGGACGCGCGTCCCCGGGGGCCGCCGTCACGGGCACCGTCGCGTGAGGGCCGGCGCGGGAACGGCACGTCCCCCATGGCGTCCGGCTCAGACGGGCCAGGTGGATCGGGCGGGATCTGCCGGGGGCGAGAGGGCCTGCGAGGGCCACCGGCCTGAGGCGTTCCGGGCATACGGCGACCGGCGCCGGGGCCGCTGGGCCCTCCGGAGCCGGAGCCGCCGCGACCGGGCCCTGAGTTCCGGCCGCCGCTGCTGCTCACGTTGTCCACGTCCTCCGCTTCGCACGCGGCGCTCCTCCGCCGCCACCACGGCGCGACCGCCATGCCGCCCTCGCTACGACACGGCACCGCACCGCCCTTACACCCGGACCCGTGACGAGCCCGCCCCCACCGTCCCGCCGCACCGCCCCCACGACGGCGCGACCACCGGCGGACACGACCCGCCCACAACGCCGAGCGCCCGCCACGGCAGGCCGCACGGCCCCGGCCGCCGACACCCTCTCGCACGCACCGGCCACAGCCCCATGCGCCACGCCGAGCACCACCACCGGCCCTAGCAGCACCACCGGCGGACTCAGGAGGGCCGACAGGCCCGGCAGAGCCGACAGGCCCGGGAGGGAGGCCGGGCCGCACACAGCCGCGCAGGCGCCTCGCGGGCCCATCGCCCCCGGCCCTACAGGACCCGGCTCCGGCACACCGGCCACAGCCCCACACGCCACTGCCGCCGCTACGAGCAACGCCTCCGGCCCTACTGGCAACGCCTCCGGCCCTACCGGCACCGCCGGCGGGCCCTGAACGGCCACGCCGCTCACACCCGCGTGAGCGCCTCCCGGGGCCATCACCACCCACAGGGCCGTCCCAGGACCCGGCTCGGGCACACCGGCCGCAGCCCGCTGCGGACCTGGCAGAACCGCCGAGGGCCCCGGGGTCGCCGACGAGTCCGGAGGCGGCACGGGGCCAGCGGCCCTGTCCCGCGCATCGTGCACGTCCAGCGCCTCATCCACCCCACGCCCGAGACGGGGCCGGTCGGCATGCCGGCCGGGAGCGCCCCGCCGGCGGCCGGGGGCCGCGGGTGGCATGGCCGCCGGTGCCCAGGGCTCGGTGGGCGGGCGGTGCCATGGTGGGACGGCGGGGGTGCTCCCCTGGGGTGCGGTCACTCGCTCGGCCCGGGGTCAGTCGGGCAGGGACGATGCCCTGCCGGTGGGCGTGGTCGCGTCGGGCACGATGATGTTGGGCGAGTTGTCCGGGCGCATGCCGTTCCTGAGAGCCTCCTCGGCGACCTGCTCCGGCATCTCGCGCTGCGCGTTCTTCTGCTTGAGCTGCTCCTTCTTGAGCAGGATCTCCTTGTTGCCGTTGCGGAGCTCGTCGGCCCGGAAGGAGTCCTGCGCGAGCACGGTGTTCAGCAGCAGCAGGCTGACCAGCCCGCCGCACATCAAGCCGACCACGAGCAGCACGAACGGCGCGCGCGGGGCCCGGCCGCGGCGGCGCGGGATGCCCGGACGCGCGGCCAAGGGGCGGCGCAGCCGCACTCCGCCGCCGTCGCGGCCGCCACCGGAGCCGCCCGTGCCTCCCGGGCCGCCGGTGCGGGGCGCGGGGGCGGGCCTGACCGCGGTCTTGGCGGTGGGCGCGTGCCTGGTGGCGCCGCTCGCCTTCGCCGGGGACGCCGTGGTGGCGCCGGCCGTCGTCCCCTGGGGCCGGGGCGCCTGCTTGGGCGCCGTACGCCCCGGAGCCGCCGCCTCCGGGCGCTCGGGACGAGCCGCGCGCTCCGGGCGGGCGGGCCGCTGAGGGCGGGACGGGCGCTCGACGCGGGCCTGGGGCGCGGCGGGGCGGGCGGGACGCATGCGAGCGCGGCCGTCGGACGTACGCGCGGCGGCCTCGCCGCGGGCGGCCCCACCGGTGCGGGCCCGGCCCTCGACGCCCTCGGCACGGGCACGCCCATCGACACGGGCACGGCCGCCTTCCACGCGCGCACGTCCGCCTTCCACGCGTGTACGGCCACCGTCCACGCGCGCACGGCCCTCCACGCGGGCACGGCCACCGTCCACGCGGGCACGCGCCTCGGCACGGGCACGGGCCTCGGTCCGGGCGCGGTCGCCCCCGCGGGAGCGGCCCTCGGTGCGGGCGGCGGTCTCGGGCTGCTCGTCAGGGGCGGGACGACCGGCGGCGCGGGGCGAGCCGGCGCGCGGCACGCGGGGCATCCGCCCCGGGCGCTGGCCCCGCGGGGGCACGCTCCGCTCCACGTCTCGCTCAGTCCTCGTCAACTGGCTCACGGATCCTCTCTGCGGCCCGCAACCGGGCCGAAGCCGCCCGCGGGTTGCGGGCCACCTCTTCTTCGCCGGGAAGCTCTGCTCCCCTTGTCACCAGGCGGAATCTGGGCAGGTCTTCGGGGCGCGGGACGGGCAGGCCGGGTGGGCCGCCCTCGGTGACCCGCGCCGCGAGAACCCGCTTGGTCAGCCGGTCCTCAAGGGAGTGGTAGGCGAGCACCACGACCCGCCCGCCCAGGGTCAGCGCGTCGAGGGCTGCGGGCAGGGCGCGCTCCAGCGCGGCCAGCTCCCCGTTCACCTCGATGCGCAGCGCCTGGAAGGTCCTCTTGGCCGGGTTGCCTCCAGTGCGCCGCGTGGCGGCCGGGATCGCCGCGCGGACGATTTCCGCGAGCCGCCTTGTAGACGTTATAGGCTCCCTGGCCCGTTCCTTGGTGATCAGGCTCGCGACACGCGGGGCGAATCGCTCCTCGCCGTAGTGACGCAGGATCCTGGTCAGGTCGCGCTCGGAGTAGGTGTTGACCACCCGCTCGGCCGTGAGCTCCTGGCCGGGGTCCATCCGCATGTCGAGCGGCGCCTCGTAGGAGTAGGCGAACCCGCGCTCGGCCTCGTCGAGCTGGGGCGAGGAGACGCCCAGGTCGAACAGCGCGGCGTCCACCCGGGGACGGCCCGCGCGGGCGAGGACCGCGGGCAGCTCGTCGGAGACCGCCTTCACCAGTGTGATGCGGGCGGAGTACGGCGCGAGCCGTGCGGCCGAGCGCTCGATCGCGGTGGGATCGCGGTCGATCCCGATGAGATGCAGGGACGGGTGGGCCGCGAGCAGCGCCTCGGCGTGGCCGCCGAGGCCCAGGTTGGCGTCGACCAGCACCGGGTCGGGCCGGTCGAGGGCGGGCGCGAGGATCTGCAGCACGCGGTCGAGCATCACGGGCACGTGCCCACCGGCCTCGCCGTGCTCGGCCTTGGTGCGCTCGGCCTCGGTGCGCCCGGCCTCAGTGTGCTCGGTCTCGGCGTGCTCCGCGCCGGTGTCGCCGGCACGGTGCGTGTGCTGCGTGTGCGCGGCATGCCCGGCGTCGTTGCCATGCATGACCCAAATCCCCCCTTTCGCCGCCTTGCTCGCGGATGATGCGGCATCGTCGATCGTCGGCGCATCCTGTTTTCAGGTCCCCACCCGGCCGCCCGGCCAGGTCCCCATCCGCAACCGCCTCGTGTGAACCGCCTACCTGACACCGGGGAAGGTGCATCAGCTAGGGACGGGTGGGTGCGGGTGGAGACCTCGCCGAACGACATCGAACCGACGGATCGACCGTGATCTACAGGATCCCTGGCAGCACCTCCTCCGACAGATCGGCGAACGCCTGCTCCTGATCGGCCAGATAGGTC
This sequence comes from Thermocatellispora tengchongensis, assembly GCF_014202315.1. Lineage (GTDB taxonomy): Bacteria > Actinomycetota > Actinomycetes > Streptosporangiales > Streptosporangiaceae > Thermocatellispora > Thermocatellispora tengchongensis. Next base: position 105,175 of record NZ_JACHGN010000003.1, on the reverse strand, counting down.
TCCCAGGCGTGGGCCGCCCAGATCTCCAGCCGGGTGTTGGCCCCGATGACGACGCAGTCGCGTTCCAACGCGGCGTACTGCCGCAGCGCCTGCGGGATCGTGACGCGCCCCTGCTTGTCGGGCACCTCGTCGGAAGCACTGGCGAAGAAGACGCGGCTGTAGTCGCGAACCGCCTTGGCGGTCACCGGCGCCGTGCGCAGAGCCTCGGTGATGCGCGTGAACTCCTCTACGGGAAACACGTAGAGGCAGCGCTCCTGGCCTTTGGTGATCACCAGACCCTCCGCCAGCTCCTCACGGTACTTCGCCGGCAGGAACAGCCGTCCCTTGTCATCGAGACGCACTTGGTGGGTGCCGAGAAACATCGGCCCCACCTCCCACGCCTCGTGGAGCGCTCAGCGCTGGAGCCCCTGCCCTCCACTGCGCACCACCATACTCCACTTCTCCCCACCGTCAACTAATCCCAATCGTTACGCGGCGCGCTTTCTCGCGCGTTTTCGCAGGTCAAAGGGGTGGTGCGCGGGTGGGGCGGAGTGGAGCGGTACCGGTTCCGCATGGGCGTGTCGCCGGTTCGCAACAGGCCCGGCAAAGCCGCGGAACGGCGGAATGCCCTGGAAAAGCGGTATGCGGCGGGCCTGGGGGCCGGAGGTGGGGGAAGGTGGAGGGGTCTGCGGCGGTTGCAGAGAGGTGGTATGGGGCGGAGGTGTATGGGAGGCATGTCACAGGATCGGGACGCCCATGGCACGCTGTCGGGAAATCACGCGGCGACACTGTGGCTGTTCACCCGGAATGTCACTAAAAGTCGCCCCAGAACCGGCCGCATCGTAGTGTCAGTACACACAATGGAAAGCAATCGCAAGGAATCCGCCATCGCGTCTTGTCCGCGGGGCGACCGTCGCACCCTCATGGAGGCCTGGTGGCAGTAAGCCATGACGTCGGACAGCTAGAGGATCTCGTCGCGACCGCGCACCGGATCCGCCAGGCGATCGAATCGGTGATCGAAGGCAAGAGCGACGTCGTCCGTCTCACCATGACCGTCCTGCTGGCGGAGGGACACCTCCTGATCGAGGACGTGCCCGGCGTGGGCAAGACGATGCTCGCCAAGGCCCTTGCCCGCTCCATCGACTGCCCCGTGCGCCGCGTCCAGTTCACCCCCGACCTGCTGCCCAGCGACATCACCGGGGTGAGCGCGTACAACCAGCAGACCCGCGAGTTCGAGTTCAAGCCCGGCCCGGTGTTCGCCAACATCGTGGTCGGCGACGAGATCAACCGGGCCTCGCCGAAGACCCAGTCCGCGCTCCTGGAGTGCATGGAGGAGCACCAGGTCACCGTGGACGGCACCACGTACGAGCTCGACTCGCCGTTCATGGTGATCGCCACGCAGAACCCGATCGAGATGGAGGGCACCTACCCCCTCCCCGAGGCGCAGCGCGACCGCTTCACCGCCCGCATCGCGATGGGCTACCCCGAGCCCGCCGCCGAGCTGGAGATGCTCGACGTGCACGGGGCGGCCTCGCCGCTGGACAAGCTGGAGCCGGTGGCCACGACCGCCGAGATCAAGGCGCTGATCGAGGCGGTGCGCTCGGTCTACGTCTCGCACCCCATCAAGAGGTACGCGATCGACCTGGTGGCGGCCACCCGCACGTCGCCCGACCTGCGCCTCGGCGCGTCCCCCCGCTCCACCCTGCAGCTCGTGCGCGCCGCGCGCGCCCACGCCGCGATGTCGGGCCGCGACTACGTCATCCCCGACGACCTGCAAGACCTGGCGATCCCGGTGCTGGCGCACCGGCTGCTGCCCAGCGTCGAGGCCCAGGGCCAGCGCCGCCACCCCGAGCAGGTGGTGGCCGACCTGATCCGCAGGGTGCCCGTGCCCGACGCCCAGTCGGCGGCCGGCGGGGCGCCACCACGACGCGGGGCGGGCCCGAGGCAGTGAGCGAGCGAACCACAGGCACGGTCTTGTCGCTCATGCGGCCGGCGGAGGGGATCGCATGAGAGCCGGACTGTCGGCGCTGACCTCGCGGGGCAGATCCTTCCTCGCCTCCGGCTTCGCGGCGCTGGTGTGCGCGTTCGTCCTGGGCGAGCACGACCTGCTCCGCGTCGGCGTGCTGATCGCCGCGCTGCCCCTCCTCGCCGCGACGGTGGTCGCCCGGACCCGCTACCGGCTGAGCTGCGCGCGCCGCCTCGACCCGGTCCGGGCGGAGGCCGGCGGCGAGGCGACGGTGACGCTGCGCCTGGAGAACGTCACCCGGCTGCCGACCGGGCTGATGCTGATCGAGGACACCGTCCCGTACGCTCTGGGCGCCCGCCCCCGCTTCGTGCTGGACCGGGTGGAGCCGCGCGGCATCCGCGAGATCGACTACAAGGTCCGCTCCGACCTGCGCGGCCGGTTCACCATCGGCCCGCTGACCGTGCGGATCACCGACCCCTTCGGCCTGGTCGAGCTGGACCGGAGCTTCACCATCGCCGACACGCTCGTGGTGACGCCGCAGGTCGTGCCGCTGCCCCACGTACGCCTGTCGGGCGAGTGGACCGGCGGCGGCGACAGCCGTACGCGCAGCGTGGCCGCCGCCGGCGACGACGACGTGGCGCCGCGCGAGTACCGCCACGGCGACGACCTGCGCCGGGTGCACTGGCGCTCGACCGCCAGGCGCGGCGAGCTGATGGTGCGCAGGGAGGAGCAGCAGTGGCAGAGCCGCGGCGCCCTCCTGCTGGACACCCGCAGGCACGCACACCGCGGCGAGGGCCCGCGCTCGTCGTTCGAGGTCGCGGTCTCGGCGGCGGCCTCGATCGGGGTGCACCTGGCCCGCGAGGGGCTCGGCCTGCGCCTGGTCACCGACCAGGGCGCCGAGCACATCACCGACAACGGCGTGAGCCACTCCCTGCTCGACACCCTCGCCGTCGTACGCCAGAGCCAGACGCGCTCGCTGGAGTACGGGCTGTCCGCGCTGCGCGGAGGCGGCGGCGACGGTCTGATCATCGCGGTGCTCGGCGCCGTGGACCCAGAAGAGGCCACCGCGCTGGCGCGGCTGCGGCACGGCAGCGTGACCGGGGTCGCGGTGCTGCTCGACACGCCCGTGTGGGAGGCCCCCGGGGCGGGCGAGAGCGCCGAGTTCCGGCAGGCGCAGGCCGTGCTCGCCGGCACCGGGTGGCGGGTCGTGCGCCTGCCGTCCGCCACATCGCTCGCGGCGGTGTGGCAGGAGGCCGCCCAGCGTCCCGGCCAGGGCATCACCGCCCCGACGCCGCTGCGCCTGGGCGCCCCCGCGACCGCCGGGGCCGGAGGCGGGGGCGCGGCGTGAGCATGAGGCTGTCCTTCTTCTCCGGGTTGGCCACGGCCGCGGTCGCGGTGACGCTCTACCCGCTGTTCGCCGGCAGCTCCTGGCTCTGGAGCAGCCTGGGCGCGATCCTGCTGATCATCGCCACGGGCCTCCTGGCCACCCGCTACCGGCTGCCCGGCTGGCTCACGCCGCTCGCCCAGCTCACCGTGCTGTGGGTGTATTTGACGGCCTCGTTCGCCGCCGACGACGCCTGGGCCCGGATCGTGCCGACCCGCGACGCGTTCTTCACCCTCGCCGAGCTGACCGCGCGCGGCTTCGACGACATCCAGCGGTTCGCCGCCCCGGTGCCCGACAACCCGGGCATCACCCTGATCACCGCGGCCGGCGTCGGCCTGATCGCCGTCATGGTGGACGCGCTGGCGGTGCGGGCTCGCCGCGCCGCGCTGGCCGGGCTGCCGCTGCTCGCGCTGTTCATCGTCCCCGCCGAGATCGTCGCCGAGCCGCTGGCGTGGCCTGCGTTCATCCTGGCCGCCGCGGGCTACACCGGCCTGCTGGCCGCCGACGGCCGTGAGCGCGTCGGCCGGTGGGGCCGGGCCGTCCTGGTACGCCGTACGCGCGGCACCGCCCGCCCGGCCGCCGACGCGGGAGGGCTGCGGCTGTCGGGCAAGCGGGTCGGGGTGACCGCCATCGCCCTGGCCATCGTGCTGCCCGCGCTGATCCCCACGCTGGAGCCCAACCCGCTGTTCGGCTTCGGCGTCGGCGGCCCCGGCAACGGCCGCAACGGCAACACCATCAGCATCCCCAACCCGATCGTCAGCCTGAAGGGGCAGCTCACCCTGCCCGACAACGCCACCGTGCTGACGTACCGGAGCAGCGACAACCTGCCGCACTACCTGCGCATGTGGTCGCTGGACCTGTTCACCGGCGAGCAGTGGACGATGACCCCGCCGACCGGCAGGCCCCAGGACCGGGTGGAGAACGGCCCGCTGCCCCCGCCGCCCGGGTTCCGGGCCGGCGTGCCGACCAAGCGGGCCCAGATGAACATCCAGATCAGCGAGGACATCGACGACCTGCAGTTCCTGCCGCTGCCGTACCCCGCGACCGAGGTCGGCGCCGAGGGCGACTGGCGGGCCGACCGCTCCACGCTGATGGTGTTCTCCACCCGCGACTACGCCGAGGGCCTGCAGTACACCGTCACCAGCGACCAGCCCGCCCCCACCCGGGACCTGCTGCAGGCCGCGGGCCCGCCCGGCCCGGAGGTCGTCGAACGGTACCTGGAGCTCCCGCCCGACCTGCCGCCGCGGATCCGGCAGCTCGCCCGCGAGGTGACGGCCGAAGAGGTCACGCCGTACGACAAGGCGGTGCGGCTGCAGGAGTGGTTCACCGGCGACGGCAACTTCTCCTACAACCTGCAGACCCAGGGCCACGGCAACTCGGCGCTGATCGACTTCCTGATCAACAGCCGGGTGGGCTACTGCGAGCAGTTCGCCGCGGCCATGGCGGTCATGGCCCGCGTGCTGGACATCCCGGCCCGGGTGGCGATCGGCTACACCGGCGGCACCAACGTCGGCGGCACCTGGCAGGTGGGCACGCACGACTCGCACGCCTGGCCGGAGCTGTACTTCGAGGGCGTCGGCTGGCTGGCCTTCGAGCCCACCCCCGCGGGCGCGCTCGGCCAGGGCACGGCCCGGCCCCCGGACTACTCGGTCCCCCCGCCGGACGACCCCGCCACCGGCGACGCCACCTCCGACCCGTCGGAGAGCGCGAGCCCCGACGAGACGACCTCCACCGCCGACCCCACCGCCCCCCGCAACCCCCGCCTGGAGGACCGCGAGGGGACGCTGGCCCCGGTGGTGACCGAGGAGGACCCGCCGGTGGCCCCGCGCATCGGTGCCGGCGTGGCGCTCCTGGTCCTGCTGCTGCTCGTCCCGGCCCTGGTCCGCACCCTGGCACGGAGCCGGCGCCTGCGCACGCTCAACCGCCCGTTGCCGGACCCGGGGCCCCCGGCCGTACGGCTCGGTCCCGGGGCCCCGGCGGACGGGACCGCCGGCATCACCGGTGCACCGGCCGAACGGGCGGACCCGGCGGACAGGACCGGCCACCCCATGGCCGGCATCACCGGTGCACGGACCGGACAGGGGGACGCGAGGGCCCGCCACTACGCCGCCGGCGTCGCCGCGGCCTGGGCGGAACTGGACGACCTGCTGTACGACTACGGGGTGACGCGCGACCCCAGCGAGACCCCGCGCACCCTGGCCCAGCGCGTGTCCCAGCAGCACGGCTTCGACCCCAAGGCCACCGAGTCGCTCCGGCACATCACCACCGTGGCGGAGCGCATGCTCTTCGCCCGCACCCCCGGCGACCCCGGCCTGCTCTCCGTCGACCTACGCCGCGTCCGCCGCGCCCTCGCGGCCACGGCCCCCCGGGGCCGCCGCATCAGGGCCACCCTGATGCCCCCCTCCACCCTCCGCCGCCTCCGCGCCCTGGGCACCCGCCTCCTGGACGGCTGGGACCGCCTGGAGTCCCTGAGACTCCGCCGCCCCCGCCGCACCACGCCCTGACGCAATGGTCGGGGGCGCCCCTCCCCGGGGCGCCCCCACCGGGCATGTTCCACGATCCCCGCACGGCGAAATGGGACGTGCAGGACGAGGGCACCAGCAGGCGAGGCGGGGCACCCCCAAGTCGGGGCAGGCAGATGCCGCTCCAAGACGGCCGCCGCCACCTGCCAGCCCCAGGGACAGGCCCGACACGAGCGGCCCCACCGGAAGGCGGGCCGGCAGACGGCCACCACATGCCACGGCCCCCACCGCGCGCAAGCCCTCACCGCCTCGACCTCACGGCCGCGAGCGGCCTTCTTCGCCGCCCCGTCAACCATCGCCGCCCACCTGCCAGGCCACCCCCACAGGACAGGCCCAGCACGAGCGGCCCTACCGGAAGTCGGGGCCGTCAGAAGGGCGGGGCGCCCGCCAAGTGGGGGTAGGCAGATATCGGCCCATGACGCGGCCATCCCGGCCGCGCCGACGCCCTCACCGGCTCGTTCTCACAGCCTGGGGCCGGGCCCTCACCTACGTCGGCGACAGCCTCCGCCACCTGCCGGGTCCCGCGCCCCGCCGCGGCCCGCCCATCACGCTGCCCTCGCCGCACTTGGGCGGAAGGGCGCAACCATGAAATACCGGGCACAGGTGGAATGTCCGCAAGGCGGAACAAGGTGGGTGCCAGAAACCGTGCGAAAGCGACGCCCTCCCGTCGCCTCGCGAAAGTGACGCCTCTCGTCGCCCTCCTTCGACGAGGACGCACCCTGCACCCCCGACACGGTTCTCGGGGCGTGGTGGGGCACGACGCTGGGCCGGGGGCCGCCGTGCCGCCTGCGGGGGACGGGGGTCGGAGACTCAGGATGGCACCGGGCGAGATGCGGCGCGCAATGGGTGAGGCGCCGCGGGCCGGGTGAGACCGGGGGCGGGTGGCCACGCGACGGGTGAGACCGCGGGACGGGTGGCCACACGACGGGTGAAACCACGGGGCGGGTGAGACCACGGGCGGGTCGATAGGGGTGGCGCCAGGACGGCCGGGGCCGGGCCTCGGGTTCGGCCCCTTCAAAGGGCCGCAGACAACGGGGAAGGGGGTGACGCCAAAGGAGCGCAGGAAACGGGGAGGGGTTGACGCCAGGATGGCCGAGGACGGGGCGGCGTGCTCTGCACCGACGGGAAGGCCGAGCCACGGAGAAAGGGTGACACCAAGACAGCCGAGACCGTACCCCCGTGCTCAGCACCAACGAGAGCACCGGCCCACGGAGAAGGGATGACACCAAGACGGCCGAGGGCGGACCCGCGTGCTCGGCGCACCAGCGAGAGGACCGGCCCACGGAGAGGGTGACATCGAAACGGCCGAGGGCGGGCCGGCGTGTTCGGCACCGGTGGGAGGGCCGGGCCAGGGAGAGGGGTGGCCCCGGGAGGGAGGGGTGGGCGCCCGTCACGGGGGGTGGCGGGCGGGGCCCTGTGGAGGAAGCGGGTGCGTCCTGTGGGGAGGGGGGTCAAGGGGACGGGCGGGCGTGGCCCGGGGTGGGTCGCCCGCCGTGTCGGGTCGCCGTGTATGGGGGGTGTGGGGTGCGCCGGCCCCCTGGGGAAGGCCGGGCGGGGGTCAGTGCTCGTCGTGGCGGCGGCGCCAGCGTTCTTCCATGCGCTGCATGAAGCTCTGCCGCGTGCGGCGGTCGAGCCTGGGGGCGGACGATGCCGACGAGCCCGGGGAGGCCGCGGCGTCGCCGAACCCGTTCATACGCTTCCAACTGGACAGACCCCACAAACACGCGGCGAGCATGACCACGAAGCCGCCTACGCCGAGCGGGATGTAGTTGATCACGCCGACCATCAGCAGGACCACGCCGAGGACGAAGCCGATGGAGGCCTTGACCAGGCGACGCTTGTAATGGTTGCGCGGATCACGAATCCGGACGGTATTGGCCCACTTCGGGTCCTCGGCGTAGAGGGCCTGCTCGATCTGGTCGAGCAAGCGCTGCTCGTGCTCAGAGAGCGGCATGGCGCCTCCCAAGGACGGCCCCAGGACGGGGAAGACGGCAACGGACGACACGGGGTGTCCGAACCTCGCGGTCGGTTATCCCCAGAATACGAGGCTGTAGACGCGTACGAAAGCAAACGTCCAACGCGAACCAAACCGGAGGCGACGTCATAGATCTATTCCATCAAACTTAGGACGAACCAGCGACGCCGGGCGGACCGCATCGGGCCCGAAACGTCGCACCGCCTTGTCCATCGCGCGTTCCGCCTCCCTCCAGCCTGACTCCCGCTCTCCCAGGGTAAGCTGCCGCACGGCCGAATCTGCACCCCGGAGGTTCTCCACCCGTACCCCGACAAGGCGCAGTCGCACGCGCTCCAGGCCGGCGGCGGCGTAAAGGTCACAGACTGTGACATAAATCTCTTGCGCGACGTCGGTGGGCTCACGCAGCGTGCGCGATCTGGTGATCGTGGTGAAGTCGGAACGGCGCAGTTTCACGCTCACGGTTCTGCCCACATGACCGCCCGCGCGCAGCCGGGCCGCGACCCGCTCCGACAGCCGCAGCAGCTCGCGCCGGATCGCCTCGGGGTCGTCCACGTCGGCGGGGAAGGTCTCCTCCGCGCCGATGCTCTTGTCGGGCACGTGGGCGGTCACGGCCCGCTCGTCGCGGCCCCAGGCGAGGGCCGCGAGGTGGGTGCCGGCCGCGTGGCCCAGCTCGCGGCGCAGGGTCGCCAGGGGCACCCGGGCGAGGTCGCCGACGGTGTTGATGCCCAGCCGGACCAGGGCCTGCTCCGTGCGCTCCCCCACGCCCCACAGAGCCCCGACGGGCAGCGGGTGGAGGAACTCCACCACCCGGTCGGCCGGGACGACCAGGAGGCCGTCGGGCTTGCACTGGCGGGAGGCGAGCTTGGCCACGAACTTGCTGCTCGCCACGCCCACCGAGCAGGTGATGCCGTAGCGCTCGCGCACCTCGGCGCGGATCATGGCCGCGATCTGAGCCGGCGAGCCGAGCCGCAGCCGCGCGCCGCCCACGTCGAGGAACGCCTCGTCGGACGCGATCGGCTCGACCTGGGGCGTGATCGCGCGGAAGATCTCCATCACGCCCTTGGAGACCTCGGCGTACTTGCCGTGGCTGGGCGGGATCACGACGGCGTGGGGGCACAGCCGCCTGGCCCGGGTCATCGGCATGGCCGAGTGGACGCCGAAGGCGCGCGCCTCGTACGTGGCGCTCAGCACCACCCCGCGCAGCCCCGCCGCGCCGATGATGACCGGCTTGCCCACCAGCTCGGGCCGGTCGAGCAGCTCGACGCTGGCGTAGAAGGCGTCCATGTCGACATGGAGGATCGGGCAGCCGGTGTCGTCGGCGCCCTGGACCGCCGCGACCTTCGGGACCTGCTGTTTCCGCGACACGACACCATCCTATGCGAACGCCTGTTCTACCCCTGGACGGTCGCGAGGACGTGCAGCCGCGTGGCGATCTCGCGCAGCACGGGGTGGGCGGCGGCGGCGCGCTCCAGCTCGACCAGGGCGCCGGCCGCGCCGGGCTCGCCGTCGATGAGCCGGCTGGGCACCAGGTCGGCGAACACGCGTACGCCGTGCACCTCGCCGGGCGCGAACCCGGCGCCGGCCAGCAGCGTGGTGAGGGCCTCGCCGGTGAAGCGGCGCGGGGTGGGGTCGCGGTCGCCCCAGCACCCGCTGGGGTCGGCGAGCACCCGCCGCGCCTCGTCGAAGCGGCCGGCGAGCGCGCGGTGGATGGCGGTGGCCAGCGGGTTGGCGGCGAGCACGCTGATCGCGCCGCCGGGGCGCAGCAGCCGGGCCACCGCGGCCAGCGCGGCGGCGGGCTCATCGACGTATTCGAGCACGCTGTGGCACAGCACCAGGTCGGCGCTCGCGGGCGGCAGCAGCTCGCCGACGCCGGCGGCGTCGCCCTGCATCGCGCGTACGGCGACGCCCGCCTCGGCGGCGCGGCGTTCGAGCGCGGCCAGGGAGTCGGGGCTGGGATCGACCACGGTCACCGAGTGGCCCAGCTCGGCCAGGGGCACCGCGAAGCCGCCGGTGCCGCCCCCGGCGTCGACGATGTCGAGCGAGTCGCGCCCGGTGGCCTTGGCCCGCTCGGCGAGCACGGCTTCCAGGGCGTCCCAGACCACCGCGGTGCGCACTCCCGGTGCCGCCGCCTGCCTCGTGCCGCCTTCGCTCCGCACGGTAAGCCCTCCGCCCGCATCGACTCGTCCATACGACCGGGTCGCGCGGCCCCGTCGCCGCGGCGGCGCGCCCCCGATACGGGCCCCAGCCTACGCCGGTTCAGAGCGTGAGGCTGGGTTTGAGCTGCTTGAATCGGGCGAGCAGCCCGTTGACGAACTGCGGCGACTCATCGGTGGACAGCTCGGCGGCGAGGTGCACCCACTCGCTGATGACCACGCCCTCGGGCACGTCGGGCATCCACAGCAGCTCGTACGTGCCGCCGCGCAGCACGTTGCGATCGACCGCGGGCATGCGGTCGAGGGTCCAGCCCTCGGCGTAGTCGGAGATCAGCTCGTCGATGCGGGCGCGGTGCCTGGCCACGCCCTCGACGACGGCCCTGGTGTACTCGTTGACGGGCGGTTCGGCCCGTTCGAGGCGCTCGGCGAGGACCGCGAGAGGGTCCTCGCCGCGCAGCTCGGCTTCGAAGAGGATGTCGAGCGCCCTGCGGCGCGCCTTCCCCCGAGCCGACATCAGGCCCGGCCGAGGTAATCGCCGGTGCGGGTGTCGACCTTGACCTTCTCGCCGGTCGTGATGAACAGCGGGACCTTGATCTCGGCGCCGGTCTCCAGGGTGGCGGGCTTGGTGCCGCCGGTGGAGCGGTCGCCCTGCAGGCCGGGCTCGGTGTGGGAGACGGTCAGCTCGACGGCGGCGGGGAGCTCGACGTAGAGCGCGGAGCCCTCGTTGAACGCCACCGTGGCGAGGGTGTTCTCCAGAAGGTAGTCGGCGGCGGTGCCGACGGTGGCGCGCGGCACGTGGACCATGTCGTAGGTCTCGGTGTCCATGAACACGAAGTCGTCGCCGTCGAGGTAGGAGTACTGCATCTCGCGCTTGTCGACGTTGGCCACCTCGACCTTTACGCCCGCGTTGAAGGTCTTGTCCACGACCTTGCCCGACAGGACGTTCTTCAGCTTCGTACGGACGAACGCGCCGCCCTTGCCGGGCTTGACGTGCTGGAACTCCACGACGGTCCACAGCTCACCGCCGTCGAGCTTCAGCACCATGCCGTTCTTGAGGTCGTTCGTCGTCGCCACTCGCTTCTCTCCTGCGTACGGCTGCCGCTCCTGCTGCTACAGGACCAGCAGATCCTTGGTCGTCCGGGTGAGGAGCTCCGGTCGGTCGGCACGCGTCACAAGCGTGTCCTCGATGCGGACCCCGCCCCTGCCGGGAAGGTAGACCCCGGGCTCAACGGTGATCGGAACTCGATCCTCCATCCTACCGGGCTTATCAGGGCCGAGGAACGGCACCTCATGGATCTCCAGGCCGACGCCGTGGCCGAGGCCGTGCCCGAAGTGCTCGCCGTGCCCGGCGGCGGCGATGACGGAGCGGGCGGCGGCGTCCACGTCGTGGGCGCTCGCGCCGGGGCGCACGGCGTGCCGCCCGGCGCGCTGGGCCTCGCGCACCAGGTCGTACAGCTCGCGCTGCCAGGCGGCGGGCTCGCCGAGCGCGACCGTGCGGGTCATGTCGGCGTGGTAGCCGTCGCGCAGCGCGCCGAAGTCCATGGTGATCAGGTCGCCGCGGGCGACGGGCCGGTCGGAGGGCGCGTGGTGCGGCACGGAGCCGTTGGGGCCGGCGGCCACGATCGAGTCGAAGGCGGGCTTGTCGGCGCCCAGCTCCATCATCCGGAACTCCAGGGCCCGGGCGATCTCGCGCTCGGTCATGCCCGGCGCGATGGCGGGCAGCACGTCGGCGAACGCCTGGTCGGTGATCGCGCACGCGGCCCGGATCAGCGCGATCTCCTCCTCGTCCTTGACCGCGCGCAGCTCCTCCACCAGGCCGGCGGTGCGTTCGGGCGCGCCGGGCAGCCGGTCGTACGCGGCGACGGACAGGTGCTCGGCCTCGACGCCGAGCCGCAGGCCCGCCGCGGCGGCGGAGCCGGCCAGGGCCCCGGCCACGTCCCGCTCCTGGACGATCTCCTCCACGTCGCCGCAGAGGTTCCGGGCGGTCTCGATGTAGCGGGCGTCGGTGGCGAGCGCGGCCGTGGCGTCGGCGCGTACCAGGACGGCGGCGTTGGAGCTGGCCAGGCCGGTGAGGTAGCGCACGTTGACGCCCTTGGTGACGAGCAGCGCGTCCACCTCGGCGGCGGCGAGCGCGGCGGCCAGGCGGGCGCGGCGGGCGGCGTGGGTGGCGGTCATGCGGCAAATGTACGGCTACGTCCGGCGCCGTGCGGGAGGCGCGCGCCACCGTCGAGTGGCAAGGTGTATCCGGGCAGGATGCGTGTCAGACCACGAGACCGACGAGGATCCCGCACATGGCCGAGCAGAGCGCCGCCGCCGCCGAGCTGATCGCGTTTCTCCGGGCGCGGCTGGACGAGGACGAACGCGACGCGCGGCTGGCCGCCACCAGCCCCCACGGGCGGCGCTGGTGGTGGCACGGCCCCGGGCAGCGGGTCAAGAGCGCCGAGCCGCGCGACGACGTGGCCCGGGTCGATCCGCTGGTCGGCCCGCACATCGCCCGGCACGACCCGGGGCGGGCGCTGGAGGCGGTGGAGGCGCAGCGGCGGCTGCTCGCGCAGACCATCGAGCCGTACGCCGCCGCCCCCGGCTTCGGCGGGGCGGGCGACCTGGCCTGGCTCCAGCTCCGCCTTCTCGCCCTGCCCTATGCCGACCACTCCGACTACCGGGAGGAGTGGCGCCCCTGACCGGGCTCAGGCGGCGAGCTCCTTGATCCGCTCGATCAGGCGCACCCGCTCCTCGTGGGTGGGCGCGACCGGGGCGACGTTGATCGTGGTGACGCCCGACTCGCGCAGCGCCTCGATACGCTCGCGCACGAAGCCCTCGGGCCCGACGAGCGAGGTCTTCTCCAGCAGGTCGGCGGGCACCAGGGCCGCGGCCTCCTCCTTCTTGCCCTCCAGGTACAGCTCCTGGATGCGCTCGGCCTCCTTCTCGTAGCCGTAGCGGCGGGCCAGGTCGTTGTAGAAGTTGCGGCCCTTGGCGCCCATGCCGCCGATGTACAGCGCGAGCATGGGACGCCCGGTGTCGCGCACGTGCGCGACGTCCTCGCCGATGGCCAGCGTGGCGTGCGCGACGACGTCCAGCTCGCCCAGCGCGGGGTCCCGCCTGGCCTTGCCCGCCGCCAGGGAGGCCCCCCACACGTCCGCCGCCTTCTCCGGCACGTAGAAGATCGGCTCCCAGCCCTCGGCGATCTCGGCGGTCATCTCGACGTTCTTGGGCCCGATGGCCGCCACCATGATCGGGATGCGCTCGCGCACCGGGTGGTTGATCAGCTTGAGCGGCTTGCCCAGGCCGGTCCCCCGCTCCTCGGGCAGGGGCAGCGTGTAGTGCTTGCCGTCGTGCACCACCCGCTCCCGCCGCCACACCTTGCGGCAGATCTCGATGACCTCGCGCGTGCGCCCGATCGGCGCGGTGTACGGCACGCCGTGGAACCCCTCGATCACCTGCGGCCCGGAGGTGCCGATGCCGAGCGTGAACCGCCCGTCGGAGACGTAGTCGAGCCCGGCCGCGGTCATGGCGAGCAGGGTCGGGGTGCGCGAGTAGATCGGCAGGATGCCGGAGGCGATCTCCAGCCGCTCCGTCCTGGCCGCGATGTAGCCGAGCTGGCTGACCGCGTCGAACGAGTACGCCTCGGCGACGTACACGATGTCCAGCCCGGCCTTCTCGTAGTCGGCCAGCGCGGCCACGGTCTCCTTGAACCCCCCGGCGTACCCCAGAGCCATACCGATGCGCATGCGCGATCCCTCCAGCCGACGGAACACAGAATTATGTTCGGTTTCCCGTCCGCCAGGGTATCCCGCCCGCCCCCGCGAGCATCACCCAGGTGCCCGGAAAGCCCGGAAGTCAGGTGGCGGCGCGCGGGCGGCCGGCCTCGTCCCGCCCCAGGAAGGCCGACAGGTCCTCGGGGGTGTCGATGTCGGCCGGGTCGGCCACGTCGTCGCAGGGGACGGGGGTGACCAGCTCGGGGTGGGCCCGCAGGAAGGCGCGGGCGCCCACGTCGCCCACGGCCGTGGCGGCGACCTCGGCCAGGTGCTCGCGGGAGATCAGCACCGGGTTGCGCGGCTGCCCGCCGTACGTGGCCACGGCGACCGTCGCGCCCTCGCGCGCCGCCGCGATCAGCCGCCGCACGGCCTCCGCGCCCACCTTCGGCTGGTCCACCAGCGCGATCACCACCCGCTCGGCCCCCGGAGGCAGCGCGGACAGGCCCGCCCGCAGCGACGACCCCATCCCGCTGCGCCAGTCGGGGTTGTGCACCGCCACCGCGCCGCGCACCTGCACCATGGCGGCGCCGAGCACCACCACGACCGGATGGCACCCCCCGTCGTGCAGCACGCGCACGCCACGCTCGACCAGGGTCTCGCCCGCGACCTCGACCAGCGCCTTGGGCCTGCCCAGGCGGCTGCCCGACCCCGCCGCGAGCAGCAGCCCGGCCGTCGATGCCGAATGGTTCATCGTCTCAGTCTTCACCCTCGCGGGCCCGCGCGGGGGGCGACACGCGTCATGTGTCGCCGTGGATACGGCCCGTGGTGTCGGTCAGGGGGCGGCCCGAGCCGCCCCAGCGGAGCTGGATCAGCTCGGCGGCGATGGCCACGGCGGTCTCCTCGGGGGTGCGGGCGCCGAGGTCGAGGCCGATCGGCGAGCGGAGCCGGGCCAGCTCCCGCTCGGTCAGGCCGGCCTCGCGCAGCCGCTCCAGCCGGTCCTCGTGGGTACGGCGTGAGCCCATCGCGCCCACGTACGCCGCGGGGCCGCGCAGGGCGACCTCCAGCAGGGGCACGTCGAACTTCGGGTCGTGCGTGAGCACGGTGATCACGGTGCGCTCGTCCACCGTGGTCGAGGTGAGGTAGTCGTGCGGCCACTTGACCACCACCTCGTCGGCCTCGGGGAAGCGCTTGGCGGTGGCGAAGACCGGCCGGGCGTCGCACACGACCACGTGGTAGCCGAGGAACTTGCCGATCCTGGCCACGGCGGCGGCGAAGTCGATGGCGCCGAAGACCAGCATGCGCGGCGGCGGGGCGTAGGAGTGCACGAACACCGACAGGTCGTCCAGGCGGCGCTCGCCCTGCGGGCCGTAGCGGCGGATGCCGGTCAGGCCCTGGGCGAGCATGCCGCGGGCGTCGTCGTCCACGGCGTCGTCCAGGCGGCGCACGCCGAGGGAGCCGGAGGCGCGATCGGGCCAGATGACGCGCCGGGCGCCGACCCTGCCCGGCCCGGACACCACGGTGGCGACCGCGACCGGCTCGCGGGCCGCGATCGACGCGGCGATCTCGCCCAGCTCCGGGTAGGTGTCCCTGGAGACCTGCTCGACCAGGATGTCGATGATGCCGCCGCAGGTCAGCCCGACGGAGAACGCGTCGTCGTCGCTGACGCCGTAGCGCTGCAGAACCGCCTCGCCGGTGCCGGCGACCTCGCGCGCCAGCTCGTACACCGCGCCCTCGACGCAGCCGCCGGACACGCTGCCGACCGCCTCGTCGCCCAGGACCGCCATGGACGCGCCGGGCGGGCGGGGCGCGCTGCGGAAGGTGTTGACGACGGTGGCGAGCCCGAACTTCTCCCCCGACTCCCACCACCGCACGATCTGGGTGAGCACGTCACGCATGGGACAACCTCTCCGCGAGTTCCTCGTACGCGGCCAGGCTGTGCCCGGCCACGAAGTCGTCGATGTACGGCAACGCCGCGCGCATGCCGGCCGTGAGCGGCCGGTAGCCCTCGTGGCCCTTGTGCGGGTTGACCCACACCACGCGGTGCGCGAGCCGCGACAGCCGGGCCATCTGGGCGCCCAGCAGGCCCGCGTCGCCGCGCTCCCAGCCGTCGGAGGCGATCACCACGGTCGCGCCGCGCGCCTCGTGCAGGGCCAGGAACTCCTTCAGCTCCTCGCCGAGCCGGGTGCCGCCGCTCCAGTCGGGGATGGCCGCCGAGACCGCGTTCATGGCCAGGCCGGGGTCGCGGTGGCGCAGCTCGGCGGTGACCGCGGTCAGCCGGGTGCCGACCGTGTACGCGCGGGTGGCGCGCGGCTCGGACCTGACCAGGGCGTGCGCGAGGCGCAGCAGCGTGTCGGCGTAGGGGGCCATGGAGCCGCTGACGTCGATGAGCAGCACGACCTTGCGCGGGCGGGTGCGGTGGGCGCGGCGGCGCAGCGCGGCCACCTCGCCGCCGCGGCGCAGGGCCTCCCTGATGGTGCGCCGCTCGTCGAGCGGGCCGCGGCGCGCCGGGCTGAAGCGGCGTGACCTGCGCTGCTCCCGGCCCCGGGCCAGCAGGGCGAGCATGCGGTGGATCTCGGCCCGCTCGGCCGGGGTGAGCGCGGCGACGTCGCGGTGGCGCAGCACCTCGATCCGGCTGGCGCGCGCCGCGGCGGCCTCCGCGTCCTCGTCGCGGTCGCGGTCGTCGTCGCGCCCGCCGTCGCCGTCGAGGGCGGCCATGTGCCGGGTGACGGTGACCGCCGGCATGCCCGCGGGCCGCGGCACCGCCCGGCGTCCGGCGAAGTACGCCTCGAAGCACCGGTCGTAGCGCGGCAGGTCGTCGGGCGAGGCGCACAGGGTCACCCGGCCCGCCCAGTAGACGTCGGCGGGTTCGGCGACGTCCAGCACGGCCAGCGCGCGCAGCATGTTCTGGGTGCGCTCGTGGTCGGCGCCGACGCCGGCGGCGCGCAGCGTACGGGCGAAGCCGGTCACGGTCGCGACCAGCCCACCGCCGCCGTCACGGCGCGGGCCCGGGGACGTGCCCGGGGACGCAGTGTGCCCGGACGCGCCCGGGGACGCGGTGTGCCCGGACACGCCCGGACGGGCGCCGTGGTGCGGCATGCCCGGGAACGCGCCGCGCTCAGGCACGGCCGAGGATGCCGTTCCTGAGCGCGACCGCCTGGTCCTCGCGGTGCTTGAGCACCGCGCCCAGCGTGGCCGCGGCGAGGCCGGGGTCGAGGTCCCTGGCGCCGAGGGTGAGCAGCGCCTCGGCCCAGTCGAGCGTCTCGGCGATGCCCGGCGGCTTGGCCAGGTCGGCGGCGCGCAGCCGCTCGGCGGCGCGGGCGACCTGCTCGGCCAGCGCGGCGGTGCAGCCGGGCAGGCGGCGCATCAGGATCGACACCTCGCGGTCGAAGGAGGGGTGCTCCAGCCAGTGGTACAGGCAGCGCCGCTTGAGCGCGTCGTGCACGTCGCGGGTGCGGTTGCTGGTGACCACCACGACCGGGGGCCGCTCGGCGCGGATCGTGCCCAGCTCCGGGATCGAGATCGTGTAGTCGGACAGGATCTCCAGCAGGAACGCCTCGAACTCGTCGTCGCCCCGGTCGATCTCGTCCACCAGCAGCACGCTGGGCTGGGTCTCCAGGGCCTTGAGCAGCGGGCGGGCGATCAGGAAGCGCCGGTCGTACAGCTCGCCCTCCAGGCGGGCCGCGTCGGTGATCCCGGCGGCCTCGGCGGCCTTGAGGTGCAGGATCTGGCGGGCGAAGTCCCAGTCGTACAGGGCCTGGGCGGCGTCCAGGCCCTCGTAGCACTGCAGCCGGATCAGCGGCGCCCCCAGCACCGCGGCCAGGGTCTTGGCCAGCTCGGTCTTGCCCACCCCCGCCTCGCCTTCGAGGAACAGCGGGCGTCCCATGCGCAGCGCCAGGAAGCAGGCCGTGGCGAGCCCCTCGTCGGCGAGGTAGGCGTGCTCGTCCAGCAGCTCGGCGAGCCGCCGAGGCGAGTCGATCTCAGACGTATGGGGTATTCCGCCAGTCTCGCGCAGCACTCCCTCAGGCTACGCCCACCCGGGCGTAACGGGGATCAGGCGGGCGGGTCGGCCGGGCCCCGCGCCTCGGCGCGCAGCCGGATCAGCGCGTCCAGCTCGGCGGCCTGGCGCCGGGCCAGCGCCTTCTCCGAGCCCATGATGCCCATCGCGCCGACGGTGGCGCCGTCGCTGAAGTCGATCTTCGCCCAGGGCTCGCCCTCGATCAGGGTGACGTCCAGCACCTCCGGCCAGGAGTAGCGGTGGGTGCGCACCGGGTTGACCACCGTGACGCCCTCGTCGTCGGCCACCACGCGGCACCGGCCGAGCAGGTGGAGCACGGCGGCCATCAGGCAGCCGAGCCCCACCATCGCGATCTTGTCGGCGAGCGTGAACGGCTCGGGCAGCACGACGGCGAAGACGATCGATCCCACGACGATCACCGTGGCCGCGGTGTACGCGGCGATCCTCCCCCTGCGTGGCCGCCAGGTGACGGGCAGGGACGGCGGCGGCACGGGCTCGGGCATCGAACGGGTCTCTCCATCGGCTCGCTGGACTGCGGATCGATCGAAACCTACCCCACCTGGCCGCCCGTCCCCCATTCCGGTGTCATCCACGCCGGCCGCCGTCGCGGGAGCGGACGCCGTACGCCGTCATCCGCGCAGGCCGCGCAGGACCAGGGCGGTCTCCAGGGCGGCGACCGTCGCCTCGTAGCCCTTGTCCTCCTTGCTGCCGGGCAGGCCGGAGCGTTCGAGCGCCTGGTCGAGGGTGTCGCAGGTGAGCACGCCGTTGCCGACCGGGGTGCCCTCGTCCAGCGAGACGCGGGTCAGCCCGGCCGTCACCGAGTCGCAGACGTAGTCGAAGTGGGCGGTCTCACCGCGGATCACCGCGCCGAGCGCCACGACGGCGTCGTGCGAGCGGGCCAGCGCCTGCGCGACCACCGGGATCTCCAGCGAGCCCGCGACCCGCACCACCGTGCACCGCGCGCCGCTGTCGCCGGCGGCGCGCACCGCCCGCGCCACCAGGGTGTCGGTGATCTGCTCGTGCCAGCGGGCGGCGACGATGCCGACGGTCAGCTCGCCCGCCTCCACCGGCTCCGCCGCCGGACGCCCCTCGCCGCTCACAGCTCCACCTCCGGGATCTCGTGGCCCAGCCGCTCGCGCTTGGCCGACAGGTAGCGGCGGTTGTGCGGGTTGACCGCGGCGGCCATGGGCTCGCGGCCCAGGACCTTGATGCCGTAGCCGTCCATGCCGCGCAGCTTGGCCGGGTTGTTGGTCAGCAGCCTGATCGACTTCACGCCGAGGTCGCCGAGGATGTGCCCGGCGTTGGAGAACTCGCGCGCGTCCACGGGCAGGCCCAGCTCCAGGTTGGCGTCCACCGTGTCGCTGCCGTTGTCCTGCAGCCCGTACGCCCGCAGCTTGGCCAGCAGCCCGATGCCGCGGCCCTCGTGCCCGCGCAGGTAGACGATCACCCCCCGCCCCTCGGCCGCGATGGCCGCCATCGACCGGTCGAGCTGCACCCCGCAGTCGCAGCGCAGCGAGCCGAACACGTCGCCGGTCAGGCACTCGGAGTGCGCCCGCACCAGCACGTTCTCGCCGTCGCCCAGGTCGCCGTAGACCAGCGCGACGTGCTCGCCACCGTCGAGGGAGCTGGCGTAGCCGTACGCGCGCCACATGCCGTGGCGGTTGGGCAGCCGGGTCTCGGCGACCCGGGTGACGACGCGCTCGATCCGGCGCCGGTAGTCGGCGAGCTGCTCGATCGACACCAGCGCGAGGTCGTGCTCGTCGGCGAACGCGCGCAGCTCGGGCAGCCGCTTCATGGTGCCGTCGTCGTTGACCACCTCGCACAGCACCCCGGCGGGCGGGAGCCCGGCGAGCACGGCCAGATCGACCGCCGCCTCGGTGTGACCGCGCCGGGCGAGCACGCCGCCCTCGCGGTAGCGCAGCGGGAAGATGTGCCCGGGGCGTACCAGCTCGGAGGGCTTGGTGTCCGGGTCGCTCAGCGCCCGGATGGTCCTGGCCCGGTCGGCGGCCGAGATGCCGGTGCTGACGCCTTCGCGGACGTCCACGCTGACGGTGAAGGCGGTGCGCATGGCCTCGCGGTTGTCGGCGACCATCAGGGGCAGGCCGAGCCGGTCCAGGTCCTCGCCGAGCATGGGCACGCAGATCACGCCGCTGCCGTAGCGGGTGGTGAAGGCCACCAGCTCGGGCGTGGCCGCCGAGGCGGCGAAGATGATGTCGCCCTCGTTCTCGCGGTTCTCGTCGTCCACGACCACGACGGCCCTGCCCTCGCGGACGTCGGCGACGGCCCGCTCGATCGGGTCCAGCACGATGCGGTTCATCGCGCGGCCTCCGCCTGGCGCGGCGCGAGAAGCCGTTCGACGTACTTGGCGATGACATCGACCTCCAGGTTGACCCGGTCGCCCGGACTCCTGCGGCCGAGGGTGGTGCCGTCGAGCGTGGTGGGGATCAGCGACACGCTGAACTCGCCGTCGCCCACGCCGGTCACCGTCAGGCTCACGCCGTCCACGGCGATCGAGCCCTTCTCCACGACGTAGCGGCTCAGCCCGGCGGGCAGCGAGAAGCGCACGACGTCCCAGTGCTCGGCGCGCTCGCGGTCCAGCAGCTCGCCGGTGCCGTCAACGTGCCCCTGGACGATGTGCCCGCCGAGGCGCTGGTCGGCGCGCACGGCGCGCTCCAGGTTGACCCTCTCGCCCGGCCGCAGCGCGCCCAGCGAGCTGCGGTCGAGGGTCTCGCGCATGACGTCGCACTCGAACACCCCGTCCGCGACCGCCGCGACGGTCAGGCACACGCCGTTGACGGAGATCGAGTCGCCGTGCCGCGCGTCGGAGGTGACGACCTCGCCGCCGATCGAGAGCCGGGCGGCGTCGCGGCGCGGCTCGACCGCCACCACCCGGCCGAGTTCCTCCACGATTCCGGTGAACATGCACACTCCTCCTGGTTCGCGGCTCGGCGAGGAGTGCGCGCGGCCGGCGCGCGTGTCACCCTGCTGGGTCACCCTGGGCCTCCAAGTCGCCAGTAGCCTTCGTCAGCCTGGCGGGCCCCGGGGAGATGGCGCACATGATGCGCCGCAACGCGGCCGGGACGCCCGAGGGGCGGCGCCTGCCGCTCGCGTGCTGCCTCCCATCCGGACTCTCACCGTCGGTCCCGGAGTTCCACCGGGTCAACCGGCCGCTGGCTGCGGACGGGTCGCGGACTTTCACCGCCGGCTCGGAATTTCACCGACCCCGGAGCACGCTTGCTCTGTCCCCAGTGTGCCACGCCCGGAAAACCACCCGCGACCGGCTCCCCAAAAACCACCAAGCGCTAGCTAGGCACCGGCAAACCCCCAGCTCCAGCCCCCTCTCCCCCAACCCGGAGCCCCAGCCCTCCCCCATGGCAGGGAGAGGCCAGACGACGGCCCGGCCAGGCACACACCGAACGCCGCCACAGAAGCGGCAGGCCGGTCTCTCGCCGGGCGGTGACCACCACGTGGAAGCGCGCCGGCGGGGGTTCCCACGACGGCCGGCCGAAGCCAACACACCGGCACCGCCCCACCTCCCGATACCGGACGAGATTCGACGGCCCGTGGCCGAGTGGGATTCGTCTTGGCCGCAGGCGGCGACGCCTCCCCCGTCGACAGCCCTCGTGCGGGCCGCCTACGGTGCCCGGCACAAGCCTTACCTCCGCCCGAAGAGACGGCCGGCTCGGCTCACGCGCGGCAACCTCGCGCCGAAGAGCGCGCCGACCGCGGCTTCTCTCGGCGGCCACCCGCAGCCACCTCACCGGCACCAGGCGCCCCGATCCGGCGGGGGTCACCAGGGGTGTGGGTGGTGGCCGTTGCGGTCTTCAGTGGGCCTTGTGCGGGTGCGTCTGACGGGCAGGGGCGGGGCGGGCGAGGGGCGAGGGCCGGTCGCCGCCGGGTGGTCGTGGGCGGCGAAGGCGTCCGCGTGGGCGTGGGCGTGGGCGGGCTTGGGGAAGGGGGGTTCGTCCGTGCGGTCGCCGCGGCGGCGGTGGCGGGCCCTGGAGGGGGGACGGTCGGCGGTGGGGGTGGTGGTGCGGCGGGTGGCGGCGGCGGCCAGGGCGGTGGTGATGGGGACGGACGCGATCAGGCCGAGGGTGCCGACGATGCTGCGTACGATCTCCTGGGCCAGCACCGGGTTGGTCACCACCTGGCCGATCGGCTCGCGGCCCACGCTGATCAGCAGCAGCAGGGGCAGGGAGGCGCCGGCGTAGGCCAGGACGATCGTGTTGATCACCGAGGCGATGTGGGCGCGGCCGATGCGGGCGGCGGCGCGGTAGAGACGGGCGAAGCCGTACGCGGGGTTGGCGCGGGCGAGTTCGGCCACCGTGACCGCCTGGGTGACCGTCACGTCGTCGAGGACGCCGAGGGTGCCGATGATGATGCTCGCCAGCAGCAGGCCCTGGGTGTTGATCTGGTAGCCGGTGTCGAGGTAGAAGGAGCTCTCGTCGGTGATGCCGTTGAGCCGGACCAGGCCGATGGCGAGGTAGGACAGCAGGCCGGTCAGCGCGAGGCTGACCGTGGTGCCGATGATCGCGATCGAGGTCGTGACCGTGAAGCCGTGGGTCAGGTAGAGCACCGCCAACATGATCGCCGAGGCGCCGACGATGGCCACCAGCAGCGGGGGCTCGCCGGCCAGGATCGCCGGGATCAGGAACATCAGCAGCAGCACGAAGGTGATGGCCAGGCCGACCAGCGCCGAGAGGCCGCGCCAGCGGCCGAAGGCGATCACCGCGAGCGCGAACGCGACGCCGGCCAGCAGCAGCGGGAACGAGCGATCGTGGTCGGAGATCTGGTACGGCGACGCCTCCAGGGTGTCGCCGGGCAGGTAGGTGAGCACGATGTCGTCGCCGGTGGTGAACCGCTGCGCGCCGGGGCCGCTGGGCAACTGCGCGGTGACGCTCCGGCCCGCCTGGTCGCCGCTGGTCAGCTTCACCCTGGCGGTGCCGCACGTCGCGGGGTCGCTCGGCGGCGGTGTCTGCGCGCCCGCCCCTTCCACGGGAGGCTCCTGCGGGCAGGGGGTGAGGGTGATCTGCACGATCGTGCCCTTGACCCGCTGGAGCTGGGGGGAGGACGCGCCTTCACCGCCGGGGTCGCCCGGCCACAGCCAGATCAGGCCCGCCAGCGTCGCGAGCGCCAGGGTGAGGATGCCGGCCAGGGTGACCCGTACGGTCGCCCGCGAGCCGGGCAGGCCGGCGCCGGCCGTGTCAGCGGGGCCGTGGGAATGGTTGGCGCCCATGTTCGGCGAAATCTCCTGAGGGGTAGGTGGGGCCGCTGGTGACCCTACAGCAGGAGAAGGACCTGACCGGCCCGGACGGCGTGGCCGGTGGGATCGTTCCCGGGCCGGCCGACGGGATCGTTCCCGGGCCGGCCAGCGGGATCGTTCCCGGGCCGGTCAGCCGGCGGGCGCGACGCGGCGCCCACGGGTGGTGCTCAGGCGGCCATTAGGCGGCGGGCGCGCAGGGCGTCGGGGGCGTACCTCATCGGGGCGGGCACCAGGCCGAGGCTGCGGTGCAGCGCCCGCAGCGAGGTGGTGGCCCACAGGTCTTCCAGGGGCGTGGCGGGCAGGCCGTACATCCTGCGGGCCCAGCGCGGCAGGGACGCGAAGGCGAGCAGCGTGATCAGCGGCATCGCGGGCTTGAGCGGCAGCAGGCGGCGCGGCAGCGGCGTGCTGAGCGAGCTGAGCAGGGGGTGGGCGGCCTCGGGCACGCGGTGCAGCCGGGGGCGCTGCGCCTCGATGTACGCGCGCATCTCGGCCACCGAGCCGGGCACGCCGTCCGGGCGCAGGCCGACGACCTCGGCGGCGCGGCGCCATTCGGCGACGAACCGGTCGGCCTCGGCGTCGGTGAGGCCGACCCCGGCGCGGCGGGCCACCGACAGGTAGGAGTCGACCTCGCCGACGTGCACCCACAGCAGGGCGTCGGGGTCGTCGAGACGGAACCGCTCGCCGGTCTCGGGGTCGTACGCGGTCAGGCCGGCGTGGATGCGCCGCACCCGCGCCCCGGCCCGCTCGACCTCGGCCAGGGTGCCGTACGTGCGCACCCGGACGAACTCGGTGGTGCGCTGGAAGCGGGCCCACGCCTCCTCGGGGTCCATGAGCGCGGAGTTCTGGATCACGCCGCGCATGGCGCGCGGGTGCAGGCCCTGCATGAGCAGCGCGCGGAAGCCCCCGACCAGCAGGATCGGCTCGCCCATCACCTTCCAGGTGACCGACCGCGGCCCGAACAGGCCCAGATCCTCCCGCTCCGGCCGCCCCGCACCCGCCTGTCCGGCCCGGCCTGCGTCGCCGGCGTGGCCTGTCTCGCGCACGTCCATCTCGCGCACCTCTCGGACCTCTCGGACCTCCACGGCCTCGGCCTCAATCCGCTCGTAAGCGGGAGGTTACCCAGCCGCGGACCGGGCGAACCACACGGAACTCCAGTGAATGCCAATATTCGATGATAAATATGCCGATCGCATCATGGTCATGTCACAGAACCGTGAAATACCACTTCGGAGGATATATCGAGTATCGCAGGCCGCCGCCGTAACGGTCAACGAAAATCGGCGAACAACCCGGTTTATTTTTCACAACAAACCTGGGATCACGGTCAAATCGTGGGCCAGGGCATTGATTTCCGTCAACGCTTTTTGCAATGGTTCCTGAAGGCCGGGCGCGCGGCGCGTCCGGCGCTTTCCTTGGGGGCCCGCAGCACGATGACCACGCCTGTACCAGCAGCGCCCGGCACCGCCGCCGAACCGGTGGCCGACCCGAAGGCGAGCGTGCCGGTGACGACCGGCCGCTCCCCCGGCCGGCTGATGTGGCTGCGTTTCCGGCGCGACCGTACCGGCGTCGCGTCGGCGGTCGTGGTGGCCTTCTTCCTCCTCGTCGCCATCTGCGCGCCGCTCATCTCCTGGGTGTACGGCAAGGACCCGTACACCCAGTACGGCCAGGAGCGGCCGGGCCTGCTGAACGAATTCGGCTATCCGATCCTGCCCAACGGCGGCATCAGTCCGGAGTTCTGGTTCGGCCTGGAGCCCGGACTCGGACGGGACGTGTTCATGCTGCTGGTCTACGGCATCCGGACCTCGCTGCTGATCGCCGGCGCCGCCACCGTGCTCACCACGCTCATCGGCGTGGTCGTGGGCATCACCGCCGGCTACGCGGGCGGCAGGACCGACTACCTCGTGGGCCGGGTGATCGACATCCTGCTGTCGTTCCCCTCCACCCTGTTCTTCATCGCGTTCATGCCCGTGGTCGAGTCGGTGTTCGTCTCGGCCCAGGAGGAGACCCCGACCTGGCTGCGCGCGGCGTCGCTGATCACCGTGCTGACCATGTTCGGCTGGGCCACGATCGCCCGCCTGCTGCGCGGCCAGGTGCTCTCGCTGCGCGAGCGCGAGTTCGTGGAGGCGGCCAGGGTCAGCGGCGCCTCCCCCGCGCGGATCGTGTTCAAGGAGCTGCTGCCCAACCTGTGGACGCCGATCATCATCCAGGCGACGCTGCTGCTCCCGCTGTTCGTCACGACGGAGGCGGGCCTGTCGTTCCTGGGCGTCGGCATCGTGGAGCCGACCCCCGACTGGGGGCGCATGATCCAGCGCGGCGCCGAGGTCTACCGCGACGACATCACATTCCTGATCTTCCCCGGCGTGGCGATGGTGATCTTCGTGCTCGCCTTCAACCTGCTGGGGGACTCCGTGCGGGACGCTCTCGACCCCAAGACGCGTCGATAGCCCCCCATGCTGCAAGGAAAGGACGACATGACCACTCCGAGGAAGCGGGCCGCGGCGAGCGTCGCGGTGATCGCGGCGGGCGCTCTCGCGCTCTCGGCCTGTGCCCAGGGAGGCGGTGGCGGACCGGCCCCCTCGGCCGCGGCGGGCAGGAGCCAGGACGTCCAGGCGCTGACCAGGATCAGCGTGGGCACCGCCGAGGACTCCCGGGGACCGGCCGCGCCCGAGCCCGGCGCGGTGAAGGGCGGCACGGTCAACATGATCGACCGCGACGACTTCTCCCACCTGGACCCGGCCCGGATCTACCTCAACTACAACGCCACCGCCTCCAAGCTGTTCACCCGCCAGCTCACCGAGTACAAGATCGGTGACGACGGGAGCATCAAGCTGGTCGGCGACCTCGCGGTGGACCCGGGCACGACCGAGGACGGCGGCAAGACCTGGCGCTTCACCCTCAAGGACGGCCTGAAGTGGCAGGACGGCTCGCCGATCACCACGGCCGACGTCAAGCACACCTTCGAGCGCATCTTCGCCCCGTTCACCCCCGAGGGCCCGCCGTACGCCGAGCAGTGGCTGCTGCCCGAGGGGAAGGAGTACACGGGCCCGTACGACGGCGAGCACCTGGACACGATCAAGGCCGTCGACGAGAAGACGATCGAGTTCACGCTCAACGCGCCCCACCCCGACTTCAACTTCACCGTGGCGATGACCGGCTACGGGATCGTGCCCGAGAAGCACGACACCAAGGAGAAGTACGACCGGCAGCCGTTCTCCTCCGGGCCGTACAAGATCGTCAGTCATGTCACGGACAAGTCGATGGACCTGGAGCGCAACGAGCACTGGGACCCGGCGACCGATCCGATCCGCAACGCCTATCCCGACAAGTGGCACATGGAGTTCGGGGTCCAGGCGCTGCAGTCGACCGACCGCTTCATCGCCGACAACGGCGACGACAAGAACGCCATGACCTTCCACAACCCGGTCGCCACCGAGCGGCTGCAGCAGGTCACCGGCGATCCGGAGCTGATGAGGCGCACGGTCTCGGGACTGACCCCGTACACGACCTTCTACAACATCAACACCAGCCGGATCAAGGACGTCCGGGTGCGGCAGGCGATCATCAAGGCGTTCCCGATGCAGCAGGTGCGCCAGCTCCAAGGGGGCGAGCTGGGGGCCGGCAAGTACGCCAGCACGGTGATGAGCCCGACGGTGCTCGGTTACGAGTCCTTCGACCTGTACGGCCAGCAGACCAGGCCGCAGGGCGACCCCGAGGCGGCCAAGAAGCTGCTCGCGGAGGCGGGGCAGCCCAACCCGACCCTGGTCTACGCCTACAACCAGACGCCGACCCAGGAGAAGACCGCGGTGGCGATCAAGACCGGACTGGAGAAGGCCGGGTTCAAGGTGGTCACCAAGCCGCTGAACCCCACCACCTTCTACGACGCGGTCGGCATGGTGAACAACCCGTACGACGTCTACTGGGGCGGCTGGGCGGCCGACTGGCCGACCGGCTTCACCTCGCTGTCGCTGACGTACGACGGCCGGCAGATCGCCGACCAGGCGCCGAACTACTCCCACCTCAACGACCCGAAGGTCAACGCGGCCATCGACGAGGCCGCCAAGATCACCGACCCGGCCGAGGCGGGCAAGGCGTGGGCCAGGGTGGACCGGATGATCATGGAGCTGGCGCCGATCGTGCCGGAGTTCTACCAGACCTACTTCGGCCTGTACGGCTCCGGCCTGGGCGGCGTGGAGTTCGACCCGATCACCGGCGAGCAGTCCCCGACCGACGTCTACGTGAAGCAGTGACCGCCGCCCGGTGCGGGCGGGCCGCCCGCCCACACCGGGCCCGACCGGAGAGCCCATGTACCACTTCCTGGTCCGCAGGATCCTCGGCGCACTGGTGATCTTGCTGATCATCACCGCCGTGACGTTCTTCCTGTTCTTCGCCATCCCCCGCGACCCGGCCAGGCTCGCCTGCGGCAAGATCTGCCCGCCGGAGACCCTGGAGCTGGTCCGGCACAACATGGGCATCGACGAGCCGGTCTTCCTGCAGTACTGGCACTGGCTCGCGGGCATATTCGCCGGGCGCGAGTTCACCTACGGCCACTGCGACGCGCCCTGCCTCGGCTACTCCTTCGTCAACCAGGAGCCGATCTTCGACGCGATCGTGGACCGCTTCCCCACGACCCTGTCGCTGACCATCGGAGCCGCGGTGGTCTTCCTGCTGTTCGGGGTGGGCACCGGCATGATCGCCGCCGCGCGGCGGGGCCGGGCCGCGGACAAGATCGCCAGCTCGGCGTCACTGGTCGGCGCCTCGATGCAGATCTACTTCGTGGGCGTGCTGGCGACCTGGGTGCTGGTGGACCGGCTCCGCGTCCTGGAGCGGCCCGCGTACCACGACTTCACCGCCGACCCGTTCGCCTGGGCGGGCGGCCTGCTGCTGCCCTGGCTGGTGCTGTCGATCATCTTCACCGCCAACTACACCCGCATGACCCGCTCGTCCATGGTGGAGCAGCTCAGCGAGGACTACGTGCGCACGGCGCGGGCCAAGGGCATGTCCTCGCGCACGGTCTTCCTGCGCTTCGCCTGGCGTGGCGCGATGGGCCCGATCATCACCATCTTCGGCGTGGACCTCGGCACGCTGCTCGGCGGCGCGATCATCACCGAGCAGACGTTCAGCCTGCACGGCATCGGCGAGCTGTCGATCAAGGCGGTGGTGAACCAGGACCTGCCCATGCTGCTGGGCGTCGTCCTGGTCTCGGCGGCGGCCATCGTCGTGTTCAACATCGTCGTGGACGCCGCGTACGCCGTCATCGACCCGCGCGTGCGGCTGAGCTGAGGAGAGACCCCGTTGACCACCCCGTTCCTGTCGGTCCGCGACCTGACCGTGGCCTTCGGCACCGAAGACGGCGTCGTCCACGCGGTGGACGGGCTCAGCTTCGACGTGGAGAAGGGCACCACGCTGGGCATCGTGGGCGAGTCCGGCTCCGGCAAGTCGGTGACCAACCTGGCGATCCTCGGCCTGCACGACCCGGCGTACACGAAGATCGGCGGCGAGATCACCCTGGACGGGCGGGAGCTGACCAGGGCGAGCCCGAGGGAGATGGAGCGGCTGCGCGGCAACAAGGTCGCCATGATCTTCCAGGACCCGCTGACCTCGCTGTCGCCGTACCACACGGTGGGACGGCAGATCGGCGAGACCTTCCGCAAGCACACCGGCGCGAGCCGCCGCGAGGCCCGCGACCGCGCGATCGAGATGCTGCGCCGGGTCGGCATCCCGCACGCGGCCTCGCGCGTGGACGACCACCCGCATCAGTTCTCCGGCGGCATGCGCCAGCGGGTCATGATCGCCATGGCGCTTGTGTGCGACCCCGACCTGCTGATCGCCGACGAGCCCACCACCGCGCTGGACGTGACCGTACAGGCCCAGATCCTGGACCTGCTCAAGGAGCTGCAGGACCAGTCCGGCACCGCCATCATCATGGTCACGCACGACCTGGGCGTGGTCGCCCGCACCGCGCACGAGGTCCTGGTCATGTACGCCGGGCGCGCGATCGAGCGCGGCGCCGTGCGGGAGGTCCTGGGCACGCCCCGCCACCCCTACACCTGGGGCCTGCTGTCGTCGATGCCCAAGCTGCGCTCGCCGGTGGACGTGCCGCTGGTCCCGGTGCGCGGCACCCCGCCCAGCCTGATCAACGTGCCGCCCGGGTGCCCGTTCCACCCGCGCTGCGACTACACCGAGCTGGCGGGGCCGGGGCTGTGCCGGGGCGAGCGCCCGGAGCTGGCGCCGCACCGGGGGCACGGCGACGCGTGCTACCTGACCCCGGCCCAGAAGCGCACGATCTTCACCGAGCAGATCAAGGACAAGCTGTGACGGACGATAACCTGCTGGAGCTGTCGGGGCTGACCAAGCACTTCCCGGTCACCGGCGGGCTGATCTTCAAACGGCAGGTCGCGAAGGTGCACGCGGTGGACGGCATCGACCTGACGGTGCGCGCCGGCGAGAGCGTGGGCCTGGTCGGCGAGTCCGGGTGCGGCAAGTCCACCACCGGCCGCCTGGCCGCCCGCCTGCTGGAGCCGACCTCCGGCGCGATCCGCTACCGGGGCAGGGACGTCGCGCACGCCTCCCGGCGGGAGCTGAAGCCGATCCGCTCCGAGATCCAGATGATCTTCCAGGACCCGTACTCGTCGCTGAACCCGCGCCAGACCGTGGGCTCGATCATCCGCGGCCCGATGGAGATCAACGACATCCGGCCCCCGGGCGGGCGCGACGCGCGGGTGCGCGAGCTGCTGGAGATCGTCGGGCTCAACCCCGAGCACTACAACCGCTTCCCGCACGAGTTCTCCGGCGGGCAGCGGCAGCGCATCGGCGTGGCCAGGGCCCTGGCGCTGGAACCCCGGCTGATCGTCGCCGACGAGCCGGTCTCCGCGCTGGACGTGTCCATCCAGGCGCAGGTGGTGAACCTGCTGCAAGGGCTCCAGCGCGACCTCGGCATCGCGTTCCTGTTCATCGCGCACGACCTGGCCGTGGTGCGGCACTTCTCGCAGCGGGTCGCCGTGATGTACCTCGGCAAGATCGTGGAGATCGCCGACCGCGAGTCGCTGTACGAGCGGCCGCGCCACCCGTACACGCACGCCCTGCTGTCGGCCGTGCCCGACACCGACCCGGACGGCGCGGCCCGCGAGCGCATCCGCCTGGCCGGCGACGTGCCGAGCCCCATCGACCCGCCCTCGGGCTGCCGCTTCCGCACCCGCTGCTGGAAGGCGCGCGACACGTGCGCCACCGAGGAGCCGCCGCTGAGGCGCCTGGAGGGGAACGCCGAGGGCCACCTGACCGCCTGCCACTTCCCGGAGGCCCCGGCGACCGCCGGCGACCAGGAGGTCGTGCTGGACCCGGCGCTGGGCTAGGACCGGCGCCGGGTCAGGGCTGCGACTCCGGCAGGGCCGACTCCCAGACGCGCTCGGCCCGCTCGCGCAGGAACTGCACCGCGCGGGCCGGGTCGTCGGCGCCGTAGACCGCGCTGCCGGCCACGAACACGTCGGCGCCGGCCTCGGCGCAGCGCTCGATGGTGTCCTCGGCCACGCCGCCGTCGACCTGGAGCCAGACCCGCCCGCCGTGCTTGGCGATCATCTTGCGGGCCCGGCGGAGCTTGGGCAGCACCACGTCGAGGAACGACTGCCCGCCGAAGCCCGGCTCGACGGTCATCAGCAGCAGCATGTCGATCTCGCTGAGCAGGTCTTCGTACGGCTCGACCGGCGTGGCCGGGTTGAGCGCCAGGCCGGCGCGGGCGCCCGTGGCGCGGATCTGGCGCAGGGTGCGCACCGGGGCGCTGGCGGCCTCGGCGTGCACGGTCACGCTGCCCGCCCCCGCCTCGCCGTAGGCCGGGGCCCACCGGTCGGGGTCCTCGATCATCAGGTGGCAGTCGATCGGCGTCGAGGTGGCCTTGAGCAGGGCCTCGACGACGGGCAGCCCGATCGTGAGGTTGGGCACGAAGTGGTTGTCCATGACGTCCACGTGCAGCCAGTCGGCGTTGGGCACCGCCGCCACCTCGTCGGCGAGCCGGGCGAAGTCGGCGGACAGGATGCTGGGCGAGATCTGTACGGCCATGATGGGGCCAGTCTATGGGCCCGCCGTCACCTCCCGTGGCCGGGCCAGGCCGAGTCGCAGGAACAGCAGCGGCGCGCCGAGGACCACCCACAACGCCACCAGCGTGTAGCGCACGGCCCCGGCCGCGATCGTCTCCCCCAGTACTCCCGCCGCCGCCCACACCAGCACCGCCCCGGCCATCCCGATCAGCCACCGCAGCGCCCGCACGCCCGCCGGCCCGGCCGCCGAGAACCAGCCCGCGCGCGCCATCACCGACGCGCCCGCCAAAGCCCCGGTCACGGCCCCCGACATGGCCACCACCCGGTCCATGCCGCCCGGGTCGTCGGCGCCCGCCTCGCGCCACGCCGCGGGCAGCGACCAGCCCTCGTGCGCCAGCGTGGCCAGCGCGCCGCCGCCGAGCAGCACCGCGCCGGCGGCCACGGACAGGGCGAGCTGCACCGCCATGGCCCGCGCCCGCCACCAGCGCGCGGCCGGCCCGCCCAGCCGCTCGTACACCAGCAGGAGCAGCGCGCCGAGCGCCGGCCCGCCGAGGACGTCCGAGACGAAGTGGACCCCCAGGTAGACCCGCGACACCGACACCAGCGCCACGAAACCGAACGCCGCCCACTGCGCCGAGGGCACCCCGTACGGGCCGCGCCCGCCGCCGACCAGGACCCGGCCGGCCACGAGCGAGGTCTGCGCGTGCCCCGACGGCATGCCGAAGGACCCCTCACCGCTCAGCACCCGCACCCGCCCGTCGATCCACGCGGGCCGGGGCTGGTGGAAGGCCAGCTTGGCCACCGCGTTGACCCCGGCCGACACCAGCACCGCCAGCCCGACCCGCACCCCGAGCCGCGGGCTCACGCACCAGTACACCGCCGACAGCGCCACCAGCACCGTGCCGTCGGCCCCCAGCGCCGAGACCAGCCACAGCAGCGGCCCCATCCACCACAGCCACTCCTGGGCCACGATGGTGATCCCGGTCTCGGCACGGTGCAACCCCTCGAACCACTCGGCCCACTCGCTCACAGCAGCCACGCTACCCAGGCACGGTGCCCCCGGCGTGATCGTCAGGGGCGGCGGCGCAGCAGGGCCAGGAACATCGCGTCGGTGCCGTGGCGGTGCGGCCAGAACCGCGCGTACGGGCCAGGGCCGAGGCCGGGCACCTCGGGCAGGTGGGCGGGCGCGTCCAGCGCCTCGGCGTCCGCGTGGCGCGCCAGCGAGTCCTCCACCACGGCCGCGGTCTCGGCGACGTGCGGCGAGCAGGTCACGTACGCCACCACGCCGCCCGGCCGCACGGCCCGCAGCGCCTCGTCCAGCAGGGCCCGCTGCAGCCCGGCCAGGTCGGGGACGCTGGCCGGGTCGCGCCGCCAGCGGGCCTCGGGCCGGCGGCGCAGCGCCCCCAGCCCGGTGCAGGGGGCGTCGAGCATGATCCGGTCGAAGGACGCCGGGCGCCACACCGGGCGGGTGCCGTCGGCGACGATCACCTTGGCGTCGCGGGTGGTGCGCCACACCAGCCGGGCGCGGTGGTACTGCACGTCGGCGGCCAGCAGCCGCGCCCCCTCGCCGGCCGCGACGGCGTCGAGGAGCCCGGCCTTGCCGCCGGGCCCGGCGCACATGTCGAACCAGCGCTCGTCGCGGCCCTCCAGCGGCACCCGGGTCAGCGCGAGCGCGACGAGCTGGCTGGCCTCGTCCTGCACCGCCGCCCGGCCCTCGGCCACCGCCGGGACGGACGCCGGGTCGCCCTCGGTGAGGTAGGCCGCGTACGGCGAGTACGCCGCGGGCACGGCGCCCGCCTCGGCCAGCTCCGCCACCGTGCTGCGCCCCGGCCGCGCCACCAGCGCCACCCGGGGCCGCTCGTTGTCGGCCTCCAGCAGCGCCGCGGTCTCGCGGAACAGCGCCTCGTCCTTGTCGGGACGGGCGGCGGCCAGCGCGTCGCGCAGCGCCGAGACGATCCAGCGCGGGTGGCTGTAGGAGACGGCGAGGTTGCCGATCGGGTCGTCGTCGGGATCGGGGGCCACGATGGGCAGCCAGTCGTCCAGCGAGCGGGTGGCGACCTTGCGCAGCACCGCGTTGGCGTAGCGCGAGGGGCCGGTGCCGATGCGCAGCCGCACCAGATCGACGGTGGTGCCCACGGCGGCGTGGGCGGGCACGCGGGTGCGCAGGAGCTGGTGGGCGCCGATCCTGATCGCGTCGAGCAGCGGCGGGTCGAGGTCCTCGGGCGGGCGGTCGCTGCAGGCGGCGATGATCTCGTCGTACGTGCCCAGGCCGCGCAGGGTGCCGTAGGCCAGCTCGGTGGCCAGCCCGGCGTCACGCCCGCTCAGCCGCCGCTCGCGGATCAGTGCGGGCAGCAGCAGGTTGGCGTAGGCGTCGCGCTCGTCCACGGCCCGCAGCACGTCGTAGGCCGCGTTGCGGGCCTCGTCGCGCACCGGCCGCTGCTGCCGCCGCGGACGGCCGCCACCGCGCCCGCCCCGGCCGCGGCGGGCGTCGTCGGGTCCCTTCTGGGGCATCGCCGCGCTCACACCACCTGGTCGCCGCTGCCGATGCGGACCCCGCGGGCCCACTCGGCCGCCGTCATCGGCCGCTTGCCCTCGGGACGCACCTCGCCCAGCTCCACCGGGTGGGTGGCCGTGCCCACGAAGACCGCGTGCTTGGTGGCGGCCACCTCGCCGGGGGCCAGCTTGTCGGCCTCGGGGGCCGGGCGCACCGGCCCCAGCTTCACCCGCTGGCCGCGGAACTCGGTCCAGGCCCCGGGGGCGGGGGTGCAGGCGCGCACGAGGCGGTCCACCCGGAAGGCCGGGGCGGTCCAGTCGACGCGGGCGTCGTCCACGGTCAGCTTGGGCGCCAGGCTCACGCCCTCCTCGGGCTGCGGGCGCGGGGTGAGCACGCCGTCCTCGATGCCGTCGAGCGTGGCCACCAGCAGCTCGGCGCCGGAGATCGCCAGGCGGGCCAGCAGCTCGCCGCTGGTGTCGGCGGGCCGGATCGGCTCGGTGACGACGCCGTAGACGGGCCCGGCGTCCAGCGCCTTGACGATCTGGAACGTGGACGCCCCGGTGATCTCATCGCCGTTGAGCACCGCGTGCTGCACGGGGGCGGCGCCCCGCCAGGCGGGCAGCAGCGAGAAGTGCAGGTTGACCCAGCCGTGGCGCGGGATGTCCAGCGCGGCCTGCGGCAGCAGCGCGCCGTACGCGACGACGGGGCAGCAGTCGGGGCCGATCTCGCGCAGGCGGTCCAGGAAGGCGGGGTCGCTCGCCTTGGCCGGGCGCAGCACCTCCACGCCCGCCTCCTCGGCGACCTCGGCCACCGGGCTCGGATGCAGCTTGCGCCCCCGGCCCGACGGCGCGTCGGGCCGGGTGACGACGGCGGCGACCTCGTGCCGCGGGGAGTCGAGCACGGCCCGCAGGGCGGGCAGCGCCGTTTCGGGGGTTCCGGCGAAGACCAGGCGCACGGCGGCTACAGCGCCTTCCCCTGGGTCGCGTGCGGCGAGAACTTGACCTGCGGCGCGGGCAGGCCGCTCCACTCGGCCTCGCGGACCGCCTTCATGGCCAGCTTGCGCTGCGCGGGGTCCATTCGGTCGATGAACAGGATGCCGTCGAGGTGGTCGGTCTCGTGCTGGAAGCAGCGCGCCATCAGGTCGGTGCCCTCCAGCGTGACCGGCTCGCCGTGCATGTCGAAGCCCTTGGCCACCGCCCGGATGCGCCGCGGCGTCGGGAAGGACAGGCCGGGGAAGGACAGGCACCCCTCCTCGCCCTCCTCGTCCACCTCGTCGCCGAGGGTCAGCTCGGGGTTGACCAGATGCCCGAGCTGCTCGTCCACGTAGTAGGTGAAGACCCGCAGGCCGACCCCGATCTGCGGCGCGGCGAGCCCGGCCCCCGGCGCGTCCATCATCGTGTCGGTCAGGTCCTTGACGAGCTTGCGCAGTTCCTTGTCGAAGTCAACCACCGGCTCGGCCGGTGTGCGCAGCACCGGGTCGCCGAACAGGCGGATCGGCTTAATCGCCAACGGGCCACTCCGTTCCACATCAACGGACGAACGAGGATCGTCCCAGTCTACGGGCCCGAAGGCGAAGATCTGCCCCATCCACCCGCCCGTCGTACACCAAGAGTCACCATAAGCGCACGATGCGCACCTCCCCCGGACCCGCGCGGGCGGGCCGGGGGGCCTGGGGCGGGCCGGGCACCGGGCGGGCACCGGGCGGGCGCCGGTCAGGCCCCGTCGGGCACCGGCCGGGCACCGGTTCAGGCACCGGGTCCGGGCGGCGCTCAGCGGAGGGCGCCGGACCGGGCACCGGTCAGGCACCGTCGGGCACCTACCTGTCAGGCGCCGGTCCGGGCAGCGCTCAGCGGAGGGCGCCGGAGCGGGCGCGCATGGCGGACTTGCGGGCCGCCTTGGCTATGGCGGGGTCGGGGTGGTTGGCGGCCAGGAGGTCCAGGACGGCCAGGGCCTGGGGGTGGTCCACCGAGGGCATCTCCTCGACCAGGCGGGCCAGCTCGTCCTCCTGCATGACGGCCTCGAAGACGGTCATCTCCTCCGGGCCGTCGCTCGCGTGCAGGAGGGCGGCGAGGGTGTCCACGGCCAGCCAGTCGCCGTCCTCGGGGCCCAGGGCGGGGGCGGGCAGGTCGCGGACGTGCAGCCAGGAGGCGGCGTAGCGCCACATCAGCGGGTCGTCCAGCGCGGCGCGCACGGGGGCCTCGGCCTCGGGGCCCAGCTCCTCCAGGATCGTGCCGACCATACCGCGCACGCCCGGCGTGCCGGAGGAGCCGATCGCGACCAGCTCGCGGGCGGCGTCCTCGGGGCGGCGGCGCTCCAGCCACACCGCGACCGCGCTCGGGGCGGCCTCGCCGGCCAGCATCGCCTGGACCAGCTCGCGCGCGGTCAGCTCGGCGAAGACGGCGACCTCGGCCACGGTGGGCGCGTCGTGGCCCTCGCGCAGCAGATCCTGGCGGACGGCCCACAGGCCGAGCGGGGTGAGCCTGGGCATGCCCTCGGCGTGGCCCTCGATCAGGCCGCAGTAGCTCAGCAGCTCCAGGGCCTCGGCCAGCTCGCCGGGGAGCGCCGCGGCCAGGCGGCGCATCTCCTCCGGCGGGGCCTCGCAGGCCACCTCGTGCGACTGCAGGATGCCCTTGACCAGCGTGGCCTCGGCCAGGCCCTCGCTCACGGAGTACATCGTGGCCAGCATCTCGGCCAGGTGGTCGTCCACCACGGCCGAGCCGGTGAGGCTGTCGTCGGCACGGTCCAGGACGTCCATGACCACACCGTCGTAGAACTCCAGCAGCTCGTGCGGGGTCATGGCGTCGCCGCCGGAGCCGGTGAAGGCGCCGGGCGAGACCCTGCCGCCGACGATCTGCAGCAGCCCGGTGTTGACCGCGACCACCCACAGCAGGTGCAGCAGGGGGATGTCGGCGGCGCTCGCGGCGGCGGCGAGGCGGTCGGCGGGCACCGGCAGGACCAGCTCCGCCACCGCGGCCCGCGCCTCGTCCAGCGGTAGCAGGCGCTCCTCGGTCACCTCGCGGGAGCCGGTCCAGGCCGCGAGCCTGCGCGCGTCGGTGACGAGGGGCACCGACAGCACGTCGGCCGCCAGGCGCGCGTCGTCGTGCAGCGCGACCGGCGGGAAGCTGAGCACCTCCGGGTCGCACTCGGGGCAGTCGCAGGCGTCGTGGACGGCCGCGCCGCCGATGCCCTCGGGGCCCAGCGGGCCCTCGGAATCCTCGGCGCCCCCGTGACCCGGGCCGCCGCTCACGACGGCGGACGCGCCCGCGCCAGGGCGGGCGCCGGCGAGCTGCGCGAGGATCTCGGCGCGCTGCCGCGGAGGCACCTCGCCCAGGTCACCGACCAGTTGCCGCAACTCGCCGAGGTCGTAGACGTTTCCGGTGTTCCCTCTGTTTGCCACTCAGGAAACTTACTGCACAGCGGTCACGGGTGAGTACGTCATCCGATGGAACGGGACCTGGCTTTGAAGGCGGCCTTGCGCGCCGCCTTCGCGACGTTGCCGTCGGTCATCGACCGGCCGAGCAGCTCCAGCACCTCCACCACGTCGGGGTGGTCCACCCGCCACATCTCCTCGATCAGGTGGGCCGGCGGCCCGGAGGCGGCCATGTTCTCGGCGAACGACTCGGGGTCGTCCTCGGCGGCGGGCATGGCCAGGGCGAGCATGTCCACGCTCACCCACAGCAGCTCCTCCTGGGTGAGCTGGGGGCAGGGCAGGCCGCGCGCGGACAGCCAGTGGATCGCGTGCGGGCGCAGCTCGGGGTCGTCCAGGCAGGCGCGCACGGCCGGCTCGGCCTCCGCGCCCAGCCGGTCCACGATGGTCACCGCGATGCCCCGGGCCACGGCCGGGGCGCCGGCCGCGGCGCCGAGCAGCTCGGCCGCGGCGGCGCCGGCGGGCCTGCGCTCCAGCCAGCGGGTGATGTCGTCCTCGGCCAGCTCGGCGGGCACGCCCGACAGCAGCCCCTCGATCAGCTCCCCGGCGCTCGCGTCGGCGAGGTCGGGGGCCTCGGGCGCCTCGATGCCGAGGTCGGAGTACAGCTCGCGCAGGCCCCACACGGCCAGCGGGGTGAGCGTGATCATGTCGCCGCGCACGTGCTCGACCAGCCCGCAGTAGCCCAGCCGGACCGCCGCCAGGGCCAGGTCGGGCGCGCTCTCGCCGACCCCGGTCTCCTCCAGGTAGCCGGCCACGACGTCCAGCGAGACGGGCGCCTGGACCCGGTAGAGCATGTCGCACAGGTCGTACAGCTCCTCGTCGAGAAGCGGCTCGCCGGTGACGCGGCCCTCGGTGTCCTTGTCCACCATGTACTCCACCGCGCTCGCCCACAGGTCGAGCACGTCGTCCTCGTCGCGCTCGTCGAGCGGGCCGAACCCGTCGTCCACCGCTACCGCCCCGTCGCGCGCCTCGGCGACGCCGGTGTAGACGGCCAGGTCCCACAGCAGCGCGGGCTCGGCCACGCCCAGCTCGGACACCGCGGCGGGGACGTCGGCGGCGCGGAAGCGGCCCTTGGCGGTCGGGGTGCGGCCGGAGGCGAGCATCCACTCCACCAGCCGGTGGGCGTCGTGCAGCAGCGGCACCTGCCGCGCCGCGGCGGCCAGCCGCTCGCGCGGGGCCAGGCGCACGGCGGGCAGCGGGGAGCACTTCGGGCAGTCGCACGGCTCGGGCCCGGGGGTCCCGGCGCTCCCGGTGCCGGCGTGCGGAACGGTCCCAGAGGCGGCGGGCTTGGGGGCGGCCGGACGGACCAGGTCGGCCCCCGGGCCGAGCGGGCCGATCTGGTCGGGGTGCTCCAGTGACTCGGGGCCGATCGCGCTGAAGATGCTCTTGGCCATGCCGAAGCGGGAGGTGTCGGCCAGCGCCTCGGGCATCTCGGGCTCGATGCGGTCCAGCGTGGCGCGCATGCGCGCCGCCTCCTTGCCGGCGACCTCCCCCGAGGACTGGAGGAAGTCGACAAGGGTGCGCGCGGCGGCCAGGGTCTCGCCGGCGCTCTCGGGCGGCGCGATGACCTTGCGCGGGTAGATCGAAAGCAGCAGTTCCTCGAACGTGCCGGAGGTGAAGTCGCCGAGCGTCTCCACGCCCAGGTAGTCGCTCGCGTAGTCGCACAGCAGCCGGATCTCGTCAACATCGATGGCGACGGCGTGCGCGCGCCCCCAAGCGCGCAGATCGTCGATGGCTCGATTAACCCATTCGATCGACACAGGGGAAAACTAACGGCTTACCGAAGGCGCGGCGAATCGGCGAAAGCGGCCATCGCGGCGCGCGTACGGCTACAGGCCCTCCACCGGATCGACGCACACCCGCACCGGATCGGCGGCCTTGCGGGCCGAGCGCACCCCGCTGGCCCCCTTCAGCGCCGCGGCCAGCGCCGCCCCGCCCGGGCGGCCGACGCGGATCAGGGCGCGTTCCAGCTCCCCTTCCCCGCCCCCGTCGCGGCGGCGCGCCTCGACGGGCACGGGCCCGAGCACCTGGGCCCCGGCGGGCAGCCGGGCCTCGGCGAGCAGCTCGCGCACAGCGGCGGGGGCGCCGGTGAGGGTGGCCAGCCGCACGGCCGGGGGGAAAGCGAGATCTATCCGCTCGGACAGCTCGCGTTCGGCATGGGTCGCCGGGTCCCAGCGCACCAGCGCCTGCACGGCGGGCACCGCCGAGTCGGCCAGCACGACCAGCTCGGCGGACGGGCGCAGCAGCGCGGCGGCGTTCATCCAGCGGCGCAGCGCCTCCTCGGCCGCGCGCAGATCGGGGCGTCCGAGCAGGGCCCACCCGTCGAGCAGCACGCCCGCGGCGTACCCGCGGCCCTCCGGGACGGGCTCGGCGCCGGGCGTCGCCACGACCAGCGCGGGCGCGTCGGGGACCGTGGCGAGCACGCCGTCGCGCCCGGAGGTGCGCACGGTGACCGAGGGGAAGGCCCGGCCCAGCTCCTCCGCGGTACGCCGGGCGCCGATCACGATCGCGCGCACCCGCGGCGAGCCGCAGGAGGGGCAGCGCCAGTCGCCCGCGATCCGGCCGCACCAGCGGCAGTACGGCGCCGCGTGCCCGCCGCGCAGGGCGAGCGGGCCCCCGCACCGGGCCTCGGCCTCCGGGACCGTTCCCGGGCCGACGGGGAGCCGCCCGTCGCGCGCGAACGGCACGGCCCCGCACCTCGCCGGGGCGCGGCAGCCCTGGCAGGCCAGCGCGGGCAGGTACCCCCGGCGCGGCACCTGCACCAGCACCGGCCCGCTCTCCAGCCCGCGCCGCAGCGCCCGCCAGGCCAGGCTGGGCAGCCGCGCGGCGCGCGCGGCCTCGTCGCGGGCCAGCTCGGCGTCGTCGCCCGCGGGCCGCACCCGCGGGGCGTGCGCCCGGACGGCGGCGCGGGCGGCGGTCAGCGTACGGGCCCAGCCGGCGGCGACCAGCCGGGTGGCCTCGGCGGTGCGGGCGTGCCCGCCGACGAGCAGCCCCGCGCCGGCCCGGTGGGCCCGCAGCACGAGGACGTCGCGGGCGTGCGGGTAGGGGGCCAGCCGCTCGGCGTGCAGGTCGTCGCCGTCGTCCCAGACGACCGCGAGCCCCAGGTCGCGCACCGGCGCGAACATCGCGGCCCGGGTGCCCACCACGGCCCGCACGTGCCCGCGCAGCGCCCGCAGCCACCGCCGGTACCGCTCCGCCGGGCCGAGATCGGCGGTCAGCGCCACATGCCTGCCGGGGCCGAGCACGGCCGTGAGCGCCGCGTCGGCGTGGGCCACGTCCTTGCCGTCGGGCACCACCACCACCGCGCCCCTGCCGCCCCGCAGCGTCGCCCCGACGGCCTCCGCGACCGCGTAGGTCCACTCGGGCCGCCCCTCCCGCACCCCCGGCAGCGCGCCCCACACGGCCCGCGGCGCCCGCCCCTCGGCCAGCGCCGTCAGGAACGAGCGCCCCACCGGATACCCGTCCCAGGCGCTCGCCCCCCGCCACTCCTCCACCGGCGCCGCCGGGACCTCCTCCATCGGCAGCGCCGCCTCCGCGCGGGCATGCCGCGGCGGCACGGCCAGGCGCAGCACGTCGGCCAGCGTCCCGGCGTAGTGGTCGGCCACCGCCCGCGCCAGCCCCGCGATCTCCGCCGTGAGCACCGGCTCCGGCGAGACGACCCGCTCCAGCGGCGCGAGCGCGCCCGCGTGCCCGCTCTCCTCCACCCGGTCGAGCAGGTACCCGTCCACCAGCTTCCCCGCGAACCGCACCCGCACCCGGCACCCCGGCACGGCCCGCTCGTCCATCACCGCCGGCACCAGATAATCGAAGGGCCGGTCCAGATGCGGCAACGGATTGTCCACCACCACCCGCGCCACCGGCACCCGCCCCGCCGCCTCGACCGCCCCCCTCCCCCTCGCAGCCGCCCGCACCGCCGGATCGGCCGCCAGAAGATCGCCCTGGGCATGCGGGTCACTGGTCGGCTCGGTCACGCACATGGTCTACCAGATCCCAACCCCCCACCGGCCCACCCACCACGGCGCGACGGGGGGTGGGCGCGCGGAATGGGGCCGCACCGGACGCAACCGCGTCCGGACGTGGGCGCGCCGGACGTGGCCCCGCAGCATGCGGCGGGCGCGCCGGATGTGGCCGCCCACCATGCGCCACGCCTGGTGCGGGCGCGCGGATGGGGCCGCGGCCCCTCAGGATGTGGCCGCGCCGGATGGGCCCCAGGATGTGGGGCGCCGGATGTGGCCGCGCAGCACGTGGGCGCGGTGGATGTGGGCGCGCGGAATGGGGCCGCGCCGGATGAGGCCCCGTGGGGCGTGGGGCGCCGGAGGTGGTCCCCGCAGGATGGGGCGGCGCGGGGTGGAGGGCGGGGTGGGTTGCGGTCTGCGGGCGTCGGTACGGCACCGCCGGGCCTGCAGTACGGGATGCCCCCATGGTGGGGTCGGCGTGAAAGTGTGCGTCGTGGTCGCTCCGAGGGGCGACGATCCCGGGTGTCCGGCGGGGAGGGGTATTGGCCAGTGGGTCACGCCCTATGGAGCGATCCACCACGTGTCCTCAGGCGGCGGGGGACCCCTCCCAACGGCGCCTGAGCGCTGCGGAAAACACGTCGGCACATCTCGTCACCCACTGGCCACCCATAGTTTTCTGCCACGGTGGCCGTTCTCGCATCGGGGAAAGTGCCTATATGCGGCCGACCGCTTCCGGTATTTCGCTATCGCCCGCTCCACTTGTCACGTTCCGCTATCCAGGCGGCCACTTGGGTGCGGGAGGCGAGTGCGCCCTTGGCCAGGATGTTGCGCACGTGTGCGTCAACAGTACGCTTCGCGATGAGCAGGTGTGCGGCGATCTGGGGGTTGGAGCGGCCCTCGGCGATGAGTTCCGCGATCTGCAGTTCGCGGGCGCTGAGCGCCTCGGTGACCGGGACCGCGATCCTGGGTGTACCCGCCTCGGGGTCGGTCATGCCCGCGTGGGGCGCGCCGGCGGCGGGGGCGTAGGCGGCGCCGCGGCGCTCCAGGGCGTACCAGCGGTACGGTTCCGGCAGCCGGTAGCCGCCCGTGCCGGGGTCGGCGAGGACGATCGAGCGCTCCACGAGGGACGGGAGCAGGGCTGCCGCCTCACCTGCGAGCCCGGTGGCGGTGCGGGTGTCGAACGGGCCGGGCAGGGCCGCCAGCGCCTCCCACAGGGCCCGCTGGGGCTCGTCGCACAGGTCGTGGCTCCAGGCGATGGCGGCGCGCAGGTCGCGGTGGCGGGGCAGGGGGGCCTCGCCGGGGTGGGCCAGGAGGGCGAAACCGTCGTCGAGGCGGGCCAGCAGGTCGCGGGCCGACAGTGAGCGCATGCGGGCGGCGGCCAGTTCGATGGCCAGCGGGAGGCCGTCGAGCCTGCGGCAGATCTCGGCCACCTCGGGGACGGGGGCGAAGTCGGGATCGACGGCCTCGGCCCTGTGGGCGAACAGGGTGACGGCGGCGTTCGCCGGGCCGGTGACCGGCAGCGGCGCGAGCCGCAGCACCCGCTCCCCCGCCGTCCCCAGCGGCGTACGGGTGGTGGCCAGGACGCGTACGCGGGGCGCCTCGGCCAGCAGCGCCTCCACCAGGCGGGCGGCGGAGCGGGGCACGTGGTCGCAGGTGTCGAGCAGGATCAGCGCCCGGCGATCGGAGAGCGCCCGTGCCACGTCCCGCGCCCGCGGCGGGACGTCCAGGCCCATGATCCCGGCCACGGTGGCGGCGACCGCGTCCCGGCCGCCGTCCCCGGCCGCTTGCTCGCTTGGGAGGGGCGACAGTTCGGCGTGCCACAGGCCGTCGCGGAAGCGGCGGGCGACCGTGCCGGCGATGCGCAGGGCGAGCCTGGACTTGCCCACGCCCGCGGGCCCGGTCACGGTGACCGGGTGGGCGGAGGCGAGCAGGCGTACGCCCGAGGCCACCTCCTCGGCGCGGCCGACGAAGGTCGTCACCTCTGCGGCGAGGTTGCCGGGTCTGCGGCCGGCCACGGTCCACCTCCTCCGGAGCGGTCGATCCCGAAGCGAGCGAACCGGGAACAGCGGCGATGGCGCGTGGCACGCCACCGGGGGGCACGTGGCGGAGGCTAGCATGCCGCATCCCGCACGTCGCGTCCCCGGGGGTGGATGGGCGTCACCATGCCGGTCAGTGGCACCATGCCGGTCAGTGGCGGCGGCGGGCGGCCCAGGCGGCGATCTGGCTGCGGGCGGAGAAGTCGAGTTTGGCGAGGATGTGCTCGACGTGGGTGTCGACGGTTCTGCGGCCGACGACGAGGCGCTGGGCGATCTCGCGGTTGGTCAGGCCCTCGGCCACCAGGTCGGCCACCTCCTCCTCCCTCGGGCTGAGCGGGGTCTCCTCGGCGGGCTCGGCCGGGCGGGCGGGGCCGGGGGCGGGGGGCGGTGCGGTGGGGGCGGGCGGACAGGTGCTGCGCAGGGCGTAGGCGATGGCCTCCTCCATCGACATCGCCCCGCCCTCGGTGGCCGCCTCCTCGTAGTCCCGGCGCGGCAGGGCGCGGCGCAGCCGCTCCTCGCAGCGGGTGTGCTCGGCGAGGAAGTGCGGCGAGCCGTACAGCGGGCGGCGCACCTTGCGCCACTGGCCGTGCGCGGCGTGCAGCAGCCGGGTGGCCCACATGGGGTCCTCCTGGCCGGTGGCGAGCCAGGCCACGAGTTCCAGGCAGAGGGAGGCCCCGCTCGCGTCGTGCAGCCGCTGCTGCACGCCCAGGGCCTCGCGGGCCAGGGCCAGCGCGCCGGGCAGGTCGCCCCGGGCGCGCAGGACCAGGCTGAGCCCCATGTCGGCCCACGACCTGATCCAGGACTGGCCGGTGGCGTCGGACATGCGCTTGGACGCGCCGAGCACCTCGGCGGCCCGGTCCACCTGGCCGAGCCACAGCCGGGTGATGCCCAGCTCGACCATGGCGGTCAGCACCACCAGGTCGCGTTCCTCGCCGCCGAGCAGCTCGATGGCCTCGCCGAGGTACCCGGCGGCGCTGGTGAGGTCGCCCTCGCCGAACGCGACCGTGCCGCGCACCTTGATCACGCTGGTGCGGCACGACGGGTCGTCCACGCCCTCGGCCAGGGCGGCGGCCTCGTCCAGGCGGGCGCGTGCGCCGCGCAGGTCGCCCAGGCTGACCAGCAGGTACGCCAGCAACAGCAGCAGCCCGGCCCGGGTCTTCGGCTCGGGGCGGCCCACGTCGAGGAACCATTCGGCGTAGTGGCGGCCCTCGCGGCTCATCCCGCAGGCGATCCA
Source organism: Thermocatellispora tengchongensis (assembly GCF_014202315.1). Lineage (GTDB taxonomy): Bacteria > Actinomycetota > Actinomycetes > Streptosporangiales > Streptosporangiaceae > Thermocatellispora > Thermocatellispora tengchongensis. Next base: position 61,049 of record NZ_JACHGN010000003.1, on the reverse strand, counting down.
CAGGTAGGTGAGCACCAGGACCATGCGCGCGCCGGTGTCGGCCTCGGCGGGGTCGGCGGCGCAGAACTCCAGCGCCGCGCGCAGGTTGGGCCACTCGGCGCGGACGCGGGTCCACTGCTCGGCCTGGTCGCCGCCCGGCGGCACGGTGACGGCGGCGTCGGCGAGCGCGAGGTAGTGGTCGCGGTGCCGGGCGCGCAGCACGCGCCGTTCCTCCGGGCCCGCCGTCTGCGCGGCGCCGAACTCCCTTATCCCGTCGAGCATCCGGTACGTCGTGCGGTCGGGCTCCTTGACGCAGACCAGGATCGACTTGCCGACCAGGCCGTCCACGGCGGGGTAGATCCGCTCGGCCGGCAGCCGCTCGTCGGCGCACACCGCCTCGGCGGCGGCCAGGTCGAACCGGCCGGGGAAGATCGACAGCCGGGCCCAGAGCAGGCGCTCCTCCTCGGTGCACAGGTCGTGGCTCCAGGCGATGGCCTCGCGCATGGTGCGGTGGCGGGCGTCGCGCCCGCACACGCCGCCGGGGCCGGGGCCGTACTCGCCGGAGCGGCCCCGGGAGGGCCAGAAGCGCTCGTCCAGGAGCTGGAGGATGCTCGCCAGCGGCAGGGTGCCCGCGCGTACGGCGGCGAGCTCCAGGGCCAGCGGGATGCCGTCGAGGCGGCGGCACAGCTCGGCCACGGCCTCGGCGTTGTCCTCGGTGAGCCGGAACCCGGGGTCGGCGGCGGTGACCCGGTCGAGGAGCAGCGCGACGGACTCGCACCGGGCCAGGTCGGGCAGTGAGCGGGCCTGCTCGCGGGTCGGCACCTCCATCGGGCGGATGTGCAGGCTGTGCTCGCCGGGCGCGCCGAGCGGCTGCCTGCTGGTCGCCAGGACGCGCAGGCCGGGCGCGGCGGCCAGGAGGGTGTGGGCGAGCCGGGCGCACGCGTCGACCAGGTGCTCGCAGGTGTCGAGGAGCAGCAGGAGCTGTTTGTCGGCGAGGTAGTCGGCCAGCTCCTGCGCGCCCGGCTTGGCCGCCTGGTCGGGCACCTCCAGCGCGCGGGCGATCACCTGGGCCAGCCGCTCGGGGTCGGACAGGCTGGACAGCTCCACGAACAACACGCCGTCGGCGAACGCCCGGCGCATGTCCTCGGCGGCGCGGAGCGCGACCCTGGTCTTGCCCACCCCGGCGATGCCGGTGATGGTCACCAGACGGGACTTTTCGAGCGTACGCCGTACGTCAGCGATTTCTTTACGCCGTCCGACAAAGCTCGTCAGCTCGGCGGGCAGACCTGCCTGCCCACTCGCCACCATCTGCGGGTCACCCACTCCTCCAAGATTCGCAAACCACATTCTTGGGGTGGCGGGCGCCCCGTGTCCAGAAGCGCGATAGTACGGGCCCGGCTACCGTCCGTCCGGTTCCGTCCGGAAAACCGGCCGTTCCCGATGGCGGAGCGCCGCCGGGCCGGAATGCCGCGAAGGGCGCCGGCCGCGGTAGCGGCGGGCGCCCGGATGCGGGACGTGCGGGGACGTCAGATGCCGGCGGCGGCGCGCAGGGCGTCGGCGCGGTCGGTGCGCTCCCAGGAGAAGTTGGGCTCCTCGCGGCCGAAGTGGCCGTAGGCGGCGGTCTGGGAGTAGATCGGGCGCAGCAGGTCCAGGTCGCGGATGATCGCGGCCGGGCGGAGGTCGAAGACCTCCAGGACGGCCTCCTGGATCTTGGTGACCGGGAGCTTCTCGGTGCCGAAGCACTCCACGAACAGGCCGACCGGCTGGGCCTTGCCGATGGCGTAGGCGACCTGGACCTCGCAGCGGTCGGCGAGGCCGGCGGCCACGACGTTCTTGGCCACCCAGCGCATCGCGTAGGCCGCCGAGCGGTCCACCTTGGAGGGGTCCTTGCCGGAGAAGGCGCCGCCGCCGTGGCGGGCCATGCCGCCGTAGGTGTCGATGATGATCTTGCGGCCGGTGAGGCCGGCGTCGCCCATCGGGCCACCGATCTCGAAGCGGCCGGTGGGGTTGACCAGGAGGCGGTAGCCCTCGGTGTCGAGGTCCAGCCCGGCGAGGACCGGCTCGACGACGTGCTCCTTGATATCGGGGGTCAGCATCTCCTTGAGGTCGATCTCGGGAGCGTGCTGCGTGGAGACGACCACGGTGTCGAGGCGGACCGGCACGTCGCCGTCGTACTCGATGGTGACCTGGGTCTTGCCGTCGGGGCGCAGGTAGGGCACGGTGCCGCTCTTGCGCACCTCGGACAGGCGGCGGGCCAGCCGGTGGGCGAGCATGATCGGCAGCGGCATCAGCTCGGGGGTCTCGCGGCAGGCGTAGCCGAACATCAGGCCCTGGTCGCCCGCGCCCTGGCGGTCCAGCTCGTCGGCGCCCTCGCCCTCGCGGACCTCGTAGGCGTCGTCGACGCCCTGCGCGATGTCGGGGGACTGCGCGCCGATGGAGACCGAGACGCCGCAGGAGGCGCCGTCGAAGCCCTTGTGCGACGCGTCGTAGCCGATCTCCAGGATCTTCTCGCGGATCACGCCGGGGATGTCGACGTACGTCTCCGTCGTCACCTCACCCGCGACGTGAACCTGGCCGGTCGTGATCATCGTCTCGACGGCCACCCGGCTCTTGGTGTCGTCCTTGAGCATGGCGTCGAGGATCGCGTCACTGATCTGGTCGGCGATCTTGTCCGGGTGTCCTTCGGTGACCGACTCGGAGGTGAACAGGCGACGGGACAACTCAGTGGCTCCTATGCAGCGGCTGCTGGCGTCTGAGTGCTCAGGCGTGCGAGCACACCACGAGCGCTTCCGCGAGTCTAGCCGTACGCGAGGTCGAGGCGCGAAACCGTCTCGAAATGCGTACGGCCGGTTGTGGTCATAGGTCGGGCAAGGGGTCGGCGGGCAGTATCTCGGGGGCGAACACCTCGGCGTCGGCGGCGGCCACCACCGCGGCGTACTCCTCGTCGATCTCGAACAGCGTGCCGCCCAGCTCGATCGTGGGGCCGAGCGAGAGGGACAGAGGGCCCAGGCGGGTGTGCCGTGGGTGCACGGCGTACACGCTCTCGGGCTGGTCGCGGTTGAAGAACCGGGTGGAGATCACCACGATGGAGCGCTCGGTGACCGCGATCAGGAAGTGCGCGACGCCGGGCGAGTGCACCGCGAGCGCGGGGAAGATGTAGCGGATGTTGTCGCCGGGACGCAGCAGGGCCCGGCATCGTTCCCGCACGGTCGCGCTCACCGGCATCGGCGGCCCTCCTCCGCGTCCCCCGGGCAGCCCATACACCCGGCGAAATCTGCGGCTATTCGGGAGTATCCGCTGAAAATTCCGGCGCCGCAACGGGCGCGCTCAGGACGGCGGACTCAGGACAGGCAGACTCAGGACAGGCAGACTCAGGACAGGCAGACTCAGGACAGGCAGACTCAGGACAGCAGCAGACTCAGGACAGCCGACTCAGACAGCAGACTCAGGACAGCAGAGGGGTCACCAGGTTCCAGACGGCGTCGGCCACGTCGTCCTTGGGGCCGCGCGGGATCTCCACGCTGCCGCCCTCGGCCGACAGCACGACGGCGGCGTTGTCGGGGGTGCCGAAGGCGAGGCCGTCGCCGACCTGGTTGACCACGAGCAGGTCGCAGCCCTTGCGGGCGAGCTTGGCCCGGCCGTTGGCCAGGACGTCGTCGGTCTCGGCGGCGAAGCCCACGATCACGGGCGGACGGCGGGAGCCGTGCGGGCGCGCCGAGGACACGGCGGCGGCCAGGGCGGCGCGCTTGCGCTCGCCCAGCTCGGCCAGGATGTCGGGGTTCTTGACCAGGTGGATCGGGTCGGGTTCGGCCGAGGACTTCTTGATCTTGGTCTGGCTGCGGGCGGCCGGGCGGAAGTCGGCCACGGCGGCGGCCATCACGACCGCGTCGGCGGTCTCTGCCGCGGCCAGCACCGCCTCGCGCAGTTCGAGCGCCGACTCCACGCGTACGACCTTGGCGCCGGCCGGGTCGGGGAGCGCGACGTTCGCGGCCACGAGCGTGACCTCGGCGCCGCGGGCGGCGGCCGTACGGGCCAGGGCGTAGCCCTGCAGCCCGGAGGAGCGGTTGCCGATGAACCGCACCGGGTCGATCGCCTCGCGGGTGCCGCCCGCCGATACGACGACGTGGCGGCCGGCGAGGTCGCGCGGGCGGCCGGCGAGCACGCGGCGGCACGCCTCGAAGATCTCGGGCGGGTCGGGCAGCCTGCCGCGCCCGGTGTCGGCGCCGGTGAGCCGGCCCACGGCCGGGTCGAGCACGATCGAGCCGCGCTCGCGCAGCGTGGCGACGTTGGCCCGCGTGGCCGGGTGCTCCCACATCTCGGTGTGCATCGCGGGCGCGAACACGACCGGGCAGCGCGCGGTCAGCAGGGTGTTGGTGAGCAGGTCGCCCGCGATGCCGTGGGCGGCCTTGGCCAGCACGTCGGCGGTGGCGGGCGCCACGACCACGAGGTCGGCCTCCTGGCCGATGCGGACGTGCGGCACCTCGTGCACGTCGTCCCACACCTCGGCGGAGACGGGGTTGCCCGACAGCGCCGCCCACGTGGGCGCGCCGACGAAGCGCAGCGCCTCGCGGGTGGGCACGACGCGGACCTCGTGGCCCGACTCGGTGAACAGGCGCAGCAGCTCGCACGCCTTGTAGGCGGCGATGCCGCCGCTCACGCCGAGCACGACGCGCGGGCGCGGCGGCGTGTCGCCGCGCCCGCCGGCCTTCGAGCTCACCTGAGCCGGGTCAGCTCTCGACGGGCTCGGAGGTCAGCAGGCCCTCGCTCACCTCGCGCAGGGCGATGGAGAGCGGCTTCTCCTGGGCGTGCGTCTCCACGAGCGGGCCGACGTACTCCAGCAGGCCCTCGCCGAGCTGGGAGTAGTAGGCGTTGATCTGGCGCGCCCGCTTGGCGCCCATGATCACAAGACTGTACTTGCTGTCGACGACCTCAAGAAGCTGGTCGATCGGCGGGTTGGTGATGCCTTCGGCGACCGGGGCGGTGCCTGCCACGTTGGGACCTCTCGTCAGCTAACCGGTTGCGCGCGCCTGTCAAGTGGTCACGCGGTAAGCAAGGTTATCAGCCGCTCGCACACTTCTTGGACCGACGTGTTGACAAGCGTGAGATCGAACTCCTTCTCGGCGGCCATCTCGATCCGGCCGGCCTCCAGCCGGCGGGCGATGACGTCCTCGGGCTCGGTGCCCCGCCCGCGGAGCCTGCTCTCCAGCTCCTCCCACGTGGGCGGGGCCAGGAACACCAGCAGGGCCTCGGGCATGCTCTCACGGACCTGCCGCGCGCCTTGCAGGTCGATCTCCAGCAGGGTGGGGACCCCGGCGGCGAGGTGGTCGAGCACCGGTCGCCGGGGCGTGCCGTAGCGGTTGCCCGCGAACTCGGCCCACTCCAGCAGCTCGCCTTCGGCGACGAGCCGGTCGAACTCGGCGTCGTCGACGAAGAAGTACTCCACGCCGTGGGTCTCCCCCGGCCGGGGCTTCCTGGTGGTCACCGAGACCGACAGCCACACTTCCGGGTGTGCCTGGCGGAGCTCGGCGACGACCGTGGACTTGCCGACGCCGGACGGGCCGGAGAGGACCGTCAGGCGCCGTCCGGATCGCCGCGAGAGGACGTCGATCCCCCCGAAGGTCTCCGCGGACGGCGTATCCGCAGAAGGCATGGAGTCACCGCCACGCGTGCCCGGCCCGCCGCGGACGGCTGCCTCGCGGGACCGGTCCTCGCCGGACCAGGACGTACCGGTCACTCCATACCCCCCGATGAATCCGCCGTTCGACGCCGAGATCAGCTCTCGGCGCCGCCGAACTCGCGCTCCAGCGAAGCCCGCTGGTTCGCTCCGAGCCCGCGCACTCGGCGGGACTCGGCGATACCGAGCCGCTCCATCAACTGCTTGGCGCGCACCTTGCCCACGCCAGGGAGCGACTCCAACAGCGCCGACACCTTCATCTTGCCGATGACGTCGTCGGTCTGACCATCCTTCAGCACCTCAGCCAGAGAAACCGCGCCGTGCTTGAGCCGGTTCTTGACCTCGGCACGCTCACGACGGGCCTTGGCAGCCTTCTCCAGGGCTGCGGCGCGCTGCTCGGGGGTCAGGGGAGGAAGAGCCACGCCGGGTCACCTCGAATTTCTGTCGATGTACTCGGACGGGAAGGGAAACTAGCTGGTCATTGACCTTCAAGCAACGTCAAGGGCCGTTTCTGCCCTCACAAAATCGTCTTCTTCACTCCCGGTGACAAGAAGATCACTCTCGGTGTATCAAAACGCCCTCACCACCGCCATTTCAGGGGGTGGCGATCTTCCGCCGGAGCTGAGCCGCTATGGTTGCGGCTGCGGCTCCCGGATCGGCGGCGGCGGTGATCGGCCTGCCGATCACGAGGAGGTCCGCGCCGTCCGCGAGGGCCTGCTCCGGCGTGGCCACGCGCGCCTGGTCCTGGCTGTCCGCGCCCAGCGGGCGCACCCCTGGAGTGATGAGAACGATGTCGTCGCCGACCTCCTGGCGCACCGCCGCGACCTCCTGCGGCGAGCACACCAGCGCGCCCGCGCCCGCGCCCACGGCCAGGACGGCCAGACGGCGCACGGCGTCGGGGGCGGGCCCCGACAGGCCGATCCCGCCGAGATCGGCCTCCGAGAGCGACGTGAGGACCGTCACGGCCGCGATCCGGGTGTGCGGGGCGGCCTCCACCGCGGCGCGGATCATCGCGGCGCCGCCCGCGGCGTGGACGGTGAGGATGGCGGGACGCAGCCGGGCGACGGCCTTGGCGGCGCCGGCGACGGTGTTGGGGATGTCGTGCAGCTTCAGGTCGAGGAAGACGCTGACCCCGCTGGCCCCGCGCACGGAGGCGATCACGTCGGGCCCGTAGCGAAGGTAGAGCTCCAGCCCCACCTTGACGGTGCTGACATGCGGGGTCACGAGCGCTGCCCAGTGGGCGGCGGTCTCCAGGTCGGGCGCGTCGAGCGCGACGGCTATAGGCGCGGGAGTCACAACGAACTCTCTTCCATGTTCAAAGGATCTGGCGGCACGGTGAAATCGGGCGCGCCCGGCCCGGGTGCCAGGTCGGCGCGGTGCCGGGCGGCGCTCCCCGGCGGCCGGTGCGCCAGGCCGACGGCGTCGGCCAGGCGCTGGAACCCGCGGGCCTGCAGGAGCTCCTCAAGCTCGCGCAGGATGCGCAGGCACGAGTACGGGTCGTGGAACAGGGCCGTGCCCACGCCGACGGCGCAGGCGCCGGCCAGGATGAGCTCGAAGGCGTCCCTGCCCGTCAGCACGCCGCCCACGCCTACGATGGGCACGCCGGGCAGCGCGGCGTGCACCTGCCAGACGCAGCGCACGGCCAGCGGGCGCACGGCCGGGCCGGACAGGCCGCCGGTGACGGCGGCGAGGGAGGGACGCAGGGTCTCGGTGTCGATGCTCATGCCCAGCGGGGTGTTGATCATGGACAGGGCGTCGGCGCCGCCGTCCACGCACGCCCTGGCCACCGCCACCACGTCGGCGACGTCGGGCGAGAGCTTGGCGATCACGGGCACGTCGTAGCGCATCAGCGCGCGCACGGAGGAGATGACCTCGGCGGAGGCCGAGGGATCGCGGGCGAAGACCCGGCCGCGGTCCTCGATGTTGGGGCAGGCGAGGTTGACCTCGACGCCGGTGACGCCGGGCGCGTCGGTGAGGCGGCGGGCCAGCGCGCCGTACTCGTTGACGGTGCCGCCGGCGATGGACACGACGGTGCGCACCGAGCGCTGGGCCAGCCAGGGCAGGTCGCGCTCCAGGAAGGCGTCGATGCCGGGCCCTTGCAGGCCGATGGCGTTGAGCATGCCGGAGGGGGTCTCGGCCATGCGGGGGGTGGGGCGGCCGGCGCGGGGGGCCATGGTGATGGACTTGGTGACGAGCGCGCCGATCCGGTTGAGGTCGAAGAACTGCGACAGCTCCTTGCCGGTGGCCGCGCATCCGGCGGCGGTGGTGATCGGGTTGATCAGCTCCACATGCGCCAGATATGTCCGCATATCAACTGACATTTCGTGTTCCGCCACCCCCGCTCGGCGATCCGGGCGCCCCCAGCGCGTCGAACGGGATCGTCCCCACGTCCTCGAACCTCACCCGCTCGCCCCGGAACACCGGGCCCTCCGCGCACGCCCGCACCATGCGGGTCACGCCGTCCTCGCCGATGACCGGCAGCACGCACGTCATGCACATGCCGATCCCGCACGCCATGGCCTCCTCCACGGCCACCTGCACCGGGATGTCGAACTCGATGGCCACCGCGGTCACCCCGCGCAGCGTCTCCATCGGCCCGCACGCGTACACCACGTCGGCCCGGGTGTCGGCGATCACGCCCGGCAGCACGTCGGTGACCTTGCCGCGCATGCCCAGCGAGCCGTCCTCGGTGGTCAGCGTGGTGGTCTCGCCCATGCGGCGCGCGCGCAGCGCGCCGAACACCCGGTCGGCGGACGCCCCGCCCAGCACGAAGTCCACCCGGCAGCCCCGCTGCTGCAACGCGTCGGCCAGCCCGAACAGCGTGGCCGAGCCGTACTCGCCGCCGACCAGCACACAGGTCACCGGGTCGCGCGGCAGCGGGAACGGCCGCCCGAGCGGGCCGACCAGATCCAGCGTGTCACGCGCGCGGCGCTCGGCCAGCCACGCCGTGCCGGGGCCGCGCACGGTGAAGACGAACTCCACCGTGCCGCCGTAGTCGGGCTTGACGTCGTGGATGGAGAAGGCGCGGCGGGTCAGCATCGACGACTGCGGCCCGCCGACCGCCACCGCCACGAAGTGACCGGGCCGGAACCGCTCGGCGATCCCGGGCGCCACCACCGTCAGCGCATGGTAAGCCTCGACCCGGCGCGTGGTCAGCACCGTGCCCGTCACCTGTACCGGGGTGGTGGCCAGTCTCCTTCACCTCCGCGGGACCGTCAGCCCCTCAGCGCCCGTGCGTGCTCCTGAAGGGACCGTACGCCCACATCACCGCGCACGATGGCCTGTATGCCCTGGACGGCCGCGGCGAGTCCCTGGACGGTCGTGATGCACGGGATGCCGCGCAGCACCGCCGCGGTGCGGATCTCGTAGCCGTCGAGCCGCGGCCCCGACTGCCCGGGGCTGCCGAACGGCGTGTTCACGATGAGATCCACCTCCCCCTCCAGCACCCGCCCGACGATCGTCGGCTCGCCCTGCGGCCCGGGTCCATCGCTGTGCTTGCGCACGATCTTGGCATGTACGCCGTTGCGGCGCAGCACCTCGGCCGTGCCCTCGGTGGCCAGGATCTCGAACCCGAGGTCGGCCAGGGCCTTCACCGGGAAGATCATCGCCCGCTTGTCGCGGTTGGCCACCGACACGAACGCCCGGCCCTTGGTGGGCAGCGAGCCGTACGCCGCCGCCTGCGACTTGGCGTAGGCCGTGCCGAAGACCTCGTCGATGCCCATCACCTCGCCGGTGGAGCGCATCTCGGGCCCGAGCACGGTGTCCACGCCGCGGAAGCGGTCGAAGGGCAGCACGGCCTCCTTGACCGCGATCGGCGAGTCGAGCGGCAGGGTGCCGCCGTCGCCCTCGGCCGGGAGCATGCCCTCGGCCCGCAGCTCGGCGATCCTGGCCCCGGTCATCACCCGGGCCGCCGCCTTGGCCAGCGGCACCGCGGTGGCCTTGGACACGAACGGCACCGTACGGCTGGCGCGCGGGTTGGCCTCCAGGACGTACAGGACGCCGGCCGACATGGCGTACTGGACGTTGAGCAGGCCGCGCACGCCCACGCCGCGGGCGATGGCCTCGGTGGCCGCCCGGATGCGCTTGATGTCGAAGGAGCCCAGCGTGATCGGCGGCAGCGCGCACGCCGAGTCGCCGGAGTGGATGCCGGCCTCCTCGATGTGCTCCATCACGCCGCCGAGGTAGAGCTCCTCGCCGTCGAACAGCGCGTCCACGTCGATCTCGATGGCCTCGTCCAGGAACTTGTCCACCAGGACCGGGTGGTCGCTGGCCGCGCCCGCCCGCTCCATGTAGGTGGTCAGGGTGGCGTCGTCGTAGACGATCGCCATGCCCGCGCCGCCCAGGACGTACGACGGGCGCACCAGGACCGGGTAGCCGATCTCGGCGGCGATCTCCAGCGCCTCGTCCACGGTCACGGCGGTGCCGTGCTTGGGCGCGAGCAGCCCCGCCTCGGCCAGCACCCGGCCGAACGCGCCGCGCTCCTCGGCCAGGTGGATCGACTCCGGACTCGTGCCGACCACCGGCACGCCCGCGTCCTTCAGCGCCTGCGCCAGCCCCAGCGGCGTCTGCCCGCCGAGCTGCACGATCACGCCGACGACCTCGCCGGTCTGCTGCTCGGCGTGCACGACCTCCAGCACGTCCTCCAGCGTCAGCGGCTCGAAGTACAGCCGGTCGGAGGTGTCGTAGTCGGTCGAGACGGTCTCGGGGTTGCAGTTGACCATGACGGTCTCGAACCCGGCCTTGGACAGCTCGAAGCAGGCGTGCACGCACGCGTAGTCGAACTCGATGCCCTGCCCGATCCGGTTGGGCCCGCTGCCCAGGATGATCACCTTGGGCCGGTCGCCCGGCGGGACCTCGGTCTCCTCGTCATAGGTGGAGTACAGGTAGGGGGTCTGCGCGGCGAACTCGGCGGCGCAGGTGTCGACCGTGTTGTACACCGGCCGTACGCCCAGCGCGTGGCGCAGGTCGCGCACCCGCGCCTCCTCGATCCCGCGCAGCTCGCCGATCTGGGCGTCGCTGAAGCCCATCCGCTTGGCCCGGGTCAGCGCCCCGGCCGTGAGCTCGGTGGCCGCGGCCAGCTCGCCCGCGCACGCGTGGATGGCGTAGAGCTGGTCCAGGAACCACGGGTCGATCCTGGTGGCCTCGTGCAGCCGCTCGGCGCTCGCGCCCGCCCTGATCGCCCGCATGACCGTGGCCAGCCGGCCGTCGTGCGGGGTGCGGCAGCGCTCCAGCAGCTCCTCCAGGTCTCCCGGCTCGCCGGCCCAGGAGAAGGACGAGCCCTTCTTCTCCAGCGAGCGCAGCGCCTTCTGCAGCGCCTCGGGGAAGGAGCGGCCGATCGCCATCGCCTCGCCCACCGACTTCATGTGCGTGGTGAGGGTCTGGTCGGCGCCGCGGAACTTCTCGAAGGCGAAGCGCGGCACCTTGACCACGACGTAGTCGAGCGCGGGCTCGAAGGACGCCGGGGTCTCGCGGGTGATGTCGTTGGGGATCTCGTCCAGCGTGTAGCCCACCGCCAGCTTGGCCGCGATCTTGGCGATCGGGAAGCCGGTGGCCTTGGACGCCAGCGCCGAGGACCGCGACACCCGCGGGTTCATCTCGATCACGATCATCCGCCCGGTGGCGGGATCGACCGCGAACTGGATGTTGCAGCCGCCGGTGTCCACGCCGACCTCGCGGATCACCGCGATGGCGACGTCGCGCATGTTCTGGTACTCGCGGTCGGTCAGGGTCATCGCGGGCGCGACGGTGATGCTGTCGCCGGTGTGCACGCCCATCGGGTCGAGGTTCTCGATGGAGCACACGATCACGACGTTGTCGGCCTTGTCGCGCATGACCTCCAGCTCGTACTCCTTCCAGCCGAGGATCGACTCCTCAAGGAGCACCTCGGTGGTCGGCGAGGCGTCGAGCCCGGCCCCGGCGATGCGGCGGAGCTGGGCCTCGTCGTGCGCGAAGCCGGAGCCGACTCCGCCCATGGTGAAGGAGGGCCGCACCACGACCGGGTAGCCCAGGTCGGCGGCGGCGGCCAGGCACTCGTCCATGGTGTGGCAGATCACGCTGCGCGCCGACTCGGCGTTGAGGCCGTGCTCGGCGGCGGTCTTGGCCACGATCTCCTTGAACCGCTCGCGGTTCTCGCCCGCCTGGATCGCCTCGACGTCGGCGCCGATCAGCTCCACGCCGTAACGTTCCAGCACCCCGGCCTCGTGCAGGGCGATGGCGGTGTTGAGCGCCGTCTGGCCGCCCAGGGTGGGCAGCAGCGCGTCGGGCCGCTCCTTGGCGATGATCTTCTCTACGGTGTCGGGCGTGATCGGCTCGATGTACGTGGCGTCGGCGAACTCGGGGTCCGTCATGATCGTGGCGGGGTTGCTGTTGACGAGGATGACCCGGAAGCCCTCCGCGCGCAGCACCCGGCACGCCTGGGTGCCCGAGTAGTCGAACTCGCACGCCTGCCCGATCACGATCGGCCCGGAGCCGATCACCATGACCGACTGGATGTCCGTGCGCTTAGGCACCCTTGTTCCCCTTCGTGCTCGCTCGCTCCATCAGTGCGCAGAACTCGTCGAACAGTCCCGCCGCGTCGTGCGGCCCCGCGGCCGCCTCGGGGTGGTACTGCACGCTGAACCCCGGGTAGTCGAGCAGCCGCAGCCCCTCCACGCAGTCGTCGTTCAGGTTGACGTGGCTGACCTCGGCCCGGCCGTAGGGCGTGTCGAACGGCCGGTCCACCGGCGCGTCCACCGCGAAGCCGTGGTTGTGGGCGGAGATGTCCACCTTGCCGGTACGCCGGTCCTGCACCGGCTGGTTCACGCCGCGGTGCCCGAACCTCAGCTTGTAGGTGCCCAGGCCGAGCGCCCTGCCGAAGATCTGGTTGCCGAAGCAGATGCCGAAGAACGGCTTGCCCGCGGCCAGCACCCCCTGCAACGCCTTGACCTGCGTGTCGGCGGCGGCCGGGTCGCCGGGCCCGTTGGAGAAGAACACGCCGTCGGGCGCGAGGCTCAGGATCTCCTCCGCGGTCGCCCACGCGGGCAGCACGTGCACCTCGCAGCCGCGCTCGGCCATGCGGCGCGGCGTCATCGCCTTGATGCCGAGGTCCACGGCCGCGACCGTGAACCGCTTGGGGCCCAGCGCCGGCACGACGTACGGCTCGCGGGTGGAGACCTCGGCGGCCAGGTCGGCGCCGACCATGCCGGGCGAGCGCAGCACCCGCTCCAGCAGCTCCTCCACCGGCGCCAGCGCGTCGCCGGAGAAGACGCCCGCGCGCATGGCGCCGCGCTCGCGCAGGTGGCGGGTGAGCGCGCGGGTGCCGGGCATGGCGATGCCCACCACGCCCTGGTCCCTGAGGTAGTCGTCCAGGCTCCGGGTGGCCCGCCAGCTCGACGGGACGCGCGCGGGCTCGCGCACGACGTAGCCCGCCACCCAGACGCGGCGCGACTCGGGGTCCTCCTCGTTGACCCCGGTGTTGCCGATGTGCGGCGCGGTCATGGCGACGATCTGGCGGTGGTACGAGGGGTCGGTGAGAGTCTCCTGGTAGCCGGTCATGCCGGTGTTGAAGACGATCTCGCCGAAGGTCTCGCCCGTCGCGCCGTAGGGGGCGCCCTCGAACACGCGCCCGTCTTCGAGCACCAGCAGGGCGGTTGCGTCGGTCACGCGAGCTTCCCTTCGAGAACGGTCGGCCGGCCGCGCAGGAACGTCGCCACGACGCGGCCGGGCAGGGTGAGTCCTTCGTACGGGGTGTTGCGGCTCTTGGAGGCGAACCCGCGCGGATCGACCTCGGTGCGGGCCGCGGGGTCGTACAGGGTCAGGTTGGCCGCCTCGCCCGGCTCGACCGGCCGGCCCTGGCCCGCGACCCTGCCGATGCGCGCGGGGCGGTAGGACATGCGGTCGGCCACCGCGGCCCAGTCGAGCAGCCCGGTCTCGACCATCGCCGCGTGCACCACGGACAGCGCGGTCTCCAGGCCGATCATGCCCATCGCCGCCGCGCTCCACTCGGTCTCCTTGCTCTCGACCGGGTGGGGCGCGTGGTCGGTGGCCACGCAGTCGATGGTGCCGTCGGCGAGGCCGGCGCGCAGCGCCTCGACGTCCTCGCGGGTGCGCAGCGGCGGGTTGACCTTGTAGATCGGGTTGTAGGAGCCCAGCGGCGAGCGCTCCACCAGGTCGTCGGTGAGCAGCAGGTGGTGCGGGGTGACCTCGGCGGTGACGTTCCAGCCCTTGGACTTGGCCCAGCGGATGATCTCCACCGAGCCGGCCGTGGAGACGTGGCACACGTGCAGCCGCGAGCCGACGTGCGCGGCCAGCAGGCAGTCGCGGGAGATGATCGCCTCCTCGGCGACCGCGGGCCAGCCGGTCAGGCCGAGCCGCCCCGACACCGCGCCCTCGTTCATCTGGGCGCCCTCGGTGAGCCGGGACTCCTGGGCGTGCTGGGCGATCACGCCGTCGAACGCCTTGACGTACTCCAGCGCGCGGCGCATCAGCACCGCGTCGGAGACGCACATGCCGTCGTCGGAGAAGACCCGCACCCCGGCCGCGGAGTCGGCCATCGCGCCCAGCTCGGCGAGCTGCCGCCCGGCCAGGCCCGCGGTGACCGCGCCCACCGGGCGCACCTCGCAGTAGCCGGCCTCCTGGCCCAGCCGCCACACCTGCTCCACGACGCCCGCGGTGTCGGCGACCGGGGAGGTGTTGGCCATCGCGTGCACGGCGGTGAACCCGCCCAGGGCGGCGGCCCTGGTGCCGGACTCGACGGTCTCGGCGTCCTCGCGGCCGGGCTCGCGCAGGTGGGTGTGCAGGTCCACCAGGCCGGGCAGGGCGATCAGCCCGTCGGCGTCGATCACGGCGGCGCCGGCGCCGCCGAGGCCGCCGCCGACCTCCGCCACCAGCCCGTCGCGGATCAGGATGTCTCTCGGCTCGCCGCCGAGTATCCGCGCGCCCTTGATGAGGTAGTCGGTCACTGGGTCTCTCCCCCGAGAAGCAGGTACAGGACGGCCATGCGGATGGTCACGCCGTTGGCGACCTGCTCGACGATGGTCGAGCGGGCGCAGTCGGCGACCTCGGCGGCGATCTCCATGCCGCGGTTCATCGGCCCCGGGTGCATCACGATCGCGTCCTCGGGCATGCGGGCCAGCCGGTCGCGGTCGAGCCCGTAGCGGCGGCTGTACTCGCGGGCGCTGGGGAAGTAGGCGGCGTTCATCCGCTCCGACTGCACCCGCAGCATCATCACGACGTCGGACTTGGGCAGCGCGGCGTCGAGGTCGTAGGAGACCTCGCACGGCCAGGACTCCACGGTGACCGGGAGCAGGGTCGGCGGCGCGACCAGGGTGACCTGGGCGCCCAGCGTGTTGAGCAGCAGCACGTTGGACCGGGCGACCCGGCTGTGCAGCACGTCGCCCACGATCGTGACCCGGCGGTCTTCGAGGGTGCCCAGCCTGCGCCGCATGGTGAAGGCGTCGAGCAGGGCCTGGGTGGGATGCTCGTGGGTGCCGTCGCCGGCGTTGACCACGCTGCCGTCGACCCAGTTCGCCAGCCGGTGCGGCGCCCCGGAGGCGCTGTGGCGGATCACCACGGCGTCGGCGCCCATGGCCTGCAGGGTGAGCGCGGTGTCCTTCAGGCTCTCGCCCTTGGACACGCTCGACCCCTTGGCGGAGAAGTTGATCACGTCGGCGGACAGCCGCTTGGCCGCCGCCTCGAAGGAGATGCGGGTGCGGGTGGAGTCCTCGAAGAACAGGTTCACCACGGTGCGCCCGCGCAGCGTCGGCAGCTTCTTGATCGAGCGGTCGGACACCCGGGCCAGCTCGTCGGCCGTGTCGAGGATGAGGGTCGCGTCGTCGCGGCTCAGGTCGGCCGCGGAGATCAGGTGGCGCCTCACTGGTCCTCCTCCCTCTTGATCAGCACGACGGCGTCGCGCCCGTCGATCTCCTCCAGGTAGACCTTCACCTGCTCGCTCTTGGCGGTGGGGAGGTTCTTGCCGACGTAGTCGGCGCGGATGGGCAGCTCGCGGTGCCCCCGGTCGACCAGGGTGGCGAGCTGCACGGCCTTGGGCCTGCCGACGTCGTTGAGCGCGTCGAGCGCGGCGCGGACGGTGCGGCCGGAGAACAGCACGTCGTCCACGAGCACCACGACCCGGTCGTCGATGCCGTCGGGCGGCAGCTCGGTGCGGCCGAGCGGGCGCGCGGGCCGAAGGCGCAGGTCGTCGCGGTACATCGTGATGTCGAGGGAGCCGACGGGCGCCTTGACCTCGCCGAACTGCGCGATGCGCTCGCCGAGGCGCGCGGCCAGGGTGGCCCCGCGGGTGGGGATGCCGAGCAACACGATGTTGCCCGCGCCCTTGGTGCGCTCGATGATCTCGTGCGCGATCCGGGTCAGGGCCCGCTGGATGTCGGGGCCCTCCAGGACCGCCCGGCTGACGTTCCGGGCTTCGGACATGAAAAAATCACCGCCTTTCCCGCCTCACTGGACGGGTCTTAAAGGTTGACCGGCGACCTCACATTACCAGGCACGATTCGCTGCCCCCGGCACCCCCGCCCGGTGCCGTCACCGTCCCCACCAGGCCGTACGCCGGGCACGCCGGCCCGGGTTTAGCCGGTTCCGCACCGGGGACCTCCCCCATGTCGCGCAATAGGGGGTTAAAGGGGGCTAGATGGTTTTCCGCGTGGACTCTGAGGTCGGACGCCTCCGCGAGGTGCTCGTGCACCGTCCCGACCTGGCCCTCAAGCGGCTCACCCCGGGCAACAAGGACGGCCTGCTCTTCGACGACCTGCTGTGGGTGCAGCGGGCGCTGGAGGAGCACGAGGAGTGGCAACGGCTGATGCGCGAGCGCGGCGTCGTCGTACGGGTGCTCAACGACCTGCTGCGCGAGACGCTGGACATCCCCGAGGCGCGCAAGCACATCCTGGACTCCGTCACCGACGAGCACTGGGTCGGCCCGCTGGCCGCCGACGCGATCCGCGCCACGCTCGACGCCATGGACTCCGCCGACCTGTGCACCCACCTGACCGGCGGCATCACCAAGCGCGAGCTCCTGGAGCGCGGCTGCGCCCCCAAGAGCATCGCCTTCCACTCCCTGGGCCTGGACGACTTCGTCCTGCAGCCCCTGCCCAACCACATGTTCACCCGCGACACGTCCTCCTGGATCTACGACGGCGTGTCCATCAACGCCATGCGCAAGAAGGCGCGCAAGAACGAGACCGTCAACATGGAGGCCGTCTACCGCTGGCACCCCCTGTTCGCCTCCGGCTACGACGCCCCCGACGCCGGCGGCTACAACGTCTGGAGCCACGGCACCGCGATGGCCCCCGCCACCATCGAGGGCGGCGACGTGCTCGTCCTCGGCGAGGGCGCCGTCCTGATCGGCATGAGCGAGCGTACCCAGCCGCAGGCGGTGGAGATGATCGCCCGCAACCTGTTCCGCACCGGCTCCGCCCGCCGCATCGTCGCCCTCACCCTGCCGAAGGCCCGCGTGTTCATGCACCTCGACACCGTCATGACCATGGTGGACACCGGCCGCTTCACCAAGTACGCCGGCCTCGGCATGCTGCCCAGCTACACCATCGAGCCCGGCGACACCGACAAGGAGCTGAAGGTCACCGACCACCGCCCGGAGGACATGCACAAGGCCATAGCCGCCGCACTGGACCTGGACGACATCGAGGTCCTGACCGCGGTGCAGGACGTCCACGCCGCCGAACGCGAGCAGTGGGACGACGGCTGCAACGTCCTGGCCCTGGAACCGGGCGTGGTCGTCGCCTACGAGCGCAACACCACCACCAACCACCACCTCTCCTCCCACGGCATCGAGGTCATCCCGATCCGCGGCAGCGAACTGGGCCGAGGCCGAGGCGGCCCCCGCTGCCTGAGCTGCCCCCTGACCCGAGACCCCGCCTGACCCGCCCCCGTCCCACACCGGACCACCCACCCGGACACACCCCCCGCCCCAGGACCGGCCCTGCCCCAGCAGACACGCCCCCACCCCAGGACCCCCCACGGCGGACACGCACCCCAAGCCCAGGACCGCCCCTGCCCGAGCCCCGCCCCCGCCCACCCCGGACCGCCACGGGCCCCCGCGCCGCCGGCGGTCGCCGCCCGGATCACACCTTCGGCCACGGCGCAGCCGCGCCCACACCCGCGCCCCCGCCCCGCCCTCCCCCGAGCTTCGAGCCTCCTCCACACCGGAACACCACCCCGGGGGAAGGGGGCGACGCCCCACACCCGCACCTCGCCCGCAGCCCCACCGACGCCTCGGCCGCGCGCCCAACCCGAACCTCAGCCCCACCTCACGCACGCCCTCGGCCGCGCGCCCAACCCGAACCTCAGCCCCACCTCACGCACGCCCTCGGCCGCGCGCCCAACCCGAACCTCAGCCTCGCCTCACTCACGCCTCGGCGGGCGCCGGGAGGGTGTCCGAAACTCCTTCCGGGTGCGGACGAGCACGATGTGATGATCATCTCACTCGTCGCAGCCCCTTCCCGTGCCCCCGGCGGGACGGATCGTGGCCTTGATCAGCGGCGGAGCGTCCGGAGGGCGGGGGCCCAAAGGGCTGGAGGCAATGGGCGTGGCTGGACAAAAGTGACGATTGAGGCAGAGTCCGCCGGGCCGGATTCGGCATCTTTTTTCCAATCAGCTTGACCTTGAGCGTCCACAGCTTTACCGTCACTGTCCGTAACCACTCCTCGTGGCGATCTGGGGTAAACCCAGCCGCAACGGTCACCGAAGGTGCCTAACCCCGGGCGCTGACCCCCGGTGGTCGGTGCATATGCCACGAGGTAGGACAATCTAGTGAGAGCAGCACATAGAGAGCCGGGGGGCCACAGGATGCCGTCTGAGTATGCCAAGTCGCTGGGTGCACGACTCCGCGCCATTCGCACCCAGCAGGGGCTGTCCCTGCACGGAGTCGAGGAGAAGTCACGCGGACGCTGGAAGGCCGTCGTCGTGGGCTCCTACGAGCGCGGCGACCGCGCCGTGACCGTGCAGAAGCTCGCCGAGCTCGCCGATTTCTACGGCGTGCCGGTCTCCGAACTGCTTCCGGGCGGGGCCGCGCCCAGCCCGCTCGGCCCCACGCCCAAGCTGGTGATCGACCTGGAGCGCCTCGCCCAGCTCCCGAAGGAGAAGGCCGGCGCCCTGGCCCGCTACGCCGCGACCATCCAGAGCCAGCGCGGCGACTACAATGGCAAGGTCCTGTCGATCCGCCAGGAGGACCTGCGTTCCCTGGCCGTGATTTACGACAAGTCGCCCAGCGAGCTGACCGAGGAGCTCATCGGCTGGGGTGTTCTGGACGCCGAGGCCCGGCGCGCGGTCGAGTCCTTCTGATCGGGGCCCGAGCGGCGACGCCTTCGCCCGGCCCTGACTGGCGCTGACTCGCGCCTGACTTCTACCGCTTTCTGCGTCATATGTCCTTTTGATCGGCTTTCGTGGCGCGCGCCGGAAAACACCGCACGCGGCTTCTCCCGCAAACCGGAATCACCCGCGATGGGTGCACCGCTGCCTCGGTGCACCCATCATCTGTGATGTGAGATAAACCCTCGGTAACAGACTTGCTGCATCCGGCGTTCGATGTGGTAGTAACGACTAAACGCGGGGCGGCAAGAGAATTCGGTGGGTATGGCGCGGGCAGCGGATCAACCAGGGGACGGCCGTCGGCGCGCTCCCGGCCGGGCCGCGCACCGGTCCCGGCCCAGCATGGCCCAGAGGCTGCTGCTGCTCCTGCCGTTCGCCGTCATGGCCCTCGTCGCCGTCGGCGACTGGCAGGCGGGCCGCAGCGTCGGTCTGCTGCCACTGCTCGCCCTCGGCCCGGCGTTCGCCTCGGTGGCATGCGACGTGCGGCGTACCGGTCTGGTGGGCGTCATCGCGGTCGCGCTGTGCCTCGCGCTGGGCGCGTACAACGGCAGCAGCCCCCTGCGGCTGCAGGTGGCGCTGGGCGCCATCATCGGCGTCACCCTGACCAGCCTCGTCGCCAGCGCGGCCAGGATGCGGCACGAGCGCCAGCTCGCCGACGTCCGCTCGGTCGCCGAGGCCGCCCAGCGCGTGCTGCTGCGCCCCGTCCCGCGGCGCGCCGGCCCCGGTCTGGGCGTGGCGGTCTCCTACACCTCCGCGGTCGCGGAGGCCCGCATCGGCGGCGACCTGTACGAAGTGGTGACGCATCCGGGCGGCGGCGTACGGGTGATCGTGGGCGACGTGCAGGGCAAGGGCCTGGAGGCGGTCGAGACCGCGGCCATCGTGCTCGGCGCGTTCCGCGAGGCCGCCTACGACGAGCCCGACCTCACCCGCGTGGCCGCGCGCCTGGAGAACGCCCTGGCCCGGCGGCTGACCGGCGAGCAGTTCGTCACCGCCGTACTGGCCGAGGTCGTGGGCGACGACGAGATCGCCGTGCTCAACTGCGGCCACCCCGCGCCCCTCGTGCTGCGCGGCGACGGCAGCACGGAGTTCGCCGAGCCCGAGGAGGAGTCGCCCCCGCTCGGCCTGACCTGGCTCAAGCCCGAGATGCCCACCCCGACCGTGATCGGCTTCGCCCCCGGCGACCAGATCCTGTTCTACACCGACGGCATCATCGAGGCGCGCGACCACGGCGGCGCGTTCTACCCGCTCACCGACCGGGTCCACCTGCTCGCGGGCCCCGACCCCCAGGCCGCCCTGGACTCCCTCCGCGCCGATGTGCTGCGCCACTCGGGCCGCCCGCTGAGCGACGACGCCGCCATGCTCCTGCTCCGCCGCACGGAGCACGAGCCCGCCGAGAACGGCGAGCCCGGCCTGGACGGCGAACGCGCCGCCGCCCTGGTACGCCCCCAGCTCTCCGAGGCGGACACCGACACCCCCCGGAAACCCGACGGCACCGACGGCTGCCCCTCGGCCGCCGCCATCACCACCACCCGTCCCGGCCCACCCCTCCCCGCGGTCACCCTGACCACCCCCTGACCCCGCCACGCTGTGGCCGAGCGCGGTCCCCGAGCAGGACCGCTGCGGCACCGCCCATCACTCTGCGGTCACGCCGGGGTTGGACCCGCAGGGTAGCGGGCCGGTTCGGCCGGTGCCTGCCAGGGCCAGCGGCCCTCCAGCTCCACCTCCAGCGAGAAGCTGAGGAACGTACGCACCAGGACGATCACGGCGAGCACCCCGACGCCGGCGAAGGTCGGGGAGATCGCGACCGTGCGGATGATGTCGCCGGCGACGAGAAATTCGAGCCCCAGCAGGATGGCCCGGCCGAGCCCTTTGCGATACCTCCGGTAGGCGACATGAGCCGGGCGTCGGGCCAGCAGCCGATAGCCGAACTGACACGTCGCCACCACGATCCCCACCACGATGGCGGCGACCCCGGCGAGGTCGATCGTCTCACCGACCGCCTCGATGACGGGTTTCAGATCCACCGGGGGCCGGTTCTCACTGCCCGCCGGCGCTGTCGGTGTCGTCGGACGTCCCGGCGATCTCTTCCTCGGTCCGGTCCGACGTGTTCATGGCTTCCCGCATCGCCTCACCGGCCGACGTCTGCGGCTCGCCGGTGTTGCTCTCCTCGTCCTCCTGCGCGGCTTCCAGAAGAGGTTCGGTGCCGGTCTTGGGCGCGTTCTCGTCAGGAATGGTCATATCGGGCCACTACCCGTCACTGCCTGCTCAAATACAGTGAGCCTTCCACCCTCTGGAATGCGATCGGGTGAAGGACCGGCCTCGACCCCAGCAGCCGTCGTGAAGATGACTGAGTTCCGCCGGCGGGGCATCAGTGAACGGACAGCGGGTGCAACGACAGTGGGCGCCACGCGAGCCGGTTGATCTCGGTCCTGGGAGCGGGTCCGGTCGTGATCGCCCTGCGGGACGGGATGGGAACGGCCCCGGTGCGATGGGAGTGCCGCCCGCTGCCCGGCAGCATGCACGCAACGGCCGGGTCTGGAGCGCGATGCCCGGGCCTGCACCGTTACAGGCGGACGGGCGGATGGCCGATGACCCTGGCGCCCCGGCGGTCGAGCGCGGTCCAGGGTGAGGGTGGAAACGGCCGGTGAGTGGGACGCGGCACGCTGCGAGACGGGATGGGAACGCCCCGGTGCGATGGGAGTGCCGCCCGCTGCCCCGGCAGCATGCACGCACGGCCGCGTCTGCGGGCCGCAACGTCCGGGCCTGCACCGTACAGACGGGACGGTCCTGGTCGCCTGGGGGCGGGGGTGGGGGGTGGGAACGGGGCCGTTACGGGGCGCGTTCCGGGATTGGGTCAGCCGGCCAGGGGGATGGTCGTCGGGAGTGGGGGTTGGCCGTGGACGTTGAGGAGGGTTTCCACGGTGCCGAGGAAGTTCTCGGCCTCGGTGAGGAGTTCGTCGGCGTCGTGGGCGGTGACGGCGTGGAGCATGCCGGCCTCCACCGCGGCGCGCCGGGTGGCGCTGACCGCGAAGTAGGGGGCCCACTCGGCCAGTCTCGGCTCGGCCTCGGGGAGGAGTTCCCAGGCGCTGCGGAGGCGGCGCCTGCGGCCGTCCATGGGTTGGGGGCGGGCGGCCAGGACGGCCGCGGCGGCGCGGAGGGCCGCCAGGTGGGCTGAGACGTAGCGGGTCGCCGGGGTGCGGGCCGAGGCCGCCTGGGCCAGGCAGTCGCGTGCGTCGGCCAGGCGGGCCCGGGCCGTGGGCGACAATCGTGGCCCGCTCATGTCGTTGAGCCTTGGGGTCATGCTGAAGCCTCCCTCGCTCGTGGCGGCTCCCGGTGTCTTCGCCGGTGAGGGCCACTTTGGCAGACGCCACCGACAAATCCTCCGGGCGGCCGGACGAGGAGCTTCCCCTCTCCCCGCCCGGCCGGGCGGCGCCCACTCGTCTCCGCCGACGACGAGGACGCCGCCCACCGCCCTGGGGAACGGGCCGCGAGTCCCGTTCTCACCATCGAACATAATTTCGACCGTTCCTACTGTCAAGCTTCAGCCGAACACAGGTTCGATCAACGGGTGGAGGGCGGCGGCGCGGGCGTCAGCGGCGGAAGGCGCCCCTGACGTGCACCGGGACACCCTTGCCGAGCATGCCGGGGAGGATCTCCGCGACGTGCATGGGCAGCCGTACGCACCCGTGGGAGGCCGGCGCGAGCGGCACCGACAGCGCCCCGTGCAGCGCGATGCCGCCGTTGAAGAAGATGGGGTTGTAGAGCTGCCCGAGGTAGGAGCGGTGCCAGCCGCTCACCCGCCAGGTGGTCTTGTAGTCGCCGGTGGGGGTCCGCGCGCTGCCGCAGAACCGCTGCTTCTTGCCCTGCCAGACGGCGGTCTCGCAGTAGGGGACGTTGCTGCCGGAGGACGTGTGGCTGATCAGCTTCGCCTCGCCCTTCACGTACAGCACCATGATCTGCCTGGTCAGGTTGATCTCGACCCGGGTCGGCCTCCCCTTGGGCACCAGCACCTTGGGCGCCTTGGGGTCCTCCAGGGCCCGCCAGGTGCGGGCGGCGACCGTGCTGGTGGGCGTGATGCCGTTGACCTTCTGGAAGGCCCACACGGCGGACAGGGTGGCGCCGCCGTACCGGCCGTCGATCCTGCCGGGGGGGTAGCCGAGCTCCTTCAGCCTGGCCTGGAGCTGCTTGACCGCGGCCCCCTTGGCGCCGAGCTTGAGCTTCTTGCCGGGGGCGGTGAAGGGTGCCGGTTCCGCCTGCTGCGCCGTCGCGGCGGTCGCGGGCCGGGCAGGCGCGGCGGCCTGCGCGGGGAGTGCCGCGCCCGGCGCGGACAGGAGGAGCGCGCCCGCCGCCGCGATCGCCGCCGTGCCGAGCCGTCGCTTGATCCCCATAGCATCCCCCATACCTTCATCCACCTCTACTTTCTGCATACACCGAAAAAATGGACGATAGCGCAATGACCACGCATTGTGGAGTTCGGTCACCTATCCGTAATCAATGGCTACCGCCGCGGCATGTTGTCTAGGCTGTCCGCGTGCCCGAGAAACTGCATCCGAACGCCGTGAACGTCGCCAACGCCCTGCGGGAGCTGGGCGCGACCGGCGAGATCGTCGTACTGCCCGACTCCGCGCCCACGGCCGCCACCGCCGCGGCCCAGCTCGGCTGCGAGATCGGGGCCATCGCCAACAGCCTGATCTTCGACGCCGACGGCAAGCCGCTGCTGGTGCTCACCAGCGGCGCCCACCGGGTGGACACCGCGCTCATCGCCCGGACGATCGGCGCGCAGAAGGTCAAGCGGGCCACCCCGGAGTTCGTCAGGCAGGCCACCGGCCAGCCGATCGGCGGCGTGGCCCCGGTGGGGCACCCCGCGCCCGTACGCACGCTGGTGGACACCTGGCTGGGCAAGCACGAGGTGGTGTGGGCGGCGGGCGGCCACCCCCACACGGTGTTCCCGACGAGTTTCGACGAGCTGGTGCGCATCACCGGGGGCACCCCCGTCGAGGTGGAGTGACCGGCACCCCGGGCGTACCGGCCTGGAGTCCCTGCTAGTGTGCGAAAAGTGATCGCACTGCGACGCGTCGGGCCCGACGAGTTCGGCGCGGCCCTGGACCGGGCCATCGAGATCTACACCGCCGCGATGCGCCCGCCCGCCGACCAGCTCGCGGGCCGCAAGGGGATCATGCGCACGCACGCCACCTACCCCGACTTCACCTGCGTCTTCGCCGAGCGTCCCGACGGGGTGCTGGT
Organism: Thermocatellispora tengchongensis; assembly: GCF_014202315.1. GTDB lineage: Bacteria > Actinomycetota > Actinomycetes > Streptosporangiales > Streptosporangiaceae > Thermocatellispora > Thermocatellispora tengchongensis. The sequence continues at coordinate 36,835 of NZ_JACHGN010000003.1, read as the reverse complement.
CGGGTTCGCGTACGGGTTCCACGGGCTGCCGGGCCAGTGGTGGCACGACGTGATCCACCGCTCGATCAGCGAGCGCGGCGGCGAGGGCGCGGCGCGGGGCTGGCTGGGCAACGCGCTGGAGATCGCCGAGGTGCACGTGCACCCCGACTACCAGGGCAAGGGCACCGGCCGGGCGATGATGCACAAGCTGTGCGAGGGCCGCCCCGAGCGCACCGCCGTGCTCTCGACCCACGACCAGCCGACCGCCGCCCGGCACCTGTACCACAGCCTGGGCTTCGTCGATCTGCTGACGCAGTTCGTCTTCCCCGGGGGCTACGAGCGCTACGCGATCGTGGGCGCGCCGCTGCCCCTGGTCCGGCGCGAGCAGGACCAGGGGCGTACGCCGCCCGTCTAGGCGCTGATCGACGCCGTGGCGGGCTGGATGCGCCGGAACACCTCGCGGGTCGCGCTGGACCGGTTGAAGGTGATGAAGTGGATGCCCGGGGCGCCCTCGGCCAGCAGCCTGCCGCACAGCTCGGCCGCGTGCTCGATGCCGAGCCGCCGCACCGCCGCCGGGTCGTCCTTGACCTCCTCGAAGCGGGCCGCGACCTCGGCCGGGAACGGCGCCCCGGAGAGCTGCTCGGACCTGGCGATGGTGGAGTACTGCGTGACCGGCATGATGCCGGGGATGATCGGCGTGTCGCAGCCGGCCGCCGCCACGCGGTCGCGCAGGCGCAGGTAGTCGCCGGCGCGGAAGAACATCTGGGTGATCGCGTAGTCGGCCCCGGCGCGACACTTGCGCACGAAGTACTCGGTGTCGGACTCGATCGACGGCGAACGCGGGTGCTTGTAGGGGAACGCCGCCACGCCCACACAGAAGTCGCCCGACTGCTTGATCAGCCGGACCAGCTCCTCGGCGTACAGCACGCCCTCGGGGTGGCGCACCCACTCGCCCATCGGGTCGCCCGGCGGGTCGCCGCGCACGGCCAGGATGTTGCGCACCCCGGCCCCGGCGAAGCGGCCGATGAGGTGGCGCAGCTCGCGTACGGAGTGGTTGACCGCGGTGAAGTGGGCCACGGGCGTGAGCGTGGTCTCGTGGGCGACGCGCTCGACGACGTCCACGGTGCGGTCGCGGGTCGTGCCGCCCGCGCCGTAGGTGACCGAGACGAACGTCGGCCGCAGCGCCTCCAGCTCCCTGATCGCGCGCCACAACTGCCGCTCGCCCGCGTCGGTCTTCGGCGGGAAGAACTCGAAGGAGAACGACCGGTCCCCGGCCGCGAGCAGCTCGCGGATCGTGGGCACGCGGCCGGGAAGTCTGGACGGGCGACCCAAAGCCATGGCTGCCAGAGTACGGTACCCGTGGGGAAAAGCTAAGCCGATGATCCGCGATGCGAGACGCCGCCCTCCGGGAGGGAGTCCGTGGACCAGGACATACCGGACTCCCGTTAACCTCGGAACATGAACACTTCCGCCACCCTGCTGGACACTCTCCGCGCCGAGGTGGACCAATCGCTGCGGAAGTTCCTGGACCTGCGGCGCCCGCTGCTCGCCGACCCCGACCTGGCGCCGCTGCTCCAGGCCGCGGACGAGTTCCTCGCCGGCGGCAAGCGGCTGCGCCCGGCGTTCTGCTACTGGGGCTGGCGCGCGGCGGGGGGCGGCCCCGACCCGGCCATCGTCACCGCCGCGGCCTCGCTGGAGCTGCTTCAGGCGAGCGCGCTCATCCACGACGACGTGATGGACAAAAGCGACCTGCGCCGCGGCATGCCGGCGGCGCACAAGCGCTTCGAGGCCCTGCACGAGCGCTCGGGCTGGCACGGCTCGGCCCGCCGGTTCGGCGAGGGCGCGGCGATCCTGCTCGGCAACCTGCTGCTGCTGTGGTCGGGCGAGATGTGGCGCACGTCCGGGCTGGCCGAGGAGGCCCTGGACGCCGCGATGCCGCTGCACGACCACATGCGCACGGAGCTGATGTGCGGGCAGTACCTCGACCTGCTGGAGCAGGCCGAGGGCGAGAGCACCTTCGAGGGGGCGCTGCGGGTCGCGCTGTACAAGAGCGGGCGCTACTCGGTGGAGCAGCCGCTGCGGCTGGGGCTGACGCTCGCGGCGCGCGGCGAGCTGCCGTGGATGGAGCGGCTGTGCGTGGAGTACGGCCGGTCGGTGGGCATCGCCTTCCAGCTCCGCGACGACGTGCTGGGCGTGTTCGGCGACCCGGCCGAGACGGGCAAGCCGGCGGGCGACGACCTGCGCGAGGGCAAGCGGACGATGCTGATCGCCCGCGCCCTGGGCTCGGCGACGCCGCGCCAGGCGGAGGACGTGCGCGCGCTGCTCGGCGACCCGGCGCTCGACGAGGCGGGGGTCGCCCGCCTGCGCGCGATCATCGAGGAGACCGGCGCGCTGGCCGCGTGCGAGGAGATGATCAAGCGGTACCTCGACGACGCGCTCGCCTCGCTGGAGCAGGCCCCGATCACCCCCGAGTCGCGCCAGGCCCTGACCGGCCTGGCCATCGCCGCCACGGCCCGCCGCACCTGACCCCGGGCCGGGCGTCTACGGGCGGTAGGTGCGCACGTAGTCGACGACCAGCTCCTTGGGGTACGGGCGCCCGCCGGGCGGCCCGGGGAACTCGTAGATCCCGAGCATGAGCTGCATCGGGTAGCCGGGCGACTGGCCGACGGTCCTGACGTGGCGGCCGTCCACGAAGAACGACACCTCGCGCGGGGTCCACTCGGCGGCGTACACGTGGAAGTCGCGGGCGTCGATCGGCAGGGTCTCCACGGTGAAGTCGTCGGTGATCGACGGGTCGCCGAAGGGGTGCAGGCCCATGCCGACGCGGGTGGCCCCGGGACCGACGTCGCGGCCGAAGATCTCGCACACGCAGATCTCGGCCGACCGCTCGGGCGAGTCCTCGTAGCCGATCAGCCACAGGGCCGCCATGGAGCGCGGGTCGTCGGTGGTCCTGGCCCGCATCTCGGTCCGCCCGTACATGGGGGTGTGCAGCCGGACGTTGCGCTGCGCCTCGCGCACGACCGCGCCCGACCCGCGCCCGTGCTGGCCGACGGTGCTGCCGACCGGCCCGGCGAACACCCCCGTCTGCAGCGACGACACGCGCAGCTCCCCCTCCAGCTCCGGGCACCACGGCGGCTGGTCCTCCTCGATCCGCAACCTCAGCAGGCCGCCGCCGACGCGGTACCGGGCCGCGGCGGCGGCGCGGGTCGTCCACTGCGGCAGGTACGCCGCGACCCACCGCCTGTCGTCGAGGCGGTCGCCGTCGAAGGTGTCCTCGAAGTCCGGCTCGCGCACGCCTCCCCCTTCCTCGCCACGCCGTCATTACCGTAGCACGTTAGCTCATGACGAGAGCCGGGGCATAGGCTGCGGGCATGACCGTGACCTCGCCGCTGGTGCCGTCCCCGGCCGCCGAACTGGTGCTCGGCTTCGTCAACACGCGGGCGCTGCGCGGCGGCCGGGAGCGGCTGGACGACGCCGCGTCGTTCCGGGAGTGGCTGACGGAGGCGGGGCTCGCCGGGGCCGGCGCGCAGGTCACGCCGGACGACCTCGCCTCGGCGCGGGAGCTGCGGGAGGCGCTGATCGGGGTGCTGCTGTCGCACGCGGGCGAGCCGGTGCGCGAGGCCGACGAGGCGTGCCTGCGGCGGTTCGGAAGGCTGCACCCGGTGCTGCCCCTGGTCGGGGCCGGCGGGGCGGCGCTGGAGCCCGCGGAGGACGGCGTGGCGGGCGCGTTCGGGCGGATACTCGGCGCCGCCGCCGAGCTGGCCCTGCTGGGCACCTGGAGCCGGGTGAAGGCGTGCCGCAACCCGCCCTGCCGGCTCGGCTACTACGACCGCTCGCGCAACCTGGCGGCGGCCTACTGCGAGGCCCGTACGTGCGGCGCCCAGGTGGCGGCGCGGGCGTACCGGGCGCGGCGCGCCGGGGCCGCCGGGTGAGCCATCAGCCCCCCAGGGCCGGGGCCGCCGGGTGAGCCGTCAGCCCCCAGAGCCGGGGCAGCCGGGTGAGCCGTCAGCCACCCCGGGCCGGGGCGGCCGGGGGCGAGCCGTCCGCCACCCCTGGCCTGGGTCGCCGGGTGAGCCGCCGGCGATCCCCCGGTCAGCCTGCGGCGGCCAGCCTGGAGGCGAACTCCGCCGCCGCGGCGCGCGGGTCGTCGGCCTCGGTGATCGCACGCACCACGACCACCCGGCGCGCGCCCCACGACAGGACCTCGTCGAGGTTGCGCAGGTCGATGCCGCCGATGGCGAACCACGGGCGTTCGGTGCGCAGCCCCGCGGCGTGCTTGAGCAGGCCGGGGCCGGGCGCGGGGCGCCCGGCCTTGGTCGGGGTGGGCCACACCGGGCCGCAGCAGAAGTAGTCGCTGCCCGGCTCCACCGCCGCCGCGGACGCCTCGTCCGCGGAGTGGGTGGAGCGGCCGATCAGGATGTCCTCGCCCAGGATCTCGCGCGCCACGGGCACGGGCAGGTCGTCCTGGCCGAGGTGAAGGATGTCGGGCCGCGCCACGTACGCGATGTCGGCCCGGTCGTTGACGGCCAGCAGCGCCCCGTGGCGGTCGCAGGCGTCGCGGAAGACCTCCAGCAGTTCCAGCTCCTCGCGCGCCTCCAGGCCCTTCTCGCGGAGCTGGAGGATGTCCACGCCGCCGGCGAGCGCGGCGTCGAGGAACTCGGCCAGGTCGCCGCGCTCCCTGCGGCCGTCGGTGCACAGGTACAGGCGGGCGGAGTTCAGGCGCTCCGCCCGCGTCGTACGGCTGCCGGTGCGGGACGTGTGGCCGGGGTCAGAACGCAAGGGCCTGGGCCCGGCGCTTGACCTCGGTGTGCCGGCCGGCCGCGATGGCCTCGACCGGGGCGCCCGGCAGCGAGGGGTCGGGTGTGAACAGCCAGCGCAGGGATTCGACGTCGTCGTACCCGGCGTCGGCGAGCACGGTCAGGGTGCCCGGAAGGCCCTTGAGCACGTCGTCCTTGCCGAGGAACGCGGCCGGCACCTGGGGTTCGCCGCCGTCGCGGCGCACCCCGATCAGCTTGCGGTCCTTCAGCAGTTGCTTGGCGCGCCCGGCGCTGACGCCGAGGCGCTTGGCCACCTCCGACAGCGGGAGCCACTCGCCCACGAGCTCGTCGGTCTGCCGGTCTATCTGTGCAACAGAAAGCGTCACGAATCCACCACTACCACGACTGACGTCCCACCAAACACCCTTCGGGCCCGATCAGGCCACCGAACAGTCGCGCAACGTTATCGCGGGGTCCATCAGCCGTTCCACATCGAGTCTTTGCCCGCCCTCGACCAGCCGCCTGCCCTGGACCAGGTCGCGCGGCCGGTCCACGGTGAGGATGGCGGCGAGGCGGTCGTCGGCGGTCAGCCAGCAGATCGCCCACTTGGGGTCGGCGGCGGGGTCGCCGCGCAGGACGCGCCTGGCGGCGGCCTGGTGGTGCCCGGCGTACTGGACCATGTGGCCGAACTGCTCGGACCAGAAGTAGGGCACGGGGTCGTACACGGCGTCCTCGCCGAGCAGCGACGCCGCGGCGACGTCGGGGGCGCCGAGCGCGGTGTCCCAGTGCTCGACGCGTAAACGGGTGCGGAAGCGGCGCGACCACCAGGCGGCGCAGTCGCCCACGGCGACCACGCCGGGCAGGGAGGTGCGCAGGTGCTCGTCGGTGACCACGCCGTTGTCGAGCCGGATGCCCGAGCCGTCGAGCCAGCCCACCGCGGGCCGCACGCCCACGCCGGTGACCACGACGTCGGCCTTGAGCGGTGTGCCGTCGGCCAGGGTGATCCCGTCCGGATCGACGGTGGCGACGCGCGTGGACAGCAGCAGCCGCACGCCCGCCCGTTCGTACCAGGGAATCGTGTACGCGCCCGTCTCCGCGCCCAGCGCGACCGCGAGCGGCGCGTCGCCGGCCTCGACGACGGTCACCTCGCAGCCCGCCTTGCGCGCGGCGGTGGCGACCTCCGCGCCGATCCAGCCCGCGCCGACCACCGCGACAGCGGGGCCGCCCGCGAACAGCTCGCGCAGCGCGAGGGCGTCGTCGATGGTGCGGAGCACGTGCTGCGGGCCCTCGCCGCGCAGCCTGATGGGAGTCGCGCCCGTGGCGATGACCAGCCCGTCGTAGGGCAGCTCGCCCTCCGTCGTCTCGACCACGCCGGGCCGCAGTCCCTTGGCGGACACGCCCGGCCGGAATCCCACGTCCATAGCATCGAGGTCGGACTCGACGAACGTCGAGTCGGCCTCACCCGCGAGCACGGCCTTGGAAAGGGGCGGCCGGTCGTACGGCCGGTGCCGCTCCTCGCCGATCAGAGTGATCCTGCCGCCGAACCCGTGGGCCCGGAGGGCTTCGACGCTTCGCACACCGGCGAGACCGGCCCCCACCACCACGACATGATTCACAACTCACGACCCTAAGTCGGCTCCATCGCAGAGCGCCAATGGCGTTTCGATGACAAGAACGCTAATTCATTCGCACAACCGGCAGGAGGCGGCGTGCAAGGTGCGTCTTGTCCCCATCTATGGTGATATGTGGACAAGACGCACGGGAGTCCGGACGTACCGGGCTGAGAGGAGGGCTGTCACGGCCCTCGACCGTATCGGAACCTGATCCGGGTCATGCCGGCGAAGGGAGCGCAGTGGAGCCGGAGATCACCGACCGAGACGACGACCGGCGCGACGATCAGCGCGGCGGCGAACGCGACGACGGACGCGACGAAGAGCGCGACCAAGAACGCGGCGAACTGCCCGGCGAAGAGCGGGGCGAACAGCGCGGCGAGCGGCCCGGCCGAGAACACGGCGAACGGCCCGGCGAGCGGCCCGGCGGACAGCGCGGCGGAGAACGCGGCGAACGGGCCGACCAAGAACGCGGCGGACGGCAGGGCGCGCCACAGGGCGGCCGGATCGGCGGGCGCTTCGACGCGGTCGTGGTGGGCGGCGGCGTGGTGGGTCTGAGCACGGCCTGGCGGCTGGCCGGGCGCGGGCTGAGGGTCGCCGTCGCCGACCCGGCCCCCGGGTCGGGGGCCTCGCACGCGGCGGCGGGCATGCTGGCGCCGGTCAGCGAGGTGAGCTACACCGAGGAGCCGCTGCTGCGGCTCGGCCTGGACTCGCTGGCCCGGTGGCCCGCCTTCGCCGCCGAGCTGAGCGACGAGAGCGGGCTCGGCCTCGATCTGCGCCGGGACGGGACCCTCGACGTCGCCTTCGGCGCCGACGACCTCGCGCTGCTGGGCGAGCTGGGCGCGTTCATGGAGAAGCTGGGGCTGCGGGTGGAGCGGCTGACCGGGCGCGAGTGCCGCCGGATCGAGCCGATGCTCGCCCCCTCCGTACGCGGCGGGCTGCTGGCCCCCGAGGACTCCTGGGTCGATCCGCGCCGCGTCGTACGGGCGCTGCTGGCCGCCCTGGACGGGCGCGGCGTGCCCGTGCTGCGGGAACGGGCGGCCGAGCTGACGGCGGCCGGCGACCGCGCCGCCGGCGTCCGGCTGGCGGACGGGCGGACGCTCGCGGCGGAGCACGTCGTCCTGGCCACCGGCGCCTGGGCCGGGCCCGGCGGCGTGACCCGCGGCGGGCTCGCGGGCGTGCCGCCCGGGGTGCTGCCGCCGGTGCGGCCGGTCAAGGGCCAGATCATGCGCCTGCGCTCCCCCGAGCCGCTGCTCGGCCACTGCGTGCGCGGCACGGTGCACGGCTCGCCGGTCTACCTCGTCCCGCGCGGTGACGGCGAGCTGGTACTCGGGGCCACCCAGGAGGAGCTGGCCTTCGACACCCGGGTCACCGCGGGCGGGCTGTGGGAGCTGCTGCGCGACGCGCGCGAGCTGGTGCCCGGCATCACCGAGCTTGAGGTGGCCGAGACGATCGCCGGCCTGCGGCCCGGCACGCCGGACAACCTGCCCCTGATCGGCCGCACCGCGCTGCCCGGCCTGCTGCTCGCCGCCGGGCACCACCGCGGCGGGGTCCTGCTCGCGCCGCTCACCGCGGAGACCGTCGCCGGGCTGGTCGCCGGCGACGGGCCCGCCCTGCCCTCCTGCTCACCCACGCGTTTCGAGAACGTCGAGGAAACCGCACCATGAACGTGACGATCAACGGGGCGGCGTACGAGCTGCCCGACGGGGCGACGGTGGCGCACGCCGTCCAGGCGCTGACCCAGGCCACCAGCGGCATCGCCGTGGCCGTGAACGACGAGGTCGTGACGCGCGGCGCGTGGTCGTCCACGCCGCTGACCGAGCGCGACCGGGTCGAGGTGCTGACGGCGGTGCAGGGAGGATGAGCGCGATGGGGACGACGGCGACGACGGCGACGCACGAGGGCGGCGCGGACGAGCTGGTGATCGCGGGGCAGAAGTTCTCCTCGCGGCTGATCATGGGCACGGGCGGGGCGCCGTCGCTGGAGGTGCTGGACCAGGCGCTGGCCGCCTCCGGCACCGAGCTGACCACGGTGGCCATGCGGCGGCTGGACCCGTGGCAGCGCGGCTCGGTGCTGGACGTGCTGCGGGCGCGCGGCATCCAGGTGCTGCCCAACACCGCGGGCTGCTTCACCGCGGGCGAGGCGGTGCTCACCGCCAAGCTGGCCAGGGAGGCGCTGGGCACCAACTGGGTGAAGCTGGAGGTGATCTCCGACGAGCGCACCCTGCTGCCCGACCCGATCGAGACCTTCGACGCGGCCGAGCGCCTGGTCGCCGACGGCTTCGTGGTGCTGCCGTACATCGGCGACGATCCGGCGCTGGCGCGCAGGCTGGAGCAGGCCGGGTGCGCGGCGGTGATGCCGCTCGGCGCCCCGATCGGCTCCGGGCTCGGCATCCGCAACCCGCACAACATCGAGCTGATCGTGGAGGCGGCGTCCGTGCCGGTCGTCCTGGACGCCGGCATCGGCACCGCCAGCGATGCCGCGCTGGCGATGGAGCTGGGGTGCGACGCGGTGCTGCTCGCGACCGCGGTGACCCGCGCCCAGCACCCGGAGCTGATGGCCGCCGCCATGCGGGCCGCGGTGGAGGCGGGCCGCCTGGCCCGGCTGGCGGGCCGCATCCCCCGCAGACGCCACGCGCAGGCGTCGTCACCGATGACGCCCTGAGCCCGGTTCCGGACATCCGGAAAGGCCGCGAGGGGTGCCGGGACGCGTCCAGTGGGAAACTTGGGGTTTCCCGGGGAACGGCTCGGCATCGGTTTGGGCTGGCCGCGCCATCCGGAGGCCAGAACGCCCGTAAACTCGGGCAGGTGGACACGACGCTTGCGGACCCCCTCGTCGGGCGCCTTGTCGATGGGCGCTACCGCGTCGAGTCCCGGATCGCACGGGGCGGCATGGCCACGGTCTACGTCGCCCTGGACATCCGGCTCGACCGCACGGTGGCCCTGAAGGTGATGCACCGCTCCCTCGCCGAGGACCCGGCGTTCGTGCGCCGGTTCATCGGCGAGGCCAAGTCCGTGGCGAGCCTCTCCCACCCCAACGTGGTCCAGGTCTTCGACCAGGGCACCGACGCCGACATCGTCTACCTCTCGATGGAGTACGTCCCGGGGCGCACGCTGCGCGACGTGCTGCGCGAGCGGGGCCGGCTGCGTCCGCGCGAGTCCCTGGAGATCATGATCCCGGTCCTCGCCGCGCTGGGGGCGGCCCACCAGCAGGGCATGATCCACCGCGACGTGAAGCCGGAGAACGTGCTGCTCTCCGACGACGGCCGGGTCAAGGTCGTCGACTTCGGGCTGGCGCGCGCGGTCGAGGCGAGCAACCAGACCCGCACCGGCGTCATGATCGGCACGATCGGCTACATGGCGCCCGAGCAGGTCACCAAGGGCGCGGCCGACGTGCGCAGCGACGTCTACGCCGCCGGCGTGATGCTGTACGAGCTGCTGGTCGGCCGCCCGCCGTACGAGGGCGAGAGCCCGATGGCCATCGCCTACAAGCACGTGCACGAGACCGTGCCGCCGCCCTCGTCCCTGGTGCCCGGCACCCCGCCGCAGCTCGACACCCTGGTGGCCGCGGCGACCGCCCGCGAGCCCGAGGCCCGGCCCGCCGACGCCACGGCGATGCTGGTGGCCGCGGTCGAGGCGCACCGCACACTGCCGCAGGACACCACCCCGCCCGTCTCCCCCACCGCCGCCACGTCCCTGTACGACTCGGGCCCGATGGCCGCGGGCGCGCCGGGCTCGCTGCCGCCGCCGGCCGGGTCCCCCGCCTCCGTGCCGCCCCCGCCGGGGCACGCCTCGGCCGCGCCGCCGGTCGCGGGGCCGAGCCACACGCTGATCCAGCCGCGTACCGAGATGATGACCGGGCCCGCCGAGCCGGGCGGGCGCGGGCGGCGCTCCCGCTCCGGCGGCGAGCGGCGCGGCCCGCGGCCGAGCTGGTTCCTGGTCGGCCTGGCCGCGTTCATGGCCGTCGCCGTCGGCCTGACCGGCTGGTACTTCTCCCAGGAACGCGCGATCGCGGTGCCCGAGCTGCTGGGCAAGAACCTGACCGTGGCCAAGACCGAGGCCGAGGGCCGCGGCTTCGTGGTGGTCATCGGCGAGGGCGTCAACGACGACAAGGTCCCCGAGGGCAACGTGCTGCGCACCGATCCGGCCGGGGGCTCGGAGGTCGAGCCGGGCAGCAGGCTCGTCCTGATCCCCTCGCTGGGGCCCAAGCTGGTCACCGTGCCCAACGTGCAGGGCCTGTCCGAGGGCGACGCGAAGGCCCGGCTGGCCGAGGCCGGGCTCGTGCCCGACGACGTGACCCGGATCGCCAACGAGACCGTCCAGCGCGGCCTCGTCCTGCGCAGCAGCCCGCAGGTGGGCGCGAAGGTCAAGGAGGGCAGCAAGGTCGACATCGTGCTCAGCGCCGGCCTGCTCACCCCCGACGTGATGGGCCTCCCCCGCGACCAGGCCGAGCAGTTCCTGCGCGAGCAGGGCTTCAACGTCCAGGTCATCGAGCAGGCCGACGACGCCCAGCCGTGCACGGTGATCGCCCAGGAGCCCAAGGCCAAGTCCGAGATCGACAAGGGCGCCCTCGTCAGCCTGACCGTGTCCCAGTGCCAGCAGGAGTGGCACTGGCCGTGGGAGAACAACGACGAGAACGCCAACGACGACACCACGTTCAACGTCATCCCCAACGTCCTGTACAAGAACGTGCGTGACGCCCAGCAGGAGCTGCGCGCGGCGGGCTTCCGGGTCAAGACCCGCAAGTTCTACGGCCGCGGCAGCGAGCGGGTCCGCGGCCAGCGCCCCATCGGCGGCGAGGCCCCCGTCGGCACCGAGGTCACCATCTGGCACTAGGCGCCAGGGGCACGTGCCCCTCACGGATCGCCGTCCTACGCGGGCGGCGATCCGTGATCCGGGTCGCCGTGCAGGCGCAGGCGGGCCAGGCCGCCGTCGGGGTAGATGTCGAGCCGCACGTGCGTGGCCGGGCGGGGGGCGGGCAGGCGGAAGCGGTGCGGGGTGTCGGGCTGGAGCCGGGTGCGCGGCAGCAGCTCGAACCACGCCGACGGGTCGTCCGGCGCGGAGACGCGGGCGTCCAGGCCCGACAGCGCGGCGGCGGCCGGGGAGTTGTGCACCAGGTTGGTGGTGTCCAGCTCGGCCACCCGCACGGTCCCGGGCACGCCCAGGCGGACGACGAGCCAGTCGTTGCCGCCGTCGCGGCGGCGCGCGGTCTCCCAGCCCTCGGCCTGGTGGCGGGCCAGGCCGGGCGCGATGACGTTGTTGGGCGAGGAGTAGAACTCGTCGGAGCAGGCGGTGACCAGGCCGCCGTTGTGCAGCGCGGCCAGATCGACGGCCATGCCCTCCCACACCGACAGGTCGGGGACCACCTCGCCGTGCACCCGCAGCCGGGCCACACCGCCGTCGGGGTGGATGTTGAGCCGTACGTGGGTGTAGCGGCGCGGGTCCTGTACGCCGAAGGCGTTCTCGGTGTCGCCCGCGATGGGCGAGCGGGGCACGATCTCGGTCCACTCGGCGGCCTGGAGCTCGGCCACCGAGGGGTGTCCGGCGACCGCGCACGCCTCCACCGAGGCGTACGGGGGGTAGTTGCCGGTGAACCAGGCGGTGTCCACCACGACCCCGCGCACGACGCCGGGCATGCCGAGGCGCACGATCGCCCAGTCGTGGCCGGGCTCGCGGCGGCGGCGGGTCTCCCAGCCGTCGTACACCTGGCCCTTGGCGCCGAAGGTGTGCGGGCGGAACTCGGGGCGTCCGGGACGGATCAGGTTCTCGCGCTCGGCGAAGGACTCGTCGTTGGCCGCGACCACCGCGCCGCCGTACGTGCGCAGGGCCAGGTCGGGCAGCCGGGTGAACGCGGTCACAGCAGGGCTCCCAGGGGCTTCTCGCCGGTCACGCGCCGCCCGCGCAGCCAGGTGGCGCGGACGACGCCGGTGAGGGTGCGGCCGTCGTAGGGAGTGATGGGGTTGCGGTGGTGCAGCGCGGTGGCGTCCACGACGAAGTCGGCGCCGGTGTCGAAGGCGACCAGGTCGGCGTCGTTGCCGGGCGCGATGGCGCCCTTGCCGGCGAGCCCGGCCAGCGCCGCGGGGCCCTCGGCCATCCAGCGCACGACGTCGCGCAGGCCGTACCCGCGGCCGGACGCCTCTGTCCAGATCGCGGACAGGCCGAGCTGGAGCGAGGACACCCCGCCCCAGGCTGCGGCGAAGTCGGGCACCTTCAGGTCGGGCGTGGACGGCGAGTGGTCGGAGACGATGCAGCTCAGTACGCCCGCGGCCAGGGCGTCCCAGAGCGCGTCGCGGTTGGCGGCCTCGCGGATGGGCGGGCAGCACTTGTACTCGGGCCCGGCGACCTCCTCGGCGGTCAGCGTCAGGTAGTGCGGGCAGGTCTCGGCGCTGATGGGCACGCCCCGCGCCCGCGCCGCGGCCAGCGGCTCCAGGCAGGCGGCCGAGGAGACGTGCAGGATGTGCGCGCGGGCGCCGGTCTCGCGCACGGCCGCGATGACCTCCTCGACCGCGCGGGCCTCGGCCTCGCCCGGCCGCGAGGCCAGGAACTGCGGGTACGTCGGCCCGGCGGGCTCGGCGAGCAGCCGGGGGTCCTCGGCGTGCACGACCATCAGCCCGCCGAAGGAGGCGATCTCGCGCATCGCCTCGCGCAGGCCCGCGCCGTCGAGCGGCGGGAACTCGTCCACGCCCGACGGCGACAGGAAGCACTTGAAGCCGTACACCCCGGCCTCGTGCAGGCCGCGCAGCCCGGCGGCGTTGCCCGGGATCGCGCCGCCCCAGAAGCCCACGTCCACGTGGACCTGCCCGGCCGCCGCCGCCCGCTTGACCTCCAGCGCGGCGACATCGACGGTCGGCGGCAGCGAGTTCAGCGGCATGTCCACGATCGTGGTCACGCCACCGGCCGCCGCGGCCCTGGTGGCGGTGGCGAAGCCCTCCCAGTGGGTGCGCCCCGGCTCGTTGACGTGCACGTGGGTGTCCACCAGGCCGGGCAGCAGCGCCACGTCGCCGAGGTCGGCCGACTCGGCCGCCTCGGGCGGCGGCGCGTCGTACGGGAGCACGGCGGCGATCCTGCCGTCGCGCACCGCGACCGCGGCGGGCCGCTCGCCGTCGCCGAGCACCGCCCGCCGCGAGCGGACCACCAGGTCATACCGCATGCGCGCCCCGGACCCTCTCGGCCACCAGCCGCTCCAGCAGCGGGCCCGCCTCGGCGATGCACCGGGCGGTGTCGGGCTCGATGTCGGTCAGCGCGTACGCCGCGACGATCCCGGCCGCGCGCAACTCCTCATCGCCCAGCGTGCGCCGCCCGCACACCGCGACCACCGGCACGCCCGCCTTGACCGCGCGCGCCGCCACCCCGGCCGGGGCCTTGCCGCGCAGCGTCTGCTCGTCCAGGGCCCCCTCGCCGGTGATCACCAGCCGGGCGCCCTCCAGGTGCTCGGCGAAGCCCAGCAGCTCCAGCAGGTACTCGATGCCCGGCCGCACCTGCGCGCGCAGGAACGCCAGCGCGGCGAAGCCCACTCCCCCGGCCGCGCCGGCGCCCGGCTCGGCGGCAACGCCCATGCTGCGGACGATCCCGTCGTGCTCGGCCGCGCCGACCAGGCCGTGGGTGTGCGCGGCGACGGCGGCCAGCCGGGCGAGCCCGGCCTCCAGCACCCGTACGTCCTCGGAGGTGGCGCCCTTCTGCGGGCCGTAGACGGCGGCGGCGCCGTGCGGGCCGAGCAGCGGGTTGTCCACGTCGCTGGCCACCACGAACTCCACCCCGGCCAGCTCGGGCAGCAGCCCGGCGGTGTCGATCGCGGCCAGCGAGGTGAGCGCGCCGCCGCCGGGCGGCAGCTCGGCCCCCTCGGCGTCCAGGAAGCGCACGCCGAGGGCGGCCATCATGCCGGTGCCGCCGTCGGTGCACGCGCTGCCGCCCAGGCCCAGCACGACCCGGCGGGCGCCGCGGCGCACGGCGGCGGCGATCAGGTCGCCGGTGCCGCGCGAGGTCGCGGTCAGCGGGGCGAGCCGCACGCCCTCGTGCGCGCCCGGGACCGCCGCCTGACCCGGGCCGGCCTCGGCGGGCGGCAGGCGGCGCAGCCCGGACGCCTCGGCCAGCTCCACCACGGCGGTCGGCGGGGCCTCGCCGTCGCCCGGGTGCCAGGCGTACGCGGCGGTGATCCGCTCTCCGGTCGGGCCGGTGACCTCGGCCTCGATCCGCGAGTAGCCGAAGGCCACGACCGCGTCCACGGTGCCGTCGCCGCCGTCGGCGACCGGCAGGCACACGGACCGCACCTCGGGGCCGAGCCCGGCGGCCACCCTGCGGGCCACCTGCGTGGCGCTCAGCGACCCTTTGAACTTGTCGGGGGCGATAACCACATGTCCGTTGCGCCCGGACGTCTCAGCCAAACCTGCTCCCTGGTGGACAATGGTGGGGCACGCCGTCCTGCCCGGTGCGAGCGGGCAGGACGGCGTGCCCGTCGCGAGAATCGTGGTCCATCATCACATCCGCCGCCCACGGGGATCAGCCCGGCTCCGCCGCCTGCCGCAGCAGCCGCCGGTGCGCCTCAGCGCCGGCCCGCGCCGGGGTGCCGCCGTCGATCGTGCGCAGCTCGCCGTCCTCGACCACCGTGGCCCCGCCGACCAGCAGCCGGGCCAGCGGCGGCGGGCTCCCGTACACCAGCGCCACCACCGGGTCGTCGATGGCCGCGTGGTAGCCGTCCACCCGCCACACGGCGATGTCGGCCAGCCTGCCCGGCTCCAGGGTGCCCAGCTCGTCCTGGCGGCCCAGGCACCTGGCCCCGCCCGCCGTGGCCATGGCCAGGGCCTCGCGGGCGGTGAGCGCGGCCGGGCCGTACCTGGCCCGCTGCATCAGCATGGCCATGCGCACCTCGCCCACCAGCGGCGTCATCTCCGCCGAGGCCGCGCCGTCCACGCCGAGCCCGATCGGCGCGCCGGCGCGCAGCAGCTCCGAGGCCCGCGCGATCCCGGCGCCGAGCCGGGCGTTGGAGGACGGGCAGTGGGCCGTCCCCGTGCCGGTGGCCGCGAAGCGCGCCACGTCCTTCTCGCGCAGGTGCACGCAGTGGGCCAGCCACACGTCCGGGCCGAGCCAGCCGAGGTCGTCGAGGTACTCCACCGGGGTGACGCCGAACTGCTCCCGGCAGTGCTCCTCCTCGTCCAGGGTCTCGGCGAGGTGGGTGTGCAGGCGCACGCCGCGGGCGCGGGCCAGCTCGGCGGAGGCGGTCATCAGCTCGCGCGAGACCGAGAACGGCGAGCAGGGCGCGACCGCGACGCGCAGCATCGAGGAGTACGACGGGTCGTGGTAGGCCGCGATGACCTCCTCGGTGTGCGCGAGGATCGCGTCGATGGACTCCACGACCTCGTCCGGCGGCAGCCCGCCCTGCGACTCGCCCCGGTCCATCGAGCCGCGGCAGGGGTGGAAGCGCAGCCCGACCCGGCGCGCCGCCTCCACCTCGGCGGCGAACAGGTCGCCGCGCCCGCTGGGGAAGACGTAGTGGTGGTCGGTGGAGGTGGTGCAGCCCGACAGCGCCAGCCAGCCCAGGCCCGCGGTGGCCGCGCCGTGCACCACCTCGGCGTCCATGCGGGCCCAGACCGGGTACGACGCGACCAGCCACTCGAACAGCGTGCCGTCCTTCGCCAGGCCCTGGGTCGCCCACTGGTACAGGTGGTGGTGGGTGTTGACCAGGCCCGGGGTGACCACGCAGCCGCGCCCGTCGATCCGCTCGCCCCCGCCCTCGTACGCGCCGGGGCCGACGGCCGCGATCCGGTCGCCCTCGATCACCACGTGACCGTCCGGGATCTCCTCGCCGGCGACCGGCACGACGTAGGCGCCCTCGATGACCAGCGTCATGCGGCGCCCGCCTTGCGCGCCGCCGCCAGGCGCACGGCGTCCAGGATCTTCTCGTAGCCGGTGCACCGGCACAGGTTGCCCGCCAGCGCCTCGCGGATCTCGGCGTCGGACGGGCGCGGGTTGCGCTCGATCAGGTCGTGCGCCTGCACCAGCAGGCCCGGGGTGCAGAAGCCGCACTGCACCGCGCCCGCCTCGACGAACGCCTCCTGCACCGGGTCGAGCCGGTCTCCCTCGGCCAGGCCCTCCACGGTGCGCACGGCCCGCCCCTCGGCCTGCCCGGCGGCGACCAGGCAGGCGCACACCGGCACGCCGTCCAGGTAGACCGTGCAGGAACCGCACTCGCCCTGCTCGCAGGCGTTCTTGGAGCCGGGCAGCCCCAGCCGCTCGCGCAGGACGTACAGCAGGCTCTCGCCCTCCCACACGTCGTCCACGGCCTCCGCGCGGCCGTTCACGGTCACGTTCAGGCGCATCGCTCCGCCGCCTTCCGGTAGTCGTTCCAGGCCCAGGTCAGGGTGCGCCGGGCCAGCACCGCCAGCGCGTGCCGCCGGTACGCCGCCGTGCCGCGCACGTCGTCGATCGGCGAGGCGGCGGCGCTCACCAGCTCGCCGAACCGGGCCGCCACCGGCGCGGGCAGGCCGGAGTCCCAGTCCAGCTCGGCCGCCAGGTACTCCTCGGCCTCGGCGGCCCGCAGCGGGGTCGGGGCCGCCGAGCCGACGCCGGTGCCCACGCGCCGCTCTCCCGGGTGCAGCGCGACCGCGACCGAGCACACCGCGATCACCATCGCGTTGCGGGTGCCGACCTTGGCGAAGTACTGCGGGCCCGCCGCCGGGCGCACGTGGACGGCACGGATCAGCTCGTCGGGGGCGAGCGCGTTGCGCTTGACGCCGAGGTAGAACTCCGCGGCCGGGATCATCCGCACCCCGCGCGCGGCGCTCTCGGCCTCGATCACCGCGTCGCCCGCCAGCAGCGGCGGGTGCGCGTCGCCGGCGGGGGACGCCGCGCCCAGGTTGCCGCCGACGGTGCCGCGGTTGCGGATCTGCGACGAGCCGACCGTCCGGCTCGCCTGGGCGAGCCCCGGCAGCCGGTCGCCCAGTTCGGCGATCAGCCGCGCGTACGTCACCCCGGCGCCGATCCGCAGCACGCCGTCGCGCTCGGACCACTCCGCCAGCTCGGCGACCGGGGTCAGGTCGAGCAGCGCGGGCGGCCTGCGCACGTCGAAGTTGATCTCCACCATGACGTCGGTGCCGCCCTGGATCGGCACCGCGCCGGGCTGCGCCGCCTTCGCGGCCAGGGCGTCGACCCAGGTCGTGGCCCTGATGAAGTCCATGCTCCCCCTCCTCCTCAGTCCCACGCGTACGCCGCGGGCGGCGCCTCGTCGTCCAGCACGTGCCCCTCGATCAGCCCGTACGGGCGGTCGGCGGCGTAGTAGACCTCGTTGTCGTTGTCCATGCCGAAGGGCGTCAGGTCCACCAGGAAGTGGTGCTTGTTCGGCAGCGCCAGGCGCACCTCGCAGACCTCCGGCCGTTCGGCCAGGACCCGCGCGCCCATCGCGTACAGGGTCTGCTGGAGGGACAGGCTGTGGGTCTGGGCGAAGGCGGCCAGCAGGTGGTGGCGTACGGCGGCGTAGGACGCGCCGTGGTCGGCGGTCGCGCCCCGGTGCCGCCAGGAGGCCGTGACGGCGGTCGCCAGCACCCGGTCGGTGGTCTCGGCCAGCGTGGTGTACTCGTCGCGGGCGAACCCGTGGAACTCCGACCCGGTGGAGTTCAGCACCACCAGGTCGCGCACCCCCGACACCACGGTGGAGGTCCCGTCGGCGTCGCAGTGGACCAGGCAGGTGCGCACCTCGCTCCCGTCGCGGACGAAGGAGTGCGGCGGGCCGCCGGGGATGCGGCGCCAGGCGTACTCCTCGATCGCGACCCGCGCGTGCCGGATCGCGGGCTGGGAGTCCACGAAGTGCCGGGCCAGCAGCAGCGCGAACTCCTCGATCTCGCCGATGCCGTGCTTCTTGGCGAAGGCGTAGACGGTGTTCTTCTGCGTGTCGGTGGGCAGCACGGCGGAGTTGTCGCCGGTGAGGTGGACCGCCTCCATCTCGCCCGACAGCGAGACGCTCACGTTGCAGTCCTTGACGTGGTGGGTCTCACCCTCGCGGGTGACCCGCACCACGCGGGTCTCCGCCTTGCCGTAGCGGTTGGGTCCGAGAACGACGGCCACCTTCTAGCTCCCTCGGTACGTCGAGTAGGAGAACGGGCTGAGCAGCAACGGCACGTGGTAGTGGTCGTCGCCGGCGGCGACGGTGAAGGCGATCACCACCTCCGGGTAGAAGGTCGGCGCGCCGCGCCCGGCGAAGTACTCGCCGGTCGCGAACACCAGCCGGTGCGTGCCGGGCCCGGCCCGCCAGCCCCGGACCCGGCCGTCGTCATCGGTGCGACCCTCGGCCAGCACGGCCCCCGACGCGTCCTCAAGCCGCACCGCCACCCCGGCCGCCGGAAGCCCGAGCGAGGCGTCGAGCACATGCGTGGACAGCCCGCTGACGCCGCCCACGTCACTCATGTCGCTCACGCCGCCGTCTCCTCCGCCAGTCGCCGTAACCGGATCTCGGTGATCTTGGCCAGCTCCTCCCGTACGACCCGCCGCTCGGCGTCCTCGTCGTTGCCCAGCCGGGCGCGCAGCCGCTCCAGCATCTCCCCGGCGGTCAGGCCGGTGGCGCAGACCAGGTACACGTGCCCGAACCGCTCCTCGTACGCCCTGTTGCCCGCGGCCAGCTCCGCCAGCACCCGCGCGTCCGCGCCCGCGGCGCCCGCCTGCTCCCGCCGCGACCAGGCCGCCTCGCGCCCCGGGCCCCGGGCCCGCTCCCCGATCCTGGGATGGGCGGCCAGCGCCTGCAGCACCTCCGGCCACTCCAGACCGGAGACGGCGGCGCCGGCGGCGTCCAGCAGCGCGGCGACACCGGCGTACGGCCGCCCGGCGGCCACCCGGGCCGCGAAGGCGGAGGAGGCGCAGCACGCCCGCAGCTCCGCCTCGGCGGCCCCGGCGGGCATGGCGTTGAAGCCCGCCAGCCACCCGCCCGGCGCAGATCCATCAGACATGGCACTCAGTAGACACACCCGGCCCCCGCCGGGTCCAGCAGCGCAAACTCCGAACCGGGCCGCGCGTCACCCCCGCCGGTTTGTGGCAACCTCCAACCGGCCCGGCGCGGCCTCCTCGCCCCGGCCGGCCCATAAACTGGCATCCATCATGAGCGTTACTCCTTCCATCGGCGGGCACGTCATGGTCACCGGGGGCCTGGCGACCGGCGGCCTGAAGTACATGGCCGACATCGGCGCCGAGATGATCCAGGTGTTCGTGTCCAACCCGCGCGGATGGGCGCTCGCCGCGGGCGACCCGGCGCAGGACGCCAAGCTGCGCGAGGCCGGCGTGCCCACGTTCGTGCACTCGCCGTACCTGGTCAACCTGGGCTCGCCCAACCCCGACACCCTGGAGAAGTCGGTCGAGACCGTACGCCACAGCCTGCGCCGCGGCGCCGCCATCGGCGCGCTGGGCGTGGTCATGCACACGGGCTCGGCGGTGAGCCAGCCGCGCGACACCGCCATGCGCCGGCTCCGCGAGCACCTGCTGCCGCTGCTGGACGAGATCCCCGAGGACGGCCCCGACCTGCTGCTCGAACCCATGGCCGGCCAGGGCCAGATGCTGTGCGCGACGGTGCAGGACCTCGGGCCGTACCTCGACGCGCTCGACTTCCACCCCAGGGCCGGCATCTGCCTGGACACCTGCCACGCCTTCGCCGCCGGCCACGACCTCACCACCCCCGCCGGGGTGACCGAGATGCTCGACGCGCTGCACGACATCGCCCCCGGCCGCCTGAAGCTGATCCACGCCAACGACTCCAAGGACGTGTGCGGCTCCAAGAAGGACCGCCACGAGAACATCGGCGCCGGCCACATCGGCGCCGCCGCCTTCGCGGAGCTGATGCGCCACCCGGTCTCGGCCCACGTGCCGCTGTGCATCGAGACCCCCGGCAAGATCGACAAGCACCGCGAGGACATCGAGCTGCTGAAGAAGCTCCGCGACTCCTGACCCAGGCCCCAGGCCCCGCCACGTGCACGACATGTGGCGCCCCGCCGCTCGGGTGTGTGCGCGGGGGGCGTACCGCACACCCCGTATCCGCCGACCGTAATCCGGCGCGGCGTGACGGGACGCCCGCCCAGCGATCCGGCCGCCCCCGTAGGCCGGATCACGGTACGGCTCCGCGGCCCTCCGCAGACGTCCCGCCACGCCGGAGACCGCCGGGCCCCTACCCCCCCGGTAAAGGCCCGACGGCCGGACGACCCCCAGGCCGTCCTTCGACACCGCGCACCAGGTCCATCCGAGCCCTGCCGGCTCTTGTCCCCCCCGATGCGACGGATTCGGCTCCGACTCCCGAAACATTACGGTCACGATCATGAAGCGCGAAACCCGCTTTACGACCGGCGCGCTCAACGGTAAGTAGCCATCGATGTACGGAGCGTCCCACCCCGGCGAACGGTCACCCCCACACGACGAACGGTCCTCCCACCGCTTTCACCCACCCCCTCCGCCCACCCCCTCACGCCCGTCCCTTCCCCCACATGCGCAACACCGCCCGCCTCGCCATGCCCTACGCCACACCCAGTCGGCGCCGCCGAGTCTGGGCGCGCGCGAACGGCAGCGTGCCGTGCGAGGTGCCTCGGGCCGGCCCACCCACCCCGGCGCCCTTGAGGGGTGAGCGCAGCACAGGACGAGGTGGACAGGGCGGGCCGGGAGCCTCCCAGGCGGCAGGGTACGGCGGGGCAGTCTGCCACGCGAGCGGCGTGCGGCCACCTGGTGCCGGTAGCGGACACCGTCGTGTCCGAGTGACACGGTGACACCGGACCGGTCGACTCCCGTGGGCGGCGCCGCAGCGTGCGCCTTCCCGGTGCACAGGCGGACGGCGGGCGACGGACGGCGGATGGACGGCGGACGGGCGGCGGGCAGCGGGCAGCGGATGGACGGCGGACGGCGGGCAGCGGATGGGCGGCGGGCGGCGTCAGGCGCCGGCACGCGCCACCTGTCGCCTGCGGAAGACTGCCTGGGCCGCCAGCGGATACCACTGCCTGGATTCATCGACACGGCTCTGCCGGTCCCACACAGCACGCCTCTGTCCGGCGCTACGGCACGCCTTGTCGGTGGCTGTGTGGGGTGGCTTGGGCGGCCGGCCCAGGCACCTTACCGGCCGGTTGCGCCCTTGCACGGTCTCCCCGCCCCAGGCCCCCTCACAGACCTCGCGCTCCCACCTCAACCCCGCCCGCCGTGGCCTCAACCCATCGGCCACGGCCCTCCGGCGGACACCGGCCCACCACCGCGCTCGCCACGGCGACGCTGAGGGCCACGCGAATGGGGGGAGCCAGGCCGACGCCCAGCAAGGCCGCCTCCGGCACGCTGCGGGCTCCAGACCCCTCCATGCCCCCGCCCCAACCCCTACCGGCCACGACCCCACCAGGCACCGGCCCACCATCGCACCCTGCCCCACCCGGCAACACCCTGGAGGCCACGCGACCGGGGTGAGCCAGGCCGACGCCCAGCAGGCCCCCAGCCACGGGCTCCGGAGCCCTCCCAGCCCTCCATGCCCCCGCCCCAATCCCCCACCGACCGCGTGCACGCCGACGCCTCCCTGGGCCAGCGGGTGACACCGCAGGCAGGGCATGCCGCGGCATGGGACGGGGGCGTGTGCATGCCGTGGCACGAGATGGGGGCCCGTGCATGCCGTGGCACGAGATGGGGGCCCGTGCATGCCGTGGCACGAGATGGGGGCCCGTGCATCCCGCGGCACCAGATGGGGGCCCGTGCATGCCGCGGCACCAGATGGGGGCCCGTGCATCCCGCGGCACCAGATGGGGGCCCCTGCATCCCGCGGCACCAGATGGGGGCCCGTGCATGCGGTGGCTCTCGACGGCGGCGTGCTGTGTGGGTGGCTTGGGCGACCGGCCCGACCGGCCCGGCCGGCCCACGCGCCTCACCGGCCGATTGCGCCCTGCACGGCCTCCCCGGGCTTTCAGGTCCCCTCACAGACCTCGCGCTCCCCCCCCGCGTGGCCTCTATCCCATCGACCCCGGCCCACTGGCGGACACCGGCCCACCACCGCGGTGGGCAGCGGGCGGGCAAGGGGGCCCGCGTCGGGCGAAGGCCGGCCCTCGAACGAGTGCCGAAGGGGGCGGCCGGGGGTTCAGGAGGAGGGGGGTGGGGGGGTGCGGAGTTGGCGGATCAGGGTTTCGCGGACGTGGCGGGTGTGGCGGCGGCTGACCGGGAGGGTTTCGGTGCCGACCTGGACGAGGGTGCGGCCGGACTCCTGGCGGAGTTCGGTGACGTGGCGGACGGCGACCAGGGTGCTGCGGTGGATGCGGAGGAAGCCGGAGTCGGACCAGCGGCGTTCCAGGGCGGCCAGGGACATGCGGACGAGGTAGCTGCCGTCGCCGGTGTGGAGGCGGACGTAGTCGCCCTTGGCCTCGGCGAACCAGACCGACTTCATGGTGACGAAGCGGGTGCGGCCGCCGAGTTCGACCGGGATGATGTCCTCGGCGGCGGGGCGGGCGCCGGAGGTGGCGACGGCCTCCAGGCGGCGTACGGTCTCGGCCAGCCGGGCGGCGGCGACCGGTTTGAGCAGGTAGTCGACCGCCTCCAGTTCGAATGCCTGCACGGCGCAGTCCTCGTGGGCGGTGACGAAGACGAGCTTGGGCGGGGCGGGGAAGCCGCCGATGAGGCGGGCCAGGTCGAGACCGTCCAGGCCGGGCATGCGGACGTCGAGGAACACGCCGTCCAGGCGCTCGCCGGTGGCGATCATCTGGACCATGTCCTGCAACGCCGTGACGCCGTCCTTGGCGGTCGCCACGTGCTCGATTCTGGTGTCCTGCCGCAGCAGGTAGGCAAGTTCGTCCAGGGCCGGGCCCTCGTCGTCTACCGCCAGAACGCGCAGCATGTGACAACGCTGCCGCGTGATCGCACAGATCGCAACCGGATCGCGACACCTCGTATGCGGCCGGTCACGATGAGCTATCCGCTATGGGGGGCCGTCGCCGGGTTCCTCCTGATAGGAGTAGCGCTGCTCGCGCCATGGGTCGCCGATGTTGTGGTAGCCGCGGTCCTCCCAGAAGCCGCGGCGGTCCTCGACCATGTACTCCACCGCGCGCAGCCACTTGACGCTCTTCCACGCGTACAGGTGGGGCACGACCGCGCGCACCGGGAAGCCGCGCTCGGGGGCGAGGGGCTTCTCGTCCAGCTCGGTGGCGAACAGGGCGGCCTCGAAGTCGCTCATCCTGATGTTGGCGCTGTAGCCGTACTCGCCCCAGAGCATCACGTGGCGGGCCTCGGGGGCGGGCGGCACCGCGCTGAGCAGGGCGGTCGCGGGTACGCCGCGCCACTCGTTGCCCATGAGGGAGAACTTGGTCACGCAGTGGAAGTCGGCGATGAGCGTGACCCGCTTGAGCGCGGCGAACTCGGGCCAGGTGAAGCGGTGCTCCTCGCCGGAGGCGGTCGCGCCGAAGACGCTGAAGGTCCAGGTGTCGGGCCTGAAGGTGGGCACCCGCCCGTAGTGGATCACCGGCCGGCCCCGCGGGACGTACTGACCCGGCGGCAGGCGGCTCTCCTCCCGTGGAGTTTCGGGCATCTCCACCGGCAGCTCCCCTCGCCGTTCCGGTCGTGTTCCGGGCACGAACGCCATCCTGCCACCGTCCGGCGCGCCGCTCCGACCCGGGCAGGGGTCTGGCGGTACATGCGGGTGCGCTAGTATTGCCCGCGATGCGTACCGCGTTCTGGTTTTGGTATGGCGACGGGCCCGAGGGTCGGACCGTTCGCCTCAGAATGCTGCGCTGACAGCAGACGAGCGAAAGGCCCCGGGTCCGGCAGGACCCGGGGCCTTTCGCTTTTTCCGGCTGACGCACCGGCCGACACACCGGTGAGCAGCCGCAACGACGCCACATCGGCGCCACATCGACAAGGGAGACGGGAATGGTCATCGTCATGGCCCCGGAGGCCGGCCAGCAGGACATCGACGCGATAGTCGAGCTGGTCGGCACGGCCGGCGGGAACGCGTTCGTCAGCCGCGGCGTGAGCCGTACGATCATCGGGCTGGTGGGCGACATCGAGCAGTTCTCCGCGCTGAACCTGCGCGGCATGCCGGGCGTCGCGGACGTCATGCGGGTGTCCACCCCGTACAAGCTGGTCAGCCGGGACAACCATCCCGACCGGTCCACGGTGCGCGTGGGCGGGGTGCCGATCGGGCCCGACACGGTGACGCTGATCGCGGGGCCGTGCGCGGTGGAGACGCCGCAGCAGACCCTGGAGGCCGCGGAGATGGCCAAGGCGGCCGGGGCGACGCTGCTGCGCGGCGGGGCGTACAAGCCGCGCACCTCCCCGTACGCGTTCCAGGGGCTGGGCGAGGCGGGCCTGCGCATCCTGGCCGACGTGCGCGAGGCGACCGGGCTGCCGGTGGTGACCGAGGTCGTGGACGCGCACGACGTGGACCTGGTGGCCTCCTACGCCGACATGCTCCAGGTCGGCACGCGCAACGCGCAGAACTTCGCGCTGCTGCAGGCCGTGGGCGGAGCCGGCAAGCCGGTGATGCTGAAGCGGGGCATGAACGCCACCATCGAGGAGTGGCTGATGGCGGCGGAGTACATCGCGCAGCGCGGCAACCTGGACATCGTGCTGTGCGAGCGCGGCATCCGCACCTTCGAGACCGCCACCCGCAACACGCTGGACGTCTCGGCGGTGCCGGTGGCGCAGCGGCTGTCGCACCTGCCGGTGATCATCGACCCGTCGCACTCGGGCGGGCGGCGTGACCTGGTGCTGCCGCTGACCCGGGCGGCCATCGCGGTGGGCGCCGACGGGGTGATCGTGGACGTGCACCCGCATCCGGAGCAGGCGCTGTGCGACGGGCCGCAGGCGCTGGTCAACGGCGACCTGCGCGAGCTGGCCCGGATCATGCGGCAGTTCCCGCCGCTGCTGGGCCGTACCGTGGCCACGGCGAACCCGGCCGCGAGCGGTGATCTACTCATGAGTAACTGAGTACGGCGGCGCATGCGCGCCGCCGCCCGCGGCGCGCATGCTCGTGGCCATGAGCAGCAACGTGAGCAAGGCGGTCCGGCCCGCGAACACGGGCGCGTTCTTCCTCCAGGCCGTGGTGTCCTTCGCCGTCTCGGCGGGCGCGATCGGCCTGGGCATCGCCTACCTGCCGGTGGCGGCCTGGGTGCGGGCCTTCCTGGCGGTGGGCACGCTGTACCTGGTCACGTCCACCTTCACGCTGGCCAAGTGCGTACGCGACCGCCAGGAGGCGTCGGAGGTCACCACCCGGATCGACCAGGCCAGGCTGGAGAAGCTGCTGGCCGAGCACGATCCGTTCAAGCCCGTGTGAGCGGCGGTCACTCCTGGAGCTTGTACTCCTGGATGGAGTCGGCGAGCTGCACGGCGAGGTCCTCGGCGTCGAGACGGCGCTCGATCTGCTTCAGGTCCTCGATCTTGGCCCGGGTCTCGGCCCGGCGGGGGGCCAGGAGGGTGCAGCAGTCCTCGTCGGGCAGCTCGGAGATCTCCAGGGTGCCGATCCGGCGGGCCTCGGCCATGATCTCGGTCTTGTCCATGCCGATCAGCGGGCGCAGGATCGGCAGATCGACGGCGTTGTCCTGGGCGGTGATGTTCTGCAGGGTCTGGGAGGAGACCTGGCCGAGCGAGTCGCCGGTGATCAGGGCGCCGGCGTGGATGCGGTGGGCGACCTCCTCGGCGGTCTTCAGCATCAGCCTGCGCTGGGCGATGACCGCCAGGCGGTCCTGCCCGGACGCCTTGATCGACTGCTGCGCCTTGCCGAACGGCACCACCCACAGCCGGGAGCGGCCCTGGAACCGGTCCAGCGCGCGCACCAGCGCGTACGCCTTGTAGATCGACTCGGAGGTGGTGAACGGGATGCCGGAGAAGTGCAGGAAGTCGACCCGCATGCCGCGCCGCATCATCCGGTACGCCGCGACCGGCGAGTCGATGCCGCCCGACATCAGCACCAGGGCGCGCCCGCTCATGCCGACCGGGAGCCCGCCCTGGCCGGGGATGCCGTCGGTGAAGACGAACACCTCGTCGCGGTCCACCTCGATGAACACGGTCAGCTCGGGGTCGCGCAGATCGACGGGCAGGCCGTAGATGTCGTTGATCTCGCCGCCGACGAGCCGGTCGAGCTCGTTGGAGCGCAGCGGGAAGCGCTTGTCCCTGCGCCGCGACCGTACGGCGAAGGTGGCCTTGCGCTGGATCTCCTCGCGGCCCTCGACCAGCGCGAGCGCGGCCTTGGTGACCGCCTCGGGGGTCTTGGCCACCCGCCAGGCGCGGTGGATCCACACCAGGCCGGGCACGTCGGCGACCCGCCTGGCGACCTTGTCGGCGGTCTCGACGGTGGTGCCCGCCGGGAGGAACACGGCGATGACGCCGTGCCGCTGCCGCACGTCGGGGGTGAAGTCGAACTCGCGCAGCGCGGCCCGGATGTTGGCCTGGAGCCTGCGCTCGAAGATCTCGCGGTTGCGCCCTTTCAGCACGACCTCGCCGAGCTTGAGCAGCAGGCACGGCTCGCCCAGAGCCGAGCCGGTGCTCACCGGCGCGCCCTGCGGCGCGCCGGCGGAAGTGCCTGCGGACATGGGGTTACCTCCGGCGTACGTCGTGCCCCCGTCACTTTAGCCGCGCCTGGGCGCTTCTCGTGCCGCTCAGCCCTCGTCCAAGCCGCGTTCGATGGCATATCTCACTAACTCGATACGATTGTGCAGTTGCAGCTTGTTCAGGGTGTTCTGCACGTGGTTCTGCACGGTGCGGTGCGAGAGCACCAGGCGGTCGGCGATCTGCTTGTAGGACAGTCCCTTGGCGACCAGCCGGAGCACCTCGGTCTCGCGCTCGGTGAGCCGGGGCCCGTCGTCGCCGGACCCCGAGCCGGTCCGCGCGGCCAGGCGGCGGTACTCGCCCAGGACCAGCCCGGCCAGGCCGGGGGTGAACACGGCGTCGCCCTCGGCGGTGCGGCGCACGGCGTCCAGGAACTCCTCCCGGCCGGCCGACTTCACCAGGTATCCGGACGCGCCGGCCTTGACCGCCTCCAGCACGTCCTCCTGCTCGGCGCTCGCCGACAGCACCAGCACCCGCGGCGCGGGCTCCGCCGCCATCAGGCCGCGCATGACCTCCACGCCGGTCATGTCGGGGAGCTGGAGGTCGAGCACCACCACCTCGGGGCGCACGGCCGCGGCCACCCTGACGGCCTGCCGCCCCTCCCCCGCCGTGGCCACGACGTCGTAGCCGGCCTCGGCGAGGTCGCGCGCCACTCCGTCGCGCCACATCGGATGATCGTCCACCACCATGACCCGCAGCCCGTCGCCCACGGCCGTCATGCTAGCCCTCCCGTCGTCCGCGGCCGGCGGGGGTCCGGCCGGGGTCACGCTCGCGGACACGGCCGGGAGCAACGCGGGCACGCCCGGAGGAACCGCCGGGAGCGCTGTCGCGGGGCACGGGCAGCACCAGCTCGACCTCGGTGCCCTGGCCGGGCGTGGAGACGATGGCCACCCGGCCGCCGAGGTCGGCGATCCGGCCGCGGATGGACTGCGCGACGCCGAGCCTGCCCGCCGCGGCGGCCTCCTCCAGCCGCCCTTCCGGGATGCCGGGCCCGTCGTCGCGGACGGTCACCGTCACCACGTCGTGCCCGGGGTCGCCCGGCTCGATCTCGGCGAGAATCCAGGCGCGGGCGTCCTCGCCGCAGTGCCTGCGCACGTTGTCCAGGGCCGCGGCCACGGCGGCGGCGGTCTCACGGGCGGTCTCGGCGGGCATCGGGATCGGGGTGGCCGGGGTGGAGACGGTCACGCCCGCGCCGCCGTGCCGGCTCAGCGCCTCGCGCAGGTCCACCATGCCGCCCTCTCCGTCCGCGTCCCCCTCACCGGGGTACGGCGCGCGGCGCACGGGGGCGCCGGGCGGCGTGGCGCGGGGGCGGGTGCTCACCAGCTCGCGCAGCGCGGCCTCCTGCTCGCCCGCCAGCCGGCCCAGCTCGGCCGCCTCACCGCCGATCTCCAGCCCGCGCCGCTGCACCAGCGCGAGCACCTGGAGCACCGAGTCGTGGATGCCCCGGGCGAGCCGCTCGCGCTCCCTGGTCGCCGCCTCGATCTCGGCGGCGCGCTGCATGCGCGCCTCCGCCTGCTTGGCCAGGCGGGCGACGTGGCCGATGAGCACTCCGGCCAGGAACAGCAGCACGGTTCCGTTGACGGAGAACGAGGCGAGGCCGAAGGTGCCCAGGTCGTGCACGCCGCGCAGGGACAGGTCCACCGCGGCCACGATCGCCGCCCCGGCGGCCCCGGCGCGGCGCCCGCCGTACACGGCCCAGGCCAGCACCGGCGCGCCCATCCAGGTCGCGGTGATGGGCAGCGAGCCCGCCTGGTAGGGGCCCTGAACGTGCGGGGTGGCCAGCAGGCAGCCGACGGTGACGAGCATGTCGATCACGAGCAGCGGCCGGCCGCGCAGCCCCTCGATCGCGTAGGCGTAGGTGGCGGCGAGGGTCCACAAGCCCATGATTCCGATCACCAGCCAGCCCAGCAGCGGCTCGCGATAACCGTCGGCGCGTACGAGCAGCAAGGCCGCGTACGCCAGGGAAACGACGCGGAACACGGCGATCGCCCGCCAGAACGGCACCTCTATTCCCGCTGACCCCGCCTTTTTCACCGATCACTCATTTCCCGGTACATGACTTCCGTTAGTCAAATGATCAGGTCAGAGACGTGACCCCGGCTCATGTTCTCCGCCATACTGCGCTAAAAGCCCTCACTTCACAGAATGTCCGTCTCATGTCGCATATCAATCACTTTTCCGCCGGGGCCCTCACACCGGTGCTCGCCTACATCATGTCGAGCATCGGCTGCATGCTCGGCCTGCTGCTCGCCTCCCGGGCGCGGGGAACGGAAGGCGCGTCCCGAATACGCTGGCTGCTCGGCGCCGCGCTGTCCATCGGCGGCACCGGCATCTGGGTGATGCACTTCATCGCGATGATGGGCTTCCAGGTCGCCGGCACCCAGATCCGCTACGACGTGTGGCTCACCGCGGCCTCGGCCGTGCTCGCGGTCGTCGTGGTCGGCGCGGGCATGGTCCTGGTGTCGTACGGCGGCGCGCGCCTCGCGCCGCTGCTCGGCGGCGGCCTGCTGACCGGCCTGGGGGTGGCCGGCATGCACTACCTGGGCATGTACGCGATGCGGATGAACGCCCACCTCGACTACGACCCGCTCGTGGTCGCCCTGTCGGTGCTGATCGCGGTCGTGGCCGCCACGGTCGCGCTGTGGTTCACGCTGCGCGTGCGCGGCGCGCTCGCCACCGGGGCCGCCGCCCTGATCATGGGCGTGGCCGTGAGCGGCATGCACTACACCGGCATGTTCGCCATCTCGGTACGGCCCGGCGAGTCGCACGGCACACCGGCGGGCGCGGAGGGCATCGACTTCCTGCTCCCGATGATCGTCGGGATCAGCCTGCTCACGATGGCCATGCTGCTGACCGTGCTGCTGTCGCCGAGCGAGCGGGAGTTGCGCAACGAGGCCGAGCTGATGGCCCGGCTGCGCGAGAACGCGAACAGCGGCGCGAACAGCGGCGCGAACGGCGGCGTGAACGCGGCCCGCGGCGATGGCGCGTCCTACGGGAGCGGCGCGCCCCACGCCGGCGGCGCGTTTCCCGGCGACGGCGCGGCGGGAACGGCGGCGGGGCATCCGGCCGAGCCGCCGAACCCGATGTTCCAGCCGCGTTCGCGTCCGCGGTGAAATTCAGCCGGAATATGGGGAAACTCCGGGCTAATTCCACCCCGCGAAGTGCGTACGGCCCGCCGCCACGCGGGCACGGGCCGTACGCGAAATCGGATCACCGCGGAAACGATCAGCCGAAGAAGACTCAGCCGAAGAAGACCTCGGCTTCTTCGTAACGCGAGACCGGCACGGTCTTGAGCTCCTTGGTCGCCTCGTCCAGGCCGACACGGACGATCTCGGTGCCGCGCAGCGCGACCATCTTGCCGAAGTCGCCGTCGTTGGCCGCGTCGATGGCCTGGAGCCCGAACCTGGTGGCGAGCACGCGGTCGAACGCGGTCGGGGTGCCGCCGCGCTGGATGTGGCCGAGCACGGTGGTGCGGGCCTCCTTGCCGGTGCGCTTCTCGATCTCCTGCGCGAGCTGGTCGCCGATGCCGCCCAGGCGCACGTGGCCGAACGCGTCCAGTTCGCCGGTCTGCAGGGCCATCTGGCCCTCCAGCGGGTGGGCGCCCTCGGCGACCACGATGATCGGCGCGTAGCGGGTCTTGAACCGGCTCTCGACGTACTCGCAGACGCGGTCGATGTCGAAGGGCTTCTCCGGGATCAGGATCACGTTGGCGCCGGCCGCCATGCCGGCGTGCAGCGCGATCCACCCCGCGTGGCGGCCCATGACCTCGCAGATCAGGGCGCGGTGGTGCGACTCGGCCGTGGTGTGCAGCCGGTCGATCGCCTCCATGGCGATGTTGACGGCGGTGTCGAAGCCGAAGGTGTAGTCGGTGGCGTTGAGGTCGTTGTCGATCGTCTTGGGCACGCCGATGACGTTCACGCCGCGGTCGTAGAGCTGCTTGGCGACGCCCAGCGTGTCCTCGCCGCCGATGGCGATGAGGGCGTCGACACCCGACGACTCCAGGTTGCCGCGGATGCGGTCCACACCGCCGTCGATCTTCATAGGATTGGTGCGTGAGGAGCCGAGGATCGTTCCACCACGGGGCAGGATCCCCCGCACCGCCTGGATGTCCAGCGGCATGGTGTCGCCTTCGAGCGGGCCGCGCCATCCGTCGCGGAAACCGACGAACTCGTGGCCGTACACGCTCACGCCCTTGCGGACGACCGCACGGATCACCGCGTTGAGGCCGGGGCAGTCGCCACCGCCTGTGAGCACTCCAATACGCATCCGGGTTTCCTCTCAATGGGTTACACAGCCAGACTCTATGAAAAGAGCGGCACGGCCGATGTGGGTCTCCGACCCTCCCGACCCAGGCATTGTGCCCCAGGTCGCACCAATGGTCTAGACCAACGTGAGGAGTGTCGATGAGTGTTCTGGCGATCGACGCGGGCACGACCGGGGTCACCGCGCTGGTGGTGTCCGGCGACGGGCGGATCGAGTCACGCGGCTACCGGGAGTTCGCCCAGCACTTCCCCCGGCCGGGCTGGGTGGAGCACGTGCCGGAGGAGATCTGGCAGGCCACGCTGGCCGCGTGCCGCGAGGCGCTCGACGCCGCCTCCTCCGCGCCCGGCTGCGTGGGCATCACCAACCAGCGCGAGACCGCGGTGCTGTGGGACCGGGCGAGCCTGGCCGCGCCGCGCCCGGCCATCGTCTGGCAGGACCGGCGCACGTCCGGCGTGTGCTCCCGGCTGCGCGAGGAGGGGCACGAGCCGAGGGTGGCCGAGCTGACCGGGCTGCGGCTCGACCCCTACTTCACCGGCACCAAGCTTACCTGGCTGGCCGAGCACGACCCGCGGGCGTGGGCGGGCGTCACCTCCGGCAGCACCGTGCTGGGCACCGTCGACTCCTACCTCATCGCCCGGATGACCGGCGGCGCGCGGCACGTCACCGACCCGTCCAACGCCTCGCGCACCCTGCTGTACTCCCTGGAGGAGCGCGGCTGGTCGGAGGAGCTGTGCGCGCTGTTCGGGGTGCCGATGACGGCGCTGCCGGAGATCGTGCCCAACTTCGGCGAGATCGGGCGCACCGACCCGGCGGCGTTCCTCGGCCTCGACCTGCCGGTCAGCGGGGTGGCCGGCGACCAGCAGGCGGCGCTGTTCGGCCAGACCTGCTTCGAGCCCGGCGACGTGAAGTGCACCTACGGCACCGGCTCGTTCGTGCTGATCAACACCGGTTCCGAGATCGTGCGCTCCGAGGCCGGGCTGCTCACCACCGTCGCCTGGCAGACGCCGTCCGGTGAGATCACCTACGCGCTCGAAGGCGCGATCTTCGTGACCGGCGCCGCCGTCCAGTGGCTGCGCGACGGGCTGGGCCTGATCAACACGGCCGCGGAGTCGGAGGCCGTCGCGCGCACGGTGCCCGACTCCGGCGGCGTGGTGTTCGTGCCCGCGCTCACCGGCCTCGGCGCCCCCCACTGGGACGCCGACGCCCGCGGCGCCATCCTCGGCATCACCCGCGGCACCGGCCGGGCCCACCTCGTGCGGGCGACGCTGGAGGCCATCGCGTTCGAGGTCCGCGACGTGGTCGAGGTCATGACCGGCGCCGCCGGCCTGCCGGTGCCGGTGCTCAAGGCCGACGGCGGCGCCAGCGCCAACGACCTGCTGATGAGCATGCAGGCCGACCAGCTCGGCGTGCCCGTGGAGCGCCCGGTCGTGCAGGAGACCACCGCCCTCGGCGCCGCCTTCCTGGCCGGCCTGGGCGCGGGGCTGTGGAGCAGCGCCGACGAGCTGCGCAAGACCTGGCGCCTGGACCGGCGCTTCGAGCCCGGCGGGCGCGACGACGACTCCTACGCCCGCTGGCGGAAGGCCGTGACCCGCGCCTCCGCCTGGGCCTGAGCGGCGGGCACGCGCGCTCAGAAGTCGGGGTCGAACAGCACGCAGCTCGGCGTCGGCAGGTCCAGGGTCTCCTCCGGGGCCTGCGGCACACCGCGGTGCAGCGGCAGCACGGTCACGGCGTCGGAGTGCTGGCAGGCGACGTACATGCGGTCCCAGGCGGTGGCGAAGTGGCGCGGCCACGCGCCGCCGCAGGGGGTCTCGGCCACGTGCGACAGGTCGTCCGCCCGCAGCGTGGTGATGGTGTCGGGGCCGCGGTTGGCGACGTAGACGTGCCGGCCGTCGGGCGAGACCTCCAGGTGCGAGGGCAGGTTGGCGGCCCCGCTCGCGCCGGCCCGGCCCACCGCGACCTCGGTCCACGACTCGTCGTAGGCGCGGACGCTGCCGTCCAGCTCGCCGCTGACGTACCAGCGGCCGGCCAGGAACGCCATGTGCCGCGGCCCCATGCCCGGCGACACGCGGACGTGGCCGGCCGGGTGCGGCGCGATCTCGTCGCCGACGGAGTAGCGGCGGATCTCGTCGGTGCCGAGGTCGCTGACGTACAGCGTGCCGTCGGGGCCGAAGACGACCTGGTGGGCGTGCGGGCACTCCTGCCGCTCGGGGTCGGGGCCGGTGCCGGTGTGCCGGAACAGACGCGGCTTGCCGACCATGGCGCCGTGCTCGTCGAGCCGGTACGCGCCGAGCGTGCCGTCGCCGTAGTTGGCCACCGCGAGCCAGGCGCCCTGCGGGTCCACGGCGAGGTGGCAGGGTTGCGCCCCGCCGCTCGGGCGGGTGGCCAGATGCGCCAGGGTCCCGTCGGAGTGGCGGGCGAAGGCGGAGACGGTGCCGTCCGCGCCCTCGCCCACCGCGTACAGGACCGGGAGGCGGGGGTGCAGGGCCAGGAACGACGGCGCGGAGGCCGTCGTCCTGGCCAGCTCGACGAAGCGTCCGTCGAGCTCCTTGCGCAGGCTGGTGATGCCGGTACCGGAACCGCCGGCGCCCTGCGTGTATCCGCCGATGTAGATCAGTCGAGTGCCCACAACCGCCGAAGGTAGCGGAGATTGTGCTCACGCTGCGCGCCGCCCCCGCCCTCGTGTCCGTTCCACGGCCACACGGAGATCTCCTTCGGGCCCGCCCAGTGGTTGTAGGCGGCGAAGACCGTGGAGGGCGGGCAGATGTCGTCCATCAGCGCGACCGAGTACACGGCGGGCACCGTGCCGCGGGCGGCGAAGTTGACCCCGTCGAAGTACGACAGCGTGCGCAGCACCCGCTCCTCGGCGTGCCGGTGGGTGGCCAGGAAGCGGACCAGCTCGGCGTACGGGTCGCGGTCGGTGATCTCGATCGCGCGGCGGAAGTGGGTCAGGAACGGCACGTCGATCAGCGCCGCCGCCACCGAGGGACGCAGCGCCGCCGCGGCCTGGGCGATGCCGCCGCCCTGGCTGCCGCCGGCGACCACGATCCGCCCGGCGTCCACGGCCGGGTGCGCCGCGGCGACGTCCACCGCGCGGGCGGCGTCGGCGAACACGCGGCGGTAGTAGTACGTCTCGGGGTCCATGATGCCGCGGGTCATCATGCCCGGCGCCTGGGCGAAGTCGCCGCCGTCGGGGTCGGCGGTCGCGCCGGGGCTCTGGTGGCTGGCGCCGCCCTGGCCGCGGGTGTCCACCACGAGCACGGCGTACCCTGCGGCCGGCCAGACCGTGTGGTCGTGCGCGTGGCCACGCCCGCCGCCGTACCCGATGAACTGCACCACGCACGGCACGGGCCCGCCGGCTCCGCGCGGCACCAGGAACCAGGCGTTGATGCGGTGCCCGTGCCAGCCCGCGAACGCGGTGTCGTAGACGTCCACCGAGCCGAGGCCCGCGTCGTACGGCGTGAACTCGGCGGCCAGGTCGAACGCCTCGGCCTCGGTGAGCGTCCGCTTCCAGAAGTCGTCGAAGTCGGCGGGCTCGTCGCGGTCGGGACGGTAGGCGCGCAGCTCGGGCAAGGGCAGGTCGAACAGTGGCAAGGCATCTCCAAACATCGCGGACTAGCCGCATCGTGTCATATGACGGAATCAACGTGGCGACAGGAACGGGAGAGATCATGAGAGTCCTGGTCACGGGGGCGGCGGGCCGCATCGGGCGGGCCGTGCTCGCCCTGCTGGCCGAGCGCGGAATCCCCGCGCACGCGCTGACGCTGGAGGACCCGGGCGGCCTGCCCGCCGAGCGGGTGATCAGAGGCGACGCGGGCGACGTGAAGGCCGCCCGCGCGGCCGTGGCGGGCGTGGACGCGGTGATCCACCTGGCCGCGATCCCGGTGCCGACGCTGAACCCGCCGGAGGAGGTGTTCGGCAACAACACCCTGGCCACGTTCACGGTGCTGGAGCAGGCGGGCGCGGCCGGGGTGCGCCGGGTGTGCCTGGCGAGCTCCTACGCGATCACCGGGCTGCCGTTCGCGGCCGGGTGGCTGCGGCCGGCGTACCTGCCGGTGGACGACGACCTGCCCTCGCAGGCCGAGGACCCGTACGCGTTGTCGAAGCAGGTGGACGAGCTGACGGCCCGCATGATGGCCCGGCGGCACGGCATGGGCGTGATCGCGCTGCGGCTGCCGTTCGTGGGCGGGCGGGATGGGCGGCTGCGCGCGTTCGCGGCGGAGTGCGCCGAGGACCCCGGCCTGGCGGCGTCGAGCATGTGGGCGTACCTGGAGACGCGCGACGCCGCCCGCGCCTGCCTGGCGGCGCTGGACGCGGTGCGGCCCGGCGAGGTGCACGCGGTCCACCTGGCGGCCCCGCTGACGCTGGTGCCCTATCCGACCGAGCCCCTGTTGCGCCGCTACTACCCGGGCGTGGAGGTACGCCGCCCGCTCCCCGGCAGGGCGGTTCCCATCGACACCTCGCGCGGCGACCGGCTCTTGGGCTTCCGCCCGGAATATCGCCTTCCTCTCGTGGACCGCGAGCTGCCCGAGTGATACCTTTGACTCCGTCAAGCAATTCGTTGAGGAGAGCAAGGATGCAGGATCGCGTGGCGGAGATCAGGGCGTTCAACCGCTTCTACACCGGTGTCATCGGGCTGCTCCAGGGCAACATGCACGACACGCCCTACTCCCTCACCGAGGCGCGCGTGCTGTTCGAGCTGGGCACCCGGGGGCGCGCGGAGGCCGCCGAGCTGCGGCGCCTGCTCGGCCTCGACGCGGGCTACCTCAGCAGGATCCTCACCCGCTTCGAGTCCGAGGGCCTGGTCGCCAAGGAGCGCTCGGCCGCCGACGCCCGCCGTCAGGTCATCACGCTCACCGCCGCCGGGCGCGAGATGTTCGGGGTGCTCGACCGGCGCTCGGTCACCCAGATCGCCGAGCTGCTCGCCAAGGTCCCCGAGGACGACCAGGACAGGCTGGTGGCCGCCATGCGCACCATCCAGCGCGTCCTGGGCGACACCGGCCGCCCCGCCGTCCCGTACGTCATCCGCCCGCCCCGCGCCGGAGACCTCGGCTGGGTGGTGCACCGCCACGGCGCCCTGTACGCCCGCGAGTACGGCTGGGGCCGCGAGTTCGAGGCCCTGGTCGCCCGCATCGTCGCCGACTACGTGGCGAACCTCGACCCCGCCCGCGAGTCGGCCTGGATCGCCGAGGTGGACGGCGAGCCCGTGGGCTGCGTCTTCTGCGTCCGCAAGGACGACGAGACCGCCCAGCTCCGGCTCCTCCTCGTCGATCCCGCCGCCCGCGGCATGGGCATCGGCGCCCGCCTGGTGGACGAGTGCCTCCGCTTCGCCCGGGAGGCGGGCTACAAGCGCATCATGCTCTGGACGAGAGACGCCCTGGCCAGCGCCCGCAAGATCTACCTCGCGGCCGGCTTCGAGCTGGTGGAGGAGTACCCGGGCGAGGAGGCCGGCAAGCCCGTGGTCGAGCAGATCTACGAGCGAGAAGTGTAGCCGCCACCGCCTGGGTAGCGTCCCAGACCCCGGGGGCGCCGCGACCGGACGCGAACGGCCGGCGCCCCCGGCTCAGGCGCCCCTACGGGGGCGCCTTGTGCCCGGGTGGGCGGGTTTCCCAGAAGGGTTCGGTGACGGGGTTGTGGTGGCTTGGGCGCGGGTCGTGTCTGGAGGAGGAGCGCAGGGAGCGAAGCGACCGGAGCGACGAGGGAAGACACGACCCTG
>NZ_JACHGN010000002.1:404305-686797 GCF_014202315.1 Thermocatellispora tengchongensis | reverse complement strand
CGTTACTCGAAAGGATCACGCGATGGCCGTCGTCTTTTCACGACGCCGCGCTTGTGACCAGGTCAAACTCGTACACCACTTCCGTGGACGCAACCCAGCTCGGCGCGGCCCGGCCCCACCCGGCACCGCCTGGCACAACCCCACCGCCCGGCTGGCCCGGCCCCGCCCGGCCCGCACCGCCCGGCCCGCCACAGCTCGGCGCGGCCCGGCCCCACCCGGCACCGCCTGGCACAACCCCACCGCCCGGCAGGCCCGGCCCCGCCCGGCCCATGCTCTCCGGCCCGCCACAGCTCGGCGCGGCCCGGCCCCGCCCGGCACCGCCTGGCACGACACCCCACCGCCCGGCTGGCCTGGCCGGGCGGGGCCGCGCTGTCCGTTCTGGCACGGCTCGGCGCGGCCCGGTCTGGCCCAGCGCGGCCTGGGGCGGTTCTGCGTGGCCTGGCTCCGTCTGGCGCGGCGCGGTTCGGCGTGGCCCGCTCCCGATGGCGGTGGGGGGAGAAGGCGGGGGCGTCGCGTTCGGGCGGGCTCCGGCACTCCGCCGCATCTCCCTTGTGGAGGATCCGCCCACTCCCCCGCCCCGTTCTGAGGGGAATCGCGACGGGCTGGGGCTTCACTGCTGGGGCCTCGCGGTGGGTTGCGGAGGGAAAGTAATGAGGTTCGGGGTGTGAAGGGGATTGGGGGGATTTATGATTCCTGTCCCATGATGGAGTTCGCGCCGGTCGGGGAACTGGCCGAGGTGACTGCCGCGGAGCAGGGTGGGTCGTCGTCCGGGGGGCGGATTCTCGGGATCGATCTGGCCCGGGCTCTGGCGGTGTTCGGGATGTTCGCGGTGCATGTGGGGCCCGATCCGGAGAGTGTGTCCCGGCTCGCGGGGGTCGTGCTCTGGCTGGCGCAGGGGCGGTCGGCGGCGTTGTTCGCGACGTTGGCGGGGTTGTCGCTGGTGCTGCTCGCGGGGCGGGTGCGGCCGGTGGACTCGCGGCGCAGGGTGCGGCGGGTCGCGGTGCGGGGTGGGATCCTGCTGGTGCTGGGGACTCTGCTCACCATGCTGGGCACCCCGATCTCGGTGATCATCCCCTACTACGGCGTGTTCTTCCTGCTCGCGCTGCCGTTCCTGTGGTGGCGCGCCTCCGCGCTCGCGGTGGCGGCGCTCGTGGTCGCGGCCGTCGGGCCGGTGGTGGCGCTGGCGCCGATGGTGATCCCCGGGGAGTGGCTGGACACCTTCGCCGCGTACGACCCGGTCAACATGATGAGCGGGCGGGGCTTCATCGACCTGCTGCTGGCCGGGGCGTTCCCGGCGGTGAGCTGGATGGCGTACGTGCTGGCCGGGATGGCGCTGGGGCGGATGGACCTGGCCTCCACCGCGGCGCGGGTGCGGCTGGCGGGGGCCGGGGCGGGGCTGTGCCTGGCCGGGTACGGCGTGTCGTGGCTGGTCGTCAACGTGTTCACCGGCGTGGGCGCGGAGGTCGCCCAGGGGTCGGCCGCCGCCGCCGCGGCCGGGTCGGAGTACATCGTGCAGGACCAGGGGTCGGTGGCCGCCAGGCTGCTGGTCGCCCTGCCGCACAGCAACACCTTCTTCGAGATCGCCGGGAACATCGGGGTGGCGATCCTGGTGATCGTGGCCGCGTCGGCGGCCATGGACGCGCTGCCCCGGCTGCGGCGGCTCGCGGCGCCGGTGGTGGCGGTCGGCGCGATGTCGCTCACCGCGTACGTCGCGCACCTGCTGGTGATCCGGTTCGTGGAGGCCGAGCGGTACCTCGGCTCGCCCACCGCGGTGCTGGTCGCGTTCGTGCTGACGATCACGGTGTTCGCGGCGGTGTGGAGCCGGTTCTTCCGGCGCGGGCCGCTGGAGTACCTGCTGTACGTGGCCTCGGGCGGCCGGCGGCGGGCGCCGCGGCATCCCGCCCCCGCCGCCGTGTCCTGACCCGCGTGCCGTCCGGATGGGGCATGCTGGGGGTGGACGCGACTGGCGGCACGAGGATGGCGGCAACCATCGGGGAGCTTGTCGCGGGAGTCGCCCGCCTGGGCTCCCGCCGGGAGGAGCCGCCATGTCCGCCGTCGCCCACACCGCCCGCATGCTGCCCGGCGGCCCGGTCGCCGAGGCCGTGCTCGCCGACGTACGCGCCCGGGTCGCGGCGCTGCGCGACCGGGGGGTGATCCCGGCCCTGGCCACGGTGCTCGTCGGCGACGACGACGCCAGCGCCGGGTACATCCGGATCAAGCAGCGCCAGGCCGCCGAGCTGGGCTTCGTCTCGCCGCACGAGCACCTGCCCGCCACCGCGACGCAGGCCGACCTGCACGCGGTGATCGCGGCGTTCAACGCCGACCCGGCGGTGCACGGCCTGCTGGTGCAGTACCCGGTGCCGGGGCATCTCGACTACGACCGGGCGCTGCAGGAGGTCGATCCGGACAAGGACGTCGATGGCATGCACCCGCTGAACATGGGCAGGCTCGCGCTCGGCATGCCGGGGCCGCTGCCGTGCACCCCGGCCGGGATCGAGGCGCTGCTGGCGCACTACGAGATCCCGGTGGCCGGGCGCGAGGTGGTGATCCTGGGCCGCGGGGCGACGCTCGGCCGGCCGCTGGCCATGATGCTGGCGCAGAAGCGGCCCACGGCCAACGCGGCGGTCACGGTGGTGCACACCGGCGTGCCCGACTGGCCGCGCTACACCCGGCGCGCCGACATCCTGGTGGCGGCGGCGGGCGTGCCGGGGATCATCCAGCCGGAGCACGTACGGCCGGGCGCGGTGGTGATCGGCGGCGGCGTCCGGTACGAGGGCCGCCGCCTGCTCCCGGACGTGGACGAGTCCTGCGAGCGGGTGGCCGGGGCCATCACGCCGCGCGTCGGCGGGGTCGGCCCCACCACGGTCGCCATGCTGTTCCGCAACGCCGTCGCCGCCGCCGAGCGCGCCCGGTCACGTATGCCGTGAACGTTCTGTAATGGGGTGCGTCGGACAGCGATTCCGATCTAAGATGTCGCTGGTAGTCCGGGTGAGGCCGTCTGGGGAGTTGGCGAGTGAGCGACGAGGGAGAGGTTCCCCGCCACGTCGGTGGCTTCAGCGCCAGGACCCCCAACGCCGCCCGCATGAACGACTACTACCTCGGCGGCAAGGACAACTTCGCCGCCGACCGTGAGGCCGCCGAGAAGGCCCTGGCCATCGCCCCGGAGATCAGGGAGATGGCCCTGGAGAACCAGGCGTTCCGGGCCCGCTCCGTCCGCTACCTCATCGAGGCGGGCGTCACCCAGTTCGTCACCGTGAGCGGGGGCCTGCCGACGCAGCGGAACATCCACGAGGTCGCCCGGGAGCTCGATCCCGACGCCCGGGTGGCCTACGTGGACGACGACCCGGTGGTGCTGACCCACGCCCGCGCGCTGCTGGCCACCGACCCCCGCACCGCTGTGGTGAAGGGCGACGTCATGCACCCGGAGGAGTTCCTGGCCGATCCGGCGCTGCAGGCCGTCATCGACCTGGAGCGCCCGGTCGGGGTGCTGATCTACGGGGTGCTGCAGTACATCCCCGACGAGGACGACCCGTACAAGAGCATGGCCCGGTTGCGCGAACTGCTCGCCCCGGGCAGCCACCTCGTCATCGCGCACGTCGTCTTCGACTCCCGGCCCGACGCCGCCGAGCCGCTGGTGCGCATCTACCAGGAGGTCTTCGGCCGCACCGAGGACGCCTCCCGCACCAAGGCCGAGGTGGCCCGCTTCTTCGACGGCTGGGAGCTGGTGGAGCCGGGCCTGACCTACATCCGCGAGTGGCGTCCCGACTCCCCCAACGCGTACGGCCGCCCCGACCGCGCCTGGGTGGCCGTCGGCGTGGCCCGCAAGCCCGCCTGATCCCGGCCGCAGGCCCTCATCCGCGCGTCGCGCACGTGCGCCTCGCCGGCGTGCCCGTCCGCACGCCCGGCCGGCGGGCACACGCGATCTGAATCAGTCGGCAAACTGACTATTTCAAAACCTGCACCGGCGCTATATGGTCGCGTTGCGTCCTGAAGCGCTCAACTTCGGTCGCTTCCGGGCGCGCTCCGTGGGGGGATCCGGCTCGTTCAGGTCAAGGAGACGACATGAACAGACCCTCCTGGTGGGGCCGCCGCGCCGCGGTGGCGTTACTCGTGGCGGCCGGCGTGCTGACGGGCGTGCAGCAGCCCGCCGCCGCCGCACCGCCGCTGACCACGCCGTGGACCGCGCAGGTCTCCACCTCCAACCCGCTGCCGGAGTATCCCCGGCCGCAGCTCGTACGCTCCGAGTGGCAGAGCCTGAACGGCATGTGGCAGTTCGCCGGGACCGGCTCGATCGACAGCCCGCCCACCGGGCAGAACCTGGCCGAGCGGGTGCTGGTGCCGTACCCGATCGAGTCGGGGTTGTCGCAGATCCAGCGGCACGAGGACCGCATGTGGTACCGGCGCACGTTCACCGTCCCGGCCTCCTGGTCGGGCAGGCGGGTGCAGCTCAACTTCGGCGCGGTGAACTGGGAGGCCCGGGTCTGGGTGAACGGGACCGCGGTGGGCTCCCACACCGGCGCGTACGACCCGTTCAGCCTGGACATCACCGGCGCGCTGCGGGCGGGCGAGAACGAGATCATCGTCGGGGTGTGGTCCCCCGTGGACGCGGCCGGCATCCCGGTGGGCAAGCAGCGCCGCTCGCCCGGCGGGATCTTCTACACCGCGGCGTCCGGGATCTGGCAGAGCGTGTGGATCGAGCCGGTGAACCCGGCCAGGATCACCCGCCTCGACACCACGCCCGACGTCGCGGCCGGGCAGCTCGACCTGGTCGTGCACGGGGCGGGGATCAGCGGCCAGCAGGTGCGCGCCGAGGCCCTGAGCGGCGGGCAGGTGGTCGGCACGGCGACGGGCGCGGTGGGGGCGCACCTGCGGGTGCCCGTGCCGAACGCCCGGCTGTGGACCCCCGACGACCCCTTCCTGTACGACCTGCGCGTGACGCTCACCGGCACCGGCG
Source organism: Thermocatellispora tengchongensis (assembly GCF_014202315.1). GTDB lineage: Bacteria > Actinomycetota > Actinomycetes > Streptosporangiales > Streptosporangiaceae > Thermocatellispora > Thermocatellispora tengchongensis. The sequence continues at coordinate 681,843 of NZ_JACHGN010000002.1, read as the reverse complement.
GCGGTGACACGGTGACCGGCTACTTCGGCATGCGCTCGGTCGGCAAGGCCATGGTCGGCGGCGTGCTGCGGCCCACGCTCAACGGCAGGTTCGTCTTCCAGTTCGGCACCCTCGACCAGGGCTACTGGCCCGACGGCATCTACACCGCGCCCACTGACGCCGCGCTCCGCTTCGACCTGGAGCAGCAGAAGGCCCTGGGCTACAACACCGTGCGCAAGCACGTGAAGGTCGAGCCCGCCCGCTGGTACTACTGGGCCGACCGGCTGGGCCTGATGGTGTGGCAGGACATGCCGTCGATGCGCACCGGCGTCAGCCCGTCGGCGTCCGACCGGGCCAACTTCGAGTCCGAGCTGCGCCGCATGGTGGACCACCTGCGCGGCTTCCCCTCGATCGTGCAGTGGGTGCCGTTCAACGAGGGCTGGGGCGAGTACGACCCGGCCCGCATCGCCGACCTGGTCAAGGGCTGGGACCCGTCGCGGCTGGTGAACAACAACTCCGGGTCCAACTGCTGCGGCTTCGACGGCGGCAACGGCGACGTGATCGACGACCACATCTACGTCGGGCCGGGCAACCCGCAGCGGCCGACGGCCACGCGGGTGGCGGTGCTGGGCGAGTACGGCGGGTTCGGCCTGCGCAGCCCGGGGCACGAGTGGCCGGGCACCGGCTTCGCCTACGAGATGGCGCCCGACGCGGCCACGCTCACCGACCGCTACGTCCTGGCGGCCGAGCGGCTCAAGCCGCTGCTGCTCGACTACGGGCTGTCCGCGGCGGTCTACACCCAGCCCACCGACGTGGAGAACGAGGTCAACGGCATCTGGACCTATGACCGGGTGGTGCGCAAGATGGACGCGGCCCGGGTGCGGGCGGCGAACCTGGGGGTGCTGGCCGCGGCCTCCGGCCTGGTGCCCGACCGGCTGGTCTCGCTGCGGGTGACCACGCCGGGCTACACCGACCGCTCGCTGCGCCACCAGGACTCCCTGGCCCGCACCGACGTGATCGCCGCCGGGAGCGGCGACACGCCCAGGCAGGACGCGTCGTTCTTCGTACGCCGGGGCCTGGCCGACCCCGCCTGCCACTCCTTCGAGTCGCGCAACTTCCCCGGCCACTACCTGCGGCACAGCGGTTACCGGGTGCGCAAGGACGCCCGCGACGGCACCGCGCTGTTCGACCGCGACGCCACCTTCTGCGCCCGCGAGCCGAGGGCGGGCGCGGGCGTGACGCTGGAGCCGGTCAACCTGCCCGGCCACTTCCTGCGGCACTACAACGAGGCCGTGTACGTGGCGCGCGAGGGCGGCCCGAACCCCTGGGACGCGCCCGCCTCCTTCGCGGCGGACGTCACCTGGGCGGTCACGACGCCGTGGTGGCGCAGCGGGGCGAACCTGGCCGAGGGCGCGGCGGTGTCGCTGCGGGTGACGACGCCCGGGTTCACCGACCGCTACCTGCGCCACCAGGACTCCCTGGCCCGCACGGACGTCGTCACCGCCTCCAGCGGCGCCACGCTGAAGCAGGACGCCACCTTCCTGGTGCGCCGGGGCCTGGCCGACGGGAGCTGCTACTCCCTGGAGTCGCGCAACTTCCCCGGCCACTACCTGCGGCACAGCGACTTCCGGGTGCGCAAGGACGCCCGCGACGGCACCGCCCTGTTCGACCAGGACGCCACCTTCTGCGCCCAGCCGCCGCGCGCGGGCGGCACCGGGGTGGCGCTCGCGTCGTACAACATCCCGGGGCACCACGTGCGGCACTTCGCCGAGGCGGTGCACATCGCGGTCCCGGGCGGCTCGCACGCCTTCGACGCCCCGGCCCGCTACGACGAGGACGTGACCTGGGCGGTCGCGCCTGCCTGGGCGCCCTGATCAATCTCCGGCAATCCGCCGGTCAGGCGGGCTCCCGCAACCGATCCGAAGATCGTCAACGCCCGCGCGGCCCCGGCCGCGCGGGCGTCCGCGGCGCCTACCGTCCGGCGCGTGAAGATCACACGAATCGCTTTCGCATTCGCCGCGGCGGCGTTCACGGCCCCGCTGTGCACCGCCGCCCAGGCCGCACCCGCCGCGCCGGGGGCACCGGCCGTGCCGGCCGCACCGGCGGCACTGGCGGCACCGGCCCTGCCTCCGCCCCCGGCGTCCGCCGCGGTCGCGCTGGTCCGGCTCGGCGAGCTCCAGGTCCGCCCGGCCGGGCCCGCCACCGGGTACTCGCGCAAGAAGTTCCCGCACTGGTCCACCGTGTCGGGCGCCTGCGACACCAGGGAGGTCGTGCTGCGCCGCGACGGCTCCGGCGTCACCACCGACGCCGAGTGCCGGGCCGTCGAGGGGACCTGGCTGTCCCCGTACGACGGTGCGGTCTGGCAGCGGTCTTCCGACATCGACATCGACCACATGGTGCCGCTGTCGGAGGCGTGGAAGTCGGGCGCGTCCGAGTGGACGACGCAGCGGCGCGAGCGGTTCGCCAACGACCTGGACTCCAGCCAGCTCTGGTCGGTCACCGACAACGTGAACCAGGCCAAGGGCGACAAGGACCCGGCCGTGTGGCGCCCGCCGCTGCGCGGCTTCCACTGCATGTACGCCCGCTCCTGGATCGACGTCAAGGCCACCTGGGAGCTGTCGGTGGACGAGAAGGAGAAGCAGGCGCTGGAGGAGATGCTGCGCACCTGCGGCTGACCGAAGCACCGTAAATCCCACATGTGACCCCAGACGGCCGCTACGCTGCGCTCTCGTGATCAAATCGCGGTGGGCGGGCGCGGTCGTCTGGGTGCTGGTGGCGCCGTTCGCGGTGTGGACCGCGCTGTGGTTCGGGGGATGGACGCCCGTCTGGCAGTGGGTGGCCCTGGTGGCCTTCACGCCGTACGTCGCCGCCGCCTCACTCGTGCCGCTGCTGGCGGCCCTGGCCATGCGGCGGCGCCTCGCCGCCGGGGTCGCCCTGCTGGTCTGCGTGGCGCTGGCGCTGGCCGTGGTGCCCAGGCAGGTGCCCGACGGCGGGGACGCGGCCGAGGCCGACGCGGGGCGGCGGCTGCGGGTGCTCGCCGCCAACCTCGCGGTGGGCGCGGCCGACACCGTCATGCTGATGGACCTGGTGCGGGACCTGGACCCGGACGTCCTGGCGATCCAGGAGCTCACCCCCGAGGCGCGGGAGCGGCTGGAGGAGCGCGGGCTGCGCAAGACGCTGCCGCACCGCGTCAACCGCGCCGAGCCGGGCGTGGGCGGCTCGGGGATCTACGCCAGGCACCCCCTCCGCGAGCTGCCGATCATCAAGGAGGGCAACTTCGGCCAGGCCAGGGCGGTGCTGACGCACCCGGGCGGGCTTCAGGTCGAGATCGTCTCGGTGCACCCGTGCGCGCCCCGCTACGACTACAAGGTGCCGTGCTGGGACAGCGGCCTGGCCGAGCTGCCCCGCGCCGGCGGGATGCCGCGCGTGCTCGCGGGCGACTTCAACGCCACCCTCGACCACGCGCGGCTCCGGGAGCTGCTGGCGAGCGGCTACCGCGACGCGGCCGACGTCACCGGGCAGGGCTGGACACCGACCTGGCCGCGCCAGGGCTGGGAGCCGGTCCCGGGCGTCACGATCGACCACGTGTTCGCCGACGAGCGGATCGCGATCCGCGACTTCCGGGTGCTCGACCTGACCGGCACCGACCACCGCCCGGTGTACGCCGATCTCGTGCTGCCCGCCGCCGGCGGGTCACAGCGCGAGTAGCCGCCCCGCCTGCACGATCCGGCGGGCGCCCTGCCACAGCAGCGAGGGCTCCTCCAGCGGGTTCCCCTCGAACAGCACCAGGTCGGCGACCGCGCCGGCGCGCACCCGGCCCAGGTCGGCCCGGCCGATCAGCTCGGCGTTCACGGAGGTCGCCGAGCGCAGCGTCTCCAGCGGACCTTCGACCTCCACCTGCAACCGCAGGCCCTGGAGCTGCTCGTCCTCCAGCGCGCCCATCAGGTCGGTGCCGAAGCCGATCCGCACCCCGGCCGCCCGCGCCAGCTCCACCGCGCGCCGCCCGGAGTCCAGCACCTCGCGGTTCTTCTGCTGCGAGATGGGCGCCAGGCCCAGCTCGGGCCCGCGCCGGTCCAGCGCGTCGTACGCGGCCAGCGTCGGCACCAGGAACGCCCCGTGCTCGGCCATCAGCGCGGCCGTCGGCTCGTCCATCAGGTTGCCGTGCTCGATGGAGCGCACGCCGTTGGTCACCGAGTGCGCGATGGCCTCCGGCGAGTACGCGTGCGCGGCGACGTAGCTGCCACGCCGCGTGGCCTCCTCGGTGACCGCGCGCACCTCCTCCGGCGAGTACTGCGGGATGCGGATCGGGTCGGTCAGCGACACGACCCCGCCGGAGGTCATGATCTTGATGGCGTGCGCGCCGCGCCGGAACCGCTCGCGCACCGCCCGGCGCAGCGGGTCCACGCCGTCCACGATCTCCCCGGTGTGGGCCCAGCAGCCGCACAGGTCGGAGTCGCCGGGACGCGGGTCGCCGTGGCCGCCGGTCTGGGTGAGCGCCGGCCCGGTGTACAGGTAGCGCGGGGCCGGGATCATGCCCTCGGCGATGGCCCGCGCCAGGCCGGGGTCGCCGCCGGCCACGTCGCGCACGGTGGTGAAGCCGCGCGCCAGCGCCGCGCCCAGCCTCCTGGCGCCCGACAGCGCGACGTAGCTGAGCGGGGTGGACTCGATCTCCAGCAGGCCGAGCCCGATGCCGTACGCGTGGCAGTGCGCGTCGATCAGGCCGGGGATCACGGTGCCGCCGCGGGCGTCGATCACCTCGTCGGCGTCGCCGGGCGCGTCGCCCACCGAGACGATCCGGTCGCCCTCGATGTGCACCGGGCCGTCGAGCAGGTCCGCGGACTCCCCGTCGAAGACCTGGGCATTGACGATCGTGAGACTCATGCGCGGAGCCTAGCGGTCGCCTCGGCGTCCACCTCGAACGTGGCCGGGTCCACGGCCACGCCGTAGTCGCGGGCGGCGGCCTCGACGCTGACGAAGCCGTTGCGTACGTCCCTGGCCACCCGCGCCGGATCGCGCAGGAACGGATCGCCGTAGCCTCCGCCGCCGCCGGTGTTGTTGACCAGCACCTCCCCGGCCTCCAGCCGGTTGTAGCTGCCGCCCTGCACGACCTCGCGCTCGGTGCCGGGGTTGAGCACGATCTGGTTGGGCTTGCCGGGGCGTCCCCCGCCGATCGCCCACGGCTCGGTCTTGGTCTTGTAGACCAGGCAGATGCCGGTGGACGGCGCGGTGAACCGGTACGTACGCCCGACGCCCACTCCGCCCCGGTGCAGCCCCGGCCCGCCGGTGTCGGGGCGGTAGCCGTAGGACTCGATGAACATCGGCGACTTGGTCTCCAGCACCTCCACCGGGTTGTTGCGGCAGCCCGGCTCCGACAGGTGCATGATGCCGTCCTCGCCGTCGCCGCCCGCGTGGGCGCCGAAGCCGACGGCCTCGTTGGTGGCCTCCAGCCACGCCTCGCCGGTGCGCGGGTTGACGCCCAGGCCCATCATCGAGCAGACGTCGCCGCCGGAGCAGGCGGGCACCTTGTCCGGCATGCCCTGGGCCAGCGCCTTCAGCACGACCTCGCCGCCGAGCAGGCCGGTCCACAGGGTGAAGGTGGGCATCGGCGGCACCGCGTGCACCACCGAGCCGGGCTCGGTGATCACCCGCAGCGGCCGGAAGTTGCCCGCGACCACCGGGGTGTCGGGGGTGGTCATCGCCTTGAAGATCAGGCTGCAGAACGCCTCGGTCTGGCCCACCGGCAGGTTGATCGGGCCGCGCACGTCCTTCTCGCTGCCCGTCCAGTCGATGATCATCTCGTCGTCGGTGATGGTCACCGTGGCGTTGAGCTTGATCAGCCGGTCGGTGTCCACGCCGTCGCTGTCCACGAAGTCGTGCGCGGTCCAGGTGCCCTTGGGCAGCTTGGCCAGCGCGAGGCGGGCCAGCCGCTCGCCGTGGTCGTTGATGGCGTCCATGGCGGCCAGCAGGGTGCCGGCGCCGTACTTGGCGGCGATCTCGCGGGTCCGGCGCACCCCGGTGACGCAGGCGGAGACCTGGGCCTGGATGTCACCGATGGTGCGCTCGGGCATGCGGCTGTTGAACCGGACGATGTTGAACACGTCCTCGTTCAGCACCCCGCGCCGGTACAGCTTGGAGCAGGGGAAGAACAGCCCTTCCTGGTACATGTCCGTGGAGTCCAGGACGTACCCGGCGTCCTTCTGCTTCAGGTCCAGCACGTGGATGCGGCAGGAGGCGAAGCCGATCAGCCGGTCCTCGTGGTGGATGGGCGCGAACACCAGCGGGTCCAGCGTGTGCGCGGAGGCCCAGTAGGGGTAGTTCAGGATGAACACGTCGCCGGGTTCCATCTTGTCCTCGCCCAGGAACTCCAGCGCCCGCTTGATGCCGTGGTCGTTGCCCCGGGTGAACACCGCGATGCCGGGCGCGTCGGCCACCACGTCTCCGGCGGCGTCGTGGATGCCGATGCCGTAGTCGTGGATCTCGTAGACGACGGTGTTGTACGCCGTGCGGCACAGGTTGCGGGCCATCTCCTCGGCCGCGGCCAGCAGGCCGTGCCGGATGATCTCGGTGGTGATGGAGTCGGTGCTCGCCGCGGTGCTCGCTGTGGTGCTCGCTGTGGTGCTCACTTGGTGACCTCCTCGGTCCGGTCGTGCACGGAGATGACCAGCTCGCCGTACTGCCCCACGCGGAGCGTGTCGCCGGCGTGGATGACGGTGGTCGCGGTGTGCTCGGCGATCACGGCCGGGCCCGCCACCTCGTCGCCGGCGAGCAGCGCCTCGCGCGTGTAGAGGGCGTAGGGGACCTCCGGCTCGTCCTGGGAGAGGTAGACCGGGCGGGCGCCCTCGGCCTGCGGCCCCTCCCCCGCCGGGCGGGCGGCGATGCGCGGCAGCTCGGGCTTGTCCACCGAGCCGGTCGCGCGCAGCCGCAGCGTGGTGATCTCGATCGGGTCGTCCATGGTGTGGCCGTACTGGCGCTCGTGCAGCTCGGCGAAGCTCGCCGAGACCGCCTCCGCCATCGCGGCCGGATCGGCGGGGAAGGCGACGGTGACCGAGTGCTCCTGCCCGGCGTAACGCACGTCCAGGGTGCGGGTGAGCGTGCGGCCCTCCGGCCCGAAGCCCTCCTCGGCCAGCCGCGCCTCGGCCTCGGCCTCCATCTCCCGGTACGCCGCGTCGGCGGCGGCCGGGTCGAGCGCGTCCAGCGGGGTGACGGCCGTACGGGCGTAGTCGTGCTGCACGTCGGCCATGAGCATGCCGAAGGCGGAGAACGCGCCCTGGCCCGGCGGCACGATCACGGTGGGGATGCCCAGCTCCCGGGCCACCTCGACCGCGACCAGGCCGCCACCGCCGCCGAAGGACAGCAGCGCGAAGTCCTTGGGGTCGCGGCCCAGCTCGACGGTGATGGCGCGCACCGCGCCCATGATCTTCATGTTGGAGATCCGCACCACGCCGCGGGCCAGCGCCTGGACGGTCATGCAGAGGCGGTCGGCGATCGGCTGCAGCGCCTTGGCGGCGAGGTCCGCGTCCAGGGTGAGCTTGCCGCCGAGCGGGGTCTCCGCGCCGAGGTAGCCGATGGCGAGCGCGGCGTCGGTGAAGGTCGGCGCGGTGCCGCCGCGCCCGTACGAGGCGGGGCCGGGGGCCGCGCCCGCGCTCTGCGGGCCGACCTGCAGCGCGCCCGCCTCGTCCAGCCAGGCGATGGAGCCGCCGCCCGCGCCGATGGTGTGGATGTACAGCGACGGCGTGTTGATCGGCAGGCCCTCGAACTCCGCGCCCTGGTACAGCACGGGCTCGTGGTCCAGGATCAGCGAGGCGTCCAGGCTGGTGCCGCCCATGTCGATGGTGATCAGGTTGGGCGTGCCCAGCGCCCGCGACAGCGCCGCGGCGCCGATCACCCCGCCCGCCGGGCCGGACAGGATCAGGCTGACCGGCTGCTCGCGGGCCGCGGTGGCGGTCATCGCGCCGCCGCCGGAGCGGGTCATCAGGAACCGGCCGCCGAAGCCGCCCCCGGCCAGCTCGCCCTCCAGCGCGTGCAGGTAGCGCCGCACGATCGGCTTGACGTAGGCGTCGAGCACGGCGGTGCTGGTGCGCTCGTACTCGCGGTACTCGCGCGACAGCTCGTGCGAGAGGGTGACCGCGACGTCCGGGGCGACCTCGGCGAGCACCTCGCGCATCTTCAGCTCGTGCGCCGGGTTGGCGTAGGAGTGCAGGAAGGCGACCGCCACCGACTGGTAGCCGCGCTCGGCGACGATCTCGGCGACCCGGCGGGCGTCGTCCAGGTCGATCGGGGTGTGCACGCTGCCGTCGAACAGGCTGCGCTCGGCGACCTCGAAGGTGTCGTAGCGCTCCAGCAGCGCCGGGGGCTTGCGGTAGGTGATGTCGTAGTTGGTGCGCCGGTCGGTGCGGCCCAGCAGGTAGACGTCACGGAACCCCTTGGTGCCGATCACGGCGGTGCGGGCGCCGGTGCGGGTGAGCAGCGCGTTCAGGCCGAGCGTGGTGCCGTGGGTGAACATCCCGATCTCCGGCACCGGCGCCTCGGCGAGGCCGAAGGCGTTCATCACGCCGCGCGTGGGCTCGTCGGGGGTGGTGGGCACCTTGTCGAAGCGGAGCACCCCGGTCTCCGGGTTCAGCTCGACGACGTCGGTGAAGGTGCCGCCGACGTCGATGGCGAGCCTGCTCGTCCTATTCATCGTGTTCTGCCTTCCTTGTGGAATCTGCGGGGCCGGGCAGGTGCACGGCGGCGAGGTACGCCAGCGCGTGCTCCGGCACGCCCCTGCCGTCGTCGTGGCGGGGCCAGTGGACGGCGATCTCGTCGAAGCCCAGCTCGGCCAGGCGGCCGGCGAAGTCCGCGTACGCGCCCGCGCCGCGGAACGGCCAGGTCACGTCCAGCGCGACCTGGGCGATGCGGCGTACCGCGCCCGGGGGCCTGCCCTCGGCGGCCAGCGCCTCGTCCAGTGCGGCGCCCTGCGCGGCCAGCGCGGCGAACCACTCCTCCGGGTCGTCCCGCCCCCGGTACGGCCCGTACGTCACCCATGCCTGCCCGTGCCGGGCCGCCAGCCGCAGCGCCCGGGGGCCCGCGGCGCCCACCGTGAGCGGCACGCGGGGCCGCTGCACGCAGCCGGGGATGCGCCGGGCCTCCACGGCGCTGTAGCGGGGCCCGCGCACCGTGGTCACCTCGTGGGTGAGCAGGTGGTCCAGCAGGCCCAGCCACTCGGCGAAGCGGGCGAAGCGCTCGCCCAGCGTGCGCTGCGGGTCGCCGAGCACCCGGGAGTCGGAGCTCTCCGCGCCCGCGCCCACGCCGATCTCCAGCCGGCCGCCGCTGAGGTGGTCCAGGGTCACGATCTCCTTGGCGAAGGTGACCGGGTGCCGGTAGTTCGGCGTGGCGACCTGGGTGCCGAGGCGCACCCGGGTGGTGGAGACGGCCGCGGCGGCGAGCATGGGCACGGCGGCGTGCCAGGGCGCGTCCTGCAACGGCTGCCAGGTCAGGTGGTCGTAGGTCCACACGGTGCGTACGCCCATCGCCTCCGCGGCGCGCACGTCGGCGACGAAGCGCGCCGGGTCGCGGTCGGGCAGGACCAGGACCGACAGGTCGGGCACGGTGTCATCCTTCACGGGCGTCGTCCCCACGGGGTCTTCTCCCACGGGGTCTTCTCCCACGGGGTCTTCTCCCACGGGCGTCCTCCGTCATGGGCCTGTTCGCTCATGGGCGTGTTCCCTCGTGGGCGGGCCGCCGCTCGTCCCGCCCGGCCCAGCTCCCGCGCACGTGGCCGATGTGCGCGGTCATGAGCCGGTTCAGGCCGTCCGGGTCGGCGGCGGCGATCAGGTCCAGCATGGTCAGGTGCTCCCGCGCCGAGGCGGTCAGCTCGCCGCTGTCGGCCAGGCGCGTCAGGCCGTACAGGCGGGTGCGGGCGCGCAGCTCGCCCACCAGCGCGACCAGGTGCTCGTTGCCCGCGAGCGACAGCAGCTCCAGGTGGAACCTGCGGTCGTGCTCGACGTAGGCGATGAGGTCCTTCTCCCCGGCCGCCGCCACGATCCGCTCGGCCATCGGGCGCAGCCTGGCCAGGTCGCGGGCGGCCGCGGCGCCCGCGGCGCGGACCGTGGTGGGCACCTCGATCAGCAGCCGGATCTCGGTGATCTCGTCCAGCTCCCGATCGGACAGGTCGGTGACCCGGAACCCCTTGTTCGGCACGGTCTCGACCAGGCCCTCGTGCGCGAGGTCGAGCATCGCCTCGCGCACGGGGGTGGCGGACACGCCGAACCTCGCGGCCAGCGCCGGCGCGGAGTAGATCTCGCCGGGGCGCATGTGCCCGGCGACGAGCGCGGCGCGCAGGGCGTGCGCGACCTGCTCGCGCACGTTGCGCCTGGCCCCGATCGGGGCCAGGGAGAGGGACGGCTCTGCCATGGCCGGGCGCGGGTTACCGGCAGCCGGCGGCGAGTGCCTTCTCGGTGGCCTCGCGCACGATCCGGGCGTGCTCCTCGGTGAGCGGCACCCGGGGCGGGCGGCACGGGCCGCCGTACCGGCCGGCGATGTCCATGGACAGCTTGATCGCCTGCACGAACTCGGTCTTGGAGTCCCAGCGCAGCAGCGGGTGCAGCGTGCGGTACAGCGGCAGCGCGGTCTCCAGGTCGCCGGCCGCGGCGGCCTCGTACAGCGTCACGCAGGAGCGCGGCAGCGCGTTGGGGTAGCCGGAGATCCAGCCGGTGGCCCCGGCGATCACCAGTTCCAGCGTCACGTCGTCGGAGCCGGCCAGCACGTCCAGCTCCGGCGCCAGCTCGGCGATCCGGTACGCCCTGCGCACGTCGCCGGAGAACTCCTTGACCCCGACGATCAGGCCCTCCTCGTGCAGGCGGGCGAGCAGTTCGGGGGTGAGGTCCACCTTGGTGTCGATCGGGTTGTTGTAGGCCACTACCGGCAGGCCGGCCTTGGCGACCTCCCGGTAGTGCCCGAGCACGGCCCGCTCGTCGGCGCGGTAGGCGTTGGGCGGCAGCAGCATCACCGCCTGGCAGCCGGCCTCGGCGGCGTCCTCGGCCCAGCGGCGGGCCTCCTGGGCGCCGTACGCCGCGATGCCCGGCATGACGGTGAAGCCCTCGGGGGCGGCGGCCACGGCCGTGCGCACGACCGCGCGCCGCTCCTCGGGGGTGAGGGTCTGGTACTCGCCCAGCGACCCGTTCGGCGTGACGCCGTGGCAGCCCTCGGCGGCGAGCCACCGCACGTGCTCCGCGAACCGGTCCAGGTCGATGCCGAGACCGTCGTCCATGGGCAGCGCCGTGGCCACCAGCACCCCGTGCCAGGGCTGTCGTCGCGCTCGCATTGGTAAGGCTCCAATCGTCGGGAGGGGTTCTGTGGCGTCTATCTGCGTTTGCTCGCGGCGCTCAGCGCGACCGCGGCGAGGATGACGACGCCGGTGGTGAGGTCCTTGAAGAAGGGGTTGGCGTTGAGGATGTCGAAGCCGTTGTCGATCAGGGCGAGCAGGTACACGCCGCAGACCGAGCGCCAGATCGCGCCCACGCCGCCGTAGATGCTGGTGCCGCCGAGGATGACCGCGGCGATGGCCAGCAGTTGCAGCCCGTCGCCCGCCTGGGGCTGGCCGCTGCCGATCCGGGAGACCCCGATCGCGGCGGCGACGCCGGCGGCCAGGCCGCTGAACAGGAAGGTGTACAGCTTGACCCGGTCCACCCGGATGCCGGACAGCTCGGCCGCCTCGGCGTTGCCGCCGACCGACAGGACGTACCTGCCGAAGGTGGTGTAGTTCAGCAGGAAGCCGGCCAGCAGCGCGAACAGCAGCAGGATCACGATCGCGTAGTAGACCGGGCCGATGCCGCCCCGGCCGAGCGCGGTGAACCCGGGGGCCTCCACGCTGATCAGGAAGCCGCCGGTGATCAGCACCGCGAGGCCGCCGTAGACCAGGCTGGAGGCCAGGGTGGCCAGGAAGGAGTGGATGCGCAGCCGGGTGATCGCGGCCCCGTTGACCGCGCCGAGCGCGGCGCCGACCAGGGGCGCGCAGAGCAGCCCGAGCACCGGGCTGCCGGTGTTGACCGCGACCCAGGCTGCGACCACATTGGCCACGCTGAAGATCGCGCCGGTGGACAGGTCGAAGCCGCCGCAGATGACGACCAGCGTCCCCGCGACCGCGATGATCGCCAGCGGCGCGTTCTGGTTGAGGATGTTCAGCAGGTTCGTCACCGTCAGGAACGACGAGGTCGAGACGCTGAGCACCACGAACAGCACCGCGAGCATGATGAGCACCGCGTAGCGGCGGATGAAGGGCAGCACGCCGGGCGGTGCCGCCGGCGCGGGGCGCGCCGATGCGCTGGCTGTCATGACTCTCCTCTGCTCTCTTCGCCGACCCCGAACAGGCGCTGCAGGATCTCGTCCACGCTGGTGTCCGCGGGCACCTCGCCGATGAGCGCGCCCTGGCGGACGAGGTGGACCCGGTGGCTCAGGCCGACCACCTCCTCAAGCTCGGAGGAGATGAGCAGCACGGCGGTGCCCGACGCGGCGATGTCCACGATGAGCTGGTAGATCTTGGCCTTGGCGCCCACGTCCACGCCGCGGGTCGGCTCGTCCAGGATCAGGAACTCCGGCCGGCCGAGCAGCCACTTGGCGAACAGCACCTTCTGCTGGTTGCCGCCGGAGTAGACCGACACGTCGCCGTCCACCTGCGCGGGCCGCACGCCCAGCCGGTCGATCAGCTCCTTGACGGCCGCGCGCTCCGCGCGCCGGGCCAGCACCCCGGCTCGGGAGAAGCCGCGCAGGTGCGGCAGCGTGACGTTCTCGAAGGTGGGGCGCAGCAGCACCAGGCCCTGCCCGCGCCGGTCCTCGGGGATCATGGCCATGCCCCGGGAGATGGACGCGCGCGGGGAGCGGGCGCCGACCGGACGGCCGCAGAAGCGGATCTCCCCCGAGTCCACCCGGTCGCAGCCGAACAGCGCCCGCGCGATCTCGGTGCGCCCGCTGCCGACCAGGCCGGCCAGCCCGACGATCTCGCCGGGCCGCACCGCGAGCGACACCCCGCGCACCGCCGTGCCGCTCCACACCTCGCGCATCTCGACCACGGGATCGGCCTCGGGCGACGGCGGCGGGGGACGCTCGGGCAGCAGCACGTCGGCGGGCTCGCCGAGCATCGCCTCCACCAGACCGGACTTGGTCTCGGTCGCGGTCTCGGACGTGCGGATGACCCGGCCGTCGCGCATCACGGTCACCCGGTCGCAGTTCTCCAGCACGTCTTCCAGGAAGTGCGTGACGTAGATGACCGTGGTGCCGCGCGAGCGCAGCCAGCGCATGATCTCGTGCAGCCGGGCGGCCTCGTCTGCGGTGAGGGAGGACGTGGGCTCGTCCATGACGATGATCCGCGCGTCGCGGGCCAGCGCGCGCATGATCTCGACCTTCTGCTGGTCGGCGATGGACAGGCTCTCCACCGGCGCGTCGGCCGGCAGGCCGAACCCGCAGACCTGCTCCAGTTCGGCGTACCGCTGGACGAGGCCGGGGTGCAGGACGCCGAACGTGCTGCGCTCCCGGCCCAGGAAGACGTTCTGGGCCACGCTGAGCGCGGGCACCAGGCACAGCTCCTGCGCGATGACGACGACCCCGGCGTCCTGGGCGCGCTTGGTGTCCCAGCGGCGCACCGGGCTGCCGAAGATCTCGATCTCCCCGGAGTCGGGGTGGTAGAGGCCGCCGATCATCTTGCCGAGCGTGGACTTGCCCGCGCCGTTCTCGCCGACCAGGCCGTGCACCTCGCCGGCGGCGAAGGAGAGCGTGACGGAGTCCAGGGCCTGGGTGGAGCCGAACCGCTTGGACAGGCCCCGGACCGCGGCGGCGACCGCCTCTCGCGTGGCCGCCGGCATCAGTCGGCCCACTCGCCCTTGAAGCCGGGGTGCTGGTCCAGCACCTCCTTGGTCACGATGACCGGGACGGGGCCGAGGGTGTCGGCGTCCACGACCGGGGTGACCGGCTTGCCGCGCACGGCGTTGACGACCTGCTCCAGGGCGGCCTTGCCCATGCTGTTGGGGAAGTCGATCTGGTCGGCCGCCCACTTGCCCGCGCGCACCTGCTTGACGGCCTCCTGGCTGCCGCCGCCGCCCGTGACGTACATCTTGCTCAGGTCCATGCCGGCGCTCTCCAGCGCGACCTGCGCGCCGATGGTCTGCTGGTCGGCGTTGGACAGCACCACGTCGAGATCGGGGTTGGCCTGGAGGATGTTCTGCATCGCCTTCAGTGAGGTGTCGCGGTCGTAGTTGCCCTGGCCGGTGGCCACGACCTTGATGTTCTTGTGCGGGTCCAGCACCGACCGGTACGCCTTGTTGCGCAGGTTGTCGAAGGGGAACTGGAGCTGGCCGATCAGGATCGCGACCTTGCAGGGGTCCTTGTCCCGGCAGTACTCCACGACGCCCTCGGCGAGCTTCTTGGAGTTCTCCTCGGTGTCGGCCGCGACCGTGGAGACCACGCCGTCCACCTGCGGCGTCAGCTCGGTGAGCTTGGGGCCGACCGGGAACAGCGTGGTGACGACCGGGATCTTGGCCTGGGCGGCGGCCGGGATGGCGGCGGCGATGCCCACGTTGTCGTTGGGCACCAGCACGATGCCGTCGTAGGTGCCCTGGCTGGCGACGTTCTGCACCTGGTTGAACTGGGTCTGGCTGTCGAACTTGCCGTCGAAGATGGTCACCTCGACATCGCCGAGCTCCTTGGCCTTGGCCACGGCGCCGTCGTAGACGGCCTTGTTGAAACCGTTCTGGCTGGAGGACGCCAGCAGCGCGATCTTCACCGGCCCGGTCTTGCCCGAGGGCGCCTCGCTCGCGCCGGAGTTCACCTGGGACACGTCGGAGTTGCAGGCGGCGAGCGCCAGGCCGAGCGCCGCGGCGGCGGCCGCGGCGACCCCCCGGCGGAGGAGGAGCGGAGTTCCGGACACGGTGGTACCTCACAGATTTCTTGGGGGCCCTGTGATGCGCTGAACGCGTTTTCCCAGGTCGAAGACCTTGAGGCCAGTACAATGTCACACTACAACAGCGCGGTCAATGGAACCGGGCCCCATCGTTCACGATCACTCGCTACACTCCCGCGCGGATCACAAGCGAAGCGGAGACCATGGACACCTCCCCCACGCGCCGTGCCTTCCTCGCGGGCACCGGCGGTCTGATGAGCCTGCCCCTGCTCGGGGCCGCCCCCGCCGCGCGGGCCGCCGCCGCGCCGGCGTCGTCGTCGGCCTCGCCGGCCTTGTCGTCGCCGGCATCGACATCGGCGGCGAGGCTGCCGAAACGGCCGAACTTCGTCATCGTGCTCGCCGACGACCTCGGCTGGGGCCAGCTCGGCTGCTACGGGCAGACGAAGATACGCACGCCCAACCTGGACCGGCTGGCCGCCGAGGGCATCCGGTTCACCAGCGCGTACGCCGGTGCGCCGCTGTGCGCCCCGTCGCGCACCACCCTGCTCACCGGCCTGCACGCCGGGCACTCGACCGTGCGCGAGAACCCGGAGGGCGGTGAGCAGCACTCCCTGGTCAAGGCCGACCTCACCTTCGCCGAGCTGCTCAGGCTCGCGGGCTACCGCACGGCGTGCATCGGCAAGTGGGGCTTCGGCCCCGAATTACCGGGACAGCCCTCCCACCCGAACGCGCGCGGGTTCGACGAGTTCTTCGGCTTCATCACCCACAAGCACGCCCACCAGTACTTCCCGCAGTACCTGTGGGAGAACGGCCGCACCGTGGAGCTGGGCGGGCGGGTCTACGCCCCCGACCTGTTCCTGAACCGGGCCAAGGAGTTCATCCGGCGCAACGCGGACGAGCCGTTCCTGCTCTACTTCCCCACCATCCTGCCCCACTCGCCGAGCGCCGTTCCCGACGGCTACGGCAGGTACCAGGACAAGCCGTGGGTCCGGGCCAACCGGGGGCACGCGGCGCAGGTGAGCCGGCTCGACGCGCACGTCGGCGAGATCGTGCGCACGCTGCGCGAGCTGGGCATCGCCAAGGACACCGTGCTGCTGTTCACCGGCGACAACGGCCCGCACCACGAGAAGGGCGTTACCCCCGAGCTGTTCCGGTCCAGCGGCCCGTTCCGGGGCGTGAAGCGCAACCTGTACGAGGGCGGCGTCCGCGTCCCGATGATCGCCTGGTCGCCGGGCCTGCCCCGGCGCGGCGCGGTGGAGGACACGCCGGTGATCTCCTACGACGTCCTGCCCACGCTGGCCGACATGGCGGGCGTGCCGCAGCCGGCCAACCTGGACGGCCGCTCCTTCCGCGGCCTGCTGACCGGCGGCGGCCACACCGGGCACGACTACCTGTTCTGGAACCGGCCCCGCAAGATGCAGGCCGTACGCCGGGGCTCGTGGAAGGCCATCCGCTTCGCCCCGAACATCGCCGGCGCGGGCCCCGAGGGCCGGATCGAGCTGTACGACCTCGACGGCGACCAGGGCGAGCGCAACGACCTGGCGGCCACCCTGCCCGACATCGCCGCCGAGCTGAACGGGCTGATGGACGCGTCGGTCGGCGACGACCCGCGCCTGCCGTACGGGATGCAGGTGACGGCCGGGCGGCAGGCCCCGCGCGGCGTGCCGCTCCAGGTGCGGGTGACCCTGCACAACGGCTCGGTGTCCACCTGGGACAACGTGCGGCTGCTGCTGGACGCGCCGGCGAGCTGGCGGGTGGAGGGCGGCGAGCGGCTGCCGTCGCTCGCGCCGGGGGCCTCGGCGACCGCGACGTTCACCGTCACCCCGCCGGCCACCGGCCCGGAGACGGTCACCAAGAACCTGTTCTCGCGGGCGGTGTTCTCGGCCGAGGGGCGCACCGTGCGTTTCGTCCGGCCGCGGAGCGTGACCGTGCTACCCGATCCCGCCGCGGTGTAACCACGGCAGGACATACCGTTACCTGGCAAACCTCTGGCGTACTCGCCACGCGGATCGCAGACTGGGAAGAGGACATATCGCGCAAACAACTGGAGGGTGTCGTGCACAGTCACCAGACTCAGATGCCCGCGCTGGTTCCTGTGCTGTCGCGCGGCAGGCACAGGAACCCCAACAAGGGCGCGTGCTTCATGGAGTTCGCGTCCTATCTCGCGGGGGAGCGCTGGAGTGACCATCCGGCCTGCACCCACCCCCTGCTGGCGGGCCTGGCGCGGCTCGTCAACGACTACACCTCGGACTCCGAGCGCAACAAGCTCGCCCCGCTGATCCCGCTGGTGATCGGGCTGACGAGCGACGACCTGCGGGTGGACGCCCGGATCGCGCTGCGCTGCGCGACCACGGCGCTGCCGGTCGTCGCCGCCGACCTCCAGCTCGCCATGGCCGTGTCGGTGCTCGCCTCCGAGCAGATGCTCGCCGAGCTGGAGGGCCGCGAGCCCGGCAGCATGGAGGATCAGAGCCGGGCCGCGCTCGCGCTGGTCCCGCGGGCCGCCGAGGGCGCGCGCAAGCTCAGGCGGGGCATCCGGGTCTCGGCCCGGGGCTTCCGCCGCTTCGCCGCGCCCAACACGGTGCAGCTCGCGGCCCGGGGCGTGGCGCACGCGTGCGTGAAGGACCCCGACGCGCTGCTGCGCACCATGCTCACCGAGGCCATCAACGACTGCCGCGCCCTGATCCTGCCCGAGCCCGCCCCGGCCCCGGCCCCTGCCCCGATGAGGGAGGCACGCACCCCGGTGTGAGCCACGGGATATTGAAAGAAAGGTAAGGCTAAGCTAAGTTCGGCGGTATCCGAGATCGCCGAGCGAAAGCAGCCTGATGAGCGTCACCAGCCCACAAGCCGTACAGAGCCGCGAAGAGCCCGTCTACCGCCCCTTCCATGTCGAGGTACGGCGGGCCGAGCGGCTGAGCCCGAGCTTCCTGCGCGTGACCTTCACCGGCGAACTGGACGACTTCGCCGACCACGGGCTCGACCAGCGGATCAAGCTGGTCCTGCCCCTGGCCGGCGAGGACCCCGGCTACGGGTTCCTCGACGGCACCCCCGACTGGTTCGGCGCCTGGCGCGCGCTGGCCGACGACCGGCGCAACCCGCTGCGCACCTACACCGTGCGCGGCCTGCGCCGCGACCCCGCCGAGCTGGACGTCGACTTCGTCCTGCACGGCGACTCCGGCCCCGCCACCCGCTGGGCCAACCGGGTCACGCCCGGCGACCGCCTCGTGGTGGTGGGCCCCAACGCGCGCTGCGCGGGCTCCACCCGGGCACTGGAGTGGGCCCCGCCACCCGGCGCCGACCGGCTGCTGCTGGCCGGCGACGAGACCGCCGTGCCCGCCATCTGCTCGATCGTCTCGGCGCTGCCCCCGGGCGTACGGGGACGCGTGCTGCTTGAAGTGCCCGACCCGGGCGACGCGCTGCCGCTGGCCGCGCCCGCCGGCGTGGAGGTCTCCTGGCTCCCCCGCCCCCACGGCGCGGCCCACGGCGACCTGCTGATCCCCGCCGTGGCCGGCGCGGTGCGCGACCTGGCCGCCCCCGCGGCCCCCGCGCCGGTGGACCTGGAGGACGTGGACATCGACACCGCCATCCTGTGGGAGTCGGCGGCCGGCGAGGGCGGCGACGGCTTCTACGCCTGGCTCGCCGGAGAGGCCGGCATGGTCAAGACCCTGCGCCGCGTCCTCGTCCGCGACGCGGGCGTGAACCGCTCCTCGGTGGCCTTCATGGGCTACTGGCGGCTGGGCCGCGCCGAGAACTGAGCCCGCCACCGGAAGGGATAAATCACCGCGACACCGAGGTCCAGGTCCGGTACCGTGGCCGATCAAGGGGCGGCTCCTGGACGTGCTTCCTTCTCCAGTCTGTAAAACTGCCTGAGCGCGTCCGATCTCCGCCCCCCTTTTCTTCGCTTCACCACGGCAAGGGGGGCCGCGATGGACCGTCTCGCAGCGATGCTGCTCCGGCACGGCCGCGTCGCCCCCTCCCTGCTCGCGCGCGAGCCGGCGCCCGAACTGCCCGGCGGCACCCCCGAGTGGCTGCGCGGGCGCGCGCTGAACCACGCCCCCGCGCCCGCCGACGGCCTGCTCGCGCTGGAGTCCGACCTGTTCGAGCTGGGCTTCGTGCTCTCGGCCCCGCTCCGGCGGCGCCTGGCGGCCATGGACGCCGGGGAGCTGCCCGCGGTGGGCCGCGCCCTCCTGGGCGGCCTGCTGGCCCGGCTCGGCGGCGCGGTGGACCACGTGCCGCTGTTCCGCGGCTTCCCCCGCAGCGTCCCGGCCGACACCTTCGAGCTGTACGTGCGCCGCGTGTTCAGCGTGCTGCTGCAGGAGCCGGAGCAGCCGTGCGTGCTGTGCGGGCGGGTCGCGACCGTGCACCCGGTGGCGCCGTGCGCCCACCTGGTGTGCCGGGCCTGCTGGGACGGCGCCGACTACAGCGCCTGCCCCATCTGCCACCGCCGTCTCGACCCTGCCGACCCCTTCCTCCGCCCTGCCTCCGAGCCGCCGGCCGACGCCCGCCCCCCGGTTGACCCGCGGCGCCGTACCCTGCTGTCGCTGTGCGAGGACCCGATGGAGGAGGCCGGCGCGATCGTGCGCGCCGTCCTCACCCGGCAGAGCCCGCCCCGCCCCGAGGACCGCGACGAGGTCCTGGCCGCGCTGGACGCCCACTGGCCCGCCGCGCCCTCGTGGCTCCCCGAGGCCATCCCGGTCCGCGAGACCCGCGCCGCCGTCCTCGCCGTCGCGCTGCGGCACGACCCGGCCGGGTTCGCCGAACTGCTCGACCGGCACGCGGGCACCGCGACCGACGTGCTGCGCGTCCTGTACGCGGCGATGGGCGGCGACCCCGGCCTGCGTACGCGCCCGCCGCGCCGCACCACGCTCCCCCGGCCCCTGCGCCGTACGCTGCTCGCCGCCCTGGACCGTCTCTCCCTGCCCCTGCTGGTGGAGGACCTGGAGCGGCACCGGGCGGCGTGGGTGCACATGGCCGAGGTGCTGCACCCGCACGAGCACCACCGCCGCTTCCCCACGGCCGCGCTCGCGTTCGCCGCGCTGCGCGGCACCCCGCTCGGCACCGGCACCCCCTTCGCCCGCGCGATGCTGGACCACGCGGCCGGGCACCCCGGCGTGCTCGCCTTCGACGGCGTACGCCTGCGGCCGGTCACGTTCGCCCGCCGGATCGAGTCCGCCCTGCGCGCCGGCGACCTGCCCGCCGCCCTGGCCCTGCTCCGCACCCGCCCCGGCGAGCTGGCCCGCCGCCTCGCCCACCTGGCCCGCCTCGCCGACGGACCGGACGCGGCGGCGGCCCTGGCCGCGGCGGTCACCGAGGCCGCGCCCCGCGTCTCACCCGCGGTGCTCGTCGCCGCACTCGGCCGGCTGCGCACCGCGCCCGGCGGCGCCCGCCTGTTCTTCCCGCGCGGCGGCGCGGCGAAGGCGATGAGCGTGCTCGACGAGCGCCCGCCGATCCCCGCCGCGACGGTGGCCGCCGTGTCCGGCGCGATCGAGGCGGAGATGCTGCGCCGCGCCGCCGCCCTCCCGCCGCTGCGCCTGGCCCTGCTCGACGAGGGCCTGACGGACCTGCTGGCCCCGGCCGCCGAGCGGTCGGCCTCGGCGGCGCTCGTCCGCATCCCGCGCGGCAGCGTGCAGCCGATCCCCGGCGGCGAGCGGATCAGGCTGTTCCTGCACTGGGCCGACTCCCCGGACGAGCGGGTGGACCTCGACCTGTCGGTGGCGGTGTTCGACGAGCGCTGGCGGTTCGTCGGCCTGTGCGACTACACGAACCTGACCCTGGGCCCGAGGGCCGCGGTGCACTCGGGCGACCTGACCTCGGCCCCCGAGCCGCTCGGCAGCTCGGAGTTCGTCGATCTCGACGTACGCGCCGTACGCCGCCTCGGCGGGCGCTACGTGCTGCCCACGGTGCTCAGCTACAACGACGTCCCCTTCGAGAGGCTGGCCCGCGGCTTCGCCGGCTTCATGGAGACGCCGCCCGGCCAGTTCGGAGAGGACGGCGGGGACGGCGAGGCGTTCGACGCCCGCGCCGTACGCCAGCGCTTCGACCTCGCCGGCCCGGCCAAGGTGCTGCTCCCCCTGGTCGCCGACCTGTGGTCGCGCACCATGCGCTGGACCGACGTCAACCTCGGCGTCTCCGGCGAGATCCACGACATCGACCGCCACGCCCGCTCCCTGGCCCGCCTCGCCTCGGCCATGGAGGACGTCTACGGCCTGGGCGACCACGTCACCCTCTGGGAGCTCGCCCGCTGGCACGCCGCCGCCCGCGCCGAGGAGGTCCTGATCCGCCACCGCGACGGCACCACCACCCTGCACCGCCGCACCCCCGGCGAGCCCCCGGCCGCCTTCGCCGCCCGCCTGACCCCCCTCCCGTCCCCCGCCCCGGCCCCCACCGGCGACACCCCTCTCCCCGACTTCGCCGCCCTGGTCACCGCCGATGTCCCCCTGGCCCCCGGCGCCCAGGTCTACGCCCTCTACCCGGCCCTCCTCGACCCCACGACGACCACCCTCCTGGACGCCGCCGACCTCCTCACCCCCCTGACCCCCGCCACCCAGCTCACCCCCGCATAGCACGCCCCGCCCGATGCGCCGGCGGCGCGAAACGCGTCCGGATGACCGCCCTGCTGAAGGGGCGCACGGGGAGAGTCGCGCGGGACGCAGGGCGCAGTGCACGGACGCGCGTGACGAGCGCGCGCACCTCACACTCGGCCGCGGGCACGACGCCGGACGCGCCCACCCCATGGCGGGCACGACCACGGGCACACCCACCCCGTGGCGACGCGACGACGGGAGCGCCCACCCTGTGCCGGGCACGACCAACGCCGGGCACGACCACCCTCCACACCCATCCCACCGTACCCGGGACACCACCTACCCCCGGCACAACCACCCGCCACACCCACCCCACCCCACCCCGGACACCACCAACCCCCGGCACAACCACCCGCCACAATCGGCGGGGTGAGGATCGCCGCGGTCTGGAGGTAGTCGCCCTCGACCCGGGACCTCAGCATGGCCGGCAGCCGCTCGGCCTCGGGCTCGACCCCCGTCTCGACCAGGGCCGTCACCACGTCGGCCATGCCGCCGACCTCGGGGCACCCGTCGGGACGGTGTTCCAGCGTGCCCGGGTCGCATCCTCCCCTTGCACCAGGCAAAGAATCATGTCCGGAATGCGAACCTCGGCGGGGCTTCTCGGGTCGAACGGCGAGAGAGAGCACACGAACGAAAGCCGCGAATCCACAATTCACTTGTCGGATTGTTCAACGAAACCTACCGTGAAGGCGAAGGCGCTCCCCCACCGACGGAGGTGCTGTGCGAATGTGGCGCAAGGCAGCGGCGGTCGTGATCGGGTTACTCCTGGTCGGCTTCGGGGTGCCGAGCCTGATCGGGGCGCTGGGCGGGTTCGAGAGCACGGCCGCGGGCGAGGTGGCGGTGGTGCGTGACGGCGGGCCGTTCGACGACAGCGAGATCAGGGCGGTGCTCGATCCGGGCTCGGGGCTGACCTGGACCGGGCTGTGGTCCACCACGCACACCTATCCCGCCCAGCAACGGTTCTACACGATCACGGCCGACCCGAAGCGGGCGACCTCGCTGGGCGTGGACGTGGTGACGACCCCGAGCAGCGACGGCGTGAACCTCGGCATCGAGGGCACGCTGTACTTCACGCTCAACCTCGACCACGAGGTCCTCAAGCGCTTCGACGACAAGTTCGGCACCCGCACCTTCCGCGGCCAGGACAACCAGGCCAGGCACGCCTGGGAGGGCGATGAGGGCTGGTCGGCGTTCTTCGGCCAGGCCATCCGGCCGGTGGTGGACAACGCGCTGCGGGTGCAGGTCGGCGCGCTGCGCTGCGCCGAGCTGGTGCCCTCGTGCGCGCTGGTCGAGGGCACAGCCGACGGTCTTGAGGCGCGCGGCACCAACGCCAACGTGGCCAAGGTGCAGCAGGGCGTCAACGACACCCTCCAGCGCGACCTGCGTCAGGTGCTCGGCGAGGAGTTCCTGACCGGGCTGCGGTTCAACCTCGTCCGCGTGACCCTCCCGCCGGAGGTGCAGCAGGCGGTGGACCGCTCGCTGGCCGCCGCCGCGGCGGTCTCGGAGGCCAAGGCCAAGGTGGCGCAGGCCGAGGCGGAGGCGGAGGCCAACCGGGCCCGCCAGAAGGGGTACGACACCTGCCCCGCCTGCGCCGAGATCGACAAGCTGAAGTCGCTCCCGCAGGGCATCACCGTGTACGCCCCGGGCAACCAGGACGCGGTGGTCATCCCCGGCCGGTGACCCCGCAGGACCGGCAGAACGCCGTGAGGGCATCGGCAGGGCGCCGTGAGGACATCGGCAGGGCGCCGTGAGGACATCGGCAGGGCGCCGTGAGGACATCGGCAGGGCGCCGTGAGGGTATCGGCAGGGCTTCGGTAGCGGCGGGGGCCGGGGTCGGTAGCCGGGCGGGCCGGGGTCGGCACCCGGGCGGGCCGGGGGCTCTCGACCGGCGGGACGGGGCTCTCGGCCGGGAGGGCCTCGGCCGCCGGTGGCGGCGATCGGTCGCGGGACGTGGCCACGGCCCGAGCTCCACCGGCCCGTCCGGGGCGGGCCGGGGCCGCTAGGGTCTCCTAGCGTGACCGGTGCCGAGGTGATCGAGAAGTGGTCGGTGCTGCGCGTCGTGGTGGGCTCGCGGGCGTACGGGCTGGAGACCGGGGCGTCCGACACCGACAGGCGCGGGGTGTTCGTGCCGCCGACCGAGCTGCTGTGGCGGCTGGACAAGCCGCCCACGCACATCGAGGGGCCGCTGCCCGAGCAGTTCTCCTGGGAGGTGGAGCGGTTCTGCCGGCTCGCGCTCGGCGCCAACCCGACCGTGCTCGAATGCCTGTGGTCGCCCATGGTGGAGCAGGCCGAGCCCGCGGGGCGGGAGCTGCTGGCGATCCGCCGGGCGTTCCTGTCGGCCCGCGCGCACGAGACCTTCTGCGGGTACGCCGACGCCCAGTTCCGCCGGCTGGACCCGGAGCGGCCCAAGTGGAAGCAGGCGATGCACATGATCCGGCTGCTGCTCAGCGGCCTGCGGCTGGTGACGGAGGGCGAGCCCATGGTGCGGGTGGGCGGGCACCGCGACCGGCTGCTCGCCCTGCGCCGGGGCGAGATCCCGTGGGCGGAGGCCGTGGCCTGGCGCGAGGAGCTGACCCGGCGCATCCACGCGGCGATCCCCGGCAGCCCGCTGCCCGAGCGCCCCGACCGCGACCGGGTGGACGCCTTCCTGCTCGACGCGCGCAGGGCCGCGCTGTGACCGCCACACCGCCCGGCCTGCCCGGTCTGCCCGGTGTGCCCAGTCTGCCCGCTGTGCCCGGTCTGCCCGGCTGGCTGGGCGAGGTCGCCCAAGAGCAGCCGCACCGGCCGGCGTTCGCGACCGTCAGCGGCGCCCACCTGTACGGCTTCCCCTCCCGCGACTCCGACGTGGACCTGCGCGGCGTGCACGTGCTGCCGGTCGAGGACGTGATCGGGCTGCGGCCGGCCGAGGAGACGATCACCCGCTCGTGGACGCGCGAGGGGGTGGAGGTCGATCTGGTCACGCACGACCTGGTGAAGTTCTGCCGGCTGTTGCTGCGCCGCAACGGGTACGTGCTGGAGCAGTTGCTCTCACCGCTGGTGGTCAGCACCGGCCCGGTGCACGAGGAGCTGGCGGCGCTCGCGCCGGCCTGCCTGACCCGGCACCACGCCCACCACTACCTCGGCTTCGCCCGCACCCAGCGCCGCCTGTTCGAGGGCTCCGGGGAGCTCAAGCCCCTGCTGTACGCCTTCCGCGTGCTGCTGACCGGCATCCACCTGATGCGCAGCGGTGAGGTGGTGGCCGACCTGACCCGGCTCTACGCCGGCGGCCCGGCGTACCTGCCCGAACTCGTGGCCGCCAAGCGCGAGGCCGAGCACGGCGCGCTCGACGGCGGACCCGCCCGCGACGTGCTGGCGCGCGACCTGGACGCACTCACCGCGGAGCTGGAGGCCGCGCGCGACGCCTCGGCCCTGCCGGAGGCGCCCGCGGCGGCCGAAGCGCTGCACGACCTGGTGGTGCGCGCCCGGCTCGGCCGCTGACGCCCCGGGCGGGCGGGTGGAGCCGGTGGCGGTCAGGCGGGTGAGGCGGCGCAGCGGAAGCCGGTGTGGCCGGTGC
The DNA here is from genome assembly GCF_014202315.1 of Thermocatellispora tengchongensis. GTDB lineage: Bacteria > Actinomycetota > Actinomycetes > Streptosporangiales > Streptosporangiaceae > Thermocatellispora > Thermocatellispora tengchongensis. Next base: position 656,861 of record NZ_JACHGN010000002.1, on the reverse strand, counting down.
TGCTGTCGGGGGTGTTGGAGGTGCGGGCGGCCACGCGGTACCGGGTGCAGTAGGAGTCGTGGCACATGTACGAGCCGCCGCGGATCACCCGCGCCTCGCCCTTCGGGGGCCCCTGGGGGTCCACGCGGGGGCCGGTCAGGTGGAAGTCGGGGCTCCACCAGTCGGCGCACCACTCCCAGACGTTGCCGGAGACGTTGTACAGGCCGAACCCGTTCGGCTCGTACGCCGTGACCGGGGCCGTGCCGCGGTAGCCGTCCTCGCCGGTGTTCTTGGCCGGGAAGGTGCCCTGCCAGATGTTGCACATGTGCCGGCCGCCGGGGGTCAGCTCGTCGCCCCACGGGTAGCGGCGCCCGGTGAGGCCGCCGCGGGCGGCGTACTCCCACTCGGCCTCGGTGGGCAGGCGGACGCCGGCCCAGCGGCAGAAGGCGTCGGCGTCGTGCCAGGAGACGTGCACGACCGGGTGGTCCCAGCGGTCCTCGACGGTGGAGCCGGGCCCCTCGGGCTGCCGCCAGTAGGCTCCCTGCACCGCGCACCACCAGGGCGTCTGGTCCACCCTCGGGGAGTCGCGGCGCAGCGGGCCCGGCAGGAAGCCGGCGTACACGTGGGACCAGCCGAACCGCTCCGCCTCGGTGACGTAGCCGGTGGCGTCCACGAACTCGGCGAAGCGGGCGTTGGTGACCGCGCAGGCGTCGATCAGGAACGGGCCGACCGTGACCTCGCGCACCGGGCCCTCGCCGTCGGCGGGGAACCCCGTGCCGTCCTCGTCGCCCATCAGGAAGGTCCCGCCCGGCAGGCCGACCATGCCCTCCGTACGCGGCTCGCCCGCGCGGGCCGCGCGCACCGGCACCGGCGCCGGAGCCGCGACGGGCATGGAGGGGGCACAGCAGGCAGGACGTTCCGTGGTCACCCCGACATTATGCGGTCCGCCCGGCGCACCCCCGTCACGCGCCCTTGATCGCGGCGTCGAAGCGGGCGCGCAGGCCGGCCAGGCGCTCGACGGGCTCCCTGCTGTAGACCAGCCGCACATAGTGCGGCGCCACCCGTTCCCCCCAGGCGGTCATGGGGGTGGCGGCGACGCGGCCGTGGGCGAGGAGGCGGGCCGACAGGTCGGGCGCGGTCAGGCCGAGCGGCCGGGCGTCCACCAGGCAGGACCAGCCGCCGCCTGCGGGCACCACCGGCAGCCCGGCGAGCTGGGCGAGCACGGTGTCGTGCCTGCGCCGGTACTCCGCCGCGGCCTCCGCGACCCCGCCGCCCGCCGGGTCGGTGAGCGCGGCGACCGCGCCGAGCTGGGCGAAGCCGCTCGCCACCGTGGTGTTGTAGATCACCGCCTGGGCCACCCGGGCCAGCAGCGGGCGCGGCCCGGCCACGTAGCCGATCCGCCAGCCGATCATCCGGTACTCCTTGGACATGGAGCCGATGATCAGGGTGCGCTCGGCCAGGCCGTCGAAGCGGCACGGGTGGAGGCGGGGGGAGCCGTCGTAGAGGATGCGCTCCATGGCGGCGTCGTAGACGAGGGCGGCCCCGGTGCGCTCGCACAGCTCGGCGACCGCGGTCCAGTCGTCCTCGTCCAGCACGCAGCCCGACGGCATGGACGGGCTCATCAGCACCAGTGCGGCCGGGCGCGCGGCCTCGGCGGCGCGCAGCGCGTCGCGGTCCAGGCGCCACCCGGCCGCGTCCGGGACGAGCGGGACGAGGTGGGGCCGGGCCCCGGCGAGCCGGGTCCGCTGGAGCAGGCCGGCGTACGTCGGGTCGGTCAGCACCACGGTGTCGCCGGGCTCGGACACGGCGAACAGGGCGGGCAGGACGCCGCTGGTGCCGCCCGAGGTGACGACCACCTCGGCGCCGGGGTCGTACCGGCGGCCGGACCTGCGCTCCAGGTCGGCGGCGATGGCCGCGCGCAGCTCGGGCAGCCCGGTGAACGGCAGCCAGCTGTTGCCGCGCGCCTCACCCACGGCCGCCCTGGTCGCCTCGACCGCGGCGGGCGGCGGGGCGAGGTCGGTGTCCAGGTTCTCCATCCGGAGCACGTCCGGGTCCTCGCCGGCCGCCGCGGCGACCTTGTCGATGTCGAAGGACCGCAGGCCCTCGAACCGCGTGTTCGGTCGTTCCATATACGGAACGATGCGAGGCGGACGCCCTCCTGTCAACCCTCCTCGGGGTAGCGCATCACCAGCGTGCCCTCGACCGGCTCGGCCCCGGCGGCGGCGTAGCCGTGCGGGACGGAGGCGTCCCAGCTCGCGTGCTCCCCGGCGCGTACGAGCAGCGGCGCGCCGAGCGCTCCCACCTCGGCGACGCCCGCGAAGACGGTCAGGAACTCCCGTACGCCCGGCGCGTGCGCCGGCGACTCCTGCCGCGCCCCCGGCCGGATGCGCACCCGGTACACCTCGGTGACCATCCCCGCGTCACGGAACCGCTCCAGCAGCACGGCGTCCACCGCCGCCCCGGAGACCTCGGGCGCGACCGCACCCACCGCGCCGGGCTTCGCCGCGGGCTCGTCCATCCACCCGCCCTCGGCGTCAGCCCGCGGGATCACGGCGCTGAGCGGCAGCCCCATGGCGGACGTCACCGCGAACAGCGTCTCCAGCGTCGGATTGCGGCGCCCCGCCTCCAGCTCCGACAGCGTCGCCTTGCCCAGCCCGGCGCGGCGGGCCAGCTCCGACAGCGACCAGCCCGCACGCCGGCGCAGCTCCGTGATCCGCGCCCCGACCAGCGCCGCCTGCCCTCCCGCCCGCGCCTGCTCCGCCATCGCTCACTCCAGCGGCCGGCGGCCGAGAAACCCCAGCTCGCTGCGGTGATACCAGGCCAGCTCGGCGTCCCCCTCCAGCCAGCACAACCGCACCGAGACCCCGTCGAGCTCGGCGGGGAAGTCGACCAGCAGCGGCGCCACGCCCTTCACCTCGATGCCGCGATCGTCGAACCAGCTCAGGATCTCGTCCATGCGCGCCTCGTACGCCTTGGCCTCGGCCAGGCCGCCCAGCGGCGAGGGCCGCCCCATCCGCAGGTCGTAGGAGAGCTCGGCCAGGTCGGCCCGCGCCCGCACGAACTCCGCGGCCCGCCGGCGCACTTCGGGCACCATGGCCCGCGCCTCATCGACAGTGAAGATCCGATCCACACCGGAACGCTACCCCCTCCCCCACCCCGGACGCCCCACCCGGGGACCCGCTCCCTCAGCTCATGGAGGCGCGGCGGGCCGCCTCGATGTGCGACTTGGCCGCCTGCCTGGCGGCCTGCGGGTTGCCCGCGCGGATCTCGGCCACGATGGCACGATGCTGGTCGCCGATGGTGGCGGCCCAGTGGGGGTCGTCCAGGTTGGCCACCGTGGTGACGGCGATGCGGTCCCAGACCCGGTGGAGGGCGTCTTCGAGGAAGGGATTGCCGGCCGCCGCGCCGATGGCGCGGTGCAGGGCGAGGTTGGCCTGCGCGGACGCCCGCGGGTCACGGGCCTCGACCGCGGCTTCGACCTTCTCCACCGCCCGGTCGAGCTCGTCGATCCGGGCCGGGGCCAACTGGCCCCGCGCCTGCCGCTCGGCGGCGAGCTCCGCGGCCAGGGCTTCGAGATCGGCGCGCAGCACGAACAGGTGCTCCGCCTCCTGGGGGGTCAGCGCCGCGACCGCGACGCCCCGGGCGGTCGGCACCACCAGTCCCTCGGTCAGCAGCCGTCCGATCGCCTCGCGTACCGGTGTGCGGCTGACGCCCAGCTCCGCCGCGATCACTTTCTCCATCAGGCGCTGGCCGGGCGCGTACTCGCCCTCTGCGAACCGGCGGCGCAGTGTTGCGTACACCGCTTGGGCGCTGCCGGGCTGCGATTCGAAGGTGCCGGTCATATGCTGAGCATACTCTGCATGCACGATCTTGTCGGTGGGTTCCGGTACGGCGCCGCCGCCGCTCCCCGGCCGCCATCGCCGCGGGCCGGGGAGCGGCGGCGGTCGCTCAGCGGGCCGCCATGGAGCCGCGCCCGGAAGCCGGCTCGGCAACGGGGACGGGCTCGGGAGCAGGCTCGGCAGCGGGAGCGGGCTCGGGGCGGGCGCGGCGATACCAGTCGAGGATCTGCTCGCCGGTCCACACCTGGACGTCCCGGTGGGCGCGGATGTGGTGCAGGGCCTGGTCGAAGTACTTCAGGCGATGCGGCGCGCCCATGATGTACGGGTGCACCACCAGGGCCATGACCCGGGCGGACCGGCTGGAGTCGGCGTAGAGCTGGTCGAACTGGTCCACCGCCCGCTGCAGGTATTCGCGGCCCGCATGATGCTGGATCAGCATCATGGCGACGTCGTTGCATTCCTGGGTGTAGGGAATGCTCACGATCGGCGAGGTGCGGGTGGCCAGTTCCACGGGCTGGTCGTCGAGGACCCAGTCGCAGACGTACTCGTATCCTTCCTCGACGAGGATGTCCGGCGTTTCCCAGGTCTCGGTCAGCCCGGGGCCCAGCCAGCCCCGGGGCCGGGTTCCGGTCGCCGACTCGATCGCCCGGGTGGTGGCCCGGATGTCGGCTCGTTCGTCGGCCACCTTCTGCATGTTCTTCTGCGTCAGGCCGTGCCCGATGAACTCCCAGCCGCGGTCGCGGGCCGCCCGGGTGATGTGGGGGTAGTGCTCGATGGCCTGGCCGTTGATGGCCAGGCAGGCCCGTACGCCGTGCCGGTCCAGCGTGTCGAGGATGCGCCAGAATCCGACCCGGTTGCCGTACTCGTGCCAGGCCCAGTTGGGGACGTCGGGGGCGGGGATGCCGCCGGCGGGCGGGGTGAGCACGGTCCGGGGCATGGGGTCGGTGTCGGACCAGGTCTCGACGTTGACGATGACCCATACGATCATCCGTCCCCCGTCGGGGAGGGTGAGCGCGGGGCGCCCCTCGATGGGGTCGTACGCGAGCCGTTCACTGGGACGCATGGGTGTCTCCTGGGCGGATGGTCACGGTCAGGGAGGGCAGGCCGGTGATCTCGACGTGGATCCGGTCGCCGGGCCGCACCGGGGCGACGCCGGCCGGGGTGCCGGTGTAGATCAGATCGCCCGGCATGAGCCGGTAGGAGCGGGACAGGTGGCTGATGATCTCCGGGACGTCCCAGATCATCAGCTTCAGGCTGGTGTGCTGGCGCAGCTCGCCGTTGACACTCAGGCGCAGCTCACCGGAGAGCGTCTGGGTGGCCTGCTGCGCCGGGAGGATCGGGCCGCAGGGCGCCGAGTGGTCGAAGGACTTGCCGGCCTCCCAGGGCCGCGCCATCGCCCGGCACTCGCGCTGCCGGTCGCGCCGCGTCAGGTCGATGCCGGCGGCGAAGCCGAAGACGTGATCGAGCGCGTCCTGCGGCCCGATGTCCACCCCCTCCCGCCCGATCGCGACGACCAGCTCGCCCTCGAACTGCAGGTCTTCGGTCTGCGGCGGATACGGGACGGCCGAGCCGTCGGGGACGACCGCGTCGGCGGGCTTGTGGAAGAAGAAGGGGTCGTCGCGCTCGTCGCCCTCGCGCATCTCGCGGATGTGGTCGAGGTAGTTGCGCCCGACGCAGTAGACGCGCCGGACCGGGAATGCCCCGGGCCGTCCGGCGACGGGGACGGCGGCCTGGTGTGGCCGCCAGAGCAGGGAGGTGGTCATGAGTCAGTGATCCCTTGTGGTGTCGGTCGTGCTGAACAGGTCCGGCCGCAGGACGAGGGCCAGGGCGGCGCCCAGGACGGAGAAGCCGACGATCTGCACCATGGCGGCGACCGTCCAGCCGGTGGCCGCGATCAGGCTGCTGAACATCAGCCCGGCGACGCTGGCCGCGATGTAGACGCAGGTGACGAACACGCCGGCGGCCCGGCTGACGCCCCGGGCGTCCACGGACTTGACGAGATAGCCGGCCGCGGCCACGTACACGCCGCTGCTGGCGAGAAGCCCGAACAGGAAGGAGAAGACGGCCTGCCAGGTGACCGATCCCGGCCCGAGGAACAGGGCGCACCCGCACGCCGCGACGCCGAGGTTCAGCATCGGCAGCACCAGCCGCGGGCTCCACCGATCGACCAGGTAGCCGCCGGCCGGTGACGCGAAGGCCGCCAGCCCCGACAGTCCCACCACGAACCCGGCCTGGCCCGAGCCGAAGTGCAGGTGCTCGCGCAGGTAGCTGGCGTACAGGCCGATGAAGGCGAAGTCGGCCAGGCCGAAGAGCGTGATGATGGCGGCGAGCAGGAGCGGGTTGCGCGACCACAACGTGGGCGCGCCGCCGACGTGCAGGGCCGCGCTTTTGGCCGGCTCGGCCTCGGTGAGCCGCCGTGACACCAGCAGCACGACGGCGAGCGCGAGCACGACGCCGATCGCGCCGAAGACCAGCATCGGCGACCGCCAGGTGCCGTGGCTTTCGAGCAGGCTGCTGCCCAGCGCCGGGCCGAGGAGCGACCCCGCGGCGAACGCCATGTTGATGCTGCCGATGGCCACGCCGCGCCGGGCGGGGAAGGCGCTCGACGCCACCGTGATGATCGCGGCGAGCTGCAGGGCCTCGCCGACTCCGGACAGGACGCGCCACAGCAGCATGTCGGCGAACCCGGCGGACGCGGCGGTCATGGCGGTCGCGGCCGAGAACAGCAGCGTTCCGCCGACGATCGTCCACTTGCGGCCGAGCATCCGCTCCACGCGGCCGGCGGGTATGCCGGCCAGGCCCATGCCGAGGGCGAACACGGTGGCCTGCAGACCGGCCGCCTCCAGGCTGAAGCCGTACTCCGTACGGACCTCGACGAGCAGTACCGGGAAGACCATGCGGTCCATCGCGTTGACGGCGTAGGCCAGCAGGAGCAGGCCGAACATGGCGATGGCCGCGGAGGGTGCGAGAGCCTCTCGCCGGGAGGGTGATGTACGGGGGACGGAGGTGGCGCTCATGGCAGTGTTCCTTCGGTGGGGGATGGGCCCGGGGCGCCGGCAGGGCGGGCCGGCCAGTCGCCCGCGGCGGCGGCCCTGCGCAGCAGCGCGTCGCGACGCGCCGCGGCCACCGCGACGGGGTCCTGCTCGCCGGGGGCGAGGACCCGCTTGCCGTGCCGCTTGAGAATGCGGCCGTCGGCGATGACGGTGTCGATGTTGTCGATCTGGCCGGTGTAGACCAGCGCCTCGGCCGGGTCGCCGGAGGGGACCAGGTTGATGTCGCCGGAGCGCAGGATCACCAGGTCCGCGCGCTTGCCGGGGGTGACGGACCCGGTGACGTGCTCCAGCCCGAGATCGCGGGCGCCGTCGAGCGTGGCGAGCCGGAGCAGTCTGCGCGGGGTCAGGGCGTTCGATCCGGTGCGCGCGGCCTCGACCGAGATGATCGCGCGCAGGTGTCCCAGGATGTCCGCGCTCGTGGGCATGGCCAGGGTGTCCAGCGACAGCGAGACCGGCACGCCCGCCTGGAGGAGTTCGGTCAGCAGCGGGAACCCCATCGTGCGCATCTCGGTCATCGGGCTCAGGGAGACCCGGGTGCGCGTGCGGGCCAGCGCCCGGATGTCCTGCTCGCCGGCGTGCACGGCATGGATGACCTGCACGTCCTCCCCGAGCAGCCCCAGCTCTTCGAGCCGGACCAGGCCGCAGCTACGGCAGCCCTCCTCCCGCAGGCACCGGTCGCAGTGCATGGTGATCGGCAGGCCGAGCGATCGTGCCGTCCGCCACTCCCGCTCGTACACCGAGGGCGGCGTCCGGTACGGGCCGCGCAGGGCGACGCCGAAGTCCAGCCTCCCGTCCAGACGGGACGCCGGCCAGCGCTCGCGCAGCGCCGCCCAGTCGTCGAGGTCGTTGGTCGCGTCGGGCGCGGCCGAGTCGGGCGGGCCGTAGGAGAAGCGCCCGCGCAGGCCGGAGTCGAGATGCGCCTGGATGTTGGCGTCGGCGTCCTGCGGGCTGCGCACGTTGTGGTCGAAGTTGTGCACGGTGGTGATGCCGCCGCTGACGGCCTCGGCCAGCCCGAACCGCGCCGCCCAGTAGAAGTCCTCCACCTCGAAGTGCGGCGCGAGCGCCCGTTTGACGGTGAAGTAGTCGGTGCCCGGCCGGTCGCCCACCGTGCCGCGCAGCAGCGAGTTCCACAGGTGCCAGTGCGTGTCCACGAAGCCGGGCAGGGTCAGCGTCCCGGACGCGTCGATGACCTGTACGTCGCCCACCTCCCGATCCGGTCGGTGCGGGCCGGCGTCGATGATCCGGCCCTCGCGGATGAGGATGTCCGCCCTCGGGATGTCGCCGACGTCGGCGTCCATCGAGATCAGGTGGGTGCCCGAGACGAGAAGGTCGGTTCGCTGCTGGATCATGGCTACCTCAGGAAGAGCACGGTGGACAGGACGAGCCCGACGCCGACGACCAGCCGGCGGAGGACATGGGGGGACACGCGCCGGGCGAGCGCCACTCCGCCGCGTCCGCCGAACAGGCCGGCCAGCGACATGACGGCGACCGGGAGCCACTGCACGGGCCCGAAGACGGCGAAGCACAGGGCCGAGACCGATCCGACGACGAGCGACAGGGCGCCCTTGAGCGCGTTGAGGCGGTGCAGGTCCTCGGTCATGAAGGCCCCGAGGATCGCGAGCATCATCACGCCCAGCCCCGCGGCGAAGTAGCCGCCGTACACCGAGACCACGAACTGGGCGATGAGCAGGCCGGGACCGCCGCCGGCCGCACGGGCCCGTACCAGCCGCCGCGCCACCACGTTCTGCAGGGCCAGGGCGAGGGCGGAGGCGAGGACGAGAACCGGCACCGCCGACGTGAAGTGCTCGGGCGGCGCGCCCAGCAGGAGCGCCGAGCCGCAGGCCGCGCCCGCGACGCTCACCCCCGCCAGCCCGAGCGCGCGCGAGCGGATGGCGGGCCACTCGTCGCGGTAGCCGGCGAGTCCGCCGACGTAGCCGGGCAGGGTCGTCAGCGCGCTGGTGACGTTGGCGGTCACCGGCGGATAGCCCACCGCCAGCAGCGCGGGGAACGAGATCAGGGAACCACCGCCGGCGACCCCGTTGACGGCGCCCGCGAGAAACCCCGCGACGGCCAGGACGGTCAGGTGCACAGGATCGAGCACGGCGTTCTCTTTCTCCTCGGAACTGCCATCTGAGTATGCTGTGCATGCACTGCATGGACAAGAGGGAGTTTCCGGGGATTCGAGAAATTTTAACGATCGTTCCAGAACGTGCTAGGGTCACCCGCATGCCCCGACCCAAAGGCTTCGACCCCGGCGCGGTCGTCGATGCCGCCATGGCCGCTTTCTGGAGCAAGGGCTATGCCGCCACCTCCGCCCAGGACCTCGTGGACCACACCGGGCTCGGGCGCGGCAGCCTGTACAACGCCTTCACCAGCAAACATCACCTGTTCCTCGAAGCGCTGCGCCGCTACGACGAGGAGTGGACGACACGGCAGGTCAAGGTGCTGGAGGGCGACGGCCCGGTCCGCGACCGCGTTCGGCGCGTCCTGATGACCGTCGTCGAGGAGGAGTCGGCCGAGGCTCCCCCGCGCCGCGGCTGCCTGGCGGTCAACGCCGCCATCGAGCTGGCCGGTCGCGACCCGGGCGTAACCGACCTCGTGCGGGCCATCTTCGGCCGCATGGAGGCCGCCTTCCGCGACGCCCTGGAACGCGCCCGGCACGACGGCGAGATCGCGGCGGACCGTGATCCGGCCGTCCTGGCCCGGTACCTGCTCAACTCCATGTACGGCCTGCGGGTGCTGGGCAAGACCGCGGGCCGAGCCTCCATGATCGACATCGTCGAGACGACCCTGACCTGTCTCTGAGCCCGCCTTTCCACACGCCAGTCCCCTCCCGAGGAGGTTCCCCATGACCGTGACCACCCCCGCCTCATCCGGCACGAGCACGGTCGCGGTGCTCGGCACCGGGATCATCGGCGCGCCCGTGGCGAAGAACCTGCGCAAGACCTTCGCGGTGAACGCCTGGAACCGCACCCGCGCCAAAGCGGACCGGCTGGCCGAGTCCGGCGGCATCAAGGTGTTCGACACCCCGGCCGAGGCCGTCGCCGGCGCCGAGATCATCGTGACCGTCCTGACGGACGGGGACACGGTGCTGGAGACGATGACGGCGGCCGCCCCCGGGCTCACGAAGGGGGCGATCTGGATCCAGCTCAGCACGGTCGGCGCGACCGCCACCGAGCAACTGGCCGGCTTCGCCGACCGGCACGGCCTGGTCTTCTACGACGCCCCGGTGCAGGGGACGAAGCAACCGGCGGAGAACGCCCGGCTGGTGATCCTCGCCGCCGGCCCCGAGAGCGCCCGCCGGCAGGCGGAGGCGGTCTTCGACGCCATCGGCAGCAGGACCGTCTGGGTCTCCACGGAGCCGCCGGCCGCCAGCCGTCTCAAGCTCGCGCTCAACAGCCTGGTCTTCGCCCTCACCCACGGAACCGCCGAAAGCCTGTCCCTCGCCCGAGCACTCGGCGTCGATCCCCGCCTGGTGGTGGACGTGGTGACGGGCGGCCCGCTCGACAGCCCGTTCTTCCAGAGCAAGGCCGCCGCCGTCCTCGGGGGCGACTACGAGCCGTCCTTCTCCGTCGCCAACGCGGTGAAGGACGCGCGACTGGTCGCCCAGGCCGCCGAGCAGGCAGGGGTCAAGGCCGACGTGGCCACCGCCGGCCTGGAGCGCTTCCGCCGCGCGGCACGAGAAGGACACGGCGAGAAGGACATGGCCGCCTCCTACCTGGCGAGCTGACCACCCGCCCCGACCTCACGGGCTCGCGCGCCGCGCCGGCCATGGGCCCTGTCCAGTTCCGGACAGAGTTTGTGGAGATCTTGTAAAGGCGCGAGCTTTGTCCTAGAACTGTTGATCTAGTGCACGCCCTGAGCAGAAATGAGCAGGAAGTGAAGAAGATCATCGTTCATAAGCCCGGCCCGGTCACTCTCAAGGGCGCCGCGAGCGCCAAGCACGAGGGCTGATCCGAGACGGGGACCGGCGGCCCGCGCGGGTGGCCGCCGGCCCCGTGGACGGTCCCGGGGACAGGACGATCGAGGACGCCGTCTGTGGAAGGTGTGCGTGGTGGGCGAGACGGCCTTTCCGGTGATCGACGCCGATCGGAGGCGGCACGGCCCGTACACGGCCGCGGGTGACCTGCTGGAACTCCTGGTGCCGGAGGCGATGCGGCACTGGCCGGAGCTGGTGACGGCGTACGACATCGAGATCCGTACGGCCGCGCCCGACCTGCGGGAGGTCGTGCCCGAGGTGCGCGGGTCCATCGCCTCGGAGCTGCCCAAGCCCGAGCGCATCCTGGTGCACGCGCCCCGGCGGACGCTGCGGATCGCCAACGGGCTGGCCGAGTTCGTGCGCGAGCATCTCACGCGCGCGGGCGGCGGGCCGTACACGCTGGCCGTGGCGAACGAACGCCTGGCCGACCCCACCGACCGCGAGTTCCTGGGCGTGCTGCGCCGCAGGGTCCCGGCGGCGCTGCTCTCGGTCGTCGAGGCGCCGCCGGTGCCGGGGCCGTGGGAGGGCCTGTCCCCGGAGGAGCACGCCCGCCGCGCCGCCGAACTGGAGGCCATGGGCCGGATCGGGCCGCGGCTGGGCGCGATCCCGTACCACCGCGAGCGCGCCGGGGACCCCGGGCGTGCCCTGGACGCGCTCAGCCGGGCCGTGGAATGGTGCTTCGACGCGGGCTGCCACGACGCGGTCGCCGACCTCGGAACGCGGGCGCTGCGGTTCGCCGACCCCGAGCGGGGACACGAGACCTGGTGGCGGCTGATCCACCGCACGGCGACGGCGCTCGGCGCGCTGGGGCGGGAGGAGGCGGCGCTGGACCTGTTCGACCGCGCCCGGCGGGGCAGCGTCGAGCCCTCGGTGCACGCCGCCGCCGCGTACTCCACGGCCATGCTGCTGGTACGCCACCACGACCCGGCCCGCCGGGACCCGGAGACGGCGCTCGGCTGGATCAACGAGGCCATCGCGATCTCCACGCTGCTGCCCGACAAGCGGGTACGCGCGTTCAAGCTGGGCTTCGACCTCAACGGGCGGGCCCTGATCGAGATGCGGCTCGGGCGGTCGGACGCGGCGGCGGAGCTGGTGCAGCAGGCGATCGACCTGGCCGACCAGGATCTCGACCCGGGCGAGCACCCGGTGCACCGGCTGGTGCTGCGCGCCAACCGGGCCCAGCTCGCCGTCAAGCGGGGCGAGCTGGAGCCGGCGCTGGCCGACCTGGACGCGGTGATCGCGGCCGACCCCGGCTATCCGGACTACTACATCGACCGGGGCAATCTGCACTTCACGCTGGGCCGCCTGGAGGAGGCGGTGGCCGACTACGAGACCGCGATGCGGGCCGGGCCGCCGTTCCCGGAGGCGTACCACAACCGGGCCGAGGCCCGCTTCGCGGCCGGGGACCACGAGGGCGCCTTGGCCGACCTCGGCCACGCGCTGGAGCTGGACCCGGAGTTCGTGGACGCCCTGGTCAACCGGGCCGGGCTGCTCGCCGCGGCGGGCGACCACGCGGGCGCGCGCCGCGACGCGAAGGCCGGTCTCGCGATCGAGCCGGGCAACCCGTACCTGCTGTGCGCGCTGGGGCAGGCCGAGCACGCCGAGGGGCGTACGAGCGAGGCCCGCGCGGCCTTCGACGCGGCGTTGGCGCGGGACCCGGGCATGGCGACCGCTTGGGCCTGCCGGGGCGTGCTCGCGCACGAGGGCGGCGACCAGGAGGCGGCGATAGCCGACCTCACCCGGGCCCTGGACCTGACCGAGGACGCCGCCTTCCGCTACCACCGCGCCCTGGCGCTGCGGGCGGCGGGACGTGAAGAGGAGGCCGTGGCCGACCTGCGCCGGGCCCACGACCTGGCCCCGCAGGACGAGGACGTCCGCGCCGCCCTGGGCCTCGGCTAGCCGAGCGGCCTCACCGGGCCTCCCGGGCGGCGAGGAAGGCGTCGATGCTCTCGCGCGCGGGCATCGAGGTGCTGGCGCCCTCGCGCTGCACCGACAGCGCGGCGGCGGCCGAGGCGAAGCGCAGCGCCTCGGCGGGCGGGCGGCCCTCGCCGCGGGCCACGGCCAGGGCGCCGACGAAGGTGTCGCCGGCGGCGGTGGTGTCCACCGCCTCCACCGCGAACGCCGGGACGCGCACGGGCTCGGCGCCGCGCGCGCCGTACAGCGCGCCCTCGGCGCCGAGGGTGATCACCGCCTCGGGCACCCGTTCCAGCAGCGCGGCCAGCGCCTCGGCGGGGTCGCGCCGGCCGGTGATGGCGGCGGCCTCGTGCTCGTTGGGCACGATCAGGTCCACGGCGTCCAGCAGCTCGGCGGGCAGCGGACGCGCGGGCGCGGGGGTCAGCACGACCTCGGCGCCGCCCGCCGAGACCGCCGCGGCGACCACGGCCTCCATCGGCAGTTCGAGCTGGAGCAGCACCGCGTCCGTACGCCCGATCGCCGCGGCCTCGGCCTCGGTCGGGCCCTCGATCGTGCCGTTCGCGCCCGGCACCACGATGATCGAGTTGCCGCCCCGGTCGTCCACGACGATGTGCGCGATCCCGGACGGGCCCGGGATCGCCCGCAGGTGGCTCACGTCCACGCCCGCCTCCTCCAGCGTGGCGCGCATCGCCGGACCGAACGCGTCGTCGCCGACCGCGCCCACGAAGATCACCTCCGCCCCGGCGCGGGCGGCGGCGATGGCCTGGTTCGCGCCCTTGCCGCCGGGGATGGTGCGGAAGGCGCGCCCGGTGACGGTCTCGCCGAGCGCGGGCGCCTTGTCCACGTAGGCGACGAGGTCCATGTTGGCGCTGCCGAAAACGCTGATCATGCAATCTCCAAGGTACGGCGGGCGAACTCGTCCAGCCCGATGCCGTCGAGGCCGGTGACGCTGCTGGCCAGACGATTGTCCACCGCCCCCGCTCCCGGATGGTGCGGACCCGTCAGGTGGGCGGCAGGTGGATCAGGCGGCCCCGCTCGCCGTGACCTGCGGCGGTGCCGCTGCTGCGGACCAGGAACGCGGTCCTGTCGCCGCGGAAGAGGTCGTGGGAGAACTCGAACGGGGTGCCGTCCTCGGCGGAGGCGGTGCGGGTGACGGACAGCAGGGGCACGCCGGGGGCGACGCCGAGGACGGCGGCCTGGGTGTCGGTGGCGGGGACCGCCTCGATGCGCTCCACCGCCTCCGCGGGGCGCACGCCGTAGCGGGCGGCGAGGAGTTCGTAGATGGAGCCGCCGAGGGGGAGCTCCAGGAGGCCGGGGAAGCGCAGGGCGGGGAAGCGGGCGTTCTCCAGGCTGATGGGTTCGCCGTCGGCCAGGCGGATGCGGACGATCTCGGTGACCAGCTCGCCGGGCTGGAGCGACAGGGCCGCGGCGGTGGGCTCGTCGGCCCCCACGATGGCGGCGCCGACGACCCGGGAGCCCGCGGTGTAGCCCTGGTCGCGCAGCAGGGCGGGCACGCCTGCCACACTGGACAGGTCACGCTCGATCTTGGGCCGGCCGACGAACGTGCCGCCGCCGCGGCCCGGCACCCGGCGTACCGCGCCCTGCTGCTCCAGCAGGCTCAGGGCCTGGCGCAGGGTCGCGCGGCTGACGCCCAGGTCGGCGGCGAGGGCGCGTTCGGCGCCCAGGCGCTGGCCGGGGCGGAGCCGCCCGGAGGTGATCATCTCCTGGAGGCGCCGGCGGGCCTCGGCCACGGCCGACTGCGCCGACTGTGCCCTCTGTGCCGCCTGTGCCCCTTGTGCCCCTTGTGCCCCATGTGCCCCCTCTGCCGCCTCGCGGTCGGTGCGCGTCATCAGGGCCGTCACATGCTCGTCAGCGCCTCGGCCGACTCCGGGAGCACCTGGCCGCCGTCCACGCCCAGGGCCTGGCCGGTGATGTACGCCGCCTCGTCGGTGGCCAGGAACAGGCAGGCGCTGCCGATCTCCTCCACGGTGCCCAGGCGGGCCATGGGGATCGCGGCCTCCATGCCGCGGATGTAGTCCTCGCCCAGCTCGGCCAGGCCCTCGGTCATGATGTTGCCCGGGAGCACGGCGTTGACGGTGATGCCCTTCGGCGCCAGCTCCATCGCGGCGGTGCGCATGAAGCCGAGCTGGCCGGCCTTGCTGGCGCCGTAGTGGGACCAGCCGGGGTAGCCCGTGATGGGGCCGGTGATGGAGGAGGTCAGGATCACCCGGCCCCGGCCCGACGCCTCCAGGGCGGGCAGGCAGGCGCGGACGCTGAGGATGGTCCCCTTGAGGTTGACGCCCAGCACCTCGTCGATGTCGGCCTCGGTCATCCGCGCGAGGGGCTTCTCGGGAAAGATGCCGGCGTTGGCGCACAGGACGTCGATGCCGCCGTGGCGCTCGACCGCCGCCTCGGCCATGCGGGCGCAGTCGTCCGGGTGGGAGACGTCGGCGAGGACGTAGGAGACCTCTCCGGGGATGGCGGCGACCGCGGCCTTGGCGGCGGCCTCGTCCCGGCCCACCAGGAGCACCTTCGCGCCGGCGGCGGCGAACACGCGGCCGATGCCCTTGCCGATGCCCTTGGTGCCGCCGGTGACGACCACCGATCTGCCGGTTACGGGGGTGAACATGGGCGGCTCCTCGTCAGATAGCGTTCGGCCAGCTCACAGCTCTGCTCGGTGTAGCCGGCGCCCAGCTCGCGGGCGATGTCCACCGCCGAGTGCGAGCCGATCCAGGCCACCAGCAGCAGGCGGCGCATCAGGACGAAGGTCCAGATCTCGGCCTCGTCCTCGGCGGGCAGGTCCAGGACCGTGCGGTAGCCGCGGGTCCAGGAGTCGATCATCTCGGGCACCTTGGGGTGGTGCTCGATGAAGCTGAGGGCGGCGCCGAGGTCGTACAGGTACCAGCCGAAGCCGCAGTCGTCGAAGTCGATCACGCTGGGCGGGGCGTCGCCGTGCACGAGCAGGTTGGCCAGGCGCAGGTCGGCGTGGATGAGGCCGTACCTGGACGGGCCGGCGCCGAAGCGGGCGAGCCTGGCGCGCAGCTCCTCGGCCAGGCGGCCGAGCACGTCCGCGGCCTCCCCGTGCACGCCCGCGCCGTCCTGCCACCTGCCCCACCGGCTCTCGGCGCCGAAGGCGGCGTCGTAGTCCCAGTGGAAGCGGGTGAAGCCGGGCGGGCGGCGCCAGGCGCGGGCGTGCCGGTGCATGCGCGCGGTCAGCGCGCCCAGGCGCTCGAACTCCTCGACCAGGCGCTCCTCGGCGGGCTCGGTCCCGGGCAGGTGCTCGAACATGACGCAGGTGCGCTCACCGACCCGCACCATCCTGTCGCCGCCGGCGGCCGGCAGCACGCGGGGCGTGCGGACGCCCTCGTCGTCACGCAGCGCGGCCAGCCAGTCCAGCTCCGAGGCGATGGCCTCGGGCGAGTGGTAGCCGAGCCGGTGCACCCGCAGGATGGCCCGCTCCCCCGTCTCCGGGTCGTCCACCCGGTACGTCGCGTTCTCCGAGACGTTGATCAACGTCGCGGTCGCGGCCGGGGAGAGCGGGTAGTGGCGCAGCGCCCGGCGCGCCACGTCGTCCACCCGGGCCAGGACGTCCTCTCCGCCGGACAGGTCGTGGACGGTCAAGGTGCTCTCTCCTCATGGTGATGCCGACGCCGCCCCCGAGCGCAGTACGGAGGCGGCGGTCCTTGGGGTACCGGGCTCCCCCGCCAGGTTGGAGGCGACGGGATAGCCGGGCACGGGGCCCCGGGGGGCCGTCCACGGGTCGATGGGGGCCTTGGCGCCGGGGAAGCGGGTCCAGCGGACCAGGTCGGCGGGCTCCAGCGGGCCGCGCGGGCCGATCAGGAACGGGTGGGGGCGTCCGGCCGCGTCCAGGGCGGCGCCCTCGTTGACCCGCACCTGCGCGGCCGGCAGCGCCGCCGCGTACGTCATGATCGCCTCGGGGTCGGCGCTGTGGATCGCGGCGGTGTGACCCGCCCCGGCGACGCGCAGGACCGCGCGCGCGGCGGCGATGCCCCGCGCGGCCGAGGGCACGCGCACCACGCCGAGCACCGGGCAGCGCGTGGGGCCGGTGAGCGGGTCCTCGGGCACCGCGAGCGGCATCGGCGCGAGCAGCAGGCGGGTCCCGGCCGGCACCCGCGCCCCGGCGCGCTCGGCGATCCAGACGGCGTCGCGGCCCACCGCCTCGGGCAGCAGTTCCCTGACCCGGTCGGCCTCGGCCGCCCCCAGCGGGTACGCGCCCGCCGCGCGCAGCGCCGCGACCAGGGCGTCGGCCGCGGCCTCCGGCACGATCAGCACCGACTCCGCGGCCCGCGACAGCCCGTTGTCGAAGGACGCGCTGGCCACGATGTGCCCGGCCGCGGCCCGCGGGTCGGCGGTGCCGTCCACGAGGACCGGCGCGTTGCCGGGCCCGAGGCCGAGCGCGGGCACGCCGGAGCGGTACGCCGCGCGCACCTCCTCCTCGTCCCCGGCGGCCAGCACCAGGTCCACCCTCGGGTCGCCGAGCAGCCCGTCGTCGTCCGCCACCTGGATCGCGCCGTCGGGGGCGCCGGCCTCCACGGCCGCGCCGGCCAGCGCGCGCACGGCCTCGGCGCACGAGCGCGCCACCGAGGGGTGCGGGCGGACCACGATCGCGTTGCGGGTCATCGCCGCGAGCAGCACCATGTGGTACGCCGCCGCCACCGGGGCCCCGGTCGCCGGGGTCAGCGCCAGGATCAGCCCGGCCGGTCGCGGCACCGAGACCGTGCGGCCGTCGCCGACCGGCGTGACGAGGTCCGCGCCGACGTGCACCTTGGCCACCCCGGAGGAGCAGGCGTGCCCGGCCAGCTCCTGGTGGGCGGGCACGCCGAGCCCGCTCTCCGCCACGGCCAGCGCCGCGTGGCCGGCCGCGCCCGAGGCCGCCGCGCGCGCCACGGCGCGGACGATCCGGTCCACGGTGGCCGCGTCGTAGCCCGCGTACGCGCGCGCCGCCCACCGGCCGCGCTCCAGCACCGCCCCCGCGCGGCTCATGCCGCGGCCTTCGCGCCCGCGGCGGCCTTGGCGATGGCGGCGGCGGTGCGGTCCAGCAGTTCCTCGGCCAGCTCCGGGCGCAGCAGTATGCCCGGCTTGTACTGCAGCACCGCCGGGTCGAGCGTGGAGAAGATCGCCCAGACCCCATGCTGGTACAGGTGCCGCATCACGTGCTTCGCCCCTTCCGGATGGCCGAACTCCAGGCCGAAGACCAGGCCGTTCTGCCGGATCCCGGTGAAGTATCCGGGGTGGGCCGCCCGGATCTCGCGCAGGCCCGCGCCGATCACGGCCGCGGCGTGGTGCACGATCGAGCGGGTCTCCGGCCTCGTGCAGATCTCCAGCGTCTTCAGCGCGGCGACGCAGCCCAGCTCGGCGCCGCCGAAGGACGCCATGTGCGCGAAGCCGTCCTCGCGCAGCCATCCGGCGGCGTGCTCGGCGACGAGCACCGCCGCGATCGGGTAGACGCCGCCGGACAGGCCCTTGCCGGTGACCATGATGTCGGGGGCGATGCCGTGCTTGGTGATGCCCCACAGCTCGCCGGTGCGCATCAGCCCGGTCTGCACCTCGTCGGCGATGTAGAGCGTGCCGTGCTCCTCGCACATCCGCTTGACCGCCTCCAGGTAGCCGGGGGCGGGCAGCGGGAAGCCGTACGTCGCCGGGATCGTCTCCATGATCACGGCGGCGGCGTCGCCGGGCGCGAGCGCGGCCCGCATGGCGTCGAGGTCGTTGAAGGGCACGTGGGTGAACTCGTCGGGGCGGTCGGCGAGGAACAGCCGGGAGAACCGGTCGTCGCCGGTGCCCACGGCGAGGCCGGTGTGCCCGTGGTACGCCTTGACGATGGAGACGATCCTGCGCCTTCCGGTGGCGTGGCGGGCGGTCTTGAGCGCGATGTCGATGGCCTCGCCGCCGCCGCTGGCGTAGACGACCTTGCTCATGCCGGGCGGCCCGGTGGTGACCAGCGCCTCGGCGAGCGCGGTGCGCGCGAGCGAGGGGAAGTGGTGGTTGCCGATGTCGAAGCGCTGCATGGCCGTGGTGACGGCTTCGACGACCTCGGGGTTGCGGTGGCCCACGTTGTAGGTGCCGCCGTTGAGGTGCACGTCGATGAGCCGCTTGCCCGACACGTCGTACAGGAAGTACTCCTCCCTGCGGTCGATCACCAGCGGGACGCCCGACTCCTCCCAGAAGGTGGTCTTGTCCGGGTTCCAGAACTCCTTGGACTTGGCCAGAACCTCGTCCTTGGAGGCGAACGTGAAGATCCCGTAGTCGAGCATGCGCCGCCGTCCCCACGCTTCGCCGATCGGTACGGCCGTAAGCGTGCATCGGTCGGACCTTAGCCGTCAACGGTTCTCGTTGTGAAGAAGAATAAACATGCCGGGTATTGCCGCACAGAGCGGGCAAATGCCACGATTCGCGCACATCAGCCGCATGTCACATTATTTGCGGAAGGAGCGGTGCCCGTGAGCACCGTCGAGAGCAAGAGCGGGCAGCAGCCCGCCGCCCCCGAGGTCCAGCGGCTCAAGTCCGGCGCGATCGGGCTGTTCGCCGTGTTGTTCATGGCCGTGGCCAACGCCGCCCCCATCACCGCCATGACCGGCAACGTGCCGATCGTGGTCGGCTACGGCAACGGCACCGGAGTCCCGGCCGCGTACCTGTTCGCCACGATCGTGCTGAGCATCTTCGCGGTGGGCTACACCGCGATGGCCCGGCACATCACCGCCACCGGCGCCTTCTACGGCTTCATCTCCCACGGCCTGGGTCAGTTGTGGGGCCTGGTGTCCGGCCTGCTGGCCACGGTCGCGTACATCGTGTTCGAGGCGTCGCTGATCGGCATCTTCGCCTCCTTCGCCAAGACCACCGTCGAGACCTTCGGCGGCCCGGAGCTGAGCTGGATCGTCTACGCCCTGATCGGCATCGCGGCCATCGCGCTGCTCGGCTACTTCGACATCGAGATCTCCGGCCGGGTGCTGGCGGTCTTCCTGATCACCGAGATCGTCATCCTGGGCCTGCTCAGCCTGTCGGTGCTGATCCGCGGCGGCGGCCCGGACGGGCTCATGGCGCAGGTGCTCAACCCGGCCAACGCCTTCACCGCCGTCGCCGACGACCCGGCCGCGGCCATCACGGGGAGCGCCGCCATCGGCCTGTTCTTCGCCTTCTGGTCCTGGGTCGGCTTCGAGACCACCGCGGTGTACGGCGAGGAGTCCAAGGACCCCAAGAAGATCATCCCCCGGGCCACCATGATGGCGGTGATCGGCCTGGGCGTCTTCTACACGATCGTGTCCTGGCTGGCCATCGCAGGCAACGGCGCCGAGCAGTCGGTCGCGATCTCGCGCGGCAGCACCGGCAACCCGTTCGACCTGTTCTTCGGCATCACCGACAGCTACGTCGGCGGCTGGGCACTGGTGATCTACAAGGTCCTCACCGTGCTCGGCTCCTTCGCCTGCGCGCTCGCCTTCCACAACGCCGCCTCGCGCTACATCTACGCGATCGGCCGCGAGGGGCTGACCCCGGGCCTGCGCCGGACGCTGGGCGCGACGCACGGCACGCACAAGTCGCCGCACATCGCCTCGATCACCCAGTCGGTGATCTGCCTGCTGATCACGCTGGCGTTCTTCGCCCTTCAGGAGCCGACCGAGAGCGCGCCCGACGTGGCGTACTTCTACCTCTACGGCCTGATGGCGATCCTGGGCACGGCGATGATCCTGATCGTGCAGACGGTCTGCTCGATCGCGGTGATCTTCTACTTCCACGTGAAGGGCAACCATCCGGAGACCCGGCACTGGTGGCGCACGCTGGTCGCGCCAGCGATCGGCGCGGTGGGCATGGGGTACGTCGTCTACCTGCTGGTGGACAACCTGGAGTTCGCGGCCGGCGCCGCGGCCGACAGCCCGGTCTTCCACGCGATCCCGTACATCATCGGCGGGGTGGTCCTGTTCGGCATCGTGATCGGCCTGATCTTGCGCTCGAAGGACCAGGAGAGGTACCAACGAATCGGTCGCGTCGTGATGGAGGAGGACGCGCCACCACGAACCAGTGCGGAGGAACCCGAGCGCGCGTGAACCTGGAACTGGCCCTGCGGATGTGCGAGGCCGCGATCAAAGAGGCCGCGCGCGCGGGCGCGCTGGTGTCGGTGGCCGTGGTGGACGCGGGCGGGCACCTCGTCGCCTTCCAGCGCATGGACGGCGCCGAGATCGCCGGCCCCGCGCTCGCGCCCGGCAAGGCGTACACGGCGGTGGCGCACCGGATCGCCACCGCCGACCTCGCCCCCATGGTGCAGCCCGGCGGCGAGCTGTACGGCCTCGCCGCCGACGGCAGGTACGTCTGCTTCGGCGGCGGCATCCCGCTGTGGGACGGCCACGGCGAGGGGGAACGGGTGGTCGGCGGGGTCGGGGTCAGCGGCGGCACGGTGGAGCAGGACGTGGCCTGCGCCGAGGCCGCCGCGGCGCTGTGGGAGACGGCATGACTCGGGAACGGGTCGGGCGTATCCGGTTCATGGACGCCCAGCGGGTCAACCTGGACGGGTTCGCGGTGGAGAACCCGGAGCTGGGCCTGGTGGCGCTGGCCTCGCCGTACGATCCGGAGCCCGGCCTGACCGTCGTGGACGGGCGGGTCACGGAGATGGACGGGGTCAAGGCCGCCGACTTCGACGCCATCGACGCGTTCATCGCCGCCCACGGCCTGGACCTGTCGGTGGCCGAGGAGGCCATGGCGCTGCCCGACGTGGCCGTGGCCCGGATGATGGTCGCGCCCGACGTGCCGCGCGCGGAGGTCGTACGGCTGTGCGCGGGCATGACCCCGGCCAAGCTGGCCCGGGTGCTGGCGCTGCTGCGCCCGCCCGAGCTGGTGATGGCCATGACCAAGCTGCGCGCCCGGCGCACCCCGAGCAACCAGGCGCACGTCACCAACCGGCTGGACGACCCGCTGCTGCTCGCGGCCGACGCCGCCACGGCCGCGGCGTACGGGTTCCGGGAGCTGGAGACCACGGTGCCGGTGCTGGCCGACGCGCCGTCCAACGCGGTCGCGGTCGCCATCGGCGCGGCGGTCGGCTCGCCCGGGGTGCTGGTGCAGTGCTCGGTGGAGGAGGCGCAGGAGCTGGAGCTGGGCCTGCGCGGCTTCGTGTCGTACGCCGAGACGGTCAGCCTGTACGGCACCGAGCGGGTCTTCACCGACGGCGACGACACGCCGTGGTCCAAAGCCTTCCTGACCAGCGCGTACGCCTCGCGCGGGATCAAGATGCGGGTGTCCTCCGGGGCCGGGGCCGAGGTGCTGATGGGCGGCGCGGAGCGGCGCTCGATGCTGTACCTGGAGTCGCGGTGCGTGGCGCTGGCGCGGGCGATGGGCGCGCAGGGCGTGCAGAACGGCGGCATCGACGGGGCCAGCGTGGCCGGGGCGGTGCCGCGCGGGGTGCGCGAGCTGATGGCCGAGAACGTCATGGTGATGGCGCGCAACCTGGAGTCGTGCTCGGGCAACGACGCGCTGATGTCGGAGTCGGACGTGCGCAGGACCTCGCGCACGCTGCCGATCTTCCTGGCCGGCTCCGACTTCGTGTGCAGCGGCTTCGGCTCGATCCAGCGCTATGACAACATGTTCGGCCCGTCCAACTGGAACGCCGAGGACATCGACGACTACCT
The DNA here is from genome assembly GCF_014202315.1 of Thermocatellispora tengchongensis. Taxonomy (GTDB): domain Bacteria; phylum Actinomycetota; class Actinomycetes; order Streptosporangiales; family Streptosporangiaceae; genus Thermocatellispora; species Thermocatellispora tengchongensis. The sequence continues at coordinate 634,465 of NZ_JACHGN010000002.1, read as the reverse complement.
CGCCATGCAGCGCGACTGGGGCGTGGACGGCGGGCTGCGCACCGCCTCGCCGGAGGAGGTCGAGGCGCTGCGCCGCCGCGCGGCCGAGGCGGCGCGGGCGGTGTACTCCTGGTTCGGCCTGGCCGACTTCACCGACGAGCAGGTGGAGGCGGCGGTGGACGCGGCCGGGTCCAAGGACCTGGCGGGCACCGACGCCACGGCCGTGCTGAGCGCGGCCCGCACCATCATGGACAGCGGGCTGACCATGGCCGACGTGGTGACGGCCCTGGTCGAGACGGGGTTCGAGCCCGAGGCCGAGCGGCTGCTGGCCATGCTCAGGGCCCGGGTCGAGGGCGACTACCTCCAGACCGCGGCGATCTTCACCCCGTCGATGCGGGTCCTGTCGCTGGTCACCGACCCCAACGACTACGCGGGCCCCGGCACCGGGTACGAGCCGGCGCCGGAGCGCCAGGCCGAGATCGACGCGATCCGCCAGCAGCGCTCGGTGCGGGACCTGCGGGCCGCGCAGCTCGCGCACCGCGCCGACGCGCTGCGTCCCGTGCGCGAGGCGGCCCCGGGCGGCGACCCGCGCGAGGTCGTGATCGGGGTGTCCCCCGCGACCGGCCGCGACGTGTGGCTGACGCTGTCGGGCCTGCCGGTGGTGGACGCGCTGCGCGAGCTGATGGCGGGCCTGGAGGAGGAGGGCTGCGCCGGACGGATCGTCCGCTTCAACGACACCATCGACCTGGGCATGATCGGGCTGTCGGCCGCCCGGCTGTCGGGCTCGGGCATCGGCATCGGGCTCCAGGCCAAGGGCACCGCGCTGATCCACCGCCGCGACCTGGCCCCGTTGGCCAACCTGGAGCTGTACTCCATCGCCCCCGCGCTCGCCCCGGAGGACTACCGGCTCATGGGCGTGAACGCCGGCCGCCACGCCAAGGGCGCGACCCCGGAGCCCGCCCGCAACCCGTACACCGACGAGGCCATCGAGGCGCGCTACCACACCACCGTGGTGTCGCTGGTGGCCATCGAGCGCTCCCACTGCACGGGCGCCCCGGCCGAGGAGCTGGCCCTGTGACCGGCCGGGGGCGTGAGGGCCGCGAGAGCGCCGAGGGCGCCGAGGGCCCGGAGAACACGGAGAGCACGGAGGTCCGGGCGTACTCGGGCCGTCCGGTCGGCTCGATCGACCTCAACGCGGTGCGCCGGGGCGAGGTGGGCCCCGACGACCTGCGCATCCACCCCGACGTGCTGGAGCGCCAGGCGATCGTGGCGGCCGAGCACGGCAACCCGCAGCTCGCGGCCAACCTGCGCCGGGCGGCGGAGCTGACCAGGATCTCCGACACCGACGTGATGCGGGTGTACGAGGCGCTGCGCCCGCACCGCTCCACCGCCGACGAGCTGACCGCGCTGGCCGCCTGGCTGGCCGCGAGCGGCTGCCCGCTCAACGCCACGCTGGTGCGCGAGGCCCGCGACGTGTACGCCCGCCGCGGCCTGCTCAAGCCCGCGCAGGCCCCCTGAGCGCATGATCGCCGGGGTGGACGTCGGCAACGCGACGACCGAGGTCGTCGTGGTGAAGGACGGCGTGCCGGTCGCCTGGGACCGTGTGCTGACCCGGGGCCCCAAGGGCGGGCCGGCCTCGCTGCGCGGCGCGGCGGCGCTGGTGGACCGGCTGGAGCGGGAGACCGGCGAGCGGGTGGAGGAGGTCGTGCTGGCCCCGCTGCGCCCGGTCTCCACGGCCACGCTCGCGCTGCCAGCCGCGGCCCCGGACACCGGGCGGCTGCGCGTGGTCGCCGCGGCCTCCCCCACCCCCGCAGGCGAGGGCGTCGCCGTCGGCCGCCCCCTCCTGCCCGGCGACCAGACGCCCGGGGACGCCGCTCCTGGGGACAAGACGCCTGGGGACAAGACGCCTGGGGACACTGCTCCTGGGGACGCGGCGGTGGTCGCGCTGGTGCCGCGGGCGATGGGCTACGAGCGGGCGGCGGCCTGGGTCCGCACGCTGCTCGCCGCGGGCGTCCGGGTCGCCGGCGTGCTCGCCGAGGGCGACGAGGCGCGGCTGATCGGCAACCGGATCGGCGCCCCGCTGCCGGTCGTGGACCAGGTGGACCTGTCGGCCCTGGCGGACGCCGAGCTGGTCGCGGTGGAGGTGCGCCCGCCCGGCCGGCCGCTGGCCAAGCTGTCCGACGCGCTGTTCCTGAAGGCGGCGTTCCCGGGTTCGGCGCCGGGCGAGGAGGCGCACGCGCAGGCCGTGTGCCGCGAGCTGTACGACGTGTCCAACGCCGTGGTCGCCCGGCTGCGCACCGCCGCCCCGCCGCCGGAGCCCGCCCCCGAGCCGCCGGAGGCGACCCTGGAGCGGGCGGTGCTCGACCTGGACGCGCTGGCGGCGTCGGTGCACGCGCGCCCCCGCGCCGTACGCCGCCGCTCGCTGCTGCTGGCCACCCTGGAGCACGAGGACGAGGCCCCGGCGGCGGACGCGGAGGAGGTCTTCCGGCGGCCGGTGCGCCGCGCCCCCTCCGAGGCCGGCGCGGCCCGCCGGGGCGCGCTGACGACCCCCGGCGCGCCGCCCGGAGCGCTCGTGATCGACCTCGGCGGCGGCACCGTGGACGTCATCGGAGCCCCGCGACACGCCGGAGGCGATGGAATTTCGCCGGATCAGCTAAGAGCGGAAGCGGTGGCGGCGGGCGCCGGAGACCTACTCACGGCGGCGGTCGCGGCGGTGGTCGGCGTGCCGCGCGGGGCCGCCGAATGGATCAAACGGGGGCCGTGCGTACGGGTGGAGAACCCGCATCTCGCGGTCGGCGAGGACGGCACGCGCACGTTCCTCGGCGCCGCGGCGCCGCCCGCGTCCGTCGGCTCGCTGGCGGCGCCCGGCCCGGCCGGGTTGCTGGCGTTCTCGCAGGTCATGAGCCCTGCGGAGTGGCGGGTGCTGCGCCGGGCGATCAAGGCGGAGGTGCTCGGCGGCACCGTGCGCCGGGCCCTGGCCGCGCTGCCCGGCCCCCTGCCGCCTGCCGCCGTCGTGGTGGGCGGGCCCGCCGGTGACGACGAGGTGCTGGCGGTCCTCGCGCACGAGCTGCCGGAGGGCATCGCGCTCGGCCGCGGGGACGTCGCGGGCGCCCTCGGGCACCGGTACGCGGTCGCTTACGGGCTGGCCGTGCTTCCCAGAAGCCGGTGAACACGGAAAACTCGTGCTCGCCGCGATTAGATTCGGCAACACGGGTAACACACACCCGACTCCAGGACCCGAGGAGGAGACACTCATGGCACTTCCCACACTCACCCCCGAGCAGCGCCAGGCGGCGCTGGAGAAGGCGGCCGAGGCGCGGGCCGCGAGGGCGGCGCTGCTGGCCAAGATCAAGTCCGGCGAGCTGTCCTTCTCCGACCTTCTCGCCCGGGACGACGAGATCACCAAGAAGACGAAGGTGTCGCAGGCCCTGCGCGCGGTCAAGGGCGTGGGCCCGGCCAAGGCCACGGCGCTGATGGAGCAGGCGGGCGTCGACGCCAACCGGCGCATCGGCGGGCTGGGCGCGCAGCAGCGCCGCAAGCTGGTGGACGCGCTCTCCTGACCGCGCCTCCCCCCGCTTCCCGGACCGTCCGCGGTGCTCCCGGCCTTCAGGCCGGGGGTGAAGCGGGGCGGGGAAGGCCGGTTCGCCGCCGAGGCGTTCATGCGGAAGAGGGCATGCGGAAGAGGGCATGCCGAAGCGGGCGTGCCGAGGAGGACGTGCCGAAGAGGGCGTCAGGATCTGAGGTAGGTGAGCACGGCCAGCACGCGCCTGTGCTGGTCGGCGTCCTCCGCGTGGAGGCCGAGCTTGGCGAAGATGCTGCGGATGTGCTTTTCGACCGCGCCGTCACTGATCACGAGCTGCCGGCCGATCGCCGGGTTGGACCTGCCCTCGGCCATCAACCCGAGCACCTCGCGCTCGCGGGGCGTGAGCGAGGCGAGGGGGTCGTCACGGCGCCTTCGCACCATCAACTGGGCCACCACCTCGGGGTCGAAGACCGTGCCGCCCGCGGCGACGCGGCGCAGGCCGCCGAGGAACTCATCGACGTCCACGACGCGGTCCTTGAGCAGGTAGCCCACCGCGCCGCGCGCGTCGGCGAGCAGATCGTCGGCATACGACACCTCCACGTACTGCGACAGGATCAGCACGGGCGCGCCCGGCACCCGCCTGCGGGCCTCCACCGCCGCGCGCAGCCCCTCGTCGCTGAAGGTCGGCGGCATGCGCACGTCCACCACCGAGACGTCGGGGCGGTGGTCGGCGACGGCCCGCACCAGGGCCTCACCGTCGCCCACCGCCTCGACGACCTCGCAGCCGAACTCCTCCAGCAGCCTGATCAGGCCCTCCCTGATCAGGACGGCGTCGTCGGCCACGATCACCCGCACGGTACCTCCGCCACGATCATCGTCGGCCCCCCGGGCGGCGACTCGACGGCCAGTTCGCCATCGACCGCGCGCAGCCGGTCGGCCAGACCGGCCAGGCCGTGTCCCTTGGCGACATGGGCGCCGCCGACACCATCATCCCCGATCGTGAGCAGCAGCACGTCGCCCGTGCGGGTCAGCGTGACCGAGCAGGAGGTCGCCTGGCTGTGCTTGGCCACGTTCGTCAGCGACTCCGCCACCACGAAGTAGACGGTGTTCTCGATCGCCGCGGGGTAGCGCTCGGCGACCTGCACGTCGATGTCCACCGGGACCGTGCACCGGCTCGCCAGCGCCGCGAGGGCGGGGGCCAGGCCCCGGTCCGCCAGCACCGGCGGGGCGATGCCGCGCGAGAGCGCGCGCAGCTCGTCCAGCGTCTCGCGGGTCGCCACGATCGCCTCGGCGAGCGTGCTCTCGGCCGCCGCCGGGTCCTTGCCCATCTGCCGCCGGGCCCGCGACAGCTCCATGGCCAGGTGGACCAGGCGCTGCTGCGGCCCGTCGTGGATGTCACGCTCCAGCCGGCGCAGCGCCGCGGCCTCGGCCGAGACCGCCGCCGCCCGCCCCTCGGCCAGGTCGTCGATGCGCTCGTGCAGTTCGGCCACGCCGGTCAGCAGGGCCCGCGCCAGGCTGCCCTTCAGCAGCGCGACGAAACGCAGCGCGAACGGCAGCGTGAGCGCGGCCACCGCCCCGATGGCGAAGTTGAACGCCGCGTCCGTGAAGTAGGTGTCGGGCAGGCCGAGCAGGTCGGGCAGCGACTCGTTGCCCGGGATGTTGTAGAGGATCCAGCCGTAGAGCGGATAGGTGAGCCCGGCCAGCGTGACGGCCCACCACGTCACCGCGGCCACGAACCCCACGATCGCGAAGGGGAGCGCCAGGACGCCGTGCAGCAGGTCCAGCCACGCCTGGCCGTTCGTCATCGGGTTCACCAGGCGCCGGAACGCGCCCGCGCCCTCCGGCGGCCGGGGGTAGCGGGGCCGGGCCAGGTCGCGGCCGAAGACGCCGGGCAGCAGCCTGCGCTCGGCATCGGCGAACACCCGCGCCAGCAGCAGGGTCCCGGCCAGGATGGGCAGCCCGACCCAGACCACGACCGTGCCGACCCCGGCCGCGAAGCCCGCGACCAGGAGCACGAACCCGATCACCGTCAGGGGGAGGCCGACCAGCAGGTATCGCGTGTCGATGCCGATCTGTCGCATGAGGGAGCGCATGGCCTCAACGCTACGAGGACGCCCGCCACCGGACGACCCGGCGAACCGGTGTCCTCGGGTAGGGCTGTCCCTACCCCCGCCGGTGGTGGGCCCTTGACCCCGAGACGCCCGCCCGCGTGACTGCGCGGGGCATGCCCCCGGCGGGAGGCTCGATACGCACGTCGTCCCCATGACCTGCGAGGAATCGAGCCCCCACATGACCGTCCTACTCGAACGCCCTGCCCCTGCCCTTGCCCCCGCCCCCGCTCCCGTCGCCGTCGCCGGCCGGGACGTCTTCGTGGACGCGCTGCGCCTGTTCGGCATGGCGCTGGTGATCCTGCAGCACTGGAGCATGCCCGTCCTGTCGTTCGCCGACGGCCGCATCGTCACCGGCAACGCCCTGGCCGCGCCGGGGGTGTTCGCGGTGACCTGGATCAGCCAGGTCATGCCGCTGGTGTTCTTCGCGGGCGGCGCGGCGAACGCGATCGGGCTGCGCGCCCGCGGCGGGGCGTACCTGGAGGCGGGGCCGGTGTGGCTGGCGCAGCGGCTGCGCCGCCTGGCCTGGCCGGTGCTGGCGCTGGGCGCGGTGTGGGTGCCGCTGCCGCACGCGCTGCTCGCGCTCGGCCTGCCCGAGCAGCCGGTGGAGGTCGGCGCCCGGCTGACCGGGCAGTTGCTGTGGTTCCTGGCGGCGTACCTGATCGCGGTGGCGCTCAGCCCGGTCCTGCTGCGCGCGCACGAGCGGTACGGCGCCCGCGTGCCCGCCGTCCTGGCCGCGGGCGCGGTCGCGGTGGACCTGCTGCGCTTCGGCACCGGCCTGGAGTGGCTCGGCTACCTCAACGTGGCCTGCGTCTGGCTCGCGGTGCACCAGATCGGCTTCCTGTACGCCGACGGCCGCATCACCCGGCCCCTGCTCCTCGTGGCCGGCGGCTACGGCGCGGCGCTGCTGCTGGTGGCCGCCGGCCCCTACCCGGGCAGCATGATCGGCCTGCCCGGCGCGCCGGTGTCCAACATGGCGCCGCCCACGCTGGCGCTGCTGGCCGTCGGGATCGGGCAGATCGGGCTGGCCCTGCTGCTGCGCCCGCTGATCGTGCGCGCCCGGTGGCTGCGCCCGGCGCTCGGCTGGGCCGGGCCGCGGATCATGACGGCGTACCTGTGGCACATGCCGGCGCTGGTCGCGGTGGCCGGGGTGGTCGTGGTCGGGCTCGGGGTCAGCACGCCGGAGCCGGGCGGGGCGGCGTGGGCGGCGCTGTGGCCGCTGTGGCTGGGTCTGCTCGGCCTGGTGCTGTGGCCGCTGCTGCGCGGCCTGGCCCGCTTCGAGCGCCCGCCGGCGGTGCCGTACGGGCCGCTGGGGTGGCCGGGCGCGCTGGCCGCGGCGGCCCTGGTCGGCGCGGGCCTGCTCACCCTCACCGTCGCCGGGTTCGCCCCCGGGCTCGCCCCGGTCGCCGGGATGCTGGCCATCGGCGCCGGCCTGCTGCTGACCGTGCCCAGACTCTGACCCCGATCTGCCCTGTCCCCCCTGGATCTGACCGGCCGGTTCGACTAATCGCGCAAGTTCGGCAGTATGAGAGACGTGAGCCTCATCGACCACCTCCCAGAGTCCATCGACGCCGACGCCGACACCATCTTCGACGCCTTCGTCGAATGGAACACCCAGCGCGGGCTCACCCTCTATCCGCACCAGGAGGAGGCGCTGATCGAGGTCGTCTCCGGCAACAACCTGATCCTGTCCACGCCGACCGGCTCGGGCAAGAGCCTGGTCGCGGCGGGAGCCCACTTCACCGCGCTGACCCGCGACGTGCGCACCTTCTACACCGCGCCGATCAAGGCGCTGGTGTCGGAGAAGTTCTTCGACCTGTGCGCGCTGTTCGGCACCGAGAACGTCGGCATGATGACCGGCGACGCCAGCGTCAACCCCGGCGCCCCGCTCATCTGCTGCACCGCCGAGATCCTGGCCAATGTCGCGCTGCGCGACGGGGCGGCGGCCGACATCGGCCAGGTCGTGATGGACGAGTTCCACTTCTACGCCGAGCCCGACCGCGGCTGGGCCTGGCAGGTGCCGCTGCTGGAGCTGCCGAACGTGCAGTTCATCCTGATGTCGGCCACGCTGGGCGACGTCTCGATGTTCGAGCGCGACCTGACCCGGCGCACCGGGCGGCCCACGGCGGTGGTCAAGAACGCCGAGCGGCCGGTGCCGCTGGTCTACTCCTACCGGCTCACCCCGCTGCACGAGACGCTGGAGGAGCTGCTGTCCACCCAGCAGGCCCCCGTCTACATCGTGCACTTCACCCAGGCCGCCGCGATGGAGCGGGCCCAGGCGCTGATGAGCATCAACATGTGCACCAAGGCCGAGAAGGAGGCCATCGCCAAGCTGATCGGCGGCTTCCGGTTCACCACCAGGTTCGGCCGGGCGCTGTCGCGGCTGGTGCGCCACGGCATCGGCGTGCACCACGCCGGCATGCTGCCGAAGTACCGCCGGCTGGTGGAGCGGCTGGCGCAGGCCGGGCTGCTCAAGGTCATCTGCGGCACCGACACGCTGGGCGTCGGGGTGAACGTGCCGATCCGCACGGTGCTGTTCACCGCGCTGTCGAAGTTCGACGGCACCAAGGTGCGCCGGCTGCGCGCCCGGGAGTTCCACCAGATCGCGGGCCGGGCCGGGCGCGCCGGGTTCGACACGATCGGCTACGTGGTGTGCCAGGCGCCCGAGCACGTCATCGAGAACGAGCGCGCCCTGGCCAAGATCGGCGACGACCCGAAGCGGCGGCGCGGCTACGCCCGCAAGAAGCCGCCCGAGGGCTTCGTCGGGTGGAGCGAGGACACCTTCGAGAAGCTCCAGAACGCCGAGCCCGAGCCGCTGACCTCCCGGTTCAAGGTGAGCAACGCCATGCTGCTGGCCGTGATCAACCGGCCGGGCGACTGCTTCGCCGCCATGAAGCACCTGCTGACCGACAACCACGAGGACCGCAAGTGGCAGCGGCGGCACATCAGCCAGGCCATCGCGATCTACCGCTCGCTGCTGGCCGGCGGCATCGTGGAGAAGCTGCGCGAGCCCGACGAGCAGGGGCGCATGGCCCGCCTCACCATCGACCTCCAGGAGGACTTCGCGCTGAACCAGGCGCTGTCCACCTTCGCGCTGGCCTCCTTCGAGCTGCTCAGCCCCGAGTCGCCGTCGTACGCGCTGGACATGGTCTCGATCGTGGAGTCCATCCTGGACGACCCCAGGCAGATCCTGTCGGCGCAGCTCAACAAGGCGCGGGCCGAGGCGGTCGCGCAGATGAAGGCCGACGGCATCGAGTACGAGGAGCGCATGGAGCGCCTCACCGAGGTCATGTACCCGATGCCGCTCGCCGACCTGCTGCTCGGCGCGTACGAGACCTACCGGCGCGGCCACCCGTGGGTGGCCGACTACACGGTCAGCCCCAAGTCGGTGGTGCGCGACATGTACGAGCGCGCGATGACGTTCACCGAGTACGTCCAGTTCTACGAGCTGGCCCGCTCCGAGGGCACGGTGCTGCGCTACCTCGCCGACGCCTACCGCACCCTGTCGCGCACGATCCCCGAGCACCTCAAGACCGACGACCTGGTCGATCTGATCGAGTGGCTGGGCGAGCTGGTGCGCCAGGTCGACTCCAGCCTGCTGGACGAGTGGGAGGCGCTGGCCAACCCCGAGGCCGCGCTCGCCGCCGAGCAGGAGGAGCTGGAGGCCAAGCCGCGCCCGGTGACCGGCAACGCGCGGGCGTTCCGGGTGCTGGTGCGCAACGCCATGTTCCGCCTGGTGGAGCTGGCCGCGCTGGAGCGCGAGGAGGAGCTGGCCGAGCTGGCGCCCGACGTCGACTGGGGCGCGGCCCTCGACGCGTACTTCGAGGAGCACGACGAGATCCGCACCGGCCCCGACGCGCGCGGGCCCGCGCTGCTGCGCATCGAGGAGGAGCAGGGCCTGTGGCGGGTGCGCCAGACCATCGACGACCCGGCCGGCGACCACGACTGGGGCATCGACGCCCAGGTCGATCTGGCCGCCTCCGACGAGGAGGGCCGGGCGGTGCTGCACGTCACGGGGCTGAACCGGCTGTGACGGCCGTCGCGCGACGATCACCTGAGTAGGGCTCTACTCATGCGCCGCGCCGTGGTGCGGCCCACGCTGGGCGCATGGTGGAGTTTCACACGGGGCAGACGGTTCGCATCGGCTCGCGCACCGGTCTGCGCGCGACCCTGACCAGCATCGGCGTCACCGGTTCCGTACGCGCGCTGCCGCCGCCCGCCCACACCGGATCGGCGGCGTTCGGGTGGCGGATGCCCGAGGCGCTGGCCGGGGCCATCGCGGAGGCGGGGCTGCGCGACCTGCGCGCCGACTACCTGGTGTCGGTGGAGCGCACCGGCCGGGTGCCGGGCACGCGGCTGCTGGTGGACCGGGGCGTCGCGCCGCCGGAGGACGAGCGGTGGGTGGCGCTGGCGGTCACCGGGCGGGGCACCTACTCCTGGCATCCCCTGGTGCGGGCGGGCACCGGGCGGTTCGAGGTGGGGCGGCGGGAGTGGAGCCGCGGCTGGTCCGGGCCGCTGCTGATCAAGCTGTTCGCGTTCCCGTGGCGGACGGCGTGCCCCCTGGCGGCGTACGAGGAGCGGCGGCACCGCTACCGGCTGCGCGCGTGCGCGCCGGACACGTACGCGCGGGACGTGGCCGAGGACCTGCACCCGTCGCGCTGGGCCGGCCTGGAGGCCGGGGAGGGCGGGGAACGGCGCACGCTGCTGCTCCTGCACGGCGCCTTCGGGCGTACGCACTCCTCGTTCGGCGGGATGCCCGCCGAGGCGTTCGCCCGGCTGCACGCGGCGTACGGAGGGCGGGTGATCGCCTTCGACCACCACACGCTCACCCACGACCCGGCCGAGAACGCGCGCCGCCTCATCGCGCTGATCCCCGACGGAGCGGACCTGCACCTGGACGTGCTGGCCCACTCCCGCGGCGGGCTGGTGGCCCGCGAGCTGGCGCAGAACGCCGCGGCGCTGCCGCTCGGCCGCCGCCGCGTCCGGATCGGCAGGGTGATGTTCGCCGGCACCCCGAACGCGGGCACGCCGCTCGCCGACCCCGCCCGGCTGCGCCACCTGGCCGGACGGCTGACCACGCTGCTGGCCGCCACCGGCCAGGCCGGCCCGCTGGGCGCGGTGCAGGAACTGGTCAAGCACCTCGCCTCGGGCGCGTCCGGCGACCTGCCGGGGCTGACCGCGATGAGCCCGGCGGGGGCGTACCTGCGCGGGCTGAACGCCTTCGGCCCGCACGCGCACGGCCCGCGCCCGCGGTACCGGGCCCTGGCCGCGGAGTACGGCCCGCCGGGGGACGACGGCGTCTTCGGCGAGGGCGTCGGCAACGACGTGGTCGTGCCGGTGGCGGCGGTGGGCGCCATGGGGCGCACGGGCCGGGTGCCGGACACGCACGTGCTGGAGCGCGTGCACCACCACGCCTACTTCGAGTCGGCCGCGGCGACGCGGCGCATCCTCACCTGGGCGGCCGAGGCGTCATGACCCGAAGTACCTCTTCGCGCCGTCGTGCAGCAGCACCGGCTCGGTCTTCGGCGCGTTCTCCCTGGTGATCTCCTTCGCCGCGGCGTGCACCTTCTCCAGCTCGGCCTTGCGGTCGAACAGCAGCCCGGTGAGCCGCTCGGCGAGTCCGGCGTCCATGCTCTGGTTGACCACCAGCAGGTTCGGCACCACGATCGTGGCCACGTCGCCGGGGGTCGAGTAGGCGGCGGCCGGGATCGTGCCGGCGGCGTACACCTGGCCGTGCTCGCGCTGCATGGCGGGCAGCACGTCGTCCAGCGGCACGAACACCACCTCGTCCTTCTCGCTGGTGATCAGGTCGGTGATGCCCCCGGTGGGCAGGCCGCCGGACCAGACCAGCGCGTCGATGGTCTCGTCCTTGACGCCCTGCACCGTCTCGGGCAGCGACAGCGCCTGCCGGGTCACGTCCTTGTCGGGGTCGAGGCCGGCGGCGGCGAGCAGCCGCAGCGCGATCACCTCGGTGCCGGAGTTGGGCGAGCCGGTGGACACCCGCTTGCCCTTCAGGTCGGCCACCGTCTTGATCCCGGCGTCGGCGCGCGCGATCACGTGCGTGTAGTTGTCGTACAGGCGGGCCAGGGCCCGGATCGGCTGCGGCGCGGCGAACGAGCCCTTGCCGCTCGCGGCGTCGGCGGCGGTGTCGGCCAGGGTGAAGGCGATGTCGGAGTCGCCGCGCACCACCCGCTGGATGTTCTCCACCGACGCGCCCGTGGCCTCGGCGGTGGCCTGGTAGCCGTCGAGGTTCTTGTTGATCTGCTCGGCGATGCCGCCGCCGAGCACGTAGTAGACGCCGGTGGTGTTGCCGGTCGCGATCGACAGCCGCTGCCCGCCGCCGGACCGCTCACCGCCGCACGCGGTCAGCGCCACCGCCAGGGCCCCGGCCGCGAGCACCGCGGCCATCCGCATGATCCTCATGACCCGCTCCTTCTCCTCACGAGGTGTACGCCCAGCGCCAGGACCAGCGCGGCCACCCCCGCCGCCGCCGGCGCCGGGGACAGCACCAGCAGCAGCACCGCCGCCGCCCCGCACAGCACCCGCTCCACCGGCCCCGCCGCCCCGATCAGCCACCCGCCGGTCGCCGCCGCCAGCGCCACCACGGCCAGCGCCGAGGCCCCCAGCGCCGCCGCGATCTCCCCCGCCGAGCCCTGCCCGAGCAGCGCGGCCCCCGCCGGGGTCAGCACGAACGCGAACGGCACCAGGAACGCGGGCAGCGTGTACTTCCAGGTGGCCCACATGGTGCGCTGCGCGTTGCCCTCCGTGATCGCCGAGGCCGCGAAGGCCGACAGCGCCGTCGGCGGGCTGACCTCCGACAGCACGGCGTAGTAGAAGATGAACATGTACGCCTCGGCGGCCGTCACCCCGAAATCCAGCAGCGCGGGACCGATGATCACCGCCGCGATGACGAACGAGGCGGTCACCGGCACGGCCAGCCCGAGCAGCAGCACGGCGAGCGCGCACATCACCGCCGTCAGGGCCAGGACCCCCGCCGACGCGCCGACGATCAGCGAACTGGCCTTCAGCCCGAGCCCGGTCAGCGTCACCACCGCGACGATCATCCCGGCGGCGGCGCAGGTGACGGCCACGGGCAGCACCCCGGTGGCCCCCGCGGCCAGCGCCCCGGCCGCCCGGCGCGGGGTGAGCCGGTGCTCCCGGTCCAGGAACGACAGCGCGAACGCGAGCAGGGTGGCGTACACGACGGCGCGGAACGGCGACTGCCCCAGCGCCATCAGGATCACGATCACGAACAGCGAGCTGAAGTGGTAGCCGAACCTGCGCAGCAGCGGCCACAGGCGCGGGGCGTCGATCTCCACGGCGTGGGTGCCGTACTTGCGGGCGTCTATCTCGATCGCCAGGAAGATGCCGAGGTAGTACAGGACGGTGGGGATCGTGGCGTACACGAGCACGGTCAGGTAGCTGACCCGCAGGTACTCCGCGATGATGAACGCCGCCGCGCCCAGGGTCGGCGGCGAGAGGATCGCGCCGATGCCCGCCGCCGCCAGCACCCCGCCGGCCTGCTCGCGCGGGTAGCCGGCGCGGCGCAGGATCGGCCAGGCCACGCTGCCCACGCTGACCGTCGTGGCCACCCCCGACCCGCTGACCGTGCCGAGCAGGAACCCGGCCAGCGCGACCGTACGCCCCGGCGCCGACCGCGAGCGCCGGAACGCGGCCAGCGAGACGTCCACGAAGAACCGCCCGGCCCCCGAGTGGTCGAGCACCGCGCCGTAGACGGTGAACAGGATGATGTACGTCGCCGCCACGTCGAGCGGCACCCCGTAGATCCCCTCGGTGCCCATCACGAACGAGGCCATGATCCGCTCGATGTCGTAGCCGCGGTGGCCGATGGGCCACTCGACCGGCAGGTACCCGCCGTAGTACGCGTACAGGAAGAACCCGATCACCACGGCCGGCAGGATCCACCCCACGGTCCTGCGCACGGCCTCCAGCACCAGCAGCGCGACCGCCGCCCCCACGGCCACGTCCAGCGCGGTCGGGGCGAACGCCCGGCGGATGAAGTCGTCGAACACGACCACCGGGTACAGGCACACGGCGAGCGCGAGCGCCGCCAGTGCCCAGTCCAGGCCCCCCGGCGCCTCCCGCCCGCGCCGCCCCGGCCGGTAGCACAGGAAGCACAGCGGCAGCACGACGGCGAGGAACAGCATCCGGTACGGCAGCACCGCCCCCGGCCGGAACGTCCAGTACAGCACGTACGCCGAGAGCCCGAACGCGACGGCGGTGACGAAGACCGCGACGGGCCCGGCCAGCCGCCGCGCGGGCCGCTCCGCGTCAAGCTCGGCGACGACGTCCTCGCCGCCGAGCTCCCGGCCGCCGCCATGACCCCCCGGCTCGCCCGGACGCCCAGGACCACCCGGACCGCCTGGACTGCCCGGCTCGCTGCCCTGTTCGTCCCGCTCGTCCTGACTGTGCACGTCCGTCAAACGCCGTCTCCAGGATCGGGTGCCACGCCCTACCTTGACAGCACGTTACGCGCAATCTTGACGCCCGTCCGTCATCCGGAAATCACAGTCTGATCACTAGCCGTATGGGACCAGCACGTCGCCGGCGTTTGCGGGAGCGGCCGGCGCGGGCGGCCGGCCCTCGTACGCGCCGAACCACTCCTTGGCGCGGTTCCGCAGACCGAGGCCGGAGAACCGCTCGTACCGATTCCCCGACTTCGACGCCGTCGCGCGCGCGCGAGATCCCCATTCTCGCGGCCCCTCGACCGTCAACGTGGCGTGCCCTATGAGCCGATCGCGTAGGACCGGGCGATGAGGTCGGCCATCGCGCGCTGGAAATCGTCGCGTCGTTGCCGGCTCCATCCCGCGGTCAGCTCGGCGAAGACCTTCTCCTGCCATGCATGGGCGTGCCGTAGCGCGGTGCGACCGGCGGGCGTGACGGACACCTCGCGTCTGCGGCCATCCGACGGCGCCGTCGTCATCGTCAGGTAGCCGGCCTCGACCGCGCTCTTGATCAGACGGGACGCGCCGCTCTGGTCGATGCCGATCTCGTCGGCGACGGCGTTCACCGTCGCGGGCTCGTCGCGGCCGGCCAGAGCGGCGACCGCCTCGGTCACCAGCACGAGCCGCCCCTGCTCGGCGATGGAAGCGTCCCCCGCGGCCGCACGGCGTGACCAGTACCGCACGAAAGCGAACAGGAGCTGCCCCGGCCCCGCCGCGCTCATTCGGTCGCGGCCATTTCGCGGCAGATGTAGGCCAGCTCCAGGGCCGATCTCAGATCCGGCAGCCGCAGCGCGGCCGTGACCTTCGCGCCCGCGACGCGGAACACCGTCGCCACGCGAGTGGGAGTCTGGTCGCCGGGCCAGGTCGCGTCCTCCTCGACCACCATGAGCCGCTCGCTGATCGGGTGCCATGAGCGCGGCACGAGCCGGATCCCCGAACGATCCACCCAGTCCGCGAACTGGTCGGGCGTGATCGGGCCCGCGCCCTTCGGGCCGAGGACGACGACCGGATCACCGACTGCCGCCGCCGCCCGGGAGAGATCACCGGCGTTCACGCCGGCATGCCACTCGTTGATGGCGTCTTCCAGTTCCGATTCCATGACCAAAAGCGTATGCGAAACGCATACGTTTCGTCATACGCTTCCGCAAGTGCGCCGACAACCTCCCGGCCGGCGACGACTAGCCGCCGGACACGTCGCTCTCCTCCGTGACGACCCCGCCACGGGTGTCGTCCAGCCACCCCTCCGGCAGCAGCACCTTGTCGCGCGGATTGGACTTCCCCCGCGGCCCCTCGGCGGCCGCGGGCCACGGCTGCGTGTGGTCGAGCTCGGCCAGCCGCTCCCGCAGCTCCTCCAGGCTCGCCGCGGTGGCCAGCCCGCGCCGCGTCTCGGCGCCCACGGTGAACCCCTTCAGGTACCAGCCCACGTGCTTGCGGAAGTCGGCGATCCCGTGGGGCTCGCTGCCGAACGACTCCACCAGCAGCTCGGCGTGCCGCGCCATGACCCGCGCGACCTCGCCCAGGTCCGGCCGGGCCCGCTCGGCGGACCCCTCCATGGCGGCGGCGAGGTCGCGGAACAGCCAGGGCCGCCCCAGGCACCCGCGTCCCACCACGACGCCGTCGCAGCCCGTCCGCGCCATCATCCGCAGCGCGTCGTCGGCGCTCCAGATGTCGCCGTTGCCCAGCACCGGGATCTCGGTCACGGCCTCCTTGAGCCGCGCGATGGCCTCCCAGTCGGCCTCCCCGCCGTAGTGCTGCACGGCCGTGCGCCCGTGCAGCGCGACCGCCGCGATCCCCTCCTCGA
This sequence comes from Thermocatellispora tengchongensis, assembly GCF_014202315.1. GTDB lineage: Bacteria > Actinomycetota > Actinomycetes > Streptosporangiales > Streptosporangiaceae > Thermocatellispora > Thermocatellispora tengchongensis. The sequence goes on along the minus strand of NZ_JACHGN010000002.1, from coordinate 618,589 downwards.
CCGCGATGCGCCCCGCGTCCAGGTAGGTCAGATGCCGCTCGTCGATCCCCTTGCGCATCTTCATCGTGACCGGCAGCCCCCCGGCGGCCGAGACGGCCGCGCGCAGGATCGCCCGCAGCAGATCCCGCTTGTACGGCAGCGCCGCCCCGCCCCCGCGCCGGGTCACCTTCGGCACCGGGCACCCGAAGTTCAGATCGACGTGATCCGCCAGCCCCTCCTCCGCGATCATCCGCACGGCCCGCCCGACCACGGCCGGATCGACCCCGTAGAGCTGGATGCTCCGCGGCCACTCCCCCTCGGCGAACCGGATCATCGCGAACGTCTTGCGGTTGCGCTCGGCCAGCGCGCGGCTCGTGATCATCTCCGACACGAACAGCCCGCCGCCCTGCTCCCGGCACAGGGCGCGGAACGGCGCGCTGGTGATCCCGGCCATCGGCGCCAGCACCACCGGCGGCCACACCTCGATGGCCCCCACCTTCAACGCCGCGACCGCGCGGCCACGCACCCCGTCGTCCACCCGCCCTTTCTACCCCACGCCGCCGCACGCCCGCCCCCTGGATAAACTCCCACCGAACGCTCCGTCGCGTCAGACCCGCTCCCCGACCACCCCGGAAAGGCCGCGCCATGCTCCTGCGACTGCGGATCGCACTGCCCGACAGGCCCGGATCGCTCGGGCAGGTCACCCGGGTGCTCGGCGTCGCCGGGGCCGACATCACCCAGATCATCGTCCTGGAGCGCGGCGACGGCCGCGCCGTGGACGACCTCACCGTCTTCTGGCCCGACTCCGAACCGCGCGAACGCCTCGTGGAGAGCCTGCGCGGCGTCGAGGGCGTCGAGGTCGAAGGCGTCTGGGCCACCCGCGAGGCCCCCGGCACCTACCCCGAGCTGGAGATCCTCAAGTACATCACCACGGCCGGCGACCGCGCCCTGGCCACCCTGATCGACTCCATGCCGGTCCTGTTCAGCGCCGACTGGGCCGCCGCCGGCACCGAACGCGAGCCGCACACCGTCATCCACTCAAGCTGGCGCGCCCCCGAGCAGATCCCCTTCCCCGAGATCCCCGCCCGCCCCACCGCCACCACCCTGGACTCCGGCCTGCACGTCATCGCGGCCCCCCTCCCCCCGCTGGCCCTGGTCCTCGTCCTGGCCCGCGCCGCCGGCCCCGCCTTCCACCGCATCGAGGTCCACCGCCTCACCCGCATCCTGGAGATCTTCCTCACCCTCCCCGCCGTCGAGCGCGGCGTGGCCCGCCAGCTCCGCAAAGCCGCCATCGACTGACCCGCCCCGCCTCACTTGGTTAGGCACCACACGGAAAACCCGCTAGAGTTCTCTTCGTCGCCACCGGAACGCCACCGGGGCCGACACGCGGACGTGGCTCAGTTGGTAGAGCATCACCTTGCCAAGGTGAGGGTCGCGGGTTCGAATCCCGTCGTCCGCTCGAAGAGGTCTGACGCAGGGCCTCGCTCGGTGGAGTGGCCGAGAGGCGAGGCAGCGGCCTGCAAAGCCGCGTACACGGGTTCAAATCCCGTCTCCACCTCGAACAGGGGCGATTAGCTCAGTGGGAGAGCGCTACCTTGACACGGTAGAGGTCACTGGTTCAATCCCAGTATCGCCCACCACCGAATCCCCAGGTCACCGGCCTGGGGATCTTCTTTTTGAACATCGATGACCATGGAAACGGGAGCAGACCGCTCCCCCAAGAGCGCTGCCCGACCCTCGCACGGGTAGAGGTCACGCGCCGCTCCCTACCGGAGTTCCGGTCGCGATCGCCTCCAGGCAGGCGAAGCGGGAGCATGCGCAGGTCCTGGCGCTCCACCTGCTCACCCGGCCGCCTTGCGCATCCGCGCCCAGTACCGCTGCAGACCCTTCACCAGACGCGTCCGCATCACCTCGGTGACATGGCTGTAGCGTCCGGAAATGCCCTTCATGCGGTGCCCCATCCGCTCGCAGGCCAGGACATCGGGCACGTCGAGCTCGTCCAGGATCGTCTTGTGGTGGTGGCTCAGCCTGTGGAAGACCGCCCCTTGCAGGATCGGTGCCACTGGCTCCTCAGCCTCAGGCTGCCCGTCGCAGGCCGAGCGCCAGATACGGCGGCAGAAGTTCGAGCGCCGCAGCACTCCCCCCATCGACTCGAACGCGCGGCGCAGGAACGAGATGTGACTCTGCAAGGTGTTAGTCACGGTGGGCGGCGAACTGCCCGCCCAGACGACGTCGATGAGGGCGTCACTGCTCATCACCTTGCCCTCCTTCACGGCAAGCGCGGCCAGAATGGCCTTTCTGAAAGAGCCCACGATGTCCTTCGCGACCCCCTCAACGACGATGTCGACTGGCCCCGAGAAAACGAACCTGGTAACGCGCATCCGCCGCAGCTCCCCGCCCTTGACCATGAAGAAACTCACCGCTGCGCAACCCCTTGTCCCCCCGTCGGCATCGGCATTCCGATCGGCTCCGTAACGGCAGGCGTTCCATACGGTTCCACCGCCCGGTTCCAGGGCGACCTACATGAAAGACGGCAGTCGCCAGTAAGGGCCGTCGAGCAGTTCGAAGTCGACGCGCACGCCACTTTCCAGCTCGATCACGGCCAGGCACGCCGCTGTGATCTCCACGGTCGCCTCCGCCTCCTCGCTGTCGTACCCGCACGCCAGCAGGTCGGCGTAGCGGCCGATGGGGCCCAGGTCATCCCTGCCGAGGGTGAAGGGCAACCCGTCGGGGTGGGGGTCGTCCAGGTGGCCTTCGGCGTTCCCGTAGCGCACGTACACGCTGGTGTTGCCCTCGATGTCGCAGGCCAGGCTCCAGTACCGGAACCCTTCCCCGGCGAGCCGGTCGATCCTCGCGTCATGGAAGCCGGCCGGGCTGGGTTCCCAGATCAGGACGCCGGCGCCGACCTCGTAGAGGGACAGGCCGGGATCGCCGGGGTGCGGCCGTCCAGGAGGCGACAGCGTGGCGGGGTCGCCTCCCAGGCGGCGAGCCGCGTCCTGCACGGTGAGGACGCCGGAGTCGGGGATGGTCACCGTGAACGCGAAGCAGTCCAGGTCGTTGACCAGCTGGGTGTAGTGGGCGATGATCTCGTCGAACATGGAGATCACCGTATGGCTGAAGCGAGTTCAGAGGGCGCCGCCGTGGAGGATCTTGATGACTCGGTCGCGGGTCTGTCGCAGGCCGACCCCCAGAGCCTCTGATACCTCCTCATGGAGGAGGGCGAGCAGGAGATGCTCGGTGCCGACGTACCGGTGCCCGAGCCCGGCCGCCTCGTGGCGGGTTAGCTCCGTGATGCGGCCGAGGTCCGTGCCTATCGGGCGGGTGCGCCTGTCTTCGAGGTCGACGCCGAGGCTGTTGAGCGTCATAACTGCCACGCCCTCGTTCAGGCGGGCAAGAGTCGTCAGCAAGTGCTCGCCCGTGACACGGTCATGGCCCTGACCTCGCGCTTCACTCGGCGGGTGTTGGACCTGGCCGGTCCCCCCCCGCCCCCGAGCCGTCACGGCCGGGGGCGATCGAACGTTCCCGAACTCCAGAAGGTGCACGCCGCCCCGCACGCCTGGGCACCGTCAGCCCCCACAGCCGCCCGCAAAACGACCGACGGGAGTGTCCGGGCAAGGGACCTCCCGCAAGGCGGATGAGGAGGTTGTAGTACACGTCAGCCGGCATGACCGCGAGAGCCACGAGCCCGCGGACGACAGCGGCCGACAGAAGGTGGTGGGTCAGCGGCCGGTCGAGCCGTCGATCAGTTCGCGGAGGATGTCCGCGTGGCCCGCGTGGCGGCCGGTTTCCTCGATCATGTGGGTGAGTGCCCAGCGGGCGCTGGGGGCGGGGCGGCCCGGTCGCGGGCGAGGGATTGGTGCGGCGAGGTCGGTGCATCTGTCGAGCACGTCGTTCGCGCGCTCGACCGTCTCGCGGTAGCGGGCGACGACGCCGGCCACGCTGTCGGCCGGTGCGGCCTGGAACGTCGCCTGCCAGTCGGTGACGTCCTCGCCGAGGAAGATCGAGCGTTCGACGAAGGTCAGGTGGTTGAGCAGGCCGAGCAGGTTCGTGCCTGAGGGCACCGCGGCCGTTCGCGCCTGGGGTTCGGGGGCGCCGTCGACCTTCGCGGCCACTGAGGTCCGGAGGTAGTCGAGGAATCCGCGCAGGACCTCGGCCTCGCCGCTCCCGGTGCGGGGCGGCGGGGTGTCGCGGCGGCGGCGCACGGTGTCGGCCATGGTGGTCTTCTCCCTTCCTGGGACGGCGCTGTTCGGCCGTGTCAGGCGGTGCGGTGGATGAGCAGCACGTGGTCGGTGACCTCGGCGGTGCGCCCGTCCGGACCGGTCGCGATCCTGCGGGGTGCGTCCGCCCGCTCGACCGTCCACGTCGCCGGGTCCAGGTCGATGCCCGCCGCGACCTCCCTCGGGCTCGGGTGCCGGACGCCTGGGTCCTGGTTCCACGACCACGGCGCGGTCGAGCCGTGGTCGACGACCAGCAGCCGCCCGTCCCTGCGCAACGCGTGCGCGGCCGAGCGCAGGACGGCCGCCCTGTCCAGGTCGAAGGGGGTGTGCAGGTAGTGCGCGCAGATCAGGTCGAATTCGCCGGACGGGAAGGACCCGCGCAGGTCGTGCCGTACGGCGGTGACGCGGTCGTCCAGGCCGTTCGCGCGGGCGAGTGCCGTGAGCCGCTCGACCGCCACGGCCGAGATGTCGGTGGCGGTGACGTGCCACCCCTGCCCGGCGAGCCACAGGGCGTCACCGCCGCCGCCGCATCCGAGGTCCAACGCGTCGCCGCGCGGCAGGCTCGCGACCACTTCGGTGAGCCGGACATTCGGCCGCGGATCGGTGGCCGCCGGTCGTGCCGCGTGCACGCCGTCCCAGAATGTGGCCGCCTCGGTGCCGTTCATCGAACCTCCGTCCATCGGTGTCGGCTCAGTCTCGCCCGGCACGCACCGACCTGGCACGGAATCTTGCGGTTCCGGCAAGATGGCAGGGTGGACCATGAACTGGACGAGGTGCTCGATGCGGTGGGGCCGCGACTGCGCGCGCTGCGTCGTCACCGCGGCATCACCCTCGCCGAGCTGGCGACGACGACCGGCGTGTCCGAGAGCACCCTGTCCCGGCTGGAGAGCGGGCAGCGCCGGGCGACCCTGGAGTTGCTGCTGCCGCTGGCCCGTACGTACAACGTTCCGCTGGACGAGCTCGTAGGCGCCCCGCGCACCGGCGACCCCCGGATCCACCTCACGCCGATCCGGAGGTTCGGGATGACCTTCGTGCCGCTGTCCCGGCGGCCCGGCGGGGTGCAGGCGTTCAAAATGATCATCCCCGCCCGGCCGGAACCGCTCGTGCCGACCCCGCAGACCCACGACGGCTTCGAATGGCTGTACGTGCTCAACGGCAACCTGCGGCTCGTCCTCGGCGAGCGCGACCTGACGTTGCCGCCCGGTGAGGCGGCCGAGTTCGACACGTCCTTGCCGCACTGGCTGGGCAGCGCCGACGGCGGCGTCGTCGAACTGCTCATCCTGTTCGACCCGCAGGGGATGCGCACGCACATCCACGCCGACCCGCACCGGCCCTCTCACGGCCGAAGCCGACGGTGAACGCGACGAGAGACGCCGGTGCGCCGGCCGGGTGTCAGTCGATGGTCAGGACGACCTTGCCGAACCGCTCGGAGGAGACCAGGCGGGCCTGTGCGTCGGCGGCCCGCTCCAGGGGGAAGACGGAGTCCACCAGCGGACGCAACGCGCCGCCGGCCAGGTGGGGCAGGAACTCGGCGATGTCCCGGGCGCCGGCCGTGTGGGCGCCCAGGATGGTGATCTCGCGGCGGTAGATGTTCCACAGGTCCAGCTCGACGCGGGCGCCCGTGTGGGAGCCCATGCAGACCAGCCGCCCGCCGTGGCGCAGGGCGAGGATGGACCGCTGGAACGTGGCCCTGCCGACCGAGTCGTGTGCCACGTCGGCGCCGCGGCCGCCGGTCAGGTCGCGGACCGCCTCGTGGAACTCCGGTGTACGCCGGTAGTCGATCACCTCGTCGGCGCCGATCTCGCGCAGGCGGCGCTCCTTGTCCGGCGTGCCGGTGGTGGCGATGACCCGGGCGCCCAGGAGCTTGGCGACCTGGACCGCCGCCGAGCCGACGCCGCTTCCGGCCCCCGCGATCAGCACGGTCTCCCCCTCCGCGACGGCGGCTCTGGTGGCGAGCATGTGCCAGGCCGTCATGTACGCCGTCATGGCGGCGGCCAGTTCGACGTGGCCGAGGTTCGCGGGGGCGGGCAGGACGTTGTGCCGGGGCACGGCGATGTACTGGGCGTAGGTGCCGTCCATGTGCTCGCCGATCACCTTCAGCGACGGGCAGGCGTTGTCGGCCCCGGCCCGGCAGGCGGCGCACGCGCCGCACACGATCATCGGGCTGAGCAGGACCTTCTGCCCCGCCTCCAGGCCGTAGGCCCGGTCGCCGGGATCGGCGACCTCGCCGGCGCCCTCCACGCCGAGGATGATCGGGCACGGCGCCTCCGGGAAGCCGCCCTCGCGGATGATCACATCCGCCCGGTTCAGCCCGGCCGCGCGCAGCCGGACCAGCACCTGCCCCGGACCGGGGACCGGGTCCGGAACCTCCTCGATCCGCACCGCCTCGGGGCCGCCCCACGCCCGTACGATCCCGGCCTTCACACGGCCGCTCCGGACCTGCTCGCCCGGCCGGCGATGAGCCGGGCGCGGACGACCTCGGAGGTGGCGAGGTCGGCGACCGTGAGCGCCATGGCCAGGCCGCCGTCCAGCACCGCGAGGTCGCCGGTCGCGGAGCCCGCGGCGGCGGCGAACCCCGCGGTGTGGTTGCCGTGCTCGGGCGGGGCGTCCAGGGACAGCACCGGGTGGATGGAGGGCACGTGGTGCGAGACGTTGGCCATGTCGGTCGAGCCGAGCGCGCGGTCCTCGTAGTCGGGGAAGGTGCGGCCCAGGGCCTCGGCGTTGGCCTGGAACAGCCGCGCCAGGTCGGGGTCGTGCCGGAACTCCGGGCAGCTCAGCAGGGGCTCGCCGACCTCGATCTCGACCCCCGCTGCCAGCGCGCCCGCCTCGAAGCAGGCCCGTACGCGCCGCCAGGTCGCGTCCACCTGGGCGAGGGTGTCGCAGCGGATCATGCACTCGATGACCGCCCTGCCGGGGATGATGTTGACCGCGGCCCCGGCCTCCTTGACCACGTAGTGCACCCGGACGCCGTCGGGCAGTTGCTGGCGCAGCAGGCCGATGGCGGTCTGGGCGATGACGGCGGCGTCGGCGGCGTTGCGGCCCTCACGGGGGCGGGAGGCGTGGGCCTCGCGCCCGGTGTAGGCGATCTGCCACATGCGGGTGGCGCGGATCTTCGGGGTGACCATGTCCTTGAGGGTGGGGTGGACCATCATCGCGGCGTGCAGGCCGTCGAAGACGCCCGCCTCCAGCATGAGCACCTTGCCCGCCCCGCGCTCCTCAGCCGGGGTGCCGAGCACCCGTACCGTGATGCCGAGCTCGTCGGCGACCTCGGCCAGGGCCAGGCCGGCGGTGACGGCCGCGGCGGCGATGACGTTGTGCCCGCAGCCGTGGCCCACCCCGGGCAGGGCGTCCATCTCGGCGCAGATGCCGATCTCCAGTTCGCCGGTGCCGGCGGTGGCGACGAACGCGGTGGGCAGGCCGGCCACCCCGCGTTCCACCGAGAACCGGCCGCCGGCGGTCAGCGTGCGCACCAGCAGGCCGGCGGTCTCGTGCTCCTCGAAGGCGAGTTCGGGCCTGGCGTTGACGGCGCGCGACAGCGCGGTCATCTCCGCGGCCCTGTCGCGCACGTACGCGGTGATGCGCTCCTTCACGTGCCGCATGCTCCTGCTCCCCCTCACCAGATCTCGCCCAGGACGCGGAGGATGTTGCCGCCGAGGACCGCTTCGATCTCGTCGTCGTGGTACCCGTGCTTGACCAGCCAGCGGGTGACGTTGCCGAAGAACTCCCCCGGGTTCTCCGCGCCGTCGACGAACTCCACCTCGGGGAAGTCCAGCAGCCCGGCGGGCCGGATGATCCGGGAGACGTCCAGGCCGGCCGCGAGCGCGTGGTGGAAGCCGACGTGGTCGCCGAAGAAGGTGTCGGGTCCGAAGGCGACGTGCTCGATGCCCATCAGGTCCACGCAGTAGCGGAAGTGGTCCATGACCGATTCGAGCGTGTGCCGGGGATGCTCGCGGGAGAGCGTGGTGTGCGGCGCGGCCTCGATGCCGAGCACGCCGCCCGAGCGCGCGCAGGCCAGCAGCACGTCATCGGGTTTCATCCGGGGCGTGGGCCAGACCGCGCGGGCCCCGGCGTGGGTGATCAGGACGGGCTTGTCCGACGCCTCGATGGTGTCCAGGGCGGTGCGGTCTCCGGAGTGGGAGACGTCGATGGCGACGCCGATGGCGTTCATGCGCGCCACGGCCCGCCTGCCGAAGAGCGTCAGCCCGCCGTCGCGTTCCTCCTTCAGGCCGCAGCCGAGCGCGTTGGCCTCGGAGTAGGCGATGCCCATCTGCCGTACGCCCAGGCCGTACAGGATGTCGATCCGGTCGAGCTCGTTCTCGATGGGCGTGGCCGACTCGGTGCCCATCACGAAGGCGAGGTTGCCGTCGCGGTGGGCGGCGAGGATGTCGGCCACGCTCCGCGCCACCACCACGCCCTCCTGGTGGGCGATGTCGGCCAGCCGCATGCCGAGCGCGGTGATGGCGTCGTCCCACTTCCAGCCGGACGGGCTCGCCGCGCCGACGACGCCGAGCAGGTTGTCGAACACGGCGGTCAGGCCGGATCGGCGCAGCGTGCGGTAGGCGGTGTGCTCGCGGGCGCCACGGACGTACTCCATGGTGCGGGCCGGGTCCTTGGGCAGGATCTGCGGGTGGTCGTGCAGGCTGATCACGATGCTGGACCGCATCAGCTCGCGGGCCCGGGCCTCCTGCTCCTCGTCCAGCCCCAGGTCCAGCCGGCTGAGGCGGGCATCGGGGTCGGCGAGCTCGATGGCGGGCGGGCCCGCGGGGAGGTACGGGTACGACTCGCGGGTCGGTGCCGGATCTGACATCGGCGGCTCCTTTGCCGGTTGCGCGGCACGACGCCCCTGTTGTTCCTCTATGTTGAACGCCGTGCCGTATTCAGGTACACATCCTGAGCATGGAACCGCCGTGTGGTCAAGAGCGCGGGGTCTCAGAGCAGGCGGAGGTTGGCCGAGATCTCCTCGGCCGCGGCCACGACAAGGGGCCCCAGCTCGGCGACGCGCGGCTCCGTGAGGCGCATGAGCGGGACCGACAGGCTCAGCGCCGCCGCCGCCACGCCCGACTTGCCGGTGATGGCGGCGGCCACGGCGCCGACCTCGGGCCGCCACCAGCCGCCGTCGTTGACCGCGTAGCCGCGCTCGCGGGCGGCCGCGATGGCGGCTTCCACGGCCGCGCGCCCGGTCGGCGTGCCGGCCGTCACGGCCGAGAGCCGCTCGCGCAGGACCGCGTCGACGTCGGCCTGCGCCGACGCGGCCAGGATCGCCACGCCGGCCGCCGAGGCGTGCAGCGGCACCCTCGCCCCGGTCTCGATGAACGTGCGCACCGCCTGGGTGCCGTCCTGATGGGCGACGATCACCAGGGAGCCGCCCTCGCGCACGGCCAGGTGCACGGTCTCGCCGGTCACGTTGCGCAGCCGCTCCATGGGCGTGGCGGCGGCGTCGCGCAGGGTCTGGCCCACGTCGGCGCGCAGGCCCACCATCAGCGGCTTGGCCGTCAGCGTCCAGTGGCGCCTGCCGTTGGCGCTCAGGCACAGCCAGCCGGCCTGCTCCAGCGTGACCAGGGCGCGCTGCACCGTGCTCTTGGGCAGGTCGAGCGCGCGAGCGAGGTCGGACACGCCGATCGGCTGGCGCAGCGACACCTCCTCCAGCACGCGCAACGCCATCAGCGCGCTGTTGGACTCGCGCCCGGTCGCCTTCGGCCTGTCGCTCATGCGCCTCTCCCGTCTGCGGGCGGTCGCGCCCCCGGCGTGTGTCGCCGGTGTTTCCCGTGCGTCAACTCCGCGGCAGGGGGTTGCTTTCCGCTCCGTCACTTGTCAGTCTAATCCGGTTCCCATATGTGGCACATCGGCTCACACAGCGGCACAGACGCTTTCCGGTGTCCACCGCCTTCCCTAGCCTCGCATCACTCCGGCAGCCAAGGAGCCTCCCATGCGCGAGCGCCAGAGCCCCACGCTCGTACTCGCCGCCACGTCGTTCGGCAACTTCGTGGAGCTGTTCGACTTCGTCATCTACGGCTACAGCTCGACCGTGATCGCCCAGCAGTTCTTCTCCTCCGACGAGCCGCTCACCGCCCTGCTCGCCGCCTTCGCCGTCTACGGCATCGCCTTCGTCACCCGCCCCATCGGCGGGGCCGTCCTCGGCGGCCTGGCCGACCGCGTCGGCCGCCGCCGCATGCTCGCGATCGTCATCGGCCTGATGGGCGGCTCCACCGCGCTCATCGGGCTGCTCCCCTCCTACGACAGCGTGGGAATCCTCGCCCCCGTGCTGCTGGTGGTCTGCCGCCTGGCGCAGGGTCTGTCCGCCGGGGCCGAGTACACCGGCGCCTCGGTCTACGCCTACGAGACCGCCCCGCCGGGCAGGCGGGGCGCCCGGCTCGGCTTCGTGGCCGCCTTCACGCTCGTCGGGGCCGCCGCCGCGGCGCTGACCGTGCTCGCCATCACCGCGATCTCGCCGGAGGCGTACGCCGCCTGGACATGGCGGGTGCCGTTCGTCATCGGCGGCCTGCTGGCCTTCGCCGGGCTGGTGCTGCGCCTGCGCCTGGAGGAGTCGCCGGCCTTCCGGCATCTGCAGGCCGAGCGGAAGGTCACCAGGACCCCGCTGCGGGCCGTGCTGCGCGAGCGCGCGCGGGTGCTGGCGGTGCTGGTCGCGGTCTTCGCCTACGGCGCGCTGGCCAGCCACACCGTGGTGGCCTTCCTGCCCGCCTACCTCACCAACTCCGTCGGCATGGACGCGCGCCCGATCCTGCTGATCAGCAGCGTGATCCTGGTCGCCGGCGGCCTGACGGGGTGGGGTGCCGCGGCCCTGTCCGACCGCGTCGGCCGCAAGCCGTTGATCGTCGGCGGCGCGCTGGCCGCCGCCGTGCTGACCCTCCCGGCGTACGTTCTGGCCGGCAGCGGGTCGATCCCCGGGGCCGCCGCCGCCATGGCGCTGCTGCTCCTCCCCCAGGCCGCCGTCGCCACGGTGGCGACCGTCTCGGCGATCGAGTCGGTGAGCCCGAGCGTGCGCTCCGCCGGCACCGCGGTCACCTACAACGCCGCGTACGCCCTCTTCGGCGGCACCGCGCCGTTCGCCGGCACCGTCCTGGTGGCCGCCTTCGGACCGATCGCACCGGCGTACTACCTGATCGCGCTGGCCGTCGCCGCGCTCGTCGCGACCGCGGTCCTGCTCCCCGAGACGTACCGCTCGGCCGCGCCGGGCGAGACGAGCCCGGTCAGCACGCCTGCGCACCCCGGCCGCTGACGCCACTCCATCCCGAACTCCATCCCGAAGTGAGGATCGGACCCGCATGCCCGTCCCGGCCGCGGCCGAGGCCCGCACCGGCTTCGGCGCCCGCCTGCTCGCCCCGCTGTACCTGTCCGTCACCCTCAACCCGGTCAACAGCGCGATCCTGGCCACCGCGCTGACCGACATCGGCGCCTCGCTCGGTGTCGGGCTCGCCGCCGCGTCCACGCTGGTGGCCGCCCTCTACCTGGTCAGCGCCGTGGCCCAGCCGTTCCTGGGCCGGCTCGCGGAGCGGTACGGGGCGCGGCGCGTCCTGCTGGCCGGTCACCTGCTGGTCCTCGCCGGGGCGGCGGTGGCGATGGCCGCGCCCTCGCTGCCCTGGCTGCTCGCCGCCCGCTGCCTCATCGGCGCCGGCACCTCCGCCGCCTACCCGTGCGCGATGGCGATCGTGCGCGCGCGGGCCGACGAGCGGGGCGGCGAGGTGCCGCGGGGCGTGCTCGGCGGGCTGGCGATGTGCAACCAGCTCGCCGTGGCGCTCGGCCTGGCCTTCGGCGGTGTCCTTGTGGGCGCGGGCGGCTGGCGGTGGACGTTCGCGGTGAACCTGCCGCTGGCCGCCCTCGCCATCGTCACCACCCTGCTGTACGTGCCCGCGACCCGGGGCGGCCCCGTCCGCGGGCGCACCGCGCTGGGCGCGCTGGACCCGCTCGGAGTGCTGCTGTTCACCGTCGCCGTCACCAGCGGTTTCCTCGTGCTGCACGCCTTCCCGGCCCCGAGCCCGTACGCCCTCGCCGTCTGCGCCGCCTCCTCCGTGGCCCTGGTCGCCTGGGAGCTGCGCGCGGCGGCGCCGTTCGTCGATGTCCGGGCCCTGGCCGCGACCCCGGCCCTGCTGTGGACGCACCTGCGCAACGCCCTGACGTACGTCACGGTGTACTCGGTGCTCTACGGCTTCGGCGCCTGGCTCGGCTCGCGGGGCGGGTACCCGCCCGGCACCGCCGGGCTCCTCCTGCTCCCGATCTCCCTAGGCGGAGCCGCGGCCTCCGCGCTGGCGGGCCGGATGCGCGCCCCCCGGCTGCCGCTCGTGCTGTGCGGCGCGGCCACCACCGCCGGGGCGGCCCTGCTGGCGCTGGTGTCGCCCGGCGGGGGCGTGGCCCTGCCCCTCGCCGTGGCCGCCCTGTTCGGCCTGGCCATGGGGCTGGGCGCGGTGGGCAACCAGCAGACGCTCTACCAGCAGAGCCCTCCCGCCGAGACCGCCTCCTCGGCGGGGCTGCTGCGCACGTCCATGTACCTCGGCGCGACCGTCTCCTCGGCCCTCATCGCGGTCGTCCTCGGCCCGGCCCCGACCGGCGCCTCCCTGCGCGACCTGGCCCTCATCATGCTCGTCCTCGGCGCCGCGCTGACCGCGCTCCCCTTCGCCGACCGCCACCTGCGTCCCGGGCCGCGTTGACTCCCCTCACGGTCCATCACCTCACCCGAGCCGGTGCGCCTGGGCGGTCAGGTAGCGGCGGTGGCGCAGGTTGGTGGCGAGTCCGGCGGCCCGGGCGTAGGCCGCGCGGGCGGCCTGGTGGTCTCCGGACATCTCCAGCAGGTGCGCCCGCGCGGCGTGCAGCCGGTGGTCGCGGGCCAGGCGCGGGTCGTCCAGTCCGTCGAGCAGGGCCAGGCCCGCGGCGGGCCCTTCCGCCATGGCCACGGCGACGGCGTGGTTGAGGCGGGCGACAGGGCTGGGCGAGAGCCGTACCAGCAGCCGGTACAGCGTGGCGATCCGCGGCCAGTCCGTGGCCGCCGCGCTCGGCGCCTGGTCGTGCAGCGCGGCGATGGCGGCCTGCACCTGGTACGGCCCGACGCGTCCGCGCGGGAAGGCCCGTGCGAGCAGGGCCTGGCCGCGCTGGACGGACTCGGCCTTCCACAGGCTCCGGTCCTGCTCCCCCAGCGGGATCAGGTCGCCGTGCTCGGTGGTCCGCGCCGGGGCGCGGGCGTCGGTGAGCAGCATCAACGCGAGCAGCCCGGCCACCTCGCCGTCGTCGGGGAGCAGCCCGTGCAGCGTCTCGGCCAGCCTGATCGCCTCGGCCGCCAGATCGGGACGGTGCAGGTGCGGGCCGGACGTGGCCGCGTACCCCTCGGTGAAGATCAGGTACAGCACGTGCAGGACGCTCTGCAGCCGCTCCTCGCGCTCGTCCTCGGGCGGCATCCGGAACGGAACACCGCTCGCCTGGATCGTCCGCTTCGCCCGGGTGATCCTGCGGGTCATACTGGCCTCGGAGGTCAGGAACGCGCGCGCGACCTCCGCCGTCGTCAGCCCGCCCACCGCCCGCAGCGTCAGGGCGATCTGCGAGGACTGCGACAGCGACGGATGGCAGCACAGGGTGAGCAGGATCAGCGTGTCGTCCTCCTCACGGGCCGCGGCGTCGGCGGCCGGGCCGATCCGCTCGTGCGGCAGCACCCGGCTCGCCACGACGTCCTCGCGCCGCCTGCGGGCCTGCTCGGCGCGCAGCAGGTCGGTGAGCCTGCGCGCGGCGACCTGGATCAGCCAGGCCCGCGGCCGTTCCGGCACGCCCTCGGCCCGCCACTGCCGCGCGGCGGCCAGCAGCGCCTCCTGGACCGCGTCCTCGGCGCAGTCGAAGTGCCCGTAGCGGCGTACGAGCGCGCCGAGGACCTGCGGCATCAGGCGACGCAGCAGGCCCTCGATGGAGTCATCGCTCATACGGGTCAGTGCTCGACGTCCTCGGCCCAGTCGGCGATCGGCCGGATGACCGTGCCGGCGGCGGGCTGCGGCCCGGGACACTCGTTCAGCCGCGCGGCGATCTCGGTGGCCCGGTCGATGCCGTCGCACTCGACGATCCAGTACCCTGCCAGCACCTCCTCGGTCTCGGCGAACGGGCCGTCGGTGACGACCTGCGCGCCGTCGCGGAGCCGCACCCGGCGCGCCAGCACCGGAGCGGTCAGCCCCTGCGTCTCGACCAGCTCCCCCGATTCGGCCAGTTCAGCGGTGAACTTGGCCAGGAAGTCGCCGATCGCCGCCACGTCCTGCGCCGAGGCGCCCGTCTCGGACATGGCGTCGTAGTCCCGCTGCGAGCCGTAGCTGAGGATCATGTACTTCAACTCGTTCCTCCCGTCCTCGGCGCTCCGTCGGCGCCCTCACCTGAGACGTCGGAGCGGGCCAGGCCGACCGGACACGTCAAGGCCCGCGATTTCGGCGCCGCGCCGCCCGGGGCACCGGTGACCACCGTCGGCCTGGAACCCGGCCGGGAGCCTCCCACTCGGCTGTTCCCTCCTGGTAACCGGCCTCCCTGTTGCATACCTCACAGCAGCGGATCACAAGGTCTACCCAGGGGGTTTTCGTGCGCATCACCAGCACCTCGATGTGCCGCCGGCCCGGCGTGCGTCTTCTGGCGGTCGCCGCGGCCACCGGGCTCGTCATGACGACAGCGGCGCCGTCGCCGTCGCTCGCGCTCTCGTCCCGCCCGCTCGGGGCCCCGGCCGAGGCGGAGGGGACGATTCCGGACCGGCTGCGCGACGACGTAAGGGCCGTGCGTGCGACCGGGGTCGTGGGCGTGCTCGGCGAGGTCGGCACGGGGTCGAGACGGACGGTCGCGCGCAGCGGGGTCGCCGACCGGAGGACCAAGGAGGCCATGCCACCGAACGGCCACTTCCGGATCGGCAGCACCACCAAGACCTTCGTCGCCACGGTCGTGCTCCAACTGGCCGGGGAGGGCAGGCTGTCGCTGGACGACACGGTGGAGAAGTGGCTGCCCGGGGTCGTGCGCGGAAACGGCAACGACGGACGCGAGATCACCGTACGGCAGCTCCTGCAGCACACCAGCGGCATCCCCGAGTACCTGCGACCGGCCACCTCGCCGGAGCAGTGGCGCCGGGAGCGGTCGCGCACCTGGCGGCCCGAACAGCTCGTCGCGCTGGCCGTGCGCAAGAAGCCGTCCTTCGCCCCCGGCGCGGAGTGGGGCTACTCCAACACCAACTACGTGCTCGCCGGCATGATCATCCGCAGGGTCACCGGGCGCGGCTGGGATGAGGAGGTCGAGCGGCGCGTCCTCACCCCGCTGGGCCTGCGGCACACCCTCATCCCCGGCGCCGATCCGCGTCTGCCCGCGCCGCACGCCAGGGCGTACGCGCGGTTCACCCCGGACGGCGCGTTGACGGACGTCACCGAGCACGACCAGACCCTCGGCGACGCGGCCGGAGCGATGATCAGCACCACCGGCGACCTCAACCGGTTCTTCCGCGCCCTGCTGGGCGGCCGGCTCCTCCCGCCGGCGCAACTGGCCGAGATGAAGAAGACCGTTCCGGCCAAGGCGCTGCGGGCCATGGGGGTCACCGGGGCCGCGTACGGACTCGGGCTCATGTACCGCCCGCTGAGCTGCGGCGGCGGCTACTGGGGCCACGGCGGTGACGAGATCGGCTTCAGCACGAGAGTGGGCGTCACCGCGGACGGCGGGCGCGGCGTGGCCGTCGAGACGACCTCTCGCTCGCTCGCGGACCTCCGAGCCGCGCAACGCACCAACCAGGCGCTGTCGGCTCTGGTCGATCACGCTCTCTGCGGCGCCGCCTGACCGTTCGCGCTCCCGTCTCCTCCCCGCCGCCGGGTCGGGCCCGTCCCCGAACGATCGGGGACGGGCCACCCGCGGTCGCGGCGGTGCCGGGCTAGGACGTGCTACCGAAGACGGCCTCGCGCTCCCGGCTGATGATGGACTGGATGTCGAGGTCGTAGTTGCACAAGATGATCCCGATCCAGTCGCTGTCGCGATAGATGGTCCAGTTGGCGTTCCCGCCCGCGATGCCGCCGCCGTGCCCGAACAGCCGCTGGTCGTTGACGAGGTGGGCGGTCGCCCCGTACCCGGAGAATCCCTGGTCCGAGCCCGTCGGAGGGGTGGAGCCCGGCCGTGGCGGGATGGGGATCTTCGAGCCCATGTACAGCTCCGTCCAGGCGCGGTTGTGGCGGAGCAGCTTGCCGCTCTCCAGGGCGAGCGCGAAACGTACCAGGTCGGGGGCCGTGGAGAAGCCGCCGCCGCCTCCGGAGCCGAGCCAGGAACGGGCCGCGTTGGTGCCCTCTCCGCCGTTGATCGTCGCGCCCGCGTCCAGGTTGCGCACGCCGTCCACCCGGGAGCCGTCGCGCTGGTAGATGTACGGATGCGCGATGCGCTCGTCGGTCAGCCAGTCGTGCCGGGTGTAGTACTTGGAGCTGGTCATCTTGGCCGGGGCGAAGATGTTCGCGGCGATGTAGTCGTGGATGTAGGTCCCGGTCAACGTCTCGACGACCTCGCCCAGGATGGAGAACCCGAGGCTGCTGTAGGCGTGTCCGCTGCCGGGGGTGAAGGTGGTCTCGGCCCTGCGGTGCATCTCCTTGCGGAAGGCGATCTCCTCCTCGACGCTGCTGGTGACGCGTTTTATGTCCACGCCCTCGGCGTAGTTGGACAGCCCGGAGGTGTGGGTGAGCAGGTGGTGGATGGTGACGTGGTCGGCGACGGAGCGTGAGAAGCCGTCCAGGTACGTGCCCAGCGGCGCGGTGAGCCGCAGCTTGCCCTGTTGCGCGAGTTGGATGATCGCCAGGCCGGTGAACGGCTTGGCGGTGGAGGCCAGGTTGTAGATGGTGTCGATCCTGTTGGGGACCTCGCGCTCCTTGTCCGCCATGCCGTAGGCCCGGGCCAGTACGGTCTTGCCCCGATACGCGACGAGTACGGTGCCGGAGAACTCGTCCTCGTCGGCGAGGTTCTTCAGGAACCGGTCGTAGTCGCCGCCGGGGCGCAGCGCCTGCGGAATCCGGCCGGCGCCGGAGGATCGGGCCGACGCTTCAGCGGTCCGCGTGAGAGCGGCGGCGAGGGGAACGGCCCCCAGCAGGCCGAGCGCGAGACGCCGTGAGGGCCGATCATGTCCAGTCATGCATGCACCTTTCAACGAGTGCTAAACGCGGAACGGTGACCCGGTCCGAGGGGTCACTTCGGGCAGGTCGCTTCGGGCAGGTCACTTCGGGCACAGCACCGCCTCGGCGGCCCGCTGGATGGGGGCGGTGAACGTGCCTCCGGGGTCCTTGACGCTGGTCGTGGCCGACACGGCCAGTTGCAGACGGCCGTCGGCCGAGGTGAAGGTCATGCTGATGGAGCCGAGTCCGACGCCCCTGGCGCCGTCCACCTTGCCCCCGCACAGAGCCGGCCGCTGGTTCCCGGTGATCACCTGCCGCAGGTTCGCCGGCAGCAGCCTGCCCTGCGCGAAGGCGCGATGGAAGTCGGTCATGTCCTCGGCCGTGGAGATGACACCGCCGGCCGCCCACAGGCTGGTCGCGTTCTGCCGGTCGATGTCGCGCACGCTCCCGTCGGGCTGGGCCAGGTAGCCGTGCCCGTGCGGGCCCTTGATGCCCTGTCCCGGTTCGGTGGGCAGATAGGTACGGTCCATCCCGAGCGGTTCGAAGAACCGCCGCTCGAACTCCTCGGCCAGGGTGTTGCCGGTCAGCTTCTCGATGATCATGCCGAGCAGGATGTAGTTGATGTTGGAGTAGGCGAACTTCTCGCCCGGATCCTGCTGTCGCGCCTGGGAACGGGAGACCTTCAGCAGGTCGATGGGAGAGTGGTGGGTCGTGACGTCCCACGGCTCAAGTCCCGGCCGGCCGGCGTAGTCGGGGATGCCGGAGGTGTGGTCGATCAGTTGCCGGATGGTGATCTCGTTTGCCCGCTCCACGAGATCCCGCTCGGCCACGACCGGCAGGACCTCGCTCAGCTTGTCATCCACGCCGAGCTTCCTCGCCTTGACCAGTTGCAGCAGCGCGGTGGCGGTCATCCGCTTGGTCTCGGAGCCGATGCGGTAGCGCGCGTTCGACGGGATCTTCCCGCCCTTGCCGCCGAGCAGACGGGAGCCGGCCGAGCCGCGGCCGATGCGCTTGCCGTCGTAGAAGGCCTCGCCGATGACGCCCACGATCCCTGCGTCTTCCGCCAGGACCTCCAGGGCGCGCTGGACGTCGCCGATCCGGGGCCGGGTGGTGGCGCCGGCGGGAGGCGTGACGCTCAGTACCAGCATCGCGCTCGCCATTCCCACGCCGAGGGCGGTTATCGCTCTATTCAGCACACGAATCCTTCCTGAACGGGGACAGGCGCGCCGCCGAGTCGTCCGGATAGAACCGGCCGGCGGGCGCGCCGACATTCGACGGCCTCTTTTCTGCACCGGCGAACGTTTCCGCGGCGTTTCCGGCACCACGGCCGGGAGCGGTTCCACCGGAAACGCGGAGGAAACCTCCGCTGATCTAGACAGGTTCGGCGTAGCCGGCGCGGCTGAGGCGTCCACGCTCACGCCGGCGCTTCTCTCGCGTTTTCCCCGCAAAAGGTTCACTGACGAAAAGGATCGGCGTGTGAGGACTGAGAAAACCAGGAACGTGATCGGCCTGGCCTGCGTGCTGCTGGTGCTCGGCGCCCCGATGCCCGCCGCGGC
The DNA here is from genome assembly GCF_014202315.1 of Thermocatellispora tengchongensis. Classification (GTDB taxonomy): domain Bacteria; phylum Actinomycetota; class Actinomycetes; order Streptosporangiales; family Streptosporangiaceae; genus Thermocatellispora; species Thermocatellispora tengchongensis. The sequence goes on along the minus strand of NZ_JACHGN010000002.1, from coordinate 599,749 downwards.
GGACGCGGGACGGCCCGTACCGGGGGATGTGCAGCGGGCGTTGACCGCCCTGGCCGCGAACCCCGCGGTGGTCGGAGCGATCGGCGAGGTCTACTACGACGGCAAGCCCGTCGGCAAGGGCTCGGCCGGCTCCCGCCTGCTCGGCGGCCAGGGCGGGAAGATCCCCTCTGGCGCCCGCTTCCGCATCGGCTCCCAGACCAAGGCCATGACCGCCACCGTGGTGCTGCAGCTCGTCAAGGAGAACAGGCTCGCCCTTGACGACAAGCTAAGCGACCTGCTGCCCGAACTCGCCCGGCAGGACCTGGTGGAACTGGCCGACGAGATCACGCTGCACCACCTGATCAAACACACCTCCGGCATTCCGGACTACTTCCAGCCCCACCTGCTCGACTTCTTCGACTTCACCACCCGCTACAGTCCGATCGACCTGGTGAAGGTGTCCCGCGGCCAGTCCCGGCAGCAGAAACCGGGTGAGAGGTTCGCCTACTCCAACACCAACTACGTGCTCCTCGGCATGATCATCGAGAGGCTGACCGGCGACACCCTGGCCGCCGAGTTCGACCGGCGCCTGTTCAAGCCGCTGAAGATGAGCCGCACCTACCTGCCCACCCAGCCTGGGCAGGGGATCAAGGGCCCGCACGGCCACGGCTACTACCCCGACGCCGACGGCAGGCTGCGCGACATGGACCGGTTCAACCCCGGCTACTCGTTCGCCGCCGGAGGAGTGATCTCGACCGCTCGGGACATCAGCACCTTCCACCAGGCGTTCAGGCAGGACAAGCTGCTGCCGCCGGAACTGCGGAAGGTGCTCACCGACCCGCCCCCCGGCGCTCCGGCCCCGCCGCCGCCCGCCGAGCGGCTGTGCGGCGGCGACCCGGTCATCAGCCAGAGCTCCGGCGGCGCGCCCGGGTACAACGCGACCACGTTCAGCTCGCCGGACGGACGCCTGCAGTTCGCCCTGTCCACCACCTTGGCGGTGCCGAACACCGACCCCGCCGTCACCTCACTGGTCGAGCAGGCCGCCGAAGCGGTGCTCTGCCCCGCGGAATAGGCGCGCCGGTCCCGGGCGCACGGCATCCCCGGCATCTCGCGGCGTCTCACGGACGAAGCAGCCGAACGTGGTTCAGGCGTATCCGCCCTCCCTCGCCCAGAACTCGTAGTCCTTGGCGAAGGCCCGCTCCCAGCCGGGGTCGAAGTAGTCGCGGATCACCTCCGCGGCGGTGTACGTCACCAGGTACTCCACGCGCCCGTCCGGATCGCCGGGGTCGGCCCATTCGGCGAGCGCCGGCCACTCCCCGTACGTGGTCAGCTCCCTGGTGATCAGGTCGTGCAGGAACCGCTCCGGGTCGGTGCCGGACCGGAGGACGCGCCGGATCCGCGGTGCCAGCTCCGCGGCGAGTTCGCCGAGCGTCAGCTCCAGCCCCATGTAGTACCTGACGGGATGGAAGTAGTCGGACTTCGGGGGCTGCAGCAGCCGCAGCCGGCCGTCCTCTTCCCACACCGCCTCCGCGGTCAGCCCCGGCATCTTCCTGAGATCGACCGGGCGCACGCACTCGCCCCACGTCCCCGTGCCGTGAACGACCGACAAGGCATGGTGCTCGAAGTCGTCGTCGGGCTCGGGGCTGTCGGGATGCCCGAGATACCACGCCTCGATCCGGTCGCCGCTCTGGTGGGCGAGAACGATGTGCACCTCGGAGGAGAAGTACAGGCCGAACTGGTCGGTGTAGAGGGTGACGGTCGTGGTCACGGATCTCTCCGGCGGAGACGCGGTGTGCGGATTCCTCGGGGACATGGCTGCTCGCGATTTCAGCGTACGCGTGGGACGCCGGGAGTGCCGGGCTCGTCCGGGATATCGCCTGATGGTGGTGGCGTAACCCGTTGATTCGCCCTTCCTCATGGTGACAGCCCACATGGAGCGGCCCGGGTCACCGGACTAGGTTCTGCTGCATGAGTGCTGAGAGGCCGGCGGCGGATCCTGGGAGTACACCAGTGCGTTCGGTGCGCAGGACGCTCGGTGGCGGTTGGAGCGTGCCATGACCGCGTACCGGCGGGTTCGCGTCCCGGTGCCGGGCGGCGAGCTGATGGTCGGCGTGTGGGGCACCGGTACCCGGGCGGTGCTGGCCGTGCACGGCGTGACGGCCTCGCATCTGGCCTGGCAGCTCGTGGCGGAGCGGTTGCCGCAGGACACCGTGCTGGTCGCGCCGGACCTGCGCGGGCGCGGCGACAGCGGCGCGCTGCCGGGTCCGTACGGGATGGCGCGGCACGCCGACGACTGTGTGGCGGCTCTGGACGCGCTGGGGTGCGCCGACGCGGTGGTGGCCGGGCACTCCATGGGCGGCTTCGTGGCGTTGGTGCTGGCCGACCGGCATCCCGAGCGGGTGCGGCGGCTGGTGCTCGTCGATGGTGGCGCGCCGCTGCCGCTGCCGCCCGGTGACACGCCCGAGGCGCGGCTTTCCGCGGTGATCGGCCCGGCCGCCGCCCGGCTCACCATGCGGTTCGCCGACCGCGACGCGTACCGGGCGTACTGGCGTTCGCACCCGGCGTTCGCGGACTGGACGGCGGCCATCGAGTCCTATGTGGACTACGACCTGACCGGCGAGGCGGGGTGCCTGCGCAGCAAGGCGTCGGCGGAGGCGGTCCGGGAGGACTCGATCGACCTGTACAGCGGCGACGCGCCGGCGGGCGCGTGGTCGCGGCTGCGGCACGAAGCGCTGTTCCTGCGCGCCGAGTACGGGATTCTCGGCGCGGCGCCGGCCCTGTACCCGGACCCGGAGCCGATCGCCGCCCGGATGCCGGTGCGCACCATCGACGGCGCCAACCACTACACGATCCTGCTCGCCGCGCCCGGCGCCGCCGCGGTCGCGGCAACCCTCTAGGCAGTCGCCTCGGTTGAAAGGAACGACTCGGTTGAAAGGGACGACTCGGTTGAAAGGAACAACGTGACCACCCTGCTTCCCGGCGTGACCGCGCGTCGCATCGACACCAAGCGGCTGACCGTCAACGTGCTGGAGGTCGAGAACCGTGCCGGCGCGCCCGTGCTGTTCGTCCACGGGAACGTGTCGTCGAGCCTGTTCTGGCAGACGACGATGCTCGCGCTGCCGGAGGGTTTCCGCCCGCTGGCGCTGGACCTGCGCGGATTCGGCGACACCGACCCGGAACCGGTGGACGCCACCCGGGGGCTCCGCGACTACGCCGACGACCTCGCCGCGCTGGTGTCCGCGATGGACCTCGCTCCGGTGCACCTGGTCGGCTGGAGCATGGGCGGCGGCGTGCTGATGCAGTACCTGCTCGACGACCCGGGGGCGATCGCGTCGCTGACGCTGGTGAACCCGGTGTCGCCGTACGGTTTCGGCGGCACGCGCGGCGCCGACGGCGAGCTGTGCCACCCGAGCGGCGCCGGCTCCGGCGCCGGCGGCGCGAACCCCGAGTTCGTACGCCGGCTCGCCGACGGCGACACCGGCGAGGAGTCCCCGCTGTCGCCGCGCCAGGTGCTGCTCGCGCACTACGTCAAGCCGCCGTGCGTACCCGAGCACCTGGACATGCTGGTCGAGTCGATGCTGTCCACGCGCACCGGCGACGACCACTACCCGGGCACCGCCGCCACCACGGGCGACTGGCCGGGGATCGCGCCGGGAGAGCGGGGCGTGCTGAACACCATGTCGCCCGTCCACTTCCGGATCACCGGCCTGTCCGCCGTGGACCCCAAGCCGCCGATCCTCTGGGTGCGCGGCGCCGACGACGTGATCGTCTCGGACACCTCGCTGTACGACCTGGCGTACCTGGGGTCGATCGGCGCGGTGCCCGGGTGGCCGGGCGCGGAGACGTTCCCGCCGCAGCCGATGATCGCGCAGACCCGCGCGGCGCTGGACACGTACGGCCGCTACCGCGAGGTGGTGATCCCCGACTCGGGCCACGGGCCGCATCTGGACCAGCCGGCCGCGTTCCGCACCGCGCTCGTCGAACACCTCACATCGACCGGCTGAGGCCCATCCATCCGGCCCGGGTTATAGATCGAAACTCTGGAGAGCCTAAAATCTGGATAAAAACTGTGACCACGCCGCACGCGTCCATTTGATCAGCCGACGCCCTTTTCCCGCCCGGTGAGCGCCGGAAAGGCGCCGTCAAGAGGCGTGTCAAGAGGGGCTCGATGCCGGGAAGCGGACGTCGGCGGGCGCCCAAGGGCACGCAAAGCTCAAGTTATGCTGCCAAGTGGCTGAATCCCCTAGCGGGCTCGCCGAGCAAGGACCGGCCCGAAGCACGCCGGGTGTCCGCCGTCCCGAAAGGTTGATCGATGAAGAATGACGCTGTGTGGGTGCGGGGTGTAACCGGCATTCAATTGCACCACACCACCAGCCTCCAGGACGCCGGCCGGTTTCTGGGCAATGCGGTGATGGCGCTGCACGCGGCGCACGTGCGGACGGGCGACGACCGGTACTCCGACCTCGCCACCCGGCTGAAGGCCGCGGTGGTGGAGGTGCGGGAGCTGGAGGATCAGGCACGGTCGAGCATGCGGGAGCTGCACTCGGCGGACCCCGAGCGCTTCATCCGCTGCCGCGAGGGCGAAGAGCCGTGGCCCGACGAGATCCAGGCGGGGTTCATTCCGCGCCACACCTGCAGGGATCAGTGCCTCTACCACGACCACGACGTTGTGGACGCCATCATGCAGTGCACGTGCGGCCGGCCGCCGTGCCGGGCGTGCGCCATCGGCGGCACGCCGTGAGGTGACCCGGCTCGGCGCAGTGTCCGGCGCCCCGCCGGCGGTCGCGCTCCGTGTGCCGGGGGCGCTGGGCCGGATGGCGCCGGGTTCGGGGGCCGCTCACAGGATCCAGGTCCAGATCTCGCCGTCGTACGTGCCGGACACGACGACCTGCCTGCCGCCGAGGTCGCGGATCGCGATGGATTCGACGCCTCCCTCCGGGCCGGCGAGGCCGGTGCCGTACGGGCGGCCGGTGGCCAGGTCCCACAGGCGGATGGTGTTGTCGCCGCCGGCGGACATCAGGACGGTCGTGCCGTTCACCGTGCCTACGGCCACGGTCTTGATCGCGCTGTGGAGCCGTTCGCCGATGACCTTGCCGGGGTGGCCGGGTGCGGTGAGGTCCCAGCTTCGGAGGGCGCCGTCGTTGCCGCCGGAGACCGCGACGGTTCGTCCGCGGACGGTGCCGGTGGCCACGGCCCAGACCTCGTCCTCGTGGGCGCCGAGGAGCCGGACGAGGCGCCCGGTGCCCACGTCCCACAGTCGGATCGTTCCATTCGCGCTGCCCGACACGGCGAGAGTCCGGCCGTTGACGGTGGCGAGCGCGACACTCCTGACTTCCGCGTCGAGCCGTTCGCCGAGGATTTCACCGGGGAGTCCGGGGGCGGCCGGGTTCCACCTCCGGATCGTGCGGTCGTCGCCGCCCGACACCGCCACGATCGTGTCGTTCACGGTGCCGAGCGCCACGCTGTTGATCCCGCGGGTGAGCCTGTCGCCCAGGCGGGTGCCGGCGGGCGGGTCGGCGGCGAGGTCCCAGACCCGCAAAGTCCCGTCGGTGCCGGCCGACACCGCGGTGGGGGTGCGCAGCGCGATGGAGTAGACCGGCCCCTCGTGGCCGGTCAGGGGATCGCCGAGGGCCTTGCCCGTGACCGGGTTCCACAGTTGCAGGGTGCCGTCGGCCCGGCCGACGACCGCGAGGGGCTCGCTGTCGAGCATGCCGATCGCGACGCACCAGACGGAGTTTCCCTTGGACACCGGAGGGCTGAGCAGCCTGCCGGCGGAGCTGTAGTGAGCAGCGCTCGATGCGCCCGAGCCGGACTCCGCGGTCCGCGGACCGGAGCCGCGTAACCAGAGGGGGACGGCCACCCCCGCTCCCACCCCCGCCAGTCCGGTGGTCGTCGCCAGGAGAAGCTGTCGTCTCGTGAAACGCGGGCGGCGCGCGGCCGGCGCGTCCTCGGGTGCGGCCGGGGGCGGTTGGAGGGCGGGAGGAGGTGCGGGGCGGCGGGGGCGGCGGTTCATCTGCTCGCGGAGCTCGCGGTAGGCAGCATCCCAGGAGTGGCGGTCGCCGAGATGGGCCGGCAGCGAAATGTTCTTTTCCGCGGCGATGCGCAAACACGTGTCGACGAAAACCTCGAAATTCGCCGGCTCGGGGCGGACCGGGTTCGTCGCATGGGTCATTCCGGCGATCGTGCTGCGTTTAAGCCGGATTCTGTCCTCTTTCCGGCGGCGCGGGGTGCGCTGGCTCTCGACTTCCAACTGCCGCAGGGAAAGGCCCACCTCTTCCCGCAGCGCCTGTAACCGGCGGGCGAACGCCACGCGGGGATCAGTCGTCTCGTCCAAGCCGATCTCCTACAGGCACGCCAGCCGCCGGACGCCGCCGGACACCTCGGACGCCTCCAGGGTACGGCACTGAGCTGCGGCTTATCGGAATCTCCGGGGAATCCGTCCGGGATCGTGGCCGGACACCCCGGCCCCGCAGGATCGTCGGCTTCGCGCCACCGGGCCCAGTCGCGCAGTCCTCATCCACCTCGCGGGAAAAGGTGTCATTCTCGTGCTCGCCTCACCCCTTCATGCCCTGGGTCACCGGTGGCCGGGGATTCTCCGCTCTTCGGGGATCCTCGCCTTCTGCGCGGCCATTACGAGCACCGCTGTGGTGTCCACATCCGCCATGGCCATCGCCGGTACCACTCCAATTGCGGCCGCCTGCGATCCGGCGTTCATGCTTCCGCGGGGCCATCCCGTCCAAAAGGCGTGGGAGGCCGCCGGCGGCCGGAACAGCGGCTACGGATGCCCGATCGAAAAGGAACACGTGTATCGCGACGGCGGTGGCGGATCGGTGGTGCGCTACCAGAGGGGGGCGATCGTCCGGTCTCCCGCGCAGGGAGAGGCCATGACCGTCGGCGCCTACACCCGGGGATCGGCCGCCCGCCTGATCTGGGGGCCGACCGATCCCTTCCGCTACGACTTCTTCCAGGTGCGGTGGCATCGCGATGGCGCGTTTCTGGAACAGCGGGTGATCAGGCCCGGCGGGCGCGAGGGCGCCGCCGGGTTCCGGTTGCCCGGCCCCGGTCGGTACATGTTCATCGTCGAGGGCTGCGACGGGCCCGTCCTCACCCAGCGGACGGTGTGCCGGCAGGGGTACACGCTGCCCGTGGAGGTGCGGTCGGATGCCGCCTCGCCTCCCCGTCCGGCCCGTCCGAAGATCGGCGTGAGATTCTCCCGGCCGGATTCCTCGGTGCTCGGCCATTTCCACGTCTCCGGATCGGGTTTCCTGGCCAACAGGACGATCCGCATTCGCGCCGAGGGCGTGCCGTCGGTGGCGTACGCGAACTTCTACGCGACGTCCACGGCGAACGGCGAGGTGTCGGAGTTGATCGCGTTCCCGGTCGCACGCGGCCGGGTGATCGCGTTCGCCGCCACCGACGGCCGGGGCGGCGGGACGGACGGCACCGGTCTGCTCTGGCCGGAGACCGTGCGGGTCACCACTAGCTGATCACGGCCCGCCCTCCGGGCTACTTGCCGTGCGGGTCGGAGGCGTTGAGGGTCGCGACGACCTGGTCGTAGTCGCCGCGGGCCTCGCCGTAGCGGAGGAACTTCACCCGCTCGACCTGGATCTCCTTGGCGTCGGGCTGCGATTCCAGCAGCGCGACGACCTCGGTCACGAAGTCCTCCAGTGGCATGGCGAAGTCGCTGCTCTCCTGGCCCGGCAGCAGGGAGGTGCGGACGGACGGCGGCACGAGTTCCACGATCTTGACGTTCGTGTCGGCGAGCTGGAGCCGGATCGACTCGCTGAGCATGTGGATCGCGGCCTTGGAGGCGTTGTAGCTCGGCGTGATCTTCAGCGGCGTGAAGGCCAGGCCCGAGGAGACGGTCATGATGGTGGCGTCCGGCTGGGCGCGCAGGTGCTGGATGAACGCGGCGATGAGGCGGATCGGGCCGAGCACGTTGGTGGTGATGACCGACTCGGCCGAGGCGAGGAACGTCTCGGGCGTGTGCCAGTCCTCGATCCGCATGATGCCCGCCATCGTGACCAGGACGTTGAGGTCCGGGTGCCTGGCCAGCACCTCCTTGGCGGCGGAGTCGATGCTCGCGGCGTCGGTGGTGTCGATCCGCACGGTGTCGATCCCCGGATGCTCCGCGGCGATCCGCTCCAGCAGTTCGGCCCGCCGGCCGCCGACGATGACGGTGTTCCCCTTCGCCCGCAGCTCGACCGCGAGGGCGAGGCCGATGCCGCTCGTGGCGCCCGGGATGAAAACGGTGTTCCCTGAGATCCTCATGGCCACAAGTCTGGGCGGAGGGCCGCGGCGGGTGCAGAGAGCGCCTATCGGGGGATCGGCGATCCCTGGCTGGCCGCCCCCTCCCTCGGGCACACGGTGGATACTGGGCATATGGACAAAGGAGCGCTCGCCGACTTCCTGCGTCACCGGCGTGAGGCGCTGCGGCCGGAGGACGTGGGGCTTCCCGCGGGGGCGCGCCGCCGGGCCCCCGGGCTGCGGCGCGAGGAGGTGGCGTCGCTCGCCGCGATGTCGGCCGACTACTACACGCGGCTCGAACAGCGGCGCGGCCCGCAGCCCAGCGAGCAGTTGCTCGCCTCGCTCGCCCGCGCGCTGCGGCTGACCAGCGACGAGCGCGACTACCTGTTCCAGGTGGCGGGCCGCAACGCCCCGGCGTCGGTGGCCGACGCCTCCCACGTCGCCCCGGCGCTGATGCGGGTGCTGGACCGCCTGGACGACACCCCGGCGCTCATCCTGTCCAACCTGGGCGAGACGCTGGTGCAGAACCGGATGGCCGAGGCCCTGCTCGGCGACAAGTCCGGCTACACCGGCCTGGCCCGCAGTGAGATCTACCGGTGGTTCACCGATCCCGCCGAGCGGCTGCGCTACCCCGAGTACGACCACGACAGGCAGAGCCGGGCCCAGGTCGCGAACCTGCGCGCGGCGTACGGAACGATGGGCCCGCAGTCGCGGGCCGGCGAGCTGGTGCGGGCGCTGCAGAAGGCGAGCCCGGAGTTCGCCGAGCTGTGGGAACGGCACGAGGTCGCCAAGCGCTTCGCGGACCACAAGGTTCTCATCCATCCCGAACTCGGCCCGATCGAGCTGGACTGCCAGGTGCTGTTCACCGAGGACCAGTCGCAGGCGCTGCTCGTGCTGACCGCTCCCCCGCGCACCGAGGGCCACGAGAAGCTGCGGCTGCTGGCCGTGCTGGGCCGGGAGCGCTTCACCGGCGAGGGGGCTCGGCTGGCCGGCGGCTGACCCTCATGCCGGGCAGGTCATCCTCCCGGCGGTGTGGACGGCGGGCGGCTCCCGCGCCTCGGCGTGGACGGCCGAGGCAGACGGGCGCCGCCCGCACGGGTCAGGGGGTCAGGGGCCGTACGCCTTGACCTCCAGCAGGCCCACGGACGACGCGCCGGTGCCGGTGAGCAGGACCCGCAGCCGGGTGGTCGTCACGGGGGTGAAGGTGACGGTGTTGTACTGGTCCTTGGCCAGTGTGTACGCGCCCGCGCCCGGCACGTCCGCGTACGCGCTGCCGTTCCAGTACTGCAGCTTCCACGACGACGGCATGTCGATCCCCTGGTCGTCGTCGAAGAAGTACACCTCGGCCCGGTTCAGGGTCTGCGCGGTGGACCAGGTCAGATCCGCCCAGTGCTGGCCGGTCTGGGGCCAGGTGCCCCAGCGTGTGCCTTGGTTCGGGCCGGGGATGTTCGAGGCGGCCGGCTCGTCGCCGTTGTTGACGGCCGCGCAGCTCTCCCAGGACGAGGTGTAGGAGCACGAGGCCGTGGCCGACAGGGCGCGGTTGGCCGGCGGTTGCGCACCTCCCCGGTTGAAGATCTTGATCTCGGTCAGGCCGGTCTTCGCGCCCGAGGCGTTGGTGGCGAGCATCCTCACCCGCTGCGCCGTCACCGGGGCGAAGATGACCTTGTTGAAGTTGGCGCGCGGAGTCGCCGGCGACTTCACCTGGCCGCTCACGGTGGCCCAGGAGGAGCCGTTCCAGTACTGGATGTCGTACGCCGACGGCGCCCGGTAGGTCCCGCTGGCCGGGCGGGTGTCGCGGAAGTGGAGCCAGACCTCGTTGAAGGTCTGCGGCGAGCCGAAGTCGATCTCGTACCAGTCCTGGCCGTTGGGCGAGCCGCCCGCGCCCCAGAACGGCTCGTTGATCGGGAAGCCGTCGCGGGCCCCGCCCACGCTGGTGCCCGAGCCGGTGTGCGAGGCCGAGGCCGTGCCGATCCTGGCCAGGTTGGTCAGCCGGGCGGTCAGATCGACGCCGGCCTTGGCCAGCATGTCCACCATGCGGGCGTCGGTGTGCGCCACCTGCGCCGGGGCCTGCATGCCCGGCGCGGCCGAGCTGAACAGGACCGTGGCCGTGGTGGTCACGGCGCCGGTGGCCGGGTCGTACGTCATCGGCGCGAGCCGGTCGATCGTCGCCCGCCGCACGCCGTTGACGTAGATCGAGTAACCCTCCGGCACGCCGCCGTAGCGGGCGACGCCGTCGGCCGGGTCGTCCCAGACGATGGTCAGGTCGCTGTTGCGGTAGCGCAGGTTGTTGACGGTGAAGTGGCTCCAGCCGATGTCGATCGGGCTGAGCTCCACGCGGGCGTCGGTGCGCGGGCGCAGGCCGGCGACGTCCTCGATCACGGTCCAGTTGCTGCTGCCGAGGATGTTGTGGTGGATCCAGGAGCGGTACTGGATGCTGCTGCCGTTCCAGTCGGCCCAGAACTCGTTGGCGTCGGGCCACTGGGTGTTGCCGCCGATGTACTGCGCCCAGGCGTTCCAGTACAGCAGCTTCTTGTACCACTCGGCGTCGATCCACTCGTTGGGGTAGTTCCGCAGCACCGAGGACAGCAGGCGGAACTGCACCGTGGAGTTGATGGTGGAGAAGTTGTTGCTGCCGGTGCCCGAGGCCGCCTTGTCGCGCTGGTTGGCGGTGTAGAACGGGAAGATCGGGTACTCGGCCGGGTCGTCGAACAGCCGCAGCGCCTGCTTGTACGTCGCCGTGTCCGGCACCGCGCCGACCGCGAACGGGTAGTAGTTGTTGATCTCCTTCCAGGGCACCCACTCGTCGCTGGAGACGTGCCGGTGCTCGAACAGCCGCCGGTCGGGGTTCCACAGCACGCTGACCAGGGCGTTGCCGATGCCGGTGGCCAGGGTGTTCATCTCGTTCGCCTTGGCGGTGTCGCCGAGCAGCGCGTACGCCTGGGCGGCGGCCCGCGCCCCGCTGTACTGGTAGGCGCCCTCGGCCCGGTCCAGCCACCCGGAGCGCCAGTGGAACGACACCGCGTCGGCGTCGTTGCCGGTCAGCGCGCCCCAGTCGTACTCGATGACCTTGTCGCCGTCGTGGTCGTAGTGGGCGAGCTGGCCCTTGACGTCCTGCTCGGCGTAGCGGGCGAGGTTCTCCACGATTCCGGGCTGCCCGCCGTGGATCTGGTAGCTCTTCCAGGCCGCCTCGGCGATGTACTGGGTGTAGCTGTTGGACCAGTTCTCCGGATCGCCCGGGTTGTCGACGAAGCGGCCGTTCCTGGAGACCTGTCCCACCGACAGCCACGGCCCGTACGACCACACCGGGTTGCGCAGGTACTTCAGGTCGTCGATGTGCATGGGCTGGGTGAGCACGATGGCGTTGTTGTAGCCCAGCACCCCCTCCATCGAGGTGGGGAACTGGAAGGTCTGCCCGGGGATGTCCGCGTCGAGGTGGTTGTAGCGCATCAGCCACCAGCGGTAGTAGATGTTCTTCTTGATCGCGGGCTCGGGCACGTCGATGTAGGGCACGTTCTGCGCCCACCACAGGTTGTAGGCCCGCACGTGGGTCGCGAACGCGGTGGCGGCGGAGTAGCCGGCGTACGCCTGGTACTCCGTCAGCGACTCGGGGATCTCGGTGGTGACGAAGCCCATGACGACCTTGGCGGTCACGGTGGCGCCGGGCGCGACGGTGACCGAGCGGTTGAGCCCGCCGTTGGCGGCGGTGAACCCGTCCCCGGTCAGCCGCGGGTAGAGGGTGGTGAGGTTGTTGTAGGCGTTGACCTGGCCGGTCAGCTCGGCGCCGCTGCCCGAGGCGGCGTACGGGGAGGTGGCCCGAAGCTGCAGCGTGGCCGGGGACGCGCCGCCGTTGGCGATCGACAGGTTGGTCACCGCGACGTTGTTGTGGGTGATGAACTTGGTCTGGGTGACGGTGATCGAGCCGCTGGTGTGGACGCTGCGCCAGTGGCTGGGCGCCTGCCGGCGCTGACCGACCTGCTCGGTGAACGTGCCGGGCGTGATGGCGATGGTGTAGGCGTTGGCGTCGCTGATGCTCTCCCAGTACGCCGCCTGCCCGGCGAAGCCGAGGGTGCCGGGCCTGTGGGTCTTCATGAACAGGGCGCGGCCCCGGGTCATCAGCCAGGTGCCGGCCGGGTCGTTGCCGGTCCGGGCGAGCAGCCGGTCCATCCAGAAGTCGGTGCCGGAGCTCTCGGCGTCGTAGATGGCCCGCATCATGTCGCCGGTGGTGTAGGAGCCGGGCGGGTTCGGCACGGCCGGCCCGCTGAAGGTGGGGTAGCCGATGGTCTGGTCGGCGTGCGCCGCGGGCGCGGCGGTGAGGAGCCCCGCGAGCAGGAGCAGGGCGGCTGCGATCCTTCTCATGACAGGGCCCGCCATTCGAGTACGCCGGTGGAGTGGCCGGGTCTGGAGGTGATGCTCAGCCTGAGCCTGGTCGTGGTGACCGCCGGGAAGGCGGTGACGTTGAAGGTGTCGGCGGCCACGCCGCACGCCGCCTGGCCGGGCACGGGGACGTACGCGCCGCCGTTCCAGTACTGCACCTGGCAGGAGGCGGGCAGGTCGATGCCGAGGTCGTCGTCGAACCAGTAGGTCTCCACGCTGCGCACGGTCTGCGGAGCAGGCCAGCGGTACTCGATCCACTCGGTGCCCTGGTGGTCCCAGTTGCCGTACGCGCCGTGGCCGCGGTCGGCGGAGCTCGCGGGCCGGTGGCCGTCGTTGATCGCGCCGAGCGTCTCCCACGGGGAGACGTAGGAGGTGTACGGCGTGGCGGTGAGCGCCAGGTTCGCGCCGCCGCCGGTGGTCTGCACGACCTTCCGCATCGTGCCGTCGGGGTTCCAGTAGAGCTTGTCCAGCGTGACCGAGCGGCGGAAGTCACCGCCTCCGGGGGCCGCGGCGTTGTGGTAGACCATGTACCACTGGCCCTTGAACTCGATGATCGCCGGGTGGTTGGTGGTGGAGCTGACCGGGTCGAGCACCACGCCGCGGTGGGTCCACGGGCCGAGCGGGCTGCTCGCGGTGGCGTACCGCACGCAGGCGTGGTTCGGCGGCGAGCAGCCCGAGTCGTTGGCGGCGTAGGCCAGGTAGTAGACGCCGTCGCGCTTGAACATCCAGGGCGCCTCCCAGAAGTTCGACACGCCCTGCGGGGTGATCACCGGGCCGTCGAGGGTGACCATGTCGGGGCGGAGCCTGGCCGCGCGCAGGCCCCAGTAGGACCCCCAGTACATGTAGACCTGGCCGTCGTCGTCCACGAAGACGGTCGGGTCGATGTTGAGGGGCGCGGAGCCGGGGGTGTCGTCGCTGATCAGCGGGCCGCCCTTGGCGTCGGTGAACGGGCCGAGCGGGCTGTCGCCGACCGCGACGCCGATGTTCATCCAGCCGGGGCCGTTGCCGTTGACCGAGACGTACCAGTAGTAGCGGCCGTCGGGGCCGCGTTCCACCTCGCCGGCCCAGGCGTCCGCGCCCGCCCAGGGGAAGCTGGAGACGGACAGCTTGGCGCCGTGGCCGGTGAAGGTGGTGGCGTCGGTGGAGCTGAAGACGTGCCAGTCGCGCATGACGAAGCCGGTGCCGCCCGCGGGGGCCTCGTCGTGGCCGGTGTACAGGTAGAGGGTGTCCCCGGCCACGAGCGCGGCCGGGTCGGCGGTGTAGACGGCGGTCGTGATCGGCGCCGCGGCGGACGCGGGCGGCGCGAGGGCGGGGAGCAGGCCGAGCGCTACGGCCAGGGCCAGGATCCTCGGGGCTGATCGGATCATGGGGTCCTTCCTGGGGGGTGGATGGCGGCCGGCACGTGATGGCGTGCGTGGTACGGCCGGCCCCATGCGGCGGCACGGGGGAGCCGCTGCGATGGCTCCCCCGCGCCCCGGGATGTCCGAAGCGAACTAAAAGGTTTTCGCCACGGTACCGCGCCCAGGAAGGCTGTCAAGATGCGGAAATACCGGAGAAACACCCCGGTCATCGGCCGGAACGGCCGCATGCTGCGGAAACGAACCTCCGGGCGGGAACGAAAAAGCCCATCCAGGGCCGAAAAGGCTTTCGGGGGCTCAGTCCCTCGGAGCGGGGGCCGGGGGCGGGGCCGTGGAGTCGCGGATCACGAGCTGGCAGGGCATCGCGTGGACGCCCGGCGTGGCCTTGCCGTCGATGGCGGCGAACAGGTGCTGCGCGGCGGTGTGGCCCAGGCGCTCCAGGTTGGGGTTGACGCTGGTCAGCAGGGGCCTCGTCTCGGCCGACAGCACCTCCCAGTCGTCGTAGCCGACCACGGCGATGTCGGCGGGCAGGCTGCGCCCGCGCTCCCTGGCGGTCTCGATGAACCCGGCGGCTATCTGGTCGCTGCCGCAGAACACCGCGTCCACCTCGGGATGCGTCATCAGCAGCATCTCGGCGGCCTGCCGGCCCCACCGCTGCGACCACGCGCCGTACAGGGTCTCGCCCACCTGCTCCAGGCCCGCCTCGGCGAGCACCCGCCGCACGCCCTCGGCCCGGTCGGTGGCGGCCTTGTAGTGGGTGGGGCCGGTGATGTGCGCGATCCGGCGCCGCCCGGTGGCCAGCAGGTGGCGCACGGCCAGCATCGCGCCGCCGACGTCGTCGGGGATGAAGGAGACGTCGTCGGGGTCGTCGGAGGGCGCGTAGGCGTAGACCACGGGGACCGGCAGGTCGCGGCTGATGGACGGGCGCGGGTCGGTGCTCTCGCCGACCACGATCAGGCCGTCCACCCGGCGGGCCAGCAGGGTGCGGATGTAGTGCTGCTCGCGGATGGCGTCGCCGCGCGCGTCGCAGAGCATGACCGCCATCTCGCCGGCGCCGAAGGCGTCCTCGGCCCCGAGCAGCACCGGGATGCCGAAGCGGCCGACGCTGTCGCTGGTGAGCAGCCCGACCGTGCGGGTCTGGCCCGCGAGCAGGCTGCGGGCGAGCGCGTTGGGCCGGAAGGAGAGCTGCTCGGCGGCGGCGAGCACCCGCTCGCGGGTCTCGGCCTTGACCTTCTCCTTGCCGTTGAGCGCCTTGGACACGGTGGCGATGGACACCCCGGCGAGGGAGGCCACGTCACTGATGGTCACCGGGCGCGACCGCCTACCGGCCATGGGGCGAAATCCTTTTCACGCGATGGTCACTCCTGCTCTCGCCGGCACGGCGGCGGCGCCTCGACCCTATCCCCCAGCGCTACGGCACGGCAAGGCGACCCCGGCCGATCAGGTCATTGACACCCCCTCGTGTTTCTTTTACGTTTCCGAAAACCCTTTACTTCAGTTTTCGTGCGGCTCGGGGGATGCCGGAAGAGGAGAGACCATGCGGTCACGTGCGCGAATCCCCGCCCTTGCGTTAGCGCTAACAGCACTGGTCGGGCTCACCGCCTGCGGCGGCGCCGGGCAGGAGTCGCCCGGGGCCTCCGCGGACGGCGTCACGATCACCATGTGGACCCGCGCGGCCACCCAGGCGCAGAGCCGGCGGCTGGTGGACGCCTACAACAAGACCCACAAGAACCAGGTGAAGCTGACCGTCATCCCCACGGACAACTACCAGCCGCGGATCGCCGCCGCGGCGGGGGCCAGGCAACTGCCCGACGTGTTCGCCGCCGACGTCATCTTCGTGCCCAACTACACCGCCCAGGGCCTGTTCCTGGACATCACCGACCGCGTCAAGGCGCTGCCGTACGCCGGCTCGCTGGCCCCCTCGCACATGCGGCTCGGCACCGCGAACGGGCGCATGCACACCCTGCCGCACACGCTGGACCTGTCGGTGTGGTTCTGGAACAAGGACCTGTACGAGAAGGCCGGCCTCGACCCGGAACAGGGCCCGAAGTCGCTGAAGGAGTTCGCCGAGCACGCCACCACCATCGACGAGAAGCTCGGCGAGGACGGCAAGGTCCACGGCACCTTCTTCGGCGGCAACTGCGGCGGCTGCTACGTCTTCACCTTCTGGCCCTCGGTCTGGGCCGCGGGCGGCCAGGTGATGAACGCCGAGGGCACGGTCTCGCACAACGCCGAGCCGCCGATGACCGAGGTCTTCGCGATCTGGCGCGACCTGTACGACAAGGGCGTCACCGGCCCGACCGCCAAGGAGGAGCAGGGCCCGACCTGGACCGGGTTCTTCCCCAAGGGCGAGATCGGCGTGATGCCGATGCCGTCCACGACGCTGGGCTCCATGCCCGCGGACATGAAGATCGGCGTCACCGCCATCGCCGGCCCCGACGGCGGGGAGTCCACCTTCGTCGGCGGCGACTCCATCGGCGTCTCCTCGACCTCCAGGAACCCCGACGCGGCCTGGGAGTTCATCTCCTGGACCGTCTCGGACGAGGCGCAGGTCGAGGTCATGGCCAAGAACAAGGACGTGCTGGCCCGCACCGACCTGGCGGACAACAAGTACTCCTCCGCCGACCCGAGGGTGGTGCTGATCAACTCGCTGGTGGCCAAGGGCCAGACCCCGTACGCCCCCCGCTTCGGCCAGACCTTCAACGACCCGCAGGGGCCGTGGCTGCGCCTGGCGCGCGAGGCGATGTTCGGCGACCCGGCCAAGCTGCCTCAGCTCGACGCCGACATCACCAAGTCGCTGCAGCAGTGAGGACCCGATGAGCATCACCGTGGACCGGCCGCGGACCCGCGCCGCCGGCCGGTCCTCCCGTCCCGGCCGGTGGACCGGCCGCGCCGCCCAGGGCTGGCTGTACGCCGCGCCCACCGCGCTCGTGGTGGGCGTGCTGTTCCTGGCCCCGCTGGTGCTGGTCGTGTGGATGTCGCTGCACCGCTGGCCGCTGCTCGGTCGGCCCGCGTTCAACGCGCCGGAGAACTACACCAAGATCGCCGACAACCCGCTGTTCCCGGACGCGGTGCTGTTCACGCTGAAGTACACCGCGATCGTGACCGTGCTGCTGTCGGCGCTCGCGCTGGCCCTGGCCCTGCTGGTGCAGGAGCGCAGGAAGGGCGTCGGGTTCTACCGCACCGCGTTCTTCCTGCCCGGCGCGGTCGGCTTCGCCGCCGCCGCGCTGCTGTTCTACGGCATGCTGAACAACGACTTCGGCCCCATCGACCCCATGCTCCAGGCGCTGGGGATCACCGACGAGCCGGTGAAGTGGATCGGCACCCCCGACGCCGCGCTGTTCTCCACCATCGCGCTGGTGCTGTGGCGCTTCGCCGGGTTCAACATGCTGATCCTGCTGACCGGCCTGCAGGCGATCCCGGTCTCGGTCTACGAGGCGGCGCGGGTGGACGGCGCGAGCCGGTGGCAGACGTTCTCCAGGATCACGCTGCCGCTGCTGCGCCCCACCATCGCGCTGATGCTGATCCTGAGCATCAGCGGCTCGCTGCTGGCCTTCGACCAGTTCTTCATCTTCACCAACGGAGGCCCGGACAACAGCACGGTCTCCATGGTGATGGTCATCTACCGCGACGCCTTCTTCCGGTTCGACCTCGGCGGCGCGGCGGCCCTGTCGGTGGTCCTGCTGGCGGCCCTGGTGGCGCTGAACGTGTTCCAGATGCGGGTGTTCCGGAGGCGGGGATGAGATACCACGTCACGATGGCGGCCCTGGCCGTGCTGTTCCTGTTCCCGCTGGCGTGGAGCGGCTGGTCCTCGCTGGAGGACGGCGGGCTCGGCAACTACGCCCAGATGGCGGGCTACGGCGAGGGCGTGGCGAGGTACGCCTCCAACAGCGCGCTGGTCTCGGCCATGACCGTGCTGGGCACGCTGGTCGTGTCCTCCCTGGGCGGCTACGCCTTCGCCCGCTTCGCCTTCCCCGGCAAGAACCTGCTGTTCCTGGCCACGCTGGCCATCCTCATGGTGCCGTACGCGACCATCCTCATCCCCCTGTACGTGCTGCTCGGGGCGCTCGGCCTGCAGAACTCCCTGGTCGGCCTGGCGCTGGTGTTCGTGATGTTCCAGCTCCCGTTCGCGCTGTTCATGATGCGCAACGCGTTCGAGGCGGTGCCCCGCGAGCTGGAGGAGGCGGCGCTCGTGGACGGCTGCGGCACCTTCCGCGCCTTCACCCGCATCCTGCTGCACGCGGTCAGGCCCGCGCTGGTCACGGTGGCGCTGTTCGCCTTCCTCGCGTCCTGGAACGACTTCTTCGCCCCGCTGATCCTGCTCAACGACGGCGCGTCGTTCACCCTGCCGGTGGCGGTCGTGAGCATGACCAACCAGACCTTCGGCGCCATCGACTACGGGATGCTCCAGGCGGGCGTCATGGTCATGGCCCTGCCCTGCCTCATCCTCTTCGTCGTCTTGCAGCGCCACTACGTGCGCGGATTCATGTCAGGAGCCTTGCGTGGTTGACCCCGTCCTGCCCTCGTCCGGCGCCCTGTCCCCCATCGGGCTCGACAGCGTACGGCTCGGCCCCGGATTCTGGGGTGACCGCGTGGCGCGCAACTTCCAGGCCACCATCCCGCACTGCCAGGAGTGGATGGAGCGGGAGGGGTGGATCGGCAACTTCCGCGGCCGGAGCCCCCGCCGGGGCAGGGAGTTCAGCGACTCGGAGATCTACAAGCTGCTGGAGGCGATGGCCTGGTCCGGCCACCCGGCGCTGCCCGGCCTGGCCGCCACGGTGGCCGGGGCGCAGGAGGGCGACGGCTACCTCAACACCCGCTGGAGCGGGCAGCGCTACTCCGACCTGGCCTGGGGGCACGAGCTGTACTGCTACGGCCATCTGATCCAGGCGGGCGTGGCGCGGCTGCGGGCGTACGGGGAGGACGAGCTGACCCGGGCCGCGCGCCTGGCCGCCGACCACGTCTGCCGCCGGTTCATGGACACGGCCGAGGTCTGCGGCCACCCTGTGGTGGAGATGGCGCTGGTGGAGCTGTACCGCGCCACGGGCGCCGAGCGCTACCTGGAGATGGCCCGCAGGTTCGTGGAGCGGCGCGGCCTGCCCGCGCTGCCGGGGGCCGCCGACCCGGCGTACTTCCAGGACGACGTGCCCGTACGGCAGGCGCAGGTGCTGCGCGGCCACGCGGTGCGGGCGCTGTACCTCGCCGCCAGCGCGGTGGACGTGGCCGTGGAGACCGGCGACGCCGACCTGCTGAAGGCGGTCGAGACGCAGTGGGAGCGCACCGTGGCCCGGCGCACCCACCTGACCGGCGGCATGGGGTCGCGGCACGCCGACGAGGCGTTCGGGGAGGACTTCGAGCTGCCGCCGGACCGCGCCTACGCCGAGACCTGCGCGGGCGTCGCCTCCGTCATGCTGTGCCACCGGCTGCTGCTGGCCACCGGCGACCCGCGCTACGCCGACCTGGCCGAGCGGACCATGTACAACGTGCTGGCCGCGGGCACGGCCCCCGACGGGCGCTCGTTCTTCTACTCCAACCCGCTGCAGGTCCGGGTGCCGCCGGAGCCGCGCCAGGGGGTGAACCCGGGGGTGGCGGGCGGGACGCGCTCGGCCTGGTTCGAGGTGGCGTGCTGCCCGAACAACATCGCCCGCACGCTGGCGTCGCTGGGGGCGTACCTCGCGGCGGCGGACGGCGACGGCCTGCGGGTGCACCACTACGCCACGGGCGAGATCGGCCACGACGGCCTGGTGCTGCGGATCGAGACCGGCTACCCGTGGTCCGGCGCGGTCACCGCGCGCGTCGTCGAGGGGCGTACGGCCAGGATCGCGCTGCGCGTGCCGGCCTGGGCCGGCGGGGCCGCCCTGACCTACCGGGGCGAGACCCGCCCCGCCGGCCCCGGATACGCCGTCGCCGAGGCCGACTGGCGGCCGGGCGAGGAGATCCGCCTCGACCTGCCCGTGCGCCCGCGCTGGACGCTGCCCGACCGGCGGGTGGACGCGCTGCGCGGCTGCGCCGCCGTCGAGCGCGGCCCGCTGGTCTACTGCGCCGAGTCCGCCGGGGACGGCCCCCCGCTCGACCTGGCGGAGGCGGTCCTGAGTGCCCCCGCCGAGCGCGAGGCGGACGGCGTGGTGGAACTGGAGGTGCCGGCCCGGTTGGCGCCGCCCGCCGACACCGCCTGGCCGTACGCCGAGAGCCACCCCGCCGCGCGGCCCGCCGAGGACGCCACGCTCCGCCTGATCCCCTACCATTTGCGCGCCACCCGCGGCCCCGCCGCCATGCGCGTGTGGCTGCCCATCGCGGCCCCGGACGGCACCGACGACACCACCGGGACCGCCCCCGCGGAACGCCGGTGATGACCGGCGCCCGGGCCGCGCCGTCAGCCGATGCGCAGCGGGAGCGTCCGCGGGCCGCGCACCTGACCGGGCGACCAGGTGACCGCGCCGGGGTCGTCGAGCGTGAAGGCCGGGACGCGCTCCAGCCAGACCTCCAGGGCGACCCGCAGTTCCATGCGCGCCAGGTGCGAGCCGACGCAGCGGTGGATGCCCAGGCCGAACGCGACGTGCCGGTTGACCTCGCGGTCGATGACCACCTCGCCGGCCCGCTCGAACTGCTCCGGGTCGCGGTTGGCCGCCGGGAAGGACAGCAGGACCCAGTCGTCGGCCTTCATGTCCACGCCGCGCCAGTGCATGTCCTCCTTGACCAGGCGGGCCATGGTGACCGGCGCGTACGCGCGCAGGAACTCCTCCATCGCGGTCGGCAGCAGCTCGGGCTCGGCCACCAGCCGCTCGCGGTCGGCCGGGGTCTTGGCCAGGTGCCACAGCGAGGCGCCGATGGCGCTCCAGGTGGTGTCGATGCCCGCGATGAGCAGCAGCGCGATCGTGCCGGCCACGTGGGCGGGGTCGAGCTTGCGCCCGTACAGCTCGGCGTCGATCAGGTAGGTGGTCAGGTCGTCGCGCGGGTTCTCGACGTGGTCGCGGATCTGCGCGTACAGGTAGTCGAACAGGCTCTCCATGCGGGCCAGGCGCTCCTCCGGCGGCAGGTTGACGCCTTCGAGCGCGTTTTCCACGAACTCCCGGAACCGCGGCCCGTCCTCGGGCGGGAAGCCCAGCATGTCGGCGATGACCCGCATCGGGATGTGCTGGGCGTAGTCGCGGGCGGCGTCCACGACCGGCTGCCCCTCGAATCCGTCCACGAGCGCGTGGCAGAACGCGCGCGTGGCCGCCTCGCGCTTGGCGACGGCGCTCTTGGTGAACGCCGGGAGCAGCAGCTTGCGGGCGTCGTGGTGGAAGGGCGGGTCGGAGGAGATCGGCGGCGTGGCGCCGATGGGGGCCAGCTCGAGGGGCGGCCGGTAGTTGCTCATGATGATCGAGCGTGAGGAGAAGCGCTCGGTGTCGTAGGCGATGGCGGCGACGTCCTCGTAGCGGGTGGGCAGCCAGCCGCCGCCGAAGCGGCCGGTGTGCGCGATCGGGCAGCGCCGCCGCAGGTCGTCCTGGATCGGGTACGGATCGGCCGCCCACTCCGGTTCCAGATGGGAGAAGTCCTCGGCCCAGTCGGAGACCGGACCGACGACGATCTCGTTGCGCGTGCCGAGGGGCAGCTCGCCACGCGTGTCGCGGTGGTCGCGGGTGAAGCGGTCGTCCACCGTCATCTCACGCCTCCTCCTGCAGTTCGATCGCGAGTTCCGGGCAGTTGGCCACCGCGAGGCGCGCCGCCTGCTCCTCGCCCGGCGGCACGACGCCGTCGCCGACGACCTGCCCGTAGCCCTCCTCGTCCTCGCCGAACAGGCCGGGCGCGAGGGTGTAGCAGCGGCCGTGCCCCTGGCAGCGGCCCGGGTCGATGTGCACTTTCACGGCGAGGCACTCCTTTGTGCGGTCTCGGAAGGGTGTGCGGCGGTCTGTGAAGGAGTCGTGCCGGCGGGGGCGAGGGCGGCCACGAGCCGGGTCAGCAGCGCCGTCCACTCCTCGTCGCCGACCTCGTGCAGGTCGGGGGTGATGAGGGCGCTGCCCATGGCGAGCAGGAGGCACAGGTGGGCCAGGGCGTTGGGCGACACCGCCGGGTCCAGCTCGCCGCCCGACTGCCCGGCCCCCACCAGGTCGGCGATCCAGCCGGCGCGCTCGCCGACGTAGTCGCGCATCGGCCCGGCCAGGTCGTCGTCGCGGCGGGCGGCGACCAGCGCCTCCACGATGAGGTGACCGGGCGCGTCGCGGCGGCGCGGCAGCCTGCGGCCGAGCGCCAGGAGCAGGCCGGCGATGGACCGGTCGGGGTCGGCGGCGAACAGGGTGGCCAGCACCCGCCGGCCGTGCTCGCGCAGCGCGGCGGCCAGCAGCTCGGCCTTGGAGCCGAAGTGCGCGTACAGGGCGCCGTTGCTCACCCCGGCCGCCGCCGCGATGTCGGCCACGCGCGTGCCGTCGTACCCGCGCTCGGCGAAGACGTCGGCGGCGGCGCGCAGCAGCCGCTCCCGGGTCTCGGCGGCGCTGACGCCCGCGATCCGCCCCATGACTCGAATTAAACGACCATTCATTTGTTACGTCAAGGATCGGACCGGTCCCGCGCGGACGACCCGCTCATCGGCGAAAGGGGCGATCGTCACGACCCGTGGACGGGAGCCGCGCCGACCCAGCGGCGATAGGCGTCCACGTCCACGTTGCTGCCGCACACGATGGTGACCACGTGCCGGCCGGCGAAGCGGTCGCGGTCTTCGAGGATCGCCGCGACGCCGAGCGCGGCCGACGGTTCGACGACGAGACCGGCGTGGTCCAGGAGCATCCGCATACCGGCGATGATCGACGCCTCCTGGACCAGGACGGCGTCGTCGGCGACCACGAGGAGGTCGTCCAGGACGGCCGGGATGGGACGCCGGCCGGCGACGCCGTCGGCGATGGTGTCGGTCGAGCCGGTGGTGACGACGCGCCGCCGGCGCCATGAGAGTGTCATCGCCGGCGCGCCCAGCGGCTGGACGCAGATCACCTCGGTCTGGGGCGCCAGGGACTTCACCACATGTCCCACACCGGTGGCCAGCGCCCCGCCGCCGAGGGCGATCAGGACGGCGTCGAACGACGGCGCGGCGTCCACCAGCTCCAGGCCGATGGTCGCCGCGCCCTCGCAGGTCTCGATGTCCAGACTGTCTTCGACCAGCCGGATGCCGTCGTGCCGGGCGATGGCCGCCGCCCGCTCGCGAGCCAGGTCGAAGTCGCCGTCCACCAGCTCCAGCCTGGCGTCCAGCGCGCGGATGCGATCGAGCTTGGCCCTGGGCGCGAAGCGGGACGCCACGACGGTGACGTCGAGCCCTCGGCCGCGGCCGGACCAGGCGATGGCCTGCCCCAGGTTGCCCGCGCTGGCGCACACCACCGCTCCCGAGCCATCGCCGGCGAGCAGGCTCGCGATCACCTCGGTGCCACGGGCCTTGAAGCTGCGCACCGGGTTCGCCGTTTCGAGCTTGACGCTCACCATGCACCCGAGGACGCGCTCCAGCGCCTCGCAACGGTACAGCGGAGTGTCGAGGAAGATCGGGTCGATCACCCGGCGAGCCGCCCGGATCCGAGCCGTGTCGAGGCGCGTCCCCTGCATGGCACAGCAGCGTAGCGCCCGTACCGGGGAGCGGGTCCCGCTGTCATCCTCGCCGCGTCCGGACAATGGGAGGCAGGAGGGTCGGCGTACGCGGACGGGGGCCGGACATGAACCACACGCGCGGGCGGCTGCGGGTCTACCTGGGCGCGGCGCCCGGGGTGGGCAAGACCTACGCCATGCTCGCCGAGGCCCGCCGGGCCGCCGAGCGCGGGCGCGACGTGGTGGTGGGCTACGTCGAGACCCACGGCCGCCCCCGGACCGCCGCGCTGCTGGAGGGCCTGGAGGTCCTGCCGCGCAGGACCCTCACCTACCGGGGCGCCTCCTTCACCGAGCTGGACGTGGACGCGGTGATCGCGCGGGCCCCGAAGATAGCGCTGATCGACGAGCTGGCCCACACCAACGTGCCCGGTTCCCGCAACGCCAAGCGGTGGCAGGACATCGAGGAGATCCTGGCCGCCGGCATCGACGTGATCTCCACCGTGAACATCCAGCACCTGGAGTCGGTCAACGACGTCGTCTACGACATCACCGGTGTCCCCCAGCGCGAGACCGTGCCCGACGAGGTGGTGCGCCGCGCCGACCAGGTGGAGCTGGTGGACATGTCGCCCGAGGCGCTGCGCCGCCGCATGGCGCACGGCAACGTCTACCCGCCGGAGAAGGTGGACGCCGCGCTGGCGAACTACTTCCGCTCCGGCAACCTCACCGCGCTGCGCGAGCTGGCCCTGCTGTGGGTCGCCGGGAAGGTGGACGAGCAGCTCGACCGCTACCGCGCCGACCACGGCATCGCCGGGCCGTGGGAGGCGCGCGAGCGGGTCGTGGTCGCGCTGACCGGCGGCCCCGAGGGCGACACCCTCATCCGCCGGGCGGCCCGCATCGCCGCCCGCACCAAGGGCGCCGACCTGCTGGCCGTGCACGTCACCACCGGCGACGGCCTGACCGGCGCCTCCGGCCCGGCCCACCTGGCCCGCCAGCGCGCCCTGGTGGAGGACCTGGGCGGCAGCTACCACCAGGTCGTCGGCGAGGACGTCCCGCGCGCGCTGCTGGACTTCGCCCGCGGCGTCAACGCCACCCAGCTCGTGCTCGGGGCGTCGCGGCGGGGCCGGTTCGCCCAGCTCCTGTCGCGCGGCGTGGGCGTGGAGACCTCCGCGCTGTCGGGCCCCATCGACGTGCACCTGGTGACGCACGAGGAGGTGCGCAAGGGACGCCGCCCCGCCTCGCGGGCCGCGCTCACCCGTACCCGCCGCGCCGCGGGCTGGGCCATGACCGCCCTCGGCCTGCCCGCGCTCACCGCGCTCCTGTACGCCCTGCGCCACACGCTCGGGCTGCCCAGCCAGATCCTGCTGTTCCTGGTCTGGGTCGTCGCCGTGGCGCTGACCGGCGGCATGTGGCCCGCCGTCACCGCCGCCCTCGGCGGCTTCCTGCTGCTGAACTACTTCTTCACCGACCCGTACCGCACCCTGGCCGTCTCCGATCCGGAGGTGCTGCTGGCGCTGGTGGCGTTCGTGCTGGTGGCCGTGGCCGTCTCCGCGATCGTGGACCTCGCCGCCCGGCGCACCCGGGAGGCGGCGCGGGCCGGCGCGGAGGCCGAGGTGCTGTCCACGCTGGCCGGGCACGTGCTGCGCGGCCAGGCCGCGCTGCCCTCGCTGCTGGCCCGGCTGCGCGAGACCTTCGGGCTGACCTCGGTCACGCTGCTGGAGCGCGCCGGCGAGCCCGGCCCCGAGGACCGCTCCGAGCCCGCGGCCTGGCGGATCGTCGCCGGCGCGGGCGGCCCGCCGTGCACCTGCCCCGGCGCCGCCGACACCGACGTGGTCATCGACGACCGCCTCACCCTGGCGGCCCGCGGCCGGCTCCTGGACGCCGCCGACCGCCGGCTGCTGGAGGCGTTCGCCGCCGAGGCGGCGGTGGCGCTGCGCCAGGAGCGGCTGCGCGAGCAGGCCGAGCGGGTCCGCCCGCTGGCCGAGGCCGACAAGATGCGCACCGCCCTGCTGGCCGCGGTCAGCCACGACCTGCGTACGCCGCTGGCCTCGGCACGGGCGGCGGTGGACAGCCTGCGCGCCACCGACGTGGACTGGTCCCCCGAGGACCGCGCCGAGCTGCTGGCCACCGCCGGCGAGTCGCTGGCCCGGCTGACCCGCCTGGTGGACAACCTGCTGGACATGAGCCGCCTCCAGGCCGGCGTGCTCGGCGTGGACCTCCAGCCCACCTCGGCGGAGGAGATCGTCCCCCGGGCGATCGACGACCTGGAGCCGCCGCTGCGCGAGCGGGTGCGCCCCGGCGTGCCCGCCGGTCTGCCCGACGTCAAGGCCGACCCGGCGCTGCTGGAGCGCATCCTGGTCAACCTGATCGGCAACGCGGTGCGCTACAGCCCGGACCGGGAGAAGGTGCTCGTCACCGCGAGCCGGCACGGCGACCGGGTGGAGATCCGGGTGATCGACCGGGGCCCCGGCATCCCGCCCGAGGCCCGCGACCGGGTCTTCCTGCCCTTCCAGCGCCTGGGCGACCGCGGCGACGGCACCGGGGTGGGCCTGGGCCTGGCGCTGTCACGCGGCCTGGCCGAGGCCATGGGCGGCGGCCTCGCCCCCGAGGAGACCCCGGGCGGCGGGCTGACCATGGTCCTCACCCTGCCGGTCGCCGAGCCCGGCTAGGCCGGGGACGCGGCCAGGACCCGGGCCGCCGCGGCGAGCACCTCCGGGACGGTGATGCGGAGCAGGGCGGGGTCCGGGCGGTCGGCCAGCACCTCGCGTTCGCCCGTGCCGTGCCAGAGCGCGACGTGGCAGGGCTTGGCGGGCGGGCCCCAGATGCGCGGCGAGGCCGGGCCGAACAGGACGACCGAGGGGCGCTCGTACGCCGTCGCCAGGTGGGCCACCCCCGTGTCGCCGCTGATCACCAGCGCCGCCTCGTGCACCAGGGCGAGCAGCGAGCCGATGCCGGTGGTGCCGGCCAGGTTCGCCGTCTCGGGCAGCCCGGCCGCGGCGGCCACCCGGGCGGCCAGGCCGCGTTCGGCCGCCGTGCCGGTGATGACCACCTCGTGCCCCTGGGCGGCGAGGGCGCGGGCGACCGCCGCGAACCGGGCGGGCGGCCACCGCTTGCTGCCGTACCCGGCGCCCGGATGGAGCACGGCCGCGCCGGGGCGGGGGCTCGCGACGTCCGGAGGCGGCAGCAGCAGGTCGCCCTCGTCCGCGTCGGCGCCGTCGTATCTGACCAGGCGGCACCACTTGGCCACCTCGTGCTCCACCTCCCGCACGAGCGGCCCGCCGGTGTGCCCCGCCTCGGCGCAGGCGAAGGCGACGAGGCGGCGCGGACGCAGGGCCTGGAGCGCCCGTACGCTGCCGGGCAGGACCCCGTGCAGATCGACGGCCACGTCGGGCGCCGCGACCGCGGGCGGGCCGAGGCCCCGGTGCGGCACGCACTCGTCCACGGCTCCCGTGAGCGCGGCCACCTCGGCCAGGGCGGGGTTGCCGGCCAGCAGCATGCGGTGGCGCGGGTAGCGGCGCCGCAGCGCGCGCATGGCGGGCACGCTGACGAGCAGGTCGCCCAGGTTCAGCGCGCGGAGCATCAGCACGGCCGGCATGCGCAAGACGTACCCGGGATCGGGGCGCGGCGCGCGGGGTGTCCGGCCGGGGCGGAGGGGAAGGAGCAGGTCGGGAGGTGGCAGCGGGGGTGTGCGGGGACGGCCTTGTGTACGGCGGTGTGTACGGCCTTGTCGAAGGGGTGCGGCGGATCGCGGTGCTGCGCGCCAACGCCCTCGGCGACCTGGTGGTGTCGCTGCCGGCGATCGAGGCGCTCAAACGCGCCTACCCGCAGGCGCGGCTCACCCTGCTGGGGCAGGACTGGCACAGGCGTTTCCTGGCCGGTCGGCCGGGGCCGGTGGACGAGGTGATCGCGCTGCCGCCGGTGGCGGGCGTGTCGGCCCCCGCCGACGGCCCAGCGGCCCCGCCCGGCCTGTACGACGGCCTGCGCCGGCGCCGGTTCGACCTGGCGGTGCAACTCCACGGGGGCGGGCGCTACTCCAACCCGTTCGTACGCGCGCTCGGCGCCCGGCTCACCGCCGGGCTGCGCACCCCCGACGCGGAACGGCTGGACCGCTGGGTGCCCTACCACTACTTCCAGCACGAGACGCTGCGCATGCTGGAGGTCGCCGCCCTGGTCGGGGCGCGTACCGAGACCGCCGAGCCCCGGATCGCGGTGACCGCGGCCGACCGGGCCGAGCTGGCCCGCGTGCTCGGCGAGCCGCCGCCCGGCCTGGTGGCGGTGCACCCGGGCGCCGGCGATCCGCGCCGCCGCTGGCCGGCCCGCAGGTTCGCGGCCGTGGCCGACCGGCTGGGCCGTCCGGTCGTGGTCACCGGGACGGGCGCGGAGCGCGAGCTGGTGCACGACGTCGTCGCGGCGATGCGCCGCCCGGCCCTCCCGCTGGTGGACGGCCTGGGCATGGGCGGGCTGGCGGCCCTGTACGAGCGGTGCGACCTGGTCATCGCCAACGACACCGGCCCGCGCCACCTGGCCGCGGCCGTGGGCGCCCCCACGGTGGGCATCTACTGGTGCGGCAACGCGATCAACGCCGCCCCCCTGGCCTGCGGCCGGCACCGGCCGCTGCTGTCCTGGGTCCTGGCCTGCCCGGTGTGCGGGGCCAGCGGCGTCGATCTGACCGCCGAGCGCTGCCCGCACGACGCGTCCTGGGTGGCCGGGGTGACGACCGAGGAGGTCCTGGACGCGGCGCAGGACCTCCTCGCGGGACGCTGAGACAGGACCCTGAGCCGGGGCGCGGCCCGGGGTGGGCGCGCCCCGCCTGGATCAGAGCCGACCGCTCTCGATCGCCTGCTTCAGCGCCGCCTGCGTCTGCTGGTGCGAGGCCACGCCGTTGGTGACGACGAAGTCGATCAGTGAGTCGTCGGCGTCGAAGGTGAGGTGCTCGGTGACCTTGGTCCCGCCCTTCACCTTGGTGAATACGATCTTCTGGTGGGTGACGACGCCGGGCAGCGACCAGGTGTCGGTCTCGTAGTAGAGCTCGTCGCGGTGGATGCGCTGCTGGGCGTGGGTGTTGCTGACCACGATCTGGCCCTCGTACGGGATCTCCTCGATCGCCGTGAGGTTGATGTAGCGGGTGTCGCCCTCGCACCAGTCCTTGTGCGTGACGACCCGGGTGAGGAACGCCGCCCGTCCGATGTGGTTCTCCAGGTTGGAGTACACGGCGAAGACGCGCTGCGGATGGGCGTCGATCGTGATCGAGATGCTGGTCTGCACCCGGCTGCGGCCGGAGCCGGGGGCCGGGGGCGTGGTGTCGTAGAACTTGTGGGTGTCCCAGGCGTGCTGCCATTCGGCGGCGAGCTGGGGGTCGGTGTCCGTGGCGGTGTCCATGGCGGTGTCCGTGGCGGTCTGGGCGCCGACCGGGGCGGCGAGCGCGGTGACGGCGAGCGCCGCGGCGAACAGCGGCGCCACGAATAACCGGAGGATCGTGTTCATCTCCACCTCGGGGGGAGCGACATCAGAGACGAATGATCTTTTATCGCATCCGTCCGCACCGCACAGCGGAACCGGTGACGTTTAGCGCGCGGGAGCGGGGAACGGGCAGGGCATGAACACTCTGATCGATCGGGAATGCGTGCGCGAGCTGCTGCGCTCCGACCGCGACGACGCGACGCTGGTGTTCGTGCGGGGCGAGTGCGTGGTCCTGCCGGCCGCGGAGATCGACGAGGCGCACCGCGGCATGGTGATCGCCAGTCGCGCCGACCTCATGTCACTCATACCCGGCGGTGACCTCAGCGACCAGGACATCGACACGCTCGCCGCGCGCCTGGACAACGTCGTACGCGACCTGGGCGCCTGAGCGCGGTTACGCGACGGCGCCTCAGCGCGATCACCCGCCGGCGCCTCAGGCCGGCCCGTTGTGCACGCCACAGAACGTCGCGAAGGACGTCGCGAAGGACGGCGGTCCCCCTTCGCGTACGGTTCCGCTCCCCCTGCTGCCCAGCGGCGCGCCGCGAAACCGGCGCGGGGGAAGAAGCGGAACGATCACATTTGGGTGCCGCGGCGATTACCTGGCGTGACCCCGGCGGGCATGGTCAGGCGCCGGGGCCGCGCGCACACTGCGGGCATGGCCGAAGCCGAGCGCACCACCGGGGAGCATGACGACGACGGACTGGACATCGGGGAGGTCACGGCCTCCGACTGGTACGCGCACATCGACCAGATGGCCGAGGTGCGCTTCCTGACGATCGCACGGCGGCTGCCCGCGCTGGTGGCCGAGGCGTGGCGGATGGCCTGGCGGGCCAGTCCGCGCGACGCGCTGACGGCGGTGGCGGGCAACCTGGCCGGCGGGGTGTGCACGGCGTTCGGGCTGCTCGCGACCACCGGGGTGCTGGAGGCGCTGTTCCGCTCCGGGCCCACACCCGACCGGGTGCGCGACGCGCTGCCCGCGCTGGCGCTGGTCGCCGCGGCGGCGGCACTGCGTACGACGACGCAGGCGGTCGCGGGCTGGGCGCAGTCGCGCCTGGACCCGCAGGTGTCCCGGATCAGCGAGGAGCGCCTGTACGGCCTCACCAGCCGGGTCGAGCTGATCGCCTACGACGACCCCGACTTCCACGACGCGTTGCAGCGGGCCAGGGCACGCGGGGTGGCCACCGCGGACGCGGTGGTGATGTCGGCGATCAACGTCATGACCGCGCTGGTCGGCCTGGTGGCCGTGGCGGGCGTGCTCGGGGTGCTGCACCCGGTGCTGCTGCCGCTGCTGCTGCTCGCCGTGCTGCCCGACGCCTGGGCCGCCGTGCGGTCGGCGCGCATGCGCTACACCACCATGTACGCCCTCATCCCCGTGCACCGCCGCAAGTGGATCGTCGGCGACCTGCTGGCCAACCGCAGCTCGGCGGCCGAGGTGCGGGCCTTCGGCATGCGCGGCTTCCTGCTGCGCATGTACGACGCGGTGGCGCGGGCCGAGCAGGAGGTCATGCTGCGCCTGGCCCGGCGGCAGACCGTCGCCCGCCTGGCCGGGGAGGCGCTGGGCGGCGTCGGCACCGGCCTGGTCTACCTGGCGCTGGGCGTCCTGCTCGCCGTGGCCGCGGTCCCGCTGGCCGTGGCCGGCACCGCGATCCTGGCGATCAGGTCGGGCCAGTCGTCCCTGGCCACCCTGATGCACTCGGTGAACCGCCTGTACGAGGAGGGCCTGTACTACACCGACTTCCTCGACTTCTGCGCCGGCGCCGAGCGCCGCCTGACCGGCCCGCGCCCCGAGCCCGCGCCGCGCTCCTTCGCCCGGATCACCGCCGAGGACGTCACCTTCTGCTATCCGGGCGCCGAGAGCCCGGCGCTGCACGGGGTGTCCATGGAGATCAGGCGGGGCGAGGTGATCGCGTTCGTGGGCGAAAACGGCTCCGGCAAGACCACCATGGCCAAGATCCTGGCGGGCCTGTACGAGCCGCAGGGCGGCACCGTCGCCTGGGACGGCCTGGACGTGCGCCTGGTCGAACCGGACGAGTTGCGCGCGTCGATCGCCGTCATCGCCCAGGACCACACCCGCTGGCCGCTCACCGCCCGCTACAACATCACGATGGGCACCGACAAGGGCGAGGCGGAGCTGCTGGCCGCGGCCAGGGTGGCGGGCGCCGACGAGGTGATCGCGGAGCTGGCGCACGGTTACCGCACGCTGCTGGACCGGCGGTTCAAGGACGGCGCGGAGCTGTCGGGCGGCCAGTGGCAGCGCATCGCGGTCGCCCGCGGCTTCCACCGGGACGCGCCGCTGCTGATCTGCGACGAGCCGACGGCGGCCCTGGACGCGCGGGCGGAGCACGCGCTGTTCGAGCGGATCAGGCGGCACGCGGACGGGCGTACGGTCGTGCTCATCACGCATCGCCTGGCCAGCGTCAGGTACGCCGACCGCATCTACGTGCTGGACCACGGCAAGGTCGCCGAGGAGGGCACGCACGAGGAGCTGATGGCCCTCGGCGGCCTGTACGCCGAGCTGTACACGCTGCAGGCCGCCGCGTACCGGTGAGGGGTCTCAGGCGTCCGAGGCCGGCCGGCGGCGCGGTGGCATGGCCGGGCCCGTGGCCGGCGCCGGCCACGGGCCCACCGCCTCCCGGCCGCGCCGGTTCGGCGAACCCGGCGAGCGGGGCGCGGTCCATCGGGGAGAGCGCCGGCGCGGGATCAGCCCGCCCGGCACGAGACGGACGGCCAGGTCCAGTTCCCGTTGTGCATGACGGTGAAGCCGAAGGTGTTGCCGCTGCCGTTCGGCCGCATCGTCATCACGGTGCCGCTGGAATCCCAGCTCGGGGTGCCGTTCCAGGTGGCGATGACCCGCTGCGGGCTGCGCAGGGTCACCGTGACGACCCAGGAGTTCGTCCCGGAGACCGAGACGGACAGGTTGAACCGGTCGCTCCACTGCTGCCCGGCCGAGATCGTGGCGGTGCAGGCGCCCCCGGGCGTCGGCGTGGTGGTCGGGTTGCCCGGTCCGCCGCCGTCGGGGGCCACGGCCCTGCCGGTGGCGGGCGAGATCATGCCGGCGCACAGGTTGCGGCTGCGCAGGTTGGCCGCGATCTGCGGGATGGCCGCGAGCGTGGTGGCGTACTGGTCGTGCATCAGGATGATCTGGCCGTTCTGCAGCCTGCTCGCGGCCTGCACGATCTGCGCGGTGCTCGCGCCGTTCCAGTCCTGGGAGTCGACGTCCCACAGGATCTCGGTCAGCCCGAGCTGCTGCTCGACCGACCGGAGGGTGGCGTTGGTCTCGCCGTACGGCGGGCGGAACAGCCGGGGCGCCGTGCCGGTGGCCTGCTGGATGACCTGCTGGGTGCGCTGAAGCTCCGAGAGCATCTGGGAGCCGCTCAACTGGGTCATGTGCGGGTGGGACCAACTGTGGTTGCCGACCCACATGCCGGCGTCCACCTGCGCCCGGACCAGCGCCTGGTTGTTCTGCGCGTTCTGCCCGGTGTTGAACATGGTGGCGCGCAGGCCGTTGGACCTCAGGGCGTTGAGCAGGTTGGCGGTGTTGCCCGGGTTGGGCCCGTCGTCGAAGGTCAGGCCGACGTAGCCGGCGCTGCAGTCGGCGGCCGTGGCGGGCTGGGAGATCGTCATGGCGAAGCCCAGGGTGAGGATGGCGATGACACCGGTGATGAGGGCGGTACGCGGGCCGGATCGGCGTGTCCTGCCCGCGTCGGTCGAGACGGCGCTGTCGAGCACGGCTGTACCTCCGCTGTCGCTGGAGGACTCAGTGTGCGAAGCGGCCCGAAATGTGTCAACGATATTGAGAAAACTTTCGAAGGCATCACCTGCTCACCCTGCGGTTCCGCTGCCAGCGGCGCCGAAAGTTTCAGGACGGCCGGGGTCGATGGCGGTGATGTCCATGTCCTTGGTCTCGGCCGAGAAGACGAACGCCACCAGCGTCACCAGCGCGGTCGCCACCAGGTACGCGGCCACCAGCCACGGCGCCCCGTCCAGCAGGCCGGTGAGGTAGGCCGCGACGAACGGCGAGAACCCGACCAGCGCGGTGCTCAGCTCCCGGGAGGTGGCGAAGCCGCTGTAGCGTACGCGGGCGCCGAACAGCTCGGCGTAGAAGGCGGGCTGGACCGCCACCATGGGGGCGAAGCCGAACGCGGTCATCACCACCATCGCGAGGTGGATCAGCGCCGGGGTTCCGGTCTGCACCAGCAGGAAGTACGGGAACCAGAACAGCGCGGCGAAGACGACGGAGAAGATGTTCAGCGGGCGCCGCCCGACCCGGTCCGACAGGGCGCCGTAGACGGGCTGCAGCGCGATGACCACCACGCCGAAGATCAGCACCCCGGCCAGGACGGTGGACCCCGGCAGCCCCAGCTCGGCGGTGGCGTACGAGACGGTGAAGGTGGCCAGGGTGTAGATCAGCGCGGTGTCGCCGATGTGCGCGCCGATGCCGATGAGCAGGCCGCGCGGATGCCTGCGCACCGCCTCCAGGACCGGCATCCGCACGACCCGCCGGGTGCTCTCCATCCGCCGGAACACCGGAGACTCGGCGACCCGCAGCCGCACGTACAGCGCCACGGCGATCATGGCGAACCCGGCCAGGAACGGCAGCCGCCAGCCCCACGACTCCCGCGGCCCCTCCGGCATCAGGCCGACCAGCAGGAACGCGCCGGTGCCCAGCACCAGGCCGATCTGCACCCCGGTCTGGGCGAAGGAGCAGTAGAAGCCGCGCCGCCCCGGGGGCGCGTGCTCGGCCAGCAGCGTGGACGCGCCGCCGAACTCCGCCCCGGCGCCCAGCCCCTGGCAGATCCGCAGCAGCGTCAGCAACGCGGGCGCCCACAGCCCGATCGCGTCGTAGGTGGGCAGCAGGCCGATCAGACCGGTCGCGATCCCCATGATCAGCGTGGTCGCGATCAGCGTGGCACGGCGGCCGATGCGGTCGCCGAGGTGCCCGAACACGATCCCGCCGAGCGGCCGGAACAGGAACCCGACCCCGAACGTGGCGAACGCGGCCAAGGTCCCCGCCGCCGGGTCGTCACCGGGGAAGAACAGGTCACCGAACACCAGCGCGGCGGCGGTGCCGTAGATGAAGAAGTCGTACCACTCCAGCGCCGTCCCCACCAGCGCACCCCCGACGACCCGCCGTAACTCCCGCCCCTCGGCAGGCCGCCCGGCGGGCCCGCGCGGCGGAACACTCCCGGTCCCCGCCTCAGATCGCCGCGGCGGCGGCACCTCCGGGGACTCTGACGGCACCCTCGGGGGCTCTGCCGGGGGATGGGTCGGCTCTGGCATGCTCCCTCTCCTCGCGCGCGCGCGGCGGCGCGGTGGCCGCCGGTGCCCGTTACGGCGGGACGGGCTCGCCCGCGCCGGTGCGCGCGGCCAGCTCGCGCAGCTCGCGCCACTCGGCCTCGGTCAGGGGGACGCCGTCTCGCAGGCGCTCGCGGCGGGTGCGCGCCTCGATCTCACCCGGGACCAGGACCCGGTCGAAGCCGGCGGCGGGCGGGGTGTCGCGCAGCGCCCGGCACAGCTCCTCGGCCTGCTCCCGGAACCGCGAGAGCGGCAGGAACGCGGCGATGTCCACGGCGAGCACGACCGTGCCGAACCCGCCGCCGTAGCCGGGCAGGCAGGAGACGCCGGCCCCGGCGAGCAGGCCGCCGGCCAGTTCGATCAGCACGCTCAGCCCATAGCCCTTGTGCCCGCCGAACGGCAGCAGCGCCCCGCCCCGGTACAGGTCGGCGGGGTCGGTCGTGGGCCGCCCGTCGCGGTCCACGACCGCGCCCTCCGGCACGGGCTCGCCGCGGGCGAGCGCGACCGCGACCTTGCCCTCGGCCAGGGCGGCGGTGGACCAGTCCATCAGCACCGGGGCCTCGCCCTCGGCGCGAGGGGCGGCCCAGGCCAGCGGGTTGGTACCGAGCCGCCGCTCCCGTCCGCCGTAGGGGGCCACCATGGGATCGGCGTTGCCGAGCACGATGCCGATCATCCCCGCCTCGGCGAGCGCGGCGGCGTACTCACCCAGCCTGCCGATGTGGTTGCACTCGCGGATCGCGACGGTGGCCGTGCCATGGTGGGCCGCCAGCCGGGAGGCCACCTCGACCGCGAGCCGCGCGGCAGGCTGCCCGAAGCCGCGGTTCCCGCTCACGACCGCACTCGCCCCGGCCGTCCGCACCTCCTCGGGCCGCGCCGCCGGCACGATCACCCCCGCCGCCACCGCGTCCAGGTACGGCCCCAGCCTGCGCACGCCGTGCGAGTCGTGCCCCACGAGGTTGGCCTCCACCAAGGACCCGGCCACGATCCGCCCCGCCTCCACCGAGGCCCCGGCCGCCCCCAGGATCGACCGCACGATCCGCCCCAGCCGATCCGCGGGCACCCACCGCACCCCGCCCGACCGTCCGTCCCGGCTCATCCCACCACCCTCCGGGATGTTCCACGTAGCGAAACGGCTTTCTGTTTCACCACCGTACGTCGCCCCACGCCCGCCGTGAAGCCCACCCAACACGAATCGCCATCCCCGGCCTCCACGCCACGGCACCACCCGTTCCGGTGGCTGCGGGCACGCACGGAGGTGCCGGACACAGGTCGGTCGGCATGGCGCCGGGGCAGCGCGCACTGAAGGGTACAAGTGGGGCACGGACGCGCGTCGGCGGACGGGGGCGAGGGCCGGGCGCTGTTCGGATGTGGCCAGTGGGCCGCACGCTGGCGCGACGGGGCCCGTCGCGAACCGCCGCGGAGTGCGAGCCGACCGACCCGCCGCAGCCCGGCACCACGAAAGGTTCCCGTTCGGGAGGAAGCAGCGGGAGGGCGTCAGGTGCCCGCAGGTTCCGACATCCACCCCCATCCCGCCCTGCCAAAGATCCACTCCCACCTGCATACTCCCCGCCACGGGACCCCGTCCCGGTGGTCCGGGGCGCGCGCGGTGGGTCCGATTACGTGCCGTGCCGCCGCCCGCTTCACGCCGGGTCACGCGCGCACGGGCGCATGCGGGCATCTGCCGGGGAGCGGCCGCGCGGGCGCTGGAGGGGACGCGCGGGCCGATGGCGGCCGGTGCGGTGCGTTGGGTAGGGCGTTGGGCTCGCTCGGGTGGCGGTGGGGGTCAGCAGCGGTTGGCGCCGTCGAAGCCGCGGATGCCTCGGGGGACCTTGCTGCTGATGGTGTGGCCGGGGCGGACGGTGTGGCAGGAGCCGTCGGTGCCGTGGGACCAGACGATCTTCAGGTTGAGGGTGTAACCGCAGTCGTTCCTGGCGTAGCCCGTCTTGGTGACGGTGCCGACCTTCTCCCAGACGGTCACGCAGGAGGGGGCGTTGCCCGCGGGGAGTGCCGCCGCCGGGGCCTGGGCCGCGAGGGCGGGCAGGCCCAGGGAGAGCAGGAACGCCGCGGCGGGGACCGCGGCGGACGGCCGGAGAGTGCGCACGGGAGTCCTTTCGACAAAGGGTGAACGCGACCCTCCAATCTGTAATCAGTCAGATACGCAGCGTCAAGGGCGGGTAAGGGCTTCCTTCCCCGGGGAAGATCCGGCGTGGGGTTGTCTCGGGAGGGTTCATGCCGTTCGCCCGGTTCCGTGAGGTCACGCTGCACTACGCCCACCAGGGCGGTGAGGGGCGGGTGCTGCTGCTCGTGCACGGGTGGGGCGGGGACGGGCGGGCGTGGGGGCCGGTGGTCGCGGCTTTGCCGCCGGGGATGCGGGTGATCGCCGCCGACCTGCGCGGGCACGGCCGCTCCTCGGCGCCGCCTTCGGGCTATCGCCCCGCCGACCTGGCCGGCGACCTGGTCGCGCTGCTCGACCTGCTCGGCGTGGCGGAGGCGGTGCCGGTCGGGCACTCGATGGGGGCGCAGGTCGCGACGGTGCTGGCCGTGGAGCATCCGGAGCGGGTGCCCGCGCTGGTGGTGATCGATCCGGCGTACGGGGCGAGCGCGGAGGAGGAGCTGCGCTTCGCGGGCCGGATGGCGGCGCTGCGGGCCGGGGGCGCGCGGGCCGCGGCACGGCAGCTCGCCCTGCCGCCCGGCCCGATCCGCGATCAGGTGCTGGCCACCCCGGACCACGTGCTGGCCCAGTGCTACGAGGGGCTGTACCTCGCGCCGGGCGCGTTCGGGGCGCGCCCGGCCACGGCGGCGTACCTGGCCCGGCGCCGTGTTCCGGCGCTGTGCCTGCGCTCGCGCCCGGAGCCGGCGGCCTGGGAGGAGTCCCTGCCCGCGCCGCCGGGCTCGCGGGTCGTCACCTGGCCGGGCACCGGCCACTGGCCGCACCTGGAGCGGCCCGCCGCGTTCGCCCGGCTGCTGGTGGAGTGGCTGGACGGGCTCGACCGGCGGGCCGGGGAGTGCGCGCGGGTCAGTCCACCCTCGCCGAGCGCCTGAGGGGCGCGGGCGCGGGCGCGGGGGCGCCGGCCTGGTCGTGGGCCTCGGCGGGCCTGCGCAGCAGGGCGTCCAGCGCCCAGGTGCCGGGGCCGAGCACCGCGATGAGGAAGAAGGACCAGCAGAACAGGGCGGCCAGTTCGCCGCCGTTGCGGAGCGGGAGCAGGTCCTGCGGCTGGTGGACGACGAAGTACGCGTACGCCATCGAGCCCGAGGCGAGCAGGGCGGCGACCCGGGTGAACAGGCCGGTCATCACCAGCGCGCCGCAGACGAGCTGGATCAGCGCGGCCCACCAGTTGGGCCAGGCCAGCAGTTCCGCGGCCCGCCCGGTGCCCCGATGCCCGCCGAAGACGCCGAACATGGTCGCGAGGCCGTGAAAGGTGAACAGCAGCCCCACGACGATGCGGAAAAGCGACAGCGTGATCCCGCCATAGCGGTTGAACATCATGAAATGCCCTCCATGACGACAAATAGGAATGGTTCCCCGCGGTTCTTCCCTGTGTGGCGCAGTGCGACTCACGGGCCTGCGACCAGCGCCGTAACGGCGACGGAACGGCAGTGGGACGACGACGGAACGGCGGCGAACGGCGGCGGAACGTCGGAACGTCGGCGGTGACGTGCCGGTACCCAGCGTCGCCATCTCCCCGCTTTGCCGTCAATGTCGGCAAGTAAGCCGAAACGGAGACCACATGTTGGCGAAGCTTTTCCCGGTGTAATTTTCATTGTTTACCGGGTTTCGCTGCCACCTCGGGCGGGCGGCTCCGGCGCGCACTCGTCTCGGATCTGAGATATCTTCTCTCACGTGAGAAGCGAGGAGCTGGTGGAGGTCCGGCTGGCCGAGCGGCTGGCCGAGCTGCGGGCGGAGCGGGGGTGGTCGCTGGAGGAGCTGGCCGAGCGCACCGGCGTCAGCCGCTCGACGCTGTCCCGGCTGGAGCGGGGCGAGATCAGCCCGACCGCGGCGCTGCTGAACCGGCTGTGCGCGGCGTACGGGCGCACGATGTCCCGGCTGCTGGCCGAGGTCGAGTCGGGGCCGCCGCAGGTGGTGCGCGCGGCCGAGCAGGCGGTGTGGCGGGATGAGGAGTCCGGCTTCGTACGCCGGTCGGTGTCGCCGCCGCACGCCGGGCTGCGCGGCGAGGTGGTGGAGGGCGTGCTGCGGCCGGGCGCGGACATCTCCTACGACCGGCCGCCCGTCCCGGGGCTGGAGCAGCACATCTGGGTGCTGGAGGGCGGGCTGGAGGTCACCGCCGACGGCCGTGCGCACGCCCTGCGCGAGGGCGACTGCCTGCGGTTCCGGCTGTGGGGCACGTCGCGCTTCCGCTGCCTGGGCTCCGAGCCGGTCCGCTACGCCCTGCTGGTGGTCCTGCCGTGACGCACGCGATCGGCCTGATGAGCGCGCCCGAGTTCGGCGCTGCCGTGCCCGGCCTGGCCGAGGTCCTGGCCGACGTGGTCGCCGGGGGCGACTCGCTCGGCTTCCTGTCCCCCTTCGGCCCCGAGGAAGCCGCCGCCTGGTGGCGAGGGCTGACCCCGGCCGTGGAGTCCGGCGCCCTGCTGGTCTGGGCGGCACGCGACGGGGAGCGGGTGACCGGCACGATCAGCCTCGCGCGCTCCTGGAAGGCCAACGCCCGGCATCGGGCCGAGGTCGTCAAGCTGATGGTCCGCCGCGACGCCCGGCGCCGGGGCCTGGCCCGCGCGCTCCTGGCCGCCGCCGAGCGGGAGGCCGTCCGGTCGGGGGCGTCCCTCCTCGTCCTGGACACCGAGACCGGCAGCGACGCCGAGCGCCTGTACCTCGCCACCGGCTGGACCAGGTACGGCGTCGTGCCCGGTTACGCCACCGACACGGCCGGAGTCCCGCGCGACTGCAGCTTCTTCTACAAGCGCGTCCCCGGCCCGGCCTCATGAGGGCGGGCGGGGGTCAGCGGATGCCCTCGGCGCGCAGCCGGGCGGCGAGCTTGGCCGCGTGCTCGTGGATGACCCCGGCGACGCGCTCCAGCTCCTCGTCCGTGGCGGCGTCGATGGGCAGCGAGCAGCTTATGGCGTCGGTGGCCGGGATGCGGTACGACACCGCCACCGCGACGCAGCCGAGCCCGGGGGTGTTCTGCTCCCGTTCCAGCGAGTGCCCGCGCTCGCGGGTCAGCTCCAGGTCGGCCAGCAGCTCGCCGAGGTCGGTGATGGTGTGCTCGGTGAGCGCGGGCAGGGGCGGCTCGGGCAGCAGCTCGGCCAGCTCGCCGGCGCTGCGCTCGGCCAGCAGGATCTTGCCCAGCGCGGTCGCGTGCGCGGGCAGCTCGCGGCCCACCCGGGAGGTGGCCCGGCGCGGCTCGATGGTCTCGCGGGTGGCGAGGTACATCACGTTCGCGCCGTCGAGCCGGGCGTAGTGGGTGGTGTAGCCGGTGGCGTCGCCGATCAGCTCCAGGGTGCGGATCGCGTAGGGCAGGGCCGGGTCGCGGTCGAGGTAGGCCGTGCCGCACAGCAGCGCGCGCGAGCCGACGCCGACCGCCGAGCCGTCGGGGGTCTGCTCGACCCAGCCCATGGCGATGAGCGTGTGCAGGAGCTGGTGCAGGCTGGAGCGCGGGTAGCCGGTTCGCTCGCGCAGCTCGGCGACCGTGATGGGGCCGCGGGCGGCGCCGAGCATCTCCATGAGCTGGATCGTGCGCTGGGCGGACTTGACCAGCCGCGGTTCCTCGTCGGGCCCGTCGGGATCGCGGGGCGGAGTAGACGCCATGCGGCCTAGCGTACGGAACCCCGGGCCCGGCGAGATCACCATCGGCCGCCCACCTCCCGGCCGGGGCCGCCCCAGTCGTGGCCGAGCCGCACCCCGGGGGGTGTGGGCTGGGGCGGGCAGGCGCCGGGGATGTCCGGGGCGAACCGCTCGGCGTCGTCGCGGGGCCGGTAGCCGATCGCCTCGCCTGCGGCCAGCGAGACCCAGCGCCGCCGGTTGCGCGAGATCCCCCAGACGATGTGGTGGCCGGGCTCGTCCAGGGCCAGGCACGCCTCGGCGAGCCGGGCGGCGTCGGCCGGGGAGAGCCAGGTGGACAGGCTGCGCACGCTGTCGGCGACCGGGGTCACGGTGCCGATCCTGGCCGAGACCACGGACATGCCGTACGCGTCGGCGTACAGGCTGCCCAGGGCCTCGGCGGTGGCCTTGCTCACGCCGTAGAAGGTGTCGGGCCGGGGCGGGATCACCGCGTCGCCGCCGGCCTCGGCGACGGGGAGCATGCCCACGACGTGCGCGGAGGACGCGAGCAGGACGCGCCGCACGCCGGCGCGGCGGGCCGCCTCCAGCACGGTGTACGCGCCGTTGATATCGGTCTGCACGATCTCCGCCCACGGGCGCTCGGCGCTGTGACCGCCGAGGTGGACCACGAGGGACGCGCCGGCGCACGCCTCGCGCACGGCGTCCAGGTCGGTGATGGACGCGGTGACGCTCGTCTCGCCCGGCAGCGGCTCGCCGGGAGGCGGCACCAGGTCGAGCAGGCGCACCTCGCGGCCGGGCCGGGCCAGGAACGGCCTGATCAGCGTGGCCACGCGGCCCGAGCCGCCGGTCACCAGCACTACCTCGCCCACTCGTCCCCCCGTTGCGGCGGCCTTGACATCGTCGTCGGATCGTCCATACCGTACCGCACTGCGTCCACATATCTAAATGGGTTCGCATATGTGAATCCGCGAGAGGAAGCGATGCGGTTCCAGGGGATCCTGTTCTTTCCGGTGACGCCCTTCGGCGCCGGCGGCGGCGTCGATGAGGACGTGCTCGCGCGGCACGTCGCGGCGGGCGTCGAGGCCGGGGCGGGCGGCGTGTTCGCGGCGTGCGGCACGGGCGAGTTCCACGCCCTGTCGCCGGCGGAGGTCGAGACCTGCGCCCGCGTCGCCGCCGCGGTGAGCGCCGG
Source organism: Thermocatellispora tengchongensis (assembly GCF_014202315.1). Classification (GTDB taxonomy): domain Bacteria; phylum Actinomycetota; class Actinomycetes; order Streptosporangiales; family Streptosporangiaceae; genus Thermocatellispora; species Thermocatellispora tengchongensis. Next base: position 558,576 of record NZ_JACHGN010000002.1, on the reverse strand, counting down.
GCGGGCGCCGGTGTTCGCCGCGGCGGGCGGGCCGCTCCCCGTCGCGCTGGACCAGGTGCGCCGCATCGAGCGGGCCGGGGCCGACGGCGTGCTGCTCATGCCGCCGTACCTGGTCGGCGGCCCCCCGGACGGCCTGCTGGAGTACGTCCGCGCGGTCGCGGCGGCCACCTCCCTGCGGGTGGTGTTCTACCGGCGCGGCCAGGCCGTGCCGGGCCCCCGCGTCGCGGCGGAGCTGGCCGCGCTGCCCAACGTCGTCGGGATCAAGGACGGCGTGGGCGACATGGAGGCGATGCAGCGCACGGTGCTGGCCGTGCGCCGGGCCGCCGGCGACGGATTCGCCTTCTTCAACGGGCTGCCCACGGCCGAGATGACCGTGCGCGCGTACCGGGCGATCGGGGTGCCGCTGTACTCTTCGGCGGTGTTCGCCTTCGCCCCCGAGATCGCGCTGCGCTTCCACCAGGCCGTCGAGAAGGGCGACGACGCGACCGCGCAGGCCCTGCTCGACGGCTTCTACGCGCCGCTGTCGGAGCTTCGCGAGCAGGTGGAGGGCTACCCCGTCGCGCTGGTCAAGGCGGGCGTACGGCTGCGCGGCCTGGACGTCGGCGGCGTGCGCCCGCCGCTGCTCGACCCCACGCCCGAGCACCTGCGCCGCCTTGAGGAGCTGATCGGGCGCGGGCTGGAGCTGGCCGCCGCATGAGGATCACCGACCTGGAGGTCGTCCCGATCGCGTTCCGCGACCCGCCGCTGCTCAACAGCAGCGGGGTGCACGAGCCGCTGGCATTGCGCTGCGTGCTGCGGCTGCACACCGAGGACGGCGTGGTGGGGCTGAGCGAGGGCCCCGGCGACCGGGCGAGCCTGGACCGCCTGGCCGCGGTGCGCGAGAGCGTGCGCGGGATGAGCGTGTTCGCCACCACGCTGATCGCCCGCGCGGTGGACGCCGCGCTGCCGGGTGCGCGCGAGGTCGATCGCGCCGCCGCGTTCTCGCTGATCGAGGTGGCCTGCCTGGACGTCCAGGGCAAGGTCCTCGGGCTGCCGGTGAGCGAGCTGCTGGGCGGCAGGGTGCGCGACGCCGTGCCCTACGCCGCGTACCTGTTCTACAAGTGGGCCGGGCACCCGGGCGAGGCGGACGACGAGTGGGGCGAGGCCCTCGACCCCGACGGAATCGTGCGGCAGGCGCGGCGCATGATCGACGCGTACGGGTTCGGCTCGATCAAGCTCAAGGGCGGGGTGTTCCCGCCCGAGCAGGAGATCGCCGCGATCCGGGCGCTGCGCGCGGCCTTCCCGGAGCATCCGCTGCGCATCGACCCGAACTGCGCCTGGACCCCCGAGACCGGGCGGCGCGTCGCCGAGGAGCTGGACGGCGTGCTGGAGTACCTGGAGGACCCCTCCCCCGGCGTGGACGGCATGGCGGCGGTCGCGCGGGCGGCCGGGATGCCGCTGGCCAGCAACATGTGCGTGCACTCCTTCGGCACGCTCGCGCCCGCGGTCGCGCGCGGCGCGGTGCACGTGGTGCTCTCCGACCACCACTACTGGGGCGGGCTGCGCCGCACGCAGCACCTGGCCACGCTGTGCGAGGCGTTCGGGCTGGGGCTGTCGATGCACTCCAACTCGCATCTCGGCATCAGCCTGGCCGCCATGACGCACCTGGCCGCCTCGATCCCCCACCTCGGCTACGCCTGCGACACGCACTACCCCTGGAACGCGGCCGACGACGTCGTGGTGCCGGGCGCGCTGCGCTTCGAGGACGGGGCGGTGCCGGTGCCCACGGGCCCGGGGCTGGGCGTGGAGCTGGACGAGGCCGCGCTGGCCCGGCTGCACCGGGCGTACACCGAGTCGGGACGCCAGGTGCGCGACGACACCGGCTACATGCGCAGGTTCCGGCCGGACTTCGACCCGGCGCTGCCACGATGGTGACCCCGGCGACCTGGTACCTCTACCCCTGGGACGTGCTGGGCGACCCCGAGGCGGCCGGGCGGCTGGCGGCGCTGGGGGTGCGGTCGGTCGCGCTGGCGGCGGCGTACCACTCGGTGCGGGCCGCGACCCCGCGGCATCCGCGGCGGCGGGTAGTGGACGCGCGGCACGCGGCCCTGTACGTCCCGGTGCGCGAGGCCGCCTGGCGGCACGCCCGGCTCGCGCCGGAGTCCGGGGCGGCCTGGACCGGGAGCGAGGACGCCTACGGCGAGGCCCGCGACGCGCTGGCCCGGCACGGCGTCGAGGTGGACGCCTGGGTGGTGCTCACCCACTCCTCGCTGCTGGGCGGGCGGCACCCCGGGCTGGTGGCGCGCAACGCGTTCGGCGAGGCGTACCCGTACGCGCTGTGCCCGTCGGCGCCGGAGGTGCGGGAGTACGCCCGGCTGCTGGTGCGCGAGGTCGTCGCCCAGGGACGGCCGGGCGGGCTGGTCGCCGAGGCGTGCGGGCCGATGGGCTTCGGGCACCAGGGGTGCCACGAGAAGACCGCCGGCGCCGACTGGTCCCCGCTGGAGGAGCGCCTGCTGTCGCTGTGCTTCTGCGCCGCCTGCCGCGACGCCCTCGCCGCGGCCGGCTGCGACCCGGACGCCCTGGCCGCCCGCGTGCGCGCGGCCCTGGGGGCCGGGGAGGCCACCGGGGGCCCGGCTCCGGGCGGTGCGGCGGGCATGGATGAGGTGCTGGAGGAGGTGCTGAAAGACGGGGCCGCGGCGGTCCTGGCCGTGCGGGCGGCGGGCGTCGCCGCGCTGCGGGACGCGGTGGCCGAGGAGGCGGCCGGGGTGCCCCGGCTCGCCTTCCACGCCTCGCCCGATCCGTGGGCCACCGGCCCCGCGGCGCACGTCACCGGGGGCGGACGGCTGATCGTCCCGTGCTGGGAGGGCGGGGTGGAGGCGCTGCGGGCGATGCGGGCCGCGGCGGGACCGGCCGCGCGGCTCGGCGCGTACGTGACCGTGCTGCCGCCCCGGCCCGCCGACGCCGCGGCCCTGGCCGGGCACTGGCGGAGGCTGCGCGAGGCGGGCGCGAGCGAGTTGCACGTCTACCACGCCGGACTGGCCTCGGCCGCCCGGCTGGAGGCCGCGGCGGCGGCCCTGCGCGCAACGGCCTGACGCACCACGGTCTCACGCTCGAAACGTTTCAGGCCCATTGACGGCGAGCCACGTGACATCTACGTTTCATTGCACGAAAGATGTCGGGGTTGTTCCGAAAGTTTCGCCGCATCCTGGGAGCCGCATATGAGGCCCGCAACGAAACGACTCGCTCTGGGACTGGCCACGCTCGCGCTCGCGCTGGCCCCCGCCCTCCCCTCGCCCGCCTCCGCCGAGACCGCCGCACCGCAGACCACCGCGCCACAGACAGCCGCCCACCCCGGCAAGCACAAGCCGGACAACCTGCGCGAGCTCGCGCGCAAGCTCGGCATCCACATCGGCACGGCCGTGGACGTCACCGCCCTGGCCGAGGAGGACGACTACCGGCGGGTGCTCAACCGCGAGTTCACCCACATCACCGCGGAGAACGCGATGAAGTGGGAGTCGGTCGAGCCCGAGCGCGGCGTGTACAACTGGGAGGGCGCCGACGCCGTCGTGGAGAACGCGCGGCGCAACCACCAGCGCGTACGCGGGCACACCCTCGTCTGGCACAACCAGCTCCCGGCCTGGCTCACCCAGGGTGTGGAGAGCGGCGAGATCGACGCGGCCGAGCTGCGCGCGATCCTGCGCGACCACATCAAGAAGGAGGTCGGCAGGTACCGCGGCAAGATCCGCGCCTGGGACGTCGCCAACGAGGTCATCGACGACGACGGCAACATGCGCCAGAGCATCTGGCTGACCCACCTCGGCCCCGGCTACATCGCCGACGCCTTCCGCTGGGCCCGCCAGGCCGACCCGCACGCCAAGCTCTACCTGAACGACTACAACCTGGAGTGGGACACCGACAAGATCGACGCCTACCTGAACCTGGTCAAGCAGCTCCAGGCGCAGCGGGTGCCGCTCGACGGCATGGGCTTCCAGGGCCACCTCGGCATCCAGTACGACTACCCGGGCGACTTCCCCAACGTGATGCGCAAGTTCACCGATCTCGGCCTGGAGGTGGCGATCACCGAGGCCGACGCGCGCATGGTGCTGCCGGTCACGCCGGAGAAGCTGGCGCGGCAGGCGGAGTTCTTCCGCGACATGCTGAAGACGTGCGCGGCCAACCGGCGGTGCACCGAGTTCACCGTCTGGGGCTTCACCGACCGGCACTCCTGGGTGCCCGAATGGTTCGAGGGCGAGGGCGCGGCGACCCCGATGGACGAGAACCTCGCGCCCAAGCCGGCCTACACGGCGATGCTGGGCGTGCGGCGCTTCTGATCCGCACTGATCCACTCTGATCGACCCTGATCAACCCGGACCGGCCGCGGCGGCGCAACCCGCCGCGGCCTTCGGTCACAGGTCGGCGGGGTCGGCGAGCACGGCGGCGCTGCGCGGGCCGAGCGCGAGACGGCCGGCCTCCAGCGGCTCCGGCTCGCCGCCCTCGGGGCGCAGCACCACGCGCGGCCCGTCGATCGCGACGGCGTACGTACGCGGCTCGTCGTCGAAGTTGGCCACCACCACGCACCTGCTGCCGGGCCGCGACTCGTGGGCCCAGACGGCGACCTGCGGGGCGCGGGCCCCGGCCTCGTGAACCGTGACCGTCACCCCCTCGGCCACCCCCTCGTCCCCCAGGTAGGCGCCGTTCCACAGCCAGGGCGCGAGCCGGGCGCGCAAGCGGTCCACGGCGGCGGCGTACGCGAGCGTGGCGGGCATGTCGCCGGGGCGGCCCTTGAAGTTGTACGGCTCCAGGCTCATGGCGTAGCCGTACAGCAGGCACTGACCGACCATGTTTCGGTCGTCGAAGCCGATCACGGCGGTGGCCATGCGCACGTCCGAGCGCAGCTCGCGGCCGATCGGCAGGTGCCGCTCCGACCAGCTACGGAAGTAGGACAGGTCGTAGTGCTCGAACTGGCCGTCGTAGCAGCCCTCCCCCGCGATCACGAAGTCCGGGGAGACGGCCTCGGCGGCGCGGCGCAGGTCCTCCACGAACTCGCCGTCCCACAGGTACGCCGACGCGCCCGGCTCGTGGCCGTGGCCGCTCGCGAAGCACAGCAGCGCACGGCCGTGGTACAGCGACTCGTCGGCGAGCACCCCGGCGGCGCCCCACTCCGCCATCCGGGCCACCTCCTCGGCGAACCGGGCCCGCAGGTCGCGGGCGGAGAAGCAGAGGGGGACGTACCAGGGCGTGCTCATGCCGTAGCGCTTGCGCGCGGAGTGGTAGACCGGCCCCGGCTGCGCGTACGGCTGGCCGTTCTCGTCCAGGCAGGCGTACGGCTCCAGCTCCGCCCAGTGCGGGCCCGGACGCTCCACCCACTGGTACTTGACGTACAGCACCGCCTTGACGTCCAGCTCCCGGGCGCGGGCCAGCGCGCGGACCAGCCCGGCCTCGCCGCCCAGCCGCCCGGCCGGGCGGTGCACCGGCACCAGGCCGTCCTGGCCGCCCTCGTTCCAGCCGACGATCTGGATCGCGCCGATGCCCCCGGCCGCGCACTCCTCGATGATCGCGGCCAGGTCGGCGAAGTCGTAGCGCGGCTCGTTCTCGGTGGACATGAGCTGGACCTGCAGCCAGGTGCGCGGCTCGCGCAGCCAGGCGGCGGACGGCACCCGGCTGGGCCGCTGCGTGGCCCGGTACGGCGCCAGGGCCTGCGCCCGCCCGCCCCGGTACGGCGCCAGCGTGACCGGCACCGCGCGCAGCCGCCCGTCCGAGGGCGTCGGCATCTGGATCGCGTCCAGCGTGACCGCCGCGTCCGCGCCCGCGAGCCTGGTCAGGCTGTCCAGGTAGCCGGGCTCCAGCGACACCCGCCACCCGACGAACTCCAGCGTGGGCGCCGACGGCATGACCGTGATCCCGCCGGTCTCCCCGGCCAGGGCCACGAACGGCGAGGTGGGGTTGCACACCACCTCCGGGCGCAGGTTGGTGCTGGCGTAGTCGGGGAACGTCGTGCCCCAGTAGGGAGAGTTGTTCTCGAAGCCCGGCAGCAGCGCGACCGTGCCGCCCTGGGAGTACTCCGCCCGGATCAGCTCCAGCCGTTCGCCCTCCGGCGGCCTGAACCCGGCGAGCGACGGGAAGCGCACGGCCTCCACGACCGCCTCGCCGGGCTCGGCCTCCAGCGTCAGCTCCAGCCGTCCCGCGCCGTCCAGCGCGGCGGTGACCTCCACCCGCGCGTCCAGGCGCTCGCCGGCGCTGGTCACCAGCCCGTCCCAGGCGAGCGCGACCGCGCGCCCGTCCTCGCGTACGACGGCCGAGGCGAGCGTCTGCGCGGCGGTGGCGGCGACCACGGTGCGGTCGCCGTGCCGGGGGATCTCCAGGACGAACAGCGAGGGCCCGGCCCCGGGCCGCAGCCAGCCGCCCAGCTCCAGGTCACGCAGGCCGGTGATGCCGCCGCTGGCCGGGTCGAAGACGACCTCGGTACGGCCGTCGCGGATCGTCAGGTGCTCGGTCATGGGAGAAAAGCGGTCCTCTTCTCGGTAAGCGCGTCTCGGTAGGCGGCGTCTCGGTAGGCGGCGTGTCGGCAGGCTGCGGGCGCGGCGGCGGCGCCGGAGCGGACCGTCGCGGCCCGCTCCGGCGCCGGCGCGGCCGGCGCGGGGGCTAGTTGCCCGCCTCCCGTTCCTCATCGACGGTGTCCTGCAGCTTCTTCAGGACGTCCGCGACCTCCGTGCGCCCGCCGGTGAGGTTCTGCAGCTCCTTGAGCAGCACGTCCTGGATGCCCGGGACGGGCGGCAGGAGCAGGGTGGCGAAGGTGCGCCCCTCCCACGCCTGCTGCATGTCGGGGAAGAGCGGGTCGATCGTGCCCACGTCCACGCCCTGGGCGGTCGGGAAGGCCCGCACGGTGCCCAGGAACTTGGTGTACGCCTGCGGGGAGAACAGGAACCCGATGAACTTGCTGGCCAGGTCCTTCTTGCCGTTCTTGGGGTTGATGCCGAGCGAGACCAGGTAGCTGCCCCACATCGTCTTGGTCTCGGCGGTGTCGGTGGTGGGGAAGTTGAAGTAGCCGACGTCGAGCTTGGCGTCGCGCGCCTCCTGAAGGATCCACGGCGCGGGGAACATCGCCGCGTTTCCGCGGATGAACGCCGACTGCGCGGCCGTCTGGTTGGTGCCGAGCGGGTTGTCCATGAAGTACGGCACCAGCTTCCGGTAGATCTCCAGGCTCTCCTTCCAGCCGGCGTTGGACCCGATGCTGTCCTTGCCGGACATCACGTCCTCGTTGAAGTTCGGGTTCTTGTCGTAGACGTGCTGGGCGATGGCGTAGTAGATGATGAACTGCGGCCACCAGCTCTCCTGGGCCGACATCGCCAGCGGCGTGATCTTCGCCTTCTTCAGCTTCTCCGAGACGGCGATCAGCTCGTCGAGGGTCTGCGGCTCCTCGGTGACGCCCGCCTTGTCGAACAGCGCCTTGTTGTAGACGATGCCGTTGCCCGACTGGGAGATCGGCACGTAGTGCGCCTCGCCCGCGGCCGCGAACCGGGTGGCCTCGCGCTTGGCGTCCTCGGTGAGGGAGGCGAACCAGGGCTCGCCGACGAGGTTGGTGGTGTAGCCGGCCTTGATGAAGTCGGTCAGGTTCTTCTGGTCGAAGCCGTAGATGTCGGGCCCGGCGCCGCCGGCGAGGCGGCTTTTGAGCACGGTGTCGTAGTTGGTGGTGGAGAAGGTCTCCAGGTTGACCTTGATGCCGGGGTTGGCCTTCTCGAAGTCGGCGATCACGTCCTTGTACGCCTTCGCCGAGTCCTCGCCGTCGCCCCACATCACGAAGCTGAGCGTGGTCTTCGACTGCGCCGCGCCGCCGCCGCCGACGGCGCACCCGGCCAGCACGAGCGGCACCGCGGCCAGCGCCACCGCCGTCATGCGCTTGAGCAGGTTCCCCATCCCGAACTCCTCATCGCCCCGTGCGCGCCGGCCGGCCAGGCGCCGCCGGATGGGGCAATCTTCGTAGGATTACTACACGTTTACGACGGAAGAAGCCGTCTTGAAACGATTTTCTGCTGGAACGTTAGCACCGCGGTAACAACCTGGCTAGTGTCACTACCAAACCTGCTCCCATCACCTGAGCGGCGCCGCGAGGCCCGGGGCGGCGCGGCAGTGGCCGGGGGCCGCGCCGGACTCGCCCTCCTGCGCGTCCACCAGCGGGGCGCCGGGCGCGTCGGCGAGGCCGTGGCCCAGTTCGCGGGGCAGGAACACCACATCGCCGGCGCCCGGCGACCGCGTCGCTGAGCAGGTCCATGGCGGGACACTACATCGGCCGTCGGGAGGGCCATCGGGGCAGCACGACGATCGGACATCCCCCCGGACGCACGGCCATGGGATCGTCCGGCCGTCCTCCCTGGCGTGGACGGCGAGGCGGGCGCCCGGTCAGCCGCCCGAGGCGCCGCCCCGGCGGGCGACGGCGGGCACGCCGTTGCGGGTGGCGGGTGCCGCCGCCTGGAGGGAGTCGAGCTTGGCGTGCAGCCGGGCGATCTCGTCCATGATCGCGATCAGCCGGTCGTCGGTGCGCTGCTCCTCCTCGGAGGTGTTCTCGTCGTCCATCGCGTTGACCACGACGGCGATGAACAGGTTGAGCACCACGAACGACGAGACCAGGATGTAGCCGACAAAGAAGATCCACGCCCACGGCCGGGCGCTCATGACCTGCTGCACGATGTCCGGCCACGACTCCCCGGTCATGATCTGGAACAGCGTGAACAGCGAGGTCGGCAGGTCGGCGAAGTACGCGGGGGCGACCGGGCCGAACATCTCGGTGGCCATCACCGCCGAGACGTACATGACGAGCAGCAGCAAGCCGATGATCGAGGCCATGCCCGGCACGGCGGCCAGCAGCCCGCTGACCACCCGGCGCATGCTGGGCACGGTGGAGATCAGGCGCAGCGCCCGCAGCACGCGCAGCGTGCGCAGCACGGAGGCCGAACCGCCCGCGGGGACCAGCGCGACCAGCACGATCGTCAGGTCGGCCCAGTTCCAGGGGTCGCGGAAGAAGGAGCCGCGGTAGACGTACAGGCGGGCGGCCAGCTCGCCCGCGAAGATGGTCACGGCGATCCGGTCGATCGCCTGGAGCAGACCGCCGGCGTGCTCGACCAGGAACGCGGACGTCTCGCATCCGATGGTGATCGCGTTGACGACGATGACGGTGACGATCGCCCGCTCGAAGCTCCGGGTCTCCAGAATGGCACGCACGCGTTCTCGCGCTGACAACGATTCAGCTCCCTACACCGACCAGCCTCATGATCACCGTAAATACCCCAAAGCCCCACGAGTTATGACGAACCTGAGTACCCCCGTGCTCATGCGCCGCGGGCGGCTCCGGCCGACGCTTGGAGCAATCACCCCCGACCCGAGGAGCCGGAGTGACCCCGCACCACACGTCCAGGAGAAGGCGGCTCGCCGCAGGAGCCGGAGCGTCCCCGCACCACACGTCGTGGAGAAAGCGGTCAGCCGCAGGAGCCGAGGGCTCCCCGCACCGTCCGTCGTGGAGAAGGCGGCTCGCCCCAGGAGCCGGGGTGTCCCCGCACCGCGTGTCGTGGAGAAGGCGGCGCACCGCAGGAGCCGGAGTGACCCCGCACCGCGCGTCGTGGAGAAGGCGGCTGGCCGCCGTCGCGCTCGCGTTCGCCGCCGCGTTCGGCGCCTCCGCCGCCCCGGCCGCGGCGGGGCAGGTCATCGTCTTCTGGGGCCCGATCTACGACCCCTCGTGGCTGACCAACATGAGCGGCACCTACGAGGACGACTTCTGGTTCGACTACCAGGGCGGGCTGCCGGTGGTGCGGCACAAGCCGGTGCTGCGCGGCCAGATCAACGTCTGGCTCGGGCAGTGCGCCAAGGGGCGCGTCGAGGTCACGCACTGGCCCAGCCCGGCGTACTACGTGAAGAGCTGGAGCTACACCTCCGAGCACTGCCTGCCCGTCCCCCATACCGGCCCCGACACCGCGCCGTTCGAGATGGCGCTGTCGCAGCCGTTCGAGCAGATCACCCAGATCACGATCGCGGTCTGCCGGTGGACCCCCTGGGACCCGCTCACCTGCGGCCCGGCGGAGACGATCTACTCCCGCTGACCTCCCCCGCCCGTGAGACGATCGGGGCATGGTGGTGGTGCAGCGGATCGTGACGCGCTGGTCCAAGCAGAGCCGGGGCGCGGCCGAGGCGACCCGGCGCGGGGCGCTGCCCACCGCGCTGCCGGTGCCGCCCGCGCCCGAGGGCGCGGGGCCGCTCCTCCTGCATGACGTGCTGCTGGACGAGGAGGCCGGCTACGCCCCGGCCGAAACGGTCGCCGCCCACCCGCTGCCCGCCCGGGTGGCCGGGCTCGCACTCGACCTCCGCGAGGACGGCGTGCTGCGGGTGCGCAGCACGCCGGGGTTCGCGTCGTACCCGATCCGGCGCCGCGAGGAGTCGCTGTTCCGGCTCGCCCCCGGCCACCGCGGCCGCTACCTCGCCAACTTCCGCTTCACCGGCTGCCAGTGCTCGGCCCGGTGGTGGTACGAACAGTGGACGGTCAACGTCTCGCACGGCGTGTCGCCGGCCGTCTTCCCCGCCGACGGCGCCGCCTTCGACGCCCGGGCCGACGCCCGCGTCTCCCTTTACGGCGGGCCGTCCCGCTCCTGACCCATGTCCGGAACCTGCAATACACCGGGTGCCGGCCGCCCGCAGACTGGTGCCGTGAGCATCGATCTGTCCGCTGCTGCGGACTTCATGGCAGGTCACGCCCGTCTTCTCGACCGGCGCAGGTTCGAGGCGGTGCTGGGGCGCGCCTCCGGCCCCGAGGGCGTGCTGGGCGCGCTGGACGGCTACCGCAACCCCGACGGCGGCTACGGCTGGGGGCTGGAGCCCGACCTGCGGTCCCGTACCAGCCAGCCCGGCGGGGCGCTGCACGCGTTCGAGGCGCTGCGGGACGCCGGGCCGGCCGGGTCGGACCGGGCGGTGGCGCTGTGCGACTGGCTGGAGTCGGTCACGCTGCCGGACGGCGGGCTGCCGTTCGCCCTGCCGGTGCCCGATCCGGCCGCGTGCGCGCCGTTCTGGGCCCAGGCCGACAGCAAGACGTCGTCGCTGCAGATCACCGGCATGATCACGGCCGAGGCGCTGCGGATCGCCGCGTACGATCCCGCCGTCGCGGCCCACCCCTGGACGGCGCGGGCGACGGCGTACTGCCTGGCCGCGATCGAGGCGATCGAGGAGACCCCGCACGCGCTCGTGCTGTACGGCGCGATCCGGTTCCTGGACGCCGTGTACGACGCGCACCCGCAGGCTCCCGCGCTGCTGGACCGGCTTCGCGCGTTCCTGCCGCGCGACGGGCTCCTCCACGTCGCCGGCGGCCTGGAGGACGAGATGATGCGCCCGCTGGACTTCGCGCCCGAGCCCGGCCGCCCGGCGCGGGCCCTGCTCGATCCGGAGGCCGTCGCCGCCGACCTGGACCGGCTGGCCGCCGGGCAGCGCGAGGACGGCGGGTGGGCGCCGGACTTCACCAGTTACTCCCCCGCCGCGGCGCTCGAATGGCGCGGCCACACCACGGTGCGGGCGGTGTCGGTGCTGGTGGCCAACGGCGTCGTACGCCCCTGAGCGCGGCGATCACTCCAGACCCGGGCCGCGGCGCGCCGTACGGGCCGGGCGCCAGGCGCGCACGGCGTGCCAGAGGGCGACGTAGCAGGCCAGGGCCGCGCCCGCGCCGCCGGACAGGCCCAGGATCACCTCGCGCACCAGGTCGTACTGGCTGAACGTGGCGCGCTCGCCGGTGCCGAGCAGGACCGCCCCGGCCAGCGCGGCGCAGGCCACCGCGGCGAGCACCGCGCCCCGCAGCGGGCCGGGCAGGCCGGGCCACCGGCCGGGGACCACCGGGGCCCGGCGGTACCAGACGGCGAACCAGGCCGCCAGCACGGCGAGCCCGCCGGCCGAGCTGACGTACATGATCACGTTGTACAGCCGGTGCGGCCCGTACACCGACACCCTGATCCACGGCCAGTTGGCGACGGCGTACCCGCCCACCTGGGTGATCTCGTCCCACGCCAGGTGGGTGACCACCCCGAAGAGCAGCGCCACCGCCACCGCGGCCAGGCGCCGCGCCGACTCGTACGCCACCGGGGCGGGCAGCCGCGCCCGCAGCGGCTCCGGGGCGAGGGCCGCCAGCGGCGGGCGCAGCGCCAGGTGGAACAGCACGAGCAGCCCGGCCGCGAGCGGCACGTCCAGCAGCGGCGCGGCCCACCAATCGTGGGTGACGCCCGAGGAGAACGGCAACGGGACGTAGTAGGGCAGGTCAGGCGCCATCGCCCCGGCCGCGACCGCGGAGGGGGGCAGCCACCGTCGCAGCGGCAGGGCCACGACGGCATGGCTCACGGTGAAAGGCACCCCTCATTATGCGGCGATCACACCGGTCCCACCCCCGAGACCGGCGCGCCGGGCGTGGGTGTGCGGAAGGCGGCCGGCGCGCCGGGGTTCGAGGGCCGGGCGGCCCGCGGCGGGGCGAGACGGAGTGCGGAGGTGCCGAGCCCCGTGGGCAGGAACGGCGAGGACAGGGCCGGGCGGGCGGGCTCGCGTACGCGGCCCAGCGCCTCGTCACGCACCCGGCGCAGCTCGGCGTCGGTGTAGCGCACGCACCTGCGGTGCCACTCCAGGATGCCGGACATCCAGTCCTTGATCTCGTCGGCGTGGCGGAGCAGGGCGGCGCGGGCGTCGTCGTCGAGGCGCAGCTCGTCGAACATGGCCGGCAGGTCGCCCGCCAGGATGTGCTCGAACTGCCGGATGCGGGCCTCCGTCAGGTCCCTGACCACGTCGCGCGCCCGCAGGCGATCGACGCCGAGGAACTTCTCCACCACCAGCACCAGGTTGTGCAGCTCGCCCTCGAACTCGATCTCCTTCTGGTAGGAGAACAGGTCGTTGACGAAGCAGGCGTAGTCCTGGGCCGCGGTGGTCAGCTCGTGCATGGCGCGGTGGCCGTAGACCTCGGGCGGCACGGCGTCGGCGTGCGCCACCCGGGCCAGGGCCATCGTCATGTCCGAGCCGAAGGTCTTGCGCCGCATCTCGACGTAGTCGATGGGGTCGGGGATGCGGTGCTGGATCTCGTTGGCCACCTCCCACAGCCAGCTCTCGGCCATGCGCTCGACCGCCCGGCGGAACTGCAGCCGCCCGGCGGGCGACATCGGGCCGGCCGTACGCCGCCACAGGTCGGCCAGGCCGCGCTCCAACTGGTTCGCGGGCGGCGGGGTGGGGGCGGGCAGCTCCAGCGGCATGAACAGCGACATCCGCTCGGTCGCGATCCGGGCCGCCGGCAGGTCGCCGGTCTTGGCGTAGGCGATCGGGTAGAGGTCGTCGCCGTAGGTGCCCCAGGCCAGCCAGGCCGAGGACACGTCGAGCTCCTCGGGGGTGGCGTCGGCGTGCAGCATCGAGGCGCAGTGGGCCAGGTCGTGCCCGCGCATGCGCCGCTCGTCCCAGATCGCCTCCGGGGTGAGGCCGGGCACCGGCTCGAAGAAGCCCATCTCCCGGCCCCACTCGATGACACGCTCGCGGGCGGTCTCCAGGTGCGGGCTCATCCGGTACTGGTAGGGCATGTAGATCTCGGGCAGCGGCAGGTGCCCGACCGGCGCGTACGGCATGTGCCCGAACTGGCGCGCGCGCTGCTTCAGCCCGAGCCTGCCCGGCGTGAGCGCGGCGGTGCCGAGCCCCGTGGGCCCGCCGAGCACACCGGTGGCGCCCTTGTTCATGTACCTGCTGGACCTGGCGTGCCACTCGTGCCCGCCCGACTGCCAGTCCTGCAGCCCCTTGACGTACGCGGCCACGGCCGCAGCCTCCAGCGGCGAGGCGGCGCGATCGGCCAGCAGCGCGGGCACCTCCTGCAGCGCCGTGGCCTCGAACTGCTGCAGCCGGGAGGTGAGCAGGTCGTTGACCAGCTCGGCGGCCTCCTGGGTGGGGCAGTCGAAGAAGCGCTCGAACACCAGAACCGCGTTGGAGTTCTCACCCTCCTGCCGCACCTCGCGCTCATAGGAGAACAGGTCGTTGCGCAGGTGTACGGCGTCGGCGAAGGTGTCGGTGAGCACCTGCAACGGCCGCGTGCCGGCGAACCGCGCGGGCACCTCGGCCCCCACCGCGTACTCAACCAGGTTGGCCGACCACGGCGCCCCGCCGACCCGCCGCCGCATCTGCACGTACTCGATCGGGTTGGCGATCCGGCCCCGGTCGATGTTGTCCAGCTCCCACATCGACTCGACCATCAGGTTGTGCGTGCTGACGACGAACCGCCGCCGCCAGTCGTCCGACATCGAGGGAATGGTCCGCGCCCACAGATCCCGCAACCCCGCCTCGGCCGCGTTCTCCGGCTCCGGCGGCGTCTCCCCGGGCTCGGTCATGAACATTTCGAGCCGGTCGAGATACGCCTGCGCGGCCTCCATGTCCCGCGAGTACTTGAACCGCTCCAGGAACTGGTCATCGAAGAAGAACACCCACACGTACCAGTCGGTGATCAGATCCAGGGCGTCGCCGTCACAGTCCGGGTGGGTATAAGCACACATGAGCGGATAATCCATCCGCTCCAACTCCTCTTCCTCCCAAATCACCCCACCACCGGGCTTGGGAGAGTCGAGCATACCCATCCGCCTGGCCCACTCGGTGCTGTGCTCGCGCGTACGCGGCAGGTTGGGATTGAGCCGGGCGGGATATGGCATGTAGAAGTCGGGGAGCGTGAAAGGCTGCATGACCTGCCGCTTACCCCATCCAAGCGAAAGTAAAGCACGCCCCAGTGAAATTTCACCCTCGAATTCCGCACCCCACATTCTCTAATATCCCCATTTAACACCCCCAATTCCCCCACAATACAAAAAACCGCCCCATCAAGAATGAACCCGACATCCCCCCACCACTCCCCCCGAAGCACAGGCAAGCCATGCGGCCCAACGCCCGCCCGCCCCAGCCCTCGCACCGGGCGGCCGCATGACCACACCAGGTCGCGGCCGGATGCGAGGTAAGCCCGGGGAAGGCGTACCGGCCCCACCGGGAGGCGGGAGCTGTGGACGTGCCGACCATGTGTGCAGCATGGTGGACTCGCCCGAGCCGGAGGGACCGGCGAGGGCGAGCAGCTCCAGAGGTCACGAGGCGGCCCTCGCAAAGACGGGCAGCGGCCACGGGAAGACGGTTAGCGGCCGTAGAGGACGCGGCGGAAGGTGGGAAGCCGACGGCCGCTGTGCCGGACCCGACCGGCACCCCGCGCGAGGCGAGACGCGACACGGGCAACGCGATGCAGACACGGGCAACGCCCCGCGCGACAAGCGCACGCGAAACCGGCACAGAACGGGGCCGCGCCAAGGCCGACGCAACATAACGCCGACACTGACCGCACGGGTACCCCCACCACCTCCCTGAAAAGGAGGTCGGCGCCGGACGTGGTCGGTGCCGCGCCGCGCGACCTCACCACCGCGCGACCTCCCCCGGCATGCGGCGCCGCAGTGAGGCTGAGCGCCCATGGGGCGTCAGATGCCCCGCCCACTCCACGGCCACACACGCGGCCAAGCCTCACGCCCCCGGCCGATGACCCCGCACCCACTCCACCAGGCACCACGCAGCCAGGCGCCACGCGCCACGCGCCCGGCCGATGGCTCCGCCCTGCCCGGCACCCAACTCTCCCGGCAGGCGTCCTCCAAGCGTCACGCACCCGGCGGCGCGCTCCGCCTCACTCTCCGGCACGGACCCGGCCAAGCCTCACACACCCGGCCAACAGCTCCGCACCGCCCGCACTAGACCCCCGGCACGCATGCGGGCAAGCGCCGCACACCCGGCCGGCTCCACCCCATCCGCACCCCACTCCCCCGGCAGGCGTGGGGAGTGTCCGGGCAACGGTGGATCTTGCGCCCGACGGGACGGGGGTGGATGCCGGAACTTGCGGAAACGCGACGCCCTCCGGCCGCCTCCTCCCGAACGGTGACACACCCCAGGCGTGCGGCCGGGGGCACGGTGGCTCGTTCTGGGGTGGTCAGCGGAGGGGGTGGGGGCGTCTTGGGTAGAGGTAGGCGCTGTAGACCGACAGTTCCGCGCTGTGGCGGGCGTCGTCCAGGGTTCTGGCCACGCTCTCCAGGTACGTGCGGCGCGCCGCCTCGACCACGCGGCGGCCCTTGGCGCTGATGCGGGTGTAGACGCCGCGGCGGTCGGAGTCGCAGACGCGGCGTTCGCTCAGGCCGGCGCGTTCCAGGCGGCCCACCAGGCGGGTGACCGAGCTGTTGCGCAGTGGAATGGCGGCGGCCAGTTCCTGCTGGCGCAGGCTGCCGCCCTCGGCGCCCGCCAGGGCGGCCAGTGCGACGTATTCGGACACGGACAGGCCGTGCCGGTCCCGCAACGCGCGCTCCGCGGCGCCGTCGAGCCGGTCGTGCAGCCTGCGCAGCACCTGGACGCGCTGCTCCATCACCGCGGGTATGTCCATCCTCGGCACCCCTGCCGTCCCCCTTTGCCTCCTCGCCCGGCCGTCGCGGACGGCCTTAAGTCTGACGAGCGGCGATCGACTCGGTGTGGATACGGCGTGGACGAGCCGGTGGGAGGGGGTGGCCGGGGGTGGCGTCACTCGCCGCGGACGGCGGCGAGGACCTCGGCGGAGCCCTCCAGGGTCTCGCGCAGGCCCTCGTACATCGACTCGCGGCGCGGGGCGGCGAGGTTCATGCTGGCGCTGGTGAAGCCGAGGGCGAGCACCTCGCGGGTGAGCTCGGCGCACTCCTCGGGGGTGCCGGCGATGGCGAAGCGGCGTACCAGGTCGTCGTCGATGAGCCGGTCGAGTTCGGGGTCGTCGTAGCGGTCGTGGTCGAAGTACCAGCCCTTGGAGCGGGCGAGCGCCGCCTCGACCTCGGCCAGCCACCGGCCCCCGTCGCGCTCGGCCAGGTCCGGCGGGCGGATCAGGGCCGCGTAGTGGCCGACGTACCGCTTGAGGCTGCGCCGGGCCAGGGCGCCGTCGCGGGAGACGCACAGGGTGAGGCGCGGGGCGATGTCGATGCCGTCGATGGAGCGGCCGGCGCGGGCCGCGCCCTCGGCGAGCCAGGTGCGGTACTCGGCGGCGATCCTGGCGTCGATGGTGCGCCCGCCGATCAGGGCGATGTCGGCCAGCTCGCCCGCCAGCCGCATGACCTGGGGGCTGCGGCTGCCGATCGAGATCGGCACCGGGACGGGGGCGGCGACCATGCGCCCGTGCTCGACCGTGATGGTCTCGCCGCGCAGGTTCACCTCCTCGCCGCGCAGCAGCCCGGTGATCGCGGTGATGGCCTCGCGCAGGGTGCGTACGGGGCGGGGGTAGTCCATGCCGAGCTGCTCCAGGCCCGCGCCGACGCCGATGCCGAGGAACGCGCGGCCCTGCGAGGCGTCCTGGAGCGTGGCCATGATCCCGGCGAGCACCACCGGGTGCCGCGAGTACGGGTTGGTCACCATCGGCCCGAGCCCGATCCGCTCGGTCTTGGTCGCCACCAGGCCGAGCAAGACGAAGCAGTCGTGCCAGAACACCACGTCGGAGATGCCGAGCCGGTCGAACCCTGCGTCCTCCGCCAGCCTCGCCAGCTCGACGACCTGCGCCGTGCTCATCCCCGGCGTGATCTCCGCCTCGAACATGCCCGCCATGCCACCGTCCGTCCTTCTGTTGCCGTTCGCACCTATGATCCCGCAGGTGCGCGGGGGCCTGACCGGGCGCGCGGGGTGGTCGTGCCCTGTGCCGGGGGAAGGCGGTTCTCACCGTTCGGACATTAGAACGGGCGTTCGACTCGTGTCATGATCTCGGGGCCCGCTCGACCGCGAGAAGCGAGGAGATTCGCCATGCGTGTTCAACGGCAGTTACGCATCCTGTTACGCACGTTCGCCCTGGGGGCGGCCGCCGCGCTCGTCCTGCCCGTCTCGGCGCAGGCCGCCGGAGCGCAGGCCGTCCCGGCGCAGGCCACGGCGGGGCCCAGCGTGGTGGTGCGCTGGAACCAGGCGCTGCTGGCGGCGGTGCGCGCCGGCACGCTGGGGCCGCCGATGGTGGCCAGGGCGCTGGCCGTCGTGCACACCTGCGCCTACGACGCCTGGGCCGCGTACGACCCGGTGGCCGTCGGCACCCGGCTGGGCGGCTCGCTGCGGCGGCCGGAGGCCGAGCGCACCGACGCCAACCGGGCCGCGGCGATCAGCTACGCCGCCCACATGGCGGCCGTGGATCTGTATCCGGCGCAACGGGCCGGGTTCGACGCGCTGATGGCCGAGCTGGGATACGACCCGGCCGACACGTCGAGCCAGGCGGCGCGCACCGGCCTGGCCGCGTGCGGCGCGGTGCTCGACCACCGCCACGCCGACGGCTCCAACCAGGCCGGCGGCTACGCCGACACCAGCGGCTACGCCCCGGTCAACGCGCCGATGGCGGTCGCCGATCCGCTGACCTCGGTGACCGATCCGGGCCGCTGGCAGCCGCTCACCTATGTGAACAGGGCGGGCGCCGTGGTGACGCCGCCGTTCCTGGCGCCCCACTGGGGCGGTGTGGCCTCCTTCAGCGGGCAGGCCCGGCAGCTCGCCGACGCGGTGCCGGCGCCCGCGGCGTACGGCACGTCGGCGTTCCGCGCGCAGGCCGCCGAGATCGTGGCCGTCACGGCCGCGCTGACCGACCGGCACAAGGCCATCGCCGAGTACTGGGCCGACGGCCCGGCCAGCGAGACCCCGCCGGGCCACTGGTCCCTGTTCGCCCAGCAGGTCTCGGCCCGCGACCGGCACGGCCTGGCCGAGGACGTGAAGATGTTCTTCGCCCTGGCCAACGCGGTCATGGACGCCGGCATCGCCGCCTGGGAGGTCAAGCGCGACCACGACACCGCCCGGCCGATCACGGCGATCCGGTTCCTGTACCGGGGGCAGCAGATCCCGACCTGGGGCGGCAGGACGATCGACGGCGCCACGTGGACGCCGTACCAGCCCTCGTGGTTCCCGACCCCGCCGTTCGCCGAGTACGTCTCGGGCCACAGCACGTTCAGCGCGGCGGCGGCGGAGGTGCTGCGCCGCTTCACCGGCTCCGACTCCTTCGGCGGCCAGGTCGTGATCGCCCGCGGCTCCTCGCTGGTCGAGCCCGGGGTGACCCCGGCGCAGGACGTGACGCTGCGCTGGTACACCTTCACCCAGGCCGCCGACGAGGCGGGCGTGTCGCGCAGGTACGGCGGCATCCACTTCCGCGCCGGCGATCTGGAGGGCCGGGCCCTGGGCCGGTCGGTGGGCGCGGCGGCGTGGCAGCGCGCGGCGGCGTACTGGACCGGCCGGGGCTGACCCCACGACCCCACTTGACCGAGTACAGCGTACGCGCATAGCTTTCTAGGCGTACGCTGTACTCGCATGGAGAGGGGCTGGGAATGGCGGGCAGGCTACGGGCGGGAGACGAGGTGCCCCGGCGGGACCTCGCGGTCATGGCGGGCGGGACCGTGACGGTGCCCGACGCGGAGCGGCCGGTGCATCTGCAGTTCCGCCGCTTCGCGGGGTGCCCGGTGTGCAACATGCACCTGCGGTCGGTGGTCACCAGGCACGCGGAGATCGAGGCGGCCGGAGTGCGCGAGGTGGTGGTGTTCCACTCCCCCGAGGCGGAGCTGCGGCCCCACGTGGCCGGCCTGCCGTTCGCCGTGGTGGCCGACCCGGGCAAGCGGCTGTACCGGGAGTTCGGCGTGGAGTCGGCGCCCCGCGCGCTGCTCGACCCGCGCGCCTGGGGGCCGATCCTGCGCGCGCTCGGGCAGGCGCTCGTCGCGCTGGTGCGCGAGCGCCGCCCCGGGCCGGCGGCGCGGCCCCACGGCGGGCGGCTGGGCCTGCCCGCCGACTTCCTCATCGCGCCCGACGGGAAGGTGCTGGCCGCGAAGTACGGCGAGCACGTCTACGACCAGTGGCCGGTGGACACCGTGCTCAGCCTGGCCCGCCGGGCTCGTCGGGAAAGCCGGCGAGGATGAGCGCCAGGCCGCGCCGGAACTCCTCCTCCGGCGGCACGCCCACGGCCTCGGCGGCGGTCTCGGCCAGCAGCGGGTAGCGGTCGGCGGGCAGCTCGGCAAGCGCGGCCGTGCCCGGTCCCGCCAGCGGGCCCAGGTTGTCCAGTTGGAGCGCGCCGTACAGGTGGCCGAGCAGGCAGCGGAAGGCGATCACGCGCCGCCGTCCGGCGAACCCGGCCCCGGCCAGCACGCCGAGCAGGGTCTCGCCCAGGCGGCGCGACTCCTCCGAGGCGTGCCGGTGCGCCAGCGTCAGCGGCACCGCCGCGGGGTGGGCGGCCACCGCGTCGCGGGCCCGGCCGAGCAGGATCGACACCTGCCTGCGCCAGGGGGCCCGCGGGGGCAGCGTGTAGTCCACCGAGCCGAGCACCAGGTCCACGACCAGGGTTTCGAGCTGGGCGCGGTCTTCGACGTAGCGGTACAGCGACATCGTGCCCGTGCCCAGTTGCTTGGCGACCGCGCGCATCGACAGCGCGTCGAGGCCGTCGCGGTCGATGACGGCGAGCGCGGCGGCGGCGATCTCGGTCTCGGTCAGCGAGCGAGGACGGGGCACGGGAGGAGAGCGTACAGGATACGCGGACCACCCCGGTACGCGTACGCCCGCACGGGCCGCGCCGGACGATGATCCTAAGATCGGCGGGAACGGACGACGCTTCATGCTGCGACGGCTAGGAGAGCCATGCCGATCGGCGCTACCTACGACCCACTCGGGGAGCATCTACAGGACCCCTACCCCTTCTATGAGCGGGCACGGGCCGAGACCCCCGTCTTCTACTCCCCCTTACTGGAATCGTGGGTGGTGACCCGCCACGACGACCTGACCACGGTGCTGCGCGACCCGGAGACGTACTCGTCCGCCCGCGCCCTGCCCGTCGTCCTGCCGGTGGCGGAGGAGGCGCTGGCGGTGGTCGCCAAGGGCCGCCCGCAACTGCCGGACGTGGTGCAGTCCGACGGCGAGGCGCACGCGCGGATGCGCGCGCCGCTGGCCGCGGCGC
This sequence comes from Thermocatellispora tengchongensis, assembly GCF_014202315.1. Classification (GTDB taxonomy): domain Bacteria; phylum Actinomycetota; class Actinomycetes; order Streptosporangiales; family Streptosporangiaceae; genus Thermocatellispora; species Thermocatellispora tengchongensis. Next base: position 537,653 of record NZ_JACHGN010000002.1, on the reverse strand, counting down.
TGCGGCCCGACCGGGTGGCGGCGATGGAGCCGGCGCTGCGCGAGCGGGCCGTGGCCCTGGCCGCCGCCGTGCGCGAGGGAGGCGGGCGGGCGGAGCTGATGACCGCGTACGCGATCCCGCTCACCCAGGCCGCGATCGGCCTGCTGTGCGGGTTCGACGAGGAGCTGGCGGTGCGGACGTACTCGCTGATGGACAGCCTGGTCCGGCTGGGCTCGCAGCGGCAGACCGAACCGGAGCAGATGGCCTCGGCGGAGGCCGGGGCCGAGCTGGCCGCGGTGGTCGCCCGCCTGCTGCGCGAGCGGCGGGCCGCGCCGGGCGACGACGCGTTCAGCCTGGTCGCCGCGTCCATGGCCGAGGGTGATCGCCCGCTGACCCCGCTGGAGGAGGCGGAGGCGGTGGGCAACCTGATGCAGCTCGTCATCGCGGGCCAGGTCACCACCGCGCCGCTCCTGGGCGGCGCGGTGGCGCTGCTGCTGGGCGAGCGCGGCGGGGAGGAGTGGCGCCGCATCGCCGCCGACCGCTCATTGGTGCCCGCGGCCGTGGAGGAGCTGGTGCGCCTGGTGGCCCCGGCGAGCGGGCTGTACCGCGAGACGACCAGGCCGGTCACGCTGGGCGGCGTTGACCTGCCCGAGGGGGCCAGGCTGGTGCTGCGCTACAACGCGGCCTGCCGCGACCCGGCGAAGTACGACCGGCCGCACGAGCTGGACCTCGGCCGCAGCCCGAACCGGCACCTCGCCTTCGGCCGGGGGCCGCACTACTGCGTCGGCGCCCCGCTGGCCCGGCTGCAGCTCACCATCACCCTGGAGGTGCTGCCGGACGCGCTGCCCGGCCTGCGGCTCGCCGCGCCGGTCGCGCTGCGCCCCACCCTGGACGTACGCCACCCCGAGGCGGTGCATGTCGCCTGGTGAGGCGGGTGGCGGGAACGATCGCGGGCTGGAATAACCCGGGGCGCCGCTACGCTTAGCCGGTTGAAATTTCAACGAGCTGGGCGAGCCCGGCACGAAGGAGACGGTGACCATGATGCAGTTCGGCATCTTCAGCGTCGGCGACGTCACCACCGACCCGACGAACGGCACGACCCCCAGCGAGTACGAGCGCATCAAGGCGATCCTGCGCATCGCGCTCAAGGCGGAGGAGGTCGGGCTGGACGTCTTCGCCATGGGCGAGCACCACAACCCGCCCTTCGTGCCGTCGTCCCCGACGACGCTGCTCGGCTACGTCGCGGCCCGCACCGAGCGGCTGATCCTGTCCACCGCGACCACGCTGATCACGACGAACGACCCGGTGAAGATCGCCGAGGACTTCGCCATGCTGCAGCACGTCGCCGACGGGCGGGTGGACCTGATGCTCGGCCGGGGCAACACCGGCCCGGTCTACCCGTGGTTCGGCAAGGACATCCGCCAGGGCATCCCGCTGGCGATCGAGAACTACGCCCTGCTGCACCGGCTGTGGCGCGAGGACGTGGTGGACTGGCAGGGCAGGTTCCGTACGCCGCTGCAGTCCTTCACCTCCACTCCGCGCCCGCTGGACGGGGTGCCCCCGTTCGTGTGGCACGGCTCGATCCGCAGCCCGGAGATCGCCGAGCAGGCCGCGTACTACGGCGACGGGTTCTTCGCCAACAACATCTTCTGGCCCAAGGAGCACTTCCAGCGGCTGATCGGGCTGTACCGGGAGCGCTTCGCGCACTACGGGCACGGCACGCCGGAGCAGGCGTACGTCGGGCTCGGCGGGCAGGTGTTCATGCGCAAGAACTCCCAGGACGCCGTGCGCGAGTTCCGGCCCTACTTCGACAACGCGCCCGTCTACGGCCACGGCCCCTCCCTGGAGGACTTCATGGCCGAGACCCCGCTCACGGTCGGCAGCCCGCAGCAGGTGATCGACCGGACCCTGGCCTTCCGGGAGCACTTCGGCGACTACCAGCGTCAGTTGTTCCTGATGGACCACGCGGGGCTGCCGCTGAAGACCGTGCTGGAGCAGCTCGACATCCTCGGCGAGGAGGTCGTGCCGGTGCTGCGCAAGGAGTTCGCGATCGGCCGGCCGAGCGAGGTGCCCGACGCCCCCACGCACGCCTCCCTCGTCGCCCGCAGGGACGCCGAGGCCGCCCGCCGCGCCGAGAGCGGGACGCGCGAGACCGCCGGCGCCGGCGAGTCGAGCGAGACGGGTGCGACCGCCGAGACGGGCACGCGGGCCGAGGGCTCGGTGCCCGCGGGTTCGAGCGCATGAGGGCCCGCGCGAAGGACCGCATGCAGGAGCGCTTGAAGGAGTGACGATGACCACCTTCCGCCTGGCGGTGGTGACGGCCGGCCTCAGCCGGCCGTCGTCCAGCCGCCTGCTCGCCGACCGGCTCGCCGAGGCCGCGCGGCGGCACCTCGGCGCCGAGACCGAGGTACGCGTGTTCGAGCTGCGCGAGCTGGCCGCCGACATCGCCGCGAACTTCGTCACCGGCTTCCCGAACGCCCGGCTCCGGGAGGCGATCGACGCGGTGACCGGCGCCGACGGCCTGATCGCGGTCACGCCGATCTTCAGCGCGTCCTACAGCGGCCTGTTCAAGTCCTTCTTCGACGTGCTCGACCCCGGCGCGCTGGAGGGCATGCCGGTGCTGGCCGGGGCGACCGGCGGGACCGCGCGGCACTCGCTCGCGCTGGAGCACGCGCTGCGCCCGCTGTTCGCGTACCTGCGCGCGGTCATGGCGCCCACCGCCGTGTACGCGGCCTCGGAGGACTGGGGCTCCGCGGGCGACCCGGGCAGCGGGGGCGCGCTGACCGAGCGGATCGACCGCGCCGGCCGCGAACTGGCCGGCCTGGTACGCGCCCGCCCCGCGCGCTCGCCGGAGCCCGAGCCGGTCGTGCCGTTCGAGCAGCAGCTCGCCGCACTGCGCGACCCCGCCTGACCGGGCGCCCGCCCAGGCGGTCTCGCAGCTACGAGGCCGTCTCGCAGGGGAGCATGTCGAGCAGCCGCCGCATCAGGCGGGGGACGTTGACCAGGCGGACCGGGGCGAGACCGGGCCGGCCGGGGCCGGGGCGCAGCACCCTGAGACCGGACATGTCGATGAACGTCAGCCCCTGCAGATCCACGACGAGGGGCGTGCCGGGCGGGGTCCGGGCCGCGATGAGCACGCCCGCCAGCACGGCGCTGTTGCGGGCGTCCACCTCGCCGTGCAGGGTGAGCGTTCCCCCGGCGGACCGGGTGACGCGCAACTGCCCGTCGTCAAGGAGCACCCGAGGATCCTCTCGCGGCTCTTCCAGCCCCGGCACGGCTTCCAGGCCGGCCATCGGGCTCACTCATCCGCGCTTCGCGACAGGACCACCGGGATGGACGCCATCGCCGGCGGAGCGCTCGGAACCATGGCCACCCTCCTTCGCGGATTTCCTGCCTGGCTTACAGGGTGCTCCCGCGCCGGGTCTCCTGTCAACGAATACACGAAACTGCCTTCGTCATATTTTGGACACGAAACGCCACGGCATGACGACTCGTGAATGGATGCTCGTATGATCGGAGGATGACCTCCGGCTCAGCAGGCAGCCCGCCCACCGGCCGCTGGACGTTCCTGACCAACCACGCGCGCGTGCTGATCGAGATCGCCAAGAACCCCGAAGTGCGCCTGCGCGACGTCGCGGCCACCGTCGGGATCACCGAGCGCGCCGTGCAAGCCATCGTCGCCGACCTTGAGGCGGCGGGCTACCTCACGCGCGACCGGGTGGGCCGGCGCAACCGATACACCATCGACGCCACCCGCAGCTTCCGCCACCCGGTCGAGGCCGCGCATCCGATCGAGGATCTGATCAACCTGTTCACCCACCGCGACCGGAGCACGACCGGGGCGAACGCCCCCGGCGGGCACCCCCGGGAGTTAGGCGCCGAAGCGCTCGCGCCCGACCCGGCGGCCGGCACCCTGCCGATGGACACCGCCGCCGGCGGCATGCCGCGCGGCGACGACGCCGCGCCGCCCTGACGCGTGCCCGCCTCCGATCCGTGGGTAGGGGCGGCCCATGGCGAAAATCGGATATACGCTCCTTTGCGAGCAGACACCACCCAAACAGCTCGTCACCGATCTCGTCGCGGCCGAGCGGGCCGGGTTCGACTTCTCGGTGATCTCCGATCACTACTCCCCGTGGGTGGAGCAGCAGGGTCATTCCGCGTACGCGTGGGCGGTGCTGGGCGCCGCGGCGCAGGCGACGGAGTCCATCCCGCTGATGACCTTCGTGACCTGCCCGATCATGCGCTACCACCCGGCCGTGGTGGCGCAGAAGGCGGCCACGGTGGGCGTGCTGTCCGACGGCCGGTTCACCCTCGGCCTGGGCGCGGGCGAGAACCTGAACGAGCACGTGGTCGGGCACGGCTGGCCGGCGGTCCGGGTGCGGCACGAGATGCTCACCGAGGCCATCGAGATCATCGGCGCGCTGTTCTCCGGTGACTACGTGGACTACGACGGCAACCACTTCACCGTGGAGTCGGCCAGGCTGTACGACCTGCCCGACACCGCGATCCCGATCGCGGTCGCGGCGTCGGGGCGGGAGTCGGCCGACATCGCCGCGACGCTCGGCGACGGCCTGATCGCCACCGAGCCCAAGCCGAGCCTGGTGCGCGACTTCGAGCAGGCGGGCGGCGGCGGCAAGCCGAAGTACGGCCAGGTGCCGATCTGCTACGACCCCGACGAGGAGGCCGCGATCAAGCGGGCCACGGAGTTGTGGGCCTGGGGCCTGGCCGGCTGGAAGGTGCAGGCCGAGCTGCCCGGCCCGGTCAACTTCGCGGCCCACACGAGCTTCGTGCGCCCGGAGGACGTCGCCGCCCAGGTGCCGTGCGGTCCCAAGGTGGAGCCGTGCGTGGAGGCGGTGCGCGAGTTCATCGACGCCGGGTTCGACCACGTCGCGCTGGTCCAGGTGGGCGCCGACCACCAGGGCGAGTTCATCGAGTGGGCGCAGCGGGAGCTGCTGCCCGCGCTGCGCGAGTAGGCCCCGGACGCGCCTGCCGTCGTAGGGTTCGAGGGGGCGGCGGCCCCGCCGCTCCTCACCCCCCGACGGGAGGCCGTGGTTGACCCCGAGACCGACGAACTGGGCCGGCAACATCACCTTCGCGGCAGGGCGCGTGCACAGCCCCGAGACACTGGCCGAGTTGCAGTCCCTGGTGGCGGGCAGCGTCCGGGCGCGGGCCCTGGGCAGCGCCCACTCCTTCACCGACATCGCCGACTCGCCGGGAGTGCTGATCTCGGCCGAGCGGCTGCCGTACGAGCTGGAGGTGGACGCCGCGGCCGGCACGGTGCGGGTGGGCGCGGGCGTCCGCTACGCCGCGCTGAGCCGGGCGCTGCACGAGCGCGGGTACGCCCTGCGCAACCTGGCCTCGCTGCCGCACATCTCGGTGGCGGGCTCCTGCGCGACCGGCACCCACGGCTCCGGCGACCGCAACGGCGGCCTGGCCACCGCGGTGGCCGCGATGGACCTCGTCACCGGGAGCGGCGAGCCGGTCACCCTCGCCCGCGGCGACGCCGGCTTCGCGGGCGCGGCGGTGCACCTCGGCGCGCTGGGCGTGGTGACGGCCCTGGAGCTGGACATCGTGCCCGCCTACGAGATGGCCCAGCACGTCTACGAGGGCCTGGACCTGGAGCTGGTGTGCGAGCGGTTCGACGAGGTGATGTCGGCGACGTACAGCGTGAGCCTGTTCACCTCCTGGCGGGGTCCCGTGGTGGACGCGCTGTGGCTCAAACGCCGTCTCGACGAGCCCGCTCCCGCCGGGTGGGCGCCCGGCGAGCCGTTCTTCGGCGCCGCGCCCGCGCCCGGCCCGCGCCACCCGGTACCGGGCGTGCCGGCCGAGGCGTGCACGCCCCAGCTCGGGGCGCCGGGACCGTGGCACGAGCGGCTGCCGCACTTCCGGCCCGACTTCCCGCCGAGCAGCCGGGGCGATGAGCTGCAGTCGGAGTACCTCCTCCCCCGCCGGCACGCGGTGGAGGCGCTGCGGGCGCTCGACGCCGTGCGCGGGCGGATCGCGCCGGCGCTGCAGATCTCCGAGATCCGCACCGTCGCGGCCGACGACCTGTGGCTGAGCCCGGCGTACGGGGAGGATGTGGTGGGGTTCCACTTCACCTGGGTGCGCGACGAGCGCGCGGTGCTGCCCGTGGTGGACCTGCTGGAGGGGGTGCTCGGGGCGTTCGGCGCCCGGCCGCACTGGGGCAAGATCTTCACCACCCCGGCGGAGACGCTGGCCGCGCGCTATCCGAGGCTGGCCGACTTCCGGGACCTGGCCAGGAAGTACGACCCCGCGGGCAGGTTCACGAACGCGTACACGGCACGCTTCCTCGACTTATAACCCCACTGGGGGTATAAAGGGGGGCGGAAGGAGGCGTTCCGTGATGCCCAAGATCAACGTATACCTGCCCGACGAACTGGCCGAGGCGGTCAAGGAGGCGGGCGTGCCCGTCTCCGCCGTGTGCCAGCGCGCGCTGGAGCAGGCCGTACGGCGGCTGACCGCGATCCGCGAGACCGTGGTCGGCGATCTCGACCTGGACGACCCCAGCGGGCGGCTGGCCCACTTCACCGCCCGCACCCGCCAGGTCCTCAAGCTCGCGTTGTCCGAGGCCGAGGCAGCGGGCGCCCCGGCCATCGGCACGGAGTTCCTGCTCGGCGGGATGCTGCGCGAGGGCACCAACCTGGCGCTGCACGTGCTGCGCGCGCTGGAGATCGAGCCCGCCCAGGTGGAGCGGGCGCTGGCCGCGCAGCTCGCGTCCGGCTCGGCCGCGGAGGCCCCGGCCGGCGAGGGCGGACGGCGGCTCAGCGGCCCGGCCGCGGCGGCGCTGGAGCTGGCCGTGACCGAGGCCACCTCGCTCGGCCACAACTACATCGGCTGCGAGCACCTGCTGCTCGGCCTGATCGCCGAGCCCGACGGGACCGCGGGCCAGGTGCTGCGCGGCCTCGGCGCCGACCTGCGGCTCACCCGGCGCGGGGTCACCGCCGCCCTGGCCGGGTACGTCCACCTGCGCGCCCAGACCGCGGTGGCCCAGTCCGCGGCGGCACAGTCCGCCGTGGCCCAGTCCGAGGCCGCGCCGCAGCCGGCGGCCGGGCTGAGCCTGGCGGCCGTCACCGAGGCCGTGCGCAGGGAGCTGCGCCCGCTGGTGGCGCGGATCGAGCGCCTGGAGGCGGGCGCGGGGCTGTCACCGGACGCCGGATGAGCGCCCCGAGGAGGCGGGCGGCGTGACCCGGGTGCTGCTGCTCGCCACCGGCGACACCATCGCGCACAACTCCGGGCGCCGGGGCCGGCCCGGCATCGCCCCGGGCGCCGAGCTGGTGCGCGACGTGGCGCCCGTGCTGCCCCCGGGCCTGGAGGTCGTCGCCGAGGACGTCATGGCCCCGCCGAGCTGGGACATGCCGCCCGAGACCATGCTGGACCTGGCGCGCAGGGCCCGTGCGGCGATCCTGGAGCGCGACTTCGCCGGGGTCGTGATCACCTACGGCGTGGACACCATGGAGGACGTGGCGTTCCTGGTGGACCTGTACGCCGGGCGCGCGGCCACCCGCGGCGGGATCGTGCTGACCGCCGCCTCCCGCCCGCGCGACGACCCCTACCCCGACGGGCCGGGCAACCTGGCGGCCTCGCTCACCGCCGCCGCCGACCCGGCGCTGCGCGGCATGGGCGCGGTGGTGTGCGCGGGAGGCGAGCTGCACGCGGCCCGCTGGGTCGCGACCGTGGCCGCCACCGGCGGCCCGGCCTTCTCCTCCGCGCCGCACCCCCCGGTCGGCCGGGTCTCCGGCGGCCGGGTGTCCACGCGCGGCGCCCCTCCGCCCCGCCCACCGCGGCTCACCGGGGAGCCCGACCTGAACGTCGCGCTGATAATGACGTACCCGGGCATGGGCCCCGAGCAGCTCAGGACCGTGACCGACATGGGCGCGCGCGGAGTGGTGCTGGCGGGCACCGGCGCGGGCAACGTCCCCGTGGACCTGTTCGCCGCGATCGGCGGGCTGGTCGGGCAGGACATCCCGGTCGTGATCGCCTCGCGCGCCCACACCGGGGGCGAGCCGCTGGACGACCTGCCGCTGGACTGGGGCCTGGCCGGCAAGCTGGGCGCGATCGGCGCCCGCGGACTGTCGCCGGTCAAGGCCCGCGCCGCCCTGATGGCCGCGCTGGCCGGCGGCGGCGGCGTGGCCGCGGCGCGCGACTACTTCGCCGCGCTCTGAGCCCCGGGAACCTCCTCCGGAACCCGCCAGGTCAGCCAGGCGGCCGGGTTGGCGACCAGGACGGCGTGCTCCAGCTCGGCGCCCGTGCGCTCGCGCAGCCGGGGCAGGAACCGCTCGCCCAGGTACGCCAGCCCCGGCATCCCGCCGTACGCCCGGTAGCGGCTGCGGCGGGCCACGTCGCCGCCGAGCAGCAGCCGGTCGCCGCCGCCCCGCCCGGCCACCTCCGCCAGGCAGTCCAGCAGCACCGAGTCGGGCCACTCCCGGTGCCGGGCGGGGCCGTCGTAGCCCAGGTACGCCCCGGCGGCGGCCAGCTCGGCGTGCAGGCCGGGGTCGGGATTGCGGTCGATGTGCGCCAGGGCCACGCGGGCCGCGGGCACGCCCTCGGCGTCCAGGGCGGCCAGCACCTCGAAGGCGGCGCTGCCGTGCTCCAGGTGCACCATCACGGGCGCCCCGGTACGCCGGTGCGCCGCGCCCACCGCCTCGATCACCCGGCGCTCGAACGGCCCGATGGACCAGTAGCCGATCCCCGCCTTGAGCACCCCGGCGCGCACCGGCTCGCCGCCCGGCCCGCGCGCCGCGGGCAGGTCCTCGCCGGGCCCGTCCGCCTCTGGCGCGCCGTGCAGCAGGTCGCGCAGGAACCGCTCGCCCAGCGCCTCCGCGGACAGCCCGGTCAGCCAGTGCCCCTCGCCGTAGTGCTCGAAGCGGTGCGCCCCCGTGGTCATGACCACGCGCAGCCCGGTGCGTTCGCTGATCCTGGCCACCGCCGCCGGATCGCGGCCCAGGCCCTGCGGGGTCGCGTCCACCATCGCCTCGACGCCGCAGGCCCGCAGCGACGCGGCCTCGGCGCCGCTGCGCTCCTCGTCGTCCAGCTCCTCGCCCGGCAGCAGCGGCGAGACCTGGAACAGGTGCTCGTGGTAGTCGGTGCGCCCCAGCCCGGCGGCCGGCAGGTCGCCGAGCACCGTGCGGATCGCGGTCACCCGTACGCCACCAGGTTGGCCGGGGTGCGGCCATCGAGCACCGCCAGCAGGTCCGCCACGGCCGCGGCGCCCATGCGGTCGATGGCCTCCACGGTCTGCGCGGCGACGTGCGGGGTGATGATGACCCGCTCGCGCAGGTCGGGCGCGAGCAGCGGCCCGCCGCCCGCGCCGCCCTCCTCGCGCAGGGTGTCGGCGGCGTACGCGCTGACCCGGCCCGAGCGCAGCGCGGCGGCCAGCGCCGCCTCGTCCACCAGGTCACCGCGCGCGGTGTTGACGACGACCACGGGCGCGTCGCTGCGGGCGAGCCAGGCCGCGTCGATCACCGTGCCGCCGCCCGGCGCGTGCAGGCTGACCACGTCGCACTCGCGGGCGATCTCGTCGATGGTGGCGCGCCGCACGCCCAGGGCGGCGAAGTCCGCCTCCGGCAGGTACGGGTCGTGCGCCACCACCTCGCAGCCGAAGCCGGACAGCCGGGCCACGACCTCGCGGCCGATCCTGCCCAGGCCGATGATGCCGACGGTGGCGGTGGCCAGCTCGCGCGAGCGCCACCCGGACCAGTCGCCGGCGCGCACCCGCTCGTTGCCGCGCACCACGCCGCGCACCGCGGCCAGGATCAGCGCGAGCGTGTGGTCGGCCACCGCCGCGGAGTTGGCGCCGGGGGTGTTGGTGACCACGATGCCCCGGCGCGCGGCGGCGGCGCGGTCCACCGCGTCCACGCCCACGCCGTAGCGGGCGATCACGCGTAGCCGGGGCGCCGCGTCGAGATGGGCCTCGGTGATCGGGCCGGTGCCGGCGATCCAGCCGGTGGCGCGGCCGAGCGGGCCGCGCAGCGCGTCCAGGTCGTGCGTGGCCGGGCCGCGCTCGACGGCGTGCCCGGCGGCCCGCAGCCGCCCCACCAGGTCGGCCGAGCCGGTCGAGAACGACCGCGACGTGACCAGGATCGTCATCTCAGGAGTCCTGCACCGTGGCCGCGACGACGATCTCGCGCAGGTTGACGTGCTGCGGCAGCCGGTACGCGTGCAGCATCGCCTCGGCGACGTCCTCGGGCGCCAGCCCGCCGCCGATGGACTTCTTGTAGTCCAGGTAGCCGTCGAGCACCCGGCCCGCGCCGGTGTTGCTGAGCAGGTCGGTGTCCACCATGCCGGGCGCGACCAGCATCACCCGCACGCCGTGGGCGGCGGTCTCGCGGCGCAGCCCCTCGGTCATCACGTGCAGCGCGTACTTGGTGCCGCAGTAGACGGTGTGGTCGCCGTACAGCGCCTTGCCCGCGATGGAGCCGACGTTCATGATCGTGCCGCCGCGCCTGGCCATCATGGCGGGCAGCACGAGCTGGGCCAGCCGCATCGGCGCGACGCAGTTGAGGTCGAACATCCGCTGGATGTGCTGCGGGTCCTGTTCCGCGACCGGGGCCAGCGACATCATCCCGGCGTTGTTGACCAGCAGGTCCACCGGCCCGTACGCCTCCTCGGCGCGCCCGATCGCGGCGGCGACGGCCGCGCTGTCGGTCACGTCCACCGCCTCCACGATCGTGTCCGGCAGCCCCAGCGCCTCCATCGGCCCGGCCCGCCGCGCGAGCAGCAGCAGCGGATGCCCGGCCGCGGAGAACGCGCGCGCGGCGGCGGCGCCGATGCCGGAGCTGGCCCCGGTGACGACGACAAGGGGACGCTCATCCATGGACGACTCCATTCGCTAGGTGAGGTGATCCGGCCAGGGCGCGTACGGCGGCGTCGAAGCGGGCTCGGGCCGCCTCGTAGACCGGGGCGGCGGCCGGGTCGGGCTCGTAGCGCTCGACGGGGACGTGGGGGGCGTCGGCGCGGTCGAAGCCGGGCCACAGGCCCAGGCCGACGAAGGCGATGGCCGCCGCGCCGAGGGTCGCGGCCTGCTGGTCCACGGCGGTGCGGGTCAGGGGCACGCCGAGGACGTCGGCGTAGATCTGGTTCCAGCCCGGGTGCCTGCCGCCGCCGCCGGAGATCAGCAGCTCGGCGTCGCACTCGGCCAGCGCGCGCATCGCGTCCAGGCTGCGGCGCAGCGCGAACGCCACGCCCTCCAGCCCGGCGCGGGCGATGTCGCGGCGCTCGTGCGCCAGGTCCAGGCCCATCAGCACGCCGCGCGCCGAGGGGCCGCCCTCGATCGGGGTGCCGCCGCTGAGCATGGGCAGCATCAGCGCGCCGCGCGCCCCCGGCGGGGCCTGGCACGCCTCCGAGACCAGCTCGGCGACCGGGATTCCCGGGGCGATCAGGTCGCGCAGCCACTCGATGCTGGTGCCACTGCTGAAGGTGGACAGGGCGCTGATGAACAGGCCGGGCACTGCGTGCGCGAACACGTACGGACGGGAGGCGGGGTCCAGCACCGGCCGGTCGGAGGTCACTGTGATCCAGCTCGACGAGCCGAGCGAGGCGAACACCCGGCCGGGCCTGGTGCCGCGCGAGCCCAGCGCCATGCAGGAGTTGTCCACCGCACCGGCCAGCACCGGCGTGCCCGAGGGCACGCCCAGCGCGGCGGCGGCCTCGGCGGTCACCCCGCCGATGACGTCGGTGGCCTCGCGGATCGGGGGCAGCAGCGCCGGGTCCAGGCCGGCCGCGGCCAGCAGCTCCGGGTCGTACGCCCGCTTGAGCAGGTCGTAGGCGCCGCTGCCGGAGGCGTAGGAGTGGTCGGTGGCGATCACCCCGGTGAGCCGGTGGTTGACGTAGTCCTTGGAGCCGATCAGCGTGCGGGCCCGCCGCCAGGACTCCGGGGCGTGCTCGCGGAACCACATCGCCTTGAACAGCGGGTACAGGCCCGGCGGGAAGCCGTTGCCGGTGCGCAGGTACCACGTCTCCTCGGGCACCCGGGTGAACAGCGCCTCGGCCTGGGCCACCGCCCTGGCGTCGGACCAGATCGGGGTCAGCTCCTCCACCGGCCGCCCGGCGGAGTCGAGCATGACCGCGCCCAGGCTCTGGCCCGACAGGGCGATCCCCTCGATCGGGACGCCACCGGCCAGCAGCTCGCGGGTGGCGGCGGTCACCGCGTCCCACCAGTCGGCGGGCCGCTGCTCGTTGCGGCCGACGGCGCTGTGGTGGGTGGCGTACGGGGTGACCGTCTCGGCCAGGCAGGCGCCCTCGGCGCTCCACAGGGACGCCTTGCACCCGCCCGTGCCGAGGTCCAGCGCGAGGACGGCGCCGGGCACCGCTACTCCCCCTCGCCGGCCTCGCCCACCCGGCGGGCGGGCGCGCCGGGAACCTCGTGGCGCATGGTGGCCAGGCGGCTCTTCATCCGGCGGATCTTCTCCTGGTGCTCCGGGCCCCGGCGCATCGCGACGCCGGTGGCCAGGATGTCGATCACGACCAGCCCGGCCAGGCGGCTGGTGCTGGGCGTGTAGATGTCGGTGTCCTCGAAGGTGACCGCCTTCAGCGCGATGTCGGCCAGGTCGGCCAGCGGGCTGTCGCTGCCGACCAGCGCGATCACGGTCGAGCCCGCGCTCTTGGCCTCGCGCGCCACGGTCAGGGTCTCGGCGGTGTGGCCGGTGTTGGAGATGGCGAAGGTCACCGTACGCGGCCCGCTGACGGAGGCGGCGATGAACTGCTGGTGGAAGTCGGCCGGGGCGTCGCAGGGCACGCCGAACAGCGGGAACTTCTGCTGGGCGTCCTGGGCGATGATGCCGCTGGCGCCGAAGCCGACGAACAGCACCGACTCGGCCGCCAGCAGCGCCTGTATCGCCCGCTCCACGCTGTCCTGGTCCAGGTTGCGCCGGGCCCGGTCCAGGCTGCTGATCGTGTGGTTGAAGATCTTCTCCGCCAGGTCGCCCGCGGTGTCGTCGGCGGTGATCGCCGAGTGGGTGACCGGCAGGCCCAGCGCCATCGTCTGGGCGAGCTGGATGCGGAAGTCCTGGAAGCCGTCGCAGCCGATGGAGCTGCAAAAGCGCATGACCGTCGGCTCGCTCACCCCGGCCGCCTCCGCGCACTCGGCCATGGTGAAGTTCATCGCCCGGCCCGGGGCGGCGAGAACCACCTCCCCCACCTTGCGCTCGGACTTGCGCATGGTGGGCATCGAACGCGTGATGCGTTCGAGAAGCGTCTCACTCGGCGCCCGCTGGGCGAGCTCGGCTGGATTCATCGTTTTTGGTCCTTACGCGTCGCCAGTGCCAGGGTGGACAGAGCGTCGAACTCAGGTCCCGACTCGGGGATCGCGATATGGAACACCTCGGCGATGACCTGTGTCCACCCGTGCAGGAAGTAGACCCAGCCGTCCTCGACGTGCAGCGACCTCTCGCGTTGCTGAGCGCGCGCCTGATCCAGGAACACCAGATCGCCACGGTAGTTCAGATCCCAGGCGAGGCCGGTCTCGGGGAAGCGGGCGGCGCCCGTTATCGGCGAGCCGGGGGCGTCCTTGCCCAGGCCGGTGGCGTTGATCACCAGCGAGCCGGGCGGCAGGGCGTTGACGGCCGCGTCGTTGGCCGCGGTGTCCTCGGCGAGGACGTACTCGAAGGGGGTGTCGGTGGGCAGGGCCTGGTGCACCTCGCGGAGGTGGTCCAGCCGGGCCTGGGACCGGTTGGTGACCACGATCCGCGCGGGCCGGTCGGCGCCGCGGGACGCCTGGCTGAGGTACCAGGTGATCGCGATCGTGGAGCCGCCCGCGCCCATGCTCAGCACCTCGGCGCCGGTGCGGGCCCAGTGGCCCGCGGGCACGAACGCGTCGAGGGCCAGGCCGCTGGAGATCGGGTCCTTGGCGTGCGCGACCAGGCCCAGCTCCGACTTCGACAGGCAGCTCGTCTCGCCCATCATCTTGGCGTGCGGGTCCACCACGTCGAACATGTCGGCGCAGGCCCGGTAGAGGTCGATCTTGTGCGTGGTGACCAGCGCGCCCATGCTCAGCTCGTCGGCCGCGATGAACTCCACCACCCTGCGGTAGTCCTCGGGGTCGGCGTGCAGCGGCAGGTCCACGCCCTGCAGCCGCGCGCCGTCCAGGCCCAGGTGCTCGGCCCAGCGCGGGAAGACCGCCTGGATGGAGGAGTCGCCGGTGGTCACGCCGACGAAGTAGAGGGTGGGCGACTCGGCCGGGCGCAGCGTCGCCGCGGTCATCACCGGCAGGACCCCCGCGCTCATCGCGCCACCTCCGCCCGCTCGTCGTAGGCCGCGACGGCGGCGATGGCCGCCCGCGCGTTCATGCCGAACCGCGCCACGCCCAGCGCCTCCATGGCCCGGATCGTGGCCACGTCGCGGATACCGCCCGCGGCCTTGATCCCCGCCCGGCCCCGTGCGGCCTCGGCGATGAGCCGTACGTGGTGCTCGGTGGTCGGCACGCCCGACCAGCCGGTGCCGGTCTTCACCCAGGGCACCCCGGCGTCCACGGCGGCGCGGGTGGCCTCGCCGATCTCCCGGTCGTCGAGGTGGCCGACCTCGATGATCGCGCGCAGCGGCACCGCGCCGTCCACCAGCGCGACCACCTGGGCCAGCTCCCGGCGTACGTACTCGGAGTCGCCGGAGCGCAGCCGGCCGACGGCGATCACGACGTCCAGCTCGCCCGCGCCGGCCTCGAGCAGTTCCCCGGCCTCGGCCAGCTTGGTGCGGGTGGTCGCGCCGCCGGAGGGGAAACCGACCGGCGCGCCGGCCAGCGTGCGCGAGCCGGCGAGCATGCCGGCCAGGGTGCCGAGCCACTGCGGCAGCACGTGCGCGCTGACGAAGTCGTGCTCGCGGGCCAGCCGGGCCAGCTCGGTGACGTCGGCCAGGGAGTGGTGGGCCTGGACGCAACTGATGTCCACCCGGCGGGCCAGCGACTCCCGCCTGCCGTCAGTCACGGCGGTACCCCGTGTGGTCCGGGTTGGGGCGGGTGGTCCAGCCGTCGCCGTCGCGCACGACGAGCCGGCGCATGCCGCCCGCGCGCGCGATGATCTCGTAGTCCTGGCCGGCGTCGGCGGGGTAGCAGAACAGGGTGGCCAGCCGCTCCTCGCCCACGTTGACGCTGCGGTGCACCCAGTGGCCCGGGACGTGCACCGCCGTGCCGGGGCCGATCTCCACGGCCCGGCTCTCGCCGTCCAGCGACTCCAGCAGCATCACGCCCCGGCCGCTGAGCCCGTAGTACAGCTCGGCGCGGTCGGCGAGGCGGTGCAGGTGGCCCCGGGTCATGTAGAACTCGTCGCCGATCGTGCCGGGTTCCAGCACGCTGATGCCGACGGTCAGGGCGCCGTCGCCGTGCTCGGGGGTGCTGGTCTCCACCCAGTAGACCGGCGCGCCGGCGTCCGCGGCCAGCGCCGCCCGGTACGCCGCCTCGTCGCGGTACAGGCCGGCGAGGTCGCCGAGGAACTTCTCGTAGCGGCCGTCGCCGCCGCGCAGGACGCCCTCATCGGCGAGCGGTTCCAGCCGCACGGGTGCGGCGGGCAGTGAACTCACGCGTCTCTCCTCAACCTGACGGGCTCCGCCCCGTCACATCAGGTAGTTGTACTATCTCTTTCCGGCCGAAAACTGGCTGGGCGGGCCGCGAGAACCGGCATATTCCACGCCGATCAGGCCAAGCTTTGTAGCAACACTACCATTTGACAGCGAGGAGACACGATGTACCGGGAACGTCTGGATCTCGGGGGCAAGGTCGCGGTGGTCACGGGCGGGGCGCGCGGCATCGGCCTCGCCGTCACCGCGGCCCTGCGCGAGATGGGCGCGGCGGTGGTGATCTGCGATGTGCTCGACGACGCGGGCGAGGCCGCCGCGGCGTCCTTCGGCGACGGCGGCCCCGCGGTCTCCTACGCCCACCTCGACGTACGCGACCCCGGCGCGGTCGCGGCCGTGTTCGACCGGGTGGTGGCCGAGCACGGCTCGCTCGACGTCCTGGTCACCTCGGCCGGGGTCGCCCTCCACACGCCCGCGCTCGACGTCGCCCCCGAGCAGTGGCAACGCGTGCTGGACATCAACCTGAACGGCTCGTTCTGGTGCGCCCGCGAGGCGGCCCGGCGGATGGGCGAGGGCGGCTCGATCGTGGCGATCGGCTCCATGTCCGGCGAGATCGCCAACGCGCCGCAGGCCCAGACCGCCTACAACGCCTCCAAGGGGGCCGTGCACCTGATGGTGAAGTCGCTGGCCGTGGAGCTGGCGGGGGCCGGCATCCGGGTCAATGCGGTCGCGCCCGGCTACGTCGCCACCGAGCTGACCAAGGAGGGCGTGCCGGAGGAGTGGCTGGCCGACTGGCGGCGGCGTACGCCGATGGACCGCCTGGCCCGCCCCGAGGAGGTGGCCTCGGTGGTCGCGTTCCTGGCCTCCGCCGCCGCGTCGTACATGACCGGGTCGGTGGTGCTGGTGGACGGCGGCTACACCGCCTGGTGAGCCGCCGATCACGGAGCCCTTGATCATCGCAGTGTGAAGGTGTACTCGCCGCTCCGCACCCGCAGCGCGATCTCGCCGGGCGGGGCGGCGGCCTCCTCCACCCCCGCCGCCTCCCGGCACTCGTGGCCGAGCCGCCCCGCCGGGAGGCGCACCAGGGCCCTGGCGCCCACCGGGACCGAGACGCTCACCGTGAGCGGGCCGCCGTCGCGGTGCCAGTCCACCCGCGCCGGGCCGTACGGCGTGACCACCTCGGCGCGGGCCGAGGTGAGCACGCCGGTCAGCGCCGGCCGCACGGTCAGCTCGCCGGGGCCGTCCTGGCGCAGCCCGGCGACGTGGGTGAACAGCCAGTCGTCGATCGTGCCGAGGAAGTAGTGCCCCCGCGAGCGCGACTCGGCGCTCCAGTGCTCCCACAGCGTGGTCGCGCCGTTGGCCAGCCAGAACCCCCAGCCGGGGAACTCCGGGTTGACCGCGATCTCGTACGCCAGCGCGGCGTGGCCGTGGTCGGTCAGCACGGGCAGCAGGTACTTGGTGCCGAGCGCGCCGGTGTTCAGGTGGCCGCCGCGGGCGCGGGCGTCGGCGGCCACGGCGCCGGCCGCGCGGGCGGCCTCCTCGCCCTCGACCAGCCCGAACGCCACCGCGAGCACGTTGTGGGTCTGCCGGAACCCCGCGTCGCCCTCGCCGCGCACGACCCCGTCCTCGTGCAGGAAGCGGGCGCGGAACGCGGCGCGCACCCGATCGGCGTCGGCGCGCAGCGCCCGCGCGTCCTCCTCGCGGCCGAGCGCGCCGGCGGCGCGGGCCAGCGTGGCCAGCATGAGATACAGGTACGCCGTCGCCGCCACCCGCCGGTCCTCGGGCGCGTTGCCGCCGCCCGGGTCGGTCTCCGGGCTCACCCAGTCGCCCAGGGTGGTGTCGGCGATCCCTCCCGGCGACCGGGCCAGCTCGAACCGGACGTAGTCCAGCATCCCGGGGTAGTGCTCGCGCAGCACCCGCTCGTCGCCCCGGTAGCGGTACAGCCACCACGGGATCAGCACGTACGCCGCGTGCCACGGCGGCGCCGGGCTCCAGTCCATCCGCCAGCCGCCGTGCGGCGCGATCACCTCGGGCGCGCCGTTCCCGCGGCGGGTGTCGGCGATGTCGTCCACCCACTTGGCCAGCAGCTCGTGGCAGTCCAGGTTGCGCAGGAACAGCTCGGCGCCCAGCATGCCGTCGCCGGTCCAGCCGTTCTTCTCGTACTTGGGGGTGTCGGTCGGCAGGCCGTGCAGGTTGTTCAGCACGGTGGCGACGGTCAGCTCGTGCAGCCGGGTGAGCGCCGGGTCGGAGCAGGAGAAGTGGCCGGTGACCGGCACGTCGTTGTGCAGGACCTGGGCCACCAGGTCGCCGGGGCCGGGCGTGCCGGGCCAGCCGGTGATCTCGGCGTACTGGAAGCCCTTCCAGGAGAAGCGGGACGCCCAGCGCTCCTCGCCGGTGCCCGCGAGGGTCAGCTCGTCGGTCTGGAAGCGGCCGTCGTAGTAGCCCTTGTCGTCGTCGTAGTTGGGACGGCCGGCGGCGGTGAGGCGCTCGCCGTACCTGACGGTGATCCTGGTCCCGGCCGGGCCGCGGGCGCGCAGGGCGAGGCGGCCCGCGATCACCCGGGGGAACCGGGCGACGTACACGCCGGGGGCGGGCTCGGTGATCTCCTCGGGGCGCAGCTCCCCGGTGACCGCGATCGGCTGCTGGCGCTGGCCGACCAGCCGTCCGGCGGGGGCGGGCAGCACGTCCGCCGGCCGCCACTCGCGGGGCGCGGCGAGGCGGGCGTCGTGGCTCTCGCCGCCGTACGGGTCGTCGTAGGTGGTGGGGCCGTCGGCGAGCAGCCAGGACGGCGAGGAGGCGAACGTGCGCCGGGTGCCGTCGGCGAGGTCGGCGACCAGCAGCAGCCGCACCCGCGGCTCGCCGTGCCAGGGGGCGGTGTGCCAGTCCCAGGTGTTGGCGGCGGCGGTGCCGTAGAAGCCGCGGCCCAGCTCCACCGTGATCGTGTTGGGCCCCTCGCGCAGGAGGTGGCCGGCCTCGACGCCGGTGTACTGCACCCGCTCCTCGTAGTCGGTGAAACCCGGCGAGAGCGGGCCCGGCCCGGCGGGCGCGCCGTTGACGGTCACCTCGGCGTAGCCGCCCGCGGCGACGAACAGCAGGGCCGCGCGCACCGGGCCGCCCGGGTCGAACTCCGCGCGCAGCAGCGGCGCGCCGCGGGCGGGCCCGGCCCGGCCGATCCAGGCCGCCCCGGCCCAGTCGGCCTCGGTGAACAGGCCGGTGTGGAACCGCGAGCCCGCCCTGGCCGGGCCGTGGGTGGTCTCCACCTCCACCGTCCAGTCGCAGGCGGTGGCGGCGGGGAGCGGCGGCCCGGCGTACTCGATCCCGTACGTCCGCCGCCGGCGCACGGTGCCCGAGTCCCACACCTCCTCGCCCCCGGCGGCGACCCGCAGCCGGTAGGAGATCTGCTCGGCCCCGCGCCCGCCTCCGGTGAGGATCCAGGAGAAGCGCGGGGTGACGTCCACGCCGACGGGCCGCACCCGGTGCTCCACCCGCAGGCCGGCCAGCGCGATCACGGCGCCACCGTCCCGAAGCAGACCTCCAGCTCCGCCGCGCCCGCGTATCGGGCGGCCAGTTCCTCGGCCAGGGCGGGCCGGGCGGCGAAGAACTCCGCCACCGGGACCGGCCGGTCCTGCGGGCGGGTGCGCTTCTGGTTGATCTCGCCGAGCAGGCTCCAGTTGCGCTCCCCCACTCCCCGCGGCTCGGGGGCCGCCCCGCGGTAGTCGGTGTAGTCGAACACCTCGGCCGGGCCGCGCCCGTCCACCACGCCCAGCCGGAAGTCCGCGTTCATGAACCAGGTGACCCGCTCCCCCGCGGTGGAGGCGTCGATGCCGCTGCCCTCCTGCTGGAGGATGTAGCGCAGGCTCTCGTTGTCGGGGTGGGCGGCGCGGTGCTCCTCGCCCAGCTCGGCCATGGTGGGGCACTCCAGGTCCGGCCAGGTCGCGCGCAGCCAGCCCAGCCACTCGCCGAACGCGCGCAGGATCGCCGGGTCGATGGCCATGCCTCGGGCGACCTCGGCCACCTCGTAGTTGTCGGTGAGCCAGCCCAGGCCGTTGCGGGCCACGTTGGCCGGGTTCAGGTGCGCCTGGCTGGTGTGCCGCATCTGGCGCAGCGCCCGGTCCAGCGGCATGCGGTGCAGGGTCTCGATCGGCCCGATGCCCATCCGCGAGTTGTACGGGGTGTCCGCGCCCTCCGCCGACATGCCGGCGGCACGGGCGGCGAGCAGGTCCACGGTCCAGCCGTCCAGGCTGACCACGTCGATGCGGTCCTCGCCCCGGCCGGGGACCAGGAAGTTGCCGCGCGAGGGGTAGTACGGGTAGGCGATGGAGCCGTCGCCGTCCTGGAGGTCGATGTCGAACTGGCTCCAGATGTTGGCCTGGGCGGTGCGCACGCCCTCGCGCCCGGCGCGCTCGATGTTCTCCGCGGCCAGGAAGCCGGCGAGCAGGGAGGTGACGGGGCGGGGGAACTCGCCGCGCAGGATCGCCAGCGCCTCGGCGACGTCCGCGGCGACCTGGTCGCGGGTGGCGTAGCGGTTGGCGAAGAAGCCGCCGGGGACGAAGGTCACGTCGTCGCCGTGCCGCTCGCTCAGCTCGCGCACCGTGGCGCGGATCGCGGCGTACCTGTCACCGGGATCGGTGAGCGCGCCCCAGGAGAAGCCCCAGGTCATGCGGGCGCCGGGGAAGTTGTCCCGCACGCAGGCCGACAGCGCGAGCACGACGTCGGGCGAGTGCAGCGCGGTCTCGTCCTCCCACAGCGACGTGGTGCGGGTGGCCTCGATCTGGTGGCGGCGGATGACCGAGTTGAGCGTCAGCCTTCTGGCACCGCCCGGTGCGTGGTGGGGCATGGATGTGGTCCGTCCTCGCTCTCAAAAGTATGTAGTGACACTAGTGATTTCCCCGACATATTGCTAGCGTTCGCCTAGTAAGTCAGGTTTATCGGCCTGTCTGGCGCCCTGATCGTGTAGTATCGCTACCTAGCTCCTTGTGTAGTATCGCTACCCGCCCGGCAGGGCGCGCGTTCTTCGCAAGAGAGGAAAAACCCCGGATGGCGGTGCAAACGCCCTCACGGCCGTCGGTGTCCATCAGGGCCGGCGCCGGCGGCAGACCGGCCAGGCGGGGGGCGAGATCCCAGTTCTGGATCGCCCTGGCCCCCGCCCTCCTGCTCTACGGCGTCTTCACGCTGTGGCCGATCATCGAGGTCGTCCTCGCCAGCGTGACCGACGCCCGCGACCTCACCGGCGAGAGCAGCTTCGTCGGGGTGGACAACTTCATGCGGATGTTCACCGACGACCCCGACCTGCTCAACGCGACGGTCAACACCGGGATCTACGCCTTCTTCCGCATCGTCGTGCAGACCGTGCTGGCCTTCGGCATCGCCGTGCTGCTGAACAAGAAGATGGCCCTGGGCAACGTGTACCGGGCGATCTTCTTCGCGCCCATCGTGATCAGCCCGGTCGCGATCGTGTTCACCTGGTCGTTCATGTTCGACCCGACCTCCGGCACGATCAACACGACGCTGCGCGACCTCGGGCTGGGCTCACTGGCCCAGGACTGGCTCGGCGACTTCGACCTCGCGCTCTACAGCGTGATCCTGGTGGACATCTGGTCCAGCATCGGCTTCAGCATCGTCATCTTCATGGCCGGGCTGTCCACCATCCCGGCCGAGGTCACCGAGGCGGCCCGGGTGGACGGCGCCAACGCCTGGCACACCCTGCGGCACATCACGATCCCGCTGATGCGGCCCACGACCGCGCTGGTGCTGGTGCTCGCGGTCAACGGCGCGCTGCGCGCCTTCGACACCGTCTACCTGATGACCAAGGGCGGGCCGGGCGGCGCGACCGAGCTGTACATGACCCGGGTGTTCGACGAGGGGTTCGCCTACAACCACTTCGGCTACGCGTCCTCGATGGCCGTGGTCGTGATCGTCGCGCTGGTCGGCGTGGCGTACCTGCAGAACCGCTTCGACAGCCAGGTCGGCAAGGGAAGGTGAGCGGCCGATGAACACCGCCAGGAAGCTGGCCAGGAGCGCGCCGCGCCACCTGGTCCTGATCGTGCTGTGCGCGGCCATGGTCTACCCGCTGCTGATCATGCTGCTGACCTCGCTGAAGTCCAACACCGAGGTGCTGCAGAACCCGACCGGGCTGCCGCTGTCGCCCACCCTGGGCAACTTCCTCACCACCTGGGTGCAGGGCGACTTCGGGCCGCTGTTCGTCAACTCCCTCGCGCTGACGCTGATCAGCATGGTGGTGAGCACGCTGGTCGCGGCGCTGGCGGCGTACGCGGTGGTGCGCAAGGCCGGGCGGCTGGGCTCGGCGTTCTACATGCTGCTCGCGGCGGGCATCTTCCTGCCCATGCAGCTCGCGATCATCCCGCAGTTCCGGGTGGTGCGCAGCCTGGGCCTGATCGACAGCTACGCCGGCGTGGTCGCGGTGTACATCTCCGGCGCGATCCCGTTCGGGGTGTTCCTGATGGCGGCGTTCATGCGGCAGATCCCGCGCGAGATCGTCGAGGCGGCGACCATCGACGGCGCGGGCTACTTCCACATGTTCTTCCGCATCTTCTTCCCGCTGTCGCGGCCGGCCATCGTGACGTACTGGGTGATCATGGGCGTGTCGATCTGGAACGACTACCTCGTGCCCTACCTGTTCCTCACCGACCCCACGAAGCGTACGCTGACCACCGGCGTCCTGTACTTCAAGCAGCAGTACCTCGCCGACTGGGGGAACATCATGGCAGGTGTGGTGATCATGAGCCTGCCCGTGCTGCTGCTGTTCGTCTTCGCGCAGCGCTACTTCGTCAGCGGCCTGTACGCGGGTGCGGTCAAGTAGTGAGCGAGCCCCGTTTCCTCGACGACGTCGAGCGCGAGCTGTTCACCCGGGCCCGGATCAGCGGCGACGACGGCGCCGAGGCGTACGCCGCGCTGCCCGTCGAGTCCGTGCCCGCCACCGAGGCCCCGCCGCGCCCCGCCCCCGAGGTCGTGCCGCCGATCAGCCTGAACGGCGAGTGGCGCATGGCCGGGCACGAGCCGCGCAGGCAGTTCTCCATCGAGCACTGGACCGCCGCCCCCGGCCGCAAGCCCACCGGCGCGCCGCCGTCGTGGTGGCGCGAGGACACCGACCGCTCCGGCTGGATCCCGGCCACGGTGCCCGGCACGGTGCAGGCGGCGCTGGTCGCGGCGGGCGAGCTGCCCGACCCGCTGTGGGACGCCAACACCTACGAGGAGCTGACCGCCCACGGCGTGCCGGCCGAGTGGCCCTGGCACTTCCGCCGCACCCGCGTGGAGGAGCGCGAGTGGTGGCTGGCCAGGAGCTTCACCGTGCCGGCGCCGTGGCGGGACCGCCGGGTCCGGCTGGCCTTCGACGGCATCGACTACGCCGCCACCGTGTACGTCAACGGCGTGCCGCTGCGCCACCACACCGGCATGTTCGGCGGCCCCGAGATCGACGTGACCGATCTGCTGCGGTACGGCGGCGAGAACGAGGTGGTGGTGCGGATCTTCCCGCCGCCGCGCGACTGGCACGGCGTGCCCAAGGGCAGCCCCGGGTGGGGCTGGCACTACGGCCACCTGATCAGCATGGGCATCTGGCGTGACGTGCGCCTTGAGTGCGTGCCCGACTTCGAGCTGCGCGACGTGTTCGTCCGCACCGAGCACCTCGCCGCCGACGGGAGCCTGGCCGAGCTGCGGGTGCGCTACGACGTGGTCAACCACACCGGCTCGGCCCGCGAGATCGAGATCACCGGCAGGATCGGCGAGCGGGCGTTCGGCAACACGGTCGCCGCCCGGCGCGGCCCCAACCGGTACGAGACCGCGATCACGGTGGAGGCGCCGGAGGTCTGGTGGCCGATGGGCTACGGCGAGCAGCCGCTGCACACCCTCACCCTGGAGTGCCCCGGCAGCGCGGTCACCACCGAGTTCGGCATCCGCACGGTCGAGACCGCCGGGGTGCCCGACTGGCCCGGCGAGGAGCACTACCGCTGGCAGTTCGTGGTCAACGGCCGCCGGATGTTCCTCAAGGGCGCCAACTGGTGCTGGACCGACCCGTTCCTCGGCGGCGACTTCGCCAAGGACGCGCACATCCTGGAGCTCGCCCGCCGCGCCAACCTGCAGATCCTGCGCGCCTGGGGCGGCGGCATGGTGGAGCGCGAGGAGTTCTACCGGGCCTGCGACCGGATGGGCATCCTGGTCTACCAGGAGTTCCCGCTGTCGTTCGGGCTGCCCGAGGCCCCGGTCACCGACCTGAACGTGCTGGACCGCACGGTCTCGCGGGTGGTGCGCGACCTGCGCAACCACCCCTCGCTGCTGCTGTGGGGCGGCGGCAACGAGAACGCCGAGACCACCGGCGCCGACGAGCCGCACGTGCTGATGGGCCGGCGCTGCCTCCAGCTCGACCCCTCACGCCCGTTCCACCGCACCAGCCCGTGGGGCGGCGGCGCGCACAACTACCGCGTCTACCACGAGGGCGAGCCGATCGACTCCGGCTACCGGGCCGTGGACGCGGTCGTCTACGGCGAGTACGGCCTGTCCAGCCAGCCCAACCTGGAGTCGGTGCCGCGCTTCCTGCCGCCGGAGAAGCTGGCCGCCTGGCCGCCGCCGCCCGACGGCGGCATCATGCAGCACCAGTCGCAGTTCGGCCTGTTCGACCTGGTCAAACAGCTCAGGTACGCGTCCTACGGCCCGGTGACGTCGTGGGCGGAGATGACGGAGTACAGCCAGGTCGCCCAGGGCGAGGCGCTGCGCTTCGCCTCGGAGATGGTGCGGGCGGGCAGCGGCACGCACACCAGCGCGTTCCTGTTCTACAAGCTCACCGACCTGTTCCCGGGCGCGTCGTGGTCGGTGGTGGACTTCTACGGCGTGCCCAAGCTGTCGTACTACCAGGCGCGCCGGTTCTGCCGCGCCCGCGCGGCCTTCGCGGCGTACGAGCGGCTGGAGTGGGGCGCGGACGAGCCGTTCCGCGCGGTGGTGCACGTCGCCAACGACACCCCGCACGTCCTGAGCGGGGCGGAGGCGACCGCGACCGTGTACGACGCGAGGCTGCGGCCGGTGCGCGAGCGGCGCGAGCGGGTCACCGTGCCCGGCGACGGCCGGGTGGCCGCCTTCGAGCTGGAGGCCGGCCCGGAGGCGCACGGGGGCGAGGTGTTCCTGCTGGCGGTGGCGCTGCGCGACGCCGGCGGGGCGCTGCTGTCCGACCAGTGGTACTGGTTCAACGCCCGGCCCAAGAGCGAGCGGGTGCGCGCCATCGAGGCGCGGCCGATGGCCGAGCTGGAGGCCGCCGACCCGCGCGAGCTGATCGCGGCGTACGCCGAGCCGGGCCCGGCCCCGCTGCTCACCCTGCCGCGCACGGAGCTGGCCGCCCGGATGGAGCCGGGCGCGCTGGTGGTCCGCAACGCGGGCGACGTGCCGGCCGCGCACGTGGTGATCGACGGGTTCCCGCACGGCTACGGCGCATACCTGGAGGACAACGGGTTCTTCCTGCGGCCGGGCGAGGAGCGCCGGGTCGCCGTCGAGGCCCCGGGCGAGCCGCGGCTGTCGGTACGCGCCTGGAACGCACCGCGTACGCATACGTGAAGAAGGGATCGATGAGCAGCTACATGGAGCTGGCCGAGGGCTGGACGGTACGCGCGGCGGGCGGCCCGGTGCCGCCGGAACTGGCGGCGAAGCTCGCCGCCGGCGTGCCCGCGCGCGTGCCGGGGGTGGTCCACACCGACCTGCTCGACGCCGGCCTGATCCCCGACCCGTACGACGGCGACAACGAGGCGCGTCTGGCCTGGATCGGGCTGACCGCCTGGGAGTACACGACCGCCTTCGACTGGCGCCCCGGCGGCGAGTCGCGCCACGACCTGGTGGCCGAGGGCCTGGACACCGTCGCGGTCGTGGAGCTGAACGGGCGGGAGGTCGGCCGGACCTTCAACCAGCACCGCGGCCACCGCTGGGACGTGTCGGGGCTGCTGCGCGAGGGCCGCAACGAGCTGCGGGTGCGCTTCGCCTCGGCGATCGAGTACGCCCGGGAGCAGGAGCGGGTCCTCGGCTCGCGCCCGCACACCAACCACCACCCGTACAACGCGATCCGGAAGATGGCCTGCAACTTCGGCTGGGACTGGGGCCCGGACGTGGTAACGGCCGGCATCTGGCGCCGGATCGGGATCGAGGGCTGGTCGGTGGCGCGCCTGGCGTCGGTGCGCCCGCTCACCTCGTTCAGCGGTGAACACGGCGAACACGGAGAACACGGAGAACACGGTGAACACGGCGAACACGGGACGGTGACCGTGGCCGCCGGGCTGGAGTGGGAGGGCGAGCCGGTCCCGGTGACGCTGACGGCCCGCATCGCCGGGCACGGGGTGACGGCGATGGTGACCGCGACGGTGGCGCCGGGCGCGGAGGCGGCCGAGGCCGTGCTCGACGCGGGCGAGGTGGAGCGGTGGTGGCCGCGCGGCCACGGCGCGCAGCCGCTGTACCCGCTGGAGGTGACCCTGGCGACGGCCGGCGGGCGGGAGCTGGACGCGTGGTCGCGCCGGATCGGCTTCCGCACCGTCGAGATCGACGTCGCGCCGGACGAGGCCGGCTCGCCGTTCACGTTCGTCGTCAACGGCGAGCCGGTGTACGTACGGGGCGCGAACTGGATCCCCGACGACACGTTCCTGCCCCGGATCACCCGGGCCTCGCTGGAGCGCTCGATCGGCGAGGCCGTGGCCGCGGAGATGAACCTGCTGCGGGTGTGGGGCGGCGGGATCTACGAGTCGGAGGACTTCTACGAGATCTGCGACGAGCTGGGGATCATGGTCTGGCAGGACTTCCTGCTGGCCTGCGCCGCGTACGCGGAGGAGCCCCCGCTGTGGGAGGAGTTCGAGGCCGAGGCGCGCGAGGCCGTCACCCGGCTCACCGCGCACCCCAGCCTGGTGCTGTGGAACGGCGGCAACGAGAACATCTGGGGCTACGCCGACTGGAACTGGCGCTCCCGCCTGGGCGGCCTGACCTGGGGCGAGGGCTACTACATGGAGCTGTTCCCCCGGATCGTGGCCGAGCTGGCGCCGGGCACGCCGTACTCCCCGGGCAGCCCGTACTCCTTCAGCCGCTACCTGCACCCCAACGACCCGGCCCACGGCACCGTGCACATCTGGGACGTGTGGAACACACGCGACTACACGGCGTACCGCGACTACAGGCCGAGGTTCGTCTCGGAGTTCGGCTTCCAGGGCCCGCCCGCGTGGTCCACGCTCGCCTCGGTGGTGCACGACGACCCGCCGAGCCCGTTCGGCCCGACCATGCTGGTGCACCAGAAGGCGAAGGACGGCAACGGCAAGCTGGAGCGGGGGCTGCGCGGCCACCTGCCCGAGCCGCGCTCGATCGCGGACTGGCACTGGGCCACCCAGCTCAACCAGGCGCGGGCGGTGGCGTACGGGATCGAGCACTTCCGGTCGCTGTACCCGCTCAACAGCGGCGCGATCGTCTGGCAGCTCAACGACTGCTGGCCGGTGGTCTCCTGGGCCGCGGTGGACGCGCACGGGCACCGCAAGCCGCTGTGGCACGCGCTGCGCCGGGCGTACGCGGGCCGGCTGGCCACGATCCAGCCGCGCGACGGCGCACCCGCCCTGGTGGTGCACAACGACGTGGCCGAGCCGCTGGAGACCACCGCCACGGTGCGGCGGATGACGCTCGGCGGCGTGGTGCCCGCACAGGCCGCGGTGGAGCTGCGGGCCGCGGCCCGCGGCGCGGTCACGGCGGCGCTGCCCGCCGAGGTGGCCGAGCCGTCCGACCCGGCCGCCGAGTTCCTGGTCGCCGAGCTGGCCACCGGCGAGCGCGCCCTGTGGTTCTACGCCGAGGACGTGGACCTGGCGCTGGACCCCGCGCCGCTGACCGCCGTGGCCCGCGCCGCCGCCGGCGGCTACGAGGTGACGGTGACGGCGGCCTCGCTGGCCAAGGACGTGACGCTGCTGGCCGACCGGGTGGCCCCCGACGCCGCCGCCGACCGGGCCCTGGTCACGCTGCTGCCCGGCGAGTCGGCCACGTTCACGGTCACCACCGCCGCTGCGGTCGATCCGGCCGCCTTCACCGCGCCGGACGTGCTGCGCACGGCCAACGACCTGCGTCCCTGACCGAACGGGCAGCCTCGACACCGCGTTACCACGCCGCGACGCCCCGGGAACCCCGGGGCGTTTTCGCGTTCCCGGACCTCTTGACGCCCAACGTAAACGGGTATAAACAAAGACGAAACCACGCTGAAACGGCGGTGAACCCACACGATGTACGCCGAGGAGCGACAGCAGGAGATCCTGCGCCGGGCACGGGCCATCGGGCGCGTTGACGTGGTGACCCTGGCCGAGGAGTTCCAGGTCACGACGGAGACCATCCGCCGCGACCTGACGGCGCTCGAGCGCTCCGGGGTGCTGCGGCGGGTGCACGGGGGCGCGATCCCGGTCGAGCGGCTCGGCTTCGAGCCCGCGCTGGCCACCCGCGACGAAGTGATGACCGCCGAGAAGGAGCGCATCGCCAAGGCCGCGCTGGCCGAGCTGCCCGAGGACGGCTCGATCATCATCGACGCGGGCTCGACGACCGGCCGGCTGGTGCAGGTGCTGCCGCTGGACCGCGAGCTCACCGTCATCGTCAACTCGCCGCCGCTGGCCTCCGCGCTCGCCACCCGCCCCAACCTGAGCGTCATCATGCTCGGCGGCCGGGTGCGCGGGCGCACCCTGGCGACCGTGGACGACTGGGCCCTGCACCCCCTGTCCAACCTCAACGTGGACGTGGCGTTCATGGCCACCAACGGCTGCTCGGTCGCCAAGGGCCTGACCACGCCCGACCCGGCCGAGGCGGCGATGAAGCGGGCCATGGTCCGCGCCGCCGAGCGGTGCGTGCTGCTGGCCGACCACACCAAGTTCGGCAACACCTATCTCGCCCGCTTCGCCGCGATCGGCGAGATCGACGTGTTGATCACAGATACGGGGCTGGACGACGCGACCGTGGCCGAGATCGGCGCCGCCGGCCCGGAAGTGGTGCGGGCATGATCCTCACCGTCACCCTCAACCCGAGCCTGGACCGCACGATCGAGATCGGCGCGCTCACCCGGGGCGCGGTCATCCGCGCCGGGGCCGCCCACCTCGACCCCGGCGGCAAGGGCGTCAACGTCTCGCGGGCGCTGCTGGCCAACCAGATCACGTCCTGCGCGGTCATCCCGTACGGCGGCGACGAAGGCCGCCGCCTGATCGGGCTGCTGTCGGCCGAGGGCCTGGACATGATCACGGTCCCGGTCTCCGGCCCCACACGATCCAACATCACGCTGGCCGAGCCCGACGGCACCGTCACCAAGATCAACGAGCCCGGCACGGCCCTGTCGCCGGCCGAGCTCGACACCGTGGCCGACGCCGTCCTCGGCGCGGCCCACTCCGCCGACTGGGTCGTGGCCTCGGGCAGCCTTCCGCCCGAGGTGCCCAGCGACGTCTACGCCCGGCTGTGCGCCCGCTTCGCCATCGCCGGCATCCACGTGGCGGTGGACACCAGCGGCCCCGCCCTGCTGGCCGCGGTGAGCGCGGGCCCCGCGCTGATCAAGCCGAACCGCGAGGAACTGGCCGAGGCGACCGGCGTGCGGATCGCCACGCTCGGCGACGCCATCGACGCCGCCCGCAAGCTGCGCGCCATGGGGGCGCGCACCGTGCTGGCCAGCCTGGGCCCCGACGGGGCCGTGCTCGTCGAGGGCGACGCCGAGGAGGAGCGGGTGTGGTTCGGCCAGTGCCCGGTGGCCGAGCCGCGCAGCACGGTCGGCGCGGGCGACGCGATGCTCGCCGGGTTCCTGGCCGCGGGCGCCCGTGGCCGCGGCGCCCTGGTCGAGGCGCTGGCCTGGGCGACCGCCGCGGTGGCGCTGCCCGGCAGCCGCATGCCGCGCTCGAAGGACATCAGGCGCGACCTGGTGCGCATCAGGGAAGCCGATCCGACCCTGCCGCTGCAGTCCGGGGGCTGACAGCGGCACGTACCCACACCTGACCGGCTTCATCGCGCCGGCCGCCCCGGAAGGAGAAACACGATGGCCTCCCCATACACACCCGAAGTACAGGGGACCGGAGTCAAGGCCACGATCCAGCGCATCGGCGGCTATCTCGCCGGGATGATCATGCCGAACATCGGCGCGTTCATCGCCTGGGGTCTCATCACCGCGCTGTTCATCCCCACCGGCTGGGCGCCGAACGAGCAGCTCAACGAGCTGGTCAACCCGATCATCAGGATGCTGCTGCCGATCCTGATCGGCTACACCGGCGGGCGCATGGTGCACGGGCAGCGCGGCGCCGTCGTGGGCGCGGTGGCCACGATGGGCGTGGTGGTCGGCGCGGAGGCGCCGATGTTCCTCGGCGCGATGATCATCGGCCCGCTGGCCGCGTACATCATCAAGCTGGTGGACGGGCTGGTCCAGGACCGGACCAAGGCCGGGTTCGAGATGCTGGTGGACAACTTCACCGCCGGCATCGTCGGCGCGGCGATGGCGGTCGCCGGCGCCCTGGCCATCGGCCCGGTGGTGGAGAGCGTCACCGAGGTGGCCGGCGACGGCGTCGAGTGGCTGGTGACCAACAACCTGCTGCCGCTGGCGTCGGTGCTGATCGAGCCGGCCAAGGTGCTGTTCCTGAACAACGCCATCAACCACGGCGTGCTCGGCCCGCTCGGCGTCGCCGAGGCGGCCGAGACCGGCAAGTCGATCCTGTTCATGCTGGAGTCGAACCCCGGCCCCGGCCTCGGCCTGCTGCTGGCCTACATGTTCTTCGGCCCGCGCATGCTGCGCGCCAGCACCCCCGCCTCCGCGATCATCCACTTCTTCGGCGGCATCCACGAGATCTACTTCCCGTACGTGCTGATGAAGCCGCGCATGATCCTCGCGGTCATCGCGGGCGGCGCGGCCGGCGTCTTCACCTTCATGATCACGGGGGCCGGGCTGGTGGCCACCCCGTCGCCGGGCAGCATCTTCGCCTACCTGACCATGACCCCGCGCGGCGGCTACTTCGGGGTGATCCTCGGCGTCCTGATCGCCACCGGCGTGTCCTTCCTGGTCGGCGCGGTGCTGCTGGGCTTCGGCAAGGCGTCCGGCGACACCCCCGCGGACGAGGACGAGGCCCCGGCGGAGGCCGAGACCGAGACCGAGGCGACGAGCGAGAGCGAGGCCAGGAGCGAGGCCGGGGCGGAGACCGGCGCCGAGGGCGAGGACGCACACGAGCGGAACGGCGCGCGCAAGGACGGCGCGCCGGTCATGAAGGAGGCATAGAGCGCCATGGCGAGCATGGACAGCAAGGACATCAAGAAGATCGTCATCGCCTGCGACGCCGGCATGGGCAGCAGCGTGATGCTGGCCTCCACGGTGCGCAAGCAGCTCAAGGGCCACGGCATCGAGGTCGTGCACACGCCGGTCAACTCGATCCCGGCGGACGCCGACCTGGTGCTGTGCCACGTCGGCCTGGCCGAGCGGGCGCGCAAGACCGCGCCGGACAAGCCGCTGGTGCCGTTCCAGGTCTTCATCGGCGACCCGGCCGTGACCAAGGTCGTCAACGCCATCAAGAAGGGCGGCACCGTCGATGCCTGAGGTGGCGCCGCTGCCCCTCGACCCGCGCGCCGTACGGCTGGACGCGACGGCGGCGAGCCGCGAGGACGCGATCCGCCAGTGCGGCGAGACCCTGCTCGCCGTGGGCGCGGTCGATGCCGCGTACATCGACACCATGCTGGAGCGCGAGCGCTCGGTGTCCACGTACGTCGGCGAGGGCGTCGCGATCCCGCACGGCACGCTGGCGGGCAAGGACGTGGTGCACCACGACGCGATCTGCGTGCTGCGCTTCCCCGGGGGAGTGGACTGGGGCGGCGAGCGGGTGGACGTGTGCGTGGGCATCGCGGCCCGGGGCGACGGCCACGTACGGCTGCTGTCGGAGCTGGCCCAGATCCTGCTCGACCCCGACCGCGCCCGCGAACTGCGCGAGGCCACGGAGACGGGCGCGGTGCTGCGCCTGCTCCAACCCATCGGAGAGGAAGCCAACCAGTGAAGGTCGCCCGATTCCACGCGCCCGGGGACATCCGCATCGAGGACGCCCCCGAGCCCGTGGCCGGACCGGGAGAGGTCAAGATCCGGGTCCGCAACTGCTCCACCTGCGGCACCGACGCGAAGATCTACAAGTTCGGCCACCACCACATCCGGCCGCCCCGCGTCATGGGGCACGAGATCGCCGGGGAGATCGCCGAGGTCGGCGACGGCGTGGCCGGCTGGGCCCCCGGCGACCGGGTCCAGGTCATCGCGGCGATCCCCTGCGGCGCCTGCGAGGAGTGCCGCCGCGGCCGGATGACCGTGTGCCCGAACCAGGAGTCGATGGGCTACCACTACGACGGCGGCTTCGCCGAGTACATGACGGTGCCGGCGAAGGTGCTCGCGGTGGACGGCCTGAACCGCGTCCCCGAGGGCATCGGGTACGCCGAGGCGTCGGTGGCCGAGCCGCTGGCGTGCGTGCTCAACGGCCAGGAGCTGGCCCGGGTCGGCGAGGCCGACGACGTGGTGATCATCGGCTCCGGCCCGATCGGCTGCCTGCACGTGCGCCTGGCCCGCGCGCGCGGCGCGGCCCGGGTGTTCCTGGCCGACATCAACGCCGAGCGGCTGGCCATGGCCGCGGACCTGGTCCGGCCGGACGAGGCGATCCGCGCCGGCGAGGGCGACCTGGTGGACGAGGTGCTCAAGCTGACCGGCGGCCGGGGCCCGGACGTGGTGATCACGGCGGCGGCGTCCGGGGCGGCGCAGCAGCAGGCGATCCAGATGGCGGCGCGGCAGGGCAGGATCAGCTTCTTCGGGGGCCTGCCCAAGGACGCGCCGATCATCCAGTGCGACTCCAACCTGATGCACTACCGCGAACTGACCATCGTGGGCGCCAACGGCTCAAGCCCCCGCCACAACGCGCAGGCGCTGCGGCTCATCGCCGACGGCGCGGTGCCGGTGGCCGACCTGATCACGCACCGGCTCCCGCTGGAGCGGGTGCTCGACGGCATCGGCATCGTCACCCGCGGCGAGGCCATCAAGGTCACCGTCGAACCCTGACCGAGGTCGAACCCTGACCGAGAAGGAGGGCTGCATGCCCGAGAGAAAAGTCGTCGTCGCCGCGAGCAGCGGTCTGCACGCGCGCCCCGCCAAGCTGTTCGTCCAGGCCGCGGCCAAGACCGGCGCCCCGGTGCGCATCCGGGTCGGCGACGGCAAGCCCGTCCCGGCCAGCAGCATGCTCGCCGTGCTGTCCCTGGGCGCCACGCACGGCACCGAGGTCACCCTGGAGGCCGACGGCCCCGGGGCCGAGGAGGCCCTGGAGTCCCTGGCCGCCCTGCTGTCCAAGGACCTCGACGCCGCCGAACCCGCCGGAGCCTGACCTCCCCCAGGGTGCCTCCGCCCCCCCGGCGTTCCCCTCGCACCCACCCGGGCATCCCCCGTGCCCACCCCCTGGGCGCCTCCCCCTCGCGCCCACCCCGCCCCGGGCGCTCGCGTCCCCATCCTGCGCACCGCGAGCGCCCGGGGCGCCTCCATGCCGGGGCACGGGACGACGGCCCGCGCTTGACCATACTTCGTGCGGCGAAGTATGGTCGTGGGCATGGTCAAGGGTTCTCCCGCCGTCAGCGAGCCGACCTACTTCATCCTGGCCGCGCTCCTCGACGGCCCGCTGCACGGGCACGGCATCATCAAGCACGTGCTCGGCCTGTCAGAAGGCCGGGTGAAGCTGCCGGTCGGCACGCTGTACGGCGCGCTGGACCGGCTGGCGGCCAAGGGCCTGATCGCGGTCGAGCGCGAGGAGGTCGTCGAGGGCCGCCCCCGGCGGTACTTCCGGCTCACCGACGACGGCCGCGCGCTGGTGACCGCGGAGGCGCGCCGCATGCAGCAGGCCGCCTCGGTGGTCACCAGCAGAGTGCTGCCCGGATCGGCCTTCACATGACCAGCGGGCTGGGCACGCACGTCACCGCGGGGGCGGACGTGCGCGCCCTGGAGCGGCGGTACCGGCGGCTGCTGCTGGCCTACCCGCCCGGCTACCGGGCGGCGCACGGCGAGGAGCTGATCGGCACGCTGCTGGAGACGGCCGCCCCCGGGCGCGCCACTCCCCCGCTCGCCGAGGCCGTCGCCCTGGTGCACGGCGGGCTGCGGGCCAGGGCCGAGCGCGCCGCCACCGGGCCCGCCTGGGCCGACGGGCTCCACCTCGGCGTCACCGTCCTGGTCGTGGCGGGGTTCGCCGCCCTGCTGCCGTACGCCGGCTCGATCCCGGTGTGGACCGGCCTGGCCGGGCTCGCCACGCTGGCCGTGCTGAACGGGTGGGCGGTGGCCGCCCTCCCGCTGATGGTGCTCGTCGCCGCCAGGGTGGGCGCCATCGCGCTGGGCCGCCCGTGGCCCGACGGCACCCTGCTGCCGGTCTTCCCCGACGCGCCGTGGGGCGAGGGTCCGGCTCTGTACCAGGGCGGCGGGCCGGTGGCGCCGGTGGCGGCCTGGGCGCTGGCCTTCCTCGGCCTGGCCGTGCTGGCCGCGCGCCGGGTCCCGCTGCGGCGCAGGTCGTGGCGGTGGTGGCTGCTCGCGCCGCCCCTGGCGCCGGCCGCGCAGGACCCGCTGCTCCTGAACGCCGATCCCACCCGCACCCCGGCCAGGCTGCTGGCCGAGGTCGCGCTGCTCCTGCTCGCCGTGTGGGCCTGTCACGTGACCGGCGACCCGCGCTGGTCGCTGGCCGCCGCGGTCTACGTGCTGGCCAAGTGCGCCGAGCTGGCCGAGAACCTCCCGTACGCCGGGCCGCGCGAACTGGCCCACCTCGCCCTGCTGGCGTTCCCGGCCGCCGCAGCGGCCGTGCTCGCCCACCGGACCAGGCGGCACGACACCCTCTGACCGCACCGCACACCACAGTCAGCCACGAACGGGGCCATTCATGTCCAGACATTCGTACACATTCATCATCGCCGGGGCGCTCGCCCTGCTCACGATCTCCGCCGCCGGGCAGTCCTCGGCCGCCCCCGGCCCGCGGCCCTCCGCCGCCGGCGACGACGGACGGCACCGGATGGAGGAGATCAAGGCCGCGTGCATGAACCGGGAGGGCTTCACCTACATCCCCTACGTGAGGACCTCCCCGGAGCCGACCGCCGAGGAGCGCCGCCGCGCCGAGGGCGACTACGAGGCGATGAAGACGTGGCGGCACAAGCACGGCCACGGGGTCTTCGACATCTACGTCTATCCCATCGAGATGGGCAACCCCATGGTCAAGCCGGACAACCCGCCCAAGGACCCCTCCCCCGACCCGAACACCGCGATCAGGTCCTCGCTGTCGCGGGCGCAGGCACGGGCGTACGAGGAGGCGGAGCAGACCTGCCTGCGGGAGGCGGTCAAGCGGGTCTACGGCAAGGACGTCACCTCCATGCGCGACCACTTCGAGCAGGCCGCCGCGTACGCCCGGCGGCTGCTGTCGCACGAGCTGGACCGCGACCCGGCCTTGGTCGAGCGCGCGGCGGCGATGGCGTCGTGCCTGAGGGCCAAGGGGTACGCCGTGGGCTCCGCCGCCCCGACCGCGCTCGCCTCCCGGGGACGCGAGGCGTTCGAGGCGATCAAGGAGCCGAT
Source organism: Thermocatellispora tengchongensis (assembly GCF_014202315.1). Lineage (GTDB taxonomy): Bacteria > Actinomycetota > Actinomycetes > Streptosporangiales > Streptosporangiaceae > Thermocatellispora > Thermocatellispora tengchongensis. The sequence goes on along the minus strand of NZ_JACHGN010000002.1, from coordinate 502,594 downwards.
GGGCGAGCCGATCCCCGAGGAGCAGCGCGTGGCCTTCGACGCGCCGAAGGGCGCCCGCTACGAGCCGAACCTCACCATCGAGCAGGCCAGGCCGTACCTCGCCAGGGAGGTGCGGGACGCACTGGACGACCTGGAGTGCGGCAAGGACTTCTACCGGCTCTACGAGCCGCGCAGGACGGAGATCGAGCACCGCGCCTACCGGGAGTTCGGCCTGGAGTGACGCGGCGCCGGGAGCGCGGTGGCGCGACCCCGTTGTGCCGATCGCGGCGACCGTGTTTCAATGTCATCACGCGAGCGATACGGCCTTGATGCTCTTCGATGCTGCTTTTGACGCTACCGGGCGGCCGCAGCAGGAGGGCGTGCGGCAGTACGGCGGCGACGCACGCCACCCAGGCCCGATCTCGCGCGTCTTTCCCCTCGATCGGTGCCGGGCGCAGGCGGCCGCGCCCATCCGGGGCCGTCCCACGGCTCCGCCCCCCGAAAGGGAAAGAGTTGACATCGAGAACCATCCCGGCGCTGACCGGCAGACACCGTCTGTGGGTGGTCGCCGTGACGGCGGTGGTCGCGGTCGTGGTCGCGATCATCACCGTGCCGAGAGAGGCCGACGCGCACGGCGCCACCATGGTCCCCGGCAGCCGCACCTGGCTGTGCTACCAGGACGGCCTGCGTGACAACGGGCAGATCATCCCCTACAACCCCGCCTGCCAGGCCGCGGTGGCCTCGGGCGGCCAGCAGCCGCTGTACGACTGGTACGGCGTGCTGCGCTCCGACGCCGCCGGGCGCACGTCGGGCTTCATCCCCGACGGCGAGATCTGCGGCGCCGGCACGACGAAGTACGCGGCGTACAACGCGGCGCGTACCGACTGGCCGACCACCCACCTGACCTCGGGCGCGACCATCCAGTGGCGGCACAGCAACTGGGCGCACCACCCCGGCAGGTTCGACCTCTACGTGACCAAGAACGGCTGGAACCCCAACGCCCCGCTGAAGTGGAGCGACCTGGAGAAGTTCAACACGGTCACGAACCCGCCGCAGTCGGGCCCGCCCGGTGGCCTGAACTACTACTACTGGGACGCGCAGTTGCCCTCGGGCAAGAGCGGCCGGCACATCATCTTCGTGCACTGGATCCGCTCCGACAGCAACGAGAACTTCTACAGTTGCTCCGACGTCGTCTTCGACGGCGGCAACGGTCAGGTGACCGGCGTCGGCCCCAACCAGACCCAGCCGCCCGTCACCCCCACCGTCACCTCCAGCCCGACGGTGACGCCCACGGTGACCCCGACCGTCACCGGCGGGCCGTCCTCCTGCCGGGCCACGGTGACCGCGACCAGCACCTGGGGCAACGGCTTCCAGGGCAAGGTGACCATCACCAACACCGGCACGACGCCGCTCAACAACTGGTACGTCCAGTGGATGATGCCGTCCGGCGTGACGATCAGTCAGAGCTGGGGCGGCACGCACATGCAGAGCGGCCCCTCCGCGATGATCCACGCGGCCCAGTGGAACTCCTCGCTCGCGCCGAACGCCTCGGCCGAGGCGGGCTTCCTCGCCACCGGATCGTCGGCCCCCACCTTCACCGACATCACCTGCGGCTGACCCCGCCCGAAACGCGGCCGGGCGGGGGGGGGGGGGGGCCCCCCCCCCCCCCCCGGGGGGGGGGGGGGGGGGGGGGGCCCCCCCGGGGGGGGGGGGGGGGGGGGCGGGGGGGGGGGGGGGGCGGCGGGCGCCCGCGCCGCCCCTCCGCCCCCCCCCAAACACCCCCAGAACACCGGGGGCCCCCCCCCCCCCCCCCCGGGCGGGGGGGGGGGGGGCCCCCCCCCCCCCCGGCCGGCCGTGTGCTGCTTTCCGGGCGTGCCCTCGCAGGGGCAGGTCTTGCCTGGTCTCGGCTTTCGCCGTCGTACGCGCGAGCGGTGGCCACGTCGAAGCGGCCTCACCTCCTGAAGGGTCGGCGAACTGCGGGAGCGCTCCCATGCATGCGATCGGAGAGTACGTCCGCCACGACGCGCCCCGCAGCGCCACCCCGCTCCTCCCCCCGTCACCGCACGTCAACGGCCATCCGGGGATGTAATTTTCAGATCCCCGGACCCCCGCCGCCGCCGTCGCCGCTCGGCCACCAGCGCCACCCCCACCCCCGCCACGGCGGTGAACACCGGCAGATACCGCACCCCCACCGCCCGCCCGAACCCCAGATGCGCCACGACGGCCACGACCTCGGACACGACGATCCCCGCGATGAACCCCCCGATGGCCGCCGCCACGACGACACCGACTGTCCGCATCCCCGCTCCTATATGTAGGCGCTCTATATGTAGACAGCCTACACGCTCCACGGGCGGCGCCGCGCGAGCTCTCCGGGCACCACCACTGTCGCTGTGCGACACGCCCGGCAGCTCACGGATCGCCGGCGACGGAACCGGCAACGCGAGATGGATCACCGAGAGGGGGACGGGTGACCGAGCGCGAATGCGACTCCCCTCCCGCGTCGGCCCGAACCGGAACGACCTGACGGCCGAGGCCATCCGGCCCACCCGATGGTGCACCGCCCGCCTCCCGCCATAGCGGTGCCCACGGGGAAGGCCCGGGTCGGGGCGCGGGCGCCCGAAGCGGCGGGGACCGGCACGGCGATCCGGTCACGGGCCTGCGGCCTCAGGCCACGCCCACGCGGCAGACGACCCGTCCGCCTCCGCCGTACCCCCGAGTGCTGCTGGGATTTGTCCTGTTCGGGCGGTCTCGCGCTACCTTCGGATCGCAAGGGGAAAACGGTGTTCCGGCTGTCGGATGACAAGCCGGGGCAGGGGGAGGGCGGACGATGGACGCGATGGACTGGGCGTTGCTGGCGGAGTTGCAGGCGGACGCGCGGTTGTCCTTCAGTGAGCTGGCGCGGCGGGTGCACATGTCGGCGCCGGCCGTGGCCGAGCGGGTGCGGCGGATGGAGGACGCCGGGGTGATCGCGGGGTATCACGCGCGGGTGGATCTGGCGGCGGCGGGGCGGACCGTCAGCGCGCTGATCAGGATGTCGTGCTACGGCGCGCGGTGCGTGCTGCGGGACGAGCAGGCCATGGCCTGGCCGGAGATCCTGGAGGTGCACCGGGTGACCGGCGACACCTGCTGTCTGCTGCGGGTGGCGACGCCGTCGATGACGGAGTTCGAGGAGCTGATCGACCGGCTCGCGCCGTACGGACAGCCGTCGAGCATGATGGTGCTGTCGAGCCCCGTGCCCTACCGGCCCGTGCCGCCGGCCTGATCCTCGGCCGGGCCGCCCCGCGAGACGTACGCGTCGAGCGTGGCGGTCAGCTCGCCGAGCATGCCGTGCAGGGCCATGGCGCCGTCCCGGGTCAGGCCGGTGGCGCGGCCGATCGCGAGCGGCACCTGCTGGGCCCGTTCCCTGAGCGCGGCCCCCGCCGGCGTCAGGCGGACGATCACCGAGCGCTCGTCGGCCGCGCTGCGCTCACGGCGTACGTGGCCGGCCGCCTCCAGGCGTTTGAGCAGCGGCGACAGGGTGCCGGAGTCGAGGCGCAGCGCCAGGCCCAGCTCCTTGACCGTGACCGGACCGCGCTCCCAGAGCACCATCATCGCCAGGTACTGCGGGTAGGTGAGGCCGAGGTCGAGGTCGCGCAGCACCTGCCGGTACGCCGCGTCGAACGCGCGCGAGGCCGCGTGCACGGCGAAGCAGAGCTGCCGGTCGAGCACCAGATGATCCGTCCCCATGCCCACGACGATACACCTTGACTGCACACAATTCAGTTGTGCACAATCATTCTGCTGCGCGACCGACCACGCCGCGCGAACGACCACGAGGAGAAACCGTGAGCACGATCTACACCGCGACCGCGACCGCGTCGACCCGTGAGGGACGTGCCGTCTCCTCCGACGGGCTGCTCGACGTCACCCTCGCCCTGCCCAAGGAGCTGGGCGGCTCCGGCGCGGGCACCAACCCCGAGCAGCTCTTCGCCGCCGGCTACGCCGCCTGCTTCGGCAGCGCGCTGCAGGCCGTCGCCCGCCGGGAGAAGGTGGACGCGTCCGAGGCGTCGGTCACGGCCGAGGTGGGCCTGGCCGCCTCTGAGGGCGGCGCGTTCGGCCTGGAGGTGACGCTGCGCGTGGAGCTGCCCGACGCGCTGCACGGCGAGGTCGGCGAGTCGCTGGTGGAGAAGGCGCACCAGATGTGCCCCTACTCCAACGCCACCCGCGGCAACATCCCGGTCACCCTGGTGGTCGAGTAGGGCCGCCGGTTTCGGCCACAAACCACCGGCAATCCGGCGCATCCGTTACCCGGACATGCGTCGGGACGGGCGACATATCGGTGGTGCGGGCCGGGTCCAGAGCTGGTCCTGCGCCACGAGAGACGTTAGCGTCAGGCCCATGCGCGGCTACGAGATCACCGGAATGGGCCTTGGGCTGCGCGAGGTGACGCTCGGCGACGTGGACGCGCTGCTGGCGATCTACGGCGATCCGGCCGCCACCGAGCACATGCCGTTCGAGCCGCGTACCAGGGACGAGGTCGAGGACATCGTGGCCGAGGCGCTCGCCGCCGCCGCGGCCGAGCCCCGCCACCTGTACGTGCTCGCCGTCGTCGAGCTGGAGACCGGCCAGGTCGTGGGCGTCGCCCGGATCAGGATCGAGGCCGACCACCCCCACAGCGCCGAGATCGGCCTCGGCCTGCGCCCCGACCACTGGGGCCGGGGCATGGGCGCCGACCTGATCCGGCTGGTGCTCCAGTACGGCTTCAAGCACCTCGGGCTGCACCGCATCTGGGGCGCCCGCGCCCCCGCCAACACCGCCGCCCAGCTCGCCATGCTCGTGGCCGGCATGGTGGAGGAGGGCCGCATCCGCCACCACGTGCGCGCTCGCGGCGTGTGGCGCGACTCGATCGTGCACTCCGCCCTGGAAGACGAATGGGAAGGACATCGTTCCCTGGGTAGGTGAAGCTTCACAAAGCAGATATTCGAGAGGTCAGCACATGTTGTTCGGCGAAGAGCACGTCAGGCGCTATCGCGAGACCGATGGGGACGAAGGCCACGACTGGCAGGGCACCACGACACTCCTGCTGACCACCACGGGCCGCAAGAGCGGCAAGGAGTACACCACCCCGTTGATCTACCAGCGCTACGGTGATGACTATCTCGTGGTCGCCTCCAAGGGCGGCGACCCCAATCCCCCCGACTGGTACCTCAACCTCCAGGCCAATCCGGAAGTGGGCGTGCAGGTCAAGGGCGACAAATTCCATGCTCGCGCACGCAACGCCACCCCGTCCGAAAAGCCGGACATGTGGCGCGTGATGACCCAGGCATGGCCCGACTACGACAACTACCAGAAGCGCACCTCCCGCGAGATCCCGGTCGTGGTCCTGGAGCGGCAGGGGTAACCCCGAACCCCCCGAATCCGGTCAAGTCGCTGAAGGCGGGCACCTCGATCTGGTAGGGGTGTGGGATGACCAAGTTCGGGGTGTGGCTGGCCGGGATGCTGGTGCTGCCGGTCGTGACAGGATGCGCGGCGGCCGTCGAGGCCGACTCCGGAGGGCGCCGGTCGGCCTCGGCCAAGACCGCCGCCCCCGCCTCGCCTGCGGAGCTCCCGGCCGACACCGCCGGCACCCGCGCCACCGAGACCGGCGGCACCCGCGCGACCGACACCAGTGGCACCCGCGCCGCCGGGACCGGTGACGCCCGCGCGGGCGATGCGGTGCAGCGGCCCGCCGCGCCGAAGCCCAAGGTGCCCGCGGGCACGACCGCCGGCTACGTCGTGTTCGACCGGGTGGCCCGCAAGGTGACGGCGCAGCGGAACGCGCACCGCGCGTTCCGCTCGGCGTCCGTGGTGAAGATCCTGATCGCGATCGACTACCTGGAGTCGCACAGGACGGTCCCCGCGGCCGACGCCGCGCTGCTGAAGGTGATGCTGCGCTCCAGCGACGACGCCGCGGCGACCACCTTCTGGAACCGGGGCGGCAAGAAGCGGATCATCGAGCGGATGGCGCGCAAGCTGAAGCTCGCCGACACCGCGCCCCCGCCGGACCACAAGCCGGGCTTTTGGGGCTACACCTCGCTCAGCGCCTGGGACGTCGCCGCCACCTACCGCTACCTGCTCGACACCGCCGACCCCCGGGTCCGTGGGCTGATCCTCGGGCACCTGCGCAGGTCGACCAAGTGCGGCACCGACGGCTTCGACCAGTCCTTCGGCATCCCGAGCGCCGTGCCCCGGCCGTGGGCGGTCAAGCAGGGCTGGTCGGGGTTCGGCACCACGCCGCCCGTGCCGTGCGCGCGCACCTCGGCGACCTCCTTCGAAGCCGCCGGGGAGCGGGCCGGAGTCCCCGACCTCGGCCGGCCCGTGCTGCACACGACGGGGGTCGTGGGGGCGGGCGACCGCACGGTGATGGTGCTGCTGACGGCCCACCCCGCCGGCACGTCCTGGCGCGAGTCGGTACGCCGTACGACCTCGCTGGCCCGGCAGGTCTACCGCAGCGGCACCACCGGCTGACCGGGCGGCGGGCCCGTCGCGCCCCCCGGCGACAGGCCCTGCGGCTCAGGCGATGGTCCGCCGGTTCAGGTGATGGTCTGGCGGTTCAGGCGATGCCCTGGCGGTTCAGGCGATGGTCTGCCACCAGGCGTCCACCGGCGGCGGGTCGTCCACGTTGATCCGCTCGCCCGGCCGTGGCACGGCCAGCCGGACGTCCCTGGCCTTGGACTCGCGCCACAGCCGGTCCACCGGCTCGCCCCACGGGTGGAAGGCCAGGGTGAACGTGCCCCAGTGCACGGGCAGCAGCACCTGGCCGCCCAGGTCGCGGTGCGCGGTGACCGCCTCCTCGGGGGTCATGTGCACGTCGGGCCAGGCGTGGCTGTAGGCGCCGATCTGCATCAGGGTGAGGTCGAACGGGCCGTGCTGCGCGCCGATGTCGGCGTAGCCGTCGAAGTAGCCGGAGTCGCCGGTGTAGAAGACGCGGCGGCGCTCGCCGGCCAGGGCCCAGGACGCCCACAGCGTACGGTTGCGGGCGAAGGCGCGGCCGGAGAAGTGGCGCGCGGCCGTGGCGGTGAAGCGCACCCCCTCGACCGTGGCCTGCTCGTCCCAGTCGAGCTCGATGATCCGCGACCGGGGCACCCCCCACCGCTCCAGGTGGGCGCCGACGCCGAGCGGCACCAGGAACGGCACCGAGCGGGTGCGGGTCAGGGTGCGGATCGTGGCCCGGTCGAGGTGGTCGTAGTGGTCGTGCGAGATCACCACCGCGTCGAGGTGGGGCAGGTGCTCGATCGGCAGCGGCAGCGGATGCAGGCGGCGCGGCCCCACGTGCGCGGACGGCGAGCAGCGCTCGCTCCACATCGGGTCGAACAGCACCCGGCGGCCCTCGATCTCCACCAGCGTGGTGGCGTGGCCGAACCAGGTGGCGTACAGGCCGTCGGCGGGGGCGGCGCTGCCGGGGCCGGTGGCCGGGGTCACCAGTGGGATCGGGCCGCGCGGCTTGCGGGTGCTCTCGACGAAGACCATGTCACGGACGATCTTGCGCGTCGGCCCGGACGGCACGACGGTGCTGGGCATCGGGTTGTGGAAGCTGTCGCCCCGGAACCGCGGCGACCTGCGGACGCGCTCGGCCCGCTCGCCCTTCGGCAGCGCGCCGAGCGAGGCCGGGATGTCGCGCAGGGCCCAGAGCCCGGCGGTCAGGGCCGCCGCCGCGGCCAGCCCATAGCGGAGCCGTGAGCGCCGTCGCGCCCCTGATCGTTGTGCCATGCCTTGAGGCTAGCCAACCGGGCGCCGATCGCGGCGCGCCCGGTGAACTCCCGGGGACCGTCGTCCGTACCTGCTTGCGTGTGGACCGCAACGCGCAACGAACGCTCATGGACGTGATCCTCCGTACGGCCGCCGCCGGGGCCGCCGTGCTCGCGCTCGCGGGATGCTCATCCGCCCCCGCCGGCCCCGCCGACGCCGACAGCGCGGTCGCGGCCGGCGCGCGGACGGCCGCGACCACCGCGGCCACCGCGGCGTACAACGAGTCGGACGTGCGGTTCTGCCGCGAGATGATCCCGCATCACATGATGACGATCGAGCTGGCCGAGCTGGTCACCGGCCGGACCACCGACCCGTACGTGACCTCCATGGCCGAACGGATCGCCGAAGGGGAGGACGAGGAGATCGACAGGATGACCGCCTGGCTGGAGGAGTGGCGCAAGCCGCCGCCCGGCGAGGCGCACCTGGGGCACGACGGGAACGGGCTGGACGCCGAGGCCGTCGCGGAGCTGGAGCGGGCCTCGGGCCGGACCTTCGACCGGCTGTGGCTGCGCGCGGTGGCCGACCATCTGGAGCACGGCGTGCGGATGGCCGAGACGGTGCTGGCCGTGGGCCGGTCCGCCCCCGCGACGATGCTCGCCGGGCAGATGGTGACCGAGCTGCGGGCCGACGTCGAGGACATCGAGGTGCGCCTGCGCCAGATCTGAGCGGCCCCGAAGACCGCCCCGGCGCACCTCTCGGCGGTGCGCCGGGGCCCTGCCTCGCCCGCGTCGGCACGCTTCAGCACGCTTCCAGAAGGTGACCGGTTCAGAAGGTGACCGGTTCAGAAGGTGACCAGCGGGTCGCCGACGAAGTCGGCGATGAAGTTGACGAAGAAGAAGCCGAAGAACAGGAAGTTGAGCACCAGGATGACGTAGTGCCACCAGCGCGGGCGGGCCGGGCGGGGCAGCTTGCTGTTGAGGTACATCAGCAGGAACGGGTAGATCAGCGCGCCCAGGTTGGACATGTTCGCCGACCATTGCACCAGGCTGACCGGCAGCGCGAAGTGCAGGATGATCGCGATCACGATGAGCAGGCCGATCATGAACGGGTAGTAGAACCGGCGCGGGTCGCCCTCGATCAGCGCGCGCAGGCGGGGGCTGGTGGAGTGGGCCGCGTCGGTGGTGACCCGGACCATGGCCTCGAAGATGCCGAGCTGGGTGGAGAACAGGATCAGCACCCCGACGATCAGGGCGATGTAGAACATGCCCCGGCCGTACTCCTCGTTCAGCGCGGCGGCGACGAACGTGGGCACGTTGGCCTGGGTGGGCCTCTGGCCCGACAGCTCCACCGCGCGGGCCATGAGCATGGTGGGCAGCAGCATGCCCAGGATCGCGCCGACGAAGAACACGCCCCACATGTCCACCAGCAGCAGCCGGTACCAGCGCCGCCACATCCCGGCGTTGGCCTCGTTCTCGGGGAAGGTCACGCCGCTGGCCAGGATCTCCCTGCGCTCGCCGCGCAGGCCCGCGATGAACCCGACGCGGTGGCCCATGCCGTAGCCCTTGTCGCGGTAGTGGCCCATGACGTACCAGTTCAGGCCGGAGGCCAGCGCGGTGAACCCGGCCAGGGCGCCGATCTGGGTGGCGGTGATGCCGGCGGGCGGGGCGGCCGGGGTGACGAAGCCGCGGACGGCGTCCCACCACTGCCCGAACGGGACCACGAGCAGGTCGATGAGCAGCAGCGCCACCAGGACCGAGCCCACCATGATCCAGTTGGCCAGTTCCAGGGCGCGGCTGATGCGGCGGGCGGCGGCGGTGATCAGGAACACCAGGACGAGCAGGGCGATGGCCCACAGCCGGGGCTCCTCGGCGCCCGCGGGCGGCACCTCGCCGTGCACCAGGGCGTACACGCCCTGGCCGGCGGAGGCCGCCCAGCCGCCCGCGATGAAGGCGAATATCACGATGAACACGGACAGGGGGACCCAGAGCAGGTACCCCGGTGGCACCCGGCCCCACGCGACGACCGGGGTCTCGCCGGTCGCCACGACGTAGCGCGAGCACTCGACGTTGTAGAAGGTCTGGAGCAGGGCCGAGACCAGGATCACCCAGCCCACCCCGACGAACCCGTACTGCCCGACCGCCTGCGGCCCGAGCAGCCACTCACCGCTGCCGATCGAGATCCCCAGCGCGATCAGGCTCGGGCCGACGGCGTACTTGAACAGTTCCTTGGGACCGAGCCGGCTGACCTTGAAGACCTCCTCGGGCGAGGGAAGGTCGGCGACGGCGAGGTCGGGACGGCTGACTCCGAGTGGACGTGTCTGCGTGCCTTCCTGTGTCATGAAGGCGCCTCCCGCGATTGCACCCCCGAGGTGAATCGGTTCCTTCACCAGAGCATGGATCCGGACAGCCCGCAAAGGCAAGAGTCAGATGTGATCGGCGTCACATTCCCGATATCGGGGCCGGTTTCAGGTGAGCCAGACGATGCCGGCGAATCTGCCGGTCACCCGCTCGCGCCGGTGCGAGAACAGCTCCTCGCTCTCGATCGTGCACCGGTCGTCGTGCCGCACCTCGCCGACGCCGGCCTTGACGAGCTGGGCCGCGATGCCGGCGCGCAGGTCGAGCGCGGGGGTGCCCCAGCTCGTGGTGGACCACGTCTCGGGTACGCGGGCCGCCCCCTCCTCGCGCATCGCCTCGGGCACCTCGTAGCAGCGCCCGCAGGCGGCCGGCCCGATCACCGCCACGCACCGCGACGGCTCCGCGCCGCGCCGCGCCATCTCCGCCACCAGGTTGCCGGCCACGCCCGCCAGCGTGCCGGGCCGTCCGGAATGCGCCGCGCCGACGACCCCGGCGACCGGATCGGCGACCAGTACGGGGGCGCAGTCGGCGCCCAGGACCGCCAGCCCGAGGCCGGGCCGATCGGTGACCGAGCCGTCGAGCGGCGGGGCGTCGCCGGTGAAGGGCGCGGTCACGTACGCCACGTCGGCGCCGTGCACCTGGCGCAGAAAGACCAGACCCGCCAGGCCCAGCTCGGCGGCGGTCCTGGCCCGGTTGGCGGCCACCGCCTCGGGGTCGTCTCCGACGAGCCCGCCGAGGTTGCGGCTGGAGTAGGGCCCGGTGCTCACGCCGCCGTGGCGGTCGGTGAAGGTCATGCGGGCCCGGCCGACGGAGATCGTCACAACCGCCAGGTTATAGCAGCCTCACAGCAGCGAGGCGTACAGGCCGGCGGTGCGCTGGGCGATGGCCGGCCAGGAGAAGTGCTCCACCGCGCGCGCCCGCCCCGCCCGGCCCATCTCCCTGGCCCGCTCCGGTGCTCCGAGCAGCGCGTTGATCCGCTCCGCCAGCCCGGCGGCGAACGCCTCCGGGTCGTGCGGGGTGCCGTCGGCGGCCTGGTCGATCGGGACGAGCAGCCCGGTCTCGCCGTCGGCGACCACCTCGGGGATGCCCCCGGTCTCGGTGGCGACCACGGCGGTCTCGCAGGCCATCGCCTCCAGGTTGACGATGCCCATCGGTTCGTACACCGACGGGCAGACGAACACGGTGGCGTGGCTGAGGATCTGGATCACCTCGGGGCGCGGCAGCATCTCGGAGATCCACACCACGCCCTCCCGGTCCAGCCCTTCGACCAGCGCGGCGACCTCGGCGGCGATCTCCGGCGTGTCGGGCGCGCCCGCGCACAGCACGAGCTGCGCGCCCGGGTCCAGCGAGCGGGCCGCGTGCAGCAGGTGCACCAGGCCCTTCTGCCGGGTGATGCGGCCGACGAACACGACGTACGGGCGGCCGGGGTCGATGCCCCGCCTGGCCAGCGCGTCGGTGCCGGGGTCGGGGGCGTACTCGGTGGTGTCGATGCCGTTGTGGATCACCGACACGCGCTCCGGCGGGATCTCGGGGTACGTCGCGAGCACGTCGGCGCGCATGCCCTCCGACACCGCGATCACCGCGTCGGCGGCCAGCAGCGTGGTGCGCTCGGCCCAGGAGGACAGCGTGTAGCCGCCGCCGAGCTGCTCGGCCTTCCACGGGCGCAGCGGCTCCAGGCTGTGCGTGGTGACGACGTGCGGCACCCCGTACAGCATCTTGGCGACGTGGCCGGCGAAGTTGGCGTACCACGTGTGGCTGTGCACCAGGTCGGCCCCGGCGCAGGCGGCGGCCATCTCCAGATCGACGCCGAGCACCTGGAGCGCGGCGTTGGCCGTCTCCAGCCCGCCGGGCACGGCGTAGGCGGTGACGCCCTCCACCTCCCGGGGCGCGCCGAAGCAGCGGACCCGCAGGTCGGCGATTCGGCGCAGCTCGCGGGCGAGGTATTCGACATGGACGCCCGCCCCGCCGTAGACCTCCGGCGGGTACTCCCGGGTCAGCAGATCGACACGCATACCCGCACCTTAGCCGCATGATGTTTCGTGGTGGTTGGTACGGTTATCGTCCTGCTTATGACGACGCCCAGTGTCCTCGCGATCGTGCTCGCCGGCGGCGAGGGTAAGCGGCTGATGCCGCTGACCGCGGATCGCGCCAAACCCGCCGTCCCCTTCGGCGGGATCTACCGGCTGATCGACTTCGTGCTCTCCAACCTGGCCAACGGACACTATCTGAAGATCGTCGTCCTGACGCAGTACAAGAACCACAGCCTGGACCGGCACATCTCCCGCACCTGGCGGCTGTCGGCCATGCTGGGCAACTACGTGACGCCGGTGCCGGCGCAGCAGCGGCTCGGCCCGCGCTGGTTCTCCGGCTCGGCCGACGCGCTGTTCCAGAACCTGAACCTGATCTACGACGAGATGCCCGAGCACGTGATCGTGTTCGGCGCCGACCACATCTACCGGATGGACCCCCGGCAGATGGTGCAGCAGCACATGGACACCGGCGCCGACGTGACCGTGGCCGCGATCAGGCAGCCGCTGTCGCTGGCCGACCAGTTCGGCGTGATCGAGACCGACCCCGCCGGGCGCAGGATCGTCGCCTTCCGCGAGAAGCCCAAGGACGCCGTGGGCCTCCCGGACGCGCCCGACCAGGTCTACGCCTCGATGGGCAACTACGTCTTCCGCACCCAGGCCATGATCGACGCGCTGCGGGAGGACGCCCTCGACCCGACCAGCAAGCACGACCTGGGCGGCAACATCATCCCGATGATGGTCAAGTCGGGCGGCGCGGAGGTCTACGACTTCAAGGACAACGTGGTGCCGGGCTCCACCGAGCGCGACCGCGGCTACTGGCGCGACGTGGGGACGCTGGACGCGTACTACGAGGCGCACATGGACCTGATCTCCGCGCACCCGGTCTTCAACCTCTACAACGACCGCTGGCCCATCTTCACCGGCCACGACCCGCTCCCGCCGGCCAAGTTCGTGCACAACACCGGCGACCGCGTGGGCCGCGCCCTGGACTCCCTGGTCTCCCCCGGGGTGATCGTCTCCGGCGGCACCGCCGTGCGCTCGATCCTCTCCCCCCGCGTCGTGCTGCACTCCCACTCGCTGGTCGAGGACTCGGTCCTGATGGACAGCGTCAAGGTCGGCCGCGGCGCCATGATCCGGCGCGCCATCATCGACAAGAACGTCGTCATCCCCGACGGCGCCCGCATCGGCTACGACCTCGACCTCGACCGCACCCGCTTCGCCGTCACCCGCAGCGGCGTGGTCGTGATCGGCAAGAACGAGGTGGTGGACAGATAGGCCGACTCCGCCACACGCCCCTCCTACCGGCAACGAATCCGGCACATGGCGGGAGCAGCGGCATCCGGGGGATGTAGGCTCCGGCCGTCACCGTTCGGCAGTGGGGTCTCGGGGCGGCGGCACGGTGCGACCGAGCCCCGGCCGGTGTCCGGACCGAGGAGCGCAGGGAGCGAAGCGTGGGGTGGGCTAAGCGGGTTCTCGCCGGAGGTGCGCTCGTGGTGTGCGTGGCCGGTTGCACCGGGGGCGATCCGGGACCGAGCGCTCCGGTGGTCTCCGAGGCGCCGGTGCCGGCGGGGTTCAAGCGGCTGGGCGGGCCCGGCAACGGGGTGAGCGTGGCGGTGCCGGCGTCGTGGGCGACGCTCGATCTGACCAAGGACGACATCGAGCAGGGCCTGGCGCAGAGCGGGCTGAGCGGGTCCGCGCTGGACCAGGCCAAGCAGGCGCTCAAGGCGCTGGTGACGAGCAAGGCGGTGTGGGCGTCCGACCCGGCGTCGGTGGAGCGCTCGCCCGACAAGTTCGCCACCAACCTCAACGGGTTCTGCCAGCGCGGCACCGGCGCCACGGCCGCGCAGCTCATCGCCGACGCCAAGGCGCAGCTCGCCACGCTGGACGCCGAGGTGTCGGAGGCGGGCGAGGTACGGGCCGGGGCGGGCACGGCGGTGCGGATCGTCTACACCTTCACCGCCGGCGGCGTGAAGGTCAGGGGCACCCAGTTCTACGTGCCCGCCTCCGGGCGGACCTGCATCGTGACGATCAGCACCGACCGCGAGGGGCAGCAGGCGCTGTTCGACCAGATCGGGGGCACCGTGCGCGCGCTGTGAGGCGCGGCGCCCGGTGCCATGCGGCCCCGGCGCCATGGCCGAGCTACCCCTGGCCGTCCTCCTTGCCGTCGGCCGTGGGCTCGGCGCCCTCGGCCGTCCCGTCGCCGGGGGCGGCGAAGGCGCGCGGCGGAGGCCCGATGGGGTCGGCGCCCGGACGCTCGCCGACGGCCTCGACCCGGAACCTGGGCAGGGTCTCAGGGTACTTCTCCCTGATGTAGCCCACCAGGAACTCCCGCGCGTCGCACTTCAGGTCCCAGGCGCTGGCCGAGTCGGCGGCGCTCATCAGCGCGCGCAGCTCGACCAGCCCGTTGGGCAGCAGGTCGGTGACCTGGAGGGTCCAGTCCTTCTGGTCCCACAGCGGGTGGGCGCGCAGGAACGCGTACAGCTCGGAGCGCAGCTCCTCCACCGGCACCGACCAGTCCACGCGCAGGAAGACGTGCCCGATCACCCGGCTGCCGTGCCTGGTCCAGTTCTCGAAGGGGTTCTGGGTGAAGTAGGAGACGGGCAGGACCAGGCGCCGCTCGTCCCACAGCCGGAGCACGACGTACGTCAGCGTCAGCTCCTCGATCCGGCCCCACTCGCCCTTCACCACGACCACGTCGTCCAGGCGGATGGCGTCGCTGAAGGCGAGCTGGAGCCCGGCCACCATGTTGCCCAGCGTGGACTGGGCCGCGACGCCGACGATCACGCCCGCGATGCCGGCCGAGGCCAGCAGCCCGGCGCCGAGGGCGCGCACGGCGGGGAAGGTGAACAGCATCGCGCCCATCGCCACGACGATGATCACGGCCGCGGCCACCCGGCGCACCAGCGCGATCTGGGTGCGGGTGCGCCGGGCGCGGCGGTTGGAGTCGCCCTCGACCGTGCCCAGGCGGTCCAGGACGACGTCCGTGATCGCGTACGCGGCCTGGATGATCAGCCAGGACACGCACGCGATCATCAGCAGGTTGATCGAGGTGTCCACGATCCCGCCGGGCGGGTCGGGGACGTACACCATGTTGGCGGTGGTCACCGCGGCCGTGGAGAACCCGGGCCAGGTGCATCGTCGTACCAGTGGGCCGGAGAGCACCCACCGCTCACCGATCAGCCGGGAGCGGAGCAGGCGGCGTACGACCTCGACGAGCGCGACCGCCACCAGCACGGCACCGACCATGACGACCCAGTTGGGGAGCGACGACACTGACGATGACCTCCTTTCACCTCACCTCCCCCACAATGCCGCAAACAGGGCGTAAAGTAACCGCCAGGGTCTTCGGATCGGGATCTTCAGAACTCCTCGTCGAAGGCGACCTCGCCGGTCACCCCCACCTGGTACGCCGACACCCGCCGCTCGAAGAAGTTGGCCAGCTCCTGCACGTCCTGCAGCTCCATGAACCCGAACGGGTTGGCCGAGCCGTACCTGGGCGGCAGGCCCAGCCGCGCCAGCCGCCGGTCGGCGACGTACTCCAGGTACGCGCGCATCCGCTCCGCCGTCATCTCGCCCACGCCGTCGCCGCACAGGTCGCGGGCGAAGGCCAGCTCCGCCGCCACGGCCTGCTCCAGCATCTCGGTCACCCGCGCGGCCATCTCGGCGTCGAACAGGTCCGGCTCCTCCGCGCGCACGGTGTCCACGACGTCGAAGGCGAACTCCATGTGCAGTGACTCGTCGCGGAACACCCAGTTCGTCCCGGTGGCCAGCCCACCGAGCAGGCCCCGCGACCGGAACCAGTACACGTACGCGAAGGCGCCGTAGAAGAACAGGCCCTCGATGCAGGCGGCGAAGCAGATCAGGTTGAGCAGGAACGCCCGCCGGTCCTCGCGCGTCTCCAGCCGCCGCAGCTCCGCCAGGGAGTCGATCCAGCGGAAGCAGAACTCGGCCTTGTCGCGGATGGACGGGATGTGCTCCACCGCCGCGAACGCCTTGGCCCGCTCGTCGTGGTCGGGCAGGTAGGTGTCCAGCAGCGTCAGGTAGAACTGGACGTGCACGGCCTCCTCGAAGAGCTGCCGGCTCAGGTACAGCCGCGCCTCTGGCGCGTTGACGTGCTGGTACAGGTTGAGCACCAGGTTGTTGGCCACGATCGAGTCGCCGGTGGCGAAGAACGCCACCAGCCGGTTGATCAGGTGCCGCTCCTGCTCGCCCAGCGCGGCCAGGTCGGCGATGTCGGAGTGCAGGTCCACCTCCTCCACCGTCCAGGTGTTGCGGATCGCGGCGCGGAAGCGCTCGTAGAAGCCCGGGTAGCGCATCGGGCGCAGCGTCAGGTCCATGCCCGGGTCGAGCAGCAGTCGAGTCGTCACTGGCACGCCTCGCACACCTCGGGATTCTCCAGGGAGCACGCGACGGCCCCCTCCGGCTCGATCGGGACGGTCGCCTGCGCGATCCGGGTGGCGGGGCGGGAGCGCAGGTAGTAGGTGGTCTTCAGCCCGGCGCGCCAGGCGTAGGCGTACATCGAGGACAGCTTGCCGATGGTCGGCGCGGCGATGAACAGGTTCAGCGACTGGCCCTGGTCCACGTACGGCTGCCGCGCCGCCGCGAGGTCGATCAGCGCCTTCTGCGGCAGCTCCCACGCGGTGCGGTACAGCGCCTTGAGGTCATCGGGGATCTCCGGGATGTCCTGCACCGAGCCGTCGGCGCGCTTGATCGCGTCGCGCACGCGCGGCGTCCACAGCCCCAGCCGCCGCAGGTCGGCCACGAGGTACCGGTTCACCTGCAAGAACTCCCCCGACAGCGTCTCGCGCTTGAACACGTTGGACACCTGCGGCTCGATGCACTCATAGCACCCGGCGATGGACGCGATCGTGGCGGTCGGCGCGATGGCGATCAGCAGCGAGTTGCGCAGCCCGTGGGCCGCGACCCGCTCCCGCAGGGCCGCCCACTCCTCCGGGTGCGCGGGCACGGCGCCGGGGTAGTGGTCGGGGTGCAGCACCCCGCCCGCCGCCCGGGTCTCGCCGTACGCCGGGTGGGCGCCGCGCTCCCGCGCCAGCTCCGCCGACGCCCCGTACGCCGCCAGCGCGATCTCCTCGGCGATCCGGGTGGACAGCGCCAGCGCCTCGGCCGAGTCGAACGGCAGCCGCAGCGTGAAGAACACGTCCGCGAGCCCCATCACGCCCAGCCCGATCGGCCGCCACCTGCGGTTGGCCGCCTCCGCCTCCGGCGTGGGGTAGTAGCCGAGGTCGACGGTGCGGTCCAGCACCCGCACCGCCGTGCGCACGGTGGCGCGCAGCCGGGCCCAGTCGAGCCCGTCGCCGGTCGCGGCGAGGTGGGCGGCCAGGTTGACCGAGCCCAGGTTGCACACGGCGGTCTCCTTGTCGCCGGTGACCTCCAGGATCTCGGTGCACAGGTTCGACAGGTGGATCACGTTCTCCGGGCGGGCGGTCTGGTTGGAGGTGCGGTTGGCGGCGTCCTTGAAGGTCATCCAGCCGTTGCCGGTCTGGGCCAGGGTGCGCATCATCCGGGCGTACAGGGCGCGGGCGGGCACCTGCCGTACGTAGGCGCCCTCGGCCTCGGCGGCGCGGTACGCCGCGTCGAACTCCTCGCCCCACAGGTCCGCCAGCTCGGGCACCCGCTTGGGGTCGAACAGCGACCAGACGCCGTCGGCCTCGACCCGGCGCATGAACTCGTCCGGGATCCAGTTGGCCAGGTTCAGGTTGTGGGTGCGCCGGGCGTCCTCGCCGGTGTTGTCGCGCAGCTCCAGGAACTCCTCCACGTCGGCGTGCCAGGGTTCCAGGTAGACGCAGGCGGCGCCCTTGCGCCGGCCGCCCTGGTTGACCGCGGCCACCGAGGCGTCCAGGGTGCGCAGCCACGGCACGATGCCGTTGGAGTGGCCGTTGGTGCCCCGGATCAGCGAGCCGCGCGAGCGCACCCGGGTCCAGGAGATGCCGATGCCGCCCGCGTACTTCGACAGCCGCGCCACCTGGGCGTACCGCTCGTAGATGGCCTCCAGCTCGTCGCGGGGCGAGTCGAGCAGGAAGCAGGAGGACAGTTGCGGGCGGCGGGCGCCGGCGTTGAACAGCGTCGGCGAGCTGGGCAGGTAGGCCAGCGTGGACATCAGGCGGTACAGCTCGGCGGCGTCGTCGTACGAGCCGGCCGCCAGGCCGCAGGCGACCCGCAGGAAGAAGTGCTGCGGCCGCTCCAGCACCTTGCGCGTCTCGGGGTGGCGCAGCAGGTAGCGGTCGTAGACGGTGCGCAGGCCGAAGTACTCGAAGCGGTCGTCGGCGGCCTCGTCCACCAGGGCGTCCAGCTCGGCGGCGCGGGCGGCCACGAAGGCGGCCAGCTCGTCCTGGATCAGCCCGGCGGCGTGCGTGGCCGCGATCGACTCCGAGAAGGCGCGTACGCCGTGCGCGGCGGCCTCCTCGGCGATCTCCTCGGCCAGCAGCCGGGCCGCGACCCCGGAGTTCTCCGGCTCGGCGATCACCCCCGCGGCCGCCCGCTCGATGGCGGCGCGCCGCTCCTGGGAGGCGGTGGCGACGTCGATCACATACTCCCCTTCCGTATACCCCCGGGGGTATAGGCGCGCGAGAGTACGCCGCGTGGCTCCGCGCCCCGCGCCGCGTCGTCCCCCGCACCCCCGCGGGGGCCTGGACCTCGCGCGCACGCCGGACGGCACGCGCGCGCCGCCCGCCCGGGCGTTCCCGGGCTCGGCGACGCGCTAGATCCTACATCTAGTGGCGATCAACGCAAGTACCCCTACAAGTTGTGCCGGGGCGGGTACGGAGCCCGAGATCGCGGAGGACGGTCCTGATCCGGACCAGCTCGGTGCCGAGCCACTCGCCGAAGCCGTCGCCGGTCAGGTGGATCATCGTCCAGCCGTGCGCGCGGCACTCCTCCCGCCAGACCGGGGAGTCGCCGAGCCGGTCGCACACCTCGATCGCGAGGTCGCGCTCGCCCTCGCGCATGCCGCGCGGCCCGACCAGGCCGCACCAGTCGGCGTAGTCCACGCCGACGCCGCATTCGAGCAGGCTGGGCGCCTCGACGTCGGGCAGCCGCTCGGCCGAGGAGACGGCCAGCGCCCTGGCCTGGCGGGCGGCCACCCGGTCGCGCCAGCCCCGCACCGGGCCGATGGCCACCGGCACCCTGCCGCCGAGCATGGCCGAGGCGACCTGGTCGCCGCTCGCGTACGCGCGGTACTGCACGCGCCGCGCGTCCACGCCGAGGCCCTGGGCGATCAGGCCGTACAGCAGGTGCTCCGGGCCGCCGACGGGGCCGCCCGCGACGGTGAGGCAGCCGGGGTCGCGCCGCAGGGCGTCGGCGAGCGCGCCGAAGTCGCGCAGGCGCGAGCCGCGCGGCACGACCACGACCTGACGCTCGCCGACCAGCCGGGCGAGCGGGGTCGCCTCCGCCTCCTCCGCGCCCCGGCCATCGCCCGCCTCGCCCGCGGCGAGCACCGCGAGCCCGGTGACGACCCAGGCCCCCTGCGCGGGCCCGCCGCCCAGCCGCACCCGGCGCGCCAGCCGCTCCCGGGCCAGGGCGCGCGCCAGCGCCGCCGCGACCTCGCGCACCCGCGGGTCGGCGCGGGCGGCGGGAACGACGGCCACGTCGCGCAGGGCCCGGCCGCGCCCGGAGCACCCACCCACGGCGCTCCCCGTGACGGCGACGGCCACTCCGGCCCCCACCGCGAAGAAGCGCCGCCGCCGCATGACCCCTCCCCGCTACGCACTGTCCGGCATACGTCGCATTCTGTCACAGACGACACCGGACAGGGACAGAGGGGGTCACATTCCGCTACTCCACGGTCACGCTCTTGGCGAGGTTGCGCGGCTTGTCCACGTCGCGGCCCAGCGCCACCGCCGCGTGGTAGGCGAAGATCTGCAGCGGGATCGTGAGCAGGATCGGGTCCAGCTCGACCTCGTTCTTGGGCACCACGATGCAGTCGTCGACCAGCTTCGGCTCGGCCACCCGGTGGCCCACCATCAGCACCTGCCCGCCGCGGGCGCGGATCTCGCCGAGCGTGGTGAGGTTCTTGTCCAGCAGCTCGTCGTCGGGCACGATCGCCACCGTCGGCATGTCGGGGCCGATCAGCGCGAGCGGGCCGTGCTTGAGCTCGCTGGCCGGGTACGCCTCGGCGTGCACGTAGGAGATCTCCTTGAGCTTCTGCGCGCCCTCGCGGGCCACCGGGTAGCCGCGCACCCGCCCGACGAACATCATGCTCGGGTGCCCGGCGTACTTGCGGGCCAGCTCGGCGATCTCCTGCTCCTTCTCCAGGATCTCCGCGATCTGGCCGGGCAGCCGGCGCAGGCCCTCACAGATGCGCCGCCCGTCGGCGGGCGAGAGGTCGTGCACCCGGCCGAAGTGCAGCGCCAGCAGCCCGAACGCCACCGCCGTGGAGGTGAACGCCTTGGTCGAGGCCACCGACACCTCCGGCCCGGCGTGCAGGTAGACGCCGCCGTCGCACTCGCGGGCGATGGCGCTGCCGACCGTGTTCACGATGCCCAGCACCCGCCCGCCCTTGCGCTTGAGCTCCTGCACCGCCGCCAGCGTGTCGTAGGTCTCGCCGGACTGGCTGATCGCGACGTACAGCGTGTCGTGCTCGACGACCGGGTTGCGGTAGCGGAACTCGCTGGCGGGCTCGGCGTCGGCGGGGATGCGGGCCAGCTCCTCGATGAGCTGCGCGCCGATCTGCCCGGAGTAGTACGCCGAACCGCAGCCGATGATCTTCACCCGGCGGAACGCGCGGGTCTCGTGCGGGGTGAGGTTCAGCCCGCCGAGGTGGGCGATGTGGAAGCGGTCGTCCAGCCGTCCGCGCAGGGTCCTGGCCACGGTCTCCGGCTGCTCGGAGATCTCCTTGAGCAGGTAGTGCTCGTAGCCGCCGGTGTCGTAGTGCCCGGCGTCCCAGTCGACGGTCAGCGGCTCCTTGGCGGTCTCGCGGGCGTCCATGGTGAAGGTGTGGAAGCCGTCGGAGTCGAGCACGGCCAGCTCGCCGTCCTCCAGGTGCACGACCTGGCGGGTGTAGCGCACCAGGGCGGCGACGTCGGAGGCGGCGAACATCTCCTTCTCGCCGATCCCGAGCACGATCGGGCTGCCGTTGCGGGCCACGACGACCTCGCCGGGCCGCTCGGCGTCCAGGACGGCGATCCCGTACGTGCCGACCACCGACTTCAGCGCGGTCCTGACCGCGTCGGCGAGGGTGTCGGTGTCCTTGACCGTGCGGGCGATGAGGTGGGCGAGCACCTCGGTGTCGGTCTCGGAGGCGAACTCGGCGCCGTCGGCGGTCAGCTTGGCGCGCAGCTCGTCGGCGTTCTCGATGATCCCGTTGTGCACCACCGCGATCCGCTCGGAGGAGTCGAGATGGGGGTGCGCGTTGACGTCGCTCGGCACGCCGTGGGTGGCCCAGCGGGTGTGCCCGATGCCGATGCCGCCCTTGAACCGCGCGGGCACGGCGGAGGCGAGGTCGGCGACCCTGCCCTTGACCTTGCGGGTCTTGATCCCCTTGTTGAGGACGGCGAGCCCGGCGGAGTCGTACCCCCGGTACTCCAGGCGCTGGAGCCCCTCCAACAGGATCGGTGCCGCGTCCTTCGGCCCGACATAGGCGACAATTCCGCACATAGAAAGGCGCTCCTTACCCGTAGACGATCCTGCGGAGCTGTCTTGTGGACAGCTCCGGCGCCGCGACCCGCCGCGACCGCAGTTCGGCCGCGATCCTCGGGAAGATCTCATCGTTGGTCAGCCCCGCGGACTTCAGCTCGGCGTGGCGGCGGCGGACGAACTCCTCGGCGGGCTCGGAGAAGAACGCCAGCACGTCCGCGATGACCCGCGCCGCCTCGCCGGGACCGAGCCCGCTGGTCCGGGTGAGATGGATGATCAGATCCTCATGAGGATGCCGAGTCGTGGACACAGAGCAGGACCTTACGCATCCAGGAGCCCGAACACCAAGCATCCTGCCCGATTTCGGGCAGGATTGCGCCCTTGTAGCGGGAGATCCGAGAGAAAACAAAGAGAAGCCTGGTAAGTCTCCCGCACACCACCCGCCCCAGCGCCCTCTCCGGCCGAACACGCCAGGGGCCGCCTGAACCGGACGCGCGGCACGGATGGCTACCCTGAGCAACATCACCCGGACAAGGAGTAGCAGCCGAGATGCCCCGATCACGCACCTGCGCTTTCGCCCTGGCCGCCCTCCTCCCCCTGATCACCGCCGCCACCCCATCCTCCACCCCGTTCGTCCCGCCTGCCGGCGAGGACCCACGCCAGGCCGCGTACGCCGAGGCCGCCAGGACGTACGGCGTACCCGAGGAGATCCTGCTCGCCGTCTCCTACCTGCAGTCGCGCTGGGACACCCACGCCGGCCGGCCCAGCACCGCGGGCGGCTACGGCCCCATGCACCTCACCGCCCCCGTCGAGCTGCCGCCGCGGGCGCCGGACGACCTCCGCGGCGACGGCTCCGTCCCCGCGCACGCGCCGATCCCCCGCGCGACCACCACCACGACCGACCAGATCGCCCTGGCCGCCCGCCTGACCGGCCTGAGCCCCGCCGCCCTGCGCACCGACCCCGCGGCCAACATCCGGGGCGGCGCCGCCCTGCTGGCCCACCACCACCGCCGCCTCGCCCCCACCGCCCCCGCCGGCGACCTGGCCGGCTGGCGGGAGGCGATAGCCGCGTACGCGTCCCCCACCCCCGGTTCCGGCGCGTCCTTCGCCAACGAGGTCTTCGCCACGATCAGGACCGGCGCCACCCGCACCACCGACGACGGCCACCGGGTCCGCCTGCGCCCCGCCCCCGTCCCGGACCCGGCCCCCTTCCGCGACTCCGCGGCGGAATGCCCCCCGGAGATCGCCTGCGACTGGCTGCCCGCCGCCCACCGCACCTACGCCAAGGGCAGGTACGGCAACCACGACCGCACCCTCGACGGCCGCCGGATCGACTACATCGTGATCCACGACGGCGAGACGACGTACGACGCGATGACCAGGCTGCGCCGCGACCCGAAGTACGTGAGCTGGCACTACACGCTCAGATCCCAGGACGGCCAGGTGGCCCAGCACGTCCGCACCCGCGACATCGCCTGGCACAGCGGCAACTGGTACGTCAACACCCACTCCATCGGCCTGGAACACGAGGGCTACCTGGCCAGCGGCGGCACCTGGTACACCGAGGCGATGTACCGCTCCTCGGCCAGGCTGGTCAGGTACCTCGCCGACAAGTACGACATCCCGCTCGACCGCGCCCACATCCTCGGCCACGACAACGTCCCCGGCACCACCCCGGCCACGGTGCGCGGCATGCACGTGGACCCCGGGCCGTACTGGGACTGGGCGCACTACTTCACCCTGCTCGGCGCCCCCCTGAGCCCGTCCGCCGGCTACGACCAGGCGATGTGGCCCCCGCCTTCGCCGTCCTCGTCCGCCATGGTCATGATCCTCCCCCGCTTCGAGGCCAACCGCCCCCGCTACACGGGCTGCGTCCGCAACCGCCCGCGCCGGCCCTGCCCGTCCCAGGGCTCATCCGCCGTCTGGCTCCACTCCGCCCCGGACGAGACGGCCCCCCTGGTCCGCGACCCCGGCCGCCACCCCGACGGCGCGCCGTCCACCACCAGCGTGTACGACCACGCCGCCCGCGCCTCCACCGGCCAGACGTACGCCGTCGCGGGCCGCTCCGGCGACTGGACCGCCATCTGGTACCTCGGCCGGCGCGCCTGGTTCCACGACCCCGCCTGGGCCCCCGCCTCCGCACCGGCCGAGGGCGTCCTGGCCACCCCCCGCCCCGGCGCCGGCCCCGTCCCGCTCTACGGCCGCGCGTACCCGGAACCCGCCGCGTACCCGCCCGGCGTCCGCCCCGAGCCGCTGACTCCCCTCCAGTACCGCCTCCTCCCCGGCCAGCACTACACCGTCGGCCTCACCGTCCGCTCCTCCTACTACCGCGCCTCCTCCCGCAACCCCGCCCGCCATCGCCGGGTGACCGGCAGGCTCGTCTACCACCAGATCCAGTTCGGCCACCGCGTGATGTTCGTCCGAGCCGGCGACGTCACCCTCCGCCGCACCGCCCCCCAGGCGATCCACGCCGCGAAAACTTCGTCAAATCCACCGCCGTCGGCCTCGCGCGTACGCCGGACGCCCGAGGAGCGATAGAGTTCACCTGTGACCCCGCACAGGGGCGCACGCGGACGTGGCTCAGTTGGTAGAGCATCACCTTGCCAAGGTGAGGGTCGCGGGTTCGAATCCCGTCGTCCGCTCGGGAACCATCCCGGTGGAGTGGCCGAGAGGCGAGGCAGCGGCCTGCAAAGCCGCGTACACGGGTTCAAATCCCGTCTCCACCTCCACGGACTCCGGCACTCCCGGAATCCGCTAAAGTAGTGACCACGCCGAGGGCCACAAGCCCAAAGCGATCACGCGGACGTGGCTCAGTTGGTAGAGCATCACCTTGCCAAGGTGAGGGTCGCGGGTTCGAATCCCGTCGTCCGCTCTGATGCAAGCCGGGGCGATTAGCTCAGTGGGAGAGCGCTACCTTGACACGGTAGAGGTCACTGGTTCAATCCCAGTATCGCCCACCACCGAATCCCCAGGTCACCGGCCTGGGGATCTTCTTTTTGAACACCGTTGACCATGGAAATGGGAGCACACTGCTCCCGGAAGATCGCTGCCCGACCCTCGTACGGGTAGTGGTCATGGATGGCTCCCTATCGGAGCTCCGGTCGCGGTCACCTGACGCCAGGCGAACCGGGAGCATGCGCACGTCATGGCGCTCCACTCCCTCATCGAGCCGCCTCGCGTGCCCGCTCCCAGTAGCGCTGCAGGCCCTTCACCAGACGCGTGCGCATCGCCTCTGTGACGTGGCTGTAGCGGCCGGAGATGCCCTTCATCCGGTGCCCCATCCGCTCACTCGACGGCCAAGCCAAAGTCACCCCCAAGCCCGCCCCTACACCATCGCCTTCGTCACCCCAGCCGCCGGCACCCTCCCCCCTCTACCGCCAACCCCGCTACTGGCGCTGGCCACCCGCCCGGCAATGGCTCTGGTCCATCGCCTCACGAACCAGCTACACCCACTACCACCGGACCCCACCAACCTCGAACCCACCGACACCGACGTCATCCGGCTCTCCGTCGACTGGCACGCCGTCGTCCTGCGCGACGGCATGGCCGTCATCGGCATGCGCCCCGACCAAGGAACCCACGATCCGTACTTCGGCTACGCCGAGGTCTACCTACGCTCCACCTACCTCGACGCCATCCTCCTCGGCCTACTCCAAAACCACCGACTGACCCACCTGGAGGTCATCGCCACACTCGACTCGGCCAAGACCACCGCGATGGCCGACCTCGAACAACAGATCAGCACCTTCCGCCACCAGATCTGGGCCCAACACCTCACCCCGCACGGCACCCCGAACAAACTCCTGACCGTCTACCAGAGCCAGCACACGCTCCGCGAGCGCTTCGAACAACTCCTCACCGAGATCAGCGACTTCAATCGACTCACCCGGGACGACGAAAGCCACCACGCCAACAGCGCCATCGTCGTACTCACCCTGCTCACCGTCCCCGCCGACATATCCCTCGCCATTTTGGAGGTCCTACAAACCTCATCGCCGTCGTGGCCGCCGCCTGTTTCGTTCTTACGGCCTTCCTTCTCCGCACACGCTCCGCGCGTCTCGCCTTACGCGCATTACGCCGCCGCCTGATGCAGTAATACTTTACCTTCCCGATCTCCATCGAGTACATGCGCCGCTAGATCGATCCACAGCGCCGTCACCTCGCAAACGTGGTGAACGCGTGGGCAAAACTGCTCATCACAATCGGTCGGCACGGCGAGCGCGAGCAGGAGTCCTGCCAATCACAGCGATGGCCAGTTCAACGGACAGAAAGCGTATTCTGTTTGGTAAAGCTCGCAGCTTGCCCCGATCGCTTGCCGAATGTCGAGTCTCGCGAGACTTGAGCCCCGCCATTCACCAACCTGGCCTCTCATGCGATTTGTCTCAGTAAGGCTACTGCCCCGCCGGGTCCTACAGGATGTGAAAGCGGTCCCCTTACACCAACTTGAAGGAGCGACAAAATATCAACCCGCAAGCGTCCAACCGAAGGACGCTGAACGACCGCCCATATAGGCACTACGTCTATGTAGCTAACCCGGCGCGCCCGGAGGATCCAGGACCGAGGCCATGTGACTCTTCGACCAGCTTCACGATCTGGCCGAGGACCCGGGTGAGCATCGACGTTGTGGACGACTTCAGACGAGAGAGCGCGGTTTTACCTCTGCCCATTTGTCCAGACCCGGCGACGGGTTCCCCTTTCTGACAGCACTCCTCCTCTTCATCGTGTACTGCCACTGCGGGATGGGCATCGCCGGGCTGAATTCGAATTTTTCTAGGATCTTACAGATTACTAGCGGTAGGGTATTACGGACAGCAGAACACACGAATCCGAGCGCAGGCGACAAACGTCCTTTGCCTTTTTGATCTGCGGATCCTCGGCGACCCAGTCGGCCAAGCCGTTCAGCCCTTTCAGCGACTCGATCCAGACGCTGATCTGGTCCCATTTTGCGGACTCCATATGAATGAAATCACCCTTCGGTGCGACGATCCTCCACCCTCGCTCCGAAAGTCGTTGATTGGCAACGGCTATCGCCTCGGACGTTCCCTTGGTCCCGACATCGACTACCATGACATCGGTAACTTGAACGATGTTCTTGTAGATCTCTTCTGTTTCAACCTCTGCGACCACCCTGCCGATGCCGGCCGCTTCGATTACAGCGCCAGGATCAGCCTCCAGTCTGACAGTCTCCCGAAGGGCGCATCCTGTGAGTGTGAGCGAGACGCCGAGGACGGCAAGCATCGACCTGATTGTCGTTAACGCTGCTCTCTGGGTATTCATAAGGAGCATGGGGGCCGGCCCTTCTGAATGTTGGTTCGGATCCAGAATTCTATCAGCAGTTGCCCCCAATACTCGTTGGCCGCGGCCCAGACCCAGCCCATCATTGCATCGTGGCGTTTCATCCCTTCCCGTACGCAACAACAATCCAGGGAGCAAGCTCACCCGGGCGCAACTTCTCACTCAGGTAAATCAGCAGGACCGGCAATACCGCCGCCGGTGCCACCCAGGAGATCTTCTGGTCAAGGTACCGAGTGCTGGACGGCGACCGATTCTATGTCGAACCACTTTCTAGGTAGTAGCTGATAGTATTACCGCCCGGGGCGTATCCACCTACGCCCCGGGCAGTTTTTTAAGGAGGGCATATGACCATAAGCGAGGCGGAATCTCACTACCGACGCCTCGTTTCACGCTGGTTCGAAGACACATTCTGCATCACATGGACACACGGGTTGGATGTCGAAGAGGTGGCCGCAGTGTTCGACAGCGGAATCGATACTGGTCGTCGCCTGGATTTCGTCGACGCCATGAACGCAGCCTCAGATGCGCGCGAAATCGCCGGGGAACCGTGTTCCGGGATTGCGGGTCGCCTTGGCCGATGGACGGTCACCATCGAGCCTAAGGGATACAAGGGGTCGTTATGGGAAACAATGCGAACGCTGTCCGAGAAGGGCACCACGATCAGTGTGCTCTATAGCTGGAACGCTCAAACCCTCGATTACACCGTGCACGGCGAACATATTGCTGGTATCGACCTATTCGAAACCGCGACTCCCACAGGGGGCAGCGACCCCCACCGACTCGATCCCCACTTGAAAGGCCTGTCCTTCGACGACGAACTCTCCATCAAGGCATCATCTCTCGTCGTATGCGAGCGCATAACGGGCGAACGCCTCGACGAGGCCTGGCTTGCTCGCAAACATCGATGGATGCTATGGGAGGATTTGGACTCCTACCAGTGAAAGCTCCATGCAAGCAAGAACCGCGGCGGCAAGGGGTGCGCGCCAAGAGGGCCGCCGATCTACTGATGATCCCGGGTTCGGCACCTTAGAACATCGGTAATCAGGGTCGGTTACTACCAAAGTTCAGGGTGACGCGGCGGGTGCGTTCGATGCGCATGATCAGGCGTTCCTCCGGGTCGGGGCAGGCGATCAGGTTGTCACGTTCCAGCCAGTCGCGCGGCGGCAGGTCGCGCTGCTTGGCGGGCAGCAGCGGCAGCGCGGCCTGCAGGGCGTACACGCAGAAGTGCCGGCCCTCGGGCACGCGCGGCTCGCAACTGTTGGTCAGCTCGAAGTGGTCGCCGACGCGCATGCCGCACACCGACCGCCCTTCGATGCGCTCGACGCTCACGCGCAGGTCCCGCCATGGGCAAGGAACTGCGAGGGGGCCGGCATTGGACCGCTGGCGGGTTGGAAGGGAAGCACGAGCTCGAAGAGCGGGTCGAGGTCAGGCGGCTCAGTTCCCGGCGGAATCGTCCAGCCCCATTCGCGCTCGGTGGCGGTCCACACCTGTTGCAGGTGGGGGATATGGGGCGGCGAGTCCGAGTTCGTCCGGAGAGGCGGGCAGCTTCGTGGCCAGTCGCAGTGCGCGGTTCCAGTACACGTCGATGACGAACACGTTGTAGCCGCCTCGGCGCTGGATGGCGACGTATCCCTTGTTCATGACCGGCTGCCAGGCGATCGGCGAAACAGGCGACCTACTACTCGACCTTGTTACTTCAGACCACGGCCGGCTGAGGGAGGCGATCCGAAAGAGGGGATCAGGAGGAGTTGTAGCGGCTGGCCTAGGGGATGGAAATCCTGCAGGCCAGGCATCAGGGGGCGAAGGTGGTCACGACCTTGAGGGCGCCTCGACGCGGCATGCGGGCGATTCGGGAGCAGAGGCAGGTCATCGTGCTCCCTCTGCTCATCTGGCCGCGTTGCGCGTCCGCTCCCAGTACCGCTGCAGACCCTTCACCAGCCGCGTCCGGATCACCTCGGTGACACGACTGCAGCGGCCGGCCGCTCACAAGGCAGGACATCGGACACGCGGCCGGGTCGCCGGCCTGTCTCCGTGGTCGCGGCGGATGTCAGCGCACGTCCACTGGGGATCCGGCGGCGGAGTAGGACTTGGTGGCGCTGGACCAGCGGACGGGTTGCAGTTGGTCGGAGTAGCCGGTTTTGCCCGGTGCGAAGGTGCCTCGGAGTACGGCGGGGAGGCCGTCGATGGTGCCGATGCGTTCCAGGGCCTGGACGAAGCTGCGTGGGTTGAGGTCGGTTCCGGCGTCGGTCGCGGCGCGCACGAAGACCTGGGTAATGGCGCAGATGAGGGGGACGGCGCTCTGCTCTCCTGGGGGAATCTTTTTGGTCGTGGTGGTCTTGTGGTAGTTGTCCAGGCACGCCTGGTTCTCGGGCGTCGTGGGCGCGCCGCCGCGCGGCCAGGCGTTGTTGGTGAAGCCGATGACACCGTCCAGGCTCTGGCCGGCATTGGCCAGTACGCCGTTGGACGCCAGAGATCCCAGGTCGCTGGTGAGGTACTGCGGGCGGTAGCGCTGAGCCTCTGCCAGGGCGATGAACCGGAGTGCGTTGGCGAAGTCGGATGCGAGCATCACCGAGTCGACACCGGCGGACTTCATCTTCTGGATCAGAGCGGGGATCTCCGAGACGCTGTTCGCCGGGTCGAGCTCGCCCATGACGGTCAGCGGGTATCCGAGCCTTTCGAGGGTGTCGGCCGCGGCCTTGCCCGAGAGCTGGTAGGTCGACCCGTCCGCGACGGTGAGCATGCCGACTTTGCGGCCCTTGACGAATCCCGCCTTCACCAGGACGTTGGCCCAGTTTCGCTGGAGCTGTTCGAGCGGGGGATCGAGGGTGGCGAGGAGGCCGTGGGAGTCCCGGTAGACATGTTCGAGCGCGGGGTACCGCGTGACGACGGGCAACTGGTACTGCAGTGCGGCGCAGGTGCCGGCTTCGTAGGTGAAGCCGATGACCGCGAAGACCCGCTCGTCCTTGGCGAGCCTGGTGCAGATCGCCTTGTCGGAGTGCGGGCCGGTCGTGGCGATGGTGTCGCGGCTGACGTAGATCGGTTCGATCGTGCGCCCGTTGATTCCGCCGCCGGCGTTGATGGCGTCGAAGAGCGAGTCGAATGCCGCCTGCTGGAGCTCGACCTCGTAGTTCGGGAGGCCGAGCCCGAGCGAGGCGACCGAGGAGAGGTCGAGGAGGACGACGCCGACCTTGATCGTGGTGCCGGTGACGCCCTGGGCGACGTCGGTGATCCGGCCGGCGGTCGAGGTACCGGTCGAGGCGGGGGCTCCGTCCGTGCGGGTGCTTCCGCTGTCGATCTCGATGGGACCGGTGTCGCCGCGGCGGGCACCGGCATCGGCCGGTGCGGACGAGGCCAGGGCGAGCGGAAGCACGAGGCCGATGGCGAGCAGCAGGCCGGAGACGGCGACGAGCACGCCGTACGCGCGGGCGGGTGCCATCACGTGGAAGTGCTTGTCGTTCGACGGGCCGGTCATAGGTATCCCTCGGAGCGGAGCGTGCGGGGTTCGGTTCGGATGAGGCGGGCGGCGGCGCCGGTCTCCTGGTCGTCGTGGTCGCGGGAGTCGAGTACGGGCGGCAGGGTCACGGCCAGGAGGACTCCCGCGAGGATCACGGCCAGGAGGATCGTCTGCCACTGCCCGGCGGTCAGGCCGAGCGGGGGGCGGGTGCTGCGGCTGCTGCGGCTGGTCTCGGTCATGGGTGATCCTTCGCGCCGGTGAGGGCGTCGCTGCGTTCGATCGCCCGCTTGTCGGTGCCCAGGTAGGCGGCGACGACGTCGGGGTTGTCGCGGACGGCCTCCGGAGCGCCCTCGGCGATGAGCCGTCCGGCGGAGTAGCAGTACAGGCGGTCGGAGATCGACATGACCAGCGGCATGTCGTGCTCGATGATGACGACGGTCGCCGACAGCTCGGTCTGGATGCTCTTGATCAGCGGCCCGAACGCCTCCGACTCCTTCTGCGCCACGCCGGCCGTGGGCTCGTCGAGCAGGAGCACGTCGGCTCCTTGGGCGAGCAGGCAGCACATCTCGACGATGCGCCGGGTGCCCGTGGAGAGCTCGGAGGTGAGGGTGTGGGCGTAGCGGCCGAGGCCGATGAAGTCGATGTAGGCGTCGGCGTCGGTGATCTTCCGCCGCTCACTCGTCCATCCGGCGGGGAGAGCGAGGAGGGACGGAACGAACTCCGAGCGTTTCCGCGCCTCCAGCGCGACCCGTACGGTCTCGTGGACGGTGAGGTCGCCGAAGAGTCGCGCGTCCTGGAAGACACGCCCCACCCCGAGCGCGGCCCGCCGGTGGGGGCTGAACGATGTGACGTCGAGGCCGCCGATGTGGATCCGGCCCGACTGCGGACGGATGAAACCGCTGATGACGTTCATCAGGGTCGACTTGCCGGCGCCGTTGGAGCCGATCACGCCGACGACCTCGCCCCGGGCGACCCGCAACGAGGCGTCCTTGAGCGCCACCCTGCCCCCGAAGGCGACGTCGACTCCGCTGACCTCGATCGCCGGCGCGGCCTGGTCGGCGACGGGACGGGGCTCGGGGCGCGGCAGCGCGTGGATCGGCGGGCGCGAGGGAGCGGGCGGGGCCTCGCGTCCGCGGGCGAGATGGGTGAGGAACGCGGAGCGCGCCGACAGCGCGAGCTGGGTCAGACCGCCGGGCTGGAAGAGGATGAGAGCCAGGACGCCGATGCCGGAGGTGGCGAGGCTGACCGAGACCGACTCGCCGAACAGCGCGGGCAGGCCGACGAGGTAGATCGCACCGAGGACCGAGCCGGAGACCCGGCCCAGCCCGCCGATGACGACCATCGAGATGATGAAGGTCGACTGGTCGGGGCCGAAGATCGCTGGGGTCGTCGTCGCGGTGAGGGCGAACTGACCGGTGGCGGCGGCGTAGAGCCCCCCGGCCAGGCCGGCGAGCGCGCCGGCGAAGACGAACGCCGAGAGCTTCGCCGCGACCGGCGAGACCGCGAAACTGGCCGCGGCCCGCTCGTTGTCCCGCACCGCGACGATCGAGATCCCGGCACCGGTGCGGCGGAGGCGGGCGACCGCCGCGGCGGTGACGACCAGGACCACCAGGGTGAGGAAGTAGACGGTGCGCTCGGAGGAGAGGTCGAGCAGTCCGAACAGCTCCAGCTCGGGGAAGGTGTAGGTCGGTCCCTCGCCGAACAGGTCCTGCCCGTACAGCCATGACTGGCAGGCCACGGCGAACGCGAGCGTCGTCATGGCGAGGAACGGGCCCTTGACGCGCAGCGCCGGGAGGCCGACCACGAACGCGGCGATGCCGCCCGCGACCGCGGCCTCGGCGACCGCGGCGAGGAACGGGACGCCGTGGCCGGCGAGCTGGGTCGCCACCAGCGCGCCGATGCCGACGAACGCGAACTGCCCGAGCGTCAGCTGGCCGGCCCATCCCGCGAGCACGGTCACGGAGAGCCCGATGAGCGCGAAGATCAGGACCTTGGTGAGCATGTAGGTGCCGGCCGAGCTGGTGAAGACCAGCGGGAGGCACGCGGCGACCACGACCGCGGCGACGGCGGTGATCAGCCCGGAGCGGCGCACCCACCACAGGTTCCGCATCGCCTCTGGCAACGGCGGCGTCTTCACGGTGATGCCCAGCCCGTCCGCGCTGGAATCCACGTCGCGCCGGCGCAGGAGGGTCATCACCAGGATCGCGATGAACAGGACGAGATCGGTCGAGCCGGTCGGTGCGCCGTTGGCCGTCATCACCGCCTCGACGACACCGACGACGATGCCGCCGATCAGCGCTCGCGGCATCGAGGTGAGGCCGCCGACGAGGGCGGCCGCGAGCGCGTGCAGCAGGAGGCTGGGGCCGACCGACGCGGTGGGGAGGCCGACGACCGCGCCGGTGACGGGGTTGAGCAGAGCCACGGTCAGCACCGCGAGCGCGCCGGAGATCGCCCAGACCGTGGTGGACACCCGCATGACCGGGACGCCGGCGAGCTTGGCGCGGTCGGGGTTGTCCGCGGAGGCGCGGACGGCGATGCCGAACGGCGTCTTCGTCAGGAAGAGGGTCAGGCCGACGATCACGGCCGGAACGAAGGCCAGCATCATGAAGTGCGGTGAGCTGAGGACCACTCCACCGAACTCGGCCTCGCGGTTCAGGGGCGACGGGAAGGGAGCGTGGTTCTCGATCTCGGGGAGGAGCACCCGGGCGAGGAACGCGACCTGACCGACCCCGAGAGTGGCGACCAGGAGGATCAGGCGAGGCGACTTCGCGAGCCTGCGGATGACGCCCATCTCGACGACCGCCCCGACCGCGGCGCCTGCGGCGAGTGAGGCGGCGAACGCGAGCCAGAAGTTCCAGTGCCAGTCGAGGACGAGCTTGGCCAGGAGCGCCGCCCCGAAGACGCCGATCTCGCCGTGGGCGAGGTTGATCACCTTGGTGGCGCGGTAGACCAGCACGATGCCGGCCGCGAGGATGGCGTACGCGAGTCCGGCGAGGACTCCGAACACGAGCATGTCAGACTCGATCGCCCAGCCCGTTCCGGGGATGCCCATGTCAGGCACCTCCCGTGCCGAGGAAGACCGCGCGTACCAGGTCGTCGCGATGGGCGAGCTCCTGGGCCGGGCCCTCGAAGCGGACCTGGCCCTTCTCCATGAACACGGCCCGGTCGGCGATGGACAGGGCGATCTTCACCGACTGCTCGACGATGACCATGGTCACGCCGTCGGCCTTCAGGCCCTCGACGATCGACAGAACCTCCTGCACCATCACGGGCGAGAGGCCGAGGGAGAGCTCGTCGATGAGCAGGATCTCGGGGCGGAGGAGCATCGCGGTGGCCAGGCCGAGCATCTGCTGCTCGCCGCCGGACAGCGTGCCGGCCGGCTGGTCGAGGCGTTGCCGGAGGATGGGGAACCTGTCGAGCACCTCCCGGGCTCGCTCCTCGAGGTCGCGGGAGTCACCGAGCAGGGTGTAGCCGCCGATGAGGAGGTTCTCCGAAACGCTCAGGTTCGGGTAGACCGAACGGCCGCCGGGGACCTGGACGATCCCCAGCCGTACCCGCGTCGCGGGGTCGGCATAGGTGACGGTGCGGCCGGAGACACGGACCGCGCCGCGGTCGGCGTACTCGAGACCGGAGATGACGCGCAGCAGGGTCGACTTGCCGGCGCCGTTGGTGCCGAGCAGGGCGAGGGTCTCCCCCTTGCGGACCTCCAGTGAGACGTCGAAGAGCACCTGCACCGGCCCGTAGGAGAAGTCGAGGCGGCTGACCTGGAGCAGCGGCGCCTCGTCGCCCCGGGCGAGACGGAGTCGCTCGTTGCGCTCCTCCAGCAGGTCGGCGGCGGCACGCGCGATGTCGCGCGGCAGGTGCCCGGCGCTGCTGGCCAGGACGAGGCCCGCCAGGATCGAGGCCGCCGGCGCGACCACGGCGATGGCGGTCCGAGCGCCCCAGGACTCCTCGGCGAGGCCGGTCACCAGTGCCCCGCCGAGTCCGCCGACGAGCGCCAGGTAGAGCCCCACGACCGCGAACGCCGTGGCACGGAACTCCGCCGGGGTGACCGCGGCGACGACGAGAGTCAGCGGGACCAGGCCGAAGAAGAGAATGCCGGAGGTGACCATCCCGACGACGACGTACGTCGCGAGGTTCGGGGCGTACGCCTGGATGCCGAACCCGATGCCGAGCGCGGCGAGCGCTCCGCTGCCCATGTAGAGACACGCCGCGGGGCTGCGCCGGAAGAGACGGTCACTGTACGTGCCACCGAGTGCGGCGCCGGCCAGCCCGCCGATCGCGGTCATGGCGCCGATCACGCCGCGCGCCTCGACGCTCTGCCCGAAGTGGTCTTCCAGGATGAGGCTGAGGTAGATCGGGATCGTGGTCACGCAGAGGCCGAACGCGCCGAGCGCCACCATCACGGAGTAGAAGGTGCGGATCTTCTTGAGGCGGGCGAACGCCGCCGCGAGGGTGACCGGGAGTGCGTGGGGGTCGGGAGGCAGCTCGCCGCCGAGCAGCGCCTCCTGTTCGAACCGCCCCCGTACGGGCTCAGGCAGGCGCAGGACGCCCAGCGCGAGCAGGACGCCGGGAACGGCGAGGGCGCCGAACGCCCACCGCCAGGCGTCGTGGTCGCCGGGCACGATCACGGCGACGACGGCCGCCAGCACCGGCCCGAGCGCGATGCCGAGCGGAAGCCCGCTCCTGTGGAGGCCGAAGACCCGGCCGCGCCCCGCCGGCGGGTAGGTGTCGGTCAGGATCGACCCCTGGATCGGCCCCTCGTTCGCCTTGCCGAGCCCGGCGACGATCCGGACGACGACCAACTGCCACAGGGCCTGGACGAACCCGAGGAAGACCGCGGCGACCGCCCAGCCGAGGGTGCAGATGCCCGCGATGAACGTGCGGCGGAAGCGGTCTCCGAGCGAGCCGAGCGGGACAGCGCCCAGGGAGACCATGACGCCGGCGAGCGCGCCGACGACGGCGACCGCCGAGGACCCGATGCCGAGCGACTCGCGGATGTCCGGCGCGAAGACGGTGAACATCGCGTTGTCGATGCTGTCGAGCACCGCGAGGCCGAAGAGCAGGCCGATGGTGCCGCGCCCGCCGATGGACACGACCTGTTTGAAGGTCATCTCCGGCGCGGGTGCGGCTTTGAGCGCGGTCTCCGCGTCGCGCAGGGCGCCGTCCTCGGTTCCGGGGTCGTGCGGGCCGTCGAGTGTCTGTCCGGCCAGCACGGCGGAGGCGAGGGATCGAGGGTCGCCGCTCACTCCGCGATCTTCTTCGGTCATCGGTCCCCTTTCACGGCGCGGTCGGTCTGCTCGGTCGGCCGGTGGCTCAGCGCTTGACGGTGACGGTCTGTCGCCCCGAGGCCGGGGGGAACCGCTACTCCTCGGGCGTGAACGGGACGGCCGACGCGGAGAGGGCGCCGACGGTGGCGGCGTCGGCGAGCAGGACGCCGCACGTGAACCCGGCCTCCCGGTCGGCGGCGGTGGTGGGGCAGCGGCGCGTGACGCCCGCGTTGTCCTGCGCGGAGAAGGGCTTGTAGGTGACCTCGCAGGTGATCTTTCCTGCGGCGTTCGACTTCACGGGCTTCAGGGTGGACCTGTCGGGTGCCGACACTCCGCCCCCGTCGGTGTCGTAGGCGGCGATGAGGCAGTAGTAGGCCGTCGAGGGGGTGGCGCCCGTGGACTTGGCGGTCAGGACCGTTCCCGGTGCCACTCCGGTCTCGGGGGTGACCTCGGTCTTGAAGTACGTCGTGCCCGGTGCCGTCGTCTCCCGGCCGCTGCCGGCCGCGCTCGGCGTGGCGGACGCCGGAGTCCGGCTTGCTCCTTGCACGGAGTCATCGCCGCCCTGGGCGCACCCGGCGACAGTGACGGCCAACATCAGGCCGGCAGCCCCGGCGGCGAACATCCTCTTGCGCATTCTGGGTTCCTTCGGTGGTGAATTCCCCGTAACACGCTGCTCACGATACTATGTTGCTCAGCATAGACACAACAGGTCAACACAGGAATGACCTGACGAGTCAATGCCGACCGACAGAGATCCATGGCTCCACGAAGGATGGCCCGCCTGAGGGCCATCGAAGAAGGGCGGACTTGTGAGGGAGTGGAAGGGTGCGGTCGCCTTCATCACCGGCGGCGGCCAGGGCATCGGGCTGGGCATCGCGCGCGCCCTGGCCAAGCGCGGCGTACGCCTCGCGCTGGCCGACATCGACGAAGCGGCGTTGAGCTCCAGCCGGAGAGAGCTCGCACAGGTGACGGACGTCGAGGTCTTCCGGCTCGACGTGCGGGATCGTCAGGCGTTCGCCTCGGTCGCCGACGAGGCCGAGTCGAAGCTGGGCCCTGTCAGCCTGTTGTTCAACAACGCCGGCATCGCGCCGTACTCGTCGCTGTCGAAGATGCGGTACGAGATGTGGGACCTGACGCTCGGCGTGAACCTGATGGGCGTGGTCAACGGCCTGCAGACCTTCGCGCCTCGCATGATCGAGCGCCGCGAGGGCGGCTACATCGTGAACACCGCGTCGGGCGCCGGACTGGTCGGCGGCCCGAACGTCCTCTACACGACCTCCAAGTACGCGGTCGTGGGGCTCTCGGAGTCGCTGAAGCGGGATGCGGCCAAGTACGGCATCGAGGTGAGCGTGCTGTGCCCCGGCCCCGTCGCCACCGACATCCTGAGCAACACGGAGCGGATCGGCGAGGGCCTTTCCGTCGTGCACAGGGAGGGCGCCAACAGGGACACCGAGGCGTTCCTCAGATCGGGCACGAGCATCGACGCCGTCGGCGAGATGGTCATCGCCGGCATGGAGGCCAAGGCCATGTGGATCCACACCGACGGCTCGATCAAGGACTACGTCAGGATGCGGATGGAGGCTCTTCTCGCGTCGATGCCCGACCCGGTCGCCGACGAGGTCTCCTGACTCGCGAGCCCGTGGACGGCGACGGCCTCCGGCGCGGTGCGCCGGAGGCCGTCGCCGCGATCTGGGGCGGCTAGCGCTTGGAGAGCTGCCGGATGACCTCGATGCCGGACGGGTCCACGGGCAGGCCGTCGAAGACCGCGCGGGCGTTGGCGTGGCCGGTCTGGTGCAGGGCGAAGGCGTGGCGAATCGCGTTGAACTGCCCCTGGGCCTCCAGCGCTCCGTTGACCGACATCTTGGCCAGTTTCAGGCCGA
Source organism: Thermocatellispora tengchongensis (assembly GCF_014202315.1). GTDB lineage: Bacteria > Actinomycetota > Actinomycetes > Streptosporangiales > Streptosporangiaceae > Thermocatellispora > Thermocatellispora tengchongensis. The sequence goes on along the minus strand of NZ_JACHGN010000002.1, from coordinate 465,031 downwards.
ACGCGGGGCGCTGGGCGATCTCGGCGGCCAGGTCGAGGGTGAACTTCTCCAGGTCGTCGCGTGCGACGACGTGGTTGACCATGCCGAGCCTCTCGCACTCGCGGGCGGTGAGCGCGTTGCCGCGGAAGAGCATCTCCTTGGCCTTGCGGGCGCCGAGCTCCCATGTGTGGGTGTGGTACTCGTGCCCGTTGACGGCGAAGGCGACCGTCGGGTCGGCGAAGGTCGCGTCCTCGCTGGCGATGATGAGGTCGCACGGCCACACCAGCATCAGACCGCCGGCGATCACCTTGCCCTGGACCTGGGCGATGGTCGGCTTCGGCACATTGCGCCAGCGCCAGCACATCCCGAGGTAGAACTCCTCCTCGTTGGCCATGCCCCCGGCCTGGCCGGGCTGGAGGTAACCACCGGTCATGCAGTGAGGTTCGAAGTCGGCGCCGGTGGCGGTGTTCGTCAGGTCATGCCCGGAGGAGAAGTGGGGCCCGTCGGCCGCCAGGACGATGACCCGGATGTCGTCGTCGAGGGTGGCCTGCTGGAACGCGGTGTCGAGCTCGTGGAGCATCTTGTAGTCCTGCGCGTTGCGCGTCTCCGGGCGCGCCAGCGTGATGCGTGCCACCCGCTCGGCCGGCACGTCGTAGCGGATCCGCTCGAAGGTGGTCTCAGGCATTGCTCTTCATCCTCTCGATCGCGGCGTCGCGCATCTGGCTGCGGCGTACCTTGCCGGAGTCGTCGCGCAGCGGCTCGTCGATGAACTCGATGGAACGGGGGATCTTGTAGCGGACGAGCCTGCCGGCGAGGAAGTCGAGGATCTCCTGCGCGGTCGTGCCGGGCTCGGCCTGCACGAGGGCGTGGACCCGCTGGACGAGGTCGTCGTCGGGAAGGCCGACGACGACCGAGGAGAGCACCTGGGGGTACTGGTCGATCGCGGTCTCGACCTCGGCCGGGTAGACGTTCGCGCCACCGCTGACGATCATGTCGACGCGCCGGTCGCTGATGTAGAGGTAGCCGTCCTCGTCCTTCCAGCCCAGGTCGCCGAGGCTCTCCCAGCCGTTGAGCGTCCTGGGCTCGGCGCCGACGTACTCGTAGCCGATCCCCATGCCGTCGCCGCTCTTCATGTAGATCTCGCCGATCTCGCCGGGAGGCAGCTCGACGCCGTGGGGGTCGAGGACCTTCATGTCGCCGACGAAGGGCCGGCCGACCGAGCCGCGGTGCTCCAGCCACTCGGTTCCGGTGATGAGCGTTATCGCGATCGACTCGGTTCCGCCGTAGATCTCGATGATCTTCTCCGGCCCCAGCAGCTCGATCCACTTCTCCTTCAGCCACTCGGGGCACTTGGACGCCGTGTGCAGCAGGGCCCGGATCGACGACAGGTCGTACTTCCCGCCGGCCTCGATGATCCGGTACATGCGGTGCATCATCGTGGGCACGAGCATCAGCCAGGTGATCTTGTGCTTCTCGATCAGCCGCAGCGTCTGCTCGGCGTCGAACCTGTTCATGACCACGATGTGCTGACCCAGGAGCAGGCCGCCGACCGACATCGCCAGCGCCGAGTTGTGGTAGAGCGGCGCCACGACGGCCTGGGTGTCCTCGGATGTGTAGCGGAACACGATCTGGTTGATCGCCGGAGACCCCTCGGCGGCGGCGCCGGATCGGATGATCTTGGGCCGTCCGGTGCTGCCACCGGACGTGGGCGCCTTCCACGCCGGGGAGACGACCTCGGGCAGGGGCTCGTCGCTCACCGACGCGTCCGGCTCGAACCCGGCCGGCAGCGCGACGTACCCGGGGTGGTCCTCCTGTCTCACGCCGACGAGGAGTGCGGCCTTCGCGAGGTCGATGATCGCCTGGCGCTCCGCGATCGGAAGGCGGTACGACAACGGCAGCGGCACCGCACCGACCTTGAGCGTCGCGAAGAAGGCGACGTAGAAGTCGATGCCGTTCGGCAGCCCGACGGCGACGTAGTCGCCGAACCTCACCCCCTTCTCGGCGTAGACCCGGGCGAGCCGGTTGGAACGCCGCTCCAGCTCGCGTCGGGTGATGGAGTCGTCCTCGTAGCTGATGGCGACGAAGTCCGGGTCCTCGTCCGCGAGCCGGGCCATCGTCCGCACGAACGGTTCCGACGGGCTGACAGCCATAAGCCGCTCGATCTCCGCAGCGTCCATGGCACACCTCTCTCGTCGTGGGATCAAGCAGGCCAACTCTATGTCACTCGACATAGAATTAGGCAAGTAACAGTTCAGAGAGTTTCGACGACGAGGCCGAACGGGTCAGTCGGTGGTCTTGCCGGCGTCGCAGCCGCCGGGCGCGTCGTCGGCGGCCGGCAGGGTGGCCCACAGGTCGGCGAGGTTCTTGTCGAACTGCTCCGCGACCAGACGCAGGGCCTCGTCGAGATCGAAGCCGTCGGGGTCGATGAGCGCCTGAAGGTGAATTCCGTAGAGCGTTCCGGTGAGCGCCACCGCGAAGGTGCGCTCCCGCTTCGACGCGATCTTGGGATCGACGCCCTTGGGGCGTTGCGCACGCAGCCAGAGCGCGACACCGCGGCGCCGCTGGGTGAGGAACTCCTGGTACTGGCGGTGGACGGCGCCCGTGCTGCTCATGGCTTCGGTCAGGATCATGAACAGCAGCGCCGAGTTGCCGCCACGCACCCACTTGGCGTAGTCGTCGAACAGCTCGGCGAGCGTCGGCAGAGAAGCGTAGTGCTCGATATCGACCGCACGCTCGATCGCGCGTTCGACGACGGCCATCACCAGACCGTGCTTGTTCTTGAAGTGCCATGGGATCGAGCCACGGCTGATGCCCGAGCGCTCGGCGATGTCGACGAAGGACGTGCGGTCGAACCCGCGCTCGGCGAACAGCTCTTCGGCTGCGTCGAGGATGCGGCGGCGACTCTCGTCGCCGATCTCGTCGATGCGGCGGCGTCCTCGGGAACTCACAGCGGTCATCCTAGGGCAGCGATCCCACCGGGGCGCGCGGCTCCGGGGTCACCGGCGCTCGCCCGCGATGGCGGACCTCGGCCGCGCGCCCGATCCGGGTGCGCGCGCTGCCGACGATCGTGCCCCTCCGCGTCATACGGCCTGCTCCGCGGTCGCGTCGAAGCTCGCCAGGAAGCTCTCGGCGTGCCTCATGGCCGCGGTCAGCTCGTCGTTGCGCCGGCGGAGGTACTCCCCCAGCTCGTTGCGGGTGGCGATGTACGCCGCGTTCGTCTCGACCGCGCCGAGGACCAGCTCGCCGACGCCGTCGGGAGAGGCGCCCTGATCGTTGAGGAGCTTGTGAGCGGAGTCCAGGATCCGGGTCACCCGCTCCGAGTGCGGCGGCGCGGTGTCAGGCCGCAGGCTTCGGGTGTTCTCGACGATGTCGGTCGCGACCGGTCCGGGGAAGAGGACCGAGACTCCGACATCGAAGTGCGCCAGCTCCCGCCGCAACGACTCGCTCATGCCGATCACGGCGTACTTGCTCGCGTGGTAGAGGAACCCGGAGCCCGCCTCGACGAGGCCGGCCTCGGAGGAGGTGTTCACCACGTGGCAGCGGCGGGGCGAGGCGAGCATCCCGGGGACGAACGTCTGGATCCCGTTGTAGACGCCATCGAGGTTGACCCCCATGACATGGCCCCACATCTCGTACGAGAGCTTGCTCGGGCTGACGGAGTCGATGATGCCCGCGTTGTTGAAGAGCAGCGTCACCTCGCCGAGGTCGCGGTGGACCTCGGCCGCGACGCGGGCGTACCGCTCACGGTCGGTGACGTCGAGCTGGTAGCAGCGCAGCCGGGCCGGCGACGCGCCGAGCCTGTCGCGTGCCCGCTCAAGGGCGCCCGCGCTGATGTCGGCGATGGCGACGTTCGCGCCGCGGCGCAACAGGGCCCGGACGATGCCGAGACCGATGCCGCGCGCGCCGCCGGTGACGAAGGCGACGCGCCCTTCGAAGTCGGTGATGCCGTCGTTGGTGCTCATCAGACCCCGATTCGGCGTCAGTACTCGTAGCCGCCGGCGGCCGTGATGACCTGGCCGGAGACGAAGTCGGCTTCGGGGTAGGTGAGCATGACCACCGAACCGGCGGCCTCTTCGGGCGAGCCCGGCCGGCCCAGCGGGATCAGCGACTTCAGCGCCTCGATGGCCTCGGGTCGTACGCCGACCTTGATCTCGCGGCCCTCGACCTCGATCGCCGAGACCCCGGTGGGCGCGGTCAGACGAGTCTCGATGAAGCCGAACGCGACGCAGTTGACGTTGACGTTGTAGCGCCCCCACTCGTGGGCGAGGGTCTTGGTGAGACCGACGATGCCCGCCTTGGCGGCCGAGTAGTTGGCCTGGCCGGCGCTGCCGTGGAGGCCGGCCACCGAGGAGATGTTGACCACCTTGCGGTGCACGACGACGCCCTGCGCCTTCTCCTTCTTCGCCGCGGCGCCGATGACCGGCTGGGCGGCGCGCAGGATGTCGAAGGGGGCCTTGAGGTGCAGGTCGACGATGGCGTGCCACTGCTCGTCGGTCATCTTCTGGATCACGTTGTCCCACGTGTAACCGGCGTTGTTGATGATGATGTCGATGCCGCCGAAGCTCTCGACGGCCGCGCCGATGAACCGCTCGGCGAATCCCTCGGCGGTCACACTGCCGGGAACCACGACGACCTGGCCGCCGGCGGCCTTGATCTCCTCGGCCACCTCGGCGGCGGGTTCGGCGTCGAGGTCGTTGACCACGACGGACGCGCCCTCCGCGGCGAGCTTGAGCGCGATCGCGCGGCCGATGCCCCGGCCGGCCCCGGTGACGAGCGCGGCCTTGCCTTCGAGCTTTCCCATGTCAGGCGGCCACCTTCTGGTGCGCCACCTTCTGGTACATCGTCACGACGACCGCGCCGCCGAGACCGACGTTGTGCTGCAGGGCGGTGGTGACACCCTCGACCTGGCGGCCCTCCGCCTGTCCACGCAGCTGCCAGACGAGCTCCGCGCACTGCGCGAGTCCGGTGGCGCCGATCGGGTGGCCCCTGGCGATCAGGCCGCCCGAGGGGTTGGTGACGACCTGGCCGCCGTAGGTGTTCCGGCCGTCGAGCACGAACTTCTCGGCCGTGCCCTCCGCGGTGAGGCCGAGCGCCTCGTAGATGAGGAACTCGTGGGTGGTGAAGCAGTCGTGCAGCTCGACGACGCGGACGTCCTCGGGGCCGATGCCGCTGTTCTCGTAGACCTGCTTCGAGGCGGCGGCCGTCATGTCGTAGCTGACGAGACGCTTCATGTCGCCTTCGAAGGTGCTCGGGAAGTCGGTGGCCATCGCCTGGGCGGCGATCACCACGTCGCCGCGCAGACCGTGCCTCCTGGCGTACTCCTGCGACACGACGACCGCGGCGGCGGCGCCCGAGGTGGGCGGGCAGCACTGGTACTTCGTCAGCGGGCCTGAGATCTTCCGCGACCCGAGGACCTCTTCGACGGTGAGCGGGTCGCGGAAGACGGCGTAGGGGTTGTTCGCGGCGTGGCGGCGGTTCTTGACGGTGATGTGGGCGAAGACCTTCGGATCGATGCCGTGCTCCTCGACGTACTGGTCACCCGCGGCGCCGTAGAAGAAGGCGGCGCCGGGGAACTGCCCTTCGGGCATGCCGTACTTGGCGACCACGACCTTGGCGAACTCCTCCAGGGGGTGGGGCCGCTCGGGCCACCGGCCCTCGACGCCGGCCTCCATCTGCTCGAACCCGAGCGCGAGCGCGACATCGACGACACCGCTCTCGACGGCCTGACGGGCGAGGAACAGCGCCGTGGAACCCGAGGAGCAGTTGTTGTGGACGTTGATGATCGGGACACCGGTCATGCCGACCCGGTAGAGGGCCTTCTCCCCGCCGGCCGAGTCGCCGTAGATGTAACTGGTGTACGCCTGCTGGACGGCGTCGTACTCGATACCGGCGTCGGCCAGCGCGCGGCGCGCGGCTTCGGCGCCCATGACATCGAACGGGTCACTGCGGCCGGCCTTGGTGAACGGGATCATCCCGACACCGGCGACCACAGCCTTGTTCTCGGACATGCCGTCTCCTCTTCTCGGCGGCGCTCGGCAAGAGCGTTCTCTGCGAGTCGATTCAGTATGCCCTTCACTAGGCCGACCGATCAACTCTGTGTTGGCTGTCATAAAGATGGACGGCACAAGGCGCCTGGGAGCACCGTCCGGATGCCGCATTCATGGCATCCGGCGCCAAATGTCGGCGGCCTCCCCTACGCTCTGGCGCTAGTCGAGAAGATCAACCGTGGAGAGCCGGCATGACATACCTGGAACTGTCCGAGGACGGCGGCGGCGCGCACAAGTTCTACGAGGTGCTCGTCTCCGGCACCGAGGTCACGATCAGCTACGGGCGGATCGGGGGCCCCGGGCAGACCAAGGTCACCGGCTTCGCCACCCCCGAGAAGGCTCGGGCCGCAGCGCAGAAGAAGATCGACGAGAAGATGCGCAAGGGCTACGAGCCGGCCGTGCGAGGAGTGAGGCAGGCCCGGCCGGTGACCCGCAGGCCCACGGTGAGCCGGGCCTCGACGGCGCGACTGGCGCCGGTGCTGTGGCGGTTCGCCAGCGGTTCGCCCGCGTACGGCATCTTCGTGGACGGTGAGCGCTGCTGGGTGGGCAACCAGCAGGGCGACGTCTACAAGGTCGCCCACGACGGGACGGTGAACGGCCGATTCAAGCTGCCCGACGGGGTCAAGTGCATCGTCGCGGACGACTTCTGGATCTACGCCGGGTGCGACGACGGCAGCGTGTACGACCTGTCGGGCAAGGTGCCGCGGGTCGCCTACGAGATCGCCGCCAACGTCGACATCTTCTGGCTGGACATCTACGACGGCGTTCTGGGGGTGTCCGACGCGGCCGGCAACGTCACCGCGATCGACCACGAGGACGAGTACCAGTGGGCGCGCACCACCGACGGCCGGCACGCGTGGATGGTCCGCTGCGACCGCGACTCCGTCTACCACGGGCATTCCCGGGGCGTGGCCCGCTACCAGGCGGGCGACGGCAAGCCCGTCTGGCACACCCGGGTGGACGGCGCGGTCCTGTTCGGCTGGCAGGAGCCGGGTTCGGTGTACGCGGGCACGGCCAACGACAAGGTGATCAAGCTGGCCAAGGACTCCGGCGCGATCGAGGCGGTCTACCGGTGCGACGACATCGTCTACTCCTGCGCGACCGCGCCGGACGGGCGCTACGTCTTCGCCGGCGACAGTTCCTCCTCCATCTACTGCTTCGACCAGAACGGCGAGCGGCTGTGGAAGCTCGGCACCGGCTGCGGCTCGGCGTTCTCGATGCAGTTCCTCGACGATCGCCTCTACATCGTCACCACCGGCGGGACGCTGGCCTGCATCGACGCCGGTGAACAGGCGGTCAGCGCGGCGCAGGGCGGAAGCGTGCCCGTACCGGTCGATGTCAAGGCCGCCGCCGGGCTGACGGCGGTCGAGCCGACGCAGGCGCTGCAGACCACGACGGACGCCGCCGGCGGTGTGATCGTGGAGTGCTACCCGCAGGGCGACCGCCTGCGTGTCCGGGTGCTCTCCCCGGGGTTCGAGTCCGGCTGGAACGTGCAGTTCCCCAAGAACATCCGCGAGGCGGGCGCCCGCTACGTCGTCGAGGGCGTGCGCCCCGCCGAACGCGGCGGCTTCTACCGCGCGTACGGTGAGATCAGGCGACTGCTCTGATCAGCGGGCGAGGCGGTCTGCGTAGAAGTCGGCGAGATGGGCGAGGGCGGATGCGGCGCGGACGCCGAGCCAGCGCAACGGCTCGGGTTCCCAGCGGCGTCCGACGCCGGCCCAGGGAAGGCGGGTCTCGCCGGTGTCGATGCCGATGATCAGGTGGGCCAGGGTGCGGCCGGCGAGGTTGCTGAGGGCGACGCCGTCGCCTCCGTACCCGCCGGCCCAGGCCAGGCGGCGGGCGCGGTCGATGCCGGCCGACGGCTCCATGGTGCGGGTGAACGCGATCGGCCCGCCCCAGCGATGGCTGATCCCGGCCTTGCCTAACTGGGGGAACATCTCGGCCAGGGCGTGGCGCAGCCGCGCCCATATGGCCTCGGACCGGTCGCCGGCGGAGGAGACGCGCGAGCCGAAGGGGTAGGTGATGCCCCGGCCGCCGATGGCGATCCTGTCGTCCTCGGTGCGCTGCATGTAGGCGAAGTGGTGGCGCTGGTCGGCGACCGTGGCGCGGTCGGCCCAGCCCACCTGCCGCCAGAAGCTCTCCGGGAGCGGGTCGGTGGCGATCATGTGCGAGTGAACGGGGGCCAGTTCGCGGCGCAGCCCCGGCAGGCCGGCCGTGTAGCCCTCGGTCGCCAGCACCACCATGTCGCCTTCCAGCACTCCGTGCTCGGTGCGCACCCGGCCCCGGTCGATCGAGAGGACCGGGGTCTGTTCGTGGATGACCGCGCCGTGGCGTTCGACCACCGCCGCGAGCCCCCGTACCAGCTTGGCCGGGTTCAGCACGGCGCAGTGCGGCGTGTACGCCGAGCCGACCACCTGGGAGACCGCCAGATGCCGGCTCGTCTCCTCCTTGTCCAGCAGCCGGTAGTCCTCCGGACCGAAGCCGAAGGACCGCAGGCGGGCCATCGTACGGGCGAGCCGGTTCGCCTGGGCCCGGTTGCGGGCGAGCAGCCGGCTGCCGCCGCGCCGGATTCCGCAGTCGATGCGTTCGGCGGCGACGACCCGCTCCACTTCGCTCACCGTCTCGATGGCCGCCCGCTGCATGGCCATGGCCGCTTGACGGCCGTGCTCGCGGGCCAACCCGTCGAGCCCGTTGGGCAGAAAGCCGGAGCACCAGCCGCAGTTGCGTCCGGAGGCGCCGTATCCGGCGAGCCGGCGCTCCACGACGATCACCGAGCGTTCCGGAGCGAGCAGGCGCAGGTAGTAGGCGGTCCACAGGCCGGTGAAGCCGGCCCCCACGATGACGACGTCCGCGGTGGTGTCGTTCGCCGGTGCCGGCCGGGGCCGCCGCTGCGTCTCGGCGAGCCCGTCCCACCACAGACCCGGGCCTCGGATAATTTCCATGACGGTCATTATGATAATGCTCGTGATGTAAATCAAGCGGGGTGATCGGTCCTACGCTGGACGCGAGATGTCAGAGCAGATGAGAAGGCCCGTCGGGCGACCGCCCCAGCCCGGCCGCCGCGAGGAGATCCTCACCGCCGCCGTCCGCGTGGCCGCCGAGCGAGGGCTGGACGACCTCTCGCTGGCCGAGCTGGCCACCGCGCTGGGCTTCAGCACGTACACGCTGACCTACCACTTCGGCCGCAGAGAAGGGCTGCTGGCCGCGATCGTCGAGCACGTCGAGACCGAGATGCGCGAGCAGATCCGGCGGCTCGCCGAGGGCCCCGGCGGCGCCTCGCCCGGCGAGCTGCTGCGGCGCTACTGGGAGAGCACCCGCGCACCCGGCGCCCACAGCTACATGCGGCTATGGCTGGAGCTCCTGGTCTTGGCCGGGCGTCATCCCGACCGCTTCCCCGGTTTCCAGCAGCGCGCCGCCACCGGCTGGCGCGACCTGGCCGCGCAGGTCCTGCGCGAGCACACCGGCTCCGACGAGCTGGCCACCTTGATCGTCGCGACGGTCACCGGCCTGGAGATCGAGCAGATGCTCGACCCCGGCTCCCCCCGCCCCGGCCAGGCCCTGGACTGCATGATCCGGCTCCTGGAACAACGCGACGCCGCCGAAGGACCGTGACCGGCGCGACGGCGCACGCCCTGACGGCGCCGTCCTCGCCGCCACGGGCCGGGGTCATGTCCGCACGATGGACGCGAGGAGCGCCAGCTTGTCGGCGCTGTCGGTGCCGGGGTCGGGGTGGAGGACGACGAGCGTCTGACCCGTCGCGCCGCTGACGCCCAACCTCTCGCGGTTCAACCACAGGCCACCGACCTGGGGGTGGTCGATGTGCTTGGGCGTGCCTTCGCACGTGTTGACGTCGTGGCGGGCCCAGAGCCTGCTGAAGAGAGGGCTGGCGAGGGAGAGCTCGCCGACGAGTTCGATGAACCGGGGGTCGTCCGTGTCGGTGCCGACGGACTCGCGGAAGCCGGCGACCATGCCCTGCGCGGCGTCCTCCCAGTCGGGGTAGAGAGCCTGCTCGGCCGGGTCGAGGAACACGTCGCGCAGGCGGTTGCCCCCGGCCGCGAGTCGCGGCGACAGAGCGGTCGCGAGCGCGTTGGCGGCGAGGACGTCGAAGTAGCGGTCCTCCACGTACGCGGGGAGCGGGAGCGTGGCGACGAGCTTGGCGACGCCGGGAGGAACGGTCTCCTTCCGGGGCCGCCGTCGCCGCCGGGGTCTTCCCGCCCCGAGGCGTAGCAGGTAGGCCGTCGCGTCGTCGTCGAGCAGCAGCACGCGGGCGAGGGACTCCAGGACCTGCGCGGAGGGGTTGCGGTCGCGGCCCTGCTCCAGGCGCAGGTAGTAGTCGGCGCTGATGCCGGCGAGCATCGCGACCTCCTCCCGGCGCAGGCCGGGCACGCGCCGTACGCCCGCGGAAGGGATGCCGGCCTGTTCCGGAGTGACGAGCTCCCGGCGGGCGCGTATGTAATCGCCCAGAAGGTTGAGGTCGCCGCTCATGGCCCCACTGTAGTTCCCGCGCTTCCGCGCGTGCCTGGTCCTGTCACCCCCAGGATCGCGGGGGCTCTGCCTCCGTCGGCGGGCGAGCGGAAACCTGGCTTCCGCGACGAACGCCGGCGATATCGGCCGGCGGTCCCTTCCGCGAACAAGGAGCTGCACCATGTCAACATTTCTGCTGGTACACGGGGCCTGGCACAGCGGGCGGTGCTGGGAGCGGGTGGTCCCGTTGCTGGCATCGGCCGGGCACCGGGTGCTCGCGCCGTCGCTGACCGGCCTCGGCGACAAGGCGCATCTGCTCGGCCCCGAGGTGGGGCTCGACACGCACGTGGACGACATCGTCACGCTGATCATCGAGGAGGACCTGACCGACGTGGTCCTGGTGGGCCACAGCTACGCCGGGCTGGTCATCTCGTCCACCGCCAACCGGGTCCCGGATCGGATCGCCCATCTGGTCTATCTCGACGCGATGGTCCCGGAGGACGGCGAGAGCGCGGTCGATGTCCACCCCATGACCCAGGACCTCATCGACCGCGCCGCGGAGTCCGGGGCCGGCTGGCGGGTCCCGCCGATGCCCGAGCTGCCGCCGCCCCTGGGCCTGTTCGGGGTCACCGACCCGGCGGACGTGGCGTGGCTGCGGACGATGTTGTCGGATCAGCCGGTGCTCTGCTTCCGGCAACCGGTCCGGCTGGACAACCCGGCCCTGCGCAGGATTCCGCGGACGCACATCCACTGCGTCGCCGGCGTACCGGAGGGCATCGAGCGGCGGCCCGTCCCGGCGACACAGCCCAACGGCAGCCCGGCACAGGTGTGGGAACTGCCGACGGGGCACGACTGCATGATCACCATGCCCGCCGAGCTCACCGAACTGCTGCTCAAGCTCACCTGACCGCCCTGGCCGCGCGGTCTCAGGTCACCAGGCCGTTGCGGTAGGCGTAGACGACAGCCTGCACGCGGTCACGCAGGTCGAGCTTGGTGAGGATGCGCGAGACGTACGTCTTGACGGTCTCCTGGCTGATCACCAGAGTCCCGGCGATCTCGCTGTTGGACCGGCCGTCGGCGATGAGCCGCAGCACCTCCAGCTCGCGCGGGGTCAGCGCGTGGTCGTCTGGTGCGCTCTCGGGGGGACGGATCCGGGCCGCGTACTTGCCGACGAGCTGCCGCGTGACCTCGGGCGCCAGCAGCGCGGCGCCGGTGGCGACGGTGCGGATGCCGTGCAGCAGTTGCGCCGGCGGAGCGTCCTTGAGCAGGAAGCCGCTCGCCCCCGCGCGCAGCGCCTCGTAGACGTACTCGTCCAGGTTGAACGTCGTCACCACGAGCACCTTGACGGGATGCTCGACCCCGGAGCCGGCGAGCCGGCGGGTCGCCTCGATGCCGTCGAGCACCGGCATCCGCACGTCCATCACCACGATGTCCGGCTTCAGCCGGTGGGCGAGATCGACCGCGGCCTGTCCGTCGCCGCACTCGCCCACCACCTCCAGGTCGGGCTGCGCGTCGATGATCGTGGCGAACCCGGTGCGGATCAGCGCCTGGTCGTCGCAGACCAGGACCCGGGTCGGCGCGGTCACAACGAGCTCCCGGTGGGGATGCGGGCCCGTACGACGAAGCCGCCGTCGGCCTGCCGGTCGGCGCTGAACTCGCCGTCCAGGGCCTCGACCCGCTCCCGGAGCCCGGCCAGGCCCCGCCCGCTCCCGCCAAGAGAGCCGGTCCGCTGGCCGGAACCGTCGGTGCCGACCTCCACGCTGATCTCCTTTTCGCCATGACGCACGCGGACTACGGTACGGCTGCCGTGGGCGTATTTAAGGGCGTTTGTCAGAGATTCTTGCACGATCCTGTAGGCCACGAACTCGGCGCTGCCGGACGACCCCGCCGACTCGCCCTCCTCGGTGTACTCCACCGGCTGCCCAGCCTGGCGCGTCTGCTCCACGAGCGTGCGCAAATCGGCGGTGGACGGCGTGCTGACGTCGGTGTCGTGGTCGGGGTTGAGCAGGTCGAGCAGGTGCCGCAGGTCGGAGATGGCCCGCCGGCCGGTGTCGGTGACCGCGCTCAGGGCGGCGTCGAGGCGTTCGGGCGCGGCGGTCAGGTAGCGCGCCGCCTCGGCCTGCACGACCATGGCGGTCACGTGGTGGGTGACGACGTCGTGGAGCTCGCGGGCGATGCGGGTGCGTTCGGCGGCGCGGGTGGCCTGGGCGATGTGGCGGCGGCGTTCGGCCTCGGCGGCCCGGGTGGAGCGCAGCCAGGCCCCGATGGCCCACGCGAGGACCAGCGCCAGGTAGAACAGCGCGAGGTCCGCCGGCCCTTCGTTCGAGCCGAGCCGGTCGAGCGCGACCACCAGCGGCAGGTACGCCGCGGACAGCAGGAGCACGGTGACGCGCCGGTGCCGTTCCAGGTGGGCGCCCGCGCTCACGAGCGCGATGGGCAGCGCGGTGCCCGCCACCGCGTGGTAGGTGAAGAGCTGGTCCAGGGCGAAACCCAGCGACACCAGGACCAGGCTGACGGCCGGCCACCGCCGGCGCACGGTGAGCGGGAGGCTCTCCAGGGCGATCACCGCGACGGCCAGCGCGTCGTGGGGGCGGGCCGGCAGATCGCTGAGCTGCGTCCCGTTGCCCTGGAACTCCGGCAGGAGCGACACGACGGTCAGCAGCAGCGCCAACGGAAAATCCCGGACCATGACGTCAGACCGCCACCACAGGTCCCGGATCCGGCGAAGATCCATCACCGGGCGAGCCTAGCGGCCGGGGCGGCATCTCGGTGTCCGGACCACCACATCGCCCAGGCGGACGCGAACGGCGTGAGGCGTGCCAGTCCCTTTGATGGGCCGGCGCGCTTGTCCCCCGTGCGAGCTACCGGCGAATGTCCACCGCACGGTGACGATTCCGGCACCGCCGATTCCGTAGCGTTCTCGTCGTCGCCACGGCGGCACCCCACCACCCCACCGGGGAAACCGACCCGACCTCGATCCGCTCACCGGAGGACATAATGCCGCGCAAGATGAACAGGACCGTCGCGATCGCGCTGTGCTGCGCCGTGGCCGGCGGGGCTCTCACCGCCTGCTCAGGCGGCTCCCTGGAGAACTGGGACCCGCTCGCCCCGGCCACCCCCGAAGCCGACGCCGACCTGATCTCCGGAACCCAGAAGATCGATGTCGCGGGCAGCTCGGTGAACGTCTCCTGCTCCGGCGACCCGGCCGGCGACCGGCCGGTCATCGTCCTGCTGCCCGGAGCGGGCGACGGCCTGGACAAGATGGCCGCCCTCCAGAAGACCCTGAGCGAGAAGAACCGGGTCTGCGCCTACGACCGCCTCGGCGCGGGCGCCAGCGACCAGCCCGACGCCCCCCAGGACTTCACCGCCACCGGGAAGATCCTGACCGGGGTCCTGGACCGCGTCGCCGGTGACGCCCCGGTCGTCCTGGCCGGGCACTCCCTGGGCGGCCTGATCGCCGCCAGGTACGCCCCCGGCCACCAGGACAGGGTCAAGGGGGTGGTGCTGATGGACGCCACCTCCCCCACCATGACCGCCGACATCACCACGGCGATCCCCGAGTCCGCCACCGGCCCGGCCGCGGAGTTGCGCGCCCAGAACCTCGCGGTGCTCCAGGGGAACAACCCGGAGAAGCTCGTCATCCCCGACGGGAAGGTCCGTTCCGCCGGGGACATCCCGGTGGAGGTGATCCAGCACGGCAAGCAGTATCTGGCGGCCGTGCCGGAGTACGGCCCGCGCCTGGAGAAGGCGTGGTCCGCGGGCCAGCGCAAGTGGCTGGCGCTGTCCAGCCGCAGCAAGCTGAGCACGGCCACCGACAGCGAGCACTACATCTACGTCGACCAGCCCGATGTCGCCGTCAAGGCCATCCAGCGCGTCACCTCCCAGATCGCCGGCTGAGCGATGGCAACCGACCGGCTCCGGGCTGGTCGGCTGCGCCCTGGGCGCGACGCGACCGGTCTCAGGGGGTCGCGGCCTGTTCGGCGCGGAGGAGTTCGTCCCGCTTGAGGCGGTGGAAGAGGAACGGGGTGAGCGGGAGCAGGCCGGCGAGGAAGGCGAGGAACGTGGCGCCGGGGCCCCAGCCGAGCCTGCGGCGTACGGTCAGCAGGGAGACGACCAGGGCGACGAACAGCGCGCCGTGCACGATGCCGAGCGGCCGGACGAGATCGATGTCGGAGATTCGGCTCAGCAGGGACCCGAAGACCAGCAGGACCACGAACGACCAGCCTTCGGCCAGGGTGAGCATGCGGAAGACGAGGACGGGGTTGGCGCGCACGGTGGGGTGACCGCTCCTTTCGAGGATTTCCCGCACAGGGTAGTGCACGGGGGCCTCGGTCCCGGGTTCGCCTCACGCCCGCGGGCGCCGCCGCCGTACGCCTTTCGAATCGATACGTCTCGTCTTCATTTACGGTAGCATGGGCGGCGATGAGCGACCGACCAGTCCAGCCCCGACCGGGCCGCAAGCGCAGTGAGGAGAGCCGGCTGGCGATCCTGACCGCGGCGTTCGAGCTGATCGCAGAGGTCGGCTACGCCGGTCTGACGATCGAGGGGATCGCGGCGCGCTCGGGGACCGGCAAGCAGACCATCTACCGGTGGTGGCCGTCCAAAGCCGACGTGCTGATGGACGCGATGGCCACCAAGGCCGAGCTGTACGTGCCGATCCCCGACACCGGGAGCTATGCGGCCGATCTGCGGGCCTTTCTGGAGGCGAGTTTCACCCTGGCCCGCCGGCCGGCGGTCGCCGACGGGCTGCGCGCCCTCATGGCCGAGGCCCAGATCGACGCCGCGTTCGGCGAGCGGTTCCGCGCCTCGTTCCTGCGGCCCCGCCGCGACGCGCTCGGGATCGTCTTGGAGCGCGCCCGGTCCCGCGGGGAGCTGCCGCCGGGCCTGTCGCCCGGCGCCATCGCCGACATCGTGTTCGGCACCATCTGGTACCGGCTGCTCGCCACCCGCCGGCTCCCCGACGACCGGCTCGTCGAGGAGCTCGTCACCGCGCTCACCGAACCCGGCCTTGAGGAGCCCTCGTGACCCGCCCACGCACGATCTTCATCACCGGCGCCACCGACGGCCTCGGCCGCGCCCTCGCGAATCGGCTCGCCGCCGACGGCGCCGCCTTGATCCTGCACGGCCGCGACCAGGGGAAGCTGGACCGGACGGCCGAGGAGATCCGTGCCAAGCACGGCGTGGACCGGCCGCGTACCGTCCTCGCCGACCTGGCCTCGCTCGCGCAGGTACGCGCCCTCGCGGCCGGAGTGCGCGCCGCGACCGACCGGCTGGACGTGTTCGTCAGCAACGCCGGCATCGGCGCGGGCGAACCCGACGGCCGCGACCGCCGCACCAGCGCCGACGGCCACGAGCTCAGGTTCGCGGTCAACTACCTCGCCGGGTTCCTGCTCACCCTGGAGCTCCTTCCGCTGCTGCGGGCATCGGCCCCGGCCCGCATCGTCAACGTCGCGTCCATCGGGCAGGAGGCCGTCGACTTCGACGACCTGATGCTCGAACACGGCTACAGCGGCATGCGCGCCTACCGCCAGAGCAAGCTCGCCCAGATCGCCTCGGGCTTCGAACTGGCCGGCCGGATCCCCGCCTCCGAGGTCACGGTGAACAGCCTGCACCCGGCGACGTACATGCCGACCAAGATGGTGCTGCGGGAGCTCGGCTACCACATCGACAGCATCGAGGACGGCGTGGCCGCCACCTACCGGCTGGTCACCGACCCCGCCCTCGCCGCCACGACCGGGCGGTTCTTCGACCGCACCCGCGACGCCGAGGCGCACCCCCAGGCGTACGACACCCAGGCCCGGGCCGAGCTGTGGCGGCGCAGCCTGAAGCTCGTGGACCACCCCGGCATCGCCTGAGCACCGCTCGCAGCCAGCGGTACGCCGTGGGGGTCACGCGGCGGTGCCGGTCACCTCGGTCAGCAGCCGGAAGCCGTGGCGATCGACGGACGCCGAGGTGGCCGACAGGACGACCACGCCGGTCCCGGCTGCGCGGTCCAGGCCAAGCCAGGACCGGAAGCCGCCGGAGCCGCCGTTGTGCCAGGTGATGTCGCGTCCGTTCAGGGACGTGGTGATCCATCCCGCCCCGATGCGCGAGCGCCCGGCGAACGGGGCCACCGGGTCGAGCGCGGCGACTCCGGGGGCCGAGCCGTCCAGCAGCGCGGCGGCGAGGCGGGCCATGTCCCCGATGGAGGCCCGGATGCCCCCGGCGGGACCGATCGCCTCGCCCGTCCACGGCTCCCGTGGCCGTCCTCGCCTGCTCCGGCCGGTCAGGGCCGTCTCGCGCAACTGCGCGGGGACGGCGGGCACGTACAGGCCGGCGAGCCCGAGCGGCTCGGCGATCCGGCCGGCGAGCAGCTCGGCGTAGGTGGTCCCGGCCGCACTGGCGACGGCGTGGCCGAGCAGTTCGAACCCGAAGTTCGAGTAGCGGGCGGCCGGCTTGCCCACCGTGACCCCCCGGGCCTGGGCGAGGAGCCGGGCCAGGTCCTCTCCGTACGGGTTCGTCCCGTGCCGCCACAGGGCGATGGTCCGCCGCAGCGGCTGCGCCGAGGCGGGAAGGCGCGGCAGGCCGGACCGATGCGTGCTGAGGGCGTCGAGCGTCACCCGCGCGGCGGGGACGTCACCGAGCGGCAGCAGCTCGCCGAGGGTGGTCTCGCGCCCGACCTCGCCGCGCGCCAGCGCGTCGGCGTAGAGCATCCCGGTGATGCCCTTGGAGATGGACGCGATCTCGAAGCCGGCGTCCAGCGCGGCGCCGCGCGCCGCGACGGTCACCCCCGCGGAGGTGACGGTGGCGGCGGCGGCCACCGGGTGGCGCGGCCCCAGCAGTCCGGCCAGCCTCTCCGCGAGCCGCGCGTCACCGTGTACGCCGGCCGTCATGCGCGGCCGTCCAGATCGCCGCGCCGGGCCCCCGCGAGGCCGATGATCCGTTCCCGATGCATTGTGTCAACGTAGGTTGACGAGCCTGCCGCGTCAACCGTTGTTGACGGCTCGATCCAGCGGACCAGGCGGTCCAACGGGAGGCGCCCGGTGGGGATGGCGGATCTTCCCTCCGGAGCGGGGGCCGGATAGCCGAGCGAGATCGCCGTCCGGACCCGCCACGGCGGCTCGACGCCGGCCAGGCGGCCGGCCCGTGCGACGTTGGCGGCCGGGAAGAACGAGGCCGGGCAGCTCCCCAGGCCGGCGGCGTGCGCGGCGAGCATGAGGCTCTGCGCGACGCGCCCGCCGTCGAACTCCGCGTCCTCGCCGCCCGTACCGTGATCGATCGCGAGCAGGACGACGACGGGGGCGGTGGCCAGATGCCCCGCGTAGCCTCCCAGCAGGCTCAGCCTCCGCTGCAGCTCGCGGTCCCTGACGACGACGAACCGCCACGGCTGGCGGTTGCGCGCCGATCCGGTCCACCGCGCCGCCTCCAGCACCCGCACGATCTCGCCCGTCGGAACCGGCTCGCCGGTGAACCACCGGGTGGCCCGCAGCGACGCCACCCCGGCCCGCGTACCGTCTCCCACCGCCCCACTCCCCTCTCACCGGCCTCGCCGGGCCCGACGTCCCGACGTCCCGGCGTACCGCCCAACCCTAGAGCTCCGGCCTCCCGGACGGCGTCGCCACCCGCCGCGCGCCGGCGCGACGGAGGATCACCATGCCGCGAGCTTCGCGGACAGCGGGCGGTCCGCGCTGCTGGGACCGGCTTCGAGCAGGTGGTCACCGGGGATCGGGTGCCACGATCCGGCCCAGGTCTGGAAGGCACGGTCGGGCAGGGCGATCGTGACGGTCGCGGCCTGGCCGGGGCCGGCGGTGACGGTGGCGAAGCCGGCCAGCCTGCGCCCGGGGTGCGAGGGGTGGCCGGCCACGGGGGCGAGGTAGAGCTGGACGACCTCCCGGCCGGGGCGGGTTCCGGTGTTGCGCACGGTGATCGTCGCTTCGCGTCCGTTGACGGACAGCGACTCGTACGTCCACGTCGTGTACCCCAGCCCGTGCCCGAACGGGTAACGGGGCCGCGTCCCGGTACGCTCCCAGGCGCGGTAGCCGATGAAGACGTCCTCGGTGTAGGCGAGGGCGCCGTCGATCGGGGTGGTGGACAGGACCGGGCAGTCCGCCGCCCGCATGGGCCAGGTGGTGGGCAGCCGCCCGCCGGGCTCGGTCGTGCCGAGGAGGACGCCGGCGAGGGCGTGGCCGGCCTCCTGGCCGGGGAACCAGGTCAGCAGGACGGCGGCGACCTGGTCGGCCCACGGCAGTTCGACCGGGGAGCCGGCGTTGACCACGACGATCGTCCGCGGGTTCGCGGCGGCCACCCGGGTGACGAGTTCGTCCTGGCGGCCGGGCAGGGCCAGTCCGGCGCGGTCCACGCCCTCGGACTCGGCTTCCTCGGTGGTGCCGACGACGACGATCGCGACATCCGCCTCGGCGGCGGCGCGTTCGGCCTGCTCCAGCAGCTCGTCCGGGGTCGCGACCGGCTCGCCGTGACCGAGCGTGAGCGAGACGAAGGGCTGGTCGGGATGCAGGTCGATGCGGTGGTGGACCCGTACGGCGACGGGTTCGCCCGCGGCGAGGCCGATGAGGTGCCGGTGCTCGGGCGGGGCGGTGGACAGCACGGCCAGGTCGCCGGTCTCGGGCTCGATGACGCCGGTCACGACGGTCTCGCCGACGGTGAGGGTGTAGCCGCCGGTGCACCGGACCCCGAGTCGGTGCGTGCCACCGGTCGCCGGGGTGAACCGGGTGGCCAGTTCGATCGCGGCGACACGTGCCGGGGGGACCGCGCTGGAGACGTCCGGCCAGATCGCCGCTCCGTCGGGCAGGTTCACGACCGCCAGCACCTCTCCCCCGTGGCCCAGGAACCTGGCGGTGACCCCGGTGGCCCCGTCGAGGTTCCGCCACTGCGGGCCGGCCGCGGGCGGCAGCGTGGTACGCGGGTCGGCGCCGACCGCGTACGTGACCCGTACGCCGCCGGGGAGCGCCGCGGTCAGGCCGTCCAGGGGCGAGACCACGTGCGGCGGGAAGACCGTGGCGCTGCCGCCGCCGAGGATGCGCACGTCGCGGGCCGCCGCCCCGAGCACGGCGACGCCGCGCAGGCGCGCGGCGTCCAGCGGAAGCACTCCGTGCGGGTTGCTCGCCAGGACGAAGGACCGGGCGGCGATCTCGCGGGCCAGTTCCTGCCCGTCCACGGCCGCCGGACGGTCGCTCTCCGCCACGGCCGGCCGCGCCCCGGACAGGGCGCCGACGCGTGCGGCCAGGCGCAGCACCCGGCGTACCTGGTCATCGACGACCTCGGGTTCGACGGCGCCGGAGCGGACCGCGGCGGCCAGCCGCTCCCCCCACGGGCTGCCCGCCGCGGGCATCGCGACGTCCAGCCCGCCGCGGGCGGTGGCCTCGGTGTCGCGGGCGGCGAACCAGTCCGAGACCACCACGCCGTCGAAGCCCCACTCGCCCTTGAGCACTCCACGCAGCAGCGGGGCGTGCTCGGTCATGGGCACCCCGTTGACCTTGTTGTACGCGGCCATGACGCCCCACACTCCGGCGGCCACGACGATCTCGAAGGGAGCCAGATAGAGCTCCCGCAGGGCGCGCTCGGAGACCAGGTTGTCCACGGTGAAGCGGTCGGTCTCGGCGTCGTTGGCGACGAAGTGCTTCACCACGGCCGCGACGCCGTGCTCCTGCACGCCCGCGACGTACTGCGCCGCGATCACGCCGGTCAGCAGCGGGTCCTCGGAGAACGCCTCGAAGTGCCGGCCGCCGAGCGGGCTGCGGTGCAGGTTGACGGTGGGCGCGAGCAGGACGTCCACGCCTTTGCGGCGCGCCTCCTGGCCAAGCAGCCGTCCGGCCCGGCGGGCCAGGCCGGGATCCCAGGTCGCGGCGAGCGCGGTCGGGCTGGGCAGGGTGATCGCCGGATCGGCGGCGCTCCAGTGCGTCCCGCGTACGCCGACCGGCCCGTCGCTCATCACGATCGGCCTCAGGCCGATCTCCGGCACGGCGGGCAGCGACCACATGTCCTGCCCGGAGAGGATCGTGACCTTGGTGTCCAGGTCGAGCGCGGCCAGTGCGGCCTCGACGGCCGCTTCGCGGTCGGTGTGCACGAGGGTCACTCCTCGACGAGCTGCGGGACGGCGGGAGCCCGGCCGCAGGGAGTGGTGCGGATGTCGTCCGGCCAGGCCAGCGGTATGCCGAGCGTGCCGGACAGGAGCCGCTGGAAGTCGCCCAGCCGGTTCGGGTCGGCGCGGATCTTGCGGGGCGGGAGGTCGGTTTCCAGCGCGTGCGCGACCAGCGCGCCGACGGCCTCGCCGATGCTCCACTCGACGGGGTGCAGCCGGTAGGCGCCGTTGGTGATGTGGGTGGTGCCGATGTTCTTGCCGGCCGGCAGCAGGTTCTCCACCCGCTGCGGCAGCAGCGCGCCGAGCGGGATCTGGAACGGATAGCAGTCCACGTCCACGTACGTGCGCCCGGCGGTGCTGGGATGCAGGTCGATGCGGTACGAGCCGATGCCGACCGCGTCGTGGAAGACCTCGGAGCCGGCCAGCGCCCCCCGGGCCTCCACGCCCACGTGCTGCTCCAGGACCGTGAACTCGGCCTTGATCCGCCGCGACTCGCGGATGTAGGGCGCCTTGGCCAGGCCGTCGGCGGTGCCGACGATGTCCGGACGCAGCCGCAGCCCGGGGTAGCCGGTGCCGCCGTCCGGCCGCGGAGCCTCGGTCTGCATCCAGTACAGGAACGACAGCGACAGCGACTTGGCGCCGTCGAGCGCCGCCGCCGGGTCCGCGCCGGGCCCGATCAGCGGCAGGTCCCAGTAGTCGATCTGCGGCCAGTTGACCAGCGTGACGTCGCGCTCGATGGTGCCCGGCCGGTGCTGGGAGGCGGCGACGATGCGCCGGTAGTGCCACAGGTCGTGCCGGCCGGGCAGGTGCCCGTCGGGCTGGAAGATGGACCGTTCGCGCCGCGTCAGATCGATGGGCTCGATGTCCACCCAGGACAGTTGCGGCCCCGGCCAGAACGGGGGGACGTGCGTGCGCCAGTGGTCGTACCGGCCGGGCCTGTCGATCGTGTGGTCCTCACCCGGCCGGTGTTCGAGCGGGAAGCACCAGGAGATGGCCTGCTGGTCCAGCGGGTCGGCCACCGCGGGGGCGTGCGGCTCACCGGTGTCGCCGGCGCCCTCCGCGCCGATGACATGCTCGACGCCGGCCAGCGGCAGCAGATCGCCCAGCTCGGTGGCGTCGATGACGTAGTGGGCGGCGACGGTGACGTGCGCGTCGTCGGTGAGCCGGTGGAAGGTCACGGCCTCGACCTGGTCGCCCGTCGCGGCCACGGCGACCGGCCGGTGACGGAGCAGCACGGTGAGGCGGCCGCTCGTACGGTGTGGCGCGAGCAGTTCCTCGATCGCGGCCAGCGCCGCCCGCGGCTCGTGGCACAGCGGGCTGACCACCCCCAGCCCCGGGTTGAGCAGCGGCTGCGCGGCGACCTCGGGGAGCAGCGGGTACGCGCGGCGGTAGTAGTCGCGGATGGTACGCCGCAGGCGGCGATAACCGGCCGAGGCGTACCTGGACTCGATCCACGGATGCTCGTCCGGCGGGACGGCCTGGCTGGTGAGCTGGCCGCCGAGCCAGTCGGTCTCCTCGGTGAGGATCACCCGCAGGCCGAGCCGCGCGGCGGTGAGCGCGGCGGCGACACCGCCGAGGCCGCCGCCGACGACGAGCACCGGGGAGCGCGTTTCAGACATGGATCACCCTTTCACGCCGCCTTCGGACAGGCCGGCGATGAAGCTGCGCTGGTTGAACAGGAAGACGGCGAGGATGGGCAGGATCACCAGGACCGATCCGGCCATGGCCGGGCCGTAGGCGACGTTGCCGCCGGTCAGGAACCGGCTGAGCGCGAGCTGCACGGTCTGCGTCTCGGCGGAGCCGGTGACCACCAGCGGCCAGAGGAAGTCGTCCCAGACCGCGGTGAACGCGAACACGGCGACGGTGGCGACCAGGGGCTTGGCCAGCGGCAGGTAGATGCGCCAGAACACGGTCAGCTCGCCGGCTCCGTCCACCCTGCCGGCCTCGCCCAGCTCGTCGGCGAGGCCGAGGAAGAACTGGCGGGCCAGGAACACGTTGAGCGGCCCGATCAGGTGCGGCAGCGTCAGCCCGGCGAGGGTGTCGAGCAGGCCGGAACCGCCCTGGCCCAGCAGGTCGTTGCCGCCCGCGAGCGGGATGCCCTTGGTGATGAGGAACAGCGGGATGAGGGTCACCGCGACCGGCACCATCGTGGTGGAGACGATCGCCAGGAAGACGGCGCCGCCGCCCGGGAACGGCAGCTTGGCGAAGGCGTAACCGGCCAGCAGGGCGAACACGCAGTTGGCGACCACCACGATGAGGGCCACGATGGCGAAGTTGAGCATGGCGCGGCCGAGGTTGCCGTCGTCGAGGGCGACCGAGAAGTTGCCGAGGGTCGGCTGGGCCGGCAGCAGGCGGGGCTCCTGGGTGAAGACCTCCGCCTCCGGCTTGAACGCCATCGACACCATCCACCAGAACGGCATCAGCACCAGGATCGTCGCGGTCGCCAGGGCGACCAGGGCACCGGGTCTCCTCACGATCGCCTGCCCATCCCGCGCATGGCCACGAAGGAGAACGCGAAGATCAGGGCGAACAGGACGAACGCCATCGCGCTGGCCGAGCCGAACTGGTTGTTCTGGAACGCCTGCTGGTAGATGAGGAAGTTCGTGGTGGTGGTGGAGCCCAGCGGGCCGCCGCCGGTGAGGATGAAGATCTCCGCGAACGACTGCGCCAGGTAGACGATGTTGACGGTGATCACGTAGACCATCACGGGACGCAGGCCGGGCAGCGTGACATGCCGGAACCTGGCCCAGGCGCCGGCGCCGTCGAGGGCGGCGGCCTCGTAGAGGGTCTTCGGGATGGCCTGCAGCCCGGCCAGGAACAGCACCATGTTCCCGCCCAGCGCCTTCCACACCCGCATCACCGCGACCGCGTGCAGCGCGGTGTCCTCGTCCAGCAGCCAGGTGTGCGGCCGCAGCCCGGCATCGGCGAGCAGGCTGTTGAACCAGCCGTCGGGAGAGTAGAGCCATAGCCAGACCAGGCTGACCGCGGTCAGCGGCACGATCCGGGGCAGGAACAGCCCGGCCCGCCACAGGCCGATGCCGCGTACCCTGCGGTTGGCGAGCAGGGCCAGGCCGAGCGCGATCCCGACGGCGAACGGCAGCACCTCGGCCACGAACTGCACGGTGACCCCGACCGACTGCAGGAACTCGGCCGAGCCTGCCAGCGCGGCGTAGTTGCCGAGGCCGACGAACCGGGGCGCGCCCCGGTCGAGCGGGCTGTAGCTGGTGAAGCTCAGGTACAGCCCGTACAGCATCGGGAACATCTGGAAGACGGCCAGGTAGGCGATGGCCGGGGCGGCGAAGGCGAGGCCGATGAGCCGCCGGCGCCGGCTCGGCCGGCGCCGCACCGCGGGCCGGCTCCGCGCGGTGGCGGGTCCGGCCTGTGTCGCGACGCTCATGTCACTCGCCCGCCAGCAGCGGGCCCGCCTCCGCCGCCGCGGCGGCGAGTGCCTCCGCGGCCGGCACCTTGCCGGCGAGCGCCTGCTCGATGTGCTTGTCGAGCACGTCGCGGACCTGCACCCAGGCGGGCACGTTCGGGCTGCCCAGGTACGCCGGCGCGGCCTCGACGAACGGCTTGAGCAGCGGCTGCTCGCTCGCGTACGCGCCGGTGGCCGCCGAGGCGCGCACCGGCAGCGCGCCGGCGGCCTGCGCGTAGCGGTCCGACACCGGCCGCGACACCATGAACTCGATGAACTTCCAGGCCAGGTCCTTGTTCGCGGAGTCGGCGTTGACGAACAGGCCGGGGCCGGCCCCGCCGAACGTCTTGGCGGTCGCCGCCTCCAGCGGCGGCATCACGCCGATCTTGTCCGCGAGGTCGGGCCGGGCCTTGGCGATCTGGATCACCTGACCGGACGTCGCCATCACCATCGCGGCCTTGCCGGTGGCCAGCGGGTTCTGCGCGGCGGGCTGGTTGGCGAAGTCGGCGCCGAGCTGGTTGCTGACCGCGGTGTCCCCCTGGTAGAGGCGGGCGAAGTACTCCAGGGCACGAGTGCCTTCGGGACCGTTCCACGCCGGCTTCCTGCCGTCGCCGGTCAGCAGGGAGCCGCCCTCGGAGCCCAGCAGCGTCAGGAAGGTCTGCACCCGCTGCGTCTTGGCCGACTGCAGCAGCAGACCGGCCCGGCTGACCGCGCCGTCCTCCCTGACGGTGAGCTTCTGCGCGGCCTGGTACGCCTCGGCCCAGGTCCGGGGCGGGCTCGCCGGGTCCAGGCCGGCGGCGGTCAGCAGATCCTCGCGGTACGCGATGAGAGTGCCCTGGCCGCTGAGCGGGATCATGTACTGGACGCCGGCGACCTTGCCGCCCTCCAGGTACGCCGCGAGGTCCTCGCGGTCCTCGGCCGGCAGCGCGGCGATCCGCTCGTCGAGCTTGTCGATGCGGCCCGTCTGGACGAAACCGGCGGCGGCGGCGGGGCCGTGGCCGAACACGTCGGGGGCGGTGCCGGCGGCGAAGGCGGCGTTGAGCTTCGGGGAGATCTGCCCCCAGTCCACGTAGGTGATCTCGACCTCGACGTTGTGCGCCTTCTCGAACTCGGGCACCAGCGTCTTGGTGACCAGCTCGATCTCGGGCGCGGAGTTGCCGGGGAACCACACGGTCAGGCCGCCGGGGCCGCCGGTGCCCGAGCCGCCGCCGGTACCGCAGGCGGTGGCGAGCAGGACACCCGCGCAGGCCACCGCGAGTGTCACGTGTCGCCTTGCTGTGAGGGGCATGTCCTGGCCTCCTTTCTGGAGCAGGGTCTTTCCGGAGCGGGGTCGCTTTCCGGAGCAGGGTCGTTTCCGGAGCAGGGTCGTTTCCGGAGCAGGGTCGCTTTCGGAGCAGGGGATCGCTTTTCGGAGCAGGGGATCGCTTTCCGGAGCAGGGGGGATCGGGCCGCGGGCGGGCTCGCCCGCGGCCGGGGTGGGTTCGGCTCGGTCAGCCCTTGGGCGGGCCGATCGTGATGTCGTCCAGTTGCTCGCAGGGCAGGAGAACGTGCCGGGCGGGTGCCGGAGCGGGATCGGCGAGCAGGTCGATGAGCAGCTTCACCGCGACCCGTCCCATCTCGTTGCGCGGTATGCGCAGGGAGCTCCAGCGGGGCGCGCCGACGGCGGGGAGGTTGACCAGGACCACCGCCGACAGGTCGCCGGGCACGGTGAGCCCGCGCGCGTCGAGCAGCGCCGCGACCAGCGTGGCGATCTCGGCGCCTTCCAGGAGCAGTGCGGTCAGCCCGGTGGCGAGCACGGCGTCGAGCCACGCGTCGTCCACGTGCCCGGGGTCTATGACGTACATGAGTTCCGGCAGCCCGGCGGCGGCGCATCCCGTGCGATAGCCGGCCTCCTTGTCCAGGTGGACGTCCACCCGGTCGGCGCAGGTGATGTAGCCGATCCTGCGGTGGCCGAGGCCGGCGAGCCTGGCGACGATGTCGGCGGTCGCCGTCGCGTAGTCGGCGCTGACCCAGGAGATGTCCGCCCCGGGCACGGTACGACGCCCTATGTGCACGAACGGATAGCCCTCGCCCGCCAGGCGGGCGAGGTCGGAGGCGTTGTGCTCGACACCGATGAGCACGCTGCCGTCGGCCAGGGCGAGCCGGTTCGTCCCGTCGCGGTAGATGTGCCGTCGTCCGTCGGCCGACTCGGTGGAGGCGAACAGGACCAGGTCGTAGCCGTCGGCGACGGCCTGCTGCTCGATGCCGGTCAGGAACTCGTGGTAGAAGTCGAGCTGGTCGATCGGGAACATCGACTCGAAGGAGTGCACCCCGATGAGCCGGTTGCCCTTGCCCTTCAGGCTGCGGGCGGCCGCGTTCGCGACGTAGCCGAGCTGCCGCACCGCGTCCTCGACGCGCCGGACCGTCTGCTCCGGGATGCCCGACTCACGGGCCCGCCCGTTGATGACGGCCGAGACCGTCGCCTGTGACACCCCTGCCAGCCGTGCCACATCGGCCTGCCGCGGTACGCGCCTGCGTACGCCCGCCATGAACCGTCTCCTGATTCGTATCAGCGACCGGATCGGTCGGATGGATGCTGCTGCTACGTGTTGGCCCCCGATCGTGACGAGCCCGCGGCCGGCTGTCAAGTGCCCTGGCGTTATCCACCGGCAATGTTCCGGTAACCATTGACACGAGATCCGTGCCGGGATCACGATCTGCTGATACGAGCCAGTGAACCGGCCCGCGCTCCTGATACGTACCAGGAACCCCCCCTTGGACCAGTGAAGGAGGTGCCCGCGATGCCACGCCCCCCATCGCGCGCGCTCACCGTACTCGCGGCGGCGGCCGCGATCCTCGTCACCGTCGTCACGGCGCCCGCGCACGCGGCCGCGCTGCACACCGTCCAGGTGCCGGCCACCACGCACCCGACCAGCTCGGGTGCGGGCTGGTGGACCCCCATCGTCCACGTGGACGGCGCGACGTACGTCACCTACCTCGACGCCGACCTCAACGTGGTGGTGGCCAGGCGCGGCGCCGGCGGCACCTGGACCTCGGCGATCGTGGACACCGGGATCGTGGCCGACGCGGGACACACGCAGCCGTCGATCGCCGTGGACGGTGACGGCTACATCCACGCCTTCTACGGCATGCACGACAACCCGATGCGGTACAAGCGCGGCAACGTGCCCGGCAGTGTGACGGGAGGCTGGACCGACCGCAGCGGCGAGATCGCGTCCATCGCGCCGTACAACGCCTTCACCTACCCCATCCTGGCCACGACCCCGAACGGCGACGTGTACCTGCTGATCCGGTCCCGGGGCCGCTACGGCGAGCTCTACCGGTGGCGCGACTCCACCGACACGTGGTCGCTGATCGAACGCTTCGGCAACGAGACCGGCTACACGTTCTACCCCAACGCGATGGTCGCCGACGGCGCCGGCGACCTGCACATCGCCTTCGAATGGGCCAAGGTCCAGCCGCGCCCCGAGCGGCACATGGGCTCCTACGTCCGCTACAGCCCGGCCGACGACACCTTCTACCAGGCCGGCGGGGCGCGGCAGGAACTGCCGATCACCCGCGCCAACTCCGACGTCCACCAGCCGATGCGGGCCGAGGAGACCTGGGACCAGTGGGGCGTCCAGGGCGCCAAGATCACTGTGGACGGCGAAGGGCGGCCGCTCATCGCCTTCGACTACTCCGTGGACGGCACGACCGCCGGCATGCAGCACCGGCTCTCCCGCTGGACCGGCGACCGGTGGGCGGTGACCACCATGTCCACCGGCTACAGCCATCCGGACAAGCCCTGGATCACCCACTCCGGCGGCGTCACCCGCTACTACTTCCCCGACGCGGCGCAGAACGTCCAGTTGCGGGCGTCGTCCGACGGCGGTGCGAGCTGGACGGCCCCGCAGCAGCTCACCGGCGGGCACCGGCTCAAGAGCCTGTCGGGCTACACCTCCGCCGGCACCGACTACCTCTACCTGAACGCGCTCTCGGCGCACGAGCTGTACATCGGCGTCTCCACCGGGGGCCCCACCCTCTTCTCCGACGACTTCGAGGACGGCGACGCCGCCGGGTGGGCCCCGGCGGGCGGGAGCTGGTCGCCGGTCACCGACGGCACCACGCGATACCGGCAGGCGGCCCTCGCGGGCAACAACATCTCCACGGCCGGCCAGAGCACCTGGACGGACTACACCGTGCGGGCCTCGATCAAACCTCTCGGCTACGGCGCCAACCCGGCCCTGGGCATCAGCGCCCGCTACACCGATGCCGGCAACCGCTACGGGTTCAACTACTCCAACGGGGTGCTGCACATCATGAAACGGGTCGGCGGGGTCGCCACGGTGCTGGCGAGCAAGCCGTACACGCTGAGCCCCGGGACCGCGTACACCTTCACCGCCACCCTCAACGGCGACGCGCTCGCGTTCGCGGTCAACGGCGTCCAGGAACTGACCGCGGTGGACCGCAGCCACACCGGCGGCAAGATCGCGCTGGCCACGTACAACGCCACCGCGTCCTTCGACGACGTCCGCGTCACCGCCGGATGGTGAGCCACCGCGTCAGCCGGCCCGGAGGGTCTTCATGGTGCGGCTCTCGCGGATTCCGGCCGCGGGGTCCGTGCGGCGCCCGCCGGGGCCGCACGGCGCAGGTGCCCCGTCCTGCCGAGGTACTCCCGGGCCGCGATCCGGCCGGCCTCGATCGTGGGGCGCATCTGCCGCCTGCCGCGGAAGAACAGGTAGCCGACGGGGATGGGGTGCCGGGGCCGTACGATGTGCACGGTGACGTGGCGCTGCCCCGGCTCGGCGGTCCCGGCCGCCACGTGCTCGTTGACCTCCGCTATGCGGTCGAGTTCGCGCTTGAGGTTGCCCGTGGCGCAGATCTCGAAGATGTGCCCGAGGTGGTTCCAGAATCCGCCCCGCCACTCGGGCCGGTCCTCTATCGCCCAGATGACCCAGATCTCCTCGGCGCCCTGCCGTACGGCTTCGGCGAGGTTGGCGTCCTTGAGCAGCAAGGCGTCGACGTACAGCGTGCCGTCCTTGGCCACCGGCGGCACCACGCCCGGCACCGCGTCGACGGCGAGGAAGTAGTCGAGATCCATCTGCTCGTGCGGAATCGTCTTGATCCGCTTGGTGGTGAAGTCCACCACGTTGAAGGTGGCGGTCACCGGATGCCCGTTGACCTGGCGGCAGGTTCGCACCTTCGCCAGGTCTATGCCCCACTTGGGGAGGATCCGGCGCACCGCCGCGTCCTGCGTGAGCAGCGACGGCAGCGTCCAGAACGCCAGGTAGCGCCACCACGGGTGGAAGGAGAGGAACTCCCGGGGCGACAGGTTCCCCCAGGCTTCGGCGATCTCCCCGGCGGAGCGGCCCGACAGCAGCATGCCCAGATTGAAGACCGACCCGCTGGTGGCGTCGATGTGGTCGAACTCCAGGTCCGACTCCTCCATCAGCACCTGAAGGACGCCGGACGCCCAGCCGATCTTCGCGCCGCCTCCGGCCAGAACGAGTGATCTTTTCACGAGGCCACCCCCCGTCCGATCGGTTCACGCGTTCCGCGCGCCGCCAGCAGGCGGTCGCTGTGGACACGGTCGGGGGGCGGCAGCCGGTCCTGCGACAGCCCCAGGCCGACCACGCTGTCCAGGCCCTCCCTCGGGGGCGGGGGCCGGGAGGCCGAGGTGAGGAACCACGTCTCCACGTGATCGTCCAGTGTTCCGCGCATGGACGGGATGAAGGCGGTCAGCAGCGGCCGCTCCTCCGGCACGCCCAGGCCCTTCAGCCACGCCACCCGCTCGTGGTCGCCGATGAGAAGCCGGCTGCCCGGCCCTCCTCCGAGGGTCACGCCCATCCGGCCGCGCAGCGAGATCGACGACTTGGCCAGCATGCCGCGGAAGCAGCCGTACCCGACGCCGTTGAACCGCAACGGCAGCCACGCCCCGGCCGGGCGGGGTACGTCCACTCGCATGACGATCTGCCCGTCGAGGTCGTACTGGCTGCTCACCGTGGTGTCGCCGACGACGAAGTCCAGGTTGGCCTGCCGCTTGGGCATGCCCCAGATGCCCAGGCCGCCCTTCACCGAGATCTCGGTGCTCACCGGCAGGTCGTAGATGTACAGGCCGGTGCCGAAGGCCCGGCCGAGCAGGAGCGGCGACAGCGGCGGCGCCGGCCGCGCTCCCCTGGTGCACAGGACTCCGATGCAGAACTCGACGTAGCTGCCGATCGTGGTGTCCCGGTAGTCGACGACCGCGATCACCAGCAGCCCCTTGCCGCGCACCCGGCACGGATGCAACTCCTCCGGGAGCACCGCCCGCGTGCCCTCCGGCTCGATCGGGTACACGGCCAGCAGCGCCGGACTGCCCCGCGTCTCCACCGGCATCCGGAACGGAATGCCGTCAACGTTGGCGAAGCGGCCGGCGGTACGCCTGCGCCGCGAGAAGAGAATCATGATCGGACACCCGGGCCCCTCATGGGCGGGATCGTCCCCCGGCGCACGTCAACGAGATGCGGATCTACGCCACCGCCGCCGGACAAGGACACGACACGTTCATCGGTAGCGGGTCGTCTGTACATGGTAGGCCGCCACGATCCGGGCCCCGCCGCGGCGACGCCCTGGTCTGGGCTGCTGTCTCCGGTGCTCACCTCACCGGCCGGTCACACTTTCATTCTGTGCCTCCCCCCGCCCCTTGACAAGGCCGGACGACGGCCGGACCACAGGCCGGCCCTCCAGTCCAGGTATCGGTGCCCAGAAGGAGCGCGCAATAGTGCGCGGTGTGCCGCCTGCCGCTCTGCGAACGTCCTCGTGTTCCATGTCCCGGCTTCTGAGGGGGATCTTCCGCATGCGAGTCATCACGGGACCATCGGTCGCCGCCTTACTGGTGGCGGGCGTCACGTTCATCACGGGCCCGGCCCACGCCGCGGCGGCGGGCACGGTCAGCCTCGGCGACGACGGCCTGACCTTCACCGCCGGCGCGAACGTCGCCAACAGGCTCACCATCACCCGCGTCGGCGACCAGATCAGGTTCGTGGACATCGCCGCCCCGGTCACCGAGAACGCCGACCTGTGCACGACCTTCAACAACAACGCCGGCACCGGCGTACTGTGCGATGTCGCCGTCGCCAGCCGCGTCAACGTCTACCTGCGCGACGAGGCCGACCTGCTGACCGCGCTCAGCACCGTCCCCTACCACGTGGAAGGGGGCGCGGGCGACGACGAGATCTCCACCGGCGACGGAACCGACACCGTTCGCGGCGGCATCGGTGACGACACCATCGAAGACGTCGGTGACGGAAACGACGTCGTCTACGGCGAGGCCGGCCAGGACGAGATCAACATCGACGACGGCCTGGGCCGCGACACCGCGTACGGCGGCCTCAACGCCGACACCATCAACGCCGACGACGGCCTGCGCGACATCATCCGCTGCGGCGACGGCGTCTTCGACCGCGGAGACAAGGCCGACATCGACGCCAACGACTCGGCCCTCGACTGCGACTCGGTGTTCTGACCCGACTCGTGTTCTGACCCGTCGAAAGGCAGGCGCCGCTGAGAGACCACGGCGCCTGCTCACCAGGGGCGCTCTCCAGAAGCCCCCATGGATGACCGGTGTGGGCAGGCCGCGGCACGGGACGGTGGTGCGCGCTGCCGCAGTACAGTGGCGGGGTGACGGGTGAGCAGGTGAGCGCTCGGGTGGACAGCTGGATCTGGTCGGTGCGGCTGACCAAGACCCGTTCGATCGCGTCCGACGCGTGCCGCGGCGGGCACGTCAGGGTCAACGGGGTGCGGGTCAAGCCGGCGCACGCGATCCGGATCGGGGACGAGGTGCGTCTCCGCCACGAGGGGCGCGAACGCGTCGTGGTCGTCTCCCGCATCATCACCAAGCGCGTCGGCGCGCCCGTGGCCGCCGAGTGCTACATCGACAAGAGCCCGCCGCCGCCTCCGCTCGAGGAGGTCGCGGTCGCGGTACGCGATCGTGGCGCGGGGCGTCCCACCAAGCGCGAGCGCCGCAGCATCGAGAAGCTGTTCGGGCGCACCACGGCCGAACGACGGGGCCGCCGGGGCCGTCCGGAGTGATCTGCCGCATCCCGAGCGTTCCGGGCTGAACCCGCGGCCGCCCGGCCGTGGCCGCCGGTGGCCGGCGCCCCGGGACGGCGGGTGGTGGTGGAGGTCGGCTGCGGCACCGGCCTGTACAGCCACCTCATGCTCACGCGGTTCTCCGCCCTCTCGGCGGTGGGCGTGGACGTGCCCCACATCCTGCGCCTGGCCGCGGTGCCGAGCGCCCAGCTCGGCGTGGACTCCCGGTTCACCCCCGGGGGCTGGACTTCTGGGCCGACGACTGGGACGGCTTCGACCGGGTGTTCTCCGCCGGGATCTTCCACCTGCAGACCGCCGCCTCGGCCCGCTCCCTCTTGGCCAGGGCCGCTGCCGCCCTCTCCCCCGACGGCCTGGTGGCTATCGCCGACCACATCCTGTTCGCGCCAGCATGCTCGCCACCCCCGCGGCGGCGCCTCCCACACCATCGCCGACTATGACACCTGGCTGCGGGAATGCGGCCTGCGCCGCGTCGCCCTCCTCGCCCCCCATGCACCGCCTCCTGCCGGCCCGCCTCTCCGGGCCGCCCTCGCCTGTGCCGGTGGGGGCGGCTTCTCGCGTGCACCCTTTGGGACCGGCTGCGCCACACGTCGAAGGGCGGGCGTGCGCGGGCCGGCGCGGGGTGCGTCTCTGGGAGTGGTGCGCGAGTTCGGCCTGGTCCCGGGCGTGGCGGGGCGAAATGGTGACGGCCATCGCGTGACCCTTCGGAGTGCGAACGATCAAGATCGAAGGAGGACAGGCGATGGCCGCGGACACCATTGTGACGCCCGAGCGATGGGCGGGCAGACAGATCCATACCAGGGGCTCCGACTTTGTTGCGGCCCCTGGGGACCGACTCAAGGCACGGCCCCTGTGCGCGTGCGTGCGGGGCGGGGCGGTCTACTGGTACGCGGCGGCGGTGGGGCGGGCCTCGGTGAGGAGGGCGAGCGTGGCCGACGCGGCGTCGTCGGCGGGGAGGTAGACGAGCAGGCGTTGCTCGTCGGTGCCGGGGAGCTCCAGGCTCTCGTACGCCAGCAGCAGCTCGCCGGCCACCGGGTGCGCCCAGCGCTCGACTCCGGTGCGCGCGGGGAGCGTGCCCGAGGAGTGGAAGCGGTCGCCGAACGGCGCGCCGGCGGTCACCGTCAGCTCGCGGGCCAGGGCGGTGGCGTGGGGGTCGCCCAGGGCGGCGGCGGCCCTGAGGTCGGCGGCGCGCTCGTCGGCAAGGTGCTCCCAGTCGGGGAAGGCCGCACGGGCGCGGGGGTCGGTGAAGACGTAGCGGGCGAGGTTGGGCGGCCGGGAGTCGAGCAGGCCCGAGGGGGCGGCGAGGCGCCGGAACCCGGCCGTGCAGGCGAGGATGTCGGCGATCCGGTTGACCACCAGGGCCGGCGCCGGTTCCAGCCGGTCGAGCAGCGCGAGCACGGTGGGGCGGACGGCGCGGGCGGGCGGCTCGGCGGCCTGGCACACGGCGCCCGTCGTCACCTTCACCAGGCGGTGCAGGTGGACCCGCTCGTCGGCGGACAGGCCGAGGGCGTCGGCGAGCGCGCCGATGATCTCGGGTGAGGGGCGGCGGTCGCGGCCCTGCTCCAGACGGGTGAGGTACTCGACGCTGATCCCGGCGAGCGTGGCCAGCTCGGCGCGGCGCAGACCGGGAGTGCGGCGGCGGGACCCGGCGGGCAGTCCCACGTCGGACGGGGAGACGGCCTCGCGCCGCGCGCGAAGGAAGTCGCCCAGCTCGTTGTCGCCCATGAGCAGGAGTCTAGGTCGTTATCGTGGCCCTGCGAGGGATGGTCTCGGCGCGGTCTCCCGCGCGGGCGGCCCGGCGGGCAGGCTCGGAGCATGAGATACCGATCGCTGGGGCGCACCGGGCTGCGGGTGTCGGAGCTGTTCTTCGGCGCGATGACCTTCTACGAGCCCGCCGGCTCCGGGCGCATGCGCGAGTACGCCGCGATGCTCGACGCGTACGCCGCCGCCGGGGGCAACGTGATCGACACCGCCTCGGCGTACGGCGAGAGCGAGAGCATCCTGGGCGAGCTGCTCACCGGGAAGCGTGACCGGTTCGTCGTGGCCACCAAGTACACGCTCTCGCGCGACCCCGCCGACCCGAACGCCTCTGGGAACCACCGCAAGAACCTCACCCTGTCGCTGGAGCGCAGCCTGCGCCGGCTCAGGACCGACTACATCGACGTGTACTGGGTGCACATCTGGGACCGGCTCACCCCGATCGAGGAGACGATGCGGGCGCTGGACGACGCCGTGCGCACCGGCAAGATCCTGCACATCGGCGTCTCCAACGCCCCGGCGTGGCTGGTGAGCCGGGCCAACACGCTGGCGGAGTGGCGCGGCTGGACCGCGTTCGCCGGGTTGCAGGTGCCCTACAACCTGCTGCGGCGCGATGTGGAGCGCGAGCTGCTGCCGATGGCGGAGGCGTACGGGATGAGCGTGGCCGCGTGGGGGCCGCTGGCGGGCGGCGTCCTGTCCGGCAAGTTCAGCCGGCCGGAGGGGCCGGGCGGGTCCACCCGCGTCGATCCGGGGTCCCTCACCGCCCGGGACCACGCCGTGGCGCGCGCGGCGCGGGAGGTCGCGGACGAGCTGGGCGTCACGGCCGCCCAGGTGGCCCTGGCCTGGACCCGTTCCCGCTCCGCCGCCGTGCACCCGATCATCGGCGCGAGCGGCCTGGCGCAGCTCACCGAGAACCTGGGCGCGGCCGGCCTCGTCCTGCCGCCCGACGCGGTACGCCGGCTGGAGTCGGCGACGGAGTTCGAGCAGGGCTACCCGGGCGACTTCATCGCCGAGTGCGAGGCCGCCGCCGGGGTGTTCGG
The DNA here is from genome assembly GCF_014202315.1 of Thermocatellispora tengchongensis. Lineage (GTDB taxonomy): Bacteria > Actinomycetota > Actinomycetes > Streptosporangiales > Streptosporangiaceae > Thermocatellispora > Thermocatellispora tengchongensis. The sequence continues at coordinate 430,183 of NZ_JACHGN010000002.1, read as the reverse complement.
CGAGGCCGTCGCCGCCGAGAACCGGAGGATTCAGGCGGTCCGGGATACTAAGGGCGACGTTTGAGGCTGTCGCGCGGGGAGAACGCATGGAGAACCGGACATTGGGGCGGACCGGACGGCAGGTCGGGGTCGTCGGGCTCGGGGCCTGGCAGCTCGGGGCCGACTGGGGCGAGGTGAGCGAGGACGACGCGTTCGCCACGCTGGAGGCCGCGGTGGAGGCGGGGGTGACCTTCATCGACACCGCCGACGTGTACGGCGACGGCCGCAGCGAGCAGATCGTGGGGCGCTTCGCCAAGGGGCGCCCGGAGCTCACGGTTGCCACCAAGATGGGCCGCCGCATGGAGCAGGTGCCCGCGAACTACGTGATGGCCAACTTCCGGGCCTGGATCGACCGGTCCCGGCAGAACCTGGGCGTGGACACCCTGGACCTGGTGCAGCTCCACTGCCCGCCGACGCCGGTCTACTCCACCGACGCGGTGTTCGACGCGCTGGACACCCTGGTCGCCGAGCGGAAGCTCGCGGCGTACGGGGTGAGCGTGGAGACCTGCGAGGAGGCGCTGACCGCCATCGCCCGGCCGGGCGTGGCCACGGTGCAGATCATCCTCAACGCGTTCCGGCTCAAGCCGCTGGAGCGGGTGCTGCCGGCCGCCCGCGCGGCCGGGGTGGGGATCATCGCCCGGGTGCCGCTGGCCAGCGGGCTGCTGTCCGGCAGGTACGACGAGAACACCGTCTTCGCCCCGGACGACCACCGCAGCTACAACCGGCGCGGCGAGGCGTTCGACGTGGGCGAGACCTTCTCCGGCGTGGACTTCGCCACCGGCCTGGAGGCGGTGCGCCGCCTGGCCCCGCTGGTGCCCGAGGGGGTGGCGATGGCCCAGTTCGCGCTGCGCTGGGTCATCGACCAGCCCGGCGTCTCGGTCGTCATCCCGGGCGCCCGCAACCCCGCGCAGGCCAGGGCCAACGCCGGGGCCGCCGCGCTGGCGCCGCTGCCGTCCGAGACCCTGGAGGCCGTGCGGGCGGTGTACGACGAGCTGATCCGGCCGCAGGTGCACCACCGCTGGTGACCCCGCGTGGCGGTCCCCGGCGCGGCCCCCTCTCCCGGTGAGAATGACCCGGGAGAGGGGGGGCCGGGATGATCCACAGGTTCGCGGTCGGTGACCTGCCCTGCGCGGTGATCAGCGACGGGCAGCCGGAACCGCCGTGGGAGCCCGCGCTGGAGACGTTCTTCACCCCCGGCACGGGCGTGCCGCCGGAGGAGCTGCGCGCGGCCGTGGCGGCGGAGGGACGCGGCAGGACGACGGTGCGGTGCGGCTACAACTGCCTGTGCGTCGAGACCCCGGCCGGTCTGACGGTCATCGACACCGGGCTCGGCCGGGACTTCGGCGGGTACGGGCCCGAGGTCGCCCCGCTGGTGGGACGGTTCGGCGAGCGGCTGGCCGAGGCCGGGTTCTCCGCGGCCGACGCGGTGGCCGTGGTGTTCACCCACCTGCACGAGGACCACGTACGGGGTGCGATGTGGCCCGGCGAGCCCGCGTTCCCCCGGGCCACCCTGTACGCGCACGCCGCCGAGGTGGCGTTCTGGTCCGGCGCGCCGCCGTCGGTGCCGCCGGACCAGCGGGAGCCGGCGCTGGAGGCGATCCGGGTCTTCGGCGAGCGGCTGCGCCCGGTGGAGTACGGCGTGGAGATCATGCCGCAGGTCCGCGCGGTCGAGGCCGCCGGGCACACCCCCGGGCACATGGCCGTGCTGCTGGAGTCGCGCGGGCAGCGGCTGCTGTGCACCGGCGACTCCTTCCACGATCCCCTCCAGCTCGGCCATCCCACCTGGCGCACCCCCTGGGACGCCGACGCCGAGCGGTCGGTACGCAGCCGCCGCGCACTGCTGGAGTGGGCGGCGGCGGAGAACCTCCTCGTACTGGCCTACCACCTGCCGTTCCCCGGCCTGGGCCGGATCGCCCGGGACGGCGACGCCTTCGCCTGGCGGCCGATCCCTGCCTGATCCCTGCCTGATCCCTGCCCGTCCCGGCCCTTGAATGAGCCCTCAAACAATTAGTAAACTTTCCTTAAAGTTCTCGCCCTGGTCGCAGGTAGAAGGAGCCCGATGAAAAGACATGCGCTTCGGCTGGCGGTCATCGCCCTCGCCCTGACCGCCATCGGCGGCATCACCGCCTCCCCCGCCAACGCCGGGGTCGTCGCCGTCTATCCCAACAGTGCCGCCTGCGAGTCCGCCGGGCAGCGCGGCCTCGGAACTCTGTGGCCCTGGTACACCTGCTACCAGTCAGGCACCGGCTGGGCCCTCTGGGCGCCCAACTTCTAGCCCACCCCGAGTCCCCAGGCCGGCCCCTCCGGTCACGCCCGCACCACCCAGGCGCTGACCGCCTCCTGCATCACGTCCAGAGGGCCGCCTCCGCTTCCTGGAGTTCCGGAGGCGGCCCCATACCCGGGCCGGATATGACATGGGGAGGGCGGGGAGCACGGTGGGCCGCACGACGTGGCGCTCACCCGTGCATCTCCCGGGAAAGAGCGCGGGGCGCGGAGATCCTCTGCTGGAATTCCGTGCCCCGGATGTTGAAATGTCCGCTTTATAGTGCTAATTCGTGCACATTGCGGAAACGGTGACGTTGTAGATGTACCAGGCGCCGCCCGGCGCCGTGTACACCGGCGTGGATGTGGTGGACCAGTTCGCGCATGCGACCCCGGCCGCCAGGATGTCCGCCCGTGCCGCCTGCGAGCCCGCCTGGATGGCCGCGGTCGATGACGTGCCCCCGCCCTGCCGCGTCGCCGAGCGCGGCACCGTGTAGGCCGGCTGCGGCTGTGGCACGCAGGTGCCCGACGCGGTCGCGCTGAAGACGTACGCCGAGCCGTCGGGCGCGGTGTAGACGTGCGTGGACGTGGTGGTCACGCTTGGGCACGTCTCCCCCGCCTGGGCCGCCTGCGCGTTCAGCGCCGCGCGGGCGTTGGCCTCGGCGTTGGCCCTTCCCGCGCTCATCGTGGGCCCCCAGCCGCTCTCGGTCGCGGTGCGGAAGGTGTCGGCGTGCGCCGGGGCCGCGCCGAGCGCGAGCACCGCCGCAGTCGCGGCGGCGCCCGCCGCGAGCCGCTGGGCCTGGAGAATACGTCGTCGTGTGTGCCGCATCTGCGCTCCTCGCCTGGGGGCCGTGGCGGCGTCACCGTACGAGACCGGTGCGCGGCCGGGCCAGCCCCGCCGGCGTACGGCGGAGTCCGCCCCGGTCGGCGGCCTGCGGCGATGTAACTTTCAGCGGTCGTTCAGCGCATCGCGCGCGGCGCCCCTTGGCGCCGAAGTGGCGGCGGGCGGCAGTGGCTCCACCCGGCAGGCCGCAAGGCGGCCGGGGGCGGCCTCCGCCCCCGGCCGCACCGGTCACCAGCGGCCGGTCTTGTGGAGCTGGCCGCGGACGGCGCCGTCGGGGAACGTCTTGGTGTGCAGGTTGGCGTACCAGTTCTGCGGGTTCTTCTTGATGCCCTTCAGGACGCTCAGGTCGCGGACGACCACCGAGCCGGAGCTGGTGTTGCCGCGGATCGTGCCGTTGGACAGCAGGTCGATGACGACCGGTCCGTTCTTGCCCGCCTTGCCGCGGTGGATGTGGAAGGCGGTGGGCTTGGCCACGTGCTTCCACTGCACGAAGTAGTAGAAGCGGTTGCCCTTGATGCGGAACTTGGCTATCGCCTTGCCGTCGCGGTCGTTGACCTTCTTGCCCGGTTCCGGCACCTCGTTGCGGCCGAGCAGGCCGCTGGCGAAGTAGTAGTTCTTGACCTGGGACGCCGGCGCGGCGGCGGTCGTACCGGTGGCCTCGGCCGCGGGGGCCGCGGCCTCCGCGGGCAGCGCCACCGCGGTGGCGGCCAGCGCCGCGGCCGTCACGCCCACCAGCACCCGGCCCATGACGCGCCGCCAGCCCCCGGCGATCTCTTCGAGCGCGTTCATCAGAATCTGTCCCCTTACTGTCTGCCTTGTCGGCGATCTCTGACTCGGCAGACAGTAGGGGCGTCAGCCGGTGAGGTTATGCGTACAAATCCACACCGGGTGGGCAATGTGAAGAAGGCCACATTCCGGAGCGGCGTTTCCTCAGGTCAGGGCCACGCGGACGTTGTCGAAGTCCACGGCCGCGCGGCCCGTGATCAGTTGCACGGACCCGGGTCCGCCGATCGGGTTCGGGTCGGTGACGGTCACGCGGGGCGTCGTCTCCCCCCCGACGAAGGCGCGGATCTCGGCGCCGCGCAGCTCGACGCGGAGCTTCACCGGGCCCGTCACCGCCGCCCCCGTGCCGGTGGCGATCACGCCGGTCCCGGCGCGGTAGACGTCCACCGACCCGTTGGGCCGCAGGTAGATCAGGTAGCCGGACTGGGTGTACGCGTCGCCGGGCTTGGCCGTGCGCACCTGGACGCCGCCGAAGGCGGTGGAGGTGGCCAGAGTGCGGAAGGTGATGTCGGTCTCCACGAAGCCGTCGGTGATGCGCAGGTCGTCGATGACGGACCTCCATCCCGTACGCGTGGTGTCCTGCTGGCGGTAGACGCCGTCGGCGACGGTCCACGTGCCGTCCACGGCGGTCCACGCCTGCGAGGTGGCCGCCGGCGAGGAGAAGCCGTCGCGGAACACCACGCCCTCGGCGTCGGGCACGATCCGCAGGTCAAGAGCGTCGATCTCGGCCGTGCCGCTGGTGCGCAGCGTCCGGACCTGGAGCGGGCACTCGCCGGGGAGCGTCGTCTCCCGTACGGCGACCTTCACCTCGCCGGGCCCGGCGGCGGTGGCGTCCGCGGTCAGGCAGGGGCCCGAGACGGTCACCTCGCCGATGTCCCGGCCGGCGACATGCACCGTGAGCTCCTGGCCGGCGGTGGCGGTCGCGGCGTCCAGCCTGGCGGTGACCAGGTCCTGGCCGACGTCGGAGCGGGCCGCGGCGGTGACGAGACGCGCGGCGTCGCGCCGGCTCAGCACGTCCGCGCGGGCCAGCCGGTGCGCCGTCTTGGTGACGTGCGAAACGAACGCGCCGTGGCTCTCCCACTGCTCGTCCGCCCGGATCAGGTCGGCGACCGTGCAGCCGGTGCCGTCGTCGGGGTTGGGCACGCCGGTGTCCCGGGCGCCGATGCGCACCGTCGCCGACTCGTCGGAGCCGACGCAGGCGTCGTCCAGGACGCGGACGTCGTAGCTCAGCTCGCCCGCGGCCTTGACGTCGAGCACTTGCAGGGTGCGCTTCCCCCCGGCCACCGGGAAGGACGAGGGCCACAGCGTCGCCGTGCCGGCCCCGGTCCAGCGGATCTCGACGCTGCGCCCGTCGCGGTTGACCACGACGCCGGAGACGTTCTCGGCGGTGGCACGGGACCCGACCTGGACGCCGCCGCCGCCGATCCACTGGAGCGTGTCGTCCGGCTCCAGCACCAGCGGGATGCGCTCGAAGAACTGCCCCGAGCCGCTGACGCGCACCTTGAGGGTGTCGCCGAGCGTGACCGACTTGGTCACGGGCGCGTTCTCGGCCGCGTAGCGGATCTCCAGCGCCTCCAGGCCCTTCACCGTGGCCGGATCGACCGGGGCGCCGTCAAGGTAGAACGCGGGGACCGGCTGGTCGTAGGAGTCGAAGTGCGGGCCGTCGGCCGCGGTCCACCCGGTGCCCCAGGACAGCTCGGCGTCCACCGGCCGCGTACGCGGGGCGCCGATCTGCGGCGCGTTCTGGCCCTGGATCACCACGCCCAGCTCGGGGTCGTAGAGGTAGTTCAGGCCGAAGCGCTGGTTGTCCCAGAAGCCGTACTGGGTGTTGAAGTGCCGGCCGAAGCCCAGGCCGACGGCGTACGCGGGGCGCTTGGCGAAGACGAACCGCTGGCCGAGGGCCGAGTCGGGGCGGTACTCGGTGTACGGGCCACCCGCGTACGGCCGCAGCGTGCCGATCGCCGCCCGCCGTTCGGTGGCGGCCGGGTAGTACTCCTCCTTCAGCGCCACGTCGCGGACCACCGCCGGGTCCAGGTACGCCCACGTGGGGGCGATCAGCGGGGCCACCGACTTCTCCCAGCCCCCTTCGGCGAAGTCCTCGCGGCGCTGCCGCATCTCCTCCTGCGTGGCCGAGTACGCCCTGGCCTGCGGGATCTTCGCGCCCCACAGGTTGTTGGAGCCGATGGGCAGCTCGTCGGCGTAGTTCCAGCCGCGGTGCCGGGAGTCGATCGCGGTGTTGATGAAGTAGCCGTCCAGGACCTTGTCGTAGAGCAGGTTGTACTGGGCCCAGTCCATGTAGCGCGACTGCATCCGGTCGATGGTGGCCTGGGTGGCCGGGTCGGCCCAGCCCGCGAGGTCCTCCGACTCCACTTCCAGGCTGTAGCGGTGGGCGACCGTCCCGTCGCGGAAGAAGCCGGCCTCGCCCTGGGAGATCCGCTCGTGGTCGGCGAGGCGCTGCTCGAAGCGGGCGCGCAGCGCCGGGTCCCCGAAGCGGCCGAGCAGGCGGGAGATGCCGACCAGACCGCCCGCGACCTGGTTGGCGAACTGCGAGCCGCGCGGCCCCCACACCTCCTCGTCCTCCAGGAACCAGACGCCGGCCGCCTTCATGGACTGGGTCAGGGCGGAGACCAGCGCCGGGTCCACGGTGCCGTCGGCGTCCAGGAGCTCCAGCATGATCGCGTACAGTTCGAGCGCGAAGCCGGTCGCGGCGCGCGAGTGGACGTCCCCGCTGCCCTGCGGGAACGACCCGTCGGCGTTCTGCCTGCTCAGCGTGAACTGCAGCGCCGCCTCAAGCCGCTGCCGCAGCGCCGCGTCGCGGTAGTACGGGTTCCACGGCCGGTTCGCGGTGTAGAAGTACGCCAGCGTGAGGACGTTCTCCATGACGCGGGCGTCACCGGGCCCCTGCCCGGTGCGCCAGCAGTTGCAGGTGATGTAGCCGTAGTTGGTCGCGCTGTCGTCGTTGACGCTGTTGGCGAGCCTGGCCAGGTTGCCGAGGTAGGGGGCGATCTGCTGCTCCAGGCCGGTGAAGCCGGCCAGGTCGATCGCGGCCGGGTCGAGGGCGGCGACCTCGGGCAGCGGCCCCGACACGACCGCCGGCACCGCGGGCGGCGCCACCGCTGCCAGCGGCGCCGCCGTCTGCGCCCCCTGGGGCAGCGGGGCCGTCTCCGCCCAGGCCGCCTGGGCGCTGGGCGCCAGCGCCAGCGCCAGGCCGAGGGCCGCCGCGGTGACGCGGCGCCCGCCGCGGGCGCGCGCACCGGCTCGTTTCGATCTCATGGTGGTGCCTCCAGGATGGGGGGATGAGCGCCGGCGACCGGCCCGCTCGACATCGACTGATCGCCATGGAGCGCCGGCGGGACGACGGTCCGGGAACCCGTGGCCTGTGCCGCGTGAATGTCGTGAATCGATTCACGAGGGTGCGGCGATCGTAGTTACGGCGTTGCGGCCATGTCAACGGGCTGTTACGCGCGGCCCCTCAGGGGCGTGCCCCACGGCCCGTTACGCGGGGCCCTCAGCGGCGCGTCCACGGCCTGTTACGCGGCGGCCCTCAGCGGCGCGTCCATGGCCCGCTACGCGGGCCCCTCGGGGGCGTGCCCACGCAACGGCTACGCGCGGCCGTTCACGGGGAGGGACGTCGCGCGTACCACCAGCTCGGGCTCGAACCGCCCCTCGGACTCCCGCTCGTCCTCGATGCCGAGCAGGATGCGCACGGCGCTGGCGCCGAGCGCCTTCGACGGGTGCCTGATGGTGGTGAGCGGCACGATCGCGAAGTCGGCGAACTCTATGTCGTCGTAGCCGACCAGGGACAGGTCCTCCGGCACCCGGACCCCCGCCACGATGAGCCCGTGCAGCAGGCCCAGCGCGAGCAGGTCGTTGCCGGCCACGATGCCGTCGGGGAAGCCCGACCGCGCCCGCCCGACCAGCGTCCGCGAGACCGCCTCGCCGATCTTGGCGGTCTGGACCTGCACCCGGACCACTTCCAGCGAGGCCCGCGCGCCGGACTCGGCCACCGCCCGCTCGGCCCCGGCCAGCCGCAGGTCCACGTGGGGGTGCGGGCCGCCGACGAACAGCAGGCGGCGCCGTCCCTGGGCGAGCAGGTGCGCCGCGGCGAGGTAGCCGCCGCGCTCGTTGTCGCCGGAGACGGCCGGATAGCTGTGCGGGCCGGGCGCGACGCCGACCAGGACGAACGGGGTGCCCCTGCGGCGCAGCGCGAGCAGCTCGCCCGGAACGTCCCCGACCGGGACCGCGAGGATCCCGCTGACCTGCTGCGACTCGAAGAACTTGATGTACGCCCGCTCGCGCTCGCGGCTCTCGTCGCTGTTGGCGACCAGGATGAACCGGCCGTGGGCGGCGGCCTCGGCCTCGGCCCCCGCGGCGACCTCGGCGTACACGGGGTTGCTCATGCTGGACACGAGCAGCCCGAGCGCCAGGCTGTGCCCGACGCGCAGCCGCCGCGCCGCGTCGTTGCCGACGTAGCCCAGCTCGTCGGCCGCCGCGAGCACCCGGCGGCGCAGCTCGGGCGAGACCCGGCCGGGCTGGGTGAAGGTGTAGGAGACGGTGGCCCGGGAGACCCCGGCGCGCGCCGCGACGTCGCCGACCGTGGCGGCGGAGCCCTGGGCCTTCGGCCGCCTCGACGCCGGCTGAGAGGTCATCGATCTCCTCACTGTCCTGTCCCGCGGACGGCCGGAGTATATGGCGCGGGTGCGCCGCGATGCGGGCTCGCGGGGCGGTTGGGATGGGCGGGTGTGCTTTGCGATGGAGGATCGCCTGTTAGCGTAGCGCAGTCGTGAATCGATTCACCCCGCGCGACGCCCGACGGATGCCGCGCCGCCCGATGAACCCCGGCCCCAGCGGGCCGGGGCCCCGGCTCATTGACACCGAATCCCGGCGGCACGTAATCTGCGCGAAATGGTGTGAATCGATTCACGATTCCGAAGGGTGGCCCGCATGACGGCCGCGATCAGCCCGCTCGGCCGGCGAAACCGTCGCTACAGGCGGTACCGGGCCGTCACTCCCGGACGGATCTCCGGGTTATAACGATTTAACCGCGCCTTCTTGACACTCCCGAATCCGGGTTCCTACCGTACCCAGCACGTTCGCATGGATGAACTCTGTCACATATGTGAACACCAACTTGTCCGAGAGGAGTCACACGGTGGCTTTGCCGCATGCGACCACGACGCCGGCGGAGGCGCGGGAACCGGCCGCGCAGACGCCCTCCGGCGTCCCCCCGCGCAGGGCGCGCCACCGGGTCGGCGTGCGCGCCCCCTGGTGGTTCCTCGTGCCGGCGGTCGGCGTCTACCTGTTCATCGTCGTGGTGCCCAGCGTGAACGGCGCGCTGTTCTCCTTCACCGACTGGAACGGGCTGCGTCCGGACTGGTCCTTCGTGGGGCTGGACAACTTCGGCACGGTCTTCTCCGACCGCGCGGCCCGCGACGCCCTGGTCAACACGCTGCTCCTGGCGGCGGTGGCGACCGTGGTGCAGAACATCGTGGGCCTGCTGCTGGCGCTCGGCGTCAACTCCATGGTCAAGAGCCGCTACCTGCTGCGGGTGATCTTCTTCGCCCCGGTGGTGCTGACGCCGCTGGTGGCCGGGTACGTGTGGAGCTTCCTGCTCGCGCCCAACGGCGCGATCAACGAGGCGCTGCGCGCCGTCGGGCTGGGCGGCCTGGCCCGTGACTGGCTCGGCGACCCCGACACGGCGCTGTACGCGATCGTGGCGGAGATCGTCTGGCAGTTCGCCGGCTACTCCATGGTCATCTACCTGGCCGGGCTGCAGGCGATCCCGGCCGAGGTGCTGGAGGCGGCCACGATCGACGGCGCCGGCGCCTGGTACAAGTTCCGCCGGGTCGTGCTGCCGCTGCTCAACGGCGCGGTCGTGATCAACGTGATGCTCTGCCTGATCGGCGGGCTCAAGCAGTTCGACCAGGTGATGGCGATGACCGGCGGCGGCCCCGGCACCGCCACCGAGACGATCTCGACGGTGATCTACAAGAGCGCCTTCTCGCTGGGCGACTTCCCCTTCTCGATCGCGCTGGCGGTCGTGATGACCGTGGTCATCGCGGTCCTGGCCGCGGTGCAGTTCCGCCTGACGCAGAGGAGGACCTCCTGATGCACGCGCGATACACGTGGCGGACGCTGATCCGCGAGGTCGTGCTGATCCTGCTGGCGCTGGCGTTCCTGGTCCCGCTGGCCGGCCTGCTCAACGTCTCGCTCAAGCCGCAGAACAGCCAGACCGGCGCGCTGGCGCCGGCGTGGCCGCCGACGCTGGACAACTACGTGGAGGCGTGGAACCAGGCCAGCCTCGGCGCGGCCCTGGCCAACAGCTTCGTCATCACCGTGGTCAGCGTCGTGCTGATCATCGCCTTCGCCGCCATGGCCGCGTACCCGCTGGCCCGGGTGACCCGCCGCTGGTCGCGCCTGACCTTCTACTTCGTCATCGGCGGGCTGCTCATCCCGGGCCAGCTCGCGCTGCTCCCGCTGTACGCGACCATGCGCGACATCGGGCTGCTCGGCTCGCTCTGGTCGGTGATCCTGATCAACGTCGGGCAGCAGATGCCGTTCTCGGTGTTCCTCTACACGATGTTCCTGCGCGAGCTGCCGCTCGACTACGAGGAGGCGGCGCTGCTCGACGGCTGCGGCCCGCTGCGCTCGTTCGTGACCGTCGTGTTCCCGCTGCTGCGGCCGGTCACCGGGACCGTGGTGATCCTCAACTCGGTCGGCATCTGGAACGAGTTCTTCACCCCGCTGCTCTACCTGGGCGGCAGCGACAACACCACCGCGCCGGTGGCCATCTACGGCTTCGTCAGCCAGTACGTCTCGCAGTGGCCGCTGATCTTCGCCGGCCTGGTCATCAGCGTCATCCCGATCCTGGTCGTCTACTTCGCGCTGCAGAAGCACATCATCAAGGGCTTCGCCGGCGGCCTCAAAGGCTAGAGCCCGCCCATCCCCCCGCTCCCCGACCCTGGAGTCTGACATGAAGTCGCTGAAAACACTCGCACTCGGATGCTGCCTCGCGGTCGCGGCCACCGCGTGCTCGACCTCGGGCGGCGGCTCGACCACCGCCGCCTCCGGCGACCAGGTGCTCACGCTGGCCGCCGCCGGGCAGGGCCCGGCCTCGGCCGCCGTGAAGGCGTTCGAGAAGGCCAACCCCGGCGTCACCGTGAAGACCGTCTTCACCGAGGACGACACGGCCTACCAGCAGCAGCTCCGCACCCAGCTCGCCTCCGGCACCGCGCCCGACGTGTTCCGCATGTGGCCCGGCGGCGGCAACACCATGGCCGTACGCGACCTGGGCAAGGACGGCATGCTGATGGACCTGTCCGGCGAGAGCTGGGCGGCGGGGCTGAGCGCCGACCTGAAGTCCGTCACCAGCGACCCCGGCGGCAAGGTCATGGCGGTGCCCGTGACGATCGGCGCCATCGGCGCGGTCTGGAACGACCAGGCCCTGGCCAAGAGCGGGCTGAGCAAGCCGGCCACCTGGCCGGAGGTGCTGAAGTTCTGCAAGGACGCCAAGGCCAAGGGCGTCACCGCGTTCGCGCTCGGCCTGAAGTCGTCCTGGGTCACCCAGCTCGTGCCGTACGCGCTGACCGCCTCCCTGGTCTACGGCCCGAACCCTGCCTTCACCCAGCAGCAGAAGGACGGCAAGGCCACCTTCGCCGGCTCCCAGTGGAAGCAGGCCCTGGAGCAGTACCTCCAGATGCGCGATGAGGGCTGCTTCAACGACAGCCCCAACGGCGTCGGCTACGACGAGCAGATGCAGCTCTTCGGCCAGGGCAAGGCCCTCGGCGTGGTGCACGTGCTGTCGGCGGTGCAGTCGGCGATCGAGTACGCCCCCGAGGGCACCACGTTCTCGATGACCCCCTTCCCGGCCACCGACAACGCCGGGGACACCTACCTTCCGGTCTCGGTCGGCATCGTCTACGGCGTCAACGCCAAGGCCAAGAACCCGGAGCTGGCCAAGAAGTTCATGCAGTTCCTCGCCTCGCCGGAGGGCCAGGCGCTGTACGCCACCGAGTCGGGCAGCAGCCCCGCGCTGGACAGCCCGTCCTTCAAGGCCGACGCGCTGCAGCAGCCGGTGCTCGACGCGGTCAAGTCGGGCCGCTCCACGCTCTACCCGGACCAGGCCTGGCCGAACCCGAGGGTCCAGCAGGAGCACCTGACCTCGATCCAGGAGCTGTTCAACGGAACCGTGGACGTCAAGACCGTGCTCTCGCGCATGGACAAGGCGTTCACCTCCACCTCATGACACCCCAGCCCACCACACCCCAGCCCACGACACCCCAGCCCGCGACGACCCAACCCTCGACCCAGCCAGGAGACCCCGGCACAGTGGCCCGAGCCATGGAGGCGTGCCTGTGGATCACGCCCAAGATCTTCGACGACCTGCGCGACCCGGCGCCCGGCGTGGCGGCCTTCTTCGACCACCACGCCGCCTGGCTGGAGGACCGGCCGGTGACGGTGGTGTTCTGCGCGGGCAACGGCGACCACATCCTGAACTACCGCGGCCCGTCCGGCTGGGAGGAGCGCTTCGACTGGGCCCGCTACAACTGCTTCGCGCTCGGTCCGGGCGGCCCGTCCGGGATCACCAGGGCGCACAACCGCGACTGGCTGGCACGGGTGCGCGAGGGCGGCGAGCGCTCGGCCAACCCGTACTCGGCGGGGCCGATGTTCATCGTCTCGGAGCAGCCGATGGACTACGTGACGCTGGCCGGGATCTACGCCGCCATACGGGCCGAGGCGGAGCGGCGCGGGCTGCGGGTGAACCTGCTGGAGTACCTTGAGCCGGGCCCGGAGTTCTGCCGCAGCGAGTGGAAGACCGCGCTGCACCCGGAGGTGGCCGGCAGCGCCGCCGACGCGGGCGGCCACATGGTGCCGGGCGTCATCGACGTGACGGCCCCGCTGGCCGCCGACTCCCGCCGGTACGCCGCCCACCCCGGCGGCATCCCGGCCGGGCTGCCCGCGGGCGACTTCGTGGCCGCCCAGACCGCCGCGTTCACCCGCGACTTCGAGCTGGACGGGGTCATGCTCGGCAACCAGTTCGGCCTGGTCGGCTTCTGGCACCCGGACAACGCGCCCCCGCTCACCCCAGAGCGGGCGGCCGGGATCGAGCGGTTCTTCCTGCGGCTGCGCGAGGCGATGGGCGAGCGCCTGGTGTACTGGATGGACACCTACTGGCGGGCCGAGGTCGAGCGCTCGGCGTGGGGGATGTCCGACGCGGCGTACCAGAGCCTGGACGCGATCCTGGTCAGCACCTTCGCCGTGCTGGTCGAGCGCACCGAGATCGTGCCCAACCTGCTCAGCAAGGCCGCGCTGGACGGCCCCCGCCCGCTGCTCGGCCTGGACTTCGTGGACCCGTGGTACTGGTACCGCACCTATCTCGACGACCGGCGCACCTACCTCTACCAGCGGGAGGTCCTGGCCGCGCACGCCGAATCGGTGGCCGGGGTGTCCTTCTTCGCCAACGACACCTTCGGCCACTTCGTCCCCGAGCCCGAGCTGACGTCCACCCTGGAGGTGGTCAGGAAAGGCGAGATCGGCTGATCCGGGGTCTATCGTGCCCGGGCGGCGCCGTCGAGGTGCGCGGCCAGGACCGCGATCTCGGCCCGAAGCCGCCCGGCCTGCTCGGCGCGACCGGCACGGGAGTACGCCTCGGCGGCGGCCTCGCGCTCGGCCAGCTCGGCCCGCACGATCCCCTCGATCTGCTCCTCGCTCAGCTCGCGCCGGGCCACATCCGCCGCCCCGGCCCCGACCGGTGCCTGCTCGATCGCCTGCGAGGCGCCGGACGGGGCCGGCGCCTCGACCGCCTCGGCGTTGTCGATGGCGGCGATGGTGGCGCGCAGCACCGGCACCGCCACCCGGTCTCGCTCGCGCATCGCGGTCAGCAGGGCCTCGCGGAGCCGCGTCCGCAGCGGCACGGGGGTCTCGGACATGGCGGGGATCCTATCGGGGCAGGGCGATCAGCCGTAGGGCCCGCGCATCGGCGCAAGGCCCGGCACATCGCGTACCGGACCTCGGGGCGGGCGCGTCAGCGCAGGGTCGGCACATCACCACACTCGGCTCGCGTCACGGTCACGCCGGGCAGGCCCCTGGCCCACCGGCCGGTGATCTCGGCGAGCCGGTCCGCGCCGGGCGGGGTGCGGCCCAGGCCGATCGCGTAACGGACCGAGCCGGGGCCGGACTCGAAGGGACGCGGCCAGGCGTGCGCGTCGGGCACGCCCGCCTCGTCCAGGGCGGCGAGCAGGGCGCGCATCCGGCCCCGCACCCGGCCGAGGGCGCCGTCCACGGTGGCGTCGGGCCCGGCGGGGCGTACGGTCAGCACCGCCCAGGCCGCGTGCCGGCGGTGCAGGGGCGGCGGGGCCAGCAGCTCGGCCCGTGGGAGGGCCGCCCCGGTCTCGGCGGCGGCCTCCAGGAGCTCCCACGCCTGGTAGAGCTCCTGGGTGAGCAGGTCCCGGCCGCCCGCGCCGACCTGCTCGGCGCAGTTGCGCACCGGGGCGCTCGGGGTCAGGATCGTCACCGGCGCCGTTCCCCTGCCCGCGGGTCCGGCGAGGGCCACGGGCTCGCGCCAGTCCCAGGCCGCCCAGGTGCTGAAGAAGCGGCGCGGCAGCTCGTCCTCGGGCACGTCCCCGGCCTCGCGTACGGTGCGGGCGGCGAGCACCGCCCAGGCCAGGCCGGGCAGCCCGCCGAACGGGGCCGCGTCCAGGCCGCGCGCCCGCGCCCACGCCTTGACCAGCCGGGCCAGGCGGGCGAAGGCGGAGTGCCGGCCGCCGGCCGCGGCGCGTACGGCCTCGGCGTCGCTGACCGCGCTCAGCGCGACCCCGGCCTCCTCGCCCAGCTCCGCGCGGCGCGCCACCGCCTCGGCCGGGGCGAGCCCGCCGGTGGGCACCACGGTCAGGTCGACGTCCAGCTCGCCGGTGCGCAGCCGCAGGCCGGGCACCCTGGCGCCGGTCACCTCCCGTACGCGGGTGGCGCCGGGCAGGGCGGCCCGCACCCGGGTGCGTACGTCGGCCATGTCCGCATCGCCCGGCAGCGCCGCCACCAGGTCCAGGTCGGCGGCCGGAGCCGCGCAGCCCATCCGGCGCGACCCGGCGAGGTGGACGACCCCCTCCGGCAGCGCCCGCGCGATGCTCCCCGTCACCGCCCGCGCCGCCGCGTCGTCGCCCGCCTCCCGGTCGCCCGCCTCCTGGCCCGGGTCGTCGGGAGGGCCGGGCAGCCAGCGCACCTCGCCGGTGCCCAGGGCGATCACCGCGCGCGGTTCCATCGGCTCGCCGCCGCGGCGGGACAGCAGCACGATCTCACCGACCTCGGCCCGCATGCCGCCCAGCCGGGCGGCGCAGCCGGGGGCGAGCCGGGCCGCGTCGCGGGTGCGGCCCAGGGTCAGGTGCGGGGTGAACCCCTCGGCGCGTCCCCGGCAGCGGGGGAAGCGCCGCTGGAGCGCGTGGCGCAGGCGGGCCCACGGCTCCGGCCCGTCGGCCGCCGGGTCGAGCCAGACGGTGGCGTCGTCGCGGTGCTCGAAGGCGCGCACCCCCTCCAGCCTGGCGGTGAACGGCTCCGTCTCGGCGGCGGCCGCGGCCAGCAGCGGCGCGGCGCGCTCGAAGTCGCACTCGGGCACGAAGCCGAACAGCAGGTTGACGTGCGGCGGCCAGCGCCGGAGCCGCGGGTCGTGCTCGCGGCGGATCTCCTGGATCGCCGGCCACAGCTCGCGCGGCGGAATCCAGGCCACCGCCGTACGGGCGGTCGGCGGGACGTTCAGCACCTCGCCCTCGCCCTCGGCCCCGGCCCCGGCCCCGGCCGCGGCCAGGTCCACGCGCACCCCGTAGTGGTCGGAGACGTACAGGCCGTCCGGCTCGGGCGAGTCGCCGAGCAGGACCGCCGAGACCGCGCGCGGCCCCCGCAGCAGCACCCGGTCCAGCCGGGAGGCCCGGCCCGACAGCGAGGAGAGCGCGGCCAGCGGGTTGACCCGCGGGTCGAAGGTGGGCGTGGCGTCGGGCCCGTGCACCTCCGTCCAGGCGTCGCGCAGCCCGAGCACCGCGGCCGGTCCCTCGGGGCCGTCGTCGCCGTCGTTGAAGTCGCCGAGCAGGACCACCTCGCCGTCCACGCCCGCCAGCGCCTCGCCGATGCGGGCCAGCTCGGCCCGCCGCCTGGCCGGTCCCTGGTCGGAGTGGTCGCTGGTCAGGTGGGTCGCGGCGACCACGACCGGGCCGGAGGCGGTGTCCACCGTGATCGCGGTGAGCGCCTTGTACGGCCCGAGCGCGAGCACCCCCGCCTCGCGCACCGGCCCCCGGGCGAGCAGCAGCAGCCCGGTGTCCTCGACGTCCCGGCCCGCCGGGTCGGTGCCCAGGGTGTAGCCGGCGCGCACCCACGGCTCCCGCAGCAGCATGGCGAGCAGCGCGGGCTCGACCTCTTGCAGTGCGATGACGTCGGCGTCGGCGGCCTCCAGCGCGGCGAGGAGCAGCGGGCGGCGCCTGGCGGTGTCGATGCGGTCGCTCAGGTAGCGGTCCCACAGGGTGTTCCAGGTGAGCACGCGCAGCGCGGCGGGCGGGGCGGAGCTCGCCGGGCCGGCGGGGCGCCACCCGGCGTCCGGGCTGTAGGAGTGCGGGGTGCGGGCGGCGAAGAACGGCGGGCGCAGCCGCAGCGCGTCGCGCGCCCGCCCGGCCTGGCAGGTGTCGAGGCGGTCCACGCCGGTGGCGCGGTCCCAGACCAGCTCGCCGTCCGCCTCCACGAACAGCACCCGGTGCCAGGGGATGTCGCCGCCGGGTGTGAAGGCGGGCAGCGGAACGCGCTTGGCCGCGGCGTCGCGCTGGCCGATGCCCAGCACGAACCGGGACGGGTCGAACCTCGGGTCCCAGCGGACCCGGTGGTAGATCTCCTCGCTGGTACGCATCACGCCCCCTGCCCGTCATCGTCCAGAACGCCGTCCACGTCGTCCACCCCGCCGGAAGGGCCGACGTACCAGGTGCGGTGCGCCTCGCCGGGATAGGGCGGGACGAACCGGTGAAGCTGGGCGGTGAGCACGTGCGGCGGCACCGGGTGCGCCCGCGTGGCGTTGCGACGGTGCAGCTCGTCCTCCTCCACCACCGTGACCGCGTGGGTGACCAGGGCGTCGCGGCGGCGCGCCACGGCGTGCACCAGCGAGCGCTGGTGCCGGTTGAGCGAGGTGGCGTCCCACACCACGGTGCCGCCGCCGGCCAGCGCGGCGTCGAGCCGGTCCAGGCCCTCGCCCAGCACCTCCTGGTTGTCCCGCTGGCCGGCCCGCGACCCCCGGGCCTCGCGCAGGTCGTCGAGGGAGACGACCACGTCGATCCCGGGCAGGCCCGCGGCGAAGGAGCTCTTGCCGCTTCCGGACGGCCCGGTCAGGTGCACCAGCCGGGGGAACGCCCCGGACCGCCACCGCCAGCACGCCGCGACGGCCTCCTCGGCGGTGGCGATCCGTCCTCTGGCGTACGCGTCGCGGGCCTCCGCCCAGCACCGGTCGGCCGCCTCCGGGGCGAGACCGGCCAGCGCCTCACGCAGCCCGGCCCGCAGCGGTTCCAGCGGCTCCGGCCCGAGCAGCCCGGCGTCCTCGGCGTGCAGCGCGGACCACTCGACCTGCTCGCGCGCCTCGGCGGCCTCCTCGCCGCCGCGTCCCGCGAGCACGGCCCGCGCCACCGCGTGCAGCACGCCCAGGTCGGCGGCGAACGACATGCGTACCAGGCCGGCCCGGCGGTCCTCGTCCGGATGGGGCCGGTGCAGGGCGGCGTGCAGCCCGGCCAGGTCGGCGACGCGCCGCGCCTGCGGCACGCCCAGCGGTCCCGCCAGCCGGGCCATCAGCCAGGGCCGCCGCGCCCGGTGCAGCAGCGCCGCCAGCACGCCCGACAGCCGCGCGTCCCCGGTACGGCCCAGCACGTCGAGCCCGGCCGACGCCTCCGCCACGACCGCCTTCACGTCCTCGGCGGGCTCCTCGGGCTCCTTCTCGGCGCCCACCGCGGCCAGCAGCGCCGGCACGTCGGCGGCGGCCCCGGAGCGGACCGCCCACAGCGCCGCGGCCGGGCCCAGCCCGTTCTCCACGACGGCGGCGTGCATCCAGTGGGTGCCGGTCTGGACGTGATCGGGCCGCACCCACTTGGCGACCCGCCCGGCGAACTCCTCGCGCCCGAACCCCGCGACCGTACGCACGACGTACCCCTCCTGCCGCGTGGTGTCCAGCCTCAGCGCGCGCAGCGCCCGCTCGTCGAAGACCCCGCGCCACAACACCGGTGGCACCGGCACCCCCAGCCCGCGCAGGAAGCGCACGGTGCGGTCCCAGTCGAGGCAGTGATCGCCGTCCCAGACCGAGAACCCGTAGAACCAGCTCTCCAGCTCCTGGTACGCGATGGAGTGCCGGGCGTACACGTTCTCCCCGCACACCCGCCACCCGGGCGGGATCGCCGCCCCGATCCGCCCCTGCAGCCCTTTCACCCACGCCCGCGACGGGTGATGCCCCGAGTCCAGCGACCGCGCGTGCATGCCGTCGTGGTACAGGGTGGTGTTCTCCCCGTCCAGCTTCTCGGTGACCACGACCTCCCGCCCCCGCATTCCGGACAGGTCACCGGCCCGCACGTCGTCCGCCGTCGCCCCCGGAGACCATGGCAGATGCGGCGTACGGGGATAGTGCACACGCATGATCCGCTCCCCCCCGCGTGACCCCGATCGGATCACCATACGGGCCCGCCGAAACCCTGATCCATCGAATATCCGGGACATCGGGCCCGGCAGCACGCTTGCGTTGGCCCGACCAACGAACTAAATTCGTTGGCGCAACCAACGTTAGTGACGCCAACGATCGGAGAAGGCCAATGCCCGTGATCGACGTGCTCGGCTCGCCCATGTACTACGAGGAGTCCGGCGACGGGGTCCCCTTCGTGTTCCTGCACGGCAACCCCGCCTCCTCCCACCTGTGGCGCAAGGTGCTGCCCGGCATCGCCGGGCCGGCCCGCCTGCTCGCGCCCGATCTGATCGGCATGGGACGCTCGGGCAGGCCGGACCTGCCGTACCGGTTCGCCGACCACGCCCGCTACCTGGACGCCTGGTTCGACCGGCTGGACCTGCGCGACGTGGTGCTCGTCGGCCACGACTGGGGCGGGTCGCTCGCCTTCGACTGGGCGGCGCGGCACCCCAGCCGGGTGCGGGGCGTGGCCTTCTTCGAGACCATCGTGCGCGGGATGTCCTGGGGCGAGCTGGGCGAGGGGCCGCGCTCGCGGGCGGAACTCATCCGCGGCCCGCAGGGCGAGGCACTGGCCCTCGACGGGAACTTCCTGATCGAGACCGCGTTCACCGGCGGCGTGCTGACACCGCTCGGCGAGGAGGAGATGCGGCCGTACCTCGCGCCGTACCAGGACCGCGACAGCCGCCGCCCGCTGCTGGAATGGGCCCGCTCGCTGCCGCTCGACGGCGAGCCCGCCGACGTGGCCGAGCGGGTCGAACGGTACGGCGACTGGCTGGCGGGCAGCGACACGGTGCCCAAGCTGCTGCTCACCTTCGACTCCTCCCCCACCCTGCTCATCAAGGAGGACACCGCGGCCTGGTGCGCCGCCAACATCGCCGCCCTGGAGACCGAGCACTGCGGCCCCGCGGGCCACCACGCGCCGGAGGACCGGCCCGAGGAGATCGCCTCGGCCATCACCGCCTGGGCGCGGCGGCACGGCCTGCTCCCGGCCCCGGCCGCGAGCGCCCGGGGCTAGCCCTGCTCACCGGACGCGCATACGCGGGGAGTGTGCGCACCGGCAGCAGGACCGGGCGGCCCGGCAGCGGAGGTACGGCATCCGGCTACTCGGCCTCCAGGTCGGCGAGCCGCTGCGCCAGCCCCACCGCGGTGGGCGACTCCACCGCGTCCACGATCCGCCCGTCCGCCAGGACCAGGGCCAGGTCCGCCCGCGCGGCGGCGGCCGGATCGTGGGTCACCATCACCAACGTCTGCCCGAACTCGCCCACCAGGTCGCGGAGCAGGCCGAGCACATCCTGCGCGGTACGCAGGTCCAGCGCCGCGGTGGGCTCGTCGGCGAACACCACCGCGGGCCTGGTCACCAGCGCCCTGGCGATGGCCGCCCGCTGCTGCTCACCGCCGGACAACTCCCCCGGCCGGTACCCCAGCCGCCCGGCCAGCCCGACCCGCTCGACCAGCGTCCGCAGCCACGCCCGATCCGGCACCCGCCCCGCCAGCCGCAACGGCAACGTGATGTTCTCCACGACACTGAGCGACGGCACCAGGTTGTACGCCTGGAACACGAACCCGACCCGCTGCCGCCGCACCTCGGTACGCCAGACCTCGTCCAGCCCGCCGATCTCGACCCCGTCGACGAACACCCTCCCGCTGGTGGGCACGTCCAGCCCCGCCGCACACTGCATCAGCGTGCTCTTCCCCGCCCCCGAGGGCCCCACCACCGCGACGAACGCCTCCCGCTCAACGGTCAGGGACACCTCGTCCAACGCCCGCACGCCGCCCGGGTACACCTTGGTCACCCGCTCCAGCACCACGGCCGCCGCCCCCGGCACGCTCATCGGCGGCGGAACCGGTAGTGATGCACGATCAGCCCGGCCGCGCACCCCACCGTGGCCAGCCCGAACAGGACGCTCACGACCACGTTGACGTCCGCGGCCGAGACCACCGTGTTCACCGCCCCACTGAGCACCAGCAACGACCACAACACCGGCCGCAACAGCGCCCCCTGCGCAGTCCCCCGCGCCGCCGCCTCAGGCATGACGCGCTCCTCACTCGCTCGATTCGGAAGCTCATCGGCCATGGCGTCGAAGCTACGAACGATCACGTCGCGCGACGATCCCGCCAACGCGACACCCGAGGTACAGCAGCCTGTACTTCGCCGCGCAAACGACCGCGCTCACCGCTCCACCCGTTCGCCCGACGCCCCTCAGGTCCCACCAGGTGCGTGCGTGATCTCCCGCGACCAGCACGCGACGCATCCGCCGCCCTCGCACACGCCACACGCCCGCGAGCACAGGCAACGGACACGCCCAGTGCGCCGCAACGACGCCCCCGCGCACTCCCGCCGACACGCGAGCCCAGGCACGGATATGCGGGCCGAAGGTGACGCGCCGAATGGCGCGACATTCGCTGTGGCCACGTGGCAGCGCCACGCGTCACGCTCACTCGCGGCCCGACCCGGCGCCCGTCACCGCCGCACTAGCCTGCACGCGCCCCCGGCGATCGGCGCCACCACCGCAGACCACAAACCGCCGGCACCGCACAAACCCGCGGCACGCCCTACGAACCGTCGCCACCACGATCGCCACGGCACGACCCACCGCCTGTGCCACCACACACCCACGACACGCCGCGCCAACCGCCACCACCAAGGTCACCCACGGCACGACCCCAGTGCCGCCGCCACCAGCCTCACCCAGGACAGGAGGCCGGCGCCCCGCCACCACACCCACCCACGACATCCGTCGTCGGTGACCGCTTCGAGCTCGCAGTGCCGGACGTTGAGGCATCGAGGTTGCGCAGCCGGTGGCGGGCGGCGCGGACCTCGTGCACGGGCCACGGGGCACCGTTGACCAGGATCAACATCTCCGAGGACCTGGCGAGGTGCGGCTAGCGCACACCGGGCGTACGCGCAGGGCGGGGTCGAGAGCGGGACCCGGCACCGACACCACCCGCACCCACGACACGGCCGCACCAACCACCGCCCCCACACTCACCCACGGCATGACCCGGAGGGCCGTCGCCGTGCACTCGCTGTCCCGCATGGGATGGGATGCGAAGACGCGGGTTCGCACCTCCCCCCTGGCGGCTTGGTGCGTTCGCGGATGGGCGGAACGGAACCCAGCGGCGCCATACGCGCGCCGCCCGAGACGCACCAGCGGCCTGATGCCGTGCCTGTGTGACGCTCGCGGCGGACCGCACGGGACGCATGGGCGGCCACCCTGCCGTGCTCAACGCCTGCCCGCAGGTGCGTGAGGAGTCCGGGGCCCGGCTCAGCACAGCGGCTGACCCTGCGCTACCCCGGCGCCGTCGCCACCGCCTTGGCCCTAAACGGCCTGACCGCCGTGGCCGGGCTCGCCGCCCCGCCTGCTCGGCGAGCTGGTGGAGGGCGTCGCGGCCGGCAGCGGCACGGGAGGCGCCGCGTCGTGCGGGCCGTTCGGCACGATCGCCCCGCACACGGCTCCATGCGCACACCACAGCACGCCGCACGCCGTCCCGAACATCGGAGACCCCGGCCCATCGCGAAAAGCCGTCCAAAGGCCAGGCATTCCCCATCGGGGGCATTTCCCCTGGCCGGCGCGCGCTCACCGCACGCAAAAAGACGCTGCCATTGAAAGCCGCATTTCCACACACGCGACCTGACCCACGGCCTGGAATACGGGCGGTGATTCCGAGAATACCCGGCCGGATAACCGGATGAGGGGTCAGTAGGCGCAGATGGCGTACACGCTGATGCCGACGTCGTCGCGGTTCGTCTGGCGGCCGAGGGCGATCCAGCCGCGGCCGTCGCTGGTGGGGAACGAGCCGACGAGGACGGCCTCGGGCCCCTGCGCCTCGGCGCCCCCGCCGATGACGTGCTTGTGCGGCGGGCACCAGACCGTGCGGCGCTTGAAGTTGGGCACGTTCTTGTTGGGCAGTGTGACGATCTGGTAGCCCCGGGGCAGCGTGGACGCCTCCGTCGTGCCCGAGGCCGCGACGCCCGGCGCCGCCGCCGGGGTGTTCGCGAACGCGGAGGCGGTGGTGGACAACAGCACACCCGCGGCGACGGCGGCCAGGGCGACGGTGGCGGTCTTCTTCAGCGGCATGAATCTCTCCCGTTTCTCGATGCCCTCCGGCCGCGCCGGAGGGTTATCTGGAGAGACTGCGTTTCGACGGTCTCGGTTCGACGAAATCAGAAGAAAATAAAGTGACCTGTGCAAATACAGCCGAGGCAGTTTTTCCCGGCACCCCGCATCGCGACCCCGTGTCCGCTTTCCCCAGGAGCGGATGGGGCCGCATCGCCCCGTCACCAGGGGGCGATGCGGCCGTTCCGGTCAGCGGGCGGGGACCGGGGCGTAGCCGGCCGGGCGGCTGGTGAAGGCGCCCCTGCCCTGGGTACGGCTGCGCAGCCGGGTCGCGTAGCCGAACAGCTCGGCCAGCGGCACCGTCGCGGTGACCACCGCCGCGCCGGCGCGGGTGGTCGAGCCGGTGACCCGGCCGCGGCGGGCCGCCAGGTCGCCGAGCACGCCGCCCACCGCGTCGTCGGGGACGGTGATCGTGACCTCGGCCACCGGCTCCAGCAGCACCATGGCGCAGGCGCGCAGGGCCTCGCGGAGCGCGAGCCGCCCGGCGGTGCGGAAGGCGAGCTCCGAGGAGTCCTTGGGGTGGGTGGCCCCGTCGGTGAGCGTGACCCGCAGGCCGGTCACGGGGTGACCGCCCAGCGGGCCCTCGGCCAGGGCGTCCCGGCATCCGTCCTCCACCGCGCGGACGTACTCCCGGGGCACCCGCCCGCCCACGACCGTCGAGCGGAACTCGAAGCCCCGCGCCTCCTCCAGCGGCTCCACATCGAGGACGACGTGGGCGTACTGGCCGGCGCCCCCGTCCTGCTTGACGTGCCGGTACAGCAGGCCGGCCACCCCGCGCACGACGGTCTCGCGGTGCGCCACCCGCGGGCGGCCGACGCCGAGCTCCAGCCCGTGATCACGGCGGATCTTCTCCACCGCGACCTCCAGATGCAGCTCGCCCATCCCCGACAGCAGCGTCTGGCCGGTCTCGGGGTCGGTGCGTACGACGAGCGAGGGGTCCTCCTCGGCCAGTCTCGCCAGGACGGCGGCCAGCCGGTCGGCGTCGGTGCTCCGGCGCGGCTCGACCGCGACGGAGACCACCGGGTCGGCCGCACTCGGCGGTTCCAGCACCAGCGGCGCCCCGGGGGCGCACAGCGTGGCACCGGCGCGCGCGGCCTTGGGCCCGGCGACGGCGACGATGTCGCCGGCCACCGCGTTCTCGACCTCGGTGTGCCGGTCGGCCTGCACGCGCAGGATGCGCGCGATCCGCTCGGTACGCCGGGCGCCCGCGTCGAGCACCGTGTCTCCCTTCCGCATCGTTCCCGAGTACAGGCGCAGGTAGGTGAGCCTGCCGGTGGCGGCCGAGGTCACCTTGAACACCAGCGCGGCCAGCGGCGCCGCCGGGTCGGCGGGACGCTCCTCCCGCGCGCCGTCGTACGCGCCGTGCACGGCGGGCACGTCCAGCGGCGAGGGCAGGTAGGCCACGACGGCGTCCAGCAGCGGCTCGATGCCCCGGTTGCGGTAGGCCGAGCCGCACAGCACCACCACGCCCTCACCCGTACGGGTGAGGTCGCGCAGCGCCGAGGCGAGCGTGGCCGCGCCGACGGCCGGTCGCGCGCAGTACTCCTCCAACGCGAGGGGGTGCAGTTCGGCCACGACCTCCTCCAGCGCCCGCCGGCGCCGCGCCGCCTCCTCACGCAGCCCTTCGGGCACCGGACCCTCCTCGACGCCGTCACGCCCGTCGGCCCAGACCAGCGCGCGCATGCGCAGCAGGTCCACCACGCCGGTGAAGGAGCCCTCGCGCCCGATCGGCATCTGGACCACCAGCGGGGTCACGCGCAGCCGGTCGCGGATCGAGGCGACCGCGGTGTCGAGATCGGCACCGGCTCGGTCGAGCTTGTTGACGAACGCGATGCGCGGCACCCCGTGCCGATCAGCGCGCCGCCACACCGACTCACTCTGCGGCTCGACCCCCGCGACGGCGTCGAACACCGCGACCGCCCCGTCGAGGACCCGCAGCGACCGCTCCACCTCGTCGGAGAAGTCGACGTGTCCCGGCGTGTCGATCAGGTTGATCCGATGACCGTCCCAGACGCAGCTCACCGCCGCGGCGAAAATGGTGATGCCACGATCACGCTCCTGCGGGTCGAAGTCGGTGACGGTCGTACCCTCGTGCACCTCGCCCCGCTTGTACGTGGCACCGGTGATGTAGAGGATGCGCTCGGTGACGGTCGTCTTACCGGCGTCAACATGGGCGAGGATGCCCAGGTTCCGTACGGCGGTCAGAGGGCCACCGAGGTGGCCGGCATTCGGGGGACGGTGGTGCGATTGCGTACGCACGGTCCATGACCTTTCTGGATAATCCGGACAGGACGGCGCGATTTCTTCTGACGAGCAGGAACACCCGACACAGGCGACCACTGCATGGAGCTCCACGACCATCCCGTATCGCGCAGACGGCAGGCGGCAAACGGCAGGCAGCAGGCAGCAGGCGGCACGCAGCAGGCGGCAAGCGGCACGCAGCAGGCGGTAGGCAGCAGGCACCAGGCGCCAGCGCGAATCGGGCACGCGCCAGGGCGCGCGACATCACCACACACTGGGAGGCACACACCAACACCCAGCGAGATGCGTGAATCAGCGGCGGGCGCAGCACGACCCGAGCCCTCAACAGCACCGACATCAGCCCCGCACACAGCGCAAGCGTCCGCCCCGCATACAGCCCAAGCGTCCGCCCCGCACAGCCCGAGCGTCAGCCCTCGCAACGGCGAGACCTCAGCCGCACGCCCGCCACGGCGTCAGCCCACATGCGGCCGAGTCGGTGCGCCGCGGGCGGGACGTGCACGTCCTGAACCGGCGCCGAACCGCCGGACCGCCGGCCGCCCTCAGCCCCGCAGATCGCGCAAGCCTCAGCCGCACGCGGCACGGCCGCGCCCGCACCGCGCGGTCCGGGCGGGCTGAGGTCCGACATCGCCCCGCGGGGGCACCGCATCAGCCCGAAACCGGACGGCAGTGGCCCCCCGAATCGGAACGCGGCATCCCCGCACCGGGCGCGGCACCACCTCCGTCACGGGGACGGCACCGTCACGGGGACGGCACCGGCCCCCGGAATCGGGGTATGACACCAGCCCTGAGCCGGGAACAGCACCAGGCCCGAAGTGGGCACAGCACCAGCCCCGCAACCGGGGCACGACACCAGCCCGAACCGGACCCAGCACCAACCCCGCAACCAGGCG
>NZ_JACHGN010000002.1:339350-404210 GCF_014202315.1 Thermocatellispora tengchongensis | reverse complement strand
TTGACACGACACCAGCCCGAACCGGACCCAGCACCAACCCCGCAACCAGGACACGACACCAGCCCGAACCGGACCCAGCACCAACCCCGCAACCAGGACACGACACCAGCCCGAACCGGACCCAGCACCAACCCCGCAACCAGGCGAAGGGGGCGTGGCGCCAGCCCTTAATGAGGCGCGGCATCAGGCGCGTCGGTGGTGGCGGCGTGCAGCGTTACGAGCCGCGAAAGCGGCCCGGACGTGTGCCGGTTAGGGAGGGAGTTCCCTTTGCTCGTCAGAGCATCCGGTGACGGCCGCGCAGCCGGCACCGGGGCATCGTGGACATCAGGATCACCTCGTAGCGCGACGGGGGGACGATGACGGCATCGGTGCTGTGTCGCACGGCCGGGCTCCCCTCTTTCGTCGGGGCGCGCCGGCCCGGATGTCGCGGGCGGCGCGCGGTTTCGGGGGTGAGTTTACCGATGCCCCTGTCGCCGGAGAACTGGTTTTCCGGCGGCGGCGGCGCGGGGCGCGCCTGGTCTCGCGGGCCCGGGTCAGACGCCGTTCGGGGCGGGGCGCCAGGCGGACCAGTCGATGCGGAGGCGGGCAGGGCGCTGCGGGTCGATGCGCACCGGGAGGGTGACGCCGGGCACCACCATGCCCATGGGGATGCAGGGCAGGGACTGGCGGTGCGTGACGCGGTAGGCGGCGCCGTGTTCGGGGCGCACCTCCAAGGCGAAGCTGACCACCGGCTGCCCGTTGACGGTCACGCCGGTGTCGGCCATCGACTCGACCACGGCCTGGGCGGACACGCCCTCGGTCAGCAGGCGCCTGGCGTTCCGCGACGCGATCAGGAACGGCAGGCCGACACAGGCCAGGATCAGGAGCGTACCGCCCGTGATCGCCACCGCCATGAGAATGCCCTGTGCCGCGCTCATCGCGAGCCCCCGTTCTTTTCTCCGCCCCTGCCGGGCGGGTCGATGTCCTCACGTTTTCCAGGACGTTTTGTATCCGGGGGATGTTGCACGCCGCTTGATCGTCGTTGCGCCGCGCTTGACGGGCGCTTGCGCGATCTTCGCCGGGGCCTCGGGCGGTGCCGGGCGCGGCCGGTTCGGCGTCCGGCGCGCCCGGGGGCCGCGGTGTGTCAGCTTCCGCCGGTGAGGGGCGGGACGGCTTCGAGGGCGGCCAGGGCCTCGGCGGCGCTGGCGCGTATGTACGGGTCGTCGTCGTCGAGCCAGGGGCGCACCCGGGCGGCCAGGGTGGGCGCGATCTCGCGCAGCTCCAGGACGGCGCGGGAGATGCCGGTGTTGAGCACCTCCTGGGCCCACTCCTCCCCGTCCTCAAGCGCGTCCGTGCGGAACATCTCGGCCGCCAGCGCGGGGACGTCCAGGTCGTCGCCCTCCGGGTACGCGGCGGCGCGCACCTCCTCCTCCGGCGCGTCCGGGAAGGCGGCGTGGGCGGCCTCGGCGAGGAAGTCGAGCAGGATCGCGCGCAGCGGCCTCTCCTCGGACTCGTGCGGGGCCGCGAACGGGCGGGCGGTGGCGGGATCGGCGAGAAGGTCGGCCACGACCTCGGCCGCCGCGGGGGTGACGGTCCAGGGCGTGCCCTGGTGGATCACGGCGGCGTCCAGGTGGTAGATCGCGGTCTGGCGGGCGTCCTCGTCGTCCCCGACGAGCGCGCGCAGGTGGCCGGGGGTGTCGGTGGCCATGCCGTAGGCGTGGAACAGCCGCGACCAGTCGGTACGGCCGTCGATCAGCTCGGTGGGCGTAGTCATGGCGGAAGCATCCCAGTTTGCGGGGCTTCACGTGAGATGGGATGGCCTCCGGCCCGGCGGCCCTTCTGCTCGGGACGGCCGCCGGGCCGGGGTCGTCAGGACGCGGGCCCGTTCACGCCCCCGTCGTCCTCGCGGAAGTTCTCGCTGTGCGACGGGCCCTCGTCGCGACCGGTGCCGTCCTTGTACTTCTCGACGAAGCCTCCAGGCTCGCGGTCGGTCTTGCCGTCGGGCGGGATCGGCATGTCCACCGGCTCGCACGGCGCGACCGCACCCTCGACGATCTCCAGCGTGGTGCCGGCGGGCGGGCTGTCCGCGTCGCCCACGGAGACCGCCAGGACCAGCGTCTGGTCCTTGGCGACCTGGCCCTTCTCGATCCGGAAGAACATGCCGCCGTCGCGGTTGCCCATGCTGACCCGGAACTCGCCGCGGGTCGCGGCGCCGTTGCCGCGGGGGCCCTTGCAGGTCTTGCCGGCGGGCAGGTAGTCGACCACGGCGTTGACGCCGGCGGCCTTGAGGTCGGCCTCCAGGGCCTCCGGATCGCGGAACTCCTTGATCTCGACCTCCACCGATCCGTCGGCGCCCTTGGTCACGGCGTACGCCGCGCCGGCGAGCCCGCCGGAGACGGTGAACGCCACGGTGGCGGCCGCCGCGACCCCCGCGACCGCGGCGGCCAGCCCCCACACGCGGCGGCGCGAGCCGAGCCGTCCGGGCGCCCCGGCCACCGCAGGCCGCTCGGCCGTCCGGGTGCCGATCTCCTCCTTGAGCGCGGTGAGCAGGCGCTCCTCGAAATTGGTCATGCCCTCTCCTCCACATACACGGCCTGCGGCGAAGCGACGTTTTCCAGGGCACGCCGGGCCCGATGCAGCCGGACCCGGGCGGTCACGCTCCTGATGCCCAGGGCCGCGGCGGCCTCCGTCACGGTGAGCTGGTCGATCGCGACGAGTTCCAGGACGGCGCGCTCGCCTTCGGGCAGGTCCCGCATGGCCTCCAGCGCGCGCCGCATCTGGCGCTCGGCGTCGATCCGCTCCTCCATCCGGACGAGATCGTCGTCGTCCATCAGCCGCCGTCCCGCGATGCGGCTCGTCAGCCGCGTCTCGCGGGTGGTGCGGCGGTGCTCGGCCGCCACGACGTTGCGCGCCACGCCGTACAACCACGCGATCTCGGTGCCGCGGCCGGGACGGTAGGTGTGCGCCGAGTCCAGTGCCGCCAGGAAGATGTCGGCGGTCAGGTCGGCGGCGAGATGAGGATCGCTCACCCGCCGGACGACGAACCGCATGACGGCATCGACGTGGCGGCGATAGAAGGCCTCAAAGGCCGCAGGGTCTTCGTTGAGGCGCACTGGCCTCGCTCCCTTCGTCGTTCGCCCCTTACGCCGGTACTTGGACCGGGACGCGCGAAGCGTTTCCGAGCATGGCAGCCGGACGTTTAAGGCGACGTCAGTGGGCACGGGCAGGCTCTGGCGTTTCGGGATGCCGAGATGGGAGGAGAGCGCGATGGCCCCGGTGCAGAAGGCGGTTTCGCTGGTGCTGAGCCTGCTCAGCGGAATGCTGGCGGCGGCGTTGTTCAAACGGGCCTGGAAGCTGGTCTCGGGCGAGGATGACGCGCCCGACGCGGACGACCGCGACCACGGCTGGGTGGAGGTCCTGGTCGCGGCGACCTTGCAGGGCGCGATCTTCGGGCTGGTGAAGGCGGCCGTGCACCGTGCCGGCGCCCAGGCCGTACGCCGTACGGGCGGGCGCCGCGGCAAGGGCTGAACCGCGGGGCGCCCGTGGATCCGTCACGCCGTGAGTGTCCGCGGCGGCGGAACGACCCCAGGCGCCTAGCGTGCTGCCATGGACGAGCGAGCACAGGACGGGCGGGCCGCGGTGCGGGGCCGCTGGGAGGCGTTCCGCCGCTCCCCGTTCCTCCCGGCCACGGTGCTGATGTTCATCCTCACGGCCGCGGCCGGGCTGTTCGCGGGCTCGTACACGTACGCGATGGCCGCCCCGACGCCGCACCACGTGCCGGTGGCGGTCGTCGGGGCGCACGACCCGGCCCGCGCGAAGGCGTTCGTGGCGGCCATGGACAAGGCGCTGAACGCCTCGCTGATGCTGCGCCGGACCCCCTCGTACGCCGAGGCGCTGCGCGAAGTGGAGGAGCAGCAGGTCTTCGGGGTGCTGGTCGTCCGCGGCGACGCGGTCGAGCTGGGGGTGTCCAGCGCCTCGGGCGCCTCGGTGGCGCAGGTCCTGGAGACGGCGGCGCCCGAGGCGGGCCGCGCGCTCGGCACCCCGGTCGCCGTACGCGATCTCAAACCGCTCCAGCAAGGCGACCCGCGCGGGCTGGCCCTGTTCTACATCACGCTGGCCGCCGTGATCATCGGCTTCGTCGGGGCGATCCAGCTCGGCGTGCACGCCAGGGAGCTCAACCCGGGCGAGCGGATCGCCTTCACGGTCACGTACGCGGTGCTCGGCGGGTTCTCCATCGCCGCGGTCGTGGACTGGGGGCTGGGCGCGCTGGACCTGCCGTTCGCGGAGTCGTGGTTCATCCTGACGCTGACGATGTTCGTCTCCGGCATGGTGTTCACGATGTTCAACACCCTGCTGGGGCGCTGGGCGATGCTGCCGACGTGGGGCCTGATGGTGCTGCTCGGCAACCCGTCCTCCGGCGGGGCGGTGTCGTGGCCGCTGCTGCCCTCGCCGCTCGGGGCGATCGGGCGCTGGCTGCCGCCCGGGGCGTCGGTGAACGCCCAGCACACCGCGGTGTACTTCCGTGATCACCAGCACGTGATGCCGTTCCTGGTTCTGGCGGGCTGGGGGCTGGTGTCGTGCGCGGTCTTCCTCATCTGGAGGCACCGGCATCCGGGCGGCCGGACCGGCCCCGCGGACGGGGAGACGTCCTGATCGGCTTCCGCGAGCCGCCGGTCGTGCCGTCACCGCGGTCCCGCTCCACCCGCCGAGATCCTGGAGCACTCCGGCCCCGCTCTTTCAGGCGGCGGTCTCGGGCAGCCACAGGTCGGGGCCGAAGACCTCGTACCGGATGTCCCGCGGGGCGACCCCGGCCGCGATGAGCTGGGCGCGGGCGTGCCGCATGAACGGCACGGGCCCGCACAGGTAGGCCACGGCGCCCTCGGGCACCTCGACGCCCTCCAGGTCCAGCAGGCCGGAGCGGGCTCCGGCGCCCTGCGCGCCCTCCTCGTACCAGAAGATCCGCTCGGCGGCGGGCAGCGCGCCGGCAAGGCGCTCCATGTCCTCGCGCAGCGCGTGCTCGGCCGGGGAGCGGTCGGCGTGCAGCAACAGGACGCGCCGGGCGGAGGCGGTGCCGGCGAGGTGCTCCAGCATGGCGGTGATCGGGGTGCAGCCGATCCCGGCGGAGACGAGCACGAGCGGGGCGTCGCCGTCGTCCAGCGCCACGTCACCGAACGGCGCGGACAGGGTCAGCTCGTCCCCGGGCCTGGCCGTGGCGTGCAGCAGCGTGGACACCTCGCCGTCGGGGGCGTCGCCGCCGCGTACGCGCTTGACGGTGATCCGGCGCAGCCCGTCCTCGCCGTGGCCCGACAGGGTGTACTGGCGGAGCTGGTGCACGCCGTCGGGCATGCGCACCCGTACGCTGACGTACTGGCCGGGCAGCGCGGGCGGCACGGGCTCCTCGTCCACCGGGCGCAGCAGCAGCGACATCACGTCCGCCGTCTCCTCGCGCCGCTCCACGATCCGCCAGGTGCGCCAGGTGGCGCCGTCGCGCGCCCCGGCGGCGCCGTAGAGGCGCGACTCCATCGCGATCAGCGCGCCCGCCATCAGCCAGTAGACCTCGTCCCAGGCGGCGGCGACCTGCGGCGTGACCGCGTCGCCGAGCACCTCCGCGATGGCGCCGAACAGGAACTTGTGCACGATGACGTACTGGTCGTCGGTGACGCCGACCGAGGTGTGCTTGTGCGCGATGCGCGACAGCAGCGCGTCGGGACGCTCGCCGGGGTGGTCCACCAGCGCCCGCGCGAAGGCCGCGACGGCCCCGGCCAGCGCCTTGCGCTGCTCGCCGCTGCGCTGGTTGCCGCGGTTGAACAGCCCGTCCAGCAGCTCGGGATGCTCGGCGAACATGGTCTCGTAGAACCTCGCGGTGATCGCGTCGAGGGCCTGCCCGACGACGGGCAGCGTGGCACGGACG
Organism: Thermocatellispora tengchongensis; assembly: GCF_014202315.1. Classification (GTDB taxonomy): domain Bacteria; phylum Actinomycetota; class Actinomycetes; order Streptosporangiales; family Streptosporangiaceae; genus Thermocatellispora; species Thermocatellispora tengchongensis. The sequence continues at coordinate 398,320 of NZ_JACHGN010000002.1, read as the reverse complement.
ACCGCTGCGGATTCCGCGGACAGCATGTGAACCTCCTGGTACGGGACGGCGTGAACCGGCGCCATTTAAATTGGCATCTGAGATACCTATTAAAGAGGACGCCGGTGCCGCCCCGGCCAAGGGGGGGTGGATCAGCCCTCACGGTCCGGACGCGGTGCGAGAGGGGTGGGATCAGCCCTCACTGGCCGGGCGCGGCGTGAGCGACAGCAGCGCGGGCCCGGTCGGCGCCTCGACCAGCGAGGCGACGGTCACCTCGTCCAGTGAGGCGTAGAACGCCTCCTGCGCCCGGCGCAGCGCGGAACGCAGCCGGCACGCCGCCGCCAGCGGGCACGGCGGGTCGTCCGCGCACCCCACCACGTCGCCGGGCGCCTCGAGCCCGCGCACCAGCCGGCCCACCGAGGCGCGCCGTCCGGCCTCGCTGAGCTGCAGCCCGCCGCCCCGGCCCCGCCTGGCCTCCACCAACCCCAGCTCGCTCAGCCGGGCGACCGCCTTGGCCGCGTGGGTGTAGGGCACGCCGACCATCTCCGCGACCGTCCGCGTGGTCAGCGGCTCGTCGGGCCGCGCCACGGCCAGCCGCATCACGATCCGCAGGGCGACGTCGGTGAAGGCGGTCAGGCGCATGCTCCTACGTTAGGCGCCCCCGCCCACCGCCCAGAACCAGGATGCGATGCGGCTCGCGGGCCCGGCGGTCAGCCGGTGAGCAGGGCCTGCAGGCGGCGCGCCTCCTGCGCCAGGCGTGAGGAGCCCTTGCGGGCGGCGACGGCGGCCAGCTCGGGGATGACGGCCTTCGCCGCGGCGGGTGCGGCCGCCCTGGCGCCCGCCGCGAGGAGGTCGGCCAGGCCGTTGCGCGGACGCTCGCCGGGGCCGGGGAGCAGGGCGGGCAGCAGCTCGGCCACGATCGCCCACACCGCCTCGTGGCCGCCCGCCCCGGTCACGTCGTCCAGCACTCCGATGACCCGGCTGAGCTTGACGAACTCGCCCGTCACCAGATCGGTGACCGCGCGGGCCAGCTCCGCCGCCGGCACCTGACCCCGGGCCGCCAGGACGAGCAGCGCGTCGGCGGCCGCCGCCCGGCCGGACGCCGCCTCGAAGCCCATGGCGCAGGCCAGTGCGCACGCCATGGCCCGGCCGATCGGGCCGTCGGCGTGGGCCAGGCTGACCAGGACGGCGGCCTGATCGGTGCCGGAGCCGCTCACGTGGAGCTGGAGGGCGGCCAGCGCGTGCGCCGCGACGACCTCGCGGTGCGCGGGCAGGACGAGCGGCCAGAACTCCATGGTGTCGGCATAGCTTGAGGTCGGCGTGAACAGCTTGCGGAAGGGGCCTTCGACGGGCGGGTCGAAGGCGATCTCGATCTCCTGGTAGTCGCTGTAGTACCGCTTGTGATGGCGCACCTCGCAGCGCGCCCGGCGGTCGGGCAGGCCGCCGCCGCGCACCCAGGCGGCCAGCGCCCGGCCCGCCTCGCCGGACGTCTTCTCGGCCCGCTCGGCCACCGGCTCCCCGGCCTCGGGGTCCAGCCGGAGCAGGGCCTGGGCGAGGTCGGCGGGCAGGGCCTCCACCCCGGCGGCGTCCAGCCGCTCGATCCGGTCGAGCAGCACGGCGGGGTCGATGCTCCCGGTGGCGGACGTCGGCGCGGCCAGCAGCGCCGGGTAGGCGCGCTCATCCTCGAAATGCGCGATCAGCTCGTGTGCCCGGTCGCGGTAGAACTCGTCCAGCACGTTGCGGCCATGCCAGTAGACCTGCTCGGTCTTGATCGTCGCGGACAGCGAGCGGCTGTCGGGCGGGGAGGCGAAGGCCAGCACCACGCGGCGGAACAGCGTGAGCAGGGTCTCGTACGTCGCGTAGCCGACGTAGCCGAAGAACCCCGGGTTGAGCGGCTGCCACCAGGACAGCAGCAGCTCGCGCAGGGTGCCGGGCTCACGATGCGCCCATTCGGCGAGCCCGGCCAGCAGGCATTCGAACTCGGCCACGGGCAGCGGGTCGGCGACGGCGGACAGCCGCCGCACCAGCTCCTCCGGCGAGGCCACGGGCGGGGGCAGCGCGGGGCCGGGCGGCGCCACGAGGACCGGCGCGGGGCCGGTGTCGCGGGCGGCCACCGTCTCGCCGTACGCGGTGGCGATCTTCTCGCGCAGCTCGGCGGGCAGCCCGCCCGCCGCCTCCATGATCGCCGTACGCCCCTCGTCGCCCGCCCGCGCGGCGAGCCTGGCCGCCACGCGCACGGCACGCTCCTGGATCATCAGGGTGTCGATCGCGAAGATCGCGGCCAGCGCGCGCAGCCCGAGGTCGGCGCGGCGCGGCTCTCGGCGTACGGCGTCGTCGATCCAGGCCACGGCGGCGCGCACCAGCTTTTTCTCCGGGCGGAACGCCAGGGCCTCCACCGCCTCGGCGAGCAGGTCGTCCTCCAGCCGCCCCGCCGCCTCCAGCTCCCGCAGCCGCGCGAGCGCCATGTCGGCCACCGCGACCGGGACGGTGGGCAGCATGCGGACGAGATCGCGGGCCAGCCCCTCGGCCTCGTCGAGGGTGGGCGCGAGCGCGTCGAGCAGCCAGACGAGCGGGACCGGCGCGGCCGGGCCGTCGCGCAGCAGGCGCGTCACCGCGCCCTCGATCACGGCGGCGCGGTCGAGCGCGCCGGACGCGACCAGCCGGGCGACCGTGTCGGCCTGCCGGTCGCCGAACTCGTCGGCCAGGCTGTCGCAGTCGAAGACGCGCGGAGCCAGGTGGGGGAAGAGCGGATCGGCCGCGGCCCTCTCGTCGATGAGCCCCCACCGCAGCCAGCCCGCCATGAACGCCTCGTCCGCGGGCGGCTCGATCCCGGTCTCGCGGACCAGCTCGGCGGCGACCTCCCAGTGCTCCAGATCGGGCGTACGCAGCCGCCCGGCGATGCGGCGGGCCGCGTCGGCGCGCCACGGCTCCGGGCGCTCGCGCAGCAGGGCGAGAATGATCCGGGCGTCGCCATCGCCGGTCACGCGCCAGCGGAACTCACGCCGGAACAGCCAGGACGTGACCGCCGCCGCCCCGCCGACGCAGGCGGCGCCCGCCACGATCAGGGGCGTGAACTGCTCCCGCCACTCCCACCAGCCGCGGTGCGCGGCGCTCTGGGCGGCGGCGTAACGGGGGAGCTCGGCGGCGGCGAGCTTGCGCTCCTCCGGGCCTAAGCCGGTGACGATCCGCAGGGTGCCCGGGGTGTCGCCGTCGGCGACCCGCGCGAACAGGGCGCGGAGCGGGGCGGGGAGATCGGCGGTGGTGGTCATCGGGCTGCTCCGGCGGCCTGGTCGGTGTGGGCGGTCTGGTCGGTCTCGCTGGTGTGGGCGGTCTCGCTGGTCGGGGCGGTCTCGCCGGTGTGGGCGGACTGGCCGGTCTGAGCGGTCTGGGCGGCGGCCTCGGTCATCTGGGCGGCGAGGATGTGCTTGCACGGGCCGCGGGTGCCGCGGTAGTCGGTCCACCACGGGCAGGTGCAGGTGGGGCCGGCGGGGTCGAGGCGCACGCGGCGGTGCTCGTTGACCGTCGCCACGCCGGGGGCGGTGAAGACGACCAGGCCGCGGGCCATGAGGTCCTTGGCCGACCTGAGCCGGGGGTTGGCGGCCAGGGCGCGGCCGGCGTCGTAGGGCAGCTCGCGGTGGAAGTGGGCGGCCTCGGCGACGTCGTAGCCGACCCGGCCGGCCGTGCCGAGCTGGGTCAGCGCCGCGCGTACGCGCTCGCGGGACAGGCCCGACTGCTCGGCCAGCAGGTCGGCGTCCAGCCGGGGCTCGAAGGCCAGCAGCATGCCCACCAGGTCGGCGTCGGCCTCGGCGGTCTGGCGGGACAGGTCGTCCAGCACTGCCCCCTCGCCCGAGAAGCCGCGGTTGTGCGCGGGCGAGAGCGTCAGGACGTACCGCATGCCGGGCAGCTCCAGCTCCCACGCGCCGGCCATCGGCATGCCGGTGCCGGACACCGCCGGGCCGTACACGCGCAGGGCCGTGGCGAAGCGCAGCAGCGGCAGCATGGTCGCCAGGCGGTCGGGGCCCGCCAGGCACACGGCGCCGGCGACGGGCCGCGACGCCAGGCGCAGCGACCGGCCGGACGGGACCGCCCAGTGCAGGCCGCGCCGGGGCAGCCCGCGCAGGAACCGCACCGCCTCGGGCGCGCTCAGCTCGGCGCGCAGGTCGAAGCCGGAGGCGATCACCTGGACCTCGGCGAAGCCGCGCACCCACCGCTCGGGCAGCGGCACCTTCTTCTCCACCACCGCGCCGTCGAGCGTGGTGGCCACCACCTCGTCGGGGCCGACCGCGAGGTGCAGCGGGTCGTCGCCGCCCACCCGCGCCAGCGCCTGCCGCAGCGGGTTGTTGACATCGACGTTGGTGGTGCCGACGTCCACGACCTCGCCGTCGAGCGCCTGCTGCAGCACGTCGAGCCGCGCGTAGACGCCGCCGCAGGCCGAGAAGGACTCAAAGCGCAGCCGGTCGCCGTTGCACGTCACCACCGGGTCGCGGACGTAGCCGCTCGGCCGGGCGTCGAGGTAGCGAGCCTTGGCGACGTCGGCGACCGCGAGCAGGCCCGCCGCCGCGGGGGCGGCCCGGGTCAGCAGCCCGCTGAAGAAGCGGGGGTGGGCGACCAGCCCACGCTGGGTGAGCCCGCCCGAGGTGGACAGGTCCAACTGGCCCGAGGCCAGGTCGAGCCCGGAGGAGCGGGCGTAGGAGTACGCCACGACTGTGTCGGTCATGGCGGGGACGCTACTGCCCGCCGCCGACAATCTTCCGGCGTACGCGAGGTTTCCTCGTACACGGGAACGTTTAGCTTCTGGGGCGGCGGTTAGGCGAGTGGCCATGAAGCGTGCATCAGCGGGGCGGGGAGACCTGTCGCGCCGTCTGCTGGCCGGTGCCATGGCCGGGGCCGCGGGGACGACGGCGCTGAACACACTGTCCTATCTCGACATGATCGTACGGGCCCGGCCCGCGAGCTCCCTGCCGGAGAAGGCGGCCGGGAGGCTGGCCGAGCGGCTTCACGCCGATCTGGGCGAGGGAGAACACGCGCGCAACCGGGAGCAGGGGCTCGGGCCCATGCTGGGGATCGCCACCGGGCTGGGGGTCGGCATCGCGTACGCCCTGGTACGGGGCGCCATGCGCGAGGTGCCGCTGCCCGCCGCGGCCGGGGGCGTGGGCGTGGCGGCGTCGGTGGCGAGCAACGCGCCGATGACGACGCTGCGGCTGACCGATCCGCGGAAATGGGGCCTGTCGGGTTGGTTGTCCGACATCATCCCGCATCTCGGCTACGGGCTGGTGACGGCGGCCGTCGTCGAGGCCATGACCGGGCGCGACTCGATCCGGCGAGGGCGCCGGTAGCGGGCGAACGCAGCGGGCGAACGCAGCGGGCGAACGCAGCGGGCGAACGCAGCGGGTGAACGCAGCGGGTGAACATCGCCGGGGTGGTGCGCGTCTAACCGGCTATGAACACCGACAGACCTGACATCCGGCGCCTGCGGCGTCCGGTGGCCGTGCTCGCCGCGCTCGCGGCGGCGCTGGTGGGGGCGCTGGTGGCGGCACTGGCGCCGGCCACGTGGTCCCCGGCGAGCGCGACGGCCGGAGCGGCGTCCGGCGAGGAGGCCGCGGCGGCGCGCTGCCGCACCGAGGGGCTCAGGGCGAGCCTCGGCCGCGTGAGCGCGGCGGCCGGCAACCGGTACGCCCCGCTGGTGCTGCGCAACACGTCCGGGCGCACCTGCTGGGTGTACGGCTACGTCGGGCTGGTCATGTTCGACCGCAACGGCGACGCCCTGCGCACCAGGGTGCGCCGCGAGAGCGTCACGCCGCGCCGGGTCACCCTGAAGCCGGGGGCCTCCGCCCACGCGCGGCTGCACTGGACCGTGGTGCCTTCCGGCGGCGAGAGCCGGTGCCCGTCCGCGGCCCGCCTGATGATCATTCCTCCGGACGAGGTGGCCCACCTGGAGATCCCGTTCACCACCGTCATCTGCGACGACGGCCGTCTGGACATCCGGCCCATGGCGCCCGGCGCCCGCCTGTGAGCCGGCGCGTCACCGGGTGCTGACCTCCAGCAGCGGGACGAGCTGCTCCATCGCGGTCAGCGAGCCGTGGTAGCCGGTGAACGCGCTCTCCAGCGGATGGGCGGCCAGCGCGACCAGCGCGACGCCGGCGTACGGCACGGCCACGACGTCGCCGATGCGGCCGATCCACTCCTCGCGCACCCGCGGGCCGAACCACCCGGAGTCGATCGCCTCCTGCCGCGAGACCACCCAGGCGCGGCCGGCCAGGGTCTCGCGCCAGGCGTCGAGCACGGCGTCCGCGGCGCCCTCGGCGGCGTACACGTGGCGGCTCCGCGCGTCGCCGCCCAGCATGGCGACGCCCTCGCGCAGCTCGGGCACGGCCTCGGCGTCGATCTTCTCGGTGGCGTTGACCATGCCGTGGTCGGCGGTGACGTACATCGCCGAGCCGGGCGGCAGCGCCTCGGCCAGCCGTTCGGCCAGGCGATCGACGATCGCGAGCTGCTCCAGCCACTCCGGGGTGCCCCAGCCGACCATGTGGCCGGTGGCGTCGAGGTCGCCGTAGTAGACGGTGACGTGGGCGCCGGGGGCGGCCAGCGCCTCGCGGGCCCGCTCCACCCGCTCGTCCACGGTGTCGGCGGGGATGTAGCGCACGCCGCGGTAGACGGCGTCGGTCAGGCCGGTGCCCTCGAACGCGCCGGGGGCGACGTAGCTCGGGGCGAGCCCCGCCGCGCTCGCCCGCTGGAAGACCGTGGTGGCGGGCTGCCACTCGGCCGGGTCCATCTGGGGCAGGCCGTCGGGCAGCCGCCAGCGCAGGCAGTTGAACAGGTGGCCGGTGCCGGGCACGGCCAGCATCAGGCCGAGCATGCCGTGCTCGCCCGGCGGGACCGCGGTGCCCAGCGAGCACAGGCTGGTCACGGTGGTCGCGGGGAAGCCCGCCGTCAGCGTACGGCCGCCGCGGGCGGCCAGGGCGGACAGGAACGGGGCGCGCTCGGGGTGCGCCGCCAGCAGCTCGGCGCCGAGGCCGTCCACGAGGAACAGGCAGACGCGGGAGGCCGGTTCGAGCCCGAGCGGGTTGCGCGCGTGGGCGCCGAGCGCGGCCAGGAGCGAGGCGGACAGGTCGGCGAGGGTGCCCCCGCCGTAGCCGGGGACCAGCGGGACCGCCGCGCCGTCAGCCGTCACCACCATGGGCGCTCACCCCTTCTCGCGACCGGACCCCACTTCGCGATTGTGCCTTATGCGCGGGGCGCCGTGAATGCGCGCCCGCGATTGCGGGAAGGCCATGGCCGTGACCGCGTACCGCCGTGGCGGCGCACACGAGGAGGCCGCGCAGAGCCATGACCCGCCTGGAACCGATACCGCCCGCCGAGCTCGACGACGAGCAGCGTGAGCTGTACACCGCCATCACCACCGGGCCGCGCGCCCGGGGGGCCGCGACGTTCGAGCTGGTGCGGCCCGACGGCGCGCTGCGCGGGCCGTTCAACGCCTTCCTGCTCTCGCCGCGGCTCGGCGACGCGCTGCAGAACCTGGGCGCGGCGATCCGCTACCGTACGGCGCTGCCGCCGCGGGTGCGCGAGATGGCGATCCTCACCGTGGCCGCGCACTGGGACAGCCCCTTCGAGCAGTCGGCGCACGAGCACGTGGGGCGGGCCTGCGGGGTGACCGAGGAGGAGATGGCGGCGATCCGGGAGGGCCGCGTGCCCGACCTCGCCGACCCGTACGAGCGGGCCTGCGCCCACCTCGCGCGCCTGATGGTGGCCGACGGCGACGTGGACGACGAGTCCTGGGACTCCTGGGCCGACCAGGCCGGGAACATCACGGTCTTCGAGCTGTCCACCCTCGTGGGCTACTACGCCATGATCGCCCTGCAGATGCGGGTGTTCCGCGTGCACTGATCCGCCGCTGATCCGCCGCTGATCGGCCGGGCGGCGGTCAGCGGTAGACGTAGCAGTAGTTGGCCTTGCCCTTGAACCGGTGGAAGGCGTTCGGGACCTTGAAGCGCCACCGGCAGCCGTCGTCGCGCTGGGCCTGGGTGAGGTACATCGTCTGGTCGTTCTTGCGCTTGACGCAGTACGCGCCCGGCCGCGGCGTCTCGCGGTACTCCACCCACTCCCAGCCCAGTGTGACGCAGTAGGCGGAGAAGTGGCCGGCACCCAGCTCGACCAGGCGGGTCGGCGTGGGCGAGGGCTTCGGCCGCTGCGGCGAGGGGGTGGCGGCCGGGTCGGTCGGGAAGTCCTCGGACGGAGGGCTGGACCGCGGCGCGCTGGACTCGGGCTCCTCCTCGTCCTGCTGCGGGGCGGGAGGCCGGGTCGTGGTCCGGGGCTTCTCGCTGCGGGCCTCGGACGGGCGGATCGCGACGGTCTGCTCGGCCGCCGGCGAGGGCGTCGGCGTGAGGGACGGGCCGGGGGACGTCGTGGTGGCCGCGCCGGTCGAGGGAGCCCGGCCGGTCTCGGCCCCCTGGGCGACGATCGGGGACTCGGCGCCGCTCCTGGCCAGCAGCGTGGCGGTCCCGGCGCCGCCCGCCGCGGCCACCACCGCCGCGACGGCCGCCGCCAGCGCCACCGTCCGTCCCCGGCCCCTCGGCCGTGGCGGAGGCGCGGGGGCGGTCGTGACGAGGGGGGACGCGGGGGCGACCGGCTGCCCGCGTACGAGGTGGTCCAGGATCTGGCGGGCGGTGGGACGCCGCGCCGGGTCCTTGTCCAGGCAGGCGGCCAGCAGGCCGCGCAGCGGCTCCTGGACGCCGTGGAGGTCGGGGGCGCCGTTCAGGATGCGGTTGATGATGGCCGGGATCGCGTCGTTGCCGAACGGCGGGCGGCCGGTGGCGGCGTACGCGATGGTGGAGGCCCAGGCGAAGACGTCCATGGCCAGCCCCGGCTCACCGCCCGAGAGCTGCTCCGGCGCCATGTACGCCGGCGTGCCGACGACCCCGCTGGTCATGGTCTCGGCCGCCGACAGCGCCTTGGCGATGCCGAAGTCGATGACCCGGGGCCCGTCGGGGCCCATCAGCACGTTCTGCGGCTTGAAGTCGCGGTGCACGATGCCGGCGTCGTGCAGCGCGACCAGCGCCGTCGCGGTGCTGACGGCCAGGCGGTCGAGGGCGCCGCCGGCCACCGGCCCCTGGCCGGAGACGACCTGGTGCAGCGAGGGGCCGGGCACGTGCTCGCTGACGATGTACGGCCGCTCGCCCACGACGCCGAAGTCCAGGACCTGCGCGGTGCAGAATCGGGCCACCCGTTTGGCCAGCTCCAGCTCGCGGGCGAAACCCGCGCGCGCGGCCGGGTCGCCGTCCAGGCGCGCGTGGAACAGCTTGACCGCGACCTGCTCGCCGGACGCGGCCCGGCCCAGGTAGACCACGCCCTGGCCGCCCGAGCCGATGCGCCCGACGATCTCGTACGCGCCCAGGCGTGCCGGGTCACCCGGCTCCAGCGGCTGAGCCTGCGGCATCTCGTCGGTCCCCCCGGGAAGGTCGCGGCTGATCGGAACTCTAGCAAGTGGCTCACGGAGCCCGGCAGATCCACTATTTTGTGATCAACCGAACAACGTACCGAAAGCTGACGCATGGACACGGAACAGGCGCCGCACGGGATCGACCCGACGGTACCCAGCGTTGCCCGCATCTACGACTTCCTCCTCGGCGGCAAGGACAACTTCGCCTCCGACCGGGCGGCCGCCGAGAAGCTCCTTCAGCTCACCCCCAACGTCAGGGAGGGCGTCCAGGAGAACCGGCGCTTCCTGAAGCGGGTCGTGCAGCAGATGGCCGCGAGCGGCATCCGCCAGTTCCTGGACATCGGCGCCGGGCTGCCGACCCAGGAGAACGTGCACCAGGTCGCGCTGGCCGCGGCTCCCGACTCGCGCATCGTCTACGTGGACAACGACCCGATCGTGCTCACCCACGGGCGCGCGCTGCTGGCCGACAACCCGCAGACGATCGTGGTGGACGGCGACATGCTCAGGCCGGAGTCGATCCTGGACAACCCGGAGGTCACCGGTCACCTCGACTTCGGCAAGCCGATCGGCCTGCTGATGCTGGCGGTCGTGCACTTCATCCCCGAGCAGGAGGACGCCGAGCGGATCGTCGCCACCCTGCGCGACCGGCTCGTGCCCGGCAGCGCCCTGGCGATGACCCACCTGACCAGCGGCGACCTGGACGAGCAGCAGGTGGCCGAGGGCCGCGCGGTCTACACCAAGGCGGCCACGGGCCTGCCCACGCCGCGCACGCACGCCCAGGTGCTCCGCTTCTTCGACGGCTTCGAGCTGGCCCCGCCCGGCCTGGTCCGCACCCGCGAGTGGCTGCGGGACGAGCCGGACGACCTGCCCGCCCTGCCCGGCGTGGACGGGTACGCGGGCATCGGCTTCATCCGCTGAGACCGTCCCGGCGCGGGTCCCCCTCCCCCGCGCGGGACGGCGTCCGGCGCCGCGCCGTGCACAGGTGGAACCCGAGCGCCGCGAGCAGCGCCAGCAGCAGCCAGGACGAGGTGAGCGCGATCAGCCACGCCCAGCCGAAGCGGCCGTAGACCGCGCCCCCGGCGGTGCCGAACACGCTGCTGCCGAGGTAGTACGCCAGCGTGTAGAGGCCGGACGCCTGGCCGCGCGCCCCCTCGGGGGCCGCGGCGGCCGTCCATCCGTTCGCGACCGTGTGCGCCGCGAAGAAGCCCCCGGTCAGCACCGCGAACCCGAGGATCACCGCGGGCAGCGCGTCCGGCAGCGTCAGCGCCCCTCCGGCGACGGTGACGGCGAGCGCCGCGATCAGGGCCCGCGCCTGGCCCACGCGGGCCACCAGGCGGGCGGCCGTGCCGGAGGAGACCGTGCCGATCGCGTAGACGAGGAAGACGAGCGAGGCGAGCGCCGGGGCCAGGCCGATCGGCGGCGCGGTGAGCCGGAACCCGGCGGCGTTGTACAGGGCCACGAACGAGCCCATGCCGAGCGCGGCGAACGCGTACTGGACCAGCAGCACCGGACGGCCCGCGGCGGCGCGCAGCCCCGCCACCACCTCGCGCGGCCGGGCCCCGCCGCTGCGCACCCCGCGCGGCGCGGGCAGCGCGACCAGGGTCACCACGCCGCACCCGAGCGCGACGACGGCCACGAGCAGCAGCGCGCCCCGCCACCCCACCGGCTCGGCGGCGGCCCCCGCGGCCAGCCTGCCCAGCATCCCGCCCACCGAGTTGCCCGCGATCATCGCTCCCACGGCCGCGACGACGCCCTTCCGGCCCAGCATCTCCACCAGGTACGCCGCCGCGACCCCGGCGAACCCTGCGATGGCCGCCCCCTGCCCCGCCCGCATGGCGAGCAGCACCGCGAAGGTGGGGGCGAGCGGCAGCAGCAACCCCAGCACCACCGACACGACCATCGAGGCCAGGATCACCCGCCGGCGCCCGGCGATCTCCGACAACGCGGCGACCGGAAGCACCGCGACCGCGAGCCCGCCGGTGGCCACCCCGACGGCGAGCGAGGCACCGCCGGGATCGAGCCGGAAGTCCGCGGCGAGCTGCGGCAACACGGGCTGCGGGGCGTACAGCAGCGCGAACGACGCGATACCCCCGGCCGCGACCGCCACGGCGACCCGCCGCGCAGTACGCCGATCAGAGCCCGGGGTAGCGCCACGATCAGAGCCCCGATCGCCACCGAGGCCGGAGGCCCGGCGGACATGCCGCCCGGAATCCCGGCCGGAATCCCGCTCGGAACCGGCAGGAAGTTCGGTCACAGCCACGTCTCCGACGCTAGGCCGCGCCGACATATACGTCCAATACCGCGATCTGCCAGAATTCATACCATGACGTATGAGTCGGATTCCGCGGACCCGCACGAGCGGGTGGCCGCCCGGCTCGCGCCCGGCCTGGCCCTGCTGGCGGCGATCCGCGAGACGCAGCACGTGACCAGGGCGGCCGAGCTGCTCGGCGTACCGCAGCCCACGGTGAGCAGGCGGCTCGCCGCACTGGGCGAGACCGTCGGCACGCCGCTTGTCGTCCCGGACGGCCGCGGCGTGCGCCTGACCCGGGCCGGGCACCTCGTCGCCGACGCCGCGGCCCGCGCGCTCACGGTGCTGGCCGCGGGCGCCCGTGAGGCCCACGAGGAGATCGACCCCGAGAGCGGCCGGGTGGTGCTCGGCTTCCTGCACCTGCTCGGACGCTCCCTGGTGCCCTCACTCGTCCGCGGCTACCGCGAGCGCAACCCGCGCGCCCGCTTCACCCTCGTGCAGGGCGCGCGCGACGAGATGCTGCACCGCCTGGCCGCCGGGGAGCTGGACCTGGTGCTGGTCGCGCCCCCGCCCCCTCCCGGCGATCCGGCGCTGGCCGCCGCCCCGCTGGCCCGGCAGGAGCTCGTCGTCACCCTCCCCGCCTCCCACCCCCTCGCCGGCCGCGCCACCATCGCCGCCGCCGAACTGGCCGGAGAGGATCTGGTCACCCTGGAACGCGGATACGGCCTGCGCCAGATCACCGACGAGCTGTGCGCCGCGGCGGGCTTCCGCCCCCGGATCGCCTTCGAGGGCCAGGAGACCGAGACGATCCGCGGCCTGGTCACCGCGGGCCTCGGCGTGGCCCTGCTCCCCCGCTCCAGCCCGCCCCCCGACCCGGCGCTGGTCGCCGAGATCCCCATGTCACCGCCGGTCTTCCGCACGATCGGACTGTGCTGGCGCGCCGCGGAACGCCTCACCCCGGCCGTACGCGCCTGCCGCGACTTCATCCTCGCCGAATCCCCCGACCTGGCCCCCGAATTCCTCCCCCTCGGCCCCCGCCCCTCCCCGGCCCTCGTCCCGGACGGCATGGCCCCGGACGAGGAGGATGAGAAGTAGATCTCCCCCTATAACGCCAATTTCATTATGTCGTCAAAAATGCACATCTGAGGGATTTATCCAGATATATAGGGCATGCCGAGTGCGAGCGAACTGGATATGTGCTCGCCAGGACCTGGCGGCACCCCGGTCAAGGAGAATCACGTGAAGAGCAGGACTGCACTTCTCGCCTCGGGCCTCGCCGCACTGGCACTGGCCCCGGTCTCCCCCTTCGCCCAAGCGTCCGCCGCCGTCACGACCCCGACCCCGCCGCCGGACGTCGCCACGCCAGCGCCCACCGATGAGATGGGCCCGACCGAGGAGCCCACCGACGGCATGACTCCTCCGCCGGAGGAGTCCCCGGAGGAGACGCCCCCGGAGTCGCCCACCGATGAGACGGCCACGCCCACGGAGTCGCCGACCGGACCCGCCGCGGCCCCGTTCGGCCCCGGCTGCGCCAACCTGCCGACGTCCGGGCCGGGCAGCGTCGAGAACATGTCCGGCCAGCCGGTCGGCACCGCCATCGAGGAGAGCCCGCAGCTCTCCATGCTCGCCAAGGCCATCCAGGCGGCCGGCCTGACCGACAGGCTGAACTCCGAGCAGGACATCACCGTCTTCGCGCCCACCGATGAGGCCTTCAAGAACATCTCGCAGGAAGACCTGAGCAAGCTGATGGCCGACAAGGGTCAGCTCACCAGGGTCCTGGAGAACCACGTCGTCACCGGGAAGATCGACAAGGACAGCCTGACCGCGGGCCCGCTGGACACCCTCGGCGGCGACCAGCTCACCGTCACCGGCTCCGGTGAGGACTTCACCGTCAACGGCGACGCCAAGATCTCCTGTGGTGGCATCACCACCCAGAACGCCACGCTCTACCTCGTGGACAAGGTCCTCATGCCCTGACCGCGACGAGCCGTACGAGCACCCGGACCCGCCGGCCTGCCATCAGGGCCGGCGGGTCCTCGCGTTCCAGGAGCGCGGGTTCAGCTCGCGAGCGGCGGCGGGATCTCGGGGTGGACGTCCCGCGGCATCTTGTCCGCGCGCAGTCCGCGCCAGGAGGGGTGGCGGAGGTAGCCCTCCGAGGTCCACTCGGCGTACTGGACCTCGCCCACCAGCTCCGGCTCGACCCAGTGCGCGTCGCGGGCGTGCTCGCGCGGGACCTGCCCGGCGAAGGGGGAGGTGGGCCGGGCCAGCGGGGCGAGGCGCTCGCCGAGGTCGCGCAGCATGGCCTGGGTGAACCCGGTGCCGACGTGCCCGGCGAACACCAGAACGCCGCCCTCCGCCGACGCGGCGCCCGGTGCGGCGCGGCGGGCGCCGTCGTACACGCCGAGGAGCAGGGACCCGATCATGCCCGCGCGGCGGCCGGCGCCGGGCTTCCAGCCGCCGATCACGACCTCCTGCGTACGGACGTTCTTGACCTTGATCCAGTCGGCGCTGCGCCGCCCCGGCCGGTACGGCGAGTCCAGCCGCTTGGCGACCACGCCCTCCAGCCCCATCTGCCGGCTGAAGTCCACCGCGTCGTGGCCGTCGCCGGGGAACCACACCGGCACCTGCCAGCGCGCGCCCGGACTGACCAGGCCCTCCAGCAGGTCACGCCGCTTGGTGTAGGCCCGCTCGACGGACGGCGTGTCGTCCACGTGCAGCACGTCGAACAGCAGGTACGTCACCGGCACCGCCCGCACCAGCTCGGCGATGCGCGCCGGGCGGCGCTGGTGCATCCGGGGTTGCAACGCCTCGAACGAGGGCCGCCCGCGCTCGTCGAAGGCGACGATCTCGCCGTCCAGGACCACGTCATGGCGGCCGACCGCGCCCGCGAGCATGGCGAGCTCCGGGTAGGCCACGGTGATGTCCCTGGCGTTGCGGGAGATGAGCCGGACCGCTCCTCCCTCCACGTACGCCAGTGCGCGGACGCCGTCCCACTTCATTTCGTACCCGTACGCGTCTCCGCCCGGCAGTTCGCCGAGCTGAGCCGTCATGGGTTTGTAAGGCGGCAATCCCCCCACATGGGGATATATACCCCATGGCTGGTATGGCGTCACCCCCCTGGAAGTGTCGGTGGCCGGTGCCATGATGAGTGGTATGCCCGACCGGGAGGAGACGATCGTGGGGTTGCCCACGGACGACGCCGTCGTCGCGGCGCTACGTGCGGGCGACGAGGCGATGTTCGCGGCGATGCTGGACACCTGGTCGCAGGGCATGCTGCGGCTGGCCCGGTCCTACGTGTCCACCAGCGATTCGGCCGAGGAGGTGGTGCAGGACACCTGGCTTGCGGTGATCCGCGGCATCGACGCCTTCGAGGGGCGCTCCTCGCTCAAGACATGGGTTTACCGCATCCTGGTCAACACGGCCATGAAGCGGGGGGCGCGCGAGAGCCGCACCGTCCCGTGGAGCAGCGCGTTCGACGGCGACGGCGGATCGCCGCACGACGGAGCGCGCTTCCGCGACGCCGACGCCCCGTTCCCCGGCTCCTGGAAGGAGGTCCCCGCGGCGTGGCCCGCCCCCGAGGGCGAGATCCTCGCCTCCGAGGTACGCACCGAGATCGCGGCGGCGCTGGCCGCGCTCCCGGCCCGCCAGCGTACGGTGATCACGCTGCGCGACATCGAAGGATGCACGTCGGAGGAGGTCTGCGAGATCCTGGAGATCTCCCCGGCCAACCAGCGGGTCCTGCTGCACCGCGCCCGCTCGGCGGTCCGCGACCGGCTTGAGGAGTATTTCGAGACGGCCAGACGTTCCGCTTAAATGAACGCGTAAGTGAACGCTGAGCACCCGCGCACACGGGTGAAGCGGTTCACGGCCCTGCTGGACGTGGCGAGGCGGTTCGACAAGTGAAACGGTTCAAGCTCGGTGAGGTAAGGCGGTCTAAATCGTGAAGCGGTTCAGATGTCAGGAACTGGTCGAACTCGCGACCGCCTACGTGGACCGCGAGCTGGACGAGCCCGCGCGGCTCGGGTTCGAGGACCACATGGCCGAATGCCTGCCCTGCGCCCGCTACGTGGACCAGTTCCGCATGACCGTTCACGCACTCGGTCACCTCCCGTTCGACGAGCCCCCGGCCACGCTCAGCGAACACACCCGATCCACCCTCCTGGCCGCCTTCCGCGCCACCCGCCCCAAGCCTCCCGAATCCCCCGACCGTGACACCACGCCCCCGGAGCGGCCGGCGACGCATCCCGGCTGGCAGACCACGCACGCCCACCCACCCGCACTGCACTCCGACCGCCCAGCAGCCCAATCGGACTGAGCACCACCGCGCCCGGCTGACCACCACCGCGTCCCGCCGCCCCGGCCCACGATCCCGCCCGCCGGATGCGCCCTGGCCCTCAGCGGTGCGGCCCGACCATACTCGCCATCACTCACCGTCGCCGGAGACGGCCTTCCGGAACGCGTCGGGTGTTCCAAGGTGGCGCTGGAGCAGGTCTTCCGCGCGAGCGCCACGCACCTCGCCCCGTGCGCCTGCACCACAACCCGACCGGCCTCACCCCAGACCGAAACGCCACCCACTCACGCCCCCTCGAACGCAACCATCCACCACGCCACCACAAACCCCCAGCCAGCGGCCCCACCCGCACCGCCACACCCCCATCCACTCCGGCGGCCGACCGGAACCCACCCACTCACGGCGCCCCCCACACCGGCCGCCCACCGGAACCCACCCACTCACGGCGCCCCTCACACCCGCCCCCCACCAGACCCCACCCACTCACCACGCCCCCCACACCCGCCCCCCACCAGACCCCACCCACTCACCACGCCCCCCACACCCGCCCCCCACCAGAACCCGCACACTCACCACGCCCCCCACACCCGCCCCCCACCAGACCCCGCACACTCACCACGCCCCCCACACCCGCCCCCCACCAGACCCCACCCACTCACCGCGCTCCTCACTACCACCGCCCCCACCCCGACCCCAACCACTCGCGGCAACCTCCCGTAGCGCTTCCCCTCATCTCCCGGCAACGGGAGATTTCCCGGCGACCTCCGTAACGCTCGCGCGGCTCGCGGATCTATAGATCCGTACGCGCAGCAGGCGAAGGGGGAAGCCGATGTCGGGTCCGGCGGCCGATGGTGCGCTGATCCGCAGCCAGGGCCAGGTGGAGGCGTTCGCGCGCGAGTGCTTTCGTCCGGCGGGCGAGAGCGGCCCCGGGGCCGACCGGGTCGGGGCCGAGCTGGAGTTCCTGGTCTTCGACCGCGCCGATCCGGCGCGCCAGGTGCCGATCGCGCGCCTGGCCGAGGCGCTGCGCCCGGTCACGCCCCTGCCCGGTGGCAGCCGGATCACCTTCGAGCCCGGTGGCCAGCTCGAACTCTCCGGCCGGGCCGCCTCCCTGCCCGGCTCCCTCGCCGCCCTGGCCGGCGACGTCGCGGCCGTGCGGGCCGCGCTCGACGGCGCGGGTCTCGTGCTGGCCGGGATCGGGCTCGACCCGGTCCGTCCGGCGCGCCGCCAGCTCCGCCTGCCGCGCTACGAGGCGATGGCCGCGTATCTCGCGCCGCCGTACGGGCCGCTGATGATGTGCTCCACGGCGTCGATCCAGGTCAACCTCGACCTCGGCGGCCACCCCGCCGAGCGCTGGCGCCGCGCCCACCTGCTCGGCCCGGTGCTGATGGCCGCCTTCTCCAACTCACCCCTGCGCGAGGGCCGCCCCTCCGGCTGGATGTCCGGCCGCCAGCAGGTCTGGGCCCACCTCGACCCCACCCGCACCTCCCCCGTCCCGGCCACCGCCGATCCGTCCGAAGGCTGGGCCGCCTACCTCCTCGCCGCCCGCGTCATGCTCCGCCGCGACCCGGCCGACGCCTCCGCACCCCCCGACCCTGACGGCCTCACCTACGTCCCGGTGTCCGACGGCTCCACCTTCGCCGACTGGATCGCCGACCCGGCCCGCCACGGCCGTCCGCCCACCCTGGCCGACCTGACCTATCACGCCACCACGCTCTTCCCGCCCGTACGCCCCCGGGGCTGGCTGGAGATCCGCTACCTCGACGCCCAGCACCCGTCGCTCTGGCCGGTCTGCGTGGCCGTGACCCACGCCCTCATCATGGACGACCACGCCGCCGACACCGCCCTGACCGCCATCGAGGCCCATGGGATCAGCCCTGACCCGCCCTCCACGACACCCCACACGGCCACCCCGCCCGAAAACGCCACCCGCACGGCCACCGGGAACGGCGCGACGAGCACAGACGCCGCTCCCACGGTCATCGAGAACGGCGCGGCGCGTGCAGACACCGGCCCCACGGTCATCGAGAACGGCGGCGCAACGCGCGCAGACGCCACGCCCACGGCCACCGGGAACGGCACGGCGTATACAGACGCCGCGCTCAGCCCAGCCGGCACCCCCACCGAAATCGGCACGACCACCGAAACCGGTGCGGCCACCAAAACCGGTGCGGCCAGCGCACCGGCCGTGCCGGGTCGCCCGATCAGCGCGCCCGACGGAACCGGCTCGCCAACGACGGGGCCCGGTTCAGGGGGTGCGCCGGCCGACATCTGGCAGGACGCAGCGCGATGCGGGCTGGCCGATCCGCGGCTGCGACGTGCGGCCGAAGTGTGCTTCGCGGCGGCTCTCGACGCCCTGCCCCGGTTGGGGGCGGGCCCCGAGCTGATCCGCATGGTGGCCGACTACGCCGACCGCTACGTCAGGACCGGCCGCTCCCCCGCCGCCACCCTGATCGAGCTGTCCACCGCCGACGGCGGACTCACCCCGTCCGGCCTCCTGCCCCACCTACTGGAAGCAGGGGGCGTGAATTCGCCGCCGCCTGGTTCCGCTCGTCCCGCCAGCGAGGCCACCGCCCCTGCCCCTCCCACGGGCCCGGCCGCGCCGGCGGCCCGGGAAGTGCGAGAGGTTCCGGCGGCCCAGAAGGGCCTGGACGCTCTGGGTACCCATGAAGCTTGGACCGCCCTCGCCTCCCAGGAGGCCCTGTCGGCTCCGACGGCCTCGGACACCGTGTCGGCACCGGCCAGTCGGGAAGCCCAGGCCACCCAGGAAGCCCTGTCGGCCCCGGCTGCTCGGGAAGCCGCGCCGCGCCCGGCGGTCCGGGGAGCCGCGGCCGGCCGGGCCGCCCGTGCCTCCCAGGAAACCTCCGCCCAGGAAACCTCTGCCCAGGAAACGTCCGCCGAGGAAGCCTCCATCCAGCAAACGTCCGCCGAGGAAGCCTCCGCCCAGGAAGCCTCCACCCTGCAAACGTCCACCCAGGAAGCCTCTGTCCAGGCAGCCTCCGCTCAACCCGCTCCAGCCGTCCCGGCCTCTCGTGGTCGTGGACGGGCCGGGCCGCGCCGTCCCGATCCCGGCGCTCATGCGCTCGCCGCCGTCTCTCCCTCCGGACCGGAAGGAACGCCATGACCGAACTCGACCTCAAGGAACGGATCGCGGCCGGCCTCGCCGCCGTGCGCGACCGGTCCCTGACCTACACCGACGCCGAGGACGACATCCTGCTGCGGCAGCATTCCACGCTGATGTCGCCCCTGGTGTGGGACCTCGCGCATGTCGGCAACTACGAGGAGCTGTGGGTGCTGCGCGAGGCCGGGGGCATCACGCCGCTGCGGCCCGAGATCGACGACATCTACGACGCGTTCAAGCACCCCCGCAAGGACCGCCCGTCGCTGCCGATCCTGGGCCCCAGGGAGGCGCGCGAGTACATCTCCGGCGTGCGGGGCCGGGTGCTCGACGTGCTCGACACCATCGACCTGGACGCGCCCGACCCGCTGCGCCGCGCCGGGTTCGTCTTCGGCCTGGTGATCCAGCACGAGCACCAGCACGACGAGACCATGCTCGCCACGCTGCAGCTCTCCCGGCAGCCCGGCCTGGTCCGCGACGGCGAGCTGCCGCCCGGCCGACCCGGGGGGCCGGAGGAGGTGTTCGTGCCCGCGGGCCGGTTCCAGATGGGCACCGGCACCCTGCCGTGGGCCTACGACAACGAGCGCCCCGCCCACTGGGTCGATCTGCCCGCCTACTGGATCGACCGGCTGCCGGTCGGCAACGCCGCCTACGCCGCGTTCATCGAGGCCGGAGGGTACGACGATCCGCGCTGGTGGACCCCGGAGGGCTGGCGGTGGCACCAGGAGAGCGGGGCCACCGCGCCGCTGTTCTGGACCAGGGACGGCGACACCTGGTGGCGTGTCCGCTTCGGCCGCACCGAGCCGGTGCCGCCCGATGAGCCGGTGCAGCACGTGAGCTGGTACGAAGCCGACGCCTACGCCCGCTGGGCGGGCAAGCGCCTGCCCACCGAGGCCGAGTGGGAGAAGGCGTGCGGCTGGGACCCTGTCGCGGGCCGGGCCCGCACCTACCCGTGGGGCGACGCCGATCCCGATCCCGGCCTGGCCAATCTCGGCCACCGGGCCGCGCGGCCGGCGCCGCTGGGGGCGTACCCCCGGGGGGCGAGCGCCTACGGCGCCGAGCAGATGATCGGCGAGGTGTGGGAGTGGACGGGCTCGTGGTTCCAGCCCTACCCCGGGTTCCGCAGCTTCCCGTACAAGGAGTACAGCGAAGTGTTCTTCGGGCAGGAGTACCGGGTGCTGCGCGGCGGCTCGTGGGCGGCCGATCCGGCGGCGGTGCGCACCACCTTCCGCAACTGGGACTACCCCATCCGGCGGCAGATCTTCAGCGGCTTCCGCTGCGCCCGCTCGGCCACTCCGGAGGAAGCCGGCGCCCCGATCACCCCGGGGCGGGCCTGATGTGCCGGCACGTGGCCTGGCTCGGCCCGCCGCGCAGCCTGGCCTCGCTCATCCACGAGCCGGAGCACGGCCTGCTCAAGCAGTCCTACGCCCCGCGCCGTCAGCGGCACGGCACCGTCAACGCCGACGGCTTCGGCATGGGCTGGTACGACCCGGCCCGTCCGGAGCCGGTCCGCTACCGGCGCGCGGTGCCGATGTGGACCGACGCCAACCTGCCCGCGCTCGCCGAGGTGGCCCGGTCCCACTGCCTGCTGGCCGCGGTGCGAACCGCGACGGTCGGCATGCCCATCGAGGAGAGCGCCACCGCGCCGTTCGCCAGCGGCCCGTGGCTGCTCAGTCACAACGGCCGGGTGGCGCGCGACACCATCCCGTCCTACGCCGAGGGGGCCGAGAGCACCTGCGACTCCGCCTGGCTGGCGGCGGCGGCGTTCGTACGGCTGCGCGGCGGGATGGCGCTCGGCGAGACCCTCGCCGAGGTCGTGACGCACGCGGGCGCCAAGGATCCGGCGGCCCGGCTCAACCTGCTCGCCAGCGACGGCGTCACGGTCGCGGCCACCGCGTGGGGCGACACGCTCTTCCTCCACCAGCGCGACGGCGCGTTACTGGCGAGCGAGCCGCTCGACGACGACCCCGGCTGGCAGCCGGTGCCCGACCGAAGCCTCGTCCTCGCCACTCCCGACGGCCTGAGCATCCAGCCCTTGTGACCGAGGGGGCGGCGAGGGCCCCGGCACCCACACCACCGTCCGAGCGCCGGAGCCGGCACGGGCGGCCTACCGTCCCGGTCCACCGTCCCGGCACGGGCGGCCCACCGTCCCGGCCCACCGTCCCGGCACGGGCGGCGAGGTCCCGGCACGGGCGGCCCCGTGCCGGAGCACGCGCGCCGAGGACACCGGCGAACACGACACCGGCGAACACGACACCGACAAGGGACGACACCGCAAGCACGACACCTGCAAGCAGCACACCCGACAACACCACACCGCCCGCACCACACCGGCCAGCACCACACCTGCAAGCACCACACCGCCCACACCACACCGGCCGGCACCACGCCGGCCGGCACGACACCACCGGACGCAGCAGTCGGCGAAGGCGCTGCGACCACCATCGACCCAGGAGGCCCCGTGCCCGCAAGCCAGGCAGCCGTACGCCTGACCCGACTCATCGACGATGACTACCTGCGCAAGGCGCTCGAACACGACGTCCGTGCCGGGCTCACCGCGTCGCCGAAGTGGCTGCCGCCGAAATGGTTCTACGATGAGGCGGGCAGCGAGCTGTTCTCCCAGATCACCCGGCTGCCCGAGTACTATCCGACGCGGCGTGAGCTGGCCATCCTGCGCGAGCGGGCCGGCGCCATCGCCGCGCGATCCGGTGCCGACACGCTCGTCGAGCTGGGCTCGGGCACCAGCGAGAAGACCGTGCTGCTGCTCGACGCGCTCGCCGAGCGCGGGCTGCGGGCGTACACGCCGGTGGACGTGGACGCGGTCACCCTGGAGGCCGCGGCCCACCGGCTCGCCGCCCGATACCCCGGCCTGGCGGTGCACGCGGTCTGCGCCGACTTCGAACGCCACCTGGCCCTGCTGCCGCGGACCGGCCGCCGCATGGTGGCCTTCCTCGGCGGCACGATCGGCAACCTCACGCCGGGCGCCCGCGAGGTGTTCCTCAAGGAGCTGCGCGGCACCCTGAGCCCCGGCGACACGTTCCTGCTGGGCGCCGACCTGGTCAAGGACAAGGGCCGGCTGGTCGCGGCGTACGACGACGCGGCCGGGGTGACGGCCGCCTTCAACCGCAACGTCCTGCACGTCATCGACCGCGAACTTGACGCCGACTTCGAGCCCGGCGCGTTCGAGCACGTCGCGCTGTACGACGAGCAGCACGACTGGATCGAGATGCGCCTGCGCGCGACCCGCGCCATGGCGGTCCACGTCCGCGCCCTGAACCTGCGCGTCTCGTTCGCCGCGGGAGAGGAGATGCGCACCGAGATCAGCGCCAAGTTCCGCCTCGACGGACTGCGCGCCGAACTCACCGCGGCCGGTTTCACCCCCGACCAGACCTACACCGACCCCGAGGGCGACTTCGCCCTGCTCCTGTCCCGGGCGTGAGCCCCAGCCCACCGTCCTCCCCGCCGGGGAGGGCACCGAGGCGGCCGGCGAAAGGTGATGCGGATCGCCGATGAGGTTTCTCGACACGGCCGGTTGCAGCGTGCCGTCCGACAGGGTGGTGCGGGCCATGACCGACCACCTGCGCCACGAGCAGGAGGTCGGCGGCTACGCGGCGGCCCCCGATCTCACCCCCGCCCGCGCCGCCCTGCTCGCCCTGGTCGGCCACGGCCCCCCGGCGGACGCTCCCGGCGTCGCGTTCCTGGAGAGCGGGACGGCGGCCATGGGGGCGTTGCTCGGAGGGTGGCGGTTGCCGGCCGGGAGTGTGGTCGGGGTGACCCGGGGCGAGTACGCGAGCACGCTCATGCTGCTGCGCCATCTCGCCCGCGCACGGGGGTGGCGGCTGGCCGAGATCCCGGTGGACGGGCACGCACGGCTGGACCTGGACGGGCTGGGCGCGATGCTGGGCCGGCTGGACCTGGTGGTGCTCTCGCACATCGCCTCGCACCGGGGTGTCGTGCAGCCCGTGGCCGAGGTGGGGCGGCTGTGCCGGGCCGCCGGGGTGCCGTGCGTGCTGGACGTGTGCCAGTCGCTCGGGCATGTGCCGGTCGGCGACGCGGGGGCGACGGCGTACGTGGGAACCTCGCGCAAGTGGCTCGGCGGGCCACGCGGCGTCGGGTTTCTGATCATGCCTGGGCCCGCGGACGCGGAGATGCAGGCCGCCGTCCCCGCGCTCGGCGGGTACACCTGGCCGCCGGACGACGATGCCGGTTCCCGGCGTGCGGCGCTGCTGTCCGCCGACCCGGTGCCGCTGGCGGGCGCGGCCAGGTACGAGACCTCCGAGACCGCGGTCGCGGCACGGGCGGGGTTCCAGGTCGCGGTGCTCGATCACCTGCGGCTCGGCCCGGAGGCGGTCCACGCCCGGCTGGCCGGCCTCGGCGCCATGGCCCGGAACATCCTCGACGGCGCCGGCGGCTGGCGGGCCGGTGAGCCACCGGACGAGCCCTCGGCGCTGGTCACCCTGCTGCCGCCCCCGGACACCCCCGACCCGGAGGCGGCGGTGGAGGAGGCCAGGGCCCGCGCCGCCGAGGCGTCACTGCGCATCGCGTCCGTACCCGTGGCCCGAGCCCCGGCCGATTTGGCCACACCCGTGCTGCGCGTCAGCCCGCCGCTGGGCGCCACCGAGGACGACCTGCGCGCCCTGGCCCGCGTACTCGCCGCCCGATCGCACGCGGTGCGGTAGGCGGGGGCATGGCGGTCACCACCGCACCCGCCGCCCACACGCAGCCGTGGTGGCGGCGGCGGGAGGCCGACGCGTTTCCGCAGGTTCCGGCATCCCCGTTCCGCCTTCTGGAGGATCCACCGGACCCTCTCCAGGGCGCACGCGTGCAGGGACCGGGGCGAGTGGCGAGGTTCATGGGCGGCGCGGCGGAAGCGGACGGACAAGATCACGAGCAGCGGGTCCGGCGGCCGGGGGGCATAGGCCGGTCTCAGGGGGGCGGTGAGGGGGCATGGGTGGCGGGAGGAGTCGGGGAGGCGGGGTGAGGCATGCTGGGGGGATGACGGAATCAGGGCTGGGGGAGATCAGCGGGCCGGGGCGGGTCGCGGAGGTCGATGAGGGGATCAGCCTGGAGGAGCTGGCGCTCGCGGCGCGGAACCACGGGATGCCGCTGGAGGCGATGCGGTACGACGTGACGCCGCTGGGGCTGCACTACCTGCTGATCCACTATGACATTCCGATGCTCGACCCGGACGCCTGGCGGCTGGCCGTGGGCGGGCTGGTCGGGGAGCCGCTGGTGCTGGATCTGGCGGCGCTGCGGGCGATGCCGCGGCGTACCGTGCGGGTCACGATGGAGTGCGCCGGGAACGGGCGGGCCCGGCTGGACCCGCGGCCGGTGAGCCAGCCGTGGCTGGTGGAGGCCGTCGGGACGGCGGAGTGGACGGGGGTGCCGCTGCGGGAGGTGCTTGGCGCGGCCGGGCTCGGGGCCGGGGCGGCCGAGGTGGTGTTCACCGGGGCCGACCACGGGGTCGAGCGGGGCGTGGAGCAGGACTACCAGCGCAGCCTGCCGGTGGCCGAGGCGATGCGCGAGGAGGTGCTGCTCGCGTACGAGATGAACGGGGCTCCGCTGGCGCCGCAGCACGGGTACCCGCTGCGGCTGGTGGTGCCGGGCTGGTACGGCATGACCAACGTGAAGTGGCTGCGCGACATCACGGTGACCGACGAGCCGTTCACCGGGTTCCAGCAGGCGGTGGCGTACCGGCTGCGGCAGGAGGCCGGCGAGGAGGGCGAGCCGGTGACCAGGATCAGGCCGCGCGCCCTGCTGGTGCCGCCGGGGTTCCCCGACTTCATGTCCAGGACCAGGATCGTCCGGCCCGGCCCCGTACGCCTGGAGGGGCGGGCGTGGTCGGGCGAGGCGCCGGTGGAGCGGGTCGAGGTCAGTGTGGACGGCGGGCTGAGCTGGGCCCCCGCCGAGCTGGACGGCGACGGCGGGACGCACCCGTGGGCGTGGCGGCGGTTCCGGTTCGACTGGACGGCCGGGCCTGGGCGGCACGAGCTGTCGGCGCGCGCGGTGACCGCCGACGGCACGGTGCAGCCGGAGGAGGAGCCGTGGAACCGGGGCGGGTTCGCCAACAACGCGGTGCAGAGGGTGCCGGTGGTGTGCGTGCCGGCCGGCACCCCGGTCGAGGCACCGCTCGGGTCAGAGGACCTGTAGCAGGGCCTGGTTCTTGGCGGCGGCGGGCTCGGGGATGCGCTGCAGCGTCTTGCCCGCCGCCGACAGGACGACGAGGGTGTTGCGCGAGGCCCCGGCGACGCGGACGACGAGCCTGCCGTCGGGCAGGTAGAACGCGCCGAGCAGGGTGCCGCGCACGCCGATCGGCTGCCGCGCGCCGGTCACCGCGTCCACGATCGCGGGCTTGAACGCGGTCGGCCAGCTCCCGTCGCCGCCCGGGTCGTCGCGGCCGAGCAGGTTCACGATGACCTTGCGGCCGTCGGGCGACAGGCCCTGCACGTGGTTGGCCAGGGTGACGCCCTTGACCTTGACCGACCTGCGGGTGGTGAGGTCGAGACGGTAGACGCCCTCGGTGGTGCCGGCGAACCCGGCGAGGTAGCGGCCGTTGGCGGACCAGGCGAGGTGGCAGACGCCGGTGGTGGAGCCGGCGTCGCGCTCGCCGGTGCCGTCGGCGTTGACCACCGTCACGACCTGCTTTTCCGCCTTGCCGCCCACGACGTACGCCAGCCGCCTGGAGTCGGGCGACCACACCGGGGTCAGGCACGGCACGCCCGCCGTGAGCCCCTGCGCCACCGTGGTGACCTTGCCGCCCTGGCGCACGACGAGGCGCCCGCCGTCGGTGACCCACGCGACCTTCTTCCCGTCGGGCGAGGCCGCGAACTGGCCGGTCGCGGAGGGTGCGGCGAGGGTGCGCCAGCCCGTGCCCGGCTGGTATCGGGCCACCTTGTACCCCTTGGTGTACGTCGCGTAGACGGCCGCGCCTGTCAGCGGCGCCGGCGCCGCGGTCGCGGCGGACGGCACGGCCACCGCGGCGGCGGTGGCGGACGGCGCGGCGGCCAGGGCCGCGGCGGTGGCGAGCGCCAGGCACGTGAGCGTGCGATGCTTCAAGAAAATCTCCCGAGATCGATGTCCAGCAGGTTGGACGCGATCTCGGGGGAAAAGGTTGCCGAAGTGACTCAGGAGGCGCCGGGCAGGGGCTCGTCGGCGAGATACGGCGGCGCGGGCTCGTACTGGATGTAGCGGCGCACCGCGCGGGCGTGGTCACGGCCGTGCAGGCGGCCGACCAGCCACAGTGCCATGTCGATCCCGGCCGAGACGCCCTGGCTGGTGACCAGGGAGCCGTCCACGACGTAGCGGGCGTCGCGGACGACGGTGACCTCGCCGCGGGCCTCCAGCGTGTCCTCGAAGGAGTAGTGCGTCGCGACCCGCCGCCCCCGCGCGGGCCCGGCCTGGTGCAGCAGCAGCGCCCCGGTGCACACGCTGGTCACCCACTGCGCCGCGGCGGCCGTCTTGGCCAGCCACTCGATCACGACCGGGTTGTCCACCTCGCGCCGGGTGCCGACGCCGCCGGGGACCAGCACCACATCGAGCGGCGGGTGGTCGGCGAGGGTGTGGTCGGGCAGCACCCGCATGCCCTTGGCGCAGCGTACGGGGTCGGGCCGCTCGGCGATCAGCACGGCGCGGTCGGAGG
Source organism: Thermocatellispora tengchongensis (assembly GCF_014202315.1). Lineage (GTDB taxonomy): Bacteria > Actinomycetota > Actinomycetes > Streptosporangiales > Streptosporangiaceae > Thermocatellispora > Thermocatellispora tengchongensis. The sequence continues at coordinate 371,612 of NZ_JACHGN010000002.1, read as the reverse complement.
CGCCGGTCTTCTGCCGCACCATGGCCGAGACCGTGAACACCTCCCACGGCCCGGTGAAGTCCAGTTCCTCCGCCCCGTCGAAGAGGAGGAGTCCATAGGTCGTCATGAGTGCTCCCTGCGGAATCGGTCGCGGCGGCCGGAGGCGGCACGCCGAGGCGCGGGTGCGGACGCGGCGCGGGTTCTCAGCGGCGCCGAGCCCTGCCGCGGCCCCCGGTCTCGACGGGCTCGCCCCCAGCTTCGCCGGGTGCCCGAGACGGCGTCAACGACATATACCCCACAAGGAGAGCGGTGTAGGTGAGAGCGGACTAACCGGACGCGGCGACGGCCCAGTGCACGTGGCCGTCGGGGCGGATCAGGGCCGCGCCGACCGCGCGCCACTCCTGTGGCGCGTCCTCGGCGAGCCCGCCCTCGTACGTCGCCGTGCCCAGGTCACGGGCGTAGCCGGCGACCTCGGGCGGCATGGACGCGGCGCCCGCGCCCAGGTCGAGCAGCACGTGCCGGGCCTCGTGCAGCAGCCCGTAGACCGTACGGCCGTCGCGCAGCGCGAGGTCGGGCACGCGGGCGCCGGTGAGCGGGTGGGCGCCGGGGTCGGCGGGCGGGTAGGCGACGTTCAGCGCGGCCAGCCTGGACGCCAGGTCCAGCGAGAGCGACGGGTGGGCCGCGACCAGCTTGCCGAGCAGCGCCCGCAGCGCCTGCCCCTCCGGGGTGAAGGCGGTCATGAGCGCCGTCTGCGCCTTGCTGTTCAGCATCAGCTCCGCGCCGACGGGGTGGCGCTCGGCGTGGTAGCCGTCGAGCAGGCTCTCCGGGGCGCGGCCCTGTGCCACGGCGGCGAGCCGCCAGCCGAGGTTCATCGCGTCCTGCACCCCGACGTTGAGCCCGACGCCGCCCGTGGGGAAGTGCATGTGCGCGGCGTCGCCCGCGAGCAGCACCCGGCCCGCCCGGTACGCCTCCGCCTGGCGCGAGGCGTTGCCGAACCTGGACAACCAGGCCGGGTCGCGCATGCCGAAATCGCGCCCGAGCACCCGCACCACCTTGGCGCGCAGCTCGTCCAGGGTCAGCTCGGTGCCGGCGCCGTCGGGCTGCTCCGGCATGATCCCGACGATGCGGTGGTAGCCGTCGGGCATCCCGACGATCATGGCCCCGCCCTCGGTGGTGTGCGCCGACAGGGCGGGCGCCTGCGGCGGGTCGTCCAGGCGGACGTCACCGAGGAACCCGTACACCGTCGAGCCGGTGCCCGGGAACGGGATGCCCGCCGCGCCGCGCACGGTGCTGCCCGCGCCATCGCATCCCACCACATAGCGGGCGCGGACGACGTACGGCCCGTCCGGGCCGGTCACGCTCAGCTCCACGCCGTCGGCGTCCTGCGTCAGCCCGGTGACGGCGTGCCCGCGCACCACCCGGGCGCCCAGCTCGATCGCGCGCTCCCCCAGCAACCGCTCGGTGCGGGCCTGCGGGAAGAACAGCGTGTACGGGTGGCGCGTCGGCAGCGGCCGGAAGTCGAGCCGGGTGTCCAGCAGCCCGAAGTGCCCGGTCGGGATCACGATTCCCTCGTCCAGGAACGCCTTGTCCATGCCGCGCATGGCCAGCAGCTCGATCATGCGCGGGTGCAGGGTGAGCGCCTTGGAGTGCGGGCTCGGGGCCTCGGCGCGTTCGAGCACGAGGACGGGCACGCCCGCGCGGCGCAGCTCGGCCGCCAGCCACAGCCCGACCGGTCCCGCCCCGACGACGATCACGTCTTCCATCGCGACCTCCGATCTCTTGGTCAGTGACCAACAGTGTGCCCCGGATATTCTTGGTCGGCAACCAAGAGATGGGGGGAATCGGTGGCGAACGAGCGGCGCCGGGGCGAGATCGTGACGACGGCGCTCCACCTGCTCGACGAGGGCGGCGCGGACGCGGTCAGCCTGCGCGCCGTGGCCGAGCGCATGGGCGTGCGGCTGAACACCGTGTCATGGCACGTCAAGACCAAGGGGCGGCTGCTGGAGCTGATGGCCGACGCCATCATGGCCCGGATCCCGCTGGACGACCTGCCGCCCGCCCCCGCCGACCGGTTCACAGAGCTGGTACGCCGCTACCGCCGCGCGCTGCTGGCCTTCCGCGACGGGGCGAGGGTGGTGGCGGGGACGTACGCGGCGGAGGAGCACACGCTGCGCGCGGCCGAGGTCATGGTGGAGACGCTGCTGGAGTGCGGCCTGGACGAACGCGAGGCCGCCTGGACGACCTGGACGGCCGTCTACTTCACCCTCGGCCTGACCCAGGAGGAGCAGGGGGCGCCGGCCGCGGTCGGCGACGTCCTGCGTACGGCGGTGACCGCGGACGCGCACCCGGCGCTGGCCCGCGTGCTCGGCCACCTGGCCGGGGGGACGTTCGAGGAGCGGTTCGAGTTCGGCCTGAACCTGATCTCCCGCCCGCTCCGCGAACGCCCCTGACCGGCCGGGAACGCCCCGACCGGCCAGGGAACACCTCTGACCGGCCAGGGAACGCCCCTGACCGGTCAGAGATCGGCTACAGATCGGCCAGCGCGAGGTCCGGACGCTCGGCGCAGTCCGCGACGAACCGCAGGAACCCGCCCGCGGTGCCGCCGTCGCACACACGGTGGTCGAAGACCAGCGTGAGCTGAACGATCTTGCGCAGGCCGAGCCCGCCGTCCACCGCCCACGGCCGGTCCAGCACGCGGCCGACGCCCAGCATGGCGGCCTCCGGGTGGTTGATGATCGGGGCGGCGCCGTCCACGCCGAACACGCCGTAGTTGTTGACCGTGAAGGTGCCGCCGGTCAGGTCGCCCGGCCCGAGCGCCCCCTCCCGCCCGGCCTCGGCCAGTCGGCGCACCTCGGCGGTCAGCTCCCGGGCCGAGAGCCTGCCCGCGTCGCGGACCACGGGCACCACGAGCCCGCGCGGGGTCTGCGCGGCGAACCCCAGGTGCACCGCGTCGTGCAGCACGATCTCCTCGCGCTCGGCGTCCACGGAGGAATTCAGCTCCGGATGGGCACGCAGCCCCGCCACGCAGAACCTGCCGAGCAGCCCGAGCAGGCTCACCGGCCGCCCCGGGTCCGCCTCGTTCATCCGCGCCCGCATCGCGAGCAGGTCGGTGACGTCCACGTCCACCCACACGGTCGCCTCGGGCACCTCCCGCCGCGACCGCGCCACCCGCTCGGCCATCACCCGCCGCACCCCGGTCAACGCCACCCGGGTCCCGCCCACGGCGCCCTTGGCCGTGTCAGAGGAGGTGGTGGACGGCACCGGGCGTGAGGCCGGCACGCCCGGCCCGGCGGTCGCCGCGACGCCGGGCACGGCCGGCGCGGGCGCGGGGGCCGCGTCCGACGCAAGCGACATGTCCCCGGGCGTCGCCGTGATCCCGAGCGTTGCCGTCGGCGTGGGTGTGGGCGCGGAGACGTGGGCCCCCGGCATGGCGGCGGCGGGCGGTGTGGCCGCGACCGGCGATGCCGGCGCGGGCTCGGTGGGTGCGCCGGGGGCGAGGGCGAGCGGGCCGGGCGCGGTGGCGCCATCGCGGCGCGCCGCGATGGCGGCCTCCACGTCCCGGCGCACCACAAGCCCGCCTGGTCCGGACCCCTCCAGGTCCTCGGCCCGTAGGCCGTGCTCGGCCGCCATCCGCCGCACCAACGGCGAGATCACCCCGCGCCGTGGCGCCACAGTGGCCCCGGAAGCGGGTGAAGCCGACGGCGCCACGGCGGAGGACCCGGAGAGCGAAGGAGCCGAGGACGGCCCGGCGGTGAGAACCGAGGGCGATGGTGCCGAGAACTGCCCGGTGGCAGGCCCTGCGGTCAGTGGTGCCGAAGACGGCCCGACAGACGGCCCTGCGGCCGGTGGCACCGAAGACGGCCCGGCGGGCGGTGGTGCCGAGGTCGGCCTGGCCGTCAGGGCTCGCGCCCGGCGGCGGCCGGCGCGGCGGCGCGAGCCCGCGCCGGACGTGCCGTAGCCCACCAGCACGTTGCCAGACGCGTCCTGGTCCGAGGCCCCGTCACCGGAGGCGGACGCCTGGCCACCAGGTCCCGAAGCCCCCGGCCCGGAGGCGGACGCCCGCCCACCCGGACCGGGCACGCCCTCACCGGAAACCGGCGCGCCGTCCCCGGGACCCGGCGCCCCCTCGCCAGGAACGGACACCGGGCCACTCGGACCCGACGCCCCCTCACCGGAAGCGGACGGCCCGCCACCCGGAGCCAGCGCCCCCTCGCCGGAGGTGGGCGGTCGGCCGTCGCCCGTGACGGGCCGGCCGTCCTCGTCCTCTCCCAGCGGGGGCGAGGAGGGGGTGATCACGGAGGGCTCGTGGAAGTTCGCGTACGCCTGCGGGGTGACGGTGATCAAGGGGTGGCCGACCGGGATGACCGTGCCGGGGGTGGCGTGCAGGGCGGTGACGACGCCGGCGTACGGGATGGGGACCTCGACGGCGGCCTTGGCGGTCTCCACCTCCACGACGGTCTGGTCCACCTCCACCACGTCGCCGACCGCGACGAACCAGGTGAGGACTTCGGCCTCGGTGAGGCCCTCGCCCAGGTCGGGCAGGCGGAACTCGGTCATGCGTGCTCCCACTGCAGCCGGGCCACGGCGTCGAGGATGCGGTCCACGCCGGGCAGGTGGTGCTCCTCCAGAGCGGGCGGGGGGTAGGGGATGTCGAAGCCGCCGACCCGCAGGACCGGGGCGTGCAGGTGGTGGAAGCAGCGTTCGGTGACGCGGGCGGCCACCTCGGCGCCGTAGCCGCAGAAGGACTGGGCCTCGTGCACGACGACCGCGCGGCCGGTGCGCCGGACGGAGGCGGTGACGGTCTCGTCGTCGAAGGGCGACAGGCTGCGCAGGTCGATGACCTCGGCCGACCAGCCCTCCTCGGCCGCCGCCTCGGCCGCCTCCAGGGCGGTCTGCACCATCGGCCCGTACGCCAGCAGCGTCACGTCCGTGCCCTCCCGCCGGACCACGGCCCGGTCCATGGGGGTGCCGGGGACGGCCGGATCGACCTCGCCCCGCGCCCAGTAGCGCCGCTTGGGCTCCAGGAACACCACCGGGTCGGGCGAGGCCACGGCCTGCCGGAGCATCCAGTACGCGTCCGCCGGCGTGCCGGGCGTGACCACGCGCAGCCCCGCCGTGTGCGTGTAGTACGCCTCGGAGGAGTCGCAGTGGTGCTCCACGCCGCCGATGCCGCCGCCGTACGGGATGCGGATGACCATGGGCAGCGCGACGCGGCCCCGGGTGCGGTTGCGCATCTTGGCGACGTGCGAGGCGATCTGCTCGAAGGCCGGGTAGGCGAAGGCGTCGAACTGCATCTCCACGACCGGGCGCAGGCCGTACATGGCCATGCCGACCGCCGTGCCGACGATGCCCGACTCGGCGAGGGGGGTGTCGAAGCAGCGTTCCTCGCCGAACTCGCGGGCCAGGCCGTCGGTGACCCGGAACACGCCGCCGAGCGGGCCGACGTCCTCGCCGAAGACGATCACCGAGGGGTCCTCGCGCAGGCAGTCGCGCAGTGCGGCGTTCAGCGCCGCGGCCATGGTGGCGATCATGCCGGCACCTCCTGATCGACGTCGGCGTCGGCGGCGAGTTCGGCGGCGAGCAGGGCCGCCTGCTCGCGCAACTGCGGGGTCTGCTCGGCGTAGACGTGCGCGAACAGCTCGGCCGGGGCCACGTGGTCGTCGGCCCGCATCCGCTCCCGTACGCCCGCCGCCACCTCCTCGGCCTCGGCCCGCACGCCGTCGAGGGCCGCGTCGTCGATGAGGCCGTTGCCGCGCAGGTACGCCTCCATCCGGTCGATCGGGTCGCGCCGCCGCCAGGCGGCGACCTCCTCGTCGTCCCGGTAGCGGGTGGGGTCGTCGGCGTTGGTGTGCGCCTCGATGCGATAGGTGACCGCCTCGACCACGGTCGGCCCTCCCCCGCCCCGGGCCTTCTCCAGGGCGTCGTGCACCACGGCGTAGACGATGGCGGCGTCGTTGCCGTCCACGAGGCGGCCGGGGATGCCGTAGCCGACGGCCTTGTGGGCCAGCGTGGGGGCCTTGCTCTGCTTCTCCAGCGGCACGCTGATCGCCCAGCCGTTGTTCTGGATCAGGAACACCACCGGCGCGCCGTACACGGCGGCGAAGTTGAACGCCTCGTGCGCGTCGCCCTCGCTGGTCGCGCCGTCGCCCATCAGCACCAGCACCGCCACGTCGTCGCCGCGCCTGCGGGCGGCGTCGGCGAGCCCGACGGCGTGCAGGGCGTTGGTGGCCAGCGGGGTGCACTGGGGGCCGGTCTTGTACCGGTAGGGGTCGTAGCCGCTGTGCCAGGAGCCGCGCAGCAGCGTCAGCACCTCCACGGGGTCGATGCCCCGGGTGAGCAGGGCCACGCTGTCGCGGTAGGTGGGGAACAGCCAGTCGCCGGGGCCGAGCGCGAGCACGCCGCCGATCTGGCACGCCTCCTGCCCGTGGGAGGAGGGGTACACCGCGAGCCTGCCCTGCCGGGTGAGCGCTCCGGCCTGCCGGTCGAAGCGGCGGCCGATCACCATCCGCCGGTGCAGCTCGCGCAGAACCTCGGGCGGCGGCAGCGGATGGCCCCGGTACGCCGTGCGTTTCCCGTCGGGGTCGATGAGCCCGAGGGGCTGCGGGCTCGGCAGCAATTCGTGTCCGGGAACACCCGATTTTCTGGACGGCATGCCTGATTGTGGACATATAGGGATGCGGATGACTATGTTCGGGCCGGGAGTCGAGACGATCGGCCGCCGGACGCCCGGCCGGGGTCCACTCGTCCGCGGCGGCTCCCCTATGGACCCAGGAGGGCTGGACGGTTGGCATCGGACCCCACCCCGGCGGCACGCCCGCCGCACCCCGAACCTGCTCCGGCGGCGCCTCCGTCGCACCCCGGGCCCACCCCGGCGGCGCCTCCGTCGCACCCCGGGCCCACCCAGGCGGCACGTTCGCCGCACCCCGGGCCCGCGCGGCTGGACGCGATCGACCGGAGCCTGATCGAGCTGCTGCGCCGCGACGGGCGGGCCTCGGTGCGCGACCTGGCGGCCCGGCTGCACATCTCCCGGGCCAACGCCTACGCCCGGCTGGACCGGCTCAAGCGCGAGGGCGTGATCACCGGCTTCACCGTGACCGTCAACCCGGAGCGCTACGGCTACGGCCTGTCGGCGTGGGTGGCGGTGAAGCTGCGTCAGCAGAGCTGGCGCGCGTTCCGCGACCGCCTGCACGAGGTGCCGTCGGTGGAGCTGGCCACGCTGGTGACGGGCGACTTCGACATCCTGCTGCTGGTGCGCGCCGCCGACTCGCGCGAGCTGCGGGACATGGTGCTGGAACGGCTCCAGTCGATGCCCGAGGTGGTCAACACCCAGACCACGGTCATCTTCGACGAGGTCGCCCCGCTGCGCCGCCCCTGACCGGCCCCGCACGGGGCGGACCGCTACGCGGGGCCGTGCGGGAGGCGGGGGGACGGGGGCGCCACGGAGACGATGAGGACGGTGGCGGGGCCGTTGCGGGACCAGAGCGAGTGGCGGGCCTCGGCGTCGAAGTGCAGGGCGTCGCCGGCGGTCAGGGTGACCTCGTCGGCGCCGATGCGGGCGACGATCTCGCCGCGCACGACGTACAGCCACTCCTCCCCGGAGTGGGAGGCGGTGTGCCGGGGACGGTCGGCGGTGAGTTCCAGGCGCACGGCCTCCAGGGCGGAGCGGGGGCCGAGGCCGGTCATCATGGCGTAGGGGCCGTCGGGGCCCTCGTGGACGGGGACGGTGGCGCCGCGCACGACGTGGTGCTCGTGGGAGCGCTCGTCGCCGACCAGCTCGCCCAGCGACACGCCGTACGCCCGCGCGAGCTGGATGAGCGAGCCGATGGACGGCTGGCGCTCGCCCTTCTCCATGCGCGACAGGTGGGCCGCGGAGATGCCGGTCCACTCGGCGAGCGCGGTCAGGGTCAGCCCGCGCTCGCGGCGCAGCTCGCCGAGGCGGGCCGCGACCCGCTTCTCCGGATCGTCCGGCAGCTCCCGAGAGGTCACGGAGGAAGTCTAGTGATCGCGGCTCATTTTTGCCTCCGAGGCAAAGTGATTCGCCTCAGAGGTTGACGCGGAGGTGAACGGGGTCACATCCTGAGCACACGTCGAAGGGAAGACACCATGACGATCTCCACGCAGAGCGCGGCCGGCGGCCCGCCCCCCGAACTCGACCTGGACGAGGCGCCCACGTACGCGTCGGCGCCGATCGAGGAGCAGCGGCTGCACCGCAAGCGGCAGCTCGCCGCCGCCTTCCGAATCTTCGCCAGGTACGGCTACGACGAGGGCGTCGCCGGCCACATCACCGCGCGCGACCCGGAGCTGACCGACCATTTTTGGGTGAACCCCTACTCCGTGCACTTCTCCCGGATCAAGGTGAGCGACCTGCTGCTCATCGACGCGCAGGGCCGGATCGCGCACGGCACGCGGCGTACGAACAAGGCCGCTTTCTGGATCCACTCCTCCATCCACGAGGCCCGCCCGGACGTGGTGGCCGTCGCGCACGCCCACACCATCCACGGCCGCGCCTGGGCCGCGCTGGACCGGCCGCTCGACCCGATCGTGCAGGAGTCGTGCGCGTTCTGGCGCGACCACGTGCTGTTCGACGAGTACCGGGGGCTGGTGCTGGAGCGGGACGAGGGCGAGCGCATCGCCGCCCGCCTCGGCTCGGCGCGGGCCGCGATCCTGCGCCACCACGGCCTGCTCACCGTCGGCCGTACGGTGGAGGAGGCCGCCTGGTGGTTCATCGCCATGAACCGCGCCTGCGAGATGCAGCTCCTGGCCGAGGCCGCCGGCACCCCGCGGATCATGACCGACGAGGAGGCCGAGGTCGCGCACCGCCAGTTCGGCAGCGCGAACATGGCCCGCAACAACTTCCAGCTCCTGTCGTCGCTGATCTTCGAGGAGGAGCCCGATGTCCTCGACTGACGCGCCCCGGACGTACGTGCTGGTGCACGGCTCGTGGGGCGGCGGCTGGGTCTGGTCCCGGCTGCGACCGCTGCTGGAGGCGGCCGGGCACGAGGTGCACACCCCCACGCTGCCCGGCCTGGGCGAGCGCGCCGGCGATCCCCGCGGCGCGGAGATCGGGCTGTCCGCGCACCTCGACGACCTGCTCGGCTACCTGGAGCGCGAGGGCCTGGAGCGGGTGACGCTGGTCGGGCACAGCTACGGCGGCATGGTGATCTCCGGGGTGGCCGGGCACGCCCCGGAGCGGGTGGCGGCGCTGGTCTACCTGGACGCGTTCGCGCCCGAGCCCGGCCAGTCCTGCTTCGACCTGGTGCCGTGGCTGCCCGACGTGTTCGCCGAGCTGGCCGAGGGCGGCGGCGGGATGGCCCGCCCGCTCGACCCGGCCGCGATGGGGGTAGACGACCCCGGCGACGCCGAGTGGGTGCGCGCCCGCGCCACCCCGATGCCGGTGCGGACCCACAGCGAGCCGCTGCCCGGCCCGGCGCGCCCCGAGGGCCTGCCCGCCATGTTCGTACGCTGCCTGCGTTTCCCGGCGTTCGCCGAGACCGCCGACCGGTTCCGCGCGCTCGGCCTCCCGGTCGCCGAGCTGGACTCCCACCACTTCGCCCAGGTGAGCCGCCCCGCCGAGCTGGCGGAACTGCTGCTCGCCGGGGTGCCCGCCCGGACGGAGACGACCGCATGACCGCCACGGCCCCCGGCCGCGAGGCGCTGGCCCGGGTGAACCCGCCCGCGCTGTGCCCTCCGGTGCAGAACCTCTACTCCCAGGTCGTGATCGCCCCGGCCGGCCGCACCGCCTACCTCGCGGGCCAGGTCGCGCTGGACGCCTCCGGCGAGCTGGTCGGCCCCGGCGACTACGCCGCCCAGGCCAGGCAGGCGTTCCTGAACGTCAAGCTGGCCCTGGAGGGCGTCGGCGCCACCCCGGCCGACATGGTCCGGCACAACATCTACGTCGTGGACCACCGCCCCGAGCTGGTGCCGGTCATCTTCGGCGCGGCCCAGGAGGTCTACGGCGAGCCGTGGCCGCTGACCGCCAGCACCCTGCTCGGGGTGCAGGCCCTCGGCCTGCCCGGCTGGCTGATCGAGGTCGAGGCCACGGCCCTGCTGCCCTAGCCGGGCTCCCCCGGCCCCCGCGGCGGAGACGAGAACGGCGGGGGCGGGGACGGCAGGGGCGGGGACTGCGGGGACGAGGACTGCGGGAACGAGGACGGGGGAGACTGGGGCGGCGGCGGGGGCGCGAACGCCACCTGGACGGGGGCCGCGACGGGCTGGAGCGACTCCAGGAGCCGGACGGCGCCCAGGCCGAGCAGGCCCAGAACCGCGGTGACCAGGCCGGTCATCCAGGTCGGCGCGCCGTGGAAGAGCAGCAGCGAGGTCACCGAGGTCACGATCAGCACGGCGAGGAAGGTGCCCGCCACCCCGGCGCGGCGGCCGAACAGGCTCGTGCCGCCGAGCAGGGCCGCGGCGAGGGCGCTGAGGAGCAGGCTCTGCCCGCTGCCGACGGTGGTGCCGTGGAGCCGGGTGACCAGGGCGAGACCGGCGACGGCGGCGAGCAGGCCGCTGACCGCGATCCCGGCCAGCGCCCCCGCCCCGGCGGCCAGGCCCGCCCACCTGCCGGGGTCGGCGACCGGACGGCGCGCGCCGCTCAGCGCCGCGCGCACGCCGGGGACCAGCCAGAGCAGGCCGCCTCCGATCGACACCAGCGCGAACAGCAGGAACCATAGCCATCCCGGGTCGCCGATCGGGGACGGCACCGGCACTCCCCGCCCGCCGACCAGGCCCAACGCCAGCCACTCCAGGACCGCCCCGCCGAGCAGGGTGACCGCCCACGCGGGGACCGACAGCACCGCGGCGAGCGCGCCGAGGACCAGCCCCGCCACGGTGACCAGCACGAGCGCCAGCGCGAACGCCGCCGCCGGCGGCATACCGGCCTGGACGACGAACACGCCGATCAGCGCGGACGTCAGCACGGCCATCCCGCCCGCGGCGAGGTTGGGCGCGCCGGTGCGCAGCGAGAACGCCACCGCCGCGGCCAGCAGGCCGGAGATCCCGGCCTGCGGGAACAGGTTCGCCAGGAGCTGCGACGGCGTGGTGACCAGGAGGGCCACGAGCAGCACCATCGCGAAGAACAGCAGCACGCCCTCCCAGGCGAGGTGCACGATCAGGCGGTCCCGCGGCGCCGCGGGGGGTGCCGCCGCGAGCGGAACGCCGAAGACCGGGCCGGGCGGTTGCGTCGGATTCACATTCGCCTCCTCCGCCTCGACACCCTAGCCTGGCAAGGGTCACGAATGCCGGTAATCCCCGGTACTCCGTGCGGGCACGCGACGAAGCGGCGGGCTACACGCCGGCCGCGTCCAGGCCGTACGCGCGGGTCGCGGTGCCGCCGAAGACCTCCTTCCGCTCGGCCGGGGTCAGCGCGGCGGTCAGGGCCTCGGCGGCGGTGACCACGTCGGCGTACGAGGCGGCGAGCAGGCACACCGGCCAGTCGGAGCCGAACATCACCCGCTCCGGGCCGAACGCCTCCAGCACCACCTCCGCGTACGGGCGCAGGTCGTCCACCGTCCACTTCTCCCAGGACGCCTCGGTGACCATGCCCGACAGCTTGCAGTAGACGTTGGGCGCGGCGGCGAGCTCCCGGATGCGGGTGGCCCACGGCTCCAGGTCGCCGGCGGCGATCGGCGGCTTGGACAGGTGGTCCACCACGAAGGTCAGGCCCGGCAGCGCGCGTACGGTCTCCACCGCGGCGGGGAGCTGGTGCGGCAGCGTGAGCAGGTCGTAGACGAGACCCGCCTCGGCCACCGCGGCCAGCCCGGCGCGCACGTCGTCGCGGCACAGCCAGCGCGGGTCGGGCTCGGACTGCACGCCGTGCCTGATCCCCACCAGGGCGCGCCCGCCGTCGCCCTCGCGCAGCGCGGCCAGCGCGCCGGGCACGCCGGGCGCGGTGAGGTCCACCCAGCCGACCACCCCGGCCACCAGCGGGGAGGAGGCGGCGAGCGCCAGGAACTCCGGCGTCTCGCCGGGGTCGGGCACGGTCTGCACCAGCACCGTGCGGGTGACGCCCGCGGCCCGCGCGTGCGGCGCGAGGTCGTCCAGGGTGAAGTCACGCCGGATCGGCGCCATCGCCTCGCCGCTGATCCACGGCTGGTCGCGCACGCCCAGGTCCCACACATGGTGGTGGGCGTCCACGCGCCCGTCTCCGCCTGATTCCATGCTCGTGTCCATGCTCGCGTTCATGCCCGTGTTCATGCCCGCGTTCATGCCCGTGTTCATGCCCGTGTTCTTGCCCGTGTCCGTGTCACCGGTCACCGGGCGAAGCGGCTTTCGAGCGCGGCGACGGCCTCGCCGCCCTGGTGGACGCGGAAGGAGGTGTGGTAGCCGCGCGACTCGCCGGGGCCGAGCCAGATCATCCTGCCGTCCTCGCGGGCGGCGGCGTCGCCGGCGACGGCGTGCGTGGACGGCTCGATGCCGAGCGCGTAGTCGCCGGCGCGCAGGTTGAGCCACTGGAAGAAGTGCGGGAACTCCGCGGCGTGCCACTCCACGCTGACCGCGAGCCCGAGCCGGTCGTTGACCAGCGCGGCACCGGTGCGCCCGGCGGCGTCGGCGACGAGCGCGTGCTCGTAGACCTGCTCGACGAAGCCGGGCAGCGGCGCGGGCATGGTCCAGTTGTCCACGCCCTGCTCGGCGACGCTGTCGGTCTGCCAGACGGTCTCCTTGACCGGGGCCAGGAACCGGGCGCCCTCCTCCAGCAGCGGCCAGCCCAGGTTGATGTGGTAGAGGAACATGTGCGGCATCGGGTCGAAGCCGGGGTTGGTCACGGTGTCGATCAGCCGGATCTCGTCGCCGCCGAGGTCGGCCTCGATCCGCCGGCGCAGCAGCAGGTTCTCCCCGAAGACCGCCGCCTGCCGCACCTCGCCCTCGGCCCACAGCACGCACCGCTCGTCCTCCCAGCGCTCGCCGTAGCCGGTGAGCCGGGCCGGGATGTTGCCGACCCGGCCGTGCAGCCCGTGCCGGGTGGTCCGCTTGGGCGGGTACCGATACTCCGAGGCGTCCACCTCGCCGCCGAACAGCGTGTGGTCCAGGCCGCCGGTGACGATCAGCCCGGAGAAGGAGCGCAGCCAGGACAGGCCGTCCTCGTCGCCGTGCTCGTGCAGGCCCGGGTTGCGGAAGCCGGTGCGCGAGCGCCACCCGAACGCCCGCCCGGCGTGCTCGGCCGCGCCGATGTCCATCGCGCGGTCCACCAGCACGTCGAAGGCGAGCCCGGTGCCGGTGCGGAACTCCAGGGCCCTGATCCCCCGCTCGACGCCGTCGCCCAGCGTGACCAGGCGCACCCCGCCCGCCGCGGCGATGTCGCCGGCGTGCGCGGCCAGCTCGCGCGGCCCGTACTGCTGTCCGTGCAGCTTCATGTCATCACCCATCCGCCGTTGACCTCGATGGTCTGCCCGGTCACGAAGGACGAGTCCGGGCCGAGAAGGAACGCGACGACGGCGGCCAGTTCCTCCGGCCTGCCGCGCCGCTGGAGCGACTGGCGCTCCAGGACGAACCGCGTGTACGCCTCCGGGTCGGGGTGGATCGTCTCGGCCGCGGTCGGGAACGCGCCCGGCGACACGCAGTTGACCCGGATCTCGTGCGGGCCCAGCTCGCGGGCGAGCGCCCGGGTCAGCGTCACCGCGGCCCCCTTGGTCGCGACGTACGCGGTCAGCTCCGACCAGCCGCCGTGCATGGTGATGGAGGCGATGTTCACCATCGCGCCCGGCACCGAGGCCGCGACCATGCGCCGGGCCGCGGTCTGGGCGGCGATCCAGTACGCGCGCTGGTTGACCGCCACGACGTCGTCGTACTCGGTGAGCGGCACCTCCAGGAACGGGCGGGCCGGGTAGATCGCGGCGTTGTTGACCAGCGCCGTGACCGTGCCGCCCAGCCGTTCCTCGGCGGCGTCGAAGGCGGCCTCGATGGCGGCGGCCTCGCGCAGGTCGGCGGGGTGCCCGAACGCGGTGCCGCCCGCCTCCTCCACCAGGCGCGCGGTCTCGGCCACGGCCTTCTCGTCCACGTCCAGGGCGGCGACGGCGTACCCGTCGGCGGCCAGCCGCAGCGCGGTGGCGCGGCCGAGCGCGCCGCCCGCACCGGTGATCAGCGCGATGCGCATCGTGTCCTCCATTCCTCCTCACACCTGCCCAGCTCATCGAGGATCGCGCGGTGCGGGGCGCGGGCGAGCAGGCCCTCGCGCAGCACCCGCGACGCGGCGTCCTGGAAGGCGATGTAGCCCGGCGACCGGGGCCGCACCCAGGCGGCCTCGACGGTGGCGAGCGTGTCGCGGTAGAAACCGCCGGTGCGCGCGTTCACCTCCGGGTCCAGCCAGGCGGCGCGGGCGGCGGGCTGGCCGCCGGTCTCCGGGAACAGCCGCCGCTGCACCGGTTCGGACATCAGCCTGCGCAGGTGCGCCCGTACCGCATCGGCCACCCCAGGGTCGCCGAGGCGGCGCCGCGACACGGCGAGGCCGGTGCCGCCCAGCACGCTGCCCGGCCGTCCCCCGGGCGTCCAGGCGGGCGCGTCGTGGAAGGCCAGGGGGCCCTGGTTTCCTGCCTGGGAGCTGTAGGTGACGTACCCGTACACCAGCGGGCAGTACGCTGGCCCGCCCGGCGCGGCCATCGCGCCGAGCACGGCGATCGGGTTGCGCGCGCTCAGCCCGGGGTCGGCGTGGCCGAGCAGCGCGGCCATCAGGTCCAGGGCCTCGGCGGGGTCCTCGCGCTCCACGCGCAGCGCGGAGTACATCAGGTACGCGTGCGGCCCGCCCAGGCACAGCGCGACGGGCGCCTCGCGGGCCAGCTCGCGCACCTCGTCCCAGGTGCGGGGCGGGTCCGGGACGGCCTCGGGGCGGGCGGCGGAGACCTGGGTGGCCGCGTCCAGCGGCAGCGCCCAGGCCCGGCCGTCGAAGCTGTAACTGGCGTAGGACGGCCCGACCGTCCCGGCCCGCCAGGCGTCCAGCTCGGCGGCGGGGAACAGCTCGTCCATGGGCGCGAGCGCGCCCGCGCCGATGGCGGCGCCGAGCCCCGGGTGATCGACGATCATGATGTCGTACGTCCGCGCCAGCTCGGCGATCGGCGTGGACTCGAACCCTTCGAGCGGCTGGCGGTCCCACCGGATCGGGGCGGGGACGGCGCCGTACGGGGTCTCGCCCGCCGCGTCGAGGCGGGCCAGTTCCTCCAGCGGCGCGTATCCGCGCGGGTGGTCCCAGGTGATCCCGCGCAGCTCGACCGTGGCGCTCATGACCGCGCGGCCACGACGCCCGCCTCGGCGAGCGCGGCCACCTTCTCGTCCGGATAGCCCAGCTCGGCCAGGATCTCACCGGTGTGCTGGCCGGTCAGCGGCGCGCCGGCGCGGACCTCGGGCGGGGTGGCGCTGAACCGGTAGGGGAAGCCGGGCGTGGTCACCGTGCCCTCGGTGGGGTGCTCGTAGGTGACGAAGGAGCCGTTGTGCCGCACCTGCGGGTCGGTGAGCAGGTCGGCGTAGGAGTTGACGGGCCCGGCCCAGATGCCGCGGGCGTCGAACAGCTCCAGCCACTCGGCCGTGGTGCGCCGCGGCAACTGCTCGCGGACCATCGCGGTGATCTCGTCGCGGCGGGTGTGCCCGTCCACGTCGGTCTCCATCGCGGCCAGCTCGGGCAGGCCGAGCGCGTCGCCGAGCACGTCGAGCGGGGGCATCGCCAGGGCGAGGTAGCCGTCCTTGGTGGCGAACACGCCGTACGGCGCGCGGATGTAGGTGTGCCCGTGCGGCTCGGCGCCGCGCCGCTGCGGCACCTTGCCCACGGTGAAGACGCTCAGCTCCTGCATCTGCACCGCGATGGCCGCGTCGAGCATGTTCACGCTGACGAGCTGGCCCTCGCCGGTGCGCTCGCGGTGCAGCAGCGCGGCGAGCGCGCCCTCGAAGGCGCTGTAGGCGGTGATCGCGTCGATGGCGTACGTGCCGGCGGGCGCGGGCGGGTCGCCGTCGCGGCCGACGCTGAACATCGCGCCGCTGAGGGCCTGGAGCAGCAGGTCCTGCCCGGGGCGGTCGGCGTACGGGCCGGACTCGCCGTAGCCGGACATCGACACGTACACGATCTTCGGGTTGATGGCGCTGATCGTGGCGTAGTCCATGCCCAGCCGCTCGGCCACGCCGGGCCGGTAGTTCTGCAAGAACACGTCGGAGCGCCGTACCAGGTCGTGCACGATCGCCCGGCCCTGCTCGCTCTTTAGGTTCACCGCCAGGCTGCGCTTGTTGCGGTTCAGCGACAGGAAAGAGGCGTTGACCTGGTTGCCGGTGGCCCCGCCCGCGGGCGCGGAGCGCTGCCACTCCCCCGTCGTCGGCTCGACCTTGACCACGTCGGCCCCGAGGTCGCCCAGCCGCATGGCCGCCAGCGGACCCGCCATCGCGATGGACAGGTCGACGACCCGGTATCCGGAAAGAATCCCCATGCTCTCCCTCTCAACGGCCCGTTGAACTCGGGGGCCTCAACGGCCCTTGAACTCGGGGGCGCGGCGCTCGGCGAACGCGGCCCGTCCCTCGGCGGCGTCCTGGGTCGCGAAGCAGATCGTCTGCAGGTCGCGCTCGTACTGGATCGCCTGGTCCAGCGGCATCGTGTACGCCGCGCGCAGGTTGGCCTTGGCGGTCTGGGCGGCGATCGGGGCCCTGGCGGCGATGGTCGCGGCCAGCTCGCGGGCGGCGTCCAGCAGCTCGGCCTGCGGCAGCACCCGGCTGACCAGGCCCCAGGCCAGCGCCTGGGCGGCGTCGATCGGGTCGCCGGTGAGCAGCATGACGGCGGCGTTGCCGGGGCCGATGCTGTGCGCGAGCAGGGCCGACTGGCCGCTGCCGCCGATCCAGCCGAGCTTGATCTCCGGCGCGGCGAAGGTGGCGGTCTCGGCGGCCAGGCGGATGTCGCAGGCCATGGCGAGCTCCAGCCCGCCGCCGTAGGCGTAGCCGTTGACGGCGGCGATCACCGGCTTGCGCAGGGCGCGGATGGAGTCGCCGTAGTCGCCCCGGTTGCGGAAGTCCCAGGGCTCCTCGTAGCCGTCCAGCTCGCGGATGTCGCTGCCGACGCAGAAGGACCGCTCCCCGGCGCCGGTCAGGACCACCGCCCTGACCTCGCGGTCGGCGTTGAGCGCGGTCACGTGGCCGTGCAGGTCGGCGGCCATCTCGGGGGTGAGCGCGTTGAGCTTGGCGGGGCGGTCCAGGGTGAGCACCGCGACGTGCCCGTCCACCTCGCAGCGGATGTCAGTCATGTGCGTCCTTCGCGTCCATCGCAGTTCGTTCGGCATCGGCGCGGGCCACCTCCACCACCTCGCGCATCGCCTCCTCGGCCTTGCGGTGGTGGTGCCGGCGGATGGCGAGCGCCACCCGCTCGTGGCCGGGCAGGGTCTCCTTGTTGTGGCTGACCACCCGGGTGTGCACGTGCCGCACGGAGCGCAGCGCGATGCTGATCATCTCGTACGCGTGCAGCAGCAGGTCGTTGCCGCTCGCGGCGAACACGGCCCGGTGGAAGGCGAGATCGGCCTCGATGAACGCGTCGGGGTCGTCGGCGGTGGCGTACAGGGCCGCCAGCGCCTCGTCGATCCCGCGGATGCCGGCGGCGTCGGCCCGCTCGGCCGCCACCCGGGCGGCCCCGGGTTCCAGCGCCACCCGCAGGTCGGCCAGCAGCCGCACGTCCTCGGGGCGGGGGCCGGGCTCGAAGCGCCAGCCCAGAACGTCGGGGTCGAGCAGGCTCCACGACTCGCGCGGGCGGATGCGGGTGCCGGCGCTGGTGCGGCTCTCCAGCAGGCCCTTGCCCGCCAGCACCTTCACGCCCTCGCGCACCGCCGACCGGCCCACGCCCAGCTCGGCCACCAGCCGCTCCTCGACGGGCAGCGGGTCGCCGGGGGCCAGCTCGCCGGTGACGATCTGCCGGCCGAGCGAGTGCACCACCCGCCCGTGCCGCGCGCCACCTGGGTAGGCCCTGCCGGCCTCGGCCTCGATCACAGCGCCGACCCTACCGGAGTGCGGTTCCGCTGACCAGACCTTCATCTGATGAAGTTTTATCTTCATCTGATGAAGCCGGACACGATACGGTCAAGGGGACACGCGAGCGAGAAAGAGGTTCCCCGTGCACATCGTCCGCTTCGTCCCCGCGCAGGCTTCCGGCGCCCCCCGCCCCTCGGCCCAGCCCGCGATCGGCGTCGCCGAGGGCGGCACCGTCACCGAGCTGACCGGCGTACGGCACCTGGGCGAGCTGCTTCGCCTGACCACCGGCGAGCTGCGCGAGCGCTGCGAGGCCGCCGACGGCCCGCGGCACGACACCGCGTCCGTGCGCCTGCTGCCGCCGGTGGACGCGCACATGGAGGTCTGGGCGGCCGGCGTCACCTACCAGCGCTCCCGCGAGGCCCGGGTGGTCGAGAGCGAGCGCGCCGCCGACGTGTACGAGCTGGTCTACGACGCCGAGCGCCCCGAGCTGTTCTTCAAGTCCACGGCCTGGCGGGTCACCGGCGACGGTGAGACCGTCTCGATCCGCGCCGACTCCGGCGTGGACGTCCCCGAGCCCGAGCTGGGCCTGGTGCTCAACAGCCACGGCGAGATCGCCGGCTACACCGTGGTCAACGACATGAGCTCGCGGACCATCGAGGGCGAGAACCCGCTCTACCTCCCCCAGGCCAAGATCTACCTCGGCGGCTGCGCGGTCGGCCCGGCGATCCGCCCCGCCTGGGAGATCGCCGACCCGTACGCGCTGGACATCGAGCTGACGATCCGCCGCGACGGCGGGGTGGCCTGGACCGGCCGGGCGAGCACCGGACAGCTCCACCGCCGCCTGGACGACCTGGTGGGCTACCTGTTCCGTGAGGACGTCTTCCCCGACGGCGCGGTGCTGGCCACCGGCACCTGCCTGGTCCCCGACCTGCCGTTCACCCTGGCCGCGGACGACGAGATCACCATCTCCATCGCCCAGGTCGGCACCCTGACCAGCACGGTGGTCGTGGGCAAGAAGTCCCTCACCTGGCTCGCCCCCTGACGGCGGCCGGCCCGCCCGGGATCGCCGGGCGGGCCGGTGTGCGCGCACGGGGTGAAGCGCCGCGCGCGCGGGGCTCAGTCCGCCGACGGGGTCGCCGTCGGGGTGGCCGTGGGAGCCGGAGCGGGGATCGGGTACGGGAAGTCGGCGGTCACGCCGATCTTGTCGTACTCCATCTTCGAGGGGTCGAAGCCCTGCAGCCAGTTGGCGTTGGTGACCTGGTTGCACTGGTAGCTCTGGTACTTGTCGTCGGTGACCTTGCCGACCTCGATGTTCTCGAAGGTGAAGCCGCAGCCGCCCGCGTCCATGTGCACGCCGCGGGTGCCGCTGTCGGGCATCGAGGCGTCCGGGATCACGTCGCCCACGACCAGTTGCGAGACGTGGTTGCGCATCTGGTGCGGCTCGAAGTTGCTGACGCCGTAGGTGTAGAAGGCGCCCATGTCGCCGCTGTCGAGCCCCAGCTCCTCCAGCCGGATGTACTTGAAGACGTTGTCGTAGGTGTAGTTGTCCTCCGGCTTGACCTCGGGGCGCGACTCCAGGCTCACGCCGTAGCGGGCGCCGTGCCGCACGACGGTGTGGCTGACCTCGTTGCGGCCGGTGCTCATCAGCTCCACGCCCGCGCTGTCGCCGGGGACCAGCTCGCCGATGTGGTGGATGTAGTTGTTGGTGAAGACGTGGCCGTGGGAGATGTCGCCCTCGCCGGGGTAGCCGCCCTCGACCTTGATGCCGTCGTTGCCGATGTTCTCCAGCAGGCTGTCGGAGACCCGGACGCGCTCGTTGGCGAACAGCAGGTAGACCGCCGTGTAGCCGGTGTCGGAGATGTGCAGCTTGCGCAGGTCGATGTCGCGGCTGTTGGTCACGGTGATCGTGCCGAAGCGGTTGCGCGGCATCTCGATCTGCCGGTCGTAGACCGGGTACTTGTGCTCGTAGCCGGAGTCGCCCTCGCTGATCCAGCCCGAGCGGTACCACTCGACGAAGTCGGAGTACTGCAGCGCCAGGCCCTCGAAGGTGAGGTTCTGCACCCTCGCCTCGGGGCTGCTGCCCGCGATGTTGAGGATCGTCCTGACCGTCGGGGCCATGATCTTCACGTTGTCGATCGATCCGGAGCGGGGCCGGTAGTAGACCTCGCCGGCGGCGAAGTCGAAGTAGTACTCGCCCGGCTGGTCCAGGAACCGCAGCGTGTTCTGCAGGAAGTAGCGCGAGCCGCTGCGGCTGTTGACGAACGCGTAGCGCGCCCAGTGGTTGAGGGTGAAGAAGTTCTTGCGGAAGTCGGCCCCGCCGATCGGCACGGTGTCGGTGAACCAGCTCCAGCTACCGCCCGACCACACCACGATCTGGGCGTTCTTGTCGAAGTCGGCGTCCCAGGCGGCCGGGACGTCCTCCGGCTTGAAGTACAGCCACTGGCGCACCGCCTCCTTCTCCGGCTCGCCCAGGATCGAGAACAGGTACGGGCCCCACTCGGTCTCGGACTTGCGGTTCGGGTAGCGCGCGGTGGTGGCCCGTACGCCCTCCTCGAAGAGGGTGTAGAACCTGCGGTCCACCTTGGCCTTGTAGACGCCGTCCTTGTAGGGCTGCCAGCCGGTGATCTGCTTGGCGCCGAGCAGCCTGGCCTTGCCCGGCCCGTCGGCGCTGCGGTAGATCACCCGGTGCCCGTTGGCGCCGGAGTCCTGCTCACCGAAGTCGATGGTCTTCTCCACCGGGTAGTCGCCGGCCTTGAGGTTGACCACGATGTCGCAGCGCATGTTCTTGGTCAGGCGGCGCACCTCGTCGCGGGCGTGCTCCACCGTCTTCCACGGGCGGTCCTGGCTGCCCTTGGCCCGGTCGTCGCCGCCGGGCGCCACCCATAACTCGACGGGCTTGCAGTCGCTCGGCGCCGCCTGGACCTGCGTGGGGACGGCGGCGCCGCTCAGCGTGAGCACCGCCGCGGCGGCCACGCTGAGGTATTTCAGCCGGTTCATCGTGCGTTCTCCTTCCAGCGCTCGTACTCGGCGCGGGTTTCGGGGGTGAGCGGGTAGTAGTCGGACAGGGCCCCTCCCTCCTCGATGCGGGAGCGGCTGAACCGCTCCCACTGCTCGTGCTCGGCGGCGGCCTGGACCACCGACTCGGCGCGCCTGCGCGGCACGATCACGGCGCCGTCGTCGTCGGCCACCACGAGGTCCCCGGGCAGGGCCAGCACCCCGCCGCAGGCCACCGGCACGTGGTACGCCCACGGGAACAGCTCCGACTGGGAGGCGTAGTGCGGGGTGAAGCCGGTGCACCAGATGGGCACGCCGAGCCGGCGCACCCGGGGCGCGTCGCGGATGCGGCCGTCCACGACGATCCCGGCGCCGCCCTTCTGCTTGAAGTAGCGCACCAGCATGTCGCCGAAGCAGCCGGTGAACGCGCTCCCGTACGCCTGCACCACCAGCACGTCGCCGGGACGCACGGCCTCCAGCGCGGCCCACAGCGCGGTGTGCCGCTCCACGTACTCCTGGCCCAGGCCGGAGGCGATGTCCTCGCGCTGCGGCATGAACTGCAGAGTCAGCGCGGGCCCCGCGACCTTCTGCCCGGCCTCGATCGGGCGCGGGCCCTCCACGAAGGTCCGCCTGATGCCCTGCGCGTGCAGCTTGGCGCACGCGGTGGCGGCGCTGACCCGCGACAGCCGCTCGACCAGGGCGGGATCGGGGCGCTCCGGCGCCTCCCCCCGGATCGGCAGATCCCAGACGGCGCCGTCGGGCGTGATGTCATCCACTGGTGGTGAACTCCCTACAGGTGGTTGTGTGCTGCGCGGTTGGCGTGGGGGGTCATGCGCAGGTCGAGGTGGACCCGCGTGCCGGGCGGCAGGACGACCTCCAGGCGCGGCCCGCCGACCGCCACCTCCCGGCGCGCGGTCACGACCTCCGGCGCGGTGTACGCGCGCGGGTCGCCGGGGTAGCCGGGCCCGGCGGTCGCGGACACGGTGGTCGCGGACACGGTGGTCGCGGACACGGTGGTCGCGGACACGGCGGTGAAGGCGTGCTCGGCGTACGTGCCCGCCTGGACCACCAGCCGCCTGGCCCTGGTGAGGCCCAGGTTGACCAGCTCCACCCCGGCGCGGTCGGGCCGGGAGGCGTCCACCAGCGCGGCCACGTCCGGCGGCAGGCCGGGCCTGCGCCGTTCGGCGTCGAAGTAGGCCAGGCGGGTCGGCAGCAGCCCGCCGTTGTAGAGCACCTGGGGGGTGCCGGTGGTGAGCTGGAGCAGCGCCTCGGTGAGCACCGGGTTGAGCCGCTGCCAGTGGTGCACGTGGATCTCGCCCAGGTCGGCGCGGTCGGCGTCGATGAGCTTCATCCGCCGCTCCACCTGGCCGAGCGCGGCGGTGAGCATGGCCTCGGGGTAGCCGGGGTTCTCCCCGCGCAGGTAGGCCAGCCACGGCGCCTCGTGCCCGGCCTCCTCCTTGTTGCGGAAGTGCCGCACCGGGCGCCAGTCGTACCCGCTCTCGCGCCTGATCCGCTCGATGCGCTCCAGGTCGGCGGGGTCGCCGCCGGCCTGCCACAGCCACAGCGGCAGGCCGAGCTGCGGCGGCTGGTAGTCGAACCAGCCCGCGTCGCCGTGCCGGTTGGGCACCAGCAGCGTGGGCCGGGAGGCGTCCTCGCCCAGCTCGGCCAGCCACCGGTCTCGGATGCTCATC
This sequence comes from Thermocatellispora tengchongensis, assembly GCF_014202315.1. Lineage (GTDB taxonomy): Bacteria > Actinomycetota > Actinomycetes > Streptosporangiales > Streptosporangiaceae > Thermocatellispora > Thermocatellispora tengchongensis. The sequence continues at coordinate 349,035 of NZ_JACHGN010000002.1, read as the reverse complement.
TCGGTCTCGGTGACCGCGCCGCGCACGCCGTGCCGCAGCACCGTGTCGAGCGGGCCGCGTCCGATGTCCAGCCGGTCGGTGGTCCCGGTGAGCAGCACGGTGTTCACCGCGGCGACGGCCGCCGCCGCGCCCACGCTGTAGATCCCGTGCGGCCACAGCCAGCCGTAGTTGCCGCCGTACCAGCGGCCGCCGTGCAGCTCGCCGACCTTGCCGGACGGGCCGACGTTGTCGGGCAGTATCCCGCCGTTGTCCTCCGCGCGCCGCCGCCAGGCGTCGATGTAGCGCAGCGCCCAGGCGCCGAAGCGCTCCTCGTGGCCGTACAGCCAGGCGTTGACGGCCAGGCTGGTCGCGGCCAGGTTGACCGCCACGTCGCCGCGGCCGATGCGCTCGCGCATGGCCGCGCCCATCCGGGCGGCCTTGTCCGGGTCCTCCAGGTCGGCCCAGGTCGTCACGCCCGGCACGTCCGGCAGCGGCAGCCCGTACGGGCGCATGCTCGCCAGCCCCGCGTGGTAGGACGACCACTCCTCGTTGATGCCGTAGCGGGGCCCGCAGGCCCCGTTGTGCGGGGCGCGGATGGTGTCGGTGGCCGGGTCGTAGTTCCCCGTGGGCGAGCCGGGCAGGTACAGCTCGGCGAACCGGTACGCCCGCTCGCGGAAGGCCGCGTCGCGCGGGTCGGCGGCGCAGATCTCGTAGAACAGCAGCAGCGACTCGCCCTGGTGGAACCAGTCGTAGCCGCGCTCGAACTCGTCCACCAGGTAACCCAGCTCGGTGAGCTGCGCGGTCACGCCCTCCCAGTGGTGCTTGGCGGCGTCGAGCAGGTCGTCGGCGCCGCCGAGCCGGTAGAGCGTCGGCCAGTTGAAGAACGCCTCGTAGAAGTCGTCGGCGCCGTCGCGGCTGGCGGCGGGGCCGTGGTAGGTCAGCCGTCCGTCCGGTTCGCAGTAGCGGGCGGCGAAGGCCCGCCACGCCTCGTCCAGCGCGTCGAACAGGCGGCGTTGCAGCACGGCCCACGCGGGCGGCGGGCCGAGCGGGACGTCGGCGACCACCCGCGGCAGGTTGTCGGTCATGTCAGCCTTTCGAGTCAGCCCTTCGAATCAGCCCTTGGTGGCACCCGCGGTCAGGCCGCTGATGATGTGGCGCTGCATGATCACGAAGAACACGAGCAGCGGGGCGATGGCGAGCAGCAGTGTGGGGAACACGACGGTGTAGTCGGTGGAGTACTGGCTGACCGCCGCGTAGACGCCGGTGGTGACCGTGTACAGGCCGCTGCCGGGTCCCAGGATGATCTGCGGGTTCACGAAGTCGTTCCACACCGAGAAGGTGTTCAGGATGACCATGGTGGCCACGACCGGGCGCATCAGCGGGAAGATGATCCGCCAGAAGGTGCGCAGGCGGCCGGCGCCGTCCACGTTGGCGGCCTGGTCCAGGGTGGCCGGGATGGTGCTGATGTAGCCGGCGTACAGGAAGATCGAGAACGGCAGCGTGAGCACCGTCTCGAACAGCACGAAGCCGCGGATCGTGCCCATCAGGCCGAGCGTCTTGAGCACGTACACGACCGGGATCACCAGCACCTGGCTCGGGATGAACGTGCCGGCCAGGAAGAACAGCATCAGCACCCGGAAGCGCCGCTTGGGGCTGCGCGCGATGACGTACGCCGCCGGTCCCGCCAGCACCACCGACAGCACGTTCACCGACACCACGAACAGCAGCGTCACGGCGTAGCCGCGGAAGATGTCGAACTGCGGGTTGTCCAGCGCCTTGGCCAGGTACTCGAAGGTGAGCCCGTCGAGCGGCAGGCCGAAGGGCGAGGCCAGGATCTCCTGCTGCGGCTTGAACGCGTTGACCACCAGGACGTACAGCGGGACCAGCATGAACAGCGTGGTGGCGGCGAGGAAGCCGAGCCGCGCGTAGCGCCTCATTGGTGCGCCGCCGTCTCGCCGCGCCGCCGCAGCCGGGTGACCACGAAGGCCAGCGCCGCGGTGACGACCATCAGCACCACCGACTGCGCCGAGCCGAAGCCGAGCCGGGCGTCGTGGAAGGAGTTCCACAGGATCAGGTACGCCACCGTCTGCGTCTGCCCGGCCGGCCCGCCCGCGGTGAGCGAGACCACCAGGTCGTAGGTCTTGAGCAGGGTGACCAGCGACAGCACCACGTTGACGGTCACCGACGGGCCCAGCGCGGGCAGCGTCACGTTGCGGAAGGTCTGCCAGCGGGTGGCCCCGTCGATCTGCGCGGCCTCGATCAGCGAGTGCGGCACCGCCTGGAGCCCGGCGAGGTAGAGCACCACGTTGACCCCGAACCCGGCCCAGACCAGCACCGCGATCATGGTGACCGTGGCCCAGGCGGGGTCGGACAGGAACGGCAGCACCTCGCCGCCGCGCTGGGTGATGAAGCTGTTGACCGCGCCCGTGGTGCCCAGGATCGCGCTCCACAGGAAGCCGACGACCAGGGCGCTGAGCACGTGCGGGTAGAACAGCACCATCCGGAAGAAGGTGTTGGCCCGCGACCTGCCGTTGACCAGCAGGGCGAAGCCGAGCCCGAGCAGGTTCAGCCCGGCCGTGCCGGCCCCGGCCACGAGCAGCGTGACCAGGGCCGCGCGGCGCAGCTCGGGGTCGCCGAGCAGCCTGCCGTAGTTGTCCAGCCCGACCACGGCCGGGTTCGCGCTGAACCCGTCCCAGTCGGTCAGGCTCAGGTAGAACGCCAGGCCGACCGGGACGACCAGCATGACCGCGTACAGGACGGTCGCGGGGACGACCATGATCGCCGTCGCGAGGCCCTGCCCGCGTGCGATGCCGGAGCGCATGTCTCTCCTTGTTACGTGACGGACCTTGTCACCCGACAGACCGGTCAGGAACGGCTGTCGAGCCACCGGTCCACGGCGGTGGCGACGTCGCGGGGCGACTTGCCGACGTACAGGCCCTGGACCTCGGTGTTCCAGGCGGAGTTGAAGCCCTTGGGCAGGGTGTCGGCGCCGTAGCCCTCGCCCTGGGCGACCTTGGCCGGCGCCTCGTCCAGGATCTTCTGCACCTCGCGCTCCAGCGGGGTGAACTCGCGCTCGACGCCGGTGCGGAAGTTGCCGTCCTGCTGGAGCTGGCTGGCGACCGCGGCCTTGTCGGTGACCAGCCACTGGACCAGCTTGAGCGCGGCGTCCTTGTGCGGGGTGGACTTCAGGATCATGTACGGCGCGGCCATCGTCGCGCCCTGCGGGCCGGGGTAGGACTGGCCCTCGTCCACGGGGGCGGGGAAGACGCCGACCTCGAAGTCCTTCTTCGCGTCGGCCTCGGCGGCGGTGAACCAGCTCCCCATGACGTACATGCCGGCCTTGCCGGACAGGAAGGACGCCTCGGCGTCGGCGTACTTCAGGCCCAGGGCGTTCTTGTCCAGGTAGCCCTTGTCCAGCCAGCTCTTGTACCGCTCCAGGTAGGGCAGCATCGACTCGCCCGCCTTGAGCGTGCCGGCCTTGACGTCCTGGTACCAGTTGGGGTGGGCGACCGCCTTGGCCGGGCCGCTGAGCTGGAGGAGCTGCAGGCCGGTGACGAAGTCGCCCGCGGTGCGCAGCGGCAGGTAGCCGGCGTCCTTGAGCTTGCCCATGGCCTCGGTCAGCTCGTCCCAGGTCTTCGGCGGCTCGGTGATCCCGGCCTTGTCGAACGCGGTCTTGTTGTAGAAGACCAGCGACTGGGCCTGCTCGCCGACGCCGACGGTGTAGATCTTGCCGTCCAGCGCGGCCTCCTGGGCCAGCGGCGTGTCCTTCACCCAGGGCTGGTCGCTCAGGTCGAGCATCTGCGGGGCGAGGGTCTCATCGGCCATCAGGGTCTCGACCACGTCGGGCGCGTTGCCCGCGGCGAGCTGCTGCTGGAGGGTGTCGGCGACGCCCTTGCCGGACGGCGCCTCGATCTTCACGTCGATGCCCGGGTTGGCCTGCTCGAAGGTCTTCACCAGCCCCTCCCAGTACGTCTGGGTCAGGTTCGGGGTGATGTTGACCAGCATCCGCACCTCGGTGGTGCCGCCCTCGCTCTGCGCCCGCTCCTCGCCGGCGAAGCCCCCGCCGCCGCACCCGGCGAGCACGAGGGTCATCAGGACGCCGGCGGCGGGCAGCGCGCCCGCCCGTGCCCGGCTCGCGTGTCGTGGCCGCATTACGCCTCCTCACCCTGTGCGAGCCCCCGCGCTCACAACTTCTAATGGGTCAATAATCGAGTAACGATTCTTTAATACTTGGCGGGCGGAACCGCCGTCAAGAGGGCATTCGATGTGACAGGGGCGGGAAAAGTATGTTGCTTCGCCCCGAACTGAGTCTTAAATCGCTAAGCTTGTGGGGTGACTACCCAAGCCCCCCGCGGCGCCCTCGCGCTCAGCGACGAGGAGCGTTCGACGCTGCTGTCCTGGGCCACGCAGGCCGGCGGCGCGCTGGCCGTGCGCAGCCGCATCGTGCTGGCCTTCGCCGACGGCCTGTCCGGCAAGGAGGTCGCGGCCCAGGTGAAGGTGAGCCCTGCCACGGCCGGCAAGTGGCGCGACCGGTTCGTGGAGCAGGGCCTCGACGGCCTCACCGACGCCCCGCGCCCCGGCAGGCCGCGCAGCGTGGACCGCGAGGAGGCCGAGCGGCTGATCACCGCCGCGATCGAGGAGGCCCGGCGGGGCGGCGGGGCCATGCCCTCCACCCGCTCCCTGGCCCGCGCCCTGGGCCTGTCGCAGTCCACCGTGTCGCGCATCTGGCAGGAGCGCCGCAAGGACGACGGCGGCGAGCCCGGCCCCGTCGCGGCCCTGCCGCCGGAGGCGCCGCCCGAGATCCTCACCCGCGAACTGCTGTCCGACCGCGTCTACACGCTGCTGCGCCGCTGGATCGTCTCCGGCGAGCTGGTGGCCGGGCAGCGGCTGGTCGAGTCGGAGATCGCGCGCAGGCTGGGCACCAGCCAGGCCCCCGCCCGCGAGGCCATCAAGCGGCTGGCGCACGAGGGCCTGGTCAGCTACCTCCCCCACCGGGGCAGCTACGTCGCCGAGATCTCCGCCCAGCAGGCGCGCGAGGTGCGCGAGGTGCGGGTGCTGCTTGAGGAGTTCGCCGCCCGCAACCTGGCCACCCGCATCCAGCCGCGCACCCTGCAACTGCTCGGCGACGACGTCGCCAGGATGCGCAAGGCGGCCGAGCAGGGCGACATCGGCGACTTCCGCGAGGCCGACATGGCCTTCCACCGCCACGTCGCCGCCGCCTGCGGCAACTCCTTCCTGCCCCGGGTGTGGCGGGCGCTGGAGCCGAGCCTGTGGGGGCTGCACGTCGTGGGCAACCCCCTCTACAGCGGCGACTGGCGGGCCATGGCCGACCACCACGCCGAACTGCTGGGCGCGCTGGCGTCCGGCGACCCCGAGGAGGCCGCGCGGCTGTTCGCCGCGCACGCCCGCGGCGCCGGCTCCCGCACCCACCTGCGCGAGGCCCCGCCGCGCCGCCTCCGCCCGGTGGCCGAGGTGCGCGGTCGCGGCGGGCGCTCGGCGCGCATCAGATGGCGCCCCGCAGCAGGGGCGTGAGCCGCTCCACGACGGCCGAGGTGAACCTCTCGTCCTCCGGCAGGTCCCGGCCGAAGACCGACTCGACGGCGAACAGGCGGCGGGCCAGCGCGGGCGCGTCCGCGGCGCCGCTCGCGGCCTCGCACAGCCGGTCGGCGATCGGGTCGTCCAGCGGCAGGGCCGGGTCGGCGGCGGCGCGGGCGACGTACGCCATCCAGGCGGCCACGCCGAGCGCCGCCCAGCGCGGCACCGCCCCGGCGGCGAGGCGGTCGCGCGCGGTGCCGAGCAGCCGCAGCGGCAGCTTCTGCGAGCCGTCCATGGCCACCCTGACCGTGCGGTCGGGCAGCGCGGGGTTGGCGAACCGCTCCAGCACGCCCCGCCGGTACGCCGCGAGGTCCAGCCCGTCGGGCACGGCCAGGGTCGGCGCGGCGTCCTCCAGCATCAGCCGCTCGGCGGCCCCGGCCAGCTCGGGATCGCCCACCGCCGCCGCGATCGTCTCGTGGCCGCGCAGCGCCCCCAGATAGGCCAGCAGCGAGTGCGAGGCGTTGAGCAGGCGCAGCTTGACCGCCTCGTACGGGGCCACGTCCGGCGTCAGCACCACCCCGGCCAGCTCCCAGGGCGGCCGGTCCGCGGCGAAGTCGTCCTGCACCACCCACTGCCGGTGCGGCTCGGCCGCCACCGCCCCCTCGTCGCGCACGCCGAGCAGCCGGGCCGCGTCGGCGCGGTCGGCGCCGGTCGCGGCCGGCACGATCCGGTCCACGACGCTGGACGGGAAGCGCACGGACGTCTCGATCCACCCGGCCAGCGGCCCGCCCTCGGCAGGCGGGAGCGCGGCGCAGAAGTCGGCCACCAGCCGGCGCAGCACCTCGCCGCCCGCCACCAGGTTGTCGCAGGACATCACGGTGACCGGGGCGCCCGAGGCGCGGCAGCGGGCCTGGAGGCCGCGCACCAGCCGGCCCACCGCGCTCACCGGCGGCCCCGCGCCCGCCACATCGGCCCGGACCACGGGGTCGGCCAGGTCCAGCCCGCCGTCCGCGCCGCGCCGGTGGCCCTTCTCGGTCACCGTGAGGGTGATGATCCGCACCCGCTCGTCGGCCATGCGGGCGAAGACGGCGTCCGGCTCGGCGCCGGCGTACAGGACCTCGCGCAGCGTGCCGACGACGCGCGCCGACAACTCGCCGGGCCCCCGGGCGAGCACCGTGTACAGGCCGTCCTGCGGGCGCAGCCGCCGCACCACGTCGTCGGAGCGCTGGGTGACCCCGCACACCCCCCAGCGCGTGTCGCCGCCCGCCGTGGCGGCGTCCTCGGTGAAGACGGCCTGGTGGGCGCGGTGGAACCCGCCCAGCCCGAGGTGCACGATGCCCACGCCTAGCGCCGCCGGGTCGTGGCCGGGCACGGCGACCCGGCCCGACCGGCGCAGCCGGGGCAGCTCGGCGAGCGCCAGCCTCCCGCTCACCAGTTGTGCACCGTCCCGTCCATCAGCCTGCTCACCGGCAGGTACGCCGGCTGGTACGGATACCGCGCCGCCAGCTCCTCGTCGATGTCCACCCCGAGCCCCGGCTCCTCCGAGGGGTGCAGGTAGCCGTCCTCGAACCAATAGCCGTGCGGGAACACCTCGTCGGTCTCGGGCGTGTGCCGCATGTACTCCTGCAGCCCGAAGTTCGGGATGCTCACGTCCAGGTGCAGCGCCGCGCTCATGCACACCGGCGACAGGTCGGTCGCGCCGTGCGAGCCGCTGCGCACGTGGTACAGCGCGGCCAGGTCGAAGATCCGGCGCAGGTGGGTGATGCCGCCCGCGTGCACGACCGTGGCCCGGATGTAGTCGATGAGCTGCTCGGTGATCAGGGTGTGGCAGTCCCAGATCGAGTTGAACACCTCGCCGACCGCGATCGGGGTGCGGGTGTGGGTGCGCAGCAGCCGGAACCCCTCCTGCAGCTCGGCCGGGACCGGGTCCTCCATCCAGGTCAGCGCGTACGGCTCCAGCGCGTGGCCGAGCCTGCCCGCCTCGATCGGGGTCAGCCGGTGGTGCACGTCGTGCAGCAGCTTCAGGTCGGGCCCGAACTCCTCCCGCACCCGGGCGAAGACCGAGGGCACGAAGTCCAGGTAGCGCTCGGTGGACCAGGCCGACTCCGAGGGCAGGGCCGCGTCGGCGGGCTCGTAGAACATCTTGTCCTTGCTCACGCCGTACGTGGCATCCAGGCCGGGCACGGCGGTCTGCACCCGCACCGCCTTGTAGCCCAGGTCGCGGTAGCGCGCGACCTCCTCCAGCACCTCGTCCACCGTCTCGGCGTTGGCGTGGCCGTACACCGTCACGCCCTCGCGGGAGCGCCCGCCGAGAAGCTGGTAGACCGGCAGCCCGGCCACCTTGCCCTTGATGTCCCACAACGCGGTGTCCACCGCGGCGATGGCGCTCATGGTCACCGGGCCGCGCCGCCAGTACGCGCCCCGGTACAGGTACTGCCAGGTGTCCTCGATCCGCGCCGGATCACGCCCGATCAGCAGCGGCACCACGTGGTCGGTGAGGTAGGAGGCCACGGTCAGCTCGCGCCCGTTGAGCGTGGCGTCGCCGACCCCGGTCACCCCCTCGTCGGTGAAGATCTTCAAGGTGACGAAGTTGCGGCCGGGACACGTCACGATCACCCGCGCGTCCGTGATTCTCACTGGGGGAGTCCTCCTAGTCGGTTGTCCGTACGGCAGGGCCGGTACTGCCGCGGACGAGAAGCTGGGTGTCCAGCTCGCGCCCGCTGCGCGGCGGGTCCTCGCCGTCCACGATCCTGAGCACGAGATCGACCCCGGCCCGGCCGATCTGCTCCTTGGGCACCGCGACGGTGGTCAGCGGCGGCGCCGACATCGCGGCCTGGGGGATGTCGTCGCAGCCCACGACGCTGATCCCGGCCGGCACCGCGACGCCGCGCGCCGCGAACCGGCTCATCAGGCCCAGCGCCATCACGTCGTTGTACGCCACCACCGCGCTCACCCCCGAGGCGAGCACCATGTCGGCCGCGGCGATCCCGCCGTCGAAGGTCGGCGCGTAGTTGCCCAGCTCGGCCAGCTCGGCCCCGGCCCCGGCGACGGCCGCACGCAGCCCCGCGACCCGCTCCTCGTTCGACCACGACGACACCGGCCCGGCCACCAGGCCGATCCGCCGGTGCCCCAGCGCGGTCAGATGGGTGACGGCGTGCCGCATCCCGCCCGCGTTGTCCGCGGTCACGGCCGGCACGTCCCCCGCCCTCCGGTGCAGCAGCACCAGCCGCACGTCCGCCGCCAGCGCCAGCAGCTCATCGTCGCTCAGCCGCGGCGAGCACAGCACCAGCGCGTCCACCTGCTTGGCCAGTTTCCGCGCCAGCCGCGCCTCCAGCCCGGCGTCCTCGTCGGTGTCGGCCACGAACACCGCGTACCCGGCCTCCCGGGCCCGCGCCTGCATCCCCTTCACCACGCCCGGGAAGAAGGGATTGGCGAGATCCGGCACGATCAGCCCCAGATTCCCGGTACGCCCGGTGATCAGCCCCCGCGCCACCGGATTCGGCTCATACCCCAAACTGGCCGCCGCCCGCCGCACCCGCTCCACCGTGGCCGGATTCACCAACGCCGAGTCCGCCAACGCCCGCGACACGGTAGACGGCGAAACCCCGGCCACCCGAGCCACGTCCCGTATGGTCGCCCCCATCACAAACCCCCGTCCCTCTCCCACGCGGTCATCGGCGCGCACACCCCATGCCACCCACGCCGAACGCCACCCCGGCCGCCGCCCGCCCCGGCCCGCCACGGCGCCACCGCCGTCCAAGCCTCCCCACACACGCCTCCCGCGACAGCGCCGCGCCCCGCCCCACCCCACACGTAGGCGGAGGCCATACGGCGGACGCGCGCCCGAGCCGGAACGCCCGCACCACACGCCGAGCCCACCCTGGCACAGCCATCCGCAACGGTGGCCACGCACACCGACGCGACCGCAGCCCATCCCGGCCGGCCGATGCCAAGCGCGCGTGGACGCGCACCACGTGCGGCGGACCGGGCACTCACCCCGAACAAGACGGGCCACCGGCCGCGTAGGTGAGAACGTGCACGGCCTGCGGCCCGCCCAGCCCCCACCCCGAACCGAACAGACCACCGGCCAGGCAGGTGAGAGCGTGCACGACCTGCGGCACCCCCGGCCCCTTCCGCGAACAGGACGAGCCGACGGCCGCACAGGTGCGGA
>NZ_JACHGN010000002.1:226975-339252 GCF_014202315.1 Thermocatellispora tengchongensis | reverse complement strand
GAGACACACCGCCTGCGGCCCGCCCAGCCCTCACCCCCAACAGGACCGGCCACCGGCCGGGCAGGTGAGAGCGTGCGCGACCTGCGGCACGCCCGGCCCCTTCCGCGAACAGGACGAGCCGACGACCGCACAGGTGCGGAGACACACCGCCTGCGGCCCGCCCAGCCCTCACCCCCAACAGGACCGGCCACCGGCCGGGCAGGTGAGAGCGTGCGCGACCTGCGGCACGCCCGGTTCCTACCTCGAACAGGACGGGCCACCGGCCGCGTGGGTGAGAGCGTGCTCGGCCTGCGGCGGGCGTCGCCTCTGGCCGGAGCACGGCGGGGCGCGGGAGGGCGGGTGCTTCTGGTGGGGTCGGGCGCGCGTGGGTGTGGACGCGTGAGGAGGAGGAAGGGGGCCGGAGGGCTTCCTCGGGGCTCCGCTCTTTCACCGCGCCATCCTTCTGCTGTCCCACCACGGTCGGCGTTCCAGTGTGAAATCGTTTGGGGCTTGTGTCAACAGCAGGGCCCTCAGACCATGTTGGGGGGTTGCAATCGTTTGCAGGGCACGTCAAGCTTGCGTGGTGTGACCGTCCTTAAGCCGCATCCCGATCGGGCGTTGCCCGCCGATCCCGCCGTCCGGGCGCTGGCGCGGGAGATTCTGGCGGCGACGCGTGACCTGCCGTTGTTGTGCATGCACGGGCATGTCGAGGCGTCGCTGCTCGCCGATGACCTGCCGTTCGACGACCCGGCGCGTCTGTTCGTGACGCCGGATCACTACCTCACCCGGATGCTGATCTCGCAGGGGGTGCCCATGGAGGCCCTGGGCATCCCGGGGCGTGACGGGGGGTGGGTGGAGACCGATCCCCGGGCGATCTGGCGGCGGTTCTGTGAGCACTGGCACGTGTTCCGGGGGACGCCCACCCGGTTCTGGCTGGAGTACGAGCTGCTGGAGGTGCTGGGCGTCAGCGGGCTGCCCTCCGCCAAGACGGCCGACCCGCTGTACGACGAGATCGCGGCGCGGCTGGCGGAGCCGGGGTTCCGGCCGCGGGCGCTGTTCGAGCGGTTCGGGATCGAGGTGCTGGCCACGACCGACCCGGCCATCTCCCCGCTCGCCGAGCACGCCCGGATCAGGGACGACGCGTGGCCGGGGGTGGTGATCCCGACCTTCCGGCCCGACTCGCTGCTACGGCTGGACGCGCCGGGGTGGCGGGAGGAGGTCGCGGCGCTCGGGGAGATGACGGGCGTGGACACGGGCTCGTACGCCGGGTTCCTGGACGCGCTGCGGGCGCGGCGGGCCGCGTTCGCCAAGGCCGGGGCCCTGGCCACCGATCACGGGCACGCCACCGCCGACACCACGCCGCTGCCGGAGGCCGAGGCCGCCCGCCTGTACGCCGACGCGCTCGCCGGCCGCCCGTACGGCGCCGACGCCTTCGCCGGGCACATGCTGCATGTGATGGCCGGGATGTCCGCCGAGGACGGCCTGGTGATGCAGCTCCACCCCGGCGTGCTGCGCGACCACGACCCGGCCGTGCGGGCGGCGTACGGGCCCGACCGGGGGTTCGACATCCCGATCGCGGCCGAGTTCACCCGGAGCCTGCGCCCGCTGCTGGAGTCGTACGGGCGGCACCCCGGGCTGACACTGGTCGTCTACACCGTGGACGAGACGACCTACAGCCGGGAGCTGGCCCCGCTGGCGGGGGTGTACCCGGCGCTGCGGCTGGGCGCGCCGTGGTGGTACCTCGACACGCCCGACGGGCTGCGCCGCTACCGCGAGGCGGTCACCGACACCGCCGGGTTCTACAACACCACCGGCTTCGTGGACGACACGCGGGCGTTCCTGTCCATCCCCGCCCGGCACGACCTGGCCCGGCGCGCCGACGCGGGCCATCTGGCGCGCCTGGTGGCCGAGCACCGGCTGGGCCTGGACGAGGCGATCGAGACGGCCGTCGACCTGGCTTACACCCTGCCGAAGCGCACGTTCACCCGCTCCCGGCCCGCCGGGGGCCAGTAACCGGGGAAGACCCCGCGCAGCAGGCCGAGGTCGGCCGTGCCCGTGGCCACGGCGAGACGGTCGTGCTCGCCGCGCAGGGCGGCGATGACCGGATCGGCGCTGCTCATGCTCATTATGTTCATCCCATGAAATGACCGGGTTGTGGCATGAGCGTATTGGCGGCCGGAACGCTAGGCGATGTTGCCTCCCGGAAGGCGGTAGACGGGCACGTCGTAGGTGGTCTGGTTGGCGGCCATGCGCAGCTCGGGGGCTCGGCGGCGCCGGCCCTGCCTGCCGGACTGCCTGACGGGCTGGGGGGCGAGCACGTCCACGCCGGCCGGCTGGGCGGGCGGGAGCTGGGCGGGGGCCATCCGCGACACGGCCTGCGGCTGCGGGGCCAGCACGTCCACCTCGTACGCGCGGCCGTTGCCGGTCGCGTCGTACAGGTAGCGGTACATCCCGGCGAGCAGCCGCTGCACGTCGGCGTGCGGGCGTACCACGAGGCGGAGGAACTGGCTGGTGGTGCCGAGCTTGTTGCCGCACTCGCGGACGAACACGCCGTGCTCGGTCATCAGGTAGTCGCGCAGGCCGACGCCGTCCTTGCCGGGCGGCAGCTTGATCAGCACGAAGTTCCCCTGGGAGGGGAAGACGGTCACGCCGGGCAGCGAGGCGAGCTGGCGGGTCATCGTCTCGCGGTCCTGGGCGAGCATGCGCAGGCTGTGCCGGTACTCGTCCATGTGCTCCTTCAGCATGAACACCACCAGCTCGGCGAAGGAGTTGAGGTTCCACTTCGGCACGGCCTTCTTCAGCTTCCCGGCGATGGCCGGGTTGGCCACCATGTAGCCGAACCTGATCCCGTGCAGCCCGAAGTTCTTGCCCAGGCTCTTCAGCACGATCACGTTGGGGCGGATCGCCGCCTGGTCGGCCACGCTCGGGTACGGCTCGGCGTCCACGAACTCGATGAACGACTCGTCCACCACGACGAGGTCCAGGTCGGTGAGCTGGTCCAGCATCCGGATGACCTCGTGGCGGGCCAGGTAGCCGCCGTCGGGGTTGTTCGGGTTGCACACGACCGCGACCCGCGAGCCGCGCTCGCGGATGAAGCGGATGTAGGAGTCCACGTCCAGCCGGAAGCCCTGGCTCTCCAGCAGCGGGTACATGTCCACCCGCTTGCCGGTCTCCAGCGGCTGGTCCGTCCAGCGGCCGAACGTGGGCACCGGGATGGCCAGGCTCTCGCGCACCAGCAGGTGGTCGATCCAGGTGATCAGCTCGGTGGAGCCGTTGCCCATGGCGACGGTGCTGGGGTTGATGCCGAGCGTGGCGCACAGCTCCTTGGTGATCGTCTCGGAGTCGCTGGGGTAGTACTTGAGCACGTCCACCAGGTTCCGCCGCAGCCCGTCGAACATCTCCGGCGTGGGGAAGTACGGGTTGCAGGGGATGCAGAAGTCCACGATGTCGGACCGGTCACCGGACGATCCACGCTTGAGCGCGAAGTACGACGGGCTGTGCGAGCCGTTCCGCAGCAGCGCGAGATCGACTGATCCGCTCAACTCGGTCCTCCTCGGGGCATGGGGCGTGTTCCACAGATGGGTACGCGCCCCGCCTGGGCCGAGTTCAGGTTCGCGCGGGTTCAGGTTCGCCGGGGTTCAGGTTCGCCGGGGTTCGGGTTCGCCGGGGTTCAGGTTGGCACGGGGTCAGGTTTGCAGGGGGGACATTTCCGCGGCGAACTCCGCCAGCCACTCCCCCGTGTCGGGGACGGGGCCCGCGGGGCGTACGACGAACTTGGTGATGCCCTGGGCCACGTACCGCTCGACCGCCTCCCGCGCGGCCGGCCAGCCGACGGGGACGAGCGCGGCCGGGTCGGCGCCGGGGGCGCGGCGGCGTACGGCGGCGGCCACCTCGGCCGGGATCGCCTCGGCGGCGACCGCCAGGCTGATGCCGTAGTGGTCGGGCTCGATCTCGCGGCCGGCCTCCTCGGCGTGGGCCATGATGGCGGCACGGCCGGCTCCCGCCTGCTCGGGGGTGAGGAAGCTGGCCAGCCAGCCGTCGGCGAGCCGCCCGACGCGGCGCAGCGCCGCCGGGCCGCTGCCGCCCAGCCAGATGTCCAGCGGCTTGACCGGGCGCGGGCCGATGTGCGCGTCCTCGACCCGGTAGAACTCGCCCTTGAAGGTCACGGTGTCCTGGGTGAGCAGCAGACGCAGCAGCCGCATCGCCTCGTCGAAGACCGCGCCCCGGTTGCCGTCGCCGGGGAGCGGGAAGAGCGCGCGCTCCTCGGGGCGGGCGGGCTGGAGCCCGAAGGCGGGCAGCACCCGGCCGGGGGCGAGCGCGGCCAGCGAGGCGAGCTGCTTGGCGACGAGCACCGGGTGGCGTCCGGGCAGGATGGCCACGCCCGTGCCGACCTTGAGCCGGGTGGTGCGGGCCAGCGCGTACGCCATACCCGCGACGGGCTCGGCGGACGGCCCGTACACGAGCTCCGACAGCCAGAGGGAGTCGATGCCCAGCTCCTCGGCCCGGTCCACGGTGCCGGGCAGCCGGTCGGCGGGCTCTCCGGGCGGCGGCGCGATCCCAATACGTACCTTCATATCCCCATTCGACCACGATTCATGAAGCGAACCCAGGTCCCGGCCGTCCTCGGCGGCAACGCGGCGCGGTCGTGTCTGGACCGGGCGTCCAGGCGCGGGCCATGGTCAGCGCGGGCATACCGACGTATGTTCTGGACATGGAGGGCAGACCATGAGTGCGGAGCCGCCGCTCAGTGCGTACCAGTTCGAGATCTACCTCGACGGCCTGGCCGGGCGGCGCCCGGCGTTCCCCACCGACCTCACCATGCTGGAGGAGGCGGCGCGGGCGCGGATGGAGCCGGAGGCGTTCGGGTACGTCTCGGGCGGCGCGGGGTCGGGCGCGACCGTGCGGGCCAACCGTGAGGCGTTCGACCGGTGGCGGATCGTGCCGCGCATGCTCCGCGACGTCTCCAAGCGCGACCTGGGCACGACCGTGCTCGGCACCGCCATGCCGGCCCCGGTGATGACGGCGCCGGTGGGCGTGCTGTCGATCGCCCACCCCGAGGGCGAGCTGGCCGTGGCGCGGGCCGCCGCCTCGCTGGGCGTGCCGATCGTGCTGAGCACGGCGGCGTCGTACACGATGGAGGAGGTCGCGGAGGCGGGCGGCGACGGCCCGCGCTGGTACCAGCTCTACTGGCCCAAGGACCGCGACCTGGCGATCAGCCTGCTCTCCCGGGCCGAGGCCGCCGGATACTCCGCGCTGGTGGTGACCCTGGACACCTGGATGCTGGCCTGGCGGCCCCGCGACCTGGACCACGCGTACCTGCCGTTCCTGCGCGGCGTCGGCGTGGCCAACTACTTCAGCGACCCGGCGTTCCGCGCCGGGCTGGCGCGCCCGCCGGAGGAGGACGTGCAGGCGGCGGTGCTGCGCTGGGCCGACCAGTTCGCCGACCCGCGCAAGACCTGGGCCGACCTGGCGTTCCTGCGCGAGCACTGGCGGGGCCCGATCGCGCTGAAGGGCATCCTGCACCCCGACGACGCCCGTCGCGCCGTGGACGCGGGCATGGACGGCATCGTGGTCTCCAACCACGGCGGGCGGCAGGTGGACGGCTCGGTCGGCGCGCTGGACGCGCTGCCCGGGGTGGTCGCGGCGGTCGGCGACCGGGCGGAGGTGCTGCTGGACAGCGGCGTGCGCACCGGCGCCGATGTGGTCAAGGCGCTCGCGCTGGGCGCGCGCGCCGTGCTGGTCGGCCGCCCGTACGCCTACGGGCTGGCCCTGGGCGGCGAGGACGGCGTGCGCCACGTGCTGCGCTGCCTGCTCGCCGAGCTGGACCTGACCCTGGCGCTCAGCGGCCAGACCACGATCGCCGAACTGAACCCGGGCCTGCTCGCCCCGGCCTGAGACCCGTGCGGAGCGCGGACGGCGCGCGCGGTACCGTGGCCGGATGCGTGCGGTCATCTACGAGGAGTTCGGCGGCCCTCTCACGCTCGCCGAGGTGCCCGTCCCCGAGCCGTCCCCGGCCGGGGCGGTGATCCGCGTCGAGGCGACCGGGGTGTGCCGCAGCGACTGGCACGGCTGGCAGGGCCACGACCCGGACATCCGCGCCTTCCCGCACGTCCCCGGGCACGAGTTCGCCGGCGTGGTGACCGAGGTGGGCCCGGCCGTGACGCGCCATCGCCCCGGCGACCGGGTGACGGTCCCGTTCGTGTGCGCGTGCGGGAGCTGTGCGGCGTGCGCGGCCGGGGACCAGCAGGTGTGCGAGCGCCAGACGCAGCCCGGCTTCACCCACTGGGGCTCCTTCGCCGAGTACGTCGCGATCGAGCACGCCGACGTCAACCTCGTGGCGGTGCCCGACGAGATGACCGCGGTGACGGCGGCGAGCCTGGGCTGCCGCTTCGCGACCGCCTTCCGGGCGGTGGCCCAGGTCGGCCGGGTGCGCCCCGGCGAGTGGGTGGCGGTGCACGGCTGCGGCGGGGTCGGCCTGTCCGCGGTCATGATCGCCGCCGCCGCGGGCGCCCAGGTCGTGGCGGTGGACGTCAACCCGGCCGCGCTCTCCCTGGCCCGCACCTTCGGCGCCGCCGCCACGATCCTGGCGGACGGCGAGCCCACCGCCCCCCGGGTCACCGAGGCCACCGCGGGCGGCGCGCACCTCTCGCTGGACGCCCTGGGCTCCCCGGCCACCTGTGCCGCCTCGATCCTGGGCCTGCGCCGCCGGGGCCGCCACGTCCAGGTCGGCCTCCTCCCGGGCGAGACGGCCGTGCCGATGGGCCGCGCCATCGCCTACGAGCTGGAGGTGCTGGGCAGCCACGGCATGCCGGCCCACGCCTACCCCGAGATGATGGCCCTGATCGCCTCCGGCCGCCTCCGGCCCGACCTCCTGGTCACCCGCACCGTCCCCCTCGACGAGGCCCCGGCCGCGCTCCCCGCCGTGGGCGCCACCCCCGGCGTCACCATGATCGTCCCCCACCTCCCCTGACCTGCCGCGGCCACGGGGGTCGTCATGCGAGGGGGGACTAACTAAGTCGTTCTGATTTAGATATGGCAGGATGAGGGTCATGCAGTCGGGGGCCAACCTCCCCGGGTTGGGGAGCTACAACCGGAGCGTGGTGCTCGGGGCGATCCAGGAGGCCGGCGGGATCAGCCGGGTGGAGATCGCGGAGCTGACCGGGCTCACGGCGCAGACGGTCTCGGTGATCGTGCGACGGCTGCTGGAGGAGGGGTTGGTCCGGGAGGTCGGGGCCGAGCCGTCCGGCGGCGGGAAGCCGCGGACGATCCTGCGGGTGGACCCCGAGGCGGGGCACGCGGTGGGGGTGCACTTCGACCCGGGCGAGATCCACTACGTGCTGGCCGACCTGGCCGGGCGGCCGGTGCGGGTGCGCCGGGGGGCCGTGCGGGGGGACGTCGAGCCGGAAGCGCTGGCGCGGCGGGTCGGGGGCGCGGTGCGGCGGCTGCTGAGCGAGGCGGGGGTCGCGCGGGAGCGGGTGATGGGGGTCGGGCTGGCCTGCCCGGGGCCGATCGACCAGCGCGGGGGGAACGTGGTGTTCCCGCCGCAGCTCGGGTCCTGGGCGGAGGCGCCGATCCGCGACCTGCTGGGCGAGGCCACGGGGTTCCCGGTGGCGGTCGAGAACGACGCGACGGCCGCCGCGATCGGGGAGCGGTGGGCCGGGCTCGGGCGTACGGCGGCCAGCTTCGCCTACGTGTACCTGGGCACGGGCATCGGGGGCGGGCTGTTCCTGGACGGGCGGATCTACCGGGGCCGCTCGCTGAACGCGGCGGAGTTCGGGCACATCACGGTGGTGCCCGACGGGCCGGCGTGCCACTGCGGCAACCGCGGGTGCGTGGAGGCCGTGTGCCGGCCCGCGGCGATCGTGGCGGCGGTCCGCGAGCGGCTGGCCGCGCCGGGGGCGGGCGGGACTCTGGCCGCCCTGTACGCCAAGGACCCCCGGCGGGTGACGTACGCACGGGTGCTGGCCGCCGCCGCCGACGGCGACGAGGTGGCGGCCGGAGTCGTGCGGACGGCGGCGGAGCGGCTGGCCGACGCCGTCGTCGGGATCGTGAACATGCTGGACCTCGACCTGGTGGTGCTCGGCGGGCCGGGCCTGGGCGCGGCGGCGGAGATCTTCCGCGGCACCGTGGCCGGGGCGGTCGCCTCGCGGGCCATCGCGCGCCGCCTGCGCACCGTGCGGGTCGAGGTCTCCGGGCTCGCCTCGCCGGACGGCGGCTCTCCCTCCGCCGCGGCGGTGGGGGCGGCGTCGCTGGTGTTCCACCGGGCGTTCGCGCCCGATGTCGGCACTCTGATCAGCCAAGGACACATATGACACCTATCGCGCCTTCTCCCGGTCCCGTGCTGGCGATCGACGTCGGGGGGACGAAGCTGGCCGTGGCGCTGGCCGGGCCCGACGGGCGGCTGCTGCGGCGGGCACAGGGGCCCACGCCGGCCTCGCCCGACCCGATGGCCGTCGCGGACGCGCTGCTCGGCCTGGTGGCCGAGGTCGCGGCGGGCGCCGCGCCGGCGGCGGTCGGGGTCGCCTCCGCCGGGCCGATCGACCCGGCGGAGGGCACGGTCAGCCCGGTGAACATCGCCGCCTGGCGCGACTTCCCGCTGCTCGACCACGTGCGCCGTGCGGTCCCGGGCGTGCCGGCCGTGCTGGTGGGCGACGCCGTGGCCGCGGCCGTCGGCGAGAGCTGGCGCGGGGCGGGCACGCCGGGCGGCACCATGCTGGGCATCGTCGTCTCGACCGGGATCGGGGGCGGGCTGGTGCTGGGCGGCGAGCCGTACCCGGGGCCGACCGGCAACGCCGGGCACTTCGGGCACATCAGCGTCGATCCGGCCGGGCCCGAGTGCGCCTGCGGCAACCGCGGCTGCGTGGAGGCGGTGGCGAGCGGCCCCTCGCTGGTGCGGTGGGCGCGCGCGCAGGGCTGGCGGACCGGCGAGGACGACGCCGACGCCCGCCTGCTGGCGGCCGACGCGGGCGCGGGCGACCCGGTGGCGCTGGCCGCGTTCGACCGCGGGGCGCGCACCCTGGCCGCGGGCATCGTCGCCGTGGCCACGATCTGCGACCTCGATCAGGTGGTGGTGGGCGGCGGCGTGGCGGGCGCGGGTGAGATCCTGTTCGGGCCGCTGCGCCGGCACGTGCGCGAGCACACCCATCTCGGCTTCGTACGCCGCCTGCGGGTGCTGCCCGCGGCGCTCGGCGGAGACGCCGGGCTGGTGGGCGCCGCCCGGGTGGCGCTGCTCGCCCTCGCGGCCACGCCCCTGCGGGCCACCACCTCCGTCCCCTGACCAGCGTCCCCCGACCAGCACGCACGACCACAGGAGCCTCGATGACCGCCGTACTGCCCATGACCAACCCGATCCGCCCGTACGCGTGGGGGTCGCGCACCGCCATCGCCGCTCTGCAGGGCCGCGAGCCCGCCGCCGGCCCGGAGGCGGAGCTGTGGATGGGGGCGCACCCGGCCTCGCCGTCGGTGCTGACCACCAGGGGCGGGCCGATCCCGCTGCCCGACCTGATCGCCGGCGACCCCGAGGGCACGCTGGGGGCCGAGGCGCTGGGCCGGTTCGGGCCGCGGCTGCCGTTCCTGCTGAAGGTCCTGGCGGCCGACGAGCCGCTGTCGCTGCAGGTGCACCCGAGCCCGGAGCAGGCGGCGGCAGGCTTCGAGCGCGAGAACCGCGCCGGCATCCCGCTGGGCGCCCCTGATCGCAACTACCGCGACCCGTACGCCAAGCCGGAGCTGTTGTGCGCCCTGGAGCCGTTCGAGGCCCTGAGCGGCTTCCGGGCGCCCGCGGAGTCGGCCGCGCTGCTGGAGTCCCTGGGCGTGCCCGCGCTGGAGCCCACGGTCAAGCTGCTGTCGGCCGGGGCCGTGCACACGGCCGTCTCGGAGCTGCTGACGCTGCCGGCCGCCGAGCGGGAGCCCCTGGTGTCGGCGGTGGCCGCCGCGTGCGCGGCGCGGGAGGACCTGGTCTGGGCGGCCGGTCTGGCCGGGCACTATCCGGGCGACTCCGGCGTGGTGATCGCGCTGTGCATGAACCGGGTCGTCCTCGCGCCCGGCGAGGCCATGTACGTCCCCGCGGGCCAGCCCCACAGCTACATGCGCGGCGTGGGCGTGGAGATCATGGGCTCGTCCGACAACGTGCTGCGGGGCGGCCTGACCGGCAAGCACATCGACATCCCGGAGCTGCTGGCGATCCTGTCGCCCGAGCCGGCCGAGCCCGCCGTGGTGCGCCCGGCCGCCCGCGACGGCGTGGAGGTGTACGAGACCCCCGCCGCGGAATTCCGGCTGTCGCGCGTACGGCTCGACGGTAATCTTGATCTGCCGGCCACCGGGCCGCGCATCCTGCTGTCCGTCGCGGGCACGGTCACCGTGCGGCGCCGCCCGCGAGACGGCCAGGGGAACCCGGGCGATCGGCTTGAGCACGGCACGCCGGGCGAGCACGACGAGATCGCGCTCGCGCCGGGGGCCTCGGCGTTCGCCCCGGCCTCCGCCGGCCCGCTGATGCTGTCCGGACACGGCACGGTGTTCGTCGCGACCACGGGCTGACCCCTCCCGCGGTGCCGCGGAGCCACGCGATGGGTTCCGCATTGTCGCAGGTCAGAGAGATACAGATCTTTTTAGTACACCGTGAGCGCCAAATCCACCTAAAATCCGCCGATGTGAACCAATCTCCCGAGAGGTTGCCGATACGCGAGCGGTCGGCTCGCGCGACCACCGGGCGGCACCGCCGTCCGGTGCCGGCCTATCTGCCGCCGGGGGCGCCCGCCCTCGTGCTGGCGGTGCCAGGTTCGGGCGACCAGGTGTCCGCCGACGTGGCGGGCGCGCTGGCCGTGGAGAACCCACAGGTCGACGTGCGGCTGGCCTATCTCGGGGACGGCGCGGAGGGCGTGGCCAAGCAGCTCTCCGAGGTGGGCGCGGAGCGGGAGAAGGGCGCGCTGGCGGCGGTCGTCGTGCCGCTCGTCACCGGGCCGTACTCGCGGGTGTACCGCACGGTGCGCGAGGCCGTGGCGCAGAGCGGGATCGTCGCGATCGTCACCGACCCGCTCGGGCCGCACCCGCTGCTGGCCGAGGCGCTGCACATCCGGCTGGCGGACAAGGAGCTGGCCCGTGCCGACCGCATGCGGCTGTTCAACATCGCCGCGCCGGTGGACGGGGTCATCGTGGCGACGGCGGGCGGCGAGGAGGCGGCCCGCGCCGCGGAGACCACGGCGGTGCTGCTCGCCGCGCGGCTGGCGCTGCCCGTGGTGGCGGCCTCGATCGACTCCGCGCCGAGCATCGGCGACGCGGCCGAGCGGCTGCGCCGGATCGGGGCGTCCAAGCTGGCCGTCGCGCCGTACGTGATCGGGCCGGAGGCCGACATGACCAAGGTCGCCACGGCGGCCGAGGCCATCGGCGCGGGCTACGCCGACGCGCTCGGCGCGCACACCCACGTCGTCCAGCTCGCCGCGAGCCAGTTCGGCGGCTCACTGGACGACCTGTTCTGAGGCCCCTGTCAGAGGCCCTGTTCCGAGGCCCTGTTCTGGGGCCCCTGTTCTGGGGCCCGGAGGGCTCACAGGGGGACGGCGAACAGGGCGCGGCGCCCGGGGAACTCCGCCACGCTCCACACCGTCTTCTTCTCCCGCCAGCAGGTGAGGTCCTCGGGGCCGACGGGGTAGGGGCGGGCGGTGACCTTCTCGCCGGGGCGGGTGACGATCAGCGTGCCGTTGCCGCGCGCCCCCGCGGTCTGGCTGAAGTACCACGTGCCCTCGTGGGACAGCGCGCCCTGGATGCGGTGTCCGGGCATCCGGAAGGCGTCCACGGCCGCTCCTGAGGCGTCCAGGGCCCCGCTGGAGGCAAGCGGCCAGCGCGCCACCCGGCCCAGCTCGCCGCCCGGCCCGTCGGTGTACTCGCCTGAGATCAGCAGATCGCGCTCGCCGCTGCGGTCCACCGCGACGAAGGAGAACCGGGGACCTCGGGTCTCGACCTGCCACATGCCGGTCTGGGGCATGATGTAGCGGTAGCCGAAGGCGTGCAGCGCGCCGCCGTGGCGGCCGATCTTCGTCTTGTCGCCCACGTCGTCGCGGCCGGTCCTCATGTCCAGGATGCGCTCCAGCGAGAACGCGCGCAGCCCGCGGACGGTGTCGGCGACGTACAACGTGGTGCCGTACCAGGCGATGCCGCCCGCGTGGATGTCGATCGGGCCGAAGGAGCCGCCCTCCTCCGGCTTCACCAGCAGGATGTGCTGGTACTTCCCCGTCTCTGGGTCCAGCGCGCTCACCCGCGCGCCGCGCTCGCCCTCCTCGGGCCGCCAGTACCAGCTCACCAGGAACGCCGGGTCGGCCACGCCCGCGTCGGAGGCGCAGGTCACCCCCTGCGGATACCAGTCGGTGGTGTCGTCGTCACCGGACTGGAAGCAGAACCAGTCCACCGGCTTGGTGCGCATGGAGCCCCACGCGGTGGTGCGGCCCTTGCGGGTGGCGGTGCGGTTGCCGTTGTCCAGGACGGTGCGCAGGGGCACCGCGTCCAGTTCCCGGTCCAACACGTCGATGCCATCGCGTAGTTTCCCGGACACGTTGCGTAGCGTGAACGGAGCGGCGTCCACCGGGGTCATTTCCGCCATCATTCGCCCTTCCGAGTAGTCGGCTCCCTTCAGCTTGACGGAACGGACAGGAGGTGCGCATGAGGATTCCTCACCTCAGGTGAGATTTATCGCCACGCGTGCACCGGATCACCGCCAAGCGCCAGTTCCCGGTAGCGGGTCACCATCCGGGCGGTGGCCCGGCGGTCGCGGCCCTGCCCGGCGACCGTGGCGCGCTGCCACACCGCCCCCGTACGCCGCCGCGCGATCCGCTCGCCGATCACGGCCAGCGTCCTGCCGGCCTCCTCGGCGTCCACTCCGCCCAGCTCCAGGCCCCGTGCGGCCAGCGGCAGCAGCTCGCGCGCCAGTTCGGCCGCCGGGGTCTCGCCCTCCCGTCCCGGCCAGGACAGGGCCGCGTCCAGCCCGTCGCGGGCGGCCCGGTAGAAGTTCCGGTACGCCCCCGCGAACGGGAAGTCCGCCCGCCAGCCCGGGTCGTCGGCCAGCGCGAGCACCAGCCCGATGAGGAAGGCCGCGTTGGCCACCATGTCGGGCACCGAAGGGCCGGCCGGGAGCGCCCGCATCTCGACCCGCAGGTGGCCGCCGCCCGCCGGGTCGTACACGGGGCGGTTCCACTGCCAGACCGTGCCCTGGTGCAGCCGCAGCTCCTCCAGCCGGGGCACGCCGCCGGCCTTGACCACCGCGGCCGGGTCCTCCTCGCTGAGCAGCGGCAGGATCGGCTCGTAGTCGCGCACGCACCGCGCGATGGCCTCCGCCGCGCCGCCCTCGGCCCAGTCGGTGCCGAAGGCCACCCGGCCCTCCCTGCGGAAGCGGCGCTCGATGTCGCGGTCGTCGGCGGCCTCCTCGAACAGCGGGACCCGGGTCTCCTCCCACAGCTCCCGGCCGAACAGCATCGGCGAGTTGCCCGCGACCGCGAGCACCGGGCCGGTGGCGAGCTGGGCGGCGTTGAAGACACGGTCGAAGTCGGCGGGCGGGGTGCGCAGGTGCACCTGCCAGGAGGTGTTGGCGCTCTCCAGCACCACGCCGCGCACCTCCAGCTCCAGTTCCTGCCGGCCCTCGATGCGGATGCGGAACGGCTCCACGCGCAGCCGGCGCAGGCCGCGGGTCATGGCCCGGTAGCGTGCCTCGTCGCTGACGGTGTCGTCGCTGAAGTCGTGGGAGGACAGGGTGGGCAGGATGCCGATGGGCACCACTCCCCCGCCCTGCTCGGCCGCCGCCCGGTCCACCAGGCGGACGACCTCGCGCGCCTCCGCGGCGAGCGCGCTGAACGGCCGCCCGGCCAGCGGCTGCGGCGACAGGTTGGCCTCCAGGTTGAACCGGCCGAGTTCGAGCACCACGCGGTCGTCGGCGACGAGGTCGCGCACCTCGTGGTTGCGCGGCAGCGGGCGCCCGTCGGGGGTGACCAGGAACAGCTCCAGCTCCGCGCCGAGCGTGAGCGGCCCCTGACCGAAGCCGGGGCGGGCGAGCAGCTCGCGCAGCGCGTCGAGCGAGGTCTCCAGCCGCTCGGCGAACAGCACGTACTCCTCCTCGGAGAACCGCTCCCTGTCGATCTCACGGCCCATGGCCACTCCCTCTCGGCGGGTCAGCGTGTCGCGGACACCTCCCCTTCTGTCCCGCCTGCGGGACTCCACACCTCCGGGCGGTGACAGGCGACCGCGTGGCCGGCTCCGCGCCAGGCGGTCAGGGCGGGCGGCTCGGCGCGGCACCGCTCGTCGGCCTTCCAGCAGCGCGGGTGGAAGGAGCAGCCGCGCGGCGGGTCGATCGGGCTGGGCGGCTCGCCGGTGAGCACGATCTCCTCGCGCCGCCCGCGCAGCCCGGGGTCCGGTACCGGCATCGCCGACAGCAGCGCCTGCGTGTACGGGTGGCCGGCGTTGCGGTACACGTCGTCCTCGCCGCCGATCTCGACCACCTTGCCCAGGTACATCACCGCGATCCGGTCGGCGAGGTGCTGGACCACGCTCAGGTCGTGGGAGATGAACACGTACGCCAGGTCCAGCTCGTCCCGCAGCCGCTCCAGCAGGTTGACGATCTGCGCCTGCACCGAGACGTCGAGCGCGGAGACCGGCTCGTCGCACACCAGCACCCGGGGCCGCAGGGCCAGCGCCCGCGCGATGCCCACGCGCTGGCGCTGCCCGCCGGAGAACTGGTGCGGGTAGCGTCCGCAGTGGTCGGGGTTGAGCCCGACGGTCTCCAGCAGCTCCCGCACCCGCGCCCGCCGGTCGCCGCGCGGGGCGAGGTCGCGGTGGATCTCGAACGGCTCCCGGACGATGGCCTCGATCGTCATGCGGGGGTCGAGCGAGGTGTAGGGGTCCTGGAACACGAGCTGGACGTCCCGCCTGGCCCGGCGCAGCGCCCGGCCGCGCAGCCGCCCGACGGGCCGCCCGCACACGGTGACCTCGCCGGCCGTGGGCCGCTCCAGCGCGGCCAGCACCTTGGCCAGGGTGGACTTGCCGCAGCCCGACTCCCCCACGATGCCCAGCGTCTCGCCGGGACCGAGCGTGAGGTCCACCCCGTCCACCGCCTTGACCTGCCCGGCCACCCGCCGCAGCGGCCCGCCGCCGATCGGGTAGTACTTCACCAGCCCGCGCGCCTCCAGCACCGGAGCGCTCATCCCTCGATCACCTTCGTCCACTCGTGGCAGGCGCTGGCGCGCCCGGGGGCGACGTCGTACAGGGGCGGGGCGTCGGCGCAGCCGGGGCCGGCCAGCTCGCAGCGGGGCCGGAACCGGCAGCCCTCGTCCGGGCGCGACATGTCGGGCGGGGCGCCGGGGATGACCGCGAGCCGCTTGCCGCGCAGGTGCGGGCGCGGGATCGCGCCGAGCAGCGCCCGCGTGTACGGGTGCGCGGGCCGGGCGTAGATGTCGTGCGCGCCCGCCTCCTCGACCACGCGCCCGGCGTACATGACGGCCACGCGGTCGGCGATGTCGGCGACGACGCCCATGTCGTGGGTGATCAGGACCAGGGCGGTGCCGTGCTCGCGCTGGATCTCGCCGAGCAGCCGCATGATCTGGGCCTGCACGGTCACGTCCAGCGCGGTGGTGGGCTCGTCGGCGATGATCACCTTGGGGTCGAGCGCGATGGCCAGGGCGATGCCGACCCGCTGGCGCATGCCGCCGGAGAACTGGTGCGGGTAGTCGCCGGCGCGGCGCGCGGCCGAGGGGATGCGCACCCGGTCCAGCACCTCCACGGCACGCCGTCTCGCCTCCCGGCGCGAGGCCCCGCGGTGGTAGCGGAACATCTCCGCGATCTGGTAGCCCACGGGCAGCACCGGGTTCAGCGCGGACAACGCGTCCTGGAAGATCATCGCGACGGTGGTGCCGCGCAGCCTGCGCCTGGTCTCCTCGGGCAGGGTGAGCAGATCCACGCCGCGCAGCCGGATCGCGCCCGCGGTGACCCGGCCGCGCGGGGCGCGGACGATGCCCATGACCGCGCGGGCGGTCACGCTCTTGCCGCTGCCCGACTCGCCGAGCACGGCCAGGGTCTCGCCCGCCCCGACCGCGTAGGAGACCCCGTTGACCGCGCGCACGGTGCCGTGGGCGGTGGCGAACTCCACCTGGAGGTCCTCCACCGACAGCATGGGCGCGCCCGGATCGTGGCCGGGCAGCGACTCCAGCAGGTCACTCACACGGGGCTCCTATCGGATGCGGGGGTCGATCGCGTCGCGCAGCGCGTCGCCGAGCAGGACGAAGCCGAGCACCGTGACCGTGAGGAAGATCGAGGGGAAGACCAGCAGGTGGATGCTGGTGGTGAAGTACTGCTGGGCGGTGTTGAGCTGCACCCCCCAGGAGATCGCCGGGGTCTGCAGGCCGACGCCGAGGAAGGTCAGCGCCGACTCGTAGGCGATGATGCCGCCGACGTTGAGCCCGGCGAGCACGGCGACCGGGCCGATCGAGTTCGGGATCACGTGCCGCAGCAGGATGCGTACCGGTCCGGCGCCGATGCCGCGGGCGGCGGCGATGTACTCGCTGTTCACCACGGCCAGCACCGAGCCGCGCATCACCCGGGCCAGCGCGGGCCAGCCGAACAGGATCAGCACCGCGGAGACGGTGAACTCGTTGTGCGTGCTCAGCGTCTGCAGGATCACGATCATCCCGACCAGCGCGGGGAAGCCGAGGAAGACGTCCACCAGGCGGCTCATCAGCATGTCGGTCCAGCCCCGGAAGTAGCCCGCCAGGCAGCCCACCACGACCGCGACCACCACGGTGCCCAGCGTGGTCAGCAGCGCGATGGCCACCGAGGAGCGGGCGCCGTAGATCACGTTGGCGTACAGGTCGCAGCCCTGGACGTCGAAGCCGAAGGGATGGCCCTCGCGGGGCGGCAGCGCGCTGTCGGCCAGGTCGCAGGCGCGCGGGTCGCCGTGGCCGAACCAGCCGGCGAACGCCTGCGGGGCCACCGCGAGCGCGCAGATGATCAGCACGACCGTGGCCGAGATCACGAATGCCGGGCTGCGCGTCAGGCCCGTCCTGACGACCGGCCGGAGGTCAGTGGAGGCGGATACGGGGGTCGAGGATGCCATAGAGCAGGTCCACCAGGAGATTCACCAGCAGGAAGACGAGGACGAGGAGCGTGCCGATGCCGACCACCACGGGCCCGTCGTGCTGCGGGATCGAGGTGAAGATCTGGTAGCCCAGGCCGGGCAGGTTGAAGATGCCCTCGATGAGCACCGTGCCGCCCAGCATGTAGCCCAGCGAGACGCCGAGCAGCGAGACCACCGGGATCAGCGAGTTGCGCACCACGTGCCGCCAGACCACCACCCGCCGCGGCAGGCCCTTGGCGTCGGCGGTGTCCACGTAGTCGGCGGACAGGTTGTCCAGGACGCTGTTCCTGGTCACCCGGGCGCTCTGGGGGAGCACCCCCAGCGCCAGCACCAGCCCCGGCAGCAGGTACGCCACCGGCCACCCGGCGTCCGCCCCCGAGACGGGGAACCAGCCGAGCTGGACCCCGAAGACGAACTGGGCGACGTAGGCGACGACGAAGAACGGTATCCCCATGGCCAGGGTGGTCCCGGCCAGCACGGTGTAGTCGGCGGCCTTGCCCCGGCGCACCCCGGCCAGGGTGCCGAGCAGGATGGCGAGCACGGCCTCCATGAGCCAGGCGGTGATGCCGAGCTGGAAGGTGACCGGCCAGCCGGCCCGGATGATCTCCGAGACCGGCCGGCCGCTGAAGCTCGTGCCGAGGTCGCCCCGCGCCAGCCCGGCCAGGTAGTGGCCGTACTGCACGATCAGGGGGTCGTCCAGGTGGAAGCGCTCGCGCAGCGCCCGCTCGACCGACGGCGAGATGACCTGGTTGGGCCCGAACAGCGCCCGGATCGGGTCGCCGGGCAGGGCGTAGACGGCCAGGTAGATCACGAACGTGGTGCCGAGCAGTACCGGTATCGCCAGGAGCACCCGGCGGACGATGTACCTCCCCACGAGCCCCCGCCTCAGTTCACCTTGATCGCGGCGATGCGGGCGCCGCCGAGGAACTCCGGCGTGACGTTGCTCAGCTTCTTGCTGTGCACCAGGCCGCCGACCGGCTGGAACAGCGGCGAGAGCGGCACGGCGGCCATCGCCGTCCTGGTCGCCTCCTGGGCCAGGCCCATCGCCTGGTCGGGCTCGGCCGCGGCGGCCTTGCGGAGCAGGGAGGCGAACTCCTCGTCGTCGTAGCCGGTCACGTTGGTGCCCGAGCCCTTGGTGAAGAGCTGGTCGGCCAGGGCGTACAGGTGGGGGTACCCCGCGCCCATGTAGAGCAGGAACGGCCCGTCGATCTTGTGCGCGGTCAGGTTCGGGTAGAGCTGGTCCACCGGCTGGGTGCCCGTGGTGATCGTCTCGATGCCCAGGTTGGTGCGGAGCTGGTTGCTCACGGCCTCCAGGATCGTGGTGTTGACCGGGTCCTGGTACGTCCACAGCTTCAGCGGTCCCGACCAGCCCCCGGCCTCGGCCAGCAGGCTCTTGGCCCTGGCGACGTCGAGGGAGCAGAACTCGCAGTCCTGCGCGCCGCCGCCGGGGATGGTGCTGCCCGCCAGGCCCTTGGCGGGCTGGCCGAAGCCGCGCAGCAGCGACTTGACGATGGCGTCGCGGTCCACGGCGAGCGAGAACGCCTGGCGTACCTTGATGTCCTCGAACCTCTTGTCCCACAGCGGGAAGCCGAGGTAGATCACGGCCGGGAACGGCACCTGGACGAGCTGGTCCTTGTACCGCGTGGCGGCGTTGGTGAGGTTGTTGCCGCCGACCAGCGTGACGTCCACGGCGCCGGCCTGGAAGTCGCGGTAGGCGGCGACCTCGTCCTGGTAGGACTTGACCTCGACGGTCTCCGCGTCGCCCTTCAGCTCACCGGCGTACTTGTCGTAGCGCTGGAGGGTGATCTTGGTCGCGCCGGTGGTCCGGCCCTCGCCGGTGACCTGGTACGGCCCGTTGCCGATCGGCTTGGCGTCGAACGCCTTCAGGTCGGTGAAGGCCGCCTTGGGCATCGGCGCGAAGGTGGACTGCGCCAGGATGTACGGCAGCAGCGACAGCGGCTTGGTCAGCGTGACCTTCAGCGTGTGCGTGTCCACCACCTCGACGCCGGACAGCGTCTTGGTCTTCGGCTCCCCCTCGGCCGGGTTGAGGTCGGCGTAGCCCTCGAAGTCGGCGAACAGGTAGTTGTTGGTCATCGCGTTGGGCCCGTACGCCGTGGCGTTCCAGGAGTCGGCGAAGGACTGCGCGGTGACCTCCTCGCCGTTGTGGAAGGTCCAGCCCTTCTTGATCTTGATGGTCCAGACCTTGTTGTCCTCGGACTCGATCGACTCCGCCACCGCGTTCCGCGCCTGCCCGGACGCCGAGTCCACCGCGGTCAGCGGCGTGAACACCGCGTAGTCGATGTTGCTGCCGCCGGACTGGCCCGGCGTGAAGTGGGACACGAAGTACGACGTGACCCCGATCGAGAACGTCTTGGCTCCGCCGGCGCCCCCGCCGTCACCGGAGTCCTGGGTGGCGGTTCCCCCACAGGCGGCCAGGGCGAGCGCGAGCGCGCCCGCGGCGGCCACCCCCGCCCAGCCCCGCCGTCGATTTCTTGTCGCGAACATTGCTGGCACCTCCGAGGATGCTCCGTGCACAGGGGGTAGAGAGCGGCGATCACCTGGGAAAAGGCTCCCATAGGACGACTTATCGCTTCATTGTTGGGATCGGATAACCCGTCGTACCGGGTTTGTCTGCCGGAACAGACGGCGGCCCCCGGGTTAAATCCGGGTTTCGCCGCCAGGTGGGCGTCATGCTCCGGTTACACGCGCGCCGGTCACGGCGGCACCGGATGGCCGGGCCCGGTCACAGGGGGTCGTCGCGGTCGGCGCGGTCGGCCCGGTAGGTCCACCGGCCGGCGAGCAGCGTGCCGAGCACCTGCATGCCGCGCAGCTTCGGTCCCGGCACCTGCTCCGGGTCCTCGGCCACGATCACCAGGTCGGCCACGTCGCCCTCGGCCAGCCGGGCGCGCCCCCGGCTCGCCGCCGCCAGGGCCGCGCGCAGCGGGATGGCCTGCTCCGGGTGCCACGGCGGGCGCTCGTCGTCGGTGCGCGTGACCGCCGAGGCGATGCCGTCCCAGGGGTCGAGGGGCGCCACCGGGGCGTCCGAGCCGATCTCCAGCGTCGCGCCGGCCCGCAGCAGGTCGGCGTACGCGAAGGCTCTGCCCGTACGCCCGTGCCAGTGCCGGTCGGCGACCTCGCGGTCGTCGGGCGCGTGCGCGGGCTGCACCCCGGCCACCAGGCCAGGCCGGGCGAACCTGGCGAAGTCCTCCCGGCGCAGGAGCTGGGCGTGCTCGATCCGCCCGGGGCAGCCGAGCTTGTCGAAGGCGTCCAGCGCGATGGCGGCGGCCTGGTCGCCGATCGCGTGCACGGCCGGGTGCAGCCCGTGCCGCACCGCCCGCTCCATCACCGCGACCAGCCGCTCGGGCGGCAGCTCCAGCCGCCCGTACGCGTCCGGCTGCCCCGGGTAGGGGTCGGCGCAGTACGCGGTGCGGGTGTTCAGCGAGCCGTCCACGAACAGCTTCAGCGGCCCGACCTCCAGCAGCCCGTCCGTCTCCGGCACCGGGTCGCCGGTGCGGAGCCCGGCGGCGACGGCCTCGTCCAGCCGGTCACGCGGGATCGAGCAGATCACCCGGGTGTCCACGCGGTGCGCGCGCACCCGGCCGGTCCAGCCGGCCACGTTGTCGGCGTACTCGAAGTCGAGCAGCCCGACCACGCCGCGGGCCGCGGCGGCGGTGGTCGCCTCGGCCACCCAGCGGTCCACCACGTCGGCGGGCGCCTGGGGCAGCGCGGCCATGGCCGCGTAGCAGTCCTGCTCAAGCAGCACGCCGGTGGGGTGGCCGGGTTGACCGACCAGCTCCAGGGCGGCGGGGCTGCACCAGGCGGTGTGCAGGTCGTTGCTCACCAGCATCAGCGCCCGGCCGGGTGCGACGGCCTGGAGCATGTCCTTGTGCGGGGTGTCCGGCCAGAGCCCGTCGCGGAAGCCGTACCCGACGACGAACTCGCCCGGCCGCCCGGCCGCCGCCGCGGCCACCAGGTCGGCGGCGGCGCGGGCGGTGGGGGCCGCGCTCAGGTCCACCCGGCGCCGGGCGACCGCCCACTGCACCGAGTGGACGTGCATGTCCCACAGGCCGGGCAGCACGGTGCCGCCCTCGGCGTCGAAGACCTCCTCGCCGGGCTCACCGGGCAGCGGGTCCGGGCCGCCCGCGATGAGCGTGATCCGGCCCTCGCGCACCCGCAGGTCGCGGACGGGGCCGCCCGGCCCGATGCGTACGTTGCGCAACAGCAGCGCGGCCCGGTTCACCGGCGACCCCCTGGTACTCGGCAGTGCATGCGCACAGACGCTAGGTCGTGCGGCGGCCGGGGCTCATCGTCGGGGGGAGAGAAGTCCGCGGTGTCCGGTTGTCCCCGGCGACAGCCGACCGGCGCGCAGCAGCCGGAGCTGCAGCCAGATCACCAGCCGCTCGGTGGAGTCGCCCAGGTCCACGCCGAACAGCTCGTGCAGCCGCCTGATCCGGTAGCGCAGGGTGTTCTCGTGCACCGACAGCGCGGCGGCGGCCTTGGCGGCCTCGCCGAACGCGTCCAGGTACTCCAGCAGGGTCGCGGCGTACGTGGTGCCGTGCTCCGCGTCGTAGGCGATCATGTCCCGCACCGGGGCGAGCAGCAGCTCCGGGGCCGCGCCGCCGCGCTCGATGAGGTCGAGCAGGGCGATGCGGCTGCGCATCTGCTCCTCGGTGGCCACGCCGGGCGCGTCGCCGTTGGTCTCCCTCAGCACCCGCAGCACCCGGTCGGCGAGCCTGCGCGAGGCGGGCACGTCGCCCAGGCCGGGCACCACCGAGCCCAGGCCGATCTGCAGCGGCAGCCCGGTCGAGCGCAGCACGGTGGCGGCGGCGTCCTCGGCGAAGCGGACCAGGCGCTCCTGCGAGATGCCCGAGGGCACCGGGAGCAGCGCGTACACGCCGCCGGGGGCGGTGACGCCCAGCGCCTCGTCGTGCCATACCTGGCAGCACAGCCCGACCAGGTCCACGATGCGCGCCAGGGCCAGGCCGGGCTCGTCGGTCGGCTCGGCGGGCGCGAAGGCGACCACCACGCACGGGGCCGTCATGCCGAGCCTGGCCGCGGCGGCGGCGTCGCCGTCCAGCAGCGCGCGCAGCGCCTCGGCCCGCCGCTGCCGCGCGGGGTCGGCGGGGGTGCGGGCGCGCAGCATGTGCAGCGCGGCGATCCGGCCGGCGTTCTCCAGCAGGTCCATGGCCTGCGGGACCACCGGCGGCACGCCGTCCAGGATCCAGATGAAGCCGAGCAGTTGCGCGCCCGCGCGCACCGCGACGGCCAGGCGCGGGATGTGTCCGGGCCCCAGGCTGGCGAAGCGCACCGGGCCGGAGGCGCGGAACACCCGGCTGTACTCGGCCCGGTTGGTCGGGCGCGCCGGGGTCTTGCGGCCCAGGATGCCCTGCTTGCGGATCTCGTCGATCTCCTGGTGGGGCAGGTTGGAGTAGGCCAGGATGTTCCCCTGCGGGTCCTCGATGCAGGTCGCGCCGCCGATCGTGGCCGCGATCACGTTGGCCAGCGAGAACAGGTCGCCGATGCCGACCGAGGCGTACGTCGTGGCGATGGCGCTGCCCGGCTCGGTCATGGCCGCGGTGAGCAGCGCGTCCAGGTGCCGCCACGGGATGTCGGCCGGGGCGGCGAGCAGGGCGATCCCGGCGGAGCGGGCGGCGGCGAGGAGCGGGCCGAGGTCCGCGCCGCGGTCCTTCACCACGACGGCGCGGTAGCCGCGGGCGGCGGCGAGCCGGACCAGGTCGGCGCTCTCCCGGCTGTCGGCGCGGGCCCCCACGGCCAGCAGCACCGCGCCGTCGCGCTCGGCGAGCGGGTCGTCCGGATCGTGCACGACCGGCTCCGCGACGCCCAGGGCGGCCCCCTCCGGCACGTACACGGCCGTCAGCACGTGCGCGCCCAGCATCTCCAGCACCTGCCGCAACTCCGGCCGGTACGGCCGCACCATGGCCGCGTCCGGCACCCGCGTCACCACCCCGCCAGAAGCCCGGTCGATCATCCGGTCCTCACTTTCTTACCGATTGACGGCCGCTGCCATATGTTGTCGCATTTATCGACAAATAGCCGTCGATGGTTGATCCTGCGCCGGTTGTGGACTATCGATGACGACAAGCCGGCCGCGCGCGGCTTGGGACCGGCGACGATGCCCCGCCCCACGCCGCCTCGGCAGACTGTGCCCTGGACGCCGACCGAGGGGATCAACGTGCTGCAACCGTGGTTGACCAGCGAACTCGACACCGTACCGGGATTCGCCAGGTTCCTCACCGTCGATGAGATCAACCAGGGCTTCGAAGAGCTCGCGGCCCGATGGCCCGAGGTCGCCTCGCTGCGCCGGGTCGGCACCTCGCGGCTGGGCGAGCCGATGTGGTGCCTCACCGTCGGCGACGGCCCGCTGCACGCGCTGGTCGGGGCGATGCCGCACCCCAACGAGCCCATCGGCGGCCTGACCGTGGTGCACCTCGCCCGCCGCCTGTGCGAGGACCCCGGGCTGCGCGCCCGCACCGGGTACACCTGGCACATCGTGGCCTGCCTCGACCCCGACGGCACCCGCCTGAACGAGGGCTGGTTCGCCGGGCCGTTCACCAAGTCGCACTACGGCCGGCACTTCTACCGCCCGGCGGGCGACGAGCAGGTGGAGTGGACCTTCCCGTTCGCCTACAAGGACGCCTACTTCGACCAGGTCATGCCGGAGACGCTGGCGCTGATGCGGCTGATCGACGACACCCGCCCGGCGTTCATGACCACGCTGCACAACGCCGAGCTGGGCGGCGCGTTCTTCTACCTCACCCGCCCCGAGCCCGAGCTGCACAAGGTGCTCACCGCCCTGCCCGCCCGGTACGGCGTGCCGCTGCACGCCGGCGAGCCCGAGCACCCCTCGGTGCGGCAGTTGGACGAGGCGGTCTTCCAGACACCCGACATGCGCGAGGCGTACGACTACGCGGAGAAGATGGGCCAGGACCCGGTGGCCGTGGTCGGCGGCGCCGCCAGCGACTCCTACGCCGCCCGTTACGGCACCCTGGGGCTGGCCGCCGAGCTGCCCTACTGGATCGACCCGGCGGCGGCCGACCGCACCCCGACCGAGATCCTCTACGCCGACCTGCTGCTCAAGGAGGCCGCCGAGCTGCGCGAGACGGCCGAGCTGCTGGACGAGGTGCTGGAGGGCGTGCGGGCCGACGTGGTCTCCGACTCGCCGTTCCTGCGGGCCAGCAGGTTCTTCGTGCCGCTGGTCCGGGTGACCGCCGAGACGAACGAGCTGCGCGCCGCACAGGACGACAGCGCCAGGCCCGCCACGGTGGCCGAGCGCGCGTCGGGCGAGGGCACGGTGCACAGCTTCCGGCTGCGGTTCGGCGGGATGCTGCTGCGGGCGCTGGAAGGCGAGCTGGCCATCGGCAACGGCACCCCGGCGATCCGGCGGCACGCGGCGTCGCTGACGCGGACGTACGCGAAGTGGTGCGCCGACGCCGAGTCGGGCACCCCCGACGAGACCATCCCGATCGGGAACCTGGTCGCCATCCAGTACGGCTCGATCCTCGCCGGGGCGGCCCAGGCCGCCGCGTCCCGCTCCTGACGCCCGCCCGGTCATGCCCGCCGGTCGGGGCCGGTGGAGCGCGCGGCGCGCATCGCCGCCGCCAGCTCGGGCCGGGCGTGCACCGGGTCCTCGTCCAGCGCGCGGATCACCCGCTCGACCACCTCGGCCGGCTTGTCCTGGCTGAGCTTGGCCTTGGCCGCGATCCGCGCCGGGACGAGCCGGAAGCCGGCGGTGCCGGGGGCGATGCGCCGGCCGTACTCCTCCACGTCGGCCAGCCGGAACGGCTTGGGGCGCACGGCCTCGAAGTGGTCCACGGTCGCCGACAGCACGGCGTACGTCTCCTCCGGGCCGAGCGGCTCGGGCCGGCCGTGCAGGTGCGCGACCACGTAGTTCCAGGTCGGCACGTACGGCCCGGCCCGGTAGAAGGACGGCGAGACGTACCCGTGCGGGCCCTGCACGACCAGCACCGCCTGCCGCTCGCCGAGCCGGTGCGATTCGGCGTCGCGCCGGGCCAGGTGCCCGAGCACCACCACGCCGTCGTCCTCGGGGTCGAGGATCACCGGCAGGTGCGACACGACGGGCCCCGCGTCGCCGCCGTCGCTGACCAGCGTCGCCCAGCCGTGGCCGCTGATCAGCGCGCGCACCGCGGCCACGTCCTCCATGGCGAAAACCCGCTGTTCCAGCACCGCGAACCCCCACAAATAACACCGGACATCGGAATGCGGTAACTATGGCTTGAGGCGTGCATCTGCTACAAGTGCCTCGTCAGAGCTCTGCCGAGGTCCACAAGATGCCCCGGCCAACGTTGGGGGTCTCGACGATGACCCCGCCCTTACGCCCGGATCACACTCCTTTCGTAATGTCTGGCGGCCTGTACGGGCGAAAGCGAGGTCCGGGTTTTATGCCCCCTTCTGTCCCTATTCCGGTGTCCTACGACCGGTTCTACGACTACGAGAGCCTGTCCGAGCTGCTGCGGTCGTGGGCCGAGGACGCCCCCGGGCTCGCCGAGCTGAGCAGCATCGGCCGCTCCTGGGAGGGGCGCGACATCTGGCTGATGACCCTCACCAACACCGCCACCGGCCCGCACTCCGACAAGCCCGGCTTCCTGGTCGAGGCCAACATCCACGCGGCCGAGATCACCGGCTCGTTCGCGGCCCTGCACCTGATCCACCGGCTGCTGTCGGGATACGGCCAGGACGAGCGGGTGACCAGGCTGCTGGACACCCGGACGCTGTACGTCGTGCCCCGGCTCAACCCCGACGGAGTGGAGAAGGTGCTCGGCGAGTGCCGCTACGTCCGCTCCTCCGTGCGCCCCCACCCGCAGCCCGGCCGCAAGCCCGGCCTGCACGGCTGCGACGTGGACGGCGACGGCCGGGTGCTGTTCATGCGCGTGCCCGACCCCGACGGCCCGTGGAAGGCGCACCCCGACGAGCCCCGGCTGCTGGTGCGCAGGGAGCCGGACGAGGAGGGCGGGCTGTACTACCGGATCTTCCTGGAGGGGGAGATCGAGGGCTACGACGGCGTGACCGTGCCGGTCGCCGACCCGGTGGAGGGCCTGGACCTGGGGCAGAACCTGCCGGCCGACTGGGGCGCCGCGCCCGAGACGCCGGTGCACGCCGGGCCGTACCCGGGGTCGGAGCCGGAGATCCAGGCCATCATGCGCGCCGCGGCCGAGCGGCCCAACCTGGTGCACTTCGTCACCTGCCACACCTTCGGCGGGGTGCACCTGCGCCCGCCGATGAACGATGACGAGCCGATGCCATACGCCGACCTGCGGGTCTACCAGGAGTACGGCGAGAAGGCCGAGCGGCTGACCGGCTACACGGCGATGTCGTTCCACGACCTGAAGTTCCGCCCCGGCCGCTTCTACGGCGGCCAGCTCGGCTGGTGGTACGGCCAGCGCGGCCTGTTCAGCTGGATCACCGAGCTGTGGAGCCCGATGAAGGCGGCCGGCGTGCAGGGGGCCCACCCGCCCTCGGTCTGGCTGGGCGACCACCCGGCGGAGGACGCGCTGACCATGATCAGGTGGAGCGACGAGGAGCTGGGCGGCAAGGGGTTCGTGGACTGGTACCCCTTCGACCACCCGCAGCTCGGCCCGGTCGAGCTGGGCGGCTGGGACAAGATCAACTACTGGTACAACCCGCCGCTGGACCGGGTGGAGGCCGAGGTGGCCCCGCACAGCGAGTGGATCGTCTTCATGGCGCTCACCTCGCCCCGCCTGGAGATCCGCTCGCTCAGCTCCGAGCAGGTCTCGCCGGGCGTGCACCGGGTGCAGCTCGTGCTGCGCAACGCCGGCTGGCTGCCGACGTACGGCTCGAAGCTGGCGCTGGAGCGCAAGGTGGCCGGGTCGATCGCGGTGGACCTGACGCTGCCCGAGGGCGCGCGCCTGCTGTCGGGCCAGCCGAGCACCGACCTGGGCCAGCTTGAGGGCCGCAGCGAGGCGCGCACCACGACCACCTGGTGGGGCCACGAGCCCGGCACCCCCGACCTGGCGGTCACCGAGTGGACCATCGCCGCCCCCGAGGGCACCCCGGTCGCCGTGCGCGCCCACCACCCGAAAGCCGGCGCGGCCCAGGCGACGCTGACGCTCTGACGACTCCAGAAGTCGAATCCGCGAGCGAATGTGCAACTTAGGCTGGACTACATCTGTTAGTTGTAGCCTATGCTCAAAATAACAGTTGCTACATCTCGCAAGACTGGAGTCCATGGTGTCGGGTGCTAGCTGGGGTCTTGTGGCCTCGACCTTCACCGCGTCCTTCGTCGAGTTCGTCGAGGCCCTGACCATCGTGCTGGCCATGGGCGTCACCCGCGGGTGGCGCTCGGCGCTGGCCGGAACCGCCGCCGCGCTGCTCGCCCTGGTCGCCTTCACCGTCGTCACCGGCTACGCGCTGAGCACGTGGCTGCCCGAGGCGCTGCTGCAGCTCGTCGTGGGCACGCTGCTGCTGATCTTCGGCCTGCAGTGGCTGCGCAAGGCCGTGCTGCGCTCCTCCGGCCTGAAGGCGCTGCACGACGAGACCGAGGAGTACGCCGCGCAGACCGCCGCGGCCAGGCAGGCCGAGTCCAAGCGCCGCTTCGGGATCGACACCTTCGCCTTCGTCGTCTCCTTCAAGGGCGTGTTCCTGGAGGGCGTCGAGGTGGTGTTCATCGTCATCACCTTCGGCCTGAGCGCCGGCGACATGCAGTACGCGGTGCTGGGCGCCGTCGCCGCGGCCGTGATCGTGCTCGTCGCGGGCGCGATCCTGCACCGGCCGCTGGCCATGATCCCGGAGAACACCCTCAAGTACGGCGTGGGCCTGCTGCTGGCCAGCTTCGGCGCCTACTGGGCGGTCGAGGGCCTGGGCGTGTTCACCGCGAGTGGCGAGAGCCTGTCCTGGCCCGGCTCCGACTGGGCGATCCTCGGCCTGCTCGCCGCCTGGATCGTCATCTCCCGCGTGCTCGTCGTCACGCTGCCCCGCATCAAGGGGGCTCCGGTCGCCACCCCCCAGGAAGGAATGGTCCGTTGAGATTCCTCAAGGGATTCGGCCAGTTCTGGTATGACTTCATCATCGGCGACGACTGGAAGATCGCCGTGGCCGTGGTGGCCGCGCTGGCGGTGGTGCTCGCGCTGCTGCTCGGCGGCGTGACCGGCCCCGCCCTGGCCGCGTTCGGCGGGGTCCTGCTCATCGCGTTCTTCACCGCCTCCGTCGTGATCGACGTGAGGAGGTCCCGATGACCCTCGTGCAGGAACACGTGGCCGAGCAGCACCACCACCATCGCGACGTCACCGGCGGCTGGCTGCGGCCCGCGGTGTTCGGCGTGATGGACGGCCTGGTGTCCAACGCCGCGCTGATCGCCGGGGTCGTCGGCGGCGGCGCGTCCGCCACCACCGTCACCATCGCCGGCCTCGCCGGCCTGGCGGCGGGCGCCTTCTCCATGGCGACCGGCGAGTACACCTCGGTGGTCTCGCAGACCGAGATGACCAAGGCCGAGATCGCGGTCGAGCGCCGCGAGATCGACCGCCACCCCGAGGCCGAGAAGGAGGAGCTGGCGCTGCTGTACCAGTCGCGCGGGCTCTCCCCCGACCTGTCCCGGCAGGTGGCCGAGGAGCTGCACAAGAACGGCGAGATCGCCTGGCGGGTGCACGCCCGCGAGGAGCTGGGCGTGGACCCCGACGACCTGCCCTCGCCGTGGGTGGCCGCCGGGTCGTCCTTCCTCGCCTTCGCGCTCGGCGCGCTCATCCCGCTGCTGCCGTTCCTGTTCGGGTTCGGCTCCATCACCGCCGCGGTGGTGCTGACCGCCCTCGCGCTGTTCGGCAGCGGCGCGCTGGTGGCCCGGATCACCACCCGCCACCCGCTGTTCGGCGGCGCCCGGCAGCTCGTCCTGGGCGCCGCCGCCGCGGCCGTCACCTACGGCATCGGCCACCTGGTGGGCACGGCCATCGGCTGACCGGGCGGCCGGGCCACCGGCCGCTCACACGTCTGTCTCGCCATGCCCGTCTCACCATTTCTCACCAGGCCCGTCTCACCATGCCGTCTCACCAGGGCAGCGGCCCTTCGTCCTGAAGGAAGGCGCCGCTGGGACCGTCATCGCCGAGCAGGGCCAGCTCGACCGCTATCGCGGCGCCCTGCTCGGCGGTGCGGAACCCCTGGTGCGCGTTCAGGTCGGTCGCGCAGTAGCCCGGGTTGGCCGCGTTCACCTTGATCGGGGTGTCGCGCAGCTCCTTGGCGTAGGACACCGTGACCATGTTCAGCGCGGCCTTGGAGGAGTTGTAGCCGAGCTCGACGTAGTCGTACCACGGCGTGTCCGGGTTCGTGGTCAGCGTCAGCGAGCCCAGCTCGCTGCTCATGTTCACGATCCGCGCCGCCGGGGCCCGGCGCAGCAGCGGGAGCATCGCGTTCGTCACCGTGATCACGCCGAACACGTTCACCTCGTACGTCCGCCGCACCGCCTCCAGCGGGGTGGCGCTGGGCCTGGAGTCCTCCCCGTGGACGATGATCCCGGCGTTGTTCACCAGGATGTCCAGCCGGCCGTGCTCCTCCTCGATCTGCTTGGCCGCCGCCGCGACCGACGCGGCGTCGGTCACGTCCAGCCGCACGTACGGGGCGCCGAGCCGGTCGGCGGCCTCCCGGCCGCGCTTCTCGTCCCGCGCCCCGACGATCGGCGTCACCCCGCGCTCGCCGAGCAGGCGGGCGATCTCGTGGCCGATTCCCTTGTTCGCACCGGTTATCAGAGCAATCATGAGGATCACGATGCGGCCGGGCCGGCGCGGGCGGGAGAGACCGCCGCAGGCTGGGATCGGCGATACCACCCTCGGCCGTACCCCCGGCACGGGGCCGCGGTTAGCGTGTACGGCATGGACAGGAGCCAGCTCGCCGACTTCCTCCGCACCCGCAGGGCCAGGATCGGGCCGCGCGAGGCCGGGCTGCCCGACACCGGGCGGCGGCGCACGCCGGGCCTGCGCCGCCAGGAGGTCGCCCAGCTCGCCGGGATGTCGGTGGACTACTACATCCGGCTGGAGCAGGGGCGGGGGCCGCGCCCCTCGCGCCAGGTGCTCAACGCGCTGGCCCGCGCGCTGATGCTGACCGCCGACGAGCGGGCCCACCTGTTCCACCTGCTCGGCGAGGGGCCCTCGCCCGACGGCGCGCCCTGCCGCGAGGTGCCGTCCGGCATCCTGGAGATGCTGGAGGCGCTCGGGCACATCCCGGCGTACGTGATGGACGCCAAGTACGACATCCTCGCCTGGAACCGCATGACGCGCCTGATCACGGGCGACCTCGGCTCCATGCCGCCGGACCGGCTCAACGTGATCCGCTGGTGCTTCACCTCACCCGAGATCCGCGAGTACCTGGACGACGAGGAGCAGGGCCGCTTCGCCCGCGGCGCCGTCGCCGACCTGCGCGTCGCCGCCGGGCGCTACCCCCACGACCCCGAGATCCAGGCGCTGGTCGCCGAGATGACCGCGTGCAGCCCGGAGTTCGCGGCGCTGTGGGCCCGCCACGACGTCGAGATCCGCCGCGACCAGCGCAAGAGGTTCCACCACCCCTCGATCGGCACGGTCTGGGTCAACTGCCAGGTGCTCCTGGTGCCCGATCGCGACCAGCGGGTGGTCATGTACACCTCGCTGGACGGCGCCCCCGAGCGCGATCCCATTCGCGCGCTCGCCGCTCTGGACCCGCCGCCACCGGGCACGCCCGCCATCGGCGTCGCCCCCGGGGTCTCGGCCGTACGGGTCTAGCGGGGCACCAGCACCCGGTGGTGCGGGGCCTCGCGGGTCCAGCGCTCCTCGGCGGCCACGCCGGTGATCATGGACATGTAGGCCAGGGCCCGCTCCATGCGGCCGTAGTCGCCGCTCAGGTCGCCGAAGTGGCACAGCCACTCCTCGATCGGGCCCTCGGCCCCGGGCTCCTGGCCGGGCTCGACGTGCCGCACCCGCCGCCCGTCGCGCCACACGTGCACGTACGTCCCTCCGCCCGGTCCGGCGGACACGCTGGCCAGCAGCCCGGTGGGGGTGGTCAGGGCCCGGCAGCAGCGCTCCACCACCAGCGCCGCGCCGTCGTCCTGGTGCAGCACCACCCCGCCGTACGGCGAGGTGGCCACGTGGACGGCCTCGTAGCCCGGCCCCGCCGGCTCCTCCCCGGCCCGCTCGCCCCGCAGCGCGCCGAGCCGGCTCAGCACGTCCTCCTCGGCCACGCCCGCGACGAAGCCGACCGCCCGGTGCCCCTGCCAGGACGCGTAGGACTCGATGAGGATGTCGGCGTACTCCAGCATCTCGCGCAGGTTCGGGCCGAGCCGCGGCGCGCCCGGCAGGTCCTCGAACAGGTCGGCCAGCGGGCCGCACATGCCGAGCAGGCCCGGCGACCACTGGGCGAACAGCGGGCGCCACGGGTCGGCCCCGGCGCGCAGCAGCGCCCGCACCGAATCGCGCCGCCCGATGCGCACCGCCTCCCACAGCGGGGTCTGGCCGGTCAGGTTCAGCACGTCGATCGTGGCTCCGGCCGCCGCGAGCGCGTCGATCATCTCGGCCGCGCCGTCGCGGGCGAGCACCTCGAACAGCGGCGTGTTGCCCAGCGCGTGCAGCCGGGCGTCGGGATCGGCCCCCAGCGCCAGCCGCTCGCGCAGCACGGCGGGAGTGATCCGCTGCCAGGCCGCCCATTCCAGTCGCCATGTGTGCATGTCGCTCCCCACCCCGTCGATCACCTTACGCGCGGAACACGGCAGGCCGTAAGCCAGCCCATATTCCGGCGCGATCCGGCGCCAGACGGCTTTCCGGGGGACACGCGGCTCCGGGGGCGCGCCGAAGGGGTGCGACGGGCGGTTCAGAGGCGCTGGACGGCCAGGCCGGAGCCCCAGCGGGCGATGGCCTCCTCGTCGGCGAAGGCCAGGGCGCGCATCATGTTGCCGCCGTCGCTGGCGATGACGGTGCGGCGCAGGCGGCGGGCGTACGCGGGCGAGAGCCGGGTCGTGCCCTCCTCCACCGTGTCGCCGAAGAACGGCGCGAACGCGACCCCGGCGAACCCGGTGCGGCGCAGCAGGACCGGCAGGGTCTTGGCGGAGTAGAACATCAGGTGGTTCTTGGTGAACCCGCTCCACGCCGAGCCGTACGCCTTCAGCAGCAGCGAGCCGGCGTTCACGGTCAGGATCAGCAGCACCCCGCCCGGCCCGAGCAGCCCGCGGAAGCGGGTGAAGTCGTCCAGCGGGCGCGGCAGGTGGGCCAGCACCGACCACAGGGTGATCGCGTCGAAGCCGCCCCGGGCGACCTCCTCGACGTCCTCGGGCGCGCCGAAGTAGGCGCGGGCCTTGGTCAGCCGCCGGTTGGCCTCGGCGACGGAGTCGGGCGAGAGGTCCACGCCGCAGGCGTCGAAGCCGCGCTGCTCGGCCAGTTCCAGGAACAGCCCGGCGCCGCAGCCGAAGTCGAGCAGGCGCCGGCCGGTGCCGTCGTCGAAGACCGGCGAGAACGCCGACATGGTCAGCC
This sequence comes from Thermocatellispora tengchongensis, assembly GCF_014202315.1. Classification (GTDB taxonomy): domain Bacteria; phylum Actinomycetota; class Actinomycetes; order Streptosporangiales; family Streptosporangiaceae; genus Thermocatellispora; species Thermocatellispora tengchongensis. The sequence continues at coordinate 306,705 of NZ_JACHGN010000002.1, read as the reverse complement.
GGTAGCGCCGCTGCCGGTTCTGCGCGTAGGAGCCGGTGAGGAAGCCGCTGTAGTTGGTGGCGTACAGGTCGCCCAGCCGCTCGGGGCGCACGTTGGGGTTGCGGTAGAGGAAGCCGCAGGACGGGCAGCGTACGACGCGGTAGGACCACCGCGTCTTGCCGTTGTCCTTCTGCGCGGCCGGCCGGAACAGCGGCTGCTGCCGCGACTCGCCGCACAGGTGGCAGCTTATGAACTCCTCGATCTCGCCCAGGGGCACCCTGGCCTGATACTCCTCCAGGGACAGCACCGGTGCCCTGCGCAGCCGCAGCCACCACTGAGCCTCCCTGGCGTACCGTTCCCCGGGCCGGACGTAGACCCGCTGCCCCCATGGGACGCGGTCGTACCTGTGGCCGAAGACAGCGCGCGCGATGATCCGTTTGGCCGACACCATGACTACCCCTGCCTGGATTCGCGGGCCTTCACATGCTTTTACGTGCTTATGCGTGCATTTACATGCCTCTGCGTGGGTGGGTATGCCCCACACTGACACGCGGATCGGCATGGCTCAAGCACCCTGCGCCGGGTGGCGGCGATTACGGGATAGAGTTGAGCGATCCCCCACAGTGACAACAGCGCAGGGGGATGATGGTGGTGCGAGTGATGGCGGCGCGGCGTGTCGTGGCGGCCGGGGCGGGGGTCTGCGCCCTGCTCACCTCGGCGGCCGGGTGCGAGGGCGACGACGGCGAGACCGGGCTGCGCACCGGCCGCGACCTGCCCGGCGGCGCCGTGGTGGCCGGGGTCTCCTTCCAGCCCGCCCCGCTCGCCTGGGGCCCCTGCGACGCCGCGACCACCTCCCCCGCCGAGCGCGCCCCCGCGACCACCTCCCCCGCCACGACCTCTCCCACGACCACATCCCCCGCACAGCCCGCCCCCACGACCACCGGCGCCCAGCCGGCCGCCCTGGAGTGCGCCACGATGCGCGTCCCGCTCGACTACGACGACCCCGGGGCCGGCACGATCGGCATCGCCGTGATCCGGGCCAGGGCCACCGGCCCCGGCCCCCGCATCGGATCGCTGCTGTTCAACTTCGGCGGCCCCGGCGCGTCCGGCGTGGACATCCTCAAGCAGACCCTCGGCCAGTGGCGCACCCTGAACACCCGCTACGACCTGGTCTCCTTCGACCCGCGCGGGGTGGGCGCCAGCGCGCCGGTCGAGTGCCTGGACGACCGGCAGATGGACGCCTCGATGCAGTCCGACTCCTCCCCCGACGACGCGGCCGAGGTCGGCATGTTCGAGGCGGAGCAACGGGCGTACGTACGGGCCTGCCAGGCCCGCTCCGGCAAGGTGCTCGGCCACGTCGGCACCGTGAACGCGGCCCGCGACATGGAGCTGCTGCGCACCGCGCTCGGCGACGACAAGCTCAACTACTTCGGCATCTCCTACGGCACCTGGCTCGGCGGCGTGTACGCGCACCAGTTCCCCCGCAGCACCGGCCGCATCGTGCTCGACGGCGCCGTGGACACCAAGATCTCCACCAGGGACCTCAATCTCCAGCAGGCGGCCGGCTTCGAGCGGGCGCTGCGCAGCTACGCCGAGGCGTGCGCCAAGCGCGGCGCCACCGACTGCCCGCCCAGCAAGGGCGACAAGAGCGCCGAGGCGATCATCTCCGACATCCGCGCCTTCCTCGAAGGGCTCGACGCCAAGCCGATCCGGACCAGCCAGGGCCGCCCGCTGAGCCAGACCCTCGGCGTCAGCGGCGTGGCCACCGCGCTGTACTCCAAGCAACTGTGGCCCGTGCTCAGCCAGGGCCTGACCATGGCGTACGAGGGCGACGGCACCGTGCTGCTCAGCCTCGCCGACGCCCAGAACGGCCGCCGCGAGGACGGCACCTACACCAACCTCAACGCCGCCAACACCGCCATCAAGTGCGACGACACCACCGAGCGCTACACCGTCTCCGACGTGGAGGCCGCACTGCCCCGCTTCCGCCGCGCCTCGGCCGTCTTCGGGCCGTTGCTGGCCTGGAACCTGATGCAGTGCACCGGCTGGCCCTTCCCCGGCGACGACGAGGCCAAGGAGGTCAGCGCGCCCGGCTCGGCGCCGATCGTGGTGCTCGGCAACACCGGCGACCCGGCCACCCCGTACGCGTGGGCGCCCGCGCTGGCCAGGGAGCTCGGCAACGCGCGGCTGGTCACGCTGCACGGCGAGGGCCACGGCTCCTACGACACCGGCGACCCGTGCGTGGTCAAGGCGGTGGACGACTTCCTGCTCCAGGGCAAGGTCCCGGCCGACGGCACCCGCTGCCCCTGACCGCCACCCCCGTGCCCGGCGGCCTCACCCTCGGCGGGGTGCTGCGATCGCCTCCGAACCGTCCTCCGCAGCGGGTCCGAGGCCGGGCCGCAAGCCGTTCGCAAGCGGCCCGCCCTAGCCTCTGTCCTCGTGTTCGGAATCATCCGGCCATGCCGGCACACGCTGTGCGGCGGGTTGCACCGGCAATGGCTGTCTCACCTGTGCGGGCTGTGCCTGACCCTGCGCGACCGGCACGGGCACGCCGCCCGTACCGCCACCAACTACGACGGGCTGCTGGTCTCGGTGCTCACCGAGGCCCAGGCCCCACAGGAGTACCGGCGCAGGAAGGCGGGCCCGTGCGCGCTGCGCGGCTTCGCCTCCGCCGAGGTCGTGCCGGCGCGGGCCGAGGGCGCCAGGCTCGCCGCCGCGGCCTCGCTCATCCTGGCCGCCGGCAAGCTCGGTGACCACGTGGCCGACGCCGACGGCCCGTACGCCCGCCCGCTCGTCGCCCGCGCCGCCCGCGCCCTGGCGGGCCGCTGGTCCAGGGCGGGCGCCGCGGACGCCGGCGAACTGGGGCTCGACGCCGCCGTGATCACCGAGGCCCTGAGCCGCCAGCCGGCCCTGGAACGCGAGGCGGCCGGGAACCCCGCCTCCCCGCTCCTGGCCCTGACCGAGCCCACCGAGACGGCGGTGGCCGCCGTCTTCGCGCACACCGGCGTGCTGACCGGCAGGCCGCACAACGTACCGGCGCTCACCGAGGCGGGCCGGTTCTTCGGCCGCCTCGCCCACCTGATCGACGCCGTGGAGGACCTGCCCGCCGACCGGGCCTCCGGCGCGTTCAACCCGCTCGACGCCACCGGCACCGACCTCGCCGAGGCACGCCGCCTGTGCGAGGACGCCGCCCACGGCCTCAAGCTCGCCATCGGCGACCTGGACCTGGCCCGGCCCGGCCTCACCCACGCCCTGCTCGTCCACGAGGTGTCCCGCGCGGTGCACCGCACCTTCGCCGAGACCACACAGGACGCCCCACCGGGCCACCACCCCGGCCGCACCCTGCCTCCCCGCCCGTCCGGCCTGCCCGGCTGCCTGGGCGACGGCCTGATGGCCTGCACCTGCGGGGCGTACCAGCCGCGCTGGAGCGAGGACCGCGGCAAGCGCTGCCGCGACCGCTTCGACGTCTGCGACTGCGGCGACTGCCCCGACTGCACGGTGTGCTGCGACGCGATCAAGTGCTGCCGGAGCTGCCGCTGCGACGACGGCTGCTGCAAGTGCTGCGACTGCGACTGCAACTGCAACTGACGCCCACCACCAGCCTGCGGCCGAGACGCCATGGCGGAGCCCGGCCGAGACCGCATGGCCATGCCCGGCCCCCGGCCGAAGCCGCACGACCACGCCCCACCCCCCGACCGAGACCGCACGACCACGCCCCACCCCCCACCGAAGCCGCACGACCACGGCCCAACCCCCGACCGAGACCTTATGGCCCTTGTGGCCCTTGTGGCCTTGTGGCCGAACGGCCTCCGAGACCCTTATGGTCGGTCCCGTGACCGACCCGGTGAGCCCGCAGGAGCGGGCGGTAGAGCTGTTCCACGAGGTGGCCCACAGGGTCCCGGCCTACCGGGCGTTCCTGCGGGAGCACGGCGTGGACCCTCAGAAGATCACGACATTTCACGACTTCACCACGCTGCCGCTCACCACCAAGGACACCTACACCCGCCGCCACCCCCTGCCCGACCTGTGCCGCGACGGCCTGATCGGCGACATGATCGCCGTCTCCTCCGGCTCGACCGGCACGCCGTCGTTCTGGCCGCGCTCGACCGCCGACGAGCACGCCATCGCGGCCCGCTTCGAGCAGGTCTTCCGCGACGCGTTCGGCGCCCGCGGGCGGCGCACGCTCGCCGTGGTCTGCTTCGCGCTCGGCACCTGGGTCGGCGGCCTGTTCACCCTCGCCTGCTGCCGCCACCTGGCCGACCGCGGCTACCCGATCACCTCGGTCGCGCCGGGCAACGACATGCGCGAGATCCTGCGCGTCGTCCCCGAGCTGGCCCCGTACTTCGACCAGGTGGTGCTGCTCGGCTACCCGCCGTTCCTCAAGGACGTGATCGACGCCGGGGCCGCCGCCGGCGTGCCCTGGGCCGAATACGACCTCAAGCTGGTCACCGCGGGCGAGGTCTTCAGCGAGGAGTGGCGCACGCTGGTGTGCGAGCGCGCCGGCATCGCCGACCCCGCCACGGCCACCGCCTCCCTGTACGGCACCGCCGACGCGGGCGTGCTCGGCAACGAGACCCCGCTGTCCATCGGCGTCCGCCGCTTCCTGGCCACCCGCCCCGACGCCGCCCGCGAGCTGTTCGGCTCCACCCGCCTGCCCACCCTGGTCCAGTACGACCCGAACTCACGCCTGTTCGAGACCGTGGCCGGCACCCTGGTGTTCACCGGCGACAACGGCGTCCCCCTGATCCGCTACCACATCGCCGACGACGGCGGCGTCGTGCCGTACGACCGCATGCTCGCCTTCCTGGCCGACCACGGCCACCACCCGCCCGACCCGTCGCCCGCGCTGCCCTTCGTCTACGTCTTCGGCCGGGGCCGGTTCGCGGTGTCGTACTACGGGGCGAACGTCTACCCCGAGAACGTCTCGGTCGGCCTTGAGCAGCCCGAGGTCAACCGAGCGGTGACGGGCAAGTTCGTCATGGAGGTCGTGGAGGACGAGTCGCGCGACCGCCGCCTGCGGGTCACGGTCGAGCTGGCTCCCGGCCGCTCCCCCTCCCCCGCCCTGGCGGAGTCGCTGGCCCACTCGATCCTCACCCACCTGACCCGCCTGAACAGCGAGTACGCCCACTACGTCCCCGCCGGCCGCCGCCTCCCCGAGGTCCACCTGCGCCCCACCGCCGACCCGGAGTACTTCCCCCCGGGGGTCAAGCACCGCTACACCCGCCCCTGACCCAGACCGCGGAAATGTCGGGGCGAGCGCCTACGCTGAGGGCATGGCTCGGGCTAACGATGAGGCCGCTGCGGCGCTTGAGGAATACGCCGATCTGTTCGCGATGACCGGCGGCGACGCCTTCCGGGTGCGCAGCTACCAGAAGGCGGCCAAGGCCATCGCCGGCTACCCGGAGGACATCTCGCAGGCCGAGGTGCGCAAGGTGCCGGGGGTGGGCGAGGCCATCGCGAAGAAGGTGGAGGAGTTCCTGCGGCGGGGCAGCTTCCGGCAGCTCGACGACCTGCGCGCGCAGGTGCCCGAGGGGGTCCGGCTGATGACCCGCGTCCCCTCGCTGGGGCCGAAGAAGGCGATCTTCCTGTTCAACGAGCTGGGCATCGACTCCCCGGCCGCGCTGGCGGAGGCGATCAGGGCGGGGCGGCTGACCGGGCTGCGCGGCTTCGGCGCCAAGACCGAGGAGAACCTGCTGCGGGGCATCGAGCAGATGGAGCAGTCGGGCCGCAAGGTGCACATCGGCGTCGCGATGGAGGCGGCGGAGCAGGTCATCGCGTCCCTGTCCGGCCTGCCCGGCGTGCGGAAGATCGCGTACGCCGGGTCGCTGCGCCGGATGAAGGACACCCTGCACGACGTCGACATCCTGGCCGTCGGCCCCGAGTCGCTGATGGCCGACTTCCGCGCCCAGCCCTACGTCGCCGAGGTCATCGCCGCGGGCGAGAAGAAGACCTCGATCCGCACCTCGCGGGGTCTGCAGGTGGATCTGCGGGTGGTGCCCGCCGAGTCGTGGGGCGCCGCGATGCAGTACTTCACCGGGTCCAAGGAGCACAACGTCCACATCCGCGAGATGGCGGTCAAGCGGGGCTGGAAGCTGTCGGAGTACGGCCTGTTCGAGGGCGATCGGGTGATCGCGGCCGAGGACGAGGAGGACATCTACCGGGCGCTCGGCATGCCGTGGATTCCGCCCACGCTGCGTGAGGACGGCGGCGAGGTGCAGGCGGCGCTCCGGGGCGAGCTGCCCCGGGTGGTGGAGCTGTCCGATCTCAAGGGCGACCTGCACACCCACACCGACCTCACCGACGGCATCGCCTCCCTGGAGGAGATGGTCGCGGCGGCGGCGCGGCGCGGCTACTCGTACTACGCGGTCACCGACCACGCGCCCGACCTGGTCATGCAGCGGATGACCCTGGAGAAGGCCCTCGCCCAGCGCGAGCGCCTGGCCCTGCTCCAGGAGCAGTACCCCGGCATGCGCCTGCTGCACGGCACCGAGCTCAACATCGGCCCCGACGGCTCGGTCGACTGGCCCGAGGAGATCCTGGCCGGCTTCGACGTGACGGTGGCCAGCGTGCACTCCCACTTCACCCAGTCGCGCGCAGAGATGACCGCCCGCTTCATCGCCGCCTGCGAGAACCCCCAGGTCAACATCATCGGCCACCCCACCACCCGCAAGATCGGCAAGCGCGCCCCCGTCGATGCCGACTGGGACGCCGTCTTCCGCTGCGCCGCCGCCACCGGCACGGCCATGGAGATCGACTCCTACCCCGACCGCTCCGACCTCCCCGCCGACCTGGTCCGCCTGGCCCGCCACCACGGCGTCAAGTTCTCCATCGACAGCGACTCCCACGCCATCCCCCACCTGGCCCACCAGCGCTTCGGCATCGGCCTGGCCCAGCGCGCCTGGCTCACCCCCGACGACGTCATCAACACCTGGCCCCTGGACCGCCTGCTGTCCTTCCTCAACCGCACCTGACCCCGGAACACCCCCGGTCGCGACGGGAACCGGCCGGCCGGGAACCGAGCAGCGAGCATGGTCCACCGGCGAAGGCCGGAGTGGAGGTGGTGGTGGTGATCGGCGGTGAGCGGGCCGGCCACCGCGAACGATCTCGGCTCCGGTGCGTCCGCCGGTGTGGCCGATGATGCCGACGGCAACCGCAACCGGTGGGAGCCGCGGCCATCGGACAGCGCGCCTGCGGGCCGGTCACGGGAACCTCGGGGCGGGATCGGCGGACGGGCACGCCACCGGCGGGCGGACACGCCACCTGCCGGGCCGGGGCGGGTCGCGCCGGAGCGGGTCGCACCAGGCCGCGTCACGCCGAACCGGGCCGCGCCGGTCGGGCCGGGGCGCCTTCAGCGGGCGGGCGCACCTTCCCGGACAGGCGCGTTCCCGGACAGGCGCACCATCAGCGGGCGGCGCACCTTCGGTGGCGGGCGCATGCTCAGCAGGCGGTGGCGCCTTCGCCTCTGGCCGATGATGCCCACCACAAACCGCAACCGCTGAGGGGAGCACCGCCATCCGACAGCGCGCCTACCGGACCGGTCACGGGAGCGTCAGGGCGCCCTCGGTAGGCGGGCGCACCCTCGGCGGGCGGGGGGCGCCTTCGCCTGTGGCCGATGACGCCGACGGCAAACCGCAACCGGTAGGGAGGCACCGCCATCGGACACCGCGCCTGCGGGGCCGGTCACGGGAACCTCAGGGCGGGATCGGCGGGCGGGCACGCCACCGGCGGGGCCGGGACGAGTCGCGCCGGGGCCGGATCGCACCGGGGTGGGTCCCGCCGGGGCCGGGTCGGCGCCGGGACGCGCTGGTCGGCGAACCGCGCTAGGTCGGGCCGAACCGCGCTCGGCGGGGCGGACCGGGTCGCGCTGGTCGGACCGGACCGCGTTACGTCGGGCCGGACCGCGCTGAGCGGGGCCGGGCCAGGTCGCTTGACTCGTGCCCCACCGTGCCAGGGCGGGCCGTCCGGTAGGCGGGCACGCCACGTGCCGGGCCAGGGCGAGTCGCACCGGGTCGGCTCGCGCCGGGGCCGGATCGCACCGGGGTGGGTCCCGCCGGGGCCGGGTCGGCGCCGGGACGCGCTGGTCGGCGAACCGCGCTAGGTCGGGCCGGACCGCGCTAGGTCGGGCCGGACCGCGCTGGGCGGGGCCAGGCCAGGTCGCTTGACTTGCGCCGCACCGTGCCAGGGCAGGCCGTCCGGCAGGCGGGCACGCCACTGGCGGGCGGGCACACCATCGGTGGGCCGACACACCTTCCCCGGACGGGCAAACCTTCCCCGGGCGCGCGCATCCTTCCCCCGGCGGGCACACCCTTCCCCGGACGGGCGAGACGGGTCGCGTGGCGAGACGGGTCGCGCGTGGGGGGAGGCATTGGGTTCGCGTTTTGCGATCAATGGGCCAAGGGTTCAGAAAGGGAAGTGTCACCTTCGTGGGGCGGGGAATTGTTCCCGCTGGTCGATTCGGGAATCGGCGCATACCGGCGCGGCGGATATCGCCATCTGCGGGCCGTAGCACTCGATTTCAGCCGGGAGAATCTGCGGGAGACTCCCCCGAAACGTGCCTGAAACCACTACGCGTGAAGATGCTCACCATCCCCTTCCCATCCACTCGCAGGAGGCCGGGACGATGCGCCAGTTGACTGCACTCGACGCGCAGTTCCTCCACGCCGAGTCGGCGACGACCGCCGTGCACGTGGCCGGGGTGGCGATTCTCGATCCCGCCTGCGCGCCCTCGGGCGCCATCACCCGGGACGACCTGGTCGCGTTGCTGCGGCGTCGCGTGCACCTCGCTCCGGCGCTGCGACTGCGGCTCGCGGACGTGCCGCTGGGGCTGGACCATCCGTACTGGACCGAGGACCCCGGCTTCGACCCCGCCGACCATGTGTACGAGACGACGCTGGCCGAGCCGGGCCTCCTGGCCGACGAGGTGGCGCGCATCCACGAGCGGCACCTCGACCGCGGCCGTCCGCTGTGGGAGATGCACCTGATCCACGGGCTGGCCGACGGCAAGGTGGCCGTCTACACCAAGGTGCACCACTGCGCGATCGACGGCGTGTCCGGGGCGGAGACGCTGGCCGCGCTGCTGGACGTCGCCCCGGAGGAGTGCGTGCCCGCCAGGCCCGATCCCGGTGACGAGGACGGGCGGGTGACCGCGCCCGACACCGTGACCATGCTGGCGCGGGCCGCGACCCGGACGCTGGCGCACCCGCTCGGGGCGCTGGGCTCGCTGCGGCGTACGGTGGCCGATCTGGACGCGGTGCCGCTGGTGGCCGGGCTGCCGGGCGCGCGCATAGTGGCGCGGGCCGCGCGGCTGCTGACCGGTGACCGGCGCCCGATCCCCGACCTGCCGCCGGCGCCCGTGCCGCGCACGCCGTTCAACGGGCCGGTGTCGGCCAGGCGGCGGGTGGCGTACGGGTCGCTGCCGCTGGCCGAGGTGAAGCGGGTGGGGCAGGCGTTCGGGATCAGTGTGAACGACGTGGTGATGGCGCTGTGCGCGTCGGCGCTGCGGGCGTGGCTGGTGGAGCACGACGCGCTGCCCGATCGCCCGCTGGTGGCGGCGGTGCCGGTCGCGGTGCGCACCTCCCGGGCCTCGGAGCGGGCGGGCAACCAGCTCTCCGCGATGATCGCGCCGCTGGCCACCGATGTGGCGGGGCCGCGGGAGCGGCTGCACGCGGTGGCGGCGGCGATGCGGGCGGCCAAGCGCCGGTTCGCCCGCTCCCCCGCGACCTGGCTGCGCGAGCTGCCGGCGCTGCTGCCCCCGGCCGTGACGCCGTACGCGACCGGGCCGGTGTTCCGCCTGGCCGCCACGGCGTTCCCGCCGATCAACCTGATCGTGTCGAACGTGCCGGGGCCGCAGTTCCCGCTGTACCTGTCGGGCGCGAAGCTGGAGGCGTACTACCCGATGTCGGTGCTGTCGGACGTCAGCGGCGCGCTGAACATCACCTGTTTCTCCTATGACGGCAACCTGGACTTCGGCGTGGTCGCCTGCCCGGATCACGTGGAGGACGCGGGCCGGCTGGTGGAGCACCTGGGCGCGGCGCTGGAGGAGCTGGTGGCGCTGATCCCGCCGCCGGCGCCCGCGCCGCCGGGGCCGGCCAAGCCGGCGGCGGGCAAGCCCGCGGGCAAGCCGGCCGCCCGGCGTGCCGCGGGGCGCAAGACCTCGAAAGCGCACGCCCGATCCTGACACAACTCCGTCCCGGATGAGACATAATTGTCGCATACGGGACGGAGTTGACTCATGGCTCTTAACAGGGATCAGATCATCACCGCGGCGATCCGGCATCTGAACGCGGACCCCACCGCGTCCATGGCCGAGATCGCCGATGGCATCGGGGTGAGCCGGGCCACGCTGCACCGGCACTTCAGCAGCCGCGAGGCCCTGTTCGCGGACATGGGCAGGCGTGCGCTGGACGTGTGGGCGCGGGCGCACCGCGTGGCCGGGGTCGAGGAGGCCATCGCCGACGGGAGCGCGGAGCGCCTGGAGGCGGCGCTGCGCCGGTACGTGAGCGAGCTGATCACCCAGTCGGAGGAGTTCGGCTTCGCGCTCACCGACAGCCTGATCGCCGTGCTGCCGGAGCTGCAGGCGTACTCGCGGGAGCTGGAGGACCGCGACGAGGCGCTCGCCGCCGCCGCGCAGCGGGCCGGGGTGCTGCGCCCCGACGTGCCGCCGCGCTGGGTGGGCAACGCGGTGTACGGCCTGCTGATCAGCGTGCGCGACAGCCTGCGCAACGGCGACATCGCCGCCCGCGACGCCGAGCGCCTGCTGCTGGAGACCGTGCTGCACGGCCTGGCGGCACCGGCGAAGGAGAGGCCGTGACCAAGCAGATCACGGTCCCCGCCGAGAAGGGCTACCGGCGGCGGTGGGCCGGGCTGGCGGTGCTGAGCGCGAGCCTGCTGCTGGTCGTCATGGACATGACGATCCTGAACGTGGCCCTGCCCGCGCTGGCCGCCGACCTGCGGCCGGGGTCGGTGGAGCTGCTGTGGATGGTGGACGTCTATCCGCTGGTGCTGTCGGGGCTGCTGGTCAGCGTGACCGCGCTGGGCGACCGGTGGGGACGCAAGCGGATGCTGCTGACCGGGTTCGCGGTGTTCGGCGTGGTGTCGGCCGCGGTGGTCCTGGCCGCGAACCCGGAGACGGTGATCGCGCTGCGGGCCCTGCTCGGCGTCGGCGGGGCGATGATCATGCCGTCCACGCTGTCCATGATCCGGGCGATGTTCGCCGATCCGCGCGAGCGGGCGACGGCGCTCGGCGTATGGTCGGCGATGGCGGCGGTCGGCTCGGCGCTGGGCCCGATCCTGGGCGGGCTCCTGGTCGAGCGGTTCTCCTGGCAGGCGGCGTTCCTGGTGAACGTGCCGGTCATGGTCGTCGCGGTGATCGCGGGGGCGTTCCTGCTGCCCGAGTCGCGCAATCCGACCCCGGGGCGGTGGGACTTCCCCGGCACGCTGCTGTCGATGGCCGGGATGGTCGCGCTGGTGTACGCGATCAAGCACGCCGGGTCCGACGGGTTCGCCGCCCCGGCCACCCTGGCCGCCTTCGCGGTCGCGGCCCTGTGCCTGGGCTGGTTCGCCGCGCGCTGCCTGCGCCGGCCGGACCCGCTGCTGGAGATCCGGCTGTTCCGGCGGCCGGCGTTCGCGGCGGGCGTGGTCGCGGCGCTGTCCACCAGCATGGCCATGGCCGGGATGATGCTGCTCATCGCGCAGTGGATGCAGCTCGTGCTGGGCTACTCGGCACTGCAGACCGGCCTGCTGCTCCTGCCCGCCGCGGTGGCGGGCGGGGTCGTCGCGCCGCTGACGCCCGCGCTGGCCGCGAGGACGGGGGCGCGGGCCGTGCTCGCCGGGGGCCTGCTGCTGTCGGCCGCCGGGTACGCGGCGCTGTTCCTCGCGCCGTCGCCGCTCGGCCTGGGCTGGGCGACCGCGGGGCTGGTGCTGATCGGCGCGGGGATGGGCAGCCTGACCATCGCCTCGGCGGTGATCATGTCGAGCTCGCCGGCGGCGAAGTCCGGCAGCGCGGCGGCGATCGAGGAGACGGCGTACGAGCTGGGCGGCGCGCTCGGCGTGGCCGTGCTCGGCAGCGTCGCGGCGGCGGTGTACCGGGCCGGGCTGCCGGTGGCCCGCCTGACGGAGCTGGTCGCGGCCGGCGGCGAGGCCGCGGCGCGCGAGTCGCTGGCCGGGGCGCTGGCGGTGGCCGCCGCGCTGGGCGCGGAGGGCGCCCAGGTGGCCGAGGAGGCGAGGCGGGCGTTCGTGACCGCGCTGGAGACCTTCGGCCTCGCGGGCGCCGTCCTGATGCTCGCCGCGGCGGCGGCGGTCTGGCTGCTCGCGCCGAGGACGCTGGACCTGTCGGCCTCGCAGCACTAGCCGGAAGGAAGACGAAGCGGCCCGGCCGGGTGGGGGGAGGCCGGGCCGCTTCCGGTCCCTGGCAGGGGGACCGTGGAGGGAGGTGCGGGTGCGGTGCCCGTCCCCGCCCCGCGGGTCATGGCGGGGATGGAGACGGGCACCGGGGCGCTTGATGCCCGGCTTGTGCAGACGCCGAGGTCACCAGCGAAGCGCCGGGGTGGTCAGTGCTGGCTCGCCTTCTCCGCGCCCACGCCGGTGAGGGATCGGACCTCGATCTCGGCGAACTTGGCCGCGTTGTGCTCCTTGCTGAGCACCGTGCCGAGCCAGCCGGCGAAGAAGCCGAGCGGGATGGACAGGATGCCCGGGTTGGACAGCGGGAACCAGGCGAAGTCGGCGTCGGGGAACAGGGCCGTCTCACTGCCCGACACGACCGGCGAGAAGATCACCAGGACCAGGGCGGACACGAGGCCGCCGTAGATCGCCGAGACCGCGCCGGCGGTGTTGAACCGCCGCCAGAACAGGCTGTACAGGATCGCGGGCAGGTTGCCGGAGGCGGCGACCGCGAAGGCCAGCGCCACCAGGAAGGCGACGTTCTGCCCCTGGGCCAGGATGCCCAGGCCGATCGAGACCGCGCCGATGACGAACGCGGCGATCCTGGCGACCAGGACCTCCTCCCGGTCGGTGGCGGTGCCGCGCTTGAACACGTGGGCGTACAGGTCGTGCGCGAAGCTGGAGGAGGAGGCCAGGGTCAGGCCGGCCACCACCGCCAGGATCGTGGCGAACGCGACGGCCGCGATGATCGCCAGCAGTACGGTGCCGCCCACGTCGCCGAAGAGCTGCTGGCCGACGGCCAGGGCGAGCTGTGGCGCGGCGGTGTTGCCGCCCTTGTCCTGCGCGGCGATGGCACCGGAGCCGACCAGGGCCGCGGCGCCGAAGCCGAGGACCAGGGTGAGCAGGTAGAAGGTGCCGATGATGCCGATGCCCCACAGCACCGACTTGCGGGCGTCCTTGGCGGTGGGCACGGTGTAGAACCGGATCAGGATGTGCGGCAGGCCGGCGGTGCCCAGCACCAGCGCCAGGCCCAGGCTGATCAGGTCGATCTTGCCGGCCAGGCCCTGCGCGTCGGTGGCGTACCTCCCACCGGCGTTGAGGAACGCCTCGCCCTTGCCGCTCTTCTGGGCCGCCTCGCCGAGCAGCGCGGAGAGGTTGAAGCCGAACTTGCCCAGCACCAGCAGCGTGATCAGCGTCGCGCCGCCCATGAGCAGCACGGCCTTGACGATCTGGACCCAGGTGGTGCCCTTCATGCCGCCGACCACGACGTAGACGATCATCAGGGCGCCGACGCCGACGATCGTCAGCGCCTTGCCCGCGTCGCTCGTCACGCCGAGCAGCAGGCCGACCAGCGCGCCCGCGCCGACCATCTGGGCCAGCAGGTAGAAGATGCTGACCGTGATCGTGGACACGCCCGCGGCGGTGCGCACCGGGCGCGGGCTCATCCGGAACGCCAGCACGTCGGCCATGGTGAACTTGCCGGAGTTGCGCATCAGCTCCGCGACGAGCAGCAGCGCCACCAGCCAGGCGACCAGGAACCCGATCGAGTACAGGAACCCGTCGTAGCCCGACAGGGCGATGATGCCGGCGATGCCCAGGAACGACGCGGCGGACATGTAGTCACCGCCGATCGCCAGGCCGTTCTGCGCGCCGCTGAAGGACCGGCCGCCGGCGTAGAAGTCGGTGGCGTCCTTGGTCTGGCGGCTGGCCCAGAAGGTGATGCCCAGCGTGGCGACCACGAACACCAGGAACAATATGGTCGACAGGACATGGGACGAGTCGTTCACTGCTGCTTCTCCTCGACCTCGTGCCGGAGCTGGTCGGCCAGCGGGTCGAGCTTCTTGCCCGCATGCCGTGCGTACGCCCACGCGATCAGGAACGTCGAGACGAACTGCAGCACACCGAAGATCAGCGCCACGTTGATGTTGCCGAACAACGTGATGCCCATGAAGTCGCGCGCCCAAGCCGAAAGGATCACGTACAGCAGGTACCAGGCGAGGAACGCGGCGGTCATCGGGAACGTCCACGCGCGGAAGCGCCGCTTCAGCTCCTGGAACTGCTCACTGCTCTGCACCTGTTCATACACGGATGCGTCGTGGTGTTTCGTGGTCACCCAGTACCTCCCACGAATGTGATGTGGATCACGGCTACCGTAGGAGCGGAGGGTACGCCGCCGGGAGTGCCCCGGCGGGTACGTTCGCCGAGGCGTCGGCGGACCGCGTTCAACCGGTGCCCGGCTGCGACGAGTGGTCAGATCTCCGCGACGAACGGTCGGATCGGGCTGTCAGGTGCGCGTCAGGTGCGCCGGGGCCGCCAGTCGCCGCGATCGACGTTCAGCGTCTCGGGAGTGTGCAGGCGCACCATGACGCGTGCCACGTCACCGGGCACGCGGTCCTGCGTGGCCAGCGAGACCAGGATCATCACGGCGAACGCGATCGGCACCGTCCAGGCCGCGGGCTGGGCCAGCAGCGCGCCCAGCACCCCCTGGTAGGGGCCGCCGACGATCGTGGCGAGCCCGGCGGAGCAGGCCAGCCCGCCGCCGACGAGCAGCCCGGCCATCGCCCCGGCCGAGGTCAGCCGCCACCACCAGATGCCGAGCACGAGCAGCGGGCAGAACGACGACGCGGCGACCGCGAAGGCGAGCCCCACCACGTCGGCCACCGGCAGCGACCGCGCCGAGGAGGCCAGCACCAGCGGCACGATCACCGCCAGCACCGTCGCCACCTGGAAGGAGCGCACGTTGCCGCGCAGGATGTCCTGGGCGACCACCCCGGCCACCGACACGGTCAGCCCGGAGGAGGTGGACAGGAACGCGGCGAACGCGCCCGCCGTGACCAGCGCGAACAGCAGGTCGCCCGGCGTGCCGCCGATCAGCTCGCCCGGCAGCGTGAGCACCACCGCGTCGGTGCGGCCGGCGGGGATCAGGTCCTTGGTGTAGATCCGGCCCAGCGCCCCGTAGATCGCCGGCAGCAGGTAGAACGCCCCGAGCAGCGACAGCACCACCAGCGTCGTACGCCGTGCCGCCCGCCCCTCCGGATTGGTGTAGAACCGCACCAGCACGTGCGGCAGCCCCATGGTGCCCAGGAACGTGGCCAGGATCAGCGAGTAGGTCGAGTAGAGCGGGTACTCCCTGCCGCTGCCCAGCGGGACCGCCCAGGTGGCCGCGTCCTCGGCCGAGATCCCGGGCGCGCCGTCGGCCCGCCAGGCCATCAGCAGGAACACCACCGGCACGGCGAGCGCGGTGAGCTTGAGCCAGTACTGGAACGCCTGCACGAACGTGATCGAGCGCATGCCGCCCGACAGCACGTTCACCGCGACCACCACGGCCACCAGCACGCCGCCCACCCACACCGGCGCGCCGGTGATCGTGCGCAGCACGAGCCCGGCGCTCTGGAACTGCGGCATCAGGTACAGCCAGCCGATCAGCACGACCAGGACGCTGGCGGTGCGGCGCACGGTCATCGACGACAGCCGCGCCTCGGCGAAGTCGGGCAGCGTGTACGCCCCCGACCGGCGCAGCGGCGCCGAGACCAGCACCAGCAGCACCAGGTAGCCGCCGGTCCAGCCCACCGGCAGCCAGAGCATGTCGGCGCCGTAGGCCAGGATGAGCCCGGCGATGCCCAGGAACGACGCCGCCGACAGGTACTCGCCGCCGATCGCCGAGGCGTTCCACAGCGGCGAGACCGTGCGCGAGGCCACGTAGAAGTCGGAGGTCGTGCGCGAGATGCGCAGCCCGAACACGCCGATCAGCACGGCCGCGAGCACCACGATCACGACCGCGGTGACGCCGTACGCCGGGCTCATCGCGCCCTCGCCGCCTGGGTCACTGCCGCTCGACCAGCTCGGCGAAGTGGCGCTCGTTGCGCTCCGCCTGGCGCACGTACAGCCACGCGCCGACCACGAACGCCGGGTAGATGAGCCCGGCCAGCACCGCCCACGCCAGCGGTATGCCCAGCACGCTCACCTCGTGCAACCCCGGCACCAGCAGGAACAGCAGCGGCAGCCCGCACACCACGCAGCCGAGGACCGTGCACACGAACAGGGCCAGCCGGAACTGGGTCTTGATCAGCGAGCGCATGTACACCTCGCCGAGCCGGGTCTGCTCGTCGATCTCGCGGGTGACCGGGTAGCGCGGGCGGCGGGCCGCGATCGTGCGCGGGCTGGTGACCACCTCGCGGCGCGGCGGCCGGTCGGGCGGCGGGGCGCTCTTTCGGACCTTCTCGGTCATGCTCCCGTACCCTGCCCCTTGCGCGCGCGTCTGACAAGAAGGTCGCGGAGCTCGCGGGTGTGCCGGCGGCTGACCGGGATCTCGGTGTCGCCGATGCGCACGACGCAGCGCCCGGAGTCGATGTGCAGCTCGTCGATGTGCTTGACCGCGACGAGGTGGCTGCGGTGCACCCGGACGAACCCGGCCGAGGCCCAGCGCTCCTCCAGGGTGGCCAGCGAGATGCGCACGAGGTGGCTGCCGGTGGCGGTGTGCAGGCGGGCGTAGTCGCCGTGGGCCTCGACGTAGCGGACCTCGGTGCTGGCCACGAACCGGGTGACCCCGCCCAGCTCGACCGGGATGGTGTCGGGCTCGCGGGCGCCGGGATCGGGCTCGGCGGCCTCGGAGGCCACGCACACCCGCCGGATCGCCTCGGCCAGCCGCTCGGGGCGTACCGGCTTGAGCAGGTAGTCCTCGGCCTTGATCTCGAAGGCGTCCACCGCGTGCTCCTCGTACGCGGTGACGAACACGACCCGGGGCGGGTTGGCGAACTGCGACAGCAGCCGCCCCAGCACCACGCCGTCGAGCCCGCGCATGCGGATGTCCAGGAAGACCGCGTCGATCGGCCTGCCGTCGGCTATCGCCCGGTCGAGCAGGCGCAGGGCCGCGGCGCCGTCGCGGGCCATCGCCACCTCGCCGATCCGGGGATCGGCCCGAAGCAGGTAGGCGAGGTCCTCAAGCGCGGGCAGCTCGTCGTCCACCGCCAGGACACGCAGGCCGGCCACCATCCCTCCTTCCGCACGAATTCCATAGAGCGTGCTGAACCGGGTCACAGAAGTCAACGGCGTCCAGGTCACGGCTTTCCCACTACCTACCCGTTTCTGGGATCAACGTACGGAAACTCCGGGACGGTACTTGGGCAACCTGACGCTCACCTTGGTGCCCGCGCCCGGCGCGGTCTCCACGACGAGGCCGTACTCGTCGCCGTACACCTGGCGCAGCCGCTCGTCCACGTTGGCCAGGCCGACGCCGCCCGCGCCCGAGCGCTCCTCGTCGTCGCCGGCCAGGATACGGCGCAGCCGCTCGGGGTTCATGCCGATGCCGTCGTCCTCGACGCTGATGGCGCACTCGGCGCCGGCGTCCTCGGCCACGATCGAGATCCGGCCGGTGCCGGGCTTGCTCTCCAGGCCGTGCCGCACCGCGTTCTCCACCAGCGGCTGCAGGCACAGGAACGGCACCGCCATCGGCAGCACCTCGGGCGCGATGCGCAGCGTGACCTGGAGCTGGTCGCCGAACCTGGCGCGTTCGAGGGTGAGGTAGCGGTCGATCGAGCGCAGCTCCTCGGCCAGGGTGGTGAACTCGCCGTGGCGGCGGAAGGAGTAGCGGGTGAAGTCGGCGAACTCCAGCAGCAGCTCCCTGGCCCGTTCGGGGTCGGTGCGCACGAAGGAGCCGATCGTGGTCAGCGAGTTGTAGATGAAGTGCGGCGAGATCTGCGCGCGCAGGGCGCGCACCTCGGCCTCCATCAGCAGGGTGCGCGAGCGGTCCAGCTCGGCGAGTTCGAGCTGGGAGTCGACCCAGCGGGCGACCTCCTGCGTGGCCCGGACCAGCCCGGCCGAGGCGTGCCCCCCGTACGCCGCGAGCGTGCCGACCACCCGGTCGTCGGGGGTGAGCGGCACGACCACGGCGTACCTGATCGGGCACTCGGGCCGGTCGCAGGAGATGACGTCGGGGCCGAGCACGTGGGTGCGGCCGTCGTCGAGGGTCTCGCCCGCGTGCGCGAAGGCGTCGGCGGCGTGGTGCTCGCCCGCGCCGTCGTAGACCAGCAGCCGCTCGCGGTCGGTGATGGCCAGCGCGGGCGAGCCGAGCAGCGCGCGCAGGTGGCGCGACGCCTTCAGGGTGCCGGACTCGGTGAGCCCGGCGCGCAGCGGCGGCGCGGCCAGCGAGGCGGTGTGCAGGGTCTCGAAGGTGGCCCGCTCGGCCGGGCTGCTGCCCAGCTCGCGCCGCCCGCTGAGCACCCGCCACAGGACCAGGGCGGGCACGCCCACCAGCGCCAGGACCACGAACACGGCCACGACGGGTTCCACAGCCGCAGGCTACCGCTCCAGCGCGGCCCGCAGCTTGCCGGCGTAGGATTCGGCCTCGGCCTCGTCGGCGTATTTCTGCCGGGGCCAGAAGAAGCCGCGCAGGCCGTCCTTGCGGTTGCGCGGCACGACGTGCACGTGCAGGTGCGCGACGCTCTGGCTGATCCGGTTGTTCATCGCGACGAACGTGCCCGCGGCGGGCAGGCCCTCCTCCACCGCGCGGGCCATCTCGCGCACCCGCTCGAACAGCGGCCCGACCCGCTCGGGCGGCAGGTCCACCAGCGTCTCCACGTGCTCGCGCGGCACCATCAGCACGTGCCCCTTGAACACCGGCCTGGTGTCCAGGAAGCCCACGGCGGTCTCGTCGGAGAACACCACGTGCGCGGGCTTGTCGCCCGCGACGATGGCGCAGAACAGGCAGTCGGCATCACGCCCCGGTTCGCTCACCAGTCCAGTGTGGCGGCTCCCGAGACCAGCGAGCGCGCGATCACCATGCGCTGCACGTCGTTGGTGCCCTCGCCGATGGCCATCAGCGGCGCGTCGCGGTACAGCCGCTCCACGACGAACTCCTGTGAGTAGCCGTAACCGCCGTGCACCCGCATCGACTCCATGGTGGTGCGCAGCGCCACCTCGGAGGCGAAGTACTTGGCCATCGCCGCCTCGGTGTTCACCGCCCCCTTCTCCGACCGGCTCGCCGCCCAGTACGTCAGCAGCCGCGCCGCCTGGATGTCGGTGGCCATGTCGGCCAGCTTGAGCTGGATCGCCTGGAAGTCGGCGATGGGCCGGCCGAACGCCTGCCGCTCACGCGCGTACGCGAGCGCGGCGTCGTAGGCGCACTGCGACACGCCCACGGCCCGCGCGGCGATGTTGATCCGGCCGAGTTCGAGCGCCGACAGCACCTGCTGCATGCCGCGCCCCTCGGCCCCGCCGAGCAGGTCGCGCACCGGCACCCGCACCTCGTCCAGCACGACCTCGCAGGTCTCGGTGCCCTTGTAGCCGAGCTTGGGCAGGTCGCGGCTGACCGAGAACCCCTCGCTGGCCGGGTCGATCAGCAGCACCGACATGCCCTTGTGCGCGGGGGTCGTCTGGGCGGTCTTGACCAGCACCGGCAGCGGGTCGGCGTGGCGGGCGTTGGTGATCCAGGTCTTGGTGCCGGTGACGACGTAGTGGTCGCCGTCGCGCACGGCGCGGGTCTGGATGCCCTGCAGGTCGGTGCCCGCCGCGGGCTCGGTGAGCGCGATCCCGGTACGCCGCGCGCCGGACGCCAGGTCGGGCAGGTGCCGGGAGCGCTGCTCGTCGGTGCCGTACTTGGCGATCATCCAGCAGGCCAGGGAGTGCGAGCCGAGGATGCCGGCCACGCCCATCCAGCCCCGCGCGATCTCCTCGAAGACCAGGGCGAAGGAGACCCGGTCCAGGTCCAGCCCGCCGTACTCCTCCGGGACCGTGATCCCGAACAGGCCGAGCTCCTTGAACCGCTCGACGATCTCGGTGGGATACCGCCCGGTGCGCTCCCACTCCGGGGCCACGGGGACGATGTCCTTGTCCACGAACTCCCGCAGGGTCTGCCGGAACATGCGCTGGTCGTCGTTGAGCTCGAAATCCATCGGACCGCCCGGTGTGCTCTAGAACGTCGTTCTAGAGCACACCGTAACACCGGGCGGGCCCCATCCCTAGCCGGCGCGGTCCATAGCCGGCGCGGTCCATAGCCGGCAGGGTCCCTGACCGGCGCAAGTCCCCGGCCGGCGCGGTCCCTAGCTCCTCCGGCGCATCAGCCGGCGCAGGATCATCAGGCCGATCGCGCCGGCCGCGGTCCACAGCAGGGCGGGCCTGCGGCGGCCCTGCTCGGCGACCTTGCCCGCGGCTCGCTCCGCGACCTTGCCCGCGGCCTGCCTGACCTGCCGCCCCTGGCCGCGTTCCGCCACGGCGGTGGCGGCGCCGGAAGCGCCCGTCCTCGACGGTTCCGCGGACCCACCGGCGCCCTGGGCGGGCTCGGTGGGCATGCCGGTCCCGGTGCCGGACGCGGCGGGGGTGCCGGTGCCGGTCGCGCCGGGGGTGCCGGTGCCGCCGGAAGGCGGTTCGGCGGGACTGCCGGTGCCTGTGGTCGTCTCCGCGGTCTCCCTCGTCGTCTCGGCCCTCGTCTGCGGCACGTTGAGCGAGCCGGTCTCGTCCTCGGGCACCGGCTCGCCCACGCTGAGCCGGTGCGCGCCCGCGTCACCTGCGGTGTGCTGGTACGGGACCGCGTACGGATCGCTCTCGGTCATCTCGCGCCCTCCCTCGCGACGGCCTGGTGCGCGCACGACTACCCCCGCGAAAGGCCGTGAAACCGGGCGTTCCGGATGATCCGGGCGAACCATGCGATCAGTCGAGCAGAGCGTCCAAGAACGAGTTGGTGAAGACGCGGTGCGGATCGAGGCTGTTGAGCGTCGCGACGACGGCGTCCCAGTTGTCGGCCGCGGACTGCCCGGCCCGGTACGCCGCCGGGATCACGGTGTCCCGCATCGGGCCGTCGGCCCAGGCCGCGCTGCCGGAGTAGCCCCAGCCCTTGGACCACTCGGGGCGGACGGCGGCGTACGAGCCGGTGTAGTTGCCGAGGATCCACTGCTCGGTCTCGCGGTAGAACTGCTGCGAGTACGCCGTGCCGGGCACGGTGAGGATGTCCAGCCACACCGCCACGTCCCACTCGGGATGGTCGGGACGCGGGCGCACCGCGGAGAGCCCGGCCGCGACGGCGCCGCCCACCTGGGCGTCGGCCGGGTGGTCCAGGCCGGTGACCCGGATCTCCAGCGGGCCGTTCATCGGGTAGCGGCCCTGCGCGGCGTACGCGTCGAGCCTGGCCTTGTAGAAGGCGTAGAACTCGCTGACCACGCGCTGGATGTCGGCGCGGCGGGTGAGGATCGCGTAGCCGTTGGCGGTCACGCGCAACGTGGTCGGGCGCACGTACAGCAGGAGGTTCTTCGACCAGCCCCAGATGTCCCAGGAGCCGGTCAGGATCAGCCCGGAGCCGACCACGGCCATCTGGGTGTTCTCGAAGGCCGGGGTGAGCCCGGCGTTGCCGGACACGATCTGCGAGAGCAGGTCGGAGGCCTCCTCGGACAGGGTGTCGGAGAAGGGGTAGTTGTAGGGGCTGTTGACCTGCCTGGAGAGCAGCGGCTTGGTGGGGGCCACGCTCCACACCTTCAGCCAGGGCACGGTGGTGAACGGGAACCAGATCGCCTCCACCCGGCCGGAGCGGTTCACGTAGCTCGCGAAGGAGTCGGAGCCGGCCGAGGCGGGCGGGGCGAACATCGCGTCCGCGCCGATGTGGTAGAAGCTCTGGCAGCGCAGCCGCTTGTTCGCGCCCACGCGCAGCGTCACCCCGGTGACGAACGTCCGGCCCAGGTTCACCAGCAGCGCGCCGGCCCGCGGGTCCGACCGGTCGAAGCCCTTGACCGCGTACGCCCCGGCCGCGGCGTCCCACACCACGGCCTCGATCCGGGTGACCAGGTTGCTCACCGAGCCGAAGGTGTGCCCGGGGGTCAGCGTCTCGCCGGTCTTGGGCACGCCGGTGCCGTGGCCGCCGATCGCCAGCACCCCGCCGAGGGTGAGGTCGCCGGGCGCGGGGGTGGCGGTCAGGCCGTAGCCGGCGGCCTCCAGGGTGGTGAGCAGCGACTCCATGGTCACGCCCGGCTGGGCGGTGACACTGGCCGGCGGGCCGGGATGGACGGTCACGGCGGTGAGGTGCTGCCGGGTGTCCACCAGGAGCACGTTCCCGGGCGCCCCCGGGGGCAGGGCCAGCGGCGACCAGTTGTGCATGCTGCCCTTGGCGCGCAGCTTCCACCCGTGGGCGCGGGCCCAGTTCGCCAGCGTGACCACCTGGGCGGGCGAGGTGGGCGCGGCCGTCCACACGCCCTCGATCTCGATCTCGCCGGACCAGTTCTCGTACGCCTGCTGGTAGAGGGAGACGCCGGTGGGGAAGCCCGGCGGCGCTGCCAGCGTCGCCCCGTGGGCGGGGGTGAGCCGGAAGGCGGGCTCCCACAGCGCCGCCCCCAGGGCCCCGGCGGCCCCGCCCAGCAGGGCCCGGCGCGACAGGGCGTTCCTCGCTGTGCGGTCTGTGGCAGGGTGTCCGACACCGTCCGGCGACATGGCCGACCTCCGATCTGCGGGCAGCCGCGAGCCGCGTTGCGGGCACGGCGCGGCGATCCGGCGCCGGGGGCGCCGGCGGGTGACGTGGGAAACGGCGACTGGGGGCGGCGGCAGGCGGCGGGGCCGGCCGCGGGGGCGGGTTCGCGCCTGGACCCGCCGACGGAGGCGGAGCCGTGCCGAGGGCACGACTCACCGATGGCCCTTTATACGCCCGGACGATCGCACCGGTCAAGCACTTGCTTGGTTAGCGGGCGCGCCACGCCCTCCCGCCTGCGCGGAGAAGGGATCAGCGGTCCACGAAGTCCTTGGGCACCATCACCCGCACCCCGTTGGGGACCGTGCGGATCGTCAGCGGCGTGCGCAGCCGCACCTCGCCGTCCACGTCGGCGGCCATCGGCGGGTCGGTCTCCAGGTGCATCTCGCGGCCGGTCACGAACGGGCCGCCGGCCAGGCTGCGCCAGCGCCCGGTGGTGGCGCGGATCATGGTCTCCACGATCAGGCGCAGCCGCTTGCCCGAGCCGAGCTGGTAGGCGACCAGCATGCCGTTGTCGATGCTCATGTCGCGGGCGACCTGCCACCCGCCGTGGAAGCGCCCGTTGGCGACGTTGAGCTGATGGGTCAGCAGCTCGTGGCGGCGGCCGTCCACGGTGATGTACGCGCGGAACGGCTGGTGCCGGGGCAGGATCGCCAGCGCCGTCAGCGGGTAGGCGGCCCGGCCCAGAATGCGCTTGAGCCACGGCTTGACCGTGCCGGCGACCTCCACCGACACCCCGAAGCTGGCCAGGTTGGCGAACGCGCGGTCCTCGGCCATGCCCAGGTCGATATCGGCCACCTTGCCGTTGGTGAACACCCCGATCGCGCCGGCGAGGTCCAGCGGGAGCCCGAGGCTGCGGGCGAAGTTGTTGGTGGTGCCGAGCGGCAGCACGCCCAGCGCCGCGTCGCTGCCCGCGACGTGCTTGACGGCCGCGCTCAGCGTGCCGTCGCCGCCGCCCACGATCAGCAGGTCGGGCTTGGCGGCCAGCGCGGCGTCGAGGTGCTGGCGCAGCTTCTTGGTGTTGGTGACGCCGTGCACGGAGATGGGCTGGAACCCCTGCTCCCGCAGCAGGGTCAGCACCTCGGGGAAGCGGCGCCGCCCGCGCCGGGAGTGCCGGTTGACCACCACGGCCACCCGGCGGGCGGTCTGAATGGCCTCGGTGTGCTCGGCCTTCGTACGCGGCTCGTTCACGGTCTCCCTCTGCCCATCGCCCGGCGCCGCGGACAGGGCGCCCGCCCACATCGTATGGGCTGCCGGAAAGCGGCGTCGCCGCCCCCGGTGGGCCGGAGGCGGCGACGTGGTGAACCTTTGGAGAGCGTCAGGGAGCCGCGGACTTCTTGGGCGCGGTCACCTGGACCACCGCGCCCAGGTTGCCCGGGAGCGGGGTGAGCAGCTTGAGCTGCACGCCCAGGGCCTTGCCCTCGTCGCCGGGGTTGCCGGTGCCGAGGTAGTGGCCGCCGCCGATCTCCTCGCCGTACAGCTCGGTGGCGGGGGTGCCGTCGGCGTGCACGACCCGGGTGCTGTAGATCTGGTCGCCCTTGGACGGCACGACCACCGAGGCGTCGAAGTCGCGGTAGCCGAGCGCGCCGTTCAGCAGCTCGAAGCCCGGGTACCAGGTCTTGGCGTCGGTGAAGGCGGACACGCCCTTCAGCGCCGGGAACTTCGTGCAGTACTCGCTGAACGGCTCGTCGGCCGCCTCGATGCACTCGGTGAAGGGGTAGGTCTTGCCGAAGGAGAAGGCCGCGTTGGAGGTCTGCACCCGGCCCTGGAGGTTCTTGCGCAGCGTCGGGTCCTTCTCCGCCGCGACGCCGGTGCGGCGCAGCGGCTCGTAGTGCGAGTCGACGATCAGCAGGCTGCCCTTGGTGCCGACGCTCGGGCCCGCCTCCAGGTTCGGCTGGAGGGTGTTGTTGGTGTAGGTCGAGTCGCGGTACCACACCAGCATGCCGGGCGCGTTGTACTTGAGCTTCTCCACCTTCCACGCGCCGTCGCGCGAGTACGAGGTGTCGTAGGCGTACTGCAGGCCCTTGTCGAAGCCGTCGAAGTTGCGCCACTCGGCCAGGTAGAAGCGCTCGATCTGGCGCTTGCCGTCGTTGATGTGGAACCCGGTGCCGTGGGTGTTGGTGAAGGTCCCTCCGGTGGCGGTCCAGCCGTTGGCGCCGCCCTCGACGTCGTCACTCCAGACGGTCTCGCTCCCGTTGGTGAGGGAGAAGTCGTCGGCATGCCAGCCGCGCGGGGTGAACGCGGCGTCGGTGTTGTAGTGCAGGCGCAGCTTGACGGTCTTGCCGGCGAACGGCGTCATGTCCACGTAGTCGTGCCGCCAGCCGCCGGTGTCGCCGGTGAGGCCGTACTTCTTGTTGCCGAAGGTCTTGAGGTTCTTGTTGGGGTCGGGGTAGTCGTCCGGGGTGGTCACCATGGTGCCGTCCTCGGCGTACACCTTCTGCTCGGCCCAGGTGGCGCCGCCGTCGGTGGACACCTCGACGAAGCCGAAGTCCCAGTCCTGCTCGATCTCGTAGTTGTTCCACATCCAGAGCTTCAGGTCCGTGCCGGCGGGCACGGTCAGGTCGCGCGTCAGCTTGACGTCGGCCCACTCCTGGTCCTGGTGGGTCCACCACATGTTCGCGCCGCTGTGCGGCTCGATCATCTGCAGCGGCTGGCTCTCCAGGTTCACCCGGACGCCGTCCTCGGTCAGCTTCGGCGTGCGGGAGCTCTGCCCGATGGTCACGGCCCGGGTGCGGTCGCCGGGGTTGAACACCTTCGGGTTCGCCCAGCCGAGCACCCACTTGTCCCACAGGCCCATGTGGGTGGGCATGGACTGGAAGACCGGGCCGGAGTGGGAGCCGCTGGACATCAGGTCCCAGAAGTCCACGGCCGACTCGGCGCCGCCGGAGGTGTCGTACAGGTCGGGCAGGCCGAGGTCGTGGCCGTACTCGTGGGCGAAGACGCCGACGCCGGAGTCCTCGGGCTGCACGATGTAGTTGGAGATCTTCAGGTCGGTGCCCGGCACGGTGTAGCCGCCGGCGACCGCGCTGGAGTGGGCCCAGATCGCGTACGTGCCCTGCGCGCCGCCGTCGCTCGACTTGTCCTTGCCGGCGTGCACCAGCACCAGGTGGTCGATGACGCCGTCGGGCTCCTGGTGGTTGCCGTCGCGGTCGGCGTCGGAGATGTCCTCCAGGTCGTAGTCCGCCCAGGGGAAGTCGGGGCGCATCGCGGCGAGCGTGTTCACCGAGTCGATGGCGAGCTGCGCCGCGCCGAGCGGGTTGTCCGGGTGGCCGGACATGTCCTGGGCGACGCCGCCGCAGGCCGCCGCGCCGTACCACGCCTCGGAGTGCGGGACCTTGATCCAGCCGACCGCCTCGCCGGTGACGGTGTACTTGCCCTTGGACATCTCCTCGTACATGTTCTTCATGGTGTAGCCGGAGATGTCGATGCCCGGCCTGCCGTCCGGGCC
This sequence comes from Thermocatellispora tengchongensis, assembly GCF_014202315.1. Lineage (GTDB taxonomy): Bacteria > Actinomycetota > Actinomycetes > Streptosporangiales > Streptosporangiaceae > Thermocatellispora > Thermocatellispora tengchongensis. Next base: position 280,459 of record NZ_JACHGN010000002.1, on the reverse strand, counting down.
CTTGAGGTCCTTGCGGACCCGCTCGGTGATCCCCTCCTTGGTGTAGAGCATCTTGTTGTAGTGGGCCGGGCTGAAGTCGGGGACCCACATGCTGTTGTTGTCCTTGTGCGGCAACGTCGCGGGGTCGGGGATCTGGTTGTGCAGCGGCCCGTTCATCAGCGTGCCGGGCGGCTCGGTGACGCAGTCGTTCTCGTCGCTGCCGATCGTGCGCGGCCGGCTGAAACCGGAGAAGTCGTCGTTGGCGGCCTCGTTGAACTCCACCAGCAGGGTGAGCAGCTTGGCGGTCTGCACCTGCTTGGACTTCTTGAAGATGAACTCGGCCGGGTTGCGCCCGGTCCTGATCGCCTCCGCCTCGCGGGCGGCCAGGATGCGGCCGGTGACGGGGTTCCCGCTGGAGAACTTGCGGTCGATCTCCTGTGCCTTGGCGGCGCGGGAGCGGGCGGACTTCGAGCCCGGCGGGGCCGGCTCCTCGGCCTCCTTCTCCACGCGCGGCGCGGTGTAGTTGATGTAGTAGTCGGCCGCCGACGGCTGGTAGCGCGCCACGGAGGTGTCGGCCGCACCCGGCCCCGCACCCACCACCGTTAAGCCCGCGGCGGCGAGGCCGACCGCGGGCACGATCGCGAGGAGGCGCCGCGCGGCGCCTCTGCCTCTACTGGACAACAGCTTTCCTCCCTCGCCCGGGTTGGCCGGGCCACGTCCTGGCACGCGGGATGAGCGTGCCGTAACTGGACACAGAGGGCAGATGTGACATCTGGCCCGCTGAATCCAGACGGGACGTTAGAGGAGAAGATAAAGCGGTAGTAAAGGCGCGGTCTGATGTTGTAAAAACGTGATCAAAGCGCAGCCAAGTGGTTCGTCAAACTGCAGAAAAGGCTGACACCGCCCCGTCAGAAGAGGACGAGTACGGCGATCACGGTGCCGGTCAGCGCCGCGCCATAGCACAGCGGGGCCAGCACCACGTCCAGCCGGCCGCCCCGGGTCATCTCCTCCACCGTGAACCTGATCCGGTGCGCGGCGTGGAACAGGCACAGCCCGACCACGGCGGCCAGCGCCAGGCGTACGAGCAGGGGGTCCAGCAGGGCGCGCACGCGCGCCGCCGGCGGCGGCTCGATCACGCCGAGCGGCGCCAGTACGCCGAAGATCAGCACCAGCACCGGCAGCAGCAGCGCGGCCACCACTCCCCCGCCGCTGAACAGCAGCCACAGGTACGGCTCGGGGGTCCGTCTCGCCCGCACGTTCCCTCAGCTCCTCAGCACGAGGTAGGCGACCAGCGCCGAGACCGCCAGCCAGGCCGAGTGGTTGCCGCCGGCGATCAGGAAGCCCGGCACCCGCCACCCGTCCAGCCGGACCACCATGGCCCGGGGCGCCAGGTTCAGGAAGGTGACCGAGTGGAAGGCGGTGGCGGCGAGCGCGACCACGTTCAGCGCCACCACCCACGGCGATCCCGCGAACGCCCGGAACTCGGCGTACTCCGCGTCGCCGGCGAGCGCCGCGCGGGCCAGCAGCACCAGGTAGGCCGCGGACCAGGCCACGAACACGCTGGTCAGCTCGCGCAGCACGAACACCAGGTACGCCCGCCGCCGCGCCCACCACAGCGGGTGCACGCGGGGCCGGTAGGAGGGAAGCGCGGTCATGACCTCCCCCAGGGCAGCAGGTTGCGCACCGAGGTGAGGGCGGCGGTGAGCTTGTAGCGCTGGATCGCCTCGGCCGGGTCCACGTGCTTGGGGCAGGCGCTGGTGCACTCGCCGACGAAGGTGCAGCCCCACACGCCCTCGTCGGTGGCCAGCAGGTCGAACCGGTCGCCCTGGTCGCGGGAGTCGAGGTTGTAGCGCTGGGCCAGCGCGATGGCCGCCGGGCCGAGGAAGTCGGGCTCCAGCGCGTAGACCGGGCAGGCCGAGTAGCACAGCATGCAGTTGATGCACATGCTGTACTGCTTGTACGCCTCAAGCTGCGCCGGCGTCTGGGTGTACTCCGCCGTCAGCGGCAGCTCCTCCCCCTCCCGGATCAGCCACGGCTTGACGTGCGCCAGCTTGGCCAGCACGTCGTCGATGTCCACCACCAGGTCCCGGATCACCGGGAACCCCCGCAGCGGCTCCACCCGGATCGGCCCCTCGCCGTAGTCGGTCAGGAAGGTGCCGCAGGTGAGCCGGGGCTCGCCGTTGACGGTCATCCCGCACGAGCCGCAGATGCCCATCCGGCACGACCAGCGGAAGGACAGCGTGCCGTCCAGGTGGTCCTTGATGTGGGCCAGCCCGTCGAGCACCGCCCAGTCGGAGCGCAGCGGCACCTCGTAGTCCTGGAAGACCGGCTCGGCGTCCTGTCCCGGCCGGTAGCGGCTGACCTGCAGTGTGATCATCGTCCGTAGACCCTTTCGCCGGGTGGCCAGCGGGTGATCGTGACGGGCAGCAGCTCCACGCGCGGCCCGCCGTCCGCGCCGCGGTAGGCGAGCGAGTGGGCCAGGAAGCGCCCGTCGTCACGCGCCGGGAAGTCGCTGCGCTGGTGCGCGCCGCGCGACTCCTCGCGGTTCAGCGCGCAGGCGACGATGGTCTCGGCCACGTCGAGCATCGAGGACAGTTCGAGCGCGGCGACCATCTCGGTGTTGAAGGCGGTGCTGTGGTCGTCCAGCCGGGCCGCGGCGGCGCGCTCGCGCAGCTCGGCGATCCGGTTCGCGGCCTTGTCCAGCGCGTCGCGGGTGCGGTAGATCCCGGCGGCCTCCTCCAGCGTCTCCTGCATCTGCTCGCGGATGTCCGCGATGCGCTCCGCGCCGCCGTCGCGCCGGTCGCGCTCGTGCTCCAGGCGGCGCCGCTCGTCGGCCCCCTGCGCCCGCACGGCCCGCTCGCCCGCGGCGGGCGCCTCCCGGGCCTCGCGCGCCGCCGCCGCGCCCGCGCGGGCGCCGAACACCAGGCACTCCGGCAGCGAGTTGGAGCCGAGCCGGTTGGCGCCGTTGATGCTGACGCAGGCGGTCTCGCCGGCGGCGTACAGGCCGCGGATCGGGGTCGCGCCGTCGATGTCGGTGTGGACGCCGCCCATCATGTAGTGCACGACCGGCCGCACCGGGATGAGGTCGGTGACCGGGTCGAGGTTCTGGTAGCTGCGGCACAGCTCGCGCACGAACGGGATGCGGGCCTCGATCCTGGCCTCGCCGAGGTGGCGCAGGTCGAGGTAGACCACCTGGCCGTACGGCGTCTCGGCGGTGCGTCCGCGCTCGACCTCGCGCACGTACGCCTGCGACAGCCGGTCGCGCGGGCCCAGCTCCATGCTGCGCAGCTTCGGGGTGGGCGTGGGGACGCCGAGGTCGTAGTCCTGGAGGTAGCGGTAGCCGTCCTTGTTGATCAGCCAGCCGCCCTCGGCGCGCGCCGCCTCGGTGATCAGGATGCCGGTGAACGGCAGGCCGGTGGGGTGGTACTGGACGAACTCCATGTCCTTCAGCGGCACCCCGGCGCGGTAGGCCAGCGACATCCCGTCGCCGGTCTTGATCGCGGCGTTGGTGGTGAACGGGAAGGCCCGGCCGCAGCCGCCGGTGGCCAGGATGACGGTCCTGGCGGCGAGGGCCTCGATCGCCCCGGTGCGGATGTCCATCGCGACGACGCCGTGGACCCGGCCGTCGTCCACGATCAGCCTGGTGGCGTACCACTCGTCATAGCGCTGGATCTCCTGATGTCTCAAGCTGGTCTGGAACAGGGTGTGCAGCAGGTGGAACCCGGTCTTGTCCGCGGCGAACCACGTGCGCATCCGCTTCATGCCGCCGAACGGCCGCACCGCCACCCGGCCGTCGGGCTCCCGGCTCCACGGGCACCCCCAGTGCTCCAGCCGGATCAGCTCCCGCGGCGCCTCGGCCACGAACGCCTCCACCGCGTCCTGGTCGCACAGCCAGTCGCCGCCGGAGATGGTGTCGTACGCGTGCTCGTCGAGCGTGTCGCCCTCGCCGATGACCCCCGCCGCGCCGCCCTCGGCCGAGACCGTGTGGCTGCGCATCGGGTAGACCTTCGACACGATCGCCACCTTCAGCCCGGGGTCGGCCTCCACGACGGCTATCGCCGCCCGCAGCCCCGCCCCGCCCCCGCCCACGATCAGCACATCGAAGATCATGTGGCCTCCCTCGCGCTCAGCACCCGTGGTCGGGGTCCACCTGGTCCGTCTCCTTGACCCGACGCCCGTCGCAGCGCAGCGCGCTGACGTGGATGCTTCCGTCGTGGTACTCGTGCCGCATCCGGCGGCACCCGCAGGCGAAGTGCTGGTCGCGGATGAGCAGCCCGTGGCCGTCGTCGTCCAGGAAGTGCTCGCCGTCCCCCCTCTTGCCGCAGGGGGCCACTTCGCCGCTGAACGGAGTGCGCGTTCCCGTCATCGCCCCTCCTTCGGTGTGATCTGGATCACAGGGCGGCCTAGACTCCACACAAGCACCGGACGGGCCGTTCGTGAAGGTGCATTCGAGGATGGGATGTCCGGCCCATCCGGACTCGCCCCGTACTCTCCAGGTGTGACACTCATCGACCAGCTCGCCGCCGCGCTGCCCGAGGGCCGCGTCCTGACCGATCCCGACGTCACCGACTCCTACTCACGCGACCGCACCTTCCTGGAGCCCGGACGCCCGCTCGGCGTGGTCCTCGCGCACAGCCGCGAGGAGGTGGCCGAGACGCTGCGCTGGGCCTCGGCGAACCGGGTCCCGGTCGTGCCGCGCGGCGCGGGCACCGGCCTGGCCGGCGGCGCGACCGCCACGGACGGCTGCGTGGTGCTGTCGGTGGCCAAGATGGACCGGATCGTGGAGCTGTCCCCGGACGACGAGATCGCGGTGGTGCAGCCGGGCGTGATCAACGCCGACCTGGACCGCGCCGCCAGGGAGCACGGCCTGATGTACGCCCCCGACCCCTCCTCCTTCGAGATCTCCACCATCGGCGGCAACCTGGCCACCAACGCGGGCGGGCTGCGCTGCGTCAAGTACGGCGTGACCCGCGACTCCGCGCTCGGCCTGGAGGTCGTGCTCGCCGACGGCCGGGTGCTCGACACCGGCCGCCGCACCGTCAAGGGCGTCACCGGCTACGACCTGACCGGGCTGTTCGTGGGCTCCGAGGGCACGCTCGGGGTGATCACCGAGGCCACGGTCCGGCTGCGCCGCGCCCCCGCCGTCCCGCCCGCGACCGTCGCGGCCGAGTTCGGCTCGCCGCGCGACGCGGCGTCCGCCGTCTCCGCGATCATCGCGGCCGGCTGCCAGCCCTCGCTGCTGGAACTGCTGGACCGGGCCACCCTGGTCGCGATCGACGACTGGAAGCACATCGGCCTGGAGTCCTCGGTGGCGGCCATGCTGATCGCCCAGTCCGACGCCCCCGACGGGCAGGACGCCGCCGAGCGGATGCGCAAGCTGTGCGAGGAGAACCGTGCCTCCTTCGTGGCCGTGTCCTCCGACCCGCAGGAGGCCGAGGAGCTGATCGGCGTGCGGCGGATGGCGTACCAGGCCAAGGAGCGCCTCGGCGCGTGCCTGGTGGAGGACGTGTGCGTGCCCCGCTCCGCGCTGCCCGAGATGATCTCCGCGGTGGAGGAGGCCGGCGTCCGGCATGGCGTGCGCGTCTGCACCGTGGCCCACGCGGGCGACGGCAACCTGCACCCGGTCTTCATCTTCGAGCGCGGCCTGCCCGAGCCGCCCCCGGAGGTGTGGGCCGCCGCCGACGACATCTTCCGCGCCGCGCTGCGGCTGGGCGGCACCCTCACCGGCGAGCACGGCGTCGGCCTGATCAAGCAGCGCTGGCTGAAGCTGGAGGCCGGCCCGGTCGTGCAGGACGTCCACCAGGGGATCAAGCGGGTCTTCGACCCGCTCGGCATCCTCAACCCCGGCAAGGCGATCTAGCCGGGCCGCCATCCTCCGAAAGGAGGATGGCGGGCGCCCCGCCGGGCGATGCCGCCCCGCCTCCGTCCGCGCGAAGCTCCTGCCATGACGGTCATCGAGGTGACGGAGCTGCGCAAGGCGTACCACGGGACGCCTGCGGTGGACGGGGTGTCGTTCACGGTGGAACAGGGTGAGACGTTCGGCGTCGTCGGGCACAACGGCGCGGGCAAGACCACGACGGTGGAGTGCCTGATCGGGCTGCGCCGGCCCGACTCGGGCACGGTGCGGGTGCTGGGCATGGAGCCGGCGCGGCAGCGCCGGGCCCTGGCGCAGCGCGTGGGCGCGCAGCTCCAGGAGAGCGAGCTGCCCGCGCGGCTGAAGGTCGCCGAGGCCCTGCGGCTGTACGCGGCCTTCTACCGCGAGCCGGACGACTGGCGCGCGGTGCTGCAGCGCTGGGGGCTCGGCCCGATCCGGGGCAAGTCGTTCGGCGACCTGTCCGGCGGGCAGAAGCAGCGCCTCCAGCTCGCCCTCGCCCTGGTCGGACGGCCCGAGCTGGTGGTACTGGACGAGCTGACCACCGGGCTCGACCCGGTCGCCCGCCGGGAGACCTGGGCGCTGATCGGCGGGCTCAAGGCCGCGGGCACCACGGCGGTGCTGGTCACCCACTACATGGAGGAGGCCGAGGCGCTGTGCGACCGGGTGGCGGTCTTCGCGCGCGGGCGGATCGCGGCGGTGGGCACGCCGCGCGAGCTGGCCGAGCGCACCGGCACCGGCTCCCTGGAGCAGGCGTACCTGGCCCTCGTCGAGAGCGCGATGCGGGAGGAGGCCCGATGAAGGCGTTCGCGCACCTGACGGCCACCGAGCTGAGGCTGCTGTCCCGCGATCCCGGCGCGCTGTTCTTCATGATCGCGTTCCCGCTCATGCTGCTGGTGCTCAACAGCGGCAACGACCGGGTCGAGATCTTCCTGCCGAGCTACATGGCGATGATCCTGGCCATCGGGGGGATCTCCGTCCTGCCCGGCATCGTGGCGACCTACCGCGAGCGCAAGGTGCTGCGCCGGCTCGCCGTCACCCCGGTCGCGCCGGTCGCCCTGCTCGCCGCGCAGTTCGCCGCGCAGGTCGTCATGGGCGTCGCCGGCTCGGCCATCGTGGTGGGCGTCGGCGTGTTCGGCTACGACGTCGAGCCGCCCGCGCATCCGCTCCCGCTCCTGCTGGCGTACGCGCTGTGCTCCGCGATGGTGTGCGCGATCGGCTTCGTCGTCGCGGCCCTCGCCCCGCGCGCCAGGACCGCGGAGCTGTTCGGCCTGCTGATCATGTTCCCGATGATCTTCCTCGGCGGCGCGGCCATCCCGCGCGAGGGCCTGCCGGAGGAGCTGCGCCGGATGGGCGAGTACCTGCCCCTCACCCACGCCGTGACCGGGCTCCGCGACGGCTGGTTCGGCACCCCCGCGGCCATGCCGTTCCTCGTCCTGGCGGGCGTTACCGTGGTGTGCACCGCCGCCGCGGCGGCGCTGTTCCGCTGGGAGTGATCCCTGCTTTTAGAAAGGCGTCTGGCATGCCCGGCACCGAGCCGCCGGCGAGCGGGGTGGAGGCGCGCTGGGTGCGCGCCTTCCACCTGCTGTTCTTCGCCTGCCTGGCCGTCCCCGCCGCGATCATGATGGTCCGCGGCGAGGGCGCGCCCGGCGAGCGGGCCGTCACGCTCGGCCTGGCCGCCCTGATGGCCGCGTGGTACGCGTTCTTCGTCGTACGCCGCCCGGACCTGCTGGAACGGCTCAACCCGATGGCCCTGCACCTGCTGGTGCTCATCGCGCTGCTGTTCGTGCTGATCCGGCGCGAGCCGATCTATGAGATGTCCATGTTCGGGATGTTCGCCCTGCCGTACCTCCTGCTGCCGCGGGGCTGGAACTACCTGGGCGCGCTGCTGCTGGTGGTCACGGCGATGGGCGCGGCGGGGCTGGTCACCCAGGCCACGCGCGACCCGTCCGCACTGGGCTCGGCCTTCGGCAGCGTCTCGCTGGTGCTGCTCCTCGGCCTGTTCGCCGACTTCCTCGTCAGGCAGAGCGAGCAGGGCAAGGCGATCGGCGCGCTGGAGGAGCGGGCCCGCCTGGCCCGCGAGATCCACGACACCCTCGCCCAGGGCCTGAGCGGGATCATCACCCAGCTCGAAGCGGCCGAGCAGAGCATCGGCGATCCGGACGCCGTGCGGCACAGGATCGCCCTGGCCAAGCGGCTCGCGCGGGAGAGCCTGAACGAGGCGCGCCGGTCGGTGGACGCGCTGCGTCCCGAGCCCCTGCACGAGGCGGGCCTGGACGGCGCGCTCGCCGCCGTCGCCGAGCGCTGGGAGGCCATGACCGGGATACCGGTCACGTTCTCCGTGGACGGCCGCCCCCGGCCGCTGGGCGCGGAGGTCGAGATGGCCGTGCTGCGTACGGCCCAGGAAGGGCTGGCCAACATCGCCAAGCACGCGGGCGCGAGCCGCGCGGCGCTTACCCTGTCGTACATGGAGGGCGGGATCACGCTGGACGTGCTCGACGACGGGGCGGGCTTCGACCCGTCCGCCCCGCACGGCGGGTACGGCCTGGTCGCGATGCGCGAGCGCGCGGCGCGGGCCGGCGGCACGGTCACGGTGGAGTCGGCGATCGGGGAGGGGACGGCGCTGTGCCTGAGCATCCCCTCCGCCTGATGATCGTCGATGACCATCCGGTGGTCCGCGACGGCCTGCGCGGCATGTTCACCGGCCTGCCCGACATCACCGTGGTGGCCGAGGCCGCCGACGGTCACCAGGCCCTGGCCCTCGCCCGCTCCGAACGGCCCGACGTTGTGCTGATGGACCTGCGCATGCCGGGACTCGACGGCGTGGGCGCCATCGAGCGGCTGCGCGCCGACCATCCGGACATCCGGGTCATCGTGCTCACGACGTACGACACCGACGCCGACGTCTCGCGCGCCCTGTCGGCCGGGGTCGCGGGCTACCTGCTCAAGGACGCCCCGCGCGAGGAGCTCCACCAGGCGGTGCGCACCGCCGCGGCCGGCGGCCGGGTGCTGTCCTCCTCCATCCACTCCCTGCTGGTGGACCGGCTGGCCCCCGGCCCCGCCCCCGCCACGGCGCCGACGCCACGGGAGCTGGAGGTGCTGCGGCTCATCGCCAAGGGCGCGTCGAACAAGGAGGTGGCCCGCGCCCTGCTGATCAGCGAGACCACGGTGAAGACCCACCTCAAGCACGTCTTCGGCAAGCTGGGGGTGGACAACCGCGCGGCCGCCGTGGTGGCGGCGATGGAACGCCGCCTCATCTGATGACGATTGCACCATCCGTCACACTGGTAGCGTAATGCCGTAGTGACGTGATTTTGCAGGTGTTTGTCAGGGGGCACTGGTGACGCAGGTCCAGCCGCTCACACCGGACGACCCGCGTCAGCTCGGGGCGTACGAGATGCTGGGCCGCCTCGGGGAGGGCGGCCAGGGGATCGTCTACCTGGGGCGCGGCCCGACGGGCGACCGGGTGGCGGTCAAGCTGCTGCACGCGGGCCTGACCGCCGACCCCGGCGCGCGCGCCCGGTTCCTGCGCGAGGTCGCCGTGGCCCAGCGCGTGGCCCGCTTCTGCACGGCCCCGGTGCTGCACGCCGACCTCGCGGGCAACCAGCCGTACATCGTCAGCGAGTACGTGCCCGGCCCCTCCCTGCGCCAGCTCGTGGACCGCGAGGGCCCCCGCCGCGGCGGCGCCCTGGACCGCCTGGCCATCGCCACGGCCACGGCCCTGGCCGCCATCCACCGCGCGGGCATCCTGCACCGCGACTTCAAGCCCGCCAACGTCCTGATGGGCCCCGAGGGCCCGGTCGTGATCGACTTCGGCATCGCCCGCGCCCTGGACACCCCCGGCGCGACCGCGACCGGCATGACCATGGGCACGCCGTCCTACCTCGCCCCCGAGCAACTGACCACCGGCGACGTCTCCCCCGCCGCCGACGTCTTCGCCTGGGGCGTCACCATGGTCTTCGCGGCCAGCGGCACCCCCGCCTTCGGTCAGGACTCCATCCCGGTCGTGATGAACCGCATCCTGCACCAGGAGCCGGACCTCGGCGCCCTGGACGGCCCGATGCGCGACCTGGTGGCGGCCTGCCTGTCCAAGGACCCCGCCCTCCGCCCCACCGCCGAAGAACTCATCGCCCACCTGACCGGCGCCCCCACCGGCCCCCTCCGCACCCCCGCCCCCCAGGGCACACCCCCAGAGACCGCCCACCAGCACATCGCCCACCCGCACCCCCCGGCCGCCCACCCCAGCAGCGCGGCCCCCCACGGTGCCACCCCACCCTCCCAGCCCGCCGCAGCAGCGGGCCCCCCGCACGGCGCGCACCCCACCCCCCAAGGGCCGCCCCCGCAGCCGGGCACGCCGCCCCAGGGGCCGACCCCCCAGGCCCCGCATCAGCAAGGCTCCCCCTTCCATGGCGCGCCGCACCAGGGACCGCATGAGCAGGGCAGCCCCCTACAGCGCCCCCAACCCCCGCACGGGCCCCAGAACCACCAGCACGGGCCGCAGAACCGGGAGCCCCAGCCGCAGCCCCACAGCGGGCCCCATGGGCCGCAGAACCGGGGACCGCACGGGCGGCCGGAGCCGCAGCAGGCGGCCCGGCGTCCCCCGCATGCCCACCCCCCGGGCCGTCAGGGCGCCGGTGGGCCGGGCGGGTTCATCGGCGGGGTCAGCAAGCGCACCGCGCTCATCGTGGCCGGGGCGGTCGCGGGCACGCTGGTGCTCGGCGCGGGATCGGTCGTGCTCGCCAAGACGGGCAACCTGCTGCCGGGCCCGACCAGCACCCCGACATCCGAGTACGTGGCGGCGGAACAGACCGAGGTCGCGCCGCCGCCCGTCGAACCGCCGCCCTCGTCATGGCAGCCCACCCCCACGCCGTCCGCCACCCGGACGAAGACCCGCAAGCCGCGCGCCGAGGTCCAGGTGCCCAGCGAGCTGCCCACGAGGAGCAGCGAGCCCCGGCCGAGCCGCACGACGGCCGAGCCCAGCCCGACCCGCACCAGGCAGCCCACCCGCAAGCCCACCACCCAGGCCCCGCAGCCCGAGCCGACCCCGACCCCGACCCGCAAGCCGACGACCAGCGCGCCGAGCCCGACCAGGACGACCGCGGCCCCCAAGCCGAACCCGTACTCGCCGACGGGCGTGTGCGGCTCCGGCTACAAGGTCATCGACTCCCACGGGCTGGGCGGCGCGACCATCTACCTGCTCTACAGCTCGGCCGCCGGGAAGAACTGCGTGGTCACGATGTCCAGGTACGTCGTGCCGGGCAGAATCCGCATGAGCGCCACCCTCCAGGTCCAGAACGGCGGCTCAGGCGGCGACACCGGCAGCTACACCGCGTACGCGGGCCCGGTCCGCGTCTCCGCGGTCAAGAAGTGCGTGATCTGGGGCGGCAGCTACGGCAGCGCATCCTGGAAGAGCGGCTGGAGCCACTGCGCATAGCCGGACGACCGGCGCGGTCACGGGTACAGGCGCGCGCACTCCAGCGGCACGGCACCGCCTCCGGCCCATCGGCGAGGCCGGACGGGGCCAACCGGGATCCGGCGTGTGACAGCGCCGACTGCCCGGCGTGACCCCGGCACGGCACGATGCGGCCGGTTGGCGAGCACGCTTCACCGGACCCGGCCGGGAACCCTCCCTACGGGAGGACCGAAGGCGGCCCTGACCGGCCGGACGCCATGGCACCAGGCCGCGTGCCCCCCGAAGAGGGCATACACCCGGGAGCGGGGCGCGGACCCCATGCACGCCACACACCCAGGCGCGCCCGCACCCCATGTACGCCACGCATCTGGAGCGGGGCACCGACCCCATGCACGCCACACACCCAAAGCCCGCCCTACACCCCATGCACACCACACGCCCGGAGCGGGGTGTGTCACCGTTCGGGAGGAGGCGGCCGGAGGGCGTCGCGTTTCCGCAGGTTCCGGCATCCACTCCATCCCGTCGGGCGCAAGATCCAGCGTTGCGCGGATACACGGGTGTGTCCGTGTTCGGGAGGGGGCTGTGGGAGGGCGTCGCGTTCGCGCAGGTTCCGTCACCCGCCCCCATCCCGCCTTGCGGAGAATCCACCATTGCCCGGACACTCCCGCATACTCCCCCGGAGCGGGGCGTGGGCAGGGAGTGAGGTGCCAAGAACGAACGGGTGTGTCCGGGCAACGGCTCTGGTTCGTGTTCGGTGGTGACAGCGCGTAGCCGCGGTTGATTCAGGTGCGCCTGAGGCGAGTTCGCTGGTCACACGATGGTGTCGTCGCGGAAGCCGGGTGCGCATGGACGACCAGGCGGGTTCGCCGGCATCTGTGGGAAACCGCCCAGCGCTGCGGCGCAGATTCGAGGTGCGCACTCGGTCCACCGAATGTGCGCCAGAGCGTCGGCAACGGTGCATCTTCCTCCAAAGCGGGATGGGGGTGGATGCCGGAGCCTGCGGAAATCGACACCCTCCCGCCACCTCCTCCCGGACGGGGACACGGCCGAAGTGCGGGCTTCGGGTGGGGGCGGATGGCGGGTATCGGGTGGGCGTTTTCTTCGGGGGGCCCGTTTTGTGTTACGAGCTGCTGAATAGCCGCTTAAATCTTGATTCATCGGCATATCGGGGTGCTCGCTGCTTTTCTTGGTCTTCGATAATTCGGGGCACGGGGACTCACAGCGCGAGGCGGGGTTCGATGAAGAGGTGGATCGGGGTCGGGCTGGGACTGGTGCTTGTCGTCGTGGTCGCCGTGGCGGTGGTGTGGGGGAACCGGGACGACGACGGCAACGGCGGGCGGGAGCTCGTGACGGTGCGCGGCGTGATCGGGTCGGAGAAGCAGGCGTTCTTCGACGATCCGCAGGTGAAGGCGGCCTTCGCGCGGCATGGGCTGCGGGTGGAGGTGGACGTCGCCGGGACGCGGCAGATCGCCACGTCCGTGGATCTGGGCAAGTACGGGTTCGCGTTCCCGAGCAGTGTGCCGGCGGCGGAGAAGATCAGGCAGGACCGGGGGGCGGCGCGGACGTACGCGCCGTTCTACTCGCCGATGGCCATCGCGACGTTCGACCCGATCGTGGACCTGCTCGCCAAGGCGGGCGTGGTGCGGGACTCGGCGCAGGGCCAGGTATTTGATATCGGCAAATACCTGGAAATAGTGAAAAATGGGGCTCGCTGGGACAAACTTCCGGGCAACACGGCCTACCCGGCGCGCAAGCGGGTGCTGCTGACGACCACCGACATCCGTACGTCCAACTCGGCCGCGATGTACCTCGCGCTGATGAGCTACGTCGCCAACGGCGAGAACGTCGTCAGCTCCCCCGAGCAGGTGCCGGCCGTGGTCGAGACCGTCGGGCCGACCTTCCTCGACCAGGGCTACTCCGAGACGACCAGCGAGGCGCCGTTCGAGGACTACCTCGCGCTCGGCGTCGGCAAGACCCCGATGGTGATGATCTACGAGGCCCAGTACGCCGCCCGCGTGTTCGCCGGCGACGGCTCGATCCGGTCCGGGATGCGGCTGATCTACCCGGCCCCGACCGTGCTGAGCAAGCACACGCTGGTGCCGTTCACCCCCGAGGCGGACAAGGTCGGCGACCTGCTCACCCGCGACCCCGAGTTCGCCGCGCTGGCCGCGCGGCACGGCTTCCGGACCGCCGACCCCAAGGCGTTCGCCGATCTGGCCGCCAAGCACAGGGCTCCGGTGGCGACCGAGCTGGTGGACGTGGTCGAGCCGCCGGCGTTCGCCCGCATGGAGGAGCTGATCGCCGGGATCGAGCGCATGTACGCCGGGAGCAGCACCCCGGCCGGCTGACGGACTGCAGCGAATCGCACTTAGGAGAACAGTGTCAGACAGCGATCTCGTGCTCACCCCGCCCGCGCCCGTGGCGGCGGTCCCGGTGGAGAAGGCGGCGACGATGCTGCCCGTGCCGGAGGAGCGGGCCGGCGAACTGACGGCCAAGGCCAGGGACTTCGCCGACGTGCTGGCGGCCCTGGACCCGCGCTCGCCGGAGTTCGGGCGCAAGGTGCGCGACATCACCGCGATGGGCGACACCGAGATCCGGGCCGCCTCCCAGGTGGCCAACCGGATGCTCAAGCGCCCGGTCGCGGCGCTGAAGGCGGCGCGCGGCGAGGGGGCCGACGCGCAGTCGCAGGTGGCCGACCGGCTGGTGGAGCTGCGGCGCACGGTCGTGGACCTGGACCCCAAGCAGGCGGCGAGCGGCCCCCGCAAGCTGCTCGGCCTGATCCCGTTCGGTGACCGGCTGCGCGACTACTTCGCCAAGTTCCACTCAGCGCAAAAGCACATCGACGACATCATCCGGGCGCTGAAGTCCGGCCAGGACGAGCTGCTGAAGGACAACGCCGCCATCGAGGGCGAGAAGGCGCACCTGTGGGAGACGATGCAGCGCCTCCAGGAGTACGCCGTGCTCGCCGCGGCCATCGACGCGGAGCTGGAGACGCGCATCCTCGCGATCGAGGCCACCGAGCCGGAGAAGGCCACGGCGCTGCGCTCGGACGCGCTGTTCGGGGTGCGGCAGAAGCACCAGGACCTGCTCACCCAGCTCGCGGTCTCGGCTCAGGGGTACCTGGCGCTGGACCTGGTGCGCCGCAACAACCAGGAGCTCGTCAAGGGCGTGGACCGGGCGACCACGACCACGGTGGCGGCGCTGCGCACGGCCGTGACGGTGGCGCAGGCGCTGGCGAACCAGAAGCTGGTGCTCGACCAGATCAGCGCGCTGAACGCCACCACCTCGGACCTGATCCTGGCGACCAGCGAGATGCTGCGCACGCAGGCCGCCGAGGTCCACACCCGGGCCGCCTCGACCACGATCGACATGGACACGCTGCGCAAGGCGTTCGACAACGTCTACGCCACCATGGACATGATCGACACCTTCAAGGTCAAGGCCGTGGAGAGCATGGCGGCCACCGTGGACAGCCTCACCGTGGAACTGGAGCACGCCAGGGCGTACCTGGAGCGGGCCGACCCGGCCGCCGGGGAGGGGGCCCGATGAGGCGGCGGGCCGCGGTCAGGACGGCCGCGGCGCTCGCGCTCGCCGCGGCGCTGACGCTGGCGGGCTGCGCGGCGGACGAGCCGGAGGCGGCCGAGGGGCCGCCCGACGGGCCCGGCGTGCTGCGGGTGCTGGCCGGCAGCGAGCTGAAGGACCTGGAGCCGCTGCTCGCCACGGCCGCGGACCAGGCGGGGGTGACCTTCTCGCTGCGCTACGCCGGCACCCTCGACGGCGCCGAGATGGTGGCGAGCGGCGGCGCGGACGCCGGCTACGACGCGATCTGGTTCTCCTCCAACCGCTACCTGTCGCTGATCGAGGGCGCGAACGCCCGGCTCTCCACCCAGACCAAGATCATGGCCTCGCCGGTGCTGCTCGGCCTCGACCAGGCCAAGGCCGAGGAGCTGGGGTGGACGAACAAGCAGGTGACCTGGGCGGACATCGCGAAGGCGGCGGGCGAGGGCAGGTTCACCTTCGGCATGACCAACCCGGCCTCCTCCAACTCCGGCTTCTCGGCCCTGGTCGGGGTGGCGGCGGCGCTGTCGGACGCGGGCGAGGCCCTGGACGCCGCGGCGATCGGCGCGGTCACGCCCCGGCTGAAGGAGTTCTTCTCCGCGCAGCGGCTCACCTCGGGGTCCTCGGGCTGGCTGGCCGACGTGTACGCCGCGCAGGGCGGCGTGGACGGCCTGGTGAACTACGAGTCGGTGCTGCTCGGGCTGAACCGGAAGCTGCCCCGGCCGCTGACCCTGATCTACCCCTCCGACGGCGTGGTCACCGCCGACTACCCGCTGACCGCGCTCGCCTCGGCGTCCCCGGAGAAGAAGGAGCTGTACACCAAGGCGGTGAACTGGCTGCGCTCGCCGGCGGTGCAGAAGGAGATCATGACCAGGACCGACCGGCGGCCGATCGTGCCGGCCGTGCGTCCCGACTCCAGGTTCGGCACGGCGTCGCTGGTCGAGCTGCCCTTCCCCAACCGGCGCGACACCGCCGACGGCCTGATCGACGCCTACCTCAACCAGGTGCGCGTGCCGGCCCAGGCGCTGTTCGTGCTGGACACCTCGGGCTCGATGGCGGGCGACCGGATCGAGGCGCTGCGCGGCGCGCTGGTCACGCTCACCGGCGCCGACACCTCCGCCTCCGGCACGTTTTCCCGCTTCCGCAACCGGGAGAAGGTCACTATGATCCCGTTCAGCACGCGGCCGGGCTCGCCGCAGGGCTTCACACTGCCGGGGTCGCGGCCGGAGCCGGTGCTTGCGGAGATCAAGGGGTACGCGGAGGGGCTGGACGTCTCGGGCGGCACCGCGATCTACGACGCGCTGCGGGTGGCGTACGAGGAGGCGGGGCGGCAGCTCGCCGCCGATCCGGGCCGTTACACCTCCATCGTGCTGATGACCGACGGCGAGAACACCGACGGATCGGACTACGAGGAGTTCGAGCGGTTCTACCGGGCGCTGCCCGAGGCGCAGCGGCGGGTGCGCACGTTCGTGGTGCTGTTCGGCGAGAGCGACGTGGCGGAGATGACCGAGCTGGCCCGGCTGACCGGCGGGACCACGTTCGACGCGCGCAGCGGTTCGCTGGCGGCGGCCTTCAAGGAGATCCGTGGCTACCAGTGACCCGGTGCGGCGGGTGGTGGCGTACCTGGGCTCGACGAAGAACATCGCGGGGTGCGCGCTGGCGCTGCTCGGCCTGGGCGCGCACTTCCTCGGGCTGGCCGGGTCGCTGTGGCCGGTCGTGGTCGCCGGCCTGTACGGCGTGGGCGCGCTGCTCGCGCCGCCCGAGCGGGTCCGCCTGACCGTCTCGGTGAGCGCGGAGACCGAGGCGGAGGCCCGCCGCCTCGCGGCCGACCTGGACGCGCTGCTGGCACGGGCGGCGCGGGTGCACCGTTTCCCGGCGGACGTGCTGGAGCGGCTGGAGGCGCTGGGCGAGGTGCTGCGGGGCGTGCTGGCGCGGGCCGAGGTCCTGACCTCCTCCCCCGACCACCTGCACATCGTCTCGCAGACGATCCGCGACTACCTGCCGGCGAGCCTGGAGGCGTACGCCAACCTGCCCAGGACGTACGCGCTCACCCGGCGCGAGGCGGCCCGGCGCAGCGCGCACGAGGAGTTGCTGGCGCAGCTCGACCTGCTCGACGGCAAGATCCGCGAGGTGGAGGAGGCCGTGCACCGCGGCGATGAGCAGGCGCTGCGCGACCAGGGCCGGTTCCTGCGCGACCGCTTCGGCCGCTCCTCCCTGGACCTGTGAGACTCGCTGGACCTGGGACTCGCCGGACCTGGACTCGCCGGACCTGTGAGAGCCGCCCCCGGGCCGCCGTGGCAGGATGAGCGCGTCTGCGGCCCGGAGGGAGAACGCCTGTGGGGAACCTGGTACACGAGGAAGCGGCCGGCGGCGTGGCGACGATCACGCTGGACTCGCCGCGCAACCGCAACGCGCTGTCGGTGGCGCTGCTCGGCGAGCTGGACGCGGCGCTGCGGCGCGCGCTGGACGATCCCGGTGTGCGGGTGATCGTGCTCACGGGGGCGGGGCCGGTGTTCTGCTCGGGGGCCGACCTGAAGGAGCAACGGGCGACGGGCGCCCCGGTGACCGCGGCCTTCCCGGAGATCATGACGCTGATCTGGGAGAGCCCCAAGCCGGTGATCTGCCGGCTGAACGGCACCGCGCGGGCGGGCGGCCTCGGCCTGGTGGCGGCGTGCGACTTCGCCATCGCGCCGGAGTCGGCGACGTTCGCGTTCAGTGAGGTACGCCTGGGGGTGGCGCCCGCGATGATCGCGGTGACCGTGCTGCGCCGGGTGGAGCCGCGGGCGGCGGCGGAGTACTTCATGACCGGCGAGACCTTCTCGGCGGCACGGGCGGCCGAGATCGGCCTGGTGACCCGGGCGGTGCCGGACGAGGACGTGGACGTCACCGTGGCGCGCTACGCGGAGATGCTGCTCCTCGGCGGCCCCGAGGCGCTGGCGATCACCAAGAGGCTGCTGCGGGAGGTGCCCGCGCTGCCGATGGCGGAGGGGATGCGGCGGATGGCCGAGCTGTCGGCCGAGCGGTTCACCTCCGAGGAGGGGCAGGAGGGCATCCGCGCGCTGCTGGACAAGCGCCCGCCCCGCTGGGCCGCCGCGTTGACGCCGCCCCGGGACCGATCGTAGGTTGCGGGCTAACGTCCAGAACATGATTCGGTAGGGGCCTGAATGACGACCACGCACATCGACGTCAACGTCATCGACTTCGACGCACTCGGTGCGTGGATGGACGCCCAGGGGCTGCCCGGCGGGCCCTTCGAGGACGTCTCGCCGGTGGCGGGCGGCACGCAGAACGTCATGGTCCGCTTCAGCCGGGGCGGCGTGCCGTACGTGCTGCGGCGTCCGCCCCTGCACCTGCGCGCCAAGAGCAACGAGGTGCTGCGGCGCGAGGCACGGGTGCTGGCCGCGCTCGGCGGCACGCCGGTGGCCGCGCCGAGGCTGGTCGCCGCCTGCACCGACGAGAGCGTGCTCGGCGGCGCGGTGTTCTACCTGATGGAGCCGGTGGACGGGTTCAACGCCTCCACCGGCCTGCCCGAGCCGCACGCGAGCGATCCGGCGATCCGCCACCGCATGGGCCTGGAGGCCGCCGCCGCGCTGGCCGAGCTGGGCCGGGTGGACCACGAGGCCGTGGGGCTGGCCGGGTTCGGCCGCCCGGAGGGCTTCCTGGAGCGGCAGGTGCCGCGGTGGATGGGCGAGCTGGAGGGCTACTCGGCCCTGGACGGCTACCCCGGGCCCGACATCCCGGGCCTGGAGCGTACGGCGGCGTGGCTGGAGGACAACCGGCCCGCCGCGTTCACGCCGGGGATCATGCACGGCGACTACCACCTGTCGAACCTGATGTTCGCCTACGACGGGCCCCGCGTGGCCGCGATCGTGGACTGGGAGATGTGCACGATCGGCGACCCGCTGCTCGACCTGGGCTGGCTGCTGGCCACCTGGCCGGGGGGCGAGGGCGACTGGGGCATCGGCACCACGATCACCGGCCTGCCGGAGGGCCGGGAACTGGTGGCGCACTACGCCGCGCTGTCCGGCCGCGACCTGTCGGCGATCAACTGGTACGCGACCATGGCCTGCTTCAAGCTGGGCATCGTGCTGGAGGGCACCCACGCCAGGGCGTGCGCGGGCAAGGCGCCCAAGGACATCGGCGACGCCCTGCACGCCACGACGCTGGCCCTGTTCGCGCGGGCGCAGACCTTCATGGAATGATCACTTCTTAGCCTTACGCCCGTTTTCTGGTGAAACGTCGGCGCAACGGCAACGTGGCTAAGATTGCGCGCAATTGTCATGCGATGCGAGCCGCTCGGGGAAGGACGGTGCCAATGCGTTTGCGGTTTCTCGGCTCCACGTCGGAGGCGGGCGCGTGCCCCAGCCTGTACGAGACCGACCGGGGCACCATCGTCGTCCAGGGCCTCACGCTGACCGACGCCGAGGCGCTGGGCGACCTGCGGCACGTGCTCGACGGGGAGTCGGCCGTGGAGGTGCCGAAGGAGCTGCTGGTGGAGATCGCCCGCCGCGTCCTGGACTGAAAAGTTCACGCCCGTCCGGGTATTGATCACGATTCGGGCGCGGAGCCTGGCATGATCGGCTCGCCGGGTCTACTGTCATGCGCACCGCGGCCCGCGGCCGGCGTGGGAGGTTGGGCGTGAGCAGCTTTCAGCAGGCGCGTATCGATCTGGGCGCGCAGCTACGGCAGTTGCGGGAGGCCGCGCACCTGTCCGGCAAGGAGCTGGCCGAACGGCTCGGCTGGCAGGCGTCGAAGGTCTCGCGGCTGGAGAACGCCCGCCAGACCGCCACCGAGGACGACGTCGTGGTGTGGGGGCAGGCCGTCAAGGCCGCGCCGAGCACGATCGACGAGCTGATCCGGCAGGCCATCGCGCTGGTGGAGCGGCAGGACTCCTGGCGGCAGCGGCACCGCAGCGGCCTGGCCGCGCTGCAGGAGGACATCCGCGACCTGGAGGCCCGCACCACGCTGTTCCGGGTCTTCGAGCCGGGGATCATCGTGGGGCTGCTGCAGACCGCCGAGTACGCCCGCAACATCTTCATCAAGGTCAAGCGGCTCTACAGCGCCCCCGACGAGATCGACGCGGCCATCCGGGTGCGGATGCAGCGCCAGGAGATCCTCTACGACCAGAGCCGCCGCTTCCGCTTCCTGCTGCCCGAGGCGGTGCTGCGCTACCGGCTCGCCCCGCTGCCCGTCATGCGCGGCCAGCTCGACCGGCTGCTCGCGGTCAGCACGCTGCCGAACGTGGAGTTCGGCGTCGTCCCGTTCGAGGCGCCGCTGCCCTCCGCGCCGATGAACGGCTTCTGGATCTACGACGACTCACTGGTGGGGGTGCCCACGCGGACCAAGGACCTGCTGCTGCGCGACCCGGACGACATCGCCTTCTACGCCCGCACCTTCGAGGAGTTCGGCGAGGCGGCGGTCTTCCAGGACGAGGCGCGCGCTCTGATCGTGCGCGTGCTCGACGATTTTTCCCGCCAGGCAGAACAATCGTCGGATTAACCTTCGCAATTGCTTGCCGCCGCCGCCAAGATCGTGCAATTCTATCGCGAGGAAAGTTGCGGAGGTGACGCACGATGCTGGACACGTTGTCCTGCCTTGAGCGCTTCGCCGGGGCGGCTCGTCAGCACGCGGACCTGGCGGTGCAGACCGTCGCCCTGAGCAGCGACCCCGCCTACGTGTGCGTGCGCAACCGGTTCAGCAACACTCTGTTCGAGACCGTGACCTGCTGCCCCGAGGGCAACTTCATCACCTCCTGGGGCTATCGCCTGGGCACGGCCGACAACATCGAGGACGCCGCGGCCCGCCTGGCGTACCTGCTGGCCGCGCTGCCCGCCTAGCTCCTGCTCAGCCGCCGGGGAACGCCGACCTCGGCACGCCGGTCTCGCGGGCGGCGGCGGTGCGCGCGTGGTCCAGGAGCCGCTCGCGGGTCAGCGGCGCCGAGTGCAGCGAGTAGCGGATGATCAGCCCGTCGAGCATGGCGTCGATGCGCTCGGCGGCGCCGTGGGGGTCGGGGCAGCGGAACTCGCCGGTGCTCACGCCCAGCTCGATCACCCGGCGCACCGCGCCGACCCACGCCTCCTCCAGCTCGCGCACGATCTCGCGTACGGCGGGCTCGCGCACCGCGACGGTCCAGGCGTCGATCCACAGGATCCAGCTCTGGTCGGTGCGCGACTCGGGGATGTAGAACCGCAGCACCCGGTCCAGCCGCTCCACCGCGCCGCCCGGCCCCCGGGTCAGCTCGGCCAGCCGGGCGCTCTCCTCCTCCAGCGTCGCCCGCAGCATCGCGGTGATCAGCTCGTCCTTGGTGGCGAAGTGGTAGTGGATCAGGCCGCCGCTGACGTTGACCTCTTTGGCGATGTCGGCCACCCGGGTGGCGGCGAGCCCGCGCTCCAGCACGACCCTGCGGGTCGCGTCGAGCAGCTCGGCCCGCCGCTGATCGGCCTGGTCGGCCCGGCTGGTCCTGCGTGAAGCCCCCGCACTGCGCACCACCAAACCTTACCGCCCGTGCGGTGCGGAGATCACGGCTCGCAGCGGTAGAGCGACGCCCCGGAGTCCGCGGTGCCGGCGCCGGCATCGGAGCCGCCGCCGTACTCGGAGACGGGCACGGCGGTGCAGTTGGCCTGGACCCACCGCGTCACCTCGGAGTCGCCCCGCCCGCCGCCGGGCCCCCCGAAGCCGCCGCCGGGGATGACGTACCTGAGCCGCCCGGACGCCACGTACGCCGCGAGCTTGTCCGCCGTCATGGCCGGATCGGAGCCGGTGAAGCCGCCCATGGCGATGACGGGCTCGCCGGTGGCCAGGATGATCGACGACGCGCTCTGCGCGCTGGAGACGGCGACCAGCCAGGTCGCGTCCCCCCGGTTCGCCTTCAGGTAGGAGATCATCTCCTCGCTCACGTTCCCGCCGGGACCGCCCATGCGCCGCGTGCCCTGGGGCGGCTCCTGCTGGGCCCGCGTGCCCTGGGGCAGGCCGGGCGGCACGCCGTCGCGCATCCCACCGCGCATGCCGCCGGGGCCGAAGCCGCCCGAGCCCTCGGGGCCGGCCGTCGGGTTCGTGCCGTTGACCGGCGAGCCCAGCGGCGTCACCGCGTACGCGGCCGGTCCCGCCAGGCCGCCGAGCAGCGCGGCGCCCAGCGCCACCGCGGCCGGCCGGGTGCGCCCCCGGCGCCCGATCCGGGCCGCGACCAGCCCGAGCACCGCGAGCGCGCAGACTCCCGCGACCGCCCAGGCCAGCCAGGGCACGAAGGCGGGCGTGCGGCGCAGCACGGTGAAGGCCCAGGCCCCGGTCACCGCGACGCCCAGCGGCAGCGCCCAGCCCCACACCCGGCCCTCCCGGTGGGCCCGCCACATCAGCACGCCGCCGATGCCGGTCAGCGCGGCGACGGCCGGGGCCATCGCGGTGGAGTAGTACGGGTGGAAGGTGCCGCTGGAGAAGCTGAAGATCACGTAGTGCACGGCCAGCCAGCCGCCCCACACCAGCAGCGCGGCCCGCACCGCGTCCGTCCTGGGCCGCCTGCCCAGCAGCACCAGCCCCGCGACCAGCGCGATGGCGGCCAGCGGCAGCAGCCAGGAGATCTGCCCGGCCATGACGTCGTTGAACAGCCGCCCGGCCCCCGGCTCGCCGCCGAACCCGCCACCGCCGCCGAAGCCGCCGCCCCCGCCGCGGTCGCCGGAGCCGCCGAAGACCCGGCCCAGGCCGTTGTAGCCGATCACCAGGTCCCACACGGTGTTGTCGGTGCTGCCTCCGATGTAGGGCCGGTCGGCGGCGGGCCAGCGGTCCACCACGACCATCCACCACCCGCTGGAGACCACCAGCGCCACGCCGGCGGCCAGCAGCCGGCCCAGCCGGCGCGGCACGGTGCCGGGCGCGGCCACCAGGTAGGCCGCCGCGAACGCCGGCACCACCAGGTACGCCTGGAGCATCTTGGTGTTGAAGGCGAACCCGACCATGACCGCCGAGAGCACCAGGGTACGGGTGCGGCCGTTCCGCATCGCCTCCAGGCACAGCCAGGCGGCGCACACCAGCAGCAGCACCAGGATCGTGTCGGGGTTGTTGTCCCGGTTGATCGCCACGGTGATCGGGGTGAGCGTCATGACCAGCGCGGCCACCAGCGCCGCGGCCCGGCCCGGCGTGCCCGGCAGCGAGCGCCGTACGGCCGAGTGGACCACCGCGACCGCCGCCACCCCGGCCGCCGCCTGGGGCAGCAGCATGCTCCAGGACGAGAAGCCGAACACCCGCGCCGACAGGCCCATCACCCACAGCGCGAACGGCGGCTTGTCCACGGTGATGAACGCGCCGGCGTCGATCGCGCCGAAGAAGAACGCCTTCCAGCTCTCGGTCCCGGACAGGATCGCGGCGGCGTAGTAGCCGTTGGCGGTGCCGTTCTGGCCGAGCGCCCAGGTGTAGAGCAGCGCGGCGAGCGCGAGCACCGCCCAGAAGGCGACCCGGGGCCATCGGGCGGGCCGCGGCCCGCGGTGCCGGGCCTGGAGCGCACCGCCGGCGGCCGGAGCACCCGGCCTGCCCATCACGGTGCCGGTCATCGGCTCGTCCCCGTCCCGGCGGTACGGCGCGGGTGGAACACCCACGTCCGCAGCAGCAGGAAGCGCACCAGGGTGGCCAGGCCGTTCGCGACCACCACCGCGGCCAGTTCGGCGGCCGTGGACGGCTCGGGCGCGATCAGGTGCAGCACGGCCAGCCCGCCGGTGCTCAGGCCGAGCCCGACCAGGAAGGCCAGCCCGCCTTCGAGCTGGTGCCGCATGGCGTTGGCCCGGCCGGTCACCCCGAAGGTGAAGCGCCGGTTGGCGGCGGTGTTGGCGACCGCGGTGACGAGCAGGGCCACGGCGTTGGCCGCGAAGGCGGGCGCGACCGCGCGCAGCAGCAGGAACAGCAGCAGGTACGCCAGCGTGCTGATCACCCCGATGACGGCGAAGACCGGGAGCTGGCGGGCCATGCCCCTGGGCAGCCGCTCCCGGGGCGTCGTCTGCCTGCGCGCGGGCACCGCGACCCGCACGGCGCCCGACTTGGCCACCCGCCACATGCCGCGCAGGTCGTCCAGGGCCGTCTTGAGAATGTCCACCCGGCTGTCGGGATCGTCCACCCAGTCGACCGGCACCTCGTGGATGCGCAGACCGTGCCGCTCGGCGAGCAGCAGCAGCTCGGTGTCGAAGAACCACTCCTCGTCCTGCACCGCGGGCAGCAGCGCCTGCGCGACCTCGGTGCGCACGGCCTTGAAGCCGCACTGCGCGTCGGAGAAACGCGCGCCCAGCGCGCCGCGCAGCAGCAGGTTGTACGCGCGGGAGATCAGCTCCCGCTTCGGCCCGCGCACCACGTTGGAGTCGAGGGCCAGGCGGGTGCCGATCGCCAGGTCGCTGTGCCCGCTGAGCAGCGGCGCCACCAGGGGCAGGAACGCGTCCAGGTCGGTGGACAGGTCCACGTCCATGTAGCTGACCACGTCGGCGTCGCTGCCGGACCACACCCGGCGCAGGGCCCGGCCCCGGCCCTTCTCGTCCAGGTGCGCCGCCCGCACCCCCGGCAGCTCGCGCGCCAGCGCGGTCGCGATCTCCCAGGTGCGGTCGGTGCTCGCGTTGTCCGCGATCGTGATCCGGAAGCCGTAGGGGAACGTGCGGGTCAGGTACTGGTGCAGCCGGCGCACGCTGGCGTCGAGCACGCGCTGCTCGTTGTGGACGGGGACGACGATCTCCACCAGCCGCGTACGCGGCGGCGCTCCGGTCAACTGGCTCATGGACTCACGGTCGGAAACCGATCTTGAACCGGGCTGAGCCGATCGTTAACGCCGGATGAGAAACCCGCTGTTCACGAAGAGGGCGCCGGCGAGCCGGGCAGCGTGATCCAGGCGCACGCGCCCCCGCCCGGGGCGTTGTCCACCCCGACCTCGCCGCCGGCGTCGCGCACCGCCTGGGCCACGATCGCCAGGCCGAGCCCCGAACCGGGCAGGCTGCGCGCGGCCGGGGAGCGCCAGAACCGGTCGAAGACGTAGGGCAGGTCCTCGGGGGGCACGCCGGGGCCGTGGTCGCGCACGGTGAGCCTGCCCGCGCGCAGCCTGACCTCCACGGTGCCGCCGCGGGGGCTGAACTTCACCGCGTTGTCCAGCAGGTTCACCACCGCGCGCTCCAGGGAGGCGGCGTGGGCGGTGGCGTACCAGGCGGCCAGGTCCTCCTCCACGGTGACGCCGGGCGCGCGCAGGCGGGCGCGCGCCACCGCGGCGCGTACGACTTCGTGGAAGGCGATCTCCTCGCCCGGCTCGTGGTCCTCCTCCGGCCGGGAGAGCTGCAACAGGTCGCCCACCAGCGCCGACAGCTCCTCGAACTGCGCCTTGACGTCGGCCAGGAGCCGCCGCTTGGCCTCCGGCCGCAACGCCCTGCCGGTGTCCTCGCTGCGCAGCAGCAGCTCGATGTTGGTGCGCAGGCTGGTGAGCGGGGTGCGCAGCTCGTGCCCGGCGTCGGCGATCAGCCGCCGCTGCCGGTCGCGCGAGCCCGCCAGGGCGGCCGTCATCGCGTTGAACGACGTGCTCAGCCGGGCGATCTCGTCGGTGCCGCTGACCGGGATGCGGGTGGCGAGGTCCTCGGTCTGCGCGATGTGCTCCACAGCCTCGGTGAGCCGGCCGACCGGGCGCAGCGCCGTACGGGAGATCAGCAGGCCCGCCGAGGCGGCGCCCACCACGCCCACGGCGCTGACCCCGAGCAGGATCCAGGCCAGCGTGGTGAGCGTGGCGTACATCTCCTCCAGGCTGCGCGACTGCATCACCGCCACGCCGGGCGCGACCTGCTCCACCTTCACCCGTACGGCCTCGCCCTCGTCGGTCACGCCGTCGCGGACGGTGCGCCCGCCGCCGGCGGCGATGGCCATGTCGGCCGGGGTCAGCACCACGGCGTCGCGGCCCAGCACGCAGCGGCGTCCGTCGGCGTAGACGAGCTGGATCGGCGGCAGGAAGGGGCGCAGCCCCTCACCCGGGGGCGGATTGTCGCCGGTGGCGCTGCAGATCGCCAGGTCGTCACGGCGGGGTGGCTTGGGCCCCTCGGCCAGCAGGGACCGGTTCACCTGCCGGTTGAGGTTGTCGGCCACGATCAGCCAGCAGGCCCCCGCGCACACCGCGATGGCCACCGCCACGGCGACCGTGACGAGCAGCGTGAGCCGGGACCGCAGCGAGCGCCTGTTCACCCTGGAAGCCGGTTCACTGTGCGAGCCGGAGCACGTAGCCCACGCCGCGCACGGTGTGGATCAGGCGGGGCAGCCCGCCGGCCTCGGTCTTGCGCCGCAGGTACATCACGTAGACGTCCAGGGAGTTGGAGGACGGCTCGAAGTCGAAGCCCCACACCTCGCTGAGGATCTGCTCGCGGGTGAGCACCTGGCGGGGGTGCAGCAGGAACAGCTCCAGCAGCAGGTACTCGGTGCGGGTGAGGTCGAGCCGCCGGCCCGCGCGGGTCACCTCGCGGCCGGCGGTGTCCATGCGCAGGTCGCCGAAGGCGAGCACGGGGTCCTGCTCGCCCCCGTTGGCGGGGCCGGCCGACAGCGCGCCGCGCCGCAGCAGCGCCCGCACCCTGGCCAGCAGCTCGTCCAGCTCGAACGGCTTGACGAGGTAGTCGTCGGCGCCCGCGTCGAGGCCCGACACGCGGTCGCCGACGGCCTCGCGGGCGGTGAGCATCAGCACCGGCACGTGGTTGCCGGAGGCGCGCAGCCGCCGGCACGCGGTCAGGCCGTCCAGGCGGGGCATCATCACATCGAGCAGCACCAGCTCGTACGCCTCGCGTCCCAGCGCGTCGAGGGCCTCGTGGCCGTCCTCGGCGACGCCGACCGTGTAGCCCTCGAACTCCAGGCCGGCCCGCAGCGCCTCCCGCAGCGCGGGCTCGTCGTCCACCACAAGTACACGTGCGCTCACGCACACACGCTATAGGCGGTTCATGAGAACCCTATGAACGGGCTCAGCGGCCCAGCACCGCCATGGCGGCGTTGTGCCCCGGGATGCCGCTGACTCCCCCGCCGCGCCGCGCGCCCGCCCCGCACAGCAGGATCCGCTCGTAGGCGGTCTCCACGCCCCAGCCGCCCTCGCCGGCGTAGGGCCAGGACAGGTCGCGGTGGAAGATGTGGCCGCCGGGCAGCATCGCCTCGGCCTCCAGATCGACCGGCGTCTTGACCTCAAGGCACGGCTCGCCGTCGGGGGCCCGCAGCAGGCAGTCCTCGATCGGCTCGGCCAGGACCGAGTCGAGCGAGGCGAGCGTGGCCCGCAGCGCGGCGGCGCGGGCGCCCTCGGGGTCGGCGCGGAACAGCCGGGCGGGCATGTGCAGCCCGAACAGGGTCATGGTGTGCGCGCCGGACTCGCGCAGCTCGGGCCCCAGGATCGAGGGGTCGGTGAGCGAGTGGCAGTAGACCTCGGCGGGCGGCAGCTCGGGCACCCGGCCCCCGGCCGCCTGCGCGTACGCCGCCGCGAGCCCGTCGCGGCCCTCGTTGACGTGGAACGTGCCGCTGAACGCCTCCTCCGGCGCGACGCCCGGGTCGCGCAGCCGGGGCAGCCGGGCGAGCACCATGTTGACCTTGAGCTGGGCGCCCTCGGGGATCTCGGCGGTCTCGTCGCCGATCAGGCGGGCCAGCACCGCGGGCGGCACGTTGGCCAGCACCCGCTCGCCGGTCACGGCGTGCTCGCCCGCCGCGTCGCGGAAGGTCACCTCGCCGGCGGGATCGACCGCCACCACGTCGGCCCCGGTGCGGATCTCGGCCCCCGCCCGCCGGGCCGCCTCGGCGAGGGCGCCGGAGACCGCGCCCATGCCGCCGACCGGCACGTTCCACTCGCCGGTGCCGTCGCCGATCACGTGGTAGAGGAAGCACCGGTTGGCGAGCAGGCCCGGGTCGCCGGGGTCGGCGAAGGTGCCGATCAGCGCGTCGGTGAGCACCACCCCGCGCACGGTGTCGTCGGCGAAGCGCTCGGCGACGACCTCGCCGATGGGCCGCTCGAACAGGTCGCGCCACGCCTCGTCGTCGCCGACGGCGGCGCGCAGGCTCTCGCGGGTGGGCAGGGGTTCGAGCAGCGTGGGCGCCACCCGCCGGGCGACGAGCGCGGTCATCGCGTAGAAGCGGCGCCAGGCGTCGTGCTCGGCGTCGCCGCCGGTCACGGCCCGGAACGACGCGGCGGTGCGGGCCTCGTCGTCGTTGTCCACCAGCAGCCCGGTCTCGCCGGCCGGGGTGTAGGAGGCGAAGCGCCGCCGCCGCAGCTCGACCGGCAGCCCCAGATCCTGGACGATCTTCCGCGGCAGCAGGCTGACCAGGTAGGAGTAGCGGGACAGCCGCGCCTCGACGCCCGGGAACGCCCGTGCCGACACCGCGAGCCCGCCGACGTGGTCCAGCCGCTCCAGCACCAGCACCCGCCGCCCCGCCCGCGCCAGGTAGGCGGCGGCGACCAGCCCGTTGTGCCCCCCGCCGACGATGACGACGTCGTAGCGCGACTCCATCACCATGCGGCGCACTCTACACGCCGCGATGGCGCGTGGCCCGGCACTCTGCGGCAGACCGTACTGTTTATCCCGGTTCCAGTAGCCGTCCGCACAGGGGGAATGACCACCACATGCCTACACCCTCCGCTCCCGCCGCGCATCCGCTGATCCGCCCGTCGCAAGAGGTCGCCGAGGCCCTGGCCGCCGGGGCCCCGGTCGTGGCGCTGGAGTCCACGATCATCTCGCACGGGCTGCCCCAGCCGCGCAACCTGGAGGTCGCGATCGAACTGGAGGACATCGTGCGCGAGGCGGGCGCGGTGCCGGCCACGATCGCGGTGCTCGACGGGGTCGCCCGGGTCGGGCTGGACCCGGCGGGGCTGAAGCGGATCGCCACGGAGGGCGGGCTGCGCAAGCTCGGGCAGCGTGATCTGCCGGTGGCGGCGGCGCTGGGCGCCAGCGGGGCGACCACCGTCTCGGCCACCTCGTTCCTGGCCGCGCGCGCCGGGATCAGGGTGTTCGCCACCGGCGGGCTGGGCGGGGTGCACCGGGGCTGGACCCAGGACCAGGACGAGTCGGCCGACCTGGACACGCTCAGCCGTACCCGGATCACGGTGGTGTGCGCGGGCGTGAAGTCCATCCTGGACGTGCCCGCGACCCTCCAGCGCCTGGAGACCCGCGGCATCACCGTGACCGGGTTCCGCACCGGCGAGTTCCCCGGCTTCTACCTGCACACCTCGGGCGCGCCGGTCGACTGGCGGATCGAGACGCCCGAGGAGGCCGCGGCCATCATGCGGGCGCAGGACCGGCTCGGCGGGGCGGAGAGCGCGCTGATCGTGGCCAACCCGGTGCCGGTGGACCGCCAGCTCGACCCGGAGCTGCACGACCGGGTGCTCGCCGAGGCGCTGGCCGCCGCCGAGCGCGAGGGCGTCACCGGGCAGGCGATCACCCCGTTCCTGCTGGACTTCCTGGTCCGCGGCACCGGCGGCGCGTCGCTGGAGGCCAACCTCGCGGCCGTGCGCGGCAACGCGCGGCTGGCCGGGCGGATCGCCGCCGCCTGGTCGGCCGCCGCCTGAGCGGAGGGGCGCGCTGATGGGCGGGCTGCTCGTCATCGGCGACGTGGTGACCGACGTCGTGGCCAGGCACGCCACAGCGGCGGGGATCGCCGCGGGCACCGACACCGAGGCCGACATCGCCGTACGTCCCGGCGGCTCGGGCGCGAACACCGCGGCCTGGGCCGCGCACCTTGGGGCCGAGGCGCACCTGCTGGCCCGCGTGGGCTACGACACCGCCGAGTGGCACCGGGCCGAGCTGCTGCGGGCCGGGGTGCGGCCGCACCTGCGCGTGGACCCGGCCACCCCCACCGCCGTGGTCATCGCGATGGTGGACGACCGCGGGGAGCGGTCCATGCTGACCAACCGCGGCGCGTCCCGGATGCTGGAGCCGCGGGACTGGGTGGCGGGCCTGACGCGTGAGGTGGACCTCCTGCACATCAGCGCGTACGTGCTGTTCGAGGAGCGGGGCCGGGAACTGGCCCGCCTCGCCATAGCCGAGGCGGACCGGCACGGGGTGAGGATCAGCGTCGATCCGGCGTCCACCGGCCCGCTGTCGCGGCTGGGCGTGGACCGGTTCCTGGCCGAGACGGCGCCGGCGAGCCTGATCGTGCCCAACCTGGACGAGGCGCGGCTGCTGTCCGGGGCGGACGACCCCGAGCGGGCGGCCGAGGTGCTGAGCGCCCGCTACGGGACCGCCGTGGTGAAGCTCGGCGGACTCGGCGCCCTACTGGCGCGCGATGGGAATATGGTGGCTGGAGTGCCCGCTGTGACGGTGGAGGTGATCGATTCGACGGGCGCAGGCGACGCGTTCGCGGCCGGCTACCTCACGGCCTCCCTGGCGGGGGCCGAAGATGTCGCGGCGGTGGCCGCAGGGTGCCGGGCAGGCGCCCAGGCGACAACAAATGTAGGAGGAAGGCCCCTCCTGCAACATTCGCCCGTTTTCCCAGCGAACCAGCTTTACCCTATTGACACCAATTGATAGCTTGCGGCGTAGGCTGCACCATTAGCCACACGCGTCACTCTGGGGAGGTTGCGGTCTGCCGATGGACGCCGAGTCATCGATCTGCCTGAGCGATCTGGTTCCGGCCCTTCGCTGGAGCCGGCCCAAGCAGGTCGCCGAAGTTCTGGCCGACCCGCGACTGCCCGCCGGTTGGTGGGGCTCTGTGACACTGCCACGGGCCATGGCCGTGATGGGGATGGACTGGCTCTGCGACCGGCTGTCCCGACTGTCGGTCTCGCGCTGGGACCACCTGCCGTTCACCGAGATCGTGCCCGCGCTGCAGGTGCACGCCCCCGACCCGGCGCTGCCCGGCCATTCCGACCAGGTGCGCGCGGCGATCGGCGGGCTCGGCGGCTGGGCCCGCGCCCGCCGGCTCACCCCCGCCGACTTCACCTCCGCCTCGTCCGAGGCCGCGATCGGCGCGCTGTTCCGCGAGGTGCTGGCCCGCATCCCCGCCCACCGCTCCGCCACCGCGTCCGCGACGGCCGCCCCGGCCCCCGCCTCCCCGGTGCCCGCCTCGGCCGCGGCCCCCGCCTCCCCGGTGCCGGCCGCGCCCGCCCCGGCCGCCCCGCCGCTGCCCACCAGGCCGCAGCCGGGCGTCCCCGCCGCGCCCGCGGCCCAGCACCCGCAGGCGGCCCAACCCGCCGCGACCGGCGCGCACGCGCCCCGGCCCGCCCCCGCGACGCCTCCGCCCGCCCCCGACCTGTCGGAGCACCCGCTGGTCGGCCTGGTCGACGGCATGTTCCGCGAGTGGCAGCCGCTGGAGCAGGCCGTGGCGATCGAGCGGCTGTTCGCCACCGACCCGATCAGCCTGCGCACCCTGGCCCACCGGCTCGACGTGGACCGCGAGGTGCTGTCGCTGGCCCAGCGCAGCGCCGAGGAGCGGGTGCTGCTGTGGCTGCGCTCCCCCGCGTCCTCGCCGCTGACCGGCCACCTGTTCCGGCTGACCGAGTGGCTGGGCGCCGCCGCCACCGAGGAGCAGCTCATCGGGGCCGACCCGGCCCACCCCGTGATCGTGCCGATCCTGCGCACGCCGCTGTGGCGGGTGCTGGTCACGCTGATGCCCGACCGCAGGCTCCAGGACGGCTGGCTCGTGGTCGGCGACCTGCACGCGCTGCGCGAGCGCACCCGCCAGCTCATCGCCTCCAAGCCCGCCGACGCCGACGTGGTGGACCTGCTCGGCCAGCTCGGCATCCGCTCCCACTCCGCCAAGGCGTGGCTCGACGCGCTCGGCCCGGTCACGCCCGGCCAGCCGCCGCAGCGGCAGCCCGGCGGAGCGCCGGCGTCCGGGTCATACCCGGCCCAGCTCCCGCGCCGCACCCCGGGCGCGAACGGCCACCACCGCGGCGGCACGCCGGTGCCGCAGGTGAACGGCGGCGCGATCGACCCGAGCGCGGCGCTGGCGACCCTCTCGGCCCTGTCGGGCAACGGCGCGGGCCGCCCGCAGTTCATGCCCGGCCAGCGCGCCGGCGCGCCCTCCGCGCCCCCGCCGCCGCCGTCCTCGCACCCGTCCAACCCGGGCTCCGACCCGCGGCGCTGGCAGCGCATCGAGGTCACCAGCGAGCACCTGAGCGGCGCCCCGGTCGCCGTGCCCGAGGGCTACGCCGCCCAGCTCGGCATGCGCCCCGGCACCCTGCTGTCGGTCACCGGCCCCGGCGACAACGCCGTGGTCTTGGTCTGGCGCGACCGCCAGCCCGTCTTCGACAGCCTCCAGCCGGTCCTGATGCGCCTGAACGCCCGCCCCGGCGACCAGGTCTACGTCACCGTAGACGGCTACCGCCTGGACGCCCAGCTCCCCTCGTAACGCCGTCGCCCCGCTTGGCCCCCGGGCGCGCTCCGCGCGCCCACCCCGGTCAGGCAAGCCCCCGCCTACGCGGGTTACCCACCACGCGCCTGGTCCAGCAACCCACCGCTCCGCACGCACACGCATAGGCGTCAACCGACCTCCCTGTACCGGACGCGATGTCGATCATGGCCCTGGCCGAGGACGACGATCCCTGTCCCGCCAGGCCGCCGCCCTGTCCTCGCCGAACGCATCACGGGCGAGCGCCTCACCGAGGACCGGCCTCCTGGACACCGGCCACGTTCGCCTGCTCGTCACGTCCCCTCTTGCCGACGACATCGTTCCCGAGCGGCAGCGACCACCCCGTCCTGGGAGACCCCGAGATCAGTACCCGCGATCCACCCCGGCGATGATTCCGCGGACTCACCCCGCGGTGGAAGAGGTTGGATCGGAGCGGGACGGCCGGGTCAGGGCTCGATGAGGCGCGCGCCGGGGCCCGGGGCGCGTCTCAGGGAGTCGGGGGGCAGGGCCGAGTGTCCGGCGGCGCATTCCAGGACGACGCGCACGGGTGCCTCACAAGGGGTCTCGCCTGGCCCGGCCCGGTGCCGGACGATGACCGAGGGCCCTTCGGGGTCGGCGAGGTACTTGTCCCCCCACTGCAGGAGCGCGACGAGGACGGGCCGCAGGTCGGCGCCACGCGGCGTGAGTTCGTACTCGAACCGCTGCCGGCCTCCGGGCTCCCGGTAGGGCACCCGGCGCATGACCTCGGTCTCCACCAGTGTGTCCAATCGGGTGGCGAGCAGGTTGCTGGCGATGCCGAGGCGGGCGCGGAAGTCGCCGAACCGCCGCACTCCGGCGAACGCCTCACGCACGATCAGCAGCGTCCAGCGTTCCCCGACGACGGCCAGGGCGCGGGAGACCGAGCAGTTGACCGAGCTGATCTGGGGTTCGGCGTCCACCAGGCCAGTCTAGCCAGGCTGGGTTTACTTTCTCCACTCAGAGGAGATAGTGTTGCCCAAGCTGAGTTGAGAAAATAAACCCAGGAGGCCGGCGTGCCCATGCTCGACGTGTACATCCCCAAGGGAGCGCTCGCCCCCGACGCCGAGGCGAAGATGATCGACCGCATCACCGGCATCCTGATCAACCACGAGGGCTTCGACCCGGCCGACCCGGCGACCCGTGCCGCCTCCTGGGTGTTCCTGCACCGCCCCGAGGCCGTCTACGTCGCGGGCGCGCCCGCTGATGCGCCCCGTTACAAGGTCGTGGCCTCCGTGCCGGAAGGACAGCTCGACGCACAGGGCAGGGCCGCTGTCGTCTCCGAGGTGACCGAGGCCGTCCTCGACGCGGAGAACGGCGCGTGGCCGCGCGACGCCGGCCGCGTCTGGGTGTTCCCCACCGAGATCCCCGACGGGCACTGGGGCGGCCGGGGCCGCATCATGCCCCTCGCCGCCATCCTCACCCGCCTCACCGGCGACGACGCCGAGCAGGCCCGCGCGCTCGCGGCACAGCGCATCGCCGCCAGCCGCGCCGAACGCACCGGCGCCTCTGACTGACCCTCCCCACCGGTTCCCGCCAGCGCGCCCCCTGAAATCCTGCTCACCTGAGGCAGGCGGGACGAGCGCACTGTCGAGCACTTTGATAAGACACACTTCGATAAGACAACGGGGCGGACCGAAGCCGATGCCCGCCCTGCCCAAGGGAGAGGGTCACGCACGCCGCACTCCGGGCGGACGGTGCGAAAGGTCCGTTGTGGGGTTGACCCGACTGTCCGGCATGGGGCCGGCGGCCGGTGACTCTGGAGGCGTCTCGACAGCCTTCGTCGCGCGTTCTCAGCAGACTGAAGTCAGGAAAGCGAGGCAGGCATAAGCCCGGCACGGCATCGCAACGCGTTGTCACTCCGGCAGCCGCGACCTTCGACTCAGCGAGAGAAGATGCGAGAGCGCCATGTCCCACCACCTCGATTCGCCCATCGCCCGCCAGGACCCGCGCCTGGACATCACGGACCTGTACGTCTTCCGCGGAGAGCGCGGGACGGTGTTCGTGACGAACCACAGTCACTCGCTGGCCGGCGAGGACATCCCGCGCGGTCTGCACCCCGAGGGCCGGTACGAGTTCAAAATCGACGGCGACGGTGACGCCGTCGAGGACGTCACGTACCGCTTCACCTTCTCCGACGCCGGAGCTGACGGAGCTGACGGGGTCCAGGGCTACGAGCTGCGCCGTCTGGCCGGGCCGGAGGCACGGGACGCCTTCGCGGCCGGCGCGGTGATCGCCCGGGGCCGCACCGGCGAGGCCGTCGGACTCCCGGGAGGTGGCCGGGTGTGGGCCGGCAAGGCGGGTGACCCGTTCTGGATCGAGCCGGACGTGCTGCACGCCGTCGGCCACGCGTTCCAGGACGGAACCGTGGTCGATCTGTCCTCCTGGAACCCGGCAGAGGCGAAGAACCTGTTCGCCGGGCACACGGTCTATTCGATCGTCCTGGAGGTCCCCGACGAAGAACTGCTACCGGTCGCGGGCGAGGACCACCGGATCGGCGTGTGGGGCCTGACCTGGCTGGCCACCGACGCCGGCGGGTGGCGTCCGATCAACCGGGCCGGGCTGCCGATGATCCACCCTCTGTTCACCCAGTTCAACGAGGACCTCGGCGACCGCCTCAACGAGAACGTCCCGGCCGACGACCTCCAGATCCACGGCAAACCGCTCACCGACATGGTGGCGGGCGTGGTGCGGGCCTACGGCACCGCCGAGGACCCGGAGGCCTACGCCCGGACCGTCGTCGGCAGGATCCTGCCCAATATCCTGCCGTACACCGTCGGCACACCGGCCGCCTATGGCTTCGCCGAGTGGAACGGGCGATCGCTGACCGACAACGCTCCCGACGTCATGTTCTCCTTCGCCGCCAACACGCCCGTCGCCCTCGGGATCGGGAAGGAGTCGGTGACGGCCAGGCCGTCCTCCGTCTTCCCCTACGTGCCGTCCGCCTCCTGACCCGCCCGCAGGCCCGCGGGCCGCAGGGTGGTCCGGGCGGCCTCGACGAAGGCGGTGACGAGCTCGGACCGCCGTGCGCCGTCCCAGGCCAGGGCCAGCCGGCCCGGCGGTAGGCCGGTCACGGGGACATAGGCGATGTCGGGGCGCGGGAAGAGGGCCGCCACCGGCTCGGGCACGAGGACGACACCGCGCCCCGCTCTGACGTAGCCGAGGAGTTCCTCCATGTCGCGGAACGCGGGTCCTCGCGACCGGGTGCCGCCGGGCGGCGACTCGGCGTTCCAGACGGCGGCCCAGGCGGGCGCGGCGTCGGCGTACCGCAGGATCGGTTCGCCGGCGAGGGCGGTGACGGCGATCGCGGCCTCGCCGGCCAGGGGGTGCCGGGCCGGCAGGACGACGCTGAGGCGCTCGGGGTACAGGGGCAGGACATCCAGTCCGTCGGCTTCGACGGGCAGCCGTACGAAGCCGACGTCGACGGTCCGGTCCAGGAGCGGCCCCGCCATGTTCCACCAGCGGATGCGGACCAGTTCGATCGGCACGTCGGGATGGCGGGCGGAGAACGTGTTCACGACGGCGGTGATGTCCGCGCCGAGCATGAAGCCGACGGTCAGCGTGTGCTCGCCGGCGCCGGCGCGGCGGGCCCGGTCCTGGGCGGCCTGCCCGGCGGCCAGCAGCGCCCTGGCGTCCTGGAGGAGCTGATCACCGGCGGGGGTGAGCGTCACCTCCCGGCTGGTGCGGCTGAAGAGCACCACCCCGAGGTCGCGCTCCAACTGCCGTATCTGGCGGGACAGCGCGGGCTGGGTGACGTGCAGAGCAAGGGCCGCCCGGCCGAAGTGCAGCCGCTCGGCCACGGCCACGAAGTACCGCAGCTTGCGCAGATCGAGATCCATCGGGCCAGCAATCATCCCATTCCCCGGCCCCTTCCCGCGCCGATGCCCTCTGGTTATCGGAAGCACCACCATAGGCATTGGACCTGACCATAACCGCGGCCGCATACTCCCATTGAGCGCTTGGTCCCCTGCACGGTGAACGGGCGGCCGTCACCTGTGATCGGTCTCCCTCGGACGCCTCCGCCGCCGGCCGCGCCCGCGGACTCGCTCGCGGTCCGGCTGGTGGACGCGGCACCGGCGCCTGCGCCTTCTGCGGAGCGGGTGGCTCCGGAGCGCCCAGGTCGCTGTGGGGGACGAGGTGGGGCAGGTGCGGAGTCGTACGGTCGTGCCGGCGGGTGAGCACGCGTCCCTGGGCGGAACATGAGGGCGCGACGAGGGCACGGGGGTCCGCGACTGGGGCTCACGAGCCTCACGATCGCGGCGAGCACCGTGCTCGCCCTGTTGATAGGTGTCGCGTTCGCCGTCCTGCTGTGGGCGATCGCCGACGCGAACAGCTCCACATCGGCGAGACGCGCCTCCCGGACGGCCCTCGTCGAAGCCGGCAACCTGGAACAACTGGTCCTCGACCTTGAGACGGGGCAGCGAGGCTTCGTGATCACCAGGCGCGAGGAGTTCCTCCAGCCGTGGCAGGCGGCGCGGAAGGAGTCGCCTGCGCAGGCGCGGAGGTTCACCGAGACCGCCACCTCTCCCGAACAGCGGCGCATCGCCGAACAGATCACGCGGGGCGTCGACTCGCTGGTGAACGACTACTCGGTTCCGCTGGTGGAGGCGGTGCGGCGAGGTGATCCCGCCGCGTCCGATCTGACGGCGACGGCCGAGGGGAAGCGGCGCGTCGATGCCCTGCGAGCGCAGTTCGACCAGTACACGGCGAACGAACGGGGCCAGCTCGCGGCGCGCGAGGACACCGCGGGGGCCAACGGGCGGCGGGCGGTGATCGCGGCAGGTGTGGGGCTGGCGGCATCGACCGCGCTCGTGGCTGCTTTCACGGTGCTCCAGCACCGCGCCGTGGTGCGGCCCGTCCGTGGGGCGGCGGCTGCGGCGGCGCGGCTCGCCGGCGGTGACCTCGGAGTGCGGATCGCCCCCAGCAAGGTGGCGGAGATCGGTGCGCTGGGCGCGTCCTTCAACACCATGGCGGCCTCATTGCAGGGCAGCCGCAGGCGCATCATGGAAAGCGTCGAGGCGGTACACCGGCGCACGGCTCGGGACCTGCACGACGGGGCGCAGCAACGACTCGTCAGCCTGATGATCGGGCTCCGGCTCGCGCGGGAACTGGTGCCCGACACGGAACCGTCCGCCACCAAGCTGCTGGACCAGTCGATCGCCGACGCGCAGACGGCGATCGACGAGCTGAGGGAGCTCGCGTCGGGGATCTACCCGCTCGTGCTGACGGTGAAGGGGCTGGTGGCGGCGGTGCGGGACCTGGCGTCCCGCTGTCTGGTCCCCGCCGTCGTCGAGAGCGACTTCGACCGGAGGATTCCCGCTGCCGTTGAATCGAACGCCTATTTCGTCGTGGCGGAGGCCGTGACGAACGCCGTCAAACACGCCCAGGCGTCCCGGATCGACATCTCCCTGGAACTCGGGGAGGTCCTGCAGATCCGGGTCGTCGACAACGGTGTCGGTGGTGTGGGCGCCGCCCCGGCCGGCAGTGGCCTGACCGGGCTGGCGGACCGGGTGGCCGCCTTCGACGGCACGTTGACCATCGAGTCGCCCCCGGGCGGCGGGACGACGATCCTGGCGCGGATCCCGATACCGGCCTGAGGCCGCCCGGGACAACCGTGGGGTTGGCCCCATGGCCTGCACGTTGTCCCGTCGGAGATGCTGATGCCGTGTCAGTCAACGTGGTGGTCGTCGACGACGACCCCGGATTCCGCCGCATCGCCGGAGCACTGCTGACCGCGCGAGGGCTGCGGGTCGTCGCCGAGTCGCCGGACGGGGCATCGGCGATCGCGGCGGTCCGGGAGCACCGCCCCGACGGTGTGCTGCTCGATCTTCACCTTCCGGACGATGACGGCCTGTCCGTCGCCCGGGCACTCAGCCGAGAGGGGCGACCGCTGAGGATCGTGCTGACCTCCACCGACGCTTCGACGTGGTCGGACGAGGAACTCGCCAGTGCCGGAATCCTGCGCTTCGTGGCCAAGGACCGGCTGTTCGACACCGACCTGAACGCTCTTTTCTCGCCTACCGCTTGAGGTAGTGCAGCACGGCGAGAACGCGGCGGTGCTGTGAGGATTCGGCCTGCTGCAAGCCCAGCTTGAGGAAGATTCCGGTCACGTGGCGCTCCACCGCCGGAACCGTCACCACGAGCTTCTCGGCGATGCCGGAGTTGGAATGCCCCTCGGCCATCAGCGCCAGGACCTCCCGCTCCCGGGGGGTCAACCCGTCCAGCGGGTCCGCTGTGCGCCGGCGGCTGACGAGCGTGGCGATGACGTCCGGGTCGAGCGCCGAACCGCCGGCGACGACCCGCTGCACCGCGTCCATGAGAACCTGTGGGCTGGCGACCTTCTCCTTGAGCAGGTAACCGACTCCGCTCGGATCGTCTCCGACGAGATCGAGGGCGAAGGAGGCGTCCAGGAACTGCGACAGCACGATCACCGGCGTGCCCGGCCGCTCCGCCCGGACCCGGCGCGCCGCCTGAAGCCCGTCGTCGGAGAAGTTCGGCGGCATCCGGATGTCGGCGATCAGCACGTCCGGCTTGTGCTCCGCGGCCGCCCTGACCAGTTCCACGGCGTCGGAGACGGACGCGACGACCTCGACGCCGGACCGCTCCAGCATGGCCGTGATGCCCTCACGGACGATCGGCTGGTCTTCTCCGAGCACTGCGCGCAGGGGCCCACTCATGGAGGCATCCTAATCGGCGGCTCCGGTCCGGCCGGATCGTGCGGGGATGCCGTTCCCCCGGGCCCAGCGTGGGGTTTTCCCGAGGGACGGTCTCGGGGCGGCCGCCACAGGGTTTGAAGGCGGCTCGACAGCCGTCCGGGTGGCCCGTGACCAGACTGGAAGACATCCAGGGCGGCTTTCCCGCAGAGCCCCCGTTCAGCCCTCGCCCCTTAGTGGAGGAGCATCATGTCCGAGACGTTCTCGCCGGTCACGCCCGTGCTGGAAGCGGCCGCGGCGGCGTTCGCCAAGGCCACGGCGAAGCCGCCGTTCCTGTACCAGATGCCCCCGACCGAGGGCCGCAAGGCGGTGGACGAGGTCCAGTCGGGGGAGATCACGAAGCCCGCCGTGGACGAGGAGTGGATCACGGTGCAGGGCGGGCCGACGGGCGGCGTCCGCGCTCGCATCGTCAAGCCCACCGGGTCCGTCGGCGCCCTCCCGGTCGTGCTCTACATCCACGGCGCGGGCTGGGTGTTCGGGAACGCCCACACGCACGACCGGCTCGTCCGCGAACTCGCCGTGGGCACCGGCGCCGCCGTCGTCTTCCCCGAATACGACCTGTCGCCCGAGGCGCGCTACCCGGTCGCCATCGAGCAGAACTACACGGTGGCCAGATGGGTCGTCACCGACGGCGCCGGCAAGGGCCTGGACGCCTCCAGAATGGCCGTCGCGGGCGACTCGGTCGGCGGCAACATGACGGCCGCGATGACCCTCATGGCGAAGGAGCGCGGCGACGTCCCGCTGAAGTTCCAGCTCCTGTTCTACCCGGTCACCGACGCGAACTTCGACACCGGCTCCTACCACCGGTTCGCCGAGGGATACTTCCTGACCCGCGAGGCCATGAGGTGGTTCTGGGACCAGTACACGACCGACGAGAAGGAGCGCGCCGAGATAACGGCCTCGCCGCTGCGCGCCACCACCGAAGAACTCACCGGCCTTCCGCCGGCGCTCGTCATCACCGGCGAAGCGGACGTCCTGCGTGACGAGGGCGAGGCGTACGCCAACAAGCTGCGCCAGGCCGGCGTGCCCGTGACCGCCGTCCGCTACCAGGGCATCATCCACGACTTCGTCATGCTGAACGCCCTGCGCGAGACCCACGCCGCCGACGCGGCCATCCACCAGGCCATCGCCGCTCTGCGTACGGCCCTGGCCGTCCGACCGTGACGCCACGCCGCCCCACACCCAACCCCGCCCGACTCACCCCGCCGGGTCCGACGAGCACCACACCGAAGGATGGATCACCATGACGGACACCACGGCCCGCGTCGCCCTGGTCACCGGCGGCTCCGGCGGCATCGGCGGCGCGGTCGTCAAGCGTCTCGCCGGGGACGGCATCGCCGTCGGCGTGCATTACGCCGGCAACAAGGCCCGCGCCGACGAGACGGTCGCCGCGGTCACCGCGGCCGGCGGCAGGGCGATCGCGGTCGGCGGTGACGTCGCCGACGAGCACGCCATGGCGGAGGCGTTCGACGCCGTGGAGCGGGAGTTCGGCGGCATCGACGTCGTCGTCAACACGGCGGGCATCATGCTGCTGTCGCCGATCGCCACGCTGGATCTGGACGACCTGGACCGGATGCACCGCACCAACATCCGCGGCACCTTCGTGATCTCCCAGCAGGCGGCCAGGCGGGTGCGCGCCGGTGGCGCGATCGTCAACTTCTCCACCTCGGTCACCCGTCTGCAGTTCCCGACCTACGGCGCCTACGCGGCGAGCAAGGCCGCCGTCGAGGGCATCACCCTGGTGCTGGCCCGCGAACTGCGCGGTAAGGACATCACCGTCAACGCGGTCGCCCCCGGCCCCACCGCCACTCCCCTGTTCCTCCAGGACAAGGACCAGACCGCGATCGACGACCTCGCCAAGGTCGCCCCGCTCGAACGTCTGGGCACGCCGGAGGACATCGCCGAGGCGGTCGCGTTCCTCGCCGGCCCCGCCCGCTGGATCAACGGCCAGGTCCTGTACGCCAACGGCGGCGCGGCCTGAAGCCCCCTGTCCCTCCCGCACCCCATCCCGAAGGAGAAACGACTGTGAGCGACATCGTCGTGATCACCGGTGCGTCCAGCGGCTTCGGCGCCCTGACCGCCCGCGCCCTCGCCGACACCGGCAACACCGTCTACGCCGGCATGCGGCAGACTGCGAGCCGTAACGCCCCGCAGGCCGAGGCCGCCGCCGGCTACGGCGCCCGGCACGGCGTCGATCTGCGTGCCATCGAGCTCGACGTCACCTCCCAGGAGTCCGTCGACGCCGCGATCACGCACGTCATCGCCGAACACGGCCGCATCGACGTCCTGATCCACAACGCCGGGCACATGGTCACCGGCCCCGCGGAAGCCTTCACCCCGGAGCAGCTCGCCGAGCTGTACGACGTGAACGTGCTCTCCACACAGCGCGTCAACCGTGCCGCTCTGCCGCACATGCGCGCGGCGGGCAAGGGCCTGGTGATCTGGGTGTCCAGCTCCAGCGTCAAGGGGGGAACGCCGCCGTACCTGGCGCCCTACTTCGCCGCCAAGGCCGGCATGGACTCCCTCGCCGTGAGCTATGCCGCCGAGCTCGCCCGCTGGGGTGTGGAAACGTCGATCGTGGTTCCGGGCTCGTTCACCAGCGGCACCAACCACTTCGCGCACTCCGGCCACCCGGCCGACGCCGCGATCGAGGCGGAGTACGAGACGAAGTACCCCGGCCTCATGGACCAGGTCGCCCGGAAGCTCGCGGCACTGGCACCCGAGGGCGCGGACGCGTCCCTCGTCTCCGGCGAGATCGCCCGGATCGTCGCGCTCCCCGCCGGGCAGCGCCCGTACCGCGTGCACATCGACCCCGCCGACGACGGCTCCGAAGAGGTCTCGAACGTCGCCGACCGCGTCCGCCGCGAGTTCCTCACCCGCGTCGGCCTTGAGGACTTGCTCGTCGCACGACGGTGAGCGCTTGACGCGAGGCCGCGATCACGCGCATTATGAGCGTGCGTTCATGAACGGACGTTCATATGGCTGCGGGAGGATGGATGATCGTCAACAGCGCGCAGGCGGCGGCGTGGAACGGCTATGAGGGTGAGCACTGGGCGGCGAACCGCGACCGCTACGACGCGGTGAACAGCGGCTTCAACGACGCCCTGCTGAACGCGGCGGCCATCGGCGAGCGCGACCATGTGCTCGACGTCGGCTGCGGCAACGGGCAGGTGACCCGGCTGGCCGCACGCCGCGCACCCCTGGGGCACGCCACCGGTCTCGACCTGTCGGAGCCGATGCTGCGCACGGCGCGGCTCTCCGCGATGCGGGAGGAGGTCGGCAACGTGACCTTCGAGCGCGGCGACGCCCAGGTGCACCCGTTCCCGGACGCGGCCTTCGATGCGGCGATCAGCCGGTTCGGGGTGATGTTCTTCGCCGACCCCGTCGCCGCGTTCGCCAACGTCCGCCGGGCGCTCCGGCCCGGAGGACGGCTCGCGTTCCTGTCCATGCAGCGGCTCCAGGGCAGCGATCTCGGGGAGGTCTTCGCAGCCATCGCCGAGCACGCCCCCGCCCTGCGGCCCGGCTCGGAGGACGCGGGGCCGCTGTCGCTGGCCGATCCCGAACGCGTCCGCGGCGTGCTCGGCGGCGCCGGGTTCCGCGACGTCGAGTGCACGCACACGGAGGCGCCGCAGATCTGGGGCAGGGACGCGGCCGACGCCGCGGAGTTCCTCGGCGGCTGGGGGCCGGTGCGCCACCACCTCGGACAGGTGGACGACGCCACCGCGGCGAAGGCGCTCGACGCGCTGGAAGCGGCGCTCCGGCGCTTCGAGGAGCCCGGCGCGGTGCGGCTGACGGGCACGGCCTGGCTGGTGACGGCCGTCGCATGACCGGGCGGATCGTGATCCTCGGCGGGTACGGCGCGGTGGGCCGTGAGGCGGCCGGCGCGTTGTCACGGTGGTATCCGGGCGAGATCGTCGTCGCGGGCCGTGATCCGGGCAAGGCCCGGCCGGTGACCGGCGCCGTCCCGCTCCGTCTCGACGTCCGTGACCAGGCCGCCGTCGAACGGGCCGTGACCGGGGCTCACGCCGTGCTCATGTGCGCCGAGCGGGACAACGCGCGGGTCGCCCGCTCCTGCCTGGACCGGGGCGTGCACTACCTCGACGTGTCGGCGTCCCACCGGCTGCTCGCGCGGATCGAGCGCCTAAACGGCCATGCCCGCAGCCGGTCGGTGACGGCCCTGCTCAGCGTGCACCTCGCCCCGGGCGTCACCAACCTGCTGGCCCGCCACTGCGTCACCGCGCCGGGAGACGCCGAGGAGGTCCGGATCGGCGTGCTTCTCGGCGGCGGGGAGCGGCATGGACCGGCGGCGATCCGATGGACGCTGGACGGGCTCGGCGAGCCGGGAACGTCGTGGCGGATGCGCTTCCCGGAGCCGTACGGGGTGCGGGCGGTCCACGCGTTCCCGTTCTCCGACCAGCACACACTGCCGGCGAGCCTGGGCGTCACGAAGGTCACCACCGGCCTGTGCCTGGACTCCGAGGTCCTGACCCGCCTGCTCGCGGCGGCCCCACGCCTCGGCGTCACCCGTTTGGCGGCACGGCCACGCGTACGCGCCGCCCTGGTCGCCGCGCTGGGCAGGGTCCGCGTCGGCGGCGACGGTTTCGCGGTGACGGTTTCGGCGGGGACAGGCTCAGCGGGGACGGTTACGGCGTCGTTCTCCGGACGGCGGCAGAGCCGGGCGACCGGGCTCGTGGCCGCGCTGCTCGTCCGCCGGCTGGGGTCGCTGCCGGCGGGCGTGCACCACATCGAGGAAGTGGTCGAGCCGGCGGAGTTCCTGGGCGAGCTCGCGGCCGAGGGCTTCGACGTCGTCCTCGGCGCGCCTCACTATGATGCGGGGTGATGTCACCCAGGAAAGCGGCCGTGCTGCGGGGCGGCGAGCAGAGCCTGCGCGAGCACCTGATCGCCACCGCCGAACGGCTGATGGCCGAGCGCGGGGCCTCCGGGCTGACCGTGCGCGTGATCGCACGCGAGGCCAGGGTCGCCGACGGCGTCCTCTACAACCACTTCGCCGACAAGGAGGAGTTGCTCGCGTGCGCGCTGCGCGCCCGCGTCAACGCCGTGGAGCGCGGGCTGGGCGACCTCCCCGAGCCGGGCGCCGGCACCATCGAGGCCGGCCTGCGCGCCTGGATCGCGTACGGCATGGCCATGCACGCGGGCATCCTGCCGGTGATCGCGGGGCTGATCGGGCAGCCCGAGGTGCTGGCCCGGTTCGCCGAGCAGCCGGCGTC
This sequence comes from Thermocatellispora tengchongensis, assembly GCF_014202315.1. GTDB lineage: Bacteria > Actinomycetota > Actinomycetes > Streptosporangiales > Streptosporangiaceae > Thermocatellispora > Thermocatellispora tengchongensis. The sequence goes on along the minus strand of NZ_JACHGN010000002.1, from coordinate 236,383 downwards.
CGCCGCCGACTGGCGCGACCGCCTGCTCGCCTACCTCACCGCCGAGCGGGACCTCGGCCGTCTCGCCCCCGACGCGCGAGTCGAGGCGGCGGCACGGATGATCGTGGGCGTCTGTCACGAGTCGGTGATGTCCACGATGGTCTTCGGACCCGCGGCCCCCGTCCGGCGGCCCACCGACGACGAGCTGGACGACCTGGTCGCCGCCGTGCTCCACGGCCTGGGGGCGTAGCTCCCTGCCGCCTGCGGCCCGGGGCGGAGGGCCGGGCCGCACGGCGTTGGTCAGGGGACGACGACGCCGGCGCCTGCGCGCACCAGGCCGGGGACGTCGCCCCGGCCCGGCGCCGGTCACGCCCGGGGACGGCGTTCTCCCAGTTGAAGCCGCGAACCGCGCCGTGCCCGGTGTGGCCGGGAAATCGCGTACGCCGCCGTTTCGGCCCGCCCTTCCCCCCACGCGCGGCACGCGCCTTTTCCCATGACCCCCCGCCGTGTCCTGTGGAGTGTCCGCTCCGGGCCGCCGGGGCCGGACGACGGGACCTACGGCATGCCCCTGAACCGGGCCGCGTGCTCCGTGACCCACTCGCGGAAGGTGCGGGGCGGGCGTCCGGTCAGTTCGAGCACCGTCGGCGCCACCGTGTACGCCGCCGGGGGCGGGTCGCCCTGCCACTTGGCGAGCAGGTCGATCAGCTCCTCGCCGTAGCCCGCGCGCCGCCAGCGCTCGCGCGCCTGCTCCTCGGTCAGCTCGACGAAGCGCAGCTCCCGGCCGATCACCTCGCCGATCACGGCCAGGCGCTGCCGGGGCGTCAGCGCCTCCGGCCCGGTGATCGGGTACGCCCGGCCGCCGTGGCCGCCGCGGGTCAGCACGGCCGCCGCCACCGCCCCCACGTCGGCCTCGTCCACGACGGCCCCCGGCACGTCCCCGAACGGCTCGCGCACCTCCCCCGTGGCCCGTATCCGCTCCGCCCAGCCCAGCGCGTTCGCCATGAAGTCCACCGGCTGCAGCCGGGTCCACTCCAGCTCGCCGCCGGCCTCCTCGAAGGCCCGCTCCACCGGCCCGTCCTGCCCGTTCCACAGCAGCGTCACCCGCCGCACCCCGGCCTTCACCGCCAGCTCGGCGATCTCGGGCCCGGTCTCCAGGGTGGCGTAGTCGTCCCCGGCCGTGGTCAGCAGGTGCAGGCCCACGACCCCTTCCAGCGCCGGCTCCAGCGTGCTCGGGTCGGTCAGATCGCCGCGTACCGGCTCCACGCCCTCCGGCAGCCGCCCCCGCGCCGGGTCCCTGGTGAGCCCGCGGACGCGCGCCCCCGTACGTACGAGGTGCGCCGCCACGTGCCACCCGGCCTGCCCGGTCGCCCCGGTCACGAGATAGGACATCGCCGTCTCACCTCCTCGCCCGCCGCGCGGACCTCCCGCACGACCGATGGCGATGCTAGGCGGGGCCGCCCGCCCGCCGCATCGGCCCGAAGACCGGCACCGGACCCGACCATGGGCCTAGGGCATGGGGTGGATCGCGGCGAAGTCGTCCATGGCGCGGCGTAGTGAGTCGAGGTCCGTGCCTCGGTTGGACAGGACGATGCGGGTGACGCCGGCGGCCTCGGCCTGGTCGATGACCTTGCCGTCCACGTGGGGCATGGGCAGTGTCACGGTGACCTCGATGGCGCCGGGGTCGCGGCCGGCGCGTTCGGCCTCGGCGCGCATGAGGGTCACGGGACCGTCTGCGCCGTCCAGGCGGTCGAGCGGTACGCCGAGGGGGTGGAAGCCGTCGCCCATGCGGCCGGCGCGGCGGGCCGCCGCCTCGCTGTGGCCGCCGATGTGGATGGCCGGGCCGCCCGGCCGCACCGGGCGGGGGTGGCTGCGCAGCCCGCTGAAGCGGAAGAAGCGGCCCTCGAACGAGGCGGGGTCCTCGGCCCAGATCGCCCGCAAGGCCATGATCGCCTCATCGGCGCGGCGGCCCCGGGACGCCGGATCGACGTTCAGCGCGGCCATCTCCTCGCGCATCCAGCCCACGCCGACGCCGAGCGTGACCCGTCCGCCGGAGAGCCGGTCCAGTGTGGCGACCCGCTTGGCCAGGTGCACCGGATGGTGCAGCGGCAGCACGATCACCGAGGTGTGCAGCCGCAGGTCGCCGGTCTGCCCCGCCAGGTACGCCAGCGTCTCCAGCACGTCGGGGAACGGCGTGTCGTCGGGCAGCCCCATGTGGCCGTCGCCGGTGTAGTGATGGTCCCGCGTGTACCCGGCGACGACGGCGAGGTGCTCGGCCAGGTAGATGGACTCGAACCCGACGTCGTCGGCGTGCCGCGCGAACGCGGCCATCCAGGCGGGGTCGGCCACGACCCCGGTGTCGTACGGCGGCGCGATTCCGAAGCGCATACCGGTGCTCCTCCCACCCCTCCCCCGAGCACAGGACCGCGCCCCGCCACCACCCCCCGGACGGCGGCGCGGTGATCTCCTCCCTATCGATCGAGTATCACCCCGCCCCCACCGGAAGGCCAGTGTGTCCGCCTCCTCTGAGTGGCCGGGCGGTCAGGGGCCGCTCACAGGTCGGCGAGGCCAAGCTGGCGGGCGATGAGCATGCGCTGCACCTCGCTGGTGCCCTCGCCGATCTCCAGGATCTTGGCGTCGCGGTAGAAGCGGCCGACCGGGTACTCGTTCATGAAGCCGTAGCCGCCGAAGACCTGGGTGGCGTCCCTGGCGTTGTCCATCGCGGCGTTGCTGGAGACCAGCTTGGCGATGGCCGCCTCCTTCTTGAACGGCTCGCCCGCGAGCATCTTCTCCGCGGCGTGGTAGTAGGCCAGGCGGGCGGTGTGGGCGCGGACCTCCATGTCGGCGATCTTGAACTGGATGGCCTGGTAGTGGCCGATGGGGTGGCCGAAGGCGCGGCGCTCGCGCACGTACTTCAGGCACTCGTCCACGCAGCCCTGGGCCAGGCCGACCGACAGGGCGGCGATGGCGACCCGGCCCTCGTCGAGCGTCTGCAGGAACTGGGCGTAGCCCCGGCCGCGCTCGCCGAGCAGGTTGGCCTCGGGCACCCGGCAGTCGGAGAAGGACAGCTCGCGGGTGTCGGAGGCGGACCAGCCGACCTTGGAGTACTTCTTGGACACGGTGAAGCCGGGGGTGCCCGACGGCACCAGGATCGTGGAGATCTCCGGCTTGCCCGACTCGGTGCGCCCGGTGATCGCCGCCACGCCGACGACGCCGGTGATGTCGGTGCCCGAGTTGGTGATGAACGCCTTGGTGCCGTTGATGACCCACTCGCCGCCGTCGAGGGTGGCGGTGGTGCGCATACCGCCCGGCACGTCGGAGCCGCCGCCGGGCTCGGTCAGGCCGAACGCGCCCAGCATCCGGCCCGACGCCAGCTCGGGCAGCCACTTCTCGCGCTGCTCGGGGGTGCCGAACCGGTAGATCGGCATCGCCCCCAGCGACACCGCCGCCTCCAGCGTGATCGACACGCTGGAGTCGACCCGGGCCAGCTCCTCCAGCGCCAGGCACAGCGCGAAGTAGTCGCCCCCCATGCCGCCGTACTCCTCGGGGATCGGCAGCCCGAACAGCCCCATCTCCCCCATCTGCCGCACGATCGCGTAGGGGAACTCGCCCCGCTCGTACAGGTCGCCGATCACCGGCGCGACCACCTCGCGGGCGAACTCCTCCACGGTCTTGCGCAGTGCCTCGTACTCGTCGCTGAGCCGGTGCATCGTTACCTCCACCTTCTCACGCCTTCTCACGCCAATGCCTGTACGACCCGGGACGGGCTGGGGCGGCCGAGCCGTTCGGCCAGCCACAGGCTGGTCCGGGCGAGCGAGCCGAGGTCCACGCCGGTCTCGATGCCCAGCCCGTGCAGCATCCAGACCAGGTCCTCCGTGGCGAGGTTGCCGGTGGCCGACTCGGCGTACGGGCAGCCGCCGATGCCGCCCGCCGAGGCGTCCACGACCGTGACGCCGCACCTGAGCGCGGCCAGCGTGTTGGCCAGCGCCTGGCCGTAGGTGTCGTGGAAGTGCACCGCCAGCCGCTCGGCCTCCACGCCGCGCTCCTCGAACGCGGCGATCAGCGCGGCGACGTGGCCGGGCGTGCCCACGCCGATGGTGTCGCCGAGCGAGAGCTCGTAGCAGCCCAGCTCCAGCAGCTCCCGGCCCACGGCGACCACCTGCTCGATCGGCGTCGGCCCCTCCCACGGGTCGCCGAAGCACATCGACAGGTACGCGCGCACGCGCATCCCCGCCTTCAGCGCCCGCTCCACGACCGGGGCGAACATCTCGATCGAGCCGGCGATGCTCCGGTTCAGGTTGCGCTGGGCGAAGGTCTCGGTCGCGCTGCCGAAGATCGCGATCTCGGTGACGCCGCGGTCGAGCGCGCGGTCCAGGCCGCGCTCGTTGGGCACCAGCACCGGGTAGCGCACGCCGGGCACCGGCTTCATCCGGGCCAGCAGCTCATCGGCGTCCGCGAGCTGGGGCACCCACTTGGGGTGGACGAAGCTGGTGGCCTCGATCGTGGTCAGCCCGGCCTCGGCCAGGCGGGCCAGGAACTCGACCTTCACGTCCAGCGGCACCACGGCCTTCTCGTTCTGCAGCCCGTCGCGCGGCCCCACCTCGTAGATCGTCACCCGTTCCGGCAGGCCGGGCAGGTGCACGGTGTACGGCCCGCGGGTCATCGCGCGCCGTCCTCGGCCGGGCGGACCACGGCGAGCACCGCGTCCATCTCCACGGGCCGGCCCGCGCGGGCGGGCAGCTCGGCCACCACCCCGGCCACCGGCGCGGTCACGGTGTGCTCCATCTTCATCGCCTCCACGATCAGCAGCGGCTGCCCCTCGGCGACGGTGTCGCCCTGGGCCACCTTCAGCAGCAGCACGGTGCCCGGCATCGGGCTGCGCACCACCCCGTCGCCCGCCGCCGCGGCGCCCGGCCGGTCGCCGGGGTCGCCGAGCAGGTGCCGGGTGACGCTCCACGCCGCGCCGTCGCGGCCCAGCCAGTACGTCTCGCCGTCGCGCACGGCCGCGTACCTGTGTACTGCCCCGCCCAGGGCGACCTGTACGCCGCCGTCGCCCCTGGTCAGGCGGGCGGGGACGGCGGGCGCGCCCGCCACCGCCACCTCGGCCCCCTTCGCGGGCAGGCCGCGCACGCGGACCTCGCACACCCGGCCCCGGCTCTCCAGCCGCCAGGTCGTCCAGGCGGGCCCGCCCACCCGCCACCCGTCGGGCACGTCCCACGGGCCGGACCCGGCGGCGGCGAGGTCGTCGTGGAAGGCGAGCGCGGCGGCGGCCAGCACCTCGTCCGGCGGCCCCGCCGCGGGGACGAGCCGGTCGAGGCGGCGCTCGACCAGCCCGGTGTCCAGCTCGCCGGCGCGCACCTCGGGCAGGGCCAGCAGCCCGCGCAGGAACGAGACGTTGGTGGTGACGCCCAGGACCGCGGTCTCGCTCAGCGCGCGGTCCAGCGCCCGCAGCGCGCCCTCGCGGTCCGGCGCCCAGGCGATCACCTTCGCCAGCATCGGGTCGTACGCGCTGCCGACCACGCCGCCCGCCTCGATCCCCGCGTCCACACGCACGGCCCCGCCCCCGCCCCCGCCTCCGGGCAGGGCGGCGGTCTCGGGGAAGCGCAGGGCGAGCAGCGGCCCGCCGGTGGGCAGGAAGTCGCGGGCCGGGTCCTCGGCGTAGATCCTGGCCTCGACCGCGTGCCCGTCCAGGCGCACCTCCTCCTGGGCGAACGGCAGCAGGCCGCCCGCCGCCACCAGGAGCTGCAGCTCCACCAGGTCCAGGCCGGTGATCATCTCGGTGACCGGGTGCTCGACCTGGAGCCGGGTGTTCATCTCCATGAAGTAGTGCTCGCGGGTCTCGCCGTGCACGATGAACTCCACCGTGCCGGCGCCGACGTACCCGACCGACCGGGCCGCCTCCACCGCCGCGGCGCCCATCTTGGCCCGCGTCTCCGGGTCGAGCAGCGGCGACGGCGCCTCCTCCACGATCTTCTGGTGGCGGCGCTGCAGGCTGCACTCGCGCTCGCCGAGATGGACGACGTTGCCGTACGCGTCGGCGAGCACCTGGATCTCGATGTGCCGGGGGTTGGTCACGAACCGCTCGACGAGCAGGGTGCCGTCGCCGAACGCGGCCAGCGCCGTGCGCCGGGCCGACTCGATCGCCGCGGCCAGCTCGTCCTCGGCGCGCACCAGCAGCATCCCCTTGCCGCCGCCGCCCGCCGACGGCTTGATCAGCGCCGGGAAGCCCACCCGGGCCGCCGTCTCGGCCAGATCGTCATCGGGCTCGGCCAGGCCGGGCACCACCGGGACGCCCGCCTTCGAGACCGTCGCCTTGGCCCGGATCTTGTCGCCCATGGCCTCGATGGCCGCGGGTGGCGGGCCGACGAAGACCACCCCCGCCTCGGCGCAGCGCCGGGCGAAGGCCGCGTTCTCGGCCAGGAACCCGTAGCCGGGGTGCACCGCCTGCGCGCCGGTGGCCCGGCAGGCGGCGATGACGGCGTCCATGTCGAGGTAGCCGGGCACGGCCACGGCGACGTCGGCCGCGCGCACGTGCGCGGCGCCCGCGTCGGCCTCGGTGTGCACCGCGACCGACCGGATGCCGAGGCGGCGCAGCGTACGGGCCACGCGGACCGCGATCTCGCCCCGGTTGGCGATCAGAACCGTGTCGAACATGCCTGCATGCACCATCCGCTCACATCCGGAACACGCCGTAGCCGACCGGCCCGAGCGGCGCGTTCGCCGCGGCCTCCAGCGCGAGGCCGAGCACCGTCCGCGTGTCGAGGGGGTCGATCACGCCGTCGTCCCACAGCCGGGCCGTGGAGTAGTAGGGGTTGCCCTGGCGCTCGTACTGTTCCCGGATCGGGGCCTTGAACGCCTCCGCCTCCTCCGGGGTCATGCCCGGACGCACCGTCGCCAGCACGTTGGCCGCCTGCTCCCCGCCCATCACCGAGATGCGGGCGTTGGGCCACATCCACAGGAAGCGCGGCGAGTAGGCGCGCCCGGCCATCGCGTAGTTGCCCGCGCCGAACGAGCCGCCGATCACCACGGTGAACTTCGGCACCCGCGCGCATGCCACGGCGGTGACCATCTTCGCGCCGTGCTTGGCGATGCCGCCCGCCTCGTACGCCTTGCCGACCATGAAGCCGCTGATGTTCTGCAGGAACACCAGCGGGATCCCGCGCCGGTCGCACAGCTCGATGAAGTGGGCGCCCTTCAGCGCGGACTCGCTGAACAGGATGCCGTTGTTGGCGATCACGCCGACCGGGTGGCCGTGGATGCGCGCGAAGCCGGTGACCAGCGTGTGGCCGTACTCGGCCTTGAACTCCAGCAGGCGGCTGCCATCGACGATGCGCGCGATGACCTCGTGCACGTCGTACGGGGTGCGGGTGTCGCCCGGCACGATGCCGTACAGCTCGCGCGGGTCGTACGCGGGCTCCTCGCTCGGGGCCCGCTCCCACGGCGCCGGGGCGCGCGGGGCGAGCGTGGCGACGATGTCGCGCACGATGGCCAGGGCGTGCGCGTCGTCCTCGGCGAGGTGGTCGGTCACCCCGCTCGTACGCGCGTGCAGCTCGCCGCCGCCCAGCTCCTCGGCGCTGACCTCCTCACCGGTCGCCGCCTTCACCAGGGGCGGGCCCCCCAGGAAGATCGTGCCCTGGTTGCGCACGATCACGGCCTCGTCGCTCATCGCCGGCACGTACGCGCCGCCGGCGGTGCACGAGCCCAGCACGGCGGCGATCTGCGGGATGCCCTGTGCCGACATGGTGGCCTGGTTGTAGAAGATCCGCCCGAAGTGCTCCCGGTCGGGGAACACCTCGTCCTGCTGCGGCAGGAAGGCGCCCCCGGAGTCCACCAGGTAGACGCACGGCAGTCGGTTGTGCAGCGCGACCTCCTGCGCCCGCAGGTGCTTCTTCACCGTCATCGGGTAGTACGTGCCGCCCTTGACGGTCGCGTCGTTGGCGACGACGACCACCTCGCGCCCGCTCACCCGCCCGACACCGGTGATGATCCCCGCTGCCGGGGCCTCGTCGCCGTACATGCCGGTGGCCGCCAGCGGCGACAGCTCCAGGAACCGGGAGCCCGGGTCGAGCAGCGCGTCCACCCGGTCACGAGGCAGCAGCTTGCCCCGCGCCACATGCCGCTCCCGCGCCCGCTCCGGCCCGCCCGCCGCCGCGGCCGCCAGCCGCTCCCGCAGCTCGGCCACCAGCCGCTCGTTGGCCTCGGCATTCCGCTTGAAGGTCTCACCCGCCGGATCGCACGCCGTGCGCAACACCGGCCCGCTGCCCATCACCCGCCGCGCCTCCTTCGTGAACTGCCTCGGATGTTAGTAACCATTAACGCCCCGCGTCTAGTATGCCTACCGTGACCGCACCTCAACCCATCCCCGCCAGGCCCCGCGGCAAGCGCCGCACCGAAATCCTCGACGCCGCCGCCACCCTGTTCGCCGCCCGCGGCTTCCACGGCGTGTCCATCGAGGAGATCGGCGCCGCGGTGGGGATCAGCGGCCCCGCCCTCTACCGCCACTTCACCGGCAAACAGGCCCTCCTCACCGAGATGCTCCTGGACATCAGCGAGCGCCTCCGCACCTCCGGCGCCGAACGCGTGACCGCCGCCACTACCCCGCAAGAGGCCCTGGACTCCCTGGTCACCGGCCACATCGACTTCTCCCTGACCCACCCCGCCCTGATCACGGTCCACGACCGCGAACTCGGCAACGTCCCCGAACCGTCCCGCCGCAGAATTCGCCGCCTCCAGCGCCTCTACGTCGAAGAGTGGGTCACCGTCCTCACCGAACTCCACCCGTCCTGCCCCACCACCCACCTCCGCGCCGCCACCCACGCCGTACTCGGCCTGCTCAACTCCACCCCCCACAGCGCCACCGAACTCCCCCCGCACACCATGGCCCCCCTCCTCCGCCACCAGGCCCACGCCGCCCTGGCCGCCGTTAATACTCACTAACAAACCTGCCGGCCGCCTCCCGACGCGAGGGGCACGGACCGGGACGGCCCGCCGGGCGCGGGGCTCGAAGGGCCACGCGGCACGAGGGTGCGATGACCGAGGCCGCACCCGGCCGGGATGAGACATCAGCCACGCGGGCAAAGGCATTGCAATGCCAACTATCTAGATATATCGTCACTGTATCTCGATAATTGAGGAGAAGGGGGTCATCGTGGAGTACGACGGCGAAGACGACGTCACGTGGGGCAGTAGCGCGTATTTCGGGCCCCTGGGGCCGGAAGGAGTGGCGGTTCCGCCGGGGGCCCGCGGTGGTTTCCATGGGCCGCACCAGGCGCATGGTCCGGAAGGGCCGCCCCTTCCGGACCCGCCCCACCTACCGCACCCACCCCACCCGCCCCATCCACCGCATGTACCGCACTCGGGGGCGCATGCGGCGCACCTGCCGCCGCACCCACCCCAGACACCGGGGGCGGCGGGGCACGGGCCGCACCCACC
>NZ_JACHGN010000002.1:176495-226875 GCF_014202315.1 Thermocatellispora tengchongensis | reverse complement strand
GCACCCACCCGGGGCGGCGGGGCACGGGCCGCACCCACCGCACCCACCCGGGGCGGCGGGGCACGGGCCGCACCCACCGCACCCACCCGGGGCGGCGGGGCACGGGCCGCACCCACCGCACCCACCCGGGGCGGGGGAGCACCCGCACCCACCCGGGGCGGCGGGGCAGGTGCCTTATGGGGCGCATGCGCATGTCACGGGCTATGGGCATGGGACGCGTCCTGGAGGGCCCGGGGACGTGGGGTTCGTGCACGTTCATGGGGCGGGGCCGGAGGGGATGGGGTTCGCGCCTCCACCGCCTCCACCGCCTCCCCTGCCGCCGGTGCCGCCGGTGCCGCCTTTGCCGCCTCATCCTGGGATGCCGGGGGCGTTTCACATGGCGTACGTCGCGGAGGCGGCGGAGCGGGGGTTCGGTGGGGCCGGGTTCGCGCCGCGGGTGCGGCGGGGGGACGTGCGGGCGGCGGCGTTGGTGTTGCTGGCCGAGGAGGAGCGGAACGGGTACCAGATCATTCAGGAGATCCGGGAGCGGAGCGGGGGCTTGTGGCGGCCCAGTCCGGGGTCGGTGTATCCGGCGCTGCAGCAGCTTGAGGACGAAGGGCTGGTCGAGAACGAGGAGGTGGCCGGGAGCCGGCGTTATCGGCTGACCGAGGCCGGGCGGGCGTACGTCGAGGAGCGGGCGGAGGAGCTGGGCGAGCCGTGGGCCGAGGTGGCGCGGTCGGTGCCGGAGGACCGGCATGAGCTGCGGCTGCTGTGGGGGCAGCTCAGTGAGGCGTTCGTGCACCTGACGCACGTGGCGAACGACCGGCAGGTGGCGGCGGCCAAGCGGCTGCTGGCCGGCACCCGCAGGGGGATGTTCGAGATCCTCTCGGACGACGGGGAGGCCGAGGACGAGACGGAGAGCGCGGATGACTGAGACGAGCGGATCGGCCGTGTCCGTACGGGGGCTGAAAAAGGTCTTCGGCAAGGTCGAGGCGGTCAAGGGCATCGACTTCGAGGTGGCCCCCGGCGAGGTTTTCGGGTTTCTCGGGCCCAACGGCGCGGGCAAGACGACCACCATCAGCATGCTGTGCACGCTGGCCCGGCCGTCGGGCGGCACCGCGCTGGTGGCGGGGCACGACGTGGTCAGGGAGCGGGACGAGGTCCGGCGCAACATCGGGCTGGTGTTCCAGGACCCGACGCTGGACGGCTACCTGACCGCCGAGCAGAACCTGCGTTTCCACGCCGAGCTGTACGGCCTGCCGCGCGCGCTCGTCGGCGAGCGGATCAGGCAGGTCATGGAGATGGTGGCGCTGTGGGACCGCAAGGACGGCAAGGTCATGACGTTCTCGGGCGGCATGAAGCGGCGTCTTGAGATCGCCCGCGGCCTGCTGCACTCGCCGCGCGTGCTGTTCCTGGACGAGCCGACCGTGGGCCTGGACCCGCAGACGCGCTCGGCGATCTGGGGCTACATCAACAAGCTGCGCCGTACCGAGGACATCACCATCTTCATGACCACGCACTACATGGACGAGGCGGAGTACTGCGACCGCATCGCGATCATCGACCACGGCGAGATCGTGGTGATCGACTCCCCCGAGGCCCTGAAGGCGAGCGTGGGCAAGGACCGGGTGCAGATCCAGACGGGCGACGACGAGGCGGCCATCGGCGCGCTGCGCGAGCGCTTCGGCGTGGAGGCGGCGGTGCACGAGGGGCAGGTGACGTTCGCGGTGCCGTCGGGCGAGCAGTTCGTGCCGCGTCTGTTCGCCGAGCTGGGCGTGCCGATCAAGTCGGTCAGCGTGTCGCGGCCCTCGCTCGACGACGTGTTCATGTCCTACACCGGTACGACCATCCGCGACGCGGAGTCCGACGCGGGCGGGGCGAACCAGTGGATGCGCGCGATGGCGCGCCGGTGAGGAGGGAGGGCCGTCATGACCGCTGAGACGATTCCGATCCGGGTGCCCGCGCCCGGCGCGGCGCGCGACGTACGCGCGATCAAGGTGGTGCTGCACCGCGAGATGCTGCGGTTCGTCAACGACCGCACCCGGCTGGTGACGATGTTGTTCCAGCCCGTGCTGTGGCTGTTCATCATGGGGACCGGGCTCGGCACCCTGGTGGCGGGGGCGATCCCGGGGCTCGACTTCCGCACCTTCATGTACCCCGGCATGATCGCGATGACCGTGATCTCGACGGCGATGTTCTCGGCCGGGTCGATCGTGTGGGACCGCGAGTTCGGGTTCCTGCGCGAGATGCTGGTGGCCCCGGTGAGCCGGGGCGCGATCGTGCTCGGCAAGTGCCTGGGCGGGGCGATCGTGGCGACCGGGCAGGGCGTGGTCATCCTGGCGATGGCCGGGCTGGTCGGGGTGCCGTACGACCCGTTGCTGATGGTCACGCTCCTGGCCGAGATGTTCCTCGCCGCGTTCACGATCACCGCGTTCGGCGTGACGCTGGCCGCCCGGATGAAGAACATGCAGACGTTCTTCGGCATCATGCAGATGGCGATCATGCCGATGATCTTCCTGTCGGGCGCGATGTTCCCGCTGGCGAACCTGCCGTCGTGGCTGCACGTGCTGACGACGGTGAACCCGCTGACGTACGCGGTCGATCCGATGCGGCAGGCCGTCTTCGCCCACCTGGACGTGGCGCCCCAGGTGAACGCGATGCTCAACCCGGGGGTGAGCTGGTTCGGCTGGCAGGTGCCGATCGCGGTGGAGGCCGGCCTGGTCGCGGCGGCCGGGCTGCTGCTGCTCGGCGTGGCCGTCGCGCAGTTCCGCCGCGCCGACTGACGCCGGCGCGAGGCGGCCCGGGGCGCTGGGCCCCGGGCCGCCGGTGGTCGCCGCCCGGCTACCGCTTCACGCGTACGTAGTCGAGCTTGCTCGCCGAGCCGTGGGTCTCGGAGTCACCGCGGTAGACGGCCCGCCACCACCCCGACTGCCACGCCTTGGCGCGGGTGAAGAACCGGCCGTCGTCATCGGTGCGCACCGTCTTGACGTACTCCCACCTGTGGGAGCCCCTGGCCTTGAACAGCAGCGCGACCCTGGACTCGTAGCCGTCCCAGCCCCAGTCCTCGGCCACCTGGAGCCTGCCGCCGAAGTACAGGTACCTGCCGTACTTCGCGGGCTCGCGGTAGGCGTCGAACCTGGAGACTCGGGTGTCGGCCTTCGACGGCGGGGCGATCACCCGGACGTGCTCGCCGTCGCTCACCGACGGCTTGGCGTCGTCGCCGCCGGCGTACTCGGCGCGCCACCAGCCGGTGGCCTCGGCGCGCACGCCGATCCTGAACCAGCCGCCGCGCCCGGTCGTCACCGTGGCGACGTGCCGGTACGCGTCGGCGCCCCGCTCCCGGAAGGTGATCTTCACGCTCTGGCGGCCGAAGCCGTCCCAGCCGTGCCGGTCCTCGATCTGGAGGCGGCCGGAGGCGACGATGGTGTCGCCCCTCCTCACCCGGTCGGGCGAGGCGTCGAAGCGGGCGATCCTGGTGTCGTAGACCTGCTTGACGGTGAACTCGCCGGTCTTGGACGCCTCGCCCTCGCCGTGGGCGATGGCCAGGTAGGTCCACTTGCCGGCCTTGCTGGACCTGCCGAAGTCCTTGGTGGCGGTCCACTTCGTCTGCTGCCCGTGCGGCTGCGGCGTCAGGTCGAGCTTGGTGTAGACGCCTGCGCCCGGCGGCTTGATCTGGAGTTCGGCCCTGCCCGCCCCGGTGGTGAGCACGGTGAACGTCGTCTTGACCGCCGGTCCGGTCACCACGACCGGATTCGGGTTGACCTGCACCTCGTTCACTGCTGGGGCCGCCCGCGCGGTCGCGGGGGGCGCCAGGGCCAGTGCCCCGGCGGCCACCGCGACGACGACGGCCGCGGCCTGGATGCGTCGCAACATACGGTTCTGATCCTTCCCCGTAGGTCGGAACGCGGCATGAGGGTGCCACGTCTCACTACCAAGTAGACGTTTCAGAGCGGTAAACCGTTGGTAATCCTGACAAACTGTCATTCATGACTGTCGAATAGGACCGCTCCACAACGGATGTCGGCGGGCGCAAGACGGGGCCGCCCTCCTGGCGACATAATCGGCCTTGTGGCGCGCGACACTGTTGAGACGCATTTCACCGAGGCGCTCGCGGCGCTGGAGCCGTGCCCGCCGCGCGACCCCGCCCTTCCGGTCGCACCGGGCACCGAGCTGACCGGGCGGCGCTGTCTTGAGCTGTACGAACACCAGCTCGGCAGCCGGCTGCTCGACATCGCGGCGCGGCTGCTGCGCGAGCAGGGAGAGGGCTTCTACACGATCGGCTCCGCCGGGCACGAGGGCAACGCGGCCATCGCGGCTGCGCTGCGCCCGACCGACCCCGCTCTGCTGCACTACCGCTCGGGCGGGTTCTACCTGACCAGGTCGGCGATGGCCGGGCGGCTGCCCGAGGAGGGGCTGCGCGACGTGCTGCTCGGCCTGACCGCCTCCAGCGAGGAGCCGATCGCGGGCGGCAGACACAAGGTGTTCGGCCACCCCGACCTGGCGGTGATCCCGCAGACCTCGACGATCGCCAGCCACCTGCCGCGCGCCGTGGGGGTGGCCTTCGCCATCGAGCGGGCCCGCAAGCTGGGCGTGCCGTGCCGCTGGCCCGACGACTCGATCGTGGTGTGCAGCTTCGGCGACGCCTCGGCCAACCACGCCAGCGCGCTGACCGGCTTCAACACCGCCGCGTACGGCTCCTACCAGGGCCTGCCGATGCCGATCCTGTTCGTGTGCGAGGACAACGGCCTGGGCATCAGCGTGCGCACCCCCGAGGGCTGGATCGGCGCCGGGCACCACCCGCGCCTTGAGTACCTCACCGCCGACGGCGCCGATCTGTGCGGCCTGTACGAGACCGCCGGCCGCGCCGCCGCCCTCGTACGCGAGCGCCGCGTCCCCGTCCTGCTGCACGTCAGGACCGTGCGGCTGATGGGCCACGCCGGCTCCGACGTCGAGAGCGCCTACCGCACCAAGCGCGAGATCGAGGCCGACCTCGCCCGCGACCCGCTGCTGGCCACCGCGGCCCTGCTGGTGCGCTCGGGGCTGACCACGCCCGACGAGCTGCTGACCCGCTACGAGACCACCCGCGAGCACGTGCTGAAGATGGCCATGGAGAGCACGCGCAGGCCGAAGCTCACCTCGGCCGGCGAGGTCATGGAGCCGCTCGCGCCGCGCACTCCCGGCCGGGTGGCCGAGCTGGTGCGGGTGGCGGCCGAGCCCGCGGCGCGCAACCGCGCCTTCGGCGCCAGTCTGCCGGAGGAGGAGGGGCCGCTCACGCTCGCGCAGGCGATCAACCGCACCCTCGCCGACGCGCTCGCCGCCCACCCCGACATGCTGGTCTTCGGCGAGGACGTCGCGCGCAAGGGCGGCGTGTACGGCGTCACGCGCGGGCTGCAGAAGCGTTTCGGCGCGGGCCGGGTGTTCGACACGCTGCTCGACGAGCAGGCGATCCTGGGCCTGGCGCTGGGCTCGGGCGTGTCGGGCCTGCTGCCGGTCCCGGAGATCCAGTACCTCGCCTACCTGCACAACGCGCTGGACCAGATCCGCGGCGAGGCGGCCACGCAGTCGTTCTTCTCCCGGGGGGCCTACCGCAACCCGCTGGTGGTGCGGGTGCCGGGCTACGCCTACCAGAAGGGCTTCGGCGGCCACTTCCACAACGACAACGCGGTGGCCGCGCTGCGCGACATCCCGGGCGTGGTCATCGCCTCCCCCGCCCGGCCCGACGACGCCGCGGCGATGCTGCGCACCTGCCTGGCGGCGGCCCGCGCCGACGGCTCGGTGTGCGTGTTCCTGGAGCCGATCGCGCTCTACTCGACCCGGGATCTGTTCGACGACGGCGACAACGGCTGGCTGGCGCCGTACGCGCCGCCCTCGCGCTGGCACGAGACCCACGTGCCGCTGGGCCGGGCGCGCAGCTACGGCGACGGGCGCGACCTGACCATCGTCACCTTCGGCAACGGCGTGCGCATGAGCCTGCGCGCCGCGGTCCGGCTCACCGCCGAGCGCTACAGTTGCCGGGTGCTCGACCTGCGCTGGCTGGCGCCGCTGCCCACCGAGGATCTGCTGCGCGCCGCCGAGCTGACCGGCAAGGTCCTCATCGCCGATGAGACCCGGCGCACGGGCGGGGTGTCCGAGGGCGTGATCGCCGAACTCCTCGACGCGGGTTTCGAGGGGCAGATCGCCCGGGTGACCTCGCAGGACAGCTTCGTGCCGCTGGGCGAGGCCGCCAACCGGGTGCTGCTGTCGGAGGCAGAGATCGAGATGGCCGCGCGCAAGATGCTGGGCTGACCAGCCCATCCGCCGCAAGGCGCGCACGTCAGGAGGCGGACGCGCCTGAAGGCGGGCGTCGGGGCCACTGTGCCGTAAGGGCGGCCGTCAGGAGGCGGGGTCGGCGGTCCTGGCGCGCACGTTGGCTTCCAGGGCGTCGGCGAGGCGGGGCACCAGGCGGGTCAGCTCGCGCAGATCCTCCTCGGGCCAGTCGGCCACGACGTCGCGCAGCCACGCCGAGGAGATCGTGCGGCAGCGGGTCATGGCCTCCAGGCCCGCGTCGGTGGGCTCGATCAGCCAGGCCCGGCGGTCGGCGGGATCGGGCAGCCGGCGTATGTAGCCGCGCCGTTCCAGGTGGCCCACGTGCCGGGTGATGTGCGGGCCCTCGACCTGGAGCTCGGCCGCGATCTGGCCGATGCGGCGCGGCTCCCCCGCGTCGCGCAGCACGTTCATGATGGCCAGCCCGGGCCGGTCGATCTGCACACCGGCCTGATTGACCAGCGAGTCGTGCAGCCGGCCCGACTTCAGCACCCGTACCAGCCGGGTCAGCGCGTCGCCCACGGCGTCGATGTCAGCCGCCATAACCTCTTGCCTACCTAAGTTAGGTATGTAGTATCGTCGTCTCCTGCAAGGTTACCTACCTAAGTTACATAAGGAACCTCCTCATGCAGCTCACCGTCTCACCGGAACGGCCCGCGGCGAAGGTCCGCAACCCGTGGCTGGTGGTGGTACCGCTCGCAGTGGCCTCCGCCACCGCCGCGCTGCAGCAGAGTGCGATGGTTCCTCTGCTGCCGACCCTGCCCGAGGCGCTCGGCACCTCGGTAGGCGCCGCGACCTGGGCGTTCACCGCGAGCCTGCTCGTCGGAGCGGTGGCCACCCCGCTGTTGTCGCGCTTCGGCGACATGTACGGCCGCCGCCGCGTCGTCCTCATCGCGCTCGGGCTCCTCGTGATCGGCTCGGTCATCGGCGGCGTGTCCACCACGTTGCCCGGCCTCCTCACCGCCCGCGTGCTCCAGGGATTCTCAGCCGCGCTCATCCCGCTGTCGATCGGGCTCGCCCGGGAGGCGCTCCCCCGCCACCAGCTCGCGACCGGCATCGGGGTGCTGAGCGCCACGCTGGGGTTCGGCAGCGGTGGAGGAATGATACTGGCCGGGGTCGCCGGCGGTTACCGTGCGGTCTTCTGGGTCACCGGGGCCGTCGCGCTGGTCATCACCGTGGTCGTCGCGCTCCTGGTGCGCGAGCCCGCCCCCGCCCCCGGCGGGCGGCCCGACCTGCCCGGCACCATCCTGCTCACCCTCGCCCTGACCGCGCTGCTGCTCGCCATCAGCCAGGGCGGCTCGTGGGGCTGGACCTCGCCGGCCGTGCTCGGCCTGTTCGCCCTCTCGGCGGTGATCGCCGTGATCTGGGTCGCCGTGGAGCGGCGCGTCGCCGAACCGCTGATCGAGATCCCCATGCTCACCCACCGCGGCACCCTCGGCGCCACCGGATCGGGGCTGATCCTCGGCTTCACCCTGTTCCTCAGCATGACGACCATGTCGGGGTTCGCGCAGAGCCAAGGCAGCACCACGCTCCAGGTCGGCGTCTACCTGCTGCCCACCACCATGCTCATGCTGGTCATCTCACTGTTCGCCGGGCGCATGATGCGCCGGCTGAGCGCGCCCACGCTCGTGGCGACCGGATCGCTCGTCGTCGGGGCCGCCGACCTGTGGCTGCTGGCCTTCCACCGCGGCGAGTTCGACATGTACGCCGCCACCACGCTGCTCGGCATCGGCATCGGCGCCGCCTACGCCGCGCTCGGCACCATGGCCGTCCAGCACGTCGAGCCGGCCAAGACCGCGGTGGCCAGCGGCGTGAACTCCCTGATGCGGGTCGTCGGCGGCAGCATGTGCGGCGCGGTCCTCGCCGCGATCCTGGCCGCGCACACCCCCGCCGGCAGCGCCGTCCCCTCGGTCACCGGTTACGAGGTCAGCCTCGCCGTGGCCGCCGCCGGCGCGCTCGTGGCCGCCCTCTTCGCCGCCGGATTCGCCCGGTACGCCCGTGCCGCCGCCCCCGAGCCGGCCCTGGCGGACGCGTAGCCGTCAGAGCCAGTCGCGGCGCTTGAACACCACGTACAGGGTCACGCAGACCAGGCCCATCAGCACCAGCGCGAGCGGGTAGCCCAGCGCCCAGTGCAGCTCGGGCATGTGGTCGAAGTTCATCCCGTAGATCGTGCCGACCAGGGTCGGGGCGAACAGGATGGCCGCCCACGCGGAGATCTTCTTGACCTCCTCGCTCTGCGCGTAGCTGGCCTCGGTGATCTTGCGGACCTCCTCGTTCTGCGCCTGCCCGACCAGGGTCGAGTTCACCACGAGGATGTCCTGCAGCATCTGGCGGAACCCGCCCACCCGCTCCACCACGGTGATCGCGTGGTCGGCGACGTCGCGGAGGTAGCTCTCCAGCTCCTCGTCCACGCCGTACTTCGCCGACCCCGCGATGAAGCCGTCGATCATGCCGAGGAGCGGGCGGGTGGCCCGCTGGAACTCGATCACCTCGCGGGACAGCTCGTAGATGCGCCGCGACACCGCCGGGTCGCCGCTGAAGACCTGCACCTCGATCTCGTCGATGTCGTTCTGCAGGCCGGAGACCACCGGGGCGTAGCCATCGACGATCGCGTCCAGGATCGCGTACAGCACCGCCTGGGGCCCCTGGCGCAGCAGCTCCGGGTCGGACTCCATGCGGCGGCGCACCGTGGACAGGTCGGGCGCCTCGCTGTGCCGGACGGTGATGACGAAGTTGGGGCCGAGGAAGATGTGCAGCTCGCCGAAGTCGACCTCTTCGGTCTCGTCGAGGTAGCGGGCCGCGCGCAGCACGACGAACAGGGTCTCGCCGTAGCGGTCGGCCTTGGGCCGCTGGTGGGCCACGATCGCGTCCTCGACGGCCAGGTCGTGCAGCCCGAACTCCTCGGCGACCTTCGCGATCTCCCAGTCCTTCGGGCGGTACAGGCCGATCCAGGCCATGCTGCCCGGGGTGTTCTTCAGGCTCTCGAACGCGTCGGCGAGCGAGGCGGGGGTGGCCACGCGGCGGCCGTCGACGTACAGGGCGTTGTCGATCACACTCGGCTGGATCGGGCCCAGCTCCTCGGCGCGCGGGTCCATGGACCGCTCGGGCGCCTCGCGCCGCACGTCGTTGCGCCCGCCGCCCCGCAGGAAGGACCGTACGCCGCGCCGCTCCGCCACGCCACGCCCCCTTCCGTCGTGCCCGCTGTGCCCGTCGTATCCGCCGTGCCCACCCGTGCCCGTCGCCTCGCACCCGGTCAGAGTTTAGCCAGGACGTCCGATCCGAACAGCTCTGCGGCATTTCCCCAGCAGACCGCCCGCAGCCAGTCCTCGCCCAGGCCCAGCCGCTCCAGGGCGTGCAACTGGTGGGCGTACGGATGGGGGATGGTCGGGAAGTCGCTGCCGAGCAGCACCTTCCCCTCCAGGCCGAGATCACGCAGCAGGGGCAGCAGCGGCTCCGGGAACGGCGCGACGGCGGCGGCGAAGTCGGTGAAGGCCATGGTGGTGTCCAGGCGCACCCGCTCGAAGCCGCGCGCCATGGCCAGGAACTCCGCGTACTCCGGCATGCCCATGTGCGCGATCACCGCGGCGAGGCGGGGGTGGCGGGCCAGCACCTCGCCGATCGGCACCGGGCCGGTGCAGCGCCCGGGGACCGGCATCGAGCCGGCGTGCACCACGACCGGCACCCCGGCCTCGGCGAGCAGGCCCCACACCTCGTCCAGCTCCTCCTCGCGCGGGTCGAACGCGCCGACCTGGAGGTGCACCTTGAAGATCACCGCGCCCTCCTCCAGCGCGCGGCGCACGTACGCCGCCACCCCGGGCTCGGGGTAGAAGGTCGCCGAGGGCAGGCAGCCGGGCGTCCGGCGGGCGAAGTCCAGGGTCCACTCGTTCAGGCTCTCCGCCATGTCCGGCCGGTGCGCGTACGCCAGGGCGGGGAAGGCCCGCACGCCCATCTCGGCCAGCCGCGCCACGCGCCGCTCCACCGGCCAGCGGTACGTGATCGGCCAGCCGTCGCCGATCAGCGGCCCGCCGTGCGTGAAGTGGTGCCACACCCGGCGCTCCATCCGCTCGGGCAGGAAGTGCACGTGCGCGTCGGCCAGGCCCGGCAGCCCGAGCCCGGCACACCACTCCCTGACCTGGGCGTCCTCCCTGAGCACCGAACCTTGTTCCGACCCCATGCGACGACGATAACCGCGCGCGTACGCTCCAGGTCGCGGGACGGTCAGGTTTCGGGCAAGCTTGAGCCGATGGAGTCGCTGAACGAGGTGTGGGCCCACCTGACCACGGCCCAGCAGGATCCCCCGACGTGGGCGATCCTGCTGTCGGCGCTGGCGGCCCTGGGGGTCGTGTCGTATTCCACCTCCTGGCACATCTCCAGGGGCCTCGTCACCATCGCCCACGAGGGCGGGCACGCGCTGATGGCCGTGCTGACCCGGCGCAAGCTGCAGGGCATCCGGCTGCACTCCGACACCTCCGGCGTCACCCTCACCCGCGGCAAGCCGACCGGCCCCGGCATGATCCTCACCGCGCTGGCGGGCTACGTCGCGCCGTCGCTGCTCGGCCTGGGCGGCGCCTGGCTGGTCTCCGAGGGCTACGTCCGCATCCTGTTATGGCTGGTGCTGGTCCTGCTGGCGTGCATGCTGCTGCTGATCCGCAACCTGTTCGGCGTGGTTTCGCTGCTGGCCACCGGCGGCGCGGTGTTCGCGCTGTCGTGGTTCGCCACCGACGAGCTCCAGGCGGTGTGCGCGCACGCCGCCGTGTGGTTCCTGCTGTTCGGCGGCGTACGCCCGATCTTCGAGCTGCAGCGCAAGCGGCGCGGCAACCGCGCCCCCGACTCCGACGCCGACCAGCTCGCCCGGCTGACCTTCCTGCCCGCCGGGTTCTACATCTTCTTCTTCCTGCTGGTCGCCGGGGCGTCGCTGGTGGCCGGCACGGTGCTCATGGTCCCGTGGCCACTGGATCTCATCTGACACACCACTAAGATCTGGGCGAACGGGGACACAGGGGAGACGACAGCGTGCAGCCAGTGGAGGAGGTCGCGGGCTACCACGTCCTGGACCAGGCCGGGCAGGGCGGCTTCGCCGTGGTGTACCGCGCCTACCAGGAGCGCCTGGACCGCCAGGTGGCGCTGAAGGTGCTCTCCGTGGACCGGGTGGACCAGCGCACGCTGCGCCACTTCCAGCGCGAGCTGAAGCTCACCGGCCGCCTGACCGGCCACCCCAACGTGGTCACGGTCTTCGACACGGGCACGACGCGCAGCGGGCGGCCGTACATCGCGATGGAGTTCTTCGAGGGCGGGTCGCTGCGCGACCGGCTCACCCGCGAGGGGCCCCTGCCCGTGCCCGACGCGCTGCGCGTGGGCGTGAAGCTGGCGGGCGCGCTCGCCGCGGTGCACGAGGCGGGGGTGCTGCACGGCGACATCAAGCCGCAGAACATCCTGATCTCCAAGTACGGCGAGCCGGCCATCGCCGACTTCGGCGTGGCGCGGGTCGTGGACATGGCCGAGGTGTCGGCCTCATCGCACGCCTTCACGCCGCTGCACGCCGCGCCCGAGATCCTGCGCGGGCAGCAGCACAGCGTCCCCTCCGACATCTACTCCCTCGGGTCCACGCTCTACCACCTGCTCGCGGGCCAGCCCGCCTTCCACGACCCGAGCGACCCGTCGATCGCACCGCTGATGCTGCGCGTGCTCAGCCGCCCGCCGCCGCCCATCGGCCGCGGCGACGTGCCTCCCGGCGTGGCCGAGGCGATCCTGCGCGCGATGGCCAAGGAGCCGGCCGAGCGGTACGCGACGGCGCGGGAGTTCGCCCGGCACCTCCAGGCCCTGCAGATCGAGCTGGGCCTCCCGGCCACCGACCTGATCGGCGGCCCCGGCAACCCGCCCGTCGCCGACGGCCACCGCTCCCCCGCCGCGCCCCCACCCTTCGACGGCCGCCCGACACTCGACGGCGGCCCCGTCGCCGTGCCCGCGCCCTTCCCGGCGCCCCCGCCCGCCCCACCCGCCCCGCCACCGCCGTCCCCCTGGGCCCCCGGCGGCCAGGCCCCGGCGTACGCCCCGGCCGGTGGCCCGCAGGCCCCGGCGCAGCCGTACGGCCAGGGCGGCAACGCGCACGCCGCCCCGGCGTACGGAGCGGACGGCGGCGCACAGGCTCCGGCGTACGAACCCGGCGGGGCGCATGCCCCGGCGTACGCCCCGGGCGGCGGGCCCGACCCGCAGGCGACCCCGCGGGTGCCGGCGCGGCCCCGCACGGACGCCGGGCCGGGCCGTTCGCCCGCCGATGCGGTGACGGGACCGGGACGGGCCGAGGGGACACGGGCCGCGGCCCGGTCGGCGCGGCAGTCGCGGTTCCGGCTGCACCTCGTCGTGGGCATGGCCGTGGCCGGCCTGGCCGGGGCGGGCATCGGCGTGGCCGTGTTCGTCGCCGGGCAGGGCGGCTCGGGCGCCACCGCGTCCACCGGTGACCCCGGCCCGACCGCGACGGCCGCCACCAGCGAGGCCGCCCGGCCGAGCGAGTCGGTGGATCCGGCCGCCGTACGCGCGCTCACCCCGCGCCGGGTGCGCGCGGTGGCCGACAACGGGACCACGGTCACGCTGCGCTGGCAACTGCCCGCGGCGGCCCGGCGCTACCCGCTGATCCTGCAGCGCGAACCCGCCGACGGCCAGCAGACGACGGTTCTGGAACGCGGCGCCACCAGCGCGACCGTGGTCGGCCTGCGCCCAAAGACCGGCTACTGCTTCGTGGTCGGGGTGCCGCTCAGCATCGGCGAGAAGTCCACCACCGCCTGGTCCCGCCCGGCCTGCATCCGCGGCGCCGTCGCCCACTGACCGCGTGCCCCCAGCACGGGCGGAGCGGGACGGCCCACCACCGGCCCTCCGGCCCCGCCCTAGCCGGAGCACGGTGAGACGGGCCCCGCCCGCACCGGGGCGATGTGGGGCGAGGCGGCGGGGTGGAACGCACACGCCACCGGCCCCCGCATCAGGAGCGCAGGAGCAGGGCGGGCACGCAACACCCACCCCCGCCTCAGCGCGGGGGGAGTGGGACGGCGCGCCACCGCCCCACTGGTCCCCGGCCTAGCGGGGGCGGGGTGGGATGAGGGTGCGGGGGTGGAGGCGGCGGGTCAGGCGGCGTAGGGGTGGGGTGCGGCGGCGGAGCAGGGTGTGGACGGCGTCGCTGC
The DNA here is from genome assembly GCF_014202315.1 of Thermocatellispora tengchongensis. Classification (GTDB taxonomy): domain Bacteria; phylum Actinomycetota; class Actinomycetes; order Streptosporangiales; family Streptosporangiaceae; genus Thermocatellispora; species Thermocatellispora tengchongensis. The sequence goes on along the minus strand of NZ_JACHGN010000002.1, from coordinate 213,421 downwards.
GGCGCCACGCCTCCTCCGCGTCGTGAGGGCCTGCCCCGTCGGGGGCGTAGCGGGCGAAGTTGGTGATGTCGGCCAAGGGGGCGAGGTGGGCGGCCACGTCGGCGCCGTGGGTCTCGTCGCCGTGGCGTACGACCTCCTGGGCGGTGAGCGCGTCCTCGCCGGTCAGGCCGAGGTCGTCGCAGGTCTGCCGCCAGGCCCCGGCCACGCGGAGCCCGGCGTCGCCGGCGTTGCGCCGGGCGCGGCGGCGCCACCAGGGCAGCAGCAGCGCCAGCGCGACGTACGCGAGCGCGAGCGCGGCCACGGCGAGCACGGCCAGGGCCCAGCCGGGCAGGCCCGCCTCCTCGGGCGCGCTGTCCGGCCGCCGCGTGGGCTTGGTGCTGGGGCGGGGCTTGTCGGCGGTGACCTCGCCGAGTTCCTGGTCCAGCCGCCGGCGTTCCTTCTCCACCGCCGAGGGCACGTCGTGGCGGCTCTGCTCGCCGCTGCGCGGCGGGGTGGGGTCGAAGGCCAGCCAGCCGAGCCCGGCGAAGCGGACCTCGGCCCAGGCGATCACGTCGCCGGTCGTGACCTTGTAGACGCCGCCCTCCTGCGTGCCGGGGCGGAATCCGACCACGACCCGGGTGGGCAGGCCGAGGGTGCGGGCCATGAGCGCGAAGGTGGCGGCGAACTGCTCGGAGGTGCCGCGCCGGGTCTCGCGCAGGAAGAAGTCCAGGCTGGGCAGCGAGTGGCCGGGCGGGGCGGTGATGTCGTACCTGGCCGAGCCGCGCAGGAACTCCTCCAGCATCTCCGCCTGCCGGTACGGCAGCGTCGCCCCGCGCGTCGCCTGCTGGGCCAGCCTGCGGAACTCCTGCTCGTACCGGCCCGCCGGGACGTGCAGCAGCGCGGCGTCGCCCGACGGCGTGGCCGCGCGCAGCTCCTCCTTGGTCGGCTGCTCGATCCGGGAGGTGACCCGGTAGGTCAGGCCCTGGCTGGTCTTCGCGCCCGCGACCAGGGCGCCGCTGTCGGGGTCGGTGACCACGCCGGTCAGGCCGCTGACCCAGGTGGGCCGCTCGGCCGCGGGCAGCCAGCGGTCGCGCAGCGCCTTGACGGTGACGGTCTGCTCCACGTCGTACGCCTTGCCGGTGCGCTCCCCCGGCGGGACCCGGCCCCCGGTCGGCACGAACCTGGCCGAGGAGGTCCAGCGCACGCCGTCGTAGCGGTCGAGCACGGCCAGCCGCCAGTTCAGCGGGGTCCGCGAGCGCACGGTGAACAGCTCGGTCTCCGGCCGCCGCAGCCAGGCCGAGATCCGGTCCAGCGGGCTGACCGCGTCGAAGCGCACCGGCTGGGGCGGCACGGCGTCGGCCCTCGGGTCGTACGGCTCGCGGGCCAGCGGCAGCAGCGGCCCGGCCAGCATCGCCAGCGCGGCCAGCGCGCCCACCGCCGGTACGCCCGCCGCCAGCCACAACGCGGGAAGCCGGTCGCCGAGCAGCGACAGCAGCGCGGTCAGGGCGAGCAGCACGGCGGCGACGGGCAGGTTGGAGCCGGTCCCGCCCACGCCGAGCAGCACCGCGATCCCGAACACGATGATCGCGGGCAGTGCGGGGGCCGCGCGGGTGCGCGAGCGCCCCACCAGCTCGGCGCCGGTCACGGCGGCCAGCCACACCAGCGTGTAGACCAGGATCAGCAGCCGGGGCTCGGCGGGGGCGGGCAGCAGCGTGCCGAGCAGGGCCTGCCAGGAGTTGGCGAGGTCGGCGGGGATGCGGGCCAGTACGGCGGGCGCCACCGTGCCGTAGACGGCCAGGGCCGCGCCCGCGCACCACAGCGGCAGGCCGGCCAGCAGCGCCAGCCACAGCGGGCGCGAGCGGAGCAGCGCGGCGACCAGCACGGGCACCGTGGCGGCCACCGCCACGACCAGCACCAGCGCCCGCGCGTCGAACACCCGGTGGAAGGCCCAGCCCGCCGCGCCCGCGAGCAGCGCCGCGACCGCGAACCGCGCGGCCGTCATCGGGCGGCCCCGCGCCAGGCAGCGGGCAGCGCGTCGAGATCGGGCACGTCGAGCACGGTCACGCCGGGAGCGGCGGGCACCGCGCCGGCGGACCCGGCGTTCAGGCAGACGACCCGGTCGAAGCGGCGGCGGTCGGCGGACGCGGACGCGGTGTCGCGGGCGTCGCCCGTCACCATCACCAGCGCGCCGCCGCCGCGCGCCAGCCGGACGGCCTCGGCCGCGCCCCGCTCACCCGCCGTCACCGTGGCGAGCCGGTCGAGCACCGCCTCGGCGTCGCCGCGTCCGCCCGCGCCCTCAAGCAGCACGCCCTCGCCGGACAGCACCCGCACCGGGAAGCCGGCGCGGGCCGCCGCCACGGCCACGGACGCGGCGACGTCCACGGCCAGCTCGAAGCGGTCCTCCGATCCGTACGCGCCCGCCCGCGTGTCCAGCGCCACCGTGGTCGTGGGCAGGCTGGCGTCCACAAGCTGGCGGACCATGAGAGTGCCGGTGCGAGCGCTGGAGCGCCAGTGCACGTGCCGCAGGTCGTCGCCCACGACGTACTCGCGCAGGGTGTGGAAGGTCGCGGTGCCGGCGGGCGCGCTGTCGCTGGTCGGGCCGTCGAGGTGGTGGGCCCGGCCGGAGGGCAGGACGGCCAGGTCGGCGGTGCGCGGGCGGACCAGCAGCGTGGCCGGCTCGCCGTACTCCCTGACCCGGCGGGTCAGGCCGAGCGGATCGGCGCGCACCAGCAGCAGCGGCCCGACCGGGATCTCGCCGCGCCGCCCGGTCGGCAGCGGGTACGTCACGGTCCGGGAGGAGCGCCTGGGCAGGCGGGGCACGTCCACGCTCTGCTCGGTCTCGCCGAACCTGTCGCGGGCGCGCAGGCCGGACAGCGCCCACCGCCCGGTGTTGCGCACGTGCAGCACGGCGACGGCGGCGTCGCCGCGCGGCACCTTCAGCGGCGTGACCTCCCGGGAGACCTCCAGGCTCGCCTTGGGCGCGGTCCACAGGAACGCGGACGCCAGGGCCAGCGCGCCGCCCGTGGCGAGCACGGCCAGCTCGGGATAGCCGAGCAGGAAGCCGGCGGCGTACAGCGCCAGCGAGACCGCCATCGTCCCCCAGCCGAGTGGCGTCAGCATCGCCGCGCCCCCTACACCCCGGCGAACGCCTGCGGCACGGGCAGGCCCGCGACGATCTCGGAGACGAGCGCGGCCCCGGTTCGCTCGCGCAGCTCGGCCTCGGGGGTCAGCACCAGGCGGTGCGCGATGACCGGCACGGCCAGCGCCTTGACGTCCTCGGGCACGACGTAGTGGCGCCCGGCCGCGGCGGCCTTGACCTTGGCCGCGCGCACCAGGGCCAGGCTGGCCCGCGGGCTGGCGCCCAGGCGGATCTCGGGCGAGGTGCGCGTGGCCGCGACCAGGGCGACCACGTAGTCGTAGATCGGGTCGGCGACGTGGATGCGGGTGGCGAAGTCGATCATGCCGGCGATGTCGGACGCCCGCGCCACCAGCGGGAGCTGCTCGACCTGGGGACCGGTCGGCATGCCCTTGAGCACCTCGACCTCCGCGGCGTGGTCGGGGTAGCCGACCGAGATCCGCATCAGGAACCGGTCGAGCTGCGCCTCGGGCAGCGGGTAGGTGCCGTCCATGTCCACCGGGTTCTGCGTGGCCACCACCAGGAACGGCCGCGGCACCGGGTGCGAGGCGGAGTCCACGGTTACCCGCCGTTCCTCCATGACCTCCAGCAGCGCCGACTGGGTCTTCGGCGAGGCCCGGTTGATCTCGTCGCCGAGCACGATGTTGGCGAAGATCGGCCCTTCGTGGAACTCGAAGGACTGCGTGGCCTGGTTGAAGATCGACACTCCGGTGATGTCGGAGGGCAGCAGGTCGGGGGTGAACTGGATGCGCCGCAGCCGGGCGTCCACGCTGGCCGCGATCGAGCGCGCGAGGGTGGTCTTGCCCGTGCCCGGCACGTCCTCCAGCAGCAGGTGCCCCTCGGCGAACAGGCACACCAGCGCCAGTTCGATCGCCTCGCGCTTGCCCCGGATCACCCGCTCGATGTTCTGCGCCAGCAGCGTGAACCGCTGCGCGAACTGCCCCGCCAGCGCCGCGACGTCCCCGGCCCCCTGCGGCGCGTGCTGGGCCTGCTGGACCTGCTGGGCGTGCTGCGCCTGCTGGCTGTGCCGGCCGTGCTGCTGCGCGTACTGCCCCTGCTGGGGGTGCCCCTGGTAGCCCTGGTTCTGGTACGCCCCCGCGTACGCCGCCTGGGGCTGGGCCTGCGGCGCGGCGTAGGAGACCGGCACGCCCTCGCCCCCGTGGCCGGGATCGGCCGCGTACCGCCCGGCGGCGGCATGGGTCGCCTCGTGGTCGGGGTAGTGGCTGCTCACTGAGTCCCCCTTCTCAGTCGTCACACTGGAACAGCGGCGCCGCGGGGAAGCCGCCCCTCGGCGTGGTCATCAGCGTCTCGCTCAGGTAGCCGACGCCGCCGTTCCACTCGATCCGGTTCCACACGTCGCTGGTCTCGCCGGTCTCGCTCTCGGTGACGGAGGCCCCCTTCACCTGGCAGATCACCGTGATCGAGATGTACTGGCCCTTGGGGATGCGCCCGATCTCGCCGGTCTTGGACGGCCCCGACCGGATCAGCGTGTCCACCTGGTTGTTGTTGGCGTTCTTGTAGGTCCCCCTGGGATAGGCGAGGTCCACCGTGGTGGTGGCCGTGCCCTCGCCTTCGCCGGCGGCGTTCCTGGCCTTGAGCGTGAACTCGTGCTTCTGGTTGTTCTTCAGCCCGGTCACGCTGTAGGAGGTGCCGCTGATGCCGTCCTTGCTCACGGCCCCCGACAGCGTGTACGTCGTGCCGTCGCCGGCGTTCTCCGGGGCGTTCCAGGTCAGGTCGGCCCCCTGGTTCTTGGCCTTGGCCTGGAACCCGGTCGGCGCCCCCGGCGCGACGCACGGCTTGGCGCCCGCGCTCGGCTCGGAGGCGACCTCGCCGCCCGCCCAGTGCGCGACCACGGTGAAGGTGTAGTCGGTGCCGCAGTCGCCGCCGCGGAACTCGAACTGGAACGGCCCCTCGGCGTCCACCCGCTCCGGCGTCAGCGTGCCGCCCGAGGGCGAGACGGTGAGCGTGTAGTGGTCCACCTTGCCGCCGGTCGAGGGCGAGAACATCACATCGATCTTCCCCGGGCCGGACTTGGCGCTCACCGTGCCGGGCGGCTGCGGCGCCGACGGCGTGGCGCTGGGCGTGGGCGTGGGCGTCGGGGTGGGCCGCGGCGGCGGGGTGTTCTTGCGGTGCGTCTTGGTCGGCGCCGGGTCGGGCTCGGCCTCCTCCACCGGGGTGGTCGGGTCGGGCTCGGGCGGCCGGGTGTCCTGCGGGTCGGGCGCGCCGGTCGGCCGGGTCTTCGGCGTCGGCAGCGGCTTGGGGGTGCGGCTCGGGCCCGGGACGTCGCGGTCGTCCTTGTCGATGCCGTGCCTGCGGCCCTCGACGTCGATCACCACGGCCTGGTCGCCGTGGGGGTCGTTGGCCCACAACTGGCCGTCCTTGACGAACACGTCCAGCTCGCCGGGGCCGCGGCGTACCGGGATCTCGGTGGGCTCGCCGCCGGTCGCGCTGTCCCACACGATCAGCCCGCCGGTGCGGCTGTCGGGGATGTACACCTTGGTGCCCAGGACCTCGGGCACGCCGAGCGCGTCGGGATCGGCCACCGAGGACAGCTTGACGCTCTGCGGGGCGCGCTGGTCGGTGTCGATGACGACCACCAGGCCGTCGGCGCCGGGCACCAGGATCGGCGCGAGCGGGCCCTCGGTGGTCAGCGGCGAGAGCACCGGCTCGTCGCCGGCGATCCGCACCTCCTCGGGCAGCTCGATCACACCGGTGCTGCCGTCCTCGCCGATCACGGTCGCCTGCGAGGTGCGCGAGTTGGTCACCACGGGCAGGCCGCCCGCGATGGTCAGCGCCAGCGGGTCGCCGGCCTTCCCGACCCGCACGGCCTTCTCCTGCACGCCGTCGCGCACCCGTACGACGGTGCCGTCGGCCGAGACCGGCACCCACAGCCCGCCGCCGCCGTCGATGCCGGCGGCGCCGAGCGGGCGCGGCAGCGACAGCGGCGTGCCGATCGCGTTGAGCGTGGCGGGGTCGATGCGCTGCACCGTGCCCTCGGGATCGACGGCGTAGGCGACCTTGCCGGACACCACGAACTGCAGCCCGGCGGTGGCGAAGTCGCGGGTCTGGGTGACCTCCAGGCGGCTCGGCTCGATCCGGCTGACCACGCCGGTCCGCTCGTCCACGAGCAGCACGGTCGCGCCGTCCTGGACGACCTTGAGCGACGTGCCCGCCTTGCCGCGCACGTCGATGCGCCCGTCCACCTCACCCGACAGCCCGTTGGCGTGCACGACCGACCCGCGGCCGGTGCTCCACAACCACGCGCCCACGTCGGCGAGCGCGGGGTTGGCGCTGGAGATCCCCACCCCGAACACCGCCGCGACCGCGACGAGGGCGCCGACGACGGCGGTCGCGATCAGGGCCGTTGCCCGATCACCCCGTGGCCTGGGCACCTTCACCCTTGACTCACCCCGTGCCTTGACTCTCGCTTTGTCCCCGTTTTACCGAGGGTCACCCTAGCGTGCCCGCGATGTGACCCGCAGGTATCCGACCCGGCGGTCATGGCTCGGGACGAGCTCAGGACGAACTCAGGACGAACTCAGGACGAGCTCAGGACGAGCTCGGCACGACCCGCGCGCGATGGTCCGAGACTGTCGGGCGCACGCCGTACGGTAGTGCGCGTGCCCGAGACCAACCAGGAGATCACGCTCGACTCCGCGCTCACCGAGGAGGCGGTGCTCGCCACCTACCGGCGCATGTTCGCCGCGCTCGCCCGCGACAGCGGGGCGGTGGTCGACGACCCCGTGCTCGTCGACATCGCCGAGACCCTGTTCGCGGCGTTCGCCGAGGCCGGGGAGGAGTGGCTGACCCACGAGCAGATGCGCCACGCCTGCCGCGACCATCCGGTGGAGCTGTTCGAGAACCGGCTGCGGGTGCTCAAGGGGCTGGGCGCGATCCGCGAGGTGTTCCCCAAGCCCAACCAGCTCCGCTACCGCGCCTCGTTCACCAGCGTGGTCGGGCTGATGTTCGTGCGCCGCATGATGGACGACGGCGGCCAGTCCGAGATGCACCGGCTGCTGGCGCTGGAGGATCTCAACGTCGCCGACCCGCGCACGACGATGGAGGAGGCCCGGCAGAGCGCGCACAACCTGGCGCGGGCGTTCCGGCTGTGGGCGCTGGAGCTGATCACGCTGACCACGGGCACGATCGAGGAGCTGCGCGAGCAGGCCCCCAAGCTGTGGGGCACCGAGGAGATCGCGCGCCGGGCGCAGAGCCTGCACGGCACGATCCTCACCCGCTGGCCCGAGCTCGACCGCACCTGCACCGAGCTGCGCGCGGCGATCTACGCCTACAGCGACGCCTCACGCCGCGCCGCGGGCCGCCTGGCCGACTCCGCGGGCACCACCCGCAACCTGACCCTGCTCCCCGCCGAGACCTGGCGCACGTTCGCCCAGACCGCCTCCAAGGAGCGCCTGGCGGCGGTGCTCGACGGCCTGGTCTTCGACGCCCCCGCCCCCTGGCACGACCCGGCGGCGATCGTGTGGGCGGTGGACGAGGCCCCCCGGCCCGCCCCGGCCCAGCCCACCCCGCCCCGCTCGGCCCTGCCCGACCCGGGGCCGGCCGACGCGTACGACCCGGGCGGCGCCGCCGTCCTGGACCGTCTGACCGCCATGGCCGAGGAGTCCCTGGCCGGGGGCGACTCGGTCCCCCTGGAGGACCTGCTGACCCGCCCCGGCGACTGGACCACCGCCCGCCGCCTCCTCGCCGACCTCGCCACCGTCGATCTGAGGCCCGAGCTGCCCTACCGCCTGCGCTGGTCCGACACCCTCACCGCCGCCCCGGGCGGCGACCCCGCCTGGCTCACCCACGGCGTCCTGGAACGCGCCACCTCCGAGCCCGCCGAGGCCGACCAGGGGGACCGCCCATGACGACCACCCCGCAGGGAGCCCCGCCCTCCGAACCGGCCCCAGAACCGGCCCCCGGCCAGGGGCCCGCCCCGACGCCCGACCTGGCCGACCTGGCACCCGAGACGGCTCACGCCACGGCGCCCGAGACGGCCCACGACACGGCCCACGACATGGCGCTCAACACGGCACCTGAAGTGGCACCTGACATGGCGCCCGGCCTGGCGCACGCGCTGGCCCGTGCGCGGGGTCCGCTCCCTCTCCCCGCCGACCGGCCCGCGCCTCCCGGCATGCTCCGCCTGGCGAGCGCCGCGTCCGGCGTGTCCGCGGTGCCCGTGTGGCCCGACGGGGTGACGCCCGCGCTGCTGGAGGAGTACCAGGTGGCGCCGGTCTCGGTGGAGCGGGCGGGTGAGGCCAGGCGGGTGCTGGCGGCCTGCCTGAAGTGCTGCTGGACCGACCTGGAGGCCGATCCGTGGCCGGGGGTGGCGGCGCCGGTGGAGCTGGTGCTGGCGGCGTACCGGGCGCTGATCGGGCGCAACGACGACCTGATGCGCAACTGGGCGATCGGCGCGCTGCGCCGGCTGCACGACTCCGCATGGATCGTGATGTCCGGCGACGAGGTGCGCCTGGGCCCCAGGTGCGCCACGTGGCGGCCGGAGTCGCACGGCCAGTTGCGCGAGCTGGTCCGCCGGCTGCCCGCCGCCGACCCGTCGGCGCTGCTGCCCATGCCGCCGGCCGAGGCGGGCGCGTCCTCGGCGAGCGCGGCCGGCGACGCCGACGGCGCGGGCTGGGACGAGGACCTGCTCGGGCCGTACGACGAGCGGCGGCGGGCCGAGGTGGTCGCGGCGTTCATGGCGGTCGAGCACGCCGCCGAGCCGGTGCAGGAGGTGCGGTTCGCGGCGCTGCGCGACCCCGCGCTGCGGCGTACGGTCGGCGAGATGCTGGCCCGGCGCGGCCGTACGCTGATCCAGCGGCGCGACCGGTGGACCTCCGGCTACGCCGACGCCACGGCCGCCCGGATCGGCACCACGCTGGGCGAGACCGAGCGTGCGGTGCTCGCGCTGGTGCTGGTCCACTCGGTGGCGATCCCGCGCGCCGAGGGCGTGCTGGCCGAGGACACCTGGCTCTCGCCGCATCCGACGCCGGTGGAGGAGCTGCGCCGGCACACCCAGCTCCCGATCGGCGAGATGGAGGCGGCGCTGCGCTCGCTGCGGCACGCGGGGCTGCTCAGCCAGGTCAAGGCGGGCGAGGAGGCGGGCGGCTACGTGCCGGGGCCGCAGTTCCACCGGCTCACCCAGGCGGCGCGGCGCCGCCTCCAGGAGGAGCTGATCCTGGCCGCGGGCCCGAACACGCCGCTGGCGGCGGCCGTACGCGCCAGGCGCAGGCAGCAGGCCCGCGCCGATGACATCGACACCATGGAACGACGGGAGCAGGGGGACTCGCGGTGACGCCGATGGAGAACGTGGTGGGTGACCGGGTGCTGATCGCCGTGCAGGCGGTCAACATCTCGCGGCTGTCCACGCACCCGGTGCCGACGGTGCCCGGCACCCTGATCGTCGTCGCGGGCGCGGGGCCCAAGGACTCCAACGGGGCGGGCAAGTCGTCGTTCATCGCGGCGATCACGGCGCTGCTCGGCGATGAGCAGTGGCGGTTCGCCTCGGGCGCCAAGACCGTCGCGGAGCTGCTGTTCAACGCCGAGCTGGCCACGGGCGCGGGCGGGCGCCAGTGGGCCAGCGCCGACCACGGCTACATCGTCGGCGTCTTCGGCGACCCGGCCCGCGCGGCCGGCGCCGAACCCGGCGCCGGCCCCGGTGAGCAGCCCGGTGAGCAGCCCGGTGAGGAGCGCGACGACGAGCCCGGTGACGGGCTGGAGCCGATCACGGTCTGGCTGCGGGTCAACCAGGAGGCCCCGCACCTGGAGATCCGGTGGACCTCCGGGGTCTACCTCGCCGCGGCGCCGTCGGAGGCCGAGCGGGTGGCGCGGGCCGACGAGATGTGGCTCACCCTGCCCCGCTCGGCCGGGCGGCGCGACGTCGTGGCGCGCGACCTGACCAAGGTCCTGTACGGCGACCGGGTGCGCTGCGTGTCGTTCCTGTCCACCTCGGTGCGGACCAAGGTGGCCACCAACCTGTTGTCCCAGCCGCTCAACGAGATCTCCCCCGAGCGGGTCTTCGAGGCGGTGGCCGCGCTTACCGGACTGGACGCCGAGCTGGACCAGGAGCGCGAGGCGCGCCGCGACGAGCACGCCAAGCGGGTGCGCGCGGTGCAGGCGGCCCAGCGACTGCGGGAGTTCGAGGCCGAGTCGCGCACCCTGCTCGACACCTTCGACCGGCGCGACGCGGCCCGCGTCCACCTGGCCGAGGCGATGCGGTGCTGGCGCGGGCGGCAGGCGCGGCGGCTGGTGGCGGCGGCCGACCGCGACGAGGCGCTGGCGGCCGAGCTGTCCCGGCACCGGGTCGCGGCCGAGCAGGCCGCCGAGGCCATCGCGGTGGTCCGGGCCGAGATCGGCACGCTGAAGGACGACACGCTGGACCGGCGGCTGGCCGAGGCGCGCCGGGAGCTGGCCGAGGCGCAGGCGCGGGTGGCCAAGCTGGAGGCCGACCGGGCGGTGGCCGAGAACTCCGCCGACGAGCTGCGCGGCCAGATACCGGGCCTGGAGGAGGCGCGGCGGTTCGCCGACGGCCGCGAGGTGCCGGCGGCCGAGCGCGAGCTGGCCGAGGCCGGGCAGCGGCTCAACGCCGCGCTGAAGGCGCTCGGGGTGGCCGACCGCGAGGTCGAGGGCGCGGCGGCGGCGCTGGACGACGCCGAGGGCGGCCCGGCGGCGGCGCAGCTCCGCGCGCTGGCCGAGGCGGGCGTGGCGGCGAGCGGGCTGCTCGACGCGATCGACGTGGCCGAGCACGCCCGCGACGAGACGGGCGGCGGCCGGGCGTACGAAGGGTTGCGCAACTGGCCGCACGAGCACGCGGTGATCGTCGATGCCGCCGAGCTGGAGGCGGCGGCGCGGGCCCTGGCCGGGCTGCCCGGCTCGGTCCTGGTCAGCGCGGCCGGGGTGACCGTCGTGGGGGCCTTCGAGGGCGTGCCCACCGGCCGCGAGGCCCGGATCAAGGCGGCCGAGCAGCGGCTCAACCGCGCCCGCGACGCGCAGGAGGAGGCCGCCCGCGCCGTACGCCGGGCCGAGGACGGCGTGGCCGAGGCGCGGCGGCGGCTCGACGGCGCCAAGGCGGGGGTGCGGCTGGCCGAGATCGAACGGCGGCTGGCCGAGCGGCGTACCCGGCTGGCGGAGCTGTCCGACGCGCTGGCCGAGCTGGTGCCCCGGGTCTCCGAGGCCGAGCGCGAGGTGGCGGCGCTCGACTTCCGCGCCCGTACCCGCGACATGGAGATCGAGCGCCTTGAGGGGCGGCGCGCCCGGCTGGAGGACGAGCGCGACCAGGCCCGCGCCCAGGAGGCCAAGGTCACCGCCGAGCGGGCGGCGCTCGGCCTCGACGCGCTGGCGGCCGAGTGGGGCGGCACGGTCGAGGGCGCCCGCGAGTGGCTGGCGGCGCTGCCCGAGGCGGAGGCCCCGCTCACCGCCGAGGAGTGGTGGCGCGCCGCCGAACGCCGCCTGGAGCAGGCGCTGCGCGGCACGTTCCCCTCCGACGGCCCTTCCGACGGCTCCTCCGACGGCTCCTCGGACGGCGCGGAGTCCGGCTCCGGGGAGATGCCGGACGAGCTGCGCTTCCTGCTCCGGGAGCGCAGCGAGCCTGGCGCGGGCCGCACGGCCCGGGAGCAGGCCACCTTCCCCGGGGTGTGCGGCGCGCTGGCGTCGTACCTGCGCGGTCAGGAGGAGTACGAACGGCACCAGCGCCGGCAGATCGAGGCGCAGCTCGCCACCCGGCAGCGCGACCTGGCCGCGGCCGACAAGGGCGCGGAGGAGGCCGCCCAGTCCACCGCCGTCCACCGCGCCGCGCTCACCGCCGCGATCAAGGCGAGGCTCACCCGGGTTTCTGAGGAGTTCGAGAAGCTCGACCTGGCCTACGGCGGCTACGGCGCGACCCTGGAGTTCCCGGTGCCCGCCGCCCCGTCCGACCCCGAGCAGCGCTGGGCGTGGAAGGTCATCCCCAAGTGGCGCCGCGGCGAGGGCCAGGGCTACGTCCCCTACAACCGCCGCGCCAACACCGCCCTGATGGACGAGAAGGCGGTCAAGCTGGTCTGCGCCGCCGCCATCGCCTCCTCCGGCGGCGGCCACCTGTGCCTGGTCCTGGACGAACTGGGCCGCAACCTGGGCAAGGAACACCGCCGCGAGGCGGTCGCCCTGTTCCGCCGCATCGGCGAGACCTACGGCATCACCGTCATCGGCGCGCTGCAGGACGACATGGAGCCGTACGCGATCGACGCCTGCGGCCAGTACATCAAACTGCGCCGCTCATCCGACGCCATGCCCTACAACGAACCCCCGGTCATCATCGGCCACGACCGCCACGCCCCCCGGGTCCGCGCCCTGATGGACTACGTCACCCGCGCCCCCGCCGCTACCGCCGGGGCCCCGTGAGCACGGCCGGGTCGAACGCCACCTCGAACGGTTCGGTCAGCGCGAGCGTCTGCCCCGCTCGCGCCGACGCGACCGGCACCAGCCCGCCCTCCTTGGCCCGGAACACCTCAACCAGGGGCATGACGCCTTCGCCCTCCAGCTCCACCCGCATGAAGAACGGCACCCCGGCCGCGGCATAGCCGATGTTCACGAAAGTGATCATGCGTGCACGTGGAGCGAGAGGGTGCTGCCCGTGGGGGTCTTGGTGACCGACAGGCGGGCCGGGATTCGGGCGCGGAGTTCGGCCACGTGGCTGACGATGCCGATCGCGCGGCCGCCGTCGCGGAGGGCGTCGAGGATGTCGAGGACGCCGTCCAGGGTGTCCTCGTCCAGGGTGCCGAAGCCCTCGTCGACGAAGAGGGTGCCGATCTCGGTGCCGCCCGACTCGGCGGTGACCACGTCGGCCAGGCCGAGGGCCAGGGCCAGGGAGGTGACGAAGCTCTCGCCGCCCGACAGGGTGGCCGGGTCGCGGTCCACGCCGGTCCAGGCGTCCAGGACGCGCAGGCCGAGGCCGCCGCCGGTGCGCTTGCGGCTGCCCGCGGTGTTGCGCACGTCGTACTGGAGGAGGTAGCGACCGCCGGACATGTGGTCGAGCCGGTCGTTGGCGGCGTCCACCACCTGGCGCAGGCGCTCGCCGAGCACGAACGACGACAGGCGCATGTCGTAGGCGTTGTCGGCGGAGGTGCCGCTGGTCAGCTCGGCCAGGGTGCGGGCGAGGCGGTGGCGCTCCTCGGCCGGGCGCCACTCCGCCTGGCACCGCGCCAGCTCATCGGTGAGCGCGGCGAGCTGGTCGCGGCGGGCGCGGGCCTGGTCGCGGGCGGAGACGTGCTCGCCGTGCGCACGCTCGGCGGCGTCGTGCCGCTCCGCCAGCGCGGCGAGGTCGGGCGGCGGCTGGGCCGCGGCGGCGATCAGCTCGGGGTCGGCGAGCAGGGCATCGACGGCGGCGGCCTCGGCGTCCAGCTCGCGCAGCCGCTCGGCCCTGACCTCGCGCTCCTCGCGGGGGCGTACGGCGGCGCGGGCGTCGGCGACCGAGCCGAACCCGGCCTCGGCGGCAGCGGCGGCGGCCTCCTCGCCGGCGGCGGACGCCTCCACGGCCGACGCACGCGCGGCGTTGGCCGACTCGGCAGCCTCGCCCAGCAGGGCGGCCTCGTCGGCGAGCCGGTCCAGGCGCGCGGCCAGGGTGGGGTCCTCGCCCCTGGCGGCGTCGAGACGCGCGGCGAGCCGGGCCACCTCGGCGGCGAGCTGGTCGCGGCGGGCGCGGGCGGCGGTCAGCTCGCGGTCGATGTCGCGCCCGGTACGCCGCAGCTCGTCGGTCTCGGCGGCCAGCCGCGCGGCCTCGGCGGCGAGGGCGTCATGCCCGGACGCCGCGGCGCGTAAGGCCGCGAGCTCCCGCTCGGCCTCGGCGAGCGCGTGGGCGGCCCGCTCGGCGGTCTCACCGTCGGGGACCGCGCTGCGCGCCTCCTCCCAGGCGGCGGCGACCTCCGCGACCCGGGCCGCCCACTCGCCCGCCCCGGCGAACAGCTCCGCCTCGGCGGTGAGGCGGTCGCGGCGCGCGGCCACCGAGGCGTCGCCGCCGCGGGCGCTCTCCAGACGCGCGGTGAGCCGGTCCAGCTCGGCGCGCAGCTCGGTCCGGCGGCTGGTGCACTCGGCCAGCGCCCGGTCCAGCTCGGCGGCGCGGTCGCGGGCCCGCTCCAGCTCGCGCTCGGCGCGCTCGGCCTCCGCCTCGGCGGCGCCCGCCTCCTCCGCGACGGCCTCCAGCCTGGCCAGCTCGGCCTCGGCGGCGGCCAGCAGCCCGGCGGCCTCGCCCGCCTCGGCGCCCTCGGCCCGCTCCTCGGCGTCGGCCAGCCGGGTGGCCAGGACGGCCGCGTCGCTCTCGGCGGCCTGGCGCTCGGCCTGGGCCTCCTCGTACGCCGCCTGGGCCTCGGCCTCGTCCTCGGCGATCGAGGCGGCGGCCACGGGCGGCGCGGGCGCGGGGTGGTGCTCGGACCCGCACACCACGCACGGCTCGCCGCTGACCAGGGAGCAGGCCAGCTCGCCCGCCATGCCCTCGATCCTGGCCTGGCGCAGCGCGAGCACCCGGTCGCGCAGCTCCTGCGCCCGGTCGGTGGCCTCGCGGCGTACCTGCTCGGCGGCTTCCCACTCGGCGGCGAGCGTGTCGCGCAGCCCTGCGGCGTCGAGCCGGGCCGCCGCCGCCTGCCGCGCCGCCTCGGCGGCCGGGATCGCGGCCGCCTCGCCGCGCAGCGCGGCCAGCCGGTCGTGGATCGCGGCCAGCCGGACGGGCAGCTCGGCGGCGTCGGCCCGGGCCGCGGCCTCCTGCTCGGCGAGGACGTCGATCTCGGCGTCGAGGCGGGCCAGCTCGGCGCGCACCTCGGACAGGCGCTCCTCGTCGGCGCGCAGCGCCTCCAGCGCCGCCGCCCGCTCGCGCCGGTCGCGCTCCATCGCGGCGAGCGCGGCGCGCAGTTCCTTGGCGTCGCCGTCGCCGGGCGGCTCGGGGAGGACCGCGAGGGCGGCGGCCAGGGTCTCGCGGGCCGCCTCCAGCTCGGCGGCGAGCGCGTCGCGGCGGCGGGTGGCGGCCAGGGCGCGGGTGGCGGCCAGGTGGGCGGCCTCGGCGGCGGGGACGGACGCGGCGGCGCGGCCCGCCTCCTCGCGGCGCTCCTCCGCCTCGCGGTGCCGCTCGGGCAGCACGGCCAGCCGCTCGGCGGTGGCGGCCTCGCGTACGGCGAGCGCGGCGAGGTCGCGCTCGGTGGCCTCCAGGTCGCCCGCCAGGGCGTCGCGCCGCCGCTCGTCGTCGCGCAGCTCGGCCAGCCGGGCGATCTCGTCGCGGCGGCCCCGCTCCAGCGCGGCCAGCTCCTCGGGGGACGGCGGGTCGTCCCCCTCGCCGGGCACGAGGGGCAGGGCGCGGGACAGCGCGTCGGCGGCGAGGCGGTGCGCCTTGGCCGCGGCCTCGGCGCGCTGCCCGGCCCGCAGGATCAGCGGCAGTACGCGCTCGGCGCGGGCGGCCTCGTCGAGGATGGCCTCCAGGTCGGCCCGCTCGTCGGCCCGGGCGTCCAGCTCGGCCCGCCGCGCCAGGGCCTCGGCGTGACGGCGGCGCCGGTCGGCGAGCGCCCGGCCCGCCTCCAGCCGCGCCCTTGCCTCGCGCAGGTCGGCCTCGCTGTGCGCACACGCCTGCTCGGCCCGCGTCACGCGCTCGCCGGCCACGGCCACCAGCCCGCGCGCCCACTCCATGGGCTCGTCACCGGCGTCGGTGCTCTCGACGCCGGCGAGAAGCGGGCCCGCGGCGCCGTGGATGCGGTTGACGACCGCATCGACGGCCTGGCGCAGGGCCTGGCGGGCACGGCCGGTCTCGGTGCGGTGCTCGGCCAGCCAGCGCTCCACCGCGGTGTAGAGGCCGACCGAGAAGAGGCGTTCCAGCAGCACCCGGCGCTCGTCGCCGTCGGAGCGCAGGAATCGGGCGAAGTCGCCCTGGGGCAGCATGGCGACCTGCTGGAACTGGTCGGCGTTCATGCCGAGCAGGCCGCCGATCAGGTGGCCGGTCTCGTCGGCGCGGGTGGACAGCGTGACCCAGGAGCCGGTGCCGGTCAGCTCCTCGGCGCGGGCCTTGGCCTTCTCCTCGACCTGGCCGGCGCCGCGCAGCTTGGGGCGGAGCCAGGCGGGCGAACGGGTGATCCGGAGGCGGCGGCCCCGGATCGTGACCTCCAGCTCGACCACGGGGCCGCGGTCGGGCGGGGCGTGGTCGCAGCGCAGGCTCTTGGCATGGTCGCGCTGGCCGGGCACCTGGCCGTACAGGGCGTAGCAGACGGCGTCGAGCACGGTGGTCTTGCCCGCGCCCGTGGGGCCGTGGATCAGGAACAGGCCGGCCTCGCCCAGCGCGTCGAAGTCGACGGTCTCCCGGCCGGGGAAGGACCCGAAGGCGGCCAGGGTCAGGCGGTGCAGCCGCATCTATGCCATCGTCTCCTTGAGTCTGCACGACTCTATCGCCCGGTGCAGCAGCCGCCGCTCGGCCTCGTCGGCGGGCTCGCCGCGTACTTCGCGGACGAAGTCCAGCACCACGTCGATCTCGGGACGGCCGGCGGCGCGCGGCCGGGCGGCGCGCGTACGCTCACCGCCGCCCTCGGGCTCGAAGGCCAGGGCGAGGGTGTGCGGGAAGCGGCGCCGCAGGCGCTCCATGGCCCCCTTGGGCCGCACCGGGTCGGTCAGCACGATGCGCAGCCAGTGGCCGGTGTACCGCTCGTACGCCGGGGAGCCGAGCAGATCGTCGATGGCGCCGCGCAGCTCGGCGACCGGCCGGGGCACCGGGGCGGGCACGAACTCGGCGCCCCGGAAGCCGGAGCCGTCGATGTCCACCAGCCAGGAGCCCTTCAGGTGGGCCGCCTCGGAGAAGGAGTAGGCGAGCGGGGAGCCGGAGTAGCGCACGGTCTCGCTCATCTGCTGGCGGCCGTGGAGGTGGCCGAGCGCGGTGTAGCCGATGCCGTCGAAGACGGTCAGCGGCACATGGGCCACCCCGCCGACGCTGATGTCGCGTTCGCTGTCGCTGGCCGCGCCGCCGGTGACGAACGCGTGGGCGAGCACGACCGACGCGACGCCGCCCCGGCGGGCGAGATCGGCCCGGATCAGCGCCATCGCGTGGCCGAGCGCGGCGCTGTGGCTGCGCTCGGCGAGCTCCCACGGGCCGCGTACGACCTCGGGCTCCAGGTACGGGATGCCGTAGAACGCGACGCCGTCCACGAGCACCGGCCTGGCCACCGCCGCCGGGTCGGTGCGCAGGTGCACCCCGCCCGCCTCGATGAGCTCGGCGCCGAAGCCTAGCCGCCGCGCCGAGTCGTGGTTCCCGCTGATCAGCACCACCCGGGCCCCCGCCCCCACCAGCCGCTGCAGGGCCTCGTCGCACAGCTTGACCGCGTCCACCGGCGGCAGCGCCCGGTCGTAGACGTCTCCGGACACCGCGACCACGCCGACCCGCTCGGCCGTGACGACCTCCACCAGGTGGTCCACGAACGCGGCCTGGGCCGCGAGCAGGCTCTCCCGGTGGAAGGACCGGCCGAGGTGCCAGTCGGAGGTGTGCAGGACCCGCATGTCGCAGGAAGCTAACAGATCCCCGCGCGCCACGAGGGTCACTCGCCCCGGCCCGTCCGGGAGTCCCAGGCCAGGGGCGTACGGCATGCGACGCCCCGCGAGGTGGTCCCCGCGGGGCGCGGCGTTCGCTGGGGTGAACCTGATCACCCAGCCGTCAGAAGCCGTTGTCGTCCTCTGGGTCCTTGCAGTACTTCAGGCGCCACTTGCCCTTCTTGTAGCAGTACTTGCACCAGTAGTCCTCCTCCTCCTGCCACCGGCAGGGCTTGGCGGCGCTGTCCAGAAGGGCTACGGCCTGACCGGTGACGGCGCAGTTCGTGCTCGGAGCGGCGCTGGCGGGCTGGGCACTCATCGCGCCACCGACGACCAGTGTGGAGGCGGCGACGGCGGCCGCGACGATGAGTCTTCTGAGCATGAGATCACTCCGTGATCTGAGGGTTGGGCCCCAGGCCGGGGCCTGGGACCGAACGGAGCGTCGAGCAGGCTTTCCCGGGATACGCCATGACGCGCTACGGACAATTCCACCGTAGCCACGACGCCCCGAATTCTCTCCCTAACGGCGGCAAAACCTGACTTAGCACGATAAATCACATTTCAGCCGCCACTTTCCCCCACTCGAAAACGCCGATATTCACCGACATTCCACCCCAGGCCACCCGCACGAGACCCCAGATGCATCCCCCCAGCTCCTCCCATGCCACCCCCCGACCTCCCCCACCCCCCCGATCCAATCCCAGCATTCCGGAAGACCTAGTAAAAAAGCACAAGGCCCCATGAACTCCCCGAGACCCCCACCCACGCCGCGCCCCCGCGGCACACACCCCCATGAACCGAAGTCAAGCCCACACCATAAGAACGGCGCCCCAAAACCGCCCTTTCCCCGCCCCTCGTCGATTTCTCCACCCCGCCCTCGGCCCGCCCCGAGGGCCCGAGGCGGAGGCCGCCTCAAGCACGCAGGCCCTCACTCACCGCATGCCGGCGCGCGGCAGCAGAACGTCCTCCCGACCAGGCGACCCCACCGCCGTCAGGCGCAGTGGGTGCCGAGTACCGCGACCCGCCCGGAGCACACCCCGCAGCGGAGGCGCGAGGCGGGCGACCTGACAGAAGGCCCACGTGGAGTGGCGGCCCGCAGCACGCCCCGCCGTCACCCGCCCTCCCACCGGCCCCACCCCCGCCCGCCCGGGGAAGCACCGCCCCCATACGGCCCCTCACTCCACGACCCCACTCACAGGAAAGGGCCGGGGCAAAGCGCGGAGCCCCGGCCGCCGTAGGCCAGGAGCCGTCGCCCCCACCCATCGGGCCGGCACGCTTGCCGGCCCCGCCGGTCCCTGTGCGCAGCCCTCGGAAGGGGGCGGGGGCCTGGAGGTTCGAGGCGGCCGCCCCGGGCGGCATCCCCTGGGCCGCCTGCCCCCTGGCAGCCGCCGCACCGGGAAGGTGGCGCTGTGGTGAGGGGTGTGTCATGCCGGGCTGTTTCCGTCCGTGCCGGATCGCGCGTTCGAGGTGTCCGGCCGAGTACCCTGAAAGGTCGGTGGGAATATCACCAACATCGGTTCATCGGCTGGTAAGGCGACCGGTAGGGCGACGATTCGGAGCGGTTCGGGATGCAAGTCGGTCGGGGCACGCTCGGCGTGGCCGCCGGTTTGGTGCTGGCGGTGCTGGCCGCGGTGGGGTATGCGCTGCCGCCCTCGTTCGATCCGCCGCCGTTGAAGCTCGACGGGACTTTCCGGGCGTTACCCGCGCAGCCGGCGGCCGAGCTGGCGCCGGTGGCGGCGGAGGCCGCGATCAGCACCGAGGACGTGGCGATCCCGGCGCGGTATGAGACGCTGCAGGCGACGATCCGGGCGCCGAAGACGCCGGGGCGGCATCCGGCGCTGGTGTTCGTGCAGGGGTCGGGCAACGGGGCGCGGGACGAGTTCACTCCGCAGGCCGAGTGGCTGGCTCGGGCGGGCATCGTCACGCTGGTCTACGACAAGCGCACGGTCGGCTACTCCTTCCGCAACCGCGACTTCGAGCTGCTGGCCGACGACGCGCTGCGCATGGTCGAGCACCTGCGCAAGCGGCCCGACGTCGATCCGGCGCGTACCGGGCTGTGGGGGGTCAGCGAGGGCACGTGGGTGACCCCGATCGCGGCCTCGCGCAGCTCCGATGTGGGGTTCCTGGTGATGGTGTCGGCGCCGAACGTCTCGCCGATGCGCCAGGTGGCGTGGGCGCTGAACGAGCAGTTGCAGCGGCTGCACGCGCCGATCGGCGTGCGCGACCTGCTGACGCGGGCGATGGGGGCGGTCGGGTTCGACTTCCTGCGGCACGACCCGATGCCGGCGCTGCGCGGCATCAGCCAGCCGGTGTTGTCGCTGTACGGCACGATGGACCCGTCGATCCCGTTCGTGGAGAGCACGCGGGCGCTGACCACGGCCCTGGCCGAGGGCGGCAACGACGAGTACACGATCCGGTTCCTGAAGAGCGCCGACCACGCGATGCGGGTGCGCGGCGGTCCGTACGCGCCGGGCTACCTGGAGACGCTGGCGAACTGGATCGTCAAGCTGCCGGGCTCGGCCACGCCGCCGGAGGCGGTGCGGATCGCGGGGGCGACGCCGGTGCAGCGCTACCAGGCCAGCGACGTCCCGGCCGCGCCCTGGTACGCCGGCGACACCGTGATCGGTCTCGCGCTGTGCCTGGCCGCGGTGGGCTACGTGGCGGGGCCCGTCGCCGAGATCGTGGTACGCCTGCGCGGGCGGAGCACCGCCGCCGAGGCCAACGCCCGGCTGTGGCCCCCGATCCGGCGCCGGCTGCGCCGTATGGCGTGGACCGGGCTCGGGCTGCTGGTGTCGGTGGCCGGCTTCATCACGCTGCTGGTGCTGTTCTCGGTGAACCAGGCCGGCGCCTGGCCCGCCGTGCTGGCGGGCTGGCTGGTCGTGCGGGTGCTGGCGGTGCTGATGCTGCTGCAGGAGGTCACCGCGGTGGCCGCGCTGATGTCGGCGCTGCGCGAGGGCTGGCAGCCGGGCCGCTGGCAGCACGTGGCCGTCGCCGGCGTGCTGGGCGGCACCGGGCTGCTGCTCGCGCTCGCGGCCTACTACGGGCTGTACGCGTTCCCCTGGTAGCCCTCACTGCTGGTAGCAGCGCATCCAGCGGTCCATCTCGGCGAAGACGCGCTTGCGGGCGGTCTCGCCCGACAGCACCAGGTCGTGCATGCCGCCCGGTACGCGGATGCAGGTGACGTGGCCGCCGATCCTGGTCGCCCACTTGGCCATGTGCTCGGGGTCGAGCACGACGTCGGCCTCGTGCGCGGCGGGGACGAAGTCGCGTACGCGCAGGCCCTTCTCGGCGGTGAGGACGAGCACCGGCACGTCCACGGCGAGCCCGGCGTGCAGGCGGCGCTGGGCGCGGCGGACGGCGGCCAGCCACACGGCGTGCACCGGGAACCCGGCCAGCGGCTTCAACTCCAGGTCGTAGGACCACTCGCCGTTGTGGTCGCGGTGGATGCTGCTGCCGTACGCCGTGGCGATGCCGAGGGGGAGTACGGCGCGGGCGGAGGCGCGGCCGAGCACGTTGCGCAGCAGGTCGGCGGTGGTGCGCAGGTACGCCGGGACGTTGAGGTCCAGGAACGGGCTGTTCAGCATCAGGCCCTGCACGCGCCCCTTGCCGCGCACCCGGTCGGCCCACAGCGCCGCGATCAGGCCGCCGGTGGAGTGGGCGTTGACGGTGAGGCTCTCGTTGCCGTCCTCCTCGCGGATGATCCGGACCGCCTCGTCGATCTCGGGGAAGTGGTCGGTGAGGCTGCGTACGACGCCGGGGGTCTGGTGCGGGAGCAGCGACCGGCCGTACTTGCGCAGGTCGAGGGCGTAGAAGTTGACGCCCTGGGCGACGAAGTGGTCGGCCAGGTGGGTCTGGAAGAAGTAGTCGGTGAAGCCGTGGATGTACAGGACCGCCCGGCTGGACGGCTCGGGGGCGGGGCGGCTGACCAGCGTGGCGATGACCTCGCCCTCGTGGTCCTCCCCCATCGGGAGCACTCTGGCGGCGTACTCGGGCCCGAGGAAGTCGCGCATGGCGGTCACCCTAGCCCGCAGGGGTTGACGGGCCGGTCCGGGACCTTCAGGGGGAAGCCTCGGTACGCCGCCTCCACCAACTCGCCGCGCATCGCCGGGGTGAAGGCGTTCAGCCGCTCCGGAGGGTTCAATGTGATTGTCGCCACAGCGGCCACGCCCGCCACTCCGGTCGCATCGTGCGACACGTCGTAGTCGATCTCCGTGAAAGCCATGACCGAATCTTATTCCAGTCGCTTTGAGCCCGTCTGTGATGAATTGTGTTCCCGGGGAGTTCACGTCTGCGTCGCCTGCGGGCAGGGTGATCGGGTCTACGATCCCTCCTCAACGCCTGCCGTGGCGGGCCGGGACGAGGGGAACGGGGCTCAAGGGGTGCGAGGGAGATCAGCCACGCCCGGAGTTGGCGCGGTCATCGGCTGGACTTTGCTCTCGGCGTTCGTCCCCGGCTCGGCCCACCTGCGCGCGGGGTGGCGGCGCACCGGCTACGCACTCCTCGGCGTGTACGCCCTGCTGGTGGTCGGCGCGGTGGTCCTGGCGCTGTCGGCCGACTTCGCGTCGCTGCTCGGGCGGCTCACCAGCGCGGCCTGGCTGAACACCATCATGATCGCCACCATGGTGGTCGGCCTGGGCTGGTTCGCGGTGGTCGTGCACTCGTTCGTGGTGCTGCGTCCCGGGCTGCTGCCCACGAAGGGGCAGATCGCGGCCGGCATCACGGCGGGCCTGGTGGCGGTGGCGGCGATCCTGCCCTTCGGCCTGGTCACCCAGTACGTCTCGACCTCCGACGATCTCCTGGATCACGTGTTCGACACCCCCGACCAGACCCAGGCGCAGCCGATCAAGCCCGAGGACCCGTGGAACGGCCAGAAACGGGTGAACATCCTGCTGCTCGGCGGCGACGCCGACGACCACCGGCCCGGCGTGCGGACCGACAGCATCAACCTGGCCAGCGTGGACGTCGAGACCGGCAACACCGTGCTGTTCAGCCTGCCGCGCAACCTGGAGAACGTGCGCTTCCCGCCCGGCTCCCCCATGCGCGCGCAGTTCCCCAACGGCTTCCGGCTGCCGCCCGACCCGGGCGGCGGGCGCTCCGACCTGCTGTTCGCGGTCTGGCAGTACGCCGACAGCCATCCTGAGATCTTCGGCGGCAAGAAGAACCAGGGCGCCAAGACGCTCAAGGAGACGATCGGCTACACGCTCAACCTGAAGGTGGACTACTACGCCCTGGTCAACATGTGGGGTTTCGCCCGGCTGATCGACGCCATCGGCGGCGTGGTGATCCACGTGGACCGGGACGTGGTGTTCGGCAAGTACAACGAGGGCCTGGTCAAGGCGGGCACGCGCCGGCTCAAGGGCGCCGACGCGATGTGGTTCGCCCGCTCCCGCACCTACAGCGACGACTACACCCGGATGCGCCGCCAGCGCTGCGTGCTCGGCGCGCTGCTGGAGCAGGCCGACCCGGCGACCGTGCTGACCAACTTCAACCGGGTGGCGGCGGCCACCAAGACGCTGCTGCGCACCGACATCCCGCGCCCGCTGCTGGAGCACCTGGTGCCGCTCGCGCTGAAGGTGCAGAAGGCCAGGGTCACCAGCGTGCAGTTCGTGCCGCCGCTGATCAACACCGGCTACCCCGACTGGGCCAAGATCCGCACGGTCGCCGCGAAGGCCATCGCGGCCTCGGAGAAGGCGGGCGCCCCGATCACCGCCACCACCTCGGCGTCCCCGGTGCCCACGCCCACCGCGTCGGCCACGGGCAAGGCCAAGAGCAGGCCCAAGGCCGCCAAGACCCCCAAGCCCACGCAGAACGGCGACAGCGGCTTCGCCACCGGGCTCACCGAGGGGTGCTGAGCCGCGCCGTCAGGCGCTGAAGGACTCCTTGGCCAGGCGGCGCAGGCGCGACTCGTCCACGGTGTGGCCGAGGCCGGGCTGGGTGAGCGGCACGGCGATGACGCCGCCCGACGCGCCGACCGGCGGCTCGACGATCTGGGCGTTGCGCGGCGGCTGGGTGACGTCGCACGGCAGGGTGCAGCCCGGCATGCTGGCCACCGCGACCGCCGCCGCGCGGGCCAGGCCGGTGCCCTGGCCGCCCGCGCACAGGATGTCCCAGCCGGCGGACACGGCCCGGTCGTGCGCGCGGCGCACCTCGGCCAGGGTGGCGAAGGCGGACGGGCGCAGCAGCATGGCCCGCGCCGCGCCGGCCTCGATGTACTCCATCAGCCGGCCCTCGGAGCCGGTCTCGACCGCGACCGCCGCGGCCACCTGGTCCTGCAGCTCGGCGTGGCCGACCACGTCCGAGTCGGCGAACGGCCGCTCGATCACCTCGATGTCGTACGCGTCGAGCGCGACGAGCTGCTCGGCGCCGGTGTAGGCGCCGTGGGCGTCCACCGAGATGGCCAGGCCCGGGTAGGCGTTGCGCACGGCCCGCACCGGCTCGACGTCCCAGCCGGGGTGCACGTCCAGCGTGACGTGCGCGTAGCCGCCGCACACCTGCCGGTTGACCCGCGCCACCAGGCTCTCCAGCGAGCGGTCGGCCCCGATGCGCACCGTGGCCATCAGGCTGGTGCGCGTGCCGCCGAGCGCGTGGGACAGCGGCACCCCGCTCATCCGCGCCCACAGGTCCCAGCAGGCCATGTCACCGGCCGTGCCGCCGGCGGCGGGCGGCAGCTCGTCGGGGTGCTCCCAGTCGAGGCCGAGCAGGGCCGGCGCCAGGGTCTCCTCCAGCATGGACCACGCCTTGTCCAGGCAGGGCACCTCGACGACCTCGCCCCAGCCCGTCATGCCGCCGTAGTCGGTCAGCCGCACGAGGATGCTCTCGGGCCGCCTGCCGTAGGGCAGGGCGAGCCTGAAGACCTCGATCTCGCGGACACGCGGCAATGTTCCCCCAGATGATGGACGTTCCTCGCGTTCCATGGTGCCCTCTGCGTCCGGCAAAACCCAAACGCGGCGATCGCCCGGGGGACGGGGCCCCGGTCAGCGGCGGACGCGTCCGGCGGTGAGCACGCCGGTCAGGGCCATCAGGACCGGCACCGCGAAGCACGCCGCGAGCACCGTCGCGGTGTCGCCGAGCGCGGCCAGCGCGGCTCCGGTGACCGCCACGGCGACCACCGAGTACACCGACTCGCCGACGCCCAGGGCCGCGCTGTTCTCGCCCTTCTCCTCGGGGCTGGACAGTTCGAGGACCAGCACCGACAGCGTCGGGTACACCATGCCGATGCCGAAGCCGGTGATCACCCAGGCCGCGAACGCCGCCGCGACCGGGATCTGCTGGAAGACGGTGAGCGCGACCAGCGTGACGCCGGCGGCGATCAGCGCGGTGCCTAGGCGCAGCACCCGTACCCGGTCATAGGCGCGGCGGCCGACGATCCAGGAGGCCAGCGACCAGGTCAGGGCGCCGCCGGTGAGCACCAGGCCCGCCTCGGTGGCCTCCAGCCCGCGCGTGCCCACCAGCATCCGCGGCACCAGCACCTCGGCCGCGAGGAAGCCGCCGGCCGCGAGACCGCGCAGCGCGATCACGGTGGCCAGGCCGCGCGCGGCGAGCAGGGTGCCGGGCGGCAGCAGCCGGGGCAGGGTCAGGGCCAGCAGCGCGAAGCCCGCGGCGAGCAGCGCGATCCCGCCGGGGCCGCGCAGGCCGCCGCCGTACTGCATCATGGCCGCGCCGACGGCTGCGGCGGTCGCCGCCGCGAGCTTGACCCCGATCGGCGTACGCGCGGCGGCCCCGTCCGCTTCGTCCTTCACGCCCTGTGCGTCCTGTGCGTTCTGTACGCCCTGTGCGTCCTGCCCGCCCTGTGCGTCCTGCCCGTCTTTGGCGCCGGGCCCGCCTACGCCACCGGTCGCGGCCAGGCCGCGCCAGAGCAGCAGGGCGGCGGGCGCGGCGAGGACCGGCACCGCCAGGAACACCCAGCGCCAGCCCACGCTCTCGGTGACGGCGCCGGTGATGGCCGGGCCGACCATGGACGGCACCACCCACGCG
This sequence comes from Thermocatellispora tengchongensis, assembly GCF_014202315.1. Classification (GTDB taxonomy): domain Bacteria; phylum Actinomycetota; class Actinomycetes; order Streptosporangiales; family Streptosporangiaceae; genus Thermocatellispora; species Thermocatellispora tengchongensis. The sequence continues at coordinate 187,818 of NZ_JACHGN010000002.1, read as the reverse complement.
GCCGAGGTGAGGGAGAACACCTTGGGGTGCGCCTCCGGCGGATAGGCGCGGGCGATCACGACGTAAATGGCGACGGTGAACAGGCCGCCGCCGAGTCCCTGGACGAACCTGCCGGCGATGAACACGTCCATGGTCGGCGCGACGCCGGAGATGACCAGGCCGCCCGCGAAGGCGCCGACCCCCGTCCACAGCGGGGCGAGCGGACCGCGGGTGTCGCTCCACCGGCCGCCGAGGACGTTGGCGAACAGGCTGGTGGCGAGGGAGCCGCTGAACGCCAGCGCGTACAGCGCCATCCCGTCGAGTTCCCGCCCGACGACCGGCATCGCGGTCGCCACCGCCAGGTACTCGAAGGCCACCAGCGCGATCAGCGCGGTCAGGCCGATGCTCAGCGCGCGGTGGCGCCTGCCGAAGACCCCGGGCGTCGTCGCCGGGGAGAGGACGGTCACAGACATGATCGAACCTTATGGGCGATCTGTCCGGATAGGCATCCGACCATGGACCGAAACCGGTCTCGGACGATGGTCCCGGTCACCCGGTCATGCTCTCAGCCGGTCAGCCCGCCAGCTTGCCGATCTGGTCGATGATCGTCAGCACCGAGAAGAAGCCGAAGAACAGGAAGACCAGCCCCAGCACCCCGAGCCGCCAGCCGCGCAGCTCGATCGGCTTGGGCAGGCCGCGCCGGTTGAGGATCATCAGCAGGCCGGAGTAGACGAACATCATGAACCCGCCGACCACGGCGGAGATCACCAGCAGCACCAGCGGCTGGTCGAACCCGGCCAGCAGCACCACGCAGCCGATCGTGATCAGCAGCCACACCACCGCGACGTACAGCCTGGCCTCGCTCCACCAGGTGGCGCGTGCGAAGTAGGTCACCTTGAGCGTGTCGGACACCAGGCGGCCCATGTAGTCCAGGATGCCGAGGGCCGCGGCGAACAGCGAGTACGCTCCGATGATCCAGAAGAACGTGCCGAACCAGCCGGTGGTGTCGTTCAGCACGTCGCCCTCGACCCGCAGGAAGCTCACGTTGTTCTCGACCGCGCCGCCGAAGACCGAGGAGTAGGCCAGCATCGAGGTGGCGGTGATCGTGACCACGGTGATCAGCACGAACGAGACGAGCTGCTCGATGTTGGCGACCTTCCACCAGGCGCGCCAGCGCCGCAGGTTCTCCTCGTTCGGCGGGAAGACGAAGCCGGTCGAGGGCACGGCGCTGGGCTGACCGGTGACCGGCGACATCAGCTTGGGCATGCGCCCGCCCATGCCGAGCCCTTTGTCCCTGATCCAGTTGCTCTGCACCAGGTTCTGCGCCCCGCCCGCGCCCGCGAAGGCCAGGGCGCCCAGGATCAGCGCGGCGCCGAGTTCGAGCGGGAGCCTGGGGGCGGTCACGGCCTGCGCCAGCCCGGGACCGCGCTCGGCGCTGAACGCGAACACCACGGCGCCGGCGACCAGCAGGATCACCGCGCCCACCTTCACGAACTCGATGCGCTCGACCCAGTGGTAGACGACCGGCGCCACGGTCAGGATCACGCCGATCAGCACCAGCTCGACGATGGCCAGCACCACCGGGTCGCCCCGCCCGATGGCGTACGTGAGCACGGTCGCCGAGCTGGTCGCCCACCCCGGCCACATGTTGGCCAGCGTGGCGAGCACGACGAAGACCAGCCCCCAGTGGCGCCACAGCCGGTTGAAGCCGGTGAGCGCGGTCTCGCCGGTGGCCAGGGTGTACCGCTCGATCTCCATGTTGATGAAGAACTGGAACACCACGCCGACGAACGCGCCCCACAGGAAGACCAGGCCGACGTTGGCCGAGATGTAGGGCCACAGCACGAACTCGCCGGAGGCGAGCCCGATCGCCGCCGCGACCACACCGGGGCCGAGCACTCGCGCCAGAGGCTGCGGCTCGGGCAGGTCCGCCGTGGCCAGCTCGGGCAGCCTGCCCCGCGCGGTCGGAAGAGTCCGCATACTTTAACTTTCTACGCGGCCCTGACGAAGATAAACATTCTCCGTAAACAGGTTCGGCTCACCGCCGGACCATGGCCTCCAGACCGGCCAGCAACAGGTCCAGCCCGAAGCGGAACCGCACCTCGCCGTCGCCGCTGATCAGATCGTCCACGTGGTCGACGATGGCCGGGAACCGGTCGCGGGGCAGGCTGCGATAGTAGTCGGCGATGCCCTGGAAGTAGGCCCGGAAGTTCTCCGCGGCCTCCTGCGGCGTGTCGCCCGTGTGCCTGCCCTGGTACAGGGTGCCCTCGTACGCGTCGGCCGCGACGTAGAGCCCGAGCCGGTCCATCATCCACCCCGCCAGCCGGGGCGGCACCCCGCCCGCGATCATGATGGAGAACTGCGCCTCGGCGATCCGCAGCGCGTTCGGCCCGGTGGGGACGGCGGCCAGGCCGACCTTGGCCACGTCCTTGTGCGCCCGGAACACCTCGTACGAGGCCAGCGCGATGGCCCGCATCTGGTCCACCCAGCGCTCGGGGTCGGGCCGTTCGGGCAGCTCGATCTCGCCGAGCACCCGGTCGTAGATCAGCGCGAGCAGTTCCTCCTTGTTGGCCACGTGGGCGTACAGGGATGCGGGGCCGGTGCCCAGCACCTGGGCGACGCGGCGCATGCTCAGCGCGTCGAGCCCCTCGGCGTCCACGATGCGCAGGCCCGTGTCCACGATCACGTCCTGGCTGAGCGGCTCCCGCCGGCTGACCTGCTTGCGCGGCGTACGCCACGGCGGGATCGGCAGGGAGTCGGCGTCGGTGTCCATTCGGCCTCCGGTCCTTCGGGTTACGAACACTGTACTTGACACGAACACTGTTCGGCCATAGAACGGTGTTTGTCTACGAACACCGTTCGTTAGTCGAACACCGTTAACCGGAAGGACAACCGCGATGACCCCCACCCCCGGCCTGGAGGCGCCGCCGTACCGGTGGCGCTGGATCGCGCTGGCCGTGATCCTCGCCGCCGAGGTCATGGACCTCCTCGACGCGCTGGTCACCAACGTCGCCGGCCCCACCATCCAGAAGGAGCTCGGCGGGTCGGCCAGCCTGGTCCAGTGGCTCGGCGCCGGCTACACCACCGCCATGGCCGTCGGCCTGATCACCGGCGGGCGCCTGGGCGACCTGTACGGCCGCAAGCGCATGTTCCTGATCGGCGCCGCCGGGTTCACCGCGTCCTCGCTGCTGTGCGGGGTGGCCGGCTCGCCCGAGATGCTGATCGGCGCCCGCGTGCTCCAGGGCCTGTTCGGGGCCGTGATGCTGCCGCAGGGCCTCGGCCTCATCAAGGAGATGTTCCCGCCCAAGGAGATGGCCGCCGCCTTCGGCGCGTTCGGCCCGATCATGGGCCTGTCCTCGGTCGGCGGGCCGGTGCTGGCCGGCTGGCTGGTGGAGGCCGACTTCTTCGGCACGGGCTGGCGGATGATCTTCCTGATCAACCTGCCGGTCGGACTGCTCGCGCTGGCGGGCGCGATCCGCTTCCTGCCCGAGTCGCGCTCCTCGCACGCCGCCCGGCTCGACCTGCCCGGCGTCGGGCTGGTCTCGCTCGGCGCGTTCCTGCTCATCTTCCCGCTCGTACAGGGTCACGAGCTGGACTGGCCCGCCTGGACCTTCGTCTCGATCGCCGCCTCGCCGGTGGTCTTCGCCTGCTTCGCCTGGTTCGAGGCGCGCAAGCAGCGCCGCGGCGGCGACCCGCTCGTGGTGCCCAGCCTGTTCCGCAAGCGTGCCTTCACCGGCGGCCTGCTCGCCGGGCTGGTGTTCTTCTCCGCCCTGATCGGCTTCTCGCTGGTCTTCACGCTCTACGCCCAGCTCGGCCTGGGGTACGACCCGCTGCACGCCGGCCTGGCCTCGCTGCCGCACGCGATCGGCGGCGTGATCGGCTTCGTGGCCGCGGGCGCCGGCCTGGCCCAGCGGCTCGGCCGGGTGCTCATCCACATCGGCGCGCTGGTCATGGCCGCGGGCGTGGCCGGGCTGGCGCTCACGCTCACCCTGACGGGCCCCGCCGTCACGATCTGGCAGCTCGCCCCGGCGCTGGGCGTGGCCGGGCTCGGCATGGGCCTGTCGATGGCGCCGTTCTTCGACATCGTGCTCGCCGGCGTCGAGCCGCACGAGTCGGGCTCCGCCTCCGGCACCCTCACCGCCATCCAGCAGCTCGGCGGCGCGCTCGGCATCGCCGTGCTCGGCACCGTGTTCTTCAACCTGCTGGACAGCGGCTGGAGCTTCGAGGACGCCGCGCGCCTCACGATCGCCATCGTGAGCGGCATGCTCGTGCTCACCTTCGCGCTGGCCTTCCTGCTGCCGCTGAAGGCCCGCCCCGAGCAGACCCCCGTCGCGGACAAGGAGCCGGTACGCGTCTGACCGGCCGCGCTCAGGCGGACGCGGTCGCCTGCTCCGCCCAGCGGGCGACGTCGCGCCGCTCGATCGCCGCGGCCATCAGATCGGGGAACATGTCGGGCGTGCACGCGAAGGCGGGCACGCCCAGGGCGGCCAGTGCGGCGGCGTTCTCCCTGTCGTACGACGGCGCCCCCTCATCCGACAGCGCCAGCAGCACGATCACCTGTACGCCCGCCGCCGTCAACGCCGCCACCCGGCGCAGCATCTCCTCCCTGACCCCGCCCTCGTACAGGTCGCTGATCAGGATGAGAATCGAGTCGGCGGGCCGGGTGATCAGCTCCTGGCAGTACGCGACGGCCCGGTTGATGTCGGTGCCCCCGCCGAGCTGGGTGCCGAACAGCACCTCCACCGGGTCGTGGAGCTGCGGGGTGAGATCCACCACGGCGGTGTCGAACACCACCAGCGAGGTCTTCAGCGACCGCATCGAGGCCAGCACCGCGCCGAACACGCCCGAGTACACCACCGACGCCGCCATCGACCCGCTCTGGTCCACGCACAGCACGACCTCCCGCTGCACCGCCCGCTGCCGCCGCGCGTAGCCGACCAGCCGGTCGGGCACCACGGTCTCGCGCTCGGGCAGGTAGTTCCGCAGATTGGCGCGGATGGTCCGATCCCAGTCGATCTCCGCGGCCCGGCGCGGCCGGTGGGTGCGCGCCGAGCGGTCCAGCGCCCCCGTGACCGCGGCCCGTGTACGCTGCGCCAGCCGCCGCTCCAGCTCCGCCACCACCGTGCGCACCACCGCCCGCGCCGACTCCCTGGCCTGCTCCGGCATCACCCGGTTCAGCGCGAGCAGGGTGCCCACGAGGTGCACGTCGGGCTCGACGGCCTCCAGCATCTCGGGTTCGAGCAGCAGCCGGGTGAGGTTCAGCCGCTCGATCGCGTCCCGCTGCATCACCTGCACGACCGAACTCGGGAAGTACGTGCGGATGTCCCCCAGCCACCGCGCCACCCGCGGCGCCGACCCGCCCAGCCCGCCGGAGCGGTTCGCCCGCGCGGACCCGCCCCCGTCGTCGCCGCCCTCGCCACCGCCGTAGAGCGCGGCCAGCGCCCCGTCCATCGCCGCATCGGCCCCGGACAGCGCGCACCCGGTGCCGTCGGCGTCCCCGCCCAGCACCAGCCGCCACCGGCGCAGCCGCTCCTCGGCCTCAGCACTCACCGCGCCCTCCCCAGGATTGTCAGGACCGTACGCACGGCCGGGGCCGCGCGCGTCTCGTCGATCTCCGCCTCGGGTTCCTCGGCGCGCCGGCCGCCCTGTGCGCGCACCCGGCGGCCGATGGCCCGGCGTTCCGGCGCCTCGAAGGTGCCGAAGGTGCGCCGCAGCAGGGGCAGCACGTCCACGAACGCCTCCGGGGCGAGCCCGGCCAGCCACCCGTCCACCAGGCCGAGCAGCCTCGGGTCGTGCACCAGCAACAACCCGTCGCCGGACAGGAACCCCTCCACCCAGGCGGCGACCCGCGCGGGCGGGTGCCCGGCCGAGGTGGCCAGGGACATCCGGGACGCCGCCTCCTCCGAGGCCAGCTCGCCCGCGTCGAGCAGGATGCGGGTCAGCCGGCCCGCGACCAGCCCGTGCAGATCACGTCGGCCGGCGACGCCGCGCAGCGCGGCCAGCCACTCCGCGCGCGAGCCCGCGTCGAGCAGCGAGGTCGCCGCGTGCACGCCGTCCACGTGACCGAGCAGCTCGCGGGCCGCGTCGTCGTCGAGCCCGGTCATCGCGGGCGAGAGCCCGGCGCACACGCGGGCGAGCATCGAGCTCACGATCGCGTCCAGCCCGGCGGCCGGAGTGCCGCGCACGTCGCCGTAGCGGCGCGCCCGCGCCATGGCGGGCAGCGCCGCCATCAGGTGGGTGACGTCGGGGTCGAGCGCCGCCCGGTCGGACAGAGCCCGGAGCACGCCCGGCAGCGCCATAGGCAGGTCGGCGAGCAGGCACCGCTCCACCAGCCCGGTCAGCTCCGCGATGGCCCCGGCGTCCCGCGCCAGCGCCAGCACCTGCGCCGTGGCCGCGGCCGGCACGGTGGTGCCCCACGCGCCGGCCTCGATCAGCGCCACGTCGAACTCCGGACTCCAGGCCAGCCGCCACGACTCGCGGAAGGTCCCCTTGCCCTGCGCCTCGCGCGGCGTGCCCCACCGGACGCCGAGCAGCCGCAGCCTGTGCAGCAGGTGGCTGCGCCCCAGGTCGAGCGGCTTGCGCAGGTCGAGATCGAGGTCGCGCTCCAGCGCCTCGGGCTTGAGCTTCAGCCTGCGCTGCTCCTCGCGCAGGTGCCGCTGGAGCGGGACCATCGGGGTGTCCTCGGGCACCCGGCCCAGCCGCTCGCCCACGACCATGCGCCGTTGTATCAGCTCCACGGGCAGGTCGTCGCCCTCGCACAGCACCGCCCTGGCCGCCTCGGTGACCTCCGCCAGCCCGGCCAGCGGCCGCCCGCGCAGGGCCGCCAGGCTGCGCGCCAGGCGTACGGACTCGATGACGTGCGCCGGCGAGACGGCCAGCCCCTCCTCGCGCAGCACCCCCGCCGCATCGGCCAGCCACCGCTCCACCGGCCGGTCGGGCGCCGCGAACAGATGGTGATACCAGCCCGGCGAGGTCACCCCCGCGCCGTACCCGCTCCAGGACGCCAGCCTGCCGTACGTCCACGGCACCCAGGTCATCTCGACCTTGACCTTCGGCAGCCCCCGCAGCAGCCGATCGTCGGCACCGACGGCGGGAAGCCCGGTCAGCGCGGGCACGTGCCACGCCCCGCACACCACCGCGACCCTCTGGAACCCGTCCTTGAGCGCCCGCCGCAGGACACGCCGCATGTACGCCTCCCGCCGCGCCTCGCCCAGGCCCGGCGTGTACCCCTCCCGGACGGCCGCGATGGCCTCCGCGACAGCCTCGAACACCCCGCCCCCGCCCACCCCGGCACCTATGCCCACTGCGGCACCGGTGACCGTACGGGCATCCATGTCGGCACCGGAACGCATGCCCGCCGGAGCGCCTGTGCCCGTCCCGACACGCACCTCCGCCGAAGCACCCCCGCCCGCCCCGACACGCACCTCCGCCGAAGCACCCCCGCCCGCCCCGACACGCACCTCCGCCGAAGCACCCCCGCCCGCCCCGGCACGCACCTCCGCTGGAGCGCCCGTGCCCTCCCGAGCACGGATGTCCGCCCCAGTGCCAGCGCCCGCCCGAGCCCGCATGTCCGTCCCAGTGCCGGCCCCGGCCCCGGCCCCGGTCCCGGTCCCGGTCCCGGTCTCGGTCTCGGTCTCGGTCTCGGCGCCGCGGTGCTCGATGACGTCCTCCCACCACCGCTCCGGGTCGTCGTATCCGGCCGCCTCGGCGAGCACGGCGAGGGGATCGACACGCAGCCCGTCCTCCCGCTCCCGCGCATCCCCGCCGCCGCCCGCATTGCCGCCCTCGCCGGCGTTCACGCCCTCACCGGCATCCCCGCCCTTGCCCGCATCCGCACCCATGCCCGTATCCGCACCCATGCCCGCATCCCCGCCCTCAGGCTCGGCGTCCGCGTCATGGTGCTGTCCGGCCAGGGTGACGGCCGCGGGAAGGTCGCAGAAGCGCACCGGTACGCCGGCGCGCAGGGCGTACTGGATGGCCTGCCACTCGGGCGAGAACGTGGCGAACGGCCAGAAGGCGGATCGTGCGGGCTCCCCCGGCACGTGCGCGAGCAGCGCGACCGGCGGCTCCATGTCACCGGAGCCGGCCAGCGCCACCAGCGCGTCCGCCTCGGGCGGCCCCTCGATCAGCACGATATCGGGCGCGAGCCGTTCCAGCTCGGCCCGCACCGCACGCGCCGACCCGGGCCCGTGGTGCCGCACCCCCAGCACACTGACCCGCCCGCCCACGGCACCCCTCACCGAAGCCCACCTCCCGTAACCGGCGACCACCCCGCACCCCCGTCGGCCCCCGCAACCGGCGACCGCCGCGTGTCCCCAGCGGGCGCCGGCAGCCGCCCCCGCACCCGCCCCCTGTCACTCGGCATCGCGGCAGGCCCGGTAGAAGTCGCGCCAGCCCTCGCGCTCGCGGACCACGGTTTCGAGGTACTCCCGCCACACCACGCGGTCGGAGACGGGGTCCTGCACGACCGCGCCGAGGATGCCGGCCGCCACGTCGGCGGGGCGCAGCACCGCGTCGCCGAAGTGGGCGGCCAGCGCGATCCCGCCGGTGAGCACTGAGATCGCCTCGGCGGTGGACAGGGTGCCGCTGGGGGACTTCACCTTTGTCCGCCCGTCCTCGGTCACCCCCGAGCGCAGCTCGCGGAACACGGTGACCACACGCCGGATCTCCTCCAGCCCGGTCACCGTCTCGGGCAGGTCGAGCGCCCGGCCGAGCTGGGCGACCCGGCGGGAGACGATCTCCACCTCCTCCTCGGCAGTGGCCGGGACGGGCAACACCACGGTGTTGAACCGACGGCGCAGCGCGCTGGACAGCTCGTTGACGCCCCGGTCGCGGTCGTTGGCGGTGGCGATGACGTTGAAGCCGCGCTGTGCCTGGACCTCCTCGTTCAGCTCGGGGATCGGCAGCGTCTTCTCCGACAGGACGGTGATCAGGGCGTCCTGTACGTCGGACGGCATGCGCGTCAGCTCCTCGACCCGGGCGATCCGCCCCTCGGCCATCGCGCGCATCACCGGGCTGGGCGTGAGCGCCGCCCGCGACGGCCCCTCGGCGAGCAGCCGCGCGTAGTTCCAGCCGTAGCGGATCGCCTCCTCGGCCGTGCCCGCCGTGCCCTGGACGAGCAGGGTCGAGTCGCCGCTCACCGCCGCGGCCAGGTGCTCCGACAGCCAGGTCTTGGCGGTGCCGGGCACGCCGAGCAGGAGCAGCGCCCGGTCGGTGGCGAGCGTGGCCACCGCGACCTCCACGATCCGGCGCGGTCCGATGTACTTGGGGGTGATCTGGTCGCCGTCGCCCAGGATGTAGGTGGTCACCGCCCACGGCGACAGTCGCCAGCCCGGCGGCCGGGGACGGTCGTCGGACTTGGCGAGGATCGCCAGCTCCTCCGCGTACTGATCCTCCGCGTGAGGACGCAGGACGTTGGTCAAGAGAGCTCCTTCAACATGTCGCTACGGAAACGGAGGACGGCGGCGATCGCCTGGACGGACGGCTCGGACGACAACCGTTCGGCGGCGGCGTGCAGGCCGGGATCGGCCCGCTCGGCGACCAGCCTGGCCAGCTCGTCCACATTCCACGGCTGCTCGCCCGCCACCTCGACGATCTTCGCCAGCACCGCACGGGTCAGCACCGGGCCCCACGGGGCCTCGGCACCGCCCAGCACCATGATCATCTGCCCGTCAACGGCCTGCTCGCGGACGAACCCGGCCGCCAGCTCCTCCCGCTCGCCAGCGGGCAGCGCGGCCAGCAGCTCGGCCAGCGGGTCCCAGGCGAACAGCGCCCGCGCCCACGCCGGGTCGCGCTGGAGCACGGCGGCCCGGACCCACCCGCCCCGGACCTCGCGCTGCCAGTCGCCGAAGTCCATGCGCACGATGGCATCCGGCTCCGCGCCGAACAGCTCCGTCCAGTACGTCAGCGGCGTGCGCGCCACGATCTGCTGCAGCCACCACCCCTTCTCCCCGGTCCCCCGCGGCGGCGTCGGGCGCACGCCGTCGCGCTGCGCCGCGGCGTCACACGCCGAAGGCGGCTCGACCACGACCCTGCGCACCGGCCCCCTTTCGACCGCACCGGAGCCGGAGCCGGGGCGGGAAGCGGGCCCGGGGCCAGGGCGGGAAGCGGGCCCGGAGCCGGGGCGGGAAGCGAAGCCGGAGCCGGGGCCGGAAGCGAAGCCGGGACCGGGGCCGGAAGCGAAGCCGGGGCGGGCGGAATCGGAGCCGGGGCGGGAAGCGGAACCGGAGTCGCCGGAAGCGGAACCGGAGCCGGAGCCGGAGCCGAAGCCGAAGCCGAAGCCGAAGCCGGAGTCGGAGCCGGAGCCGGAGCCGGAGCCGGAATCGGAATCGGAGCCGGGGCCGGTGTCCGCCGGGCGCAGGCACTGCCCGGCCCGCGCCACCATGCGGCGCGCCAGCCGCGACTCCGGCAGCCTCGTCAGCAGGTCGGCCGCGCACTGCCGCACCTCGCGGCGCCGGTCGTCGAGCGCGGCCTCCAGGAACTCCTCGTCGTCCATCGACAGCCCTTCGCCGAAGGCGGCGAGGAAGGCCGCCCGATCGTCGGGGGTCTCCTTCTCCCAGGTGCCGGCCAGCATCTCGCGAGCCGCGCCGGGATCGTCGCGGCGCATCCGCCGCATCAGCTCGCGCCGGTCGCCGGGCGTGCCGAGCTGCCAGGTCTCGCCGTCGCCGGTCGGCTCCTCCAGCAGGTACGCCCACTGCGCGGCGCCGACGCGCGCCAGCCACCGCCCGCGCTGCCCGGCCAGCGCCCCCGCATGGGACCGCAGCGACCGGTCGCGGGCCGCCCGGTCGAGCACCTCGGGCAGCAGGTACGCCGGCAGCCGCAACCCCGCCCCCGCCGCCGCGGCCAGCCACTCCGGCAGCAGCCGGGGCAGCTCGCCGCCCAGGATGCGGGCCAGCCGGTCGGCCGCCGCCCGCGACACGACCGGCCGGTCCTCCCGGGGAGCGACGGGCAGCGACTCGCCCCTATTGAGCCGCTGCCCGGCTCTCCGCTCCACGGTGCGCACCGCCGCCATCTCCAGCAGCGCCACCGCGGAGTCACGCACCCCCCTGCCGTTCCCCCCTGGATCTCCGTCATCGTGCGTACCGCCCGAACCCCGCCCGAGGTTCCCGCCGCCCGGATCGGCACCACCGACGGCGCCGGCGCTACCGCCCGGATCGGCGCCACCGACCGCGCCGGCGTCACCGACGGCGCCGCCGCTGCCGACCGCATCGGCGTCACCGATCGCGCCGGCGCTGCCGACCGCATCGGCGCCACCGATCGCGCCGGCGCTGCCGACCGCATCGGCGCCACCGACCGCGCCGGCGCTGCCGACCGCATCGGCGCCACCGACCGCGCCGGCGCTGCC
>NZ_JACHGN010000002.1:31479-176396 GCF_014202315.1 Thermocatellispora tengchongensis | reverse complement strand
CGACCGCATCGGCGCCACCGACCGCGCCGCCGCCACCGACCGCATCGGCGCCACCGACCGCGCCGCCGCCACCGACCGCATCGGCGCCACCGACCGCGCCGCCGCCACCGACCGCATCGGCGCCACCGACCGGATCGGCGTCACGGGACGCCGCCGGTTCCGGGGGTGCCCCCTGCTCGCAGAGTGCCCCCGGCCCGCGCACTGACCCCGACTCGCGCACCGCCCCCGGCCCGGGCACCGCCTCCGCCTCGCGCACCGGCCCCGGCTCACGCACCGCCCCCGGCCCGGGCACCGCCCCCGCCTCGCGGACTGACCCCGCCTCGCGCGTCGACCCCGGCTCGCGGGGTGTAGCCCCCACGTCCCCGCCGGCCCGCTCGCGCCCATCCCCGTCCGGCGCCGCCCAGCGGGCCGGCACGGCGGACAGTGCCCGTCGGTCCGTGCCGACCAGCGCGACCGAGACCAGCTCCTCCCACCCCGGTCCGGCCCACCGCGCCTCGCCCGCGACGCCCAGGTCGTCAGATCCGGGACCGGTGAGCGCGCGGCCCGCGGAGCCGTCGCCGCCTTCGCCGGCGCCTTCTCCGCCCGCGACAGCGCCGGCCGTGGAAACGCGATCGGTCACAGTACGATCACCCGTCCCTCCTCGTCCCAGGTGGCCAGGGGGGTGAGGCCGCGGGGCCGCCATTCGGCCGCGACCGTCACCGGATGGCCGCCGGACACGGCCACCAGCCGCCATGGGTCGGTGCCGGCGCGGGGGTGGAGCGGCCAGCTCTCGGCCGGTGAGGACGGGTGGCCGAGGAGCCACGCCCGGTCGCCCGCGGCGCGCAGCGGTACGACGCCCTCCAGCAGCAGCGGCCAGGAGTCGACCCAGGGATCGGCGGCCAGGGCGGCGGCGATCTCGCCCAGGGCGGCCGGGACGGAGACGCCCGCCGGCGGGGCGGCGTCGGTCCAGCCGTGGTGGGCCGCCACCTGGGCGCGCAGCGGGGCCGCCCCCGGATAGAACGACAGGTCGGCATCGACGCAGGTGCCGACGACGAGGGACGAGTCGAGCGGGCGGCCGATCGGAGCGAAGGACAGCACCAGGGCCGGGCGGCCCGTGCGCGCCCCGCGCAGCCAGACCCGGCGCGCGACCAGGCGGTCCTGCTCGGTGTCGGTGCTGCCGAGCACGTGCCAGTGGTCACGCACCCGCTCGCCCCGGGAGACGACCTCCTCGCGGCCGACCGGGAACCCGACGCGCGTGCGCACGGTCTCGCGCAGCGGGCCCTCCAGGCCGGCGCGGTGGGCCACGGCGAGCAGATGGAGCAGGGCGTACTCCTCCAGCACCCGGGAAGGCCACTCCTCCTCCACCACCAGCAGCGGCGCGAGTCGCGCGACCGTGCCGGCGACGCCCGGCGCCTGGGCATCGACCAGCCGCTTGGCCAGGCCGTCCCAGTGGCCGGACCCGGCCGCCCTCGTGCCCGCGATGCCCTGCCTGATCTGGTCGGACAGCCACCGCTCCAGTTCGGACAGTCCTGCGGCGACCCGCTGCTCGCGCTGCTCGGCCCGGCGCGCCGCCTCCTGCCCGCGCCGCCCGTCGGCCTCGCCGCCCCCCGCGGAGCCGGACGGGGTGCGCGGCCGGTCGGCGGCCTCGCCACTCTCACTGGAGGGGGTGTGCCCCGCGCCGGCCGCCTGGCCGCCCTGCGCGGACGCGGCCGGGGGCCGGCGTTCGCTCAGCCACTCCGCCACCCACGCGGGCGGGGCGGCGCCGGCGGGCAGGCCGTCGGCCGACCACAGCAGGAGCAGCCCGAGCGCGTGCTTGCAGGGGAACTTGCGGCTCGGGCACCCGCACCGGTAGGCGGGCCCGGACAGATCGACGCACACCTGGTACGGCGTGGCGCCGCTGCCCGCGCACGAGCCCCACACGACGCCCTGCGCCGCCCCCGCGCCGGACCATTTCGCGGGCGCGGCGACCTTCTGGGCCGCCTTCTGGGACGCGTCGTCGGGTGCCAGCGCCAGCACCTGCTCCCGGCTCCACCGTTCGATCACGCAGGCACCCTAGCGAGCGCCTCCGACAATTTTCCGAGCCGCGCTCATCAGCCCGCTGACCTCGGGTGAAAGGGGTGCACTAGCATCGTCGGATGCCTGTTGTGAAGATCTTCCCCGACGGCGAGCCCGTCCCCGTGGCCGACGACGACGAGGCGCTGCGGGTCGCGAACGAGCGGTTCACCGGGCCCGAGCCGGTGGTGCTGGCCGACGGCGGGCGGGTGCGGTTCCTGCGGCGCGACGTGACCGGCGCGTACGTCGCCGCCCAGGAGCGTCCTCCGGTCGCCGAGGCCCTGGACCTCCTGCCCCATCCCGAGGGCGGCTGGTTCCGCGAGACCTGGCGCACCGGCGTCACCTTCGAGCCCCCGGGCTACCCCGGCCCGCGGGCGTCCGCGACCGGGATCTACTTCCTGCTCATGCCCGGTGAGGAGTCGGTCTGGCACGCGGTGTCGTCCGACGAGGTGTGGCTGTGGCACCGCGGCGGCCCGCTGACCCTGCTGGTCGGCGACCCCGACGGCACCCCGGAGGAGATCACGCTCGGCCCCGGCGTCGAGCACGGCCAGGTGCCCCAGGCCCTCGTCCCGGCGGGGGCGTGGCAGGCCGCCCGCCCGGCCGGCGACGAGGGGGTCCTGGTGAGCTGCGTGGTCTCCCCCGGTTTTGACTTCGCTGACTTCAGGGCACGATGACGGGTTTGTCCGGCACAGCGGGCATGGAGAGAATGCGGACATAGCACTCCCACAGGAGGTCAACGGTGACCCGTCAGATCGTCTCCGTCATCGGCGGAAAGGACGCCGGCCCCGGCACGGCGTACGACTCGATCAATCCGTCCAGGATCGGCGAAGTGGTCGCTAGGGTGGGCCTCGCCGACGCCGAGACCTTCGCCACCGCCTGCCGTACGGCCCGGGACGCCCAGAAGGAGTGGGCCGCGGTGCCGCCCCCGGTGCGCGGCCGGGTGATCGCCTCGATCGGGCGGCTGGTCGAGGCCAACACCGAGAGCCTGGCCAGGCTGGTCACCGAGGAGATCGGCAAGCCGTACGCCGAGGCGCTGGGCGAGGTGCGCGAGATCGTGGACACCTGCGACTTCTTCCTCGGCGAGGGCCGCCGCCTGTACGGCCAGACCGTCCCGTCGGAGATGCCGGACAAGAACCTGTTCACCTTCCGGGTCCCGGTGGGGGTGGCGGCGGTGATCACGGCCGGCAACTTCCCGGTGGCGGTGCCGTCCTGGTACCTGGTCCCCGCGTTGCTGTGCGGCAACGCGGTGGTGTGGAAGCCCGCCGAGTACGCCGCCGCCTCCGCGCACGCGCTCTACCGGATCTTCGCCGCCTCCGGCCTGCCCGACGGCGTGCTCAACATCGTCTTCGCCGACGGGCAGGCCACGTACGACGGCCTGTCGGCCGCCCTGGAGGAGGGCACGGTGCACAAGGTCGGCTTCACCGGCTCCAGCGCCGTCGGGCGCACGATCGGCGAGCTGTGCGGACGCCACCTCCAGTCGCCCTGCCTGGAGCTCGGCGGCAAGAACCCGATGGTCGTCACCCCCGACGCGGACCTCGACCTGGCCGTCGAGGGCGCCCTGTTCGCCGGCTTCGGCACCGCCGGCCAGCGCTGCACCAGCCTGGGCACGGTGATCGCCCACTCCTCGGTCCACGACGAGTTCGTACGCCGCTACGCCGCGGCCGTGGCGGCCGCCCCGCTGGGCGACCCCACCGGCGACGTGGTGCTCGGCCCCCTCCTCGACCACAAGTTCGCCACCCGCTTCGAGGAGTACCTGACCTGGATCGAGCCCCATCACACGGTCGTGACCGAGAAGAGCGGCCGGATCACCGCGGACAACCCCCGCGGCGACTTCACCGGCGAGGACGGCCTGTACTACCACCCCGTGATCGTGGACGGCCTCCGCCCCACCGACCGCCTGTTCCTGGAGGAGACCTTCGGCCCGATCGTCGGGGTCACGACCTACGAGTCGCTGGACGAGGCCATCGACCTGGCCAACCGCCCCGGCTACGGCCTGTCCTCCTCCATCTACACCACCGACCCCAAGTCCGCCTTCCGCTTCCGCGCCGGCATCGGCGCGGGCATGGTCAGCGTCAACAACTCCACCTCGGGCGCCGAGGCCCACCTCCCCTTCGGCGGCAACGGCAAGAGCGGCAACGGCAGCCGCCAGTCGGGCATGTGGGTCCTGGACCAGTTCACCCGGTGGCAGTCGATGAACTGGGACTACAGCGGCAGGCTGCAGAAGGCCCAGATGGACGTCGCCGAGATCACCCCGGACCTGGAGTTCCGGCTATAGCGCCTCGCGGTTTCGTTTCCCGGTGAGGTCTCGCGAAGAGCCACGAGGCCTCACTCGGGGGTGCGCCCATTCGACCCGCGCCGCCGCAGCCGTCGCTCGGCCCAGCCGACGCCGGCGGCGACCTCGTCGATCGGCGGGTTCTCAGGTGCAGTGGCGCCCCTGATCAGGCTTCTATGGAGTCACAACGCCACGTCGGGTCGTCCGCGTCGTCGCTACCAGCCGAGCGCCGGCTCCCGGTCGGGAGACGACAAGTTGCGGTCGACGAACCACCGGTCCAGGCCCAGAACTCTCAGCGCGTCCGTCGTCGATACGCCGACCGGCAGCCTGCGTACGTATCGACGCCAGGCCGACCTGTCGGCCTGCCACGCCTCCAGGTAGTCCTGACACAAGCCCGGGTCGATCAGCCACAGCCGGGCGAGCGCGACGCGCAGCGAGGCTGCGATGCGCTCGTCCTCCACGCCCTGTGCCCGTGCCTCGACCCGGCTCAGCACGCCCTTGATGAATGACCGGCGCACCCCCAGGAACTCCGCCCAGTACACGCGATCGGCCTCGCGTACCGTGCCTCCTGTGTGGAGCAAGGCGAACAGCCCTTCGGCCAGCACGTCGCCGAACTCCTCCGTCCGTGCCCGTCCGGGCCAGGCGAAAGGGTCGTACGGGGCCTGGACCGCCAAGCCCACCGTCGCCACGCGGCGCAGCCTAGCCCTGTCCAGCAGGTAGAACCAGTCCTCGTTGTATATCTGGGGAAAGAACGAGGTGACGCGGACGGGATCGACGACCAGCGCGCCGCCGCCTACAAACGTGTCCTGCGAGTTCCCCACGTAGCGGTTCGCGTGACACACCACCGAGTTGTCGGGCATGCCCCCGATGAACAGCCCCACGGCCTCGTACAGGTTGAGCAGCCCGGCGGCCCGGACTAGGTCATCCGGGTCGCGCACCTCGATGTCGTCATCCAGGAACACGATCCGATCCCAGCCACGCATCCGCGCCAGAGCAAGCCCGATATTCCGCTTGAGGCTGGTGTCGGTCCGCCACTCGAACTTGGTACCCGCGAGAAGGGCGGTCGTGGCGAATTCCGGCAACTCCACTCGCTGCGCCTCGGGCACATCGACGGCGAGCACGTTCACGCCGCCCCTCCGCGCCACTACCAGGGCCTTCTCCGCGTCGGCCCACCTGCTGCACAGTACGACCAGGTCGGTCGCCAGTCTCTTGGCCAGGGCGACACACCTGCTCAGTGCGATCACGTGGCGTGATGCCGGCACCATGATGACGTCGGGTTTCCGGCCAAGTGACCCGCACGCCGTCGGTCCTGGGGTGAGCAATATCCGGTGTGACGAGTGGTGCCGGATCTCAGCGCTGGATCTACGCGTCATCCGCCAGGCACTCTGAGGACATGGTTTCGCGGCTCAAGATACGACCGCTCCCGCCCGTGGCGTGCTCGTGGCGGACACAGACGCCGCACCCGCCCATCCGCCGCTTGCACCACAAGCCCTTCTTCACCTGAACTTCAGTTAAGGATGTTGCCTCGTCCAACTGGGCCAGCCTGGAGGGAAGCCCAAGAACCACGCTACCCAAGTGCCATCGGCAATAGGGACGACAAGCTACTTAATGCAACCTCCCTTGAAGCTCAGCAACCTCCAGGTGAAGAGGTGCAATAGGACTGAGCCTGGCACGGGCCCTGCGATTCCCAGCCGGGGCGATAACGCGCGAACCTCTCTCCGCCTCATCGCACAGGGAAGGCGAGATCCGAGGGATCGGTGAGAGCGGACTCCCGACAGCCACCGCCCGATCAGCACACTGTGCGAGCGCACGGAAGCACCCTCGGCCGCCACGCGTGGTTGGATGATCGTGATCCACACCAGCCAGGAGCGACCGCCATGCCTCCGCAGTCACAGGCGAAGCCGGTCTGGCCCTGTACGAGCAGCAGTGCCCGTCTGGAAGCAGGGCCCTCGCCCAGAGTGGCGGGGGGAGGAGGCTGGTCACAGCCATGCGGTAGGCGCGTACGCCACCGTAGGGTCCAGGGGTCCGCATGGAACCTAGGAGCCTACCTACCTGGCCCTCTCCAGGTCCCCGAGGAACGCCGTAGTATTCACCACATCGGCCACATTGGCCCCTACGCATCCCGGCCAGATTCCACGGGCAAGCAACAGGTTCTCGCCCCGGGATCGGGAGACGTGACGCACGATCACGGCAGATCGATCACTTCCCCCAAGGAGGATCTGACGCGGTCCGCGTCGGGCGACCCGAGGCTGACGTAGATCGATAGCGCGCGTCGCCAGTGGTCGCGGGCATCTTCCGCACGTCCCAAACCATCGTGAACTCCGGCGATTCCTTCATGCGCCTGAGCCTGCTCGTAACGATCGCCGATCTCCTCGGCAATCCTGAGAGCCTGCTCATGGAACTCAAGAACCGACTCCCTCAACGCGAAGAGCCGATTTGTGTTCCCGAGTCCGTTGAGCGCGGCGGCTTCAAGTGCCTTATCACCGGTCTCGCGGGCGACCGCGAGTGCCTCCGAATGGTAATCGAGCGCCTCCACATGGTTTCCGGTCCGCTGATATACGGCTCCGATATCGTTGAGTGCATACCCTTGACGAGGACGATCGCCTGTCCCCCGGAACAGCACCAACGACCGTCGCATGTGATCGAGAGCCTCCTCCAGGAGATTCTGTCGCACGAAGGCAAGGCCCATGTTGTTCAGGACCTGGCCCTGCCCTGTGAGATCATCGAGCTCTTCGAACAGCCGCAACGCCCGTCCAAGCTCCCGCAGAGCCGGTTCGTATTGGCCGAGCAGCAGCAGCACGAGCCCTAAGTCACTGCGGACGAACGCCTCCACCTCCGGCTGGTCCGCTTGCAGAATTATCTCGAGCGCCTTCCGCAGATGATCCACGGCCTCCTGGTAACGCCCTTGACGTTGATAGACGGTGCCAAGGTTGTGAAGCGCACGCCCCTCAGAGACGGCATCGCCACGCGAACGAGCCGACGCAACCGCATAGGTGTGCAGTGTAACCGCCTCATCAAAATGGCCATGAATATCCAGAAAGCGATAAAGTATGGTGGAGAGGAGAATGGCATAGACCGCCCAACTGCTCTGCGCGGTGCGGGCCGCGACCGCCAGAAGAGTAGCGCGCTCCGTCTCCAGCCATCGCAGCGCATGATCCTCGTCTACGAATTCCATGAGAGCACCCGACCCCGGAGGGATGTCCGGACGTCGTGCCTTCTCATGGGGGAACAGCACGTCCATCGCCGCGGAAGCGGAGTAAGTGAAAAAGTCGAAGAGCCTGCGAAGTGCGGCCTCCTGGGCCTCTTGGGGTTCTTCCTGCAGGGCAAGGTCGGCCGCGTAGACACGCAGCAGGTCATGCATCTGGTATCTCTTGGTCCGGGTGCGCTCCAGCAGGTGAGCGCGCACCAGAGAGTCGAGCAGCCGTCCGGCTCGCACTGGTGTCGTGTCCACGAGAACGCTGGTGCTGATCGCATCGAACTCGCGACCGGGATGCAGGCCGAGCAGGCGCAGAGCCCTCGCCTCGTCCGGCTTGAGGGTCCTGTACGACCACGACAAGACCGCCCGCACGGCGGTGTAAGGATCCGCGCCCGCGTCAAGAAGGTCAAGCCTGCTCTGTTCGTCTGCCAGGTCGTTCACCAACTCGGCCAATGGCACGTCCTCATTGGTGAACGCCAGATCAGCCGCGATGCGCAACGCCAGCGGCAGCCGGGCACAATGCTGCACGAGATCGCGGGCGGCCTGCGGATCGTCATCGACCCTGGAGCCGATCAGCGTACGCAGGAGGGCGATGGCCTGCGCTTCCGGCAGCAAGTCGAGGTTCATGCGCCGGGCTCCGTCCCGGGATATCAGACCCGGCAGGGTATCGCGGCTGGTGACAAGCACCAGGCAGGAAGACGTTCCCGGCAACAACGGCCTAACCTGATCCGCCGATCTGGCGTTGTCCAAAACGATCAGCATCCGCCGGCCGGCCGCGAGGCTTCGGAATCGAGCCGCCCGCTCATCGATGCCGTGAGGGATATCCGAGTTGGGCACCCCCATCGATCGCAGCAAGCTGGCGAGAGCCTCTTCGGAGGACACGACCTCATCGGGACCGTATCCCCGCAAGTTGATGTAGAGCTGACCGTCGGGGAACCGATCACTGACACGGTGCGCCCAGTGGGTCGCGAAGGCGGTCTTGCCCACACCTGCCGTTCCGGAAATCGCGCATATCACCACTGCCGCCGTCGGCGGGCTGCCCTCAGTGGATGCCAGAAGGAGGTCCATTTCGGCGAGCTGGTCGGAGCGGTCGGTGAACGCGTGTACGTCGGGCGGCAACTCGTGGGGAGGAGACGCGGGGGCCGGCTGCGCCGGGTGCAGATGCACTCCCCCTGCGATGGAACCCGCCTGAACTACCGCACCGGCGCTGCCTCCCTGCATTTCATTGGTCGCACCAAACTCGCCGCGGTCACCCTTGCGATTGTTCGACACCACACCCCTTACCTCAAGTCGGGCTGCTCAATGCCGACAGCCCAACGGCTTCGATGGCTTCCGGGATACCGGTGACCTTCGGCTGCGACTCCACAGTCGTCCGCCAACTCCGCAGGTCATCGTGCCACGACACGAAATAGTCCGCCAGAAGATTCGACCAGTCGTCGCGATGCCGGGCCGCGGCCACCCGCACACATTCGGCGCCGTCCGTGACACCGAGTTCGCGCAGGCGCCTGGCCGAGTAGCTCAGCAACACCTTCCTGTAGGCCACTATCGATTCCCAGTAGTCGGGCTCAGCGGCGATTTCGAAGGGCACCTCCTCCGAGAACAACTGATAAAGGCCGTAGGCGAGGACGTCGCCGAACTCCTGATTGGCGGCACGCGCGGTGTCACCGAAGGCATCGTACCGGTCCTGTGCCAAGGCTCCGGCGAGGCACACTCCTTCGGGGTCGGCCGACAGAAGACTGAAGAGGAACAACAGGTCTTCGTTGTAGATGAACGGGAAAAACGGTACGGACCGGCTACAGTCGACAGCCAGCGCTCCGCCCCCGATAAAGGGGGTACCCGTACCACGCCCGGCCCGAAGCGCATGCCCAACGACCGAGAAATCGGGAAAATCGCCAAAAGCCCACCCCACCGCTTTACGAGGATGTCCGCCTCGATCAAGGCCCCGTAGGAGGCCGGCGGTTTGACGCAACTGCGCCCGGCTCATGGATTGCACGTCGTCATCGACAAAGAGAATGCTCTGCCACCGCATCGTGCGCGCCAGCATCAGACCGATGTTGCGCTTCAGCGATGTGTCGGACGGATCTGCTGCCGCTGAATGGTTCCAGGTCCGCAACGAAGAACACCAGGAGGGCGGATCCGAACCGATATCGACGATCGCGCACGTTGCGGCTGTCCATCCCATGCCCTGCAACACGCTCGTCGTCGCCTGAGCCACAGTCTTACCACTGCTCAGCACCACTAGCCGGGCACCGGCCTCGCGGGCGGTGACAGCCGCTCGCGATACGCTCTCCGGCCCCCTTGCCGAAGGGACCACCACGGCATCGAAATAGGGAAACCGAACTCTGGCCAGATGACGCAAGCGGCGAGGACGGGACAGCTCCTCAGGGAACGGCGACCGGGTGGCAGCGGCCTCAGACTTCAGCCCTGTCCAGTGTGATCGCTTGGTCGTGGAGATCCGGGCGCCGGTGACGACCACAAGCAGAAGAGGCAGCGACAGCAGCATCTTTTACCGGCCTTCTAGGGGTGTCCGGTTCTCGGTCAACCCTAGAGTGGCCTGAACGTCGAGCCAAAGCAAGTGTCCATTCGAACTCCTTGCCCCGCTGCGGGCCAAGAGCGCGAGCACCATGACGGACGATCTCTCCTCGAACGAGATGGACAGGATACGGGTGATACCGAAAATCTGGATATGGCCGACGGGAACCTCAGATGCACCCAAAGACTCGTCAGCGCGTGGCAAGCCGCTGCGCACCTGAACCAACGATCTCAATACGGTGGGATCGACTCCAGGACGGTGATGGCGTTGCTCTCCGGCCCGTTTTCGCCGGTCGCTCTCCGTGAAACCGACTACGAAGAGGCTACCGCCGTTTATCACCCTCGCGCAACCGTCGGCGATTCCTGAATACCGGCGAAAGGCAGTTCATGAGGTGATATTTCGGCGAACCGGATGGACTGCCGCCGATTGTGCACGAACGGCGAAGGCCGGCCTTCCGAATCCCGACCCACGCGGATTCCGAGAGAGAATCCCCTCTGTCTGCATCGGCGCCTCCATCACAACAAGGTGTGATGACGCTTGGATGTCCGCCTCTCACGCGTCACATGGCGACCATGTTCGCCTCTCGGCTGCCCTCGCTCATGGGTGGGAAGCCTGACCTTTAAGCTGTACAGCGACGCGGTGAGCCGGCCCTTCACACCGGCCGGCACTACGAGGGACAGGCCATTCGTACAGAATGCCGTCCGGGATCGTCCAGTCGGGGATCAGCGCGAGCTGCTCGATGAAGACCTTGGTCAGTAGGGCACAGGACTCCTGGCCCGCGAACCGCTGTTCAGATACTCGGCCTTGCGGTCCCTGAACCACTCGTCCGTCAGCGCCCGGGCGCCCCCTGTCGTCCCCCGGCTCGGGGCCTATCTGGTCGGCCAGCCGCCCATTCACACGGCTATCAGGGGAGGTCCAGCGGATGTGGCCGTACAGCTCGAACATCGCGTCGGGGTCGGCCTAACGGTAGAGCTCCACTTAGTCGGGCTGCCCCGCCACCCACCGAGTGCTGCCGGGCAAAACGAAGACGTTGTGCTCCCGCAGCGCTGCGTCGTGCAAAGGCCAGCAGCTCGTCAGGCAGGGACTTACGGCTGTCGTGCTCCTCTTCCGTCAGTTCATCGACGGACAGCAGTCTCGCCCCCATCTTCGACGGAGCGGCGGCTCGCGAAGAAGGTGGCGTACACCTCGACGCGCGTCAGCTCGGGCCAGTGCTGCTCCTGCAGACCGGCGCCTCGCCGTACGCGCCGCTCATGCTCACCGTGGTCGCGGTCGCGGCCCTGATGGTGATCGTCCGCATCGTGTCCAAGATGGGCAGGGCGTTGAGCGCCATGGCAGAGGCGCTCGTCTTCGCCCTGGTCGTGATCGTGACCCTGGCGATCTGGCTGGCCATCGTCGCCACCTGACCCTCTGGGCCGCCGCCGGATGGCGGCGGCCTTTCCCCTGGGGCACAATTTGGCGGTACCCCAGGGGGAAGGCGGAAGAGGGAACGTGACGACCTCGATTGATCAACGCATCGCCGAGGAGCTCGGCGTGCGGGAGCGGCAGGTGCGGGCGGCCGTGGAGCTGCTCGACGGCGGGGCGACGGTGCCGTTCATCGCCCGCTACCGCAAGGAGGCGACGGGGGCGCTGGACGACGCGCAGCTCCGGACGCTGGAGGAGCGGCTGCGCTACCTGCGTGAGCTGGAGGAGCGGCGGACTGCCATCCTTGAGTCCATCCGGTCGCAGGGGAAGCTGGATGAGGCCCTGGAGGCGCAGATCATGGCGGCCGACTCCAAGGCCCGCCTGGAGGACATCTACCTGCCCTACAAGCCGAAGCGGCGGACCAAGGCGCAGATCGCGCGCGAGGCCGGGCTGGAGCCGCTGGCCGACAAGCTGCTCGGCGACCCCACGCTCGACCCCGCCGCCACGGCGGCGGAGTTCGTCACCGAGGGGGTGCCCGACGCGCAGGCCGCGCTCGACGGGGCGCGGGCGATCCTGGTCGAGCGGTTCGGGGAGGACGCCGACCTGATCGGGTCGCTGCGCGAGCGCATGTGGGAGCGCGGCAGGCTCGTCTCGGCCGTGCGCGAGGGCAAGGAGGAGGAGGGCGCGAAGTTCTCCGACTACTTCGACTTCGCCGAACCGTTCACCAAGCTGCCCTCGCACCGCATCCTGGCCATGTTCCGCGGGGAGAAGGAGGAGGTCCTCACCCTCACCCTCGACCCCGGCGACGGCGAGGGCGCCGACGAGGGCGGGTACGAGGAGCGGATCGCGGCCAGGTTCGGCATCGCCGACCTCGGGCGACCGGCCGACAAGTGGCTCAACGACACCGTCCGGTGGGCGTGGCGAACCCGCATCCTGGTGCATCTGGGCATCGACCTGCGGATGCGGCTGTGGCAGGCGGCCGAGGAGGAGGCCGTGCGGGTCTTCGCGGCCAACCTGCGCGACCTGCTGCTCGCCGCCCCGGCCGGGACCCGGCCCACGATGGGGCTCGACCCGGGCTACCGTACGGGCGTCAAGGTCGCGGTCGTGGACGCGACCGGCAAGGTCGTGGACACCGCGACCATCTATCCGCATGTGCCGCAGCAGAAGTGGGACGAGTCGATCGCGGTCCTGGCGGCGCTCGCGGCCAGGCACAAGGTCGAGCTGGTCGCGATCGGCAACGGCACCGCCTCGCGCGAGACCGACAAGCTGGCGGGCGACCTGATCAAGAAGTACCCCGAGCTCAAGCTGACCAAGATCGTCGTGTCGGAGGCGGGCGCCTCGGTCTACAGCGCCTCCTCCTACGCCTCCCAGGAGCTGCCCGGCCTGGACGTGTCGCTGCGCGGGGCGGTCTCGATCGCGCGGCGCCTACAGGACCCGCTGGCCGAGCTGGTCAAGATCGACCCCAAGTCGATCGGCGTGGGGCAGTACCAGCACGACCTGTCGGAGGCCAAGCTGTCGCGGTCGCTGGACGCGGTGGTGGAGGACTGCGTCAACGCCGTCGGCGTCGATGTGAACACCGCGTCCGCGCCGCTGCTGACCCGGGTCTCCGGGATCGGGTCGGGGCTCGCGGAGAACATCGTGCAGCACCGCGACACCCACGGGCCGTTCCGGTCCCGGCAGGGGCTCAAGGACGTGGCGCGGCTGGGGCCGAAGGCGTTCGAGCAGTGCGCGGGCTTCCTGAAGATCCCCGACGGGGACGACCCGCTCGACGCCAGCGCCGTGCACCCGGAGGCGTACCCGGTCGTGCGGCGCATCGCCGCGGCGCGTACGGGCGGCGACATCTCCGCGCTCATCGGCAACACCGCCGTCCTGCGGGCGGTCAAGCCGGCCGAGTTCGTGGACGACACGTTCGGGCTGCCGACCGTCACCGACATCCTGAAGGAGCTGGAGAAGCCGGGCCGCGACCCGCGCCCCGCGTTCAAGACCGCCGCCTTCGCCGAGGGCGTGGAGAAGCTGTCCGACCTGGCGCCCGGGATGCTGCTGGAGGGCGTCGTCACCAACGTGGCGGCGTTCGGCGCGTTCGTGGACGTCGGCGTGCACCAGGACGGGCTCGTCCACGTCTCGGCCATGTCGAAGAACTTCGTCAAGGACCCGCGCGAGGTCGTCAAGCCCGGCGACATCGTCCGGGTGAAGGTCCTGGACGTGGACATCCCGCGCAAGCGGATCTCGCTCACCCTGCGGCTCGACGACGAGGTGCAGGGGCAGGGGCAGGGCGACGGCCCCGCCCAGGGCGCCGGCGGACGCGGCGGCCAGCGCGGCGGCCGTCCCGGCGGCGGGCAGCGTACGGGCGGCGGGCGCGCGGGCGGCGGCGGTCGCGGCGGCCAGGACCGCCGCGACCGGCAGCAGGGCCGCGGCAACGAGCCCACCGGCGCCATCGCCGAGGCCCTGCGCCGCGCCGGGCTCGACCCCAACTCGCTCGGCGGCGGCAGCGGTGGCGGCGGCCAGAAGCCCCGCGACCGCGGCGGCAGGCGCTGACGCGCGCCGACACGGTGTGCGAGCGGGGTTCTCTCGGGCGCTGACGCCTCGAACGGCGCGCGGGCGGGGCTTCGGGGAGCCCCGCCCGCTGGTGGTCACGGCTGCCGGGTTATCCGGACGTCGTCCACGCCCGCCTCGACGAGGCTGGCGGTGCCGGCGTCGGCGGCCTCGATCTGGATGCGCACGGTCTGGCCGGCGTACCCGCTGATGTCCGCGCTCGCGGTCGCCCAGGCGGCGTCGCGGTCGGTGGCGGCGCCGAGTTGCTGGAAGACCTGGGTGGTGGTGCCGCCGACCACGCGCACCCGCAGGTAGTCGGCGGTGGAGGAGTTGGAGCCGTGCCCCAGGTACCACGACCACGACAGGGTCAGGGTGCCGGTGGCGGGGAGCGTGATGGGCGGTGACTGGATCGTGGTGGCGCCGCCGTCGATGTCGTGGGCGCCCGCGGAGGAGCCGGCCAGGCGGCCGGTGACCAGGTCGTTTCCGCCGCTGACGGTGGTGCCGAGCTGCTTGGGGCCGCTGGAGTCGGTGGCCTCGGGGTCACCGCGCTCCCACTGACCGGAGGTGGCGGCGTCGGTGCCCGCGGGGTCGGCGGTCCAGCCGGTCGCGGTCTCGAAGGTGTCGGAGTAGACGACCACCGGCGGGGTGGCGTTGCAGTACTGGGCCTCCTTGCCGATGATCCGGTACATGCAGTCGGCGTTCTCCAGCAGGCGCAGCACGGCCTCGCGGTTGCGGGTGGTCTGCGGGACGATCTGCTCGTCCGGCGGGTAGAAGCCGGGGCTGGCGCCCACCGGGTACATCTCGAACGTGAAGCTGAAGATCTTGTGGACGCCCCACATCCAGTCGTTGATCGAGCCGTCGGTGATGTAGAGGTCGCTGGACTGCTGGGGGGTGTAGCCGTTGGTGGAGGCCATGCTCTGCCCCAGCGCCGCGTGCGCGTCCCGGTCGTCCTGGGTGAGGCCCGGGGCGGTGTTCGCGGTGGTGTACCCGTACGGCCACAGGATCAGCTCGCCGTACGTGTGCCAGTCGATGTGCGCCTTGATCTGCTGCACGCCGCCCACGACCCGGGAGCGGACGAAGTCGGCGGCGGCCCGCACCTCGGGGGCCGACTCGGCGGAGGGGCCGCGGTAGGTGTCGCTGGAGGGCGAGCCCGAGGAGCCGCCGCAGCAGCCGAAGTTGTAGCCCCAGTTGCGGTTCAGGTCGGTGCCGACCGCGCTCGACCCCGAGTTGGGCTGGCGGTTCTTGCGCCAGGAGCGGTAGGAGCCGGTGGCGATGTCGTACTCGCTGCCGTCGGGGTTGAGGTTGGGCAGGATCCAGATCTCGCGGCCGTTGACCAGGTCGGTGATCCGGGAGTCGGTGCCGTAGCGGTCGGTCAGCTCGTTGAGCAGGTAGACCGCCATCTCGACGGTGAGGTGCTCGCGGGCGTGCTGGCTGTGGGTGAACAGCACCTCGGGCTCGTTCTCGTCACTGGCCACGTTGTCGCTGATCTTGACGCCCATGAGGTCGCGGCCCTCGTAGGAGGTGCCGTAGCTGAACTTGCGGGCGATGGTGGGGTGGTCGGCGACGACCTGGTTCACCACCGCGGTCAGCTCCGCGTAGTTGTGGTAACCGGAGTCGGCGGGCGGGAAGTCCTGCGGCTGGGGCCTCACCGGGGCCAGCGGGCGCGGCAGCAGGGTCACGGCGTGGCCGAGTTTCTTGATCTGCGCCACCTCGGCCTCGGTGGCGGTCACCACGACCGAGCCCTCGGCCACCTCGTCGATGGCCGCGCCGGTGCGGGCGATCTCGGTGCGGTCCTGGGCCGTCACGGGCCCGGTGACGCGGTACTGCCGGTTGGGCGGGGGCTCCGCGGTGGCGGAGGCCCCGGTCCCCGTCGCGGTGATCCCGGTGAGGCATAACAGCGCCAGTACGGCGAGCCCCGTGATCAGTCGGCGTGTCACTGTTCCTCCCTCGGGCGCGCGGGCTGGGGGTGGTGCCGCGCGCCTGAGAAGAGGGTCGGGCCGATCTCCGCCGTCGGAAAGGCCCAATTCCGGCGGGTGTCAGCGGGAAGGCGATCCCGGCGGCGTGGCCGGCCCGCCGTGGCCGGGCGGCTGGGTGCCGTCGTAGCCGAGCAGGCGCATCGCCACGTCGGGGTCCATCGCCGCGGCCAGCAACTGGGCGCGTTCTATGGCCTGGTCGCGCGCCCGTACGGCGCGGGCCCGCTCGGCCGCCGCCCCGCGCACGATCGAGATCACGATCGCCACGCCGACCACGACCGACACCACGATCACCAGCAGCAGCGCGAGCATGCCCAGCGGCGGGCCATCCAGGCCCCCCGCCGCGCCGGGCGAGGTGAAGACGTAGGTGCCGAGCAGGGTGAAGGCCACCAGCGCGACGATGCTGGCCAGCACCACCCACAGCACCCTGGCGCCGTGCTTGCGCGGCGCGGGCTCGGGCGTCGGCGCCAGGACCTCGCCGGGCAGCACGGGCGGCACGGGGGAGCCCCGCTCGCCCGCCCAGGGGACGAACTCCGGCTGGGTGGAGGAGGGGGTGCCGATGCCCGGGACGGCGGGGGCGCCGTTACGCGCCGCCTCTCCCCCGGCCGGGGGCGCCGCGGAGACGCCGGGCAGCGTGACGGACGCGCCGGTCGTGGACACGCCGTTGCCCAGCGGGGCGGAGGTCGCCGGCGGCGGGGCCACGAAGGCGGGTTGCCCGGTGGGCGGGGCGAGCACGACCGCCTGGCCGGACCCGCTCCAGCCCGAGGAGTCGCCGAGGGCGCCGCCGATGCCGGGCGTTCCGGGCGGGATGGTGCCGTGCACGGCGATCCCGGCCGGTTCGAGCGCGCCCACGAGCACGGAACGCTCGGGCAGCGCCCGGCTCACCCGGTCGTGCTCGCGATGGGCCCGCACGGCCTCCTCGTGGTACTCCTCGATCTCGGCGAAGAAGTCGTCGTCGTCGTAGATCGAGCCGTCCACGACCGTGCCCCGGCTGCCCTCGATGACCGCCACGACGTCGTCGCCGTTGAGGGTCTTGTGCGTCTCCAGCGCGTGCGCGAGGCACAGCACCTCGCGCCGGTTCTCGCGGAGCAGCTCCTCGGTCTTCTCCAGCAGCCGGACGAGGTTGTACTCGATGCGCTCGCCGAGCGCGTCGGGCCGGAAGTCGTCACGGTTGCGGCTGGTCGGATCGCCCAGGAACCCGGTGCCGCCGCCGCTGCCGCCCGGCCGGCCCAGCGCCTTGCCGCCGTTGATCGACAGCTCCTGCAGCGCGGGCAGCGAGGTGATGCCGCTGCCCATGCCCCAGTACGCCTCCATCAGCGCGGTCAGGTACGTCGCCGAGTGCAGGTCGCCGGACACGCCGGAGGAGTTGTCGTCGCCGAAGAACATCCGCTCGCCCGCGAGCGAGGCGAGGGAGACCATGATGTCGGCCTCGTGCTCGGACTTCCAGCGGGTGAACTGGTCCTCGGGCTTGATGCTGCTGACCATGCCGAGGTAGTCGGCGCCCTTCTCGATCGTGGCGATGTCGATCTCCAGATGGAACCTGGTCCGGTAGGCGACGACCGCGTGGCACGCCTCGTGCACGGCCACGGCGTGGCGCTCGCGCTCGATGTACTCGACGTCCTCGGGCGGGCCGAGCTGCTTGAGCCGCTTGGCCTTCATGACGTCCTGCCAGGTGATCACCTCGCGGCCCTCGCGGATCGCGATGATCAGCGACTCGTTCACCAGGTCCTTGATCGTGGCGCCGGTCGCGTACGGGGTGATCGTGGCGAGCTTGTCGATGTGCTCGTCGGTCAGCTCGTGCCGCACCTTGTCGAAGTAGCCCTGGTAGGTGCGGATGCGCCCGGCCTTGGACGGGTAGCCGACCTTGTAGATGCGGTCGATGCGACCCGGCCGCAGCAGCGCCTCGTCCAGCGCGTCGGGCATGTTGGTGGCCATCATGACGAGGATGCGGTACTTCGGCGGCGGCTTGGGCTGCATGCCGAACAGCCTGCGGACGTACCGGTTGATCAGGCCGCGCGGCTTCTTCAGGCCGGACAGCTCGGTGAGCAGCGCCTGGAGCGTGCCCGGGTCGCCGCCGCCGCCCATCATGTTGCCGCCCATGAAGAAGCGGTTCTTCTGCCCGGGCTCCTCCGCGCCGCCGTGGGCGGCGCCGGCGGTGAGCAGCGACTGGGTCTCGGGGCTGAGGTAGCCGAAGCCGTGGCAGCCGGCGTGCTGGAAGGCGGGCGAGGCGCCGAACCCGCGGCCCGTGCCGGAGGGGCCCTGCTGGGCCAGCCGGCCGCGGCGGCCGAGGGAGTCGGCCTCGTCGAAGAAGACGATCACGCCGCCGTAGCGCAGCGCGAGCTTGCGCAGCTTGCGGAACAGCGACTTGACCTTCAGGATGCCGATGCCCATGAACATGTTCACGAACGCGCCGGGATCGACGAAGACGTACGGCTTGCCGGTCTCGCCCGCGACGGCCTCGGCCATCAGGGTCTTGCCGGTGCCGGGAGGGCCCCACAGCAGCAGGCCGCTGGGCACGTAGCCGCCCTTGGCCTCGATCTCGTCGGGCTTCTCCAGGAAGACGATGTTCTCCTTGACCCGCTCGACCACGTGGTCCTGCCCCCACACGTCGGTGAAGCGGGTCTTGATGTCGTCGGGGTAGTAGGTCTCGACGCCGCCGCGCGACAGCAGCCAGAACAGGCCGATGAACTGGAAGGCGATGAAGAAGAACGCGAAGGCGAGCTGCAGGGCGTACGGGAGGGCCTGCCAGAGCAGGGCGGGCGCCTGGAACAGCGCCTCGAACGGCGAGGTGTCCAGCACCTCGCCCATGATCAGCGCCGCGATGGCGATGAAGAACAGCCACTTGAGCACCCGGGCCAGGCGGAAGCGGCTCCAGTCGCTGAAGCGGCGGCGGGTGTAGCGTTCGAAGCCGCCGAAGACGCGCTGGGTCCAGAACTGGTGGTAGCCGGCGGAGCTCTCGCTGATCCTGAAGTGGATCTGCCGGACGATCTCCAGCCCGAGGAGCACGAAGATCCAGGGTGCGTTGTTCGCCACCTGGAACATCGCGTCCTGGATCGTCATGATCGGCTCGTAGGAGACGACCTCGTACCAGACGAGCACGGCGTAGATGAGGACCAGCAGCAACGTGAACTTGATCCGGTCCCACATCGGCATCCGCTTGCGGGTCTTCGGATGGGGATCGGTGGGCCCGGTGCCCGGGGCACGCAGTCCTTCGAACTCCGCCGGGGCGGCTTGTCTGATCATCCTATCTGCCCCTTCACCGTGAAGGACTTGGCGATGACGTCGAACTCCTCGGCGCGCTTCTTGTAGCACTGGGCCGAGCAGCGCAGGAGCATCACGTGCACGGTGGTGCCGTCCTGGCCGAGGTAGGCGGTCTGGTCGAAGGTCTGCACCGGGCCCCCGCCCACGCGGTAGTTGTAGATGACCCGGACCCCGCGGATGCCGTCGCGCTGCGGCAGCACCTCGTCGGCGAGGAGCTCGAAGCCCTTGAAGGGGATGCCGGGGGTCTCCTCCAGTTGCTTGCGGGTCTCGTCGGGGACCGCCACCGGGATGCCCACGGCGTTGCGGAGGGTGTCGAGCGACGCCTGGTTGCTCTCCTCGGGCAGCAGCTTCTGCACCTTCGCGAAGACGAACGGCTCGTCCTCCGCGCCGCCGAGGAGATGGGTGGGCTCCGGCCGTTCGTGGGCGTCGTACGCGACCGTCCAGGAGAGCTGGTTCTCAAGCTGGGCGGTGGCCGAGCTCTGATCGCCGAAGACGGTGGTGTCGAGAGCCTGCTGATCGACCTTCCGCCAGCTCGACGGGATCTTGAAGTAGGTGTTGCCGTCATCGTCGCGCACGTACGTGAACTGCGACCCACCACAGCCGGACAGGGCCACCGTCACCATGACAGCGGTCAGGACCGCCACGGCGAGACGCGCCCGCGATCGTTCCACTGGGGCTGTACCTCCGCTTTGCGGGTTGACGAGGTAGTTGTGCCCGTTTTTTGAGTATGACTCCCACAAAGCGGGAGGCACATCCTGGAAATCTAGACCAAATCTTGGCGGGATCTTGGCTTGATTTGTTACAGAGTCTTCACCAGGGTCGCTCACGCTTGTTGAAGCGTCAACATCCCGCGTTCGCCGGGCGAAACCGCCGTGCGTCCGGCTCGCGCCGCGGCCGGGCGCGGACACCGGCCGCCGATCGCACCAGCATAAGCACGGAGGTCCGGATTTCGGACCCCCCGATTCCGCCTCCCCGCCAGGGTCACGCGCCGGCGACCGGGCGTGGCAACGCGGATGCAACCCCCGCTATGTGATCTTTGAGGCGGACGCCGTGTGCGTCCCGCACGGCCCGCCGGCGCTGCGGCGGCACGTGCCGGGGGTTCCCGGTGCGCGAATCCCGCCCCGCCGCCGCCGGATCTGGCGAAGGATGAAGGGAGTCAGAACGCCACTCCCGTCGATGTCCTTCGACCAGCGGCCACGGACGGAGCTCCCATGCGGACCACACGAGGTTCCTCACCCCCATCCACACGAGGTTTCACATGAGCGAGAGCGCGAGAGGCACGGCTCCCGAGCGCCGCGCGCGCGGATTGGAGATCATGGAGTCGGTCTACGGCCGGGACCACGTCGGTGATGGCCCCGGCGACTTCTTCGGAAGGACCGTCGAGCATCTGTTCACGGAGATCTGGTCACGCGAGGCGCTCAGCGTCCGCGAGCGCCGCCTGCTGCTGATCGGCCTGCTGGTCGGCCAGCGCGAGGACGACGCACTCGGCCCGCAGCTCGACGTCGCGCTGCGCACCGGCCAGCTCACCCCAGACGAGCTCCGCGAGGTGGTCATCTTCCTGGCCTACTACACCGGCTGGGCGCGCGGAGCCCGGCTCAACACGCAGGTGGAGGACGTGATCGCCGAAGTGCTCAGCGACTGATCCGTTACGCTGCCCCCATGCCCACCGCACTGATCACCGGCGCCACCGCCGGCATCGGGGCCGCCTTCGCCCGAAGGCTGGCCGCCGACGGTTTCTCGCTGGTCCTCGTCGCCCGCGACGAGCCCCGTCTCGCTCAGGCCGCCGAGCGGCTGCGGCTGCGCTACGGCGTGGCCGCCGAGGTCCTGCCCGCCGACGTGGGCGAGGACAAGGGGGTGGCCGCGGTCGAGGAACGGCTGCGCGAGGGTGTGGACCTGCTGGTGAACAACGCGGGGTTCGGCCATCGGGGCGCGTTCCTGGAGGTGCCCGCCGCCGACGAGGTGCGCATGCTGCGCGTGCACTGCGAGGCCGTGCTGCGCCTGACGCTCGCCGCGCTGCCCGGCATGGCCGCGCGCGGGCGCGGCGCGGTGATCAACGTCTCGTCGGTGGCGGCGTTCTTCCCGCGCAACAACTACAGCGCCACCAAGGCATGGGTGCTCAACTTCA
The DNA here is from genome assembly GCF_014202315.1 of Thermocatellispora tengchongensis. Taxonomy (GTDB): domain Bacteria; phylum Actinomycetota; class Actinomycetes; order Streptosporangiales; family Streptosporangiaceae; genus Thermocatellispora; species Thermocatellispora tengchongensis. The sequence continues at coordinate 155,072 of NZ_JACHGN010000002.1, read as the reverse complement.
GCGAGTCGGCCGCGGCGCAGATGGCCGGGACCGGGGTACGCGTCATGGCGCTGTGCCCCGGTTTCACCCATACCGAGTTCCACGAGCGGGCCGCGATCGACTCCTCGCAGATCCCGCGCAGGCTCTGGCTCGACGCCGACCGGGTGGTGCGCGACGCCATGCGCGACCTGGCGCTGGGCAAGCGGGTCAGCGTGCCCGCGCTGCGCTATAAGGCCATCGCGGTGGCGAGCAGGCTCGTGCCGCGCAACCTGGCGGGCAACCTGTCCGTACGGGTCGGGGGCCGCCCCCGCTGACGGCCCCGCCAGGGGCGGCTACAGCCGCTCGACGTTGTGTCCCTGGCAGCGGTCGTGGGCGTCGAAGACGTACGCCGCGTGCTGTCCGACCATGGTGTAGTCGAAGCAGTCGTGGTCGGTCAGCACGGCCACGGCGTCGGCCCCGGCGACCTCCTCCTGGGTCAGCCGCACCAGGTCGATGTAGTCCGGCACCCGTTCCTGGTCCACGTGCGGGTCCACGGCGCGTACGTGCGCGCCCAGCGCGTGCAGCTCCGCCGCGACCCGCAGCGCCGCCGACTCGCGCAGGTGGCCGCTGTTGCGCTTGTAGGCCAGGCCGAGCACCAGCACCCGGCTGCCCCGCAGCGGCAGCCGCCGGTGGTTCAGGCCGCGGGTGATCCGCCCGACGACGTGCTCGGGCATGTGCGCGTTGATGGCGTCGGCCAGCTCGGTCAGCCGGGAGCCGCGCCCGGCGCCGCGGTGCGGCGGCCACAGCGGCTCCACACCGGGTCGCTCCCCGCCCACGCCGGGCCCCGGCGTGAACCGCATGTGCCCGAACGGCTTGGTGGCGGCGGCCTCGATGGCCTCGCGCACGTCAACGCCCAGCTCGGGGCCGAGCATCGCCATCTCGTTGACCAGGGCGATGTTGACGTGCCTGAAGGTGACCTCCAGCAGCTTGGCCAGCTCGGCGACCCTGGTGGTGGAGACGGGCACGGTGCGCTCGACCAGCGTGGAGTAGAACCGGTCCACCCTGGCCAGCGCCGCGTCGTCCAGCCCGGAGACGATCTTGGGGATGGTCTCCAGCCGCCAGCACGGGTTGCCCGGGTCGATCCGCTCCGGGCTGTAGCCGAGGTGGAAGTCGCCGGGCGCGCGCAGCCCGCTGCCCTCCTCCAGCAGCTCGCGCAGCAGCTCGTCGGTGGTGCCCGGATAGGCGGGCGACTCCAGGATCACGGTCGCGCCGGGCCGCAGGTAGGGCGCCACCGCGTACGCCGCGTCGGCCACCGCGCTCGGGTCGGGCGCGCCGCCGCGCAGCGGCGCGGGCACGGTGATCACGCAGATGTCGAAGTCGGCGGCCTCGGCCATGTCGGCGCCGGCGGAGTAACGCCCGCAGCCCAGCACCGCGGCGAGCCGCGCGTCCGTCACGTCCTCGATGTACGAGCGGCCGGCCAGCAGCCGCTCGACCCGCTGCGCGTCGATGTCGACGCCCACCACGAGGTAGCCGGCCTCGGCAGCGCGCACCGCGAGCGGCAGCCCGGCGTGCCCCTGGCCGATCACGACAATCTTCTCTGCCACGCTCGAAGACTGTATTGACGGCGAACGCGGACAGCCCAGGAGGGCACGGCCCGGCTTCGTCCAACTCCCGGCAAAGATCCCGCATCCGGCATGGCGTGGGCGGAGAGGAAGGCCCTCGCCGTGGGAGGGGGTCACAGCGAGGGCCTCGCCCGGTACGCCCGTCGGGCGGGCGTGGCTCACCAGGCGGCCGGGCGCGGATCACGCCCGGCCGCGGGCAGGACCGCTAGCGGCCGATGTTGGCCTCGTGGCCGATCGCGAGGCCCGAGGTCGGGTCGAAGAAGTGCAGGTTGTGCGTGTCGACGACCAGGTCGATGTTCTGGCCGGTGCGCACGTGGCTGCGGGCGTTGACCCGGGCGGTCCACAGGGACTTGTCGCCCGACAGCGGCAGGGTGGCCTCGTCCTCGTCGTTGTCCTGAGCGGCCACGGTGTCCTTGTGCTCGACCGGCGGGGCGTCGATCAGGAACAGGACGTTGATCTCCGAGCCCAGCTCCTCGGTGACCTCCGCGCGGACGGGGAGGGTGGCCCAGCCGGCGCCGTGGCCGTCGGCCGCGGCGCGGGAGTCCTCGAAGTCGGAGGGACGGATGCCGAGGATGACCTTCTTGCCGAGGTACTGGTCCAGGCCCGGCTTCTCGGCGAAGGTCGAGTCGGGCACCGGCAGCTTGTAGCCCGCGAAGTGGATCGCGGCGCCGCCGTCGGCGCGCTCCAGGCCGGCGGTGACGAAGTTCATCGACGGCGAGCCCATGAACCCGGCCACGAACAGGTTGACCGGCTTGTCGAACAGGTTCTGCGGGGTGTCCACCTGCTGCAGGATGCCCTCGCGGAGCACGCAGACCCGGTTGCCCAGGGTCATGGCCTCGACCTGGTCGTGGGTGACGTAGACCGTGGTGACGCCCAGGCGCTCGTGCATCTGGTTCAGCGAGGCGCGCATCGAGACGCGCAGCTTGGCGTCGAGGTTGGACAGCGGCTCGTCCATGAGGAACGCCTGCGGCTCGCGGACGATCGCGCGGCCCATCGCGACACGCTGGCGCTGACCACCGGAGAGGGCGGCCGGCTTGCGCTTGAGGTACTGCTCCAGGCCGAGCATCTTGGCGGCCTCGGCCACGCGCTTCTGGATCTCCGGCTTGGGCATCTTGCGGAGCTTGAGGCCGAAGGCGAGGTTCTCCTCGACCGTCATGTGGGGGTAGAGCGCGTAGTTCTGGAACACCATCGCGATGTCGCGGTCCTTGGGCGGCAGGTGGTTGACGACCTTGCCGCCGATGGCGATCTCGCCACCGCTGATGTCCTCCAGGCCGGCGATCATACGCAGCGCGGTGGACTTGCCGCACCCGGACGGCCCGACCAGCACCATGAACTCCCCGTCCTTGATCTCAAGGTTCAGGTTGTTCACGGCCTTCACGCCACCGGCGTAGATCTTGTCTACATTGCTCAGAACGATGGATGCCATGAGAGTCCTTCGCGCACGCGGGCGATCGCCCGCTATTTGCCGGAAATCACCACGGTGTGGATACGTTTTCATGAATCTCACCCGATCGAGACATGCGTGTCAAGACCCCGTAGGTCACGAGTCCGCACGGGCATCGGCGGGTGGCCGCAAGCTGGAAAACATGATGGAATCGTTTCCATGAGGGCGCGTACCACGATCAAGGACGTGGCGGAGGCGGCCGGCGTCGGCGTCGCCACGGTCTCCCGCGTGCTGTCGGGCGGCTCGGCCAGCCCGCAGACCCGCGAACGGGTGCTGGCCGCCGCGGCGCAGCTCGACTACCGGCCCAGCGCCCTGGGGCGCAACCTGCGCCGGCAGCGCACCGGCGGCATCGGGCTGCTCGTGCCCGACATCACCGACCCCTTCTACGCCCGGGTCGCCGACGGCGTGCTCGCCTGCGCCCGCGCGGCCGGCGAGCCGGTGATCATGGGCGCGACCGGCGACGACCCCGAGAGCGAGTCGGAGGTCATCGGCATGCTGCTGGAGCAGGGCGTGGACCGGGTGGTGGCGGTGCCGTCGGGGGCGACGGAGCCGTGGGCCCCCGCCGTACGCGCCGGGCTGACCGTGGTGTTCGCCGCGCGGCACGCGGTCGGCTTCGACGACATCCCGGCCGTGATGGCCGACGAGCGCTCGGGCATCCGCACCGCGGTGGAGTACCTCGTGGGCCTCGGCCACCGGCGCATCGCGCACCTCGGCGGGCACGGCCAGGGCCAGCGCACCGCCGCCTTCCGCGACACGCTGACCGCGCTCGGCCTGCCGGTGGACGAGGAGCTGATCGTGTTCGGCCGCCCGGCCCGCGACTCCGCGTACGCGGCGGCGTCCGGGCTGTTCCAGAACCGCCCCGACCTGACCGCCGTGATCGCCGGGAGCAACCTGCTCGGCGAGGCCGCGGTGCTGGCCGCGCACGAGCTGGACCTGCGCGTGCCCCGCGACGTGTCGCTGATCATGTTCGACGACGTGCCCTGGGCCGAGCTGTGCGCCCCTCCCCTGACCGTGATCGCCCCGCCCGCGCGCGACATCGGCTACCGCGCCGCCGAACTGGTGCTGCGCACCCCGCCGGGGCGCGGCAGGGGCGGCCGGTCCCGGCCGGTCAAGATGCCGACCGAGCTGATCGTGCGCGGCAGTTGCGGCCCCGGCCGGCAGCGCGGCGCCACACGCCGGAGCTGACGCCCGGACGGCCGCGCGGGCCGGGGGCCGCGGGTGACGGCGCCGGGCGAGTCTCCGCCGCGGGGAAACGGCGTGCCATGCCGCGCCATGCCCGGCCCGCTCCCGGCAAACGGAGCGCCCGGGGGCCGTCCGCAATGCCCGCCACCCGGGCAAACACCTTTCCTGCGCGTGTCGCGGGTATACGCCCCGAGACGGGGCGCCGTATTTCAATCCGCCTTAGGAACCGATCGCGGCGCCCGGCCGGGACGCTTCATGCGTACAGGGCCGGTCCGGGCCACGCGGACCCTCCGCGCACGAGCCACGCGCGCGGGGCGGCGGCGCGCCCCGGCACCTCGCGGTGACCGGCGGCGCCATCCGCACGCGACCCGACGAATAGGAGCGATTTGGACGGCTGCCGCGCACTGCGCCACTCCATAGCAACCATGATCACCGCAACCGCGCTGACCGGCGCCGGCGGGGCGGTCGCCCTGGCCGGGACGGGCCCCGAGCGGGCCGGACGCTGGGAGCCGGCCCTCTCCGGCGGCCCCCTGCCGGAGGTGTACCAAGCCACCTGGACCCCCGCCGCCAAGCGGCGGAAGGTGAAGGTGAGGAACGACAAGACCAGGAACAAGGCGATCGCGCTCAGCTTCGTCGTGCAGCGGGCGTGGACGATGCGCCAGTTCCGCTGCCTGGACAGCCTGTGGACGCGTGAGAGCAACTGGAACCACCGGGCGGTCAACGACTCCTCGGGGGCGTACGGCATCCCGCAGGCCCTGCCCGCCGGCAAGATGGCCGGGGCCGGGTACGACTGGCGGTCCAACCCCGTCACCCAGATCCGCTGGGGCCTGGACTACATCAAGGTCAGGTACGGCTCGCCGTGCGGCGCGTGGGGGCACTTCCGCGCGCACAACTGGTACTGAGACGCGCACAACTGGTACTGAGAAAGGCTCGGGCCCGCGCCGGGGAGCGCTCAGGGGAAGGACGCGCTCCCCGGGCGGCCCCGGGCGACGGCCTTCCGGATGACGCACCCCTCAGGTGGCCGCGCCGGGACGGCGCGGCAACGCCTGGATCGCCTGGACCAGGATCTCCAGCCCGAACTCGAACTCCTCCTCCGCGTCGCAGTCGCGCAGCGTGTCGTACAGGGACGCGACCACCGGGAACAGGGCCGGGTCGATGTCGGCCACGCGCGGGAGAATGCTGCCGACCGGCGCGAACGTCGGGGTGACGCCGACCTCGCGCAGCAGCGAGCCGACGATGTATGCGATGAACAGGCGCAGCACCCGCACCGCGTCGCGCGCGTCGAACCCGGCCTCGCGCAGGGTGGACAGGGCCCGCTCGACCGGCAGCAGGCCGGCGGGAGAGGTGAGCTGCCTGCTGACCACCACCATGGTGCAGCGCGGGTAGTGGTGGGCGATCTGGCGGAACGCCCGCGCCTGCGTCCGGACCCGGTCGGTCCAGTGGGCGTCGGGGTCGTCGGTGAACTCGATCTCGGACAGGATCGCCTCAGCCACGCCGTCGAGCAGGGCGGCCTTGCTGGGCACGTGGTTGTACAGCGACATCGCGCCGACGCCCAGGTCCGCCGCGATCCTGCGCATGGACACGGCGTCGGCGCCCTCGCGTTCGATCAGGTCGATGGCGGCGCGTACGATCCGCGCCCGGGACAGCGGCTCCGGGGTCATGCCGGTATTCTCCCCCCTCGCATTGACGCACGTACACCGTACGTGCCACGCTCGGGGGGCGACGTACAGCGTACGTAGAGGTATGGAGGTCCCCCCCGATGACGACCCACGACCTGTACACGATCCCCGCCGAGCTGTCCACGTGGGACGTGGACATGGCCGGATCGGCCCGCTTCACCTGGGAGTACGACGAGGGCAGGGACCGCATGCTGGCCCTGTACCAAAAGGGCAAGGACAAGCAGTGGGACTCCACCAAGCGCATCGACTGGGACATCGAGGTCGATCCGTACGACGTGCTCGGCCTGCCCGACCAGTTCCTCGCCATCCACGACACCCCGCTGTGGCACCGGATGGACGAGCGGACCCGCAAGGAGGTGCGCAGGCACACCGCGTCCTGGCAGTTCTCCCAGTTCCTGCACGGCGAGCAGGGCGCGATGATCTGCTCGGCCCGGATCGTGGAGTCGGTGCCCGACCTGGACGCCAAGTTCTACGCCGCGACCCAGACCATGGACGAGGCGCGGCACGCCGAGACGTACGCCCGGTTCCTCCAGGAGAAGGTGGGCCTGGCCTACCCGATCAACCCGCACCTGAAGTCGCTGCTGGACAGCACGCTCAGCGACTCGCGCTGGGACATGCCCTACCTCGGCATGCAGGTGCTGATCGAGGGCCTGGCGCTGGCCGCCTTCGGCGTCTTGCGCGACATCACCTCCAAGCCGCTGCCCAAGCAGATCCTCGCGTACGTGATGCAGGACGAGGCGCGGCACGTCGCGTTCGGCCGCATGGCGCTGCGCGACCACTACAGGCAGCTCAGCGAGGCCGAGCTGCGCGAGCGCGAGGACTTCGTGATCGAGGGCTGCTACCTCATGCGCGACCGGCTGCGCGGCAGGGAGCAGTGGGAGAACCTGGGCCTGTCCCCCGCGGAGGTCGATGAGGCCATGACGGCGGTGGACGAGTCGGAGTACCTGCGGCTGTTCCGCTCGCTGCTGTTCAGCCGGATCGTGCCGTGCGTGAAGGACATCGGCCTGTGGAGCGAGCGGCTGCGGAACGCGTACGCCGACATGGGCGTGCTGGAGATGGCCGGGCAGAACCTCGAGGCGCTGATGCGGCAGGACGAGGAGATCGCCGACAAGATCGACGCCGAGCGCTTCGCCACCGAGGAGGCCGAACGCGCCGCCGAGGTGGCCGAGACGATCGCGCTGGGCGAGACCGCGTCCTGAACCCGGAAAACCGTGGAATCGCACGCGCTGGACGGTGGTCAGGCGGTGAGCACCACGACCGCGGCCCCGGCCACCACGGCCAGCGTGCCCAGCCAGGCCACCAGCGCGTCGGCCCGGTCGTCCAGCGGGCGCCCCTCGTGCAGCGCGCGCTGCACCTTGAGGAAGCGGGCGTGCGTACGCGCCAGCAGCACGCCGCCGCACAGGGCGGCGACGACGAAGGCGGCCACGGCCGGCGGGCTCGCCCCCGAGCGCACCCCCAGCCCGGCGGCGCCCAGCCCGCCCGCGGCGAGCGCGGTCGCGGTGCGGACCCAGGCCAGCCGGGTGCGCTCGCTCTGCAGGCCCGGGTCCCACGGTTCCGGCGACACGGCTCAGATCGCGGTGAGGATCAGGATCAGGGCGAGCACCGCGACGGCGGCGACGCCGTAACCGAACACCGCCGCCAGCCGGGGCGGCGGCAGCGGGGCGTCGCGGCGCAGCGCCTGCTGGATGCGCCGCCACCGCGGGTACGCCATGCCGGCCGCGACCGCGGCGAGCGCGACCAGCACGACCGCCATCGCGATGCGCAGCCAGTCGAGGAACACCCCGGACGACACCGCGGCCATGGCCACCCCGCCCGCGCTGAGCGCCAGCGACGTGCTCAGCCAGGTCAGGAAGGTACGCTCGTTGGCCAGCGTGAACCGGGGGTCGGGCTCCTTCCCCTCACCGTCCATACGAACCGTGTCACCCATACGACCAGGCTATTTCCGCCCCTTTTCCCCTAGAGAACGCGGGATAGCGGCGTATCGGGGGTCTCGGGGGTAGCGGGGTGGCGTCAGGGGTATCGCGGCGTCCGCCCGGGTCACTGGCCGGCGCAGGAGGCGGTGATCACCTGAAGGTACTTGGCGGTGGTGCGCGCCGCCCGGTCGGCGGCCCGCTCGGGCTCCTCGGCCTCCAGATCCCGGTAGCTGACGGCCAGCCCTTCCAGGGCCTCGCGCAGCGTGCGGTCACCGGCCTGCTCGGCGGCCTCCTCCAGCCTGACCGCGGTGTCGTCGAGCGCCTTGGCCAGCTCGGCCGGGCGGGCCCGCAACCCCGGCAGGCTCTCGGCCAGCGCGGTCGCGGCGGCGATGCCGTCCTGGCACGCCTGCACCCGCACCACGGCCCCGCTGACCTCGGCGACCTCCGCACACCCGCCCGCGCCCACCCCGGCGGCCAGCACGACGACGACCGCCGCCAGCCGCCCCCGCACTCTCTCCGCCAGGGCCGGCACGAGAGCCGCCCCCCGCCCGATCAGCCGGCGCGGCCGACCGGCCGGAGGCGACGGGGAGGGCGGGTCAACGGCCCGCCGTCCCGGACGCCCGCCCGGACCATGCGGGCGGGCCGGTCGGACCGGCCGGTCGGCCGGAGGTGGGGGCGACGGCGGCACGGCGATCACGTGGCGCGCCGCGCGGCCCGGCCGATCAGGGCGGCCGGGCTCGGGTGGTGCGGGCGACGGCACGCTAGCTGCACGCCGCCTGGATGTCGGAGAGGTACTTGGCGGTGTCGGTGGCGGCCTGCTGGGCGCTGTCGATCGCGCTGTTGACGTCGCTGACGTCGAGCTTCTGGTAGGCGTCGGCCAGGCCCTGCAGGGCCTCCTGCAAGGTGGTGTCGCCGGCCTTGGCCGCGGTCTCCTCCAGCTTGGCGGCGCCTTCGTCGAGGGCCTTGCCCAGCTCCTCGGGGTTCTGCGCCAGGCCGGCGAACTTGCTGCTCACCTCGCCGACGACCTTGGTGGCCTCCAGACACGCCTGGGCCTTGTCCAGGGTGTTGGAGACCTCCTGAACCTCGCTGCACGCGGTCAGGCCGCCGATAAGGGCGGCGGCGGACAACGTCACTGCCAGTCGCGGGAGGAGTCGCATGCCTGGAACCCTACCCAAGCCGGGCCCCTCCCGCGCGATCCACGGCCGAGCCGGGCGGTCACAACTTCTCGTAGCAGGGGCCGTCCATGGTGTAGGACTGGGCGGTCGGGCCGGTGTAGAAGCCCTTGACCTCGGTCACGCCGGTCGGCGCGGCGTCGTCGGGCTTGTTGATCACGGTCTGCCTGAAGGTCGCGGCGTTCGGGTCGCCCGCGTAGTTGCCCGCCTCTGGCGGCAGCATGCCCTCGTAGTCCACGGTGGTCAGCGACTTGACCGCGGCCAGCAGGCCCTTCCTGCTGATGTCGCCGCCCGCGACCATCTTCTCCAGCGCGGCCTTCAGCGGGTAGGACCAGGCCCAGCCGGAGGTGTAGCCGTCGTTGGGCTCCACATCGCCCAGGGCCTCGCGCATCGCCCGGTGCCCGGGGGTGTCGGCGCCCCACGCGCGGCCGGGGGCCGACTGCTCGTACAGGGCCTTCAGCGCGGGCGCGGCCGGGCTGTCCAGCAGGGCGGGGTTCCAGGTGGGGCCGGTGCCGATGAAGCGGCCCGAGAACTTCGCCGCGGCGGCCTGACCGACGATCGCGGCGGCGTCGGCGGGGCCGGTGGTCAGGATGACCAGGTCCGGCTTGTTCTTGGTGATCTCGGTGATGGCCCGGCCCTGCTCGGTGGCGCCCTGCGGGGTCTCGACCGCGGTGAACTCCAGCCCGTTGCGCTCGGCGGCCACCTTGGCCCCGGCCGCGGCGTCGGCGCCGTAGTCACCGGCGTAGTGCACGGCCATGACCGACTTGGGCTTGTAGGTCTCCACGGCGTAGTCCACCGCGTTCATCGACTCGATGCAGTAGTTGGCGCCGGTCTCGACGATGACGTCCTCGAACTCCCAGCCCGAGGTCCACGACGCGGGCGCGGCGACGACGCTGTTGGCCTTGAGGTCGTTGATGATCGCGGCGGTGGTGGGCGAGCCGAGCGTCTGGGCCAGCCCGAGCACGTTGTTCTTGATCTCCTGATAGACCTGGTTGTGCACCTCGGGGTTGTACTTGTTGTCGCGCACGTACGCCTGCACGTCCACCTCGTACTTGCCGCCGATGCCGCCGGCCCGGTTCACCCGCTGCCAGAACGCCTTCTGCGCGTTGGTGATCGGCACGGCCTGCGCCGCGAACGGGCCCTGCGTCAGGTCGGAGACCGTGCCGAGGTAGATGCAGCCCTTGTTCTTGTCCACCGCCAGCGGGCACGGCTCCCGGGTGACGCCCGTCGTCACGGCGCCCCTGCTGTCCTCGTCGTCCCCCCGGATGACGCCGCACGCGGACAGAAGGGGAGCCGCACCCACCAGCAGTGCGGTCAGCAGCGCGAGGTGGCTCCTCTTCATCGCGGATTCCTTTCCAGTCGGCGGCCCGGCCCTTCAGTAGGAGAAGGGCCAGCTCTTCCAGTAGTTGCGTACGCGGATCCAGACGCCGAACAGGCCGCGCGGCTCGAAGACCAGGAACAGCACGATGAGCAGGCCGTACAGCACGGTCTCGACCTGGAACACGTTGGGCGTCTGGGTGGTGTCGGCGCTGATGACGGGCACCAGCGCGGGCAGCTCCCGGGTCAGGCGCGGCAGCAGCGTGATGAACAGCGCGCCCGCGATCGAGCCGGAGATCGTCGCGACGCCGCCGATCAGCACCATCGCGATGAACTGCACCGACATGAGCAGGTTGAACGAGCCCGGGTCGAAGAACCCGGTGACGGTGTACAGCAGCGCGCCCGCGCATCCGGCGTAGAAGGAGGAGATCGCGAAGGCGAGCAGCTTGTAGCGGGTCAGGGGGACGCCGATCACCTCGGCGGCGATGTCGCGGTCGCGGATCGCGGCGAAGCCGCGCCCGATCCGGGAGCGGGCCAGGTTGCGGGCGGCCACCGCGAACACCACGAGCAGCACCAGCATCAGCAGGTAGAGCTGCTGCTCCTTGGAGCCCAGCGGCCCCGGCCGGTCCAGCCGCAGCCCGAACAGCTCCACCACCGCGGCCGGCCGGCCCACCCCGGGGCCGCCGGTGAGCTGGTCCCACTCCTTGAAGATGTGCTCGCCGAGGAAGACCAGGCCCAGGGTGACGATCGCGAGGTACAGGCCGCGCAGCCGGGTGGCCAGCGGCGCCACGATCACCCCCGCCAGCGCCGCGGCCAGCCCGGCGGCGGGCAGCCAGACCAGGATGCTGGTCACGCCCAGGCCGAGCACCCTGCCGTCGGGGTCGCCGGAGATCGCCGCCCCGGTGTAGGCGCCGATCGCCAGGAAGAAGGCGTGGCCGAGCGAGACCTGCCCGGCGTACCCGGTGACGATGTTCAGGCCGATGGCGCCGATGGCCACGACGTACGCCATGGCCAGCAGCGACAGCATGTCGTCCACGAGCACCTGCGAGGCGAGCAGCGCGGCCAGGACGATCCCGTAGAACCAGATCTTCTTCGCCCGGGTGTCCAGCAGCGCCATGTCCTGGGCGTAGGAGGTGTAGAGCAGGGGGCGCCCACCGGGCCGCCGGGCGCGGCGGCGGGCGGCGGCGGGGCGTCCGGCCGCCTCCGGGCGGGCCGTCTCGGGCGGGGCTCCGGTGCTCATACCCGCTCCACCTCCCGGGTGCCGAACAGCCCGTACGGCCGCACGAGCAGGACCAGCAGCATCACGACGTACGGCGTGACGATCGCGAAGTTCTGCCCCAGCCACGGCGCGAGGTCGCTCTGGTAGGACTGGACCAGCGACTCCACCACCCCGACGATCAGCCCGCCCGCGACCGCGCCGCCGAGGGAGTCCAGGCCGCCGACGATGATCGCGGGCAGCGCCTTGAGCGCGATGATCCAGGTGAGCTGGTCCACGCCCTGGCCGGTGCCGACGAAGGTGCCCGCGATGGCGGCCAGCCCGCCCGCGAACGCCCACGACAGCGCGAACACCGTGCCCACCGACACGCCCTGCGCCAGCGCGGTCTCCTGGTCCAGGGCGGCGGCCCGCATCGCCAGCCCGTAGCGGGTGTAGCGGAAGAACGCGAACAGCAGGCCGACCAGCAGCGCGGCGGCGGCCAGCATGGCGAGCCAGCGCTGCTGCACGGCCAGCCCGCCGATCTCGACCAGCGACAGCCCCCACGGGTCGCCGACCTGGCGCACGTCCAGGCCGATGAAGCCGTTGACCACCACCCGCACCACGACGTCGATGCCCAGCGTGATGATCGCCACCACGAAGACCGGGCGGCCGACCATGGGCCGGATCGCGACCCGCTCGATGCCCAGCGCGACCGCGGCCACCAGCAGGGCCGCCAGCACCATCGCCAGGTAGAAGCCGGTCACCTCGGCCAGGTAGCTGACCGCGACCGCGCCGCCGATCATGAACGACGGCTGGGCGAAGCTGATCACCCTGGTCGCCTTGTAGACGATCACGAAGCCGAGCGCGAGCAGCGCGTACACCGACCCGTTGCCCAGCCCCCGGATGAGCGACTCCAGGAGTGCCTTCACGTGCGGTACATCCCTTCGACCAGGTCCTCGAAGAGGTTCGCTATCGCCCCGCGCCTGACCTTCTGGGTGGCGGTCAGCTCGCCGTCCTCGTGGTCGAGCTCCTTGGGCAGGAACGCGAACCTCTTGATCTGCTCGACGCGGGCGAACCGCGCGTTCACCGCGGTCACCACGCCCTGCACCAGCTCCCGCACCTCGGGTTTCTCCGACAGGTCGCGGTAGGTCGTGTACGGCAGGCCGCGCCGCCGCGCCCACTCCCCCACCGTGTCCTGCTCGATGCCGATCAGCGCGGTGAGGTACGGCCGCCGGTCGCCCACGACCACGGCCTCCTTGATGTACGGCGACGCCTTCAGCGCGTTCTCGATCTCGCTCGGCGCGACGTTCTTGCCGCCGGCCGTGATGATGATGTCCTTCATCCGGTCGGTGATCTTCAGGTGCCGCATCGGCTCCTCGCCGGGGCGGCGGGGCGGGGTCTCCACCCACTCGCCGACGTCCCCGGTGTGCAGCCAGCCGTCCTCGTCGAGCACGTCGGCGGTGGCGCGCGGGTCGCGCCAGTAGCCGGCGAAGTTGCCCGGGTGCCGGGTCAGGATCTCGCCGGTGGCCTCGTCCAGCCGCACCTCGACGCCGGGGTGCGGCTCGCCGACCGTGCCGAGCACCACGCGCCCGGGGCGGTTGCCGGTGGCGATGGCGGTGTTCTCGGTCATGCCGTACAGCTCGTGCATCGGCACGCCGATGCCCATGAAGAACTTCAGCACGTCCGGGGCGATCGGGGCCGCGCCGGAGGCGGCGTACCTGACGCGGCGCATGCCCAGCCGCTCGCGCAGCGCCCGGTAGCACATCACCCAGCCGACGGCGTACACCAGGCGGGTCAGCGGGGTGTGGTTGCCGTGGTTGCGGACCAGCGCGTCGCCGATCCGGTCGGCCACGCGCAGCCAGAAGCGGGTCAGCGCCCGCTTGGCCGGGGTCGCCGAGCCGACCCGGATCTCCACCGAGGCCAGCACCTTCTCCCAGATGCGCGGCACCCCGAACAGGATCGTGGGCTGCACCTCGCGCAGGTTGGCCTGCACGGTGTCGATGGACTCGGCGAAGTTCACCTGAACCCCGGCCGCCGCGTTGTACCAGACGGTGAAGGCCCGCTCGGCGACGTGGCACAGCGGCAGGTACGACAGCGACAGGTCGCGCTCGGAGGGCGGCGGCGAGGTGAACCCGCCGCCCAGGACCAGCCGCTCGACGGCGTACTCGATGTTGGCCACGGTCAGGATCGCGCCCTTGGGCGGGCCGGTGGTGCCGGAGGTGTAGATCAGCGTCATCGGGTCGTCCGGCCGGGCGGCGGCCATGCGCTCGGCGACCGCCTCGGGGTGTGCCCGCGCGTGCTCGGCGCCGAGCGCGAGGAAGTCCGGCCAGGCCATCAGGCGCGGGTCGGAGTACCGCCCGCGTACGCCGCGCGGCTCGACGTAGACGACGCGCTCCAGCGCCGGGCACTCGTCCGCGACCGCCAGCGCCTTGTCCACCTGCTCCTGGTCCTCCGCTACCAGCACCTTCGCCCCGGAGTGCCCCAGCAGGTACGCCACCTCCGGCGCCGGGTTCGTCGGGTACAGCCCGACCGTGATCCCGCGCACGGCCACGGTGCCCAGGTCGCAGTACAGCCACTCGCGCCGGTTCTCCATGTGCACCGCCACCCGGTCGCCCGGCTCGACCCCGAGCGCGAGCAGCGCGGCGGCGACCAGCGTGACCTGCTCCCAGTACTCCGCCCAGGTCACCTCGCGCCAGATGCCGAGCTCCTTCTCCCGCATCGCGACCCCGTCCGGGGTGGCGGCGGCCCGGTCCCGGACCCGGGTCACGATGGTCGTGGTGGTGGTCCTGATGGCCGTGCTCATGAGGAGCCCCCCAGGTAGGCTTCGATGACCTTGGGGTCGCGCTGGACCTCGGCGGGGGTGCCGAGCGCGACCCGGCGGCCGAAGTCCAGCACCAGCACCCTGTCGGCCAGGTCCATGACCAGGCCCATGTCGTGATCGACCAGCACGATCGGGATGCCCAGCTCGTCGCGGATGTCCAGCACGTAGCGGGCGGTGTCCTCGGTCTCCTCCAGGTTCATCCCGGCCACGGGCTCGTCCAGGAGCAGCAGCCGGGGCTCCATGGCCAGCGCCCGGCCCAGCTCCACCCGCTTCTGCACGCCGTACGGCAGCAGGCGGACGGGGTGGCGGCGCCAGGCGGCGAGTTCGAGGAAGTCGATGATGTCCTCCACCGCCGCCCTGGCGGCGAGCTCCTGCCGCCGGGCCCGGCCGAGCCAGGCCAGCGCGGCGAGGGCGCCGTAGCGGAAGTGGTGGTGGCGGCCGAGCATCAGGTTGTCCAGCACGGTCAGGTTGTGGAACAGCTCGACGTTCTGGAACGTGCGGGCCAGGCCCATGGCGGCGATCTCGTGCGGCCTGCGGGACAGGATGTCCTCGCCGAGGAAGCGCACCCGCCCGCGCTGGGGCCGGTAGACGCCCGACAGCACGTTGAAGACGGAGGTCTTGCCGGCGCCGTTGGGCCCGATCACCGCGAACAGCTCGGCCGGGCGCACGTCGAAGGACACCCCGTCGATGGCCGTGACGCCCGCGAACGCCAGCCCGACGTCCTCGACCTCCAGGACCGGCGTCCCGCCGTCGCCGGTCACGACAGCCACCTCTTGCGCCGCCTGTAGTGCTTGACCGCGCGGAAGGACCTGGCCGCGCCCTCCGCGCCGAGCCCGAGGTAGAACTCCCTGATGTCCTCATCCGACAGCAGGTCGGCGGCCGGCTTGTCCATGACGACCTTCCCGGTCTCCATCACGTAGCCGTGCGCGGCGATGGACAGCGCCATCGTCGCGTTCTGCTCCACGAGCAGGACCGTGGTGCCCTGCGCGTTGATCTCCACGACGAGGTCGCGGATCTGCCCGACCAGCGCGGGTGCCAGGCCCAGGCTGGGCTCGTCCAGCAGCAGGAACCTGGGCCCGGCCATCAGCGCCCTGCCGACGGCGAGCATCTGCTGCTCCCCGCCGGACAGGTAGCCGGCGATCCCCTTGCGCCGCTCCTTCAGCAGCGGGAACAGGCCGTAGACGCGGTCCAGGTTGGCGGCCAGGTCGCGGGGGGCGGTGTGCGCGCCGACCCTCAGGTTCTCCTCGACGGTCAGCTCGCCCAGGATGCGGCGCCCCTCCATGACCTGGCTGACGCCGCGGCGCACGATCTGGGCCGGGCGCAGGTGGTGCACGGGCTCGCCGTCCACCGTGACCGAGCCCTTGGTCACCTCTCCGTCGTGCACGCCGAGCAGGCCGGAGATCGCGCGGAGCAGCGTGGTCTTGCCGGCGCCGTTCGCGCCGAGCAGGGCGACGATGGAGCCCGCCGGCACGCGCAGGCTGACCCCGCGCAACACGAGCATCACGTCGTCGTAGACGACCTCAAGGTTGCGGACCTCCAGCATGGAGGGCTCCCAGGGGCTCGGTAATGTGGCCTATGTCACTCCCCGATGTAGCTCAGAGTCCTCCTCACCCCGACCCTGATCAAGGGCGGGGCACGAGTGGTCACCAAATTGGAATGTTGCTCTAGAAGTACGATCGTGAGGTGGCATGGCATGCCACCGAGACGCGTCACCGAGACGCGCCGCTCAGGCATGCCACCGAGACGTGCCACGAAGGCGTGTCACGGATGCCTCGTGCCAGTGAGGGGGAGACATGGAGATCTGCGAGCACATCGTCAAGGCGGGCGACCCGCCGGCCCGCACGCCCAACGGGTGCGAGGAGTGCCTGGCCGCGGGGAGCCGCTGGGTCCACCTGCGCCGCTGCCTCGACTGCGGCCACATCGGCTGCTGCGACTCCTCGCCCAACCGCCACGCCACCGCCCACTTCCGCGCCACCTCCCACCCGGTCATCCAGTCCTTCGAGCCGGGCGAGGACTGGACGTGGTGCTACGTGGACGAGGCCCTGGGCACCTGACCGCGGTCGGGGCGGGGCCTCAGGGGCGCTCCAGGATCGCCTCCTCGAAGTCCAGCTCCTGCATGACCCGCCGCAGCACCTCGTCGTCGATACGGCGCGCGTCGCGCAGCCGGACGAACACCTCGCGCTCGGCGCTGAGCATCTCGCGGCGCAGCCTGCGGTAGACCGCGCCCGGGGTCTCCTCGCCCTCGGGCCCGGTGCCGCCGCCCAGGCGCTCCCAGGCGTTCAGCGTGCGGCGCTCGCTCTTGCCGCGCAACTGGTCCAGGATGTCGGGGTACAGCTCGGCCAGGCCCTCGCGCTGCGCCACCTCCTCCAGGCGCTCCAGCCCGGCGCGGGCCGCCGCCTGCTGGGCGCCGGCCTCGGCGAGGTTGTCGGCGTACGCCTCGCGCTCGGTGCTCACCCGCAGCCGCCTGATCAGCGCGGGGAAGGACAGGCCCTGGAGCAGCAGCGTGCCGATCACGACCGCGAAGGTGAGGAACAGCAGCAGGTTGCGGCCGGGGAAGTCCTCGGGGATCGCGAACGCCGCCGCCAGCGACACCACGCCGCGCATCCCGGCCCAGGAGATGATCGTGGCCTCCGCCCACGGCGGGCGCGACTCCCGGGCCCGCACCCGGCGCGACAGCGCCCAGGGCAGGAACGTGCCCGGCAGCACCCACACCACCCGGGCGAGGACGGCCGCGCCGAACACGGCCAGCGCGTAACCGGCCAGGGTCCAGGGGTCCTCGTCGTCGAGCACGCCCATCACGATCGCGTGCAGTTGCAGGCCGATCAGCGCGAAGACCACGGTCTCCAGGAAGAAGTCGGTCACCCGCCACACGGCGTCCGACAGCAGCCGGGTGCCGAATCCGGTGCGGTGCATCCGGTTGCCGACGTACAGGCCGACGACCACCACCGAGATCACCCCGGAGGCGTGCACGACCTCCGCGGCGAGGTAGGACCCGAAGGGGATCATGAGCATGATCGTGTTCTCGACCAGGGCGTCGCGCACCCGGGCCAGGACCTGGCTCACCGCCCAGGCCACGGCCAGCCCGATCACCAGCCCGCCCGCGGCGGCGTACAGGAACTCGCCCACCCCGCCCAGCAGCGTGATGCCGTGCCCGGTGGCCGCCGCGATGGCCACCCGGTACGCCGTCAGCGCGGTGGCGTCGTTGAACAGGCTCTCGCCCACCAGCACGGTGATCACCCGGCGGGGCAGCCCCAGCCGCCGCGCCACCGCCACCGCGGCCACCGCGTCGGGCGGCGCGACGATCGCCCCCAGCGCGAACGCCGCCGCCAGCGGGAGCGAGGGCACCAGCAGGTGCGCCACGAGGCCCACGACCGCGGTCGTGAACAGCACCAGCCCCACCGACAGCAGCCCGATCGCCCGCTTGACGTCGCGCAGTCGCTGGTAGGAGCTGTCCAGCGCGGCCGAGTACAGCAGCGGCGGCAGGAACACCAGCAGCACGATCTCGGGGTCGAGCGCGTAGACCGGCACACCCGGCACGAACGACACCAGCAACCCGGCCACGACCAGCAGCAGCGGCGCGGGCCACCCCCTGCGCCGCGCCACCGCCGCCAGCGCCACCGCCCCGGCGGGCAGGGCCAGCAGTTGTATCGCCGCCACGGTGTCCAAGCCGCCCCCCAATCCCACGGTCGGCCCCAGCGTAAGGCCATCGCCCGCGAGGTCGCGCCCGGCGGTGCGCGCCCCGGGCGCGGCCACCGTACGGGCGGGCGCCCGCGGGCCCGGGCCGGGGTCACCAGTCGGTGCGGGAGTCCCGGTCGTCGTGGCCGGGGCGGCCGTGCTCGGGGCGCAGGCGCTCGCCGGTCGCGTACATGCCCTGGCCTAGGCCGAGCGGGTCGGCGGGGTCCACGGGGGCGCCGCGGCCCGGCTGCGGGTCGCCGTAGGCGGGGCGGTCGTCCGGGTAGGACGGGGTGCCGTACGGGTCGGGATGGGGCACCTGCCTGCCGTAGGTGCGCCCCTGCGCGTACGGGTCGTGCTGGTCCACCTCGTCGGCCGGGAAGCCGTACGGGTCGGTGGGCGGGCCGCCGCTCTGGGAGCGGGGGCCGGCCGGGGGACGGACGGACGGCGAGGTGCCGTACGCGTCCTGAGGCGGGCCGTACGGGTCGCCGGCGGGCATCGGGTAGCCGGGGTCGGTGCCGTGGTGTGACGGCTGGTGCGGGGGCTGGCCGTACGGGAGGGAGTCGCCCACGATCATGTTCTCGCGCGGGACGGCCGCGTCGGGGGCGGTGGAGTGGCCCGCCACGAGCTTGTCGGTGGGCGGCGTGCCCCGGGCGACGAGGACGTCGTTGGGGCCCAGGGCCGCGGCCGGGCGCTCCTCCTGCGGGGGCAGGGGACGCTCGGGCTCGCCGTAGTGGCCGCCGGGCTGGTGGTAGTCGGCGCCCGGACCGTAGTCGGCGGGCTGGTAGTCGGCGGGCTGGTAGTCGGCGGGCTGGTACTCGCCGCCCCGGTACTCGGGGCCGCCCTGGTAGTCGGGCGCACTCTGGTAGTCGGAAGCGGTCTGGTAGTCGGGCGCGCCCTGGTAGTCGGTGTTCTGGTAGTCGGTGTTCTGGTAGTCGGCGCCCTGGTAGTCCTGGGCCTGGTAGTCGGCCGCGTAGTCGCCCGGCGGGTAGTCGCCCTGGTAGTCGCGCTGCGGCGGGCGGGCGTAGTGGCCGGTCTCGGGGTAGTCGCCCTGGTAGTCGGCCGCGGGCTGCTGGTAGTCGGCGGCCGGCTGGTAGTCGGCGGGCTGGCCGCCGTCGGCCTGCGGGTAGACGACGTGCTGGCCCGACTGGACGAGCTCGTCGCCCCCGGCCTCGGCGTAGCCGTCGTCGAGCGTGTCGAGCAGGCGTCCGACGTCCTCCAGCGGCATGCGGAAGCTGGCGGTGCACATCTCGCCGCGCCACAGGCTCAGCACCAAGGTCCCCTCGTGCCAGGTGACCCGGAGGACCCGGTCCTGACCTCGGGAATCGAAGAACACCTCACCGAACGACGGCAATGGGACAACTTCCGACATGGCAGACATAGTGCAGTTACCAGCCTTTATTCGTCCACTCGACCCCGGAGAACCCTACCGAACCAGCCCTTTCGTCCCTATCTCTGACCCCCACCCATCACCGATGGCAGATCGTCTTCGATCATCGGGGAGAGCCGCTCGGGCTGGTGCCAGTCTGCCACGCGGCGTCCCGTCCGGCTCCGGGAATGCCGGGATGCGTCCAGCCGGTCACTGCCCGGACACCGTCCGGACACCCCCCGCCGGGGCGCGGGGGGCGCGTATCGGCGCGACTGTCCGTCCGAGCGGGTAGCGTTGACTGCCGTGCCGGACGCCACCATCGACCCCAGCCGCACCGCCGCCCCGTCCACCGGACGCGAGCGTTCCCCCCGCGCGAGGAAGGCGAAGGGCGCCGAGCTCCTGCCTCCTGTGGAGAAGCTGCTCGGCGCCGCCGTGAACGCGCTGGGCGGCAGCGAGCGGCCCGGCCAGGTGCGGATGGCGCGGGCCGTCCAGGACGCGATCGACCGCGAGGAGCACGTCGCCGTGCAGGCCGGCACGGGCACCGGCAAGTCGCTGGCGTACCTGGTGCCCTCGATCCGGCACGCGATGCTGTCGGGCTCGGCCGTGGTGGTCTCCACCGCCACGATCGCGCTGCAGCGCCAGCTCGTGGACCGCGACCTGCCCCGCCTGGCGGAGGCGCTGGCCCCCGAGCTGCCCCACCCGCCGACGTTCGCGATTCTCAAGGGCCGCAGGAACTACCTGTGCCGCTACAAGATGACCGCGTCGTGGCCGGAGGAGGAGCAGGACCAGCTCTTCGACCCGCGCGAGGTCAGCGCGACCGGGCGCATGGTGCAGCGCATCCAGGAGTGGGCCGAGGAAACCGAGACCGGCGACCGCGACGAGCTGGTGCCGGGGGTCAACGACAACGCCTGGCGGCAGTTCTCGGTCAGCGCCAGAGAGTGCCTGGGCGCGCAGAAGTGCCCGAGCGGCGCCGAGTGCTTCGCCGAGCTGGCCCGCGCGCGGGCCGGCGAGGCCGACATCGTGGTGACCAACCACTCCCTGCTCGCCATCGACACGATGGAGGACTTCGAGCTGCTGCCCGAGCACGACGTGGTCGTCGTGGACGAGGCGCACGAGCTGGTGGACCGGGTCACCTCCGTGGTCACCGGCGAGCTGTCCGAGGCCACGGTCAGCCTGGCCGTGCGCCGGGTGGGCCGGCTCATCGAGCAGCAGGTCGCCGACCGGCTGCAGGAGGCCGCCGAGGACCTCAAGGCCCTGCTCGCCGCCGCGCCCCCGGGGCGCGTGGACGACCTGCCCCCGGTGCTGGGCCAGACCCTCGCCCTGGTACGCGACGCCGCCCGCGCGTGCATCACCGCCCTCGGCCCGCGCGGCACCGGCAAGGACGACGCCGAGGCCGCGGGCGCCCGCAAGGCCGCCTTCACCGCGCTGGACGAGGTGCACGACACCGCCCAGCGGATGCTCGACGCGTACGGGCACGCCGAGGAGGTGGACCGCGCCGAGGTGGTGTGGCTGGACGAGGGCGGCGGCAGGTTCCCGCCGACGCTGCGCATCGCCCCGCTGACGGTCGCGGGCATGCTGCGCGAGAAGCTGTTCGGCAACCGGACCGTGGTGCTCACCTCGGCCACGCTGGCGCTCGGCGGCACCTTCGACGGCCTGGCCGCGCAGTGGGGCCTGGGCCGGAGCGGGTCGGACGACGCGTCCGAGTGGACCGGCCTGGACGTCGGCTCGCCGTTCGACCATCCCCGCAGCGGCATCCTGTACGTCGCCAAGCACCTGCCCCCGCCCGGCCGCGACGGCCTCCAGGACGCCTACCTCGACGAGATCGCCGAGCTGATCGAGGCGGCGGGCGGGCGCACCCTCGGGCTGTTCTCCTCCATGCGCGCCGCCAAGGCGGCCACCGAGGCCCTGCGCGACCGCCTGGACGTGCCGCTGCTGTGCCAGGGCGACGACTCCACGATGCTGCTCGTCAAGCAGTTCGCCGAGGACGAGCCCACCTGCCTGTTCGGCACCCTGTCGCTGTGGCAGGGCGTGGACGTGCCCGGCCCGTCGCTGCGCCTGGTGATCATCGACCGCATCCCCTTCCCGCGCCCCGACGACCCGCTCGCCTCGGCCCGGCAGCGGCACGTGATGGCCAAGGGCGGCAACGGGTTCATGGCCGTGGCGGCCACCCACGCCGCGCTGCTGCTCGCCCAGGGCGCGGGCCGGCTGCTGCGCGCGCAGACCGACAAGGGCGTGGTCGCGGTGCTCGACCCGCGCCTGGCCACCGCCCGCTACGCCGGGTTCCTGCGCGCCTCGCTCCCGCCGTTCTGGACCACGACCGACCCCGGCATGGTCCGCGCCGCCCTGAAGCGCCTCACCGCCGCCGGAGGCTGATCACCCCGGCCGATCACCCCGGCTGATCACCCGCACAGGTCGCCGGATCACTCGTACGGCGCCAGCTCCGGCCGCTTGGGCGTGATCGTGTCGCCGGAGGAGGTGCCCCTGATCCGGCGGCCCACCCACGGCAGCAGGTGCTCGCGCATCCACCGGGCGTCCTCGGCGCGCCGGTCCCGGGGCGCGACCACCGGGCGCGGCGGCCACTCCTTGCGCCAGGAGCCGCCGCCGGGCACGCCGAGCACGTCCAGCACCCGGGCCGCCACGAGCCGGTGGCCCTCCTCGTTCATGTGCAGCCGGTCCTCGCTCCAGGCCCGCCAGTCGCGCAGGCCCTGCATGGACCACAGGTCCACCAGGCGGCAGCCGTACAGGTCGGCGATACTGCGCACGTGCAGGTAGAAGATCGCGAACCGGCCGCGGGCGCGGCGCATGATCGGCGTGTCACGCGGATCGACGCCGGTGAACAGCAGCACCTCGGCGCCCGTGGCGCGCAGCTCGCGCACGGCGCGGGCGAAGGTCTTGGCCATCCGGTCGGGGTCGGCGCCCGGCCGCAGCAGGTCGTTGGCGCCGGCGCAGAAGCTGACCAGGTCGGGCCGCATCGCCACGGCCACGGGCACCTGGTCGGTGACGACCTGCTCCAGCAGCTTGCCGCGCACCGCCAGGTTGGCGTAGCGGAAGCCGGGCTCGTCCAGGGCCAGGCGCTCCGCCACGCGGTCGGCCCAGCCCCGGAACCCGCCGTCGGGGCCGGGGTCGTTCAGGCCCTCGGTGAAGCTGTCGCCGACCGCGACGAAGGAGGCGCGGGCACGCCCGTTGGAGGTGGCGCTCACGCCCCCGCGACCTCCAGGGACGCGATGGCCTGGAGCGCCAGCACGTACGAGTGCAGGCCGAAGCCGGCGATCGTGCCCGTCGCGACCGCCGCGACCACGGAGGTGTGCCGGAACTCCTCGCGCGCGGCCGGGTTGGAGATGTGCACCTCGACCAGCGGGGCGGTGCGCATGGCGATGGCGTCGCGCACGGCGTAGGAGTAGTGGGTGAACGCCGCCGGGTTGAGCACCACCGGGATCTTGCCGTCGGCGGCCTCGTGCAGCCAGCCGATCAGCTCGGCCTCGTCGTCGGTCTGCCGCACGTCCACCGACAGGCCCAGCTCGCGGCCGGCGTCGCGGCACAGCGCCGCCAGGTCGGCGAAGGTCTCGGCCCCGTAGACGTCGGGCTCGCGGGTGCCGAGCCGCCCCAGGTTGGGCCCGTTGAGTACGTACACCTGCCTCACGCCCGCCGCCCTTCCAGCCGCGCCGCCACTGCCTCGATCATCACCTGGACACCTCCGCGTACGCGGCCTCCAGCAGCTCCTCCGGCGGGTCCTCCAGCCTGCCCACCTCGGCCAGGCCGTCGAGCACCACGAACCGCTGCCTGGCGCCGCGGTTCTTCTTGTCCAGCCGCATGTGGTCGCGCAGCGCCGGCCACGCCTCCGCCCGGTACGCCGTGGGCAGCCCGACCGAGGTCAGGATCGACCGCGTACGATCCACGAGGTCGGCGCCGATCCGGCCCGACAGCCGCGACAGCTCCGCGGCGAACACCATGCCGATCGCGACCGCCTCGCCGTGGCGGATCGTGTAGTCCTCCACCCGCTCGATCGCGTGGCCCAGCGTGTGGCCGTAGTTGAGGATCTCGCGCAGCCCCGACTCGCGCAGGTCGGCCCCCACGACGTCGGCCTTGACCTGGATCTTGCGCTCGATCAGCTCGCGGGTGTGCCGGCCCTCGGGGGTGCGCGCGCCCTGCGGGTCGTCCTCGATCAGGGTCAGGATCGCCGGGTCGGCGATGAACCCGCCCTTGATCACCTCGGCCAGCCCGCCGACGTAGTCGTCGCGCGGCACCGAGACCAGCGTGGCCAGGTCGCACAGCACGCCCGCCGGCGGGTGGAAGGACCCGACGAGGTTCTTGCCCTCGGGGGTGTTGATGCCGGTCTTGCCGCCCACCGCCGCGTCGACCATGGCCAGCAGCGTGGTCGGGACCTGCACCACCTTGACGCCGCGCAGCCATGTGGCGGCCACGAACCCGGCCAGGTCGGTGGTGGCGCCGCCGCCGACGCCCACCACGGCGTCGGACCTGGTCATGCCGTGGCGGCCGAACTGCGACCACAGGCCCGCCGCGACCTCGGCGGTCTTGGCGCGCTCGCCGTCGGGCACCGGCAGCGCGACGACCTGGAACCCGGCCCGCTCGACGGGGCCGCACACGGGGCGGGCGATCTCGGGCAGGCTCTCGGGGTGCACCACCGCGACCGTGCGCACGCCCTCGCCGAGCAGCGACGGCAGCTCGCCGAGCACGCCGGTGCCGACCACGACGTCGTACGGCCGCTCGCCCTTGACCGGGATGCGGGTGACGGTCACCGGCCGAACACCCCCGCGATCTCCTCGGCGATGTCGTCGGGCTCGCGGTCGTCGGTCTTGACGGTCAGCTTGGCCAGCGCCTCGTAGACCGGGCGGCGCTCGTCGAGCAGCTTCTTCAACCTGCTGCGCGGGTTGAGCACCAGCAGCGGCCGGGCCGAGGCCAGGCCGACCCGCTGCACCGCCTGGGCCAGGCTCACCTCCAGGTACACCACCGGGTGGCCGCCGAGCAGGCGCCGGGTCTCCTCCTTCAGCACGGCGCCGCCGCCCAGCGACAGCACGCCGTCGTGGCTCGCCAGCGCCCGGCGCACCGCCTCGGCCTCCAGTTCGCGGAAGCGCTCCTCGCCGTCCTCGACGAAGATGTCGCCGACGGGCTTGCCCGCGACGGCCTCCACGTCGTCGTCGGTGTCGCGGTAGCCGACCCCGAGCCGGTCGGCGAGCAGGCGGCCGACGGTGGACTTGCCCGCGCCGGGCGGCCCGATGAGCACGGCGTGGATCATGTGGTCACCGCCGACTGCGGGTGTGGTGGCTTGAGCATGGAGGAAAGATAGCCGCTCAGGTTGCGCGCGACCTCCTCGACGGAGTCGCCGCCGAACTTCTCCACCGCGGCGTCGGCGAGCACCAGCGCGACCATCGCCTCGGCGACGACGCCGGCCGCCGGGACGGAGCACACGTCGGAGCGCTGGTTGATGGCCTTGGCGGGCTCGCCGGTGCGGACGTCCACCGTGGACAGCGCGCGCGGCACGGTGGAGATCGGCTTCATGGCCGCGCGCACCCGCAGCGGCTCGCCGTTGGTCATGCCGCCCTCGATGCCGCCGGCGCGGTTGGTGACCCGGCGCACGCCGCCCGGCTCACCGACGATCTCGTCGTGGGCGTGGGAGCCGCGGCGCCGGGCGGTCTCGAAGCCGTCGCCGACCTCGACGCCCTTGATCGCCTGGATGCCCATCAGCGCGCCCGCCAGGCGGGAGTCGAGGCGCCGGTCCCAGTGCACGTAGCTGCCCAGGCCCGGCGGCAGGCCGTAGGCCACCACCTCGACGACGCCGCCGAGCGTGTCGCCCTCCTTGCGGGCGGTCTCGATCTCGTTGACCATCGCGGCGCTGGCGTCGGGGTCGTAGCAGCGCACCGGGTCCTCATCGACCGCGGCCAGGTCGCCCGGACCGGGGATGACGCCCTCGGGGGCCTGGGCCCGGCCGATCGACACCACGTGGCTGACGATGTCCACACCCAGCGCCTGCTTCAGGAACGCGGTCGCGACCCGGCCGAGCGCCACCCGGGCGGCGGTCTCGCGCGCGCTGGCCCGGTCGAGCACCGGGCGGGCGTCGTCGAAGCCGTACTTCTGCATGCCGGACAGGTCGGCGTGCCCCGGACGCGGGCGCGAGAGCGGCGCGTTGCGCGCCTGCCCCTCCAGCACCTCGGGATCGACGGGGTCGGCCGCCATGACGGTCTCCCACTTGGGCCACTCGCTGTTGGCGACGCGCACGGCGACGGGGCTGCCCAGCGTGCGGCCGTGGCGCACCCCTCCGACGATGGTCACCACGTCCTGCTCGAACTTCATCCGCGCGCCCCGGCCATAGCCGAGCCGGCGCCGCCGCAGCGCCTCGGCGATGTCGGCGGTGGTCACCTCCACCCCGGCGGGCAGGCCTTCCAGGATCGCGACGAGTTCGGGGCCGTGTGACTCCCCTGCGGTCAACCAGCGCAACATGAAATCAATTGTTCCATGTCACTCGCGCGGCGCCGCCACGGCTCACCCGCCCGCGCCCGCGTGGCAGATCACCGCCAGCGCCCCGAGCAGCATGAACGGCCCGAACGGCAGCTCCGTCTTGCGTCCCGCGCCGCGCAGCGCCATCAGCCCCAGCCCGTACGCGGCCGCCAGCGCGTACGCCGCGAACGTGCCCGCGGCGACCTGCCCCCACCCGTACCAGCCCAGGGCCGTGCCCAGCGCGCCCGCCAGCTTCACGTCCCCCAGCCCGACGCCCGCCGGGCTGATGACGAACATCACAAGATAGAACCCCGCCAGCGCCACCCCGGCCAGCGCCGCCCGCCCCAGCGCGTCGTACCGCCCGGCCGCGACGGCGGCGCCCCCCAGCGCCGCCAGCACGCCCACGTACGCCAGCCCGGTCAGCGGATCGGGCAGCCGCAGCAGCCCCACGTCGATCAGCACGAGCGGCACCCCCACCACGACCAGCCACCCGGCCGCCACGACCTCCCCGGGCCGCCCGCCGAGCGCCACCCCCACGGCGAGGAGCCCGAGGACCGTGACCGCCGAGAACCGCCCCCACCCCAGCCCTCCGGCCCCGCCCAGCCCCGCGACCCCGGCCTCCCGCCACCGCTCGGCGACCACGCACTCCCGCTGCAACCGCCCCGCCGCGACCCCCACCACGACCGCCAGCCCCACCGCCCACCCCACCACGCCCCCGACCCTACGCCGCCCTCCCCCGCCCCACAGCGGTATGCCGAAGCCGGCATGCCCCGGGGCGGGGAGGGCCGACGCCTGCCAACGCCGGTCACTGCGCGGCGATAGCCGCCACCGGCTACTGCTGGCAACGCCCGAAGTCGACCACGTAGGTGCCTCCGCCGCTCCCGCCCGCCCCGGCCGGGTCCGCCGCTCCGGCCGCGACGCCCACGCCGAGCTGGGTCAGCGTCGGGCTCAGGACGATCTGGCGATGCCCGTACGTGCTGACGTGCACCCACCAGTGAACGGCGGCCCTCGGCGTCCCCGAGCCGCCCCACCCGGTGTACGTCGTCTCGGCGTAGGCCCACGACACCGGGTTCGGGCAGTAGCCCGCGCCCGTGATGCGGCTCCACGGCGTCGAACCGGTCTGCGGGTTGGTGTGCGAATCCGCTCCCGGGCTCCACCACTTCAGGCTCGCCGCGGCAGCGGCGTGCCCGGACGCCGCGGCGTCCAGCGAGCTCACCCGGGTCAGCGGGGGAAGCCCGGCCGCGGCCCGCTCGGCGTCGATGAGGCAGTGCACCGCATTGCTCACCATGGCGATGTTGCCGCTGTTCGGAGCCGTGTCGTAGTAGGCCGCCGCGACATCGCATCCGGGCGCGGCACTCACCGCCGCGCTCGCCGTAGCCCCCAGGCCCGAAACGCCCAGGACGAGGACGCCGGCGACCGCGGCGACTTCGAGAAAACGATTGGTGCGCTTCACCGTGATCTCCTTCAGTGAGTCCTTCAGTGAGCACGACACCGCCCGGCACGGGCGGTCGTGACAGGCCCCCTTCTCGCCGGTCCTCCAGTGATACGCCGCCCTCCGGCACACGGACATGAGTAACCCCCTACTCACCCGCCGTCCCGCCCAGCCCTCAGCGCGCCGGATACGGCGTACGCCCCCCACGTCAGGACGCCGCGTGTCAAGCCAAGGGGGAAGCGGCGACCACCCGCCACGTTCCGTCCACTCCTGAGGGGCAGCACGAGTCCTGAGGGGCAGCACGAGCAGCGGAGGCGCCGAGCGGCGGCGGTCACACGCCATGCCCCGTCCCCGCACAAAGGGTGCGGCGCGAGGGCCGGAGCCTTGGGGAAGTGGGCGCGCCCGTCCCCTGGAGGG
Source organism: Thermocatellispora tengchongensis (assembly GCF_014202315.1). Classification (GTDB taxonomy): domain Bacteria; phylum Actinomycetota; class Actinomycetes; order Streptosporangiales; family Streptosporangiaceae; genus Thermocatellispora; species Thermocatellispora tengchongensis. The sequence continues at coordinate 127,426 of NZ_JACHGN010000002.1, read as the reverse complement.
TCAGCGGGGGCGGCGGAGCCAGGGGAAACGGCGGCGGGGAGGAGGGGTGGGGGCCAGGCGGGCGACGGTCACGCCGGTGCCGGACAGGCGGGCGGCCAGGGTCTCCGGGGGGCCGTCCATGGCGGCCAGGGCCTGGAGGAGGGTGCCTTCTATGACGAAGGGGACGGGACCCGCGACGTCCACGACCACGGCGGCGGCCTGTTCCTGGACGGCGGCGCGGCAGACCTGGGGGCCGGTGGCCTGGATGGGGCGGGCGTCGGGGCGCCAGCGGGTGAGGGAGTCGGTGCCGGTGAAGGCGAGCACCGCCTCGCGGCCGTCCTCGCCGATCAGCTTGGGGAGGGCCATCTCGCTCTCCTTCTCCTGCCGGATGCCGTGCGCGCCCACCTCGGACTCGGTGAGCAGCGCGACGACCGGCACGAGCACCCGGGCGGTGCTGAGCGCGGTGAGCACCTGCACGGCGTCCGCCGTGCCTGCGGAGAAGGCGGCCAGGGCGGCCGACACGGAGGCGTCGGCGCTGCCGTCGTCGTCGGGCACCAGGGGCCGGGGAATGCTCACCACGCTCATGCAGCGTAGTCGGTCGTGCGGGCGGGGCCGGGCGCAGGTCGTCAGGCTGCGCCCGGCCTGGGTCAGACTGCGTCAGGCTGACGTCAGGCGGCGATCAGCCTAGGTCGGCGATGGCGGCTACGGGGCCGCCGCCGGAGGGGCCCTGGTGGACGGCGGCCACGGAGACGAAGACGGCCGGGTCGCCGGTCACGCTGGCGGCCACGCCGCCGACGGTGGCCTTGATCTGGCGGTGCCAGTGGACGTCGCTGTCGTCGAGCATGATGTTGCGCCGCCCGCGTACGCGGCCCGTCGGGTCGGCCTCGCACTTCATGAACACGTTGACCAGGCGTCCGCGCAGGTCGCTGGGGTGGGGGCGCTCGGGCAGGTCGATGCCGCTGGAGCGGATCGCCTCCCAGATGCCGTCGGCGTCCAGGGCGTCCTTCATCACGCTGTGGCCGATGCGGTAGCGCCCGCCGATGCCGCGTACGTTGCCGACCACCACGATCTGCGCCCGGTCCAGCTCGACCCCGCTGGAGCAGGAGGCGACCGAGGAGTACAGGGACAGGTCGCGGTGGATCTGGTCGGCCCTGGGCATCTCGATCTCGCCCAGGGCGACGGCGATGCCGAGGGCGGTGGTGGAGTTGGAGATGTCCATGGAGGGGCCGGTGTCCTCGGTGACCACGTCCTGGCCGCGCGATTTGGCGTCGTTGATGGTGGCCAGCGTGAGCAGCGGGGTCTTGGTCTGCACGTAGTGGACGTCGGCGGGGTCGTCGATGCCGGCGATCTTCATGGCCTCGCGCACTCCCGCGGCGACCTTCTCCACCATGGCGGGCCTGCCGATGTCCTCCGGCAGGATGACCTCGCTCATGGCCACGCCCACCGAGATGCGGGGCTCCTCGGTACGCGGGGCGGTGGCCGGGTCCACGGTGGCGAAGATGGTCGCGTGCGGGCTGAGCACGCCGTCGGTGCCGCCCGACCACACCAGCGGGATCTGCGCGACCTCCTCGGGGGTGCGGGTGCCCTTGGCGATCAGCACCTCGCGGAACGCCCGGTCGGCGAGGATGCGGGTGTAGTCGTTCACGCCGCCGTTGCCCTCGGTCTTGCCGATGACGGCGAGCACCCGGTCGGCCTCGATCACTCCGTCGTCGATCAGCCGGGCGAGCCCGGACGCGTCGGTCACGCTCTCGATGGGAACCTTGCGTACCTCGATCGGATCCGGCATTTCCATCCCTCTGCTCAGCATGTCGTCATGGTCGGTGTCGGGCCTTTATCGGATCGCCTTCTATCGGACCGTCTTCTATCGGACCGTCTTCTATCGGACCGCCTTTTATCGGACCACCGTCCCGGCAGTGCCGGTGATCGCCGCGCCCAGGTCGTCCAGGGAGCAGATCACGGCGCGGGCGCCGCCGTGCTCGACGAAGCGGAGCGCGGCCTCGACCTTGGGGCCCATGCTGCCACGCGCGAAGTGGCCGGCCGCGTGCAGGAGGCGCAGCTCGGCGGCGGTGGTCTCGCGGATCGGGCGGGCGGCGGGGGTGCCGTAGCCGGCGACGGCGCAGGGCACGTCGGTGGCGATGACCAGGGCGCTCGCGCCGATGGAGCGGGCGAGCAGCGCCGCGGCCAGGTCCTTGTCCACCACGGCCTCGACCCCGCGCAGGCGCCCGTCGGTGCCGCGCACCACCGGCACTCCCCCGCCTCCCGCGGCCACCACGACGTACCCGCGGTCCAGCAGGGCGGCGGCGGCCGGGGCGTCCAGGATCTCGCGCGGCTCGGGCGAGGCCACGACGCGCCGCCAGCCACGCTCGAAGCGGCGCCAGGTCTGGCCGAGGCGTTCCAGGCGGCGGGCCTCCTGTTCGGTGAAGTAGCGGCCGATGGGCTTGACCGGGTCCTCGAAGGCGGGGTCGGCGGCGTCCACGAGGGTGCGGGTGACGACGACCGCGGCGGGGTGGGTGAGCGCGTTGAGGATCAGCGTGCCGATCGTGCCCTGGGTCTGGGCGCCGCACCAGTCGAGCGGGACCGGCGGCACCACGTCGGCGGCGATCTGGTTCTTCAGCAGCAGGTTGCCCACCTGCGGGCCGTTGCCGTGGGTGAGCATCACCTGATGGCCGGCGGCGGCGAGGGAGCCGACGTGCTTCATCGCCGCCTCGACGGCCGCGCGCTGGTCCTGCGGCGAGGCGCTGCCGTCGGGCGCGGTCATGGCGTTGCCGCCGAGCGCGATCACGAGCCGTTCTCCCACAGCGGCAAGCTAACCAGGTGCGGGGCCGGGTTCATTGGCAACATGCGCCCATAGACGGCGGCTTTTCCGGCAGGCCGTGTGCTCCGGGCGTGGCGGCGAGGTGAGGCCGGGCTGGTCCGGGTGGCCCGATCACCTGGTTGGGGCGGTCAGGCAAGCGGTGAAGACGGCGGTCAGGCGATCGACCACGGCCTCGCGGTCGTAGTCGCGTACGGCGTCGGCGCCGAAGAGCTGCCGCAGCGTGCCGGTGCCCATGATCAGGGCGGTGGCCAGGCCGGCGCGCAGGCGGGCGTCGGGGCCGGTGATCCGGTCCTGGAGAGGGCCGAGGATCGCGGAGTCGACCCGATCGCGGATCAGCTCGTGGATCTCGGGGCTGGAGGACGAGCGGCTGAGCGTGGCCACGACGGGGCTGCCGGTGTCGGAGGCGAGCCGGTCGGCGACGTACTCGGCCAGGGCGCGCGGCAGGTCGGCCTCGTCGCGCACGTCGAGCACCCCGGGGAAGCGGCCCTGCTGGGCCAGGACCTCGGCGAACAGCTCGCGCTTGGCGCCGAAGTAGCGGTTGATCAGGGCGATGTTGGCGCCGGCCTCGGCGGCGATGAGCCGCATGGTGACGTGCTCGTAGCCCAGCTCGGCGAACAGCCGCCGGGCGGCGTCGAGTATGCGCTTGCGGGTGCCCTCCTTGTCGCGCACCCGTACCTCGTCCACCTCCCCATCCTCCCAGATTTGACGGGTAAACACGCGTCTACTACTTTTATGTGCATCGTACAGGTATTAGGGGGGTTCCTTGCTGACCGAACAACCGGCCAAGACGGACGCCGCGCCACGCTTCACCCACAGGCAGGTGCTGGAGATCCTGGCCGGTCTGATGCTGGCCATGCTGACGTCGATGATCTCGACGTCGGTCGTGGCGACCGCGCTGCCCACGATCGTGGGCACACTGGGCGGGCAGGACCAGCTCGCCTGGGTCGCGAGCGCCACGCTGCTGACCATGACCGCGTCCACCCCGCTGTGGGGCAAGCTCTCCGACCTGTACGGCAGGAAGCGGATGTTCCAGGTCGCCCTGGGCGTGTTCACCATCGCCGCCATCGCCGCCGGGTTCGCCCAGAACATGGGCCAGCTCATCGCGGCCCGCGCGTTGCAGGGCATCGGCGCCGGCGGCCTCCAGGCGCTGCCGCAGATCATCCTCGGCGACGTCGTCGAGCCGCGCGAGCGCGGGCGCTACTCCGGCTACATCGGCGCGGTGTTCGGGGTCTCCACCGTCGCGGGACCGCTGCTCGGCGGGTTCATCGTGGACAACCTGTCCTGGCGCTGGTGCTTCTGGATCAGCATCCCGTTCGCCGTCGTCGCCTTCTTCGTCATCCAGCGGGTGCTCAAGCTGCCCTTCGTGCGCCGGGACGCCCGGGTGGACTGGTGGGGCGCCACGACCATCACCGGCGGCACCACGGCCCTGATGCTGCTGCTGTCCTTCGGGGGCACGGAGTTCGAGTGGAACTCCGGCTGGACCTACGGCCTGGGCGCGCTCAGCGTGGCGCTGTTCGGCCTCGCCGTGCTCGCCGAGCGCAGGGCGGCCGACCCGATCCTGCCGCCGCGGCTGTTCCGCAACCGCACCTTCGTGCTCACCTCCGCGGCGTCGCTGCTGGTCGGCGGCTCCATGTTCGGCGCGCTGATGTTCATGCCGCAGTACCTGCAGATCGTCAAGGGCATGAGCCCCACCACCTCCGGCCTGATGACCCTGCCGATGGTGCTGGCCCTGCTCGTCGCCTCGATCGCGGTCGGCCGGTTCGTCACCCGCACCGGACGCTGGAAGGTCTTCCCGGTCGCCGGCATGGTCCTGGTCGCGCTCGGGCTGTACCTGCTCTCGACGCTGCACGTGGACAGCCCGCTGGTGCTCATCGGCGTCTACATGGCCGTGCTCGGCGCCGGCCTCGGCGCCTGCATGCAGATCCTCATCCTCGCCGCGCAGAACGCCGTCACCCGCGCCGACATGGCCGCCACCACCTCCGGCGTGGCGTTCTTCCGCTCCCTCGGCGGCGCCGTCGGCGTGGCCGCCTTCGGCGCCATCCTGACCAACCGGCTCTCCGCCGAGCTGGCCTCCGGCCTGCGGGCCGCGCACATCCAGGTCGGCGGCGGCGGCACGCCCAACCTGGGCGCCCCCGAGGCGATCCGCGGCCTGCCCGCCCCGCTGCTGGAGGTGATCCTGGAGTCCTTCACCCGGGCCCTGCACATGGTGTTCCTGGTCGGCGTGCCGGTCGCCCTGCTCGGCGCCCTCGCCGCCCTGGCCCTGAAGGAGCTCCCCCTCCGCTCCGCCCGGTCGTCCTCCGCTCCCGCGGAGTAGCGCCCGTACGGACGTAAGCGGCCCGTACGAACGAAGGCGGCCCGTACGAACGAAAACCGCCTGTACGGACGAGAGCGGCCTGTACGGACGAGAGCGGCCCCGCGCGGCGTACGCGCGGGGCCGCTTCACGTGCCCGGGGCCGGGCGTGGCGAGGTCCGGCCCGGTCGATCAGACGGTGGCGGTCAGGGCCGCCTCGGCCTCCAGCGTGGCCGCGACCGCGTTCACCGTCGCGGCGATCCGCAGCGCCTCCTGGATCTGCTCGCGCGGCATGCCCGACTCGCGCAGCACCTTCTCGTGCGACTCCAGGCACCGCCCGCACCCGTTGATCGCCGAGACCGCGAGGCACCACAGCTCGAAGTCCACCTTGTCCACGCCCGGGTTGCCGATCACGGTCATCCGCAGCTTGGCCGGGAGGGTGGCGTAGGTCTCATCGCCGATCAGGTGGACCGAGCGGTAGTACACGTTGTTCATCGCCATGATGGCGGCGGCGGCCTTGGCCGCCTGGGACGCCTCGGCGGTGAGCCGCCCGGCGGCCTCCGCGGAGATCTCGGCGATCACCCGCGGCGACCGGGTGGCCGCGGCGCAGGCCAGCAGGGCGCCCCAGAGCTGCTGCTCGGTCAGCGACGAGGTCGTCACCACCGAGCCCAGGTTCAGCCTGATGTCCTTGGCGTAGGCGGGCAGGGCCTCCTTCAGCGCGTCGATGCTCATACGGCCAGCAGCGCCTTCGCGTCGAGGCCGGCCTCGCCCTTGTTCCAGTTGCACGGGCACAGCTCGTCGGACTGCAGCGCGTCCAGCACCCGCAGCACCTCCTTGACGTTGCGGCCCACCGAGCCGGCCGTCACCATCACGAACTGGATCTCGTTGTCGGGGTCCACGATGAAGGTGGCCCGCTGCGAGACGCCGTCCTTGCCGAGCACCCCGCACGCCTCCGACAGCTCGCGCTTGACGTCGCTCAGCATCGGGTACGGCAGGTCGCGCAGGTCGGGGTGGTTCTTGCGCCAGGCGTGGTGCACGTACTCGTTGTCCACCGACGCGCCCAGCACCTGCGCGTCACGGTCGGCGAACTCCCCGTTCAGCCGCCCGAACTCGGCCAGCTCGGTCGGGCAGACGAAGGTGAAGTCCTTCGGCCAGAAGAACACGACGCGCCACTTGCCCTGGTAGGTCTTCTCGTCGATCTGCTCGAACGCCTTGTCGGGGTCGAGCGAGACGCACGCGGTGAGGTTGTAGGACGGGAACTGGTCACCCACGGTAAGCAAGTTCGGATCTCCTTATCCTGATGACGGCACTGTCGTCCCGGCAAGATTGCCGCACCTACAATTGATTTGAGAAATCAAGGAGTCCGACCATTCCGAGAGGTGATTGTTATCAGTGAACCGCTGCCGACGGTCGCCCAACTGCGGGCTTTCGTGGCGGTTGCCGATCACCTCCACTTCCGCGAGGCCGCCGCGACCCTGCGCATGAGCCAGCCCGCCCTGTCGAGCGCGGTCTCGGCGCTGGAGGAGGTGCTCGGCACCCGGCTGCTGGAACGGACGACCAGAAAGGTGCTGCTGACTCCGGAGGGTGACCGCGTCGCGGTGCACGCCGCCCGGGTGCTCGCCGCGCTCGACGACCTGGTCAACGAGGCGGCGCAGAGCCGCGAGCCGTTCAGCGGCCCGGCCCACCTCGGCGTCATCCCCACCGTCGCGCCGTACGTGCTGCCCGCGCTGCTGCCGATGTTCGCCCGCAAGTACCCCCGGCTCTCGCTGACCGTGCACGAGGCCAAGACCGAGACCGTCCTCGCCGAACTGCGCGAGGGCCGCCTGGACATGGTGCTGCTCGCCCTGCCCACCGAGGTCGCGGGCCTGGTCGAGGAGCCCCTGTACGACGAGGAGTTCCTGCTGGCCGTCCCCGCCGGCCACCCCCTGGCCGAGGACCGCGGCCCGCTGGACCGCGACGTGCTCAAGGGCCTGGAGATCGTGCTGCTCAACCAGGGCCACTGCCTGCGCGAGCAGGCCATCGACGTGTGCCGCGAGGTCGGCGCCCACGCCGCCTCCACCACCTACGCCACCAGCCTGCCCACGCTGGTCCAGCTCGTCGCGGGCGGCCTCGGCGTGACCCTGGTGCCCGAGTCGGCCGTCCCGGTCGAGACCGGCAAGAGGGTGCGCATCGCGCTGCGCCGCTTCCGCCCGCCCGCGCCCGGCCGCACGATCGGCCTGGTCTACCGGGCCAGCTCCGCCAAGACCGCCGAGTACGTCGAGCTGGCCGCCGCCATCCGCGCGGCGATCGGCGCCAAGCGGGTGCCGGTCACGATCAGGAGGTGACCGCGATCGGGAAGTCGCGGATCACGAATTCATGAACACCGTGTTATCACGACAAGTCGGTCAGGTCCGCCATAGGGTGGAGCCACAGTCGGGGCGGCCGAACGTGGGGCGACTGACGCGATGGCACGAGGCGAGGGCCCGCCGGCGGGCCGGAGCACGGCGGAACAGACGAGCGGCGAGACGACGGGGCGGCGTCGGACGCGGCGGAGCCGCGGCGCGAGCGTGACCGACACGGTCGCGGGCATCTCCGTCGGCGCCCTGTTCGCGCTGGTCGCCTCCGCACCGCTGGAGGAGCTGCCCCTGCGTGCCCTGATCATGGCCGGGCTGGCCGTCCTCGGCGGCGTGCTGTTCAACGTCTTCGGGCGGATGCCCGGCCTGCTCGACGGCTTGCGCGCCGCCGCCGTCAAGTCGGCCCGATTAGCCGCCGCGGCCGTACGGGCGAGCGCCCGCGCGGGGGCCACCGTGCTCGGCCACCTCGCCCGCGCCTTCCTCGCCCTGGCCGGAGGCGCCGCGGGCCTGTTCAAGGGGGCGCCGCGGCGGGCCGGAGCCGCGTCGGCCGCCGTCGTCCTGGCCGCGGGCGGCGCCCTCCTCTACACCCACAACCCCTGGGCGTCCTGCCCCATCCCCCGCGAGATCCCGGTCACCGCGTCGAGCGAGACCGCCCCCGCCGTACGCCTGATCGGCGAGGCGTACGGCCGCGACAGCGCCGACTGGCGCGGCTGCCGCACCGCGCACGTCACCGTCACCGCCCCGGAGTCGGCCGAGGAGTTGCGCGCCCGCTTCGCCGGCGGCTGGAACGGCGAGGCCCCCGGCCCTCGCCCGGTCCTGTGGGTCGCCGACTCCCCCGCCGAGGTCGAGCAGGTCCGCCGCGCCGAGCCCGTCACCCTCGGCCGGGCCACCACCGTCGCCACCTCGCCGCTGGTCCTGGCCGTGCCCAGGGCCACCGTCGACTCGGCCGCCGACCCCCGGCCCGGCAGGCTCGACTGGGCCAAGCTGATCAACGGGGTCAGCAGTTCCCGTTCCGTCGTACGCACCTACGCGCGCACCTCCAACACCGGCCTGCTCGCCACCACGGGCATGTACGGCACGCTGGGCGGCGACGCCCGCGCCCCCGAGCGCGCCACGCTGGAGGCGCGCGTCTCCCGGGACGCCGGCCCGGCCGAGGACGCCCACGACGTGATGTGCCGCTACCTGCGCGCCGACGACGGGCCCGCCGGCCGCATCCCCGCGATGATCCTCACCGAGCAGCAGCTCTACGAGTTCAACAGGGCCCGCGCCGGAGCGGGCGGCGGCGCCTGGACCGGCGCCGACTGTCCCGCCCCCGCCCCGGCTCCCGGAACCGTCCCGCCCCTGTACCCGCTCTACCCCGCCGGCGGGCACGCCCTGAGCTACCAGTGCGTCCCCGTCACCTGGCCCGACCGTCCCGAACTGGGCGACGACCTCGGCGGCCTGCTCGCCGGCCTGTGCGACCGCCTGGCCCGCGACCTGCCCGGCCTCGGCTTCCGCGACGCCGACGGCGACCTGCCCCGCCTGGACCACGCCGAAGGGCTGGCCCGCGACGCCGCCGTCACCCCGGGGTGGCCGCCCGAGATCGACACCGCCCTGGCCCAGGCGGGCACGGCCGTGTTCGGCGACCACGTCCTGATGGCCCTGGACGTCTCCGGCTCCATGAGCAACAAGCTCGACACCGCCGGCTCCCGGCTGCGCGCCGCCACCGACGTCGCCCGGGAGCTGGTCACCCACATGCGCGGCCGGCTGACCACGGGCCTGTGGACCTTTCCCTCCGGCCCCGGCGGCCCGGACGCCCCGCACGCCGAGGCGGTCCCGCCCGAGTTCGTCCGCGACGACGGCGCGCGGCTGCTCGCCCTGCTCGACCCGATCGCCCTCGCGGGGCCGCACCCCGACGGCTCCCTGCGCGAGCTCGTCCGCGACGGGATCGCGGCCCTGCGCGGCAAGGACGGCCGCCGCGTACTCGTGATCCTCACCGACGGCGGACGCCCCGACGGGCTGAGCGCCGCCGACCTCGCCGACCACGAGGGCACCGAGGTCGTCGTGCTCGCCTTCGGCGGCGCCGGCTGCGGCAAGCCGGCCATCGCCGGCCTCGCTACCGACGGCCTGCTGACCTGCTACCAGGTCGATGGAACCCCTCCCGACGAGGCGCTCAGCACGATCAGGACCGACCGCGCCACGGGCGCCACCGGAGGCACCGGGAACACCGGGAGCACGGGGAGCACCGGGAACACGGGGAGGACGCCATGACGGCCCGCCCCGCCCGCGCCGCCCGCGCCGCTCGTGCAGCCCATGCCGCCCATGCCGCCCGCGCCGCGCATGCCGCCCGCGCCGCCCATGCCGCCCGCGCCGCCCATGCCGCCCGCGCCGCCCATGCCGCCCGCGCCGCGCATGCCGCCCATGCTGGCCGCGCCGCGCGCGCCGCCCTGGCCGTCCTGCTCGTGCTGGTGTGCGCCGCCGCCTGCACCGGCGGGGCCGCGCCCGAGCCCGGCAACTGCGTGCTCACCATCGCCACCGGCGTGGACGTCTCCGGCGGCGTGCGCCAGCAGGTCCTGGACCGCTGGAACGCCGGCCACCCGGCCACCCGCGCCTGCTTCCGCACGATCTCGCCGGTCGCCGACGAGCAGCGCGGCGAGATGATGGCCGCCGCGCAGTCGGGCGGCGGCGCCTACGACGTGTACAACCTGGACATCCAGTGGATCCCCGAGTTCGCCCAGGGCGGCCACCTCGCGGCGCTGGACGGGTGGCGGCACGAGGCCGTCGCCGAGGTGCCCGGGGCGGTGTGGCGGGCGGGCGCCTGGGACGGCGTGCAGTACGCGGCCCCGTTCAACACCGACGTCCCCCTCCTGTTCCACCGCGCCGACCGCGTACGCGCCGCGCCGCGCGACTGGGCGGCGCTGATGGCCGAGGTACGCGCCCACGCCGGCGCCGCCCCTACCAGGACCGGGCTCGCCGGCCAGTACGCCGCCTACGAAGGGCTCGTGGTCAACGCCATGGAGGCCGTGTGGGCCCACGGTGGCGCGTGGGCCGGTCCGGAAGGCGAGGTGACCATCGACACCGCCGAGGGCCGCGCCGGGCTCGACGCCCTCATCCAGGCCGTACGCCCCGGCAGCGGCGGCGGCCCCGCCGCGATCCCGCCGCACACCCTGTGGCACACCGAGGACGACGCGCTCACCGAGTTCCGCGAGGGCCACGCCCTGTTCATGCGCAACTGGGCCTACGCCTACGAGGTGCTGTCGGGCGAGGAGCGGGAGAACCGGGTGCCGTTCGCCGCCGAGCCGCTGCCGTGGCCGGGCGTCCTCGGTGGGCAGTACCTCGCGGTCTCGGCGGCCACCGACCACCCGGCCGAGGCGCAGGACCTGGTGGCCGCGCTCACCGGCCGCGAGGCCGCGGCCCGGCTGTACCACTGCGGCGGCTTCGCCCCGGCGCGGCCCTCGGCCTTCACGGCCACGGTGTCGTGCCCGAACCGGCCCACGCCGGAGGCCACCGCCTCGCCCTCGGCCCCGGCGCAGACCCTGTCGGCCATCGCCCCGGCGGGGGTGCTCGAAGCCGCCCTGCGCACGGCCAGGCCGCGCCCGCCCACGCCGTACTACACCCAGTTCAGCCGGCTGCTGCAGGACGAGCTGCACCGGCTGCTGCGCTGCCACGCCGCCGGTGAGGCCGACTGCGAGAGCGCCGCCGCGTTCGCGCGCAGGGTGACGCCGCTGCTGGAGGCCGCGCTGGACGGCAAGATCAGCGGTTAGACCCTTTACCAAGTAAGGCAAGGCGTCTCGCGGCCTCGTCGATCACCTCGTCCTGCTTGCAGAAGGCGAAGCGGACGAAGTGGCGGCCGTACTCGGGCCGGTCGTAGAAGACCTGGGTCGGGATCGCCACCACCCCGGCCAGCGACGGCAGCTCGCGGGTGAGGGCGAGGCCGTCCTCGAAGCCCAGCGGGCGGATGTCGGTCTGCACGAAGTAGGTGCCCGACGGGCGCAGCACGCCGAACCCCGCCGCCGCCAGCCCCGCCATCAGCCGGTCGCGCTTGGCCTGGAGGTCGCGGCGGAGGGCGGCGACCCAGGGCAGCTCGTGGGTGAGCGCGTGGGCGACCGCGAGCTGCCACGGCGCGCTCGCGGTGAACGTGGTGAACTGCTTGACGGTCTGCACCGCGCGGGTCAGCTCGGGCGGCGCGCACACCCATCCGGTCTTCCAGCCGGTGACCGAGAACGTCTTGCCCGCCGAGGAGATCATCACCGTGCGCTCGCGCATGCCGGGGAAGGTGGCCAGCGGGATGTGCTCGACCCCGTCGAAGGTGAGGTGCTCGTACACCTCGTCGGTGATCGCGATCAGGTCGTGCTCCCGGCACACCGCCGCGATCTCGGCCAGCTCCTCGCGGGTGAACACCGTGCCGGTGGGGTTGTGCGGGGAGTTGACCAGGATCGTACGCGTGCGCGGTCCCACCGCCGCCCGCAGCTCGGCGGGGTCGAAGGTGAAGCGGCCCTCGACCGGCCGCAGCGCGACCGGCCGGCGCACGGCTCCGGCCAGCGCCACCGCCGCGGCGTAGGAGTCGTAGTAGGGCTCGAACAGCACGACCTCGTCGCCCGGCTCGCACAGCGCGAGCACCGCCGCCGCGATGGCCTCGGTCGCGCCCACCGTGACCAGGATCTCGCCGTCGGGGTCGTAGGCCAGGTCGTAGTGGGCCTTGCGGTGCTCGGCGACGGCCTGGCGCAGCTCCGGGACCCCGGGGCCGGGAGGGTACTGGTTGAACCCGCCGTTGATCGCCGCCACCGCGCGCTCCAGCATCGCCGGCGGCCCGTCGGTGTCGGGGAACCCCTGCCCGAGGTTGATCGACCCCGTGCGCACGGCAAGCGCCGTCATCTCGGCGAAGACGGTCGTGCCGAACTCCCTCATCCTGGCCACCAGACGCTCAGTCACGACTGCGCCCACCGGTTCGCTCGCTCCGCTCACTCACGGCAGCCAGCCTACGACCCCCACTCACGAGGACGCGCGGATGTGCTCGGCGAACCACCGGTAACTGGCCTTCGGGGTGCGCGCCTGGGTCGTGTAATCGACGTGCACCAGGCCGAACCGGGCGTCGTACCCGCGGGCCCACTCGAAGTTGTCGATCAGCGACCAGCAGAAGTAGCCGCGCACGTCCACGCCGTCGGCGATGGCCCGCCTCGTCGCGGCCAGGTGGTCGTCCAGGTAGGCGACGCGGCCCCGGTCGTCCAGCTCGCCGTGGTCGCCGTAGCCGTTCTCGGTGACGAAGACGGGCGGCAGCCCGGGGTAGCGGGCGGCCAGGCCGGTCAGCGTGTCGTACAGGCCCTGCGGCTCGACCACCCAGCCCAGGCCGCTGGTACGGGGATTCGGCGGCGCGACCGTGCGGGCGCCCAGGTCGAAGGCGGTGCGCCGGGCCGGGTCGGGCTCGGCGTACGGCGCGGCCACCGCGTGCAGCCGGTAGTAGTAGTTGACGCCCAGGAAGTCCAGCGGGGCGGAGATGACCTTCAGGTCGCCCTCGTGCTGGAAGGAGAAGTCGCTGATCGCGCCGTAGACCTCCGCCAGGTCCTCGGCGTACCTGCCGGCCAGCAGCGGCTCGGTGAACTGCCGGTTCACCATCAGGTCCATGCGGCGGGCCGCCGCGGCGTCCTCGGGCTCGGGGCCGCCGGGCAGGGTGGGCGACATGTTGAGCGTGACGCCGATCCGCTCCCCCTCGCGCGCGCCCGCGCGCAGCCGCTCGGCGGCCAGCCCGTGGCCGAGCAGCAGGTGGTGCGCGGCGGCCAGCGCGCCGTGCCCCTCGCGGGCGCCGGGCGCGTGCCGGCCCTCGGCGTACCCGACGATGGCGGAGCAGTAGGGCTCGTTCAGCGTGATCCAGTACGGCACCGCGCCGTCCATCGCCTCCTGCACCAGGGCCGCGTAGTCGGCGAACCACAGAGCGGTGTCGCGCGACCTCCACCCGCCGGTCTCTTCCAGGGCCTGCGGCAGGTCCCAGTGGTAGAGCGTGACGAACGGGGTGATGCCGCGCTCGTGCAGGGCGTCGGCGAGCCGCCGGTAGAAGTCCAGCCCGCGCCGGTTCACCGCGCCGCGCCCCTCGGGCAGCACCCGGGGCCAGGCCACCGAGAACCGGTACGCGCCCGCGCCGAGCCCCGCGATCAGGTCCAGGTCCTCGGGCCAGCGGTGGTAGTGGTCGCAGGCGGGCTCGCCGGAGGAGCCGTCGGCGATGGCGCCGGGCCTGGCGCAGAACGCGTCCCAGATGGACGGCCCCCGTCCGTCCTCGGTCACCGCTCCCTCGATCTGGTACGCCGAGGTCGCCACGCCCCAGACGAAGCCGGCCGGATACAGGCTCATCCTTTGACCAATCTTTTGTAACCGGTTTCATGAAAGCGGTTACAGAATATGGGCTAATGTGTCCCCGTGGCAACGATCCGCGAACTGGCCCGCCGCGCCGAGGTCTCGGTGGCGACCGTCTCGCGCGTGTTCAACAACCCCGACCTGGTGACCAGGCGGACCAGGGAGCACGTGCTGCGGGTGGCGGACGAGCTGGGCTACCAGCCCAACGAGTCCGCCCGCACACTCGCCACCGGCAGGTCCCGCATGGTCGGCCTGGTCTGGGACACCGGCCACCGCGGCCCCGGCTGGCGCCACCCGTTCCTCCAGGAGATCCTGATCGGCCTGAAGACCGCGCTCAGCGACCACGGACACCACCTGCTCATGCTGGCCGCCGAGCCGGGCGCCGGCGGCTACGCGCGCGCGGCGAAACGGCACGATCTGGACGGCATCGTGTTCATCGACGCCGGCGCCCCCGACCCCGCACTCGCCGACCTCGCCGCCTCCGGCCTGCCCTGCGTGGCCCTCGACAGACCGGTGACCGGCCCCCGGGCGACGTACGTGACCTCCGACAACGTGGGCGGCGCCCGTGCGGCCGTCGCCCACCTGCACGCGCGCGGCCGCAGGCGGATCGCCACCATCGCCGGCCCCCGCCGCACCTGGCCCGGTGCCGACCGCCTGGCGGGCTACCGCTTGGAGCTGAGCGCCCTGGGCCTCCCCTACCGCGAGGAACTGGTGGCCGAGGGCGACTTCTACCTCGACAGCGGCCACGCCGCCATGCGCCGCCTGCTGGCGCCGGACGAGCGCCCCGACGCCGTGTTCGCCGCCGGCGACCAGATGGCGATCGGCGCCCTGCGCGCCCTCGCCGAGGCGGGCCTGCGCGTCCCCGAGGACGTCGCGCTGGTCGGCTTCGACGACATCGAGCTCGCCGCCCTGGTCCCACCCGGCCTGACCACCGTCGCCCAGGACAAGACCGCCTTCGGCACCGCCGCGGCGCGGGCCCTGATCGCCATGCTGCCCCCGTCGCCCGCCACCCCGCACCCGCCCGCGATCCTGCCCACCCGCCTGGTCATCCGCGGCACCACCTGACCCACGCCGCACCAACGCGGCCTCGAACAGCAGGCGCCGCCCACGCCAGGCCGCTCCCCGCAGCGCGCGTTCACCTGCTCAGCATCAGGGCCGCAGACCGCTCCCCCGCAGCGCGGGTTCACCCCCGCCGTTCCTGACGGCCGGGCCGGCGCGGGCGGCCAGGCGGCCCGCGCCGGCGTCGGGGACCGGCCGCGTGTGGGCGGGGCTCAGGCGTGCAGGTTGCGGGTGAGCAGGTCGAGCAGGGGCTCGCGGCGGGCGCAGTTGCGCAGCGCGAAGGAGTCGGCCAGGGCGATCAGGTCCTCATCGCCCAGGCCGCGGAACAGCTCGGCGTACTCCGGCACCAGGGCCTGGGCGATCAGGACGTGCCTGATCAGGTCGTCGATCTGGTAGCGGGCGCCCCACGGGTAGGGGTTCCAGTTCGGGAACTCGCGCTCCATCAGGTCGTACAGCGGGGCGAGCACGTCCGCGGCCTCCTCCATCGTGGAGCCCCACCGGTCGGCGCCGAGGCGGCCCTTCTTGGCGATGAAGTCGCCGAACCTGCGCAGGTACGCGCCGTCGGAGTCGGCGTACACCAGGCCCTGAAGGCCCACGTCCTTGTACGTCCACAGCGACCAGCCCGCCTCGTGCTCGTCGTAGATCTCAAGCTGGTCGGTCAGGATCTGGTAGCGCTGGGCGTCCACGGCCGGGTCGCCGGTGTAGACCGGGCCGAACTCGCCCACCCACAGCGGCGTGCCGGTCTCGCGCTGGAAGCGGGTGCGGCGCTCGAACTCGCTCTCCAACTGGGCGCGGTCGCACCACTCGCCCCGGGTGTAGCCGGGGTACGGCCCGCCGTGCGCGAAGCCGGCCAGCGCGTAGTCGTGGCAGACGAAGACCGTGTTCGGATACAGCTCGCGGAAGACCGAGAAGTCGGTGGAGTAGGTGTTGCCGTCGAGGAACAGCACGTGCGACGGGTCGGCCCCGCGGATCGCCTTGACCAGCCGGTCGTAGAACGGGCCGATCACCTTGCCGGTGTCGTCGCCCGGCTCGTTGACCGGGTTGTAGCCCGCCACCCACGGGTTGTCCCGGTAGTGGGTCGCGATGGCCTCCCACAGGTTGACCACGCGGTCCTGGAAGCCGCGGTGCCGCCACAGCGCGGCGATGTGCGTGGGGTTGTCGGAGTGCCAGTGCTGGTTCTGCGAGCCGGGAAGCGCGTGCAGGTCGATGACCGAGTAGATGCCCCTGGACGCCAGCAGATCGATCACGCGGTCGAGGTGGCGGAATCCGTCCTGGACGATCTCCATGGGCCGCTCGTCGGACTCGAAGCGGCGGTAGTTCACCGGGATGCGCACGCAGTTGGCGCCGACGGCGGCCAGCAGGTCGGCGTCCTCCTCGCCGAAGAACGAGGTCAGCAGCCGCTCGAAGAACAGCTCGTAGCGTTCCTCGCCCAGGACGTCGCGCACGGCCGCGCGCATGGTGGTCTCGTTGGCCGGGTAGCCGGTGATGAAGTTCTCCATGTTCATCCAGCCACCGAGGCCGACCCCGCGTAGCCGTACCGGTTCGCCGGCGCCGTTGACGAGCCGCGATCCGGACACGCGCAGGGCCACCTGGTTGTCGAGCATCAACTCTCCTTCGTGGCGTCGTAACCCGGCCTGGCCTGAAAGTTTCGGATTGTCACCGAATGTTTTCGTGGATCGGAGCGTACGTAATCTTGGCGTTACGGTCAATAGATCCTGGTGAGATGCCTCGGCCTTCCCCGCGCCGCATGGCGACCCCGGGCTGCGAGATGCCGAAAGTTTTCGTTAGAATCGGCGGTGGCAGCGCCGGTCAGGGCCCTCGCAGGCAGGAACCCGCCCCGGTTCGCATCGCCATGACGAGGGGGTGGCCAGTGAAGAGACGAGTGACGATCGCGCTGATCGCGGAGGAGGCCGGGGTGTCGGTGCCCACGGTCTCCAAGGTGATCAACGGGCGGCCCGAGGTCGCGCCCGAGACCCGCCAGCGGGTGGAGAAGCTGTTGCACAAGCACGGCTACCAGCGCCGCGGCGGGCACGGCGACGGGCCGGTCGGGCTGGTCGACCTGGTCTTCGCCGAGATCGAGAGCCCGTGGGCGATGGAGCTGATCCGCGGCGGCGAGACGGCCGCCCGCGAGGCCGACGCCAGCGTGGTCATCTCGGTGATGCACACCCACTCAGGACCCGGGCGCGACCTGCTGGACCGCATCGCCGCACGGCGTACCGACGGGGTGGTGATCGTCGGCTCGCGGCTCTCGCCGGTGCAGCACGGCCAGCTCAGCGCGCGCATGATCCCGTTCGTGGTGGTCGATCCCGAGGGCGAGCCGAGCCCCGACGTCGCCTCGGTGGGCGCCACCAACTGGAACGGCGGCCTGTCGGCCACCCGTCACCTGCTGGAACTCGGCCACCGCCGCGTGGCGGTCATCGGCGGCCCGCCCGACATGCTGTGCAGCCGGGCCAGGATCGACGGCTACCGCGCGGCCCTGGAGACCGCGGGCATGCCGGTCGATCCCGACCTGATCCGCTACGGCGACTTCCTCGTCGGCTCCGGCCACGACCAGGGCCACGCCCTGCTCGACCTGCCCGACCCGCCGACCGCGATCTTCGCCGGCAGCGATTTGCAGGCGTTCGGGGTGTTCGAGGCCGCCCGCCAGCGCGGCCTGCGCATCCCCGACGACCTCAGCGTGGTCGGCTTCGACGACCTCCCGCTGGCCCGCTCGGCCTGGCCGCCCCTGACCACGGTGCGCCAACCGCTACAGGAGATGGCGGCCCTCGCCACCCGCATGGTCATGGCCATGTCGCGCGGCGAACCCCCGGAGACGCGCCGCGTGGAGCTCGCCACCGACCTGATCGTGCGCGACAGCACAGCGGCCCTCCGCCCCGCCGCCCACGACGGAGCCGCCCGCCGCCGCTGACCGGGGGACGGATCGGCGAGAGCCGGCGATCCGGGGCGGGCGCCGACGGTGATCCGACGACGGAGACCCGCCGCCCGTCGGGTCGCCATTCGCCCGGCCCGGCGCTCGTCAGGTCGCCGCTCGTCGGCTCGTTCGACCCGCGCTCGTCAGGTCGCCGGGGTGGGCGGCATCGACGGGGGCACGGCCGTCGGGCCCGGGTCCTCGGGCGGCTGGCCCAGCGTCGGGTTCTCCGAGGGCGTCTCCTCCGAGGGCGACGGCGCGGGCTTGGGCGACTTCGCGGGTGCCGGCGTCTTCTTCGGCGGGGCCTTGGTGCGGCTCTTGGACGGTTTGGGGGTCGGGGTCGGCTTGGGCGGCGGTGCGGGCCGCACCGGCGGCGCCTCCGCCCGGCGCGCCTGCGAGGTCGGCCGGGGCGCGGGCCGGGTGGCCTTGGCCGGTTTCGGGCTGCGCGTACGCGACGCGCTCGGGGCCGGCGCCGGGCTCGGGGCCACCGTCGCGGCCGGGGTGCCGGCGGCCGGGCTGCCCACGGTAGGACTGGGCACGGGCGTGCCCGCGGCGACCACGGCCTCGTCAACGCCCGCGGGCGTGTCATAGTGCATGGTGGCGAACAGCCCCGCCACCATGAGCACCGCGACGACCGCGGCGAGCACGGTGCTCACGCCGGGGTGCGCTCGGGCGCGCTCGACGGCGGAGTCGAGGAGGCTGCGCAAGTCGTGCATGGGTCGGACCGCCCTCGGGTGTTGCGCGGCCGTGGCCCGGCCGCCGCGCTTGGGTAGCCGTCGTCACCATGATGCCGCCACGCCCCCAGCGTCACACCCGCGCCCGCAGGGGTCAGGGCTCCCATGGCCCCCCGGATCACCTTTCCCACCCCGCCACCACCGGAAACGTTTCGACTCCGAGGCGGGGCGGGCTTCCCCTGCTCTGGTCGGCGCACCCATCGCTTCTCCGACACTTCTCGGTGGCTGTGCCGAAACTTTCATGAGCAATGGCGGCCAGGGAGCACCCCGACGCGGGCACCGGCCAGGTGCCGCCGCCACCAGTGCCTGCGGCCGACCAGGTGCCGCCGCCACCAGTGCGGGCGGCCGACCAGGTGCCGCCGCCACCAGTGTGTGCGGCCAGCCCGGCGCGCCTCGCCGGGCGTGGCCGGGACCGGGGGCGCGGGCGAGAACTCCAGACGCCTTCCTATGCTTCGCCACCGGCCCCGGCGATGACCGCGCTCGCCGAGCCCGGCCCTGTCGGCGGCTGCCCACCGATCCAGGAAGCCCACCAATCCAGGAAGCAGCGGCCCGAAGCATGGAGCAAGGCATGGGATGGGCGTGGGGTCACAACTCAGCGCCCGTCACGCCGGGCAGCGATCGTCGGCCCAGACGCCAAGCGGGTGCGATGGGCCTGGGCGCGGGTCATGTCCGGGCCAGCCGCCAGTGCCGAGCACGAGCGATGAGCACGCCCCGCCCGTGCCGAGCACGGGCCGCAGGCACGGCCCCCGTCCCGAGCAGGCGCCACAAGCACAGCCCACCCATGCCGGGCACGCGCCACAAGCACAACCCGCCCATGCCGAGCACGCACCACACTCCCCCCATGCCGAGCACGGGCGGCAGGCACAGCCACCCATGCCGGGCACGGGCCGGAGGCACAGTCCGCCTGTGTCGAGCACCCTCCGCGACCACACCCCGTCCAATGCCGAGCACGCGCCACACCCCACCCATGCCGGGCACGGGCCGCAGGCACGGCCCACCCGTGCCGAGCACCCTCCGCGACCACATCCGTCCAATGCCGAGCACGCGCCATGAGCACAGCGCCGAGCGCGGCATTAGCCTGGGTCCTTGTGATCCCCGCGCCAGCCGCCCGTGCCCCCGTCCCGATCGGCGCCGTGTTCGCGGCCGTGTCACCCTGGTCGTGGTGATGGCCGAGAAGGAGCGCATCCACGAGCTGGACGCCGTGCGGGGCCTCGCGCTGTGCGGGATCATGGTGGTCAACACCTGGCAGCACACCCGGGGCAGGCTGGGCAACGCGCCGCACGTCGGGGTCGACTGGGTGATCGAGAGTCTGCTGCAGGCCCGGTTCTACCCGATCTTCTCCTTTCTGTTCGGCATCGGCCTGGTGCTGTTCCTGCGTTCCGCGGACAGGATCCGGCTGGTCTGGCGGCTGGTGATCCTGGCCGGGTTCGGCTGTCTGCACCAGTTGCTCGTCCCGGGCGGCGAGGTGCTGCTGCCGTACGCGGTGATCGGGCTGGTGGTGCTGCTGCCGGCCTCGTTCCTGCCCAGGCTCGCGGTGCTGATCCTGGGCGTGCTGGCGACGGCGTTCGGGTGCTGGAAGGGCGGCGGCTACTGGGTGATCCCGGGGCTGTTCCTGCTCGGCATGGCGATGATGCAGTACCGGCCGCCGCGCGAGGTGGTGCCGCCGGTGTTCGTGGCCTCGGCCCTCGGGGGCGGGCTGCTCACCTGGCTCACCGTCTACATGCGCCTGAATCCGGGCGAGTTGTGGATCGCGGCCGTCCCACCGGTCGCGGGGCTGCTGGACGCGCTCGCGTACGCCACCGGCCTGCTCCTGCTGCTGCGCACCCGGTTGCGCCGCCCGCTGCTGGCCGTGCTCGCCCCGCTCGGCCGGATGGCGCTGACCAACTACCTGACCAGCACCCCGGTCATCCTGGCCGCGCTGCCGTTGCTGACCGCCGACCCGACGCGGCGCGCGGGCATCGTGCTCAGCGTGATCACGCTCGCCGTACAGGTCCTCTTCTCGCGGTGGTGGCTGTCCCGGTTCGACTATGGCCCGGCCGAATGGCTGTGGCGGCGTCTCACCTGGAACGCTCCGGTCCCGAATAGGGTGGAGAAGTGACGACCATCGCGCTGTGCCAGATCCCCGTCTCCGTCGATCCCGCCGTCAACCTGGAGCTCGCCCGCGCGGAGATCGCGCGTGCGGCCGCCCGCGGCGCCGAGCTGGCCGTCTTCCCCGAGTCCACGCTGACCAGGTTCGGCAAGCGGATCGCCGACCTGGCCGAGCCTCTCGACGGGCCGTTCGTCAGCGGGCTCGCGGCGGCGGCCCGCGAGCACGGCGTCGCGGTCATCGCCGGGGTGTTCGAGCCGGGCGACTCCGCCGACGGGCGGGTCTACAACACGGCGGTCGCGCTGGACGAGCGGGGCGCGCTGGCGGCGGCGTACCGGAAGATCCACCTGTTCGACTCCTTCGGCGCCCGCGAGTCCGACCTGGTGGTGCCCGGCGGCGAGCCGGTCGTCGTCGAGCTGGCCGGGCTGCGGATCGGCCTGATCACCTGCTACGACGTGCGCTTCCCGGAGCTGGCGCGGGCGCTGGTGGATCTGGGCGCGGAGATGTTCGCGGTCATCGCGGCCTGGGGCTCCGGGCCGTTGAAGGAGGACCACTGGGCGACGCTGGTGCGGGCGCGGGCGATCGAGAACACCATGTGGACGGCCGCGGTGGGCCAGGCGCACGACCCCGACAGCAGAGACGGCTTCGGCATCGGGCGCAGCATGCTGGTCGATCCGATGGGCGTCGCGCGGGCGACGCTCGGCTCGTCGGGTGAGGTGCACGTGTGCGAGGTGGACACCTCGGTCACGGCCGCGGCCAGGGCCACGCTCCCCTGTCTCGAACATCGCATTCTCGGGGTCGCCCGATCGTAAACTAGGGCTCGTGAACGAGCCGGGCCGCAGAACGCAGATGCTGAAGGTAATCCCGCCTCGCCTGCTGGTGCCCTATCTGTCCGGCAAACGCACGGTCATCTCCGGCTACGTCTACCGGGCGCAGGACTGCGCCAGGCTCACCACGCCGCGGCAGCTCTTCTACGCCCTCGACCTCCACTTCGAGGGCTCCGAGCTGACCGCGGACGTGCCCGAGCTGTACATCATGCGCTGGGTGGCCCGTGACGTCGATCACTACGTCGTGCCGTACGGCCCGCACATGGGCGGCGACTGGAGCGACAACCCGCCCTTCGCGGGCAACGCGTTCACCACCTCTCGCGAGCACGTCGTGCCGCAGTTCCACACCATGCCGATGCCGATCCCGGCGGGCGCCAGGATCGGCCACCTCACCGCCGAGGGCGAGAGCCTGTTCGGCGTGTACGACGGGCTCACCTGGCGGCCCGCCTCCGACGGAGGGGAGCGCCCGTGAGCGCGCACAGCCGGCGAACCGACGGGCACGGCCGCCAGGCGTTCACAGCGCCGACGAAGGAGATGTTGTGAACGCCGAGATCGAGGTGGTCGCCTCGGGTTTCGTCGCCCACTTCGGCGAGCGTTCCTACGCCGCCGCACTGGGCGGCGACCCCGACGAGGTGGTGCTGTTCAGCGAGGAGGCCGAGGAGGGCTTCGAGGCCGCCTCCGGCTACTGGCGGCGGGTCGTCTCCCGCGCCGACCTCGACTGGCTGGTCATGGTGCGCACGGTCGGCGCGTTCGGCGGCGAGCCGTGCGTGGTGCTCGACGAGGACGAGGACGGCCTGCACATCGCCTACACCGGGCACAACGGCATGAAGGCCGAGGCGCTGGGCTACTGGATGGTCGATCACGGCGCGTACGAGGTCGTGGTGCCGCGCGAGGAGGTCTTCTCCATCCGGATCGAGCGCATCCCCGTCTCGCTGACCCCCGAGCGCCCCGGCCCGTAGCGGCGTTCTCCCCAGGAGCCTCACGCGGCGCAGTCCAGACCAGAACCGGCACGGTCTGTCAACCCGCGGGCCCGCCAGGTGTCTTCCGTAGTGTGACCGGCGTTCACCCGGCGCCCGCGCGGGGCGGCGCCCGGCCGCGTCGCGAAGGAGGAGACCCGTGACCCCCGACCTGGAGGCCCGCCTGCGCGCGGCGCTGAGCGAGCGCGCGGACAGCTCCGAGATCAGCCCGGACGCCTGGTCGAACCTCCAGGCCCGCACCCGCGCGGTGCGCCGTAGGCGGCGCGCGGCCCTGACCACGCTCCCCCTCGCGGCGGCGACCGGCGCGGCCGCGCTGGCCGTGGCGCTGCAGGCCATCGCCCCAGGCGGGATGGACGGGTCCCCGGGCACTGCCGGCAAGGCCCCGGGCACCACCGGCGGGGCGACGGGCACGACCGGTGGGGCGGCCCCGGGGGCGTCCGGCCGGGCGCCGGTGGGCGAGGCGGCCTCGCTGCCCGTTCCCGGCCGGGCCGATCCGCTGCGGGTGTGGTTCGTGCGGGAGGGCGGGGGCGGGTACGCGCTCTGCTCGGCCGCCCGGTGCGTGCCGGCGGCGCCGGGGGCCGCGGGCGGTCTGGCGTCCGGGGGCAGCGTGGTCGCGTACGGCCCGGCGCCTGGGCAGGCGGCCCTGGTGACGGCCCGCACGCTCTCGGGCGAGCCCGTCGCCGGAACGTTCCACAGGCCGCCGGGCGCGCCCATGGCGGTGTGGACGGTGACCTACGCCGCGGACGCCGGGGTGCGGCGGGTGGAGGTGTGCGACGCGCTCGGCCGGGTGCTGGCCCGCGTGGACACCGTTCAGGCCGAGCCGAGGGCCCGGTAGCGGGCGGTGCGGGCGGCGAGCCGGTCGCCGGGGGGCCGGCCGAGCAGCCCGGCCAGCTCGTACTCCAGGGCGCGGGCGATCCTGCGGCAGAACGCCTCCGGCTCGTACGCCGCGTCGGGAAGCTCGGGCACGATCCGGTCCACGATGCCGTCGCGCTGCAGGTCGGCGGCGCCGACGCGCTGGGCGCGGGCGATCTCGGGGGCGAAGTCCACGCTGCGGTACAGGATCGCCGAGGCGCCCTCGGGCGGCAGCGGGGACAGCCAGCCGTGCTGCGCCGCCACCACCCGGTCGGCGGGCAGCAGCGCCAGGGCCGCGCCGCCCGCGCCCTCGCCCAGGATCAGGCAGACGGTCGGGGCGTCCAGGGTGACCATGTCGGCGAGCGAGCGGGCGATCTCGGCGGCCAGCCCGCCCTCCTCGGCCGCCTTGGACAGCGCCGCGCCCGCGGTGTCGATCACGGTGACCAGGGGCAGGCCCAGGTCGGCGGCCAGGCGCATGCCGCGCCGGGCGACCCGCAGCCCGCCGGGGCCGAGCGGGGCCACCGCCCGCTGCCGGGTACGGTCCTGGCCCAGCACGACGGCGGGCGCGGCGCCGAAGCGGGCCAGGGCGAGCAGCATGCCCGGGTCGGCCTCACCGGCGCCGCTGCCGTTGAGCGGGGTCACGTCCGTGGCGCCGAGCTTCAGCAGGGCCCGCACGCCGGGCCGGTCGTCCCGGCGGGAGCGGGTGATGGCCTCCCACGCCTCCACGGGACGCGCCGGGACCGCCGGCTCCGGCCCCTGCTCCAGCCCTTCAGTGGGCGCGCACAGCACCGACAACGCCCGTATGGCGGCCTGCCTGGCCTCGGCGGCCGAGACGACCGCGTCGATCAGGCCGTGGGCGTACAGGTTCTCCGCGACCTGCACGCCCTCGGGGAACGGGTAGCCGTGCAGCGACTCGAACACCCTGGGGCCGAGGAAGCCGATCAGCGCGCCCGGCTCGGCGGCGACGACATGGCCGAGCGAGCCCCACGAGGCGAGGACGCCGCCGGTGGTGGGGTGGCGCAGGTAGACGATGTACGGCAGGCCGGCCGCCTTGTGCGCCGCGACCGCCGCGGTGATCTTGATCATCTGGGCGAACGCGAGCGCGCCCTCCTGCATCCGGGTGCCGCCCGAGGCGGGGGCGGCCAGCAGCGGCAGCCGCTCACGGGTGGCGCGCTCCACGGCGCGTACGAGGCGGTCGGCCGCGGCCACGCCGATCGAGCCGGCCATGAAGGAGAACTCGCACACGGCCACCGCGACCCGGCGCCCGCCGAGCAGCCCCTCCCCGGTGACGACGGCCTCGTCGTAGCCGGTCTTGGCGCGCGCTGCGGCCAGCTCGTCGGCGTACGGGGAGCCGGGCTCGGCCGGGTCGGCGGGCGGCTCGTCCCAGGACCTCCAGGAGCCGGGGTCGAGCACGATGCCGATGAGTGTGCGCGCGTCGGGCCGGGGCGGGGGGCCCGCCGCCTCCCCTGCCCCCTGGCCTGCCGGCGTGGTAGCGGGGGGAGGCGTCACCGCTCCCGCTCCTCCAGCCACACCAGGACCTCGTCATTGTGCTGGCCCAGCGCGGGCGGCGCGGTGTGCGGGAAGGGCGGCGCGCCGTCGAACCGCAGCGGCGGGCCGGGCAGGCTGATCGTGCCGAGCACGGGGTGATCGACCTCCACCACCAGGCCCTGGGAGCGGGTCTGCTCCCACTCGTACACCTCGTCGATGCTCCGGATGGCGCCGGCGGGCACGCCGAGCCGGTCGAGCTCGGCGAGCCAGTGGGCGCGGTCGTGCTTGGCGAGCGCGGTCTCCATGTCCCGGATCAGGTCGTCGCGGTGCGCGAACCGGTCCCGGTTGGTCGCATATTGCGGGAGATCTGGGTCTATGTCGAGGAGGGTGGCGACTTTTCGCCATAGGGCGTCATTCGCCGCGGCGATCTGCACCATCCCGTCGGCGCACCGGAAGGCACCGTACGGCGCGATGGACGCGTGGTGGTTCCCGTTGGCCCGCGGCACCTGCCCGCCCACGGTCCAGGCGGTCCCGTGGTAGGCGTGCACACCGGTGATCGCGGCCAGCAGCGACGTGCGCACGACCGCCCCCTTTCCGGTACGCGCCCGCTCGTGCAGCGCGGCCAACACGCCGTACGCGCCGTACATGCCGGCCAGGACGTCCCCGATCGAGGCCCCCACCCGGTACGGCTCGTCCGGCGAGGGCCCGGTCAGGCTCATCAGCCCCGCCTCGCCCTGCGCGATCTGGTCATACCCCGGCCGCCCGCCCTCGGGCCCGTCGTGCCCGAACCCGGTGATCGACAACACCACCAGCCGCGGGTTCAGCTCCCGCAACCGCTCCACCGGGAACCCCAGCCGGTCCAGCACCCCGCTCCTGAAGTTCTCGATCAGCACGTCGCTCTGCCGCACCAGCCGCTCGACCAGCGCCTTGCCCTCGTCGGTCTTCATGTCCACGGCGACGGACTGCTTGTTGCGGTTGGCCGACAGGAAGTAGGTGGAGATGTCCTGCTCCGGCCCCACGAACGGCGGCCCCCACCCGCGCGACTCGTCGCCGCCCGCCGGATGCTCCACCTTGATCACCTTTGCCCCGAGATCCCCGAGCATCTGGGCGGCATGCGGCCCGGCCAACGCCCGCGAGAGATCGAGGACAACGATGTCGCCAAGGGGTCCCTGCAAGATCAACCTCCAGTGATGGTCGCCGAGCTTAGCCCACCGGCCCCCGAACCGCACGACTGCCCCCGACGATATCTCCCCGCCCTCAACACCCCCACCGCGGTACCCTTTCCCCGCCGCCTCCTGATGGGGGGAGTGGAAGTGAGCCGGGTGGACCGCCGGACGACGGAAGCCTGGGCTTCGCGCTGCCAGGTGACAGTCCGTGTCGGGACGGGTACACTAAGGGTGCCGCCCATCGCCGATGGGAGTGGAAGTGGGCCCGGGTGGACCGCCGGACGACGGGAGCCCGGGCTTCGCGTTGTCCGCGGTCAGTTCAGCTCGAAGCGCTCGATCGCCAACTCGGGTCCCAGCTCCTTCCAGAAGCGCTCCTGACCAGCCGTAGCCAGCGACGCCGCCCCGGCCACGATGTCGGGGATCCAGATCAGCGGCTCCCGCTCCGCCTCCTGCCAGCGCACCCTGAGCTGCGGAGACACCGAGTTCTGCACGCGCATGACGTCCACCACTCGGCGGTCGTCCTCATCGAGACCCCGGCCGCGCGACTCGAAGACGACCTCGCCGACACCCCGGGCGCCCAGTTCCCACAGCAGGCGTTCCATGCACTTGCGGCGGGCGCGCTCCTGCCGCTTCGGGTCCAGGCCCGACGCGACGACCACCACGCCGCTCAGCCGGAGGGCGGCCAGCGCCGTGATGAGGTGGGCGCGGCGGCGGTCGTTCTCGTCGCGCCAGTGCAGGCGGCGCTGGCGGCGGTAGAGCAGGCCGCGCAGCACCGCGCGATGGCCGTCGGCCCGGGTGGGGGTGACCAGGACCGCGGCCATGAGATCGCGGCCATGAGATACAGCCTGGCCGGGATGCGCATGGACTCGTCGGCGTACGCCGACAGAGGGGGGATCACCCGTGCATCGTAGCCAGGTTCGTCACTTTCCGCACACGGAAGTGCACGATGGGTCAGATGAGGTCCACGTCCGGGTGGGGGTGGCCGTTGGCCAGGCGGGGGTAGCCGGGGCCGCGGTCGAAGAAGGGGGCGTTGGCGGGGAGTGCGGCGCGGAGGCGGGTTCGCAGGTCGGTGGTGGCGGGCTTGTCCACCTCGCCGTCGGGGTCCAGGACCACGCCGTAGTCCGATTCCGCGCCCTCTCGCGAGACCTTGCCGTCTCGGACGTCCGCCGCGACGAGGTCCGGGTCGCGGTCGTACGGGCAGCCCCAGCCGCCGCCGCCCGTGGTTCTGATCCTGATCACCTCGCCGGCGCGTACCGGGGAGTCGTCCACCAGGCCGTCCATCTCGCGGCCCTCGATGGTGACCAGGAAGGGACGGCCGGCGCGGCCGCCGTTGACGCCCCAGCAGGACAGGATGGAGCGGTCGGCGATGGACATGAAGGAGGCGTCGCGGAGCATGCGGATGTGCTTGTCGTAGCCCAGGCCGCCGCGGTACATCCCCGGGCCGCCGCTGTCCACGGCGAGGCCGAGGCGCTCCACCCGGAACGGCCAGCGCGACTCGGCGAACTCCACCGGGATGTTGCGTGAGTCGGGCACGACGTGGATGGTGTCCTCGCCGTCGGCGTACCAGCGTCCGCCCGAGCCGCCGCCGAGGACCTCGCGCATCAGGTACGGCGCGCCGTCCTCGCCGGTGCCGTACACGCCGGTGTAGCGGATCGTCTCCTGGTCGGCGGGCATGCGCCCGCCGGTGGCCTTGGCCAGGACGCCGGCGAGCACGCCGAGCAGGCGCAGGATGACGAAGGTCCGGGCGTTGGTCGGGGCGGGGAAGACCGGGGTGAGCAGCGTCCCCTTCTCCGGGAAGATCATCTTCATCAGGGGGACGACGCCCTCGTTGACGTCCAGCTCGGCCATCCGCTCCGGCGTGTCGGCCAGGTTGCGCAGGATCGGGGCCAGCCACTTCTTCAGGAACACCCCGTCGGCGTAGTCGCCCGCGTGGTTGATCGGGCCCTTGGCCTGCGGTGAGGTGCCGGTGAAGTCGATGATCAGCGGCTCGGGGGCCGAGTGGTCCACGGTGAGGGTGATCCGCTGGGCGTGCAGGCGGGGCTCGTCCACGCCGTCGTGCTCGGCGTAGTCCTCCCACACGTACGTCCCCTCGGGGATCTTGGCCAGCAGCTCGCGGCGGAACGTCTCGGTGGTCTTGGCGATGATCGCGTCGAAGCACGCCTCGACGGCCTCGCGGCCGTACCGGTCGAACAGCTCGCCGAGCCGGCGCGCGCCCATGAGGCAGGCCGAGCACTCCGCGTCGAGGTCGCCGGCGAGCGAGTCGGGCATGCGCGAGTTGCGGGTCATGATGGTCAGCGCGGCCCGGTTGGGGACGCCGCGGTCCCACAGCTTGATCGGCGGGACCATCAGGCCCTCCTCGAACACGCTGGTGGCGTGCGAGGGCATCGAGCCGGGCACCGCGCCGCCGATGTCGTCGTGGTGGCCGAACGCCTGGACGAACGCGACCACCTCGCCGCCGTGGAAGACCGGCACGGTGACGCACAGGTCGGGCAGGTGGCCGATGCCGCCCTCCGACAGGTAGACGTCGTTGTGGAAGAACACGTCGCCGGGGTTCATCTCGGCGATCGGGAAGTCGCGCACCACGGGCTGGACGAGCGCGGAGTAGGAGCGGCCGGTCAGCTTGCGCAGCCGTACGTCGTGGATGCCGGCGCGGAAGTCGTGCGCGTCGCGGATCATCGGCGACCTGGCGGTGCGCGCGATGGCGGTCTCGACCTCCTTCTCGACCGAGGCGAGCGTGCCCTCCACGATCTCGATCAGAACCGGGTCAGCGGGCACGGCGGACCTCCAGGTTGCCGTAGGCGTCGACGGTGGCGGTGAAGCCGGGATGGACGGGCAGCGTGGAGCCGTACTCCTCGATCACGGCCGGGCCCGCGACCACGGTTCCCGGCCCGAGGGCGGCGCGCTGGTGGATCGGGGCCGGCTCCGGGGCGTCCTCGAAGCACACCGGGCGGGTGCCGGGCTCGCCCGGCGCGGCCGGGCCGGTCAGGGGGCGGATCACGGGGCGGGTGATCGGGCCGATGCCGGAGACCCGCAGGTTGACCCATTCGACGCCGTGCCGCGGGTCGTTCCGGTAGCCGTAGCCGTACAGCTTCTCGTGCGCTTCGTGGAAGGCGTCCACGACGGCCTGGCGCCAGCTCTCGTCCAGCGGCCCGGACGGCGCGGGCACGCGCACCTCGTACGCCTGCCCGTAGTAGCGCAGGTCGGCGCTGCGGGCGTAGACGTGGTCGGTGAAGCCCTCGCGGTCCAGCGCCTCGGCGGCCTGGGCCTCCAGCTCGCCGAAGATCGCGGACGCGGCGGCCAGGTCGAGGTCCCGGGTGACGTGCGTACGCACGTAGTCGTTCTTGACGTCCACGGTGAGCAGGCCGAACGCCGAGACGTTGCCCGGATCGGGCGGCACCAGCACCGAGGGCAGGCCGAGGATGTCGATCAGGCGGCAGGCCAGCAGCGGCCCGGAGCCGCCGAAGGCGACCAACGGGAAGTCGCGCACGTCCAGGCCGCGCTGGACGGTGATCTGGCGGATCGCGTTGCACTGGTTGAACGCGCTGATCTCCAGGATGCCGGTCGCGGTGCGCTCGGGGGTGAGGCCCAGCTTCGCGGCCAGCCCCTCGATCCCCGCGCGGGCCGCCTCGACGTCGAGCGGGATCTCGCCGCCGAGCAGGTGCGGCGGCACCCGGCCGAGGAAGACGTGCGCGTCGGTGACGGTGACCTCGGTCCCGCCCTTGCCGTAGCAGAGCGGGCCGGGGTCGGCACCCGCGGACCTCGGGCCGA
Organism: Thermocatellispora tengchongensis; assembly: GCF_014202315.1. GTDB lineage: Bacteria > Actinomycetota > Actinomycetes > Streptosporangiales > Streptosporangiaceae > Thermocatellispora > Thermocatellispora tengchongensis. The sequence continues at coordinate 97,820 of NZ_JACHGN010000002.1, read as the reverse complement.
CCTTGAGCGTGCCCTCCGGCGAGATCCACGCCACCGAGCCGCCGCCCGCCCCGACCGTGACGATGTCGATCATGGGGATCTTGCACGGGTAGCGGCCCACGCTGCCCTCCGTGGTCAGCGAGGGCTCGCCGTCCACCACCACGGCCACGTCGGTGGACGTGCCGCCGCCGTCCAGGGTGATCACGCTCGGGTGCCCGGCCGTGGAGGCGATCAGCGCCGCGCCGAGCGCGCCCGCGGCCGGGCCCGACAGCACGGTGGTGATCGGCTGGTGCACGACCTCGGCCGCCGACAGCACTCCCCCGTTGCTCTTCATCACCGAGAACGGCGCCCGCAGCCGGGCGGAGAGGTTGGCGATGTAGCGGCGCATGGTGGGCTTGACCGCCGCGTCGACCAGGGTGGTGACGGACCGCTCGTACTCGCGGTACTCGCGCAGCACGTCGCTGGAGATCGACACGACCGCGCCGGGGTGCTCCCGGGCCAGTACGTCCCGCATGCGCAGCTCGTGCTCCGGGTTGGCGTAGGAGTGCAGGAAGCAGACCCCGATGGCGTCGATGCCCTGCTCGCGGAACCAGCGCGCGACCCGCGCCGCCTCCTCCTCGTCGAACGGCCGCACCTCGCGCCCGAGGTGGTCCAGCCGCCCGCCGACGGTCTTGACCCGGTGCACCGGCACGATCCGCGGGGGTTTGACCCAGAAGTAGGAGTTGCCGTAGCCGTCGGGCACGCTCTGCCGGGCGATCTCCAGTACGAACTCGAAGCCCTCGGTGGTCACGAAGCCCAGCCCGGCGATGCGGTCCTCCAGGAGCTGGTTGGTGGCCACGGTGGTCCCGTGCACGATCCCGGCCACGTCCGCGCCGGCCCGGTCACGCAGGATCTTCCCGATGCCGGCCAGGAACCCCTCGGCGGGGTCGGCGGGTGTCGAGGGGGTCTTGGTCGTGACGATCTCACCGGTCTGCTCGTCCACCACGACCACGTCGGTGAACGTTCCCCCGGTGTCGACACCGATACGGACGCTGCGCATGTCCCGTGTCTACCCATCCGCCTGCTGGGCCCGAATCGGCACACGCTGCCGAACAACCCGCGGGTACGTCGTCACCTTCCGCCCACGGCGGGGGCGGCGCTCACGTGGCGGCGTCCATGTCGTCCATGCGCGCCGCGAGCTGCGGCCCGTCGCCGTCCACCAGCGCGGACACCGCCCGCCACCAGGCGAACCACTCGCCGCTGCGCCACATCCAGTCGACCCGCTCGATGGCCGCGACCACCTCGCCCTTGCGCCGCCACGGGTCGCCGGTCTGCTCCACGGTGGCCCCGTGGCGCAGCGCCCAGGAGCGCAGCGTGTCGGCCGAGGACCGGTCCACCTGCGCCGCGTACGGGTCGGGGTCCTCCCCCTCCAGCGGGTGCGGCCCGAGCCCGGCCGCGACCCCCCAGCTCCACTGGGCCTCGGCGGGGCGGGAGTAGCGCAGGGAGGAGAAGTCGAGGTTGGAGCCGAGGCCGTCGTCGGCGCGGCGCACCACGACGGCGTCGAGCCGCCCGCCCGCGTCGAAGGAGACCACCAGCCGCTCGCCCGGCTTGACCCCGGCGGGCAGCCTGACGCGGTCCTCCGCCTGCCAGGAGTTGAGGTCCACCGAGCCGACCGCCCCGCCCCACCGGGCGTCGGCGGAGTCGTCGGCGATCCAGGCGGCCAGCATCTCCAGCACGGTGAGATCGACCCACGGCTCGATGGCCGTGCTCGACCACACCACCTCGTCGGGCGGGGGCAGCTTGCCGCCCCTGCTCCGCTCCCACCAGCCGGTGCCCAGCTCCCGGGTGCCGATCAGCAGCCCGGCCAGCGCGGCCAGCTCCGCCGAGCGCCGCGTCAGCGGCGCCCAGCGTACGAGGTCGAGACACCGGCGCGTCCGCTCGGCCCCGAGCGCCCGCTCGCTCTCCCGGGCCAGCGTGGCGACGGTGGGCCGCTCCTCGCCCAAAAGGTCGCGGATGAGCTGCCTGGCCTGGTTCCGGGCATCCTCCGCGCGCGCCTCCCGCATACTCGCCACGTTACGCCGAGAGATCCTCTTCCGCGAGGGCACGTAACACCCCCGCCCCCCGTCACGTGCCTAGCCGCCCTCACCGGTCGGCCAAGTCCGCGCCACAACAGGCCGGCGGCGGTCCCGCCGGCCGAGCAGCCAGGCCGAGCCCAAATGGACGGCCGCGGCGATCGTGGCGCCCGGGACCATGCCGAGCCGGCCGCTCACGACACCGACCAGGATGTCCGCGACCTGGACGCCGCCGGCGAGCACCAGCATGGGGAACACCCCGCGGCCGGTGGCGACGAGCCAGATCACCGCTGCGGCGATGAGCGCGGCGCGCACGCCGTACATCGCCGCGAAGAACGTGGCGGCGTGGGTCACCCCACCGGCGACGCCCGGGTAGCCGGCAGGGGTCAGCATGGCGAGCACCCCGAACGCCGCTGAACCCAGCGCCACCAGCACGTTCAGACCTCGCACGATGATGTCAGAACGTGAACCATTCAATATGTGAATCGTTCTGGGACGGTACCATCTTGCGAATGGCGAAGAGAAGCGCGCGCACGCCGGTCGGCACCGTCTCGTTCAGGCTCGGTGTGCTCGGCGCCGGCCAGGAGGCGCGCTACGCCGAGCGGCTCGCCGACCTCGAACTGAAGCCCAAGCATGTCGCCCTGCTCAGCGCGCTGCGCATCAAGGGCGCCGAGTCGCAGTTGGAGGTGGCCGCCGTGATGCGGGTCGCGCCGAGTCTGGTGGTCCTGCTCGCCGACCAGCTCGAAGCGCGCGGCGCGATCGAGCGGGTCCGCGACCCGTCCGACCGCCGCCGCCAGCGCCTGCACCTGACCGAGGAAGGCGTCCGCCTGCTCGACGCCGCCACGGCCGCCGCCGCGGCCCTCGACGAGGAGCTGACCGCGCCACTGGACGCGGCCGACCGGGCCGCACTCGCCCGCATCCTGGAGCGCCTCGCCATCGCCAACGACCTCCTGGCAGAGGACATCTAGCGCCTCAGCCCCGCCCGTGGCGGGGCAAGGGCCACACGTACGCCGTCAGGCGCGTCGGGTGGCGCGGCCGAGGAGCCAGCCGATGGTGGCGCTGCCGAGCGCCACGCCGGCGCCCATGCCGAAGGCGGCGAGCATCGTCCAGGCGGGCACGGCACTGCGCGGGGCGGGCGCGCGTTCCGGCGCCGGCCGTACGTACACCTGCCCGGCCTCCCGCGCCGGGACCTCCGCCGCGGCGGCCCCCTCCGTGACCGGGGCGGACTCGACGGCGGCGGGTTCGGCGGCGGGCTGGACGGCGGCGGGCTGGACGGCGGCGGGCTGGACGGCGGCGGGCTGGACGGCGGCGGGCTGGACGGCGGCGGGCTGGACGGCGGCGGGCTCGGTCACGGGCTCCTCGGTGAGGTGGCGTTCCAGGGCGGTGAAGAACTCGTCGGCGGTGCGCTTGGCGACCGAGGTGAGCATCCGCTGGCCGACGCCGCCGATCATGCCGCCGACCACGGCCTCGGCGTCGTAGTCGATCCGCGTGCCGCCGCCGTCGGCGTCGCTGAGGCGGATGTTCACGGTCGCGTCCACCGTGCCCGGCGCGCCCTGGCCGCCGGCCTTCATCACGAACGCCTCGGGCTCGCGCATGTCGGTCAGCGCGACCTCGCCCTGATAGACGCCCTTGATGGAGGCCACCCCGGCCGTCACCGTCATCCGGTACGCGTCGCCGCCCAGCGCCTCCAGCCGCTCGCAGCCGGGGATCGTGCGCACGAGCACGTCCGGATCGAGCAGCGCGTCCCACAACCGCCGCCTGCCGACCCCGACCAGGGCGCTTCCGACGACCTTCATGACCACCTCCCAGACCCCAGAGACTAGACAATCCCCGCTCACGCCCAGAAGGGCAACATCTGCCCGCCGGACACGCCCCGGATTGTGGAGTGGGACGACTTCCCGGAGGGGAGACCCGGTCGGATGGGGCAGCCTGCGCGACAGGATGGAGGGCATGTCAGCTCGCCGGCGTGTGCCGGGTCGCGATGATCTCGGCGTAGACGGACAGGGCGATCTCGGCGGGGGTGCGGGCGCGTAGGTCGAGGCCGGCGGGGGTGTGGACGCGGCTTCCGCCGTCGAGTGCGGACACCACGGCGGCGCCGCGCTCGCGGCTGGCGATCAGGCCGATGTAGGGGACGCCGGCCTGGAGCGCCGCCTGGAGGACGGGGGGCTCGTTGACGCCGTGGGAGGCGACGATCAGTGCGATGGTGTCGGGGGCGATGGGCGCGCTCGGGGCCGTGGTCAGGGTCACCTCGTACGCCAGTGCCTCGCCGAGCGTGCGGAGGGCCTGGGCGATGGGGCCGTCGCCGTACACGTGGACGAGGGCGGGCGGGAGCACGGCTTGCAGGAAGATCTCCAGGGTGCCGCCGGACAGGCAGGGCTGGCCCACCGCGACCAGCCCCTCCTCCTCGTACGGCTCGGCCGCCTCGGGCGTGATGCGCAGCAGCGTGGACGCCCCGCGGGCGAGGACGCGCATGCTCTGCGCGCGCACCGCCGAGGTGGCGCAGTGGCCGCCGACGAAGCCCTCGATGGTCCCGTCGGCGAGCACGAGCGCGCGGTCGCCCGGTTTGGCGCTGGTGGGGCGGGCGGCGCGCACCACCGTGGCGATGACGTACGGCTGCCGGGACCCGGGCTCCGGGGAGGGGCGGCGGGGTCCGGGCATGCCGAGGAAGTCGGTGCTCATGGGATCGCCAGGTCGGTCCTGAAGGGGCGGCCCTGGATGGTGAGCCAGACGTTGGCCGGGGTGAGCGGCATGTCGGCGTGGCGCACGCCGTACGGGCGCAGGGCGTCGACGACCGCGTTGACCACGGCCGCCGGGGAGCCGACCGTGGCCGACTCGCCGACGCCCTTGGCGCCGATCGGGTGGTGCGGCGAGGGGGTGACGGTCTCGCCCAGCTCCCAGGAGGGGCACTCGACCGCGGTGGGCAGCAGGTAGTCCATGAAGGACGCGCCCAGGTGGTTGCCCTCCTCGTCGAAGGCCATGAGCTGCATCAGCGCCATGCCGACGCCGTCGGCCAGGCCGCCGTGGATCTGGCCCTCCACGATCATCGGGTTGATCCGGACCCCGCAGTCGTCCACCGCGACGAAGCGGCGCACCTTGACCTGCCCGGTGCCGGGATCGACGTCCACGACGCACACGTACGCGCCGAAGGGGTAGGTCAGGTTGGGCGGGTTGTAGACGCACACGGCGTCCAGGTGGCCCTCGACGCCCTCGGGCAGTTCCAGGCCGGAGTGCGCGGCGAGCGCGATCTCGGCCATGCTCTTGCCGGTGGCCGGGTCGCCGCGCACGGCCCAGCGGCCCTCGGCCCACTCCAGGTCCTCCGGCGACGCCTCCAGCATGGCGGAGGCGACGACCCGGGCCCGCTCGCGCACCTTGCGCGCCACCATCGCCGTCGCCGCGCCGGAGACCGGGGTGGAGCGGGAGCCGTAGGTGCCCAGCCCGAACGGCGTCTGGTCGGTGTCGCCGTGCACCACCTCCACGTCGCCGGGGGACATGCCCAGTTCCTGGGCCACGATCTGGGCGAAGGTGGTCTCGTGGCCCTGGCCCTGCGACTGGCAGGAGACCCGCAGCACGGCCTTGCCGGTCGGGTGCACCCGCAGTTCGGCGCCGTCGGCCATGCCCAGGCCGAGGATGTCCATGTGCTTGCGCGGGCCCGCCCCGACGGCCTCGGTGAAGAAGCTGATGCCGATGCCCATCAGCGGGCCGCCGGCGGCGCGCCGGTCGGCCTGCTCGGCGCGGAGCTTGTCGTAGCCCGCCATGTCCAGGGCGAGTCTGAGCGTCCTGGGGTAGTCGCCGGAGTCGTACTCCCAGCCGGTCGGCGAGGTGTAGGGGAACTGGCCGGGCTTGAGCAGGTTGCGCATGCGCAGCTCGGCCGGGTCCATGTCCAGTTCCACGGCCAGCACGTCCACCAGGCGCTCGACGAGGTAGACGGCCTCGGTGACCCGGAACGAGCACGCGTACGCCACGCCGCCCGGGGCCTTGTTGGTGTAGACGCCGGTGACCTCGCAGTGCGCGGCGGCCAGGTCGTAGGAGCCGGTGAATACGTGGAAGAAGCCGGCCGGGTACTTGGTGGGCTGGGCTGTGCCGTTGAAGGCGCCGTGGTCGGCGAGCACCTTGACGCGGATCGCCTGGATGCGGCCGTCGCGGGTCGCGGCGATCTCGCCGTGCATGTGGTAGTCGCGGGCGAAGGAGGTGCTCATCAGGTTCTCCGAGCGGTCCTCCATCCACTTGACCGGGCGGCCGGTGACGATCGAGCCGACGATCGCGCACACGTACCCGGGGTAGATGCCGACCTTGTTGCCGAAGCCGCCGCCGATGTCCGGCGAGATCACCCGGATCTTGTGCTCGGGGATGCCCGCCACCATCGCGTACAGGGTGCGGTGGGCGTGCGGGGCCTGGGTCGGGCACCACACCGTGAGCTTGCCGGTGACCCTGTCGAAGTCGGCGACCGCGCCGCAGGTCTCCAGTGGAGCCGGGTGCACGCGGGGGTAGAGCATGTCCTGGGCCACGGTGACCTGGGCGCGCTCGAAGATCGCGTCGGTGGCGGCCTTGTCGCCCGCCTGCCAGTCGAAGATGTGGTTGTCGGCCTTGCCGTCGAGGTCGTCGCGGATGACCGGCGCGTCCTCGTCCAGGGCGCGGCGGGCGTCCACGACGGCGGGCAGCGGCTCGTACTCGACGTCGATCAGCTCCAGCGCGTCGCGGGCGGCGTACCTGTCCTCGGCGACGACGAAGGCCACCTCCTGGCCCTGGAAGCGCACCTTGTCGGTGGCGAGCACCGCCTGGGTGTCGCCGGAGAGCGTGGGCATCCAGGCCAGCCGGAGCCCGGCCAGGGTCTCGCCGGTGATCACGGCCTTGACCTTGGGGTGCGCCTCGGCGGCGGAGGTGTCGATGGAGACGATGGCGGCGTGCGCGTGCGGGCTGCGCAGCACCGCGCCGTGCAGCATCCCGGGCAGGTTCACGTCGTCGGTGTAGGTGCCGCGGCCCCGGATGAAGCGGGCGTCCTCCTTGCGGTGCATCCGGCCGTACGCGCTCATGACGCCGCCTCGCTCTCCGCCGCCCAGCGCACCGAGCGGACGATGTTCTCATAGCCGGTGCACCGGCAGAGCTGCCCCGAGATCGCCTCGCGGATCTCGGCCTCGGACGGGTCGGGGTCGCGGTCCAGCAGCCAGCGGGCGGTCAGCATCATGCCCGGGGTGCAGAAGCCGCACTGCAGGCCGTGGCACTCCACGAAGCCCTTCTGGACCGTGTCCAGCTCGCCGTCGCGCTCCAGGCCCTCGACCGTGGTCACCTCGTGCCCGTCGGCCATGACCGCGAGCACGCTGCACGACTTGACCGGGGTGCCGTCGAGATGGACGACGCACACGCCGCAGTTGGAGGTGTCGCACCCCCAGTGGGTGCCGGTCAGGCGCAGCTCGTCGCGCAGGAAATGCACCAGCAGCATCCGGGGCTCGACGTCCCGGGTGTGCGCCTGGCCGTTGACCGTGACCGTGATCATCATCGGAGGCCTCCCCGGCCTGCTCGTTCCGCGGCCCGCGCCAGCGCGCGGCGTACCAGCTCACCGACCAGGTGCCGCTTGTAGTCGGCGGGGCCGCGCTGGTCGGACTGGGGCTCGCAGTGCGCGGCGGCGAGCGCGCCGGCCCGCGCGTACGCCTCCTCGCCGGGCACCTGCCCGATCAGCGACTCCTCGGCCTCCGGGGCGGCGAAGTGGGCCGCGCCGACGGCGGTCAGCCCGATCCCGGCCTCGGCGATCACGCCGTCGTGGATCACCAGCACCGCGCCGGCCGCGGCCACGGGCCAGTCACCGACCCGGCGCTCCACCTTCTGGTACGCGCTGCCGCTCCCCGGCCTGATCGGGACGCGCAGCTCGGTGAGCAGTTCGCCCGGCTCGACGGCGGTCTCGTACGGGCCGGTGTGGAACTCCCGGATCGGCACGGTGCGGGCGCCGCCCGGCCCCTGGATCACCGCGGTGGCCCGCAGCGCGCTGAACGCCGCCGACAGGTCCTCGGACGGGTCCGCCTGGCACAGCGAGCCGCCGACCGTGCCCCGGTTGCGCACCACGGGGTCGGCGATCACCCGCTCGGCGTCGTGGAGTATGGGGAACAGCCGCCCGGCCTCGGCGTCGGCGAGCAGCCGCGCGTGCCGTACCAGCGCTCCGACCACCAGCTCGTCGCCCTCCACGGCGAGGTGCGACAGCTCGGCGAGGTCGTTGATGTCCACCAGCGCCTCGGGCTGGGCCAGCCGCAGCTTCATCATCGGGATGAGGCTGTGGCCGCCCGCGACGACCCTGGCCTCGGGGCCGAGTCTCTCCAGCAGCATGAGGGCGTGGCCGACGCTGGACGCCCTCTCGTACTCGAAGCGTGCGGGGACCTGCATGCGGACACACTGATCCCGTGGCCGCTACCCGACAATCGAGAAATAAGGGATTCCTTAATGTGGCTCACGGCTCTATGAAGGGACTGTGACCCTCACGCAGTTGAGCGCGTTCGTGTTCGTCGCGCGGCTCGGCTCGGTCAAGGCGGCGGCCCGCGCCCTGGGCGTGAGCGAACCCGCGGTCTCGCAGGCGCTGGGGGCGCTGCGCCAGCGCTTCGGCGACCCGCTGGTCACCCGCGGCGGCGACGGGATGACGCTCACCGAGGGCGGCCGGCGGCTGCTCGGCATCGCCGCGCAGATGGTCGCGCTCGGCGCGGAGGCGGAGGCCGCGGTGCGGTCCGGCCGCCCGGAGCGGCTGCACCTGGTGGTGGGCAGCGAGCTGGGCGAGTTCGTGGCCGGGCCGCTCGGCCTGGCCTACGCCGCCCGCCGCGCCATCGAGGTCACCAGCGGGGTCGCGACCAGCGGCGAGATGCCGCTGCTGCTGTCGGCCCGCCTCGCCGACGTGGCCCTCGGCCCGCCGCTGTCGGGCTCCGGGCTGGTCTGCGAGCCGGTGCTGCGCTGCCGGATGATCGCCGTCGGCGCGCCGGGCGGGCGCAGGGACACCTGGCTGGTGGACCCCTCGGGCACCGACCCGGGCAGCGACGCGGCGCGGCTGCTGCGCAGACTGCGCATCCCGGAGGACCGCGTACGCGTCTTCGCCAACCAGGCCGTCGCCTGGGACGCCGCCGCCGACGGCGCGGGCGTGGCCCCGGCCGTGGGCCACCTGGTCACCCCCCGGCTGCGCCGCGGCGACCTGACCGTGGTGGAGACCGCGGCCACGCCGATGGACGCCTGCTGGTACGCCAGCACGCTGGTACGCACCCGCCGCTCCGGCGCCGCCGGCTCGCTGCTGGACTTCCTCACCACCCCGCCCGCCACCCAGGTCATGCTGTCACCGGCCGCCGGGGTGCCGCGCGCCCGCTTCCGCCCCACCGTACGCGTGTCCATCTGGGATTGAATGGGGCCATGAGACATCTCGTGGAGACGGTCGGCAAGTGGCGGGCCGGGGGCGTTCGCGCGGTGGTGGCCAGGCCGGTCAGCGAGCACGGGCTCGGCGCGCGCGACGCCGGGCAGGCGATGGCGATCAGCGAGGAGGGCGCGACCGCGGGCGGCCTGTACGGCGGCGTCGCCGACGCGGCGCTGCGCCGCGGCGCCGAGGAGGTCCTGGCCGGGGGGACGCCGCGGCTGCTCGACGTCAGCGTGACCGAGCCCGAGGCGGTCGCCGCCGGGCTGGTGTGCGGCGGCCACGCCACCGTCCTGCTCCAGCCGCTGCCCGCGATCCCGCCCGCGTGGTGGGAGGCCATCGCCGACCCGTCCGGCGCCGCGCTGGTCACCGCGCTCGACGGCGGGCCGGGCACCTCGGCGGTGGTGCGGGCGGACGACGTACAGGGCTCTCTGGGCGATCCCGGGCTGGACGCCGAGGCGGTGCCCGCCGCGCGCCGGGTGCTGAGCCGCAGCCGCGGGGCGCGCGAGATCCGCGAGATCGCCGGGCGCAGGGTGCTCATCGAGAGCGTGGCGGCGGCGCCGCACCTGGTCGTGGTCGGCCGCGGCGACCTGGCCGGGGCGCTGGACGCCCAGGCCCGCCTGCTCGGCTGGGCGGCGAGCGTGGTGGACGACCCGGTGGCGGCCTCGGCGCTGTTCGCCGCCCACGGCCGCTCGGCCTGCCTGGTCGTGCTCAGCCACGACCCCGCGATCGACACACCGGTGCTGGCCGAGGCGCTGGCGGCGGGCATCGGCTACGTGGGCGCGCTCGGCTCCCGGCACACCCAGGCCGGCCGCGCCGAGCGCCTGCGCGAACGCGGCGTTCCGGCCGAGGCGCTGGCGGTCATCCGCGGCCCGGTCGGCCTGGACCTCGGCGCGCGCAGCCCGCAGGAGACCGCCCTGGCCATCTGCGCCGAGATCCTGGCCGTGCTCGGCGACCGCGCCCCCACCCCGATCCGCGACACCCAGGGCCCCATCAACCGCTGACCGGAGCCAGCCGCTCGCACAGTTCCCACACCGCGGCCCGCACCCGAGGGTCGCCGGTGGTGGGCGGCCATGCCGCGTTCTCGCCCTTGATGTCGAAGTACGCCCCGGTCACCCCGTCCAGCGCGGGGTCCGACGCCAGCCTGATCCCGTTGCGCGCGGGCTTCTCCAGGTCGCCGTAGACGTACGGCATGATCAGCCGCAGCACCGGCACGATCGGCCGCAGCAGCACCGGGAAGGCGCTCATGCGGAGCGCCCGGTTCATCGACGTGTACGCGTGCCCGGGATAGGCCACGTTGACCGTCACGTCCCCCTCGCCCGCCGCCACCTCGGCCAGCGTCCGGCTCATGGCCATGAGGGCGAGCTTGGACCGGTTGTACTGCGTGTCGGTGAGCCATCCGATGAAGAACTTCTCGGCCTGGAGGTTGGCCGGATCGAGCCTCCCTCGTGGCACGCCGCCGGTGATGTTCACCACCCGTCCCCGCCCGGAGGCCCGTAGCAGCGGCAGCAGCAGCCGCGTCAGCAGGTAGGGCGCGACGACGTTGCCGGCGAAGGTGGTCTCCACGCCGTCCTCGGTCAGGGTGCGGCCGGGCGGGCTCACGCCGGCGTTGTTGAGCAGCACGTGCAGCGCGCCGATCTCCTCCACCCGCCGGGCCAGCGCGCGCAGGTCCTTCTGCCTGGTGACGTCGGCGGTCAGGGCGCGTACGTCGTCGTTGCCGGTGTCGCGCCGCAACTCCCGCGCCGCCGCCTCCGCCCGCGCCGCGTCGCGCCCCACCAGCAGCAGCCTGGCCCCCAGCCGCGCCAGCCCGCGCGCCGTCTCCTTGCCGATCCCTCCGGTGCCGCCGGTCACCAGCACGGTACGCCCGTTCATCTGAGTCATGCCGTCCAGCCTGTCATCGAGTGACACTAACGTCAACCAATGCCAGTAAGTACACTTTCGGTCGTGACCGACGATGGCGGGGTGCGCGGCCGGGCGAGGCGCGCCGTACGGGCCGAACTGGCCGAGCTGGCCCTGAAACTGTTCGCCGAGCGCGGCTTCGAGGCCACGACCATGGACGACGTCGCCCGCGAGGCGGGCCTGTCCAAGCGCAGCCTGTTCCGCTATTTCGCGACAAAAGAGGACATGGTGCTCGGCGCCGTGGACGCCATGGGCGAGGGCTTCGCCGCCGAACTGGCCGCCCGCCCCGAAGGCGAGGACCCCTGGGACTCCCTGCACGCCGTCACCCTGTCCTGGGAGGCGACGATCAGGCAGTCCACCACCCAGGTGCAGCGCCTGCGCCTGATCGAGTCCACCCCCGCCCTGCGCGCCCGCTTCCACCAACGCCGCGAGGAGTCCCGCCGCCTGATCACCGCCGCCCTCCGCGCCCGCCCCGGCACCGACCTGGACGACTTCACCGCCGCCCTCTACACCGCCGTGGCCGGCGCCGCCCTCGACACCGCCACCGCCGAATGGGTACGCACCAACGGCACCACCGACCCGGCCACCCTCATCACCCGAGCCTTCACCGCCTTCCGCCCCGGACACGGCCACGACAGCCCTCCGGCCTGAGGCGCGGCGACACCCCGCGCGCAGACCGAGACAGCCGGCAGGCAGTGCGCGAGCGGGGTCAGGTGGCGGCACCGCACGCAAGCGGGGCGTCCGAAACGGGACGGCGCGCGCATCGGCGGGACCAGCGGACCAGCCGGCACCGGAGCGGGGTGGGACGCACCGCAGGCACAGGACACGGAACCGGCCGGGCATGCCGCATGGGCGCCCGGGCGGGACCGCCGCACGCACAGGACACGGACCCGGCCGAGGCATCCGGCACGGGCGCCGCCCGCAGCACCGGGAGGCGCTGCCGCCCATGACCGGCGACGCGGCGAGCACCGCGCACCGGCCGGCTCCAGGGCCACCGCAGACGAGTGGGTTGGGGGACGGGGACGGGGGGATCAGCAGACAGCGCGGCATGCGAACAGGCCGGGGCGACGTGGCACGCGGGCGCGGAGCCGGACGACCGCGGTGAGAGCCGGGTGGAGGCGCGGAGCACGCGCCACAAGCACACCCGCGCCGGCACGCTCCACCGGCGCACCACCGTCGCGCGCACGCCCCATGAGCACAGCCGCCGTCAGGAGCACAGGCGAGCCCGGCCGGGCGGCCGGCTTCGGCAGGGCCGCAGCGCGGCGGACGCCCCCCGACGGAGGCCACCCTGGTGGCCAAGACGCAAGCCACACTGCCCGAGCGACGCGGGTCTTCCGCCAAGGCGGATGGAGGTGGATGCCGACACCTGCGAAAACGCGACGCCCGCCCACCGCCTCCTCCCCGAACGGGGACACACTGGGGCGCACCCATGCCGGGGGCGTGGCCGCTCGGCGCGCGCATGCCGGGCCGGTCAGCCCGCCCACCCCCGCCCCGGCCCGCGACCGGCGCGGCGGCGTATGGGGGGATCAGCCTGGAGGGGGACGACCCCCGGGGGCGGGGTGCGGGAGTATCGGGCGGGGTCGGGCGGCCGGGGGCGGAAGTCCCCGGCATGACCGCAGCCCCATCGCAGCACGCGCCATCAGCGCAATCCCCCATCGGCGAGCACGCGCCATCAGCGCAGCCCCCATTGGCGGCACGCGCCATCAGCGCAGCCGGGTAGCCCTGGGCACGGGCTCTGAGTCCAGCCGGGGAGCGACCTCCCCCGGGCGGTGTATGGGGGGATCAGCCTGGAGGGGGACGACCGCCGGGGATGGGGTGCGGGAGTATCGGGCGGGGCCAGGGGGCCGGGGGCGGGGGCGTCGGTGTGACGAAGATCGCAGAGGGTTGGGGGCCCGTCTCTGCGCGTTGCTCTACGGGCTGTAGTACTACTTGGAGTAGAGCGGTCCCGCCGGGGCTCCGAGAACCGTGAGGGGATGATGGACGCACTTGATCTGGCGCGGTGGCAGTTCGGGGTGACCACCGTGTACCACTTTCTGTTCGTGCCGCTGACGATCGGGCTCGGGGTGTTCGTCGCGGGGCTGCAGACCGCGTGGCATCGCACGGGGAAGGAGCACTACCTCACGCTCACCAAGTTCTTCGGGAAGCTGTTCCTGATCAACTTCGCGATGGGCGTGGTGACGGGGATCGTGCAGGAGTTCCAGTTCGGGATGAACTGGAGTGAGTACTCGACGTTCGTGGGGGACGTGTTCGGGGCGCCGCTGGCGCTGGAGGCGCTGCTGGCGTTCTTCATGGAGTCCACGTTCCTGGGGTTGTGGATCTTCGGGTGGGGGCGGCTGCCCAAGCGGGTGCACCTGGCGACGATCTGGGCCGCGGCCATCGGGTCGAACCTGTCGGCGTACTTCATCCTGGCCGCCAACGCCTGGATGAAGCACCCGGTCGGGTACGAGGTCGTGGACGGCCGGGCGCGGATGACCGACCTGTGGGCGGTGCTGACCAACTCGACGGCGCTGGCGCAGGTGCCGCACGTGATCGGGGCCGCGTTCGTGGTCGCGGGCGGGTTCGTGATCGCGGTGTGCGGCTACCGGATCGTCAAGGAGCGGCGGGCGCGGGGCTTCCGCGGCGGCGACGCGGTGATGTGGCGCAGCGGGATGCGGGCGGCGCTGCTGATGACCGCGGTCGCGGGGGTGATCGTCGCGGGCACGGGCGACATGTCGGCCAAGCTGCTGCACGAGCAGCAGCCGATGAAGCTGGCCGCCGCCGAGGGCCTGGAGCGTGACACAGCGGGGGCGCCGTTCTCGGTGGTGCCGGGGATCGAGATCCCGCAACTGCTGAGCTTCCTGGCCACCAACGACCCGAACGCGACCGTGGCCGGGACCGAGGATCTGCAGGCGCGCTTCGAGAAGGAGTTCGGCCCCGGCGACTACCGGCCGAACCTGCCCGTGGTGTTCTGGTCGTTCCGGGTGATGATCGTGTTCGGGCTGTCCACGGTGGCGCTTTCGGTGCTGGGGCTGTGGCTGACCCGCCGCCGGCGGGAGGTCCCCGGCTGGTTCGCCCGCGCCTGCCTGCTCGCGCTGCCCCTGCCCACGCTCGCGATGGTCGCGGGGTGGCTGCTGAGCGAGATCGGGCGGCAGCCGTGGACCGTCGCGGGCGAGCTGCTGACCGCCGCCAGCGTCTCGCCGGGGGTCACGCTCACCGAGGTCGCGGTCTCGCTGACGATCTTCACGGTCCTGTACGGCGCCCTGGCCGTGGGCGAGGGCGTGCTGCTCGTCAAGTACGTGCGCAAGGGACCGGACGTCCCGCAGCCCGCGCCCGCCGACCCCGAGCCCGTGACCGGCGAGAGCCGGCTGCAGCCGACGCTGATGTACTGAGGGGCCTACGACGATCATGGAACTGACCACCTTCTGGTTCGTGCTCATCGCCTTCCTGTGGACCGGCTACTTCCTGCTGGAGGGGTTCGACTTCGGGGTCGGCGTGCTGGCCCCGGTCCTGGCCCGCGACGAGGCGCAGCACCGGCAGATCGTGCACACGATCGGGCCGGTGTGGGACGGCAACGAGGTCTGGCTGATCACGGCGGTGGGCGCGATGTTCGCCGCCTTCCCCGCCTGGTACTCCGGGATGCTCAGCCAGTTCTACCTGCCGCTGGTCCTGGTCCTGTGCGGGCTGATCGTGCGCGGCGTCGGCCTGGAGTGGCGGGGCAAGGTGACCACCCCGGCCGGGCGCGCCTGGTGCGACCTCGGCGTCATGGCGGGCAGCGGCCTGCCCGCGTTCCTGTGGGGCGCGATCTTCGCCGACCTGCTGCTCGACAGCGGGCTCGCGGCGCTGGTCGGCGGGCTGTTCTCGCTGTCGATGTGCCTGCTGCACGGCGCGGTGTTCATCGCGCTGAAGACCGAGGGCCCCGTACGCCGCAGCGCGCGCAGCGCCGCCGTGGCCGCCGCGCTCGCGGCCGTGCCGCTCGGCGTGGTGTCGCTGTCGGCGATCCCGGGCGGCGGGCCGTGGCCGGTGTGGGCGCTCGCCCTGGTGGCGATGGCCGGGCTGGCCGCCTCGGTGGCGCTGATCTGGCGCCGGCGCGAGGGCTGGGCGTTCACGGCCACGGCGACCGTGATCGTGGCGGGCACGGCGGCGCTGTTCACCTCGATCTGGCCCGAGCCGCTGCCGGGGCTGACGGTCGCCGAGGCGGCCTCGGGGCCGTACACGCTGAACGTGCTGACCTGGATCGGGCTGGCCGCGCTGCCGTTCGTGGTGGGCTACCAGGCGTGGACGTACTGGGTGTTCCGCAAGCGGCTCACCCAGGAGGCCGCCGCAGTCTGAGCTCGTGCAGCTCCGACGGCGAGATCGGCATCCGGGTGATCGGGATGCCCTCGGCGTCCTCGATCGCGGAGGCGATCACGGCGGGGACGGGGATCACCCCGGCCTCGCCGGCGCCCTTGATGCCCAGCGGGTTGAGCGGCGACGGGGTCTCCAGGTGGGCGGTCTCGATCCGGGGCACCTCGGTGGCGTACGGCATGAGGAAGTCCATGAACGAGGCGTTCAGGAGCTGGCCGTGCGAGTCGTACACCATGCGCTCGTACAGCGCGCCGCCCACGCCCTGCGCCACTCCCCCGTGGATCTGGCCCTCCACGATCATGGGGTTGATCAGCTTGCCGCAGTCGTGCACGACGGCGTAGCGGAGGATCTTGATCTCGGCGGTGCCGGGGTCGGTCTCCACGATCGCGGCGTGCATGCCGGAGGCGAACGTGGAGCGCACGGGCGAGTAGTAGTCGCGGCCCTCCAGGCCGGGCTCCTGGCCCTCGGCGACCGGCGGGCGGTCCAGCGCGGCCGTGCCGGTGAACTGGGTGGCGCGGCGGGCCTCCTCGTCGAAGGCGTAGCGCAGCGGGTTGGCCAGCACCGCGACCGTGGCCAGCGGGATCGAGGCGGTGGGGGTGCCGGCGACGTGCACGATGCCGTCGTCGATCTCCAGGTCGGCCGGGTCGGCCTCCAGCGCGTCGGCGGCGATGCGCAGCGCCTTCTCGCGCACCTTGCGGCAGGCCAGGGCGATGGCGTTGCCGCTCATCACGGCGGCGCGCGAGGCGAAGGTGCCCACGGCGTAGCCGAACCTGCGGGTGTCGCCGGTGACCACCGAGACCCGCTCGATGGGCACGCCCAGCTCGGTGGCGGCGATCTGGGCGAAGACGGTCTCGTGGCCCTGCCCCTGTGAGGTCAGGCCGGTGGAGACGTGCACCCGGCCGTCGGAGGTGATCTGCACGTGCCCGCCCTCGTACGGGCCGACGCCGGTGCCTTCGACGTAGCAGCCGATGCCGATGCCGATCCGCCGCCCCTCGGCCGCCGCGGCGGCGCGCCGCTCCTCGAAGGAGTCCCAGCCGATCAGCTCCTTGAGCATCCGCAGCGACTCGGGGTAGTTCCCGCTGTCGTAGATCAGCGGGCGGCCGTCCTGGAACATCATCCCCTGGTCGTAGGGGAACTCCTCGGGCTGGATGAAGTTGGCCGCGCGCACCGCCGTACGGTCCAGGCCGAGGTAAGCGGCGATGCGGTCCATGGTGCGCTCCATGCAGAACACGCCCTGCGGGCGGCCCGCGCCCCGGTACGGCGTGACCTGCACCGTGTTGGTGTAGATGGAGGAGAACTCCACCCGGTACGCCCCGATCTTGTACGGCCCGAGAAGCTGGGTCGCGGTCACGATCGGCACGATGATCCCGTACGGCGTGTAGGCGCCGTGGTCGTGCAGGATCGTCACGTCCAGCCCGAGCACCCGGCCCTCGTCGTCGAAGCCCACCTTCACGTGTTGCACCTGGCCGCGCTCGTGGGCGGAGGAGACGAAGTGCTCGCGCCGGTCCTCGGTCCACTTGATCTCCCGGTCGAGCAGCATGGCCGCCCACGGGATCAGCACCTCCTCCGGCCACGGGTGCACGATCTTCACGCCGAAGCCGCCGCCGACGTCGGGCGCGATCACCTCGACGGAGGGCAGCGGCAGGCCGAGCTTGGCGGCCAGGGCCATCCGGACGCTGGTGGAGGTCTGGGTGCTGGAGTAGACGCGCAGCGACCGGTCGTCGGGATCCCACCGGGCGTACACGCCGCGGCCCTCCAGGGGCATGGACGCGCTGCGCTCGATGTCCAGCCGGAAGCTCAGCGAGTGGGGCGCGGCCTCGATCTCCTCCGCGGCCGTCCGGCCGCGCGCCGAGGGCACCTCCTGCACCAGGTGCGCGCCCACGTTGCCGGGCACGTCCTCGTGCACCCGGTGCGCCCCGACCAGGGCCTCCTCGACCCCGACCACCGGCTTGAGCGGCTCGTAGTCCACCCGGATCAGCGCGCAGGCGTCCTCGGCGAGGTAGCGGTCGCGGGCCACCACCATCACCACGGGTTCGCCGACGTGCCGCACGGTGTCGCGGGCCAGCGGGTACGCCGTGCGCCCGTGCGTCAGCGCCGGGTGCGGGATCAGCAGCGGCAGCGGCTCGGCGACCCTCGGGGGCAGGTCCTCCCAGGTGTAGATCGCGACCAGCCCGTCCACGTCGAGCGCGCCGGAGACGTCGATGTCGCGGATGCGGGCGTGCGCGTGCGGCGAGCGCACGAACGCGGCGGCCAGCGCGCCGGAGCCCAGGTCGTCCAGGTAGCGGCCCTGGCCGGTGAGCAGCCGGGGGTCCTCGCGGCGCTGCACCGGCTCGCCGAACAGCTTGGTCGTCACCGGGACTCCTCTCCGCGGGGCGCGTGCCGGGGCGTCACGACTCCTCCGCGATCAGCTCGGCGGCGCGGTGGACCGACTTGACGATGTTCTGGTAGCCGGTGCACCGGCACAGGTTGCCGGACAGGCCCTCGACGACCTCGGCGTCGGTCGGGGCCGGGTTCTCGCGCAGCAGGGCGGTCACCGTGCACAGGAAGCCGGGGGTGCAGAAGCCGCACTGCAGGCCGTGGCACTCGGCGAAGGCCCGCTGCACGGGCGACATCCGGCCGCCGGGCCCGGCCAGCCCCTCGACCGTGGTGATCTCGTGCCCGGACACGGTGACGGCGAAGGTCAGGCAGGAGCGTACGGGCTCGCCGTCGAGCAGGACCGTGCAGCAGCCGCATACGCCGTGCTCGCAGCCCACGTGGGTGCCGGTGAGGCCGAGGTCGTGCCGCAGGCAGTCGGACAGCAGGCGGCGCGCGGGCACGGTGGCGTGCCGCACGACGCCGTTGACCGTCAGCGTGATGTCGTGCGTGCGCTCAGGCATTGGCGCGTCCCTCCAGCGCCGCCTCGCGCAGCGCCTGCTCGGCGAGTACCCCGGCCAGGTGCCGGCGATACCCCGCGGTGGCGTGGATGTCGTCCTCCGGCTCGGCCCGCTCGCGTACGGCCCGCGCCGCCGCGGCCCAGTCGTCGCCCGCGGACTCCTCGGTGACGTCCAGCACCAGCGGCACCGGGCCGACCCCGACGCAGGCGACCCGGGCCTGCGCCACCCGCAGGTCGTCGTCCAGCGCGACCAGGGCGGCGACCCCGGCGAGGGCGTAGTCGCCGTGCCGCCGGGCCACCTCGCGGAACGCGGTGCCCGAGCGGGGCGGCGGAGCGGGGAAGAACGCCGAGACGGCCAGCTCGCCGGGGCGTACGGCCGACTCCATCGGACCGGTGAAGAACTCGGCCGCGGGCACGTCGCGTGGCGCGGCCCCGGCGCGCGCCAGGCGTACGGAGCCGCCGAGGAGGGCCAGCACGGCCGGCAGCTCGGCCGCCGGGTCGGCGTGCACCAGGCTGCCGACCACCGTGCCCCGATTGCGGATCGCCGGGTGGGCGACCAGCCGCAGCGCCTGGCCGAGCAGCGGCTGCGCCTCGGCGGCCTCGGCCGACCGCTCGACCCGGGAGTGCCGGGCCAGCGCGCCGACGGTGACCCCGGCGGGCCCGGCCTCCAGCGTGTCCAGCTCGGCGACGCCGTTGATGTCGATCAGGTGCTCGGGCGCGGCCAGGCGCATGTTCAGCATGGGGATCAGGCTCTGCCCGCCCGCGAGCACCTTGCCGCGCGCCCCGGCCTCGGCGAGGGCGGCGAGCGCCGCCCCGAGGTCGCGGGGCGCGTGGTGGTCGAAGGGCGGTGGCTTCACGAAGCTCCTTCCGTCGGGGCCGGCGGGATCACGTCGCGGCCCCCTTCTCGAAGCCGATCTCGCCGGCGGAGACCTGCTTCGGCGGGGCCCCGCGGTTCGCCAGGGCGCGCAGCACGTGGTAGCCCACCAGCACCACGATGGTGCCGAGCGCGATGCCCTCCAGCGTGAAGTCCTCGGTGATCATGTGCCGCACCGGGCCGATCGCCAGGATGATGCCCGCCCCGATCGGGACCATGTTCACCGGGTCGGAGAAGTCGACCCGGTTCTCGACCCAGATCTTCGCGCCGAGCAGGCCGATCATGCCGTACAGGATGACGGTCACGCCGCCGAGGACGCCGTTGGGCGTGGCCGCGATCAGCGCGCCGAACTTCGGGCACAGGCCGAACAGGATCGCGATGACCGCCGCGATGTAGTACGCGGCGGTGGAGTAGACGCGGGTGGCGGCCATGACGCCGATGTTCTCGGCGTACGTCGTGGTGGGCGAGCCGCCGACCGCGCTGGTGACCATGGTACCGACGCCGTCGCCGATGATCGCCCGGCCGACGTACGGATCGACGTCCACGCCGGTCATCTGGCCCACGGCCTTGACGTGGCCGACGTTCTCGGCGATCAGCGCGATCACCGCGGGCAGCACCAGGACGATCGCGGAGACCTGGAACTCGGGGCCGTGGAAGCTGGGCAGCCCGAACCAGGGGGCGTCGGCGACGGCGTCGAAGCTGACCCGCATGTGCGTGTCCACCTGGCCGGTGCCCGCGTTGAACGCGGTGATCGCGCCGAAGATCCGGTCGGCCGCCCAGGAGAGCGCGAAGCCGACGATCAGGCCGAGCAGGATGCCGATCCGGCCGAGGAAGCCGCGCAGCAGCACGATGAACAGGAACGTCGCGACCATCGTGATCAGGGCGATCCACGGGTCGGACGGCCAGTAGACGTCGGCCACGACGTAGGCCAGGCCGAAGCCGATCAGCATGACCACGGCGCCGGTGACGACCGGCGGGAAGATCCGGTGGATGATCTGGATGCCGAGGAAGTGCACGGCCACACCCGCCAGCGCGAGCACCAGGCCGGCCACCAGGATCGCGCCGGTGACGGTGGCGTCGTCGCCCTGCGCCGCCCGGATCGCGGCCACGGCCCCCACGAAGGAGGCGCTGGTGCCCAGGTAGCTGGGGATCTTGCCCTTCACGATCAGCAGGAACAGGATCGTGGCGACGCCGGACATCATCACCGCGACGTTCGGATCGAGCTCCATCACCAGCGGGAACACGAACGTCGCGCCGAACATCGCGATGACGTGCTGGGCGCCGAAGCCGACCATGCGCGGCCAGGACAGCCGCTCGTCGGGTCTGACCACCTCTCCGGGAGCCAGATGCCGTCCGTCACCGTGTTTGGTCCAACCCGCAACCATGCAAGCCCCTTTTCCGCTCGGGCCGTCGGTCGGTGGCCGCCCCGCAGGCTTCCTCCGCGGCGGATATCTCCCTGTTAGCCGGGCACATTAGGCCAGCCGTAACCGGCCTTCACGGGCATGATCTGCCAAATTCGCGCGGTTGACCAGCGTTCCGCTCGCGCACTTTCGGCGGGCCGGGCGGTGAGCGCTTGATTACGGGGCGGCAACCACGGTGATGCGGAAATCCTCGCCGGTCACGGTATGGCCGGGCCGGATCTTGCGGGCCTTGCGCAGTTCGACCTCGCCGTCCACCTTGACCTCGCCCGCGGCGATGAGGTGCTTGGCGGCGCCGCCGGTGTCGGTGATGGAGCAGACCTTCAGCAGGTCGCACAGGGGGATGTAGTCGGTGTCCAGCTCAAAGGTCTCGTCCACGGTTCCAGCATATGGACCTGGGTCAGATGCCCCGCATGCGCAGTACGTGCAGCGCCAGGGTCAGGTTGAGCCGCAGGTGGGCGTCCTCGGTGAAGTTGCCGAGCAGGCGCTCCAGCTTGCCGATCCGGTAGCGCAGGGTGTTGTAGTGGAAGTGCAGCCGCCGGGCGGTCTCGGCGACGTTCAGGTTCGTCTCCAGCAGCACCTGGAGCGTGCGCCGCAGGTCGGCGTTCTCCGCGTCGTCGTCGGCGGCGAGCGGGCCGAGCGTCTCGCGGACGAAGGCGTGCAGCTCGGCCGTGTCGTTGACCAGCGACAGCAGCCGGTAGACGCCGAGCTGGTCGAAGTGCGCGACCGCGCCCGAGCCGTGGAGCTGGCGGCCCACCCTGGCCGCCTTCAGCGCCTGCCCGTACGCCTCCGGCAGCGCGTCCGCGCCGGGGGCCGTGCGGCTGGTGCCGGTGGAGAACGTCGCGGGCAGCGCCTCGGCGAAGGAGGCCGCGGCGTCCTTGGCCAGCCGGGCGGCGTCGCAGGACGCCCCGACGACCGCGACCACCTCGTGCGAGAACCCGGCGACCGCGCCGCGCGGGTCGTGGCGGCGCATCGCGGCGGTCCAGGACGACACCAGCCGGTCCTGCGCCGTGCGCTCGTCGCACTCGGGGTCCAGCTCGGCCACCATCACGGTGACGGAGCGCTCCAGGTCCCAGCCGAACGCGCGGGCGCGGGCGGCCACCCGCTCCGCCGTGCCCGCCCGGCCGGTGAGCACGTCGCGCAGGAAGTCGGCACGGTACTTGCTCTCCACCGCGTTCACCGCCTCCTGCCGGGTCACCACCAGGGCGGCGACCGTGGCGGCGCGTTCCAGGATGCCCACATCGCTGTCGCGTATGCCGCCGGTGGGGCTGTAGGCGACGATCCGGCCGTGGTGGTGGCCGCCCGCCACCACGGGCACGGTGGCGAAGGCGCGCCCGCCGGGGTGGGCCGAGGGGGTGTGCGCCACGCCGTACGGGTACGGGCCCGGCCCGGCGGCGGCCATCTCGCGCAGCGCGGCGACGTGCTCGGCCGGTCCCGCGGCGGCCAGCACGTGCCCGGCCCCGTCCAGCGCGGCCACGGCGACGTCCAGCAGCCCGGCCACCTCGGCGCTCACCTCGCGCAGCCCGCCGCCCGCCAGCACGACCTGCACCATCGCCCGGTGCGCCTCCTCGGCGCGGGCGAGCACGGCCGCCTGCCGGTTGAGGATGTCGGTGAGCACCTGGTTCAGGATGTCGTCGAAGCCGACGTCGTTGGGGAGCTGGATCAGCGGGAAGCCGAGCCGGTCGGCCTGCTCGACCATGTCGTCGGGCAGCTCGTCGAGATAGCGGCCGAGCTTGATGGCCAGCGCGGCGAGCCCGCGCTCGTCCAGGTCGGCGACCAGCCGGTCCAGCGACTGCGGGGTGTTGCGCAGCGGGTAGCCGGTGGTGAGCAGCAGCTCGTGCGGCTTGACCCAGGCCAGGATGTCCGGCACCTCCATCACGTTGAGGCGCTGCACGATCCTGCCGAGGCCGCTCTCCCCCGCGATCAGTCTCGCTCCGGCGAGGGTCGAGACGCCCAGCACCTCGCCGACTGCGACGCCGTGGATGATCGTGCCGGTGCTGGCCAGGCGCACGGGGGGTTCCATGAGGGGAATTGTGACTGATGTCCTGTCTGGCAGGAAGAGCCAACAGATGAGCTGACTGTTGGCAGCTTTTCCCGTACGGAGGTCGTAGAAGCTCGTTCTACCGTCGGGTTCAGGGTTCGCCGCGCGGGGGCAGGCATCCGTACGGGGCGCGAAGCACGCGCCCGACGTGCGCGAACCGCTGACGTCTTGGAGGTCTGGTGACCATTGGAACGCGCCCGAGGGCGCGGCGAGCCCCGGCGCGGGCGACCGCCCGTACGAACGTGTCCGGCGCCGCGAGCGCGGCGCTGCGTCCGGTCCTCGACTCGCCGCGCAAGCCCGCGCGCGTGCTGGCCGCCTTTCCGGCCGGGCTGTATCTGGAGGTCAGGACCGAACTCGAACCGCACGTGATCGCGGTGCTGACCGGCGAGGCCACCCGGCTGCCCAACGCCGTCGTCCTCGCCGGCGAGCTGCCCCGGGTGACCGTCGGCGACGAGGCGGTGGTCGGCGACGGCGCGATCGAGGTCGGCCGGATCAGCCTGCGCGCCCGCCGCTGGTGGAACCCGGCCCCGCCGCTCGGCTCCGCCGACCCCGCGCGCCTGGCCCAGGCCGCGCCCGCGATGGCGCAGATCTGCCGCGCCTCCTCGCGCCGCCCCGGCCTGGAGCACAACGGCGCCGCCGAGATGCTGGCCGACGGCTGCGTGACCGGCTCCCTGGTCGGCATGATCACCGCGGCCGAGCACCTCGTGGGCCTCGGCCCCGGGCTGACCCCGAGCGGCGACGACGTGCTGGCCGGGCTGATGGTGGCGCTGCGCCACCTCGGCCACGCCAGCGGCGCGCCCCGCGCGGTCTGGCTCGCCGACTGGCTGGCCGCCGCCGTCACCTTCGACGCGCGCACCCGCACCACGCCGATCTCGGCCACGCTGCTGCACTGCGCGGCGCGCGGCGAGGCGAGCCTGGAGGTGCTGGCCGTGCTGCGCGGCATCGCCGGCCGCCAGGCGCTGGAGCCCGCGCTCGCCCGGCTGCTCACCCTCGGCCACACCTCCGGGGCCGACCTGGCCTGCGGGCTGCGCATCGGCCTGGACGCGGTGCTCGGCCTGACCGCGGAACGGGCCGCTTGACCGCGCCCGGGGAGACGAACGTCATGAACGGCGACAACGGGGACGGCGAGCTGGTGCTCGTACGGGCCGGGGTGTACCACGACTCGGTCAGCCTGATGCGGGTCAGCCGGACCCTGAGCGCGATGCCCGGGGTGGATATCGCGATCGTGGCCATGGCCACCGAGCTGAACCTGGGCCTGGCGGCGGAACTCGGCTTCGCCGTGCCGCCGGCCGAGCCCGCCGACCTGCTGGTCGCGATCCGGGCCGCGGACGCCGCGGCGGCGTCGGCGGCGCGCGAGGAGCTGGACCGGCTGCTGGCCGCGCTGGGCCGCCCGGCCTCCTCCGGGCCGGGCGGCGCGGCCGATCCGCCCCGTACTGTGCGGGCCGCCGCCCGCGGCCACGACGCGACGCTCGCGCTGGTCTCGGTCCCCGGCGAGCACGCCTTCGCCGAGGCGCTGGACGCGGTGGAGGCCGGCCTGTCGGTGATGGTGTTCAGCGACAACGTGCCGGTGGAGCGGGAGATCGCGCTGAAGGAGCGCGCGGCGGAGCGCGGCGTGCTCGTCATGGGCCCCGACTGCGGCACCGCCGTGATCGGCGGGGTGGGCCTCGGCTTCGCCAACGTGCTGCGGCCGGGCCCGGTGGGCGTGGTGGCGGCCTCGGGCACCGGCGCGCAGCAGGTCACCTGCCTGCTGGACGAGGCCGGCGCCGGGGTGAGCCACGTGCTCGGCGTGGGCGGGCGCGACCTGTCCGCCGAGGTCGGCGGGCGCTCCACGCTGCGCGCGCTCGCGGCCCTGGACGAGGACCCGGCGACCGAGCTGATCGTGCTGATCTCCAAGCCGCCCGCGCCCGAGGTCGCGGGCAAGGTGCGGGCCGCGGCCGAGAGGCTGGCGACCCCCGTGGTGACCGCGCTGCTCGACCCTTCCGGCGACGACCTGACCGCCGCGGCGGAGAAGGCGCTGCGCGCGCTGGGGGCCTCGGTGCCGTCCTGGCCCGCGTACCCGGCGCCCGGCGACCGGCCCGGCGCCTACCCCGGCGGCCTGTACGGGCTGTACTCCGGCGGCACGCTGTGCACCGAGGCACGGTTCCTGGCCGGCCGGGGCGAGTTCACCGACTTCGGCGACGACGCCTACACCCGGGGCCGGCCGCACCCCATGATCGACCCAGCGCTGCGCCTGGAGGCCCTGGCCGCGGTGCCCGGGGGCGCGGTGGCGCTGCTGGACGTGGTGCTCGGGCACGCCGCCGACCCCGACCCGGCCGCCGCGCTCGCCCCCGCCGTCGCGGACGCCGTGGCCCGGGGCACGGCCGTCGTGGTCGCGCTGATCGGCACCGCGGGCGACCCGCAGGGCCGCGACCGCCAGGTGGCCGCGCTCACCGGCGCGGGCGCCTCGGTCTTCGCCTCGAACGCCGAGGCCGCGAGGTACGCAGTGTCTCTCCTCGGCCCCGGCGAGGGGCAGCAGACGGGAGGGGTTCGATGACGCCGGCGCTGCTCGGGCGGGAGCCCGTGGTGATCACCGTCGGGGCGGAGCCGCTGGGCGAGGCGCTGGACGCGCAGGCCGTGCCGCGCGTCCCGGTGGCCTGGAGGCCGCCGATGGCCGGCACCGCCGCCGCGCTTGACACGGTGCTGGCCGACCCGCGCCGGGAGCGGGCCAACGCGCTCGCCGTGGACCGGATGACCTCGGCGCGCCCGCAGCTCGTCGGCGTGCGCCCGGCGCGCGAGGTGCTGGGGCTCACGCCCGGCGCGTTCCTGCACGCCGGGCCGCCGATCACGTGGGAGCGCGCCTCGGGCCCGATGCGGGGCGCGCTGGTCGGCGCGATGCTGCTGGAGGGGCTGGCCCGCGACCCGCAGGACGCCGAGCGGCGGCTGGCCGCGGGCGAGGCGTCCCTGGAGCCCTGCCACCACCACCGCACGGTGGGGCCGATGGCCGGGGTGGTCAGCCCGTCGATGTGGATGTTCGAGGTGCGCGACGCCGAGCACGGCGGCGTGGCGTACTGCTCGCTGAACGAGGGCCTGGGCAAGGTGCTGCGCTACGGCGCGTACGGCCCGGAGGTGCTGGAGCGGCTGCGCTGGATGGGCGCGGTGCTCGGCCCGGTGCTCGCGGCGGCGCTGGCCCGCTCCGGGCCCGTCGATCTGCGCGCGCTGACCTCCCAGGCGCTGCAGATGGGCGACGAGCTGCACAACCGCAACCGCGCCGCCACCTCGCTGCTGGTCCGCGAGATCGCCCCCGCCGTGGTCGAGGCGTCGCCGGAGCACGCGGCGGAGGTGCTGCGCTTCATCAACGGCAACGACCACTTCTTCCTGAACCCCGGGATGGCCGCGTGCAAGGTGAGCGCCGACGCGGCGCGGGGCGTGCCGGGGTCGTCGATGGTGGTGGCGATGGCGCGCAACGGCACCGACTTCGGCATCCAGGTCTCCGGCCTGGGCGACCGCTGGTTCACCGGACCGGCCGGGGTGCCCGACGGGCTGTACCTCGGCGCGTACGGGCCGGACGACGCCAACCCCGACATCGGCGACTCCACGATCACCGAGACGGCCGGGCTGGGCGGGTTCGCCATGGCCGCCGCCCCGGCGATCGTCCGGTTCGTGGGCGGCGACGTGTCCGACGCGACGGCCGCGACCCGGTCGATGTACGAGATCACGCTGGCCGAGCACCCGGCGTACCAGATTCCGGGGCTGGGGTTCCGCGGCACGCCGGTCGGGATCGACGTCGCGCTGGTGGCGCGCACCGGCCTGCTGCCGGTGGTCAACACCGGCATCGCCGGGCGGGTGGCGGGCACCGGCCAGGTGGGCGCGGGCCTGGTGAGCCCGCCGGCGTCGGCCTTCACCGAGGCGCTGGCCGCACTCGCCGACGCCGTTGATCGCGGTTCACAAGATCGGTAAGTGGCAGCAAATGCCGCAGTTCCCGGCAAGTTAACTTTTCGCCGTTTGCCATCCCGTAACCTACCGATCCCCATTACCATCCCGATAGCGTGGCCACCCTCGCAATCTGCACGAATCGCGGCTCATGTCGTGGGGCCTGAGAGACGGATGGGTCGGTTGGGACTGGATATAGGGGCCGTCGTATGACAGATCGCTTGCTCGGCGATCCCTCCGCGCCGGAGGGCCGCGACGCGGCCCGGGGAGTCCCCGACGGCCAGGGCAGACTGGTCGGCAGGCGCTACCGTCTGCTGTCGCCGGTCGGCCGTGGCGGCATGGGCATGGTGTGGCACGCCCACGACGTGCTGCTCGACCGCGACGTCGCGGTCAAGGAGCTGATCCTGCCCTTCGGCCTGGACCACTCGGGCAAGCAGGTCGCCCACCGGCGCATGATGCGCGAGGCCCGCTCGGCCGCGCGGCTCAGCCACCCCGGCATCGTCACCGTCCACGACGTCGTGGAGGAGGACGGCCGTCCCTGGATCGTGATGGAGCTGGTCCGCGCCTGGTCTTTGGAGCAGGCCGTGCGCACCAACGGGCCGCTGTCGGTCCTCCAGGCCGCCGAGATCGGCATCCGGGTGCTGGACGCGCTCAGGCACGCGCACGCCGCCGGCATCCTGCACCGCGACATCAAGCCCGGCAACGTCCTGCTGACCACCGACCGGGTCGTGCTCACCGACTTCGGCATCGCCGCCATCGAGGGCGACGTCACCATCACCCAGACGGGCCTGCTCATGGGCTCGCCCGCGTACATCCCGCCGGAGCGGCTGCAGGGCCACTCCATCACCCAGGCCGCCGACCTGTGGTCGTTCGGCGCCACCCTGTACGCCGCGGTCGAGGGCCGCCCGCCGTACGAGGGGCCGGACGCCGTGGCCGTGCTCGGCGCGGTGCTCACCCAGGAGCCCTCGCGCCCCGAGCGCGCCGGCGCCCTGCTGCCGGTGATCGAGGGCCTGCTGCGCAAGAACCCCGCCGACCGCATCTCCGCCGAGCAGGTCGCCGACCTGCTGGAGCGCATCCTGCGCACACACGGCTCCACCGCCGCGGGCCACACCACCGGCTCCCACGGCGTGCCCGTGGCGCCGCATCCCGCCGACTCCTACGCCCAGTACGCCGACCCGCTGGCCAAGACCGGCGACGCCCTGCCGGTGCACCTGATGCCGCCCCTCGACCCGCCGCCCGGCCCGATGCCGTCGCGGATCATCGAGACGCCCTCGGGCCCGGTGCGGGTGCCGTACGACCCGGGATCGGGCGGCTACGAGACCCCCTCCCGGCGCTCCCCCGCGGCCGAGACCACCGACGGCTACGGCAGGCCGGTGCCGTACGACCCGTTCTCCGGGCCGACCGGCACGTACAGCACCAACGCGATCCTGCGCCCCGTACAGCCGCTCGGCGCCCCCTACGACGCGATGAGCAGCCCTTCCGGCCCGCTGCCCACCACCGGCTACGACGCCTTCGGCAGCCCCTCCGGCCCCCAGCCCGGCACCGGCCCGCAACGCCACGACGACTTCGGCGGCCCGTCGGGACCTCACCGCTACGACGACTTCGGCGGCCCGTCCGGCCCTCAGCCGACGGCGCCCCCCGGCTTCGACGCGTTCGGCAGCACCTCCGGCCCGCAGCAGGCGGCCCCCGCCTTCGACGCGTTCACCGGCCCGTCCGGCCCTCACCCCGGCACCGGCGCCGGCCCACGACGGGCCCCCGGCCAGGACGCCGCGTTCGGCGGCCCGTCGGGCCCCCACCGCTTCGACGCCTTCGGCGGCCCGTCCGGACCCCAGCCGGCCGCGGCCCCCGGCTTCGACGCCTTCGGCAGCGCCTCCGGCCCGCAGACGCAGCCCCGGATGGGGGGAACGACCCCCGGGACGACCGCCCCGACCGGCCCCGGAGCGACCGGCGCTCCCCCGACCGGCCCCGGAGCGACCGGCGCTCCCCCGGCGGGCCGCATCAACAGCGGCGCCTTCGAGGCGATCCGCGCCGCCCGCGCCAACCGCGACCCGGGCTTCCCGGTCGGCGGCGACACGCGCCAGGCCGACCCCGGCACCCGCTCCGGCGGCACGGGCGGGCGCGGCGACGGCCCAGGCGCGCGTACGGGCGGAGCGCGGCGCACCGGCACGACCGGCGAGATCCCCCGCGTCGGCGCACGAGGCCGCGCGGCGGCCGAGGAGGGCCGCGCCAGGGGCGCCGCGAGGCGCGACGAGGGCCGTGCCCGCGGCGGCGGAAGGGGCGATTTCGGCAGGCCGCCCCGCCGCAGGCCGGACGGAGGGACCTGGTTCCGGCACGGCCGCCCGACCCCACGCCTGCTGCTGGCCGCGGCCGGCACGGCGGGCGCGGTGCTGCTGGCCGTGCTGCTCCTGCGGGCGGGCGGCTCGGGCGAGGAGCCCGCCCGGTTCACCTCCAGCGCCGCCCCGACCGCGCAGACCTCGCAGACCTCGCAGCAGCCGGTCAGCGGCACCGGCGAGGTGCCCGAGGGCTACAAGGCGCGCACCCAGATCGGCGTCACGGTCACGGTCCCCGAGGACTGGAAGGTGTCGGCGACCGACACCAAGGCGACGTTCAGCGACCCCGACGGGGGCCAGCAGACGATCACCGTGGAGAAGGCCCCCAGCGCCTCCGACGGCGGCCTGGCCACCCTCGGCGAGGAGCGCGAGAAGTCGGAGCTGGCGGAGTACATCCAGGTCCAGCTCCAGCCCGTCACCTGGGGCTCCTGGCGCGCGGCCGACTGGGAGTACACCCACACCCTCTCCAACGGCGTGCCCGCGCACACGCTCACCCGCTTCGTCACCGTGGACGCCGAACGCGCCTACAAGATCACCTTCTCCGCCCCGGACCTGAAGTGGGACGAGGGCGCCGAGATACGCGAAACCTTCTTCGCCGGCTTCACCCCCGCCTGACCCCGCTCCCGCCCCCGGCTTCCCGACCCCCGCCTGACCCGCTCCCGGCCCCAGCTTCCCGACCCCCGCCCGCCCCCGGCTTCCCGGCCCCCGCCTGACCCCGCTCCCGCCCTCGGATTCCCGGCTCCCGCCTGGCCCGCTCCCGGCCCCCACCTGACCCGGGATCCCTCGCTTCCCGGCCCCCGGCCTGACCCGCACCGGCCACCGTTTCCCCTTCGCCGGAAGGAAAACGCACGGCGGGAGGACTGGGGGGTTGGGGCGATGACACACTGCACTGGTGACGTTTGGGGCGGTTAGGGATGAAATCTCCGGGTCTCCTGATACGCGGAGAGTGCAGCGGCGGACGCTCGTGGTGCTCGCGGGGGCCCAGATCGTGGGCGGCGTCGGGGTCGCGGTCGGGCTGGCGCTGAGTTCGCTGCTGGTGTTCCGGCTGTCGGGGTCGGAGGCGATCAGCGGGCTGGCCGGGACGGCGACGGTGCTGGGCGCGGCCTCGCTGGCCGTGCCGACGGCCAAGGCGTCGGGGCGGGGCGGGCGGCGGGCGGGGCTCTCGCTCGCGTACGGCGCGGCGCTGGCCGGGTGCGTGATCAGCGTGGCCGCGATCGTGCTGGGGTCGTGGCCGCTGCTGCTCGCGGGGCTGGTCCTGGTCGGCGGCGGGAGCGCGGGCAACCTCGCCGCGCGCTACGCCGCGACCGACCTGTCCCCGCCGGGGCACTCGGCCCGGCACCTGTCGCTGGTGGTGTGGGCGGCGACCATCGGCTCGGTGGCGGGGCCGAACCTGGCGCAGCCCGCCGCGGACCTCGCGGGGGCGCTCGACGTCGTGCCGGAGGCGGGGCCGTTCACGCTGGCGGGGATCACGTTCGCGGTCGCCCTCGGCGTCGTGGTGCTCGGGCTGCGGCCCGACCCGCTGCTGCTGGCCCGCGCCACCGCGCGGACGGACGCGGCCTCGGGCCCCGGCGGGCGCGGGGAGCGGGCGCTGCGGCAGGCGTGGGAGGTGCTGCGCGCCTCGCGGGCGGCGCGGCTGGCGCTGCTGGCCATCGCGGTCAGCCACACCGCGATGGTGTCGGTGATGTCGATGACGCCGGTCCACCTGGACCACGGCGGGGCGAGCGTGTCGGTGATCGGCGTGGTGCTGAGCCTGCACATCGCCGGGATGTTCGTGCTGTCGCCGGTGGTCGGCTGGCTCGCCGACCGCGTGGGCCGGGTGCCGGTGCTGGTGCTCGGCATGGCGCAGCTCCTGGCCGCGGCGGCGCTGGCCGGCACCTCCGGCGAGCACGGCGTGGTGCAGATCACCGTCGGCCTGTTCCTGCTGGGGACGGGGTGGTCCTGCGGCCTGGTGGCGGGCTCGGCGATGCTGAGCGAGGCCGTGCCGATCGAGCGCCGCCCGGCCGTGCAGGGCCTGTCGGACCTGCTGATGAACGTGTGCGGGGCGAGCGGCACCGTGGTGGCCGGGGCGATCGTGGGCGGCCTGTCGTACGGCGCGCTGGGCGTCGCCGTGGGGGTCATGGTGGTGCTGTGCGCGGCCCGGCTGCTGACCTCGCCTGTTTCGCGGCCTATTTCGCGTCCGCGTAACACGTGACGGGCACGGCCTCCATGGGGAAGCGCACGGGCGTCGCGCCGAACAGCAGCCGGGTGGCCTCCTCGGCGGCGGCGCCCACCGCCGCGACGACCTCGGCGGCGAGGCCGGCCGGGCAGTGCACCATGACCTCGTCGTGCTGGAAGAACACCAGGCGGGCCGGCTCGGGCAGCCGGCCGCGCAGCACGGCCATCATGACCAGCGCCCACTCGGCGGCCGTGGCCTGCACCACGAAGTTGCGGGTGAAACGGCCCCGGTCGCGGGCCGCGCGGGCGCCCTCGGGGCCGGAGACCAGCTCGCGCCAGCGCGGCGACGGCGGCGGGGAGGTGCGGCCGAGCCAGGAGCGCACCACGCGGCCCTCCTCGCCGGCTCGGGCGGCGTCCTCGACGAACGCGTACGCCTGAGGGAAGCGCTGGCGCATCACGGCCAGCAGCTTGGGGGCGTCGCCGCTGGTGCCGCCGTACATGGCCGAGAGCATGGCGATCTTGGCGTGCTGGCGCTCGCCGCCGAACGCCTGGGCCAGCGCGGCGTACAGGTCGATCTCGCCCGCGGCGCGGGCCAGGCCACGATCGCCCGCCATGGCCGCGAGCACCCGGGGTTCGAGCTGCGCGGCGTCGGCGACGACGAGGGTCCAGCCCTCGTCGGCGACGACGACCCGGCGCATGACCTTGGGGATCTGCAGCGCCCCGCCGCCGCTGGTGGCCCACCGGCCGGACACGACGCCGCCCACGACGTACTCGGGGCGGAAGCGCCCGCCGCGCACCCACTGGTCGGCCCAGGTCCAGCCGTGGAAGCTGAACAGCCTGGCCAGCTCCTTGTACGCCAGCAGCGGCCCCACCGCCGGATGGTCCACGCCCTTCAGGACGTGGGAGCGGGTGGACGGGACGGACAGCCCGGCCGACTTGAACGCCTTGACGATCTGCTGCGGGGAGTCGGGGTTGACCGGGCGGCCGAAGGCGGCGCTCACCTCGTCGGCCAGCGCCTGCAGCTTGGCCGGGCGCATGCCGTGGACCGGGCGGGGGCCGAGCAGTCCGGTGAGCAGCTCGTCGTGGACGTCCTCGCGCCAGGGCATGCCGTCGTGGCTCATCTCGGCCGCGATCAGCGCGCCCGCGGACTCGGCGGCGACGAGCAGCCGGAAGCGGTGCGGGTCGGGGGTCTTGTCGATGCGCCGGAGCTGGTCGGCGTAGACCTCCTCGACGACGTCGATGGCGGGCACGGCGGGCCCCTCGGGCTCCGGCTCGAACAGCGTGGCCTGCGCGGGCCGGGCCCCGTCGTGCTCCTCGGGCACCGGCAGGCCGCGCAGCCGCGCGTACGCCGCCCGCGCCGATCTGGGCTCGCCGTACCGGCCCTCACTGGCGAGCAGCAGCCCCTCGGTCAGCGCGATGTCGTGGCAGCGGCCCAGGCGCACGCCGGCCGCGAGCAGCCCCGGGTAGACCTCGCCGGCGTCGGCCCACACCCAGCGCGGGCGGTCGCCCTCGCGCTCGCGCACCGCCGCGGCGAGGTCGGCCACGTGGCCCCCGGGACGCAGCTCGCCGCCCCCTCCGGCGGGATCGGCCGCCACCGCAACATGCACATCCCCAGGCTGCCATGAGGGTGTGACAGTCCGGCACGGCGGCGGGGGACGGCGGCAGGCGGCTCAGCGCAGCGGGATGCGCACCTCGTCCTCCATCGGGACCTCGATCTCCTGCGCCCGGCAGCCGGTGGCGGCGAAGCAGCGGATGACCAGCTCCGCGGGCGTGACCGCGATGTGCAGGAAGCTCTTGAAGAACGGCGGGGTGTCCCAGTCGGACAGCTCGGAGAGGTAGCGGTGGAACGCCCGGCCCACCGGCAGGCGCAGCGGCATCGGCCACGCCCCGAGCAGCCGCGCCGCCCAGCGCATGCGCCGGGTGATCCGCACCTGGCGCGAGACCGGGCGCACCGGATCGTTGCCGATCCGCTCCCGCATGATCGCCGCGGCCTCCTCCGGGCTCAGGTAGAGCCAGCGCATGCGCAGCCTGCGGCTGTAGAGCAGGCTGTAGAAGGACAGCGAGTCGCCGCGCAGGGGGTAGCAGCGGAAGTCGTCCTCGCGCACGCCCCCGACGTCCACCCGGCCGATCGTGTGGGTGGCGTGCATGAACGCCCCGGCGCCGCCGGAGACGATGTACTGGATGGTGCGCCCGCCGACGTCCACCGGGTAGCGCTGGTAGTTGTGCACGTCGCCGCCGATCGCGGCGACGTAGTTGTGGGCCGGGTCGCGCACGATGTCGTCCACGGTGCCGCCGCCCTCGATCGGGCCCGGCCTGCGCTCGTTGCGGACGTACAGCGGCTTGCCGGTGATGAGCAGCTTGGGGCGCGGGTCGGCGGACACCCGGCGCAGCCAGGCGCCCTGGTCGCGGTCGATCGCGCCGGTGATGCCGGTGTCGATGGCCACGATGAGCAGGCTCTCGGTCTCCATCACCCAGTACGGCCCCGGCTGCACCGCCCGCTGCTCCGGCCGGCCGCGTAACGCCCGCGCCTCGGCGAGGAGGTCCTCGTCGATCGGCTCCGGGCGGCGCCACAGCAGCCCGCGCAGGCCGCGCGGCGAGAGGCTGAAGCCCTCCTTCTGCACCTCCAGCGGGGGCGCCTCGCAGAAGACCCGCATGAAGCCGCCGAGCCCGTCGTACCAGTCGTGGTTGCCGGGGATCGCGTAGATCGGCCGGGGATAGTCCTGGTAGGGGCGGAAGAACTTCGCGCCGTACTCGTTGCCGGAGCCGGTGGGGTAGACCACGTCGCTGGCGACGACCGCGAAGTCGGTGCCGGCGCCGACCTTCAGCATGCCGGGCACCACGGCGTACTGGGACGCGTCGCCCTCGCCGGGGTCGCCGAGCAGCAGGAAGGAGAACTCCGGGCCGACGCCGGGGTCGATGCGGCAGCCGGGGTCGGCCCCGCGCGCCCGCTGCGCCTCCATCCAGCGCCGCCGCACCTCGCCGGACGGGTCGCCGAACAGCCCGGCCAGGATCTCGTTGCGGGAGCGCCACAGCGTGGCCGGGTTCAGCCAGCTGAAGCTCTCGTTGCCCGGCTGCAGGTCGC
Organism: Thermocatellispora tengchongensis; assembly: GCF_014202315.1. Lineage (GTDB taxonomy): Bacteria > Actinomycetota > Actinomycetes > Streptosporangiales > Streptosporangiaceae > Thermocatellispora > Thermocatellispora tengchongensis. The sequence goes on along the minus strand of NZ_JACHGN010000002.1, from coordinate 63,519 downwards.
GGAACGAGCCGACCTCGGCGCAGGCCCACCCCGCGCCCTCCTCGGACACCCGTGAGGACGCCTGCCTACCGCGCTCCGCCGCGACTTCGACCATGGTCATATCTTCGCCGGGACGCCCCCGGCCGCGCGACCGATTCCCGGTCAAGAAGCCGGGAGAAGCGCGTCAGGGAACGCCGGGGATCACCAGGGATCGCCAGGGGACGCCGGTGACGAGGGCGTCAGGGGACCAGCACGCCCGGGTTGAGCACGCCCGCCGGGTCGAGGCGTTCCTTGACCGCGCGCAGGATCTCCACGCCCACCTCGCCGATCTCGGCGGCGTACGCGGCCAGGTGGTCGCGGCCGACGCCGTGGTGGTGGGAGATCGTGCCGCCCGCCGCGACGATCGCCTCGTTCGCCGCCCGCTTCGCCCGGGCCCACTCCCCCACCGGGTCGGGGCCCTGGGCGGTGACGACGGTGAAGTACAGCGAGGCGCCGGTCTCGTACACGTGCGAGATGTGGCACATGACCAGCGGCGAGCCGAGCGCCTCGCGCAGCGCCGCGCGTACGGACTCGTACAGGGCGGGCAGCGCGGACCAGAACCCGGCCGTCTCCAGGGTCTCGGCCGTGGCGCCCGCGGCGAGCAGCGCGTCGCGCAGGTAGGGCGCGGAGTAGCGCCCGCGCGCCCAGCCCTCGCCCGGCTCGGGGCCCAGGGGCTCGCCCCCGTACGCCGACAGCGCCGCGGCGGTCCGCTCGCGGGCGGCGGCGACGTCCTCGGGCGTGGCGCCCTCGTGCCCGGCCACCAGCAGGCAGCCCGCGCCGGGGCCGCCCTCGCCCAGCTCGTCCGGCCTGGCCAGGCCCACCATGGTCTCGGTCTCGTCGGACAGGCGCAGCACCGCGGGCAGGCGCCCGCCGCCCTGGGCGAGCGCGCGCACGGCCCGCGCGCCCTCGGTGAAGGACCCGAACCGCCACCCCTCGTACGCCGCCGCCCCCGGCCGGCGCCGCACCCGCAGCCGCAGCGAGGTGATCACGCCGAACGCGCCCTCCGACCCCAGCACGAGCTGGCGCAGGTCGGGCCCGGCGGCCGAGCGTGGCGCGCGGCCGAGGTCGAGGGTGCCGCGCGGGGTGGCCACGGTCAGCCCGGCCACCATGTCGTCGAAGCGGCCGTAGCCGGCCGACGCCTGGCCGCTGGACCTGGCCGCGGCGAAGCCGCCCAGGGTGGCGTACTCGTAGGACTGCGGGAAGTGGCCCAGCGTCAGGCCGTGCGCGCCGAGCAGCCGCTCGGCGTCCGGGGCGCGCAGCCCGGGTTCCAGCTCGGCCAGCATGGACTCCTCGTCCACCGCGACCAGCCGGTCCAGGCGGCGCAGGTCCAGCGCGATCACCCCGGCGAAGCCGCCGCGCTCGGGGGCGAGCCCGCCCACCACCGAGGTGCCGCCGCCGAAGGGCACCACCGCGATCCGGCGCCCGGAGCACAGGGCGAGCACCCGCTCCACCTCGGCGTGCGAGCCGGGGCACACCACCGCGTCGGGCGCGTCGGAGCCGTCGCCCCGCCGCATCCGGATCAGGTCGGGGGTGGACTTGCCGCGCGTGTGGCGGACCCGGGCCTCGGCGTCGTCGCGCACGTGCTCGGCGCCCACGGCGGCGCGCAGCTCCTCCAGGGCGCCGGCGCCGAGCGCGACCGGCGGCAGGCGCACCTCGTCCAGCCCGGCGGCGGGAGCGGCGGGCGCGCGCACGCCCAGCAGCGCCTCCAGCAGCTCGCGCACCGGCTCCGGCAGCGGGGCCTCCTTCTCGGGCTCGCCCCAGCCGCGCCACAGCATCTCGGGCCGCTCCGCCCGTCCCGGGTCATCCGCCATGACTACACTGTTACATATGACGTCCATCCGTCACAATCCGGGTCCGCAGCGCCCGCACGCGGACGCCGTGCTCGACGCGGCGCGGGCGTGCGTGCTGGCCGTCGGCGTGCGCCGGACCACGCTGACCGACGTGGCCAGGCGCGCCGGGCTGTCCCGCATGACGATCTACCGGCACTGGCCCGACGTGCGCGCCCTGGTGGCCGACCTGATGACCCGCGAGTGGACCGCGGTCACGGCCGGGGTGCGGGCGGAGGACCCGGTCGAGGCGGTGGTGGCGGGCGTGCGGGCGCTGCGCGCGCACCCCCTGTGGCGGAAGATCGTGGAGGTGGACCCCGAGCTGCTGCTGCCGTACCTCATCGACCGGCGCGGCGCGAGCCACGAGGCGATGCTGGCCACGATCGAGGAGATGCTGGCGGCGGGGCAGGCGAGCGGGCGGGTGCGCCCCGGGCGCACGGCGCCGATGGCCCGCGCGGTGCTGCTCACCGCGCAGTCGTTCCTGCTGTCCGCCCCCACGATGACCGACCCCGCGGTCTCGCTCGGCGACCTCGACGCCGAGCTGACCGCGCTCCTGGAAGGGTACGTGCGGCCGTGATCACACCCCCCGAGGGCACCTCGCTGAACGCGGCCAGGCGCGAGCGCGAACTGGCCGAGGCGCGCGAACTGGTGGCCGACGTGCTCGTCGTCGGCCTCGGCGCCACCGGCGCGGGCGCGGCGCTCGACGCGGCCTCCCGCGGCCTGTCCGTGGTCGCCATCGACGCGCACGACCTGGCCTTCGGCACCTCGCGGTGGAGCTCGAAGATGATCCACGGCGGGCTGCGGTACCTGGCGAAGGGCCAGGTGGGGGTGGCCCGCGAGAGCGCGGTGGAGCGCGGAATCCTGCTCGCGCGCACGGCGCCGCACCTGGTCCGGGCGTTCCCGTACCTGCTGCCGCTCACGCCCGGCGTCCCGCCGGGCAAGGCCGCCACGGTGATGGCCGGCTACGCGCTCGGCGACGCGCTGCGGGCCGCCGCCGGCACGCCGCGCCGCCTGCTGCCGGGGCCGTCGGCGATCGGGGCGGAGCGGGCGCTGGCGCTCGCCCCGCCGCTGCCCCGGCGGGGGCTGCGCGGGGCGCTGCTGTCCTGGGACGGCCGGCTGGCCGACGACGCGCGCCTGGTCGTCGCGCTGGCCAGGACCGCCGCCGGGTACGGCGCGCGGGTGCTCACCCGGTGCCGCGCGCTGGCCCTGTCCGGCGAGGGCGCCGAGGTCCGGGACGAGCTGACCGGCGCGGTCTTCGCGATCAGGGCCAGGGCGGTGGTCAACGCGGCCGGGGTGTGGGCGGGCGGGCTGGCGCCCTCGGTGGAGCTGCGCCCCTCGCGCGGCACGCACCTGGTGCTGCGCCCCGGCACCCTGCCCGGCCTGCGGGCGGGCCTGCACGTGCCGGTTCCGGGGACGGCCAACCGGTTCGCGCTGGTGCTCCCGCAGCCGGACGGGCGCGTGTACGTCGGCCTGACCGACGAGCCGCTGGACGGCCCGGTCCCGGACGTGCCCGAGCCCCCCGAGGAGGACGTGCGGTTCCTGCTGGAGCTGCTGGGCACGGTGCTGGAGTCCCCGGTGCCGCGCGGGGAGGTCGCGGGGGCGTACGCGGGGCTCCGGCCGCTGCTGGCGGGCAACGGGGCGCGCACGGCCGACCTGTCGCGCCGGCACGCGGTGCTCGCCTCGCCCGAAGGCGTGGTGACGGTGGTCGGCGGGAAGCTGACGACGTACCGGCGGATGGCGCAGGACGCGGTGGACCGCGCCGTGGCCCTCAGCGGCCTTCAGGCGGGCGCGAGCCGCACGGCCCTCCTCCCACTGGTCGGCGCGCCCGCGGGGCCCCTGAGAGGCCCCTGGGCCCCGCCGAGGCCCATGGACGCGCGCACGGCGCGCCTCGCGGCCCTGTACGGCACCGAGGCCCCGGCGGTGCTCGCCCTGAGCGAGGCCGACCCCGCGCTCGCCGAGCCGGTCGTGCCCGGCCTCCCGGTGACCCGGGCCGAGCTGGTCTGGGCGGTGCGCCACGAGGGCGCGCTCGACGCCGCCGACCTGCTGGACCGCCGCACCCGCATCGGCCTGGTGCCCGAGGACCGCGCCGCCGCCCTCCCCGCCGCCCGAGCCGCGCTCGCCTGACCCCCGGGCCGCGCCGCCCGATCGCTGCGTTTGCGCAACCGCTCCCCCAGACGTTAGGTTAGGGTTACCTAAGTCGAGGTCGGAAAGGGGACGACGGTGTCCGAGGGGCAGGGGGAGCGAGCGGCCGGGGAACCGGTGACGTTCAGGGGATGCACCCACCCGCCCTCGTGCCACACCGGCGAGGCGCCCGTTCTGGCCAGCGCCACCACCAAGGCCCGCTACTGGCTCCTGATCGAGCACAACGGCCCCTGGGCGGCGCAGGTCCCCGACACCCGGATGCCCGGCCACATGGCGGCGCTCATCGAGCGGGCCACCGCGCTGGGCATCCGCACGCAGCTCATCCGGCGCCCGGGACGGCGGCCCCGCGCGGAGGGGCGAGAGGTCCATGTGCTATTGGCGTACGGCGTCGGGCCCGCTCCGTGGCTGGCCGAGGGCGTTTTCGCTGATCCGGACGATCTTGACCTGGACGCGCTCGTGCACGGAGTGGTCCCGGAGTCCTGCATACTGGTGAGCGAGCCGGTATTTCTGGTCTGCACGCACGCAAAGCGCAACGCGTGTTGTGCCCGCATTGGACAGCCTCTGGCCCGACTCCTGGGGGAACGCCTCCCGGAATCGGTGTGGGAAACGTCACACGTTGGCGGCGATCGATACGCCGCCAACCTGGTGTGCTTGCCACACGGGCTTTACTACGGCAGCATGTCTGGGGCCGCCGCGATCGCGGCGGCTGACGCGTACCGGCACGGCGAGGTGGTTCTCGACCGTTACCGGGGACGCGCGGGCATCCCTGAGCCACTGCAGGCCGCTGAGCATTTCGTCCGTGAGCGTACGGGGGAACTCTCGGTCGGCGGAGTGGCCGTGGAATCCTCGAGGGCGGACGGCGACGTCACCGAAGCGGTAGTGCGCTCCGGCGACGTCCGGGTCCGGGTTGTGGTCGAACCGGTGGCGTTCCAAGCGCCGTGCGGTACGGCTTGCGCCGAAACGATCACGACCTACCGGCTGGTTTCGCTGGACAGGCTGGAGCCTGTGCGGTATGCCACGCCGGTCCTGACCTGACACCCGGGAACAACCACGGCCGTTCCACGCGTTGCAAACAGGGACGTCACAAGCGTCCAATGCGGCACAAACACGAAATACCTCTCACTAAGGTGGTTGTCTCATGTCTCAGGTACGTCGGCAGATCGCCCGCCCGCGGCCCAGTTGGGGCTGGCAGGATGATGCCGCGTGCCGGGGTGAGGACCTCGTACTCTTCTTTGGCCCCGACGGTGAGCGTCAGCCGGAACGGGACATCCGCGAGCGCAAGGCCAAGGCCATCTGCGCCCAGTGTCCGGTCCGCGCCGAGTGCCTCGACTACGCCCTGTCCCGGCCGGAGAAGTACGGCACCTGGGGCGGGCTGAACGAGGACGAGCGCGCCTCGGAGCGCCGTCGTCGTATGCGCCGCGCCGCCAGCGCCGGCATCAGCGCCGCCTGATCCCCCTTCACCCCGCACACCCCCGCCGCGCGCGTGATCTCGCCGATCCAGCGAGATCACGCGTGAGCATGCTCACGCACACCCCCGGGCCCCCGCGGGCACGCCCGCCCTACCGGCGCCCGAGGATGTCGAGCACATCCTCATCGGAAAGCTGGTCGAAGCGGTCATACCACTGACCGACCGCCATGAAACGTACCGGCGTGGCCAGCACGACGACTTCGTCGGCCTCCTGGAGCATCGACTCCACGGTGTCGCCGGCGCCCACCGGCACGGCCAGCACCAGACGCGCCGGCCCCCGCGACCGCGCCATGCGCAGCGCCGCCCGCGCCGTCACCCCCGTGGCCAGCCCGTCGTCCACGATCACCACGTCCCGCCCGGCCATCTCCGGCGGCGGCCGATCCCCCCGGTACGCCCGCACCCGCCGCCGCACCTCCTCCCGCTCGGCGGCGGCCACCTCGGCCAGATCCTCCTCCTCCAGCCCGAGCTTGCGCATCAGCCCCGCGTCGTAGACGGGCTCCCCTCCCTCGGCGATGGCCCCCACCCCCAGCTCGGGCTGCGGCGGATACCCGATCTTCCTGGTGACGAGCACGTCGAGCCTTCCCCCCACCCGCTCCGCCACCGGCCGGGCCACCTGCACACCCCCACGCGCCAGCCCCAGCACCTCGGCCCCGCCCAACTCCAGCTTCTCCAGCCGCCCGGCCAGCATCCGCCCCGCCTCCTCCCGATCGGCGAAGGGCAGGAAATCCGGCATTTCACTCATACCCGCCCCCTACCCCCACCCACCGCCCCCTCCCCTCGCCCCACCCCGGTACGCGGTCACCCGCCCCTCCCTCCGGAAGCAGGCGGCGGCCAGGGCGGGTGCCGGTTGCCCGCCCCCTTCCTCGGGGTGCGGCCATCCGCTCTTCCCCTCGGCGACCGCGAAGAGAGCGTGTAGGCATCCCTCCCCGATGCGGGACCAGGAGGCGGAGCAGGGATGCCCTCTCTCCCCGTGGGCGGGTGGCCTGGGGAAGGGCCCGGGCTCCGGTCAGGGGCGCTCGTGCTCGCCCACCTTCCCCCACCGACGACCGCTTGAAGGGGATGACCTGCGGCCGGTGCCCGTTGCGGTTGCCCGCCCCTCCCTATGAGAGGGACCGCAGGGAGGGAGTGGCATCCGCCCTGCCCTTCGGCCCGCTACCACGAAGAGAGCGTGCACGCGTCCTCTCCCCGATGCGGGCCCCGGAGGGCCCACCCCTGTCCCCCCCGCGACGGGCGGGGCTGCGATGCCGCTCCCTCCCCTTCGGCGGTGCCTGGGGAGGGGGCGGCTCCGGTCAGGGGCGCTTGTGGTCGCCCACGTCCCCGACGACCGCCGGCAGGAGACGACCGGTGGCCGGGGCCGATTGCCCGCACCACGCCCTCGGCCACCTCCGTGGCGAGCGCGGTGAGGGGAGCGGGCGGCCCGGGTCGGTGCGCTGTCGCCGGCTCTTTCCCGCGTCGGCGACCACGAGGAGGGGTGGTACCAGACCGGCCGGGGCCGGTTGCCCGCCCCTCCCTCCGGGAGCGGCCATAGGGAAGGGGCGGCGACGCCTGTTGCGGTCGCCCGCCTCTCCCCAGGAGGGGACGGGGCCGGGGCGGGGGTGGCCGCCCGGCCCTGGACCCGCGGCTACCTCGCTGAGCTGCGGCCGCCCGCCTCTCCCTCCCGGAGCGGGCGGCGGATGGGGCCGGGGCGGGGGTGGCGCGCCCGGCCCTCGCACTGGAGCCGCGGCCACCTCGACTGAGCGGTGGGGCCGGTTGTGCTCGGCCCCGCCTCAGTGGGTGGTGGGTCAGGGGCGGTTGCGGTTGCTTCGGCGGATCTCCTTGTGGATGATCTTCCACTTGCGGGTCTGTTCGGCGCGTAGGCGGGCGTCGGTGCGTGCGGCCATCCAGGCGGCCTCGCGCTGGAGCTTGTACCAGCTTGCCAGGCGGCGTTCGGGCAGGTCGCCGGACTCCACGGCCTCGATGACGGCGCAGCCGGGTTCGCCGTTGTGGCCGCAGTCGGAGAAGCGGCACCGTTCGGCCAGTTCGTCGATGTCGGCGAAGACCCGGTCCACGCCGTCGCTCATGTCGTACAGGCCGATCCGGCGGATGCCGGGGGTGTCGATGACGAGGCCGCCGCCCGGGAGGGTGATCAGCTCGCGGTGGACGGTGGTGTGCCTGCCGCGGCCGTCGCCGGCGCGGACCTGCTGGGTGACCATCACCTCGGCCCCGGCCATGGCGTTGACCAGGGTGGACTTGCCCGCGCCCGACGGGCCGAGCACGACCGCGGTCCTGCCGGGCGGCAGGTAGCCGCGCACGGTCTCCACGCCCTCCCCCCGGTGGACGGAGACGGCGTGCACGTCCACGCCCGGGGCGGCCGCCGCCACGTCGGCGAGGAGGTCGGGCAGGCCCTGGTCGAACAGGTCGGCCTTGGTGATGACGACCACCGGCGTGCCCCCGCTCTCCCAGGCGAGCGCGACCAGCCGTTCGATGCGTCCCAGGTCGGCGAAGTCGGTGGCGTGCATGGCCGGCTCGGCCACGAACACCACGTCCACGTTGGCGGCCAGGACCTGCCCCTGCCCGTCGCCGGACAGGCCGCCGCGCGAGTCGCGGCTCACGCCGCCGCGTACGAACGACGTGCGCCGCGGCAGCACGGCCTCCAGCTCGTAGCGGCCCTCGGCGAGCAGGCGCAGCGCCACCCAGTCGCCCACGCACGGCAGCGCGACGGGGTTCTCGGCGGCGGCGCGGCGCACCCGCGCGGAGTACTGGGCGTGGTGCGGCCCGTCGGCGGCGGCCACCTCGGCGGCCCCGCGGTCCACGCGCGCGACCCGCGCGGGGACGGTGCCGCCCGGCAGGGCGGCGGCGAAGGTGTCGTCCCAGCCCAGCGCGGAGAGGCGGGAGATACCGGAAGTACCAGTGGTCACTGGTGAAGACATCGGTGAAGCATCCTTTGCGGCGGGATGCCACGCGCAGGCGTCAGCGAGACGCGGGCATCCGGGTGGAAAGAGGAGTCGACGGGCACGTCAGAAAGACCCGCATAGTCCTCACCCCCTCGGATGCCGGGACCGCGCCGTTCGCGGCCACTGGAGCGGAAATCTAGCACACCCCTCCGCCGGGGCTCACCGGGTTTTCCCCGCACACGGCGACGCCGCCCTCGGCCTGGGGCCGGGGCGGCGTGCGGAGCGGGGTGGGTCAGGCGGTCAGGCCCGGCGTGGGGTACTTGCCGGTGAGGGCGCTGACCTCGGCGTGGACGCGGGTGATGACATCCTCGGCGTCGCCCTTGGCGACGGCGGTGACGACCTCGTCCATCCAGGCGGCGATCTGGCGCATCTCGGCCTCGCCCATGCCCCGCGAGGTGACCGACGGGGTGCCGATGCGCAGGCCGGAGGGGTCGAAGGGCTTGCGCGGGTCGAACGGGACGGTGTTGTAGTTGGTCTCCAGGCCGGCGCGGTCCAGGGCCTGGGCCGCGGGCTTGCCGGCGACGCCCTTGGAGGTCAGGTCGATCAGGATCAGGTGGTTGTCGGTGCCGCCGGAGACGAGGTCGAAGCCGCGGGCGAGGAGCTCGTCGGCCAGGGCCTTGGCGTTGGCGACCACCTGGTGGGCGTACGCGGAGAACTCGGGCGCCGCGGCCTCCTTGAGCGCGACCGCGATTGCGGCGGTGGTGTGGTTGTGCGGGCCGCCCTGGAGGCCGGGGAAGACGGCCTTGTTCAGCGCGGTGGCGTGCTCGTCGGAGTCGGCCATGAGCATGGCGCCGCGCGGGCCGCGCAGGGTCTTGTGCGTGGTGGTGGAGATGACGTCGGCGTGGCCGACCGGCGAGGGGTGGGCGCCGCCGGCGACGAGGCCGGCGATGTGGGCGATGTCGGCGGCGAGCACGGCCCCGACCTCGCGGGCGATCTCGGCGAAGGCCGGGAAGTCGATGGTGCGCGGGATCGCGGTGCCGCCGCAGAAGATCAGTTTGGGCCGGTGCTCGCGGGCGAGGTCGCGCACCTCGTCCATGTCGATGCGGCCGGTGTCGCGGCGCACGCCGTAGCGGACGGGGTTGAACCACTTGCCGGTGGCCGAGACCGACCAGCCGTGGGTGAGGTGGCCGCCGAAGGGCAGGCCCATGCCCATCACGGTGTCGCCGGGCGAGGCGAAGGCCATGTAGATCGCCAGGTTGGCCGGGGAGCCCGAGTAGGGCTGGACGTTGGCGTGGCGCACCCCGAACAGGGCCTTGGCCCGCTCGATGGCCAGGGTCTCGATCTGGTCGATGACCTGCTGGCCCTCGTAGTAGCGCTTGCCGGCGTAGCCCTCGGAGTACTTGTTGGTCAGGACGGTGCCGGTGGCCTCCAGCACCGCCTTGGAGACGTAGTTCTCCGAGGGGATCAGCTTGACGGTGTCGGCCTGCCTGCGCTCCTCGGCCTTGATGAGCTCGGCGATCTCCGGATCCACGTGGGCGAGACTCATCGCTCCTCCTTGAGTTGGCGTCCCGCGAAGACCCAGGCGCACGGCCTCCGCTCCTTCCGCTCCCCGGTGGTTTTCCCACCTCGATGCGCCAGTCGCGACCCTTACGACCCTATCCGATGGCGGACCCCGGCTTCAGGCCGTCGTACGCTCCGCGCGCCCCTGCCTGACGGCGCCCTGCACCGGCCACAGGCGGTCCAGCTCGGCGTTGAGGGTGGCGCCGATGAGCACCGCGAGCGCGGTGATGTACAGCCACAGCAGGACCGCGATCGGCGCGGCGAGCGAGCCGTACACCGACAGCGGCGTGAACCAGGCGGCCAGCACGGCGCGCAGCACCGCCGCGCACAGGATCCAGATGATCAGCGCGAGCACCGCGCCGGGCACCTCGCGCCACCAGCGGGTGCGCACCGGCACGCTCACGTGGTACAGCAGGCTCAGGAACACCACCGAGCCGACGATCAGCACCGGCCAGTACAGGATCGCGGCCATCGTGTCGTACGGCCTGGGCAGCACCTCGGCCACCAGCGTGGGCCCCACCACCAGCACCGGCACCACGATCAGCGCGATCAGCAGGGCCACGATGTACAGGCCGAAGGACATGATGCGGGTGCGGATGATCCCGCGCTCCTCCCCCAGCCCGTACGCCACCGAGATCAGGTCCACGTACACGAACAGGGCCCGCGACCCCGACCACAGCGACAGCAGGAAGCCCAGGGAGATCAGCGGCACCCGGCCGCCGCCGCTGAGGACGTCGTCGATGAGCGGGGTGACCACCCGGTCCACGGCGTTGTCGGTGAACAGCACGTGGGCCTGGCGCTCGATCCAGGCCCGGATCTCGTCGATCGTGGCCGGGCCGAGCGCGGTGCTCAGGTGGGCGAGGATGCCGACCAGCCCGAGCACGAACGGCGGCAGCGACAGCAGCGCGAAGAACGCCGCCTCGCCGGCCAGGCCGGTGACGCGGTAGGTGACCCCGGCCATGGTGGTGGCGCGCACCAGCGCCCAGGTGTTGGTGCCGCGCACCCACGACAGCGACGCCCTGGCCTGGGAGGCGGCCACCGAGGTCCTGGCGCGGACCGTGCTCAGCCGGGGCAGGCGCCTTCTGGGGCGGCGCTGCCTCGGCGGAGCGTCGGTCGAAGTCATGGCACACCAAGGTATTCGCAGGACGAAGCCGCCCGGACGGCCCTCGCGCAACGATCGGATCTCGTGTCGCCGGCCTGGAATTCCAGGTCGTCTACCCGGCGCGTGTGGACGGAAACGGTCACCCGGGGACCGGCCACGCGTCGTCGGAGTCCACGATGCGGGCCCCCAGGGGCAGCAGCGAGATCGGGATCATCTTCAGGTTGGCCCAGCCGAGGGGGATGCCGATGATCGACAGGAACAGCGGCACCGAGGTGACGACGTGGCCGATGGCCAGCCACACGCCGGCGAAGATCAGCCAGATGACGTTGCCGACGGCGGTCAGCGCGCCGGAGGACGGGTCGCGTACGACGCTGCGCCCGAACGGCCACAGCGCGTACGCCGCGATCCGGAACGAGGCGATGCCGAACGGGATGGTGATGATCAGGATGCAGCAGACGATCCCGGCGACGACGTAACCGATCGCGAGCCACAGCCCGGCGAAGATCAGCCAGATGACGTTCAGGAGCGTCCGCATGTCTCCAGCATGCCCGACCCGCCGTCGCGCGTCCCCCGCACGGAGCCGATAATGCGGTTGTGATCTGCGAGAAGTGCAAGGATCGCCGGCACGAGGAGTGCAAGGGCCGGTCGTGGTGCGACTGCCAGCACCAGGACCCCCGCAGGCCCGCCGAGCCCGGTGTCGGCTGGCGCCGCCAGGGCTGACCCCACGGGCCTCCCGTCCCTCTCGCGTTGTCCACAGTGTGGACCCGACATTGGACATCCGGGACGAGGAAGGTATCGTTTGGGACATGCCAGCGGATCCGCTTCTCGTCGTGCGACGCCACGTCGACTTCCTGCGTGTCCGCAGCGCGATCTGTATCGACGCCCGCTGACCATCGCCCCCGTTCTCTCTTCCGGGCGCGTGGAAGACCAGGCGTCGTTTTTCATGCCCGACCCCCGCACTCGACGATGAGGCGGGAGGCCGCCTGGCCCGCGCGTCCAGCACGCATCGGTTGACGCAAAGGACGCGCCATGACTACCCCGGCCAGGCCGGCGAACCGCCACCACAAGCGCCCGCGCGGCGAAGGCCAGTGGGCCCTCGGCTACCGCGAGCCGCTCAACAAGAACGAAGAGAACAAGAAGAACGACGACGGGCTCAACGTCCGCCAGCGGATCATCGACATCTACTCCAAGCTCGGGTTCGACTCCATCGACCCGGCCGACCTGCGCGGGCGCTTCCGCTGGTTCGGCCTCTACACCCAGCGCAAGCCCGGCATCGACGGCGGCAAGACCGCGATCCTGGAGCCGGAGGAGCTGGACGACCGCTACTTCATGCTGCGGGTGCGCATCGACGGCGGCCAGCTCGACCTGGCCCAGCTCCGCACGATCGCCGACATCTCCAACGACTACGCCCGCGGCACCGCCGACGTGACCGACCGGCAGAACATCCAGCTCCACTGGATCGAGATCGAGTCGGTGCCCGACATCTGGCGGCGCCTTGAGGCGGTGGGCCTGTCCACCACCGAGGCGTGCGGCGACACCCCGCGCGTGATCCTGGGCTGTCCGCTGGCCGGGATCGACCACGACGAGGTGATCGACGCCACGCCGCAGATCCGCGACATCTACGACCGCTACATCGGCGATCCCGCCTTCTCCAACCTGCCGCGCAAGTTCAAGACGGCGGTGAGCGGCTGCCCCGCCCACTGCACCGTGCACGAGATCAACGACGTGGCCTTCGTCGGGGTGGAGCTGGCCGACGGCACCAAGGGGTTCGACGTGTGGGTGGGCGGCGGCCTGTCCACCAACCCGATGCTGGCCAAGCGGCTGGGCGCGTTCGTCCGGCCCGAGCAGGTGCACGAGGTGTGGGCCGGGGTCTGCGGGATCTTCCGCGACTACGGTTACCGCCGGCTGCGCCACCGGGCCCGGATCAAGTTCCTGGTCAACGACTGGGGCGCGGAGAAGTTCCGCGACGTGCTGGAGAAGGAGTACCTCGGCTACACGCTGCCCGACGGCCCGGCTCCGGAGCTGCCGCGCGGCGGGCGCCGCGACCACGTCGGCGTCTTCCCGCAGAAGGACGGCAACTTCTACGTCGGGTTCGCGCCGAAGGTCGGCCGGCTCAGCGGCGACCAGCTCCACCAGATCGCCGACATCGCCGAGCGGCACGGCTCGGGCCGCGTGCGCACCACCGTCGAGCAGAAGATGGTCATCCTGGACGTCGCGCCGGCCGAGGTGGACGGCCTGGTGGCCGACCTGGAGGCCGCCGACCTCCGGGTCAACCCGTCCACGTTCCGCCGCCAGACCATGGCCTGCACCGGCATCGAGTACTGCAAGCTGGCCATCGTCGAGACCAAGGCCACGGCGAGCGAGCTGATCGACGAGCTGGAGCGGCGGCTGCCGGAGTTCTCCGAGCCGCTGACCATCAACGTCAACGGGTGCCCCAACTCCTGCGCCCGCATCCAGGTCGCCGACATCGGCCTGAAGGGCCAGCTCGTCGTGGACGGCGAGGGCAACCAGGTCGAGGGCTTCCAGATCCACCTCGGGGGCTCGGTCGGCGTCAACCCGGGCTTCGGGCGCAAGGTGCGCGGCCTGAAGGCCACCGCGGCCGAACTGCCCGACTACGTCGAGCGGGTGGTGCGCAACTTCGAGGCGCAGAAGAAGGACGGCGAGACCTTCGCGGAATGGGTGCAGCGCGCGGAGGAGGCGGACCTGAAGTGACCGAGAGAGCGGTGCCCTTCCACTGCCCGTACTGCGGTGAGGAGGACCTGGAACCGCACGAGGGCGACGGCGGCTGGTACTGCCGGTCCTGCGCCCGCGCCTTCAAGCTCAAGTTTCTGGGGATCGGAGTTCGTACGTCATGACGCTGGTGGACATCGAAATCGGCCTGCGAGAACAGCGGGGGACTCTCGACATGCAGGCCATCGTGGAGTCGGCCGCGGAGTACCTTGAGGAGGCATCCGCCCGCGAGATCATCCGCTGGGCCGCGGCGACGTTCGGCGACCGGCTGTGCCTGACGTCCTCCATGAGCGACGCGCTCCTGATCGACCTGGTCAGCCGGGTGAAGCCCGGGGTCGATGTGCTGTTCATCGACACCGGCTACCACTTCGCCGAGACCATCGGCACCCGCGACGCGGTCAAGCAGGTCTACGACGTTAACTTGATCGAGGTCAAGCCGTCGCGCACGGTGGCCGAGCAGGACCGCGACCTCGGGCCGCGGCTGTTCGGCCGCAACCCCGACCTGTGCTGCTTCCTGCGCAAGGTCGAGCCGCTGAACCGGGCGCTGGAGCCGTACCTCGCCTGGATCTCCGGCATCCGCCGCGACGAGTCGCCGAGCCGGGCGAACGTCAAGGTCGTCGAGTGGGACGCCAAGCGCCAGATGGTCAAGGTCAACCCGATCGCGCGCTGGACCCAGGAGGACGTCGACAACTACATCGCCGACAACGGCGTGCTGATCAACCCGCTGCACTACGACAACTACCCCTCGATCGGCTGCGCCCCCTGCACGCGGCAGGTCCTCGACGGCGAGGACCCGCGCAGCGGCCGGTGGGCCGGCACGGGAAAGACCGAGTGCGGCATTCACCTTTGATCCTCGATCCGGCCGTAGCACCGCGAGCGGGCCTGCCCCTGGTCGCGGTGGCACACGGGTCACGCGACCCGCGCGCCGCCGCGACCGTGGAGGCGATCCTCGACGAGGTACGCCGCCTCCGCCCGGCCTTCGACGTCCGCGCGGCCTACCTGGACCACTCCACGCCCACCCTCCGCCGGGCCCTGCACGGCCTGACGGAGGCGGTCGTGCTCCCGCTGCTGCTGACGGAGGCGTACCACAGCCGGGTGGACATCCCGGCCGCACTCGCCGAGATCACCGCCCGCCGCCCCCGCCTGCGCGTCCACCGCGGCGCCACCTTGGGCCCCGACCCCCTGCTGACCACCGCCCTGGAACGCCGCCTGGCGGAGGCCGGCGTGCCCGCGGGCGCCCCCGGCACCGCCGTGGTCCTGGTCTCGGCCGGCTCCAGCGACCCGGCCGCCAACCAGGTCGTCGCGCGCATGGCCCGCGCGTGGGCCCGTGAGCGCCCCTGGTGGGCCGTCATGCCGGCCTACGCCTCCGCCGCCTCCCCCACCCCCGCGGAGGCCGTGACGGCGCTCCTGGAGGCGGGCGCGCCCCGCGTGGCGGTCGCGCCGTACCTGCTGGCCCCCGGCTACTTCGCCGACAAGGTACGCCACGACGCCCTCGCGGCCGGCGCCGCCGTCGTCGCCGACGTCCTGGGCCCGGCCCCCGAGCTCGCCGACATCGTCCTCACCCGCTACGCCCAGGCCCTGCACGCCCGCCCGCGCGCGACCGCCTGACCGCCACCGGTCGTCCCCAATGCTCCGGCCTTAGGCCGAGGGTGAAGCGGATCCGGGGCGGGAAAGGCCGGCCGCCGCCGAGCCGGAACGGCGCTTGGCGGTAGGGCCGCTTCGGCGGCACAGGCCGGGCGAAGCAGGAGGCCACGGAAGCGCCGCACGCGCGGCACAGGCCGAATCCCCGGCCTGCACGCCGAATCGCGCGTCGATCAAGCGGGTCTGGCCGCTCGGGACCGAGATCGTCACCACACATCCGTAAGGCGACCCCGGCGCGGGCGGCATGCGCGAGGGGCGGCGTCCCGGCTACGGGGCGCGCGTGAGCGGCGAGCCGGTCCAGCGCTCGCCCACCAGCGGTGCCGCGACACGGAGCCCGGCGGCAAGCGCCACGCGCGACCCGGTGACAAGCGCCACGCACAGCCCACTGCATGCGCCACGCAGCCCACCGGCACGCACCACACGCAGCCCAGCGGCACGCGCCACGTACAGTGCGGCGGCAGGCGCCACCCGCACCCCCGCCACGAGCGTCACCCCCTCGGTCGAATCCCGTGCAGCACGATGGCGGGGCAGCGGTGCAGGCATCGCAGCGGCACCACCGCATCCGCCCCGAACGCGAGGCGAGAACGCGCCCTTCCAGCGCTGCCCAGCGCGCGGGTCACCAACGGGACGCGGCAGCGGCGCAGGCGCCGCAGCGGCACCTCCACATCCGCCTCGAACGCAAGGCGAGAACGCGCCCTTCCAGTGCTACAGGGCGCCGGGGGTGACCAACGGGACGCGGCAGCGGCGCAGGCGCCGCAGCGGCACCACCGCATCCGCCCCGAACGCGAGGCGAAAACGCGCCCTTCCGACGCTGCCCAGCGCCAGAGATCATCCACGGGACGCGGCAGCGATACAGGCGCCGCAACGGCACCACCGCATCCGCCCCGAACGCGAGGCGAGAACGCGCCCTTCCGGCGCTGCCCAGCGCCGAGGATCACCCACGGGACACGGCAGCGATACAGGCATCACAACGGCACCTCCGCATCCGCCTCGGAGGCGGGGCGAACACGGGCCCTTCCGGTGGTGCCGCGCGGGCGGTCACCAGCGGGGCGGGGAGGGCGGAGGGGGTGGGGGCGGGGGTGTGGGAGGGCGGTGGTGGCCGTGGGGCCACTGGTGGTGCGGGGGGCGGGGTGGGTGCGGGGGTGGGGGCAGGTGCGGAGGGCGCGGGGGGTGGGGTGGGATCGGGTGGCCGAAGAGGTCCTGGCGGAGCTGGTGCCATTGGTCGCGCCAGGCGGCCCAGGGGCGGTTGATGCGCTCGGCCCGCGAGTCGCCGATGATCTTCACGTCGCCCATCAGGGCGAACGCCTTGACCCGGATCACCGGGACGTTCATGCCGGGGGCCGCCTCGGCCACCTCGACGCGTTTGTCGCCCATGATGGCCATGCCGTCGAGATCGACGTCCACGCCGTCGGGAACGATGATCTTGACGTCGCCCATGACGGCGGTGGCCACGATGTCCACCTGGCCGGTGCGGACCTCGGCCTCGCGCAGGTCGAGGGTGACGTCGCCCATGACGGAGACCGCGCCGAGCTCGCGGTCGATGCGCCACTTGCCGCGGCGCTTGGTGTCGCCCATGATCGCCACGAACCAGCGGCGGGCGCGGCCGGTACGGGCCGGCGGCGCCGCGGACCCGGGCGCGACCGCGTCGGCGGGCCCGGGGAGGTCGGAGAGGATGACGTCGAGCTCGGCACGCGTGGTCGCGGAATAGGCGGCCTCGGTGCGCTCGGTCAGCTCGCCCAGGGTCAGCCTGCCCTCGACGGAGGCGTTCTTGAGCTGCTCCACGACGGCCTCGCGCTCGGCGTCGGAGGCGCGTACTCCACCCGGCTCGTTCACGCTCCCAATCTAGCCCGCCGGGCCCGGGTTCCCGTCCTCCCAAGGGAGGAATCGCATCATACGTTCGAGGCAGTCACGGCCCCGACAGGGCGGGGGCGCAGGCCAGCACCTCGCGGGCCAGGGCGGCGTCGCCGGACAGTTCGGCGCGGAAGGCGTCGGGGGCGCCCCGCCCGCCGAGCAGGAAGCAGAACTCGACCACGTCGCAGGAGATCGCGGCGTGCTCGCCGCCCCGGGCGCCCTCGACGGCCACGCCGTCCTCGACACCGAGCGGGACGTGCCACTCGCCGCCGCCGGGGCCGGTCAGGGTGAGCCGGAGGGTCCGGCCCGCGCCGTCGGCGCCGGACAGCAGCATGGTCCACGGCAGCAGGCGGGCGCACAGGTCGGCGGTGGGGTGGATGTGCTCGGCCGGCGGGTGGGGCAGCCGGAGCCCGAAAGTACGGGCGGCGTCGTCGGCGTGGATCCAGGTCTCCAGGCCGCGGGCCAGCACGTGGTCGCCGGCGGCGAAGGTCAGGCCCTCGGAGGTGATCGGGGTGTCGCGGTCGAGGCCGGCCAGGTGGCGGCACAGGGCGTCGGCCTGCGCCCGCCAGTCGCGGCGGGTCTGCTCGGGCGCCCGCCCCCGCTCGTACGCCTGCACCTCGGCGGTGCGGCCGAGCGCGTCGCCGGCGCCGATGGGCGGGCCGAGCACGGGCGCCCCCGCGGCGGCGGCGACCAGGCCGTCCTTGGCGGCCAGGTGGGCGACGAGCTCCTGGAGGGTCCAGCCCTCGACGATCACGGTGTCCCAGTCGGAGGCGGAGGCGAGCACGGCGTCGAAGGCGGCCACGCGGGCGGCGTACGGGGCGGCCCACTCCGGCCCGGGGGCCATGGGGCGGCGGCGGGCGCGCGCGGCGGCGAGGAGCTGGGAGCGCGCCGGGGCCTCGGGGACGGCGCCGGCCTCCATCAGGGCGTCGAGGTAGAGCCGGCCGGTCGGGTCGCCACCGCGACCGGCGGCATCGTGGTCGCCACCGCGACCGGCGGCGTCGTGGTCGCCTCCGCGACCGGGGGCATCGTGGTCACCGCGCATCTCACACCTCCTCGTCCGCGAGAGAGTCGGCCAGGGTCCGCAGGCCGAGCCGTATGCGGGACTTCGCCGTGCCCTCGGGCAGGCCCAGCTCCCGGGCGACCTGCCGGTACGTACGCCCACCGTAGTAGGCCAGCTCGATGACCTGGCGCAAGCCCTCGGGCAGCCGCCTGACGGCCTCGCGCACCCGCGCGGCCTCGTCGGCGTCCAGCACCTGTTCCTCGGGGACCGGGGGCCGGGGATCGACCAGCTTCGGGCCGAGCGCGCCGGCCTTGCGGCGTTCCTCGGCCCGCACGTGGTCCACCGCGCGCCGGTGGGCGATCGTGGCCAGCCACGACCGCAGCGAGCCCCGGTCGGGGTCGAACGCGAGCGGCCGTTCCCAGAACGTGATGAACACCTCCTGCGTGATGTCCTCGGCCACCGTCCTGTCCCGGGTGACCCGGACGGCCAGCCCGAAGATCAACGCCCCCAGGCGGTCGTAGATCTCGCCCAGCACGGACTCGTCCCCGCCCACGACCCTCTGGTGCAGCAGACGGTCGTCCATCACCGTGTCCGGTGCCTCCACTGGCACCACGCTCCCGTGATCCCGTCCAGGTTTCCGCGACCTGAGCATGTCACTATTCGCGAGCGAATTCCGCGTGGATGACAAAGCACCACGAAAAGGCCGCGGCGCGGGGCGACGGCGGGTGACCATATGCTCGCCTCATGGATCGAGGACTGCGTGACGCGGTGACCGGGAACGACGTGGAGCGGGTGCGGGAACTGCTCGGCGGGGGTGCGGCGGCCGATCCCGCCCCGGGCGAGGACGCGTCCACCCCGCTCTATCTCGCCGCCGTGGGCGGCGACGCGGAGATCGTACGGCTGCTGCTCGCGCACGGCGCCGACCCCAACCGGCTCAGCGGCGGCGAGGACGAGGGGCTGCCGCTGTGCGCCGCCGCGGCCTGGAACCACGTGGAGGTGGCCGAGGCGCTGCTCGCCGCGGGCGCCGACCCGCGCGGCAAGGAGGGCGACGGCTGGAGCGCGCTGCTGTGGGCGGCCACGAACGGCCACCACGACGTGGCCGCGGCCGTGCTGGCGGCGGGCGCCGACGCCGACGACGCCAACGACGCGGGCGACACGGCGCTGACCCTGGCGGCCCGGCGCGGCGCGCCCGGCGTGGTGCGCGCGCTGCTCGACGCCGGCGCCGATCCCGAGCTGGCCGACGGCGACGGCGACACCGCGCTGGCCATCGCCGAGGACTGGCTGGGCGTGCACCTGGAGGCCGCGCTGCTCGAACAGCTTGAGGAGGAGATCGCGGAGTCGGGCGAGCGGGACGTGCGGCCCACCGTGACCAGGGCCTTCACCGGCGACGGCACGGAGCTGGTCCGGGTCTCGGGCGGCGGCGCCGCGATCGAGGCGCAGCGCGGGCACGCCGCGGTGGCGACGCTGCTGGAAGCCGCCACCGGCACGTACGTGCCGGTCCCCGACCTGGTACGCCGCGCGCTCGCGCACCGCGACACCGACCGCGACCACGAGACCTGGTGGGTGATCGTGGACGCCCTGGGCGCCCGGGGCGACGAGGAGACGCTGGAGGCCGCCGTGGGCCTGTGCACCAGCGACGACACCCGCGAGCGCGAGCTGGGCGCCGACGTGCTGTCGCGGCTCGCCCCCGGCGAGGACGGGGATGCCGCGGGCGTCGCGGCGCGCGCGGTGCCGGTGCTGCGGCGGATGGTGATCACCGAGGGTTCGGAGGCCGTGCTCGACTCGGTGCTCAACGCGCTCGGCCGCTACGGCGACCCGGCCACGCTGCCGGACGTCCTGGACATCGTCCGCCGCCCCGGGCGCACCCCGACCCCGGCCGACCCGGTGGCGCTGGCCGCGGTGCTGCCCCCGGCCGGTGAGGACGGGCACGCCGAGGCGGTGGACCTGCTGATCGAGATGAGCCGCGACCCCGATCCGGAGGTGCGCGACTGGGCGACGCTGGGCCTGGCGGGCGTCGAGGCCGGCGGCGAGCGCGTACGGGAGGCGCTGGCCGCGCGCCTGGAGGACCCGAGCCTGACCGCGGTGGCCGAGGCGGCGCGCGGTCTGGCCGCTCTGGGCGACGAGCGGGCGGCGGCGGGCGTACGCCGGGTGCTGGCGGAGAGCGACGACGATTACGCGCGCGAACGGGTGGCCGAAGCGGCCGAAAAACTCGGCATATCCCCCGAATCGCCAGAAAGGCCGTAAATCCCGGGATGAGATAAAAGAAGTATCCAATCGGCCACACACCCGGAGGCCTGCCGTGACGCACGACGTCTTCAACCAAGCCCCGCCCCTTACCGGCCACGACGTTTCCGACGACCCGGCGCTCATCGAGGGCGTCCGCCGCGAGGACGCCGACTGGGCCCAGGGCGAGCTGCACCGCCTCGGCACCCTCGCCGGGAGCGAGCAGGCGCAGGAGTGGGGCCGGCTGGCCAACGAGCACCCGCCGGTCCTGCGCACCCACGACAGGTACGGCCATCGCATCGACGAGGTCGAGTTCCACCCCTCCTGGCACGAGCTGATGTCGGTGGCGGTGTCGAACGGCCTGCACGCCTCGCCCTGGGCCGCGGCCCGGCCGGGCGCCCACGTGGCGCGCGCCGCGAAGTTCTACGTGTGGTCGCAGGTCGAGGCCGGGCACGGCTGCCCGATCTCGATGACCTACGCCGCGGTGGCCGCGCTGCGCCACTCCCCCGCGCTGGCCGCCGAGTGGGAGCCCCTGCTCGCCTCGCGCAGCTACGACCCCGGGCTGCGCCCGCCGACGGGCAAGCGCGGGGTGCTGGCCGGGATGGCGATGACGGAGAAGCAGGGCGGCTCCGACGTGCGGGCGAACACGACCACCGCGACGCCGCTGGGCGACGGCACGTACGCGCTGACCGGGCACAAGTGGTTCAACTCCGCGCCGATGTGCGACATGTTCCTGGTGCTCGCCCAGGCGAAGGCCGGCCTGTCGTGCTTCCTGCTGCCGCGCGTGCTGCCCGACGGCACCCGCAACGCCATGCGCCTGATGCGGCTGAAGGACAAGCTGGGCAACCGGTCCAACGCCTCGGCCGAGGTCGAGTACGACGGCGCGGTCGCCTGGCTGGTCGGCGAGGAGGGCCGCGGCCTGCGCACCATCCTGGAGATGGTGAACATGACCAGGCTCGACTGCGTGATCGGCTCGGCGGCCGGCATGCGCTACGGGCTCACCCGGGCGCTGCACCACGCCCGCCACCGCGAGGCGTTCGGGCGCGCCCTGGCCGAGCAGCCGCTGATGCGCAACCTGCTCGCCGACCTGGCCGTGGAGTCGGAGGCCGCCACCGCGCTGATGATCCGGGTCGCCGGCGCCACCGACAAGGCGATCCGCGGCGACCGGGCCGAGAGCGCCCTGCGCCGCACGGCGCTCGCGGTGGCCAAGTACTGGGTGTGCCGGCGCGCGACCGGCCACGCCGCCGAGTCGCTGGAGTGCCTGGGCGGCAACGGCTACGTCGAGGAGTCGCAGATGCCGCGGCTGTTCCGCGAGTCGCCGCTGAACGGCATCTGGGAGGGCTCGGGCAACGTGGCCGCGCTGGACGTCGTGCGGGCGATCTCGCGCGAGCCCGAGGCGCTGGACGCCTTCTTCGCCGAGGTGACGCAGGCCGCGGGCGCCGACCGGCGGCTCGACGACGCCGCCGACCGGCTGCGCAAGTCGCTGGGCGACCCGCACGACATGGAGTCGCGCGCCCGGCGGCTGGCCGAGGACATGGCGCTGGTGCTGCAGGGCTCGCTGCTGGTGCGCCACGCGCCGCCCGCCGTCGCCGACGCCTTCTGCGCCTCCCGCCTGTCGGGCGACTGGGGCCGCGCGTACGGCACCCTGCCGCCGGGGCTGGATCTGGACTCGATCTTGTCCCGTTGCATGGGCAGGTGACGTGCGGCGCGCCGCCGGGCACCCCCTAGGCTTCTGCCTGACGAAGGGAGAAACACAATGGCGACGACGCGTACGGCGACGACCCAGTGGAAGGGCGCGCTGCTCGACGGTTCCGGCACTGTCTCGCTGGACACCTCCGGCGTGGGCAGCTTCGAGGTCACCTGGCCGTCCCGGTCGGAGGAGGCCAACGGCAAGACCTCGCCCGAGGAGCTGATCGCGGCGGCTCACTCCTCGTGCTTTTCCATGGCGCTCTCGCACGGCCTCGCGCAGGCCGGCACCCCGCCGCAGGCCGTGGAGACCAAGGCCGACGTGACCTTCCAGCCGGGCCAGGGCATCACCGGCATCGTGATCTCGGTCAAGGCCCACGTGCCCGGGATCACCGCCGAGGACTTCCAGGCCGCGGCCGAGAACGCCAAGGCCAACTGCCCGGTGAGCAAGGCGCTGGCCGGCACCACGATCACGCTCAACGCCGAACTGCTCGGCTGAGGCGCCGCGGCGGCCCGCGCCCTCCGCGCCCGCGGAGGCGCGGGCCGTCCCGGTTCTTGCGCACCCCGCGTTGGGGTTACAACCTGGAGATCGGGATGCGCGGTCACGATGGGCTGGAGGACAATGGGGCCACATGCGTGAGGTCTGGCCTGGAGAAGCGTATCCGCTCGGCGGCACCTGGGACGGGGTGGGCACCAACTTCTCGGTGTACTCCGAGGTGGCCGAGCGGGTTGAGCTGTGCCTGTTCGACGAGGGCGGGCGCGAGGAGCGCGTCGAGCTGCCCGAGGTCGACGGCTTCGTCTGGCACGGCTACCTGCCCGGCATCATGCCGGGGCAGCGCTACGGCTACCGGGTGCACGGCCCGTACGACCCGGCGCGCGGGCACCGCTGCAACCCCGCCAAGCTGCTGCTCGATCCCTACGCCAAGGCGGTCGAGGGCGAGCTGCGCTGGCACGAGGCGGTGTTCTCCTACCACTTCACCGACCCCGGCAGGCTGAACACCCTCGACAGCGCGCCGTACATGCCGAAGAACATCGTGGTGAACCCGTTCTTCGACTGGGGCACCGACCGGCCGCCGCGCACGCCGTACCACCAGACGGTGATCTACGAGGCCCACGTGCGCGGGCTGACCATGCGCCACCCGGCCGTGCCGGAGGAGCAGCGCGGCACCTACGCCGGGCTGGCGCACCCCGCGGTGATCGAGCACCTGCTCAGCCTGGGCGTGACCGCGGTCGAGCTGATGCCGGTGCACCAGTTCGTCCCCGAGCACGCGCTGGTGGCCCGGGGGCTGACCAACTACTGGGGCTACAACACCATCGCCTACCTCGCCCCGCACAACGGCTACGCCTCGGGCGGGCAGCGCGGCGAGCAGGTGCTGGAGTTCAAGGCCATGGTGCGCGCGCTGCACGAGGCGGGCATCGAGGTGATCCTCGACGTGGTCTACAACCACACCGCCGAGGGCGACCACATGGGCCCCACGCTGGGCTTCCGCGGCATCGACAACGCGGCCTACTACCGCATGCACGACGGCGACCGGCGCTACTACCTCGACTACACCGGCTGCGGCAACTCCCTGAACGTGCGCTCGCCGCACGCGCTCCAGCTCATCATGGACTCCCTGCGCTACTGGGTGCTGGAGATGCACGTCGACGGGTTCCGCTTCGACCTGGCCGCGGCGCTGGCCCGCGAGCTGCACGACGTCGATCGGCTGAGCGCGTTCTTCGACCTGATCCAGCAGGACCCGGTGATCTCGCAGGTGAAGCTGATCGCCGAGCCGTGGGACGTCGGGCCCGGCGGCTACCAGGTGGGCAACTTCCCGCCGTTGTGGACCGAGTGGAACGGCAAGTACCGCGACACCGTGCGCGACTTCTGGCGCGGCCACGGCTCGGCGCTGCCCGAGTTCGCCACCCGGCTGACCGGCTCGCAGGATCTGTACGCCTCCTCCGGCCGCCGCCCGGTCGCCTCGATCAACTTCGTCACCTGCCACGACGGGTTCACCCTGACCGACCTGGTGTCCTACGACCACAAGCACAACGAGGCCAACGGCGAGGACAACCGCGACGGCACCGACGACAACCGGTCGTGGAACTGCGGCGCCGAGGGCCCGGTCGAAGATCCGGCGATCGTGCGGCTGCGGCACCGGCAGCGGCGCAACTTCCTGGCCACGCTGTTCCTGTCCCAGGGCGTGCCGATGATCTCCCACGGCGACGAGGTGGGGCGCACCCAGGGTGGCAACAACAACGCCTACTGCCAGGACAACGAGGTCGCCTGGGTCGACTGGAGCGCGGTGCACGCCGAGAAGGACCTCCTGGACTTCGTGCGCATGCTCTCCGAGCTGCGCCGCGCCCACCCGGTGTTCCAGCGGCGGCGCTTCTTCCGCGGCCGCGGCGCCGGCGGCGTGCGCGACATCGTGTGGCTCACGCCCGCCGGGGTCGAGATGTCGGCGGCCGACTGGCACACCGGATACGCCAAGTCGCTCACGGTCTACCTCAACGGCGAGGCCATCACCGAGCTCGGGCCGCGCGGCGAGCGGATCACCGACGACTCGTTCCTGATCCTGATCAACGCCCACCACGAGAACATGGCCTTCACCCTGCCGGGCGCCGAGTTCGGCGACGGGTGGCGGACGGTGTTCGACACCGCCGACGACCGGCCGCGCGACGAGCCGTTCCCCGACGAGTCCTGGTCCGCCGGGGCCCTGGTGGCGGTGACCGCCCGCTCGCTGCAACTGCTGCGCCGGCCGCGTACGCCCCAGGCCGCCGCCCCGTAGCCCGGGGTGCCGCCGCGAGGGCTCAGCAGTCGAGCATGACCGTGGCGAGCAGGATCAGCACGAACGTCGCCACGCCGCCCGCGCCGTGCAGCACCACCGCGGCCTTCGGGAAGCCGCGCTCGGCGCCCCGGGCGTGCCGTCCGGCGCCCAGCCAGCGGGTGAACATCGCGAAGCCGAGCAGCGCGGCCAGCGCGACCAGGCCGAAGGCCGCCCAGGCGAGCGCGCGGTGGCCGGTCAGCAGGTGCCCCACCCAGGAGCCGAGCGCGCCGGAGGCCAGCAGCGGGTGCGAGAGGGTCAGCGTGACCGGGAACCTGGTCACCTTGGCGGCCTGGCGCCGCCGCGCCGCGCCGGGCAGCCACAGGCACAGCAGGTGCGCCCCGGCCACCGCGGTGACCAGCCACATGACGATCACGGCAAGCCGCACCGGTTCCCCCGTTCCTGTGACGCCGCCGTAACCGTACGCACACGGTCACGGGCGGCACCAGCGCATGCGACCAAGCGGTATCCCCCGTCGAGTGCTCCCTCCCCCGCATGGTGATCTGTCAAGCACGCTGTGACAAGGTGGCCGTCATGCGGCGCATCTTCCCCACGCAGGAGTCCGGCGAGGTCGATCTCGCCACCGCCTACGCCTACCCCGCCGACCGGCCCTGGCTGCGGCTGAACATGGTCGCCAGCGCCGACGGCGGGGCGTGGCTGAAGGGGTTGTCGGGCGGGCTGTCCGGCCCGGCCGACAAGCGCGTGTTCGGCGTGCTGCGCGGGCTGGCCGACGTGGTGCTCGCGGGCGCGGCCACCGTACGGGCGGAGGGGTACGGGCCGGCCCGGCCACGCGAGTCGTGGCGGGCGCTGCGCGAGGGCCGCCCGGCCGTGCCGCCCGTCGCCGTGGTCACCCGGGGGCTCGGCCTGGACCTCGGCGGCCCGCTGTTCACCGAGGCGGCGCCCGGCGCGCGTACGATCGTGATCACCTGTGAGGCGGCGCCCGCCGGGCGGCGCGCGCAGGCCGCCGCAGTGGCCGACGTGGTCGTGGCCGGCGCGGAGCGGGTGGACCTGGCGCTCGCGCTGGAGGCGCTGCGCGAGCGCGGCCTGACCCGGGTGCTGTGCGAGGGCGGGCCGCGGCTGAACGGGCAGCTCGCGGCGGCCGGGCTCGTGGACGAGCTGTGCCTGACCTGCGCTCCCGTGCTGGTGGGCGGCGCGGCGGCGCGGGTGCTCAACGGGCCTGACTGCGAGGTTAGATTGGGCCTGGCCCACATCCTGGAAGAGGACGGCTACCTCTTCGCCAGATACGTTCGGGAGTCGCCGTGAAGCTGCCCGTCGAACCGCCCGTGCCGCCCATGCTGGCCAAGGCGGTCAAGAAGATGCCGCCGCAGGACGGCTCGCTGCTGTACGAGCCCAAGTGGGACGGCTTCCGGTGCATCGTGTTCCGCGACGGCGATGAGGTCTACCTCGGCAGCCGCAACGAGCGCCCGTTCACCCGCTACTTCCCCGAGCTGGTCGAGGCGGTCAAGGCCGAGCTGCCCGACCGGATCGTGCTGGACGGCGAGATCGTGGTGCGCCGGGGTCAGGTGCTCGACTTCGACACCCTGCAGCAGCGCATCCACCCCGCGGCCTCGCGGGTGAAGCTGCTGTCGGAGACCACGCCGGCGTCCTTCGTGGCCTTCGACCTGCTCGCGATCGGCGAGGAGAGCCTGATGGAGACCCCGTTCGGCGAGCGCCGGGCCAGGCTGGCGGCCCTGTTCGACGGCAAGCCCGCGGGCAGCGTGCGGCTCACCCCGATCACCGACGACGCCGAGCGGGCGCACGAGTGGTTCGAGATGTTCGAGGGCGCGGGCCTGGACGGGATCGTGGTCAAGCCGCGCGACCTGCTGTACGAGCCCGACCGGCGGGTGATGTTCAAGGTCAAGCACGAGCGCACCGCCGACGTCGTGGTGTGCGGCTACCGCGAGCACAAGTCCGGCCCGGTGGTCGGCTCGCTGCTCCTCGGCCTGTACGACGCCGCCGGCCGCCTGCACCACGTGGGCGTGGCGGCCTCGTTCCCGATGGCGCGCCGGGCCGAGCTGGTGGACGAGATCGCCCCCTACCGCACCGACCTGGCCTCCCACCCGTGGGGGATCTGGATGACCGGCGCGGCCGACGCCGCCCCCGAGGGCGAGGTCACCCCGCCGCCACAGCGCCGCCCCGGGAACGTGTCGCGGTGGAACGCGGGCAAGGACCTGTCGTTCATCCCGCTCCGGCCCGAGATGGTGATCGAGGTGGCCTACGACCACATGGAGGGCGACCGGTTCCGGCACACCGCGCAGTTCCGGCGCTGGCGTCCCGACCGCACGCCGGAGTCGTGCACCTACGAGCAGCTTGAGCGCCCGACCTCCTACGACCTGGACGACATCCTGGCGAGGTGATCACGGCGAGGTGAGCCGCGCGAGCCCTCCGGGGAGGGATCAGGGACATCCCCGATGGACGCCGCCCGGCCGCTCGGATACATCTCGACTATGACCGGTTCTCCCCCCCAAGCCGCCCCCGCAGCGGCGCCCGCCGACACCGCGGCCACCGACCTGCACGCCGCGCTCGCCGCCCGCCGCGACCTCGGCCCCGACTACGAGGACGCCGTCGTGGCCGGGTTCCTGGAGAAGGTGGAGGAGCAGATCGAGCGCCGGGTGGACGCCCGGCTGACCGCCGCCCGGCCGCACCCGGCCCGCACCCGCACCCAGGACGCGCAGGCGCTGGCCCTGGCCATCGTCTCCCTGGTCCTGGGGGTGGGCGGCTCGGCCATAGCGCTGAACAGCGAAAGCAACGCCTTCGAGGGCGCCCTGCTGATCTGGATCGGCGTCATCGCGGTGAACGCGGTCTTCGCCTTCTCCCGCCGCCGCGGCTGAACCGGGGCTCCCACAGTCGCACGACCAAGCGTACGCTTGGGCACCATGGACGTGTACCGCAACCTCATCGGCGGCGACCTGGTGCCCGCGGCCGACGGCCGTACGCTCGACTCGGTCAACCCGGCCACCGGCGAGGTCTGGGCCCGCGTCCCGGCGAGCGGCCGGGCCGACGCCGAGGCCGCGGTGGCGGCGGCGCGGGCCGCGTTCCCGCGCTGGTCCGCCCTGCCCGCGCTCGCCCGGGGCCAGGCGCTGCGCCGGGTCGCCCGGGTCTTCGCCGAGCACGCCGAGGAGCTGGCCCGGATCGAGACCACCGACAACGGGCGCATCCTGCGCGACACGCTGCACAAGGACCTGCCTGGGATGACGGTCCTGTGGGAGCTGGCCGCGGGCCAGGTGCTCGACGCCGTCCGCGGCGACACGGTCATCCTCGGACCCGACACGCTCGGCCTGACCCGGCGCGAGCCGTACGGCGTGGTGGTCGGCGTGATCCCGTGGAACTCCCCCATCTCCACCTTCTCCGCCAAGGCCGCGCACGCGCTCGCCGCCGGCAACACCGTGATCGTCAAACCCGCCGAGCAGGCGTCGGCGTCGGTGCTGCGGCTGGGCGAGCTGCTGGCGGACGTGCTGCCGCCCGGCGTGCTGAACATCGTCGGCGGGCTCGGCGAGGAGGTGGGCGAGGCGCTGGTGCGGCACCGCGACGTGGCCAAGATCAGCCTGACCGGCTCGACGGAGACCGGGCGGGCGATCACCCGCGCCAGCGCCGACGCGCTCAAGCCGCTCACCTTCGAGCTCGGCGGCAAGTCGCCCAACATCGTCTTCGCCGACGCCGACCTCGACGCCGCCACCGAGGGCGTCACGGTGAACTCGATCTACACCGGCAACGCCGGGCAGGTGTGCGTCGCGGGGTCCAGAATCCTGATCCAGCGCCCGATCTGGGAGGAGATGCTGGCCAGGATCGGCGCGGCGGCGGCCGGGATCACCCTGGCCGACCCGCTCGACCCGCGCACCACCATGGGCCCGATCGTCTCCGCGGGCCAGTACGAGCGCGTGCGGTCCTACCTGGAGCTGGCCGCCAAGGAGGGCACCGACCTGGTCTTCGGCGGCCGGACCGGCGCGGACGTGGTGCCCGCGCTGCCCGGCGGCTACTGGGTCGAGCCCACGCTGTACGCCACGACCGACAACTCGCTGCGGGTGTGCCAGGAGGAGATCTTCGGCCCGGTGGCGGTGGCCCTGCCGTTCGACACCGAGGAGGAGGCGCTGGCCATCGCCAACGACTCGCCGTACGGCCTGGCGGCCGGGCTCTGGACGCGCGACCTGGGCCGCGCCCACCGCTTCGTCCGCGACCTCCAGGCCGGCAACGTCTGGGTCAACACCTTCCGCCAGATGCCCCCCGGCCTGCCCTTCGGCGGCGTCAAGGACAGCGGCTACGGCCACGACTCGGTGCTGTCCTACACAAGGGAGAAGACGGCGATCCTGAACACCCGATCCTAAACACCCGATCTGAACAGCCGGCCCTGAAGACGGTCACGCCCCGGCCCGCGCCCGGAACGCCGCGGTCTTGACCCGGTTCTGGCAGGCGGTGGAGCAGAAGCGCCGGGTGCCGTTGCGCGAGACGTCCACGTAGACGCGGTCGCAGGCCGGGGCGGTGCACACCCCCAGCCGGTCGTACAGCTCGCCGCCGAGCACGATCGCCAGCCCGGTGGCGCAGCTCGCCGCCCAGTCGCGTACCGCGGTGCCGCCCGCCCCGTGGAAGTGCAGGTGCCAGGGCTCGCCGTCGTGCCGGTCCAGGTGCGGCCTGGCCTCGTACTTCTCCAGCAGCGCGTTGAGCCGCACGGCCGCCGCGTCCACGTCGCCGCGCGCCACGCCCTCGAACACCTCGCGCAGCTCGCGGGCCACGTCGCAGAACTCCCCGGCCTCCTCCGGGGTGACCTCCGCGACGCGGGAGCCGGTGCGCAGCGCCTCGGCGACCGCGGCCCGGCGCTCCTCCCCGGCCGGCGGCCGGTACGCCCGCCCGCGCCGCTCCCCCGGGGTGAGCGTGTTGACCAGCGCGACCGCCACGGCGATCACGGCATCCGTGTGACTGTTGAAGTTCACTTGACCAGTTACTACTTTCCGGCTTATGGTCGTAACTGCCGAAAGCTTAAATGACAGTGACAAGGAGCTCAAGGTGGCCGAGATCGCGTTCGAGGTGGCCCGCGAGTGGATCGACCGCTGGGACCGGCAGCAGGAGGGCTACCTGCCCGACCGGGAGGACAGGTTCACCGCCCTGATCGACGCCGTCGAGGCGGGCACCGGGCGCACCGACCCGCTGGTGATCGACCTCGGCTGCGGCCCCGGCTCGCTGGCCGCCCGGCTGCTGCGCCGCCTGCCCGAGGCGACCGTGGTGGCGGTGGACACCGACCCGCTGCTGCTGGCGCTGGGGCGGGCGGCGTACGGGCATCTGGCCGGGCTGCGCTTCACCGACCTGGACCTGCGCCGCCCCGGCTGGACCGGCGCGCTCGGCCTCACCCGCCGGGCCGACGCCGCGGTGAGCACCACCGCGCTGCACTGGCTCCCCGAGCACCACCTGCGCGACGTGTACGCCGAGCTGGCCGGCGTGCTGCGCCCCGGCGGCCTGCTGCTCAACGGCGACCACATGGACGTCGAGGACACCACGCCCACGCTGGCCAAGCTGGAGCGCGCCCTGCACGAGCGGGCCACCAACCGCCGCTTCCCCCGCGAGATGCCGGAGAACTGGCGCGACTGGTGGGACGCCGTGGACGCCGACCCGGCCCTGTCGGTCCTGGCGGAAGAACGCCGCGGCCGCAACGAGGCCGCCGCGCACCACGGCTCGGAGTCGCTGCACCTGTCCACCCACGTCACCGCCCTGCGCGAGGCCGGGTTCACCGAGATCGGCACGGTGTGGCAGAACGGCGACAACCGCCTCCTGGCCGCCCTGCTACCCTGACGCGCCGTCCTCCGGCCGCGCCTTGCTCGGCTGCACCCGCTTCGGCTCGCCGGGCATCTTCGGATAGTTCGGCGGGTACGGCATGTCGCCCCGCCCGTCGCGCTCGTACCACTCGATCAGGGTCTCCATCGAGTACGCCCGGTCGTCGATCGCCGCGTGCACGTCGCCCACCTTGGCGAAGCGGGCCGGCATCGTACGGATGTCGAAGTCGCCGGGCTCGGCGTCCTCCAGCTCCTCCCAGGTCAGCGGCGCCGACACGGGCGCGTGCGGCCTGGCCCGCACCGAGTAGGCGGCCACGACGGTGCGGTCGCGCAGGTTCTGGTTGAAGTCGATGAACACCCGCTCCCCCCGCTCCTCCTTCCACCACGCCGTCGTGGCCAGTCGCGGCGCCCGCCGCTCGATCTCCCGGGCGAGCGTGATGGCGCCGTACCGGACCTGGGTGAAGTCCCACCGCGGCTCGATCCGCACCCCGATGTGAATCCCCCGGCTCCCGGAGGTCTTGGGGAACCCGGTCATCCCCAACTCCCCGAGCACCTCCCGAGCCAGGAACGCCACCTCCCGCGCCTGCGCGAACCCCGTCCCCGGCTGCGGATCGATGTCGATCCGCAGCTCGTCGGGGTGCTCCACGTCGCCGGCCCGGACCTGCCACGGATGAAAGTCGATGGTCCCCAGATTCGCGCAGTACGCCAGATCGGCCACACCGGTCACCCGCAACGCGTCAGCGGTACGCCCACTGGGAAAGCGCACGGTCACGGTCTGGATCCACTCGGGATGCCTGGCGGGGAACCGCTTTTGATAGATGGCGTCGTTGAGCACACCATCGGGATGCCGCTTCAGATGCGTCGGCCGATCCCGCAACGCCCGCAGCGCCCCCTCCCCCACGCTCACGTAGTACTCGACGAGCTCCCGCTTGGTCGCCCCGATCTCCGGAAAATACACCTTGTCGGGATTGGTGACCTTAACGGTCCGCCCCCCGACCTCAAGCTCGATAAACGGCGACGCCATGGCCCGAGCATACGTCCCACCCCACCCGCCCACCCCGTGACCGCCCCACCCGGTAACCGGGCACCAAACCAAGATCCACGTGACGGGGTTGTGGCGGCTTGGGCGCGGGTCGTGTCTGGAGGAGGAGCGCAGGGAGCGCAGCGACCAGAGCGACGAGGGAAGACACGACCCTGAAGAGCGCCCAAGCCCGCCCGTGCGAAGCACGGGCCATAAGCACAGCGCGGGTCGTGTCTGGAGCAGGAGCGCAGGGAGCGCAGCGACCAGAGCGACGAGGGAAGACACGACCCTGAAGAGCGCCCAAGCCCGCCCGTGCGAAGCACGGGCCATAAGCAC
>NZ_JACHGN010000002.1:0-31379 GCF_014202315.1 Thermocatellispora tengchongensis | reverse complement strand
AGGGCGGCCCGTCCCGGAGCTGCTCGGCGGCGGGACCGGGCGCTCGACGGGACGGGCCTTTTCGACCGTCCGCGGCCTGCCGGTCGTGGTGCTGGCGCGCCACCCCGCCGGCGGCTCTCCCCTCGCCGTCTCGCAGGCGCCCAGCACGGGCGTGGGCCAGCGCCTGCGGGTGACGGCCTGGCGGACGGTCTCACCCATCTATAGGAAGGTGATGCACCTCCCACACCTACAAAGACGCCAAATCACCCCCGAAAGGATGCTTCTCCCGGCGAATGACCGGCGAGCGACCGGCGACTGACCAGCGAAAGGCGGCTGATTCCGGCGAACCGGCGAGCGGCGTGCGCCAGTGGGGCGCCGGGATCGTAGGCTGAACATCATGGAAAAAGTGGTCAGGAGCGAGGCCGAGTGGCGGGCGGAGCTGACGCCCGAGGAGTACCACGTGCTTCGGCAGGCCGGCACTGAGCGGCCCTTCACGGGTGAATACGTGGACACCAAGACGGTCGGTGTCTACTCCTGCCGCGCGTGCGGCGCGGAGCTGTTCCGTTCCGAGGCGAAGTTCGACTCGCACTGCGGGTGGCCCTCGTTCTACGAGCCGACCGACTCCGACGCCGTCGTCCTGCTTGAGGACCGGTCGCTGGGCATGGTCCGCACCGAGGTGCGGTGCGCGCGCTGCGACTCGCACCTGGGGCACGTCTTCCACGGTGAGGGCTACCCCACGCCGACCGACGACCGTTACTGCATCAACTCGGTGTCGCTGCGGCTGCAGCCGGCCGAGTAGCGGGCGACCCGGCTCGCGTGCCGGCCGGTGCGGCCCGTGCCGCACCGGCCCGGCTGTTCAATGGTTTGTTCCTATCCGCCCCCCGGACGGTGAGCCGGGCGCGGCGGGTGTGTCACCGATCGTGTACGCGGGTACGCGGTCGGTGAGTTCGTCCCCCTGGAGCCTCGTGCATCTGCGCCACAAGTGGGAGACCATCGAGGTCATCGGCCGCGTGATCACCCAGCGCTGCGTCCGGTGCGGCAAGACGCGCGTGCGCGTGAAGTGAGCCGCCGGGGTCACCGTGCGGGGGCGGGGCGGGTGAGCCGGCAGTCGTCGTCGCCGGCGCCGAGGACGTTCGCCAGCACGGGATTGCCGTTCTGGCCCGACCTGGCCTGGACGAAGACGACGGGGTCGGCCGTGCCGCGTTCCTCGGTGAGGTAGCGCAGGCCGCGCTCGCACAGCTCGATGGCCTGGCGCGAGTCGGCCGCCGAGGCCGGCAGGTCGGTGTAGACGCGCAGGTAGCCGCCCACGGTGCGGATGTCGGTCACCCGGGCGAAGGACTTGCCGCCGGACTCCGCGAAGTACGCCAGGGCCTCCAGGTCGGTGTGCTCGGAGCGGGCCGAGGCCGCCGTGCGGGGTTCCTCCGGGGCCGGGGTCGCGCCGGGCTCCGGCTCGCCGCGCGGGGGCGGAGGCGTTTCCGGGGGTGGCGGCGATTGTGGAGGCGGAGCCGATTCCGGGGGTGGCGGCGATTGTGGGGGCGGGGGCGGGACCGCGCCCGCCGCGCCCTCGGCCAGGGGACGCGGCTCCGCGTCGCGCCCGGCGTACAGGGGGGAGCCGACGGCCAGGCCGAGCACGGCCGCCGCGGCGGCGCCCACCGCCGTCTCCATCAGCCACGACCGGTCGCCGCGGCCGGTCGTACGCCGCCTTCCGCCCCGCCGTGCCAGGTGCCCGCCCGATCTCACCGTCCGCCTCACCACGCCCGGGTTTTCCCCGAGTATGACAAACCGCCCCGGCCCGGCCCCCTCACCTGCCCGAACGGGCATGGGTCGGCGGGACTGGCGGGGCGGGAGTGGGCGGAGGGGCTACGGGAGCGCGGCCACCAGCTCGCTCACCGGCTTGCGGCTGCCGGTGTAGAACGGGATCTCGACCCGGGTGTGCCGGCGGGCGCCGGCGCCGCGCAGGTGGCGCATGAGGTCCACGATGCGGTGCAGCTCGTCGGCCTCGAAGGCGAGCATCCACTCGTAGTCGTTCAGCGCGAAGCAGGCGACGGTGTTGGCGCGGACGTCCGGGTAGTCGCGGGCCATGCGGCCGTGCTCGGCGAGCAGGGCGCGCCGCTCGGAGTCGTCGAGGAGGTACCACTCCAAAGAGCGCACGAACGGATAGACCGACACGAACGCCCGCGGTTCCTCCTCGGCCAGGAACGCCGGGATGTGCGACTTGTTGAACTCGGCCGGGCGGTGCAGCGCCATCGCCGACCACACCGGCTCGCTGACCCGGCCCAGCGCCGTACGCCGGAAGCGGGAGTAGACCTCTTGCAGGTCGCCCGCCGAGGGGGCGTGCCACCAGAACATGAAGTCGGCGTCGGCGCGGAACCCGGCCACGTCGTAGCAGCCCCTGGTCACGACGTCCTTCTCCGCGGCCTGCGCGAGCAGTTCCTCGGCCTCGCGGGCCATGGCGTCGCGGTCGTCGCCGCACGGCTCGCGCAGTTTGAAGACCGACCACATGGTGTAGCGGATCACCTGGTTGAGATCGCGCGCCTTCGGACGGGCGGCGTCACCGGTCGTCATATGTGCTCAGAGCCCCTCGGTCACCTTGGTCAGCGATGATGTCGTCGCCTGCCATTCTCGCGCGGGGTCCAGGTGGTCCAGCACCCGGGCGGCCGCCGCGCGCGCGGTGGAGACACAGGCGGGCACGCCCACCCCGTCGTACGCGGCCCCGCACACGGCCAGCCCTCGCTGCCCCGCCACCGCGGCGCGGATGCGCGCGACGCGGTCGAGGTGGCCGACGTCGTACTGCGGGAGTGAGCCGCCC
The DNA here is from genome assembly GCF_014202315.1 of Thermocatellispora tengchongensis. Classification (GTDB taxonomy): domain Bacteria; phylum Actinomycetota; class Actinomycetes; order Streptosporangiales; family Streptosporangiaceae; genus Thermocatellispora; species Thermocatellispora tengchongensis. Next base: position 28,591 of record NZ_JACHGN010000002.1, on the reverse strand, counting down.
CAGCGGGTGACGCGGCTGTCGCGCGGCAGGCCGCGCACGCCCAGCATCTCGGCCGCCTCGGCCATGGCCAGCGCGACCAGCTCGCCGTCGTCGCGCTGGAGCTCGTGCTCGTCGCCGAGCCTGCCGATGGAGCAGCGCAGCACCACCAGGTTGGGGTCGGCCTCGGCGAGGTGGGGCCACTTGACCGAGCTGAACGTGGCCGCCTTGACCGGGCGGCCCTCGACGGGCGGCACGAGGTAGCCACTGCGCTCGGGCACGCTGGGGAAGGCGGCGCGCGGGTAGGCCAGGGTGACGACGGCCATGCTGGCGTACGCGATGCGGGACAGCTCGGCGGCGGCCTTGGGCACCTCGGCGGCGAGCAGCCGCCCCGCCGGGGTGGCCGGGAGCGCCACGATCACGGCGTCGGCCTCGACGGTCTCGGGTCGCGGCACCGGACCGGTGACCAGCCGCCAGCCGGTCTCGGTACGGTGCAGCTCGCGCGCGGTCACGCCGGTGCGGATCTCGGCGCCGGAGGCGGCGGCGACGGCGGCGGGCAGGGTGCCCATGCCGCCGCGGAGGGTGGTGAACACCGGCCCCGCGTCCTTGGGGGCCTCGGCCGCGATGTCCCTGGCCCCGGCCAGCAGCGAGCGCTCGGTGCGGGCGACCGTGGCGATCTGCGGCATCGTGGCCTGCAACGACAGCGTCTCGGCGCGGCCGGCGTACACGCCGCCGAGCATCGGCTCGACGAGGCGGTCGAGGACCTCGCCGCCCATGCGCGCCCGCACGTACGCCGCGACGGACACGTCGGTGCTGACCATGGTCGCGGGGAGTATCTGGTCCATGGTGACCCGGGCGAGCCCCGCCGGGCTCAGGATGCCGGATCTGGCGAGCGCGCCCAGGTCGGACGGGACCCCCATGACCTGGCCCTTCGGCATCGGCCGCAGCCCGCCCCGGCTGTAGATCGCGGCCTGGGTGGTGCCGGGGTAGACCAGTTCCCCGCCGAGGCCCGCCAGCCGGGCCAGCTCCTTGCCCTCGGGGCGCCTGGCCAGCATCGCCTCGGCCCCCGCGTCCACGGGCAGGCCCGCGACCTCGCTCACGTGCAGCTTGCCGCCGATCCTCGGCGCGGCTTCGAGCACGGTCACGCGCAGCGCCTCCCCGGCGGCCTGCCGGAGGTACCACGCCGCGGCCAGGCCCGCGATTCCGCCGCCGACGACCACGACATGCCGTCGATTCCCTTCCATGGCACTCGACGCTACCGCCACGGGGGCCCGCCCGGGTCCGCGCGTCCCGCGCAACGCCAGGGCGCCGCGTGTCCGTACCGTGACGGCATCGTGACAAGCCACACCAAACCGCGCCCGGCGCGGATTCCGTCATGAGGTCATGAAGACATTCCCGTACGGCCCGCGCCTGGCGGTGGCGCTCGCCGCGTCCGTCCTCCTGCTGTCCGGATGCGCCGGCGGAGGCGTCGAGTCGTCGAGCGACGCCGCCCCCGCCGCCGAGCCCCTGGCCTCGCAGCAGGCCGGCGGGCGGGGCGAAGCGGACACGGCCGAGGCCCGCGACGAGGCGGGCGAAACCGGCCGTTCCGCCCCGGCCACCGACCCGGTGAAGATCGCCCAGGAGCGGTCGATCATCTACGTCGCCGAGATGACGGTGCGCGCCAAGGACGTCACCGCCGCCGCGGACAAGGCCAAGCAGATCGTGACCTCCGTGCAGGGCTACCTGGCGCAGGAGCAGTCCAGCTCGGCGGGCGGGGGCGACGCGTCGGCCACCCTGGTGTTCAAGATCCCGCCCGCGGCGTACCCGGCGACGCTCGGCCGCCTGGGCAAGGAGCTGGGCACGCGGGAGGCGTTGCAGCAGAACACCGAGGACGTCACCGAGGAGGTCGCCGACGTCGAGAGCAGGGTGAAGTCGGCGGAGTCGGCGCTGGAGTCGCTGCGCGCGCTGCTGAAGCGGGCGAACACGATCGGCGAGGTGCTGGACGTCGAGCGGGAGATCAACAACCGTGAGGCCGAGCTGGAGTCGCTGCAGGCCAGGCAGAAGGCCCTGGCCGCGCAGACGTCGATGGCCACGCTCACGCTGCGGCTGATCGGGCCGGTCGCGCCGGCGCCCGAGCCGGTGGAGGAGGAGTCCACGTTCCTGGACGGGCTGGCGGCCGGCTGGAACGCGCTGGTGGACAGCGTGAAGGTGATCCTGGTGGTGCTGGGCGCGCTGCTGCCCTGGCTGGCCGTGCTCGCGCCGGTGGTCTGGCTGGCGCTCCGGCTCGTACGCCGCCGCCGAGCATCGCGTACGCCCGCGCGCGCCGTCGCCGCCCCCGCGCCGCCGCCCCCGGCCCAGCCGGCCGGAGTGGCCGCCGGACCGCGCCCGGAGCCCGCTCCCCCGGCGGAGTGAGCGGGCCGGGGCTCAGCGCGCGGAGTGCTCGTGCACGAAGTCGGTCAGCCGCGCGAGCTGCGCCGGGTCGGTCGTGGGCAGCACGCCGTGGCCGAGGTTGAACACGTGGCCCTCCGCGGCGCGCCCGCGGGCCAGCACGTCGGCGGCCCGTTCGCGCACGACGTCCCACGGGGCCAGCAGCACGGCCGGGTCGAGGTTGCCCTGGAGCGCCCGGCCCGGCCCGACCCGCCCGGCGGCCCGGTCGAGCGGCACCCGCCAGTCGACGCCCACGACGTCGGCCCCCGCCTCGCCGAGCAGGCCGAGCAGCTCGCCGGTGCCCACGCCGAAGTGGATGCGGGGCACATCGAGGTCGGCGAGCCCGGCGAAGATCCGGCTGGTGTGGGGCAGCACGTAGGCGCGGTAGTCGTCGGGGGCCACCGCGCCCACCCAGGAGTCGAACAGTTGCAGCGCCGACGCGCCCGCCTCGGCCTGGATGCGCAGGAAGCCGAGCGTGATGTCGGTGAGCCGGTCCATCAGGGCGTGCCAGAGGTCGGGCCGGCCGTACATCATGGCCTTGGTGTGGTCGTGGTTCTTCGACGGCCCGCCCTCGATCAGGTAGGACGCCAGCGTGAACGGCGCGCCCGCGAAGCCGATCAGCGGCACCTGGCCCAGCTCGCCGGCCAGCGCCCGGACCGCCTCGGTGACATAGGGCACGTCGCCGGGCTCGATGTCACGCAGGACCGCGAGCCCTTCCTCGGAGCGGATCGGCTCGGCGACGACCGGGCCGACCCCGGGCTTGATGTCCAGATCGACGCCGACGGCCTTGAGCGGGACGACGATGTCGCTGAAGAAGATGGCCGCGTCCACGCCGTAGCGGCGCACCGGCTGCATCGTGATCTCCACGATGAGGTCGGGGTCGGCGCAGGCGTCGAGCATCGGCACGCCCTCGCGCACCTTGCGGTATTCGGGCAGCGACCGGCCCGCCTGGCGCATGTACCAGACCGGCGTGTGCGGTACGGGCTGGCGGCGGCAGGCGCGCACGAACGCGGAGTCGGCGGGGTTCACCTTCCAAGGGTGCCATGCCCGGAGCGTGCTCCGCCCCGTGACGCCACGGTGCGTCCGGCCCGCCCCGGGAGGACGGCCCCGGAACCGGAAAGATGGTCATGCCCTATGCCAAATCGCCCTCATGCCGGCGAGGGGGCGTTTAGCCGGTTCACCCCGTTCCTCCCCCGGCCGGCGTCGGCCGTACGGGGGCCGGGCGAGCGCCGCGGCGAGCCGCGCGGCCCGGATGGGAGTACAGTGCGGCCCATGGAGCCCGCGTGACCTTCTCTGGACTTGCCCAAATCTTCGCCAAGTCACCGCGCGGCATCGATTCCGGCACCACTTTCGGGACACGCCGAGCGCGATGCGCGGAATTGTCAGCGGGGCGTGCCAACGTTCGGAGCACGACCCGACGAAAGGCCCGTGCGATGACCGCGATGTGGAGTTCCCCCGAGCGCCGCAGTGAGCGTTGTGCTACTTGTGCCGACGACCGGGTGTTCGAGCAGCCTCCCTGCCCAGACGGCCACGAACCGGGCGAATGCCCCGACTGGATGTGCGTAGTCTGTGGTCACGCGTTGTTCATCGGGCCGCCGGCACCGGCGACCCGTCCCACCCCTGCCATCGCGACGGCCGCGGCTTGATCCAGATCGATGGCACCGACACATACCCCCGTGGTCCACATGCGCCCGACATCGACCTACTCTTCGGATATGACCATCGGTGACACCGCTCCCGGCGAGTTCCGGCGCGCCGTGGAGAGCATGCGCCGGACCGAGGTCAGGCCGGAGATCGAACTGGAGGACATCCCGGCGCCCCAGCGCCTGGCGCCCTTCTCCGCCGCCATGGGCGCGTCCGTCTACCGCGACGACGACGAGCTGGCCGTGGGCCGGCTGATCGTGCTGTACGACCCCGACGGCCAGCGCGGCTGGGACGGGCCGTTCCGGCTCGTCGCGTACGTGCGGGCCGACATGGAACCGGAGATCACCTCCGACCCGCTGCTCGGGCCCGTGGCCTGGAGCTGGCTGACCGACGCGCTCGACGCCCACCACGCCTCCTACGCCGCCGCCGGGGGCACGGTCACCCGCGCCGTGTCCGAGGGCTTCGGCAACAAGGCCGGCGATCCGGTCACGACGGAGCTGGAACTGCGCGCCTCCTGGTCTCCGGAGGAAGAGGACCTTTCCGGCCATGTCGCCGCATGGTGCGATCTGATGTGCCTTGCAGCGGGTATCCCTCCGCTACCACCTGACGTGGCGACCCTGCCGCCGCGCCGACGCGAAGATCCGGAGTCCTTCAGGAAGTGACCGACGAGACGACCATTCCGGTGGGGGAGGCCGTCCCCCTGCTGGAGCCGCGCGAGGGCATCCCGCCGGTCATCGACGATGCCGCGGGCCTCGCCGCCACCGTTCGCACCTTCGCCCTGGGCACGGGCCCCGTCGCCGTGGACGCCGAGCGCGCCTCGGGCTACCGCTACAGCGGCAAGGCGTACCTCGTGCAGCTCCGCCGCGCCGGGGCGGGCAGCGCGCTGATCGACCCGACGGCCTGTCCCGACCTCAGCGACCTCGACGTGGCGCTCGCCGACACCGAGATCGTGCTGCACGCGGCCTCCCAGGACCTGCCCTGCCTGGCCGAGCTGGGCTTCCGCCCGCGCCGCCTGTTCGACACCGAGCTGGCCGGGCGGCTGCTCGGCTACGAGCGGGTGGGCCTCGGCACGATGGTGGAAACGGTCCTCGGCCTCCGCCTGGAGAAGGGCCACTCCGCCGCCGACTGGTCCACCCGCCCTCTGCCGGAGGACTGGCTGCGCTACGCCGCGCTCGACGTCGAGGTGCTGGTCGAGCTGCGCGACGCGCTGCACGAGCAACTGGAGGCCAGCGGCAAGCTGGCCTGGGCGCTGGAGGAGTTCGCCGCCGTGCTCAACACGCCGGTGCCCGCGCCCCGCTCCGACCCCTGGCGCCGCACGTCCGGCATCCACAAGGTACGCAGCCTGCGCGGGCTCGCCGTCGTACGCGAGCTGTGGATCCTCCGCGACGAGATCGCCCGCGAGGCCGACCTCGCCCCCGGCCGGGTCCTGCCCGACTCCGCGATCGTCACCGCCGCCCTGGAGATCCCCCGCACCACCAAGGCCCTGACCGACATCGCCCCCTTCACCGGCCGCAGCGCCCGCCGCCACCTCCGCGACTGGCTGGCCGCCATCGCCCGCGCCCGCTCCCTCCCCGAGTCGCAGCTCCCCCAGCCCAGCACCCCCGGCGACGGCCCCCCGCCCACCAACCGCTGGGCCGACCGCGACCCCGCCGCCGCCAAACGCCTCGCCGCCGCCCGCGCCGTCGTGGCCGCCCTCGCCGACGAACACCGCATGCCCACCGAGAACCTCCTCCAGCCCGACGCCGTACGCCGCCTGACCTGGGAACCCCCCGAGATCCTGGACGACGAGCACATAGAGGCCCGTCTCCGCACCCTGGGCGCCCGCCCCTGGCAGATAGCCCTGACCGCCCACCCCCTCACCAAGGCCCTCGACCGCCTCAACACCAAAGGCGACCTCTGACGACCGGCACGGTCCAGGGCGCGCACCGAATGGACGGGACGCCGGCGAGAGCCACGGTGCTCACGTCCGGCAGGGCCGGGGGTGTGGTCACGCGGCAGCGGGACACGCACGACCGCGGAGCAGCACGCGATCCTGAGGCCGTGACGGTCGTGGGAGGTGGCCACGCGACGCCGCGCTGAGGGCTACAGCGAGGGCTACGGCGCGAGGCCGCCGGTCGGGCAACGGCACACGTCCCGCCACCGGCCGCTCACCCCATGGGGCATGTCCGCCGGCGACACCCGTGACGGACCCCGCACCGCAGCCCACCCCCACCCCGCGGCCCGCCCGCACACGCCACCGGCCCCCAGCACGATGGGCGAACATACGCAACCCGCTCACCCGTGACCGGCTCCAGTCCGCAGCCCGCCCCAGACACGCCACCGGCCCCTACTCCCATGGCCGAGACTGCCCACCCGCTCGCGGACGGGGAGGGTCCAGGCAACGGTGGATCTTCCGTAAGACGGGATGGGACGGGGTGCCGGAATCTGCGTGCACCCCGCCGCCGCCTCCCGAACTCGGGCACACCCCGCCCTGCCCGGTGGTACCGCTTGTTCATCGGGCATTTCACTTGGTGGCGGGCGGCCATATCGGGATATATGGGTAAGTGGGGTTGAGGAATGACCGGAATGGCGATGCCATTTGCCGCGCAAACGAAAACAGGCTTGGCGAATTTCCGGAATTCGTGCTTCTTTTGGGTGCGGTCCCGCAGGCGGTGGGCCTGGTGGCGCGATTGCATCGGGTCCGCACGCACCCCCTCCGACCGAATTCCATCGGACATAATGGTGCGACGGCGAAGGCGGGCCGCACGACGGGTGGCGTCCATTGTCGCCGGTGGGCGGAATCGCAGCGGAGGTGCATGGGGAGGGGGCCGGGGAGGCGGGGGCCGCCCTGGTGGACCGCAAGCTTGTTACTGACCAGTAGCATGGGGCGCAGGAAGTCATCCACCAGCGAGGAGCGAGCCGTGCCTTCCTCTCGTGACGTCGTCTTCGTCGACGGAGTGCGAACGCCTTTCGGCAGGTCGGGTCCCAAGGGCATGTACGCCGAGACACGTGCGGACGACCTCGTGGTCCGCGTCATCCGTGAGTTGCTGCGGCGCAACCCGTCCCTGCCGCCCGAGCGTGTGGACGAGGTCGCCATCGCGGCCACCACGCAGATCGGCGACCAGGGCCTGACCATCGGCCGGTCCGCCGCCGTGCTGGCCGGGCTGCCCAAGAGCGTGCCCGGCTACGCGATCGACCGCATGTGCGCCGGAGCGATGACCGCGGTGACGACCGTCGCGGGCGGGATCGCGTTCGGCGCGTACGACGTGGCCATCGCGGGCGGTGTGGAGCACATGGGCCGCCACCCGATGGGCGAGGGCGTCGATCCCAACCCCCGGTTCCTGTCCGAGCAGCTTGTCGACGGCTCCGCGCTGGTCATGGGCATGACCGCGGAGAACCTGCACGACCGCTATCCGGCGATCACCAAGGAGCGCGCCGACGCGTACGCGGTGGCCTCCCAGGAGAAGGCGGCCAAGGCGTACGCCGACGGCAAGATCCAGCCGGACCTCGCCGAGGTGGCCGTGCGCTCGGCCGAGAAGGGGTGGGGCCTGGCCACGGCCGACGAGGCGCCCAGGCCCGGCACCACCATGGAGGCGCTGAGCGGGCTCAAGACGCCGTTCCGGCCGCACGGCAAGGTCACCGCGGGCAACGCCTCCGGCATCAACGACGGCGCCACCGGGTGCGTCGTGGCGGCGGCCGAGGCCGCCGAGGAGCTGGGGCTGAGCGCGAAGATGCGGCTGGTGTCGTACGCCTTCGCGGGCGTGGACCCCGAGGTGATGGGCGTGGGCCCGATCCCGTCCACGGAGCGGGCGCTGCGCCTGGCCGGGCTCGGAATCGACGACATCGGCCTGTTCGAGATCAACGAGGCGTTCGCGGTGCAGGTGCTGGCGTTCCTGGACCACTTCGGCATCCCCGACGACGACCCGCGGGTCAACCCGTACGGCGGCGCCATCGCGTACGGCCACCCGCTGGCGTCCTCGGGCGTACGGCTGATGACGCAGCTCGCCCGGCAGTTCGGCGAGCACCCCGAGGTCCGCTACGGCGTGACCACGATGTGCGTCGGCATGGGCATGGGCGGCACCGTGATCTGGGAGAACCTGGCGTGGGAGGGCAAATGAGCCTGGACAAGTGGCGGTCGGTCCTGCTGGGGCGGGTGCCGGACGAGGTCGTGACGCGGGCGCTGGTGCGCGACGTCGAGCTGCCGTACGGCGCGGGGACCATGGCCCTGATCACGCTGGACAACGGGTTCGACCACACCAAGCCCAACACGTTCGGCCCGCAGGGCCTGCTGGCACTCAACGGGGCGCTGGACGAGATCGCGGCCCGCACCGACCTGGTGGCCGTCGGCGTGACCGGCAAGCCGTTCGTCTTCGCCGTGGGCGCCGACCTGGACGGCGCGGCGGCGCTGCGCGCCCGCGAGGAGGCGGAGGCGATCGGGGCGCTGGGGCACCACGTGTTCCGGCGGCTGGGCGAGCTGGAGGTGCCGTCGTTCGCGTTCGTGAACGGCGCGGCGATGGGCGGCGGCCTGGAGGTCGCCCTGCACTGCACCTACCGCACGATCTCCTCCGGGGTGACCGCGGTCGCGCTGCCGGAGTGCTTCCTCGGGCTGGTGCCCGGCTGGGGCGGCACGCAGCTCCTGCCCCGCCTGGTCGGCCCGGCGAACGCGCTGAAGCTGATCATCGAGAACCCGTTGTCGCAGAACCGCATGGTGCGCGGCGCCGACGCGTACGCGATGGGCGTGGCCGACGCCATGTTCGAGCCCGCCGACTTCCTGGAGGAGTCGCTGCGCTGGGCGGCGAGGGTGCTGCGCGGCGAGGTGACCGTCGAGCGTGCCGACCACACCGCGGCGGCCGAGGAGTGGTCCGCGGCCGTGGCCGGGGCGCGCGGGCTGGTGGACCTGAAGCTGCGCGGAGCCGCGCCCGCGCCGTACCGGGCGCTGGACCTGGTCGAGCTGGCCCGTACGGCCTCGCGCGACGAGGGCTTCGCCGCCGAGGACGCCGCCCTGGCCGACCTGCTGCTGAGCGAGGAGCTGCGCGCCGGGCTGTACTCCTTCGACCTGGTGCAGCGCCGGGCCAAGCGGCCCGCGGGCGCCCCCGACCCGGCCCTGGCCCGCAAGGTGACCAAGGTCGGCGTGGTCGGGGCGGGGCTGATGGCGGCGCAGATCGCGCTGCTGTTCGCCCGCCGCCTGGAGGTCCCGGTCGTGCTCACCGACCTGGACGACGAGCGCCTGACCAAGGGCGTGGGCCACGTGCACGCCGAGATCGACGGCCTGCTGGCCAAGGGCCGGGTCTCCGCCGACAAGGCGGCCCGGCTCAAGGGCCTGGTCTCCGGCTCGCTGACCAAGGACGCCTTCGCCGACGCCGACTTCGTGATCGAGGCGGTGTTCGAGGACATGGCGGTGAAGCGCAAGGTGTTCGCCGAGGTCGAGGAGTTCGTCTCGCCGGAGTGCGTGCTGGCCACCAACACCTCCTCGCTGTCGGTGAGCGCGATGGCGGCGGGGCTGCGCCACCCCGGGCGGGTGGTGGGCTTCCACTTCTTCAACCCGGTCGCGGTGATGCCGCTGCTGGAGATCGTGCGCGGCGAGGCGACCGACGACGCGACGCTGGCCACCGCGTTCGCGACCGGCAAGACGCTGAAGAAGTCGGCCGTGCTGGTCAAGGACGCGCCCGCGTTCGTGGTGAACCGGCTGCTGACCAGGTTCATGGGCGAGGTCATGGCGGCCGTGGACGAGGGCACGCCGCTGGCGGTCGCCGACCACGCGCTCGACGGGCTCGGCCTGCCGATGACGCCGTTCACGCTGCTCCAGCTCGTCGGCCCGGCGGTGTCGCTGCACGTGGCCGAGACCCTGCACGAGGCGTTCCCCGACCGCTACGCCACCTCCCGCGGCCTGGCCAAGCTGGTCGCGGCGGGCAGGCCGGGCGTGTACGACGCGGCCTTCGCGATCGACCCCGAGGCCGAGGCGGTCTTCTCCGGCGGCACGTCCCCGTCCACCGGCGAGCAGGTACGGGACCGGGCGCTGGCCGCCCTCGCCGAGGAGATCCGGATCATGCTCGACGAGGGCGTGGTCGCGGCGCCGCAGGACATCGACCTGTGCATGATCCTGGGCGCGGGCTGGCCGTTCCACCTGGGCGGGATCACGCCCTACCTGGACCGCTCGGGCGTCTCCGAGCGGGTCACGGGCGCCCGGTTCCGCCCGGCGGCCGGCTGAAGGCCGCATGGCCCTGCCCGCGAAGGCGGCGTGAGCGTCGCAGCGCGAGCAGGGCCAGCGCGCCGATGAGTACGCCCGCCGCCACCGCGTACGGCGGACGCCACCAGGACTCCTCCGGCTCGGCCACGACCGCCGTGGTCGGGCCTGAGGACGCCGCAGAGGGCACGGCGGCCGCCGCCGGGGTGGTGGAGGGCCGCGGCGGCAGCGGGACCTTGTGGGCGAGCCTGGGGAAGCCGGGCGGCCGGACCTCGCCCCAGTAGTCCTGCGGCTCCTGGTTCTCGATGGACCGGCGGAACTCCTCGGGGATCGGCTCGATCTTCAGGCTCCCCGGGACGGTCAGCGTGCCGATCTCGTACGGCATGAACCAGCCCTGCAGCGCCTCGACCCGCCAGGTCCGTCCCGGCAGCGCCACCGCGGCGGCGTAGTGGCCGGGCTCGCGCAGCTCGACGGCGTCGAACTCCAGCACGGTGCCCTCGCCGTCGTCGAAGCGCAGCGCGACCCGGCCCAGATCGCGGCCGACGTACGGGTGGGTGCCGTGCTGGAGCAGCCAGAACCCGATGGTGTAGGTCGCCCTCGGCTCCCACTTCGCCGGGACCGGGTCCAGGTAGGTCACGGCCCAGCCTCCGGCGCTCTCCGCCCGTGCCGGGGCCGCCAGGGCCGACACCGCCAGGGCCGCCAGTGTCGCCAGGGCCGCCAGGGCCGCCGGCGCCGCCCGTAGGATCACTCGTCTCATGACGCACCTCCGGGTATGGCTACACCGCGGCGGGCGCCGGGGTTCCCGGGTCAGGCGCCGGTGCGCGCCTGACCCACGCGGCTGTGCACCCGGCCGTACACGAAGTACAGCGCCACGCCGATCAGCAGCCAGACCAGGAACCGCAGCCAGGTCTCCACCGGCAGGTTCAGCATCAGGTAGATGGACGCGAGCACCGACAGGATCGGCACCAGCGGCACCAGCGGCGTGCGGAACGCCCGTTCCAGGTCGGGGCGGGTGCGCCGGAGCAGCACGACGGCGATCGACACGATCACGAAGGCGAACAGCGTGCCGATGTTGACCAGCTCGGCCAGCGCCGACAGCGGGATGAACCCCGCCAGCACCGCGGTGACCACGCCGATGATGATCGTCACCCGGGCCGGGGTGCCGAACCTGGGGTGGACGGCGGCGAGCGTCGCGGGCAGCAGGTTGTCGCGGCTCATCGCGAAGAACACCCTGCTCTGCCCCAGCATCATGATCAGCACCACCGTGGTCAGGCCCGCGATGGCCCCGATGCTGATCAGGAAGGCGAGCCAGGGCTGGCCCACGGCGCGGAAGGCGTCGGCGAGCGGCGCGGCCGAGCTGAGCTCGTGGTAGGGCTGCATGCCCACCACGACCAGCGAGACGCCCACGTACAGGGCGGTGCACACCGCCAGGGAGCCGAGGATGCCGATGGGCAGGTCGCGCTGCGGGTGGCGGGTCTCCTCGGCGGCGGTGGCGACGATGTCGAAGCCGATGAAGGCGAAGAAGACGACCGCGGCGGCGGAGAAGATGCCGGCGATCCCGTACGCGGTGGGGGTGACGCCGAACAGCACCTGGATCAGCGGCGCGCCCAGCCCCTCGACCGCGGGCGTCCCCCTGGGGGGCGGGATGAACGGGGTGTAGTTGGCGGCCCGGATGAAGAACAGCCCGGCGAAGATCACCAGCAGCACCACCGCGACCTTGATCACCACCAGCACGAGGTTGGTGCGGGCGGAGATCTTGATCCCGGCGACGAGCACGCCGGTCAGCAGCAGCACGATGACGACCGCGGGCAGGTTCACCACGGCGTCCTCCCCCGCGATCGAGGCGGGCAGCTCCAGGCCCAGCGTGGCCATCAGGCTGGTGAAGTAGCCCGACCAGCCCACGGACACCACGGCCGCGCCCAGGGCCAGCTCCAGCATCAGGTCCCAGCCGATGATCCACGCCGGGAACTCGCCCAGCGTGGCGTACGCGAAGGTGTAAGCCGACCCGGCGACCGGAACGGTGGCGGCGAACTCGGCGTAGCACAGCGCCGCCAGGCCGCACGCGATGGCCGCCACCACGAACGACAGGGCCACCGCGGGCCCGGCGGTGTCGCGCGCCACCCGCCCGGTGAGCACGAAGATGCCGGTGCCGACGATGACGCCGACGCCGAACACGCTCAGGTCGAGCGCGCTCAGCCTGCGCCGCAGCCGGTGCTCGGGGGCCTCGGTGTCCTCGATCGATTGCTCGATGCTCTTGGTGCGGAACATGTCCACGGCGCTGCCCTCCCGACTGTCCGTTACTCCTTTCTTGCCCTGCGCTTTCTCCCCCTACAGGTCCGGAACTCTCAGGGTTCTCCAAGGGATGGACCCGATGCGGCGCCGCCCGCGCTGCGCCAGGGTGGAGACATGCTGGGAGACGTGGGGGAACTCATCGGCCGGGTCCTGGACACCCTGGGCGCGCAGAGCACACCCGTGGTGATGGCGATCGTGCTGATGTTCCTCGCCCTGGAGGGCACGCTGCTGGTGGGCCTGTTCATCCCCAGCGACGCGCTGCTGGTCGTCGCGGGCACGACCGCCGGCACCCCGGCCGAGGCCGCGGCGCTGGTCGTGACGGGCGTGCTGGGCTGCGCCGTGGGAGCCAGTGGCGGCCACTGGCTGGGCCGCCGCTACGGATCACGGCTCCGCCACGGCCGGATCGGGCGCAGGATCGGCGAGGAGCGCTGGGTAAGGGCCGAGCGTCTGGTACTCCGCAGCGGGTGGGCGCTGGCCGTGGCCTACTTCCTGCCGGTGGCGCACGCGCTGACCCCGGTGATCGCCGGGACCTTCGGCATGCCATACCGGAGGTTCATGCCCTGGGCGCTGGCGGGCAGCCTCGCCTGGCTGAGCACCTACATCACCCTCGGCGCGGTCGTGGGCGCCGCCGCCCGGGAGTACCAGGACGTGGTGGTGCCGGTGGCCGCGGCCCTCGGCGTGCTCTTCGCCGTGGCCGCCGCCCTGGTACGCCGCCACGCCACCCGCCGCCTGACCGCCGACGCCCCCGGCGCGGGCGACGACGGCGCGGAGGACCCTGGCGCGGGCGACCGCGATGCGGACGACTTGGGCGCGGACGAGCGCCCTAGAGTGCGCTCCTAGACGTACTCGTCCGCGGGCGTCCGCAGGGCGGGCGGGCCGCCGGGCCGACGGGCCGCCCGCGCCGGCGGGCTCGATGGGTCAGCGGCTCGGGTGGTGCTCCAGGACCGGGCTGCGCTTGGCGACGGCCTCGGTGATCTCGCGGGCGAGGTCCTGGCCGGTCAGCCCGACCTGGGACAGGATCTTGGGCCGCTTGGCGTGGTCGAGGAAGCGCTGCGGGATGCCGAATCCGCGTACGGGCACATCGACGTCGGCGTCGCGGAGCATGCGCGACACCGCGTCGCCCACCGCGCCGACGCGGCCGTTGTCCTCGACCACGGCCACCAGCTTGTGCGCCCTGGCGGCGAGCACCAGCGCCTCGTCCAGCGGCTTGACCCAGCGCGGATCGACGACGGTGGCCGAGATGCCCTGGGCGTCGAGCAGGCTCGCGGCCTCCAGGCAGACCTCGGCCATCGGGCCGACCGAGATGATCAGCACGTCGGGGTCGCCGGCGCGCAGCACGTCGCACTCGCCGAGGTTGCCGACCGCCTCGATCTCGGCCGGCACCGCGCCCTTGGGGAAGCGGACGACGGTCGGGCCCTCGGAGAACTCCACCGCCTCGGCCAGCAGCTCGCGCAGCCGGGCCGCGTCGCGCGGCACCGCGATCCGCAGGCCCGGGATCACCTGCAGGATCGACAGGTCCCACATGCCGTTGTGGCTGGCGCCGTCCTCGCCGGTGACGCCGGCCCGGTCGAGGGTGACGGTCACGGGCAGCTTGTGCAGCGCGACGTCCATCAGGAGCTGGTCGAAGGCCCGGTTGAGGAACGTGGCGTACAGCGCCACCACCGGGTGCAGCCCGCCGAGCGCGAGCCCGGCCGCGGAGGTCAGCGCGTGCTGCTCGGCGATGCCGACGTCGTAGACGCGGTCGGGGTACGCCTCGGCGAACTCGGCCAGGCCCACCGGGTGCAGCATGGCCGCGGTGATCGCCACGACGTCCTGCCGCGCCGCGCCGATCTTGACCATCTCGTCGCTGAACACGTTGGTCCAGCCGTGCGGCTTGGGCCGCTCCTCGCCGGTGATCGGGTCGAAGACGCCCGGGGAGTGGAAGCAGTCCTCGTCGTGGTTCTCGGCCGGGGTGTAGCCCTGGCCCTTGCGGGTGAGGGCATGCACGATCACCGGCCCGCCGAAGCCGCGCGCCTTGCGCAGCGCGGCCTCCAGCGCCTGCTCGTCGTGGCCGTCGATGGGCCCGACGTACTTCAGGCCGAGGTCCTCGAACATGACCTGCGGGGCCAGGATGTCCTTCAGGCCCTTCTTCACGCCGTGCAGGGTGTCGTAGAAGGGCTGGCCGACGACCGGCACCTTGCCCAGGCTCTCCTTGACGAACTCCAGCGCGTCCTCGTAGCCGCGGGTCATGCGCAGCGAGGACAGGTGGCGGGCCAGCCCGCCGATCGTCGGGGAGTAGGAGCGGCCGTTGTCGTTGACCACGATGATCAGGCGCAGGTCCTTGGCCGCGGCGATGTTGTTCAGCGCCTCCCAGGCCATGCCGCCGGTGAGCGCGCCGTCGCCGATGACGGCGACCACCGTGCGGTCGTGCTCGCCGCGCAGCGCGAACGCCTTGGCCAGGCCGTCGGCGTACGACAGCGCGGTGGAGGCGTGGGAGTTCTCGATCACGTCGTGCTCGGACTCGGCCTGGCTCGGGTAGCCCGACAGGCCGCCCTCCTGGCGCAGCGTGCCGAACGCCCCGGCCCGGCCGGTGAGCATCTTGTGCACGTACGCCTGGTGGCCGGTGTCCCACAGGATCTTGTCGCGCGGGCTGTCGAAGACGCGGTGGATCGCGATCGTCAGCTCGACCACGCCGAGGTTGGGGCCGAGGTGGCCGCCCGTGCGGGCGACGGACCCGACCAGCAGGTCACGGATCTCCGCAGCGAGCCCGGGTAGATCACCCACGTCCAGTCTTTTGAGGTCGTGAGGTCCCTCGATGGACTCCAGGAGCCCGGCCCGCTCACCCACGCCAGATCGTCCTCTCCGCTCGCGGCACCGACAAGCCGAGTGTAGTTGGCCGGAAGCCCACTGCCGCGGGGGATCCTTCGAAGGATGATGAAGCTGCCCCCCTTTGTGGGGTCTTGTTCTAGTCTTTGCTTCACTATGAACACCCTCCCCATTAGGAAACTCTCGTCACTAGTAGCCGCGGCTGCGGTCCTCGCCCTGGTCGGGGCGGGCACCGCGGAGGCGACGGCGACCGCCGCGCCGGCCGCGCAGAAGGAGGTTCAGCAGGGCCAGACCCAGGCGCCTCCACGCGGGAAGGCGGCGGCGACGGCCAACCCCCTCTACCGCACCGGTCTCCTGCCCCGCATCACCTGCTCGCCGGGTGAGATCCGCCCGGGGAGCGCGGCGTCGTACAAGGCCTTCATGAGCCGCGTGAACACCTGCCTGAACACGTCGTGGGCGCGCCAGTTCAGGAAGGCCGGGCTCTCCTTCTCCAAGCCGCGGCTGCGGTTCGCCACCAGCAGGGTCAGCAGCCCCTGCGGCCGGTGGCCGAGCGGGGCGGGCGGTTACTACTGCTCCAGCAACCGCACCATCTACATCGGGGTGACCAAGCGGGTGCTGCGCGAGGCGTTCGAGCTGGGCCTGGCCCAGTTCATGGCGCACGAGTACGCCCACCACGTGCAGACGATCGCGGGCATCGGGCCGAACTACTACTTCCCGGCCTACTCCAGGGCCAGGGGCTCGGCCAAGCTCCTGCTCTCCCGCCGCTTCGAACTCCAGGCCGACTGCCTCGGCGCGGCCTTCGTCCGCAGCGTCGCCGACACGCTCCCGGTGAACCCGCAGGAGTGGGACGGCATGGTGCAGTGGACCCGCGAGAACGGCGCCAAGACCTGGCCCACCAACGACCACGGCAAGGGCTACAGCCAGGCGTACTGGCTTGAGAAGGGCTTCGCCGCCGGCGGCCCCGGCGGCTGCAACACCTGGACCGTCTCGGCCCGCCGCGTCGCGTAGCGGTCGCCACGCCATCACACGTGAGTCCGGCGTCCGGCTGCCCATGGGCGGCCCGCCGGCGCGGCCCTCAGGACCGCCCGCCCCCTCGCAGGGGTACGTCGGCGCGAACCCCTGTGCATCGCCCGCCCCCGGCGGCGGTCGGGGTGATCGCAGCCGGTTCCGGAGGGGCGCCTGGTAGTAACCGACAGACGGCCGCCCGCGGGTATCCGCGGGCGGCCGTCCCGTTTTTCCGGCGAGTTATGCTTTATCCATCTTTATTCGTCGCTTAACTCCGATAAGGTGCGGGATCATGCGTATCCCCCTTATCGCTCTGGCGTCGAGCGTGCTCGCGTGCGTGCTGCTCGCCGGCACCGCCGGAGCCTCCGCCGCCGCGGCGGGTGCGGCTTCCGGGCCGGTCCCGAAGGGCACTGCCGCCCTGACCAAGAACCCGATCTACAAGACCGGCAAGCTCGAACTCAAGGAGTGCGACGAACAGCCGGTCAAGCCCGAGGACGCCGACTCGGCGCGCATCTATCTGGAATACGTGCTGGACTGCCTCGACGAATCGTGGAGCGCCCAGTTCGCCAAGGCGAAGCTGCCCTTCGCCAAGCCCAAGTTCAAGGTGCTGACCACCTACGGCAAGACGACCTGCGGGACCTTCCCGACGTTCGCCCAGGGGCTGTACTGCGAGAACTCGCGCACCATTTACGTGCTCCTCGACAAGGCCATTCTGTCCGAGCCCGGGGAGCTGTTCCTGTTCCAGCTCCTGGCCCACGAGTACGGCCACCACGTGCAGGAACTCGCCGGCATCCTGGATGAGGAGGTCCGGCTGCAGAAGAAGAAGGTGCCGGGCGTGTGGGAGCGGCACCGCCGGGTCGAGCTGCAGGCCGAGTGCCTTTCCGGCGCGTTCATCGGCAGCGTGTGGCAGTCGCTCGGGCGCAGCCAGTT
This sequence comes from Thermocatellispora tengchongensis, assembly GCF_014202315.1. Lineage (GTDB taxonomy): Bacteria > Actinomycetota > Actinomycetes > Streptosporangiales > Streptosporangiaceae > Thermocatellispora > Thermocatellispora tengchongensis. Next base: position 11,370 of record NZ_JACHGN010000002.1, on the reverse strand, counting down.
CGATTTCGACTACATCGGCAAGCTGGCCCAGGCCGGGTTCGACAGCAAGAGCCACGGCAAGGGCAAGAACATCGCGTACTGGCTCAAGCGCGGATTCGACGCCGAGTCGCCGGACGCGTGCAACACCTGGACCGCGCCGAAGTCGCGGGTGGCCTGAGAGCCCGCGCCTCCGGCCTGGCCGGCCCTCCTAGGAGCTCACCCTGGCGAGGGCTTCGAGGGGGTCGGCCAGCACGTGGGAGAAGGCCAGCTCGGCGGCGCCCATGAGGGTCGCGTCGTCGCCGAGGGCGGAGGTGCGCAGGCGCAGGTGCTCGCGCGAGGCGGGCAGGGCGTCGGTGGCGATGCGGCTGCGCACCTGGGCGGCGGCGCCGAGGTAGAGGTCGCGCAGCATCCCGCCGAACACCACGATCTCCGGGTTGAACAGGTTGACCAGGTTGGCCACGCCGAGGCCGAGCCAGTCGCCGACCCGGCGCAGCGCCTCCTGGGCCTGCGCGTCGCCCATGTCGGCGGCGTCCACCACGGCCCGTACGGCCTCGCGCCCGGTCTTCTTGCCGAACCTGCCGGCCAGTTCGAGCAGGGCGCGCTCGCCCACCTCGGCCTCCCAGCAGCCCTTGGACCCGCAGCCGCACGGCCGTCCGCCGGGGTTGATCACCATGTGGCCGACCTCGCCGCCGTAGCCCTGGTGGCCGCCGAGGAGCTGGCCGCCCACGATCACGCCGCCGCCGATGCCGACGTCGCCGTGCAGGTAGATCAGGTCGCGGCAGCCGACGCCGAGCCCGCGCGACTGCTCGGCGAGCGCCCCCAGATTGGCGTCGTTGCCCACCGCGACCGGCAGCCCGAGGCCGAGCCGCCGGCCCAGCTCCTCCCCGAAAGGCAGGTCGTACGCGTCCAGGTTGGGGCCGAACCGGACCACGCCGTCGGCGCGGGCGACACCGCCCGCGAACGCCGCCCCGATCCCCACGCACACCGTGTCCTCGCGGGTCTTCCTGAGCATCTGCCTGGCGAACCCGGCCAGCCGTCCGATCTCCTCCTCCACGGAGAACGGCTCGCGCCGGCGTTCGACCTGCCGGCGGTCCAGGATCACGCCGCCGAGCCCCACCCGGGCCGCCACCATGCGGTCCACGCCCACGTCGAAGGCGAAGACGTAGACCTTGGCCGACTCCGGGCGCACGACCAGCGACGGGCGGCCGGCCCGGCGGGTCTGCCGGGGCAGCTCCTCTCGGACCAGCCCGGCCGCGGTCAGGTCGGCGGTGAGGGCCATGATCGTGCTGCGGTTGAGACCCATCCGGCTGGTCAGCTCGGCGCGCGAGGTCGGCCCGCCCAGATGGACGTGCCGGAGCAGCGCGCCGAGGTTGTGGCGCCGGATCTCCTCTTGGGAGGGGCCTGCGCGCATGGGCGTGTATGCCTGCCGTTTCTGCGGGAGGGGGATCGGGGGTCGGGGATCACCTTAGACCAGAGGCCGCCGCCCGTTTGCGCGAGAGGGCGTCCACGCCCGCGGCCAGCAGCAGCACGCACCCGGTGACCATGTACTTCACGCTCGCCGGGTAGCCCATCAGGCCCATGCCGTTCTCGATGACCGCGACCACGGCGCCGCCGAGCACGGCGTCCAGGACCCTGCCCTTGCCGCCGAACAGGCTGGTACCTCCGATCACGGCCGCGCCCACCGCGAACAGCAAGACGTTCGCGCCTCCGGTATTGGGGTCCACGGACGTGGCCCGCGACGCGGCGAGGATGCCGCCCACCGCCGCCATCGAGGAGCAGATGACGAAGGCGCTGATCTTGATCCGGTCCACCCCGATGCCGGCCCTGCGGGCGGCCTCGGCGTTGCCGCCGACGGCGTAGATGTGCCGGCCGAACGCGGTGCGGCGGAGCACGAACGTCCACAGGATGAGCAGCACGAGGATGATCGGCACCACGATCGGCACGCCCTTGAGCGAGACGACCACGGCGTTGCGGCTGCGCTCCAGGTTCAGGAAGTAGACCGCGAACCCGGCCAGGACCGCCAGCGTGCCGACGCGCAGCGCGATCAGCGAGATCGGGTCGGCGACCAGGCCCCGGGCGGCGCGCTTGCGCGCCCGCATGAGCTGGAGGGCGCCGTACCCGGCGACGCCCACCGCGAACAGCGCCCAGCCCAGCGCGGGCGGCAGGTTGCGGTTGGCGATGGCGACGATGACGGGGTCGCGGATGGAGATGTTGGTGCCCTCGTCCACCAGCACCAGGACCAGGCCCTGGAAGGCCAGGAACGCGGCCAGGGTGACCACGAAGGAGGGGATGCCGAGTTTGGCCACCAGGGTGCCGAGCACGATGCCGATCACGACGCCGGTCGCGATGGCGAGCAGCACGCCGACGTACCAGGGCAGGCCGATGTTGGTCAGCGTCACCGCGAGCACGGCCGCGCACACGCCGCTGGCGAAGCCCGCGGACAGGTCGATCTCGCCGAGCAGCAGCACGAACACCAGGCCCATGGCGATCACGGTGACCGCGGCGCCCTGGGTGAACAGGTTGGCGAAGTTGATCGAGGTGAGGAACGCCGGGCGCAGGATCGCGAAGACCACGCACAGCACGAGCAGGCCGAAGACCGCGGGCAGGGCGCCCATGTCGCCGCCGCGGACCCGTTCGAGGTAGTCGCGGGCGTTGCTGGCTATCGACGGCGCCTCCGCCGTGCGATCGGGGGTGAGGGTTGCGCTCATTGGGTGACTCCGCTGCCGTTCTTGAGGCCGAGCTCCCCGCTGCGGCCCGAGGTGATCAGCTCGACGACCTGCGAGTGGGTCACGTCGGCCGCCTTCACCTGGGCGGCCATGCGGCCGAGGTAGAGCGCCGCGATCCGGTCGGCCACGGCGAACACGTCGTTCATGTTGTGCGAGATCAGCACGACCGCCAGGCCGTTGTCGGCGAGCCTGCGCACCAGCTCCAGGACCTGCGCGGTCTGCGCGACGCCCAGAGCGGCGGTGGGCTCGTCCAGGATGACGACCTTGCTGTTCCACAGCACGGCCTTGGCGATGGCGACGGTCTGCCGCTGGCCGCCGGAGAGGCTGGAGACGAGCTGCCTGATCGACTTGACGGTCTTGACCGACAGGCTCGCCAGCGTCTTCTGCGCCAGCTCCTCCATCGAGTCCTCGTCCAGCACCAGGCCGTTCCGGCGCTCCCGGCCCAGGAACATGTTCTGGACGATGTCGAGGTTGTCGCACAGGGCGAGGTCCTGGTAGACGATCTCGATGCCGAGCTCGGCGGCGTCGCGCGGGCTGTTGACGTGGACCGGCTTCCCCTCGAAGAGGTAGTCGCCGGAGTCGATCGGGTAGATGCCGCCCACGCACTTGACCAGGGTGGACTTGCCGGCGCCGTTGTCGCCGACGAGCGCGGTCACCTCCCCGGCGTACGCGGTGAAGGCGACGTCGTGCAGCACCTGCACGGGGCCGAAACTCTTGTCGATCCCGCGTAGCTCAAGCACGGGGGTCATCGAATCTCCTCGACGGTGGAGACCCCCGCCTCGCGGCGCGGGGACACAACTGATCGCGTGAGGGGGTGTGCGGCGCCGGAGCCGGCATGAGCCTCTGGCGGCGCAGGCCGGGCGGGCAACTGGCGGCGAAGCAGGAAACCCGACCCGTGAGGGTTGGAATCCCCCGGCTTCAGCCGTGGGGAGGAACTCAAGAAGGCTGCTCCTCTTCTGGAGGGTTTCTCGATCATGACGGCGAGGCCGGCACGCCTTCGTGGGGCGTGCCGGCCGCGGGCGGGCTAGGAGATGCCGGCCTCGGTGCACTTGTCGGCGAAGTCGCCGGTGCACAGCTCTTCCTTGCTGACGAAACCGTCGTTGACGACGTCCTTGACGTTGTCGAAGAAGATCGCCTGAGGCTCCAGGAGCACGGCCGGGACGTCCCGGTTGCCCTCCGGGTCCTTCACGGTGCCGCTGGCGGCCGGCTTCTCGCCCTTGGCCAGCGCGATGGCGAGCTGGGCGGCCGCGTCGGCCTCCTTCTTGATCGCCTTGTAGACCGTCATGCACTGGTCGCCGGCGAGGATGTTCTGCAGGCCCTGCACGGTGGCGTCCTGGCCGGTGACCGGGACCTTGCCGTTGAGGTTGTTCTTCTTCAGCACGGTGATGGCCGCGTTGCCGAGGCCGTCGTTGGCGGCGAGCACGCCCGCGATCTTCGGCTCCTGGGTGAGCATCTGCTCGAAGATCGTGCCTGCCTGGGTGTTGTCCCAGTCGGGCACGGACTGGTCCGGGCCCTTGATGTACTCGCCGGAGTCGTACTTCGGCTGGAGAACGCTGTCGTAGCCGTTCTTGAACAGCGTCGCGTTGTTGTCGGTCGGCGAGCCGTTGAGCTCGGCCACGACCGGCTTTTCGACCTTCTTCTCGGCCAGGCACTTCACCAGCCCCTCGCCCTGGAGCTGGCCGACCTTGGTGTTGTCGAAGCTGACGTAGTACGAGGCGCTGCCGCCGAGCGTGAGCCGGTCGTAGTCGATGGTGGCCACGCCCTGCGACTTGGCCTTGTCGAGCACCGCCTTGCCGGTGCCGCTGTCCAGGTTCACGATCATCAGCACGGTCGCGCCGTTGGTGATCATCTGGTCGGCGATGGTCTGGAACGCGGTCTTGTCGCCCTGTGCGTTCTGGATGTCGGCCGGAATGCCGGCGGCCTTGAACGCCTCCTCAAGGTACTTGCGGTCGGCGGTCTCCCAGCGAGCGGACGACTTGCTGTCCGGCAGGATCACGCCGATTTTGCCGGTGGCGGACGGCTGGGAGGTGGCGCCGCCCTGCTCGGCGGAGGTGGTGTCACCGCTCTCGCCCCCGCACGCGGTGAGACCGAGGGTCATCGCCGCGGCGGCGGCGGTCAGGCTGAGGATCCCCTTGCGCATTGCACGGGTCCTTTCTGGGCTGAGATTGGGGGGTTTGAATGTTGTTTGCGGCAACGTATTCCGCCGTGGCCTGCTTGGGAAGACCTCTCCGGGGGTGAATTTGTTGTCTCAGGTAACAATCCAGAAACGCAGCCTTAACCGCTGATGCTCTGCGCGATCAGCACCAGCGCGGAAACCCCGGCCAGCACGAGGATTCCGGCCCTGGTCCGCCCGCCGTCCAGGTAGCGGCGCAGCGGCCCCGACACCACGAAGCCCGCGATCATGAACGGCACCAGCAGCCCCCCGGCGACCAGCGCCCGCACCGGCAGATGCCCCACCGCCCACAACACCCCGAGCGACTGCAGCGCACTGAAGCAGAAGAACACCGCGAGCGTCGCCCGCACCTGCGGCCCCTTGGCCCCCTGGAACACCAGCGCGATCGGCGGCCCCCCGATCCCGGTCGCGGTCCCCGTGATCCCCGACACGAACCCGGCCCCCGTCACCGTCGCCCCCGTACGCGGAATGGCCACCGCCCGCGCCGTAAGCGCCACCGCGACCAGCACCATCGCCCCCACGAACACCCCCAGCGCCTGCGCGGAGACGTACACGACGATGAGCGCCCCCACCGCACTCCCCGGCAACCGCCCCAACACCGCCCACCCCAGCGCCCGCCACTCCACCCGCCGCCACTCCACGGCCAGCGTGAACAGCGGCAGTGAGGCGTTGACGACCTGAATGGCCCCGGGCATCAGCGAGGGCTGCATCATCGTCAACACCGGCGCCGCCACCAGCCCCAGCCCGAACCCGACACCACCCTGCACGACGGCACCCACAAAAACCGCCAAACCAGCCCAGAAGAGGAGGAATATCTCAGCGTCCATGCCCTGAGCTAATCAGGGAGGGGAACGGGGGCTCCTGTGGGGATGGGCTGTCGGGGGCGGGGGCGCGTCGCGCGCAGAGGGACCCGCACTGTGGAACGGCAGACGTCGGAGGGGGACGACAGGCGGCCGGCCGGGGGTGGGGTGGGTCGCCGAGCGGCGAACAGGCTGGGACCGGCGACAGGCCAGGACCAGGACCGAGACCAGGATCGGGATCGGGATCGATCGGGACCGGGGATTGACAGACCTACAGATCGGCCGGGACCGCAGATCACATGGGGCCTCATGGATCAGCGGAACTGAGCGATCAGGGGCACTCAGGAATCAGCCGGGCTCACAGATCGGCCGAGACCCGGCCTCGGGGCGGCCCTAAGGCCCCACGCCATCCCGGTCCGCGGATAGAACGCCCCACACGGCGCGGGTAGCGGCAACCACATACGGCGCGGGTGGCGGCGCCGCAGACGGCGTCCGCCCCTGGCGGGAGATGAACGTGGCCACCGGACAGCCACCGGCACGGGGAACCGCGCCATTCCCCTGCGACCGCCCGACGTGCCATGTCACGCCACCATGTCACGCCATGTCCGGTCAGGTCACGAAGACCAGGAAGACCATCGCCGGCAGGCCGGGACGCGTCCATCCGGCTCCGCCCCTGGCCGGCGTGCCGGAAAGCCCTGGCGGGCCGGGGCGGTTTGCGCCCGGCCCGCCGGAGGGGGATCACAACTCGCGTGGTCAGCTCTTGGCGAGCAGCGAGCGCAGGACGTACTGCATGATGCCGCCGTGGCGGTAGTAGTCGGCCTCACCGGGGGTGTCGATGCGGACCACCGCCTGGAACTCCTTCTCGCCCGCCCTGACGGTGACCGTCTGCGGGATGGCGCCCTTGTTGAGCTCCTCGATGCCGACGATGTCGAAGGTCTCCTCGCCGGTCAGGCCCAGGGACGCCGCCGAGGCGCCCTCGGGGAACTGCAGCGGGAGCACGCCCATGCCGATCAGGTTGGAGCGGTGGATGCGCTCGTACGACTCGGCGATCACGGCGCGTACGCCGAGCAGCGCGGTGCCCTTGGCGGCCCAGTCGCGGGAGGAGCCGGAGCCGTACTCCTTGCCCGCCAGCACCACCAGCGGGATGCCCTGCTCCTGGTAGTGCACCGACGCGTCGTAGATCGTGGTCACCGGGCCGCCCTCGACGGTGAAGTCGCGGGTGAAGCCGCCCTCGGTGCCGGGCGCGATCTGGTTGCGCAGGCGGATGTTGGCGAACGTGCCGCGGATCATGACCTCGTGGTTGCCGCGGCGCGAGCCGTAGGAGTTGAAGTCCTTGACCGCCACGCCGTGCTCGCGCAGGTAGACGCCCGCCGGGGAGTCGGCCTTGATCGAACCGGCCGGTGAGATGTGGTCGGTGGTGACCGAGTCGCCGAGCAGGGCCAGCACGCGGGCGCCGCTGATGTCGGTGACCGGGGCCGGCTCGGACGGCATGCCGTCGAAGTAGGGGGCCTTGCGCACGTACGTGGAGTCGGGGTCCCACTCGAAGGTGTCGCCGGTCGGGATGGGCAGCGAGCGCCAGGTCTCGTCGCCCTTGAACACGTCGGCGTAGTCGCGCTTGAACATGTCCTGGCCGATGGAGGCGTTGACGACCTCGGCGACCTCCTCCGGCGAGGGCCAGATGTCGGCGAGGAAGACCGGCTCGCCGTCGTTGCCGATGCCGAGCGGCTCGGTGTTCAGGTCGAGGTCCATCGTGCCCGCGAGCGCGTACGCGACCACCAGCGGCGGCGAGGCCAGGTAGTTCATCTTGACGTCGGGGTTGATGCGGCCCTCGAAGTTGCGGTTGCCCGACAGCACCGCCGTGACGGCCAGGTCGCTCTGCTGCACGGCCGCCGAGATCTCCTCCGGCAGCGGACCGGAGTTGCCGATGCAGGTGGTGCACCCGTAGCCGACCAGGTTGAAGCCGAGCTTGTCGAGGTAGGGCTGCAGCCCGGAGCGCTCGAAGTAGCCGGTGACGACCTGGGAGCCGGGGGCCAGGGAGGTCTTCACCCACGGCTTGCGGCTCAGGCCCTTGTCCACGGCGTTGCGGGCGAGCAGGGCCGCGCCGAGCATGACGTACGGGTTGGAGGTGTTGGTGCAGGAGGTGATCGCGGCGATCACGACCGCGCCGTGGTCGATCTCGAAGCTGGTGCCGTCGGCCATGGTGACCGGGGTCGGCTTGTGAGGCCGTGCGCCGTTGGCACGGGCGTTGGACGCGGGCGCGTCGGAGGCCGGGAAGGACTCCTCGGACGCCTCGTCCACACCGTCCTCGTCGGCGACGTACGCCTTGACGTCGCGGCGCCAGGTCTCCTTGGCGGCCGACAGCTCGATGCGGTCCTGCGGGCGCTTGGGACCGGCGATCGAGGGCACGACGGTGCCGAGGTCGAGCTCCATGTGCTCGGAGTAGTCGGGCTCGGCGGCCGGGTCGTGCCAGATGCCCTGCGCCTTCGCGTACGCCTCGACCAGCGCGATCTGCTCCTCGCTGCGGCCGGTGAGGGTGAGGTAGTCGATCGTCTGCTGGTCGATCGGGAAGATCGCGCAGGTGGAGCCGAACTCGGGGCTCATGTTGCCGATCGTGGCCCGGTTGGCGACCGGCACGCTGCTGACGCCCTCGCCGTAGAACTCCACGAACTTGCCGACCACGCCGTGCTTGCGCAGCATCTCGGTGATCGTCAGCACCAGGTCGGTGGCGGTGGCGCCGGCGGGCAGGCGCCCGGTGAGCTTGAAGCCGACCACGCGCGGGATGAGCATCGAGATCGGCTGGCCGAGCATCGCGGCCTCGGCCTCGATGCCGCCGACGCCCCAGCCGAGCACGCCGATGCCGTTCTCCATGGTGGTGTGGGAGTCGGTGCCGACGCAGGTGTCGGGGTAGGCCTTGCCGTCGCGGGTCATGACCACGCGGGCGAGGTGCTCGATGTTGACCTGGTGCACGATGCCGGTGCCGGGCGGCACGACCTTGAACTCGTCGAAGGCGGTCTGGCCCCAGCGCAGGAACTGGTAACGCTCGCGGTTGCGCTCGTACTCGCGCTCGACGTTGCGGGCGAAGGAGTCGGGGTGGCCGAAGAAGTCGACGATGACGGAGTGGTCGATGACCAGCTCGGCCGGGGCGAGCGGGTTGATCCGGGACGGGTCGCCGCCCAGGTCGCGTACGGCCTCGCGCATCGTGGCCAGGTCGACCACGCACGGCACGCCGGTGAAGTCCTGCATGATCACGCGCGCCGGGGTGAACTGGATCTCCACGCTGGGCACCGCCTTGGGGTCCCACCCGGCGAGAGCGCGGATGTGGTCGGCGGTGATGTTCGCGCCGTCCTCGGTGCGGAGCAGGTTCTCCAGCAGGATCTTCAGGCTGTACGGGAGGCGCGCCGATCCCTCGACAGCGTCCAGCCGATAGATCTCGTAGGCCGCGTCGCCGACGCGGAGCGTGTCACGGCTGCCGAAGCTGTTCGCGGACACGATGTTCGCCTCCTCCATCGCATTACTCTCCGTGGTCGGGGCAGCCGGCCCTCGGCCGTACGCGCGCGCCGCGCGGCGCGCCGGGTCCGTTCCCCTAACGAATCCTGCCGCACCTGCGGAGTGCCCAACGCAGTTAGGTGTGCCTAACACGCCGGTCATCCGGCAGGGCGCGACAGATGTCTCGATATCAAGATATCCCGCCGATATCTCGACATCAAGTTACCGACTGGTAGCGATCAGGTGGGGGCCAGCCGTACGTACAGCAGGCCCAGGATCACCACGGAGAGGATCGGCGCAAGGATCTTCTGCTCGAACGCCTGCCCGGTCTTGATCCCGATCTTCCACGGCAGCACCCACCGCTGCTTCAGCGGCCACAGCACCGGACACCCCTTCTCGGTGCAGCAGTCGCCCACGACGTGCACCAGGCACCCGACCCCGATCGCCAGCCCCAGCCAGGCGTATCCCACCTCGTACGACCTGAACACCACGAACAGCCCGACCGTGAGCCCGATGTTGACCATCGCCGACCCGATCTTCTTGCCCGGGATGCCGATCCCGATCGCGCGCAGCGCCAGCCCGATCATCAGCACGACGAGGATGTCCCGCCCGAGCGGATAGGAGTTGGCCAGCAGGTGCGCCCCGAACCCGGTCGCCACCGCGAACACCAGCGAGTGCGTCGCCCCCCGATGCCCGCCGCTGACCCAGGCCACCACCTTGCTCATCAGCCAGGTGACCGGCCCGAAGGTCTGCGCGATCGTCGCGCTCGGATGGTCCAGATCGGGCAGCATCGCCGCCCCCGCGCACACCAGCGCCCCGGCCAGGAACTCGGCCGGCGTCAGGGCGTCGGCCATGACACCCATCTCGATCACCCGCGTCGACTCCCCGATATAGGGAAGAGCCGCCAACCCCGGCGCCACGGCCAGCCAGGCCGCAGCCCCGGTCAACGCGTGCGTGTGCCCCATCATGTCAAGATCACGGCCCTCCACCCTACGCCAAAACCTCCCCAAACTCCCGCCACCACGCGGTGACACCCACGAGCACTCGCCACCAAAGCCGGCCACCACACCAGAAGCGGATGACGCCCACGGCACCGAATGGGGCGCAATGCGGGTCACGGGAAGAGCGCCCCCGGGGACGAAGGGAGTCACCGACGACCACCGGAACGCGGACGCCCGGAACCAAGGCGCAAGGCCGGAAGGCCGCAAGGCGGAAGGCCACAGGGCGGCTGATCCCCACGCCAGGGCTTCCCACAGCCGGCCGCCCTCGACCACGGACCATGCCGGCCGAGCCCGGGAAGGAGCGAGGCGGGGAAGCACAGGATCAAAGTGCGGCTGGACGCGCGGGGCGATAGGCCGCCCCGAACACAGGCCGCCTCTCGACCACGGCATTGCCGCGACCCGGATAAGCGGACCACGAAGGGAAGGTTCGGCATCGAGCGGGGACGGGTCTCAGGCGCGGGCCATTCCGGCAGCGCACAGGACGGCAATGACGCCGCCGCGAGGACGCGCCTCTTCGGCCGGCCACATGGGCACGACGGCAAGGGCGCCACGAAAGGAAGGCCCGGCAATCGGGATGTGGGCGCTTGGGCGGGGGTCGAGTCTGGACCAAGAAGCGCAGGAACGCGGTCGCGATGCCACCAAGGCGGACACGGGCCCTCTCCGGCTATGGGCACACCCTGTCCGCGCCTAGCCCGGTAAGAGGGCTACGGCGGGAAGGTCCGGTACCCGGGATGTGGCGGCTTGGGCGCGGGTCGTGTCTGGAGGAGGAGCGCAGGGAGCGCAGCGACCGGAGCGACGAGGGAAGACACGACCCTGCAAGGCGCCCAAGCCCGCCCGTGCGGAGCACGGGCCATAAGCACAGCGCGGGTCATGTCCGGACGGAGGAGCGCAGGGAGCGCAGCGACCAGAGCGACGAGGGAAGACACGACCCTGCAAGGCGCCCAAGCCCTGCACGTGCGGCGCACCGGCCACAAGCACGGCGCCAGTCGCGCCTGGAGCGTGGAGCAGCGGGAGCGCGGCGCCGATGGCCCCACCACGAACATGGGCCCCCTCCGACCACGCGCACCGGGCACGCCCATGCCCGGTAAGCGGGCTACGAGAGGAAGGTCCGGTACCCGGGATGTGGCGGCTTGGGCGCGGGTCGTGTCTGGAGGAGGAGCGCAGGGAGCGCAGCGACCGGAGCGACGAGGGAAGACACGACCCTG
>NZ_JACHGN010000001.1 GCF_014202315.1 Thermocatellispora tengchongensis | reverse complement strand
GGGTGGCGGTGAGTCTGTGGCGGACACGTCGCCGGTGAGGACGTACAGCCGCACGTAAGCGGGCAAGTCAGGGCCGTGGCGACGAACTGTGGCTCGGTCAGGGGATGCAGGGTACTGGGCCATGGTTGGTGTGCGGCGGGGAGGTGGGGCCGGCTGAATGGGCCGAAGGTCCACCCGTAGGGCTGCGAAGCAGTTCAGCCGGCGCCACCGGAAGGGGCATAACGGCCGTCGCGGCGCAATGCGTCCTGCTCGGAAGGTGGGCCGTCGTCTAGGGCGTGCTCGGGTTCGCGGCCGGAGTGATGGCCTGGGATGGCGTGGTGGTGAACGCATCCAGTAGGGCGCTGATGGGAAGCGGGTCGGCTGGGGGGTAGCGCAGGCTCTTGGTGGGGTCGATCACGTATGTGGTGCGCCGTCCGGTGGGCAGGCGGGTGAGGTAGCCGTCTGTGGCGAGGTCGGTGACGATGGCGTGGGCGGTGCGCTCGGTGGTGCCCATGGCGGCGGCGAGATCACGGATGCGGATGTGTGGATCATGGTGGATCAGGATCAGGGCGCGGGCGTGACGGGTGAGGAAGGTCCACCCGGTGACGTCGTGGTCGCGCTCCATGATCACCCTTCGCGTCGGTATGACGTCAGGATAGCGCGGGGGCCTTGGAGTGACAGCGCATTGAGAATGATCATGTGGGGCGGCGGCGCGTCCATGGTCGGCGGGTGGGGCTGGGTCGGCGGCGGGTCCGGTTGGCGGGCGGCGGGGTTGCGCCCGTGCGGGCCGGGCGGCGCGGGCCGGGACCGGCCCCCAGGCCGCATGCCCGGGCCGCTGGCCGATCCGGTTCGTGCGGGCGTCTCCCCGCCGTGCGGCGGCGCGGAGCGCTGCCGCCTTGATTCAGTAAAGAAGATTTGAACGCATCGGATGTGCAGGGTGACGAAACCGTCAAGAGTGTTGGATCGTCATCGTCTTGGGCATCGCTCATCGTGATCTTGAAGCGGTCGAAGCGGTCGGCGGGGCTTCGATGTGAGTGAGTAGGGGTCGTGGGATGCGGGTCGGTGGCCGGGGTGTGCGGTGAGGGTCGCCGGAATAGAGAGCGTGCCGAAGGCTCCGCCAATGCTCTTGTGGGTGATTCGACCTGGCGTTATGTGCGGAGATCGGCCACGGCGGACCCCTGGGTGGGTGGGCGGGCCGATGCCGGGCGCGCAGGGATTGATCTTGGTGGGGTGCGGGGCTGGGGGGCGTGTGGGTGCTGGGTGGGTCAGGGGCGCGTGAAGTGGTTTCCTGGCCGCACCTGGGGGCCTTTTGTTGTGGGCGGGTGTTCGCGTTTCCGGGGGCCGGTCATCGCGATTTTATGAACCGGTTTCAGCTTCGTTGGAAAGGGTGTGAGTTATGCGTAGAGGCGAATTCAGGATGGCGGCAGATGTCGGGGTCTACCTGCGGGTTCCTAGATCAATGTGCGTGGGCGAACGCTGGGCGGGTCCTGAAATCGATCCGGCCGCCTTGCGGGGAGCGTCGTATAAGGCGCTCGGATTTAATAGAATGGATGCAGGAAAGGCAAGCGGAATAGGCGACGAAAGGGATCTTCGGTGGAAGACAACGCGGGCCGGATGGACGTTCAGTTCTGGAAGATCCGTAACCGGGCGGGCCGGAAGCGGCCCTATGAGCTGCGCTGGCGGGTGGGGACCACAGCGCACTCTCTCAGCTTCACCACAAAGGCGCTGGCGCAGGCTCATCAGTCCAAGTTGCTGCGGGCGGCCAAGGACCCGGCAACGGAGTGGGACCCGGCCACGGGCGAGCCTGCGTCGTGGGGGCGGGCGCAAGCGGACTGGTTCTCTCACTGCGTGACGTGGGCGCGGGCGGAATGGGATCACCTGGCCCCGAACTCGCGTCGCTCCCGTGCCGAACGCCTGGCAGAGATCACGCTGTTGTGCATGCTGGATGAGTCGGCCAAGGCACGCCGGACCCGCCCGCCGGACGCGGTCCTTCGGGAAGCGCTGATCAAGTGGGCCTTCCGGCCTGGCCGCGCCGAGACTTCCCCGGATGAGATCGCCTCGGCGCTGGCGTGGCTGGCCGCGCATACCCGGCCGGTGGCCTCGCTCGGGGATGCCGAACACGTCAAGGAAGCGCTGGCCAAGTTGACCAAGCTCGTCAACGGCAAGCCTGCCGCGCATTCCACGCTCGGTAACCGTCGCTCGGCGTTGCATGCGGCGCTGGCGTACGCGGTGACGCGGAAGATCATCGCTACCAACCCGCTGACCGGTATCCGGCTGACTCGCCGTAGCTTCGCCGATTGTGAGGTGAGCCCGGTGGAGGTGCCGTCGGTGGAACAGGCGGAACGCATCTTGGCCCAGGTGCGGGACCTGCCCGCCTACGGGTCGGCTCCCAACCGTGGGCCGCACCTGTATGCGTTCTTCGCCTGCATGTTCTACGCCGGGATGCGTCCTGGTGAGGTCAAGGCGCTACGGGCGGACAACTGTGATCTGCCTGACGTGGGGTGGGGCACGCTGACCCTGACGGGCTCGGCCACTGAGGCGGGCGAGTTGTGGACCGATGACGGCACCCTTCAAGATCAGCGGGGGCTCAAGCACCGGGCGGTCAAGGCGGTGCGCGTCGTGCCGATTCCCCCGGCGCTGGTGGGTATCCTGCGCGAGCACATGGCGGCCTTTCCTCCTGCTGCGGACGGGCGGCTGTTCTATGACGGTCCTGGACAGGAGATCATCGGGGATCGTCAGTATCGGCGCTGCTGGGCCAAGGCGCGCAAGCTCGCCCTTACCCCGTCTGAGGCGGCGTCTCCGGTGGCCAAGCGGCCCTATGACCTGCGGCACGCCAACGCCTCGCTCCAGCTTCAGGCGGGCCTGGACCCTGCCGAGATCGCCAAGCGGCTAGGGCACAGCATCCGGGTCCTGCTCACCACCTACGCGCACTGGGTGGACAATGGGCGCGATGCCGCCAACGCCAAGATGGACGCGGTGTGGGGCCGCTCCTCCGGCTCGTCGATCAAGGCTCTGACCAGCGTGAATGCGCTGGAAATCCACGGGCCAGCCACGGGCCAAGACGGCGAAACCGCCGCCGCGTAGGGATGAAACCGCAGGTCAGTCCCATGATCACGCCTAGCTCGGTGATGTGCACGACGTCCGGGCGCAGCTCGCGGGCCCGCTGGACGGCGGCGAGGCCGTCGGCCGCCTCTCCGGCGAAGGCCAGGTCGTCCTCGCTCTCGACCAGGGTGCGCAGGCCGAGGCGGACGAGGTCCTGGTCGTCGACGATCAGCACGCTGATCACGGGTGGCCTCCGATCGGAAGACTGGCGTGCACCTCGAAGCGGTCGCCGGGGGCGGGGCCGGCGGAGAACTCGCCGCCCAGGGCGAGCACCCGGTCGCGCATGCCGGGGATGCCGAGCCCGCCCCCGCGGGCGGGCTCGCCGGCCACCGGGTTGGTGATCGCCAGGATCACGGCGTCGGGCGCGTAGCGCACGCTGACCGTGGCCTGGCCGGCGCCGCCGTGGCGCAGCACGTTGGTCAGCGACTCCTGCACCACGCGGTAGCCGGTCAGATCGACGGCCTCGGGCAGCGGGCGTGGCGTGCCGCTGCGCTCCAGCCGCACCTGGACCCCGGCCTCGCTCATCCGCTGCCGCAGCTCGTCCAGGCGGGACAGGCTCGCCGCCGGGGAGCGCACGGTGTCGTTCTCGCGTACGGCGGCGAGCGTGGCGCGCAGCTCGTCCAGGGCCGTGCCGCTGGTGCGGCTGATGGCCTCCAGCGCGACGCGGGCCTGCTCGGGCTTCCTGGCCAGCAGGTGCAAGGCCACGTCGGCCTGCATCTTGATCGCGGCCAGGCCGTGCCCGACGATGTCGTGCACCTCCTGGGCGACGCGCAGCCGCTCGCCGTCCACGCGGCGGCGGATCGTCTCGGCGCGTTCGCGCGCGGCCGACTCGCGGACCACGCGCACCGTGATCCCGGCCGACAGCGGCACGATCACCCAGGCCGAGGCGGGGATCAGGCCGAGCGCACCGGGCAGCGCGGCGTCGTTGGTGAAGATGTGCGCCAGCAGCAGGACGAGCGCGGCCACCGCGAGCGGCACCGACCGGGCCGGCGGCAGGTGCCGCGCCGCTGTGTAGACGGCCACCAGGAAGCAGACCATGATCAGGCCGTAGGGGTAGCCGAGCACCAGGTACGCCGCCGTGCTCACGGTGGCGACCGCGAGCACGGCAGCCGGCCACCTGCGGCGTACCGCGAGGGCCAGGCCCGTCGCCGCGACGAAGGCGCCGCCGAGCATGTCGAGCCGCTGGCCCGGCGCCGCGTAGTAGGCGGCGCCGGCGCCGGTGACGACCAGGGCGAGCGCGGTCAGGACGAGCGCGAGCACCGCGTCGCCCACCTGCTGCCGGCCGGTCGTCTTCACCGTGTTCATCCTTACAGAGTGGCCGCCGGGCGGGCCACGGTCGTCATACCGGGAGCGTATGCGGGCGTACGTTCCCGTCGATCCGCCGCCCGTCGGCGGCCGGCGCGAAGCACACCTCGGGCTCGTGGCCCTCGGTGAAGAGGTCGTCGAGCCGCCACCGCGCGTACGCCTGGCCGCAGACCGGGTGGCCGGCGATGAACAGCTCGCGGGCGGTGAGGTCCATCACGATCGAGTAGACCGACACGCACGCCTCCGACTCGGAGGTCTCGGGGTCGCGGTGCCGGCACACGCCGTCGGGGTGGGAGTAGTGGTCGCGCAGCGCCGCCACGATGTCGGTGGTGGTCACCGCGCGGGCGGCCGCGGCGTCCTGGAGCAGGTGGCGTACGCGGACGGCGCGCAGCAGGGTCAGCGCCGAGCTGCGCACCTTCTCATCGCGCAGCGGGAGCGGGCACTGGAAGTGGTTGGAGTGCGCCAGCAGGCCACCCTCGGGCAGCAGGTGGCCGAAGACGCCGGGCGCGACCTCCAGGTCGATGGCCTCGCCCCCGGCGTCACCGATCAGCAGGTTGCCGGAGGAGACGCGGGTGACGTCGAGCGTGCGGCGCAGCGCGACGCTCATCCGCGGCGACTCCAGCACCCCGCGCAGCAGGAAGTGGTACGGCACGCCGCGCCCGCCCCGGTCGCGGTCGGAGACCAGCAGGTTGGCGCACACGCCGAGCCCGGCGGAGTTGAGGCCGCTCTTGGCCAGCATGCCGGCCTCGGCCAGGGTGAGCACGGTGAAGCCCTCGGGGTCGCGGGTGGCCAGCAGGAACGTGACCGGCGCCTGCTCGGGGTGCCAGTCCCAGTTCTGCGCGAGCAGCGCGTGCCCGTCGGCCGTGTGGCCGGGGAGCACGGCCAGGGAGGTGCAGCCCTCCTCGCGGTAGCCGGTGCCGTACAGCAGCTCGGTACGGGCGTTGAGCGCGGCGATGTGCTCGGCCCGCTGCCCCGCGCCCTCGGCGAGCCCTTTGAGCATGGCGGCGATGCCGGGGTGGTACTCGCGGGCCACGCCGAGGAAGACCGAGCCCCAGCGCATCACGTCGGCCTCGCTCAGCCCGGCCTGGTCGCGGAAGCGGCGGTAGTAGACGTCCAGGCTCCGGACGACGAGGTCGCGGGTCTGGCGGCCGAGCATGGCCCCCATCTCGCGGTGGCCGCCCTCGACGGCGACCAGCGACGGTCCTGCTGCGGGAAATATTTGCATATTGGCGGTCATAATGTACAGGTACCCCGCCCACACGATGGCCATCCATTACGGACGGCGAAAATGGGTACCATCGAAATACCATGAAACTACGCAGGGAGAAACCGAACAACTCCAACCAAAAACCCGGCGTCGGATCAACCCTGAAAGAGCTTAAAGGATGGCAGACCCTCCTGTCCGCGATCGTCGCGGGGGTGGCGACGGTGATCTCGGCGGTCATCGCGTTCTCCGGCCAGAAGGCCGCCACCCCCACCGCGACCAGCACGGGTTCCGCCACGATCACGCCGGCCTACGGTGAGGTGACGATCGCGGGCTCGCCGGTGGCCTACACCCGGCCCGACTGCAAGGACTGCCTCGCCGGCACGGTTTACAGCGGCGTGCACCACGTGCGCTGCAAAATACGGGGACGCGAATTCGAAGGGCCGAAGGGGCCCGAGCACTGGTGGCTCCTGCTCGACCGGGAGAAGATCGGCGAGGTCTGGGTCTCGGCGTATTATCTGGAGATGCGCGACGGCGAGACCATTAAATACAACAATGGCGACGAAATCCCGACCTGCCGCTCTTGAGCGGCAAGTCGGGTAAATCGACCTAGTCGGCCGTACACCGCTCCAGGACCTCCAGCACCGTCCCGGTCAGCAGCGCCGCCTTGTACGCCGCCGGCCCGCCGGGCGCGCACCGCCGCGCCGCCAGATCCGCGGCACGCTCCAGGCTCTCCCCGCCGACCAGGGCCTCCTCGACCTCCGGCAGCCGCAGCGGCGTCCGCGCGACGCCGCCCACCGCGACCGTGGCGAACACGATCGCGCCGTCCTCGACCACCACCCGCGCGGTCGCCTCGGCCAGCGGCCACTCGGCCTCCGCCCGCCCGATCGCCCGCTTGTACGCGCCCCGCTCGCCCGGCAGCGGCGGCGGCAGCTCCACCGCGACCAGCACCTCTCCCGGGCCGAGCAGGTGGTCCCGCGCCGGATCGTCGGAGTACAGCTCCCCCACCGGCACCAGCCCGCGCCCGTGCACCTCCACCTGGGCCTCGTACCCGAGCAGGGCCATGGCCAGCGACGACGGGTGCGGCGCGATGCACGGCCCCGACTCGATCACCGTGGCGTGCAGCCCGATGCCGTCGCGGGCCGGGCAGGACGTGCCGCCCTTCTGGTGGCAGGTGAAGGCCGGGCTGCGGAAGTACGGGCACCGGTTGCGCTGCAGCAGGTTGCCGCCCAGGGTGCCGGCCTCCCTGATCTGCGGGGTGGCCAGCCCGGCCGCGGTGCGCGCCAGCGACGGGTACGCCGCCGCCAGCCGCTCGTCCCGGGCCAGGACCGCGACCGTGGTCAGCGCGCCGATCCTGGCCGAGCCGTCGGCCCGCCAGGTGATCCCCCCGGCCAGGGCCGCGACCCCGGTCAGGTCGATGTGCGGCCCGCGCGCCGGCCGGGCCATCAGGTCGGTGCCGCCCGCGCGGAACTCCCCCTCCGCCCCGGTGAGCTCGTCCAGCGTCATGGTCATCGGCGAATCCCTTCGAGCACGCGGTCGGGGCGGATGGGCAGGTCGCGGGGGCGCCAGCCGGTGGCGTTGTGCACGGCGTTGCCGATCGACGCGGCCACGCCGACGGTGGAGATCTCGCCGATGCCGACCCCGCCGCCGTGCACGTGGTCCCAGCCGTCCTGGTGGAAGTGGATCGTCATCTCCGGCGCGTCGCCGATGCCGGGGATGCGGTAGTCCTCCAGGCTCGCCGTCATGACGTGGCCGGTCACCGGATCGACCAGGCGCTCCTCGTACAGGGCGTAGCCGATGCCCTGGACGATGGCGCCCTCGCACTGGTTGCGCGCCATCCGCTCGGAGTGCACCCGGCCGACCGCCAGGCCGCCCCACACGCGCAGCGGGCGCACCACGCCGAGCCGGGTGTCCACCTCGACCTCGGTGACGTGCACCGCGCCGCTCATCCCGCGGCCCAGGGCCATGCCGCCCACCGGGATCAGGGTGAGGTAGCCGCGCCGGTCGCCGCGCCGCTTGCCGACCACCTTGCGTCCGTCGGCGAGGCCGGCCCGGCGCAGCTTGGCCACCGCGTCGTGCAGCGCCGAGACCACCGAGGTCGTGGTGCGGCTGCCCAGCGCGGGCGGCCCGTACACCGTGCCGGTGCGGCCGATCTCCACGCGCACCCGCTCCGGCGGCAGGCCCAGCTCCTCGCGCAGCACCCCGGCGATGACGCCGCGGATGCCGGTGCCGATGTCCTGGGTCGCGGTGCGGGCCACCACCACGTCGCCCTGCACCTCCAGCTCCACCCGCGCGCCGGGGTCGAGGATGTAGAGCCAGTTGGCCGCGGCCACGCCGACGCCCCGGCGGAACCTGCCGGTCTGCGAGCCGGTGCGGGGCCGCTCCCGCCACACGGGCAGCGCGGCGGCCCAGTCGTACAGGGCGCGCCGTTTGGGGTTGCCGTCCCAGCGGCGGCGCAGCGCGATCGGGTCCTCGCCGCGCACGTGGGCGGCGTCGTCCACGGCCTGCTCCAGCGCCCAGTGCATCGGGGGCGCGCCGGGGCCGCGGAACGGGGTGCCGGGCGGCTCGTTGGTGACCACGTCGTAGTCGCGCAGGCGGCGCGGCGCGGTGCCGTACATCATGCGGGCCAGCAGCGCGACGCCGGAGCCGATCGCGACACCGCCCCGGCCGTAGACGTCCAGCTCCAGGGCGGCCAGGTCGCCGTCGCCGTCCATGAGCAGCGCGATCTTGGTGCGGGTGCCCGGCCTGCTGCCCGCGTCGGTCAGCTCCTCGGCCCGGCTGAGCGCGACCCGCACCGGCGCGCCGTACGCCCGCGCCAGCTCGACCGCGGCCACGACATCGGCGGTCAGCCCGCTCTTGGCGCCGAACCCGCCGCCGACGTGCTCGGCCGCCACGTGCACCCGGCTCGGGTCGAGCCGCCAGCGCTTGGCCGCCTTCTCGGCCACCATGCCGAGGGTCTGGGTGGACACGTGCAGGTGCAGGTCGCCGCGCTCGTCCCAGCGGGCCAGGCAGGCGTGCGGCTCCAGCGGCGTGTGCACCTGGACCGCGGTGGTGTACGTGCCGGTGATCAGGTTGGGGTCGCCGCGCAGGTGGGCGGCCTCCAGCCGGGCCCGCGCGGTGCGCCCGCGGTGACTCACCGCGCCGAACGGGCCGCGTACGTTGGGGCCTTCGCGGCCGTTCCAGCCGCCGGGGAAGCCCAGCCCCTCGCTGGAGCTGGGGGCGCTCTTCCTGCTGCGCTCGTCGTACACGGGCGGGGCGTCGGGGCCCTCGGTGAGCGCGGCGGGCAGCTCGACGTAGCCGATCTCCACCTGGGCGGCCAGGGCCAGCGCCTCGCGCCGGGTGGGCGCGGCCAGGGCCGCGACGGGCTGGCCGGCGTACCGGACGGTGCGGTCGGGCGGGAGCATGTCCACCAGCTTCACGCCCTCGGGGGCGCGCACCGCGCCGATCCGGGCGTGCGCCTTGGCCGAGCGTACGATGACGCCTTCCAGCGTCCCCTCGACGCGCACGTCGGTGGTGTAGCGGGCCCGGCCGGTGATCTTGTCCATGGCCTCGGTCCGCGGGGGCGGGGCCGTGCCGGGCTCGTCGTGCTCGCCGCGGCAGGTCGCCGCGATGGCCTCGTAGATGCCCTGGTACGCCCCGCACCGGCACAGGTGGCCCGCCATCGCCGCGGCGATCTCCTCGCGAGGCGGCGACACGTCGCCGTGCTGGGCCCGCCACCGGTCCACGAACGCCGCGGCCTCCACCACGAAGCCGGGCGTGCAGTAGCCGCACTGGAGCCCGTCGTGCGCGGCGAACGCGCGCTGCACCGGGTGATCCAGCCCTTCGGCCGTGACAATCTCGCGCTCTTCCAGCGCGGTCGCGGGGAGCAGGCAGCTCACCCGCGGCGTGCCGTCCACCAGGACGGTGCAGGCGCCGCACACACCGGTGCGGCAGACGGGCTTGGCGCCGGTGAGCCCGAGTCCGTCGCGCAGGACGTCCACCGCCGCCGCGTCGCCGTCCGCCTCGCCGCCGTCGAGCACGGTCGGCACGCCGTTCACCGTGATCTTCATGTTGACAGTGTCAACCAGGTACGTTGACGTTGTCAACTGGATCGTGGACATGGAGGTGGCCGGGCTCGATGGACGACACACGGAGCCGCCTGATCGAAAGCGCGCGCAGGCTGCTGCGCGAGGGCGGCCTCGAAGCGGTGACGCTGCGGGCCGTCGGCGATGCCGCGGGCGTGTCGCGCACCGCGCCGTACCGGCACTTCGCCGACAAGAACGCGCTGCTCGCCGCGCTCGCCGCGCGGATCATCCTGGACCTCACCCGGCACGTCACCGACGCCGCGATGCGCGAGACCGGGAAGAAGCCGCGGCTGCGCGCCCTGTACGCCGCCTACGTCGAGTACGCGATGGCGCACCGCGAGGAGTACCGGCTCGTGTTCGCCTCCCACATCCCGGCCGCCGCCCACCCCGAGCTGGAGCGGGCCATCGAGGGGGCGATGGAACTGCTCGGCCTGCAAGGCGGCGCGCCCGCCTCCCCGGCGGAGAAGATGGCCGTGCTGTGCGCCGTCCACGGCCTGGCCGACATGGCCACCACCGGCCACCTGGACGCCAAGGGCATCACCGCCGAAGAGGTCATCCGGGCGATGGTCGGGTAGGCCGCGGCGCTACCCCAGCTCGGGGATCTCCAGCGCGATGTACTTCTCCTCCAGGAACTCCAGCACGCCCTCCGCGGCGCCCTCGCGCCCGATCCCGCTCTGCTTCGCGCCCCCGAACGGGGCGGCCGGGTCGGAGGCGACGCCGCGGTTGAGCGCGACCATGCCGCTCTCCAGCCGCTCGGCCACCGCGATGCCGCGGGCGAGGTCACCGGTGTAGACATAGGCGATCAGGCCCTGCTCGGTGTCGTTCGCCCAGGCCACCACGTCGTCGCCGGGGCCGAACGACACGATCGGCGCGACCGGGCCGAAGATCTCGGAGGTGGTGATGGAGTCGCCGTGCCGCACGCCGGTGAGCACGGTCGCCGGGTAGAACGCGCCCGGCAGGTCGGGCACCTCGCCCCCGACCTCGACCACGGCGCCCTCGGCGACCGCGTCGGCCACCTTCCGGGCCACCTTGTCCCGCTCGGCGATCGAGACCAGCGAGCCCAGCTTGCCGGCGGGGTCGGTGCCGTGGCCCAGGCCCAGCCCGCCCATGGCGGCGGCCAGCTTGGTCACGAACTCGTCGTGGACGGCCTCGGCGACGTAGAACCGGTTGGCGGCGGTGCAGGCCGCGCCGCCGTTGCGCATCTTGGCCACCATCGCGCCCGCCACGGCGGCGTCGATGTCGGCGTCCTCGAACACGATGAACGGCGCGTTGCCGCCCAGCTCCATCGAGCAGTCGATCACCTGGTCGGCGGCCTCGCGCAGCAGCAGCCTGCCCACCTCGGTCGAGCCGGTGAACGACAGCTTGCGCACCGCCGGGTGGTGCAGCATCGCGCGTACGGCCTCGCCCGGCGGCTCGGGCACCACCACGTTGACGACCCCGGCGGGCACGCCCGCGCGCTCCAGCAGGTCGGCCAGGTACAGCGCGGTCAGCGGGGTCTCACCGGCGGGCTTGAGCACCACCGTGCAGCCCGCGGCGAGCGCCGGGCCGATCTTGCGGGTGGCCATCGCGGCGGGGAAGTTCCACGGCGTGATCAGCAGGCTGACCCCGATCGGCTGCCGGGTCACCAGGATGCGCTTGTCGCCCGCGGGCGCCTGCCGGAAGTCGCCGAAGACCCGCACCGCCTCCTCGGAGAACCAGCGCAGGAACTCGGCGGCGTAGTCGGCCTCGGCCAGCGCGTCGGCCATCACCTTGCCGTTCTCGCGCACCATCAGCTCGGCGATCCGCTCCCGCTCCTCGATCATCAGCTCGAACGCCCGGCGCAGGATCTCGCCGCGCCGGCGCGGGGGCGTACGGCGCCACTCGGGGAACGCGGCCTCTGCGGCGGCCACGGCGTCCACGCAGTCGCGCACGGAGGCCACCGCCACCTGCGCCACGACCTCGCCGGTAGCCGGATCGCGCACGTCGCGCACCGCGCCGCCCGCAGGGTCCCGCCACACTCCGCCGATGTACGACCCGGTGAACAGCTCCATCGCGACCACCTCCACAACTCGCACATTACGCCGGATTGGGGGCTGAATGGCGAACGCCCCCGCCGGTGACATGGACGGGGGCGCGCTCGGGAGCTGCTATTGAAACCCGCGGCCTTGCCGGTGTACGGAGGGGAAGCCGGCAGACCGCGGGAGAGGGCCCAACCATAACTCTGGAAACATCGGTAAATCCGGTAACTCTGCTTACCGCGCGATAACGATCGGCTATCGAGCGGGTCACGACAGGTTTAGCTCGGTGTTCAGGCGGTTCTGCGCCGGTGGTCGGCCACGTGCACCCTGTTGGCGCACCGGATGGAGCAAAAGCGCCGCCGCCCGTTCCGCGAGGTGTCCACGTACGCGATGCCGCATCCGGGCCGTCCGCAGCGCCCGAGCCGCCCCGGGTCCTGGCAGACCGCGTTGGCCAGCCCGGCGGCCGTGTACGCCTTCAGCCGCTCCACCAGCGCGGCGTCCTCGCCGGCGTAGTGGATGTGCGGGGGCCGCCCGTCGTGCCGCGAGATGTACGGCCGGGTCACCTCGGCCGCGACCAGCAGCTCGTTCACCAGGTCCACCTGCCGCCCCACGTCGGGCTCCCCGAACACCGGCCGCAGCCGCGCCCCCCAGCGCAGCAGCTCGGCGACCTCCTCGGGGGTGATCGGCGCGCTCACCCGGAACACCTCCGGCCGCAGCAGCCCGTGCAGGTCCTCGGGCCGGGTGCCGGGCCCGGCGTTGGCCAGCCCAGCGGCGATCTCCGCCGCCGCGCCACCGTAAGGGTTGAAATGCACTAGACCATGACAGCACCCTGAGATGGTGACCGACAACCCGCCCTCATGCCCGGCCTGCGCCTGGCCTCTCACCCCGCCCGCGTCCTGCCACCCCAGCTCCGAGGGCGCCGTGCGCTACGTGCGCTGCATCTGCGGCCAGTGGCTGGTCCTCCAGAGAGACGCCGTCATCGGCACGGCCGGCCCCACCGCCTTCGCGGCCCCATGACCCAAACAATAAATACGACCGGTCGGTCTTTTTGTTGTAGCCTGGCGGCATGGCGGTCGACGGCAGGGTCGCGCGTGGGGAGAAGACGCGCCGGGCGGTGCTGGACGCGGGGGTCGCGCTCGCGTCCCTGGACGGGCTGGCCGGGCTGACGCTGGCGCGGCTGGCGCAGTCGCTCGGGGTCAGCAAGTCCGGGCTGTTCGCGCACTGGCCGGACAAGGAGAGCCTGCAGCTCGCGATCGTGGCCCACGCCCGCCGCCAGTGGGAGGAGCTGATCGTCTCCCCGGCCCTGCGCGAGCCCAAGGGCCTGCGCAGGCTGTGGGCGGTGCACGCCAACCGCATGGCCTTCTACGAGAACGCCGTCCTGCCCGGCGGCTGCTTCTTCAAGGCGACCGAGCACGAGTTCGAGGACTCCCCCGGCCCGGTGCGCGACGCCATCGCCGCCGCGCTGGACGACTGGAAGGACATGATCGTCCGGCTCGCGGGCGAGGCCGTGGTCATCGGCGAGCTGCGCCCCGAGGCCGACCCGCGCCAGCTCGCCTTCGAGATCCAGGCCATCGGCAGCGCCGTCGTCACCCACGCCCACCTGCTCCGCGATCCCGACAGCTACCGCTACGCCCGCCGGGCCGTGCTCGACCGCCTGCGCGCGCTGGCCACCGACCCCACGATCCTGTAGGAGTGAGCCCCACGTGACCACGGCCACCCGGGTCGGGCACATCGAGCCCGTCCAGATCCACTTCGACGACCTCGACGCCATGGGCGTCGTGCACAACTCCCGCTACGTCCTGCTGCTCGAACGCGCGCTGTCGGCCTTCTGGACCCGCCACGGCTGGCCCTTCGACCCGGCCGGGCCGCACTTCGCCGACATCTTCTTCGTGGTGCGCGAGTTCTCCATCACCTACACCACCCCGATCATCAGCCCCGGCCCGGTGGCGGTGCACTTCTGGCTGGACCACATCGGCCGCAGCAGCCTGGTCTACGGCTTCAGGGTCCTGTCCGAGGACCACGCGACCGTCCACGCCGAGGGCCGCCGCGTCCAGGTCAAGATCGACCGCACCACCCTCCAGCCCACCCCCATAGGCCCCGGCGTACGCGAGGCCGCCTCCCGCCTGCTCGGCTCCCCCGCCGCCTGAGGGCCCGAGCGCCGGCTCAGCCGGTGACGAGGGTGATGGCGATGGCGGCGGAGATCAGGGGGACCGCGACCGCGAGCAGGTCGACGGACAACCGGATGAGGCGGAACTTGCGCCAGGCGATGTCGCTGAGCTGGATCAGCAACTTGACCTGGCCGATCTCCCCGGACAGCTCGGCGGCGAGCTCGTCGGGGCTGGTGAGGTACCTGCGCCAGTGCCCGAAGTAGTACTTGCTGGACAGGTCGTTGCCGAGCCGGGGCCGCAGCACCCACAGCAGCAGTTCCACGACCAGCGTGACGGCGGCCAGCGCGGCGACGGTGAGCCACCGGGCGACGCCCTGCACCGGCGCGGCGACCGCGCCCGCGGCGGCGGCCGAGAAGGCGGCGAACCCGACGGCCGTGATCGCCAGCAGCGTGGTGGCCTTGGTGTCGGCCCGCGCGACCTCTTCACGTGTCGCCGCCAGGAAGGCGGACAGGTCCTGCATGGAATCCAGTAGAACCGAGTGCCCACAAGCGGGGCGTATCGGTGCGCGTACTGATATCGAGGCGTGACTTCGGCGCCGGAATCCGTGCCTACTCGTGACTACCGGAAGTCCGCGTGAAACGATCGGCGCGTGCGGAGTGAACGCAGCGGCCGGGATACCGCGACATAAGGGAATCAGCGGGGAAAGCACTTCTTGCCGAAAATGCAGGACATCGGGGACGCCGACGATCGGGCCGAGTACGCGGAAGACGGTTGCCGTATGGCGGAGGACACCAGTGCGGTGGTCATATTCGTGGACGTACGCGGGTTCACGAAGTGGGCGGAGGCCAACGAGGTCTTCATCAACCTGGACAGCTTCATCAGCGGATTCCTGGCGATTCTGCGCAGGCGCTTCGTGGACGGCTCATACCACCTCAAGCCGCTCGGCGACGGCGCCCTCCTGGTCCAGGAACTTCCCGCCGACCAGAGCCAGCGCGAGGTCACGGCGCTGCTGGCGCGCATCCTGGCCACCGTCGGCCGGGTCGAGCGCGACTTCGCCAAGCTGTGCCTGGAGTTCGCCGGCCGCGTGGGCCACTCCGCCGACCTGCGGCTGGGCTGGGGCATCGTGCGCGGGAAGGTCCTGCGCGTACGCGACGACTGGGCCGGCCACAACCTGAACAAGTGCTCCCGGCTGTGCGGGGAGGCCCGGCCCTTCGGCGTGGTGATCGACCGCGACGACTTCCCCGCGTTGCCCCGCGACGCGCGCGGCCTGACCGCCCAGATCAGAAAGCTGCGCGGAATCGGCGAGGTGGCCGTATGGGTCAGCGGCGAGATCGCCTCCCAGTTCGTGCCGCGCGAACGACTTCGTGAGACCCCGGAAGTGCACGTGGCCGGCACCTGTTTCACCGAGGACGGCGAAGGGCGCATACGCCTTCTTCTCGCGAAAAGGTCGGCCGATCGGGAGCTGTTTCCCGGGCGGTTCGAAGGATGCGGCGGCCAGCTCCGGCACTCCGAGACCTTCGGCGAGGGCGTGCAACGGCATTTCCGCACGGAGATGAACATCGACGTGGAGGTGCTGACCGACCTGCACTGCTTCTACGAGATCCGCGAGGCCGGCTCTCCCGTCATTCCCGGAATCCGGTTCCTGTGCCGGAAGGTGGGCGACGACCACCCGTCCTCGGCCAATCACTCGTCCCTGCTGTGGGTGGCCGAGAGCGAGTTCCGCGCGATGCCGGCCCAGAGCTTCGTGGGCGGGCTCAAGCGGGAACTCATCGAGCTCCTGGACCGCTACAGGCGCGTCCGGCAGGGCGGTTAGGGTCGGCGGCATGGATGTGTTCGACGCGGAGCTCGCCGCGTGGGATCGGGCGTTGCCGCGCAAGAGGGTGTCGGCGGGGGTGTTGTTCTTCGACGGGCTCGGGCGGGTGCTGCTGGTCGATCCGGTCTACAAGGAGCCGTGGGAGATCCCGGGCGGCACGGTGGAGCTGGACGAGAGCCCCCGCGACGGGGCGGCGCGGGAGGTGCGGGAGGAGCTGGGGCTGGATCGGGCGCCGGGGCGGCTGCTGGCGGTGGACTGGGTGGGGGCGTGGGCCGAGCGCAGCGAGGGCCTGGCCTTCGTGTACGACGGCGGGGTGCTGTCGCCCGCGGACGTCGCGGGCATCCGGTTGCAGGCCGAGGAGCTGCGGGGCTACGCGTTCGTGGAGATCGACGCCGTGGCGGAGCGGCTGATCCCGCCGAGCGCGCACCGGGTGCGGTCGTGCGCGGCGGCGCGGGCGCGGGGCGAGACCGTGGAGCTGATGGGCGGGTTGCCCGTGGCGGCGGATCGAGGGCCGCGCTGAACCCGCGCAGCGCCTGTTCCCGGGGCCTTCTGGACGCGCCGCGGCGGGCCTGAACCGGTTTGACCGGGGGCACGCGGTGGGTGTCTGCTTGGGTGGTCATCCATGCCCCCTCTTCGGCAGGAGAAGTCTTCGGTGTTCGTCGTCTTGCGCCGCGTGGCCGTCGCGCTCGCGGTCGTGTCACTCGCGGGCTGCACCGGGTCGAGAGGGCCCATCGAGGCCACGATCCTCCCCGCCACCCCGACGCCGACCCCCACCCCGGCGGTCGCGGCCACGCCGACCTCGACGGGCGCGCGTACGTGCACGACCAACGTCCTCGGGCAACTGCTGCGGCTGCTGCAGGACGACCATCCCTTCAGCGAGGCGCCGCCGCAGCAGCTCTCCCCGGCGGAGCACGAGATCGTGGTGGAGGCGTGGCGGCGGCTGCCCGCGCTGGTCTCCGCCGGCGACGCCGCGGACGAGATCTCGGCCTTCGTCAACGAGCGGTGCGCCGCGGCCTTCAACGAGTCCTCCCTGCCCGAGCCGACCTTCAACCTGCCGGAGCCGTCGTACTCCTTCTCGATCCCCGTCCCGACCCTCGACATCCCCACCGCCTGACGGTTGCGGGCGCGCTGACCTGCGCAAAAAGGTCCATCGTTCACATCGCGGTTACATTCGGGCAACAGCTCCGAAATTGGCCATTGGCACACTCGGCGTGGCGACGGAGCCGCGACCTACGAGGCGTACGCACCGGCTGAGGGCGTACGAAGTGTCTGAGGGGAACCACGACGTGAGCTATAAGGCCGAGTACATCTGGATCGACGGCACCGAGCCGACGGCCCGTCTCCGGTCGAAGACCAAGATCCTTGCCGACGGCGCCGAGCTGCCGATCTGGGGCTTCGACGGGTCGAGCACCAACCAGGCCGCGGGCACCTCGTCCGACTGCGTGCTCAAGCCCGTCTTCTCCTGCCCCGACCCGATCCGCGGCGGCGACAACGTGCTGGTCATGTGCGAGGTGCTGCTGCCCGACATGACGCCGCACCCGACCAACACCCGCGCGCTCCTCACCCCGGTCGCGGAGAGGTTCGCCGACCAGGAGCCGATCTTCGGCATCGAGCAGGAGTACACCTTCTTCAAGGAGGGCCGCCCGCTCGGCTTCCCGGCCGGCGGCTTCCCGGCCCCGCAGGGCTTCTACTACTGCGGCGTCGGCGCCGACGAGGTCTTCGGCCGCGAGATCGTCGAGGCCCACCTCGACGCCTGCCTGAAGGCCGGCCTGGCGATCTCCGGCATCAACGCCGAGGTCATGCCCGGCCAGTGGGAGTTCCAGGTCGGCCCGGTCGGCCCCGTCGAGGTCGCCGACCAGCTCTGGGTGGCCCGCTGGCTGCTCTACCGCGTCGCCGAGGACTTCGGCGTGTCCGCCACCCTCGACCCCAAGCCGGTCAAGGGCGACTGGAACGGCGCCGGCGCGCACACCAACTTCTCCACCAAGGCCATGCGCGAGGGCTACGACGCCATCATCACCGCGTGCGAGGCGCTGGGCGAGAAGGCCCAGGAGCACATCGCGGGCTACGGCGCCGAGATCGAGCACCGCCTCACCGGCTCGCACGAGACCGCCCCGTGGAGCGAGTACTCCTACGGCGTCTCCAACCGCGCCGCCTCGGTGCGCATCCCGTGGCAGGTCGAGGTGGACAAGAAGGGCTACATCGAGGACCGCCGCCCGAACGCCAACTGCGACCCGTACGTCGTGACCCGGCTGATCGTGGACACCTGCTGCACCGCCCTGGAGAAGGCCGGCCAGTAACCCGGAACCCGCGCGAGGAGGGGTGAGCCGTCATACGGGCTTGCGACCGCCGGCTCTCCCCTCCTCACGCGTCCGTCAGGTGAGCTCGTCCTTGGGGCCGCGCTCGCGCAGGCGGCGCAGCGCGGAGTGCCCCTTCTCGACCAGCTTGGCGACCACCGCGAGGTCGCCCCGCGACCGCGCCGCCTCCAGCGCGGCCTTGGCCTCCTCGTACGCGTCCAGCGCGAGGTGCCAGTCTCTGACGTCGTGCCTGCCGGAGTCGCCCTCGCGGGAGACGTGGGTCTCCTCGTCGTAGGCGTCGATGGCCTCGCCCAGACGGGTGATCTCCTCATCGCGGATGCCGCGGAGCCGGGCGAACTCGGCCGCGCTGCGCTCGGCCGCCTCACGCGCCTGCCTGCGCCTGCGTACGCGGCGGCGGCCGATGCCCACGACCGTCAGCGCCGCGAGCGCGCCCACCACGGCCCAGAAGACGATCCAGCCCGGCGCCAGGCGGCTGCTCGCCCCGGAGAAGTCGGCGTCCTGCGCGTAGTCGGCGGCCAGGTCGGTCACGTCGGCGTCCTGGAACGTCGCCCCGCGCAGCTTGGCGGAGGACACCTCCGCCCCCATCAGCGTGGCCCCGCGGAACACCGCGTCCTGCAGTTCCGCGTGGGACAGGTCGGCCCGGTCGAGCCGGGCGCGGCCGAAGTCGGCGCCCTCGGCCTTGAGGCTGGACGCCTCGACGTCACGCAGGTCGGCGCCCACCAGCTTGGCCCCGGTCAGCTCGGCCGAGTTCAGCTTGGCCCGGCCCAGGTTCGCGCCCGACAGGTCGGCCCCCTTCGCGCTGCGCAGGGTCACCCCCTTCAGCGACGCGCCGCGCAGCAGCGCCCGGTCCAGCACCACCGAGCCGAGGTCGGCGCCGTCGAGCTTGGCCCGGCTCAGGTCGGCGCAGGTGAGGTCGCGCGGCCACTCGGTCACCCCGGTGAGGTCCTGGCCCGCGTAGTTCTGCCCGCTGCCCGGCGCGCAGTTCTTGTCGGTCACCGCCGGCAGGTCGGCGGGCACCCCCTTGCTCCCGGTCAGCCGGGCTCCGGTCGCCTCGCGCAGGTCGGCCCGGGTCAGCTCGGCGCCGGTGAACACCGCGTCGGCCAGGTCGGCCCCCGACATGACCGCGCCGGTCATGGTGGCGTCGCGGAAGGACGCCCCGCGCGCCCTGACCGTACGCAGCTCGGTCCCGGTCAGGTCGGCGCCCTCGAACACCGCGCCCGCCAGCGCGCCCGAGTCGAGCCGGGCCCGCGCCAGGTGCGCCTTGCGGAACACCGTGTCGATCATGGTGGAGTTGTACAGCCGGGCGCCCTCGGCCCGGGCCTCGGTGAGGTCGGCGCGGCGCAGGTCGGCGTAGTAGACGTCGGCGTCGCTCAGGTCGGTCCCGACCAGCTTGGCCCCGTCGAACTGCCCCTGGTACGCCTTGGCCCGCACCATCGTGGCCCCGCTGAGGTCGGCGCCCTCCAGCTCGGCGTAGAACAGCGAGGCGTCCTCCAGCTTGGCGCCCCGGAAGTCGGCCCCGGCCGCCCGCGCGTACGGGAAGGACGCCTCGGTGAGGTCGGCCTCGCGGAAGTCGGCCCCCTCCATCTGGGGCCGCGACAGGAAGTCGGTGCCCCGCAGGGACGCGCCGCGCAGGTCGGCCCGGGTCAGCGGGCTGCGTACGGTCAGGCCGTCGAGCTTGGCGTTCCTCAGGTCGGCGCAGGACAGGTCGGCGGGCAGCTCGGCGTCGCGCAGGTCGCGCCCGGCCAGCTTCGGGCCGCTGCCCGGCTTGCACGGCGCCGCGGCGGCGGCCGGAACCGGCGCGGCGGCCGGCGCGCCGAGCAGGAGGACGAGGGGAAGCACGAAGGGAAGCAGCAGGGGAGGCAGGGCA
Source organism: Thermocatellispora tengchongensis (assembly GCF_014202315.1). Taxonomy (GTDB): domain Bacteria; phylum Actinomycetota; class Actinomycetes; order Streptosporangiales; family Streptosporangiaceae; genus Thermocatellispora; species Thermocatellispora tengchongensis. The sequence goes on along the minus strand of NZ_JACHGN010000001.1, from coordinate 684,880 downwards.
CGGTGAAAACGCATGTGACGGTGTGCTCGCAATCTCCCCCGAGATCGAGATTCCCCCCGAATGCGACGCCGCCCGGAGTTCGCCGTGATTCTATCGGCGAGCCCCGGATCGCGCCGCCATGGGTCACCAGTTCGCGACCGGGACCTCGCGGGCGGACATGAGGTCGAACAGCACCGCCCCGTCGCTCAGCCGGATCACCTGGATCTGCCGCGCGTAGCCGCCCTCGCGGAGCCTGCGGGCCAGCTCGTAGGCGAACTCCGGGTAGTGGAACCGGTCACTCGACGTGAAGTCCGGGGGAGGAAAGGTGCACCGAACCTCGAACCGGTCGGGTGGCCAGACCGAAGTGACGGGCTCGGGGCCACTCCATCGCCCCATCCTTGCCATCTGCGGCTCTCCTGTCACTCAAGGCTCGCGGGTCACACCGGCGGGCCGGGGGTCAAACTATGGGGTCCACACCCGACCACGCGGGACCGCCTGGGCAAGGTGATGACCGATCGTAATCGACGAAGGGCCCAGCCAGACGATAAAGCGGCCGACGCGCCAGGTGATTCAAGAGATGGTCTGCTCCTCGTCCCGAATAAGTAACGCGAAACGGGGCAGTCGGCCCGGCAACCCTGCCCACGCCGCCGGCGTGACAAGCAGAAGCGAGGAGTGAGATGAATGGTTCTGCTGGGACTGCTCCTGATGGCCGCGGCGGTCGCGGCGGTGGTGCTGATCTCCGCTGACGACTCTCCCGCCACCATGACCACGGTCACGGTGCTGGACCGGGTCTTCGAACTGGACCGCCTGGAGGTCTTCCTGGCCGGCGCCGGAGCGGCGCTGGTCTTCGTCATCGGGCTCGCCATGGTGAGCCGGGGCGCACGCCGGATGCTGCTGCGCCGCCGCGAGGAGTCGCGCTACCGCGCGGCCGCCCGCGAGCGGTTGAGCCGCCTGGAGAACGAGAAGCGGGAGCTGGAGCGCAAGCTGGACGCCGAGCACGCCGCCTCCACGGCTCCCACCGCCCCTGCCGAGGGGCGGCCCGCGCCCAACGCGTACGCGGCCCCCGAGGCGCAGCCCGCGCCGCCGGCCGCGCCGCCCTCGGTGCCCGGCATGCGCACCCCGCCGCAGGAGGACCGGCTCGTCGCCGGCTCCCCCCGCCCGCGCGACCAGCGCTGAGTTCGGCGGGCTCGTCCGGACAGGGCGCGACGGCTTGACCGGCCGTCGCGCCCTGCGTGTGCACGGCCACATGCCGTGTGATCCAGGTTTGTGCCCATGGCACAGGGTGTGCCGCCTGGTGGTGTGGGAGTTTCGCTAGCGTGCCCAGGCGGCGTCCCTACGAGCGGGCGCGGGCGAGGTCGATGCCGGTCCACGCCATCGCGATGCCGCCGTCGAGGAGCGCGCGGTCCGCGGCGGGCCGCACTGCGTACTCGGCGAACTCCGCCTGGTGCTGACCGACCGACCCCGAGTCGATGGAGACGAGCGGCTGTATGGACGGCACCACCAGCGAGACGTTGGCCATGTCGGTGGAGGCGGCGGTACGGTCGTCTGCGGGCGTGACCTCCGGGAAGACGCGGCCGAGCGCGAGCGCGTTGCGCCGGTAGTGGTCGAGCAGGGGCGCATCGTGACGGAAGTGCGAGTAGGCGGGCGAGGCCGAGGTGATGGTCAGGCGCGAGCCTGTCGCGATGGCGCCCGCCTCGAAGCAGGCCCGCACCCTCTTCTCCAGCACCGCCAGCTCGTCCAGCGCCGGCGCGCGCACGTAGTAGTCGGCCGAGGTGTGCGCGGGCACGATGTTCGGCACCTGGCCGCCCTCGGTGACGATGCCGTGGATGCGCTGGTCGCCGGGCACGTGCTGGCGCAGCAGGCCGATCGCGACCTGGGCCACGGTGAGCGCGTCGGCCGCGTTGATCCCGTCCTCGGGGCACGCGGAGGCGTGCGCCGGGCGGCCCTCGTACTCGATGTGGAGCTGGGCGCGGGCGAGCACCGGCGGGTCCAGCCGCTCGCGCGGCGCCGGGTGCACCATCATCGCGGCGTCCAGCCCCTCGAACGCGCCGCGCTCGATCATCAGCACCTTGCCGCCGCCGTTCTCCTCGGCGGGCGTGCCGATGACCTTCACCGTGACGCCGATCTCGTCGGCGACCTCGGCCAGCCCGATGCCCGCCGCCACCGCCGCGCCGGCGATGACGTTGTGCCCGCACGCGTGGCCGATGCCGGGCAGCGCGTCGTACTCCGCGCAGATCCCGATCACCAGCGGGCCGCTGCCCGCCGTGGCGACGAACGCCGTCGGCAGGTCGCACACCCCCGCCTCGACCCGGAACCCGTGGGCGGTCAGCTCCTCGCCGAGCCACGCGCTCGCGCGCACCTCCTCGAAGCCCAGCTCGGGGTGGGCGTGCAGCCGATGGCTGAGTGCGAGGAGGCGATCCGCGGCGCGGTCGATCGCGGCACGCGCCGCGGACTTGGTCTGATCATGCATGAGCGTATTGTCACGTTAGTCACAAGATGCCGCAAAAGGCAATAAATGCCCTAGAAAGCACCAATGTTCGGGAAGGTTTGCCGCTAGCCTCACGGGGTGGACGGCCAGGCACGACGGGGAGGGTGGATGGACCGGCTGAGCGTCGAAGGTGACCTCGGCCGCTCCGGCACGCGGCCGGCCCGGCGCCGCGACGGCTCCGGAGCGGCGCGCCGCCGGGCACCCGCGACCGCGGCCGAACTGGCCGCCGCGCTGAACCAGATGGCCCTGGGCGGGGAGGACTGGCGCGCCCTGCTGGAACGGATCTCCCAGGAGACCGGACGCGACGCGCGGCTGATCGGGGTGCACGGCGGGGTGTTCGCCGCGACCGACGACGGCGACGCGGTGATGAGCCCGGCCGAGGTCGCGCGGATCTTCGCCGAGCCCGAGCCGCCGACGGTGACGCTGGAGGACGGCTGGTCGGCCCGCGCGCTGGCGGTGTGGGCCGGGCAGCGCCGGGTGGGCCTGGTGCTGCTGGCCGAGCCGGTGGACGAGCGCATGCTGACCCTGCTCAAGGCGTGCTCCACCGCCGTCGCCATCGTCGCCGTACGCCGCGACGCCGCGGCCACCGCCACCGCCGAGACGGCCAGCCGGCTGATCGACGAGCTGCGGTTCGGCGCGCTGCGCGGCACCGACGAGCTGACCCGCACGGCGGCCCGGTTCGGCCTGCGCCTGGACGAGCCGCACGCCGCGGCCGTGTTCGCCTACGATGGGCCCAACCAGCGCACCTGGTCCACTGCGCTGTCCTGGCTGGAGATGCCCGTGCACCAGCACGAGGGCAAGGGCTGGACGGTGCTCTCCGGCGACCTCGGCCGCGAGATCACCCGGATCAGGGTCAGGCTGCAGGGCATGGTCGGCGACGGCACCGTGCTGGCCGCCACGGGCCCGGTCGTCTCCGACCCCCGCGAGACCTCGCGCTCCTTCCGCGACGCCGAGGTGGTGCTGGGGCTGCTGCGGCGGCGTACGGGCGAGACCGAGCTGCTGCACTCGGAGCTGGGGCTGGCCCAGTTGCTGCTGGCGGTCCCGCCCGACCGGCTGGAGGCGTTCGTGGAGCAGCAGCTCGGGCCGATACTCGACCGGCCGGAGCTGGTGCTGACCCTGGACGCCTGGCTGGCCACGCGGGGCAGCCGGGCCAGCGTGGCCGAGATGCTGCACCTGCACCGCAACTCGGTGGGCTACCGCGTGGGGCAGCTCCGCCAGCTCCTCGGCGCCGACCCGCTCGACCCCGAGACCGCGCACCGATTGCGCACCGCGCTCACGGCGCGCGAACTTCTTGAGGTCTTCTCGCAGCGAGGCCCATGAAAAATCCGTGAACTCCTGTTAATTCGCCGAAAATCCCGACACAACCCTTGAACTAGACAAACAGACAAACTTACCATCTGATTGTCAGACCAACAGCCCACTAACTCCCTAAACCCTCCAATCACACCCCTAGGAGACAGGCCACATGGGGATCACGCGCATGAACCACGCGGTGCTCTACGTACGCGACGCGCGCCGCACCGCGGATTTCTACCAGCGGGTGCTGGACTTCAAGGTGATCATCGAGGCGCCCGGCGGCGAGTACATGTTCATGCGCGCCCCCGACTCCGACAACCACCACGACCTGGCCCTGTTCACGATCGGCTCCGGCGCGGGCGACTCGCGCGCCGGGCGACAGACGGTCGGCCTCTACCACATCGCCTGGGAGGTGCCCACGCTGGAGGAGCTGGCCGCGGTCGAGACGCGGCTGCGGGACGAGGGCGCGCTGATCGGCGCCAGCGACCACGGGGCCAACAAGAGCCTGTACGGCAAGGACCCCGACGGCCTGGAGTTCGAGGTCATGTGGCTGGTCCCGGCCGAGTTCTGGGGCGAGGAGGAGCACGAGGCGATCATCCGGCCGCTGGACATCCCGGCCGAGCAGCGCAGGTTCGCGGCCCTCACCGGCGGCGCGCAAGCGTGACGACCACCCCTCGGTTCGGCCCCGTCACCCGGCGCATGGTCTCGGAGGAGGTGCGCGACGCCCTGCTGGAGAGCATCGAGTCGGGCGCCCTCGCCCCCGGCGCCCAGTTGCCCTCCGAGCGCGCGCTCTGCGAGGACTTCGGCGTGGCGCGCACCTCGGTGCGGGAGGCCGTGCGGAGCCTGGTGGCCCTGGGCAGGGTGCACAAGGTCGGCAACCGGTTCCACGTGGTCGAGCAGCTTCCCGGCCTGAGCGTGGACCCGCGCAAGAGCCGCGTGCGCGAGCTGTTCGAGTGCCGCCGGGTGATCGAGGTGTCCATCGCCCGCTTCGCCGCCGAACGCGCCGGCCCCCGGGAGCGCGAGGAGCTGATGCGGATCGCCGCGATCTTCTCCGAGGACATGGAGCTGGAGGAGTTCCGGCACGCCGACCGGCTCTTCCACGGGGCCATCGCGCGCTGCTGCGGCAACCCCACGCTGCGGGAGCTGTACGGCAAGGTGCTGGAAGGCGTGTTCGCCTCCGAGGAGTTCCGCACCCTGCTCGACTCCAGCAGCAACGCCGCGGCCGTACGGGACGTGATCGCCGAGTCGTGCCTGGCGCACCGGCGCATCGCGGAGGCCATCCGGGACGGCGATCCGGACATAGCCGCACAAAACACCGAAAGACACCTAGATGAGGTCGAACAGTCCATGATCGACCGGATGGTTTAAACCCGTACTATGGAGCACCGATGACAGAGCACGTGTGGCGATTCGACGACGGCGCCTTCAAGGAGGTGAAGCCGGGGTTCAAGCGCCGTATATATACGGGCGATGACCTCATGCTTACGCTATGGCGTATTCGCGAAGGGTCTGGCCCCACGCCGTACGATTGTCATCCCGACAACGAACAATTCGGCATGATCCTAAAGGGCCAGCTTGACTTCCGTATCGGCTCCGACGAGCGCCGCCTGCTCAAACCAGGTGACGTTTACTGGGCACCGAAGAGCTACTTGCACGGCGACAGCCGCTTCATCGGCGACGCCGAGCATGGAGAAACCTGGATCCTCGACATCTTCACTCCGCCGCGCGAGGACTACAGAGAGTGACGGAAACTCCGTGGAGCCCTGGGAGTGCGACTTCCGATACGGCGGTGATGAAAAACCGATATCGGACTGTGTTCAATGTCGAGGACTGTCATGCCATCGCGACGCACCCGTCGCGCGTCTTTCGGATGCGTCGTCGGAGGCAGACGCCGTTCGGCCCCAGCGGCGCTGTCGCCGGCACCGGTGGAAACCACGTCCAGAACGCCCAGTGGGGGGCTCAACCCGAGTCGCACCAGGACTAACCCCCCGAGTCCTTTGGAAGGCAAAAAAGCGATGAACAATTCAGCACGAGCCGCCGCCCTCGCGATCTTCGTCGCGCCGGCCCTGCTGCTCGCGGCGTGTGGCACCAATGACACGTCCGGGAACTCCAGCACCGCCACGGCCAAGAAGGGACAGCAGCCGGACGTCAACGGTGACGGCAAGGTCGTCATCGGCGTGCTGAGCAACGGCGACACGCACGACAACGGGTACTTCCAGAGCTTCGTGGACGAGGCGAACGTGATCGCCCGCGCGAACGGCTGGGAGATGCGTACGATCGACAAGATCAACGTCGCCGACGGCGCCAACCAGGCGCGCAACCTGTGCCGCCAGCGTGTTGACCTGATCGCGGTCGGCGCCCAGGAGCTCAAGGACGCCCTCGCCGCCGCCCCCGAGCCGGTGTGCGCGAACACCCAGTGGTACGTCAACGGCGGTGGTGGCGTCGAGCAGACCAAGTGGTTCTCCCAGTCGGTGGACAAGGTCAACCAGACCCTGTACACCGCCGGGTACGCCGCCGGCCTGCTCATGGAGGCCAAGGACGTCACCAAGGCCGGCTACATCACCGGCCCCGAGCTGGACTTCTCCATCCAGGCCGCCAAGGCGTTCGAGGCCGGCATCAAGGCCGTCGTGCCCAAGGCCGAGCTGCTCAAGGCCTACACCGGTGACTTCGAGGACTCGGCCAAGGCCAAGGAGGCGTACACGGCGCAGAAGGCCAAGGGCGTCAAGCTGGTCTACCCCTACCTGGGCGGCGCCACCGACGCGGTGACCCAGGAGGCCAACAAGGACGGCGTCATGACGCTGACCCCGGGCACCGACCGGTGCCAGGACACCACCATCAAGTACGACATCTCGGTCATCTTCAACCCGGGCTCCTTCTTCGCCGCCGCCCTCCAGGACTTCCAGAAGGGCCAGTTGAAGATGGGCGTCACCCGCGAGTGGATCATCGGCAAGGACCCCGTGCCGACCCTGAAGATCTGCAAGCCCGAGGGTGACCAGCAGACGAAGGTCAACCAGCTGATGAAGGACATCGGCGACGGAAAGTTCGACGTCGATGCGGCAGTTGACGGCAAGTAACGACGCAGGCGGGGCCGCGACCGGGGAGGTCGCGGCCCCCGCGGTCGAGCTGACGGACATCACCAAGCGCTTCGGCTCGGTCGTGGCCTGCAACGAGGTGTGCCTCAGCGTCCAGCGAGGCGAGATCCACGGCCTGCTCGGGCAGAACGGCGCGGGCAAGAGCACCCTGATGAAGATCCTGACCGGCCTGGTCACCCCCGACTCCGGTCACATCTCCATCAACGGCGACCAGGTGCGCATCACCGACCCCCTGGTGGCCGCCGGGCTCGGCATCTCCATGGTCCACCAGCACTTCAGCCTGGTCGGCGCGATGCGGGTCTGGGAGAACGTCACGCTGGGCGAGCGCGGCAGGGTGGACCGCGACAAGGCCCGGCGCATCGTCGCCGAGGTCGGCGAACGCTACGGCCTGGTCATCGACCCCGACGCCCGCGTGGAGAACCTCTCCACCGGCGAACGGCAACGCGTCGAACTGATCAAGTGCCTGCGCCGCGACCCCGACCTGCTGATCCTGGACGAACCGACGTCCGTCCTGACGCTGAAGGAGTCCCACGACCTGTTCGAGGTCCTCCGCCGCGCGGTGCGGGACGAGAACAAGACGGTCATCCTGATCAGCCACAAACTCGACGAGATCCTGCACGCCACCGACCGCGTGACCATCATGCGCAACGGCACGGTCGTGGCCAACAAGCACACCAGCGAGACCGACGTCCGCGAACTGGCCCGCGAGATGGTCGGCCGCGAACTGTCCAAGTGGACCGCCGCCAGCGCCATCGGCTCCCTGGACGCCCTCGTCACCTCCCCCACCGTCCACACCTCAGAGAAGCAGACAACCCCGGCCCCCGAGCCCGAGGACAAGACAACCGAGCCCGAGACGCCCGAACCCGAGGCGCCCGAGCCCGAGACGCCCCCGTCCGAGGACGCGAAGGCGACGACCCCCGAGGCCGAAGCCACCGAGCCCGAGGCGACGACCAAGGCCGAAGACACCGAGGCCGCCGAGACCGCCAAGGCCGCCAAGGCCGCCAAGGCCGACGAGCCCGAGACCGAGACCGCCAAGGCCGACGCCACCGACGGCGGAGACACCAAGGCCGAAGACTCCGACGCCAAGCCCGCCGAAGCTGAGGCCACCGAGGCTGAGGCCACCGAGGCCACCGCCGAGGAAGCGGCCGCCTCCGACGGCGAAGGCGAAGCCGGCGAAGGCGAAGCCACCGAGGCTGAAGCCACCGAGGCCACGGACACCAAGGCCAAGCCTGCTGAGATCACGGGCGCCGAGGACGAGGCCACCGAGCCCACCGTCACGGAGACCGGCACCGTGGGCAACGAGGCCGAGGCAGCTCAGCCCGAAGACGCTGAGAACGCGCCCGCGACCCCTGACGAGGCCGACGCCTCCGACAGCGGGAACGCAGGCGAGCCCGAAACCGCCAAGGCCGCCCCTGCGGACACCGCAGCCGAGAGCACCACGGCCGAAGCGGCCCAGCCCGAGGACACCAAGCCCGAGGACACCAAGGCCGAGGACAGCAAGCCCGAGGACACCAAGGCCGAGGACAGCAAGCCCGAGGACACCAAGGACACTGCTCAGCACCGGTCCCCGAGGTCTTCCTGGCTTCGGCGGTTCTGGCGGGTGTCCAGGCGCAAGGGCGAAGACGAGAACAAGGACAACACCGAAGCCGAGAAGGCCGTCGTCGCGACCGCGGAGTCCCAGGACACCGCGGCCAAGGACACCGAATCCAAGGCCGAGGCCGAGGACGGCAAGGCTGAGGTAGCGGCGGCCAAGGACACCGACACCGCCACCGCGACCGCGACCGCGACCGCGACCGCCGACAAGGGAGCCCCCTCCGACGGCGAAGACGCCGAGACCGGAGGCGCCGAGGCCGACCACGCCGACGGCGAAGGCGGAGAACGCGAAGCGACCGAGCCGGAAGCCACCAAGGTCAAGGACACCGAGGCCACCGAGACTCAGGCCACAGACACCGAGGCCACGGGCACCGACGCACCGGACAGCCAGGCCACGGACACCGAGGCCAAGCCTGCTGACGTCACGAGCCCCGAGGGTGAGGCCACCGAAGCCGCCACGGAGACCGCGGCCGAGAGCACCAAGGCCGAAGGCACCGCAGGCGAAACCTCCGAGGCCACCACCACGGAGGCCACCACCACGGAGGCCACCCCCGAGGACACGGCGACCGACGCCGCTCAGGCCGAAAGCGACAAGGCCGAGGAGCCCGAAGCCAAGCCGGCCGAGGGCACCGCCACCAACGCCGAAGCCACCACCGAGGAAGCAGCCCCTTCGGACGGCCAAGGCAGCGAAGGCGAAGCAAGCGAGCCGGAACCCGCCAAGGCCAAGGACACCGAGGCCAAGCCCGCCAAAGCCACGGACACCCAAGCCACGGACACCGAGGCCACAGAGACCCAAGCCACGGAGACCCAGGCCACAGACACCGAGGCACCGGGCACCGAGGCACCGGACAGCCAGGCCACGGACACCGAGGCCAAGCCTGCTGACGTCACGAGCCCTGAGGGTGAGCCCACCGAGGCCACCACCACCGAGGCCGCGGCCGAGAGCACCAAGGCCGAGGACACCGACGGCGGAGACACCAAGGCCGAGGACACCAAGGCCGAGGACACCACAGGCGAAACCTCCGAGGCCACCACCACGGAGGCTTCCGTTACGGAGGCCACCGCCGAGGACACGGCCACCGACGCCGCCCAGACCGAAAGCGACAAGGCCGCGGGCACCGAGGCCAAGCCCGCCGAAGGCGAGGGCAAGGGCGCTGAGGGCACCGCGGCCACCACCGAAGCCACTGAGGCCACCGAGGCCACCGCCACGGAGGCCCCGGCTGAGGGTGCCGAGACCGTTGCCACCGAGGCCACGGCCGGCGACACGGAAACCACGGCCACTGAGGCGACGACCGGCGACGGCGAAACCACCGCCACCAACGCCACGACCGGCGACGGCGAAACCACCGCCGCCGACACAACGGCCGAGGACACCGAAACCACCGCCACCGACGCCACGACCGGCGACCCCGAAACCACCGCCACCGACGCCACGACCGGCGACGGCGAGACCAACGCCTCCGGCGCGGCGGCCGAGGACGCGGAAACCGCCTCCTCCGAGGCCGCAGCCGCTGTGGAAGGGGCGGCGGCCACGGTTGCGGAGGGCCCGGCCGGGGATGGGCCCGGGGAGGTGCGGTTGCGGATTGTGGACGCTGTGGCGACGGCTCGTGATGGGCGGCCGTTGCTGCGGGGGCTCTCGCTGGAGGTGCGGGCCGGGGAGATCCTGGGGATCGCGGGGGTCGAGGGGAACGGGCAGGCCGCCCTGGGCGACCTGTTGTCCAGTCTGCTCGATCTCGACAGCGGCTCCGTGGAGGTGTGCGGGGTCAAGGTGCGGGCCGGGAAGCCGGGGGCGATGCACGCGGCCGGGGTCGGGGTGGTTCCCGAGGACCGGCACGTGTCGGGGTGTGTGCTCGACATGAGCGTGGCGGAGAACCTGGTGCTGGCGGACGTCGGGCACGTCGGGAAGCGGGGGTTCGTCAGCCCGCGTACGCTGCGGGCGCGGGCCGAGCGGCTGATCGAGGAGTTCGACATCAGCACGCCCTCGCCCGACCAGCCGATGCGGCTGCTGTCCGGCGGCAACCAGCAGAAGGTGGTGCTCGCCCGGGAGCTGGCGGCCGATCCCAAGGTCCTGGTCGTCGCCCAGCCGACCCGTGGCCTGGACGTCGGGGCGATCGAGTACATGACCGAGCGGATCTACCAGGCCGCCAAGTCCGGGATCGCGGTCCTGCTCATGTCCACCGAACTGGAGGAGATCCTGACGCTGGCGCACCGGATCGCGGTGATCCACCGGGGCGCGATCGTCGGTGAGATGTCCCGCGCCGAGGTCGATCTGGAACGGCTCGGCATGATGATGGGAGGTCAGGCCGCATGAGTGCCCTGACGGCCCGGGCGCCGGCCGTGTTCGGGTTCGCCCGACTTTCCACCCTGCTGTTGTACGTCGCCTCCTTCGCGGTCGCGCTCGCGCTGGCGACCGGCCTGGTGACGCTGACCGGGCACTCGATGTCGGAGACCGTGGTCGCGCTCTACCAGGGCAGCCTCGGCGACAGCATCTCCATCGCGACGACGATGGACGAGACCGCCCCGCTGCTGCTGGTCGCCATCGGGGCGACGATCGCGGCGCGGGCGGGCATCTTCAACATCGGCCAGGAGGGGCAGCTCCTGATCGGGGCGATGTTCGGGGCGGCGGTGGGACTGTCGTTCTCCGGGCCGCCCTGGATGATGCTGCCGCTGATCCTGCTCGGCGCCGCCGTGGGCGGCGCGCTGTGGGCGGGCATCCCGGCGCTGCTGTTCTACTGGCGCAAGGTGGACATCGTGATCAGCACGCTGCTCATGGTGTTCCTGGCCGGGCAGGTGGCCTCGTTCGCGGTCAACCGTCCGTACCTGCTCCAGGAGACGGTGGAGAAGGGCAACGTGGCCTCGCCGCAGTCGGACCTGCTGCCCGAGACGGCCTGGCTGCCGCCGCTGGCCAACCACCCGTATCTGCAGATGAAGGCCGGGATCGTGGTCGCGCTGATCGTGGCCGTGATCGCCGCGGTGCTGCTGAAGTACAGCACGTGGGGCTTCCGCCTGCGCATGCTCGGCCACAACCCGGTGGCGGCGCGCCGCGCCGGGGTGCGGGCGACGGCGCTGGGCGGCGGGGCGCTGCTGCTGTCCGGCGCGGCGGCGGGCATGGCCGGCGGCGTGATGCTGACCGGCGGCGTCTACCGCTTCCAGCCCGGTCTGGCCGACAACGTCGGCTGGGAAGGACTCCTCGTGGCTCTCGTGGCCCGCAACCATCCGCTGGCCGCCATCCCGGTCGCGCTGTTCTTCGGCGGGCTCCGGGCGGGGGGCGGGTTCCTCGCCTCCAGCGGCGTGCCGCGTTACCTCGTGTCGGTGGTGACCGCGCTGCTGGTGCTGGCGGCGGTGTTCCCGGCCGCGTACCAGGAGATCCGCAAGCGCCGCCGACCGGCGCTCGCGGCGGCGGGGGCGTGAGCGCGTGAACGACATCGAACTGATCCTGGCCAGCGCCGTACGGCTGATGCTGCCGCTGGCGTTCGCCGCGCTCGGCGAGTGGATCGCCGAGCGGGCCGGGACGCTGAACATCTCGGTCGAGGCCATGATGCTCGGCGGCGCGTTCACCGCGATCATGGGCTCGACGTTGACCGGCTCGCCCAGCGCGGGCCTGGCGTTCGGGGTCGCGACCGGCTTGCTGGTGGCGTTCATCCACGCCACGTTCAGCCACCGGCTCACCGTCAACACCTACGTCGTGGGCCTGACGCTGAACGTGCTGGTGCTCGGCCTGACCAGCTACCTGTTCACCCGCACGCCGGGCGCGCAGGTGGACAAGCTCACGATCCCGGTCCTGTCCGATCTGCCGATCGTCGGCCCGGCGCTGTTCGACCAGCGCTGGCCGGCGTACCTGCTGGTCCTGCTGATCCCGGCGGGGTGGTGGCTGGTGCACCGCAGCCGGTGGGGCCTGGAGGCGCGGGCGGCCGGGGAGAACCCGCAGTCGGCCGACGTGACCGGCATCGACGTGAACAAGCGCAGGCGGCAGGCGCTGCTGATCTGCGGCGCGCTGGCCGGTCTCGGCGGGGCGTACCTGTCGGTGGCCGAGGTCGGCTCGTTCAACACGAACATGACCGCGGGCCGCGGCTACATCGTGATCGCGGCGGTCATCTTCGGCGGCTGGACGCTGCGCGGCACCCTGGCCGGCTGCGCCCTGTTCGGCGCGGCCGACGCGATGCGGCTGGCGCTGCCGGCGCTGGGCTACGCGCTGAACCCGCAGCTCCTGATCGCCACGCCGTACCTGCTGGCGCTGCTCGCGATGACGTTCTTCGCCAAGCGCAACCGAGGTCCGGGCGCGCTCGGCCAGCCCTTCGTACGAGGAATCACGTGAGAGCTGTTCAACACGACACACATGGCGGGCCCGAGGTTCTGCGGGTGGTCACGTTGCCGGACCCGGAGCCCGGGGCCGGTGAGGTGCTGGTCGAGGTGCGGGCGGCGGGGGTGAACCGGCTGGATGTGCTGCAGCGGCGGGGGCCGGGGCTGCTGCCCGGGTTCGCGCTGCCGCACGTGCCCGGCACGGACGTGGCGGGCGTCGTCGTGGCGGTGGGGCCGGGTGTGGCCACGCGGGCGGTGGGCGACCGGGTGGTCGTCGATCCCTCGCTGACCTGCGGCGCCTGTACGCCGTGCGCCGACGGGCAGTCGGCCTGGTGCACCGGGCTGCGGGTGGTCGGGGCGTCGCGGCAGGGCGGGTACGCCGAGCTGGTCGCGGTCCCGGAGACGCACGTGCACGCCGTCCCCCAGCACATCGGGATGGAGGAGGCGGCCGCCGTGCCGACGGTGTACGGCATGGCCTGGCAGGCGCTGATGGTGCGCGGCGGGCTGCGCGCCGGTGAGACGCTGCTGGTGCACGGCGCGGGCAGCGGGATCACCATCGCGGCCACGCAGATCGCCCGGCGCTCCGGGGCCCGGGTGATCGTGACCAGCGGCTCGGACGAGAAGCTGGCCAAGGCGGCCAAGCTGGGCGTGGACGCGACGGTCAACCACCGCCGGGAGGACCTGGCGGCGCGGGTGCGGGAGCTCACGGACGGGCGGGGCGCGGACATCGTGCTCGACCATGTGGGGCCGGCGTTGTTCCAGCCGTCGCTGGCGGCGCTGCGCCTGCGCGGCCGGATGGTGTTCTGCGGCAACACGACCGGGCCGACGGCGGAGTTCAGCCTGGTGGACGCCTATCACCGGGGGCTGACGCTGATCGGCTCGGAGTCCTACGACCGGCCGGCGTTCGGCGAGATGCTGGAGTGGTACTGGTCGGCGGGGTGCGAGGCGGTGATCGACTCGGTCTTCCCGCTGGAGGAGGCCGCCGAGGCCCATCGCCGCCTGGAGGGCGGCGAGAGCTTCGGCAAGATCCTCCTCACGCCCTGACCGGCGCGGGCGTCAGCTCGCGCGGCGCAACGACGGGGCCGGGGTGGTCTCGCGCAGGATGCGGGCCACCCGGTCCAGGTCGGCGACGTAGATGTGCGGCACGTCCACGAACACCCGCATGGCGCCGCAGGACGCCCGGAGCCGGCGCGCGACGTCCTGTTGGACCTCGCGCAGCGGCATGTAGTTCAGGTAGGACGTGAAGGCGTTCTGGGAGCGGAAGGCGGCGGTCATCTCCAGCCGTTCGCGCCGCATCCGGAACGCCACGCCGGTGAGGCAGGGCACGGCGTCCATCGGTTCGCCGGGGGTGGTCAGGGAAATCCATCCGCTTTTGGAATAGGGCCGGGCCCGGAGTAATCGGGTGACCCAGGCGAGCTGGTCGACTCCCTGGCAATGGCGCAGCCGGGCGCCGTAACTGTACTTGAACGGCGGCACTATCGTCTCGGTGGTGAACTTCCGGGCGTAGAGCGGAATCTTGGAAGCGTCGCCGTGGGCGGCGATGATGGGGTCGTCGCCGCGTACGTCCTCGATTTCGAAAAGGACCGGAAGTGCCTCGATGACCGGGCCGCGGTCGTCCTGTGCCGGGGTTCCGGAGCGCCGGACGTGGTTCATCAGCCAGATCCACGCCTCCCCGCACGTCGTGCAGCGCCGTATCCCCGCCTGAATGTCGGGGTGTTGCATCACGTCTCCACGTTCTCGAACCGGTAGGGATTGCTCGGGACCTTGCGCCGCCGGGTGACGTTGGCGCGCACGTAGTACACGAGGTACTGCACGAGCGCCACGAGCCCGATGATGACGAGGAGCAGGAGCGCGTTCGGTGTGGCCCCGCTCAGCCCGATGACCCCGCACGCGACGTAGCCGCCGTTGGCGACGGCCAGGATCATCACGTTGACGCCCGGCCAGGCGAGGGGGGCGTACGTCTCGGGGAACCTGGGATCGACCGGGAGGTTGGGGCTCCACTCCATGTCCGCGAACTGGTCGCGCAGGCGGGCGACGTACAGCAGGCGGAAGTTGTTGATGGCCCGCGCCGCCCGGGTGTGCGCGGCGACCGCCTCGATGAGGCGCAGGTACGGCACGAGGCCGAGCAGGCCGAAGGCGAGGACGATGGCGAACAGGTACCAGGGGATGGTGTGCCAGGTGGTGAGCGAGGCGGGGTCGATGACCTTGGCACTGGCGAGCGCGACCGCCGCCGCGAACGGCGCCGACAGAATGCTCATGGAGAGCCTGGTCATTTTCAGCCGCTCGTCTTTGGCGGCGAGGTACACGGAATAGATCCCGGTGAAATCCACGGCGACGAGTTGCAGGAATTGCGCCGGTCCCACGGGCAGCTCGTCCGCCCGTCCGGGCATTCTCTCCGCACCCGGCCGCGGCACTGTCCTCCGCATCGGCCCCTACCCTCTACACCTGCGGACAAGGTCGGGAACCGCCCGGCACCCCGCCCCCACTACGGGGGCGCCGTGTGGCCGTCTTCCACCATTATTAACCACATAGCGTGGAAGCGCGGGTCAAATCCGTATTACCGGGAAAAAGTTATCGCTCTAGAGAAGTACGGCGAAGAAGCCAGACGCCGTACCCGATGAAGAAGACGACGATGAGGATCTGCGCCCACAGGGGGGCGGCGCCGGGGCTGGCGAACTGGGTGAAGTCGTTCAGGCCGTGCAGGAAGGCCAGCGGCCAGATGGTGCGCACGTGCCAGCGCAGGGCGGCGAAGCAGAACCCGAGGCTGCCCGCGGTGATCACCTGGGCGAGGGTGTCGTCCCAGGCGTGGCCGAACCAGGCGGCGCTGAGGGCGTGGCCGAGACCGAACACCACGCCCACCCACGCGGCCGCCCGGACGGGGCCGAGGCCCGACAGGACGTGCTGCACGAGGCCGCGGCTGAGGGCCTCCTCGGTCACGCCGATGGCCAGGCTCAGGCCCGCCAGGCTCGCGAGCGCGCCCTGGAGGCCGGGGGCCGCGTAGCTCAGCACGATCAGCAGGACCGGGATCAGGTAGAGCCAGCTCCGGTCGGGGCCGCGCCAGGGCAGCGCGCTCTGCCGCCACCACCGCAGCCAGGCGATGAAGGCCAGCGTGACCGCCGCCGTGATCAGGTTGATCACGGTGGCGGTGAGGTCGGGCCAGCCCCCGAGCGACGGCAGCAGTTCGGCCGCGGCGAAGAGCACCGCGTGCCAGGCCACGGTGAGCAGCACCGCTCCCGTGACGGGATGAGACGTGAGCCAGTCGGCCACTCTTGTCCGCACGGGCGGCCATTGTAGGGGTTATGAGCGAATTTGGATGTTGACGGCCTTCAACCGGGTGTAGGCGTCGATGCCGGTACGGCTGTGCCCGCTGGAGCGGCGGGGCTCGCCGCGCCCGCCGTTCATGTCGGGGGCGAAGTGGCAGTTGACGTTGACCTCGCCGCAGTCGAGCGCGTCGGAGACGCGGAAGGCGCGCTCCAGGTCGCGGGTGAAGACCGTGCCGTTGAGGCCGTAGCTGGTGCCGTTGGCCAGGGCGATGGCCTCCTCCTCGGTGCGGAACGGCATTGCGGCCAGCACCGGGCCGAAGACCTCCTGCTGCTCGATCTCGCTGCCCGCGCGCACGCCGCTCAGCACGGTCGGCGGGACGAACGTGGCGCGGCTGCTGCACGCGACCGACGGGCTGCCCACCACCTGGGCGTCGCCCGCCGCCACCGCCCGGGAGACGAAGCCGCGCACCTTCTCCGCGTGCTGCTCGGTGATCAGCGGGCCGATGAAGGTGTCGTGGTCGAGGGCGTCGCCGATCGGCAGCCCGGCCGCGGCGGCGGCCACGCCCTTGACGACGTCGTCGTAGACCGACTCCTCGACCAGCAGGCGGCTGCCGGCCACGCAGACCTCGCCCATGTTCACGAACGCGGCCATCATCGCCCAGCCCACCGCCTGGTCCAGGTCGGCGTCGGCGAAGACGATGACCGGCGACTTGCCGCCGAGCTCCAGGTGGGTGGGGGTGAGGTTGCGCGCGGCCAGGGACATCACGCGGCGGCCGGTCTCGGTGCCGCCGGTGAGGCTGATCAGGTCCACCCGGGGGTCGGTCACGAGCTGCTCGCCGACGGTCTCGCCCGCGCCCAGGACGATGTTCAGCACACCGGCGGGCAGGCCGCAGCGGGTCAGGATGCGGCCCAGCTCGACCAGGGTGACCACGGCCTCCTCCGGCGGCTTGGCCACGATCGAGCAGCCGCCGGCCAGCGCCATGGCGATGCGCTGGCTACCGGTCATCAGCGGGCCGTTCCACGGCAGCAGCTCGGCGACGACGCCGGCGGGCTCGCGCATGCGCATGGTGAGCAGGTCGGGGCCGCCGCCGGGCAGCAGCTCCGGCGGGAAGGAGCTGCGCCGCACGTCGCCGTGCAGGGTGCGGGCGACCGCCGCGGCGTAGGAGAAGGCGTTGGCGGCCTCGTAGACGTCGTTGGTGATCGCGCCGGCCACGGCCTTGCCGGTGTCCAGGGCCTCCAGCGTGGCCAGCCTGGTCGCGTCGGCGCGGATCTCGGCGGCCACGGCGTCGAGGAGCTGGGCCTTCTGCGCGCCCGGCATGCGCCGCCACTCGCCCTGGTCGTGGCTGCGCCTGGCCGCGGCGAGCGCGGCGCCGACCTCGGCGGTCGTGGCCTCGGCGTACGACGCGGGGCTCTCGCCCGTCGAGGGGTCCACGATCGGACGTGTCGGCCCCTCGCGCGATTCGCGGCCGTCGATGAGCTGGGGCAGCGGATCGGCATCCAACCATGCCGGGTCGTAACGCATGCGGTCAGCCTCCCGTCACGCCCGGGGCCGGGCATTGTGTTCCTGGCATGGAGTACGCCCGAGTTCTTGTGCTCCGGGGCGGATGACCTGAGCAACCGGTCAACCTAGCGTTCGGTCCCATGGCGTTCAATCCTCCGGATCTCCTGATCACCGGTGGCGACGTCGTGACCATGAACCCGCACCGCGAGGTGCTCGTGGGCGGCACGGTCGCGGTCGCCGGTGACCGGATCGCCGCGGTCGGCGGCACGCGCGAGCTGCGCGAGCGCTGGCCCGGCACCCCCGAGCTGGACGCCACCGACTGCGTGGTCACCCCCGGCATGATAAACGCCCACCAGCATCTGACCGGAGACCCGCTCACCCGCGCCTGCATCCCGGACGACATCGGGTCCGACGAGGCGATCCACCAGTGGGCGGTGCCGATCCACGCGGCGCACGGCCCCGACGACGAGGAGCTGTCCGCGCTGCTGTCCAGCGTGGAGAACCTGCGCAACGGGGTCACCACGATCATCGAGGCCGGCACCGTCGCCCACCCGGACCGGGTGGCGGCGGGCATGAGGCGGGCGGGGGTGCGCGGGACCATCGGCGCCTGGGGCTGGGACGTCCAGGGCGCACCCCACGCCGCACCGGCCCAAGAGGTGCTCGATCGCCTGCGGGCGGTGATCGAGTCCCACCCGGCGGGCGGTCTCGTCGAGGGCCGCGTGACCCTCGTGGGCCACGGTCTGGCCTCCGACGAGCTGCTCGCCGGCGCGGCGGATCTGGCCCGCGCGACCGGCGCGGGGATGACCATGCACATGTCACCGGGCCGCGGCGACCCGGTGCACTACCTGGACAAGCACGGCCGCCGCCCGCTGGAGCACCTGGCCGCGCTGGGCGTGCTCGGCGGGCACCTGCTGCTCGCGCACGCGGTCTGGCTGGACGACGCCGAGATGAGCGCGCTGCTCGCCAGCGGCACGGCCGTGGCGTACTGCCCGTGGGCGTACCTGCGGCTGGGCCAGGGCGTGACCCGGGCGGGGCGGCACGCCGAGATGGTACGCCGGGGCGGGCGCGTCGCGCTCGGCTGCGACGCCGCGAACGCGGGCGACGCGGCCGACATCCTGCGCGCGGCCGCGCTCGCCGCCGGGCTCGCCAAGGACTCCTCCCTGGACACCGCCGCGCTCGGCGCCCCGGAGGCGTTCGAGATGGCCACCATCGGCGGCGCGGAGGCGGTGGGGATGTCCGCGCGGATCGGCTCGATCGAGGAGGGCAAGCTCGCCGACCTGGTCGTGCACGACGCGACGGGCCCGCAGTGGACACCGCGCGGCGACGTCGCGCACCAGCTCGTGTGGTCCACGGACGGGCGCTCGGTCCGGGACGTCTTCGTGGGCGGGCACCATGTCATACAGCGGGGCCGCTGCACGACGGTGGACGAGCGCGCCCTGCGCAAGGAAGCGGCGAAGCGGTCCGCCGATCTGCTCAAGCGGGCCGGCATCGCCGTACGCAACCCCTGGCCGCACCTGAGGAGTCACTAGATGAGAGTCGCCGTTGTCACCGCGCCCGAGGCCGTGGAGCTCCGCGAGGAGCCCACGCCCCAGGTCGGGCCCGACGAGGTGCGGGTGGAGGTCGGCGCCACCGGGCTGTGCACGATGGAGCGCCGCCTGTACTCCGGCGAGAAGAAGTTCTACCCGGTCGCCCCGGGCCACGAGGTCGCCGGGCGGGTGGCCGAGGTCGGCGCCGCGGTGGCCGAGCTGCCGGGCTCGCCGCGCGTGGGCGACACGGTCACGGTGGATCTGCTGACCCGCTGCGGCACCTGCGCCGCGTGCCGGCGCGGGCGTACCGCGCTGTGCAAGAGCCCCCAGGGCGGCACCCTGTCCGACGGCACCGTGTCCTTCGGCGCCGGGCTGTCCGACAACGTCGTGGTCAAGGCCACCCAGGTGTTCCCCACCGGCACCGCGCCGATCGAGCACGCCGCGATGGGCGAGCCGCTGGCGTGCGTGGCGCACTCGCTGCGGCTGGGCGGGCTGCGCGCGGGCGACCGGGTGGCGGTGATCGGCGCGGGCTACATGGGCCGCGTGCACCTGGCCCTGGCCCGGCACCGCGGCGCGGCGTCCGTGGGCCTGATCGACGTCAGCGCCGACCGCCTCGCCGAGGCCCGTACGGCCGGCGCCACCTGGACCGCCGCCCCCGACGAGGCCGTGGAGCTGGGCGGCAAGCAGGACCTGGTGTTCGTCACCGCGGGCGCGCCCGGCGCGCTGGAGCTGGCGGTGAGCCTGTGCGACGACGGCGGCACGGTGGTGCTGTACGGCGCCTTCGACAAGTCGCTGTCGGTGGGCGTGAGCCCGGACGCGATCCACCACCACGAGCTGTCCATCGTCGGCGTCTACAGCCACGAGCCCGAGGACTGGCGCGAGGCCGCCGCCCTGATCGCCTCCGGCGTCCTCGCGGCCGACCTGGACGCCCTGGTCACCGCCCGCTTCCCGCTGGACGCCGTCGCCGACGCCTTCAAGCTCGCCGCGACCTCCCCCGTCTACCGGGTGCTGGTCGGTGGCGCATGATCGAAACGGTTCTGGGGGTCGATCTGGGCTCCAACTCGGCGCGGGCGGTCGCGCTCGACCGTGACGGGACCGTCGTGGCGTCCGCGTCCGGGGGGTACCCGGGGGCGGGGCTGTGGCCGGACGGGTGGGCCGACCCCGAGGGGTGGCTGTCCGGCGTCGTCGAGGCGATCACGCGGGTGGGCGTGACGCCGGTGGCGATCTGCGTGGGCGGGCAGTCGCCGACCACCGTGCCGGCCGACGGCGGGATGGCCGTGACCGTACGCCACCCGGCGGGCGTCACCGGATCGCCGACGGAGCAGCACTACGCGCAGCGCGAGGTGCTGGGCGTCGATCGGGTGCTCCAGGTCTACGACTGGCTGATGGGACGCCTGGGCGCGCCCGCGTGCCAGTCGCGGTGGCCGGGCGACCCGACCATGGAGCACTACGGGCCGCGTGCGGAGACCGGCGAGGTCGTCGGGCGCACCGACGGCTCGCACGGGCTGCCCGAGGGCATCCCGCTCGTGGCCGGGGCGCAGGACGCGTACATGGCGTTCTGGGCCGGCGGGCTCGACGTGCCCGGACGCGCGCTGGACCCGGGCGGGCGCACCGGCGGCCTCGCCGTCGCGATCGAGCGCACCGGAGCCGGCACCGACCTGTACGCCCTGCGCAGCCCCGCCGCCGGGGTGGACATCGTCGGCGGGCCGGTGAGCGGCCACGGCCTGATGCTGGAGTGGCTGGCCGGGCTGACCGGGCGTACTGTCCCCGAACTGCTGAAGCTGGCCGAGCAGGTGCCGCCGGGCGCCGACGGGGTGCTGCTGCTGCCGTACCTGGAGGGCGAGCGCGCGCCGCGCTGGAACCGGGACCTGCGCGCGGAGATCACCGGGCTGGGCTCGGCGCACGGGCCGGGCCACCTGGCCAGGGCGGCGCTGGAGGGCGCCGCGTACGGCCTGCGGCACATCGCCGCCTCGCTGCCGATCCCGATGGACGTGATGGTGGTCGCGGGCTCGCCGGCCACCAGCCCGCTGTGGTGCCAGATCAAGGCCGACGTGCTGGAGGTCCCGGTCGAGGTGCCCGCGGAGACCGGGCTCGCCGCGTACGGCTCGGCGCTGGCGGCGGGCGCGGGGGCCGGCTGGTGGCCCGCCCCCGGCGAGGCCGAGGGCGGCTCGTGGCCCCGGCCCGCGGTGACCGTCGTCGAGCCGTCCCCCAAGGCCGTCTACCGGGAGGCGTACGAGCGCTTCGTCGCACTCGGCGACGCCGCGGAACAACGCCTGAGCTGAAACCCGCCGCACGAACGGCACGACCGGAAAGGCCCCCTCATGCCCAATCCAGTGATCTTCGTCGATTTCCCGACACCCGACCCCGAGGCCATGTCGGCCTTCTACGAGAAGCTGTTCGGCTGGCAGATCAACCGCCGCCCGGCCGGCGAGTTCCACGAGGTGCTGCCCGGCGTCAAGCCCAACCTGGGCATCCACCGCGAGGAGACCCCGGTCACCGGGCCGGTGCCGCGCGTGTACGTGATGGTGGACGAGCCGCCCGCGTTCCTGGCCCAGGCGGTCGAGCTGGGGGCCACGGTGCTGTGGGAGGAGACGTACTGGGAGGAGTTCGACGGCCGCCACGCGGCGTTCCGCGACCCCTGGGGCAACGAGATCGTGCTGTGGCGCGACAAGGGCACCTACTACAAGTGATCAGGAGCTGACCGTGGCGAACACGCTGGTTTTCGTCGATCTGCCGACGCCCGACATCGAGGCGACCTCGGCGTTCTACAAGGAGCTGTTCGGCTGGACCATCAACGGCCGGCCGCAGGGGGTCTTCCACCAGGTGGTGCCGGGCGAGGGCCTGCACCTCGGGCTGTGGAGCGAGCGGGAGCAGGTGCCCGACCCGGCGCCGCGCCCGCCGCAGCCCCGCTCCGGGCTCCAGCCGCGCACGTACATCCTGGTGGACGGCCCGCCCGGGGAGTACCTGAACAAGGCGGTGATCCTGGGGGCCACCGCCTTGTGGGAGCAGACCTACTGGGAGGAGTTCGACGGGCACCACGCGTCGTTCCTGGACCCGTGGGGCAACCAGATCGTCATGTGGTGGAAGCCCGCCGACCCGGCTGGTGAGGACGCCGGCGAAGAGTAGCGTCGGTCAGGGCCGGAGGGGTGTACCCGATGTCGTAGGAGCTGAGGCTGGTCCCGGGGGGCACGATCTCGTCGATCGCGTCCAGCACGGCCGGGGTCAGGCTCACCTCGACGGCGCCGAGCTGCGAGGCGAGCTGGTCCACCGTGCGCGGGCCGATCACGGCCGAGGTGACGGCGCGGTGCGACAGCACGAAGCCGAGGGCCAGGTGGATCAGCGACATGCCCGCCTCGGCGGCGAGCGCGCCCAGCTTCTCGGTCAGCTCCAGCTTCACCTCCCGCACCGACTCGGCGCGGAAGTCGAAGTGCTCGGCGTTCGTGCTGGCCCGGGAGTCCTTCGGCGGCGGGGCGTCGCGGCGGTACTTGCCGGTCAGCCATCCGCCGTTGAGCGGGCTCCACACCATCACGCCCAGGCCGTACCTCTCGGCGACCGGGAGCGAGGCGGCCTCGGCGTGCCGGGCCAGGATCGAGTACGAGAGCTGCTCGGTCGAGAAGCGCTCCCGGGAGCGCCTCTCGGCGGCCCACTGGGCCTCGACCAGTTCCTCCGCCGGGAAGGACGAGGTGCCGATGGCGCGCACCTTGCCCTGGCGCACCAGGTCGGACAGCGCGCCCAGCGTCTCGTCGATGTCGGTGAGGGGGTCGGGGCGGTGCACCTGGTAGAGGTCGATGTAGTCGGTGTCCAGCCGGCGCAGGCTGTCCTCGACCGCGCGCATGATCCAGCGGCGCGAGTTGCCCCGCCGGTTCGGCGAGTCGTCCATCGGGTTGTTGAACTTGGTGGCGAGCACGATGTCGTCGCGGCGGCCCTTGATGGCCCGCCCGACGATCTGCTCGCTCTCGCCGAAGGAGTACACGTCGGCGGTGTCGATGAAGTTGATGCCCGCGTCGAGCGCGGTGTGCACGATGCGGCGGCACTCGTCCTCGTCGGTGGTGCCCCACGAGCCGAGCAGCAGCGTGCCGAGGCAGAGCGGGCTGACCTGGATGCCCGTACGGCCGAGAGTTCGGTATTCCACCTGTACGACCCTGCCACGTCCGGCGCTCGCGTACCGATGGCTTCCGGGAGCAGTGCCGACCCCCGATCTTTGGGCTGGGGGCACATGGAGGGGCCGGGGAGCCCGGACATAGCGTCCGAGACGTCGGCCAGTCGCAGTTGAGCAGGACGGGAGGCAATCTCTTGCTCGCGGATGAGAAAGCGGAGCGAGCCCTGCACGAACGGGTCGTGCAGCGGCAAGCCCAGTGGAAGCGTGAGAGCGAAGGGCTGGTCGAGCCGCCGCTGCCCAGCGACATGCTGCAGCCGTGGGAGATCTGGGACAAGGACCTGTTCGACCTGGAGATGATCCGGGTCTTCGGCCGCTCCTGGGTCTGGCTCGGCGACACCGAGGACCTGCAGAAGCCGGGTGACTACATCACCGGCATGATCGGTTCCCAGCCGGTGCTGGTCATCAAGCAGGAGGACGGCTCGGTCAAGGGCTTCCTGAACAACTGCCGCCACCGCGCCGCCGGGCTGGCCTTCGAGCCCGCCGGGTTCTGCAACAAGGCGCTGGCGTGCCCCTACCACGCCTGGACGTACGGGATCGACGGCCGGCTGCTGAGCATCCCGGACATGGACCGGATGTACGGCCCCGACTTCCCCAAGGAGGAGTACGGGCTGGTCCCGATCCGGGTGAAGGTGGCCTTCGACAAGCTGGTGTTCGGCTGCCTGTCCCGCAAGGCGCCCACGTTCGAGGAGTGGATCGCGCCGCTGCTGCCGAGGTACGAGAAGTACAAGATCGGCACCTTCAAGCGGTACCACCGCGAGCTTGACGAGGTCTACCCGATCAACTGGAAGGCGTTCGTCGAGAACTCCAACGACGACTACCACGTGCGGTTCGTGCACCGCCGCCTGAACAAGGTGCGCAAGCAGATGGACACGATCGTGCGCTTCGAAGGGCGCACGACCAGCGGGTACAAGCCGCACGCGGACAGCTTCGACATGTCGGCGGGGCGTACGGACCTGGACACGCAGGACCTTCGGGGCAGCTACGCGGAGTTCATCTACCCCAACCTGACGCCGCTGCCGTACGCCTCACAGCTCATCATGGTCAGAGTGGACCCGATCGCACCCGACAAGTCGCGGCTGTTCTCCCGTATCTACGGGCTCAGCGACGACATCGAGCTGCAGAACCGGGAGCTCGACAACCTGGCCCTGACCAACAAGGAAGACACCGACATGGTGACCCAGCTCATGGAGAACCTGCGGTCGCCTTTCTACCGGGTGGGGCCGGCGAGCACCTGGGAGGGCCGGGCGCAGCACATGATGCGCCTGATCCGGCAGGACGTCGCCACGCCGCTCGATCCGGACGAGTTCGACGGGCCCGTTGACAAGGACTGACCCCTACAAAGGAGTAGATGTGCTCGGCAAGAAGCTCACCGAAGCGCGCTGGACCCACGTCGCGCTGCCCAGCTCCGACCTCGACAAGGCGATCGAGTTCTACACCACCATGACCCCGCTGGTCCTGGTCTCGACGCACGAGGACGCCTCCGGGCGCAACGCGTGGCTGTCCAACGACAAGCAGGTCGAGACGCCCTTCGTGCTGGTCCTGGTGGAGTTCACCAAGGACAAGGGCAAGAAGCAGCCGCAGCTCACGCCGTTCGCCCACCTCGGCATCGAGGTGCCCAACCGCGAGGACGTGGACCGGATCGCGGAGAAGGCCCGCGAGATGGGCTGCCTGCACTGGGAGCCGCAGGACATCCCGCCGCCGGTGGGCTACGTCTGCGCGCTGACCGACCCCGACGGCAACGTGATCGAGATCTCCCACGACCAGAAGGTGTACGAGGAGGTTCGCACGCTTTGGGGGCAGTGACCCGGCGGGCGGTGGTGCGTTACGTCAACGCGCTGAACCGCCACGACCCCGACGAGATCGCGGCCTGCGTGGCGCCCGACTTCTTCAACGAGCACACGTCGGTGGCCGGCACCAGCCTGCGCGGGCGCGACGCGTACCGCGAGCGGCTGCCCGGCTTCCTGGACGAGTTCGCCGGGCTGAGCTACGAGATCGAGGACGTGATCGTGGACGGGGACCGGGCCGCCGTGCCGTACCGGATGACGTTCTTCTACAACGGCGCTCCGGTGCGCATCCGCGGGATCTTCCGCTTCACCGTCGAGGGTGAGTTGATCACCCACCGGGTCGACTACTGGGACGGCGCCGACTTCGAGCGTCAGATCTCGCGCTGATTCATCTTCGCTGGAAAGGGAACCACCGTGCAGTACACCTCCGCCGTGGGGGCGGGCAAGCTCCGCCGGATGCGCCGGATGTTCGGCGACGACGGGCGCAGCGTCTTCGTGGCGATCGACCACGCGGCGTACATGGGCGAGGGACCGCCGCTGGGCGAGCCGATGCGCGAGATCGCGGCCGGGCGGCCCGACGGCGTGCTGGCGACCTGGCACCTGGCCCGCGCGTACGCCGGCGAGTTCGCCTCCTCCGGCCTGGTGCTGCGGGTGGACGGTGGTTCCTCCGAGCTGGGCGACCTGCCCGCGAACGACCTGAACCAGATCATGTACAACGCGGAGCAGGCCGCCAGGCTCGGCGCCGACTGCGTCGTGGTGCTCGCCTTCCCGGGCGCGCCCGACGAGGACAAGTCGCTGGGCCGGCTGGCCAGGCTGGTCGCCGAGTGCGAGCTGCTCGGCCTGCCGGTGATGGCGGAGATGATCCCGGGCGGCTGGGCCCGCGCGGTGCCGTGGACGGCCGAGAACGTCGCCCGCGCGGCCCGCATCGGGGCCGAGTTGGGCGCGGACATCATCAAGACCGTCTGCCCCGGCCCGCCTGAGGAGTTCGCCAAGGTGGTGGAGACCTGCCCGGTGCCGGTGGTGGCGCTGGGCGGGCCGAAGATGGACAACGAGGACCAGCTCGTCGCGGTGGCGCGGGGCGTGGTCGAGGCGGGCGGCGCCGGTGTCGCGTTCGGCCGCAACGTGTGGGGCTCGGAGAAGCCGCGCCAGCTCGTGGAGCGGCTGCGCGAAGCCGTGCACGGGGCCGCATCCGGGGCCGCATCCGGGGCCACACGGTGAGCGACTGGCGGCTCGCCGTCGACATCGGCGGGACCTTCACCGACGTGGTCCTGCTGGAGGCGGAGTCCGGGCGCGTGGTGGTGGAGAAGACCCTCACCACGCCCTCGGCCCCCCTCGGCGGCGTCCGTGACGGGGTGATGTCGGCGCTGGCCAAGGCCGGCATCCGCCCGGCCGACATCACCCGCCCGATCGTGCACGCCACCACGCTGATCACCAACGCCCTGATCGAGGGCAAGACCGGTCGTGCGGCGCTCGTGACCACCAAGGGCTTCGGCGACACGCTGGAGATCCGCACCGAGCACCGCTACGACATGTACGACCTGCAGATCGAGTTCCCGGCGCCGCCGATCCCGCGCGAGCTGGTCTTCGAGATCGACGAGCGCACGATGGCGACCGGCGAGGTCCGCCTGGCCCCCACCGAGGCCGCGCTGGACGAGCTGGCCGCCGCGATGTCCGGCGTGGAGGCGGTCGCGGTCTGCCTGCTGAACTCCTACGCCAACGCCGGCAACGAGCGCGCGGTGGCCGAGGGCCTGGCCAAGCGGCTGGGCGTGCCGGTGTGCGCCTCCTTCGAGGTCACCCCGCAGATCCGGGAGTACCCCCGGATGATCACCACGGCGTGCAACGCCGCCACGATGCCGGTGATCGGGCCGTACCTGGAGGAGCTGGAGCGCTGGCTGCGCGAGACCGGCTTCGGGGCCTCGGTGCTGATGATGCTCTCCAACGGCGGCGTCATCTCCGCCGCCGACGCGCGCAGGGTGCCGATCCGGCTGGTGGAGTCGGGCCCGGCCGCGGGCGCCCTGGCCGGCGTCTGGTACGCCCGCCGCCTGGGCGAGGACCGCCTGTTCTGCTTCGACCTCGGCGGCACCACGGCCAAGTCGTGCCTGATCGAGGACTACCGGCCCGAGCTGACCAACGAGTTCGAGGTCGCCCGGGTCTACCGGTTCAAGAAGGGCTCGGGCTACCCGTGCTCGGTGCCGTCGGTGGACCTGGTGGAGATCGGCGCGGGCGGCGGCAGCCTGGCCCGCATCGACGACCTGGGCCTGCTCAAGGTGGGCCCCGACAGCGCGGGCGCCGACCCGGGCCCGGTGAGCTACGGGCGCGGCGGCACCGTCCCGGCCACCACCGACGCCGACCTGGTGATGGGCCTGCTCGACCCGGCCTACTTCCTGGGCGGCGAGATGCCGCTCGACCTGGACCGGGCGCGCGAGGCGTTCCAGCCGCTCGCCGAAGGGCTGGAGACCAGCCCCGACGAGGCCGCGGTCGGCGTGTACGAGGTGATCAACCAGAACATGGCCGCGGCGGCGCGCATGCACGCCGTCGAGCGCGGCATCGACCTGCGCGGCGTGTCGCTGATCGCCTTCGGCGGCGCCGGCCCGGTGCACGCCTGCGGCGTGGCCGCGCTGCTCGAAGCGCCCCGGGTGATCTTCCCCGTGAACGCCAGCGTGCTGTCGGCGTTCGGCACCCTGGTCAGCCCGGTGCGGATCGACCTGGCCCGCAGCATGGTCCGCACCCTCGGCGACGGCGTGGAGGCCGATCGCGACGCGCTGCTGGACGAGATGCGCGAGGAGGGCAGGCGCATCCTGTCCTCGGCCGGGGCCGACGCGGCGGGCGTGCGGTTCCGCTACGGGCTCGACGCGCGCTACGCCGGGCAGGGCAACGAGATCACCGTCTGGGTGGGCGAGGGCGAGAGCTGGCCGCTGACGGTGGCCGAGACCGCCGAGGAGTTCCACCGGGCCTACGAGCGGGTGTACGGCCTGCGCATCCCCGACGTCGCGGTCGAGGTGGTGACCTGGCGGGTGGCCGCCTGGTCCGACGCCCCGCCGTTCGAGGTGCCCGCGCTGCCCGCCGGGAGCGGCACGCCCACGGCGTACGGGACCCGCAGGGCGCGGTTCCGGCGCGGTGCGGAACCGCTCGACGTGCCCGTCTACCGGCGCGCCGAGCTGGGCGCGGGCGACAGGTTCGCCGGCCCCGCGCTGGTGGAGGAGCGCGAGACCACCTCCGTCGTGCCCGACGGCTGGACCTGCGAGGTCGCGGCCGACGGCTCCATCATCGCCACGCGGGAGGCGTGACATGGCCGTGCGGACCTTCGACGCGATCGAGCTGGAAGTCCTGTGGGGCTCGCTGGTCTCCACGGTGAACGAGCAGGCCAGGGCGCTGCAGCGGGCCGCGTTCAGCCCGATCGTGCGCGAGGCGGGCGACCTGGCCAACGCGCTGTTCGACCGGCGCGGCCGGATGGTGGCCCAGGCGGTGACCGGCACCCCCGGGCACATCAACTCGCTGGCCATCGCGGTGCGCAACATCCTGGACCGGCACCCGGTGGACTCGCTGGAACCGGGCGACGTGCTGATCACCAACGACCCGTACAAGACGGCCGGGCAGCTCCTGGACGTCACCGTGCTGGTGCCGGTGCTCCGCGACGGGCGGGTGATCGCGTTCTTCGGCTCGACGATCCACCACACCGACGTCGGCGGGTACGGCATCGGCGCGGGCGCGCGGGACGTGTTCGAAGAGGGCCTGTGGATCCCCATCAGCAAGCTGATGACCGGCGGCGAGCGCAACCCGCCGGTGTGGGACTTCATCCTGGCCAACGTGCGCCAGCCCACCCACATGGCCGGCGACCTGCACGCGCAGATCGCCTCCGGCGAGGTCGGCGCGCAGCGGCTGCGCACGCTGCTCGACACCTACGGCCTGGACGACATCGAGGACCTGGCCGACGTGGTGATCGAGCGCTCCGAGGACGCCACCCGGCGCGCGATCAAGGGGCTGAAGGGCGGCACGTACGAGGCGACCTCGGTGCTCGACCTGGCCGACGGCTCGGAGATCACCATCAAGGTGGCGGTGACGATCGACGCCGCGGCGGGCGAGATCCTGGTGGACTACACCGGCTCGTCGGGGGCCAGCCCGTACGGCATCAACGTGGTGAAGAACTACACCCACGCCTACACCACGTTCACCCTGCGCAGCCTGCTCAACCCGGAGATCCCCAACAACGCCGGTTCGCTGGCGCCGATCCGGGTGGAGGCCCCCGAGGGCAGCATCGTGAACGCGGTGCCGCCGTCCCCGTGCACCGCCCGGCACGTCGTGGGGATGTTCCTGCCCATGCCGCTCCTCGGGGCCATGTCCCAGGTGCTGCCTGACGCGGTCATGGCCGAGGGCTCGGCGGCGGTGTGGACGATGCAGGTCAGCGGGCAGCACGACGACGGCCGCCCGTTCATCACGGCCATGTTCACCTACGCCGGGGGCGTCGGGGCGCGGGCGAGCAAGCCCGGCCTGTCCGCGACGTCCTACCCGACCGGGGTGGCGGCGGTCCCGATCGAGGTCGTGGAGGGGTCGGCCCCGATCCGGTTCCTGCGCAAGGAGCTGCGCCGCGACTCCGGCGGCGCGGGCCGCTTCCCCGGCGGCCTGGGCCAGACCATCGAGTTCACCGTGGACACCAAGGCGCCGTGGACCCTGAACGCGGTGACCAGCCGGCTCGCGCGCGGGCCGCGCGGGGTGTTCGGCGGCGGCCCGGGGGCCACGGGCCGGTTCCTGGTCAACGGCGAGCCGGTGCGCACCCAGGCCAGGATCACGCTGCAACCGGGCGATGTCGTCCGCCTTGAGCTGCCGGGCGGCGGCGGATACGGGGCCCCGTGACGTTCACCGCACGCTGGACGGCCGCCGTCGCGGCCGGCGCCGACCGGCCCTTCCTGATCTGGGAGGGGCCGGACGGCGGGGTGACCGAGTGGACGTACGGCGAGTTCGACGCGCTCGTGGACCGGGTGGCGGGCGGGCTCGCCGCGCGCGGCGTCACGCCCGGCGCCCGGGTCGGGCTGGCGCTGCGCAACTCGCCGGCGTTCGTGGCGATCTGGCTGGCCTGCGCCAAGCTGGGCGCCGCGATGGTGGCCTGCGACCCGTCCGCGCCCCCGGCCGAGCTGGCCGGGCTGCTGCGCCGCACCTCGGCGGTGCTCGCCGTACGCGCCGAGGGCTTCGACGCCGGCGTCCCCGTGCTGGAGGTGTCCGAGTCGGACGTCACGCTCGACTCCCTGGCCGGGCCGGCGGTGGCGTACGGGCGGCCGGGGCCGCTGGACCCGCTCGGCCTGATGTTCACCTCCGGCACCACCTCCGCGCCCAAGTGCGTGGTGGTCACCCAGGCCAACTACGCCTTCGCCGGCGACGTCATGGCCGCCGCGGCGGCGCTGCGGGCCGATGACTGCCAGCTCGTGGTGCTGCCGCTGTTCCACGCCAACGCGCAGTACTACTCGTTCGCGGCGGCGATCTCCGCCGGGGCGAGCGTGGCGCTGATGCACGCGTTCTCGGCCACCCGCTTCCTCACCCAGGCGGCGCGGCACGAGGCGACCCACGCCAGCTTGTTCGCCGCGCCGATGCGGATGATCCTGGCCCGGGGCAACACCCCCGTCCCGGGGCTGCGGCTGGTGCACTGCTGGTACGCGCAGAACCTCACCGACGAGCAGTACGCCGAGATGGCCGCGCTGCTCGGCTGCGCGCCCCGGCAGCTCTACGGCATGACCGAGACGATCCCGGCCGTGCTGACCAACCCCGCCGTGGGACCGCTGCCCCGGTCGATGGGGCGCACGACGCTGGGGTGCGAGGTCCTGGTCGCCACGCCGGGAACCTGCGAACCCGCCCCGCCGGGCACCGAGGGCGAGATACTCGTCGGGGGTGACCCGGGCACGACCCTGTTCGCGGGCTACCTCGACGATCCCGAGACCACGAGGGCGTCGTTCCGGGGGGACTGGTTCGTGACCGGTGACCGTGGCACCGTCGATGACGACGGCAACGTGTTCTTCGCCGGGCGCGGCGGCGACGTGCTCAAGGTGGCGGGCGAGAACGTCTCGGTCGTGGAGATCGAGAGCGTGATCGCCGGGCATCCGGGCGTGTTCGAGGTGGCCGTCGTGGGCGAGCCCGATCCGGTGCGGGACGAGGTGCCCGTCGCGTACGTCGTGCCGCGCGACGGCGCCGACGTGCGCGATCTCGGGGACTGGTGTGCGGAGCGGCTGGCCAAGGCCAAACGGCCGGCCCGGTTCGAGGTCGTGGAGGCGCTACCCCGCACGTCCGTAGGCAAGATCCGCAAATTTCTCCTTACCAGGCACTAAGGGGTGATTTACCGTGGTCCCTCCGACCACCGCGATCGCAGACGTACTCCAGCTCCGGGGGCAGAACGGCTGGCTCAGCCCGCCGCTGCGGCCCGTCTACCGGTCGCAGGCCATCCTGGGCGCCGCCCGGACGATCAGGCTGGCCAAAGGCCCCGGACCGGAGGGCCTGAAACCGCTGCATCGGCTGCTCGATGAGGATCTCGAAGGCCGGATCATCGTGATCGCGGGCGCCCAGGTCGCGGCGGGTGCGGTCTGGGGCGAGATCCTGACCAGGGCGGCGCTGGCGAGCGGGGCCTTCGGGGTGCTGGTCGAGGGCGGGGTGCGCGACGCCGACTCCTTCCGCGACCTGGAGCTGCCGGTCTGGGCCCTGTACGAGGCGACCGCCGGTCCCGGCTTCGACGTGCACGTGGCCTCGATCGGCGAGCCGGTGGAGATCTCCGGGGTGACCGTGACCGACGGCGACTCGATCGTCATGGACTGGAACGGCGTCGTGGTGCTGCCGAGCGACGACGACGTGCTCGGCGACGCCTGCGCGTACGCCGACGCCGAGGAGAACGTGGTGATCGCGCTGCGCGACGGCAGCACGCTGGCGGAGGCGTACCGCTACAAGGCCGACATGGTGGCCAAGATCCGCACCATTCCCTGAGCCCGCATTCCGCACGGACCGGTTCTCCGCTGGTAACGAGGGTGCCGGGATCGCCACTCTCCCTGATCGTTACCGGTCGTCAAGCGGGAGTGCGGAATGCAGGCTGAGCGCCCGGGGTTCCCGAGGGCGCGCTGGAGCCTTGGGGGGCGGGCCGATCGCGGGCAACGGTCGGCCTGAGCCTTGAGCCTGCGCCTGGCTCAGGCAATTTATGCCGACACACCCCCGTAAACAGCGATTTACTACCCAAAGGTAGAATCATCCCTGGAATTTCTGGGGGTGAAGCGAGCGGTGTCGTCGCGACGCGTGCTGCTCTTCTGGTCCATCGGCGTCATCGCCTACGTCATCGCGGTGTTCCACCGCCAGTCCCTCGGCGTCGCCGGCCTCGAAGCCGCCGCCCGGCTCGGCGTGGCGTCCTCCGGGCTCGCCATGCTGGCGATGCTCCAGCTCCTCGTCTACGCCGCGATGCAGATCCCGGTCGGCATGCTGGTGGACCGGTTCGGCTCCAAGCGCATGCTGATCACCGGCGCGGCCGTGATGTCCTGCGGGCAGCTCGTCTTCGCCCTCGGCGACGACCTCCTCCTCGCCGTCACCGGCCGGATGCTCATCGGCGCGGGCGACGCGATGACCTTCATCAGCGTCATCCGGATGATCAACCTGTGGTTCCCGGCCCGCCGCAACCCACTGCTGGTGCAGCTCACCGGCCTGCTGGGGCAGCTCGGCGCGGTGGTGTCGGCGGTCCCGCTGATCCACAGCCTGCACGAGTACGGCTGGACGGCCACGTTCCTGGGCGCGGCCGGCATCGGCGTGGCCGCGGTGCTCATGCTGGCCGCCGTGCTGCGCGACCGGCGTCCCGAGCCCGGCGCGCGGGAGCCGGTGCTGCGCGCCGCCTGGGCCCAGCCCGGCACCCGGCTCGGCATGTGGACCCACGCCGCCACCCAGTCGTCCGCGGCGGCGTTCCTGCTGCTGTGGGGCTACCCGTTCCTGGTCGAGAGCCAGCACCAGACCCCGGCCGCCGCCGGCGTGCTGCTCACCACGACCACCCTGGTCGGCATGGTGTGCGGCCCGCCGCTCGGCTACCTGGCCGGGCGCTTCCCGCTGCGCCGCTCCTGGATGGTGCTCACCGTGATCGGCGGCACGGCCGCCGCCTGGACCGCCGTCCTGCTCTGGCCGGGCCGCGCCCCGCTCTGGCTGCTGGTCGTCCTGGTGGTGGTGCTGGCCTCCAACGGCCCCGGCTCCATGATCGGCTTCGACTACGCGCGCACGTTCAACCCGGCCGCGCGCATCGGCGTGGCGACCGGCATCGTCAACGGCGGCGGCTTCGTCGCCTCGATGGCGGTGATCGCCCTGGTCGGCGTGCTGCTCGACGCGACCGGCGGCGACTACCGCGCGGCCCTGGCGGTGCAGTATCCGGTGTGGGTGCTGGGCGCGGTGCAGGTGCTGCGCTACCGGGTCAAGGCCCGCAGGCTACTCGCCCAGTTGGAGGAACGGCTCGGCGAAGTGGGCGGTGGCGAGCACGCCGCGCTCGGCGCGCAGCCGGTCAAGTAGCTCCGCCCGCGTGGCCGCAGCGCGCACCGGATCGTCGTCGTAGACGTAGGTGACAGCGGGGTCGCGGAGCTGCACCGGGTGCAGCACCAGGTCGCCGGTGATCGCCACGTCGCCCACCCGCACGACCTGGTGCCCCGGCGTGTGGCCGGGCGCGAGCACCACCTTCACCCCCGGCACCACCTCGGCGTCGCCCTCGACCAGGTGCACCCGCTCGCCGAGCGGGCGCAGCACGCCCTCGCGCACCGGCCCGGCCGCCGCCTCCGCCTCGGCGCGCTGGAGCACGTGCCGGGCCCGCCCGAACACGGCCTCGCCGCCCGCGACGGCCCCGCTCGCGTGGTCGCTGTGCAGGTGGGTCAGGATCACGGTGTCCACGTCGGCGGGCGCGACGCCCACCCGGGCCAGCTCGCCGGCGAGCCCGCCCGGCACCGGCGCCCAGCTCGCCGCCGGCGACCCGGCGTCGCCGATCCCGGTGTCCACCAGCACCGTACGCCCGCGCCGGTCGCGCAGCAGGTAGCAGTGGAAGTGCAGCACCCACACGTCCTCGGCGAAGTCCTCCGCCCGCGACCCGGGAAAGGTCTCGGGCAGGGGCTTGCGCAGCGAGGGCCCCATCGGGCCCACCGCGTCGCACAGCGGCACGATCTCGATGCCGCCCGCCGTCCGCGCCTGATGTCCCATCGGGCCAGCCTACGCCCGCGCGACCCCTGCCCCTTCGAACACCAGCGCGCCCGTGCGCAGGTCGCGCCGCCCGCGCATCACGACGCCGCCGTACATGTAGGCGGGATATCGCGACAGCGGATTGGGCCAGGCGCTGCGGATCTTGCCCTCCGCGCCCGGCTCCGGCATGTCCCCGAGCGCCTTGAGCAGCGCCTTCATCGCGTCACCCCAGGTGCGCGTCACCCCGGACACTTCGTGCCCGCCCGCGTCGGTGGCGTCCCAGACGAACACCGGCGCCCCCCGCATCGCATGAGAATCCGCCAGTACGGTCCCCAGATCCCTGATGCCAAGCTCGGCCATGAATTCATGAGACAGCGCCGGGCCCGGGTCGGGGCAGTGCGAGCGCGGGACACTGAGAGCCGGACGCGCCTCGCATGCGGTACGGTGCCGCGCTCGCCTAATCGGCGTACTGGAGGTCGGCGCGGACGATCTTGCCGTCGGCGACGGTGAAATCGTAGTGGGCCCGCCAGCCGTCGCTGCCACCGGGGGCCCAGTGTACGAGCAGCTTCTGACCGTCGCGGCGGGGCTCGACGATCTCCAGCACGTCGAGCCTGCCCCCGATCACCTCGCGCTCGGCCCAGCCCCGGATCTCCTCGGCCCCCCGGATCTCGCGCGAGACGTCCACGATCACGCCGTCCTCGGCGAAGGACGCCACGAGCGCGTCCAGGTCCCGTGCGTTCACCGCGTCCACGTACGCCTGCGCCGCCGGATCGACCCCCCGCACCGACGACGCGACGGGCGCCGACGCGGAGGGCCGGGCAGGGGTCGGCGTGAAGGTCTGGGCAGGAGTCTGGGCGGGCGGCTCCGCCGGGCCCGCGCACGCCGTGCACGCCGCCGCCAGCGCCAGCGCGGCCAGCGCCCTCGTCCCGGCCCTCACAGCAGGGTCCCGCCGCTGACGTCGAACTTCTCCAGGGCCCGCTCGATCCGGGCCAGCGTGTCCGGGTGCAGGGTGAACCCGGCCGCGGCGGCGTTCTCCTCGATGTGGGCCGGGGTGCGGCTGCCCGGGATCGCCACCACGTGGTCGTCCTGGTACAGCAGCCAGGCCAGGGCGAGCTGCGCCGGGGTGATGCCCAGATCGACGGCGAGGTCGCGTACGGGGGCGTAGCGGTCGTAGTTGGCGGCCAGGTTCTCGGCGGAGAAGCGCGGCGCGTGGCGGCGGAAGTCGTCCGCGCCCACCTCGCGCACGGCGCCGGCGAGGAAGCCGCTGCCCAGCGGGCTCCACGCGACCAGTCCCGCGCCCAGCTCGCGCGCGGCGGCGCGCAACTCCGGGTCCACCGGCCGCCACATCGACCACTCCACCTGCACCGCCGCGATCGGATGCACCGCGTACGCCCGCCGCAGTTGGTCCGCGGTCACGTTGGACAGCCCGAGATGGCGCACCAGCCCGGCCTCGACCAGCTCGCCCATCGCCCCCACGGTCTCCTCGATCGGCACCCCGGGGTCGGGGAAGTGCAGGTAGTACAGGTCGATCGCGTCGGTGCCCAGGTTGGCCAGGCTGCGCTCGGCGTACCGGCGCACCAGGCGCGGTTCGGCGTTCACCCGCAGCTCCCCGAACGCGTAGCCCACCGGGAAGGACCGGCTCGGCTCCCCCTCCGGCACCGCCAGGCCGAACTTGGTGGCCAGCACCACCTCGTCCCGCCGCCCCTTGATCGCCCGGCCGACCAGCCGCTCGTTGTGCCCGTCGTCGCCGTAGCCGTCACTGGTGTCCACATGGGCCGCCCCCGCGTCGAGCGCGGCCCGCAGCGCCCGTCCGGCCCGGTCGTCGTCGATGTCGCCGTACATGCCGGGCGAGAGCACCATGGCCCCGAAGCCGATCGCCGGCACCCTCAGCCCGCCCAGCTCGCGTGTCCTCATACCGGACATCCTGGGTCCGGCGTCGCCTTGCGGTCCAAGACCAGCCGGTATAGCCATTGGTTATGGACGTGCATCTGCGGGATCTGCGGTACTTCGTCGCGGTGGCCGAGGAGCTGAACGTGACCCGTGCGGCGCAGCGGCTGTTCGTGTCGCAGCCCGCGCTGTCCAAGCAG
The DNA here is from genome assembly GCF_014202315.1 of Thermocatellispora tengchongensis. Classification (GTDB taxonomy): domain Bacteria; phylum Actinomycetota; class Actinomycetes; order Streptosporangiales; family Streptosporangiaceae; genus Thermocatellispora; species Thermocatellispora tengchongensis. The sequence goes on along the minus strand of NZ_JACHGN010000001.1, from coordinate 648,657 downwards.
GTGCGGATGCTGGAGCGGCAGCTCGGCTTCCCGCTGTTCGAGCGGGTGCCGGCGGGGATGACGCTGACGCCGCACGGTGAGGCGCTGCTGTCGTACGCGCGCGAGACGCTGGAGCGGTGGAACGCCGGGGTGGAGGCGGCGCGGGGGGCGGTGCCGAGCGGGACTCTGGTGGTCGGCATGCAGACGGCCGTGGGCCGGGGCATCCAGCAGCGGGCCCTGCGCGCGTTCCGCGCCGCCATGCCGGGGTGGGAGCTGTCGCTGCGGCTGGTGAAGTGGTCCGATCCGAGCGGGGGGCTCGCCGACGGCAGCTCCGACGTGGCCTTCGTCTGGCTGCCGGCGGTGCCGGGGCTGCGCACGCGGGTGCTGTCGGTGGAGCGCAGGCTGATCGCCATGGCCGAGTCGCATCCGCTGGCGGGCAAGGAGGAGGTCACCCTGGACGACCTGCGCGAGGAGCCGTTCATCGCGCTGCCCGCCGAGGCCGGCCCGCTGCGGGACTTCTGGCTGGCCCGCGACGCCCGCGACGACGAGCCGGTGATCGCGGCGACGGCGGGCACCGCCGATGAGACCTTCGAGGCGGTCACCAGCGGGCTGGGCGTGGCCCTGATCGCGGAGGGCAACGCCACGCTCTACTCCCGGCCCGGGGTGGCGTACCGGCCGGTGCGCGGCCTGGCCCCGGCCGAGCTGGCCATCGCCTGGCGGGCGGACGACACCCGCCCCCAGACCCGCGCCTTCCTCGCCGCGCTGCCCGGCGGGCGGGGGGACGCGGGTCAGCGCGCCTCGGCGTAGCCCGTGGCGGAGGCGGTGACGCGGCGCAGCACGTGCTGCAGGTCGGCCATCGTCTCGGCGTCGATGCCCATGGCCTCGGCGATGGTGTCGGGGACGTGCGCGCACCGCTCCCGCAGGGCGTGCCCCTCCTCGGTGAGCGTGACCTCGACGGAGCGCTCGTCGTCGGGGCGGCGGTGCCGGCTCAGCAGGCCGCGCGCCTCCAGCCGCTTGAGCAGGGGGGAGATGGTGTTGTAGTCGAGCCGCAGTTCCTCGACCAGCTCGCGCACGGTGCTGCGCCGGCGCTGCCACAGCAGCACCAGCACGAGGTACTGCGGGTAGGTCAGGCCGAGCGGGTCGAGCAGGGTGCGGTAGACCGCGGTGACGCTGCGCGAGGCGGCGTACAGGTCGAAGCAGAGCAGCGGCGACAGCGGCCCGGCGGGAGCGGTCCCGGTCCCGCCGGAGATTTCGGTCGGGGAGGATGGTGCCATGCACCGATTCTAGCCCAACCAGCAACGCTTACGATTTGCTCGTACACGAGGAATTAGGCCGCCGTCGCCCGCCGGATCAGTCCTTCAGGAAGGCGAGCAGCGCCTCGTTGACCTCCGCCGCGTGGGTCCACAGCAGGCCGTGCGGGGCGCCCTCGATCTCGACGTACGTCGCGCCGGGCAGCAGGCGGTGGAAGGCCCGCGCCGTGGCGTCGATGGGCAGGATGCGGTCGGCCGTGCCGTGCAGGATCAGCGCCGGCAGCCCGGAGGCGGCCACGGCCGCGACGTCGCCGCGGAAGTCGGTCACCCAGGTCGGCACCGCAGCCGACGAGGCGTACGCCGAGGCGCCGGCCGCGACGTTCCAGCTCGCCCGCAGCGCCGCGTCGCTGATCCGGGTGCCCAGGTTCTCGTCGGTGTTGTAGAAGTCGGCGTAGAAGGCGTCGAAGTAGGCGTAGCGGTCGGCGGTGACCGCGGCCAGGATGCCGTCGAAGACCGACTTGTCCACGCCGCCCGGGTTGTCGTCGGTCTTGAGCAGGAACGGCGGCAGCCCGCCCAGGAAGGCGACCTTGGAGACGCGGGCGGCGCCGTAGGTGCCGATGTAGCGCGCGACCTCGCCGCTGCCCATGGAGAACCCGGCCAGCACCACGTCACGCAGGTCGAGCGTGCGCAGCAGGATGTCCAGGTCGGCGGCGAAGGTGTCGTAGTCGTAGCCGGTGGTCGGCTGGCTGGAGCGGCCGAACCCGCGCCGGTCGTAGGCGATGACCCGGTAGCCGGCCTCCAGCAGGGCGGCGGTCTGCTTCTCCCAGGAGTGGCCGTCGAGGGGGTAGCCGTGGATGAGCACGACCGGGCGGCCCGAGCCGTGGTCCTCGTAGTAGAGCCGGATCGGGGTGGTGTTCTCGGTGCCGACGGTGACGAAGGACATGGTGGTTCCTTCCGTAGGTGGCGGTTCGCGCTGACAAGAACAGCGTACACGCTTAACTCGCGCGCGATGTAATCGAGCCCGTTGTGATTTACCTCACTATCGTCGCATGTCAGGCCGTGGTGGTCACGCACCGAGGCCGGTACGCCCGGCGGGAACGGCATAGCCGCAGCTCAGCGCGGCAGGCGGGTATTTCCCGGATGAAAGGTGCCGAAACGCCATTGAGGCGGGGTGTCGCATGGCCCCCCACGAGCCGCGCGGCACCCCGCCTTCCCGACGCCCCCGGTTCCCCCGGTATCCCCCCCGGGTTCCCCCTTGTTCCCCCCGTTTCCCCTTGTTTCCCCCGTGTCCCCCCGGTCCCCGTGTCCCCCGGCAGCCGGCGCTCCCCCCGGAGCGCTCCCCCCGGCCGTACGAACGCTCCCCCCGGAGCGCTCCCCCCGATCTGGCCCCGGTGATCCCCCGATCCCCGGTGCCGAGCACCTTCCCCGCGTGCTCCCCCCGAACTACCCGGGACCCGCGTCCCCTACGGGCCCCGGAGCCGGTGGTACGGCTCCCGCCCCCTCAGCGGGAGCCGTACATCCTTCTCCCAGAGTCTGTGAGCGTCACACCGCGGCGAGCGCGCGGGTGCGCGCGGCGTGCGCCGGCACGTAGTCGCGGTCCAGGTCGGCGGCGTACACCGCGCGCCGGCAGGTGGCGCAGCGGTAGACGACCGGTCCCTCGTCGAGCGCGGTACGGCAGCGCGGGCAGCAGGTGGTCTTCATCTTCGTCATCCCCTTGGTTCCTCTCGGGATCCATGAGACCGCACCCGGCTTGATCGCCGACTGCAGACGACTTGCAGCCGTGCGACGCGGATTGCAAGCCCTCGTCAAGCGACGCCCCGCGATGTACGCTGAAGGCGGCCGTTGACGCCGTGCCCACCCGATGGTCCGATCGGGGGCGGGCTGGTCCGGCCGGTTTCCTCATCGCCGCCCCGTTCCGCGGGCGGCCGTTCACCCCGCCCCGCTGGGGCGTTTCCAGGTCCGGTCCGCCGCGCGCGGCGGACCCCTCCGCACACCCCGGCGCGGCCCTCATCCCCTCGTTAGGAGGGCCATGACCAGCATCATCTTCTCCGACGGCGACTTCTCCGACGACGACGATCCGGCCGCGTCCGCGCGCACGGCCGCGCAGGGCGAGCCCATCGCCGGGCAGGGCGAGCCCGTGGCCGGGTTGCTCGACCTACGTGGCGACAAAGCCGGATATATCCGGCGCAATGGCTTCCTGCCCGGCCGCGACGACGTACGCGTGCCCCTCACCCAGGTCAAACGCTTCGGCCTGCGCCACGGCGACCTGGTCGAGGCGACCGCGCGCAAGCCGTACACCCAGCTCGCCACGGTCGAGTCCGTCAACGGCTCGGCCCGCCGGCGCGACCGGCCCGTCTTCGCCGAGATGACCCCGATCCACCCGCGCGAGCCGCTGCGCCTCGAAGGCGGCGGCGACGCCGTCACCACCCGGGTGATCGACCTGTTCGCCCCGATCGGCAAGGGGCAGCGCGGCCTGATCGTGGCGCCGCCGAAAGCGGGCAAGACCATGGTCTTGCAGGCCGTGGCCGCCGCGATCGGCCGTAATCACCCCGAGTGCCACCTGATGGTGGTGCTCGTCGGCGAGCGTCCCGAGGAGGTCACCGAGATCCGCGAGACCGTCCGCGGCGAGGTCGCCGCCTCCACCTTCGACCGTCCCGACCGCGACCACACCGCCGTCGCCGAGCTGGCCATCGAGCGCGCCAAGCGCCTGGTCGAGCGAGGACGCGACGTCGTGGTGCTGCTCGACTCGCTGACCCGGCTCGGCCGGGCGTACAACAACCTGGCCCCCGGCGGGGGCCGCATCCTCGCCGGGGGCATCGACGCGCAGGCGCTGCTCCCGCCCCGGCGCTTCTTCGGCGCGGCCCGCAACGTACGCGAGGGCGGCTCGCTGACCGTCATCGCCACCGCCCTCGTTGAGACCGGCTCCCGGATGGACGACAACCTCTTCGAGGAGTTCAAGGGCACCGGCAACATGGAGCTGCGGCTCAGCCGCGCCCTGGCCGAGCGGGGGCTGTACCCGGCCGTGGACCTCGACGCCTCCGGCACCCGGCGTGAGGAGATCCTGATCCCCGCCGCCGAGCTGGACCTGCGCCGGCGGCTGCGCCGCACCCTCGGCGCGCTGGACAAGACGCAGGCCCTGGAGCTCCTCCTGGACCGGCTGCGCGAGACCCGCAGCAACGCGGCGTTCCTGAACGAGGTCGTCCGCCAGGCCGCGTGACCTCCCCCGCCTGGCTCTAGCCTGGTGCCCGTGCTGGACGATGTCGTGGACCTGCTGGCCTGCCCGGTGTGCGGCGGGGCGCTGACGCCGGGCGCGGGTGCGCTGCGCTGCGGCGCGGGCCACGCCTTCGACGTGGCGCGGCAGGGGTACGTCAGCCTGCTGGCGGGCGCGGGCTCGCCGGGCACGGCCGACAGCCCGGCCATGGTCGCCGCCCGCGACGCGTTCCTGCGGGCCGGACACTACGCGCCGCTCGCGGACACGCTGGCCCGGACCGTACGCGCCGCGCTGCCCCCGGGCGGGGCCGTGCTGGACGCCGGCGCCGGCACCGGCTACTACCTGGCCCGCGCCCTGCCCGCCGAGGCCCGCGGGATCGCGCTCGACGTGTCCAAGCACGCCGTCAAACGCGCGGCACGCGCCCATCCGCGCGTGGGCGCGGTCGTGGCCGACATCTGGCGGCCCCTGCCGGTCGCCGACGCCGCCGTGGACGTCGTGCTGAACGTGTTCGCGCCGCGCAACGGCCCGGAGTTCGCCCGGGTGCTGCGGCCGGGCGGCGTGCTCGTCGTGGTCACGCCGGAGCCGGACCACCTGCGTCCGCTCGTCGGGATGCTCGGCCTGCTGTCGGTGGACGAGGACAAGGAGCGGCGGGTGGAGCGCAGCCTGAGCGGGGGCGGGTTCGCCGAGACGGATCGGCGGGTGGTACGGTTCGGGCTCGACCTCGGCCCCGAGGCGATCGAGGCCGTCGTGGCGATGGGACCGAGCGCGTGGCACGCCGACCCGGCGGCGCTGCGGGAGCGGATCGGGGCCCTCGCGACCCCCCTCGCGGTGACGGCGGCGTTCCGCATGTCTACCTTCGAACCGGCGCGTTGATCAAGCGGATTCCTTGACTGGCCTGCGGGACAGGTGTTACTGAAGTGGCCATTAGTCCCAAAATCCGACACATTCCTTGAACATTTCCCGCCCCAACGCGAGATACTGGACGGCAACCCGCCGAACCCGTAGCCGGGCGAGCGTTGGGTCCTCTCGCGCGCAGTCGCACGTGCGCGATGCGGACCCGAGGGAGGGGACGCGCCATATGAAGGCGGAGGAACGCTGGCAAGCCAGGTTCCGGGCGCCACGGATGACGCTGCCCGTGTGGGCGAGGCAGGCCCCGAGCCAGGCCGTCTACCGGTGCAACGCTTCCGGAACCTGGGAAATCTACGCTTGGGACCGCACTTCCGGAACCTCCCGGCAGGTCACCGACCGCCGGAACGGCACGGCGTACGGCGCGATCGATCCCACCGGACGCTGGATCTGGTGGTTCGCCGACACCGACGGCGACGAGCGCGGCCAGTGGATGCGCCAGCCGTTCGCGGGCGGCCCGGACGAGCCCGTCGGGCCCGGCCCCGGCCACCCCGCCGGGATCGCCCTGTCCGCCGCGGGCACGGCGGCCATCGGCATGGCCACGCCCGGCGAGGGCTTCCGCGTCCACCTCGTGCGCCCCGGCGAGTCCACCAAGGTGATCTACGAGCACGCCGAGTCCGCGCACGTCGCCGCGATCTCCCTGGACGGCTCGCTGATCGCGATCGGGCACAGCGAGCACGGCGACCACCAGCACCCGGCGCTGCGCGTGCTGCGTCCCGACGGCTCCACGGTCGGCGACCTGCACGACGGGCCCGGCAAGGGCGTCGTCGGCCTGCGCTTCGCCCCGGTGCCCGGCGACCGCCGCCTGCTCGTGCTGCACGAGCGGCGCGGCCGGCGCGAGCCGCTGATCTGGGACCCGGTGACCGGCGACCAGCGCGAGGTCTGGCTGCGCGACCAGGGCGAGATCACCGCCGACTGGTACGAGGACGGCCGCGCCCTGCTCATCGTGCGCAACTCCCGGGGCCGCACCCGCCTGCACCGCTACGACCTCGGCGCCGGCGACATGATCCCGATCGAGACCCCACACGGCGTCATCGAGGCGGCCGGCGCGCGTCCCGACGGCACCGTCGAATACGTCTGGTCCAGCGCCGCCCACCCGCCCGTGGTCCGCTCCAGCACCGGCGGCATCGTGCTCAACCCGCCCGGCCCGTCCTCCCCGCCCTCGGTCCCGGTCGAGGACCTGGACGTCGAGGGCCCCGGCGGCCGGGTGCACGCGCTGGTCTCGCGGCCCGAGCGCGGCGGCCCGCCGTACCCGGCCGTCTTCCTGCTGCACGGCGGGCCGGGCACGCAGGACGTGGACTCCTTCTCCCCGCCGGTCGCGGCCTGGGTGGACCACGGCTTCGCGGTCGTGCGGGTCAACTACCGCGGCTCCACCGGGTACGGCTCGGCCTGGCGCGACGCGCTGCACGGCGAGGTCGGCCACATCGAGCTGGCCGACGTCTCGGCGGTGCGCGAGCACGTCGTCGCCCAGGGCATCGCCGACCCCGACCGGCTCGTGGTCGCGGGCGGTTCCTGGGGCGGCTTCCTCACCCTGCTCGCCCTGGGCACCCAGCCCAAGATCTGGGCCGCCGGCATCGCGGCCGTGCCGATCGCCGACCACGCGGCGACGTACGAGGAGGAGACCGAGGGCCTGCGCGCCTACCACCGCAGCCTGCTCGGCGGCTCTCCCGCCGAGGTGCCCGACGTGTACGCCGCGTCCTCGCCGATCACGTACGTGGACCAGGTCGAGGCCCCGGTGCTGATCCTGGCCGGCGAGAACGACCCGCGCTGCCCGATCCGGCAGGTCGAGGCGTACGTCGCCCGGCTGGCCGCGCGCGGCCACGACCACGAGGTCTACCGGTTCGACGCCGGGCACGGCTCGCTGGTCACCGCCGAGCGCATCGCCCAGATGGCCGCCCAGCTCGACTTCGCCCGCTCCCGGCTGAACACGCCCAAGCCGATGGCGTGACCGGCCCGAGGCCGGCCCCCGGCGGCTCCGGCCGGCCCGGCACCGCCTAGCCGGCCCGCAGGACCAGGATCGCCAGGTCGTCGGCGCTGGGCTCGGGGGCGAAGTCCTGCACCCGGCGCCGGATGCGCTCGGCCACGGCCTGGGCCGACAGGCCCACGCACTCGGCCAGGATCTTGGCCAGCCCGCCGTCGTCGTCGAGCAGCCGGGAGCCCGAGCGGCGCTCGGTCACGCCGTCGGTGACCGCGAGCAGCACGTCGTCGTGGTCGAGCCGGACCAGATCCTCCTCGAAGGAGACCTCGGGGAACACCCCCAGCAGCGACTGCGGCGTGGCCACCACCTCGACCACGCCGCTGGGCCGCAGCCGCAGCGCCTCGGGGTGGCCGGCCGACACCAGCTTCACATCCAGGCCGTGGGCGGTCTGGGTGATCTCGCCGTGCAGCAGGGTCAGGAACCGGGCCCGCTCGCCCTCCTCCAGGATCGCCTCGTTCAGCCGGCCGAGCACCGCGGCGACGCCGTGGCCCTCGCGGGCCAGCAGCCGCAGGGTGTGCCGGGCCAGGCCGGTCACCGCGGCGGCCTCGGGGCCGGTGCCGCACACGTCGCCGATCGCGAACCGCCAGGCGCCGTCGGCGCAGGCGAACAGGTCGTAGAAGTCGCCGCCGACCTCGTTGGTCTCGCCGGCGGGCTCGTAGACCACGCCGTAGTCCAGGCCGGGCACGTCGGGATCGCCGGGCGGGAGCAGGCTGCGCTGGAGCGCCCGGTTGGCCGCGGCCTGCTGGGCGTACAGGCGGGCGTTGTCCATCGCCAGCGCGGCGCGGCGGCCGATGTCCTCGGCGAACTGGATGATGTCGTCGGGGAACCGGTCGGTGCGGCCCAGGCACATCACGCCCAGCCCGCGCCCCCTGGCCAGCAGCGGCACCGCCAGCACCTGCGAGTCGGCCACGCTGAGCACGACCGTGCCGGGCCCCTGCGCGGGCGGGATCTGGATCGTGGCGAGCTGCTCGCGCAGCGAGTCGATGCGCGCCTCGTCGGCGTGCCACAGGTACGCCGGGCGCAGCGGCCCCAGCCCCTCGTCGGAGGTGTAGACCGCGCACCAGGTGGCCAGGCGGGGCACCACGATCTGGGCGATGATCGCGGGCACCAGGTCGGGGTCGAGCGCGCTCGCCAGCAGGTCGCTGGCGTCGGCCAGGAACCCCAGCCAGTACGGCCCGCGCTTGGTCTCCTCGCTCCACTCGGCCGCCACCTGCTCGGCCGAGCCCGGCAGGGCCAGGCGCACCCAGTGGGTGCGCATGTCGCCGGAGAAGGTGAGACCCCACTCCTCCACGGGCACGCTTGGCGCTTTTACGTGCTCTCGGGTAACGTCCTTTTGCCGGATCTCAAGTTGGACCGCATGCCCGCGGTGCCCCCACACCACTTCGAACGGAGCCCCGTCGATCTGGGCGACCATCTCGCCGGTGACCTGCTCGGCCGCGGGCAGCACTGCAGAAGCGGCCCACGCGGTCATCACCTCGCGGGTGAACCGCCTCGCGGCTGGCACGGCCGCCTCGCCGGGAGCGAACGTCGCGGCGAGCACGGCGCGGTGAGATTCGGTCACTGTTCAGTGCCTACCACACTTCGCACTGACATGGGGTAAATCGAGGACAGGACTACAGGCTACCCATCGTGACAGACTGGCATCACTCACGGCTGCACACCCGCGGGTGAAGGAGGTCGCATGAACACCGCCGGCACCACGTCGGACCCCTCGGAGCGGTGTTATACCGAGTCCGAGCTCAAGCCACTGCTCGAAGTGCTGGAGCAGTGGCGCGACGGCGACTTCCGCCGCCGCGTCCCCGCCACGCGCGACGGCGTGCTCAGCGAGGTGCAGACCGTGCTGAACCAGATCGTCGATCGGCAGGAGCACCTGTCGAACGAGTTGCAGCGCGTCCGGCGCGAGGTGGTCCGCGAGGGCAGGTTCGGCGAACGGCTGACCCCCGGCCTCGGCGCCGGGGCCTGGGCCGAGAACGTCGATTCGGTCAACGCGCTGATCGAGGCCCTGGTGAGCCCGGTCAGCGGCGCCGCCGACGTGATCGACGCCGTCGCCAAGGGCGACCTGTCGCGCCGGATCGACCTCGACCGCACCGCGCGGGGCGAGGTGCGCCGGCTGGGCAAGGCGATCAACGGCATGGTGGACCAGCTCTCCCTGTTCACCTCCGAGGTGACCAGGGTGGCCCGCGAGGCCGGCACCGAGGGGCGCCTGGGCGGGCGGGCCAACCTGCGCGGCATGTCGGGGAGCTGGCGCGACCTCACCGAGGCCGTCAACACCATGTCCAGCCGCGTCTCGGCCCAGGTGCGCGACATCGCGCTGGTCACCACGGCGGTGGCGCGCGGCGACCTGAGCCGCAAGGTCACCGTGGACGCGGTGGGCGAGCTGTTCGAGCTGAAGACCACCATGAACACCATGGTCGACCAGCTCTCCGCCTTCGCCGAGGAGGTCACCCGAGTGGCCCGCGAGGTCGGCACCGAGGGCCAGCTCGGCGGCCAGGCCCAGGTGCAGGGCATCTCCGGCGTCTGGAAGGACCTCACCGACAACGTGAACTTCATGGCGGGCAACCTGACCACACAGGTGCGCGCCATCGCCACCGTCGCCACCGCGGTGGCCCAGGGCGACCTCTCGCAGAAGATCACCGCCGACGCGCAGGGCGAGATCCTGCAGCTCAAGGACACCATGAACACGATGGTGGACCAGCTCAGCTCCTTCGCCGACGAGGTCACCCGCGTCGCCCGCGAAGTGGGCACCGAGGGCCAGCTCGGCGGCCAGGCCCGCGTCCGCGGCGTCTCGGGCGTCTGGAAGGACCTCACCGACAACGTCAACAGCATGGCGAACAACCTGACCTCGCAGGTCCGCAACATCGCCGAGGTCACCACCGCGGTCGCCAACGGCGACCTCACCCGCAAGATCGACGTTGACGCGCAGGGCGAGATCCTGGCCCTGAAGACGACCATGAACACGATGGTCGATCAGCTCAGCTCCTTCGCCTCGGAGGTGAGCCGGGTGGCCCGCGAGGTGGGCACCGAGGGCCAGCTCGGCGGCCAGGCCCAGGTGCGCGGCGTGTCGGGCGTCTGGAAGGACCTCACCGACAACGTCAACGTGATGGCCAACAACCTGACCACCCAGGTCCGCGCCATCGCCACCGTGGCCACGGCGGTGGCCCAGGGCAACCTGTCCAAGAAGATCACCGCCGACGCCCAGGGCGAGATCCTGCAGCTCAAGGACACCATGAACACGATGGTGGACCAGCTCAGCTCCTTCGCCGACGAGGTCACCCGCGTCGCCCGCGAGGTCGGCACCGAGGGCCAGCTCGGCGGCCAGGCCCGCGTCCGCGGCGTCTCGGGGGTCTGGAAGGACCTCACCGACAACGTCAACAGCATGGCCAGCAACCTGACCTCGCAGGTCCGCAACATCGCCGAGGTCACCACCGCCGTCGCCAACGGCGACCTCACCCGCAAGATCGACGTCAACGCCCAGGGCGAGATCCTGGCCCTGAAGACGACCATGAACACCATGGTCGAGCAGCTCAGCTCCTTCGCCGACGAGGTCACCCGAGTGGCCCGCGAGGTCGGCACCGAGGGCCGGCTCGGCGGCCAGGCGCGGGTCGAGGGCGTCGAGGGCACCTGGAAGCGGCTCACCGAGAGCGTGAACGAGCTGGCGGGCAACCTGACCACCCAGGTGCGCGCCATCGCCGAGGTCACCGGCGCGGTGGCGCAGGGCGACCTCACCCGTACGATCACCGTCAGCGCCCAGGGTGAGCTGGCCGACCTGAAGGACAACATCAACCGGATGGTGTCCAACCTGCGCGACACCACCAAGGCCAACGAGGAACAGGACTGGCTGAAGTCCAACCTGGCCCGCATCAGCCGGCTCATGCAGGGCCACCGCGACCTGATCGAGGTCGCCAAGCTGATCATGAGCGAGCTGACCCCGCTGGTCTCGGCGCGCTACGGCGCCTTCTACGGCGTGGACACCGCCTCGCACCACGACCTGATCCTGATCGCGGGCTACGGCATCCGCGCCGGCACCGGCCCGCGCACCCACTTCGGCATGGGCGAGGGCATCGTCGGCCAGGCCGCCCTGGAGGGCAAGCACATCATCCTGGACGAGGTGCCGGCCGAGTACATCACCATCGACACCGGCCTGAGCAGGTCCCGGCCGGCCCAGATCGTGGTGCTGCCGATCCTGTTCGAGAGCAAGGTGCTCGGCGTGCTGGAGCTGGCCTCGTTCACCGAGTTCAGCCAGATCCACCTCGACTTCCTGACCCAGCTCGTCGAGACCATCGGCGTCTCGATGAACACCATCATCGCCAACTCCCGCACCGAGGACCTGCTCACCGAGTCGCAGCGGCTCACCCGCGAGCTCCAGGAGCGCTCCGACGAGTTGCAGCGCCAGCAGGAGGAGCTGCGCCGCTCCAACGCCGAGCTGGAGGACAAGGCGGCGCTGCTGGCCAAGCAGAACCGCGCGATCGAGATCCAGAACTTCCAGATCGAGCAGGCCCGGCGCACCCTGGAGGAGCGGGCCGAACAGCTCGCCGTCTCCTCCCGGTACAAGTCGGAGTTCCTGGCCAACATGTCCCACGAGCTGCGCACCCCGCTGAACAGCCTGCTCGTGCTGGCCAAGCTGCTCACCGAGAACTCCGAGGGCAACCTGACCCCGCAGCAGGTGGAGTTCGCCCGTACGATCCACGGCGCGGGCTCGGCGCTGCTCCAGCTCATCAACGACATCCTCGACCTGTCCAAGGTCGAGGCGGGCCGGATGGACATCCACCCGCAGCAGATCTCGCTGCCCAAGCTGGTCGACTACGTCGAGGCCACCTTCTCCCCGCTCGCGCAGGACAAGGGCCTGGCGTTCGCGGTCGAGGTCGATCCGGCGGTGCCGCAGGAGCTGCGCACCGACGAGCAGCGGCTCCAGCAGGTGCTGCGCAACCTGCTGTCCAACGCGGTCAAGTTCACCCCCAAGGGCGAGGTGCGCATGCGCGTCGTGCCCGCGCCGCCCGACGTCGTCTTCGACGACGAGACCCTGCGCGGCGCCGAGGGCATCCTCGCCTTCCAGGTCGAGGACACCGGCATCGGCATCGCACCGGACAAGCTGGAGGTCATCTTCGAGGCGTTCCGCCAGGCCGACGGCACCACCAGCCGCAAGTACGGCGGCACCGGCCTCGGCCTGTCGATCTGCCGCGAGATCGCCCGGCTGCTCGGCGGCGAGATCCACGTGGACAGCGAGCCGGGCAAGGGCAGCATCTTCACCCTGTTCCTGCCCCCGTCGTACACCGGCCCGCTCGCCGCCCGCGACGGCGGCGCCGCGGCCCGGCAGGGCCAGCAGCGGGTGACGAGCACCGACACGGTCACGACGTACACGCCGAGCGGCGACGACGTCCTGCCCGACATCGAGCTGCCGGAGAACCTGCCGGTGCCGCAGCTCGCCCCCATGGCCGACATCCAGTCCTGGCACGGCGAAGATCCCCTGGTCGGCGCCAAGATCCTGATCGTGGACGACGACATCCGCAACGTCTTCGCGCTGACCAGCGTGCTGGAGCGGCACGGCTCGACCGTCGTCTACGCCGAGAACGGCCGCGAGGGCATCGAGCAGCTCGAACGCAACGAGGACGTCGCGCTGGTGCTGATGGACATCATGATGCCGGAGATGGACGGCTGGGCGACCACCTCCGCGATCCGGCGGATGCCACAGTTCGCGGATCTACCAATTATCGCGCTGACGGCTAAGGTCATGAGAGGGGACCGCGAGAAGAGCATCGCCTCCGGCGCCTCCGACTACGTGCCGAAGCCGGTTGACGTGGACCGTCTGCTCGAACGCCTGCGTGGCTGGCTCACGCGGGGCCGGGTGTCGTCCGCCGAGACACAGGAAGGGTCGTGATCCATGCCGGACCGAGCCAAGATCCTCCTCGTAGACGACCGTGAGGAGAACCTGATCGCCCTTGAGGCGATCCTGAGCTCGCTCGACCTGTCCCCGGTGCGCGCCCGCTCCGGAGAGGAGGCCCTGAAGGCGCTGCTCAGCACGGAGTTCGCGCTCATCCTCCTCGACGTGCGCATGCCCGGCATGGACGGCTTCGAGACCGCGGCCCACATCAAGCGGCGCGAGCGTACCCGCAACATCCCGATCATCTTCCTGACCGTGGTCGACAGCGCCCCCGACTACGCCTTCCGCGGCTACGCCGCCGGCGCCGTGGACTACCTGACCAAGCCCTTCGACCCCTGGGTCCTGCGCGCCAAGGTCTCGGTCTTCGTCGAGCTCTACAACATGAACCGCCGCCTCGCCGAACAGGCCGCCCTCCTCCGCGAACGCCTCGCCTCCGAACTCCCCGAAGGCACCCCCTCCACCCCCGCCGCCGTCCTCCCCGAACTCTCCCGCCGCCTCACCGCGGTAGAGGACGAACTCGCCCGGGTCCGCGAACTCGCCCGCAAGTCCAACGACCCCGCCCTCACCGGCCCCCTCTCCGACCTCACCGACCGAGTCCTCCACCTGAGAGCCGGCTTCGACGCCCTCAGCTGACCGTACGGCCCGCCCCGACCCCCGGGCGGGCGGAACGGAGGCGGTCGCGCCGCAACGAGTAGAGCGCGATGAGCAGGCCCGCGACGGTGAGGACGGCGGCGACCAGGTAGATCGAACGCGGTCCCGGGCCGTCGATGAGCCGTCCGCCGAGCCATCCGGCGAACGCGGCGGCGAGTTGGAAGCCGGAGGCGTTGACGGCGACGGCCAGGGTGGGTGCGGCCTGGGCGGTGGTCAGCACGCGGGTCTGCATGCCCGGAATGATGGCGAACGCCAGGACACCGAGCACGAACCACAGCACGGCGGCGGACACCTGGTGACCGCCGACCGCCCAGCCCACCGCGAGCACCCCCGCCAGCACGGCCAGCAGGCCGGCCAGCGAGGGCATGAGCGCCTTGTCGGCCAGCCGGCCGCCCAGGAAGTTGCCGGCGACCGCGCCGGTTCCGTACACCAGCAGCAGTACCGGCAACGTCCCGTCGGAGAACCCGCTGACGTCGATGGCCAACGGCGCCAGGAAGCTGAAGACGGTGACGACCCCCAGGTTCCCCACCGCGGTCAGGGCGATGGCGAGCGCGACGTCCCGGCGCGTGAACACGCGCAGCTCGCCCAGCAACGAGCCGATCTCAGGCGCGGGCTCACCGGGGACGGATCGCAGCACCAGCACCAGTGCGGCGGCGCTGAACACGGCGATCGCGGCGAAGGTCGCCCGCCAGCCGAGGTTGTGACCGATGAAGGTTCCCAGCGGAGTGCCGGCGATGATGCCCAGGTTCATGCCGAGCGTCAGCCGCGCCACCGTGGAGCCCTGCTTACCGGGAAGGGCGGTGGAGACGGCGGTGGCGATCGCGACGGCGAAGAAGGTGGCCACCACCAGCCCGGCGACGAAGCGCGCGGCCAGCAGGATCGGGTAGGTGGGGGCGAGGGCCGACGCGGCGTTCCCGGCGATCGAGGTGACGATGAGCCCGGCGATGAGCGGGCGGCGGGGCAGCCGCGCGGTCAGTGTCGTGATCACCGGCCCGCCGACGATCATGCCGGCGGCGTACGCGCTGACCAGCAGTCCGGCCGCCGGAATCGACACCGACAGATCGCGCGCCACGTCCGGCAAGATCCCCGCGATAACGAACTCGCCAGTGGTCAGGCCGAAGACCATGATCATGAGCGAGAAGACCAGAAGCAGCATGCAGCCCTCCACATACTTCGAGTTCGAATCATGCGAGTCATAACTATCATGACTCGAAGTAGTTCCGCTACACTCAGGGCATGGCTGAACAGTCCGATGCGGTGGCGGACGTGGCGACGAAGCAGCAGATCGACCGGGAGGTGTGCAAGCTGGCCCACCGGTTCATCCAGAAGCTGGACGCCCATGTGCGCCGCGTCTCCGAGGAACTCGGGCTGACCCCCACCCAGGTGGTGGCGCTGCGCGAGCTTTCGGACCCGATCACCGCACGGGAACTGGCCAACCGGATGTCCTGCGAGGCCTCCAACGCCACGTTCGTCCTCGACCGGCTGGAACAGCAGGGCCTGATCGAGCGGCGACCTCACCCGACCGACCGGCGCGCCAAGCAGATCGTGCTCACGCCCGCAGGCGAACGCCGAAGGGGCGACGTCCTGGAACGCCTGAACGCCTACTCCCCGCTGACCGCCCTCAGCCAGACGCAACAGGCATCCCTGCGCGACTTGCTCCAAGCCCTCGTCACCTGAACCCGGCGGCTCGCCCGATGCTCACCACCACCCCCTCGCCGAGGAGGGTCGAATGTATGGGGAGCTCCGTAGTTCGGCGACGGTCCCCGCATGGGCGCCGATTCGCGCCGTACCCCGTCTCACTGTCGCGACGCCCCGGAAAAGGCCAAGGCCAGAACATGTGGGCCGCACACGGCCTGGGAGCGGAGCAAGCAAGCAGGTCTTCAGCGAGGGCCCGAGTGTGGACGGGGGCGGCGAGTCGAACCTGGGCGGCGGCCTCGGCTGGACGCCCGTCAATCCGCGGACCCCGGCCGTGGTGGCCGTGCGCGCTCGTCGGCCGACACACGTCCGCGGCGCGGCGAGCCGATTTCGAATAGCGGCCCTGGCCGACACCGGGTACATCCACCTTCCGCCGCCGCCCCCCGCTGCGGCTCCACCCGCTCCCAATCACCGCCAATGGTCACCCCCGCTACGGCCCTCGCCCCTCACGTCCTCCGTCACCCTGGCCACGGCCGGGAGCACACCGGACGGCAGTGGCCGATGCCCGGATATGTCGTGACTTGTTCCGGCCGTAGGCGTGGGGGTGCCTGGGGCGGTGAAGGACGGGGAGGTGAGAGAGGGGTGGTGCTGAAGAAAGGGCGAGGAGGGGATTCAGCGGCGGGCGCGTTCTAAGGCGTCCCAGAAGCCTCTTCGCAGGGCGTGGCGGACCTCGTCGTGCAGGAGGAAGTCGATGGGGAGGGAGGAGCCCTGGAGGAGGCGGGCCTCAAGGTCGCTGGGCATGCGGGGCTTGCGGGCCAGGACGGCCTCCAGCCACAGGGCGGGGGCGTCGCGGGCGACCGACTCGCCGAAGTCGTGGCCTTCCTTGTGGGCCGCCTTGACCGCGTCGGCGAGGGTGGTGGTGCCGCCGCTCTGGTGGGTGGCCTGGGCGGGGACGGGGGCCGCCTGAGGGCCGGTGTAGGGGCCCAACTGGGCGGGGCCGTAGGTGGACGAGCCCTGGTACTGGGGGCCGGTGGGCGCTATGGCGGGCGGATGCTTGGGCTGCTGCGTCTGCTGGCCCTGGGGCTCCTGGTTGTAGCCCTGGTACGACAGCGGGGCCGGCAGGGCCGACTGGTCGTGCTGGCCCTGGCCCTGCTGCTGCGGCGGGGCGGAGTGGTTGCCGGACGGGGGCCCGGCGGGCGGTTGGGGGGACGGCGACTGGCCGTTGCCCGTGGCGTGGTGGCTGCCGTGGGCCGGTGGCTGCTGCGGGGTGTTGACGTTGATCGCGGGCTGGGCGCTGGTCAGGTGGAAGGCGCCCGAGGGCATGCCCGACTGGGTGGCGCCCTGGTCGGGCTGCTGGGGAGTGGGCGAGGTGGGCGAGGCGTGGTGGCCGCCCATCGGCTGCGGCTGCTGGGGCTGCGGCGACGCGCCGTTCTGCGACTGCGACGGCGGCGGGCTCTGCTGGGTCTGGCCCTGCGGGAGGGCGGACTGCTGCTCCTGCTGCGGCGGGGCGGGCGGCAGGGCATGGCCGCCGGTGGGCTGCTGCGGGGCGGACGGCAGCGGGCTGCCCGCCGGAGGGGTGGACGCGTTGCCCGGCGACGGCGACAGGGACGGCGCTTGTGAATGGGACGGCGTCTGTGAATGCGTTTGCGCGTGCGAGGGCGGCTGTGAGTGGGACGGGGCCGGGGCGAGGGACGGCGGGGGCGCGGACGGCTGGAGGGGGTGCGAGCCGCTGGTCAGGGCCTGGGAGCCGGGCGGCAGGGGGTGGTGGCCGTTGGACAGGGCCGGGGACGCGGCCTCGGAGGCGCCGGTGTTGAGCGTGACGTACGGCCGCAGGTGGGCGCCGCCGATCTCGATCAGGTCGTCGCACTCCTGGCGGAGCGAGCGGGAGACCGCCCAGCTTCCGTCGGCGGCGATGTGGACGACGGTCACCCGGATGCCGAGATCCTGGGCGTCGCAGACGACCTGGGCGAGGTCTTCGTCACCGCTGACCACGACCGCGTCGCAGATGGCGTTGTTGCGGGCCAGGGTCATCAGGTCGCGGTGCACCTGGGCATCGACGCCCTCGCGGCGGCCGGGCCTGATCCGCGACAGGCGGAGCTTGAGGCCGGGCAGGTCGGCGAGGGTGTCGTGCTCGGGCGTGCGGCGGCCCTCGACGGTGGCCTCGTACCAGTAGCAGCGCAGCAGCGGCAGGCCGGTGCGCTCGCGGGAGAGGTTGTCCAGCAGTTGCAGCAGGCCGGGATAGTCCCAGGTGACGGCCTCGCGATGGCGGGTGCCGTGCACGGCCATCGCGCCGTCGGCCAGCAGGTAGCCAGCGTCAACGAACAGCGCACAGCGATCCACGACACCGCCCCTTCCTTGTGGCCGAACCCTTGGCTCTGCACCCCTCAGAGCCTCCTGGCGGCCCTTTCTCAGGGTAATGAAGCAGTCGATCGCGCGCGGGTGAATCCCGACGATTCGGCCTGCGCACGCTCGCGCGCGGGAGCGTTCACGCAGACCGTACCAGTTTGTCCGGATATTTGGACCTAGCCATCAGGAACGGGCATGCACGTTCACCACCACCACTCCACACAACAGGACATCCCTCCTGGTGGCGACCCGGAGCACCGGGTCGCGGCCGAGGACCGAGTGGAAGGCGTCCACGTCCACGCCGAAGGTTCCGTCGGCCGATCCCGGCACCGAGCCGTCGAACGGGTTGGCCGGGTCGCGCCCGCCGCCCGCCGGGCGCAGCGGCGTGCCCCGGCCCACGCTCACCCGGTCGCCGGCCAGGCCCGCGTCTCCCTCCCAGACGACCAGGTCCACTCGGGCGGGGGCCGCGGCCGGGGTCAGCCCGGCCAGCGGCATCTCCAGCGCGGTGCCCCCGTCGGTGGGATGGTGCACCGGCGTCGTGGTGTCCAGGACCACGGCCTGGCTGTACGGCCGGCGCGGATCGGTCGCGATCACGACCAGGCTCCAGCCGGCGTGCCGGGACACCCCCTCGCGGAGCTGGGGGTCGGCGACCCACCAGGTGCCCTCCGCACCCGCCCCGGCGAGCCGGGTCACGTCGGCGAACGCCTGGTAGCCGTGCCCGGCGGGCAGGTCGGCGCCGTTCACCTCGGCCGCACGCACCCGGACGTACCCGCTGCGGCCCGGCGGACGGACCTTGACCGCGGCGGCCGTGCCCGCGGAGCCGCCACCGGACCAGTACAGCCCGGCCCACACCAGCCGCCCGCCGCGCGGCAGGGCGAGCCGGGCCGAGCTGGAGCTCTCGGTGGTCCTGTCGCGGTCGCGGTCCACCGCCCGCATGTGCCACAGGTCGTTGTCGGGGCGCGCGCCGGCGCGCCGGCGTGCCGCGGCGCAGCCCCTGGCGTCGGCGGGGCAGCTCAGCAGGGTGCCGCCGATCACCCGGGTGGCGACGCGGCCGTCGGTGGCGAACCTGGCCGGAGCCCCCGCCGTACGTACGCCGCTCTCGGCCCGTGCCGAGACCCGCACCCGCCCCGCGGCCACCCGCACGACGGGACCGGGGCCCTCGGGGGCCCTCGGGGCCACCGCCACCCGCAGGAACAGGGCCGTGGCGGCCCCGCCGGGGAGCGGCCGGCGGGTGCACCGGGCCCCGCCCGCGCCGGGACGGCAGGACCAGCCGTCCACCGTGCCCACCGGCTCGATCACGGCGGCGCCCGCGCCCCGGCGGCCGGAGGCGAGCAGCGAGACCCCGGGCGGCATCTCGATCAAGGCGGTCAGCTCGCCGCTGGCCCGGCGGCCCTCGTTGCGCAGCCGGACGGCGACGATGCCGGGCTGGGCCCGGACCAGCGCGCCGAGCGGGTCGATGCTGGCCACGAGGCGAGCACCGGCCGCCGGGCGGCGCTCGGGCGCGGCCGGCGGCGGGGGCACCGGGGTCGGCTCGGGCCGCCGCGGCGGGGACGGCCGGGCCGAGGGGGGCTCCTGGCGCTCCGGCGCGGGCATGATCGTGGGCGTGGGCGTGATCGCGGGCGGGCGGGCGAACGGGCGTACCGGCCCCTCGGCGGAGACCAGGAAGTACGCCCCGGCCACCACGGCGGCGGCCACCGGCGCCGAGACCGCGAACGCGACCAGCCACGGCTTGGGCGTACGGTCGATCCGGCCGAGGACCGGCACCGCCCGGCCGCCCTCCGCCCGTGCGAGCGCCGCCAGGTAGCCCGCCAGCACCGGGCCGGTGTACAGCGGCCCGACCACGACCCGCAGGCCCTGGCCGAGGTCGTTCAGCTCGTGGTAGACGGCGCGGCAGTCGGTGCAGTCGGCGATGTGCTCGTCCACCAGGCGGCTCTCGCGCCGCCCGAGCCCGCCCCGGGCGTACGCCCCCAGCTTGGCCGCGACCGGCCGGCACTCCTGGCGCGACGCCCCGGCCAGGTGCATGTGCAGGTACGCCTGGCGCAGCCCCTCGCGGGCCCGCGACGCCAGCGCCGCCGCACCGCCGGCCGACATGCCGAGCAGCGGCGCGACCGCGGCCGGCCGGGCGTTCTCGACCTCCGTGTGCCACAGCACCAGCCGCCACCGCTCCGGCAGCGACAGGAACGCCCGCGCGATCGGCGCCCGCTCCAGCCTCGCGGGCCCGGCATCGGCGACGGGCTCGCCCCGCTCGACGAGTTCGCCGAGTTCATCGGGTTCACTGGGCCCGCCGGGTTCACCCGGTTCACCGGATGCGCTGGGTTCGCCACGCTCGCCGGGCTCGCTCGGCCAGGCTCCGGTGCGCTCGTGGCAGGTGCGGCGCACGGCGCTCAGGAGGTAGGGCCGGAAGGCGGCCTCCGGGCCGCCGCCCCGCCGCACCTGGTCCAGGACCGCGCCGAACGTCTCGGCCACGACGTCCTCGACCTCGGCCTCGTCGTGGACGAGCTGCGCCGCGAGCGCGCGGGCGGCGGCGACGTGCCGCTCGTACAGCGCCCCGTACGCCATGGTGCCGCCGGCCCGGACGGCCCGCAGCAGCTCGGCGTCGCTCTGGCGCGAATCCCCACTCATTGTGACCTCACGATTACGTTACGTTGCACTGCGCATGATTCCTCAGCGGGGGACGTTGCTAAACCCGAGCCGCCGCTTTGCCGGGCAAAGGATGGCGACGCCCCGGACCCGCACGTCCGCGGCGGCCCTAAGCTGAGGTGCATGAGCGATCGGGAGAACCTGCTGGCCGAGATCAAGGCGAAGGGCGTCGTGCACGGCCGGGTGGTGCTGTCCTCCGGCCAGGAGGCCGACTTCTACGTCGACCTGCGCCGGATCACCCTCGACGGGCAGGCCGCCCCGCTGGTGGGCCGGGTGATGCTGGACCTCACCGACGACCTGGGCTACGAGGCGGTGGGCGGGCTCACGCTGGGGGCCGACCCGGTCGCGACCGCGATGCTGCACGCGGCGGCGGCGCGCGGGCGCAAGCTGGACGCGTTCGTGGTGCGCAAGGCGGGCAAGGCCCACGGCCTGCAGCGCCGGATCGAGGGCCCCGACGTGGCGGGGCGGCGGGTGCTCGCGGTGGAGGACACCTCGACCACCGGCGGCTCGGTGCTGACCGCGGTGGAGGCGCTGCGCGAGGCGGGCGCGGAGGTCGTCGGGGTGGCCACGATCGTGGATCGGGGCGCGGGCGCCGCGATCGAGGCCCAGGGCCTCACCTACCGCACCGCGTTCACCCTCGCCGACCTGGGCATCGGCTGAGGCGCCGGCCGCTCAGGAGTCCTCGCGGGTGACGGTGAACGCCTCGCGCCCGCCGGGCTCCTCCGGGGTGCGGGGCTCGCCGTTGACCTCGACGCGCACGGAGGCGGAGTCGGCGAGCACCACGTCCAGCTTCTCGTCGGTGAAGCCGGCCCGCTCGCCGCGGCTCAGCTCCCGGTCGAGCAGCACGTCGCCGCCCGGAATGCGCACGAACACCTTCTGACAGCGCTCCTGGAGGCACTCGATCAGCACGGTGGGCACGATCGCGCTCTGTGACTGCGAGGGGGTGGCGACGGTGCCCTCGCCGGGCGGCCCGCTGGGGCTCGCGACGGGTCGCGTACCGGCGTCCAGGGAGCTCGCCAGGGCGCGTATGCCCACGAAGACGAGCACGAGCAGGCCCAGGACCGCCAAGCCCGCGAGCAGCAGGCGGGCGACCCCCATCGGATCAGACCGGTGGCGTCCCACACCCCGGAGAGTAGCGGGTTGCGAGCGAGTCTCACGACCGACCTGGCGAGGAGTGAATGAGTAAAGATCCTCGCTGAGGAAAGAACCGGCGCCCTTTCCGGGGCGGGACGCGCCCCGCTAGGGGACGTCGGCGCGGCGGTGCCCGCCGGTGGACGGCGCGGCGGCCTCGCGCCGGTTCCTCAGGACCTCGCGGACGATCGGGATGACCGACAGCAGGATGATCAGGGCCGCGCCGGGCAGGATGTAGCGGTCGATGTGGGGGATCCTGGTGCCGATCAGGTAGCCGAGCAGCAGCAGCCCGTCGGTCCACAACACGCCGCCGACGACGTTCCACAGCAGGAACCGGCGCGGGGGTATGCCGAGCATGCCGGCCACCGGGTTGAGGAACGTGCGCACGATGGGGATGAACCTGGCCAGCACCACGGCCCTGGCGGGACCGAACCTCTCGAAGTAGTGCCGCGCCCTTTCGACGTACTTCTGCTTGAACAGCCGCGAGTCGGGGCGCGAGAACAGCCGCGGGCCGGTCTTGGCGCCGATGAGATGGCCCAGTTGCGCCCCCGCGATGGCGCACAGCGGGGCGCCGACGAGCAGCACGGGCAGCGGGAACGGCCGGTCGAGCCCGACCTCGGCGGCGACCGTGGCCGAGGCGCCGATGCCGGCGACGACCAGCAGCGAGTCACCGGGCAGGAAGAACCCGATGAGCAGGCCGGTCTCGGCGAAGATGATCGCGAGGATGCCGATCAGGCCGAAGGTCAGGATCCACCACTCGGCGCTGAGCAGGTCGGACAGGTCCATCGAGGCCGAGCCTACCCGTACGCTGGGGGTTTTCCCCGGCAAGGACGGGGCATCCGAATAGGTGTTCCCGGGCGACGCGCGGCAGGCGCGAGGGCAGGTGCACCTACCCCTGTGCGGGCTTACCGGGAATACTGGCCGGACGGGCACCGCGCGGCGCGCGCCGTCACGTGTCCCCGCATATCCACCGCCGTCTCCAGGGAGATGACCGATGCCCATCGCAACGCCAGAGGTCTACGCCGAGATGCTCGACCGGGCCAAGGCTGGCG
This sequence comes from Thermocatellispora tengchongensis, assembly GCF_014202315.1. Taxonomy (GTDB): domain Bacteria; phylum Actinomycetota; class Actinomycetes; order Streptosporangiales; family Streptosporangiaceae; genus Thermocatellispora; species Thermocatellispora tengchongensis. The sequence continues at coordinate 626,000 of NZ_JACHGN010000001.1, read as the reverse complement.
GATTCGCCTATCCCGCGATCAACGTGACCTCGTCCCAGACGTTGAACGCGGCGCTGCGCGGTTTCGCGGAAGCCGAGAGCGACGGGATCATCCAGGTGTCCACGGGTGGCGCGGAGTACCTGTCCGGGTCCACGGTCAAGGACATGGTGACCGGCTCCGTCGCCCTCGCGGAGTACGCCCGGGTGGTCGCCGCCAAGTACCCCGTGACGGTCGCGCTGCACACCGACCACTGCCCCAAGGACAAGCTCGACGGCTTCATGCGCCCGCTGATCGAGATCTCCAGGGAGCGCGTCGCCCGCGGTGAGGACCCGCTGTTCCAGTCGCACATGTGGGACGGCTCCGCCGTGCCGCTGGAGGAGAACCTGCAGATCGCCGCCGAACTGCTGGAGAAGTGCGCCGCAGCCAAGGTGGTCATGGAGATGGAGATCGGTGTCGTCGGCGGTGAGGAGGACGGCATCGTCGGCGAGATCAACGAGAAGCTGTACACCACCGCCGAGGACGCGCTGGCCACCGCCGAGGCCGTGGGCATCGGCGACCGCGGGCGCTACATGCTGGCCGCGACGTTCGGCAACGTGCACGGCGTCTACAAGCCGGGCCACGTCAAGCTGCGCCCGAGCGTGCTGAAGGAGATCCAGGACGCCGTCGGCGCCAAGTACGGCAAGGACAAGCCGTTCGACCTGGTCTTCCACGGCGGCTCTGGCTCGCTGCTGAGCGAGATCCACGAGGCGATCTCCTACGGCGTGGTGAAGATGAACATCGACACCGACACCCAGTACGCCTTCACCCGGCCGATCGCCGACCACATGTTCCGCAACTACGACGGCGTGCTGAAGGTGGACGGCGAGGTCGGCAACAAGAAGACCTACGACCCCCGCTCGTACGGCAAGGCCGCCGAGGCCGGCATGGCCGCCCGCGTGGCGGAGGCGTGCCGGCACCTGAAGTCGGCGGGTACCAGGCTGTCCTGAAGCCAGGGGCGCCGTCCTGAACCCAGGGGCGCCGTCCTGAACCCAGGGGCACTGTCCTGAAGCCAGGGGCGCTGTCCTAAATCCAGGGGCAGGTGTGGGAGGTGTGTCCTGAGATGCGGACACACCTCCCAGTGAACTCTTAGATACGAGTTCCGTTATTTCCTGTTGACATCTCATATCCTCTCCGAGTGGAAAGGATCCGTATACGCCCTCCGTCCCCTCGGCGGCTATTGATCGTTTCCGCCTTCGGCGGGGGGTTCGCGGTGGCCGGACTGGTCCTGCTGTCCGTGTTCGGGCTCATGCCGTGGCACGACGCCCTGCAGCTCGCGGTCTCGGCCGCGGTGCTGGCCGCGCTCGCCATGATCGTCATCGCCGTACGGCGGGCCGACGGCAAGGCCCTGCGCACCGACAACCGCGTCAAGCGCCAGGAGGCCACCCTCAACAAGGTCGCCCGTGACGTCGCCACCCTGTCCACCGGGCTGACCGGCCGGGTCGAGTCCATGCTCGACCGCTTCGCCGCCGCCGGCCGGGCGAACGCCGACACCGTCATCGCCGCCCTGGGCGAGGACCGCGCCGAGCTGGCCGCCCACACCACCGCGTTACGCGAGCAGGCCGCGCGCCTCGACGGACATGACGCCAAGCTGGCCGAGATCGCCCGCTCGCTGGCCCGCGTGGAGGCCCTGCTGAGCGAGAAGGTGCTCCCCGAGGTCCGCAGCCGCGGCGACTTCAGCCAGGTCGAGGCCATGATCGACCTGCGGGCGCTGCTCCGCCCGCGCGCGCCGCTCCCGCGCCTGCGCGGCTGGGCGGCCTCCCCCGACGTGCTGCGGCTGCTGATCGAGCGCATCGCCGCCGACCGCCCCAAACTGATCGTCGAGTGCGGCAGCGGCGCGTCCAGCATCTGGCTCGGGTACGCCGTCGAGCGCTACGGCGAGGGCCGGGTCATCGCCCTGGAGCACGACGAGCGCTTCGTCCGCGCGACGGCCGACCTCGTGGCCGCGCACGGCCTGGAGGACGTGGTGGAGGTGCGCCACGCGCCCCTGGCCGACTGGCGCGGCTTCCCCTGGTACGACACCGCGGCGCTGGACGACCTCACGGACATCGGGCTGGTCTTCGTGGACGGGCCGCCCAACGCCACCGGCCCGCTGGCCCGCTACCCGGCCGTCCCGCTGCTGCTGCCCCGCTGCGCGCCCTCGGCGCTGATCGTGCTCGACGACGCCCGGCGTCCGGAGGAGCGCGAGGTCGCCGAGCGGTGGCTGCGCGAGTTCCCCGACCTGTCCACCACGACGTATCCCGCGGAGAAGGGCGCGATGCTGTTCCACCGGAGCCCGGTGTGACCGCCAAGGCACTCCGACCGCCGGGCGACCTCCTGTTCGTCAAGGCGGGTGCCAAGGTGGCCGCGGCCTGCGCCGGCCTGGAGGACCCGGACGAGGTGGTCGCGGCGCTGCTCGGCCCGGCGAGCGTGCACGCGGTGGACATCGAGCGCGTCTCGGCGGGGCCGTGGCCGGTGCCCGACCCGGCCGGGGTCGCCCTGCTCGCCCGTACGCCCACCGACCTGCGCCGGCTGGTCTCGCTGCGCGGCGCGCTCCCCTCGGCCGTCCGGGTCATGGTGGCGATCCTGGAGACGCCCTCCTGGTTCGACACGCCCCAGGTCGTCATGTCGCGCGGGGTCGGCCAGCGGGTGTTGCGCGAGTGCCGCGTGCACCGGCTCGGCGCGTCCGGCTGGCTGATCACCACGCGGTTCTCCAAGGAGCAGCCCGCGGGCGACGTGGCGGCGGCGATCACGCGCGGCATGACCGGGTTCCACCTGAACGCCCACCCGCTGCCCGCCGTCGCGCTGGGAGACCCGGCGCTGGCCGACTGGTGGCCCGGCGACCCCGACGCGTCCTGCGGCGGCGCCCCGGAGAAGTCCGGGGTGCCGTCGGCCGAGCTGGGCCTGCGGCTCCCGGACGCGGAGTGGCCGGACCGGCGGGTGCCCGTCCTGGCCCGCCCGCCCTGGGAGCACGCGACCTGGACCGCGATCGGGGCGCCCGGCGGCTACGAGCGCCTGGCCCGCCTCGACCCCGGCCAGGTGCCTCCCGTGGACGAGCGCTCGGTCAACCCGCGCGGGTTCCTGCGCACGCCCGCGAAGGGCATCGGCGACATCGTGCTCGCCGGCGGCCGCTGGACCGCCCGGCTCGACGGCCGCGACCTGGTCGCGTTCCCCGAGTCTGGCCTGGTCACCGACACCGACGTGGACCGCCTGCGCAGGCTGCGCGCGCTGCGCCTGTCCTGGCGCCCCGCCCACACCGGCCCGATCGCCGCCGCCCGGGTGGTGGCCGGGCTCGCCGCCGCCGGCGTCCCGCTCATCGCCCCGAGCCCGCCCCCGGCCTGGGCCACGGCGACGCTGGGCGAGGACCTGCTGTCGCTGCTGGCCCGCGAGGACGCCGACGTCGCCGACGATCTGCGGCGCGAGGAGCTGAGCGTGCGCATGCGCCGCCACGCCCTGCGCGCCCACGGCACCACCGCCCGCTGGACCGCCTTCGCCGCCGCGGCCGGCCTGCCGGTCCCCGGACCGCCCACGATCTCGGTGGTGATGTGCACCCGCCGCGGCGACCTGGTGGCCTTCGCGCTGGGCCAGATCGCCCGGCAGCGCGGCGTGGAGCTGGAGGTCGTGCTCGCCCTGCACGGCGTGCCCGCCGGCGACCCCGACGTGGCCGCCGCGGTGTCGGCCTTCGACCGGCCCCTGACCGTGGTGGAGGCCCCGGCCGAGATGCCGTTCGGCGCGGTGCTGAACGCCGCCGTGGCCCGCGCCTCCGGCGCGTACGTGACGAAGTGGGACGACGACGACTGGTACGGCCCCGACCACCTGGCCGACCTCCTGCTCGCCCGCGGCTACTCCGGCGCCGACCTGGTCGGGGCCGCGTCGGAGTTCTTCTACCTGGAGCAGATCAACGTCACGATCCGCCGCCGCTGGACCAGCGAGACGATGTCCGACCACGTGGCCGGCGGCACCTTCCTGATCGCCCGCGAGACCCTGGCCGCCCTCGGCGGCTTCCGCCCGATCCCCCGCTCGGTGGACATCGAGCTGTTCCAGTCCCTCCTGCGCGCCGGAGGGTGCATCTACCGGACCCACGGCCTGGGCTTCATGGCCCGGCGCGCGGCCAGAGGCAAGCACACCTGGCAGGAACCGGTCGGGTACTTCCTGCACCGGGCCAAGGACCAGTGGCGGGGCTTCCGCCCCAGCCGCCTTATGGAGCACCGACCATGAAAGCCCCCCGCATCCGGCACAACGACTACTCCGTGCTCACCCCGCCCGAGCTGGGCGCCTGGCGCCCGCGCCTGACCGTGAGCGTGATCATCGCGGCGTACGGGCATCAGGACAAACTGGACCTGACGCTGGCGGCCCTGGCCGGGCAGAGCTACCCGTCCCACCTGCTCGAAGTGATCGTCATCGACGACGGCACCGCGCCGCCGCTGCGGCTGCCGGAGATCGCGCCGGAGCGTACGCGGCTGCTGCGCACCGAGGAGGGCTCGCGCGGGCGCGCGAACGCCCGGAACGTGGGCCTGGAGGTCGCCGACGGCGACGTGGTGCACTGGCTGGACGCCGACATGGTCACCCACCACGACGAGGTGGAGGCGCACATGCGCTGGCACCACCTGGCCGGCTACCTGGTGGTCATGGGGTACGTCCGCTACGTCGAGGAGGACTGGCCCGCGCCGGCCGAGGTGTACGCGGCGGTGTCGGCGGGCGCCGGCGAGAAGCTGTTCGACCTGGAGGCCAGCGAGCCGCACCAGTGGATCGTGGACCTGGCCGAGCGCACCGACGGCCTGCGCGCGGCCAAGGACACCGCCTACCGGGTGCACGTCACCAACGCGGCCTCGGTCAACGCCCGGCTGCTGCGCGAGACGGGCCCGCTGCAGACCGAGCTGGTGCTCGGCGAGGACACCGAGCTGGGCTACCGCCTCGCCCAGCACGGCGCGGCCTTCGTCCTGGAGCCCCAGGCTCGGAGCTGGCACCTCGGCCGCTCCATGATGATGCGCGACGGCGACAGGGTGAGCCGGTACAACCGGGTGTTCGTGCCCGACCGGGTGGCGCACATGCGCTGGCAGCGCACCCACCCCAAGCGACAGTACCTGGTGCCGTACGTCGAGGTGGTGGTGGACGCCACGGGCGCGAGCTACGAGGACACCCGCGCCACGGTGGACGGCGTGCTGGCCGGCTCGCTGCACGACCTCCAGGTCACGCTGGTGGGCCCGTGGAGCACGCTGGCCGAGGACCGCCGGTCGCCGCAGTACAGCCCGAACCTGGACCTGCTGCTCGTCCACGGCCTGTACCGCCACGACGGCCGGGTGCGCTACGTGGAACGGCTACCCGAGTCGGCGGCCCCCACGCCGTACCGGCTGACCTGCCCGCCCGGCTGGGTGCCGGGCCCCGACAGCCTGCGCCGCATGGTCGCCCTGGCCGCCGACCAGGGCTACGGCCTGATCAGCGTGGCCCTGGACGAGACCGACGTCGTGGTCACGGCCCGGCTGGAGCACACGGGGGCGTACGCGCGGGCCCGGCTCGTCGCCGCCCCCGGCGAGCCGCTGGACGACGCGGTGGAGGACGTGGCGGGCACGTACTGGGTGGACGGCGCGACCTGGGGCTGGCTGCCCGCCGCCGAAGCCCCCGAGCCGAAGGCCCAGCAGCCGGCCAGGCCCGCGCCGAGCGGCAAACCCGGCCAGGAGGTGGTGCGACTCCGCGAGGAGAACGCCCGGCTGGAACGCCGGATCGCCCAGCTCACCGACGAGCTGGAGCGCGTGCGCCTGTCGGCGTCGCGACCGCGGCGCCGCCGCCTGCCGTTCCCGCGGCGGCCAGAGCGTCGCTGAACGTGCGCACGGGCGTGCCCCGCTCCGCCAGCCAGCCCAGGAAGGAGTCCAGAACGCCGGGATCGACGGCGTACTCGCCGCACCGCGCGCACACGTCGTGGAACACCAGCACCACGACGGCGTCGCCGCGCCGCTCGGCCCCGGTCACGTACCCGCGCAACGCCTCCAGGCCGGTCCCGCGCACGACGGCGGGCGCGGTCGCGACCTGGAACGGCCCGCCACCGGACCGGCCCGAGCCCCGGGCCCCGGCGTAGCCGCACCTCGCGGCGATGCCCGCGGTGTGCGCGTCGAAGGACCCGTACGGGTAGGCCAGCGCCCGCACCTCGAACCCCATCGCCACCAGCGCCCGCCGATCGGCGCAGATCTCCTGCTCCTGCCGCTCCGGCGGCAGCTCCCCCAGCCGGGCGTGGGTCAGCGTGTGCCCCCCGATCTCGTGCCCGTCGCGCGCGAGCGCCCGCACCTGCGCCACGCTCAGCCGCCCCTCGCGCCCGAGCACCCCGCTGGAGACGAAGAAGGTCGCCCGCAGCCCGTGCTCGCGCAGCAGCTCCCCCGCCACCACCTGCCGGGCCAGCCCGTCGTCGAAGGTGAGCACCACGACGGGACGCTCGGCCGTGGGACGCTCGGCCGTGGGACGCGCCGGCTCGGGCCCGGGACGCTCGGCGGCGCACCCGGCCACGAGGACCAGAGCCGCCAGCACGCCCGCCAACCGCCCGGCCCCCAAGATCAGCGTTCCTCCCCGTCCCGAGAAATGTCAGCGTATCTCGGCCCCGCCGCCCCGTCCTCAGATCGCCTCACACGGGTAAGACTGTGTTCATGACGCACGAGAACCTTCTGGCCGGGCCGCCTCCGACCTACCTTCCCGACTCGACCGAGGCGAGGGAGGCTCTGGAGTCAGGCGCCAAGGCCTCCGACGTGGCCGCCCGCTTCCCCGCGTACTCCGCCGCCTGGGCCACCCTCGCCGACGAGTACTTCGCCAACGGCCACGCCGTGACCTCCTACGCGTTCGCCCGCACGGGCTACCACCGCGGCCTGGACCAGTTGCGCCGCGCCGGCTGGAAGGGCCACGGCCCGATCCCCTGGGAGCACGAGCCCAACCGCGGCTTCCTCCGCTGCCTGTACGCCCTCGCCCGCGCCGCCCAGGCGATCGGCGAGAAGGACGAGGCCGAACGCTGCCTGCAGTTCCTCAAGGACTCCAGCCCCACGGCCGCCGCCGAACTCAACAACTGACCCCGCGGCCCGGCGTCACCCCGACCCGGGCCGCCCCCATCTTCCACGGGCATTCCACTCGCGGATCACCGGGCGCCACGTGTGAACCGCGCGATCGGGTGGTAGGTCGGCTTGGGCGCGGTCGTGTCTGGAGGAGGAGCGCAGGGAGCGAAGCGACCGAAGCGACGAGGGAAGACGCGACCTGAAAGGCGCCCAAGCCCGCGTATTGCGAAGCAATCGCCATGAGCGCGCTTGGGCGCGGTCGTGTCTGGAGGAGGAGCGCAGGGAGCGAAGCGACCGGAGTGACGAGGGAAGACGCGACCTGAAAGGCGCCCAAGCCGCGCGTGCGGAGCACGCGCCGTAAGCAGGGTAGAGTTCGGATGCAAGAGCCCCTTACGCCCTTGCGTCAGGGGTTTCGTTTTGTGTTGGGAGAGTTTGCGATGCCGGCTGTCGTTCTCTTGGGTGCTCAGTGGGGCGATGAGGGCAAGGGTAAGGCCACGGACCTGCTCGGCGAGTCCGTGGACTACGTGGTCCGCTACCAGGGCGGAAACAACGCGGGGCACACGGTCGTGATCGGCGACCAGCGGTACGCGCTGCACCTGCTGCCTACGGGGGTGCTCTCGCCGGAGGTCGTGCCGGTCATCGGGAACGGGGTCGTCATCGACCCGGGGGTGCTGCTGTCGGAGATCGACGGCCTGCAGGCCCGGGGGATCTCCTGCGACAGGCTGCTCATCTCGGCCAACGCGCACCTGATCATGCCGCACCACAAGGCGCTGGACAAGGTGACCGAGCGGTTCCTGGGCAAGGCGCGGATCGGGACCACGGGGCGCGGCATCGGGCCGGCGTACGGCGACAAGATCGCGCGGATGGGCGTGCGGGTGCAGGACCTGCTCGACCCGGGCATCCTCAGCAAGAAGATCGAGGTCGCGCTGCACGAGAAGAACCAGGTCCTGACCAAGGTCTACAACCGCAGGGGGATCGAGCCCGGCAAGGTGCTGGAGGAGTACCTGGGCTACGCCGAGCGGCTCAAGCCGTTCATCGCCGACACCTCGCTGGTGCTGTCGCAGGCCCTCGACGACGGCAAGGTGGTGCTGCTGGAGGGCGGCCAGGGGAATCTGCTGGACATCGACCACGGCACGTACCCGTTCGTGACCTCCTCCTCGCCGACCGCGGGCGGCGCGTGCGCGGGGTCGGGCATCCCGCCGACGCGGCTGACCAAGGTGATCGCGATCCTCAAGGCGTACACGACCCGGGTCGGGTCGGGGCCGTTCCCGACCGAGCTGCTGGACGAGATGGGCGAGTGGCTGCGCCGTACCGGCCACGAGTACGGCACCACGACCGGGCGCGACCGGCGCTGCGGCTGGTTCGACGCGGTGATCGCCCGGTACGCGGTGCGGATCAACGGCGTGACCGACTTCTTCCTCACCAAGCTGGACACGCTGTCCGGCCTGGAGCGCATCCCGGTGTGCGTCGCCTACGACGTGGACGGCACCCGCCACGAGGAGGTGCCGATGACGCAGACGGAGTTCCACCACGCCAAGCCGGTCTACGAGGAGATGCCGGGCTGGAAGGAGGACATCTCCGAGGCCAAGTCCTTCGAGGACCTGCCGCCGAACGCGCAGGCGTACGTGCGCAGGCTGGAGGAGCTGGCCGGGGCGCCGGTGTCGGCGATCGGCGTGGGCCCGGGGCGTACGCAAACCCTGCAGCTTCGGCCGCTCATCTGACATGATCGGACGTCGTGGGCATTTCCCAGGATTTCGCACGCGACGGGTTCGTGAAGCTGACGATCGGCTCGCGTGAGCAGGGCGAGGCGGCGCAGGCGCTGCTGTGGGAGCAGATCGGCCTGTCGCCCGACCGGCCCGAGGGCTGGCGCGAGCCGGTGGTGTGGGCGCAGGACCTGACCGGGCAGGGGCCGTTCGGGGAGCTGCTACGCTCGCCCGTGCTGGCCGAGGGGCTGGACGCGGTGTGCGGGAAGGGCGGGTGGCAGCCGCGGTTCGCGGCGGGCAACATCCCGATCCGGTTCCCGCGCGTGCCGCCGGCCGACGACCGGGGCTGGCACCTCGACGCCAACGTGCCGCTGGCCGACGGGAGCGGCTGGGGGGTGACCGCCCGCTCGCACACGCTGCTGGTGCTGATGCTGTTCTCGGAGGTGGGCGAGCGGGACGCGCCGACCCGGATCAGGGTGGGCTCGCAGCGCGACAGCGTACGCGCGCTGGGCGATGAGGTGCACGACTTCATCCGCGCCGGCGCGCTGGTGGAGGAGGCGAGCCGCGACCGGCCGGTGGCGCTCGCGACCGGCTCGCCGGGCGACGCGTACCTGGTGCATCCGTTGACCGTGCACGCGGCTCAGGAGCACCTGGGCGAACGGCCCCGGTTCATGGCGCAGATGCCGTTCATGCTGGCCGGGCCCCTGGACCCGGCGGCCGATACGGCGCTGGCGCGGGCGCTCGCCTGAGCGGCCGGGCGGCGTGGCGCGGCCTCATGCCGCGGAATACGGACACGGCGGCGGTATGGTCCCAGGTGTGCATGCCGAGATCCATGGACACCGCGGGGCCCGAGGGCTGCGCCCGGAGAACACTCTTCCCGGGCTGCTGCACGCGCTTCAGATAGGCGTCGATGCTCTGGAGTTCGACCTCGCCCTCACCGCCGACCGGCGGCTCGTGCTGACCCACGACCTGACCGTCTCCTCCGTGACCAGCGCCGACACGCGTCCGGCGTACGTGGCCGACCCCCAGTTCCCCTACGTGGGGCGGCCGATCAACTCCCTGACCCTGGCGCAGTTGCGCACGCTCGACTGCGGCGTGCGGCTGCCGCGCCACGCCGACGACCCGTTCGCGCTCACGCAGGTGCCGATCCCCGACACCCGGATGCCGACGTTCGGCGCGGTGCTCGGCCTGGTCGGCGCGTACGACGCCGACGGCGTGCGGCTGCACGTGGAGCTGAAGTCCGACCCCACGCGGCCGAAGCTGACCCCCGACCCCGAGATGTTCACCGAGCTGGTGCTGACCGAGCTGGAGCGGCACCACCGGCTGGGCGGGGCGGCGATCCTCAGCTTCGACTGGCGGATCCTGCGCGCGGCGGCGAAGCTGGCGCCGCAGGTGCCGCGGTTCGCGCTGATCGAGCGCGACACGATGGCGCCCGCCTGGCTCGACGGGCTCGACCTGGCCGACTTCGGCGGCGACGTCCCGGCCGCCGCCGCCGCGGCGGGCGGCACGACGGTCTCGCCCGAGTACGTCCTGGTGGACGAGGCGTTCATGGCGGCGGCGGGCCGCGCCGGGCTGCCGGTGGTGCCGTGGACGGTCAACCGCGCCGAGGACGCGGCGCGGCTGCTGGACCTGGGCGTGTCGGGGGTCGTGACCGACTACCCCGACCGGATGCGGGAGCTGTGGACCGAGCGCGGCATGAGCGTGCCGGCCCCGGTGCCGTCGCTGCGCCCGTCCGTGGCGGTGTGAGCACGTGCGGATCGACTACGTGCGGGGTGAGCACGTGCGAATTGAATACGTGCGGGGTGAGCACGTGCGGGCGCGGCCCTCAGCGGGCCCCGCGCGGGGTCAGAGCCAGCCGTTGCGGCGGAAGCCGCGGTAGAGCAGGGTGCAGACGACGAGCATGACGCCGAGCGCGAGCGGGTAGCCGAACACCCACTTCAGCTCGGGCATGAAGTCGAAGTTCATCCCGTAGATCCCGGCGATCATGGTCGGTGCGGCCATGATCGCCACCCAGGACGAGATCTTGCGCATGTCCTCGTTGGCCAGGGCGTTGGAGCGCGCGAGCGCCGCCTGGAGCACCGAGTTGCACAGCTCGTTGGACGACTCCACCTGCTCGCACACCCGCGAGAGGTGGTCGCCCACGTCACGGAAGTAGTCGCGCATCTCGGAGGGGATCATGCGGCGCTGCGGCAGCGCGCCGAGCGGGGCCTGGAGCGGGGTGACGGCCCGCTTCATCTCGATCATCTCGCGCTTGAGGTGGTAGATGCGGCCGATGTCGCGGGAGCTGACGTCGGCGAAGACCTTGGCCTCGACCTCCTCCAGCTCCTCCTGCATGCAGTCGGCGACGGTGAGGTACTTGTCCACCACGAAGTCGGCGATGGCGTGCAGCACGCCGGTGGGGCCGCGGTTGAGCAGCTTGGGCTTCTCCTCGAGCCGGGCGCGCACCTCGGTGAGCGGGCAGTGCTCGCCGTGGCGCACCGTGACCACGAAGTCGGGGCCCACGAACACCATGATCTCGCCGGTGGCGATTATCTCGCTGGTGTCGCTGAGCACCTCGTGGTCGATGTAGGCGAGGGTCTTGAGCACCACGAACAGCGACTCGCCGTAGCGCTCGACCTTGGGCCGCTGGTGCGCCTTGACGGCGTCCTCGACGGCGAGGGGGTGCAGTCCGAAGACCTCCGCCAGCCACTCGACCTCGGGCGCCTTGGGCTCGTGCAGCCCGACCCAGACGAACGCGGGGGCCTTGGCGTCCTCGCCGATGGCCTCGTTGTGGGCGCGCACCAGGCGCAGCGCCTCGACGATGTCGAGGGCGTAGACCTTCTTGCCGCCGATGTAGGCGGCGTATTCGACCAGCGACTCCTTGGGCGGCACGCAGGCACCCGTGATCCGCTCGGCGGCGGAAGCGCCGTTCGGGGTCCTTCGGGCGTGCGGCACGCGGCGAGGGTGACGGCTGATCCGGGGAAAGAGCATGGACGAACGCATGGCGGTCCCTTCCCGCCTGACCTGGCACGATCCACGCGCGACTGAACGTCACCTCAATAACATGAAAAGCGGCAGAAAGGAGCGCGTGAAGCAGGATCAGGCGACCGAACTGGAGTGGTCAGGGGTGCACACGGTGTACGCGCGCGAGCACGTACTGCTGGGATCACCAGGATTCATCCCGGACCACCTCCAATCGCCACGAGACGCCATAAAGCCGCCCCAATTTACCACAGGGCGACCGCCAGACACCTAGCCTACCCCGCCGTACAAGGGGTGATCGCGTAGAAGTGCACAAAAGCCCCGCACGAACTACGTACCCAATTGCCGACACACCGAGTCATCCGGAAGGGCCGCTCACGCGTCTCCCGTACGCGCGCGCACGCGCGCGGAGGTCACTCCCGCACAGGGGGTGCCGGCCGCGCACGCACGCGCGTCAGGCCACCTCGGGCGGGTCACTCGCCGCCGCAGCCGCATCCGTCGTCGCCGCAGCCGCCCGCGCCGCCGCCATCGCCGTCGTCCCTGCGGGAGCGCGCGGGGCGATCCGGGGGCGCGGTCCGCTCGACGTGCGGCGTGGGCTGCGGAATCCCGGCCGCCTCGCGCCATTCGCCCGCGTACTCGCCGTGCAGCGCGTACGCCTCCAGCATCGCGCCGTCCGCCGGCCACCGCGAGCGCGCCCGGCGCAGGACGGCGCGGCCGGCCCTGCTGAGGTCGCCGCGATCCGCCTCGCGCGGCGCGAGCACCACCAGCCCGGCGAACGACGCCAACGCCAGCAGCAGGATCTCGCCGGTCCGCGCCGGGAGCGGCCCGTCCTCCCAGAGCAGAGTCACGAACTCCAGGGCCGCGTAGCCGCCCAGGAACAGCACAGGCAGGAACAGCATCGGGACGACGGCCTGCACCCCCTGCACCACCCACGGGTGCACCAGCCCGAGCCGGACCAGCCTGCGTCGTATCGCCCGCCGTACGGGCCGCAGCTCCGGAGCCTGCTCCAGCTCGCGCTGCGAGCTCCCGCCGGGGCGGGCGCCGGCGAACCCGGCCAGGGACTCCTCCAGCGGATGGGCGCCGGACAGGCTCGTGCCCGCCACCCGGGTGTAGGTCCGCGACCGCGAGCGGCGCAGCACGTCCTTCGCGACGAGGCCCACCGCGGCGACGTCCACGGCGCGGCGCCACCCCGCCGCCAGCCACGCCAGCTCGTACGCGTCCAGCTCCGGGTCCCGCGGCCGGGAGGCCCGCCAGGCCAGCAGGCCCCGGTAGCACAGCATCGGCGGGAGCAACACGCCCACGAGCACGGCGAGCGCGACGGCGACGAGGTACGAAGCCTGCATCACGCCACCAGTGTGAGGCGAGGCACCGCCCTTGTCACCAGGTGTCGTCGCGCGCCGGTAGGGAGCCATCAGGACGTCGCGCGGCCCGCACCGCGAGGATGCCGATAGGGTCGTCGGCGTGCGTGTACTTGTGATTGGCAGTGGCGGCCGCGAGCACGCCCTGTGCCGGGCGCTGGAGGCCGAGTCCCAGGTCACCGAGGTGCACTGCGCCCCGGGCAACGCGGGCATCGCGGAGGTGGCGACGCTGCACGCGATCTCGCCCACCGACCCCGAGCAGGTCGCGGCCCTGGCCAAGGGCGTGGGCGCCGACCTCGTCGTGATCGGCCCCGAGGCGCCGCTGGTCGCGGGCGTCGCCGACGCGGTGCGCGCGGCGGGCGTGCCGTGTTTCGGCCCGTCGGCGCAGGCGGCCCGGATCGAGGGCTCCAAGGCGTTCGCCAAGGAGATCATGGAGGCCGCCGGGGTGCCCACGGCGCGGGCGCGCACGTGCACCACACAGGAAGAGGTCGCGGCGGCGCTCGACGCGTTCGGCGCCCCGTACGTCGTGAAGGACGACGGCCTCGCCGCCGGCAAGGGCGTCGTGGTGACCCGCGACCGCGAGGCGGCGCTGGCCCACGCCGCGTCGTGCGAGCGCGTCGTGGTGGAGGAGTACCTCGACGGCCCCGAGGTCTCGCTGTTCGCGATCTGCGACGGCACGACCGCCGTCCCGCTGCGCCCGGCCCAGGACTTCAAGCGCGCCTACGACGGCGACGAGGGCCCCAACACCGGCGGCATGGGCGCCTACACGCCGCTGCCGTGGGCCCCGCCCAGCCTGACCGACCAGGTCATGGACACGATCGTGCTGCCCACGATCGGCGAGCTGGCCGCGCGCGGCATCCCGTACGTCGGCGTCCTGTACGCCGGCCTCGCCCTCACCGCCGACGGCCCGAAGGTGATCGAGTTCAACGCCCGGTTCGGCGACCCCGAGACCCAGGTCGTCCTGGACCGCCTGGCCACCCCGCTCTCGGCCCTGCTGATGGCCGCGGCCACCGGCGAGCTGGCCGGCTTCCCGCCGCTGACCTACCGCGGCGGCGCGGCCGTGACGGTCGTCATCGCCGCCGAGGGCTACCCGGCCCAGCCGGTCAAGGGCGACGTGATCGAGGGCCTGGACACCGAGTCCGAGGACGGCTACGTGCTGCACGCGGGCACGGCGCGCGACGCCGAGGGCCGCCTGGTCTCGGCGGGCGGCCGGGTGCTGAACGTGGTCGGCACCGGGCCCGACCTGGCGGCGGCGCGGGCGGTGGCGTACGAGCTGGTGTCGGCGATCCGCATGCGCGGCTCGCACCACCGCACCGACATCGCCGCCGAGGCCGCGCGCAGCCAGGAGACCCAGGGCACCCTGTGAGCGGGCGGGGGCCCGGTCCGGGGGTCCCCGATTCTCCTGCCAGAATGGGCTGGTGAAACACCTGCATTCGGGGAAGGTCCGCGACCTCTACGAGACGGACGACGGCCTGCTGCTGATGGTGGCGTCCGACCGGATCTCGGCGTTCGATCATGTGCTCACGCCCGACATCCCCGACAAAGGTGTGATCCTTACGAAACTGTCCACCTGGTGGTTCGAGCAGCTCGCCGATGTGGTGCCCAACCACCTCGTGGCGGCGCGCGACGACGGGCGCAGCGTGGTGTGCCGGCCGCTGCGCATGGTGCCGGTGGAGTGCGTGGCCCGCGGCTACCTCGCGGGGTCGGGGCTCACCGACTACCGCCGCACCGGCGAGGTGTCCGGCGTCCCCCTGCCCCCGGGTCTCGAAGAGGGCTCGCGGCTGCCCGAGCCGATCTTCACGCCCAGCACCAAGGCGCCGCAGGGTCAGCACGACGAGCCGATCACCTACGAGCAGGTCGTGGCCATGGTCGGCGAGCAGACGGCGGCCGAGCTGCGCCGGATCACGCTCGCGGTCTACGAGCGCGGGGCCGAGATCGCCCGCGAGCGCGGCATCATCGTCGCCGACACCAAGATCGAGCTGGGCTGGGACTCCGAGGGCGTGCTGACCCTGGGCGACGAGGTCCTGACCCCCGACTCCTCCAGGTTCTGGCCCCTCGACGAGTGGCGGCCGGGCAGGTCGCAGCCCTCCTTCGACAAGCAGTTCGTCCGCGACTGGCTGCTGTCGCCCGAGTCGGGCTGGGACCGCGCCTCCGGAGAAGCGCCGCCGAGTTTGCCCGAAGATGTCGTGGCGCGCACCCGGCGGCGCTACGTTGACGCCTACGAGCGTCTCACGGGTCTCAGTTTCACCGCCTAGCCCAGGGGTAGCGGGACGACCCGTACCTCGCGAAACGACCGGCTCAGCGCCGTACAGGGGCTACTGTGAGCGCGGCGACCCGCCTGGCGCTCGCTCGCCGAACGAGACAACCCCTCCGCAGCCGCTCGTTCGTCGAGATCACATCCGCAACTGCCAAGGAGCTTGACGCGAAATGATCCGTTACCGCGTGCGCGGTGGCAACGCACTCCGTGGGACCGCTTTCATCCAGGGTGCGAAGAACGCCGTGCTGCCGATGATCGGGGCGGCGTTGCTGGCTGCCGACGGCCGCACCGTGCTGCGAAACGTGCCCATCATCGAGGACGTACGCCGGGCGGTCGAACTGGCCGAGGCGGTGGGCGCCCGCGTCGAGCTGCACGAGCCCGAGCGCACCCTCGTGATCGACGCCTCCGGCGTGCACAGCCCGGTGCTCCCCGCCGCCATCGCCCGCCGCTTCCGCGGCTCGGTGCTGTTCGTGCCCGCGCTGCTGCACCGGCTCGGCGAGGCGGTCATCGAGGGCGTGGGCGGCTGCAACCTCGGCAGCCGCAACCTCGACTTCCACTACCTGGGCTACAAGCGGCTCGGCGCGATCGTGGACGAGGGCGACACCGTCATCAACGTCAAGGCCGCGGGCCTGACCGGCGCCCCGCTCTACCTCGACACCCCCTCCCACACCGGCACCGAGAACCTGATCATGGCCGCGGCGCTCGCCAAGGGCACCACCGTGATCGAGAACGCCGCGCTCGAACCCGAGGTGCTCGACGTCATCGACATGCTCACCCGCATGGGCGCCAAGATCAGCGGCGGCGGCACCGGGTTCATCACCGTCGAGGGCGTCGATGAGCTGCGCGCCGTCGAGCACACCGTCATGCCCGACCGGCTCGACGCCGGCGTGTTCGCCATGGCGGCGGCCATCACCGGCGGCGAGGTGCACCTCGTCGGGGCCGACCTCGACCACCTCGGCGTGGTGCGCTGGAAGCTGGAGCAGATGGGCGTGGAGTTCTACGACGACGGCGCGGTGCTGCACGTGCGCCGCGACCGCCCGCTCCGCCCGATCAACGTGATCACCGACACCTACCCCGGCTTCGCCACCGACCTGCAGTCGCCGATCATGACCGTGGCCTGCCTCGCCGACGGCGCCAGCTACATCCACGAGCGCATCTTCGACGGCCGGTTCGCGCTGGCCGGCGAGCTGAACCGGATGGGCGCCAATATCAACGTCGAGGGCAGCCGGGCCGTCGTGCACGGGCCCACCCCGCTGCGCGGCACCCAGGTACAGGCGCACGATCTGCGCTCCGGAATCGCGCTCGTGCTCGCCGGTCTGGCCGCGGAGGGTGAGACCGAGATCTCCAACGGTTATCTCATCGACCGGGGGCACGCCCACCTGGCCGAGCGCATGCAGTCTCTTGGGGCTGATGTGCGTCGGGAGATTTCAACTCCTTGATATGGCCACTTTACCGGGCTGACCAGTAGCTTTACCGGCACCCAACGCTCGCAGAACCGTATTCCGGAAAATCCGGGCGTGACATTATGGCCCTCGCGAGCGATCGTTCCAAAAGAGAGCACTGCAACGGACGGCAGGATGGGACGAACATTGGTCGAGCGGGGCGAGGAAACACCCCGAGTGTCACGCCCGGGCACAATGACGCCGGACCTCACCATCGGGGTGGTGGGGCCACACGATCTGGTCGAGCGCGTGATGCTCATGGGGCATGCCGCGGCTCCCCTGCCATGCCGCCTGGTGGCGGCCGCGTACAGGGATGAGCAGGAGGCCGCTGACAAGGTGACACGGCTGGGGCCGGGCGTGGACGCATGCCTGTTCGCCAGCCCGGTGCCCTACGAGCTGGCCAGACGGTCGGGTGTGCTGACGATGCCGGCCACGTACGTACAGCTTGGGGGTGCCGCGCTGGTCGCGGCGCTGGCGAAGGCCGCACTGGACGAGCGCATCGACCCGCAGCGGGTCAGCATCGACGTGCTCACGCGGGCCGACGTGGAGGAGGCGTACTCCGACCTCGGCCTGGCGAGCGCCGAGGTGCACAGCCGTGACGAACCTGGCGCTACCGGCACCATCGCCGCGTACCACGAGCGTCTGGCCCGCCAGGGCGCCACCAGCGGCGCCCTGACGTGCCTGCCCGCGGTCGCGGAGCGGCTCCAGGCGGCCTCGATCCCGGTCATCCGGATCAGGCCCACCTCGGCCGCCGTACGGACGGCGCTGCACACCGCGGCGCTCCTCGGCGCGCACCACCGGCTGGAGGAGTCGCAGCTCACCGTGGTCGTGGTGGAGGTGCCGACACTGCGCGAGCCCGTACGCCGCGCGGCGCCGCGCTACTGGCGCGACGAGCTGCGCCTGTCGCTGCACCGCCTGCTCGTGCAGGAGGCCAACCGGATCAACGCCACGGTCTGGCCCATCGACGACCACAGCTACCTGATCACCGCGACCAGGGGCTCCATCGCCTCGGCCACCGACGGCTTCCGGGTGCTGCCCTTCGCGGGCCGCATCCGCGACGAGCTGGGCCTGGCGGTCGAGGTGGGCGTGGGCATGGGCCGCACCACGCACGACGCCGAGAGCCACGCCAGGGCCGCCCTGGCCCGCACCCAGGCGGGCAAGCAGGCCCAGGGCTTCGCCGTGGACCGCGAGGGCCGCGCGCTCATCCCCGCGCCCCGCATGCCCCCTACCGGCTCCGGCCCGATCAAGCCCAAGGGCGTCGAGGTCCTGGCCCGCCTGGCGGCCAAACTGGAGGGCGGCGACACCGTGGTCGACGCCGAAAGCGCCGGCCGCATGCTCGGCGTCACCCCGCGTACGGCCCGGCGGTTGCTGCGCACGCTGGTGGACGAGGGACTCGCGTGGCCGCTCCCGCCCAACCGCACCCCGCAACCCGGGCGGCCCCGCCAGCTCTACCGCTTGATCGTGGAAAAACTGGGCACGCGCTAGCCGGCCACCCCGCTATCCCCACGGGGGCTCCCGCCGCACCGGGAACCACCATGGGGATAGCGGTTTTTCCGTTTTTCGCGACAATATGTGGCGACGGGATCACGCAAAGGCGTTATAGGCGGCACAGGGGACCGAAAATCGGGTAAGCCCGCCCACCCCAAATCCCGCACCACCCGATCACCCCCACCCACCGGAACCCCGCAAAGCCGGCCCTCCGCCCGCCCCTCAGAACCCCTCCACCCACCCACCCGCAGAACTCCCCGAACACCGTCCACCCACCCACACACGCGGCAGAGAACCGAACACCACGCACCGTACAGAAGGCACCTCACTCAATGAGCGGCGCGAACACCACCGACCTCACCACCGGTGGACCGAACACCGTGCCGCAAACCCACCCAAGGTGGGCAAACACAGGAACCCGAACCCCACCAAGCTCCGACATAAGATCCGAAAAGCCCAGACACAGATCCGAACCGGGAGGGCCCCGACACAAGATCCGAAAGAGCCCTCGACACCAGGTCCGAAAGGCGCCACTTCGCCCGACATCCACAGGGGCTAAGGTAATGACCTATGGGCTTCGACGATGCTGACCGCCGGAAGGGCGCCCTGATCTGGGGCGCGCTCATCACCGTCTACATCGTGTGGGGCTCGACCTACCTCGGCATCCGCATCATGATCGAGTCGATGCCGCCGCTCATCAGCGGCGCGATGCGGTTCCTCGCGGCGGGCCTGGTGCTGGGCCTCGTCCTCCTCCTCCGCCGCGGCCCCGCCGCCTTCCGCGTCACCGGCAAGCAGGTCGCGAGCGCGGCCCTGGTCGGCGTCCTGCTGCTCACCGGCGGCAACGGCATGGTCGCGGTCGCCGAGCAGCACATCTCCAGCGGCCTGGCCGCACTCCTGGTCGCCTCGGTGCCCCTGTGGCTGGTGATCTTCCGCATCGCCGCCCGCGACCGTCCGCGCCTGCTCACCCTCACCGGCGTCCTCGTCGGCTTCGCCGGCGTGGCCGCCCTCTCGCTCACCGGCGGCACCGGCGATTCCTCCACGACCGGCATCGTCACGATCCTGCTGGCGTCAGTGTCCTGGTCGCTCGGCTCCTGGCTGTCCGGCAAACTCCCGATGCCCGAGAACCCGTTCACCGCCAGCACCATCGAGATGCTGGTCGGCGGCGTGACCATGACCGCGATCGGCCTCGCCGCCGGCGAACGCCTGATCGTCGAGGACGTCACCACCCGCTCCTGGCTGGCCCTGGCGTACATGATCCTGGTCGGCTCCCTGATCGGCTTCACGTCCTACATCTGGCTGCTCGGCAACGCCCCGATCTCGCTGGTCTCCACCTACGCCTACGTCAACCCGGTGGTGGCGGTGATCCTCGGCGCCCTGATCGTCAACGAGCAGGTGACCGCCCAGATGGCCGCCGCCGGCCTGATCATCGTCATCGGCGTCGCCCTCGTCGTCTCCACCGAAGGCCGCCGCAGGCCCGCCCCGGACCGCCAGGAGCCCGCTCTCGCCAGAACCGGCGACACCTGAACCAGGCCCTCGCCGCACCGCGAGGGGCGAGGCGTGGCCACATGGAGAAAGTGGCCACATGGGGAGATTCGCGTCGTCCCCGATGACCTCATCTGGATATCGCGCACCGTGCTCCTGTTGAACGTGGAAACTATCGGTATGACGTCCCCGTCTCAGGAGCACCAGCCTTTCGCGCACCTGAGCGCGCCCAATGCCGCCTTGTACCGGGCGATCCTGCGCGCCTTCGCGCGGGCGAAGGAGCGTTTCATCGTGCACCTGCGGCCGGAGGACGTGGCGGCCGAGTTGCGCCGGGACAATGACGACTCACTCGCGCAAGCCCTGGACCGGCTTCGAGAATGGGGCAATTTACGGGCCGACGCCGATACCGGCAGAGTGACGTCCGTTGAGGACTTCCACCGCAAGCGGTATCTGTTCCAGCTCACCCCGGCGGGGCAGGCGGCCGAGCAGGCGATCGCCTTCTACGAGGAGGCGATCGGGCGGCGCGGGGCGTTGCAGTCCGTGGCGCTGGGCGACATCGCCGAGCAGTTGGAGTCGCTGGCCGTCCTGGCCCGGGAGTCCGATCCCGACCCGGCCCGGGTCCACCTGCTGCTGCTCTCCCTGACCGAGCGGTTCTCCTCGCTCGCCGACAACGCCCAGGCATTCATGGCCTCGCTGCGCCGCGCGATCGACTTCTCCGACGGTGACGTGGAGGCGTTCATCGCCTACAAGGAGCGGCTGATCGACTACATCAACCGCTTCATCGCCGACCTGGCCAACTCCGGCGCGCAGATCGCCACCCTGCTTGGCGAGCTGCAGGTGTGCGGACACGAGGACCTGCTGAGGCTGGCCGCGCGCCGGGAGGCGGCCGACGCGGTGCCCGACGAGGAGGACGCCGCGGAGGCGTACGCCAGAGCCGAGAAGAGCGCGTTCGAGTCCTGGCTGAATCGCTGGCGCGGCCTTCAGGACTGGTTCGTCTCCACCGGCGTGGAGCGTCCGTCGCAGGCGCGGCTGCTGCGGCAGGCGGCGATCACCGCGATCAAGCAGCTCGTCGACACGGTCGGCCTGCTCAACGAGCGGCGGTCCGGCCGATCGGACCGGTCGGCCGACTTCCGCGCCCTGGCCCGCTGGTTCGCCGAGGCTCCGGACGAGGAGGCGACGCACCGGCTGTGGCGGGCGGCGTTCGGGCTGACCCCCGCCCGGCACCTGACGGTCACGCCCGCCACCTTGGCGGAGTGGCAGGAGGTTCCGGCGGGGATTCCCTGGCGGGAGGCCCCGCCGATCAGGATCTCGCCTCAGCTTCGCCGTACCGGCTCCTACGAGCGGCGGGGCAAGCCCAACCGGGTGGCCGATCGCAGCCGGGCCCGCGCGCTGCTGCTGGAGCAGGCCGAGCGCGAGGCGGCCGAGACGGCCGCGGCACGCGCGGCGCTCCGCACCGACGGCTCGGTCCTGCTCTCGGAGCTGGACGTGCTCGACACGCGGGCGTTCCGCCTGTTCCTGGGCCTGCTCGGCGACGCGCTGGCCGCCCGGCGGCCGGGCGAGACCGAGGTGAAGACGGTGACCGCCGACGGCTCGATGGAGGTGCGCCTGGTCCTCGTCCCCGGCGGCGGCGAGGCCGAGATCCACACCCACGACGGCGTGCTCACCGGGCCGGAGCACACGATAGAGATCACCGACCTGATGGCGGCCCCGTGACGCCCGAGGAAGAGCGGGCCCAACGGCGGACCGCCCTGCGCGCGCTGCTGGCCAAGCCCTTGCTGACCGACGAGCACGACGCGGAGAGACTGGTGCTGGTCCGCCGTCACCAGACCGAGCTGCGCCACTGGCTCACCCGCGAGACCGGCTGGCGGCTGATGGTGGACTCCGGCACGGCCCGGCTGTTCAAGACCGCCTCCGACACCCGCGACGCGACCCATCCCGCTCGCGGCCGGGCCGGAGAGCCGTACGGCAGACACCGCTACGTGCTGCTCTGCCTGGCGCTGGCCGTGCTCGAACGCGCCGACGCCCAGACCACGCTCGGCCGGCTGGCCGAGGAGGTGCTGTCGGCCGCGGCCGAGCCGGAGCTGGACTTCGACTTCACCCTCGGCAGCCGGGCCGAGCGGGCCGACCTCGTGGCCGTGGTGCGCACGCTGCTCGACTGGGGCGTGCTGCGCAGGGTCGCCGGTGACGAGGACGCCTATCTCAGCGCGACCGGCGACGTGCTGTACGACGTGCGCAGGCCGGTCCTGGCCGCGCTGCTCACCGGTACCAGGGGCCCCTCCACGATCACGGCAGGATCGTTCGAGGAACGGCTCGCCGAGCTGACGGCGGAGCCGATCGCCGACACCGACGACCTGCGCAACCAGGCGCTGCGGCGCAGGCTCACCCGCAAGCTGCTGGAGGACCCGGTGGTGTACTTCGCCGACCTCGACGACGCCGAGCGCGCCTACCTGACCTCGCAGCGGCACGCCGTCGTGCGGCGGATAGAGGAGGCCACCGGGCTGGTGGCCGAGATACGGGCCGAGGGCATCGCGATGGTGGACCCCGACGACGAGCTGACCGACGTGCGCATGCCGGAGCAGCGTACCGACGGCCACGTCACACTGCTGGTCGCCGAGCACCTCGCGGCCCGCGGGGAGGCCACGCTGGAGGAGCTGAAGGCGTTCGTCCGGCAGGCCGCCCGCGACCATGCCGCCTTCTGGCGCAAGGGCGTGACCGAGCCGGGCGCCGAAGACGGCCTGCTGGCCACGGCGCTGGCCAAGCTCACCGCACTGCGGCTGGTCCGCCTCACGGGCGGGTCGGCCGTGGGACTTCCCGCCATCGCCCGTTACACGCTGGACGAACCCGTCATCAAGGGACAGTGATGCCGCCTTCCCCCACCTCCGAGCGCTGGAAGCCGTTGCGTGCCGGGCTCGTCGACATGTTCTACTACGACGTGGAGGAGTTCCACTTCCACGACGGCCGTCTGCTGCTGCGCGGCAACAACGGCACCGGGAAGTCCAAGGTCCTGGCCCTGACGCTGCCGTTCCTGCTCGACGGCGAGCTCGCGCCGCACCGGGTGGAGCCCGACGGCGACCGGCAGAAGCGGATGGAGTGGAACCTCCTGCTGGGCGGCAAGCACCCGCATCCCGAGCGGCTGGGCTACACGTGGATGGAGTTCGGCCGCCGGGCTCCGGACGGCACCGAGGAGTTCCGCACGATCGGCTGCGGACTGAAAGCGGTCAAGGACCGCGGCATCGTCCGGCACTGGTTCTTCCTGACCCCGCAGCGCATCGGCGCGGGGCTCGACCTGGTCTCCGCCACTGGCGTGGTGCTCACCCGGGAGAAGCTGCGCGAGGCCGTGGAGGGCCAGGGCATGGTCTACGACCGGGCCGCCGACTACCGCAGAGCCGTGGACGAGGCGCTGTTCGGGCTCGGCGAGCACCGCTACGAGGCGCTGGTGAACCTGCTCATCCAACTGCGCCAGCCCCAGCTTTCCAAGAAGCCGGACGAGAAGCTGCTGTCCCGCGCCCTGACCGAGGCGCTGCCGCCGCTCAGCCCTGCTCTGATCGCCACGGTCGCCGACGCCTTCCGCGGTCTGGACGAGGAACGCGACGCGCTGCGCGGGCTGCAGGAGGCGCAGCGGGCCGCGGGCGACTTCCTCGTCCACTACCGGCGCTACGCGGCCATAGCGGCCAAGCGCAAGGCCGCCGTCCTCCGCCTGGCGCACAGCCGGTACGAGCACCTGGGCCGCGACCTGGGCGAGGCCGACGGCCGCCACGCCGCGGCCCGGGCTGAGGTGGAGGCGGCCCAGCAGGCGCTGGACGAGCTGGAGGCACGGCGAACCGTGCTGGAGGCGCGCCGCGACGCCCTCCGGCGCAGCCCGGAGATGCGCGACGCGGAACGGCTCAAGCAGACCGGCCAGGAGGCCAAGCGGCTGAGCGACCACGCGGGCCGCTGCGAGCGGGATCGCGACCACCTGGCCGGTCAGGCGCAGCGCCACGAGCGGCGAACCGCGACGGCACGCGGCAAGGCCGACATCGCGGCTCGCGGCCTGGACGAGGCCAAGAAGCTGGCCGTCTCCGCCGCGCGGGCGGCGCGGTGCGAGCGCGATCACCTCACTGTGGCGGAGCAGGCCGATCCCGTCCAGGCCCAGCGCACGACCGAGTCCCTGGCCGACCGCCAGGAGCGGGCCGTCGGGGAGCTGGAACGGCTGATCGGCGACACGCGACGCGCTCAGGACCGGGTGTCCTCCGCACGGGCGGAGGTGGACCGGCTGACCAGGGAGCTCCAGGCCGCCGCCGACCGCATCGCCGGCGCGGAGGAGGCGGTGGGCGAGGCCGTCGCGGGGCTCGTGCGCGACTACAGTCTCTATCTTGCGGGCCTGACCGAGCTGCGGCTGGACGATCCGGACGCGGTCGTCGCGGCGCTGGAGTCCTGGGCGGTCTCGGCCGAGGGCCCCAACCCGGCCGCGGCGGCGGTGGACGACGCGGCCAGGGCGGCCGTTGACGCGCTCGGCCGCCTGGGCGCCGAGGTGGACGCCGAACTGCGGGTGGCACATCAGACCGCCACGACGCTGTCGGAGGAGATCTCCCGGCTGGAGGCGGGCGGCCACGACGCACCGCCGGCACCGCACACCCGCGACCCCGCCGCCCGTCTCGGCCGTCCCGGCGCTCCCCTGTGGAAGGTGGTGGACTTCGCCGACGCGCTGCCGCCCGACCAGCGGGCAGGGCTTGAGGCCGCGCTGGAGGCCGCGGGCATCCTGGACTCCTGGGTGACGCCCGACGGACGGCTGCTGGCCGAGGAGGACAGCATCATCGTGGCCGGCGCACCTGCCGCCGGAACGTCCTGCACCGCCGTCCTGCGCCCGGCGGTGGACCGCGCCGATCAGCAGGCCGCCGCGCTGCCCGACGCCGCCGTCCAGGCCGTCATCGAGGGGATCGGCCTCGGACCGGGCGCCGGCCGCCGCGCGTGGGTGACCGTGGACGGCCGGTGGGCGAACGGCGTGCTCACCGGCTCCTGGCGGAAACCGGATGCCTGCTACATCGGCGAGGGCACGCGCGAGGCCGCCCGCCGTACCCGGCTTGCTGCGCTGCGCGCGGAACGGGACCAGGTTCGCGAGCGGATCGACGGCCTGAACACCCGACGGGCGGAACTCGACGCACGACGGGCACGGCTCGCCGCCGAACACCGCGCGTTGCCGCCGGACACCTCACTGCGCGAGGCGCACGTCCAGCGCGCCACCGAGTACAAGCGGCGCGACGAGCTGGACACCGAGCACGCCGCCGCGACCCGCGTCCTGCACGAGCGCCAGGAGGAACTACGAGAGGCGACCCGGCGGGCCGAGGAGTTCGCAACCGACGTCGGCCTGCCCGCCGACCCTGCCGCACTCGGCGAGGTCAAGGCCGCGGTCGCCGGCTACCGGCTGGCCCTGGCACGGCTGTGGCCCGCCGTGCGGACCTGGCGGGATGCGTACGAGGCGGTCAAGGACGCCGAGGAAGATCTCCGGGATGCCAGGGACCGGCTCGCCGACGCCGCCGACCGTGCCGCGACGGCACGCGCGGAGGCCGAGACCGCGGCCGAGACCTACCGCGCCCTGGCCGAGACCGCCGGCGCCGCCGTCGAGGAGCTGTACCGCCGGCTCGATGCGGTGGAACGCGAGTTGCGCGAGCGCAACGACGCCGAACGGGCCGCACGCCGGCGGGAACAGAACGCCCTGACGGAACGCGGCAAGGCCGAGGGTGAACGCGAGACTCTGAGCAAGCAGATCAAGGAGGCGGCCGACGCACGCGACCGCGCCGTAGGGGAGTTCCAGGCGTTCGCCGCCACGGGCCTGCTCCACGTCGCGCTCGCCGACCTGGAGGTACCGGGCACGGACGGCGAGTGGGCGGCCACGCCCGCCGTACTCCTGGCCAGGACGGTCAACGCCGAACTCGACGCCGTGGACGACGGCGACGGCCCGTGGGACCGGGTCCAGAAGAAAGTGGCCGAGGAGCACAAGCTGCTGTCCGACGCCATGGCCAGGCACGGCCACTCCGTCGGGCTGACCCTGCGCGAGGGCGTGATGATCGTGGACGTGGTCTTCCAGGGGCGCAGCAGGGACGTTCCCGGGCTCGCCGCGGCGCTGGCGGAGGAGACCGAGCACCGGGCCAGGCTGCTGTCGGCCAAGGAACGCGAGGTCCTGGAGAACCACCTGCTCAACGAGGTCGCCGGGACGCTGCACGAACTGATCGCCGCGGCCGAGTCCGAGGTCCGCGAGATGAACGCCGAGCTGGAGTCCCGCCCCACGTCCACCGGCATGCGCCTGCGCCTGGTCTGGAAACCGGCCAGGAACGCCCCCGAAGGGCTGGACCGGGTCCGGGACAAGCTCCGGCAGACCGTGGACGCCTGGTCCGTCGCCGACCGGTCCGCGGTCGGCGCGTTCCTCCAGGAACGGATCGCCCGTGAGCACGCCGACAACCCGGCCGCGGGCTGGACCGAGGCCCTGACCAGGGCCCTGGACTACCGGGCCTGGCACGAGTTCGCGATCCAGCGGCTCCAGGACGGGCAGTGGCGGTCCGCGACCGGGCCCGCCTCCGGTGGCGAACGGGTGCTGGCGGCGTCGGTGCCGCTGTTCGCCGCCGCGTCGGCCCACTACAAGTCGGCGGGCAACCCGTACGCGCCCCGGCTGGTGGCCCTGGACGAGGCGTTCGCCGGGGTCGATGACGACTCCCGCGCCAAGTGCCTGGGCCTGCTGGCCACGTTCGACATGGACGTGGTGATGACCAGCGAACGCGAGTGGGGCTGCTACCCGCAGGTACCCGGACTGGCGATCTGCCAGCTCTCCCGCCGCGACGGCATCGACGCGGTCCTGGTGACGCCCTGGCGCTGGGACGGACGCGAACGCCGCCGGGCCGAGCGCCCGGCCGCCGCGGTGCCCACACCCGCTGCCGCCCCACCTGTGGCACAGGACGGCCTGTTCGCATGACCGGGGAGAACGACCGGCTGCTGCGGCTGCTGGGCGGCGAGGAGATCGCCTGGCTGGTCGAACGGGCGCGCCGCCGCATGGAACAGGGCAAGCCGCTGATCGGAACGGTGACCCTCACGGCCGCGACCCCGGCCCAGCGCCGCGCTGTGGAGGTGCTGCTCGGCCGCCGGGCGGGAGCGGGCACGTCGCTGTCGGTCTCCCTGGGCGATGTGGACCACATCGTGCGGTCCAGCGGCGTCGCCGCCGGCGGGCTTGCCGAGGCCGTCGTACGCCTGCGCGGCCCGATCCGGGACCTGGCCGGGGAGAAGGCGGCCCTGGCGTCGGCCTGGACCCGGGCCTTCGCGCGCATCGACGCCCTCGTCACCGCGCGCCCCGAACTGGCCGGATGGCGCTCCTGGCTGGAGGCCACCGGACTGGTCCGAAGACTCGCCGCCGATCCCGAGGACGCCCGCGCCCTGCTCGACCGGCTGACCGCCGTACTGGATCGCCTGCCGTCGCGGGGCGTGCCGCTCGGCCGCCTGGCCGCCGAGACCTGCGCGGACGCGCACGCCCTGGACGAGGGACGCCCGCTGGCCACGCTGGCCCTGTCCGCGGCCCGCGCCCTGGCCGGCCTGCCGTACGCGGGCGAAGGCGGCGCCGACGCGCGCCGCGCCGCGTGGGCCGCGGTCGGCGTCCACCTCGACGACCTGTCCTCCCTCGTCCTGTGCCTGGGCCTGCCCGGCGACGACCGTACGCCCACCGGACGCATGCTCAGCGCCGCCACGGCGGCAGGCGAGCCCTGCGTACTGACCCTGCGCCAGCTCCACCGCCACGAGACCCCGCTCACCGCCGGCCTGGTCAGGATCTGCGAGAACCCAGTCGTCATCGCCGCGGCGGCCGACGAACTCGGCCCCGCCTGCCCGCCCCTGGTGTGCGGCGGCGGCAGTCCATCGGCCGCCGTCTGGCGCCTGCTGGACCTCCTCGCCTCCGGCGGCGCCACCTTCGCCTACCACGGCGACTTCGACTGGGGCGGGATCGCCATCGCCACCGCGGTCAACGAGCGGATCGGCTTCGTGCCCTGGCGCTACGACGCGTCCTCCTACGAGGCGGTACCCTCCTCGGCCCCCCTCACCGGCCGCCCCCGCCCGACCCCCTGGGCCCCCGAACTGTCCAAGGCGATGACCCACCGAGGTGTACGCGTCGAAGAGGAACTCGTCCTCGCAGACCTACTCGCCGACCTGGCCAGTCGTTGAAAAACGCCGCTTGTGATCACAGTCCGCCGTACAGATCGGCGAGGCCCACGAGCAGTACGTCGCGGTCCTGCCGAGCGCAGGCCCGCAGTTCGTCGCTGAACCCCACACCGCTGAAGCAGGCCAGCAGGGTCGAGGTAGTGTCATATCTCCCTCCGCCCGCGACAAGCGAACGCAGGCGCCGCAGCCGGTCCAGGTGCTCCGGCCCCATGACGTCGTCCCACCTGGCCGCGCCGATCAGCAGAAGGGGCGGCTCGGGCCCTTCCCCTGCCACGGCGACGTCGATCTCGTGCCCGGTACGGCGGGCAAGATCGTAAACGACGCCGTGTCCGACCCGTGCAAGGGGACCGCCCACGAGATCCGGATCGAAGGCAGGCCGGTTGTCCCGGAAGACGTCCGCGTCACGGCGGAGCAGTCCCACGCCTTCCAGGACGTTGATCGGATACGCGAGGTCCTGGCCCGCTTCCGCCCCAGGTAGCGGGCCATGCCGCTGCGGGTGCTGTTGCCCTCGGCCACCGCGGCGAGCACCGCGTGGTACATGCCGGGGTCGCGCAGTTCGGGCTCCTCGGCCAGCAGGTGCCGGGCCGTGGACCCGCACGGCAGCAGGCGGGTCCGCGAGCGATCTCCGCGCAGCGCCCGCTGGATGATCCCGGGCAATGCCGGCTCGGCCCTGGCCAGGTACGGGAACTCGTCGATGACCACCGGCACCGGACGGTCCCGTCCCAGGTCGAGCAGCGCGTCCACGGCCTCGCACCAGTCCGTGAAGCGGCAGGGCGCGCCCGGCGAGCCGTACGCGGTGAGCGCGGCGCCGATCCGCCGCAGCGACTCGACGCTCGTGGCGTCGGTCGCGCCGAAGTAGAACCCTCCCATGGCCGTGCACAGCGCGTGCAGCAGAAAGGTCTTGCCGTGGCGGCGCCGCCCGGAGACCACGCCCAGCGTCGCACCCGGCCGCGGATCGGTGACGAAGCGCGACAGCACGGCCCACTCGCGGTCGCGATCGAAGATCACATCAGGCTTGTCCACCGGCGTCTCCATGCGATCGCCCACCGTCGGCGCCGCCACCCGGAACCAGACCGATCCGCCGGCCTCGTCGCCATGGCATCCCCAGGCCGTCGCGAGCAGGTCCACCAACCGCAGGCCCCGCCCGCCGTCGTCGTCGAGGCCCGGCTCACGCAGGATCGGCTTGCTGCGATCCGATCCCGCGTCGCTCACCTCGCCCCGGACGCCGTCGGGGCCGCACATCACCCGAACCGCCACCTGGCCGTCGGGCGTACGTCCCGAGTCGGAATGGGTGACCGCGTTGGCGACGACCTCGGTCAGCAGCAGCGAGATGTCATCGAGAAGGGCCGCCGCGATCCGTCCGGCCAGCAATCCGCGCACCCATTCCCTGGCCGCCGGAACCGATATCGTCGTCCCCGGGAATTGCCGCCACCACTCGCCGGATATCACCCGCGGCGGCTCGTAGCGGCAGAGGCGTCCTCTCATGCGTTCACCTCCGCCAAGATGATGTCGGCGGCGTTGTCGGCGTAGGCGACCACCCATTTGTCCCGCCGCCACAGCCGCACCCACCACGGCCGCCAGGTGAACACCCAGCCGCAGTACCGTCTGATCACGGTGATATGGATCGCGATGCCGGCCGCCGATCTGATCTCCAGGACCGGATCACCGGCCACGGGCAGGACCAGCGAGTTCGCAACACCGAGATTGTGCAGGTCCCAGCCCAGCCGGACCAGGTGATCGAACCTCTCGTACCGCGCGCCGCCGTCATCGCCCCGCCTCCCGGATGCTTTCCGATGCCCGTGGCCGGGGCGGTTGACAATGCCGCGTCATTGACGCGCGGTCCGATTCGTTCCCGGCCGGGACAGTAGCCCGACCTTCCTTTCCGCCACCACATGGAAAGGAAGGCACGTGCTCAGAATGCCGTCGAGAAACATGTATCGACAACCGGTTCAGCAGGCCAGTGAAGATCCGTCGATGACGATCCTCGGCATGGCGTGGCATGGATTCGGCATGGCCGCCAACCAGATGGTCCGCTTTTCATGGATTCGAAGGGAAATATTATGGTCCTTGTCCTCCGCCACGGCGACGCCACGGTGACAACGGCTATGTTGTCGTAGCGCCCCGTCTCCCTCCGCCAGCCACCCCAGGAAGGAGTGCCGTGAACCACCTGAACGACAGCCGTTCCCGGATCATGGAATTCTGGCGGGCCTGCGAGCTCTTCAGCCCGCAGAGCATCCCGAGGGTCAATCCCAGGGACGAGCGCGAGCCGGTCTTCCTCATCGAGCCCGGAGGGCTGCTCCCCTGGGAACCTGGTCATCCGCTACAGCACAGGCGCATCAAGCCGACCATGACCTGGCGGCACATACTCTACGGCGGCATCTTCCAGCTCGACCGGATGCGTGTGCTGCTGGAAGAGGTCTTCGGAGCCGACCCCGAGAACTTCGACCGGGCGCCACAGGGAACCAGCGCACTGTTCGCCATGATCCTCACGGAGGAAGGCAGGCCTCTCCTGAAGACGTGGGAGTTCTCCAGCGCCGCGTGGGCCGTGGGCCGCACCTCGTCGCCGCCGGGGCCAGCGAGCGCGGCATGGCTGGAGGGGTTCGACATCGCGTGCAGTACCCTGGCCACGGCCGCGGAGTCCCGTGTCGCCGCGTTCGAATACGACCAGAAGGCCGCCGAGCTTCGGCGCAAGGACGTCCACGTCGGGCGACCCCTGGCATACGGGGATGTGGCTGCGCTCGTCAGGCTGACGACAGAGCGCTTCGGCGTCGCCGGTGTGCTGGAACCAGACGGGTTCTTGGTCAAGAGCGTCCAGGTCTCCCGCCGCCGTGAGCACTCGACCGACGAGACCACCGACTTCCTCAACAGCTTAATCGTCCACGATCTCGAGCGGGTCTCGTCCGCTGTCCGCCGCGGAGCGTACGGCGCGGCCCTCGATGCCTATCTCGCGGTGAGCGAGCCGGCGCGCGTCGATCTACGGCAAGACCCGCGAGTGGTATTCGAGCACGTAGCTCCGGGCCTGGTTCCCGCTGGACGCTGGCCGCAGGCTCCGGACAAGCCTCTCGCGCTGAGCCAGCAGTTCGCCGTCAACACGATCATGGGCACGCTGGCTTCCGGATCGGGGCTCTTCGCCGTCAACGGGCCACCGGGCACGGGCAAGACCACGATGCTGCGCGACCTGGTCGCGGCGAACGTGGTGGAACGGGCGCGGCGGCTGTCCAAGATCCCTCACACCGCTGCGGCGTTCACCGGAGAAAGGCGTTGGAAAACCGGCGACCGCACGCGCGTGGTGAGCCTGTGGCGTGAGGATCTCACGGGCTTCGAGATGGTGGTGACCTCGGCGAACAACGGCGCCGTCGAGAACGTCACCACCGAGATCCCCGGCCGGAAGGCGATCGACACACCGTGGCGGGAAACCGCGGGCTACTTCGACGATGTGGCGAGCCGGGTCCTCGGAGAGCCCGCTTGGGGTCTGGTGGCCGCCAAGCTGGGGAGGAAGTCCAACCGAATCGAGTTCGTCAGCGAAGCCTGGTATGGCACCGCGGGCGAGCGCGGCATCCTGGCCATATTGAAGGAGTGGGAGCAGGACGACGGAGCCGTTGACTGGTCGGCCGCTGTCAAGTCCTTCACCCTCGCTTACGAGCGTGTGCAAGCGCTTCAGCGTGAACGGGACGAGGCGTACCAGGTGTTGCGTGAAGTGCCCGCCGTCCAGGAGGCGATCGATCGCACGACCACGGAGATCAGAACGGCGGAGAACCGGCTCGATGCTCTCAGCCATGACTTCGAGCGCGCCCAAAGGCTCACGGAACAGGCTCAGAGTGAGCTTTCGCAGCGCGCCGCCAAGCGGGCAGAGCATCAGCGGTTCCAGCCGAGCGTGACCACAGCGATCTTCACGTTGGGCAAGGCGTCGCGCGAGTGGGCGGCGGAGAACAAGACGCTCGCCTTGGAGGTCCGCTCCGCGCAGGCAGCGCTCGACGATGCCACCGTGCGGATGAAGAGCCTTCGAGAGACCGCCGCGAGCGTTGCTCAAGAGCGTGACCGCAAGCGGGCCGAACTGAGCAGGCTGCACACCCGCCTCACCGAACTCCAGTTCCACTCGACGCACCACCAAGCCGATCTCGGTCGCTTCTTCCCCGACGACCAGTGGTGGGCGAGCGCTGAGCAACGGGAGCAGCACACGCTGTGGACGGACGAGGAGTGGAACCGAGCTCGCGCCGACCTGTTCATTGAGGCATTGCGGCTCCACCAAGCGTTTCTTCGCGCCGAGGCCACGCGCATGCGCAGGAGCCTGCAAGCCGCTATGGACGTGGTCTCCGGTGCCGCGCCCAGGGATGCCCCCGAGGAGGCGATCCGGGCCGCCTGGCACAGCTTCTTCTTCCTCGTCCCCGTGGTCTCGACGACATGCGCCTCCTTCGACCGCGTCTTCTCGCACCTCACCCAGGAGGCCTTGGGCTGGCTCTTCATCGACGAATCGGGCCAGGCAGCCCCTCAGCTCGCGGCCGGCGCCATCTGGCGATCGCGGCGAGTCGTGGTGGTGGGAGACCCGCTCCAGCTTGAGCCGGTGGTGACTCTGCCGTTCGCCGCGCAGCAGGCACTTCGCCGGACGTACGGCGTGCGCGACGAGCGATGGCTGCCTGGGCGGACGTCCGTCCAACAACTCGCCGATCGTGCCAACAGGTACGGGACGTATCTGCCGGGAGAGGACGAGCCCGTGTGGGTCGGCGCCCCACTCCGTGTCCACCGCCGCTGCGATCAGCCGATGTTCGACGTCTCCAACGCCATCGCCTACGACGGCCTGATGGTGTACGGCAAGCCCGAGCAACCGCCCCTTCAACTGCCCGAGAGCACATGGATAGACGTGGCCGGCACGAGCGGCGGAGGCCATTGGATCCCCGAGGAAGGCGATGCCCTGGTACGTGTCCTGCGCCGGCTCGCCAGGGAAGAGGTCTCACCCGACGACATCTTCGTCATCAGTCCCTTCCGCGATGTCGTGCGGGGCCTTGGGCAGGTGATCCGCCAGTTCCCCGGTCTCACGGCGCGGACCGTCCACACTACACAGGGTAAGGAGGCCGACGTCGTCATCCTGGTACTCGGAGGCGACCCGCGGAGACCCAGAGCCAAGGGCTGGGCCGCCAAACGGCCCAACCTGCTGAACGTCGCCGTCAGCCGTGCCAAACGTCGCCTGTATGTCATCGGTGACCGAGCCGAATGGTCGCGCCAGCGCTACTTGGACGTCCTGGCCAGCCACCTCCCGCGTCGAACGCTCCCCCCCGCAGCCCCCGACTCCCCACCTTCGTCCATAGAAGCGGAGCTCTCCTGGCCGTCGGCCCCGCATAACACCCGCACGTGGATGTGGGAATGAGCGAGGCCGATGCCATACGCCGGGAGCCACGCGGGCGCCTCAGGGGCCACGTACACGGTGACTTTCAGTCCTGAATCCTCCTTCGTGCCGTAGATGAAGCGGCCCTCCACCCGCGTCCGACTGACTGAAGTCATACTCCATGTGGTATCCGAGCTCGCGAGCGAGAGTATTCTCCAGTGCGGTCTCGGCAAGGTACAGATGATCGATCAGTGGACGAAAGTCATCCCACTCCAGTGGGAACGGTGGTCAGTGCGTTGAGGTCGCCTCCAACTTGCCGGGGGTGGTTGCTGTCCGCGACAGCAAGGACCCGGACGGAGGCAAGCTGTTCTTCAGCCCCGACGAGTGGCGAGCCTTCCTCGCCGGCGCCAAGACCGGCAAGTTCGACCTGTAGCGAGTCTCAGAAGAGAGCGCCGTCCCGGGGGGAACAGGCCGTCCTGGAAGAACGAGTCAGTTCCCCCGCTCGCCGTCGGCTTCGGACTTTCCCTACGGTTCTCTGCCGATGCCGTGAGGGCCATGGGGACTGTGCTTGCAGGGGTGGCCCGCTTTCGCTGTTCGAGTGACCCTCTTTGACTTCCGGCGGATGCCCGTTTTCGGTTTTCGCCACCAGCGCATCTACGACAGCCGGGTGTCGCCGGCGAGCCTCGGCATCGCCGTCCGAGGCCACAGCCACCGACTGAAGCTTGGCGACGCGCTCCGCGCCGCGGGGATCACCACCATCCGCTCGCCGCGACCGATGTCTCTCCCCGGTCGGTCCGCGTCGAAACGATGCACCGGAGGAAGGGCCTGGAATTCCGTTGTGTCTCCGTGGTCGCGCGGACGACGGCGTCCTGCCGTCCCCGTCGGCGGTCACGGTGGAGGAAGAGGACTCGGTGACGCACCGGCAGGAGCTACAGCGAGAACGGCTCTTGCTCTTCGTGGCCTGCACCCGAGCCCGTAACGCACTGTATGTCTCGCACAGTGGGGAGGCGAGCTCCTTCCTCAGGCAATGAGCGCTGTGGCAGAGTATGCGGCGAATTCGCTCATCATCCTGTTCCTCTCGCGCGTCTAAAGGCGATCACCACGCGAGACCACCAGATCCTAGGGAACGACCATCGCCTCGATAAGTGGCTTCGTCGCTCCCCGCGCCGCGGCCACCCACGTCAGTCCATAACCGGCGGTCCTTCACAATCTGCGCCTATCGGCCGCCCGCGTGCAGCACCAGCTTCGACTACGACTTGTCACTGGTGGCGCTGTATCCGTCGGTCTCGACCGGCGACTCCAGCACAGAGACCCGCTGCCCCCCCGAAACCTGTACCGCGACGCAACACGTCCGCGCAGGGATATGGGAAGTGCATTAATATAAAGCGCAGTTCCACAAGTTGCATCCGACCGACCATCACTCCAGGTCAGGGAGGTTGTGGACCTCGGCCGAGTTTTCCGCTCCCACCGAGGCCCGAATACTGTTCGCGTAAATCATCGGCATCTCGGGTGATACACCACCATTTCGCTCGCGGAGTGCCGGAGAGGATGGGGGAAGTGGGCGAGCCGATGGTGCCCAATCCCCGGCACGCGAGGTTGAAGTTGCTGCTCGCGGAGGCCGAGGAGAGGTCGCACGAGGTGCGGCAGGCGTACCAGCGCGCCTTCAACGCGATGCGGTCGCGAAGGGTGTGGACAGGGCCCACGGCCGAGAAGTGGACCGATGAGCTGGCGCTGCAGATCCACCAGTTGGGACAGCTCGCGCAGCGGGTGATGGACGCGATCGACGAGGAGATGCACCGGCACCCGGCCCTGGTACCCCAGTCCCAGGCCGACGCCATACGCCGCGAACTGGCCGGCCGCTGGTGACCGGCACTCAGGTTGTGAAGGGGGACGCATCGTGGCACCCATCGACGGCTTCTGCGGCATCGACCCGGACGAGATGGGCCAGATGGCCGCGTCAATGCGCGGGGCGGCCGACAAGCTGACCGCCTTCACCCACGAGTTCGGCCTCAAGCTGCGCCGGCACGAGATCAGCACGCCCGCCCTGGCCGGGATCAACGGCATCGCCGAGTGGGGCAGAGAGCAGGCCACCATGCTCGACGGCCGCGCCGAGCTGATCCAGAGCCTGAACTCGACAGGCGACTCGGCACCGCAGCCCCTCGGCGGCCAAGGGCTCATCCACCTGCCCGACGAACTGGCAGGCTACGAAAGCGCCCGAGCCTTGGCCACGATGTACGGCCAGGACATCTTCGTGAACTTCTCCGGTGAGCTCCAGGGCAAACTCATCCACGAGCACACCGACGAGATCGAGGCACTCGCGAAGAACCCTCAGGCCGCCGCCGCGTTCTTCGCCCTCCTGTCACCGAAGGTGCGCGATGCGCTGCCCGACCTCATAGCCGCCACAGGCAGCAAGACCGCCAAGCAGGACCTCGCCGCCTTCAGCAAGGCCCTCGGCGCGGCACTGCGCGCGCCCACGCTCCTGCCTGCATTCGCCAAAATCAGAAGCGAACTGGTGAAACCGACCGAGAGCATAGTTGTCGCCTGGAATCGTCTCGCACTGCTCAAAGGCGCGAACGCCCCCTCGGACGTGCGCAGCGCAGCGGCCCGCGCCCTGATCCTGGACGACTTCGTAAAAGAGCCCCGGAATGACTGGCGCGCCGGAACATCTCCCGAGTTGGGGGTATACGGCCTGTCGCCCGACCTGGTCGCGCTGGGGCTGGACGTGCTGGGCTCGGACGGCACGGCGGTACGGGACGCATTCAGCAAGATGGGTGGCGGGGAGGTCAAGCTGACCCAGCCCCAGAAGATGAAGCTGTTCCTCGATTACGCCAAAGCAATGGGCACTGGGGATGACGTCGCCACCGCCTTCGGACGGGCCGTGGAGGCAGGCGCCGAGGTCGCCACGGAGAAGCCGGGGCAGCACAGCTCCGGCGCTGCCGCTTTCACTTTGGACGTGATGATGGCGGCGGGCACCTTCGGCTACGACATACCGGACCTCGCCAGACCCTCCATGGTCGCCATCGCCAAGTCGTACATCCACGAACTAGCGACGGGCGCCCGCTTCGACAAGGCGGTCTACCGCGACTCCGGTCTGACGCCACCGGAACGGTGGATAGTCATTCCCGGTATCACCCCGTCCTTCTATCTGAGCCCGGGGGACACATATCGGTTTTTAGCAACTTTCTCCGGTGACAAGGACCTTACTCACGACTTTGACGCGGTCGCTGGACAGTTCCGGCATGACACACTCGTTGCGGCTGCGCGCTTGGACGCGCAGGGCGATACTCGGCACTTCGAGGACGCAGCGAGAGCGTTTGGTGACCTAGGCGGCGTCGAGTTCAAGGCTGTACTGGACATGCGCGGCGAGCGGGACGCTACGGACGACCTGGTCCTTGACATCACCAAGAACACTCTCGCGCTCGGGGTTGACGCGATCCCTGTCGCAGGCACCGCTGCAAAAGTTGGCTGGGAACTGACGAAGGCATATGGTGCCAGCGCTCTCCTGGATGGCTGGGCCGACAGTTTTGAGACCCGGGTTGAGGAGGCCACCGGAGCCCGGTCGGATTTTGCCATACGACAGAAGTACGACATGGCCCACATTCTGCATGAAGCCAGCTTTCCAGCAAGTGATCCACCCGGTGAACTCATCAGCAAGAGCACTGGTGATCTCAAAACCTACGATGAGCTTCTTGCCGAGGCGAAACGCGAAGCTACGCCCGACAAGACATGGGAAAAGGTGTTGCGCGATAAGCTGGTACCGTACGAGCGCTGGATGGACAGTAATGATGACTTCGACACGAAAGTCGAGCCATCCTCGACCTATCAGGCCAACGATACAGCAAAGGACTTGTTGAGAATTTGGGACTGATCCATTTGCCTCTACTTTGACAGACAAGCGGTCTGAGCGTGTATCCTCCATGTAGGAGCCTCTGGGGCTACATATACAGTCACCTTCACCCCGGAGTCGCCTTTCATGCCATAGATGAATCGACCTTCGTCGGCATCACTCTGAGTGATATCCAAATCCAACTCATATCCTAAAGCCCGGATAAGTCGGTTTTCCATCAACCCCTGCGCTCGGTCCAGGTGATGAAAAAGTGGTTCATCGATACGCGCATAATCCGCCGTTGCCCTCATCACGCGCTTGAACTTATCCTTGTCACACGGAATGTCCTTGTCCGGCCGCTGCAGGATACGCAACTTGTATGTAGGATTTTTGAAGACGTCGTCGGTTTCCAAACGTTGAGTGTCCTTCTGTAGTTCTGCGGCGGCGGTCTGCAGCGAAGGCTCAGAAGCACCACACCCCGCTGCCACCACGATCAGGGCTAACCCGGTAGCCAGTAAGACGACGACGCGCATGATCCACCTCCAAGGACGATCAGACACCGAGCCACACCGATCTTCACCCCCCGGACCGTTGTCGCCATGCTTTGCGCCAGATGGCAACGCGGCCCTCGGAACGCCGGCGGCCGGTCGGAGTCGGCCGTTCGGCGCGTGGACGGTCCATAGGTCAGGTCATCCATCCCTCAGACTACGCGTCAGCGTCGGAGTGGGGGATGCTTATTCGTCACCTGGCTTGTCCGGGAAGAATCTCTCCTCCTTGGGGACACTGCCCTTCCGTGGCAAGCAGGCAGTCTGGCCGTGCAGTCGCCATGTCGGTGCCTCAGGAGCCACATATACGGTCATTTTTACCCCCACATGTTCCTTTGTTCCATAGACGAACCGTCCCTCCTCAGCGTCGCTCTGACTGAAGTCGAACTCCAGCTTGTAGCCAAGATGCCGACGAAGCGTGGCCAGCTTCAGATCTTCGGCCAGGTCCAGGTGGTCTATCAGCGAGTCACTGACGCGCTTGTAGTCTGCTGTGGCGCGCATCGCTCTCTTGAACTTGCCCTTATCGCAGGCGATGTCCTTATCCGGGCGCTGGATGATCCGCAGCTTCTTCAGCGGATTCTTGAAGACGTCGTCGGTCTCCAGACGCCATACGTCCTTCTCCAGTTCGGTCACGGCGGTCTTCAAATGAAGATCTGACGCGCCGCATCCCGATGTCACGACCGTCAGCGCCGAAGCGGTGACTAGCAATGCAACGGCGCGTATGCCACACCTCCGACGGGAAGCCGAACCCCATTTCGGAGTCATTTTATTAATGCCTTTCCTACCACCCGTAGCGCAAGCCATGTGCTTAGAATGCCTTCCGAGGGCCGAATGCGTGATCGTATCGGCACTCCAGGTGAGTTCGGCGAATGACCGGCGCCGGTCTTACCTGGTCTGGTTGTGGTATCGCCAGCCGAAGAGAAAGTCCGTTTTTCTCTGATTCGGAGGGAAATGCGATGGACGTTGTGCCGTCTCTCGATCCTGGGTCGCCTCGGGTGCGGTTCGGCGCGGAGATGCGCCGGCTGCGGGAGGCCGCGCAGCTCTCCCAAGCGGCGGTGGCCTCCCGGCTCGGCTGCACCCAGACCCAGGTGAGCCGCCTGGAGAAGGCCACCCGCACCCCGTCGAGGTCCGACGCCGAGCGGCTGGACAGGCTCTTCGGCGAGGCGGGGGGCGTGTCGTTCACCCGGTTGTACCAGCGCATCATCGCCCAGCCCGGCGGCCCCGTCTGGTTTCGGAGTTGGGCCGAGGAGATCGAACCCACCGCCCGAGTGATCCGCTCCTGGGACCCACTGCTGATCCCCGGCCTACTCCAGACAGAGTCCTATGCCCGGCATATCTTCACCCTGGAACCGCGGGCCACTCCCGAGGCAGTTGAGGAACGAGTCGAGGCGCGCATGCGGCGGCAGCGGATTCTCGACCGGGACGATCCTCCGCTTGTTCTCGTGCTCTTCGACGCGGGTGTGTTGCGCCGCCGGGTCGGCGGGCCTGAAGTGATGCGCGAACAGCTCGATCGCGTGCTGGAGGTCGCCAGACACCCATCCGTTTCCATCCAGGTCGTCGATCCAGAGTGCCTTCCCGGCCTGGCAGGCGCCTTTATGATTGCCGAGCTTCCGGACGGGCAGCCGCTCACCGTCCACGCGGACTCACCTGCGCAAGGACATGTCACAGCCGACCGCGAACATGCGGCTGCCATTCAGGAGCGATATGAGGCGATACGGCTGTGGGCTTATCCTGAGCGCGTATCCCTCCGAATGGTCGAGGAAGTGAGACGCGAATGGACCTGAGCGCCGCCGTGTGGCAGAAGTCGTCGCGATCCTCAGGAAATGGCGGCCAGTGCGTCGAGGTCGCCGTCAACTTGCCCGGTATCGTCGCCGTCCGGGACAGCAAGGACCCGGACGGCCCCAAGCTGCTGTTCGCCCCTGCCGAGTGGCAAGCCTTCATCGGGGGCGTCAAGTCCGGCGAGTTCGACCTGTAGCAGGTTCAGAAGAAGGGAAGCGCCTGCCGGGGTTCGGGCTCACCGGCCTTGGTGAGCCTTTCCCTGGCAGGCAGTGTGCGATCAGGCGCGGGCGCTGACCAGCCAGCAGGCCCCGGTGAAGCGGACCTCCTCGCCGTGCACGTACGGCTCGAACGCGGCGCGGACCGTTTCTATGACCTGCGCCCGGGTTCGGTCGTCCGCCTCATGCAGGACCAGGCCAACCGGGCCCAGTCGGGTGAAGTAGCCGACCAGCTCCCGTTCGGGCAGGGTGCAGGGCACGTCGATCGGGTGGATGGCGATCTCGGTCCAGCCGCTCTCCTCCAGGATGTGGTGGACCTTGGATCGGTCGGCGAAGGCGAACTGGCCCGGGCCGTCCGGGCGGCGGGTGGGGAGGTTCGGCAGGAGGGGGGCGGCGGCGCGTTCGGCTGTGGTCATGAACGGGTTTTCGGTGGCGCTGCGCCAGGCGATGAACCGGAGGTCGGCGCCGCTCTTCGCGGCGCGTCGCAGGTTCGCGAAGGCACGGACGGGGTCGTCGAAGAACATGACGCCGAAGCGCGAGATGATCGCGTCGAAGGTGGCGGGCTCGAAGGCATGGTCCTGGGCGTCGGCGCGGATGAAGGACGCCTGTACGCCCGCTCGCGCGGCGCGGGCCTCGGCGGCGGCGATCATCGGCTCGGAGATGTCGATGCCGACGCAGTGGCCCTGCTCGCCGAGTCGCCGCGCGGCGGTGACCGTTGTGCCGCCCGTGCCGCAGCCGACGTCGAGCACGTGGCCTCCGCGTCCGGGGGAGATCGCTTCGAGGAGCAGGTCCTCGAAGGGGCGCATCAGCTCGTCCAGCACCGCCTGTGCCTCGACCCAGGCGTTGCCGGCGGTGCCGTTCCAGCGTGCCTTGTGGTCGTCGTCGGTCGTGCGGGTGACATCCATGGTCGTCTCCTGGGCTTGCGTTCACGAGGTTGAGATGCCACTGTGCTACTTCAAGCCGACTTGAGGTCAAGTGGATGACGGACCTGGACATTTCCGAGGTGGCGCGGCGTACGGGCGTTCCGCCCTCGACGCTGCGGTATTACGAGGAGAAGGGGCTGATCGCCTCCACCGGCAGGCGGGGGCTGCGCCGCCAGTACGATCCCGCCGTGCTGGAACGGCTGGCGCTGATCGCGCTGGGGCGTACCGCCGGCTTCTCGCTCGATGAGATCGCGACCATGTTCGCGCCGGACGGGCAGCCCCGCATCGACCGGCAGATGCTCGCCGGCAAGGCGGACGAGCTGGACAGGACGATTCGCGATCTCAGTGTCCTGCGCGACTCCCTCCGCCATGCCGCCGCCTGCCCCGCGCCGAGCCACATGGAATGCCCGACCTTCCGCCGCCTTCTCCTGGACGCCGCTTCCGGCGTCATCGCCGTGCCCAGGAACAGGAAGAGGGCTCCGCAGCGATCGTGACATTCCTCGGGAGCGCACGTGATCGCGCCCCTATCCTGCTCTGCGTGATCGGGCACGGCGGTCTCGGCTCGTTCTCCTATGGGATGTGAGAGAGCTTGTCGGGGTTCGTGATGACGTAGATGTCGCCTATCCGGGTTCCGTCGTGGGTCAGGTCGATGACCATGACGCCGAAGGGCGAATCGTCGGCGAACACCACGGCCGACGGGTCCCCGTTGACGTATCGGTACTGGATCGACAGGCGATGGCCGGCGGCGTTCGCGCCGCGGGTGATCAGCAGTCTGGCCACCTTGTCCCGGCCGTGGATCGGACGCGTCCCAGCCGCCGGCGCCTTGCCGCCGCCGTCGGTCCACAGCGTCACCTCGGGCGCGAGCATCTCCAGCAGCCCGTCGAGATCGCCGCCGAAGGTGGCGGCGACGAACCGCTCGGTCACCTTCTGCCGCACCTGAGGGTCGACCTCGTTCAGCGGCCTGCGGGCCTGCACGTGGGCGCGGGCACGCCGGCTGATCTGCCGTACCGACGCGTGCGTACGGCCCAGCATCGCGGCGATCTCGGGGTGCCCGTAGCCGAACACCTCGTACAGGATGAACACCGCGCGCTCGGTCGGGGTGAGCGACTCCAGCACCACGAGCAGCGCCATCGAGATCGCCTCCGCGCGCTCGACGGCAACTGCCGCGCCGTCCGCCGCGACCAGAGGTTCGGGCAGCCAGGGGCCGACGTAGGTCTCGCGCCGCCGCCGCAGCAGCGACTGCTGGGTCAGGGCCTTGTTGACGGCGATGCGCACCAGGTACGCCCGCGCGTTCTCGATCGTGTCGTGGTCGCGTGACGCCCACGACAGCCAGGTCTCCTGCAGCACGTCCTCGGTGTCGGCGACGCTGGCGAGAATGCCGTAGACGATGGAGAACAGCAGCTCTCGGTGATCGGCGAACACCTGCGTCGCGTCGGCCATCGGGGATACTCCTCACGCTAGGCGATCGTCACCTGAGAGCGACTCGGCATGGCGAAGTGTGACAGCCGCACGGAGAGTGTGAAACAGGTCACAGCGCTGCCGGTCATGTCACTTTCGCGGTCCGGCCCACGGTCTCAGGGGCCATGACACGCTACGAACCCGGCGACGCCGTCCCGGTGCGCGAACTGCTCACCATCCGCTCGCAACGCATCCGGCTTCCCGCCGTCAGCGGGCTCACCCACCTGCAGTTCCGCCGGTACGCCGGCTGCCCCATCTGCAACACCCACCTGCGCTCCATCAGCCTTTCGCACGCCGATCTGCTTCGTGCGGGGATCACCGAGATCGCGGTGTTCCACTCCAGCGCCGAGGCCATGCGCCCGCACCAGGGCGACCTGCCGTTCGCCGTCGTCGCCGACCCCGATCGGGAGCTGTACCGCGACTTCGGCGTCGAGACCTCGCCCCGCGCGGTGCTCCACCCCAAGGCGCTGGCCGCGCCGTTCAAGGCGACGACCTACGCCGCGATCACGCGGGGCCTGCGCGCCGGTGGCTCTCCGGCGCCGCCGCGTGGCGACACCGCGCTCGGTCTGCCCGCCGACTTCCTGATCGACGCCGACGGGATCGTGCTGGCGGTCAAGTACGGCAGGCACGCGGCCGACCAGTGGTCCGTTGACGAGCTGCTGCGACTGAGCGCGGAAAGGGTGTGACGCGGCGATGAAGCCGGACCGATCGCCGGCACGGCTGTTGCCGGTGGCCTCGGCGCTGATCGCCGGTATGGCGGGTGCCCCGGCCATGGCCGGCACGGTGGCCGCCGTGCCCGGCAAGGTGGACGCATACCTGGGCGAGTGGAACTACGACCAGCCGGACCGCGAGAGCATGCGGAACATCGCGGAGATCGGGTGCCTGGACACGCAGCCCGGTTGTGAGAGCCCCATCCCGGGTGCGCCGGCGGGCACGCCGATGCGGATTCCCCAGATCGGCCGGATCGTGTTCACCAAGGAGGCCGGCGGTAAGGTCGTGGGGCGCACCGACCGGGGCTGCACCTGGCGGTTCACAGCGCAACGGGACTACCTCCAGCTCGATCCGCCGTCCCAGCGCTGCGTCAACCGGGTGATCAATTCGAGCTACACCATAACCCGCTGGTCGGTGACCGTCTCGGGCCGGCACGAGAGGGAGACCATCGACGGCATAAGCCACCATCCGAACGGCGATTACCGCTTCCTGCTGCAGCACGGGGCCCGGACCAAAGTCCGGACGGAGCCGTGGATCAAGGCGGCGCGGCGCTTCACGGGCCGGTGGGAGTACGTCCCGGCGGACCCGTCGCGGCTGATCAACATCGTCGTGCACCGGACAGGGCGGCAGAGCGGCCGATCGGAGCAGCGCGGCGTCGTCGACATGGTGGTGCAGCCGGATCGTACGATCGCCGCCCGCACCTCCGACGGGTGCCGATGGACCCTGGCGGCGCGCGGGAACACGGCCGAGCTGGACCCACCCGGCCAGGTCTGCCGGCGCCCCGGTGAGACCGTCACGCTCGACTTCTGGCAGGTGGCGAGCGACGGAGAACACCAGGCGTCGATCATGAACGGCACCGTGCGGCGTGACGGTGTCACGTCCGCCTTCCTGCTGAATGTGGGAGCCCTCAGCAGGCGATGACCCGGTGCCGGAACGAGCGACCGGGGCCGGCCACTGATCGCCGCCCGGCCCCGGTCAGCCCGACGCCGGCGGGGAACGGCCGAGCGGGGCGAGGGCCGTTGTGCGGGATGCCTACCTGGACTTGAACGCCGCTGCGGCGTTGAGGAAGGTGTCGTTGGCTTCGGGGGTGCCGATGCTGATCCTCGCGCCATCCGGCGGGTACGGGCGTACGGCCACGCCGTCGGCTGCGCACCTCTCCGCGAACGCCGTCGTGTCCTCGCCCAGCCTCAGCCAGACGAAGTTGGCCTCGGTCGGGGGGACCTCCCAGCCCTGGGCCAGAAGGGCTTCTCTCACTCTGGTCCGCTCCTTGACCACGGTGTCCACTCGTTCCAGGAGTTCCGCCTCGGCCTTCAGGGAGGCTATGGCGGCGATCTGGGCCAGGCTGTTGACCGCGAACGGGACCATGACCTTGCGGACGGCCGCGGCCACCGGTTCGTGGCCGATGAGGTAGCCGACGCGGAGGCCGGCCAGGCCGTACGCCTTGCTGAAGGTGCGCAGGACGGCGACGTTGGGGCGGTCGCGGTAGAAGGTGAGGCCGTCGGGGACGTCGGCGTCGCGGACGTACTCGCGGTACGCCTCGTCGAGGACGATCAGGACGTTCTCGGGCACGCGGTCCAGGAACGCCTCAAGTTCGGCGCGGCGGA
Organism: Thermocatellispora tengchongensis; assembly: GCF_014202315.1. Lineage (GTDB taxonomy): Bacteria > Actinomycetota > Actinomycetes > Streptosporangiales > Streptosporangiaceae > Thermocatellispora > Thermocatellispora tengchongensis. The sequence continues at coordinate 581,734 of NZ_JACHGN010000001.1, read as the reverse complement.
CGGCGGTGCCGGTGGGGTTGTTGGGGTTGCACACGAAGACCAGGCGGGTGCGGTCGGTGATCGCGGCGGCCATGGCGTCCAGGTCGTGGGTCTCGTCCACGAGGGGGACGCGTACGGAGGTGACCCCGGCGAGGTCGGACAGCAGCGGGTACGCCTCGAAGGAGCGCCAGGCGTAGACGACCTCGACGCCGGGTTCGCCGACGGTCTGCAGGAGCTGCTGGGCCACGGTGACCGAGCCCGCGCCCAGGGCGACGTGCGACGTGGGGACGTCGTAGCGGGCCGCGAGGGCCTCGGTCAGGCGGACGGCCGCGGGGTCGGGGTAGCGGTGCACCTCGCGCGCGCCCACCGCCAGCGCCTCGACGACCGAGGGGAGCGGTTCGTACGGGGTCTCGTTGGAGGACAGCTTGTACGACCGGCCATCTGCGGACACCACGGCCCTGCCCGGCTTGTAGGCGGGAACGGTGTCCAGAATCGTGCGAAAACGCGGCATGGGCACACGATATCGCCCTGGTTACTCTTTGCGGAGCATGGGCGGGTGCAGGAGTTCGGCGGGGCCGCGGCGGTAGAGCTTGGCGGGGCGGCCTCCGTCGCGGGTGGTGGTGTGGCCGGTGGGGACGAGGAAGCCCTCGGTCTTGGTGACCTTGCGGTGGAAGTTGCGCGGGTCGAGGGGGCGGCCCCAGACGATCTCGTACACGCGGCGCAGGTCGGCCACGGTGAACTCGGGCGGGCAGAAGGCGGCGCCGAGCGAGGTGTACTCCAGCTTGGCGCGGGCGCGTTCGATGCCGTCGAGCATGATGCGGCGGTGGTCGAAGGCCATCTCGGTGAGCGCGGAGATGGGCTGCCAGCTCATGTGGGCCTCGGTGGAGGCGGGCAGGTCGGGGGCGAGGCCGAGGTAGGCGACGCTGAGCACGCGCTGGCGGGGGTCGCGGTCGGGGTAGCCGTACGTCTGGAGCTGCTCCAGGTGGACGGGCGCGCCGCGCATGCCGGCGCGTTCGGCCAGGACGCGGGCGGCGGCGGCCGGGAGGTCTTCGTCGAGCTGGATGAAGCCACCGGAGAGCGCCCACCGGCCGACGTACGGCGGGTGGTCGCGCCGCCAGACGAGCGCGCTGAGCGCCTGGCCGCGCACGGTGAGGACGACGAGATCCACGCTGACCGGGATGCGCGGCACCATGGCAGGCACGTTACACCGATCCTGACATGGCCGGGGCGTTCACCGGGGCGTCGCACCGGTCCTGCTGTTCACCGGGCATCACGTCGCGTGTACGTGCAGCGGCTCGGCCGCCGCGCGTCCGTCGGCGGAGGTGATCTCGACGCGGATCCACGCGTCCTGGGGCACCTCCGCCCAGTCGACCGGCACCCATACGGTCTGTATGCCCACGGGCAGGCCGGGCACCGCGGCGGGGTCGTACCAGCCGACGGAGGCGACGTCGAGGACGCGGGGCGCGGGCAGGCCCTCCCAGGAGAGGCTGATCCTGGTGGCGCCGAGGTTGTAGCCGCGGATCTCCAGGCCGTCCTGGATGCCGCGGCCCTTGTGGATGCCGTCCACCGGGATGGGGCGGTTCCAGTCGCCGGCGATCTGGTCGGCGAGGGGCGGGGCGCCGCAGGTGAAGAAGTCGCTCCACATGTAGGAGATGACCTTGGACACGTAGCGGCCGGTCATGGTGACGGCGGTGTCGAGGCGGTCCTTGTCGGTGGCGCCGCGGGTGCCCTGGGCGCCGCACGGCTGGGTGGCGGAGGGCTCGAACGCCTCGACGTTGGCCCACAGCTCGACCTGGTGGCCCTGCTGGACCATCTTCTCGCGCGCCTGGGCCATGGCCCGGTAGTAGTCGCGGGTGGAGCCGTGGTAGGCGGTGCCGTACGTGGTCTCGCCGACGACGGGCTTGAGCCGGTCGTCCACGGGGTCGTCGCGCTCGTCGGGCCAGAACAGGCCGACCTTGCCGGTGCCGCGGCTGTCCTGGGGGGCGATGATGCCGACGCCGGTGCGGGCCAGCGCCTCGAAGCCCTGGGCGACCTGCTGCGGCGTGGCGCCGAAGGAGACCTTCTTCCGCGCGTCGAGGTACGGGCTGACCAGGATCGGCTTGCCGGGCAGCTCCTGCTCCACGATCTCGTGCTGCTCGGCGTACACGGTGAGGGTGGGGTGGTCCTCCTCGCCGCCGCCGGTGTAGGTCATCTGCCGCATCTGCAGCTCGAACGGCTGGTAGACGCCGCCGAGGGAGTCACGCCGGCCGAGCCTGACGCCGTAGTCCTGGAGGATGCGCCGGGTGAGGGTGGTCAGGGTGCCGATGTGGGTGGGGTCGGCGCGGGTGGGCTGGGCGGGGTCGCGGGGCGCGAGCGGCAGTGCGGGGAAGACCTTCATGTGGAACCGGTCGGCCAGGCCGAGCAGCGTGGTCAGGCTGTCCTCGGCCGCCGCCGCGATCAGGATGACGTGGTAGTTGCCGGCCTTGGTGGTGAAGTCGCAGCCGGGGTCGTCGGTGCCGTCCTCGGGGGCGATGAGCCGGTAGTAGACGGTCTTGCCGACCGGTATCGAACGTTCCAGCCCGGGGCAGCGGAAGATGTCGGGGCCGAAGTGCTCGTCGGTGCGGTAGACGTAGTTCCAGGTGACGCGGTTGTTCGGGTTGGCCTTCTGCAGGTCCTGCTCGGCGGCCAGGGCGCAGGGCACTCCCTGCTCCTCGCAGGGCGCGTAGCGGCTGTCGATCTGGCGCTCGCTGTCGAGGATGCGGCCCTCTTCGTCGATCGCGCGGGCCTGCAGGCCGGTGCCGAGCCGGATCACGGTGTCGCCGCCGACCTTGTGGATGGCCTCAAGCTGCTTGCGCCAGGTGCACGGGTCGCTGGTGGGGCGCAGCCAGTATCCGGTCACCGCGTACGGGGTGCGCATGCCGGTGTCGAAGGTGCCGCAGGGGTCGGTGAACGCGCTGCCGGTCGCCGAGGGCGATGCGTTCTCGGTCGGGGAGCTCTCGGCCGCGCTGCGCTGGTCGGACGGCGGGTCGGGCAGGACGATGACCACGGCGGCCACCGCGGCGATGATCGCCGCTCCCAGCAGAACGGTGAGCAGACGCACTTTCAGGAGCCTACCGCCCTAGAGATCAAGTTGACGTAAGCGCAGTGGGAACGGTCTAGTCCTTGACTCCGGACCACGCCTCCAACTGCGCGACGAACCTGCGGGCGGAGTTGGGCCAGTGGTGGTTGGCGCGGGCCGCCGAGTAGCCGCGCATGCCCTGGGCGCGCCGCTCGCGCTCGTCGTCCTTGAGGGTGAGCACGGCCTGGGCGACGGCCTTGGCGTCCTCCCAGGGGACGACGACGCCGCTGTTGTAGCGCTCGACCAGCTCGACCGCGCGCGGCGACGGCGTGGTGATCACCGGGATGCCGTGCGCCATGTACTCCACGATCTTGGTGGGCATGGAGTGCCGGTAGTTGGGCTCGTCGTGCAGCAGCGACAGCCCGGCCAGGGCGCCGTCGAGCCGCTTGAGCGCCTCGTCGTTGGGCATGAAGTCGCGCCACTCCAGCACGCCTTCGGTGACCGCCTGGTTCAGCAGCGGCCGGGTCTGCGGGTCGGCGTAGCCGATCAGCTCGACGGCCACCCGGTACGGCTGGAGCAGCCGGGCGACGTCGATGGCCTCGCGCACGCCGCGGGCCTCGGACAGCCAGCCGAGGTAGACCACGCGGTCGTCGCCGGGCGGGGTGACGGTGTCGGGCACCCAGGTCTCGTTGGGCACCACGAGGTGCGCCTGCTTGAACCGGCCGGCGTACGCGGTCTCGGCGAGCAGCAGGTGGAGGTGGCGCTCGGCGGCGCCTTCGAGGAGCCGGGCCAGCGCGCGTACGGGCGGGCGCAGGAAGGCCGGCAGCCAGGGCTTGAGCGAGAGCGTGGCCGGGGTGTCCTCGTGCACGTCCCAGACCACGGGCGGGCGCTTGCGCACGCCGACGACCGCGAACAGCAGCTCGGGGTCGTGGATGAGCACGAGGTCCACGTCGTTGCGCATGCGCTTGAACAGGTCGCGCGCCGCGCGTACGGCGGCGATGCGCTTGCGCTCGGCGGCCCGGGGCAGGTCCACGCCGGTGACCCAGGGCCGCGGCACGACGCCCCGGGCGGTGTAGGGCGCGGCGTACGTGACCTCATGACCGGCGTCCACGAGCGCGCGGATCTGGCGGTGCAGGATCCGGGCGTCCTCGGGGTGATGCACCACCGTCATGACCAGCACGTGCACGCGCCGAACCCCCTACAGCCGCTCGACGCGTTCGCCCTCGGCGAGCACGCCGCGGGTGTCGAGCACGAGCCGGGCACGCCGCTCGACGACTTCCAGGTCGAAGGCGGCGTGTTGCTGGAGCAGAAGGGACACGTCCGCCTGGGCGACCGCCTCGGCGAGGTCTTCCTCGCGCGGCACACCCATGCCGTCCACGTGCCACTCCTTGACGTAAGGGTCGACGAAGGCGAGCTCGGCTCCCAGTTCGAGCAGGGCGCGCGCGACCGGGACCGCCGGAGTCTCACGCTCGTCAGCGATGTCGGGTTTGTAGGTTACGCCGAGAAGAAGCACTTTGGAGCCATTAACGGCTTTCTTATGCCGGTTCAGCAGTCGCTGCACGCGGTTCACCACGTACGCCGGCATGCGCTCGTTGATCTCCTGCGCCAGCTCCACGAACCGGAACGGGTAGCCGAGCTTGCGGACGGTGTAGGACAGGTAGCTGGGATCGACCGGGATGCAGTGCCCGCCGACGCCCGGCCCCGGCAGGAACTTCTGGAAGCCGAACGGCTTGGTCGCCGCGGCCTCGATCGACTCCCACAGGTTGATGCCCAGCTCGTCGCAGAAGATCGCCATCTCGTTGACGAGCGCGATGTTGACGTGGCGGTAGGTGTTCTCCAGGAGCTTGGCCATCTCGGCCTCGCGGGTGCCGCTGACCGGCACCACCTGCTCCACGAACCGGGCGTAGAAGGCGCAGGCCCGGTCGCGGCACGCCTCGGTGTAGCCGCCGACGACCTTCGGGGTGTTGCGCAGGCCGAACTTCGGGTTGCCGGGGTCGATGCGCTCGGGCGAGAAGGCGAGGTGGAAGTCGCGCCCCGCGACGAGCCCGGAGGACTCCAGCAGCGGGCGGGCCACCTCGTCGGTCGTGCCGGGCCACGTGGTGGACTCCAGCACCACCAGCGTGCCCGCGGTCAGGTGGCGGGCGACGGCCTTCGTGGCGCCCTCGACCGCGGACAGGTCGGGGCGGTGGTCCTCATCCAGCGGGGTCGGCACGCAGATGACGATGGTGTTGCTCCGGGCGAGCACCGACTCGTCGAGCGTGGCGGTGAAACCGCTCTCCAGCATGCGGTCGAGATCGGCGTCGGTGAGGTCGTCGACGTAGGACCGGCCCGAGTTGAGCGCGTCCACCTTGACCGGATCGACGTCGTATCCGACCACCCGCAGCCCCGCCGCCGTGGCTTCCTTCGCCAGCGGCAGACCGACGTACCCAAGGCCGATGACGGCGAGATCGAACTCGTTCACTTCTCACCCTTGGGGAGCCGGGAACAACAACTCATGGTCGCAAAGGCTATCTCAGTTCGGCACGAGGCACGCCTAATGCGAATGAACGCATCCCATCTGCCAGGAAACGGAGACGTCATCGCACCGCAAGCGTTCGGTAGAGGTCGCGGTAGGTCTCGGCAACGCGGCTCCAGGTGCGCTTCGCGGCCACCTCCGCCCGGCCGGCCTCGCCCATCTCGGCCCGGCGCGCGGGGTCGTCGCGCAGCCCGGCCAGGGCCTTGGCCAGCGCTGCGGGGTCGCCCGGCGGCACCAGCATCCCGGCGCCGTCGGAGCCGACCAGCTCCGACAGGGCGGGCAGGTCGCTGAGCACGACCGGCTTGCCCAGGGCCATCGCCTCGACCGGCTTCAGCGGGGTCACCAGCCGGCAGACCCGCAGGTCCTCGCGCGGGCAGACGAAGATGTCGATCGCGGCCTGGGCCTGCAACGCCTCGTCCGGCCCGACGCGTCCGGGCAGGATCGCATCGCGCAGCCCCAGTTCCTCGACCTGCTCCAGCAGCGCCGGACGCTCGGCGCCGTCGCCGACCAGCAGCACGCGTACGGGCGTGCCCTGGTCGCGCAGCAGCGCGGCGGCGTTCAGCAGCGTCGCGAACCCCTCGTAGGCGACGATGCTGGACACCGACCCGACCACCACCTCGTCGGGGGCGATGCCGTGCGCGGCGCGGAAGGACGCGCCGTCGTAGTCGGCGGTGAGCAGCGAGTCGTCCACCGCGTTCGGGGCCAGGTAGATGCGCTCGCGCGGCACCCCGCGCTCGACGATCTCCGCGGCCATGGTCTCGGCCAGCGTGACCACCGCGTCGGCCGAGCGCATCAGGAACGCCTCGCGCTCGCGTTGCAGCACGTGCCGCTCGCTGCCGACCCGCACCGGGTTGCGCGAGGCCCAGGTCTCCTCCAGGAAGCCGCGCACCTCGTACACGAACGGCGTGCCGGTGCGGTCGCGCACGGCCAGCGCCACCGACCCGTTGCGGTGGTCGGTCGCGGCGTGCACCACCTGCGGGCGCAGCTTGCGCACCAGCTCGGTGACCTCGGCCGCGCCGCGGATCATGCGCCCGCGCATCTCGGTCGGCACCTCGCCGTGCGGCAGCAGGCGGTGGTAGGGGATGCCGTCGATCTCCTCGTACGGCTCGGCGTCGGTGTGGCCCTGGATCATGGGCCAGCCCCAGCTCGTCACCACGTGCGGGTCGAGCCCCGCGGCCTTCTGGGCGGTGACGATCCGGTGCGTGCGCACGGTGTACCCGGCCTGCGTGTACGGCAGCGCGTTGGTGACGCAGTGCAGGATGCGGCCCTCGACCCGTTCGCCCATGATGACCTTGTCCCGGGGCGGGATCGGGTCGGGCTTGATCGCGGCCAGCTCGCCCGCGTAGTAGGCGGCCCGGCGCTTGATGAACGGGTACTTGGTGTGCGCTTCCAGCACCGCGACGGCCTCGGTCAGCCGTCCGGCGTCGAAGTGGGCCTTCGCCTCGTTCCACGGGCCGCGCGCCATGCGCATGCCCAGCTTGCGGGCGATGTACTTGATCCGCCGGGCGGCGGGCCAGGCGACGCTGCCCACGACGGGGCGCAGCCGGGGCGGCAGCGTGTCGGCGGCGGCCTGGGCGACGCGTACGGGGTCCGACTTGACGCGGCTCGCGACGATCCGCGAAACGATGACGGGGTGCTGCGCGAATCCCTTGAGGAACCGGCGCAAACCGGCGCGAGCCGTGTTGGCGGAAACCTTCGAGGAGTCTGGCCGACTGGCGTCAGATACCACGCGGTGACCGTACCATAGGCAACGTTTGCCCCACCCTCATATGAAAGGCGAGGTCATGCGCGACAACCCCCTCGTCCTGCACGTGCTCGGCGCTCGGCCGAACTTCGTGAAGGCGGCACCCGTTGTGCGCGGCCTGGCCGACCTGGGGGTCCGGCAGGGCATCGTCCACACCGGCCAGCACTACGACGCGCTGATGTCCGATGTGTTCTTCGCCGACCTCGGCCTGCCCGAGCCGATCGCCAACCTGGGGGTCGGGTCCGGCAGCCACGCCAAGCAGACGGCGGCGCTGCTCGTGGGCCTGGAAGAGGTCGTGCTGAAGGAGAGCCCGGACCTGGTCGTGGTGTACGGCGACGTCAACTCCACGCTGGCCGCCATCCTCGTCTGCGCCAAGCTCGGCGTGCCGACGGCGCACGTCGAGGCGGGGCTGCGCTCCTTCGACCGGGGCATGCCCGAGGAGGTCAACCGGGTCGTCACCGACGCGCTGGCCGACGTGCTGTTCGCGACCTCGCCCGACGCGCTGTCGCACCTCGCCAACGAGGGCGTCGATCCGGCCAAGGTGCACCTCGTGGGCAACCCGATGATCGACAGCCTGTTCTCCGCGCTGCCGAAGCTCGACCCCGAGCCGGTGCGGGCGCGGCTCGGCCTGCCCGAGGCGTACGCCGTCGCCACCCTGCACCGCCCGGCCAACGTGGACGACCCCGAGTCGGCCCGCGAGCTGGTGGACGCGGTGCTCGCGGTGAGCCGGCAGATCCCGGTCGTGGTGCCGCTGCACCCGCGCGGGCGCACCCGCCTCGCCGAGGCCGGGCTGGTCAGCGGCGAGACCATGACGATCATCGACCCGCTCGGCTACGTGGACTTCCTGTCGCTGGTCCGCGGCGCGAAGCTGGTGGTCACCGACTCCGGCGGCGTGCAGGAGGAGACCACGATGCTGGGCGTGCCGTGCCTGACCGTGCGGCCCAACACCGAGCGCCCGATCACCATCACCCACGGCACCAACCGCCTGGTCACCCCGGCCCTGCTCCCCGCCGCCGCCGAGAAGGCGCTGGCCGACGGCGCGGCGACGCCGAGCGGCGAGCTGCCGCCGCTGTGGGACGGCGCGGCCGGCCCGCGCATCGCGCGCGTGATCGCGTCCTGGCTCAAGGGCGACAACCTCTCCCCGGCCGCGCAGGGTGTGCCCCAGCAAATGGGTTAAAACACCCTCTTTCGGTACGGCCAGCGCCGTACGATGACAGACCCCGAGACCCCGTGCGCGAATTGAGGGCGTCCCACCATGGCCGAAACCCCGCAGGAGCCGTCCTTCACCCGGCTCGGCCCCGTGAACTGGCTGCCGGAGGAGCGCAAGGTCGTCGAGCGGCACGAGGCCGAGATCCGGGAGCTGCGGCGCAGGCTGGAGATCGCCGAGGCCAAGGCGGCGTACGCGGCCTGGAAGCTGGACGCGATGCAGGCCAAGCGGGCCTACAAGGTCGGGGAGGCCCTGACCGCGAAGAACCCGGGCGGGCTGGTCAAGGCGGTGCGCTCCCGCGACAAGGCGCCCGAGCCGCCCCCCCCGGTCTCCGAGGTCATCGAGCGGGTCGGCAAGCGCGGGCCGGAAGTGACCGTGCCCACGGTGAAGTGGCCCGACGGGCCGATCGTCCGCCCCGATCTGAAGGTCGCGGTGATCCTGGACGACTTCTCCCGCATGGCCTTCCGCTACGAGTGGGACCAGATCGAGTTCGGGCAGAAGAACTGGCCGGAGATCTTCGCCGAGAAGCGTCCCGACCTGCTGTTCTGCGAGTCGGCCTGGCACGGCAACCAGGGCCGCTGGCGCTACCAGATGACCGGCACCAACGCGCCCAAGCAGGAGCTGCGCGACCTGGTGGCCTGGTTCAACCAGGAGGGCATCCCCACGGTCTTCTGGAACAAGGAGGACCCGCCCAATTTCGAGTTCTTCATCGAGACGGCCAAGCTGTTCGACTACGTCTTCACCTGCGACGGCGACATGGTGCCGCGCTACCGCCAGGAGCTCGGCCACGACCGGATCGACGTGCTGCAGTTCGCCGCCCAGCCGAGGGTGCACAACCCGATCCAGTCGCGCGAGGGCCGGCTGCACGACGTGGTGTTCGCGGGCATGTACTTCCGCGACAAGCACCCCGAGCGCCGCGAGCAGATGGAGACCGTGCTCGCCCCGGTGCGCGAGCTGGGCCTGCACATCTTCGCGCGCAACGGCGAGGTGGACGAGAAGTACGCCTGGCCGGAGGAGTACCGGCCGCACATCGTGGGCGAGCTGCCGTACGAGCAGATGCTCGCGGCGTACAAGCTGTACAAGGTCTTCCTGAACGTGAACTCGGTGCTCGACTCGCCCACGATGTGCGCGCGCCGGGTGTTCGAGCTGTCGGCCTGCTCGACCTCGGTCGTCTCCGGCTGGTCGCGGGCCATCGAGGAGACCTTCGGCGACCTGATCCCGATCGCGCGCGAGCCGGTCGAGGCGTACAACCTGGTGCTGCACCTGATCAACAGCCCGGAGCTGCGCGCCCGGCAGGGCCACCTGGCCATGCGCGAGGTCTTCGACAAGCACCTGTTCACCCACCGCGTGGACCAGATCCTCCAGGTCCTCGGCCACCGCGTGGAGCCGCACTCCCGCCCGATCTCGGTGGTGCTGCCCACCAACCGCTCCGCCCAGATCGAGCACGCGATCTCCTCGGTGGCCCGCCAGCTCCACCGCCCGCTCCAGCTCGTCATGGTGCTGCACGGCCTGGACATCGACCCGATCGTGGTCGCCGACAAGGCCCGCATGGCCGGGATCACCGATGTGGTGGTGCTCCCCGCCGACAAGTCGCTGTCGCTGGGCGCCTGCCTCAACCTCGGCATCGCCGCCGCGGAGGGCGAGCTGATCGCCAAGATGGACGACGACAACCTGTACGGCGAGCACTACCTGTCGGACCTGGCCCGCGCCTTCGACTACTCCGAGGCCGAGCTGGTCGGCAAGGGCGCCCACTACACCTACTTCGAGGGCACCAACACCACGATGCTCCGCCTCCCCGGCCTGGAGCACCGCTACGCCCACCTGGTCCAGGGCGGCTCGTTCCTGGGCAAGGCCGAGATGTTCCGCGCCTACCCGTTCGAGGACGTCACCCGCGGCGAGGACACCCGCCTGGTCCGCCGCCTCAAGGAGGACGGCGTCAAGATCTACTCCGCCGACCGGTTCAACTTCGTCTACTGGCGCAGCGGCGACACCAGCATGCACACCTGGCAGGCCGACGACATCAAACTGGCCCGCAACGCCCAGTTCTCCTTCGTCGGACGCCCGGACGCCCACGTCATGATCTGAAAAGCGCCGCACCCGGTGGCTCGGGCTCCCGGACGAACGCGGCCTCGACACCCCTCCTGACTCCTTCTGGGCGATTAGGGAAACCTGCCCGGTGTTCGCCGCTTCTGGGATAGCTTGTTGGTACCGTGATCGACCTGCGTGGAGGTGGGCGTGCAGCCGCATATCCGGGTCTCCGATGCCGAGCGAGAGCGCGCCTGTGCGATCCTCCGCGAGCATTACGCACTGGGGCGGCTGAACTCGCAGGAACTGCCGACGCGGGTGGGCGCGGCGCAGGCGGCGGTGACCTGGGGCGACCTGTACGACCTGATGCGGGACCTGCCGCCGATCCCGGGCATGCCGCTGGAGCCGGCCGCACCCCCGCCTCCGGCCGCCGCGTTCATGCCTCCCGCGCCTCCGCCGCCGCCGACGGCGTACGCGCCGCCCCCGGGGCCCTACGCGACCCACGCCTTCCCACCACCGCGCTACGCACCGCCGCCCCCTCCGCTCGCGCACTACGCCCCGCCGCGGCCGTCCTCTTCGGCGGAGAAGCTGCAGAGCGCCGCCTGGGTGTGCTTCGGCCTGGGCTTCTTCACCTGCGGCCTGGCCTGGGCCCCGGCCGCGGTCCTGGCCGTCATGGCGTCCAACGACCGCAAGCGGGGCACCGTCGGCCCGGTGGGCGGGCGGATCACCGCGGTCCTGCTCGCCTCGATCCTGGGCACGCTCGTGCTGTTGGGGCTGATCTTCTCCGCGGCCGGCTCCGACCCCGATGAGGAGTACGAGTACACCCGGACCCACACCGTGGAGCTCTCGGTCGTCGGAGGCGATGACGCCACCCTGACCAGCGTCGAGACCCGGGTGGACTACCAGGAGAGCCTGGAGGAGGACGTGCCGGCGCCGTTCCACTCCACCGTGCAGGACGTGACGGAGGCGGACGACCTCGCGGTCATCGCGCAGGCCGAGACCGACGACGAGGGCAAGTCGCTCTCGCCCATCACCTGCACCATCACGGTGGACGGCCGGATCGTCGCCAAGGACACCGCGCCCAAGGGCAGCGACGGCAGCTGCCGCGCCGAGTACTACGACTTCGACTGAGACCGCGTCGGATCAGCCCCGTCCGGGGTTGACCCGACGCCGGGGGCGGCGCGTGACCCACCGCCCCCGGCACGAGCGCCGTGCCATGAGCGCCACCCTCGGCACAGGCGCCGCCGGTTACTCCACCGGCCGCTCCTTGGCCTCGGCGCCGTTGGGGCTCCCGGCGGCCGCGGCCGGAGCCGGGGCCGGGGTGGCGCCCGCGAGCAGGGTGCGGGCCAGGCCGAGGCCGGTGCCGCCGAGCGTGAGCGCCTTGGCCAGCATCTCCTCCATGCCCTGGGCGCCGTTCAGCACCACCATGTGGTCCACGCTGTGGAACGCCTTGGCCGCCGACTCCACGATGAAGGGCCAGTTCTCCGCGAGCTGCTGGGCGATGACGGCCTCCTGGTTCTCCGCCAGCGCCTGGGCCCGCGCCCGGATCGCGTCGGCCTCCGCCAGACCCTTCGCCCGAGCCGCCTCGGCGTCGGCGAGGCCCCGCGCCTTGGCGGCCTCGGCCTGGGCCAGGCCGACCGTCTTGGCGGCCTGCGCCTCGGCCTCGGCGTGCGCGATGCGGGCGTCGCGCTCGGCCTGGGAGATCTTCACCGTCTCGTACGCGCGGGCGTCGGCGGGCTTGCGCACCTCCGCCTGGAGCCGCTGCTCGGCGAGCTCGGCCTCCAGCTCGGCCGCCCGGGTCTCCTGCACCACGACCTCCTGCCGGGCCGTGGCCTCCGACAGCGGCCCGGCCTGGCGCGCCTTGGCCGCCGCCTGGTCCACCTCGGCCTGGTAGCCCGCCTGCTGGATCTGCGCGTCGCGTACGGCCGCCGCCTTGCGCGCCGCCGCGGCCTGCTCGGCCTCGGTCGCCTCCTGGTCGCGCTGGGCCTCGGCGATGCGCGCCGCCGCCGCGACCCGCGCCGCGTGCGGCTTGCCCAGGTTGATGATGTATCCGGTCTCGTCGTCGATCTCCTGGATCTGCAGCGAGTCGACCACCAGGCCCAGCTTGCTCATCTCGTCGGCCGCGCTGCTGCGGGTCTCGCTGGTCAGCCGCTCGCGGTTCAGGATCAGATCCTCGACGGTCAGGTTGCCGATGATCGAGCGCAGGTGGCCGGTGAACAGCTCGTGGATCGCGCCGTTCATGGAGTCCTGCTGTTCCAGGAAGCGCCGGGCGGCGTTGGCGATCGAGTGGAAGTCGTCGCCCACCTTGTAGATCACGACGCCGCGCACGTGCACCGGGATGCCCTGCTGCGTCACGCAGGACACCTGGAGGTTGGCCGCGCGGCTGTCCAGGCGCAGCCGGCGCGCGGTCTGGAAGCCGGGCACCACCGCCGTGCCCTTGCCTGTCACGATCTTGAAGCCCAGGGAGTCGGCGACGTCGGAGCGCCCGCGCGCGCCCAGGCCGGAGATGATCAGCGCCTCGTTGGGCTCGGCGACGCGCCACACGGCCTTGAACACCAGAATCAGGACGAAGAGGGCGACCAGAACGACGCCCCCGATGACGATGAACTCCGTTGGCATGCGGAGCCTCCACAGGTCGGGAGAGTGGGTCAGACGACGGCGCGTGCGACGTACACCGTGCGGGGCGGGAAGTACTCGACCACGACCACGATCGACCCGACGGAGATCTCCTCGTCCGGAATGCTGGGATGTGCGTAGAACGCCTCCACGCCCCCGCGTACAGGCACCATCACTTCCCCGACCAGGCCGGGGCCTATCCGGCCGGTGACCCTGCCCTGCTTACCGACCACGCGCGTCTCCCCGTGTCTCCCCGTAAAGGCGCAAGCCGTTCGCACTCCACCTGATCCAAGCCTCGCACAGCGAGGCGGTCTGCGAATAGCGCCGTAATAGGGTGCGCAAAATGTTCCTGTGCCCGCCGCGCGGGGACCTGGGGTGATTCGCCGAGATGACCATGATCGGCGTCATGACCGATCTGTCGCGGGAACTCGGCATGAGCCGCCCGATCACGCGGAGGGACTTCCTCGACGGCGTGGCCACGGCCACCGCCGCGACCACCTTCGGGCTGCCCGGCTTCGCCCCCGAGTCCGGCTCCGGCAGGCCGCGGGCGGTCCCGGAACGGCACGCGCCGCCTCCGGCCCTGGAGGTGCGCGGCAGTACGCCGGACGCCGTCGCGGTGCCGCACGCGCTGCGCGACGGGCGCTTCTGGCCGTACGCCGGCACCCCCGAGCCCACCGGCGAGGAGTACGACCTGGTGGTCGTCGGGGCCGGGATCAGCGGGCTGACGTCGGCGTACCGGTGGCTGCGCCGCGACCCGGCCGCGCGGGTGCTCATCCTGGACAACCACGACGAGATCGGCGGGCAGGCGCGGCGCAACACGTTCCGGCCGCAGGGCCGCGCCGGTCCGCTCATCGCCCCCGGCGGCTCCCGCGAGGGCGGCGCCTTCTCCGTGTACGGCCCGGAGGGCCGCGACCTGCTGCGCGACCTCGGCATCCGCTCCGGCGAGCCCGACTTCGGCCTCTACCCCGGCCTCGGCATGCACGACGGGGTCTACTGCGACCGGGAGAGCTTCGGCCGCGAGCACCTGGTCGTCCTGTCGCCCGAGCGGGCCGTGGGCCTGTGGGCGGCCGAGCTGCCGGTGGCCGAGCGGGCGCGGCGCGAGATCGTCCGCCTGTACGCCGGCCCGCCCGACTGGCTGCCCGGCCTGTCCGAGCCGGAGAAGGAGGAGCGGCTGGCCGGCATGACGTACGCGGGCTTCCTGCGCGACGTGTGCGGCGTCCACCCCGACGTGCTCCGCTTCGTGCGGACCATGCCCAGCGCCGAGTTCGGCTACGGCGCCGACGCGCTCGGCGCGCTGGACGCCTGGGCGATGGGCTACCCCGGCTTCGACGGCCTGGGCCTGGACCGGGGCAAGCCGTCGCGCTACCTCTCCTCGCTGGCCAGGGCCCGCTGGGAGGAGCCCCTGACCGTCCACGCCCCCGGCGGCGCGCAGGCCCTGGTCGCCCTGATGGTCTCGCGGATGGTCCCCGGCTTCGCCTGCGCCGACGACGCGACGGAGTACAACTACGAGGCGCTGGACCGCCCGGCCAACCCGGTGCGCATCCGGCTGTCCAGCCCGGTCGTCATGGCCGGCAACGACTCGGGCGGCACGGTAACGGTCGGCTACTTCGACGGCCACCGCGTGCGCACCGTCAGGGCGGCGGCGGCCATCATGGCCTGCTGGCACATGGTGATCCCGTACCTGATCTCCGGGCTGCCCGCCGACCAGCGCGCCGCCATGCGCCAGGCGGTCAAGCTGCCGGTGATCTCGGCGAGCGTGCAGGTGCGCGACTGGACCGCCTGGTTGGAGCGGGGGATCTCACGGGTGCGGTTCACGGGGGCGTACTGGCAGCAGGCCGAGCTGGCCACGCCGGTCGCCGCCGGGGCGTACCGGCCGCCGGCGGACCCCCGCGACCCGGCCGTCATCCACCTGACCCGGGTGCCCACCGTCGCCGGCCTGCCGCCCGCCGAGGGCGCCGCCGCCGGACGCCGGGAGCTGATCCGCACGCCGTACGACTATCTCGAATACTCCCTGCGCGAGCAGCTCGCCCGGCTGCTCGCCCCGGCCGGCTTCGACCCGGCCCGCGACATCGAGGCCATCGTCGTCAACCGCTGGGGCCACGGCTACGCCCCCGACTACACCCGCCCGTGGCACCCCTTCCACCCCGACTCCCCCACCCCGGCCGAAACGGCCCGCCGCCCCTTCGGCCGGATCGCCATGGCCAACGCCGACGCCGTGCCGTCGCCCTCGGTGGACGCCGCCATAACCGCCGCCTACCGCGCCGTGGACGCGCTCACCCGCTGACGCTCAGCGGACGCCCAGCCGGGCGCGGGCGCTCAGTGCGCCGCGTGTCCGCCGTTGAGGGCGCGGGGAAGCCAGGTCAGGGAGCCGGTGCGCAGGGCTTCGTCGGCCAGGCGCTTGGCCGAGGGGGTCTGCAGCGCGGCCAGGGAGGTGTCGATCCACGGCTGGACGTTCTGGTGGCCCTGCTCGCGGTACTCCACGGCCTGGATGAGGCACTCCAGCTTGTCGGCGTCGCGGGCGCAGACGGCCTCGGGGGTGGTCTTCTCCTCGTACTCGCCGACCGCGCCGCGCAGCATCGCGGCCACCGGCTCGGGCAGGCCGCGCACCTGGTCCTCGGTCACGCGCTCGTTGGGCGTGGTGGTCAGGTAGCGCTTGGCCAGGTGGGGCACGTCGGTGGTGCGGGTCTCCTGAGTGTCGTGGAACAGGCTCATGAACGCCGCCCGCTCGGGGTCGGCGCCCTCCAGGACCGCGATCACGCTGGCGATCACGGCGGCGCGGAAGGAGTGGTCGGCGATGCTCTCGGGGTCGCGCACCCCGGCCACGAGCCACCCGGTGCGCCGATACCGCTTGAGGAGCCCCAGCTCGTACAGCAGCCCCGCCAGTCCCGCCAGTTCGTCCGCCACAGGAGCCCCCTTACTGTACGAAGTCATGCAAGCACTATAAGTCGCACAGTAGGCGTACGCGCGTCACCGTGCGGGACGCCGGATACGGGTGAAGGCCCACTGAAGCTCGGGCTCGACCGCCCAGCGGGTCACCCGGCGTACGGGCGGGGAGCACAGGACGGCGGCGATGCCGATGCCCGACAGGGCCACGGCGGTCACGCCGGGCAGGGTCTCGGCCCAGTCGCCGTAGAACCTCTCGAAGACCTTCACGACGAAGCCGTGCAGCAGGTACGCGTACATGGTGGCGGCGCCGAGCCCGGAGTACCAGGTCGTCCGGCTGGGCGTGACGGCGAGGAACGCGGCCACGAGGAGCGCCCCCGCCGCCAGCAGCCCGAGCCGGATCGCCGAGCCGGTGAGGTCGTCCACACCGATCACGGAGTTGGCGTGCCGCCAGCGGATCCACTCGGTGGAAATCTCGGCGTGCACGGCGAACGCCACCGCCAGCCCGCCCGCGAGCACCGCCGCCCCGGCGATCCGCACCGGACGGCGGCGCAGGAACTCGAAGTGCTCCGGCCGCAGCATCAGCCCGAGCACGTAGAACGGCAGCAGGCCGAGGGTGCGGTTCATCGACAGCTCGTCCGGCAGGTTGCTCATCCCCGACAGCACCGACAGCCCGACGGCGATCAGCAACGGCCACCGGAGCTGCTGCCACACCGGCGTCGAGAGCCGCCACAGGAACAGCGACATCAGGAACCAGGTCAGGTAGTACGGGTCGAGCAGGCTGATGCTCCAGGTGCCGTACAGCAGGATCCTGGGGATGTTGTAGGCGATCTCGAACAGCACGTACGGGACGGCGAGCGCGCTGATCAGCTTGCGGGCCTTACCCGAGGAGAAGGTGAAGTTCCGCGACAGATAGCCGCTGAGCACGATGAACAGCGGCATGTGGAACAGGTAGACGTAGAAGTAGACCGCGTGCGCGGCCGCCACGTCGCGCAGGTCCTCGATCAGGTGGCCCGACACCACCAGAATGATCGCCAGGAACTTGGCGTTGTCGAAGAACGGATCGCGAACCTTCCCGCTCGGGGCGACGGCCCCGGGAGCCGGCTCCGCGACGGACTCCCCGGCCCGGAACGTACGCGGCCCGCCCGCCCGAGACTCCGTATCCACGAACCCGGGACCGTACCCCCCTCACCCGACCACCCCCGAAACACCAGGTGAACACCCCGAGAACCCCCAGGAGCCGCGGCGGTAGCGGTGTGCGCATCTCACGCCACCTTGCAGGTCAGAGGGCTGGACGCGGAAGTGGTCGCCGAGCTGAAGGCGCGGGCTGCACGCAAGCGCATGTCGCCGTCCGCGTATGTGGCCGGCATCCTCACCGAGGTCGCCGCCACTCCCGCCCCCAGACACGATCGGAGAGCGGCTTGAGGCGCTCCGCTCGCTCGGCGGCGGGGCTGGCCACGACGACATCGTGACCGAGATCCGGAAGATCCGCGAGTCGTGATCGTCATCGACGGTTCGGCGCTCGTCGAGGCTCAGCAACGCCATGCGCGGCCTGCCACTCGGAGGGAAGATGAGTGAGGCCCGCGCCGAGGGGGCCCGGATCGTCAAGGCGGGACTGCCCTTCAGTCGTCATGCCGACGACGTGACCGCCGATCGCGCCTGGGGCCTGCACGTACATCGGCATCGACCTCTTCTGATCCCTCGATCCATCCTGAGTCTCCGCCGTCCAGCTCAGGCAGGTGGCCAGTGCCTGGGCCTGCCCCTTGTGGTCCCAGCCAGAACGGCGGCCAGATCGGGCGCGGCGCGCGGCGCGGGATCGGGCACGGCGCGGGATCGGGCGTGGCGCGGGATCGGGCACGGCGTGGGATCGGCCGCCAAGGCCGTGGTCAGTCCGGTGCCGTGACGAGGGCGGCCGGTCGTTCCGTGACGTGCGGTGGCGTGGAGCGCCGCCGTCTTGATCTAGCGGCGCATGCCCGTGGGTTCGGCCGGCGCGGGCGCGCGGGCGGTGACCATCGCGGGGAGGGGGCCGCCCGGAAGGGCGGGGGGTGGTGGGTGGGGCCGCAGACGGCACCGATGCGCGACCGCGCCACGACACGCGGGACCCGGGTCGCGTGCGGGCCGGGCGACCGCGCTCCGGCGGGCGGGGGCGCTCAGGGACGGGTGAGGGTCGTGGAGGTTTGCCAGAGGGATTCGGCCAGGGTGGGGTCAGTGAGGCGGGCGGGTAGCGGGGCTTGGCGGCATTTTGTGAAATAGTGCCCTTTGCCTGTTTTGCCGTCTTCGGTGGTTGCTAAGTGGACTAGGGTCTTTGCTCCCTCTTCGGGGGATTTGCCATAGCCAGGTAGGTTATGGACAACCTTCATGAAGAATGTTCCAGATGCGAACTCTGTCTTGATCACTCCGGGGTGGAAGCAGGTGGCGGCCACGCCGCGCCGGGCGAGGGCGACGGTGAACAGGATGTTGGCCTGCTTGGTGTCGCCGTACTGGAGCCAGCCGCTCCAGCGGCGGCGTTCGCGGTCGAGGTCGGCGAGGTCCAGGTGGCCGGTCTTGGCGGCGCGGGAGGTGGTGGTGATCACCCGGCCGCCGTCGGCGAGGTGGTCGAGGAGGAGGGTGGTCAGCAGGAACGGGGCCAGGTGGTTGACCTGGATCATGGTTTCGTGCCCGTCGGGGGTGAGCGTGCGCCTGGTGGTCATCACGCCCGCGTTGTTGACCAGCACGTCGATGCGATCCACCCGCTCGCGGATCTCCGCCGCCAGTTTGCGCACATCGTCAAGCCGGGTGTAGTCACACGTCAAGGTCAGCGGCGGGCGTCCGGTCCCGGCCAGCCCGGCCGCCACCGCGGCCACCTTCGCCGGGGTGCGGCCGACGAGAACGACCTGGTGACCGCGCTCGGCGAGGGCCCGTGCCGCGGCTCCGCCGATGCCGGTCCCCACACCGGTAATCACAGTTATCATCCGCGCCTCCACTGCGCCGAAACCCTATTCAGTGCTAGTCTCCTGTGCGATCTTCTGGAGGCACATTTACGCATAAATCACTGAGATCTAGGCACGAGCCTCCACACACTCAGAAGTTGGGACGAGTGGGCATGGGTTCTGGAAACCGGTCGATTCGGTTCAAGATCTTCTTGTTGCTGCTCCTGCCGCTCCTGTCCCTGAGCGCCCTCTGGGGCTTCGTGCTCAACCTGACCGTCGGCGACGGAGCGGCCCTGCTCAGGGCGGAGACCCTCTACAACACCATCGGCGTCACCTCCACCGACCTCGGGCTCCAGCTTCAGGACGAGCGCGCCCGCTCCGCGGTCGCGATCAGCTCCCGGGTCATCCCCAGCGACCTCGCCGCCCAGCGCACCCGGACCGACGCCTCGGTCAAGCGCTTCCGGCAGGCGGCGCTGGGCGAGGACGCCGCCGAGGCCGTCTCGGACGAGATGCGGGTGCCGCTCAACGCCCTGCTCGACCAGCTCGACCGCCTGCCGCAGATCCGGACCGCGATCGACGAGGGCACCAGCGACCGGCTCACCGCGCTCACCGACTACAACGAGATCCTGGACCAGGTCTTCCGCGTGTACGACCAGCTCAGCGCGGTCCCCGACCTGTCGATCTTCCAGCAGGCCGCGGCCATGCAGGCGATGGGCAACGCCTATGAGTACATCGCCCGCGAGAACGCGCTGATCAGCGGGGCGCTCATCGACCGCCGCCTGACCCCCGGCGAGCGCATCGCCTTCACCGAGTACGTCTCCAACCGGCGCCTCCTGCACGCGCGCGGCCTGTCGGCCCTGGACGCCGAGCTGCGCCGGCCGTACGAGAACGTGCTCTACTCCAGCACCTTCAAGCAGTTCGCCGACCTGGAACGGCAGATCATCACCGAGACCGACGCCGCGAACGGCCGGCTGGACGCCGACGCCGAGCGGTGGCGGGCCGCCGCGCAGAGCGTCTCGGTCTCGCTGGACAGGCTGGGGGCGTCGTCCTCGGCGATCCTCACCGACCGGGCCACCTCGATCGCCACCGGCATCCTGGTCCGGATCGCAATCGCCGGCGGCGTCGGCCTGATCGCGGTCGTCGCCTCGATCATCATCTCGGTGCGCTTCGGCCGCCGCCTGGCCCGCGAGCTGGCCGGCCTGCGGCGTACGGCGATGGACCTGGCCAACGTGCACCTGCCGAGCGTCGTGGAGCGCCTGCGCCGCGCCGAGCCCGTGGACATCGAGGCCGAGGCCCCGCCGATCAAGGCGACCGGCTCGATCGAGATCAGGGACGTGGCCCAGGCGTTCGCCTCGGTGCAGCGCACCGCGATCCAGGCCGCCGTGGGCCAGGCCGAGCTGCGCCGGGGTGTCAGCCAGGTGTTCGTGAACCTCGCCCGGCGCAAGCAGACCCTGCTGCACAAGCAGTTCACGCTGCTGGACGGGATGCAGCGGCGCACCGAGGACCCGGACACCCTGGAAGACCTGTTCCGGCTGGACCACCTGACCACCCGCATGCGCAGGCACGCCGAGGGCCTGATCATCCTGTCCGGCGCGGTGCCCGGCCGCGCCTGGCGCAGGCCGGTGCCGGTCATCGACGTGCTGCGGGCGGCGGTCAGCGAGGTCGAGGACTACACCCGGGTCACCGTGCTGCCCGCACCCGCCGCGGCCGTCATCGGCTCCGCGGTCGCCGACGTCACCCACCTGCTGGCCGAGCTGATCGAGAACGCGACCCTGTTCTCGCCGCCCGGCAGCACGGTCACCGTGCGCGGCGACACCGTGGCCAACGGCTTCGCCGTCGAGGTCGAGGACCGCGGGCTGGGGCTGCACCCGGAGGAGTACGCGGCGATCAACGCCCGCCTGGCCGAGCCGCCGGAGTTCGACCTGGCCGACAGCGACCGCCTGGGCCTGTTCGTGGTGGGCCGGCTGGCCGCCCGGCACGGGATCAGGGTCATGCTGCGCGCCTCGCCGTACGGCGGCACGACGGCGATCGTGCTGCTGCCGCGCACGCTCGTCGCCGATCTGGACAACCCCGTCGCGGGCCCGGCCGCCATCGCGGCGGGCCCCGGCCCGGCGCAGGGGCCGGGGCCGCACGGCGGGCCGAGTACGATCGCCGCCACCGCACTGCCCCAGCGTACGGACCGGGGCGGGCCGCAGCGTACCGATCGCGGCGGCGCCGGGCAGCCCCGGCGGGCCGAGCGGCCCAGGCGGACCGAGCGCGCCGACCGGCCCCGCAGGGCCGAGCGCCCGGCCGTACGGCGGGCCGCCGACCCGGACGCGCGGCGCCCGCGGCCGGCGGGTGACGGCGGCGAGGAGATCCTGACGCCCTCGAACTCCGACCTGTTCACCCCGCGGCCCGCCCAGCGTCCGCCCGCGCCGGCCGCGCCGCCCGCCGAACGGTCGCCGTTCACGCCGCTGCGCCCCCCGGGGACGCCCGGCCCGCTGGCCGCCCCCACCACCGCCGAGGCCCTGGACTTCACGGACGCCACGGACGCCACGGACTCCGCGGACTCCGCTGACTCCGCTGCATTGGAGGGCGCGGTGGGCACGGCCCACGCCTCCGACGACGGCGACCGGCGTCCGGAGAACGGCTCCCCCCCGCCGCCGCTGCCGTCGCGGCGCGGCGGTGTGGCGCTGACCGTCGTGAACGGCACGCCCGAACCGGAGCCCGAGGAGCCCGCGGAGGCGGGCACGGACGACGAGGACGCCGCTCGCGAGCCGCACGGGCCCGTCCGCTCCGCCCCCGCCGCCGGCGCGCATGCCGGGCTGCCCAAGCGGGTACGTCAGGCCCACATGGCCCCCCAGCTCCGCAAGACACCCCACGACCGCCCCGACGCCGGCGAGCGCGCCGACGTGCCCGGCAGCGCCCACGTGTCCGGCAGCGCAGCCTCGCCCGGGCGCGCCGACGCGTCCGACGGTGCCGACGGGGAGCGGGAGGGAGAACGCACCGGCGGGGAAGCGCGCGCCGACCACAAGGTCGAGTACTCTGAACCGCCCGAGCACACCGGCTCCGAGGGCTCCGGCGGGCCCTCGGCGGAACGCTCCCCCGACGAGGTCCGCGCCCTGTTCTCCGCCTTCCAGCAGGGAGTACGCCGCGGACGCGAGGAAGCTTCCGACTACGTACACCACACGACAGGCGACAAGAGGGACGAATGACCGGGCATCAGAGCAACACCGGCGAGCTGAACTGGCTGCTGGACGACCTCACCACACGGGTGGCGGCCGTGCGCCAGGCGGTCATCCTGTCCACGGACGGGCTCGCGGTGGGCTTCTCCAGGGGACTCACCCGTGAGGACGCCGAGCATCTGTCCGCCGTGGCCGCCGGTTTCCAGAGCCTGGCCCGCGGCGCCGGGCGGCACTTCGGGGGCGGCGAGGTGCGGCAGACCATCGTGGAGATGGAGGCGGCCTTCCTGTTCGTGACCGCGGCCGGCCAGGGCACCTGCCTGGCCGTGCTCAGCAGCTCCGACGCCGACGTGGGCCACATCGCGTACGAGATGGCGATGCTGGTCAAGCGGGTCGGGCAGCACATCTCGACGAGTCCGCGGGCGCTGTCATGAGCGGCCCCGAGTGGCTGGACGACGAGGCCGGGCCGGTGGTCCGGCCGTTCGCGCTGACCCGCGGGCGCGCCAGGTCCTCCGCGGACGACATGGACGTGATCGCCATGGTGACCGCGACCGGCGAACGCCGGCCGCAGGGCCTGGTGCTCGGCCCGGAGCAGGAGCGGATCCTCCACATCTCCAGGCGCGCGGTGTCCGTGGCCGACATCGCCTCGGACCTCGACCTGCCACTCGGCGTCGTCCGGGTACTTCTCGGGGATCTGAAGGATCAAGGGCTCATCAGCGTGCGCGCGCCCGCCGCCATGGCGACGCCGCGCGCGAGCGAGCGCGTTCTCAAGGAAGTGATCAATGGACTTCGGGCCCTCTGACGAACCCGTCGCGCTCAAGATTCTGATCGCGGGCGGCTTCGGCGTGGGCAAGACCACGCTCGTCGGCGCCGTGAGCGAGATCCGGCCGCTGCGCACCGAAGAGGTGCTGTCCGACCGCGGCATCGGCATCGACGACCTCGGCGGCGTAGAGGGCAAGACCACGACCACGGTCGCCATGGACTTCGGCCGGATCACCATCCGGGAGGGCCTCGTCGTCTACCTGTTCGGCACGCCGGGCCAGGAGCGGTTCTGGTTCATGTGGGATGAACTGTCCTACGGCGCGCTGGGCGCGGTCGTGCTCGCCGACACCCGGCGGCTGACCGACTGCTTTCCCTCCGTCGACTACTTCGAGCAGCGCGGCACGCCGTTCATCGTGGCGGTCAACTGCTTCGACGGCGCGGCGCGCTACGAGCCCGAGGACGTGCGGATCGCACTCGACCTCGACCCCGACGTGCCGGTGCTCAACTGCGACGTCCGCCTGCGCTCCTCGGCCAAGACCGTGCTGATCACCCTGGTCGAGCACGCCCTGAAGAAGATCACCACCAGCCGCTACTGATCCCCGGCCACCTGGCCCCCGACCTTCTGGCCCCCGACGAGTTCCCCGGCGCCCCCGGCCTCCTCCGCCGCCGCGGCCTCGCCGGGGCGCCGGCCGGGCCGCGCGTCGGGGCGCTCACCGGTACGCTCCTCGTCCCCGGTCTCGGCCGGGGGCGCGGCCGGTGGCAGCGTGACCAGCGAGCCGGGGATCAGCACCACCGCCGTCGTGCCGCCGAAGGGCGAAGCCGCCAGCTCGACCCGCAGGCCGTGCTTGACCGCCAGCCGCCCGGCGACGAGCAGGCCGAGGCGGTCGATGCCGGCCAGGTCCAGTTCCTCCGGCGGGCCGGCCAGCATCCGGTTGGCGGCCTTGCGCTCGCCCAGGGCCATCCCGCCGCCCCGGTCCTCGACCTCGATCCGGTACGCGTCCCCGGCGGCCTCGCCGCGCACGGAGACCTCGGTGTTGTCCGGCGAGTACGCGACGGCGTTGTCGATCAGCTCGCCGAGCACGTGCACCACGTCGGCGACGGCCGGGCCGGCGATCCGGGCCTCCGGCATGGGGTAGACGCGCACCCGCCCGTACTCCTCGATCCCGGCCACCGCGGCGCGCAGCGCGTGCGCCACCGGCACCGGGCGGCGCCAGGAGCGGCCGGGCGAGCCGCCGGACAGGACGATCAGGCTCTCGGCGTACCGGCGCATGCGGGTGGTGTGGTGGTCGATCCGCACCAGGTTCTCCAGCGCCCTGGCGTCCTTGGTGCGGCGCTGCATCACGTCGAGCATCCGGAGCTGCCGCTGCAGCATCGACTGGCTGCGCTTGGCCACGCCGCGCAGCGCCTGTCCGGCCGAGGCGCGCAGCACCGCGCGCTCGGCCGCCGCCTCGACGGCGGTGCGGCGCAGCCCGTCGAGCGCGTGCGCCAGCTCGCGCACCTCGCGGCTGTGCCGGGGCGAGACGAAGGAGGGCACGGCGGTGGTGAGGTCCACCTCCTCGCCCTGGCGCACCCGCGCCGTGACGGCCGGCAGGCGTACGGCCGTCAGCTCGCGCGCCGCCGTACGCAGCACGCCCAGCTCCCGGACCACCCCCCGGCCCACCCTGCGGGCCACGAGCACCGAGATCAGCAACGCGGCGAGCCCGGTGGCGGCGGCGAGCCCGGCCCGCAGCAGCGCCTCGTCGGCCAGGGGCCCGATCCGGGCCGCGAGCGCCTTGCCGGACTCGTCCAGGGCCTTCTGGTAGGCCGCGTCCACCTGGTCGCCGAACGTCCGCCACTCCGGGTGCGAGACGCGCAGCGCGTTCCCGGCGGCGAGCCGGTCCTCGGCGGCGGCGAACCGCCGGTACGCCTCCCCGGCCCCGGCCCGCTGGAACGGCGCCCGCAGCGCCGGCTCCAGCTCCGCCACGCCCTGCTCGTACAGGTAGGCCCGGGTGCCGGCGAGCCGGCCGAAGGCGCGCTGCTCGGCGGGGGTCATCTGGCGCCCGGCCGCCAGCACCCCGGCCGCCAGCGCCCGCTCCCCGGCGAGGAGATCCTTGGCCTGGGCCAGCGTCGCGAGGGCGCGCGCCTGCCGGTACAGGGCGGGGTCGGTGGACATCATCACGGCGGTCACGAGCCGCTGCCCGGCCTCGGTCACCCGGCCGAACTCCGGCGCCAGCGCCGCCAGCGCGATCCCCTCGGCCCCCGTCACCCGCCGCACGGCCGACCCCCCGGCCCGCTCCTCACCGCGCGCCGCTCGCCGCACACCCGAGCCACCGGCCCGCCCGTCGTCCGCAGCCGCCACCTGCGTGCCCGAGCCGTCGGCCCGCTCCTCACCACGCGCCGCCGCGTGCGCGGTGGGGCGCGTCGTCGCGGTGTCGGTGGCCGCGGGGCGCGACGTGTCGGTGGCCACGGGGCGCGTCGTCCCGGTGGCCGCGGGGCGGGTCGTCCCGGTGGGCACGGGGCGCGTCGTGTCGGTGGCCGCGGGGCGCGACGTGTCGGTGGCCACGGGGCGCGTCGTCCCGGTGGGCACGGGGCGGGTCGTGGCGGTGGGCACGGGGCGGGTCGTCCCGGTGGCGGTGGTGGTGTCGGCGGTCGTTGCGGGGGCCTTGGGCCTGGTCTTGTCGCCGCGGCCTCGGGTCTTGGTGCCGCCGTCGGTCCCCCCGGTGGCCTCCCGCGTCTCGTCGATGGAGGCGCGCAGCGCGTCCACCCGGCGCGATTCGCGCATCAGGGCGTCGTGGGCGGCCTTGACCTCCGCCGTCATCGCCGCGCGGGTCTCCGGGGCGGCCGAGCGGTCGCGGAGGTGGGTGCGGGCGCGGTCGGTGCGCGCGCGTTGCTGGATGAGGGCGGTACGGCCCCGGTCGGAGCGGGTGGCCAGGTACTCGGCGGTGACCAGGTGCTCGCGCTGGAGCGCCACGATCAGCCCGCCGGCGGCGTCGCCGAGGACGGCGTGCGCGGTGGCGGCGGCCCGCAGCCGGGACGCCTCACCGGCGGCGTCGGCGGCGACGTAGCCGGTCACGGCGACCAGCGCCAAGGCCGGCACGGCGACCAGGCCCGAGATCCTGACCCGAATGGACCTGCCCGACGCCATGACACCGCCCATTCATCCCGCTGACGACCTGACTAAGACCGCCGCGAGAATAGCACCGGATTTGCCATGGTTGATGGGCCCCTGTCGAGCAATTTCCGGATCTGCGGGCCCCAAGTGATCCGCACCACGTGCACCACAAGCACCGCGAGCATCCCGGTCTCGACGGCCAGCAGCGCCCGCTCCGCGAGCCCGACCATGACCCCGTCGCCCGGCAGCGCCGCGTACGTGATCGCCAGCAGCCCGAACCCGCCCGCCAGGGCCAGCCACTCGAACGGCCTGGCCACCGGCCGCCACCGCTCGTCGGCGCCGAAGCGGCCCACGAGGAGCCCGGCCGCGACCGGCAGGCCGACGAAGGCCGCGATCGAGGCGTACCGGTGCGCCTCGACCGCCAGGCCCGGGGCCGCGCCGCCCAGGAGGGCGGGCACGAGCCCCGCGACGGCCATGGCGGAGCCCCACCCCAGCAGCAGCCGCTCCGGTGCCCCCCGCACCGGAGCGCCCACCGCCCGCAGCCCGGCCGTCAGCGCGAACGCCGCCACGCCGAGCGCCGTCATCGCGAACCCCGTGGCGCCCCCGCGATCGGCCACGGCGTACTCGCTGACGGTGAGGTTCAGCGTGTCCAGGTGGGAGTTCGCGGTGAGCGCGCCGAACACGAATGCCGCGGCGGCCAGAGCGATCCCGGCCGCCGCGAGCAGCGGATAGACGCGGGTGAACCTGCTGAGGTGAAGCATGTCCCCAGGATCGCGCCGGAGCCGCGTACCGGACATCCGGCGCGATCCCTGAGGAACCCCTGACCCCGTCCCCGAGATCCCTGAGAGGCCGGCAGGGGGCGGGGGCGGGTCCGCCGAGAGGCCCCCCGAGGCCCCTCGGCGGACGCGATCAGGAGGCCGGTGGGTACTCCCGGTCGCGCGCGGCGGCGTAGCGCTCGCGCACGCCCGGGGTGACCTCGGCCTCGTAGTGCCGGGCGCCCGCCGAGGTCCAGACGGGCGGCTCCGGCGTTCCGGAGAGCAGCCAGGCGGCCTGCCGGGCCGCGCCGTCGGCGACGTACTCCCCGGGCTGCGGCACGACCACCGGCCGCCCGAACACGGTCGGCGCGATCCGGCGCACGGCCTCGGAGCGGGCCCCGCCGCCGATCAGCAGCACCCGCTCCGGGGCGAGCCCGAGCGCGTCGAAGGCGTCGGCGAGGTGGCACAGCAGGCCCTCGATCGCCGCCCGCGCGAGGTGCCCGGGGGTGGCGTTGTCGAGCCGGAGGCCGTGCAGGGAGCCGGTGGCGTCGGGCAGGTTGGGCGTGCGCTCGCCCTCCAGGTACGGCACCAGCGCCAGCCCGCCCGCGCCCGCGGGCGCGGCGAGGGCCAGCTCGCCCAGCTCGTCCAGGCTCACGCCGAGCATCCGGGCCGCCGCGTCCAGCACCCTGGCCGCGTTCAGGGTGCAGACCAGGGGCAGGTAGCGGCCGGTGGCGTCGGCGAACCCGGCGACCAGCCCGCTGGGGTCGGCGCTGGGCGTCTCCGCGACCGCGAAGGCGGTGCCGGAGGTGCCGATCGACACGACCACGTCGCCCGGCTGGGCGCCGACCCCGAGGGCCGCCGCCATGTTGTCGCCGGTGCCCGCCGCGAGCCGCACGCCGCCGTGGCGGCCGGCCTCACCGGCCGGCTCCAGCACCTCGGGCAGGACCGGCACCCGGCCGAAGGCCAGCTCCAGCAGGTCCGGCCGGTACGCCCCGGTGGCGGGCGACCAGTAGCCGGTGCCCGAGGCGTCGCCCCGGTCGGTGCGCAGCCCGTCCAGGCCGGGCGCGCCCGCCAGCTTCCAGGTGAGCCAGTCGTGCGGCAGGCACACCGCCCGCGTACGGGCGGCGTTGTCCGGCTCGTGCTCGGCCAGCCAGCGCAGCTTGGTGACGGTGAACGAGGCCACCGGCACGCTGCCCACCGCGTCGGCCCACTTCTCCGGGCCGCCCAGCTCGCCGATCAGGTCCCGGGCCGCGCCCGCCGAGCGGGTGTCGTTCCACAGCAGCGCGGGGCGTACGACCCGGCCGTCCTCGTCGAGGCAGACCATGCCGTGCTGCTGCGCGCCGACGCCGAGCGCGGCCACGTCGTCCAGGCCGCCGGCCTGCTCGATCGCCGCGTTCAGCGCCGTCCACCACGCGTCGGGGTGGACCTCGGTGCCCTCGGGGTGGGCCGCCCGGCCCTCGCGGACGAGCGCCCCGGTCTCGGCGTCCCTGATGACGATCTTGCAGCTCTGGGTGGAGGAGTCCACCCCCGCGACGAGGGTCATCGGGCCCGCCTCAGCCCCGCACGCCGAGGAGGTGCTCCAGGGCGAGCTGGTTGAGCCGGCTGAAGTGGAAGCCGCGCTCGGCCGCCTTGTCCGGGTCGAAGTCGTCGCGCGCCAGGTCGTCCAGGGTCTCGCCGGGGGCGAGCGTGGGCTCGGCCAGCTCGCCGACGCGCGAGGCCGCCAGCGCCTCCTGCACCTCCGGGTCGGCCCGGAACGCCTTCGACTTGGCCTTCAGGATCAGGTACGTGCGCATGTTGGCCGCCGCCGAGACCCACACGTCCGCGGCGTCCTCGGTGCGCAGCGGCTTGTAGTCGAAGTGGCGCGGGCCGTCGTAGCCGCCGTTCTCCAGCAGGTCCACCAGGAAGAAGGCGCTCTTGACGTCGCCGTGGCCGAAGATGAGGTCCTGGTCGTACTTCGGGCCGTGCTGGCCGTTGAGGTCGATGTGGAACAGCTTGCCGTGCCACAGCGCCTGGGCGATGCCGTGCACGAAGTTCAGCCCGGCCATCTGCTCGTGGCCGACCTCGGGGTTCAGGCCGACCCGGTCGGAGTGCTCCAGCTCGTTGATGAACGCCAGCGCGTGGCCGACGGTGGGCAGCAGGATGTCGCCGCGGGGCTCGTTCGGCTTGGGCTCGATGGCGAACCTGATGTCGTAGCCCTTGTCGATCACGTAGGAGCCGAGGATGTCCATCGCCTCCTTGTAGCGGGCGAGCGCCGCGCGGATGTCCTTGGCGGCGTCGGACTCGGCGCCCTCGCGCCCGCCCCAGCAGACGTACGTCCGGGCGCCCAGCTCCGCGGCCAGGTCCAGGTTGCGCATCACCTTGCGGATCGCGTAGCGGCGCACGTCGCGGTCGTTGCTGGTGAACGCGCCGTCCTTGAACACCGGGTGGGTGAACAGGTTGGTGGTGGCCATCGGCACCTTCATGCCGGTGTCGGCCAGGGCCTTCTTGAACTTCTCGATCGCGCGGTCGCGGTCGGGCTCGACGGCCAGCAGGTCGTCGTCGTGGAAGGTCACGCCGTACGCGCCCAGCTCGGCCAGCTTGTGCACGCTCTCCACCGGGTCGAGCGGGGCGCGGCTGGCGTCACCGAACGGGTCGCGCGCCTGCCAGCCGACCGTCCACAGGCCGAAGGTGAACTTGTCCTCGGGCTTCGGAGTGAAGGCGTCCATGAGCACGTCTCCTGATTTAGTCTACGTTGTGGACTAAATACTCGGACGCCGTGGGGCACCGGTCAAGTCCCGGCGTCTACTATTTGCCCGACTTCTCCATGAAAGGGCACCGCCCATGGCCCAAGCCGTACGACACGACTCCATGCGGGCCCGCAACCTCGCCCTCGTGCTCGGCGAGGTGAGCCGCAACGGCCCGGTGACCAGGGCGGCCCTGGCCGAGATCACCGGACTGACCAAGACGACGGTCTCCAAGCTGGTGGGCGACCTGCTGGAGTCCGGCATGGTCACCGAGTCGCCCCCGCCCGCCGACGCCGACCGCTCCCGGGGGCGTCCGGGCGTGGCGGTGCGGCTGCGCGGCGACCGGGTGGCCGCCCTGGGGCTGGAGATCAACGTCGACTACCTGTCGGTGTGCGTCATGGACCTGACGCGGACGGTGCGGCTGCGTCGTACACAGGCTGTGGACAACCGCGATTCGTCATCCACAGACGTGGTGCGCAACCTGCGCGATCTGGCACTCCAGGCTGTGGACGAAGCCGCCGCCGCGGGCCTGTCGGTGGCGGGCGCGGCCCTGGCCGTGCCCGGCCCGGTGGACCCCGCGCAGGGCCTGGTGCACAGCGCGCCCAACCTCGGCTGGGGCGACGTGCGCCCCGCCGACCTGCTCGACCTGCCGTTCCCCGTCCTGGTGGACAACGAGGCCAACCTGGCCGCGCTGGGCGAGCTGTGGTTCGGCTCCGGCATGCCCGACTTCCTCTACGTGTCGGGCGAGATCGGCATCGGCGCCGGGCTCGTCTTCGGCGGCGCGCTGTTCCGCGGCACCCGCGGCTTCGCCGGCGAACTGGGCCACGTGGTCGTCGATCCCGGCGGCCCCGACTGCCGCTGCGGCGGCCGGGGCTGCCTGGAGCGCTACGCCGGCCAGGACGCCCTGCTCGACGCCGCCCCCGACGGCCTGCTCGACGGCCTGATCCGCCGCCTCACCGCCGGCGACACCCGCGCCCGCGCGGCCTGCGAGCAGGCGGGCCGGGCCCTGGGCACCGCCCTGACCTCGGCCGTGCACCTGCTCGACCCGGGCACGATCATCCTGGGCGGCATCTTCGCCCCGCTCTTCCCCTGGCTGCGCGGCCCGGCCGCCGAGGCGTTGCGGCACATCAGGCACGTGGTGCCGAACTTCGCGGTCGCCGAGGCGGGCCCCGACGCCGCCGTGCTGGGCGGCGCGGGCCAGGTGATCCAGCAGGTGATCGCCGACCCCGCCGGACACATGCCGCGCGCGACGGCCGGGCTACAGACCTGAGGGGTCGCGCCCGACGCTGATCTCCTCGGCGATGCGCAGCAGCTCGCCCCCGTCGAGGCCGGGCGCGGCCGGGACCCGCGCCCGCAGCTCGGCCAGCACCACCGGCACCGGGCGCCCGGCGAAGCGGGTCGCGATCTCGTGCACGACCCGGAACAGCGCCATGTTGGCCTCGTGCTCGGCGTTGTCGCGCCCGCCGCCGCGGACGCCACCCTCATGGACGCCACCCTCATGGATCACGCCGCGGATGAGATCGGCCCTCGACATCCCCTTGAATCCCCCTTGCTCGGCCCCACGCACACCGGTACCCGCCACACCGTACGCCCGGCCACCGACATTTCCCGGCAGCGCAACGGCGTGACATAGGTCGCACCCGAGCGGGCTGGGTAGGAGGCCGGGACCCGGGGGAAAGGGAGGACACCCAGCCATGATCATCTCGGACGGCGCGGAAGACGCCGAACGGTGCTCGTCCGCCGGCGCCGAGCAGCCCTGGCCGCTGCCGGACCTCCTCGACGCGGGCGTCTTCCTGCTGGACGACGGGGGCCGGATCGTCCACGCCAACACGCGGGCCGAGCGGTTGCTCGGCCGGGCCGCGGCGGACCTGCTGGGCCAGGACCCCCACGACCTGCTGCACCGGGGAAGGTACGGCGAGGCCCTGCCGCGGAGCCGGTGCCTGTTGCGACGGGCGGCCCTCACCGGCCGTACGGTGCAGGGCGACGAGGGCTGGTTCGAGCGCGGCGACGGCTCCCTGACGCCGCTGGCCTGGCTGATCGCCCCCTGCCGGCTCCCGATGGGGAGACTGGGGGCGCTGGTGCTGTTCCACGAGGGCGTCCCCGACAGCGCCGCGTCGGAGGCCGGCCGGCACGGGCCGGTGGCACCGGCGACGTCGATGTCGGAGCTCGAACGGCTGGCCCTGCTCGCGGAGACCACCACGACGCTCACCTCCACCCTGGACGTCGAGCAGGCGCTGCGCGAGCTGGTGCGGCTGGTGGTGCCCCTGCTGGCCGACTGGGTGGTGGTGGACCTGATCACCGAGGAGGGGGAGGTGTCGCGCGCCACCGTGGCCCACTACGAGAACGGCGCCGTGGTGCGCCGGAAGGACCTGGAGGGGCCGATGCCGCCGGTGCCGCAGGAGTCCTCGATGCCGCTGTCGCGGGCGCTGCGCGGGGTCACCGCGACCCTGGCGGGCCCCGAGACGTACCAGGGGCCTCCCGACTCCGACATCGCGGTCGTCCAGCGGGAGCTGTTCCGGGTGACCGGCATGCACTCCGCGAGCATCGCGCCGATCCGGGGCGTGCGGGAGGTGGTCGGGGCCCTCACCCTGGGCCGCTCCGAGCGGCCCGGGGCGTTCACCACGCCCGACTTCCTGCTGGTCGAGGACATCGCCCGCCGGGCGGGGCTGGCGCTCAGCAACGCCCGCCTGTACGAGCGGCAGCGTCGCGTCGCCGAGACCATGCAGCGCCACCTGCTGCCGCGCCTCCCCCGCGTACCGGGGCTGGAGATGTCCGCGCGCTACGTGCCCGCGCCGCGGTCCTCGCACGTCGGCGGCGACTGGTACGACGCCTTCACGATGTCCGACGGCGCGACCGCCCTGGTCATCGGCGACGTGGCCGGCCACGACCTCGACGCCGCGGCCGGCATGGCGCAGGTGTGCAACATGCTGCGCGCCTACGCCGGGGCCGAGCTGGAGCCCCCGAGCACCATCGTGGACCATCTCGACCAGGCGATGGCGCGCATGGCCGAGACCACGATGGCCACCGCCGTCTTCGCCCGGGTGGAGCTCACGCGGGACGAAGGGTGGCGGCTGCGCTGGACCAACGCCGGCCATCCCCCGCCGCTCCTGGTCGAGCACGACGGCCGGGCCCGCTTCCTGGAGGCCGGGCAGGGCATGCTGCTCGGCACCGGCATCCCCACCGCCCGCGCCGACGCCGTCACCGAACTGCCGCCGCGCTCCACCCTGGTGCTCTACACCGACGGCCTGATCGAGTCACCCCGCGGCTCCATCGACGCGGGGCTGTCCCGGCTGCGCGAGTACGCCGCCTCCCTGCCCCACCACCCCCTGCACGCCATCTGCGACCTGCTGCTCACCCACGTCCGCCCCGACGACAACAACGACGACGTGGCCATGCTCGTCCTGCGCCTGCCCGGCGACGCCCGCGTCCCGGACGTACCGGCTCCCCGCTGAGAACGCGTTCACCCCCTGGCCCGCGGGGGCGGCGCCGAGCCTGGCTACCATCGAAGGGTCCTCGAATCCGGGTGTGAGGGGGCCGGTCCGTGACCAAGCGCAAGCCGCCGGGGATGAGCTTCGAGACCTGGGCTGACCGTCAGATACGCGAGGCCATGGAGCGGGGGGCGTTCGACGACCTGCCCGGGGCCGGCAAGCCGCTGCCCGACCAGGGCGAGCCGTTCGACGAGATGTGGTGGGTCAAGCGCAAGCTGCGTGAGGAGAACCTGGCGTTCCCGCTGCCGGGCACGCTGGCGCTGCGCAAGGAGGCCGAGCAGGCGCTGGCCGCGGCCAGACGGGCGCGCTCGGAGGACGACGTGCGGGCGATCCTCACCGAGATCAACGAGAAGATCGTCGAGGGGCACCGCAAGGCGATGTCCGGGCCGCCGCTCACGCTGATGCCGTACGACATCGAGGAGTTCTTGGCGGAGTGGCGGGCGTCGCGTCCGCCGGAGCCCGAGCCGGCCGAGCCGGAGCCGGAGCCCCCGGCCCCCAGGCGACGTCCCTTGTTCAGATTTTTCATGAAATCTCGCCGGGAGCGATGAGTTCGGCGGGCGGCGGCGGTCCCTTGTGTGTCAGCGAACAGGAAGGATCGGCAATGACCGCCACCACCCACACCATCGACGTCCCGGGCGGGCGTCTTCGTTACGAGGTCCGCGGCGCGGGGCCGCTGCTGCTGGTCATGGGGGCGCCGATGGACGCGACGGCCTTCGCGCCCCTGGCCGAGGCGCTCGCGGGCGAGCGTACGGTCGTCACCCACGACCCGCGCGGAGTCGGGGGAAGCGTGCTCGACGACCCCGAGCAGGACTCCACCCCCGACCTGCGGGCCGACGACGTGGCCCTGATCCTGGACGCCCTCGGCGCCGAGTCGGCCGACGTGTTCGGCAGCAGCGGGGGCGCCGTCACCGGGCTCGCGCTGGTCACCCGGCACCCGCACCGCGTCCGTACGCTGGTCGCGCACGAGCCGCCGCTGCTGGAGCTCCTGCCCGACGCCGCCGACCTGCGCGCCGGGGTCGAGGACATGATCGAGACCTACCGGCGCGAGGGCCCGGGGGCGGCCTGGGTGCAGTTCATGACCACCGCCGGCTACGACCTGAGCGCCGAGGACGCCCCCGCCGGGCCCGAGGAGCCCTCCGAGCAGGACCTGGCCGACTCGGCCCACTTCTTCCTGCACGAGCTGCGCGGCACCACCCGCTACGTCCCCGACGTCGCGGCCCTGACCGCCGGGCCGTCGCGCGTCGTCGTGGGCGTGGGCGCGACCTCCGGCCACCTGCTCACCTACCGGACCTCCCTGGCCCTGGCCGAGCTGCTCGGCACGCCCCCGGTCGAGTTCCCGGGCGACCACGGCGGCTTCGTCACGCACACGGCGGAGTTCGCCCCGGTATTGAGCAAGGTGCTCGCCGAATAATTCCGTGAAATATGTGACAACCGGGGTTTGGCGTATCGCGTCTTAGTTTGCGGACTCGGGGGACGTCTGATCGAAGGAGGCTCCCCCGTGCGCCGTTTTCTCCTCGCGCTCGTCGTCGTACTCGGGTGCGCGGCGCCCGCGCCCGCGTACGCCGCCGCGCCGCCGAAGGTGCAGTTCGTGAAGGCGTATTTCGACAGCCCCGGGAGCGACCGGGGCGGGAACACCAGCCTGAACGGCGAGTACGTCGTGATCCGCAACACCACGCGGACGGCGATCAATCTGGACGGATACCTGCTCCGCGACGCCAACGGCTTCAAATACGTCTTCGGCGCCGTGGTGCTCAAGCCGGGCAAGCGGCTCACCATTCGCAGCGGTCAGGGCAGCGATACCGCCACCACCCTGTATTGGGGCCGCAAGTGGTATGTGTGGAACAACGACGAGGACACCGCGGCGATTTACAACGCCGGGCGCAAGCGGATCGATCACTGCTCCTGGGACGTGAGCGCGAGTTCGGGGCCTGATTCGGTGTCCTGTCTCTGAGCCTCCAGCAGGGCGCTCGCGGCCGGGTGGCACGGGGTCGTGGGCGGGGCGGTGAGGACGAGGCGGCGGGTCACGCGTTCCGTCAGCGGGACCATGGCCAGGCCGGGGGTCAGCATCGCCCTGGTCAGGCCGGGGACCATGGAGACGCCCACGCCGGTGCGGACCATGGCCAGCAGGGTGGCCAGCTCGCGGATGCGATGGGCCGGGGCGAAGCGGACTCCGGCGCGGCGGAAGACCTCGCGGACATGGCGTTCGCAGCCGCCGGTGGACAGCAGGAAGGGGTCGTCCTCCAGGTCGGCGGCCCCGATCTCGGGCTCGCCGGCGAGGGGGTGGTCGGCGGCCAGCAGGGCGTGGAAGGCGTCGCGGGTCAGCGGGACCCCGCCCGCGGACGGCGGGTCCACCAGGACGGCCAGGTCCACCGTGCCGCGGGCCAGCCAGTCGGCCACCTCGTCGTCCTCGCCCTCGAACACCGCGACGTCGATCCGGGGGTGAACCGCCTTCCACCGGGACATCAGCCGCGGGATCAGGCCCTGGCACACGCTGGGCGGGGCGCCGAGGCGTACCGTGCCCGAGGGGAGGCCGTCGCGGCGCTCCGCCACCGCCCGGATCGCGCTCGCGGCGGCCACGGCCGCGCGGGCGTGCGGCAGGACCTCCTCCCCGAAGGGGGTCGGGCGAGGGCGGCCGTGCCGGGTCAGCACGGGGCCGCCGAGCGTGCGCTCCAGGGCCGCCACCGCGTGCGAGACCGCCGACTGGGTGATGCCGAGCTCGTCGGCGGCGGCGCTGAAGCCACCGGCGTCCAGGACCGCGACGAAGGCCCGGAGCTGGGCGATGTTCATCGTCATGAGATCTGCTCATAGATCGTGAGTCGCTACTTGTTGGACTCATTTTCCCGGTTCACCGAGCATTCCGGCATGAAGTGGGTTCCGGGATTCGTCGCGTTGTCCGCCATCTGGGGGTCCAGCTTCGCCCTGATCAAGGTCGGGGTGGACGCGGGCGTGGGGCCGGTGTGGGTCGCGTTCTGGCGGTGCTTCTTCGGGGCGGCGGCCCTGCTGGCGGTGTGCGCGGTCACCCGTACCGGGCTGCCGCGCGACCTGAAGGCGTGGGGGCACGCCGCCGTGGTGGCGGCGTTGCTGAACGCGGTGCCGTTCGTGCTGCTGGCCTACGGCGAGACCCGGGTCAGCTCCATCGTGGCGGGCGTGTTCAACGCCACGACGCCGCTGGCCACGCTGGCGTTCGCGCTGGCGCTCGTGCCCGGCGAGCGGCCGACCGCGCCGCGGCTGCTCGGGCTGGCCGCCGGGTTCGCGGGCGTGCTGGTCATGCTGGGGGTGTGGCGGCTGCCGGAGGGCGGGGAACTGGCCGGCAACCTGGCCTGCGTCGGGTCCACGATCTGCTACGGGGCCGGGTTCGCCTACACCAGGCGGTTCTTCTCCGGCCGGAGCGAGTCGGCCGCCGCGCTGTCGGCGCTGCAGATCGGGTGCGCCACCCTGGAGCTGGCCGTCGTCCTGCCGTTCGCGGGCGCCCCGCACTGGCCCGGCCCGTACGCCGCCGCCGCGCTGGTCGCGCTGGGCGCCCTCGGCACCGGCCTGGCCTACATCCTCAACCTCGGCGTGATCCGGGCCGCCGGGCCCACCGTGGCCTCCACGGTCACGTACGTGACCCCGCTGTGGTCCACCGTCATCGGCTCGGCGCTGCTCGCCGAGCCGCTGGGCTGGCGGACGGTCGCGGGCGGGCTGCTCGTGGCCGGCGGCGTCGTGCTCACCCGGCGGCGGGCCCCCGTCACCGCAGGTACGACGCCCCGTTCAGATCGAGCACCGTCCCGCTCGCCCACTCGGCCTCCGGCGAGGTGAGCCAGGCCACCGCGCCGGCGATCTCCTCCGGCTCGGCGACCCGCCCGAACGGGCTCTGCGCCCGGATCGTCTCGCCCTCGGGGCTCGCCATCACGTCGGCCACCATCTCGGTGGCGACGTAGCCGGGGGCGACCGCGGCCACCGCGATCCCGTGCGGGGCCAGCTCCACCGCCAGCGACTGGGCCAGGGCGTGCAGCCCCGCCTTGCTCGCGCCGTACGCGGGGACCCGGGGCTCCCCCCGGTACGCGCCCCGTGAGCCCACCATCACCATGCGCCCGCCCCGCGGCCCCTCGGGCCGGTCGAGCAGGTGCCGGGTGACGCACCAGGCAAGGTTGGCCGCGGCGACCAGGTTGGTCTGCAGGATGGCCGTCCACTGCGCCTGCCAGTCGGCGTAGGAGGTGGTGGCGATGGGGTGGTCGCCGTAGATCCCGGCGTTGACGACCAGGACGTCCACGCCGCCGAGCGCGGCCACCGCGTCGGCGACGAGGGCCCACACCTGGTCCGGGTCGGTCAGGTCGGCCTGGAGCGCCACGTGGCCCGCCCCCGGCAGCGCGGCGGCCACTTCGGCGGCCCTGCCGGGGTCGGTGCGGTAATGGACGGCCACCACGTCGCCCCTGGCGGCGAGGGCGGCGGCGACGGCCGCCCCGATGCCTCGGGCGGCTCCGGTGACGAGGGCTCGGCGTGGCACGATCACTGCTCCTGAACGGTTATCTCGCGGACACGGGCGGCCGGGGCGACGAAGGCGAGCATGCGCTCGGCCTCCGGTTCCAGGCCGGCGGGGGGCGGCCCGGTGAACGGAATGACGGTCAGCGTGGCGGACTCACGCCCGGCGGTATAGGTCCACATCCCCGCGACGAGCCCGTCCACCAGGTACGGCGCGACCTTGGCGCGGGCCATGTCCATCAGCCGCTCCTGGTGCTCGGGGCGCAGGATGCGGGTGCGGTCGCGGTGGGCGAGCGTGGCGCTGTCGAGCCGCGCCAACAGCCGTACCGGGGTGGCGGTGTCCTCGGGCGGCAGCGGCGCGCCGGGCAGGTCGTACAGGTCGCGCCCGTCGGCGTCGGTGTAGCGCGCCGGCTCCAGCTCCTTCAGGGCCGCGTCCACCGCGCCCAGGCGCACCCCGGCGAACGTCGCGATGTCGTCGCGGGTCGCGGGCCCGTACGCGGCCAGGTACCGCTCGGTGAGCACCCGCATCGCCTCCGGCTCCGGCGGCAGCGGCGGGCCGGACCAGGCGACCAGGGAGAACTTGCCGTGCCGGTCCCACAACCCTGACGGTGGCACGTGCACCGCGGGCACCAGGAACCGCGCGTAGTCGAGCAGCCGATGCTCCTTGACCGTGCCGCCGCTCAGCTCACGCACCCGCTCCCGGATCTCGTCGGTGGTGCGCGGCTCGGCCAGGTACTCGGTCACCCCGGCAACGATCTTCTCCTCGTACGGCGCCGCCTCCCGGTTCTGCGCCCGCATCGCCATGCGCATGTCGCGCATGCAGGCCGTCGCGTACGCCGGGTAGTCGGCCGCCGCGCACAGGTGCAGCGTGCCCCGCATCAGCGAGCTCTTCACCACCGACCCCGCCCGCAGCGCGGCTTCCAGATCCTCGATGCGGAAACCGTCCAGCCGCGCCGCGAGCGCGATGTAGGGCGAGGGCGAGTACTGCCCCTGCAACGCCACCAGATGCCGTACGGCCGCCTCCACCGGCATCCGCGCCCGATCAAGAAGCAGTTGCCGGGCGAGAAGGGCGACGGTCAGCTCACGCCGGGAGAGAACACGCACAAACGCGACCATATCCCCACATGAGGACATCCCCACATGACGACATCCCCACATGACGACATCCCCACATGACGGCGAAGGCGGCCGGTACGGGTCAGCCGGTGCCGAGAGTGCGCAGGGCGGGCAGGGCGCGGTCGTCGAAGCCGAACAGGGCCTGGTTCTCCCAGCCGTTGCCGGAGGACGGGTCGGCGGGGTCCCAGCCGTTGCCGGGGACACCGGTCCAGGTGGCCTCCCAGTAGAAGACGCCCAGGCCACGGCCGCCGGGGACGGCGCGGACGATGTCCATGATCGTGCGGGTCATCGCCGACTGGCCGCCGGTGCTCGCGGGGTAGCCGGGGTAGGGCTCGGCGGAGGTGATGATGTTGGTCCAGCCGTCGTCGTCGCCGGTGGTGAACGGGTAGGCGGTCTCGGCGACGAGCACCGGCTTGGCGTACCGGGCGGCGACGTCGTTCAGGTTGGCCTGGAACGCCTCCAGGGTGCCGTGCCAGTAGGGGTAGTAGGACAGGCCGATCACGTCGTAGCGGATGCCGTGGGCGGCGGCGTTGTCGAACCACCAGCGGTACAGGCCGTTGTCCGCGCCGTCGGCCAGGTGCAGCACGACCTTGGTGGCGGAGGAGACCGCCTTGGCGGCGTCGTAGCCGGCGTTGAGCAGCGCGGCCATGCCGGGCCAGTTGTCGTAGCGGCCGTCGGGCCACAGCAGGCCGCCGTTGAGCTCGTTGCCGATCTGCACCATCTCGGCGGTGGTGCCCTGCGCCTTGAGCGCGCCGAGCACGTCGAAGGTGTGGTCGTAGACGGCCTGCCTGAGCTGGTCGAACGGCAGCGACGCCCACGCGGCCGGCTTGTTCTGCTTGCCGGGGTCGGCCCAGGAGTCGGAGTAGTGGAAGTCGATCAGAAGCCCCATGCCGAGCGCCTTGGCCCGCCTGGCCACGGCCAGGACCTGGGTCTTGGTGTTGTAGCCGTCGGCCGGGTTCACCCAGACCTTGAGCCGGATGTGGGTGACCCCGGCGTCGCGCAGGATGGCGAGGGCGTCGCCCCGCCTGCCGTTGGCGTGGCGGTAGACGCCGCCCAGGGCCTCCGACTTGGCCAGGCTGGACACGTCGGCCCCGCGCACGGCGAGCCTGCCCGGCCCGGCCTGCCCGTACGCCGTGCCGCCGGCGGGCAGCACGAGCGTCAGGGCCGCGCATAACGCCGCCAGCACCGTCGCGATCTTTCGCATGACATCCCCTTTCGGATCAGTGGTGTCGCACGACCGTGACCGCGCCGGCCGGGACGGTCCCGTCGAACGGGACCCCTTCCGGCACGGCGGTTCCGGCGACGCCGGGCACCGTGACCGGGGCGTCGCCGTGGTTGATCAGGAAGGTGTACGCGCCCCGGCGTACGACTTCGAGCGTGTCGGGCAGGCCGCGGGGCCTGGTCACGCCGGCGCCGTCGAGGACCCGGCCGAGCAGGGCGCGCAGGGGTGCGCCGTCGAGCGCGGTGGCGACGTACCACGCCTCGCCCGCGCCGAGGTCGTGCCGGGTGACGGCGGGGTGCCCGGCGTCGGGGCCGGTGGCGAACGCGTGCACGGGCGTGGCGCCGGCGGGGCGTACGCGCTCGGACCAGATCCGGCCCGCGACGGCCCCGTCCGGCAGGGCCGTGCCATCCATCAGA
This sequence comes from Thermocatellispora tengchongensis, assembly GCF_014202315.1. Taxonomy (GTDB): domain Bacteria; phylum Actinomycetota; class Actinomycetes; order Streptosporangiales; family Streptosporangiaceae; genus Thermocatellispora; species Thermocatellispora tengchongensis. The sequence goes on along the minus strand of NZ_JACHGN010000001.1, from coordinate 541,624 downwards.
GCTGTGCCGTCCGGCAGAGCCGTGCCGTCCAGCAGGACCGTGCCCGACTCGGGCAGTGGGTGGAACTCCTCGACCCACAGGCCGAGCACGTCACGCAGCGCCCCGGGGTACGGGCCGGGGTGGATCACGTCGTGCTCGTCCACGATGCCGGAGAAGTAGGAGACGACGAGGTGGCCGCCGGTCTCGACGTACCGGTGCAGGTTCTTCGCGGCGGCCTCGGTGAGGAGGTACGAGCTGGGCGCCACCACCACCCGGTATCCCGAGAGGTCGGCGGACGGGTGGGCGAAGTCCACGGTCACGTGATCGCGCCACAGCGCCTCGTAGTACGCCTCGATCCGCTCCCGGAAGGCCAGATCGACCGACGGCCGCCACTCCAGCTCCAGCGCCCAGTACGCCTCCCAGTCCCACAGCAGCGCGACCTCCGCGCGGACCTCCTCCCCGCGCACGCCCGCCAGCCCGCGCAGGTCGGCCCCGAGGCGCACCACGTCGCGCCACAGCTCGGAGTCGGTGCCGGCGTGCGGCAGCATCGCGGAGTGGAACTTCTCCGCGCCCTGCCGGGAGGCCCGCCACTGGAAGAACAGCACCGAGTCCGAGCCCCTGGCCACGTGGGCGAGGCTGTTGCGGCGCATCTCGCCGGGGCGCTTGGCCAGGTTGCGCGGCTGCCAGTTGACCGCGCCGGTGGAGTGCTCCATCAGCATCCACGGCCGCCCGCCCGCGACCGAGCGGGTCAGGTCGGCGGCCATGGCCAGCTCGATGTGCGGGTCGGTCCGCCCCGCGTCGAGGTAGTGGTCGTTGGCGACGACGTCCACCTCGGCGGCCCAGCGCCAGTAGTCCATCGGCTTGCAGTTGGGGATCATGAAGTTGGTGGTCACCGGGCGGTCGCTGTGCCGGCGGATGGCCTCGCGCTCCCGGCGGAAGTTGGCGATGTGGGCGTCCACGGAGAAGCGGGCGTAGTCGAGCTGCAGCCCGGTCAGCCGGCCCACGGTCCCGGCGCGCGGCGGCTCGATCTCCTCGAAGGAGCCGTAGGTCAGGCCCCAAAAGGCGGTGCCCCAGGCGGCGTTGAGCCGGCCCACGTCGCCGTCGTAGCGCTCGCGCAGCCAGGCGCGGAAGGCGAGCGCGGAGGTCTCGCAGTAGCACAGCGCGTTCGCCCAGCCGTACTCGTTGTGGACGTGCCACATGACCACGGCCGGGTGGCCGCCGTAGCGCTCGGCCAGCGCGCCGGCCACCCGCTCGGAGGCGGCGGCGTACTCCGGGGAGCTGGGGCAGAAGGTGTGCCGCGAGGCGCCGCCCGCCACCCGGCCCTCCTCGTCCACCAGCCGGGCGCCGGGGTAGCGGCGCCGGAACCAGGCCGGGGGCGAGGAGGTCGGGGTGGCCAGGTCGATCCGCACCCCGCCCCGGTGCAGCAGCTCCACGATCCGGTCCAGGGCGGAGAAGTCGAAGGCCCGCTCACGCGGCTCGATCTGGCTCCAGTTGAAGATGCCGAGGCTGACCAGGTTGACGCCGGCCTCGCGCATCAGGCGCACGTCCTCGTGCCAGACCTCCTCCGGCCACTGCTCGGGGTTGTAGTCGCCGCCGTAGGCGAGACCTTCAGGCAGTTCGGGATAGCCGGGCAACCGTTCCCCCTCGTGACGCACTTCTGTGAACGTGCACAGTAGACCATGACCACGCGATTGGGAACAGTGTCCGGTTCGGCGCTGGCAGTTAACGAGGTTGTAACGGGCATTGACACCGCGTTTCCGGGATTTCAGTCTGTGAACGTTCACAGAACCATGCCCGGCACCCCCACCGGAGGAATGTATGCGCATGAGCCGTCTCGCGGTCGCGACGACCGCGGTTCTCGCCGCCGCACTGGCCGCCGGCTGCTCCAGCGGCGGCGGCAGCACCGGAACCGCCTCCTCCGCCGAGCCGGCCGCCCCCGGCTCGGCCGGGCCGGTGAACCTGACCTACTGGACCTGGGCCCCGAACATGGACAAGGTCGTGGCGGTGTGGAACGCCAAGAACCCCGACATCCAGGTCACCATCAGCAAGCAGGCGGGCGGCGACGACGCCGCGGCCAAGTTCCTCACCGCCGCCAAGGCCGGCAACCCGCCCGACCTGGTCCAGGCGGAGTACCAGATGCTGCCCTCCTTCGTCGCCGCCGACGCGGTCGCCGACATCAAGGCCGAGACCGCCGCGATCAAGGGCGAGTTCTCCCCGGGCATCTGGGGCCTGGTCACGCTGGGCACCGAGGGCGTGTACGCCGTGCCGCAGGACAGCGGCCCGATGATGCTCTACTACCGGCAGGACCTGTTCGACAAGTACGGCATCGAGGTGCCCAAGACCTGGGACGAGTACGCCGAGGCCGCCCGCACCGTGCGCGAGAAGGACCCCAAGGTGTTCCTCGGCACGTTCTCCAGCAAGGACCCCGGCTCGTTCGCGGGCCTGGCCCAGCAGGCCGGCGCCCAGTGGTGGTCGATCTCCGGCCAGTCGTGGAAGGTCGCGATCAACGACCCGGCGACGGTCAAGGTGGCCGACTACTGGGGCAACCTGGTCAAGGAGGGCGTGATCGACGACCAGCCGTACTTCACCCCGGAGTGGAACAAGGCCCTCAACGACGGCACCCTGCTCACCTGGCCCTCGGCCGTGTGGGGTCCGGGCGTGCTGTCCAGCAACGCGCCCAAGGGCAAGGGCAAGTGGGCCATCGCCCCGCTGCCGCAGTGGAGCGCCGGTGAGAACCACAGCGGGTTCTGGGGCGGCTCCTCCACCGCCGTCAGCGAGAAGTCGCCGCACCGGGCCGCGGCCGTGAAGTTCGCCACCTGGCTGAACACCGACCCCGAGGCGCTCGGGCTGCTGGTCAGGGAGGCCGCGATCTACCCGGCCGCCACCAAGGGCGGCACCCTGCTCGGTGACACGCCGGAGTACTTCGAGAACCAGCCCGACTTCTGGGAGCAGGCCACGCGGATCGCCGCGACCGCGCGCGGGTTCACCTTCGGGCCGAACGTGAACGTGGCCTACAGCGCGTTCAAGGACGCCTTCGACAAGGCCGTGCAGGACAAGTCATCCTTCTCCGCCGCACTCGCCGCGATGCAGGAGGCCACGGTCGCGGACATGCGCAAGGCCGGCTTCCAGCTCGCCCGATGAGCACCCTCTCGACCCGGCGCACCCCGGCGCCGTACCTGTTCCTGGCGCCGGCGGTGCTGCTGTTCGGGCTGTTCCTGGCGATCCCGATCGGCTACACGGTCTACCTCAGCCTGCGCGGCACCAAGGTGAGCGGACTCGGGCTGGGCAAGGGCGCCCGGCAGGAGGTGTTCACCGGGCTGGACAACTACGCCGCCGCGATCGGCGACGGCGAGCTGTGGGCCGGCTGGCTGCGCGTCCTCGGCTACGGCACGCTGGTGCTGGTCGTGATGCTCGGCCTGGCCCTGCTGTTCGCGCTGCTGCTGGACTCCGCGCACGTGCGGCTGGCCAGGTTCTCCCGGATCGCGATCTTCCTGCCGTTCGCGGTGCCGGGCGTGGCCGCCACGCTGTTGTGGGGCTTTCTGTACCTGCCCAGCCTGAGCCCGATCCGCCAGGTGCTCGACGTGGACCTGCTCGGCTCGGGCACGGTGGTGCTGTCGATGGCGAACGTCGCGGTGTGGGGCGGCGTGGGGTTCAACATGCTGGTGCTCTACACGGCGCTGCGCGCGGTGCCGCGCGACTACTACGAGGCCGCCCGGCTCGACGGCGCCTCGGAGGTCCAGATCGCGCTCCGGATCAAGATCCCGATCCTGATCCCGGCGATCATCCTGACCACGGTGTTCTCCATCATCGCCACCGTGCAGGTGTTCACCGAGCCGACCACCCTGCGCCCGCTGACCAACACGATCAGCTCGACCTGGAGCCCGCTGATGAAGGTGTACCGGGACGCGTTCGTGACCGGCGACATCTACTCGGCCGCGGCCACCTCGATCGTGATCGCGGCGATCTCGCTGGTGCTGTCGTTCGGATTCCTGCGCGTCGTGCGCGACCGCGCCTTCGGGGAGGGCTGAGCCATGGCGACGACGGCTGTGCGCACGGCGGCGCACCGGGCCGCCCCGCGCGGGCGGCGGGCGTACGGGATCGCGCCGACCGCGATCCTGCTGCTCGGCGCGGTCTACTGCCTGCTGCCGGTGAGCTGGGTGCTGGTCGCGGCCACCAAGTCCAAGGCCGAGCTGTTCTCCACCACCGCGTTCGCGCCCGGCACCGGCCTGCTGTCCAACCTGGCCGACCTGGCGGCCTACCGCGACGGCGTGTTCTGGCTGTGGCTCGGCAACACCTTCCTGTACGCCGGCGGCGGCGCGCTGCTGTCCACCGCCGTCTCCACGATCTCCGGCTACGCCCTGGCCAAGTACGACTTCCGCGGCCGGAACCTGGTCTTCAACATGCTGATCGGCGGCATCCTGGTGCCCGCCGTCGTGCTGGCCGTGCCGCAGTACCTGCTGATGTCGGCGGTGGGGCTGGCGGACACGTACTGGTCGGTGCTGCTGCCGCAGATCCTGCACCCGTACGGGATCTACCTGGCCCGGATCTACGCCACCGCGGCCGTGCCCGACGCGCTGCTCGAAGCCGGGCGGATCGACGGGGCGGGGCACTGGCTGCTGCTGCGCCGCGTCGCGCTGCCGCTGATGCTGCCGGGCATGGTGACGATCTTCCTGTTCCAGTTCGTAGCGATCTGGAATAACTTCCTGCTGCCGTTCATCATGCTGGGCGACGACCAGAAGTTCCCGCTGACCGTGGGCCTGTACACCCTGCTCGCGGCCGGGGCCAACCAGCCGTCGCTGTACAACCTGATCATCACGGGGGCGCTGGTCTCGATCGTGCCGCTGGTCGCGCTGTTCCTGACCATGCAGCGTTACTGGCGCACCGACCTCGCGGGAGGGGCGCTGAAGTAAAAGATTCACTCGTGAGTCGGGGAGAATCCGAAGCATGAAACGGCCGACCATCCATGATGTCGCGGCGGCTGCGGGGGTGTCGCGGGGGACCGTGTCCCGGCTGCTCAACGGTGACCGGTACGTCAGCACGGCCGCCCGGGTCGCCATCGAGCGGGCCATCGCCGAGACCGGCTACGTCGTGAACCGCAACGCGCGCAGCCTGGTCACCCAGCGCACCGGCTCGGTCGTGATGGTGCTGTCCGAACCGCAGGAGCACCTGTTCGAGGACCCGAACTACAGCACCACGATGCGGGTCGCGATCCGCATGCTCGCCGAGCGCGACGTGTCGCTGGTGCTGATGATGGCCGGCGACGACGGCGACCGGGAGCGGGTCATCCGGTACGTGCGCGGCGGCCACGCCGACGGCGTGGTGTTGCTGTCCACCCACGCCGGCGACCGCATGGCCGACGTGCTGGTGGAGCTGGGCGTGCCCGCGGTCGCGGTGGGCGCGGTGGTCGGCCGGGAGCGGCAGATCCCGTACGCCGCCGCCGACGACCGCGAGGGCGCCCGGCAGATGACCCGCTACCTGGTCGAGCAGGGCCGGCGCAGGATCGCCACGATCACCGGCCCGATGGACACCCCCGGTGGCATCCAGCGCCTGGAGGGCTTCACCGACGTGCTGGGCCGCAAGGCGTCCAAGAAGCTGATCACGCACGGCGACTGGACCCGGCTCAGCGGCGAGAGCGGCATGGCCCGCCTGCTCCAGGACGTCCCCGACATCGACGCGGTGTTCGTCGCCTCCGACCTGATGGCCGCGGGCGCGCTGTCCACGCTGCGCATGGCGGGCCGCCGGGTGCCCGAGGACGTCGCGGTGGGCGGGTTCGACGACTCCTCGGTGGCGGTCTCCACGCACCCGGAGCTGACCACGATCCGCCAGCCGCTCGCCCGCGTCGCGGAGGCCGCGGTACGCCTGCTGCTCGCCCAGATCGACGGCGAGCGCCCCGAGAGCCCGGTGATACTGCCCACGACGCTGGTGATCCGCGAGTCCACCTGACCACGCCCCCTGGCCCGGCGCATGGGGAGGGCACGCCGGGGTAGGGCGCGCGGTAAGGGGGTGAGCTGTGATGATCGTGCCGACCTCGGGAGGCGTGCCGTCGGACGCGCGGCTCTTCGAGTTGGTGGGCGACGCCCGGTTCGTCCTGATCGGCGAGGCGACGCACGGCACCCACGAGTTCTACGCCGCCCGTGCCGCGATGACCCGGCGGCTGATCGACGGCCTCGGCTTCGACGCGGTGGCGCTGGAGGCCGACTGGCCCGACGCGTACCGGGTGAACAGGTACGTACGCGGCGAGGAGGGCGACACCGACGCCGAGGAGGCGCTGCGCGGCTTCCGGCGCTTCCCGACCTGGATGTGGCGCAACGCCGCCATGCTCGACTTCACCGGCTGGCTGCGCGCCCGCAACGACCGCGCCGACCGCGAGGAGGACAAGGCCGGCGTCTACGGCCTGGACCTCTACAGCCTGCACCGGTCGATCGGGGCGGTCATCGCCTACCTGGAGCGGGTCGATCGCGCCGCCGCCGACCGGGCCAGGGAGCGGTACGCCTGCTTCGACCACTACGACCACGAGGAGGACGGGCAGGCGTACGGGCTCAGGGCGGCGTTCGGCGCCGGCGAGCAGTGCCGCGACCAGGCGGTGGAGCAGTTGATCGAGCTGCGCCGGCACGCGATCGACTACGTGGGCGGCGACGGCGCCGCCGCCGAGGACGAGCTGTTCTACGCCGAGCGCAACGCCCGCACCGTCGAGGCGGCCGAGGAGTACTACCGGGCGATGTTCGGCGACCGCGTCTCCTCCTGGAACCTGCGCGACGAGCACATGGCCGACACGCTGGACGCGCTCGCCGCGCACCTGGGCCGCAGGCGCGGGCGCCCGGCGCGGATCGTGGTGTGGGCGCACAACTCCCACGTCGGCGACGCCGCGGCGACCGAGCTGGGGGCGTCCGGGGAGACCACGCTGGGCCGGCTGGTACGCGAGCGCCACCCGCGCCGGTGCCGCCTCATCGGCTTCACCACCTGGGCGGGCACGGTCACGGCGGCCGACGAGTGGGGCGGACCGGCACAGCTCAAGCGGGTGAACCCGGCGCTGAACGACTCGGTGGAGGAGCTGTTCCACGACGCCGAGCAGGAGGAGTTCATGCTCACCTTCGAGCGCGGCAGCCGGGCGGCCGAGGCGCTGCGCACCCCCCGCCTGGAGCGGGCGATCGGCGTGGTCTACCGGCCCCGCACCGAGCGGCAGAGCCACTACTTCGTGGCCCGCGTCGCCGACCAGTTCGACGCGGTGATCCACATCGACGAGACACGCGCCGTGGAGCCGCTGGAGCGCACGGCGCGCTGGGCGGCCGAGGAACCGCCCGTGACGTATCCGTCAAGCGTGTGAGGGGGGTGGGGCCGGTGAACGCCCCGGCGACGGCCGTACGGCTCCCGGCCGGTGGCGTGGTGCTCGACGCCGACGTCACCGTGCCCGCGGGCGCGTACGCGACGGTGGTCTTCGCGCACGGCAGCGGCAGCGGACGGCACAGCCCGCGCAACAGGTACGTGGCGAGCGAGCTGGCCCGCGCCGGGCTCGCCACGGTGCTGGCCGACCTGCTGACCGCCGAGGAGGACCGCATCGACCTGGAGACCGCCGAGTTCCGCTTCGACATCGACCGCCTCGCCCACCGCGTGGCCGCGCTGACCGACTGGGCCGGCGGCGGCGACCGGGTGGAGGGGCCCATGGGCGTAGGGGGACCGGTGGGCCTGTTCGGCGCGAGCACGGGCGCGGCGGCGGCGCTGGTCGCCGCGGCCGAGGAGCCCTCGCCGGTGCGCGCGGTCGTCTCGCGCGGCGGCCGGCCCGACCTGGCGGGCGCGGCCCTGCGCCGCGTACGCGCGCCGGTGCTGCTGATCGTGGGCGAGAACGACCCGGTGGTGCTGGAGCTGAACCGGGCGGCCATGCGCAAGCTGCCCGGCGAGACCCGGCTGGAGATCGTGCCCGGCGCGACCCACCTGTTCGAGGAGCCCGGCGCGCTGGAGAGGGTGGCCGAGCTGGCCGCCGGATGGTTCCGCGACCACCTGGGCGGGCCACCCCGGGAGTAAAGCCAGCCTCACCATCGGTCCGGATGGCTCACTCATGTCGCGCCCCCGCCGGATTTCCCTACGGTTGGGGTATGACCTACGCCGAGCTGACCACCCCGTGGGACCGGGTGCGCGAGCACTACAGCATGCTCACGCTGATGCGGACCGCCCACGCGGTGACCGGCCTGCTGATCGCGCTGGCCACCTGGGCGGTGCTGTTCGCCCTGATCACGCCCTCGCTGCTGCTGGTGTGGACCCTGATCGTGCCGATCGTGGGGGTGCCGCTGCTGCTGTGGGCGATCCCCCTGCTGACGGCCGTGCAGCGGGCCCGGTTCTCGGCGCTGCTCGATGTGGACATCCCCCCGGTGCCGCGCCCGGCCCGGCAGCGCAACCCGCTGAAGTGGCTGCTGGTCCGGATGCGCAGCGGGAGCACCTGGCGGCAGTTCTGCTACCACCTGCTGTCGCTGCCGATCGCCGTGGCCTCCTTCGGCGTGGTGGTCGGCATCTGGTGCGGCGCGCTGATCTCGCTCGCGTCGGCGGCGGCGGTGCAGGCGCGGGGCGAGACCGAGCTCGCCGTGGCGCTCGCGGTCCTCGGCACGGCCCTGCTCGCGGCCGGGCCGTGGCCGGCCCGCTGGCTGGCCTCGCTGGACGTGCTGGCGGCCCGCGCGCTGCTCGGGCCGAGCCGCGCCGAGGAGCTGGCGCAGCGGGTGGAGAGCCTGCGCGAGAGCCGCGCGGAGGTGGTGGACGCGGCCGACGCCGAGCGCCGCCGGATCGAGCGCGACCTGCACGACGGCGCGCAGCAGCGGCTCGTCTCGCTGGCGATGAACCTGGGCATGGCCCGCGCCGGGCTCAAGGACCTGCCGGAGCCGGCCCGGGAGGTGATCGCCCAGGCGCACGAGGAGGCCAAGCAGGCGCTCAAGGAGCTGCGCGACCTGGTACGCGGCCTGCATCCGGCCGTGCTCAGCGAGGAGGGCCTGGACGCGGCCCTGTCCGGGCTCGCCGCGCGCGCCCCCTTGCCCGTACGCCTGACCGTGGACGCCGCGGGCCGCGCCTCCCCCACCGTCGAGGCCGTGGCGTTCTTCGTGGTGTCGGAGGCGCTGGCCAACGTCGCCAAGCACTCCGGCGCGTCCGGAGCCGAGGTCAGCGTGCTGCGCGAGGTGGAGGGGCTGCGCGTGACGATCCGCGACGACGGGCGCGGCGGCGCCGACCCCGCGCGGGGCACCGGCCTGCGCGGCCTGGCCCAGCGGGTGCGCTCGGTGGACGGCGTGCTGACCATCGACAGCCCGGCCGGCGGGCCCACCACGATCGAGGCCGTGCTGCCGTGCGGGTAGTGCTCGCCGAGGACTCCGTGCTGCTGCGCGAGGGTCTGATCCGGCTGCTCGACTCGGCCGGCATCGATGTCGTGGCCGCGGTCGCCGAGGCCGAAGGACTGCTGCGCGCGGTGGACGAGCACCGCCCGGACCTGGTGGTCACCGACGTGCGCATGCCGCCCGGCCACGCCGACGAGGGCCTGCGCGCCGCGCTCGTGCTGCGCCGCCAGCACCCGGGCCTGGCCATCGTGGTGCTGTCGCAGTACGTCGAGGAGAGGTACGCCACCCGGCTGCTGTCCACCGAGACCCGCGGCATCGGCTACCTGCTCAAGGACCGGGTGGCCGACGTCACCGAGTTCATCGACGCGCTGCGCCGGGTCGCGGCCGGCGGCACCGCGCTCGACCCCGAGGTCGTCGCCCAGCTCCTGGTGCGCCGGCGCAGCGACCCGCTGGACCTGCTGACCCCGCGCGAGTACGAGGTGCTGTCGCTGATCGCCGAGGGCCGCTCCAACGCGGGGATCGCCGACGCCCTGACGATCTCCGAGGGCGCGGTCGGCAAGCACATCAACAACATCTTCGCCAAGCTGGGGCTCTCGGGAGCGGAGAAGGACCACCGCCGCGTCCTGGCCGTCCTGCGCTTTTTGAACATCTCCCCGTCCTGATCCGGCCCCGACCTCGAAAGGCATGAACGATGCACGGCAACGTACGCAGGGCTTGGCGCGTGGCCGGCGGCACGCTCGGCGTGGTCACCGTGGCGGTCATCAGCCTGACGATCTGGGCGGAGATCCAGCTCGAACGCAGCCGCGCCCTCCACTGGCTCCCCAACGCCGAGGCCCGGGTGCGCGCGACCACCGAGACGACGAGCTACTCCTACGCGTTCACCGGGAAGGATCTCTACCTGGACCTGGAGGGCGAGGTCACGGTGCGTATCCGGCAGGGCGAGACCGAGGAGCTGGGGGTGCGGCGGCAGATGTCCTGGAGCCTGAGCAAGCCGGTGCTGTCGGAGTGGTGGAAGGACGGCGCCAAGATGGGCGTCTCCCTGACCTGCCCGGAGGCCGCGGAGCCGGCCGCCCCGGGCCTGCCCGCGGAGACGTGCCGGGTCGAGTACGACCTGACCGTGCCCCCCGGCACCCGCGTCCACACCGAAACCGTCGGCGGCGCGACGGCCTGCGAGGTCTCCCGCCCACAGAGCTGCGCCACCCCTGCCGCGACCAGTCAGTAGCCCGCATGTGGCGGTGCAGGGAGGGCGGCGCCGGGAAGGGCTCAGTACCCGACCGCGACCCGCGAGCCGTGCATACGCCGGCGCCGGGAAGGGCTTAGTACCCGACCGCGACCTGCGCGCGGTGGTGCCGGGGGGCGGTGATCTCATCGACCACCGCCACCGCCAGATCCGCGTACGCGAACGCGCCGGGCAGCAGCGGCGGCCCGTCCAGCACCCGCTCCCCGCCGATCCGGTAGCGGCCGGTGCGCGGCGCGTCGGGGTCCAGCAGGGCCGGCGGCGGCACGAGCATCAGCCAGTCGATCGGGGTGTCCGCCTTCCGGTACGCCTCCAGCTCCTCGGCGTGCCCGAGCGAGAACGCCCGCGCCTCCTCCGGCAGCGCCGGGTCGTCCAGCCCCCGTACGCCCGGCGCGGTCTCCAGCGTGGTCCCGATGCCCAGGGTGACCAGCCGCCCGACCCCGGCCCGCTCCAGCCCGGCGAGCAGCGCCCGCGCGGCCCCCACGAAGAACTCGGCGGAGGGCACGTCGAGCCGGGCGGCGGCGTTGACCGCGGCGGCGTGGCCCGCGGCCACCGCGGCGACGCTGTCGGGGTCGGTCACGTCCCCGGCCACCACGGCGCCCCACCGCCCCAAATCCCGATATTTCGCCACATCACGGACGACCGCGGTGACCCGCCGCCCCCGCGCCGCCGCCTCCTCGACCACCCGCCGCCCGGCGCGGCCACCCGCGCCGAACACCACGATGCCGTTCGCTTCATCTGTCATGCGGCAGAAGGTATGCGGTGAGATGTCGGTTTCCGCAACGATACCGAGGCGGGCGGCGCGTAGCATGACGCCGTGCGCGAGCCTCTCGACCCCGACATGTTCGCCGACTGCCGGCCCGTCTCCAGCGTCCCGATCAGGATCGGGGACAAGTGGACCGGCAAGATCATCATCTGCCTGCGCGACGGCCCGAGGCGCTTCACCGAGCTGCTGGTCCCGCTGCGCGGCATCACCCCCAAGGTCCTCACCGCCTCACTGCGCGCGATGGAACGCGACGGCTTCGTCACCCGCACCGCGTACGACGAGATCCCGCCCCGCGTCGAGTACGAGCTGACCCCCCTCGGCCGCTCCCTCCTCACCCCCATGGCCGTGGCCTGCGAGTGGAACCGCACTCACCTCCCCGCCCTCACCTCCGCCCGCGCCGCCTACGACGCCTCCTGACCCCGCCACCGCGGCCCCATACCGGCCGATGCGGCGAGACACCACTGACGGGTCCACCGCATGTGATCGAAAGGGCCAGGGTCCATGCCATGGGCACCCCCGGCGTACACGGTGCGCGCCCCCGCGACCGCCCGGCCCCCGCTCCGACCTCGTCAGCGAGTCGCGCACCCATCCCGAGGCGTCGGCGGCGCGAAGTGACCGAAGCGATCTTCCACAGGCTGAGCGACGCGATGGCCGGCCCGGCCGAGACGCCGGAGCTCATAAGGGCACCGGCGACTCCTTCACCCTCGCCCCGGGCGTGGACCCGGCCAGGATCATCCAGGTCGCGAGCGAGCGGAAACGGAACGAGCCGGTCGCGCGAAACAAGCCGGTCGCGCAGAACAACCCGGTCGCGCGGAACAATCCGGTGGCACGGAACAAGCCGGTCGGGCTCCGCCTGGAACGGCCCCGGTGACCCCGCACCCCCGCGACCCGCGCCCTGTGCGGCCCGGGAACCCCAGGCCCGCGACCTGTTCCGAGTCAGTGACGCCCCGCCTGAACACCATCCCGATGACCCCACCCCCACAGCCCACCCCCCGTGCGGCCCGGGAACCCCAGGCCCGCGACCTGTTCCGAGCCAGCGGCGCCCCGCCTGAACACCATCCCGATGACCCCACCCCCACAGCCCACCCCCCGTGCGGCCCGGGAACCGCACGCCCGCGACCTGTTCCGGTCACGTGATCGAGGGCCTTTTCAATTGGGTCCCGTGGGATATATGCCATCATTGTGCATATTTCACGTTTATCCCGGCTGTTTCTCGTGCCCCTCTCCGCCCTGACGTTGGTGTTCACCGCGTTCTCCGCCCCGGCGCGGGCCGAGAGCGACGACGACGCGGCGCTGGCGCTCGCGTGGCAGGTCGCCTGGGACACCTACCGGTTCTACGAGTGGGTGACCGAGCCCCTGCCGTGGGACGGCCGCAGCCGGGTCTCCCGCGACATCTCCATCGACATCGACGCCCCGGTGCAGCGCGTCTTCGACGCGTACTCCGACGTCAACAACCACATCGGGATGCACTCGTTCCTGAAGCGGATCGTCACGCACAAGGACTGGACCGAGGGCGCCACGCGCTATGTGAACTTCACCGCGATCGAGGACATCCCGGTGGCGGGCGTCCCGGTGACCAGCCGGACCCACGCGCAGCAGCGCATCCACCGCGACGAGCTGTACTACGAGACCGACACCTGGACCCTGCCGAACGTGGTCACGCACCAGCGGATCGTGTTCCAGGACCTGGGCGGCGGGCGTACGCGGGTGACCGAGCACCTGACGTTCGAGGCGAGCGTGCTGCTCATCGACTTCACCGTGACCAACGGGGTGGCCTCGCACCAGGCGACGCAGGCCGGGCTGAAGGCGGCCATCGAGAACGGGGATATATAACGACACATCGGCAACTTTCGTCACTCCAGTTTCACACGAATGTGATTTCCGGGACATGAGCCCGTTGTGAAGTGCTCTCAAAGCGGACTTTCCTCTGGAGAACATTCGTGACACCCCCCGCACCGACCGACGCGGAGCTCGACGCCGCGATCAGGGCCCGGCTCGCCGTCCTCGGCATCGACCTCGACCAGCTCCCCCCGGGCACCGCGGCCGATCCGGAGACCGGCGCGCCGGGCCGCGACACCGTCCTGGCCTCCCTGCGCTCGTTCATGCGCGGCACCGTCGCCACCCTCGCCGCGTACCGGCTGCCCGCCCCCGACGGGACCGGGCCCGCCGGCGAGCCGGCGCTGTCGCAGCAGCGCGCGCCGATGCTCTACCCGTCGATCGCGACGGAGTGGCGCCGATGACCGCCTCCCCCGAGAACGAGGGCCAGCCGCTCGACCGCGCCTTCGACCGGCGCGCGTTCCTGGCCAGGGTCGCGGCGGTGAGCGCCGCGGGCGCGGCGGTGCCGGCGGCAGTGTCGGCGGCGGCCCCCGCCTGGGCTTCCTCCGGCTCCAACGGCCACGGCAGGGGCGGGCCGGGGCTCGACTCCGCCAACGCCTACGCCAAACCGCGCGCCGCCGCCATGGCCGACCCGACCGAGCTGACGCTGGCCGAGGCCGCGTGGATGATCCGCCACCGCAAGATCTCGCCGCTGGAGCTGACGGAGGCGTACCTGGCCCGGATCGACGCGTACGAGGCGACCTACCAGGCGTTCAACACCGTGCTCGGCGACGCGGCCCGCGAGGCGGCCAGGGCCGCCGGCAGACGGTCACCGCGCGGCGCGCTGCACGGCATCCCGCTCGCGATCAAGGACAACTACTTCACCGCCGGGGTGCGCACGACCGCGAACTCCTACCTGTTCCAGGACTTCGTGCCCGCGTTCGACGCGACGGCGGTGGCCGGGCTCAAGGCGGCCGGGGCGATCGTGCTGGGCAAGACCCAGATGGGCCCGCTGGCCACCACCCGGGCCACGACCCCGGCCGGGGTGATCACCACCGTGAACGCCTGGACGCCCACCCGGCCCGAGGTGAACCCCGGCGGCTCGTCCACCGGCACCGCCACCTCGGTCGCCGGGCGGATGGCGGCCTCGGGCACCGGCACCCAGACCGGCGGCTCGATCACCGCCCCCTCCAACGCGCAGAACCTCACCGGCCTGAAGCCCACCATGGGCCGGGTCTCGCTGCACGGGATCATCCCGCTCAGCTACACCCGCGACCACCCGGGCCCGCTGGCCCGGGACGCCAAGGACGCGGCGATCATGCTCACCGCGATGGCGGGCGAGGACGCCAACGACCCGCGGACCCAGGGCCTGCCGAAGGTGCCGAACCTCATCGACGCGGCCACCCCGGTGTACTCCGGCAACCGGCTCAGGCTGCGCTGGAGCACCCGGATCGGCGTGCTGCCCGGCTACGCCGACGGCGCCTCCGAGACCGCGCGGGCCAGGAAGGCGTTCCTGGCCGCCATGGCGGGCGTCCGCGGCGCGACCCTGGTGGAGGTGCCGTTCCCCGACGAGTGGGACCTGCTCACCGGCAACGAGTTCAACAACGTACGCCTGCCGGAGCGCAGCGAGCCGTTCATGCCCTACCTCCGCGGCGACCTGCGCGGCTTCGGCGTGTCGGTGATCGGCTGGCTGCAGGGCGCGCTGCTCGGCGCGAACGAGTTCGTCACCGGGCAGCGGGCCAAGCTGCTGCTCCTGGAACGGGTGCTCGACCAGATCTTCGACCGGTGCGACGTGGTCGTGCAGACCTCGCCCACCCCGTTCGACGCCATCGGCCTGCCCGAGATCGGCTTCCCGATCGGCTTCACCGCCTCGGGCGAGCCCATCGGCACGATCCTGGGCGGCCTGCCGTACGCCGAGGACCGGCTGCTGTCGGTGGTCGCGGCGTACCAGCAGGTCTCCGACTGGCACTGGCGGCGGCCCGCCGACCCGCCCGCCGCCCAGGCCCGCACCGCCGCGCCCGAGCGCGGCCGGATCACCGCGGAGGAGGCCGCCGAGCAGGCACAGTGATCGTCCTCGGCGCCCGCGGCGCGCGGGCGTGGGCCGGCCGCCCCGCGCCCTGCCCTGACGGCCCCGCGCCGTCAGGGCCTGACCCGCTCCGCCACGTCGGGGGCGTCGGCCAGGGTGACCAGGTCCCGGCCGCGGGTCTCCCGGGCCGCGTAGACCGCGATCAGCGTGAGCACGGCGCCGCCCGCGACGTACAGCATGACCGGCAGCGCCGAGCCGTACGCCTGGAGCAGGGCCACCGCGATCAGCGGCGCCAGGCCGCCGGCCACGATCGAGGCGAGCTGCGCGCCCACCGACACGCCCGAGTAGCGCATCCGGGTGCCGAACAGCTCGGAGAAGAACGCGGCCTGCGGGCCGTACATCGCGCCGTGCAGCACCAGGCCGACCGTGACGGCCAGCGTGATCGCGGCGAAGTTGCCGGTGTCGATCAGCGGGAAGAACGCGAACGCCCACACCCCGACCCCGGCCGCGCCGAGCAGGTAGACCGGGCGGCGGCCCAGCCGGTCGGACAGCGCGCCCCACGCCGGGATCGACGCGAAGTGCACCACCGAGCCGATCAGCACCGCGTTGAGCACGAAGCCCTTGTCCAGCTTGGCCTGCTCCGTCGCGTACACCAGCACGAACGCCGTGATCACGTAGTAGGAGACGTTCTCCGCGAAGCGGGCGCCGATCGCCACGATGACGTCGCGCCAGTGGTGCCGGAAGACCTCCACGATCGGCAGCGACGCCCGCTCCGGCTGGGCCGCCGCGGCCTGCTGGAAGACCGGGGACTCCGCGATGCTCAGCCGGATCCACAGCCCGATCAGCACCAGCACCCCCGACAGCAGGAACGGCACCCGCCAGCCCCAGCTCTGGAACGCCTCGTCCGACTGCACCGCGGCCAGCAGCGCCAGGACCGCGGTGGCCAGCAGGTTGCCGCCCGGCGCCCCGGCCTGCGGCCAGGAGGCCCAAAAGCCGCGCCGCCGCGCGTCGCCGTGCTCGGAGACGATCAGCACGGCCCCGCCCCACTCGCCGCCGAGCGCGAAGCCCTGCACCAGCCGCAGCGCGGTCAGCATCAGCGGGGCCAGGGCGCCGACGGACGCGTACGTGGGCAGGCAGCCGATCAGGAACGTCGCCGCGCCCATCAGCAGCAGGCTGAGCACCAGCAGCTTCTTGCGGCCGAGCCGGTCGCCGAAGTGGCCGAAGACCAGCGCGCCCAGCGGCCGGGCCACGAAGCCGATCGCGTAGGTGAGGAAGGCCAGCAGGGTGCCGGTCAGCGGGTCGCTCTCGGGGAAGAACAGCGTGTTGAAGACCAGCGCCGCGGCGGAGCCGTACAGGAAGAAGTCGTACCACTCGATCGTGGTGCCGATCAGGCTGGCACCGACGATCTTTCCGATTGGGGTACCCGAGGATTTCTGTGCCATCTTCACTCACCAGAAGGAGTCGCGGTTGGGGGATGTCGGCTCACCGTACGTACTCATCGACGCGGCTCCTATGGTGGCCGCCCCCACACCCATGGCGTCCTATATGTGGGTCTTCGCCGTGAGCCGGTGCAGGCGCAACGCGAGCTGGATCTCCAGCGCCCGCTCCGGAGCCTGCCAGCCGGTGCCGAGCAGGCGTCCGATCCGGTCCAGGCGCTGGGTGACCGTGTTGACGTGGATGTGCAGCACCTCGGCCGTGCGCGCGAGCGAGCCGCCCGCCCCGAAGTACGCGGTGAGCGTCTCGACCAGCGCGGTGCCGCGGCGGGCGTCGTACTCGATCACCGGGCCGAGGGCCGAGCCGAGGAATCCCTCGATATCGCGTCCCTCCCCGACCAGCAGTCCCACGAAACCCAGCTCGGCGGCGCTCGTGCCCTCACCGGCGCGTCCCAGCGCGAGCAGCGCGTCGGCGCACCGCCGCGCCTCCCGGTACGCCGCCGGCACCGCGCCCGCGCCCCGCACCGGCCCCGACGCCCCGGCCGTCGCCGGACGCCCCAGCGACGCGCTCAGCTCGCCCGCCACCCGCTTGGCCAGCAGCCCGGGATCGGCGCCCGGCAGCAGCAGCACCACCTCATCGCCCCGCTGCGCCGCCAGCCCGTGCTCCACGGTGGCCCGCGAGGAGGCCCAGAACGCGCCCCTCTCGCGCGAGCCGTCGTGCCGCACCACGATCACGACGTGGTCGGCGTCCAGATCGACGCCCACGCGCCGGGCCCGCTCGGCCAGCCCGGCCAGCCCCGGGCGCGTGATCAGGTCGTCCAGCAGCTCGCCGCGCACCCGGCCCTCGGCCTCGGCCACCGTGCGGCGGAACAGCAGCAGCAGCGCGGTCACCAGCGCGGCCCGCTCCAGGATGCGCTGGTCGGTGTCGGCGACCTCCCGCCCGGCGCGCAGCACCAGCGTGCACAGCGGCTCGCCGCCGACGTCCACGGACGCGACCAGCCGGTCGCCGCGCCGCACCGTGCGACCCAGCGCCCGCGACGACTGCGCCGCCTCGGCCAGCCCGCCCGGGTCCTCGCCCAGGTCACCGAACACGGCCCGCCCCGCGTCGTCGAGCACGGTCAGCGACCCGCCCACCACCTCGGTCACCACGGCGGCCACGTCCTGCACCCCGCCACCGCGCAGCACCAGCCCCGCCATCCGGTCGTGGGCGAGCGCGGCCCGCTCCACGGCCGCGCTGTGCGCGTTCAGCCGCCGGTTGGCCTCGCTCAGCTCCTCCAGCGCGTTGCGCGTCTCCTGCAGCAGGCGGGCGTTGTCGATGGCGACGGCGGCGTGCGCGGCCAGCGAGCCGAGCAGCACCACCTCGTCCTGGGTGAACGGGCGCACGCTCCGGTTGGCCGCGAACAGCACCCCGATCACGCGCCCGCCCAGCTTGAGCGGCACGCCGAGGATGGCGACCAGGCCCTCCTCGCGTACGGCGTCGTCGATGTCGTGGGTGTGCCGGAACCGCTCGTCGGCGAAGTAGTCGGCCGTGGAGTACGGCGTCGCGGTCTGGGCCACCAGCCCGCCGAGCCCGGCGCCCATGGCCAGCCGCAGCGCCCGGAACTTCGCCGACACCGACCCGTCGGTCACCCGCATCCAGGTGTCGCCCCGGTCGGGGTCGTGCAGCGTCATGTACGCGGCGTCGGTGCCGAGAAGCTGCCGCGCCCGGTGCACGATGGCCTCCAGCACCGCGTCCAGGTCGCGCAGCGCGGCCAGGTCGCCGGCGGTGTCGAACAGCGCCGACAGCTCGGCCTCCCGCCGCGCCCGGCGGCGCAGCAGGGTGCGCACCTTGAGCGCGGTGAGCTTGGCCTCCTCCAGCTCGGCCAGCTCCCGCGGATCGGCCCCCGAGGTACGGGCCGCCAGCACGGGCCCCTCGAACTCGACCGCCGACGCCTCTCTGGCCAGCAGCTCAAGAAACACCCGGGCGCTCATACGGCCATTGTCGCCGGTGTTCCCGCCGTTCTCGCCGCGGCGCGGTGCTACCGAGCGGTCCATCCCCCGTCCACGGGCAGCGACACCCCCGTCACGAACCCCCCGTGCGGCCCGCACAGGTACGCCACCAGCTCGGCCACCTCCTCCGGCTCGACCAGCCGTTTGATCGCCGCCGGGGCCACCATGATCCGCTCCACGACCTCGCCGGGCTCGATCCCGTGCGCCTCGGCCTGCGCCGCGATCTGCTTCTCGACGAGCGGGGTGCGCACGTATCCCGGGCTGACGCACACGGAGGTGACCCCCCGCCCGCCGCCCTCCAGCGCCACGACCTTGGAGAACCCCTCCAGCGCGTGCTTGGCGGTCACGTAGGCGACCTTGTACGGCGAGGCCCGCAGCCCGTGCACGGAGGAGATGTTCACGATCCGGCCCCAGCCGCGCTCGTACATGCCGGGCAGCACGGCCCGGGTGAGCAGGAACGGCGCCTCCACCATGACCCGCATGATCGCGGAGAACACCTCGGGCGGGAACTCCTCGATGGGCGCCACGTGCTGGAACCCGGCGTTGTTCACCAGGACGTCCACGCCGCTCAGCATGCCCTCGGGGAACGCCTCGACGAACCCGTCCGCCCCGAGATCCGCGACGACGGCCGTCCCGCCGACCTCCGCCGCCACCTTCTCCGCGGCCTCGCCGTCCACGTCCACGACGATCACATGCGCCCCGCCGGCGGCCAGCCGCCGCGCGCACGCGCGCCCGATCCCGCTCCCGGCCCCGGTGACCAGCACCCGCCGCTCCGCCAGCTCACTCATGTCCCCGAATCTAGGCACCGGCCGCCCCTCTCCCCATGTGGCAGGTCCCCACATCCGAGACTCCGCCTATATAGGCCCATGCCACCCTGGCCAACATCAAAACATCTCTGCTAGATATATATCTGTCAGATAGAAGGGACTCCCATGGCGAGACGCGACCAGAGCGAGATGGCGATCCTCGGCGGCCTGAGCATGCAGCCCATGACCGCGTACGCCCTGCGCGAGGCGATCCGCGACGTACTGGGGCACTTCTGGAGCGAGAGCTTCGGCCAGATCTACCCCACCCTGAACGCCCTGGAAGAGAAGGGCCACGTACGCCGCCGCGAGGGCCCCCGCGCGGGCTCGTCCATCTTCGAGATCACCGAATCGGGCGCCGCCCGCCTGCACGAACTCCTCAGCGAACCCATCACCACCACACCCCCGCGCAACGGCCTCCTGCTGCGCCTGTTCTTCGGCCGCACCCTGGGCGAGGACCGCTGCCGCGAACTCATCGAAGAGGCCAGGGCCGACGCGGAACGCCGCCTGGCCGACTACGACGCCCTGGCCAGGACCGTCACCACCCAGGAAGCCGACTCCCCCGACCTGCCCTACAACCTGATCACGATCGCGGCCGGCCGCCACGGCGCCCAGGCCACGATCGGCTGGGCCGACGAGGCCCTCGCCCTCCTGCCCGCCACCAAGAAGGCGACCCCATGACATCCCCACCCAACACGCCGCAGCCGACCACACCGCGGCCGATCACACCGACCACGCCCGCGCCGACCACGCCGACCACGCCCCCATCCACCACGCCCCCGCTCACCACGCCCCCATCCACCACGCCTCCGCCGACCACGCCCCCGCTCACCACGTCCTCAGCCGTCACGCCGCCACCCACCGCGCCCCCACCGGTCACGCCCATCACACCATCGCCCCCACCCACCACGTCCCAGGCCACCACGCCGCAGGCCACCACGCCGCAGGCCACCACGCCCCCACCCACCGCGCCGCCACCGGCCGCCACGCCGGCCTCCCGCCGCCGAGCCCGGATCAACTTCGCGGTCTGGGCCGTGATCGCGGCAGGCGCGGGCTGGCCGTTGATGACGTTCGGCGACGCCTCGTCCGCCCAGGGCCTGTGGATCCTCCTCCCGGCCCTGACCGCCTTAGCCCTCCACTACCTCCACCGCGACGGCGCCGGCCCCCTGGGCCTGACGCTCCGCATCGCCCACCCCGTACGCTGGTTTGCCTTCGCCACGGTCCTCTACCCGGCCGCCGCCGTCGTCACGACCGCCGCCGCCGTCCTGACCACGGCCGCCTCCTTCTCCGCCGCCCCCGCCCCCGGCGAACCGCCCCTCCTGGCGGCCATCGCGACCGCGATCCCCGCCCTGCTGCTGAAGAACCTCCTGGAGGAGTTCATCTTCCGCGGCTACGGCACCCGCACCGCCCTGGCCCTGGGCGTCCCCCGGCTCGCCGCGCACGCCCTGGTCGGCCTGGTCTGGATGCTCTGGCACATCCCCCTCTACCTCGCCTGGACCCCCGAGGCGGACCTGCGGGCGTCCACCACCCTCCCCTGGCCCTGGCTGCTCGTGGGCATAGTCCCGCTGGCCGCCCTCTTCGGCGAGCTGCGCATCCGTACGGGCTCCATCTGGCCCGGCATCGTCCTGCACACCATCAGCAACGCCGTCTCGGCCCCGCTCCTCTTCAACGGCCACCTGCACTACACCGGCCACTCCGACGCCCTGCTGGGCATCACCCCGGCCTCGGCGGCCTGCATGCTGATCTTCGGAGCGGCGGCGTACGCCCTGAGCCCCCGCAAGTAGCGCCGCCACGCGAGAAGGTCGCCCACCAGCGGCGGCACCCTCCAACGCACACCCTCCAAGTCCGCGCCATGCGACGCCACACCCTCCGATGCCACACCCCACCGACGCCGTGCCATGCGATGCCACCCGATGCCACGCCCCACCAACCCCGCTGCTGACGAGGTCGCCGGCTGTGCGCTGCGCCGGCGACCCGATCACGCTCGGCTAGACGGCCTGCGTGAGCTGCGAGCACTCGCTGGCGCCGGGCGACACGATCGGCACGTTCACCGAGACCACGTCGCTCAGCACGTTGCCGGTGCAGACGATCGCCTGCGCCGACGCGGCGGCGGGCGCGGCGACGACCGCCACGGCGGCGGCACATCCGAGCACGAGGATCTTGATGGGGGTACGCATGGGATTCTCCTTCCTGTGGGTGACATGCGCACCACCCATAGTCACTCTCCGTAGCAAATCAGTCACGACACGCAATGGTTGCCGAGCGGCCACACTTCCCCACCGCCCCGGCCCACCCAACCGAAGAGGGCCCAAGCAAAATTCCCTACCCGGACCTGGCCCGAGACTCACCAGGATCATGATTCGTCTGCGACCATGTGCTCACAGACAGTAGGGTCAATGACCGAGGCGGGGGTACGTGGACGTAGAGGCAGAGGTCGCCGACCTGAAGCTCCGCATGAACAGCCTGGAAGCTGCGGGGCTCGGCGGCTTCGAGACGGGCGGCCCGCCGGCGGACCTCCTGGCCGAGATCCGTGATCGCATGCACGGCATGCAGCTCGGCATGGCCGCGCTGTCCCTGGGCCTCGCCGAGGTCAGGGCCGACGTCGCCCAGGTCCGGGCCGAGATGAAGGACGAGTCCGAGGCCGTGACCGTCGAGATCGCCGGCGTACGCTGGCAGCTCCGCGAACAGTCCGCTGCCACCCGCGCCGAGATCCAGGCGACGCTCGACGCCCTGCTGCGCGAGGTGGGCGGCCTGAGCCGCCGCATCGACCGCCTGCTGAAGTCCGACAGCGCCTAGGTCAACGGACCGACGCCCCGCGGATCAGGTAGCGGGTGTGGGCCTGGTCCATCCAGGCCCGGTCGATCTCCCTGCCCGTCACCCTGCCGACCAGCGCCAGGGCCGACGTCAGGCACGTCGCCATGGGCGGGTGATACCCGTTGCAGGCGAGCGCGACGAGGTCCTGCCACTCGCCGGGCATGTCCTCCTCGCCGTGGTCTTCCCCGTTCTCCAGCCGAGCCTCCTCCCACGCGCAGTACTCCAGCCACCCCGGCGGCAACTCCGGGTCGCTCCGCCAACCGGAGTCGCTGAGATCGAACCGCAGCCCTTGGGCGTAGGAGTCGAGTGCGTGAGGGTCGCTCCCCCAGCGCTCGCCGGGAACGGTCACGCTGAGCCCCGTGACGTACTCGCCGTCAACCGCGTATTCGAGATCACGCGGCCCGTTCAGGCCCCAGCTCACCAGCAGCGCCCGCCCGCCGTACGACAGCTCCCGCAGGCCCGTCTCGCAGTCGGCCCCGCGCACCTGGATGATCTGCGTCCACCCCGCGGTCAGCGGCCCGGCCCAGACGATCCCCGCGTCACCGTCGGCAGGCCGCCCACGCACGGCGTCCGTCCATGCGCACACGACCCCGTCGTCCACATCCGCCACCGACGCGCCCAGACGCCTGGCGGCCTCCCACACCTCCAGGCCCTCCACCCACGCGGCCATGAACCACTCGCCCATGCCGTAGGACCGGACAAGATGCCACAGCCGCTCCGACCCCCGCACTCCCGTTTCCTCCCGCGTCACAGTCACCTCCCAGTCCAGCTCCCCACCACGCCACCCGCCAGCAGGACAAGCGCGAGCACGGCGACAACCCACCGGCGCAGCCCTCGCGTTCGAGCCCGACCGACAGCCGCGCGGGCAGCGCTCCGGGACCGCCTGCTGCAGAAGATGCGCGCGCCTGACAGGGAGACGACCGGCTCAGGTCTCGGCAGGGATAAGACGCTGCAGGAAGTCGCGGAGCGACGGGTCTACCGCATAGATCACGGTGCCGCGCATGCCGCGCGTGAGCAGTACCTTGTACACATTGCGGACCAGCCGCTCGAACTCGGCGTCCGGCACCGTCTTCTTGCTCTTGAAAGCGGGGTCCCGGTTGTTCTCACGCACCGTGACCAGCCGTCCATCCCGAACGCTGAGATCCGGCCCGAGGATCACGCCGGACCAGTCGTACTCGAACCCTTGGGCGGTGTAGACGCATCCGACCTGACCGAAACCGCTCGGCTCGGTGGCCCACAGCATGCTGGGCGGGGCGTCTCCGACCGCGCGGTCCTTCTTGACGTTCCAGGGCCGTGACCAGTCCCCGATGACGACATCGTCCACCAGGGAATCGTCCGGGCGGGGCTCGCTCCAGACCCAGCAGTAGCCGGCGGTCATGCGGGCTGTCCCCGGCTTGGCGCGCAGTGCGGCCTCGAGTTCCTGGGGCGAGTGCACGAGGCGTACCTCGAAGTCGTCGTCGCCGTTCCACGGTATCGGGCCTCCGTCCGCGAGACCGAGGAGGCGAAGCACCCATTGCTCGTAGACGCGGCTGCCGCCACACCTGAACTGCTCGTCCAGGGACACCCGGCTGACCTCGTAGCCCTGCGACCGAGCATACGTCTCGATGGCGTGAACGGTGCCGATCTCACCAGGCCGCACCACCTGATGCTCATCGAGGAGGAACACCGGCACCCGGGCGGCCGCCATCAGCTCGTCCAGTTGACTCCGGCCGGTGCGCTTGGCAGCGGGCGTGAAGCGGTTCGTCGAGGTCTCGCGGATGCGATGTGCCTCGTCACAGATCAGCACGTCGAGGCCGTTCCGCTCGGCCGCGGTGAAGCTGTTGAAGTACATGAAAAGGTTCTTGACGCGGGTGCTTCCACGGCCGGGGTAGCGGCGCATGGTCTGTGTGAACGACTGGGAGCCGGTCGCGTGCAGCGCGGTCCTGCCCTGGCGGTAGAGCTCGCCCAGCAGCGAAAGGGCGATCACGCTCTTGCCGCTGCCCGGGCCACCCGTGACGATGACGACGTGCTTGAAGTCGGACCTGCGCGCCTTCTCGACCGCGCGCATGACGAGTTCGTACGCGACCTGCTGCTCGTCCAGCAGAGTGAACTGCTCCCGCTCCCGGATCTCCCGGGCCGCATGCGCCATGAGCTGCTTGCTCGGCGCGACAGCGCTTTCCAGGAGACGATCGGCGGCCTCGGCGCCAGGCTTGTCGGCCAGGCGTTCACGCAGGTACCGGTGGAACTCGCCACGGCGCTGTTTGGTGAAGAGCCTGGCACGTTCGTCACGTACCTGGTCGCGCAGGCCATCGATGTCGAGTTCCATGGCGTTGTGCAGGTAGGCGACACCGTGCACCGCCTGCGGCCTGTCGCGGAGCACTCCGAGGAAGTCGCACATGTACTCGCAGTACCGGCGGACCTGCTCGGCCGGGTGCAGGATCTCTCGACCCGGCATGCCCTCGACGATGACCAGATGCTCACCCTGCTCTGACGGCTCAGCGCGGTTCCACTGCTTGAGTTCCACGACCACGTAGGAGTCGTCGCCGGTGTGCGGATGAACGCCGGCGAGCACCACGTCCACCCGCCTGCTCGTCAGGGGCAGCTTGTACTCGACCAGCATCTCGACTTTCGTCAGGCCGGCGTCGGCCAGATCACGGGCGAGGGCAGGCAGACTGCGTTCCCACGCTCGTACCTCTGCGGGCGAGGGGCCTCGGCCGGTGGTCCTCCGCACATGCTCGCTGATCACCTCGGCGAGCACCGCCTCGTTCGGCGAGGCAAGCAGATTCTCGACGGACAGCCGCAATGCCGTCACAGGCTTCCCCCAGGCAGCACGAATCGAGTCGCGCGGGTGGGGGCGTATCCACTACGGCGCTCAGCCGTCCAAGCGCGGAAGCCCGTCGGGCCGCAACAAGGTCGTCAAGAGGCTACCGGAGGCGGTTTCCCTCGGAAAACCAGATGCAGCGAACGAGGCGCGGCAGGATCTCGCCGTCCCGCCGAGGGACTGCCACCTCCGAGCGTCCCGGCGGCGAGTAGCCGAGCGGCCCTCATCTGGCTGCGACTTCACCGCCGCTGACGGTCGGAAGCCATAGATCCAGCCCAGATGACCGACTTATGACCCGCCCATAGTCGGCGAATCCCCCTCATCGGGCGAGCACCGCGAATCAGGATCGGTCACATTCAAAGTGATCAAACGCCACTAAAGTAATAGTCGCACCATCCTTCGTCCCCCTCGCCTGCCGGCCTCAGGCCGGCGTCGTCTCGAAGGAGCGCTTTCGTGGCGTTGCAGTGCCTTTATCAGAGCAGTGCCGGCGAGCTCGCCGCTGCCATCGCTCGCGGCGGCTTCAGCGACGACCTGGAGAAACGCTTTCGAGAAGTCTTCTGGGAGAGGCCCGACAAGCGAGAGGTGCGCTCCTGGGCCAACAGCATTCCCACCGTCGTCCACCTGCTTGTAGAGGCCGGCCTCGGGGACGTGCAGGTGTTGCTGGAGTTGAAGGCCCCGATCACCGACGTCCGCATGGACATGGTTCTGGTCGGCACCTTCCCGCAAACGGACCTCATGTCGGTTGTGGTAGTGGAGAACAAGCAGTGGCGCTGGGTCAGGCCGGACGCCGGCATGGTGCGACTCAGCGACGACGGAGCGCCGCAGCTCCACCCGGCCAATCAGGTGTGGGGCTACCTGCAGGTGTTACGCGGCTACGTGTCCACGCTCCGCGATGAGAAACTGTGCGGCATCGTCAACCTGCACAACGCTCCCGCCCTCATGGTTCACGCCGTCAGGCCCAAGGTGCAGGGCCTGGAGGACGTGGTGCAGAGATGGGTGGAGCTGTACGGTGCAGGGGAGCACCGCCAGGAACTCAAGGACCTGCTTCGCCGGCGGCTGTCGGGCGAGCAGGCCGCGCAACAGGCCGAAATCCTGCTGCAGGCACCCGTCAGACCCGCTGAAGGGCTGATGGCCCGCGTCTCCCAGTGCGTGCGCGAACGTACGGTATTCCCGCTGCTCGAGGAACAACGGGAGGCTTACGACTACGTGCGTCGCTCGGTGGCCTTGAGCAGGCAGGGTGCCCCCAAGGAGGTCGTGGTCATCGTCGGCGGCCCCGGCACCGGCAAGAGCGTGATCGCTGTTGAACTGCTCGGCACACTGACCCGCCAGAGGGTACATGCCATCCACGCGACCGGCAGTCGATCCTTCACACGGACCCTGTGGAGGTACGCGGGCCTCTCCGGTAATCAGCGGGGCGCTTTCACCTACTTCAACACCTTCTCGGACGCCACGCCGGGCGACATAGAAGTGATCATCGCGGATGAGGCGCACCGGATCCGCAAAACCTCGCGTGATCGGATGGACGAGGACGACCTACGCGACCCGCCGCCGCAGATCGACGAACTCATCCGCGCGGCCCGCGTACCGGTGTTCCTGCTTGACGAGCACCAAGTCGTGCGCCGTGGCGAAGTGGGATCACTCGAACTCATCCGCAACAGGGCCGAACAGCTCGGCTGCACAATGCGTGTCATCAACCTGCGGCACCAGTTCCGCTGTTCCGGCTCGCCCGAGTACGTCGACTGGGTCGAGCGGCTGCTCATGCTCGCCCCCAGCCAAGGGCGACCGATCTGGCAGCCACTGGAGAACTTCACGCTGTATGTCGCCCACACGCCGCTGGCGATGGAGAACTACCTGAGAGCGCGCGTGGCGGAGAACTACAAGGCCCGCATCGCCGCGGGATTCTGCTGGCCATGGAGCAAGCCGAATCCCGACGGAACGCTCCCGGACGACGTCGTCATCGGCGATTGGCGACGCCCATGGAACTCCAGAGCCGACGAGTACATCAAGGGGATCCCGCCATCATGGCTATGGGCCACCGACCCGGCAGGCTTCGGCCAGATCGGCTGTATCTACAGCGCCCAAGGGTTCGAGTATGACTACGCCGGCGTCATCATCGGGCGGGACCTGGTGTGGCGGAACGGGTGGCGGGCCGAACGCCGCTACAACCGGGACCCGGACCAGATCAACGCAGACGACTTCTACACAGTGATCCGTAACACCTACCGGGTGCTGGCGACTCGCGGTATGCGAGGAGCCGTCCTCCACTCCGTCGACCCCGCGACCAACCAGCTACTGATCGACTTGGGCGTCCCTGTCCTCGAGAGGTGAAAATGGCGTGGGCCATCTACTCCCCCGCCGCTTCGCCGTCTGCCACGACTGCCCTGAAGCAGCACCGCCTGACCGTCTGCCGGGGCGCCGCTGGTCCACCCGGCGGCAACGAGGTGACGATTGGGCAACGCCCGGCGCGCCGCCCTGGAGGAGTGGGCAGGGTGGTGGGCTATGACGCCCCAGCCTGCATCCCTCACGCAAAGCGTCCTACCAGGCGTACTTACCGCGCTGGGGTGGCAGGGTTGCCAGGTGGTCACGGTGCGCGCGCTCAGCACCCTTCGGGTGGTGGTGTGCGAGCTGGACGAGCCCGAGCACGCCAGGCGTCAGAAAGCCGGGTTGATCCCTACGGCCGACGCTCTGTTGCTGCACTGCCGAGCACATGTCGCTCCTTCGTTCCTCCAACGGCCGTCACCAGTGCGTATCCGCGGAGCTGTCGCCGTACGAGCCTCGTGGCGGTCGGCACGGGCGAACCTAGCGGGTTTCGCCGCTTTCGGCGCCCGCGTGGCCGTCCTGCCCGCGAAGGTCGCACACCGGGATGCCGTACGGGCCGAGAGCATCTATCACGGCTTTGGTCTGCTGGCCGCAGAGAAACCCCAGGAGGTGATCCAGGCCCCGGACGCCTACGTCAGCGTCGAGCGGACATGGGCCCACCGCCTCGTGGAGGAGATCGTCTACGACGCCCTGTTGTCGCAGCAGACCGTTCAACGCCGGGACCTGGGCAGCCAGGCGTTCATGAAAGCGGGTGGATCCCAGGTGAGGTGATACTCGTTCTGAATCCAGTGGTACCACCCCAGTGCGTCACTGATCGCCCGCTCCCATGAGGCTGGGCTGGTGATCTGCTGGTGAAGGTCGTCCAGGATGCTGATGTTGTGGGCGGCGAGGCTGAGATCCGTACAGGCCGCGAACCGATCCATGGTGCGGTTTCCGCATTCGACGCAGTAGCAGCGCCACATGTTCTCATCCACATCGTCGCGGCGCTGGACCTGCGCCCAGCCTTCGGCGATCCGCTCAACGTTCATGAACGTCATCAACCGCGGGACGATTGCGTGCCGCGCTCGCACCCCTGTGAAAGGAGGCCCCTTCCTGTCGGCTGGGTACAGATGCCGTAAGGCGGAAGTAACCCCGACCGCGGCCCACATCGCGCCGTGGGCGATAGCCCCCAGGCCGGAGATGTCCGTGCACAGGAGACCGACCGGCACCTGCGTTTGGCTGAGCAGGTCTTTGAGCCCGCTGACCGCGTACCGAGTGCCGAGCGGGTCACGGGCGTGTTCCAGGACGAGCGCCACCGGAACCTCGTGCTGATTCACCTCGCCGGTCAATAGCTTCACACCCGGATCCGCGAGCCAGGAGATGTGCAGAGGTAAGACAGCGCAGACGTTGTCCCCGGCCCGTGCCGCCTGCTCCAGGATCGCGACCAGGGCCTCCTGATCGCCTTCTCCTATGTACCCGGAGTCGGTGAGCACGGTCGCCGTATTCAGTTCACGCTGGCTCTCCAACCAGCAAGGATCGAACCGCACCGTCCCGCGCGGCCGATTGTTCGCCGCGTAACGACGCCGATCGGCCAGGACCGGCCGGGTCATCTCTCGCACTCTCCCGAATGCGGCGATCAGAGCCTCAGCCCCGCTCACCACGATTCCCCCGTCGCCGTCGGCGCCTATCGACCAGAATTCTCCTGCCCGGTCAGCCGGGACCTGTGTGAGCAGCCGGTTGGTCAAATCGAATCGGCCACGATCACGATCTCCGGACCGTTTGCTGGCATCGGTGGTGCTCATTGCGATCTAGCCCTTCCATCCCTCGCCGAAGAAGGGAACATCCCCGATCCGTTCTGACGGTGACCGTCCGCCCACTCACTAGTCAAGTCACTGTCAAGTGTTCTGAAGCGAGGGGCGATTCCTGAGGAAGAACGCATTGTGTGCGATTGCCCGAAGGCCCGCTTCCATCGACGCCACGGTCAGCGGACAGGCCGAAACGGGCGCACGCGGATGCCCTCGGCAGTGCGATCGTGAGGGCGGCACGAGAATGGTCGGGACAAGCATCGAAGGGCGCGGCGATGAAGTGCTGAGACTCGACCCGCCGGCGGAAGAGCTCGCCACCGTCCAGGCCACTCACTCGGGCTAGGCGAATTTCATCGTGCAGCGCATGAAGGAAACGCCTTCGCGAACTTCCGATCAACGAGATCGGCAACTACTCCGGTGAGGCCAGGCTGTCGAGTGGCACCACGATTGTGGAGATTCGTGTTGATGGCGGTTGATCTTTCCAACGCGAGTCATACATTCGACCCTTGAGAGATCGGGTCGCGTCGGCGGTGGCGGCTGATCAACGCGCGAGCCTGGTGACGCTGCCAGAAAGCCGAGCAGGCCAGGAAGTGCCCCATGAACGTTGGCCGCCGGGATCACGATCCGGACGAGGGCGAGGCGAAACGGTCGTCGCCGACATCGCCGACCAGTCGAGCACCGGTCAGATCCCAGCCGGGAAGCTGGCGATGAGCGCGTCGTCGCGTGCGCGCAGGCGGCAATGGTGGTTCTTCCGGCGCCGTGACCGACGCACAGGCGGCGTCCAGCACGGCCAGCAGCACCAGGGCCTGGGTGCCGGGTTACCGCAGGTGCTCGGCGCGCAGCCCGGCATGGATCTTCTCGGTCCAGACTTGCAGGTGGTAGATCCGGCCGTGGCGCTTGAGGGCGGCGCTGATCTGCGGCCGAGTCAGCCGGAGGGCTGCGACGAGGGTCCGGGCGACGCCTGCGGGATCGTTTGAGGACGTTGCTGCATGCGGCTGCCGCACGGAGATCAAAAAGACCCTCCGGGATGATCCCGGAGGGTCTTTTCTGTTGCGCGGCCGAGAGGACTCGAACCCCTAACCTTCTGATCCGTAGTCAAGCGGAGGGCCGCGGTCGAGAGTCGGCGCCGCTGCTCAACCGTGTAACGCCGTACGGGACGATCAGGCCGTGTGAGGCGGCGTTGCTGTACTTCCCTGCTGTACAGCAGACCACAGCAACCCGCGTATCCGGTGGCAAGCCGACCCGGAGCGCAGGGCCGCCAGGCCCGAGCACCGGAAGCGGCGCGGCAGCCCGACCGTCCGCTTTCCTGTCGGAGCAATCGTCCTGCTCAGCTAGTCGAGGCCATAGTCAGGCGAGTGCGGATGGTGGCGCGATGCGTCGGCGCGTGAGGACGTTACTGTCGCTACGACCTTGCCACCGATGGTTTGATCAGAGTCGAAGTCAGCAATCGTCCGAATACCACCATCTGTCACCTTCCTGTTTGATGGCTCAGATTTCCCCCTGATTCCTCCACTACGCGTGGAATGTCGCTATGTTTTGATGAGCGATTTCAAAAATATGCTGTATGATTTGGTCATGCCAAAGAAGCGTATTCAGCTATCTCCTACAGAAGAACTTGCCAGAGCTAGCATTGAGCAAACCCTCGGGGTTCCGGTAGTCCAGCATGATGATCAGTCCAGAACAAGCATGCACGACTTGCAGATCATTTACCCGGACCGCCCGCCCGCCCCCGTCGAAGTCACTTCCGATGTGGACGGTGAAGCGCTTGGGACCCTGAATAGCCTTCCAAAGTTTGATGATGGCTTTTGGGAGGCATCTAGCCTGCGTAACTCGTGGATTCTTCATACAATCTCGAAGCCACCGTTGAAGCTTTTGCACAAACAGGCGGAAGGCCTCTTGTCCACTCTAGAAAAATGGAACGTTTCGAGGTTTGACGAGTGTCAGGTGCAGACATGGGATGTCGACCGTCGTCATGGAGTAGTAGGGGCTCAGCACCGCGCCAACACTGCTCGCCGACTCCGCGCTCTGGGAGTCCGTAGCGCTGATGCGATACCTATAGGACCCTATGGCCCGCGGATCGGCTTGATGATGGAGCTCGGCGGTGGAGTCTGGAATTGGTCAGCCGACGCTGTAGTGCAGTGGATAGACGCCTTTATGGCGGATACAGCCAATCAGGACAACCGATCGAAACTCGCTTCTACGGAGAGCGTCGAGGCGCATCTAGCTGTTTACGCACACATGAACAGCGTTGATTGGCCTGTATGGCGATCTCTCGAAGATCACACAGAGCTCGCTACTGTCCCTACGATGCCTCCTACTCTTGTCGCCCCTATAACGCACCTATGGCTCATCCCAGCACCGTGGCACAAGACCGGAATAGCGTGGAATAAGAAGCGAGGTTGGTACCGATTTTCGCTGGCAATTTGATTGAGACTCCGGTTCTGTGGGAGCGCCTCGTCCTTGACGTGCTACTCGCGTCGCTTGCACCCGCTACCTCAAGCGTTCAGGCGATCCGGAAGCTGCGAGTGGCTCCTTTACTCAGAAGTTAAATCCGTCCAAGGTAGATGTAGAGCATCGAGCGGAGCTCGAGAGAGACTGAGGCGCAGTGGCGCGAGGGCGAGCAGGGTGAGCTGCGCATCGATCTGAGCAAGATGGTCGATGCCTACCGCGGCTGAACCGGCGGCTTCCGGCCGGTGGCTGACCGGAGGGCGAATCTACCCGCAGATCGCCGACCGGCTCCGGGAGCGGATCGCCTCGGGTGAGTTCCCGCCGGGCAGCGCGCTGCCCTCGGAGGCGGCGTTGGGCCGCGCCTTCGGGGTGGCGCGCAACACCGTCCGGCGGGGGCTGGCGATCCTGGAGGACGAGGGCCTGCTGGTCACCATCCCCGCCAAGGGGCGGATCGTGTGCGGGGCCGCGCCGGCGGCGCCGTACCGATACCTGGTGATCGCTGAGACGCTCCGCGAGCAGATCGAGCGCGGAACGCTCGCGGCCGGCGCCCCGATCCCCAGTGAGGCCGCGCTGCGGCGGCGCTTCGCCGCTTCGCGCAACACGGTGCGCCAAGCGCTGGCCGTGCTGGAGCGTGAGGGCCTGGTGGTGGCCGAGCATGGCCGTGGCCGGTTCGTCCGTGAGCAGGGCGAGCAGCGAGGGTGAGACGTCCTGGGACGTCTGGCCGCGTCGTCTGACCCGGTTCGGTCCCGGATGCCTATTGTGTGGCGTGTGGGACAGGTTGAGTGGGCGTACGGGCTGGCCAAGGATCTGCTGGAGACCGCCTTGCCCCGGCGCTGGGCGCACACCCAAGGCGTCGCCGAACGGGCCGAGAGCCTGGCGCCGCTCCTCGGCCCGGACACCGGCACCCTGATCGCCGCCTGTCTGTTGCATGACATCGGGTACGCCCCTGACCTGGTGGACACGGGCATGCATCAGCTCGACGGCGCCCGGTACCTGCGTGACGTGGCCGGTGCCGAGGAACGGCTGTGCCGGTTGGTGGCCTACCACTCGTGCGCGGACAACGAGGCACGGCAACGGGATCTGTACGAGGTGCTGGCGGCCGAGTTCGACACCGAACGGCCGGACCTGGCGCGGGCGCTGACCTACTGCGACATGACCACCAGCCCGGACGGCCGGCGCGTGGACGTACGCGACCGGCTGGCGGAGATCCACTCTCGCTACGGTGCCGAGCATCTCGTCTCTCGTTCGATCACCGCAGCGACCCCGTGCATCCTCGCGGCGGTGAGAAGCGTCAGCGCCGCATTGAAGGGCAGCCGTGACCAGAAAGCGTGATCAATGTGTTAGAGCTTGGCCTTGGTCGGCGTGGATTCCGACCTGTGGCGTCC
The DNA here is from genome assembly GCF_014202315.1 of Thermocatellispora tengchongensis. Lineage (GTDB taxonomy): Bacteria > Actinomycetota > Actinomycetes > Streptosporangiales > Streptosporangiaceae > Thermocatellispora > Thermocatellispora tengchongensis. The sequence continues at coordinate 508,718 of NZ_JACHGN010000001.1, read as the reverse complement.
CTGCATGAGCCACTCGGCAAGATGATCAGCGCATGCATGCAGCGCCTCCAGAGAGGCCGTCACGAGCTGCTCTTTAGGAGGGTTATCTCCCTCTGCCAACTCCAGGGCGCGCCTGAGATCGCCGATCTTCTGAGAGAACGCGTTGCCCACCTCCTGCCCGAGAGAGAACATGGCGATCTCAGCCTTCAATGCCTTGAGCGTCCATTCCTTGCTGTCGGTGATGTGCGGCACTGTGGCCTGGTTGTCGAGGGCCTTGGTCAGCTGGGTGTCTATGTCAGCAAGGAGAAGGAAGAACTCGATCGCGCTGGTACGGGCCTCGATCTCAAGTGCGGCTCGTCTCTCGTGGCGCCTTGTCGCTGTGACCACGGCCCAAGCAGTTATTGCGGCCACGATGCCGCCGATGACCGCAGAGAGCGCGCCTTGTAACAAGTTCGCCCACCAGCCTTGCATGCGACGCTCCCGCGGCATCTCGTGGTGACAGGTGCCGGACGCGTCAACTATGGCGGTGCTGCTGGCGATCAGCCAATATGCGGCAGGCCAACACCGGCCAGGTAGTGCTCGATCCGCATGCGCATCGACCGGTCCATGTGGAGGCCGAGCACCTGATCACGAGGACCCAGCGGACCTCGCGTGACTCGCTGCTCGGGGTCGGCGTGCCGCTGACGGCTCGGGCGATCAGGACGATGGAGAACTCCTGCCGAACCTCGCCGTTGCTGGTGTACAGGATCACGTGTCCCGGGTCGGTGTAGGTGCCGGACAGGCCGGTGATCTCGCACGTGATGCCGGTCTCCTCCAGCGTCTCGCGTACGGCGGCCTGCAGCAGGGACTCGCCCAGGTCGATGGCCCCACCGGGGACGGCCCAGTTGTCGTTGTCGGTGCGGTGGATCATCAGCAGGTCGCCGGCGTCGTTGGTGACGATGACGTTCACCGACGGGACCAGGCTGTTGGCCTTGGGCGCGTCGGGGTCGTGGTGGAAGTCGATGCGCCGGCCCATGGCTCAGGACCCTACCGGGACAGCCCGCTCCCAGACCCTTTCGAAGCTTTCGGCGTAGGTGGCGACCATGTCCCCGCCGGCCACCCGGCGCAGGTGCAGGACGGCGGCGTTGCCGGCGCCGTACACGTGGGTGTTGACCAGGAATTCGTCGTCGGCCCGGTAGATCGAGTTGTACAGGATCGTGTCGTGGAGCCGGATCTCGACGTTCTCCAGCCCCGTGATCGGCCGGTACAGGACCAGGGCGCTGCGGATCTGCGGGGCCATGCCGTCGCCGACACCCCCATCCGCGCCACGCTGGGCGACCTCGGCGCAGTCGGGATCACCGAGCAGGATACGCACCCGCACCCCCTCCCGCGCCTTGTCGGCGAACAGCCGCACCAGGCCTGCGTCATCAGCCAGGAACAGCCCGCTGTAGACCAGGACGCCGATCTCCTGGGACGCCCCGCCGAACAGCCGTCCCCACACGTCCCGGGGAACGGTCCAGCGGTGCGGGTACACGGCGATGACCTCGCTGTGCGAGGCCGCGGCGACCTGGTCGCGGGACAACGCGTCGGGGCACAGGTAGGACTCGTCCACGCCCAGGTACGAGGCCGTGGCGAAGCGGTGTTTGCGGTACGGTTCGCGGCCTTTGGTGATCCAGCGTTCGACGGTCTTGGGATCGACCTCGATCGCCTCGGCCAGGTCGGCGATGGTCACGCCTTTCCGCAGAAGCGCCGCGCGTAGCCGTTCGTTCGCCATCTCACCCGCCAGTGGGGACGTCCGGAGACCGCAACATCGTAGGCCGAACGTCTTGAACATGTCCCGTCGTGTAGTGATCTCGTCCTCACGCTCCGCCGCATTCTCGGTTGCACGCAGCCACAACGGCTTCCGACAGAAGGAGGGGACGCACGATGACAGGCAAGATCAAGCTTCCGGACGGGGCGCCCTCGTGCTGGTGCGGCAACGCGCTGGCCGAGGGGCAGGCGCAGTGCTCCAAGTGCCTGGCGCGGGAGCGCTGGGCGAACAGGCGGCGGGCCAGGAACCGGCGCGAGCGGCGGCGGGCCGAGTCCAGGCGTCCTCCGCGCGGCCCTCGTACCGTCGTGGCGGCGAGGGTGAGCTGGACGTGAGCTGGCTTCCGCTGATCGTCGCCGGGGTGTTCGGGGTGGCGCTGCTGGCCGGGTACGTGACGGTGCTGGTCGGCATCCGCCGTGAGGACAGGGGCATGACCCTGCGCCGTCAGGCTGACGGGGTGCCGGCGTCGCTGGCCCGCAGGGTCACCGGCTGCCACGTGCGGAACGGCGTGTCGTGGACGTAGCAAGCTGCTCCTCGACCTTCGCCAGGCGCGCCGACAGGTCTTGTACGGCGGTGCGCAGCTCGGCGACCTCGTCGGCCAGGTCGCTGCCGGCCGAGGCGTCGGCCTGGTCGCGGACGAACACGCCCTTGCCCTGCTGGCCGATGACCAGGCCCTCGTTGCGCAGGATGCCGACGGCCATCTTGACCACGCTCAGCGAGGCGTCGTACTGCTCGGCGAGCTGGGCGGTGGAGGGCAGCGGGGTTCCGGGCGCGAGGGCGCCGCCTCGGATCTGGGCGCGGAGATCGTCGGCGATCTGGAGGTAGCCGGGCCGCCCGGTGTGCTTGACCATCGCGTCAATCTCACCACACCAAGACAGCCACGCCAACTGATCCAACTAGGTTAACTATGTTGACCAGGACGAACAAGGAGGTCATCACGCCATGCGTACGATCCCGATCCCGGTGGACACCGGCAAGCTCACCATCACCTGCGTCAAGGCCCCGCGCCCCCGCGTCCTCAACCGGGACACCGGCGAGATCAAGACCGACAAGAACGGCAACACCGTCTACGAGGTCACCGTCTCGGTCGAGGACGAGTCCGGCCGCATCGAACTCGTCAAGATCGGCACCACCGGCGAACCGCCCATCACCGCCGGCGACCCGATCAACGCCGTCGGCCTGCTCGGCTACGTCTGGGAGATCGCCGGCCGCTGGGGCATCTCCTACCGCGCCTCGGCGCTCCTGCCGATGCGGGAGGCCGCCGATGCCTGACCTGCCGGCCTGGCTCGCGGCTCTTCCCCTGATCGGGGCGGGGCTGTGGGCCTGGCGCCGCTGGCACTACCCGTCGTTCTGGCTGATCGCCGCCTTCCCGCTCGTCGCCCTGTCGGTGCGGGCGTCCTGGCGGCGGGTGGCGCTCGGGTGCGGGCTGACCAAGAAGCGACAGCGCTGGTGGTTCACCACCGTCCCCGGCCTGATCGCCTCGACCGGCATCGTCCGCGTCAGGCGCCGCTTCCAGCGGGTCGCCGTGGACACCAAACCGCTGATGTGGCTGCCACGGCCCACCCGGCACGGCTGGCGCGTCACCCTCCACACCCTGGAAGGCCAGACCCCCGGCGATTACACCGACGCCGCCGAACGCCTCGCCCACTCCTGGAGCGTGCACGCCATCCGCGTCTCCTCACCCGGCCCCGGACGGGTGGTCCTGTCGGCGACCATGCGCGACCCACTCGTCACCGTCAACCAGCTCCCGCCCTCGACCGACCTGCTCAAGGTCACCGTGGGACGACTGGAAACCGGCCGGCCCTGGATGATCGACTTCCGCACCGTGCCGCACTGGCTCAACGCCGGCGCAACACAGTCCGGCAAGTCCAATCTGGCCAACGCCCTGATCGTCGGCCTGGCCCCACAACCGGTCGCCCTGGTGGGCATCGACCTCAAGGGCGGCGTGGAGTTCACCCCGTACGCACCACGCCTGTCGGCCCTGGCCACCTGCCGCGAGGAAGCCGGGCGGCTGCTGGATGACCTGGTCGCGCTGATGCTCGACCGGATGGGCGTGTGCCGACAGGCCGCCGCCCGCAACATCTGGCAACTCCCGCCCGCGCTGCGACCGGTGCCCGTCGTGGTCCTGGTCGACGAGCTGGCCGAGCTGTACCTGATGGCCGACAAGAGCGAGAAGGACGAGATCGCCCGCACCTCGACCGCGCTGCTCCGGGTCGCCCAACTCGGGCGGGCGTTTGGCATCTACCTGTTCTGCTGCGGCCAGCGCATCGGTTCCGACCTCGGCCCCGGCGTCACCGCCCTGCGGGCACAGTGCTCCGGGCGGATCTGCCACCGGGTCAACGACCCCGAGACCGCCACCATGACCCTCGACGACCTCGACCCCGCCGCCCTCGCCTCGGCCCGCGCCATCCCCGCCGAGACACCCGGCGTGGCCATCGTCGCCTCCCAGGACGGCCAGTGGTACCGCGCCCGCTCCTTCCACGTCACCGAGCACACCGCCGAACAGGCCACCCACACCCACGCCCACCTCACCCCGTCCTGGAACGAGATCACCACCCACCTGCCCGAACACGCCCACGCCTGACCGAAAGGAGGGTGCACGATGCGACGCATCACCCGCTGGCTCCTCGACACCGGCCCCGTGCTCGTCCTGGCCGCCATCGCCGGCGCCGGATCGTTCACCCACATCCGCGACACCGCCACCGAACACGGCCAGACCGGCTGGATGTCCTGGGCCGTCGCCATCTGCATCGACCTGACGTGCGTCATGGCCGCCCGCGAACGCCAACGCGACAAGCAGACCGGCCGCCGGCGCAACGGCCCGATCTCCTGGCCCGTCCTCGTCCTGACCGGCGGCATCGCCCTGTCCCTGGCCGCCAACCTCGAACAAGCCGACCCGACGGTATGGGGCTGGATCACCGGCGCCACCCCGGCCGCCGCCTTCCTCATCGCCGTCTCGATGCTGGAACGCCGCGCCACCACTCCCCACCCCGCGCCCACTCCGGTCCCCCAGAACGAACGCCGCAGCGGACCGGCCCCGGCCCTGATCGACTACGCCCGCCGCATCGCCGACGAACACCACGCCCGGCACGGCACCCCCATCACCGGCGATGCCCTGCGCACCCGCCTCGGCGTCTCCGACCAGCTCGCCACCGACCTGCTCCACACCCTGCGCACCACCTGACGAAGGGAGACCCACATGACCGACGACCGCACCGCCATCATCACCGGCCTCCGCGCCCTGGCCGACTTCCTCGACGCCCACCCCGATCCCGCACCCGCCACCTGACCACGAACGGAGAACCCGATCATGCGTATCCGCATCGACGGCACCCGAGCCGAGATCATCGACGCCCTGTTCCGGCTCCGCCTGCACTTCACCATCTGCGCCGTCTCCCGCGTCTACCCCGACCGCGGCAGGCCCCACCACTGGCGCGTCTACCTGACCACCCGCCCACGCGAAAGGAGGTAACCCCGTGCCCGAACCCCTGCCGGTGATCCGCTACCGCTGCTGCACCTGCAACGGCACCGGCCTGGACGACGACCGCGAGCGGTGCCGCGACTGCGACGGCACCGGCATCGACGACTACGGCGCCTGAAACGCGCGGCGCCCCCGGCCTGGCCGCACATCCGCCAAGACGAACGCCAGGTCGGGGGCCATCCCCTCACCCGAACGAGTGAAAGGAGGTCTCCATCTTGCCCGCCCGCACCACCAACCCGCACGCCCTCACGGGTATGATCACCCGGCTCAACAGCCCCGACTACGACCGCTGGGCCGCCCAGGTCCACCGCACCGGCGGCTGCCGCCAGCCCATCCACCTACGCGGCAAGGTCGAACACTACGACCAGGCCACCGGCCGGCTCCTGCACCGCTACACCACCCGTACCGAACCTGACGGCGTTCTGCGCCTGCCCTGCAAGACCCGCCGCGCCTCCCGCTGCCCGTCCTGCGCCGAGGTCTACCGCGCCGACACCTACCACCTCATCCGCGCCGGCCTCATCGGCGGCAAAGGCGTCCCGGAAACCGTCACCGCACACCCGACCCTGTTCGTCACCCTCACCGCCCCCTCCTTCGGCCCCGTCCACGCACGCCGCGAGCAGAACGGCAAGGCCCTGCCCTGCCACCCCCGCCGCGACGCCGCCACCTGCCCGCACGGCCACACGCTGTCCTGCACGACCAAGCACGCGCCCGACGACCCGCGCCTCGGCGAACCGCTCTGCCCCGACTGCTACGACTACACCGGCTCGGTCCTGTTCAACGCTCTGGCCCCGCTGCTGTGGAAGCGCTTCGCCGACTCCCTCCGCCGCCACCTGGCCAAGGCCGGCGGGCTGCCCCTCAAGGATCTGCGCCATCACCTGACCGTCTCCTTCGCCAAGGTCGCCGAGTACCAGCGGCGCGGCGCCGTCCACTTCCACGCCGTCATCCGCCTCGACGGCCCCGGCGGCCCCACCGCACCACCACCGCCCTGGGCCACCACCGACACCCTGACCGACGCCGTCCACCACGCCGCCCGCGTCGTCAGCGCCCTCGTCCCCGCTCACGAGGGCCAGCCTGCCCGCCTGTTCAAGTGGGGCACCCAGCTCGACACCCGCCCCATCACGCTGACCGGCGACCTCACCGAACAGGCCGTCGCCGGCTACATCGCCAAGTACGCCACCAAAGCCGCCGAATGCGTCGGCACCCTGGACCGCCGCGTCAACCCCCTCGACAACCTCGACGCCTACAACCTGCGCGACCACGCACGCCGCCTCATCACCGAATGCCTCCGCCTGGGCGCCATCGAGGCCCTGGCCGACCTCCGCCTGACCCAGTGGGCCCACATGCTCGGCTTCCGCGGCCACTTCTCCACCCGCTCCCGCCACTACGGCCCCACCCTCGGCGACCTGCGAGCGGCCCGCGAACACCACGCCCGCACCGACGACATCACCACCGGCCGCCTCCCGCTCTTCGACGAGGACACCGTCCTGGTCATCAGCGAGTGGCAGTACGCCGGCAAGGGCCACTCCGCCGGCGACCTGCTCCTGACAGCCGCGCTCACCGGAACCCCGCTGCCCGGGGGCCGCCCATGACGCGACTCCTCCTCACCGTCCCTGAGGCGGCCAACGCCCTGGCCATCTCCCGCAGCAAGCTCTACCAACTGCTCGCCACCGGCGCTCTCGCCTCGATCCGCATCGACGGCTCCCGCCGCATCCCCGTCACCGCCCTGACCGACTACATCACCCGCCTCGTGGAAAAGGAGGACGCGGCATGACCAGCACCCCCGCAGACAGCCCGGACAAGCGTCCCCGCAAGAAGACCCCGAAGCTCCGCGACGGCGTGGTGAAACGCGGAACCACCTGGTCCTACGTCGTCCGCGTCAGGGACCCGGAGACCGGCGAGAGCCGGCCCCGCTGGGTAGGCGGCTTCGCCACGGAGGACGACGCCAAGGCCGCCCGTGACGAGGCGCGGGTCAAGGCCAGGCGCGGCGAGTACATCGACCGCAACACCATCACCGTCGCCGAATACCTCACCGAGTGGATCGAGGCTCACGCCGTCGAGATCAAGCCCAAGACGCTCGCGGACTACCGGTACCTGCTCGACCGGTACGTCAAGCCGCGCGTCGGTGACCTCCGCCTTCAGGCCGTGCGCCCTTCTACGATCACGAAGCTGTACAGGGACCTCATGGCCGGTGGCGGCAGGAACGGCCGGCCGCTCTCCTCCCGCACCATCGACTACGTCCACGCCGTCCTCCGGAAGGCGTTCCGCGACGCGGTGAACGTCGACGAGCTGCTTCCGTCCAACCCGGTCGAGAGGGCCAAGCGTCCCCGCCGTGAGACGCACGAGCCTGGCACTGTCTGGACGACGGACCAGCTCAAAGCCTTTCTCCTGCACGCCCGTGAGCACCGGCTATGGGTATTCCTCCATCTGGCGGCCTACACCGGGGCCCGTCGCGGCGAGCTTCTCCACCTGCGGTGGTCGGACGTGGACCTCGACGGCAAGCAGCTGGTCATCACGGGGTCGGCCGCGTTCATCGACGGTGAGCGCGTCGAGGGGACCACCAAGAGCGGCAGGGAACGCATCGTCAGCCTTGACGACGGCACGGTCCGGGTCCTCCGCGACCAGCGCAGGATGCAGGCCGCCGACAAACTCGCGGTCGGCCCCGAGTGGCGTGGAGCCGATGACCACGTGTTCACGACCGCCTGGGGCGAGCCGATCCATCCCGATACGGTCAGCTCGCTCTTCCCGATCCTGATCAAGCGCTACAACAAGGCCCACCCGGACGCGCCGCTACCGCATGCCCGGCTGCACGACCTGTGTCCTGACAAACACGAAGGCCCGCTCCAGGTTTCCCCTAGTAGCGGGCCTTTCTGCTGTGCGCGGCCGAGAGGACTCGAACCCCTAACCTTCTGATCCGTAGTCAGATGCTCTATCCATTGAGCTACGGCCGCTGGTGGTGTGTTGCCTTCGCCTGGGTGGCGGGGCGACGAAGACAACTGTACCGCATGCGCTCAGGTGGTAGAGCCAACTGCTGCCGGCCCCCGGTCGGCGTACATCGTTCGGTGTAGCGGGATCGTGCGTGGTGGGGAGGCGGGGTGGTCCCGGGGCGTGATGGGGTGGAGGCATGAAGCGGGACGTGTGGCTGGCCCTGGGATGTCTTGCCGGGGGGTTGGTCCTGCTGGCGGGGGACGCCTACATGCGGCGCGGGGTCGAGGAGTGGATGTTGGTGCCACCGCTGGTGGCGGTGTGTGCGGCGGTCGCGGTGCGGCGGCGGGCGCCGCTGGTGGCATTGGGGTTGGGGCTCGTGGGGATCAGCGGGGATCTGGTGGTCGGGCCGTCGTTGGGGACGGTGCTGGTGTTCACCGACAACCTGTACGCCGCCACGCTGTACGGGCCGCGGGCGATCGTCCGGTGGATGCTGAGGATCACGGCCGTGCTCGCGGTGGTGGTGGGCGCCGGGGCCTGGGTGGTCGCCGGGGACTGGCGGGTGCTCGCCGTCGCAGCGGTGCAGGCAGGGCTGGTGCTGACCACGCCGGTGCTGACGGCGGTGATCATTCGGCAACATCGCGAGCAGGCGGAGGCCGAGCGGACGCGGGCGGAGCAGGTGGCGCGGCTGGCGGAGCTCGACCGGCGGGCGGCGGTGAACGAGGAGCGTACACGGATGGCGCGCGAGCTGCACGACCTGATCGCGAATCACTTCAGCGCCATCGCCATACAGGCCACGGGTGTCCTGTCGCGATCCGACCTGGACGCCGCGACCGTACGGAAGGTGCTGGAGAGCATCCGGGAGAACGGCGTTCAGGGGATGGCGGAGATGCGGTCCATGATCCAGTTGCTCCGGCAGGAGGGGGACGACGACGCTTCCGCCGATGTCGTACGGCGCCGCGTCGCCGATGTCGGTGAACTGGTGGAGCGGGCCCGGCTGGCCGGGGTCGAGGTGCGCCTGGAGGTCACCGGCACACCCCGCGACCTGCCCGCGGCCGTGGACCTCGCCGGCTATCGGATCGTGCAGGAGGCACTGACCAATGTGCTCAAGCATGGGGACGGCAGGGAAGCGAGCGTGATCGTGGAGTACCGGGAGCGGAGCGTGGTGGTGGCCGTGGCCAATCCGGTGCGCCGGGCCGGTGCCCCCGGGGAGTTGCCCGGAGCGGGCGCCGGAATCGTGGGCATGCGAGAGCGGGCCGCGCTGGTAGGGGGCACCCTGGAGGCCGGGCCGTGCTCGGACGGGTGGCGGGTTCGGGGGGAATTGCCGCTTCAGGACGGCGGGGACGGGCTCTGGGGGCTCGGCGGCGCCAGGGGTGGTTCCGGTGAGTGAGAACGCGCCCGTACGGGTGCTGGTGGCGGACGATCACGCGGCGGTGCGGGCCGGGATCGTGCTGATCCTGGGCGGTGCCGACGACATCGAGGTCGTGGGCGAGGCCGCCGACGGGGAGGCCGCGGTCGCCATGGCGAACGAACTGCGCCCCGATGTCGTGCTGATGGACATCCGGATGCCCCGGATGGATGGAATCTCGGCCACCCAGCGGCTCGCAGGCATCACCGACGTGCTGATCCTGACGACCTTCGACCTGGACGAGTACGTGTTCGGGGCGCTGCGGGCAGGGGCGGCCGGCTTCCTGCTCAAGAACACCGACGCACAGGCCCTGATCGATGCCGTACGTGTCGTGGCGCGCGGGGACGGCATCGTCTCGCCGTCGGTGACCCGGCGGCTGATCAAGGCGTTCGCCACGGAGCGAGGGAGAGGGGCGGGTGGCCCGCGTTCAGGACCTGCGGGTGTCGGCACGGCGTTGCCTGGATCCGCGATCCCACCGAGGTCCACGCCGGTGTCGAGGCCCGGCCCGGCATCGAGGCCCAGCCCGGCCCCGGGCGCCGCGGCACCGGCGAAGGCCACGGTCCCACCGGAGTCCGCGACACCGGCAAGGGGCGCAGTCGCTTCCGGGTCCACGGCGCCGGCAGGGGGTGGAGCCGCTTCGGGATCCGTGCCGCGGGCAGGGGGCGCGGGCGCATCTGGGGCGGCGGCGTCAGCGGGGGGCGCGGACGCATCTGGGGCCGCGACGCCGGCGGGAGGTGCAGCTCCATCTGGGTCCGCGACGCCGGCGGGGGGTGCACCTCCATCCGGGTCCGCGGCGCGCCCGGAAGCGGGGACGACTCATGCCGGGTCCGCACCGGGTGCTCCCGCGCGCCCCACGGCCGGGCCCCATCCGGCCGCCGACTCAGGTAGCGAGACCGGGACGTATCCGGCCGCGGGCACAGGCGGCGACACCAGGATGCATCCAGCCTCCGGCACACCCGGCGACGCCAGGATGCATCCGGCCGCCGGCACACCCGGCGATACCAGCATGTATCCGCCTTACGGCTCACACGGCGAGACCGGGACATATCGGGCAGGTGAGCCGTATGGCGACGCCGCCGTACCGTCCGCAATCACCGGGGGCATGGCGCAGCAACAGGCCGGGGCGGCCGGGGCGCTCACTCCTCGGGAGTGGGAGGTGCTGGCGTGCGTCGGACGCGGCCTGTCCAACGCGGAGATCGCTCGCGAGCTGAACATGGCGGAGGCCACGGCCAAGACGCACGTCAGCCGGGTGCTGAACAAACTGGGGCTGCGCAGCCGGGTTCAGGCGGCCATCTACTACTCCGAACTTGTCGCGGATTCCGGTGAGGGGTCGTCGTCGGCGGGGACGTAGAGGGACAGGGACTCGGCCACGCAGGCCGGGCGCTTGGCGCCTTCGACCTCCACGGTCAGGCGGAGGATGGAGAGCGTGCCCGACGGGGTGCCCTTGACGTCGAGGATCTCGGCGCCGGCGCGGATGCGGGAGCCCACGGGCACCGGGGACGGGAACCGGACCTTGTTCAGGCCGTAGTTGATGCCCATCTTCAGGCCGCCGACCCGGAAGAGCTCGGTCATGAACGACGGGAGAAGGGCGAGGCTCAGGTAGCCGTGGGCGATCGTGCCGCCGAACGGGCCGGACTTCGCCTTCTCCACATCGACGTGAATCCACTGGTGGTCGTCGGTCGCGTCGGCGAACTGGTTGACCTGCTCCTGGCTCACCGTACGCCACTCGGTGTAGCCGAGATGCTCGCCCTTGGCCGCCTTGAGCTCGGCCAGATCCTTGAAGATCCTCATAACCCGAACTTTATTCCGCCGGTGGGACCGCGGCCAGATTGAGGACCTCGTACTCCTTCGGCTTCTGCGCCTCCTCTCGGTGGCACTCCTCGGTGCCCGGGGTCGGCCCCTTGGCGCCCTCGGGCAGCTCCATCTGCTCGACCTCGCGCTCGCTGATCGTGCGGCAGACCTCCTTGGTCTTCACCGTGCCGGCCTCCCAGTAGAAGATGGCGCTGGGCGAGGAGGACGTGCCGTGGCCCAGGCTGGTCCCGCCGTCGTCGCGGGTCGCGCCGATCCGCGCCTGCGTGCCGGTCGCCAGATCGTAGATGCCGGTGGTGCTCAGGGGCACGAACCGGCCGAGGTGGATCCCCTGGCCGAACGGGGAAGTGCCGGGCACGGAACGGGCGCCGGAGCCGTCCAGGCGCCATGCGACGGCCTTCCTGCCGGCCTCGGTCCCGACGCACCAGGTGGAGCCGCACCGCACGTTGGTCCGGCCCACGGCGTCGATCTGGCGCCGTTCGCCGGTCTCGACGTTGACCAGCAAGGTCTGGTTCTTGTCGAAGTCGCCGTACTCCGACACGTCGCTCGCCCACGGATACTCCCGCAGGTGCAGCCCCTCGGTGCCGGCGACCGGCTCGGGGGTGCCACCGGAGATCGGGACACGGTAGATCCCGCCCGAGGCCACCGACCAGTAGACATGGCCCTCGGACACGCCGATGGCGTCGATCCGCGAGCGGGCGCCGGTGAGCTCGGCCAGCCGGGTCGGCTCGCCTCCCGAACGGGGGACGACCCACACGTCGGCCCAATCGGTGTCGTCGTTGGGCGTCGTGCCGTACCAGGCGATGTGACCGGGGCCCACCTCGGTGCGCTGGACGAAGTAGCCCTTGACGCCCTCCGGCGCGGGCAGCTCCGTCAGCACGGTGGCCCGCTTGGCGGCGGTGTCGTAGACCTCCAGCCGGCCCGCCTTCTCGAAGGACGACTCGGCGGACAGCAGGATCTGGGTCGGGCTCAACGCGTCCACCGGACGGTAGCGCCATCCGTCTCCGGCGGCGGCCGGGATCGTGGACACCGCGCCGGGCCACACCTCGGCGGCCTTGGGGACGGACGCATCGGCGCCGTCGGCAGGCGGAGGACTCATGGTGGCCGTCAGCTCGCCGCTGCCTGTGGAAGTGGCCGTGGCGGTGGGCGTGACCGTGGCGGTGGCGGTCGTACGGGACTTGTCGGCGGCCGTGACGTGGTCTTCTCCGCCCCTGTTGGAGAAGACTCCCGTCACGGCGCTGCCCGCCGCGATGACCGTGACCACCCCGGCGACCGCGAGCGCGGACTGCGCACGCCGACGCGTACGCGTCCTGCGGCGGGCCGCCACCATGGCCGCGAGGTCGCCGATGGGCTCGGGAGCGGCCTCGGCGGCCCTCGCCAAAGTGCGGACCAGCTCGGCCTCGGTGCTGTCGTGGCGATATCTGTCGTGCTCGCGTCTGTCGTGCTCGTGCCTGTCGTGCTCGCGCCTGTCGCGACCGCCTCCGTCGCGGTCGCCTCTGTCGTATCTGTCGCGCCCGTCTCCGGCGCGGTCGCGTCCATCGCGCCCGCTTCCGTCATGGACGTGGCCGTCGTGGACGTCGTGGCCGTGTCCGCTGTGGGGGCGGCCGCTTCCGTCGTGAGGATGGTCGTGGCCGTTGAGGGGGCGGTCGCGTCTGCCCTGGGTGTGTCTGTCGTGTTCGTCGTCGTAGTCGTGGTCGTGGTCGTGGCTCATGGTGCGTTCCCGGCTGAAGCTCGGTTCGTGGTGGCTGCTTCGGTTGGAGCTCGGTCGGTCATGACGCCTTTCCCGGCTGGAGCACGGCGGCGTGGGCCGCCGAGCGTACGCGGAGTGCCGCCAGGGCTCTGGATGCCTGGCTGCGCACGGTGCCGCACGAGATGCCGAGGATCTTGGCGATCTCCTGGTCGGACAGGTCTTCGTAGTAGCGGAGGACCAGGACGGCACGCTGCCGCCTGGGTAATGCCGCCAGCTCGGCCCACAGGCCGGTGTCGGCGGCGAGGCGATCGACGCCGGCGTCGGTCATGGTGCCTTCGGGCACCGCGGCCACGAGGTGCTCGCGCTTTCGGCGGCGCCACCAGCTGATGTGCTGCCGCGCCATGATCGTGCGTACGTATCCCTCGGGATCGTCTTTCCTGCGCACGCGCGACCACGTGTCGCTCAGGCGGAGCAACGCCTCCTGAACGAGGTCGGCTGCGTCCTCGGCGTTGCCGGTCAGCACGAACCCGTAGCGGTACAGCGCGCTTCCGCGAGCTCGCACGAACTCCTCGAAATCCACGCCCCAAGGACGTTCGTGGGGTCGGTTCTGTTGCATCGCGATCGGATTTCACCTTCTCCACCGGGCGCAACTTGGGCCCCAGCGGTTTGGCGGTTTCGGTCAACCTGTATCGGCCCCCGCACGTCCTACTGGCCAGGGAGGCCCAACCTCCGTCAGGGAGGCCACGATGCGCGACCTCGTGACCGACCTCCTTGATGCGGAGCTCCGGCTGGAGTTGCTCCTGACGTGGGCGCTGCACGAGGAGGCCGAACAACTAGCCGCCGATTAGGACGGGCCCCAGGTCCTACGAGGGGGGACCTGGGGCAGGGGGCTCGGGGGACGGGGATCCGGCGGCTGCGCTCCTCTCGGTGCGGGGACTCTTTCACGGTTCGTACGGCTTTCTGAAGCTCTCGCCTCCCTCCGGCCGCCTTCAGCCCTCTTTCAGCCGCCTTCGGGAGCCATCCGGGCGCATTCCGGGGGTCTTCGGGCGTCTTCGGGCGCCATCCGGCGGCCTTCGGGCACCTTCCGGGCGCCTTCAGCCCACCAGAAGCGGTCTGACTCGTACGGCCGCAGGCGGGTACGTACGGACTCAGTCCGCCATCGAGAGCCGCGGACGCCCGGACCGGGCGGACGCGCGGACATCAGGACATCGGCGACATCAAGCCTTTCGGGTTGTCGGCGGCACAGTTGGGCATATTGCATGCGCTGGTGGATTTGAGCGTGAGCCGCCCGCATTCGTACGCCCGCCGCCACCACATTCGCGCCCGCCTGACCGCACACGAAATTTCGGGTCATTTGCACAAATAAGCGGACCAACAGGCGGCCGAAGCGGGCACTTAAGGCTGCTTCTTGGGGATATCAGGAAAACTGTTTGGGGTTAATCCGCATCAATTGAGGTATGCCAGGATCGCGACTCCATGCGCCCGCATGCCAAAATTAGTGGCATTGGGAAGCGGAGTCGCGAACGCCATGTCGCGAGGAACCGCACGCTTCGGCAGGACGCCCGCTTTCCGCACGTCAGCCGCTCGTTGCCATCACGACAAGGCGGACAATCGGCACAAGTGACCGCGAATGCTTTCTAGGCTGTAAGTGTCACTCGGAGGATGTGCGAGACAGCACTCGTTTTCGGGTCGAATTGGGTGATCAGGCTTTCGACTACGGCCGCTTCGTGCTTGACCATTCTCAGTCCCGGAGGAGATACATGATACACCCGCGACGCCTTCCCGTGTGGGGGGTCGCCATGGTTGTGACGAGCACGGTAATGGCGGGGACATTTGTCACCACATATCCGTCATCTGCCGTTGCGGCCTCGTACGAGCCGCCCGTTTCCACCGTAGGGGGGAACGCCGACATCACCCCCTTCTACAGGTGGGACCCGGCCGCCGACCCGGCCTTCAAGCAGGGGCCGCTGGGCGAGCTGCTGGACTTCTGGGGCCCTCGGAGCAAGGACGGCCGGAACCGCGAGAACATCGTCAAGTCGCGCACGATCAGCCAGATCGTCGCCGACCCCGCGTTCCAGGAAGCCGTCGAGTCCGGAACGCCCGGCCAGTCCGGCCAGTCCGGCCAGGTCACCTCGGACCATTCCGTATCGGGACGTAAGGCGAACGCCGGCCCCACCACCACTCAGTCGGAGGTAGAGGCGGCCAAGACGGTCGCGCCCCTGCTCGACAGGCTGCTCGCGACCAGGGCCGCGGGCGGGCAGACGGGCGGGTTCGCCGACCGCGTCATGTCGATGCTGGAGGAGACCACGAAGGTCGTCCAGGACGTGATCCCGGGCGGCGACCCGGCGGACGACGACTCCGGCACGGACGACCGCACGGCCGAGCGCCGCGCAACGGCCGAGGGCACCGGGTCCGCACAGCGGCTCGCGTCCGCCCAGAACGCCGCATCGGCCCGGACTCTCGGGTCGGTCGCGCGGGACCTGCCCATGGACCTGCTCACCGTCCTGCTCGGACCCGAGACGGCACGGTTCATCGAGGCGCTGACGATGCTGCGCCCCGACACGCTCGCCATGATGCTCACGGCCGCCACGCAGCAGTCGCGCTGGTACCCCGATACGGAGGTGTATCTGATCAGATACCGCAGCCGGGTGGCCGAGCCGATCGCCACCGACCCGCTGGGGATCACCGAATCCCGGCGGTTCCAGATCAGGTACGTGCCGGCGACCGCGCAGGTGCTGGTGCCGCAGGCGCCCTACCCGACCACCACGCGTCCGCTCGTCGTGTACACGAGGGGCAACGCGGCCGAGTGCGCCGGCGCCATGACGGCCTCGACGCCGATGTGGTCGTACGGTGCGCGGATGGCGGACACGCTCCAGGTGTCGGCGCTGCTGAACAAGGGCTTCGCGGTGGTCATCCCGGACGAGCCGGTCACCGTGACCGCGTCCGAGCCGGGCCGCCCGGCCGCACCGCGTACCGTGGAGCACGCGACGAGCGGCCTGAACGCGCTCGACGCCGTACGCGCCGCACGCCAGCTCAGCCGGACTCTCTCCGCCTCCGCGGCTCCCGCGGCCGAGGCGCCGACGAGCCCGGTGGCGGCGGTGACCTCGGCGGCCTCGGCCGCCCTCACCACCGCGTCGCGTTCGCTGCTCAACCTCGACCTCGGCCTCGACCTCGGCCTCGGCCTCGGCACACAGAGGCCCCAGGCGGACGCCCAGCCCCGCGACCCGTTCATCCCGTTCGACGGTCCATGGGGTCTGTGGGGGTACTACTACTACCGCTCCCTGAGCCCGTGGTGGCCGGTGATGCTCCAGCGCGCGTACGCGCCTGAGCTCGGCCGCCACTTCGTCGTCATCGGCGCCGCGCGTACCGGATGCCCGGCGCAGGTGGGACGGACGCCGCAGTTCATGGACATGTCCACCGGCGACGCCCGCCTCGCGACCGGCGCCGGCGCGGCCTCGCCGTCCGTCCAGGACTCCGGCCTCCGGCACGTCGATGAGACGGTGAACGCCATCCTGAACCGCTACGAGCAGCCGCAGGGTACGTCGATGTACCTACAGGACGGCTACAAGGCGGGCGATCTGGAGAAACTGCGCGAGCTGTCGCCCCAGGCGATCGGGTCGAAGCTGTGCGGCGCCGAGGTGGACGTCCGGCAGGAGGAGCCACAGCGCGAGACAGGCGGCACGATGCACGAGTTCCACCAGGCCATGCAGGTCGCGGACTGGTTCGCGAGCCGGTTCGGCGACCGGACGCGGGCGAACGACTGCGGCCGGCGCTGAGCGCGTACTCGCGCCCGCGCATTGAGCGCGGGACGTGACGGCGGAGGCGGGTGATATGACCGCCTCCGCCGTTTTCGTACGTACGCGGCCGCCCCCGCCTCCGAAAATCTTCACCCGATCGTGCAACAGATCGTGTCTGATCGGCGACTTAGAGTAAGACTAGAAAGGGATGTGCCCGCCGCATCCACCGTCCCTCGTCCACACGTTCGACCAGAACGGAGGAATCCCCGTGCGCGTATCCCCCTTCCCACGGGTCCTCGCACCACCCGCGACGCGACCGCCGTGCCGGCGCCGCGCCGGCGGTGACCGCCTGCCCCGATCCGCGGCCGATCGGAGGAGAGCACGACGGACATGCAGATGACAGCGGTGGTGCTCTAGCTTGGCCGCGATCAGCAGACGGCCGGCGCTACGCGATCACGTGGCGGCCGGGATCCTGGAGATCTCCGCGGGCGTCCTCGCCGAGCGGGGCGAGGCCGCGAGCATGGCCGACATCGCCGCGGCGGCCGGCGTCGCCAGAGCGACCCTGTACCGCTACTTCCCCAACCGGGACGTCCTGGTCCGGGCCTTGACCGAGACCGCGCTCACCGACCTCGCCGGCCGGATCGCGGACGCCAAATTGGACGAGGTACCGGTCGAGGTGGCCATCGCGCGCATGACCCGGGCCGTGGTCGCCACGATCAGCAAGTACCAGGGCCTCGCCCTGTTCCAGAAGGCGTTGGAAGACCCCCCACCCGCAGGCGCGTCGGCGGCCGAGCGGCGGCTCATCGAGCCACTGCGCCGGCAGTTCGAACGCGGCGCGAGCGAGGGCGCCTTCCGCCGCGACCTCCCCACACAGGCACTGTTCAAGGTGTACGTCGGCCTGGTCGAGGGCGTCGCGTCCCTGTCGGCGGGCAGGGAACTCGGCGTCGAACAGGCCAGCGCCGCGATCACCGCGATCTTCCTGACCGGAGCCCTCACCCCCCAGTCCCGCACCGGAGCCGCCACACGCACGCCCTAGCCAAGCCACGGAGGTCAGCAGGTTCACCGGGGAGAACCCGTACTCCCCCGCACGGGCAGGGTGGGCACCCGCGCGGGGGCAACCCGGGCAAGCCGGGCGGGGCAAGGCCGCGCACGGGGAACAAGACCGCGCGCGGAGGCAAACCCGCGCGGGGAGCACAAGCCCCCGGTGAGCCACACCACCCCAGCCGACACCCCCAGCGCTCGACACGGGGTGCAGGGGTACGGCGGCGCTGCCGTGCAGAGATGCGGCGGCACGGCGGCGCAGGGGTGCGTGGGTGCGCGGGTGCGGCGATACAGGCGTGCGGCGGCACCCGGGGTTAGCCGAAGCGCGGCGGTGCAGGAATGCGTGGGGGCGGCGGCACGGCGGTGCAGAGGTGCGTGGGTGCGTGGGGGCGTGGGTGCGGCGGTACAGGCGTGCGGCGGCACCCGGGGTTAGCCGAAGCGCGGCGGTGCAGGAATGCGTGGGGGCGGCGGCACGGCGGTGCAGAGGTGCGTGGGTGCGTGGGGGCGTGGGTGCGGCGGTACAGGCGTACGGCGGCACCCGGCGTTAGCCGAAAGCGCGGCGGTGCAGGAATGCGTAGGGGCGGCGGCGCAGAGGTGAGGGGGTGCGGGAGTGCGTAGGAGCGGCGGTACAGGAGTGCGGCAGGACGGCGGCACCCGGGGGTCAGCCGACGGCACGGGGTGCAGGGGTGCGGCCGTACAGGAATGCCAGGTGCGGCGGTACAGGAGCGCGGCAGGACGGCGGCACCCGAGGGTCAACCGACAGCACGGCGGAGCAGGAATGCGTAGGGGCGACGGCACGGCGGTGCAGAGGTGGGGGTGTGGGAATGCGTAGGCGCGGCGGTACAGGAGCGCGGCAGAACGGCGGTACCCGGGGGTCAGCCGACGGCACGGCGGTGGTGCCCGGCGGAGGCGGTTCAGAGGTCGTGCTCCCCCACCCAGGACCGCGGCGGCCCGCCTATTGGCCCGCCACCCAAACCACGGGCCCGCCGCACAACCAGCGGGCCCGCCCGAGCCCTCCCAAAGGTCCGCTCTGGGCATCCGGGCGCCGGTAACATCGGCCCAATGAATGGCCCGAAAACCGTGACGCTGCCCGCCGGTGGTGAAGTGCTGGCCCGGGGGCTGCGGGCCGGGGTGTTGCCGGAGCCGCCGCCGGAGTTCGGGGTGTATCTGCTGGGCCACCCTCTCGACCGCCCCAACCTGTACGCCCGGCTACTGGTCGGTCTGCGGCCATGGACACCGGGCTGGCCACATCTGCGTATCGACTGGCCCGACTTCTCCCCACCCCGGCGCCCGGAAGAGGCGGCGGCCGGGCTCCGTGACACCCTGGCTCGCATCGAGCGCGGCGAGCGAGTGGAGATCGCGTGCGGTGGCGGGCGCGGGCGTACGGGGACGGCACTGGCGGCCCTCGCCGTGCTTCAGGGGACGGCGCCGGCGGACGCGGTCACGTGGGTGCGCACGGCGTACGATGCGAAAGCAGTGGAAACCCGGGCACAGCACCGATTCCTCCACCAGCTTCTGCAACACCAGCAATAGGCTGCATCAACCCGCACTAGCCTACATTAGCCCGCATTAGGCTGTATTAGCCTGCATCAAGCCGCATTAATCGGCATAGCGCGAAATGCTTTCCGAATAACCCCGCCCTTCCGTATCGGCGGCGAAATCTTGGTCCGTCCTGACGTTTGTGCCGATCGAAGTCGGCTGAAAAACTCAGGCATGAGAAGAATCGCAGCTCTGCTGCTCGCCTCCGCATGCGCGGGAACGGCCGCCTTCACCGCCGCGCCGTCCGCCGCACCCCAGGACCGAAAGCCGCAGTCCCAGCCGGTCATCCAGGAGACCCGAACCCCCAAGCCCCCGGAGTGGCTGTACAAGCTGCGCAAGGCGCTGTCCAAGTTCGACGACCCCAGGGTCGCGGAGCGATTCGGCTACCGGCGGACCGACGTGTGCGCCCAGTATCCGTACACCGGCGAGAACGGCGAGCGCATCGGAGGGATGGGCTACCACTACGTCAACGAGCGGCTCGTCGAGGACCCGGAGCTGGACCCGTACCGGCCTGAGGCCCTGGTTTACGTCCCGTACAACGGCGGGCGCAGGCTCGGCGCGGTCGAATACATCAAGAGAGACCGCGACCAGCGCATCGCCACCGCGGACGACCGGCCGAAGCTGTTCGGGCGCGAATTCCAGGGCCCGATCGAGCCTCGCGAGAACGGCATGCCGATCCACTACGAGATGCACCTCTGGCTGTTCCTGAACAACCCGCGCGGCCTCTTCGAGCCGTGGAACCCAAGAGTGTTCTGCCCGCCCACCAACACGACCTCATAGCCCCGAATAATCCACCCAACCCCCCACCCCCCATTTCTGACGCATTCACCGCCCCGAGAGCGGTGGTGCTTCCCCACATGCCGATTCCCCGGCCGTCCCAGGCACCGCGCCCTTCTCCCGAGACTCCGAGCGGCGCGATCCCCCGCCCTTCCCGCCGTTGTCAATGTCCGCGGCGCGATGCTACGGTTCCTCGTGTAACAAGAAGCTTACATATGTAGGGGAAGCGTGACGGACGACGGGCCGACCGGTGATGACCTGGTCGAGATGCTGGCGGCCCTGGCCAACCCGTTGCGGTTGCGGATCATCGCCGCGCTCGCCGGTGGGCGCGACTACGTCAGTCACCTGGCGCGCGAGATCGGGGTCAGCCGTCCGCTTCTGCACATGCACCTGCGCCGTCTCGAAGCGGCGGGGTTGATCGTCGGCAGCCTTGAGCTCTCCCCTGATGGCAAGGCCATGAAGTACTACGAGGTCACCGGCTTCGACCTGCGTGTGAACGCATCGGTGCTCGCCGAGGCGGCCAAGACCCTCACCCGGCCGGACCCGGATCAGGGTCCCGGACCCAAGGAGCACTCCTGATGAACCTGCTCACCCCGGCCGGGCCCACCTCCTGGCCGCAGACGGCCCTGCTCATCGCCGTACTGGTCGTGGGCACTTTTCTGATCGCTCTGATCATCGTGACGCTGCTCGAAGCGCGCAAGTTGAAGCTCGGCGCCGCTCAGACCGAGGAGCTGCGGCAGCTCGTACGCCGATTCGAGCAGCTCGCGGAGAACAGCAACGAGACCCAGGAGCGCATGGCGGCCGATCTGGCCGAGTTGCGGGCGCGAACGGCGTCGATCGAGCAGATACTGCGAACGGTGGAATGAAAGGGCGAACGGGCGGCCGCACCCCGCCGCGACCTGAGCACCACCGCGTCCGGCGCCCTGCCGAGCGCCGGCGACGCGGCCCGTACGGCCGCGGGCGGTGAGCCGCCCGTTCGCCGGTGACCTCCGCCGAAGGTCTGTCCGAGGGTCAGTGGAGTCTGCGTCCGCGGAACACCGGGTGGTCGGTCTCCCAGTACTTCCAGCCCTCCACCCGGGCCGGAACACTGGCGACCCCGCTGGTCACCCTGTGGAGGCGGCAGGTGCCGAGCTGCCGCCAGGCCGTGAATCCGACCCGGTAACCGAAGACGCGGTACCACAGGTTGCCGTACTTGCCCTTGCTGATCTCGTGTGTGTACTGGTGGCCGGCCCTGACCACGTGCTCCTCAGCGAGCAGCGGGTTGATCATCAGGCGGAACCTGCGGATGATGTCCCTGCGGGTCAGCTCGGGCTGCTGCTCGCGTTCGATCTCGATTTCCGCGTAAACGCGGGTCTCCCGTTCCACGGTCGCGGTGATCGTGCCACCGGGGCCGTCGATGAACCGGGTCCGCGGGATGAAGAAATTCATCGGCGACAGGTCGTCGAGCTTGACGAAGAAGTCCGGCCGGCACCGCTTCCGCTTTTTGTTGTTGTTGTCGTCGTCCGGAGTGGCCACAGCCTGGGTGCCGCCCGCCGAGGCGAGCACGGGTGGGGCCGGCGCCAGTACGAGAACCGCGGAAAGCCCCGCCACGGCCAGGCCCGTGAGCGCACTCGTTCCCCGCACGCGCCAGGAGGTTGCGCACCTTTTTGTGCCGGCTGTGAACATGTGGCTATCGCTCCTTCCGGAACGCGGCCGACGGCCGCGCCTGAATCCTTGCCGCAACCCGGGTCGGACCCGTTTGTCCGGGCGATACGGGCGTGACAGTGGCGATCCTTACAGAAACGCGGAATCGACCGGTGCAGGCGCGCGGTCCCGCAGTTCACCGCCAAGGGAAAGCGATGGTGAAATCACGGGAAAGGCGGTCGCGCGGACCGCTTCCGTACGCTCGGCGCCATGATGACGGGCGGAAGGGGCGGCTGCCCCACCAGTGCCACAAATCCGGATTTTTTCCGGTTATGAGTCGCTATGATGATCACCCTCATCGGACGATCACTCACAGAAGGGCGAACATGAGACTCACCTTCGCCGGCCTCTGCCTGCTTGCCGTCACGATGACGGCGGGCTGCTCCGGTATCCAGCAGGGAGTCCAGGAAGGCGTACAGCAGGGCACCGCGGAAGGGACGTTGAGCGTACTGGGTCAGGTGGCCCTCGAAGAGGCGTCCGGAGCCAAACTCGCGGGCGAACTCG
Source organism: Thermocatellispora tengchongensis (assembly GCF_014202315.1). Classification (GTDB taxonomy): domain Bacteria; phylum Actinomycetota; class Actinomycetes; order Streptosporangiales; family Streptosporangiaceae; genus Thermocatellispora; species Thermocatellispora tengchongensis. The sequence goes on along the minus strand of NZ_JACHGN010000001.1, from coordinate 486,362 downwards.
ACTGCACGTCCGAATCGGCGTCGAGCGACGGCGGTACGCCGATCGAATGCTCCGGCCAGACCCAGGACGGCAAGAAGGCGACGATCACGGGGACCGTCACGTCCGCCGATCCCGAGAAAGGCGTCGTCAAGGGCAAGTTGACGCTCACCTTCGACGGCAAGAACCTCGGCGAGAAGGACTGCATCGGGGCCTGCTGAGACCTTTCCGCGCGCATCGCTCCGCCCGAACCCCTCGGCGAGCGGACCGGGGCGATGCGGTGCGGGGCCCGGGGGCATCCGGCGTACCGTTGGTGACGAACCGTCGATACGTGGAGGTGGGGCGCAGGTGTCGGCCATCCGGCTGCTGGTGCTCGGGGCCATCCGGCAACGTGGCCGGGCGCACGGTTACCAGGTACGCAGCGACCTGGAGGCGTGGGGAGCGCACGAGTGGTCCACGGCCAAGCCGGGCTCGATCTACCACGCCCTCAGGCAGATGGCCAAGCAGGGGCTGCTGCGCGCCCACGACATTGAGCCGAGCCCGGCGGGCCCGCCACGCGTGGAGTACGAGCTCACCGGCGAAGGCGACGCGGAGTTCCTGCGCCTGCTGCGTACGGCCCTGTCCAGGCACGACCAGAAGATCGACGAGCTGACGGCCGCGGTCGGCTTTCTCGACAGCCTGCCCCGCGAAGAGGCCATCGCGCTGCTCAAGGAGCGGGTGACGGCGCTCGACGGCTGGCGGGCCGAAGTCGCTCGGCACTGGACGCCCGACGACGCCGATCCCGGAGACTGGGAGCCGATCACCGAGATCATGCGCCTGTGGACGCATTTCTCGGCAAGCGGCGCCGAATGGACCCGCGGCCTGATCCAGCGCCTGGAACGGGGCACGCACCGCGAGGACGCCGAACCGGCACCGTCCGGCAGCACCAACCGCTGACCACGAGCCATCCGTGAGTACACTCGAAGCGCGAGCTAGTAAAATTTGACTACTGCTCCCGAGGAGCGAGATGGCCAACGAGAAGACCGTGCCGGCGCTGCCCTGCCAGTCCATCGACGACGTCGAGGAGTTCTACACCGCACTCGGCTTCACCAGGACCTATCGCCAATCCCGCCCGAACCCGTACCTCGCCCTCCAGCGGGAAGACATCCACCTGCACTTCTTCGGCATGCCGGACTTCAACCCGGAGGAGTCCTACGGCACCTGCATCGTCCTCGTCCCCGACACCGGAGAGCTCTTCCGCGCCTTCGCGGCGGGCATGCGAGCGGCGTACGGCAAGCTCCTGGTCTCCGGCATCCCGCGGATGACCAGGCCCCGGAAGCGGAAGAACGTCGACAACCTCACCGGCTTCACGATCGTCGACCCGGGCGGCAACTGGATCCGGATCTTCCCTTCCGACGAGGACGCCGGCGGGCGGGAACCGGCGACGAGCAAGCTCGCCACCGCACTGCAGAACGCGGTCGTCATGGGCGACTCCCACGGCGATCACCGGCAGGCCGCCAAGATCCTCGACGGCGCGCTGGCACGGGCCAAGGACGCCCCGAACGTGGACCTCGTCGAAGCGCTCCTCTACCGCGCCGAGATAGCCCTGACCCTCTCCGACCCAGAACGGGCGCGCGAACTGCTCACCCGCGTCCGCGAGATCCCCCTGAGCGCCTCGGAACGAGAGCGCCTGGCCGAACCACTGTCCGGCGTGCCCGACCTTGAGGCGGCCCTGTCATGACCTGGGACCGAAAGCTATAGCGGGACGTCGCGGTCGGCGAGGGAGTCGAGCCAGCGGGTCAGGCGGGCTCCTTGGCGGGTCATGATCTCCGGATCGCGCAGGGCGTTGGCCAGGAGGGACATGCCCTGGTAGGCGCCGACGAACGTGAGCGCGAGATCGCCGCAGTCGGGCAGGCCCAGTTCACGGAATTGCCGCTCCGTCCAGTCCAGTAGCAGCCGGATGACCTTGCCCGCTTCCAGGTCGAGTCCTCCTTCGGCACGTTTGTCGAGTTCGACCGCCAGGGTGCCGGTCGGGCAGCCGTAGCGGGCAGCGATGTCGCGCTGCCCGACCCACGCGTCGACCAGGGCTTTGAGGCGCTGGAGCGGATCGGGCAGCTTGTCGAGCTCGCCGGTGAGTTCGGCGAGGTGCCCGGCGTGCTCGGTGAGGGCGGCCTGGATCAGCTCGTCCTTGGTCTTGAAGTAGTAGTACACGTTCCCGACGGGAACCTCGGCGGCGGCGGCGATGTCGGCGATGGTGGTGCGCTCCACACCCTGCTCGTGCAGGACCCGGGCGGCCGCGGCCGTCAGTCGCCGCCGCTTGCCGGCCCCTCGCGCGGACGCCCTGGTTGAGTTGGTCACCTGACTGACTATAGACAAGCGACCGTCGGGCCGTGCTATGTTCTCCATCTCAGTCAGCTAACTAACTAATTCGGAGGATGACATGATCGTGGTGACCGGAGCCACCGGCAACGTCGGCCGTTCGCTGGTGCAGGCACTCGCCGCGACCGGCGAGCACGTGACGGCGACCTCCCGGGGCATCTCGCCGGCGGACGTCCCGGCGGGCGTCGGGCACAGACGGGCGGACCTGGCCGAGCCCGAGAGCCTGCGCCCCGTCGTCGAGGGCGCCGACGCGCTGTTCCTCCAGAGCGGCGGGGCCGGCGCGCACTCGCTCAGCCCGCACGACATCCTCGACGTCGCCAAGGCCGGCGGCGTGGAGCGGGTGGTGTTGCTGTCCTCCCAGGGGGTGGCGACCCGTCCGCAGTCGGCCTCCCACGGGACCCTCATGCGCTCCATCGAGGATGCCGTGCGGCAATCGGGCATGGCGTGGACGATCCTGCGGCCCGGCGGCTTCAACTCCAACACCTACGCCTGGGCCGAATCCATCCGTACGACGCGAACCGTCGCCGCACCGTTCGGCGACGTCGGCCTGCCGACCATCGACCCGCTCGACATCGCCGAAGTCGCCGCGGCGGCCCTCCTCCAGGACGGCCACGCCGGGCAGATCTACGAACTGACCGGCCCCGCCCTCATCACGCCCAGGCAACAGGCCGAAGCGATCGGCGACGCCCTCGGCGAACCCGTCCGGTTCGTCGAGCAGACCCGCGACCAGGCCCGCGCGCAGATGCTGCACTTCATGCCCGAACCCGTGGCCGAGACCACCCTCGCCATCCTCGGCACCCCCACCCCCGCCGAACAGCGCATCAGCCCCGACGTCGAACTCGTCCTCGGCCGCCCGCCCCACACCTACGCCGCCTGGGCCCACCGCAACACCGCGGCATTCCGGTAACCCGCCCCCACCTCGCCGCCCGGGGCCGCTCCGGCGCAGGTCAGGCCCGCGCCTCCTGCGCCTGAGGTTGCCGGGCGGCCCGCCGGAGTGCGTACGCCGCACCGAGCATCGACAAACCAATCCATATGGACGGTGCTGCTACGGCATGCGTTTCAAGCCCCAGGACGTAGCGAACGTAGTCCGATCCACCGATCATCTTGCTGAGAGCGTTCGCCAGGACATTCACCAGCCCGAACGCGCTCAACACCCCGACCGCGACGAGGCCGGCATGACGACTGCGCAGCTTGATCGCAGCGGCTACGAGCAGCAACGGGATGGCGAGCACGAGCAGTGCGCTCTCGAAGACGGACGGCCAGAGTGTCGGTGATTCGTTGCCGAGAACGAGATGCGCGAGGGCGGTGAACCCCACCCCGGATTTCGGATGTTCGATGGTGCAGTAACCGGGCGAGGCGTCCCAGCCGCACGGGGAGTACATGGTCGGCAGTAAAGCGAGAACAGCGGCGAGTAATCGCCATGCACCTGACTGCACGTGAGTCTCCTGACTACGTCGATCATGTCGGGTGCAGGAGTATGTCACGCCCTGGCGGGACAACACCCTTCCGTCCTCCCACGAGTGGGAGGGGTGGACCGCGCGGTCGCGGGTACGGGGCGGCGACACAAGAAGATCAAAAAGGCCCTCGTCCCGAACCCGGGAGAGGGCCTTCGTCGAGCGGAGGCTCGGGGATTTGAACCCCGGATGGGCGGTAAACCCAAACCGCATTAGCAGTGCGGCGCCATAGACCTGACTAGGCGAAGCCTCCTGGTAGCCGATGTGGCTCACGACAGCGTACCGGCCTTCGCGCCGTGCGGCAAAGCGGATTGGCCAGGTGGCGTGTGGCGGTGTGAGGCGAGGCACATCCGTTGTCCACAGGCTGTGGACAACGGATGTGGGTAAACCTGTGGATGACCGCGTTCGGGCTGGTCAGATGGCCGGTTTCAGGCCTGGCGGGTGGCCTCGCCCTCGATCTCGACCTTGACCTTCTTGCCGACCAGTACGCCGCCGGTCTCCAGGGCCTGGTTCCAGGTCAGGCCGAACTCCTCGCGGTCGAACTCGGCGGAGATGGAGAAGCCGAACAGCTCCGCACCCCACGGGTTGGTGCCGGCGCCGCCGTACTCGACCTTGAGCTCGATCTCCTTGGTGACGTCGCGGATGGTGAGGTCGCCGACGACGGTGAACTCGTCGTCGCTGTGGCCCACGACGCGGGTGCTGCGGAAGGTGATCTCGGGGTACTTCTCGGCGGCGAGGAAGTCGTCGCTGCGGAGGTGGCCGTCGCGGTCGGCGGCGTGGGTGTTGATGCTCGCGGTCTTGATCGTGAGCTCGGCGCTGGACTCCAGCGGGTTCTCGGCGATCACGACACTCCCCGAGAACTCCTCGAAGTTGCCGCGCACCTTGCTCACCATCATGTGCTTCACGACGAAGCCGATGCGGGTGTGGGCCGGGTCAAGGTTGAAGGTGCCGGCCGTCGGGATCGTGAGGCCTTCCCAGGCGCGGGTAGACATGTCTGTGCCTCCAGGCAGAGGTGGGTGTCCTGCAGATGGTTGAGCCAACAGATTTCTACATGAGGAATATTCCGCTCGTCAACTAACGTCATCTAGACTGTGAACGTGATCCCCTTTAACGACCCGCGACTGACCGCCATCGGTCTGCTGAGCGAGGTGCACGCGGGTCTGACCGCGAAGACGACTCCGGCCCTGGTCGCAGCGGGGATGTCGGAGATCGACTTCGAGACGCTGCTGCGGCTGGCCCGGTCGCCGCATCGCAGGCTGCGCATGAGCGATCTCGCCGCGCAGACGAACCTGTCCACGAGCGGGGTGACCCGGGTCGTGGACAGATTGGAACGTGACGACCTGGTACGCCGCCAGGCGTGTCCCACCGACCGCCGCGCCTCGTACGCGGTGCTGACCGACGCCGGCGCGGCCCGGCTCGAAGGCGTGCTGCCCACGCACATCGCGGACATCGAACAGTGGTTCACCGGCCTGCTCACGCCCCAGCAGCTCGACCAGTTGCTGGAAGCACTGCGGATCATCCGCGACGTCGTACGCCCGTCCGCCACCGCGGGCGCCGAGCACGTGGAGCGTACGGAGGAAGAAGTGGCTACGGGCGCAGGCGGATGACCGTCAGCTCGCCCTCCCCCGCCATGACCCGCAGCACCCGCTTGGCGAACTTGCCGACCGACGTCTTGGGCACTTCGTCCACGAACGCCCACTGGTCCGGCAGTTGCCACGCCGCGACCCGGCCCTCCAGGTAGGCCCGCAGCCTCGCCGCGCCCTCCCGGTCCCTGCTCGTCTTGCCGTCCACGACCACGCACGCGAGCGGACGCTCGCCCCACCGCTCGTCCGCCACGCCGATCACCGCCGCCTCCACGACGTCCGGGTGGCCCATGAGCAGGTTCTCCAGCTCGACCGAGGAGATCCACTCCCCGCCGGACTTGATCACGTCCTTGGCGCGGTCGGTGAGCGTGACGAAGCCCCGATCGTCCAGCCGCCCCACGTCGCCGGTGCGCAGCCAGCCGTCGTGGAAGCGCTCGGTGTCCTCATCGCGGTAGTACGACGCGGTCACCCACGGCCCCCGCACCTCCAGCTCGCCGACCGAGACGCCGTCGTTCGGCAGCGGGCTGTCGCCGTCGCCGACGATCCGCGCCTCGACGCCGGCCAGTATCCGCCCCTGCGTCGTCCGGTACGCCCACGGGTCGGCCGCCTCCTGCGGCGGGTGGGCCATCGAGGCGAGTGGGGAGGTCTCCGTCATTCCCCACGCCTGCACCACATTGACCCCGAACTCGGTCTCAAGCGCCCGCATCAGCGCTTCCGGTACGGCCGAGCCGCCGCACGGCACCAGGCGCAACGAGGACAGATCGGGCCGGTGCTCCCGGGCGTACCGCAGCAGATCCCCCCAGATCGTCGGCACCGCGCCCGCGACGGTGGGCCGTTCCTCCTCGATCACCCGGGCCAGGTGCGGCGCCTGGAGGAACCGGTCGGGCATGATCAGCGACGCGCCCGCGAGCAGCGCGGCGTACGGCAAGCCCCACGCGTTGGCGTGGAACATCGGGACGATCGGCAGCACCCGGTCATTCGCCGACAAACCCATCGCGTTCCCGGTGCAGACGGACATGGAGTGCAGGTACGTCGACCGGTGGCTGTAGACGACGCCCTTCGGGTTGCCGGTCGTGCCGCTGGTGTAGCACATGGCCGCCGCGGTGTTCTCATCCAGCTCGGGCCAGTCGAACGCGGCGTCCGGCGCCCCGGCGAGCAGCGCGTGGTAGTCGTGCACCTCCACACCGGCCGCGGCCGCGTCCAGCGCGTCGCCGGCCTCCCCCACCACGATCAGATGCTTGACGGTCTTGAGCTGCGGCAGCAACGGGCCGAGCACCGGCAGCAGCGTGGCGTCGGCGATCACCACCTCGTCCTCGGCGTGCGCGGCGATGTAGATCAGTTGCTCGGGGTACAGCCGGATGTTCAGCGTGTGCAGCACCGCCCCCATCGACGGCACCGCGAGGTACGCCGCCAGGTGCTCGGCGTTGTTCCACATGAAGGTCGCGACGCGCTGGTCGCCCGTGACACCGAGATCGCGCAGCGCGTACGCCAGCCGCTCCGCGTCCCGCCGCAGCTCGCGGTACGACTGCCGCCGGAAACCGGAGCCGGTGTAGGTGATCACTTCGTGGCCGGGGAACAGCCCGGTGCCGTGCCGCATGATCGCGGTGATGGTGAGGGGGAAGTCCGGCATCGTGGGGAGCATCGGCTACACCTCCGGTATCCGAGTCTCACCCGGGAATGCCGTATGGACAATACGACGGTTGTCCACAGGCTGTGGACAACCGTCAGCCACGGACGCGGGGCGCGGCGGCGCCGCTCAGATCGGCGTCCACGCGTACGCCCTCGGGGGATTCGGCAGGCAGCCGTACGCCCTCGGGGGATGCGGTGGCCAACCGTACGCCCTCGGCGGCATCGGCGGCCAACCGCACGTTTTCGGAGGATTCGTCCGGCGTACGCTGCTCCGGCACGGGCGGGATCTGCTCGGGGATCGTCGCCGTCGCCGGCTTGGACGGCCCCGGGACGATGAGGTCGCCGCGCAGCTTGGCCATGGCCCGCGAAACCGTGCTCTTGACCGTCCCCACGCTGATCCCCAGCGTCTTGGCGATCTCCGGCTCGGTCATGTCCTCGTAGTAGCGCAGCACGATGGCGGCGCGCATGCGGTCGGGCAGCCGGTCGAGCGCCTCCTCCAGCCGCTCGTGGATCGGCTCGTTGCCCGGGGCGACGTGGGCCGGGGGCTCGGGCAGCTCCTCCGACGGGTACTCCTCCAGCTTGCGCCGCCGCCACCAGGAGATGTTGATGTTGACCATGGCGCGCCGCACGTACCCGTCGAGCGCGGCCCGGTCCTGAATCCGGTCCCAGGCCAGGTACGTCTTGGCCAGCGCGGACTGCAGCAGGTCCTCGGCGTCCGCGGGATGACCCGTCAACTGGTACGCGGTGCGGAGCAGGGCGGGCCCCCGTGTCTTGACATATGCGCGGAACTCATCACAGTCCAGGTCCATCGCGATCACCGAGTCATGAGGGGTCTGTTCGTGCGCTTCGCGGCGCGCCCGTTCGGCTCCCCGCCAGAGCACTCCTAGTGGCCAGAATCGCAGCCGCACGCCATAATTCGGCTGATCCGGAATCCAGGTTTCGTCCCACCGACGGCAAAGAAGACGCAAGCTCGGTGGCGGCGGGACCGACGGGCCGCCCTCCCCGTCCGCGGTCACCCCCACGCGGCGATTTCGGTCCAGACGGCTGGAAACCGGTAGACACCGCTTGTACCAGGGATGTGTATTTTGCTACCACCTCCACCTGCTGGGGCAATTTTCGGGGAATACCGGTGGGGGACGCCGGATCGCCATGTGAGGCTGTATGTCAGGAGCCACGCGACCTGATGGGAAGGCGATGACGTACCCGACCCCCGACCGGCGCCGCGTACTGGCGGCAGCCGCGCTTGGCCGAAATGCGCACACGTCCGGAGAGGTCGTCTCCGGCGGCGTCCATCGGCGCGGCGCGGCGCCTGCGTACGGTGACGCAGGCGTCAGCGCCGGCACGGACGAGGGCACGCGGGCGCACCCGGCGCCGGTGCGCGCGGTCGTCGGGGAGGTGCGGGACGTCAGCCCGCACCTGATCATCGTGGAGACCCCGGACGGTCACGAGGAACGCCTGGTCATCGCCCCGTGGGCGACCGCGTGGCGAGGCGCCAAGATCGCTCCGGCGGACCTGCCGCAGGGCGCCGGTGTGATCATCCGTACGCTGCGCGACGGCAAGGTGGCCGAGCAGATCTGGTCCGACATCACCCGGATCACCGGCACCATCCTGTCCATCGTGGCCGACGGCAAGGACCAGGTCGTCGAGCTGGACTGCGGCCCGCATCGGGGCCGGCGCAGCATCCGGATTCCCTACCGGGCCTCGGGACGCATCCAGGTGCGCCACCCGAAGTTCGAGCCCGGTTACCTGTTCGACGCGATCGGCGTGCGCGGTGAGCACGGCGCGATCGCGTACCTGCCCGCCACGTCGCAACCGGCCTACCGGGCCACCGCCGTGCCCTCACCCCCTCCTGTGTACGGCGGCGCGCAGTCCCGGCTCTCCGGAGCGGTCACCTGGGCGGACACCTTCGATGAAGAGGAGCACGGCGCGAGCTACCCGATGCTGGAGCGATCCGACACCGGGTGCGCCGACTCCGAGATCTCCTGCACCGGCCTCCCGTACCTTTCTCTGGGGTCGATGCTGACCATCAGGAACGTCTGCGCCGACCGCTCGGCGACGGTGCCCATCGTCGCCTGCGGCTGCCTGGCCGGACGTTTCTGTGATCGCTGCGTGGAATGTGACACGTCACCGCGGGGCAGGATCGCGGAGCTGTCACCGATCTCTTTCGTGGAACTAGGTGGGGACCTGACCAAGGGCTGCTTCAACGCCCTGGTCGGATTGGGGTGAGGGCACACGTGTTAGAGACCATCGCGTCGGCGCAGGTGTTCGTGCTGGCGCTGCTCCTGCTCATGGGCACCATCGCGAAGATCGCCACGGCCCGAGGCGCCGCCGAGCCCGGAGCGCTGGCCCGGCTCGGCCCGGCCGTACTGGTCGGCGAACGCTGGCGCGCCCCGGCCATGTACTGCTGCGCGGCGGGCGAACTGCTCCTGGCCCTCGGACTGATCTTCACCGAGCTGCCGATCTTCCGCTGGGCCACGATCGCCTTCTTCTCCATGGCAACGTACGTGCTGCTGGAACTGCGCCGCCGCCGGCCCGACGTGGGCTGCGGCTGCTTCGGCGAGGTGAGCGCCCGCCCGATCGGCCTGCGCTCGATCGGCCGCACGATCGCCCTGACCGGCATGGCGGTGGCCGCCACGTGGTCCCCGGCCTCGGTGCTGTCGCTGCTCATCCCCACGCCGGGCCTGTCGTGGACGCTGCTCGCCACAGGGGTCGGCGGCGCCCTGTTGCTCCTGGCCGCCCTGTCGCCGGAACTGGAGGAGACCATCGCCCGCCTCCGCTACCGCGCCCCCTGCGAGCAGCGCCCCTTCCCACCCGCGGCCGGCCTGGCCCGCCTCCGCGGCACGGCCGCATGGCGCGCGCACGCCCCGCTCCTGCTGTCGGAGCAGCCGACAGACATCTGGCGCGAACTGTGCTGGCGGTTCTTCTCCTTCCCCGGCCGCACCCCGGACGGCGAGATGGTGGACGTGGTGTTCGCGCTGTACCTGAGCGGACGCCGGCCGCCGGTACGGGTGGCCATGGTGACGGCGGACGGCGAGCCGGTGACGAATCTGGCGGAATCTATCCCGGTATCGGCCTGAAGCTAGATGCGCATATAAAACCCGATCGACGGCACGCGCGAGCCCGGGCGGGGCTGCCCGCACAGGCTCCCCGCGCCGGTGCTGCGCGCGTCGGTGCTGCGCGCGTCGGCGCCGCCCGCGCGGGGACTGCCCTCGCGCCCCCGGGCAGGGCTGCCCTCACAGGCTCCCCGCACCGGTGCCGCCCGCACCGGTGCCGCCCGCACCGGTGCCGCCCGCACCGGTGCCGCCCGCGCCGGTGCTGCGCGCACGGAGGGCTGCCCGAGCGGGCCCGGGCGAGGGCTGTCGGCACCGGTGCCAACCGCGCGGGGCCCAGCGGGAGGCTGCCCCACGCGGGCGGCCCGCGCGGCCCGTGGCCGTGAGCACGAGCCGCATCGGACACGATTTAGCTCTATACGGCTCTCTAGCTTCCCCTCTAGAAAGCCGTATAGAGGTCTATGACAGCGCTACGAGCACCAGGAGCGACCACACTCGCTCGCCCGCTGGCCGCCGGTAGGCGCCAGATATGTAGCAGAGAAGCTCCCGCAGGCGCCGCTCCGCCGACCGACCGGCAAACGCCAGGCCAAGCCGACCAGAGCCCGACCGCGGCCAGCTTGGCCGACCAGGTCCGGTGTGGCCGGACCAGCCCGACAGGGCCGGGACCAGCCGCGCCGGACCAGCCGACGCCAGCCGGACCAGCCGACGCCAGCCGGGACCAACTCGGCCGAGCCGACCGGTCTGGACCACCGGCCGAGCCGACCGGTCTGGATCAACTCGGCCGCGCCGGACCAGCCGCACAGCTTGGCCGGGCCAGCCAGGCGGAGCCCTGCCAGGCGGAGCCCTGCCAGGCGGAGCCCTGCCAGGCGGAGCCCCTGGAAGCGGAGACCCGCCAAACCAAGCCCCGCCCGACCAAGCCGAGCCAGGCCCAGCCAGGGCCCCAGCCGGAGCCGGAGACCCGCCAAGCCGGGCTGAGCAGAGCGCAGGCCGGAACCAGCCAGACCAGGCCATCGCCCAGGCCAGATCAGGCAAGGCCAGGCCAAGCCAGCCCAGACCCAGCCGAGCCATGCCGAGCTGAACTCAGCCCGCCCTAGACCGGCTGGGCCCGCAGGAACTTCCCGAAGTGGGGCACGGTGAACGCGATCAGCCCGCGTTCGGCGCTGTAGATGAGACCTTTCTTGATCAGACTGTCACGGGCCGGGGAAAGACTGGAGGGCTTACGGCCCAGCACCTCGGCGACCTCGGCGGTCGCCACCGGGTCGTCGCCGATGGAGGCCATGGCGTGCATGTAGTCGCGCTCGGCCGGGGTGGCGCGTTCGTACCGGCTGCCGAAGAAGCCGACCGCCAGCTCCTCCTCGGCCTCGGGCGCGGCCAGCTTCACGTCGTCCACCGTGATCGGGCTGCGCAGCGCGAGGTCCCAGGCCACCTTGCCGTAGGCCTGGACGAAGTACGGGTAGCCGTCGGCCGCCTCGTACAGGGCGTCGAGGGCCTCCTGGGTGAACTCGACGCCCTCGCGCTCGGCGGGGGCGATCAGGGCCAGGTCGGCCGCGGCGCGGTCGAGCCGGTCGATGCGGGCGTACCGGAACAACCGCTCGCTGTAGCTCTTGCTGGCGCTGAGCACGCTCGGCAGGTGCGGCAGGCCGGCGCCGACGACGATCAGCGGGCCGCCGCTCTGGGACAGCTCGTGGCAGGCCGCGCACAGCGCCGAGACGTCGGGCGGCTGGACGTCCTGCATCTCGTCGATGAACAGCGCGATGCCCACGCCGAGGTCGGTGGCCACGGAGGCGGCGTCGACGAACAGCTCGGTGAGGTCGATCTCCAGGTCGCCGGAGTCGGCGCGGCCGCGGCTGGCCGGCACGTCGATGCCCGGGGACCAGTGCGAGGTGCCCTTGGCCGCCGACGGGTCGCGCATGGCGAACGCCTTGAGCACGCCCAGGAACTCCTCGATGCGCTCGGGCGCGCGATGCCGGGGCGCCAGCTCCCGGACCGCCATGTGCAGCGCCGCCGCGACCGGGCGCCGGATCGACTGGTCGGGCCGGGCCTCGATCTTGCCGGTGCCCCACAGCCGCTGCATGGCCATCGACTTGAACGTGTTGAGCAGCACGGTCTTGCCGACGCCGCGCAGCCCGGTGAGCACCATGCTGCGCTCGGGCCGCCCGCGGGCGACCCGCTCCAGCACGACCTCGAACTGCTGCAGCTCACGATCACGGCCGGCGAGCTCGGGAGGCCGCTGCCCGGCACCGGGGGCATAGGGGTTGCGCACGGGGTCCACGCTCTCGGACTTTATGACGGGGTATAGCGGCCGTCGTAGATTTCCGTAGAAATAGCTACGGCGTGTCGCCTTCTTCCGAAACTCCTCCCGCCGGGTGGCTCCCGGCGGGGCAAGCGAGGGGGCCACGGGTCGAACGGGACCCCGCTCGGCCTCGCGAGGCGCGGGCACCACAGGGACGAATACCGTCCGCTCGGACGCGATCGCCGTCATGGCACACCCCTCACCAGGCCGTTTGTGGTCCGAACCCTTGTTCGATCCGACGCGTTCGACTGTAGCGCGGCATCGAACATGCGCGCGAGAGTTTCCGCAAAAAGCCCGGTTAAAGATCTTGCGCGCCCGGCAAGATCGGCATATATCCCCCTCCGGCCCCGCCCGTCAGCCCTCGATCCGCAGCCCCATCGACCGCGCCGTACCAGCGATGATCTTCTCGGCCTGGTCCAGGTCGGCGGTGTTCAGGTCGGCCATCTTGCGCCGCGCGACCTCCCGCAGCCGCTCCCGCGTGATGGTCCCCGCCGCCGTGTGCCCCGGCCGCGCGCTCCCGCCCTGCAGCCCCGCCGCGTGTCGCAGCAGGGACGCCGTCGTGGGCTGCCTGGTCTCCAGCTCGAACGACCGGTCCTCGTACACGGTCAGGACGGCCGGCACCACGAACCCGCGCAACTCCTGCGTGGCCGCGTTGTACTGCTTGCAGAACTCCATCAGGTTGACGCCGAGCGGCCCCAGGTCCTTGCCCACCGTCGCCGGGCTGGCCTCCCCCGCCCGTACCTGCAACTTCACAACTCGGCTGATCTTCTTCTTCGTCGCCATGCCTGGGACGGTAAAGTCTCCCGTTACTGGAGGCTCAAGCGATTATGTACACGATCGGCCGGCTATCCGACCTGACCGGCCTGCCCGTCAAGACGATCAGGTTCTACAGCGACACCGGCGTGCTCCCCGAGCGCGAGCGCACGGCCGCCGGCTACCGCCTGTACGAGGACGAGGACCGCGTACGCCTGGAGGCCATCCGCGCCCTGCGGGAGATCGGCGTCGACCTGGCGACCATCAAGGCCCTCGGCGACCGCAACCTGCGCGAGGTGCTCGCGCTGCACCTGCGTACGGTCGAGACCCAGATCAAGTCACTGCAACGCACCCGCACCGTGCTCCGCGCCATCCTCGACCACGACGACCCCACGGACGAGGACCTGCACCGCCTCAACGCCCTGGGCCGCATGGGCGCCGCCGAGGTGGCCGCGCTGGTGGAGGACTTCGTGGACGACGTGACGGCCGGCAACCAGGCGGCCAGGGAGTGGATGCGCTGCCTGCGCGCCGCGATGGTCCCCGACCTCCCCGACGAGCCCACCGTCGCCCAGCTCGACGCCTGGCTGGAGCTCACCGCGCTGCTCTCGGACGACGACTTCCGGGCGCGGCTACGCGACCAGAGCGCCGCTTTCTGGTCCCAGTCCGACGATCTGAACCCGACGACGTGGCAGGCGGCGAACGCACGGATCATGGAGTACGCCCTGGCGGCCCTGGACGCCGGCATCCCGCCCGACTCCCCCGCCGCGGCCCCCGTACTGGAGCAGATCCTCACCACCCTGGCCGAGACGTACCACGTCCCTCTCGATGCCGCGTTCAGAAAGGGCATGCGCGACAACTACGACCAACACGACCAACGCGCCGAGCGCTACTGGGAGCTGATCGCCACCATCCAGGACGCCCCTTGGCCCCCCAAGGAGACCCTGGCGCACCGCTGGATCGGCGCCGCGCTCCGCCACCACGATCACGCAGAGAGGTGATCGCCTCACCGGTCGCATATGCTGACGTATGGCCTCACGAGGAAGAACACCGAATCCGGCCCGGGCGCACACCGCCCGCAGGAGCGCTGTGACCCTCCTAGCGCTCGGATGCGCCACCACCGTGACCGCCTGCGCCCCCACACAGAGCGCCACCACCCAGACCACCCCAACGCCTGCCGTCACACCCACACCGACGGCGACGCCGACACCCAGCCCCACCCGCACGGGCCCGCCCGCCTTCACCTCCAAGGTGTCCAAGGTCACCCGAGACCAGCTCAGATACTCCTGGCGCCCCGGCTGCCCGGTGGGCCTCGACGACCTCAGGCTGGTCACGCTGACGTACTGGGGCTTCGACGACAAGGCCCACACCGGCGAACTGGTCGTCCATGAGGACGTCACCGACGACATCGAGTCGGTCTTCAAACGCCTGTACGCCTGGCGCTTCCCCATCTACAAGATGGAACTCGTCGACAAGTACAAGGGCGACGACTTCGACTCCATCGAGGCGAACAACACCTCCGCCTTCAACTGCCGCGCCGCCACGGGTTCGAGTAGCTGGTCCAAGCACGCGTACGGGCTGGCGATCGACATCAACCCGCGCGAGAACCCGTACGTGAGCGCCGACGGCTCAGTTGCCCACAAGAACGCCCGCAAGTTCGCCGACCGCCCGGTGGACGCCGCGGGCGTCATCAACCCCGGCGACCGCGTCGTGCGACTCTTCGCCTCGAAGGGCTGGGAATGGGGCGGCTACTGGTCGGGAACCAAGGACTACCAGCACTTCAGCAAGGGCGGCGGCTGATACCTGGGCCAATGTCACCGCCCTGGCCCTGAGTCACGGTTCGTCACTCGACAGCTCTCAACGTTCCCTGGTGCCTCGCACCGCCAATGTGCTGCCCTGCTCATAGGAGACCGCTCCGGCGGCACGTGGACGATGTCGACGCCGAGCACAACGGCCGTACCGCGCTCTGGGAGGCGGTTTTCGCCAACTGTCCCGACAACGCCCGTGCCCTCATCGCGGCCGGAGCCGATCCTTGGCGACCGATGATGGGCGGCTGGTTCGACGACTTCGCCCGGGTCAGCGCCATGACTGACTCCAGTCCCGAGGCGGTGGACCTCACCGAGGCGGAACTCGTCAGAGAGGTCTTGGCCGCTGAGCGCCAACGCCTTGCCAAGCGCGACTCTGGTAAGACCTAACCTCTACCTGCGCTCCAGTGACGACCTTCATCCCTCCTCGACGTCTTCACAGGACAGGCGAGAGCGATGCGGCGCCTCGGTACATGTCTCTGTGGTACGCCAGGTACTGCGGATCGATGTCGTGGCCGGCGATGATGCGCAAAGTGCCCCTCGGCGCGCCCGTGAGCCGGTCGATCACCGTGAGGTCGTTCTTGATGATGATCGCGCCCTGGTCGAAGAGCACGTGGTCGTTGGGGCAGAGGCACAAGAGGTTGCCCGCCACGTCGTGACCATCGTGCGGGCTGCCGAGCGGGCGGATGTGAGCTCCCTCGGCGTACTTGCCCTGGGGGAGCAGCAGCCGAGTTCCGCAGACCTGGCATGTGTAATCGTGCAAGGTCTTGATCAGCCGCGAGAGCGCGTTGTCCCGGATGATCCTCCTGACCGTGGTCGGGCGGCGGTCCGGAGTGCGAACATGCTGCGGCAGCGGAGGTGGCTCGTTGTCGACGTCCCCCAGGCCGACGCGCGTGAGCAGCGCGTTTTGGTCCTTGTCCTGGAAGTAGGTGCTCAAGAGGTATGCGATCGCCTGACACCGTACCGCCTCGTTCTCCGCCACCAGGTCGTACACCCACTCGCGTAGACCGGAAATCGGCTGGTTTCGGCGCATCCACCCTAGAAGGGCGCTGCCACTGGGCCGGGGCGGCTCCCGATGTTCAGGCAGAGTCCATAACTCGAAGTGCGTGAGCTTCAAGACCGGGTACTCGGGATTGGGCCTGTCGCCGTCCAAGCCGAATTCCCTGATGAGAGCACTGATCTCAGTATGGCTGACATCCCAGGGAGCGAGGCGTTTCTCTCGACGCGCGGCGCGGCCGAGGGCCCACAGCAGCGTAAGGGGCTGGTGCCGCTTGGATCGACCGTTTGAGACGGCAGTGTCAAGATTCCTGATCTTCTCAAGGAACACCTCGGCAGGCGACGCATCCCGTTGCCGAGTGACGAGGAACCCGAGGTGGCCGAGGATCCTGCCGACCGTTGCGGCCCCTCCAGAGAACTCCGATGGGCGAAGCGGACGACCGCTGACACCACGGTGTGCCACGCCGGCGATGGCCTTGGAGTCGTATCGACGCCCGTTGTGGACCACGAAGTAGTCGCGCGCCTCCCGGTAGCCATACCGCTCCAGGAAGGCATCGCGGCCCAACTGGTCGTACTCCTCGATGGCCTCTAAGACCATCTTGCGATCAAGGTCGGACAAAGCCATTGGATCATGATATGTCCGGAGACTGACAGTCTCGGGGGTACTTGGCAAACCGGATGGCTATGACAGCGGCCTTGGCGGGTTAGGGTCCGGCGTGGGGGTGCTTACCTCAGCGAAGTCACATTCGAGAGGTGGAACAGCGAGCGGTTACTCAAGCTCGGATCAGCGTTGGACTTCACGCTCGCCGATCGTGGCCCGACGCCGTTCATGCCCGTAGGGATACAGTAGAGAAAGCGCAGGTCAGAGGAAAATGCCTGGTGGATAAGAGTGCGCCGGCAGGATTCGAAATTGCGGCACTCGCTTAGGAGGGCGGCTGTCGTACGGGTGAGTTCCCGAGGGCTCCGCGTCCTTAATCTCGCTTCCGGCCACGGTTCCCGTCAGGTCATCACCGGGGCCTCCCAAGCGTTTGATGGCGATGCAAAGTCCTGCGTCATACCCTGACGTTGACGAGACGTTCAGGAAGGCCAGGGCCTATGTCCGAGGGCACCACCGGGCAAATGATCCGATTGCAGCGCGAACGGCGTGGAATGAGCACCACTGCGCTCGCCACGCGAACCGGCTGCACGAGCCGCCACATCGAACTCATCGAGCAGGGGAAGAGGACCCCGTCGCTTCCGATGCTTCGCGAGATCGCGAAGGTGCTCGGCGTACGCACTGCCGTTCTGCTCGGCGAGGCCCCGCGCGAGACCCACGAGCCCGGCAGACCGCAGATCAGCGGTATCGAGCGTGCCCTGTTCACCTACCGCGGCGTCTCGTCCGATTCCGAGCCGCCGGACGTCGAACAGTTGGCCGAGCGCATCGCCGCCGCCCGTGACGCCTGGTTCGGCTCGACTCGCCGTTACTCGATGCTGATGCAGGATCTGCCCCGCATCATCAGCGATGCGGAGACGGTGAGCCTGGCCGGCACGCGGAAGGGTTACCGGACCGCCGCGGACGCCTACATCCTTGCTCGCGGGGTGCTCAAACATCTGGGCCGCGTCGATCTCGCGCACCTGGCCGCCGACCGGGCGATGCGGTACGCGGAAGCGGCGGCTGACCCGCTGATGTTGGCATGGGCGCACTGGAACTGGGGCCAGGCGGCCTTGAGCGATGACATGCACACGATCGCGCGCGAGATCGGAGAGCGTGGCATCGCCATGTTCGAGCCCGCCGTGGGGGACGGCGACCAGCGGCACATCCGGGCCTTTGGTGCTTTGCACCTGCTCACCGCCGTCGCGGCTGCCCGGGGTGGCGATGACGACCAGGCGCGAGAGATCCTGCGCGGCAGGGCAAGGCAACTCGCCGACCGCGTGGACGCGTCTTCCGTCTACGATCCGGCCTTCTTCAGTCCAACGAATGTGGCGATCCACATGGCCGGTGTCGAGCATGACACCGGACACCCGGAGGCCGTGCTCACCGTCGCCGACGACATAGATGTCCAGACGACGCCGAGCCTGGAGCGCCGCACCACCCATCTGACACAGGTGGCACGCGCGTGCGAGGACCTGGGGGACGATGCCGCCAGCTTGGTCTACCTCATGCGCATCGAGCGGGAGTGTCCCGAGGAACTGGATCACAAGCCGTTGTTGCGTGAGATGGTTCACGCCCTCGCTCGTCGTGCTCGCCCTTCGTGGGCACCCGAAGTTCGCTTCCTTGCGCAGCGGCACAACATTCTCCTCTGACCGAACTCGGGGTTCGGTAGCCGTGAACCGGTAGTTCTTCGAGGGCTGTTCGGCTCACTTACTGTGAGTAGCCGTACGGTTCCACGCATGACTCCGCTGATTGACAACGAGTCCGATCCGGTCATGGAGCGGCTTGTTTCAGAGGCACGCGCCGAGTTCCCCGACTGGGCCTTTGCTCCCGTCCCGGCCGGGGGCTGGACGGCCAAGAGGGGTGGGCAGGGCGTGACTGCGCCGAGCCTCGCCGAGGTGCGGGCGCGGCTCAGGCGGAGGGCGTCATGCCGGTGAGCGTCAGCAGGTGTGAGTTCGCCGGTACGCCGCTCGCCGCCCGTGATGGACGCGAGTTCGTCGCCAAGACGCTGGCCGGCCACCCGCGAATCGACGACCTCGTACAGATCACCAGCGAGCTGATTGCCAACGCCGTACGTCACAGTCACTCCAAGCGTCCGGGCGGACGGGTGGCGGTGACCGTGGTGGAGGGGACCGACTTCGATGGCATTGCGTTCGCCGGGGTGAAAGTCACCGACGACGGCTCCGAGCAGCGGCCGTATGTCAAGCGCTGGCCGCGGGTGGAGGAGTCCGGGTATGGGCTCGCTCTCGTCGAGGAGTTGGCCGACCGGTGGGGGCACTACATCACCCGCGATCGGCGTACGGTGTGGGCTGCGGTGACGGTCTCATGAGCCCGGGACTGCTCGCGATGCCCCGCCCTCGGGCGGTCCCGCTGAGCTGTCAGGAAGCCCTGTACCTGCACCTCATCAGCGGGACGTGGCCGGGATGGATCATCACGCCGGGGCCAATGTGGTGGGCCGTCCGCCTCGATCCGCTGCCCCCGCGGCAGCGCGCCGCCGGGCTGCGGAACATCATCGGCCGGCCGGGCGCGGTGGAGCTGGTGATGGAGCTGCGCACCGAGGACCGGACCGCTCGCCGGGCGGCTGCCGCCCTCTGAGCCCCCGAAACGCCCCCATATGGACCGCGTGTCGTCTTCCGCGGCTGTGGGTGGCCGGCCCCGCCAGGGTCTTGAGGTGGCGCCTGGCGGGGCTCTTTCATGCCCTTTCACACATCCGGGTGCTCGACGGTCTCAGAGCGCTTGACCGCCGGGACAAAGGCCCACGCCTGTCCGGAGCCACGGACCCGCAGCCGCCCACCGCACCCCAGCCACGACGGACGTGAGGGGCCCGCCCGGTAGGGCGGGGGTGGCGGGTGGGTCAGCAGCCCGCACCACCACGCGGCCGCGCAAGGGCGCGCGGGTTTCTTGTCGGTGTGAGTGGGTGGGCGGTTACTATGCCGCGCGTGAGTCCTGCGGAGGGCGGTGGCTCGCGCCGGCGGTGGATCGTCGGTGCGGCTTTGACGCTGCTGCTCGCTGTCGGGGTCACGATCGTCTGGCGGGCGGGTGGGTTGGAGGCCGCGGCCGAGAAGGTCGATCGGATCGGGTTCGGGACGATCGTCGAAGGGCAGCGGTTCGCGCTTGATGTGCGCGGGGCGGCTTATGCCACCGTGGACCCGCTGCCCTCCTTTGGCGATCCGGAGCCGGGGCGGTTTCTGGTTCTCGACCTGAAGGTGGAGAACGTGTCGCGGCTGCCCGCGACCGTACGGGATCTGACCGCGTCGTTGTTCGTCCGGGTCGGCGGCTATGAGATGAATCGGTTCGGGGACATCAGCGGCGCCACCGTCGTACGGGATGGGCGGAGTTCGCGCTCGCAGCTTCATCCGGGGCTCGGGGAGTCGGTGCGGGTCGTCTACAAGGTGCCGGAGCGGGTGCCTGTGCCGGAGCGGGTGGACGTCAGGGTCCGGGACGAGGAGTACACGGGCGGGTTCGGGTCCGATCTGCCGGAGTGGCGGCCCGGGGAGGATCTGGCGGTCGTCTCGGGGCGGGTGCGGCGGTGACGCGGGTGTGGCGGGTCGTCGCGTGTGTGGGGCTGCTGGCGGTCATCGCCGTGGTGCAGCGGGTGGCGCCGGGGCCGGCCGAGCAGTACGCGCCGATCACGACGGCGGGCGGGCTGGGGAGCCAGGTGCGTACCGAGGAGTTCGTGGTACGGGCGGAGCGGGTGGCGTTCGCCCGGGCCGTGCAGTTCAAGGATGAGCTGGGGTTCGTGGGCGAGCCCATGACCACACCGGGGGTGTGGATGGTCGTCTGGGCGACCGCGGCGGCCACCTCCGAGGCGTTGCGACTGCAAGGCGTTGAGGTGGAGACGGCGGAGGGCAGTGTGTACGCCGCCAGTGACGCGCTCGGCACGCTGGACAAGGTGGAGCTTCAGCCGGGCATGCCGGTGCACGGGCCGCTGCTGTTCGAGGTGCCGCCGCAGGCCGTGGCGGGCGTGACGTTGAAGGTGTTCACGCAGGGGCAGCGTGGGCTGCGGTGGCTCGGCGGCGGCACGTCGATCGATCTGGGGGTGAAGGGGACGCCTGCCCCGGCGCCGGCGCTGGTGATCGGGGGGACGCGGGAGCTGTGAAGCGGAATCTGGCGTTCGCGCTCGGGCTGCTGCTGGTCCTGCCGGCGTTGGTGGCGTTGCGGGTGCTGCCGTGGCGGCACAAGTACGAGGTCTCCACGAAGACCGCCAGTGAGATCGTGACGGCCTCGGCCGGACGGGCGGCGGTGATGGCGGGCATGGAGTGGCGGCTGAAGAGCATCACCGAGGGGGTGCCGCAGCAAGGCGCCCGGCCGATCCCGCCGCGTACGAAGGTCGCCGTGGCCGTCTACTCCGTCAAGCCGGTCACCGCGCAGGCCGTGAAGTGGTTCGACGACCCCAAGGCGGGGCTCGCGTGTCCGGCCGTCGCCGTGGACGGGCTCGGGCGCAGGTGGAAGGCCACGATTCGGCGGGATCTGGTGCCGGAGGACGGGCAGCACGCGTACGGGTGCGTGATCGTCAAGGACCGCGACGAGAACGTGCCGCTGCCGCTGAACCAGGAGCGTACGATCCGGGCCGTCTTCGTCGTGCCGCAGGACGCGCTCAGGTCTCTTGGGCTTGAGGTGCGGGTGTCGACGTGGGAGCAGGGGCTGGTTCGGCTGAACCGGTAGACCCGCGGCGTACGGCGATGCGCTGGAGCGCCAGGTCGAAGGCCGCGGCCAGCAGGCACACCCGCAGCACCTCGAAGACCAGGGCGACGGGCAGGCCGGCGGCGCCGTTCCACATCTGCCACCACAGGATCTCGTGCGGGCCGATCAGCCTGGTCACGCCGAGGAAGGCGAGGTCGGCGAGTGCGTCGAGGGCGACGTACAGGGCGCAGAAGGTCAGGCAGAACACCGCGCCGGAGCCGAGGGCGAAGCGCAGGCCGTTGAGCAGCGGGACGTACTTGTCGCGGATGCCGCGCGACAGGAACTCCGTCGCCGTTTGCAGGTGTGCGGGCAGTTTGTTCCACAGGCCCGAGACGCGGCCCTCGACCTTGGTGCCCTCGATGACCTTTTCGTCGCGGGTGACGTCGGAGCTGTAGACGACGGCGGTGATCGCCAGCCACAGCAGCGGCAGGACCAGGCCGTCCTTGGGGTCGGGCAGGTACGGCGTGATCGCCTGCCACGCCTCGGTGACCTGCGCGGGGATGAGGCCGAGGGCCGCCTGCCAGGCCGCGCGGGTGCTCAGCCAGCCGGGGATCTCGCCGAGCCAGTTGCCGATCGAGATGATGCCGTAGAACATCCACAGGCATTCCAGGGAGCTGGTGGCCACGCCCAGCACCTTGAGCGGGCGGGCGGCGTACAGGCGCTCGACCGCGACCTTCAGCAGGAAGATGACCAGCGTGAGCACGACGATCAGGATGTTGATGTCGAAAAGGCGCAGCAGGGTCTCGGCCTCGGCCACGACGTCCTTCTCCTGGAGCGGGCCCAGCTCGACCGACAGTGAGTAGAAGCGCCTGACGTCGTCGGTGAACAGGCCCCATGCGCCGTAGAAGATCAGGAACGGCAGGAGCGTGTGGGAGAGGGCCTCGACGAGGCGGCGTTCACGCTCGTCCAGGGTGAGGACGGAGGTCTCGGTCACGAGCTCGCGGCGGCCGAGCGTGTTCAGCATCGCGATGTAGCCCATGAGCGTGAACAGCACCGCGAAGCTCAGCACGCCGAATCCCGCGTACGCCCGCCAGCCGGTCGGCTCGGCCACGTAGACGGCCAGGAGGATCACGGCGTCGTGGGCCAGCACCGCGAGGGCGTAGAAGAAGGCCAGGGGCAGGAAGAACCCGGCCGCCAGCCGCAAGGCGTCGTACGGCAGCCGTAACGGCGAGAGCGAGCCGTCCATCCCGGATGCATCGTAGCCAAGCCCTGGCTGCGGCAAGATGGATTCATGGCGGCCAAGGACGGCGACGGATGGGCCATGTGCGGGCGAGGGCACAGGCACTGGGGTCTGCACGGCGCCTCGGGCCTGCTCGCGGTGCACCATGACGACGACGGCACGCCGCACGTGCTGATGCAGAAGCGGTCCTGGTGGAGCCATCACGGCGGCACGTGGGGGCTGCCCGGCGGGGCGCGCGACAGTCACGAGGACGTCGTGGCCTCCGCGCTGCGCGAGGCGCGCGAGGAGGCGGCGCTCGGCGGCGAGGGGCTGCGCGTGCAGGGCGTCTACCTCGACGACCACGGCGGCTGGTCGTTCGGCACGGTCATCGCCGAGGCGCAGACGCTGCTGGACGCCGCGCCCGCCAACGCCGAGAGCGCCGAGATGCGGTGGATTCCGCTCGCCGAGGTGACCGAGCGCAGGCTGCACCCGGGGTTCGCGGAGACGTGGCCGGCCATCCGGCCGCTGCTGTGCCCGCTGGTGATCGTGCTCGACATGGCCAACATCGTGGGCGCGCGGGCGGAGCACGGGTGGTGGCGGGATCGGGCGGGGGCGGCGTCCCGCCTGCTCGCCGAGGTGAGCGCACTGGCGCGGTACGGCCTGCGCACCCCGCCCGAGCACATGGCGGCCCTCGATCCGTGGTATCCGCGTTTCGTGGCGGTCGTGGAGGGGGCCGCGCGCGACGCCGAGTCCCCTGACGGGGTGAGCGTGATCTCCGCCCCGCGGAGCGGGGACGACGCCATCGTGGCCGCGGTGCGCGACCGGCGGCCGTGGGAGCGGGTCCTGGTGGTGACGGCCGACCGGGAGCTGCGCGAGCGCGTGACCGCGGTGGGCCCGGCCGTCAGCGTCACCGGGCCCAGGTGGCTGCTGAGCCAGCTTTAGCGCCTTTATCCACAGGGGACGTGTGGGGCGCGCGGGTTATCCACAGGAACGGTCGGTTCCCGGACGGGCGGGACGAAGCTCTGTCAGGATGAGGCGCATGTCCGGCAGAGTGACCATCGACAGGCCGCCCGACGACTCTTCTGGCGGTCCTGGTGCTTCTGACGTTCCGGGCTCCACCGGCGGTCCCGGCGGCCGGCCCCTGTCTGCGGAGGAGGAGTCGGGGGCGCGTACGGGGCGTGGGGCGGGCGACGGGGGCTGGGACGACGACTCGGTGCCACCGGCCGACTGGGGGCGGCGGGAGGCGGCCGGGGTGGCCGTCCCGTGGGCGTTCGTCGCGGTCATCGTGGTGCTGCTCGCCGGGCGGTGGGTGCTCGCGCCGTACCTGACCTCGCCCGCGCTGCAGACCTGGGCCACGATCTTCGTGGCGATCTGCGTGCAGGCGCTGCCGTTCCTGGTGTTCGGGGTGGCGCTGTCGGCGGCCATCGCCGCGTTCGTGCCCGCCTCGTTCTGGACCCGGGCGCTGCCCAGGCGGCCGGCGGTGGCCGTGCCGGTGGCGGGGGTCGCGGGGGCGGTGCTGCCCGGCTGCGAGTGCGCGTCCGTACCGGTCGCGTCGGGGCTGATGGCGCGGGGCGTCACGCCGGCGGCGGCGCTGGCCTTCCTGCTGGCCTCCCCCGCGATCAACCCGATCGTGCTGGTCGCCACCGCGGTGGCGTTCCCGAACGAGCCGATGATGGTGGTGGGCAGGTTCGCCGCCTCGCTGGCGGTGGCCGTGCTCGCGGGGTGGATCTGGCTGCGCTTCGGCAAGGCCGGCTGGCTGCGCAACCGGCCGCACGCCCACGAGGGCGAGTCGAAGCTCGCGGTGTTCGCCGCGGCCATGCGGCACGACCTGCTGCACGCGGGCGGGTTCCTGATGGTGGGCGGGCTCGCCGCGGCGACGCTCAACGTGGTGGTGCCGCGCGAGTGGCTGGACTCTGTGGCGGGCATCCCGTGGCTGTCGATCCTGGTGCTCGCGCTGCTGGCCGTGCTGCTGTCGATCTGCTCCGAGGCCGACGCCTTCGTGGCGGCCTCGCTGAACACCTTCTCGCCCACGGCCCAGCTCGCCTTCCTGGTCGTCGGCCCGATGGTGGACCTCAAGCTCATCGCACTCCAGATCGGCACGTTCGGCCGCTCGTTCGCGGTGAGGTTCGTTCCGCTGACCTTCGGCCTCGCGGTCCTGGTCAGCGCCGTGGTGGGGTGGGTGCTGCTGTGAAGCGCATGTCACAGAGCCTGGTGCTCATGCTGCTCGGAGGCACGGTGCTGCGGATCTCCGCGTTCTCCACGACCTATCTGAACTACGTCAAACCCGGCTTCCGGCCCTTTCTGATCGCGGCGGGGGCGGTCCTGGTGGTGCTGGGCGTGGTCGGCCTGATCCGGGATTGGCGCCGGCCCGCCGACACGACAGCATCCACCGCGACGTCCACGGCCTCAACGTCGGACTCGGTCTCCACGTCCGCTCCTGCCTCCGCGTCGGACTCGGCCTCCGCGTCCGCTCCTGCCTCCACGTCGGGCTCGGCGGCCGCGTCCGTCTCCGCCTCCGCGTCCGCTTCTGGCCCCGGCTCTCATGCCGGGCATGGGGGGCACGACCACTCACATGTGCCGCAGGTGGCGTGGCTGCTGTGCCTGCCGGTGTTCGCGCTGTTCCTCATCTCACCACCCGCGCTCGGCTCGTACGCCGCGGCCCGCGTCGACACCGCGCCCCCGCCCCCGGCGGCGTCGGAGGCGGTCGCGTACCAGCCGTTGCCCGCCGACCGCGCCACCGACATGACCGTCGGGGAGTTCATCGGCCGCGCCTGGGGCGACAAGAACAAGACCCTCACCGGCCGGCAGGTGCGTCTCACCGGGTTCGTGGTCCCGGCCAAGAAGAAGAACCAGTGGTACGTGACCCGCATGCAACTGGCGTGCTGCGCGGCTGACGCGTTCCCGCTCAAGGTCACGGTCAGAGGGGCGAACCAGCCGCCTGCGGACACCTGGGTCGAGGTGACCGGCACCTGGATTCCCCCGAAGTCGGACAACGTGCCGCTGGGCACGGTCCCACCGGAGATCTCCGCCATCAGCGTGGACCCGATCCAGGCGCCCAGCGAGCCGTACGAGTGAGGTGTGGGCTTTTTGGGGGCGACCTGCCTGGCCGAGCAACCGGTGGCGACGCGCGAGGCGAGCAACGCCTGCGCGAGCACGAAGGCCGTGGCGAGGACCTCGGACGGGGCGAACAGCGCCTCCGCGAGCACGATGACGGTGGCGTGGCCTCGCACGGGGCGAGCAACACCTGCGCGAGCACGAGGCCATGGCGAGGACCTCGTACGGGGCGAACAGCGCCTCCGGGAGCACGATGACGGTGGCGTGGCCTCGCACGGGGCGAGCAACACCTGTGCGTGCACGAAGGCGGTAGCGGGGCCGCCCGTCCTTGCCGCTGTGTGAGGCCGGGCGGGCGGCGGGCAACGCGTCGGACCTGAGGCCGTGAGAACTCGTGGCTGGTCCTGGTCGTCTCAAGGGGCATGCGGGCGCACCGTTCGCCTGCCCTTACTGCGCCCGGGAGTGGACGAGGTCCGGGTGAGGGCGGGGTGGCGATCTTCCGCCCTCGCCTCGGTGCGTGGGGCGCTGTGCGGGGATCTCAGGGGACGCGGGGGGCGAGGAGTTCCACGGCTTGGGACTCAAGGTGGTGGGCTTGGGCGACCTTCTCGGCGAGGGTGGCCAGGATGGTGGCACGGGTTTCGGTGGACGCCAGGAGGTGGGCGTCGGCGGCGGCTGTGGCGAACAGGTGGGTGTAGAGGTCCTGGGCGCGCGCCACGGCGGTGGGCTGCGGGGTGCCGGGCTGGCGAAGGAACTGGCGGAATTCAGCCAGGTGGGTGCGGTATCGGGTGAACGCCTCGTGGGCGATGGCGGTTGTGGCGATGTCGGACCACACGGCGCCGGCCTCGTGGAAGAGCCTTGCCGCGGCCTGGTAGGAGGGCTGGGGCGCGGGGGTGGTTCGGGCGGGCCCGGGGGGTGCGGCGGGGGTTGGGGGGAGTGCGTTGGGGGTTGGGGGCGTGGGGGTGCCTGCCGGTGAGGGCGTGGGGGTGCCTGCCGGTCGGGGTGTGGGTGGGGGCGGGGTGGTGTTTTCCGGGGTGGCGGCGGGAGAGGAAGGGGCGTTGGTGTGGAGGGCTTGGGTGGGGCCGGAGTGCGTGGCGAGTCTGTCCAGGAAGGCGGCGTAGAGGGGGCGGCCGGCGGCGGGGGCGGTGTGGTCGGTTTCCAGGCAGGCGTGCAGGCGGGTCATCGCCGTGAAGAACGCCTCCGGGTCGGAGAACCTGCGGGTCCAGCCCTCCTTGGTGCGGCGGTCGGCGAGGTGGGTGGCCAGTTTGGCCATGCCCGACAGGCCGAAGTTCACGTCGAAGGCGTTGCCCAGGACGGGGCCGGTGAGTTTGGCGGCCGTGTCGGCTACGGCCTCGTGGGCGGCGTTCGGGCCGGGGGTGACGTCCGGGGTGGTGGGGATGGTGATCAGGCGGTGGCGGTCCTTCTTGGGGGCCGACCACGCTGTCATGAAATCGGGGAGGGGGATGGTCCACTTCGTGGGGGTCGTCGTGCCCGGGAGGGGGTCGTCCAGGTGGACGACGGTGGTGCCGTCCTGTTCCTCCAGGGCGAGGACGGCGACGTCCAGCGGGTCCGGGTAGGGCAGGCGGGGGCGCCAGGGCAGGGAGAAGGCGCCAACGGTGCAGATGGCGGGGCGGCCCTCGGCCAGGGTTTCGCGGAGGGTGCGTTCGGCGACCCGGGCTGAGCCCGTCTGCTTGATCTCGTACGGCACTCCGATGCGGGACAGGGCCGTGGGGATCATGGGGGCGGGGTGCGCCTGGGCGACGATCGTCAGTGACGGGTGCATGCCCTGGTACTCGAACACGAAGTACATGAAGCCGATGCCGCCGCCCAGGCCGTACAGGGTCGTCTCGTCGTAGGCGTGGACGCCGGAGCGGGTGAGCAGCCGGGCGAGCAGGGACGACTCGCGATGGCCGGCGGGTGGGGCCGTCACGTGGCGGTGGGCGGTGGTGTAGGACTCGCCGGTCTTGGCCATGCGGGCGCGGACGCGGCGCTTGAGGTGCTTGTGGTCGGTCATCTTCGCTCCGTCACGGCGGCACGCGTACGCACTCGCCCACGCCCGTGCACACGCTCCGCCCGTGGAGAGCCGGATGTCACCCGATCACCGCTCTGGCAGGCGCCCCGAGGACATCGATCCCCTCTGCCTCCGCTGGGCCGTACGGCGTGGGCGTACGGTCAGGAGGTCGGGCGCGGGGCCGCGCCATCGCCCATTATGCAGGTCAGCAGGATGCTTGGCGAGCTTTGGGGAGGTATGCCCTCACGCCATCCGGGGCAAAAGCCGACTCATCCGCAACAGCCCGACCTCACAACCGCCGCCGCGGCGCTAGAGTGGCTGTCGTGCCCGGAGGGTTCGCATAGTGGACTAGTGCAGCCGCCTTGAAAGCGGCCAGGCCAGCGATGGTCTCGTGGGTTCGAATCCCACACCCTCCGCCACGTTGGAGATCTGACAGGTCCCGACAGGTCCAACGCAGTTCGAGGTTCAGGGCACCGGGTCGCAGGCGGCCGGTCTCCAGCCCCGCGGAGCACCGCGCCGCCCTGTGGTCAGCGCGTGACGTAGTTGTCCGCGTACGCGGCGGCGGGCGGGACCTCCTTGATCACGTCGATGAGCACCCCGTTGGGGTCGGCCACGATGAAGTGCCGCTGGCCGAACTCCTCGGTGCGCAGATCCAGCTCGGCCGTGAGCCCTTCGCCCAGGACGAGACGTTCCCACTCGGCGTCCACGTCCTCGACCTCGAAGTTCAACAGGACGCCCTGGACCGGCCTGCGGTACGCCTCGGGCACGGTCGGGTGACCGTGGTCGAGCAGGGCCAGCTCGTACGGCGGGTCGCCCGGCCGGCGCAGGCTGACGTACCAGTCGGCCTCGAACGTCACCTCGCGGACCTCTTCCGGGCCGTCCTGCGGGAGGTTCAGGACGAGATCGGCAGGAAGGTGGCGGCGGCGGCCGACGCGCACGACGACCCCTGGACGCACTTCACCGCGGGATGCCGGACCTTCCTCACGGCCAGCACCGATCCGGACGTGCGCCGGATCATGCTCATCGACGGCCCGGCGGTCCTGGGCTGGAACGAGTGGCGGGCCATGGACGAGGCCGCCTCCGCCCGCCATCTGGCCGAGGCCCTCACCGGCCTGATGGACCAGGGCCTCATCGCGCGCCGCCCGGTACGGCCGTTGACGCACCTGTTGTCCGGCGCGGTGAACGAGGCCGCGCTGTTCCTGGCCGAGTCGGACGACCCTCAGGACCTTCCCGAGACCATGGCCGCCCTGACCCGGATCCTGGAGTCGCTGCGCGGCGCGTGAACGCCTCGGGCGGTGGCTGCGGACGCCACCGCCCGAAGGTCCGGACCGGCTAGCGGGGTTGCAGGGCCGGGGCCGCGAAGCCGTCGCCGACGCAGGCGGCCAGCTTGAGGTAGGCGTCGCGGGTGGCCTCCTGGAGGCGGTCGAGGTCGATCTCGGCGCCCTCCTCCAAGTGCGGGTCGTACGGGATGCGGATCACCGCGCGGCACCTGGCCGCGAAGTGGGCCTCCAGCTTGTCGATGTCCACGGCCGACTTCGAGCGCGGGCGTACGCTGCACAGCACGACCGTCGCCGCGCGTACCAGCTCGCCGTAGTGGTGGGCCTCCAGCCAGTCCAAGGTGGCCGAGGCCGCGCGGGCGCCGTCCACCGAGGGGGAGCTGACCAGGACGAGCTGGTCGGCCAGGCCGAGCACCCCGCTCATCGCGGAGTGGAGCAGGCCGGTGCCGCAGTCGGTGATGCAGATGGAGTAGAAGTTCTCCAGCACCTGCGCCACGGCCTGGTAGTCGGCGGCGCTGAACGCCTCCGACACCGACGGGTCGCGGTCGGAGGCGAGGATCTCCAGGCGCGAGGGGGCCTGCGAGGTGAAGGCCCTGATGTCGACGTAGCGCTTGATCTGGCCGCGCTCGTTGAGCAGGTCGCGCACGGTGGCGGAGGTCTCCAGCACCACCTTGTCGGACAGCGTGCCGCGGTCGGGGTTGGCGTCCACGGCGATCACGCGGTCGCCGCGCACCTGGGCGAGGGTCGCGCCGAGGCCGACCGTGCTGGTGGTCTTGCCGACGCCGCCCTTGAGGCTGAGCACGGCCACGCGGTGGTGCCCGGTGGCGACGGGGGTGCGGGCACGGGCGATCAGCTCACGGCGGCGGCGCACCTCCGGCGACTCGCCCGGCTTGATCATGCCCGCGGACGCCTTGTAGACGAGCTTGCGCCAGCCGCGCGACGGGCCGTTGCGCCGACCGCGGAGCAGGCTCTCGGGGTCGAGGCTGTCGGCCGTGGGGGTGCCCCCGGCGCCGACGAGGTCGGCCTTGGCGGCCTTCCGGCCGCCGCCCTGCCGCGCCGGGGCGCCGAACGCCTGCTGCGGCGGCGGTGCCTGCCTGCGGCGGGCCTGGTACGGCTCGCGCTCCGGCTCCACCTGCTGCGGCACGGCGGGCTGCTGGGGCAGGGCGGGCGCGGCGGGCTTGGGCACGGCGGGTACGGCGGGCGTGGTGGGCTCGGCCTGCGCGGCGGGCAGCGGGGCCGGCTGCTGCGGCGGGTCGAGACGGGGGGACGTGCGGCCCCAGTCGGGCTCGCCGGCCTCGGGCTGGGCCGGCTCCCAGCTCCGGGTGACCGGCTCGCCCAGCGACTCGCGGACCTTGCGGGCCTCGCGGCTCAGGTCCTCGCGGGTGACGTCCTCGTGGGCGGCGCCCCGGCCGCGACCGTACTCGGTGGCGGGCGGGTCGGTGAGGTGTCCCCGCTCCTCGGCGGACGCCGCGGGCGGCATGGGGTCGGAGGCCGGGGCGCTCGGGGTCTGCTCGCGCAGCGGCTCCTCGAACAGGCCCCTGCTCGGGGCCTTGGGCGCCGCGGGCTGGTGCTGCTCCTGGGCCGCAGTGGCAGCGCTGCGGGCGAGGGACGGATCGGTCGTCTCCTGCCGCGTCGGCTCCTGGCGGGGCAGCGGCTTGAGCGGCGCCAGGAAGGCGTCGTCACCGGGGGACGTCGTCGTGCCGGAGCCGGTGGTGGCCGAGGGGCCGGGCTCGGGGATCGCGAACGCGCCCTTGGGGTCGGTGGTGAAGGCGCTCGTGGATTCTGATCCGAAGGCGGATTCCGTGCCGAAGGCGGGCTCTGTGCCGAACGCGCCGCGGGACTCGCCGAACGCCGAGGGCGTGGGCGCGGGCGGTTCGGGGGTGCTGAAGGCGCCCCTGGGGTTGGAGGACGCCTCGCGCCACTCCGCCGCGTCGGCGTCCTCGGGGGCGGGCTCCTCGGCCGGTACGCCGCCGGGGGCGGTCTCGGCCGGGCCCGCGGCCGGGTACGCCGAGTCGGCCGCGGCGCGGAACAGGGGCGGGGGCGAGGGGTCGGCCTCGGCGGGGATGGCTCCCCAGGGGTCCTTCGGGTACGGCGAGACCACGGTGTCGTCCAACGTGGCGGTCACCGAGCCGGTCGGCGCCTCCTCGTTCTCCTTGATCGCGTCGAGCCAGGCGAGCTGTTCTTCGAGCGAATGGGGATCTTCACGATCGTGTCGTGCCACCGCGCTTCCCCCTAGGGGCTGGGCATAAAAGGTGCAGCAAACACAATGCAGATTATCGTCCCGCGGTGACGTCAACGCGGGCAACCGCCAAGTTGGCACGGAGGAGCACGTCAGGCAGCACTTCGGCACCGGGGGCGGCGTCGAAGGGGTGCCCGCGTCGGCGGGGCGCGGCAATCACTCTACGCCCCGCGCGCGGGGGCCGACGAGGGGGATAGCGTGACCGCATGCATGCCATCGCCATCGCACAGCCGGGCGGGCCCGAGGTGCTCGCCTGGCGGGAGGTCCCCGATCCGGAGCCCGCTCCGGGCGAGGTCGTCGTGGACGTCGTCGCGGCCGGGGTGAACCGGGCCGACCTGCTGCAGCGCCAGGGGTTCTACGAGCCGCCGCCCGGCGCGTCGCCGTACCCGGGGCTGGAGTGCTCGGGCGTGATCAGCGAGGTCGGCGAGGGCGTCGAGGGCTACAAGGTGGGCGACGAGGTGTGCGCGCTGCTGAGCGGCGGCGCGTACGCCGAGCGGGTGGCGGTCCCGTGGCAGCAGCTCATGCCGGTGCCCGAGGGGGTGTCGCTGCAGGACGCGGCGGCGCTGCCCGAGGTGGCGTGCACGGTGTGGTCGAACGTGTTCATGCTGGCCCGGCTGCGCCGCGGCGAGACCCTGCTGGTGCACGGCGGGGCGAGCGGGATCGGCACGATGGCGATCCAGCTCGCCAAGGCGTTCGGGTCGCGGGTCGCGGTGACGGCGGGGTCGGAGGAGAAGCTGGCCCGCTGCCGGGAACTGGGCGCTGACGAGGGCGTAAACTACCGCACTGACGACTTTTCCCAGAAAATTCGGGCAGACGTCATCCTGGACATCATTGGCGCGAAATACCTCGCAGGAAATATCAAAGCTCTCAATACCGGCGGCCGGCTGGTCGTCATCGGGCTGCAGGGCGGCACCCGCGGTGAGCTGGACGTGGGCGCGCTGCTGCGCAAGCGTGCCTCGGTGCACGGCACGACCCTGCGGGCGCGCCCGGTGGACGAGAAGGGCGTCATCGTACGAGGGGTGGTGGACAACGTCTGGCCGCTGGTGAGCGCCGGCGCGATCCGCCCCGTGATCCACTCCCGGATTCCGCTCGCGGACGCCGCGCGAGCCCACGAAGTGCTGGAATCCGGGGAGCACATCGGAAAGATCCTGCTGGTTCGGTGAGTTAGGTTGAGATTCATGAACGCTGAGGAGAGCACCCCGCAGATCGTGGTCGTCGGGCCACAGGGGGTCGCGGTCGGTGGCGAGAACAACAACGGCGGCGAGCATGACGAGCGCTCGGTCACCGAGCTGGTGGAGCAGCCCGCCAAGGTGATGCGCATCGGCAGCATGATCCGCCAGCTTCTCGAAGAGGTCCGGGCCGCGCCCCTCGACGAGGCCAGCCGCAAGCGGTTGAAGGACATCCACCAGAGCTCCATCAAGGAGCTGGAGGACGGCCTGGCGCCCGAGCTGGTGGAGGAGCTGGAGCGGCTCTCACTCCCCTTCACCGGCGACGACGACACTCCCCCGAGCGACGCCGAGCTGCGGGTGGCGCACGCTCAGCTCGTGGGCTGGCTGGAGGGGCTGTTCCACGGCATCCAGACCACCCTGTTCGCCCAGCAGATGGCGGCCAGGGCGCAGCTTGAGCAGATGCGCCGGGCCCTGCCGGGCGGGATGACTCCCGCCGGCGACGACCAGCACCACCAGGCCCCCCGCGCGTCCGGCCCCTACCTGTAGGCGCCCGCAGAGGGTCAGGAGGCCGCGGCGTACAGGCGTTCCAGCACCCGGGCCACCCCGTCGTCGTTGTTGGCCGTCGTCACGTGGTCGACGGCGGCCAGCACGCGCGGGTGGGCGTTGGCGACGGCGTACGAGGTGCCGGCCCAGGCCAGCATGGGCAGGTCGTTCGGCATGTCACCGAAGGCGATCACATCGTCCGGCGGGATCTGGTTGGCCCGCGCCAGCGCGGCCAGCGCCGACGCCTTGGTCACACCCTGGGCGCTCATCTCGATCAGCCCGCGCCCGCTGGAGTGGGTGGCGTGCACGAGATGGCCGACCAGCTCGTCCACGATGGCCTGGAGCGCGTCGGCGTCCATGCGCGGGTGGAACGCCAGCAGCTTGGCGCATGGCCGGGAGGTGAGAGTGGTCTTCCCCACACGCAGCCCGGCGACGGCGTTGCGGTCGAGCCCGTCGAGCGCGAAGCCCGACTCGTGCGCGAACCCGCCCTCGTACTCCACCGAGAACGCCAGCTCGGGCACGTGCCGCCGCAGCGACTCGACGACCTCGCGCAGGACGTCCACCTCGATGAGGTGCGACTCGATGACGACCTCGGCGCGCAGGTCGTACAGCAGGGCGCCGTTGGCGCAGATGGCGACGCCGCGATGGCGCACGGCGTCGGCGACCGCCTTCATCCAGCGGGGCGGCCGTCCGGTGACGAAGACGAGCAGGGCGCCCGCGTGCTCGACACGGGCGAAGGCTGCGGCCGTGCGCGCGGAGACGCTCCCGTCGGAGCGGAGCGCGGTGCCGTCCAGGTCGGTGGCGACGATACGCGGTGGTGCCATAACAGGTTCCAGTCTGCCCTGTGATCCCGTGTCGAGGAATCTTCCCGATGGCGGGAACACCAGGCGGCCGGATAGTGTTAGATGTGATGGCGTTGTATTAGCTGATCCCGTTGTGAAAACCAGCTTGACTGTCTGAGCCACCCCGGGGCCCCGCTGTACGACACACCGGGATTCACGAGGTGTGAGTCCCAAAGATTCAAATCCTGAGGGAGAGCTTTAATGGCTCAGGGAACCGTCAAGTGGTTCAACGCTGAGAAGGGCTTCGGCTTCATCGCGCCGGACGGCGGCGCGCCGGATGTCTTCGTGCACTTCTCTGAGATCGTGGGCAGCGGCTACCGCAGCCTGGAGGACGGCCAGCGAGTCGAGTTCGAGATCACGCAGGGACAGAAGGGTCCGCAGGCCTCGCAGGTCCGCGCGCTCTGACGTCAGCCACTGACACACAGAAGGCGGGGTTCGCTTCGGGCGAACCCCGCCTTCGTGTCTTCATCGGCCGCGTGTCCTCATCGGCCGCGTGTCCTCATCGGTTCCGTGTCTTCACCGGTTGCGTGTCTTCACCGGTAGACCAGCCCGGACAGGTTCCAGGCGAGCCGCCGCCGCACGGCCGGGACGCGGGCGAGCAGGCGCAGTGCCAGGTTGCGGAGCGGACGCACGCGGGCGTCCACGGTGGCCAGCCCGGTGAGCCTGTCGGCCAGCGCGACCACCTTCAGCGCCACAGGGCGGCGGGCCGCCGCGTACGCCTCCAGGGCCTCCGCACACGCCTCCAGGGCCGCCGTGCGGGCCCCCTCCGACGCCGCCTGGGCCCCCTTCGACGCCGCGTGGGCCCCTTCCAGGGCCACGTGGGCCTCCGTGACGGCCTCTGGCTCCTCCAGGGCGGTGGCGAGGGCGTCGGCGAGGGCCAGGGCGTCCTGGATGCCGATGTTCATCCCCTGCCCGCCCGCGGGGCTGTGCACGTGGGCCGCGTCGCCCGCCAGCAGCACCCGTCCGGCGCGCAGCGAGGCCGCCACCCGGTGGTGGATGCGGAACCGGGAGCTCCACACCATCTCGCGCACCACCGCGGGCTCCTTCGCCGGCCCCCGCGCGTCCAGCAGGGCCTGGACGAACGGGATGTCGGGCGCCTGCGGGGCCTCGTCCACCGTGGCCACGATCCGGTGGACGCCGCCGGGCAGCGGGGCGACCACGACCAGACCCGCGGGTGAGAAGTACAGCGTCACCTCATCGCGCGGCGCCCCGCCGGTGAGGCGTACGTCGGCCAGCACGAACGACTGCGGGTAGCTGTCGCCCTCGAAGGCGATGCCGGCCTGCTCGCGTACGGTGCTGTGCATGCCGTCGGCGCCGACCAGGTAGCGGGCGCGCACGGTGCCGCCGCCGGCGAAGGTCGCGGTCACGCCCGCGGCGTCCTGCTCGGCCCGCACCAGCCGGTACGGCCGCAGCACCCGCCCGCCCAGCTTCTCGAACCGCTCCAGCAGGATGGCCTCGGTCTCGGCCTGGGAGATCATCAGCGTGTACGGGTAGCGCGTCGGCAGCCCGCCGAAGCCGACGGGGATCAGCACCCTGTCGCGGTCCCTGATGCTGAACCGGGACAGCTTGAGGCCCCGCGCGGCCAGTTCCTCCGACACGCCGAGCCGTTCCAGCGCCTCCAGCGTGCGCGCGTGCACCACGGCCGCCCGGGAGGTGTTCCGCCCCTCGGCCTGGGCGTCCACCACGGTGACGTCGATCCCGGCCTGGAGGAGCGCGGAGGCGGCGGCCAGGCCGGTCGGGCCCGCGCCGATGACGAGGACGTCGGTGGTCTCCGGAAGCATCTCGACCTCCACGATGTGTATGCCAACGGTTGTTGGCCAACATATGTTGGCATCGGTCCGAAAGTCAACAGACGTTGGCCTACACTCGTTGGCATGGCACGACGATCCTCAGCCGAGACGAAGGCGACGATCCTCGCCGCGGCGCGCGAGCGCTTCGCGGCCGAGGGCTACGACCGCGCCACGATCAGGGCCATCGCCGCGGACGCCGCGATCGACCCCTCGATGGTGATGCGCTACTTCGGCAACAAGGAGGGCCTGTTCACCGCGGCGGCCGACTTCGACCTGCGCCTGCCCGACGTCGCCGCGCTCCCCCGCGACCAGGTCGGCACGACCCTGGCCCGCCACTTCCTGCTCCGCTGGGAGGAGGACGAGGGCATGATGGTGCTGCTGCGCACCGCCGTCACCAGCGAGGTGGCCGTGGAGCGGATGCGGCAGATCATGGCCGAGCAGCTCGCCCC
Organism: Thermocatellispora tengchongensis; assembly: GCF_014202315.1. Taxonomy (GTDB): domain Bacteria; phylum Actinomycetota; class Actinomycetes; order Streptosporangiales; family Streptosporangiaceae; genus Thermocatellispora; species Thermocatellispora tengchongensis. The sequence goes on along the minus strand of NZ_JACHGN010000001.1, from coordinate 450,627 downwards.
GGTCGTACGCCGGCTCGTGCCCGACCCCGAGGAGGCCGCGCTGCGCATGGGCCTGGTCATCACCCAGATCCTCGGCATGGCCCTGTGCCGGTACGTCCTGCGCCTGCCGCCCGTCGCGGCCCTGACCCACGACCAGATCGTGACCTGGCTCGGCCCGACCCTCCAGCGCTACCTGACCGCCTGAGGCGCACATCACGAGTACGCCACGATGCGCCGCCTGCCGGAACTTTGACCACTTGCCGGGCATCGACCGGAACGTGGAGCGGCGTACGCCCCTGGGCGGGGTCTCGGGGCGGCGCGGGGCCGTGGGCGCGGCGCTGGAGTGGCTGGGGCACCCGGTGACCGTGGCGGGGCTGGCCGTGCTGCTGGTCAACGATCACGTGCTCAAGCAGGCATGGCCGGGGCCGGTCACCGGCAAGCTGAGCGACTTCGCCGGCCTGGTGCTGGCACCGCCGCTGCTGGCCGTGCTCATGGCGCTCCCGCTCGGCGGGCGCGTACGGGAGCGCCCCCTGGCGGCCGGGGCGATCCTCACGGTCGGGGCGGCCTTCGCGGCCGTGAAGGCGAGCGAGGACGGCGCGGCCCTCGCCTCGTGGGCCTGGAGCGCGCTCGTGGGGCCTTCCGGGGTCCGCGCCGACCCGACCGACCTCGTGGCCCTCACGGCCCTCCTGGCGGCCTGGTGGGCCGCACGGGACTCGATCCCCGCCGCCGGCGGACAGGGCGACGGCGCGGGCGGACGGCGGGGCGGCGGCGCGTCCCGGCGGGCCTTCGGGCGGCGGGGCGTCCTCCTGGTGCCGCCGGCCGTGCTCGCGGTGACCGCCACGGCCGCGCCTCTGCTCATGGACGCCAGTCACGTCGAGGTCCGCGACGACGGCGAGATCGTGCTGGTGGCCGACACCTACGGCGGGCTCGTGACCAGCCGGGACGGCGGCGTGACCTGGGCGCGGAAGGAGGCGCTCGGCGAGACGTGGCGTCGCGCCGTTCCCCGAACCAGGGCGTGCGTGCCGGATGAGCCAGCCCACTGCTACCGGGTGGGCGAGCAGCGGCTGCGGGTCACCGAGAGCCGCGACGGGGGCCGTACCTGGACGACCGTGTGGGAGATCTCCCCCCAGCGGCAGCGATACCTCGTGGAGGAGGTCTACGACGGCTACGGCGCGTACGCGTACTCGGCGTCCGTGGCGGTGCAGGCGCGGCCCGGGGGCGGGCACGTGGTGGTCGTGGCGAACCGGCGTGACGGCGTGGCGGTGCGCGACACGGCGGGCACGTGGCGGCGGCTGGGCTTCACCGACGAGAAGGACCCGGTGCCGCTGTCGGCCGAGGCCGCCACGCCGCTGGAAAGGCACTCGCCGTTCCAGCGGGCGACCTTCATCGCGGCCGGGGTGGCGGCGGCGCTCGCGCCGGCCTTCGCGATCATGACGTGGCGGCGCCGCCGGCACCCCTAGCGGACGGGTTCGAGGACGTCCAGGCCGACGAAGGGGCGCAGCGCCTTGGGCACCACGACCGAGCCGTCGGCCTGCTGGTGGTTCTCCAGGATGGCCACGATCCACCGGGTGGTGGCCAGGGTGCCGTTGAGCGTGGCGACGTGCTGCGGCTTGCCGTCGGCGTCGCGGTAGCGGACCTTCAGCCGGCGGGCCTGGAAGTCGGTGCAGTTGGACGTCGAGGTCAGCTCGCGGTAGCGGCCCTGGCTCGGGATCCACGCCTCGCAGTCGTACTTGCGCGCGGCGCTGGTGCCGAGGTCGCCGCCGGCGGTGTCGATCACCCGATAGGGCAGCTCGACCTTGGCCAGCATCTCCTTCTCCCAGGCCAGCAGGCGCAGGTGCTCCTCGTGGGCGTCCTCGGGGCGCACGTAGGAGAACATCTCGACCTTGTCGAACTGGTGCACCCGGATGATGCCCCGGGTGTCCTTGCCGTACGACCCGGCCTCGCGGCGGAAGCAGGAGGACCAGCCGGCGTAGCGGCGCGGCAGCGTGGCGGCGTCGAGGATCTCGTCGGCGTGGTACGCCGCGAGCGGCACCTCGGAGGTGCCGACGAGGTACAGGTCGTCCTCCTCCAGCCGGTAGACCTCACTGGCGTGGGCGCCGAGGAAGCCGGTGCCCTGCATCGACTCGGGCTTGACCAGCACCGGCGTGATCATGGGCGTGAACCCGTTCTCGATCGCCTGCTGGATGGCCATGTTGAGCAGGCCGAGCTGGAGCCGGGCCCCGACGCCGGTGAGGAAGAAGAACCTGGCCCCGGAGACCTTGGCCCCGCGCTCCATGTCGATGGCGCCGAGCATCTCGCCCAGCTCCAGGTGGTCGCGCGGCTCGAAGTCGAACGTGGTGCGCTCGCCGACCTCCTCCAGCACGACGTAGTCGTCCTCGCCGCCGGCCGGGGCGCCCTCCTCGACGATGTTGGGCACGGTCAGCAGCAGGTCGTCGAGCTCCTTGCCGAGCTTGTCGGCCTCGGTCTCGGCGCTCTTGACCTGCGCGGCCAGCTCCTTGGCCCGCTCCAGGACCGCGGCCCGCTCCTCGCCGGAGGCGCGGGACACCGACTTGCCGACGCTCTTCTGCTCGGCGCGCAGCGACTCGAAGCGGCTCAGGGCGCTGCGACGGCGCGAGTCGAGGTCGAGCAGCACATCGACGACGGAGTTGTCGGCGCCGCGGACGCGCTGGGACGCCCGCAGCCGGTCGGGATCCTCACGAAGGGTACGCAGGTCAATCACAGGTCGAAAGGCTACCCGTGCTCGCCCCCGGCGCGCGCATCTATTCCGCCACGCGCCGGTTCACACGTCGCCGGAACGCACCTTGGCCAGCCAGCGGGCGGCCTCGGCGAACTCCGCGTCGGCGGTGCCCCGCCTGATCTGCGGGGCGACGCCGTCGGCCCGGGGGTAGCTGCCCAGGAAGCGGACGTCGGTGCACACGCGGTGCAGGCCCGAGATCGCCTCGCCCACGCGGGCGTCGGCGACGTGGCCCTCGAAGTCGAAGTGGAAGAAGTACTGCCCGATGCCGTTGCCGGTGGGGCGCGACTCGATGCGGGTCAGGTTGACCCCGCGCACCGCGAACTCGGTCAGCATCTCCAGCAGCGCGCCCGGGTGGTCGTCGGCGAGGAAGACCACCAGGGAGGTGCGGTCGGCGCCGGTGGGCTCGGGCAGCGGGCCGGGCCGGCGGACCAGCACGAAGCGGGTCACGGTGTCGTCACGGTCGCCGATGCCGCCCGCGACCTCGTGCAGGCCGTAGTGCTCTCCGGCGATGGCGGCGGCGATGGCCGCGTCGTACGGGGAGCCGGGCAGCGAGACCTCCTGGGCCGCGCCGGCCGTGGAGGCCGCGGCGATCACGACGGCGTCGGGCAGCTCGCGGGCGAGGAAGCCGCGGCACTGGGTGTGGGCGGCGTTGTGGGTGATGACGCGCTTGATGTGGCCCAGCTCGGTGCCGGGGCGGGCCAGCAGCGAGAAGCGCACGGGGAGCAGCAGCTCGGCCGCGATGAGCAGCGGCTCTCCGCCGGCCAGCTCGTCGAGGGTGGTCGTGATGCCGCCTTCGAGCGAGTTCTCCAGCGGGACCACGGCGCCGTCGGCCTCACCGCGCCGGGCGGCTTCGAGCGCCGCCCCGATGTTGGGGCACGGCAGACGCTCGGCCTCCGGCGCCAGGGCCCGCAGGGCTTCCTCGCTGAAGGTCCCTTCGGGTCCCAGATAGGCGAGTTTTGACATACCACCAGGGTAGGGCACTGTGCCCACCGGGTCTGTGGCATTCGGCACGCTGCGGCCGGTCATTTCACCCGGGCCTCATCTGCGACCCGGCGCCACTTCACCCCCGGCTCATGTCACCCCGGCCTCATGTCACCCCGGCCTCACCTCACCCCGGCCTCATGTCACCGCTCCGGCGGCGTGCGTGGCCGGTGGGGCGCCGGGGGTGACCTCGGGGCCCAGGCCGAGCCGGGCGGCGCGCACGGCGTGCTCCTCCTCCGGCGAGAGCGGCTGCACGCCGCGCCCGCCGCGCACCGGGCGTACGTACGTGCGGGTCTCGGAGCGGCCGTTGATGGAGGTCAGCACGATCCCGTCGCCCAGGCCGTTGATCATGGCGACGGAGAACGACAGCCGGCCGGTCATCTCCTCCAGGGCGTCGTAGCGGCACACCGCGACGTCGCGGATGGCCCGCAGGTCGGCCTTGGCGCCCTCGGCCGCCTGGCGGGAGGCGGCCCGGGTGAACTCCTCGACCGCCGCCCTGGCCTCGCGCAGCGCGAAGTGGCCGATGGCGATGCCGGTCGCGCCCGCGAGCATGCCAACGATCACCCATATGGTCACCATCACATTACCAAGAGTAACGACGGTGTCAGCCCGGCGCCGCCGAATCGCGGGCTCGGCCGCGGGGCGCATCGGCGGATTCCACGGACGCGCGGCGCCGGGGCAGCCAGGAGCCGAGCACCCAGACCAGGGCCAGCGCGCCCAGCCCGAACGCGTTCTGCACGATGCGGCCCGCGACCGGGCTGAGCACCGGGATCTCGGCCGCCCGGAGCGTGACCCCCCACCACGGGATGGTCAGCACGTAGTACAGCCAGGCCCCGGCGGCGACCAGGAGCCTGACCCGGTCGCGGCCCGCCCCGGCCAGCGCGCCGAGCACCGCGACCATCCAGGCCAGGTGGTGGATCCAGGCGACGGGCGACAGCAGCACGGCCATCAGGCCGGTCAGCGCGACCGCGGTGGCCGGGTCGCCCGACAGGTACGCGGCGCGGGCGCGGCGGAAGCCGTACCAGGCGACCGCCGCGAGCAGCGCGACCCAGATCGCGGTGGTGAGCCATCCCGGCAGGTAGAGCCGGAGCAGCATGCCGTTGATGGACTGGTTGGTGGTGGCGTTGTTGGCGCCGACCCGGCCGGTGTCGAGCAGCGCGCCGAACCAGAAGTCGGCGGCGTCGGCCGGGATGACCAGGAAGGGCAGCACGGTGAGCAGCGTGGCCGTGAAGGTGGCCATGTAGAGCGTGCGGCGCTGCTCGGGGTCGCCGTCGCGGCCGAAGCCGGTGACCAGCAGGTAGATCAGGAACACGCCCGGGGTGAGTTTCACCGCGGTGGCCAGGCCGATCAGCATGCCGCGGGGCCACCACGGGCGGCGGGCGAAGCAGTCGGCCAGGCACAGCGCGACCAGCAGGATGTCCACCTGGCCGAAGCGCACCTGGTCGCGTACCGGCATCATGTACGTGCAGGCGATCATGAGCGCGGCGAACAGCAGCGGGACCCAGGCGGCCCCGCGCTCGCGCACGCCCTCCAGCAGCGGGCGGAAGGCGAAGGCGACCGCCACGGCGAGCGCGGCGAAGACGCCGATCGTCCACACCCACTGCGCGGCGGGCCAGGACAGCCAGGCGAGCGGCGCGGCCAGCATCGCGGCGACCGGGGGGTAGGTGAACGGCAGCAGTTGCGGCGCCGGAGTCACGAAGTCGTACACCGGACGGCCGTCCAGAAGGGCCCTCCCCCCGGTACGGTACACATCGAGATCGACGAGCCGCTGATCGTCGGGATTTCCCAGCCAGTACGCGACCAGGGGCGCGACCGCCGCGGCCACGAGCAGCAGCGCGGGCAGCCACACCCAGGCCCGTGCGGGGTTCCGGGAGGCGGGCGGCGGGCCGGCCGGGGCCGGGCCGGTCGGTACCGAGCCAGTCGTCACGAGGTCGGAGGTTACCGTGGAGCCTGTGGGTGGCAAGGATTGCGCGGGCGCATGAGCCGATGGTGGCCGCTGTCGGTCGTCGCCGCGTTGCTCGGCGCGGCCCTGTTCGCCCTGCCCGCGCACGCCCTGGACACGCACGCCCTGCCCGCGCATGCCCTGGACACGCACGCCTCGGGCACGCACGCCTCGGGCACGCACGCCTCGGGCACGCACGCCTCGGGCACGCACGCCTCGGGCGGCGCATTGACCGGGCACGCACCCTCAGCGCGGGTCGCGCTGGTCGGGGTGCCGGGCCTGGAGTGGTCCGACATCGACCGCGAGCGCACGCCCAACCTGTGGCGCCTGGCGGGCGAGGGCGGCGCGGCGGCGATGTCCACCCGGGCGATCCCGCCCCCTGACCGCAGCATCACCTGCCCGATCGCCGGCTGGCTGACCGTCTCGGCGGGCCAGCGGGCGGGCGCGCCCGGCACCTCGTGCGGGCTGCCGCCGCTGCCCGAGGCCACACCCGGCGGCGGCGCCACCGTGCCGGGCTGGAGCAACCTGGCCGGCTTCAACCGCGAGCAGTCCTTCGGCGCGTCCATCGGCGCCCTGGGGCAGGCGGTGGCCGACACCGGGGGCCGGGTGGCGGCGATCGGGCCGGGCGCGGCGCTGGGCGCGGCCGACCGGTCGGGCACCGTCGCCCGCTACGCGGCCACGCCCGAGGCGCTGGGCGACCTGTCGCCGTACACGCTGATCGTGATGGAGGCCGACAACCTCGCCAAGGCGTGGATCGGCGGCGGCGTGGACGGCGACGGCGAGCCGATCCCGCCCACCGAGCAGGCCCGGCAGGCGGCGGCGAGCGAGACCGACCGCAGGATCGGGGCGCTGCTGGCGCGGCTGCCGGCGCGGACCACGGTCCTCGTCGCCGGCATCTCCGACATCTCCACATCCGCCCATCTGCACGTCGCCATCGCGACCGGGCCCTCGCCCAGCGGCGCGCCGTACCCGCAGGGCCACCTCACCGCCTCCTCCACCCGCCAGGACGCCCTGGTCACGCTGACCGACCTGACCGCGACCACGCTCGGCACGCTGGGCGTGACCGCGCCCGAGGGCGTGGTCGGCAGGCAGTGGGTCCCGGGCGGCGCCGGCCCCGGCGGCGCGCAGGCCACCGTGACCGAGCTGGCCGACTCCGACCTGGCCAGCCAGGTGCTGCGCGAGGTCCGCGCCCCGTTCTTCCTGGCGCTGGTGATCGTGCAGGTGCTCTTCTACGCCTTCGCCGCGGTCGCCGTGCGCCGGCGCTGGGGCGGCTCGCGGGTGCTGGTCGCCACCCAGGTCGTGGCCGTGGTCAGCGGCGCCATCGCGATCTCGACGTTCCTGGCCCAGCTCGTGCCGTGGTGGAGCTGGGGCAGCCCGATGGCCGGGCTGATCGCCACCATCCTCGGCTTCGCCGGGGCCATCGCGGGGCTCGCCTTCGCCGGGCCGTGGCGCTCGGCGGTCCTCGGCCCGCTCACCGTCGTGGCGGCGATCACCTCGCTGGCGCTGCTGCTGGACGTCATGACGGGCTCGCGGCTCCAGGTCAACGCGGTCACCGGGTACGAGCCGGTGACCGGCGCCCGGTTCTACGGCTTCGGCAACATCGCCTTCGCGGTGTTCGCCACCTCCACGATCATGTTCCTGGCCGGGGTCGCCGGGCCCCTGCTCGCCCGGGGCAGGCGCGCGCTCGCGGCCGGGCTGTGCGCCGCGTACGGGCTGCTGGCGGTCTTCGCCGACGGCTGGCCCGCCTGGGGCGCCGACTTCGGCGGCGTGCTGGCGTTCGTGCCCGGCCTGGCGGTGTTCCTGATGCTGCTCACCGGCAGGCGGGTCTCGCCGGCGCGGCTGGTGCTGGTCGGGGTGGCCGCGGCGGCGTTCATCGGCGCGATCAGCTTCGCCGACTGGCTGCGCCCGGCCGGGGAGCGTACGCACCTGGGGGCGTTCTTCCAGCAGGTGCTCGACGGCGAGGCGTGGCCGGTGCTGGGCCGCAAGGTGGCGGCGATGGTCGGCACGCTGGGCAACCTGCCGCTGACCGTGTTGTCGCTGGTCGCGCTGGCGTTCCTCTACCTGATCCTGGCCCGGCCCTCGCGCTGGGGCGCGGCGGCGCTGACCCTCGCGTACGGCCGTGCGCCCACGCTGCGGGCCGGACTGTTCGGCGTGCTGACCACCGCGCTCGTCGGGTTCCTGGCCAACGACTCCGGCATCGCGATCCCGGCGATGGCGCTCACGGTCGCGGTGCCGCTGACGCTGGCCGCGTCGGTCCGGGCGCTCCAGCTCGCCGCCCCGGCTCCCGCCGGCCCCGGCGCATCCGCCGCCACGCCCAAACGGCCAGAGCCACCGTCAGAGCCAGCAGAACCCACGGCGCGACCCGCACCCTGACCACCTCGCGCAGCCACAGCAGGTCGGGCGGCTGGTCCAGCACCCGGGCCGGCAGGTACGCCAGCGAGAGCGCGGTCAGCCGGGCCACCAGGAACCCGTCCAGCGCGGAGGCCGGGGCCAGCGCGAGCAGCGCGAACGCGAGCCCGTCGTACCACGGCAGCGCGTACGGCGCCGCGAACAGGTAGGCGACCACGATCGCCCCCGCCACCTCCGGCGCGCCGTGCCGCTCCATACCGGCCAGCAGCAGCCAGGCCAGCAGCGCGAGCAGCGCCAGCGAGCCTGCCTGGATCCAGATCACGTACCCGCCGGGGCCGATGAGCCGCTGCAACGCGTCCTGGACCATGTTCCACGGGGTGGCCAGCGAGACCGACCGGCTCGCCCGGCCGATCTGGTCCAGCGAGTGGGGCCCCGCCAGCGCGTACGCCGCCGCCACCGTCGCGGTCGCGGTCGCCGCGACCACCGCCAGGCGGGCGCGGGAGCGGCGCAGCTCCCAGGCGTGCCCCAGCGCCACCAGCCCGACGTTCACCTTCACCGCGATCCCGGCCCCGAGCAGGACCCCCGCCAGGACCCCGCGGTGCCGCACCACCAGCGAGGCGACCACGGCGACGACGGCCAGCGTGTCCACGTGCATGCCGGCCGCGAGCTGGTAGACGACCAGCGGGTTCACCGTCCACAGCAGGGCCGCCCGCAGGTCGCCCCCGGTGAAGCGGTGCAGCAGCAGCGCGGTGCCGGCGAAGGCGGCGGCGTTGGCGAGCGCGAGCGCGAACACGGTCAGGCGTACCGACTCGCCCCCGGCCAGGCTCGCCGCCACCTGCACCGCGGTCGCCACCGGCCCGTACACCGAGGGCGTGTTCACCCACTCCTCCACCGCCCCCGCGACCGGGTCGGCGGGCAGCATCGCGGGCGTGGTCGCGTACGGGTCGTGGCCGAGCGCGCCGATCCGCCCGTACGCGGCGTAGTTCAGGTGGTCGGCCGAGCCCGAGGGCAGCAGGAACGCCAGCACCCCCGCGACCGCGCACCCGAGCACCAGCAGCCGCCGCGCGTCCCACAGCCCGCCCGCGGGGACCCGCCGCCTGAGCGCGAGCAGCCCCGCGCCGAGCCCGACGGCCCCCAGCAGGATCGCCGCCGCGGCCATCGCCACGACGAGATGCCCGTCGGGCCGCACGCCCAGCGAGTACGGCGGCTGCCACGCCTCCCCGTCCAGGGCGGGCACCATGGCCGACGGGCCGAGCAGCCCGATGGCCACCGTCAGCGCCAGGCTCCCCCCGACGCCGCCCGCCCACACGCGAACCGGCCACGCCGCACGTTCGAAACCCACCAGCGCATTCCAGCACACCCCGCCCCCACCCCGCGCTCTGGTCGCCGCTGTGACCGGCGCTGTGTGGCCGGCGCTCCGGCCGGCCGGGGACGCTCATCAAAGCGTCACCGCACGGTAAGCAATCATCCGGCCACGGGAGGTTATGATCACGGTAACCCCCCATGGCGATGCCTCGCGCGTGGAGCCCGGCACCCTCCAGGGCCGGACTCCACGCCGCGAGCGGCCGAACGCCCGAGCGGGTCGGACGCCCGAGCGGGTCGATGCCCGAGCAGGTCGAATGCCCGAGCAGGTCGAATGCCCGAGCGCGTCAGTTGCCCGAGCGCGTCAGTTGCCCGAGCGCGTCAGTTGCCCGAGCGGGTCAGTTGCCCGAGCGGGTCAGTTGCCCGAGCGGGTCGGACGCCCGAGCGCGTCAGATGCTCGGGATCGAGGTGAGGGCGCCGCGGGCGAGGAGGGCGCGGGCCACGTCGCGGAACTGGCGGGCGCGGTGGAGCTGCGCGTGCCAGTCGGCGCCGGTGGCGCGGTGGGCCATGTCCACCTCGACCTCGCTGACCCGGAATCCGCGGCGCAGCAGGTCGATGGTGAGGCCGACCTCGACGCCGAAGCCGTGGGCGAGCGGGCGGGCGGCCTCGAAGGCGGCGCGGGTGAGGCAGCGCTGGCCGTTGAGCGGCTGGACGGGGGTCCACCCGGTGGCGCGCTTGATCCCGGCGGCGGCCAGGCCGACGACGAAGCCGTGGCCGGCGAGCCTGACCCGGTTGGCGAAGATCGCGATGGACATGTCGGTGGCGCCCTTGCGCACCGGCTCGATGAGCGCCGCGGCGGCGCGGGCGGTGTCGCCCAGGTCGGCGTCCAGGAACAACAGGTGCCTGGCCTCGACTGCTCCGCCGTCGCCCGCGGGGGGCGGGTCGAGCAGGCGCACGGCCTCGGCGCCGGACTCCATGGCGGCGGCCTTGCCGCGGTTGCGGCTGTGGCGGATCACGCGGGCGCCGGCCGCCCTCGCCACACGGCCGGTCGCGTCACCCGAACCGTCGTCCACGACCACGACGAGATCGACACCCGGCAGGGAGAGGGCGGCGGTGACCGTCGCGCCGATCCGCTCGGCCTCGTCCTTCGCCGGAATGATCACCGCTGTGTCCATGGTGATCGATGGTAGCCGCCGGCTACCCCTGCGACTCGGAGATCAGCAACTCCTCGGGCACGGTCTCGTGCACGACGAACACCGAGTCGAGGCCCGTGACCTGGAGGATCTTGCGCACCGCGGGACGCGGGGCCGCCACCTCCAGCGCGCCGCCGCGCTCCTTGAGCCGCTTGAGCGCGGACAGCAGCACGTTCATTCCGGTCGAGTCGCAGAAGTCCACGCCGGACATGTCGATGACCACCCGCGACGGCCCGTCTCCGAGGAGCCGAGTGAACTCGGCCTGGAGGCGGGGGGCGGTATAGAGGTCGATTTCACCGGCGACCGCCACTACGACGTTCCCGGCATGTGATCGAGTCGAGACCTTGAGCTCCACAGCGGGCACACTAGCGCCGCTCAGGCTCCGGGTCACGTTCTCTCGCAGATCCCCGCTCCCGGAGTCGCTCGGCCGTTCTCCCCCGTTTGGAGTACAGGGAAACGGTGAGTGCGCGAAGCTTTACTGTATGCGACACCGGCGTGACCGGAAAGGGGGCAGGGCCGCCGCGCCCGTGCCCGGCGGCGTCTCCACAGGCGTGGCGCGGGCGTCCGGGCGGGTGGTCCACACGACACCGATGCACAGCGAAAGACCGGAGGACCCACAACGTGAGCGGCTGCGGGAGCGACTGGAGGTGATCCGGGTCCTCACCGAGAAGGCCACGTCGTGGCGGGAGGCGACGCTGCCGCTTCGGGCATTGATCAACCGCGAGGGCGTGGTGCCGATCCGGGCCCGCCTCGCCGGCCACGATCTCGACTTCCTCGAAATCGCCCGAGACGAGCTGCTGGGCCTGAGCGAGCTGGGGCTGCGCCTGCTCGACCTGCACCAGCCGCGCGACGCGGGCGGGATCACCAGCGACCCGGCCAACCCGATACTGCGCTGCCGCAGTTGCATGTGGCGCTGGCCGTGCCCGACGTTCCGCGCCATCGCCGAGTCGATCGACGTGCCGTGGTGGCACCGCCGGGCCGACGCCGAGGAGAGCATCGCGCTGCGCACCCCACCCCCCGATTATCCACAGAATCTCTGTGGATAACCTCTGTCCGTGGCCACCCCCCTGTGGACAAAGGGGGCGTCCGGGTCACTGCGACAGGGGAAGGCGGATGTCGAAGCGGCAGCCGGGTCCCTCGTTGACCACCTCGATGTCGCCCTCGTGCGCCTCCACGATGCCGCGGGCGATGGCCAGACCGAGGCCGGCCCCACCCCCCTCGGGGGTGGGGGTGCGGGCCGCCTCGCCCCGGAACGCGATCTCGAACACCCGCGGCAGGTCGTCCTCGGGTATCCCGCCGCAGCCGTCGGTCACCGACAGGCAGGCCCGGCCGTCGTGCACGTGTGCGCGCACCCAGACCGCGCCGTCGGCGGGGGTGTGCCGGATCGCGTTGACCACCAGGTTGCGCAGCGCCCGGCCCAGTTCGGCGGTGTCGGCCTCGACGGGCACCACCTCGTCGGCCTCGCCGCCCAGGCGCACCCCCTTGGCCCGCGCCAGCGGCTCCACGCCGGCCAGCGCGTCGGCCACCAGGTCGCCGAGGCCCACCCGCCGCCGCGACAGCCGCAGCGCGCCGGCGTGGATGCGCGAGAGCTCGAACAGGTCGTCCACCATGTCCGAGAGCCGATCCACCTCCAGCCGGATCTGGGCGTGGTAGCGGCGCACGGTCGCCTCGTCGGCCACCACGCCGTCCTCCAGCGCCTCGGCCATGGCCCGCATGCCGGCGAGCGGGGTGCGCAGGTCGTGGCTGACCCAGGCGACCAGCTCGCGGCGGGCGCTCTCCAGGGCGCGCTCGCGCTCGTGGCCGAGCCGGAGCCGGGCGTACGCCTCGTCCAGGGTGCTGGCGATGGTGGCCAGCTCGGCGGGCAGCCCGGTGGGGGCCACGAAGCCGCCGTCGTCGCTCACGTCGCGCACGGCGTCCACCAGGCGGCGGCTGGCGGCCACGACGCGGCGCGCCAGCACCAGCGCGACGCCCAGCCCGACCAGGCCGCCCACCGCCACCACGCTGAGCACGATGTCGCGCGAGGCGTCGGCGATCAGCATCTCCAGTGTGATTCCGACCACCCCCGCGATGGTGGCGAGCACGGTGACCACGGCGACGACGGCGAGCATGACCCCGATCGAGCGCTCGCGCAGCAGCCGCATCGCGGCCACTCCGAGGGCCGCGATCAGCACGCCGAGCCCGGCGGTGACCGCGATGATCTCCAGGATCATGTGGTTTCCAGGATCACGCCGTCTCCACGGTCACGTCGTGTCCATGGAGGCCGCCATGGGCTCGTAGCGGTAGCCGACGCCCCAGACCGTGACGATGCGCCGCGGCGCGGTCGGGTCGGGCTCGATCTTCTCCCGCAGCCGCCGCACGTGCACGGTCACGGTGGAGGAGTCGCCGAACGACCAGCCCCACACCTGGTCGAGCAGCGCCTGGCGGCTGAACGCCTGGCGCGGGTTGCGCATCAGGTAGGCGAGCAGGTCGAACTCGCGCGCGGTGAGCATGACCTCCTGGTCGCCCAGGCGCACCTCGTGCGCGCCGATGTCCACCCGCAGGTCGGCGTCGCGCAGCACGCCGGTGCCGGTCATGACCGGCGCCCCGCGCGCCCGGCGCAGCACCGACTGCACGCGCAGCGCCAGCTCCCGGGGGCTGAACGGCTTGGTGACGTAGTCGTCGGCGCCGGTCTCCAGACCGACGACGCGGTCGATCTCCTCGCCGAGCGCGGTCAGCATGATCACCGGCACCGGCCAGCGCTCGCGCAGCTTCTTGCACACCTGAAGGCCGTCCATCTTGGGCAGCATCAGGTCGAGCACCAGCAGGTCGGGCGGGTCGGCGAGCGCCCGGCGCAGCGCCTCGGCCCCGTCGCCCACGCACTCGACATCGTGCCCGTCGCGCTCAAGGTAGCGCGCGACGACCTCCGCGACCGTGGGATCGTCGTCCACGACGAGAATGCGGGCCGCCGAACTCGTGCTCACCGCTCACCGCCCTCCGGGTGTTTCCCTACTCAACGGTACGGCCGGCGCGCCGCGTGCCGTCCTGTCGTCACCGTTCCGTAAGCAGGGTCCGAAGTGAGTGGATCGTTAGCCGATCTGCGTCGCGGCGGAGGGCGGTGGGACGTACGGTAGGCACATGGCTCGTATCGTTCTCGCCGTCCTCGGCGTGCTGCTCGCCCTGTATGTGGTGTTCGGGCTGGTGATCCCCGCGCTGATCGGCATGCTCAAGCTGCTGGTCATCGTCGCGGTGATCGGGGTCGTGGTCGTGGCCGGAGTCACGCTCTACGGCAAGCTGTCCAAGTAGCTCACGCGACCACCGGTGAGCTGAACGTGCACGCCCCGCGTCTGTACCTGCTGCTCCTCCTGGCCGTGGCGGTCCTGGGCGGAGCGGCCGGCGATCCCCGCGGCATGCTCGCGGGCGCCGCGGTCGCGGGGCTCAGCGTGCTGCTGCTGGCCTGGGCCGCGCGGGCCCTGCGTGCCGAGCCGCGCGCCGATCCGTGGACGCCCCTGTCGGCGCGCGACCGCGCCCGGCGTACCACGTTCGTCCGGCAACGAGATCCCGACGCCGCCGGCCGTCCCCGCCCCAGAGCCCCCTCGGCGGGCCCGGCGCCCGCGTAGCGCGCGGGCGCCGTTCTGTCGTCCTGTCCCCCTATCGACAGAAGGGCTCGTCCGCCATGTTCGATTCGATCATCTCGTTCGCGTCCGGGCTGCTCGCCGCCACCGCCGACCTCATCTCGCCGCTGGCCGGGGCCAACTCCGCCGCGGTGGCGATCATCCTGTTCACACTGGCCGTACGCGTGCTGCTGCTCCCCCTGGCCCTGATGGCGGCGCGCGGGGCGAAGGCCAAGATGCGCCTGGCGCCCGAGCTGGCCAAGCTGCGCAAGCGCTACGCCCGCAACCCCGAGCGGTTGCAGCGCGAGTCGCTCGCCCTGTACGCCCGCGAGGGCGCCTCGCCGCTGTCGGGCTGCCTGCCCTCGGTCGCGCAACTGCCGTTCTTCGCACTGCTGTACCAGGTGACCACCGCGCCGAGCACGCATGTGCTGTTCGGGGCGCCGCTGGGCCAGCCGCTGGCCGGGGCCGTGGCCGCGTTCGGCCCGCTGAGCGTGCCGGTGCTGGTCTTCGTGGTGCTGCTGGCGCTGCTGACGGTGGTGGCGTACCTGTCCTCGCGCCGGGCGAAGCTGGACGCCACCGCGCTCGCGGTCCCGGCCATCCCGGGTGGAGGCGAGCCCCAGATCGCGGCGGGGGTCGCCGACTCGATGCGGCGGATCATGCCGCTGCTGCCGTTCGGCTCGGTGCTGGCGGCGGCGGTGATGCCGCTGGGCGCGGGGTTGTACCTGCTGGCCTCCACGGCGTGGACGGTCGGCGAGCGCGCGCTGCTCTACCCCAAGCCAGTCGCGGCGGTACAGTAGGCGCGGCAGATTCAGCAGCTCCGGTGCGTCCGGTGCGACCGGCCGGGCACGGCCCGGCCGGTCAGCCGCACTCGCGCAGGGCGGCCACCTCGGTGTTGCCCGATCCGCCCGACGCGCTGTGGTGGCCGTTCACGGTGGGTTGAGGACAGTGCAGCACGGCCCACACCGTGGTCACGTCGCCCTCGTGGCGCACACCCCAGCTCTCGGCCAGGAACTCCACGATGCCCAGGCCACGCCCGCCGAGCGAGGACAGGGTGGGACGGCCGGCCCGCGGCTCGGTGGCCGCGCCTCCGTCACTCACCGCAACCTCCACGTGGCCGTCGGTCCAGCGCCAAGCCACCCCCACCCCGCCCGAGGGCAACGGGTGGGCATGCCGCAACGCGTTGCTGAGCAGCTCGCTCACGACGAGGACCGCATCGTCGATCGCGGCTTCGTACACTCCCCATTTCTCCAGGTCAGAGCACAGGCGCTGACGGGCGACCGCAACGCTGGACAACTCGTAGGGCAACATCACGGCGCTCGACGCACTCACCTCCCCCTGCACTCCGAAGCCCCCCTGAGGAGCAACCCCACTACGACCGAAATGCCCCGTTAGCCGGTCGAGGAAACCGCCGGCCGATTACGGCTTGTACACATCGGACAATAGATCAGTTTATCCGTTACCGGTTCGTTACCACGCCGGAGTTTCGCGTCAGGTAGAGGATTCCGCCACTCGGAGGAACATTCTCATCCTGGTCCCTCCGCCGGGGCGAGGATGGGCGCTAACATCGCCGCCCTGAGCGCGTGCGAGGCTGCGCACGATGTACAGACCCAGCCCCACGCCGCCGAACCTGCGCCGGTCGCCGCTCTCCACCTGGACGAAGCGCTCGAACACGCGTTCGCGGTCGGCGGCGGCGATGCCGACCCCCTCGTCGTCCACCACGACCACCACGCTCTGGCCCTCGCGCCACGCCTCGACCCGGATCAGGCCGCCGTTCGGGGAGTACTTGAACGCGTTCTCCAGGAGCTGGCCGAGCACGATGTCGGTGGCCAGCGCATCGCCGCTGACCAGGGGAAGATCGTCCTGGATGTCCACCTCGACCCGGTGCCGGTCGGACAGGACCGGCAGGCCCAGGGTCGCACCGCGTACCAGGGCGGCCAGGTCGAACGGCTCCACCCGCACCGCCAGCTCCTCCGCGCCCGCGCGCGAGCCCAGCAGCAGGTGGTCCATCAGCGAGCCCAGCGAGCGCGCCCGCTCGGCGATCGTGTGCACGGCGGCGCGGCGCTCGGCGTCGGCCAGCTTGTCCCAGCGCGAGTCGAGCATGCTGGCGAAGCCGCGCACCACCGTTATCGGCGTGCGCAGCTCGTGGCTGGTGGTGGCCAGGAACAGGTCCTTGGCCTCCTCCAGCTCCTTGGCCCGGGTGATGTCGCGGAAATCCACCACGATCTCGCCGGTCTCGGGGATCTCGGCGCACACGACGTCCAGCCAGCGGCCGTTGTCGAGCTGGAAGCTCAGCTTCTCGCCCGGCTCGGGCAGCGGGAACGGCGGCGGCCCGCCGATCACGTCGTCGGCGTGGTAGCCGGTCAGCTCGCCGGCCGCCGGATTCCACTGCAACACCCGGCCGTAGCCGTCGAGCACCGCGATGCCGTCGGCGCTGGCGTCGAAGACCGCGCGCTCGTGGGCGCGCTGGCGCACCGCGTCCTGGTAGGCCATCGCGTTGCCGACCGCGATCCCGGCGTGCCCGGCCAGCAGCTCCAGCAGCTCCAGCTCGACGTGACCGGCCTTGCGCTTGGCGAACAGCGCGTACAGCGCGCCGTACGGCCGCCCGCCCACGGCCGCGATGCCCAGCGCGATCGAGTGCAGGCCGGGCAGCTCGGACCAGATCAGGTCGTCCAGCTCGCTGGTCTCCAGCATCACGGTCTTGCCGGTACGCAGCAGCTTGCCGACCAGGCTCGTGTGTAACTCGGCCGTGGCCCCGCGCAGCGACGCCGGCAGCCCGTGCGCGCTGACCAGCCGCAGCCGCTCGCCTTCGAGCAGCACGAACCCGCTCGCGTCGGCCCCGGTCAGCTCGGTCAGCCCGGACACGATCCGGTCGAGCACCGACGGCAGCTCCAGCTCGGCGTTGATGTCGCCCACCACGTCGGTCAGCCGGCGGACCAGCCGGTCGCGGTGGGCGCCCCAGTCGCGGGCGTCGGCGTCGTCCTGCGGCAGGTGGTGCACGCACACATAGCCCACGACCGTGCCCGAGCCGACCCGCAGCGCGCTGGTATCGACCCGCACGTCGAGCAGCCGGCCGTCGCGGCAGAACCGCTTGGTGCGCAGCGACACCTCCCCGCCCGTACGCACCCGCTCCAGCACCGCGTTGTGCTCGGCGGTCAGCTCGTCGGGCACGATCGGCGAGCGCCGGCCCACCATCTCGGCGGCGCTCCAGCCGAACAGCCGCTCGGCCGCGGGGTTCCACACCAGCACCGTCTGATCGCGGTCGAGGGCGACGATCGCATTGGGTGAGCTTTCGAGCACAGCCAGTGCGATGTCATCGTCACTCGCGGCCCTCTCGTCACCCACCCTCCCATAGTGCCCGTTTTCCCGGCCGGATCTTGGCGTTTTCGCCGGAGCGTTCCGGGTCGCCCCATGGATTCCTGGCGCGCCCGGCCGGGCGGCGCCGATGTGGCGATCCGTCGGATACGCTGCGGTGAGCGCTGTCTGCATGCGAAAGAGGGGGAGCGCCCGTGTCCGGCGACCTAGACGCCCTGGTGCGGGTGACCTCGCCCGCGTATCGCGGCGACGGGCCCCCCGACATCGCCTTCGGCACCGTCGAGAGCCCGGTGGGCTCCCTCGTCGTCGCGGTGACCGGCCGGGGGGTGGTGTCGTGCAGCTACGACGACGAGCACACCGTGTTCGAGCGGATCACCCGCTCGGTGGGCCGGTTCATCGGCCCCGACCCGCGCCGCATCGACCCGGTGCGGCGTGAGCTGGAGGCGTACTTCGCCGGGCGGCTGCGCGCCTTCACCGTGGCGGTCGATCTGCAGCTCGCCACGCCGTTCGCGCGCACGGTGCTGCAGATGCTCACCACCGTCCCCTACGGCACCACCACCACGTACGCCGAGGTGGCCGAGCGCATCGGCCGTCCCCGCGCCCTGCGCGCGGTGGGCAACGCGCTCGCGGTCAACCCGGTCTGCGTGATCGTGCCCTGCCACCGCGTCATCGACTCGCCCGGCACCCCCGGCCCGTACGCCGGCGGCCCCGACGCCAAGCGCCACCTGCTCGCCCTGGAGGCCGGCTAGGGGTTCAGCCGCCTCAGCGCAGGCGGCGCCGGACTGCCGATCAACCGGATCGATTCCCGCTTCCCCGCCGGTCCGGCGTGGTCCGTTGCGACACATCTGCGACCTCATGCGGACGGTGCCCGGACAGTGGAACGGCACGCTCGGCGCCATGACGCCAGCTCAATCGACCGAGGAGGCCGCGCCGGCCAGCGTACGCAGGCCGCATCTGCCCGCCCTGGACGGGCTGCGGGGCGTCGCGATCATCGGGGTGCTGCTGTTCCATACCGGCCATCTGCCCGGCGGGTTCCTCGGCGTGGACCTGTTCTTCGCCCTGTCCGGCTACCTGATCACCGATCTGCTGCTGCGAGAGGTCAGGGTGACCGGTGCCGTCTCGCTCGCCGCGTTCTGGGGCAGGCGGGTCCGCCGGCTGCTGCCCGCGCTGGCGGGCATGCTCGCCTCGGTCACCGTGCTGGTCTGGGCGGTGGGACCGCCGGACCTGGTGCGGACGACGCTCTCGGACGGCCCGTGGGTGCAGTCGAATCTGGTCAACTGGCACCTGCTCGTGGAGTCGGCCGGCTACTGGGACAGGTTCGGGTCGGAGCGGGTGTTCGAGCACCTGTGGAGCATCGCGGTCGAGGAGCAGTTCTACCTGGTGTGGCCGGCGCTCCTGGCGATCATCGCGTGGTGGGCGCGGCGCGCACAGCGGGTGGGCCGGGTGGACCACTGGGGCGCGGTGGTGGCGACGCTGGTCTCGGCCGGCTCGCTGGTGTTGATGATCGTCCTCCTGGATCCCGCGGACCCGAGCCGGGTCTACACCGGCACCGACACGCGCGCGTTCTCGCTGCTGCTGGGCGCCCTGGTCGCCACGCGTCCGGTGCATGCCGCGCCGGCCCGCGCCATAGACCGGCGGGCGGGTGCCGTGTCGGCGGTGTCGGTGGCGTCGGCGGTGTCGGTGGTCGGGATCGGCGCGGTGTGGCTGCTCGCCGACGGGACGGACTCGCCGTGGCTGTTCACCGGCGGGCTCTTCGCGCACTCGCTGGCCGCCGCGCTGCTGATCGGGCTGTGTGTGCGGGCGCCGCACGCGATGGTCGCCCGGGCCCTGGCGTGGCGGCCGCTGCGGTGGTGCGGGCTGATCTCCTACAGCCTGTACCTGTGGCACTGGCCCGTGATCGTGCTGCTGTCCCAGCAGCGGTCGGGCCTCGGCGGATGGTCGTGGACGGCGATGGTGGCCGGCGTGTCGATCGGCCTGGCCGCGCTGTCGAAGTACCTGATCGAGGATCCGATCCGGTTCCGCGCCCGATGGGCCAGGGGGCGGAGCGGGCTGTCGGCGTTCGCCGCGGTCATGATCGCCCTCGCCGTGCTGTGGGCGGCGCTGCCCGCACCGGCCCCGGCCACGATCGACGTCACGAAGCTGGGCTGATCACCTGATCAGCGGGCAGGTCCGCAGCTTGTTCGACTCCGGGGTGCTCTGGGTGAAGATGATCCGCACCTTCATGCTCCTCGACCCGCCGCTCTGGACGTGGACGCCCAGCGCGGTGCACACGATCTGGTCGATGCCCAGCGAGGTCATCTCGTTCGCCGTGAAGGGCACGTGGATCTCGGTCACGCCGGGTGTGGTGGCCACCCCGACCCGCGTGACCGTGGTCGGTGCGATCCCGGTGCGCAGGCCCGAGTAGCCGGGCCCGGTCAGCAGCAGGGCCAGCGCCTCGGAGATCGACCCGAGGCGGCCGGTCTGCCGGAACTGCGGCTGCAGCCTGCTGTGCGCGTCGATGAAGTACAGCGTCACCCCGGGCGCCACGCCGGCCGGGGCCTGGCCGCCGCCGGTCACGCCGGACGGCTGGATCCCGCAGCCCGCGAGCAGCAGGACCGCCGGCACCGCCAGCACCGCGCAGATCCGCTTCACCCGTCCTCCTGGTTCCGCGGCAACCGCAGCGTGAACCGCGCGCCGCCGCCGGCGATGTTGCCGGCGGTGAGGTCGCCGCCGTGCAGGCGGGCGTTCTCCAGCGCGATCGCCAGCCCGAGCCCGCTGCCCGGCGTGCGGGGGCGGGCGGTGTCGGCCTTGTAGAAGCGGTCGAAGACGTGCGGCAGCACGTCCTGGGGCAGGCCCGGCCCGCTGTCGGCGACCTCGATCCGCACCTGGTCGCGGGACACGGAGACCTGCACCCGCACCGGCGGTTCCCCGTGACTCAGCGCGTTGCCGACCAGGTTGGCCACGATGACGTCCAGCCGGCGCGGGTCCAGCCGCAGGACGACGCCGTCCGGTGCGACCAGCTCGACGCGGTCCAGCCAGCCGCGGGCGCGCAGGCAGCCGCGCACGGCACCCGCCACATCGACGTCCTCCAACCGCAGCCGCGCGGTGCCGGCGTCGAAGCGGGACACCTCCATCAGGTCCTCCACGAGCGCGACCAGCCGGTGCGTCTCGGCGATCGCCAGCTGCGAGGACTCCCGGGCGTCCGAATCCATCCCGGCGGCCGCGGTCGCCAGCACGTCCACCACCGCCATCAGCGTGCTCAGCGGGGTGCGCAGCTCGTGGGAGACGTCGGCGGCGAACCTCCTGGCGTCAGCCTGCATCCTCTGCAGCGACTCGGCCATCTCGTTGACGGTGACGGCGAGGTCGGCCAGTTCGTCGGCGCCCTGGGGCGGTGAGCGGGCGCCGAGGTCGCCCGCGGCCAGCCGGCGGGCGGTATCGCGCAGCTCGCGCACCGGCCGCAGGACGCTGCGCGCGGCCAGCAGCGCGAGCAGCACCGCCAGCGGCAGCGCCAGCGCGGCGGTGTAGGCGGCCGACCGGGTGAGGTCGTCGACCCGTCCCTCGACGTCGGTGAGGTCGCGCCCGGTGTACACCTCGATGCCGGACGAGGTGCGCGCGCCGTCCGGCGCGGTGATCACGATGGGCGTGCCGACCAGCAGGAAGGGCCGGCCGCCGGCGGTGACCACTTGCGTGGCGATCAGGTGCCGGGCGCGCACGGCCGAGCGCAGCGCGCCCGTGACCGGTTCGGTGCCGGTGTCGTCGGCGGACCGCAGATTCCGGTACGTCACCAGCGTGTTCGGGCCGACGGCGGCGCGCAGCCGGTCGAGCGTGCCCTGGTCCGGCGGATACGTCAGCTCCGGGGCGATCGCGCCGATCTGCCCGGCGACGGTCTGGGCGAGCCGCTGCCGGGCCGAGTCGACCAGCGCGGACCGCGCCGAGCGGGCGCTCGCCCACGCCGCCGCGGTGGCACCGAGCACGGTCACCAGCACGACGGCGACCACCAGCCGGGCGCGCAGCCCGCGCGGCCAGGGCCGCCAGGTCACAGCGGCCCGAACCGGTAGCCGAACCCGCGGACGGTCTGCACGTACTCCGGCGCGCCCGGATCGTCCTCGATCTTCGCCCGCAGCCGCTGCACGCAGTTGTCGACGAGCCGGGAGTCGCCGAGGTAGTCGTGCTCCCACACCTCTTCCAGGAGTTGCTGCCGGGTGAACACCCGGCCGGGCGCCCCGGACAGGGTCAGCAGCAGCCGTAGCTCGGTCGGCGTCAGCGACACCGGCTCGCCGTGCGCCGTCACCGTCAGCGCCGCGAGGTCGATGCGCAGGTCGCGGTGTACGCGAACGCCGTCCGGGGCGTCGGTGGCGCGGCGCAGCACGGCGCGGATCCGCGCGTCGAGCACGGTGGGCTGTACCGGTTTGACGACGTAGTCGTCCGCGCCCGCCTCCAGGCCGCCGACGACGTCGAAGTCGTCGCCGCGCGCGGTGAGGATGATCACGGGGACCGCGCCGGCCGCGCGGACGCGGCGGCACACCTCCACCCCGTCGATGCCCGGCAGCATCAGGTCGAGCACCACCAGGTCGGGCGCGGACGAGCGGACTTCGCGCAGCCCGTCCTCGCCGGTGTCGGCCGTGCGGACGTCGTGGCCGTGCCCGCGCAACGCGAGCTGCAGCCCGCGCCGGACCAGAGGATCGTCCTCGATGAGCAGAATCGAAGCCACCCGTCCAGTATTGCCACCGCCCGCCGACCTGGGCGTATCGGTGGTCACTTGCGACACAACGGCGACATGCCGGTGGAGGTGCCGCGACACTGCGGCGGCACTGTCGAAGTCATGACCAAGACACGGAACCTCGCCTTCGGCATGGCGGGGCTGCTGCTGCTGCTGACCGCCGCCTGTGCCGGCGAGTCGGGTGCGAGCGACACGCCGGCCCGAGCCGAGACCAGCGCGTCCGCCGGGCCGGGACCGTCCAAGGTGCTCTTCCTCGGCGACTCCGTCGCGGCGGGCGAGGCGCTGCCCCTGGCGGCCGCCTTCAAGGCCAGCGGCGTCGGCTTCACGTCCATCGCCTCCGACGGCGGCGGGAACGTCGTCGGCCCCGCCTCGGACAGGCGCTGGAAGGAGTTGCCCGGGCAGATCACCTCCGCCCGGCCGACCGTGGTGATCTACCAGCTCACCACCTACGACTGGGGCAGCCGGCAGGAGCAGCGCGCCGCCTACGACAGGCTCCTGACCACGGTGGCCGGGGCCGGGGCGAAGCTCATCTTCGTCACCTCACCACCGATCAAGCCCGGCGACTTCTACAAGCCGCACATGGCCGACCTGAATCGCGCGCCCGGCGTCGCCCGGCAGGTCGCGGCCGGTTCCGCCGGCAAGGCGACTTTCCTCGACGCGGGCGCCGTGTGGGGCGACACGTACCAGCGCGTCAAGGACGGCGTGGCCGACCGCAGCGCCGACGGCATCCACACCTGCCCGCAGGGCGCCGCCCGCTTCGCCAACTGGCTGCTGAAGGAGCTGGCGAAGCTGTACCCGGGCTTCACGCCCGCGCCACCGCAGTCCTGGGCCAACACCGGCTGGTCCGCGGACAAGCGCTTCAAGGGCTGCTGACCAGGCCGCCCGAGCCGGAACCGGCCCGCGAGGGCGCACCGTCTTCCAGGCCGGACGGACCGGTTCCCGGCCCGCCCGGTCCGGCCACGACGGCCTCGGCCTCGTCGTTCGCCGGAGGGTTCTAGGAGTTCAGCAGCGAGTCGATCCACCCGAAACCGTCGTTGACCCACTCCGCGAGCGATTCGGGGCCGGCGCCGACGACGACCAGCGCGATCAGGATGATCGCCGGGATGACCACGATGTAGCCCAGGATGAGCCCGGCGACCGCCATGCCGTGCCCGGGTCTGAGGCCGCGCCTGGTCTTTCCCGCGGCCACATGGCCCAGGACGATGGCCAGGATGGACGGGATGCCGAACAGGCACCAACTGGCGAAGATGCCGATGATCCCGAAGATGAGGCTGGCCACGGCGGCGCCCGAGGTGGCCTGCTGACCCGCCGGATTCGGGAAATAGGGGTCGTTGCCCCCGTGGGGAGAGTGCATGAGGTCTCCGATCCTGGATGAGCCCCCAGGCCGTCACGATCCCTCAGTTCCCGATGCCGGACAAGGGCCCGCGCCCGGGCCGCCTCAGCCGAGGCGGCGCCGGGGGGCGAGCCTGCCGATGAGCAGCGTGGCCAGGCCGGAGACCAGGAACGCCCCGAGCGCGGCGCTCATCCACGGCGCGGGCGTGAACCCGCCGAGCAGATCGCGCAGGCCGTCCCAGACGGCCGCCCACCAGCCCACCTCCGACGGCGCGGCGAGCAGCCACCAGGTGACGAACCCGAGCACCCACGGCACGACCATCAGCCACCGGGAGGGCGCGCCTTCGGAGACGTCCCAGCGGGCGGCGCCGCCGAGCAGGAAGTAGTCCACGGCCAGCACGCCGAACATCGGCACGAACACCCCGCCGATCAGGCCCAGGAAGGCGGTGTAGGAGTCCACGTCCACCACCAGCGCGACGCCGGTGACCAGCACCCCGACGGCCACCGAGATGATCCGCCGGTCCACCCTCGGCACCAGGTTCTGCAGCGACATCGTGGTGGAGTAGACGTTGGCGAACGACTGGTCGGCCTCGCGCAGCACCAGGATGCCGAAGAACAGCGCGCCGAGCGGCGCGGCCACGAACACGTCCATCACCTTCTGGCTCTGGTACCCCGCCAGCGCGAGCGCCACGATGCCCAGCGTGAGGCAGGCGACCTGGGCGATGGTGTACCCGCCGACCACCCCGGCGAAGGCCGCCCTGCCGGAGCGGGAGTGCCGGGCGAAGTCGGCCGCCAGCGGCACCCACGACACCGACAGCGCGATCACGTAGTCCACGGCCGGTACGAACGCCTGCCAGGAGCCCTCGGTCAGCGGCGGCCCCTGCCGGAACAGCGCGACCGACAGCCAGATCATGGACACGACCACGCCCGCGGTCACGAACCGCCGCAGCACCCGGATCGAGCCGAGCGGCCAGATGGTGAGCACGATCGTGAGCGCCCCGGCGGCGATCACCCACACGGCGTACGGGACGCCGTCCCCGAAGATCGCCTGCGCGCCGGTGGCGATCACCCACAGCTCGAACGCGCCCCACCCGAGCATCTGGATCATGTTCAGCACGGTCGGCACGTACGACAGCCGGGTGCCGAACAGCCCTCGCAGCAGCACCATCGCGGGCGCGCCCGTCCGCACCCCCGGGATGGCCGACAGCCCGATCATGGTCGTCCCGATCAGGCTGCCCACGATCGCCGCGGTCACCGCCGCGACCAGGCTCAACGGACTGCCGGGGACGGGAATGAGCAGCGCGGCGGCGGCCGAGAACCCGAGCAGGCTCACCCCGAGATTGGCCCAGAAGGCCCCCTGGTCGAGCGCGCCGAGCGTCTTGGGCGGCGCCTGGTCGAGAGTGAGCGGCGCTTCCGTGCCGCCGCGAGAAGATGCGGTGCTGCCAGGGGAAACGACGTCAGACGTCATCACACGCTCCCTACGCCGGCATTATCCGGACAGGTTCATGCGGTCGGCAGCGGCATAGCTGCCCTCTCAGCCCGGTTGCCCCGAGCTCCCGCGGTCGTTTTATGGATGGCTGGCTTAATGATGCCCCATAAGTCCCTAAAAGGCGATAGAGGGCTAAATCTCCATGGATGCGACCGTACTAGGGACGATCCCGTCCACGGTGGTAGCAAGGGAGCGGCCCCCAGCGATCCCGGAAGGAGTGTCATGCGTTCACGCATCATCCTGGCCTGCCTGGTGGCCACCGCGTCCTGCGTCGTCCTGACCGCACCACCCGCGAGCGCGACGACGCTCACCATGGCGGGCCACAGCACCGACCGTGCGAGCTACGCCGAGGGCATCCACACCATCTACGAGGCGACCCCGCAGGGGCTGTGCTTCGGACGGTACACGGCCACGATCAGCGGCCAGGTCAGCGACCGGCACGGCGGCGACGCCATCGGCGCCGCCGTGCGGGTCACGTACGCGACCTGCGACGCGGAAGGCGACGACATCCGCCAGCAGGAGATCATCGGCCGGCAGGAGCCGTACGACCCGGAGGAGAAGGGCCTGGACCGCAGCACCTTCATCTGGGTCGAGCCCGCCGTGAGGGACATCCGCTTCTCCGTCTGCAACTGGGAGCCGGGCACCGGCAAGCTGACCGACTGCGCCCCGTTGACGCCGCGGCGCTCCGGGCGCGGGGCTTGACCTTGCCCCTGGGGGAAGCCGCAGGATCGTCCGCACCGGCCACGGCAGGCCGGGGGACGAGGAGGAGCGGTGCGGCAGTTGCTGACGATCGGGGCGTTCGCCCGCGCCGCGCGGCTGTCACCGAAGGCCCTGCGGCTGTACGACGAGCTCGGGCTGCTGCGACCGGCCGCGGTGGACAGCGAGTCGGGATACCGGTTCTACGATCCGGCGCAGTTGGAGCGGGCCCGGCTGATCGCCTGGCTGCGGCGGCTGGGCATGCCGCTGGCGCGCATCCGGCGCGTGTGCGACCTCCCGGCCGCCGCGGCGGCCCAGGAGATATCCCGCTACTGGGAGCAGGTGCTGGCCGAGACCGCCGCCCGAGGGGAGCTGGCCACCTTCCTCGTCGACTACCTGTCGGGAAGGGGCAGCACCGTGGACGAGGCCACGGCCACGCTCGGCATCCGGTACGCCGCCCGCTCGGAGTCGGGGCTGGTGCGTACCAGCAACGAGGACACCGCGTACGCCGGGCCTCGGCTGCTGGCCGTGGCCGACGGGGCCGGTGGCTTCGCGGGTGACCTGGCGAGCGCGGCGGCCATCGACGCGCTCAAACCGCTGGAAACCCTCACCGTGCCGGCCGAGGAACTGCTCGGCGCGCTCGCCGACGCGGTCGGCGAGGCGGACCGGGCGATACGCGAGATCGCCGCGGCGACGCCCTCGGGCGAGGCCGTCACCACGCTGACCGCGCTGCTGTGGTCGGGCTCCCGGCTGGCACTGGTGCACATCGGCGACACCCGGGCCTACCTCGTACGCGACGGGGAGCTGTTCCAGATCACCCACGACCACACCTACGTGCAGTCGCTGGTGGACGAGGGCCGGCTGACCCCGGAGGAAGCGGCCTCGCACCCGCTCCGCGCGCTGCTCGCACGGGCGCTGACCGGCGCGGGCACGACGCAACCGGACCTGTCGCTGCACGGCGCGGAGGCCGGCGACCGGTACCTGCTGTGCTCCGACGGGCTGTCCACCGTCGTGCCGGCCGAGGCGCTGCGCGAGGTGCTGGCCGGGCCGGGCGGCCCCCAGCAGGTGCTCGACGAGCTGGTCTCCCGTGCGTACGCCGCGGGCGCGCCGGACAACATCGCCTGCGTGGTCGCCGACGTGGTGACCCTGGAGCGGGCCACATGAACGGGCCGACGGCCCGATCGCGGGGGGCGGCCCGGTCGCTGGGGGCCTATACGGTCGATCGCCGCCCGCTGGCCGTCCCGGCGTACCGGCGGCTGTGGGCGGCCTCGGCGATCTGCGCGGTGGGCGGCTCGTTCAGCGTGGTCGCCGTACCGACGCAGCTCTTCATGATGACCGGCTCCTCGGCCGCCGTGGGCGCCTCCGCCGCGGTGTCGCTCGTCGCGCTGGTCGTGGCGGCACTGTGGAGCGGCGTCCTCGCCGACGTCGGGGACCGGCGCGGGGTGCTGCTGGCCGCCCACTGCGGGCTCGCCCTGACGTACGCGGCGCTGTGGGCCCAGGCGGCACTGGACGCCCGCTCCGTTCCCCTCCTGATGGTGCTGGTCGCCTGTCAGGGGCTGACCTTCGGCGCCATCATGACCACGATGGGCGCGGCCGTCCCCCGCCTCGTCCCGGCGGAACTGCTCCCGGCGGCGAACAGCCTCAGCTCGCTGGTCCGCTACACCGGGGCGATCCTGGGACCGGTGCTGGCCGGCGTCCTGATCCCGGTCGCCGGGCTCCGCACGCTGTACCTGCTGGACGCCGTCGCCCTGCTGAGCGCCGTATGGGCCGTCGCCAAACTGCCCCCGATGCCACCCCACCCGGGATCCCCGGCCGCCCCAGACCACACCCCGCTCGCGCGAGTACAGGCAGACCCGAACCACACCCCGCAAGGCGCCCAGGTACCGACCGCCCCGAGCCACACCCCGCAAGGCGCCCAGGTACCGACCGCCCCGAACCGCACCCCGCTCAACCGGATACTGGCCGGTTTCCGCTACCTGGCCGCCAGCCGGCTGCTGGTGGCGGTGCTGGCGGTGGACCTCGCCGCGATGGTCTTCGGCATGCCGATAGCCCTGTTCCCGGAACTGGCCCAGCACACCTACGGCGGCCCACCGGAAGGCGGACCGGAGCTGGGGCTGCTCTACGCCGCCTACCCGGCCGGAGTCTTCGCGGCCGGCCTGCTGTCCGGCACGTTCACCCGCGCCCGCCGCCACGGCGCCCTGATGGCGGCGGCCGCCGCGGCCTGGGGCGGCACCGTCGTGCTCCTCGGCCTCGCCGCACACCTGTGGCTCGCCCTCGCGGCACTCGTCCTCGGCGGCGCGGCGAACTTCATGCTCAGCACCTTCCGCAACGCCATCTCCCAGGCGCACACCGACGACACCATGCGCGGCAGGATCCAGGGCTCGCTCACCGTCGTCACGATCGGCGGGCCCCAGATCGCCAACCTCCTGCACGGCGCCGCGGCCCCGATCCTCGGCCCCCAGCCGGTCATCTGCGCCGGCGGCCTGCTGACCATCGTGACCGTGGCCGCGATCGCATGGGCGTCCCCGGAACTGCGCCGCTACGCCTGACCCCGCCCACCCGCCCAGGGCCGGCCTTCGCCGCCATGCCCGCCCACTCTCCTTGAGGGGGTGAAGGCGGGGCTGAGGAGGGGCCGGAACCTGCGCGAACGCCACGTCATCCCGCCACGTCGTCCCGCCGCCTCCTCCCGCGCGGGGATGCGCCCGGCGGTCACGCCTGCGGGCGCAGCAGGTGTGCTCCGGCGAGTTCGATGGCTTCCCGTTTGGTGTGCCCGGGGTGGTCCACGGCGATGAAGTGGCGGCCGATCGCGAGCGCGAACGCCAGGATGCTGCGTGCCTCGACCTCGTCGGGGTCGGTGATGAACGCGCCGAACATCCTGCGCAGGAACTCCATCCGCTCGTTGTCGATACGGCGCAGGCGTGCCGCGACGGACGGATCGTGGCGGGCCCAGGCCCGAACCGCGAGATCGATCCGGTGCAGGTCTTCGGAGAAGCTCAGTTGACCGACGCGCCGGATCCTCGCGACGGCGTCGCCGCCCTCGGCGTCGGCCTGGGCGATGATCTCCTTCGTGCAGCGGCGTTCCCACTCGTCGAGCATCTCGGCGAGCAGCGCGGGACGGCCGTCGAAGTACCCGTAGAACCCGCCCTTCGTCACGCCGAGCTTGGCGGCGAGCACCTCGACGCGAACGGCGTCGGGTCCTCCCTCGGCGAGGGCTTCGAGGCCCGCCTCTATCCAGCGGGCTCGTGTCGTGCGCGCCACAGCAGGAATCCGGCCACCTCCGTTGATCGCGTCCGATCTATACGTTACCGTACATAACGAAATGTACGGCACCGTATAGATGAGGGGTCGAACCGTGCCACGACTCGCCTCGCTCCGCGACCGCCTGCCTGGTTCGGACGGCTTTACATGGCCGCCATCGCGCCTTTCCGGCACCTCATCGTCTACCCGGCCCTGACCCGGCAATGGGAACGAGCCTGGCGCGACCGGGCGGGGGCGGAGCACCGAGAAGGGACGTCACGATGAACTCCACGAAGCGGCTGCTCCGCTGGGCGAGCGGGATCATGCTCGTGCTGGGCATAGGGCACCCGACCCTGCTGGCCCTCGTCGCCTGGGACGACATCAGCGGCTGGGTGGACCGGGGGATATGGGCGGCCGTCCCGCTCGTGCTCGCGGACGAGGGCGCCGCACGGACGGCGGAGTTCTTGCAGAACGAGGTCACCTTCTGGGCCGGCCCGGGAAGCTTCGCCGTGCCCCTGATTCTCCTGGGCTGCCTGACCTGGCACCTCGCCGGACGCGGGGTGGCCGTGCCCGCCGCGATCGGCTGGGGCCTCGCGGCATGGTGTGCGGTGGGCGGCGTCCTTCTCGTGCCATCCCCGTTCTTCGCCGGAATCGTCGCCGGGGCACTCATCATCGTCGCGGCACGACAGAAGGATCGGCCGCGAGCGTCCGCCCGCCGCCGCTTGGACGCCTGAGCCGCGCTTAGCCCTTCCACCGCCCACTTCGAGGCGTGGCAGGCGCCGATGCCGGGGTAGGCGCGGACGCCGCGAGGAGGAGTGGCGGGATTGTCTGCATAATGCGATGACCGTGGCGCGGGAGGCTGAGCCGAAAACCGTGTCCGGCGGGGCACGAAAATCACTTTGTGACGCCCCGAATTACCCGGAGAGTCGCCGAAGTAAGCGTTGAGCTGCTGTGATGCACGCTCGGCCGGCCGGATATGTCCATGCAGAACAATATGGACCTGACGAATACGAGCCCCTCTTGCCTTTTCTTCGCGCACGACGCATATTTTGATCATCGGCTGGGGCGCCCACGAAGCCGCGAACCCTTGGTGCTGTTCAGTACTCAGGAAGGACCATCGATGATCCGACGTGTGCTGGCCGTCGCCGCCCTGGCGAGTGCCGTGCTCGCCACCGTACCGACCGCCGCGCAGGCCGCCCCCATCTGCCGGGCCGGCTACATGTGCAACACCCAGTACTTCTCCGACCCCGCCCGCACCAACCTGGTCGGCGTCAAGACGGAGTTCTGTGACGGCGAGGTCTCGACCTGGGGCAGGGTCACCGGCTACATCACGTGGTCCGCGAGCCCCTGCGCCTGACGAAGGACAGCCGGCAGGGCACGACCGGCGGCCCTGCCGGCTCCCTGGCGACGGCGTGGCGGGCTTGGGCTTGGGCTTCGGCTCGTCCAGCGGATCGTCCCCGGACGACGGCATCCCGAGTTCCCGCTGTTGCGCGACAAGGATGTCGCTAATCTCCGCCGTATGCCGCGCCTGGTGTTCTCCGACTCGGACCTCGGTCGTGTCCGATTCGCCATCCTGCCCTTTCAGGAAACGCTGAAAGCGGCGCGTGGCCTCGGCCTGCCGAAACCGCCGCCCGGCCTGGCCGCCTGGCGTCATGCCAGTCGTGCGGGGTTGCCCGCGGCGGCTCGGCCGGTGGTGACACTGTGCTCGGCGCACACCCGGCATCTGCCGGACTTTCTGACGCCGCAGCCTGCTAACGACCCGATGTCGTTCGAGGACGAACTCCACGCGGCGCTTGACGACCCATCCGTGCCGGTGCAACAGGACACGGCCGCGTTCGCCGGCGTACTGGAGACCGTTCCGGTGGTCGTCCACACGCTGCTGCACCATCCCGACCGCGGCCGGCGAACGTTGAGGCACGCTTTCACGGCGTTCCACCAAGCGGTGCTGGCCGCCGATTGGCCACGGCTGCACGCCCAGTTGGCGGCGGATGTGGCCTATCGCGCACGGCTCGCGGCGCAGCATGGCCTGGACGCCATGCTCGCCACTTTGTGCCCTCCACATGTGCGTTGGGAGTATCCGCATCTGGGATTCGACGGGCCGAGCGCGCCCGATTTCGCCCTCGGCGGTCGCGGGCTGGTTTTGGTGCCGAGCATGTTCCTGACCGATGGTGTGCACCGGCAACTCAACGACCGGCAGCAGCCGATGCTCTTCTATCCGGCGCGCACGGCCGGGGCGTTCTGGCGTGACACCGGTGGACGCGGCTGGCCGGATGGGCGTCTGGCCGGGGCGATCGGTGAGCGCCGGGCGGCGGTATTGCGGGCTCTCGCCGATCGCCCCGGCTGCGGCACCACGGACCTTGCCACCGCGTTAGGCGTCACGCCGGCAACCGCCTCGACACATGTGGCGAATCTGCGACGTGCCGGGCTGGTCGTCACCACCCGGGTGGCACGAACGGCCCGGCACGAGCTGACTCCGCTGGGCCGGCACCTGCTGGACGCGCACATCGGGTAATCGGTCACTCGACCGCGATCGCCTCGATTTCCAGCAGCCATTCTTCGGAATAGATGCCGGCGATGACGACGGTGAGAGCAGGACGGTGGTCTCCGAGAATCTCCTGGCGGATGCGACTGTTGGCTTCCCGGTACATGCGGTCGGAGAGATACGTCGTGACCTTGGCGAGGTTTCGTACGCCCATATCGGCCTCGGCCAGTACGGCGAAAACGTTGTGCCACGTCAAGCGGCACTGGGAGTCGAAGTCCTCGGGAACCGCGCCCTGCCCGGCCCATGGGACTTGACCGCTGACGAACACAGCGCGGCGGACACCGGCCACCAAGGTGCCATGCGCGTAGTTGCCCGTCGCGTCGGGGAGCGTCGCGGGATCGATCGGCTGTATCAGGGACGTTTCCATGGCGGCGACGATAGATACGCGGCCACACCATTCACAAATACTGTGAGGATTCATCAAATCGTTCGGGGAGGCCCGGTCCCAGGTGGCCCGGCAAAGGCACCAGGGAATCCGAGGCGCTCTCGGCGCAATTGCGCCCCCCGGTCCGGTGCGCTTGTGGCACAGGACTGAAGACCCCGAAGTGCCGGTCGCGTCGGCCCGGCGTCCGGCCGCGCGGCTCCCTGGGTGAGCGCACCTACACCGGCCGCCAAAGCTCCCCCGGCGTGACCGCGCCTGGGGCCGCGCCGCCGCTCCGGGACCGGAGCCGAATCGAGAGGAGATTTCCATGCGGGATCTTTACCAGCCTGACACCACGCCTGGGCGCTTCCGCCGCCTGTGCGGGGGCAACCAGGACGAGGAGGAGATGGAGAGCTGCGTGGAAATCGCGCCGCCGGCCGTCTCGACGACGCGTTCGCGCTGCGCGACAGCAAGAACCCGGGACGCTGCGGTTGATCGGGGACGAGCTGCGCGCCGCCGGGCTGACCGTCTAGCGATCATCCACTGCCGGGCGGTCCCCGCCTGATGATGGCAAGCAGGGGCCGCCCCCTACGACTGTACGGGAGCGCCGTCCCATGCACTGGCATGCTTACACCTGGATCGGCCCCGGGGACGACCGCGGCAGGGAGGCGGAACGCCGTCCGGACTCGCCGGAGTTCGCGACCTCCCCGCTGCCGCCGATGCGGACCGGGGACTGGCTGGTGAAGCCCGCCTCCCGGATCGCGGGCACCTTCAGCCAGGTCCAGGACGCGACGGCGTGGCTGGCCGAACAGTACAAGGCCGCCGAAGGGCTGTTCCTGCATCCGGATCGGATCGGGCTGGACGAGCGGCTTGAGCAGGCGCGCGACCTGCTGGCGCGCGGGGTGGACGTGCAGTGGGGCGAGTGGCTGACGGGCGGCCGGTTCATCACGGTCGGCGTCGTGTGCTGCCCGAACAGGCACGTACGACACCGGTGCCCAGCAGTCCCGCGACGAGGCTCCGGTCAGTCGATGGGAACCTCATAGACGAACCTGTGCCGCGACGCGTCGAACAACCAGAGGGTGACCTCCACAGGACGCTCGCCGGCGTGAATCACCCGGGTCAGCTCCACGACCGGCGTGCCGGGCGGCAGGTGCAGCAGCTCGGTCTCGGCCGGTGTCGGCATGCGCGAGACGAGCTCCTCCACCGCGCCGGTGAGCGGGGTGCCGAGAGCCTCGGCGAGTTCGGTGTGCACGCCGCCCGGGATCTCCTCATGACGGGCGATTCGCGTCCCTTCGACCTGGGCGGCGAGGAAGTAGGAGTCGGCGCTCTGGGCCGGTCGGCCGGTGGGTTGCGGACCGACGATCCGCGAATCGCCCCGGAGGACGTGCAGCCGATCGTGGTACGGGCCGTCACGGATGTCGCACTGGCCGAGATCCGGCAGGCGGCGATGCTGATGAGCGAGGCGGACGCCGGAAGCCGCGAGGACGTGGAGTTCACCGCCTGGGCACGACGGATGGTGGCCGCGTCACTGGGGGTGCCTTCGCTCGGCGGGACGGCGAGGGGGCATTGACCTGTGCGTCACTGCGAGGCGGCTCCGATCTGTGCCGCTGCCGACGGTGCCTGATCGGTGTGTCACTGCGAGTGGCCTTGTGGCTCGCCGCGTTCGGGGTCTTCTGTCGCTTCCTTAGCCCCGGTTCTTGGGGTAGGCGTTCGGGTTGGGGCGCGAGCGTCGGCGAAGCCCGACCTGATAAGAGCGGTTGAGCGAAGCGAAGGCGATTGCCGCGCGCGTCAGCGCGCGGGCCGGGTGGGCGCCAGGCGGGTGGTGGGTGGAGGGGCACCGGGTGGGGGTCGGGCGAAGCCCGACCCTGGAGAAGGCGGGTGAGCGGAGCGAAGGCGGTTTCCGCGCGGAGCGCGCCGGCGGTGACAGGGCTTCAGGCGACGTAGGGGTCTGTGCCGGTTTCGCTGGTCATTTCGCGGCCGGCGGCGGCCCAGGACTGCATGCCGCCCTCCACGTTGAGCGCCTGGTGGCCCAGGTGGTTGAGCCACATCGTCGCCTGGGCGCTTCGGCCGCCTACTCGGCAGATCACGTAGACCTCGGTGTCCTGGGGGATCTCGCCCACGCGGTGCTGGAGTTCGCTCAGGGGGATGTGGGTGGCGCCGGGGGCGTGGCCGGCCTGCCACTCGTCCAGCTCGCGTACGTCGAGCAGGTACGCGTCGGCCGGGACGCCCGCGGCGGGCACCTCTGGGATGTTCATGGGTCTATTTTCCCGGGTCACTTGAGGAGCTTGGACAGGCGGCGGTCGGCGAGGGGCTTGCCGCCGGTCTGGCAGGTGGGGCAGTACTGGAGGGAGGAGTCGGCGAAGGAGACCTCGCGGATGGTGTCGCCGCAGACGTCGCAGGGCTCGCCGGTACGGCCGTGGACGCGCAGGCCGGACTTCTTCTCGCTCTTGAGGTCCTTTGCGGCCAGGCCGCGTGAGCGCTCCACGGCGTCTTGCAGGGTGGTGACGATGGCCTCGTGCAGGTCGGCGATCTGGGCGTCGGTGAGCGATGAGGCGATCTTGAAGGGGGACATCTTCGCGGCGTGCAGGACCTCGTCGGAGTAGGCGTTGCCGATGCCGGCGATGACCTTCTGGTCGCGGAGCAGGCCCTTGATCTGCGTACGGTTGCCGCTGACGATCGCCTTGAGGCGGTCGGGGGTGAAGTCGGGGGCCAGGGGGTCGGGGCCGAGCGAGGCCACCCCGGGGACCTCGGCGGGGTCGCCCACCACGTAGACGGCCAGGCGCTTCTGGGTGCCCGCCTCGGTCAGCTCGAAGCCGGGCTGTCTGCCGTCGTCGCCGGGCGCGAGGCGTACGCGGACGGCGAGGGGGCCCTTGCCGGGGCGTACGGGCTTGGCGGCGCTGAGGTCGTCGCGCCAGCGCAGCCAGCCGCCCCGGGCGAGGTGGGTGACGAAGTGGAGGCCGTCGCAGTCGAGGTCGAGGAACTTGCCGTGCCTGGCGACGCCGGTCACGGTGAGCCCGCCCAGGGCGGTCACCGGGGGATCGACGGTCTTGAGCGCCTGGAAGGCCACGACCTCGACGGACGCGACCGTCTGGCCGACGGCGTGGGCGCGCAGGAAGTCGGCGAGCGACTCCACCTCCGGGAGTTCTGGCATTCCTCCACGATATGTCGGCCGGTCCGGCGCTTTCGTACGGACCGGCTCGGTCCGCCACTCCCTGTGATCGGGGGCGGGAGCGCGGAAGGCGGGGCTACGGGCGGGGCACGTCCCAGAACGCCAGCTCGTGGGCCATGCCGGAGCGGAACAGGGACTTGGCGCGGTCGGGGTCGGGGGCGGCCTCGTCGATCATCTCGCCGATGCGGGCGGCGAGGGCGGCGAAGCCGGGGTCGGCGTAGGTATCGACCCACCTGCGGTAGCGCGGCTCGTTCGGCGGGGCCTCCATCAGGATGCCGCCGAGCGTGGAGTAGCCCCACATGCACGGGTACAGCGCCGCCAGGCCCTCCCCGTAGTCGGCCGCGGCGGTGAGCAGGAACTCGGTGTACGCCGCGCAGGCCGGCCCCTTCTTCGCCCCTTCCAGGTCGGCCCCGAACTCGGCCGACAGCGACCGGTGGAGGTCCAGTTCCTCGTGCAGGGTCGCGTGCGCGAGGTCCACCAGGTCGCCGAGGTGGGCGTCGGGGGCCTGCCAGGCGAGCCTGGCGAAGACCCGCACGTAGTCGAGCAGGAACAGGTAGTCCTGCTCCAGCCAGGACCGGAAGACGGCCTCGGGCAGGTCGCCCCGGGCGATGCCGGCGACCGTGGGATGCGCGAGCTGTGCGCCGAGCAACGGACGGCCGATCGCGTGCAATTCCTCGGATAGGCGCATACACCAAGATTCTCAGATGATCGTCTTGGTGCCCAAGACCTCCGCCCGGACGACACCGGACGCTACGCGAGCGTGGCGGCGCCGAAGGAGACGCTGAACCGCTTGCACCAGATCGTCACGCTCTTCAGCGAGTCGAGGTCGGTGCCCTCGGGGATCGGGTAGTTGGCGTTGCCCCGGTTGCCCTTCAGCTCGCCCAGTTCGACCCACTTGCCGTCGTCGAGGTTGAACCAGCCGTCGGTGCCCTCCTTGACCGGCTGGTCGCTCAGCCACACGCGCAGGTCGGGGCCGTCGGAGGTGTCGAGGTCCTCGATCCGCAGCACCCGCTCGCCGCTGGGCAGCTCGATCACCTTGGCCACGCCGGAGGTGCGGTGCTCGTGGGAGATGAACTCGCCCTGCGACAGGGTCTTGAGCTTGGCCGCGGGCTCGGGCGACGGCGGCGCCGACTCGCCGGGGGCCGCGGGCTCGGCGCTGCCGCCCGTGACCGGCAGCGCCTCGTTGACCTCGACCGTGGTGAACAGCCGCCACGGCTGGAACAGGTAGAGCGCGACGGCCAACGCCACCGCCAGGATGACGAGCACGGCCCAGGTGATCGGGTGACGGGCCATCACCTTGATGCTGTTCACGGTAACCCCTCCATGGACGCGACCCTGGGACTACAACAGCACGCGGATGGCGCCGCCGGCTCCCTGTCTCGATTACGTGATGCTTACGTCTGTTGGACGCTCGCGAGCGGCTAGTTGTTCAGCACGTCCTTCGGCACGGCCTGATCCTTCTCCAGCGCCTCGAACAGGCGCAGGGCCTTCTCGCGGTTCCACTGCACCACCGAGCCGACGCCGGGCAGGGTCGGGGTCGAGCCGACCGGCACGGCGGTGGTCACCGGGCCGTCGCCCATGGCCAGGCCGAGCGAGAGCAGGTCGAACGCGCCGGTGCCGTCGTCCACGGTCACCGAGTCGGCCGCGGCCGAGGCCAGCGGCAGCGAGGTGAACGGGTTGAGCAGCACGCCGGGGCTGGCGGCCTTCTTCACGACCGCGCCGAAGAACTGCCGCTGCCGCTGGGTGCGGTCCAGGTCGGGCAGGGCGCCGGTGGCGCGCGTACGGACGTAGCCGAGCGCGGTGCCGCCGTCCATGTCCTGGCAGCCCTTCTTGAGGTTGATGCCGGCCTTGGGGTCCTTGATGTTCTGCTTGACGCAGATGTTCACCCCGCCGATCGCGTCCACGATGTCGACGAACCCGGCGAACCCGATCTCCATGTAGTTGTCGATGCGGATGTCGGTGACCGTCTCCACGGTCTGCACGAGCAGCCGGGAGCCGCCGAAGGCGTAGGCGGCGTTGAGCTTGTTGCGGCCCTTGCCGGGGATGGTCACGTACGAGTCGCGGGGCAGGCTGACCAGGGTCGGGCGGCCGTCGCCCTCGGGGATGTGCAGCAGCATCATCGTGTCGGTACGCTGCCCGGCCGCGCGCCCCGTGGCGAGTTTGCGGCGCTCGGCCGCCGACAGGCCCTTGCGGCTGTCGGAGCCCACGAGCAGCCAGTTGGTGCCCGGGGTGTCGGCCGGCCGGCCCTCGTAGTCGTCGAGCACGCCGGGGATCGAGACCAGCTTGGAGTTGATCCAGAAGTAGCCGCCGACCGCGCCGACCAGCAGCAGCACGAGCAGCACCGCGACGACGGTGACGACGATCCGCAGCGGGCGCCGCCGCCTGCGCGGCCTCACCGGGCCGCCCGCGCCGGGGCCGGCGGGCCCGAACGCGCCGGCCTCGGGCGGGCCGCCCTGGCCGGGCAGGGGCCGCACCGGGCTGCGCCCGGAACGTTCCTTGCCGTACACGCGCGAGGTCGCCACGCGCCGTCCGTCATCGAATGCCTCTCTGCCGGGGCCGGAAGGGCCGGGGGGAGGGCCGGGAGGGCCGGACGGGCCGGGAGGGACCTGCGACGGGGGCGGGCCCGGGAAGGCCGGCTGCACCACCGTGGGCGCGACCGCCTCCGGCGCCGGACGCCCGGCTCCGCCCGGTCCTCCGGAACGCCCGCCCGGACCCGCCGGGCCCTGGACCGGATAGGCCGGCAGCCCGATGCCGGGCTCCGGCGCGCGCATTCTGCGCGTGCGGTCGTCTTCACCCGACCGCCGCCCGCTCTCCCGCCAGTCAGCCACGTCTTCCGTCCCGTTCTTTCAGTCAAGGATTCCGACAATACGCAAGGGTCCCGGCAAGTCCGACGTTCCGCGCACGTGGCGAAACCCGCCGTCACTTCGACGCTACGCGGGCCCGGTCTCCGACGCTCGCGTGTCGGCAAAGTCTTTCCAACGCAAAAGTACGCAGAGCGCTTGCAACCCGCCTTCATCACGCCATCCGCGGCCCGCCACGGTCACCTGAGGCCCCGGCGCGACCCTCGCATGGGAAAACACCGGCGGCGCGGAAACAACCGCGGCGGTCCGCCTCGTTAGCTTTGGCGAGACCCAGCCGTCGCTCCGGCGACGTGTTCACCCAGTGGAAGGACGCTCGTGTCCAGTCAGGACCCGTGGAGTACCTGCCCGTGCGCGCGCACGGGACCTAGATCATCTGATTTCTCGCCTCACATGGCGGTGCGCCTCCGGTGAGCATCGCCCTCGGCCTGCTGGCCCTCCTCCTCCTCACCGCCGCCACCGGCTACTTCGTCGCCCAGGAGTTCGCCTTCGTCGCCGCCGACCGCGGCATTCTCCGCGAGCAGGCGGAGGCCGGCGACTCCTCCGCCGCACGCGCGCTGAAGGTGACGGAGCGCCTGTCGTTCATGCTCTCCGGCGCGCAGCTCGGCATCACCGTGACCGCGCTGCTGGTGAGCTTCCTCGCCGAGCCCGCGGTGGCCGACGCCGTACGCCCGTGGCTGACCGCCTGGGGCCTGCCGTCCGCCGCCGTCACCGGCGTGGCCGTGGCGATCGGCGTGATCGTCGCGACCGCCGTGCAGATGGTGCTCGGCGAGCTCGCCCCCAAGAACCTCGGCATCGCCCGCCCGGAGCCCGTCGCGAAGTTCCTGGCCGGCTCCACGCTGGTGTACCTGGCCGTCGCCGGCCCGGTCATCCGGCTGTTCGACTCCTCGGCCACCCGGCTGCTGCGCCGCGTCGGCGTCGAGCCGGTGGAGGAGATCGAGCACGGCGCCACCCCCGAGGAGCTGTCGCGGATCATCGCCGAGTCGGGCGCGTCCGGCGAGCTGCCGCCGCGCCTGTCCGACCTGCTCGGCCGGGCCCTGGAGTTCGGCGACCACACCGCCGAGGACGTGATGGTGCCGCGCCCCCGCGTGGTGCTGCTGCGCGCCGAGGCCACGGTCGCCGACCTGCTCGACGCCATGCGCGTCTCCGGCCACTCGCGCTACCCGGTCCTCGGCGACGACGGCGTGACCGGGGTGACCGGCGTCCGGGAGCTGCTGGCGCGCCCCGAGGGCGTGCCCGACGGCACCCCCGTCGCCGAGATCACCCGGCCGGCCCTGCTGGTGCCCGCCACGCTGCCGCTCCCGGCCGTGCTCGACCGGATGCGCACCGCCCATGACGACATGGCCTGCGTCATCGACGAGTACGGCGGCCTGGCCGGCGTGATCACCGTCGAGGACCTCGCCGAGGAGCTGGTCGGCGAGCTGATCGACGAGAACGACCCCGAGCCGCCCGGCCCCGCCCGCCGCGACGACGGCGCCTGGGACCTCCCCGGCACGCTGCGCGTGGACGAGGTCGAGCGCGCCACCGGGCTGTCGCTGCCCGAGAGCGACGACTACGAGACCGTCGCGGGCCTGGTGCTGGCCCTGCTCGGCCGCATGCCCGAGCCCGGCGACACCCTCACCGTGACCCTCGCCCCCGACGCCGACCCGCTTGAGGACGACGACGCGCCCGCCCAGCGGGCCGAGCTCACCGTCCTGTCGGTGCACCGGCGGGTCCCGGAGTGGGTGCGGCTGGCCCCGGCCGTACCGGCCGTGCCGGTCGAGGCCGCGAGCGCGGCGGGAGCACGCCGATGAGCCTCATGCCGGCGATCCTCCTCGGCGTGCTGCTGCTGGCGGGCAACGCCTTCTTCGTCGCCGCCGAGTTCGCCTTCGTCTCCGCCCGCAGGCACAGGCTGGAGGAGACCGCGAGCGGCGGCGGGCGCCTGGTCAGGGCCGCCGCCCGCGCCGCGGCGCGCGGCGGCAGGCAGCTCTCGCTCATGCTGGCCGCCGCCCAGCTCGGCATCACGCTGTGCACGCTCGGCCTGGGCATGGTCACCGAGCCCGCGATCGAGCACGCGCTCGCGCCCGTGTTCGCCGCGGCCGGGGTGCCCGGGTCGCTGCAGCTCCCGATCTCGCTGACGATCACGCTCGCGCTGATCACGTTCCTGCACATGGTGGTGGGCGAGATGGCGCCCAAGTCGTGGGCGCTGACCCACCCCGAGACCGCGGTGCTGTGGCTGGCGCTGCCGTTCCGCGCCTTCACCAGGACGGTACGGCCGCTGATCGCGCTGCTGAACGGCTCGACCAACGCGCTGCTGCGCCTGTTCGGGGTGCACCAGCGCGACGAGCTGGCCACCACCCGTACGCCGCAGCAGCTCGCGATGCTGGTCGGCGAGTCGGGCCGGATGGGCCTGCTGGACCGGGCCGAGCACGACCTGCTCACCCGGGCGCTGCGGGTGCAGCAGCAGCCGGTGGGCCGGCTGATGCTGCCGATCGCCGAGGCCGCGGCCGTCCCGGCGGGCGCCGCCCACGCCACCGTGCGCCGGGTCGCCAGCAGCAGCGGCCACCTGCGGCTGCTGGTCAACCGGGGCAGGCCCGACGACGTGATCGGCGTGCTGCACGTGCGCGACGCGCTCACCCAGCCGGGCGCCGACCCGGCCGCGCTGGCCAGGCCGATCCCGTCGATCCAGCCGGGCACGCCGATCCCCGAGGCCGTGACCGTGCTCCAGGACGCCCACGCGCACCTGGGCCTGGTCACCGGCGCCTCGGGCGCGGTGGTCGGCATGGTGAGCCTGACCGACCTGCTCGGCGAGCTGCTCGACACCTCGGCCGCCACGACCCGCTGACGCCCGTGCCGACCCGCTACCGCGCCCTGCCGCCCCGCCCCCGCTCGGTGCCACCCCGCGTCGTGCCCGCGTACGCCGCCGCCGTGCTGCTGTGCCTGCCCGCGGCGTACGCGGCCCGCCCGGTGCCGGCGCGGGCGGAGCCGCGGGCGTACTGCTCGGTCGGCCCGGAGGTTCCCGGCACGGAGGACGGCCAGGCCCTCTCGGCCGAGAACTCCCCCCGCTGGATCGCCGAGGCCGAGCCGGAGGGGTACGCCGGGTTCCCCGGGGTCGCGGCCATCGGCGTCGTACGTCCCGACGGCACGCGCGGCACCGATGTGATCGCGTCGTTCTCGCGGAACGCCGACTCGGTGGTCCCCCAGGTCAGCGGCATGACGGTGTCGCACGACGGCGGGGAGACGTTCGGCCCGGTACGCGGGTCGCCGTTCCGCAACGCGCCCGTGCGGCTGCACGACGGCCGCCTGCTGGCCGCCGACTACTACTCCACCGCCGTGGACGCCCACACCAACAGGCTGGGCGTCAGCGTCTCGTCCGACGACGGCAGGACCTGGCAGCCGGGCCAGGCCGTCCTGACGACGCCGGGCACCCTGTCGAGCTGGGGCGTGGCGCACGGCTCGCCGGTCCAGCTCGCCGACGGCACCCTGCTGCAGACCTTCTACGCCCGGTACGCCGGGTCGGCGCTGCAGCAGCCGGAGGTCTACGCGAGCACCGACGGCGCCCGCACCTTCACCAGGCGCGGCGTGCTGGCGGTGTCGGGCGGCGGCTACGAGTACAACGAGGCCACGGTCGCCCAGGTGGCCGACGGCAGCCTGCTCGCGGTGCTGCGGCGCGACGGCGGGGCGTACTCGGCGCTGTTCACCACCCGCTCCCGCGACCGCGGCGCCACCTGGACGCCGCCCGCGCCGCTCGTCTTCGACGACGGCTCCTGCCTGGTCCCCGGCGTGGACCCGGAGCTGCTGCTGATGCCCAACGGGGTGCTGGTGCTCAGCGCGGGACGCCCGGACGTCTGGCTGGCGGTCTCCACGGACGGCGCGGGCGAGCGCTGGGAGCCGCAGCGGGTGACGTACCACAACCGGGACGGGGTGCGGGACACGCACGGCACGTCCGGCTACAGCGGGATCGCGCCGCTCGGGCCGCACCGGCTGATCCAGGTGTTCGACAACTGCAAGCTGCCCGGCCTGCGGCACGACGGGCGGCCGGACGAGCGCATGTGCCCGCGCGACGGCCGCTTCGAGCACGGCACCGCGTACGGCATCCTGCGGCGGCACGTCCGCGTCCACACTCCCTTCGCCGGCCCTCCGGCCGCCAGGATCGACCTCGCCGGCCTGCTCCGGCGGGGCGGGCTCACCGTGGAGACCACGATGACGTGGCCGCCCCCGGGCACGCCCGCCGCCGCGGCGCGCCCGCGCACCGGGATCGGCGGCGCGTTCGACGGCAGCACGGAGTACTGGTCGAGCGCGGTCGGCGCGACGGCACGCGGTGAGGTCGTGCTGCACCTTCGCCGCGGGGTCGCACTCGGCCGGATCGGGCTCAGCCTGCGCCCCGGGCATCCGGCGGACGCCGAGGTCTACGTGTCGGCCGATGGCGGGCACTGGGGCCGGCCGGTCGTGACGGTGAAGGCCCACACGGGTTACGCCATGGACTACTTCACCCCGGAACCACCCCGATCACGGGCGATCCGGCACATCAAGATCATAACCACTGCGACGACCCCGTGCGACGCGGAGATCGGCCCCCGGTGCGCGATGCTGAACGAGATCGAGCTCTATTCGGCCGCCACCGGCGCGCCGTGACCGGCGCCGTTTCACTATGGGCGTAACGAAGACGGGCCGGCACAGCGCGATCACTGTGTGCTGCAAGCGATCCGAAAGCCCGACTCAAGCGACTTACGTTACAAAGACCGTGAAAGGTGGCAGTGACCGGCCATCACCAAAAAATCAGGCCCCGTACGGACCCGTCCGGGGCTTCAAACATAGGGACCGACGCACTACCTTGATCCACGATCGCACCACCCCCCACCCCGTCACCCGCGAACGGCCGCCGACATGACCCCGCCGCCCGCACAGCCCAGCCCCGCCGGCAACTTACCCCGGCGGCGGGGCCACGCGGCGGCGTACGGGGGTCGCCCCATCGGCCTCCGCGCGCCCCTGCGAGCCCGCAGAATGCCCGCGGGAGCCCCCGGCGCCCTGCCGGGAGCCCTCGGCCCCCTGCCTGGCCCGGCCGCGCAACGGGCGGCCGGGCGCGGGCCGGTCGCACCGCGCCACCCGGTCGCACCGCGCCACCCGGTCGCACCGCGCCACCCGGTCGCGCCGCACTACCCGGTCGCGCCGGTCGCGCAACGGCCGATCACGCGCCCTCCGGTCACGCGCGGCCCGGCGGCACGTCAAATCTCGGTGCGGATCTGGGCGCCGATCTCGACCGTGGTCCCGGACGTAACTGCGGCCCCGCCGCCACCGGGCGTGTACGGCGCGCCGGCGTGCGGCGGGAACCTGAGCACGGGGCCCGGACGTCCAACCCGGGCGATGCGCACCAGGTCACGGAACGAGAATGCCCCGGCGGGGGAAGCGAGGCTTCCCGGACGCCGGGGCTACATTCGAGTGGGCGAGGAGGGATTTGAACCCTCACGTCCTTTCGGACACACGGACCTGAACCGTGCGCGTCTGCCGTTCCGCCACCCGCCCTTGTGGGTGCTGAGAAACAGTAGCACGGAACCGCCGATGGTGCTGAACCCGGATACGATCCCTACAGACGATGGAGGAAGGGAGGTACCCGGTGGGAGTCCTTCAGCGCTTCGAGCGACGGCTCGAAGGCTTGGTTGAGGGGGCCTTTGCGCGGGCGTTCAAATCTGACCTTCAGCCGGTCGAGGTCGCCAGCGCGGTGCAGCGGGAGATGGACGAGCGGGCCGCCATCGTGGCTCAGGGGCGCACGCTCGTGCCCAACGACTTCGTGGTCGAGCTGTCCACGACCGACAGCGAGCGGCTGGAGGTGTACGCCGACAGCATCAGCCACGAGCTGGCCAACCTCGCCAGGGAGTACGCCAAGGAGCAGGGCTACTCCTTCGTGGGACCGGTCCGGGTCCGGTTCGAGACCGCGGATGACCTGGCGGTCGGCCTCTTCCGCATCCGCTCGGGGGTGATCCGCGGAGCGACGGTCGAGCAGGACGAGATCCGCCAGCCGGTGAGCGACGTGCCGCAGGGTCGCTCCCACGCCTTCAACGGGCGGCCCAGGCTGCTCGTGTCCACGCAGGACGACCCGCAGGGGCAGCGTTCGTTCGAGCTCACCACGCCGGTGACTCTGCTCGGGCGCGGCACCGATTGCGATCTTCGACTGGTCGATCCAGGCGTGTCCCGTCATCATGCGGAGTTGCGGGTGGAGGGGCAGCAGGTCGCGCTCGTCGATCTGGGCTCCACCAACGGCACCTTCGTCAACGGCCAGCCGGTACGCCGGGTCGAGCTCCAGAACGGCACTCGCGTGACGTTGGGGCGCACGACTCTGGTTTTCCGGCGCGATTAGAGGTAGACAAACGGTCCATGTCCGAGCTCACGCTGCTGCTGATCAGGCTCGCCTTCCTGGCGGTGCTGTGGTTCTTTGTGATTGCCGCGGTCAGTGTGATCCGGACAGACTTGTTCGGACCGCGAACCGCGACCGCACCCGCACGCAAGGCGGCCAAGGCCGCCGCGCGACCCACCGTCAAGCCCAAGAAGGGGGAGCCACGGCAGATGGTGGTCACCGGTGGCCCCCTGCA
The DNA here is from genome assembly GCF_014202315.1 of Thermocatellispora tengchongensis. Lineage (GTDB taxonomy): Bacteria > Actinomycetota > Actinomycetes > Streptosporangiales > Streptosporangiaceae > Thermocatellispora > Thermocatellispora tengchongensis. The sequence continues at coordinate 406,293 of NZ_JACHGN010000001.1, read as the reverse complement.
GGGCACCATCATCAATCTCACGGAGACGCCCATCACCATCGGCCGGGCGAATGACGCCACGCTGGTTCTCAGCGACGACTACGCTTCGAGCCGGCATGCCCGGCTCTTCCCTCAGGACGGTCAGTGGATCGTGGAAGATCTCGGTTCGACAAACGGCACGTATCTCGACCGCTCCAAAGTCACCCGCCCGACCCCGGTGCCGCTCGGTGTTCCGATCCGCATCGGCAAGACCGTCATTGAATTGCGCAAATGACCATCGCACTCCGCTACGCCGCCCGCTCGGACGTCGGCCTCCTCCGCGAAGGGAACGAGGACTCGGCGTACGCAAGCGGCCGCCTGCTCGCCGTCGCCGACGGCATGGGCGGGCATGCTCACGGTGAGGTGGCCAGCTCGGTCGCCATCGCCGCAATGGCCTCTCTGGAAGAGGGCACCCACGGGGGTGATCTGCTCAGCGCCATCGAAGCGGCGGTGCGCGACGCCAATCGCAAACTGCACGAGATGGTCGGCCGGGATCCCAGCCTGAAGGGCATGGGCACCACGCTCACCGCCATGCTCTGGAACGGCACCCAGGTCGCGCTCGTGCACGTCGGCGACTCGCGCGCCTACCTGCTGCGACGCGGCGAGCTGTACCAGATCACCCATGACCACACACTGGTCCAGTCCCTGGTGGACGACGGCCGGATCACGCCCGAGGAAGCCGCCACGCATCCGCAGCGGTCGATCCTGCTGCGGGCGCTCGACGGCAGCGGCGAGGTCGATCCCGACCTCACCCTGCGCGAGGCCCAGGTGGACGACCGCTACCTGCTGTGCTCCGACGGCCTGTCCGGGGTGGTGAGCGCCGAGACCCTGCACAACACGCTCACCACGCTCGACGAGCCCGAAGACGTCGTGCGGGCGCTGATCGACCTGGCCAACCGGGGCGGCGGGCCCGACAACATCACCTGCGTGGTGGCCGACGTCATCGAGGTGGAGGACGGCACGCCGATGACCACCGGCGACGCCGCCGTGGTGGGCGCCGCCGGCGCCAACCGGCTGCGACCACCGGACCTCCCGGGCGCCCGCGCCGCCACGATCACCGCGCCGCAACCGGTGATCACCGACGACGACCTCGAATCCCCCATGGCCGAGGCGGTCGCCGCCCGGCCGGTCAGACGGCGCCGCCGCGTCTGGCCGGTGCTGGCGACGGTCTTCGGCCTGGCGGTCGCCGTGGTCGCCGTCGGGGGCTACTTCGGCTACCAGTGGACCCAGGACCAGTTCTTCATCGGCACCAAAGGCGATGAGATCGTGGTCTTCCGCGGCATCGACGCCGAGGTGGGGCCGCTGCAGTTCTTCCAGGTCGTACGCGCCACCGGCCAGTCGGTCTCGGCCCTGAGCGCCTTCCAGCAGGGCCAGGTGCGCGACGGCATCCCGGTCACCAGCGTCGATGAGGGCCTGAAGAAGATAAACGAGCTCAAGGCGTCCGCGAGCCCCGCCCCCAAGCAGCCGACCGGGCGCCAGAACGAGCAGGCCGAGCAGGCCGAGCAGCAAGCCGAACAGCAGGCTGAGCAGCAGCCTGAACAGCAGGCCGAGCAGCAGGTGGCCAGCCCCGACCCCCAGACGACGAGGTCCCCCTAGGTGAGTTCGGTGCACCGAGCGACGACGAGCGAGACCACGACAACAGGAACGAGCGCGGACACGCCGCCCCGAGGCGTGGCCCAGCGCGCCGGGCGAGGGCGCCGATGAGCGCCGTCGGCGGCAATCCCGTCCCGCTGCCCGCGAAGCGGCGCGGGGCGCAGCTTCTCATGCTCGCCTTCGCCGTCGGCATCGTCATGCTCGCCTACGCCAACGTGGGCCTGGCCCTGGACGACCAGATCCCCGCCGGCATGCTCGGATACGGCCTGGGCCTCGGCGGCCTGATGCTCGCCGCCTACCTCGTGCTGGCGAAGTTCGCCCCGTGGGCCGACCCGCTGATCCTCCCCCTGGTCACCCTGGTCAACGGCATCGGCCTGGTGATGATCTACCGCATCCAGGAGGGCGGCGAAGACCTCGCCTCGGCGAGCACCCAGCTCTTCTGGACCGGGGCCGGCATCGTGATGTTCACGGTCACGCTGATCGTGCTGCGCGACCACCGCGCGCTGCAGCGGATGACCTACACCGCCGGATTCGTCGGCCTCGCGCTGCTGATCGCGCCGCTGCTGCCGTTCATCGGCGAGGAGCGCAACGGCGCGCGCATCTGGATCAACCTGGGCTTCTCCTCCCTGCAGCCCGGCGAGTTCACCAAGCTCGCCCTGGTCGTCTTCTTCGCCGGCTACCTCGTGGCCAAGCGCGACGTGCTCGCGCTGGCGGGCCGCCGCCTGCTGTTCATCGACCTCCCCCGCGCCCGCGACCTCGGCCCGGTGCTCATCACCTGGGCGGTCAGCCTGGGCGTGCTGATCCTGCAGAAGGACCTCGGCTCGTCGCTGCTGCTGTTCGGCACCTTCATCGCGATGCTCTACATCGCCACCCAGCGCACCTCGTGGGTGCTGATCGGAATCCTGCTCTTCGTCGGCGGCGCGATCCTGGCCGGGCTCGCGTTCAGCCACGTGCAGGACCGCTTCGAGGTCTATCTGAACCCCGAGGACCCCGCCCTGTACGAGCGCACGTACGGCAGCAGCTTCCAGCTCATGCAGGGCCTGTTCGCGATGGCCTCGGGCGGCATCCTGGGCACCGGCCTGGGCCAGGGACACCCCGAGACCATCCCGCTGTCGTTCTCCGACTTCATCTTCACCGCGGCCGGCGAGGAGCTGGGCCTGACCGGCCTGATGGCGCTGCTGCTGGTCTACGCGCTGATCGTCGAGCGCGGCCTGCGCACCGCCATCGCGGCCCGCGACCCGTTCTCCAAGCTGCTCGCGGGCGGCCTGTCGTTCATCCTGGCCTGGCAGATCTTCATCATCGTGGGCGGCGTGACCAACCTGATCCCGCTCACCGGCCTGGTCACGCCGTTCATGTCGCAGGGCGGCTCCGCGCTGCTGGCTAACTGGATTCTTATCGCCTTGCTGGTACGCATGTCAGACGCGGCCCGCAGGCCCCCGCCGCAGGCAATCCAGGACGAAGGACTGACGCAGGTGTTTCAGCGATGAACGGCCCACTCAAGCGCGCCGCAGTGGCCTGCCTGGTGATGTTCGGCCTGTTGATGATCAACGTCAACTACCTCCAGGCGGTGCGGGCGGAGGACCTGCGCGACGACGCGCGCAACACCCGCAACTTCTACGCCCGCTACGAGATCGAGCGCGGCCGGATCACGGCGGGCGACAAGGTGCTGGCCGAGTCCGTCGACACGGGCGACAACAGGTTCCGCTTCCAGCGGCGCTACCCAGAGGGCCCGATGTACGCGCACGTCACGGGCTTCTTCTCGCCCGAGAGCGAGTCGGCCATCGAGCAGACGGAGGACCAGCTCCTCGACGGCAGCAGCCCCGACCTGCTGATCCGGCGCAGCATCGACCTGTTCACCAACAAGGCGAGCAAGGGCGCGAACGTCGATCTCACCCTGCTGCCCAAGGCGCAGGAGGCGGCGTACAACGCGCTGCGGGCCAGCGGCAAGCGCGGCGCGGTGGTGGCGCTCGACCCGAAGACCGGCGCGATCCTGGCCATGGTGTCGCTGCCGTCGTACGACCCGAACAAGCTGTCCACGACCAGTAAGAAGGACGTGTTCAGCCTGTACGACAGGCTGGCCGAGGACAAGAACCAGCCGCTGCTCAACCGGGCCATCGACCGCACCTACCCGCCGGGCTCGACGTTCAAGGTCGTCACCGCCGCGGCGTATCTGGAGGACGACGACAGCCGCGACCCGCAGACCATCGTGGACGCGCCGCAGGTGCTCGACCTGCCCAACACGACCGCAGACCTGCCCAACTCCGGCGGCGCGGCGTGCGGCGCCGGCCGGGTGACGCTGGTGTTCGCCCTGGAGCGCTCGTGCAACACGCCGTTCGGCAAGATCGGCATGGAGCTCGGGTACGACGCGATGGTGGCGCAGGCGGAGAAGTTCGGCGTCGGCGGCGAGCGGCTGGAGATCCCGATGGGGGTCGTGGCGAGCGACTTCGGCAAGCAGGAGGACGACGCGGCGCTGGCGCAGGCGTCGATCGGCCAGCGCAGCAACCGTACGACGCCGCTGCAGATGGCCATGGTCGCCGCCGGCATCGCCAACAACGGCGTGGTCATGAAGCCGTACCTCGTGAACAAGATCGCCGACGCCGAGGGCGGCGAGGTCGAGAGCGCCGAGCCCGAGGAGTGGACCGAGGCGGTCAGCGAGGAGACCGCCGCCAAGCTGCGCGAGATGATGGTCAGCGTGGTGCAGAACGGCACCGCCACCGCGGCCCAGATCAACGGGGTGCAGGTCGGCGGCAAGACCGGCACCGCCGAGACCTCCGAGGGCCAGGCCCCGCATGCGTGGTTCATCTCCTTCGCCCCCGCCGAGGACCCGAAGGTCGCGGTCGCGGTCATCGTGGAGTCGGGCAGCGCGGGCACCGACGCCTCCGGCGGCGTCACCGCCGCGCCCATCGCCAAGAGTGTCATGGAGGCGGTGCTGAATCGATGACCTCGCCCGGCCCCCTGCTCGGGAACCGATACCTCCTGGTCGCGCGGATCGCGACCGGGGGTATGGGCGAGGTCTGGCGGGCCAGGGACGAGCTGCTCGGCCGCGAGGTCGCGATCAAGGTGCTGCGGCGCCACGTCGCCGGCGACCCGGAGTTCCGTCAGCGGTTCCGCTCCGAGGCGCGGATCACTGCGGGGCTGAGCGACCCGGGCATCGCGCAGGTCTACGACTACGGCGAGCACGACGGGGTGCCGTACCTCGTGATGGAGCTGGTGCCCGGCGAGCCGCTGTCGTCGATCCTGGCGCGCAATCCGCGGCTGAGCCCCGAGGTCACCCTGGACGTGCTGCACCAGACGGCCAGCGGGCTCCAGGCCGCGCACGCGTCGGGCATCATCCACCGCGACATCAAGCCGGGCAACCTGCTGGTGACCGCGACCGGCCTGATCAAGATCACCGACTTCGGCATCGCGCGGTCGATGGAGGCCGCGCCGGTCACGCGTACCGGCACGGTGATGGGCACCGCCCAGTACGTCAGCCCGGAGCAGGCCGCGGGCTACCCGCTGACGCCGGCCACCGACCTGTACTCACTGGGCGTGGTGGCCTACGAGTGCCTGGCCGGGCGGCTGCCGTTCCCGGGCGACAACCAGGTCACGATCGCGCTGCAGCACCTCAACGAGCCGCCGCCCCCGCTGCCCGGCGACGTGCCGGCCGAGGTGCGCGCGCTGGTCATGTCCGCGCTGGCCAAGGACCCCGGCAGCCGGCCCGGCAGCGCGCGCGAGATGGCCGACCGCGCGTACGTCCTGCGCGAGACGCTGGCCACGGGCGGCGGCGTCGATCTGAGCAACCTGACCGACCCTTCCGGGTGGAAGATCCGCCGCCCCGCGACGACCGACCGGCCGATGGCGCAGCCGGAGACCGGCTCCCGGCCGGCCACGCCCCCGGTGCCCCCGGTGCCGCCGGTGCCACCGGTGCCACCGACGCCGCCTGTGCCCCCTCTGCCCCCTGGGCGCCCCTCGCCGGTCCCGGCCCCCGAGGTGACCGGCAACGTGGCCAAGACGGCGCCGATGCCGCGCGTCCAGGCGCCCCGGGAGCCCTCCCCCTCGTACGCCCCCGAGCCCTCGTACGCCCCCGAGCCCGCCGGCAGGCGCGGCAGGCGGCGGCGTACGACCGTGATCTTCGCCGCGGCGGGCTGTGCCGCGGCGGTCGGCCTCGGCGCACTCGCCATGACGGGTCTGCCCACATCGCCCGCGGGCGGCGGCAGCGGGCCCGAGGAGTCGCCGGCCACGCGTATCAGCAGGTCACCGTCGCCGAAGCCGAGCAAGGCCAAGCCTTCGCGGACGAGGACCTCCATTCCTCCGGTCAAGTCGCCGCGTCCCTCGCCGTCGCGTTCGGCTACCGTAAGCAAGTCGGCTACCCCCACCCGGACGCCGACTCGCAAGCCAACCCCCACCCCGACCCCGACACCAACGCCCACACAGACCCAATCGCCCAGCATGACACCAGGCACCACTCCGGACCCGGGTGATAACAACCCGCCGAACGGGGAGACGTGATGCGACGCGGGGTCGATGATGGACACCGGTGGCCCGTGGGCGCGCCGGCACCCAAGATGAACGGTAAGGGACTGTGCAGGAAATGACTCAGCCTCGGCTTCTCGGTGGTCGCTACGAGCTCGACGGCGTGGTCGGGCGCGGCGGCATGGCCGAGGTGTATCGCGCCCGGGACATCCGCCTGGACCGAGTGGTCGCGATCAAGACGCTCCGCTCGGACCTTGCCCGCGACCAGACCTTCCAGGCCCGCTTCCGTCGTGAGGCGCAGTCGGCGGCGTCACTGAACCATCCGTCGATCATCGCGGTCTACGACACCGGCGAAGACATGATGGACAACACGCCGGTGCCGTACATCGTCATGGAGTTCGTCGACGGCCGCACGCTGCGCGACCTGCTGCGCGCCGACCGCCGCCTGCTGCCCGAGCGCGCCGGCGAGCTGGTCGACGGCATCCTGCGGGCGCTCGACTACAGCCACCGCGGCGGCATCGTGCACCGCGACATCAAGCCGGCCAACGTCATGCTCACCCGCAACGGCGACGTCAAGGTGATGGACTTCGGCATCGCCCGCGCCATGGCCGACTCCGCCGCCACCATGACGCAGACCGCCCAGGTCATCGGCACCGCGCAGTACCTGTCGCCGGAGCAGGCGCGCGGCGAGCGGGTCGATGCCCGCAGCGACATCTACTCCACCGGGTGCGTGCTGTACGAGCTGCTGACCGGGCAGCCGCCGTTCACCGGCGACTCCCCCGTGGCCATCGCCTACCAGCACGTGCGCGAGGACCCGATCCCGCCCTCGCAGATCGACCCCGAGATCCCCAAGTGGGCCGACGCGATCGTGCTCAAGGCCATGGCCAAGGACCCGGCCCACCGCTACCAGAGCGCGGCCGAGATGCGGGCCGACCTGCAGCGGGCGATGTCCGGCATGCCGGTGGACGCGCAGACCATGGCGATCAGCAACAACAACTCCTACGCCAACGCCACCCGCACCATGGTCGCCCCGGGCCCGGCCACCCAGCGCACCGGCGCGATCGCCGACTACCAGTACGGCCCCGAGGACACCGGCACCCGCGTCGCGGGCGGCGGCGGGGGCCGGCGGCGCGCGTCGGGCGGCAACACGGCGGTGAAGACCGCGGCGTGGATCCTGATCCCGCTGCTGATCATCGGCGCGTTCATCGGCGTCGGCTACGCCTTCCTCAGCTCGCCGGGCGACACCGGCGGCGTGAAGGTGAAGATCCCGGTGCTGACCACGCAGCAGGCCGCGGCGGCCGAGAAGACCCTGGTCGACATGGGGCTGAAGGTCACCGTGGTCCAGGAGTTCAACTCCGACGTGGAGAAGGGCACGGTCATCGGCACCGAGCCCGCGGCCGGCACCGAGGTCGAGAAGGGCTCGGAGGTCCAGCTCAAGGTCTCCAAGGGCGTCAAGCAGGTCGAGGTGCCCAACGTCGTGGGCCAGAGTCCCGCCGACGCCGAGGCGGCGCTGAAGGCCAAGGGCTTCGAGGTGACCGTGGTCACGCGGGCGGTCAACCGCACCCCCGACCGGGTCTACCAGACCGACCCGAAGCCCGGCGAGAAGGCCGACGAGGGCGCCACGGTGCGCATCTACGTCCCGGCCGACCGCATCGAGGTGCCCGACGTCACCGGCTACACCCTGGACGACGCCAAGCAGCTCCTTGAGGACGCCGGGTTCCGGGTCCGCACCCAGGAGCAGCCCAGCGACACCGTGCCCCAGGGCAACGTGATCGCCACCAGCCCGCCGGCGGGCAGCAAGCTCAGCGGCAGGACCACGATCACGGTGATCGTGTCCACCGGCCCCGAGCAGCCCACCCAGCCGACCGAGGAGCCGACCTTCGGCGAGCCCACCGACGAGCCCACCTTCACCGAGCCGACCGACGAGCCCACCTTCGAGGACCCGGGCGGCGACCTGGACAACCCGGGCGGCGACGGCGGCGACCTCGGGTTCTAGCCTGACGGGGTTCTGACAGGTTCTGGAGACGACGAGAGGGCCTCCGCCGCTCGGGGGCAACGGCGGAGGCCCTCACCACAATGTCGTTTCGGCGGGGCCGGGTGTTACAGCTTTCCGGCGACGGGTTCGCGGATCTCGCTCAGCCAGTTCCGCAGCAGCGTGTGGCCGTGCTCCGACAGGATCGACTCGGGGTGGAACTGGATGCCCTCGATCGGCGCGGAGCGGTGGCGCAGCCCCATGATCTCGCCGTCGTCGGCGACGGCGGTCACGGCCAGCTCGCCGGGCACGGTGCCGGCCCGCACCGCGAGGGAGTGGTAGCGGGTCATGGTGACGGGTGAGGGCAGGCCGCGGAAGACGCCCTCGCCGTCGTGGGAGATGCGGCTGGTGCGCCCGTGCATCAGCGTGGCCGCCCGCGCGACGGTGGCGCCGTACGCGACCGCGATGGCCTGGTGGCCCAGGCACACGCCCAGCAGGGGCACCCCGGCCCGCGCGCAGGCGGTCACCAGCGGCACGCTCACCCCGGCGTCCTCGGGCGCGCCCGGTCCCGGGCTGACCAGCACCCCGTCGTACGCCGTGGCGTCGGCGACCGCGACGAGATCGCGGGGGCGTACGTCGCACTCGGCCCCCAGCGCCCGCAGATACTGCACGATGGTGTGCACGAAGCTGTCGTGGTTGTCCACCACCAGCACCCTGCTCATCGGCCCCTCCGACACCACGACACCCGGGTGGGATCGCCACAGGCCACCTGCGGCGACTATCCTTACAGCGGTCTTCGCATACAGCGATTACGCTAGCTGACAGAGCCGAGAGGGCGATCCGGGTCCCTCTGGCCCATACCAGGAGTCACCCCGTGCCGAAGTCGAAGGTTCGCAAGAAGGCGGTCTACACCCCGCCGCAGAAGTCGCAGCAGGTCAAGGTCAGCCCCCGCTGGCTCGCGCCCACCATGGTGGCGGCGTGGATCATCGGCATCCTGTGGATCGCGACGTACTACGTGGCGCCCAACGTGCCCGGGATCAGCTCCCTGGGCAACTGGAACCTCGCGGTCGGGTTCGCTTTCATCATCTTCGGTGTGGTGCTTTCCACCCGCTGGCGTTAGTGGTTTCCACAGACTTTATCCACACCCTGGGGAAGCTCTATCCGCCCACCAGGAACAGGGAGGGCGGGAACACCGCCACGAGCAGCACCAGCACGGCCAGGATCGCGCCCGCGCCGCCCCACTGCACCAGCGAGCGGTTCTTCTCCGGCGCGTACGCGAAGGCCACGGCCACCAGCGAGCCGGTCACCAGCCCGCCGAGGTGGCCCTGCCAACTGATGCCGGGCAGTAGGAAGGTGAGCACCACGTTGATGCCGATCAGCCACAGCACGCCGCGCGGGTCGTAGCCGAGCCGCTTGCTGACCACGAACAGCGCGCCGAACAGGCCGTAGATCGCGCCCGACGCGCCGACGGCGCTGATGCCCAGCAGGTAGACGCCGATCGACCCGCCGATCGCGGAGATCAGGTAGAGCGCGGCGAAGCGGAGCGCGCCGAGGCGGCGCTCCAGCTCGGGGCCGACGGCGTACAGCGCCCACATGTTGAACAGGATGTGGGTCAGGCCGAAGCCGCCGCCCGTGGGCGGAGCGTGCAGGAACGCGCTGGTGATCAGCCGCCACCACTCGCCCAGCAGGCCGACGCGGTAGGACTGCATGGCGAAGGTGTTCAGCACCCAGTCGGTGCTGACGACCTCGGCGAGGTAGGCCAGGATGTTCACGGCCAGCAGGGTGTAGGTGACCCTGGGGCTGGTGACGTGGCCGCCGCCGAAGACCGCGCGGGCCTGCCGCACGCCCCGGTTGGCCTCGCGCACGCACTCGACGCACTGGTGGCCCACCGCGGCCTCGCGCATGCAGTCGGGGCAGATCGGCCGCTCACAACGCTGGCACTTGACGTAGGTCTCGCGGTCGGGGTGCCGGTAGCAGGTCGGCACGGCCCCCGCGTCGGGCTGCTCGGGCTGCGCCGGCGGCATGGGTGGCTGGGTGGTCATCGCGTGCTCATGGCCCTTTCGGCTGGGCGTTCGGCCCGTGCGTCGTCCTCCCACAGCCTATTCGCCAACGGCGCATGCCGCGCCGCTCCGGCGACGCCCCTCGGCCGCGCCCCGGGGCGCGGCCGGGTCGGCGGTGCGGCCCGTCCCGGCGCGCACGCCGTGCCGCGGCGCGCCGGGACCCGGCGGCGTCACGCCTGGGTGCGCTGGATGGTGACCTCTTCGAGCACCACGTCCTGGACCGGGCGGTCCATGCGGCCGGTGGGGACCTTGGAGATGCGGTCCACGACGTCGGCGCCCTCGACGACCTCGCCGAAGATGGTGTGCTTGCCGTTGAGGTGCGGGGTCGGCACGACGGTGATGAAGAACTGCGAGCCGTTGGTGCCGTGGCCCATGCGCTTGCCCGCGTTGGCCATGGCGAGCAGGTAGGGCCGGTTGAAGTACAGCTCGGGGTGGATCTCGTCGTCGAACTCGTAGCCCGGCCCGCCGATGCCCTGGCCCAGCGGGTCGCCGCCCTGAATCATGAAGCCGGAGATCACCCGGTGGAAGATCGTGCCGTTGTAGAGCTTGTCGGTGCTCTTCACCCCGGTCTCGGGGTGGGTCCACTCCCGCGTGCCCTCGGCCAGCTCCACGAAGTTGCGCACCGTCTTGGGCGCGTGGTTCGGGAAGAGCTCGACCTTGATGGTGCCGTGGTTGGTGCGGAGCGTAGCGAAGAGTTTGTCAGCCACGGGGAGGCTGCCCCCTTTGAGATTTTCGCCTGATCGCGCAGGCTGTAATGGTTGTGTTACAAGTGCGGCCTTCGACCGCTCACGTCATCCTCCCACGCGCCCTACCCACACCGCGGGCCCGCGAGCACCTTCGCCAGGTTGCGGATGCCACACGAGCACCCCACCCCAGCTCAGCCAGGCGGGCCCCACCCCAGTTCAGCCAGGCGGGCCCCACCCCAGTTGAGGCAGGCGGGTGGTGAGGGGGTCACCTGGGCGCCCCAGAGTCAGGTTCAGGTAGGTGGGTTGTGGGGGCTTGGGCGCGGGTCGTGTCTGGACTGAGGAGGGCGTGAACCCGACGAAGGAGGGTTCGCGACCGACGAGGGAAGACACGACCCTGGAGGCGCCCAAGCCCCGCGCATGCGGAGCATGCGCCATAAGCACGCGTGTGTTTCCCTTTCTAGGGGGAAGGTGTCGATGCGGGGCCCCAACGACAGGGGAGGTTGTCGTGTCCCTGAGTATGAGGAATCGCCGCGTCGAGGTGATGGTACCGAAGACGTGGCTGGGCCGGATGCAGGCCCAGATGGCGCATGCCACCGAACGGATGGCGCACGCCACTGAGCGGGTCGGGCCGATGGCCTCGGACGCTCGCGACATGGCCGCGGAGCGGATCGTCAATGCCAGATCCTGGGCCGCGCCCAGGCTGGACCGGGCGGCGCACACGGTCGAGGAACAGCTCGCCCCCCGGGTCAGCGCGATGCTGGCCGACGCCGCGAGGCGGATCGACCCGAAACCGGTGAGGTCGAGGCGGTGGCCGATGCTGGTCCTGCTGAGCGGCCTCGCGCTGGGCGCCGCGGGTTTCTACATGTACCGCAAGAACGCCCAGCAGTGGACGGACACGATGAGGGACAGCGCGGCCGACGCGTCCCAGTGGATGGGCGAGAAGGCCGAGCAGACGGGGGAGCGGATTTCCGAGAAGGCCGAGACGGCGGGAACGGCCGCGGATCGGCAGGCCGAGGAGATCTCCAAGAAGATGTCCTGATCGGTTCGCGCGAGGCGGCCCGCCGGTCGAATGGACCGCGGGCCGCTTTCGTGCGGGCCCCCGTTGACTCCGCACCAAGCGCTTGTTAGAACCGGTGCCACACCCCCACCTGTGGAGCACCGATGACGCTGTCACCGCTCGACGACCACCCGATCCACCAGACGGCCCAGGTCATGCGGCACGTGGCGACCTCCGACCGCAACTTCTACGACCGGTACTACTTCAACTGCCACCCCCGCTCCGACGAGCTGATGCTGATCGTCGGCCTCGGCCAGTACCCGAACCTGGGGGTCACCGACGCCTTCGCCTGCGTACGGACCGCCGATCTGCACCGCGTCGTACGAGCCTCGCGCGAGCTGGGCCCCGACCGCATGGACACCCGCGTGGGCCCGTTCCGGGTCGAGGTGCTGGAAGGGCTCAGGCGGCTCCGAGTGGTCCTGGAGCCCACCGAGCACGGTCTGGCCTTCGACCTCACCTTCGAGGGCGCGATCCCGGCGACGCTGGAGCCGCGGCACTTCCTGCGCCGCCGGGAACGAGTGATCTTCGACTCGGTACGCCTGGCGCAGACCGGCACCTGGACCGGGACCATCCAGGTGGGCGAACGGCGCTTCGAGGTCACCCCCGACCGCTGGTGGGGCACGCGCGACCGCTCCTGGGGCGTACGCCCGGTGGGCGAGCCCGAGCCGCCCGGCATCCAGGCCACCGACCCGGGCACCTTCTACTGGCTCTACGCCCCGATGCAGTTCGAGGACCACGCGATCCTGTGCATCCTCCAGGAGGACCACCGGGGCAGGCGGCTGCTGGAGGAGGCGGTGCGCGTGTGGGGGTTCGGCACCGGCCGCGAGGAGACCGACTACGAGACCGAGTACCTGGGCCGTCCCGAGTACCGCCCCGAGTACGCGCCCGGCACCAGGGACGTCACCTCGGCCGTGATCACCTTCACTCCGCCCGGCGGCAAGCCGTTCGACGTGCACTGCACCCCGATCCTGCCGGTGCACCTCATGGTGGGCACCGGCTACGGCCTGGAGCAGGACTGGCGGCACGGCATGTGGCAGGGTCCGGAGCCGGTGGTGCAGGGCGTCACGTACCGGCTCCCCGAGGACGCGGCGCGCATGTGGGGCATGGTGGACGCGGTGGGCCGGTTCGAGTACGACGGCCTGGTGGGACATGGCCTGTACGAGTACTGGGCGCTGGGCCCGCACCCGTCCTTCCCCGCAGGCTGACCCCCGGCCCGCCGCGCGGTCTCAGCGCCGGTTCACTTCTTCGCCGCCACGCAGGCGATGCCCTTCTTGAGCTCGACCTTGACGGGCTCGTCGGTGGGGATGGTCTTGGAGGGCTCGACCTCACCGGCCCGGCCCGGTTCGCCGGGGGTCGCCGGGACGGCGGGGACCGCCTGGACGGCGTCGGGAACCGCCTCGCCGTCCTCGATGACGACCTTCGTGGCCTCGCCGGCCTCGACAGCCTTGCCGGGCTCGACGGCCTTGGCGAGTTCGCCGGCCTTGGCGAGTTCGCCGTGCTCGCCGGACGGGAGCGCCACCGTCACGGACGGCTCGACCTTCTTGCCGTCCTGGTCCACGCAGACGATCTCGGCCGTCTCCGTCTTGGCCCAGGATGGGGAAGGGTCGGCGCTGGCCGCGCTCGCGCCGACCAGCACGGTCATGAGCAGGAACCCGGCCGCCGCGCCGACCGCGGCCACACGTCGCTTGAGCATGTCTCGTCCTCCTGTGAAAAAGGCGATGGATGTGCCGAACGGGGCCGAGCCTGCCGGGGCGCACCTGAAGCGGGGCTGAACGCGGCCGAGATCGTCTTCAGGTTCGCTTTAGGTACGCTGCGGCAGTCTTGCGCCATGCGTGTACTGCTGGTCGAGGACGAACGCCGGCTCGCCGATCTGGTCAAGAGCGGCCTGGCCGGCGAGGGGTTCGCGGTGGACCTCGCCTACGACGGCCGCGACGGGCTGTGGATGGCGACGGAGAACGACTACGACGTGATCGTCCTGGACGTGATGCTGCCGAGGCTGAACGGGTACGCGGTGTGCCGGCGGCTGCGCGAGGCCGGCAACTGGACGCCGATCATGATGCTCACCGCGAAGGACGGCGCGTACGACGAGGCCGAGGCGCTGGACACCGGCGCCGACGACTACCTGTCCAAGCCCTTCTCCTACGTGGTGCTGGTGGCGCGGCTGCGCGCCCTGGTACGGCGCGGCGGCCGGGAGCGCCCGGTCTCGATCAGCGTGGGCGACCTCACCGTGGACCCGGCGGGGATGCGCTGCCGCCGCGGTGAGGTGGAGATCCCGCTGACGCCCAAGGAGTTCGCGGTGCTGCACGGCCTGGCCCGGCGGGTGGGCGAGGTGGTGTCCAAGAGCGAGCTGCTGGCCCAGGCGTGGGACTTCGCCTACGACGGCGACCCGAACATCGTGGAGGTCTACATCAGCGCCCTGCGCCGCAAGATCGACGTGCCGTTCGGCCGGAACTCCCTGGTCACGGTGCGCGGCGCCGGCTACCGGCTGGAAGCGGGGAACTGACGTGCGGCTCCCCCTGCCCTCGCACGCGTCGGTGCGGCTGCGTGCCACGGTGGCGGCCACGCTGGTGGTCGCGGCGGCCCTGGGCGTCTCGGCGCTCGTGCTGGTGCTGGCCCTGCGCGGCAGCCTGCACGACAGCGCCGGCGCGGAGGCCGTACGCCGCGCGGAGGCGGCCGTGCAGGTCGCGACCACGATGGCTCCCGGCACCGCCCACCCGGCGACCCCCGCGTACCCTCATCTCGTCAGCTCGATCACCCTCGTCGATCCGGACGTGCGTGTCGTGGCCGGCGCCGAGGCGGCCCCCACCCCCGCTACCGCCGAGCGGGACGGGTTCGTGACCGCCACGCTGCCCCTCCCGGCCGGCACGGCCTGGCAGCCGGCGCTCGCGGTGGAGGCCAGGTCCTCCCTCGCCCCCTCCTACGATGCGCTGGCCACCCTGAACAAGCTGCTGCTGCCCGGCATCCCCGGCCTGCTCGCGGTGGTGGCCGCGATGACCTGGCACACGGTCGGGCGGGCGCTGGCCCCGGTCGCCGCCATCCGGGCCAAGGTGGCCGAGATCACCGCCAGCGACCTGCACCGGCGGGTCCCGGTCCCGGCCGCCCGGGACGAGATCGCCGAGCTGGCCCTGACCGTGAACGCCACCCTGGACCGCCTGGAGCGGGCGGTCGGGCGGCACAAGCGGTTCGTCGCCGACGCCGCGCACGAGCTGCGCAGCCCGATCGCGACCCTGCGCACCAGGCTGGAGCTGGGGGCCACCGGGCCGGACCGGGACCTGGCGCGGGAGGCCCTGGTGGACGTGGAGCGCCTGCAGTCGCTCACCGCCGACCTGCTCCTGCTGGCCCGGCTGGACGCGGCCGAGCCGATCCCGCGTGCGGAGGTGGACCTGGGCCAGCTCGCCGCCGAGGAGGCCCTGCGCGCCCGTCCCCGCCAGGACGTGCGGGTGCGCCTGGACATCGCCCCCGACGTGGTCGTCCACGGCTCCCACGGCCACCTCGCCCGCCTGGTCGTCAACCTGGTGGACAACGCCGTACGGCACGCCGCCTCCACGGTCACCGTGCGCGTCGCGGCCGAGGACGGCCGGGCGGTGCTCGACGTGCGCGACGACGGGCCCGGCATCCCGGCCGAGCACCGCGAGTCGGTGTTCTGCCGCTTCACCCGCCTGGACGAGGCCCGCGCCCGCGACGCCGGCGGCAGCGGGCTCGGCCTGGCCATCGCCCGGGACATCGCGACCCTGCACGACGGCACCCTGGAGGTCGCCGGCACGCCGGACGACGGGCCGGGCGCCCTGCTCCGGGCCGCTTTCCCGCTGCCGATGTTCCACGTGGACCCAGACCGGCTACTCCAGCCGGGCCGGGCAGCCGAGCTCCCGGGAGAGCCGGGCGAGCAGGTCGGCGACCCCGGCCCTGGTGCGGGCATGGAAGCCGAGGAAGAAGCGGTTGGCGAGCGGCACGCCCCAGCGCATCCGGCGGGCGACGTTGTAGACCCGGTGCACCAGCCGGGTGCCGTCGGGGTGCGGGAGAAGCCGGTACTCCCCGCGGTACCACCAGCCGCCCTGCGTGGCCAGCAGGTTGCGCACCCGGTCCACCTCCACGGTGAGCCCGTGGCCGGGCCCGGCGAGCCGGTAGCGCTCCACCGGCCCGGAGGCCACGCCGGTCAGCGCGCCGTCCGGGACCAGCCCGCTGCGGCGTACGTCGAGCACGATCCCGGCGACCCGCTCGACCGGGGCCTCGATGACCCCGGCGACCTCGACGAGCGGTGCGCTCATCGCGGGGTCACCTCGTAGCTCACCGGGACGTCCCGGTAGACCAGCCGGTAGACCAGGGTCCAGAAGCGGTAGGCGAAGCCGCCCCGCAGCATGCGCGCCTCGTCGTCGCTCAGGCGGCGGGCGGTGCCCTCGACCGTCGCGCCGAGCACCTTGCCGGTCTTGGTGCACGGGGCCAGCGTGACGCGCGGGTCGCGGGCCATGCGCTTGACCTTCCAGGTCTTGGCGCGGGTGGTGAAGTGGGCGACGCCGTCGCCCACGGAGATGCCCACCGGCGTGCCGACGCCGGTCCCGTCGCGGCGGAAGCTGGTTAGCAGCGCGACGCCGGAGGTGCGCAGCGGCGCCAGCGGATCGGCGGCCTGCGCGCCGGTCGAAGGGGATGCGGATTCGGACATGGACGGCTCCCTTTGCGGTGTCGTGTCCGCGCGGGGCCCGCCTATCCTTGGAGTTCGCGGGTCCGGGGGGCGAGCCGCCTCGCGGTGGTGGTCGTGCTCCGGTCCAGGGCCCGCCGGGTGTTGGCGCACCCGGCGGGCCCTTCTCACTGCGGTCTCAGTCAGGTGCGGGGTTCTCCTCCTCGGCGAGCGAGGCGAGCAGGCCCGACTTGAGCGAGGCCGGCCAGGTCAGCTCGCCGGAGCCGAGGCGGGCCAGCACGGTGCCGACCCACTCCGCCTCGGCGGCGCGCAGGGCGCGCTCGCACTCCAGCTCCAGCGCGAGCACCCGGGGCAGCCCGTTCTCCTCCAGCGCGCGCATGTGCGCGTCGAGCGCGGCCACCCGCCCGTGCAGCGCCGCCGCCCGGCCGCGCAGGGCGCGCTCGGCGGCGGGCACCGGCAGGCAGCCGATGAGCGAGATCGCCGCCACGAAGGCGCCGGAGTCGTCGCCCGGCTGCTCCAGCAGGCGGGTGAGCCGGGTGGCCAGCTCGGCCCGGCCCTCGGCGGTGATCCGGTAGACCGTGCGCTCGGGCCTGCGGCCCTCGCGGCTGGTCTCGGCGGGCTCGATCAGCTCCTCGGCGGCCAGCCGGTCAACCGCGTGGTAGAGGCTGCGGGGGAGCCCCCGTACGTACTCCTTGTGCGTGTCGATGATGAAGCGGTGCAGCTCGTAGGGGTGGCTGGGCCGTACCGAGAGCAGGGCGAGGACGGTCAGCCCGACCAGGTCGGGTCCGGATCGCCGCCGCGCCATGCAAACCTCCTTATTGCATTACGCACTATAACGATATTACGCGTATACCGACAAGCCCCACCGCGCCGTACGGGCACGGTGGGGCTCGTCTTGCGGGATGACCTCAGCGGGGGGTGAACAGCGGCTCCCAGGAGCCGCTGCGCTGGCTGTGCTCGCGGTAGCCGCTCAGCGGGATCGCCTCCCGGCCGTCCGCGCCGAGCAACACCAGCCGGTTGCGGAACTCGCCGCCCTCGCAGACCTTCCTCCCGCCGGCGTACTCGCACGCCCAGGCCACCAGGTGCCCGTCGTCGGCCCAGGTCAGAAGCTGCTCGATGTGGTAGCCCGACACCGGCGTGTACGTCGTCACCTCCCCCGTGCGCAGGTCACGCACCGCCGCGACCGCCTGCTCCTCGGCCGACGTGGGCACGGCGGTCGGCGGCGTCTCGACGGGCCGGGCGGTCTCGACGGGCCCGGCCGCGCGGGGATGGACCGCGAGCAGCTCCCCGGAGGGGGACAGCCCGGCCTCCAGGGAACCGGCGACGCTCTCGTCCGGCGGGGCGGCCACCTGCTTGCCGTCCAGGTCGTAGAACCGGTACGGGGTGTCGAAGCGCGAGCCGTGCTCGCGCACCAGGGTCCCGTCGCGGCTCCAGTCCAGGTCGGAACGGGTGTTGCGCTCGTCCGCGGCCGGTTCGAGCGCGACCCGGTGCGAGGTGCCCGCGGCCGGGTCGATCAGGGCGAAGCCGGTGCGCGCCGGCCGCCGCTCCTCCAGCGGGCTCTCGTAGCCGCCGTCCGGGTCACGCCGGTACGTCGTGGCCAGCAGCCGGGTGCCGTCGGGCGACCAGCGGACCGCCCCCACGGCCTGCCCCACCTCGACCCACCGGATCTCGCCGGTCTCCACCGTGAGCAGCCCGACCCTGGAGGCCGGATACGCCTCGACCACCGCCGCCTGCCGCCCGCCCGGCGCGACGTCCAGGGTCGCCCACGGCGTCTTGTCGTAGGCGTCCTCGGCCGGGTCGTACAGGTACCAGGTCCGCGTCACGCCGTTGCCCGGGTCGTCGCCCTTCTGCCGCCACACGTAGTAGGCGTACACGGCCACCCTGCCCGCGGCGATCAGGCCGTCGGGCGGCGAGGAGCCGGGTCGCGCGCGCACCTCGGTGGTGCCCGCCCGGGTCGTCGGGTCCGCCGTGGCGGCGCTCCTGTCGGAGCCGCGCTCGGGACCGGTCAGCACCGGCGTCGCGACCGCGACCGCCGCCACCGCCACGGCCGCCGCGACGGCCCCCGCCAGCGCCGCGCCCGCCCGCCGTACCCGCCTGCGCCTGCGTCCGGCCAGCACCCGCGCGGCCAGGTCCTCGGGCGTGTGCGCCTCGCCGGCCCACTCGCGCATCGTCCGCCTGACCAGCTCGTCGATGGTCACGTCTGCACCTCCCCCAGGATCGTGGCCGGGGCCCCCGGCTCCTCCAGCCGGCTCAGCTCCGGAGCGAGCTCGCGCAGCCGGGCCAGCGAGCGGTGCGCGGTGCTGCGCACGTTTCCGACCGAGCAGCCGAGCACCGCCGCGACCTCGCTCTCCGGCAGGTCCTCGAAGTACCGCAGCACCAGCACCGCGCGCTGCTTGGCGGTCAGCCTGGCCAGCGCCCGGCGTACCACGATCTTCAGGTCGGCGCCGGCCGTGGCGTCCGGACCGGCCGTCTCGGGCGGCTCGGCCATCGCGGTCTCCCTGCGCGTCCTGGCCAGCCGCCACCAGGAGACCTGCTGGCGGTACATGACCTGCCGCACGTACGCCTCCGGCGACTCGACGGTGCGCCACTTCGCCACCGTCTGGGTCAGGGCGGCCTGGAGCAGATCCTCGGCCGCGTGCTGGTCTCCGCCGGTGAGCAGGTAGGCGAGGCGCATGAGTGCCGGCGACCTGGCCGACACGAACTCGCGGAATCGTCGCTCCGCTGCGGCGTCCACGATCACCTCCAATGCCGTTCGTCGGCATGTGAGACGCTCGGGGCACCGCCACACTATGCCTCGCGCTACGACCCGCCCCCATCTGAGTCGGCGGAGTCGGCGGCGAACACGATGGCGCCCAGGTAGCCGTCGCCGTCCTCGGCCAGCTTCAGCAGCATGGAGTCCTGGTAGATGGAGTCGTCGTCGTTGAAGGTGTCGCGCCCGCCGCGCGCCGCGTACGGGGCGGCGGCCAGGACCTTCGTGTTCAGCGCCTCGTCGAACATCACCTGCGTGGTCAGCACCCGCTGGTCGCTGATGTGCACCATCGCGTGGATGTGCACCGTGCGTCCGGGGTACCAGCCCGGCCAGATCGTGGTGAACCGCACGATCCCGTCCTCGCCGGTTACCTGGGCGCCGCGCAGGTAGCGCTCGTCGTCCAAGGGCGTGAGGTCCCCCGGCCCGCCGCCCCCGCCCCGTGAGAGCGACTCGGCGCCCGAGTAGAGCCCGGCCGCGTCGCAGTGCCAGATCTCCACCACCGCGTCGCGCAGCGGGGCGCAGGTCTCGGTGTCCTGCACCTTGATCCCGAGGGTGAGCCGGACGCCCTCGCGGTCCTCCCGGATGTCACTGCGGATCTTGCCGGCGTCGAAGTAGTACGGCCCCTGCGTGGTCGCGGGCGTGAGTGTGCAGGTGCGGGCCTGCTCCAACAGCGCGGCCAGGTCGGCGGGCCCGGTGGCCCTCGGGGTGATCGTGGCCGTGCCGCCGCCGGTGGTCGGGACCGGCGTGGGCGTCCTGCCGCCGGTCGGGCTCTCGGAGCAGGCGGCCAGGATCGCCCCCAGCCCGACCGCGCCGATCCCGGCCAGCGCCGTACGCCGGCTCACCCGCTGCCCTTCGTGGTCGTGTCCCATGCGCCCATCCCTGTCGCCGATTGCTGCTGTTTGGGAAGGTATGGGGTGTGGATGAACCGGATCTGAGAACGCGCCGGGCTCAGCTCCGGCCGGCGCGGCTCAGGGCGGAGCGGCAGGCGCGGATCGCGGGATGCCGGCCGCTGCCCTTGCGGCAGGCGGTGAGAATGCGCCGCACGGGCGCGCCGGGCAGTTCGCGCAGCTCGGCCGTGGGCCGCCCGGAGCTGACCCAGGCCAGGTCGGGCACCATCGCGACCGCGTGCCCCTGCTCCACCAGCCGCAGGTGCACCAGCAGGTCGGTGGACTCGTAGCGGACGTCCGGCTCGAACCCGGCGTCGCGGCACAGCGCCACCGCCCACCGCCGCGCCGGCGTACCCGCGGGCTCCATGATCCACGCCCGGCCGGCCAGCTCGGACAGGTCGCGCACCTCGCCCTCGCCCGGGGGCAGGGCCAGCCGCATCGGGTCGTCGAGGAGCTCCTCCTGCTCCAGCTCGGCCGCCCGGGGCGCGGGGTGGCCCGGGTACTCCTCCGTCAGCACCAGGTCGTGGTCGCGGGCGGGGAGCGCGAGCAGGGCCCGGTCGGGCTCGGCCTGGGTGACCTCGACGCGCAGCCGCGGGTGCTCGGCGCGCAGCAGGGTCAGCGTGGCCGGGATCAGCGTGAGCATCGCGGTCTGGAACGAGGCCACCCGCAGCGTGCCGCGCAGCTCGGCGAGCGAGCCGGCGATGTCGGCCTCGGCCATCTCCAGCCGTTCCAGCAGGTACTCGGTGTGCGCGACCAGGATCTCGGCCTGGGTGGTGAGCCGCACCCGGCGCCCGGCCGGTTCGAGCAGCGGCACGCCGACCTCGGATTCGAGCAGCGAGAGCTGCTGGGAGATGGCCGACGGGCTGTAGGACAGGGCCGCGGCCACCGCGGCGAGAGTGCCGCGGTGCTTGAGCTCCCTGAGCAGTCTGAGCCGGTGAAGATCGAGCACGGCGACCCCCGCAACGTTCACATCTTGTGACGATTATCGCTCGAAAACCCGCGCTGGACCGTGGGCGACGGGTGCGCCACGGTGAATGCGTGCTCACCACCACGCCGCCCCGTGCCCACCGAGATGCCGCATGGTACGCCCGTCCGGCCGCGCGCGCCTGGATCTCCGGCGGGCGACCGGCCTGCGAGGCCACCGCCTTCCACGTCACCCTGCCCGGCTACGCGCCCACGCCGTTGCGCGAGATGCCCGCGCTCGCCGCCGAGCTGGGCGTCGGCAAGGTCTTCGTCAAGGACGAGTCCGCCCGCATGGGGCTGCCGGCGTTCAAGATCCTCGGCGCGTCCTGGGCCGCGTACCGGGCTCTGGTCGGCGACCGCGGGCCCATGACGCTGGAGGAGCTGGCCGCGGCCACGCCGGCGGGCACCCGGCTGGTCACCGCCACCGAGGGCAACCACGGGCGCGCGGTCGCGCACATGGCGCGGCTGCTGGGGCTGCCCGCCCGGATCTTCGTCCCGGCCGCCGTGGACCCCGCCGCCGTCCGGGCCATCGCCGCCGAGGGGGCCGAGGTCGGCACCGTGCCCGGCTCGTACGACGAGGCCGTACGCGCCGCCGCCGGCGAGGCCGCGTCCGTGCCGGGCTCGGTGCTGGTGCAGGACACGGCCTGGCCCGGCTACGTGGACGTGCCCCGGTGGATCGTCGAGGGTTACGCCACGCTGTACTACGAGATCGACGACCAGCTCGCCGCCGCGGGCGCCGCCCCGGCCGCGCTCGTCGCGGTGCCGATGGGCGTCGGCTCGCTGGCGCAGGCCGCCGTCGCCCACTACCGCGCCTGCCACGGGGGGACCGTCCCACCGCCGCCCACACTGCTCGGCGTCGAGCCCGGCAGCGCCGCCTGCGTGCTGGCCGCGCTGCGCCGGGGCGAGCACGGCACCGTGCCCACCGGCACGAGCGTCATGGCCGGGCTGAACTGCGGCACCCCGTCCAGCCTGGCCTGGCCCTACCTGCGCGACGGCCTGGACGCCGCCGTCGCGGTCGGCGACGCCGAGGCCGTGCGCGCCGTACGCGACCTGGCCGCGCTCGGCGTGACGGCGGGCCCCAGCGGCGCGGCCTCCCTCGCCGGGGCGCGCGCCGTCCTGCTCGACCCGGACCGCCGGGCCGCCACCGCCGCGGGCCCGGAGTCCACCGTCGTCCTGCTCGTCACGGAAGGCGCCCGATGACCGACCCGGTGGATCTGCTCGCCGACCTGATCGCGATCGAGTCGGTCAACCCCGCGCTGGTGCCGGGCGGGGCGGGCGAGGCCCGCATCGCCGCGTACTGCGCCGACTGGCTGGTCGCACACGGCTTCGAGGTGCACCGCCTGGAGGCGCACCCGGGCCGCCCGTCCGTGGTCGGGATCGCGCGGGGCACGGGCGGCGGGCGCTCGCTGCTGCTCAACGGCCACGTGGACACGGTCACGCTGGCCGGCTACGACGGCGAGCCGCTGACGCCGTACCGGGAGGACGGCAAGATCTTCGGGCGCGGCGCGTTCGACATGAAGTCCGGCGTCGCCGCCATGATGGCCGCGGCGGCGCGGGCCGTACGTGAGGGGCCGCTGCGCGGGGACGTGCTGGTGGCGTGCGTGGCCGACGAGGAGCACGGCAGCCTGGGCACCGAGGAGGTGCTGGCCTCCTTCACCGCCGACGCGGCCGTGGTCACCGAGCCGAGCCACCTGGAGCTCACGCTCGCGCACAAGGGGTTCGCCTGGTTCGAGGTGACGATCGAGGGCCGCGCCGCGCACGGGTCGCGCCCTGAGCTGGGCGTGGACGCCATCGCCAAGGCGGGCCACTTCCTGGTCGAGCTGGAGGCGTACGGCGCCCGCCTCGCGCCGCACCCCCGGCTCGGGCCCGGGACCGTGCACGCCTCCCTGATCAGCGGCGGCGAGGAGGCGTCGTCCTACCCCGCCCGGTGCACGATCACGCTGGAGCGCCGCACCGTGCCCGGCGAGACGGCCGCCACGGTCGAGACCGAGCTTCGCGAGATCCTGGACCGCCTGGCCGCGACCGTGCCCGGCTTCCGCTACCGGCTGGAACGCGGCCTGGAGCGGGCGCCGTTCGAGGCCGATCCCGCCTCCCCGATCGTGGCCTGCGTCGCCGACCAGGTGCGCGCCACCCTGGGCCGCGACCCGGTCATCCGGGCCGAGCCGTTCTGGACCGACTGCGCCCTCCTCGACGCGGCCGGCATCCCGTGCCTGATGATCGGCGCCGACGGCGGCGGCGCCCACTCGGCCACCGAGTGGGCCGACACCGCCTCACTCCACCACCTGACCGCCATCCTGACCGGCACGATCAGGACCTTCTGCGGGTAGCCGCGTACCGAGAGCCGCCGCTAGTGCGGCTTGACGTCGGCGCGCTCGTTGGGCACGCAGTGGGTCATCTTCAGCCCGGTAACGTCACGCGGCCCGTTCTTGCCCAGGTTGGCCAGGCGGGCGCGGTCCTCCTCGGTGAGGGTCTGCTTGGGCAGCGGCTCCAGGTGCGCGACGTCCTGCGGGCCGATGCCCAGCCCCTCGCCGACCCGCAGGCCGAGGTCGTCCTCGACCAGCAGCAGGTGCCAGACCATCCGCTCCTGGATGCGCCGGTCGCACTGCGAGAGGTTGGCGACGAAGTTGTGCACGAGGTCGTCGCGCTCCCACTGCTCCATGAGCAGGTAGCGCTGCCCGGCCTGCTTGTAGTCGTTGGTACGCGGGATGCGCTTGCGGGTGAGCCGGCCGCTGATCACCGGCCCCTGCTCGTCCACGGTCGGGTATTCGGCCTCGTGCAGCCCGTCGATCAGCGACGGCTCGTAGTTGATGTGCGGGCTCTCGCCGGCCGTGTCCACGTAGAAGGTCATCTGGCCGTCGCGCTGGTTGGTGCGGATGTCGCTCTTGGCCTGGTTGACCGGGAGCTGGAGGTAGTTGGGCCCCACCCGGTAGCGCTGGGTGTCGCTGTAGGAGAAGGTCCGCCCGACGAGCATCTTGTCGTCGGAGAAGTCCAGCCCGTCCACCAGCACGCCGGTGCCGAAGGAGATCTGCTCGTTCTCGGCGAAGAAGTTGTCCACGTTGCGGTTGAGCACCAGCCGGCCCACCGGCATCGGCGGGAAGTCGTTCTCCGGCCACACCTTGGTGTCGTCGAGCGGGTCGAAGTCGAGCTCGGTGTGCTCGTCGTCGGTCATGAGCTGGACGACCAGCTCCCATTCGGGGTACTCGCCGCGCTCGATGGCCTGCATGAGGTCGCGGGTGGCGTGCCCGAGGTCGAGCGCCTGCACGGCCGCCGCGTCCGCCTGGGTCATGCTGCGCACGCCCTGCTTGGGCAGCCAGTGGTACTTCACCAGGTGGGTCTCGCCCTGCTGGTTGACCCACTTGTAGGTGTTGACGCCGAAGCCCTGCATGTGCCGGTAGTCGGCGGGGATGCCGCGCGGGCTGAACAGGTTGACGAGCATGTGCATGCTCTCGGGCGTCTGCGACATGAAGTCGAAGATCCGGTTGGGTTCCTGCCGGAACGTCACCGGGTCGGGCTTGAGGGCATGGATGACGTCGGGGAACTTGATCGCGTCCCGGATGAAGAAGACCGCGAGGTTGTTGCCCACGAGGTCCCAGTTGCCGTCCTCGGTGTAGAACTTGATCGCGAACCCGCGCGGGTCGCGCGCCGTCTCGGCCGAGTCGCGTCCGCCGATCACGGTGGAGAAGCGCACGGCCACCTCGGTGCGCTTGCCCGCCTGCTGGAACAGCTTGGCCCGGGTGTAACGCTCGATCGGCTCGTCGCCGACCCGCCCGTACGCCTCGAAGAACCCGTACGTCGTGACGCCGCGCGCGTGCACGACCCGTTCCGGGATGCGCTCCCGGTCGAAGTGCGAGATCTTCTCCAGGAACTGGTAGTTCTCCAGCGTCGCGGGGCCGCGGGGGCCGACGGTCCGCTGGTTCTGGTTGTCGTATACGGGGTGGCCCTGCCGGTTGGTCAGTGGCCGCCGACCTTCGGCACCACCGCGTGAGATGTCGGTCATAGCGGTTCCCTGTCCGGTTTGCGGTCTTCCGTCCCTCCCTATCCGCTATGCGGCGCGTTAAAGCTGGGAGCCGCCACCGAGTTGGCACACCCCCTCGATACGCTCCCGGATGGGAGGAGGGGGCTACATGCTGTTCGCCGTGGCCACGGTCTGCGGGCTGACCTGGTGGCTCGGACTGTACGTGATCGGCCGCGACCCCCGGGGCCGCGGGCCCCGGCGGGCCGGCCTGGGCCTGCTGGCGTACGGCGCGGCACTGGCCGTGGCGCAGATCCGCGCCACCGGCCCCGGGGCGGACGCCGCGTCCGTCTTGGCGCGGGCCGAGACCGTGCTGACCTACCTCCCGGCCCTGCTGTGGACGGGCGCGGTGCTGACGCTCGTCCCCGGCACCGAGCGGCTGGACCGCGCCTGGTCGAGAGGGCTCGTGCCGGTGACGTGCGCCGCGCTCGCCTGGCTCGCCCTTCTGCCGCCGTCGGCCGGCTCCCATACCCCGGCCCGGATCGCGACCGCCGTGCTGCTCCTGGTCCCCCTGGCCGGAGTGGTGGTGCTCCTGGTGCGGGCGAGGCCGCCGCGCACGGGCGTGCTCGCCCTGATCGCCACCCTCTTCTTCGGCCTGGGCGCGGCCCTGCTGCTGTTCCCCGCGCTCGCTCCCCCGGGCGGGCCGGGGTCGCTCCCGGCCGTCCTGGCCATCCTGGCCATCGACGTGGACATGGTCATGCTCGGCGTGGCCATGGCGATGTCCAGCGCGTTCCAGGCGGGCGAGGCGCTGTGGCGCGACATGGCGCGCTCCCTGCTGGGCGCCGTGTCCGTGGCCGTCGTGGTGGGCGGGCAGGTCGCGCTCGCCATCGCGCTCGGCGGGCACGCGGGCAGCGCCGGCCTGAGCACGCTGCTGTTCGGGGTGATCGCCGCGGCCGTCGCCGTGCAGACCCTGGCCGGGCCGGTGCACCGGGCACTCGACCGGATCGCCTTCCTGGGCGACCCCGAGATCCGCCGCGAACGCGCCGAACTGCGCGAGTCCTCCGAGGCCCTGCCGCGCCGCGACCAGGGCCCGCCGCCACTCGACGAGGCCGAGTTCGTCCGCCTGACCCGCCGCGCCCTGGCCAACTACGGCGACCTGGGCAAGCTGGCCAGCAGCCCGCTGGCGAACCTGCCCATGATCGACAAGCGGGTCACCGGCGACATCCCCCTCGAACGCGCGGCCGAGCTGAAGCACCTGCTCCTGGAGAGCATCCAGCGTCTCAAGCCACGCGAGGGCGACTTCGGCACCAGCGAGGAGTGGCGCTACTACAACGTCCTTTACTACCCCTACGTCCGGGGGCTGCGGCCGTACCGGCGCGGCGCCGACCGTACGCGGCTGTCCCCGGACGAGCGGCAGGCGTTCGACTGGTTCGTCGGCGAAGTCCCCGAACGCACCCTCTACAACTGGCAGAACGCGGCGGCCAAGCTGATCGCCGACGATCTACGCAGAGAGGCCGGTTGGTGACGCCCCGTCGATCCGGCACCCGTTTGGCAGCATTTGGCAGTGCTTTCGGCGTGGTCCGGCAGTGCCGGCAGCGGTGTGAAGCGGCGTACGCCGACGTGTGGCGGCGAAATCGGCAGTGATCGGCAGTGCCATGTCTGCACTTGGCACCCGCGAGCGCGATGTGCTGAACCCGCACTCGCGATCTCAACCGAAGGAGCTGCCAATGACCGCGACGCACGCCACCCCCGCGACCGCCGCCGCCCGCACCCCGCTGCTGACCCGGGTGCTGTGGCTCGACACCATCGCCACGGGCGGCTTCGCGATCATCCTCGCCGCCGCCGCGGCCCCGCTGGCCGACCTGCTGGCCCTGCCCGAGCCGCTGCTGCGCTGGGCCGGGATCGCCCTGCTGCCCTACGCGGCCGTGCTCGGCTACCTGGCCGGCCGGCGCACGCGTCCGCGGGCCGCCATCTGGACGCTGATCGCCGTCAACGCCCTGTGGGCCATCGACAGCATCGCGCTGCTGTTCACCGGCTGGGTGGACCCCAACCCCCTGGGCACGGCGTTCGTCGTCGTCCAGGCCCTCGCGGTGGCCGCCATCGCCGAACTGCAGTACATGGGCCTGCGCCGCGACGCGGCCTGACCCCATGCGAAAGGCCCCGGCGTCCGTGGGACGCCGGGGCCTTTGCCTGTTGTGTTCAGGGTGCTCAAGCGGCAACACGCTCGCCGAACTCGGGGGCGATCTCCGGCTCCGCGGCGGCCGGGACGCGCCCCCGGCGCCGCTCGCGCAGGATCGTCTTCAGCACGCGCCACCCGTCGCGTACGGCGTGCAGGTTGCTCGTGCCGTGGATGCGGCAGCGCTCGTGGCTGGGCACCTCCTGCACCACCAGGCCGGCCTGGGCGGCGCGCACGTTCATCAGCGTCTCGATCTCGAAGCCGTCGCAGTCGAGGGCGAGCGCGTCCAGGTGGCGGGCCCAGAAGGCGTTGTAGCCGTAGCACAGGTCGGTGTAGCGGGTGCCGTACAGCCAGTTGGTCAGGGTGGTGAGGACCGTGTTGCCGAGCGAGCGGGTCACGCTGATGTCATCCGATCCCGCACCAGAGGCGAATCGCGAGCCCTTGGCGAAGTCGGCACCGGCCACCAGCGCGGACACGAACCGCACGATCTCCCGGCCGTCCGTGGACCCATCAGCGTCGATCATGACGATGATGTCCCCGGTGGCGGCCTTGAACCCCTCGATGAGGGCGTTCCCCTTACCCTTGCCACTCTGCGTCACGACCCGCACATCGGGCCGCAGCTCCCTGGCGACGGCCACCGTGTCGTCGGTGGAGTTGCCGTCGACCAGGACGACCTCGTCGATCCACTTGGGCAGGGTGGCGAACACGTGCGGCAGGTTGGCCGCCTCGTTCATGGCCGGAACCACCACGCTGACCGTGGCTCCGATCGCCAGGTCGCCACTGACCCGGGTGTACTGGCTCAGGGATGGCGCGATTCCGTGCATCGTCATGGGCATAGCTTCGAGTCACGCACCTGCAAGCCGCTTGATTCGCGCTTGCACCCGAGGTCACCGCGGAGGTGCCCCACCCGTACCGACCTGCCCGAAGGCCCCATCGGTACGGATCGGTCAAATTACCTTGACCCTACCTCCTCGCCGGAGCGGGCGCGCGGGCCTCAGTGCCCCGTGGCGCCGTCGATGCGCTCGCGCAACAGGTCCGCGTGCCCGTTGTGGCGGGCGTACTCCTGGATCATGAGGGTGTAGACCCACCGCAGGTTCATCTCGACCTCGCGCCGCGGGTCCATGAAGGTCTCGTCGAGCGAGCGCCCCGACGTCGTACGGCGTACGGCCTCGATCTCGCGCGCGTACACGCCGAAGTCGGCCTCCGCGTCGGCGCCCGCGACGTCGAACTCGGCGTCGAGGTCGTCGTCGGTGCAGTACAGATAGCCGACCCGCTCCCCGGCGAACCGGGTGCGGAACCAGTCGCGCTCCACCTCCGCCATGTGCCGGACGAGCCCCAGCAGCGACAGCGCCGACGGCTCGACGCACCGCGTCTTGAGCTGCTCCTCGGTGAGCCCGCCGCACTTCCACAGCAGGGTCTCGCGATGATGGTCGAGCCAGAAGTCCGCCACCGCCCGCTCATCGCCGGCGCACGCCTCAACGTACCGAGGATTCCATTCGATCTCCGGCGCTTTCCACATCACTTCCCCATTATCCGCGCCAACTTCAACAAACCCCAGCATTCACCCTTTCGCATGTGGACGGGCAGGGATTTGTGTGATCATCCATTAATATGAGCCTCTACGGACTTCCGAGGTGCATCGGCGGCCACGTCCCCGAACCGGCGTCCCACTGCGAGACGCTGGTCTGGCACAGAATCAACGACAAAACCGACGAGGCTCGCATCACCCGACAGACCTGCCCTTGTTCGTATCCCGTATTCCAGCTCTGCGTCAAAGACGACGAATGGTTCATCAGAAGAACCGTTTCGGCGATCGGGCGAGCCGGCAGAATCTGGGAAACCGACCGCTGGCCCCGAAACGAGGCCGAGTCGATATGGTCGGCGCTGCTGATGGGCCACGTACGCTGAGGACCTCTCCCTGCTTCTACCGGCCGATCCCCGACCCCTCGCCGATCACGGAGCACCCGCCACCGATAAAGCGCTCTGCCGCCTCTGACCGACGGCCGTCCCTCCTCGTCCGTCAGCCCGACGCCTCCTCCAGCACGGCGATCTCGGCCCGATCGGCGTAGAAGGCGACGTGGCCGGCGATCTGCTTGACCGCGTCGTGCGGCTCCCGATACTCCCAGACCACGTCCTCGGCGACGTGCCCCTCGGGCGTCACGACGCTGTAGTAGCCGGCCTCCCCCTTGTACGGGCAGTAGGTCGATGTCTTGGTCCGCCGCAACACCCGCTGGTCCACGTCGTCGAGCGGGATGTACTGGACGGCCGGGTAATCGGCCTCGTTCAGCGACAGGGCGTCGGTCGTGTCGGCGACGGTGTGACCGGCGACGGTCACGACGACCCGCGCCCTGGTGGGCTTGATCGTGATCGGGTGCTCCGCACTGGGCAGAAGAACCTTCCTCAGCATTACGCGACCCCTCTTTCAGGGAGTTGGGCAACACCCCGAATCTAACCCGCCGAATCCCGCCAGAGGCCACCGCCCCGCCGCCCCGGCTCCACAGGAGCATGCCCCCGGGCCGTAGCCCGAGCCCACGGACGTAAGCCCCGGCAGCCGAGGGAGCCCTCCGCAGGCCCGGCCCGCCATCCCGTCGGCGGAATCCCCCCGAAAGAATTCCACGAATCTATGCCCTCACCACAATGACAGGTGTCCCTTAACCAGGAGAAAGCCGAGTAATACCAAAAAGGCCGAAACCGGGGCTCGCCCCCGGGCCGACACGAGCCGAGCAGGACACCACTGTTCAGACCCTGCCGGCCACACCCATAGCCCGCTCCCGCTTCCCCTTCCCCATGCGGCAATGTGCCGCCTATCGTCGTCTTGGATTCAGGAGCGGATCGGGGCCGCCGGGGTGGGTTATGGAAGGGGTGCGCCTTGGCCGCACATGATCCCGAGCAGGTCGGCGGGTATCGGCTGATCAGAGTGCTGGGCGAGGGCGGCCAGGGCGTGGTCCACCTCGGTCAGGCACCCTCGGGACGGAAGGTCGCCGTCAAGGTGCTGCACCCTCGGATGGCGAGCGACCCCAAGACCCGGCAGCGGTTCCTGCGCGAGGCGGAGCTCACCCGCCGCGTGGCGGCATTCTGCACCGCCCAGGTCCTGGACATAGGGATCACAGAAGGCGACCAGCCCTTCATGGTCAGCGAGTACGTACCCGGGCCATCGCTGCAGGAACTGGTCGTCGCCGACGGGCCCCGGCACGGCGGTGGGCTGGACCGGCTGGCGGTCGCCACGCTCACCGCTCTGTCGGCGATCCACCGGGGCGGCATCGTGCACCGCGACTTCAAGCCCAGCAACGTGATCATGGGACCGGAAGGACCGGTGGTCATCGACTTCGGCATCGCCCATGCCCTCGAACACGCCACCACGCGCTCCGGCATCGTCGGCACACCGGCCTACCTGTCGCCCGAGCAGTTGAACGGCCATCGAGCCGACGCGGCATCGGACGTGTTCGCGTGGGCCGCCACCATCGTGTACGCCGCCACCGGACACCTGGCGTTCCCCGGTGACACACCCGCGGCGGTGATCGGCTCCATCGTGGCCCGCGACCCCGACCTGAACGGGGTGCCCGGCCACCTGGGCCCGCTGATGGCCGCCTGCCTGGCGAAGAACCCCGCCAGGCGGCCCGCCATCGACGACCTGCTCACCCGGCTCACCCAACGCCCGCCTGCCAGAGCCCATCCCCAGGACGATCACGATCATCCCGTACGAGCGGCGACACCCCACTCCCGGCATGGCTCTCCTCCAGTACCGCCATCCCAGCACAATCCACCGCCCGCACCTGTGCCCGCCGCCCCGGCGCCCACCGGGAGCGACCCAGAGCACCCCGCCGGGCCGAATACCACCGCGGCGCCACCGAAGGTCTCTGATCCGATCACCACCGCGAACCAGGCCACGCCGCGAGGCATCCGGCACACCAGGGCGCCACGCATCCCGCTGCTGATGGCCACCCTGCTGGCGGCCGTCCTGCTCCCGCTGGGCTTGGGGGGCTACCTCGCCTACCAGTGGACCCAGGACCAGTTCTTCGTCGGCAGCAGAGGCGATGAGATCGTGGTCTTCCGCGGCGTCAACACCGCGATAGGCCCGGTGCAGCTCTACCAGGTCGCGCGTGCCACCGGCCTGTCGGTCTCGGCGCTCACCGCCGTCCAGCAGGGCCAGGTCCGCGACGGCATCCCGGTCGCAAGTCTCGACGAGGGCCTGAAGAGGATCGACGAACTGGCGGCGACCACGAATTGAACCCCCACACGTCCGCCCGCCTGAAAAGGCCGGGTTGAGTCGTCCCCGCGGCACCGCCCGGCTCGTTGGCGACGACGATGTCGTACGTGATGTGATGGGGCGGTGAGTGCTGCGGTGGAGGAGACCAACCGGCGGATGCTACGGGCTCGGGACGCGATGGACCGGGCGTACGCGGAGCCGCTCGACATCGCGGCGCTCGCGCGGATCGCGCACGTGTCCGAGTGGCACTTCATCCGAACCTTCCGGGCCACGTTCGGGGAGACCCCGCACCGCTACCTTCAGCGGCGCCGCATCGAACGGGCGATGTTCCTGCTGCGGTG
Source organism: Thermocatellispora tengchongensis (assembly GCF_014202315.1). Taxonomy (GTDB): domain Bacteria; phylum Actinomycetota; class Actinomycetes; order Streptosporangiales; family Streptosporangiaceae; genus Thermocatellispora; species Thermocatellispora tengchongensis. Next base: position 374,544 of record NZ_JACHGN010000001.1, on the reverse strand, counting down.
CACCGACCGCAGCGTGACGGAGATCTGCTTCGACGTCGGCTTCGCCAGCCTGGGGACGTTCAGCCGGACCTTCCGCGACGTGGTCGGCGAGTCGCCGAGCGCGTACCGCAGGGGCGGCGACGCGGCGGCCGTACCGACGTGCTTCGTGAAGGCCTGGATGCGGCCGAGCAACTTTGGAGAAGCCCCGGACGGCGCCCGGGGACTAGCGTGACACACATGTTGAACGCGATTTCGATTTCCTCGCTGTACGTCCTGGACCAGGACGAGGCGCTTGAGTTCTACGTCGGCAAGCTCGGCCTCGAAGTCAACACCGACGCCGACCTGGGCTTCATGCGCTGGCTGACCGTGAGCGTCCCGGGCAAGCCCGACCGGGAGATCCTGCTGCAGCGGCCGGGGGCGCCGGCACTGGACGAGGCGACGGCCGCCCAGGTGCGCGACCTGCTGACGAAGGGCGCCCTGGGAACGTTGATCTTCCAGACGGACGACTGCCGGAAGACGTACGAGACGCTGCTCGCACGCGGCGTGGAGTTCGTCGAGGAGCCGACCGAACGCCCGTACGGGATCGACTGCGCACTGCGCGACCCCTTCGGCAACCACATCCGGATCACCCAGCCGACCCAGCAGTAGCCCCACCCGAAGCCGCCGCAGATCCCATCTCATCCCATCTCATCCCATCTCAGCCATCCACCGGCCGGCAGTGACGTACACGCGGCCGGCGGTCGGCATGCCCGCCCCACCCCGACGGTGGACGCCGAAAGGCCGATCAGGCATGCTGGCTTTCCCTGCGAGGGAGGATCGGATGGCGATTGGGATAACTGAGGCCCTCATCCTGTTGGTGGCGTGGGTCGTCCCCGGGGTGGCCCTGTTCTTCCTCATCTACTGGGCGGTCCGACTGGCGATCAGACACGAGAGGCGACAGGTGCCGAGCCTGCGGGAGGCCACACACCAGGAGCGCCAATCCCGCGGCATTGAGAACGCACCCGACGGTCTGTAGCGGGCCCACTCGTCGAGGTCGCGGTCGGCCGGCCGGGACCGGAACGGACGCGCCGACCGGCCGATGATCGACGACTCTGGCCGGCCGATGAACTACAGTCGTCCGCCGTGGCCGAATCCTCCCCCTATATGACCGCCTATCTGACCGCGCCGGCGGACGCCTACGACGCCGTCGCCGACCTCTACGCCGACCTCGCCCGAGACTCGCTCGACCGGCTGCCACTGGATCGCGCGATACTCACCGCGTTCGCCGAACTCGTACGGGCCGCCGGCCCCCGGCCCGTCGCCGAGGCCGGCTGCGGTCCCGGGCACATGACGGCACACCTGCGCGACCTCGGACTGGACGCCTTCGGCATCGACCTGTCTCCCGCGCTGATCGACATCGCCCGCAAAGACCATCCTGACCTGCGCTTCGAGGTCGGCTCGATGGACGCCTTCGACGTGGCCGACGGCGAGCTGGGCGGCCTGCTCGCCTGGTACTCCGTCATCCACATCCCACCACCGGAGCTGCCGAGGTACTTCGCCGAGTTCCGCCGCGTGCTGGCCCCGGGTGGTCACCTCCTGCTCGGCTTCTTCGAATCCGAGGGCGGTCCGGTGACGCAGTTCGACCATAAGGTCACGCCGGCGTACCGGTGGCCGATCGACGACCTGGCCGACCTGGCCCGCGAGGAAGAGTTCGTCGAGGTGGCGCGGATGTTGCGCGAGCCTTTGGAGGATGAACGATTCCGCCGCGGCCACTTGCTGATGCGCTCCGGCCGCACTGTAGGGGCGACCACGAACAGCATGGAATGAGCTGTCCCCATGGGCGGCAGCACGCCGTTCAAAAGACATCGCCAACGGCCCAGGCCGTCGCCCGGACAGCGAGCTGCGCCGTCGCCCGCATCGCGCTCGTACACGCGCCCCAGGTGCCGCGACTCCTCGAAGAGGACCGTACCTGTACAAGCCCCCATGAGCTGAGACAGCGCACGAGGCAAACGTCCAGCAAGCGACGCCAACGAGAGGAACGGCCCGCGTTCATATAGGGGCGGAATACGAACCTCGGTGGAGTGTCTGATCGCGGCGGGATGGACTAGATTGCCTGTCATGCCGCTCGCCAGCATTCCCAGTCCTTCCGAAGGGGTCTGGTATTTGGGGCCGTTACCCATTCGCGGTTACACGGTCTGCATCATGCTCGGTGTCGTGGCGGCGGTCGTCATCGCCGAGCGCCGTTGGCGAAATCGCGGTGGGGCCCCGGGAACCATGGTGGATCTGGTGACCTGGGGGCTCCCGTTCGGCATCGTGGGTGCGCGGCTGTACCACGTCGTCACAGACTGGCAGTTGTACTTCGGACCCGACGCCCCCCACCGGCCGATCGACGCGATCCTGATCTGGAGCGATTCCGGGCCGGGCTGGCGCGGTCTGAGCGTCTGGGGCGCCATCGCCATGGGCGCGGTGGGCGTGTGGATCGCCTGCCGCCGCCGAGGCATCGCCTTGAGCCTGGTCGCCGACACCGTGGCCCCGGCCGTCGCCATCGGCCAGGCCATCGGCCGGTGGTGCAACTATTTCAACCAGGAACTGTTCGGCGGCCCGACCGACCTGCCCTGGGGTTTGGAGATAGACGCCGGCCGCCCGGGAACCGTTCCGGGGGTCACCACGTACCACCCCACGTTCCTGTACGAGTCGCTGTGGAACCTGGCACTGGCACTGGCACTGATCTGGATCGGCGGTCGTTTCGCACTACGGCACGGCCGGCTCTTCGCCCTGTATGTAGCGGGCTATACCGCGGGCCGGTTCTGGATCGAGGGCCTGCGCGTCGACCCGGCCAACGAGATTCTCGGAATGCGGCTGAACCAGTGGACATCGGTCGCGTTGTTCCTGGGCGCGATGACCTATTTCTACCTGGCCCGGAATAAGAAGTCCGAGGAGCCTCTGGGCGACGAACGGGTCCCCGCCGAGGCGAAGTGACCCCCGCGCTGGCGGGTGCCTCTCCAGTGCTCCCTCTCTGGACGTCAGACCACCCCATGCGCGGGCAGAGCGCGCGCGATCCGCAGCAGTCACCAGAAGAGTAGTCGAGGCTCGGCTGCATGTGCCTGTGTGAGGCGATGTTTGCTTCGACAGGAAAGAGGACGCGCCCTCGTGAACCGCCTCTCACCGAGAACAAGCAGGCCAGGCTCATCGATGAAAGGGCTTAACGTAACCCGCTTGACTCGAACATGCACGCATTGTTACCGGGACTTGTCCAAATACGGCGACCGGGTCAGAATCAGTTCAGCCTTCAACTACTTGGTTGGGGGGGTCACCGCACGGATGAGGAGAGGCATGAAGCGCACCATCCCCGTTCTCGCCGTCGCCACCGGCGTCCTCGGCGCCATGCTCACCGGCATCAGTCCCGCATCCGCGGCGGCCTCCGCGGTCGACTGCTCCACGGGCGGGTACACCTATGTTCTGAATACCTACGTCCCCACCAACATCCAGCGGCCGGGGGTGGACGGTAGTACCTACAACCTTTCCGGTCAGAAGGCGTACACGCACGAGGTCTGCCTCGACATCCCGGACACCTCGACATTCACGATCGAGGTACGGATCCGGTCCGCCGACGGGTCCACGAACGTGTTCGTGGACGACCGGCCCGGGGACAAGGTCTTCCGCTTCTCGCCCGGCGCCTACAGCTTCTGGCAGACCTACGGCACGATGACCGGGCCCGACAGCACCTACATCTACTACACCTGGAACGAGAAGAAGATCCCGGCCTGACAAGGAACCGCCGGCCGACTCATTCGGCGAGGTGGCCGGCCCTACCCCTCACAAACGGCCCAGAAATCTGCTTCGCCCCAGGTCCGAATTCCAACCTCTCAAGCGGCTCGGTAAGCAACTGGATTCGTAGCCGTTGCTGTATTCCAATGCTGCACGAGATCGCAAGGGCCACTTCCCGATCACGGGAGGTGGCCTTTGAGGTGGAGCGGACACTACGCGCCCTCCCGGGGCCGGCCATAGCGCCTGCTGGGCCAAAGCCGGACCGCCCGCCCAGGACGCACGCGCGCCCAAACACCCGTGAGCCCTGGCATCAGGTCCACGACCTGCATGGGACTGTACGCTCTTCGGGTCTGTCCCCCTTGCCGGCCCTCGTTCGCGTATGTGCCGTGGCCATGTCCTACCTACCGCGGAACGGCCTCCGCCGCGGGCAGCCAGGCTATCCTGCCCCGGCAACCCCGGCGGAGGCCGATCTGCTGAAACTTGATCAGTCGACGCACATCGCGTTGTGGGTGGACTGGAAGACCCATGTGCCGCCACCCGGAGAGGAATAGATAGTCAGCGTGCTATAGGTCCCCGGGGTACAGTCGTGGCCGACCGCGAGGACGGCCTGCCGGGCCCGCTGTTCGGCCGCCGCCAACCCGGCCGCGTAGGTGTTGCCCGCCCCCAGAGCAGTGGCGCTGCGGGGAGTGTCATAGCCGTCGGCGTGCGCGGCCACGGGCGCGGTCGCCAGGCCGACCGCCACCACCGCTGAGACGAGGCCGAGCCGGCGGAACCAAGTGACTTTCTGCATGCTTCTCCTTACGAGGGACGGGCATTTGATGATCAATAAAGATTTAGCGCAGATCGATTAGCGGCGGTAGACCACTTGGTCACAAGAATCCGGCGGCCGTTGTCCTCATGGTGAAGCACATGGCTGAGGGCACTCCGGGAGTTACCCATTCAGTTGATCTTTGAATGTTTCACTCGCCGTGGAAGTCACGCGGGACAAGGCAAACAGCGATCAGCTCGTCGTTGGTAACCTCGCCCCCGGCCGGGGTAGACACCGTCGCCAGACACGCCGACACGGTCAGCCCGGCCTCCAGTGGTCGTGCGCGCGATCAGATCGAGGATGGCACGGTTGGCGACCAGCGCTCGCCTCCCGGTCCAATTCGTCCTCCCTGCCGGAGGTGAACAACACCTTCGGCCACGTACACGGCTCCAGCCAGTACGAGCTGTTTCCAGGCCGGCGCGGCCGAATCCAGATAATCGGTCTTCAGGAAATATCGGCCCGAGGATCCGGAGTGGAAGCCCGCGGTCGTCGCCGGCTTCCGCGGCGGGCGCTACATCCCGGCAGAAGCCAGCTTGCGCGGCGAATGGCAGCCCGGCGGCTCGTCCAAAGCCGGCTTCGACGCCTACGCCACCTCGAAGCAGTGCAACCTCGCCACCGTGCTCGCGTCCGCGCGTGAGATTCCGCGGCCGCGCTTCAACGCGGTCGAACCGGGCTTCAATCCGGGCACCGTCCTCGGCCGCGACGCGAACGCCGCCGTCCGATTTCTGGCGAAGTATGTCGCCGCGCTCGCGCCCCTCATCAAGTACTGGAGCACCCTGAAGCGTGCCGCCCGGATGATCACCGGGTACTCATCGACGAATCGGATCGGACAGGGGTGTACTACGACGAGAACGGCAAGCCGATGGTCGGCTCCGCTCAGATCGGGCACGCAACGTGCACGATAGCCCGAACAAGCCGGATGAAGATCGAATCCAGGTCAGGGGAGTTGCCTCTGACCTGGCTTTTTATGGGGTGGAGCCTAGGGGAGTCGAACCCCTGACTTCCTGCTTGCAAAGCAGGCGCTCTGCCAGCTGAGCTAAGGCCCCTTGTAGCGGGTGGTGAGCTGCGGAAATGGTTCCGGGCGACCCGCTCCGGTCGTACACGGTAGCAACAGGGGCGAGTTCGCGCCACTTGGAATGGCGCCGCGCGGGGGTGTGGCGGGGACGTGATCCGCCTGGTGCTGTCTTCTGGAGGCCGGGAGGAAGGGCCCCCGTCCGGTGGACGGGGGCGCGTTCTAGACGGCTGTGTCGAGCAGCAGTGCCGGGAGGTCGGCGACGGAGTCGATGATGTGAGTCGCGCCGCCGGAGAGCAGGCGCTCCTTGCTGTGTACGCCGGTGAGGATGCCGGCCACCACGGACGCCCCCGCGCGGCGTCCGCACAGCATGTCGTTCTCCGAATCGCCCGCCACGGCCACCTGGCGTACGTCGTCCAGCCCTAGGCGCAGGAACGCCCTGAGCACCATGTCGGGCCAGGGACGGCCGCGGCCTGCGTCTTCTGGGCAGATGGCGAGGTCGATCTTGTCGGCCCAGCCAAGGGTGGACAGTACCCTGCCCAGGGTGGCGCGGCTGAATCCGGTGATCAGCGCGATCTTGATGCCTTCGTCGCGCAGCTTGTCCAAGGCCTCGACGGTGCCGGGCACGGGGACGAGGCCGGCGCGCTCGATCGCCTCCTCGTACGCTCGCTCGAACGTCAGGTTCGCGGCCTGGGCCTGCGCCTCGTTGCCGGGGAAGATGCCGCGGAAGACGTCGATCTTGGGGCAGCCCCGGGACCGGTGCACGTGCACCATGGCACGCGCGTACGCTCCGGTCCCGGGAACGATCCCCTGCGTGGCGATCGCGTCGGCGAACGCCCTTTCGACCATGGCGATATCACCGATCGTGGTGCCGGCGAGGTCTAGGCACGCCAGCCGGATCGGTATGGCTGTGGACACGCCGACACCAGCGCTGCGCTCGTGGACTATAGAGGCACCCACGTCAGCAGCCGCGGCGATCAGTTGTCGCTGCCGGTCGCCTCAGTCCAAAGATCGAGCTCGGCGCGGTCGGCCTGGACCTTGCGCCAGACGAGCAGCCCCCCGAGAGCGATCAGCGCCAGAACGAGCAGCTTCTTCACGGTGTGACCCCACTTCTTTACGGTCTCACCTGCCGGGGTGAGACAACGCCCGGTTCCAACGGTTCTCTGAAGCCTAGCAAGGTATCCGGCCGCACCTCGGCCCGGCGCAGAACCGATCGCGACAATTCGCTCTGATCTCGGCGCAGGACCTCCGCCTCCGGCTGCGCAATGCGTACAGGCGGTCACTCATACGACTTCATCGCCGTATGCCGCCCTATTACCACCTCTTATGGCGATTTATCGTCATTTTGTGCTGGAAACAGCGCTTGTCACCGGAGGACCCTGCTCCGGTCACGCACCGCGTACGTCCCAGCCGCCCTCGCCCCGCTCGAAGGCCAGCAGCCGCCGCTTCCTGTCGATCCCGCCGCCGTAGCCGGTGAGGTCGCCGGTGGCGCCGACGAGGCGGTGGCACGGCACGATGATGCTGACCGGATTGCGGCCGTTCGCGTGCCCGACCGCCCGCGCGGCGGTGACCGGCCGGCCGAGCCGAGCCGCCATCTCGCCGTACGTGACGGTCTGCCCGTACGGGATCTCGCGCAGCGCCGCCCACACCGCGAGCTGGAACGGGGTGCCGTGCAGACGCAACGGCAGGTCGAACACGGTCCTGTGCCCCGCGAAGTACTCCTCGAACTGCTCGACCACCTCCCCGAACGGCGTGTCGTCGCGCTCGCCGAAGATCGCCTCGTCCGGGCGGTAGCGCTGCCGGTCCATGTAGACCCCGGACAGGACGCCGCCGGTCGCGACGAGCGTGAGCGGCCCGAGCGGGCTGCCCATGACGGCGTGTGTCCGCGCCCCCGCCGTTGTCACCTTCGCCGTCTCCGCCGTGCCACCCCTCGCCATGGCCATGGATTCTCCCGTACGCCCGCCGCCCGCGCTCGCGGGAATCCGACCTGAAGATCCATACGAGCGAACTGTACGAGCGTATTGACTCTCACGGAGAGTAGTCGTAGAGTAACGACATGGCCACGAACAGTGACTACGAGGGGCGGCGGCGATCGCTGCTGGAGGCGCTGATGGCCATCGCGTGCGAGCGAGGGCTCGACGAGGTGAGCGTGCGCGAAGTCGCCTCCGAGGCGGGTGTCTCCCCCGCCAAGGTCCAGTACTACTTCCGCACCAAGGACGAGATGCTCGTCGCGGCCTTCAGCCACGTGGAGGCCATCCTCACCGGCCGCGCCGGCCACGGCTCGACGGCGAGAGGGGTGGCGCACTACTTACGCGAGCACCTGGCCGCCTGGCTGCCCACCGACGCCGAGGGCACGGCGCTGGCCCGGGTGTGGATCGCGTTCCTCGCGCGCGCCGTCGTCGTCGACGAGCTGGCCGCCATCGAGGTCCGCCACCGCAACGGCCTGCACCACGACGTTGCGGCGCTGATCGACCACGGGGTCGAGACCGGCGAGTTCGCTCCCGACGTCGATTCCCGGCTGGAGGCCACCTTGCTCCTGGCCCTGGTCGACGGCCTCGTCGTACGCATGCTGTCCGATCCCGGCGGCTTCGACGCGCAACAGGCTCTGCACGCTCTCGACGCCCACCTCGACGTCAGGCCCCGGCGACGGCGCCACCAGCAGCAACAGGAACACGAGCGAAAACCGGTCAAGGCGGGCGTCTGAGACTTGGGGGCACGACCGCTCCGGGCCCGTCGAAGGCTGCTTGCTTCGGTGATGCGGCTCATCCGTCACCGCCCGAAGGAACTCACTCACGGTATCGATCGATCGCCTACTGAAGCCATCGCCATGTGAAGCCGTTCGCCGCCTCCGACGTCGCCTCCGAGAGCCCGTTCGTCGGCCCTGTGGCCGTACGTACGTCCCGTTCTTCTTGTTCTGCCGAACAGCACGCCTTATCCGCATAGACCGCATATATCCGGCCCGTTGACACCGCCCGCATAGGCGCCGATGCAGTTCGTCGTCGGATTCGCCACATCTCGCCGTACTGCTCCAACGGGTCCGTCCGGACCCTCCTCATGCCGTACCCCGGCATGCGCAGTCCCGTTTGAGGCCCACCCGGCCCGAAGCACCGCCGTACGCACCAGCCGGTCCATCACGCCGCAGTCTCGTCCGATTTCGCCTGATTTCGCCTAATTCCAGCGACGCACAACCCAGCGCAGCCACAACGCCTGCCACGCATCCGTACGCAGCACCACTGACGCCGCCTGCCAGCTACCGACGGTCACCGCACAGCGTCACCCGCGAAAAAGCCACAGCACCGCCGCATAGCACCCACAGCGCCACCGCGAAGTACCCGCAGCGCCACCGCGCCCGCCAGAGCACACCGCCGCCCACCCCGCGCTCAGACCACACTGCCGCCCAGCCCGCGCCCGCCAGACCGCGCTGCCGCCCAGTCCACGGCGGATCTGAGCGCACGGTCTGGCGGTCTGGCGGGCCGGCACCCGCACCCGCACGTCCGCACCGCGCGCCGCACAGGCTCGCGCCATGGCAACGAGGAGGAACGTCATGCGCACCTTCGACAACCTGGAACTCGGTATCTCGCACATCGGCAAAGCGCCGATCTTCGGCAGCGGCCCCCTGGAGACGATGCGCCGATGGCTGGGGATCATCGGCGGCAAGGCCGCGATCACGGCCGCCTTGGCCGTCGGCGACCTCGGCGCCATGGTGCTGCAGCCCCGTCTCCAGGCCAACCCGTACCCGTTCTACGCGTACCTGCGGCGCCACGGCGGCCTCGTACGCAGCAAGCTCGGCTTCTACCTCACCGCCGGCCACGAGACCGCCGAGGAGGTCCTGCGCCACCCAGGGATCGGGATCAGGCCGCCGGGCCGCGGCCACCGGGCTTCGCAGTCCGAGATCGTGGCTTCCGAGTCCGCAGCCGAACACCCGGCGTTGATCGCGACGACCGCAGCCCCGGCCGCCGCGGGCACGTTCGGCCCGACGAGCCCAGGGAGCGGCGAGCGCGCGGGCCCGCTCCCCCTGCCCCGGCACGGCCCGGTGGACCCGCTGGTGGAGTCCTTCGGCGCCCTCGACGGCCCGAGGCACGCCCGGCTGCGCAGGCTGGCCGCCGCCGGGTTCCGGCCCGCCGAGATCGAGGCCCGGCAGCCGCGGATCGAGGCCCTGGCCCACGACCTGCTCGACCAGGCGCCCTCCGGCCGGTTCGACGTGGTGCGCGACTACGCCGCCATCCTGCCGCTGCTGGTCACCGCCGAACTGCTCGGCATTCCCAATCCCGACATCCCGACCTTCCTGCGCTGGTCACGCGCCGCGACCGCCATGGTCGCGGGTCCCAACTCGGTGCGCGACCTCAGACGGTGGCGCCAGGTGCTGCCCGAGGTCCAGGCGATGCTGACCCAACTCATCGAGCGGCGCCGCACCGACCCCCAGGACGACCTGATCAGCAAGCTGGCCGCAGACGGCACCACCAGTGACAGAGACCTGGTGGCCACCCTGGAGATGGTCCTGTTCGCGGGCTACGACACCACGCCCTGGCTGATCTCCAACACCGTGCTCGCCCTCCTGGACGATCCGCGCCGCCGCGCCGCACTCGACGACCCGCGATCGGCCGCCAACCTGGTCGAGGAGAGCCTGCGCTTCGACTCACCGGTGCAGTTCACCGGCCGGGTGACCCTGGAGGAGGTGACCATCGACGGCCAGACTCTCCCTCGCGGCACCGCGATCCTCGTCGTGATCGGCGGCGCCAACCGCGACCCGGCCGTGTTCGCCGACCCCAACACCTTCGACCTCCAGCGTGACAACGCGCGGTCACATCTGTCCTTCGCCCCCGGCTCCCATCATTGCCTCGGCGCCGCCCTGGCCCGCCTTGAGACGAGAATCGCCGTCCACACCCTGTTCCAACGCCATCCCGACCTGCGCCCGAGCGGTCTCCCGACCCGTATCCATACGACCGGAGGCCGCGTCCTGACCTCCTTGCCCGTCCTCACGTAAGGGGTTCTCGCGGCAGGCCGGGCAGGCCGACCGGGCGCGGGCGTCCGTCGTCAAGGCCGCGCCTCAGGGCGGGTCGGCTCGTCCCTCCGCACTGGCCGGTCCCCGATCTGGTAGACGCCGCCACGTTGAGCAGGCCGGGGCGGCGTGGGAGCCGGGCGTGGGCTTGACGGGTACGGGTGTGCGTCCCTCCTCGGGGACGTGCGGCGGTACGCCTGGTGGCTAGGGGTGCGCGCGTTGGTGGGGCACTCCCGCACTCACTGTCCGTGGAGGGCCGAGCCCAGGGCCGTGCTTACGACCGGCGTCCGACCCCGGCGATAACGGGACGTTCTTGGGTGAGGTTGGATTCGGCCCGCCTGTGCGCTCGGGATCGGGGAGGATGTGCTGGTGAGCGGGGGTCCTGCCGTTCGGGCCACAACGCGCTACCCGGGGCCGGGCCGCGGGAACCTCGGGGGCGAACCGGCCGTTCGGGGTAGCGGATCGTTGATCATGAGAGAGCGAGGGATCGTGGTCTTCAAGCGAATGCTGGGCGCGCTCGGCGTGGGCGGCCCGTCGGTGGATACCGTGCTGGCGTCCCCGTACGCCGAGCCTGGCGGCATGCTCACCGGGGAGGTACGCATCAAGGGGGGCGACTTCGAGGCGGAGATCGAGCACGTGGCCCTGGGCCTCGTCACCCGGGTCGAGGCGGAACACCCGGAGGGAGAGGCCACCGGCACCATCGAGTTCTTCCGGGCCGAGGTGTCCGGCCCGTTCCGGCTCGGGACCGGGGAGGAACGAGCCATCCCGTTCCAGATTCCGGTTCCGTGGGAGACGCCGATCACCGAGGTGCTCGGCCGGCCGCTGCACGGGATGGCGCTGGGCGTACGGACGGAGTTGGCCATCGCCAAGGCCGTGGACAAGGGCGACCTCGACCCGGTCTCGGTACGGCCTACGCCCTCCCAGGAGCGGGTACTTCAGGCGTTCGACCGGCTCGGGTTCCAGTTCCGCAGCGCGGACCTGGAGATGGGCCGCATCCATGGCGTCTACCAGGAGCTGCCGTTCTTCCAGGAGATCGAGTTCTACCCGCCGCCGCAGTACGCCGGCCAGGTCAACGAGGTCGAGCTGACCTTCGTCACGGCCGCGGACGGGCTTGAGGTGATCCTGGAGGCCGACAAGCGCGGCGGCATGTTCTCCGGCGGCAGTGACTCGTTCGGCCGGTTCCATGTCAGCCACCAAGACGCCCTGGCCATGGACTGGTCCGCGCACATCAACGACTGGATCGCCGGTCTCGCCCAGTACCGGGTCCCGAGCCACGGGCACAACGACGACTACTACGGCGGATACCACGACAACGACCACCACCACCATGGAGGCGGTGGGATGGGCGCGGCCGTCGCAGCCGGAGCCGCGGGCGTGGCGGCCGGCTTCGTCGCCGCCGAGGTCGTCGACGAAATCGGCGACTTCTTCGAGGGCGAGGAGGAGGAGTAGGGAGTAAGGAGTAGGGGGACTGAGTGGGCCCGGGCAGGGACGCCGAGCGACGCCTTCGGTGCTGCTGGCGGGCGAGATGCCTCAGCGCTGCAGGGTGGGCGTGATGCCAGCCCTGGCCGATGGGGTCGTTTGCCTGAGCCCGGCCCCCACCGGCCATGGTCAACAGGGCCGTTTGACTGAGCCCAACCACTGACCTGGCCGATGGGATCGTTTGCCTGAGCCCGGCCCCCACCGGCCATGGTCAACAGGGCCGTTTGACTGGGCCCGGTCACCGGCCATGGCCGACGGGGACCGCCTGCCTGGGGCTCGCCGCCCACCGGCCCCGGCTGACGGGACGCTAGCCCGAGCTCGGCCGGTTGCCGGTTACCGGTCGATTGCCGGCGCTCGGCGGGCCGGCGAGGGGGTCCGGAGGGTTGTGGCTACTGCCAGGGCCAGGTCGCGTTCCGGCCTGCCTCGATCAGGGGGATCATCTGGAAGGCCGCGTCGGTCAGACCGCCGAAGGTGTGGCGGTTCTGGGTGCCGGACGGGCCGTGGCCGAATCGGTAGCCGGCCAGGTTCCAGGTGTAGACCGGGACGTGCGGCGGGACCTGGCGGGTCGGCTCCTCGCCGCGGTAGCCGGCCCAGGCCTGCTCGTCGGTGACGATCACGACTCGGTCGTGGCCCCGGTAGTGGCGGCGGACCGCCACGGCGGTGTTGGTGCCGCCCAGGCTGCCGAAGCGCTCCACGATCCGCAACACCGACTCGCTCCGGCGGAACGGGACCGGCTTGGAGTGGGTGCCGAACTCGACGAGGTCCGCGCCGGCTGCGCGGACGGCGAGGGCGGCGCCGAAGACGGCGGCGGAGTCGGCTCGGTTGAGCTTCGTCCGTGCCGAGATGCCGTCGAACATCGAGCCCGAGCGGTCGACCAGGATCAGCGTACGGCCGGTGAGCGCGGGCACGTTCGCCAGCGAGTGGCCGAGCGCCTGCTCCAGCGCGTGCGCCCATCGCAGCGACGGCGCGTGCTTGTACGCCGCCAGGAACCGGAACGGGAACTGGCGCGACCGGGCGACCTCGTCCGGGTCGGCCAGCTTCGCGGCGACCCGGGCCGCCACGTCGTCGGGCACGCCGGCCTCGTCGAAGTTCCTGAGGTTGCGAAGGCATGCCATGTACCCCATGGACGGGATCATGGTAGTCCATGCCTGCGCGTCCATCGGGCCCTGCAGCCAGCCGGCCAGCGCCTCCCAGGTCATGCCCGCCGCGGCGAGCCGCTCCGGGGCCTCGTCCAGCACCGTACGCCGCTCCGCCACGGGGAGCGCGAGCAGCTCGGCGCGGCGGCGGAGCATGCTCAGGCTCTCCGGGATGGGCTTGTCGCGGCCGTGCCGCCGGTCCAGCGCGTGCGCGAACAGGTCGCCCTGCCACGGCTTGTCCGCCGCCGGAGCGGGGTGCACGAGATCGACGACGTCACCGAACCGGTAGCCCTTGCTGTCGGTGTCGTACTTGGCGAGGTTCCGCTCGGTGTACAGGCGCTGGACCGCGTCGGCGATGCCGCGCTTGACCGGCTTCGGCACCGCACGTCCGTACTGGGAGGTCCAGTACGCCAGCGCCTCGCCGGGCTCGTCGGCACGCTGCAGCACCGCGGCGACCATCTGCCGGTTGCCGCCGGCCAGCCCCTCGGCGAGACGGGCGGCGACGGCCTCCAGCGCGCCGACGACGGAGGCGGTGCGCATGTTGCCGGTTCCGCGCAGCCACGTGAGGAACGCGGCCATCCACTCGCCGTCGTCCACGGCCACCTTGTGCACCAGGGCGCGGAAGCGGGCGTCGCGCTCGTTCTTGCCCTCGTAGAAGGTGTCCTCACCGACCATGTTGGCGACCGCGAGCAGGAACAGCTCGCTCTTGGTGTCGCGCGCGTACCCGGGGGCGCCCTCGTGGGTGCGGCCGCTCGGGACGGCCTCGCTCGTGATCGGGCTGGAGGCCGCAGGCCGGGTCGTGCTGCGGTTGAACTTGCTCATTCGGCTGGCCCCTTTCTCGTGTCATGGTCGGAGGAGAGGGGCAGCGTTCCAGATGGCGCCCGAGATCGAATTCGACGACGGAGACGTAAGTGTCCTGGGCCGCTAGACGACGCCGGCACGTGCCGGCGGCGGGATTCGAACCCGCGTCTCTCCTTTGAGAGAGGAAGTATCCGTTGTCTGCGCACCGGGCGCGATCTGAAGTTGTGCCCTCCCGAGGTCAAGATGACGGCGGATTGTCCGGCCGATCGGACATCAGGCCCATGGGTGGGCCTGCAAGGAGTCGAACCTCGAAGTAACCGCTGTCGTCGCACCGGGAAGGTGCGTGTTATGTCGGGCCTCCCCGAGATCGGAGTCGGCGGCGGTGTTCACTCAACTGCTCTCCCTGACTGAGCTACCGCCCGGAATTTCTTCCGGGCGAGCGGGATTCGAACCCGCGCCCTGCCAGTCCCAATGAAGTAACCGCTGCCTTCGCACCGGGGAGGTATCGAATTAAGTTGTGGGCTCCGGAGGACGGATGGGGCACCGGTTCGGCTTCATCTGGGAAATGAAGGAACCGGAGCCTTCTCGGTCACCTGAAGCGAGATCAACGGTAGCCGGGTTCGCCGATTGATTCATCTGAATATATTGGGGGTGGGGGTGGGGGGCGTCATCTGCCGCCGGCTGGGGTGCTTTTTGCTGCGAGGGACTGTGCGCTCGTCGGCAGCGAGCGGGCGGTGCCTCTGGCGTCGGGCCGCGCCCTAGCCCCGGTCGCGCCCCAACCCGGTCGCGCCCCAGCCCGGCCGCGGGGTGCGCTGTGCATTCGGCCCGGTGGCGGGGGGCGGTGCCTTGATGTGTGGTGGGCTGGGCGGCGTGGACGCGGGTGGCGCCTTTGGGGCAGGCCGATGTGCGCTCGGCCGGTGGGAAGGCGGGCGGTGCCTTCTGCGCAGGCGGCTGTGCGCTCGGTGGCGCGGCGGCGGAGGTGCAGGGGGCAGGGGCTATGAGCTGGGCGGCCCTCGGGGCGGGGGCACCTTTGGGCGGGCGGCCGTGGGCTCGGTGGGCGGGTGGGGGCGGGGTGAGCTGGTGGAGGCCGGTGAGCTGGTGGGGCGGGTGAGTTGGTGAGGGGCGTCCGTCCTGGGGTCTGTGCCGTCGTACGCCGCATGGCGTACGGAGGAGGGAGTGGCGGGCGGGCGTACATCCGGGGGCGTACGGAGAGCACACTCCCCTGGGCTGACGATCCGCGGGCGGAACACGGCCAGGATGAGGGCGCCGAAGAAGGGGAGGTAGCCATGAGCTCCACGCTGGCGGTGGCGCCGGCATCGGTGCGGAGTGGGGTGCCGGTGTGGATCGTCTGGGCGGTGCGGGTGACGTGCGTCCTGCATCTGCTCGGGGTGCTCGCGCAGGCCGTGCTCGCGGGGTTGTTCGTCACCGGTGACGTCGATCTGCTCAAAGCGCACGAGATGAACGCCCACGTGACCACGGGGCTGCTGGTTCTTCAGCTCGTCGCCGTGGTCGTGCTGTGGCGGCGGGGGCGGGGGAAGGTGTGGCCGGTCTGGGCGAGCGTGGCGCTGCTGGTGCTGCTGGAGGCTCAGGTGGGGCTGGGCTACGCGCGTGACCTGGTCGGGCACTTCCCGCTCGGGATGATGGTGTTCGGGGGAGCGGCGGCCATGACCGCCTGGGCGTGGCTCGGGCGTATGGAGCGCGGCGGGGCGGGGGCGTCCCATGGGTGAGGCGCGCGGTGGTGTCGCCGGCGGGCGGGCCATGTCCCGGCGGGGGTTCCTGGGGGCGGTGGCCGGAGTGGGGGTGGCCGTGGCCGGGGGTGGGCTCGGGGTGGCGGGGTGCGGTGTGGTGCGGGCGGAGACGGCGGGGCAGGTGTTGCGGAGTGCGCTGCCGTTGCCTCGGCGGTTCGGTGTGCCGTTGCCGATTCCGCCGACCGCGCGGCCTGCCGCTCCCGGGCGGTACGAGGTGACGCAGCGGGTCGCCTCGGTCGAGATCGTCCCGGGGACCCGTACCGAGGTGTGGGGGTTCGACGGGATCTTCCCGGGGCCGACGTTCGATCTGCGGCGCGGGGAGCGGACGACGGTGCGGGTGCGGAACGAGTTGCCGGTGCCGACCTCGACGCATCTGCACGGCGGGGTGAACCCGCCCGAGTCGGATGGGTATCCGACGGATCTGGTGGTGGCCGCGGGGCGGGGGTTCCGGCCGCCGCCGGGGGAGCACATGGACCACGACACGGTGAAGTGGACGTTCCACTCGGGAGTGCGCGACTACGTGTATCCGCTGGACCAGCCCGCCGCCACGCTCTGGTACCACGATCACCGCATGGACTTCACGGCGCCGCAGGTGTGGCGGGGGCTGGCGGGGTTCGTGCTGGTGCGGGACGACGAGGACGACGCGCTGCCGCTGCCGAAGGGGGAGCGGGATCTGCCGCTGATGATCTGCGATCGGGCGTTCGAGGAGGACGGCTCGTTCCGGTACCCGTCGAAGGATCGGAGCCTGCTGGTGCGGGCGGGGATCGACGACGACTACATGGAGGGCGTCGAGGGGGATGTGATCCTGGTCAACGGGGCGCCCTGGCCGGTGCACGAGGTGGCGGCGGTGCGGTACCGGTTGCGGCTGCTGAACGCGTCCAACGCGCGGCGCTACCAGTTGGAGCTGACGCCTGGGGGCACGTTCGTGCAGGTCGGCAGTGACGCGGGGCTCCTGGCCGCGCCGGTGCGGCACCAGCGGATCGTGATCGCGCCGGGTGAGCGGTTCGACATGGTGGTGGACTTCTCGGCGTACGCGGTCGGCACGGAGGTCACCATGGTGAACACGCTGGGCGAGGGGGCGGCGCGCGATGTGATGCGCTTCCGGGTGACCAGGAAGGAGAAGGACGACAGCGCGGTGCCGGCGCGGTTGTCACGGCTGGAGCCGGCGGAGCGGGCCGGGGCGGTCGCGACGCGGGTGTTCGACTTCCGGCGTACCGGTCATGGTTCCGGTGCGGCCTGGACCGTCAACGGGCGGCGTTACCGGCCGGGGGTGCCGCTGGCGCGGCCCAGGATGGGCACGACGGAGGTGTGGCGGTTCACCAGCGACTTCCACCATCCGGTGCACGTGCACCTGGCGCATTTCCGGGTGTTGTCGCGCGGCGGGAAGGCTCCGGCGGCGACCGACGCGGGCTGGAAGGACACGGTGGACGTGCGGCCATATGAGGTAGTGGAGGTTTTGGTGCGCTTTACGGGATACCGTGGGCTGTACATGATGCACTGTCACAACCTCGAACACGAGGACATGGCGATGATGGCCGATTTCGAGATCGTCTGACCGTCCGCGTCGTCCGGGTGTGAAGGTCGCATCGCCGGGTATCTCCGGATGACACTCTCGATCTAGGCGGAGTCGGTAGGTTCGGTTAAATGGTTACGGCTCCACCTATGACCACCTCACCCCAGACGCCCGTTTCGTCGAGGCTTGCCTGGCTCGACGCCCTGAGAGGCATCGGGGCCATCGCGGTCGTGGGCGAGCACGCCTTTCCGTGGATCATGCCGTCGCTGCGGCCGTACTGGTTCAACCTCGGCATGTACGGCGTCCTGGTGTTCTTTCTGGTCAGCGGCTACATCATCCCGGCCTCGCTGGAGCACCGCGGCGAAGTACGGGCGTTCTGGATAAGCCGCATATTCCGCCTGTATCCGCTATACCTGCTGGTGCTCGGCGTGGTCATCGCCACCGCCGTCTGGCTGCCCGTACGCGAGACCGTGCCGCGCGACGCGTCCGCCGTCGCCGCGCACCTGACCATGCTGCTCGACATCGTGCACATCGGCGGCGTCGTGGACACCATGTGGACCCTCTCCTACGAGATGGCCTTCTACCTGCTGGTCACGGCCCTGTTCGTGGCCGGGGTGCACGAGCGCAGCGGCATGCTGGCCATCGCGTTCGGCGTCGCGGCGGTCGCGATCGGGCTGGTGCTGACCGGCCCGGTCCTGACCGGCCCCTGGCCCGCGTACGCGTCCGGCGTGCTGTTCCTGGTCGGCATGGTCTGCCTGATCACCGGCAGGTTCCGGGCGACGGCGGCGTACGTGCTCGGGGTGATGGCCGTGGTGCTGCTGCTGTCGAGCAGCTTCACGCCCTGGCTCGGCGGGGCCGTGCTGGCGGTGATGTTCACCGGCACCGCGCTCTACCGGTGGGAGCAGGGCACGGGGCCGCTGTGGCCGGTGGCCGCCGCGGCCGGGCTGGTGGCGCTCAGCCCCGTCTTCTCCGACCAGGCGGGCTGGTGGTGGGTGCAGCCCGATGTCTGGATCACCACGATCGCGCTGGCGGCGCTCACCTTCACCGGCGGCATGGCGCTGCGCGGCCGGAGGCTGCCCGCCGTACTGACCTGGCTGGGGCTGGTCAGCTACTCGGTCTACCTGCTGCACCACCCGATCCTGCGGGCCCTGGTCGCGATCACCGGGGACCTGCGTCCGGCGCCGTGGCCGGTGCAGGCCGCGGTGATCGTGGGGCTCCTGGTCGTGGTGCTCGCGGCGAGCTGGGTGACGTATCGGTATGTGGAGCGGCCGATGCAGAACCTCGGCCGGCGGATCGCGAAGGCCGCACGGGGGCCCCGCCAGGAGGCCCCCGCCAGGGCGACGGTGTCATGACCGCATGACGCCGGGCGCGCCGAGCCGGGTCAGGGCGCCACGAAGCGGTGGCGCATCTCGCCGATGCCCTTGACGTAGGTGACCAGCTCGTCGCCCACGGACAGGAACGTGGCGGGGGTGCGGCCCTGGCCGACGCCGGCCGGGGTGCCGGTGAAGATGACGTCGCCGGGCAGCAGCGGCAGGGTCGCCGAGAGCCGGGCGACCAGCGCCGGGACGCTGAAGATCATGTCGCTGGTCCTGCCCTTCTGCATGCTCTCGCCGTTGAGGTCGCAGCCGAGCTCGATGTCGTCGCGGTCGGGGAACTCGTCCAGCGTGACCACGGCGGGCCCCATGGGGCCGAAGCCCGGGAACGACTTGCCCATGCTGAACTGCGGGGGCGGGGCGACGAACTGGGTGACGCGGTCGGAGATGTCCTGGCCGATCGTCAGGCCGGCGACGTAGTCCCAGCCCTGCGCCTCGTCCACCCGGTACGCCCGCCGCCCGATGACCGCGACCAGCTCGACCTCCCAGTCCACGTTGCCCTCGGGCAGCCGGATGTCGCCGGTGGGGCCGGTCAGCGAGGAGACGAACTTGGTGAACACCACCGGGTGCTCGGGGACCGCGAACCCGGACTCGGTGGCGTGGTCGCGGTAGTTCAGCCCGATCGCGAAGATCTGCCGGGGCGCCGGGACCGGCGCGCCGAGGTCGGCGACCTCGTACGGCTCGGCGGAGCCCAGGTCGGCGCCCGCCGCCCAGGCCGCGAACTCGTCCCAGCGCTCGTACACGGCCTGCGGGTCGGGGCCGAAAGCCCCGCCGCTGGCCCGCTCCACATCCACGGCGCCGCCGTCGGCGAGCAGCACGAGCCGGCCGGCGAGATTCGCGATACGCAAGGGAAGCCTCCGAAGAAATTCACCATGATGAATATGTAGATTGTGAGTGGCCCCTGGCAGGAGTGTCAAGGCGGGCCATAATCGTCAGGATGAAAGCGGAGCGGGTGGTGGGGGTGTCGCGGCCGGAGCAGGCGGCGGAGCGGATCGCGGAGCTGGTGCGCCGGAGCGAGCCGGGGGCCCGGCTGGGGACCAAGGAAGAGCTCCGGGCCTACTGCGGGGTCTCGGTCGGGACCTTCAACGAGGCGTTGCGGCTGCTCCAGGCGCGCGGCCTGGTGTCCGTACGGCCGGGGCCCGGGGGCGGGCTGTTCGCGGCCGAGCAGTCGCCCATGGTGCGGCTCGGCAACGCGGTGCTCTCGCTCGACGCCGACCACACCTCGGTGGCCGACGCCGTACGCATCCGCGACGCGCTCGACCCGCTGCTCGTGCAGGACGCGCTCTGGTACGCCTCCCCCGCCGACGTCGCCGAGCTGCGCGAGATCCTGGCCGAGATGGCCGGGGCCGCCCAGGGAGGCGACCCGACCGGCTTCACCCGGGCCAACTGGCGGCTGCACGCCCGCATCGCGGCCATCAGCCCCAGCCAGGTCCTCCGGTCGATCTACGTGGGCCTGCTCGACCTCATCGAGTCGCGCACCCTGGCCGTCCTGCCCGGCGACCGGCCGATGCCGGGGTACCTTCTGGAGCGCCAGCGGCTGCACGCCGCCATCGTGGACGCCATCGCCGACCGCGACGAGGCCGCGGCGCTGCGGCTGACGCGGGAGCACAACCTGGCGCAGTCTCCGTAAGCCATGGCCGAGATGTGGGGTGCGTGAGATGGGGTACGCGGTGCGCGGGCTGGTCATCGCGATGCGCGGGCTCGCGGTCGGGGCGCTGGCGCTGGCGGCGGCGGTCGCGTACCTGATGCCCGATCCCGCGCGGCGGCTCGGCCTCGCCGGGTGCGCGCTCCTCGCGGTGGCCGCGCTGGCCTGGGCGCTGCCCTGGGGCCGCCTCCGGACGGCGGGCGTGGTGGTGCCGCTCGCCGGGCTGGGCGCCGGGCCGTGGGCCGGGGCGCCGCTGGACCTGGGCAGCGACCTCTCCCACCATCTGGCGACGTTCCCGCTGCTGCTCCTGGCGCTGCTGTACGCGGCGGCGCCGGGCATTCCCGTACGGCGCGCGGGCGTGGTCGTCGCCGCCGCCTACGCCGCGTACGCCGGGCCGATGCTGGCCGGGTGGCTGCTGGGGCGGTCGATGCTGGACATCCCGGCCATCCTGACCTGGCACATGGGCCTGGTGCTGTGCCTGGCCGCCGGGTACGCCGCCAGGTCCGGCTACGAGGCCGGGCGGCGCGCCGCTCCCCGGGAGGCCGGCCCGGCCCTGAACGCCGACGCCGCCGGATAGCGGGTGTGGATTCGGCTCAGGCCACGGTCAGGGCATCGCGGATCTTGGCGGCCGGGTCGCCCAGGTGGTACGGGTACTCGCTCGGCTCGATCCCGTCGAGGAAGGTCTGGTAGAGGACGGCCGCGGCGAGGTGCTGGAGGGGCCGGGCCAGGGTCAGGGCGCGGGCCGGGTCGCAGCCCGGGACGTGACCGGCCCACGCCTTCGTCCACGTCTCCTCGGCCACCTGGCCCAGGTGGGGCGGCAGGAAGTCCGACAGCCGCAGCGCGTCCAGGGCCGGGTGCCCCAGGCAGGCGTCCGCGAAGTCGAGGAGCAGGGTCCGGGCGCCGTCGGAGCGCCAGTTGCCCGGGTGGAAGTCGCCGTGGAGGACGGTGTCGGGCAGGCCGCACTCCCGCAGGGCGCCGGCGAGCGCGGGCAGCCGGTCGGCCAGCCGGCGGGCGGCGTCGTGCTCGGCCCGGCTCAGGCCGAGGTCGCGGCGGTCCAGCAGCTCGGCCACCAGGCCCGCCAGGGCCGCGGGGGTCCGATCCGGAAGGCCGTACGGCGCCGGGGCCGGCTCCAGGGCCGGGCCCGGGACGGCGAGGGCGGCCTGGGCAGCGGTCCAGCGGGTCAGGACGCTCCTGATCATGGGCTCGGCGGCGTCCCAGCAGTCCTCGCCGGGGATGTGCGGCAGCAGCAGGCGTCCGGGGGCCGCCGCGAGCGCGCCGGGCACCAGGTCCGGGTCGGCGCGGGCGACCAGGGCCGTCACCGCGGCCTCGGAGGCGGCGAACGGGGGCGTGGTCTTCAGCCACACCGGGCCGTCAGCCGTCGGGATGGCGAACAGACCGGACAGGTTCCAGCTTTTCACCTGGGCCGGACGGCCGGTGGCGGGCCGTCCCGACGCGCGCAGCCGCTCCTCCGCCCACGCCAGCGCCTCCCGTACGCCGCTCGCCGTCGCCCACGGCGCCCGTTTGGGGTGCGGGGCGAGCAGGGGCAGCAGGCCGGGCGGGAACGGCGCCGGGGTCGTGGCCGGGCGGGCGAGGGCTTCGGCGTGGTAGGTGACGTGCCCCCCGTGGCCGCCCTCGCCGCCCTCGACGGTGAGGAGACGCAGGACCAGGACCGGCACGCCCAGGACCCGCTCCGTCTCGCGTACGACCGGGGTGGCCTCGGCCCACCAGGGAGACTCCACGGGAACGGGGCCGACGGCGCACAGCGGCTCGCCGTCCAGGGTGACGGCCGCGCTGACGGTGCGGGGAGCGGGGTGTCCGGGCATGCCGCCCAGTGTCGGCGGCGGGGGCGGCGAGCGCCAGCCGTTTACAGGCGGTGGCGGTCCCTCGCCGAGATCGCCGCCGCGCCCGGTCCAGGTAGGCTCGTCTTCTCGGCACGGCCGCGGCCTCGGGATGCGGCATGATCGAAGCCGAGGGGCGACTTATTCCGCCGTTCTTGGGCATTACCTCCAGGAGCTTTCGCGGGGCAGGAGGGAGTGAGGATGCGAAGGGTGGGCGCGAGATGATCGTGGCGATGTCCGTGCCCGGCGAGATCGCGATTCACGACGACGTCGAGCTGCCGCTCGCCAGCACCGGCAAGCTGCTGCCGCTCGCGACGGCGGCGCGAATGATCGCCTCCGGCGAGCTGGACCCGGCCGCCGAGGTGGAGGTGCTGGAGGAGGACCTCTGCGGCGGCTCCGGGCTGCTCACCGCCCTGTCCGGGCGGCGCTGGACGCTCACCGATCTGGCGCTGCTGACCGCGTCGGTGAGCGACAACACGGCCACGAACGCGCTGCTGCGCACGCTCGGGCTGGAGCGGGTGGCGGAGGAGGCGGCCCGGCTGGGCTTCGTCCGGACGCGGGTGCTGGACCGCATCCGCGAGCCCCGGCTGCCCTCCGATCCGCCCGCGTTCGCGGTGGGCACGGCGGACGAGCTGGCCCGCTTCGCCGCCCGGCTCGACGGCGCCGAGCCGTGGACCCGGCTGCTGCTCGGCTGGATGGCGCACAACACCGACCGCAGCATGGTGCCCGCGGTGCTGCCGCACGACCCCGAGGACCGGGAGCTGCCCGAGGCGCCGCAGCACGGCCGGTTCTGGGTCGCCAACAAGACCGGCATCGACCAGGGCGTCCGCGCCGACGTCGGGGTCGTGGTCGGCGCGCGCAGGATCGGATACGCCGTGCTGGCCTCGGGTCCGGCGGGCGCGGAGTTCGCCCTGGCCGAGCGGGTGCGCCAGGCCGGGATCAGCATCCGGTCCCTGGCCGTCACCCCCGCGCCCGAGGACCCTCACGGCGCGGCCAGCGCCTCGGCGGGCGGGAGCCGCGCGGCCCTGAGGGCCGGGTAGAGACCGGCGAGAACGCCGACCACGACGGTGGCGGCCACGCCGCCCGCCATGGCCCACGCCGGGACGATCGACGGCCAGCCCTGCGTGGTCGCGTACAGGGCGGTGACCGCGATGCCGAGCAGGACCCCGCCGGCACCGCCGAGGGCCGACAGCAGCAGCGACTCGGCCAGGAACTGCAGCCGGATCTGGCCCCGGGTGGCGCCCAGCGCGCGCCGCAGCCCGACCTCGGCCCGGCGTTCCAGGACCGAGATGACCATCGTGTTGGCCACGCCCACCCCGCCGACCAGCAGTGCGACACCGCCCAGTCCGAGCAGAAGGGCGTTCAGCGTGGCGTCGGCGGCCTGCTTGGCGGCCAGGGCCTCGGATGGCCGCGACACCTTGACCTCGTTCGGGTGCTCCGGGTTGGCGGTGGCGGCGAGCAGGCCGCGCACGGACGCGACCTCGTCCTCGGCCGCGCGGGCGTACACGGTGGTGGGGTGGCCGTCGAAGCCGAGCCCGGTCTCGGCGACCGGCCAGCCGACCAGCGCGGCGGTGTCCAGCTCGGGGGCGAGCGGCGCCGGGGCCAGCACGCCCACCACGGTGTGCCACCGGCCGCCCAGCCACACCCGCTCCCGGGGCCCGGCGTGCACGACACCGAGCCGGGCCGCGGCCTTGGCGCCGAGGACGGTCGCCGGGTAGCGGTGGGTGGCCGCGTTCAGCCACACGCCGTCGGCCAGGTGCGCCCCGACCGTGCCGAGCAGGTTCAGCCGGGCCGCCAGCACCGCGATGCCGCCCGACTCGGCCTCCGGTACGCGGTCGTTGCGGTACACCTTGGCCTCGACGGCGCCGGTCGCGGTCACCGAGGTGACGGCGGGCATCCGCTCGATCATGCCCTCGGCGGTCTCGGGCAGGCCGGCCTGCCCGCCGAACAGGGTCTCGCCGGGGGCGACCGCGAGCAGGTTGGTCCCCAGCGCGGCGAGCTGCCGGTTCAGGTCCTCCCGGCTCGACGCCGAGATGCCGACGACGCCGAGCATCGCGGCGATGCCGATCGCGATGCCGAGAGCGGACAGGAACGCCCGTACGGGGCGGGCGCGCAGGCCCGCCCCGCCCACCCGGACCACGTCCCGCGGGCCCAGCCGCGCCGGGGTCAGCACGGCCCCTCCCGGCGGCCGGCCCCTGAAGCGGCCGTGGCTCCGGGCCCTGCCGTGGCTCCGGGCCCTGCCGTGGCTCCGGAACTGCCCCCGGAACCGGCCGTGCCCGCAGAACCGGCCGTGCCCCCCGAACCGGCCGTGCCCCCCGAACCGGCCGTGCCCGCCGAACCGGCCGTGGCCCCCGAACCGGCCGTGGCCCCGGAAGCGGAACCCGGCCCCTCGTCGGCGACTATGCGGCCGTCCAGCATCTCGATCCGGCGGGGCAGGGCCGCGGCGATGTCGCGGTCGTGCGTGATGATCACCACGGTGGCCCCCGAGGCGTACAGCTCGCGCAGCAGTTCCATCACCCCGGCCCCGGACGCCGAGTCCAGGTTGCCGGTCGGCTCGTCGGCAAGCAGCAGCGGCGGGTCGCCGATCACGGCGCGGGCGATGGCGACCCGCTGCCGCTCGCCGCCGGACAGCTCGTGCGGACGGTGGGCGAGCCGGTGGCCCAGCCCGACCCGGCGCAGGGCCGCCTCGGCGCGCCGTCGCCGCTCCCTGGGCGGCACACCGGCGTACAGCAGGCCGTCCGCCACGTTGTCCAGCACGGACGTGCCCGGGGCCAGGTGGAACTGCTGGAACACGAACCCGATCACGCTCGCGCGCAGCGCGGACAGCTCCCGGTCCCGCAGGGCGGCGATGTCGTGGCCCGCCACGCGCACCGTGCCCGCGGTGGGCCGGTCCAGGGTGCCGATGAGGTTGAGCAGGGTGGACTTCCCCGACCAGGGGTTATGACAGTTATCGCGGGTAGAATTTAGGCATAACCGCAGGTCAGGAAGGGAGTCCCCCCAGATGGCGAAGATCCAGAACACCCCCCGCCCCCTTGCCCCCGCCGAGCAGGCCGCCATCACGGCGATCAGGAAGGCCATGCGTGACGGCGAGGCGATGACCATCAACGACGTGCCGGGCCGCTGGAATCCTCAGGGTGACGTGTGGACGGCCGATGTCTGGGCACCGGGCACAGCCCTGCTGTTGGTCCGGATCTCCGACGCCGACCCCGGAGACATCAACGGCGTTGCCCGCCAGGTCCAAGACACCATCGTGCACGCGGGCAGGCGTGGCTGGCCCGTAGGAATGATCTTGGTGGAGAACGACACCAGCGCGTTCAAGCGCCGCAAGATCAAGCTCCCCAACGGTGAGACCCAACTGCGCACGGTCCGCCCGAAGTTCCGTCACGCCCTGGATCTGCTCACCAAGGCCAAGTTCCGGCGGTTCATGACCTACCACCTTGACCGCACGGTCCGGGACCCGCGTGACCTTGAAGACCTGATTGACGTGGTCGAGGCTTCCCGCCCCCGGATCATCGCGGCATCGGTCACCGGCAGCCTGCGGTTGGCCAACGATTCCGACATCACCACCGCCCGTATCCTGTGCGCCGTCGGTAACCAGGCATCGCGCGACACCGCCCGGCGTGTCTCCCGCAGGCGCAGGGAACAGGCCGAAGAAGGCCGCTTCGGTGGAGGACGGCGACCCTACGGGTTCGAGTCGGACGGCATCACCCACCGCCCCGACGAGGCCCAGGTGATCGCCCACTACACCGCCATTGGCCTGACAGGTGTGTCCGTGAAGGAGATCGCCCGCGACATGGCCCGCGCGGGAGTGGTCACCATCAACGGTAAGCCGTTCACCGCAGCACAGGCACGGGAGATGCTTCTCCGCCCGCGCAATGCCGGTCTGACCGTCCACCGTCCCGAACAGGACTACACCCCCGTGGAGGACGCCGAGGAGTACGAGGAGAGCGAGGAGAGCGGCCAGGAGCAGGCCCCGCCCCCCAACCACTACACCCCTGACGATGTGGTCGGCAGACTGCCCGGTGAGCCGATCGTGGACCCTGACGACTACTGGGCGTTGGTTCGCAAGTGGACCGACCCCAACCGGCGCACCAACTTCGCGGGCAGCACGCCCGTGCTGCTCGGATCGTGCATCTACGAGTGTCCGTGTGGGGAACATCTGCGTTCGCAGAACAAGCGCCGCAAGATCAAGGACCGCAAGACCGGCGAAGTGATCCGCATCGACGAGGAGCGGCATTACCGGTGCGCGGCTCCGGGCAAGGGGCATGTATCCATCGCCGCCAAGGAGGTGGACGACCTTGTGGCCGCCACCATCCAGGAGCTGATCAGGCTGTCTGACCCCGGTGAGATCATCGGGCAGGGTCCCGGCGGCCAGAAGATCGACATTCCTGGGCTGCGTGCCGAGATCGCCCGGCATGAGCGACGCCTGATCGAGATCAGCGACCAGTACGACGACGACGAGATCACCAAGGCGCAGATGCGGAGCATGACCGCCAAGCGGCGCGAGAAGCTGGACAAGGCCAAGGCAGCCCTTGACCGGGCACTGGAGAACACCAACCCAGCGGCCAAGCTGATCGGGGTTGAGAACATCGAAGAGGCATGGACGGCCCTCACTCTCGGCGAGCAGCGCGAGATCTGCCGCCGCATGGTCACGGTGAGAATCACGCCCCTGGGCAGAGGTCGAACGGCCCCCGTCCGAGAGCGCGTCACGATCGCGACGCGTATGCAGCCGCAGGGAGCCTGACCCCCGACAGCGCAATGCCCCGGATCATCGGTCCGGGGCATTGATCACCTACTGATCACGAACGGTGCGGATTCTTGAAGACCATCGCCAGGTAATCGCGAACCTCTTCCGGTAGCGGCCCGATCGCCGCCGCCGTCCGCCTCACCCACTCCCGATCTTCCGGCGACAGCCCCTCACCGGCCGACACCCCCTCACCGTCCCCGCCCTGACCGGCTGAACGGGCGCGCGGGGAACGCCGCCGCCTTGCCACCGGCCCCCCACGGTCCCCCTGACCAAGATCATCAACAGGGGGCGCACCCTGCCCCCCACCCTCTTCGGCCCGCCCACCCGCCCGAGGGTCCGTCGTGGCCGATGACCTCACGCACTGCACCGCCGTAGCCGAAACACCCGACTCGGAGCCTTCGGCACGCCCTTCCTCCATGCGACCCTCACCGCTCCTCTTCTCCGCCGACCCGCACCCCAAGGACTCATCATCCATCCCCGGCAACGGATCACCCAGCGTAACCCGCACCTTCCGGCCCCGTCCTTTGCCCGGCATACCGACCTCCACCGTCTCCCCTGCTTCCGCCGCTTCCCGTGCTTCCCCCGCCTCCATCAGCGCCACCCGCCAGCGCTGCCGCTCCGCCACCAGATCCAGCACCCGCGCCGCACGCGGAGCCACATCCACATCCCCCTCCCGCGCCCGCTCCCACACCAGCCCCCCCGGCTCCGGCCTCTCCTCCTCCCTCACTCCCAGCGCCGCCAGCGCCCAGGCCCGGCTTTCCCGCCGATGCTCACCCAGCGTCTTGCCCGACCACCGACGCGAGACCAGCACCCGCCGCCCCCCGTACCCCAGCCCTTCCGCCCGATGAGCCCGACCCCGGCACCACCCCGGCACCAGCCCAGCACCCGCCCCTTCCGGCTCAATGCCGTACCGCAACCAGTTCGCACACCCCGGCGAACACGGTTCCCACCGCGCCACCTCAAGCAACCGCCGCACGTGCCGCCGCCGCGCCCACCCCTCACCCCCGCCACTCACCGCCCCCGCCGCCACGCTCTTCGTGAGGTACTTGGCCAAGTACCGGATGCACGCTTCGGTCTCCTCAGTGCCCGCCAGCACGTTCACGACATCGACCTGAGCACCGAACCGCGCCACATGCAGCGGCACCGCCGAGGGGTCGCTTCCCAGGCGATCCAGCGCGGCATTCCACGAGGTCAGCACCTCACCCGTCTCAAGATCGACGTAACAGCCGGCACTTTCGTGCCACACCGGCCGCCTGCCCTCGAACGCCACCCGATCCACCGGCGGCCACCACACCTGCACATACGTCGCCGCCGCGACCTGCCGCACCTCATCAACCGGCAGCGTCCCCCGCACCGCCATATGCACATGTGGCGCCAGCCGCTTTTGAAACTCCACCGCCGCGAAGTACTGCACACTCCACCCCGCAACCCGGCGAAGGTTGCGCACGAACCGATTCACCAGCATCGGCAGATGGACCGCGTCCCGCACCGCCCGCACGTAGTCATACCGGTCCGGATCAACCGGCACCCCGCCCGATCGCACCCGCCCGTACGACGGCAGCGTAAGCGTGATGAACATCGACGGCCGCACCATCACCCCATCCGGCCCCATCACCGCCCGCCCCACCGTCCCAGCACGACGAGCCCGCTTCGGCAACCTCGGCGCATCCTGCCGCCGCCGCGTGGACCGCACCCGCCGCGCCCCTCCCTCCTCCTCGCCCCCGCCCTCTCCCGCGGTCTCGATCTTGCTATGGATCGAGGCAGCCGCCGCCCGCACCGCCGCATCCCCACCACCATCCCGATGCCCCTCCCGCGCCCGACTCTCCGGCTCCTGCTCCAGATGCCAGCCCTCCCGGCACTGCACCATCCGAAGCTGCCGATTCCGCTTCGCACACGGCGGACACTGACTCTCCAACCGCGCCCCACACGGCAGGCTCACCACCCGGCTTTCCCCCGTCGCCGCATCCCGCACCCGAAACGGGATCGGCCGCACACACACCCCCGCCTGAATCGCCAGCAGTTCCGCCACCTCAGACCGCAAGGGACGCACGCCCCGACCACCCGGCATCCCCGCGCCGCGCTCACCGCTCAAGCACGCCCCCCGCGCTTCCCCGAAGCCGCCTCACGCCGGACGAAGGTCAGCACGATCTCACCCGCCGAGATCTCCCGCACCTCACAGCCCACAGCCCCGAACTCCCGCGCCAGCAGCCACGATTGCCGCACCCACACAGAGACGCACTGCCCCGGCGGAAGGATGACCCGGACCCGATCCGCCCATCGATCACTGCGCACCCCCGCAAGCAAGGGCATCCCCAGCCGACCACGCACCGCCCGCAACCCATGGCACGTCACCACCCACCACCACCGCCGCCGATACACCCACACCCACCGCCACCAACTCACCACCGGCCACACCACCGCCCGCGCCACCCTGCCCCGGTTCAGCGACACCCACGCCAGCCCCGCCCCCATCACCTCACTGGCCACCACCAGGACGCCGAGCCAGCCGAACACCCATATGACCCCCGCCGCCATCACCACCAGCACCGCGAGAACCGGACACCGACGCACCCACCACCCCACCACGACCACGGCCCGCCACACCCACCGCGCGACCTGTGCCAGCACCCACACCCCGAGCCGCACCAGACCGACGAGCCCCATGGTCAGCGGCTGACGCCACACCGCACCGGCCACGATCACCACCACCCGCCACAGCGCCCCAGCCATCGCGACCACGACGCCCCACACCCGCAGCCCCGCACCACCCATGTCCCGCTCCCTTCCGCCCGCTTCCGATCGCTTACGTCGTTGAGGTGGCAGGAGCCGTGCCCTCACCTCGACACGGCCCCCACCCGGCATCACCCGACCGTCACTCGCTCCACCAGTAAGGCCCGTCGATCGGGTCGAACTCCTCGCCGTCCTCCCAGATCTCGTACGGGTCCGCGCCGTCCTCGCTGGGCTCCACCTCGTACGGGTCCACCTCGTACGGGTCGATCTCGTCGGTCTCGTCGGCCCCCGCGACCAGCGCCCGATGCCCGCACGCCCGGCACTCCACGAACCCCCGAACCACGTCCTGCCAAAGCTGGTCCTCCGCCTCACAGACCGCGCAGCTCAGCCCGTACAGCACGACCTTCACGCCCGATCCCCCTCCCGCCGATCGGTTCTCAGGTCCGGCGTGTCGTCCGAGGCCAGTCGCGGCGTGTCGTCCCTGGAGGGATGCGACAGCACCCCCGCCTCGCGCAGGACCATCCGCCGGATGTCGAAGTCCCGCACGTACATCGCCCGCACCCGGATCGGGGTCGGTGCGCCCTCCACCCGCACGTAGCCAACACCGGCCCCCACGCTCGGGTCGCGCGGATCACGCGGGATCTGATCGGCCAGCGCCCCCCGGTCCCGCGCCCCGTCCCCCAGGACCATGTCCACCTGTTCGGCCTCATCCAGCCGCAGCGCCACCCGATCGGGGAACAGGTTCCGGATGCTCAGCACGTCCTTACGCGGGTCCTGAAGCGCCGCCACCACACACACCCCGACCGACCGCCCCTGAGTGGTCAGCGTCGCCAGCGCCGCCATGACCCGCGCCCGGATCTGCTTGTCCGGTACATACGCGGTCAGGAACGCGATCTCATCGACCATCACGACGATGAACGGGTCATCCATCGTCGCCTCATGATCACGCCGGACGCCGGCATACCTGTCGGCCCGTTCCTGCATCGTGGCCACCGCCGCCTCAAGCAGCTCCGCGCACTCCACAGGGGTTGCGGCGTAGCGGCTGAACAGCGCCCGCCCGTACGACAGCTCCATCCGCTTGGGGTCCAGGCCCCACACCTGCGCGATCCCCTCCCGCACCGCAGGCCGCAGCGCCCCGACGATCGCCCATTCCCACGACCCCTTACCCGATCCGGTCGCCCCCGCGATCAGCACATGCGTGCCGTGCAGCTTCAGGTAGAACGGCAGGCCGTCCTCTCGCAGCCCGATGTGCACCGCGTCCACCACCGGCCGACCGGTATACGGAAGGTCGTTGATCACCTGTGCCAGGGCGTCACGACGCGGGAAGGTCAGCAGCACCCACCCCGGCTTGGGCACCTCGATGCGGCAGCTCACCGCGCCGAACCCATGCGCCAGGTTGCCCGAGCGGGCGGCCCACTCCTCCGCGTCCTGTCCCTTGAGCAGCCGGACCCGTACCCGGTCGGCCCACCGGTCACAGGAGACCTTGACCAGTTCGGGCAGGTACACCCGCCCCCGGATACTGCGGCCCAACCCCGCGACCGCCATCACCCCCCGCCAGCGACGCCGGTACACCCACATCCAGCGCCACCAGGCCACCGCAGGCCACTTGAACCGCCGTGAACAGCTCACCGGTTCGATCGCCGCCCACACCACCACGGCGCACACGGCCGTGATGAACAGCAGCGCCGAGGTGTGCACCCCGAGCGCGTACACCGACCCGGCCGACAGGCCCAGCCCCGAGCAGGCCACCGGATGCCGCCACACCGTCTTGACCACGGCGACCAGCAGCCGCCACAGCCAGACCGTCAGCGTGATCCACGCCGGGGTTCGCACCACCACCGGGCGGAACACGATGTTGGTGTCCGGCGTCGTGGACACGACGTTTTCCGTCTCCGTACCAGGCAACTTGCGCAGCACGGCATGACCACCTTTCCCGAAAGGCCCCCGAAGAGAATGAAGAACCGCCGCACGGCCGACACACGGCCACACGCGCGATGAATCGAGATGGACCGCCAGGCCGCCCGGAAACCATGACGCGCACACCGGCCCGGTTTCCGGGCAGCCCGAAGACACCGCCAGGCATCACGCGGCTATAGATCGGACCGTCAGCCCGCTACACTCCGCCGCCCAGGGTCGCTCACAACCTCACAGCGCTCTTCGGCGCACTCCACAGGCACGCCCACGCCGCAACCGCGCCAGCGCCACGCCTTGCCCTCGACGCCCGCAGCAGTGCACGCACCCAGCGCACGACAGGCCCCGACTCCCGCCGCCCACGCTCTTCGGACTGACCGGCCCGCCTTTCAGGCCATGCTCATCCGGCATCCCCTCACCCGCCGAGCCGTAGCCCGAAGCGGTTGCAGGGGGTTTCACTGACCGTCCTTCGGACCGGCCTTACCCTTGCTCGCTGCGACCGCCGCCGCCCGTATCCCGGTCGCCCGGAAGGAGTACGCCAGCCGGTTGGAGCCGTTCACATACGGCGTCACCGTCAGCCCGTCGAACTCCACCGGAATGACCGGCAACCCGGCCAGTCCCGCAGGAGGCGCGGGCACCTTCGGGGGGTTACCGACGAACTTGATCGCCATCGTCTTGGACGCCGCCTTGACCGAAGGGTCGCCGTCCATCACCGGGACCGACCACACCGGTTCCCCGGTGGTCTTGTCCCGCGCCTGAACCTGCCGCTCCCGCGTGCTCGCGTCGAAGTCGAACACCGGCGTCACGTCCCCGACCACGAAACAACCGTGCGGGAACACCATTTCCTGTGTCACAGGAATCGGACCTTGTAGGGCCATGAGACTCCTAGGGACTCTGTGAGACGAGAACCTTTTGGGTTACGCCTGAACAACGATCATCTCCCCATCAAGGTTCCCGATAAAACCGCAGGTCAGCGCACCCTAACAACATTTCCGGACTGCCCGTAAACAGTGCAGAAATCGTGACGATTTCGGGCAGACATGAAATCATCTCGCGATCGGATCGCCCTGACCAGCGGTTTCTCCGCTCCAGTCCCGCATGTCACGCCGGTCCCGTACGAATAACGGACACAGGTGATCTACATCACACTTCCGGGCTTCCCGTGCAGGTCAGCGGGCATATACATGCAAAATGGGCGGAGTTGGTAGGTTTCGCCACTTCACAACTCCGCCCCACCCGTACCGACACACCAGCGGACCCAGCCACCCATGTATCGCATAACGGGTATTAGGTGTCCGCAAGCACCATCCCCTCCGAGCTGCTTGCCGGACACCGCCGATAATAGCCCTTTGCCTACCGCCCATCTGCCATTCCAGGACGACAGGCCACGCCTACAGTTGTCCAATTGTTCTTATAGGTATCAAGGCGACGGCGCTCCGCGCCGCCGCACGGCGGGGAGACGCCCGCACAAACCGGATCGGCCAGCGGGCCGGGCATGCGGCCTGGGGGCCGGTCCCGCCCGCGCCGCCCGGCCCGCACGCGCGCAACCCCGCCGCCCACCGACCGGAACACCCGCCGCACCAGCCCCCACCCGCCGACCATGGACGCGCCGCCGCCTCCATGACCGCCCCACATGATCACTCTTAAGTCGCCGCACCTCAAACGTGCCGCGTTATCCTGACGTCACACCGACGCGAAGGGTGATCATGGAGCGTGACCACGACCCCACCGGGTGGACCTTCCTCACCCGTCACGCCCGCGCCCTGATCCTGATCCACCGTGATCCACACATCCGCATCCGTGATCTCGCCACCGCCATGGGCACCACCGAGCGCACCGCTCAAAACATCGTCGCCGACCTCACCGCAGACGGCTACCTCACCCGGCTCCGCACCGGACGGCGCACCACATACCTGATCGACTCCACCAAGAGCCTGCGCTACCCGCCAGCCGCCCCGCTTCCCGTCAGTGTCCTACTGGAAGTGCTCGCCGCCAGCGCACCCCAGGCCATCACTCCGGCCGCACGCCCAAGTGCACCCATGCTCTAGACGAAAACCACCCGTTCGGGCAGGATGCAATGCACCGCAACGGCCGTTCTTCCCCTGCAATAACGGCCGTTATGCCCCTTCCGGTGGCGCCGGCTGAACTGCTTCGCAGCCCTACGGGTGACCTTCGGCCATTCAGCCGGCCCCACCTCCCCGCCGCACACCAACCATGGCCCGGTACCCTGCATCCCTTACCGAGCCCCAGTTCGTCGCCACGGCCCTGACTCCTCTGCCCCCAACGGCATAGAGGCGACCCGTTCGCCACCAGCCCAGCGCGACCTCAATCGCGAGCCTCCAGCCACCCCGACGGCCACGCCGACGCACCCACCCCAGCGCCGACTTCCACCCCCGCACGTACCCCATCATGTACGCCGCCACCAGCGCCGCCACCGACACCACCACATCCACGGCCTTCTCACCCCCACAGGTGACGGCCGGACACGACCCTCATTCCAGATCACGCCCATCCCCCCTCACCCCCTCCTCTCGGATACAAGGTCTGCTGATACGCCCCCAGCGCCACCCCGGAAATGAACTGCCCCCAGCAATCCAGCCCCACGACCATCCGCACACGGTGACCCGGCAGGCTCACCAGCGCGTACCCCCGATCGAACTCCGGCATCGACGACCCATCGATCACCCCGTCATGGAAGGCCCGCCATTGCTCGAACGTCAGCAGCCACGACAAGCCGGGAGGCTCCTGCCGACGCGCCCGCACCTGAACACCCGCCGCCGTCCGCCGCACCTCTATCCGCTCCGTCCCCACCGGCCCGGCCGCAACCCACGGCTCGGTGTAACGCCAGACGGTCAACGTCCAGGGCTCCGACCTACCGAACACCAGCCGCCCACGAAGCCGATGCCGTACACGCCAGACCATGCCCCCCTCACCCAGCCCCGCCCGCGAGGCCCGGTAACGCCGACGCCGCATGACCATCTCTCCTTCTCCTTCTCCCGCGCCCGGCCTCATCGCCGCCGACGCGTCCGCCACAGGCTCCATGCCACAAGGCACCCGAACACCGTCAGCATCGTCAGCATCGTCATCAACATGGACGGCAGCTCATCGATCAAAAACGCCCAAAAGTTCATATCCTGCACCTCTCTTTATCCGCATGAACCACCAGCGCGACCTTCAGCAGAAGGCCCCGCGAAGACGCCCACCGGGGCAGGTTCCGGCAGGCCCGTTCTGCTTCGCGGGGCCAGTCCCCTTCACCACCTTTTCGTCAGGCCATCGCTCTCCCTTCGCCGACAACGGGGGACCCCGCAGGCACAGAGGTGTCCCGGCCCCTCACCTACGGAAGCTTCCGTACACGCAGGTCCTCCACATGCAGCACCAGCCGAGCGCCCCCCAAGATCCGCCGCTCAGCATCCCCTGCGTTCAGGCTCACCAGGGCGTAGTGTCCGCCCCGCATCAGTCGCTCCACCCTGCCGGTCATGCCAAGCAGCACATCGGCGTACATGTGCAGTCGGCTGTGGCTGTGCAACAGGCGCACCACGACGACCGCATCGCCCGCCCCCGGCGTCCCGAGCCCCGGCGCACCCAGTGACGCAGATCGGCCCGCTTGCGATCCCTCCTGATGGCTCACCACGCCATCCGCTTTCGCTTCCGTCATGGCACACATCCGACACGTTCTGCGGTTGTAACCAGATGCGCCCACACGGCAGTACGGCCCCCGTACGCCTCCCGTACGCCCCACTTCGCCGACGCTGCCTCAACCACCAGCAGACCACGCCCACCCCAGTCGTCCGGCTCACGCATGTGAGGCACCGAATTGCGCGAACCGTCATCTATCACCTCGACTTCCACTATCTGGTGTCCAATGTCCATTAACCGGACAGTGATCTGCCCGCCCCTGTTGCGAGAGCGGCTATGGGTCACCGCGTTGGCGACAAGTTCGCTGAGAACCAGCAGGACAAGATCAATATGCGTGTGACCACTGGCCTCTAGTACGAGCGCCGCCCACTGCCGCCCAACACCGGGCGACCGCAGAACCCCCGGCAGAGTTACCGATGCCACCATGACTTCGACCTTTCTGTCCGGCTCCCAATCGGGTGAGCAGTGGAGCGCAGGCGACGGTTGCTGAAAGGTCGCCCGCAAGTTTCGTCCGAATTGCGCGAATACGTGTCTGTTTCGAGGGCGTACGCGCACGTCGAATCGGCTATTCGCCTGCTAAACCGCGTCGGGATTCGGCAAGCTGTATGCCATGATGCACCGCCACTTGAGCAGATGCAACATCGCATTAGCAACTCATTCCAATACCCGATAGGCTGCACTCGTGCCAGGACGTCACAAGGCCCCAACATTGCGACTGAGACGCTTCGCCGCCAGGCTGCGCGAGCTTCGGGAAGCCGCCGGCCTGTCGCTCGTGGAGGTGGCAGAGCAAACCGGGCTTGACCGAGCAACCCTGTTCCGGATCGAAGGGGCCAAAGTCAGACCCCAAGCGCGAAGCCTTCGGGCGATCCTCGACGCCTACCACGCTCCCGAGGAGGACCGTGCCGAGTTGACCGAACTGCTCAAGGCTGCGGCGGAACAGACATGGATTCAGACAGCGGCATCGTTGCCAAGCTCGTACGCGACCTACATTGGGTTCGAGTCCGAGGCCGAAGGAGTGCTCAACTTCGAGATGCTGGTCGTGCCCGGCCTGCTTCAGACCGAAAGCTACGCGCGGGCCGTGATCAGAGGCACTGTCCCCGAGGTGCCCCGCGATGAAGTCGAAGCCCGCGTTGCCGCCCGGTTGGAGCGTCAGAAGCTCCTCACCCGTCCCAACCCGCTGAAGCTGTGGGCTGTGATCGACGAGTCGGCACTACTACGCAAGATCGGCGACCATCAGGTCATGCACGATCAGGTGGTCAGGTTGCTGGAGGCCGCCGACGAACCCAACATCACCATCCAGGTGATCCCCCGCAGCGCGGGAGCCTACCCGGGCATGTTCAGCACGTTCGTGCTGCTCAACTTTCCCGGTGAAGGCCACGATGTTGTCTACGTAGAGGGCAGCGTAAGAGGACTCTTCCTGGAGAGTGAAGAGGACGTTGCCCGCTATAACATGCTGTTTGAACATCTTCGGGCCGTAGGCGCCGATCCCGTCGCGACGCGAACCCTGCTGGCCGAAGCCCAGCACCACTGGAAGGAGGGCGGGCATGGAAGATCTTGACCTGTCCAGCGCCGAATGGCGCACAAGCACGCGCAGCGGGGGCAACGGCCAATGCGTCGAAGTCGCCACCAATCTCCCCAGAGTCGTTGCCGTACGCGACAGCAAGGACCGCACTGGTCCGGTGCTGACGTTCACCCATGACGAGTGGAAAGCTTTCATCGGCGGTATCCAGCGCGGAGAGTTCGATCTCCCCGACGTGTGACCCGCACCTCGCTTCTCCGTAGCAGGAGATCAAGGAGCCCTCATCGTAGTGATCGATGGGGGCTCTGTGCTTTGCTGCGATGCACTTGCCCCGTTGCATGCACGTTGTTGCTGTGCCACCTTTAATAGACGCGAACCGACTCCGAAGGGAGATCCCGTGACCCCCCTTATAGGGATGAAGATCGGCATAAGCCTAATCGAAGACCCTCGTCACCCAGGCGACGCAGAGGCGGCAAGTCGCCTCTTTGGTCGCATCGCGGATCGAATCGCCAGAGAGCACAACATCCCCAGGAAAGACGCTGGTGACGCCCTCGATCAGGCAATCATCTTCGTCACCGTGGCCGCGCGTGACACCTCCCGCGCCTTGTCTCCCTCGCCGCTAGTGGATAAGGCGTGGGATACGTTCTTCCTCTACAGCATCGAGTACCACCACCACTGCGCCAGGTATGGGAAGTTCGTCCACCACACACCCAACGACAATCCGGAGATCTTGACGTCATCTCCAGAGCGGCGGTTCTACAGCCCAGCCGAAACCGCTGATGTGCTACGAAGCGAAGGTTTCTACGTACTCGACGCGCTATGGCCGAAAGATGCCATCGCCAGTTCCAAAGCAAACTGCACGAACTGCTATGTGGGCGACCATGAAGGCGATTCGCCTCCGGTGATTTAGCCCCCGGCGGGGGCCTCAGCTCCGGGATGGGGGAGGCCCGCGCGTCTGCTCGGTTCGTTGTGGCTGGGGACAGCTGGTCATCCCGCCCGCGTCGGCCCCGGGCATGACAGCACACCGGGGACTCTCCGCGTCAAGGTCGTCTGTGCGGGACGGCATCTCATGACCGAGGAACGGCGACCGGCTAAGGGAACGCGCGAAGACGACCTTGACACTCCGGTCCCCGGCGCGCTGGCCCGGTAATGGGCCGAAGCAGACGGGATGACCAGCCAGGGGGTACGTGACTGGCGTCGGCATTCTGTCAGTCGTGTGCACGATGATGGAGCTCACACAGCGTGTCAGGGGGGATCATGCATCGCAGCCCGTACGAGACCTGGGCCGAGATCGAGCACATGGACGAGTTCACGGTACTTCCCGAGCACATCGCCATACTGCGTCGGGCGCACATCACATGGGT
The DNA here is from genome assembly GCF_014202315.1 of Thermocatellispora tengchongensis. Lineage (GTDB taxonomy): Bacteria > Actinomycetota > Actinomycetes > Streptosporangiales > Streptosporangiaceae > Thermocatellispora > Thermocatellispora tengchongensis. Next base: position 336,559 of record NZ_JACHGN010000001.1, on the reverse strand, counting down.
AGGCGACGAGTGGAGCGGAGCCCCCGGCATGAACCACAAGCGCCCGCTAGGCAACAGCGACCATTACGACGACCTCGCGGAGATCGTGGACGGCCGTACGGACAACCAGCACCACAGTTCGGACAAGGCTCGTTACGACCGCTTGTTCGCCGAATGCACGCTTGCCCTACAGATCGTTCTAGAGACCGGCTCATTCCAGCCAGGCCGCTACGTTCTCAGGGGTCTGCCCGCTAGATGGCATTTCGTTGAGTAGAGCAGCAGGTCACAGGGGGTACAACGTACGACCCGCGATTACGGATGTGTCACAATCCTTGCTTCGGCTTGCCCGACCCGGACGGCCCGACGACGGCCACCAGCTCGCCGTACCCGATCGCGACGGTGGCCTCGCGCAGCGCGGCCACGCCGCCGCCGTACGTCCTGCCGGCCCGCTCCAGTTCGACGACGGGCCTCATCCGGGCACCACCACGGTCGTGCCCTCGGCGATCCCCGGGCCGGAGACCTCGACCTGACCGTCACCGAACATGCCGGTCTCGACCTCGGCGTACGTCGTCGCGCTCCCCCGGACGACCTGCACCGCGTAGCCGCCACCGGGCAGCGCGACCAACGCGTTCACCGGGACGGCGAGCACGTTCTCGCGCCGCCCGGTCACGATCGTGACGTCCACGGGCGCCACGTCGAAGGTACGCAGTGCGGGGTCGGACGCGGACACCGTGACCTCGATCATCGACTCGCCCTCCTTCTCGGTGGCCACGCTGCCGACCTCGGTGACCGTGCCCTCGGCCGTGCCGCCCTCGGGCACCGTGATCTCGGCCTTCTGGCCCTCGTGCACCAGATGCCGCTCGGCGGGCTCCAGGTAGGCGGTGATCTCGTGCTCGGCGCCGGTGTAGGTGAACAGCGCGCCCTGGGCGGGCACGCCGAACGGGACGTGCACCAGCGCGATCCGGATCGGGCCCGGCCTGACCAGGACCCGGTGCGGCTCCACGGTGCCGGTCTGGGGCAGGTGGACGTCGCGCTGCCAGCGCCGTACGGCCTCGGCGGTGCGCCAGTCGTAGCGGCGGTCGGCGGTGAAGCCGCGGTAGCCGAGCCGCCTGAGATTGCGTTCGAGCAGTTCGACGTCTTTGCCCGACATGCCGGGGCCGAGGGTCCGGTACAGCGGGGACGTGCCGTAGAACAACGTGACGCGCCGGGCGTCCACGCTGTAGACGGCCTCGCCGCGCCGGATCGTGACGCCGGGTTCGGGCAGCCAGGTGACGGTGCCGCCGCCGGGCGGGGCCGTGTAGGTCACCGCGTCGCCGAAGCCGAGCGAGCCCTCGACGGTCGTCGTCTCGGTCAGCGTCGTGCGTACGACGGTGGCCGTGGCGGGCCCGGCGGGACCGGCCGGCGCGTCCGCCGCCGGGCCGCTCGGCACGCCTGCGGGATCGCCGCCGCCGAAGCCGACCGCCGCGGCCACCACCGCCGCCCCCGCCAGGACCACCGCGGCCAACCCCGCCCAGCGGGACCGGAGCGCTTTCATGACGCCGGACGGCCCAGCTCGTCGCCGCACGCCGCGTACGCCTTCTGCCACGCCGGGTCGTCCGGGTCCTCCGGGGCCAGGGAGGAGAAGCCGCCGTCGGGGTCGGGATCGGGGACGTCCGCGCCGTTGTCGCGCATGCACTTCGCGAACGCGCGGGCCTTGTCGAGCCGTTCGGGGTCGGCCCGCTCCAGGTCGCCGCCGGGCGCGTACGCGCGGCACGCCTCCATCGCGGTGCGGAACGCCTCGCTCTGCCGGTCGATCGAGCCCCCGGTGTCGAACCCGCCGTCGGGATCGGGGTCGGGGAGGTCCACCCCGTTGTCCCGCATGCACTGCGCGAACGCCCGCGCCTTGTCCCGAGGGTCGGAGGGCGCGGCCGAGGGGGCAGAGGGCGCTGCCGAGGGGGACTCCTGCGCGCCGGTGTCCGCGCAGGCCGCCAGCAGGCCGGCCGCCAGGACCAGCGCGGCCACGAGGCCGTTGTGCTGCCGCATGTGTGGCTCCTTTCGTCGTCACCGCCGATGGTGGGCGGGCCCGATCGGAGCGACCCCGGAGTCACCTCGGAGCGGGCTCGGAATCCCCCGTCAGCGGCAGCAGCACCCGGAAGGTCGCGCCCCGCGCGGCCCCGGCGTCCGGGGGCACGGCCTGCGAGGGCACGGCCTGCGGGGGCATGGCCTGCGGGGGCACGGCCTCCGGGGGCACGGCCTCCGGGGGCACGGCCCGCGCCGGCCGGGTGTCCAGCTCCACCCGGCCGCCGTGCGCGCGTACGATCGCGGCCACGATCGCCAGGCCGAGCCCGGCGCCGCCGTCGGCGCGGGAGCGGCCCCGGCCGGCCCGGTACAGGCGCTCGAACACGCGGGGGGCGTGCTCGGGCGGCACTCCGGGCCCGGTGTCGGACACTTCGATCACCCCGGCGGGCCGGCCGTCCGGGAGGTCCGCGCCCGCCACGACGGCGGCGCCGGGGCGGCGGGCGAGCACGGTGCCGACGCGTACCGTGATCTCGGCGTCGGGCGGGGTGTGCGCCAGCGCGTTGGCCACCAGGTTGGCGGCGACCTGCCGGATGCGGGCCTCGTCGCCCGGGACGACCACGGGTTCGAGGGCGGCTTCGCGGTCCAGGGCGCTCAGGCGCACCCGGCGGCCCGGGACACGGGCGCGGGCGTCGCGGATGGTGTCGGCGGCGACCTCCAGCAGGTCCACCGGGCGGGTGTCCAGGGGACGCTCCTCGTCCAGTTCGGCGAGCAGCAGCAGGTCGCCGACGAGCAGGGACATGCGGGTGGCCTCGTCCTCGATGCGGCGCATCGTCTCGTCCATGGCCCTGCCGGGCGGCGCGCCCCCGCGCCGGTACAGCTCGGCGAAGCCGCGCACCGAGGTCAGCGGCGTACGCAGCTCGTGCGAGGCGTCGGCGAGGAACTGGCGCATCCGCTCCTCCGACGCCGCGCGGGCGGCGATCTCGGCCTCCAGCCGGTCGAGCATCACGTTCATCGCCGCGCCCAGCCGCCCCGGCTCCGTACGCGGGCCGGCCACCGGTACCCGGCGGGCGAAGTCGCCGGCCGCGATCTGCCCGGCCGTGGCCTCCATCCTGGTCAGCGGGCGCAGGCCGAGCCGTACCACGAGGGCGGCGAGCGCGCCCAGCAGGAGCAGCACGAACCCGCTGACGGCGGCGTCGATGAGGAGCAGGCGGCCCTGGACCGACTCCACCTCCTCCAGGGAGGCGACGTTGGCGACGAGACCGGCCCCGTCGCGGTAGACCAGCACCCGCCAGGGCGCGCCGCCGCCGGGGTCGTCCACCGTGTACGGCGGGCCGGGGCGCGGGTCTGCCAGGACGGGACCCGGCGGGTCGGGGTCGGCGGGGACGGTGCGGACGAGCCGGCCCCGGGCGTCGTAGTAGTAGACCCGGAAGTGCCGGCCGAAGCGCTGCTCGACCGCCTGCCGGTCCCCCGCCGCGGCGTCGGCCGGCAGCCGCGCCGCCGCCTCGCCCGGGGCGCGCAGCTGGTCGTCCACCCGGTCCACGAGGTGGCCGCGGAGCAGCACCAGCCCGGCGGCGTTGGCCAGCAGCAGCCCCGCGGCGGCCAGGCCGATGATCGCCAGCACCAGCCGCCGCCGCACCGGCCACGCGCCCCACCGCATCACGGGCGGGATGACACGCCCGATCACCGGCCGCATCCCGCCCGGGATCACGCCCCGGATCGCCGGCCGCACCACGCGCGGGATCAGCCGTAGGATCACGGGCCGCTCGGGCGGGGGAGCCGGAGCGTGTAGCCGACGCCGCGCACGGTCTGGATCAGCGGCGGGTCCCACCGGTCGATCTTCTTGCGCAGGTAGTAGACGTAGGACTCCACGATGCTCCCGTCGCCGTCGAAGTCGTAGCGCCAGACGTTGTCGAGTATCTGCGCCTTGCTGACCACCCGGCCCGCGTTGAGCAGCAGGTATTCCAGCAGGTTGAACTCGGTGGGCGACAGGTCCACCGGCACCCCGGCCCGGCGCACCTCGTGGGCGCCGGGGTCGAGTTCGAGGTCGGCGTACCGCAGCACGCCCTCGCGCGGCTCGTCGCGGGCGGGTCCCGCGCCGCGGCGCAGGACGGCGGCGATGCGCAGCAGGACCTCGTCCAGGCTGAACGGCTTGGCCACGTAGTCGTCGGCGCCGAGCCGCAGCCCGCGTACGCGGTCCTCGACCTGGCCGCGGGCGGTGAGGAACAGCACCGGCACCCCGCCCCCGCCCGGCCTGCCGCGCAGCCGCCGCGCCACCTCGAACCCGTCCAGGTCGGGCAGCATGACGTCGAGCACGACGATGTCGGGCCCGAACTCCGCGGTCAGCAGCAGCGCCTCCGCGCCGCCGGACGCGCAGCGCACCTCGTACCCGGCCAGGCGCAGCGTCTGGGCGAGCAGCGCGCGGATGTTCGGCTCGTCGTCCACCACGAGCACCTTGCCGGCCCCCTCCTCCATGGCATCCAGCCTTACCCGGGCAACCTCAAAGCCACCTGGGAGGGGTAATCTCCGGTGATTGTGGGATCTGAGAGCGATAGGCCGGGCGGGTACCGGCAGGCCCGGTTCCAGGTGCCTCCCGGGGCCTGCGAGATTCTGCTGATCCGGCACGGCGAGTCGGAGCCCGCGGTCCCCGGCGTGCCCTTCCCCCTCGTGGACGGCCAGGGCGACCCCGGCCTCGCGCCCGACGGGCGAGTGCAGGCCGAACGGGTGGCCGAGCGGCTGGCCGTGGAGCGGATCGACGCGATCTACGTGAGCACGCTGCGGCGTACCGGCCAGACCGCCGAACCGCTCGCCGGGCGGCTCGGGCTGACCCCGAACGTCGAGCCCGACCTGCGCGAGGTGCACCTCGGCGAGTGGGAGGGCGGCCTGTTCCGGCGCATGGTCGCCGAGAACCACCCGATCGCGCAGCGGATGTCGGCCGAGGAACGGTGGGACGTGATCCCGGGCGCCGAGCCGGCGCAGGGGTTCTCCGAGCGGGTGCGCAAGGTGCTGGCCAAGCTGGCGGCGGCGCACCGGGACCAGCGGCTCGCCGTGTTCACGCACGGCGGGTTCATCGCCGAGGCGCTGGCGGCGGCCACCGGGTCGCGCCCGTTCGCGTTCCTGGGCGCCGACAACGGCTCGGTGTCGCACCTGGTCGTCACCGACCAGCGCTGGATCCTGCGCCGCTACAACGACACCGCCCACATGGACGCCGCCTTCTCCACCACTTCCGCCCCGCTGACCTGAGCTTTTCCAGGATTGGAACCCGCCGTGGCGGGCAGGGCCACGGGCATGCCCACGGTACTCACGATCAATGCGGGCTCATCCAGCCTCCAGCTCCACCTGGTACGCGACGGCGAGGTGGAGCGCGTCTCGCACACCGAGCAGCCCCCCGAGCCGGACGCCGCCGAGCGTACGATCGCGGAGTTCGTCGCGGACGCGCCCGAGAAGCCGGTCGCGGTGGGGCACCGGCTGGTCCACGGCGGGCCTGTCGTGCGCGCGCCGTCGATCGCCGATGACGACCTGGTCGCCGCCGTGCGCCAGTACGCCGACCTGGCGCCGCTGCACGTGCCGCCCGCGCTCGCGCTGGTCGAGGCGGCGCGGCGGCGGCTGCCGGACGTGCCGCACGTGTTGTGCCCCGATACCGCGTTCCACGCCGGGCTGCCCGAGGCGGCGGCGGAGTACGCGCTGCCGGCGGAGTGGCGGCGGGCGTACGGGCTGCGGCGCTACGGCTTCCACGGCCTGTCGTACGCCTGGAGCCTGGGCCGGGCGGCGGAACTGCTGGGCCGCCCGGCGGGCGCGCTGCACCTCGTGCTCACCCACCTGGGCGGCGGCGCTTCGGTGACCGCCGTGCGCGAGGGGCGCAGCGTGGACACCTCGATGGGGTTCACGCCGTTCGAGGGCGTGCCCATGAGCAAGCGCTCCGGCAGCGTGGACCCGGGCATGCTGCTGTGGCTGCTCGACGACGACCGGCTGACGCTCAAGGAGCTGCAGGAGGGCCTGGAGCGCCGCTCGGGCCTCGTCGGCCTGTCCGAGGGCCGCTCCGGCGACACCCGCGACCTGGTGGCCGCCGCCGGCGACGACCCGGCCGCCGCGCTGGCCCTGGACGTGTTCACACTGCGGGTCGCCCGCGAGATCGCCGCCGTGGCGACCGGCCTGGACCGGATCGACGCGCTGGTGTTCGGCGGCGAGATCGGCTGGGACCAGCCCGAGGTACGCGCGGCGGTGTGCGCCCGCCTCGGCACCCTCGGCGTCCGACCGCCGGCGATCGACCGCAACCTCGACGCCGACGGCTTCATCAGCCCGCCGGACGCGGCCGTGCCGGTCCTGGTGATCCAGCCGCGCGAGGAGCTGCAACTCGCCCGCGAGACCCTGACGGCGGTGAGACGCGATGAGTGAGGAACTGCGGCAGAGCAACCAGAACGAACCCGGCTTCACCCGCCGCCGCCGGGGGCGGGGCTTCACCTACCACGACACCGAAGGCAAGATCATCCGCGACCCGGAGACCCTGGCCCGGATCAAGGCCCTGGTCATCCCGCCCGCCTGGACCGACGTGTGGATCTGCGCCGACCCCGACGGCCACCTCCAGGCGGTCGGCACCGACGCCGCCGGGCGGCGGCAGTACCGCTACCACGACCGGTGGCGGGAGCAGCAGGACGAGGAGAAGTTCGCCCGCGTCCTGGACATCGCCGAAGACCTGCCCCGCTTCCGCGAGACCGTCTCGGCCCACCTCGCCCAGCGCGGCCTGACCCGCACCCGGGTGCTGGCCGCGGCGGCGCGCATGCTCGACATCGGCTTCTTCCGCGTGGGCGGCGCGGAGTACACCGACTCCTTCGGCCTGGCGACCCTGCGCACCGAGCACGTACGCTGCCGCAACGGCCTGGTCGTGTGCAACTACACCGCCAAGGGCGGCAAGGAGCGCGAGCAGGTCATCACGGACGCCGCCGTGTGCAAGGTCATCCGGGCCCTGCTGGCCCGCCCCGCCGAGGAGCTGCTGCGCTACCGCAACGGCTCCGACTGGCGCGACGTGCGCAGCGAGGACGTCAACGAGTACCTGCGCGAGGTCTTCGAGCGCGACGTCTCGGCCAAGGACTTCCGCACCTGGCACGCCACCGTGCTCACCGCCGTGGGCCTGGCCGTCTCCGCCAAGGCCGCCCACTCGGAGACCGCGCGCAAGCGGGCCATCGCCCGGGTGATGCGCGAGGTCGCCGACTACCTCGGCAACACCCCGACCGTGGCCCGCGCGTCGTACGTGGACCCCCGCGTGGTCACCGCCTACGAGCGGGGCGCCACCATCGACGTCACCAGCCTCGGCAAGGGCGACCCCGTCGTGGCCACGCACGGCGAGCCGGAACGCCAGGTGATCAAGCTCCTACGGAACGCCGCCGGGCGTTACGCAGCCTGATGCTTCCTGTCAGGCTTCTCCTCACCCACATCGCCGCGCCGCTCCCCCCGCGGAGGTCTCACCCCTGATCAGCGGCACATGCCCGTCCATGACCCCGTCGGGCAGCTCGTCGGGCGCGAACCACCCCGCCTCCAGGATCTCCAGGGAGTTCAACCGCCCGATGGAGGACCCCGGCGCGCACACGGCCTCGTACGCGACCTCCAGCCGCAACTGGAACCCGCTCCGCAGATACACCAGCTCCCCCACCTCGACCTCGAGCCCGGTCTCCTCCCGCACCTCCCGCACGACCGTCTGCTCGAAGGTCTCCCCGCGCTTCGCGTAGCCCGACGGCAGCCCCCACTGCTTCCCCTCCGGCCACATCCGATGCCGCAACAGCAACACCCGCCCGTCGGGATCACGCACGACCCCGGTCACCCCGACCATGAACTTCGCGTTACGCCACCACATCACCCGCCACTGCACCGACCCCCGAACCCGTCGCCACCCCCACCCGATAAGCCGCTTCACACCCCCACCCTCCCGCACCGACCCCGACGCCGTCACCCGATCGCACCGGCAACGCCGATGCCCGGCCCGCACCCCCTCGTGAACCGCGGTCAGAATGTGGCGATCGGGTTGACCGGGCTGCCGGACGTACCGGCGAAGCGGATCGGCACGACTGCGAGGTGGAAGTCCCACTGGCCGAGCTCGGCGGCCGTCGTCGCGCACGCCTCCAGGTCGCAGTTGTCGAGCATCCACAGGCCCATCGCGACGAGGCTCACGGCGTGAACCGGCATCAACACGTCTTCGTACCCCGATGGCTGGACGTCCTGCGGGGTGTCGGCGCCGATCAGCGCGACCTCCCGTTCATGCAGCCACGGCAGGCAGGACGCGTGCCAGCCGGCCTGCGTGAAACCGCTGACCGCACCGGTCTCGTGCCGGACGCGGCCATAGCCGGTCCGCAGGAGTACCGCATCGCCGGGTCGCACCCGCACGCCCTGGCGACGCTCGGCCTCCTCAAGATCGTCGGGAAACACACCCTGCCCCGGTTCCAACCACGGCACATCCCGCACGCTCGCGATGTCCAGCAGGACACCACGCGTGATGATCCCGTTCGCCGCCGCCGTGACGGCCGCCCACGCCGATCCCGTCGCGGGGTCCACCAGCGAGTGGGACCGCCCGTTGTACATCGTGCCGTCCCAGAAGATGTGGCACGGCGAGTCGAGGTGGGTGAGGGTGTTGCCGTGGAACGTGATGCCGAGCCGCTCGGACGAGAAGCCCCAGCGCCGGTCGTTGCGGAATCCGGGCGCGGGCATGTGCTCGGCACCCGGCATGTCGGCGGCGCACGGACACGTCGTCGTCGAGCGCTCCATGTCCTCCGGTACGGCGACCTCCCACGCGCACGACACGCTCCTGCCGTGGCGCACGGCCCGCGCCGCCGCCAGCCGGACGTCGTCGGTGATGTGGTTCAGAGTGCCGAGCTCGTCGTCGTCGCCCCACCGTCCCCAGTTCGACAGCGTGTCGAAGTACCCGAGCACGTCGTCCTGCGTAGGCATCGGTCGCCCTGCCGTCATCCCAGCATCGACTCCTGCGGTCACATGGTCGGAGGCACCGCAGGCAGGGTATCCCGCCCTCTCCTTCGATACGACCGATACGACCTCGCGGCGTCTACTGCCCGCACGATCCCGGAGCGCCGCCGATCAAGGACGGCTCCGAACCCGCACATACGCAGGGAGCGCCACCACAGCAGGGAGGGGCCCGCCTGGTAGGGCGGGTGGGGTCAGCCGCCTGCCACGTATGCGCGGCGGCGCAAGGACACGCGGGTTTCAGTCGTGGTGCATGCGGTTTCGGAGTACCAGCAGGTCTACGGCGGCTATCACCGTGACCACGCCGGCTATGGCGGCCTCGGCCCACCACACGGGAGCGCCGCTGGTCACCGCCTGCCAGACGAAGAAGACGGTCGCGATCAGTGCGATCGGGAGGACGACGCCGGACAGGGCCGCTCGGGTTCGGAGCGGGCTGCGGGCGTTGCGTGGTTCGGTGCCGTGGCGGTTGCCCCACATGTTCCCTCCCCTGCCCGTCATCGGCGAGGCAAACGCGGGCGTGGCAGAGTGGCGGTGTGCGGGTGGAGATTCTGGGGCCGCCGCGGGTGGTGGGCCCCGGTGGCGTGGTCGCCGAGATCGGGGGGCAGCGGCTGCGCGCCCTGCTCGTACGCCTGGCGCTCGCCGCCGGGCGGGTCGTGACGGTGGAGGAGCTGGCCGAGGCGTTGTGGCCGGAGGACAAGCCCGTCGATCCCGCCAACGCGGTGCAGTCGCTGGTGTCGCGGTTGCGGCGGAGCCTGCCCGACTCCTCGCCGCTGCGTTCGGAGCACGGGGGGTACCGGCTGGCGCTGTCCGTGGCGGACGTGGACGCCCATCTGTTCGAGCGGCTGGCCCGGGAGGGGCGGCTGGCCCTGGCCGGGGGTGATCCGGCGACGGCGGTGGCGCGGCTGGGGGAGGCGCTGGCCCTGTGGCGGGGGCCGGCGCTGGGGGATGTGGCGGCGGAGCCGTTCGCGGCGGCGTACGCGGCGGGGCTGGAGGAGGCGCGGCTGGGGGCGGTGGAGGACCGGGCGGAGGCGGCGCTGGCGTGCGGCGGGCCGGTGGGGGAGCTGGTGGCCGAGCTGCACGAGCTGACCGCCCGCCATCCCCTGCGGGAGCGGCTGCTCGGGTTGCGGGTGAAGGCGCTGTACGCGGCCGGGCGGCAGGCCGAGGCGCTGGCCGCGTACGAGGGGTTCCGGCGGATGCTCGCCGACCGGCTCGGGGCCGATCCGGGGGCCGAGCTGAAGGAGCTGCACCTGGCCATCCTGCGTGGCGACGGCGCCGTACGCCCCGTACGCGCGGACGGCGGCGCGGCCCGGCGGGCGGGGCGGCCGCGTGGGAACCTGCCGGCGGCGCTGACCAGCTTCGTGGGCCGAGAGGCCGAGGTGGAGCTGATCGACGACCGCCTCGCCGCCGGGCGGCTGGTGACGCTGGTGGGGCCGGGCGGGGCCGGGAAGACCCGGCTGGCGACCACGGTGGCGGAGCGGGTCGCGGGGCGGATGCCGGGGGGCGTGTGGCTGGTGGAGCTGGCGCCGGTGACCGAGCCCGCCGATGTGGCGCAGGCGGTGCTGGGGGTGCTGCCGGCGCCCGGGCTGCGCGACGATCCCCGGGATCAGCGCCGGGATCAGCGCGACACGATGGACCGGCTGGTGGAGGCGCTGTCGGCGCCCGGCACGCTGGTGGTGCTGGACAACTGCGAGCATGTCGTCGATGCGGCGGCGCGGCTGGCGGACGAGTTGCTGGGCCGGTGCCCCGAGCTGCGGGTGATCGCGACCAGCAGGGAGCCGCTGGCGATCACGGGGGAGTCGCTGTGCCCGGTGCCGCCGCTCGCGCTGCCCGATCCGGGGGCGGGGGCGGAGGAGGCGCCGGCCAGCCCGGCGGTGCGGCTGTTCCTGGACCGGGCGGGGGCGGTGCGGCCCGGGTTCGCGCTGACCGCGGAGAACGCGGCGACGGTGGTGGAGGTGTGCCGGCGGCTCGACGGGCTGCCGCTGGCGATCGAGCTGGCCGCGGCCCGGTTGCGGTCGCTGACGCTGGAGCAGGTGGCGGCGCGGCTGGACGACCGGTTCCGGCTGCTCACCGGCGGCAGCCGGGCGGCGCTCCCCCGGCACCAGACCCTGCGCGCGGTCGTGGCGTGGAGCTGGGACCTGCTGGACGCCGACGAGCGGCGGTTCGCCGAGTGGCTGGCCGTCTTCCCGGCGGGCTGCACCCTGGAGGCGGCCGAGCGGGTGTGCCCGCCGTCGGGGCGGGCGGCGCTCGACCTGCTGGCGGCGCTGGTGGACAAGTCGCTGCTCCAGCTCGCCGAGGGCCCCCGCTACCGGATGCTGGAGACGATCCGCGAGTACGCCCTGGAGCGGCTGGCCGAGGCGGGGGAGTCGCGTGCCGGGCGCGCCGCGCACGCGGCGTACTTCCTGGAGCTGGCCGAGACGGCCGAGCGCCGGCTGCGCGGCCGGGAGCAGGTGGTGTGGCTGAACCGGGTGATGGCCGAGCGTGACAACATGCTGGCGGCGCTGCACTTCGCCGTGGACACGGGCGACGCCGACACCGCGGTGCGCCTGGGCGCGGCCCTGGGGATCACCTGGACGATGTACGGCAACCGGGCGGAGTCGGTCACGTGGCTGGAGCGGGCGCTCAGCGTACGCGGCCCGGCGCCCGACACCGCGCGCCGGCTCCTCACCGCCGCCTACCTGATCAGCAAGGCGGTGACGGGCGGGTACGAGAAGATGGCGGCGACCATCGGGGAGATGGCGGCGCTGGTGCGCGACCTGGGCCCGTTCCCGGCTCACCCCGTGCTCGCGCTGCTCGAACCGGCCATGTCGCTGTTCGTGGACGACACGGTGAACGGCAGGGCCGCGATCGAGCAGCGGATGGCGCATCCCGACCCGTGGGTGCGGGCGGTCATGCTGATGATGCGCGCGGCGATCCACGAGAACGACGGCCTGCTGCGGGAGGCGGTCGCCGACCTCGACGTCGCCGTGGCGCGGTTCCGGGAGATCGGCGACCGCTGGGGGCTGTCCATGTCGCTGACGTCGCTGGGCGAGCTGCGTACGGCGTCCGGCGACCTGGACGGCGCGGTGGAGGCGCTGGAGGAGGCGGCGCGGCTGCTGGTGGAGCTGAAGCCGGGCGACCGGGTGACGCACCAGCGCATCTGGCTGTCCTACGTGTACATGCGGCGGGGCGAGGCCGAGCGGGCGCGGGCGGAGCTGCGCGACATCGCCGCCGCCTGGCAGTACGGGTTCTCGGTCCACGACTCCGCGTTCGCCTACCTGGCCCTGGGCGACCTGGCGCGCTGGGAGGGCGATCTGGAGCAGACCCGCGTGCTGTACGAGCGGGCCAAGGAGGTGATGCGGCACGAGACGCTGATCTCGCCGCAGTTCCAGTCGCTGCTGCTGACCGCGGAGGCGGTGCTGTTGAGCGCGACCGGAGACCTGGCGGGGGCCCGCCGGTGCGTCGCCGAGGCGCTGGAGCACGCCCTGGAGGCCAAGGACATGCCGGTGGCCTCGCGGGTCGCGGTGGCCGCGGCCGTGCTGGAGGGCGCGCAGGCCGAGCACGAGGGCCGGGGGTTCGAGGACGCCGCCGCGCTGCTGGGCGCGGGCGAGCGGCTGCGCGGCGCCGACGACGCCACGAGCCCGGAGGTGAGGCGGCTCGCCGCGCGCCTGCGCGAGCGGCTGGGCGCCGGCGCGTACGCCGCCGCGTACGGGCGTGGCCTCGCCCTGGACCGCGACGGCGCGCTCGATCTCGTCAGGCGGGTGTGAGGCTCACCCGGCCGGTGTGAGGTCAGGTCCTGCGCCGGTACGCCCGCACGGCGAGCGGGGCGAAGACCACCAGCAGGCCCGCCGACCACGCCAGCGCGACGACGACGTGGCTCGCCACGGGGCCGCCCAGCATCAGGCCGCGCGAGGCGTCCATGAGCTGGCCGACCGGGTTGACCCGGACCCATGCCTGGAGCCAGTCCGGCAGCGTCTCGGCGGGGGCGATCATGCTGGTGCCGAACGTGAGCGGGAACAGCACCAGGAAGCCCACCCCCTGTACGCCGCCCGGCTCCTTCATCATCATGCCGACCAGCACGAACGCCCAGCTCAGGCAGAACGCGAAGACGATGGCGAGCAGGCAGGCCGCGAGCGCGGCGAGCGGGTTGGTCTGCACCCGGAAGCCGAGGATGTACCCGAAGACGAACAGCGAGGCGATCGACACCACGTACCTGATCACGTCGCCGAGCACCGAGCCGATCAGCGGGGCGGAGCGGCCGATCGGCAGGCTGCGGAACCGGTCGAAGACCCCCTTCTTGATGTCGGTGTTGAGGTTGACGCCGGTGGCCATCCCGGCGAAGATCACGGTCTGCACCATGATCGCGGGCAGCAGGAACTGCAGGTAGTCCTGGGTGGAGCCGGAGATGGCGCCGCCCAGCAGGTAGACGAAGACCAGTACGAAGATGACGGGCTGCAGCGTCACGTCGATGAGCTGCTCGGGGTTGCGCATGGTCTTGACCAGGCTGCGCCGGGCCAGCGCGACGCTGTGCCGGATCAGCCCGAACGGGCGCGGTCCGGAGCGGGCGGGCGGCACGCCGCCGGGCCTGCCGGGCGTGCGGGCGGTGCGGGTGCCGGTGTCGAGGGACGTCACGCGGCCACCTCCTCGTCGGATTCGGTCGTGGTGCGGCCGGTGAGGGTGAAGAAGACCTCGTCCAGGCTGGGCAGCCGGAGCGAGAGTTCGGTCACGCCGATGCCGGCGCGGTCGAGGCGGCGTACCAGCTCGGTGAAGACCGCGTCGCCCTCCACCGGCACGGTGACGACGCCCCGGCCGGGGGATTCCGGCTCGCGGCCTGCGAGCTCGGCCAGGATCGCGGTGACCTCGCCCAGCCGGGCGGGGTCGGACGGGCGGACGATGATGGTCTGGCCGCCCACGACGTGCTTGAGGTCGGCGGGCGTGCCGTGCGCGATGACCTTGCCGTGGTCCACCACGGAGATCTCGTCGGCGAGCGCGTCGGCCTCCTCCAGGTACTGCGTGGTGAGCAGCACGGTGGTGCCGTCCGCGACCAGGCGGCGGACGATGTTCCACATGTCGTCGCGCTTGACCGGGTCGAGCCCGGTGGTCGGCTCGTCCAGGTAGATGATCTGCGGGCGGCCGACCAGGCCGGCCGCGAGGTCGAGACGGCGCCGCATGCCGCCGGAGTACGTGGCCGCCGGACGCCGTCCCGCCTCGCTGAGGCCGAAGTCGCGCAGCAGCTCCGCGGCGCGGGCCTTGGCCTCGCGGCGGCGCAGGTCCAGCAGCTCGCCGATCAGCACCAGGTTCTCCTCACCGGTGAGGTCCTCGTCCACCGACGCGTACTGGCCGGTCAGCCCGATCACCCTGCGCACGTCGGCCGCCTGCCGCACGACGTCCATGCCGGCCACCGCGGCGCGTCCGCCGTCGGGGCGCAGCAGCGTGGCCAGGATGCGCACGGCGGTGGTCTTCCCGGCGCCGTTGGGACCCAGCACGCCGAGCACCTGGCCCCGCCGCGCGGCCAGGTCGATGCCGGCGAGCGCGGTCGTCGTGCCGAAACGTTTGACCAGTCCTTCTGCCTCGAAGGCGTAAGACATGGCTCCTCCTCATGGTTCGTTACGCCATGAGGATGCGCGGGGGCGCTGCCAGAGCCCGCACATACCGCTGTCACGGCCGGGCGGCGCTGTCAGCGGCGGTCCGGCGGCGGTGTCAGCGCCCTGTGAGCGCCGTGTGAGCGCCGTGTCAGCGGGCGCGGAGGCGGCGCAGCATGCGGGCGTCCTGGAAGCCGACCGCGCGGGCGGCGGCCTCGACGGTGGCGCCCTGGCCGATCAGGTGCTCGGCCCGCTCGACCCGGAGCCTCTGCTGGTAGCGCAGCGGGGTCATGCCGGTGGCCTCGCCGAACAGCCTGGTCAGGGTGCGCTCGCTGACCCCGGCCGCGGCGGCGAGGCCGGCGAGGGGCAGCGGCTCGTCGAAGCGGGCGTCGATGATGTCCTGTACGCGGTGCACCACGTCGCTGAGGTGGGAGCGGTAGCGCAGCATCGCGCTCTCCTGCTGCTCGTCGCCGTTGCGGCGGGCGTACACGACCATCTCGCGGGCGATGCGGCCGGCGGCTCCGGGCCCGTGGCGTGCCGCGATGAGGTGCAGCGCGAGGTCGATGCCGCTGGCGATGCCGGCGGAGGTGACGACGCGGTCGTCCACGACGTACAGGACGTCGCGGACGACGCGCGCCCTGGGGTAGATCCGGGCCAGCTCGTCCTGCACGGCGTGGTGGGTGGTGCAGCGGCGGCCGTCGAGCAGCCCGGCCTGGCCGAGGGCGTCGGCGCCGGCGCACACGCTGGCGACGGTGCCGCCCGCGGCGTGGTGGGCGCGCAGGCGCTCCAGGGTCTGCGGGGCGAGCCGGCCGTTGACGCGCAGCCGGGGCGCCCGCCAGCCGGGGATCAGGATCAGGTCATCGCGGCCCAGCTCGGGCCAGTCCACCCGGGCGGTCAGCGTGACGCCCTGGGCGGCGGGGACGCTGGGCCGCTCCGCGACGTAGGCCAGCTCGTAGCCGTAGCCCAGGCCGGCCGCGGTGGAGAACACCTGCGCCGGCCCGGCGAGGTCGAGCAGGTGCAGCTCGGGCACGAGCAGGAAGGCCACGCACGGCACGATCCGGTCAGCCCCTCAACCGGCCGTCTTGGTCAGCTCCGCCACGGTACGGATGGTAGCGAACCGCCCGGCGAGGGCGTATTCGGTGCGGCTGATGATGTCCTCCACCTGGAGCGTGGCCGGGTCGGCGAGGATCTCGGCCACGGTACGCCCGGCGGGCGCGTCGCGGTGCGGGATCGGGAACGTCGCGGTGGCGTCGATCGCGAAGGAGACCTCGAAACCGAGGTCGGCGGCGACCCGGGTGGTGGTCTCGCAGCACAGCTCGGTCTGGATGCCGCACACGGTCAGCTCGCGGATGCCGCGCAGGGTGAGCAGCCGCTGCAGGTCGGTGGTGGTGAACGCGTTGATCGAGGTCTTGGTGACGGTCGGCTCGCCGGGGAGCGGCGCGGTGACGTCGTCCATCAGCCGGACGTGGCCGCCGGCGGGGTCGAACGGGGTGCCGCTGCCGGGCTCGGCGTGCAGCACCCACACCACCAGGTCGCCCTCGGCACGTGCGTGCTCGACCAGCCGGTTCACCTGGGCGGCGATGGCGGGGTTGGAGACGGCCGCCCAGGTGGGCCGCTGCCGGAAGGACTCCTGTACGTCGATGACGAGAAGGGCGCGGTTCATGGCTCACCAGCCTGCCGGTGGCGGGAGCGTACGGTAAGGCACCATCGGGCCCGGCACCGGAACGATCCGGTCAGGCGAGCAGGCCGCTGACGATCGCCATGACCGGGATCGAGACCAGCGTGCTGATCAGCACCGCGCTGCGGGTCAGGCCCTTGGCGGTGCCGTAGGTGACGGCGAAGACGTACAGGTTCTGCGCGGAGGGCAGCGCGGCGAACAGCGTGGCGGCGAGCAGCATGGTGCCGTCGATGCCGAGCGCGTACCGGCCGGTCAGGTAGGCCAGTGCGGGGTGGGCGAAGCACTTGAGCACGACCACCAGGACCACCGAGCGGGTCTCGGCGTCGCCGGAGACGCGGGTCGTGCCGCTCAGGCTGAGCCCGTACGCCAGCAGCGCCAGCGGCACCGCCGCCGCGCCCACCAGGTCGATCGGGCGCGTGACCGGTTCGGGCAGGCGCACGCCGGTGAGCGCGAACGCCAGGCCGAGCAGGGAGGCGACGGTGAGCGGGTTGCGCAGCGGGCGGCGCAGCACCGCCCAGCCGGTGGACCCCCGGTCCAGCAGCACGAACGCCGTGGGGGCCAGCACGAGGAGCTGGAAGAGCAGGATGGGGGCGATGAGCGCGCCGTCGCCGAGCACGTACACGCCGACGGGGATGCCCAGGTTGCCGGCGTTCACGTACGACGTGGCCAGCGCGCCGAGCACCACCTCGCCGCGCGGCCGGTGCCAGAACCGGCGCGCGACCAGGACGAACACCGCCTGCACCACGACCAGTCCGGCGACGCTGGTGAGCAGGATCGGGGAGAAGATCGAGCCGAGGTCGGCGGTGGAGATGGTGCGGAACATCAGCGCGGGGGTGGCGACGTAGAAGGCGACGCGCGAGAGCACCACCTCGTCCTGGGGGCGCAGCACGCCGATCCGGCCGACGACGTAGCCGAGGACCGCGACCGCCACCAAGGCGGCGAGCGCGACGAGAATCCCCGACATCGCCCGCCTTTCGCCGTATGTGCCATACCAGTGTGGCGCATGGCCTGTCGCCGGCTCCGGGCGAGGTCCCCGGAACGGGCGGCCTGGAGGAACCGCCTGAACGGACGGCAACGGGCGGGGGAATTCCCCGATAATCCGGCATACATGCCGATAAATCGCTCAGTAGCCTGCGAAGCCATCCATGACGCGACGCTGTGCTGGGAGAGCCCATGGCCGGCCCTTACGTCACCTCCATCCCGTTCCGGGCGGGCGACGACGGATACCACACCTTCCGCATCCCCGCCGTGATCGTCACCGCCGCGGGCACCCTGCTCGCCTTCGCCGAGGGCCGGCACGGCTCGGCCGCCGACCACGGGCACATCGACATCGTGCTGAAGCGGTCGGAGGACGGCGGGCGTACCTGGGGCGACCTCCAGGTCGTGGCCACCGAGCCGGGCAGGGGCACGGCCGGCAACCCCGCGCCGGTCGTCACCG
The DNA here is from genome assembly GCF_014202315.1 of Thermocatellispora tengchongensis. Lineage (GTDB taxonomy): Bacteria > Actinomycetota > Actinomycetes > Streptosporangiales > Streptosporangiaceae > Thermocatellispora > Thermocatellispora tengchongensis. The sequence goes on along the minus strand of NZ_JACHGN010000001.1, from coordinate 318,945 downwards.
GCGGGGGCCGCGTGCTGCTGGTGTACGTGCGCAACGCGGCCCACGCGACCGAGGCCAAGATCCGCCGCGGCGAGGTCTCCGCGGCCGACGGGCGGCGGGTGTTCGTCCGGCACAGCGACGACGACGGGCTCACGTGGTCCGAGGGGCGCGAGATCACCTCCTCGGTCAAGCGCGCGGAGTGGCGCTGGTACGCCACCACGCCCGGCCACGCGATCGAGCTGCGCCGCGGCCCGTACGCCGGGCGCATCCTGGTCCCGGCCAACCACTCCCTGCCCCCGGCCCGGGGCGACGACGGCACCGAGGGCAAGTACAACGGCGGGCACTCCCTGCTCAGCGACGACGGCGGGCTGACCTGGCAGATCGGGTACGTGGACGACAACACCGACGGCTACGTCAACGTCAACGAGACCACCGCGGCCGAGCTGCCCGACGGCCGGATCTACCTCAACACCCGCAACGACTCCGCCGCGCCCGGCAACCGCGCCGACGCGTACTCATCCGACGGCGGCAAGACGCTGGAGCGGCCCTTCCGCCCCCAGGCCGGGCTGGTGACGCCGGTGGTCGAGGGGAGCGTGCTCCAGCTCGCCCGCCCCGAGGTGCTGCTGTACTCGGGCCCGGCCGATCCGAGCCAGCGGGCGGTGATGACCGTGCGGATGAGCCTGGACGCCGGGGTGACGTGGCGGGCGGCGCACACGGTGTCGGGCCTGCCCGCGGCGTACTCGGACCTGGTGCCGGTGGACGCCGAGACGGTCGGCCTGCTGTTCGAGACCGGGGAGTTCGGGCCGTACGAGACGATCGCGTTCCGCCGGATCCCGGTTGCCGAATTCACCCCCTGAGGTGTGGTCAGAGCTTGTTCAGGCCGCGCAGCACCTTTTCCAGCAAGCGGCGGTCGAGGGGGTCGTCGCCGTTTTTCGGCTCGTAGACGTGCACGAGCCCTTCGGCGGCCATATCGGCGACGATGATCCGGGTGACCGACAGCGGAATACCCAAGTATGACGCTATTTCGGCAACTGATCGCACGTGGCGACACAAGAGGCAAATATCGTGGTATTCCGGCGACATCAGTGACAGATCAACCGCCGACATGGCGACGGACGACACAAGCGCGTCCATCGCCACCTCCATGCGCGGCACGCTCCGCCCCGCCGTCATCGCGTACGGCCGGACCGCTGAGGCCACCGTGGGTGTGGTGCACGTGTTTACATATGGCCGCGCACGCGAAAAGGCGTCCGCGACCTCGCCCCCGGGATCGACTTCCGGTATTCGACCGCGTCCCATGAGCACATATTGTGTTGATAAGAGCGCGGAAAGGGAAGGGAATCGGCACCATCGATCTCGCCGGCTTCCCATCGATAGCGAAACGTTATTCTAATATTCCGTTGCCGAGCTTCGTTAAATGCTTTTCGGTTCAGCCCGAAACCGGGTGCCCTTCCCGCTCCACGGCCTTCGGGATCACGGCGACGAGCATGAGCAGCACCGGCAGCAGCGTGAGCAGCGGCAGCACGACCCGTACGCGGGTGTCGGTCTCGGCCCACAACAGGGCGCACACGGGGTCGGCCGCCCTGTCGGCGGCCATCAGCACCGGCTCCAGCACCGGCTCCAGCACGGTCATCGGCACGACGAGGCCGAGGATCGGGATCACGACCAGGCGGCCGGGCCAGGACCGCCCGGCAAGCGCCCCGCACAGCCACACCAGGTAGGCGACGCTCAGGGCCGGAAGGTTGGCGAGCCAGGTGAGCGGAATCGCGGCGGCGGCCTCCAGGACGGGCGCGGCCGGGCCAGCGGAGAACTCGGCGGTGGGGCACCCCTCGGGCGCGGTCGTGTAGCCGAGGAAATCGCCCTTCTCCGCCAGGGCGTTGAGGGGATGCACCGCGAGCAGCGAACCCGCCAGGCCGAGCGAGCCCGCCCACCAGCGTAACGATGATCGTCTCAGCACGCGCAGCACGATAGCGACGATCTGCCCGGCCCCTTCCGGTCGTGACCGCTTGCGGCCAGACGCCCGGGAGCAGGGCGGCGGCAGGGGCTCCGGACCTGGGACCGCCGGCAGGGGCTCCGGGCCTGGGGCCGGGAAGGCGGCGCGTTCCGGGTCCGCGCCCGGAGCCGCCGCAGCCCTGGGGCACAGGACCCTGGGCCGTCGGGGATCGCGAGAATCTCGCACCCGGTCGCCGACGGCGAAGGCGACCGGGTGCGGCCGGTCAGGACGGGTCGGTGTCGGTCCAGCCCGCCTCGATCACGGCGCTGGAGTTCCACACGGTGCCGGGTTCGAAGCCGGCCTGGAAACCGCCGGGCTCGACCACGACGGTCTCCCTGGCCAGGGCCTGGCCGGTCTCCTTGTCGAAGACGAGCCGGGTCTGCAGCACCCCGCTCGGCTTCTCATCGGTCACCTTCATCTTCACGGCCTGCTCGATCGCCACCGCCGTGCCCGTACGCCCCTCGGCGTCGGTCACCTGGTCGATGACCTTCACCCCGTCCAGTTCGGCCAGCATGCGGAAGGCCGCGGCGCGCACGTTCGGCGTGACCGGCATGTCGGTGATCATGCCGATCGTGACGGCGAACAGCCACTCCTCCTCCGAGGCCGGGTCGCTGGAGGACTCGGTGCCGTGCCCGCCGTACGAGCTCAGCAGCAGGCGCTTGAGCTCCGCCGGGTCGTCCGGCAGGCCGCGCAGGTCCTTCATCGTGACGTTCCGGCCCAGCCAGAACACCTTGTCGCCGTCGACCAACGGCGAGTGATCGATTCTCTCCTTGCCGGGCCGGGTGGACAGGGTCAGCTCCCGGCCCGGGCCGCCCTTGTCGGGGACGGCGACCGGGATCTTCTCCGGCGAGCCGGCCGCGCGCCACGCCTCCTCGTCCTCCGGGGTCGCGGGGCGGGCGCCGAGCGAACGGGTGATGCCGTACTGCTCCCCGCCGGTCGCCGAGGGGGTCCAGCTCTCGGTGCGCTGCTGCTCCACCACCGTGTAATCGCCGTCCTTGGCGTGGAACAGGGTCCTGCCCACCTGCACGGTGCGCCACCACTTGCCCGTACGGTCCGGCTGGCGGGCCGCCTGGTGCGCCGCGGCGAGCAGCACGTCGCGGGCGTTCAGCTCGACCGTGGCCTTGGGCGTGCCGGTGGTGGCGTCGAGGGTGCTCGTGACCGTCTGGGCCGGGCCCGGTCGCGGGGCCGTCCCGCCCGCGGTGACCACCACCACCGCCACCGCGGTCGCGGCCGCCGCCGCGCCCAGCAGGCCGAAGCCCCACGCCGGGCGTACGCGCCGGCCCCCGCCGCGCCGCGCCCGCCGTTCCGGGGCCGTCTGCCTGGCCTGGGCCATCGCGTGGGACAGCTCCGCCGCCCGTGTCCGCGGGTCCACCGGGCCGTCGCCCAGATGTGCCGGCCGCGCCGCCCGCAGCTCGTCGATCGGGTTCATGACCACTCCTCGCTGAGGTTCCTCACCCGGGTCCTGGACGGCGCCGCCGTCCCCGTCGTCTCGGCCGTCCCCCTCGTCTCGGCCGTCTCCGGCGTCTCCGGCGTGTCCATCGCCTGCTTGAGCCGCCTGCGCGCGCGGTGCAGCCGTACGCGGAACGCCGCCGCCGAGCAGCCGATCACGCGGGCGGCGTCGCGGGGCGAGAGCCCCTGCCAGGCGACCAGGATCAGGATCTCCCGGTCGTCCTCGCCCAGCCCGGCCAGCGCCCGCAGCACGCCCAGCCGCTCGGTCACCTGATCGGCCACGTCGCCCTCGGTCCACGAGCGGAGCTCCTGGCTCAGCGCCTCCCTGCGGACCTCGGCCCTGATGGTGTCGCGCAGTACGTTGCGGGCGACGCCGAGCAGCCACGGCAGGGCCGGCTCCGGTACGTCGTCGAGCCGCCTCCAGGCGATGGCGAACGTCTCGCTCACCACTTCGTCCGCCACCTGCCGGCCCGCGCGGCTGACCACGTAGGCCCACACGCGTTGTCGGCACTCGTCGTACATCCCGGTGAACCGGCGTGAATCATCCGTCACCGCCCAGCCCCCTTCGTCCGGGTGTGATTGCTTCTGACACCGGGAAGTGGTCCGAGCGCCCCCGTTGTTACCGGCGATCCGCAACCTATCCCGGGGGCCGGAGTGGCGGGCGGCTCGGGTGACGGGGAGGATATGGGCACGATGCTCGCCAGACCGCCCCTGCGCCTGCTCCGGGCCACCGCGTTCGCCGTGGTGTGCGCCGGGCTGAGCGCGCTGGCGCACATCGCCGGGGGCGGGTCGTTCTCCGCGCCGCACCTGGCGGGCGGGGTGGTGCTGGCGTTCTGCGCCGCGGTGCCGCTCACCGGGCGCGAGCGCACGCTGGCCGCGATCCTGCCCGTCCTGGGCGGGTTGCAGGTGGTGCTGCACTTCATGCTCGGCGGCGCCGCCGCGCACGTCGCGCACGCGGCCCATCACCACGCCGCCGGCGGCATCCCGGGGCTGGGCATGACGGCCGCGCACGCCTGGGCGGCGGCGCTGACCGCGCTGTGGCTGGCCCGGGGCGAGCGCGCGCTGTGGTCGCTGCTGCGCCGCCTCGCCGTACGGCTGCGCGTGCTGGTCGCCGTACACGCCTGGGCTCCGGCCGATCTCCCCCAGGTCCCCTGCCGCGCCCCCGAGCCCGCCACACTGCGGGCCCTGGTGCTGTGCCGCCACAGCGTCACCCGGCGCGGGCCGCCGTTCGTACGAGTGAACCTTTCTCGACCTCATCCCGCCTGATCACAGGAGGGAGCCGGTGCCGGATCACAAGCCGGTGCCGGGCGCCCGTCCCCGCCCATGGGGACAGGCCCGTTGACAAGGGTTCGGTCATGGCTCTGCAGGAGGTCCCGCGGATGCGCCGCGGGGCCTGTTCCCGTTGCCCTTTTCCCGTTGACATCGAAACGGATCTGACCATGCTCGTACGTCGTACCGTCATGGCCGCGCTCCCCCTCGCCGCGGTCACCGTGCTCGCCGGATGCGCCGGGCAGAACGCCCCGGCCCCGGCCGCCGCCCCCGCCTCGGCGCGGCCCGCGGCGGCCTCGCTCACCATCACCGACCCCTGGGTCAAGGCCGCGGAGAAGGGCATGACCGCGGCCTTCGGCACCCTGGTCAACGACACCGACGCCCCCATCACCGTCGTCTCGGGCACCTCGCCCGCGGCCGGCCGGATCGAGCTGCACGAGGTCGTGGACTCCGACGGCTCGATGGTGATGCGGCCGAAGCAGGGCGGCTTCGTCGTCCCGCCGCGCGGCACCCACCAACTGCAGCCCGGCGGCGACCACATCATGCTGATGGACCTGCCCAAGGCCGTGCGGCCGGGGGACGAGGTGCAGGTCACGCTGACACTCCAGGGCGGTGGCACGTTCCGCTTCACCGCCGTGGGCAAGGACTTCGCGGGAGCCCGCGAGGACTACCACCCCGGGCACGGGGACAAGGAGTGACGGGCTCGGTGACCCGGCGCGGGCTGCTCGCGGGCGGACTCGCGGGGGGAGTGGCCGGTGCGCTGGCCGCCTGCTCCCCCGAGCCCCGGCCCGCCGCGGCCCCCACCGGGCCGAACGCCGGGTTGAATGCCGGGCCGAACGCCAGGCCGAATGCCGGGCCGGGCGCCGCGGCAGGCGTCGGGCGTTCGGTGGTCACGTTCCACGGGGAACATCAGGCCGGGATCGCCACGCCGCCGCAGGCGTTCGCGGCGTTCCTGGGGCTGGACCTGCGCCGGGACGTCGGCCGGGAGGCGATCGTACGGCTGCTGCGGCTGCTCACCGACGACGCGCGCCGGCTCACCGCGGGCCGGGGCGCGCTCGCCGACGTGGAGCCGGAGCTCGCCGCCTCGCCCGCCCGGCTCACGGTCACCTTCGGCTTCGGGCCGGGCCTGTTCGCCGCGGCCGGGGTGGAGGAGATGCGGCCCGAGCAGGTGGCGCCGCTGCCGGCGTACGAGATCGACCGGCTGGAGGAGCGCTGGAGCGGCGGGGACCTGCTGGTGCAGGTCTGCGCCGACGACGGTGTGACACTGGCGCACGCGCTCCGGATGATCGTCAAGGACGCGCGGTCGTTCGCCGAGGTGCGCTGGACCCAGCGCGGCTTCCGGCACGCGCCCGGCGTCCTGGCGGCGGGCGCGACGCAGCGCAACCTGATGGGCCAGCTCGACGGCACGGTGAATCCGGAGCCCGGCACGGCGGACTTCGACCGGGCCGTGTGGATACGCGGCGAGCCCGCGTGGCTGCGCGGCGGCACCACGCTGGTGCTCCGGCGCATCCGCATGGAGCTGGACACCTGGGACGCCGCCGACCGCACGGCCCGCGAGTTCAGCGTCGGCCGGCGCCTCGCCGACGGCGCGCCGCTGACCGGCCGGAGCGAGCGCGACCAGCCCGACTTCGACCGGCTCAACGGAGCCGGGCTGCCGGTCATCGCGGAGTACGCGCACATCAGGCGGGCGCACGTGCCCGACCCGGGCCTGCGGATGTTCCGCCGGGTCTACAACTACGACGAGGGCACGGGCGGGAAGTCCGACTCCGGGCTGATCTTCGCGTCGTACCAGGCCGACATCCCCCGTCAGTACCTGCCCGTCCAGCGCAGGCTGGCGGAGGGCGACCTGCTCAACGAGTGGACCACCCCGATCGGGTCCGCGGTGTTCGCCATCCCGCCGGGGTGCGCGGAAGGCGGCTGGATCGGCGAGACCCTGCTGGGCGGGTAGCTCGGAACGGAACCGGCCGGGACGCCCTGCCGACGTGGCGGGCGTCCCGGCCGGAACCGGGGACCTACGACAGCGCCGGGGACAGCAGGGCCGCCACCGCGGTGGCCGTGCCCGGGTGGGCGGCCAGGAGCGCGGCGGCCTCCGGGTGACCCGCCGCCTCCCCGGCGCCCGGCGCGGCCGGGGCCCAGGGCGCGTCGATGCCGAGCAGGGCCGCCACGGCGTCGGTCGGAGCCGGGTGCGCGGCGAGGAGCGCCGCCACCGGTCCCCCGCCGCCTGACGGCCCGGCGGACGGCGCTGCGCCCTTGGCGCGGGCCGACCAGGGCGGGGTCCAGGCGTCCAGGGCGGGCAGACTGGCCGGGAAGGTCCGGCCCGCCTCGCGTACCAGGACCGGGACCAGCTCCGGCGACTCCTTGCGCAGCGTCGTGATCAGGGTCGGCAGCCAGGGGAGCAGCACCGCGTCGGGCAGCCGGCCGAACGCGGTGGACAGCAGCTCCACCACGAACGGCGTCAGCGACGGCACCGGCTCCAGGGCCTGCACGAACCCGCTCAGGTACTGCGGGAACGCCGGAAGCACCAGCGGGTTGTCCATCAGCTCGGCGCAGCGGGCCCGCAGCTCGGCCTGGGTCATCATGCCGAGCTGCGTCTGGGCGGCCCACAGCAGCGCGACCTTGGCCGGGGCCTCGGGGTGCGACTGGCGTACGGCGATCTCAAGCTGCGCCCGGTCGCAGCCGAGCGAGAGCGCCAGGCCCTCCATGGAGAACAGGAAGCCGAGCATCGCGCCCACCTGGCGCACGCCGGTGTCCTCGGCCACGAACGCCGTGGGCAGCAGGGTGCAGTAGTGCGCGTAGCCCTCGGTGACGAACGACTCGCACCACGCCGGCAGCTCCGGCTCGGTGGACCGGTAGTGCGCGAGCAGCCGGCGGATGCGGCGCAGGACCTCGGGCGCGTCGTCCACGGTGCGCTCGGCGGCCAGCAGCTCCACCGCCCGCGCGCCCAGCTCGTCGGTGAAGCGGCGGCTGCCGAGGTACAGGATGGCGTCCTCGACGGCCTTGAGCGCGACCGCCGGAGTGGCCTGCGGGTCCCACACCGACCGGCGCAGCCGCTGCTCCAGCACCTGCTCCACGGTGACGCCCTCGTAGCCCAGCTCGATGATCTCGCGCTGGTGGGCGCCGATCCGCAGGTCCCAGCTCTCCTGGATGGGCCGCTCGCCCAGGCGGCGCGCGCCCATGATCGGGCGTACCGCGCCGTCGGGCAGCAGGTAGCGCAGCATCCACAGCAGTTGGGAGCAGGGTTCGAGATCGGGGTCGGCGGCGAGGTCGAGCAGGGCCCGCTGCTGGGTGCGCTTGGTCAGGTCGAGCCCGAGCGGGGCCAGCCGGTCGTAGACGTCCTGGGCCAGCGGCGGCAGCGCGTGGTAGCCGACCTGGCCGATCCGGTCGCCGCCGAGCAGGATCTCGCACAGCCGGCGCACGTCGCGCCTGCCGGGCACGACGTCCTTCTCGATGCAGGTGACCGCGGCGTCCTGGAAGTCGTACGGCGTCGGACGCGCCCGGTTGCGCATCCCCGCGAGCAGGATGCTGGTCTCGAACACCGCGATGGCGTCGGCGGTGCTGGCCAGGTAGCCGTTGCGGCGGGCCAGCCGGACGATGTCCACGCACCAGCCGAGCAGCTCGGCCTCGTCCAGCCCGCTGAGCGCGGGCGGCCGGGCCAGGAAGCCGGACAGCCGGTCGGTGACCTCGGCCGGGGCCGGCGCGGCCGGCGCCGGGGCGCGCTTGGGCCGCTTGCCGGACTTCCCGCCCTGCTGCCCCTGCAGCCGGTACGGCTTGACGCCACTGGCCGCCAGCGCCTTCGCCCAGGTGGCCGCGGCGATCGACACCGAGCCGGAGGCCAGCCCGAACTGGGCCTCGATGGCCGAGTGGCTGGAGGGGATGAGCCCGTACAGCCAGCGGGTCGCGGTGCGCGGCTCGATCGCGTAGTCCGTCGGCTCGGCGTGCAGGCCGAACTCGGCGACGCGGCTCGCGGCGTGGTAGGCGCCGCACACGTACAGGCACTCGGCCGGGTCGGCGCCGGTGGCGGCGAGGTGCTCGCGCATGCGGGTCCACATGTACCGCTCGCGGTCCTCGTCGCGGCGGTCGGAGCGGGCGGAGGACGCGCTGGGCCGCAGCCGCCGGAACAGGCTGCCGATCAGCACCATGACCTGCCGGTACGTCTCGTAGTCCGCGCCGGCGAGCGGCTGCTCGACGTACTGGTCCCACCACTCCGACCAGTGGCGCACCTTGCCGTGGTGCAGCAGGTGCTCCTCCAGCTCGGCGAAGCCGGGCCGCAGGTCGCCGATCTCGATCCCGACCGCGTCGCCGTGCAGCGAGGCGTCCTCCGCCTCCCCCTCGCCCGCCTGCGGGGCGGCGGCGGGCGGCTCGCGGGGCAGCCACTGGAAGACGTGGTCGGACGAGCGGTCCACCAGCACGATCTCGACGCCCGGGGTGTCCAGGGCGTACGCGATGGCCTGGTACTCCGCCGACGCCTCGGTGATCGGGGCGACCACGCTGAGCGGGCCCCAGCCGGGCGGGAACCCGTCCAGGTCGCTGGCGAACGCCTGCAACGCCACCGGCAGGCGGCAGTTGCGCAGCTCGTCCAGCAGCGGGCGCAGGTCCTCGCACAGCTCCAGGTAGATCACCTTGGGCTGCTTCTCGCGCAGCCGCCTGGCCATGGCCAGCGCGGACGCCGGCGAGTGGTGGCAGACCGGGAAGATCTCCAGCGGCTCGCGCAGCGCGCGGTCCACGTCGGCCACGATGCCCGCCAGGATGCCGGACACCGCGTCGGGAGCGTCGGCGGCGTCGGCGGCGAACGTCTCGGCGGCCGTGAGGAGCTGGTCGCGCAGCGCCGCGAACGGGCTGCCGGCGGCCAGCGCCTCGGCCGCGGTGCTGGTCGTCGTCATGACAGCGTTTCGAGCGCCTGCCGGCCGCCGTCCAGGAACTCCTGCCACGGCCCGCCCTCCTTCTTGCTGCGCGGCTCGACCACGCCGTGCCAGTACTTGTTCAGGATGGCGAGGTCTTCGGGGCTGCGCCGGGCCAGCGAGCCGACCAGCGACCCGGCCAGGGTCTGCGGGCGCAGGGTGCGGTCGCCGAAGAAGTGGCTGTGCAGGATCGCGTCCTCCAGCACGCCGATCTGCTCGGCGGTGGACAGCGCCGACTCCAGCTTCTCGTCGTCGCTGGACGCCGACGCCGCCGCGGCGCGCAGGTCGGCGAAGCTCTGCAACAGGATGTCCAGCAGCGTGGGCGGCAGCTCCAGCTCGATGCTGTGGCGGCGCAGCAGCTCGGTGGTGCGGAACCGGACGATCTCGGCCTCGCTCTTCTTGTTGGACACCACCGGGATGCGCACGAAGTTGAACCGCCGCTTCAGCGCCGAGGACAGGTCGTTGACGCCCCGGTCGCGGCTGTTGGCGGTGGCGATGATGGAGAAGCCGGGCTTGGCGAACACCACGGCGTCGTCGTCCAGTTCGGGGATGGAGACGTACTTCTCCGACAGGATCGAGATCAGGGCGTCCTGCACGTCGCTGGTGGCGCGGGTCAGCTCCTCGAAGCGGCCGATGACGCCCTGCTCCATCGCGGTCATGATCGGCGAGGGGATCATCGACTCGCGCGACTGCCCCTTGGCGATCACCATGGAGACGTTCCACGAGTACTTGATGTGGTCCTCGGTGGTGCCGGCCGTGCCCTGCACGACCAGGGTCGAGTTGCGGCTGATCGCCGCCGCCAGCAGCTCGGCCAGCCAGCTCTTGCCGGTGCCCGGGTCGCCGATCAGCAGCAGGCCGCGGTCGGAGGCGAGCGTGACGATCGCGCGCTCGACGAAGCTGCGGTCGCCGAACCACTTCTGCGGGATCTCGCGCTCCAGGCCGTCGGAGCGCTCCGAGCCCAGGATGAAGATCCGGACCATCTTGGGGCTGAGCCGCCAGGAGAACGGCTTGGGCCCGTCATCGACGGACTCCAGCCAGTCGAGCTCCTCGGCGTACTTGACCTCGGCGGGGGCGCGCAGCATCTCAGCGGACATTCGCGGGGCTCTCCTGTCTTCGTTTCAGGTGAGGAAGTTCTTGAGCTCGGTCACGAGCTTGGTGATGCGGCCTGAGAGCACCGGGGTGCCCAGGTCCTTGAACCGCTGCCGGAACCAGGGGTTGACCTCCTGGGAGCCCGAGCTGGTCACCGAGCCGACGGGGATGAACTTGACGCCGGAGCGGTGCAGGGCGGCCATGCTCTCGTAGAGGGGCTGGGACTGCCACTCGTAGAAGTCGGAGATCCACACCATCACGGTGTTGCGCGGCTCGGCGATCTTGGGCCTGGCCAGCGCCATCGCCACCGTGCCGTCGGTGCCGCCGCCGAGCTTGGTGCGCAGCAGCACCTCGAACGGGTCGTGCACCCACGGGGTCAGGTCCAGGGCACGGGTGTCGTACGCGACGAGGTGCACGTCCACCTTGGGGAGCATGGCGAAGATGGAGGCCAGGATGGTGCAGTTCACCATCGAGGGCACCATCGACCCCGACTGGTCCACGACCACGATCAGCCGGGCGGGCGTGGTGCGCCGCGCCGTGCGCCGGTAGTAGAGCCGGTCCACGTAGAGCCGCTGGTCCTCCGGGCTCCAGTTGGTGAGGTTCTTCCAGATGGTCCGGTCCAGGTCGAGGTTGCGGAACACCCGCTTGGGCGGTATCGAGCGGTCGATCTCGCCCACGCTGGCCTTCTCGACCTGGGTGCGCAGCACCTGCGCGACCTCGTCGACGTACTTGCGGATCAGCATCTTGGCGTTGGCCAGCGCGACCCCGGACAGGTTGTGCTTGTCGCGGAGCAACTGCTCGATCAGCGACATGCTGGGCGTGAGCTGCCTGGCCAGGTTGTTGTCGGCCAGCACCTCGCGCAACTGCATGCGCCGTACGAGGTCGCCTTCCAGTTCGCCGAGCACGTTGCCCAGCTCGGAGGGCACCTCGAAGCCCGATCCCGGGTGCGAGCCCGCCTGGCGCCCGCCAGGCTGGCCGCGCCCGCCCGGACGCAGCGAGCCGGGCGCGCAGCCCATCGCCCGCTCCAGCCAGCCCGCGTCCTGCTGCCAGGCGGCGAGCTGCCCGGCGGTGACGCTGCCCGAGCCGGTGGCGAACACGTTGAGCAGCAGCTTGGAGACCAGGGCCGCGCGGCGCACCTCGTCCGCGCCGATCGCGGCGTCGGGGCCGGTCTCGGGCGGGACCATCACGCCGTCCAGCTCGGCGGCGAGGTCGGGGAAGCGCTGCACGACGGTGTCGATGGAGACCGACGGGTCGAGCAGCGCGGCCGGCAGGCCCAGGTCCTCGACCACGGCGACGCTCGCGGCCTCCAGCGACGGCTGCTCGTCGCCGTCGAACAGGCGCGACAGCATGCGCCAGTAGAGCACCTGCCGCCGGTTCTCGTCAGGATTGATCGTCGGCTCGGGGTTCGTGGTCGGCTCGGTCATTTCCGCAGCAACCGTCCCGCCCGCTCGCGCAGCACCGCCACCGCGTCGCCCGCCCTGGCCTCGGCCTTGACCACCTTGGGGTCGGTGGGGCCGAGCGCCCAGTCGCCGTTGTGCACCGCGACGGTCTCGCGCTTGACCTTCGTCTGGACCCCGAGCGGTTGCACGCTCCACTCGCCGGCGTCCCAGCGCAGCAGGCCCAGGCAGGCCGTGGACGCCGCGACGAGCTGGGGCGTGAGCGGGCCCGAGGGCGAGAGCCGGTCCAGATCGACCGGCAGGGCGTCGCCGCCGCCGAGGTCGAACCGGAGGCCGTCGTCGTCCTTGACCGCCTTGTAGCCCTCCAGCAGGACCGGCTCGGCGATGCGTACGGGATGGCGGTCCAGGGGCGGGACCGCGGGGGCGAGCGCGCCCGCGAGGTGCACCCGGGCGGCGGCGAAGGGATCGACCGGCGTGCCGGGACGGGCCAGATCCTCCCGCCACACCAGGTCGCCGCTGTCGCGCAGCGGCATGCCGTCGATCTCGACGGCGTGGTGCCCGGCCAGCGCGCCGAGCAGCACCGGGCAGCCGCCCAGCAGCCGCCACACGGCCGGGCCGAGGATGGTGTCGACCTTCGCCGCGGACACGCTGATCCGCACCAGCCGCACCGGCCCGCCGCCCGTGGGCTCCAGCAGGCCGTGCGCCTGCGCCTGCACCGCGGTGCCGTGCTCGTGCAGCTCCACGCCCAGGACGGTCACCCGCCCCGAGACGGTGTCGGCCCCGCCCTCGGGCAGCGCGCGCGGCTGGGCCAGCATCATGCCGCGCGCCCACATGTCGGCCCAGCGCCGGGCGGGCAGGCGGTCCATGGTCGCCACCGGGCAGTTCGCGCGCAGCTCGGCGGCCAGGCCGTCGAGAAGCACCGCCGGGCGGCGCAGCGCGGGCTCGGCGAGCAGGGCGTCGATCATCTGGCCGGAGGCGGCCACGAGGTCGTGATCGACGCCCCGCCAGCCGGTGATGGCCAGTTCGTGCAGCCACGACCGGCACCCGGCCAGCAGGTTCTCGCCGTACGCCGGCGCCTCGCCCGCCTGCGGCGCCCACTCCGCGCGGGTGCGCCCGAGCGCGGCGTCGAGCCCGGTCAGCAGCGCGTCGTGCACCGCGCCCAGCACCGCCGTACGCCCGCCGGCCAGCGCGACGAGGTGGTCATCGGCGATCGAGCCCGCCGCGACCTTCTCGGCCGCCTCGGCCGCCCGCGCCCCGAGCGGGGTGCCGGACAGGGCCCCGGCGAGCGCGCCCAGCGCCGCCGACCGCTCCTCGCCGAGCCGGGCGAAGCCGTGGGCCAGCGCGTCGTCGAACCCGGTGACCAGCTCCAGGGCCTGCGCGACCCCGGCCGGTTCGGCTCCGTTCAGCTCGGCCAGTTGCACCGCGAGCATCAGCGGGTCACCCCCATCGCCGGAAACCAGTGCAGTTCGGGCAGCGGCTCGGTGGTGTCGGGCAGCTCCAGGTAGGCCAGGTGCCGCAGGAAGCGGCTGAACACCACCGCCGCCGGGGTGCGCTCCACGCCGCCGCCGATGTGTGCCATCAGCTCGGCGCCCGTCGTCGCGCCCTCGCCGCCCTCGACCCGCAGATAGCGGGCCACCCGGCCGGCGCCGTACTGCACCACGGCCTCGTCGGCGAGCATCCGCAGATGCTTGCACGGCGAGGAGTGCAGCGCGCCGCACGGCCGGTTGTTGTTGGTACTGCAGTTGTAGGTGTGGGTGCCGGCGGTGATCGAGGAGACATACACCCGCTCGATGTCCGAGCCGCTGGACACCACGCCCTGCAGCCGCCCTTCCGCCAGCTCCACGAACGGAACCTTCGCCAGCTTGCGCGGCTGGACGGGCGGCACCACCCGCACCGTGCTGCGCTGCTCCCATTCGGGAGTTACCGCGTTCACGCCTCGACCTCCCGGCCGCCGGTTGTCCAATCGGCGATCAACATAGCGGCTCGTACTGACAAAGACCGGAAGATCGACATTTCGCCTGAGGGCTACCGTTCGAGGGCCCGGCGCAGGAAGCCGAGCTGGTGGAGCAGCAGGTTCTCCTGCACGACCGCGTGGGTCGCGCGTGGGAGCGGCAGCACCTCGTGCGGGCGCCCGGCCTCCAGCAGCGCGGCCGAGAAGCGCAGGGTGTGCGCGGCCACCACGTTGTCGTCGGCGAGCCCGTGGATCAGCAGCAGCGGCCTCGTCAGCGCCGCCGCCTCCAGGATCGGCGAGCACCGGTCGTACGCCTCGGGGTGCTGGTCCGGGTGGCCGAGGTGGCGCTCGCGCCAGTGGGTGTCGTACAGGCGCTGGTCGGTGACGGGGGCGCCCGCGATGGCGGCGTGGAAGACGTCCGGGCGGCGCAGCACGGCGAGCGCGGCCAGGAAGCCGCCGAACGACCAGCCCCGGATCGCCACCCGGCCCAGGTCGAGCGCCGGGTTGCCCGCGGCGGCCTCGCGCAGGCCCGCCACCTGGTCCTCCAGCACCGGGCCCGCGATGTCCAGGTGGATCGCGCGCTCCCAGGCGGGTCCCCGGCCGGGCGTGCCGCGGCCGTCCACGACCAGCACCGCGTAGCCCTGCTCGGCGAACCACTGCGAGACGTACGCGTGCCAGGACCGCTCGGCGGTGACCTTGCGCATCGCGGGACCGCCGTAGGGGTCCATCAGCACCGGCAGCGGGGCGTCGCCGGGGGAGTGCCAGGAGGGCAGGTACAGCGCGGCGCGCAGCTCGCGCGGGCCGAGGCGGAGCAGTTCCATACGGGGTTCGAGCGCGGGCCGCTCGGCGTACGAGGTGATCTCCCGGCCGGCCGGCAGGACCGTGGTGCGGCTGCCGTGCCGATGCGGGGTGCGCGAGACCAGGACGGCGGTGCCGCCGCGCCGCGTGCCGGTGTGCACGCCGGGCTCCTCGCTCAGCCTGGCCAGGCCCGACGCCGGGTCGTACGCCCACAGGTGGATCTCCGTCGGCTCGCCGGAGGCCGTGAACAGCACGCTCTCGCCGTCCACCGCCACCACCGCGCCCACCTGGAGTCCCGGCGGGGTCACCGGCCGCCCGGCGTACAGCAGCCGCCGGGTGTCGTCCTGGTCGGCGCAGGTCAGCAGGGCGCCGGACGCGGTGCGCGCGGGCAGGCCGGGGACCAGTTCCACCCACGCGTCGTCGCGCTGCTCGGCCAGGACCCCGGTCGCGCCGGTCGCGGGGTCGATGCCCAGCACCAGCAGGCGCCGCTGGTCGCGGCTCTGCACGGCGGCGTACGGGCCGTGGTCGTCCCACCCGGCCGCGGTCAGGTACTCGTACTCCCCCGCGTCCTCCCCCGCGTCCTCCCCCGCGTCCCAGGCCACCGCGATCATCGGCCCGCCCGCGACGTCCGCCAGCCACAGGCTCACCTCGGCGTTGGCGGTCCCGGCGGCCGGATAGGGGAAGGAGACCGGGGGACGGGCCGGGTCGCTCGGGTCGGCGATGTACCAGCGCCGCACCCGGGCCGTGTCCACCCGGGCGACCAGGATCGAGCGGCCGTCCGGCGCCCACCAGTAGCCCCGGTCGCGGTGCATCGACTCCGCCGCGACGTGCTCGGGCAGGCCGAAGCCGACCTCGGGGCCGTCGGGCGCCGCCACGACGCGGTCGTCCGTACCGTCCGCCTCCACCACGCGCAGCGCGCCGCCGCTCACGTACGCGATGCGCCGTCCGGTGGGGTCGGGGCGCGGGTCGAGCACCGGCTCCGCCGTGGGCAGGCGTCGTACGGTCCCGTCGGCGGGACGCACGGTCCACAGCCCGCCCGACAGCGCGAACGCCAGCAGCGAGCAGGCGCGGTCGGCGGCGTAGGCCACGATGCCGGAGGCGAGTTCGCGGGCCCGCTCGCGCCGGGTCCGCTCCTCGGCCGGCACCTCCTCGGCGGCCCCGGCGAGCAGCGCGGCCGGGTCGGCGAGCAGCCGCTCGGCCCCGGTGGGCACGTCGAGCGCCCACAACCGCGAGACGGGATCGTCGCCGGCCATGGAGCGCAGGAAGAACACGGTGCGGCCGTCGGGGGAGACGGTGACGGAGCCCGGGGCGCCGAGAGTGAAGCGCCGGGTTCGGGCGAGCAGGTGCGGCAGGGACGACATTTAACACCTTTCCGGACAACAAAAAAGCCGCTATCCGATGACTCCGGACAGCGGCCACACGAGAGGGGAACCGCCCGCGAACTGGGCCTTTCGGCCGTCGCGGACAAGTGGATTCGAAATCCATTCTACCAGCCTTCCTCCCAGCGGAAGGCTCAAGATCGGCGCGGCGCGATTCCGCCTATCATCCGCCCTGACCGGAACGCCCTGACCAGAACCCTCCGACCAGGAAGGGGAGAAATGACGGACGAAGAGCAGGATGTGCCGCCCGGCGTGGATCCGACGGTGCCGAGCGTGGCCCGCATGTACGACTACTACCTGGGCGGCAAGGACAACTTCGCGGCCGACCGCGAGGCGGCCGAGAAGATCATCCAGATCGGGATGCAGACGGGCGGGAACATCCGCGAGATGGCCCGTGCCAACCGCGGCTTCCTGCGCCGGGCCGTGCGCCACATGGCCGAGGCCGGGGTGCGGCAGTTCCTCGACATCGGCACCGGCCTGCCCACCCAGGACAACGTGCACCAGGTGGTCGCCCGGGTGACCCCGGACGCCCGGGTCGTCTACGTGGACAACGACCCGATCGTGCTGGTCCACGCCCGCGCTCTGCTCGCCGACACCCCGGACACGATCGTCATCGACGGCGACGTCGCCGACCCGCGCGGCATCCTGGAGCACCCGCAGGTGCGGGCGCACCTCGACTTCGGCAAGCCGGTGGCGATCCTGCTCGCGGCGATCCTGCACTTCTTCCACGACGACGACCAGGTGGCCGAGATCGTGTCCACCTTCCGCTCGGCGCTGGTCCCCGGCGGCTACCTGCTCATCTCGCACGGCTACGTCGAGCACGAGCTGGCCGACCCGGAGAAGATGGAGGAGACCCGCGAGGTCTACCGCGGCACCTCGCGGGGCGCCATCGCCTGGCGCGACGCCGAGCAGGTCGCGGGCTACTTCGAGGGTCTGCGCCTTCTCGACCCCGGGGTCGTGCCGGTGCAGGACTGGCGCAACGACGACCCGTACGTGCCCGACGGCCTGTCCAAGGGCGGCGTCCTGGGCGCTGTCGGCCGCCGTTGAACCAACCCACCCGATGGTGCTAATAAAAGTAGCACTATCTCTATCATTGGCGCTAGTCTGGATAGCACCATGCTGCTAACGCTCGATCTCAACGACGCGCGGCCCCTGCACGAGCAGGTAGCCGGCGCGATCCGCCGAGCCATCGGCGACGGCTCCTACGCCCCCGGCGACCGCCTGCCACCGGCGCGCGACCTCGCCGACGCCCTCGGCATCAACGCCAACACCGTGCTGCGCGCGCTGCGCGAGCTGCGCGACGAAGGGCTGCTGGAGTTCCGGCGCGGACGCGGCGTCAGCGTCGCGCGGCAGGCCGAGGGCCGCGCGCTGATCGTGCAACGCATGCGTGAGCTGCTGGAAGAGGCCGAAAGACGCGGCTACCGCCGTGAGGACCTCATCGAGATCCTGAAGGAGCTGCCATGACGTACCGGCTGACGGGCGCGGCCTGGGGACTGATCGTCACCGCCGTCCTCGTCACCGTCCCCCTGTCCCTGCGCGACCGGCTGCCCGAGCCGCTCGCCACCCACTGGAGCGACCGCCCCGACAACAGCGCCCCGTTCACCGCGCATCTGGTGATCACGCTGCTCCTCTGGCTGCTGCCCTGGGCACTGCTCATGGGCATCGCGCTGCGCGGCCGGGCGCTGGAGCGCCGGCTCGGCCGCGGCTACTGGTGGGGCTTCCTGTTCGCCTGGGGCCTGTTCTCCATCGGCGTCGAGGTGAGCACCCTGTACGCCAACCTCGACCGCGCCTCCTGGCAGGAGGCGGAGCTGCCGGGCTGGACCGTCCTGGCGGTGCTCGGCGCGAGTGCCGCCGCCGGCGTGATCGCGGGCGCGCTCGGCCGCGGCGAGCCCGACCAGGCGCCCCCCGCACGGGAGCGGGCCCCGCGGCTGCGCCTGCGCCCCGGACAGCGGTCGGTCTGGGTCAGCCGCCTCGGCAACCCCTGGCTGCTGGCCCTCACCGCGATCTCCGCCGTGGCCCTGGTCGTCACCATCGCCGTCGGGCTGGTGCTCGGCCTGCCCGCGAACGTCTGGGCGTCGATGGCCTTCGCCTTCCTGATCGCGGCCGTCTCCGGCGCGATGACCGGTACGATCTCCGTACGCGTGACCGAGGACGGCGTGGCCGTCGGCTTCGGCCCGTTCGGCTGGCCGGTACGCCGGATCAGGCTGTCGGCCATCGACCGGGCCTGGTCGGAGCCGCGCTACCCGAGCCAGGTGGGCGGCTGGGGCCTGCGCGGCGTGCCCGGCAGCGCCACCCTCATGCTCCGCGGCGGCGACTGCCTGGTCATCCGCTACAAGTCCGGCGGCCAGTTCGTCATCAGCATCGACGACGCCGAACGCGGCGCCTCCCTCATCAACGGCCTGATCGAGGAGCGGGTGGCCTGATGCGCCACCGCCACGAACCCTTCCTCCCCGCCGACCCCCACCGCCGACCGTACGAGGAGCCATGCTAATCACCCGACTGACCGTTCCCCGTCTGCCGGACGGGTGGGCCGCCGCGCTGCCTCCCGTCCGGCATCTGGCCGAACACGGCCTGGAGCTGACCGCCCCGGTCACGTTCCTGGTGGGCGAGAACGGCTCCGGCAAGTCCACGCTGATCGAGGCGATAGCCGACGCGTGCGGCGTCAACTCCGAGGGCGGCAAGGCCGGCACCCGTTACGCCAGCACCGGCCCCGGGACCGAGCTGGGCGGCGTGCTGGAGGCCGACTTCACCGCCGCCGGCCTGCGGCTCACCCGCGGCCCCCGCCTGAAGCGGCGTGCGTTCTTCTTCCGCGCCGAAACCCTGATCAACCTGGGCCGCTCCGTCTCGGGCCTGCCCGGCTACTGGGAGGAGCACCCCGACGAGCAGTCACACGGCGAGGGCTTCCTGACCGTGCTGGAACACATGGTGTCGGGCCCTGGCATCTACCTCATGGACGAGCCCGAGGCCGCCCTGTCCTTCCAGTCCACCCTGCGCCTGGTCGCCCTTCTGCGGCGCGCGGCGCGCAGCGGCGGCCAGATCATCTGCGCCACCCACTCCCCGATCCTCACCACCGTCCCCGGCGCGCACATCCTCGAACTCGACGCCGACGGCATCCACCCGAAACAGTGGGAGGAGCTGCAGCTCGTGGACCACTGGCGCCGCTTCCTCGCCAAGCCGGACTTCTACCTGCGCTACTGGCTGGACGACGACGGCCCGGCGTGATCGGGCTCGCGGCCCCCGTTGACCGCGGCGGGCCGCGGCGCGGCCGAGAGGGTCAGCGATCCGGCCGGGGCCAGTGGCCGCGCAGCCGGGACCATGAGATCAGCACGTGCACCCGGTCGGGCAGCCCCAGCTTGGTGAGGATGTTCGACACGTGCACCTTGACGGTGTACCGGCTGATGACCAGCCGGTGCGCGATCTCGTCGTTGGACAGCCCTTCGGCGATCAGCTCGCACACCTCGCGTTCGCGGTCGGTCAGCCGCTCGGCCGCCGCCAGCAGCGCGCGGTCCTCCTCGGTGGGGAGCATGGGCTGCAGCACCTCGATCATGCGGGTGGTCGCCTCGGGCGCCAGCACCGACTGGCCTGCGGCGACGATGCGGATGCCGTCGCGGATGCGCTCGCCCGGCGCGTCCTTCAGCAGGAACCCGCTGGCCCCTGCCTGCAGGCCCGCGTAGACGTAGCTGTCCAGGTCGTACGTCGTCAGGATCAGCACCCGTGCCGGGCCGTCCTGGGCGACGATGCGGCGGGTGGCCTCGATGCCGTCCATGCCGGGCAGCCGGATGTCCATCAGCACCACGTCCGGGCGCAGCTCGGCCGCGGCCTCGACGGCCGCCGCGCCGTCGCCCACCGCGCGTACCACGGTCAGGTCGTCGGCCGCGCCGACCAGCCGGACCAGCGCCTCCCGCAGGAGCTGCTCGTCGTCGCACACCAGGACCCGGATGGCCGTCACGTCACACTCCGCAGCGGCAGCGTCGCGCACACCTCGAAGGAGCCGGGGCCGCGGGTCACCCGCACCGAACCCCCGAGCAGTTCCACGCGCTCCCTCATGCCGATCAGCCCCACGCCGGCCCCGTTCCCGATCGCGCCCGGCCCGCCCGGCAGCGGGTTGGCGACCCGGATGGTCAGCCGGGCCGGCGCGTACGCCAGCACCACCCGCACGTCCACCGGCCCGGCGTGCTTGGCCACGTTGGTCAGCGCCTCCTGCACGACCCGGTACGCGGCCAGCTCGATGCTCGTGTCGACCTGCCGCACGTCGCCCTCGCGCTCCAGCACCACCCTCGGCCCGCCCGGCGGCACGGCCGCCACCAGGGCCTCAAGCTGGTCCAGCTTCGGCGGCGGCGACAGCGGGTCGTGCCCGGGAGTCTCCCGCAGCACGCCCAGCAGGCGCCGCAGCTCGGCCAGCGACTCCCGGCCGGTACGGGCCACCCGTCGCAGCGTCTCCTCCATGCCGTCGAGCGTGTCGGCGGCGGCCTCGGCGTCCACGACCATGGTCGTCACCGAGTGATTGAGGATGTCGTGCAGCTCCCTGGCCAGCAGCGCCCGCTCACGCTCGGCCGCGCGCCGCTCGGCCTGCTCGCGCTCGGCCTCCAGGGCGCGCGAGCGCGCCTGCAACTCGCGGATGCGGTCGCGCTGGCGGCCGTCCACCCGGCCGACCGCCCAGAACCCGACGAACAGCAGCGCCAGCGCCGCGTACACGGCCACCACCCGCAGCGGGTCTCCGATCGCGAACAGGGTGATCGGCAGTCCGGCCAGCAGCAGCGCCAGCACCGCCACCACGCCGATCACCCGCCGGTCCCCCCGGCCCCACGCCCCGAGGCGGGACGCGGCGACCAGGGGGGCCACCAGGACCGGCGTCTTCAGCAGCGCCAGGGTCAGCTCCAGCGCGACGACCACGCTCAGCGCCGACAGCGGGAACCTCCGCGACCACATCAGCGCCAGCGACTGCGCGCAGGCCAGCGACAGCACCACGGCCATGCCGCCGTCACGGTCGCCGGCCTGCCCGATCAGCCAGGCCACCAGCGGCGGCAGGCTGGCCAGCAGGGCGTCGCTCACCCACTCCAGGCGGGTGGGGCGCTCTTCCTGATCCGGCGGGTACGCCCCCAGCCGACGGCCACCAGCACCGCCACCGGCGCCCACGGCGTCAGCGCGACGGTCCAGCTCAGCGCCAGCGGCGGGCCCGGCTGCTCGATCGCCCGGATCGGGAGGACCCCCGTCGAGGTCCCGCCCCGCCCCTCGACGGCGAACTCGAACCGCCACGTTCCCTCCTCCGGCAGCGAGACGACGTCCAGTCCCCACACCTGACGGGCCCTCGGGTGCCGCGGCAGCACGATACTGTCGCCGCGGCGCTCCAGGACGATGCCCTGCAGCCCCCTGCGGTCGCCGGACGGGGAGACCGTCGTGACCAGCCCCGTCCGCCCTTCGATGCCGCCCGCCGGCTCGAAGGTGAAGTCCAGCGACTGCAGGGCGCGGATCGGCCACTTGGTGAACGATACGGTCATCGTGGACTGATCGCTCATCCGTACGGTCTCGGTGTGGACGATCTCACCGGGCAGGGGCGGCGCGGCGGCGACGGCCGGCCCGGCGGCCGTCAGCAGCACCGTCAGCAGCACCGTCACCGCTGCTCCCACCGCCACCACCGCCCTCCGCAGACGACGGCCGCCGCGCGGCTTCACGCGGTCACCGTCCGGGTGGCCCCGGTCATGCCGAAGCGGCGCAGCATGGCCGCGCACTGCCAGCCCAGCCAGCCCATGCCGGCCCCGACGGCCGACACCGCCAGCAGCGTGACCAGCAGGTTCATCTCCACACCGAGGACGTTGTAGAAGATCGCGGTGTTGATCCCGGCGATCACGCCGACGGCCGCGGTGATCCGCAGCGGCCCGACGCCGCGCCGCACCGCCCACGCCACCACACCGCCGGCCGCCAACGCGATCAGCGGGAAGGTCACCGGGAACCCGATCAGCACCTGCGGCATGCCCGCGGCGTAGTCACGCATCGGCTGGCCGATGGCGTCGGCGTACCAGCGGGTGGCGGCCGGCGCGAACAGCGCGAGCGCGCCCTGTACGCCCAGGAACGTCAGGCCCGCCGCGGCCGGCCAGTGCCAGCCACGGGTCAGGCCGACGATGAGGCTGAGCGTGAGCGCGCCCACGGCGCCGAGCCCGAGCACGCGCGGGGCCACCCCCGGCAGCCAGTCGAAGATCAGCTCGGAGACCATGCCGAACGCCGACGTCGAGCCGATGGTGGCCACGCCGATGGCCAGCGCCAGGCCCCACCGCTCCGAGCGGGTGCGGCGCAGCACGGCGAACGCCATCACCATGGCGATGATCTCCACCTGGATGGACAGCCCGAGCCCGAAGTGCGAAGGCGTGGTCCCGGCCGCGATGTCGAAGCCGTACAGCTCGTGCCACCACAGGTCGGAGCCGGCGTACAGCAGGTTGCCCGACGCGCCGAGCCCGCCGACCAGGAACGGCCAGGGCGCCCGGAAGGTCCGGAACACCGTCACCGACGGGGTGGACGTGGCCGGTCCCCGCGCCCAGGTCGACAGCAGCACCACCGTCAGGCAGGTGAGCCCGATGATGCCGGTGCCGGTGTAGAGCAGCAGATGGGGCGCGGTCCAGAAGTTGTCGGGGCCCACGTCCCCGTGCCACTGCCCGTCCCACACCATGCCGACCAGCAGCGTGGTGTAGCCGAGCAGCAGGAACCAGGCGCCGGCCACCTCCCGGCGCGGCACGTCGCGCACCGGGGCGGAACCCGGTGGGTCCGTCATCGCTTTGATCGCCGTCACGGCGTCTCCTCTTCTCCTCGTCCGACCAGCGTGTTGATCCTGATCACCTCGGTGCCCGCGGCGCCCTGCACCCGGATGCCGATCTCCCAGGCGCCGGTCATGGTGAACAGCTCGCCGCGGGCCACGTACCGGCCCGCGCCGTCGTCCCGGGCCGCGATCTCGGGGGTCGTGTGGCCCATGTGCGGCATCACCGCGAACAGCGACACCTCCGCCGGGGAGGCCGGCTCGACCTCGACCCGCGCCTCCAGCGGGCCCGTGCTCGGCTCCAGCGCCAGGGTGACCGCGTAGTGCGCGCCCCTGCCCGTCAGCTCCACGGGGCCGGGGCTGCCGCCGCCCCCGCGCAGGAGCCAGGCGACCACGGCCGTGATCAGCAGCAGGGGCAGGACGAGGTACACCCGGCGACGGGTCAACGGGGGCTCCCTTCGGCCGCGACCTCGATGACGTGCGGCACCGTGACGATCCGGTAGTTCCTGGCGTACTGGATCCAGGCCAGGTAGCGGCCGGGCCGGGGGAAGCTGAAGGTGAACTCCAGCATCGGGCCGTAGCGGGCGACCGACTCGTCCGGCGGGTTCTCCGCGGCCATCGAACCGGCCTCGTGGACGTGGCCCAGGTAGCCGCCGTCGTCACTGCGGACGATCAGGTGGCCCGCCATGCCGAGCCACGGCTGGAGGTCGGCGGTCCCGGCGTCGAGCGTGATCCGCACCGGTCTCCCGGCCACCGGCCGCGCCGGTTGGAGCACCGGCGCCGGGCCGGACGCCCCGGATCGGGCCTCGTCCTCCTCTTCGGCCGCCGTCCCCGCCCCGGCGACGGTGAACTCGCCGGACACGAGCTGCCCGCCGGCGTCGGCGCGCTCGAACTCGGCGTACACGCGGTGGCGGCCCGCCGTCTCGGTGCGCAGCCGCACCTCGTACGTGCCCGGCCCGGTCCTGATCGGGTGCACGTGCCGGAAGTACGAGCCGTCCTGGCTGGTCACCACGACGTGCGACAGGGCCCCGTGGTGCTCCACCAGGTCGTCGGCCGGCCGCCCGGTCGAGCCGTCGAACAGCTCCACCCGCAGCCGGAACTCCGTCCCCGGGGCCGGCCGTCCGGGCAGCACCTCGATCACCGGCTGCGCGTTCGGCCGGCCGAGGAGCTGTTCCGGCGGCGGCGCGGGCGGCGCGCCCTCGGGGACGGTAGGCGCGAACCACGGCGACAACAGCCCGGCGGTGAACGCCACGACGGTCGCGACCGCGAACCCGCCGGCGAACCCGGCGGCGACCGCCCGCCGCGCCAGCGCCGCGCCCACCAGCGCGCCGATCAGCGCGACCGCGGCGCACGCGAAGGCCGCGTACACCACGACCTCCCACAGCGGCGTCTCCGGCACCAGCACCGCGAACGGCAGCACCGACCGCTCGCCGCCCGCCCGCAGCTCCAGCTCGTGCGGGCCCACCCGGTCCACGGCCAGGACCAGCGGGTACATCCCCGGCCGGTCCGCCTCGATCCGGACGCTTCCGGACGAGGAGCCGCCGTCCTCGATCGAGCGCAGCTCCAGGTCGAGCCGCCCGCCCGGCCCCGGCTCGTGCGCGACCACGTCCACCTGCAACGGCGACGGCACCGCCACGCTCGCCCGCACCACGACGGTGATCTCCATGCCGGCGATCGTCTGGGCGAAGCGGACGTCGGCCTCCCCGCTCCGGCCGTGAGCCGCGGCCGGCCCCGCCCAGGCGAGCACGGCCGCCAGCGCGAGCAGCGCCGGGATGAGACGTTTGACCACGTCCGAGAGCGTAGGAACCGGACGGCGCCCGCCACATCACGCGCGGGCACTGACCCGCCTAGTTCCCGGGAACTACGCCTCGGGACGGGGGAAGTCGTTTACCGCCGCGGACCACGGCGCTGACCTGCGCAGGGGTATGACCAGCCCGCAAACCGCGAGGTAACGATCTTCAGAGGATTCCGCATGCGTGGATATGGACTGCTGCGTGTCGCGCCGGCGAAACGGCTCATCGCCGGCGGGTGCGCGGCGCTGATCGCCGGGTGCGCGCCCCCCGCCCTGGCCGCTCCGGCCGATCCGGGCACACCGCAGCCGGCCGCCCCGGCCCGTCACAGGACGATCGCCGACTGCCGGGACCTGCGGATCGACCCGCCGCAGCCCGCCGACGGCCCCGTGGTCTCGCTGCGCCTCGACGGCGACAGCCTCACGGTGGAAGAGGCGTACCAGGTGCTCACGACGCCGCGCCTGCGGGTGCGCCTCGCCCCGGAGGCCGTGCGGAAGATGCGCGCCTTCCGCGAGGACGCGGTGCGGCTGATCACCCGGCAGAATCCGCCGCCACCCCGCGTGTACGGGTGGAACCAGGCGCTCGGCCCGCTGAAGGACAGGCCGATCGGCGTGGAGGAGTCCAGGGAGTTCCAAAAGCGGATCCTCGCCTCGCACGGGGTGGCGACCGAGCCCGTCCTCCCCGGGAACATCGCCCGGCTGGCGCTGGTGATCCGGGCGAACCAGATGGCCCGCGGGCACATGGGCGTCCGGCCGGAACTGCCCAGGAAGCTGCTTGAGCTGGTCAACAAGGGAGTCACCCCGGTGTTGCCGCAGGTCGGCTCGCTGGGGTCGGGTGACCTGCAGCCGATGGCGGTGGCCGGGCTGGTGGCCACCGGGGGCGAGGGCGCGTGCGCCGGGCTGATGCGGCCGGGCCGGCCCCCCCGGGTCGGCCCCGCCAGGGAGATCCTCCGGGAGGCGGGGATCGTCCCGCTGGAGCTGGAGATGGGCGAGGCGCTGCCGATCATGAGCGGCAGCACGGTCGTCGCCGCCGCGTACCTGGCGGCGCTGCACCGGGCCGAGGCGCAGGCCGACCACGCCGAGGGGGCGTTCGCCCTGTTCATGGAGGCCATCCGGGCCGAGCCGGGCTCGCTGGACGCGCGCACCCACGCCGAACGCGCGATCCCGGAGCAGGAGCAGGTCGTCGCCCGGCTGCGGGCCCTGCTGCGGGGCAGCGAGTTCATGACCGACCGCACCCGCAGGCGGTTCAACCCGGAGGACACCCACCGCATTCAGGACGCGGTGTCCGTACGCGCCGCGCCGCACATCCTGGCGTCGCTGCGGCGGAACCTGCACCACTCCCGGCAGATCCTCGGCAAGGAGCTGAACGCCTCCACCTCCAATCCCCTGCTGTTCCGCGACGGCGACGGGGAGGTGGAGTTCGTGATGGGCGGCAACTGGGACGGCGCGGTCATGGGCCACGGCCTGGACGCGCTCAACGCCGGCCTCGTCGATGCCGGGGTGTTGTCGCAGGAACTGTCGGCGCGGCTGCTGTCGAGCAGGTGGAGCTACGGGCTGCCCGCCAACCTGGCCGGCGGCACGGTGGGGCTCAACTCCGGCATGGTCCAGCTCCAGACCGTCGCCACGGCGCTGATCCCGGAGATGCAGGCCCGCGCGTTCCCGTCCGGGACCCTGTCCCGGCCCGCCAAGGACGGCCAGGAGGACCACAACAGCATGGCCATGGCCTCCCTGCGCAACCTGCGGGCGAACCAGGAACGGCTGGACACGGTCCTGGCCGTGCAGTACCTCATGAGCGCCCAGGGCGTGGACCTGGTGATCAGGGGGATCAGGGACGGCGCGCCGCCCCCGCGCCTCGGCGACGGGACCCGGCGCATCCACGCGGTCATCCGCTCCAGGATCGCGGAACTGGAGAACGACAGGAACCTCACTCGCGACCTGCACGAGATGACCGGCCTCGTCCACGGCGACCTGCTGCTGCGCGCCGTCCGCGGCACGCGTACCGAGATCGTCAGTCGCCGGTGAGGCGGCGGGCGAGCCAGGTCAGGGAGGCGGTGATCCGGTCCTTCGAGTGGCCGAGGGTGTGGCGGGTGTACTCGTAGACCTCGGGGGAGAGCGGCGCGAGCGCGGCGTCCACCGCGGCCTCGGGGTCGGGCGCGCCGGCCTCGGCCAGCAGCACTCGGACGTGGGCCCGCCAGAACCCGTACGCGCCGGTGGCGAACCTGGCCTTGCCGGTCTCCGCGCCGAGCGCCAGGGGGAGATGGCGCTCCAGCAGCTCGGCCATCGCCGCGTAGAAGGCGGCGAGCCGGTCACCGGGGGACGCGCCGGGCCCGAGCGGCGGCGGCCCGCGCAGGATCTGCTCCTGCAGCTCGAACTCGTGCTGGTCGAGCAGGGCGACGGCGATCGACGCGGGGTCGGGGAAGCGGCGGTAGAGCGTCGCCCGGCCTACGCCCGCCGCACGCGCGATCTCGTCCATGGTGACCTCGCGAGGGTCGTCCCGCGTGGCGAAGATCCGCTCGGCGGCGGCCAGCACGCGGGCCCGGTTGCGCGCCGCGTCCGCCCGCTCCTTGACCGGCGGCTGCTTGACCGGCGGCTGCTTGACCTGGGGCAGGGACCGCCCGGCAGAGCCGGGCTCGAACACAGGGAGCTCTCGCGCGGCCCGCGGTGAAGCGCCATCGCTCATGGCCCCCATCCTACCGCAAGTGGACACTGTGCCCGCTTATGTCCTAGGCTCGGGGATGTAAGTGGACACAGTGACCACTTCTGGATGGGGGCTGCCATGCACTTCCTGCTCCTCACCTCGGCGCTGCTCGCCGGCTGCCTGCTGGCGGTGCAGGCCGCGGCGAACCTCCAGCTCAACCGGGCCGTCGGCACGCCGTACGGCGCCGCGCCCCTGCAGCTCGCGGTGGCGGCCACCCTGCTGGCACTGCTCGCCCTCGCCGTGGGAGCGATCGGCGCGGTACGCCTGCTGCCCGGCGTGCCCGTCTGGCACCTGCTCGGCGGGCTCGCCAGCCCGCTCTACATCACCAGCGGCATCCTGCTGTTCCCACGCCTCGGCGCCCTGGCGGCGGTGGGACTGTTCGTGACCGGTCAGATGCTCGCCTCACTCGGGCTCGATCTGTTCGGCGCGCTCGACATCCCCCGCAAACCGGTCAGCATCGGCATCGTCCTCGGCGCCCTGGCCGTCCTGGCCGGCATCACCGTGATCATCCGCAGCCAGACCGCACCGCCACCGGCCGTGGCCGCGACACTGACAGGAGCCGCGACACCCGCACGTGCGACGTCCAAGGCGAGCACGACGGCAGTGCGCACGGTGACCGCCGCCCCCGCCCCCGCCCCCGCCAAGCGTGGCGGAGGTCTCGCTCAGAGCGGCTGGATCGTGCTCGGCATCGTCGCGGGCGCCGTACTGCCCGTCCAGGGCGCGGTGAACGCCAGGCTGCGCGACGACATCCAGGAGCCGATGGCCGTGGGCATGATCAGCTTCATCGTGGCCACACTGGCCGGCCTCGCGGTGCTGCTGCTCCTGCGGGCCCTCGATCGGACCCCCAGGCCACAGTTCCGTCCGCTCGCCGGCATGCCGTGGTGGGGATGGCTCGGCGGCGCCTGCGCGGCCGCGTACGTGACCGCGACGTTCATGCTCATCCCCGCGATCGGCGCGGCGACGACCGTCGCACTCACCGTGACCGGACAGCAGGCGGCCTCCGCCGCCATAGACCATCGGGGCCTGCTCCGGCTCCCGAGGCGCCCGCTCACGGCCCCGCGCCTCGGCGGGCTGGCCCTGCTCATCGCCGGATCCGCACTCGTCCAGCTCACCTGACCGGGCCCCGGGACAGCGGGCAAGGCCCACCGCCGGCGGCGCCGCGCACGCGGCGGACCGCCGGCATGGCCCCGGGCACGGTGCACCACCGGCGTCAGTTCGGTGTGAACGCGCCGTTGCGGCTCCCCTCGTGGACGCCGCGCAGGCGCAGTTCGTTGGTGCGCCTGTTGATCATGTCCTCCAGCCGGGCTCGGTTCGCCACGTCGGCCGCCTTGCGCTCCAGCTCGATCTCCTGGCGGCGCATCCGGCGCCGCTCGGCCTTGGCGTGCGCCAGCAGGTCGAGTTCGCCGATCTCGTCGTCGGCCTCGTCGCTCACCCGCTTGGCGTGCACGGCCTCGCGGCGGCGGTTCTCCTCGGCGACCATCCGGTCGTACGCGGTGGTGCCGCCCATGAGCTTCACCAGCAGCGGCAGGCAGTCGATCATGATGAGGAACAGCCGGAGCAGCCAGCTCCCGGTCGCCAGGTAGGCGTCGTCGCCGGTCAGCTCGTCCAGGGCGCGCATCCGCTCCAGCATGCCGACCGGCTGAGCCGGATCGGGCAGCGCTGCCACCCGCTTGTCGATCGCGTCCTGGACCGCCTTCTGGTAGCCGGCCTGCCGGTCGGCGAGCGTCCCGTTCATCGCGGCGATCCGGTCCTCCAGCTCCTCCCGCTTGGCCTTGTCCTGTTCGACGCCACTGGTGGCCAGGACCTGGTTCGCCTGCTGCTGCAGCCGCTTGCACAGCGGCCCGTACCCCCTCTTGCCGCTCAGCCCGCGCCCGTCCCTGCCGGCGCACTCGTCGGTCGCCTGGTCCACGAGCCTTTCGTGCCGCTCGTTCACCGTTTTGATCCGCTTGTCCAGTGCGGCGAGGTCCCGCTTCATCCGCGCCATCTCGGCGACCATCGCCTCGGGGGTGGTCGCGAGGAGCCTGCTGTCACCGCCGCAGTCGGCGCGGGCGGGCGTCGCGGGCGGCTGCGGGTTGCACTCGACCAGCCGGGCCCGCAGCCGGTCCCGCGCGTCCTGCCGCCCGTCCTTGACGTGCTGGACGATCGCCGTGTCGAACACCCGCAGCACGAGGGGCTCGGCCAGGATCGACCCCAGCAGTACGGCCACGAGCAGCCGCGGCACCAGCATGAGCAGCCGCCGCTGCCACATGCCGGCGACCGTGGAGACGAGCCACCGGTCGAGGTTGAGCACGATCAGCGCCCAGATGACCACCGGCACGACCATCAGCACGTTCGCGCCGCCGAGCACCTGGCTGAGCGCGAACCACATGGACATTCCGGCCATCACCGCCGTGCCGAGGACCACGCCGCCGAGGCCGGTGTACCGAGTCCGCTCCAGCGGTACCTGGTCCAGGACC
Source organism: Thermocatellispora tengchongensis (assembly GCF_014202315.1). Lineage (GTDB taxonomy): Bacteria > Actinomycetota > Actinomycetes > Streptosporangiales > Streptosporangiaceae > Thermocatellispora > Thermocatellispora tengchongensis. The sequence goes on along the minus strand of NZ_JACHGN010000001.1, from coordinate 289,055 downwards.
CGCTCGTCCACCCCGGCGAGCACACGCAGCCGGCGGCCGAGGTCCAGCCGCCGGCCCCGTGCCGATGGGGGCGCCTCAGTCATCGAGGTCCTCCAGCCCGATGGGCCGCGGCCCGTCGTCGTCGCCCCGCGCGTGCCTGCCCCCGCCGAGCACGCGCCGCTCGTCCTGCTGCCCGGACCCGACCTGCCCGGACCCGACCTGCCCGGACTCGACCTGCCCGGACTCGACGAACGCCTCGACGCCGGCCACCGACTTCAGCATCCGGTTGATGAGCTTGTAGGTGTCCACGGGCAGGAAGTCGAGGGCGCCTTCGGGAAGCTTCCCGATCAGCTCGGACAGGTACCTCATCCGCTGTTCCTCGGCCTCTCGGCTGACGCTGATGGCGTCGGTCATGAGAACCTGGTCGCGGCTGACGCCGAGCGCGGTGACCGCGTCCACGCCCCGCTTGAAGATCGCCTCGATGCGGGCCACGTCCTTGTTCTCGATGGCCCACAGCAGTTCCTTCGTCTCCCCCTCCCATTGCAGCTTCTTGAGGCCCTGGCCATGCACCACCACGTCGTTCGGCAGCAGCAGTTCCACGTTGGTGAGCGCCACCTCCACGCCGTCGATCTCCGGCGGGCAGTACTCCAGGTACGCCTGCACCCGCGTCGCCACGTCCAAGCTGAGCGCATGCGTCTCCTCGATCGGGCGGTTCATGCCGAGCCGCATCAGCGTGACATCCCGCCGCAGATGGTCGGCGAGCATGACGCTCACGTCGCGCACGTGCTCGGCCACGACCGTCTCAGGGTGGGTCACCCGGCACCGGAAGGTGGCCCGGACCACGAAGCGGTAGCCGAGGTCACGGGACGGGATCCGCACCTCGACCGGCACGGTACGGCCGCGCACGTCTACAACGGCCACCGAGACCGCCTCGACGACGGCCTCCTCGGAGCCCTTCAGGTGCCGCCGCTCGGTGAACGCCTTGTAGCCGCCGTTCACCTCGAACACCAGCACGGCGCCCGCGGGCGTCTCGGGCAGCTCACTCACGTCTCTGCGGGCGAACAGCCCGAAATGACGACGGGCCGCCCGCAGCGGCCGTTCGTCGATGATCGGATATGTACTGGTCATCGTCGTCGATGCCTCCACCTTGTCGTTCTCGTCGCTATCGGTGGGGCGCCCGGCCGCTGCCCGCGTGCAGCATGGCCAGGACGAGCTCCCGGGTCCGCCGGGACGCCTCCCGGTCCTCGTACGCGGGCTCGGCGTGCTCGATCGCCCGCTTGATCAGGGCCGCCACGCCGTCCGGCACTTCCGACCAGACGGACTCGCCGAGCGCGGTGGCCGCCGCGAGCGCGCCGTCCTTGCCTTCGAGGGCGCGCAGCGTACGGCGGAGCGCCCGGATGGCACGGCCCCGGTGGTAGGCGTTGCGCAGCGCCCAGGCCCACAGCAGGCCGAGCGGGGCCGCGCTGCCCGGGACCGACAGCAGCAGCCACGCGGCCAGCGGATCGTCCTCGGTCTCCAGCCGCTCGCACTCCAGCACGGCGAGCACGGCCGCGAGCGCGTCGCGCGCCTTGCCGGGGTCGAGCCGGCCGCGCAGGTCCTCGTCCACGTGCCGGGCGAGCAGCCGCAGCGCGGGCAGGGCGCCGCCGTCCCGCTCCGCGGCGCCCTGCAACAGCAGGGTCAGGGAGAGCCGCGCCACGGTACGGACGCGCAGCGCGCGCAGCGACAGGAACCACAGCCAGTCCACGCTGTCCGCCGGGTAGCGGATGGACAGGCCCCCGGCGAACGCCAGCGCCGCGGTCATGGCCTTCGGCTGCCCGGCGTCCATGACCCAGCTAAGCGCGGTGCCGAGGGCGATGGGCGCGAGCGCGTCGTCCGCGCACATCATCGACAGCAGCATGGAGGCGCTGAGCCGCTCCGGCCACAGCCCGCCCGCCCACGGTTCCAGGAAGGACTCCCTGACCTCCTGCGGGTGCACGGCCGCCAGCAGGGCCAGCCCGGCCACCGCCGGCACGCGTACGTCCTCCAGGCCGGCCAGCTCGCGGGTCCACAGCCGCAGCGGTTCCCACAGCTCGTAGCCGTACCGATCGACCAGCTCGCGGATGACCTGCTCCCGATACCGGGTGCAGCGGAAGACGACCCGGCGCTCGCCGAACGCCGTCGCCGAGGACGACCGTTCGACGGTGATGAGCTTGTGGCCGTTGCCCCACTGCGCCCGCGACTGCGGCAGGTCGTGGTCCTCGGGCCGCGTCCCGGGTTCCCGGCCGCGCAGCCGGACCTCCTCCACCGTGTTCTTCAGGTCGGCGACCAGCCGTTCGAAGACGCGCTCGGGCACGCCGTGGGCGAACGCCAGCGCCGCCACCGTCAGCACGTCGGCGGGCTGCGGCCCCGCACCGAACCAGGCGGCGACCTCGCCACCGGACAGCTCGGCGAGCAGGTCGGCGGGCGCGCGCCTCCCGGAGGCGATCTCACGGGCGAGGTCCGCGACGAGCCGCGGTGAGCGCAGCTCGGCCGCCTGCCGCCGTACCTCGGTGATCTCCTCCGCGAGCACCGGCCCGCCGATGTGGGCGTCGAACAGCCGTAGCGGGTCCGGGGGCTGCCACGGCACGTGGTACCCCTCCAGGCCCGGCCGCGCGGTCTCGCGGTTGAGCGTGATCACCAGGTGCGCGTCGGCCTCCTCCAGCCGGGCGCGAAGCCGGTCGAACTCGAAGCGCTGCAGCGCGGGCGGGCCGTCCTCCGCGATCCAGCCGTGGATCACGTGGCCCCGGCCCTTCCGGAACGTCGCCTTCGTGGCCAGGTCGTCCAGGGCACGGGCGGGAGACAGGATCACGATCTTCTCTCTCGCCGACTTCACCCGGTCCAGCAGCGCGACCGAGCTGGTCCACTTGCCGCTCTCCGCCGGGCCGACGAGCACGACCACGCGTCGCTCGCGCAGCGTCCGTACGGTCTCCTCGAACCCGGAGGGCGGCACGAAGCGGTCGAGGGTCCGCTCGATCTCGGCCGGGGCGAGCGCGCCGGTCATCGAGCGGGTGGCCCGCGCCGCGCCGACCCCGAAGACCGAGTGCGCGGCGTCCACCTCCGCGAAGAAGTTGTTGATGACGCTGGCCGTCTGGCCGAGCGCCCTCTTGTCGGGTTCGTCGCTCTCGCCCGATGGATCGTTCGCGTCCGGGTCCTGCTCCTTCGCCTCCTCCGGTGCGGACTCGGCGCGGCCCCCCTCGGCCGGGGGCTCCTCGGCGGGCTGTGGTGTCTCCGACATCAACCGTTCCTGTTCACCCCGAAGACCGACCGGCGGGCGTCCACCGGGCCGTACAGGTTGGTGATCGCCTCGGCCCGCTGCCAAACCGCACTCGGCACACTATTCGGCGCTTCGGTGTTCGTCCTGTTTTCCAGTGATTTGTCCGTTGAATCGTCGCTCGTTGAATCGTCACTCGTTGAACCTTCGAGGAAATCGAGGTCCGTGGGGACGAGGCCGGGCACCCAGACCCATGCGGGCGCGTCGTACTCCTTCTCCAGGACCCGTACCTCGCGGAATTCCCGCACCGAATGCGAGGTGTGTCCCTGTCGCACGGTGTCCTCGAAGACCCGGTGGGAGAGAATGAGCGCGAGATCCACGTCGGGCGCCTTATCGAAGACCCGCTTGAGCGGTTCCCAGGCCAGCAGGCGGCTCGCCTCGACGACCGCCTGGCCCGCGTATCCGTTGGCCGCCGGATAGGCGGTGCCGAAGGCCGCGCTCACGCGCAGCCGCAGCCGCGCGTCCGGCGTCCGATCCTCGTTGTGCTCGCGCAGCAGTACGCCGAGCGCCCGGACGTACCCGTCCACGACTTGCGGCTCCGGCTCGCTCGCGGGCAGCACCGCGAGCTCCCCGTCCCCTCCGGGCTGGCGGTCCCAGGTGTCCCGGTCGAGGCCGGCCGCCCGCGCGGCCTCCCGGTGCAGCGCGACGAAGTCGGCCTGCATGGCCTCCTGCCGCCGGTCGTTGCCGCGCCCGTACCCCTTGAGGTCGCTCGACACGACAAGCGCACGCTGCGTTTTGCCCGATTCCATGAACTATCGCCCCGTCTCTCCCCGGACCCCACTCACCTCATCCCTAGTATGAAACCTGCGGCGTCACCAGATTCACTACTAATACAGAATCTGGCCCCACTTCCTTGGATTTGTCACCCGAAGCGGTATTCATACGTATTGCTGCGCGCGGTGGCGTCCTCCACTTGGGAGCAGGAGGGTGCGAATGAGGTCAACGAAGGGCCACGCGGAGCCGGACGTGACCCGCGAGGATGTCGCGGAGGCCGCCGCCGCGGTGGCGAATTTCCAGAACTATGTTCAGCACGCCGAGGGAAAGGTGAATGTGCTGGTAGTCGTGCACGCGGGCGCCGTGGCCACAGTGGCGTCGCAGGCGGGCGCGGGCGGGCTCGCCGAGGCGGGGCCGGTCGTCGCCGGCGTCGGTCTTGGTCTGCTCGGGCTCTTCGTGCTCGGCGTCCTGATCTCCGGCTACCACCTGCTGCGGGCGATCCGCCCGGAACTGCGCTCCCCGGACCGCCCCAGCCGGTACGGCATCACCGGCGTACGCCAGGTCACCGGCGGCACCCCCGCCGACAGGGTCGCCGAGGCGTGGTCCCTGGCCCGCCTCCTCGCGGGGATCGCCCAACGCAAACACGCCCACGTGGCGCGGGCCATCCCCTGGACGGGCCTGGCCCTGGTCTCGGCGGTCCTGTGGACCACCCTGAACGCGGCGCCGATCTAGACCGGCTCCGCCGAGCCGCGCCGCGGCGACACCGCCGGTCGCCATGACGCGCGGCCGCGGCGCACCCGCATCCGCAGCGGTGGCGCGGGCAGGCGCGCGGCGACCACCTGCCCGCTGAGCCGCCAACGGGCGGGATCGGGTCGCGCCGGCCTCATCTGCCGCGGGACGGGGCGGCGGGTGGCTGGATCCGCACCCGCTCCTCCTCCGGGCGGCTGTCGATGTCGTCGAGCTGGGCGTAGATCGTCGCCCGCAGGTCGTCGTAGTCGCGGAAGTAGTAGTCGTTGAACAGGGTGTAGCCGGTCCACATCAGGTTGGCGCACACCCGCGGCGGCACCTTGCCCGTGGCGGCGCCCATGCCGACCAGCGCCACCGACTCGATGCTGCCCGGCTTCCTCTCGTTCTGCACGTGGATGGCCTGGAAGGCGGCGGCGCACGCCAGGGCCACGTTCAGCGTCTCGCTCACGTTCTGCGCCGACTGCACCATGGTGGGGGTCGAGATCAGGAATCGCGGGTTGGTCGCGCCCGACGGTACGCACACGGCGCTGCCCACCGGCAGCGACCCGCCGAACTCGTCGCGGATCGCCCGCTGGACGCGCAGTTGGATCCCCGCACCGAGGTGCCGCTTGATGACCGCGTCGACCCCGCCGTCCATCCGCCCGCGGGAGTTGGTCGGGCTGACCCAGGCATCGACGTGCTGGGTGAGGATCGAGCCTTTGTGGATCTCCACCTCGGGGGTGTCGGCGAAGGCCGCCCCCCACTCCTGCACCACTCTCGGGTTGACGTCCACCAACACCACCTTGAGCAGCGGCTTCACGTGCTTGACGGTCATGGCTCACTCCTGAGGAGAGCAGGGGCGGTTCCGGCACGCACGAACGTACCGTGCGGCACCGACAAACAGATCTTGTTTCGCATCCGGGATCTTCACCCGGCACAATGCCCCCACTGCCATCCCTCGTGCCGTCCCCGGCACGCCCCGCCGATCCGGGAGCCCCCACGATGAGCGACGCCGACGTCCCCACCTCGCCCGACCCGAACGACCCGCTGGCGCTGGCCGAACTGTTCACGGGCGGCGGCGAGCCGTGGCTGCCCCTCCTGAAGCCGGTCATCGAGGCGCAACCGGCCGCGGCCACGTTCATCGGTCCGGGCCGCAGCCCGCAGGTCGTACCGGTCCGGGAGCTGACCTTCCAGGCGCTCAAGCCCAACCCGCCGCACAAGTGGAAGGTCGTCGTCTTCGGCCAGAACCCGTACCCGCGGGCCGAGAGCGCCACCGGCATCGCCATGTTCGACAACACCTTCCACGACTGGGCCGACAGCCAGTTCGGCAGGGTCATCAGCATCCGCTGCATCATCAAGGCGGCGGCGATGTGGAAGCACGGGATCCCCAAGAAGACGCCGATCGCCGACATCCGCGCCCTGCTGAAGGAGCACGACACCGTACAGCCGCCGGAGTGGTTCCAGGCGATGCTCACCCAGGGCGTGTTGCTGCTGAACGCGGCGCTCACCGCCAGCGCCGACGGGGCGATGGCCACCGACCAGCACACCGCCTTCTGGCGGCCGGTCGTCGAGAAGCTCGTCGAGGAGATCCTGGCGGCCAAGCAGAACGCCGACGAGCAGGACCGGGGCGTGGTGTTCGCGTGGTGGGGGGTGCACGCCCGCAGCCTGAAGCAGGTCGTCCTGCGGCTGCAGAAGAAGTACCCCGACGTGGACGTCCGGCACATCGACCACGCCAACCCCGCGGCGCAGGGCGACATCTTCTGCGACGGGCACCACTTCGCCGACGTGAACGCGGCTCTCCAGGCGCTCGGCGCCGACGAGATCGACTGGCTGCCCAGCAAGGGCTGGAACAAGGTCCCCGGGCAATCCGGCGGCCCCGACGCGGACACCGCCGACCGCATGGGAGCCTTCATCGCCTCCACGATGGAGCTGCACCAGCTCTACCTGGAACGACTCGCCAGCGTCAAGGACGAGGGACTGGAGCTGCCGGCGATCAGCGGCGTGTTCGACACCCCGGTCATGGACTTCCGCGAGGCCGTCGCCCCGGTGGCCGAACTCCTGCCGGGCCTCGACTGGCACGTGCAGCAGTCGTACCAGTTCGCCGAGAAGCAGTCGCCCGGCGCGGACGGCGGCCTGTCGCCCCACGAGATCGCGGCCCTCTACCTCTACACCTGCGAGTCGGCGTTCTACCGGCAGATCAACGCCACCCTCCGCAACCCGGACCGCACCCGAGTCGTGCCCTACCTCCCGTACCTGCGCCTGCTGTTCTCGGCCGTGTCCCGCCTGCCGGTCCGCAAGGAGCCCCTGTGGCGCGGCGTATCGCTGGACCTGCGCGCGCAGTACCCGCTCGGCCGGACCGTCACGTGGTGGGGCGTCTCCTCCTGCACCTCCAAGCTCAGCGTGGCCCAGGCGTTCCTGGGCCGCCGCGGCCGGCGGACCCTCTTCGAGGTGCTTCCCGAGCGTGCCGTCGGCATCCGCAGCTTCTCCGCCTTCACCGGCGAGGAGGAGTTCATCCTCGCCCCGGGCACACAACTCAAGGTGGTGGACGTGAAGACCGAGCGCGGCGGCCTGTGCACCGTGAAGCTGGCCGAACTGGCCGAGCAGCACCTGGTGGCCTGAGCAGCGCATGCACCTTCGCCCGAACCGGGGCCGCCCCACCGGCGGCGTCCTGTTCCTTCGGTCCTGCTCCCAGGAGTCGAACCTGGCATCTCCCGCTTATCAGACGGGTGTCCCCCACCACGAGGACCTGAGCAGGTTTTCCGGCGGCAGGCTGCCGGAGAGAGATTCGAACTCCCACCTTCCGCGCCCAGAACGCGGCGTCCTGCCATTTGGACCATCCGGCACGGACGGCGCGAGAAAGGCCGCCGGGTCCTTTGTTTCTCGCGCTCGCATGTCATTCGCATGTCATTCGTCTGTCATTCCCTCTGTCATTCGTCGGAACGGCACGATTCGAACGTGCGGCCTCCTGCTCCCCGAGCAGGCGCGCTACCCCTGCGCCACGTCCCGTTTCCGCCTGGCCGGTTGGCGTGGACCGGCCCAGGCGATTCCCCGCGTCCACCCGGGGGGCGCCATTCCCACCGGTGCAGACCAGGGCATGGGCCCCTCGCCGTGGGGGCCGGAGCCGCACGCGGGAGTCGAACCCGCTCCTCCAGGGTGGAAGCCTGGCGCCTTGAACCACTTCGGCCTGTGCGGCACGCTCGCGCGTGGTCGGGATGGCCGGATTCGAACCGGCGGCCTCTGCCACCCGAAGGCAGCGCGCTGCCAAGCTGCGCCACATCCCGCGCGTACCCGTGCCGGGATCAGAACCTGCACCGCCGGATTCGTGATTCCATGGGTGCCGGGTGCCTGTCCATCGGCGACACGGGCTCGGTCGCGGAGGCCGGGATCGAACCGGCGACCTCCTCCTTATGAGGGAGGCGCTCTGTCCGGCTGAGCTACTCCGCGCTCGATGTACTCCGCTGTTCAGTTCTCAAACCCCGAGGGCTCCTGCCCCTGTCCGTCGGCGCGACGGCGGGCGGGCACGGGCGGCAGGATTCGAACCCGCGCGTCGCGGCTTTGGAGGCCGGTGCTCTGCCGATTGAGCTACGCCCGTTTCACGGTGCCGAACGGAAAAGCCGCCTCGGGCGGCGCCCGAGACGGCTGCTGGAAAGGCGGTGCGGCCTATCCGGCAGCCTGGAAACGCGACCCGGCCTCGGCGCCAATGGGAGCCGGGACGCCCGGAATACGCATCGGAACGGGCCAGGCAGGCTGACTGCGCTGCATTCGTCCGCTTTCCACGCCCGCCTCCTTCCGTATTTCCTCGTGCGAGCTTGCACCCAATGTAAGGGGATTGCGAACGCTCGGGCAACGTATTTATCCCCCCTTTCGGGGAGGCCGGCGCGCCGGGCCGGATCGGCAGGGTGTGCGTCAGGTGGCCCTCTGGGCCGCTTCCAGGCGGACCGGATCGGTGATGATGATCCGGCGGTAGCGGGTGCGGAGGGCGCCGCCTTCGCGGAGGGCGCGCATGGCCTTGCCGACGGCCGCGTCGCGGGCTCCCACCAGCAGGCCCAGCTCCTGCTGGGACAGGGTGACGCCGAGGTCGGTGCCATCGGGGACCGCGACGCCGTGCCTCCGGGCGAGTTCGCCGATCACCCGCGCCAGCCGTGCCTGGACGTCAAAGGCCGCGAAGTCGAGGCGGCGCTGGTTGGCCCACTGCAACCGTTCCGCGATCATCCCGGCGAGCGCGACCCCGACGCGCGGGTTGCGGTCGAGGAAAGCGAGGAAGGCCGAGGCCGGGATCCGATACGCCAGGCTCGGCGAGCACACGGTGACCGTGGCCGAGCGGGGCGCCCCGCGCAGCACGCCCATCTCGCCGATGAGGTCACCGTGCACCCGTACGCCGAGCAGGATCTCCATCCCGTTGTCGAGGTTCGCGGTGACCTTCGCGCATGCCGAGGCGCCCGTACGAGCCGAGCGCAGCAGGTAGACGCGGTCGCACCGGAGGTCGTGCTGGTGGATGAGCACCTCGCCCGACTCGTGCCTGCGCGGCTCGCCCAAGGCGAGGAACTCGTCCCGGGCGCGCTGGTCAAGGGCTGCCATGAAGGTCCCCGTCGGCCATGTCATGATCTCGCCTCCGGAACTCCGACAAACTCCGACACCGATCCAGTTCAGTAATCTCATGGCCGGGGCTGATCCGTCCGTCGGTCCCGCAAGTCGGCTCGGCTCTCACCGCCTCAATGAGCGGCTCTGGCCAGGCGGGCCAACAGCACGTCGAGCATCTGGACCCGGCCAGCCAGGGGCCGCACGCCGTCCCACCAGATGATCGCGCTGATCTCGTCATTGGGGACGACGCCGGGGGCCGCGTCCGGAGGCCCGGTCAGGTGGGCGATGTAGATCGCGGCGTACTCCGCGCGCCGGTCGGGCGCCAGGACGAAACGCGCGTAGCCGGCGAAGGAGGGGTCCTCGATGCGCAGGCCCGTCTCCTCGTACAGCTCGCGGACGGCCGTGTGGCGCGGCGTCTCCCCGGGGTCGATCATGCCGCCCGGCAGCTCCCAGTAGCGGCGCGACCGGTTGAAGCCGAGCAGAAGCCGCTCCTCGTGCCATACCGCGACCAGCGCGACCGTCAGCGGGGCACCGTCGAAGTCGAAGGGGGAATCCTCGGCGAGAGGGTGGAACGCCGTCAGGGCGTTGCCCTCCTCGTCGGTGGCAAGGGTGTCATCCATGGATCCGTCCTACCGGTCGCGCCGGGCCGCGGCGGAGTTATCCACAGTTTCCACAGGAGTCGTACACAGGTTCGAGCACACGTGGCCGTGGGCGCGGACTGCTGGGCGAGCCGGCCATGCTCACCCGTGGTTTGTAGTACAAAGCATGACGAGTAACGTTGGCGCATGACTTCCGACGCCCTTGTGGATGCTCTCGTCCGCAGCACCTTCCAGGTGGTGGGCGTGCTCACCCGCATCGGAGCCGAGCGCGACCTCTCACTCACCCAACTGCGGGTCCTCGGCATCCTCCGCGACCGCCGCCCGCGTATGACGGAGCTCGCCGCGTTCCTCGGTCTGGACAAATCAACCCTGTCCGGCCTCATCGACCGGGCCGAACGCCGAGGGCTGGTGGCCAGGGGCAAAGACCCCCACGACCGCCGCGTCGTCGATGTGTTCCTCACCCAGGCCGGCCTGGAACTGGCGGAGCAGGTGTACGACGAGGTCCGGCGCGCACTGGCGCCGGTGACGAACCGGCTCGACCCGCAGGACCGCGACCAGCTCGTCCAGCTCCTGCGCGCTGTCCTGCCCTCCCCCGACTGAGGCCGTCCTCTCCCAATGGTTCGCCCCGGGATCAGTGGTCGATCCCGGGGCGATGCCGGACCGCGTCAGGCGAGGACGGCTTCGCCGGTGATCAGGAGTTCCACTCGCCGGTCATCTCGACGTAGTTCTCGCCACGGACCTGCTTGCCGTTGTACTTGCCGGTGAAAGCCGCTGTGGCCTCCAGGTAGCCGCTTCCGTCGGGAGTCTCGATCTCCTGGTCCGGATTTCCGGTGACCCGCACGTCGAGCTCGGACTGCAGGGCGGGAATCCGGATGCGCCAACGGGTGGGGTACGTCTGGCCGGTGGCCGGACTGGTCCACTGCCGGGAGGCGCCCTGCGCGAGCGGCTCGACGTCCACCACGTCGTAGGAGCCGTCCGGATGGAGGACCGTCGCCCAACTGTCCTTGGACTTGGCGCCGATCGTGTCCCAGATGGCGACCTTGTCGCCGTTGGGCATGCTGAGGTTCATCCACGTCCACCGGGTCAGCGACGTCGGCATCTCGCCCCATTGCCTGTCCAGCCAGGAGGTGCCCCTGATCGTGTGCTTCTCGCCATCGACGACGAGCGTTCCGGACGTCCGCATCTCCGGGAGCGCGAACTCGTAGTTCGGCACGCCGTCGGCCAGGTTGAAAACGCCGGTCGAGGCGTAGTTCATGGCCGGGCCGGTGGGCACGAGCTGGACGTCGAGAGATCCCCACGGCGTCTGGACCTGCACCGACTGGCGGACGGAGTCACCCGTCCAGCTCAGCCCCGGCGCCTTGATGTCGAGCTTGCCCTCGCTCCACCGATAGTCCTTCGGCTCGACCATCGCCGCGTAGTCCTTGTACCACCCGGTGGTCTTGTTGATCACCGAGAGCGTCCAGCGGTACGCGGCCTCGTCCCTGTTCGGGAGGATCCGCGTGTGGACCTGAATACCGAACTCCTGACCGTTCGCCTTCACCGAGCTGGTGAAGTAGATCGAGTCGAACCAGGTCTGCTGGGGCCCGGCCGCGTGCCGTCCCAGGTCGGCCGCGGCATCGACCAGGGCCGGGATCCCGGACGTGGCGGAGCGGGCGGTCGGTGTCGCGGACGGGACGGTCGCCTGGGCCGAAGAGCCGACGAACGTACCGAACGCCAATACCCCTGCCGCGGTGACCAGGGCTGCCGCTCGGCGCTTGGTCCCGATTGCGGGCATGAGGATTCCTCCTTGTATCAGGGGTGGACGAGACCGTCGCTCACCCACCGGCGCCGACCGGCAAAGCCCGCAGATGATCACTATCGTCGCGGAGTCACCTCTGGCCGGGCATTGATTCGTAATGCCAACAACTTCATATTGGTTGGTATTGCAAACCATGTCAAGCGCAGTGTGGGCCCGCCTCACTCACGGGGTGACCAGGCGGTCAGGAAGGCGACGCCACAGAGGCCGGGCGCGAACGCTGAAGCGCCCCCGCTCCTGCGATCCGAGTCGGGAGCGGGGGCCGGCTGGGCCTGTCGTCAACGTGTCACAGCCGCATCAGTGGAGCGGCCAGGGTGACGGCGGCTTGATGAGAACGAACGGTCGTGCAGTAGCGGGTGGCGATGCCACGCCGGCGTGGCTCATGGGATCGCGAGCGCGCCGTGATCGCCGTGATCGCCGTGATCGCCGTGATCGACGTGATCGCCGTGATCGACGTGATCGCCGTGATCGACGTGATCGACGTGATCGCCGTCAGGTCCCCTCACCCAAGGCCCTGTCGCGGGCGGCCTTCGCCTCCTCGCCGACCAGGTAGTGGGCGGTGGTGCCCGGCAGAGTGGGCAGTTCGGCCCAGTGGGTGATCGGGTCGTCGCAGATCTGCGGGTCGTCACCATCCCGGCCGTAGGGCGGGCGGACGTAACCGTCAAAGTCGACGAAGCAGTCGTTGTACTCACGCCCGTCCTCATCGAAGTGACGGGTCACGAAGGACATCGGCATCACCAGCCAGAATTCCTTCCCGGCGATCGGATCCTCCTCGTCCGCGCCGGCCGCGAAACGGCCCGTGATCGCGGCGGCCACGGTCGTTCCGTCCTCCGGCAGCCTCTCCCGCGAGTCCACCCATTCCACTTCCGCGCGCATGCCCATCCCCGTTCCGATCTTTTGTCAGGTATGGCCATATTCGCATTCCTGCCCTTGTCCCGTCCGCTCCACGAGCGGAACGTGGAGCCCTGGACGCCTCCCGGCACGACCCTCGGGCGGACCTTCCTGCGCCACGGCGCTGACCAGACCGCCGGTCGGCCGAGGTTTCTCAGAGGGCGACCGAGCGCAGCAGTTGCTCCAGGCGCCGCTCGCCGTCGCGGGTCTGGGCGCCGGCCGCGAGCGCGCCGCGCAGCAGCTTCTCCGCGGCGGGCCGGGCGAACTGGCTCGCCCACGCCTCGTGCTCGCGCAGCATCCCGGCGGCCATGTCCTGCGGCGGCAGGGCGCTCTTGACGGCCGCGATCGTGCCGTCCGGCAGGTCCGCGATGTTACGGGCGAGCCGGTCGACGAACGCGTCGATCTCGTCGGCCGGCAGTGCGCGATTGACCCAGCCGTAGCGTTCGGCCGTCTGCGCGTCGAACAGATCCGCGCCGAGGACGATCTCCAGAGCGCGGTTGCGGCCGGCCCGGTCCAGCAGATACTGCGTGCCGCCGCCACCGGGCACGATGCCGCCCAGCACCTCCATCTGGCCGAGCCCGGCCCGGCCGATCGCCGCGAAACTCATGTCGGCCGCCGCGACGAACTCGGCCCCTCCGCCACGGGCCATCCCGGCCAGCTTGACGATCGTCACTTGGGGCTGGGTGCGCAGGGCCTCGCCGAGTGCCTGGAAGACGTTGAGCCCAGCCGGCGCCCCGGCGGTCGGGTCGGCGGCGGCCTCCTCGTCGTCCACGAGCGTCATGTCGACGTGGGCGATGAAGAACTCCGGGTCGGCGCTCTCGAACACGACGACCTTGGCCGTCTCGTCCTCCCGCAACGTGGTCAGCAGCGTCATCAGGTCGGCCATCATCGCCAGGCTGAGAACGTTCACGGGCGGGTTGTCGATGACGACCGTGACGACACCGCGGTCACGCGTCACGTGCAGGGTCGAAAAGGTGGGCTGAGTCACGCCGGGAACTCCGTTCGGAGGCGGCGACGGCAATGCCACAGTGGCCGCCGCGCCGCTAGGTATCTGATGTATACCTATGGTTGGGTGACCGCCGATGGGCGTCAATAACGCACTTTGAGCATCTCAGGAATCACGGAGGATACCTGGCGTGACCAAGACCACCGAGCCGGAGTGGGTCTTCCGCGCCGACTGCCCGACCCGTCCGATCCTCGACCAGATCGCGGACAAGTGGTCGATGATGACGATGGCGGTGCTGGCCGAGCCGAAACGCTTCAACGAGATCAAGCGCCGGCTTGAGGGAGTCACCCAGCGCGTGCTCACCCAGACCCTGCGCCGCCTGGAACGCAACGGCATGATCGAACGCCGTGTCCTGCCGACCTCGCCCGTAGGGGTGGAGTACTCTCTGACGCCACTCGGCGAGTCGCTGCGCGAGCCGTTCTCGCACCTCTACACCTGGGCGGTCGAGCACGCCGACGACATCGTGGCCCGGCAGCGGGCCTACGACGCGCGCTCCGCAACTGCCCGCCCGCCCGGTGACGGTTGAGCGCTTGTCGGCCGTGATCCGGCACGGCGGGCCACGTTTTCATCTTGGGTGACTCCCCCGCCGGCCCCTGATGAGCGGTGGGACGCGCCCGGGGTGTGCGGCGAGGGCCGCACACCCCTGTTCAGAAGGTGGGGTTCAGAAGGTGGGGGTGATGTCCACGGTGGAGCCGCCGGTGGTGGTGTAGTCGCCCCCCTGGGACCAGGTGGTGTCGTTGATCAGCGGCTTGTACTGGAAGGACGTGCCGGACGGGATGCCGGCGACGGTGCACACCCACAGGTCGGAGGCCCTGTTGGCGCAGTCCTGCCCGGCGGTCCAGGACAGTGGGGCGGCCGAGCCGCGAATGGTGACCTTGTTGCCGTAACCCACGTCCTTGTGCACCCGGATGGTGGTCAGGGTGGGGAAGGCCGGGTAGATGTCGATGGTCTGGCCGCCCACGCCGGTGTAGTTGCCTCCGGTGGAGTGGTGGGTGTCGTCGATGAGCGGCTTGAACTGGAAGGTCTGCCCGGCGGGGATGCGCTCGAACTCGTACTCCCACACATCGGGCGCCACGTTGCGGGCCGCCCGGCCGCGGTCCCAGCGGAAGGGCGAGCCGTCACCGCGGATGGTGATGTTGTGGTCGGCGCCGGTGTTGTAGTGGACGCGGATCTTGGTGATGGTGCGGGCGGGCGGGGTGTAGGCGGAGACCGGGGCGCCGGGGGCGTACACCTTGGCCTCGTGCTCGCCGAGGGTGACGGTGATCTGCTTGCCGGTGACGCCGCCGGCCTGGACGGTCACGGTGTCGCCGGTGTTCATGAGGTTGGTCAGCACGGTGCCCACCGCTATGGGGCTCTCGGCGCGCAGCGGGATGGTCCGGGTCTGGGCGGTCCAACTGTTGGTCGCGGCCGTGATGGTCTCCTGGGTGCCGGAGATCCTGGAGAAGGCGTAGACGCTGGTGTCCTTCCACATCTCGCGCTGGGTGCCGGTGCGCAGCGGCGCGTAGGCCTTCTTCAGCTCGGTGAGGCGCTTGATGTGCTTGTAGATGGTGTGGTTCTCGTCGAAGGACGTCATGTCCTTGCGGTTGTCCTTGTTGGCGATCGGCTCTTCCCACGGGTTGAAGTTGCCGTCGTCGGCCTGCTCGGTGCCGTAGTAGATGACCGGGATGCCGCGGGCGGTGAGCATGAAGGTCAGCGCGCTGCGCAGGCGCTGGAAGTTGTCGCTGGCGCGTCCAGGCCGCCCAGGTCGCACAGCTCCAACTGGGCCTGGGTCATGGAGCCGTCGAAGTCGCAGTCGCCGATGTGGTGGAAATAGTTCGCGTTGTCCAGCGGCGGGGCGGGCTTGTAGGAGGGCGGGTTGTAGACGGTGGAGGTGCCCGCCAGATAGTCGGTGGTGTGGTTGGGCACCACGTCCAGGATCATCTTCAGGCCCTTGGCGTGCGCCGTGTCGATGAGCGTCTGAAGCTCGGCCGTGGAGCCGAAGTGGGTGTTCGGAGTGGCGAAGTTCTTGGTGAAGTAGCCGTGGTAGCCGGCCTCACCCTGGTCACGGCTGAGAGGTTCCTGCTCCGACACCGGTGAGATCCATATCGCGGTGACGCCCAGGTTCTTGATGTAGTCCAGCTTGGCGGTGAGTCCCGCCCAGTCGCCGCCGTGGTAGAACCCCAGGTCGTCGGGGTCGTATTCGCCGTTGCCGGTGTCGTCGTTGCTGGTGTCGCCGTTGTGGAAGCGATCGACGACGACGTGGTAGATGACGTCGCCTTCGGCCAGCGGCCCGGGTGAGGTCACGGCCCGCGCCGGCGGGGTGAACGCGAGCAGGGGGATGAGCAGCAGCAGGGCGGATAACAACCGTTTCATCAGTGGTTCCTCCCGTTCGTGGGCATGGCGGGATCGGCCCGTGGCGGCGCCGCGGGCCGGGAATCGGGCTCGGGTGGGTTAGCGGATCGGGCCGGTGGACTCGCGGATGATCAGGACGGTGTGCAGGACCTGGTGGGGATGCTGGGTTTCGCCGCGGATGGCGGAGATGAGGAAGTCACCCGCGACGCGGCCTTTGGCGATGATGGGCTGGCGGACCGTGGTGAGCCGGGGGCGGACCCAGGCGGCCTCCGGCTGGTCGTCGAAGCCGGTGATCGAGATCTGGCCGGGGATGTCGATGCCGAGATCGTGCATGGCGTCGATGGCGCCGACGGCGAGGATGTCGGAGAGGGTGACCAGGGCGGTGGGCGGCTCGTCCAGGAGCATGAGGTTCTTGGCGGCGTGGTAACCGTCCTCGCGGGTGCAGGGCACCTCGATCAGGGGCAGGTCGTCCATGGCCAGGCCGGCGCCGGCCAGGGCCTCGCGGATGCCGGCCATGCGCCGCGCGAGGGGGCCTCGGTAGCCGTACGCCTCCTTGTCGGGACCGGGGTCGAAGGAGATCACCGCGATGCGACGGTGGCCGAGGTCGAGCAGGTGCTGGACCACCTCCCGGGCGCCGGCCTGATCGTCGACGTCCACAGAGGGCACGCCCTCGGGCGGGTCGGAATCGACGAGGACGAAGGGGATGCCGCGCCGCCGCAGTTCGGCGACCTCACCGCGGTCCACCTCCAGCCCGCAGACCACGAACCCGTCCACGGCGGCGTACGGGATCGCCTTGAGCATGGAGTTGCGCAGTGGCGGGGTCAGCAGCAGCGTGAGCCCTTCGCGGTGACAGACCTGGCCGAGGCCGACGAAGAACTGCGAGTAGTACGGGTTCTCCATGATCTGCGGCAGGTCCTGGGGCAGCAGCACCCCGAGCGAGCGGGTGCGCCCCTGTTGCAGCATGCGCGCCACCGGATTGGGGGTGTAGCCGAGCTCTTTGGCCACCGCCAGGATCCGCTGCCGCGTGGAGTCGGCGATCTTGGCGGGGTCGTTGAAGGCGAAGGAGACCGCCGAGCGCGACACCCCGGCCGCCGCCGCGACGTCCTTGCTCGTCACCCGCGACTCAGTCGGGCCGGACAAAACGTACCTCCCACGGTCGTACGGCTACCGCCCTCAGCTTGACCTGCTCACCGCTGATCAGGTCGCGTCCGGTGCCCGCCCCCACGGCGAGTTGTTCGACGGCGTTGCCCCGGTTGGCGAGCACGAGCACCGTCTCGTCCGGGTGCGTGCGGGCCCGGACGATGACATTCTCCCCGGCCTGTACGGTGCTTTCGACCCCGCGGCGCAGCGCCACGTGATCGCGCCGCAGGCGGATCAGGGTCTTCAGCCAGGCGAGCGTCTCCTGGTCCCATTCGGCGCGATCCCAGGTCATGCAGCGGCGGCAGTCGGGGTCGTTGAAGCCGCGCAGGCCGATCTCGTCGCCGTAGTAGACCATCGGCGCGCCCTCGGCGGCCATCAGCAGGGAGAAGGCGAACCTGGCCGCGTGGGGCTCACCGCCGCATCGGGTGAGCACGCGTTCGGTGTCGTGGCTGCCCAGCAGGTTCAGCATCAGGCCCTTGGCCTCGGCGCCGATCTCGCCGGTGATCGTGTCGAGTTCGGTGGCCAGCCACTCGCCGCCGAGCCGGTGGTCGGTGACGAAGCCGAGGATGGCGTCGCGCAACCGGTAGTTCATGGCCCCGTCGGAGGTGTCGCCGCGCGTCCAGTCCGTGGCCGCCTCCCACACCTCCGCCACGATGTAGAGGTCGGGTGAGATGCCCTTGACGAGCCGGCGGAACTGCCGCCAGAACGGCAGGTTGTCCATCATGTACGGCACGTCCAGCCGCCAGCCGTCGATCCCCATCCGGGTCCACTTCTCGGCCGCCGCGAACAGGTGGTCGCGCACCTCGGGGTTGGTCACGTTCAGCTTCGGCAGGTAGTGGCAGCCGCTGCAGGTCAGGTAGGCGGGCTCGGGTTCGAACTGCTGGAAGGAGAACCAGTTCACATACCGCGAGGCCGGCCCGTTGCGCAGGACGTCCTGGAAGGCGGGGTGCCCGTCGCCGCAGTGGTGGAAGACGGCGTCCAGAACCACCTTGATGCCGTGCGCGTGCGCGGACTCCACCAGGCGGGCGAAGATCTCCTCGTCCCCCAGCACCGGATCGATGCGGAAATAGTCGGTCGTGTCGTATCGGTGGTTGGTGCGCGCCATGAAGATCGGCGTGAGGTAGAGCGCGGTGACGCCGAGATCGCGCAGGTGGTCCAGACGCGAGGCGATCCCGTCCAGGTCGCCGCCGCAGAACGTCTCGCGGGTCGGGGGAGTGCCCCACGGTTCCACGTACGTCGCCCGGCCGCTGGTGGCGAACCGGTCGGGGAAGATCTGGTAGAAGACGGCGTCACGTACCCAATCAGGTCCCATGGGCGGGTCACTCCTTCGATCCGGTGCCCGCGAGCCCGCGGACGAGAGCCTTCTGCAGGAACAGGAAGATCACGATCGCCGGTACGGCCGCCACGACCGTGCCTGCCATCAACAGGTGGGGATAGGGGCCGTACTTGCTGGTGAAGACCGACAGGCCGAGCTGGACGGTCCGGGTGGCGTCGTCGGCGGTGACCAGCAACGGCCACAGGAAGTCGTTCCAGCCGAACAGGAAGCTGAACACCGCCACCGTCGCCAGTGCGGGACGGCACAGCGGGACGACGACGTGCCACAGGATGCGCATCCGTCCCGCGCCGTCGACCAGGGCCGCCTCGTCCAGCTCCCGGGGCAGCGTCTGCATGTAGGTGCGCAGGACCACGATGCCGAACACGTCCGCCAGCCGGGGCACGATCAACGCCGCCCAGGAGTCGTACCAGCCCATCCGCACCACCAGGTCGAAGGCGGGCAGCATGGTCAGGAAGGTCGGCACCAGCATGGTCGCCACCAGCACCGCGAAGATCGTGTTGCGCAGCGGGAACCGCAGCCGGGCGAAGGCGTAGGCGGCCAGGGTGTCCAGGATCAGGTGACCTGCGACGATACCCAGCGTCATCACGGCGGTGTTGAGGTAGTAGCGGGCGAACGGCGCGGCCGACAGCGCCTCCGGGTAGTTGCCCCATTCGAACTCCAGCGGCCACATGTGCTGCACGTTCGGGAGGCTCTTCAGCGAGGTCGCCACCATCCAGGCGAACGGCGCCACCGTCACCAGCGAGGCGGCGCCCAGGACGAGGTGCCGCGGGTCCGGACGCCGCGGGGTCACGACCATCGCGCACCGCCTCCCTGCAGCCGCCAGTTCATCCAGCTCAGTCCCAGCACCAGGGCGAAACCGGCGTAGGCGATGGTGGCGGCGTAGCCGAACTCTCCCGAGGCGAACGCCGTCCGGTACACCAGGAAGCCCAGCACCTCGGTGCCGCCCAGCGGGCCGCCCTGGGTGAGCGCGTACACCAGGTCGAATCCCTGGAACGTCGCGATCAGTCCTTCCAGGATCACGAAGAACGTCATCGGCGCGAGCAGCGGGATCGTGATGTGCCGCAGCCGCCGCCAGCGGGTCGCGCCGTCGAGCGCGGCCGCCTCGTACAGGTGGGCCGGGATCGCCTGCAGCGCGGTCAGGTAGAGCACCACGTTGAGCCCCAACTGCTTCCAGGCCGTCAGCAGCGTCAGCGACACCAGCGCCAGCGACGGATCGCCGAGCCAGTTGAGACCGGCCGAGAACGGCCCATCGGGTTCGAACAGGTACTTCCACACCGTGGCGACGGCGATGGAGGAGGTGACCACGGGCAGGAAGAAGATCCCGCGGTACAGGGCGAGCCCTCGGATCGGGGCGTTGAGCAGCACGGCGAGCCCCAGTCCGGAGACGACCCCCAGGACCGTGACGCCGAGGCCGTACAGGATCGTGACCACCAGCGAGTTGCGGAACTCCGGGTCGGCGGCCATCTCGGCGTAGTTGGCCAGGCCGACGAAGGGCAGCTCCGGAGTGGCGCCGTTCCACGAGGTGAGGCTGAGCCGTCCGGTGGCGACGATCGGGTAGATCACGAAGGCGCCGATCACCGCCAGCGCCGGGGCCAGGCACAGCGCCGCGGTCCAGGTGTCGCCGCGCCTGCGGCGCCTGGCCGGGACGGCGCGCCTGAGGGCAGACGCGCCGGCCACCTGCGTCGTGATCACTGGCCGGCCGCCAGGATCGCGTTGACCTCGCGTTCGGCGTCGGCCAGCGCCGCCTCCACGCTCTTCTTGCCGTGCAACGCCTGCTCGACCTGCTTGGCGAAGGCCAGCGACACCTTGGGGTAGACCGGGCTGGCGGGCCGGGCCCGCGCGGTCGGCAGCGCTGCCACGAACGGCTTGCTCAGCGGGTCGATCGAGGCCAGATAGTCCTGGCTCTCCGCGACCGACCTGCGGGTGGGCAGGAACCCGGTCGTCTTGCTCCACTCCAGGTTCTGATCGGAGAACCAGGCCAGGAAGGCGGCGGCGGCCTTGGCGTCCTTGGCGGTGTCGAAGACCACCGCCTGCTCGCCGCCCATGTTGGTGGCGGGCCGGCCGCCCTCCGGATGGGGGATCGCCGCTGCGGCGAAGGGGAAGGGCGGCTGGTCCTTCCAGATCCCCACCATCCAGGAGCCCTCCTGCGCCGCGGCGGCCGCCCCCTTCTCGAACGCGCCCCACGGCCCCAGCGGGCTGGATCCGTCCTCGACCAGGTCGGTCCAGAACCTCAGGGCCTTGCGCCCGGCCTCGGAGTTGAAGGCGGCCCTGGTGTTGTCCGGGGTCAGGAACTCCCCGCCCGCCTGCCACAGGCTCACCTGGAAGTTCCAGGTCAGGCCCTCGCCGCTGTCACCCGGCTGGGTGAACAGCTCAAAGCCCGGCTTACCGGTCTTGTCGAGGATGGTCTTGGCGGCTCGCCTGAGCTCCTCCCAGGTCGCCGGTGGCGCCTTCGGGTCCAGCCCCGCCTGCGTGAACAGGTCGGTGTTGTACAGCATGGCCAGGGTGTTGGCCGACACCGGCACCGACAGTCGCTTGTCTCCGGACGCCCCGAACTTCAGCATCTCCGGGAAGATGTCCGACCAGATCCTGTCCGGAACGAGTGGCTTGAGATCGACCAGGTGGCCGGTGGCGGCCAGCCGCGGCACCCACACCAGGTCGCCGATCGCCAGGTCGGGCAGGGTCCGACTGGCCGCCCCGGTCTGCAACTTGGTCAGCATTTCCGCGCTCGGGACGTTGACGAGCTTGAGCTTGACGCCGGGATGTTGCTGCTCGTAGCGCTGGGCGAGGGCTTGGAAGGTCTGCGCGTTGGCGCCGTCCCAGTAGTGCCACACGGTCAGCTCGCCGGCGGCGGTGGGCGATTCGGACGAGGGTCCGCAGGCTGTGGCCGTCAGCAGAGCGGACGCCAGCAGGGCGGTAAGACGTAGCAGCCGCATCGTGGGCTCCGTCGGGGGTGGGAAACGTGTTTCTAACTCGTGTTAATAGACCGTTTACCTCGGCAGCGTCAAGCCCCCCGAGCCTGATCGTTCGCGGCCTCCGCCCCGCCCGCGCGGCCCTACCCGAGACCTGGAGGGCAGGGACCGGTGGAGGCGCGGATGACCAACTCCGGATCGAAGAGCCGCTCACCGCCGTGGTTCGCCCGTCCCTTGACCAGCTCGGCCAGCGCCCGCGCGGCGGCGGCGCCGATGGCGAGCACCGGCTGGCGCACCGTCGTCAGAGCGGGGTCGGTGAAGGGCATCAGCAGCGAGTCGTCCGCGCCCACGACCGAGACGTCCTCGGGGACGCGCAGGCCCTGGCGGCGGGCCGCCCGGATCGCGCCGAGTGCCATCAGGTCGCTGCCGCACACCAGTGCCGTCGCACCCCGTTCCAGCAGGCGTGTCGCGGCGGACTGGCCGCCCGGGATGTCGAAGGACGCCAGCTCGATCAGCTCGCCGGTGCCGGGCCCGGCGAGCTGGCGCATCGTGAGGCGGAAACCGGCCAGCCGGCGCTGGACGGTGGAGTAGCGGTCCGGGCCGCTGAGGAAACCGATGCGCCGGTGTCCCAGCCGGATCAGGTGCTGCACGGCCAGCCGCCCGGCGAGGGCGTCGTCGCACGACAGGGAGGGCGCGCGAAGACCGGGCACCTGCCCGTTGACCAGGACGAACGGCACCCCCTGGCGTTCGAGGTCGTCGTACCGGGAGCGGTCGATGCGGGTGTCGGCGTGCAGGCCGGAGACGAAGACGATCCCGGACACCTTGCGGTCGAGCAGCATGCCGACGTACTCGTCCTCCCCGGAGCCCTCCGGTGTCAGCGTGCCGAGCATGGTCGTGAACCCGTGCCTGGCGAGGTTGGTCTCGATGACCTCGGCGTAGAGGGGGAAGATCGGGTTCTGCAGTTCCGGGACGATGAGGCCGACGAGCCCGAAGCTGCGCGGGCGCAAGGTGCTGGGCCGTTCGTAGCCGAGCGATTCGAGCGCGGCCATGACCGCCATGCGGGTCCGTGCGCTCACACCCGGGCGCTCGTTGAGCACCCGTGAGACCGTGGCCTTGCTCACTCCCGCCTGCCTGGCGATCTGCTCAAGTCGTGCCGCCATCATCGCTGTTTCCGATCAGTTCGTTGGAACGCCGCAAGGCATCTTGAAACATATCCGCAATTTTCTGCAACGTCTTCCAGGCGGGGAGACCGGCTGTTAACTTCGGGCCACGCCGTGCGGTTACCCCCCTTTTCTCGGGCCTCGGCCTGTCTCACCTGGAGCAATGCATGCGCAGATCATTTGTCGTGCTGGCCGCCTGCCTGTCGCTGACCGCCTGCGGTGGCACCGCGGCGGACAGGAAACCGGGAGACGCGTCAGCGGGCGAGCAGTCGGCGGCGTCGGCCACGTTGACCATCTGGGCCGATCAGAAACGGTCGGAGACCCTCAAGCCCTTCGCCGAGGCGTTCGCCGAGGAGAACGGCGTCAAGGCCGAGATCGTCGTGGTCGCGCAGGGCCAGCAGCAGACCTTCGTCACCGCGTCGCAGGCGGGCAAGGGCCCTGACGTCCTCGTCGGTGCGCACGACTGGATCGGCAACCTGGTCCAGAACGGGCTCATCGAGCCGATCCACATGACCGAGGACCAGCAGTCGGGCTACGTGGACGTGGCCCGCAAGGCGGTGACGTACGACGGACAGGTCTACGGCGTGCCGTACGCGGTGGAGAACCTGGCGCTGTACCGCAACACCGACCTCGTCCCCGACGCGCCCGCGACCTTCGACGAACTCATCGCCACCGGGCGCGAGCTGAAGGAGAAGGGCGAGGTCGAGCAGATCGTGGGCTACCCGATCAGCCAGCAGAACGGCCAGTCGGGCGACACCTACCACATGTACCCGCTGTACACCTCCGGTGGCGCCCACCTGTTCGGGACCAAGCCCAACGGCGACCCCGACCCCGCCGACCTCGGCGTGGGCACCCCCGCCTCGATCGCCGCGTTCAAGAAGATCGCCGCACTCGGCGAGAAGGGCGCCGGCGCGCTGAAGCGCTCGTTCACCTCCGACAACTCCGCCGCCATGTTCGTCCAGGGCAAGACCGCGTTCCTGGTGGCCGGGCCCTGGCGGCTCACCGAGGTCCGTACGGCGGGCGTGAAGTACGACGTCACGCCGGTGCCGGCGTTCAAGGACGGCGACCCGGCCCGCGGCTTCGTGGGCGTCCAGGCGTTCTTCGTGGCCAGCAAGGGCAGGAACAAGGCCCTGGCGCAGGAGTTCGTGACCAACACCCTCGCCTCCGCCGACGTCGCCAAGGCCCTGTTCGACGCGGAGCCGCGCATGCCCGCGCTCAAGACCGCCCTGGAGTACGCCGCCGCGAAAGACCCCGATGTCGCCAAGTTCGAGGCCGCCGCCAGGGACGGCGTCCCGCTGCCCGCGATCCCGCAGATGGTCGCGGTGTGGCAGCCGTTCAACGCCCTGATCCACTCCATCGTCAAGGGCGACCCGGTCGAACCGGCCGTCAAGGCGGCCGGCAAGGCCATCGCCGAACAGCTCGGGCAGACGGAATGACCGTGACGCACGGCCCCCGGAGCCGGCCCCGCCGCGCCGTTCCGTCCCGTGAGGGCGCCGGCCGGGACCGGTTCCCCGGGCCCGGCTCCACCGCGGCGACGCTGGGCCGGGTGCTCGCCCTCGGTCTGATCATCGGAGTGGCGTTGTGGGCCGCCGCGCCGCTGGTGTCGGCCCGCCAGTGGATCGGCGTCGGCATCGTCGCAGGGGTGACCGCGCTGGCCGTCTACGTCTACATGTCACCGCGGCGGCTGCCCGCCAAGTACCTGCTGCCCGCCACGCTGCTGCTGGTCGCGTTCCAGGTGTTCCCCGTCCTGTACACGATGTCGCTGGCGCTCACGAACATCGGCGACGGTCACCTCGGCACCAAGCAGGAGGCGATCGCCGCGATCGAGGCGTCCTCCGTACGCCGGGAGCCCGGCTCGGCCGAGTACCGGCTGACGGTGGCCGAGACGGACGGCTCGCTCGTCTTCCTGCTGGCCGACCCCGCCCGGCGCAGGGCGTACGCGGGGACCGAGGACGGGCTGCGCGAGATCAGGGGCGCGTCCTTCGGCGCCGGAGGACGCGTCACGGCGGCGGAGGGATACACGGTCCTGACCCCGGCCCAGGCCGCCGCACGCGGTGAGGAGGTCAGCTCCTTCGCCGTGCCGGTGGACGGCGGGGCAATCCGCGCCCAGGGCCTGACCCGGGCGTACGAGGGCAGGGCGACGCTCGGCTACGACGTGGGCTGCGACTGCGTGAGCGACGGCACCACGACCTGGCGGGCCGACGACGAGCGGGGCAGGTTCACCGCCCCGGACGGCACCTCGCTGGCCCAGGGCTGGAAGGTCGGCGTCGGGTGGGCCAACCTGACCGCCGCGCTCACCAACCCGAAGATCAACACGCACTTCCTCGGCGTGTTCGTCTGGAACCTCTGCTACGCCATCGCGGTGGTCGGGCTGACGGCCGCGCTCGGGGTGGCCGCGGCCCTCGTGCTGCACCACCCGCGCATGCGCGGCGTACGGATCTACCGGACGCTGGTCGTGCTGCCCTACGCCATGCCGGCCTTCGCGATGCTGCTCGTCTGGCGCGACATGTTCAACACCGACTTCGGCCTGGTCAACCGGATGCTCGGCGTGGACGTGGACTGGCTCGGCACGCCGCTCACCGCGCGGGTCTCGGTGCTGCTGGTGCAAGTGTGGCTGGGCTTCCCGTACATGTTCCTGGTGGCCACGGGCGCGCTGCAGACGATCCCGGCCGAGTATCTGGAGGCGGCGCAGGTGGACGGCGCGACCGCGTGGCAGCGGTTCCGCGTGGTCACCCTGCCGTTGCTGCTGCTCGCGCTGGCACCGCTGCTCGTCTCGTCCTTCGCCTTCAACTTCAACAACTTCAACGGCGTCTTCCTGGTGACCGCCGGCGGGCCTTTCCCATCGGACAACCCGACGGTCGGGGCGACCGACCTCCTCATCACCTACACGTTCCGGCTCGCCTTCGGCGAGCAGGGCGCGCAGTACGGCCTGGCCTCGGCGATCTCCATCTACGTCTACCTGATCGTCGCCGTGATCTCGATCATCGGGTTCCGCCGCACCAGGGCCTTCAAGGAGGTGAGCTGATGCGCGGCATGGTCGTGCGGCATGCCGCCGCGATCGCCGTCACGGCGTTCGCCGTGCTGCCCATCGTGTTCGTGCTCTCCGCCGCGCTCGACCCGATCGGGACCCTGAACTCGGCCACCCTCGTCCCGCGCGGCGCCGGGCTCGGCAACGCCGTGAAGCTGTTCACCACCACGCCCTTCTGGACGTGGTACCGGAACTCGGTGGTCGTCTCCGCGCTGACCGCCGTGCTGTCGGTCGCGGTCGCGGCGCTGGCGGCCTACGCCTTCAGCAGGTTCCGCTTCGCCGGACGGCGGGCGGGGCTGGCGAGTCTCCTCGTCATCCAGGCGTTCCCGCAGTTCCTGGCCATCGTCCCGCTTTACGTGATCTTCAGCACGATCAGCGACAACTGGCCGGAGTTCGGGCTCAACAGCGTCTGGGGCGTCGTCCTGCTCTACATCGGGGGACAGGTCGGCGTGAACACCTGGCTCATCAAGGGCTTCTTCGACTCGATCCCGAGAGAGCTGGACGACGCCATGCTCATCGACGGGTGCAGCCACACCCAGGCGTTCCGCCGGGTGGTGCTGCCCCTGGCGGCCCCGGTGCTGGCGATCAGCGGCCTGCTGGTGTTCATCGCCACCATCAACGAGTTCCTCATCGCGAGCGTCTTCCTGACCGGAGACGACGCGCGCACCCTGGCGGTGGGCCTGTTCGGCCTGCTGGCCGACCAGCGTAACGCGAATTTCGGCATGTTCGCCGTCGGCACCCTGCTCACCGCGATACCGACGGTCGCGGTCTTCCAGTTCCTGCAGCGATACATCGTCCACGGGCTCACCGCGGGCGCAGTGAAAGGATGACTCATTTGCTCGATCGGGGATTCCACCACGACGGCTCCGCCGACCACGTGAGCACGCTCACGCCGGAGCCCGGTGAGACCGTCACCGTGTTCCTCCGCACCCCCAAGGACCACAGGACGGGCGTGCACGTGCGCTCGACGCCCGACGGCGAACCGCACTTCACCGAGGCGGTGGTGGACCGGGAGACGCGGGACGAGATCTGGTGGCGGGCCGATGTCGTCGTCCGCAACCCGGTGACGCGCTACCGCTTCCTGCTCACCGGCCACGGCGGCTACCGCTGGCTCAACGCGGCGGGCCTGCACGACCACGACGTCCCCGACTCGGGGGACTTCCGGCTGCTGTCCTACGCGGCCCCGCCTGCCTGGGCGGCCGACGCGATGGTGTACGAGATCTTCCCCGACCGCTTCGCCCGTTCCGGAGCGCAGCGGGCGTACCCCGACTGGGCGGTCCCGGCCGCCTGGGACGACCCGGTCGCCGGAGCAGGGCCGCTGACGACCGTCCAGCTCTTCGGCGGCGACCTGGACGGCGTGACGGCACACCTCGCGCACGTGGCGGGCCTCGGGATGAACACCCTCTACCTGACCCCGGTCTTCCCCGCGCCGTCCAACCACCGCTACAACGCCTCCTCCTTCACCGAGATCGACCCGCTGCTGGGCGGCGACGCCGCCTACCGCACCCTGATCGACGAGGCGCACCGGCGGGGCATCCGCGTCCTCGGCGACCTCACCACGAACCACTGCGGCTCCACCCACCCGTGGTTCACCGCGGCGGCACGCGACAAGGACGCCGCGGAACGGGAGATGTTCCACTTCGGCGACGACGCGCTCGGCTACGAGGCGTGGATGGGCGTGGCCTCGCTGCCGAAGCTGAACTGGACCAGCGAGCGCCTCCGCCGTCTCATGGCCGACGACGCCGAATCCGTCGTACGCAGGTGGCTCCGCTTCGGCCTGGACGGCTGGCGGATCGACGTCGCCAACATGACCGGACGCCTGCGCGGAATCGACCTCACCCGTGAGGTCGCGGCCCGCATCCGGCACGCCGCCGCCGAGGAGAACCCCGAGTCGGTGCTCATCGCCGAACACGCCCACGACGCCTCGGCGGACCTCGACGGCGACGGCTGGCACGGCACGATGAACTACGCCGGCTTCACCCGGCCGGTATGGTCCTGGCTACGCGGCCCGGAGGTCCGCCTGCCCTTCCTCGGCCTGCCGGCGCCCATCCCCCGCCTCGGCGCGGACCATGCCGTACGCACCATGCGCGCCTTCGCCGCCCTGACGTCCTGGCGCTCGCTCGTCCACTCCTGGTCGATCCTCAGCTCGCACGACACCGCTCGAATTCGCACCGTGTGCGGCGGGGACGAGGCGCTGGTGGAGGTCGCCGCCGGCCTGCTGTTCACCCTGCCGGGCACCCCGATGGTCCTCGCCGGAGACGAGCTCGGACTGGAGGGCGCCTGGGCCGAGGACGGCCGCCGGCCGATGCCCTGGCATCGCCCGGACTCGTGGCGAACCGGCACCCTGGACGCCTACCGCCGCCTCGCGACCCTGCGCCGGGACGAGCCGGCCCTACGGCACGGCGGCCTGCGCTGGCTCCACGCCTCCGCCGACGCCCTGGCCTTCGTCCGCGAACGAGCGGGGGAGCGCCTGCTCGTACTCGCCGCCCGCGCGGCCCACGACCCCGTACGCCTGCCCCTCGGAGTCGCCGGCACCCCACGACACGGAGGCCCCGAAATCACCCCCGCCCCGGACGGAACCGTCACCCTGCCCGCCGACGGCCCGGCCTTCCACGTGTGGCGACTCGAAAACAGCCGTTAGCCCAAGCGACACTTGACCGGGCGAGCCCGTCGAGGGGGTGATGCGGCAGCGGCCCACGTGCGGGAGGCGAGCGCCGCCCCGGTCAGCGCGACGCCCATCTCCCCGCACACCCGTCGTTATTGTCAGCAAGACCAGGGACGGCCTGGAGGCGGCCCGCCGCCGCGGCCGGGCCGCCGCCCGGTACCCCTCTGGCCTGGGCGTTGCCCCTTTTCGGCTTATCTTGGCCGCCCCCATCAAGGATTCACGCAACACGCGAGGGTGTCGCTGCGTGCCCCGTCAGGCGTCGAAACGGCCGCGTGCACTCTCGATGTGACCGAGGTACTGGTGGGTCCAGCCGCATATGGCGTCGACCGCGGTGCGCAGGGCCCGGCCCGGCTCGGTGAGGGTGTACTCGACTCGCGGCGGCACGGTGGGGTGCACCTTCCGGTCGACCAGGCCGTTGCGCTCCAGCATGCGCAGGTTCTGGGTGAGCATCTTGTGGCTGACGCCCTCGACCTCGTTCCGCAGCTCGCCGAAGCGCAGGGTGCGCTCGCCGAGCGCCTCGATGATCAGGAGCGCCCACTTGTTGGCGACATCCGAGAAGATCTCCCGCGCCAGGGAGTCCGCGCGCCGCAGGTCAGCGTTCTCGGGCAGGCCCTTGAGTAGTTGCTTGGTCACCATCAGGTTCCTCAGTCACCGAAAAGTGCGTTCTTCCATGTCAACCGTCACTCTCCTACAGTTTCCGAGTAACTACAAGAGAGCGAACCGGAAAGGCGAGCACCGTGACCACCGTTGATGTCTTCACCTACAACGTGCCGGCCGAGAGCGACTTCGGCTACTCACAGGCGATCAGGTCCGGCGACCTGATCCACGTCTCTGGGCAGCTCTCGTTCGATGAGGCAGGCGAGTTCCTCTACGCGGGCGACTTCGCCGCCCAGCTCAAGCAGACCTACGCCAACATGGACAAGGTCCTGGACCACTACGGCGCCACCCGGAACCAGGTCGTCTCGCAGACCCTGTACGTGGTGAACCTGCGGCAGAATGCCGCGGCGGCGGCGGAGGGCAACCTGGGGTACTTCGGCGACCACCGCCCGGCCAGCACGGTCGTGGGCATCACTGAACTGACCTTGCCCGGCCAGGTCATCGAAATCAGCTTCGTCATCGACACGAAGCTGCCCGCTTGAGGTCTCCTCCTCGCACGTCCCGGGGTGCCGGTAAGACTCGCGCAACCCCGGTACACGCGATTGCAAGGCCCGCCGCACCTTCCGGGTCATCCTCAAGCGGACGGACCTCAACCCCGAGGAGTGGACTCCTCGGGAGCTGCGGCACAGCTTGTTTCGCTGATGTCGGATGCCGGGGTGGCGGTGGAGGACATCGACCGGCTCGTCGGGCACAAGGGGACGGAGAAGGTCTACCGGAAGCAGCTCCGGCCGATTCTGCTTGAAGGGGCCGACGTGATGGATCGGATCTTCAACGCGGACACCGAGACGGCGTAGTCACTCAGCTAGGCACCCAGAAGATCGAAAAGGCCACTTCCGATCTTCGGAAATGGCCTCTGAGTTGAGTGGGGCTACCAGGACTTGAACCTGGGACCTCTTCCTTATCAGAACCCTCGGGCACACGATCGGGGGCACATCTACTGCCCTCGACGGTGCCCAGAGGTCGTCATCGTGAGCGGTCGTGAGGGGCTGTTGCAGTACCGGTTGCAGTATGGCCCCATCCCCCATTCCTCCGTCCTCCTCGTAGCTGCCATACCCCAGGACGAGGCCGCCGTGTCAAGGGTCAGCGAAGCTGATCGCATAGCGACGCCGTAGGCGCCCTTGATACGACGGTCGCGCCTGGGACACTCAACCAGCGAGGGGGACGAGACCGCCACGGTCGCCGCACGGAGCGATCGCCGACGGTTTTACAGCGCGTGCCCGTTCCAACGACGAGGGAGTATCTGACCTGGTATGCATCATGCCTCCGGCGCCGTCAATGCCATGATCATTGAGCCCTTTCATCCTGAGTAACGGCCGTCTTCGATCCTTTGCAGGACGAGGATGGCCTGAATGATCCGCGTGGTGCGGCGCGGGCAGCAGTGCAGCTTGGCCAGGACCTTCCAGGTCTTCAGGGTGGCGACGGCGCGCTCGCCGATGGCGCGGATGCGAGCGTGCGAGCGGTTGACCGCCTTCTGGTGGCGTGACAGTCGAGGCCGGTGCCGGTGGCGCTTGAAAGGGGTGCGGATGGTTCCGCCGGCACCCTGGTACGCCTTGTCGGCGAAGGTCCGCACTCCTGCTGTGGTCAGGGCGTCGATGAGGCCGACGGTGCGGGCCGCGGTCAGGTCGTGGGTGGCGCCGGGCAGGGCGGGCGAGGCCCACACCAGCCGACCGGCTGGATCGGCCAGGACCTGCACGTTCATGCCGTGGCGTCGGTGCTTGCCGGAGTAGTACGGCCGCTCATCGGCCAGCCGGTCGATGGGGATCAAGGTGCCGTCGAGGATGGCGTAGGCCAGCCGACCGGCACGTAAGACGGCGGCTTGAACGTCATCGGCGAGTGCGGCGAGCAGGTCGATGCTTTCGCGGACGTAGCGCCAGGCGGTGGTGGTGCTGATGGCGAACCCGGCGGCCAAGCGGGCGTAGGTGTCGCCGTTACGCAGATGGGCGAGGACGAGCAGGGCCTGCCGGGCGGCATCCAGACGTCGCCATCGTGATCGGCGTTCGGCCCGATGCGCGCGGATCAGATCGGCCAGCCGGATCAGGGTGTGATTGGACAGCGGGATGGCGGCAGGGTAAGACAGCAACGAGGCTCTCCGGTTGGGGCATCGGATCTTGGTCGACTGCTGTCTTACCGGGAGCCTCTTCTCATGCCAACCCCCCGGCGCACACCCCTGCTAACGTGCGCGATCAGGTTGGAAAAGCCTCATTGCACGTATATTGCACGCCATGGGGGCTGCGGCAAGAGGGCCGGGCAGCGATCGATCCGCGCTCCCATCGCGCCTTCGACCAAGATCGACAGCCGGGTGACGGTGCCGATCAGAACGAGGACCGACGATCGGATCTAACGTTCCTGCTTCAGCCGAGCAAAGCGCTCGTCCGGCCAGAAGGTGTCCCCCAGCATCAGTTGATCGAAGCGGACGCAGACGGCGCCGGGCACCTCAGTAGACTCCCAGACTTCGGAGACGAGCCGTCCCCGCTCCTTCCAGCGCCGGCTTAGCCAGTAGATCCGGTCACCCGCCACGAGTTCCTTGGCAGTAACGAGTTCTCGCCGGGAGGTCAATCTATCGCTCGGCCATCCGACGCGAGCCGAGAAGCCGTACTCCCAGCGACCCCTGGTCCCAGCTTCGGCTGGCTCGCGCCCGGGGAGAGGCTTGCGCGCCCAGTCGGTTGCTTCAAAGCAGGCGGCCAGCCAGAATGCCTCCGCCTTGTCGAGGATGATGTCCGCAACCACGGGGACAGCGCTCCTGAACCGCAGAACCTCGGGCCAGATGCAGCGCGGCTCCCAGTCAAGGTCGCTGTGGAGCAACTTAGCGTATCCCTCACCTTGACGCTGCCAGAAGATCAGGTCCTCGCCCAAGGCGTTGACGAAGTGCATCACGACGTCGGATGTCCCGAACTCCACACCCGCCATCTCGCCGAGCCATATGCGCAACGCCTGGTTGCCCTGATAGCGGTTCGCATACTGCCGGGCCTGCAGGACGAAAGCGGCAAGGGAAGCATCGTCCAGCCGGTCTCTGGAGTTGACCTCGATGGTCGTCAGCATCACTCGTTCGCGGCGTGCCAAGAGCAGTTGCTCCGTGGCATTGGCCCAGTGCAGGACGCCAGTCTCCGCGTCATGGACGACACAGAATACTGGTACGTTGCCATCGGCCCAGGTATCGGCGTGGTGACCGACTGGAACGCCGTACCCGCCCCCTCTGCGCCAGGAGCTCCCGCCTTTGACCTGCACCTTGATCATGTCGCCCGTAACCCGACCGTCCTGGGTGAAGGTTACGTGCAGGTCCTCACCAAAGTCGTTCTGGCCATCAATCTCCTGAACTATATGATCATGCTGTTCCAGCAGCGTGCGAAGCGCATTGACAGCGGCACGGCCTGGTCTGCGACTCTTGGGAACACTGGGCAACTCTTCTCCCTTCGTCAATCGCGATATGACTTTAATCGCCACCACCGACAGGACCGTGCCACGAATGCTTCTGAGGGAGCTTGCCACGGCATCACGGCATTCCCCTCGCCCATGGCCATCGGAAGCTCCTTCCCTTGGGATGTCTTTCTTGGAACGCGGATGAGAAACGGACGCGCCACATCAACCAGAGATGCTGGCCGACCACGCCATCCGGTGAGCCAGGGTGAGGAACGAACCCTGGCTCGTCGATCGCCCCAAAGCACGTACGGTGACCGGTCATGCCGTGGCGATCGTAAGGGCTGCATCTGTGCGGCGGCACGGCAACCCCGGCCGGTGCGTACGGTTGGTACGGCGGGGCTGGCGTGCGGTGGCCGGCCCGGTGTCCCGCCGCCGTTCGGGACCGGCCCCCAGGCCGCACGCCCGGACGGCGGGCGGGCGGAGGGCCGGGGGTACGGCGGCGCGGCGCGCCGCCGCTTGATTCCTATGAGGCCAATTCGGCAAGTGCTTTGAGCGTGAGGCTCCATGGGTAGGCGTCGGTGCGGTCTCCCCCGGTGCTCGGCGCGTGAGGCTCGAACTGGCCGGGTCCGAGCAGGATGCGGATGCCTTCAGCTCGGAGCGATTCGACGCTGTGACGGAACGGCGCGCGGGAGGCTAGGGCGCTGTTGACGAACGGCAGGACCACGACGGGGATGCCTAGTCCGGGGGCTTCGGAGAGCAGGCCAAGTGCGTAGGTGTCGGCGATGCCTTGGGCGAACTTGTTGATGGTGTTGTAGGTGGCGGGCGCCACAATGATGGCGTCGGCGCGAGGGCTCTTGGGTTCGCTGGGTTTGCGGTACTGGCTGCGGACGGGGCGGCCGGTCTGTTTCTCCAGGGCGGGGATGTCGATGAAGTCCGTGGCGTTGGGGGTGGCAATAACCTGGACGGTCCATCCTTCGTCGTGGGCCAGGGTGACCAGGCGGCCGACATCTCCGGCGGGGCCGGCGGCGCACACGATGATGTAGAGGACCTTGCCGGGTTGGGTCACGCGTGAACTCCCAGGGTGGCGGCGTATTCGCGGGCTTCGCGGCGGACGCTGATGGGCGCGGTGGCCAGGATGTCACGCACCAGGCGTAGAGCGGCGGGGCGGCCGGTGACTTCTTCGGGGGCGATGTCGGCTGCGGCGCGCAGGATGTTGAGCGCGCGCTCGTGTTTGCCGCACATCAGGAAGGCGCGGGATGTGTCTACGAGCAGGGTGGCTTTGCGTTCGTGGATTGGCAGGGCGTTGATGTCCACCTGGCGGGCGTAGTCGATCGCGGTTCCGGCGTCGCCGAGTTGGAGCGCGATGTTGGTGCGGTGGCATAGCACGTTGTTGGGGCCGAACGCGTCCACATGTGGTTGCCCTCGTGGCCCAGGCGGCGGCCGGCGTCGGCTGCCTCGTCGAGAAGTTCGGCGATGGCGTGCCGGTTACCGGTCTTGGCGGCGGCGACGGCTCCCCGCAGCAGCAGCGATCCGTAGATGGACAACTCGTCTGCCGATGGGTTGGCGGGAAGGTCGGCGTTCATGCGCTGGGCGGCGATGCGGGTGACATCGGTAGCGGCGCGGTGGTGTCCGCCGTCCATCAGGGCATGGGTGATGGTGCGTGAGCTGGCACCGATCATGAGCGGGCTCTGGCTGGCGTGCGCGGCGTGGATGCTGCGGTCGGCTGCAAGCCAGGCCATGCCCTTGTCTTCCTGCTTGAGCAGGATGGAGGCCGCGACCTGGTGGGCCTCGGCGGACAATGCGTGAGCGCGTAGCCGGGCGTCGCCGTCCAGCAGTGCGCAGGCTGCCCGCACGTTGCGCAGGAGGGCCGGTAGAGCGCTGGCTACCTGGGAATAGCGGCACGCCTGGTAGTTCTGCTTGGCGGTCGCGATGGTGGCGGCGAGGCGGTCAAGGTCGATGGGGCCGTCTACCGGGGTGGAGTAGTCGACCAGGACGGCGGCCAGATTTTCAATGGGGTCATCGGTCGTGCCGGTGTGGCTGGCCTCGCCGATGACCGCGGTGAATAGAGCGGCCCCGGTAAGGCCGACGAATTCGCGGCGTCGCACGTCGTCCTCGTCCTCTCCCTGGCTGAGGAGGTCCGTCACGCTTGGCGTGATTGTGAGGGTATCAACCCGTATGGGGGAATCTCTGACCCCTGTCTGCGCGCGGGAACGTTTGACGGGGGCGAATCCCAGGTCTTCGGGATCGCGGTGGGTCAGCTCGGCCAGCGCCAGGCGGTACGGCTCGCGAGGCCAGGACACCTCCCCCGCCTCCCATCGGCGGATGCGTTCCTCATCGCAGGTCAGGCCATGTCTGATGCCGCTACGGGTGAGGTTGACCATTTTGGCCATTTCTGCGCGTGACAAATTCGCGTTGGTGCGCCATTCCCGGAGTCGGACATTCGGTTGCGTCTCTGGCATCGATGGCCTGCTTTCCGATGGGGGATCGAAAAGGGTTAAGAGGGGGGCTTGTGGGGGGTTTCCTCGTCTCGCTTTGCCGGTGGACTTGCCATCAACCAACCACGGTACGTCAAGCGGGCTTCCGCAGTAGGGAGCGCCGGACGAACACATGAGGAGATGGCGACGGTGCCCCGGCCAGATGAGACCAGCGAGTTACTGCCCTGCCCGGCATGTCGGGGACGCGGTCGGAAGCTGCTCAGCTCTCGCCGTGCCCTTTTGCTCGGTGACGGCGGGGCCGGCGATGACGAGCGGATTGGGGAGCGGGAGTGTCTCGACTGCCTCGCAAGCGGCCGGGTCGAAGGGAGCGAGCGGTGAACCCACTGATGGCCGCCAGGCTGACAGAGGTGGCGATGGAAGGACAGGACGCGGCGAGGCTGGTCCGGCTACGTGATCAGCTCATCGCGGTGGGGGTGGTGGCCAACCTGCGGGACAACAACAGTGCGTTGATGATTCCGCGGGAGGACAGTACGCCGTTGTGGGTGGTGATGAGCTACGGCGGCGCGTTCTACTCCTGGCAGTCGGGCAAGGTACGGCATCCGGCCGACGATCCGGTGGGCGCGGCTGCGGCGCTGGCCGAGTTCTTGGGCCGGTCATAGGCGGGCGTGGCGGGGCGCGGCCCTCTTGGGCGGCTGGCGGTCTTTAGGGGGAGCGCCGGACCGTGACCAGGGAGCGGAATTCGTTGCCTCGTCACGCCTCACGATCCCCCGGCAGATGATCGAGTCGCGCGTCACGCCCCACCCAAGGTGCCCCTCGTGCTCGGTCCTCTGCCGGGGCCTTGTGCTGTGAAGCGCCCTGCTGTGTGGCGCTGGCGCGCGTAGACAGGCAGGGCGGGGCGGAGTTACCCTCAGCTTAGTCAAACAACCTGTCGGGTGAGAAACGGTCATCATGTCGCTAGAGTCCGTGCCGCCGAAGTACGCGCAACTGGTGCAAACCCTGCAACGGCGGATCGAATCCGGGACCTATCCCCCTGGCTCGCTGCTGCCCAGTGAGAACCAGCTCATCCAAGAATTCGGCGTCTCCCGCCCGACTGTGGTGGCGGCGCTGCGGGTGCTGCGTGAACAGGGGTGGATCGAGTCCCAGCAGGGCAAGGGCCGGTTCGTGCGGGGGCGCCCGGCCCGTGAGGCGGATCGCCCTCGGACCGGTCAGGCGTATCTGACCGCGCCGGAGGACGGCTCGGCCGGGGAGCTGCTGGAAGCTGGTGTGCTCACCGCGCCTAACCGGGTCGCCGCTCTGCTTGGCCTGCCGGCGAAGGGTAAGGCGTTCGTGCGGCGGCGGCTGATCAGCCGGGATGGTGAGCCGGCCGAGTTGGTGTCGGTGTGGGTGCCCTCGGAGTTGGCCCAAGGTACCGATCTGACGAGCGCCGAACCGCTGACGGAGGGCATTGCCGATCATCTGTCGGCGCGGAAGGCGTTGCGGCCGGATCATGTGGTGGAGCAGATCACTGCTCGGATGCCCGGCGCGGAGGAGAGCAGACGGCTGGGCATGGGGCGCAGTGTGCCGCTGCTGGCGGTCTACGGGACCGTGCGGGATGCGTCGGGGCAGCCGTTGGCGGTGGCTGAGGTGTTGTTGCCGGCGGATCGTCACGAGTTGGAGGATGCCTATCCGATCGGTTAGCAGAGTCTCACCACCCGAGCCCGCTTAGGCACTCGACCTATCAAGCGGGCTCTTTCTATGCTCGGAGGAGTTGATAGGTCAAGTGCCTGTCAGTCGAGTTAAGGAGATAGCTCGTATGGCTCTGCAAGGTCCGATCCCCGTCACCTTCACCCAGGTTTTCCCGTACGGCTGCTACCTCGTCGGCGAGGTGGAGCCGGTCAAGGACTTCGATGCCTCAACCCGTGAGCGGTTCGTCCAGGCCCGTGACAAGCACTCCGGTGAGCTGGTCTGGCAGGTCGCCGTCATGGACGCCGACCCGAGTCTGAAGGCCGCGCAGAAGACGGTGTCGGTGAAGATTCTCGCCCCCGCCCCGCCGGCAAAGGCTCGTGGCTGTGGTCGATCATCCGGGGCCTCCTTCCCGCCACCCGCGCCGGACTGGTAGAGATCTGGGCGCTGGATCCCAAGCGGATGGAACTGTCCTACGGCCGAGAGCTGTTCGGCGACCGGTACGCCGCGACCCCGGCCGAGTGCGCCGAACTGTTAGAGGCGGCCGTTGCGGTGATGCAGGAACGAGCCGACCGGTTCGCCGGCATCCAGCGCAACCACACCCCCACCGAACAGGACCCGTTCATCCTGGTGGTGGTCGATGAGGTCGCGTTCCTGACCGCCTACCAGTCCGACAAGAGCCTGAGAGTACGAATCTCCGCCGCGCTGGCCACCCTCACCACCCAAGGCCGCGCGGTCGGCGTCGGCGTCCTGGCCGCGCTTCAGGACCCGCGTAAGGAGGTCATGAACATCCGCAACCTGTTCCCGGACAAGATCGCACTCAGGTTGGATGAGTCCGAGCAGGTGGACATGGTCCTCGGCGACGGCGCGCGGGACCGGGGCGCACACGCGGACCTGATCTCCTCCCGCCCGCAGCAGGGGGCCGGCGTCGCCTACGTCCGACTCGAATCCAGTCCGGATCCGGTCCGGGTTCGGGCGGCCTACGTCTGCGACGACGACATCCGGGACATGGCGGCTGCCTACGGCGGTGATGCCGCATGAGGCCGACTCACCGCCTGGAAGGACTGCGCTGCTCCGACTGCGGCACCCTCGACGCGCTGTGGCTGGACCTGGTACGCGGCATGGTCGAGTGCGGCGAGTGCGGGCAGCGGGCGCTGATCCACCACGACGCATACGACCAGGGCAACGAGGGAGAGGACTTCGGCGAGTGGGGGGCGGCATGACCACCCCGAACCCGAACCGCGCCCTGCCTCGCGCCGTCCGCCAAGCCATGCCGCTGGCTCGCGATGTGGTGGAA
Source organism: Thermocatellispora tengchongensis (assembly GCF_014202315.1). Lineage (GTDB taxonomy): Bacteria > Actinomycetota > Actinomycetes > Streptosporangiales > Streptosporangiaceae > Thermocatellispora > Thermocatellispora tengchongensis. Next base: position 251,498 of record NZ_JACHGN010000001.1, on the reverse strand, counting down.
GAGGTCGCCAAACAACACGGCGTGTGCATCCGGCCCGTCCCGCTCCAGCGCACCGACACCCACACCGGACAAATTGAGATCATCGACGTACCGTGCGGGGCCACCCTCGACAACATCTGTCCGCCGTGCGCCAAGCGCAACCGGCAGCTCCGCATGGCCCAATGCCGCGAGGGCTGGCACCTCGACGAAGAACCCGCCATCACCCCCGACGACCCCACCGACGAACAGCGGTGGCTGGTGGAGTTCCGCGCCGATGTCCAAGCTCAACGTGACCGGGCGGCCAAGGCCGGCCACGACACCACCGACCTGGATGCGGCCATAGCCGGCATCGACGCCGAGATCAACGCGGCCGGGATGCGCGGCAACGTGCTCAGCCGTACGGCGGGCAAGCGCACACGCTCAACGAAGCGGCGGCAGGACGCGCCCGACCTCCCTCGACGGAAGATGACCCACACCACCCTCGGCCGCACGTTCGTCGGCTCGGACGGCAAGACCTACCGGCCGTCGCTGTTCGTCACCCTCACCCTGCCCTCCTACGGGCGGGTGCGCGACGGCGTGCCGATCGATCCCGACACCTACGCTACGCCCGTGCCGCTCGCGATGCGCTGCACTTCTCCAAACTGGTCGACCGGTTCGTGCAGAACCTCCGTCGCGTCGCCGACTATGACGTGCAGTACTTCGCCACCGTCGAACCGCAAAAGCGGCTCTCCCCGCACCTGCACATGGCCATCCGCGGCACCCTCCCCCGACGCGAGGTCAAGCAGATCGCGGCGGCAACCTACCACCAAGTGTGGTGGCCTCCCGTCGATCGCGCGATCTTCGACGGCGAGCACCTGCCCGTCTGGGATGACAGCGTCGGCTACCTCGACCCGGCAACCGGTGAGGTCCTGACCACCTGGCACGAAGCCCTCGACCAGCTCGACCAGGACGACACCGCCGAACCCCGGCACATGATCCGCTTCGGCGACCAGCTCGACATCCAAGGCGTGCTCGCCGGCACCCCGGACGCCGACCAGTGCATCCGCTACCTGTCCAAGTACCTCACCAAAAGCATCGGCGACACCCTCGACACTGACGCCCCCACCAGGCGTGAACACGCGGCGCGACTGGTGGAGGCACTGCGCTACGAACCCTGCTCCCCAACCTGCGCCAACTGGCTGCGCTACGGCATCCAACCCAAGGCCGCCAAACCCGGGATGACCCCCGGCCGGTGCCGGGGCAAGGCACACAAGCCCGACCACCTCGGCTACGCCGGTCGCCGCGTCCTGGTCTCCCGCAAGTGGTCGAACAAGACCCTGGCCGAACACAAGCAGGACCGCCGTACCTGGGTCCTGCAAGCCCTCGGCATCGACCAGCAGCCGGCCGACCCTCGCCGCTACACCTGGAAGCCCGTCCCGGCCGGAGACGGCAACGTGCCCCCACTGGCCGTACGACTTCTGCGCTCCATCCACGAACGCCAGCGATGGCGCAACCACCTGCGCGATCTGGAAGCCCAAGCACACGGTCAAGATCTTTCGGCAACTACGGAAGCGGCCTAGGGGAGTGGCGATGGACGGACCTGTTCTCTCGGTGGAAGAAGCCGCCTCACAGCTCCGCGTCAGCCGGTGGACCCTCTACAAGTTCATCCGGTCAGGCGAAGTCAAGACGATCAAGGCCGGTCGGCGTCGGCTCGTACCAGTCACCTCGATAACCCAGCTCGTTGACCACCTCATGGAAGAGGCCGCGTGATGGCGAACGCTCTTCCCAGAACTCTGCCAGGAAGACCCGGCGCAGGCGTGCCAACAATGAGGGCACCGTGTACCAGCGACCGGACGGCAAGTGGTGTGGACAGGTCTACGTCCTCACCACGGACGGCACCGAGAAGCGCAAGACCGTGTACGGCAAGACCGCCGACGAGGTGCGCGCCAAGATCGACGACATGAAGATCAAGTCCAGGAGGGGCGTTCCCACCGCCGACCGTCCCTGGAAGGTGGGGGAGTATCTGGACTACTGGCTTAACGAGGTCGCCCGCAACTCGATCCGAAAGACGACCTACGCCAAGTACGAAACCATGGTGCGGCTTTACCTCAAGCCGGGACTCGGCCGTAAGAAGCTCGACCGACTCACGGTGGCCGATGTTCAGACGTTCCTGAACGGCAAGCTCAACGGAGAGCACTCGATCGGCACCATTCACGTCATGCGGAACGTCCTGAGCGCTGCGCTCAGCCGTGCGATGCGGGAGGAAATCCTGAGCCGGAACGTCGCCCGGCTGGCCACCCTCCCGGCGAACGAGTCCAAGCGCAACCAGCCATGGTCCGCTGATGAGGCGCGTACCTTCCTCCAGGCTGCGCGGTTCGATCCGCTCTATCCGGCCTTCGTGCTCCTCCTGGTGTACGGCCTGCGCCGTGGGGAGACCCTTGGCCTGCGGTGGATGGACCTGGACTTCGATGAGGGCCAGATCCACATTCGCCAGCAGCTCGTCAGAGTGGGCAAGGAACTGCATCAGGCGCCCGTCAAGACTAGGGCGGGAAATCGCTCCCTGCCCATGGTCGGCGTCGTACGCGAAGCCCTGGAGATCCAGCGTGCGGGTCAGAAGATCCTTAAGGATCGGGCGGGGGAGAGCTGGACGGAAACGGGGCTCGTCTTCACCACGAAGTCGGGCCGGCCGATCGAGCCCCGCAACCTCGCTCGGTCGTTCGCCCGAATGATCGACGCGGAGGGCCTGCGGCCGATACGGGTTCACGATCTTCGGCACACCGCCGCGTCGCTCCTCAAGAAGCTCCGTGTCGCGCCGCGCGACGCCATGGAGATCCTCGGGCACAGCCGGATCTCGGTCACGATGGAGATCTACACGCACGGCGACGAGGAGAGCCGGCAGAACGCCATCACCAAGGTAGGCGACCTGTTCGAGTGAGGCCGTTGCAGTACGCGTTGCAGCAAAAAGCCCCGGAGCTTGATCGCTTCGGGGCGTTTTCCGTGGTGGGGCTACCAGGACTTGAACCTGGGACCTCTTCCTTATCAGGCAACCTTGGTGGGGGCGGGATCATGGGCGATACCCGCTCCCACCTGGGCGAGCGATCCATCCGCGTCCAGCGCTGTTCGACCCTGTCCGGGGTCGTCGTCACCCAGTTAGTCACCCACCTAGGAAGCCTCCCTTAGGGCTTCGACCAGGACATTCGCCTCGGGGCTCCTGCGCTCGGCGAGCATGGCCGAGACGTTGACCAACTCCTTGCGTGCGTGCCGGTTGAGGGTCACGGCCTCGCGCACGATGGGCAGGCTCACCTGTACAGCCGCCCGCGCGTCTCCGGCTTCGGTGTGCGCCATGGCGAGGCATGAGCCGTACCAGGCACGATCCCGCTTGTAGGTCTCCGGTAGGCCGGACAACCCCTCAGACAGCAGGTCGATCGCCCTGGACCAGTTGGAAAGTTGAAGCTCGATCATCCCGCGCTGAAGCCTGAACCACGTCTCGTCGTAGAAGTACATCCAGGCCGGCTCGTCGTCGGCGCGCTCGGCGGCCTGCCGGATCAGGGCCTCGGCTCCGTCCAGCAGCGTACGGGCAGGCCGAGCATCACCCGCGAGCGCGTGACCTCGGGCGGCCATCTGCTGAGCCATGCCCCGTACGCCGGGCGTGACCTGGCCGTCGTGCCAGCGCGCGGCATCGGCGAGTCGGATGCACCTGCGAGCGTTGCCCGCGCTCCATGCCTGGTGCGCCTTCATGCTGAGCGTGGTGGTCGCCATATTCACGTCGCCGATCTCCAGTGCCCAGTCATGCGCACGGTCGTACCAGGCGAGCGCGGCGGCCTGGTCGTCGATGTCCAGGGACATCCACGCGACGAACTGTGCGTACTGCGCGGCCAGGTCTACCACCGTATCGGCGAGCGAACCCCTGGCGTGCTGAGCCAGTTCGACCACTACGCCGAGTTGCTGACGCACGATCCCCAGCAACGGCCGAGAACCGATGGTGTCCTCAACCTTGCGGTGTTCGGCAAGGCAGGTCTCCAGCCACTCCACCGTCTGCTGATCAACTCGGCTGGGCTGCTCGACCGCGTGAGTGATCCGCTCGAACAGGTCCGCATCGGGCGCTATGGCTGCCAGCGGCAGCGAAGGAATCGGAACGTCCGTAACCTCGGCGGACGTCGGCTCCCGAGTCGCCTGCCGATCATCGAACAGTTCGGCCTCGTCGATACCGAACGCCCGGCCGTACAACACACGGTAAGGGTCCTTCGGCTTGTGCCTGCCCGCCTCCCAGTCCTTGATCATGCGGACCAGTGACTCTCGCTCAGGCAAGTGCGCGCGGGCCTGCGGGTCGTCTGCGGCCTGGACGAGCCGCTTGGCCATCTCGCGCTGTGTCCACAGCCGTTCCCGTCGTTCACGGCTCAGCCGCGCCGCCCAAACCGGAACATCACGCATCGCGTCCACCTCGTGGGGAGACTCGGAGGTCCGCTCGTCTCCCCCAGTCTCCCTCATCCGCACTGTCAGCGGGGGCACCTGCGGCGATGTCATGGACACGACGTCTTCGAACAGCGGGACCCGCCGGCGTTTGCGCCGCCGTACGGGTCCCTTGACCGCACGCTGGAGGTGCGATCCGTGCCAAAGCCTATGACCATACGGCTGCCGCTCGACCCACAACAGATGCGTCTCGCCCAGCCCACGACTCGACCACACACCGCCGTCCGCCGCACCCCTGCCGCACGGGCAGCCGAGCGATTGCAGGACGCGCTCCTGTCCCTGAGCGTCTCCACGGATGTCCACGAGGGTCACGGCGTCGCTCTGGTGTCCGTCTGGGCAGATCTCCTCGTGTGGACGGACGGCTACGTCTACCGATGGTGGACCGGGCAGATATCGGAGCGAACGGGCCGCCGTCTGTACACGACGTACGGCACCGACAACCCCACCACCGTCGCCCGGTGCGTGGCTGATCGCCGTCTGGCGTTGCAGGAGGCTCATCGGGCCGGAACCCCCGTGGGTGGCGTCGGCTGATGTTGCCCATGCCGACGTGGGACCCTGCCGACCTGCCGCCCCGAACGGAGGAGCAGATCAGGGCCACGCGTGAAACGGTGGCGCGAGTAGGCGCCGCACTGGCGGTCATCGTGGCGCGTGAGGGGGACAAGCAGGCGGTTGATGTCGTCCGCCGCTGGGACCTGTCCCGGCCTGGGCTGGATGAGGCGGCACGGTCGCTCGGCATCCCACCTGTCTCTGATGAGGAGTGGGAGATCATCAAGGACCGGCGTGGCGACGCGATCTGAGGGGACCGCCTCGCCACGCCCGCCAGGAATCAAACCTGGCCCATTTCTCCCCCGCCCCCGATAGCTGCCGGATCTCGTGGCCCGACCGAGGTGTCAAATCCGTCTTCGCGTGTCCCTCCGCCACGACGTACACGCGAGCCCCCCCACCCAACCCGCACAGACGGAGTTGACGCCGACCGAGGGCCACGAACAATCCGGTAGCGGGGGCGGGGGAGGCACGGACCTCAGCCACGACGCCCCAACCGCTATATGTGAGCAAAATACACGTTCAGGAAACGCCCGTCTCATGCGTCACATATCTCCATCCCGCACGAAGTTGGACAGAGATACGCGAAGAGAGGGTGCCTGAACACAGTCTGCACACACACCTGCTAGATCCGTGCTATAACCTTGGCATGTCTAAGTACAGCCTTGCCCATCCTTTGTATCTCGACACCCAAATGATGGTGAGCTTTCTCGCGTTTTTGGACGGCGGCGTAGCATTCGAAACAGAGGCCATCGATCGCACAACAAAGGGGCGAGAAATAAAGGGGGAAGGTGGGGGGAAGTTTAAGATACCCTCCATCGGATCTTTCTTCGGAGGTGAGGCCAACGCCAACCTCCTCGCGAGCGGCAAATCTGAAGACTCATCAGAGTACAAGGCCGCAAGACAGCACACCAATGCTAGCCTCTTCAACTTTCTCTACTCATATCTTCATGATGACGAGCAAATCGTAACCATCGACAAGCCGGAACACATTGATTCTCTGACGCCAGGGCAACTGGTGGAGATTTCAGGGCGATACGTAGGCAATCCCCTAGAAGATATACTCGCATTCATCGCCCAGATACTCCCATACCTCGACGAGATGTCGAACGGAGGCAAAGGCGCTACCTCCTCCGCGCGTCGAAGGTCCGGCAATCCGGCCAAGCGAGGAACGAACCAGGCCCCGGAGCAGGCTCTAGAGTCTGCAAGCTCGACACAGGAAGAGCTCACCAAGAAGCTCCTGATCAAGATGCGGCAAGATCTCGACGAGTCTCCCGTTCATGACGTTCTTCTAGAAACTCCAAGCAACATTAAGGCTGTACTTACGGTCTCATCCCTCTACTTCGACACCACAATAAATGAATATCTGCGCGCCGGCGAGTTCACGACTCTAGGCAAGGTCACCCGAGTACTGGGAGAAGGTGAGACGATCAATCTAACTCGCCGAACCGTTATGGGTGTCACAGGATCCGACGAGGCAAGGCAGGTGATATTGAGTATGAATAACACGGGCCTGAACCTTGGAGCTTCCGATCCCATCGTTAATGCACCAGCTGTGCAGATTCTTCCGATGGCAATCTTCGTCTAGAAGCCACACCGATCATGGACTAAGACCCTTAAATTAACGCCGCTTCCGTCAATACGTAGGCCGGGACTATCGACATAGTACTGGTAATACGACTGGCGGCCCGGAGTCCTGCCGCACGCCGGGACCGGCCCCCAGGCCGCACGCCCGGCGATGCGGGCAGGCGCAGGGCCGCTGCGGCGGCGCGGAGCGCTGCCGCCTTGAACCAGTGAAGAAAGTCTGAGCCACCCTAGACGATGAGCACGACGCCTTCCTCGGCCGACTGCCCAGGGGTGTACAGCTCCTGTTCGTCGTGGCCGGTCTCGGCGGCGTGGGCGATCTCGAAGCGGTTGGCGGGAGCCTTCACTTCGGTGACCTCGACGGTTCGCGCCTGCTCGTCCACCATGGCACGGTGGATGATCAGGAGGGCTTCGGCATAGTCCAGGCCGAGCGGGGCGCGCTCGTCTTCGTAGGCGATGCGGGCGCTGGTGACGGTGATCCATCGCATGCGGCCGTGTTCGCGCTGCAAGGTCTGGTAGAAGAACGCGGGCCGCTTGCGGAACTGGTGGTAGCGCTTCTGGTCCTCCCAGCCGGCAACGAGATCGGCTTTGGTCCAGGAGTTGATCTCGATGTGGCTGCCGTTCTCCAGGGTCCAGTGGCTGTGCCGGCGGATGACCGGGGTGCCGGGGCGTACCGACAGCAGGGCGGCGGTGGCGCGGTCGGCTGTGGTGCGCTCGTCGCCGAAGGGCGGGTGCTCGGTGCGTTTGAGGGTGTCGGAGTCCTGTAGGCCCAGGTCCCAGCCGTAGGCGCGGATGTGGGGGTGGTTGCCGGGGGCGGCGATGTCGGGGCGCTGCTTGTCGCCGATGAGGATCACCGATCGTTGCGGGAGGGGGCGGACGAAGGAGCCGCGTCCGCGCATGACGTAGGCCAGGCCGTCGGTGACCAGGGTGTCGATGGCCTTGCGGACGGTGGGGCGGGAGACGCCGTAGCGGCGGACGAGTTCGGGTTCGCTGGGCAGGGCCGCGCCGGGGGGATAGCGGCCGTCCAGGATGGCGGCGCGTAGGTCGGTGGCGATCGTGCGCCAGCGGATGTCCTTGTCTTCGGTGTCCATCGGGTTCTCCCTCGCTTCCTTCCATAGCAACTTGTACTACAGGTTGCCATCGCCGGTCTATGCATGGCAACCTGTAGTACAAGTAGTCAGCTATGCGGAGGAGGTGGTTGCACATGAGCAAGGAGGTACGGCCACGCAACAACGGCGATCAACAAGAGGACATGCCGATGGAACGGCACCCACAGTGGTTCACCGACCTGGCGCGCGTGGTGAACGATCCCGGCTTCGCGCGCTGGCGCTCCATGGTCGCCGCGACCGGCGGATGCGCCAACCCGATCCACCTCGCCGGAGAGTCCATGATCGTGGACGGGGAGACCGGCGAGATCCTGCACCACTACGCCACCGCCGATGAGCCGTCCGGGCATCTGCTGGTGGCCTGCGGCAACCGCCGCGCCTCGGTCTGCCCGGCCTGCTCGGAGATCTACCAGGCCGACACCTTCCACCTGATCCGCGCGGGCCTGTCCGGCGGCAAGGGCGTCCCCGAGACCGTCAGCGCCCATCCCCGCGTGTTCGCCACTCTCACCGCTCCCTCTTTCGGGCCGGTGCACACACGACGCGAGCGAAACGGACGGGTACGGGCGTGCCGTCCGCGTGACCGGGCCAAGCGGTGTGAGCACGACCGGCCGGTGGGCTGCCGGGAGCGCCACGAGCCGCATGATGACCGGCTTGGGCAGCCGATCTGCCCCGACTGCTACGACTACCCAGGCGCGGTGCTGTGGCAGGCGCACGCCGGGGTGCTGTGGCACCGCTTCACCCTGGCCATGCGCCGGGAACTGGCACGCTCGGCGGGCATGACACGGCGCGCCTTCAACCAGCGGGTGCGGGTGTCGTTCGCCAAGGTCGCGGAATATCAGCGGCGCGGTCTGGTGCACTTCCACGCGGTGATCCGGCTGGACGGTCCCGGCGGGGCCGGCGAACCTCCTCCCCCGTGGGCCGATCATCGGCTGCTCGTCGCGGCCATCCCGGCGGCGGCCAAGGCGGTGCGCGTGCCCACCCCGCACAGCGGGCTCGGCGTGTGGGACCTGGCGTGGGGCGATCAGCTCGACATCCGGCCCATCGTGCTCGGCGCGGCGCTGGAAGGGCTGAGCGAACAGGCGGTGGCGGGCTACATCGCCAAGTACGCCAGCAAGGGCGCGGAGGCGTCCGGCACGGTGGACTACCGGCTGTCCTGCGGGCCTTGCAAGGGCACGGGACGGGCGCGCGGGCGGTGCGGGCGGTGCGCGGGCACCGGGATCAAGCCGGGCCTGAACTTGGACCTGCTGCCGGTGACCGAGCACGCCCGGCAGATGATCCGCACCTGCTGGGAACTGGGCGCGCGGGCCGAGTTCGCCGATCTCCGGTTACGGCCATGGGCGCACATGCTCGGCTTTCGCGGCCACTTCGCCACTAAGAGCCGCCGCTACTCCACCACCATGAGCGCGCTACGGGGAGCGCGCTTCGAGCATCGGGCTCGCGAAGCGCGGGAGCGGTACGGGCTGCCGGGGCTAGAGGAGGAGACCACGCTCGCGCTGGCGCACTGGCGCTTCGCTGGGACCGGCTACACCCCGGATGAGGCGATCATGGCCGAGCACATCCATCAGCGGGTCGCGCTGGCCCGGTCGATCGCGGCGCGGCGGGAGGACGGATGACCTCACTGCGACCGCCGGAGCGGCGGCTGTATCGCGTCCACGAGGCGATGTTCCTGCTGAGCATGAGCCGCAGCGTGATCTATGAGCTGATCCGATCGGGCCGTCTGCGCTCGGTCACCCAGGGCCGCACCCGGCTGATCCCGGCGTCGGCCATCGCCGAGTACATCGATCTACTCGAACAGGAGGCACAAGCGTCATGACCGCACGACGTAGCAGGGGAGACGGCGGCCTGCACTGGGACGAGAACCGCCAGCGGTGGATCGCCTCGGTGACGGTGGGCTACACCCCGGCCGGCAAGCGCATCGTGCGCAAAGCCAGCGGCAAGACCAAGACCGAAGCCAAGGCGAAGCTCAAGGAGATCATCCGTGACTACGACGACGGGCTGACCACCTCGTCGCCGAACTTCACGGTCTCCGATGCCGTGCGGGAGTGGCTGGAGTTCGGGCTCAGCGGCCGTGAGGCGTCCACAGTCGAGAACCGGCGCATCCTGGCCGAGCGGCACGTGATTCCGGCTCTCGGGGCGCGGAAGCTACGGGAGCTATCCGCTGATGACGTAGACCGCTGGTTGGCGGCCAAGGCGAAGACGCTGAGCACCGAGACGCTGCGAAAGATCCACTCCATTCTCAAGCGCGCCATCGCCCGCGCTCAGGCGCGCGACAAGGTGAAGCGGAACGTGGTCATGCTGTGCGAGATCCCCAAGGGCAAGGAGGGACGTCCGTCGAAGTCGCTGACTCTCGACCAGGCCGTGTCCGTGCTCAAGGCGGCCGAGAAGGCGAACCTGTACGCGTACGTCGTGGTGTCGCTGCTCATCGGCGCTCGTACCGAAGAACTTCGGGCGCTTACCTGGTCGCACGTGGATCTCGACGGACGGCCGGAAGCCGACCCGCCGGTGCCGCCGTCGATCATGGTGTGGCGGTCGGTACGGGTCGGGGGAGACACCAAGACCGAGAAGTCACGCCGTACGCTGGCGCTGCCCAAACTGTGCGTGGACGCACTACGAGCGCATCGGGAACGGCAGGACCTCGCGCGGGAGAAGGCGGGGGATCACTGGCAGGAGAACGACCTGGTGTTCGCCAGCAGGCACGGGACAGAGCTGGACGCCGGCAATGTGCGCCGTGCCTTCCGGGTGATCCTCAAGCGGACGGACCTGAATCCCGAGGAGTGGACTCCGCGAGAGCTGCGACACAGCTTCGTCTCGTTGATGTCAGACGCCGGGGTCGCCGTGGAGGACATCGCCCGGCTCGTCGGGCACAAGGGGACCGTGGTGACGGAGAAGGTCTACCGGAAGCAGCTCCGGCCGATTCTTCTTGAAAGGGGCCGACGTGATGGATCGGATCTTCAACGCGGACACCGAGACGGCGTAGTCACTCAGCTAGGCACCCAGAAGATCGAAAAGGCCACTTCCGATCTTTGGAAATGGCCTCTGAGTTGAGTGGGGCTACCAGGACTTGAACCTGGGACCTCTTCCTTATCAGCGTTCCAGGAAGCGATCAGGGGCCGCAGGTCAGAGAGGGGAATCGCCCTTTGACCAGGGACGGAGACAACAAGATGAGTCGCAGGGATCGTCACCGAACCGCCCTAGATTTCAGGCGTCTGACGCACGTTTGACGCACGCCCGGCACGCCGCCCGCGCTACTGCGGCGCCCCACCTCCGGTGAACTTCACCTCGTCCGCGGGCACGATCTCATCGGGTTCACCGGGGCGGGAGATGACGGCGAGGGGCACTCCTTCGTCGATGCCGATCTCGGCGCGCTCCTCGGGGGTCGGCATCCTGATGACCACCTCGTCGCCGGGGCCGAGCGCGATCCGGCGCCGCTCCGGCACGGCGCGAACGCGTGTTCCTTCTCCCCGGGTCGTCATGACGACGCCTTCTGAGCGAAGCACCGCCAGGGCCTTGCGCACGGAGTCTCGGCTGATCCCGTAGGTGGTGGCGAGCTGGTGTTCTGTGGGCAGGGTGGAGCCGGCCGCCAGGTCGCCGGCGCGGATGCGACGGCGAAGGATGTCGGCGAGCTGGATGTGGAGTGGCACATAGCTTCTCCGGTTGATCTCCACGCGGGCAGCGTATGGGCAGACGAGCCGCATATAGATCTTGTCAGCTTGTACGTCTGGTTGGTTGTACGTACATGAGGTAGTGTCCCGAGGTAGCTCCGGCCGCCCGACTAGCCCTCGCCGGCGGCCGGGGCGAAAGCCTGCTGACACACCAACGCCCCCCGCCGTACGGCCGGGGGCGTTTGTCCGTTTGCAGGTCAGTCCTTCTGCGCCTCTCTCGCGCGGGCGGCCACCTCTCGGGCGATGATCTCCAGGTCGGCCTTGCGCTGCCGGTCCTTCTCCGTCTCCTCGGGCGCCCCTTCGACGGCCCGAGCGAGTACCTGTGCGAGCAGGTCGAGGGGAAGCCGCTCGGGCAGTGCGGCACCGGGCCGGTACAGGTACCAGTCGATGAACTGGAGCAACACCTTGGACCGGTCTGATCGCGTGTAGTCGGCGGCGACGCGGAGCCCTTCCCACTCGGGGCCATCGACTCGCAAGCTGGCGATTCTTGACCCGGGACGACCTTTGCTCGGCACAGGATCACGGTAGCGCATGGGACGGTGGTCCCTCCTTGGTTGCAGGTGTAATACACCGAGGCTATGGTGTAGTACACCCACCGACAAGCCCGAGCAAGGAGAACGCCGTGCAGAATCCCCTTGACCTGCTGGCGGCCGACATCGGCCGCCTCGACCGGCTCTCCCCGGCCGAACTCGCCCAGGAACGCGGGTGGGCCGAGCGCCTGCACGCCGAGGGCCGCGACACCGCCGAGGACTTGGCATACCTCTCCGAGTTGGAGAAGCGCGCCGCCCGCTGACCCCTACGAGCCCGACCGGTTCGACGCCGGGGCCCAGGTGCGACCCCTGGGCGGGCGCGCCCCATCACCAGCCCTGAGAAGGAGCGAGATGAACCTCACCTTCACCCTCCCGCCGCGCGTGCTGCCCCTGCTCGTTCCGGCCGACGCCGCCGTCGAGACGACATGGGTGGTGTGCTTCGCCCACCGGCCGCGTGTTGCCATCAACGGGGTGGCGACCCTGGGCAGCGTGGCCGGCTGGCACCCGATGATCCCCTTCGACGGGCAGGACGCCGCCGAGGCGTGGGCCGAGCGCTTCGAGCGCGCGATCGACGGCCCGGACACCGAACTGCATTGGTACCCGGCTGACGACGACGGTGTCGGCCTGGAGCTGTTCGTCGTCATCGACGGCGAGGAGACACAGACCGACGTGGCGATCTACCCGCTCACCGCGCTGGCCGACCCTGCTCCGGCGGAGCGCACCACGGCCTGAACAAGCCGGGCGGAGGTCGGCGACTCGACCGCCGACCTCCGCCCTTGAACCCCTCAACCCAGTGTCAGCAGGACCGAAAGGGAACCATGTCCGAGACTTTCACACCGGCCGCCGTCGAGGCGAACGGAACGGCCGCGCAGGGTGATCCGCGCCCCTCTCTCTGGGGCCGTCTCGCCGCTCGGGTGCGCCGTGCCGAGCGCCCGTCGGCGGAGCCGTCCGCCCCGTCAGCGCCCGCCGCCGACGCGCCGGCGCGGCCCGGTCGGATCACCCCCGCGCGGGTGGTCCAGACGACGGCCGCGCGCCGGATCGCGGTCGCTTTGGCCGCTCTGCTGTCCCTCGTGATCGCGGTGGCGTTCCGGGGGTCGTGGACGTCCCAGTCGGACGCGGCGAAGGCCGCGCACTTCGACGATGTGGGGGCGTTCCTGTACCCGTTCGCCCCTGACGGGCTGATCGTGCTCGCCCTCGTGGGGGCGGTGGTGTTGCGGCATAAGCCCTGGCCACGCTGGTACTGCCTGGCGGTCGTGGCGATCTTCACGGCGACTAGCTACGTGATCAATCACCTGCACGGGCTGGGCACGTTCGTCATGACCGAGGGCCCCGACGCGAAGCTTGTGGAGGGGCCGCTGGAGGGGTGGATCGTCGGTTTGGTGGCGGTCCAGCTCGTCGGTGCGATCGCGTTCGGCAGCCACATCCTGATGCACGTCTTCCGGCACCTGTTCCCCGAAGCGCTCGACGGGCGGGCGGTCGCCGATGCCGCGCCCGAGGCCGCGGCCGGGCCGGGTGGAACGGCCTCTGAGGGTGATCCGGCCGTGCCCGCTCAGCCGGAGATCGACGGCTACGAGCTGGCGAAGATGATCTACGGGGTGTGTCTGGACGAGGGGGTGAAGCTGTCGCGGGCGAAGCTGAGCCGGTACGCCCGGATCAGCGCGCGGCAGGCGGGTTACGTCCAGACCGACGTGGAGGAGGAGCGGCGGGAGCAGGCCGACCAGCCGGGCCCCGAAGTCCGCCGGCGGGTCACCGAGATGCGCGAGGACGCGCTGATGTCGGACGGGGCGCTGGCCCGGTGGAACGGCAACGGGACCGGTCCGGTGGGGGGTGCCCGATGAGCACCGTCGCCGCCTTCGCTGCCGTGTTCTGCGCGCTGTACGCCGCGCACGTCTTCGGTGACCACTGGTGGGGGCAGTCCCATCGGCAGGCCCTGGGCAAGGGCGCCCGCACCCGTGAGGGCGTGCGGCACTGCCTGAACCACGTGCTGCTCCTGGCCGCGCACAAGGCCGTCGCGGTCCTGGCGGTGGAGCTGGTGACCGGGCTGCGCGTGCCCGTGTGGGCGTTCGTGCTCGGCCTGGTCGTAGACGGCATCTCGCACTACTGGGCGGACCGCCGGTTCACCCTCGCCGCGCTGGCCGACCGCACCGGGAAGGGCGACTTCTACCGGTTGGGACAGCCCCGGCCCGGCCGGGATGACGCCCCGCACCTGGGCACGGGCGCCTACGCGCTCGACCAGTCCTGGCACGTCGGCTGGCTGTTCGTGGCCGCGCTCATCATGGCGGGAGGAGCCTGAATGTTCACCCTGCTGCTCGCCGCGCCCGTCGTGGTGGTGTTCTTCGCGACGCGGACCGCGTTCTACCTGCTCGCCGTCGCGGTCGCCAAGCTGGCCGCCACGGCGGCGAGCGCGGCGGCGATGGACGGGCGCGGCCTGCGGGTCTGCCGGGCGGCAGGGGGGCGGCTATGAGCAAGCCACGGTCAGAGCGCGGACACCTGCGCGTGGTGCGCGACGGCGCCGCCGCTCCGCCGCTGCCTGGCGGCGACTTGGAGCCGGTGCCCCCCGCCGAGGTCGAGCCGGTGGAGGCCGACGTGGTCGAGGGCGAGCTGGTCGCCTCGGGCCCGGCCGCGCCGCCGGTCCGGCCGCGCACCATCACCGTGGTGGGGCGGCTCGTGCCCGCCCAGCTCCAGCCGTCCGAGCGCATGGTCCGCGCCTCTCGGGGCGCTGCGGAAGCGGTGGTGACGCTCGGCCGGGGCTGGGCCTCGTGGGCGGTACGCGCGTGGGACGCGGCCACGCTCGGGGTGCACCGGCGGCAGATCCGCGCCGCCGAGGCCGCCGGAGACCGTGAAGCGCTGGCCGAGTGGATCGAGCGCAAGGACCAGGCGGTGGACCGGCGCCGGGCCCGGCTGCTGGCCCTGCCCAGGCTCGCGCTCGGCCTGGCCAAGGTCGCCGCCGGCGTCCTCGGCGGCCTGGCGGTGCTGCTGCCGGTGGTGGCCATGCTGGTGTGGCTGGTCGGCGCGGGTGACTTCCTCGACGTGTTCCGCTGGGCCGGGGCCGTGCTGCGGTGGCTGTTCGCCGCCGCCGGGCTGGCGTGGAAGCTGCTGGTGGCCGGCCTGCCGGTGCTGCTGGTGGTGGCGGGGTGGCGCGAGGGCCGCCGCCGCGCCACGACCGGCCCGGGATGGCTGGCCAGCGGCACGGGCGGCCCCGTGAGCGAGGACGGGCGCGGCGCATTCCCCGATGAGAGCGCGATCCTCAACGCGCTGCGCAACCTCGGCATCGGCCCGCTGGACAAGGCGTTCAAGGGCGGGTGGAAGCCGCGGGTCGTGCTGCCCACCGGCCGCGACGGCAAGGGGTGGCGCACGCAGCTTGAACTGCCGCTCGGCGTCACCGTGGACATGATCAACCGTAAGAAGAGCGTGCTGGCGCACAACCTGGTCAGGCTCCCGGTCGAGGTGTGGCCGACCGAGCCGAGGTCACAGCCCGGCGTGCTGGACCTGTGGGTGGCCGACCAGGGCTCGCTGACCGGCCCGGTACCGCCGTGGCCGCTGCTGGTCGAGGGGGGTGCGGACTACTTCAAGGGTGTCCCGGTCGGGGTGGACATTCGCGGCGGCGTCGTGCTCGGCCGCCTGTCGGAGGCGAATTACGCGGTGGCGGGCATGATGGGCTCCGGCAAATCGACGCTGATCATCACGCTGCTGCTGGGGGCGATCCTTGACCCGCTGGTGGAGGTGGACGTGTTCGTCATGGCCACCAACGCCGACTACGACCCGATGCGCCCGCGTCTGCGGACACTGCTGACCGGGCCCGGAGACGAGGTCGTGGAGGCGTGCCTGGACACGCTGCGCGCTGTGTATGACGACCTCAGCGTGCGCGGCCGGGCGCTGCAGGAGCACGGCGAACGTGCCGTGAACCGCAAGCTGGCCGAGGCCGACCCGCGACTGCGGCCCCGGATCGTGGTGGTGGATGAGTGCCAGGCCCTGTTCATGCACCCGGACATGGGCGAGGAGGCCGCCGACCTGACGGTCAAGCTCATCAGCGCGGCGCGGAAGTACGCGGTCACGCTGGTGTTCGCCACGCCGGAGCCGTCCACGGCGTCGCTGCCGCGCAAGGTCATGGCCGTGACCAGCAACAAGGCGTGCTTCGCGATCGGTGACCAGCAGTCCAACGACGCTATCTTGGGCACCGGCTCCTACACGGCCGGGATCTCCGCCACCAGCCTGGAGCCGAAGACGGCCGAGGGGCCCGGCGATGTCGGGACGTGCATGGCGCGCGGGTTCCAGGCCCGGCCGGGCCTGCTGCGCTCCTTCTACATCGCCAAGGGCGCCGGCGTCGATGAGGTCACGCCGGTGGTCGAGCGCGCCATGGCCGCGCGGAAGAAGGCCGGGATCGGCGCCGGGGGCGCGGCCGTGGCGGTGGAGGAGTCGCGGGATCTGCTGGAGGACCTGGCCGCGGTGCTCGACCAGGACCCGGTTCCGGCCGCGGACCTGCCTGCGCTGCTGGCCGCGCACGCGCCGCGGTGGGCGCCGTACAAGACGTTGACGGGCAAGGCGTTGCGCGAGCAGTTGGAGGCGCTCGGGGTGCGGGTGCCGTCCACGGGCAACCGGTGGCCGGTCGCGCCGAGGCTCATCGACGAGGCCCTGGGGCAGCGCGCGGCGGCCGAGGAAGGCGAGGGTTAAGTTACGTCGCCCGCCCTCGCCCAGGCTGCCCTGTAGGGCTCTCAGGGCCGTGCGCGAGGGCGGGCTAACCGGCCTAACTGATCTAACTTCTCCCAGGTCACCGCCCGATCCGGGGAGGTTACGGGGCGGGTTAGGAACCTAACTCGGTTTCGGCGGCCTAACCCATGAAGAGGCCCCGCCAGGCACCACCTCAAGACGCCTGGCGGGGCGGCCACCCCACGGCCGCGGAGGGAAGACACGCGGTCCTTGCGGGGGGCGTCGGGGCCCGGCCGCCGCGGGTCGGTGGGGCCGCGGCGACCGGGGGTCAGGTGTAGTACTCCGGCTTTCCACCCCAGAGCTGGGCGCGGCGCTCCGCGCGCGCACGCTCCTGTCTGATGTGCGCCTCTTCGACCTTCCACCAAATCCACTCGTAGCTGTCGGGGTCGGGTCGGCCGGACAGGTCGGGGGACTCCACCGCGTACTCGGCGAGGATGCGCCGCCGTACGTCGTCCTCGACGTGCGGGGCGGTCATCGCGACCCCCCAGGGGGTGGAACCCGCACGTGCCCAACGCCCCTCGTTGCGTGGGCGCGTGCGGGATCTACGGCGCGGCGGCTGCACGCCTGGGCGGGTCGGGCGCCGCCGCGCCTGCTCTGGTCACGCACCGGTGAACTCCATGACGAGCGTGCCGTCGCCGTCCCGGTGCGCGCGGATCACGGGCAGGTGGTCGTACCGGAAGGCCGCGAACCGTGAGCCGTCCGGCCAGGCCCGTTGAATCCGGCCGTGCGCGCCCGGCTGGCGCATCTTGTCCATGGCCTCAGCGAGGTAGCACATGGCCCGGCCGAAGCTGCGGGCCACGCCGGTGGCCGTGCGGCCGGTGCCGTCGTGGCACTCCCACGGGTAGACCGCCGGGGGCGGCATGATGACGGGCCTCGGGTCGGGGCGGCACACGATCCCGGTCCTGGCCCTCATCGCATCCCTGCCCGGCACACGTCCTCGGCGGTGCGCATCTCCGCGATCAGGTCCTGGACGTTGCGCGCCTGCGCGTACAACCCGCGCGGCGCGTTCCAGAGCGGGAGGGCGAAGAACCGGCGCGAGGCAACGCCGTACAGGACATGCCAGTACGGTTCGAGCTGATCGAGGTCGGCGGCGGCTGCTCGGCACGCGGCCTCGAAGGTCAAGGGCCAGACCGGGGTGTAAGGCCGTCCCGGCGCGTGCTGGCCTGTCCTAAAGTGGCTCACGGATCGCACCTCCGACGTGCGGTCAAGGAGCCCGTACGGCGTGACCGCGCCTGCGGGCTCCGCTTACGTGGACGCCCCCCATCTCAACGCTGAGTAACCGCACATGGACAGATGCGGCTAGGGGAAACTAGGGGATAAAGGCGTCCCCGAGCCCCCGAGGTGTTCGCCGTGACGAAGAACTCGGCCCTGGCCGACCGGCTGCGCGCCGCGCGGCTCGCCCGCGGCTGGGCCCAGAAAGACCTCGCGCGCCGTATCGCCGAGATCGCCGCGGCGATGGACATCCCCATGCCGCAACGGTCCTCTTTGATCCGGCTGGTGAAGAGCTGGGAGAGCGGCGCCCACCGGCCGCGTGACCCGTACCCCATGCTGATCTCGCGGGCGCTTGAAGTCGAATCGGCCGCCCTGTTCGGCACGGAGCCGACGCCCGTCCCGACGCTGGAGATCCCGTCGCTGGCCCCCGACGCCGACCTGTACGAGAGGATTACGCGCGTCGTCGAGGACCCTCAGCGGATCGACATCGCGACGATCGAGTGGCTGGAACGCTGCCTCGCCGAGCACCGCCGCATCGAGGACACCCTTGGTAGCCGGCCGCTGCTTCCTGTGGTGCGCGCTCAGCTCTCGACGGTGGCAGACCTCGCCCGCGGAGCCACTGGGCCGCTCGGCGACCGCATCGTGGGCGTGCTGGCGGAGTACGCGCAGTTCGTGGCGTGGATGTGCCAGGACTCCGGCGATCTCGCCGCAGCGCTGCGCTGGTACGACCGGTCGCACGCCTGGGCTCTGGAGGCCGGAGACGCCTCCCTCGCCGCGACGACGCTCAATATGAAGGCACACCAGGCGTGGAGCCTGAAGGACCCCCAGCGATGCGTACGGCTCGCCGAGGCGTCCCGCTGGCACGATGGCCGAACCTCCCTCGGAGTCCAGGGGATGGCCGCTCAGATGAGCGCACGCGGGCACGCCCAGATGGGCGAGGCCAACCAGGCGCGCACCCGCCTGGGAGAGGCCGAGGAGCTGATCCGGCGTGCGGCGGAGCACCCGGACGACGAACCCGCGTGGATGTACTTCTACGGCGAGCACTGGTTCCTGATGCAGCGCGGCATGGCCGAACTGGAGCTCGGCGAAGGACGGCGCGCGGCGGAGTTGATTGAGCGCGGTCTGTCGGGCCTGCCGGAGTCCTACCGTCGCGACCGGGCCTGGTTCGGCGCGTGCCTGGCCAGAGCACACGCTGTCGAGGGCGACGCCGAAGCAGCGGTGACGGTGGCCGTGGCCACGGCCCCGGATGCCGCCGCGGTGAACCCGTATGCCATGACGGAGCTTCGAGCCACAGAACATGCGCTAGCCGAGGCCGGCGCCCGCGTGGCCGCCGAGGCGGTAGGCGACGCGCTCGCCGCGCTCGGCTCTCCAGATCAGCCTGGAGAGGTGTAGCACCCCCTGGGCATGACGAAGGCGCCCCCGCCCCTCCCCGCGTGGGGATGGAGCGGGGGCGGTGCTGGTCGTGCGCCGGGCCAGCGTCAGAAGCGGTCGCCGTGCTGCCCCTGGTAGCCCCGAGTCCGCGCCGCCTCGCCACCCTCGGTGTTGGGTACGAGGTAGACGCCGACCGCGGTCGCGAGGGCGATCACCAGGTTGACCCACTCGTTGCCGGTGATGACGCCATCGGAGACGACGGCCTCGCCGGCGACGACGACGGCGCCGGTCGTGGCGAGGATGCTCTTCCAGTACTTTCCGATCTTCATGTGCCCCTCCACGGGACGGCCCTCGGGCGAGGGCGAGGATGAGGAAGGCCAGCCACGGGCGCGGCTGGCCTGGATGAGGTAGAGGCGGACGAGGTCGTCGAGCACCGGTCAGGTGCCGGCGGGCGTGTCGGGCACGTCGAGGCGGATCGTGATGCCCTCGATCGCGGCCTCGATCCGGGCGATGAGCGCGTGCGGATCGATCTCGGCGTGGTGCGCGGCCAGGGCCGCCGCCAGCTCGCGGTTCGCCACCATGAGCGCGTCGAGCTTCGCGCCCAGCGTGGCGAGCGTGGTGCGCTGCTCCAGCGACCACTTCGCGACGTTGACCAGGATGTTCCCAGCCTGCCACGAGGGGTTCTCCGGCGTGCCGAACGGCACCTTCAGCTCGTGCTGCCAGGTCTCCTTGGCGGTGGCCATGGCGGGCTCTCCCTTCATGAGCCGGGCGACCTCGGCCCGGAACGCGGTCATGTCGATGCTGTGGGGGTCCACCTTCTGCCGGTTGACCTCCTTGTGGCCCTTCACCGCGGCGGCGGTCAGGCCGAACTCGCGGCACAGCTCGGCGCACAGCGCCTTGAAGGCGGCGAGCTGTACGGCGGGCCAGGGCGCGCGGCCGTCGTTTTCCGCCTCGATGCCGATCGAGCTGCTGTTGTCGTGGTCGGGCGACGTGGACGGGGCGTTGTGCCAGCACCGGCCGGCGGCGACCACGTAGATCGTGCCGTCGCGGCGGAGCCAGAAGTGGCTGAGCGGCCCGTCCAGCCCTGGCCAGCCGTCGCGCACGATATGCATGTCAGCCCATCCGGCGGTGTGGTGGCAGACGATGCCGCGCACCTCGGGCTGGGGGCCGTGGCCGCGCGTACGCCACCCGGTCACCTCGACCACCGGGCAGCCCGTACGCTGCGCCACGTCGGCGAGCTGCGTCAGCCACGGCATGGTCAGTCCTCCAGTCCTTCGAGGTGGGTGCCGAGCGTCTTCTTGACCTCGCCGAGCTTCGTCTCGACCCGCTTGACCGCGTCCTTCAGGCTGGACCCGTCGTTGGTGGTGACCTCGTGCCGGACGGCCACGACCTCCTGCTCGACCCGCTCCAGCCGCTCCATCACCCCCGGCCGCGCCGGGACGCCCGGCCTAGGCGGCTCCCCACGCCAGTCGTCGAGGAAGTCGTCGATGCCCTGGAACAGCCGCCACAGGTACCGCCCGATCCGGGCGAGCACGAACAGCAGGCCGAGACCGCCGGCGATGATGCCCGCGATGATGAACACGTCCAGCGTCGCGTTGCCTCTCACGGCGTCATCCGGGTCAGCCGCATCACCGATCCGCCCCGGACCCGGGTCGCGGTCGCGTTCGCCACGCCCTGCGCCCACCGGAACTGCAGCGTTCCCGCAGTGCCCGCCACGGTGAGCACGCCACGGATCGGGATGACGACGTTGCTGCCGGACCCGATCAGGCCGACGTTGGGCAGGTTCGTGATGCCTTGCAGCGACCTGGACACCGCATCGACGCCCGTGGTCGCCGCGGTGGTGAGCCCGTCGCTGATCCAGTCCAGGTCCGCCCCGGCCGGGCCGGTCCAGCCGATCTGGATCTCGGCCGCCGCCGCACCGTCCGCCTTGATGAACGCATCCAGCCAGTACACGGTGTTGGCTTCAACCGGCAGGAACAGGTGGTCGTCGTTCTGAGGCGTGATGCTGTTGGTCACCGACTCATCGCCCGGTTTGATCGCGTACGCGGACTGGGCGAAGACGTTCATCAGATTGGCGGCGGTCAGCACCTCGCCGGCGGTGAAGGTGTGAAAGGCCACGGTGTGGTCTCCTCCTCAGTAGGCCAGGGCGTTGCTGTCGAGCACGCCGAGCACGGGATGGTCGAGGGTCAGGAACGACATCCGCTCGGCCGACTGCAGCGACCAGGTGGTCTCCCAGTTGTCCAGGCCGATCTCGTGGGCGATGCCGCGGATGAAGCAGTCCCGCTCGATCGGGTCGCCGCCGCCGGGCGGCCGGCGGATGATGGTGATCCTGTCGCCGATCTCGCGGGCGAGCACCTGCGGGAACAGGGCGTCGGGGTCACGAAGTGGCTTGATGCGGATGGAGTCGAACCGCACCTCGGGCTCGTGGCTCACGTGCAAGATCCACGCGGCGTAGTCGGCCACCTCGGCGTCGGTCTCCAGCAGCAGGTCCGACCGGTCGAAGGTGCGGATCTGGAACTCGGCCTGGCTGATGAGATCCTGCTCGACCTGCTCGGTGCCGCCGACGCGGGTCAGGCGCACCTCGTTGTACAGGGTGGCGTCGTCGGTGGAGATGGACAGCCCCTTGTCGGCGTACCGCAGCTCACCATCCTGGTCACCGAACACCCCTTGCGGGGTATTGGAGCGCTCGTCCTGCAGCAGGGCCAGACGCCCCCGAAACGTGACGTGCCCGGACCCGTCCACATACAGCTCGCCCGCCTCGGAGTCGGCGACAAGCTGCAGCTCGGCGAGCGGGTCACCCTCCAAGGTGGTGGCCTGCAACGTCGAGTCGCCGGCGGCAACCATGCGGTCCAGCTCCGGCCAGTTCGCCGAGTCGAGGATGCGGTTCACGCGGGCGCCGGAGTCCTCCCCGGCACCGACCGGGGCGACAGCGGCCCTCCTCCGGTTGCCGAGCACCTTGAAGCCGTCCGTGCACGGCACGGTCGTCTCCGCCCACTCCGGGCCGTCCCATTCCAGGTCCCACGAGTCGGCGAACCCGCGCCACACCGGGTAGGTCACCCCCGCCCAGGTGGCGCGGATGCGGACCTCACGCATCGGGGTGACCTGCGTGCGCCCGGCCGCGACGTACGGCCCAGACATGTTCGTCGGGTCGAACCGGCGGTCAGCGTTGTCGAGGCGGATCGTCGCCCGGCCCGCCTCATACCGGATCACCGGCCCCTCGATGCGGCTGGAGCCGCGCGAGGTGGACACGCCCCGCCCGTAGGCCGACACGTCCTCCCACAGGTCCGACCCGGCCAGCGTGCCCATGTCGAGCAGGCCGCGCGAGGCGTCGTCCAGGTGCAGCGCGGTCCCCATGACGGCGCCGGTGCTGAACGCCACCTCGATGTGCACCTCAGGAAGCTGTGACAAGCCGGCCCCCCTTCCGCGCGTACTCGGTGAGCGCCTGGTTGATCTCCCGCCCGATCGCGGCCCGGTCGGCGGTCGGCGCCACCTGGACCGTCACGTGCACGTTGGTGACCTGGGTGACGTGGCCGCCGCCGGTCATGCCGAAGTCGCGGGCCATCTGCGCTACCAGCCCCATGGCGCGGGGCCGGTGCGCCGGGTCGTAGGGCACGAACCCCTCGGGGTGGCGGCCCTCGCCGAAGAGGACCGTGGGCCTCGACGTGATGCCGGGGCCCGGGCGGCGTCCGCCGGCGGCGTAGCGTTCGATCCCGCCGCGGGCGTAGCCCTGCATCGCGCGCAGGACCTCGGCGATCTCCTCCTCGCTCATGCCGGTGGCCGCCGCCAGCGCGGCCGGGTTGGACGCGCCGCGCCGCCGTGCCTCGCGGACGGCGAGGATCTGCGGCAGGTAGTCCAGGGTGCGCTGCTGCCGCGCCGCCGTGCTCACCTGCTTGTTCAACGAGCGAAGCTTGGCATCGGGCAGCTTGGCCGCCTCGGCGGCGATCTTCTCGGCCTCGGGGCCGCCCATGGCCACGAGCTGTTGCGCCAGCTCCGGGTAGCCGCGCTCTTCGATCCGCTTGATGTTGCGGATGAACGCCGCCATGTTCTTGATGCCGAGAGCGAGCCCGGCCGACAGCTTCGCCACCGGCGACAACCGGGCACGGTTGTAGCGGGCCTCGACGGTGCGCAGCTTGTCGGTGGCCGCGGCCAGGTCGCGCCGCTCCTTAGCCACCCGCGCCTCAGAGTCAGCGATGGTCCGGGCGCTGCGGTTCTCGCGCCGGTCCTCCCGTAGCTTGCGCTCGGCGCGGCGCAACTGCTCGACGGCATCCTTACGCCGCCGCAGAGCTTCGGTCACGTCCGATCTGGTGGTGCCCTCGGCCGCGCCGAGCCACCGGTCGATGAACTCGGAGATCGGCACCCGGGAGACCAGGCCACCCGTGGCGTACCCGCGCACCAGTCCACCGCGGGCGAACTTCCCGGCATTGATCGCCTCCAGCAGTTGGCGGTGCCTGGCGGTCGCGCGGGCGTTGACGACGAACTCCCCGTCGCTGAGCCATGCGGGGATGCTGTCGCTGGTCGAGGTGCCGGGCCCGGACACCATGCCGCCGGTGGAGCCGTGGAACTCCCGGGACGTGCCCGGGTTGCGCGGCGTGGACCAGTCGCCCCGCCGCACGGCGGTAATGGTGACGGTCTTGTTCTGGATGCGCCCGAGCAGGGTCCGAGTTGTGTTCAGGGCGTTGTTCGCCGCCCGGGTGTTGGCCTCGATCTTCACGACCTTGCCCGAGGGCAGCACCTTGACCCGGTTGCCGAACCGGTCGGTGACGATGGTGGCGCCCTTGGCCCGCTCGATCGTGTACCCGAACCCGCCGGCGAGCGCGTCCAGCGCGGCGCGGCCCTGCTTGCTGCTGCCGGCCAGCCGCACCAGCATCGCGGCGTTGGCCTCGAAGGCTGCACTGGACCTCTTGGTGGCGCCGGTCGCCTCGGCCTCGGCGGATGCCCAGTTGGCCAGGTCGCCGAGCAGCCGTTCCAGCAGTTGCGACCGCTCCAGCGCGCTGACGTTGCCCTCTTTCAGGGCGCGTCGGGTCTCGGCCAGGCTGTCGCGCCAGTTGTTCGACGCTGACAGCGCCGCCAGCGCGGGCTCGAAGAACCGTTCCAGAGCGGTGGTCAGGCGGTCCACGTCGTTGGCGGCGTCGCCGGCGCCCGTGGCGGCCTCGGCGAACGCCCGCGCGGCCTCGAACGCGCCCTCGGCGGCGCGGCGGGCAGCATCGCCGGAACTGTCCAGGTCCGGGCCGACCGCCCCGGCGGACTCATACCAGTCCTCGATGCCGGACAGCAGGCCGTCCCACTCATCCGCGAGCCGGCCCACCCCGTCGGCCGCCCCCTTGCCCGCCGAGGACAGCAGCTCGACCACCGAGGCGATGTCGTCGGCGTGCTCCTCGGTGGTCTCGGCCAGCTCGGTGATCGCGTCACCGATGTTCCCGAAGACCACATCCGATCGACTGGCGAGAGCATCGAGCAGCGTGCCGAAGCCCTCGGCCACCGGGTCGAGCGCGGGCCCCAGGTTCTCAGCCGCTCCCGCCCCGACCCGCGCCACAAAGCCATCGATCTTGGGGGCGAGCTTGGCGAACGCGTCCTCAAGATCGGGAGCCAGGTCGCGGCCGACCTCGCGCGCCACCCCGGCCGCCCGTAGCAGGCTGCCCTCCAGAGGCTCGGCGATGTCGGCCAGCTCCGTCTTGGCGTCGGCGGCCAGGTCGGAGAACTCGCGCTTGACCTGGGAGGACTGGGCGGCGGCGACCAGGCCGACCGCGGCCAGGCCGCCGCCGAGCGCGGCCGTCACCCCGGCCGCCGCCACGCCCGCGGTCGCCGGCAGGGCGGCGATGGCCGCGGCGAGCAGGGCGACGCTGCCCGGCCCCATCTTGCCGATGGTGCCGAACAGGTCGGTGAAGGTCCGGTTGGCGTCGGCCGCGCCCTTGGTGACGCTGTCCAGGGCGCGCTTCTTGTTCAGCCGGTCCAGTTCGTCGGAGAACCGCTTGGCGGCGCCCTGGGAGGCGCGGGCCGCAGCGATGAACCCCTTCGGATCGCCATCGATCTTGACGTTCAGGTCACGCTTGGGCACGGCTCACCTCCTCCTCGACGTTCGGCACCAGCACGATCCGGTGACCGGCCCCTTCGGGCAGGCCC
The DNA here is from genome assembly GCF_014202315.1 of Thermocatellispora tengchongensis. Classification (GTDB taxonomy): domain Bacteria; phylum Actinomycetota; class Actinomycetes; order Streptosporangiales; family Streptosporangiaceae; genus Thermocatellispora; species Thermocatellispora tengchongensis. The sequence continues at coordinate 226,235 of NZ_JACHGN010000001.1, read as the reverse complement.
TTGGACAGCACCTCGATCCGCGCGCACCCCGGGCACTGCTCGGCCTTCGGGGTGTAGGCATCCGCCCGGCCGCCCTGCGCCGGGTCCCACTCGGCGCGGCGCGTCCCGCACCCGCCACATGTCTGCCGCTCGCGGACGTGCTGCCAGATCGCCTTGTCCCGGTCGTCGGCATCCCACGACAGGAACACCGAGTGCGGGATGCGGTAGCGGGCCGCCACCTCGACCTCCAGCGCTAGCTGATGGTCTCGATCCAGCCTTTTGGGAGCGTGCCGTCCGGTGCCCGCACGTTAACCGCCAGCGCGGCCTGCTCCAGCGCCGCCACCTCACCATCGGAGCAGGAGGTGGCCAGGAACTCCGCCCACTCCTCGCCGGTCATGTCGCCGGGCAGGCACTCCAGCAGCAGCGCCCGAGGGAACGTGTCGGTGTTCCACTCGCGGTCGTCGCTGCCCTCGCGCGGCGGGTGCGCGGCCACCAGCGCCTCCAGGTCCCCCGGTGGGAGCGCGGTGACGGTCACGGTGGCGTAGCACGCCTCCAGCGCCGCCTGAGCCGCGGTCACGGCCTCGCGGGCGGCGGTCACCTCTTCCGGGGCCGCGCCGCGCGCCTGTGCCAGCCGGAGCGCCACCACCGCCTCCTCCGCCGCCCGCTGAGCGGCGGCGGTGTCGTCCACCTGGAGGCGGCACGGCACGCTCGGCCGCTGCCGGGCCCGCAGCCGATCCCTGAGCGATCCACCCACCACGGTTCCCCTCTCACCCTTTCCAGCCGTGCTTGCGGCCGATCTGAATCACCAGCAGCCCGAGGGTGCGGGTCACGATCCCGCCCTTCTCCTGCACCGCGTCGATCAGGAACGGGCGCGCCACCTGCGTCACCCACACCTCGCGGTTGCCGTACACCGGGTGCCGGAAGGTCCCGGGGTCGCCGAGGTTTTCGTACGGGCGCGCGTGCGGCGCCCGCTTGGAGTTCACGACGATCGACACGCCGCCCTTGCGTGCGGTGAAACCGACCTTGATCCGCGTCGCTCTCGGGATGCGGCTCGACCACGAGGCGTTCGCCCGCGCGGCGGCCAGGATGGGCTTGGCCGCGCGTACCAGCGCCGGCCGCAGCTCCTTGCGCAGGTCGGGCGGGATCTTCCCGAAGTCGCGCACCAGGCGGCGCAGCTCCTTGTTGCCGTCGAGGCGGACCTCGACCATCAGGCCGTCGCCCGCGCCACCGGGCCGGACGTGGGGTAGGTGACGGACTTCGCGGCCAGTTCGCCGATCGACCCGCCCACCACGTGCTGCGCGATGAACACCTCGCCCGTGTAAGACGGGTTGCCGACGCCAACCGCGTCCGCGGTCGGTCGCACCTCGAAGGGCACGACCGTGCCGAACAGTGGCCACAGGGTGGCGTCCACCTCGCCGGCGGCGAAGTCGTCGATGAACTCGATCGCCAACTGGCCGCTCTTGAGACCGCCGGTCACGCGGGTCCAGCCGTCGCCCATCGCGGTCGGGTCGAGCTGCGCCGCCTCGACGGTCAGCGTCCCCGCCCGCACCCGATCGGACAGGTTCACGCCGTTGATCTCTACGTACTCGTTCGTCAGGGCCAGCACGGCCATGGGGTCCTCCAGACATGACGAAGGGCCCGCACCCGGCGGGCCCGCGGTGGGGGTGGGCTACTGGACGGCGAGGGCGGCGGCCACGGTGAACTCGCCGGTGATCGAACTCACGTCGAGCCGCCAATGGGTATCGGTGATCGGCCCGGGGACGGGCGTCACCCACATGCCGCCGGCGGCGGCCAGCGGCCCGATCGATGCCCGCACGGTCGGGGAGGCGAACCCGGCGGAGTCGTCGGACTCGATGTCCAGGCTGATCGACGTGCCGGGCGTGCCCAGGACGTGCACGGTGGCGTACAGGTGCTGGCCGGCGGCGACCGCGCCGAGGTTGACCACCGAGCCGAGCACGCCTGTCGCGTCCACGCTCTGCGCCGCGGCGGCGAGCTGGCCGCGCACCACGCCCGCGCCGCCGGTCGAGCGCGCCTCCAGCGTGAACGGCGCCAGCTCCCCGATCGTGCCGAGCAGGTTGTAGGTGAAGTGGCCGCCCTGCCACAGGTACGCCACCCCGCCCTCGGCCTGCTGCGGGCCGAAGGTGAACACGCGGTCGGCCACGCCGAGGTCGGCGTACGCCTGCGGGTCCACCGCGTCGGAGGCGGCGGACTGCCAGAAGCCGCCCATGGAGAAGGTGCCGGACTTGAGACCGCCGCCAGCAAGCGTGGTCCACCCCTGGTGGCAGAACGTGGTCCTGTCGAGGGTGGCGGCCTCGGCGTTCAGCGCGAGCTGGTTGGTGTCGCAGGTGAAGTTGTGCGCGTGCACGTAGCAGTAGGCGTTGGTCAGCGCGATGGCGCTCACTCCGCCACCCCCTGCCCAGACTGATCGGCATGCTCGCGCCGCTTGCCCTTCGCCGGAACCGGCGCGATGTGGCCGGCGGCGAGCAGCGCGGCGACGTTGACCCGCCGCGGGTCCAGCTCGACGACGTCGCCCGGCGCGGCCCCGGCCACATGCCGCGGCCCGGTCACTCGGTAGGTGTCCACGATCCTCCCTTCTCAGCCGGGCCCGACCACGCGGACCAGCAGCTCAGCGCCGAAGTACTGCACCTCACCGACCTGGTAGAGGCTGTAGCCCTGCACGGCCATCAGGTGCAGGTCATGCGCCAGCCCGCCCAGCGCCATCTCCCCGGGCGCACCACGCGCGGCCTCCAGCGCCGCCTTCACGCTGTCGGGCCCGGACCCGGACAGGTAGCGGTCCAGCGCCTCCTGCCCGGAGCGGTCATCGCCCCGGGAGACGAGCAACCGGCACGTGATCTGCAGCTCGTCCAGGCCGCGTCCCATCGCGGCGTCGTACTCGATCTCGACCTCACCCGCGTAGAAGCACGGCTCGGCGGGCGCGTCGGGGACGTAGCCGAAGCAGTTCAGCGAGGGGATCGCGTCGCGTACGGCGTCGGCTATCGCCGCACGGACGGCACTGATGTTCATGCGAACCCCGGCAGCATGTACGGCTCGATCAGCGCCCGCACATCCGGGTCCAGGTGCGGCACCCGCACCAGCCCCCACTCCCCAGACCCGGCGACCCCCTCGGGGGAATCCTTGCGCCGGTAGAGCCGAGCCGCCTGCAGCAGCGTGGCCTGGGCGATCTCATCCGGTACGGCCGGCCACCCCCAACGGGCGGAGACGCGGACCCGGGTCGTGCCGGTGCCCCACGTGCCCGTAGCGAGCAGCAGGCCCGTGATGGGCCGCTCCTCGGTCAGGGCGTTGTCCGGGCTCGTCTCGTACCCCGTCACCGCGCTCCACGTGCTCCCACGGCCGGTCTCCACGACCAGGCCCGTAGCCGAGCCGACGTCGTCGATCAGCAGCAGGTCACCCCGCTCGTCCCGTAGCACCCGCCCCTGAGGGTGGTACGTGCGGGCAGTAGCGGACGGGTCGAGCCAGAACCGGCGGCCGGTCTTCTTGTCGATCGCCCTCGACGCGGCGGCCAGGGCCGCGGTCAGCAGGTCGTCCCGCTCCGCGTCGGTGATCTTGAGCGCCAGCTTGAGCGTGGCCAGGTCCGCGTACTCGTTGGCCACGTCAGGTCGTGTCCTTGCGCGGCGCCCGGCGGCGGCGCGGCGGCGTCGATCGGTCCTGTGCCTTCTCGCCACTCGCGGTCGTGGGCGGTGCGTCGCTGGGCGGAGTGTGGCCGCGCAGCGCCAGTTGCTCGTCCACGGCGGCCACGCGGTCGTCCAGGCCCCCCTGCACGTAGCCCTCCCGCTCCCGCAGCAGCGCGGCGACCATCGGATCATCGGTCATTGCTCGTTCCTTCGGAGGAGCCGGGGCCCGACCGCAGCCCGGACCCCGGCACGTCAAGGGATCAGACGCCGGTGAACGTCGGCGTGACCAGGCCGGTCCCACTAACCTTCCGGGCCTGGGCGTACCGGGCGTGGGTGTAGGCGAAGTAGCCGTACACGACCAGCAGGACGCCCAGGCTGGCCGCGGCCGGCTGCTCGGCCCGGATGAACAGCGGCGCCGAGGAGTCCTCCCACAGGTGGCACTCCATGCGGTCCACGAGGTAGATCTCATCCTCGTTGGTGCCGGCGCCCAGGTTCGTGGCGATGTTGTTGTCCACGATCACCGGAGTGCCGTTCGGCAGCACACCGCGCACGCCACGGCCGTACGCCTCGGCATAGTTCGCGCCGAGGGTCTGCGGGACGACGCCGGGCTGGGTGATGAGCGGCCACGTGGAGCCCATGGCGTTCTGGAGCCAGTACCAGCGGCGGGAGTGCATGACCGCGATGTTGTCGCCGGAAGCCATGTCCAGCAGCGCGGACTCCACACCGGCCAGAGCCTCGATGATCTTCGGGTACGCCTCGGCCGCGGTCGGCGAGGCGTCGGTGTAGGTCACCGCCGTGGCCACGTTGGTCAGGCCGGTCGTGGCCTGGTTGATCAGCGTGGAGTCCAGCGTGGTCGCGTACCGGCGGAACAGGTCATCCAGGACCACCGGCTCGACGCCGCTGCCACGCTCGATCGCCTGACGCGAGATGGTCTGCTGGCCGGCGTTGGTCTGCACGTCGATGGTGAGCAGCGTGTCATCCATGTTCTGCTCCGACACCGCGGTGTTCTGCGTCGCCTGGATGCCCACACTGGTGGAGGTGGTGATCCTCGACAGGTTCACCGTCATGCCCTCCGGCGGCAGGTCGTGCCGCCGGATCGCGTCGGCGAACGGGCGGCGGGCCGCCGCGGCGGGCGCGTACAGGTCGGTGAGGTACTGCGGCACCACCAGACCGGAGAACGCGCCGGTGCCGACTGCGCGCTCCAGGTAGGCCGCGCGCTCCACCCGCTCCTCTGCCATGTGCCGCATCAGCCGCTCACGCGCCTCGTAGTCGCCCAGGAACGCCGCGGCCACGTCCCGCTCGAACCCGGCACCCTTGCGGTCCAGGTCAGGCCGGTACGTGCGCTCCTCGACACCGACGCGGCCCACACGGTCGTAGGCGGGCGGTCGGGTGCCGGTCGGGGCGGTGCGGGCGGCCAGCGCGGCGATCTCCTCCTCGCGCTGCTGCTCGGCCTCCAGCTCCTCCAGGGCCGCCTGGCGGCGGGTCACCTCGGCGTCGGCCTCGTCCCGCGCGGCGACGCGCTCGGCGACGGCCTCCTCGGTGAGGTCCGGGTCGGAGCGCAGCGCCAGCAGCGCCTCCTGCTCCTGCTGCCGCTTGGCGATGGCGGCGGCGAGGTTCTCGCGCGCCTGCTTGATCAGATCTGCGAGCGTCATGGCTCGTCACTCCTTGCTCGTGATGGTTTCCAGACGCCCCGGTCCAGGTCAGACGGCCACCCGAGGCAGTGCGCCGGGTGGGCTCGTGCGCGCAGAGCGCAGGGCAAAGCACCCGCCCGAGGGCGGGAAGTCCAAGGGGTCAGCGGGCGAGCGCGATCTCCAGCAGCGCGCGGGCCCTACTCGACGGCGCGGGCTTCTGCTGCCGTAGCGCGGCCTCGGTCGCCGGGTTCGCGCCGTAGCCGACGATGGCCACATCGCCGCGGTGGATGTCGTACCGGGTGATCCGGTACTCGGTGTAGTCCGGCGACCATTGGCCCGACTCGATCCGGAACGCAAAGCTCATCTCATCGATGAGCCCGGCCCGCAGCTTGGGCGCGATGTACGCCACGTCGTAGTCGCCCGGGTCCAGCGCCGGGGCGTGAACCGACAGCCCGGTCTCGTCCTCGGCCAGCACCAGCGTGCCGGTCGTGGTACGAGCCAGACGCCGGAGCTGGTCATGCCCGAGCACCAGCGGCACGTCCAGGTCGGCCCGCGCCAGCGACTCGGCACCGGCGCCGGCCGAGACGATCTCGGTGTACGGGCCCCACATGTCCCACATCTCATACTCGCGCTCGTACACCGTGGCGTACCCGGCGAACTCCAGCAGCCCCGACCCGCCGGCGGCCTCGCGCAACTCGATCCGCGCGGGCACCCGGGCGGCGGCGCGGGCGGTGGGGTGCTCGGCGCATCGGCGCTGGGAGGGGCGGTCGGCGCGCTGGCGCACGTGCTGGGCGCGGGCCGTCGCCGCCTCGGCGCGGGTGGTCGCGGTCATGGTGTCGCTCCTTGCTGACAGCCTTCGTCCATGTGCGGCCTGACGTGATCGTCGATGAGGTTGCCCAGGAAGGCGGGCCTGCCGAGCCTGCCGGTCGGCCACGTGGCCCCGCACCGGTGCGTGAGCCACATGGCGCCCGCGTCGTCGGTGATGACCTCGTAGCCCGACAGGTCGCCCAGCCATACCGTTTCGCCGCTGCTCATGCCGCTCCCGATGTCGCGGTGGTCGGAGTGGTACGGGGCACGCCGAACAGGGCCTCGAACTCGGCGATCTGCTCGGGCGTGAGCGGCGGCAGGTCCTCCAGCGCGCGAGCCTCGTTCGGGGTCAGCGTGCGCGAGTTGATCCGGGTCTGCAGCGTGCGGGCCCGCGCCTCCGGGTCCATGGCCAGCAGCGCGCTACGGTTCAGCTTCACGTACCGCGGGCCGGGCACCAGGCCCCGCGTCAGCGCGTCCTCACGCCTGGACACGGCCGGCCCGAGGTTCATGATCAAGAACTGCAAGTTTCTTTGTGTGATCGACGCGTACGTGATGTGGCCGGTCGAGACAGCGGCGTCGATCAGGTCGGACGGGCAGCCGAAGAACCGGGCGATGTCGGTCAGGCCGAACTGGCGAGCCTCGATGAACGCGCTCTGCTGGGCGACCGCCTGGATGGGCTTGTACTCCCAGTCGTGGCCGTGCACGAACAGGTCGCCGTTCGCCACGGACGCCTTGAACGCATCCTTGGCGATCCTGGCTTCGTCAGGGTTGATCTTCTTGGCGGTGTTCTTCAGCTCGGCCAGCGGCACCGCACCCCCCGCGAACCAGTCCTTGGCGAACCGTGACGCGTTCAGGTTCTCCTCGATCGTCCACGCGGCGTACGCCACCGGCGACAGCCCCAAGGGCAGCCCGGCCACCGTGAACTGCTTCTCATGCCACACCTCGTGCGGGTCGTACTCGACTCCGGCGATCACGTACTTGGTGATCTGCGCGCCGGTCGCTCGCACGGTTACATCCGACAGCGCCACCAGGTCGATCCGCGACGGCAGGTTGTGCCCGTCCGGGCCGGGCACGCCCGACCGCTCCGTGACCAACCCGAAGCAGTTGCCCGCCCGGTCCAGGTCCACCTGAGTGGAGTACAGCCACTCCTTGATGCCCACGCGCTGCCCGCCCGGGGAGACCAGCACCGGCGGCGCGGGCACCTCGACCTGCACGCCGGCCACCCGCCGGTACACGTCCACAGGCATCGTGGACACCAGGTCCGCCCGCAACCTCAGGCACGCCCACACCGCCGAATGCCTCAGCGCGGTGTCGTTGGTGACGGTCACCCCGCCGGCCCCGGTGCGCAGGCCACGGCTCAGCGCCAGCAGGTCCTCCGCGCTGGTGATCTGCGCCTCACGCGCCAGCGCGCCCCGCAGCCTCGACCAGAAGCCCACGAACCCCTCCTCTCATCAGCCGAACGAGTCCGCCACGTCGTAGTCGTCGGTCACCAACGGCCCCCGCACCAGCAGCGCCCACCGCGCGAGCGTCACCGCGAAGAACGGCGACACATCGGTCAGCGACCGGCGCCGGTCCAGCGCCCACGCATCCCCGAACGGCCGCGTCCGCGCCCCGGTCACCGCCGCCGTCAACAGCGGCTGGTCACGGTGCGCCGCGATGCCCTGCTTGATCGCGTCGGCCATCTGCCCGCACGCCTCCACGATGTCCCCCGTCCGCATCACCACCAGGTGGCCGCGCTCCGGGTTGTCCTTGTCCTCCGGCGCGTCCACGCCGGCGGCCACCAGGTCGTCGATGAGCGACCCGGCCGGGGAGCCCGTCGAGGCGATGGCGACCACCAACGGGTCCCACAACTCGCGCAGCCGCACGACCGCGGGCACCACCCAGTCCGTACCGGCCCGGCGGTCCACCAGCTCCAGGTGCACCCGCCCGTCGTCCCGCCGGGAGGCCAGGCCAATCGAGGCGTGCTCCCGATCGTGAGACACATCGACCGCGAACGCCACCTCATCGCCGGGCCGCGAGCCGGGGTCCACCAGGCCGGGCCACGCCTTCACCGGCACGTTCGGGTCCTGCGGAGGTGTCGCCTTCCGGGTCCGGTTCAGGTACGCCCGGTCGAACTCGGCGGCGTCGAGCTTCTCCAGCTCCGCCCGCACCGTCTCCGGCGTCACCGTGAACCCCAACGCGGGCAGACACCTCGCCCACGTCGCCGGATCGTCCCGCGGCAGATCATCGGGCGCGAACCACTCAAAGTACGCCACGCGCGGGTGCTCGCCGGTCTCCCACAGCCGTTCGACCAGCTCGCGGCCGGCGGCGCGCTTCTTGTTCAGCCACAGCGACCGCTCCGTGCCGCCCGCACTGGCCCACCACAGTTGCGCCATGGCGCGGGTGAGCATCGCCGGGGAGAACGCCTGTTCCAAGCGATCGTCTTCGTGCGCGAACGCCTCATCGATGAGGCCGAGGTCCAGCGGCGGGCCGTGCCCGGCCTTCTCCGTGTTCGCCGTGATCCCCATCCGCGAGCGGGTGCGGCTCCAGATGATCGCCTCGTGGCCGTTCGTCTTCCGCACCCGGTACTTCCCGGCCAGGCTGGACTCGTCCAGCGTGACCAGGAACTCGTCCTCCCAGCGTTGCCGCGCCATGCCGCGCGTCTGGGCCGCGTAGACGATGTTCTGCCGCGGCCACGCCATCGCCCGATGCACCTGCACGCCGAGCAGGAGCTGCGTCTTGCCCTCCTGTCGCGGCACCGACAGCCCCACCTCGCGGTAGGCGAAGAACCCGGTCCTCGGGTCGATCTCCAAGGCCACGTCGGAGACGTACTTCTGCCACGGCATCGGCGGATAGCCGAGCCGGTCCATCACCCGCCACAGCTTCGGCCCCAGCGACGGGTACTCAAGACGCCGCGGCGGCCCCCACAGCGGCGGAGCCTCCAGCCCGTACAGCTCACGACACTGCTCGGCGAACTCAGGAGGGCTCTGCCAGGTCTCCGAGGTCGTCATCGTCCTCCTCCGGAGCCCGAGCAGCCAGCAGTTGCGCGAGCGTGGCCCGCAACTCGCGATTCAGCGCCGGAAGCTGCCTTCCGTCCTCACCCCCGCCCGCGTCGATCTCGCGGGCCAGGGTGAACGCCATCTCCGACAGCGAGGGCTCGACCCCCACCAGGTCGCCGAGCTGGTCCACGTCGTCACGTACGGCCTTCTCGACCGGCCCCATGCCGACCTCCAACCATGATCACCATCTGAAAGATCGTTCCGGGGGGAGAAAAAGGGAGCCTTGGGCGCGGGTCTCCCACCCCTCATGATCAAAAGCCTCTGACCTGCGGAAACGTGTTTCGAGGTTCTTGGGTCTCTGACGTGCTGCAACGCGGTTCAGGGGCCGGCGTACCAGTCCCGTGAGGTGCCGAGGTCGGGCGTGCGCACGGGGCCGGCACCTCTCTCGGTGTTGCACTTCCTGCCGCATGTGGGGCAGGGCGCGTTGGCCCCGTGGGCGGGGCGCATCGCGTGGGGGTCGATGGGCTGGGCGCCGTCGATCGACACGGGCACGAGGTGGTCGGCCTCGCCCGCTCCGGGGTGGAGGCAGATGTGGCAGGTGTCGCCGTAGAGCTGGAACATCTGCTCGCGTGCTCGCCGGTAGGGGCGGCCGGCCCGGTGTCTGCTGCGCGGCATGGCCGCCTCCCGAGGTTGGGCTACTGGGCGAGGCCGAGGGCTGGGCTGAGCGTGTCCCGGAACTGGGCGGCGGCGTGGCGGGGAACGTCGATGTGGGCGGTGATCCCGCAGTCATAGGTGATGTCGAGTGTGAGGCCGGTGTTTTCGATCTGCCGCCACCCGTTCGGGGTGGGCTCGATCTCGCGGATCTGCTGACGGAAGGCGATGGACGTGGGCTGCAACGCTGCCTCCTGTGCGGTGGTGGGGGCGAGGTCCCGCCGAGTACGGGGGGGCCAGGGCTGGACCTCGCCCCGGGGGCCGCGCGTACCCCGGCAGGTACGGCGGCGGTCGCGCACGGCCCGACTCGTGCGCGAGCAAGGGGGCCGGGAATGGCGAAGGCCCGCACGGTGGCGGGCCTGGGCATAGCTGTCGCTACGCGGGTTTGATCAGTCAGTTCATAGCGTATCACCGGAATTCTTCCGGCGATGCTTGCGCTTGCGTGTCTTTTCGCAGGTGAATACATCATCTAGCCGGAAGAGTTTCGACCGGCCTCGCTTGCGTCCAGGGACGGGGGTGAGGTAGCCGCGGCGTACCCAGTTCTCGATCGCGGCTCGGGTGAAGCCGGTGAGTTCGACAACCTCGGCCGTGGTGAACAGCTCCTCCTCGTCGGTCATGGGCGCCACTCTGGCCGGTAGCGCGGGTGGTCGGCGTACGGAAGGGCCAAGTCCTGAAGGTCGCGACATCCGGTGAAGGGCTCGCCGTCCGCCTCGCTCCATCCGTGGCCGCCGTCATCGCAGTAGCCGACGCCTGACCCGCAACGCTCGTGACGGCCCAGGATGCTGCGCTTGGCCTCGACTTCCCTCAGCATTCGGGCCGGGTCGAACCGGTCGCGGTAGGCGTACTCGGCCAGTTGCGCATCCGTCACCGGCTCGCGGCGGAAACGGACATGCTTCCTGGCCGGGTCGTTCATGAATTGGTCGGTCAGGGCTTGCTTGTGCTGCTGCCAGGCCAGCACTGTCTGCTCGTCCTCGTCGAGGCGGGCGTGGATGAACTGGACGAGATCGTTCATGAGGCTTCTCCGAGCTGGTCGGCAAGGACTTGGGCGAGCAGTGACCACCGATCGTAGGGCCAAACGTGCAGGTCCGGGCGGGGCCGGTGGCAGCCGCACGTCTCGTCGCCGCAGCGGCAGGCCCGGTTGATGCACAGCACGATGTCCTTCTCCGGGAACGCCCTGAGGCTGCGGGCGTCACAGAGTGGGCACCGGCCGTTGAGGCGGCGGACGGATTCGACGTCGCCGAGGACGAGCCGGGCGTAGCGGGCGAGTCGTACGGCTTCGGCTTGGACGTGCTCGGCGAGGTCGTCCTGCTCGGCGATGCGGTCGAGCAGCCCGACCAGGCGGGTGATGCGGGCGGCCGTGGATGCGCCGCGCAGTGGGGTGAGGGCGAGCCGGTCGCACACGGCGCCCTCCAGCTCGGCGACGGCGGCGGTCATGTCGGCCAGGGCGTCGAGGACGGCGAGGTTCAGCGGGGCGCGGCCGGTGCCGAGGGCGGTGATACCGGCGGCCAGGTTGCGTTCCTTGGCCTCGCGTTCGGTGACCGCTTGGGCGTCCATCCGCCGGCGCTGCTCGGGGCTCAGGTCGCGTTGTGCCCACCGTCGCGGGGTGCCGGGGTGGACGGCGTCGGCCAGGTCCGGCAGGGCGGTCCTGAGCGCGTTGAGCGCCTGGTAGGTGGGGTCAGTGTGCATGGGGCGCTACCTCGTGGTGGCCAGCCTAGGGCTGGTGGGTGTCGGGGTCGTGCAGACGCGGCTGGCTATGGGCATCGCGCGGTCGCACCAGGTGAGGGGCACGGCATGGCGACCATCTCAGTCCTCCTCCCAGAGGGGCGGCTGGTAGCCGTGGCGGGCGGGGTCCCATCGGCGGAGGCGGCGCGGGAACGGGATCACGGCGCGGGAGCCGTCGTCCTCGTACCGCACGAGGACGTTGCGGGGGCCGCCGCCGTCCGCCCAGCGGGCGAGGATGACACAGCAGCGGGGCGGGTCGTAACGGCCGGCGAGCCGGTCGCCAGGGTCGAGGTAGGTCCGGCCGATCACGTCTCCCCCTCTGCGGCGTCGTGGTCGTGCGGGTGTGGGATGCCCTCGGCGCAGTACGGGCAGGTGATGCTGGTCTCGGTCTCGCTCATCACGACTCCTCGCACATGGGGTGCCGGGTCTGGCCCGCCTGGACGACCTTCATCGGCTCCCCGCAGGCGGCGCATTTAGACCCGGCCGTCCAGGCGTCGGCCCTGAGCGTGATGCCGGTGTAGTACCGGACCCGCTTGCCGTCCACGCGGGGCTGCGTGACCTTGACCTGGGGGACGACGGCCTGGAGGTTGCGGCCGAACATCTGGCGGGTGCCGGGGCGTACGCCGTTGTCCTCGCACCAGGTTTTCCAGCCGTCCCACAGCTCGTCCACGGAGACCTCGCACGTCGGCCCGGTTTCGCAGGAGGCGCGCACGAACGCGCCCATGGGGCTCGCTGCGTCCTGCATGGTGGTGACGGCGTCGGCGGAGGACAGTGGGACGGTGAACCGGCCCTGTTGCTTCAGTCGGGCGAGGCCGTCGAGGGCCCAGTTGAGGATGCCGGGCAGTTCTGCGATGAGCTTGTCGGTGAGGGGGGTGTCTTCGCGGCCGAGCCACGAGGCGGTCATGGTGAGGACGACGAAGCGGCGGACGATGGCGCCGGAGGCGTCACCGAAGTTGGGCAGCTCGTTGGACATGATCATGATGCGGGTGGGGAGCTTGCCGGTCCACGGGTCCTTGTATTTGCGGTCTACGTCGATCGTGTCCTCACCGGAGATGGTCAGCAGCCGTTCGACGACCTGGTGACCTTCGCGGCCGGCGAGGCGCGCGTCGGAGATGACGGCGAGGGGCTTGCCGAGGAGCGGTGAGAGGCCGAAGTTCGTGGCGATGCTGGCGAGGGTGGGGCCGGCCATGTTGCCCTTGCCGACTAGCGCGGCGAGGATGCGCCCGATGGTGCCCTTGCCGGAGCGGGGTGGGCCGACCATGAGGAGGATCTTCTGCTGGTCGGTGCGGCCGGAGATGACGTAGCCGAACCACTCTTGGAGGGCGGCGATGCTGCTGGGGTCCTCGGGCCAGATCTGGTTGAGGAAGGTCGTCCAGGTGGGTGCGGTGGCGGTGGGGTCGTAGTCGAAGGGGACGCTCACGAGGTTGAAGAACTCCGGGGTGTGGGGGTGGAGGGTGCGGGTGGCGACGTTGAGGAGTCCGTTTCGGGTGGCCACAACGGGGGTTTCGTCGTCTGGGGTGGAACGCGGTGGCACGCGATCCGCTGCATTGTGGTTCGCACTCGGAGAACCGTTGATGATCTTGCTGTTTCCGTGCGCGATAAATTGAGCCCACAATGCGTTGGATCGCGTGCCAACGCGTGCCACGGGGTCAATCCACGCCGGTGCATCCACGGTCGGCGGCAGGTGCGTGACCGCGGCAACCGCGTCCATAACGTCGGAGATCTTGCGCGAGGTGGGCGCCCACTTCACGATCTCCCGCTCGCCCTTCTTCGAGATGTGGATGTAGGTGGCGTGCTCCAGCAGCGTGTACAGCGACGCGCGGACCTCTTGGGCGTCCAGCTCGCGCCAGTGGGTGCGCTGCCAGCGCATCCACGAGCCGCGCCAGTGGCGCAGGGTCAGGGCGTCGTCCTCGTGCCAGGCCGGGGCGAGGTAGCGGGCGACGGCCATGGGGTCGGTCGGCGCCGGGATGGTCTCGCCCTCGGCCAGCAGCGGGGCGGCCGGGGGCTCGTGCAGGGCGGTCACGCAGCCCCCCGGGCGGTGGTGTCCCACGCGGCGGGGCCACCGAGGTAGTCGCCGCCGTGGCGGTGGACGGCGTGGGCGCGGATGCAGCGGGAGCACCGCCAGCACCGCGCCGGGCAGGGCTCGCCGCGGGCGGCGGCGTCGTCCAGCGCGGCGCGCTCGGCGAGGGTCCGGTGGCGGGTGACGGCGCGGATGCGGGCGGCGTAGTGGGCCCACTCGGCGGCGATGTGCTCGTGGGCGTGGGCGTGGCCGATGTCCCAGCCGGCGGCGTGGCCGTCGTGGTACCCGTCGCGGTACGCCCGGTGGACGCGCGTCTCGATGTCGTCGAGGGCGGCGAGGAGCTGGGCGAGGGCGGCGGGGGTGTGGCTGGGGCAGCGCCAGCCACCGATGTAGAGCCGGGCGGGGGTAGTACCGCATCGGCTGGAGGTGGCGCCGTTCCAGTGGGTGCACGCGTTCATGCAGCACCCGCCCGGGTCGTCTTCCGCGCGGTGGAGATGAACCCCAGCGCTTCGAGCACCACCGCGCGGTCGGTGGGCGAGTAGCCGAGACGGTCGAGGATCTGCTCGGCGGTGCGCCGGGCGGCGGCGGTCTCGTCCGGGTCGGGCGCGTGGATGCACACGCCGAGGCCGGCGTAGTCCCGCGTGCGCGGCGGGCGGCGACGGCTGATGATGTCGTTGCCGATCTCGACGCCCTGGAGGAGGCGCAGCGCGTCGGGCTCGTGGCGGGTGGGGGTGTAGGCGGTGGTCATGGGTCTCCCCCGTCGTCGTGGTGTTGAGCGAGGTCGCAGATGACGCCGATGGCGAGGTGGCCGATCATGTAGAGCGCGGCGAGCCAGATAAGGCCGATCAGCGTGCCGTTCACGGCTTGCCCTCGTGCTCGCGGCGGTCGAGTTCGTCGAGCAGGGCGGCACGGTCCAGTTCGGCCTGCTGGGCGTACTGGGGCCACAGGTCGCCGTACTGGGCGAGGGTGGCGGCGTGGCGGGCGCGGATCGCGTCGAGGCTGATCAGTACGGTGCTCATCGCTCACCGCCGAGCGTGGGCAGAACGCGGACGGCGGTCATCGGGGCGCAGCGCGGGCAGTCGTAGCCGGCGGGGATGGGCGACGCGCAGTCGTCGCAGACGCTGTTCGGGTAGGCGGGGTGCACCGCGGCGGCGATGAACGCGCGGTCGTGCTCGGCCTCCAGGACGTGCGCGGCGATGAGCCATGCGGAGGAGGCGGCACGGGCGAACGCGGGGCTGCTCGTCCAGTCGAACATGCTGAGTCCGGCGTAGGTGACGCAGGCGTACGGGTGGCCGTCGTGGATGATGAGTGGGCCGGCGGTGGGGCGGCCGAGTGGGGTGTCCATGGGTTCCCCTTCCGGCCCCGGGCCAGTGGCGAGGCCCGGGGCGGTGATGTCGCGGCGAGCGCGCTACAGAACGAGGTCGGCGCCGTTCTCCAGGCGCACGGTGACGGGGCAGGTGCAGGCGCCGAAGCAGGGCGCGCCGCACTTGTGGCACTTCACGCAGTAGGGGGAGCCGCCGCAGTCGCAGCAGTGCTCGGGGATGCGGTAGCCGGGGCAGCAGACGTAACTGCCGTCCCAGTCCCGCTCACCGTCGCAGGGGCACTCCTCCTCGCCCTCCCGGCAGATGTCGCAGGGGATGCAGATTGGGCAGCTCTCCTCGGGGCCGCAGTCGCACTGCGTCATCGGGTGCCCTCCCCCTGAGGCTGGGCGGCCTTGGCCGCGGCGATGGCCGTGTTCCAGACGCTGGTCTGGCCCTTGCAGTCGGTCAGCAGCGCTTCGATTTCGGCGTGCTCGGCGTCGGTGATGTCGGCGGGGCCGGTGATGGTGCGGCCGAGGAGGGTGGTGAGGTCGCGGAGCCGCTGCTCGGCGGTGAGGGGGGTGTCGAGGCCGTCGAAGAGGGCGGCGATGCGCTTGGTGGTCTCGGCGCGGGCGCGGGCGGCCTGCACCTTGGCGTCCCGCAGAAGGGTGAGCGCGCGGTCGGCCTGCTCGGCGGTGAGGTCCTTGGTGGACTCCACCTGGACGCCGACGTGCTCGGCGATCCACGCGAACCGGGCCTGGTCATTCGCGGCCGTGGACCCCTTGCCGGTCTTGGCGGCAATACCGGTCTCGGTGAACAGGATGTTCAGCTCCCGGAGCTTGGCCTGCGACGCTCTCGCGCCCGACGTGGTGCTGCCAGCGTCCGCGGCAACCGCGGACGGCTCGCTGGTCGGAGTCGGCGCGTTGGCGACCGGCGCGGGCGGGGCGGTCTCGCCCTTGATCTCCTCGGGGGTCACGCGGACGGGCGGGAACTCCTCGCCGATGGTGATTTCACCGCGGCGGAGTGAGCGGTGGATGACGCGGAGCTGGGCGAGGTCGTACGGCGTCCACTCACTGCGACCTCGGCCGAGCTTGCGTTCTATCTGATCGGCGGTGACGCCGAGCCCGGCGAACTCATCGATGGCCTTTGCGACCTGCTCGGCGAGCGGTACGTCACCGCCCTTGGTTAGGACCGAGTTGCACCGCTCCTTGGCCTCCTCGATGAACCACGCGGGCAAGATCGCGAAGATGGCCTCTCTGAGCCTGCGGGCGCCAGCGTTGGCGTTGTTCTCGTAGATGTCGCGCATGTCGGTCAGGGCCTTGACGCCGTCGCTGGTGTCGCGGGCGTGCGGCACGACGAAGGTCAGGACGCTGCGGGTGTTGGTCTGGACGTCCCACGCCCACGCCTGCATCTCGCTCTGGCGGGCGTCATCGTCCCGCCTTAGCTCCGAGACGCCGTACTGGACGTTGCCCCAGCACCGCGCGAGTTCGCGGGCGAGGTGGACGGACGGGCCGGTGATGGTGTTCTTGCCGCGGGAGTAGCGGTAGAACGCTCGGTCGGCCATGCCCTGGAAGGAGCAGGTGTCGAGCATGGCGGCGCGGGCGGACTGCACGTTGCGGGGGCACTGCTGGGCGACGACGATCGCGGCGTGGACCTCGGCGACGGCGCGGGACTGCTCGACGGCGGTCGCTTGGCCGACGCGTCCAGGGGCCGGAAGGCGGGGCGCGACCTGATCAAGTGCGCGGTGGTTGGTGGTGGTCACAGGCTGTCCTCTCGCGTGGCCCATGCGGGCAGGGTGATGAGCGGGATGTGGTCCTCGGCGTAGGCGGGCCAGTGGCCGGTTTCGGCGCACCGCGCGTAGATCTCGATCGCGCGGCGGTTGCGGCGGCGGCCGGCGCGTATGGCGTCGTGGTCCAGCTCGACCACCGTCACGACATAGGGCGGCTGCTTCTCCTGGAACACGAAGACCATCCCGGCGTCGAGGCCGAGAGCGGCGGCGCCGGTCGTGTACCAGTCGTGCTGGCAGTGGTAGCCGTAGGAGGCGACGGCGCGGGCGATGGCTTCCTCGCTCGCGTCGGTGGTGGTCTTGTAGTCGGCGATGATGGGGCGCCCGGTCTGGGGGCGGCGGAGCCAGTCGAGGCGGGCCCGGCACCACACGCCGGTCGGGTGGTCGTACCAGATGAGCGTCTGTTCGGCGTCGCCGTTGCCGGGCGTGAGCAGGGGCCCGGCGATCGGGTGCGTGCGCAGGGCGGCGGCCATGGCCTGTACCTGGTCGTGCTCCTTGGTGAGCAGGGGCACGGCGCCGGCAGCGCGCGCGGCGTCGCGTTCCTGCTGGGCGGCCTTGGTCCGGTAGTCGGGGGCGTCGATCACGGCGAGCGTGGGGCCGACGCCGAGCACGAGCTTGTGTGCGGCGGTGCCGAGGTCCCAGGCGCGACGCGGAAGGGCGCCGTGCTCGCGCTCCCAGCGGTAGACCGCGGGGCAGGTGGCGAGCAGGCGGCGGGTGCCGCTGCTGGAGAGGCTGCCTCCGGGGACGGGGTCGGCGTGGTACTCGTCCTCGGCGAGGTCGTAGATGCCGGGCGAGGCGATGACGGTGTCAAGCATCCTCGCGACCGCCCTCGAACTCGGCGAGCCAGTCGGCGACGCGGACGCACGGGGCGGTGTCGCCGTCGCCGACGAACAGGGCCCCGGCGCCGGTCGCGCCGAGCGGGCACGGGCCGAGGAGGACCCACCACAGCAGGCGCCCGTTCGGCACGCGCGTGGTGGTGGTCACCCGGGCGATCAGCAGGCCGTCGAGCTGGAGCAGGTGGCCGGCGCGTACGGCGTGCGGATCGACGGCCACGACGGGCAGGCCGGTCATAGAGCCCACCGCCAGCAGCGGTCACAGCCGGGCCGGTCGCAGAAGTTCCGCGGGTCGGCGGCCCACGCCCTCAGCGCTCGGTCGGCGTCCCGGTGGCGCCTGATGAGCCGGGCCCGCACCCAGAGCAGCAGGGCGCGCAGGCCGATGCGGATGGCGAGGAGCGTCACGCCGCGCTCCTGACGGCGTCGCCGACCTCGGCGAGCTGGCCGGCGGTCAGGCCCTCCCAGATGGTGACGGACTGGCCCATGTAGGTGCCGGTCACCGCGATCTGGCCGCCGTCGTAGCCGGTGTACCGCCGGGTGGTCCAGGTCGGGTTGTCCAGGGTGTTGGCCCACTCGGTGAGCGCGCCGCGGATGGCGGCGAGCCCGTCGCATGCCTGGCCAAGCTGTCCCCGGATGGTCACGGGACCGTCCGCCTCGATACTCCAGGCGTAGATCGGGGGGAGGCGGTGGGCGTGGGTCAGCAGGTCGGCGAGGGCGAGGCCGGCGGCGAGCTGCTGCTGTGCGCGGTCGGTACTGTTGGTCATGGTTCCTGCTCTCTGCGGGTTGGTGAGCGGGGATTTGGCGGGTTCGGCGGGCAGGCCGGGCCCGCTTTGCTGTGTCAGGCGGCGGTGACGGTGCGGGCCGCCTGGAACGCCTCGATCGAGGTGCGGGTGATGCGCAGGTTGGGTCGGCTGGAGCCGCGGCGGGAGATGTCGTACGCCTCCAGCTCTCCCTCCGCGATGCGCCGGTAGACGGTGCTCGGGGAGACACCCAGCACCTCCGCGGCGTCCGCGACGGTGTAGGAGTCCATGTCCTCCTCCTGTTTGGTGTAGGAAAAATCCAACAGTCGATCGCAAAAAAGGGTGTCGATCTGGACGTTCAGGGCCGACGCGAGCAGTCGAGCCGTCTTGTGACTGCACGTCTCACGACTGGAGGGCCCGTCTCCCCGGAGGTAGTCGATGAGCTGTTTTGACAGGCCGGTGGCCTGCGCCAGCGAGGCTGTGTCGTGGCCCTGGGCCGACATGATCTCGCGAAGGTGATCTTTTGAGCGGAGGATCATCCGGGGACGGCCTGACACTCTGTGGACCTCCGTGCAATCCCGTGACGCTAATGTTGTTGGAAGATTCCAACACCGTACGCCCCCAGTGCTGCCGATGTCCAGCCCCGGCGTGCGTATAGCCGAACAGGTCTGGTTTGATTGCCTCATCTTGTTGTCTGGAGAGGTGCGCGGTACAACGGGCGGGTGGCGCCTGTCGTGCGAATCATCAGACGGCAAGGTCCGCGAGTTAGGCGAGGGCTACCAGGAAGGCGTCATCATGTCGCCGCTCAACAACGGCACCAGGGCTCGCCCGCTGAGTGACCAGGTGCAGCGGTTCATGACCAGGCACGATCTGACCGGCCGCCAGTTCGCGAGGTACTGCATCGACCCTGAGACTGGGCAGTCGCTCCTGCACGGGTACATCCAGGATCTGATGTATGGCAGCGTCAACCGCCTGCCGGACATGTGGCGGCTGCGGGCTCTAGCTGCGGGGATGGCTGCCGTCGAGTCCGGTGCCGACCAGCCTGACTACCGGACCCGACTGGAGGAGATCAAGCGGTGGGCGGCGGTGCAGTGGCTGGAGCTGTCCGAAGTCGAGGCGATTCCTGTCTCCGATGGGGGATTCGTGACGATCAGCGTCCCGCCGAACCTGAGCGAGGAGGACCGCCGGCGGGTCATTCGCATGGCGGAGCGGCTGGCCGCGGATTTGGCTGACCCTTCCGCGGAGTGACGTGGTGTAGCGCACTAGCCACTGTGCTGTCACTGTTGTCCGAAATCTCCGCCATCTTGTTGTCACGGGCGTGGCCGAAGTGTTGATATCGACCACCACGGCACAACGGGGTGCAGAGAGGGACGATGCGCCATGGATGGAACGGTCCTATACCGCCTTCGCCCAGCGGACCAGATTCCCCTTGGACCGATAGCGATTCATGTCACCCGAAATGGGTTAGTCCGGGTTGATGTGGATATGGCGCAGATTGACCCGATTTTGCCCCAGGCGATCGGCAAGCTGAGCGACATCTTCATGGCTGCCCTCGGCGCTACACGATCGGCGTCGCGCCGTGACAACCCCTTCTGGACGGTTCGCATCCACCGCGACCGCCACCTTGGCGGCGACCGGCTGATCGACGCCGACATGTCCGCGAACACGGTAGACATCATGCTGCCGCGGTGCCTGGTCACCACCGATGTCGTCCGCGAGCTTGGCAAACACGGTACGGAGGTGCTGCGGTGGTTCATCGCGACCACGCCCATCGTGGGCGCAGGGGCGCGCTTGAGTATCCCCGTTCCCCGATTGACGAGGTGGTGAGGCGAGGTGCCATACATACGGCAGTTGCCGAGCGGCAAGTATCAGGCCACGGTGCGCATGCCGAACGGCAAGCGCCGGACGAAGACCAGCCGGCTCAAGTCAGTGGTCAAGAAATGGGCAACCGAGCAGGAAGCCAAGTTCGAGGCAGGCTCCCGCATTGATCCGCGAGCGGGAGAGATCACGATCAGCAAGTGGCGGGAAAAGGTCCGGGCGGTGTCCGGGTTGGAGGCCAGCACTCTGGCGAAAACGGATTCGCTGTGGGAGACGCATTGCGCGCAAGCGTGGGGGGCGTGGCCATTGAACGCCGTTACGCGCACCGACGCAAAGGCGTGGGTCCAGCAGCTCCGGCAGACGCGGCGGGCCCGCCATCAGGGCCGGGCGGTGCGCGCGTCCGACAAGGACGTGCCGACCCTCAGCGCGGCGACGGTGCACGCCGCGGTGCACGTGATGAGTGCGCTGTACGCCGCGGCGATGGATGAGGACCCGCCGGTGGTGGGCGCGAACCCGTTCGCGCGGCTCGATCTGCCGCCGTTGGACCTGGGCGTGGTCGAGTTCTACGAGCGGGAGGAGGCTGAGGCGCTGTACAGCGCTCTGGAGCGGCTGTACGGCCTTCAGTGGCGCACTCTGGTCGAGCTGGGCATGCAGGTGGGGCTGCGCCCTGGTGAGACGTACGGGCTGCATGTGGGCCGTGTGGACCGGCATCGGCGGCTGGTGCACGTTACGCACGTGATGACGCGGGCGGGGCTGCGGGAGTATCCGAAGTCGAAGAAGTCGAGGCGGTCGGTGCCGATTCCGCCGGCGCTGCTGGACGCGATCGAGGAGCTGACGGCCGGGCGGACGGTGGGCGCGTGTACGTGCCCGCGGGTGCTGCCGACCGGTGAGCGGCAGCCGGGGCGCGGCCCGTGTCCGGGGCTGATGTTCCCGGCGGAGAAGGGCGGCCCGATCGATGACGGGAATTTCCGGGACCGGTTCTGGTACCCGGCGGTGGACGCGGCCCGGACGTGCGGCAAGCCGCCCGCGGAAGGGCATGACTTCCCGGCGGGCGAGTGTGCAGGGGTGTGCGCAGACCCGGCGCACCAGATTCGCCGGTTCCCTCCGAAGATCATGCGGCACACGGCGGCGAGTTGGCTCGTGATGGATGGCGTGCCGCTGTACGACGTGCAGCACCTGCTCGGCCACGAGTCGTTCGCGACGACGCAGAGGTACGCTCACCTCGCGCCGGACGCGCACGGGAAGATCCTGGAGTCGTGGTCACGGAGGGAGACCAGAGAAGCGTCTTCGCAGGTTTGACGCACCTGTGACGCACGGCCCTTGATCGCTTACGGCCTTTTTGCTGGTGGGGCTACCAGGACTTGAACCTGGGACCTCTTCCTTATCAGGGAAGCGCTCTAACCGACTGAGCTATAGCCCCTTGCGGGTGCCGTCGAAGAGTATCGCATTCTCTGGATGAGAGGCGAACTCGTCGGCCGGTGTGGTGACTAGCTTAGCGTGTTTCGCGGGGTGGTCGGGACGGTTATCCCCCGGCCCGGTACGGCGGGTGCCGGGCCGGGGGGATGGGGGTTACTCGGCCTCGCTGAAGGTGACCTCTACGCCGCCCACCACGTCGGCGGCGATGTTGTAGATGACGGCGCCGAGGGTGCACAGGGCCGTGATGAGGACCACGTTGATGGCGCCGATCAGGGCGGTGAAGCCGAGGATGCGGACCGGGTCGAACCAGGTCGAGGCGTCCAGGCCGGAAGCGGCGGCTGTTTGGTCGCCGTTGGTGATCTGGTTGATGGTGTTGACGATGGAGTCGAACACGCCGAGGGCGCTGAGGACGCCGTACAGGACGGCGACCGCGACGAAGAGGATGACGAAGCAGACCAGGGCCACCACGAAGCTGAACTTCATGGCGGACCAGGGCTCGATGCGGCGCAGGACCAGGTGGGCCTTGCGGGGGGCCCGGGTGGTCTCGGAGGCCGGCTTCTTCTTCGAGCGGGTGGTGGTCTCGGTGTCGCCGGTGGTGGGCGACGGAGACGGGGAGAAGGTCAGGCCGCCCGCCTGGCCGCCGGGCTGCTGCTGTGCCTGCGGTGGGCGCACGCCGGCCGGGCGGGTGGCCTGCTGGCCGTTCTCGCGGGGCTCGGCCGGGCGTGCTTCCGGCGTGGGGCGGACCCGGCCCATCGGGGCGCCGGGACGGTCGTCGCGGGTCGTGGTCACCTTCTGCCCATCCTTGGTGTTGTCGTTCACCGGGACATCGGGCTCGGGGGCCTTGGCGCTACCGTCACCCTGAGGCGGTCGTGGCGTTTTCGTGGGGCCGGGGCGCGTGGGCGCGCTCTTGGACTCGGCCACGTTGATCGTATCGTTTTCGGTGGCTCTGTCCATCTTCTCCGTCACCCGGTTACGCGAGGGGGATGATGAAGCCGCCGGCGGCGACTTCCGCCTGCCCGAGCCCGCGCCGCCGGCGCCGGCCTGCGCGGGATTGGGTCTCGTCGGGCCGCCGCCTCCAGCGCCGCCCGAGTTCGACTGGGCACTCATGGGTTACTCTCCTCCCCCGGAGTCCGCGTCTTCCACAGTCTCCAACGACTCCGACTCGGCGTTCCGGGCGAGGGCCACCACGCTGTCGCCCTCCGCGAGGTTCATCAGGCGCACTCCCATGGTCTGGCGGCCGGACTGCTTGATCTCTGCGGCGCTCGTCCGGATCACCCCGCCCGCGGACGTGATCGCGAAGACCTCGTCCTCGGGCTTGACCATGACGGCACCGACAAGCTTGCCACGCGAGCTGACGATTTTCGCAGTCAGCACACCCTTACCGCCGCGTCCCTGCACCGGATACTGCTCAGCCGGTGTGCGCTTCGCATACCCACCTTCGGTCGCGACCAACACATCATCGCCGTCTCGGATGACATTCATCGACAGAAGTTCATCTCCCTCGACGAACCTCATGCCGATGACGCCGCTGGTGGCGCGGCCCATCGGGCGCAGCGCCTCGTCGGAGGCGGTGAAGCGGATGGACTGGGCGTTGCGGGAGACCAGCAGCAGGTCGTCGGTCTCGTTGACCAGCCGGGCCGCGATCACCTCGTCGTCCTCGCGCAGGTTGATCGCGATGAGGCCGCCCGAGCGCGGGGAGTCGTACTCCGCGAGCCTGGTCTTCTTCACCAGGCCGCTGCGCGTCGCCAGGACCAGGTAGGGGGCCACGTCGTAGTCGCGCAGGTCCAGGACCTCCATGACCACCTCGTCCGGCTGCATGGCCAGGAGGTTGGCGAGGTGCTGGCCGCGCGCGTCGCGGCCGGAGTCGGGCAGTTCGTACGCCTTGACCCGGTACACCCGGCCCTTGTTGGTGAAGAACAGCAGCCAATGGTGGGTCGTGGTGACGAAGAAGTGGTCGACGATGTCGTCCTGGCGGAGCTGCGCCCCGCGTACGCCCTTGCCGCCGCGCTTCTGCGCGCGGTACAGGTCGGTGTTCGTACGCTTCGCGTAGCCGCCCCGCGTGATCGTGACGACCATGTCCTCTTCGGCGATCAGGTCCTCGATGGACATGTCGCCGTCGTAGGCGATGATCTCGGTCTTGCGGTCGTCGCCGAACTTGGCGACGATCTCGGTCAGCTCCTCGCCGACGATCTGCCGCTGCCGGGCCTCGGAGGCCAGGATGTCGTTGTAGTCGGCGATCTGCGCCATCAGGCCGTCGTACTCGTCCTGGATCTGCTGGCGCTCCAACGCGGCCAGCTTGCGGAGCTGCATGTCCAGGATGGCCTGGGCCTGGACATCGTCGATGTCCAGCAGGCCCATCAGGCCCTGCTGCGCCGCGGAGGCCGACTCGGAGGACCGGATCAGGGCGATCACTTCGTCCAGGCGGTCGAGGGCCTTGAGCAGGCCGCGCAGGATGTGCGCGCGCTCCTCGGCCTTGCGCAGCAGGTAGCGGGTGCGGCGGACGACGACCTCGACCTGGTGCGCGACGTAGTAGCGCACGAACTGGTCCAGCCGGAGCGTACGCGGCACGCCGTCGACCAGGGCCAGCATGTTCGCGCCGAACGTGGTCTGAAGCTGGGTGTGCTTGTACAGGTTGTTCAGCACGACCTTGGCGACCGCGTCGCGCTTGAGCACGATCACCAGGCGCTGGCCGGTGCGCTGGGAGGACTCCTCGCGCACGTCGGCGATGCCGGTGATCCGGCCTTCCTTGACCAGGTCGGCGATGGTCAGCGCGAGGTTGTCCGGGTTGACCTGGTACGGCAGCGCGGTGACGACCAGGCACTGACGGCCCTTGGCGTCCTCCTCGACCTCCACGATCGAGCGCATGGTGATCGAGCCGCGCCCGGTGCGGTACGCGTCGTCGATCCCCCGCTTGCCGACGATCAGCGCGCCGGTGGGGAAGTCGGGGCCCTTGATCCGGGCGATCAGCGCTTCGAGGAGCTCCTCGTCGGTGGCCTCGGGGTGGTCCAGGCACCACTTGACGCCCTCGGCGACCTCGCGCAGGTTGTGCGGCGGGATGTTGGTGGCCATGCCGACCGCGATCCCGTTGGAGCCGTTGACGAGCAGGTTGGGGAACCGCGACGGCAGTACGACGGGCTCCTGGGAGCGGCCGTCGTAGTTGGGCTGGAAGTCGACCGTCTCCTTGTCGATGTCGCGCAGCATCTCCATGGCGATGGGCGCGAGCTTCGACTCGGTGTAGCGCATGGCCGCGGCCGGGTCGTTGCCGGGGGAACCGAAGTTGCCCTGGCCGTCGACCAGCGGGTAGCGCAGCGACCAGGGCTGCGCCAGGCGGACCAGCGTGTCGTAGATCGAGCTGTCGCCGTGGGGGTGGTAGGACCCCATGACGTCACCGACGACGCGGGAGCACTTGAAGTAGCCGCGGTCGGGGCGGTAGCCGCCGTCGTACATGGCGTACAGGACGCGGCGGTGGACGGGCTTCAGGCCGTCGCGGACGTCGGGCAGCGCGCGCGAGACGATGACCGACATCGCGTAGTCCATGTAGCTGCGCTGCATCTCGGACTGGATGTCGACCGGCTCGATGCGGTCCGCCGGCGGTCCGGGCGGGGTGGTGTTCACTTCCGTCACGGGAAATTCGATCCTTTGTGGAGTTCAGCCGAGTTCAGCGGGTTACACGTCGAGGAACCGGACGTCCCTGGCGTTCCTGATGATGAAGGACCTTCTGGCCTCGACATCCTCGCCCATCAGGACGCTGAAGAGCTCGTCGGCCTGCGCCGCGTCGTCGAGGGTGACCTGCAGCAGCAGCCGGGTGTCGGGGTTCATCGTGGTGTCCCAGAGCTGGCTGGCGTTCATCTCGCCCAGACCCTTGAACCGCTGCACGTTGTCGCGGGGACGCGGGTCGGGCTTGCCGGCCTCGATGCCGGCCTGGATGATCGCGTCGCGCTCTCGGTCGGAGTAGGCGTACGACGCGTCGTCGCCGCGGCGGTCCCACTTGATCTTGTAGAGCGGGGGCTGGGACAGGTAGACGTGGCCGGCCTCGATCAGCGGGCGCATGAACCGGAACAGCAGCGTCAGCAGCAGCGTGGTGATGTGCTGGCCGTCCACGTCGGCGTCGGCCATCAGGATGATCTTGTGGTAGCGCAGCTTGGAGATGTCGAACTCGTCGTGCACTCCGGTGCCGAGCGCGGTGATCAGCGCCTGGACCTCGGCGTTCTTGAGCACCTTGTCGATCCGGGCCTTCTCCACATTGAGGATCTTGCCGCGGATCGGGAGGATCGCCTGGTACCTCGGGTCGCGGCCGCCCTTGGCCGAGCCGCCGGCGGAGTCGCCCTCGACGATGAACAGCTCGCACTTCGCGGGCTCGGTCCACTGGCAGTCGGCCAGCTTGCCGGGCAGGCCGGAGCCGGCCTCCAGCAGCGACTTGCGCCGGGTCAGGTCGCGCGCCTGGCGGGCGGCGATGCGGGCGCGGGACGCCTGCAGCGACTTGTTGATGATCTCCTTGGCCTCGCCGGGGTTGCGCTCGAACCAGTCGCGCAGGAAGTCGTTGCACGCCTTCTGGACGAACGACTTGGCCTCGGTGTTGCCCAGCTTGGTCTTGGTCTGGCCCTCGAACTGCGGGTCGGCCAGCTTCACCGAGATGATCGCGGTCAGGCCCTCGCGGACGTCCTCACCGGTGAGGTTGTCGTCCTTGCCCTCCTTGAGGAACTTCTGCTCCCGGGCGTAGCGGTTGACGATGGACGTCAGCGCCGCGCGGAAGCCCTCCTCGTGGGTGCCGCCCTCGGCCGTGTTGATCGTGTTGGCGAAGGTGTAGACCGACTCGGTGTAGGAGTTGTTCCACTGCATGGCGATCTCGACGGAGATGCCGTCGCCCTGCGCCTCGAAGTCGATGACCGTGTTGTGCACGGCCTCCTTCTTCGAGTTGATGTGCCGGACGAAGTCGGAGATGCCGCCCTCGTAGTGGTAGGTGACCACGCGCGGCTCGCCGTTGATGTACTCGGGCCGCTCGTCGCGGATCGTGATGGTCAGGCCCTTGTTCAGGAAGGCCATCTCCTGGAAGCGCCGCGAGAGGGTCTCGAAGTTCCAGGTGGTGGTCTCGAAGATGGACCCGTCGGCCCAGAAGGTGATGCTGGTACCGGTCTCGTCGGTGGGCTCGCCCTTGGCCAGCGGCGCGGTCGGCCGCGAGTGGTCGTACGACTGCCGCCACACGTGGCCGTCGGTGCGCACCTCGACCTCCAGCGCGGTGGACAGCGCGTTGACGACCGAGACGCCCACGCCGTGAAGACCGCCGGAGACCGCGTAGGACTTGCTGTCGAACTTGCCGCCGGCGTGCAGCGCCGTGAGGACGACCTCGACGGCGGAGCGGCCCTCGCCGGGCACGATGCCGACCGGGATGCCGCGGCCGTTGTCCACGACCCTGATCCCGTTGTCGGCGAGCAGCGTCACCTCGATGGTGTCGCAGAAGCCGGCCAGGGCCTCGTCGACCGAGTTGTCGACCACCTCGTACACCAGGTGGTGCAGGCCACGCTCGCCGGTCGAGCCGATGTACATACCCGGGCGCTTGCGGACCGCCTCAAGCCCTTCGAGTACGGTGATTGAGCTAGCGTCGTAGGACAAGTGCAAATCCTCCTGCCGCGGACACGCGGCCGAGGAGGCGTGTGCATGTGCGTCCCCTGCCGTGCCCGTCACCGTCGTGAGTGCCCCGATGCGCTCACCCAAGGGAATCGGCGTCAGGCCGCCGGGGTGACACGCAAGCGGACGTGTCCGGAATCGCTTTCCATTCTACCGGTCCTGAAGCCCCGAAGGGGCATTGACGGCCGCTGTGATGCCCTGTCCCGCGTTCACCCCTCGGTCAAGCATCCCCCCACGGGCGCGACGATCGTCGCCGCAGACGCCGCGCTGGCCGATTCGGACTCTCAGCGTCCGGCCGATCGCCGGTACGCCGCCGCGTCGCGCATGTGGCGGCTGTTGCGAACGGAGATGTCAGCCGTAGGTGTCACGCGGCCCCCGCGTGCCCTTCACCCGCAGCCCGCCCGACGGGCGCGGGCCGTTCTGCGGGCCGCGCACCTTCACCCGGCGCACCATGCCGTCGCCCAGCTCCTCGTTCAGCCGTCTGACCAGCGTCGGAGCGAGCAGACGCACCTGCGTGGCCCACGCGGTGGAGTCGGCGGAGACGACGACCTCGCCGTCGGCGAAGGTCTCGGGCCTGGTGTGCGCGGCCAGGTCGGGCCCGACGATCTCGGCCCAGCGGCCGAACACGCCGCCGACCGCGACCTCGCGCTCCCAGCCGCGGGCCGCCAGCAACTCGCGGATCGCCCGTCCGAAAAGCTGTGGATCGCCGGAGTCGCGGCGCCCGCCGGACGCCTTGCGGCGCGGCTCGGTGCGCGGCAGGCGCCCGCGCCGGGCGGCGTCGGCCTTCGCCTGGGCGAGCTTCTCGCGTGCCATCGCGGCCCCCCGCGCGGCCGCGCTCTGGGGCGTGGGTGTGATGTTTTCCACAGGACCGGCCGGCTGGGGACGGATGGGCGCCATCGGGTCCACAGCCGGACGCGGAGGCACCTGTGGACTCTGTGGACCGTGTGGACTCTGTGAACGCTGTGGACGGGGCTCGGGCTCAGGCGACACGGGTCACGCTCCCCTCCGAGACGTCGAATCGGGCCCCGGACAGCTCGGCGGGCACGTCCTCGGGTACCGCGGCGGTGATCAGCACCTGCTCGGCCGGCGCGACGATCTCGGCCAGCCGCCTGCGGCGCTGGGTGTCCAGCTCGGCGAAGACGTCGTCCAGGATCAGCACGGGGTCGGTGCCCTCGGCCCGCAGCAGCTCGTACGCCGCCAGCCGCAGCGCCAGCGCGAACGACCACGACTCGCCGTGGCTGGCGTAGCCCCGCGCGGGCAGGTCGCCGAGCCCCAGGAACAGCTCGTCGCGGTGCGGCCCGACGAGCGTCACGCCCCGCTCCAGCTCCGCCTGGCGCACCTCCAGCAGACGCGCCCGCAGCCGTTCCGCGAGGGCGTCGCGATCGGTCACCGCAGGAGTTATCCCCAGGGAACGGGACTCTGTGGACAACCCCGTAGACACGCCCCCACCGGCGCTCACATCGGATTCGGTATCCCCACCTGTGGACAACGTGCTGCGGTAGGACAGGGTCGCCGCGCCCGAGCCGGGGGCCAGCGCGGCGTACGCCTCGGCCGCCAGCGGGCGCAGCGCCTCGACGAGTTCCAGCCGCGCCCCGAGCAGCTCCGCGCCGTACCTGGCGAGCTGGGCGTCCCAGACCTCAAGGGTGCTCAGCACGTCGCCGGCGCCGGCCGCCGCGAACGCGGCCTCGCTCTCGGCGCGGCGCGGGCCGCCCCGCCCGCGCCGCGCCAGCGCCGCCGTGCGCAGCAGCGCGCCCCGCTGCTTGAGCACCCGGTCGTAGTCGGCCCGCACCCCGGCGAACCGCGGCGCCCGCGCCACCAGCAGGTCGTCCAGGAAGCGCCGCCGCTCGGACGGGTCGCCCTTGACCAGCGCGAGGTCCTCGGGCGCGAACAGCACCGTGCGCAGCAGGCCCAGCACGTCGCGCGGGCGGGGGACCGGGGAGCGGTTCAGCCGGGCGCGGTTGGCCCGGCCCGGGTTGATCTCCAGCTCGACCAGGGCCCGCCGGTCGTCCTTGACCACGGCCGCGCGGATGATCGCCCGCGTGGCGCCGTGGCGGACGAGGGGGGCGTCGCCGGCGACGCGGTGGCTGGACAGCGTGGCCACGTAGCCCAGCGCCTCGACCAGGTTGGTCTTGCCCTGCCCGTTGGGGCCCACGAACGCCGTCACGCCGGGCTCCAGGTCGAGCTCGACGGACTCGTAGGACCGGAAATCGGCCAGCGACAGGTGGGCGACGTGCACCCAGGAAGGTTACCGAGCCTCAGGACTCACCGTCGTCACACCCGTGCCGCCGGGTATGTCACGACTCCGGAACGCTCAGGAGACCTCGCGCGGCGGCGCGACGTCGGCGCCGGGGGAGTCGGCGCCCTTGGCGTGGGCGCCCTCCTTGGAGGCGACGGCGTGGCCGCCGAACTGGTTGCGCAGCGCGGCGACGACCTTCATCGCGGGGGAGTCGGGCTGGCGGGAGGCGAAGCGCGCGTACAGGGCCGAGGTGATCACCGGGAGCGGCACGGCGTGCTCGACCGCGGCCTGGACGGTCCACCGGCCCTCGCCGGAGTCCTGGGCGTAGCCCTGGAGGTCGGACAGGTCGGGGTCCTCGTTCAGCGCCCGCACGAACAGGTCGAGCAGCCAGGAGCGGATCACCGTGCCATGGCGCCAGCTCGCGAACGTGCCGGGCACGTCCTTGACGACGTCGGCGGCCTCCAGCAGCTCCCAGCCCTCGGCGAAGGCCTGCATCATGCCGTACTCGATGCCGTTGTGCACCATCTTGGCGAAGTGGCCCGCGCCGACGTCGCCCGCGTGCACGAACCCGTCGCCCTCGGGCTTGAGGGTCTCGAAGACCGGCCACAGGCGGCGGATGTCGCCCTCGGACCCGCCGGCCATCAGCGCGTAGCCGTTCTCCAGCCCCCACACGCCGCCGCTGACGCCCACGTCGACGAAGCCGATGCCCTTCTCGGCGAGCTGGGCGCCGTGCTTCTGGTCGTCCACGTAGTGGGAGTTGCCGCCGTCGATGACGAGGTCGCCCTCGGACAGCAGCTCGCCGAGCTGCTCGATCGTGGCGTGGGTCGGCGGGCCCGCGGGCACCATGACCCACACCGTGCGGGGGGCGGCCAGGCTGTCCACAAGGTCCTTCAGGCTGGGGACGTCGCTGACCTCCGGGTTGCGGTCGTAGCCGACGACCTCGTGGCCGCCGCGGCGCAGGCGCTCGGCCATGTTGCCGCCCATCTTGCCGAGCCCGACCATGCCGATCTGCATGAGAGCCCCCCTCATCCTCGGTTTCGCCCCGGCCGCACAGCCACACGGCCTTCCCGGTGGGTGGCGCGTCAAACCGACCGGCGCCGGCCGTGCGGGCTCGCTCCCCCCGCGGGAGATCCTAGCCGGTACGCACGCCGCCCAGCGGGGGTTCACCCGCGATCAGCTCGACAGGCGGATCGGCATGATCAGGTAGCGGTAGTCGGGCACCGTGCCGGTGTCGGCGGGCTTGCCGCCGGTGAGGATGGCCGGCTTGGTGGCGGTGGTGAACTGCAGCCGCGCGACGTCGGAGTCGATCGCGCCCAGGCCCTCCAGCAGGAACTGGTGGTTGAAGGCGATGTTGATCTCGTCGCCGTCGAACTCGACCGGAAGCACCTCGACCGCCTGGGCCTCGTCGCCGCTGCCGGCCTCCAGCACGACCTCCTCGCCGCGGAAGGACAGCCGCACCGGAGTGTTGCGCTCGGCGACCAGGGCCACGCGCTTGACCGCCTCGACGAAGGGCCCGGTGGCCAGGTCGGCGCGGGCGGAGAACTCGGTGGGCAGCAGCGAGCGGTACTTGGGGAACTCCGGATCGAGCAGGCGGGTGGTGGTGCGCCGGCCGCCGCTGGAGAACCCGATCATGCCCTCGCCGGTGCCGCCGGTGGAGCTGAGCGCGATCTCGACCTCAGCGCCGGTGGTGAGCGACTTGGCGGTGTCGGCGAGGGTCTTGCCGGGGATCATCGCGATGGCGGAGATGTCGGGCTGGTCGGGCTGCCACTTCAGCTCGCGCACGGCGAGGCGGTAGCGGTCGGTGGCGGCGAGGGTCACCATGTCGCCCTCGATCTCCATGCGCACGCCGGTCAGCATCGGCAGCGTGTCGTCCTTGCCCGCGGCGGTGGCGACCTGGGCGACGGCGGAGGCGAACACGTCGCTGCCGACCCGGCCCGCGGCCGGCGGCATCGCGGGGAGGGTCGGGTAGTCCTCGACCGGCATGGTCAGCAGCGTGAACCGGGCGCTGCCGCAGGTGACCACGGCCTTGGCGCCGTCGATGACGAAGTCCACAGGCTGTGCGGGGAGAGCGCGGGTGATCTCGGCGAGGAGGCGGCCGGAGACGAGCACGACGCCGGGCTCGCCCGTCTGCAGCTCCAGCGTGACCTCGGCGGAGACCTCGTAGTCGAAGCCGGAGAGCTTGAGCTGGTGGTCCTCGGTGACCTCCAGCCGCATGCCGGCCAGCACCGGCACGGACGGGCGCGCGGGGAGGCTGCGCGCCGTCCACGCGACGGCCTCGGCGAGTACGTCTCGATCGACCCGGAACATCACGGGGATCGCCTCCTGTTGGTTCGGCTCTCGTCGGGGTTCAAGTGTTCACCCTCCCGGACCCTGGCTGGGAGGGAACCCCTCTATGGGTTTTTGATTTCTTGGAGAGAGACATAGGGAGTCATCTCATTAGGGGGTGTGGATACTGTGGGTAACCATCGTTTCCGCAGGTCAGCCCCGGTTTTTCTATCCACTGGCACTGTGGGTGACGCCTGTTGGAAACTTGTTCGGCTGGGGATGACCGAGAGTTGCCCACAGTCCATCCCCAGATGGCGGGGTCGTCATCCACCGGTTCTCCACAAGGTTTCAACAGGTTATCCACCGGGTACGTGTCCGTTTTGCGGACCCGAAGGTAAAGAGTTCACAGCCCTTCCCCAGGTTCTCCACAAGTTATCAACAGGTTGTGCACAGGGTTGTACACAGAGTTATCCCCAGCCTCTGACCAGCCTTTCCCGGCGTCTCCCCGCCTCTGATGATCGTCGCGAGCGCCGGAGCCCCGTGTACACCGGCCGATCGGCTCCGTCCACATCGATCCACAGCGTTATCCACAGGCTGTGCACAGCCATAAATGACGACAAGTCGTGTATTGCCGGGATCAGTCGTTGCGCGACTGCTGCTTGATCCTGCCGGTGAGCTCGTTCACCTGGTTGTAGATCGAGCGCCGTTCCGCCATCAGCGAGCGGATCTTGCGGTCGGCGTGCATGACCGTGGTGTGGTCACGCCCGCCGAACTGGGCCCCGATCTTGGGCAGCGACATGTCGGTCAGCTCGCGGCACAGGTACATCGCGATCTGCCGGGCCGTCACCAGCACCCGCGAGCGCGAGCCGCCGCACAGGTCGTCGATCGAGATCCCGAAGTACGCCGCCGTCTGCGCCATGATCATCGCGACCGTGATCTCCGGCCCGGAGTCCTCGGTGATCAGGTCCTTCAGCACCACCTCGGCGAGCTGGAGGTCCACCGACTGCCGGTTCAGGCTGGCGAACGCGGTCACCCGGATCAGCGCGCCCTCCAGCTCGCGGATGTTGGTGGAGATCCGCGAGGCGATGTACTCCAGCACATCGCCCGGCGCGGCCAGCCCCTCCTGGATCGCCTTCTTGCGCAGGATCGCGATCCGGGTCTCCAGCTCGGGCGGCTGGACGTCGGTGATCAGGCCCCACTCGAACCGGTTGCGCAGCCGGTCCTCCAGCGTGACGAGCTGCTTGGGCGCCCGGTCGCTGGAGATGACGATCTGCTTGTTCGCGTTGTGCAGGGTGTTGAAGGTGTGGAAGAACTCCTCCTGGGTCTGCTCCTTGCCCTCCAGGAACTGGATGTCGTCCACCAGGAGGATGTCCACAGCCCGGTAGCGGCTGCGGAAGCCGTCGGCCTTGTGGTCGCGGATGCTGTTGATGAAGTCGTTGGTGAACTCCTCCGAGCTCACGTAGCGCACCCGCGCGCCGTCGTACAGGCTCTGGGCGTAGTGGCCGATCGCGTGCAGCAGGTGCGTCTTGCCCAGCCCCGAGTCGCCGTAGATGAACAGCGGGTTGTACGCCTTGGCCGGCGCCTCCGCGACCGCGACCGCCGCCGCGTGCGCGAAGCGGTTGCTGGAGCCGATGACGAAGGTCTCGAAGGTGTACTTCGGGTTCAGCCGCGCGGGCTCCCCCGGCCGGGCGCCGCGCCCGTCCCACCGGTTCTGCCCGGCCTGCGGCGGCGGCGCGCCGTGGGGGGCCGCCGGGCTCGGCGCCGGACGGTCCTGCCGGTCGGCGCCCTGCCCCTCGCCGGGCCCGGCCACCTGGGCGGCGCCCTTGCCGTCGCCGAACAGGGCGGACGCGTCGAAGCTCAGCGTGGGGGCGTCGAGCGAGGGATCGGAGAAGTCGGGCGAGCCCTGCCGCGCCTCGCCGTACGGGACGGGCCGCCCCGCCTGCTGGCCGTCGCCGCCGCGCTCGGGGGCGCCGGCGTACTGGCCTTCGTATTGGCCTTCGTATTGGCCGTCGTACTGGCCTTCGTACTGACCGTCGTACTGATCGCCCCCGTACGCCTGGTGCCGCGCGTCGCCGTACGGGGCGCCGGGCACCACCGTGCCGGGGAGCACCAC
Organism: Thermocatellispora tengchongensis; assembly: GCF_014202315.1. Lineage (GTDB taxonomy): Bacteria > Actinomycetota > Actinomycetes > Streptosporangiales > Streptosporangiaceae > Thermocatellispora > Thermocatellispora tengchongensis. The sequence goes on along the minus strand of NZ_JACHGN010000001.1, from coordinate 192,625 downwards.
GCCCTGCCCGGGAGGCGCGCGATGCCGCCCGCCCTCCGCCGGGGCGCCGTCCTGGGAGCCGGGCAGAAAGGGCTGGGCTCCGTCCTCTCCCCCATAGGGATACGAACCGGGCCGATGCCCGCCGCCCTGTGGATGATGCTGTGGATACTCGGTGGACAACGCCGGGTGACCGGCGCCGTGCGGGTAGCCCTGCTGGCCGCCCGACCCCGCTCCCACCTGGGGAGATGCGGGTTGTCCATAGTCAGGCTGCGGGCCGCCGTGCTGGGGATAGCCCGATCCGGGAAGCTGGGGATACGTCTCGGCGGGGCGCGGCCCGCTCTCCTCCGGGCCGGCGGCGATCGGATCGACCATGACCGCGACCCGCATGGGGTGGCCGAACTCCTGCGACAGCGCGTGCGCGATCAGCGGCCGGAGCTTGCTCTCCAGCACGTCCTTGGCGAAGTCGTTGGGGGCGGCCAGCACGACGGTGTCGTTGACCAGGCCGAGGGGGCGGGTCATGGCGAGCCAGGCCCGGTGCTGCATCGGGACGCTGCTGTTGAGAAAGTTCTCCAGCGACCGGCTCCACACCGCGCCGAGTTCCACAGCGTCCATGGTCCGGCTGCCCTCCTTCCTGCCGCGGCCCCCCGCGATCGTTCATCCACACCCGGCCTCGCCCGCTGCCCTGCGGCGGTGCCGGATACCCCTCGTAGCCGCTCGTATCCACAACCTGGTCGCCGCGGGTTCTCCACCGGAGATCCACAGCCCATCCACATCGTGTGCACAGCCTGCGGGGTCGGTTGCAGGCACAGTCCACAAGCATCGGAGGGAAGGTCCGGAGGGCCGACAGTAGCCGTGTGCACATCCGTGTTCAAGACGTTGTCCACAGCCTAGTGGCAGGTCGGGGGAGGCTGTGTGCACATCCTGTGGATGACGGGACCGGAGTGGAGAAGCCGCATGTGGACCCGTGGACAACCCGCCTGTGGATTAGTGGATAACCCCGCGCCGGGCCGGCCTCCGGTTTGACCTGGAAGGGGCGCGCCCCGTAACGTACGACGGTCGGCTTGTGTTGTGACGGCTATTTCGCATGCCCTCGCGCAAGCGCAGGCCATTCACGTGAGCCGACAGCCAGCCCTGTGAATGAAGCGAAGCGTCCGCGTCCGGCGAGACGCGACCGAAGCCTGGAGCCCACTCGTGAGCAAGCGTACTTTCCAGCCGAACAACCGTCGCCGCGCGAAGACCCACGGCTTCCGGCTGCGCATGCGCACCCGCGCGGGCCGCGCGATCCTGGCCTCCCGCCGCCGTAAGGGCCGCGAGAAGCTGTCGGCCTGACGGCCCCCACCGCCGGATCAGGAAGCCGAGTCCGTCGCCCGTCCGCCACCGCCCCCGGCAGGTGCGGCGGGCGATGGCCGTACCTGCCGGGGTTTTTCCGAGAGGTCCATTCCGTGTTGCCGTCCGGATCCCGAATGCGGCGGGGCGACGAGTTCGCCGCCGCGATCCGGCGGGGGAACCGCGCCGGCCGCCCCACGCTGGTCGCGCACCTTCAGGTGCGCGAGGACGTCGCCGAGCCGCCGCTGGTGGGTTTCGTGGTGAGCCGCGCCGTCGGCGGCGCGGTGGTGCGCAACCGGGTGAAACGCCGCTTGCGACACCTGATGCGCGACCGTCTGCACCGCCTTCCGCGGGGTAGCCTGCTGGTTGTACGCGCCAACCCACCGGCCGCGTCCGCGCGAAGCGAGCACCTCGCCGCCGAACTCGACGTCGCGCTGGATCGTTTACTCAGGCGGCGAGGGCCTGACCACCAGGCCCGGACGGATGGACGAGTATGACCGAGCAGTCGAGCCGGGAGCGACCCAGCACCCCGCGCCCGTGGCACCGCGGCACGCCGCACCCCGCCGCGGGCGGGCGGCGCCACCGCGGCACGCGTACCGAAAGGGCGTGCGCGGGGCGTGACGGGCGTGCGGGGCGCCGACACATGCCACGGGCGCGATCATGAGCGCGGTGCGGCACACCCCCGTCGCGGAGACCGGCTCCGGCCCGGCGGCCCGCGTCCTGCTGGCCTTGATCCGCTTCTACCGTGCCTTCATCGGCCCGCTTCTCGGGCCCAGGTGCCGGTTCTATCCCTCGTGCAGCGCGTACGGGCTGGAGGCGATCACCGTACACGGCGCACTGCGCGGCTCATGGCTGACGATCCGGCGAATCGGGCGTTGCCACCCCTTCCATCCCGGAGGAGTCGATCCCGTCCCTCCGCGCCCGATCCGACCCCTCGATAAGCAAGGGAGCTAGCTCGGTGGAGCTGTCCTGGCTGAATTGGCTCTACACGGCCGTCGCACACGTCATCACCTGGATCCACCAGGGCTACAGCACCTTCCTGCCGAAAGACAGCGGGATCAACTGGGCGTTGACCATCATCACGCTCACCGTGCTCATGCGGTTGCTGATCTTCCCCCTGTTCATGAAGCAGATGCGCTCCTCGCGCAAGATGCAGGAGCTCGCCCCCAAGGTTCAAGAGCTGCGCAAGAGATACAAGAACGACAAGCAGCGCATGAACCAGGAGGTCATGCGGCTCTACCAGGAAGCGGGCGCCAACCCCCTGGGCGGCTGCCTCCCGATCGTGGCCCAGTTCCCGATCTTCATCGCGATGTTCACCGTGCTGAACGCCATGGCCCACGGCGAGCCCAAGTTCAGCATGACCCAGGAACTCGTGAACAGCGCCCGCGCCGCGCACATCTTCGGCGCGCCGATCCCCGCCACGTTCTTCACCTCCGACGGCGACATCGTGGCCCTGGGCGCCCAGCCGATCATGACCAAGGTCGTGCTGGCCATCTTCGTCGCGGTCAGCTCGCTGACGACGTTCCTCACCGTCCGGCAGAGCGTCACCCGGTCCATGGCGCAGATGCCCGACAACCCCATGGCGCAGCAGCAGAAGATCCTGATGTACATCTCGCCGCTGTTCGCCGTGTTCAGCCTGAACTTCCCGCTCGGCCTGATCCTGTACTGGGTGACCACCAACGTGTGGACGCTGGGCCAGCAGCACTGGTTCTACAGCCGTCACCCCATGCCCAAGTTCGACGCCAAGGGCAACATGATCCAGCCCGAGCCCAAGCCGGGCCTGCTGAGCAGGGTCGTACGGAAGGCGAAGCCGGAGGCCGAGCCGCAGGACGCGCCGCCCCCGCCGCCGCCCGCCCCCAAGATGCAGCGCCGCCAGCCCACCAGGCAGCCGCGCAGCAAGCGGACGGGCACCAAGAAGTCGTAGACCATGCCGGGTCGGACGCGACCCGACACCACCGAAGGAGAGGCCGGACGTGACCGAGACCGAGCAGGAGACGGTGCAAGCCGCCCCCGATCTCGCGGCACTTGAGCAGGAAGGCGAGATCGCGGCGGACTACATCGAGGGTCTGCTTGACATCGCCGACATCGACGGCGACATCGACATGGACGTCGAGGGCGACCGCGCCGTGGTCTCCGTCGTCGACGTCAAGGGGGGCGACCTGGTGGGCCCCAACGGCGAGACCCTGGAAGCCCTCCAGGAGCTCACCCGCCTGGCCGTCCACCGCCAGACCGGCGAGCGCTCCCGTCTGATGCTCGACGTTGGCGGCTTCCGCGAGAAGCGCCGCGCCGAGCTGAGCAAGCTCGGCGCCAAGATCGCAGAAGACGTCAAGCGGTCGGGGGAGCCCAAGCCGCTCCAGCCCATGACCCCCTTCGAGCGCAAGATCGTCCACGACGCGGTGGCCGCCGCCGGCCTCCGCAGCGAGTCGGAGGGCGAGGAACCCCGCCGGTACGTGGTGGTCCTGCCCGCCTGACCCGTTCCCGGCCTTCCTGGCTTTTCTGGCTTTTGGTGTTCCCCCTCAATCGGTCGCCCGCTGCATGCCGGCGACCGATTTAGCATTTCCGGCCCGGCCGCGAAACCGCCCTGTGTTCGGAGGAACCGACGGGTGGGCGTTAGCCTTGGAGTGATCTAGGTGAGTGCTGAGGTACGGGGCCGCGCGAAGCGGGTCCGTACCGTGCCGGACGATAGGCTCGGGCGAGTCGAGTGAGTGGAGATCCGGGGCGCACCCCGCGCCCGCGCGCAGGAGTACGGCCGGAAGCCGCGGCCCGTACGCGGGCGAGGGAGAACGTGACCGAATGATCAGCGAGCGGGCGGATGGCGGCAGTGGAGCGATACCCGGCGGAGGTGGCGCGGTGAGCGACGAGCTCCCGGCCGCGCCGGCCGTGGCCCGCGAGGTCTTCGCCGGGGAGGCGTGGGACCAGGCCCAGGCGTACGCCGCCATGCTGGCCGGACCCGCCGTCGTGCGCGGGCTGCTCGGCCCGCGCGAGGTCCCCCGGATCTGGGACCGGCACCTGCTCAACTGCGCGGTGGTCGCCGAGGCGATCCCGCCCGGCGTGAGCCTGGTGGACATCGGCTCGGGCGCCGGGCTCCCCGGGCTCGTGCTCGCCATCGTCCGGCCGGACATCTCGGTGACGCTGCTCGAACCGCTCCTGCGCAGGACCGTCTTCCTGGAGGAGTGCGTGGACACGCTGAAGCTGGAGAACGTCGAGGTGCTGCGCGGCCGGGCCGAGGAGCTGGCGGGCAAGCGGGTGTTCGACGTGGCGAGCGCGCGGGCCGTGGCCCCGCTCGACCGGCTGCTCGCGTGGTCGATGCCGCTGTTGCGCGAGGGCGGCGAGCTGCTGGCGATGAAGGGGGAGCGGGCGGCCGAGGAGCTGGAGGGCGCGCAGGCCCAATTGCACGCCACCGGAGCCAGAACGGCCGAGCTTGTTTCGGTCGGGCACGGTAAGGTCGAGCCGCCTGCAACTCTCGTCCGGGTGGTCGCCGGTCGCCCGCCCGCGCGAGCACGGCAGGCTTCGCGGCGCCGACGGAAGAGGTGACGGTCTTGCCGGGAACGGCTCGCGGCCTGGGCTGGCCGGACACGCACACCGTCGTGAACGCCGGACGTCCCTCCGGCCTGGGCTGGCCGGCCGACACGGAGGGACGGTCCTCGGCCTCCACTCCCCCCGCGACCGACGTACCGGTGGCGAACTCGCCGGAGCCGGCCACTTCCTCCCCGGCCGCGCCGCGCCCGACGCCGCCGGACGCGCCCGGGGTGATGGCCGGCGCGGGCGAGGCGAGCACGCCCGCCGCGCCGGTTGAAAGGACGACGACCGTGACCCAGACCCCGCTTAACCCCGGCGATTCGCCGCTGGTACGAGAGGCACTCAGCTCAGTGGTTTCACGTGAAACATCGGCTCCGACGACTACGTCCGCGCCTTCCACGGAGGGAACCTCCCGGAGGGATAACGGGGATTGGCCACGTCCGCCCAAATGCCGGGTCATCACCGTGGCCAATCAGAAGGGTGGCGTCGGCAAGACGACCACCTCGGTGAACCTCGCCGCCGCGCTGTCGATGCACGGCCAGCGGGTGCTGGTCGTCGATCTCGACCCCCAGGGCAACGCGTCCACCGCGCTCGCCACCGAGCACCGCGGAGACGTGCCCGACGTGTACCAGGTCCTGGTGGACGACCTGCCGCTGGCGGAGATCGTCAAGCAGGTGCCGGACATGCCGAACCTGTACTGCGCCCCCGCGACGATCGACCTCGCCGGCGCCGAGATCGAGCTGGTGTCCATGGTGGCCCGCGAGGCCCGGCTGCGCCGCGCGCTGACCGCCTTCGACGCCATGGAACTCGACTACATCCTGATCGACTGCCCGCCCTCGCTCGGGCTGCTCACCGTGAACGCGCTCGTGGCCGCGGACGAGCTGCTGATCCCGATCCAGTGCGAGTACTACGCGCTGGAGGGCCTCGGCCAGCTCCTGCGCAACGTGGACCTGGTCCGCGTCCACCTGAACCCGAACCTCAACCTGTCCACGATCCTGCTCACCATGTACGACGGCAGGACCCGCCTCGCGTCGCAGGTCGCCGACGAGGTGCGCGCGCATTTCGGGCAGACCGTGCTCAACACCGTCATCCCGCGCAGCGTCCGGGTGTCCGAGGCGCCGAGCTACGGCCAGTCGGTGATGACGTACGACCCGGGGTCGAGCGGCGCGATGGCGTACATGGACGCCGCGCGCGAGATCGCCTTCCGCGGCGCAGAGGTCTGAGCCGCCCCCTCGCCACCGGCCAGGCCGCGAGCGGGCGGCCTGGCCGGTGGCACATGGCGAAAGCGCGATATCACCCATGATTCGGGCGACCCGGAGTGCTTTGCGGCGTGGTACGCGCGTTCGCGGCGGTAACCTCTCGATGGAGTGGCCGGTGGCGGCCGGGCGGATGAGGAGATTCAGTGAGTCAGCAGCGGCGCGGACTGGGCAAGGGGCTCGGGGCACTCATCCCGACCGGCCCGATCGTCGATGGCACGGGGAGCGTGCCCCCGGCCACGGGCACCACGGGGACGATCGCCACGGAGTCCGGCCGGGCCGTACGCGGCGACGCCGCTGCGAGCGCGGCCCCCGGCCCCGCTCCGGTGCCGGGCGCGTACTTCCAGGAGATCCCGGTCGACGCGATCACGCCGAACCCGAGGCAGCCCCGCGAGATCTTCGACCAGGAGGCGCTCAGGGAACTGGCCGACTCCATCAAGGAGGTGGGCCTGCTCCAGCCGATCGTGGTACGGGTCGCGGGCCCGAAGCAGTTCGAGCTCATCATGGGGGAGCGGCGCTGGCGCGCCTCCAAGATGGCCGGCCTGTCGGAGATCCCGGCGATCGTCCGCAACACGCAGGACAACGAGATGCTGCGCGACGCGCTCATCGAGAACCTCCAGCGCGAGCAGCTCAACCCGCTCGAAGAGGCCGCCGCGTACCAGCAACTCCTCGACGACTTCGGCGCCACCCACGAGCAACTCGCCCAGCGCATCGGCCGCTCCCGCCCCCACATCAGCAACACCCTGCGCCTCCTCAAGCTCCCGCCCGAGGTGCAAAAGCGCGTGGCGGCCGGCCTGATCAGCGCCGGCCACGCCAAGGCGCTGCTCTCCCTGGACAACCCGGCGGCCCAGGAGCAACTGGCCAAGCGCATCGTCGCCGAAGGTCTCTCCGTACGCACCGTCGAAGAGATCGTCGCCATCGGCGACGCCAAGGCGGGCCCGGCCCCCCGCGAACGCGCCCCCAAGAAGCCCACCGCCCCTGGCCTCCGCCACCTGGCCGACCGCCTCTCCGACCACTTCGAAACCAAGGTGAAGGTCGACCTCGGCCGCCGCAAGGGCCGCATCGTCGTGGAGTTCGCGACGATCGACGACCTGGAACGCATCATCGGCACCATGGCCCCGGAGGCGGTGACCTCCATGCACATGGAGGAGTGACCCCTCTCGTCCCGCCCAGCCTGGTGAGGGCGCTGTTCCACGTGGAACAGCGCCCTCACCGTTCCACGTGAAACACGCCTCCGCGCCCTCTTCACGCCCTCTTCGGGTCGGCATACGCGCCAGTCCGGGGTACACGGCCCAACGCCGAGGCCGCCGCGGCCCCGTCGTGGTGCAGCGAGGTGGCGGCCGTGGCCCTGTCGTGGTGCAGTGAGGTGGCGGCTGTGGCCCGTCATGGTCCAGCGCCGTGGCCGCCATGGTCCCGTTGTGGTGCAGCGAGGTGACGGCCGTGGCCCTGTCGTGGTGCAGCGAGGTGGCGGCTGTGGCCCGTCATGGTCCAGCGCCGTGGCCGCCATGGTCCCGTTGTGGTGCAGCGAGGTGACGGCCGTGGCCCGTCATGGTCCAGCGCCGTGGCCGCCATGGTCCCGTTGTCGTGCAGCGAGGTGGCGGCCGTAGCCCTGTTGTGGTCCCGTGGCCCCGTCGTGGCTCAGCGCCGCAGCCGCCGTCGCCCCGTCGTGGTCCAGCGAGGTGGCCGCTGCGGCCCTCTCGATCATGATCGCGCCTCCGGCTGCTTACCCGCCTTCTTGTTGTGGCGGGGCGGGTTGATCGTCGTCCTAGCCTTGACCGCCGTCCTGGCTGTCACCTCCGGCTCGCATCGCTTTGCTGTCACCGTCACCGCCACCGCCACCGGCGCTGGCCTCGGCGCTCCCGCTGCGGCCCCCACGATCACGATCGCGCCTCCGGCTGCTCACTCGCCCCCTGTCGCGGCGGGGCCGGTTGATCGCCGTCCCGGCCCTGACCGCCGTCCTGATGGTCACCTTCCGGCTCGCATCGCCCTGCTGCCCCCGCCACCGGCGCCAGCCCTGGCCCCGGCTCTCCCGCTGTGGCCCCTCACGATCACGACCGCCCCTCCGGCTGCTTACCCGCCTCCGGCTGCGGCGGGGCCGGTTGATCACCGTCCCGGTCCTGACCGCCCTCCCGGCCGTCACCTCCCCGGGGCCCTCGTCGCCCTGCTGCCCCCGCCACCGGCGCCAGCCCTGGCCCCGGCTCTCCCGCTGTGGCCCCTCACGATCACGATCGCCCCTCCGGCTACTCACTCGCCCCCTGCCACGGCGGGGCCGGTTGATCGTCGTCCTGGCCCGGACCACTGCCCTGGCCGTTGGCCCCTGGCCCTCATTGCCCTGCTCCTCCCGCTACCGGCCCCCGCCTACCCGTTCCCCGATCATTCCCGCCTGTCGGGGCGGGGCCGGGCGATCGCCTTCCCGGCCCGGACCACCATCCTGGCCGTCACCCTCCGGCTCGCATCGCTCTGCTGCTCCCGCCACCGGCCCCGGCTCTCCCGCCACCATCCCGCCTGTCGCGGCGGGGCCTGCTGATCGTCGTTCGGGCCCTGGCCGCCGCCCAGGCTGTCACCTCCCCGCCCCTCATCGCCCTGTTCCTCCCGCCGCCGGCCCTCGCCCTCACCCACCCATTCCCCTATCTTCCGTGTCCTGCCTCCACCCCGGCGTGCGTATCGCGCGCTCACTTCGCCCGTGCGTGGTCCGCGCCCGCCTCGGCCGTGCGTGTCGCGCGCCCATCCATGCCTCCGTCTCCCGCGCTCACCCTGGCCGTCCACCTTCCGCCTCCACCCTGGCCGTTCGCGTCCCGCCCTCACCCCCACTCCCTTCGCATCCCCACCCGCGAGCCGCGGGATCGCTGCCAAGAGCAGGCGGGCGACCGATTCGTGGGAGGGGTAGGCGCTGCCGCGCGTTCTGGGGCGGCGGAGCCTCGGGCGCATACCGTCGGGTGTTGTTTCGGGTCGGCTGGGGCTGGGGTCGGGCGGCGTCCGCTTGTCCACTCCTCCCGGTTGGGGTGTACAGCGGCAACGTGGCTCGCCGGGGGAGCCTAGGATGAGAAGATTCCAGGTCCCACGAGGAGGTTGATCATGTCGTTCCCGCCGCCCGGCATGGTTCTCGGCGACGCTTCGGCGTGCACTTCCTCGCGGGAGGCTGCCGCAGGCTGATCCACCGCGACGAAGTGCTCTTCATGGCCATCACTGGTTCGATCATGAGGAGCCTGAGTGTCCGAGATCTGCTGGATCGAAGACGGCGAAGCCCGGTCCGCTCGGTGGCGTTCCGCGAACGGCTCGGCGCCGCCCGGCCGGGTGGTCGTCGCCGACGACCGGATCAGCGCCGATCGCGCCTACCGGTTCGTCCGTGAGGGTGTCGCGTTGTTGTGGCGGGGCGACTACCACAACGCTCGCCTGCTGCTGAGTGCCGTGGCGCGCCGCGTCGAGCGCCGTTCGCGTGGGGGTGATGTCCGGGCGCTGCCGGGCGCGTTCCATGCGCAGCGCGAGGCACGCTCCCGGCAGGCCACCCTGCTGGGCAGGCTGCTGGTGCCGCTCGATCAGGACTATTCCGTTCCGCTGCGGCGCGCACCGGACGTGCGGGTGGCGTGCGCCGAGGTCTACGGCCCGGCGGCGGGGCCGTCGGTGGTCTCGCTTCGCGAGCTGCTGGGCATCGTGGGCGCGCACGAGTGGCGGAGGAAGGGCGTCGAGGTTCCCGCGCTGGGCGGGCGCATCCATCCGCACTACGGTGTCTTCTCGCCGGTCCGGGGCGAGTACGTCGACCTGGTGGCGCGGGCGCCGCTCGTCTCGCGTTCCCGGGCGTTCGACATCGGGACCGGAACCGGGGTGCTCGCCGCGGTTCTCGCGCGCAGGGGAGTCGAGCGCGTCGTGGCGACCGATCGGGACCCGCGGGCCGTGGCCTGCGCGCGTGACAATCTCCGGCGGCTGGGGCTCGCGGAGCGGGTCGAGGTGATGCGGGTGGACGTCTTCCCGCCCGGACGCGCGCCGCTCGTCGTGTGCAATCCGCCGTGGATTCCGGCCGAGCCCGTCTCACCCCTCGATCACGCGGTCTACGACCCCGGCGGTCGCATGCTGCGCGGCTTCCTCGACGGTCTCTCGGCGCATCTGGAACCGGACGGGGAGGGCTGGCTGATCCTGTCGGATCTGGCCGAGCGTCTCATGCTGCGGACCCGCGCCGAGCTGCTGGCCGGGTTCGCGGCCGCGGGACTGCGGGTCCTGGGCCGGCTGGAGACGCGGGCGAGGCATCCGCGTGCGCGGGAGGAGACCGACGCACTCCACGCGGCCCGTGCTGCCGAGGTCACTTCCCTGTGGCGGCTCGGCCGGGTCTGATGCGGGGCGGCCTCCCGTTGTGAATGTCTCCGTCGTCAGGTAGTGGCGGCCGGGGTGGTGATGTGGGAGGTCTTGGCTTTCGGCGAGGTTTCACGTGGAACAGTGGCTCAGGGGAGAAGCGCCTTGTGGATGTCGGCGATGAAGTCGTCCACGTGCTCGGGGGTCGTGTCGAAGGCGGTCATCCAGCGGACCACGCCGGTTGTGTGGTCCCAGACGTGGAAGGCGTACTTCTGGCGCAACGTCGTGATCGCCTGTTCCGGGAGGGCGGCGAAGACGGCGTTGGACTCGACGGGGTACTCGATCGTCAGGCCGGGGAGGTCGCGGACGCCCTCGGCGAGGCGGAGGGCCATGGCGTTGGCGTGGGCGGCGTTGGTGCGCCAGAGGTCGTCGGTGAGGAGGGCGGAGAGCTGGGCGGAGATGAAGCGCATCTTGGAGGCCAGTTGCAGGGACTGGCGGCGCAGGATGGGGAAGTCGGCGGCGAGTGAGGGGGTGAGCATGATGACGGCCTCGGCGGCCAGGGCGCCGTTCTTGGTGCCGCCGAAGCTGAGGACGTCCACGCCGGCGTCGGTGGTGAAGGCGCGGAGGGGGCAGCCGAGGTACGCGCCGGCGTTGGCGAGGCGGGCGCCGTCCATGTGCAGGAGGAGGCCGTGGGCGTGGGCCGTCTCGGCCAGGGCGGCGACCTCGCCGGGGGTGTAGCAGGTGCCCAGCTCGGTCACCTGGGAGATGGAGACCACGCGTGGGGGCGGGAAGTTGAAGTCGCCGGGGGTGTGCAGGCGGGCCTTGATGTCCTCGGGGCGCAGCTTGCCGTCGGGGGTGGGGACGGTGATGAGCTTGGCGCCGAGGAGGCGTTCGGTGGCGCCGGCCTCGCCGGTGACGATGTGCGCGGTCTCCGGGCAGATGATGGCGTCGAAGCGGCGGCGCAGGGTGGGCTCCAGGGCGAGCATGTTGGCGCCGGACCCGTTGAGCACGGCGAAGCCGAGGGCGTGCTCGCCGAAGGTCTCCCGCACGTGCTCCTCGAACGCGCGGGTCCAGTCGTCGTCGCCGTACGCCGAGGCGTCGCCGACGTTGGCGGCGGTCACGGCGGCGAGCACGGCCGGGTGGACCCCACTGTGGTTGTCGCTGGCGAAGCTCTTGGGATATCCGGAATCCATCAGCACCCCGCCAGGCTACGCCGTCAGCCGGCGGGATGATCCGCCGATCTGGTGGCGGCCTGTTCCAGGAGGGAACGGCACAGGGTGCCGAGGTCGCGGCCCGCCGCCTCGGCGGCCATGGGCAGGAGGCTGGTCTCGGTCATGCCGGGGGCCACGTTCACCTCCAGGAAGTGCGGGTGGCCGCCGGCGTCCACGATCAGATCGGTACGGCTGATGTCGCGCAGGCCGAGCGCGGTGTGCGCGGTCACGGCCATCTCGGCGCAGGCGGCGGCGACCTCGGGGGAGAGCCGGGCCGGCGCGAAGAACTCGGTGTGCCCGGCCGTGTAGCGGGCGGCATAGTCGTACACGCCCTTGTCGGGGACGATCTCGACCGCGGGCAGCGCCACCGGGCCGTCGCCCAGGTCGATCACCGAGACCGCGACCTCGACGCCCTCGACGTACTTCTCGATCAGGGCGGTGTCGCCGTACGCGAAGCAGCCGACCATCGCGGCCGGCAGATCCTCGGCGGTGGCGACCATGGACGCGCCGAGCGCCGAGCCGCCGCGGGCGGGCTTGACGAACAGGGGGAGGCCGAGGCTGTCCACGATCCGGGCCAGCACCGCGGACGCGCCGAGGTCGTGGAAGGTCTCCTTGGGCAGGGTGACCGACTCGGGGGTGCGCAGGCCGACCGAGCGTACGACGGCCTTGGCGGTGGGCTTGTCGAAGGCGACCCGGCAGGCGTCGGGGCCGGCGCCGACGTACGGGACGTCGAGGAGTTCGAGCACCGAGCGGATCGCGCCGTCCTCACCGGCGCCGCCGTGCAGCGTGACGAAGACCGCGTCCGGCGGGTCGGCGAGCACGGAGGGGACCAGGGAGGAGTCGGTGTCGCGCGTCTCCACGTCGATGCCGAGCGCGCGCAGCACCTCGCTGACCCGGCGCCCGGATCGCAGGGAGACCTCCCGCTCGTACGACAGTCCGCCGGCCAGAACCAGCACGTGGCCGAGATCGCTCATCGGGCGGTCCCTCTCTCCTCAACTACTCGTGGCGTATTAAAGGCCGACGCCCTGCACCTTAGTGGAGGAACAGGGCGTCGGCCGATGACCCTGGGCCGATCAGGCCAGATCGGGACCGGGAGTGTCGACTCCGAAGTGGTCGCGGGCCGAGCCGGTGCCGAACGTGGCGCGCAGTTCCATCTCCTGCTCGATCACCCCGGCGAGGCGGCGCACGCCTTCGCGGATGCGGTCGGGCTGTGGATAACAGTAGGACAGCCGCATCTGGCGGGCGCCCTGCGAGTCGCTGAAGAAGCCGGTGCCGGGGACGAACGCGACGCGCTCGGCGACCGCGCGGGGCAGGATCGCCTTGGAGTCGAGCCCTTCGGGCACGGTCATCCACACGAAGAAGCCGCCGGCCGGGCGGGTCCACGCGCAGCCTGGCGGCATCAGGGCCTCCAGCGAGGAGAGCATCGCGTCACGTCGTTCGCGGTAAAGCTCGCGGAAGGATTTGATCTGTTCGCGCCACGGCTGTGTCGCGAGGTACTGGCCCACCGCGAGCTGGGAGAACGTCGAATGCGACAGCACCGCCGACTCCATCGCGAGCACCAGCTTGTCGCGGATGGCGTGCGGGGCCAGGGCCCAGCCCACCCGGAAGCCGGGCGCGAGGGTCTTGGAGAACGAGCCGAGGTAGACCACCCCGTCGGGGTCGTCGGCGCGCAGGGCGCGCATGGGCTCGCCGTCGAAGCCGAGCAGGCCGTACGGGTTGTCCTCCACGACCAGGACGCCGGCGCGCTGGCAGATCTCCAGCACCTGGCGGCGGCGCTCGGCGGCGAGGGTCACGCCGGCCGGGTTCTGGAAGTTGGGGATCGTGTACAGGAACTTGACCCGCCTGCCCATGCGGGCGAGGGTCGTGAGGGTCTCCTCCAGCGCGGACGGGATCAGGCCGTCCTCGTCCATCGGTACGTGCACGACGGACGCCTGATAGGCGGCGAAGGTGCCGAGCGCGCCGACGTACGACGGGCCCTCGGCCAGGACCACGTCACCCGGGTCGATGAAGATCCGGGTGATCAGATCAAGCGCTTGCTGCGAGCCGACGGTCACCACGACGTCGTCAGGACCCGCCTCGATGCCCTCCAGCCGCATGACCTCGCAGATCTGCTCGCGCAGGTGCGGGTCTCCCTGGCCGGAGCCGTACTGCAGCGCGACCGGGCCGCGCCGCGCCACCAGGTCGGCGACCAGCTCGCCGACGACGTCGAGAGGAAGGGCCGTGACGTACGGCATGCCGCCGGCGAGCGAGACCACCTCGGGCCTCGACGCGACGGCGAAAAGAGCTCGGACCTCGGAGGCGACCATCCCGGTAGCTCGTGCGGCGTACCGATCGACATAGTTGTCGATGCGCGACCCGTGGGCCGCGGCCGTCCGACCGTGATCCGTCTCCTCCGTCACGGTCCACCTCCTAGTGGTCTATAGCCGGAGAAACCAGGGTACGTCACCATTCGTGACTGGCTTCACGGGGGACACGGGCTTGCCATGCGTCGCCACGTCGGGCACGTGACGCGCGGCTCGATCGTCAAGCCGCATGACGCGCCCCCCACTGGGCTACGATGCCAGACTGGGGACGCCGTTTTCGCGGGGTTTTCCACAGGACTCTCGGCAGGAGTGGGGGCAACTGTTGTCGCGTCGCCTCGCCAACGTCACGCTGGACAACCTTGACGACTTGCCGCGCAGATGCAGGCGGTGCGTGTTCTGGGAGCTCGACCCGGTCAGCGGCGAGCGGGCCGTCAAGTCCGGCGATCCGGCCCTGGAGAAGGAGGCGTGGATCTCGGCCACGCTCCTGGAGTGGGGGAGCTGCGGCAAGATCGTGTACGTCGACGGGGTGCCCGCCGGCTTCGTGCTCTACGCCCCGCCCCTGTACGTCCCGCGCTCGGTCGCCTTCCCCACCTCGCCGGTCAGCGCCGACGCGGTGCTGCTGATGACCGCGCACATCATCCCCGAGTTCTCCGGGGGCGGCCTCGGCCGCATGCTCATCCAGGGCGTCGCCAAGGACCTGACGCGGCGCGGCGTGAAGGCCATCGAGGCGTTCGGCGACCTGAAGTGGGAGGAGCCGAGCTGTCTGCTGCCCGCCGAGCACCTTCTCGCGGTCGGCTTCAAGACCGTCCGCCCGCACCTGCGCTACCCCCGGCTCCGCCTGGAACTGAAGTCCGCGGTGTCGTGGCGTGAGGACGTCGAGGTGGCCCTGGAGCGCCTGCTCGGCTCCATGACCCCAGAACGCGCCCTGCGCCCCGTCTGAGACGATCTCAGCGGCTTTCAGACATACGGGAGCCCCCTCACCCGGAAGGGTGAGGGGGCTCGGTGTTGGGTGGGTGCCGCTCGGAAGAGCGGTGGTACGGCGGGCGGTGGGGTCGCCCGGCCGCAGGGGGCCACCTGGAGCTCCGTGGGGACGAGCTCTAGATGATGCCCTCAAGCTCGCGAAGCAGCATGGCCTTCGGCTTGGCGCCGATGATCTGCTTCACGACCTCTCCGCCCTTATAGACGTTCAGGGTCGGGATCTGGAGTACGCCATAGGTCCGAACGGTCTCGGGATTCTCGTCGGTGTTGAGCTTGACGATCTCCAGCTTGTCCGAGTGGTCCTTGGCGATCTCTTCCAGGATCGGCGCGACCTGGCGGCACGGCCCGCACCACTCGGCCCAGAAGTCGACCAGAACGGGCTTGTCGTTCTTGAGCACGTCCTGCTCGAAGGACGCGTCGGTGACGTTCTTGATGGTGCCCATGGTGGACCCTCTCCTTAACTCTCCTGCAGGGCGAGCCAGCGCTCGGCGTCGAGCGACGCCTGACAACCGGTGCCGGCCGCGGTGATCGCCTGACGGTAGATGTGGTCGACGACGTCGCCGCACGCGAAGACGCCGTCGATCGTGGTGCCCGTGCCGGGCGCCTTGACCTTGATGTAACCCTCGTCGTCGAGCTCGATCTGTCCCTTGACCAGCTCGTTGCGCGGGTCGTGACCGATCGCCACGAAGACGCCGGTGACCGGCAGCTCGCTCTCCTCGCCGGTCTTGAGGTTGCGGACGCGCACGCCGGAGACGCGCTCCTCGCCCAGGACGTCCACCACCTCGCTGTCCCACAGGAAGCGGATCTTCTCGTTCGCGAACGCGCGGTCCTGCATGATCTTGCTGGCGCGCAGCGTGTCGCGACGGTGCACGACTGTCACGGAACGGGCGAACCTGGTCAGGAAGGTGGCCTCCTCCATCGCGGAGTCGCCGCCGCCGACCACGACGATGTCCTGGTCGCGGAAGAAGAAGCCGTCGCAGGTGGCACACCACGACACGCCGTGGCCGGACAGCCGCTTCTCGTTCGGCAGGCCCAGCTCACGGTAACGGGAGCCGGTCGCCAGGATGACGGCCTTGGCGTAGTACGTGTCGGTGGCGGTCTTGACGACCTTGGGGGAGGCGGCGAGATCGACCTCCACCACGTCGTCGGCCACCAGCTCGGCCCCGAACCGCTCGGCCTGCTTGCGCAGGTTGTCCATGAGGTCGGGCCCCATGATGCCGTCGGGGAAGCCGGGGAAGTTCTCCACGTCGGTGGTGTTCATCAGGGCGCCACCCGCGGTGACCGACCCCTCGAACACCAGCGGCCGAAGATCGGCGCGTGCGGAGTAGATCGCCGCCGTGTACCCGGCCGGGCCCGACCCGATGATGATCACGTTACGGACGTCGCTCACAGTCCACGCCTTTCCGGTCCGCTGAATGCCAGTCGCGTTAACAGATCCTAAGGTCTGGTGATTCCCGCCCGGCGGGACCTGCCGCTATGCGGAAGGGACAGAAAAAAGGAGCCCGCCGGGGGGCGGGCTCCTTCGGGTCTCAGCGGCGGCTCCGGTGTGGCGCTACCACTTGGCCAGGCCGGGCTTGCGCAGGTTCTTGCACTCGGGCCCGAGCACGCGCACCTGTACGGTGTTGGCGGCCCGGTCCTTCCAGAACAGCATGATCGTGGCCTCCTGGCCCAGGTAGTAGGCCCGGTCCACCTGGAACGGCTTGTCGCCGACGATGCCGGCGACCTTGTTCACGCACCGCGTCAGCTTCGCGTCGACCTCGTCCTCGCCCTTCTGAACGGGCGCGGGGGCGAAGTAGTCGCTCAGCGTGCCGCGCAGGTCGCGGTTGCTGTAGTTGAAGTCGGTTTCGGTGATCTTGTACGCCGGGCCGATCACCATCGTCTTGGACGGCGCGGCGATCGGGGCCGGACTGTTCGACGGCCCCGGCGACGCGGCGAACATCGTCGTGCCGACCGCGGCGGTGCCGATCACCGCGCACGCCGCGGCGGCGGACGCCACCGGCATCAGCCACCTGCGCCGTCTGCTCGCCCCCGCCTTGCGCCGCTTGGCCGGCACGATGGTGCCGTCGTCGGCGACCACGCCCAGCGGTAAGGGGCGCGCCTCGGGCTCGTGCCCGGCCTCCGGCTCGGGCACGGGAGCCGCGGCGAGGAAGGCCGGCTCCGGCTCCTCGGCCCGCACCCTGCGACGGGTCTCCCACGGGGAAGGCGTCTCCTCCTCGGCCGCCCACGGCGCCGCCGGTTCGGCGGGCCGCTCCGGCTCGGGCGCCCGTGCGGCGGGGGCCTCCCACGGGGGAGCCTCCTTCGCCGCCGTCTCCCAGGGGGAGCCGGCCATGAGACGGTCCCAGTCGGGGGCCTCCGCCAGCGCCACCGCCGTACGCGGCCGGCGTTCGGCCTCGGCGGCGAGAGCCTGGTCTATGCGTAGCGCGACCCCCATCGGCATGGCCGGTGTCGGCGTCGCGGCGAGCACCTCACGAACCGCCGCCAGGTCGGCCAGGCGTTCCCCGCAGGGATCGCAGACCGCGAGATGCTCGCGGACCTGTTTGGCCGTGGCGGCGTCGAGGAGACCTTCGGCCAGCTCGGCCAAGATCTCCAGGTCGTAGTGCGTGTCACCCGTCACGAAGTTCTGCTCCCTTCGCGGATGAGACGCGAGTGAGGTTGGATCGGTTCCGCAGATGCGAAAGAATCGGGGCAAGTTTCGCCCTTCCGCGGGCGCATCTGCTCTTCACCGTTCCACTGGGCACTTGCAGCACGTGAGCGGCGTCCTCCACCGAATAGCCCATCATGTCCACCAGCACGAGCGCGGCCCGCTGGTCGGCCGGCAGCGCCTTGAGCGCCGCGGACACCTCCATCGAGACCTCTCGCTCGCCGGTCTGGTCCGGCATCGGGGTGTCGCGCTCCGCGGCCTCGATCAGCTCGTCGTCGGCGACCGGGCGTACGGACTTGCGGCGCATGCGGTCCAGGCACGCGTTGACCACGATGCGGTGCAGCCACGTCGTGACCGCGGCCTCGCCGCGGAAGCTCTCGGCCTTGCGATAGGCGGAGACGAAGGCATCCTGGACGGCGTCGGCCGCCTCGTCGGGGTCGCCCAGCGTGCGCAGGGCCACCGCCCACATGCGGTCCCGGTGGCGCTTGACGATCTCGCTGAACGCGTGCGGGTCCCCGCCGATGTGGCGCGTGAGCAGTTCGGCGTCGGTCAGGGGGGACCGCGCCGTACGCTCCGCCTCCGGCGGGGTCTCGGGTGGTGAATTCACAAGGAGAGTCCTGCTATGCCGATCCGGGGGAGTAGACCACTACGTCATAGATGGTGCCACGATTTTCTCCTTGATCGGCCGGAACCCGAGTAAACCAGATCAAAACGTACCGACCGCTTGCGGATTCGTCGGGCGTCATGGTGATCTTCCCGCCGTCGGCGTCCTTCTCCTTGGCCACCGTCTTCAGCTCGCCCAGCTCGGCCGTGTCGCCGACCCGAAGCTCCAGGTCGGCGCCGGACGCCTTGCCCAGCGTGATCTCGACCTCGGACACCTTCACGGACTTGCCCATGTCGAGAATCAGGCCCACCCCGCCCTTCAGCGGGCCGAGGTCGGGCTCGTTGTAGTTCTCGGTGTGCCACTCGGTGGAGCCCTTGCCGTCGATCGCGTTGCGGGCGATCTCCTGGTGCTCCTCGCGGTCGCCGCGCGGGTCGAAGCCGCGGGCGCTCTTGGCCTTGATCGGCTCGGCCTTGGCGGTCTCGCTGGTCGGAGTGGGCGTCGGGCCGGTGGTGGGGGTGGCGCTGGGAGAGCCGAGGTTGCGGCCCAGGGTCCACGCGCCGAGCCCGACGGCCACCATCACCAGCAGCACGACGAGCGTCATCAGGGCCCGGTTCAGCACGCCGGGACGCCGCCGCGGCGGCGGGGGCGCGAGGGTCAGCGGGGCGCCGGTCTCGACACCGCCCCGCGCCATCTCGAACCGGACGTCCTCCTCCTCGCCCGGCATCACCCCGGGCGGCATGTTCGCCGCCATCGGCACCGGGACCGGCCGCGGCACGCCGCTCAGCGCGTCGGCGACCTCGGCGGGCGTGGTCAGCGGGGTCAGGCCGCGCCGCGCCTCGGGCAGCAGCGCCCGGCAGGTGATCGTGTCGAGGTAGCCGGGCACACCGGCCGTGACCTGGCGGGGAGACAGGTAGTGGCCGTCGTCCATCGGCGCGATGGGCAGGCCGCAGTCCTCGTCGTCGGCCGGCCAGTGGCCGGTCAGCCCGGCGTAGAGCAGCCGGCCCAGGCCCTGGGTGTCCTCCAGCGCGGGCTCGTCGCTGTAGAGATCGGACAGCGCCGCGTCCAGGCCGACGCCGAGCAGCTTCACCGTGCTGCCCGAGGTCCACACCAGGCGGTCGGGCCGCAGCCGCAGGTGCGCCAGCCCCGCCTCGTGCGCGTGGGCCAGCGCCTCGGCCGCCTCACCGACCAGCGCCGCCGCCCGCTCGGCCTCCAGCGGGCCCGCCGACAGCAGGTCGGCCAGCGTCTCGCCGGTCACCCACTCGCTGACCACATAGGAGTGGCCGTCGTCCTCGGCGGCGTCGAACACCTGGGTCAGCCGCGGGTCGGACAGCCTGCTCGCGGCCCGCGCCGCCGTGACGACCTCGCCGATCCGCGGGAAGTCGGGCGCGAAGGTGTGCACGGCGACGGGCCGGGCCAGGACCTCGTCGATGGCCTTCCACAGGGTCGCCCCCTCGGCCTCGGCCACCCGGTCCTCCAACCGGAACCGCTCGGCGAGTCGGGTGCCTGGTTCGACAGCGGGGGCGCTCATGCGGCGATCACCGTTCCATGCCTAGAAAGCGTGCCGCGGTGGCCGGGCCACGCAGTCAGGTCGGCATGCAACACCTGATGCCGGGTGGATCCGCCCACGCCCCTCCTGCTTCCATTCCGCCGCGTGTCGGGCACCATGGTAGTCCCGAGCCGGTTCCGCCCGTCCTTCAAGAAGAACGGTTCCGCCGGTCTCCCCCAGGGAAACCTGTCCCGGCCCGCAAACCTGACCCAGTCGGCCACATGCGACCCCTGGGTCCCCAAGGTCCCGAACGTCCATGATCTCTCTCAAACCACAAGACGCGTGAGTGAGCCCAACAGATTACTGTGTTTATTGCGATTGCTTCGCAATACGCGGGCTTGGGCGCCTCGCAGGGTCGTGTCTTCCCTCGTCGCTCCGGTCGCTTCGCTCCCTGCGCTCCTCCTCCAGACACGACCCGCGCCCAAGCCACCACAACCCACCTGGCGGGAACGAGGGAGGATCGCCCGCTTCCGGGTGAGTCCTCGGCCCGCCTGGCGCGGTGGCGGAGGGCCTAGCCTCTGCCGAGGCGGCCGGCTACCAGGCCGACTATGGAGCGGATCTCGGGGATGCGCATCCTGTGGGAGATGGCCAGGTAGAGCAGGCCGCCGAGGCCGCCGCCCGCTACGAGGATGATCAGGCTGGAGAGCAGGGTGAGGCCGGCGAAGGTCTCCACGGCCCACAGGACGGCCAGGGCCAGGGCGGCGGTGGGGATCGCGGCGACGTACATTCTGGTCAGGGACGCGGCGACGCGGCGGCCGTCCAGGCCGCCCACCCTGCGGCTGGCGAGCATCCAGGTGATGGTGCCGCCGGCGATGTAGGTGACGGTGAAGGAGAAGGCCAGGCCCATGACGATGTACTCGGCCGGGAGGGTGAGGTAGGCCAGCAGGCTCAGCCCGGCGCTGACCGCGGCGTTCGCCAGGGCGATCAGGGCCGGGGTGCGGGTGTCGCCGAAGCTGTAGAACACGCGCAGCAGGAGCTGGAAGACCGAGAACGGCACCAGCGCCAGGCCGAAGACCTGGAGCACGTTGCCGATGTAGATGGCGTCCTGGGTGGTCATGTTGCCGTGGCCGAAGATGATCACGGTGAGGGCGGGGCCGAGGACCATCAGCAGCAGGCCCGACGGGACGATGACCGAGGAGACCAGGCGTACGCCGCTGGAGAACTCCTCGCGGACCATGTCGTACTGGCCGTCGGCGACCGAGCGGCTCATGCGGGGGAGCATCGCGGTGATCACCGAGACGGCGATGATGCCGTAGGGGAGCTGGAAGAGCTGCCAGGCGTAGGAGTAGGCGGCGTTGCCGGCCCCGGGGGCCATGTCGCCGGCGCCGGTGGCGAGCTTGGTGGTGACCCAGAAGCTGGCCTGGCTGATCCCGACGTACGCGAAGGTCCAGGTGGCGGTGCGGCCCATCTCGCCCAGGCCCGCGTTGCGCAGGTCGAAGCGGGGGCGGAAGCGGAAGCCCACGCGGTGCAGCGAGATCACCAGGGCCAGGCACTGGACCACGATGCCGGCCGTGGTGCCCAGGCCGAGCAGCGCCAGGTCGGAGCGGGTGACCTCCTCCACGGCGCTGCCCGCGTCGCTGACGACCAGGTAGAGCAGGCCGACCGCGATCATGACGAGGTTGTTCAGCACCGGGGCCCACATCGGGGCGGCGAAGCGGTCGCGGGTGTTGAGGATCGCCCCGGCCAGGGCGCCGATCCCGAAGAAGGCGATCTGCGGCAGGATGAACCGGGCCAGCGTCACCGCGGCCTCGCGCTTGGGGCCCGTCCAGTCGTCGGTGTAGAGATCGACGATCTGCGGGGCGAGCGCCACCGCGAGCACCGCCACCGCGGTCAGCGCCAGGATCGCCAGCGTCATCAGCCGCTGCTCGTACGCCCGCCCGCCGTCGGGGTCGTTCCGCTGCGCCCGTACGATCATGGGCACGATGACGCTGCTCAGCACACCACCGATGAGCAGGTCGAACAGGATCAGCGGGATGGTGTAGGCCACGTTGTACGCGTCGCCGAGCGCGGCCGTGCCGATGGCCGCGGCCAGCACGGCCGTACGCAGGAAGCCGGTGACGCGGGACACGAGGGTGCCCGCCGCCATGATCGCGCCCGCGCGCAGCACCCTGCTCATTCCTCGCTCATGCCTCTTCGCTCATGTGTTGTCTCCGCCGCCGACCCGCTGTGCGGGGTCGTGCGTCGTGCCCGTCTTCTCGCCCTCGGCGCCGGCCGGGGGCCGCTGCTCGCCGGACGCCTTGGCGGCCGGGGCCGCCTTCGCCGCCTTCGCGGCCTTCGCGGCCTTCGCGGCCTTCGCGGCCCGGCGGGACCTGCGGCGCAGGACCCGCAGCACCACCGCGGCCAGCATGACCGACAGGGCGCCGCCCACGATCACCAGCGCGATCCCGGTGTAGCCGGTCGTGCGCACGGTCAGCTCGACCGGAGGGCCGTAGCGCCGGCCCTGCTCGGTGCGCAGTTGCACGGTCACCTTGGTCTCGCCGCTCGTGTGCGCGGTCAGCGGCACCTGGAGGGTCTGGTTCTGGTTGGCGCCGACGAGCACCACCGGATCGTACGGCCTGATCTCCAGCAGCTTGGGGTTGGACGAGGTGACGTCGACCCGGATCGTTACCGAATCGCGCAGTGAGTTGTGCACGCTGATCGGCACCACGCCGTCGGCGCCGGCGAGCGTGCGCGGCTGCTCGGTGCCGGTGACCGACACGTCGTCGATGCGGTCGGCGATGGCGGAGTCGATGCGCTCGACGGCGGCGCGCGCGGTGCCGGTGCCGCCGCGCCAGCCGGAGGAGGTCAGCCGCAGCACGGCCCGGCTGAACGCCTGCCGCTCGTCGCCGTTGGTGACCAGCGCGGTGAGGTCGGCCTGGGTGCTGGTCTTCTTCACGGTGGCGAGGTAGGACTTGCTCAGCTCGTCGCGGCGGTTCTGGTCGGTGTAGGTCAGGTCGCCGCGCGGGGTGGGGGTCTTGGGCTGCTTCAGCCCGGTGACCGGGGTCTGGCCGCTGAGCCAGGGCAGTCCGGCGGCGGTCTTCAGCAGGCCGGAGACGAACTCGGGGTCGGGGTGCCAGCGCCGGTAGGGCGTGACCAGGAGGTTGCGCGGGGTCTCGGGGACCTCGTTGGCGATCATCGCGGTCTCGGCCACGAACCGCTGCTTGGCCAGGGTCGCGGCCCCGGGCGTGCTCACGTCGGCGCCGAGGGCCTGGCTCAGCACCGGGTCGGCGACCACCGCGGTGACGTCGCCGTAGACGCTGCCGAGGGTGGTGACCGCGTCGGGCGTGGTGGTGACCGACGGGTCGGGCGGCAGGTTGTCCTGCGACAGCAGGACCCTGCGCACGCCGCCGCCCGCGAGCGCGTCGAGCGCGTCGTAGTCGAGCAGGCCGCCGGGCGGCCAGGCGACGTCGGTGGGCACGTCGCGGCCGAGCATCTGCTTGGCGACCTCGGCCGAGGCGGAGATGGCGGTGCCGGTGGCGGTGTCGAGGCCCTGGTGGACGAGCGCGGCGACGTCGGGGTCGGCGTACGGCGCGGCGAAGACCGAGGTGTTGGCGAGCGCGGTGCGCAGCCCGTCGAGCCAGGGCGCCGCGGCCGGTTCGGCGGGACGCCGTTGCGCGTCGGCGCCGGTGCCCACGGTGTACGCCGCGGTCATCGCGTTGACGTCGTCGAGCAGGGACGGATCGACCATCCAGGTGACGTTCTTGGCCGAGGCGGTGCTCTGGACCAGCTTCAGCAGGTCGGCCAGGCGCCCGCCGGAGGCCAGGGAGGTGCGCAGGTCGTCGTCGAGGAAGGTGCGGTCGTCGCTGCGCCGCGGCCGGGCGTCCACCAGCGGCAGCACCACGCTCAGCTTGCTCCGCGCGACCTTGTGGTCCTTGGGGGCGAACGGCATGAACGTGCGCTGCAGCGCCAGCGAGCGGCCCAGGGAGTCGACCACCTCGACGGCCAGGGGGTAGACCCCGAACCGCCACTGCTCCATCTGGGCGGGGGAGACGGTGAACTCCCACTCCTGCTTCGCCCCCGCGGCGAGGGAGGGGATCTGCATGGAGGCCGACAGCGACGCGCGGTCAGGCGGCCCCTGGCCGGCCTGGTAGGCGGCCATCTCGGCCCGGCTCGCCAGCGGCGTGGGGGAGTTGCGCAGCCGTAGCCGCAGGTTGTACAGCGGCGCGCCGGTGTTGTTGACGTACGTGCCGGAGATCTTGATCTCGGTGGCGCGCTCGCGGGGCACGTCGGGCGTGATCGACTCGATGACCAGCGGCGGGGTCTGGCGGGCCCCCCTGCCCTGCTCGGCGTTCGCGGTCGCCGTGGCGGCCGGGCCGGGGGTCGCGGTGGCAGCCGTGGCCGCCGCCGCGCTCGCCGCGGGAGCGAGGAGCGTGGCGGTCAGGGCGGTCAGCAGCGCGGCTTCGCGGATCACGTGCCGGCCCGGGTTCGAGTACGGCGCACGCCCGCAATGCTATGGCCTCCGCACCGCCCGGGGGTGCGCCTGACGCGGTACGCCGGCAACCGGCAGGGGCCGCCGGGGGGCGAGGTCCAGCCGCTTGCCGGAGACGAGGGAGAGCAGGTCGGCGGCCCGGATGGACAGCGCGGTGTGGCGCTCGCCGGTGGGCGTGCGGAACAGCCTCGCGCCGCCTTGACCGGCGTGTTCCTCCTGGCCGACGTACAACCGCTCGTCGATGAGCAGGGCGAGCGTCTCGGGGAGCAGCAGCGGGCACACCAGGCCGTCGGCGTACTCGGTGGCGGCGTTGACCAGGAACGCGGGCGCGGGGCGCACCTTGCGGGCGCCCAGAATCGCGCCCACGATGCCGGGGCTCGGCGGCGCGGCGACGGAGGACAACACGGCGACCGGTTCGAGCCCGACACGCGTGTCCACCTCGAAGACCGTGACCTCCAGACAGTCGGCGGGATCGGCGCCGAGAACGTCCGGAAGCTCCCTGGCGGACGTCAGCGCCCGCGGAAGGCGTACGATCTCATGATGGACTTGGTGTGCGAGGAGCCATCGATGGATCGCGAGGGCGTCCTTCATATGCGCGCTCCTAGCCTCGTCGCACGACCTCCGACGGTCTGTCCGAACTACTGATCGACCGTGGCCCGGTGACCGCCGACGGTGTACATCCGACGGGTTACACCAGGTATGGCCGGGGAGAACATTCTCCGTACCCGAAGGACCTACCCAGCTTGTCCGAATCGAATCTGACCCGGAGCGCGCCGGAGTCCCCGGCGCGTCCGGCCGTGCCGCTCATGGACCTGTTCCGCCGCATCTCCCCGATCGCCGGGGAACTCGGTGAGATCTTCGCCGCCAAGGGGCACGAGCTGGCCCTCGTCGGCGGCTCCGTACGCGACGTGTTCCTCGGCCGCGCCGGAAACGACCTCGACCTGACCACAGACGCCAGGCCCGAGCGGGTGCTGGAGATCGTGCGCGACTGGGCCGACTCGGTCTGGACGATCGGGATCGACTTCGGCACGGTGGGGGTGCGCAAGGGCGGCCTCCTGCTGGAGATCACGACGTACCGGAGCGAGGCGTACGACCCGAAGTCGCGCAAGCCCGAGGTGGCGTACGGCGACGACCTGGGCGAGGACCTGTCGCGGCGCGACTTCGCGGTCAACGCGATGGCGGTGCGGCTGCCCGCGCGCGAGCCCGCCGACTTCGTCGATCCGTACGGCGGCCTGGCCGATCTGGCGGCCAAGGTGCTGCGCACGCCCGGCCCGCCGGAGCGGTCCTTCGACGACGACCCGCTGCGCATGCTGCGCGCGGCCAGGTTCGCCGCCCAGCTCGGGTTCAGCATCGACCCGCCGACGTTCGAGGCCGTGAAGCGCATGGCCGAGCGGATCGAGATCGTCTCGGCCGAGCGCATCCAGGCCGAGCTGGACAAGCTGATCCAGGGCGCCCACCCGCGCCGGGGCCTGACCCTGCTGGTCGATTCCGGGCTGGCCGCGCACGTGCTGCCGGAGCTGCCCAAGCTGCGCCTGGAGATCGACGAGCACCACCGGCACAAGGACGTCTACGAGCACACGCTGATCGTGCTGGAGCAGGCCATCGCGCTGGAGGAGAGCGGCCCCGACCGGGTGCTGCGCTGGGCGGCGCTGCTGCACGACATCGGCAAGCCCAAGACGCGCAGGCACGAGCCGGGCGGGCGGGTCTCCTTCCACCACCACGAGGTGGTGGGCGCGCAGATGGCCAAGAAGCGGCTCAGTGAGCTGAAGTTCCCCAAGGACGTCGTGGCCGACGTGGCGCGGCTGGTGGAGCTGCACCTGCGCTTCCACGGCTACGGCACCGGCGAGTGGACCGACAGCGCCGTACGCCGCTACGTACGCGACGCCGGGCACCTGCTGGACCGACTGCACAAGCTGACCCGGGCCGACTGCACCACCCGCAACAAGCGCAAGGCGCTGGCGCTCTCGCGCACCTACGACCACCTGGAGGAGCGGATCGCCCGGCTGGCCGAGGAGGAGGAGCTGGCCAAGATCCGCCCCGAGCTCGACGGCAACGAGATCCAGCGCATCCTGGGCATCGGGCCGGGGCCGGTGGTCGGCAAGGCGTACAAGTTCCTGCTCGACATGCGCCTGGACAAGGGCCTGATCGGCAAGGACGCCGCCGAGGAGGCCCTGCGCGCCTGGGCCGAGTCGCAGGGGCTGTGAGCGTAGCCTTCGACCATGGAGATCGCGTCCTTCGACCGTGAGCACGTCTGGCACCCGTACGCCCCGGTGCCGGCGCCCGTGCCGCAGCATGTGGTGACCGGGGCGTCCGGGGTGCGGATCGCGCTCGCCGACGGCCGCGAGCTGGTGGACGGCATGTCGTCATGGTGGTCGGCCATCCACGGCTACCGGCACCCCCGGCTGGACCGGGCGATCGGCGACCAGCTCGGCGCCATGGCGCACGTCATGTTCGGCGGGCTCACCCACGCCCCGGCGGTGGAGCTGGCGCGCACGCTGACCGCGATGACCGGGCTGCCCAAGGTGTTCTTCGCCGACTCGGGGTCGGTGGCGGTCGAGGTCGCGATCAAGATGGCGCTGCAGTACGGCCGGGCGTCCGGGCGCACACGGCTGATGACGGTGCGCGGCGGCTACCACGGCGACACGTTCGGCGCGATGGCCGTGTGCGACCCGGTCAACGGCATGCACCACATGTTCGCCTCCGTGCTGCCCGAGCACGTGTTCGCGGGCGAGCCGCCCGCCCACCTGAGCGAGGCGTACCTCGCCGAGCTGGAGAGCACCGTGGCCCGCCACTCCGCCGAGCTGGCCGCGATCATCGTGGAGCCGGTGGTGCAGGGCGCGGGCGGCATGCGGTTCTACCATCCGGGCTACCTGCGCAGGCTGCGCGAGCTGGCCGACGAGCACGGCATCCTGCTGATCGCCGACGAGATCGCCACCGGGTTCGGCCGCACAGGGGAGCTGTTCGGCTGCGACCACGCCGGGGTGCGGCCCGACATCATGTGCCTGGGCAAGGCGCTGACCGGCGGCTACCTGTCGCTGGCGGCGACCCTGTGCACCGAGCGGGTGGCCGAGGGCGTCGGGGTGCTGATGCACGGGCCCACGTTCATGGCCAACCCGCTGGCCACGGCGGTGGCGCGGGCGTCGCTGGAGCTGCTGGCCGAGCGGCCCTGGCGCGAGGAGGTCAAGGGCATCGAGGCGGGCCTGAGCGAGGGGCTGGCGGGCGCGCGCGGGCTGCCGGGGGTGCGCGACGTACGCGTGCTGGGGGCGATCGGCGTGATCGAGACCGAGGCCCCGGTCGATGTGCCGGAGGTTCAGCGCACCGTGATGGCGCACGGGGTCTGGCTGCGGCCCTTCGGGCGGCTGATCTACACCATGCCGCCGTATCCGATCGGCGCGGACGACCTGGCCCTGATCACACGGGCGATGGTGGCCGCCGCTCAGGCGCTCTGAGCCACCCGGGGGGCCGAGGGGGTGGCCGCCCGGTAGGCGAGCGCCCCGGCGATGTAGCCCAGGCCGATGATGGCCACCACGGTGTAGGACTTGCCGTTCATCGGCAGCAGGACCGCCGCGAACGCCGCCGCGAGGACGTACATGCCGTTGAACAGCATGTCGTAGATCGAGAAGATCCGGCCGAGGTAGGCGTCGTCGGCGTCGCGCTGCACCGAGGTGTCGGCGCAGATCTTCACGCTCTGGCCGGTGACCCCGAGGACGAAGCCCGCGACGGGGAAGCCCCACTCCTGGAACGGCGCGCACAGCGCGACCCCGGTGACGCCGGCCGTGACCAGCATGATCGGCACCCAGGTCTCGATGCGGAACCGCTGGGTGGCCCACGGAGTGACCAGCACGGCCACGAAGAAGCCCGCGCCGGAGGTGCCGAGCACCAGGGCGATGCCGCGCAGCGCCTCCTCGGCGTCGTCGGTGAAGTAGTAGCGGTACAGCATGATCAGCATGGCGGTGCACATGCCGTACATGAAGCGGTGGGTGGACATCGCGCCCAGCGCGGCGGCGGCCCTGCGGTGGTGCGCGATGTGCCGCAGGCCGTCCACCAGGCCGGTGAGCACGTTCCGCACCGCCTCGCGGGCCTGCGGCCGGTCGGGGTCGTACGCCGGGCCGAGCAGCGAGCGCGCCATGGTCGCGGCGATCAGCGCGGCCATCACGAACACCACGCCCGAGGTCACCAGCAGCAGCGCCGTGCCGCCGGCCTCGGGGCCGAAGACGCCGCGCAGCAGGAAGCCCGCGCCCGCCCCGACGAACGTGACCACGGTGCCGGAGGTCGGCGTGACCGCGTTGGCCATCAGCAGACGGTCGGCCGGCACCACGTGCGGCAGCGAGGCCCCCAGCGCGGCCAGGAAGAACCGGTTCACGCCCAGCACGCCGAGCGCCACCCCGTAGAACCAGAAGTCGGGGGCGCGGACGGCGACCAGCGCGGCGGCGACCACCAGCAGCGCGCCCCGGATCAGCGGCGCGATGAGCAGGATCTGCCGCCGCGACCACCGGTCGATGAACACCCCCGCGAACGGCCCCAGCACCGAGTAGGGCAGCAGCAGCACCGCGAGCCCGGCGGCCACCGACGCGGCGCTGGTCTGGGTCTCGGGGCTGAAGAAGGCGTAGCCCGCGACTCCGAACTGGAAGATGCCGTCGGAGAACTGCGAGACCAGGCGGGTGGCGAACAGCCGCCTGAAATCGCGGCCCTGGAGGACCGCACGCAGATCGGAGAGGTAGGACACCCGGTAAGACTACGGGCCCCGCCCCGGGCCGGGCATCCGGATGAACCCTTAGAGCACCCCCGGGTCCATCATGATCAGTTATGCTACCTGGGGTGACGACTGATGAACTCGTGGTGCTGGTCGACGGCGAGGGAAACGCGATCGGCACCGCTCCCAAGAAGTCGGTGCACGGCCCGGAGACCCCGCTCCACCTGGCCTTCTCCAGTTATGTGTTCGACGCCGAGGGCCGGGTGCTGCTGTCGCGCCGGGCCTCGCACAAGACCACCTGGCCCGGCGCCTGGACCAACAGCTGCTGCGGCCACCCGATGCCCAGCGAGCCGCTGACGAGCGCGGTGGCGCGGCGGCTGTCGTACGAGCTGGGGCTGAGCGTGGCGCGCGTCGATCTGATCCTGCCCCGCTTCGCCTACCGGGCCGTGATGGACAACGGCACGGTCGAGCACGAGCTGTGCCCCGTCTACCGCGCGGTCGTCGCCGCCGACGCCGTCCCCAACCCCGACGAGGTCGGCGAGGTCACCTGGATGCCGTGGAAGGAGTTCGCCGAGGGGGTCCTGAGCGGCGAGCTGGACATCTCGCCCTGGTGCCGGGAGCAGGTCCCGCAACTGGCCCGGCTCGGTCCCGACCCGCTGGCCTGGCCCATCGCCAGCCCGGCCGACCTCCCCCCCGCCGCCCGCTCGTGACCGGGGGAGCACACGAAGAAGGCCCGGCCGGAGCCGGGCCTTCTTCACGCGTCAGCGGGTGACTTCGCCGCGGATGAACTTCTCCACGGCGTCGCGGGCGTCGTCGTCGGAGTACTGCTCCGGCGGCGACTTCATGAAGTAGGACGAGGGCGACACCAGGGGCCCGCCGACGCCGCGGTCGAGGGCGATCTTGGCGGCGCGGATGGCGTCGATGATGATGCCGGCGGAGTTCGGCGAGTCCCAGACCTCCAGCTTGTACTCCAGGTTCAGCGGAGTGTCGCCGAAGGAGCGGCCCTCAAGGCGGACGTAGGCCCACTTGCGGTCGTCGAGCCACGGCACGTGGTCCGACGGGCCGATGTGCACGTCGGCCTTGGCCATCTCGTGCGGGATCTGCGAGGTGACCGACTGGGTCTTGGAGATCTTCTTGGACTGGAGCCGCTTGCGCTCCAGCATGTTCATGAAGTCCATGTTGCCGCCGAAGTTGAGCTGGTACGTGCGCAGCAGCTCGACCCCGCGGTCCTCGAACAGCTTGGCCAGCACGCGGTGCGTGATCGTGGCGCCCACCTGCGACTTGATGTCGTCGCCCACGATCGGCACGCCCGCCTCGGTGAACTTCGCGGCCCACTCGGGGTCGGAGGCGATGAAGACGGGCAGCGCGTTGACGAAGGCCACCTTGGCGTCGATCGCGCACTGGGCGTAGAAGCGGTCGGCCTCCTCCGAGCCCACCGGCAGGTAGGACACCAGTACGTCGGCGCGCGACTCCTTCAGCACCCGCACGACGTCCACGGGCTCGAAGTCGGACTCCTGGATCGTCTCGCGGTAGTACTCGCCGAGACCGTCGTAGGTGTGCCCGCGCTGCACGGTCACGCCCAGCGGCGGCACATCGGTGATCTTGATGGTGTTGTTCTCCGAGGCGACGATGGCCTCGGACAGGTCACGCCCGACCTTCTTGGCGTCCACGTCGAAGGCCGCGACGAACTCGATGTCGCCCACGTGGTAGTCGCCGAAGCGGACGTGCATCAGGCCCGGGACCCGGGTGCCCGGGTCGGCGTCCTTGTAGTAATGCACCCCCTGCACCAGTGACGCCGCGCAGTTGCCGACTCCGACAATCGCTACGCGCACCGAACCCATGGCACTCGCTCCCTTACTCATCCGTATCCGTGGCCCTGTGGGGACCGTCGTCCGCGCCGGGGGTCTCGGCCTCGCCCTCGGGCCGCCCCGTCGTGGTGTCAGTGGTTCCTTCGTTCACGGCCCGCGCCTCGGCGCGCCGTTCGGTCGCGATCAGCTCGTTGAGCCAGCGCACCTCCCGCTCGACCGACTCCAGCCCGTGGCGCTGGAGCTCAAGGGTGTAGCTGTCGAGCCGCTCCCTGGTGCGGGCGAGGGCCGTGCGCACGGCCTCCAGCCGCTCCTCCAGCCGGCTGCGCCGCCCTTCGAGGATGCGCAGCCGGACCTCGGCCTCGGTGTGGCGGAAGAAGGCGAAGTGGACGCCGAAGCTCTCGTCCTCCCAGGCCGAAGGGCCGGACTGGGTGAGAAGCTCCTGCAGTCGCTCCTTGCCCTCGGCGGTCAGCTTGTAGACGATCTTCGAGCGCCGGCCCGTGAGGGGGGCGACGCCCTCGGCCGGCGGCTGCTCCTCCACGATGAGCCCGTCGTTCAGCAGCGAGCGCAGGCAGGGATACAGCGAGCCGTAGGAGAAGGCCCGGAACATCCCGAGCAGGGCGTTGAGCCGTTTGCGCAGCTCGTAGCCATGAAGCGGGGTCTCGTGCAGTGAGCCGAGCACGGCGAGCTCCAAGACGTTGCCCCGTCCGCCTGACGCCATTGGAAACCCGCCTCCCCTCTCGTCGGTCTCCGGCCCGGCTACTCCAACGTCTCGCATCGATGTATCGAGCCGATACATCCCGAGGATACGTCGCCGCGGCATAACGTCGCAACGCCGCCTGGCCTGCGGCGATGTTCACGAGTTCCCCAAGAGGTTGGGGCGAATCGGCAAAACGCCGTACTCTGGCGCGTATGTGGTCACAACGATCGGTCGTGGACTACGGCCTCGCGAAGAGGGCGACGGTTCGCTCTCTGCGCACCGGCCGCTGCTCTCACGACGACGTATGTGACGCGCATCCGTACCTCCTTCGCGCCGCGCGCTACCACGGCGAGCCGACCGAACGCCTCTGCCCGGTGTGCGAGCGAAGGAACGTCACCAACGTGACCTATGTCTACGGCGACGAGCTCGGTCGCCAGGTGGGCAGGGTAAAGGCCACGTCAGACCTCGCCGAGATGGCGCGCGAATACCGCGAATTCCGGGTCTACGTGGTAGAGGTCTGTCAAGGTTGTGGCTGGAACCACCTGACGGTCTCGTTCGTCCTCGGGAACGGAGATCCCCCACAGGAGACCTGATTCGGGAAATCCCTGTGATCGCCGGGATCTTGCCCGAGAATTCCAGGTGGCGTCGCGGCTCCCCGCCGCCGCCGGCCGTCGCCAATTCCACATCGCCGATGACTGAACGAGGACGCGTGAGTTACAGCAGCTATGGCCCCGAGCCGACCGGCGGCCCCGCACCGCGCGAGGGTTCCGCCGGCCAGGCTCGCCCGGGGCGGCGCCGTCG
The DNA here is from genome assembly GCF_014202315.1 of Thermocatellispora tengchongensis. GTDB lineage: Bacteria > Actinomycetota > Actinomycetes > Streptosporangiales > Streptosporangiaceae > Thermocatellispora > Thermocatellispora tengchongensis. The sequence continues at coordinate 160,571 of NZ_JACHGN010000001.1, read as the reverse complement.
CTCGACTCCGGGTAGCGCACCCCAGGCCGTCCCCGCTCCGCCACCGTCGCGCTCCCCGTCGCCACAGACGGGTGAGTGGAACTCCTCGCCCACGCCGCCCCCCGGGCGGCGCGGCGAGCCCGGACGCCGCTCCGCCCCGCCGCCGCGCGGGCCCCATCCGCAGCAGCAGCCGCAACCACAGCCGCAGCAGCCGCAGGGTGCGCGCGGGCCGCAGCAGCCCGCGCCGGGGGCGCGCAGGCCCGAGGCCGCGTTCGAGGACACACAGGCGATGCTGGCCGCCGCCGCGGGCGGCGCGAGCGACCCGCGGCTCCACGCGACGCAGGGCATGCCCAGGCCCGGCGAGCCGGGCGGCGCGAGCGACCCGCGGCTTCAGCCCACGCAGGGCATGCCCAGGCCGGGTGGCCGGCGTGCCGCGCGGGGGGCGGCGGCGCGCAGCCCGATGGGCCCCGGCGGTCCGGGTGGCCCCGGGGGGCCCGGCGGTCCCGGCGGGCGCGGGCCAGGCGGTCCTGGCGGGCCTGGCGGTCCTGGCGACGACGACGGCGGGTCCGGGCCCGGGAGGCGGCGCCGGGCCAAGGGCGGCTCGGGCGACGAGAAGCCGGCCCGGACGGGCTGGCGCCGGTTCGTGCCGACCTGGAAGATCGTCATGGCCGGGCTCGTGGTGTTCTCCGCGGGCATCTTCGGCATGATCGCGGTCGCGTACGCCAACACGCCGGTGCCCAGCTACACCCAGGACGACGTGGACGACCAGGGCAGCGTCATCTACTACGACGACGGCAAGGTGCTGGCCAAGCTCGGCGTCAAGCGCATCCCGGTCACCTTCGACCAGATCCCCAAGCAGGTGCAGGACGCGGTGATCGCGGCCGAGAACCGCAGCTTCCGCGAGGACAACGGCATCGACTTCCGGGGCATGGTCCGGTCGCTGTGGAGCACCGTCAGCGGCCAGCAGGTGCAGGGCGCCTCGACCATCACCCAGCAGATGGCCCGCAACTACTACGGCGGCCTCAGCCAGGAAGTGTCGATCAACCGTAAGGTCAAGGAGATCTTCGTCGCGATCAAGCTGGACCAGACGCTGACGAAGGAAGAGATCCTCACCCAGTACCTCAACACCATCTACTTCGGCCGCGGCGCTCACGGCATCGGCGCCGCCGCCCAGGAGTTCTTCCACAAGAGCGTCAAGGAGCTCACTCCGGAGCAGGCGGCGTACCTCGCCGGGCGCATCCAGAACCCCGACCGCTTCGACCGCGCCGAGATCGCCGGCAACCTGGCCCCGACCGAGGAGCGCTACGACTACGTCATCGGCGGCATGGCGGAGCTGTTCCCCGAGGAGTACGGCTCGCTGCCGACGAAGTCGCCGACCGCGCCCAAGCGGGTGGCCTACAAGCAGCGCGACGTGTACAAGGGCCTCAACGGTTACATGATCACCGAGGTCCTGGAGGAGATGGAGAAGCACGGCATCAGCAAGGAGGACGTGGAGAAGGGCGGTTACAGGATCTACTCCACGTTCAACCAGCGGCTGATGAAGATCGCCAGGGACGCCGTGGTCAACAACACCGCCGGGCTGCCCAAGCAGATCCGCACCGGGCTCGCCGCGGTCGATCCGCGCAACGGGCGGCTGCGCGCCTTCTACGGCGGCAAGAACTTCGCCACCGACCAGTGGAACGAAGCCACCATGTCGCAGAAGCAGGCGGCCTCGGCGTTCAAGCCGTACGTGCTGGCGGCCTGGCTGAACCAGGGCTACAGCCTGGACAGCTACCTGCCGGGCAGCGGCTCGGTGAAGCTGGAGGGCACGACCCCGATCACCAACGACCACAACGTCGGCCCCTCGGTGAACGTGATCAACGCGACCGCGCAGTCGGTCAACACCGCGTACGCCAAGATGGCGGAGAAGGTCGGCCTGGACGCCGTCATCGACATCGCGGCCGGCGCCGGGCTGGATCGGGAGCGGCTGGAGGACGCCGAGTCGCGGCACCACTACCTGATCAGCATCGGCTCCAGTCAGGTGACGCCGGTCGAGCAGGCCGCTGGATACTCGATCTTCGCCAACCAGGGCCGGCACTACGAGACCCACACCATCATCAAGGTCCTCAACAAGGACAAGATGGTGGTCTTCAAGGAGCCGAGCACCTACAAGCAGGTCATCTCGCCCGAGGCCGCCGCCGACGCGGTGGCCGCGCTGGAGGCGGTGGTCAAGAGCGGCACCGGCCGCGGCGCCGCCCTGTACAACCGGCCGGTGGCGGGCAAGACCGGTACCAACAACGAGAACAAGGAAGCCTGGTTCGTCGGCTTCGCCCCGCAGCTCTCGACCGCGGTGGGCATGTACAAGGAGGTCAACGGCAAGGAGGTCTCGCTCGGCAACATCCAGGGCGCCTCCTACCCGACGAAGGTGTGGCGGGCGTTCATGGCCGAGGCGCTGAAGAACGCCAAGGTCGAGCAGTTCCCGCCGCGGGCCAACGTGGGCACGCCGGAGAACCTGGCGCCCAAGCCCACTCCGACGCCCACGCCCGAGGACACCGAGCCGACCTTCCCCGAGGACGACACCGCCACCTGGCCGCCCACGGTGGACGACGACGGCGGCATCGACGAGGAGCCGACCGACGAGAGCCGCGACTGCCTGCCCTGGGACGGCTCCTGTGACGTCGGCGGCGGCGAGGACCAGCCGTGGGGCGGCGGCGTCCCCTCCACGACCCCGCAGAACGCCGACTCGTACGGGCGCGAACCGGAAGACGGATGAACATGACGCGCCCGGCCGGCTCGGGCGACCTGATGGCCGAGGCCCGCGCCCGCGCGCTGCCGTACCTGCCGTTCGCGCTGGTCGGCGCGCTGGGCGCGGTGCTCGCCTACCTGTGGAAGTGGCCCTGCCGCGTCGGCGGGGCCTGGAACGACGGCACTCGCCAGTTCACCCACTTCTGCTACACCGACATCTATCCGCTGTACTTCGACCGGCGGTTGTCGGAGGGCCAGCTCCCGTACTTCGCCGACGTGCCCTTCGACAAGCACGTCGAGTACCCCGTGGTGCTCGGCTGGTTCATGCAGCTCATGTCGTGGCTGGTCTCGCCGATCGCCGACCTGACGACGAGGGCCGAGCGGTTCTACGACCTGACCGTGATCACCCTGGGCATCTGCCTGGTGATCGGGGTGGTGCTGATGGCGGCGCTGGCGGGCAGGGAGCGCCGCTGGGACGCCGCGCTGTACGCCCTGGCGCCCGGCGTGATCCTGGCCGGCTACGTCAACTGGGACCTCGCGGCCGGGGTGCTGTCGCTGGGCGCGCTGTACGCCTGGTCGCGGCAGCGGCAGTGGCTCGCGGGCGTACTGCTCGGCCTGGCCATCGCCACCAAGTTCTACCCGCTGATGTTCATCGGCGCGCTGTTCCTGCTCACCCTGCGCACCGCGAGATGGCGGCCGTTCCTGGAGACCATGGGCGCCGCCGCCGTCGCATGGCTGGCCGTCAACCTGCCGGTGATGATCTTCGCCTACGAGGGCTGGAGCCGGTTCTACGTCTTCAGCAGCGAGCGCGGCGCCGACTGGGGCTCGCTGTGGTTCTTCTTCCAGCAGAAGGGCTGGCCCTTCCTGGGCGACCCCGCCCGGCTCAGCTTCCTGGGCATCGCCTCGCTCGCCCTGCTGTGCCTGGGCATCGCGGTGCTCGCGCTGATGGCCCCCACCCGGCCGCGGCTGGCGCAGCTCTGCTTCCTCGCGCTCGCGTCGTTCATGCTGACCAACAAGGTGTGGTCGCCGCAGTTCGTGGTGTGGCTGGTGCCGTTCGCGGTGCTGGCCCGGCCCAACCGCAGGGCGTACGCGCTGTGGCAGGCCGCCGAGATCTGGTACTTCTTCGCGATCTGGCTCTACCTCGTGGGGCTCCAGCCCGGCAACGAGGCGCTGGGCATCACCGCCGACACCTACTTCACCGCGGTGTGGGCGCGGGCGCTGACCATCGTGCTGATGATGGCCCTGGTCGTACGCGACATCCTGCGTCCGGAGCACGACCTCGTACGTCAGGACGGCGTGGACGACCCGTCGGGCGGCGTGTTCGCCGGGGCGCCCGACAGGTTCCGCGGCTTCCGCCTCCTGCCCGCCACCGCGTGACGGCGCCGTGGCCCGCGTGCGGACCGAGGCCGAGGAGGCCACGACCTACCAGGCGCTCGCTCTGTGGGTGGCGTCCAGGCTGGGCGTGCTCGCGCTGGCGGTGGTCGCGGCCGGCACCCTGTTCCGCGACGACGTCCGCCCGCTGCTGGAACGCTGGCGCCACTGGGACGCCCACCTGCTCATCATCATCGCCGAGCACGGCTACGACGGCGACCCCGCGGCCCGGCCCGACCCCGGCCTGCCCGCCTTCTTCCCCGGCATGCCCCTCGCGCTGCGGGCGGTCCACCTGATCGTGCGCGACTGGACCCTGAGCGGGATGTTCATCTCCCTGGTCGCGGGGGCCGTGGCCATGGTCGCGCTGGCCAGGCTCGCGGAGTTCGAGGGCCCGCCGGGCGCGGGGTGGCGGGCCGTGCTGGCGCTGCTGCTGTGCCCGACGGCGGTGTTCCTGTTCGCGGGCTACAGCGAGGCCCTGTTCCTGGCCTTCGGCATCCCGGCGTGGCTGGCCGCACGGCGCGGCAACTGGCTCGCGGCCGGGCTGCTCGGCGCGGGCGCGTCGTGCGTGCGCATCACCGGGCTGTTCCTCGCGTTCGCGTTGATCGTGGAGTACGTCGCGGGCCGCCGGCGCGAGCAGGCGGAGGAGGAGCCCGGCGCCCGGCTGCGTACGCACTGGGGCTGGCTGGTCGTGCCGTTCGTGCCGCTGCTCGCCTACTCCGCCTACCAGTACAGCCGTACGGGCGACTGGCTGGCCTGGAACCACGCCCAGGAGGCCGGCTGGGGGCGCAGGCTGGTGCCCCCGTGGGAGTCGTTCGCGACCACCTGGGCCTCGGCCACCGGCGACGGGCAGTTCGCCTGGGCGTTCCGCCTGGAGATCGCGGGCGCCGTGGTCGGCGTGGGCCTGGTGCTGTGGCTGCTGTGGATGCGCAGGTGGAGCGAGCTGGTCTACGTCGGGTTGCAGGTGGGCGCGCTGATCTGCTCGGCGTACTACCTCTCGATCCCGCGCTCGGCGCTGCTGTGGTGGCCGCTGTGGCTGGCCATCGCCCGCCTGAGCACGCCCCGCCCGGAGGAGGACGGGGTCATGGCGCAGGTACGGCCGTGGACACTGGCGGTCTACGGGCTGCTCGTGGCGCCGCTGATGGCCCTGAACACGCTGACGTTCCTCCAGGGCGCCTGGGCGGGGTAGCCGGGGGGTAGCGGCGGGATAGAAGGATCTACCCGCTTTTCCTGCTCCGTAATCCAGAAAAGTTATCCACAGGGTGTGTACAGGCGGGCCGGGCGCCACCGCGAGGTGAACGAGACGGCCGGGCCACTGCCGTACGGGTGTACAGGACCCGCGGGGTGCACAGGCCGCGCGGGGTGCACAGGCCGCGCGGGGTGCACAGGTCGCGCGGGGTGCACAGGACCTGCGGGTGCAAGGTCGCGCGGGTGCGCGGGACCGGCGCGGTGCAAGGTCGCGCGGGGTGCACAGGACCGGCGGGGTGCAAGGGGTGTGCGGGGTGCATAGGACCGCGGGGTGGAAGAGGTGTGCGGGGCCAGGGGTGCAGACGGTGCGCGTCACGAGGTGCACAGGTTGCACGGGGTCGCCGGGGCACCAGGGGAGCACGGGCACGGGCACGGGGTGCACATGTCGCGCGGGTGTGCATGGGTCGCACGGGGCCTCGCAGGGTGCGTTGGGGCGCAAGGGGGTGCACGGACGGGCCCGGCCGGGGCTGCCCCGCCCCGAGCGGGCTGCTCTGCCCCAGGCGGGTTGCTCCGCCCCGGCGGGCTACAGGTGCTTGCGCAGGAAGGCGATGTCGTCGGCCTGACCCGCGCCGGGGGTCTCGACCACGATCGGTGCGCCGGCGGCGCGGCATACGGCCAGGATCAGCTCGGGGTCGATCTGTCCCGCGCCGAGGTTGGTGTGGCGGTCGGCCCCGGAGTCGAAGGCGTCGCGCGAGTCGTTGCAGTGGACCAGGTCGATGCGGCCGGTGATGGCCTTGACCCGGTCGACGAGGTCCACCAGATCCTCGCCGCCCGCGTGGGCGTGGCAGGTGTCGAGGCAGAAGCCGACGTCGAAGCCGTCGAGGGAGTCCCACAGCCGGGCGATGCGCTCCAGCTTGCGGGCCATCGCGTTGCCGCCGCCCGCGGTGTTCTCGATCAGGACCGGCACCTCGTGCTCGCCGAGCCGCTCGAACACCTTGCGCCAGTTGTCGAAGCCGGCCTGCGGGTCGTCGTCCTTGCCGACGTGGCCGCCGTGCACGATCAGGCCCTTGGCCCCGACCCCGGCCGCCGCCTCAAGGTGCTGGGTGAGCAGCTTGCGGCTGGGAATCCTGATCCGGTTGTTGGGGGAGGCGACGTTGATGACGTACGGCGCGTGGATGTAGACGTCGATGCCCGACCCCGCCAGGTCGGCCGCCTTCTCGGGCACCACCGGGCCCTTGTAGCTCTGCGGATCGCCGAGGAAGAACTGCACCACGTCGGCGCCCACGGCCTCGGCGTGGCCACGGGGATCGTCCTGGTCGACATGAGCTCCGATGCGCGGCATGCCCCTGAGAGTAGTCCACCCAGGTGAGCGGCCGGCTCCGTTTCAAGAGCGTCTGTACGGGAAGTCGGGCGGCGCGCCGCACACCCCCCCGATCGTGCGGGCGAGCGCGAGGAGCTTGACGTGACATATCGCAGGATCTCTGGATTAGTTCTCCTGATATATCTCCTGGTCGGCCTCTATGTCGCCTGGGTCTACGACTACATCACCCCCGCCCTGCTGAAGGACCTGGCCGAGGCCGTGCTCGCGGTCTTCCTGTGGTTCCTCCCCCTGCTGGGGGTGGACCTGCACATCAGCGGCTGACCGCACGCGAAGGCTGACCGCACTCGAAGGCTCACCGGGGGCGAGGGCCGATCGCGAGCGCGCCCGCGGGCCCGGCGGGACCCGCGGGCGTACCGTCCGCGGTCGGGGCATCCGGCCGGGGAATGCGGTCAGGGCATGAAGCCGCCGTGGTAGATGCCCAGCGCGACGCCCACGAAGGACGCCACGATGCCGACGACGTTGAGCGCGCGTTCCGGCGTGGTGGCCGAGATGTACTGCGAGTACAGGCCGCCGCCGAAGCCGAGCGCGCCCGCCCAGGAGGCGATGACGTGCGCGCCGGGGATGAACCCCGTGATGAACGCCAGCAGGCCGACCACCAGCGTGGCGATGCTGAGCAGGTTCTCGACGGGATGCGAGCGTCCGTCGCTGTTCAGCGTCAGCCGGAACGGCCGGTGCTCCACGGGGCCGAACATGTGTGGCATGGGCGCCACCCCCAAGGACCCTAACGACATCAAGGACATACAACGAGTGACATGGACGTTCCCCGGCTGATGGCTACCCAATCATTTGCTTGGGGACCGCCGCGGTGACCGGCCGTGAACGGGCCGCCGCACCGGCCCGGTGCTGGTAGCCTGGACCGGCTGCGTGATGTGCTGGGCGTTTCATCGCCCGCACCGCCGCCCCGCCGCAGTGAGGCGGCCGGCGAGCGCGCCAGCGCCCTCCTGTCACGGCACGGTGTCGTGACCGCAAGAGTCCAGAGGAGGTCCGAAGTCAGCATGCGTCGATACGAAATGATGGTCATCCTCGACCCGGCGCTCGACGAGCGTACCGTCGCGCCGTCCCTCGACCAGTTCCTCGCCGTCGTGCGCAACGACGGCGGCACGGTCGAGAAGGTCGATGTCTGGGGCCGCCGCCGGCTGTCGTACGAGATCGCGAAGAAGGCCGAGGGCATCTACGCGGTCATCGACCTGACCGCCGAGCCGGCCACGGTCAAGGAGCTCGACCGTCAGATGAACCTCAACGAGGGCATCCTGCGCACCAAGGTCCTGCGTCCCGACGTGCACTGAAGCTTCCGTGCGGTCGCTCCGGCGACCGGGCGGAAATTGTCGGGGGGCGGCCGTAGTGTGGGCCGTAACCCATAGCCGATCCGTTGTAGGAAGGCCACCGGAGCCATGGCAGGCGACACCCAGATCACCATCGTCGGCAACCTCGTTGACGACCCGGAGCTGCGCTTCACCCCCACGGGGACGGCCGTGGCCCGGTTCCGCATCGCGTCCACTCCGCGGTATCTCGACAAGCAGACCAACGAGTGGAAGGACGGCGAAGCCCTCTTCCTGACCTGCAACGTCTGGCGTCAGGCGGCCGAGAACGTCGCCGAGACCCTCCAGCGCGGCATGCGGGTCATCCTGCAGGGCCGTCTCCGCCAGCGGTCCTACGAGACCAAGGAAGGCGAGAAGCGCACGGTCTACGAGGTCGAGGTCGACGAGGTCGGCCCGTCCCTGCGCAACGCCACGGCCAAGGTCAACCGCACCACCCGTCAGGGCGGCGGGTTCGGCGGCGGTCCCGCCGACGACCCGTGGGCCTCCGCCTCCCCGGCCCCGCCGAGCGGCGGCGGCTTCGGCGGCGGCGGCGGCGGTGGTGGCGGCGGCGGCTTCGGTGGCGGCGGCGGCGGTGGTTACGGCGGCGGCGACTTCAGCGACGAGCCGCCCTTCTAGCCCTCCCCTGTGAATTGCCCACCCATCCGAACTGACCATTCCCGCCCTACGGCGGGGCTCTGAAAGGAGCACCACGATGGCCAAGCCGGCACTGCGCAAGCCGAAGAAGAAGGTTTGCCTGTTCTGCCACGACAAGATCTCCTACGTCGATTACAAGGACACCGGGCTGCTGCGGAAGTTCATCTCCGACCGCGGCAAGATCCGTGCCCGCCGGGTGACGGGCAACTGCACCCAGCACCAGCGCGACGTGGCGACCGCGATCAAGAACGCGCGTGAGATGGCCCTGCTGCCGTACACGAGCACCGCGCGCTAAGGGAGGTTTCGCGACTATGGCTATGAAGCTCATCCTCACCAGCGAGGTCTCCGGCCTCGGCGCCCCCGGCGACATCGTCGAGGTCAAGCCGGGGTACGGCCGTAACTACCTCCTCCCGCGCGGCTACGCGATCCTGTGGACCCGTGGCGGCGAGAAGCAGATCGCCTCGATCAAGAAGGCGCGCGACGCCCGCCAGATCCGCGACCTCGGCACCGCCCAGGAGGTCGCGGGCCGGCTCAAGTCGCTGAAGGTGACGCTGAAGGTCCGCGCCGGCGAGTCCGGCCGGCTGTTCGGCTCGGTCACCACCGGCGACGTCGCCGAGGCCGTCAAGGCCGCCGGCGGTCCCGAGCTCGACAGGCGCCGCATCGAGATCGCCAACCCGATCAAGAGCATCGGCTCGCACCGGGTCTCGGTCAAGCTGCACCCCGAGGTCTCGGCGCAGCTCGACGTCGAGGTCGTCGCGGCCTGACGCGGCGTCCCCACCGGGCCTGAAAGGGCCTCCTCCCACGTCAGGGAGGAGGCCCTTTACAATTTCCCCCCGCATTCTCCCTGAAATCCCCTGGAGGCCGGGTCATGGTCCGTCGTCCCCTCATCCTCGTCACGGCCGGCATGCTGGCGACCGCGGTCGCCACCGCCTGCGCCCCGGTCTCCGAATCCGGCACCACCGCCACACCCGCGACCGGCGGTTCCGGCACCGCCGCCGCGTCCCCCGCGTGCAGCAAGGACGCGCTGCCGCTGAAGAACCCGGGCCGGCTCACCATCGGCACCGACAAGCCGGCGTACGAGCCGTGGTTCAAGGACGACGACCCGTCCAACGGTCAGGGCTTCGAGAGCGCCGTCGCGTACGCCGTCGCCGGCAGGCTCGGCTTCACCCGCGACGAGGTCGACTGGATCACCGTGGCCTTCGACAGCGCGTTCTCGCCCGGCGCGAAGAAGTTCGACTTCGACATCAACCAGGTCTCCATCACCCCCGACCGGGCCAAGGCCGTGGACTTCAGCGACGGCTACTACCGGGTCAAGCAGGCCGTGGTGGCCGTGAAGGGCTCGAAGTTCGCCTCCGCCACCGATCTCGCCGGGCTGAGGGACGCCACGATCGGCGTCCAGGTCGGCACCACCTCGCTGCAGGCCGTCCAGGACGTGATCCGCACGACCGAGCAGCCCAAGGTGTACAACCAGCAGGTGGACGCGGTGAACGCGCTGAAGAACGGCCAGGTGGACGCGATCGTGGTGGACCTGCCGACCGCGTTCTACGTCACCGCCGCCCAGGTGGAGAACTCGGTGATCGTGGGCCAGTTCGACGCCGCCTCCGGCACGCCGGAGGAGTTCGGCCTGGTCATGGAGAAGGGCAGCGGCCTGGTGACCTGCGTCAACCAGGCCATCGCCCAGGTCGAGTCGTCCGGTGACCTGCGGAAGATCGAGACCGAGTGGCTCGGCTCCGCGGCCGGCGCGCCGGAGCTCAAGTGACGGACGCACCGGGCTCGCCGTCCCCCGAGACCCCGGCGGGCCCACCCGACACTCCCGCCGGGCCGTCCGCGGTGCCGTCTGGGGCGGCGGCGGTGCCGTCTGGGCCCTCCGCGGTGCCGTCTGGGCCCTCTGCGGTGCCGTCTGGGCCCTCTGCGGTGCCGTCTGAGCCGTCCGCGGTGCCGGCCGGGACGGTCGCGGGGGGCGGCAGGGTCAAGAGCGCCCGGCAGGTGGAGCGGGAGCGGCTGCGCCGGCGGCGGGCGTACCGCTCCGGGTCGGTGGCCTCGGCCTCCACGATCATCTTCCTGGCCCTGGTCGTGGCGGTGGTCGTCAACGCGCCCGGCTGGGAGCGGGTGCGCGCGGCGTTCTTCGACCCGGCCGCATTCGCCGAGGCGCTGCCCGACGTCGTGGCCGGGTTCTGGGTCAACGTCCAGATCTTCCTGATCGCCGAGCCGCTGATCCTGATCGCGGGCCTGCTGATCGCGCTGGTCCGCGAGCTGCGCGCGCCGGTGTTCTTCCCGCTGCGCGCGCTGGCGGTGATGTACGTGGACGTGTTCCGCGGCGTGCCCACGCTGCTGGTGATCCTGCTGGTCGGCTTCGGGCTGCCCGCGCTGCGGCTACAGGGCGTCCCCGACGACGAGGTCACGCTCGGCGTCATCGCGCTGACGCTGTCCTACACCGCCTACGTCGCCGAGGTGTTCCGCGCCGGCATCGCGACCGTGCACCCCGGTCAGCGCGCCGCCGCCCGCTCCCTCGGCCTGTCCCACACCCAGGCCATGCGGTACGTCGTGCTGCCGCAGGCGGTGCGCAACGTGGTGCCGCCCCTGCTCAACGACTTCGTCTCGCTGCAGAAGGACACCGCGCTGGTGTCCACCATCGGGGTCATCGAGGCGCTGCGCCAGGCCCAGATCTACGCCAGCTCGAAGTTCAACTACACCCCCTACCTCGCCGCCGCGCTGCTGTTCGTCCTGCTCACGATCCCCATGGCCCGGTTCACCGACTACCTGGCGGCCCGTACGGCGAGGAGGCGCGGCGCATGACCCTGCTGCGGATCGAGAACCTGTGGAAGGACTACCACGGCCACAGCGTGCTGCGCGGCGTCGATCTGGCCGTGGCGCCGCACGAGGTGGTGTGCCTGATCGGGGCGTCCGGCTCGGGCAAGTCCACCCTGCTGCGCTGCGTGAACCTGCTGGAGACCGTGGACGACGGCGCCATCTTCCTCGACGAGGAGGAGATCACCTCCCCGCGGGCCGACGCCGACGCCGTCCGCAAGCGCATCGGCATGGTGTTCCAGTCCTACAACCTGTTCCCGCACATGACCGTGCTGGACAACATCTGCCTGGCCCCGGTCAAGGCGCACGGCGTCCCCCGGGGCCGGGCCGAGGAGGAGGCCCGCGAGCTGCTGACCCGTTTCGGCCTGGCCGACAAGGCGGGCGCCTACCCCGACCGGCTCTCCGGCGGCCAGCAGCAGCGCGTGGCCATCATCCGGGCGCTGGCCACCCGGCCCCGGCTCATGCTGCTGGACGAGGTCACCTCGGCGCTCGACCCCGCGCTGGTCGCCGAGGTGCTGGGCGTGATCAGGGAGCTGCGCGAGGGCGGCATGACCATGATCCTGGCCACGCACGAGATGGGCTTCGCCCGCGAGATCGCCGACACGGTGTGCTTCCTGGACGAGGGCGTGCTGCGCGAGCGGGGCACGCCGGAGCAGATCTTCACCGAGCCGCGGCACGAGCGTACTCGGGCGTTCCTGAGCACGGTCATCGCCTCCCGCAGGCTCTAGCCGCGCCGGTGGCGTCCCCGCTCGCCCGAGGGCCGCGGGGGCGCGCCGGGCGCGAGCACGCTGAACCTGCGGCCGTACAGCAGGTACGCCACGAAGCCCGCCGCCATCCACACCGCGAAGTAGATCCAGGTGATGACCTGGAGGTTCAGCATCAGCCACAGCGTGGCCGCCAGCGACAGCATCGGCACCACCGGCGAGAGCGGCACCCGGAACCCGCGTGACAGGTCCGGCATGCTCTGCCGCATCACGATCACACCGGCGGCGACGAACAGGAAGGCGAACAGCGTGCCCATCACCACGAGCTGCTGCAGCGTGAGCACCGGCACGGTCTCGGCCAGCACCAGTGCGACCAGCCCGATCACCAGCGTGGCCCGCGACGGGCTGCGGAAGCGGCTCAGCGTGGCCAGCCCGCGCGGCAGCAGGCCGTCGCGCGCCATGGAGAACAGCACCCTGGTCTGCCCGACCAGCAGGACCAGCACCACCGTGGTCAGGCCGAGCACCGCGCCCACGTTGATGACGTGCGCCATGAACCCCACCCCGACCTGCCGGAACGCCGAGGCGAGCGGCGTGTCGGGGTCCATCAGGGTGTAGGGGATCATGCCCACCATGACCACGGCCACGGCGATGTACAGCACCGTGGCCAGCATCAGGCTGCGGATCATCCCCCTGGGCACCGTACGCGGCGCGTCGCCGGTCTCCTCGGCGGCGGTGGCGATGATGTCCCAGCCGATGTAGGCGAAGGCGATGGCCGGGGTCGCGGCGAAGATGCCGAACCAGCCGAAGGTGTGCGTCTCGCCGAACGCCAGCCCCAGCACGGTCGTGTGCAGCGCGTCCGTGCCCGGCGGGGCGGGGCCGGCGGGAGCGGGGATGCGGCCCTCGATGTTCGCCCCGTCGAAGTACAGCACGCCCACCACGATGACCGCCCCGATGGCCAGCAGCTTGGCCGCCACGATCACCCACAGCGCGCGCAGCCCGACCCGGGCGCCCACCGCCACGATCAGCGTGAGCAGCACGATGATGAACAGCGTGAACAGGTCGAAGCCGCCGTCCTGGCCGATCATCCCGTCCAGCGGCTCGGGCACCCGCACGCCGAGGTCGGCGAGCGTGCGGGCGGCGTACAGGGACCAGGCGCGCGAGACCACGGCCGCGGCGAGCTGCATCTCCAGGATCAGCGCGCAGCCGATGATCCACGCCCACACCTCGCCGAAGATCACGTACGTGAAGCTGTACGCGCTGCCGGAGATCGGCATGGTCGAGGCCAGCTCGGCGTAGCACATCGCCGCGAGCAGCATGGCGATCCCGGCGATCATGAAGGACAGGATCACGCCGGGCCCCGCGACCCCGGCCGCCTGCTCGCCGGCGATCCGGAAGATCCCTGCGCCGATCATCACGCCCAGGCCCAGCACGATGAGATCGGCGCTGCGGTAGACCTGCGGCAACGCGTGCCGGGCCGAGGTGCGCAGGACCGCGGCCTCCGCCATCGGCAGCCTGCGCCGCATCGACGGAGAACGCTCGGGGGACAACGGTGAGACCATTCGTGACCGGAGTGGTTGGCGGATTCCAGGGCGGCCTGCCCCGCGGGCCGGATGCTCAACCCTCTCCCAAACGATTCGGTAAGAACAAGGGGCACACCGGTTACGTGCTGGTCAAAACATCGGCACCGCGCAATCACGCGCCGATGACGCGGCCACGGGTCATCCGCCGGTGACCAGCCAGGAGTCTCCGTACGCGCGTCCGCCCAGCGTGACCAGCCGGGCCGCCATCCACACCCCGATCGCCAGCCACAGCGCGACCAGCCCGCCGCCCGCGTACACCACCAGCCCGGCCGCGGGCAGGAAGGCCAGCGTCGTCCACACCCCCGCCCAGGCCAGGTAGCGCCGGTCCCCGGCGCCGATGAGCACCCCGTCCAGCACGAACACCACGCCCGCGATCGGTTGTAGCAGCGCCACGATCCACAGCACCGCGGCCAGCTCCACGGCCACCCGCGGCTCCGCGTCGAACAGCGCGGGCACCCACGGCCGCGCGACGGCCGTCGCCACGCCGAGCACCACCCCCGACCCCACCCCCCAGACCACCATGCGCGCGGTGGCGGCCCGGGTCGCGGCGACGTCGCCGGCGCCCAGTGCGCGCCCGGTGATCGCCTGCCCGGCGATGGCGATGGCGTCCAGGGCGAAGGCCATCAGGGTCCAGATCTGGAACGCGATGGCGTGCGCGGCGATCTGGGCGTCGCCCATGCGGGTCGCGGCCACCGAGGCGACCACCAGCACGACGCGCAGGCACGCCGTGCGTACGAGGAGGGCGAACCCCGCCGTCCCCGCGGCCCTGATCCCGGCCAGGTCGGGCCGCAACGGCGCACCGTACCGGCGGGCGCCCCGGACCACCACCACGACGTACACGGCGGCCCCCAGCCCCTGCGCCAGCACCGTGCCCCACGCCGACCCCGCGATCCCGAACCCCAGCCCGAGCACGAACCACGCGTTGAGCACCGCGTTGAGCGCGAACGACCCTACCGACACCACCAGCGGCGTCACGGTGTCCTGCAACCCGCGCAGCACCCCCGTGCCCGCCAGCACGACCAGCAGCGCGGGCACCCCGAACAGGCTGATCCGCAGATAGGTGACGGCCTGCGCCGCCAGCCCCGGAGACGCCCCGAACACCTCCACGACGACCGGCGCCAGCGGCCACCCCACCACCACGATCCCGACCCCGATCGCCACCGCCAGCCACAGCCCGTCCACCCCCATCCTGATCCCCTGCCGCGGATTCCCGGCCCCCACCTGCCGCGCCACCGCCGCCGTGGTCCCATAGGCCAGGAACACACACAGATTCACCAGCGTCCCCAACGCGGCCCCCGCCACCCCCAGGGCCCCCACCGCCGACGTCCCGATCCGCCCCACGATCGCGTAGTCGACAAGCAGGAACAGCGGTTCCGCCACCAACGCCCCGAACGCCGGCACCGCCAACCGCAGAATCTCCCGATCCACCCCCCGCCCCCGAACCCCCTTCACGCCCCCTCACCCCGCACAGGGCCGCATGGCAGCCGCCCTTCGGCAGGGCGGGTTCGCGTCGTGTGGTCCTCGGGGGGAGGGGTGCTCCCCGGGGCGCCGCAGCGCGGCCGCGGTTCGGCCCGGCGGCCTTCGGCAAGGTGGTCTCGCATCGTGTGGTCCTCGGCGGGAGGGGCGGTGCTCGGGGTGCCGCGAGACGAGCGCTCCTGGGCCGGGCTGTTTTCCACAGGGCGGCTTCGCCGTGGACGCCCCTTGGCTGTGCCGCCCTCCATGAAGTGGCTCCGAGCCGCGTGCCGATCATCCGGAGCGCTTGCTGTGGGGCGGTTGCCGCGTGCGCGGCCTCCGTGGAGCTCGTGGAGTTCGCCCACGAGAGCACTGTGCGGCGTGCGCCCGTGAGGCGGAGTGGGGTCGAGCAGGCGGCTTCGAGCCGGGCGTTCCTCAACCGGGCGATCGTCCACAGGCGTGCGTTCCTCGGCCGGGCGACTGTCCACAAGGGTGCGTTCCGCAGCGGGACGACCGTCCACGAGCGCGGGGTCGCCGGTGGGAGCGGGCCAGGGCGTGTCTCCCTTGGCCGGAGCGTCGTGAGGCGTAGGTCGCTCGGTAGGTCGCTCGGTGGGAACGCTTCGAAGCGGCGGGGGCGCCTCGGGGCGCCGTCTCCTGTCCTGCCTGCCCAGGGGGCGGGCATGGCGCCGGACTCGGCAGGGGGCGGGCTCTGGGCGGGCCGGTGGAGCGAGGGGGTGGGGCTGGTCCGGCGTAAGGGACATCTCTTTATTTTGCCTATTACCTAGAGATCATCTTCATCGGGCCCGGCGTGTTGCCCCGACTTTCTTTCGTCCACAGCCGGTGGAAACTGTTCGTGCAGGTAGACGCCATGATCGTCCCCCTGTGGAGATGTTATCCACAGCGCTTGTCCCCAGGCCGTTCACACCTTCGGGCCAGTAACACACACGTTGCCCACAGGTCTGTCCACAGGCCGCGTTGCCGAGTCGGTCGGACGGCGCGAAACTGTCTGTCCGGTCGTCTAGAAGTGGGGGTGGGACGGCCACCGGATCGAGGGGGTGAGCGGTGGACGAAGAGGCGCCGGTCTTCGGAGCGGGGTTCGAGCGGACACCCCCGAACAACATCGAGGCCGAGCAGTCCGTCCTCGGGGGCATGCTGCTGTCCAAGGACGCCATCGCGGACGTCGTCGAGGTGCTCAGGTCCGACGACTTCTACCGTCCCGCCCACCAGATCATCTACGACATCATCACCGACCTCTACGGCCGGGGCGAGCCCGCCGACGCCGTCACGGTCATGGACGAGTTGCAGAAGCGCGGCCAGGTCGCGCGGGTCGGCGGTGGCGCGTACGTGCACACCCTGACCGCCGTCGTCCCGACCGCGGCCAACGCCGGCTACTACGCGAAGATCGTGCGTGAGCAGGCCGTCCTGCGCCGCCTCATCGAGGCCGGCACCCGCATCGTCTCCTACGGCTACGGCGGCCAGAACGAAGAGGTCGACGACCTCGTGGACCGCGCCCAGGCCGAGATCTACAAGGTCACCGAGCGCCGCACGTCCGAGGACTACCTTCCTCTGTCCGAGATCATGCCCGGCGCCCTGGACGAGATCGAGGCCATCGGCAGCCGCGCCGGTCAGATGGTCGGAGTCCCCACCGGCTTCCAGGATCTCGACGCCCTCACCAACGGCCTCCACCCCGGCCAGATGATCGTCGTCGCGGCGCGTCCGGCCATCGGCAAGGCCCTCGCGCTCGACACGCCCCTGCCCACGCCCGACGGGTGGACGACGATGGGCGAGGTGCAGGTGGGCGACCACCTCATCGGCGCCGACGGTAAGCCGACCCGGGTCGTGGCGGCGACCGGCGTCATGGTCGGCCGGCCCTGTTACGAGGTCGAGTTCAGCGACGGCACGGTGATCGCGGCCGACGCCGAGCACCAGTGGCTCACCGAGACCGGCGATTTCCGCGGGCCCGCCCAGCGGGTTGCCTTGGGGCGGGACCAGGCGACATTCGCCTCCGTCAAGACCACGGCCGAGATCGCCGCGACACTCCGCTGCCGAACGGAGGATCGGCGGCTCGACCACGGCGTCCCGGTCGCCGCGCCCCTCGCGGTGGAGGAACGCGAGCTGCCGCTGCCGCCGTACACGCTGGGTGTGTGGCTGGGCGAGGGCCACAGCGACGAGGCCCGCTTCACCACCGCCGATCCTGAGATCGTCAGCGAGATCGAGCAGGAGGGCCTGCGGGCCGTACGCCAGGGCGACATCCTCTACCGGCTCGACTTCCCCGAGCCCGACCCCCTCTGCGGGGGATGCCGCGATGATCAGGGGGGTGTTGAGGCGGTTCTGCGCCGTATGGGGGTGCTCGGTGACAAGCACATCCCGCTCGCGTACCTGCGCGCGTCGGAGCGGCAGCGGCGGGCGCTCCTGGCCGGTCTGCTCGACACCGGCGTCGGCCACATCGACCCGAGCGGCACCGTACGGCTCGCGGTGACCGGCGAGCGGCTCGCGCACGACGCCTGGGAGTTGATCCTCAGCCTGGGCTACCAGGCCACGATGACCACCGATCGGGCCGAGGGTCGTACGCAGGCGGGCCCCATCGGCTACGCGATCACCTTCACCCCCGCCGACAAGGTGTTCCGGCTGCCCAGGAAGGCCGCGCGGCAGAACACCGGCGCGCATCCGGCGGCGCGCTATCGCTACATCACCGACATCCGTCCGGTCGAGTCGGTGCCCGTCCGGTGCGTCGAGGTGGACAACGAACACCACCTCTACCTCGCCGGTCCGACCTGGATTCCGACGCACAACAGCACGCTGGGGCTGGACTTCGCCAGGTCCGCGGCGATCAAGCATGGGATGACCACGGTCATCTTCTCGCTGGAGATGTCCCGCAACGAGATCACCATGCGGTTGTTGTCGGCCGAGGCGCGGGTGCCGTTGCACACCATGCGCTCGGGGATGATGAACGACGACGACTGGACTCGCCTCGCCCGGCGGATGAGCGAGGTCGCCGAGGCGCCGCTGTACATCGACGACTCGCCCAACATGTCGATGATGGAGATCCGGGCCAAGTGCCGACGACTCAAGCAGCGCCACGACCTGCGCTTCGTGATCGTGGACTACCTCCAGCTCATGAGCTCGCCGAAGAAGACCGAGAGCCGCCAGCAGGAGGTCTCGGAGATCTCCCGTGCGCTGAAGCTGCTGGCCAAGGAGCTGGAGGTCCCGGTGATCGCGATCTCCCAGCTCAACCGCGGCCCGGAACAGCGAACCGACAAACGCCCCCAAGTGAGCGACCTTCGCGAATCCGGATCTATTGAGCAGGACGCGGACATGGTGATCCTGCTGCATCGGGAGGACGCGTACGAGCGGGAGTCACCGCGGGCCGGGGAGGCCGACCTGATCGTGGCCAAGCACCGTAACGGGCCCACGGCGACGGTGACCGTGGCGTTCCAGGGGCACTACAGCCGGTTCGTGGACATGGCCGCGCACTGACGGGGGTTGTGCGGGCTCGGCCGGTCACTCGGGCGGGCGCGTGATGGTGTCACTTGGGCGGGCGTGCGGTGGTGTCACTCGGGCGGGCGTGCGGTGGCGTCATGCCGGTCGCTGCCGGCCAGGCGGCCGAGCCATTCGCCGAGGAGGTGCTGCTCGGCGCTGCTCAGCGTCGTCTGCTCGGGCAGTACGGCACGCAGGGCGCGGGCGGCGGCCGGGAGGCCGGACCCCTGCACGGCGGGCTTGTCGTTGGTGACGGCGGTGACCATCGACTCCCGCATGGCGGTCAGCAGGGCCGGGTCGCGCTGGTCTTCGGGCAGTGACAGCCAGGTGAGCACGGCGCCGCGCGCCGTCGCGTGGATGAGGTTGGCCGCGAGGCGTTCGTCCACGCGCAGCCGGCCGCCGGCCGCGAGGCGGTGGATGCGTTCCACGAGGATCCGCATGCCGGCCTGGAACGCGGCCGACGTGGTGCCGCGTCGGGGCTCGCCGTACATCAGCGCGTACAGCTCGGGGTTGGACAGGCCGAACTCGACGGCGAGGTCCCAGCCCGCACGCAGGTCCTCGATCGGGTCGTCGGCGGCGGGGGCGGCGTGTTTGGCCGCGAGGAACCTGGCGTATCCGTGCTCGGCCACCGCGTCGAGCAGCCCGTCCATGTCGGCGAAGTGGCGGTAGATCGCCGGCGGCTGGACCCCGGCCGCCGCCGCGACCGCGCGGGTGGTGACCGCGTCGCGGCCTTCGCGCGCGAGCAGGTCGGCGGCGGCCTCGATCACGCGCCGGCGGATGAGCTCCCGCTTGTCGGCCGCGGCCTCCGGCACGGCGGCAGGAGTGACGTCATCCATGGTTCCTCCAGGCATGTATCGACGATACGACCGATGGCGAACCACCGGTTCGTCCTGGATCGGTCGGGCGGCGCGGGCCAACGAGTACGTGGATCGGGTGCGTGGGCCATCGAGTGCTACGTGCGGGTGCTGGAGGGCGGGGGCGAGGACGGGGCGGGCGGGCGCGCCTGCCGCCGGCCGCGGGGCCTCGATTACGCTTGAGCAGGCGGACGACGTGGACGCGCTCGCCCGCCGCACGGCCGGGGCGGGCGGGACCGCCGGGTTCCCGGTGGCGGACCGGGAGGAGGAGGGGCGCGGCGGCAGGGGCGCCGAGTCCTCCGGCCAGGTGTTGATCATCTCACAGCGGGGTTCGGGATAGCGATGACGGTGCGCGGGGTGCTGTTCGACGTCGATGACACGCTGTTCGCCTATTCGGCGTGCGAGCGGGCCGGGCTGCTGCGGTACCTCGCGGCCGAGGGAATGCTGGAGGCGTTCGGCACGCCGGACGACGCGGTGGCGCTCTGGCACCGGATCATGGAGGAGGAGTACCCCCGGTTCCTGGCCGGGGAGCTGACCTTCGCGGGGCAGCAGGTGGCGCGCGCCCGGCGGTTCCTGGCCCATGCGGGGCGGGCGACGTCGCCGGAGCAGGCCGCGGCGTGGTTCGCGGGGTACCGGGAGGTCCGGGAGGAGGTCGAGGCGGCGTACGGGGTGTTCCCGGACGCGCTGCCCGCCCTGGAGGCGCTCGCGGGCCGGGTGCGGCTGGGGGTGGTGTCGAACTCCTCGCTGCCGCACCAGTGCAGGAAGCTGCGGGCCGTGGGGCTGCTCGGTCACTTCGGCGACGCGCTGGTCTGCTCGGGCGAGCATGGCGTGGCCAAGCCCGATCCGAGCATCTTCCTGGCGGGGTGCGCGGCGCTGGGGCTGGAGGCGTACGAGGTGGCCTATGTCGGCGACCGGTACGACGTGGACGCGCTCGGGGCGCGCGACGCCGGGCTGCGGGCGTACTGGCTGGTCCGCGACGGGCACGGCGAGAGGCACGGCGACGGGCACAGCGAGAGGCAGGGCGATGGGCACGGCGAGAGGCAGGGCGACGGGCACGGCGAGAGGCGCGGCGATGGGCACGGCGACGGGCGTCCCGATGGGCATACTGGGGGGCACGGTGTCGGTGATGACGGGATCACGGTGATCCGGTCGCTGGATGAGCTGGTCGCGGCCGTCGATGGGGGTGCATGGTAGGGCTGGCCCTACCATGAGCCCGGGTGATGGCGGGATTCCGCGGGAGGTGCGATCCTCCCGACACTTGAGATCGCCCCTTCGGGCGGAAGTGTCGCATCGACGTGAGGAGACCCGTGTCCAGCACTGTCACGCTCGACCCGCCCGACCGACCAGATGCGACCGGAACGAGGGGCAGCGATTTCGCGCGGTTGTCGCGGCGGATCGCCCAGGCCGGGCTGATGGATCGCCGGCCGGGGTACTACGCCGTGAGGTTCGCCGTCGTCGGGGCCCTGTACGCCGGGGGCTGGGCCGCGGTGTTCCTGGTCGGCGACTCGTGGGCGCAGCTCGCGGTCGCGGCGTTCCTCGCGGTGGTGTTCGCCCAGGTCGCCCTGGTGGCGCACGACCTCGCGCACCGTCAGGTGTTCCGCACCCGCCGCCCCACCGAGATCGCCGGGCTGCTGGTGGGCAACCTGCTGATCGGCATGGCGTACGGCTGGTGGACCGACAAGCACACCCGGCACCACGCCAACCCCAACCACGAGGAGCGCGACCCGGACGTGAGCCCGGAGGTCCTGGTGTGGTCGCGGGGCCAGGCGGAGCGCAGCCGCGGGGTGTCGCGCTTCATCGGGCGGTGGCAGGCGTACCTGTTCTTCCCGCTGCTCACCCTGGAAGGGGTGAACCTGCACGTGAGCAGCTTCCGCGCGCTGGCGCGGCCGGGGTATCGCCGGCGCGGGATCGAGGGGGCGCTGCTGGCCGGGCACGTCGTGCTGTTCCTGGTGGCCGTGTTCAGCGCGATGCCGTTCGGGATGGCGCTGGCGTTCGTGGCGGTGAACCAGGCGGTGTTCGGCGTCTACCTGGGCTGCACGTTCGCGCCCAACCACAAGGGCATGCCGATGCTCACCGGCGACGACCGGCTGGACTTCCTGCGCCGCCAGGTGCTCACCTCCAGGAACGTCACCGGCGGGCTCGCGATGGACATCGCGCTCGGCGGGCTGAACCACCAGATCGAGCACCACCTGTTCCCGAGCATGCCGGCGCCGAACCTGCGCCGGGCGCGGCCGATCGTGCGGGCATACTGCGCGGAGATCGGGGTGGACTACCAGGAGTGCGGGCTGATCGAGTCGTACGCGCGGGCGCTGCGGCACATGCACGAGATCGGCGCGCCGCTGCGCTCGGGTACAGTGGATTCATGACCTGCCGCGCGTCGCGTCTGCGTTCGCAGAACTGGTGGTGGCCGTCCTAGGACGGTCGCCGAGACGCGCATGAACCGCGGGCCGTCCCTTCGGACGGCCCGTTCGTCGTCGCCGGGTCCTGTCCGCGGGGTGGCCCCCACACACGGGAGACCTGATGACGACCAAGCAGCGGATGCTGACCGGCGACCGGCCGACCGGGCGGCTTCACCTCGGCCACTACGTGGGCAGCATCGTGAACCGGCGCGCGTTGCAGCGGGCGTACGAGAGCTATTTCATCATCGCCGACCTGCACATGCTGACCACGAAGAACAGCCGCGAGGAGATCGCGGCGGCGGGAGCGCGCGCCCGCGAGATGGTGCTGGACGGGCTGGCCGCGGGGCTGGACCCGGAGCTGTCGGTGTTCTACCTCCAGTCGGCGATCCCCGAGGTCGCGGAGATCAACACGCTGCTGCAGAACCTGGTGACGGTGCCGCGGTTGCAGCGCATCCCGAGCCTGAAGGACATGGCGCGCGACGCGGGCAAGGAGGAGATGCCGTACGGCCTGCTCGGCTACCCGGTGCTCCAGGCCGCGGACATCCTGTGCGTGAAGGCGCACGCGGTGCCGGTCGGCAAGGACAACGCGGCGCACGTCGAGGTGGCGCGGGAGATCGCGCGCCGGTTCAACGCCCTGTACGGCGAGACGTTCCCGGTGCCCGAGCTGGTGCCGGGTGAGGTGCCCACGCTGGTCGGCACGGACGGCCAGGCCAAGATGAGCAAGAGCATCGGGAACGTCATCTACCTGTCGGACTCCGCGGAGGAGGTGCGCCGGAAGGTCATGGCGATGTACACCGACCCGAACCGGGTCAGGGCCGACATCCCTGGCCGGGTCGAGGGCAACCCGGTGTTCGTCTACCACGACGCGTTCAACGCCGACCGGGCCGAGGTGGCCGATCTCAAGGAGCGCTACCGCGCCGGCCGGGTCGGCGACGTCGAGGTGAAGACCAAGCTGGCCGCGGCGATCAACGCGTTCCTGGAGCCGATGCGGGAGCGGCGGGCCGAGTACGAGGCGCGCGACGGCTTCGTGGAGCGGTTGATCGTGGAGGGCACCGAGCGCACGCGGGCCGTGGTCCGGCAGACCGTGCACGACATGCGCGAGGCGATGGGGCTCAACGGGATCTACGCCGGGTTCCGCCGCGCCTGCGGGGTGCCGGTGGGGTGAAGGCCGGGGTCACGCACCGGCGCGGATGCGCGTGACCACCGCGCCGTCCTCGACGAGCGGGCGGCGGCGCGCGGCTACACCTGGGGCAGGAGCACCAGCCGGCCGCGTACGCCGCCCGCCGCGAGCCGTTCCTGCGCCTCGCCGGCGCGCGCCAGGGGCAGGGTGCCGGCGACGCGGGTGGTGAGCCTGCCCTGCTCGACCAGGCGGATCAGCTCGGCGAGCTGCCGGCCGTCGGCGCGGACCCACACCTTGGCGACGCGGGTGCCGCGCAGCGCGGGCGGGGCGGCGTGGTCGAGCACGGCGGCCAGCGATCCCCCGTTGCGCACCGCGTCCAGTGCCCGTACGCCGATCGCCGCCGCGTCCAGGGCGCCGTCCACGCCGCCGGGCACGACCGCGCGCACGGCCTCGCCCAGCTCCTCCTGGCGCGGGACGAAGTGCTCGGCGCCGAACGCGCGTACCTGCTTCTCGTCGTCGGGACCGGCCACCGCGACCACGCGCAGGCCGCGCAGCGCGGCCAGCTCCACCGCGTAGCCGCCGACCGCCCCTGCGGCGCCGGTGACCAGCAGCGTGTCACCGGGGGCCAGGCCGAACCCGGCGAGGAGGTCCAGCCCCTGCAGCGCGGTGAGCCCGTTCAGCGGGATCGTGGCCGCCTCGGCGAAGCCGAGCGAGCCGGGGATGTGGGCCACGGCGCCGGCGTCGAGCACGATGTACTCCGCGTACGCCGCCGTCGATCGGTCCAGCCGGTCCGACAGCGCCGCCACCCGGTCGCCCGGGGCGAACCCCGGCACCTGCGAGGCGTCCACCGTGCCGGCGACGTCCCAGCCCAGGCCGTGTTCCGGCCGCGCGGCCACCAGCCCGGCCGAGGTCATCATGCCGATGCGGGTCGCGACGTCCACGATGTTCACCGCCGCCGCCTCGACCTTGATCCGCACCTGGCCGGGCCCCGGCTCGGGCAGCGGGGTCTCCACGATCCGCAGGGCCTCCGGGCCGCCGTACTCGCGAACCACCACAGCACGCATGTGTTCCGTCTCCTTCGTCGGTTGCCGAACGGCTATGACCGTAAGGAGTGTTACTCTCTGCGGGGAAGTACGTACCTTGAGGTGCGTACCGTACGCCGAGGAGCGTGACGCGATGGCCACCCAGACCGCCGCCCAGCGCAGGGAAGCGGCGAAGGCCGCATATGACGCCTTCCTGGCCTGCTGCCCGGCCAGGCAACTGCTCGACACGATCAGCGACAAGTGGGTGACGCTGATCCTGGCGGCCCTGTCCGACGGGCCCAAGCGCTACAGCGAGCTGTCCCGGATCATCGCCGGGGTGAGCCAGAAGATGCTCACCCAGAGCCTGCGCACCCTGGAGCGCGACGGCCTGGTGAGCCGCACGGTCACGCCCAGGGTCCCGGTGCGGGTGGACTACGAGCTGACCACGCTCGGCCGCGGGCTCCAGGAGATCATGGGCACCATGAAGCGCTGGGCCGAGCGGAACATAGAGGAGGTGCACGCGGCCCGCGCGGCCTACGACACGCGCGAGAACTCCCCGGCGGGTCGCGCCGCCGCCGGGTAGTCCGGGATGATCTCGCGAGGAGCACGAGATCGGGAGGCTGCACATGGTGTTCGAGACGCTGGATGAGCGGTTCCGCGCGTGCCGCGGCGACCGGCGGGTCGAGAAGCTGTACGAGGGGTGCCGGTGGGCCGAGGGGCCCGCGTACTTCCCCGCGCACCGCTACCTGGTGTGGAGCGACATCCCGAACGACCGCATGCTGCGCTGGGACGAGACCACCGGCCAGGTCGGCGTCTTCCGCAGCCCGGCCGGCTACACCAACGGCAACACCGTGGACCGCCAGGGCCGGCTGATCTCCTGCGAGCACGGCAACCGCCGCGTCACCCGCACCGAGCACGACGGGTCGATCACCGTCATCGCCGACCGATGGCAGGGCAAGCGGCTCAACAGCCCCAACGACGTGGTGGAGAAGTCCGACGGCTCGATCTGGTTCACCGACCCGTCGTACGGGATCGACAGCGACTACGAGGGCCACCGCGCCGACAGCGAGATCGGCGGCTGCCACGTCTACCGCGCCGACCCGGTCACCGGCGAGGTACGCCGGGTCGCCGACGACTTCGACCGCCCCAACGGGCTGGCGTTCTCCCTGGACGAGCGGCACCTGTACATCGCCGACAGCGGGGTCGCCCTCATCCGCAGGCTCAAGGTCACCGAGGAGGGCACGCTGCAGGACGACGGCGAGTTCGCCCGCTGCACGTCCGGGGGCTTCGACGGCCTCCGCCTGGACGGCGCGGGCCGGATCTGGGCCGCCGCCGGCGACGGCGTGCACTGCTACGACCCCGACGGCACCCTCATCGGCAAGATCCTGATCCCCGAGACCGTGTCCAACCTGACCTTCGGCGGCCCCAAGCGCAACCGCCTGTTCGTGACCGCCACCAGCTCGATCTACTCCCTGTTCCTGACGGTGACCGGTCCCCGATGACCGCCCACCGCCCCGTCGCCGCCCCCACTCCGGACGACCTGGAGGCCGCCTGGCGGGTCGTCCGCGCCCACCTGGCCCCCAGCCCGCTCGACCCGGGCGAGGGCACCCCCGCCGAGCCGGCGCTGAAGCTGGAGAGCCTGCAGCCCACCGGCGCGTTCAAGATCCGGGGCGCGTTGAGCGCGCTGTCGCGGGTGCCCGCCGGGGTGCGCGTGGTCACCGCCTCGGCGGGCAACCACGCCCTGGGCATCGCCCACGCCGGCCGCATCCTGGGCCGCCCCGCCACCGTGGTGGTGCCCGAGACGGCCTCCCCGGCCAAGGTGGACCGGCTGCGCCGCCTCGGGGTGGACCTGGTCGTCACCGGCGCGACGTACGACGAGGCCGAGCGGCACGCCCAGGAACTGGCCGAGGCGGGGGCGCACTACCTGTCGGCGTACAACGACCCGCACGTGATCGCCGGCCAGGCCACGATCGGCCGCGAACTGGACGCCCAGCTCGCCGGCTCGCGCGGGCCCGTCACCGTCGTCTGCCCGATCGGCGGCGGCGGCCTCGCCTCGGGCCTCGGACTGTGGGCCGCCGGCCGTCCGGACGTCCGCGTCGTCGGCGTGGAAGCCGCGGCCTCCACCGCCGTCTCGGCCGCCGTCGCGGCCGGCCACCAGGTCCCGGTGGAGGTCGGCCCCACCATCGCCGACGGCCTGGCCGGCAACATCGAACCCGGCTCGGTCACGGTCGATCTGATCGCCCGCCACGTCCACAGCCTCGTCACCGTCGAGGAACACGAGATCCACGCCGCCCTGGCCCACCTCGCCACCGCCCGGGGCTACGTCGCCGAGGGCGCGGGCGCGGCAGCCGTCGCGGCCCTGCTCACCGGCAAGGTGCAGGGCGAGGGCACCCACGTGGCGATCGTCTCCGGCCGCAACATCACCCCGGAAACCCTGGCCGCGTCCTTGACCCGCGCCCCGCACCCCCGGCGCTCGGACTAGTGCTCGGGGCCCGTGCCCGGCACGGGCCGGCTTTGGGCTGGTGCTCTGGGCCCGTGCCCGGCACGGGCCCGGTTTGAGCTGGTGCTCCGGGCCTGTGCGCAGCACGGGCCCGGATTGGGCTGGTGCTCGGGGCCCGTGCCCGGCACGGGCCCGGTTTGAGCTGGTGCTCCGGGCCTGTGCGCAGCGCGGGCCCGGTTTGGGCTGGTGCTCGGGGCCCGTGCACCGCACGGGTTCGGTTCGGGGGCCCTGGATGCTTGCGGGCGCCCTCCCGGTCTCCGGCCGGTGCCGTGCCCACTCCGCCCCATCGCCGGCGCGCGCGGGGTTCGCCCGCGCCGTACCGCGCCGTACAGGTCGCCACCGCCGTCGCGCGCCGGAAGCGGGTCGATGGGCAGGCCGCCCGGGTCGCGTGTCCGGCCCGCGGGGGCGGTTGCTGCGCTCCCGCCGCTTCTCGGCCAGACACCACCGACGCCCGAGCCCGGCGCCACCGACCGCCGATGGGGCGGCTGTTGGGCCGGGGTGACGACCCCTGGTCTCCGCCCGGCTCTGCTCGTGGAGAGACGCGGCCCTCGGTGCGCTCGGGCCGCGCCCGTGGATGGCACGGGCCCGGCTGGGGCTGGGGATCATGACCCGAGATAGGGGGTGGGGGTAGGCCGAGGGGGAGTGGTCGGATATCAAGGGGGGATGGACGGGCCGACCCCACGGCAGGTTGAGGATGCGTTGCGGGCTGTGCGGGCGGGGGATGATGCGGCGCTGCTGGCGTTCTTCAAGCTGCTGATCAGGGGGAAGGTGCTGATCCTGGTACGGCGGCCCGGGTGGTGGCGTGGGTGGTGGCGTGCGCGGGACGAGGTGCTGGACGTGTTGATGTTCGGCACCGAGGAGGGGGACACGATCCCGTTCTTCACCTCCGAGGAGCGGATCGCCGAGACGTACGCGGAGAATCCGGGGATCGCGCGGCGCTACCGGGTGCTGGAGGTCGAACCGCGGGCGCTGTTCGCGATGACCTCGGGGCAGCGGCTGGTGCTGAACCCGAACTGGCCCTACGGCAAGGTCTTCCCGCCGGGGGTCGTGGACCGGCTGCTCGAAGCGGCCGACGACTCGGTGACGGTGATCCACACCGGGGAGGCGCCGCCGCTGCCGCCGGGGGCCATGTCCGTGCTGGTGAAGCGGCTGGACACGATCCCCGGCGTGCACGCGGCGCACTACGGGTGGGTGTACTTCCCGCCGGGCCCGCGGCAGCTCATCATCATGCTGGTGGCGGAGGACGTGGCGAGCGTGGACGCCGCGTTCGGGGGCACGCTCACCCACCGGCTGCCCGACGGGCGGGAGCTGGAGGTGTGGATCAAGCCGCCGGGGGAGGAGCACCTGCTGGCCGGCATCCCCCCGTTCTACGTGCGCGAGCAGCGCGCCTAGAGCGAGCCGCCGCCGTCCAGGACCAGGTCCAGGCCCACGGCGAAGCCGGCGGCCGGGGAGGCCAGCCACAGGACCGAGCCGGTGATCTCGTCCAGGGTGCCGACGCGGCCGATGGGGAGCTGGGTCCTCATCCGCTCGGCCCGGTCGGCCTCGGTCTCGCCGGGGCGCATCGACATGGTGGTGTCGTGCGGGCCGGGGCTGACCGAGTTGATCCTGATCCCGTCGCCGATGCACTCCAGCGCCGCCGTGCGGCTGAGCGCGGTGACGGCGGCCTTCGACGCGCCGTACGCGGCCATGCCCGGTACGCGGATGTGCTCGCCGACGCTGGAGCTCATGTTGATGATCACCCCGCCCCGGCCGCCGGCCCGCATGGCGGCGATCTGGTGCTTCATCGCGTGGAAGACGCCGGTGGTGTTGATCCGGAACATGCGCTCCCACTCCGCCTCTGGCAGCTCCTCGACCCGGCCCAGCGTCAGCACGCCCGCGTTGTTGACCGCGATGTCCAGCCGGCCGTGGGCGGCCACGATGCCGGAGATCAGGGCGGCCACGCTCGCGGAGTCGGCGACGTCCACGGTGCGGGCCTCGGCCCGGCCGCCCTCGGCCTCGATCAGCCGCACGGTCTCCTTCAGCGCGTCCTCGCCGCGGGCGGCGGCGATCACGGTGGCGCCCTCGGCGGCGAAGCCGAGCGCGAGCGCCCGGCCGATCCCGGCGCTCGCTCCGCTGATCAGCACGGTCTTGCCGGTGAATCGGGTCATGATCGGTCCTTTCTGGATTCTCTGCTGGTGATCAGGAACAGGAGCGCGGTGAGGATCATGACGGCGGCCATGACGACCAGTGCCAGCGTGTAGCCGCCCAGGGTCGCCCGCGCCGGGCCGAGGTGGCCGAGCGAGGCGGTACGCGCCGCCGCCACCGCGACCAGCCCGGCCAGGCCGGCCGTGGGGCCGATCTCCATGGCGGTGTTGGCCAGGCCGCCGGCCACCCCGGCGCGTCCGGGCGGGGCGCCGGTCAGCGCGCTGACGGTGGCGCCGGAGAAGGCCATCCCGCCGCCGAAGGAGAACAGGGCCAGGCCGCAGAGCACGGCGGCCTGGTCGTCCAGGCGGCTGAGGAGCAGCATCGACACCGCGCCGAGCGCGAGACCCACGGTGGTGACGGCGCGGGGGCCGTACCGGGCGATCAGGCGGGCCGAGACCGGGCCCATGGCGACGATGAGCACGGTGGGCGCGAGGATGAGGCTGGTGACGGCGGGGGACAGGCCGCGTACCTGCTGCAGCCAGAGGTTGAGCAGGAACGCGCTGGTGGCGCTGGCCGCCGCGGTGACCATGATCGCGGCCAGGGCGGACAGGCGGCGCGGGTTCAGCAGGAACGGCAGGGGCAGCAGGGGGTCGGCCGCGATCCTGCCCTCGACCAGGAGGAAGGCGGCCAGGAGCGCGACGCCCGCCCCGGTGGCGAGGGGTGAGACGCCGTCGAGCAGGCCGTAGCTGAGTGCGACCAGCCCGGCGGTGGCCAGGGCGGCGCCGAGCGCGTCCAGGCTTCCGGCGGGCGGCCTCTCCCTGGCCGCGGGCAGGACGCGGTGGCGCAGCAGGGCGGCCAGGGCGGCCGCGACCGGGACGGCGAAGGTCCAGCGCCAGGTGGAGGTCGCGGAGGCGATCAGGCCGCCGGCCAGGCTGCCCGTGGTGGCCCCGGTCACCGAGAGCGTGCCCCACAGGGCGAACGCGCGCCCGCGGGCCACGGGGTCGGGGTGGAGCAGGGTGACCAGGGCGACCGCGGCGGGTGCGGTCAGCGCCGCGCCCGCGCCCTGGGCGAACCTGGCCGTGAGCAGGACGCCGTACCCGGGGGCGAGCCCGCCTGCGACGGAGGCCAGGCCGAACAGCGCGACCCCGGCGAGGAAGACCCGGCGCGGGCCGAGCCGGTCGGCCAGCCTGCCGCCGAGGAGCAGCAGTCCGGCGAACGGCAGCCCGTAGGCCGCCGAGACCAGGGCCAGCTCGGCCTGGGTGAGGCCGAAGTCGCGCTGGATGGCGGGCAGCGGCACCGCGATCAGGGTGATGCCGCCGATGAGCGCGATCTGGACCGCCCCCAGGAGGGCGAACGCTTTACTACTAGAATGATCGGTCTTGAATTCGAGCATGCGTAAGCCCCCTTGGTGGCGGCGGTCGGATCAGGAGAGCATGGACAGCGCCTGGGCGGCGGCCTGCCTCAGCCTGGCCGGGTCGGGGGAGCCCTTGGCCATGACCTTCAGTCCCTGGAGGAAGACGAGGACGAATCGGGCCAGCGCCTGCGGGTCGCGCCCCTCGGGCAGCTCGCCCTGGGCGCGGGCCCGGATGAACGCCGTGGTCAGGGCGGCCTCCAGCGCCGCCCAGTTGGCCTCGACGAACCTGGCCACGGTGCGGTCGCCGGGCAGCATCTCGGCCGCCGCGTTCACGATCATGCATCCGCGCGGCTCGTTCACCGACTCCTCGGTGTACAGCTCGATCAGCGCGCGCACGGCCGGCAGCGTGGGCCCCGGCTGGGCCAGCATCGCGATCGGATCGACGTCGCGCGCCTCGGTGTAGGCGTACAGCGCCTTCATGTACAGCTCGTGCTTGCCGCCGAAGGTGGAATACAGGCTGGCCCGCGCGATGCCGAGGTGTTCGACCAGGTCGGCCATCGAGGTCGCCTCGTAACCGCGCTCCCAGAACAGCTCCAAGGCCGCCCTCAGGGCGGCCTCGGGATCGAACTCCTTCGTCCTCGCCATGGCATCGACCCTACCTCATACGAGAACGAGTGGTCAAAAATTTATTCCCAGCGGAACAACCGGGCGGCGGCCCCACCGGCGATGAGCACGGTGGCCGCCATCACCACGAGGTCCCGGGGGTTGGGCGCGTGCCCGGCCCAGGTGTCGCGCAGGGCCTGGCCGAAGGGTGCCACGGGCAGGAAGTCGCCGATCTGGCGCAGCACTTCGGGCATGCTCTCGCGGGGCACCCACATCCCGCTGATGAACATCAGGGGGAACATGAGCACGGTGCCGATGCCCGGCGCCGCCTTGGCCGTGGGCGAGATCGAGGCGATCAGCAGCCCGAGCGCGAACAGGGAGGCGCCGCCGAGCACGAATGACACCGCGAACCCCAGCGGCTCGCGCGGCAGGCCGATGTCCAGCACCGCCCACCCGAGCACGGTCAGGATCGTCGAGGCCAGCACCGCGACCACGACGTTGATCAGCAGTTGTGCGGTGAGGAGCCGCCCGGCCCGCACCGGGGTGGTGGACATGCGGCGCAGCACCCCGCTCTCCCGGTACGTCGCCAGCGTTGCCGGCATGACGGTGAACGCCAGCGTGATCAGCCCGAGCAGCATCATCATGGACGGGAAGTGCGTGTCGATGATCCGCTGCCCGCCCAGCTCGGGCACCGCCTCCTGGAAGCGGGGAAGGCTGCCCAGGCCGAGCAGCAGCACGAGCGGGAGCAGCAGGGCGAACAGCAGCGCGGCGGGCTCACGCAGGAACAGCTTGGCCTCGACGGTGAGGATCTTGGACATGGGTCTCGTCTCCGCTCGGGGGGTCAGGGGGCGATGGTCTTGCCGGTCAGGGCGAGGAAGGCGTCGTCCAGCGTGGCGCCCTCCACCCGCAGGTCCAGCGGGCTGACGCCGTGCTCGGCCAGGGCGGCGCTCACCGCGAGGATCAGGTTGCCGGTGCCCGAGACCAGCAGCGTGCCGCCCGATTTGGTGACGTCGCTCACCTCGGGCAGCGCCTTGAGCACCGCGTCGTCCAGCGGGCCCGAGGGGCGGAACCGGATGGTCTGGTCCCGCTCCACCCGCGCCACCAGGCCGGCGGGGCTGTCGATCGCGACGACCCGGCCCGAGTCGATCAGGGCCAGCCGGTCGCACAGCCGCTCGGCCTCTTCCATGAAGTGCGTGACCAGCACGATCGTCACGCCCTCGTCGCGGACGCGCCCGATCAGCTCCCACGTGTCGCGGCGGGCCTGCGGGTCCAGGCCCGTGGTCAGCTCGTCCAGGATGGCGATCCTGGGGTTGCCGACCAGCGCGAGCGCGATCGACAGGCGCTGCTTCTGGCCGCCGGACAGCTTGCCGAACCGCTCGTCCCGCTTGCCGGCGAGCCCGACCCGGTCCAGCAGCGTCTCCCAGTCGGCGGGGCGCTCGTAGAAGGAGGCGTACAGGTCCATGGCCTCCCAGACCTTGATCTTCTCCGGCAGGACCGCGCTCTGCAGTTGCACCCCGACCACCGAGCGCAGCTCGTCGCGGTCGGCGCTCGGGTCCAGGCCGAGCACCGAGACCGAGCCGGAGTCGCGGGCGCGCAGGCCCGCTATGCACTCCACCGTCGTGGTCTTGCCGGCCCCGTTGGGACCGAGCACGCCGAAGATCTCGCCCTCCTCCACCGTGAGGGACACGTCGTCCACGACCGCCCGGCCGTGGTACAGCTTGCGCAGGTGGTTCACTTCGATGACTGTCATGGCATCGACGCTAGGAACGGCGCGCGCCGGGCGGAATCGGGCTGGACGCCGCCATGGGGTGGGGCTAGGTACACCCCCGCCGGGCGCCTGGACCCACTCCCCGTGAACCCGTCCATCGCCGAGACTGGGTGAGGGACGGAAGGAGGGGCGGATGCGCCGGTACGCTCGCAGGTACACCGTCGCGGTGGGCCGCGCGGCGATGCTGTCCTGGCTGGCGGTCGCCGGGGCGGCGCAGGCGGCCGTGAGCGTGGTCTTCCTGATCGTGTCGTTCGGGCTCGGGCTCTTCTTCCTGTTCCCGGGGCTGGCGCGGGTCACCCGATGGAACGCGCGGGCGGCCCGGCGGCGGGCGTACGCGTGGTCGGGGGTCCGGATCGACGAGCCGTACCTGCCCCCGCCGCCGCCACCGGTGCCGGGGCCCGACGGCCTGTACCGCCATGACCGCACCCTGTACAAGTCGCCGCGGGTGCCCGCGTGGAACGACCGGTGGAGGTGGGTGTTCAGCGACCCGGCCACCTGGCGCGACCTCGTCTGGAGGTTCGCCGATCCGTTCGTCGCGGCGGCGCTCGGCGCGGTGCCGCTGCTGGTCCTTCTCGGGGCGCTGGCCGCGCCCTGGTACTGGCGGTGGCCATGGGGGCCCGCGCCGCTCGCCGCCGCGGTCACCGCCCTGCTCGGCCTCATGGTCGCGGGCGCCGTCCTCGCCGCGCTGCCCTCGCTGCTGCGCGCCCACTCCCTGTGGTCGCGGGTGCTGCTCGCGCCCACCCGCAGGTCCCAGCTCACCGGTACGATGCGCCGCATCACGCGCGCCCGTACCGACGCGGCGTACTTCCAGGCGGCCGAGCTGCGCCGGATCGAGCGCGACCTGCACGACGGCGCCCAGGCCCGGCTGGTGGCGATGGGCATGACCCTGAGCGCGGCCAAGGAGCTGGCCGCCACCGACCCGGCCGCGGCCAGGAAGCTGCTCTCCGGCGCCCGCGAGGAGTCGGCGGTCGCGCTGGCCGAGCTGCGGCGCGTGGTGCGCGGCATCCACCCGCCGGTGCTGGCCGAGCGCGGGCTGGGCGACGCCGTGCGCGCGCTCGCCCTGGACAGCCCGCTCGACGTCCAGGTCGAGGCCGACCTGGAGGTACGCGCCGGGGCGCCGTTCGAGTCCGCGGCCTACTTCGCGGTCAGCGAGCTGCTGACGCACCTCGCCACGCGGCCGGGTGTGGAACGGGTGCTGATCGACATCAGTAACGAGGGCGCCAAGCTGCGCCTGACCGTCACCGACGACGGCGACCGGGCCTACGACGCGGCCGAGAGCCTGGTCGCGGGGATCGAACGGCGGCTGGCGGTCTTCGACGGGGTGCTCGCGGTGACCGCGACGGCCCACGGGCCCAGCACGGCCACGATCGAGCTGCCGCACGCGCTGGCCGGATCGATCGCCGACACCGGGCCGCGCATGCCGCTGTGGAAGCTGAGCGTGGTGGCGGCCGGTCACTCGGTGGGCTGGCTGCCGCTGTTCCCGCAGGGGCTGGTCGCGGCCATCATCAAGATCATCGATGCGGAGGAGAAGCCGGCGTGGTTCCTCGGGCTGCACGTGCCGGAGCCGTACCAGTGGCCGACGATCCTGACCATGATCGCGGTGGGCCTGTTCATGCTCGGCGCGGCGATCGTGCTGCCGATCGCCCACGGCGGCCCGGGGTCGGGCGACGACGGCTCGGGCCGGTCCTGGAGCGGGCGGGGGTGCTGAATGGAGTCGCGGGTCGCCCTGTTCGCGCGGCGCTCGGCCGCCGGGATGGCGGGCGGGCTGGTCCTGGCCGCGTTCGGGCTCGCGCTGCTGCCGGTCACGGCGGTCGTCACGCTGCTGATGCTGCTGTCGGTGATCGGGCTGGTCTTCCCTTTCCCGCCCGCGGTCCGGCTGAGCCGGTGGCAGGCCCGGCTCGGGCGCCGGATCACCCTGGCCGTGACCGGGGTGGACATCGACGAGCCGTACCGGCCCAGGCCGGCGCCGCCCGTACGCCAGCCCGACGGCTGGTACCGCGCCGATAACCGGCTGTACAAGAAGCCCACGATCCCGGCGTACACGCAGCGGCTGGACTGGCTGCTGAAGGACCCGGCCACCTGGCGCGACCTCCTCTGGGGCATCGGATTCCCGCTGGGCGCGGCCCCGGCCGCCGCCATCCCGGCCGCCATGCTCCTGTACGGCGCGGCGTCGGCGGTCGCGTCCGGGTCGCTCGCCGGGGTGGCGCTCGCGGTCGCGGGCGCCGCGCTGGGGCCGTGGACCCTCAGGGCCGCCGGGCTGTGGAACCGCGCCCTGCTCGCGCCCACGCAGCGGGCGCGGCTGGCCGGGCGGGTCCGCGACCTCGCCGAGTCGCGCTCCCAGGAGGTGGACGCCCAGGCGGCCCAGCTCCGCCGGATCGAGCGCGACCTGCACGACGGCGCGCAGGCCCGGCTGGTCGCGGTGGGCATGACCCTGGGCGCGGCGGAACGCCTGCTCGACACCGACCCCGCGGCGGCCATCGCGCTGATCGGCAAGGCGCAGGAGGCGTCGGCGACGGCGCTGGCCGAGCTGCGCAGGCTGGTCCGCGGCATCAGGCCCCCGGTGCTGGCCGAACGCGGGCTCGCCGACGCGCTGCGCGCGCTCGCCGTGGACAGCGCCCTGGACGTGACCGTGACCATCGACGCGCCCGGCGAGCGCTGCGGCGAGGCCGTGGAGGCGGCGGTCTACTTCGCGGTCAGCGAGCTGCTCACCAACGCGGCCCGGCACGGCGGCGCGACCTCGGCCGCCATCGACATGACCGTACGCCGCCGCGAGCTGACCGTGGTGGTGCGCGACGACGGCTCGGGCGGCGCCGACCCGGCGCGCGGCAGCGGGCTGCGCGGCATCGAACGCCGGCTCACCGCCCTCGACGGCACGTTCACCCTGGACAGCCCGCCCGGCGAGCCCACGGTCGCCACGCTGAGCGTCCCGGAGGCCCTGGCGCCCGAGCACGACCCGGAGCCCGAGGCGCCCGAGCGGGCCGCCGCGCCGTCGCCGTCCTGGAACCTGCGCAGGGTGACGGCCCTGGCCGGGGCCTGCCTGCTCGTCGTGCTCCCCCTGCTGCTGCCGGTGGCCGCGTACTGGCTGGTCCCGGCGCTGGCGGTGCCGTCCTGGCCCGCCGCCGTCACGACCGCGGTGGCCGCGGGCGGCGCGCTCCTGCTCGCCGGGGGTATCGTCGGGTCCGTACGGAGGGCTTGAGGGGTCACGTGAGAGTCGTCATCGCCGAAGACCTGTACCTGCTGCGCGAAGGGCTGGTCCACCTGCTCCGCGCGCACGGCTTCGACATCGCCGCCGCGGTCGAGAGCGGGCCGGAGCTGCTGAAGGCCCTGGTCGAGGAGCGTCCCGACGTCGCGGTCGTGGACGTGCGGCTGCCGCCCACCTTCACCGACGAGGGGCTGCAGGCGGCGCTGGAGGCGCGCAGGCGGGTGCCCGGCCTGCCGGTGCTGGTGCTCTCGCAGCACGTCGAGCAGCTCTACGCCCGCGAACTGCTCGCCGACGGCTCCGGCGCGGTCGGCTACCTGCTCAAGGACCGGGTGTTCAACTCCGAGCAGTTCGTGGACGCCCTGCGGCGGGTCGCGGGCGGCGGCACGGCCATGGACCCCGAGGTGATCGCCAAGCTGCTGGCCAGCAACGCCCGCAACCAGCCGCTGGCCCGGCTCACCCCGCGCGAGCGCGAGGTGCTGGAGCTGATGGCCGAGGGCCGGTCCAACGCGGCCATCTCGCAGCGGCTGTTCCTCAGCGACAGCGCCGTGGGCAAGCACACCGCCAGCATCTTCGCCAAACTGGACCTGGCGCCCTCCGACGACGACAACCGAAGGGTCCTGGCCGTCCTGGCCTATCTGAACGCCACCTGAGCGATCGCGCGAGCAGGGCGGCGTTCTGTCGGGGGCACCCGCTACCGTGCGAAAAGGTGCTGCAAGGGCCCTGGCGACGAAGGGGATGGATCAGGTGAAGTTCCGGGTCAACCGAGATGCCCTCGCCGACACCGTGGCATGGACGGCGCGGGTACTGCCCGCCCGGCCGGTCGTGCCGGTGCTCTCCGGGTTGCTGCTTGAGGCCGCCGGCGAGGAGCTGACGGTCTCCGCCTTCGACTACGAGGTCTCCGCCCGCGCCTCCGCCGAGGCCGGCATCGAGGAGCCGGGCAAGGTGCTGATCCCCGGCCGGGTGCTCGCCGAGATCACCCGGAGCCTGCCCGACGCCCCGGTCGAGATCACCACCACGTCCACCGAGGCGCTGCTCACCTGCGGCAGCGCCGAGTTCGCGCTGCTGACCATGCCGGTCGAGGACTTCCCGACCCTGCCGCGCTTCCCCCAGCGGGTCGGCGCGGTCGGCGGCGAGCTGTTCGCGGCGGCGGTCGGCCAGGTGGCGCCCGCGGCCAGCCGCGACGAGACCCTGCCGATGCTGACCGCCATCCGCATCGACATGGAGGGCGAGCACGTCGCGATGGCGGCCACCGACCGCTACCGCATCGCGGCCCGCGACTTCGCCTGGCGGCCCGAGCGTCCCGACCTGGCCGAGCACGCGATGGTGCCCGCCCGGGTCATGGTCGAGGTGGCCCGCGCGCTGCGCGGCGGCGAGGTCGTGCTGGGGCTCGGCGGCGGCGTGGCCGGGTTCGAGAGCCTGGGGCGCAGCACGACGGTGCGCCTGCTCGACGAGCAGTTCATCGACTACCGCTCCCGGCTGACCGACTCCTGGTCTATCCGGGCCGACGTGCGCACCGCCCCGTTCGTCGAGGCGATCAAGCGGGTCGGTCTGGTCGGCGAGCGCAACACGCCGATCCGGCTGTCGTTCACCCCCGGGCAGGTGCTCATCCAGGCCGGCGGCGGCGAGGTCGGCCGTGGCGCCGAGGTCGTGGAGGCCGAGCTGACCGGCGAGGACATCCAGATCGCGTTCCAGTCGCAGTTTCTGCTCGACGGCCTGTCGGGCATCGACACCGACCTGGTGCGGATCAACATGGAGTCGCCGACGCGGCCCGCCCTGATCACCACCGTCCCGGGCGACGCCCAGCCCGAATTCCGCTACCTGGTGATGTCGCTGCGGCTGGGCTGAACCCCGGCCGGATCAGTCCTCGGTCAGCGCGATCAGGATGTGCTCCATGCAGGCGTGGCCGGCGCGCTCGGCGGCGGCCACGTCACCGGCCGCGATGGCCCGGTAGATCGCGTCGTGCGGGATGTAGGTGCTGTTCAGCTCGGTGCCGGCGGCGGTGATGCTGGCCCGCAGCGCGGCCGAGAAGTCCTGGTAGAGGTCGAGCAGCACCCGGTTGTGGGTGGCCTCCACCACGGCCATGTGGAAGTTGAGGTCGGCCTCGACGAAGGCGGTGGGCTCGCCGGCCTTCCAGGCCCGCTCGCGCTCGGCCAGCGCCTCCTCGATCAGCTTCACGTCGGCGTCGGTGCGCCGGGTCGCGGCCAGGCGGGCCGCCTCCACCTCCAGCGCGCGCCGCACCTCCAGGATCTCAAGCTGCTCCGCCTGCCGGAGCCTGCGCAGCATGGCTCCGGACAGCTCGCTGGTGGCCCTGACGTAGGTGCCGTCGCCCTGACGGCAGTCGAGCAGGCCGGCGTGCGTGAGCGCGCGTACCGCCTCGCGGACCGTGTTACGCCCGACACCGAGCTGCTCGGCGAGGACCGTCTCCGTCGGGATCTTGGCGTGCAACTGCCACGATCCCGACGTGATCTGCTCCTTGAGCTGATCGATGACCTGGTCAACGAGGGAAGCCCGCTGAGCCGTGCGCAGACTCACAGTCCGCCTCCTCCGGGGAAACCAATCATCCTACGAGTCAATGACTGGTAGACCCTAATTATTCCAGACGCGGAATCACAAATCCGGAGGAGGGGTCCCGTTAGCCCGCATTCGGCACGTCCGCTTCGGCGGAGGGCCGATCCGTTCGGAGCGCAGGGCTATCGCACCAGTTCGGAATCCGTCGTCACCGCGCCGACCAGCGCCGAGCGTACGCCGACCGACTCCAGCGCCCTACGGTACGCCGCCGTCTGGTCCTCCTTCGCACCGACCCGGCCGTACAGGTCGCCCAGCTCGCGCCAGGAACGCGCCACCTGCCGGTTGGGCTCCGCGGCGCTGGTCGCGGCCTCCAGGATGCCGCGCGCGCTGCGCAGGCTCGCCACGGCGGTGCCGTTGCCCTCGCCGGTCAGCGCCACCTGGGCCAGCACGAGGTGGGCGTTGGCCGCGGTGACGCCGGGGGAGCCGGCCATCACGTCCAGCGCCGAACCCGCCAGACGGGCGGCCTCGTCGGGATCGCCGCTGCGGAGCTGCACCTGGGCCAGCACGACCAGGCTCATCGCGTGCTCGGCGGCGGTGCCGGCGAACGCCGAGAACACCTGCGCCGCCGCGCTCGCGTAGCCGCGGGCCTCGTCGAGCTGCACGTCGGTGGGCGACGACGCGGAGGCCGTCAACCGCGACCACTCCATCGCGATCCTGGCCAGGCGCACCGCCATCCGGGCCGGCCGGCCGGTCGCGATCGCGTCGTCGGCAAGGCGTACGGCCAACGCGGAGTCCTCCCCCTGCGCCGCGGTGACGCTCGCCTTCCACAACGCGTGGACCTCGGCCTCGCGGTCCACCGCGGCCGGCACGCCGTTGTCGAGCAGCACCTGGCGGACGTACGACATGCCGCCGTTGGACTGCCCCTGGCCCTGGGCCGGCGCCGAGCCGGTCTCGACCAGCGCGGACGCCAGGTCCACGGCGATCTCGCCGTGGGTGAGCGCGAGCCTGGCCACCTGACGCAGCGCGTGCCCCCCCAGGTCACGTGCGCGAAGGGTGTCGCCGGCCCGCTGGTAGCAGCGCGCCAGGGCCACGGTCAGCGGCAGGTCGGCCAGCCGCTCGGGGTGGGCCGCGGCCTCGCGGCGCAGGCGCTCATACGCCTCCACCGCCGGGCCCAGCTTGCCCTGGCTTTCGAGCGCGCGGGCCCGGCCGAGCCGCGCGTGCGCCGCGAGCAGGGCGTTCTCCTCGCCCGCGGCCTTGATGATCTCGCTGAACCGGTCGGCTGCCGCCGCCGGGTCACCGTGGTGGAGTTCGAGCTCCGCGTGACGCAGCCCGAGTTCGGTGTCGATGCGCTGACGCGGCTCGATGCCGTGCAACAGGAACTCGGTGGTGCACCCGAGGCGCTCGGCCAGCAGTCGCGCGACCACGGGGGTCGGCGTCCGCTTCCCCGACTCGATGAGGGAGACGTAACTGTCTGAAAGGTCGGGTCCGGCCAACTGGGCCTGGGACATCCGCCTGCTCAACCGCAGTCCGCGGACGCGGTCGCCAATGGATCCCTGACTCGGCATCTGATCTCTCAGGGCGGGGTAATGGTCAATGTTGTCGTCATGATTGCATAAACGGACGGAATCGGGTAACCCCACGCTGC
Organism: Thermocatellispora tengchongensis; assembly: GCF_014202315.1. Classification (GTDB taxonomy): domain Bacteria; phylum Actinomycetota; class Actinomycetes; order Streptosporangiales; family Streptosporangiaceae; genus Thermocatellispora; species Thermocatellispora tengchongensis. The sequence continues at coordinate 120,859 of NZ_JACHGN010000001.1, read as the reverse complement.
GGAATCGTGCGGGGGCGAACCCGGTTCGCCCCCGTGATACCGACAATCAGGCACTAATCATCTGAAGGATCGGCGCCCGGGAAGAGCATCTGGCAGACCTCCAGATAGAGCGTCTCCGGGTAGGGGATGTAGTTCACCCGGGAGAGGGCCTGATCCTGACCGGCCGACTCCAGGATGAACTCCCCGTATCCCAGCATCCGGCCGAGCAGCGAACGCTGGAAGCTCATGTCGGTCACCTTGCCGAGCGGCATCATCGCGACCTTGCGCGTGATCAACCCGGTGGTGAGCAACATGCGTTTGGACGTCACGACGAAGTAGTCGACCGACCACTCCGCCACTTTCCATACAAAGCGGATCAACAACAGAAGCCAGGCCCACCATACGATGACGAGCGCCTGGCCCTGTTGGTTGTCACCGAGCCACTTACTCAGCAGCCCGGCGATGATCAGCCCGCCGAAGACCTCGCCGACGGGCCGGAGCAGCACGGCGGGGTGACGCCGCACCATGATGACTTGGTGTTCGTGGGGGAGCAGGTAGCGGTTGACCGACGACGGAGCAGAGTCTCCGTGGGTCACAAGTCTCATGACAGATGCGCCACGAACCGAGCCAGCGAATCGGCCGCGTTGTACATCGTCTCCACAGCGCCCTTGACCGCTGTGGCCGCGTCACCTGGCCGGTTGAAGAGCAGGAACGCCACGAAACCGGCTCCCGAATACCCTAGGACCTTCTTGACCTGCACTGTCGCCTCCATTGACCAACCACCCACTGCACCCGCCGTCTACATTACCCACGCCAAAGCGGGGGTAAAGCGTGTCAGAGCACGACAGTCTCGGACCTCGCCGAGACTGTGACGTCACCGCCGCTCAGCCGGGTTCGGACGCGACCAGGGCCAGGACCTCAAGGTGCTTGCGGGCGATCCGCTCCACCAGCCCCCGATGCGCGCACCCGGTCACCTCAAGGGCGCCGTAGTGGGCCGCCTCGACGCAGCGCGTCACGGTCGCCGGGGGATGCACCCCGGCGAACTCCTCGCACAGCGCCGCCGCGACGTCGGCGTACGGGTCGTGGTCGGCGTCGGTCATGCCCGCACCCCGATCTGCTTGCTCATGGTGCTCCGGACGGACACAGAAGAGATACTTTCATAACTCTCTGTACCCGCCAAGCAACAGTGCGTAACAGGATCGGTATCAGACGACTTCAGACGACTCCGTACAACCGGTCGCCGGCGTCGCCCAGCCCCGGCACGATGTAGCCGTTGTCGTTCAGCCGCTCGTCCAGGGCCGCGGTCACGACGCGCACCGGCTTGCCCGAGCCCCGGAACTCCCCGTCCAGGTAGGCCAGCCCCTCCGGCGCGGCCAGCAGGCAGATCGCGGTCACGTCCTGGGCGCCGCGGTCGAACAGCAGCCGGATCGCCGCGGCCAGAGTGCCCCCCGTGGCCAGCATCGGGTCCAGCACGTAGCACTGCCGGCCCGACAGGTCCTCCGGCAGGCGGGTGGCGTAGGTCTGCGCGGTGAGCGTGCCCTCGTCGCGGATCATGCCCAGGAAGCCGACCTCGGCCGTGGGCAGCAGCCGGGTCATGCCGTCGAGCATGCCCAGCCCGGCGCGCAGGATCGGCACCACGAGCGGCGCCGGGCGTGCGAGGCGTACGCCGTGGGCCGGCGAGAGCGGCGTGTCGACCGTCACGTCGGTCACCCGCACGTCGCGGGTCGCCTCGTAGGCGAGCAGGGTCACCAGTTCGTCGGCGAGCCGACGGAACGTCGGCGAGTCGGTCTGCACGTCGCGCAGCACGGTGAGCTTGTGCGCCACGAGCGGGTGGTCGACGACCAGTGTCTCCATGGCCGACAACGGTATCTTGTGCGGCCAGAAGGGGGAACGGGCGGTTCCCACCAGGCGAATTTGATCACAATTTGGCTGGAGGGGCGTACGCCCGAGCGGCGCGTCTGGGAGCATTGGATTCCGTAAGTGACCACGTCGGTGGGGTGACGATGACAGACGAAGACGCGCTTGACTTCGCCATCGTGGTCTATCGGGAGGACGACCACTGGGAAGCCTCGATGCTGCCCGTGGCGCTGACCTCCGATCTCCACGGGCTCATCCAGGCGCTACGCCAGCAACCGAGCATCAGCGGCACGATTGGCCTGGTCGCGGTGGGGGATGAGTTCTTCGTGGCGTTACGGGTGTTTGGTGAGCGGGTGAGCCTGTTCCTGTCCGACATCGCCGCGTCGTGGGACTGGCCGCTGGCACGGCAGGCGCTGGAATACCTCGACGTGCCGGTGCCTGACGAGGAGGAGCTCGAAGCGATCCTCCAGGACGAGGAGATCGCGCTTCCCGCCGGAGATCTGTCGATCTTCGCCGACCTCGGCCTGGACGAGATGGAGCTCGGCGCGCTCTCGGGCGACTTCGAGCTGCTTCCGGACGAGGTGCTCTCCAGCATCGCCGCGCGGCTGGGGTTCTCCGAGCCGTTCGAACGCGCCCTCGACTCGGTGTTCGGCTGATTCCGGGAGCTAGCCCATGCCCTCCAGACCGTCTGGCAACAGTGTGTTCTCCGCCGCCTTCGTCCGAACCGAGCAGGGCTGGAACGGCGCCGAGGTCGATCTCGACGACGCGGAGATCGTGGACGACCTGGGCGACGCCGTGCAGGAAAGCCTGGGGCTGACCGGCGACGAGCTGGTCCTGCTCTGCGTCGAGGTCGAGGACGAGTGGTTCGCCATCGTGCGCTACGAGGGCGACGAGGAGCCGCGCGTCTTCCTGTCCGACGCCCAGGCCGGGGTCAGCGACCCCCTGGGCGCCCTGTTCACCGAACTGGCCGGGGTCGCCCCCGACAAGGAGAGCGCCGACCTCGGCGTGCGTCCCGCGGGCGACTTCGAGCTGCTCAGCGACCTCGGCGTCACCTCCGAGGAGCTGCTTGAGCTCAGCATGGAGGAGGGCGTCCTGCCCGCCGACACGCTGTCGGTGATCGCCGAGCGCCTCGACTTCGCCGACGAACTCGACCGCCTCCACTGACAGCCGGGTGCCGCACACCGACGACTCCGGGAACTCCGGGCGCGACGACTTCGAGCGTGAGCGCTCCGGGAGCGAGGGCTCCGGGAGCGAGGGCTCCGGGCGTGAGGGCTCCGGGCGTGAGGGCTCCGGGCGTGACGACTCCGGGCGTGAGGACTTCGAGCGTGAGGACTTCGAGCGTCCCATGCGCCTGGCCCTGGCCCAGGCCGGCCTCGCCGCGGCCCGCGGCGAGGTCCCCGTGGGCGCCGTGGTCCTCGGCCCCGGCGGCGAGGTCCTGGCCGAGGCGGGCAACGACCGCGAGGCGACCGCCGACCCCACCGCCCACGCCGAGATCCTCGCCCTGCGCGCCGCCGCCGCCCGCCGGGGCGAGTGGCGCCTGAGCGGCTGCACCCTCGTGGTCACCCTGGAGCCCTGCACGATGTGCGCCGGCGCGGCCGTGCAGGCCCGGGTGGCCCGCGTCGTCTACGGCGCCGCCGATGCCAAGGCCGGCGCCGTGGGCTCCCTCTGGGACGTCGTACGCGACCGCCGCCTCAACCACCGCCCGGAAGTCCTGCACGGCGTCCTCGCCGCCGAGTGCGCCGAGGCCCTGCGCGACTTCTTCGCCGCCCGCAGGCCACGCCGGTCCTAGCTACGCCGGTCCCAGCCACGAGAGTCCCAGCCACGCGGGTCCCGGCCACGCCGGTACTAATCGAGTAACGCTTGCTCCTCGACATCCGGTAGGCTGCTCGGCGGTGGAGTCGCCTAGTGGCCGAGGGCGCACGCCTCGAAAGCGTGTGATGGGGCAACCTATCCGTGGGTTCAAATCCCACCTCCACCGCCACACCTCACCGAAGCCCGTTCCCCGTGGAACGGGCTTCGGCGCGTTCGGGGCCCGTCACTCGGCGGGGAGCTCCAGGATTCGGGCGTGCAGGACCGATCGCTGGTGGAGCGCGGCGCGCAGGGCGCGATGGAGGCCGTCCTCCAGGTAGTACTCGCCCTGCCACTGCACGACGTGCGGGAAGAGATCGCCGTAGAACGTGGAGTCCTTGGCGAGCAGCGAGTGCAGGTCGAGCACGGCTTTCGTGGTGATCAAAGAGTCGAGCCGGACCTGCCGCGGGGGGATCTGGGCCCACTCTCGATGGGAGAGACCGTGTTCGGGATAAGGGCGTCCGTCGCCGACCATCTTGAAGATCACCCTATGCAGTTTATGAGAGAAATCCGGTTCCCGCTTTCCCCGACGCCGTGCCGCAGGTCACACCCCCTGCGGACGCCTCCTCACAGATCACCGGAAAACGTGTCGCAGGCGCGCGGATCTCCGCTTTGATAGCCGTTCTTGAACCACTTGACCCGCTGCTCGGACGTGCCGTGGGTGAATCCGTCGGGATCGATCTCGCCGCGCGTGCGCCGCTGGATTCGATCATCGCCTACGGCGGCGGCGGCGTTCAGGGCCTGTTCGATATCGGTGGCGGTGAACTCCCGGTCGTAGAAACCCGTCTTGACGGCATTGTCGGCCCAGACGCCGGCGTAGCAGTCGGCCTGCAGCTCCAGGCGTACCGAGGCGCTGGTCGCGCCCTGGCGGTCGCCGCCGACGCGGCCGGTGGTGCCGAGCAGGTTCTGCACGTGGTGGCCGTACTCGTGCGCGATCACGTACGCCTGGGCGAACGGCCCGCCCTCCGCGCCGAACTGCCGCTGGAGGGTGTCGAAGAAGCTCAGGTCCAGGTAGACCCGCTGGTCGGCGGGGCAGTAGAAGGGGCCGACGGAGGAGTCGGCGGCGCCGCAGGCCGTGTTGACCGCGCCGGTGAACAGGATGGTCTTGGCGGGCGTGTACGCCCCCTCCCCCAGGGTCTCCTCCCAGTACGCCTGGACGCTGTTCACCACGCCGACCACGCGGCACCGCTCGGACTGGTCGGCGTCCTCGCCGGTACGGCACTGCCCGCTCAGGTCGGAGGTGGGCGCCAGCCCGGCCGGCTCGCCGCCGCCGAGGATGTCGCCCGGGTTGACGCCGAACAGCAGTGCCGCGATCAACGCGATGATCCCGGTGATTCCGCCTCCGATGGCCAGCCCGCCGCCGGGGAACCCGCCGCCCCGGCCGCCGACGTCCTCGACCTGGGAGGTGTCGAGCCGGGCGTCGTCCCTGAAGTCCATGGGCATGCGACTTCCCCGGCAGGCGCGGGACATGCGCGGGACATGCGCGGGCACGGGATGAACCCCGGGGGTAAACCAGGTGCGTCCGCGGGGCGGCGCGGCCTACCCTGCGCATATGCCGGACATGTCAGCCATCGTGATCTTCTGCGGGGCCACGCTCGCGCTGCTCCTCGTGCCGGGCCCGGCCGTGCTGTACATCGTCACGCGGTCGGTCGCGCAGGGGCGTACGGCGGGGCTGACCTCGGTGCTCGGCATCCACGCCGGCTCGGTGGTGCACGTGGCCGCGGCGGCGCTGGGGATCAGCGCGCTGCTCGCCGCCTCGGCGACCGCGTTCACGGTGGTGAAGCTGCTCGGCGCGGCCTACCTGATCTGGCTCGGCGTACGCAAACTGCTCGCGCGCGCCGGCGACGGCGCCGAGGAGGCGCCGGCCCAGGTCGCCGGGGCCTCCAACGCCCGCCTGTTCTGGGAGGGCGCCCTGGTCAACGTGCTCAACCCGAAGACCGCGATCTTCTTCATGGCGTTCCTGCCGCAGTTCGTGGACCCGCACGCCGGGCCGGTCGCGCCGCAGATCATGCTGCTCGGCCTGATCTGGATCGCGCTCGGCGTGGCCAGCGACAGCGGGTACGCCGTGCTCGCCGCGTTCTTCGCCACCCGGCTGCGCCGCTCGGCCCGCGCCCGGCGCCGCCTCGACGTGGGCAGTGGCGTGGTCTACATCTCGCTCGGTGCGACGGCCGCGCTGACCGGCGAGCCGCCGCGCGCCTGACCGGGCGCGGCCCGCAGGCCGTCCAGGATCACCGTGACGAGGTGGTCCTCGGCCCGCGCCCCCGGCCGGCACACGGCCACGTTCAGCAGCCCCACGACCTCGCGCGCCGGTATGTCGAGGCGTAGCGAGCCCTCCTGCTGCGCCCGCTGGACGATCTGCTGGATGGCCTCGTCGGCGCGGCGCTGCAACTCCTCCAGCTCCGGATCGTGCTCGCCGTCCAGGGACTTGGTCAGGGCCAGCGGCAGCTCCACGCACCGGCGTACCAGGAGGTCCAGCATCGCCCACGCCGGGATCGGCCGCGCCTCCGCGTCCTGCGCGCAGGCCAGCAGCTCGCGCAGCGAGTCGCAGGCGATCCCGACCAGCAGCGCCCGCTTGTCGGGGAAGTGCCGGTAGAGCGTGCCCACCCCGAGCCCGGACGCCCGCGCGATCTCGTCCATGCCCACCCCGGCCCCGCGCTCGGTGAACAGGCCGATCGCGGTCGCGACGATGCGCGCCCGGTTCCGCCGCGCGTCGGCCCGCACGACACCCCCTCTCCGCTCGGCTCGCCCCACTGTACGCTGACGCGAAGTGGAACCGGAACGTCCGGTTCACCTTAGATCGTGGAGGCAGCATGCGGATCGGGTGGAACGTCCTGACCGACGGCCGGACTCTCGGCGAGATCGTCGCCGAGATACGCCAGGCCGCCGACGCCGGGCTGCACAGCGTGTGGTTCGGCCAGCTCCTGTCCTGGGACGCCGTCACCCTGGCCGCCCTGGCCGGGCAGCAGGTACCCGGCATCGAGCTGGGCACCGCGATCACGCAGACCTACCCCCGCCACCCGATCGCGCTGGCGGGCCAGGCCCTCACCGCCCAGGCGGCGGTCGGCGGCCGGTTCACCCTCGGCATCGGCCCCAGCCATCCGCCGATCATCGAGGGCGTCTTCGGCCACTCCTACGACCGCCCGGCCCGGCACACGCGCGAGTACCTGTCCGCCCTCGTCCCGCTCCTGCGCGGGGAACAGGTCGAGTACCGGGGCGAGACCATCACCGCGGCAGGCGCCGTGACCGTCCCGGGCGCCACCCCGCCCCAGGTGCTCGTCTCGGCGCTCGGCCCGGTGATGCTGCGCGTCGCCGGCGAGCTGTCCGACGGCACCGTCACGACGTGGATCACCGCCCGCTCGCTCGGCGAGCACGTCGTCCCCGAGATCACCCGCGCCGCCGAGAAGGCCGGCCGCCCCGCCCCGCGCGTCGTCGCCGCGGCCGTCGCCGCCCTGACCCCCGACCCTGGCGCCGTACGCCGCGACATCGCCGCCCGCTACTCCGCCGCCTCGGACCTGCCCGCCTACCGCGCCACCCTGGACCGCCAGGGCCTCACCGGCGTGGAACAGACCGTCCTCGCCGGCGACGAGCGCGCACTGGAGCAGGCCATCCGCGACTACGCCGACGCCGGCGCCACCGACCTCGTCCTCAGCCCCTGGGGCGACCGCACCCGCCTGCTCGCCTTCCTGTCGGAGTTGGCGGCACGGGCGTAGCCGGGCACGCCGCCGCGCGGAGACCACGGGATGGCCCGAAACCCGTGGTGGCCCGAAACCCGTGGCGGCCCGGAAACGTCGGAAGGCCCGGACCATGTGTGATGGTCCGGGCCTTCCGGTCAAGCGGAGGATGCGAGATTCGAACTCGCGAGGGGTTGCCCCCAACACGCTTTCCAAGCGTGCGCCCTAGGCCAACTAGGCGAATCCTCCGTCGGCAAGCTTACCTGACTTCCAGGGTCGGCATGACCGCCATTTTCACCGGCGAGCCGACGCGTCGGGACGGCGAACCGATCGGGTCGAGCTGCCCCGAGCACTCCGAGGCGGGGCTAGACTGTCCGTTGGACCCCTCGCGCGGCGTCATCCTGTGAACCTCCCCAGGGCCGGAAGGCAGCAAGGATAAGCGGGCTCTGGCGGGTGTGCGGGGGGTCTCTTAGCTGGAGGGGACCCCCAATGAGCCTCGCGCTGTACCGCAAGTACCGGCCCGGGACGTTCGCTGAGGTCAAGGGCCAGGAGCACGTGACCGAGCCGCTGCGGCAGGCGCTGCGGTCGGGCCGGATCAACCACGCCTACCTGTTCAGCGGGCCGCGCGGATGCGGCAAGACGTCCAGCGCGCGCATCCTCGCCCGGTCGCTCAACTGCGAGAAGGGCCCCACCCCCGACCCCTGCGGCGAGTGCGAGTCGTGCGTGGCGCTGGCCGCCACCGGGCCGGGACACCTCGACGTGATCGAGATCGACGCCGCCTCCCACGGCGGCGTGGACGACGCGCGCGACCTGCGCGAGCGGGCCTTCTTCGCCCCGGTGTCGGCGCGCTACAAGATCTACATCATCGACGAGGCGCACATGGTGACCCGCGAGGGGTTCAACGCGCTGCTCAAGCTCGTCGAGGAGCCCCCGCCGCACCTGAAGTTCGTCTTCGCGACCACCGAGCCCGAGAAGGTCATCGGCACGATCAAGTCGCGCACGCACCACTACCCGTTCCGGCTGATGCCGCCGGCCACGCTGCGCGCACTGCTCGAAGAGATCCTGAACTCCGAGAACGTCCCGTTCGAGCCGGCCGCGCTGCCCCTCGTCGTACGCGCGGGCGCGGGCTCGGCGCGCGACTCGCTGTCGATCCTGGACCAGCTCCTCGCCGGGGCCGACGAGTCGGGCATCACCTACGCCCGCGCCGTCTCGCTGCTCGGCTACACCGACGGCGACCTGCTCGACGAGGTGATCAACGCCTTCGCCGCCCGTGACGGCGCGCAGGTGTTCCAGGCGGTCAACCGGGTGATCGAGGGCGGCCACGACCCGCGCCGGTTCGCCATGGACCTGCTCGAACGCTTCCGCGACCTGGTGATCCTGGCCAACGTCCCCGAGGCCGCGGCCAGCGGCCTGCTCGACCGGCCCGCCGACGAGCTGGAGCGGCTCCAGGCCCAGGCCGCGTCCATGGGGCCCGCCGAGCTGACCCGCGCCGCCGAGGTGTTCAACGCCGGGCTGACCGAGATGCGCGGCGCCACCTCGCCGCGCCTGCTGCTTGAGCTGATGTGCGCCCGCGTGCTGCTGCCCGGCGCCGCCCAGGGCGAGGCGGCGCTCCTGGCCCGGATCGAGCGCCTGGAGCGCGGCGGGGCCGGCGGGGCCGGTGGTGGTGCCGGGTTCGCGGGTGGGGGTGCGGTTCCGCTCGTCGGCGCCCCGGCCGGTGCGTCCGCTCCTGCCGCGGGTCCGGCTGCTCCCGCTGCGGCTCCGGCGGCGCCTGTCGCAGCCGCGCCCGCCGCGCCCGCCGCTCCTGTCGCCGCGCCCACTCCGGCGGCTTCCGCTCCTGCTGCCGCGTCCACTCCGGCGGCGCCCGCGCGGGCCTCGGCGGCCGATGACGACTGGCCGGCCCCGGTGCGGCCCGGTCAGGGCGCGGCCACGCCGCCGAGCACGCCCGCGCCGCAGGCCGCTCCCCAGAGCGCGCCCGCGCCGCAAGGCGGCGGCGGGGCCGGGGGGCTCCAGCAGGCGTGGCCGGCGGTGCTGGGGGCGCTCAAGCAGCGCAGCATCGTGGTCTGGGCCAACGTCAACACCAACGCCCAGGTCGTGGGCGTCGAGGGCAACGTCGTCACGCTCGGGTTCGCCCAGGTGGGCGCGATGCGGAACTTCGTGGGCGGCGGCAAGGACGCCGTGGTGGCCGCGGCGCTCGGCGACGTGCTGGGCGGGCAGTGGCGGGTCGAGGCGGTCGTGGGGTCCGGCCCGCCCGGCGGCGGGCCGCAGGGCGGGCCGGGCGGTGGCGCTCCGGCGCGTCCGGGCGGGCCCCAGGGCGGCCCGGCCGGTGGGGGAGCGTCGCGACCGCAGCCGGCCGCACCGCGTACGGGGGGCGCGGCCGAGAGCGCGCCGCGTCCGGGCGGCAACGGAGCCGCGGCCGAGGGGGCGCGCGGACAGGGGCCACAGGCGTCCGCCGGCCCGGTGGCCACCGACGAGTCCTGGCCCGAAGCGCCGCCACACGACGACCCGGGGGCACCGCCGATGAGCGCGCCCAGTGCCGGTCTGGCCGCGGCGCGGTCGGCCGCCGCGGCCTCGCAGGCGCGCGGGGCGGCGCGGGGCTCGGCCGGCGGGAACGGCACCGGGGCCGCCGCCTGGCCGGACGCGGTGCCCGCCCGCACACCGTCGGCGGGCGTGGTGGACGAGGTCGATCCGCTCAACGACGCCGACGCCGACGTGGACGAGCTGACCGGCATGGCGCTGATCCAGCGTGAGCTGGGCGGCCAGATCATCGGCGAGATCGACCACAGCTAGCCCTGCTCGGCGCCGGATCGCGGAGAGGCCGGGAACGGCCATCACAGAGTGGCCGGGAACGGCCGGAACGCAGGGTGCCGGAACGGGCGGATCACGGGGCGCCGGGAACGTGCCACAGTGGCTGTGGAGAACCCGTCGTCCTACTCCGGGGCGGTCAGGCGCAGGCGGGCGGTGATGGCGCGGTGGTCGCCGGGCGGGAGCAGGGTGGCGACGCGTTCCAGCACCTGGGGGTCGTGGCGGCCCTGGTCGGTCTGGGCGTAGATCCACAGGTCCTCGGGGGAGCCGCTGAGCAGGATGCGGGCGCGTACCTGGCCCTCCAGCTCCTCGCGCTCGCGGCGGATGGCGGGGGCCTCGGAGCGGGGCAGCAGCGGGCCGGGGTAGGCGCGGGCGAGCGGGGCCGGGTCGCGTACCGCGAGCAGCCGTTTGACCTCCAGGAAGTCGGCCTCGACCGGGCACGCCAGCCGGTACGGCTTGGCCGCCACCGCCGCGCCGAGCTGAGCGCGCAGGCGGTGGATCTCGGCCCGGATGGTGACCGGGTTGCCGTCGTCGCCGTACAGGTGGAAGGAGAGCTGCTCGGCGGTCATGCCGCGGGGGTTGAGCGCCAGCAGGGCCAGGATCTCGGCGTGGCGCAGCGAGAGCTGGACGATGGCGCCGTCGAGCCGGGCGTACGGGTGGTCGGTGCCGAGCAGGACGAGGGTCAGCGCGGAGGGGGCGTCGTGCTTGACGGGGCGCAGCAGCCACCCGTCGCCGAAGGGTTCGAGCACGCCGGTGAGGCCGCCGGGTAAGGAGACCCGGCCGCCGGAGGCCGGGACGCGGATGCGCGAGCCGTACCTGCGGGCCGGGTCGCCGGCGATGATCCGGCCGCTCCTGGTCACCAGGGCGTGCGGCTGGCCCGACGTGGTGCGCACGTGGCTCTCGTATCGGGCCCGGAGCCGGTCGTCGCGCTCGCGCGCCCGCAGCGCCAGGTGGCTCTCGGCCAGGCGGGCGGTGGTGTCGACCAGGGCGACCGTGGAGGGGTGCAGCCGCTCGAAGGTGCCGCTGATGTCCACGCAGCCCAGCACCTCGGAGGTGTCGGGGTCGATGATCGGGGAGGCGGAGCAGGACCAGGGGTGCAGCACGCGTACCAGATGCTCGGAGGAGAAGACGTGCACCGAGCGGCGCGCGGCCAGGGCGGTGCCGATGCCGTTGGTGCCGACCGCGTTCTCGCCCCAGTCGAACCCGTCGGTCAGCCCGATCCCGTCGGCGCGCCGCATGGTCGCGTGGTCGCCCTCGCGCCACAGCACCCTGCCCTGCGCGTCGGTGACGACCATGACGTGCCCGGTCTGGTCGGCCAGCGGCAGCAGGGTCTGGGCGAGCAGCGGGAGCAGCGGGTTGAGCGGGTGCGCCAGCCGGATGTCGCGCATGTCGGACTGCTCGTACGCCAGCGGCGCCGAACGGATCTCGGGATCGATGCCGGCGTCCAGCGAGCGCCGCCAGGAGGCCGAGATGAGCCGCCGCGGCGCGCCGTCCTCGACCTCGCCCCCGGTGACCGCCGATTCGTGCCATCTGCGCAGCCGGACGGCGTAGTCGTCCAGTTCGTCCACCGGGTCCACCGGAACGGTCCTCAGGTGTCTGCTGTCACCCATGCGACACCCCCAGTAATCACGTCACTTCGCGAGCATCGGGGTTACGGGCGTTCCCCGCAACCGATTCGGCCAATCCCGGTGTATGCGTACGGTGATCAATCGATCGCAACGTGTATGCAACCTGTTGCTCGCTAGGTTCCTCACCACACCTCGCCGCAGTGCGGCCGCTCGGCGAGAGTGCAGGCCGGGTCCCGGACGTCTGGAGGGGGGCCGGGACCCGGCCGCCCGCAGTTTCGGCCGTGCCGCACCCGGTTACGGCCCTGTCCGCGTGCGCGGAACACATGGGCTCGGCAGTGCGCTGGTGCGCTGGAACCCCGTAGGCTCATTGCGACGGACGTCAGGCATGCGAAAGCGGCATGCGAAAGCCACGAGGAGCGCACGACGGTGAACCCAGGGGATGTCAACCTGCAACAGCTTCTGGAGCAGGCGCAGCTCATGCAGCAGCAGCTCGTGAGCGCCCAGCAGGAGCTGAACGAGGCGCAGGTCGAAGGCTCGGCGGGCGGGGGGCTCGTCGTCGCCACCGTCAACGGTGCGGGCGAGCTGCAGGAGCTGAAGATCAGCCCCGAGGTCGTCGATCCCGGCGACGCGCAGGAGACGGTCGAGACGATCGCCGATTTGGTCATCGCGGCCGTACGCGACGCGGTGCGCGCCGCGTCCGAGCTGCAGCAGGAGAAACTCGGCCCGCTCGCGCAGGGGCTCGGGGGCGGCCTCGGACAACTGCCAGGGTTCTAGCGATGTACGAAGGCGTCGTCCAGAACCTGATCGACGAGCTCGGCATGCTGCCGGGCGTCGGGCCCAAGAGCGCGCAGCGGATCGCGTTCCATCTGCTCGCCGCCGATCCCGCCGACGTGAAACGGCTGGCGCACGCGCTGCTGGAGGTCAAGGAGAAGGTCCGGTTCTGCCGGGTCTGCGGCAATGTGGCGGCCGAGGAGGAGTGCCGCATCTGCCGCGACGCCCGCCGCGACGACCACGTGATCTGCGTGGTGGAGGAGTCCAAGGACGTCGTCGCGATCGAGAAGACCCGTGAGTTCCGCGGGCGCTACCACGTCCTCGGCGGCGCGATCAGCCCGATCGACGGCATCGGCCCCGACGACCTGCGCATCCGCGAGCTGATGACGCGCCTGGCCGACGGCCGGGTCACCGAGCTGATCATCGCCACCGATCCCAACCTGGAGGGCGAGGCGACCGCGACCTACCTCGCCCGCCTGGTCAAGCCGATGGGGCTGAAGGTGACACGACTTGCCAGCGGCCTCCCCGTCGGAGGCGACCTCGAATACGCCGACGAGGTCACGCTGGGCCGCGCGTTCGAAGGACGGAGGTTGCTGGATGTCTGACGAGTGGGGCAATCTCGCCGACATGGTGGCGGGGCACGCGCAGAACTTCCTGGACGGCCTGACGCGGCTGGCGCGGGGCGAGGGCGGCGACGCCATGCTCCCGCTGCTGCTGATGGAGGTCGCCCAGATGAGCCTGGCGGGCGCGCAGCTCGGCGCGAGCCAGGACGTGATCCTGCCCGGGAACTGGGAGCCGCCGATGAGCGAGGACCCCGACCTGGACGAGATCCGCACCGCCCTCGCCGAGCGCCTGGGCCCGGTGGACGTGTACGCCGAGGTCTTCGACCCGTACAAGGACACCTCGGTCACGGCCTACCGGCTCTCCGACGACCTCGCGGCGGTGGCCGCCGACCTGGTGCACGGGCTGCGGCACCACAAGGCGGGCCGGCCGCTGGAGGCGCTGTGGTGGTGGCAGTACTCCTACTTCAACACCTGGGGCAACCACGCGGGCGCCGCGATGCGCGCGCTGCAGGCCCTGGTGGCGCACACCCGGCTGGACGTCGTGGACGAGCGCACGTCGGTGTAGCTCGGGTCATGATCGTCCACATGGTGAATATCCCCGGAGGGCTTCGGCGGACCACCACGTAAACTGTGAGCTCCACAGCCATTCATTGCTTCGGAGACATCTCGTGGCGCTCGTTGTTCAAAAGTACGGTGGTTCGTCCGTCGCCGACGCGTCCAGCATCAAGCGGGTCGCCCAGCGGATCGTCGCGACGAAAAAAGCCGGCAACGACGTCGTCGTGGTCGTCTCGGCGATGGGCGACACCACCGACGAGCTGCTCGACCTGGCTCAGCAGGTCTCGCCCCTCCCGCCGGGGCGCGAGCTCGACATGCTGCTGACCGCGGGCGAGCGCATCTCGATGGCGCTGCTCGCGATGGCGATCGCGAACCTCGGCCACGAGGCGCGCTCGTTCACCGGCTCGCAGGCCGGGGTCATCACCGACTCCACCCACGGCAAGGCGCGCATCATCGACGTGACGCCGGGGCGGATCACGGAGGCGATCGAGAACGGCCAGATCGCGATCGTGGCCGGGTTCCAGGGCGTCTCCCAGGACAAGAAGGACATCACCACGCTCGGCCGGGGCGGGTCCGACACCACGGCGGTCGCGCTCGCCGCCGCGCTCCAGGCCGACGTGTGCGAGATCTACACCGACGTGGACGGGATCTTCACCGCCGATCCGCGCATCGTGCCCGCGGCCCGGCAGATCCCGCACATCTCCTACGAGGAGATGCTGGAGATGGCCGCGTGCGGGGCCAAGGTCCTGCACCTGCGGTGTGTGGAGTACGCGCGCAGGTTCGCGCTGCCGATCCACGTCAGGAGTTCGTTCAGCCAGCGGGTGGGCACGTGGGTCGCCGCCGAGCCGCCCGCGTGGGCCGCCGGGGCGAAGCCCACCACCAGTGACAGCGAAGGAAGCGAGATGGAGCAGCCGATCATCTCCGGCGTGGCACACGACCGGAGCGAGGCCAAGATCACCGTTGTCGGGGTGCCCGACAAGGTCGGGGAGGCTGCCGCGATATTCAAGACGCTGGCCGCCGCCGAGATCAACATCGACATGATCGTGCAGAACGTCTCGGCCGCGGCCACCGGCCGTACCGACATCTCCTTCACGCTGCCGATGACCGACGGCCCGGCCGCGCTGACCGCGCTCAAGCGCATCCAGGACCAGATCGGCTTCGAGTCGCTGCTGTTCGACGACCAGATCGGCAAGGTCTCGCTGATCGGCGCGGGCATGCGCTCCCACCCCGGCGTCACCGCCACCTTCTTCTCGGCGCTCGCCGACGCGGGCGTCAACATCGAGATGATCTCCACCTCGGAGATCCGGATCTCGGTCATCGTCGGCCAGGACGAGGTCGACGCGGCCGTCAGCGCCGCCCATCACGCATTCGACCTCGACTCCGACCAGGTCGAGGCCGTGGTCTACGGAGGTACCGGACGATGAGCAAGCCCACTCTCGCCGTCGTCGGCGCGACCGGTGCCGTCGGCACCGTCATGCTCGACATCCTGTCCAACCGCCCCGACGTCTGGGGCGAGATCCGGCTCATCGCCTCGCCGCGCTCGGCCGGCAAGGTGCTCCGGGTCCGCGGCGAGGACGTCGTGGTCCAGGCGCTGTCGCCCGAGGCGTTCGACGGCGTGGACGTCGCCATGTTCGACGTGCCCGACGAGGTGTCCGCCGAATGGGCGCCCATCGCCGCCGCCCGCGGCGCGGTCGCCGTGGACAACTCCGGCGCGTTCCGCATGGACCCCGACGTTCCGCTGGTCGTCCCCGAGTGCAACCCCGAGGCCGCCCGGGTGCGGCCCAAGGGCATCATCAGCAACCCCAACTGCACGACGCTGTCGATGATGGCCGCGATGGGCGCGCTGCACCGCGAGTACGGGCTGAAGGCCCTGGTCGTGGCCTCCTACCAGGCGGTCTCGGGCGCGGGCGTGGCCGGCCCCGAGCGGCTGTACGACGAGGTCGCGGCGCTGGCGGGCGACCGTGCGATCGGCACCGTGGCGGGCGACGTGCGCAAGGCCGTGCCCGACCTGGCCGACTCGCCGTTCCCGGCGCCGATCGCGTTCAACGTCGTGCCCTGGGCGGGCTCGCTCAAGGAGGACGGCTGGGCGTCCGAGGAGCTCAAGGTACGCAACGAGTCGCGCAAGATCCTCGGCATCCCCGACCTGAAGGTGTCGGCGACGTGCGTACGCGTGCCGGTGGTCACCACCCACTCGCTGGCCGTCCACGCCACCTTCTCCAAGCCGGTCACGGTCGAGGGCGCGCGGGCGATCCTCGACGCCGCCCCCACCGTGGTCGTGCTCGACGACCCGGCCGCCGGGGTCTTCCCGACTCCGGCCGACGTCGTGGGCACCGACCCGACCTATGTCGGCCGCATCAGGCAGGCGCTCGACTTCCCCGACACGCTCGACCTGTTCGTGTGCGGTGACAACCTGCGCAAGGGCGCGGCGCTCAACACCGCCGAGATCGCCGAGCTCGTGGCCGCGGAGCTGTCCGCCTAGCCGGTTCACGCAGCGGTGGGCACGGGCCGGCGTGGCCGTCGGCTCGTGCTCACATGAACTGGATGTCCCAGTGGTCCGACTCGTGGGCGTATATGTCCCCTCCGGGGGACTTGTAGAGCGCTGCGCCGTCGCCGCGCGTGCCGTGCGGCTCGAAGGTGCGGGTGATGTAGCGCGTCACACAGCGGTTGGCCGTGATGTCCAGCTTGTAGCCGTTGGCGTGGCTGTACGTGCCCGGCGCGTGCCCGGTCTCGGTGCCACCGGTGATCATTATCGGGCACCGGCTGGCACGCTTGAGCGCGATCACCTTGTCCACTGTGCCGGTACGCACCGAGTCCAGCGAGGTGCAGGTGTGCACGTGCCGGTCGGAGCAGCCGCCCGAGGACTTCCACTTCAGCCCGGCCCGCAGCAGCCGCCCGACCGCCTGCCGGTGCCCCATCCGCACCGCCGCCTGCGCCCTGGCGCGGGTCAGCCTGTCCGCGGCCACCCGCTTCGCGGCCGGGGCGTACGTCAGCACCCTCTCCCGAGCCTCCCGCACGACGGGCCGGAACGCCCGGTGCCGCCAGGTGCGGCTCTCCCGATGCGCCTGCACCCGCCGCGCGTGAACGCCCCCGACGTTCGAGACGCCCTCAACGCCCTCCAGGTTCTCAACGTTCTCAACGTTCTCAACGCCCTCACCGACGGGCCGCCGGACGGTCTCGGTCGCCTTCCCCAACGCCGCGATCCCGGCGAGCACCGCCATCCCGGTATCCGATGGCGCCGTGTTCAGCAGCTCGGTGTCCGGCAGCTCGGCGCCCGGCAGTTCGGCGCCCGGCAGCCCGGAGTCGAACGGCGCGATGTCCGGCGCCCGGTCCTCGAAGACCCGGTGCAGCCGTTCGATGCGGTAGTCCCGTACGTTCACGTCCCTCTGCGGTGTGCCCGCCTCGCCCCCCTCGGGCAGCGGGTTCGCCACCCGCAGCCGAGCCGTCCGGGGCACGCGCGCCGCGCGTACCGGCCGGGTGGTCTGCTTGCGCGCCTGAGCGGGCGCCTTGGCGCCCGCGGCGACGGAGGCCGCGCCGGCGGACGTGGCGCGGCTCTCGGCGCCCGCGGTGGCCGCCGAGGCCACCGCGACGATGGACGTCTGTACGGCGAGCAGTACAAAGGCCGTGAGCCGTACGGGCCCCCGTTTACATGGACTGGTCCCCATGTTGATCCCTTTTCGCGGATTGCCCTTCCGCCGAGAGGATCAATCCCACGATTCCGCGCAGGTGATCCCTCTTCGTCCACACTCTTTGCGGTGTGGTGGTGATCACGGTCAGGGTTCATGACCTAACAGGGGGGTGAGTCGTACAGTGACGAACGTGGCGGAACCGACGCGGCGGGGCCGGGGCTCGGAGGCGACCCGAGAACTGATCGTGGAGACCGCGCTGAGACTTTTCCGCGAGCGCGGCTACGAGGCGACCACGATGCGGGCCATCGCGGCCGAGGCCGGGGTGTCCGTGGGCAACGCCTACTACTACTTCTCCTCCAAAGAGGCGCTGATCCAGGCGTACTACGACCGCGCGCAGCGCGAGCACGAGGCCGCCTGCCGCGCCCTGCTGGACCGCGAGCGGGGCTTCGAGGCCCGGCTGAGCGGCGTGCTGCGGGAGTGGGTGCGGGTCTCCGAGCCGTACCACGAGTTCGCGGTGAAGTTCTTCAAGCACGCGGCCGAGCCGAGCAACCCGCTCAGCCCGTTCAGCGCCGAGTCCACCCCGGCGCGCGAGTCCTCGATCGCCATCTACCGCGAGGTCGTCGAGGGCTCGGCCGACCGGATGGACCCCGAGCTGCGCGCGGAACTGCCCGAACTGCTGTGGCTGATGTCCATGGGCGTGGTGCTCTACTGGGTGCACGACACCTCGCCGGGGTGCGCCCGGACGTACCGGATGATCGAGCTCACGGTCCCGCTCGTCGGCCGCCTGGTCGGCCTGTCCCATCTGCCGGGCTTGCGGGGGATCACCAGAGACTTCCTCGCCGCGGTGCACGAGTTGCGCGCCTGAACCATGGGATAACGCGGGAACTTCCATTACTCTTCGTGCTTGTATCACTGCGATGAGTGTGCATGTCTCGGAGGGTGCTCATGGGCTGGTTGACCGTGCTCGCGGTGGCGGCGTTCGGCGCGATGGTGATCGCGCTCACCGTGCTGCGGCGCAAGGGAAGGGTCGATGAGGAGCGCGGCTCCGTCGCCCTCGACTTCGCCGCCAACCTGGCGCTCGCGGTCTACCTGCTCGTCCTCGCGTACGCCGCGGTGCTGTGCCGCGACGCCGTCACCGCGGCCAACGCCGACGCGGCGGCCGAGGCCGAGAGCCTGACCGAGCTGTACTGGAGCGTCGCGCCGATCAAGGGCGCCGAGCCCATCCAGGAGAAGGTCCGCCTCTACACCGACCAGTCCATCAAGCTCGACTGGCCGATGATGGCCCGCGACCGGCTCTCCGAGACCCCCGACCTCACCCTGGAGCAGATGCGGGCCGACCTGCTGCGGCTCAAGCCCGCGACCGACGCCGAAAAGGACCTCCGCCAGGACGCCCTGGCCCACGCCGCCGAGGTCAGCCACGCCCGCGGCATCCGCGCCGACGACGCCGCCAGCCGCCTGGAACCCATCTTCATGATCACCATGCTGATCTCGGGCGTGATCGTCATCGCCCTGCCCTGGATCCTCGGCGTACGCCCCACCGCCGCCTCGGTCCTCAGCGACGTGGTCCGCGTCGCCATCGTGGTAGCCGGCCTGCTGTTCATCCAACTGATGAGCCACCCCTACAGCGGCCTGCCCGCCGTCGAACCCACCGCCTTCCAGGCCGCCCAGTCCCAGTACGACCGCATCGACGCCCAGTTCCCCCCACCGCCACCCCGCAGCTGACAAAGGCCCTCGCCACGCTCGGGCGCTCTTTCCATGTCGGGCTTCGTCCGGCGCCGGCGCCCAATCGCCCCACCCGTCGCTCACCTCATCGCCGGCCCACGTGGCGCCCGCCCCGAGCTCCTGGCAGCCGCATCGGCCCTATGCGTCCTCGCGGTCCGGCTCCACCCCGGCGTCCGGCCCGACCCCGGCCTCCGGGTCAAGCTCGGGCCCCGCGGCGGGCGGGGGCGGCCGATGCGGCGCAGCGACGCGTTCCGGCGGGCCACCCATGCCGATCAGAGCGTCAACCCATCGAGCCACCCCGCCCCCTCTCACACGCGCGCTCGCGCTGGGCCTGCACGTCCAGGTGCTCGCGCAGTCGGTCTGCACGAGCAGCAGGTGGTAAGCCGCGCCCTGGGCCGGGTCCGGCGCCGGGTCCGGGATGTCCTGGGCTTCGCGGATGAGGGTCAGGCAGCGCGTGAGGTACTCCCGGTAGCGGTGGTCGTCATGCCGCCACCCGGATGGGGTGGGGCGCGCCGGCCCGGCCACCCACGGGGGCCGAGTGGTCCGGCGGGCGCGACCCGTGCGGCCCCAGGGGGTGGCCGCGCTGGGGAGGTGGCAGGGGATGCGCAGCATCCGCACCTCGGCAGGGCGGACGTCGCCGAGCCGGGGCGGCGCCGGGCGGTGTGCGCACAGGCCGAGGCGGCGGCGCTGCTCCAGGCGGGCACGGGCCTGCGCGGGCGGCAGCTCATCGGCATCGGTGGGGCGGACACCACAAGTCAAACGACAAAAGGCCCCACCTCCGTAGAGGTGAGGCATTTTCTTGTCCGGGAAAGGGGAACCGGAGAAGTCTTCAGTTACCTTTTACGATGAGTGTGGATATGGCGTAGGGTCGAGTGCTGGGGCAGAATTTCGTAGACGTGTAAGGTACGCCGACCCAGGGCCCGTAGTAGTTGGCCGCGCCACCGGAGGCCGGATTGTTGGTGCAATACACCATTACCCTGACGTGCCCGGTGCCCTTCTCGCAACGTGCATAGCCGTAATCGGTCGCGTGACCCGTCGTGGAAGCGTAACCGATTCCCTTTACGCAGCCGGAGGGCAGGGCCTGAGCAGGGCTGGGGTTGACCAGAACAAACGTGCCCGCTGCGATGGCGAGCGTTGCGGCAAGCTTCCGCATGTGGTCTCCGTCCCGAGGGTTGGGAATCCTGCGCGACAATCGAACCAAAACCCGGTATGTCGGCGGTATGCACTGCTGGGCGTCCAGGTTGTCGCCGTTCAGCGAACCTTTTCACCGTGACATCGCAGGTCGCAGGCCCACTACAGATCCAAGCCCTTGGTAAGGAGGGTTGTCGACCGAGATCAACCGGTACAACCAGGGGCTTGCATGCGGTTCTACCGTGCCGCGCCGCCGTCGTTGTCCTGGCCTACCTGCACAAAGGGGAGACCTTCGCCGAGATCGCCGCCGGATTCGACCTCGGGCGCATCTGGGCATCATCCGCCGGCTACGGACAGGGGATGCGTCGGCGCAGGTCATCGGGTGCTCCTGCCGTACAAGGCGCGCAAGAAGGCCGCAGTCGCAGAAGGCGGCCAGCTCGGTGCACGCCAAGCTCCGCGGTCTCGGCGGCCGAAACCTGGTCCGGAGCGGCGGCCTCAAGTCCGGCAACCGGTTGCCCGCGCGGCGAGACCTGCAAGGCGGCCGGATGGATGGGCCCCTGGTCAGGCCGCCGTTGTGGCGAGGGCTCAGCGGAGGCGGCGGGTCAGGGTTGTGGTGGCCAGGACCGTGGTGAACAGGACGATCACGGTCGTGCGGTCGGTGGGGCCGCGGCGGTTGGCGAAGCGGTCGAGGGTGCTGGGTGGGCGGTGGGGTGGGATCCAGGCTGCGGGGGTGGGGGTCGGGGTCGGGGTGGGGGTTGGGCGGGGGCGGGGGCGGTTCGGGGTGGAGGGGGCCTGGGGGAGTGGGGGGCGGGCCTTTTGTGGGGGTTTGGGGAATTTGGGGGGTGCCGGCGGGGGTGGGGGTGCGGGGGGAGTGGGGGGTGGCGGTGGGATGGGGACGGCGGGGGGTGGTGGGGGGGCGGGTGGGCGGGGGCCGGCGGCGTCGGCGGCGGGGGGCAGCAGGGCGATGAGGGCCGGGGTGATGGCCAGGCCGGTGGTCAGGGCCAGGACGGCGATCACCCGGCCCCGCCGTGACAGGCGGCGGGTGAGCAGGCGGGACAGGAGGGTGGGGCGTCGCTTACGGTGACGGGCCCGTCGCTTTGCGCTCACGTTTCCTAGTTCTAGCACGTCGGGCCGGGGCTTGCCTATGGATCAACGCGTGCTTGAATCCCCGTACCGTCCGGTTGGTACGGTGGCCTATTGACGTGGCCCACCCCAATGGGGGCAAGCTACGACAGAATGACATTCTGGATGGAGGGTCGGATGGCCGCGGGTGCTCGCTGGGGAATGACGATTCCGTTCTACGACCGCTCGCTCGCCGGCTCCAGGGAGTTGGTCGAGGAGCTGCCCGGCCTCGGGTACACCGATGTGTGGAGCGCCGAGGTCAGCGGGGTGGACGGGTTCGTGCCGCTGGCGCTGGCCGCGCAGTGGGCCCCGCAGGTGCGGCTCGGGACCGCGATCGTGCCGGTGTCCACCCGCGGGCCGGGGCTGCTCGCGATGTCGGCGGCGACCCTGGCCGATCTGGCCCCGGGGCGGTTCGTGCTCGGGATCGGGGCGTCCTCGCCGGCGATCGTGGAGCGGTGGAACGCGGGCGAGTTCGTCAAGCCCTACGCCCGTACGCGCGACACGCTGCGGTTCCTGCGCAAGGCGCTGGCCGGGGAGAAGGTGAGCGAGGCGTACGAGACCTTCCAGGTGAAGGGGTTCAAGCTGGAGCGGGCGCCGGAGATCCCGCCGAAGATCGTGCTGGCGGCGCTGCGGCCCCGGATGTTGCGCCTGGCCGCCGCCGAGGCCGACGGGGCGATCACGAACTGGCTGTCACCGCAGGACGTGCGCAAGGTGCGCGCCGAGGTCGGGGCCGAGACCGAGCTGATCGCGCGGCTGTTCGTGTGCGTGAGCGAGGACGTGGACAAGGTGCGCGAGCGCGCCCGGTGGATGCTCGCGAGCTACCTCACCGTGCCCGTCTACGCGGCCTTCCACGAGTGGCTGGGGCGTGGCGAGGCGCTGCGGCCCATGCAGGAGGCGTGGGCCGCGGGCGACCGGCAGGGGGCGCTGAAGGCGATCCCGGACGAGGTCGTGGACGACCTGGTGGTGCACGGCGACGCGGCCACGTGCCGGGCCAGGGTCCGCGAGTACGTCGCCAACGGGCTGACCACCCCGGTGCTCGCGCCCATTCCGGGCGGGGAGGTGCCGATCGCCCAGGCCGTGCGGGATCTCGCGCCCGGCGAGGCGTGATCGAGGAACCGGGCCGGGCCCGTCAGGCGTTAGCAGGACGGGCCTGGGGGTAGGCCCTGGGGGACGGCGGGAGGTGCCTGTGATGGCGAAGGCGGGGCGGGCCGCTGCGGCGTGGCGCGCGTACCAGGAGGTGAGCCGCACGGGGTCGCCGGGCCTGGGGGCCCGGCTGCGGGCGGTGCCCAGGATGATCGGCGGGGTGATGCGCGGCACCTACCCCCACATGGGCAAGAGCAAGCTCGCCATGATGGGGCTGGGCGTCGTCTACATCCTCTCGCCGGTCGATGTGATCCCGGAGTTCCTGCTGCTGGTGGGCGTGGCCGACGACTTCGGCGTGTTCCTGTGGCTGATGACCTCGCTGCTGGGCGAGAGCGGCCGGTACGTCGACTGGGAGCGGAGGCACCGGCCGCTTGAGGTCCCTGCCGAGGGCGGGCCCGAAGGCCGCTAGATCTCCTCCATGCGCAGCCAGGCCCGCGACGGCAGCGGGTGGCCGAACAGGCGGGCGGCGTTGCCGTAGGCGACCCTGGCGATGTCGGCCGGGGGCAGGGCGCCGAGGTTGCGCGCCACCGTGCGCTGGGTGTCGGGCCAGGTGGAGTCGGAGTGGGGGTAGCCGCTCTCCAGCAGCACGTGGTCGAGCCCCACCGCGAGGCGCACCCCCGACAACGCGTGGTCGTTCAGGGTGCCGAAGAAGAAGTTGCGGCGCAGCACCTCGCTCGGCTTGAGCCCGCCCTCCCAGTTGGCCTCGCCGGCGACGGGGTGGTCCAGGGCGTAGTCGGCGCGCTCGGCGAGCATCGGCAGCCAGCCCACGCCGCCCTCGACGATCAGGATGCGCAGGTTGGGGAAGCGCAGCGGCACGCCCGACCACAGCCAGTCGGCGCAGGCGTACATGGCGCTGGCCGGCATGACCGTGGTGATGGCCTCGATCGGGGTGTCGGGCGAGGGCACCGGGGTCCAGGAGGAGCCGCCGGTGTGCAGGGCCACGACGGTGCCGGTCTCCTCGCAGGCGGCGAACAGCGGGTCCCAGTGGCCGGTGTGGATCGACGGCAGCCGCATGCGGGTGGGGAACTCGGGGAAGGCCACGGCCTTGAAGCCGCGGGCGGCGTTGTCGCGGATCTCCTTGGCGGCGACCTCGGGGTCGTTGAGCCAGGGGAGCTGCAGCGCGATGATCCGCTCCGGGTAGGTGCCGGCCCAGACCTCCACGTGCCAGTCGTTCCACGCGCGCAGCACGGCGAGACCGAGGTCCTGGTCGCGGGTGCGGGAGAACACCATGCCGGCCTGGCCGGCGAGCATGCCGGGGAAGCACAGCGCGGCCCAGATGCCGGCGCGGTCCATGTCGGCGACGCGTGCCTCGATGTCGTGACAGCCCGGACGCATCTGCTCGAAGCGCACCGGATCGAGCGTCCACTGCTCGCGCGGCAGCCCCGCGCCGACGTCGAGCCCGGCGCAGGGGTAGGTGGCGCCGCCGTATCGCCAGACCTGGTGCCCGGCGTCGGTCTCGACGACCTTCGGGGCGAGATCGGCGTACTTCTCGGGCAGCCTGTCCTCGAACATGTCAGGGGGCTCGATGAGGTGATCGTCCACGGAGATGATCACGTAGTCGCGCCGCCTCGGCTCTGGATCGGGAAGCAGCGGCGTAGTCACATGAGAAACCGTATGACGCAGGCATCACACAGAACAAGCTGGGAGGTCTCCGGTTGGTATCCGTTCATTCACCCAGTCTGCCGTCTGTCGCCGCGTGTGGTGAGGAACGCTCCAAAGAACGGTCTCGATCGCCGTCGCCGAGGTCTTCCAAAAGGTGGTCGCGGAGGCGTTCGACCAGGTCATCGCCTATTCCTAACGCATTGCGACAGTACGATCGCACAGAACCATGGGCCGCGCACAATTCGGTCAGGAACAATCGCATCGCTTCGGCGGGGGCACGACCGAAACCGGCCCACGGGATCTCCTCTCCGGGGTGCCGCGCCAGCCAGTCGCGGGCGAACTTCTCCGCGGCGAGGTCGGTGAGCGCGTAGTCGGCGATCACGTCCTCGTGTGGCACGCCGAGCAGCGCGAGCACGAGCGCGGTCACCACGCCCGTACGGTCCTTGCCGGCCGCGCAGTGCACCACGACCGGCGCGTTGTCGGCGTCGGCGATCAGCCGCAGCGCGTCCGCCAGCTCGGCGGTGCCCATCTCGGCGACCCGCCGGTAGTGGTCGGCGAAGAACCGGCCCAGCCCCGCCCGCGGGTCGTACGCCGCCCGGTCCCACGGCTGCTGCTCCACCGACAGGTTGTGGTAGCGGTAGCCGTCGCGGCCGGGGACGCGGCCCTGGGCCTCGGCCTCGTCGGGATGGCGCAGGTCGATGACGGTGCGGATGCCGAGCCGCAGGAAGCGCTCGGCGTCGGCGCCGGTCAGCGCGCCCAGGGAGTCCGACCGGTACAGCCTGCGCCAGCGGACCCGCCGCCCGTCCGCGGTGACGTACCCGCCCACGTCCCGGAAATTGTGCAGCCGGTCGAATTCGATATGACGGATCACGCGCCCTAACCTATCCAGCAGTGGCCATTTCCGGATTGGGGCTTGATTGTCGGTGATCGTGGATTCCGTGGTCGGGGCCCGGGGGATCGGGGACCGGGTGCTGCTCTACACCCGGATCGTCCTGCTGGTGCTGTTGAGTCTGGGCACCTTCGCGGTCAACGTGAACGGCGACCCCACGCCGCGCACCCTGGACGACCTGTACGCCGACCTGCGCGCCGGCCGGGTGAGCACGATCGTGATGGACCGCGCCTGGCCCGGGTACGGGGAGCTGACCTGGTCGGAGGGCCCGCTGTCGTGGTACCGGGCGTTCGGCTACATCAAGCCCGAGGTGTGGGACCCGGTGACGACCCGCCTGGACGAGGAGCGGCTTGAGTCGGTGCGCCGGGAGTACCTCGACAAGATCGACGCGGCGGCGCGGATCGGCGGGCGGCCGGTGACGGTCACCGACCGGCTGGGCGCGATGGGCAGCCTGTGGGCGTACGTGGAGCTGCAACGGCTGTGGGGGCCGCTCGCGCCCCTCGGGCCGGTGGCCCTGGCCATCGCCTTCCTGCTCATGCTGGGGCTGCCCCAGCGCCGCTACGCGACCCGCTGGGGCTGGTTCTGGCTGTTCCTGCGCGGGGGAGCGGTGGCGTACGTGCTGCTTGAGCCCTATCCGATCTGGCGCCGCCCGCACGAGGTGCTGCCCGAGCGGCGCCCGCTGGACGGCTGGCAGGCGCTGATCCTGGCCATCGCGCTGACGTTCCTGCTGGTGTTCATCCCCCTGTAGTGGCCAGGCGGGCCAGCCCGGGGTAGTCGGTGACCAGGCCGTCGCGGTCGAAGACCAGCTCGGAGCGAAACCCGTCGCTCTCGTAGCGCACCACGCCGGGGGAGATGTGGGTGTAGCGCTGCTCGTGCCGGATCACCGACAGATGGGGCACGCGCACCCAGGCCATCACGAACTCCACGCTGCCGGGCGTGGTGAGCAGGTCGTGCCGCAGCACCGGCATGGTGTTGGTCAGCGGCGACAGGCCGAGGTCGCAGTCGAGCGCGTCGTTCAGCGCCCCGGTGTCGCCGCCGGGCGGCGGCCCGCCGAGCGCGCCCTCCTGGTCGGCCTCGCAGACCCATTTGCCGTCGGGGCCCCGCCGCAGGTCGAGCACGCGCCACCAGCCCGCGCCCGAGGAGCGCACGGTGAGGGCCTCGGTGACGTGGTCGCCCGCCGCGGTGCGCAGGGAGTACTCCAGCCGGTACGGCACCGGGTCGGCGCCGACCGCCACCCCGGTCGCGGCCAGCCCGCCCGACAGATCGACCTCGGCGTACTCGGCCCCGGCGTCCTTCACCCACACCAGCGATCGCATACCTGTCAGGTTCCCACGTTCTGGGCCTGTTCCGCGGAGGTTACGGACTGCGACTCCTGCCCGTCGCGCGCCGCGGCGGCCCTGCGGTCGGCGGCCTCGCGCCGGATCAGGAAGAACCACCCGCCGACCGCCACGCCGATGAACAGCCACCACTGCACGCCGTAGGCCAGGTTGAGCCCGCCGCCGGCGCCCACGTCGGGCTCGGGCACCGGCTCGGGGGCCGTGGCCGGCTTCGGGTTCTGCTCGATCGCCTCGACGTACCCGTCGATGATCCGGTACGGCAGGCCGCCGCCGATCGCCCTGGCGTCGATGAGCAGGACCTGCCCGGCGGGCAGCCCGGAGCGGTTCCTGATCCCGGAGGACTCCTCGCTCTCGCTCAGCCGCAGCCGCCCGGTCACGGTCACCTGCCCGGCCGGCGGCGCGGGGACCTCGGGCATGGCGTCGGCGGTGGCGCCGGCGGGCACCCAGCCCCGGTTCACCAGCACGGCCTGGCCCTGCCCGGTGACCAGCGGGGTCAGCACCAGGAAGCCCAGCCTGCCCTCCTGCGGCCGGCGCCGCACCACCAGCTCGTGCCCGGGGTCGTAGGTGCCGGAGACGGTGACGCGGCGGTACTTGTCGGCCTCGCGCACGCTCCCGCCGGGCGGCACCAGCGTGCCGAGGGCGACCGGGGCGGCCTCCAGGTTGGCGGTGATCTGGTGGCTCGCGGCCGAGCGCTCCTCGAACCGGCCGAACTGCCACTGGCCGAGGAAGACGAAGGCCGGGATGACCAGCAGCACCACCACGTGGAACGCCAGCCAGCGCGGAGTCAGGAGGAACCTGTACACGACTTCAGGGTAGGCATCCGGGGGACCGGTCCCGACCGCGGCCCTGACCGGCGCCGGGGCCGCTAGCCGTCGGCGGCGGCGCGGGCGGGGTGGCGGGCGGGGCGGAACCCGGGGCCCGGCCTGGGGGTGATCTCGCGCGCCGAGGCGACCTCGTGGCCCTCGGCGCAGCGCATGTGCAGCTCGACGGGCGCGCCGCAGTCGCGGTGGGTGAGCAGCACCGGCGGGCCGTCGTCGCCGGCGAGGTAGCGGTCGCCCCAGTGCATCAGGGCGACCATGATCGGGTAAAGGTCGAGCCCTTTCTGCGTCAGGCGGTACTCGTCGCGCTGGCGCTGGCCGGGCTCGCGGTAGGGGACCTTGCGCAGCAGCCCCTCCTCGACGAGGCGGGCTAGGCGGGCGCTGAGCACCTGGCGGGGCGCGCCCGTGCCGGCCTGGAGGTCGGCGAACCGGCGTACTCCGTTGAACGCCTCGCGCAGCACGAGGAACGTCCACTTCTCTCCGACGATGCCCAGCGTGGCCTCGATCGAGCAGTTGTCCACTCGGAAGGGCATGGTCATGCCCGCATAGTAGGTCGTCGCCCCGCTCCTTCCAATATTTGCTGAGTCTACTTGACAGACTCAGGTTGCCACGCCAGGCTGAGTCCGTGATTCGAACTCAGGTTGTCCAGGTCCCCGGGCCCACCGTGCCCTTCGAGGCGATCGAGGTGCGCCCGGCGCGCCCCGGCGACGAGGAGCCCGTACGCCGGTTCCTGGCCGGCCTGTCGCTGCGCACCCAGACGCTGCGCTTCTTCACGGGGGTCTCCCGGCCCAGCCGGACGCTGCTGCGCGCCCTGCTCGCCGTGGACGGCAACCGCGACGCGCTGCTCGCCGTGCCGACCGGCACCGGCGAGGTCGTCGGGCACGCGATGAGCTACGCCCGCGAGGGCGGCGCGGACGTGGAGGTCGCGATCGTGGTCGCCGACGAGTGGCAGGGCATGGGCTGCGGCGCCCGGCTGATGGACGCGCTGCTCGGCCGGGCTGCGGCGCGCGGGGCGCGTACGGCGGCGATGGACGTGATGGGGGAGAACCGGCGGGTGCTGGCCATGATCCGGCGCCGCTGGCCCGGAGCGGCCATGCGGGTGTGCTCGGGGACGGTCGAGGTCGTCGTACGGATTCCGGCCGCGCCCGATCTCAACGATCTTGCTAATGGTGGGCCAAGGGTGGGCTAAGATCTGACGTGGAACTCTGACAGCGGGCAGCCATTTGCGGAACAAGGTTCTGTTAGCACACCATTGACCCTGTGAAGAGTGTCAAAGGACGCGACGGCCGTACCCGGATCATCGAGGGCGCCTTGCGCCGGTTCAGCCAGGACGGCGTCTCGGCCACCACGCTGGCCAGCCTGCGCGACGAGAGCGGCGTGAGCGTCGGCAGTTTCTACCACCACTTCGCCAGCAAGGAACACGTCTTCGGCGTCCTGTACGCCGAGACGCTGAACATGTACCAGGAGGCGTTCCTCGCCGAGCTGTGCCGCCACGAGGAGGCGCGGGCGGGGATCGAGGCGATCGTGGCCTTCCACATGGCCTGGTGCGGCGAGCACCCCGAGCGCGCCAGGCTGCTGATCAGTGAGCGGCCGCCGCGCCGCACCGAGCCGGGCGGCACCGAGGTCGCCGAGTCGCGGCGCGCGTTCTTCCGCCAGGTGTCCGACTGGTGGCGCCCGCACATGAAGGCCGGGTTGCTCCAGCCCGTGCACCCCACCATGTGCTACGTGCTCTGGCTGGGCCCGGCGCAGGAGATGTGCCGCCTGTGGTTCAGCGGGGCGCACCAGCCCACGCCCGAGGAGATCACCGGCCTGTCCCAGGCCGCCTGGCAGAGCCTGCGCCAGCCGGGCGCCCCGGATTGATCAGCCTCGGATCGATCAGCCCCGGATTGATCGGCCCCGCGTGATCAGCCCGGATCGATCGGGCTCGGAGTGATCGAGGGCTCTCAGCGAGCGCCCGCCATGTGGCCGAGCCGGGTGGGCACCCGCCAGACCTTCTGGTCCAGCGAGATGTCAAGGCGCAGGTCCTGGCGGTGCCGGCGCAGGCCGGGGACCCGCAGCCGGTCGTGCACGTCGAAGCGGCCCCGCCTCGGGTAGCCGAACCCGAGCTCGCCGGGCAGCACCCGCAGCTCGTCCCGGTTCCCGCACCTCGGGCAGGTCCACGCGACGAGATCGCGCCCGCGGTTGTAGTCGTGGCAGGCGCGGAAGAACTCGTCGGGGTGGAAACGCGAGTCGCAGGCCAAGCAGGGGATCAACATCGTGGATCCGCTCCTTGTCGGGACGGCAGTGTGGCGGCTATCGACATAGGTATCGCGATCCACTTAACCGCCACTTGCAGAACACTTGCGTCGTTATGTAACCGGTAAGGTGCCGTCCGTCACATCGTGGCATCGCGCCCAGCGGGGCCGGGCGGTGCGAGGATGGTGGGGATGAACGTGCCCGAAGCTCTGCTGGACCGCCTCCGCGACCGCCTGCTCGAATCCGGCTACACCCTCGACGGGGTGCGCGAACGCCTCGGCGACGTCGCCGCCTCCGCGCTCGCCCGCGAGGAGCTGGTCCCCGCCCTGCGCGCCACCCGCGACGGCGACGCGCTCGCCGCGCTGATCCGGCTGTGGTGGCTGGGCGTCCCGGTCGAGGCGGCCGAGCTGCCGCTCCCCGTGGCCGGGCTCGTCGAGTCGGGGCTGCTCACGGCCGAGCACGGCACCGCCGTACGCGCCGCGGTGCACCTGCAGCCCTGGGAGGAGGGCGGCTACCTCGTCTCCGACCGCAAGGTGCGCCCCGGCGACCCGCCGCTGCGCACCGACCACGTCGTCGGCGCGGGCGGCGCGTCCGCCAACCTGGCCCAGCTCGCCGCCCGCGCCCCCGCCGAGCGGGCGCTCGACCTCGGCACCGGCTGCGGCGTGCAGGTCGTGCACCTCGCCGGCCGCGCCCGGCGGATCGTGGCCACCGACGTCAACCCGCGCGCCCTGGAGCTGGCCGCGCTGACCTGGCGGCTGTCCGGCGTGCACGAGCGCGCCGAGGTCGAGGCCCGGCAGGGCGCCATGTACGAGCCGGTCGAGGGCGAGCGGTTCGACCTGATCGTGTCCAACCCGCCGTTCGTGATCGCCCCCGGCGGCGGGCTCACCTACCGCGAGTCCGGCGAGGACGCCGACGGCTTCTGCCGCCACCTCGTCCGCCTCGCGCCCCGCCACCTGGCCCCCGGCGGATACGCCCACCTGCTGGCCAACTGGCTGCACGTCAAGGGCGAGGACTGGCGCGACCGCGTGGGCGGCTGGCTGGCCGAGACCGGCCTGGACGGCTGGGCGGTGCAGCGCGACGTCCAGGACCCGGCCGAGTACGTCGAGCTGTGGCTGCGCGACTCCGCCGAGCACGGCACCCCCCGCTACGCCGAGCGCTACGACGCCTGGCTGGGCCGGCTGGAGGCGATGGACGTCACCGGCGTCGGCTTCGGCTGGATCACGCTGCGCGACTCCGGCACCCTCGACCCGGTGGTGCGGGTGGAGGAGCTGACCCAGCGGGTCGAGCTGCCCGTCGGCGGCTACGTGTCCGGCGTGCTGGACGCCATCGGGGCGGCCCACCGGCTCACCGACGAGGAGCTGCTGGCCGCCTGCCCGGCCGTGGCCGAGGGGGTGACCGAGGAGCGCTCCGGCCCGCCCGGGGCCGAGGACCCGGCCCGGATCGTGCTGCGGCAGACGCGCGGGCTGCGGCGTACGGCGGCGGTGGGCACGGTCGAGGCGGCGCTCGCCGGCGTCGTGGACGGCACCCTCCCGCTCGCCCCGCTCCTCGACGCCATCGCCGAGCTGACCGGCGGCGACCCCGCCGAGCTGCGCGCCTCCACCCCCGCCGCCGTCCGCGCCCTGATCGCGGAGGGCTTCTTCACCCTCTGACCCGCCCGCCCGGCGCGGTGTTGATCGGGCGTTGATCCGACGTTGAGCAGGCCGCGCCAAGCTGAGTGCCGTGGCAGGGACCCGGGGGGTTCGAGGTCCGTGCCAGGCCCGGCCGGCCGTCGAAGTGAGGCGGCTAGCCGTCGCGTGTGGCATCCGGTGATCCGGGCCCCCTAGCTCCACGCGGCGGTGAGATGGCCGGTCGGGCACCGTATACAAGGGTCGGGCACCGTATACGACGGGCGCACGGGGATCACACGGTCAGAACGGGAGCGCAATGGTGATCAACCACGTGCGTATGACGCGGCTGGACGACGACCTGTTCCGGGATCTCGGCCCGTTAGCTCTTGACCCCGTCGCGGTCGAGGAGGGCGCGCAGGTCGTCGGCCTCGGGGGCGCCGATGCGGGCGAACAGGGCGTGGGCCCGGTCGAAGCACTCGCGGCTCCTGGCGGCGCCGCCGAGCCCGGCCAGGGCCCGGCCGAGCACGAACAGTGACTGCGCCTCGCCGTAGGGATGGCCGATCTCCCGGCTCACCGTCAGGGCCTGCTCCGCGTGGCGTACGGCGTCCTGGAAGCGCTCGGCGGCGATGAACGTCTCGGCCAGCCTGGTGCACACCCTCTGCTCCCAGACCCGCTGGTTGCTGGCCCGGAAGAAGGCCAGGCACTCGGCGTGGTGGTGCACCGCCTCGTTCAGCCGGCCGACCCGCGACAACACGATGCCGAGGTGGTACCTCGCCCGCGCGATGCCCGCGCCGCTGCCGATGTCCAGGAAGATGGCCAGGCCCTGCTCGGCGGCGGCGATGGCGTCCTCCGGGTGGCCCAGCCCCAGGTGGTCGCGGGCGGAGTAGCTGAGCACCAGCGCCTCGCCGGCCGGGGCGTTCATCTCGCGGTAGACCTTGGTGGCCGCGTCGAACCAGGCCAGCGCCTCGTGGTGGCGGCGCTGCCGGCCGGCCACGACCGCCATCGCGTTCATGGTCTCGCCGATGACGACCCGCTCGCCCAGCGCGCCGGCCAGGTCGAGCGAGGCGCGGAACTGCTCCTCGGCCTCGGCGAGCATGTTCGCGCCGAACAGCACCCGGCCCAGCACGTACCGCACGCGCACCTCGCTGGGGCCGTCGCCCGCCCGGCGCGCGGCGGCCAGCAGGTCGCGGGCGTGCCGGTCGAACTCGCGCATGTGCGTGCCCGATTCCAGCAGCGGCTCCATCGCCACCAGCAGGTCGGCCGCCGGCAGCAGCGCACCGGACGCGCCGCTCTCCCCGGCCGCCCCGGCGCGGGCCACGGCCTGGCCGAGCACCGCGAACAGCGCGTCGGCCTCGACGCTCAGCCACTCCACGGCCTCGTCCGCGCCGCCGAACGTGCGCCCGGTCGCCCCGCGCACGGCCAGGTGGTCGGCGATCTGGCTGCCCTCGTACGCCAGCCGGTGCGCCTGCGCCGCCGAGGCCAGGTAGAAGCCGAGCAGCCGGGCCAGCGCCTGCTCGCGGGCGTCCGGGTGCTCCGACGCCTCCGCCTCGCGGCGGGCGAACAGCTTCAGCAGGTCGTGGAAGCGGTACCGGCCGGGCGCGGGGGCCTCCAGCAGGCTCGCGTCCACCAGCGACTCCAGCAGGTCCTCGGCCTCGTGCGCCTCGCGGTCCAGCATCGCCCCGGCCGCGCCCAGCGACACGTCCGGCCCGCCGGCCAGCGACAGCAGCCGGAACGCCCGCGCCTGGGCCGGGTCGAGCTGGCCGTAGCCGAGGGCGAAGGTCGCGTCCACCGCCAGCCCGCCGACCCGCAGCTCGTCCAGGCGGCGGCGCTCGTCGGCCAGCCGGGGCACCAGTGAGGCCACCGTCCAGCCGGGCCGGGCCGCGAGCCGCGCCGCCACGATCCGCACCGCCAGCGGCAGGAACCCGCACGCGGCCACCACGTCCATCGCCGCCGCCCGCTCGGCCGCCACCCGCTCCGGCCCGGCCACCGCCGAGAACAGCGCCAGCGCCTCGTCCGGCTCCATCACGTCCAGGTCGAACAGGCGGGCCGCGGGCAGGTCGGCCAGCTTGCTCCGGCTGGTCACGATCGCCGCGCAGCCCGGGGCGCCCGGCAGCAGCGGCGCCACCTGCTCGGTGCTCTGGGCGTTGTCCAGCAGCACCAGCATGCGCCGCTCGGCCAGCAGCGACCGGTACAGCGCCGCCCGCTCGGCCCGGCCCTCGGGGATGATGTCGGCCGGGATGCCCAGTGCGCGCAGGAAGGCGCGCAGCGCGGAGTCGGCGGCCTCGTCGCCGTACGCGCGCAGGTCGGCGTAGAGCTGGCCGTCGGGGTACAGGTCGCCGGCGGCGTGGGCCACGTGCACGGCCAGCGTGGTCTTGCCGACCCCGCCGATGCCGCAGATCGCCGCCACCGGCACCCCCTCGGCGCCGCCCGGCCCGGCGAGCAGCGTGCGGAGGCGGTTGACGACCTCGCGGCGGCCGGTGAAGTCGGGCACCGCGGCGGGAAGCTGGGCCGGGCGCGGCAGCTCCTCGACCTCCGGCGGGTCCTGCTCCGCCTCGCCCGCCTCCTCGGCCTGCGCGGACGCGGGCTCGGCCTGGCGCGGGGGGACCGCGAGCGCGGGATCGGCGGCCAGGATGCGCTGGTGCAGCGCGGTCAGCTCCGGGCCCGGGTCCACGCCCAGCTCGTCGATCAGCGCCTGCCGGGTGTCGGCGAACACCGCCAGCGCGTCGGCCTGCCGCCCGCACCGGTAGTAGGCGAGCATGAGCTGCGCCCGCAGCCGCTCGCGCAGCGGGTGCTCGGCGGTCAGCGCGATCAGGTCGGGCAGGATCTCGCTGTGCCTGCCGAGCAGCAGATCGACGTCCGCCAGCGCCTCGGTCACGGCCATCCGCCGCTCGGCCAGCCGGTTGCGCTGGTGCTCGGCGTACGGGCCGACGGCTCCGGCCAGCGGCTCGCCGCCGCCCCGGCCCAGCGCCTCGCGCAGGAACCGGGCGGCCTCCTCCGGCCGGCCGGCCCGGCGCGCGGCCTCCGCCCTGGCGACGTCCCGCTCGAACAGGGTCAGGTCCAGGGCGCCGTCGGGCAGTCGCAGCGCGTAGCCGCGGCCCACCGAGGTCAGCAGCTCCGGGCGGCTGCGCGGCGACCGGTCGGGTTCGAGCACGGTGCGCAGCCGCGACACGTACGTACGCAGCGCGCCCAGCGCCCGCGGCGGCGCCTCCTCCCCCCACACCGCGTCGATCATCTCGCCGGGAGTGACCGCCCGGCCCTCACGCAGCAGCAGCATCGCCAGGATGGATCGCTGTAACGGGGTGCCCAGATCGAGCTCCACGCCGTCGCGCCAGGCCTGGACAGGGCCGAGCACGGCGAACCGCAGTCCGCCTTCCATGCCCTGAACAGCCATTTCGCCACTCCGACCCCAATGGGAAGTTTCTTGGCCAAAAGCATAGATCCTTCGATGCTTACCTCGAAGGCACGGGTTGTGTGGTCGGCGGCCGGTTCACGCAGCGTTGATCCGGTGTTGATCCGGTATTGAGCGCCCTGGGAGACCGTGGAGACAACGAAAGGCATGGCCCCGAGTGACACGGGGGCGGCCATGCCTTCCACATATCCGAAAGACCGGCTGGTTCAGGGCCCGCACTCGTCAGTGCGGGCCCTGCGCGTGTCCGAGCGAGGCCGGTCGTCCGGCTCGGCGTACGGCAAGGCCGGAGACAGCGGATTGCAGGTTCGCGTAAACGGGCTGTAAGCGGCGTGCAGGCGGGGCGGCCTATCAATGGATCTGCCTCCCCCGAGCGGGGATCGCCCTCACCAAAAGGAGAAAACCGAAATGCGTCGTACGACCCGCACCCTTCTCGGGATCGCCGCCGTCAGCGCCACCGCGTTCGCCCTGGCCCTGCCCGCCACCGCCGCCAACGCCGCCACCCCGGCCGCCGCCTCTGCCACCGCGACCGCCTCCGGCTACGACTACGACGAGTACTGGGGCCCGTCCTACTCCAAGTGGGCTCACGACTCCCGGGCCAAGGCGCACGGCCGCGTGTGGAGCCACGGCGACAAGGTGCACGTCGAGGGCAAGCTCTACGACAAGCACTCGCCCTGGTGGCTGTGCGGCTACGTCCAGATCAAGTTCGAGGACGAGCACGGCGACGAGAAGACCTACTGGGCCAAGAAGTGCGGCTCCAACGGCTACAAGTACTTCCACGCCTGGGAGCACGACGTGGAGACCGTGCAGGCCCGCGTCTGCTACTGGAACGAGAAGTTCCACGCCAAGAAGTACTGCGGCAAGTGGGAGTACATCTACGAGGCCGACGAGCACGCGGACTACTGATCGGAAAAACCGCCGGCCCGGCGCGGGCCGCTGAACATATTGGAAGAACACGAAAGGCCCGCCCGGAATCCCGGGCGGGCCGCGCGTGTGTCAGGGCCCTATTCGGTTGTGCGCGTCACCGCTCAGGCGGCCTCGGTCCAGCCGAGCCTGCCGAGCATCCGATCCCGTACCGCCGGCCATTCGACGTTCAGGATCGAGTAGTACGCCGTATCTCGGACCGTGTCGTCGGCGCCTCGGCTGTCCGCCCGCCGCACACCGTCGAAGTGTGCGCCGAGGGCCTCGATGGCGGCCCGGGATCGGGTGTTGCGTACGTCGGCTTTCAGGGAGATGCGGTGGACCTGCCAGGTCTCGAAGGCGTGGGAGAGCAGCAGCAGCTTGCTCTCCAGGTTGACCCCCGTGCGCTGGGCCGACGCGGCCAGCCAGGTGTAACCGATGTCGGCCACGGACGGGACCTCGCCCACCGCTCCCCGCGTACCCGGAGGCCAGGGCATCGGGCCCTGCCAGTACTCCAGGTGCATCAGACGGGTGGCACCGACGATGGTGTCGGTGCTCAGCCACCTGATGGCGAAGGGCAGGCAACGGCCCTCCGCCTGTTCAGCCTGAGCGGCCTCCACGTAGGAGACCATCTCCTCCCGCGTCGCGGGAACGCGAGTGAAGCGATAGGTGGAGCGGTCTTCACTCGCCGCGGCGACCAGCTCGTCGATCGCCGCGAGGCTGAGAGGTTCCAGGCGCACGGAGCGCCCGGACAAGGTGACAAGAGCGGGCATGAGCACATGATGGGGGCTCCGGCCCGGCGCCGGGACCAAATGCGCGAGACATTACGGTGAGCATCAGGAAAAGCCGCCGCCGGGCGGAGTGAAACGCGCGAAACCCCTGGTCGGTCAGCTCGCCGCCGCTGTCGGCACCAGGGCGGGCACGCGCCGCGCGGGAACCGCGTGACGCTCGGTCGCCAGGCCGTCCAGAGCCTCGTCCAGATGGTCCAGCGCCTCGGCGATCCACGGCAGCGCGACCGGGTCGGCGGCGTGCAACGCGGTCAGCCGCTGCTCGGTCGTCGTCCCGTAGAGCAGGCTCGTGGCCACCCGCACCCGCAGCGCCGCCGGGTCGTCGCCGAAGGCGTGTCCGGGCAGCACGCCCACGCCGTGCCGGTCGAGCAGCAGCGCCGCGAACTCGGCGGAGGACCCGACCCCCAGCCGCTCGCGCAGGTGTCCCAGGTCGGGGTAGAGGTAGAACCCGCCGCGCGGCATGGCCACCGAGGCCCCGGCCGCCCGGAACCGCGCGTGCACCGCCCGCGCCACCGTGCCGTGCAGCCGGCGGCTGCGCGTCACCCGCTCGGCCAGCTCGGCCGGCTCGGTGAACGCGTACGCCGCTGCCTCCTGCACCGGGGCGGCCGGGCTGGACCAGATCTCACTGGCCACGGCGAGCAGGCGGGTGCGCAGGTCATGGGCGCCGTCGGGCAGCCGGGCGACCCCGATCCGCCACCCGCCGAGCGCCAGGCTCTTGCTCAGCCCGGTGGTGATCACCGTACGCTCGGGCGCCACCTCGGCCGGGCTCAGGAACGGGGTGCCCGGGTCGTGGACCAGATCGCGGTAGATCTCGTCGGAGATGATGGCGAGATCGAGCTCGCGGGCCAGCTCGGCCAGAGCGCGCACGGTCTCGGGGGCCGCCAGCGTGCCGGTCGGGTTGTCGGGCAGCGTCAGCAGCAGCGAGCCGACCGTACGCCCCCGCGCCCGCGCGTGCAGCACCGCCGAGCGGACTCGGGCGGGGTCCGGCGCCCCTCCCTCGCCGGGGGGCGCGGGCACCATGATCGGGTTGGCGCCGACGAGGTCGGCCTGCGCCGCGTAGCTCACCCAGCTCGGCATCGGCAGCACGATGTCGCCGCCGAGGGCGAGCAGCAGGCCGTAGAGCAGCGACTTGCTCCCCGGGCCGGACACGACGAGATCGGGATCGGTGGGCAGCCCTCGCCGCGACCAGTATCCGGCCGCCGCCGCGCGCAGGTCGGGCGAGCCCGCCACCGGGCCGTACCCGTTGCTCCCTGACGCGGCGACGAGACGCCGCCGCAGCGCCGGGTGGACGGGCAGGCCGGCCTCGCCGAAGGCGAGGTTGAGCACCCGCTCCCCGGCGCGCCGTCTTCGTTCGATGTCCTCGTTCGCCGCCAACGTGGCGGAAAGGGTTACGTTCATGGGGTGCCTCCTGCTTATGCTCGGGAACGTTCCCAGACTGAGGGCCCACAGGCATCACCACAAGCGAGGCTTTTCGTGGGTAGGCGTTAGGAAGTCCGATGCTCGATCTGCGGCGTCTTGCCTTGATCTGCGAGTTCGCCAGGAGGGGTAGTATCGCCGCTACCGCCTCCTCTCTCGGGTATAGTCCTTCGGCCGTTTCGCAGCAGCTCGCCGCGCTCGAACGCGAGGCCGGCACCGCCCTGCTCGACCGCACCGCGCGCAGCGCCGAGCTGACCGACGCCGGCCGCCGGCTCGTGGAGCACGCCGAGCGCATCCTGTCCATGGTCGAGGCCGCCGAGACCGATCTGTCGGCCCACGCGGCCACGCCCTCGGGCCGGGTCACCGTGACCGCCTTCCCCACCGCGGCGGTCGCATTCGCCCCGGCGCTCGCACGATCGCTGCGCCGCCACTCCGCGCTCAGCCTGCGCATGCGTCAGGGCCGTTCCGGGCGCGGCATGCGCGAGCTGGAGTCCGGCGAGGTGGACATCGCCCTTGTGGACGACTGGTACGGCCGGGTGCGCGAACGCGAGTCCGCCACCCTGCGCGTCTTCCCCCTCCTGCACGACCCGCTGGTGCTGGTCGTGCCCCGCCGGCACCGCATGGCCGACCCCGACGTCCCGGTCGATCTGGCCGAGCTGCGCGATGAGCCGTGGATGGCCACCCCCGACGGCGAGCCCTCCCGCCTCGCCGTGGACCGGCTCCTCGCCGAGGTCGGCGGCGCCCGCCCCGTGCCGTGGGAGTTCGAGGGCCTGGGCACGATCCTGAGCCTGGTCGCCAAGGGCATCGGCATCGCCGCCGTGCCCGCCCTGGCGCTGGCGGCCGGGGTGCGCGGGATCGTGGTCCGCGAGTTCCCCGGCGTGTCGCTGGGCCGCGAGGTGCACGCGGTGGCCCGCGCGTCCGGGGTGCACCGGCCGTCGGTCTCGGTGACGATCCGCGCCATGCACGTGGCCGCCCGCGTGCTGGCCGCCGACCTGGAGCCGCTGCGATTGGCGGCCCGCTGAGCCCCGGAACCGGTACCGTCGGCCCCATGGCCCCCAGCTATGACATCGAACGCCTCCTCGCCACCTCCTCCCGCCGCCCCCGCCTGGTCGCCGGGGTGGACGAGGTGGGCCGGGGCGCCTGGGCCGGTCCCGTCACGGTGTGCGCCGTGGTCACCGACCTGTCCCCGCCGCCCGAGCGGCTGACCGACTCCAAGCAGCTCTCCGCGGCGCGGCGCGAGGCGCTGGTGCCCGAGATCGAGGCGTGGGCCGCCGGGATCGGCTACGGCGAGGCGTCCGCGGCCGAGATCGACGAGCTGGGCATGACCGAGGCCCTGCGCCGGGCCGCCAGGCGGGCGCTGGAGGCGCTGCCCGAGCGCCCGGGGGCGGTGATCCTGGACGGCAAGCACGACTACATCGGCGCGCCCTGGCCGGTGCGGTGCGAGGTCAAGGGCGACCAGGCGTCCATCTCGGTGGCAGCGGCGTCGGTGCTGGCCAAGGTGCGGCGCGATGCGTACATGGCGGGGCTGGGGCTGGAGGCGTACGGGTTCGGCGAGAACGCGGGCTACCCCTCGCCGGTCCACCAGCAGGCCCTGGCCGACCTCGGCCCGACCCCGCACCACCGGATGACCTGGTCCTATCTGGACGACCTGCCGCGGTGGCGGCACCTGAAGCGCCACCGCCACCCGAGCGAAGGCCAGATGACGCTGCTGTGACGGGCACTGCTATGACGGGCACTGCGATGACGGGCACTGCTATGACGGGCACGGCCGGCATGCGGATCGGGGTCTTCCTGGTGGCGGCCGGGTTTCCGGGCCGCGCCCCCGGCCAGGTGCTGGCCGACACCGTCGAGGCGATCGTGGCCGCCGAGGCGGCCGGGTTCGACGACGCCTGGATCGCCGAGCACCACTTCATGTCCTACGGCGTGTGCCCGTCGGCGGCGACGCTGGCGGGGGTGGCGCTGGGGCGTACCAGCCGGATCGAGGTGGGCACCGCGGTGAGCGTGTTGTCCACCCACCACCCGGTGGCCCTGGCCGAGCAGGCGGCCGTGCTGCACCACGCGTCGGGCGGGCGGTTCCGGCTGGGCGTGGGGCGCGGCGGCCCCTGGGTGGACCTTGAGGTTTTCGGCACCGGCGCCGAGCGGTACGAGCGCGGCTTCCCCGAGTCGCTGGACCTCCTGCTGGCCGCGCTGCGGCGGCCCAGCGTCGGCGCCGGCGGCGACTTCTTCCGCTTCCGCGAGGTGGCGATGGTGCCGGGGATCGGTGGCGCGTACGCGCCCGTGGTGGCCTGCACGTCGGAGGCGACGCTCGCGCTGGCCGCCGAGCGCGGGCTGCCCATGCTGCTCGGCATGCACGCCCCCGACGCCGAGAAGGCGGCCATGATCGCCGCGTACGAGCGCCGGGGGCCCGCCGGGCTGCCACACGTCGCCGCCGCGGTGGGACACGTGGCCGACACCACGCAGGCCGCGGTGCGGGAGCTGACGGCGGCGATGCCCACCTGGCTCGGCCCCGGACTCGCGAGCCACCGCCCGCTCGACGACCGGCCCCGCCCGATGCG
Source organism: Thermocatellispora tengchongensis (assembly GCF_014202315.1). Lineage (GTDB taxonomy): Bacteria > Actinomycetota > Actinomycetes > Streptosporangiales > Streptosporangiaceae > Thermocatellispora > Thermocatellispora tengchongensis. The sequence goes on along the minus strand of NZ_JACHGN010000001.1, from coordinate 80,948 downwards.
CGACCCGCACGCCTACACCCGCGAGCTGTGCGCCATGCACCCGGTGGGCTCGCCGGAGCACTGCGTGGCCAGGATCGCCGAGACCGCCGAGCGCACCGGCCTGCGGCACCTGATCCTGATGGTGGAGGGTGCGGGCGAGCAGGCCCGCACCCTGGAGAACATCGCCCGGCTGGGAGCCGAGGTGTTGCCGGCCGTGCGGGAGCTCAGCAGTCGACGAGCTCCGGCTTCTGGTTGAGGATCTGCGCCCTGGGCGTGACGAACTCGCGCAGGGCCTCGGTGGCGGTCGGGTCGAACACGGCCACCCGGTGGCAGTTCTGGAAGGCGAGCCGCATCCCGAAGTGCCGCTCCAGCGCGCCCCGCATGGCGTCGCTGGCGAGGCAGCGCAGGAGCTGGCCCCGCGCGGCCTCGTCCGGGGGCGGGGTCTGGTTGTCGGCGAATGCGGCGCCGGTTCTGTCGCGCTCCTCGACCAGCTCGCTGATCACCGACCACGCGTAGGGCAGTGAGTCGCGTACGCAGGCGACGAACGCCTCGTCGTCCACCTCACCCGCCAGAGCCTGGTCGAGAAGATCGTTCGAAACGGTCAGCGACATGCTTTCTCCTCTCAAAGGGGGATCAATCAGACGTTAGGCAAGGCTTGCGGCGGGCTCCATAGGCGCCGAAGCGACATCCGCGTGCGAACCGGCATCCGGGTGCGAACCGGCGTCCGCGTGCGAACCGGCGTCCGGGTGCGAGCCCAGCGCGGCGGGCCCGAACACGAACTCCGGGTCCACCTGGGCCGCCAGATCCTGCCCGGTGGCCCGGTTGGCCCAGGCCGCGGCGTTGCGCAGGTGGAACTCCACCGCCTGCCGCCCGAACCGCTCCCAGTCCTTCTCCTGGGCGTCGAGGTGCTTGAGCAGCAGCGCGAGGGCGTCGAGGTTGGCCGGCTCCAGGTCGTCGAGCCGGAACGCCCGGCCCTGCTCCAGGGCGCGTACGGACCTGCTGTGCTCGAACCAGGTCAGCAGGTCGGCGCCGACGTGCGAGCGCAGGAACTCGACGTCCTCCGGCCCCTGCACCTTGTTGCCGACGACCGCGATCCGCACCCCGAACTCGGCGGCGTAGTCGCGGTACTGGCGGTAGACGCTCACGCCCTGACGCGTGGGCTCGGCCACGAGGTAGGTCAGGTCGAACCGCGTGAACAGCCCGGACGCGAAGGAGTCGGCCCCCGCCGTCATGTCCACGACGACGTACTCACCGGGCCCGTCCACCAGGTGGTTCAGGTACAGCTCCACCGCCCCCACCTTGGAGTGGTAGCAGGCGACCCCGAGGTCGTCCTCGTCGAACGGCCCGGTGACCATCAGCCCAGGACCCTCGGGCGTGGTGACCGCGAACCGCCGGTGGATCTCGTCGGTGGCCTCGCCCAGCCGCAGCAGCCGCGACCCGCGTCCGGGCGGAGTGGTCTTCACCATCGCCTCGGCGGAGGCGATGCGGGGGTTGCTCCCCCGCAGATACTCCTTGATCTCGCGGAGGTGCGCCCCCATGGCCGCCGGCAGGTCGTCCTCATCGACCCCGAGGATCATGCCGAGGTGCTGGTTGATGTCCGCGTCCACCGCGATCACGGGCCCGCCCCGCGCCGCGACGTACCGCGAGAACAGCGCCGACAGAGTCGTCTTGCCGCTGCCGCCCTTGCCAACGAAGGCCACTCTCACGCCCCGCTCCAATCCGATTATGAAAACCATTCCTACACCGACGATCACATGATGCCACGCCGGCCCGCTCCGCGTACGCAATCCCGCGCCTCCAGCGCGCCCATCTCGCCCGCCGAGGGCCGCGGCGCCTCCGGTTTCCGGCCACCCGCCCGTTTTCGCCCCCGGAGCGTTCGCCCATGTCGCGACAGGACGCTCCCGGCCGCGGTGTACAACCGCTGGTTGTCGTGGGGGACCGGTCGTTGTTTGTCCGGCCGGGGGATGCGGGTGTTGGATCGCTGGTCGGTGGGCGAGCGGGCGGGGCGGGCGGGGTGGGATGCGATGGGGCGGGACTTCGGGTGGTTGTGGGCGGCCTTCGCGGCCGGCACGCTAGGGACGCGGCTGGCGCTGGACGCCTTTCCGCTGATCGCGATCATGGTACTGGACGCCGGTCCGGCGCAGGTGTCGCTGCTCGCGGCGGCGAGCGGGGCGGTGGGGGCGCTGCTCGCGGTGCCGCTCGGGCCGTGGATCGAGTTCCGGGCGAAGCGGCCGTTGATGATCCGGGCCGACGTGGTGCGGTGCCTGGCGCTGTTCACCGTGCCCGCCGCGTACGCCCTCGGCGCGCTCAGCTACGCGCAGATGCTCGCCGTGGCGATGGTCGTGGCCGTGGCCGACATCGTCTTCGTCGGGGCCAGTGGGGCGCACCTGAAGGCCCTGGTGCCGGCGCGGCACCTGGTCCGGGCCAACGGGCGGTTCGAGACCGTCATGTGGATCTCGACGGCGGTGGGGCCTCCGGTGGGCGGGGCGCTGGTCGGGGCGGTGGGGCCCGTCGTCACGGTGGTGCTCAACGCGGTGGGCCACCTGCTGTCCGCCGCCGGGGTCCGGGCGATCTCGGCGCCCGAGGTGGTGCCCTCGGCCCCGAAGCCAGGAGGCCCGAGGTTCCGAGCGGTCGCGGAGGGATGGCGGATGATCCTCGCGGACCGCGTGCTGCGGCTGCTGTTCGGCAACACGGTGCTGGTCTCGGCGCTGATCATGGCATCCGCGCCGCCGCTGACCTACCTGCTGCTGCACGACCTCGGCTTCACGGCCCTGGAGTACGGGCTCGCGTTCGGCGTCCCGTGCCTGGGCGGGGTGGTGGGGGCGCGGCTCGCCCGGCCGCTGGAGCGGCGGTTCGGGCGGCGGAGGATCCTGCTCGGGTTCGGGGTCGCGCGGGTGCCGTGGCTCGCCGGGCTGGCCGGCGTCGGGGCCGGGTGGGGCGGGCTGCCCCTGGTGATGGGGGTGGAGCTGGCCATGATCACCTGTATGGGGGTGTTCACCCCCGTCTTCGCGGCGTACCGGCTGGAGCGGGTGGAGGACGGCGCGGTCGCGCGGGTGCTCACCGCCTGGACCATCACCACGCGTACGGCCATCGCCGCGGGCACCGCCCTGTGGGGGCTCATCGCCGCCCTGGCCGGGCCGAGGACCGCGATCGGGGTGGCCGGGGCGCTGCTGGTCGGGACCGTGCTGCTGCTGCCCTGGCGGGATCTGGAGCCCTCCTGATCCGGGTTCCTGGCCGGGTTTCTGGTTCGGGCTTCTGGTCCGGGGTCACTCGCAGACGGCGTCGAGTGACACCCCGCCCGTGGGCGACGGCGAAGGGCCGCCCGAGCCGGGGTGCGCGCCCGCGGCGCCCGCGCGGCGCTCCGTCGCCAGGGTTTGGCGCACTGTCCGCTTGATCAGGTCGTAGTCGGGGTACGCGGTGTCGATCAGCGGCGGCACGAACTGCAGGCTGGTGATGTTCGACTCGCGCACCCTGCCCGCCAGCTCGATCAGCGCGGGCAGCAGCCGCTGCGGGATGTCGGTGGCCACCGCCCGCCTGGCCGCCCTCGCGAGCCGGTCGAAGCCGCGGATCAGCGTCGCCGGATCGGCCTGCCGGGCCACCGCGTTGAGCAGGCACTTCTGCCGGGCCATCCGGGCGTAGTCGTCGCTGTCGGTACGCGAGCGGCCGAACCACAGCGCCGCCTCCCCCGACAGCCGCCGGGTGCCGGCCGGGATGTAGCCCTCGCTGTCGCGGCCGTACACGATGGGCTCCTTGACCGTGATCCGCACCCCGCCCATCGCGTCGATCAGCTCGGCGAAGCCCTTCATGTCCACCATCGCGTAGTAGTGGACGGGCAGGCCGAGTATGCCGCTGACCGTACGCTTCAGCAGCGAGGGGCCGCGCAGGCCCGCCGGGGTGTGCGGCACGATCTCGGGATGGTCCTCGGCGTACTGGAAGACCTCGTTGAGGATGCCGGGCGTCTGCGGGCCGTCGCCGGTGAAGCCGTACGGGAACCGGTCGCGCGCCGGGCCGGCCGGCATCGGCACCCGCATCAGGTTGCGCGGCAGCCCGAACAGCACGGTACGCCCGGTGCGCACGTGGATCGTGGCCACCGTCATGCTGTCGGTGCGCACCCCGGGCCGGCCGGGCGCCGCGTCCGCGCCGAGCAGCAGGATGTTCACCCGCTTCGTGCCCTCCCACGGGTCGTCGGCCGCCCCGTCCGGCGGGCTCTGGTCGAACACGCTCGCGATCACGCCCCGCGAGACGTACGCCAGCCGCGCCCCGTACGCCATCGGCGCGACGACCAGCAGGGCCAGCGCGGTCACCACCACGGTCCCGAACGCCCGCCCGAACCTGGACAGGTCGGCGGGGCGGACGAGGTACCAGGAGCGCACGATCAGCCCGGCCCAGCCCAGGCCGAGCGCGAGCAGCGCGGTGGTCAGCCCGGTCAGCCAGCCCGACTGCACGGCCAGCACCAGCAGCCAGCCCCGGTCGCCGGCCGTGACCAGCAGCGCGAGCAGGCCGAGGAGCGCCTCCGCCGCGAGCAGCGTGAGCCCGGCCGCACGACGGCGCGTGGCGAGGTGGGCCAGGCCCCAGACCAGTGCCGAGCCCAGCGTGAGCGCCATGCCCGCCGCCAGGCCGAACCGCCGGCCGCTGCCCGCCATCCTCGCGCTTCTCCCCGTCCGTCACCTTTCGTGACAGAGTAGTGACGCGGGGTGCGTTCGCCGGGGTCGGAGGTCCGGTCGGCGTGTCGCCCCGTCAGGGGAGCGCCGTCACCAGGCGGCGGCTCCGGCGAAGGAGGTCGGGGCCGGGTCGTAGCCCAGGGCGCGGCGGGCCGCCGAGATGTCCAGGGTCCGCTCCACGGCCAGGTGGCCGACCGCGTACGCGGTGAGCCGCGGCGGGCGGCGCACCCCCAGCAGCCGGTACACCGTCTCGCCCACCGCCACGGCCGCGAGCGCCGGCCGCAGGGGCAGGTAGTGCGGCTCAGCCGCGATGCCGCGCTCGCGCAGGATCTCCCGCAGTGCCCAGTCCAGCGTGACCGGCTCGGCGTCCGTCACGTTGAACACGCCCCGCTCCACCGGCCCGGCGGCGGCCAGCAGGCAGGCGCGTACCAGGTTGCCGATCGAGGTCAGGCTGATCGCTTGCCGCCCGTCGCCCACCGCGACCAGGCGGCGCCCGCGCACCGCGGCCAGCACCCGGGGGAGCAGCGTGGTGTCGCCGGGCCCGTAGACGGCGTGCGGGCGCAGCACGATCGCCCGGTCGCGGACCAGGTTCTCCGCGGTCGCCTTGGAGGCGCCGTAGGCGTTGACGTAGCGGCGCACCGGGGCCTCGTCCTCCCTGGCGCGCACGGTGGGGCGGCGGGGGTCGTACACGCTGGCCGTGCTGACGTGCACGAACCTGGCCCACGGGAACGCCTTGGCGACCGCGCGGGTGCCGCCCGCGTTGGCGGCCCAGATCTCCCGGGGCGGCCCCCAGTCGGTCACGCTGCCCGCGCAGTGGATCACCACGTCGGCCCGGGGCACGCGCGGCACCCGGTAGGCGGTCAGGTCCCACGCCGTGTACGGCGCCCCGCCGACGTGCTCCGGCGGCACCTCGGGCCGCCGCCCGAACGCGCGCACGTCCCAGCCCTCGGCCATCGCCGCCCGGCACACCGCCCCGCCCACGAACCCGGACGCCCCGGTCACGACCATGGTCCTCATGCCTGGGTCCTCATGCCCGGGTCTCATGCCCGGACCGCCTCGCGCAGGGCGGCGCGGTCCAGCTTGGCGGCGCGGCCGGAGCGGGGCAGGGCGGGCAGGGCGACGATGCGATCGGGCAGGGCCCCGGCGTCCACGAACCCGGGCAGCGCGGCCCGCAGCCTGCCCTCGTCGTAGCCGTCGGCGGGCACCACGGCCAGCACGACCTCCTCGTCCCCCGTCTCCGGGTCGGCCAGGCCCACGATCGCCGCCTCGGCGACGCCGGGGAAGGCGGCGACGGCGGGCTCGTACAGGCCGGGGTAGATGTTCACGCCGTCGCGCAGGATCATGTCCTTCTTGCGGCCGAGCAGGACCAGCCGGCCTTCGGCGTCGAGGCGTACCAGGTCGCCGGTCGGCACCTCGGCCAGCGGCGGGCCGCCCAGGTAGCGGCGGGCCAGGTGCGGGCCCGAGACGTGCAGCTCGCCGTCCTCGGCGATCCGGACGCCGACCCCGGGCAGGGGCGCGCCGAGCAGGTCGCCCTCCTGGCAGGCCAGCTTCTCCTCCGCCGTGGCGACGGCGATCGGCAGCGCCTCGGTCATCGCGTACACCGACAGCACCTCGGCGTTCGGCGCGGCGGCGACGGCCCGGCGCAGCACGGCCGGCGGCGCGGGCGCGGCGCCGAGCAGCAGGTGGCGCAGCGTGCCCGGGAGCGTTCCAGCGGCGCGCAGCGCGGCGTCCAGGCGCACCGGGACCGCGAAGGCGTGCGTGGCGCGGCGCTCGGCCAGCTCCGCCGCGAAACGGCCGGCCGAGCCGGGCAGGGACCAGGTCGCCCCGGCCATCAGCGCGGGCAGGCCCAGCATGAGCTGGTCGGTGTGCACCACGTCGCCGGGCCCCAGCGGGAACGCGGCCCGGAACATGTCCACGCCGCGGGCCAGCGAGGCGCGCGAATGCACCACGCCCTTGGGCTGCCCGGTGGTGCCGGAGGTGAACACGACCACGGCGTCCTGTTCGCCGGCGCCGTCCTCGGGTTCCGGGGCGGGGCCGCGCCTCAGCCGGTACGCCCCGCGCGGCACGCCCGGCAGCCACGGCCCGGTGTAGACGTGCCGCAGCGGCGTCCCCGGCACCGGGTCGGCCAGCCGCGGGAGCTGGAGCCCTCGGCGCCGGGCGAGGCCCGCCAGCGGGCCGCTGAGCAGATAGAGCAGCGACTCGGTGACCACCCAGCCGGGCCGGGCGGCGGCCATCCGGGCCGCGAACACGTCCGGGGCCACGCCCGGGTCCACCAGGACGAGCATGCCGCCCGCGGCGACCGCGCCCAGCGCGAGCGCGACCGCCTCCGGGCCGGGGCGTACGGCGAACAGCACACCCTCGCCGGGGCGCGAGACGGTCACGGCGGCGCGCACCGCGAGCACGCGCTCGCGCAGCTCGCCGTACGTGACCGGCCGCCCGCGGCCGTCGATCACGGCGACCGCGCCGGGGGAGCGGCGTGCGGTGTCCAGCACGCCGGCCACAATGTCCATGATCATGAAGCGGTTATCCACAGGTTCCGGTAGGTGGGGATGAGCACGCCGCGGGCCGCGCGGCGGGCCACGACGCGGGGCCGGTGCGCCAGCACCACGGAGGCCACCGCGCGGATCTCGGCCAGCGCCAGGGGGTAGCCGATGCAGAAGTGCGGGCCCGCGCCGAACCACAGCCGGCGCACCTCCGGCGGCCGGGCGGCGTCCGGGTCGAACGGCCCGTACGCGCGGGCGCAGTTGTGCGTGGCGATGATCACGCGGTCGCCCGGCCGCACCCGGGCGCGCCCGATGCGGGCGGGCTCGGCCACCGAGCGCAGCATGACCGGGGTCGGGGTGGTCACCCGCATGGCGTCCTCGATGGCCGCGTCCAGGTCGGTGACCCGGGTCCCGTGGTCGTGGATCAGCGCGACCAGGCGCGGCACGAACGTGGCCACGGTCTCGGTGCCGGTCAGGAAGAACGCCCCGGCCGCGCCGCGCGCCTCCGCCTCCGACAGGCCGAGCGCCCGCATCCGGCCCATCACGGTCGTCTCGTCGCCCTCGGCGTACGCGGCGGCGGCGATGTCGCCGATCCGGTCCAGCACCTCGCGCGCCACGGCGATCTGGCGCGGCGACAGGCCGCGCGAGCGCAGCGACACCATCGCCACCACCCGCTCGCCGTCCGCGAACAGCTCCCGCGCCCTGGCCTCCGGCACCTCGCCCAGGCCGATCACCCGGCAGATCACCGCCCCGGCCATCAGCCGCATCGCGTCCACCAGGTCCACCCGGTCGCCGCGGGCCAGCCGTTCGTCCAGCTCCTTGAGCGGGGCGCGCAGCACGTCCTCGACCAGGCCCGCCACGTACGCGGGCGCGAACAGCGGCGCCAGCTTGCGGCGCAGCGCCAGGTGCGCCGGGCCCTCCATGTTCAGCAGCACCGACGGGCCCAGCACCGGCGTCCACAGGTCGCCCGGGGAACCGGGGCCGTCCTTGCGGAAACGCTCGTCCATCAGCACCGCGCGGGCGGTCGCGGCGTCGTTCACCACGACGCCGAGGCCGGGCACCCGCACGACCGGGCCCAGCCTGGCCAGCAGCCGCAGCAGCGGGTACGCGACCGGGTGCGCCGCGAGGTACAGCCTGCGCTCGTGGTCGATCACCGGACGTCGATCACCTCGGGGCGGTAGCGGTGGTCGGCGTACCAGCCGAGCGTGCCCACCAGCCCGTACGCCCGCAGCCTGCGCACCGACCCGAACACCACCACGTCGCGGCGTGAGGCGTACGCCCTGGTCAGCTTGCGCACCCGGTTGACCAGCGCGCGGTCCTCGTGCATCTCCTCGATCGCGGTACGCGGGAAGCCGCCCGACCGCTCGTACAGGCCGGCGGTGATCGCCATGGTGGCGCCGGGCATCATGACGTACGGGCCGAGGTAGGCGGGGTCGCGGTTGCCGGGCCGGAACCGGCCGAACAGCGCCGCCACCGCCACCACGGCGGGGATCAGCCGGCGCTCCCACAGCTTGAGCCGGAACTCGTCGGTACGCGGCCGGAGCTGCCCGCCGACCAGCTCCAGCCCGTCGCCGAAGGCGCGCTTGATGTTGCGCACCCAGTCGGGGCGGGGCAGGCAGTCGGCGTCGGTGCGGGCCAGGTGGGTGGCCCCGTGCGCGATCGCGTACCGCATGCCGGTGTCGGAGGCGGCCCCGGTGCCCTTGTGCTCCTCGCGGATCACCTGGACGCCGTGCCGCGCCACGACCTCGGCGGTGCCGTCGGTGCTGGCGTTGTCCACGACGAGCAGGGTGAAGCCGGTGTCGTCCTGCGCGGCCAGGGCCTTCAGGGTGCCCTCGATCCCGGCCGCCTCGTTGTAGGCCGGGACGATCACCCACAGGTTCATCTCGGCCATCACATCTCCGCCAGCATCACGCCCAGGCTGATCCCGCCGGCCAGCCCGAGCAGGGCCACCCGGTCGCCGGGCGACCAGCCGCCCTGGGCGAGCTGGAGCGGCAGGGTGGCGGAGGCGCAGTTGCCGTGCTCGGGCAGCGTGACGACCAGGCGGTCGTCCGGGATGCCCAGGGCCCCGGCCAGGAAGTGCAGGTAGGGCATGGCCACCTGGTGGACCGCGACCACGGCGAAGTCGTCCCAGCTCAGGCCGGTGCGCTTGAGCGCGTTGAGGAACAGGTCCGGGCCGACCAGCTCGAACGCCTCGCGCAGGCGGCGGCCGTCGCCGCGGAAGTAGGAGAACTCGGGGTCGCGGGGGTGGGCGGTGCCGCCGCCGGGCAGCGTGCCGACGGCCCACGCCGTACTGTCGGCCGAGAAGTCGCGGTAGAAGATGCCGCGGTGCGGGTCGGCCGTCACCAGCACCGCCGCGCCCGCGTCGGACAGCGTGTAGCCCGCGAACGCGTCCACGAACTGCGCCCGGTCCCTGATCCGCCACCGGATCGCGCGCGAGGGCACCTCGCCGCCGCACACCAGCACCTTGGCGTACGCGCCGGTGCGGATCAGCGCCTCGGCGACCTGGATGCCGTTCAGGATGCTGTTGCAGGCGTTCTTGACGTCGAAGACCGGGCAGGACAGGCCCAGCTTCGCCGAGACGATGTGCGCGGTCGCGGGCTCGATCATGTCCTGCGACGCCGAGGCGAAGATCAGCAGGTCCACGCCGTCCAGGTCGAGCTCGCGCGCCGCCTCCGCGGCCAGGTCGGACGCCTGCTGGTCGTCGCGCGCCACGTGCCGCTGCCGGATGCCGGTCAGCCGTTCCACGATGCCGGGATGGGGGACGTAGCCCTCGATCCGCTGTTCGACCTCACCGCTGGTGAGCGTGCGCTCCGGCAGATAGGTGGCGACCCCTGAAATACGGGCCTTCAACCGCAACCCCTCCGTCATCCGACCTGAATGCGCGCAAACCTATCGAAAGCGGGTTGCAAACGGCTTGACGCCTGCGCTCAGGCCGGACGACCAGGGGTTTCCGGCTCAGAAGGTCAGGACTCCACCTCCACCCGACCGGCCTCCCAGCGGGTGTGGAACACGCCGTCGCGGTCCACCCGGCGGTAGGTGTGGGCGCCGAAGAAGTCGCGCTGCGCCTGGGTCAGCGCGGCCGGCAGCCGCTCGGCCCGCAGCGCGTCGTAGTAGGCCAGCGCCGAGGAGAAGCCCGGCGTCGGCACGCCCAGCCTCGCCGAAGTCGCCACGATGTTCCGCCAGGCGTCCTGCGCCTCGCCGATGGCCTCGGCGAAGTGGTCGTCGGTCAGCAGCGTCGGCGTGCCCGGGTCGGCCTCGTACGCGGCCCGGATGCGGTCCAGGAACTTGGCCCGGATGATGCACCCGCCCCGCCAGATCGTCGCGGTCGTGCCCAGGTCGATGCCCCAGCCGTACTCCTGGCTGCCGGCCTGGATCTGGTTGAACCCCTGCGCGTACGCGATGATCTTCGACGCGTAGAGCGCCTTCTCCACGTCGTCGGGCGACAGATCGGCCTTCGCCGAGCGGCCGGGACCGGGCAGGGTGCGCCCCGCGGCGCGCAGGTCGGCGTGCCCCGACACCGACCGGGCGAACACCGCCTCGGCGATGCCGCTCACCGGAGTGCCCAGGTCCAGCGCGGTCTGCACCGTCCACCGCCCGGTGCCCTTCTGCTCCGCCTGGTCCAGGATCACGTCCACGAACGGCCTGCCGGTCTTCGCGTCGGTGTGGGCCAGCAGGTCGGCGGTGATCTCGATCAGGTACGAGTCCAGCCGCCCGGTGTTCCAGGACCGGAACACCTCGGCGATCTCGGCCGGCTCCAGCCCGGCCGCGTTGCGCAGCAGGTCGTACGCCTCGGCGATGAGCTGCATGTCGGCGTACTCGATGCCGTTGTGCACCATCTTCACGAAGTGGCCCGCGCCGTCGGGCCCGATGTGCGCGGCGCACGGGGTGCCGTCCACCACGGCCGCGATGCTCTCCAGCAGCGGGCCCAGCGCGGCGTACGACTCCTTCGAGCCGCCCGGCATGATGCTCGGCCCGTTCAGCGCGCCCTCCTCGCCGCCCGAGATGCCGGTGCCGACGAAGTGCAGGCCCCGCTCCCGCAGCGCCGCCTCCCGCCGCCGGGTGTCGGCGAAGTGCGCGTTCCCCCCGTCCACGATCATGTCGCCCGGCTCCAGCAGCGGCGCGAACTCGTCGATGACCGCGTCGGTCGGCGCCCCCGCCTTGACCATGATCACCAGGCGGCGGGGCCGCTCCAGCGACGCGACGAACTGCTCGGCGGACTCCGCGGGCAGGAACGTGCCTTCGTCCCCGAACTCCTCCACCAGCGCCTTGGTCTTGGCGAAGGTCCTGTTGTGCACGGCCACGGTGTGGCCGCGCCTGGCGAAGTTCCTGGCCAGGTTGCGGCCCATGACCGCCAGGCCGGTGACCCCGATGACTGCCTTTTCCGCCATGATCGGCTCCTTGCCGTCTCTCCGCGAGTCCTGCGGGCGGACATCGGCCCGCCCAGTGGATAGTCTCCACTCTCCGGAGATACGGTGGCTCGCCGAGGTCCGGCTCACCCGCTTCGCAGTTCCAGGACCACCTTCACATCGTCCGGGGCGGGACGAAGCGCCTCCTCCGCCCGGTCGAGCGGCACCCGCCGGGTGATCAGCGCCTCCAGCCAGCCCTGATCGGCGCGGGCGAGCGCCTCGGCGGCCAACCGGTAGTGCCGCAGGTTCGCGTTCACCGACCCGAACACCACGTCGTTCTCCAGCACGATGTCCCGGTTGATCAGCCCGGCGTCCACCGACAGGTGACGCCCGGCCGGCGACACACCCGTCAGGCACAGGACCCCCGCCGCGGCGGTGTTCGCCATGGCCTCGAACACCAGGGGCCCGACGCCGGTCGCCTCGATGATGATGTCGGGCTTGATCCCGTCGCAGGCGTCCCGGAGCGCGCCGGTACGGTACTCCGCGCCCAGCTCGCGTACGAGCCGGGGCTTGGCCCCCTCGGTCACCCGGTCGAGCACGTGCACGTCCAGGCCGCGCTGCACGCCCATCATCGCCGCCAGCAGCCCGATCGGCCCGGCCCCCGTCACCAGCGCCCGCTCCGGCCCGAACCAGGCCCGCGCCCCGATCCGCTCGATCTGGTCCCACGCCTTGGCCAGCACGGTGGCCGGCTCCATCAGCACGCCCACCCGCTCCAGCGCCGGGTCCAGCTTGACCGCGTAGCCGGCCTCCACCGTCCACAGCTCGCTGCCGTACCCGTGGATCTCCTTGATCCCCCGCTCGGTGTAGCGGCCGTTGCGGCACATGTCGAACTCGCCGTGCGCGCACGCCGGGCAGGGCACCGGATCGGGCCGCCGCACCACCCCGACGATCAGATCACCGCGGGCGAACCCGGACCCCTCGGGCGCCGAGCGTACGCGGCCCAGGGACTCGTGCCCGAGCACCAGCCGCTCCGCCCCCGGCGGCGCCCAGCCGTACTCCGCCGCCGCGATCTCCCGGTCGGTCCCGCAGATCCCCAGCGCCAGCCCCTCGGCCAGCACCTCGCCGTCGCCGGGCACCGGATCGGGCATGTCCACGACCGCCAGCGAGTCCTTCTCGCCCGGCCGCACGGTGAGCGCACGCATGAGGTGGCGATACCCCGGTCACGAACGGTTAGACGTCGGTCGCGCCCCGCCGAGCTTTGTCCCTTTTGCGTGGGTGACGCCTGCACAGGCGACCAACACCTGAGATACTGCAGGTAGTCGGCTCCCCAGCCGCTGACGGCCATCCACGCAGCAGCGTCCCTCAGGAGGGCCATGAACCACGCCGAAGAACCCCGCGTCAACCGGCCGGCACGACAATGACAGAGAACACCAAACGGGGCAGGGACGTCACCCTCGCCCTGACATACGCCTGCAGTGTCCATGCCCACGAGATGGTGTTCGGCACCGGCCGCGACGAGGCGGTGCTCGAACGCGGAACCTCGTGGGAACCGCGGCTCGTCAGCCGCCGCCAGGAGATCGTGGAGATGTACTCCCGGCTCCTGCTCGTCCGGCTCCGCGCCCGCGTCGACCGGCTGGCCGCCCTGGAGGTCGAGTGCCGCCGCCGCGCCACCGCCGCCACCTTCCCCCGCGCCGCCCTGGCCGCCCTGCGCCAGCTCGCCGCGGGCCGCGACCCGATGCGCCTCGTACGCGCGATGTCCTGGGTCTTCGCCACCGGCCGCCGCCGCCAGTTCCGCCGCACCCACATCCTCGCCGCCAAACTCGCCGCAGCCGCCAGAACCACGGTCATAGAGGCAGGCGCAGCCCGCGACCCGGTCACCCGCACCCGCCTCCTGGCCGCCACCCGCTACCAGGCCACCCGCGACGCCCTCGACTTCGCCCTGGGCGACCCCTCCCTCGCCGGCCCACCCGACCGCCTATTGGCCGAACTCGACTGGCTAGACACCAACCTCCCCCCCAAAGAGGGCCGAAGCTGAACCCCGCGTGTCCTCGCGCGGCCGCGCACAGGTGGCGGGCGGCAAACCCACCCGCCACCCCCCGGCCCTACCGGGCGGCCCCCTCAGCCCCGCCGTGGCCGCGCCCGTCCGTCCTCACCTGCGCTCGGACGGTCCTGCCTCAGTCGCGCCCCGAGTTCCCGTGCGGGAAGAGTGGTTCTTGACGCGTGCGGCGATATCGGACGTGAACGCTCTTGGGGCTTCCCACGGTCTCGATCAGGCCCTCGTCCCGGAGGATCTTCAACCACCTCCGGACCGTCTGATCGCCGAGTCCGGTCCGCGACACCAACTCGGCCCGGGACAGAGTCTGCTCTCCAAGAGCCGCCAGCAGTTGCGGCCTGCGGTCGGCGCGCGCGGACTGATCCGTCGTCTCGGTGTGGCGCTGGGACAGCAGATACCTGGCCCAGCGGCGAGTCCCTGACTGGGTTATGAGCTCACGGGCGACGAGGTCCCGGAGTTCGGCGGTGGCGACGCGTGAGTCCACACCGGTCGCGTTGCGGTATGCGCGGTTGTCGAGGCTTCCCTCTTCGCGTAGCAGGGCCAGGGCGACGCACTGACTGTCGGTCAGACCCTTCTCTCCCAGACTGCGGATCCAGCCGACAATCTCCTCACTCAGGAGCGTGTGGTTGGGGAAGAGGACCACGAAAGAGGAGATTTTGTCATCGAACTGCGGCGGGCTCATGCCCGCGGCCAGCAATGAGTTGAGCATGGCCCGGATACCCGACCCGCGATTCTCGCAGACGGTACGGCTCTCACCGGGCAGGGGGACATCTTCCAGGAGTTTGATGAGAATGGCGTTACGGGCGGAGGAGATGCCCTCTTCGCCCAGGCTGTCGATGCTGACAGGACCGAACAGTCCACCGGGATTGCGAATAAGCAATCTGTCGGGATACATCTCGACCTGGACCTGAGTGCCGCGCGCGCCGGTGGACAGGTCACGGTGAACCAAGGCGTTCACCACCGCTTCCCGCAGCGCCGTCTCCGGATACTCCCAGACATCCTCGCGGCCCGCATCTTCGATGACCGCTCTGCGCGACATGTTGCGACGTATCGCTGCGAGGGTGTCGCGGACCATGATCGGGATCGGGCCTTCCAGCGTTACGTTGTCCAGAAACCGCGCATCAGGTCGCGATCCGCTGGGGGTGGGATAGTGGACGAAGGTGACCATCAGTTGAGGAAAGTGCTCCTGTGGGTAGCGCCCAAGTGCCAGAAGCCCGGCCAGCGAGACCGCCTCACCACCGTGGCCGTCCGGCACAAGCACCTTGGCGCGCCGCAGCACCGCCATCGGGGTGAGATCCTTGAACGCATACGGCCTGCTGATGCGTAGCCGGCCGATCAACGCGTCCACGCCTGCGGGGTCGAGGTGCTCCAACCCCACCCCTCGTACGGCCTGTTCGTCCTCCCGAGGCTGGCCTCGGGAGGACAGCATGACCTGCACCTCGTAGGCCGACAGCCGGCGATCGCCGTCGCCGACCCTGACGTAGCTGCCCTTGGTGATGCCCGCGGACCGCGAGAAGCAGGGCTTTTGAGCAGCATCGAGTTCGGGGACCTCCGCGACCAGTATGTGAGTGCCCTCGAACCGATGGATCTTGATAAGAGGTCTCAGCGGTGGTTCCATGTCCTCCGCGCACATGGCGCCCAGACCCGCGGCCACGTCCGCCGGATCGGTCAGGCCCGTCGCCGCGAAGCCCTGGGTTTCGTCCAGCCCTAGGATGATCACGCCACCTCGGGTGTTGGCGAACGCCGAGAGCGTTTCGCGCAGCGACCTGGGCAGGCCTCCCTGGGCCTTCTTCACCTCGACGTCGGCGATGTCCGCGCCGATGGTACGGAGGTTGTCGACGATTTCCGCGAGCTCTGGGTCGAGCACCATGTCCCCTCGGCCACCCAACGTCCCCTCGGCCACCCAACTACATGCTAACTCGCATGTTAGTTAGCATGCTCGTTAGCATGTGACGTTTCCGCAGGTCTGCCCCCTGCCCTGCTGGAAGATCAGCACTTTCCGGGCATTCTTTGCGCAATCTTGGGGGTGGGATGTCGAGGAAGGCGTGCCGGTTCCGACCGGTGGGTGAAAGGGCGCCCAGACGGGGTGCCGGTACGGGAGGAGATCGGTCGTGAAGTACATGATCATCATTTACGGCAACGCCGAGCTGTGGGAGTCGTTCCCGCCGGAGGAGACGGAGAAGGCCATCGCGGCGCAGGACGCGTTCAACCGGAAGTACGCCGAGACGGGGGAACTGCTCGGCGCGTACGGGACCGCCGACGCGGCCGAGGCCAAGGTCGTGCGGGTGCGCGAGGGGGTGCCGGTCGTGACCGACGGGCCGTACCTGGAGGCCAAGGAGTACCTGGCGAGCTGGTACCTGATCGACGTGCCGAGCGAGCAGCGCGCCCTGGAGATCGCCGCCGAGATCCCGTTCGCGGCTCAGAACGCCGTGGAGGTGTGGCCGGTGCCGCACGAGGCGCCGGGTAACAAGCTCTGAGCGCCGTGGGCGCGCTCCCGGCCGCGTGGCGGGAGCGCGCCCACGTGGGGGCTCAGGCGGCCCTGTACGAAGGCGGGAGCGCGCCCGCGTGAGGGCTCAGGCGGCGTCGCGGGCGCGGCCCGGGAGGACGTTCAGGATCTCTTTGGGCTCCGGGTCGTCGAGGGGCACATCGTCGAAGGGAATGGTCTCGTCGGCGGGCGGGGCGAGGACGATGACCTCTGCGCCCCAGTCGGTGTAGCGGGTGTCTATGCTGCGGCTCGTCCGCTTGTTCCGCTCGGTCTCGGAGGTCATCAGGCGGGTGGGCAGGCCGTCGCGGCTCGTCCAGAGCTTGAAGGCGATCGTCTGCTTGGAGGGCGCGCTGATCCGCAGGGCCTTCAGCACCGAACCGTAGTGCTTCGGGTCGGCCCGGTACAGGTCGGCGTAGGTCACCTTGCCCTGGTAGAAGTAGCCGCCGGAGACCGGCTCGCCGGTGCGCCCTCGCAGCATCGCGTTGAGTACCGACGGGTTCAGGACCGTGATCCTCTGCGCGCTCAGGTCGTGCGCGGTGAAGAAATCGCCCAGGTCCAGGGTCACCCACTTCTTGCCGTCCGGGAGGCCGTCCCACGACAGGTACAGTCGCCGGCCGACGAGCGTCATGTCGGTCGGCTCGTTGACGGGCGCGATGACGTCCTCCCGCTCGGGGACCACGTAGCTCGTGCCGTCGAAGGCGACGGGGCCGGTCGCGGCGAACTGGATCCTGCCGGAGACCCGGGTCCTGCTCGCCTCGCCCTTGTAGGTCATGCGGGCGACCTCGGTGATGTGGACGCCCTTCTCGGGGCGGAACTGGCGTTTGAGCGCCTGCACCGGGTCAGGGGCCGCCGTGGCGGAGGCCGGGGTCGCGAGTACGGCCGGGGCGGACGCGATCAGTGCGGCGACCGCCACCGTTGTCCATCGCCTCATGTTCGTCCTGGGGTGAGGGGGGCTGGTGGGATGGCCGATTATGCCAGTCCGGCCATGGCGGCGCGGATGCCCTCGGTCAGGAGCTCCCGGGCTCGGGGGAGGCCGGGGAGGCGGTCGCGCATGACCCGCAGGCCGGTCACGAGCGGTTCCGGTGGCACTCCGCGGGCCAGCAGGATGTCGCGGGTCCAGGTGACGAAGCCGGTGAACAGGGCCGGGTCGTCCACGAACAGGGCGGTGGACAGGAAGTCGGCGATGTGGCCCAGGTCCTCGGCGGTGCGCTCCAGTTGCTCCGGGTCGTAGGCGGACATGGGCGGGTAGGCGCGGCCGAGGTCGTCCAGCACCGCGGCGAGCAGGGCGGTGCGGCGGCGGAGGAGTTCGGCGGTCTCCTTGTCCGCGACCCGGAGCGCGCCGTCGGGCACGGGCGGGAAGGCGGGCAGGCCGCCGGAGTCCAGGATGTCCGCGGCGGCGTCGGCGGTGGGCGCCCAGGCGTCCGCGCCCAGCGTCCGGGCGTAGCGGCCGTCGGGGCCGAAGCCGGCGCCGCCCGCGAGCACCGGTACGCCCGCCGCGCGGCAGGCGGTGATCAGGCCGTGGGCGCGCAGCAGCCGGGTGGGCAGAGTGCAGCTCACGGCCACCGCGTCGGGGCCGGTCTGGTGCAGGTAGGACAGCAGGTGCCCGCCGGGGACGCTGGCGCCGAGGAAGTCCACCCGATGGCCGCGCAGGCGCAGCACCTCGGCGAGCAGGCGGGCGGGCAGCGCGTGGTACTCGCCGTCGGTGCAGGCCACCGTGATCCGGCCGCGCGCCGGCCGGGGCCGCGCGTGTACGGCGACCGCGGCCACGGCCGTCTCGCTCACGGAGGTGGCCGCGTGCTCGCGCGCCACCGACCACGTGTTGGCGGCCCACAGCTCGCCCACCCGCCGCTGCACCGGCGCGATCACCCGCAGCAGCACGTCCTCGGCCGGTACGCCGTCGTCCAGCAGCCCGAGCACGAGGTCCACCGCGCCCCGGGCGTCGGCCTCGGCGGCGCGCTCCAGATAGCGGTCCTGGGCGGCCTTCAGGTCCATGGCGCCTTCAGGTCCATGGCGCGGAGGGGAGGGGACACCGGATGGCCAGCAGCGCCCGGTCGTCGTGCTCGCCGCCGGCCAGCCATTCGCTGCCGAGCTGCTCCAGCCGCGCCACCACCGCGGCGGCCGGCATTCCGGCGCAGGAGGCGAGGGCGGTCTTGAGCCGGTCGTCGCCGTACATCTCGTGACCGGCCGGGCCGCCGAACGCCTCGGTCACGCCGTCGCTGTAGAGCAGGCACACCTCGCCGGGCGCGAGGTCGGCGGGCACGGTGCGTACGCCGATGTCGGGCAGGACGCCGAGCATGCAGCCGGTGGAGGAGACCTCCTCCACCGAGCGGTCGCGGCGCAGGATGAGCGGCGGCGGGTGCCCGGCCACCGCGAGGCCGAGCCGCACGTGCCCGTCGGGGGCCCGGCTCAGCGCGGCCAGGACCAGCGTGACGTGCGAATAGGGGGTGGGCGAGTCGAGCAGGGTCCGGTTGAGCAGGTCGGCCAGCCGCTCGGGGCGCCGCTCCAGGAGCAGCAGCGCGCGCAGGCTGTGGCGTACACGTCCGGCGAGCGCGGCCGCCTGCACGCCCTTGCCGCACACGTCGCCGAGCACCGCCAGCGTCGGCTCCGGCGCGCCGCCGGCCGGGGGGAGGTGGACGTCGTAGAAGTCGCCGCCGAGCCGGCCCGCCTGCTGGGAGGCGCGCAGCGAGCCGGCCAGGTCCACCCCCTCAAACTCGGGCAGGGGCGACGGGAGCAGGTCGGCGGCCAGGGCGTCGTTGATCGCGCACTGCTCCTCGTACAGCCTGGCGGCGCAGATGGCGGCACCGGCGCGTTCGGCCAGGGCGCGGGCCAGCGGTTCCGCGTCGGGGTCATCGTCCGGGCCGTGCCGGACGAGGAAGAGCGCCCCGCAGGGGGCGGCGGGGCCGGACAGCGTGACCACCAGCACCTGCCGGCCGGCGGCGAGCGCGGGCGGGAGCAGCCACTCCGGCACCTCGTCCGGCTTCAGCCGGCGCGCCGACCCCGGCAGGTCGCCCGGCGACTCGCCGAGCCCCGGCACCGCGACCGCGGCGCGGCCGGCGACCTCGCCCTCCTCGGCGTCGTCGCGCCCCGCCACGGTGCGCACCCACCGCACCCGGTGCCGCTCGTCCGGCCCCAGGGCCACGGCCGCGACCTCGGCCAGATACGTGGTCGCCAGCCGCGCCGCCGCGTACGCGCACCGCCGTACGTTGAGCGCGGCCGACAGCCGGAAGCCGATCTCCACCAGGAAATCGATCCGGTTCCGCTCGGCCTGGGCTCCCGCCATCCGGCCTCCCCCCTTGGCGTCACTTCACGGTATGTCAAGGCGGGGAGTCACTGGGAGGTGGCGGGTCTCGATGGCGGCGGCGCGGTCGGCCAGGACCGCCAGGGCGGCGACCGCCACCGTTGCCATCGCCTCATGTTCAAATGGCCGATCATGTCAGCCGAAGGTGTACTCGTGCCGGTCGAAATCCAGCGTCCAGGCGTAACGGCTCAGGAAGGCGTGGGAGAGCAGGCCGTGGATGCGCACGCCGCCGAAGGAGGACCAGGGGGTCCGGCGGGTGGGGGTGGTGGCCAGGAGGTGGCCGGGCTGTTCCAGGGGGCCGAGCCTGACGGGGTGTTCGGCCTCGTGGAACGCGGTCGCGGCGCGGTGGCGCGGGATGCCCCACGCCACCCGGTACTGGCGCCGGGTCGCGTACGCGCACGCCTGCCGCGGTGGCCCGTCGTCGGCCTGGTGCACCATGACCAGCCCGGAGTCGATGAAGAAGGTGAGGTCGCGGCGTTCGCCGTAGCCGCCGCGGGCGAACATGTAGTGATCGCCCCATAGGTAGAACGGGATGCGGAGGCCGGGCGGGGGCGGGGTGCCGCGCGGGGCGAGGATCAGGCGGCTCGCCGGGTGGTCGATCGTGGCCAGGAAGCATTGCAGCAGGTTGGTGCCCATGATCACCAGGTCCTGGACACCGGTGAAGGTGGGCAGGATGTCCACCGGCACGTTCGTCAGCCTGACGTCGCCGAGCACGAGTTCGCGGGCGATGCCGAAGCGGGCGGGCGTACGCGTGACGCCGTGGGCGTGCCGGCCGTTGGGGACCGAGGCGATGCCCAGCGATTCCGCCCGCTCCAGGCCCATGACCAGGAACGTGCCGCCGGTGTCCAGGTGGATCGGCGTGCGCCGGCCCTCGATCTGTCCGGCGACGGCGGGGAGGTAGGGGGCCAGTGGGTGGTCGCAGAAGGGCAGTGTGACCGTGCCGGACGCCGCCACGGTCAGGGGGCGGGCGCGGCGGAGCGCCAGATCGGGCGGTGTGCGGCGGTCGCCGAGCAGGCGGCGGGCCAGGTCGTGCGCCTCATCGGTGCGGCGGAGGTGCAGCAGGGCGTGCGCGATCGGCTCGGCCAGGTCGCGCCGGGGCTTGGCGGCGTAGCGGGCCAGGGCGGGCTCGTACCGGCCGCGTACGAGGTCGGTGAGCACGAGCACCCGGTCGTGGCCGTGCTCGGCCGCCAGGCGGGCGGCCTCGTCGATGTCGCCGCGGGCCCACGCGGCCCACGCGGGGTGCGTGCGCATGGGATCTACTCCTCCTGGGCCGTGGGGGCGACGCCGAGGTCGAGGGCGGCGGCCAGGGCGGCCAGGATCGGGACCACCGCGCGGGAGACGACCTGGTACTCCCCGCGCCGCCGCTGCGCGATCAGCCCCGTACGCTGCAACTCCCGCAGGTGGTGGTAGAGGTGGCCGCTCGTGGTCTCCCCGCCCAGGGCCTCCTGCAGGTACGCCCGGGTCCGCGGCCCCCGCACCAGCGCCGCGAGCAGGGCCAGCCGCGCCGGGCTGCCCATGGCCTCCAGCAGCGCGGCGGCGGGCCCCCAGTCGGCCGCCATCAGGTCGGCCACGCGGTGCTCACTCGCCCACAGGTGCCGGTCGCCGTCGAGCAGCGCGGCCCCGACGTACGCGATGGTGCCGGCGCTCTCGCCCGTCTCCTCCTCGGCCGCCGCCTCGAAGCGCCGGAGCAGGTCCAGTGATGACGGCGACGCCTCGGGAGGCCGCCGGTCCTGCCCGGCGCCCGTCAGCGCGGCCTCCAGGCGGGCCACCCGGCGCTCAAGTTCCGCTAATCGTTCCTCGTTCATCAAGCCTCCGTAGTTCCGAAATTACGGAATAACGTAGTTAGCGTGATGTGCCAGGGTCAAGCGGTGGTCGTGCGGGTCCGCGTGGCGCTGCCTGTGCGGGACGGAATCCGAAGGCGGCCCTTCCATCCCTTTCGCCAGGACGGCGGCGTGCGGCTCACCGCCCTGGCCAGAACGGGCCGCTAGGAGGCGGAGGTGGCCCGGGTGATGGCGGATTCGATGGCGGCGGCACGGTCGGCCAGGACCGCCAGGGCGGCGACGGTGCGGGTGGTGGGGTCGTCCTCGGGGCCGCCGAGCGACTGGGTGCGCAGGTGGGCGGCCTTGATCTCGGCCCAGCGATCCGCCTGCTCGGGGGTGAGCCGGCCGCGCAGCTCGGCGAGTTTGAGCAGGTTGGCCTCGGCGCCGGTGGTGAGGGTCTGGGCCTCGCCCAGGTAGTGATCGTCGATCAGCGCCTCCAGCTCGGCGTCGTTCATCACCGGGACGATGCGCTCGGCGAGCTTGTTCATGTTGCGATAGGAGCCCTGGAGCTGGAAGCGGGGCTCGGGGCGGGTGGCGTCCGACTGGGCGGCGCTGGCGATGTACGCCTGGTTGTTGGCCAGCACCACCTGCTGCACCTTCAGCAGCTTGCGCAGCACCGAGAGGATCTGGTCCAGTTCCACCGAGGAGTACGGGTGGGACAGCCGGTCCGGTCGTACGCCGGCGTCGCCGCGCGCCAGGCGTACCAGGAGCTCCACGTCGGCGCGGTCGCGGGTGGAGAGCGGGGCGAGCACCGGGTTGGAGGTGAGCGCGTTCTCGATGTAGCTGAGCGCGAACAGCTCGTCCCGGCCCGACAGCACGTCGCCCAGGTTCCACACGTCGGCGCGGTTGGCCAGCATGTCGGGCACCCGGAACCGCTGCCCGGCCTCGGTGTACGGGTTGCCGGCCATGCACACCGCGAACCGCTTGCCGCGCAGGTCGTAGGTGCGGGTGCGGCCCCGCCACACGCCCTCCATACGGCGCTGGGCGTCGCACAGCGAGATGAACTTCTGCAGCAGCTCGGGCGAGGTGTGCTGGATGTCGTCCAGGTAGAGCAGGACGTTGTTGCCCATCTCCAGGGCGAAGTCGATCTTCTCGACCTCCTGGCGCGCGGTCGCGTTCGGCGCCTCGGCTGGGTCCACCGACGTCACCCCGTGGCCCAGCGCGGGGCCGTTGACCTTGACGAACACCAGGCCGAGCCGGCTCGCGACGTACTCCATCAGGGTCGTCTTGCCGTAGCCGGGCGGCGAGATGAGCAGCAGCAGGCCCATCTGGTCGGTGCGCTTGGCGTCGCCGGCCGCGCCGAGCTGCTTGGCCAGGTTGTCGCCGATCAGCGGCAGGTACACCTCGTCGAGCAGGCGGTTGCGCACGAAGGCGCTCATCACCTTCGGCCGGTACTCCTCCAGCCGCAGCCGCTCCCGCTCCGCCGCGACCAGCGCCGTACGCCGCCGGTGGTACTCCCGGTACGCCGGCGCCCGCTCCGTGCGGAACCGGCGCGTCCTGGCCAGGAACTCGTCCAGCCGGATCTCCAGCCGCCGCTCCGCGATCTGCGGGTGCGCGCCGAGCAGGCCCTCGACCGTGGCCGTCAGCGCGGCCGAGGAGTCGTACCGGGGCGGCTCGGGGCCGCACAGCAGGATCGCCGCGGCCTCCTCCAGCTCCGCCGACCCGGGCTCGAACGAGCCGAGCCAGGCGCGGGCGAGCTGGTGCCGGGTGGCGAGGTCGTCGCCGAGCGCGCGCAGGTCCTTGTCGAACTCCTCGGTACGCGCCGCGCCCAGCGCCGCCCGGAACCGTTCCACCAGCGAGCGCGCCCCGGCCCCGGTGACGAAGCCCTCCGGGGCCGCGGCCAGCTCCTCGAACAGGTACTCGCCCGCCAGCGGGGCGTCCAGCTCCAGCGGCGCGGTGAACGCGCCGATCGCCTGGGCCAGCTCCCGGTGCAGGTCCTCGATCGCGGGGGAGGGGCCGAAGGCGGCCCTGGCGCGGGCGAGCGAGGCCGCCCGGGTGGCCCACGACGCACGCGCGCCGGGGCCGGCGCCGAAGGCCCAGAAGAGCTGGGCGGCGGCCCGGTCGGCGGGCGGGTATCGCAGCAGGCCCGCGCCCGCGTGCAGGCGCAGCAGCGCGTCCAGGATCGCGGCGGCGTCGTGGTCGTGCACGCCGCGCTCGTAACCCTCGTCGTAGCGGGCCGCGGCGCGCTCGCGCACCAGGGCGAGCAGCCCGCCGTCGGTCACGGCCGCCTCGTGCAGCGCCTCCGGCGGGCCCTCGGCCAGGATCGCGGCGGCCAGGTGCTCGCCGCGGTAGACCTCCTCCGACTCCGACACCACGAGCTGGTTCCAGAACGGGCGGGTCGCGGCGAAGTCCGGGTCGGTGACCGGGGCCCGGAAGTCGGTGCCGGTCACCGCGTACGCCATGCCGTCGCCGTGCGGGACCAGCGTCAGATCGATCGGCTGGGTGTTGACCGCGAACCGGTGCCGGCCGAGCCGGATCGTCTCGCCGCCCTCGGCGTACAGGTCGAGCCGGTCGCGCAGCGCCCGCCCGGCCTCCTGCCTGGCCGCCTTGACCCGGCCCTCCAGCTCCTCGGCCCGCACCTGGTCGCCCAGCTCGCGCAGGTCGGCGGCCACCGAGCGCAGTTTGGCCACCATCGGGTCGGCGGCGAAGTAGGTGTTGATCTCCTCCAGGGAGGCGAACGTCGCCACGCGCCGCTCGACCGCGCCGAGGATGCGCTCCGCCGACTCCGCCAGGCGGCCCGCGCGGCGGGCGCGCTCGTCGAGCAGCGCCTGCTTGCGCGAGGAGAACGCCTCGTAGACGTCCTCGCGCTTGGCGGTCAGCTCGGTCAGGAACTCCTCGAACTCGCCGTAGCGGGACTCCAGGCCCTCGATCTGCAGCAGCAGCCTGCCGAGCTGCTCGTCGCACCGCTCCGGGGTGTCGGCCATGGCCAGCGCGCCGCTGACGGCCTGCCCGACCAGCGCGAACTCCGCCGCGAACCCGGCCCGGCCCTCGGCCGCCAGCAGCTCGGCGCGGCGGGCCTCCAGCGTGGCCCTGGCCCGGTTCAGCCCGGCCAGCACCTCGCCGACCCGCTCCAGGATGCCCGTCCGTACGGTGGCGTCGGCGATCTCCAGCGTGCCGACGACCTCGGTCACCACCTCCAGGCCCTCGACCTGCGCGGCCAGCCGCTGTCGTACGGGCTCGGCCTCGGCGGCGGCGCCGATGCGCTCCGCCTCGGCGAGCAGGCCGTCCACCTCGGCGTGGTAGCCGGTGAACGCGTCGGGGCCGCGCAGGAACTCCACCGCGCGCCGGCCCGCCTCGGCCGCCTCCGACTCCAGTTCGGCGGCGAGCGCGTCGATGCGGGCGAGGTCGGCGTAACGCATCTCGCGCAGCGTGACCAGCCGCCCCTGGGCGCGGCGCAGCCCGGCCAGCGCGGCCACCCAGGCGTCCGCCGTACGCGGGGCGTCGCCGCGCGTGTGCCGCATCAGCGCGCCGATCTCGGCGGCGGCCTCGTCCACGGCCGCGGTCGCCTGCGCGGTCAGGGCCTGGACCTTCTCGAACTCCTCCAGCACCTGCTCGGCCGTCGCCCGCACCTCGGCGAGCGGGGCGCGCAGGTCGTGCTCGCCCAGCCAGTGGTAGGCGTCGAACGCCCGTACGCAGGCGGCGATCAGGCCCTCGTAGACCGGAGCCGAGGGCTCCATCTCCTCGGTCATCCGGGCGATCGACAGGCAGTCGGAGATCCCCCGCACCAGCTCGGCGTTGCCGATCCGCTCCAGCGGGCCCGTGCCGGCGGGCTGGGCGGCGGCGTACAGGTCGGACTGGAACGGGGTCTGCCACACCTGCATCGGGTGCACCCGTGACGGCTCGTCCGACTCCGCCCGGAACACCACCAACGTGCCGTCGTCGAACAGCGAGTACCCGTGGCACGGGATCGGCGTGGTGACCTGCTTGCGGATCACGTTGTACGGCAGCAGCAGCGAGCGTCCCTCGGCGCGGGCGTGGAAGACGTACATGACGTCCTCGCCGTTGGCCGAGCGGATCACCCGCTCGAACTCCAGGCCGGCCACGTCGGTGTCGAAGGTCTTGGTGACGCCGG
Organism: Thermocatellispora tengchongensis; assembly: GCF_014202315.1. Taxonomy (GTDB): domain Bacteria; phylum Actinomycetota; class Actinomycetes; order Streptosporangiales; family Streptosporangiaceae; genus Thermocatellispora; species Thermocatellispora tengchongensis. Next base: position 55,751 of record NZ_JACHGN010000001.1, on the reverse strand, counting down.
TGGCCAGGTAGTAGCCGCCCGGGAAGATGATCCCCTGGTCCTCCGGCAGCCGCAGGCACGCCCGGCCGATCCCGTCGAGCCGGGTGACGGTCGTGGTCCTGGTGTTGAACACCAGGTGCCGCCACTCGGTCTCCTTGTACGGGCGCACCCGCAGCAGGATCAGCGGCCCGATCCGGGCGTAGTGCACGTCGGCGTCGGCGAGGCTTTGCAGCGGCTCCGCCACCGGCTCGCGGTAGATCCCCTGCCCGGTCTCCGTGTTGTCCTCGATCTTGATGGTGAGGTCGCCGCCGATCGTCTCGACGAACACCTCGCCCTGGATCGAGATGTGCGGGTGCCGTCCCAGGACGTGATCGTCGCGGGTGGTCTCGGTCCACTCGAAGTCGTGCGCGGGCGGGAACACGTGGTCGCGTTCGCCCCGGTTGTCCAGGTACGACACCGCGCCGTCCGCGTTGACCCGCCACCGCAGCACCCGGATGTCCTGCGGCCCCGCCTGCTCGGGCGGGGCGGTCTGGAACACCGCGAGCAGGGTGCTGTCCAGCCGCCGCAACTGCATCAGCCGGGTGTCGCGGTAGTACCGGTACAGCTCGGCGAAGTCCTTGCGGAACCCCGGGTCGTCCAGCAGGCCCGGCAGCCCGTCCTCGGCCACGTCCTCGAACCGGAACGCCTCGCCGTCGCGGGTGAAGGCGTGCAGCGAGAACACGTCGCCGACCGTCGTCTCGGGCCGCAGCCCGATGAACACGTTGTAGCCGAACAGCATCAGCCCGCCCACCGAGACGATGTCGCGGGGGACGCAGTTGTTGCCGGTGCGGATGCGCTCGGTGCCGACGAGCCGCAGCTCGGCGCCCCCGAACGTCTCGATCCTGCGCGCGTTCAGCGCCTCGGCCCGGCGGGCCAGCTCGGCCGACTGCTCGGCGAGCCGCGCCCGCAGGACCTCGTACGTTCCGGCGTCCAGCTCCGTCACCGTCACCTGACCGAAGCGGGCACGGCGGGGGCGGCGGCGGACAGGGCGGCGACCGGCGTCTCGGCCACGCCGAGGTGCTGCGCGGTCTCAAGGAGCTGCCGCATGCGGTCCTCGTCCGGGCCGCCCGCCTTGATCAGCTTCAGCAGCAGCGCGGACAGGGTGAGGTCGCGCACGCCGGCCGTGTCCACCGCGCCGAGCACCCGCGCCAGGTCCGCGGACAGGCTCGCGCTCCCGTTCAGGTACGGCTCCGCCAGCGCGCCGGCGACGTCCGAGTGCTGCACGAACCCGTCCACGCTCTTGCCGGCCGTGATCGAGTTGACCAGCCGGTCGAAGAAGACGTTGTCGCCGCCCACGATGTCGATGTTGGCCTTCTCCAGGCCCGTGGCCAGCACGGTGGCCTGCGCCTCGGCGACCTCGCGGCGCACGTTGATGTCGGCCAGCCTGATCTCCTTCTCGGCCTCCAGGCGCAGGCGGTACTCCTCGTGGTGGCGCGTGGCCTCGTCCAGCGCGGCCATCGCGGTCGCCTTCTCGGCCAGGCCCTCGGCCTCGGCCTTCAGCTTCTCGCCCAGGCCCTCGGCCTCGGCCTTCAGCTTCTCGCGCACGGCGTCGGCCGCCGCCACCGCCTTCTCCCGCTCCACGGCGGCCTCGGCGCGGCCCACGCGCTCGATCGCCGCCGCGTTCCGCTCGCGCACCTGGACCTCGGCCAGGCCCGCCGCCGCCGCCTCGGCCTGCAAGCCCTCCGCGAGCCTGATCTTGGCGCGGGCGTCCAGCTCCGCGGCCTGCTGCCGCGCCTCGGCGAGCACCAGTTCCTCGCGCGCCCGGTGCTTGGCCGCCGCCTCGGCGGCCTCGGCCGCCTTGATGTCCTTGACCAGGTTCTCCTGCGCCTCGGCCTCGGCCTGGATGACCACGGCCTGGCGGGTGCGCTCGGCCTCCTCGACCACGCGCAGCCGCTTGATGTTCTCCTCCTGCTCGGCCACGGTCTTCTCCACCGCGATCCGCTCCCGGACCACCTCGGCGATCGACCGCTTCTCGCCCTCGACCTCCTTGTCCTTGGCGATCCTGGACAGCTCGGTCTCCCGCTCCCTGGCGATGACCTCCAGCATGCGGTCCTTCTCGATCCGCTCGGTCTCGATCGCGATCACCCGCTCGCGGTTCTTCTCCGCGACCGCGATCTCCCGGGCCCGGTTCTCGTGCTGGATGCCGATCTGCTCGTCGGTGCGGATCGCGGCCGTCTGCGCCTTCAGCCGCTCCTCCGCCTGCACCCGGGCGATCTCGGCCTCCTCGCGGGCCTTCATGGTCTCGATCTCGCGCTTCTGCTTGATCTCCGCGTCGGCCTGCCGCCGCTCCAGCTCCAGGATCGCCTCACGCGCGTCCACGTTCTGGCGCGTGATCTCCTTCTCCTCCTGCCGCCGGTACTCGTTGGTGCGCACGTTCTCGGACGCCGTCAGCTCGGTGATCTTCCGGATGCCCTGGGCGTCGAGGATGTTCGCCGGGTCGAGCTGCGACATCGGGGTCTGCTCCAGGAAGTCGATCGCCGCGTCCTCCAGGCTGTAGCCGTTGAGGTCGGTGCCGATCACCCGGATGATCTGGTCGCGGAACTCGTCGCGCTTGGTGTAGAGATCGACGAAGTCGAGCTGCTTGCCGACGGTCTTCAGCGCCTCGGAGAACTTGGCGTTGAACAGCTCCTGAAGGGTCTCCTGGTCACTGGCCCGGGCCGTGCCGATGGCCTGCGCCACCTTGATCACGTCCTCGACCGTCTTGTTGACGCGGACGAAGAAGGTGATCCGGATGTCGGCCCGGATGTTGTCGCGGCAGATCAGCCCTTCATGGCCGGTCCGCTCGATCTCGATGGTCTTCACCGAGATGTCCATGACCTCGGCCTTGTGGATCACCGGGAGCACGATCTTGCCGGTGAAGGTGACGTCCACCTTGTTGACCTTCGAGACGATCAGCGCCTTGCCCTGCTCGACCTTGCGGAACAGCCGGCTGACCACGATGAGCAGCCCGATGACGACGAGAAGGACGACGGCGAGCAGAATCCCGAACCCCGTGGAGATCACGTCCATATGCTTCTGTCCCCTATTTGATGACTTTGTCTGGGTCAAGCGCGGCGTCGTACGGCATGACCCAGAAGAACTCGCCGTCCGCGTCGTACTCGTAGATCAGGGCCGTGTCACCGGCCGTCAGTCTCTCTTCGCCCAGCAGCCGCACCTGGACCAGCGCGGTGGCCCCGTCTTCGGCGGTCACCTCGGCCTGCCCGAAGTCCGCCGTCACCGACCCCGTCCTGACCACGCACATGCGCCCGACGAAGTCCGCCCGCGAGGGCGCCGCCTCCTCTTCGAACACCCGTCGCAGCGGCAGCACGGCCAGCCGGGCCAGCCCCCACGCGCCCCCGAGGGCCACCACGAGCACCCCTGCCCGCGCCGCCGTCCCCTCCAGCAGCGCCGCCCCCGCCAGGCTGATGAACCACCCGAACGCGACCAGCAACGAGACCGCCACCGTGGCGGGCACCCCGCCCAGCCCGAGCCCCGCGGCCGGCCCCACGCCCCCGTCGGAGTCCAGCAGGTCGAGATCGGCCCCGCCGAGCAGCACGGCCACCCAGAACCCGACGACGACCAGCAGCAGAAAGCTGAAAAGCACGGTGGGAAACCCCAGCGCGACGCCGAGAAAGTCCCCCATGAACAGTATGTCCTCCCCGCTACCCTACGGGCTGCTCTGTCCCCCGAGACGCCCTTTGGTAGTGCGAGGAATATATCCACCTATAGACGGATATACAACGCCCGCAAGAGTGATGACATTCACGGAACTTTTCCGCTATACGCCCCGTTAAAGCCATCGGCCACCCCCAGCCCGAAGCCGCTCCCCCGGCCGGCCGGACGCGACCCGGTGGCCGCACACGGTCGGCCGCCGACCTGTGCGCCCTATCCCGTTCGTGCCATCCCTGACCGTGACCGGGGGTGAGCGCAGGGTGTGGCCGGGCAGGCGCGCCGAGATCATGAGCCGTCGCAGCGCGGGTGCCGCCCACGACGCCGCCGATTTCCGGTTCGACCTGGCCGAGGCGGTGCACCGGTGACGCGAGGAGCTCGCCTGACCCAGGCACGGTCGGCCGAACGCTCGGGCCTCCGGCAACCGGCGGTGGCGCGGCTCGAATCCGGCGCGCCCTGCCGACGATCCCGATGCCGGAACGCGTCGCCCAGGCCCTCCACGTGCGGCTCACCGTCCGGCTCGACCCGCTCCGCACGGTCGGCTGACGAAAGTCCCTCAGGTCCTCAACGCGAAAGGGACGGCGTAAATGGGATGGATCGCATTGCCTGTCGCGAGGTTCGGGCGGAAGGCGATTCAAATCTCCGAAATGGCGATAGGGAAAAGGGCGCGGGCCTGAGTTCGCGGCCCGGCCGGTGCGGACCAGCACCTGGATGCGCTGCCTGGACGGCATGGGCTTCGCTGGCTACCTCACCACCCTGCGCCTGCCCCCGCCCGGCACGACCTGCCACCCGCCCGCCGAATGAGCGCCCGGCCCCCGGCGGTGACGTGGCTCGGCCGTGGCATCCTGGGCCGCGTGACCAGACACACCGGCAAGGTCCTGTACGTCATCGTGTGCGCGGCCGGGCCCGCCGGGGATGTCGGTCGTCTCGTCGGCCCGGCCCAGGACGAGGGGTGGACGGTGCAGATCGTGGCCACCCCCAACGCCGTGGACTTCATCGACGTCGCGGCGCTGGAGAAGCAGACCGGCCGTCCCGTGCGCAGCCGGTACCGCAAGCCCAGCGAGCCCAAGCCGCCGCGGCCCGATGCCATCATCGTGGCCCCGGCCACCTACAACACGATCAACAAGATGGCCCAGGGCATCGCCGACACGTACGCGCTGGGGTTGCTGGCCGAGGCTCCCGGGCTGGGCATTCCCGTGGTGATCCTGCCGTTCGTCAGCGCCGCCCTGGCCTCCCGCGAGCCGTTCCGGCGCAGCGTGGCCGCCCTGCGTGCCGAGGGCGTGCCGGTGCTGCTCGGCCCCGGCCGCTTCGAGCCTCCCGGACCGGGCGAGGAGGCCGAGCGGGGCCGGACCTACCCGTGGGATCTGGCCCTCCGGGCGCTCACCGAGTCGATCGGCGATTGACGGGCGGGACGGTGACGAGTTCGTGCGGGTTACTTTTCGGCGCGGCCGGTGCCGCCGGTTCGGTCGTAGACGTCGTTCTCGAATTCTTCGAGGAGGGTTTCGCAGGTGGCGAGCCACTGTTCGCACTCGGCGCGGCCCGGGCCGCCGAACCAGTCGCGGGCGATCACCCGGTCGAACCAGCGGCGGATCTTCTCCAGGTCCTGGCGGATCTCCTCGGCCTCTTCGAAGGTGTAGTTGTCGCGGAAGCGCTCGAACTCGATCTCCTTGACGAACTTCGTCTGGCATTCCTCGACGATCTCGGCGTACTCCTTGGCCGCCATGTCCTGGAAGCTCTGGATCAGCGTGGCGTCCTGTTCGGCGTCGCCGGAGGGGACGGTGAAGTAGTAGGACGTGCCGTCGAGTGACTGGATGCGCTGGCGGATCTGGGCCAGGTCGCCGGTGATGGTGCCGAGTTCGGGGAAGACGCACACCGCCTGCTGGAGGTAGAGGCCGCCCAGGCGCTTGAGCTCCCGCCACACGGCGACGCGGATGCGTGACGGCTCCGAGGGGACCTTGTAGATCAGCAGCAGCCAGGCGCGCGGCGGCGCCGCGGAGGGGACCGGGCCGGGCTCTCGGCGCGCGGTCGGGCTCATGCGGGCTCCTTAGGTGAGGCTGCCCACCATTATCCGTCAGCGGCGGATCGGGCGGCCGGGGTACGCGCCCTGCTGGAGTTCGGCGTCCTTGACGACGAACCGGCCGGCCACCAGGACGTGGCGGTAGCCGGTGGACGGGCGGGTGCTGTGGGCGTACGTCGCCTGGTCGCTGACCGTCTGCGGGTCGAAGACCGCGAGGTCGGCGTCGCAGCCCTCCTGGACCCGGCCCTTGCGGCGCATGGCGGGGACCGCCTGCTCCAGGACCCGGGCCGGGAGGAGGCTGCACCGGGCCACGGCGTCCAGCAGGGTCAGGGCGCCCGTCTCGCGGACGTAGCGGCGCAGCACCTTGGAGAACGTGCCCGCGGCGCGCGGGTGGGTGATGGCGGCGGGCGGCAGGGGCCAGGCCAGCGGGTCGGGCTGGGCGGTGCCGGTCCAGGTGAGCGGCATGGCGTCGGAGCCGATCACGGTGGTGTTCGCGAGCAGGGCGCGGTCCAGGTAGGCGAGGTCGGCGGGGTCGTCCTCATCGAGGGTGTGGATGATGGCCAGGCCGCCGGGGTCGGTGGCCCGGATCTCGGCCAGGCGGGCGGCGTCGGCCACGCGTTCGCCGGTGAGGGCGTAGACGATCGCGTCGGGGGTGATGCCCAGGGCGGGCAGGCGCTCCGGGGCGAGGAAGTTCGCCCCGATGCCGGTCATGCCGGCTCCGTACGGGTACGCCTCGGTGCTCACCTTCGCGCCCTCGGCGCGGACCTTGTCCACCAGCGCCAGGACCTTGTCGATGTGGCGGGTGGAGGTGCTGTTGACGTGGCAGTAGTGCATGTGCGCGCCGGTGGCGGCGGCGGTGCGGGTGAGCTCCTCGGCGCCGTCGATCAGGGTGGCGGGTTCGCGTTCGACCAGGTCGCGGGCGTGCGTGTACGTGGGGACGCCCGCCTCGGCGGCCAGCGCGGCCACCGCGACGTACTCGGCCGGATCGACCCCGGGCGCGTAGCCCATGAGCACGCCGATGCCGAGCGCCCCGTCGGCGAGGTCGCGGCGGAGCAGGCCGAGCAGGTCGTCCAGGGCGCGGCCGGTGGCGGGGGCCTGCCAGCGCGGGTCGCCGATGTGGGCGAGCGTCGCGGCGATGCCGCCGCCGGGCGGGATGCCGCCGACGGCGGCCATGCGGGCCTGGGCCCAGGAGGCGGAGAAGCCGTAGTTGATCGGACGGCCCTCGGCGGCGGCCCGCGCGTACGCCTCGGCGACCGGGGTCGCGCCGGCTTCGAGTTCGAGCGCGGTGGTCACGCCGTCCATGGCCTGGAGCCGGTGCCCGGCGACGGTCTGGGCGTGGCTGTGCAGGTCGATCCAGCCGGGCGCGACCGCCAGCCCGGTCACGTCGAGCACGTCGCGCCCGCGCAGCGCGCCGGGCGTGCGCGAGACCGCGGTGATGACACCGCCGGTGACGCCGACGTCGGCGACGGCGTCGAGGCCGGTCTCGGGGTCGAGGACCCGGCCGCCGGTCAGCACCAGGTCGTGGTGGTCCGCCATGGGCCCTCCCTTCGCCTGTACGCGGCGATCCTAACCGCGCGGCGGCTAGGACGGCGGCGGCTGGGGGCGCCGCTTGGGCAGTGGCGCGGGGATGGTCGGCATGGAACCGGTGTTGTTCGGGTTGGGCTGGAACAGCGAGCCCGCGCCTTCCTGCTTCTCCGGCTGTTCGGAAGAGGGCGTGGACGACGGCGCGGACGAAGGTGCGGACGACGGCGTGGACGTAGGCGTGGACGCCGCCGGGGAGGCCGGGGCGGGCGGCTCGAACGGCCTGGGCGCCTCGAACGGCCGTGCGGGCTCGAAGGGCCGTGCGGGCTCGAAGGAGGAGGCGGGGGCGAACGGGTCGCGGGCGTGCTGCCCCGGCGTCTGCGCGTGCGCCGGGATGTGCCGCTCGCGGGCGCGCCACCGGCTCGGGAAGATCGCCGCGAACAGCAGCAGGACGCCGGCCACGAGGTAGAGGCCCGACGCGCCCGCCGTGCTGCCGAAGCGCGGCTGGCCCGGGAGTTGCAGGATGGTGCCGATATCCAGGGCGATCCTGGGCTGGAAGGCCCACAGCGCGCCGAGCCCGAGGAGCGGGAGCCCGGCCAGCAGGGGCGCGAGGCCCGACAGCCACTGCCACGAGGTGAGCAGCGCCAGGGCCACGCCGGTGGCCACCAGGAACAGCACGGAGATCAGGCGCGGCGTCTCGGCGTCGTTCAGCAGGCCGCGCGCCAGTTCGTCGGTCCCGATGGTCAGGCCGTAGTAAACGGTGGGAAGGGCGATCACCCCGACGATCACCCCTACGACATGCCGCACCCCGTTCGGCACAGGATCTCTCCCCTCGTCCGTCCCCGGCGCTGACCGGCGACCTTCACTGTCGCCGGCGGCTGCGGTGTCGCCGACGATCCGTCATCCTTCACCGAGCCGTCACTTGACGGAAGGCCCTATATCGTTTGACTACGTTTGACCGCTCCTGGTTCAACCGTACTGAACGCGCTGAGAAGGAGGGTACGAAGGGGGAGCGCGGGGGTCGCTGGGGGGCGGCGGGGGAACATGGGTGTGCTGCTGGCGGTGCTGGCTCATGCCGTCGCGGCCGTGGCCGGGCCGTGGGTGGTACGGCGCTGCGGGGTGCGCGGGTTCTGGTGGCTCGCGCTGGTGCCCGCGGCCGTCACGGTGTGGGCGGCGGTGGCCGCGCCGGGGGTGATCGAGGGGCGCCCGGTCGTGTGGGCGGCCGGCTGGATCCCCGAGTACGGCGTGTCGCTCGCGCTCCGCATGGACGTGCTCGGGCTGCTCATGGTGTTCGTGGTCGCCGGGGTCGGGGCGCTGGTGCTGGGCTACTGCGCGCGGTACTTCGCCGGGACGCCGCACCGGGGGCTGGGCGGGTTCGCCGGGGTGTTCGTCGCGTTCGCCGGGGCGATGCTCGGGCTGGTGCTGGCCGACGACCTGATCCTGCTGTACGTCTTCTGGGAGCTGACGACCGTCTTCTCCTACCTGCTGATCGGGTTCCACGCCGAGGAGCGCAACAGCCGCCGGGCCGCGATCACCGCGATCATCGTCACCACGTCCGGCGGGCTGGCCATGCTGGGCGGGTTCGTGCTGCTGGGCGCGGCGGCGGGGACGTACCGGATCTCCGCGATCCTGGCCGCCCCGCCCGCCGGCGGCACGGTGCCGGTGGCGCTCGCGCTGGTCCTGGTGGGCGCGCTGTCGAAGTCGGCCCTGGTGCCGTTCCACTTCTGGCTGCCGGGGGCGATGGCGGCGCCGACGCCGGTCAGTGCGTACCTGCACGCGGCGGCGATGGTGAAGGCGGGCGTGTACCTGATCGCCCGGCTCTCGCCCGCGTTCGCGGACGTGGCGCCGTGGCGGCCGGTCGTGGTCGCGGCCGGGATCGCGACCATGGTGGTGGGGGCGTGGCGGGCGCTGCGCCGCAACGACCTGAAGCTGATGCTGGCCTTCGGCACGGTCAGCCAGCTCGGCTTCCTGTGCGTGCTGCTCGGCTACGGCACCCGCGCCGCCGCCCTCGCCGGGCTCGCGATGACGATGGCGCACGCCGCGTTCAAGGCCGCGCTGTTCATGGTGGTCGGCGTGATCGACCACGCCACCGGCACCCGCGACCTGCGCAGGCTCAGCGGGCTGCGCCGGGCCATGCCGGCGACCTGCGCCGTGGCCGCGCTCGCGGCGGCCTCGATGGCCGGGCTGCCGCCGCTGATCGGGTTCGTCGGCAAGGAGGCGGCGTTCCTCGCCCTCACCGGCGATCCGGTCGCGCTCGGCGGCGTGCTGGCCGGGTCGGCGCTCACCGTCGCCTACTCCGCGCGGTTCCTGTGGGGGGCGTTCGGCGCGAAGGAGGGGCACGCGCCGACCGAGGTCGCGCACCCGCCCGGCGCCGCGTTCCTCGCCCCCGCCGGGCTGCTCGCGGCGGCGGGACTGGCCCTCGGGGCCGGGGCGCCGGCGCTGAACGCGTTCACGGCCGCGTACGTCGGCCGCTACCCACCCGGGCCCCATGACGAGCCGCTGGCCCTGTGGCACGGGCTGACCGTGCCGCTCGCCGAGTCGGCGCTGGTCATCGCCGCCGGGGCGCTGCTGTTCCGGCGCTGGAGGTCCGTCCCGGCCTTCCGGTTCCCGCTGGACGCCGAGCACGGCTACCGGGTGATCATGCGGGGCGTGGACCGCGCCGCCGACCAGGCCACCCGGTTCACCCAGCGCGGCTCGCTCCCGGTCTACCTGCGGTCCATCCTGCTCGCGCTGCTGCTCCTGCCCGGCGGCGCGCTGGTCTCCGGCGGGCCGTGGCCCCACGACGTCCGCCCGTGGCAGGTCCCCGCCGAGCCGGCCGTCGTCGCGCTGGTCTGCGCCGCCGCCCTGGCCGCCGTGCTGCAGCCCCGCAGGCTCGGTGCCGTCGTCTGCGCCGGGGTCGCCGGCACCGGCACGGCCACCCTGTACGTCCTGTACGGCGCGCCCGACCTGGGGCTGACCCAGTTCCTCACCGAGACCGTCACGCTGGTCGCGTTCGTGCTGGTGCTGCGCAGGCTCCCGGCCCGGTTCGGCGAGCGGCAGGTGGCGGGCATCCGGGTGGTGAACGCGCTGTTCGCCGTGGCCGCCGGGCTGGTGGTCGCGGGCGTGGCGCTGGCGGCGGTGAGCGTGCGCACGGCCGTACCGGAGTCGGCGCTGTACCCGCAGGCCGCGGAGCGGGCCGGGGGGACGAACATCGTCAACATCGCCCTGGTCGATCTGCGTGCCTGGGACACCATGGGGGAGAGCGCGGTGCTGCTGGTCGCCGCCGTCGGCGTGGTCGGCCTGATCTACGGCAGGCGCCGCCCGACCCTGCCCCGCGTGGGCGACGCGACGGGCCCCGTCTGGGCGATCCCGGGCGCGCCGCGCATCGAGGAGCCCGAGGCCGTACGCGACGCCGCCACCTGGCTGCGCGGCGCCGAGACGCTGTCGCCCGAGCGGCGCTCGATCCTGTTCGAGGTGGCCGCCAGGCTGCTGTTCCACCCGATGCTGGTGCTGTCGGCCTACCTGCTGTTCAGCGGGCACGGCAGCCCCGGCGGCGGGTTCGCGGCCGGGCTCGTCACCGGGCTGGCCCTGACCATGCGCTATCTCGCGGGCGGCCGGTACGAGCTGGCCGAGGCGCTGCCGCTCGGCCCCGGCGTGTGCCAGGGGATCGGCCTGGCCGTGGTGGCCGGGATCGGGCTGGCCGGGCTGGCGATCTCCGGCGAGGTGCTGCGGCAGGCCGTGCTCGACGCGCGCCTGCCCCTGCTCGGCGAGGTCCACTTCACCACCTCGACGATCTTCGACGCCGGGGTCTACCTGGTGGTGGTCGGGGTCGTGCTGGACATCCTGCGCGCCATGGGCGCCGAACTGGACCGCCGGGTGGAACGCGAGCACGAGGAGGTGGCGACCGCGTGAGCGGGACCGCCGTGGCGCTGCTCGTGGCCATCGCCGCGCTCGTGTCGTGCGGCGTGTTCCTGATCCTGGAGCGCAGCCTGACCCGGATCATCCTGGGCGTCATCCTGCTCGGCAACGGCGTGAACCTGTTCATCCTGGCCGCGGGCGGGCCGCCGGGCGGGGCGCCGCTGCTCGGCGTCACCCCGGTGCCCCAGATGGGCGACCCGCTGCCGCAGGTCATGGTCCTCACCGCCATCGTGATCACGCTCGCCCTGGTCGCGTTCCTGCTCTCGCTGGTGCACCGCGGCAGGCAGCTCACCGGCGACGACGAGGTGCGCGACGACGAGGAGGACCGCCGGGTCATCGCCCGCGCCGAGCGCGAGATGGCCTGGGGCCGGATCGCCGAGGAGACCGCCCGGGTCCGGCGCATCGAGGCCGAGCGCGGCCGGCGGGCGGGCCGCCGCGCCCGGCGCGAGCTGCGCGCCGCTGTCCGCGAGGAGCGGCGCGAGATCCGGCGCCGGCTGCGCGCGGAGTGGGAGCGCCAGATGGCCGCCGACGACCCCGACCGCGCCATCGACACCACCATGGAGGAGGACACCCGGTGAGCAACGCCCTGGTGCCCCTCCCGGTGGTGCTGCCGCTGTTCGCGGCCGGGATCAAGCTGGCCATCGGCCCCCGGCTGGCCCGCACGCAGCGCGGCATCACGGTCGGCGTGCTGGCGCTGATCGTGGTCATCGCCGCGGTCCTGGTGCACCAGACCGACGCCCACGGCCCGCAGACCATGCGGCCCGGCGGCTGGCCGGTGCCGATCGCGGTCGTGCTCGTCGTGGACCGGCTCTCCGCGCTCATCCTGCTCATCTCCAGCGTGATCACGCTCGCCGTGGTCGTGTACGCCATCGGCCAGGGCTCCGCCGACAAGGACGAGGCCACCCCGCTGGCCGTCTTCCACCCCGCCTACCTCGCGCTGGTCGCGGGGGTCTCGGACGCGTTCGTGGCGGGCGACCTGTTCAACCTGTACGTCGGGTTCGAGATCCTGCTGACCGCCAGCTACGTGCTGATCACACTGGGCGGCACGGGCGCCCGGGTGCGGGCCGGCATGACGTACATCGTGGTCAGCCTGGTCTCCTCGATGATCTTCCTGATCGCGGTCGGGCTGTGCTACGCCGCCACGGGCACGCTGACCATGGCCCAGCTCGCGGGGCGCCTGGACGCGCTCCCCGACGGCGTACGGCTGATCCTCCAGCTCACCCTGCTCGTGGCCTTCGGGATCAAGGCCGCGGTCTTCCCGCTGTCGGCCTGGCTGCCCGACAGCTACCCCACCACCCCGGCCCCCGTCACGGCCGTGTTCGCCGGCCTGCTCACCAAGGTCGGCGTCTACGCCATGATCCGGATCCAGACGCTGCTGTTCCCCGGCGACCGGCTGGGCACCCTGCTGCTCGTGGCCGCGGCGCTGACCATGCTGATCGGCGTCCTCGGCGCGGTCGCGCAGACCGACATCAAGCGGATGCTGTCCTTCACCCTGGTCAGCCACATCGGCTACATGGTCTTCGGCGTCGGCCTCGCCACCGTGGCCGGGCTCGCCGGCGCGATCTTCTACGTGGCCCACCACATCACCGTGCAGACCACGCTGTTCCTGGTCACCGGCCTGATCGAGCGGCGCGGCGGCAGCACCTCCCTCACCCGCCTCGGCGGCCTGGCCCGGGTCGCGCCCGCCCTCGCGGTGCTGTTCTTCGTCCCCGCGATGAACCTGGCCGGCATCCCGCCGCTGTCGGGCTTCCTCGGCAAGCTCGGGCTGATCCAGGCCGGGATCGCGGCCGGCACGGCGGGGGCGTACGCGATGGTGGGGGTCGCGCTGCTGACCAGCCTGCTCACCCTGTACGCGATCTGCTGGGTGTGGAACCGGGCCTTCTGGGGCGAACGCCGCCAGGTGCCCGAGCCGGGCCAGGTGATCGAGGGCCGGCGCGGCATCGGCGGCACCGCGATCACCGCCGCCGTCCCGCCGCCGGCGATGACCGGCCCGGCCTGGGCGCTGGTCGCCTTCGCCACCGCCTTCACCGTCGCCGCCGGGCCCATGGTCGACTACACCCGCCGCGCCGCCGCGGAACTCCTCGCCCGCGCCCCCTACATCGCGGCGGTGCTGCCGTCGTGAGACCGGTGCCGCTCATCACCCTGACCGCCCTGTGGGTGCTGCTGTGGGGCAACGTCTCCGTGGCCAACATCGTGTCCGGGCTCGTGCTCGCCGCAGGCCTCACCCGCCTGTCGCGCCTGCCGCCCACCGGCGGGGGCGCCCGCGTCTCCCCCTGGCACTGCCTGCGGCTGTTCGCCTGGTTCGTCGCCGACATGGCCTCCTCCGCCGCGAACGTCGCCTGGCAGGCCGTACGCCCCGGGCCGCAGCCGCCCAACGCCGTCATCGCGGTCACCCTGCGCACCCGCTCCGACCTGACCATGACCATCACCGCACTGGCCCTGTGCGCCGTGCCCGGCAGCCTGATCACCGAGGTCAGGCGCTCCACCGCCACCCTGTACATCCACGTGCTCGGCGTACGCGCGGAGAGCGAGCTGGAGCGCGTACGGCGCGGCGTGCTCGCTCTGGAGCGGCGCGTGATCCGGGCGCTGGGCAACGCCGAGGACCGGCGCCTGCTCGCCGAGGAGGGACCCGCCCCATGACCACCGTCGTGATCGTCTGCGGCGCGCTGCTCGCCGTGGCCGCCGCGCTGACCGTGGTCCGGCTCATCGCCGGGCCGACGCTGCTGGACCGCGCGGTCGCCCTGGACGTGCTGATCGCGATCACCGTGGTCGGCATCGGGCTCGAAGCCGCCTACAACCAGCACACCACCACGCTGCCGATCCTGCTCGCGGTCTCGCTGGTCGGCTTCGTCGGCTCCGTCGCCGTGGCCAGGTTCGCGATCAGGAGGCCCGATGAGTGACCTCGTCGCCGGGGCGCTGCTGCTGGTCGGCGCGGTGCTGTCGCTCACCGCCGGGATCGGCCTGCTCCGCTTCCCGACCCTCCTGTCCCGCCTGCACCTGGGCGCCAAGCCGCAGGTGATCGGGATGGTGCTGACCCTGGTCGCGGTCGGCCTGCGCACCGACGCCCCGCTCGACATCGGCATCCTCGCCCTGACCGGCCTGTTCCAGCTCGTCACCGGCCCGGTCGCGGCGCACATGATCGGGCGGGGCGCGTACCGCTCGGGCCTGGTACGCCGCGACCTGCTCCTCACCGACGAACTCGCCGACGATCTCGCCGACGATCGCGGCCAGGAATCGAGCTAGCCCGAGCTGGCCCGAGCTAGCCCGCCGGGGAGCGGTAGATGCGCAGGTAGTCCACCTCCATCCACGCCTCGCCCGGCGTGCCCTCGCCGGGGAACCAGTCGAGCTGCAACGTGGCCGACATCGGGCTCGTGGTGTGCTGGGAGGAGCGGAACCACTCCCGCCCGTCCAGGTAGCCGACCACGCCGTCGGGGGTGTTCTCCACCGCGTACGTGTGCCACTGGGTCATGTCCACGTTCGCGTGCGCCTGCTCCTGGCGTCCGCCCACGTGCAGGAAGAAGTTGGCCCGCTGCCGCTCCGGATCGTCGATGACCTCCAGGTAGTCGATCTCCTCGCCGGTCGCGCTGCGCACGTTCCCGCCCCCGCCGTCCGGCCACAGCAGCGCCACCGGATGGTAGGAGCCGGCCCCCGGGTACAGCCGGATGCGCGCCTCCCACCGGCCGTACGGCTGGCTGTACCTGGTCGCCATCCCGGCCGTGGTGCCGTCGGCCGTGCCGTACAGGAACAGCGAGCCGCCGCCGATGAACGCCTGCCCCGGCGAGCGGATGCCGTTGCCCGCGTGGCCCGGCGAGTCGTACAGCACCCACTCCGCCGGATCGAGGACGGTCTCGAACTCCTCGCAGAAGGCCGGCTCGCCCCAGCCCTCCAGGGCCACCCCGGACGGGCACGGGCTCACCGCCGTCCCGTTCTCACGGGCGAACGCGGCGGAGCTCACGGCCAGCGTGAGGACGGCGGCGAGGGCGGCGGTCCGTACGAACATGCGGGTGATCATGGGCGGCGCTCCTCAGACCTGGCGCAGAGCGCGGACGGGCTGAAGGACCAGCAGCCGGCGCGCGGCGCGGCGCGCTTGGCCGACGTGGTGGCGGGTGGCGCGGTCGTCGTTGGCACGGTCGTCGTTGGCACGGTCGTGGGCACAGTGGTCGTGGGCACAGTGGTCGTGGGCACGGTGGTCGTGGGGGTCGGCGTGGGCGTGGCGGTCGGGGTGACGGCCGCCTGCGGCGGGGGCACGACCGGCGGCGCGAAGGCCCACCTCGGGGTGCCCGCCGGCTCGGCGAACTGCTTGGCCGCCGCGGCCGGGGTGGCCGCGATCCCGGACACCGTGCGGCCCCGCCACGGGGCCAGGCTCCAGCAGCCCGCCGGGTCGTAGGGCAGGCAGGACGACGCGCGCTTCAACGGCGGCATCGGCAGCACCTTCTTCGCCGCGGCCGGCGGCACCTGCTGGTGCTGCACCGGCGGCACGGGCGCCACGGGTTGCGGCTGCGCCGGCGGCGGTCCCACGGGGCCGGCGGTCGTGGTCGTGGTCGTGGTCGTGGGGGTGGGGGTGGGGGTGGGGGTGACCGTCGCCCGCTGCGACGCCGAGACGGTGGGCGGAGTCGTGGGGGTGGGGGTCGCCTGCAGCGTCGGCGCCTGGGTTTGAGGCGGCGCCTGGGTGGGTGGTGTCTGCGTCTGCGGTGGTGTTCGTGTCGGGCTCTGCGTTTGTGCCGGGGTCGGGCTCGGGGCGGGGCTCGTCTTCGGGGGTGCCTTGGGCGGGGTCTTGGTGGGCGCCGCCGTGGAGCCCGTCTTGGGCTTGGGCGTCGTCTTGGGCGTCGTCTTGGGTGTGGTCTTGGGCGTCGCCTTCGGGGTCGCCTTGGGCGTCGCCTTCGGGGTCGTCTTGGGGGTCGTCTTGGGCGTGGGCTTCGGCTTCGAGGTGGCCTTGGGCTTCGGCGTGGTCTTGGGTTTCGGGGTCTTCTTCGCGGGTGGGGTCTTCTTCGGTTTCGGGGTGGACTTGGGGGGTGCGGTCGTGGCCGGGGGTGAGGTGGTCGGCGGTGCGGTGGAACCCGTGCCCGTGGGCGTGGGGGTGGGTGTGGGGGTGGGCGCCTCGGTCGGTGTCTTGGTCGGTGTCTTGATGGGGGTATTGGTCGGTGTATTGGTCGGTGTCTCGATCGGCTCCTGGCTCGGGGGCGTGGTGGTCGTGGCCGTCGGCGTGCTGGTCGAGGGGGCCGGGGTGGGGGCGGCGCGACGGGCGGGGCGGCGCTCGCGGTTGCGGTGCCTGGACGGCGGCGTGTACGTCGGGCGCAGGGACGGCCGCGCCGTCTCGGTGGGCGGGGACGTCTCCGAATCGGTCGGCGCCTCAGTCGGTGTCTCGGTCGGGGGCTCTGTGGGCGCCTCGGTGGGAGTCTCCGGCGGTGTGTCGGTGGGCGCCTCGGTGGGTGTCTCGGCGGAGGGCGGGTCGTCCGCGGGGGGCTGGGTCTGCTCCTCGGGGGGAGGGGCGGTGTTCTCGTCCGTCGCGGCGTCCGTCGGCTCCTCGTTCTCGGACGGCCCCGGGGGGATCTCCTGGGGAGCCGGGGCCGACGTGGGGTCGGGCGTCTCGACGCCCGAGGGTAAGGCCGCCTCGGGTGAGGCCGGATCGGCCGCGGCGGCCCACGGATATGCGATGACCGCGCCGGTCGTAGCGGAGACCCCGGCGAGGAGGAGGCCGGAGACCAGCTTGTGGCGCCGGGAGGAACTGCGGGGGGTCATGAATCCTCCACGAACTCGGGTCGGGCTATTGGGCCGGCCCCGCGATGGGGTACCAGCCCGCGGAGCGGAACTCGTCGGTGCCGGGGAGGGCGACCTTGGGTACGACGGTGGCCTGCGTGTCGGGCACGTTCACCCAGTCGCCCCGGCCCTCGCCCCGCAGGTCGTCCCGCCAGGCCATGAGCAGGTTCAGGGCGTACGGGCTGGAGTAGGTGGCGCCGGTGTCCTCGACGCCCTTCGTGGCGTTGACCTGCACCAGGACGGAGACGAGCACGAGATCGTCGGCCCGCTTGCGCCACTGGACGCCGATCGTGGTGGTGCGCATGGCGGCGCCCTCGGGCAGGTCGCCGTCCGTGGGGAGGCCCAGGGTCTGGCGCCAGTCGCGTGCCGCCGCGCGGGCGCCGTCCCTGGCGGCCTGGTGCTGCTCGGGCGGGGCGTACAGGATGGCGGCCTGCTCGGCCTCGGTGCCGTCGAGCGTCCAGGCCGCCTCCAGGGCCGCGGCGGCGGCCGACGCGGCGCCCAGCTCCGTACGGGGGAACCCGATCGGATATCCGGCGGGCCCGTGGTACGCGCTCGGCCGCGCCAGCGTCAACGCCGTGGCGGTCGGGGCCGGCTCGGAGGGCGCGGGATCGGAGGTGCCCGCCGCCAGCCGGACGACCAGCCAGATGGCCCCGGCCACGACGACCGCCCCCGCGAGCGCGAGCAGCGCCCAGCGGAGGATGTGCCGGCGGGGCCGCAGGCCCCAGTCCAGCACGGGGTCCTCGATGACCGGGGGCACTAGTGGCTCCGCTTGGGCCGGCCGAACGCCTGCCCCGCGGCGGCGGCCAGCCGCAGGTACGCCGCCCGCGTGGCGGGCTTGAGCCGCAGCAGGTCCACCTCGGCGCCCTCCTTCAGGTGCGGGTCGAACGGCACCTGGATCACCGTGCGGCAGCGCTGGTCGAAGTGGCGCTCCAGCAGGTTGAGGTCCACGTCGGACTTCGGCTCCACGGCGTTGAGCACCACGATCGCGTTCTTGACCAGCTCGCCGTAGCCGTGCGCGGTCAGCCAGTCCAGGGTCGCGGCGGCGGAGCTGGCCCCGTCCACGGCGACCAGGCTGACCAGCACGATCTGGTCGGCGAGCTCCAGGGTCGCGCCCATCGCGCCGTGCAGCAGGCCGGTGCCGCAGTCGGTGATGCAGATCGAGTAGTAGCGCTCGATCAGCCCGGCCACCGTCCGGTAGTCGTCGGCGTTGAACGCCTCGCTCACCGCGGGGTCGGTGTCGGAGGCCAGGACCTCCAGCCGCGCCGGCGACTGCGAGGTGAAGGCGCGGGCGTCGGCGTACCGTGCGATGTTCGGGGCCTCGGCGAGCAGGGTGCGGATCGTGGCCGCGGTCTCGGACTTGACCTTCAGGCCGAGCGTGCCCCGGTCGGGGTTGGCGTCCACCGCGATCACCCGGTCGCCGCGCAGCGACGCCAGCGTGTTGCCCAGCGCGGCGGTGGTCGTGGTCTTGCCGACGCCGCCCTTCAGGCTCATCACCGCGATCCGGTGGTGGCCGCTGGCGACCGGGATCTGAGCCTGGGCGATGAGCATGCGGCGCTCGATCTCGGCGGCGGACTCGCCGGGGATGATCCGCTTGCCGGACAGCAGCCAGACCATCCGCCGCCACCCGCCCGCGGGCTCGGGGCGCCGGTTGGTGAGCAGGTGCTCGGCGGTCAGCGGCACCGGGTCGGTGAACTGGTCCACCGGCGCGTGGCCCGGACCGGACGCGGGCGTGGACGGTGGCGTGGGCGTAGGCGTGGACGGCGCCGCGTGCGCGGGCGCCTTTCCGGTGAGCGGCGCGTCAATCAGCGGGGTGTCGGTGAACGGTGTGTTGGTGAGCTGTGTGTCGGTGGGCTGTTTGGCCACGGGGTGTTCGCCGAGAGGCGGGGCCGCGTGGGCGGGGGAGGAGTGGTTCGACTGCGTACGGGGGGATAGCTCGGTCATTGCCGGGTCCTTTCCCGATCTGCGGTGAGGCGGTTCGGTCAGCAGGTGCTCCAGCGCACCGACGTGGTGGCCGAGCCCTTCGGTCCGTACAGGGTCAGCGGCGCGGTGACGGGGGCCGGGGCGCCGCACCAGTGGCGGACGCGCAGCGCCCGTAGCGTGACCACCTGGGTCCGGCCGGGTTTCAGCGTGCCGCTGGACGGCTCGGCGACCAGGCCGGGCGCCGCGATCCGCCAGTCGGCGGGGCCGGCGTCCTCGTCCGCCAGCGTCAGGCGCATGGTGCCCTGGCCGTAGTCGTTCAGCGTCACCTCCGGTGGCACCGACAGCGGTGCCGGGCCCACCGGCGCGCCGGTTCCCGGCCCGGTCCCGGACCCCGCTCCGGCGAGGGTGCCGGGGCCCGAGGGGGCGGCCGACCCCGGGGGGTTCAGTGGGGGCGCGGTCTCGATCGCCGGGCCGAGCAGGTTGATGCCGGTCCAGACGCCGGCCGTGCCCGCGACGGCGATGACGGTGATCTTCACGGTCGTGGTGCCGAGGCGCGCCACGAGCCGCGAGCGGGTGCGGGTCCTGCCTGCGGCCCGGTCCCCACTGCGTCCCTTGGTTCGTTCGCCCCTTCGCTCGCCGGTTCGCTCGCCGGTTCGCTCGCCGGTACGTAGGCCGGTTCGCGTTCGGTGCGGTTCGGGGGCGGCGGCGGGCGGCTCGGGGGGCGGTGGGTCGTGCGGCCGGCGTGGGACCGCGCTGAACTCCACGGTCGGGTCGTCGCCCCAGTCCTTCCCGCCCCAGTCCTCGTCGTCCCAGTCTCCGTCCCAGAAGGCGCTCCGTGCCTCCCCGCCCCGGTCCTGCCGGCGCTCGCCGGGAGGCAGGAGGACCGGGGCGGGGAGGGGGATCTCGAACTCCTGCTCCCGCGGGGTGGGGTGGGTGGGCGCGGGAGCGGGGTTCGAGCCGGAAACGGGTCCGTGGCCGAAGGCGGGCGGCTGCGCCGGCCTGGCGGGGGGCTGGGCGCCTGGCGTTGTGCCCGGTCTGGCGGGGGGATTCTCGGTGCGGGCCAGCACCTCGCGGGCCCACACCTGGGACAGCAGCGCGTCGTACAGCGGCGTGTCCTGTCCCGGCCGGAGGGGGGCCGGGGGCAGGCCGGCCTCGATGTTGGGCAGCGTGATCTCCTCCGGGCCGCCCTCGCCGTCAGAGGGGCCGGGGGTGCCGGACGCCGCGGGCGGCGGCAGGGGGTCGGTGAGCGGGACCACGGTCGGGCGCTGCACCGTGGCCGGCAGCCGGGCGAGCAGCCGCTCCCGCACCTCGGCGGACAGTGGCGCGACCGGTGGATGGGAGATCATCTGCGGGACCGTGTAGCGGATGGAGATCGGCCGAGTGCACACCGAACACTCGGCCAGGTGGCTGAGCAGGGCCGCGCGGTCGGCGTCGAACTCGGCCGGGCGGCGCGGGCCGTACTCCTCGGAGAACAGCATGTTGACCAGCGGTTCGAGCGCCGCGCACGCGTGCCGCCCGTGCTGGATCGCATCCAGCCCGCTGACCAGCGTCTCGACCAGGTCCTGGGTCCTGGTCACCAGCCTGCCGACGTCGCGCTCGGGCAGCGCGAGCACGTAGGCCAGGTCCTTGGGGCCGAGCCCGTGCCGGTACATCAGCCGCAGTGCCTCGGTGCCCAGGGGCTCGGCCAGCGTCCAGCCGCGCTCGATCACCTCGGCGTCGGGCATGCCGGGACCGGTGCCGGGCACGTACTCCCGCTCCGGTCCCGTGCCGAGGACGCGGCACTCGCGGCGCAGCACGGCGAGCAGCCGCGCCCGGGGCGTGGCGTCGCCGGGCATCGGGCGGCGCAGGCACGCGGCCAGCGTGCCGCCCACCGCCGAGAGCGCCTGCTCGGGACCGAGGTGGTGCCCGGCGTAGTCCATCAGGTGGGCGCCGTGCTCGCTCACCCACGCCGCCCCTTCGCCCAGGACGACGTTGCCGGCTCCGGTGGGCGTGTTCATTCCGTGAATCCCGGACCATCCGGCCCGGCCTCGTCCCGGCCGAACCCGTTCACCTGCCCCTCCTCGTAGCCTTCCGGCCGCCCGTAGCCGTCGTCGGGGCCGTCATCACGGCCGTCGTCACGGCCGTCGCCGGGCCGATCCGGCGCCTGTGGCACCTCCTGCGCCGGGACGGCCGGCGTCGCGACGGGTGCCGGGCTCGCCGGATCGACGACCTCGATGTCCAGGTTCCGGTCCGGCAGGCCGGTGAACTTGGTCCAGTTGCTCACCTCGCCCGGCGCCGGGTCGGCGAGCAGCCAGCGGATGAAGGCCGGCCACAGGCACGAGTCGCGCGGGATCACGCCGGTGGGCAGGCCCCGGTCGCCCGCCTGCTCGCGCAGGCGCTCCAGCTCCTCCTCGGTGTAGTCGCGGCACGGCGGGGTGCCGGGCGGCGCCACGTTGAGGTCCCACACGCCGTTCTCGTCGATGTAGTCGCGCGTGCCGATGCCCAGCGCCTCGTACGCCCGCCGCAGCAGCTCGGGGTCGCGGAACACCGGCAGGCTGTCCGCCCCGTCGCCGCCACCCTCGGTGCCCGGCGAGGGGCTGCCGGTGGGCGCCTGGCTGGGCGTGGTCGGCGGGACCACGTCGCGGCTCCCGTCACCCGCGCTGGGCGCGGGGGCGGGGACGTCGGCGGTGGGTGCGCCGGGGCCGGGTGCGTCGGCGGTGGGTGCGCCGGGACCGGGTGCGTCGGCGGTCGGCGCGCCGGGGCGGGGCGCTTGGGTGGGGGGCGCGTCGGGGGTGCGCGGGGGCAGGATCTCGCGGTTGCCGCCGTCGCGGGTCGGCGTGCCCGGGGCGGTGGGGGTCACGCCGGTGCTCGCGCTCACGGACGTCGTGGGCGCCGGGCATCCGGTGGGCCGCGGCCGGCCCCGGTCGCCGTTGCCGCTCTGCGGCATGGCCGGGGTGAGCGCGACCCCGTTGGGCGCGCGCAGCACGCACCCGGTCGCCGTGGTGGACGGCCTGGGGCTGGCGGTCGGGGCCGGCGTGCGCGTGCGCGTGGGCGGCGCGCTCGGGCGGGGCGTGCCCGTCATGGTGGGCGTCGGGCGGGGGGACGGCGGGGCCGTCCGGGTGCGGGTGGGGCTGCCCGTCGCGCTGGGGGTGGCGGTGGGGCTGCCCGTCGCGCTGGGGGTCGCCGTCGGGCGTGGGGGATGCTTGGGGTTGCCGGGGCGTAACGCGCCCGCCGCACCGCCCACGAACGGCAGCGGGGTGCAGTCGCGTCCGGAGGAGCCGACGGCCCGGCCGTCGGTGGTCGTGGTCAGGCAGACGCGTTCGTCATCCGCGGCGTCCGTGATCGTGCTGCCCATGTCGGCGTCGGAGAGGGGCGCGGCCTCCTGCTCCGAGGCGGGAGGCTCGGTGGTGAGGAGCCGGCCGTCGTCGTCCAGCCGATATGTGCCGGCGGCGAGCCGCATCGTGCCTTCGGAGCCTCCGGAGACGACGACGCCGAGCCCGGCGCCCAGTGCGAAGACTCCCAGCGCGGCACCGGCCGTGATCACTGTGGCGCGTGCGGGTCGTCTCGATGATCTCGCCATGAGTGTGTCTCCTCTCCAGGCCGGCGTCAGGCGCCGTCGCTCTCCAAGAGATCGGTCCACTCCCCCATCACGCGGACACGCTCGGCCGAACCGGCGGGTGGTATGTACGCGACGTACATCCGTCCGTACGTGGCGCTCGCCCAGCGGGCGAACGACTTGTCCGCGGTTCGTACCGCGGCCGCTCCTTTCAGCTTCACCAGGGCGCCCGGCCGCTCGGCCGTACGCGTGTCGGTGGAGCGCGCGGAGTACCACACGAGGGCGCCCCCGTCGGCGGTCCTCAGCGCGCGTATTCGTCCTTCCTGTATGTACGACAGGGACAGCCGCCAGCCGGCCCGTTCGAGCCGGTCGCGTTCCGCGCGCCAGAAGCGCACGGCCGCGCCGGTCCACGGGCCGTCGGCGAAGCGCGGGTCCTCGCGCATGCCGCGCAGGGCGGCCAGGTGGGCCCGGACGATCTGGCGCGGGGTGCCGCGCAGCCCGGTCGCGTCCTGGGACAGGCTGGTGGCGTATCCCGCGGCGTCGGTGGCGATGGCGGGCAGCGGCTCCGGGGTGGCCCGGGTGTCGGCGGCCGAGGCGACCAGCCGCCACCCGGCGCGCGTACGTTCCATGACGTCGCTGATGCGCGCCACGCCGGGCTCGTGGGAGACGGCGACGAACCAGTCGGGGCGGCCCTCGGCGTGCCGCGGCACCCACACGCGCGGCTTGGGCCACATCCCGGCCGGCACCTTCTCTCCCCGCATCCGCGCGGTCTCGATGCCCGCCCGGGTCATCTCCAGCGCCAGGCCGTGCTCGTAGCGGCCGATCGCCTCGGCGTCCATCGCCGCCTGGGCGGCGGACAGCCCGCGCTGGAAGCGGTCGTGGACCCGCGCCGCCTGGGCCGGCGTGAGCTGGGCCCGTACGCCGGGCGAGGCCGAGGGCGAGGCCGAGGCCGCGGTCGCGGGGCCGGGGGCGGCCCGGCCGGGTGCGGGGGCGGCGCCCGCGACGGGGCTGCGGGCCGCGGGCGGTTCGGCGGTGAGGAGTACGGCCGCCCCCGCCGCGCCCACCGCCGCGAGCGCGGCCAGCGCCGACCCGAAAACAATGATCTTTCGCCATTCGATCGCGGGTACGGGTTCCGCGTCGCCGGCCCAGTCGTACGTCAGGACCTGATCGAAGTCATGATCGGAGGCATGGTCAAGGGAATGTCCGGGCGAGGCGTCGCTGCCACTCGGAGGCCATACTTGCTTGTCCGGTAAATCCGCCGCATGCCGAGACACAAACCCTGATATTAGACCTACGGTGATCTGCTGGGAAGGTAATGAACATGAATAATTGGGCTTTTCGGCGTCAAATGTGATTATCACTTACGGTGCGATAAGGACTATCCGAAACGGTGACGCCTGGTAGCACCTCAGATGGTGCGGCGGTGCCGGCGGGCCGATGTGGCGCCGCGGACGGATTGGCGGCTTCGGCGGGCCGGGACCGATGTGTTGTGCACGTGTGCGTCGGCTCGGAGCGGCATCGTGGAAGGTGAAATTCTTTCACCATGCTCTCGGGGAAGGCAAGCCGTGATGCCATTTGGACATTACCAGATTCTCATTCTGTTCGGCCCGGCTTCTCTGTAGAAGTCCGCCACTCAAATCACCTGCTTGTAGTTTCGGTGCTGTCAAGGCGCCAAGTTTCCGATGCGCCCCCACCCGCTGCCCGGAAGGGCCGGGACCCAGGTGATTTGTCCTGGTCAAGAGACGACATCCGGCTCTGCCGCTCACGCGCGCCCCGTTCGTACGGTCGTCGGGACGACGAGACGGAAGGGGGAGAACGGTGATGACCCAGAAGGCGGCGGGCGGAGGGCTCCGGTGGCGAGGGGTGGCGGCGGGGGTCGCGGGCTCCGTGGCCGCGCCCCTCGTGGTGTGGGCGGTCGCGGTGCCGGGGGCCGGGGTGGACCTCACGGTCGGCACCGGGCCGGAGGCGCTGAACGTGGGCGTGCCCGGCATCGTGGTGAGCAGCCTGGTGCTCAGCTTGGCCGGGTTCGGCGTCCTTGCGGTGCTGCGACGGCTGTTCCCCCAGCGGGCCCGGACCATCTGGCTGGTGGTCGCGGTGGTCACGGTGATCGGCTCGCTGGTCCCGACGCTCGGCGCGGTCACGCCCGCGGCGGTGGCGACCCTGGTCGCGATGCACCTGAGCGTCGGCGCGGTGGCGATCAGCGCCGTCGTGAGCGGCGCGGTGGTGCGTGACACGGCGGGCCCGGCCGCGGGGAGCGCTGTTGTGAGCGGTGCGGAGGCCCGCCCAGAATGAGTGCCATGGCAGTGGAACGGGCGGGCGGTTGCGCGTCGTGGGCGGACGGGCGGATGGTCACCTGGGCGCCGATCGCGTCGGCGCCGCTGCTCGCCCTGGCCCCGGCCGTCAGCGCCGCGGAGACGCCGTGGCCCGGATGGCCGGTGCTGGCCGCCGCGCTCGCCGCGTACGCCGCGGCCGTGCTCGGCGGGAGCGAGCCGCTGCCGTTCCGGTTGCCGCGCCTGGTCCGGTTGGCACGACCCGAGTACGCGGCGGGCGTGCTGGCGCTGATCACGCTCGCCGCGACCGCCGCCTTCCCGGGCGAGGGCTGGGTCATGCTCTACACCATGCTCTCCCTCGCCGTGGGGACCGTGCTCGGACCGCGCGCGGCCCCCTGGGCGGTGGCCGCCGTCGCGCTGGCCGCCACGGTGCTGATGCTGGCCCGGGGCAGCCAGCCGGCCGAAGCGCTGTTCGGCGCCGGGCTGACCCCGCTGCTGGCCGGGCTGACGGTGTACGGGTTCCGGCGGCTCGGCGCGATCGTCGCCGAGCTGGACCGCACCCGCGAGGAGCTGGCCCGCGCCGCGGTGGCGCAGGAGCGGCTGCGCTTCTCCCGTGACCTGCACGACCTGCTCGGGCACACGCTGTCCGTGATCGTGGTGAAGGCCGAGGCCGCGCGCAGGCTGGCCCCGCGCGATCCCGGGGCCACCGCCGCCCATGCCGCCGACATCGAGTCGATCGGCCGCGAGGCGCTGCGCGAGGTGCGCGAGGCGGTGACCGGCTACCGCGACGCCGGGCTCGCGCTGGAGCTGGAGCGGGCCAGGTCGGTGCTCGCCGCGGCCGGGGTCGAGTGCGTGGTCAGCGAGTCGGGGCCCGCGCTGTCGCCCGAGGCCGACGCACTGCTCGGCTGGGTGGTGCGCGAGGGCGTCACGAACGTCGTACGGCACGCGAGGGCGAGCCGCTGCCACATCGCGCTGCACCGCGAGACCGACCCGATCCGGGTGGAGATCAGCGACGACGGCCGCGGCGCCACGCCCGGCGCGCCCCTTGCCGGTGCCGGCACGTCCCGCGACGTCGGGGCCGGGAGCGGGCTGCGCGGGCTTCGGGAGCGGCTGGCCGCCTCGGGCGGACGCCTCGACGCCGCGCCGCTCGGCGGCGGCTTCCGTCTCATCGCGGAGATCCCGCACCCTGCGCCGGAGTACTCCGCATGACCCGGGTGCTCATCGCCGAGGACCAGGGCATGATGCGCGGTGCGCTGGCCGTGCTGCTCGACCTGGAGGACGACATGGAGGTCGTCGCCCAGGTCGGCGACGGCGACGCCATCGTGCCCGCGGCGCTGCGCGAGCGGCCCGACGTCGCGCTGCTGGACATCGAGCTGCCCGGCATGAGCGGCATCGACGCCGCGGCGGCCCTGCGCACCGCGCTGCCGCGATGCGCGGTGCTGATCGTGACGACGTTCGGCAGGCCCGGTTATCTGCGCAGGGCGCTGGAGGCCGGGGCCAGGGGCTTCCTGGTCAAGGACGGCCCGGTCGAGGAGCTGGCGCGGGCGATCCGCCGGGTGCTCGCGGGGGAGACCGTGGTCGATCCGGCGCTGGCCGCGGCGGCGCTGAGCGCGGGGCCGAGCCCGCTCACCCCACGCGAGCGCGACGTGCTCCTCGCCGCCGCCGACGGCGCGACCGTGGCCGACATCTCCCGCCGGGTGCACCTGTCCGAGAGCACCGTGCGCAACCACCTGTCGTCCTGCATCGGCAAGACCGGCACCCGCAACCGCACCGAGGCGGTGCACGTGGCCAGGCACAACGGCTGGCTGTGAGCCCTGCCCCGGCTCAGTGGGGCGCCGACCAGACGCCGGTCGCGGCGGCGGCCTTGGCGTAGTCGGCGAAGTCGCGGGCCGGGCGGCCGAGCGCCTGGTGCACGCCGTCGGTCACGTGCGCGTTGCGCCCGTCGAGCACCCGGGTGAACAGCCCGGTGAGCAGCGGCGCCTCCTCGGCCGGAGTCCCCTGCTCCACCAGCCACGCCGTGTACTCCTCCGGGGCGATCCGCACGTACCGCACCTGCCGGCCCGAGGCCGCGGAGATCTCGGCCGCGGCCTCGGCGAAGGTCAGCAGCCGGGGCCCGGTCAGCTCGTAGACGCGGCCCCCGTGCCCGTCCTCGGTGAGCGCCGCGACCGCGACGTCCGCGATGTCCTCCACGTCCAGGAACGGCTCCCCGATGTCGCCGGCCGGGAGCGCGATCGTGCCGCTCAGCACCGGGCCGAGCAGGTAGTACTCGTCGAAGTTCTGCATGAACCACGCGGCGCGCAGGATCGTCCACTCCGCTCCCGACTCGCGCACGCCGCGCTCGCTCACCTCCGCCTCCTCCTCGCCGCGGCCGGACAGCAGCACCAGCCGCCGTACGCCGTTCCGCACCGCGAGCTCCGCCAGCGCGCGGATCGACTCCGCCGCGCCGGGGAAGCTCAGGTCGGGGTAGTACGTGATGTAGGCCGCGCTCGCGCCGCGCAGCGCGCCCGCCCAGGTCGCCGGCTCCTGCCAGTCGAAGGGCGGCTGCGAGGACCGCGACGCCGCGCGCACGGGCAGCCCGCGTTCCCGCAGCCGCTCCACCACCCGGCGCCCGGTCTTGCCCGTGCCGCCGATGACCACCGTCGTGTTCGCGTTCGTGTCCATGGGTCCATGAAAACGGCCCGCCCCTGAGACGGGCCATGGCCGAGATGCTCAGATCCATAAGCGAGCGTCCAGCGTGTCCGGGGTTAAGGTAAGGGGCGTGGACGCGCTGAGAGGGCTGCTCGACGGGCCGCGGGCCAGGGGCGCGTTCCTGCTCCGCGCGATCCTGCAGCCCCCGTGGTCGGTCAGGGTGCAGGACGAGGCCCCGCTGTCGCTGGTGGCGATGGTGCGCGGGCACGCGTGGGCGTTCTTCGACGGCGACGAGCCGGTGCGCCTGGCGCCCGGCGACATCGCGGTCACCCGCGGCCCCGATCCGTACACCTTCGCCGACGATCCGGCCACGCCGCCGCAGGTCGTGATCCACCCCGGCGAGCGCTGCGCCACACCCGACGGCCGCGACCTGGCCGAGGCGCTGAGCCAGGGCGTGCGCACCTGGGGCCACGGGCGCGAGGGCGAGGGCGGGGCGGCGCTGATGCTGATCGGCACCTACCAGATGGACTCCGAGGTCGGCGACCGCCTGCTGCGCGCGCTGCCCCGGCTGCTGGTGCTCCCGGGCGACGCCTGCGACACCCCCGTCGTGCCGCTGCTGGCGCACGAGATCGTGCGCGACGAGCCGGGCCAGGAGGTGGTGCTGGACCGGCTGCTCGACCTGCTGCTGATCGCGGTGCTGCGCGCCTGGTTCTCCCGGCCCGAGGCGGAGGCGCCGGGGTGGTACCGCGCGCTGGGCGACCCGGTGGTCGGCCGGGTGCTGCGGCTCATCCACGACCAGCCCGCCCGGCCGTGGACGGTCGCCGGCCTCGCCGCCGAGGCCGGCGTGTCGCGCGCCACGCTGGCGCGCTCGTTCACCGCCCTGGTGGGCGAGCCGCCGATGGCGTACCTGACGAGCTGGCGGCTCGCCCTGGCGGCCGACCTGCTGCGCGAGCCGGGGGCCACGGTCGGGGCGGTGGCCTCGCGGGTCGGCTACGGCAGCGCCTTCGCGCTCAGCACCGCGTTCAAGCGGGTGCGCGGCCTCAGCCCGCAGGCGTACCGGGAGGCCCGGCCGGAGCCGGATCGAGCAGGAAGCTGAGTATCCGCGCGGTCTGCGCGCGCAGCCCGTGACCGGTCTCGGGCAGGAAGACGACCCGGGCGTGCGGCATCGTCGCCTCGACCCGCCGTCTGGTATCGGCGGAGTCGAGCATGACGTCGCGCCCGCCGACGATCACCAGGGTGGGCATGGTCAGCCCGCGCAGCGCGTCGTCGCCGAAGACCGGCAGCGGCTTGCGGCGGGGCCGGAAGTGGGTGAAGGTCAGTATCGCGAAGGCCATGAACGCCTCGTCGTCCGGCCCCTCGGCGCCGGGCGTCGCGCCCATGGCCAGCTCCAGCGCTCTGCGCCTGCCCCAGCGGCCGAGCATCATCAGCGCCAGCGCCTTGAACAGGAAGCCCCGTTTCTGCGCGCCGATGCCGCCGGGGCACAGCAGGGCCAGCCGCTCCACCCGTCCGGGCCTGCGGGTGGCGTAGTCCACGGCCATCCAGCCGCCCAGTGACGCGCCGGCCAGCGACACGCGGTCGTCCGCGCCGATCCCGAGGCCGGCGAGCACGTCGTCGAGCCAGAGCGCGTACGCCTCCGAGCCGAGCGGGGGCCGGGACGGCGCGCTCAGGCCCGGCTCGCCGATCACGTCCACGGCGTACACCCGGAAGTGCCCGGACCAGTCGGCGACGTCGCCCATCCACATCGCCGAGTTCGTGCCCGCCCCGTGCAGGAGCACCAGCGGCGGCGCGTCGCCGGGGCCGCAGGCCACGACGAAGGTCTCTCCCTCGCGCGTCGGCACGGTCAGCTGCTGCGAGGGCACCGGCCAGCGCGTCAGCACCTCGCGGTAGCGCTCGCGGACCACGCGCTCCCCCTCGGGGGAGAAGTAGATGGCGGTCATGGCCCGGCCTCGATCAGCGTGCCGATCTGGCCGAGCAGCGTCGCGCTGGTTTCCAGGCCGCCCAGGATGATGATCTTCATGGTCGCTCTCTCCTCGTCGTACGCGGTCTCCACCCGCAGCGGCTGGTCGTCACCCCGGCTGCGGGCCAGGGCCGTCAGGTAGGTGTTGACACGGTCCATAGCCTCGCGGTCGACCGCGTCGATCGACACGATGCTGGTCACCTCGGCGTGGCGGTGCCGCCGGACCGGCTCGCGCTCCGGCACCGGGCGCCCCGTGAAGGCTTCGAGGTCCTCCCGGGAGATCCGGTACTGCTTGCCGATCCGGACCGCCTTGAGCTTCCCGTCGCGCACGTAGCCGCGCACGGTACGCACGTGGAGCCCCAGGTGTTCTGCCACCTGCTCCACCGAGTACATCGTCATACGCACCTATCCTTCCCTGCCTGCAGACTATAAGGGAAGGATGGGGAAGGATAGGGAATATGCCTCAGAACATGTCGCAAAACATGTCTCAAATAGCGCTTAGTTTTGAGACGGCAGGTGCCGGTAGAGCGTGGCCCGGGAGACGCCCAGCTCGGCGGCGATCTCGGCCATGCTGAGCCGTCCCTCCGACTGCAGCCGGCGGGCCCGCTCGACCAGCTCCGCGGTCATGGCCGGGGGCCGTCCGCCGCGCCGCCGCGCCGCGCCCCCCTGTGTGCCGGTGGCGGTGGGCGGCTCCGCCGCGAACAGGCGGCGGGCGCCGGCCAGCACCTCGCGCCGCAGGTCCTCCTCCGGAGCGTCGGCCAGGACGATCACCGGGTCGCTGAGCATGGCCACGGCCTGCGCCGCCCGCACCCGGTCGGCGAAGCTCGGGGCGGGGCCCGCCACCAGCTCGTTCGCCCGGCTCATCAGCATGACGAACCGGGTGTACGCCGGGGCCTTGGTGAACAGCGTGATGTCGCGCAGCATGATCCGCAGCGCGTGGCGGTGCCTGATCCAGGTGTCGAGGACGCGCTCCATCGTGCGCCAGCGCACGACCTCGGGGTCGCCAGAGCCAGAGCCGGGGTCGGGGTCGGGGGTCACGGCCGCGGCGAGGTCGTCGAGGATCGGCGTGGCCAGCGCGGACAGGATCTCGGCCTTGGTGCCGAAGTGGTACAGCACCGCGGTCTTGGTCAGGCCCAGCCGCTCGGCTATCGCGCGCACCGAGGTCTGCTGGTAGCCGTGCTGGGCGAACAGCTCCTGCGCCGCCCGCAGGATGCGCTCCCTGGTGCTCCCGTCCACGGCCCCAGGGTACCGCTTGCCTGACCATCGGTCATCGACCTATGGTGATGGTACTGACCGACGGTCAGGGAATGGAGGGCACCATGAAGAACAAGGACGTGCTCATCTCCGGTGCGAGCATCGCGGGGCCGATGCTCGCCCACTGGCTGGTGCGCCACGGCTTCCGGCCGGTCGTCGTCGAACGGGCCGACCGGCCCCGCGAGGGCGGCTACCCCATCGACGTGCGCGGCCCGGCCGTCAGGATCGCCGAGCGCATGGGCGTGCTGCCCGAGCTGAAGGCCGCCGCCGTGCGGATGAGCCGCATGGAGTTCGTGGACGGGCGCGGGCGGCGTACGGCGGGGGTGGACGTGGGCGCGCTGCGCCGCCTCGTCGCCGGCCGCGACATCGAGCTGCCCCGCGGCGACCTGGTCTCGATCCTGTACCGGCGCATCAGGGACGACGTGGAGTACGTCTTCGGCGACTCCATCAGCGCCATGACCGACGACGGCGACGGCGTCGCGGTCACGTTCGACTCGGGCGCCGAGCGCCGCTTCGGCCTGGTGGCGGGGGCCGACGGGCTGCACTCGGCCGTGCGCGGACTGGCCTTCGGCCCCGAGGAGCGCTACGCGCACCACCTCGGCTACTACGTGGCCGCGGCCGACGTGCCCGCCGACCGGAGCGTCCCCGGCGACCACGTCGTGATGCACAACTCGCCGGGCCGCATGACCGCCGTCTACACCTACCTCGGCCGCGCCACCGCGATGTTCGTCTTCACCGCCCCCGCCCTGCGCCTGGACCACCGCGACACCGACGGCCAGAAGGAGGCGCTGCGGCGGGCGTTCGCGGGCGGCGGCTGGCGGATCGCCGAGCTGCTCGACCGGGTGACCTCGGCGCCCGACTTCTACTTCGACACGGTGAGCCAGATCAGGATGCCGGGCTGGTCCGCCGGCAGGGCCGTGCTCGTCGGTGACGCCGCGCACTGCCCGGCCCTGCTGTCGGGGCAGGGCACGACGCTGGCGATGGCGGGGGCGTACGTGCTGGCGCGCGAGCTGGCCGCCGCCGGGGGCGACCACCGTGTGGCCTTCGCCCGCTACGAGCGCGCCCACCGGCCGCTCGTCACCCGCAACCAGCGCAAGGCCGGCACCGGCGCGCGCACCCTGATCCCCGCCACCCCGGCCGCGATCCGGTGGCGCGACCGCGGCGTGCGCCTCCTCTCCGTCCCGGCCGCGCTGGGCCGCCTCCTGCCGGCCTGAGCGGTCCCGCGCGCCCGTCGCGCCCGGGAGGTAGCGTCGGGGAGGAGGAGTCGCCATGGACACCAGCCCGATCCGCGTGGAGCTGCGGCGCACCGGCGGCATCGCCGGCCGCGAGGCCCGCTGGCGCGCCGACACCGCCCGCATGCCCGCCCACCAGGCCCACGACCTGCGCCGGCTCATCGACACCCTGCCCGGCCTCGGCCTCGGGCACAACCTGTGGCCCTTCCCGCCCCCCGCGGCCGACGAGGTGGTCTACCACCTGACCGTCGCCCGCGACGGCATCGACCGCACCTACGTCTTCCATGACAGCACCATGCCGCGCCAGGTCCGCGACCTGGTGAACCTGGTCTCCGCACCGGTCAACCGCGCGTTCTAGGCGTGCTCGGCCGGCCGATCCGGCCATCGACAAACGGGCGCGGCCGGTTGAAGATGACGGAAAGCCGCGACATCTCACCGGAGTAGAGCATGCCCGGATTTCCCGTCTCGCCGGCCGGTCGGATCGCGGGGGCGGCGGCACTGCTGGTCCTGGGCAGCGCCGCCTACCAGACCTGGGCCTCCTTCCGGGATCGGCGGCGTTTCCCGGCGCCGGGCAGGCTGGTCGAGGTGGGCGGCGGGCGGCGGGTGCACCTGTGGTGCGCGGGCGCCGGCTCTCCCGCCGTCGTCATCGTCCCCGCGCTGGGTGAGCCCTCGGTGACCTGGGCCGGAGTGCTGCCGCGGCTCGCCGCGGAGACCTCGGTGGTGGTCTACGACCGGGCCGGGCTGGGCTGGAGCGATCCCGCGCCCGGCGGACGGGCCGCGGGCACGATGCTGGCCGCCGCGCTCGACCTGCGCAAGGCCCTGGACCGCGCCGGGATCGCGGCGCCCTGTGTGCTCGTCGGCCACTCCGTGGCCGGATTCCTGGTACGCCTCTACGCCGCGCTGTATCCGGAGGACGTGGCGGCGGTCGTGCTGGTGGACTCCAGCCACGAGGAGCAGCACCGCCGGCTCCCGCATTACCCGGTGACCATCCTGAAATGGTGGGCCCGCGACCGATTACGCCCCTACGGGCTGCGCCGCCTGGCCTTCGCGCTGGGCGTGCGGCGCCCGCCGTACGGGCGGCACGTGCCGGCGGAGTGGGCCGGCGCGGCCACGGCGCTGGCCCTGGGCGACCGGCAGCGGCGTGCCGGACTGCGTGAGCTGGCCGCGTTCACGCGCAGCGCCGCACAGGTGGGCAGGCACGCGCCCTCGCTGGGCCGCATCCCGCTCACCGTGCTCAGCTCCAGCCGCGACGCCCCCGGGGTCACCTCGCCCCGGCGGATCGCCGCCCGCCGCGAGATGTACCGGGTGTGGCTGCCCCTCCAGCGCGACCTGGCCGCGCTCTCGGCCGACAGCACCCACGTCGTCGCCGAGCACGCCGGACACCACATCCACCACGACGACCCGGACCTGGTGGTCCGGGCCGTGCTCGGTCGCGTCGCCGAGGCGAGGACGGCCCTCGCCGCCCCCCGGTCGTCCGGTCCTCGTCCCCGGCGTGCGACACCCCCGTGCCGATGACCCCGCGCGGCGGGGCTCACTTCCGGCAGAACGTGCCCTCGATCAGGGTC
Organism: Thermocatellispora tengchongensis; assembly: GCF_014202315.1. GTDB lineage: Bacteria > Actinomycetota > Actinomycetes > Streptosporangiales > Streptosporangiaceae > Thermocatellispora > Thermocatellispora tengchongensis. The sequence continues at coordinate 22,532 of NZ_JACHGN010000001.1, read as the reverse complement.
ATGATCCGCCCGGCCTCGGTCTTGTTGATGTCGGCGGTCTGTCCGAAACGCTGCTGGATCTTGACCAGAACCCGGTCCCGGTCCTCCTGGAGCAGCAGGTTCCAGCAGGTGTCGCGGGCCTTGCCGATCGAGCGGTGATGGTTCAGCGCGGGATCGATCTCGGTCAGCCCGGCCAGGAGCTGCCTGGTCTCCTCCGCGGTCGGCGACGGGATGTCGTTGGGGTCGTAGGACTTGTCCACGACGCTGGGCTTTCTGTCGGCCTGGGGCTCGTCGCCGCCCGAAAGGACCAGGAACGCGCCCACGCCCGCCGCGACGGCGACCACGGCCCCCGCGGCGATGGCGATCATCTTGCCGGAACCGCCCCGCCGCCGCCGAGGCGGGCCGGACGGCGCGGCCGGCTCACCGCCCCGGGGTGCGGTGACCTCGACATAGGGCTGCTGCGGCTGCTGCTGGTGCTGCTGCGGCTGGTAGCGCGGCTGCTGGGGGTATTGCCGCTGCTGGTACTGCTGCCGGGCCCGGGGGTCGTAGTACGGCTGAGGGCGCGGGTCGTACTGCTGAGGCTGGTGTTGCTGTGGGGGGTGCATAGAACGCACACTACGCAATAAACCCCCGATATCCCCCGAAATGTCCACGAGGGATGTCCGAAAATGAACGATCCGAAACTGCGCAAACTCGGCGCGTAGCGCCCACTTGTGAAGATCGCGGTGTTCCCGCAGGTGAGCGCCCGAGTTCCGGCGCGATCAATGTCAGATCCGCCGGTCACTCCGGGGTGCGGCCTCAGTCCTCCGTGGGAGGCGCGGTGTACGCGGCGAGAGTGCGGTCGGCCCGGGCCCGCGCCTGCTCGGGGTCGGCCCCCGAGGCGACGTGCGCCTCGTACCAGGCTTCGCCGCTGCGCTTCATGAACCGCATGCCCTCCTCCGACGCCAGCCAGGCGCCGCTCTCCTCCGGGCTCACGGCCCCCGGGGCGCCGCTCAGGTGGCCGGCGAGCCCCAGCAGCCCCAGATCCCAGCCGATGCCGACCGCGCCGGGCCCGAACTCCGACCACTTCTCCTCGTCGCCGACCCACAGGTGCTCCAGCTCGAACCGGGTCCGCTCCGGCGACTCGGCGGTCAGCCGCACCTCGATCCAGCTCACCTCGCCGCCGTACTCCCAGGTGGCCGAGAAGGAGGCCGGCGGCTCGCAGCGCTCGATCTTGCCGCCCGCGTTGCCTTCGAGCTGATAGCGCCCGCCCACCCGCAGGTCGCCGGAGATGGGCATGAACCACCGCGGGATGCGCTCGGGGTTGGTGCAGGCGTCCCACACGTCCTCGATCGGGGCGTCATAGGTCTGGGCGACCGTCACCGTGCGGGCCTCACCCGCCTCGATCGTCCTGGCCCCGACCTGGCGCCGTACCGCGTCGATCTGCTGATCCCCGTCGAACATCGTCGAATTCCTTCCCGGGCTTCCGGTGTTGTCTGAGTGGCAGCTTATATAAGTATCAACGAAATTTCACCTCGCCCGCCAAGCGATCAGTAGGTTTGGGGCATGGCGGCCGGACCCCTCACGTCACCTCTCACGCCCGACGATCCGCCCCGGCTGGGCGCGTACGAGCTGCGGGGGCGGCTCGGCGAGGGCGGCCAGGGCGTCGTCTACCTGGGGGAGGGGCCGTCCGGGGAGCAGGTGGCGGTCAAGGCGCTGCTGCGCGCCGACGCGGAGTCGCGGGCCCGGCTGGCGCGCGAGCTCGCCGCGGTGGAGAGCGTCGCCCCCTTCTGCACGGCCCGGGTCCTGGACGCCGCCCTGGACGGGCCGCTCCCGTACGTCGTGAGCGAGTACGTCGCGGGCCCCTCGCTCGCCGCGTACGTGCGCGAACGCGGGCCGCTGCGGGGCGGCGAGCTGGACCGGCTGGCCGTCGGCACCGCCACCGCCCTGGCCGCCATCCACGCCGCCATGGTGGTGCACCGCGACTTCAAGCCCGCCAACGTACTGCTCGGCCCCGACGGCCCCCGGGTCGTCGACTTCGGCATCGCCCGCCCGCACGACGCGACCCGGATGACCGGCGGCCTGATCGGCACCCCGGCGTACCTCGCGCCCGAGCAGGTCGCCGGCCAGGACGCCACGCCCGCCTCCGACGTCTTCGCCTGGGCGGCGACCATGGTGTTCGCCGCCACGGGCCACTCGCCGTTCGACGCCGGCACGATCCCCGCGGTGCTGCACCGCGTGGTCACCCACGAGGCCGACCTGTCCGCGCTGCCCGAGCCGCTGCGCGGCCTGGTCGCCGCCGGGCTCGCCAAGGACCCGCTCCAGCGCCCGGCCGCACGCGACATCCTGATCGCCCTGGTCGATCCGGCCGCCGCGGGTGCGACGCCGTCCACCGAGGAACTGGCGGCCCAGGGCAGCCGCATCGCGACCGCCGCCACCGCACCAACGAGCCCGTCGAGCCCGTCGCGCCCGTCGAGTGCGGCGACCGCGTCGAGTCCGGCACGCCCGGCGAGCGCGTCGCGCCCGGCCCGGCTCCCCGGGCGCCCGGCCGTCGCCGTCATCGCCGTCGCCGTCGTGGTGGCCGCGGTGGCCCTCACGGCCGGGGCGGTCGCGTGGCTGCGCGGCTCCTCCTCAGCCTCCCCCGGCGCGTCCGGCATATCCGGCGCATCCCACGCGCCCGATACCGCCGGCACACCCGGCACGCCCGGCGCCTCCGCCGTGTCGAGCGCGCCCGCCACGTCGGCCCCGGTCGTCGGGCCGGTGCTGGTGCACGACACCTTCGTGCGCGGCGCCGCCGGCGGCTTCGGGGTCTCCGACACCGGCGGCGAGTGGTCCGTCGGCCCTCCGGCCGACGCCTACGCCGTCCACGGCGGCAGCGGCCGGATCACCATGGCCGAGGCGGGCACCGGCCGCAGCGCCTACCTCGGCCGCCTCGAAGAGACCCACACCGACCTCACCTTCACCGCGTGGGCCGACAAGCCCGCGACCGGCAACGGCATCTACATCTCCGCCGTCGGCCGCAAGGTGGACGACGCCGGCACCTACCGCGCGCACGTCACCCTGCGTCCCCACGGCGGGGTGGTGCTCCAGCTCATCCGCTCCGACGCGGACGGCGCCGAGCACGCCCTCCTCCCTGGCCAGAGGATTCCCGGGCTCACCGTGGCCGCGCAGGGCCAGTTGCGGGTGCGCGTCCAGGTCACCGGCACCTCGCCCACCACCGTGCGCGGCAAGGTCTGGGCGGCCGGCGCCCCGGAGCCCGGCTGGCAGCTCACCGCCACCGACGCCACCCCCGGCCTGCAACGGGCCGGATTCCCCGGCATCCTGACCTATCTGTCCGGCTCCGCCACCAACGCCCCGGTCATCGTGCTCGTGGACGACCTCACGGTGAGCCAGGTGCTGCGCTAGATGTACTCGGCCGGGGCAGCGGGGTGACCGCGACGTCGCCGGCGGCGGCGCGCAGCTCGGCGAGCAGCGTACGGGCCGCCGCGCCGAGGAAGCCGTCGCGCCGCGTCACCACGGTCACCGGCACCGCGACCGCGAGCCCGGCGACCTCGACCGCGGCCAGCGAGCCCGCCGCGAGCTCCTCCTGAACCCCGCTCTCGGGCAGCATGGCGATCCCGAACCCGGCCTCGACCAGCCGCTTCTGCGCGGTCAGGCTGTCGATGCGCAGCACCCGGTCCTCGGGCACACCCGCCTCCTCCATCGCCCGCCGCACGTACGCGGCCGACGCCTCGCCGCGTCCGGGCAGCTCGGGAAAGGTGATCCAGCGCATCCCACCCATACCCCCCATACCGGCCAGATCGGCCAGGGTGGGCGCGGGCAGCGCGGCGAGCGGGTGGTCCGGGGCGGCCACGAGCACCAGGCGCTCGGAGAACAGCGGCTCGTGGCACAGCTCGGGCGCCTCTCCGGAGCCGTAGCGCAGGCCCAGCCCGACCTCGGCCCGGCGCACCAGCTCGCTCACCTCGTGGCTGGTCGCGGTGCGCAGCGTCAGCTCCACGCCGGGGTGCCGGGCGGCGAACCCGCGCAGCACGGGGGTGAGACCGGTCCCGGCCAGCGTGCCGACCAGCGCGACCGCCACCGAGCCCGCGCCGGGGGAGCGCACGGCCCGTACGGCGGCCTCGGCGTCGCTCAGGGCGGCGAGCGCGCGCTCGGCGTACGGGAGCAGGGCCCGCCCCGCCTCGCTCAGCTCGACCCCGCCCGGCACCCGCTCGAACAGCGGCATGCCCAGCTCCCGCTCCAGCAGCGCCAGCCGCCTGCTCACGGCCGGCTGCGACCGGAACAGGGCCGCGGCGGCCCGGGTGACGCCGCCGTGCCGGTGGATGGCGAGGAAGGTGCGCAGCGACTCGGAGTCCATGCGACCATCATGCAAGAAACTGATGGCCTAGCTGCCACAAATGCATTGGCCACATGAGCCGAGCGTAACTAGGCTCGAACCATGATCGACCAGTTCCACGAGTTCGGTGAGTTCGGTGAGTTCGGTGAGTTCGCCCGGTTGCACGTCCGGGGCGCGGGGTTCGTGATGCCGAACGCCTGGGACGCGGGCAGCGCCGTGGTCCTGGCCGAGGCCGGCTTCCCCGCCATCGCCACCACCAGCGCCGGCATCGCCTTCTCCCTCGGCCGGGCCGACCACTCCGTGCCCGCCGGGTCCCCGCGCGTCTCCCACGAGGAGATGTTCCAGCGCATCCGCCAGATCACCGCCGCCGTGGACGTGCCGGTGAACGGCGACCTCGAAGACGGGTACGGCGCCCGCCCCGAGGCCGTGGCCGAGACGATCCGGCTCGCGATCGAGGCGGGCCTCGCCGGCGGCAACATCGAGGACCACGCGGGCGGCCGGCTGTACGACGAGGCCCTGGCGGTGGAGCGGATCATCGCCGCCCGCGAGGTCAGCCCCGGCTTCGTGCTCACCGCGCGCACCGACGGCCGGTTGCTCCCGTCGCCGGCGCCCCTGGCCGACTCGATCCGCCGCGCCAACCTCTACCGCGAGGCCGGAGCCGACTGCCTCTACGTGCCCGGGGTGAACGACCTGGACACCGTGGCCACCCTGGTCAAGGAGATCGACGGCCCGATCAACGTGGTCATGGGCCTGGGCGCCACCACCCTCACCGTGGCCGCCCTGCGCGAGGCCGGGGTCGCCCGGATCAGCCTCGGCGGCAGCATCGCCCGCGCCGCGCTCGGCCTGGTCCGCGACGCCGCCCGCGAACTCCAGGAACACGGCACCCTCGGCTTCGCCGCCCGCCAGATCCCCCAGGCCGAGCTGAACGCGCTGTTCAGCAAGTGATCAGCCGCTCTCCCCGGCCCAGGCGGCGATCCCGCCCCGGCGGCGCACCCCGAACTTGGCCCGCACCCCGGAGACGTGGCCCCTTGACCGTTGAATTGGCCGAAAGTATGACCCGGCGCCGCACGACCCTGCTTTCGGCCCGTGTCCGTCGCCGGAGCCCGCGCCCAGGATGGCGCCCATGCACCACGACCCCCTGTCTCCCCCAGCCGTCCCCGACGCCCCGCCACCTGCCCCCCGGCCAGGTGTCGCGCTCAGACGCATCTCCGCGCTCGATGTGATCCGGGGATTCGCCCTGTGCGGCATCCTGCTGGTGAACGTCGAGCCGATCGCCGACGCCGGCAGAGTCGTCCTGCCCGACTCCCCGGGCGGCACGGCCGGCGTGACGGACGGCGTGGACGCCTGGCTCGGCGTGCTCGTCGCGCAGCGCTTCTTCCCGATCTTCTCGCTGCTGTTCGGCATCGGGTTCTCCCTGATGTTCCGCTCCGCCGGGGATCGCGCGCCCCGGCCCCGCGTGATCTTGCTGCGCCGGCTGCTGGTGCTGCTCCTGATCGGGGCGGCGCACTTCGCCCTGCTGTGGCAGGGCGACATCCTGAGCACGTACGCCGTCGTCGGCCTGGTGGTGCTGCTGCCGTCCACCTGGCTGCCCCGCTGGGCCGTGGCCGTACTCGCCGCCGCGTTCCTCGCCACCTCCACCGCCATCGGCGACAACCGGCTCACCCTCGTCGCCGGCCTGTTCCTGCTGGGCTCGGCGCTGACCCGCTTCGGGGTCATCGACCGGCTGGAGAGCTCCACCCGGGTGCCGGCACTGCTGGCCCTGGCCTTCGCGGCCGGGGCGGCCCCGTTCCTGTGGCTCCAGGTCTCCGCGGCGTCCGCGGTCGCCTTCCAACTGGCCGGGCTGATGCTGGCGGGGGCGTACGTGTGCGTCCTGCTGGTCCTGCTGCGCACCCCGCTCCGGACGGCACTGCACGCCCTGTTCACCCCGCTCGGCCGGATGGCGCTGACCAATTACCTGTCCGCCACCGTCGCCGTCCTGCTGATCTCCCGTCTCATCGGCGGCGCCCCGCACGAATGGCCCTCGGCCACGGTGTTCCTGATCGCCGGTGCGATCCTCGCCGTCCAGTGGGTGTTCTCCACCCTCTGGCTGCGCCGTTACCGCCAGGGCCCTTTGGAATGGCTCTGGCGCTGGGCCACCTGGGCCCGCCGCCCACCCCTGCGCGCCCCCGGCCGCGGCGAATATTGAGATGTGGCGCGGCGCGACTCCCTCTAAGGTCATGCCTGTGACCAAGCTCAACCAGATCCTCGCGGTCGAGAAGGGCGTCAAGGCCGGCACGCAGCGCGCATTGACCGATGCCTACCACACCATTCAGAAGGCACCGCTGCTGTCCGGGCTGTCGCGCACATACCAGCCGATCGACGACGAGGGCGAGCAGTTGCCGCCGGAGTCCACCCGGGTCCAGGTCAAGGCGGAGCAGGTGCTCGCCGATGTGGCCAAGGCGCTCACGCGGCTGTTCGACGTGACCGCCACCAAGGACTGGACGAACACGGTCGCACGGGCCGATGTGGTCGTGGACGGCCGGACTCTGATCGAGCAGGCGCCGGTGACGTACCTGTTGTTCCTGGAGAAGCAGCTCACCGACCTGCACACCTTCGTCGCCAAGCTGCCGACGCTGGACCCGGCGGAGACGTGGACGCTGGACGACAATCTGGAGGTGTGGCGGACCGAGCCGGTCAAGACCACCCGCACCAAGAAGGTGCCCCGCAACCACGTCCTCGCCGAGGCGACCGACAAGCACCCGGCGCAGGTGCAGGTCTTCACCGAGGACATCGTCGTCGGCTACTGGACCAAGACCGCCTTCTCCGGGGCCCTGCCGGCGCGGCGCGTCAACGAGCTGCTGACGCGCGTGCAGAAGCTGCAGGAGGCGGTCAAGTACGCCCGCGAGGAGGCCAACGCCACCACCACCGAGGACGTCCAGGTCGGCGACCGCCTGTTCGCCTACCTGTTCGCCTGACACAAGACTCCCCGTTGAGCGCGGGGACGCGCGAAAGCGCGAAGCTGAGGCTCAGGCTGAAGCTGACGAAACGGCTCCAGAGAAGGTTCGAGACCTTCCCCGGGTACACGCCCGGGTAGCCCAACAGGCAGAGGCGGCCGATCAGACTCAGATTCTCGCTCGAAGCTCAGCATTGCCGTCGAGTGCCAGATCGACCCAGGACGGGCTGTGATCGTTGAGATGCCGGTTCGAATCCGGCCCGGGGTTCCACCTGCCCCGGTGGCTCAATGGCAGAGCGCACATCGTAAGGACTGACCCGTCCTGTTAAACGCCGCTGGCACCGCCACATGGCGGCGACCATCAGGTCCCCCGGCTTGGGTAGGCCGGGGGACCGCCGCCGTCCCCATTCCTCATGGACGCCTCGCGGTCAAGGGCATCGCGGGGGAGCCGGGGCCGGGGGCTCGTGCCTCATGGCCGGCCGACCCCGACGGCGTTGAGATACGTCTCGATCGAGCCGAGGCCGACGGTGCCGACCACGGCCGCGACGTATCCGTCCGGACGGATGAGCACCCACTCCCCGGGCGACAGCCCGTACGCGTCGCGGACGTGGCCGCCGGTGTCGAGAATGTCGGCGCCGACGATGTGGATGCGCAGTCCCTGGCGCGGCTCAGGGGCGGAGGCGCCGTCGGCCTCGTAGCCGAGCAGCGTCCAGTGGGGACCCTGGAACAGGCTGAACAACCGCGTGCCGAGCCCGCCCGCGCCCGTCACGGGCGCATCCGGCGCGCGGTCGCCGACGATGACGCCCTTGTCACGGTCGGGGCCGGTCAGGTTCAGCGGCGAGTCGGGGTAGCCGAGATCGAGCTGGGTCACCTCACGGCCTCGGCGGGCGTCGCCCTTCCTGGCCGCATCGAGCAGCTTCTCGGACAGGCCGAGGACGCCCTCGGCGATCGGCCGGCGTTCCTTCTCATAGCTCGACAGCAACCACTCCGGCGCGCCGTCCAGCACCGCGGCGAGCTTCCAGCCGAGGTTGTAGGCGTCCTGGACGCTCGTGTTCAACCCCTGCCCGCCGGTCGGCGGATGGCAGTGCGCCGAGTCGCCGGCCAGGAGCACCCGCCCACGCTGGTAGGTGTCGGCCAGCCGGGCGTTCATCTCGAACACCGACGCCCAGGACACGTCGCGGATCACGATGTCGCCGCGGCCGGTGCGCTCGCGGATCAGAGCGGTCAGCCCGTCGGCCGACAGATCGACCTCGACGTCGAAGGGGACCGGGGCCTGGTACTGGAACATGTCGGTGCCGTAGAGCGGGCACAGCGATATCTGCTGCTCCGGACTGCTCGTTCCCCAGCGGTGCCAGAAGTCCGGGGAGACGCCGTCCACCCGGACGTCGGCCACGAGCGCGCGCACGCCGAGCGTCTTCCCCGGAAACCCGATGCCGAGGGTCTTGCGGACGAAGCTCGACCCGCCGTCGGCCCCGATCAGGTATTTCGCCCGTAGGGTCCGCTCGCCGCCCGGGGTCGCGATCAGCGCGGTCACACCATCGGCGTCCTGGTCGAAGCCGACGAGCTCGTGACCGTACTCGGGGGCGTGGCCGAGCTCGGCCAGCCGCTCGCGCAGCCGGCGCTCGGTGAGGAACTGCGGGACGAGCAGCGCCATATGGTACGGCTCGTCCGGCGTCGGATCCGGCAGCACGCCGGCGGCCTTGTCGACCGGACCGTCCTCCGTGTAGACGCGCATGAGAGGGTACTCACCCCCGGAGGCGACGATCCGGTCGATCACCCCAAGGTCCTCGAACACTTCCTGCGTCCGAGGCTGGATGCCCTTGCCGCGCGAGCCGGCGAACGGGCGCGGCGCCTTGTCGATCAGCCGGAACCCGACCTGCCTGCGGGCGAGGTCGATGGCGAGGGTCAGCCCTGCCGCACCGGATCCACAGATGATCACCTCAGAGTCTTCCGTACCCGCCACAGCTCACCTCTCCGTCGGTGGCGGACGTCCGGGCGGACTCGTTGCCCCCGGAGCCCGAAATCGTGTGTATTCAGCACAGAGTATTCTCGCGGCAGATCGGGCCGTCAAGTGCGTCTGTCCAGGCACACAGCCTGAGAGGGCCCCTCGCGAGGGTGCTGAACCGCGTGTATTCTGCGCATATCCAAAGAGAGAAGGTTGTGCCGTTGACCCCCGGACTCGTCCCTGGCGTCGTCGCCGCCGATCGAGCCCCGCCCGCTGCCGCCGGCCCGCCACGACCACGCCCCCACCGCCGCCGAGGCGGCGTCCCGGCCGGTCACGGGCCGCCCGACGGAGATCGCCGGTATCCTCGCCTTGGCACGTCTCGTTCGTTCAAAGGCGCACGTAAGGCATCGAAGCGCGCATGGTCTCCAAACACCGTCGGCAAGCCGCGTTCCGGCGCCTTCATGAATCGCTCGTCGATCTGATCGCGCTCTTCAACCTGCCGCAACGCGACGAGGCCCTCATCGCCGAGGCGGGCATCGATCTCGACCGTGCCCTGTTCCTCCTGCTCGTGGGCATCCAGCGGTTCGGGCCGATCGGCGTGGTCGAGCTCGCGGAACGGGCGGGACGCGACCACACCACCGTGAGCCGGCAGGTGGCCAAGCTCGCCGAGCTCGGCCTGGTCGAGCGGCGTCCGAGCCCCGCGGACCGACGGGTCAAGGAAGCGGTGATCACCGGCGAGGGCCGCCGGGTCACCGACGCGCTCGACGCGGCCCGGCAGAGGCTCGCCGCTCCGGTGTTCGCGGAGTGGAGCGACAGAGACCTCTACCAGTTCGAACGCATGATGCGCAGGTTCGTCGACGATCTGCAGGCCCAGTCGGCGATCGAGAAGGAACAAGACGGCTGACCACGCCCCGGGCGACCCGGATGTCCGGGCCCGGCACGATCTTCGCCCCGCTCGGGCCCAAGACCACGACGATCAACGTGTTGACCACGCCGCCGGTCCCCGACGCCGCGAAGGTGGTCGTCGCCGGGCACTACGTTGTCACTTCACGGAGCGAGGGTGATCTCGGCCAGCTCGCGCCAGTCACGCCGCCGACCGTCGTGGATCGCCTCGGTGAACAGGATCTCACCGAGGCGATTCCGCGTCTCCGCGGTGATCCTGGACGCGTCGGGCTGCGAACGATCCGGTGTGCCGCGTACGCCGTCGCTCGCCGCGAGCAACCGCACGGCCTGCTCGTACTGTCCCCGGCGCAGCGCGAGATCCGCGACCCCGATCAACACTTCGGCGATCAGCGGCGGATACGCCGTCTCCACGGCCGCGCGCAACGCCTCGGCCCGATGCGCGCGGGCCTTTTCGAGGTCCTCGGTGAGGTAGCCGTACAGATCCATGACCCTGGCGCGGGCCATGTCGGTCAGTTCCGTCTCGCCCAAGGTCGCCCGCATCGTGGCCAGGTGCTGGTACGCCTCGTCCGGCTCGCCGCGCCGGCGCGCGAGCTGCGCCTTGGACCACGCCAGGTCGGCGAGCGTGTCGGGCCAGGCCATCCCGCTCGCGCAGCGCTCCGCTTCGGCCATGGCGGACGTGCTGGAGCGCTCATCGCCGAGCAGCCAGTACAGGTGGGCCTGCCGCGCCCGGAGGCTGACCACGTCCTCGGTCGCGCCCACCTCGGTGAGCGCCACGGCCGCCTCCTCGTAGTGCTCGCACGCGCGGGCGAACTCGCCGCGCATGGCGAGCCGGTCGGCCAGGAAGGCCAGCGCCAGCGAGATCCCCATCCGGTCACCCAGCGTGCGGAACTCGGTAAGGGCGATCTCGGCGTCGTCGTCCACATCGGTCACGTCGCCGGTGAGCGTGAGCCGCAGGCGGCCACGAGTGAGCCTGGCCTGCGCGCGCACCCACGGATCGTCGTCGGTGATGAGCGGCTCGAACGCGGGCAGGAACTCCGTCGGCTCCCGCAGCATCCGCTCCAGCGGCGCGACGAACCCCAGCAGCGGGTTGCGGTACCCGCTGCGCTGGGTCAGCCGGTGCGCCTCGTGGATCCACTCCTGCGCCTCGTACTGATCGCGGCCGGGCGCGGAGGTCAGGAACACCGACACCAGGGTGTACGCCATCGCCCGTACCTCGTCGGAGACCTCACCCCGCAGCGAGGCCGCCGCGACGCTCAGCTCGGTGCCCTCGGCCCGCTGCCCGCTGAGGTAGTAGTACCAGCCCGCGGCGGCGACCAGCCGCATCGCCTCCTGGGCCCATCCCTCGGCGATGGCCCCGCGCAGGGCCGCACTGATGTTGTCGTGCTCGGCCTGGAGCGTGGACAGCCATTCCAACTGCTCGGCCCGGCGCAGGTACGGATCGGCCGTCTCGGCCAGCTCGGTGAAGTAGGCGAGGTGCGCCCGGCGCGCCGGCTCGGCCTCCCCGGCTTCGGCGAGCCGGTGCGCGGCGTACTCCCTGATGGTGCCGAGCATCCGGTAGCGCGGCGAGTCTTCGCCGTCGGCGAGCAGCAGCGACTTCTCGATCAACGCGGTCAGCACGTCGAGCACCTGCTCCCCGGCGAACGTCTCGCCCCCGCACACGCGTTCGGCCGCCTCCAGGCTCGCCCCGCCGGAGAACACCGAGAGCCGCCGCAGCACGCCGCGTTCGGCCTCGGACAGCAGGTCCCAGCTCCAGTCCACGACCGCGCGCAGCGTCTTGTGCCGGGAAAGCGCGGTACGGCTGCCGCTGGTCAACAGGCGGAACCGGTCGTCGAGCCGGCGCGCGAGCTGATCGATGGACATCGTGCGCAGCCGTGCCGCGGCCAGTTCGATCGCCAGCGGGATCCCGTCGAGAGCCCGGCAGATCCGCGCCATGGCCGACAGGGTGTGCGCGTCGGAGCCGATGTCCTTGCGCACCAGCTCCGCGCGGTCGCGCAGCAGCCGCACCGCGGGCGAGGACCCGATCTCGGCGGGGTCGGCTCCCGTCGCGGGCAGCGCCAGGGGCTCGACCTGCCACAGCATCTCCCCGGTGATACCGAGCGGCTCTCTGGTCGTGGCCAGAATCCGCAGCCTGCGGCACTCACCCAGGAGCCGGTCCGCGAAAGCCGCGGCCTCCTCGATCACGTGCTCGCAGTTGTCCAGGATCAGCAAGATCGCGCGCTCCCGGAGCGCGGCGATGAGCCGATCCATCGGTTCCCCACCCCGCGCGTCACCGAGCACAGGCTGGTCACGCAGGCCGATCGCGGTGAGGGCGGCCTGCGCCAGGTCACCGCCTGCCCGCACCGAGGCCAGTTCGACCAGCCACGCCCCGTCCGGCAGCTCGGTGAGCATCGTGCGCGCGGTCTCGGTGGCCAGCCTGGTCTTGCCGGAGCCGCCCGGCCCCGTCAAGGTGACCAGCCGGTGCTTGATCGCCAGACCGGCGACCGCGGCGATGTCATCGTCCTTGCCGACGAAGCTCGTCAGCTCGGCGCGCAGGTTCGTCCTGTGGTTCTCCGCCCGCTCGCCCAGCTCGCCCCGCAGCAACGCGGTGTGCAGCGCGGCGAGCTCGGCCGAGGGATCGGCGCCCAGCTCCTCGGCGAGCCGCTCGCGCGTCCGCTGGTACAGGGTCAACGCCTCGTTGCCGCGCCCCGCCTCGGCGAGCGCTCGCATCAGGGCCGCCACGAACCCCTCCCGCAGCGGGTACGCGGCGACCAGTTCGGTCAGCTCGGAGATCAGCTCCGAGCCGCGGCCGAGGCGGATATCCGCATCCACCCGATCGCCGAGCGCGGCGACGTAGAGCTCGTCCAGACGCGTGACCGCGGCGTCGAAGGCGTCGCTGTCCTGCAGTGCGATGTCCGCCATGGCCGTACCGCGCCACAGTGCCAGGGCCGAGCGCAGCAGCTCCGCCCGCGCCGCGGGCTCGGCGGCCCGGGCCTGGCCCACCAGGTGCTCGAACCGGCACACGTCCACGGCGTCGGGAGCCACGGCCAGCCGGTACCCGCCGGAGTCCGCCTCGATCAGGCCGTCGGGCAACACCCTGCGCAGCCTGGACACCAACGCCTGCAAGGCGTTCACCTCGTCCGCGGGCGGCCGTTGCCCCCAGATCCAGTCCACCAGCCTGGCGCGCGTGACGATCCGGCCGGGTTCGAGGGCGAGCGCGGCGAGCAGTGCGCGCAGCCGAATCCCCGGAACCTCAACCACGGCCCCATCCTGGTTCCGGACCTCGAACGGCCCGAGCAATCCGACTCGCACATCAGCAATTGTGCCGAACCCCGGCGACGACCGGCCAACCGCCGATGCGCGGTACCTGAGCGTCGCCAAGACGTTCATGAGGACGGCGCTGGAGGACGTCGAGTTGCACCGCCAACCGCGAAAGTGGTGCCGCCATCACCAGCGTGAGCTCCGCCTTCTCGTACGGGCCGGGCTCGGCGAGCGTGGGTTGCCGAAGGTTCGCCGCTGGAGGCCCAGCCCCCGCACTGAGAGGCACACATTCGTGAAGGCATTGCAGTACACCGCGTACGGCGTCCGCCCGGTCGTCACCGATATCCCCAAGCCGGACCCCGGCCCGGGCGAGGTCCTGGTCCTGGTCGCCGGGGCGGCGCTGAACCCGCTCGACGTCAAGATCGGCGCCGGTCACGCCAAGGACTTCTTCCCGATCGCCTTCCCCTCGGTGGTGGGCACCGACCTCGCCGGGACCGTCGAGCGGATCGGGCCCGGCGTCTCCGGCTGGAACATCGGTGACGCGGTGATCGCGCGTACCGACCCGATCTCGGGCGGAGCCGTCGCGGAGTACGCCGCCGTCCCTGTCGCGAACCTCGCGGCCGCCCCGGCCGCGGTCCCGCTCGATCTCGCCGCCGGCCTGGCGACCGCGGCCGGTACGGCGTGGCAGGCGGTGGTCGAGATGGCGGAACTCCAGCCCGGTCAGACGGTGCTGGTTCACGGCGGCGCCGGGGGCGTCGGCGGTTTCGTCATCCAGTTCGCCCGGAAGGCGGGCGCCCGCGTCGTCACCACCGTCTCACCGGCGGGTGCCGAGATCGCCAGGAAGCTCGGCGCGCACCATGTGATCGACTACACCACGACCGACTTCCGCGTCGAAGCCCGGCACGCGGACGTGGTCATCGACCCGATCGGCGGGGACACCGAGACCGCCTCCCTCGACGTGCTCTCCCCGGGCGGTCTGCTGATCAGCCTCAACGTCCCGCCGGATGTCGAGCGTGCCGCCGGCCGCGGGATCCGCGCCGAGTTCCTGTTCCACAGCACCGACGCCGATCGCCTCGCCAAGGTCGCCGCCGCGGCCGACGAGGGGCTGGAACTCGTCGTCGATCGCATCGTCCCGCTGCCGGACGCCGCCTGGGCGTTCGACCACCTCGCCGAGGGCCACGCCAAGGGCAAGGTCGTCATCCAGCCGTGACGAGATACACCGGACGGCCCGGACGCCATCCGCACCGTCCAGGCACCGACCCCCGCCCCAGGCCCTGAGCAGGTCCGCGCCCGCGTCGCCGAAGCGCCGTCAACGTCGCGGTCGATCCGGCCACCCCGAGCAGGCGAGGCGCGACGAAGGGCTCAGCGCGTCGGATGCCGGTCCGTGCCGATGTCCTGGCCGCCCAGGACGTCGAGCAGGGCGAGCTTCTCGGCTGAGTCGCCGCCGACCGGCGCGGTGAACCAGAGCAGGCGCTGGGTGCCGTCCTCGCTCAGCAGGCTGAGGCAGTCGAGCTCGATGGCGCCCAGTTCCGGATGTATGAGGCGCTTGCGGTCGGCCCGCCGTACGGCCACCTCCTGGTGCGCCCACAGGTCGGCGAACTCGGCGCTGGAGGACAGCAGCTCGCGGATGAGACCGGTCACCTGCTCGTCCCCGCCGCGGCGCGCCGCCACGGCCCGCAGGTCGGCGACGAAGACGCGAGACTGGTGATCATGCTCGTCGGGGTGGTAGCGGGAGCGGGCCTCCGGATCGGTGAACCACCGGTAGACGAAGCTGGCCTCGCGGCCCTTCGCCGTGCTGATCGGCCCGAGGAGCGCGGTGGCCAGGCGATTCTGGACGAGGGTGGCGTGCAGGTCGGTGATCACGGCTGCCGGCGTCGTGGGCAGCCGCTCCAGGAGGTCCAGCATGCCGGGGTGCACGTGCGCGGCGAGACCGTGCCGCGGCGGAACCGGGCGGCCGGCCAGGAAGTACAGATGCGACCGTTCGTCCTCCGTCAGCCGGAGGGCGCGGGCGAGCGCCGCCACCATCTGCTCCGACGGCTGCGCGCCGCGCCCCTGCTCAAGCTGGTTGTAGTAGTCGGTCGAAGCCCCGGCCAGCACCGCCACCTCGTCCCGGCGCAACCCGGGAACCCGGCGCCGCGTCCCGACCGGCAGTCCCACCTCCGCGGGCTGGATGCGGTCCCGCCGCGACCTCAGGAACTCGCCGAACTCACGCAGATCCATGGCCGCCATTGTGGGCCAACGCCATAAACGGGGGCAGGCGACGCCATCACCACCTTCCGCTCCTGACCCAGCCGCAGGATCTACCGTCCCCCTTCCGCGAGACGAGCGATGGTCATCTTTGGGCTCGGTCGGTTGCAGCCCGGGACGCGATGTCGATGCCGGCCGAGCGCATTCCTGCCTCGAACAACGCCGCCGGCCTGGCCCAGGCCGGCTTCTGCTCGTGTCCGTGGTGGTCGAGCAGGCTGCACCGGATCGCGGCGCCGGCGCGAGCCCGGAGTCCGGCCGGGATGGGCAGCAGCGAGGGGTGCGCGAGATAGCAGTCCTGTCCCGGGTCGATGGCGGGATGATCAGCCTCCCGCCTCAGCCACTTACGGCATTCGACCCGAGCCCTTCCGCGATCATCCCGAAGCCGGAGTGCCCCGGCCGGAGGCATGAAAGTCCATCACCCATCGCTACGAGGCCCGTCGTCAGTAGATATTTCGGAGGACACCGGATTCGATGACGATGAGAGCGCCGATGGCCATGAACACGCCGGGGACGATCCATCGTCCGTGGTGTTCGACGACCTCGATGACCTTCTTGTGCGACCCGAGCCATGATCCGGCTAGGCACCAGACGGCGACGCCGATGGCGAAGACGCCGATGGTCACTGTGGTAGGGCCGGCGCCGATGGTGCGGAAGACGGGGGTGTAGACGGAGAGGTTGTCGGCTCCGTTGGCGATCGTGACTCCAGCCACCGAGATCATGTTGGAGGCGACGGCGGGGGCGTGGTTTTCGCCGTTGTTCCTGGCTCGGATGGCTGAGACGAGGCTGCGCACGCCAAGCGCGAAGGGAAGCAGGCCGAGCAGGCCGACCCAGTCGTCCGGAAGGATCGTCAGCCCAAGGGCCGCGATCACGGACACGCTGACCAGCACTGCGATCCCCGCGTACTGCCCTGCCCAGATTTGCCACACCTTGGGACTACCGGTGGCACGGGATGACAGGAACAGCACGGTCAGGACGATGATGTCGTCCACGTTGGTGCCGACGAACATGCCGGCGGCCGTAAGCAGGGTCCCTACGATCCCATCCACGGCTCAGGAATCTATCCGTCCGAGCTGTCGAGTGACGCGGCCCGCGGAATTGGGCTTCCCCTCGTGACATGGAGACCGAACCGGGAGAGGTTTGGTCGTGGCGGGAACCACGAGGCGTCGCTTTGATCCTGAGTTCCAGGCCCGAGCGGTGAGGATCGTCAAGGAGACCGGCAAGCCCGTCTCGCACGTCGCGCGAGCTCTTGGTGTCAACGAGTACACCCTGCATAACCGGGTGCAGATGGGTCCCCGCGGTCATGGAGTCGATGACCAGCACGACGAGTGCTCCCCGCGCACGCGCGCCGGAGTACGCCTCGTCGTAGCCGCGGCCGACCGGTTCGCCGGTGGTCACGGCGAGGAACCTGCCACTGGCGGTGTCGAGCGTCTTGCCCTCGTCGGTGAACGGCCCCAGAGGGAACGTCGCCGTGCGATGGTCGTGCAGGACGCGTCCGGTGGCCGCGTCGTACACCACCACGCGGCTGTCGCCCATCTGCGCCGCCGGTCCCATGAGCAGGGCGATGATCCCGCCGTCGGGGGAGAACACGACCTTGAGCGGCGAGTTCTCCCCCCGGGGCGCGGGAACCGACCACATCTCCTTCACTTTCGTGAGGTCGATCAGCCTGACCCGGTGCGGCGACTCCACGATGAGCAGTCGCGTGCCCGTCCGGTCGAAGCCCGTGCCCGTCATGAACTCCTCCGACGTGACGGGGAACCGCGCACCTCACGGCGGCCGGGCAGGGCCAGGAGCCTGACCTCTTGGTCCCGGGGGTCGTGCACCGCGGCCCACCGCCCGTCGGGGCTGAGCACGGCCGGCCCTTCCATCGGCGTGGACGTGATGCGCGGGGCGAGGTCCACGGTCACCACGGCGTCGTCCATGACACGCGCAGGTCACGGCCCGCGAAGGCGACCAGGTGACGGCCGTCGAAGCGCAGCCGGGCACCGTTCCTGGCGCAGATGTGGCACGTCCACTCCAGGGTCTGCCGGAAGCTGTCGTTCCGGACGCGCCCGGTGGCCGCGTCCAGGAGGGACACGCCGTCCTTTCCCGCGCAGGCCAGGGTCCGGCCGTCCTCGAGCTGGGCAGAGGCTGGGATCGTCAGAGGCTAGAGTCATGCGTATGTCGTCGGGGATGGGCGGGAAGCCCGAGTTGCTCGGACGGCGTTCGCAGGCGGCGTGCGAGCCGGCATTCGTGGGCCGGGAAGAGGAGCTCGCGCTTTTCAGGGCGGCGCTGTCCGGCGGCCGGTGCAGCGTGCTCTACGTGCACGGCCCCGGCGGCATCGGGAAATCGGCGCTGCTGCGGCGCTTCGCGCAGGAGGCGGCGGTCGCCGGGTGGTCGGTGGCCAGGGTGGATGGGCGGACGCTGGATCCCTCGCCTGCGGCGTTCGAGGCCGAGGCGGAGGCGGTGCTGCGTGACGAGCGGGCCGTACTCCTGGTGGACACCTTCGAACGGATCCAGGGGTTGGAGGGCTGGCTGCGGGAGCGCTTCCTGCCGCGGTTGCCCGTGGGCGCGCTCGTGGTGATCGCGGGCCGGTTCCCGCCGGACATGCGGTGGCAGGCCGATCCGGGCTGGGCCGAGGCGCTGGAAGTGATGTCCCTGCGCGATCTGCCGCCTCAGCATGCCAAGGCGCTGATGGACTGTTGCGGGGTGACCGACGAACTTCGGGAGCCGCTGCTGGCGTTCGCCGGTGGTCACCCGCTGGCACTGCTGCTGGGGGCCGCGGTGGCGCTGGAGGACGGCGGGGCGAGCCGGCGCTGGATGCCCGACCGGGACGTGGTGGCGACTCTGCTGGACCAGTTGGTGGGCGAGGTTCCCTCGAACGCCCACCGGCACGCTCTGGAGATATGCGCGCACGCGTACATGACGACGGAGGATCTGCTGCGCGCGGCTATGCCGGAGGACGCCGCGGCGATGTTCGACTGGTTGCGGCGGCTGCCGTTCGTGGAGTCGAGCGGCAGCGGGCTCTACCCGCACGACGTGGCCCGGGAGGTGCTGGAGGCCGACCTGCGATGGCGGGATCCGCAGGGCTACGCGGCGATGCACGACCGTATCCACGCGTACCTGGCGGAGAAAGTGCGCACGGCGGCCGACCACGACGCGCTGAGCGCGGTGGCCGCGCTGTGCTACCTGCATCGCGGAAACGCGTCCATGGACGCCCCGCAGGGCGGGTACGACGAGGGCGAGATCCAGGAGGACGTCGTACGGGCCGAGGACGCCGGCGCCCTCCTGCGGCTGGCCATCGCCGCCGAGGACGAGGTATCGGCGGCGCGCGCCGGCTTCTGGGTGAAGCGCCGGCCGGAGGCGTTCCGGATCTACCGGCGGACGGAGACCGGTGAGCCTGTGGCCTGTCATGCGTGGCTGCGTCTCAATGAACCCGACGAGGCCGAATGCGCGGCCGACCCCGTCGTGGCCGCGGCGTGGGCGCACGCGCGCGCCACCGCGCCGCTGCGCGCCGGTGAGCATCTGGCGGTCGGCCGGTCGTGGGTCTTACCCGGTCATCGCGGCAATTCGCCGGTCATGGATTTGCTGCAGTGGCGGATGATCGCCAACTGCCTGAGATCGGAGCGGATGGCGTGGTCGTACCTCGCGATTCGCCGGCCCGGCCAAGACCAGGTGGAGTGCTTGCGGCGGCACGACATGCACGACATCGCCGTGATCCGGCACCTGGGCGACGAGCCGTACACCTTGTTCGCCCACGACTGGCGGGCGGTGCCGCCGCAGGTCTGGCTGGAGCGCCTCGACCGAGCGCAGAGACGCGACCCGCCCGGCGCCGCGACCGCGACGATGGGGAGACTGGCGGTGCTGTCGCGGGAGGAGTTCGCCGAGGCGGTCCGCAAGGCGTTGCGCCACCTGTCGCGTCCGGACGCGCTGGCCGGCTCTCCTCTGACACGCAGCAGGCTCGTCGCGGAGCACGGCGAGAGGGATCATCCCGCCAGGGCGCTGCGCGATCTGCTGGAACAGGCAATCGATTCGCTGCGCGAGGACCCGCGCTCGGCCAAGTTCCACCGCGCGCTCGACGCCACCTTCCTCCACGCCGCTCCGACCCAGGAACTGGCCGCCGAACGTCTCGGCCTGCCCTTCGCCACCTACCGGCGCCACCTCGTCTCCGGCATCGAGCGGATCTGCGCCCAACTGTGGCACCGGGAGTTGTACGGCGCAGATCCGGCCCACTCGCGGTGAGCCGCCCTTTGAGCTTCTGGAACGCGGCATCGACCTCGCCTTCGAACGTGCTCTCGCAGGGCGAACCGGACGGCTGCTGCAGCCGGGGTCTTCGGGTCTGCCTCGCGCCCATGGAGGCGCCGAGGTGACCAGGCCGGCTGTGTCCGCTCCGTGACAGGAGCGTGCTGAGCGGCGAATGGCCTTCCGAATGAGCAGTCGCGCGGCCGATGCTGATCCTGTGCACGACCACGTGAATGGCGACGACACGCACGACGACGATCGCGCGGCCCTCACGCCTGGCGTCGAACCGCACGCTCGTTCCGCTACCTGTCGTCGAGCCCATGGCCCGGGAAGGGGCGGAACCGCCATGACGCTGGTGGGCAGGAAGACCGAGATGGCGCAGATCCTGGACATCGTCGAGGGCAGGACGAGCGGGCCGCGGTTACTGCTCCTGCTCGGCGAGGCCGGCACGGGCAAGACCAGTTTGGTGACGGCCGCCGCCGAGCATGCGCGTGATGACAATACGCTCGTGCTGATGTCTCAGGCCGGCGAAGCCGCGTCACAGCAGTCCTTCGCGTCCTTGCACCGACTCCTTCTCCCGCTACTGCCCGACGTCGGCATGCTCGCCGAACATCTGCGCCGAGCACTCGAGACGGCCTTGGGCATCGCTGCCGCCGAGGGACAGCCTGACCCGATGCTCCTGCACATGGCCGCCTTGACCCTGCTGACAGGCGTCTCCCGGCGGCAGCGCGTACTGCTGGTCGTCGATGACGTCCAGCACTTCGATCGGGATTCTCTCGACGTTCTGCGCTTCGTGATGCGTCGGGTCGCGATGGAGGATGTCTCGGTGCTGCTCGCGGCGCGCGGGCAGACGCCTCCGGAGGGTGTGGCCGCGGACGTGCCCACGTTGCTTTTGGGGCCGCTGGCCGAGCAGGCCGCCGCCGAACTGGTGGACGCGCAGCCGTATCCGCCGGTGGGGCGGGCGCGGATCGATGTGCTGGAGCAGGCTCAGGGCAATCCGCTGGCGATCATCGAGTTGTGCCGGGCGGTCAGGACGGGTGGTGCGCGGGCGTTGCCGGGTGACGGGTTGTCGCAGACGCAGCGGATTCAGGAGATGTACGTGGCACGTCTGCGTGCTTTGCCGCAGGTCACTCGGCGGTTGATTCTGTACGCGGCGGCGTCGGAGTGTGAGGACCTGGCGACGATCATGGCGGCGGCGGGTGTGGGGCGGGATCTTTCGGTGTGGGCTCCGGCGGAGGGTGCGGGGTTGGTGAGCGTGGTGGCGGGGCGGGTGGTTTTCCGGCATCCGTTGGTGCGTGCGGGGTGTTATCAGGGTGCTCCGGCTTTTGTGCGGCAGCGGGTGCATCGGGATTTGGCGGGTGTGCTGGTGTCGGATCCGGCTGGGCGGGCGTGGCATTTGGCGGCGGCGTGTCTGGGGCGGGATGAGGTGGTGGCGGCGGCGTTGGAGGATAGTGCGGAGTTTGTTTTGCGGCGTGGTGGCTATTTCGCGGCGGCGCGGGCGTTGGAGCGTGCTGCGGAGTGCAGTCCGGTGGGTGAGGATGGGGCGCGCCGGTATGCCAAGGCGTTGCGGGCCGTCAACAATGTCGGGGATCCCTCGTGGGCCCGCGAGCTGTACGAGAAGATCACTGCGCTGACCGAGGACCGTGACCTGCTGGCTCTCGCGGCCCGCGGCGGCGGCCTGTCGCTGTCGCTGTCCGGCCACCAGCGGCAGGGTTTTCAGGTGCTGATGAGCGTGCTGGAGCCGGACCCGCCCAGCGACCGCGCGATCGTGATCGCCCTGGCCGCCGTGCTCAAGGGGATCGCGTTCCAGTCGGGCCTGCCCGAGTTCAGGCGTCCGATCGCGGCTCTGCTGGACGAGCCGGAGACGGGAAGCCACGACACGCTCTCTTCCGAGCCGGCGATGGCCGAATCCTTGACCGCGGTGCGGGCCATGTCCTTGGCCGGAACCGACCCGAGGACCGCTCCCGAACTGCTGCGGCGGGTCCGGCGGCCGAACGTGCCGGAGCCGCACGCCGGCTTTGCGGAAATGACCCGGTTGTTGGCGTTCGCCGGAATCGCCTGGTACGCCGACGAGTCCGACCTCGCCGTGGAGTCGTTGCGGCAGGCGTACGCCCTGTTCGCCGCGTACGGCTCCATGGGCACTGCCGTGCTCTCGTTCGCGCCGATGGCCTCGGCGTTGATCGACACCGGGCGGTGGGCGGAGGCCGACCGGCATC
This sequence comes from Thermocatellispora tengchongensis, assembly GCF_014202315.1. Classification (GTDB taxonomy): domain Bacteria; phylum Actinomycetota; class Actinomycetes; order Streptosporangiales; family Streptosporangiaceae; genus Thermocatellispora; species Thermocatellispora tengchongensis. The sequence continues at coordinate 543 of NZ_JACHGN010000001.1, read as the reverse complement.
TGGAGGAGGCCGCGACGTGGGCGGCCGTCTACAAACTGAGGCATATCGAGATCGATATCGAGGCGCTGCGGATCACCCTGGCCGCCATACGCGGACAGCGGGTCGGCATGCCCGCCGACACCACGTGGACGGCGGTCGACCTGGAGGAGAATCGGGCCACGCACACGCGTCTGCTGCGCGCGGCCGGTGCCGCCGCCGCGGCGGCGGGGGATTTCGATGGTGCCTTCCGTCACTTGCGGCAGTGTTTCGGCGAGGACGGTGCTCCCTTGCACTACTTCTTGTCGCATCGGGTGATCGCCGACCTGGCGGTGGCGGCGCATCGTACGGGCCGGCGGGAGGAGGCGGCGCGTGTGGTGGCGGCGGTGCGTGCCGCGCTGGGGTCGCGGCCGACGGCGCGGATGACGCTGCTGCTGCATCACGCCGATGCGTTGACCGGAGGTGCGGATGGGGCCGAGCATCACTTCCGGCTGGCGACGGTCAATCCGGCGGGTGAGCAGTGGCCCCTGGCGCGGGCGCTGGCCCGGCTTCACTACGGTCAGTGGT